>NZ_FTMX01000022.1 GCF_900156045.1 Peribacillus simplex | reverse complement strand
CAGTACCCCTAGTCCTCCATGTAGTGTCATAGCTTCGCTTGTTATACGAGATCTACGTCCCAACCAGCCTCAAACATGTTTCTACAAGTAGGGGGCGGACAGTTTAGTTCACGGGATCAAGTCCCACGCACCCGTACGTCCTACCCTGGCTACTGATATAATAGATTCTATTAAAAAAAGGTCAACCAGTAATTTTTACTGGTTGACCTTATAATACGAACGCACCCGTTAGTTTAAGTACAATATTTCACAAACTTTTTATTATAGAGAGCATTCTGGAAATTGGTCTTATTTCGTAAAATTCAAAAAAACGAATATCAAACACTTTAATTTTAGCGTCTGATATTCGGATTACAGTATACTCCAATAATTTGTAATTATTTAATCTGACTAGCACCTAGTCCAAGCCTTTTGAGAAGATCCATTAACTGTATTTTTTCCTCATTACTTATAAAAGACAAATTTTCAGATATGACTTCAACGTGTTGAGGAAATATTTCTTTAAATAAACTTTGACCTTTGTCAGTTAGAACTACATTTGAAGCTCGACGGTCTGCTGGATTTGGTTCCCTTTTAACAAATTCTTTTTTTTCAAGTTTATCAACAACGTAAGTGATGCTTCCACTAGGAATAGATAATTTTTCACTAATTTTTTGAATTGAGTGGGGGCCCTTATTATAAAGAAGTTCCAGAATCATAAAATTCTCTGAACTAATTCCGTGTCTTTCAATATCTTTAACAACATGACCAAAAATAGTTTTACTTGCCTTAAGCCAGATGCGGAAAAGACGTAAATCAATCTGGCTTTGTTCATCTCCTTGATACATTCACCGAACCTCCTTTTACGACTAACTTTTGAAATTACAATTGGTTATTTTGGTTTTCTGTATAAAGGATAATCAACTTCAGTCGGAACTTCAATTAGGAAGATTCTAAAGTCTTTATTTAATGCTTGAATTGTTACGTCTCCACCCTGTTCTGATTGAACGATGGAAAAATCTTTTTCTGCTAAACGAGTGGGTTCATTCGTGTCTAATGAAAAATCTCCATCGCCTCTGATGGCTAAACCAGCTAATGTACGATTCGATGAAAGGCTATGAATATATACTGTTCCCTTTGGAATGAGTACATCCCACATCTGAGCATCTGTCACGATTTTCATTGGTGAATCATTTCCTAGTATTGTTTTAATTTTAGCACCATCTTCATCCGTTAAAGAAAAATCATTGGAATCGTATTGTGAATAAGTAGGTGTACGTTTTACAGCTTGACTTAAATGTGGTTCAAACCAGATTTGAAAGATTTCCGATGGTTCTTTTAATGCTTCTGCATGATACACACCGGAGCCTGTTTGCATGAGCTGGGCTCCCCCTTCTTCTACAACACTTTCCGTACCAAGTGTATCCCGATGATAAGCTTTACCCTTTATCACATAGGTGATGATTTCAAAGCCTTGATGTGGATGCAGTCCAATTTCTGCTGGTTCCTGAGAATGACCCCAAGCCCAGTAAAATAATGGTCCTAGTCGATTTATTAGAGACCCTTCTCCAGAAAAGCCAATCGGTTTTTGCTCTTTAATTTTACCGTCATCAAACTGCCCGTTCGCTTGATACTGTGGTTTAATAATTTTAATTTCCATTTGTATCCCTCCTATAGATTAATTGTCTACTTATCCAAGCAAAGATCCGAAATTTATAAGTAATACTACTAATCCAAGAATTAATAAAATGATCGGCATCATCATTTGTTTTACAGTATCTTTTATTTTAATATGAGTAAAAACGGCACTAATCATCGTTACTACAATGAATAACCCTCCCCATGCAGCTAATCTCTCGTTCCAAATACCTGCGATAACTAATACCGCTGAAACAACTTCTGCCAATCCTGTAAACACTCTAAACCATCCTGGATACCCATAATGCTTAAATCCTTCCACCATTTGCTTTGATCCGAACTTCATAAATCCAAACATTAGGAATCCTAATCCTAATATAACTTGAAGAATAATTGATAAAACACCCATTAATTTTCTCTCCCTTTATTCTAATATTATTTATCCTAAAATGATATATCTTAACTTCAGGATAAATATATCCTAACATTAGGATATATTTTATGTCAACAAAAAAACAACCCCATTTAGTTGAGTTGCTGTTAGTTATTTACTATTCATGGTTATTTGTCTAGTTTAAAACCTATTTCCATTGCCAATTTGATTTCTTCACACATGTACCACATATCAGAAATTTGTCCATCATCATTAAATTCAAAAATACCAACTTCATCCCACTCTATACTCTTATTAGTAGCAGGCATTCCAACAAATGTACCCTTGTGTGTTACATAATAATGAAACTGTGCAATTACCTTATTTCCTTCTGCAACAACATATTTCATTTCAACTTTTTGATCACTTAATGCACCGTGAAGTACAGCCCAACCTTCCTTCATCCACTCTAAAAAATTCCCTTTTTTCGGAATTGCATCGCCAGTAGCTTCATAAAGAGCCGCAAAACCAGCTCTATGTGTAACAGCATCTTTCGACTACTTGACGAACGTAATCTACATCGTTAGTTGGTAATGCCTCAGTAATAAATTTTCGAACAATTTTTTGTTATTCTCTAGTTTATTCAAAATAGTTCCTCCTAAAATCACTTTAAATATTTTTTGCTTAATTAGTAGTAGCGCTCTACGACACAAATCGTAAACCCTATAGTAAAAATAGGGTAAACTCTTTTATTCCGTTATTTTTAGTTAATTTTTTACTGATTCTCGATTATCAATATCAAATAGGTAAATTCTATATACCATCAGGATTAGTATAATGAAGATTAAATATTCTTATATTAACTCCTAACAAAAGGAAATCCCTTCTTAATTTTAAGGGTAAAACTAATTTTCAATAACATGTCTATTTTCCAAATTCAGTTTATATAGCCTTTCATTTGTAATCGTGTATAGTAAAAGAAAGATTTTTTAAGAAGTAACAGAGAAGAAAGGATAAGATTTATGAAGCAATATTACTCCATTGGAGAAACAGCCCGTCTTAACAACATCTCCATTCAAACATTACGCTATTATGATAAGATTGGCATTTTCAAGCCTTCTTATACAGATCCGGATAATGGATATCGATATTATCATGTTAAACAGTTCTTTTATTTAGATATTATCAAGTATCTAAAATATATCCGAACGCCATTAGAAGATATCAATCGTATCATTTCAAGTAAATGTACCCCTGAACATATGCAAAGCTTTCTTGAGGAACAAGAAAGCGTGATTGAGCAGGAAATGGAGAACCTTGAACGTGCTAGGCGATTACTTCAAAGAAGAAAGAGGCAGCTTAACGAACAATTAGAAATATGTGATAAAAAGGAAGAGGGCTTAATTTATTTTCGCCATATAGAAGAACAAACCATTTTAAAAGTGGGGACGCCCCAAGTTACCCCTTATGATCCACCAGACTTGTATGTCCGAAAGTTGGCTGACGTTCTCGAAGAAAGAGGAGATATGGTGGATAACTATTATGGGTTCATTTATGATTTAAAGTCTTATAAGGATTCTCATGATATTTATTTCGACAGTATTTATACAACTATTTGTAAAGGAGAAAAGGTAAGTAGAGAAGGAGAAAACATAAAGCTAGATACACTCCCACCTGGTGAATATGTATGTATTGCCTTTGATTGGTCTACCAAACATTATGATTCATATTATCAAAAACTTTACCACTATATTGAATCTCATGGCATCCAAACCGATGGAAAGGTATATCAAGTTTCCCTTCCTATCAACTACAGTTCATCAAGAGAAGAACAGTTCCTCACAGAATTAAAAGTACTAAAAAAATAATTCACCCTTGACCCTATAGTTGCTATAGGGTCTATTATTTGTTCCATAGTTCATAAAAAAAGGAGGCTTTATGTAATGCGTTATATTTCTTATCTATTTGCCTTATTAGCAGGAGCAGCCCTTAGTTTTGAGGGAGGTATATATGCTGAACTGGGAAAGCACATAGGAAAATTGGAAACAAGTTTTTATAACTTTTTTATAGGTACAATCCTTATAGGATTAATATGGATTTTTTGGGGGAAAGGCAAACTTTCGTATACTATACAAGCACCAAAGTGGTCCCTTCTTGGAGGGCTTTTAGGTGGTATTTATTTAACTGTCATTGTTATCAGTGTGCCATTTGTTGGTGTAGGAATTACGATGGTCTCCGTGATGATTGGTCAATTATTCATGAGTATGGTTTTAGAACATTTCGGTTGGCTCGGAAGTAAGATGGCAAGGGTTAATAAAGAAAAAATCTTTGCAATCGTGGCAATGGTAATTGCATTAATTTTGATTAACTAGGGGAGGAAAAACAAAACATGGGTACGATTATGGTTGTATTAACTTTAATAGGCGGTATTTTATTAAGTGCTCAATCTTCTATAAATGGTATGTTCAGCCTTAAAGCCGGCACGATTGAGACTACGCTTTTGACTTTTATTACGGGCTCAATGTTTCTTGCGGTCGTCATTATATTTTTCGGTTCTGGAAAACTTTTGAATATATTTGATGCACCCAAATGGCAATTAAGCGCAGCTTTACTGGGTGCTCTATACGGGCTTTTAATTATTGCAGCTGTCCCAAAAATCGGGGTTATCGCAACGAATATAGCAGCAATTGCGGGGCAGCTTATAATTAGTTTGATTATAGATAATTTTGGTTGGTTTAATAGCATGGTTATACCTTTAGACTTAAACCGAGCTATTGCCCTAGTGTTTATACTTGTAGCACTTTATTTCATTTATAAAGGAAACAAACGATCAAATGAAGAAACTGATGCTTAACCTATTTAAATAATAAAAAAGCGCTGCACCCTTTACTTTTATGTTTGCATCACTTTTCATACCATATTGGTATACAGGATCTATATATCTGATAACAATTGCTCACTAATAGTAAAAAATTAACATTACGAATAAAAAAACAAAAGAGTTGACCCTATTCCTACTATAGAGTTTATGATTTGTGACGTAGATTTCCAAATGAAAAATAAAAACGAAAGGGGATTATTATGGAAAAAAACAACAGAATATGCGATATATTGGGCATTCAATATCCTATTGTACAAGCAGCTATGAGCTGGATTACGGATGCGAACATGGTGGCCGCCGTATCTAATGCAGGAGGCATGGGAGTTTTAGGACCTAATGCTGGGGCAAAACTTGAGGGATCTAAAAAGATTAGTACAGAAGAAAGACTTCGTAATGAATTACGTAAAATTAAATCATTAACGGATAAACCGTTTGCTGTGAATATTTTCTCTCCAGAAGAGGGTACGGATGATGCGTATACACAAACCGTCCTAAAGATATCCTTAGAAGAAGGAGTTAAAGCATTCCTAAGTGTTGGCTTTGTTAACAAAAAATTATTTAAACAAATTAAAGATCATAATGCCACGTTAATTCACCGTGAATTGACGCCTACACCTGAAGCAGCAAAAAACGCAGAGGATGCAGGTGCGGATATCATTATTGCAACAGGCTATGATGAAGGCGGATGGATTCCTCAGAACCAAATTGGAACCTTCTCCATCGTCCCAACGATTGTAGACGCAGTGAATATTCCTGTAATGGCTACTGGTGGAATTAATGATATTCGTGGTGTAAGAGCTGCATTTGCTCTTGGCGCAGAAGGGGTTTATGTAGGAACCCGTTTTATTGTATCAGAAGAATGTCCTGCTTCAGACATTACGAAACAAGATATTATTCGTTCAAAAGCGAAGGACCTGGTTTTTGTGTCGTCACTTCAACGTTCCACACCACATAAATTAGCTCTAGAATTAGAGCGTAGATATAAAAATGGAACACCCCTTGAAGAGGAAATGAGTCTTCGACCGGGAATGCTAGAAGGAGAGCTAGATGAAGGAATCGTTTCTGTGAACACGGCTATCGATGTGATTACAGAAGTAAAGAGTTGTGAAGGCATCGTCAAAGAATTAATGGCGGATTTTATTCAGTAATTACACTCAAAATTTGTTGTTATATAGGAGTATTCCTTCAGACGTTAAGTTTGTACTGTTACTTAACTCCTTTGTCACTGAAGGGATGTTCTTTTTTTTCATAACGTTTTTATAGGTTTACGAGTGTGATTAATGTTTTATTTATCATCACTCAGAATAGATTTCAAAGATTGAAAAGCAAAAGAAAAAATGTAAAAAAACCAGAAAGAAATTGACCTTATCGTTACGATTACGGTTCTTTATATGACTTTTATGAGAATTGTGAAATAGGAAGGAAAGGTGCTATATGGTGAAAAATAATAAAGATACGAAAAGTAAAACCCTTCGATTACTGATGCCACAATGGCAAGGTGGAAACAATCCTCCATATGTACTTGGAGCTCATTTATTAAACTGGCTTGCGCCTAAAACGAATGGTCCCTTTGAAGAAGTACCTGTCGATTTAGATTCAAGCCTTGAAGTAGAGCAGGGTATTGTTGCTAAGAGTATCTTATTAAATCAAGCACGTTCTGCCAAAAGTTTAATTCAAAAGCACTGTCCTGATAATATCATTGTTCTTGGTGGGGATTGTGGTGTAGAACTTGCTCCTTTTGCCTTCTTAAACGAGAAATATGATGGGGATACTGCTTTGTTGTGGGTTGATTTACACCCTGATGTTTCAACTCCTGAGGATTTTCCAAACCATCATGCTCACGTACTTGCTAATTTGTTGGGGATTGGCGATAAGGAATTCGTCGCAGAGGTACCTCGTCCATTTAAACCAGAACAAGTATTATTTGTAGGATTGAACGATATGATGGAAGCACTTAACTCTAAACCGTTACAAGATATAAAAATGGATATCGCAACTCCAGATGATATTAAAGAAGACAGTTCTAAGGTACTTCAATGGCTGGATTCACGTAATCCTTCTAAGGTTATCGTTCATTTTGATTTAGATGTTCTCGATTTACGTGAATTTCGCTCCCTATTAGTAGCTAATCCAGCTACTTATGAGAAAATGAAGGAGCAAATTCCACAAGCCTCTAGTATAGAAACTATTATACGGGTCCTTCAAGATGTAGCAAAAGCTCATCAAATTGTAGGGTTAGGTATTACAGAGCATTTCCCGTGGGATGCAATGGCATTGCAAAATATGTTACAGCGCTTACCTTTAATAGGTGATATAAATAAAAAAGACAAATCCATTGTACACTGGACATTATAAAAATGTTGTAAAGAAGCATTGTAAAAAGTTATTGATAAATTATAAATAAACAATATGGTTTAAGCTGATTTTCTTATTTAGGAGAATCAGCATTTTTTTAGTTATTGAAATATTGTATTTAACAATTTTATTTTTGTTCCGTTACTATTTTTTTAAATCTGTGAAGAAAATTCCAATTCATAGGTATCTGTACCATTTTTCCATTGTGAACTTAGTTGTCTTTTCTTATGGAGCTATCCTGCCCCGATAGTTGCATAAAGAAAAAGCTCCCTTTTAAAGACAGCTCCGATCCTAAGCTAAAGCACTCGTTAGTTAATGAAGATTCTATGTTATAAATTTGTTTATTAACATTCACCCTGAAAAGTGTAAGATGACGAAGATATTAGTAATCTTTCTACTCCATCTCTATGGTAAGGCATTAAGTTATTAGCAGTATTTATGTCCACCCATTTAATCTCAGCAATTTCATTCCTGTCTTCAATTGTAATTTCTCCATCAATAACTTTTGTTCCAAATGTAATCATTAAACCGTGATGTCCTTGCTTTGAAAAAAATGCCTCATTAACCGCAATAATACTTCCTACTTCAATTACTAAACCTGTTTCTTCTCTTGTTTCCCGAATAACAGCTTGTTCTAAGGTTTCTCCTATTTCAACTGCCCCACCTGGTAGTGACCAAGTTGAATGCTGATTATTAACCATTAATACTTTTTCTGTTATTTCGTCATAAATTAACGCATATACAACATCTACTCTCTTCACACCATACCACCTCTAAATTTTCTAATATATATTCTAACACTTTGCTTCAATTCACTGCTTTATTGAATAAACCTGCCACGATAGTTGCATAAAGAAAAGTGCCTTAAAGACAGCTCCGATCTTCAGCTAAGCACCCATTAGTTCATCAAGAAAAATCCCTTTAATTTACATAATTTTTTCAAAAAAATGAACATACTAAGATGACACTGTATACAAAGGTGGTTAGGGTAATCAAGAAAATACTTACGAGTCTCCAAGAAAACACAAAACAGCTAAAGGAAAGTTTCAACGACACAACTGATTTTAGAGTCAGGAAATTAAAAATCGGGTCTAGTCGTTCGCGAATGGTACACCTTATTTATCTTGATGGGGCAGTAAATAAAGATAGCTTGCAGGAAAACGTAATTACACCCCTATTAGATTCAACGAAGGAGACCATTACAAAATACTCCCTTATAGAGGATGTTTCAGAGAATATTATTAAAATAGCAGAAGTATTCGTTGTGAAAGAGTATAAGGAATTAACTGATGCCATAGTAAACGGTGGAACCGTTATACTATTTGAAGGCATTGAATTAGGAATTATAGCTGGGACTACACAGTTTAAAGAAAGAAGCATTGAACAAGTTACCAGTGAACGCTCTCCAAGAGGGTCACGTGTTGGCCTCACCGAAAATCTTAATACTAACATTAGCTTATTACGTGGAATGGTTAAGACACCAAGTTTTTGCGTGGAGTCTATGAAAGTAGGAACATTATCCGATACAGAAATTTCCATCCTCTACATAAAAAAAGTAGTGGACCAGAATGTATTAGCGGAGGTAAGAAAACGTATTGATAAGATTTCCGTTAACTATGTTCTGGAATCTATGACAATTAAAGAAGCAATTGAAGGTGGATCAGTTGCACTTTTCGCAATGTATGAGGACTCAGAACGCCCCGATATTGTTGTATCTTCATTATATGAAGGAAAAGTTGTGGTAATTGTAGATGGGAATCCATACGCCATTATATTACCTGGTCTATTTATATCAATGTTTCAAGCACCTGATGAATATAATCAGAAATATGGCAGGCTAATGAATCGGATATTAAGGTTTATAGGCTTTTTACTAACCATTTACATACCTAGCATTTATGTGGTACTTGCAAACTTTTATGCAGACGGTTATCCAGATAAAGTAACAAAATCCCTTCTAACAAACGATGAACTGCTTCCTGCATTTTGGACGATGTTAATACTAATTGGCTTAATTACCATCTTAATTGACGTTACTTTTAGGGTTCCTCAAAGTACAATTATACTTATCTCGTTGTTTGCTACCATTGCAATCGGAGAAACAGCAGTCACAGCTAAGATTATTCATCCTACAAGTCTAATTATCATAGCAATAGCTTTTTTATCAGGTTTCCTAATTATTAACAAGCAATTGGGGGCAGCGATAGCAACACTTCGTTTGTCATTTTTAATTGTTGGAAATTACTTTGGAAGTTCAGGAATGATTATAGTTACAACGCTATTAATTATCTATATGGCCAATCTACGTTCTGCCGGAGTCCCATTCCTGTCGCCACTACTACCGTTTAAACTTGAAGAATTAAAAGATACGTTGTACAGGGGAAAATTAGAGAAATTAAACAACAGTAAACATAGCTTTCCAAACGATAACGATAGCTAATAAAAATGAAAAAACCATCAAAGAGAAATTACGGTTTAGTTAAATCGTAATTTCATCTTGGGTTGAACTAACCTGCCCCTTTAGTTCCATAAGAGAAAGCTGCCTTAAAGACAGCTCCGATCTTCAGCTAACGCACCCTATAGTTTAAGTGAAAATCTTCACAATCTTTTGTGTAGGAGCATACAAAAAAGACGCCTTCTTACTAAAGAAAAGCGCCCTTTTGGGGAATAAAAAAATTTATTTCTGAATTAACGAAGTCAACATTTTCAAAGTGTCTTTATCAGTTAATCTTTAGGATTAATGATGGCCAAAACCTGATGGTCTTCCCACTTTCCGTTTATCTTAGCGTTTTTTTTTAGCAATGCCTTCTAGGGCTATCTCAGGTGACAATATGGATGGAATTATTGTGACCGTGTACGAATGAAAGTCGTCCAAGCTAAAAGAACCATTCAAAAGGTTTTAAGCACTAAAAAACTGGCTAGAGAATATCTAACCAGTTTTTTAAGATTACAGTTGACGTGACTGCTTTATCTTCCTTGAAGAGACTGGAATGCTGCTCACGCATGATAATAGCAATGCTACAAGTAATAGACTAACGAAAAATCCAAAGCTCAGGCTGAAACTTGATGTCACGTTTAGGATTCGGCTCGCTATTGAAGGGCCAAATGACATTCCTAAAAAGTTGATTAAGTTATAGATCCCCAGCCCCATTGCACTTTTTTCCTTCTGTATCGTGTGGGGAATATCAATATTGATGACAATGGTAAGGATTGTAAAGCTTATATTAATAAGGGCAACGCCAACACTAGCCACTGCAAATTGGTTTACTCCAAAGGTGGCTAATAGCAGAAATCCAATGAATTGAAGGACGACAGCAACGACCAATCGACCATTCCCTTGGATGCGGGTTATAGCTGGTCTTATTACGAAGCTCAGCAAAAAGGAAAAGATTGATATCCCCGCCAAAATAAAGCCAGTTTTCAAGGCAGAGACATGAAACTGCTGTCCTGCTAATAACGGAAAAAGAAAAATAATTCCCACCATGGCAGCACTATTAATAAAACTAAGCAAAAGGAACCGATTAAAGGCATAGAATCGAAAAACTGACAGATCCATAAATATCCCGACATCTTGACGTTTGCCATGAATCCCCATAAAAAATACAGATATCACTGTAATGATTAGCAAATAACCATTTAATTTGACTCCTAAAATAAACGTCACGACAAAAGTCAATAAATAAAGGAAGCCTAAAAAATCAAACGGTTGGGTGAGCTTCTTATGATTGGCATATCCGGAGGGCACAAACAAAATAATTCCTAGCAACGTAAAAATAGCCATACTCATTAATAAAAATAGGGAGTGCCAGCCCCAAAAATGAGTAAAGAAGCCTCCGAGCAAAAATCCTATTCCTGAACCAAGTGATAGACAGGCACCTATTAATGTTAGAGCCAGATTGCGTTTAGGGAAGGTGAGATACTGATTCGTCAGGATCATGGATAATGCAATAAACGAGCTACCACCCGCTGCTTGAATAATACGGGCCAAGACCACAACGATAAAATCATTCGTCGTGTACCCTATAAGGGAACCTGTAACGAATAAACTAATTCCAAAAATCAACAAACTTTTAATTTGAAAATAAGAGGCTAGCTTACTATAAGTAATCGAACCACAGGCAATCACTAAAGTATAGGAAATAACCACCCAGCTAATTTTGGAAGCTGTCACCTCAAGCCCATTCATCATTTCAAATAAGGCAACATTAAACAGAAGTGAATTGGCTACCCCGGATAAAACGATTAAACATAATGTGATAATCAACCTATTCTCTTTTTGATTCATCTATTTCTCCTCCGTTATATCAAAGTCATAAAACTTTAGAACTAATAACCAAAAAAGGAGGCTACATTAAAGTGTAGCCAAAAACCCAGGTAAATAGCGGGTGAATGTCTCCTCATTTAATGAGACATATTTTATGACACCCTCACGGTCAATCTTCACCAGCTCTGCTTCGGATAAAATTTTTAAATGATAGGAACCATTGGACTTACTTACACCTAAACTCCTTCCTATATCCGTACACATCGGGCGATTGTTTCCGTAATACAATAAGCGGATGATTGCGATCCTTTTTTCATCTGCTAAGGCATTAAATATTTTTTTTCGTCGCGTATCGTTTTGTTCTAAAGTCATATGACTATTATATTATTAGAATTCAAATTGTCAACTTCTTTGCCGAATACTTTCTTGGATTTGGCCGGGATGCACAGATTATCAAACCAGTTCAACTAATAGAGCAGCTACCTTTTGGGTTTACTGTATTATAGAATGTAATTAAATCGTTTTCTTCTTAAAACTCCCACTTTTCGGGTATATCTGTTGAAAACCAATCTTCAAAGTTAATTGTATTGAATTTCATTGTTTTCTTAACTCCTTATGGGATTTCGAATATAATTCAGTCCTTATTATTAAGATTCCTTGTTGAACTAACCTGCCCCGTTAGTTCATCAAGAAAATCAACAACATTATTTAACAGAGCTTAAATAAAAAAACACAAAAAGCCCCGTTTTTTTGGGGGCTTGTTGTATTTGCTGATAGGACTCCAAAATGCTATATAATTGCTCCGTTTCATGAGGAAGAATGTTGAGATGTAAGAAAAAATCCATGATTGGTCCTATTGATAAGGCATTTAGAAAGGTACCAATACTAATATACTTCCTATCAACTACAAAGGCGATCAGCACAAGTACTAAACCACATATGACACTCCACGTCCCAATCGTGAACCCGAACCGCTGGAACAGGGCGACGTTTTGAACATTTACCGCAATCGCATTCCCTAATCCAAAGAAAGTTAAACCAAGAAAAAAAATAAAATACCGTAATAGCCTAACTGCCATCTCTTCACCTCTAAATCATATCCATCTACTTTAGATGAAGATGTCTAAAAGAACAAGATGATTTATGAAATTCAGATGTTACTCGGTATTTCAAAAGCAATACTGACACGCCAGGTGAGAGAATTTGAAGAAGTCCAGATAATCACAGAGAAGTATCTTTAAAAAGTTCCTCCAAAAGTAGAATTTTGGATAAAAACCTTTAGGGCAAAACTCTATCGCCCTTCTTTTTGGCTGAGAAGAAACTATAAATTCTTTATAAATAATAGAAGAAAGTCGTCCTATTCTCTCGAATAGGTACTGAACGGATTATTCATTTGTTGCATATCTTCAACTTTATATTCGGCTTGAATGCTACATGAACCTCAAACCCTTTTATAAAGCCTTTATGTTCTCTTGGATGACTCTTGCGATAGCTTTAAAATCATACTTATGGTTGACGACATCTACAACGAAATCCTGTTCTTCTTCAATTCCCATTAACCATTGATAATGATTGATCTTCAGAAACATAATAAGGGAAGCGAGTGCTGTCCTCTTGTTGGCATTGTGGAAAGCATGATTTTTTGAAATGGATTCGAATAAGGCTGCAGCCTTTTCATGAATAGATGGGTAAGCATCATTCTCGAAAACAGTTTGTCTGGGTCTGTTCACTGCAGAATCAAGGAGACCGGGATCTTTCACTCCGATTTGTTCAGTAGGAGAATAAACTTTTATTTGAATGGCATTGATAGCAATAATTTGATTAGTGGAAAGATAGATAATATCCAACGTCATATTATCTATCCACCAATCCCTTGAATGCTTCGTCATGTTCTTTAATAACATCTGATAACATTTCCATAAATTCTGCATCTACACCTTTAGGTAATTTCACATTTTTATTTTTCCTTAAAATGATTTCTTCACCCTTGAACTCAACCTCTAATTCGTCTCCAAAAGCTAAATTTGCCGTTTTCAACATTTCAACTGGAAACGTTATACCCAAGCTATTTCCGACTTTAGTTAATTTCCTAATGGCCATTATTCATTACTCCTTCGAAAGAAAGTTATAATTGTTATTACTATTATAACATAAGTTTTTACGGTTTATTCTACTTTTATCTGGAATCTGTTATTTTTGATTACACAAAAAAAGCTTGCAGATTTAATCCCCAAAAGGGAACTTTCCCCAGAAACCGGGATCGGTTCTCAGCATCCCCATTATGAAAGCTTTTGTCCTATTGATAATTCGTTGATCCCATGCCCTTAATTTTTGTTTTTACATGTATGTTTATTTTTG
>NZ_FTMX01000016.1 GCF_900156045.1 Peribacillus simplex | reverse complement strand
GAAATGTTTGACTTGCTCATTTGCTTTTTTGATAGTGTGTGCTCACTTAAAATTTAACGTTGGCGCTTTGTTTTGTTCAGTTTTCAAAGAGCAATATCTTTCGGAACAGCTTATTTATAATAACATTTTCATCGCTGTGAGTCAACAACTTTTTTAAAACTTTTTAAAAGTTTGTAATCTGTTTGCAACTCGTTCGTAACGACAGATATAAATATAACATCATTACGTTAACTGCGCAATACCTTTTTTAAAGTTTTTTTGAGATAATGTTGTTTTTCTTTCAAGCCCTAGAAACCATTCTATTAAAAGGCATGAAATTATAATAAAAAAACAAAAACCGAATGGGACATACCAGGATCATGAGCTATGCCCAATGATCCCAGCCATCCGAATTCGGCCTGCAATCAATATTCATTTTGCCTATTAGCGATGTCTCATCAACGGGAATAACAAGACGTCACGTATAGACGGAGAATTGGTCAATAGCATAACCAAACGGTCAACACCAATTCCAAGTCCGCCAGTTGGCGGCATTCCATATTCTAACGCCTCCAAGAAATCTTCATCCATTTCATGGGCTTCATCATTACCTTGCTCCCGTTCTTTCAATTGAGCTTCAAAGCGTTGACGTTGATCAATAGGGTCATTTAGTTCCGTGAAGGCATTTGCATGCTCCCTACCCACAATGAATAACTCAAAACGATCTGTGAAACGGGAATCTTCCGGGTTTTTCTTTGCTAAAGGAGAGATTTCCACTGGATGGCCATAGATGAATGTAGGTTGAATTAACTTATCTTCAACCTTCTGTTCAAAAAATTCATTTACGATATGCCCGAATTCCATGGATTCCTTAATTTCAATCCCATTTTCTTTAGCAAGCTGCTGGGCTTCTTCTTTACTCATTTGAGTCCAGAAGTCCACACCAGTATATTCTTTTACAGCATCAACCATGTGAAGTCGTTTCCATTCCGGTTTTAACTCTATCTCATACTCGCCATACTGGATGGTAGTCGTGCCCAGAACTTCTTGAGCGATATGGGCAATCAGGTTTTCCGTTAAACTCATGATATCTTGGTAATCCGCATATGCCTCGTATAATTCGATCAATGTGAATTCAGGATTGTGTCTTGTGGATACTCCTTCATTTCTGAAAACACGGCCAATTTCATAAACTTTCTCCAATCCGCCGACGATTAAGCGTTTTAGATGAAGCTCGATGGCAATCCTTAAATTCAATGGCATATCCAGGGCATTATGGTGAGTAAGGAAAGGACGTGCTGCAGCTCCACCAGCAACAGAGTGCAGTAGAGGCGTTTCCACTTCCAGGTATCCATGATCGTCCAAATACCGTCTCATTGCTTGTACAATGCGACTGCGCATGATCAATGTGTTTTTGCTTTCCTCATTTGTGATTAAATCGACATAACGCTTCCGGTAACGCTCTTCAACATCCTTTAGGCCATGAAATTTATCAGGCAACGGGCGAAGCGCTTTAGCAAGGAACACATATTCTTTAGCTTTAATGGAAAGTTCCCCGACTTTCGTTTTGAAAATGACGCCAGTTACCCCTACGATATCGCCAAGATCCGTTTGGTTGAAAATTTGGTAAGAATCTTCACCAATGTTATCTAAACGGACGTAGATTTGGATTTGACCGCTAATATCCTGGATATGGGCAAATCCCGCTTTCCCTTTTCCACGCTTCGTCATGACACGGCCAGCGATCGTAACTTCAATTTCTTTTTCTTCAAGATCTTCTTTTTCTAATTCACCATAAGCACTGACTATCTCCTGAGTGTTATGGGTGCGCTCGAATCTGCTCCCGAAAGGGTCTTGTCCATTATCCATCATGGCCTGCATTTTATCGCGCCTTACCTGCAGTTGGTCATTCAATTCTTCATGACTCACGAAAATCATCTCCATCTTTATTAATAAATGCATTATATAATTAATCAGAAATTCTTTTGCATACATATTTATTCTTACATAAAGTAAAGGAATTCAACAGCTTTTTATCTTAAAACATTGTTTATGTACATATAAAAACTGCCAGGATTACTGGCAGTTTAAGATAAGCGTATTATAGGAAAATAGGAAGGTAATGTCAAACATCAGACCATTTGGATATTTTGTTGCTTCGCTTCTATATCATCAACAAGTCCATATAGAAGGCTAACAACATCTTCCCTTGTTTCACAAACATTAATTCCTTTGCGAGCATTAGCATTCCCTTTAACACCTTTTAGATACCAAGAAGCATGCTTACGCATTTCACGAACAGCGACATTTTCATTTTTCAACGCAATTAGACGATCCATATGAAGCACGCAAACGTCCATCTTTTCACGAACAGAAGGTTCATCCATCAGTTGACCGGTTTCTAGATATTTTACAGTCCGGTAAATCATCCACGGGTTACCTAGAGCTGCACGGCCGATCATGACTCCATCAACACCCGTTTCCTTCAGCATTCTTTCCGCATCCTCTGGAGTTTCCACATCACCGTTACCGATAAGGGGAATATTAATTGATTTCTTCACTTCACGGATGATGTCCCAGTTAGCTTTTCCTTCATACATTTGAACTCGTGTTCTGCCATGCATGGAAACAGCTTTACCACCTGCGCGTTCAACAGCCTGGGCATTTTGAATCGCAAAAACGTGCTCATCATCCCAGCCTATGCGCATTTTCACCGTTACCGGCTTTTCAACAGCATCAACCACCGCTGAAACCATTTCATAAATTTTGTTTGGATCGAGAAGCCATTTCGCGCCCGCATCACATTTCGTAATTTTTGGGACTGGGCAGCCCATGTTGATATCAATGATGTCAGCATTTGTATTTTTATCTACAAATTGTGCTGCTTCGACCAAAGATTTCTTTTCACCGCCAAAGATTTGCAAACTTAACGGCTTTTCTCTTTCATCTATATAAAGCATATTCATCGTTCTAGCATTTTGTAAAACGATTCCCTTGTCACTGACCATCTCCGCACAAACAAGGCCAGCACCAAATTCCTTGACGGTCAAGCGGAATGCCGAGTTACAGACTCCCGCCATTGGTGCTAGCACTACCGGATTCTTCATTTCTATATTGCCAATTTTTAACACGGTGTGCCTCCTATAACATTCTTTCATTTATCCTCAGGTGGCTCAAGCTCCTCAATGGAAACATGAAGAACTTCCGCCACTTCCAGTAAAAATGCTTCTGAAGGGTTGCGGTTCCCTCGTTCGACTTCTCCCAACAAGGAAACGGAAACGCCTATTTCTTTCGCAAACCCTTCCTGGGTATAACCCTTTAACTTTCGAAAAGCGCGAATACGCCTTCCCCATTTTTCACCTTCCATAATCGAACTCCTTCTTTATCCGAAATCTGTTCAAGCAGGTCGCTCAAAGGTGCATGAATTTGCGGAAGTGATATATCAGGGTCCACTTCCATTAAAGGCACGATAACAAAAGCCCTCTCGTGCATACGAGGGTGCGGGACTGAAAGAATCTCTGTCTCAATATTTTCATGATTATATAACAAAATGTCAAGGTCTAAAGTACGGGGACCCCACCTAATTTCCCTTTTTCTCCCTAATTCTTGTTCGATTTTCATACAAGCGTGAAGTAGTTTTTCGGGTTCTAAATCGGTTTTCACTTTAAGGACAGCATTTAAAAAACAGTCCTGATCTTCAAATCCTACCGGGTCCGTTTCATATAAAGAAGAGCATGCAACCAACTTAATATGCGGATTTTCAGACAATAATTGGAAAGCCCTTTGGAAAGTTTCAAGGCGATCACCTAAGTTCGACCCTATCGAAAGGTAAGCAACATTTACCACAATCAGCGACCCCTTACAATCTCTATGGCAACCGAATCATAGTGGCCTGCTATTGGAGGATCTGGTTTATAGACCTTCACGGTGCATGTCTCGATGGAAGAATATTTATTAAGCAATTCAGAGGCAATTTTTTCAGCAACAGCTTCCACTAACTTAAAAGGTTCTCCCTCGACAACACTTTTACACACTTCATATAACTCACCATAGTTGATCGAGTCTTCAAGGTTGTCACTCTTCCCAGCCTTGGCTAAATCAGTCTGGACGATCAAATCCACTTTAAACCGCTGACCAAGCTTCGTTTCTTCCGGAAAAACTCCATGATAACCGTAAAATTCCATTTTATTCACATATATCTTATCCATTTCATTCACCTTTTCCTAATAGAGCATCCATCATCTTTGCAGTCCGTGCCATTTCCTTCACATCATGTACACGAACCATTTGACAGCCTTGTTGAATGCCATGGCAGATCGTGGCGGCTGTTCCTTCCATTCTCTCATCAGGTGGCAGGTCCAGAACATGTCCAATCATGGACTTTCTTGATGTGGCTAGCAGTACGGGATATCCTAATGATACCAGCTTATCAAGATTCCTCATCATTTCTAAATTTAACTTTAAGTCTTTCGCAAAGCCAATTCCCGGATCGAGAATGATGTTTTCATCCTTGACTCCTGCATCCTTTACCAACATGATGCTTTCGAATAAATCTTGAAGTACATCCCGAACAAAGTGTCCATAACTCATATTATCCCTGTTATGCATCAAGATAATCGGCACCTTATATTCCGCAGCAACTTTTGACATCAAGGAATCGGCCTTTCCTCCCCAAATGTCATTTAATATATGTGCTCCTGCTTTTACAGCCGCTTCGGCTACTCTTGATTTATATGTATCGACCGATATTGGTACCTCAATATTACGGGATATGGCTTCAATAATCGGGGCGACCCTCTCTATTTCCTCTTCATCCGATATCCTCTCATAGTTAGGACGTGTGGACTCCCCGCCTACATCCAATATATCCGCTCCGTCGTTGACCATCCGTTCGGCATGCTTCAAAGCGGCATCTATCCGATTATATTTCCCGCCATCCGAAAAGGAGTCTGGCGTAACATTCAAAATCCCCATAATTAAGGTTTTATTGCTGTAATCCAAATCAAATGAACCGCATTTTATTTTTGACGCTCCAGCTAATGACATCCAACGTTCTCCTTCACCTAAAGAAATCTATATATACGAGTTTACCCATTTACATAGGCATAGTGCAAGTTCCATGAAGATTTGGAACGCTTCTGCAGACTTTACTACAAAAAGAAAAGCAAAGCCCCTAAGGAACTTCGCTTCTAATTTTTAGTGTCTTGTCTTACTCAAAGTTATATAATGGCGTACTTAAGTAGCGTTCACCATTACTTGGTATGATGGCAAGTACCTTTTTGCCTTTACCCAGTTTGTCTGCCACTTTAATGGCAGCTGCAATTGCTCCACCAGAGGAAATTCCACCGAGGATTCCTTCCTCTTTTGCTGCACGGCGGGCATAATCAAACGATTCCTCTGTATTGACTTGAATGATTTCGTCATAGAGATCTGTATTCAAGATACTTGGGACGAAGCCTGCACCGATTCCTTGGATTTTATGAGGTCCTGGAGTTCCACCCGATAATACCGGAGAGTCCGCAGGCTCAACAGCGTAAATCTTAATGTCAGGGTATTTTTCACGCAGGACTTCACCAGCACCCGTTATGGTTCCGCCAGTACCGATTCCGGCAACGAATGCATCCAGGCCTTCATCACCAAAGGCTTCAACGATTTCAGGTCCTGTGGTGTTCCGATGAACTTCAGGGTTGGCTACATTCTCGAATTGCTGTGGAATGAAGTAACCTTTTTCTTTAGACAGCTCCGTCGCCTTTGCGATTGCACCCTTCATTCCTTCAGGTCCGGGAGTAAGGACTAATTCTGCGCCATAAGCACGAAGCAAGTTGCGGCGTTCCAAACTCATCGTCTCCGGCATAACCAGAATTGATTTATAGCCCTTTGCCGCAGCTACCATCGCAAGTCCTATTCCAGTATTTCCGCTTGTAGGTTCAATGATCGTATCACCTGGCTTAAGGGTACCATTTTTTTCTGCCGCTTCGATCATCGCAAGGGCGATACGGTCTTTTACACTACTGCCTGGGTTAAAATACTCAAGTTTCAGATAAATATCTGCACTGTTTTCATTTTGAAGCTTGTTTAACTTCACAATAGGCGTCTGTCCAATTAGATCGATTACAGAATTAGCTATACGTGCCATTTTCTCCACTCCTTATCATTTCAAATACCGAGTATGTTTATTGGTTTTATAAATTTAAAGTTACCAGTTTTTATGGTTCATTGTCAATGATTATATACTATATTCTAAATTTTCTCACACAACCATTGACCTACTTTTGTTCTTTCGATCCATAAAACCATTCTACATCAAATTCGTCCCAGAAAATTTTCCCTGAGACCGGTGCCTGAATCTGTTCAAGAGCTATTTGACGGTGAATCTTGTCTTTAACTTCTTCATATTCATACTGCTTGCCCTCTATTCTTTCATGCAGATAGATGACGGCCCAGCCTTCTTCCGTTTGAATCGGATCACTCCACTTTTTTACCTTCAATTTCTCGGCAGCGGTAATGTACTCCTTGGAGACTTGCTCGTTATCCTGCGATATATAACCCATGTCCCCTCCTTGATTGGCAGTGAATTCATCAAGGGACTTTTCCATCGCCAAGACATCAAAGGAGACTCCTTTCTTCAGTTCACGTACAATTTGATCCGCTTGCTTTTTTGTAGATGAGGTAATATGGGAAATATGGAAAGCAGTAGGGATTCTGTAGATATCCTTATTATTATCATAATGATTCCGCATTGCCGTTTCGGAGACCGAAACGTCCTTCGTGAGGAGCTTCTCGAGGAGGAGACTCGACTGAATTTCCTGCCTCAGTTGATCGTTACTTTTATTAAGGTTCTGACCGGCAGTCCCATACATCGTTTTCATCATTTTAAGTTCCCGATCAAGCTCTTCATCCGAAATTTTTACTTTGTATTTTTCAGCTGCCTGTTTCACGACCTCTTTATCGACCATTTCTTCAAGTACATCTTCCCCATATCTTTTTTCGAGCTCATTAATCCATGCGTCCCGGGAAATATCCTTGGATCCAACCTTTGCGGCCGTTTCTTCCCCGATGACGGATTTTGAAATGATTAGTGGTTTTATGACAAAGATAATGATAGTCAATAGGTTCAACAAGGCAAGGGCAGCAATAATTGCCCGAAGCTTTTGTTTTGGCAAACCCTTATCCCCCGTATATTATTTTTTGGCTTCCGCTTCTAGTTCCTCGAGTTCTTCCTTCGAGAATTGGTAGGTCTGATTACAAAAATGACAATGTGCCTCCGCTTGTCCCTCTGTCTCAATGATATCCCTAATCTCAGCTTGCCCCAGGCTAATCAATGCATTTGCAATTCTTTCCCTAGAACATTGACAGGAGAATTGGACATCCATTTTTTCTAGTATATCCACATTGCCCTCACCTAAAATTTCGGTTAGGATTTCTTCAGGAGTCATGCCGCTTTGAATCATCTTAGAAACAGGCGTTATCGTGCTTAGTCGATTTTCGATTTTTGAAATCGTATCTTCGGATGTACCAGGCATCAACTGGATGATGAATCCACCCGCTGCAAGGATTGAATTATCCGGATTCACCAGGACCCCAACCCCCACAGATGAAGGCACCTGTTCGGAAGTAACAAAGTAATAAGTGAAATCTTCACCTAATTCTCCCGATACAAGCGGTACCTGACCTGAAAAGTAATCACGAAGACCGATATCTTTGATAACAGTCAACAATCCATCAGTACCCACCGCTTTCCTTACATCCAGCTTTCCTTGCTCATTCAAATCAAAGTGGGTTTGCGGGTGAGTGACATATCCGCGGACTTCCCCCTTTGCATTGCTGTCGACCAGGATGGAACCAATCGGTCCACCGCCCTCGATTTTAATCGTCAGTTTTTCTTCACCTTTTAACATTCCGCCCATCATAACGCCTGCCGTCATCGCCCGTCCAAGGGCAGCTGAAGCAGTAGGCCATGTATAATGGCGCCGCTGGGCTTCACCTACCGTGTCTGTTGTTGAAACAGCATATGCCCGAACCTGTCCTTCATAACCTAATGCCTTTATTAGATAATCCTTCATTTATTTTGCTCCTTTCATGCTTTTTGTTACTTCTTCACTTGCTCACGATTACGTTTATAAATCAACTGCAACCCCTTCAAGGTCAAAAATGGCTCCACTACGTCAATCACAGTAGACTCATTGGCAATTAAGGTAGCCAATCCACCCGTTGCTATTACCGTTGGTTCTAAATTACTTTGCGCCTTAATTCGATTAACGATTCCTTCTACCTGTCCAACATACCCATACAAAATACCAGACTGCATGGCGGACACCGTATTTTTCCCAATAATCCCCTCTGGCCGGCTGATTTCTATTCTTGGAAGTTTGGCCGCCTTTGAATAAAGTGCCTCAGTAGAAATATTTATCCCCGGAGCAATGGCTCCGCCCATGTATTGTTTATCCTCATTTATATAGCAATATGTAGTTGCCGTGCCAAAGTCCACGATAATGAGAGGGCTTCCATATTCCTGAATGCCTGCAACGGCATTAACGATTCGGTCCGCACCCACCTCACGCGGATTTTCGTATTTAATATTCAAGCCAGTTTTTATTCCAGGTCCAACTATAAGCGGTTTAATACCAAAGTATTTTTTGCACATGCGTTCAAGCGCAAACATAATTGGCGGAACTACCGAAGAAATGATGATTCCATCAAATTGATCAAACGAAAGATCTTCATGTTGCAGCAAAGACTTTATGACCATTCCATACTCATCTTCTGTCTTGTGACGGTTAGTCTCAATTCGCCAATGATATTTTAAAATATCTTCATCGTATACGCCTAATACAGTATTCGTATTCCCAACATCCAATACAAAAATCATCGTTTCATCACTCCGGTAAATTATTCTCCAACATCATACCACACTGTTATTTTACCACGCTATTAGTCGCACTTTTCGAAAGGTTCCACAGAAAATTCATCATAATTAATTCAAGAGTTAAGAAAAGGGTATTTCCGAGGCGGAAATACCCTTTTGAATTCAGTCAACTTAAGACTTTTTATTGTCATCTTCGTTCGGGAAGGAAAGCGGCTGATCTTGAGGCGCACCTTCTTTGATTGGAGGGGTATTCAATCCTTCCTCCGTTATTTCAAGGTCCTCAGGTCCTCTCTTATCCAATGGATCTAATAAGGCCTCTTTTTCTTCCTTCTTCGTATTGATGTTAACCTTGACATTCTCATCAGTGGTTAAATTCCCATTAAGGGCTGTATAATCCCGTTCCGGCAATTTACCATTATGGAATAAACTTTTGATTTGTTCAGCATCAAGTGTTTCCACTTCAAGCAGGGTTTTTGCAACCAAATCAAGTTTTTCACGATTTTCAGTAAGAATCGTCTTACATCTTTCGTAAGCTTCCTTGATGATACGTTGAATTTCAAGATCAATTTCATATGCTATTGCATCCGAATAGTTTTGATCATTGTTGAAATCCCGGCCTAGGAAGACCTGACCTTGTGAATTACCGAATTGAAGTGGTCCGAGTTTACTCATGCCATATTCCATAACCATGCTCCGAGCTATGCCCGTTGCACGTTGGAAGTCGTTATGCGCACCGGTACTCACTTCTCCGAATGTAACTTCTTCGGCTACACGGCCACCCAATAGACCTACGATTTTATCTTTAAGCTCAGGTTCCGTCATGAAGAAACGATCTTCTTTCGGCAGCATAACTGCATAACCGCCAGCTTGACCACGAGGGACGATCGTAACTTTATGAACGACCTCGGCATCATCCAGAACCAATCCAATAATGGTATGGCCTGCTTCATGCCACGCCACGATATTTCTTTCCTTTTTGGAAATGACACGGGTTTTCTTGGCCGGTCCAGCGATGACGCGATCCGAAGCTTCATCCAAATCGGACATGTCGATCTTCTTCTTATCTTGACGGGCAGCTACTAGCGCCGCTTCATTCAGTAAGTTTTCAAGATCTGCACCAGAAAATCCTGGAGTACGCTGAGCGATCGCTTTCAAATCGACTGTTTCTGCTAAAGGTTTATTGCGTGCATGCACTTTCAGAACTTCTTCACGGCCCTTAACATCAGGACGGCCTACCGTTATTTGACGGTCAAAACGTCCTGGACGCAATAATGCCGGATCCAATACATCAGCACGGTTAGTCGCGGCGATGATTATGATTCCTTCATTACCACCGAAACCATCCATTTCAACCAATAGTTGGTTCAATGTCTGTTCACGTTCATCGTGACCGCCACCAAGACCTGCGCCACGTTGACGTCCGACTGCATCAATTTCATCGATAAAGATGATACATGGTGCATTCTTCTTAGCATTTTCAAACAGGTCACGAACACGGGATGCACCGACACCCACAAACATTTCAACAAAATCAGAACCACTGATTGAGAAGAAAGGAGTTCCGGCTTCACCAGCCACTGCTCGTGCAAGTAAAGTTTTACCTGTACCAGGAGGTCCAACTAAAAGTACCCCTTTAGGAATACGGGCTCCAAGCTCGGCAAATTTGCGAGGATCTTTCAAGAATTCAACAACCTCGACAAGTTCCTGCTTTTCTTCGTCCGCTCCGGCAACATCATTGAAGCGCACTTTTTTCTTATCATCATTATACAATTTCGCCTTACTTTTCCCGAAGTTCATGACGCGGCCACCACCGCCGCCCTGAGCTTGGTTAAGTAAAAAGAAGAAGAGGATAAAAATGATTACAAATGGAATGATGGAAGTGAAAAATGTCACCCAGCCACTTGTTTTTTCTGGAGGTTCCACAGTGATGATGTCCTTATCCAACTTGGTTACGGCATCATTGATTCTACTTTGAGAATATTCACTGAAAGGCACGTACGTCACAAAGAATTTGTTTTCCTCATAACCTTTGAGCTTTCCTGTGATTTCAAATACACTGCTTTCGGGCTGCATCGTCAGTGCAGTAACATCCCCATTCTCCAAATGCTTATAGAATTCATCTTGGGTCATTTTCTCCGTTGGTTCATTGTTATTATTAAAAATGCTTACAATCCCAATGATGACCAAAAAGATCAGTAAATAAAATATGGTATTACGGAAGATCCGATTCATCCCTTACCTCCTCCCACGGGTAAACAAACTATAGTAAATACTATCATACAAAATTAATGAATTACAATAATTTAACACCGCTGTTTTTATCTGGTCTTCTCTTTCAAACAGGTACGATTAATTCGAGTAAATTTCAGGCTTCAATATGCCAATATACGGGAGATTACGATACTTTTCGGCAAAATCAAGACCATATCCGACAACAAATGCATCCGGAACGATGAAACCGGCATAATCCGGAGTGATATCCGCTTTCCTGCCTGTTGGTTTATCCAATAAGGTAACGATTTTAATTGATTTTGCTTTTCGATAACGGAAAAGTTCCGCAAGATAGCTAAGAGTCAAACCGCTGTCGATAATATCTTCGATGATTAAAATATCCCGGCCTTCAACCGATGTATCAAGATCTTTGATGATTTTCACTTCACCGGAAGATACAGTGGAGTTACCATAGCTTGAAACATCCATAAAGTCCATTTCAAGATGTGTATCCACACGTTTCAGTAGATCTGACATAAATGGCATGGCGCCTTTCAGTACTCCGATGGCCAACGGGAACTTACCTTGGTAATCGGCTTCAAGCTGCGCACCCAATTCCCTGATTTTTTTTTGAAGTTCTTCCTCCGATATTAAAACCTTTTCAATGTCGTTTTGCATGGTCATTGTAATTAATTGCCCCCCAAGAAGAATTAAGCTTTTTTATATTCTAAGTAGATTAAAGATTTTTCATCAGAAATTATATCCGGCTCAATATTCGATTTCTTTAAACCAGGTAGCCAAATGGCCGTTCCCGTTTGATCGATGATGACCGGCCACACATTTCTTTCTAGCATCGGGATCTTTTCATTGATAAAAATATCCTTTAACTTTTTAGTTCCACCCAATCCCTTGACGGCCATCCGTTCGCCTTCATTCCTGGTTCGGACTGTAAGAGGAAACTGAACAGCTGATTCGGGAAGAATAAAAGAATGATTTCCTCTAAGTACCGGAATTTCTTCTTTTATATAGTGCGCTTTAATCTTATATCCATTCGGAAGAATAGTCTCACCGGGAATTTGTAAATTAAGGGAATATTTAAGGCTTTTTTGCCGAAAAAATCTAAAAGTGCAAGTTTGATATGATTTTTCCGCAATAAGGCCCTCCGGAAGATGCAATTCTGCAGATGGTTGAGGATTCAAAAACAAAACTAAAAGTTGGTCAATATGTAATGCCGAAAGCGATGAAGGTCTCTCCAAATAAAGATAGTTTAATATTAGTTGAATCGCCCTTCTTTGTAAAGGTTTAGGCATCGCGAGAACCTTATCAATCAGAATAACCGCTTGATCTTTATCCTGTCGGATCCAAACCTCGGACATTTTGCTTGAAACCATTTTCAAAAAAAACTCTTCATCTTCATAAAGCTCTTCACTGAATCGTTGAAAATGCTCATGAACCTTTCTATTTTCTTTCTTTAAAAATGGAAGGACTTCATGTCTAAAACGATTTCTTGCATAGACATCCGTTTCATTGCTCGGATCAAACCTTGGTTTAATATTATGAAGGCCCGCGTATTCGATTATTTGGCTTTTCGTGATCTCAAGAAAAGGCCTGATCAGATTTCCGGTATGGAACCGCCTCTTTATGGGAATACCCGCTCTTGCCTTACCTGTCGCCCCTCTTGTTAAGCGCATGAGCATCGTTTCTATTTGATCATCCCCATGATGCCCCAGGACAAGCGTGGAGGCTTGATGCTTATCCATCATTTCTTCATAAAAAGCAAAACGCAACTTTCTTGACGTAATTTGTGAACTTTCCCCCGTCTGCTCCATCCGGGCAGGAACATCAATCCTTCTTCCCTCGAATGTAATGCCCCACCGTTCACATATATGCTCGACATATTTGTAATCCTCATAGGATTCTTCACCACGAAACATATGGTCAACACTTGCAACGATCATCTCGTAATGAAAAAGAGGTTGAATTTCCTTAAGGATATGGAGAAGCACCATTGAGTCCGGTCCTCCGGAAACGCCTATTAGCAACTTCGAGTGTTCCTTAATCAATTCGTTTCTATAAATGGTGCTCAGAACTTTTTCCTTTAACATACAATCTTCCTTCTTTATGGACAGGCATTAGTTTTATACGATTCAATCATGAAATGGTTTCAACTATTCCATTGCATTCACCTAATAACTATATCATAACAACTGTTCATATATGTATAGAACATAGAGCATCGATATGATGGCAACCAGCAAAAAAGTTTCAAAAAAACCGCCACTTTTCTTTTTTGAATGGTTTTGGGACCTTCTTGCCTGTCTCGTTGCAGGTTG
Organism: Peribacillus simplex; assembly: GCF_900156045.1. GTDB lineage: Bacteria > Bacillota > Bacilli > Bacillales > DSM-1321 > Peribacillus > Peribacillus simplex_D. The sequence goes on along the minus strand of NZ_FTMX01000016.1, from coordinate 43,756 downwards.
CATTGTATGTCGCTGACCCATCGCTGCCTGAGTCGAGCTCTTTTTCTTTGAATGATTTTGCTTACTTAGAACCATGACGAGATCCTCCCGCATTTGAAGGGCTGAATCATACTGCCCGCGGAGCGCCTTATCCAACATCTTTCTATATGGGTGCAATTCCTTTTTCTGCTTAATAAGGTCGTTAAGCAGTCTATACCCCTCCCCTTTCTTGTGGAAACGTCCAGGATAGGCTGAATTTATTATAATCATCGCCACAGCGAACAAGTCATATTGCGGATCGGCCCTTCTTGATCCAAGTCCCCAGTAACCCCTGTCAAAAAACTCAGTGAATTCTTTAACAGATCTCCCGATTAAGGTGGTTCCGCCAACATCCACGCACCGTACCTTATAGGCTGGTGAAGTCACAATCAAATTCTCAGGTTTTAAATCCCCGAACACCCAGCCATTGGTATGCAAGGCAGACAAGCTTGTTAAAAGCTGAAGCATTAAGACTCCAATCCACGATGACCCTTTTTTATCGATGAAACGCAAAAAATCGTGTCCGTGGATATATTCCATGACATAAAAAGGGAGCTGCTTTCCTGTTTTCATAAAATCATCCGCTTCCAAAAAGGAAGGTCCAAGGGTAGACCCCTGGACCTTTGAAAAGGATTTTAGGATATTCATCTCCGAAATAATGGACGTCCCATTATCACTGAGCTTTAAAGCATAATGACGATTTCCGCTTTCAACCAAATAGACGATCCCGTTCGCTCCACACCCCAATTCCTTAATTATTTTGTACTGATTTTTATTCCATTTTCCAGTGACCAAACTGCCAGGCAGGAGTTTACATTGATTCCTCAAAGTATTGTTCATCATCATGTGATAACAATCCCCTCAATGAACGTTTTTTATTGAAATATGTCAAAGCTTCACGAATGGCTGGACCTGTCGGAGTGAGTCCCCCTGTACTAAGCTTAGGAAAAGTTGCCGTCAAGGCTTCAAGGTTCGGGGTCCAATCCAGCAACTTTTCAACATCATTTCTTTTCCCAGGAAATACGAATACGGAAAAACGGCTGTCACCCATCCTTGCATTCATACTAAGGGAAAGATCTAATAAGGAATCTTTTACTGTAGGCAGCTTATGTTTCATGCTTGCACTTGTATCAACAAGAATCAGTACTTCGAGCTTGCTTGTTTCCCCAAGCTCATCGACCACCTCCATCACTTCTCCTCGTTTATCCGGCGGAAGATCCTCCATCGTTTTTGAATCTCCAAGTATTTGTTGAAGTTCACGATTGATAACTCCCTGTATAGTTTGGGTCATTGCCTTTTGGGTCACCATTTGGACGGTTTGGGACAACTGCTGAGCATAGACTATTTGACTTACGCCACCTCCAGAACCAGCAATCTTCTCAATTTCCTTAAGCCCCTTTTCATCTATCACATCATTTTCCATGACACCTATGACATTGATGGTTATGCCTTGTTCCCTTGCTAATTCAGCCATGGCAGATGGTTCCTCACCATGATTTGAACATCCGTCGGTTATAAGCAAAATCTGTCTTAATGTTCCTGCTTTCATGTTTTGCTCTCCCTTCCTATCAATTTGTTACCATAATTGACTAAAAAAGGGGAAATTATACGCAAAAGGCATCGCATCAAGTCATGGAGTGAAGTGATTAAAAAGAGTTCAACCCTTTACCTTTTATCCGTCTAACATTTCTCCACCTCATTTTGGTTTTATTTATTTTATTTATATAAACGGCCCCTACTGGGCCTTTTTACGTTTTGGAGAAACGGGAATGGATGCCCATTTCGGTGTGTTATGCTTAATTTTCGATGTAACCACTGTCATGTCATCATCTATGATCCCTTTAGTTCGGATGACCTCTTCCAATATTAAATCAGAGATTTCCTGCGGATCGTCCGTTTCCATTTCCTTGATTTTTCGTTTGAGCCAGAACTCGATATTTTCAACATGTGAGGGACCATCGAATACTCCATCGCTCATCATGATTAATATGTCCCCTGCCTTCAGCTCTTCTGATACAACATCAACATCGAAATCCTGGATGATTCCCATAGGAAGGTTACTTGATTCAATTTTTATTATCCTATCCCCCCTTTTAATGAAACTCGGTATCGAACAGATTTTTAAAAACTTAGCCCTTGCGTCCTGAAGATCAATCATTGCCAAATCAAGAGTCGAAAATATTTCATCGGTAGTGCGTAGAGATAATACGGAGTTTACGGATTTAATGGCTATTTTTTCTTCTATTCCCGATTGTAAAAATTTTTGTAGCAGCTTCAATGTCTCTGTACTTTCAAAATGGGCCCTTTCCCCATTTCCCATTCCATCACTGATGGCTATCGCAAATTTGCCGCAGCCAATTTCCATGGTCGTATAACTATCTCCCGATACAAGCCCTCCCCCCTTGGCAGCATGAGCCACACCCGTTTCGACCGTGAATTTTTTTGCTGACCTAAATATCACCTCACATTGCCCGTTTGGATATGTTGCACACTCTTCTGAATGAACGACTATCGTTTCCCCTAAAATGTCAGAAAGCATAGGTGCAATCAACTTTTCACATTCCCCTCTGCCCTGGCAGTATGGGACACTCATCTCTATATCAACATTTCCTTGTTCTAGACTGTATATTTCAACATGACCTATGTGCAGGCCAAAATCCTGGATGGCTTCCAAAATGGACTCTTCATGTACATGATGATTCTTCCTTTCCCTTTGAATTTCTTTCGCAAAATCATCCATTACTGCCGAAACGCCCCGCAGTTGATCCGCCACTAGTTTCCGACTTTCCTTCACCTGCCTTTTTAATTTTTGGTTAGCTTCAAAATAAGTAAGTTCCTGTGCTATCGCCCCAATGACCTGAGGCCCGCGGCTACAATATTTCCCCCATTCTTTCGAAGTTTTTTGGGGGAGCTGACCATTATTTTCACTTAATTGAAGCATAATTTCCTGCATGCCGTCATAGGTTGTATTAAAGTTCTTGGACCAGCATTGTTCCTTCTTAAAACAGAGCTGGCACGTCTTTTCCGTTACATTACTTAAGAAGTAGTCGAATTCTTTCTCATCTTCCTCCAATCTCCCCCTTTCATCCACTTGGGAAAAGCTATTTGAGAGCGCCTCAAATACATGTGAGAATTGCTCCACCCTTTGAGCGGTGACATCCCTCACTTTTCGGGCATACTGCTGCTGTTCATCGGAATTCTCGACTGTTCCCGGTATATGTTTCGCTATTTTGTTGATTATGGATGACGGTGTCAATATAAATAGGGCCACAGCTATAATTGATTCATAAAGGGTCACCATAATATTATTGGTGCCCTCACCATATAAACCTATCAGTAATGTAGCAATCAAGAGTCCTGCGGCAACCCCTATCTTCCTTCCCTCCTTCAACAAACCTCCCAGAAGCCCTGAGAATGCGAGAAGGCTCATTTGATAAAGACTTGCAATACTTGCCAAGCTGAATATCAATCCAGTAACTACACCTACAGTGGAGCCTATGGCGGCCCCTCCCGCCAGCCCGAAGAGGAGGACCAGGTATCGCGAGAATATGTGGTCGAGTGATAAATCGTATATCATCCAGCCGATGGTTCCGGTCATCACCGAAGCCAGCAGGATGATGATGCTGACGATTTCCTCCGTCTTTAATGATTGGGACTTTGTCCGAATGGTCAGCATCGGGATGGATTGTATGAAGATTAAGGTTAAGATCATTGCGAGTCCCGCCTCTACCCCTATCATCATCAAGTCGTACAGCTGAATCGTTCGAAATACCAGATATTGCTCGGCCAGGTTGACCAGGAATAGTGAAGCAAAGACGTACATCGACATTGTCTTGAATTGTCCTTCCACGGCGGGCTTCTTGATCTTATGAAATAACAGGAGCAGGAACGCCGATGCAAAGATGACTAAACTGTTCGAATAGTGAACGGTCAGACCACCTGCAATCAATCCGAATAAAGCCAGTGGAGCCCTATCACGTCTCATGAGAAAAACAGCTGCGAAAAAAGGAAGTCCAAATGGTGCAAGCTGCGAAAGAATCAAAGCCCGTCCTAATAAAAAACCGATAATTGCTAAAGAGATACCTTTTTTTATGAATATGTCTTCCGACTTCATTTGCAGTTGATGGATCCAATTGATGGCCCCTGCCTTCGCTTCTTTCAATTGAACATCTCCAAGAGGTTCCATCATAGGTCTTTCTACTTTTTCCATTTCAACACCCCATTCGTATTAGTGGTTTTTATTATATAGAGGGCTTGTCTATTTTTTTGTCAGAATTTTATAAGCGGACAAGAAAAACGTTCGACGAAATTCTTCTTGAACAATCATTTGTATACAGGTTTTTGTACCTTTTTTTTCAATACGGAAACGGGTGTTCTTTTTTTTTTGAAGAAAAGCAAAGTTTTTAGGTTATTTTTGCGGAAAATAACACGAATAAATGATCAGAAAATGGAAACCGACAAACTTTATTTTTTTTGTTGACATTTTTTCTTCACGACTGTAAGATATAACTTGTGCTTCAGTAGCACTTACCATTATGGCGGCGTAGCTCAGCTGGCTAGAGCGTACGGTTCATACCCGTGAGGTCGGGGGTTCGATCCCCTCTGCCGCTATCTTTTTTCTTGAAAATCACGGCCCGTTGGTCAAGCGGTTAAGACACCGCCCTTTCACGGCGGTAACACGGGTTCGAATCCCGTACGGGTCATCCTATATCAAAAGCGCCTCTGCACACTTATATCGGTAAGTGTACAGAGGCGCTTTTTTAATGTCGTTGATAATTAAAAGAAGACAAGCCAGCAAGCTTGCCTTTATCTACACTATGAATAATTTCACAGGAAAAGTTGCTAAACTATTATTTTCAGCAGCAGTTTTATCCGCGTCTTCCTCCTCGACCTCCCCGTTTCGTTTCGGTGCTACGTTTAAGGGTCGTTAAGCGGTCTTCGCTATCTTTTAAGAATTTAGCCATTTTTTGCTCAAAGTTTTCTTTAGGTTGGAAACCATTACCTTTCGAGCGGAAGTCTTTGGAACGGCTGTCATTCCCTCTTCCTTGGCGCGGACGTGGTGTGTATGCAGGTTTTTGCTCAACTTCAGGACGGTCTATCGCTTTTTTTATGGACAAGCCAATCTTGCCATCTTTAACGTTGATGACTTTCACCTCAACTGTATCGCCCACTTTTAAATGATCATTGATATCCTTGACATAGTTATCAGCTACTTCACTGATATGGACAAGACCGGTTGAACCTTGAGGTAGCTCTACAAATGCACCAAAATTAGTTATGCCTGTTACTTTACCTTGTAACTTGCTGCCTACTTCGATTGACATAAAAAAAATGTTCCTCCTTAGAAATGTTAAAAAAATCTCTTCATACTATATTATAACGAAAGTAAAAAAACAGTGTCAATATTAGTCACTATCTTCCTTCCCTTTTGGAAGGGTAAAAATGATTTCACCTTTTTCAGATAAGAAATAATCCCGTCTGGCTATTTTCGCTATATAGTCGTCATCATTAAGCTTTACGATTTCTTCTTTAAGAAGGGTCTCGTCTTTTTTCAATTCAGCTAACTTTCCCTTCAATTCTTCCTTTTGTTTAACTTTCTCATCCAGTGCAACATTTTGCGTTATGAGGGTGGAAACGGCAAAAATCAAAAAGACAGCGGCGAAAACTGAGTAAAGAGTTAATCTACGCATTAGACCACGCTTCTTTTTTTCTACGGTTTGTACTTTTTTCTCTTGTTGAGCGACGTAGGGATTTTCCATTTTTGCCACTTTCCTTTTACGCAGGCTACTCATTTTTTATCGCTCCTCATTTCTTTTTATTTCTCCATCCATTTAGCGTTCTAAATATAGAATTCTTTATTTTCAATAAAATCCCTTTTCCTTTATTATAAAACTTCCCGACGTTTTTCGTAACAAAAACCGGCAATAAATTCCATACATAAGTCAGAATCCATTTTAGTGGTCTCCAGAATATAGTCAAAATAAAGAGAAGTATTTTCCCCGCCCATTTTAATAATGCCAAAACGAACTTACCTATCCCGATGATGATGGCCACTACAGATACTATTACCCATTTTATCGGTAGAAATATCAGCATGTGAACCGAATTCGCTATAAATCTCGCCAACTTTATCACAAGTATTATCAGAAACTCTAATAAACGTTGATAGAAACCTTTGAAAAGTGCTTGATAAGCTGAAAAACCGCATAATAAGGCCAAAAATAAATAGAGGCGAAACTCTCCCTCATTCACTAAAAACAAAACATAAAAAATAAGGAGACCCTGAATGATCCAGAAAAGGAAGTCATGGATGAATACAATCCACCTTTTCCTTTCTGAACGATTCAGGAACCGGCTATACGTATCCAGGGCAGCTCCAAAGCCACTGCCCATGCCTATCATCGCAAGCAACGTATAAAATTGGATCGTTAAGGTCATTTGAACAATTTGCCAAAGAAGCCTTTAGCTTTCTCCCCTGATTGCTCATCTAAATAAACAAGGTCGAAAATCTTTCCCTTAATGGAAACGATGCCTTTATCAACGTCTAAATTCTTCATTTGCAAGTTTTGGCCCCGGATAGATAAGAAACCCATTGACGTTTCGAGCAGAAATTCTTCATTATCGAAACTTTCAACTTGTTTGACACCGGTAATATCAAGTAAACGGCGGCCTTTCATCGTTACATCATGCTCTTGGGTCGTTCCCTTTGTGTAACCAGCATTCGGATCAATATATTGGCTCATTTTTTCATCCCTCACAGTACCACTGATTTTGTACAAGTGTATGTCCGTAAGAGTGGAATTAGAACCAAGCCTGTCCTTACTCCTCCGCTAGCTTTTCTTCCTTTACGATGGTATACATATCTGCAGCCGCTTCTTTTTTCGTCGTTTCCTGAATTTTATCGACACGTACCGTAACAAGCTTTTGACCGAACCTTACAGTCAGCTCATCGCCATCTTTCACATTCGAACTTGCCTTGGCCTGCTGTCCGTTAATCGTGATTCTCCCTTTATCCGCAACCTCCTTCGCAAGTGTGCGGCGCTTGATCAACCTTGAAACTTTTAGGAATTTATCCAATCTCATCGACATTCAAATCTCTCCCTTAATTAAAGTCCTTTAGCTTTTGCTTCATCCCAATATGAATCCAGTTCTTCCAATGTATAATCCTCGAATTTTTTGTCTGCCCTTTGAATGCACTCTTCTATATATGTAAAACGCTGGTGGAATTTCTGGTTTGCTTTGTAGACGGCTTCTTCCGCTTGTATGTCATAATAACGTGAAACGTTGACAAGCGCAAAAAAGAGGTCGCCGAGCTCTGATTTTATTCTTTCGACATCCCTATTCGGGCTTAATATTTCCTCTTCCAATTCCAGCACTTCTTCCCTGACCTTTTTCCAGGCTTCGGAAACCTCATCCCAATCAAATCCAACCTTGGATGCCCTTTTTTGATACTCTTCGGCCCGAAGTAAGTTTGGCAGCGATTTCTCAATACCATCCAGTATGGATTGCGGGGCTTTTGTTTCGCTCCCTTTTTCATCTTCTTTGATTTTCTGCCAGTTCACCAATACATCTTCCTCGCCGTTCACTTCAACATCTCCGAATACATGAGGGTGGCGTCGAATCATTTTTGCCGTAATGCCTTCAATCACATCATCTATCGTGAACATGCCTTCATCTTCACCGATTTGTGAATGAAGCATCACCTGAAGCAGGACATCCCCAAGTTCACCAATCATGCCCTCATCGTCCTCTTCATCGATAGAATCAATCAGCTCATATGCCTCTTCTATTAGATACTTCTTCAAGCTTTCATGAGTTTGCTTCTTATCCCAAGGACATCCGTCAGGACCTCTAAGTTCTGCAATGACCTGCCGCAGCTTAGAGAACTCCCTATATCGTAAAGCTTCTTCGCTTACAGGCGGGACATAAACACTCGTCAAGTTACTTAACTCCATCTGACGGTCGAGTTCGAAGAGAGCGCATTTTGTCACTTTTTCCTGACTGCTTCCTGCCGCTGTAACGATATATACCTCGTAGTCATCCGGTAGCTTTTCCATTAAGGTCAGCTTCACATTGGATGCACTGATTGCGTCATACACCTGTCCGATTATCATATGCTGGGCAATGTGCAAATCTTCTGGTGAAAGATCTGTTCCATCCAATAGCTGAAACCCTTCAATCGGATCGATTCTAACAGCCTGAAACAAGGGATCAAGGAAACTTTGCCCGCCTTCCAGCTTAATGGCTATTCCAAGAGCCGGACCCTTTTCAAGCAAAAGCTGCACCGTTTTTTCCGCAACCATGGGATGCCCTGGAACTGCGTATAGAACGGAACGGTTTGAAGCCTCTTGTAATAATGTTCCGGCAATTTCTTCATATACAGCTTCAAATTGGTCGTGCTTTTCATATATCCCGTCAAATGCCGTGAAATTTATTCCTTCCCTTTTCAAATCCCCGATTACAGGATGATCGATCGTTCTGACGAAACATTGTTCCGTTTGTATCAATTTTTTATAAATCCCTAGCGGAAGCTGATCTAAATCTCCTGCACCAAGGCCTATTATCGTAATCTCATTCATGATTTCGTATACTCCTATTCGTTATTATAAATCGTTTAAGCTTCGAACCTGCAGGTATAAGTGAAAGTTCTTCTTCACCAAATAAACCTGCACGAATGGCCGTCATCACAAAAACGGCTGCACCGATCCCTACACCGGTCAAAGCTTGGATCGTAGCTAACAACCGGCTCTCGCCTGGTAATATCAATTCGAATAAACTATTGAATAAAACAACCGCCGTACCCATGTATACTGTACTCTTCAAGATTATTAACACGTGCTTCTTTTCAATTAATGGCTTTTTAATATGTACTCTCAATACCAGATAAAATAATACAGACATGATCATAAACGCAAGCACTGTTGCCGAGGCTGCTCCCGCGATCTTGTAATGGGGCACCAGAACAAGGTTCAAAGCCCACTTGCTGCCAACCCCCACAATCGTGATGATCACCGGCACGAACGAGTAGCCTAAACTTTGAATCACTGCCGTTTCTGCCATTATGAGGGATGTGAATAAAATCGATAAAGAGAAAATTGCTAAAGTAATCGTCCCTTTGGTATCCATGAACAGCATATGGTTGACAGGCTTCATCGTCACCACAAGCCCAATCGCGGCAGCAAGTCCTATCGTCGCACTTACACGAAGCGCCAATTTGATCTTATTCAATAATTCATGCTCACTTTTCCTCTGAACGAATCCGGATATTACAGGTACAAGCGCCAATGCAAAAGAATTAGCCACGACTGTACCTAGCTGAAGCAACGGCTGTCCTCGATCATATACCCCTTTCCATTCTTTTGCCTCCTTTTCCCCCATTCCAGTTTCCCTCAGTAGGGAGTACAGGTGCAATGAATCGACAAACTGAAACAAGATAAGGATCAAGCCAGTTATGCAAAACGCCAGCCCTTGGAAAATCAGGGCTTTGGAGATTTTCATGAAATTTACCGGTTTGATTCTCATTCGTAAAAAAAGCTTCCATTCTTCTCTTAAAATAACGAAAGTGATAAGCAGTACCAGGCTAGTTATGCCGCCGGTTATCGAACCAAGGACCGCCCCCTTGCCGACCACATATTCATTATAGCCCTGATACACGAATATTGTGGAAAGAACCAGAATCGTCAACACACGGATGCATTGTTCAGCGACCTGCGAACTTGCCGTCGGCAGCATGTCGTTTATTCCTTGAAAATAGCCTCTTAAAACAGATGAAATCGGCATTAATAAATAGGAGTAGGCAACGATTTTCAGCAGGCCGGCTAAATGCGGATCCTTCATCCATCCTGCAATCCAATCAGCTCCAAGGAATAGTGCAGCAAACATCATGACTCCTATCGAGCTTAAGACGACGAATGATGTCATTAAAATGTCCTTGACCGCAAAGTTATTTTTGGAAGACTCCCGTTCAGCAATAAGTTTGGATATGACTACCGGAAAGCCGAGCGTTGATAATGTAAAAGCAACACCGTAGAAGGGATAGACCTGTTGATAGATATAAAACCCGATGTCACCCGCAATATTCTGATAAGGTATGCGATAGGCCGCGCTCAATACTTTTACGATAATCGCTGCTGCGCTCAAAATCAGCGCACCTCGAAAAAGTTCATTTGATGTATTATAAGGCTTTTCAGCCATTCTTTTTCCCCTTTTCACTCATATGTGGTAGTTATTATAGCATAATTCCAATGGTTATTTTTCAATTCCATCCCATACTGTTAATTAGTTTCCATATTCACCTTGTAGAATATTTTCCGCCTCTTTATCTCTGTCCCTATCCGGTTAGCCTTTTAGAAAGAGCAAAAAGGACAGCGCGTTTGCTGCCCTTTCCACCTTAAAAATTATAATGGCATGTCCAAGGTTACTGTTCCATTTGTCTAGCTAGGAAACTTGCTGCTGTTTCAACTGATTTCTGTTCCACTTCACCAATGGTACTATCTTTAGAGAAAATCAAGACGGCACCAATCGGGTCGCCACTTGCAATGATCGGAGCTGCAGTATAAGATTGGACCTCTTCATCATTGGAATCAACGAATGAAATTTGTCCGTTTGGAGACTCCAGGACAGGATTTCTTTCTTCCATGATTTTTTCCACTAGTTCACTAACGCTTTTATTTAAGTATTCTTTTTTGGAGCCGCCTGCCACTGCAATGTAAGTATCCCTGTCACAAATCATAACTGGGTTTCCAAGGCTATCATATAGCGCTTCTGCATATTCCCTTGCAAAATCGCCTAATTCACTGATAGGAGAGTATTTCTTTAGGATGACTTCCCCATCTCTATCCACAAATATTTCCAGTGGATCTCCTTCACGAATACGGAGGGTCCTGCGAATTTCTTTCGGGATGACGACTCTTCCTAAATCATCAATTCGGCGAACGATACCAGTTGCTTTCATCTAATGTTGCCTCACTTTCATCTAATTGATTTGATAAATCCTCATTTTGTAGCAAAATCATCACCAGCTATTGTACTTAGTATTTTTCTAATGGTAAGTTCTATGCACTTTGAAAAAATTTTTCTTCTTGTTGCATTTTTTTACCATGGTACCTAAAAAAATTTCTTCAAGAGGACAATCATTCAATTTTAGTTTTTAGTGGCTTGCGTCTCTTTTTTTACATACTGTAAACCCTTGGTCATCTCAAATAAGATATTAAGCCATTTGCTTTGTTCTACACCTTTTATGTGCAGGACCAGCTTCATTCGATTGCCGTCCATGCCGAAGCCCACCATACGGCCATACTTCGATCCCAGCTCGAACACCTTTTGTCCATCCACATCGCTGCTGACCTTTTCCCTAAGGAGAATGCTGATTTCCTGCTTTAATTGCTTAATGCTTTCAATTCCGGCCTTTTCAGCATATACCTTCATTTCAGCAATCATGAATAAATAAGAAACTTCTTCTGGATATTCTCCGAAACGATCGATCATTTCATCCTGTAATTCTTCCACTTCTTCAAGCGAAGCAATCCCTCTGAACCTTTTATACATTTCTATTTTCTGATGTCCATCCATTATGTAGGCATCAGGGATATAAGCGTCCACTTCAACGTCAATTTCCAGGGTGTTCTTTTCTTCGGCTGGTTGGTCATTACGTTTCGCATCTACAGCTTCTTTCAACATTTGTGAATACAGATCAAAACCAACTGAATCGATGAAGCCATGTTGTTGAGCCCCTAGAATGTTTCCAGCTCCCCTGATGGATAAATCACGCATCGCGATTTTGAAACCTGAACCCAATTCTGTAAATTCCTTAATGGATTGAAGACGTTTTTCTGCCACTTCAGTCAACACTTTATCTTTCCTATAAGTGAAGAATGCATATGCGACCCGGTTGGATCGCCCTACACGGCCACGCAGCTGATAGAGCTGTGAAAGTCCCATTCTATCCGCTTCATTCACTATGAGCGTATTGACATTCGGGATATCAACACCCGTCTCTATAATGGTTGTACTCACCAAAACATCATATTCGCCTTCTAAAAAGCTGAACATGACGGCTTCCAGTTCTTGCTCTGACATTTGCCCATGAGCAAATGTGACACGGGCATCGGGCACCAGCATGGAAATTTCTTCTGCTTTTCTTGCTATATCCTCTACCCGATTGTAAAGGAAATAAACCTGACCACCCCTGGCCAATTCCCGTTCTATGGCTTCCGTTACCAACGAGCCATTATACTCCATGACATAAGTTTGAATGGGGAACCGGTTCTCAGGCGGCGTTTCGATTACGGACAGATCCCTCACACCCAACATGGACATATGAAGGGTCCTCGGAATCGGCGTCGCAGTCAAAGTCAGTACATCCACATTAGTTTTTAACCGCTTGATCTTTTCCTTATGTGTAACGCCAAAGCGCTGTTCTTCATCAATGATAAGCAATCCCAAATCGCGGTACACGATATCTTTGGATAAAATCCTATGCGTGCCAACCACAATATCCACCGTGCCGGCTTTCAATCCTTTAATCGTCTCCGTTTGCTGTTTTTTACTCCGGAAACGGCTCATAAGACCAATCGAAATGGGATAATCCTGAAAACGCTCCCTTAATGTTTCATAATGCTGCTGGGCGAGGATTGTGGTCGGAACAAGAAATGCAACCTGCTTGCCATCCATAATGGCTTTAAAAGCGGCCCGGATCGCCACCTCTGTCTTCCCATATCCAACATCGCCACATAATAAACGGTCCATCGGCCGTTCACGTTCCATATCCTTTTTGATCTCGACAATGGAACGTAATTGATCTTCCGTTTCGTTATAAGAGAATGATGTTTCGAATTCTCTCTGCATATCACCATCGGGTGAAAAGGCATAGCCCTTTGCCGCTTCCCTTTCTGCGTATAACTTGATTAAATCATCAGCAATGTTCTCAACGGATGATTGAACCTTACTTTTGACACGCTTCCATTCCGTTCCGCCTAGCTTATAAAGCTTCGGTTCTTTTCCTTCAGAACCGACATATTTTTGGACAAGATCGATTTGGTCGACAGGAACATACAATTTGTCGTCCGCTTGATAACGAATATTCAGGTAATCTTTATGGACCCCATTTATCGTAAGGGTTTCAATGCCCAAGTATTTACCGATACCGTGGTTAACATGAACGACATAGTCACCGATCTTCAGTTCGGAATAACTCTTGATTCGCTCCGCATTCGATAGTTTCTGTCTCCGTATTGATTTCTTTGACTTCTTATTAAACAATTCCGTTTCCGTAATGATACTGAACTTTTGCATAGGTAATTCAAAGCCGCTATTTAGACTGCCGCGTAAAATCTGTACTTTACCTGGAAGAATGCTGTCCGCATTAAACAGTTCTGCGGCCTCTATATCGTAATCGGCTAAAACCGAATGCAGCTTTTTTACCCGTTCTTCATCCTGTCCAAGTATGACGACTGTATATTTCCCTTTTTTCCAACGTTCCAGTTCAGCTTTGAACACATTCATCTGTCCATGGAAATTTTGCATTTGTTTACTGGCAAAATTCAGGATATTCTGAGGATTTGTATGCGGTACATGCCTTAAAAACAATGAAAGGTATACGAACGGCCTGCTGGATTTCATTATTAGTTCCTGCATGGGATGAGCCAATTTGATGTCATGGATAATTTGTCCCTGGCTTAAAAGATCCGTGTACCACCCAGCCTCTTCCTTCTCCAAAGAATCATTGATTTCCTGGATTCTACTGATTTCATCCAAGAAAACCAAACCATTTACCGGTAAATAATCTATTAAACTAGCTGGATCTTCATATGCTAAACTTAAGTATTTAAAGATTTTGTCGGGTATATTCCCCATTTTCAGCTGTTCAAGTTCATAACTGATCGTTTGGACCAGCTGTTCCTTGGTTTTCTCGTCTTTAAGTTTCTTCAAGCTTTTACTTAATCCGCTCTCGAGCCTTGTTATGATTCTTTCGATATGCTCCGTCTCTAGCAAAGCCTCACTGACGGGACCAATCGTCACTTTCTTGAGTTTCTCGATGGATCGCTGATCTTCGCTTGAAAAAGTCCTTATTGAATCTATTTCGGTATCGAATAATTCAATTCTTATTGGATTAGGTTCGGTGATCGGATAAATATCGATTATACCGCCCCTGATACTGAATTCACCTGGAGAAGCAACCATTTCAGACCGGTTATAACCCATGGCAATGAATTTATTAAGCGTTGGTTCAAGCTCGATATCTTCCCCTAAATTAAAGATAAGCTGATGTCTCTTCCAAATATCCTTTGGAGGAAGCACACGGCGCACCCCGGGAATCGGCGCAATGACAATCCCTTTCTTTCCCTCCGCCCAAAAGTTCAATGCCTCTACACGTTGGGCCCTTAATTCCGGGCTGGCAACACTCAAATCAGCCGCAATCAATTCATTGGCTGGATATATATATAATTCTTCCTCGGGAATGAAACTGGATAAGTCCTCATGGAATTTTTGTGCTTGCAATAAATTATGGGTAACTAATAAAATAGGCCTATTCGTCTTTTCATATACGGAAGCCAGCAATAGTGATCTCGAGGAACCTGTCAGACCAGAGACGATCTGCTCCTTAAGTCCTTCATCGATGCCGGCTATTAACGAATGAACATCATCTTGTTTGGAGAACAAGTTCTGCAATCCATTCATTTTCTTTCCCCCCTCTCTTTAACGTGCGAAAAACCATTTGTAATCCTTTTATTTGAACTTGGCCATTTCACCAAGCGTCCTCTTTATCAACGGCAATTTTATGTGCCCTGGTATTCCAGACAAACGGAAAAATGCTTTGGATTTTGTCCAAAGCCCTCTCCCGCTAATGAATAATATAATCGTTTTCATATAAATCAGGGTTTCTTTGCAGCGTTTCATGGCAATCTTCACATATCGCCCTTACATGCATATCCCCTTCAGAATCATAAACGATCATCTCTTGTCGCTCTTCATCGGTAAGTTGATTAAAACCTAACTGCTCCGTACTCAGTGAGTGTGCCTCGATTGAGCCCAGCTTAGTTCCGCAATGTCGGCATCGATAATGGAGAGCCATTTGGTAACCCCCTATTTTAGTAATAGTGTTAGTATGTACAAAAGTAGAGGAGTTTTATTCAGCGAAACAGGAAGATATTATTCTTTACTTATATCTACTCTCTGCTTATTGGTTATATTCGTTCATGACCTGTATAAATGGATTTTCCATCCAGGCTTCACAAGAAGCTGCGCTTTTTTCGATCGTTGCCCCGACATGATCCCATTCTTCTGGCGAAAAACGCCCCAATACATAATCAGATACCGGAATGCG
Source organism: Peribacillus simplex (assembly GCF_900156045.1). Taxonomy (GTDB): domain Bacteria; phylum Bacillota; class Bacilli; order Bacillales; family DSM-1321; genus Peribacillus; species Peribacillus simplex_D. The sequence goes on along the minus strand of NZ_FTMX01000016.1, from coordinate 28,413 downwards.
GCCAATCGGGCGGCCAATTCCTATTCTGATTCGATTGAATTCTTGCGTACCCAAATGGGCAATTGAAGATTTTATCCCATTATGACCGCCTGCACTACCTTTTTGACGAAGGCGAAGCTTCCCTGGAGGCAAATCAAGGTCATCATAGATAATGACCACATCCGCGATATCCACCTTAAAGAAATGCATGACAGCCGAAATGGATTCGCCTGACAAATTCATGTAGGTTAATGGTTTAAGTAATAAAACTTTTTCTCCCTTTACCATTCCCGTACCATATATCCCCTTATGCTTTGCTTGATCAAGTGGAATCGACCATCTTTTGGATAACTCATCTATTACTTCAAATCCGACGTTATGCCGGGTTTTTTCATACTGTTTACCTGGGTTCCCTAACCCTACAATAATTTTCATGATTCACACTCCGTCATTACGGTTATTTAGGGAGTTACGCTGGGACAAGGTTTTTCCAAGATCATTGACCTTAGAAAAATAGTACCCTAATTTCAAGCTGGCCTGCAAGCGACAGGAGAACTAATTAGGAAAAATCCTAATTAAAGGAATCCATTACGAAAAAAATGGTCCGGTTTAAATTGATGCATCCAGAGATTGAAAAGACGTAACTCGTTAAGAGCTACGCCTATTATATCACGATTCACTTGTTTAATCCCGGCATCATGACTCTGGTGATGCCTTGGTTTCCCTGCCTTCTTCATTTTCAGGGATGCCGCCATCCTGCTGTTCACCTGTACTTATTTCCTCTTCCTGACGAGGAGCCAAAACGGATGCAACAACTTCTTCACCATCATTGTCGATTGTAACTTGCTTATTCGTTTGGATATCGGATATGTAGATTGTATCCCCTACCTGAAGTTCGGTAACGTCAACATCGATGGAGTCAGGAATGTCATTAGGTTTAGCCGTAACCGTGACTTCATGAAGTGACTGCTGAAGGACCCCACCGTCTTTCACGCCTTTACAAACACCGACAAGGTTAATGCGAACTTGCGCTTGTAATTGAGCGGACATATCTACAATTAAAAAGTCTGCATGATAAATGGAATTCTTTATTGGATCCTTTTGATAGTCAGAAAGCATGACTTTATAACTCGCACCTTCCAATTCCAAAGAAATGATTCCATTACGGCCTATTTCCTTGATTGTCTTTTGAAGCTCGATATTATTGACTGAAATGGCCGTACTGTCATTTTTATTGCCATATACTATCGCAGGGATTTCGCCATTTTCCCTCAAATTCCTTAAATTAGAGTGTTTTGAATCCGTACGTTCTTTTGCAGCTAATATATTACTCATACATCCTCCGCCTTCCTAAATATGAATTACAAGTTTCTCTATATTTTACATTTCCCTAAATGGCGAATCATTAAACATGAAAGGTAAAATCCGAAGGAAGCAAGAAGGGGATAAACATATGGTAAACATAGGTATTCGCCGCAAAATCTTTTTTCTCTAATTCAAGCGTGTATCGCCTTTTTTTCCATTTCCCCCTCAACTTGCATCACTCGGTTAAGGATTTGTGCTGCTAGTGATGAGTATTGAATACTATCCTTTTTCCGTGGTCTCGGCAGATTGATTTCCTTATTCATGACCACTTTGCCTTCTTCGATTAATATGACACGGTCGGCTAGCATTACGGCTTCTTCAACATCATGTGTAACAAGCAAGGCAGTAAAGTCCCTTTTCCTCCATAGATCTTCAATCAGCCTTTGCATGCCAATTCTCGTCAAAGCATCCAATGCCCCTAACGGCTCATCCAAGAGGAGAATGTCAGGTTGGTTCACCAATGCCCTCGCTAACGCAACCCTTTGCTTTTGCCCCCCAGATAAAACGGACGGCCAATCACTTGCTCGATCTGCAAGCCCCACTTGCTCCAGTAATTCCATAGCATTTGGCTTCCAATCCCCTTTCAAGCCTATACCAATATTTTCAAGGATTTTTTTCCAAGGAAAAAGCCTTCCATCCTGAAACATCGTACGTGAAGATTTATTTAATCCTTTCAATGGCTTTCCATTCACCAGTATCTGCCCGCCCGTCGGCTTTTCCAGTCCTGCCACAAGGCGAAGCAAGGTGCTCTTTCCACATCCACTCTTACCGACAATGGCTACGAATTCCCCTTTTTTAAAAGTGAGGTCCAACTCCTTTAATACTTCAAACTCCCCAAAATCCTTTCTTACACCCTGCAACTCCAACGAATTTCCATTTTTCATATTAATGACCTCCTCATTGGTATGATGGATGCCACTTCAAGCATCTTTTTTCGATTATTTTGGCCGCAACGTCCGATATTTTTCCCAATAAGGCATATAAGAGAATACTAAGAACAACAATATCCATCCTCATGAATTCCCGGGCATTCATAGCCATATATCCAATTCCGGAATTAGCGGATATTGTTTCTGCGACAATTAATGTGACCCACATGATTCCAAGAGAGAAGCGGATACCCACTAAAATCGATGGAAAGGCGGCAGGGAGAATAACATTCCAGAATAAAGAAAAACCACTTAACCCATAAACCCTCGCTGCTTCGATCAATCCCTTATCCACCGATTTCACTCCATGAAATGTATTTAGATAGATAGGAAAAAGAACCCCTAAAGCGACAAGGAAGATTTTTGCTTCTTCTTCTATACCAAACCATAGAATCACCAGCGGTATTAAAGCTAGATGCGGAATGTTACGCAACATCTGAAGCGAGGTATCGAATAAGGTTTCAGCAATGGATGATAATCCATTTAATAAACCTAGTGCAAAACCAATGATCCCGCCTATTAAAAAGCCGATGAAGGCACGCTGAGCACTGATGCCGATATAATCCATAAGTTCACCTGTACCCAATAAAGCGACACCTGCTTGAAACACTTCAGTCGGGGCAGGCAATATCCGATCCGACAAAATCCCCCACAAAGACAGGAGCTGCCAAGTTATCAAAAGGAGAATGGGCACAAGCCAAGATATGAGGTGGAACCTATTGAACTTTTTGCTTAATTTTTTCTGCATCTTCATTTTCACGTCCTTTTGTAGGGTAGTGGTCATTGGCCAGTATTTCCCCAAATGGGCTCGTAGCTTTTGAAACGGGACTTTCCAGCTGTTCAACAGGGAGTAAAGGGAATAATAATTCAGCAACTCTGTACGCTTCTTCAAGATGAGGGTATCCAGATAAAACAAAGGATTCTATTCCGATTTCTTCATATTCCTTCATTCTGGCAGCAACATTTTCTGCACTCCCCACTAGTGCCGTACCGGCGCCCCCGCGCACTAGACCTACACCTGCCCAAAGGTTAGGGCTGATTTCAAGCGAATCCCTGTTTCCGTCATGGAGTTGCGACATCCGCTTTTGGCCCACTGAATCAAACCTTTCGAAAATCTTTTGCGAATTTTCAATCATTTCATCATCCACATATTTAATTAGTTCATCCGCTGCCTGCCAAGCTTCTTCTTCCGTTTCCCTTACAATGACATGCATCCTTATGCCAAACCTGACCTCACGTCCATATTCTTCTGCCTTTTTACGTACCTTCTCAATTTTTTCTGCCACTTGCACCGGCGGCTCACCCCAAGTCAAGTACACATCAATATGCTTTCCTGATATATCGATGGCCGGGTCGGATGAACCTCCGAAATAGAGTGGTGGGTATGGTTTTTGTACAGGCGGCAACAGGATATCCCCGCCTTCAATCTTTAGGTGCTCCCCTTCAAAGTCCACTTTGTCCCCGGACATCTCCTTTCTCCAGATATCAAGAAATTCATCTGTTTGCCCATATCGTTCCTTATGATTCAGAAATACGCCATCACCTGCCAGTTCGACCGGGTCCCCTCCAGTTACTACATTGATCAAGAGGCGTCCATTCGACAACCGGTCGAAGCTCGAGGCCATCCTGGCAGCCAAGGTTGGCGACATTAAACCTGGTCGGACCGCAACTAGAAATTTCATTCTTTCCGTTGCGGAAATCAATGAAGAACCCACTACCCATGCATCCTCACAAGACCGTCCCGTAGGAAGCAACGCTCCTTCAAATCCCAAATGATCGACCGCCTGTGCTATTTGTTTTAAATAAGGAAGCGTGATTGCCCTCCCTCCCTTTGTCGATCCTAAATAGCGACTTTCCCCGTGTGATGGTAAAAACCAAAAAACTTTCATTTTCATTTCCCCCTTAATTTTTTTTAACATCTGCAGATGCATCCAGAACATTAATCTTGCTTGGGATTAATTTAAGATTGTAAAACGTATCGGCAATCTTTTGTTGATCATCCAAAACCCCATTGGAAATCTCCTCAAGTCCATATTCTTTTCTATTTAATGTTTTTTCCAATGCCTCCACACTCATTCCAATTTCCGGAGATAGAAACTCAGCAACATCCCTTGGGTTTTCTTCAATCCATTTATCAACTTTTATCAGTTCTTCTTTGATAATTTTCAAAGCCTCTTCGTTCCCGGCAAATGAATCAGTTGCCAAAAAGAATTCACGATTCGCCACCAGTCCGTCTCCATCCTGAATCGTTTTCGTTTCAAGTTCCAATTCCGCCGCTGATAAAAATGGATCCCATATTACCCAGGCATCGATTTGGTTTCCTTCAAAAGCAGCCCTCGCATCAGCCGGCGGCAAGTAGACGGGCTGAATGTCATCAAGAGTAAGACCTGCTTTCTCTAACGCTTTGACCAATAGGTAATGAACATTGGAACCTTTATTCAAGCCAACCTTCTTACCCTTTAAATCTTTCACATTTTTAATGGGTGAGTCCTTTTGTACGACTATGGCCTCTCCTGATGGGTTTGCCGGCTGATTGGCAATATAGACAAGCGGCGCATTGGCTGCCTGTGCAAATATCGGCGGTGCCTCCCCTGTGTGCCCAAAATCAATGCTGCCGACATTCAAGGCTTCAAGCAGCTGAGGTCCTGCAGGGAATTCAGTCCAATCGACTGTATAACCCACATCCTTTAAATGTGTCTCCAACTCTCCCTTTGATTTTAAAATATTTAATGTCCCGAATTTTTGATAACCGATTCGGATGGTCTTATCCGATTCTTTTGCATCAGCACTTGTGGAACTGTTCTTTTCCTGCCCGCATGCACTCACTATCAGCATGAAGATACTGAAGATGGTCAGCAGCCATATCTTTCGTTTTTTCATATTCTGCACACCCTTCTTAAACTATTTATATAAAAATAAAAGGCTCCTTTCCTCACCAATAGGACAATAGGGCAAAAAGATGCCTAATGTTCAATGGTAAGTGAAAAGGAGCCTTCGGTAGTCCGATCGGCGTCATCCAATATGCACTTGCGTTAGTACAGGTTTTCATTCCATGAATATGAATTGAATTTGTATAGCCATTTTATTATTAGTATTCATATCTGTCAACTAAGAATTTAATATTTTTTGAAAATTCCAAACAAAAATACGGCGAGCCCGAAGGCCCGCCGTGTTTTGATTAATTTTGTTATCAATCGAATAATGTGCTGACTGATTGTTCCTCATGCACACGAATAATTGCCTCTGCAATCAAAGGTGCTACAGAAAGTCCTGTAATTTTATCGATTTTCTTATCTTCAGATAGGGCAATCGAGTTAGTCACGACCAATTCCTTGATCGTTGAATTTTGAATTCTTTCGATGGCAGGGCCTGAAAGGACTGGGTGTGTACAACAAGCATACACTGCTTTAGCACCATTCTCCACAAGAGCATTGGCCGCTAGTGTAATAGTGCCTGCAGTATCGATGATGTCATCAATCAGTATTGCTGTCTTCCCTTCAATATTACCAATGATGTTCATGACTTCCGCCACGTTCGGTCTTGGACGGCGCTTATCGATAATAGCAATCGGTGCTTTTAGGCGATCGGCCATTTTACGGGCACGTGTTACACCACCATGATCTGGGGAAACGATGACGATATCACTTAAATCTTTTTCTTTGAAGAAATCAGCTAAAATCGGAACAGCAACAAGGTGATCGATCAGAATATCGAAGAAACCTTGAATTTGTGGTGCGTGAAGATCTAATGTGATAACACGGTGGGCACCAGCCGTTTCTAAAAGATTTGCGACAAGTTTAGCTGTAATTGGTTCACGCGCACGCGCTTTACGATCTTGTCGGGCATAACCGTAATATGGCATTACAATATTGATCGTTTTAGCTGAAGCACGTTTAAGAGCATCGATCATAATTAAAAGTTCCATTAAATTTTCATTGACTGGTTGGCTTGTTGATTGGATTACGTAAACGTCACAGCCACGAATACTTTCTTCAATATTAATCTGAACTTCACCGTCACTGAAACTTGTTACGCTACATTTTCCAAGCTCAACACCGATTGCAGCAGCAATTTCCTGAGCTAAATCGAAGTTTGAATTTAAAGAGAATACTTTTAAATTAGGATCTAAATACTGATTTGACATGATGACCTCCGTCGGTTATTTATTAAATTTCAATTTCTTGACATAATCTTCTTTATTAACTTGACGAGCCCGGGCAACGGATAGGGCTTCCTGCGGTACATCTTGAGTGATGGTTGACCCGGCAGCTACATATGCCCCTTCTCCTACCGTCACGGGTGCAACCAGATTAGAATTGCAGCCTATGAAGACATTGTCTTCAATCTTCGTCAGATATTTATTTTTCCCGTCGTAATTCACGGTAATAGATCCGCAGCCTATATTAACATTCTCCCCAACCTCTGCATCTCCAATATAACTCAAGTGAGAGGCCTTGCTTCCTTCGCCAAAAACGGTCTTTTTAATTTCGACAAAATTACCGATCTTAACGGAATCCTTAATATCTGATTGAGGTCTAACATGTGCGAATGGACCGATTTTAACAAAACTTCCAATACTGCTTTCGTGTACAACCGATTGGAGGACTTCCGTTCCATCACCAATTTCACAATTACTGATTTCCGTATTCGGGCCAATCAAGCAATCCTGCCCGATAATACTTTTTCCTTTAATGAATGACCCAGGGTTAATGACTGTATCCTGTCCGATTTGCACATCAGCTTCAATGAACGTAGTAAGCGGATCGATGATCGTTACACCGTTCCTCATATGCATTTCATTGATACGTTTCCGTAAAATTTGCTCCGCCTGCGATAAAGCCACTCGGTCATTTACACCCAATGTCTCCTCGAAATCACTGGATTGGAAGGCCGTCACCACTTCGCCTTCCTCTTTTAAGATTTCAATAACATCCGGTAAGTAATATTCTCCCTGGACATTTTCATTTGAAACTTTTTTCAGCGCGCTGAATAATGCCTGGTTATCGAAGCAATATGTACCGGTATTTATTTCCTTAACATATCTTTCTTCATCAGTGGCATCCTTATGCTCGACGATTTTTTCTACAAGACCGCCTTCACCGCGAAGGACCCTTCCATAACCAGCAGGGTTATCTGCATATGCTGTTAAGATTGTTGCTTTCGCCTGACTTTGCTCATGTAATGCTATAAGCTCTTTCATCGTTTCCGCTTTAATCAGAGGCGTATCACCGCAAATAACAAGGGTCGTTCCACTTTTTACGGATAAAGCGCTTTCCGCTTGCATTACAGCATGTGCCGTACCTAATTGCTGTTCTTGTAAGGCATACTTGCATGAATCACCAAGTTGTTCTTGTACTTTTTCAGCTCCATGGCCGATGACTGTAACAATATCTTCTATTTGAAGTTGATTGACTTGATCGATAACATGTTGTACCATTGGTTTCCCGCAAACAGGGTGCAAAACCTTATAAAGCTTAGATTTCATCCTAGTACCTTGCCCAGCGGCCAATATTATTGCATAGCGATTACTCATAACAGGCCTCCATTTTCACCTTTTTATCCACTAAAAATATTATCTCAAATAGTGATTCTTTTCAAGGTAACAATTAAAAGTACATATAATTGTCAACCAATCAGGTTAAAAAAGTTCGATTTCCGACAGCCTTACTTAAGTTATTAATGGACCTTTTAGCATTATTTTAGATCATGGTCGATGTCATTTTCATTAACGGCATAATACAGAAACCATGTCTCCTCGCCTTTATAACACCAGCATGCCCCATTATCCCAAAACATTGCCATGATCACGCTAGACCTATGTACAAGCCATTTGGAAGTACTGCACCCTTTATTAACTTCCATTCCAAAATCAGGTTACCGATTCAATTCATCTTCAGCTCATCAGATGATAGAGTAAGTGATGTCCTCAAATCCCGCTTACAGGAATTTCAATTTCCGGATGAACAAAAAGGTTTAAAAAATAAAAAGGATGGGTACTTAAACTTTGAATATATCACCTTAATTCCACAATTTAGATAATTGAAGCAAATTTCTGCATGATGAGCGAATAGGTTCTATACTTATCCGTTTATGAATAAATAAAAAAGAGCACTACTTATGAAGTAGGCTCTAGATGCACGAATTATAAATTTAAAGTTTAAAAGTAAGGTTATTTTAAGAAGCACCTGCTCCAGCTTCCTCTAATTCAGTTTCAAGTTCTCCCAATCGGTGATATTCTGTCAAGACAGCTTCTTGAATTTTCCCGCGTGTCGAGGAATTGATTGGATGAGCGATATCCCGGAATTCTCCATCTGGAGTTCGTTTACTTGGCATTGCTACAAATAAACCATTATTTCCGTCGATCACACGAATATCATGAACCACAAATTCATTATCCAGTGTAATTGATGCGATAGCTCTCATACGACCATCCGTATTCACACGGCGTAATCTTACGTCAGTTACTTCCATTTAAGCTCACCATCCCTTTTTGTTGTTGTTAAAACTTAAAGTACATATTCAACAAAAAAACGTGAACTCCTTCTATTATCTGTAATTTTTTTAGAAAATTCAGCCTAGTTTTCAAAAATACTAAAAATCACCCTTACATTACAGGAAAACCCATTAAGTATTCCCTTAAACATAAAAAAACGCCCGTTTATTTAACGAGCGCTACCACTTCTATTTCCACTAGTGCATCTTTAGGAAGGCGAGCAACCTCTACGCAAGAGCGAGCAGGTTTGTGAGCAGAAAAATATTCTCCGTATATTTCATTAATCGAACCGAAATCATCCATACTTTTAATGAATACTGTGGCCTTAATGACCGTTTCCAATGAAGCCCCAGCTTCTTTCAATACAGCTTGGAGATTCTTAAAGACCTGGTGTGTTTGTTCCTTTACATCCCCAGTCACCATCTCACCAGAAGCAGTAAGTGGGATCTGTCCTGAACTGAAAAATAACTTATCCACGATTACGCCTTGTGAATATGGTCCGATTGCTGCCGGTGCTTCATCAGTATGTATCGTTTTCATTAAATGATTCCCCCTATTCCTTTTTCGTAAAATAATTCCCACGGCTTACATTGATTTTCTTGTCTCTTTCGACCACCTGCGTCAACTTGATTAAAGAAACATAGTCCTCGACAAGGCACTCCTCCGTATGTTCGGATTCGACCAGCACCGCTATTCCGGCAACTGTTGCCTTAAATTCATCCAATAGGCTGATCATACCATTAACGGTACCCCCAGCCTTCATGAAATCATCTACAATCAATACATTTGAACCCTCAACCAAGCTTCTCTTAGAGAGTACCATAGTCTGGATCCTCTTTGAAGAGCCTGAAACATAATTGATGCTCACTGTAGAACCTTCCGTTACTTTATTATTCCTACTTACAATTACAACTGGAACATTCAAATAATTTGCCACGGCGTATGCTAATGATATCCCTTTGGTTGCCATTGTCATGATGACTGAGATGTTTTTCTTGGCATACATTGAAGCGATTATCCTTCCAACCTTATTCACGGTTTGCGGATGTCCTAATATGTCTGTCATATATAGATAACCGCCAGGAAGTAGCCTTTCTGGACTAGCGATCGTATCGCATAATCCGTCAATGAAGGCATTGGCTTCTTCTTCCTTGATGGAAACAATATATTTCACTCCACCTGCCGCACCTGGAACGGTTGTTAAAGATCCTATGCCGCGTTGTTCAAAGGTATCTTTGATGATTGTCAAATCTTCACTGATCGAGGACTTTGCTGAACTATATCTTTCAGCAAAATAAGTCAGCGAAACAAGTTCCCCTGGATGTTCTAATAAATAATTGGTCATATCGACTAGCCTCTCGCTGCGACGAAATTTCATTGAGACACCCCCTTTGTGAATTCCGAATATTATATAGCAACTATACCACTAATGTACGTTTCTATTCAAGATTGTTTCGATCACCCAGTAAACGGACCGCATAGACTTGATCACAAAATCCGCGAAGTCCATTATAAATTCTTTGCATGCGCGAATCATGTTCCACCAAACCAAAAACGGTCGGACCACTTCCGCTCATCAAGACCGAATCCGCTCCAAATGTCTTCATTTGATCTTTAATGTTCGCAACCTCTGGGTATAACTGCAATGTCACTTGTTCCAGAACATTACCCAACCCTTCACATACATCGTGATAATTGTTTTCCATAATAGCCGAAATCATTCCAGGTACATCCGGATGCTCCATTTTTGAAGTTTGGAGCCTTTTATATATATCTGCTGTCGATACGCCGATCGTCGGTTTGGCCAAGATGACCCAGCATTTTGGCGGTGCGGGAAGATGCGTGATTTTTTCCCCGCGCCCCCTGGCCAATGCCGTTCCTCCATATACACAAAATGAAACATCAGAGCCAATTTCAGCTCCTATTTCCGCAAGTTCATCCATGGAAAGACCAAGCTTCCACAGTCTATTTAAGCCTCTCAAGGTAGCTGCGGCATCACTGCTTCCACCAGCAAGTCCTGCGGCTACAGGTATATTTTTCTCTATAGTTATGGAAACACCTTTATTGATCCCAAAACGTTCCTTTAGAATAAATGCAGCTTGATAAGCTAAATTCCGGTGATCATCCGGAACAAATCGATTATGGGATAGAATTTGAATATGATTTCCCGTTATTTCCTTTAGTTCAATTCTATCGGCAAGGTCGACTGTCGTCATGATCATTTCCACCTCATGATACCCATCAGGCCGTTTGAAAAGCACATCCAAAGCCAAATTAATTTTAGCCGGGGCTTTTTCCATAAGCTTCAATATGTCCACCTACTTTAACGTTCTTAAAAGTTCTTGTCCTATTCTATCATATTTGTTTATATTCTAAAGGTTTTTTCATCGTAATTTCAATGTAATGAAGCTAAGATCGGCCCTTAGAGGAGAATAGACACATGTAGGCACATTGGAGAGCAGCTGCTTCCTGCATCCCAAAAAACTTGCTACATATCCGTATGGCAATCACCAATACATAAAAAAACCAGACTCCTTAACTACAATGTAAGCAAAAATGAAAGGAGCTATACATTGTATAAAGAGTCCGGTTTCTTTCAACATGACGGCATGATGCAATTAAGTGTTTTATCTTACTCTTTGTTCACCAATTGACGTTGTGCTTTTTCGATAGCAAGTTTTACCATGTTCCCTGCGTCCCTGGCCCGGATTCCTCCCCAGCCTTCTTTCTGGACAACATCGTAAAATCCAAGTTCTTTAGCCAATTCCTCTTTAAGATCATTTGACATAATCCCTTTTTTCCTGCTCAAGCGAAGCAACCCCCTTCACATGCCGTCACATGCCTAGTGTTTGCATCATACGCTATTTCATTACATCCTTTTTAAGCCTTTTTATTGGAGCTCACAGGTATTCCATCCAAAACAAAAAGCAGCAAACAAAGTTGTTCACTGCCTCGTCTAAGTTACATCTCTTGTTGTTTGTTTAAAAATGTTAGTTCTACGGTTTCCGTTAAAACATCCGCATAGCTGTAAGATACTCTTTCAAACGCATTTTCATCTTGGTCGAGCTCAATTACAAAAACAGCCGGATAAGTTTCCGCCAAAGTTCCGAATCGTTCTACAGTCTTTCTTCTTCCACCGTTTGCTTTTAAGAGCAATCTTTTACCTAGGTTTGAATCAAGTGCAGTTTTAATATCAGCTAGAGTTTTTGGCATTTTCGGTCCACCTCACTAAGTTAAGTATATCACAATTTACAAATATACGCAAACAAAATAATAAATTATATCAGCACTTAAAAATGTAGTCAATATATTTTTATCTGAAATTCGGCAAAATCGCGAACAATTTTATTATATCCTGGGAAATGAAAAATTATGTAAACGAACTATTTCATTATCTATTAAGCCGAATTTTCGTATTTAAAATATTACCTAATGACATTACTCAACAAAAAACCAGTTTTTCTTTGACGATATCCGAATTCTTACTCACGAAAAGGAAGCTGCATTCTTTCAAAATGCAGCTCGTTCATTCTTCCTGAAATGGCTTGAAAGGCAAACCGGTCCGTAACACCCCTTTTGTCTCAATTCCCCCCAAGCCCTTCTCTCCAGTTAATGTATTCCTAAGCACATCCCATACATGAATATGATCGGAAAAAGGCGTAAAGCTTATCTTTCCGACGATATATACCGGATCAAGAGCATGTATATTAACACGGGAAGGAGAACTTGCAAAATTTGCCCCCGCTTGGATCAGCGATTCAAAATGCGACTGACAAGCCCCGGCAAATATAATCAGTTGGTCTAAATTAGAAACCCTCCTTCGAGCTTCTCTAACCGTCTGTACAAAATCCTTTGAGTGACGGTAGGCATTAATATCGGATATCGGCCCTTTTGATTTTGAATAGGCATCATGACCGGTTACAACAAGAATGTCCGGCCGATAATGGTCCAACAACCCCCCGATTCTTTGGGGCATTTCCTTTTCATTGCAATAGATGCCATTGACCGGAATACTGAATTTCTGATATAGATCCATGCATTTCCTTAAGTAAGATGCATCCCCATCAACATGGAGGACCCTCCCTGGTATCTGAAAATATTCACCGCTGTACCGATAACCATTACTGGATTGATAGCCATTTTTTTGTTGTTGCAGCTCTAGATCTTGTGTTAATAAGCGGTAAGATTGTTCTTGAAGTACCTCATTCGACCTTTGTCGATTATTTCTTTCATTATCATTAATGATCATTAAATCTTGAAAAGGTGCATCTGCAATCAGTCGGATATCCTCCCCATAAAGAACAGCTTGACGTCTTCCGTCAATATCACGGATATCGATTACCCGAAACAACACGTCGCATTTATAAGAAACCCGACCAACAATATCGTTTATTTGAATATTCATGGCCCCACCCCATGAGAAGACTTATTTTCAGCCCGCCCTAGTTTATTTTCATTCTTAAGTTATGCGAACCATTCTTGAATGGTGAAAGGTAGGTATTGATTACATTTTCAGGTATGTTTCCTCATGGTTGGCCAATTTCAAAATAAAAAAAGCCGGAAGCTGGGATTGACCCCATTCCGACTTGAATCCTTCACATTTCCTTTATTTGAAATTCGGCAATAATGCATCACTTAAGCGGCCAAATTCTTCGATGCTCAGCGTTTCCCCCCGTCTGGAAGGATCCACTTCCGCGGCTTCGAGAGCGGCAAGTATAAGTTCTTTTTTCGATTTACCATCTGGCAGCTGACTGGTTAAGTTATTTAAAATCGTTTTCCGACGCTGGGCAAAGCTCGCCCGGGTCACAATGAAGAAGAAACCCTCATCCAGGACCTCGACGATCGGCTTCACGCGCCTTGTAAGACGGATTACAGCTGAATCAACATTAGGCTGAGGCATGAATACCGTTTTAGGTACTATCATCACTGTTTCAGCTTCAGTATAATATTGAATGGCAATGGATAAAGAACCGTATTCCTTTGTCCCAGGTTTTGCGGCAATTCGATCAGCCACTTCCTTTTGCAGCATGCAGACGATGCCTCTAATGGGCAGGTCCTCGGACAATAGCTTTAAAATGATGGGTGTCGTGACATAGTATGGCAGATTTGCAACAACCATCAGGTCCGAAAAGCCAGCAAATTCCTCCTCGATGACCTTTTTGACATCAGCTTTGAGAACATCCCCGTGAATGATGTTTACATTGTTATAGGGAGACAGTGTATCCGATAAGATGGGCAGCAGACGCTGATCAATCTCAAAGGCAGCAACCTTTTTGCTGCTTTTCGCTAGTTGTTCCGTCAATGCCCCTATTCCTGGCCCAATTTCGATGGCGCCGCTTTCCTCAGTTAAATTGGCATGTTCAACAATACGTTTCAAGATATTCGTATCGATTAAAAAGTTCTGGCCTAAGCTCTTTTTAAAGGAGAATCCATATTTCTTTAATATTTCTTTCGTTCTGACAGGGGTTGCAATATCCTTATTCATTTTTTTCCTCCTGAATTATCTGTACCATCGCTTTCTCAAAAGCCTCAGTCGATATTTGGAACATTTTTAGTCTCTTATATAACTGTTTACCATTGGTAAACCCGATTTTTAAAATAGATCCAAGTTTTTCCCTTCGTTCCTTGGCACCGGATCCCCCGATTAAACCTGCATCTATTAAATCCTGCTGTGAAATCTCTTCTGAAGCCTCTTCATCCATTAATTGGGCATCCTTTAAAGCATTACGAATTGCCTCAGGAGAAGCATGCTCCACACCAATTCCTCTACCTGCCTTAGGAAGGGCTTCCTTCTTCGTTAAAAAGGCGTGTTTACAGCCTTTTACTTGTTCTGAAATGATATTCCTGATTTTTTGGCCTGGAAAATCAGGGTCTGTGAAAATGATGGCTCCACGTGTCTTTTGTGCAAGCCTCACCTGCTCAATACAAGACTCATTCACCGCGGAACCGTTGGTTTCTATTGTATCAGCATTAACAGCCCTTTTTATCGCTACCGTATCGTCTTTTCCTTCTACAACAATAATTTCTTTAATCTTTTTCATGGTTTCCTCCATACAGAAAAGCGCAAACGCTTTGATTAGCTCTTGGATAAACGTAACCGGTCCCCCGTAATTGAAACCTTATGTGAGACGTCTATCTTATTAAAACAGTTTTACATAGGGTTTTTCAACAAATGGAAAATAAAACGCAAAAAACAGGAGACGAATTCATCTCCTGCGAGAGAAACCTTATTAGTCCAATACACGAACCTTTACCCTCTTTACACCCCAGCGATAGGCATCATTTTTTGAAGAAAAGAAGACGTCAATCCTATTTCCCTTTATTGCTCCGCCTTTGTCAGCAGCTACTGCATAGCCATAGCCCTCTACATATACTTTCGATCCCATAGGAATTACGTTTGGATCGACAGCGATGATTTTGGCACCCGGATTACTCTTTAGATCCACGCCTGTGGACGTGACACCGGAACAGCCCTTACAACTGGCAGTATAAGCTGTTGATGATACGTATATTTCTTTTCCGCTTGAAGAACTAACGTTAGTTACTCCGCGTGATGCCTGGGCAACCGTCGTTCGAGTTCCGACCGTTACAACTTTATCCTGCTTTTTATTAACTACTTTTTCTGAAAGTAATTCTCTTTTAACCTCTTTGCCATTTTCCTTAACAACTTCATATTTTTTGGAAATGAGTCCATCTTTTCCTTCTTTGACAATTTTCTCTTTCCCTTTTGATAAAGAGTCATCTTTTTTAGTTATGACAGCAAAGTCAACTGGTTCTTCCACTACATCGGTGACTTTTTCAATTCGAACTACGTTTACCGTATTCTCAGCTTCAACTTTTTCGGTTAATTCCGGCTCAACTCGATCCAAATCATTGAGTTTTACTCCTTGTTGCTTTAAAAAGTCAGCGACAGTAGTCGAAGTTGACCATACCTGCTTTTCGTCTCCACCTACCACTAATTTCAGTGAAAAGGCTTTGTCTATGGCAACTTCCATATTCGCTTTCAGCTTCGTATTTTTCGAAGGGGTGATCTTATCCTGTTCCTTCACCCTAAGATTTTGGTCTTTTAAAAGTTCATCTACCGTATCGGCAGTGGACCAAACATCCTTCGTCTTACCATCCTGTACCATGACGATTTTTTGTGCAGGCTTCCAAACCACCTCTAAATCATCATCAACCTTGGTGGCTCTAGATGGGTGGACATAGTCTGCAGCTTTAACGGTAATCTCTAAATCTTCCAACATATCATTTACAGTAGCCGCGTGTGTACGCACTACCTCTTTTTTTCCGTCTAGCATGATTGTTACTGTATCCTTTGTTCCTTGATATATCAATATTCCCAATGCTGTAGAAACAAGAATAGCACTGCAAATGGCAATTGCCATCCTCTTCTTCCCAAAAGGTTTGGGAATAAGGTTTTTCATAGTTTTTAATAGAATGAAAAACTCCTCCTTCCTCCCGGTGATTATATAGACTTAGTTATCAAGCTGTCAACCCATTCACTTCTCATTCAGGAAATTACTACCTATTATGCATATTTCATATTGAAAAGGAAAGGGCGACTTCTCGACATAATAAACCTATAGTAGGAGTGAAATTTGTAGAAACCTTAAAAAAATTCAATTTTAGCTAGTGAATCCCGGGAGATATTGTAAAAAAAAATGTCAGTTAATGCCGAATAATTTCTTGGCATTTTCCGTTGTTGCCTGGGAAACTTCCTCTAATGTGAGTTGTTTGATTTCTGCAATTTGTTCAGCAACAAGCTTCACATACGAAGGTTCATTACGCTTCCCTCTATAAGGATGGGGAGCCAAGTATGGACAATCGGTCTCTATCAGTAAACGGTCTAAAGGTACGGCTGCTGCCACTTCCTTTGGTTTTTTTGCATTCTTGAAGGTCACAGGGCCACCCAATGAAATATAAAAGTTCATATTGATGCACTCCAAAGCCGTTTCTGCACTTCCGCTAAAGCAATGCATGATGCCCCCAACCATTGATGCCTCTTCTTCCTTGAGTATGTTCACGATATCCGCGGTCGCTTCCCGATTATGGATGATAATGGGCAGTCCCACCTTTTTTGCCAATCGGATCTGCTTCCTGAACACCTCCATTTGAACATCTTTCGGTGATTTATCCCAATGATAATCCAGGCCCATCTCACCAATGGCCACAACCTTTGGATGATTGGATAATTCCTCGATCCATTGTAAATCCTCTTCTGTCATATCTATAGCATCCACAGGATGCCATCCGACCGCGGCATACATGAAATCATAAGCTTCTATTAATTCCATTGCCCTTATAATAGTAGGCCGGTCAAAACCAACGACTACCATATTATTGACTCCTGCTTCCTTGGCTCTATCTATTACGTCTTCGAGATCCTCGTTGAATTGTTCCGCATTAACATGTACGTGTGTGTCAAATAACATTATTTTTCTTCCTTTCTAGCACTATTTTATTAGAAAATGAAAGTTTTATGTTTCACATTTAGGTAACAAAAAGATTACAAAGAAGCCTATATGCCCAACAACTAAATGCAGAACCAAAAACTAAACCTGTATTGAATTACTTTTTCCAAAAGTATAAAGAAAAAAACATAAAAATGTTTCATATGAAACACCTTTATGTTTTCATCGGTTTATTTCACCTTTGAACCATTAGGAATCGATGAATCTATTGTAGCGACTGAGAGCACACCATCCTGGCTTCCCGCCAAAATCATTCCTTGAGAGAGCTCGCCACGAAGTTTAACAGGTTTCAAATTTGTTACGCATATCACTTTTTTGCCTACTAAATCTTCGGGTTTATAATGCTGTGCAATGCCTGATACGACCTGGCGTTTCTCATACCCCAAATCAAGCTGAAGTTTAAGAAGCTTATCCGCCTTCTTCACAGGCTCAACTTCCATGACCTGAGCAACACGAAGCTCCACTTTTGTAAAGTCATCAATAGTGATTTCATCAACTTCGGGAATCGTCTCTTCTACTTTTTCCTCAACCTTGGGGGCGCCACCCTGCATTTGATCTTTAATATATAAAACTTCCTCTTCCATATCCAGACGAGGGAAGATCGGCTCTCCCTTCAAGACTTTTGTTTCAGCAGGAATTTGACCGAACTCCGCTAAACTGTCCCAGGATTTTAACACATCATCTTTGATGCTAAGCTGAGCAAAGATTTTTTCCGGTGTTTGCGTCAAGAACGGTTTCAAAAGTATTGCCGTCCTGCGCAATGATTCCGCCAAATGAACCATGACACCAGCAAGGTCTTCTTTCCTTGATTCATCTTTAGCAAGAGTCCATGGCTGGGTCTCATCAATGAATTTATTAGTTCTGCTCACGAGTTGCCAAATGGATGTTAGTGCAATTGAAAATTCCATGTTTTCCATTGCTTCCTCATACTTGCCTACCGTATCTTGGTTTATTTCAAGCAAAGCCTTTTCGAATTCGCCATTGGATCCTTCGTAATTTGGAATCACACCATCAAAATACTTATTGACCATTGCAACTGTTCGATTCAATAAATTCCCTAAATCATTTGCCAGGTCAAAATTGATCCGTTCCACAAACCCTTCTGGTGTAAATACTCCATCTGAACCAAAAGGTACTTCACGCAATAAGTAGTAGCGTAAGGAATCCAAACCGTAACGATCAATCAATGTAACGGGATCCACTACATTCCCTTTTGATTTCGACATTTTACCATCTTTCATGAGGAGCCATCCGTGGGCAAAGACTTTCTTTGGAAGCGGCACATCAAGAGCCATTAACATAATCGGCCAATAGATTGTATGGAAACGAACGATTTCCTTTCCGACCAGATGTACATCGGCAGGCCAATAATTCAAGTACTTAGAATCATTGTCCGTTCCATACCCTAATGCCGTTATATAATTGGTCAATGCATCAATCCATACATAAATAACATGCTTTGGATCTCCCGGCACCTTGATGCCCCAATCGAAAGTAGTACGGGAAACGGCCAGATCTTCCAATCCAGGCTTGATGAAGTTATTGATCATTTCGTTTTTGCGGGATTCCGGTTGAATGAAATCCGGGTTTTCCTCATAAAACTTCAGTAACCGATCCGCATATTTACTCATCTTAAAGAAATAAGATTCCTCTTTCACCTTTTCAACAGGCCTGCCGCAATCAGGACAGTTTCCATTGCTTTCTTCCACCTGACGTTCCGTGAAGAAAGATTCGCAAGGTGTACAATATAATCCTTCATATTGGTCCAAATATATATCACCCTGATCCAATAGCCTTTTGAAAATCTTGGCTACGACCTCTTTATGGCGATCTTCCGTAGTCCTGATGAAATCATCATATGAAATATCAAGCTTTTCCCAGAGCTCTTTAATCCCTGATACGATATTATCTACATATTGCTGAGGAGTGACTCCTTCCTCAGCCGCTTTACGCTGGATTTTTTGACCATGTTCATCAGTTCCTGTTAAATACATGACATCGAAGCCACGCATCCTTTTATAACGAGCCATGGCATCCCCTGCCACTGTCGTATACGCGTGCCCTATATGTAAATTACCACTCGGATAATATATGGGTGTCGTGATATAGAATGTCTTTAATTTATCTTGCACTTCGTTCCCTCCTCATCATTTGAAAAACCGGCTATGGGACTGGCCCAAGCCATAAGAATATATTTTAAGCTATTATCTCTATTTTAACGCTATATACAATTCTGCGCGACAATAAACACTAATCTAATCATCATGTTAATAGAATTAAAAAAATATAAGTTTAATCTCATTTTAACAATAGGGGTACGGAAGTGAACTTCCCTTATGACAGCATTACCTCTTACCTCAACAAAATATACCTAAATTTCTTTTTTTGTGCAACAACTCACATATTCATAAACTTTTTCAGAAAATTACCCTTAATTCAGAACTTTTGTTTTGAAACTAAATTATATTTAATCATATAATAGTAAAGTATGTTTTTATATGCATACTTTGTCGAAATGTGGTGAAGTTAGTAGTTCTTTGTATCCTGCTATTTCTTCACTTTTAAAGACATAACCGATTTTTTCTCTTTAAAAGCCTTTTTGTTACACGAAAAGAGCCATGCTATTTCTTACAAAAAAATGAAAATAAATCATTGACGAATTTGGGAATGGCTGGTATTATAAATTTATAAAAAAATTTGTCGAATATTGGCGAAAAAAATAGAAATAGGGTACTAGATTGTAACTGAGAGGAGAATTTTATAAATGAAATCTACAGGTATTGTTCGTAAAGTTGATGAGTTAGGCCGGGTGGTTATTCCAATCGAACTACGTCGTACATTGGGTATCGCTGAGAAAGACGCTCTTGAAATCTATGTTGATGATGAGCGCATCATCTTGAAAAAATACAAACCAAACATGACTTGCCAAGTTACAGGTGAAGTTTCCGATAACAACCTTACACTTGCTAATGGTAAATTGATCCTTAGTCGTGAAGGTGCAGAATTACTTATTCAAGAAATTCAACAAAACTTCACTGCTTCTAAATAAATGATAAAAAAAACTTCCGGTCTTCGGAAGTTTTTTTTATGTTTATTATTTTGGTATATCAATGTGATACGCTTGATATACATCACGTTTTTGCATATTGCGATCTTTTGCGACCTGCTTGATTGCATCCTTTGAAGTGAACTGCTTGGTTTCTATATAATGATTAACATGACCGACGATGTCAAGGGCCATCCACCAAGCTTCTTCAGGTTCATCTTCCGACCATTGCCCACCTTCAATTATTAAACAGAACTCACCGCGAATTTCAGATTCCATCGCCCACGTCAATGCTTCACTCACAGTCCCTCGAATAAACTCTTCAAATTTCTTGGTTAATTCGCGGCATAATACTATACGGCGGTCACCTAAAATTTCATGCATATGTTTCAATGTTTCTTTCAATCGATGTGGCGATTCATAGACAATCCAAGTCGATTCCATTTTTTTTAATTTTTCCAGCTCCTGCTTTTTTTCTTTTGCTCCCCGTTGTAGAAAGCCATAAAAGTAAAAAGGCTGCGGAATCAGACCAGATGCGATCAATGCAGTTAATGCAGCATTGGCCCCCGGCAACGGGATGACTTTGAACTGTTCGGCAATGGCATCTTTGACCAGTTCATATCCCGGGTCGGATATCGTCGGCAAACCAGCATCACTTACCAATGCGATGACCTCTCCAGATCGAAGCCTCTCTAGCATTTGCTTCCCGCTATATTCCTTATTATGTTCATGGTAACTGACGATAGGTGTCGAAATTTCAAAGTAGTTGCATAATTTCTTCGTATTTCGCGTGTCCTCAGCAGCAATGACATCCGCTTCCTTTAAGATTCTTAAAGCCCGGAAACTCATATCCTCAAGGTTTCCTATCGGTGTAGGAACCAGATATAGAGCTGGCTCCAATCCTTCTTTTTCAAAACTTTTTTGCTGCCACATATCATGTATCCTCCTTTGCCATCCACTTTTGCTTTTGTTTTCTTGTTAATTGCTTAAATTTATATTCAGCCTGCATGGCCAATGTCCGTGTTTCGAATATTTCATGATAAATCAGTTCAACCGGGGTCCGGCCTCGTGTATACTTTGCCCCCCTGCCATTATTATGAGCATCAATCCTACGATGCAAATTATTCGTATACCCAGCATAATAGCTGCCGTCCCTGCATTTCAAAACATAAAAATAATGCTTATTCCTCTCCATATAGAATCCTTCTGATTTCCGGATTATACTCATTTTGATCATTATATACAACAAGCGGAGGAAGAATCTTCAAATCAGGGTTGCCGTCCTTTATCCCTTCTATAAGAATCGTATTCGCTTCTTTTGAACTCTTAGGATAAACGAATTGCAGCCGCTTCGGTTCAATTCTGTACATCCGCATGAAATGCAGGATATCCATCAGACGGCCCGGTCTATGAACGAATGCAGCTTTCCCACCCTGACGCAGCAACTGGCTTGAGACACGCATGACGTCCTCAAGATTACACATTATTTCATGTCGGGCAATTGCAAAGTGCTCATTTTTGTTAATTTCCTCGATAGATGGAGTCGGGAAATAGGGTGGGTTGCAAGTAACGACATCATATTTGCTATACCCTATCTGTTTTGGAATTTCCTTCATATCCCCATGTATCATCTCGATTTGGGAGGATACGCCATTGTAATCCATGCTCCTTTGGGCCATGTCATATAACCGCTCTTGTATTTCAACACCTGTAATTGTCCCTTTCGTTCTTGTACTCAGCAGTAAAGGTATGACCCCATTACCTGAGCAAAGATCTACGATTTTGCCTTTTTGGATCGGTATATTTACGAACCTTGATAATAAAACGGCATCTAATGAAAAAGAGAACACCGATGGGCTCTGAATGATCCTTAAATTCTCAGCCAATAGATAATCCAGGCGCTCATCGCCTTTAAGTTCCACCATTGCTGTTACCCTCCTAATCATGTATCGAAAAAGCATGTTTAGGGACCATGCTTCTACATTACTATCGTACAAAAAGGGGTCTGACTCATAGTATGCGTCAGACCCCGAATCACTATATATTGTAAACGGTCTATC
The DNA here is from genome assembly GCF_900156045.1 of Peribacillus simplex. Taxonomy (GTDB): domain Bacteria; phylum Bacillota; class Bacilli; order Bacillales; family DSM-1321; genus Peribacillus; species Peribacillus simplex_D. Next base: position 6,070 of record NZ_FTMX01000016.1, on the reverse strand, counting down.
TATCACGTAAAAGAAACATCTTTTATATTATTCCTTTATCACTTCTTGTTCAAAAAAGATAAACAGAACAGGCAATCCCCTTCTTTTCGTAAACTGCCAAAGTGCAGATTGCAAATATGAAAGCCTTCTTGATAGATACGGGCTAAATTATCATAGCCTTCCCCGATATCCATAACCTTGTCCGTACTTGCTGTACGGTTTTTCACTTTTTGTTTGACCTTTACTGCAGCAGGCGCACTTTCGACTTCCACAAGGCCCAACCGATGGCGCAAATGCTCTTTCTCCAGCTTGAGCGACTGATTTTCCTCAAGGATCTCAGCCAAGTTCTGCTTCAATTCTCCAAGCTGCTTATATAATTGGCCTATCTGGGTTTCCATATTGGTCACCGACTCAAAAATATCTTTCTTATCCACGCTCTCCCACCACCTTAATAATCTGTGGCTTGAATAGAAACGGCTCCCTCTTTTAGAATCTCATCTAGAGTATACTCTAATACTCTTTCTTGCTCGATTAGTTCAATCTGAAGTACGCGTTCTAGAATATTAAGCCCCACTACCTTGCCTTTGCCACCAGGCGTATTAATCATTTCACCTAAATCAGGAAGCATTTCCTTCGCACTTTCATACTCATCATTTTCATATTTCAGACAGCACATCAATCGACCGCATAAACCTGAGATTTTTGTAGGGTTTAATGATAAATTCTGATCCTTCGCCATTTTGATGGAAACCGGTTCAAAATCTCCAAGAAATGTGGAGCAGCAAAGCATTCTGCCACAAGGCCCGATGCCACCAAGCATCTTTGCCTCATCCCTTACCCCAATTTGGCGCAGTTCTATGCGAGTTCTGAATATGGCAGCTAAATCTTTGACTAAATCACGGAAATCCACGCGACCATCCGCTGTAAAATAAAACACGACTTTATTTCTGTCGAAAGTATATGACACATCAACCAGCTTCATATCCAGCTTATGCTCCACAACCTTTTGACAACATATAGAGTAAGCCTCTTCTGCAGCCGCCTTGTTCTCGTCTACAATCAGCTTATCCTTTGCATCAGCGACCCGAAGTACTTTTTTCAATGGCAGGACAACATCGTTTTCATCTACTTGTTTTCGGGCTGTAACGACTTTACCGAATTCAACACCGCGGACAGTCTCCACTATTACAAAATCGTCCTTAGGAATAGCGAATTCACCCGGATCGAAGTAGTATATTTTGCCCGCCTTTTTAAAACGGACACCTACAACATCATACAAATCATGATCCCTCCTGCAAATTCAGCACAAGCTGTTCCATCAACAGCTGTGGATTCGTGTTGGACATCAGCTTCCTTTTTGCTTCCAAAATGCAACCCATATGTTCAGCAAGGCGTCTTGGGGAAAGATGAAGAGCGTGAGTTTCAAATTCCTTCAGTTTATTTTGGAACACAACGAAGTCCTTTTTGTCCAACTGAATGTATAATAAATCCTTATATATAAGAAGTAACAAATCAAGACCTCTGTCAACCTGTTCTCTTTCTTTAAAGTGTGTGAACCAATCCGTCTGAAGGTACAGCAATGCCTTCAAGGAATTAAGTTTTAACACTTCATATAATTTTACCACTATTTTTTGAGCTTGTACAAACCATTCATCATGACTAAGCCCGATTCCGGCTTCCACATTCTGTGTTATGTGTGCAATAACCGAAGCCAGCTGTGGTTCTACATCATGTTCCATCAGCTTCCGTTTCACATTCTCAGGAGATAATGGCTTGAACGAAATCACTTGGCACCTTGATAATATAGTCGGCAGAATCCTCTGAAGCTGTTCGGTCATCAATATTGCCACAGTATCAGCCGAAGGTTCTTCTAAAAATTTCAATAGACTGTTGGCTGCCCCCACCGACATTTTGTCAGCATCGGCAATCATATAAACCTTCCGATCTGCCTCTACGCTTTTTTTCGAAAATTCTTCCTGAAGCCCCTTAATTTGTTCTTTCTTTATTGAGAGACCGTCTCTTTCTATCAAATGGACATCAGGATGATTCCCACTTGAAATCCGTTTGCAATTCCGACAAAGTTCGCACGGCTCATAACCTGCTGTCGGGGCTTCACATAGTAAGCTTTTGGCAAAGGCACTGCTTATCTCTTGCTTACCTGACCCTTTTTCCCCTTCAAATAAATACGCATGGGCCACCCTTTGCTTCGTTATGCTATTTTGCAGCATCGTCATTACCTGCGGCTGAATTTGACTCATGTCCTGCCATGTTTTATCCAAAACCATCAACTCACTTAAGTATATAAATTAATCAGAAGACCTTTAATCTCGCCTATCATTTCCAATATTTCAAGCGAGCTTTTCTCTTTATTTAGGATTTCCTCACTTAACTCAACTAATCTTACATCTATCGTTTCCACCGTTTTCAACTGTCTGCTCTGACCATATTCGTTCCAGCTCGTGGATTGCTTCAGTTCCAGTCCATATTCAACCGCTTCTTTAACAAACCGTTTCACCAATGCTTTATATTTTGCCAATTCCCTAAAAGTGCGTGACCTTCCTAAGCGCTGACCTGCCCCTTCAATATCGCCTATCAAACGGTTTAATGTTTGGATTTGCATCTTTTGATCCTGTGTCTGGACCATTTGTTGAAATCTGCCATTTCCGGTTTGAAACTGCTTGGCATCCTGACGCGATTTATTATGCTTAATAGGGATATCATGGTTGATTTTCATAATGAACCTCCCTGAAACTAACCGTTAAAATTGTAAAAAGTTTTCAACCGGCAGAACAAAAATGGTCGCACCGCCTACTTGAATCTCCACTGGGTAAGGTACATAGGACTCGGCATTCCCGCCCATCGGTGAAACCGGTGATACTAACTGGGATCGTGACTGACAATTCTGTTTGATGATCTGGATGGCTTTATCAACACGTTCATCCTCTGTGCCAATCATAAAAGTCGTATTACCTGATTTTAAAAACCCGCCAGTGCTGGCTAGCTTGGTCGTTCCAAAATTATTTTCCACTAATTCATTCAGCAGGCGATGACTATCCTTGTCTTGAACGACAGCAATGATCATTTTCATTCTCATCATCCTCCGGTTACTCTGAATTTTTACTAACTCCATTATAGCAACTAGTCCTTGTCTGGAATAGTATTGGTTGAATAATATGGAAACCTATATATTCAGTTTCCTGCTTTCGCTAAAAATTTCAGCAAGCTGGCTTTCGTTTCCTCTAGGACTTCATCTATTGTCCGGCCTGCATCCACGATAATGAAACGGTCTTTCCATCTATTTATAATGAGTTGATACCCCTCACGAACTTTTTTATGGAAGTCGAGGGCTTCAAGATCCAGACGGTTCACTTCCCGTTCCCCATTGGACTGGATACGTCTCAATCCCTCTTCCGGTTCGATATCAAAAAAGAACGTGGCATCTGGCATCATATCTCCAATTGCGAATTTATTGATATTATAAACTTCTTCTATATCCAAACCCCTTGCATGACCCTGATAGGCTAACGAGCTATCTATAAATCGGTCACAGAGGACAATTCCCCCTCGTTCCAACTCAGGCATGACTACTTCCACTAAATGCTGACGCCTTGCTGCTGCGTATAATAAAGCCTCTGTTCTCGAGTCCATGGCTGTATTATCTTTATTAAGGATCACTTCCCTAATTTGCTCCGAAATGGGAACTCCCCCTGGCTCACGCGTTAATAGGACTTGATAGCCTTCTTGTTGCAGAGCCTTGCCAAGCATTTGGGTAATTGTTGTTTTCCCGGCACCCTCAGGCCCTTCCATTGTTATAAAAATACCACGTTTCATCGATGTACCTCCAAGGTTCTTTGTTTGTAGTATATCATTTTAATGCCCGCTTTCATAAACGATCAATTCTCCGTTTGAAAGGGCGGAACCACCATGAAACCTTGATCCCAGTTCCAGCAGTCTCCTCAGATTGAATATATGCTCAGGAGTAATCATTTCCCCGGACATAATTAAAGGGATGCCCGGCGGATAAGGAATGACCATCTCGGCAGATACTTCACCCACTGCATTGCGTAATGTGACAGATTTTGATTTACTTTGCTTCATGACGGAGTATGGCATTTCAAGTCCTGTCATTGACCTTCCATCAGGCCATAGGCCCCCGAGATCTGATTCCTTGTTTCCAGTTCTGTCTTCAGTGGCACTTTTTATGGTTTGAACGATTTCATGAAAAGGAAATTCGGTACCCATTTTTAATAAGGGTAAAATCATTAATAAATTATGAGGATCAGCCAATTCAGTAAAAATGCCTTGGGCTTCACATAGCTGCTGTAATTCAAACCCGCTTAAACCATTTGTTGATTGAATGACCACTTTCAACGGGTCTACCAAGGTGCCTAGTGGCGCCTCCAGGACCCTTACTGTTTGAAGGGCACCTAATTCCGCTCTGAAGTCTGATATCTTTTCAATAAGGGATATTTTATCTTCTGATGTAAAAGCGGCTAAGTAGGCCCTGGCCAAGTCGAGCGATCCCATAATTGGGTAAGATGGACTGCTCGACTGAAGCATTTGTAAATAGAATGATACTTGATCGACATCAACCAAGGATGAATTCACATGAAGAAATGATCCCATCGTCATAGCCGGCAGTGTTTTATGCGCTGAATGGACAACGGCATCCGCCCCTGCCAAAATTGCCGGCTTTGGAAACGGACTTCCTAACTGAAAATGAGCGCCATGTGCCTCGTCCACCAGCACAGGAATCCCTTTTTGATGTGCGAGTCCTACCATTTCCGTCAAGTCATCACCAAGACCATAATAATTAGGATAGGTAACAATGATGGCTTTTACATCTGGATGTACACTCAAAGCTTCTTCAATTAATTTTGATCCCACACCGCCAACAATGCCCCATTTCTCATAATAAGCTGGTTGTAAAAAGATCGGTTGTACATTCGCTAACATCAATCCATGTAAAATTGATTTATGGCAGTTTCTTTGGACAAGGACCTTATCGCCTTCCCGGCAGGCAGCAAGAATCATGGCAATGTTGCCTACGGTGGACCCATTAACCAAAAAATAACTCCGCTTTACCCCATATAGGTCAGAGAGTAGTTGCTCGGACTGTAAAATGGCGCCCTCTGGAGCATGCAGGTCATCTAAACCGCTTATCTCCGTGGCATCAATACCAAGAACGGGGTTGTATAAGGCTTGGCCCTTTTTATTAAACACCCATCCATTTTTATGCCCTGGGACATGCAGAGATATTGGGCTTTTTTTATGAAAAGCACTCATTGCATCGAACAACGGTGTCTGTGATTGATTCATTTTTCTCTTCCCTCATATCATAGTATTTTTTCATTTTATCAAATAAGTTCATTTTTATCTCATATTGCGTCGACTGAAAGGCAATTATGCGTCTCCGAACAGTCTGTTTGGAGGGAACATACAGAAACATGGGAGCACGTTGCCAAGTATTCTTCTAAAGTACCAAAAAAAGAATCAGAGATTAAAGAAACACATCATTTCTTTTTTCTCTGACTCTTTAACTTTCCACACACTATTTTTTCATGATAATATTTCAGGATTAGTGATTTTTCTTAATTGCTTTAAGTAATATTGGTACTTGGGATCGTTCGTATCCGTGCCGATCATATCCCTTTCGCATTCCTCACAAATAAAAGTCGTATATAGATGTATTCCCATCCCTTTTATTTGTTCACAAACCGCGCACGTTTCCCCTGCCGTTGTTTTGGTTGTTGTTGTCCCCAACATCTCCACCTCCATACCTGCATTCTCCCCAAAAACCATTGTTCGCATACATGAATTTAAATAGTTTAAGAGAACCGGGGATGCTTTTAACAATGTATGATGGGGAATTTCAATACGTGTATGTCTTTATAAAAGTTTCCTTAATTGATAATCCCTTTATATCCAATGATTTTTCTTTGCATTATGCAAAAAAAGACCAGCCGGATGGCTGATCTTTTTAAATGGCTTGGCGGCGTCCTACTCTCACAGGGGGAAACCCCCAACTACCATCGGCGCTGAAGAGCTTAACTGCCGTGTTCGGAATGGGAACGGGTGTGACCTCTTCGCT
>NZ_FTMX01000005.1 GCF_900156045.1 Peribacillus simplex | reverse complement strand
TTTATTTTTGCTAAGTAGGATGGTTTATTGAATGCAAAATCATACATTTTATCGACAAAATAAGATTCATCATCGTAAATGACACTATCAGCAATATAATATTCACTTATATTTTCATCCAACACATTTGGATTCCTCACTTTAGCAACTTCAATAATTTTCTTCTTCATTAACCTCTAACATATTCTGTACTAATGGAATATCCATTTCACCGTATTTGTTCAATTTCCTTATACAGAATCTCTTTATTTTTAATTGTATACGGCGTGAATTTAGTAAAAGTCATTTTTTTCCAGAAGAGTTTCCCAATCTGTCTCGGGCAAATAAGCAAGCAACAATTTTGGACGGGAACCGATATATAAATCAGAACGCTTCCCAACCCTTGTATGCAGCCGTACCGCTTGGCTGCTTTCTACTTTTTCGATGTATACAGCTTCATCTCCATCGAGTATAACCAGATGTACAGCTTCATTAATGTCAGTACAAAGTTCTCTCATCCAGGGCAAAGCAATGGTACGTAAATCTAATTGTTCTGAGACTATGTTACCTAATTCAAGCAGCTTTAGACCCAAACGGTAGCGAACATCTTGTTCGGTATTCTTTGTCTTTACCAAAAAACCACATACCTCCAGAGAGGTGAGGAATCGATAGGCTGATGGCTTTGGCATATCAGATTTTGTTGCTATTTCACCCCTTCTTAGAGATTAATTAAAACGCTTTCAATTTAACACTATGAAATAATTCCTTTTCTAAATAATTCTCCAATAGCATGTGAACGATTATTTGCGCCGAGCTTTTTAACCGCTGTCTTTACATATTGATTAATCGTTAATTCGCTAATTTTCATATGATCAGACATTTCTTTTGTGCTTTCTCCATATGATATCCTTCTCATTACTTCTAATTCTCTCCGACTTAGGAATTGCATTCCCTCATCATTATTCCAATTAGCGGTCACTTTTCCAACTAATTTCCCATAAAGGGTAAAAGATGATAGCAGTTGATCATCGATCATTGTACCTTCTACAAAATCTGAGCTGCATATATAACCGAAGACAAACGAACCAAAGCAAATCGGAACAACTAACAGGGAATTGAAGTTGGAGGTAATGGTATATTTGCTGCCCATTTGTTTAAGATATTCATGCCCTTTGCAAAATTTTGCTTTCTTTTCACTAATAGCTGAAAAAATAATGGGAATAGAACGAATATCATCACGAATTTCACCAATATGTACACCCCCGGTTGAATCGAGGAAAATTACTCCTTCAGCAAGATGGCCTAGAGGAGAGTATCTTAGCAAATAAGAATTTTGGACAGGGAAGAGTTCCATGTAAATCTCTAATATTTTAAAAAGCTGCTCCTCGTGACTTGAAATGGAGCCAAGCCCTTGAATAGATTCTTGAATGGTAGAGTAAGAAACCATAAAACATCCCCTTTTTAAGGGATATTATACTCTAAAAATACGGAATATTCAATTATCTAAAAAAGGTATAGTCTTGGTGTAAGGAGGTGAATTTTTCAAATAAGATGTTATTTTCATTTTGATTGAAAATTGGGGAGGTAGGTAAATGATGTCAACAAATCAAGTGAATTACTTGGATGCAGTCGTTCTAGGAGCTGGTTTTTCTGGTTTATATATGCTCCATAGTTTACGAGAGGCGGGCTTCACTACACGTGTCTATGAAGCAGGGGACGGGGTAGGTGGTGTATGGTATTGGAATCGTTATCCTGGAGCACGTTGTGACATCGAAAGTATTTATTATAACTATTCTTTCTCTAAAGAACTTTACCAAGAGTGGACTTGGACTTCTAGATTTCCAGAACAGCCGGAAATCTTACGTTATCTTAATTTTGTAGCAGATAAATTTGATTTGCGTCGGGACATTCAGTTTAATACACGCATTTCTGCAGTACATTACGATGAGACAAGTAACAGATGGAAGGTTCAAATGAATGATGGTACAAGTGTGACTGCAAAGTATTTCATTTCAGGCGCAGGATGTCTTTCTGCTGCAAATCTACCTAAATTTAATGGCTTAGAAAGTTTTAAGGGAGAGTGGTATCATACTGGCAAATGGCCTCAAGAAAAGGTGGATTTTAAAGGAAAGCGGGTTGGGGTAATTGGCACGGGTTCAAGTGGTGTACAGGCAATCCCTGTTATTGCAAAAGAAGCGGATCACCTAACTGTTTTTCAGAGAACCCCACAATATACAATGCCAGCCAGAAACCACCCTTATGCTTCAGAGTTTATTAATCAAACGAAAGCAAACTTCAATGAGATTAAAAGACAGATGCGCGAATCCCCAACGGGTAATGGAATCCAAATTCGTACCATCTCAGCTCTATCGGATCCACCGGAAAAACGTCATCAGGTATATGAAAAGGCTTGGGAAGAAGGGGGTTATGCTTTAACATCCGCTTATTATGATCTTTTTATTAATGAGGAGGCGAATCATACCGCTGCAGATTTTATCCGGTCGAAAATAAAAGAAATCGTCCGTAACCCTGAAATCGCTGAAAAGCTGCTTCCAAACTATTATTTTGGCACGAAACGTCCAATCTTGGACACCGATTATTATGAAACCTTTAATAGGGAAAACGTCACGTTAGTTGACGTCAAGAAGGCGCCAATTGTAGAGATTACCCCAAAAGGGCTTCGAACAAAGGAAATGGAGTATGAACTCGACATCCTTATTTTTGCTACCGGTTATGACGGGCTGACAGGACCATTATTTAAAATTGATATACGTGGCAAAGATGGAGTGTCACTTAAGGAAAAATGGAAAGAAGGTTCTATGGTAAGAACTTATCTCGGTCTTGCAACTGCGGGTTTCCCTAACTTCTTTATGATTACGGGGCCTGAGAGTCCGTCCGTACTAGTAAATATGCCAACAGCGATTGAGCAGCATGTTGAATGGATTACCGATTGTTTAGATTACCTGCGTGAACATAATGTGGAAATTTTCGAAACAACGGTAGAGGCAGAAGAAGCTTGGAGCAAGCATTGCCGAGAGGTTGCGGAAATGACTCTTTATGTGAAAACTGATTCTTGGTACACCGGTGCAAATATTGCAGGTAAACCACGGAGTTTCCTCATTTATCTTGGGGGATTTGACACATATAAGCACAAATGTAATGAAGTTGCCGCTTCGGGGTACAATGGATTTACTTTGTCTATTAAAGATGTTTTATCGGAGAAAGGGAGTATATAAATGTCTTTAAAAAATGGTGTGGCGTTAATTACTGGAGCTGGAAGTGGAATAGGCAGGTCTGTCAGTTTGAAATTGGCAGAAAAGGGAATGTGCGTTGTTGTTGTTGATTTAGATGAAAAAGGAGGAGAAGAAACACTTGGACTCATAAAAGATAGTGGAAGTGAAGGGATTTTTATTCAAGCAGATGTATCGAAATACTCTGATGTGGAAAAATATGTTTCAACTGTAAAAAATATGTATGGAAGAATAGATGTGTTTTTTAATAATGCTGGCATTCTTAGTAAACCCACCCTATTAGCCGATTATAGCGAGGAAATGTTTGATCGAGTGATAGCAGTGAATTTAAAAGGTGCTTTTCTAGGACTTAAACATGTATTAAAGGTCATGGAGGGGCAACAATCTGGGGTGATCATTAATACAGCTTCGACAGCAGGCGTCCAAAGCACAGCTTATTTAGGCGGATACTCCGCGTCCAAGCATGGTGTAGTAGGTCTAACGAAAACGGCCGCAGTAGAATATGGATCAAAAGGGATAAGGATAAATGCTATTTGTCCAGGCGGTGTCGAAACAAATATGACGAAACATATGGATATGAATAACCCTGAGCAGAATGGTCCACTTAGAAGACCTGCTTCACCTGAGGAAATAGCTAATGTTGTTTGCTTTTTGGCATCAGAAGAAGCTGGTTATATGAATGGTTCTATTGTTACAATCGATGGTGGATTAACAGCATAATTTTTTTGAGAAGTAAGTAGTTTATTGAATTGTAAGCGTATACATGCATTTATCTGAATAAGCTCAAATAGAAGAAATAATGATTTAGGGGGGCTGGATATATATGAAAAATAGAATTGATCCTGAATTAAGAGAGGCACTTGAATTATTTCCACCGCTTGATTTGGACAATCTTAAGGCAACAAGACAGGGTATGGCGGTTATCTCGCAATCTATTGAAATCGCCGTTGATGAGTCTGTTTCCATTTCTAACAGAATGGTGCCGGGTCCACGGGATCATCCTGCCGTTAGGATACGAATATATGAACCGAAGAAAAAAAATGGTGTTTTACCTGGTCTATTATGGATTCATGGGGGCGGTTATGTTCTTGGTATTCCTGAAGGGGATGATGTTTTGTGCCAACGCTTTGTGACAGAAGCGAATTGTGTTGTAGTTTCCGTAGATTATCGTCTTGCTCCAGAACATCCTTACCCAGCAGGATTAGAAGATTGTTATGCTGTACTGAAATGGTTTTCTGAACATGCATCTGAATTAGGGGTTGATGCTTCTAGGATTGGAGCAGCGGGGGCAAGTGCTGGGGGCGGATTAACTGCAGGACTTACTTTACTTGCAAGAGATCGAAAAGGTCCCGAAATATGTTTCCAAATGCCATTATATCCAATGATAGATGATCGTAATAATTCACCATCAAGTATAGAAATAACAGGTAATATGGTGTGGAATCATGATTTGAATCAAAAAGGTTGGACTATGTACTTAAATGGTGAAAATGGTACAGATCATGTATCCGAGTATGCAGCCCCAGCGCGAGCAACTGATTTATCAGGTCTGCCTTACACCTATACATGTGTAGGACAATTAGATCCATTTCGTGATGAAACACTGGATTACGTAACCCGCCTTTGTCGGGCTGGTGTTGATGTTGAATTCCATCTTTATCCGGGTTGTTATCACGGATTTGAAGGTGTTGTGCCAACCGCTGCAGTAAGTCAAAGGGCACTGACCGAATATATTGGTGCGGTTAAATATGTACTTAATCGTCATTCTCTTGTAAAAAAAGGTTAATTGTTCTCTATGAAGCTTCAAGTTGGGTATTTTTGCATATCCCCCCGAAAAGGTTTTTTAAGAAATCCCTCCTGAATCTTATATATCTCAGGAGGGATTTTCAATTACTTGAATGGGACAAGGTCTACCGAATCGAATATGTTCTGACAATATACTCTTGTGGTATTTTCCGTAAAACTAAGGATTGGTAATAGTAAAGTCTTTTTATTTAATTTTAAATAATGAAAGGGTGTTTATATATGGGCCGTTTAAGCGGAAAAGTGGCGATCATTACTGGAGCTGCTATGGGAATGGGTGCTTCCGAAGGAAAACTATTTGCAAAAGAAGGAGCAAAAGTGATTGCTACAGATGTCCGAATAGAACCCTTGAATCAAGTCGTAAAGGAAATTAAAGAAAATGGAGGCGAGGCTGTCGCGATTAAACATAATGTTACATCTGAAGAGGAATGGAAATCTGTCATTGAGGAAGCAGTAAAATTATATGGAAAAGTCGATGTCCTTGTTAATAATGCAGGCGTTTCATCACCAAAAACAATTGCAAACATGGAAATGGATGAATGGAATAAAATTTTGGATATTGACTTAAATGGCTGCGTAATCGGAATGAAATATGTTATCCCTAAAATGAAAAAGGCAGGCGGCGGTTCAATCATCAATATTTCTTCAATCGGCGGCCTTGTCGGTATGGCTGGTACAAGCCCATATACAGCAGCAAAAGGCGCACTTCGTGTCTTATCAAAATCAGCCGCTGTTGAATATGGAAAAGATAAAATTCGCGTCAATTCTTTACACCCAGGAATCGTTGTCACACCGATGACAGAACCAACGATGAAAGAGGCGCTCCCTTACTATAAAACATATACACAACTTCCATACTTCGGTGAACCAGAAGATATTGCCTATGGTGCACTTTTCCTAGCCTCTGATGAATCTCGCTTTATGACAGGATCTGAATTAGTTATTGACGGCGGCTGGACGGCTCTTTAATCTCTAATGAGTGGTTACGTACCATTTCAGGAAAATCACATGTTAAGACACATAGTTTATTTATTTTCACAAATGGAAATATTGTAGTTTTGAAAAATTGCACCATTTTTCAATTATCAAGACCTAAATCATAAAAAGTCATAAAACTTAGATTTTTTAAACGACTTTATATTTTTAAGTGTAGTGAAGTATCTTACATCAAAAATTAAACAACTATATTTTTAACCCCGTCCTAAATTTAGAACGGGGTTATGCTTGGATTGTTCAACTGTACAATGATTCACAATGTACATTTTAATAAATAGTAAGAGATAGCTATCCTAGTAAAAGCTCTTCCAAAGAAATTATCCTTTTCTTCTTCACTAATTTAAGAAGGTTTTTCATAGAAGGTAACTATACAATTCTCTCTAACTTTTTCTGCATGATACGAGGTGGATAAGGCATTTCATTCTTTAACCACAACTCCACTACCCCTACGTAAGCATTTTTGCGGCAAATTGAACAATTACCATTTCCTAGCCTATTCTGATCTTCCCAAAATATGCTGATGTTCAAACTTTCACAAATTGTTCACAACAATAATGAAAACGCTTACGATTTTCATTATATAATATACGTATCTTAACTGATTCCATAGTATTGCACCAATTATCAAACAATTTTTTATAAATTATTGAATAGCCAGAAAGGAGATAATCAGATGATCTTGAAATCGTTGAAAAAAAAGGGCATTACGACCATCATTTATTATAAAGAAGGAGTATTAAAAACATGTAAGGGTCAATTGCATAAACTTAACCTTCATGAACAAACCCTTTCCTTAAAGGATGAAAATCAAAAGATTTTCTCTATTCGTTTATCTCGTATTATGGAAATATATTAACTTAATTACTTTCATTTAACTAATTAAAGTTCCAATATATTTATTAATCCCGAACCTCTAGTCCATTACTAGAGGTTCTTTTTTCATATATGGAAAGCTAAAGGGTCATTTAGCTTTCCTGAAGTTAGTAATTTTTCAGTTTTGAAAAAATAGGGCTCCTCATTTCCGGATGGATAAATGTAGATGGCAGTATCCTTACTTGAAAAGACAATCTCTTATATTTTTCCATGCTTCTTCACTATGGTTTACGAAATAATATCTTGGCGAGATGTTTAATTCCAATCACTAATCTAGTTCGTGCAACTTCTGTAATAATGGATGTCAGACTATTAATTCTAAGAGTACGTACGTTGAATATAAGTAAAAAAAGTATAATTGCTTCCACAGATGAAATGAGAATTTCACTAATAATTCACTATCAAAGAATCGTTAAAATAAACGAGACGGCAGAAGAAGCTAAATTGTTTTATTAAACTTTAAAGTGGTAAATAGATAGTATGAAGCTAGCAGGGAGGTATTAAAATGAGAGTACTTGTAATAGGAACAGAGGATATGACCGGAGAGCACGTTGTAAAACAGCTGGCAGACAGGCACCATAATCCGGTAGCACTGGTGGGAGCTGAAAATAAAGTAGAGGAAATGGTTAAACTTGGAGCACGAGATGTGGTTTCTTTGGAAAAAAGGGATTTTTCCAGTGCTTTTTCGGGCTGTGAAGCAGTAATCTACTTGAGTAGCGCCAGCCCTCGGACTGGGGAGGGCAAACCAATACTGGTTGACCATCAGTCAGTAATAGACTCAGTTAAGGCTGCTAAAAAACATGGGGTGAAGCGCTTTGTTCTCATGAGCGCCATGCGATCAAATGAAATGGGAGATGCTAGTGCAATCCGTTTCAACTCAGAGGAGCTATTAAGACAGGAAAAGTTCACATATACGGTTATACGGACAAGCATGCCTGTGGATAAGCCGGGAATAGGTAAGGTAGAAGCTGGACTATCAATTGAACATGAAAAAGAAGAGATCCCAAAAGAGGATATTGCTTCCGTATTGGTCGAAGCGCTGGATACTAAAGCAGTATTTAATAAAACGATTAATGTAACTTCTGGAGAAATTCTGATTCATGAAGCACTCCAAAGATTATAAACAGCTCGGATAACTCGAAACAAAAATATAAGAAACAAAGGGTGATAAAATGTCCAAGTTGAAAAAATACCTTCCTACAGTTTTAAAAGGATCTGCCGTTTTAGGGACTGCTGCTGCCGCAGCGTACTTTTACCGTAAGGATGATACACAAAAACAACACTCAATCCTGAGGAATTTCCCCCTAATCGGTAGAATTAGATATATGACAGAGCAAATAGGACCTGAACTTAGACAGTATTTATTTGAAAATAATAATGAAGGCACCCCTTTCTCAAGAAAGGAATTCGAGGATGTTGTAAAAGCTGGTAAATATAAGGAGCGTCTAATCGGATTTGGATCGGAACGTGACTTCAATGAAGCTGGATACTATATTCGCAATAGCATGTTTCCCAAACTCCGGGAAGAATTGAGAATAGATAATAGCCAAAAAATCAATACAAAGGTATATGAAGTAGTTGAAGAAGGACTATTGACCCGAAAGGAGAATCGGGAAGATAGACAAATAGAACCGTACTATTTACGAGACGAGGATGCTGTCATAATCGGAGGGGATACATGCCAGAATCCCTTTAAATTAAAGGGGCTCATAGGACAGTCTGCTATGAGCTACGGTGCACTCGGTGAGAATGCCATCACTGCGCTGTCGAAAGGATTAGGACTTGCAGGAGGAACATGGATGAATACCGGTGAAGGCGGTCTTTCCAAATACCATCTCTCCGGAAATCCCGACATCATAATGCAGATAGGTCCGGGACTGTTTGGAGTAAGGACACCAGGTGGGGAGTTCTCCTGGGAAGAATTCAAGAAGAAAAGTGAAATCGAGCAGGTAAAGGCATTTGAAATTAAGCTGGCACAAGGTGCCAAAATCAGAGGTGGGCATATTGAAGGACAAAAGGTGACAGAAGAAATTGCCCAAATCCGCCTGGTAGAGCCTGGTCAAACGATCAACAGCCCTAACCGTTTCTATGAATTCAAGAATTTTAATGAATTGTTCGAATTTGTGGAAAGAATGAGGGAGGTAGGCGGAAAGCCCATCGGTATCAAAATTGTTGTGGGGGATCTTGATGCACTTGAGGAAATGACGAAAACCATGAGGGATACAAGTAAAGGGCCGGATTTTATCACCGTGGATGGCGGAGAAGGCGGAACTGGGGCAACCTATCAGGAGCTTGCTGATGCGGTCGGACTCCCAATTATGTCAGCTTTGCCACTTGTAGATGAGATGTTAAAAAAATATGATGTACGTAATAGGGTCAAGCTGATTGCATCCGGCAAGCTGACTTCTCCAGATAAAGTGGCGGTCGCTTTAGCGATGGGGGCAGATTTGGTCAATATAGCCCGCGGTTTTATGATTAGCGTTGGCTGCATCATGGCTGAAATCTGCCATACAAACCACTGCCCCGCCGGCGTAGCCACGACTGATTCAAAGTTGCAGGAAGGGCTGGTTATTGAGGAAAAACAATACCGAGTCGCCAATTACGTGATTTCCCTCCGCGAGGGGCTGTTTAACCTTGCAGCTGCTGCAGGTATAGATACTCCGACCAAATTTGAACGAAAACACATCGTTCACAAGGATGAATGGGGAAGAGTTTCGCCTGTCCGGGACATCACCCCCACTCCTGAAAAAGTGGAGAAGTTAAGAAGTAAGGAAAAAGTGGAGAAATAGAGAGTTGTTTTTTTAAAAAAGGTTGAAGAAAAACGAAATTGCTTGGCGGGCTGTTTATTTTTATTAAATAGAAGAATCCCGTCAAAAAGGTAAGCCTTTGCTCAATGCAGCAAAGGCTATTTAAGTGCGTTCGTCATTGGTGCAATCTATATCTCTCGAATCATGAAGGCAGTAGTAGTGGTTAGCTTAACGGATGGGTGTCTGAGTATTCAAATAAAATAGATTGTGAAAGGTAAAATATCGAAGTTTCAAGGAAGGATTGTTTACAAATGGAAAATGAGCTCGTCTAGTTTCATCTTCTGAGAACCGTGAGATAGTAAAAGTAACAGAAAGACCAGAAGTCATTTCATTTGCAGGGGGACCTCCAGCTCCAGAGCTTTTTCCTGTAGAAGCGCTTAAAGTTGCGTGCAATATTGTATTGAATGAAGAGGGAGCGGCTTCTCTTCAATTATGATATTTGTTTCAATTTCCTTAGATATAATGTTTTATTAAAAGTACTTCCAAGACCCATTACTGAACTAATGGGTCTTACTTCAAAAAGGGAGGTTGCTGAGGCAGCCTTTTTTCTTATGGAACAAAACGGGTCAGGTTAGCATTCCTTCAGTTCGTCATTCTTCAGCTTTTTAAAAAATAGGGCTCCTCAGTAAGATATGAGTAAGACACCACTCTAACTCAAAACCCTAGAAGGAACCCTAATATGAAGTTTAAAAGGCAAGATAAACAAATCAACTAATCGAGAGCATTTCCGATAAACACATAATTGTTGGGGGGGATTACCCAACATGTGGCTAGAGCAGTGAATTTCAGTGGGGGTGTAGTCGTAGACCCACTTGCATTTGAAAATAAAGAAGATGGATTTGCTGGTTTATAAAAATGGATGGAGGCAGCCATTGTGGGAATGGAGCCTACAGGCATCACACACTAAGATTATTGTATTTCTAACTCTTTGACAGTTTCGCCTTCAATTAACACTGGTTGATAATAGGTTTCGTTTGGTAAATCCTTCTTGCCTTGTAATTTCTTAATGACCCAATCAGCTGCATCATGTCCCATTTGTTCTTGTGGGTGTGTCAATGTCGTTAGTTTGATATTAGCATTTTTCGCAATATAAGAATTGTCTTGACCAATAATTGATAATTGTTCGGGAATAGAAATATCAAGTTGTCTGCATACATTTGCTACTTCCAACCCTACCTCGTCGTTATAGCAAACAATGGCAGTCAACACGTCTCTATTTTCATTTAGAAACCCTTTCAAGTTCGTGTATAGGTCTAGCTTCGTTTCTGTAGTATACGAAAGCAATTGCTCTGGTTGAAAGCGTAATTTGGCTTCTCCAAGTGCTTTTATATATCCCTTCATTCGATACTTTCCTTGTAAATCATCCATTTTCGAAATGAGACCAATTTGGGAGTGTCCTTTCGAAATCAATTCTTTTGTTGCGAGGTAGCTTGACTGCACATCATCTAGGCAAAAGAAAGGAACCTCTAATTCTTCATAATAAGCGTTAATCATGGTGAATGGAACCTCTTGTTCCTTAAACAATAGGTAGTAAGCGATGTTGGGATTGTATAGATTGCTTTTTGTAGGTTCAATAATTAAACCATCCACGCCAAATGACAACATCATTTCCAAGGCTTTTTTTTCTTGTTCGACATCATTATTCGTACTGGCTAATAGTAACGAATAATTATCTTCATTTAATCTTCTTTCAATTCCGCGGATAATAGAAGGGAAAATGTAATCAGAAATGTAGGTCGTGATTACACCGATCGTTTTATTTTTGGAATTGCCACCAGATTTTGATTGATATTGGTTACTAACATATGTGCCAGATCCTTTTTCACTTCTTAAGAATCCCTCGTTTGATAATTCTAAAATGGACTTTCGTACAGTGTGCCGGCTAACGTTGTACATTTCTTGCATGGCGGTTTCAGTGGGAATTTGTTCCCCTACACTATATTCACCTGAAAGGATTTTATTTTTTAAATCATCAATGATTACCTGATACTTTGGTTTCATTAAACCTCACTTCTTTCATAGTTGTTTACATTCTAATTTAGTTGTATAAAATATTTGTGCGGACATATTTTAACATAATTTTGAATCAATTAAAACAAATCACCTATGTTTTTTGCATAAATTAAATTCGCCCTATTTACCATTTAGGTTTTATGTCATTAAAATTATTTATTACTAATTTTAAGGTGAGGATGGAGGATTTTTCTCGAAAGTTGTAAGTATAAATAATATTTGTTGTTGACAAATGTACGTACAAAAAAATATAATATGGTTGTAAATAAATTTAAGCGCCTCCTTTCGTTGAAAGCGCTGTCAGAAGGGGGATTAACGTGCAAACGAATATATTAAAAATTAAACAAGCGATAAACGAGGGAGAAACTTCACTTGGAATCGAATTTGGATCCACGCGTATTAAAGCGGTGTTGATTGATAATCGTTATGAAACAATCGCATCTGGAAGTTATGAGTGGGAAAACCTCTTGGAAGATGGAATTTGGACGTACAACTTAGTGGATATAATCACTGGTCTGCAAACAGCTTATAGTGAATTGAAGCAAGAAGTTGAACGAAATTATGGAATTACAATTCGAAAAATAGGTTCTATTGGATTTTCTGCAATGATGCATGGGTATATGGCTTTTGACAGTACAGGGGAGCTACTTGTTCCGTTTCGAACTTGGCGTAACTCAACAACTGGTGTTGCAGCAAAAGAATTAACTAATCAATTTCAATTTAATATCCCTGAACGATGGAGTATTGCTCACCTTTATCAAGCAATATTAAATGAAGAAAAACATTTGCCTCGCATTGATTGTATTACCACTTTGGCTGGATACATTCACTGGTTATTGACTGGTAATAAAGCAATTGGCATTGGAGATGCTTCAGGCATGTTCCCAATTGATGAATCAACGCAAGATTACAATGAATCGATGGTCAAGCAGTTTGACGATTTAATTGCGAAGAAAGGTTATCCTTGGGTGCTAAAAGAGATTCTTCCTAAAGTATACATTTCAGGCGAGCAAGCGGGTGAATTAACCGAAATTGGAGCGAAAATCCTGGATAGATCAAGAAATTTACAACCTGGCACCCCAATTTGCCCACCAGAAGGCGATGCGGGAACTGGAATGGTTGCAACGAATAGTGTGAGGAAACGTACCGGAAATGTCTCAGTAGGAACTTCCGTTTTTGCCATGATTGTACTAGAGAAAGAACTTTCAAAAGTATATCCAGAAATTGATTTGGTAACTACACCAAACGGAAGTCCAGTTGGGATGGTTCACGCGAATAACTGTTCAAGTGATCTCAATGCTTGGCTGGGATTGTTCCGTGAGTTTTCTGAGGCAATGGGACAAAATATTGATACAAATAAATTATTTGAAGTAATGTTGAATAAGGCCTTGGAAGCGGATCCAGATGGTGGCGGTTTGCTTAGCTATGGTTATTTCTCAGGCGAAAATATCACAGGTTTAGAAAAAGGGCGACCATTATTTGTTCGCTCGCCTGAGAGTCATTTCAATTTAGCAAACTTCATGCGGACTCACCTTTTTACTGCTTTCGGTGCTTTAAAAATCGGAATGGGTATTTTGACAAAGGAAGAAAATGTTGCAATTGATCGTATTTTGGCTCACGGTGGTTTATTTAAAACCCCTCTTGTTGGACAAAAAATTGTTGCCGCTGCAATGAATACTCCAGTATCAGTTATGTCAACAGCAGGAGAAGGCGGCGCGTGGGGAATGGCGATTCTTGCATCTTACATGATGAATAAAGATCAAAATGAAAGTTTAGAAGACTTCCTCGACAAAAAAGTATTCGAAGAGGTTGATGGGCAAGAAATTTATCCTGATCAAGTAGATGTTAAAGGATTTGAAGCATTTATTGAAAGATACAGGAAGGGTTTAGTGATTGAGCAGGCCGCTGTAGACAACTTGATGTTATGAGTGGAAAGCTGGAGGGATTGACGTGTTAGAACAACTGAAGGAAGAGGTATTTCAAGCAAATTTGGACTTGCCTAAATATGGACTCGTGAAATATACATGGGGTAATGCAAGTGCCATTGATCGAGAAAGTGGTTTATTTGTTATCAAACCTAGTGGTGTTGATTACGAAACGATGAAAGCCAGTGATATGGTTGTTGTTGATTTAGATGGCAATGTTGTTGAAGGAGAGTTGAGGCCTTCTTCAGATACAGCGACGCACGCAGTACTTTATAAGTATTACCAAGAAATCGGCGGCATTGTGCATACTCATTCAACTTGGGCGACAATCTGGGCTCAAGCAGGCCTTGATGTTCCAGCGATGGGGACCACTCATGCAGACACATTTTACGGATCCGTCCCATGTGCCCGCTACCTAACAAAAGAGGAGATTGATCGTGGGTACGAAGTGGAGACTGGGAAGTTAATCATCGAAACATTTGAAGAGCGTGGGTTAGATATTTTAGCCGTTCCTGGCGTCTTACTTCATGGTCATGGTCCGTTTACTTGGGGCAAGGATGCAAAATCCGCCGTAATGAATAGTGTGGTGTTGGATGAAGTTTCGAAAATGAATTTATTTACACGGGAATTAAATCATTTTGCAAAAGAATTACCACAAAATATTTTGGATAAACACTATTTACGAAAACATGGAAAATATGCTTATTACGGTCAAAATTAAGATAAACTCTATCAAATTATCAAACTATTAGAATTAAGAAAAGAGGTTTATTATGTTAACAACAGATAAAAAGGAATTTTGGTTCGTCGTAGGATCACAACATCTATATGGGGAAGAAGCGTTAGCAGAGGTCAAGGCGCATGCACAAACGATAACCGA
This sequence comes from Peribacillus simplex, assembly GCF_900156045.1. Lineage (GTDB taxonomy): Bacteria > Bacillota > Bacilli > Bacillales > DSM-1321 > Peribacillus > Peribacillus simplex_D. The sequence goes on along the minus strand of NZ_FTMX01000005.1, from coordinate 556,364 downwards.
TGCATTAAATGAAAGCGGTTTTTTACCTTATCCACTAGTATTGCAAGATTTAGCTGTTAGTGCAGATAAAATCACAAGCATCATGAAAGAAGTCAACTATCGTAATGAAGTTGCCGGTGTCATCACTTGGATGCATACTTTCTCACCTGCAAAAATGTGGATTCGTGGAACAAAGTTATTACAAAAACCATTGCTTCATTTAGCTACACAATTCAATGAAAGTATTCCTTGGGCAACGATTGATATGGACTTTATGAACCTAAACCAATCCGCTCATGGTGACCGTGAATATGGTTTTATCAATGCCCGTTTGAAAAAACAAAATAAAGTTGTTGTTGGTTATTGGGAGCGCCCTGAAGTGCGACAGCAAATTGCACAATGGATGGACGTAGCGGTTGCTTATAACGAAAGCTTCAACATTAAGGTCGCTCGCTTTGGAGACAACATGCGTAACGTTGGAGTAACCGAAGGGGATAAGGTTGAAGCGCAAATCCAATTTGGGTGGACAGTTGACTATTTTGGAATCGGAGACCTTGTTCAATATGTGAATGCGGTTACTGATGAAGAAATGGATGCTTTATTTGCTGAATACGAAGACCTTTATGAATTTGATTATGGTACCTACAGTAGGGAAGAGTGGGAGAAAAGCGTAAAGGTACAGGTAAGCTATGAAATTGCGATTAAACGTTTCCTTGATGATGGTGGTTATACGGCCTTCACAACGAACTTTGAAGATTTACATGGAATGAAACAACTTCCTGGTCTTGCCGTCCAACGTTTGATGGCACAAGGATATGGCTTTGCGGGTGAAGGAGATTGGAAGACGGCAGCACTTGATCGCTTACTGAAAGTGATGAGCCATAACCAATCAACTGGCTTTATGGAAGATTACACATATGAATTAGCTGCTGGACAGGAATCAATCCTTCAATCACATATGCTTGAAGTCGACCCATCATTAGCAAGTAACAAACCAAAAATTGTCGTATCTCCATTAGGTATAGGTGATCGTGAAGATCCAGCACGTTTAGTATTCGACGGCAAAGCAGGAGACGGCGTCGTTGTTTCCATGGCTGACTTTGGTACAAACTATAAACTTTTGATTAATGAAGTTTCTGCATTTGAGCCAACCATTCCAGCACCAAACCTTCCAGTGGCCCGTGTACTTTGGGAAGTGAAGCCAAACTTCCAAGATGGAGTGAAAGCTTGGCTGGAGAATGGTGGCGGTCACCATACAGTTGTTTCATTGAATTTAACAACAGACCAAATTACAACGTATGCAAAGCTTGTTGGCTTGGAATACGTAGTTATTAAGTAATGTCTCCCCCTCCAAGGAGGCTCTGCTTCCTTGGAGGGAAAAATAGGTACTCCAGAAGTTGAAGAATGAAAATAGTAACCATTAGTATGATCCCTTTATTTGTAAGCGTGTTCATGGTTTTCAGGAAAAAGATGAAAGCGTTTTAATAGCGCAATAACTACCAAGAATTCATCCTAATAAATAATTTTTAGGATGAATCTACTAGCATGTATTTGTAGTTTGAAAACACTAGTATTATTTTCTTTCAAAGCTATCAATATTTTTAGTAGTGGGATTTTTTTTAAAAATAATTTTAAAACCTTGAGGAGGGAATTTTTATGGTTAATGGAAAGAAAATCTCAAGTGGATTCATTTATTTTTTTGGGGCTTTTGGAGGCATTCTCTTCGGTTATGATATCGGCGTTATGACGGGTGCTTTGCCTTTTCTGCAGCATGATTGGAACCTTCAAAACAACCCTGGTGCTATTGGCTGGATTACCTCTTCGTTGATGTTTGGAGCTGTTTTTGGAGGTGCCCTGGCCGGACAGCTTTCTGATCGTTTAGGTCGGCGCAAAATGATTTTAATATCTTCTATCATTTTTGCTGTTGGATCCATTTTGGCAGGAATATCCCCTCATAATGGGATCCTTTTTATGATTGTTGCTCGGATTTTATTAGGGTTGGCTGTTGGTGCCGCTTCTGCGTTGGTCCCAGCCTATATGTCGGAAATGGCGCCTGCACGGTTACGTGGACGTCTGTCAGGAATTAATCAAACAATGATTGTCTCTGGAATGTTGCTTTCGTACATTGTCGCTTATTTATTGAAAGACTTACCAGGAACAATGGCATGGCGGTTGATGCTTAGTTTGGCTGCTGTACCTGCTTTGATCTTATTTATTGGAGTGTCAAGGTTACCCGAATCACCACGTTTTTTAATTAAGAACAATAAAATTGATGAAGCTCGTAAGGTGTTGGGCTTTATTCGCTCTAACAAAGAACAAATTGATTCTGAAATAACACAAATTCAAGAAACTGTTAAAGAGGAAGCAAAGGTAAATCAAAAAGCATCATGGGGTACACTTTTAAGCAATAAATACCGCTATTTAGTAATTGCTGGTGTGGGTGTTGCTGCGTTTCAACAATTCCAGGGCGCAAACGCAATTTTTTATTATATTCCTATGATTGTGGAAAAAGCAACAGGGCATGAAGCCAGCTCAGTATTGATGTGGCCAATTATTCAAGGGGTTATTCTCGTACTAGGTTCATTAATATTCCTTATGATTGCTGATAAATTTAATCGCCGTACTTTATTAACAATAGGCGGAACTATTATGGGGCTATCCTTTATTTTGCCGGCAATATTGAATTTATTAATTCCTAATGCAAATCCGATGATGATGGTTGTTTTTTTAAGTATCTATGTAGCACTTTATTCATTCACGTGGGCTCCCTTAACTTGGGTCATCGTTGGAGAAATTTTCCCGCTGGTAATTCGCGGTCGTGCGTCAGGATTAGCTTCATCATTTAACTGGATAGGTTCTTTCTTGGTTGGATTGCTGTTTCCAATCATGACCGCTTCGATGTCTCAAGAAGCTGTTTTTGCAATCTTTGGTGCTATTTGTTTACTTGGTGTTTTATTTATCCGGACATGCGTTCCTGAGACTCGAGGTCATACTTTGGAGGAAATTGAAAAAATTGGAGAAAGTAGACAAACTAAGGGGAAAAGTGCTTAATTTAGACCTATGATATTTGGAGCAGAATTCAAAGAAGCTAAGTATGCATTTTTAATCAGGGGGTCATAAGGGAAAATACTTCTGTAATTATGATCTACACATACACATCATGAACATGTTGATTTACTCATATGATTCCCTGTCTTAAGACCGAAGTTGCTACTTCGGCTTTTCAACTATTAAAAATGTTTGCTGAACATTTAGTGCAATTCATGGTGTTTTAGCTTTTATTTATATGAAGGAATTTAATAGGGAAAGGAGACGAAAAAAATGAAAGCATCACAAAGCTCGTTTGGAAATGAAGCCTTGCTGTTTACTATAGAAAATGATCATGGAGTAAGAATGGAAGTAACAAACTTTGGTGCAAGAATCGTCAATCTGTTCGTCCTAACGGAATCGGGTCGTAATAATATCGTATTGGGATTTGACTCGATTGAGGATTACAAAAAAGAAACATATTATGGAGCAACAATAGGAAGAGTCGCTGGAAGAATAAAAAATGGCGAATTTTCAATTGGTGAATCACGTTACCAAACATCTGTAAATCAATTAGGGAATACATTACACGGTGGCAACCCTGGATTCGATGAAAAAATCTGGGATTATGAAGTGAAGGAGACGGATGAAAGTGCATCGATCATCTTTTCAACCCACTCACCTGATGGAGAGAATGGTTTTCCGGGGAATTTGAAAGTAAGTGTGACTTATACATTAGACAACTTAAATATTTGGTCAGTGAGCTATCAAGCAAATAGTGATAAAGACACAATTTTCAATCCGACCAATCACGTCTATTTTAACTTAACAGGGCATCCCAGCAATCCAATCGATGATCATTCCTTGCAAATCTTTTCTGAAGAATTTGCACCAGTAAATGACGATACCACGGTAACTGGGGAAAAGCGAAGCACAATTGGCACGCCTTATGATTTTCGAACCCTGAAGAAATTAAAATCAACCTTTGAAGCAATTGACGCAGAAGTTAATAAGGTTCAAGGAATCGACCATCCATTCTTCCTTACGTGCTCAGGACTTCATCAAACTGCAGCCAAATTAATTAGTCCTGACCAGAAAATAAAAGTTGAGGTATACACAGAAGAGCCTTCGATCGTAGTTTATACTGCGAACTTTGTGAAAGGGGTTCCACTTATACACGGAGAAAAATTAATCCAACATGGTGGAATAACATTTGAAACCCAAGCTGCCCCAGGAGCGATTGAGTTTGAAGATTTTGGAGATATTATTCTTCGTGCTGGCGAAAATTACACTTCCCAAACAAAATACAAAATAAGTTTTGAGGGGTGTAGCTACTTGCCTAAGTAATAAGAGAGTGGCTATTTGCAAGGCGTGGAAATATCTTTTATTAAATCTCGACCATTTTTCATATCTTTAAACTATTTTAGAATTGGATTTTTTAAGTCAATTAAAGTCCAAAAAAAGTAAAAGAGAATAAAGCACATATATTTCTAACGGAATCGTATCTTATGCTGGAAGTCCAAACAATTGATGGAGGAATTCTTTTTGATTTTGGACAGACTGATTCCCTAAATCAATCTGTTTAATATATGTTTTTATCGACTCTCCAAGAGTTATTTGTTTGAGGTAACTCGGATCCGTTTGTCCAATTCAGGACCATACTGATGAACCCAACACATAATCGTTATATGAGAAATGGATAAACCCCGTTCCTCCACCATTTCCACCAATCTATTATATCAGTAGCCAGAGTAGGACGTACGGGTGCGGGGGAGACCCCGATGGCGCAAAGGCGCCGAGGAGGCTCCCGGACCGCCCGCGGAAAGCGAGTGCCTGTAGAGGAAATCAACGTTCAGATTGTACAAACCGTAAAAAAACTGTAGACAAACACGATTTTCATCGAGTTTGTCTACAGTCTAAGGTAAGAGCACTTATATGCTCTTACCTTTTTTTGAATCGTGTTTGTTTAAAAAAGGCAGGATTATATTATCTGGCCTTTTATACTTAACAAATATGTTCATCATACTCTGTTTTCAAGTAATTTAGCAGCTTTTGTTTTTGGTGGGAATAATGAAAGCAATTAAAGTAAAAGGAAAAGTCGTCAAAAAAGAGAGGGTTTTTATCGTCGAAGCCATAAGAATTTAAGAAATCCGAGATTATTTTTTCTTGATCGACTAAGTCGAACAATCCGGATACATAAAAATGATAACTGAATTTATCATATAAAAAAAGGTATCCTGTATCATCAAAAATATTTTTCACTGTATGACCATCCAATTCTAACTCACTCCTTCTTTTACCAATATACCTTTTTATCGATGAAATTATTCAGTGCTCATCTTTCGGTGAATATTATTATATTTATTGCAGCGTGTTTTTTATACCTTCAATACATTAAAGGTATGAAATAAATGGAGCAGAAGAATCGGGAACGAAAAAAGCACATCCAATGGATGTGCTTTCATAAAAGTATTATTTGTACATTTCAGCCACTTGCTTTTGCAATTCGCCATTTTCAAGGTACTCATCATAACTCATTTGCTTATCGACTGTACCTTTTGGAGTAAGTTCAATGATTCGGTTCGCTATAGTTTGGATGAACTGATGATCATGAGAAGAGAAGATCATAGATCCTTTAAAGCTGATCAAACCGTTGTTCAATGCCGTAATCGACTCTAAGTCCAGATGGTTGGTAGGTTCATCAAGCATTAGGACGTTCGAACCGCTTAACATCATTTTGGAAAGCATACAACGGACTTTTTCGCCCCCTGAAAGTACACTTGCCTTTTTCGTGACTTCATCGCCCGAGAATAACATTCTGCCCAAGAAACCGCGCAGGAAGCTTTCACTCTGGTCATTAGGAGAATATTGACGGAGCCAGTCGACAAGATTTAAATCGACACCTTCAAAGAATTCAGCATTATCTTTAGGGAAGTATGCCTGAGAGGTCGTAACGCCCCATTTGAATGAGCCGCTATCCGGTTCGATTTCACCTGCCAAGATTTTGAACATTGTTGTTTTAGCAATCTCATCTTTACCGACAAATGCAATCTTGTCGCCTTTATTCATCGTGAAGCTGACGTTATCCAATATTTTTACACCATCGATCGTTTTCGAGAGTCCGTCTACACGAAGCAGGTCGTTCCCGATTTCACGATCAGGTGTAAAGCCTACATATGGATAGCGGCGCGAAGAAGGCTCGATGTCATCCAAGCTGATTTTATCCAATAATTTCTTACGGGATGTCGCCTGGCTCGATTTCGATGCATTGGCACTGAAGCGCGCGATGAAATTTTGTAGCTCTTTGATTTTTTCTTCCTTTTTCTTATTGGCATCTTGAGTCAGTTTAAGGGCAAGCTGGCTTGATTCATACCAGAAGTCATAGTTACCGATATAAATTTTGATTTTACCGAAATCAAGATCCGCGATATGTGTACAAACTTTGTTAAGGAAGTAACGGTCATGGGAAACTACGATAACAGTGTTTTCAAAGTTGATTAAGAATTCTTCCAGCCATTTGATCGCTTTTAAGTCCAAGTGGTTGGTAGGCTCATCCAGTAATAGAACATCCGGTTTCCCGAATAGTGCTTGGGCAAGCAATACTTTAACTTTGTCGCCACCGTTCAACTCAGCCATTTTCTTTGTATGCAGGTCTTCTGCAATGCCAAGGCCTTTTAAGAGGATTGAAGCTTCAGGTTCAGCTTCCCAGCCGTTTAATTCGGCAAATTCACCTTCAAGTTCGGCCGCTTTCATTCCGTCTTCGTCCGTGAAGTTTTCCTTCATATAGATGGCATCTTTTTCTTGCATGACTTCAAATAATCTTTCATGTCCCATAATGACAACTTTAAGGACTTCTTCCTCTTCATAAGCGAAGTGATCTTGTTTTAGAACGGCAAGGCGTTCGCCAGGCCCCATATGGACATCGCCGGATTGCGCTTCAATTTCACCTGAAAGGATTTTTAAGAAAGTGGATTTACCCGCACCATTAGCCCCAATCAGGCCATAGCAGTTACCAGGCGTGAACTTTATATTAACATCTTCAAACAGTTTACGATCGCCATAGCGTAAACCAACATTATTTACTGTAATCATTTATTTACATTCCTCCAAAATACTTTTGTTTCAACGTGTCCAACACTTTGTTTCATTAGTTATACGCTGATTCACACAAACAGCAGTTTCCAATAATTTTTAAATGCCGTTCGTTAAATTGTATCTTATTTCTTATGAAAATTAAAGGCAGATTAGCAAAAACAAACGTTTATAAGCAAAAATTACACAAGGATTTAATTTTGTTTTTAAATTGTCGCGTATAAAGTATGTTTTATTTTTTTACCGAAGAAATTTATGGGTATAAGGACTCATTACGTATCAACCTTTTAATTGGTAATATAGGTAACTGTAACTAACACGACAGGAGGATCATAAATGAGTGATTCAGTAGGTTTTTGGAAACGTTTTTTAGCAGGAGTTTTGGATGGCATAATAGTATCTTTACCATTAGCGATAATTTTCGGATTGATTACTGGAGATTGGGAAAATGAAAACTTTTCAACGTTCTTCGACTTCCTATACATGCTGCTTGTCCCGATATTTTGGTATGGGTATACAGTCGGTAAAAGGATTATGGGAATACGCATAGTAAGGATGGACGGCAAAAAATTAGGAATAGGCACAATGTTATTGAGGTATTTAGTTGCTGCTTTGGTATATGCCATTACATTGGGGATAGGGTTTATTGTTAGTGCATTCATGGTCGGCCTAAGGAAAGACCATAGAGCGATACATGATTTCATAGCAGGTACATACGTGACATCAAATAAACCATGATTTATTGATAAGCAGTTTAATAGCTGCTTTTTTTTTATGCAAATCTACATTTCGAATCCGATGCGATTTTTTTGGCGGGTAAATTCCAATGTAAGGTATAAATATTACATTGGAAACCACGATAGAATATTTAATCAATAAACAGCGGCAGTTAGGAACCAAAAAGCACTTCACCTATATGGTCAAGTGCTTTGGTTATTCAAAACCTCTTTATTTTGATTAATGATGATTTTATTTCTTAAAATCATTTCCTTATTATTAAGTCCAACATTTAGTTCTTTGGTATTGTTCACCTTTTCCAATAGTGATGCTACAGATATTTCCAATAGTTCGGAAATAGGCATATTTGTTTTGGATGATAAAGTTTCAAGTTCATGGATTAATTTAGGGGATAGCATTGGTTGTCTTTCATTTATTTCCATGACAGTACCCACTTTCTTAAAAAAATTATTTAATTGTAATTTAAGTATATAATGGCAGTTTCCAATAAAATATTAAATTAACGTTATTTATGTTAAGAGATGATGACAATTGTAGAGGAAAGGTATAATCGAGCACTTTACCTTAATGGAAGTACATTAAAAAGTTTTTAGTTAGACTATATCTGTAAAAAAATGTATCTTGAAAATAAATTCCTTTATGGTATGGAGGGTTCGCCCCTCAGGATCATTCAGCCGTTATCCCACTGCCTGCCCATACCATCTTCAAGGATTTCCAATGCCTTTTCCATTGACATCCACGTACGGCATGTTCTATCGGAGGTCATTGCATCAAAGGCGTCTGCAACGGCAATCTTCCGACCGAATAAAGGGATGTCGTCCTCTGTCAGTCCATTGGGGCATTCCATTCCTCATACCTTTCATGATGATGCCTAACGCCCGGTCCCAGCTATAATAATTCCCCGCCCATACTATATCTTTCTATGATGTCCGCCCGCCTGAAGTCTGATTTTCCCAATATATAAATAAAATAACAAGTAAGACGTTAGGTATGGTTGCCTCTAAGTAATGCAATATCAGGGGTGGGCTACTGCGTAGGAGACTTCCGAGCAGTCGTATAGGAGGTTTGAAGGACTTCCAAGGCCTGCTTGATGGGGTTGATATCTTTATGATATACAATAAATTCATTGCATATCATTATGTATAAAGAGGATAGTATAATTGTCATTAACATAATTGCATCGGATACTGTGTGATATCCATCAGATGAAGTAGAGATCAAACTTCCTACTGCCAGAATGGTAAAAAAAGTATTCAATGGTTCTCCTCCTGAAAGCATTTTGGATGCTCCTTCATAAGTCAACATACTATAGCAAAATCCAATTTGGAATATTTAGTGCATTCTACAAATTATATGAAATATCAGGGAAGGTGAAATTTCAACTATATCATTCTATGTCTCCAAATTTGTCAACCATTGGCTTTTCTGATAGTATAAATGTCCATTTCGTCTTAGCATCGGCATTTTAATGAGTTTGATAACTAAATAAGGAAGGGGAAGTGGTTTCATTGGGTAATCACCCTGATTTTGAACAGGAACGACAGCGGCTGGATTTTACGAAACGTTATATCGATGTAGTCATCAAAACATCAGAAACAAGCAAAGATCAGTTTCAGCGGAATATGCAAGAAGCTTTTAGCGATGCCGATTGGTCTGAAGCAGGCTTATATTCACAGTTGCTGACGTCGGCCAACTTTTTTGAGATGTCCAAAACCGAACTGGAAAGTTTGCGCAAAGCAAGTAAAAAGCCCTACTTTGCAAGAGTGGATTTTGAAAGGAATGACGGTGATAGAGGCGAAGTCCTTTATTTCGGAAAAACATCGCTTTATCAGAGGGAAAGCCAGGAACAGATCATCGTCGATTGGCGATCCCCGATAGCAAACCTCTATTATGAGGGACGGATTGGTGAAATAGAATATGAAGCTGAAGGAGAGAAATTCAGCGGGAACATCACTTTAAAAAGACAGCTAATGATCGAAGAAGGTGAATTGGATGAGATAAGGGACATTGATTTAACAACAACGGATGAATTATTGCAGGAGTCCCTTTCCAAAAGTTCCAGCAATCGATTGACAGATATCATTACCACGATCCAGGAAGAACAAAATAAAATCATTCGTGCAGATTTGAATAAGCCTATCATTGTCCAAGGCGCAGCGGGCAGTGGTAAAACTACAATTGCTTTACATAGGATCTCTTATTTCATCTATCACTATAAAGACTTGTTCGATCCGCGACAATTAATGATTCTTGCTCCGAGCCGGGTGTTCATTGATTACATATCTGAAGCTTTACCTGAATTGGGTGTCGAAAAGGTTAAACAATTCACATTTTCCGAATATGTTCAGGCAGCGATAGGAAAGCAAGTGAAGCTTGTAGCGGATGATAAATTAACTCGATTGCTGGAAAAGGATGATGAAGAAATTAATTCAGCCGTCTGGATATCAGGCCTGAAGGGCTCCCCTGTCTTTAAATATATATTGGACGAATATGTAAAGGATATTTTCAGGGGTTTTCATCCGAATGGTGATTTTTATTGTGATAAATATCGCCTCTATTCCGCTAAAAAGTTCATTAGATTATTGGAAGAGGATTATTGGTATTTACCGTTATACAGCAGGCTGGACAAACTGAAGGCCATTTTACAAAATGAAGTGAAATTGAAAAAGAAAACAATGCTTGAACGTGTTGTTGACCTTTATGATGCCAAAATTGAGAAGGCTCTCTATAAAAATATTGATCCAGTCATACGTAAGGATTTTGTTACAAAATGCCTCGATAAAAAGGAGGAAAGGATAGGACAGATCCAAAAGGCGATCCGTTCTTCCGTAAAAGGGTATTTTAAGCAATTCAAAAGTAAAGATCTCCTGGATTATTATCAGGAGTTATACGAAGATCCGGAGCGTCTTGCCTCTTACAGCAACGGTAAACTTACTGTTGAAGATGCCAGTGTATTATGTGAGTATAATCATAAATTATTTTCTGTTAAAAGTTATGAGATGGAGGACTTAGGAGCATTATTATATCTTCAGGAGCGGCTTTTTGGTGTCGATAAAGAAAACAAAGCAAAAAATGTCGTCATTGATGAGGCACAGGATTACAGCTTCATGCAGTTACAGGCACTAAAGACGGCAGTGGATACCGATATGTTCACACTTGTAGGCGATCTTGCACAAGGCATCCATTCATACCGCGGACTTCAAACATGGGAAGAGGTTCACAGCCGTATTTTCCCTCGGGCGACGTATACTGAATTACAAAAAAGCTACAGAACAACTGTTGAAATAATGAAACAAGCTAATGAAATACTTCATTTATTAACATATGATTTCCCGGAGGTTGAACCTGTAGTCCGTCATGGCAAAGATCCAGAATTCATTACCATTGAAAAGGAAGGTTGGGAAGAAAAACTTATCGAACTTATCGCAAGCCTTAAAGAAGAAGGATTTAAAACGTTTGCCGTTATTGCCAAAACGATGAAAGATTGCAAACTGGCAAACGAGAAGCTAAGAGTATTCCATCAAGGCTTTCATTTAATAGATGAAGCGGGAAACATCCCTAAGGATAAAACGTTGATTGTTCCTTCCTATCAAGCCAAAGGTCTCGAATTCGATGTCGTATTTGCAATATCCCTGGAAGAAGTATATTGCCATGGAAATGAACTTGATATTAAATTGCTGTACGTAACAATGACAAGGCCATTGCACAGGCTGTATTTTTTAGGTAATCAGAAAAATGCTTTCCTTATCGAGACATGAAAGGGGTAGGGTGGAGTGTAACCACCCTCCTCGGGATACACTTACAAATGCAAAAGGATATCCTGAATATCTTCCCACCCGAAACCGACTTCGGTGAGCTCGATGCCTGCCATTTTAACGGTTTTTTCAGCTATCACTTGGCCGCCAAGGGCTTTATAAAAACCGCATGCAGGATTATCCTTTAATGCCCAGATTATTAAATTTTTATGTCCCATTTCAATAAGCTCATGCATGACCGCTTTTATCATTTTTCGGCCGAGTCCCTGTCGTTGATATTCTTTTAAAAAATAAATGGCATATACTTCACCTTGAATATGCGGATCATTCGTTTGTTCAGGCCCGCCGGCAGCGAAACCGATGATCTCCCCATTGGCGTTTTCCGCTACAAAGGTGGCATTATGCAACATCTTTAAATTTCTTAGCCAGTTTTTCTTTTTGGCTTCCAGATTCATGGAGGACAAATATTGTTCAGGGAGGATTCCTTTATAAGTCGTTTTCCAGCTGTTAATATGTACATTTGCTATTCCAATTACATCTTCTTCTACAGCTTTCCTTATCTTCATGAAAACACCTTCTGATTTTCGTATTTTTCCCTAGAATATCATGGAAAAAGTGAATAAGCATTTTATTTATGTTTAAAACTGCATGAGAAAGGATAAGAAATAAAAGAGTGATTCAACCAGATGAGGGGAAGGATGAGAAAGATGAAATTGAAAGTTAGTTTTTATTTTCCGGGCGGCAAAGAACTAGAGCATGAGGTTGAAGGCGATGACTCAACTCAAATGATATCAAATATTCAAAAGCACCGTTATTATAATTTAGTTAAAGGCGAATGCCATTATGTCGTAGATACGGAAAAAGCAGCTTATTTTTCTGTAACGGAAATATTGGATTGAGAATAAACCGCATTGGACTTTTGTTCCATTGCGGTTTATTCTTTTTGTTGTAAGGAAACCGGAAAAGGAGTATCGACAATGAAAATCAATTTTACCAAGAAACAGTATGAGACATTATTCAAAATGGTTCAGTACGGATATTGGGTCGCTTCCGATACTGAAGATAATATAGAGTTCAGTGAAGTGGAACAGTATCTCAATTCCTTTGCCAAAGATTTTGGCATGGAAGGAGTACAGTTTGTGAAGGAATATGAAATTTATGATATAAGCAGGGAATTGGAGGAGCAACTTCATGAAGTCATAAATGAGTATGAAGAAGGAGTGTTCAGGGATAAGCTTGCTTACCATTTGGCTAGAAAAGAGTTTGCCGAGGAGTCGGAAAAACATGAATACACTCAGGAGGAAGCGTTTAAACGTATCATGGAGCTCGAGGAAAAATATCATCTTCATATTGAAGAACACGGATTAGTCAAATTGAAAATGGAAGAATAAAAAGAGAGAGGACATAAATTTGTCCTCTCTTCAGTTTGACGACAAAGATAGGTTCGGAATGCATTCACCCCGAATCTAAAAGAAAACTTGATTATCGTTCCTGTTTTTTTACTTATTTACATGAATGAAACCCTCTCTTGATTGAAGAAATTTGTGACACTCCTGCCGAAAAACTGGCTAGCCGAGACCCCACAGACGCGTGCTTTGATGCGGCTTGGCAGACAGTAGGCGGAAAGGGAGCGGATTTCTGAAATCAGCTGGAACTTTTTTATAGAAAAATTTGAAGGTAAATTGGTTCTTCTCTATTTTTCTAAAGTCTTGAGAGAGGGCATAAATTTGTCCTCTCTTTTCTCATTCTGGGAAGTCATGAATTCCGTGTTCATCACGAATGGCTTCAACCACTGCGCGAAGGCTTTATATACCAGGATTATGGCCTAATTTTTCAACTGTGTATTGGTAAAATGCAATTAAGTCATTTTGTGACGCAAAACCTGCTTGTGCAGTCTGTTCGTTCCCTCCGCCTTTCCCATTATACGAACCGAGTTCAGCCCTGAAATATTGTCCGCAATGAAAGGGGGTGGCCCCACTATGCGAAAGGATGACCTTTTGCTCATTACGTGATGCTAATAATACGGTAACCTTTTCCTTTTTTACAATCGTACCTGCAAGGTACAGCAGATCTTTCATTGAGCTATCTTCGAAAATATGAGAGATGAATCCCCCTGCATTTTCTGCAAGCAGGGAGTCAGCAAGAAAGTTTGCATTTTCAAGTTTTAAGTTTTCATTTGCCGATAGCAGCTGCTTATAGTCATTCTCCAGTTTCTCCACCCTATTCAGAATCTCTGTACGTCCGGTATTGAACTTATTAGATAATGCTGAAAGAATTCCTAGACTTTCGGAATAATCGTTCAATGCCCTGAAGCCACACTTAAAATAGAGACGGGTATGTTCTTTCTGCTTTTCCGTTTTGAAAATTTTTATTAAGCCAATCTCACCGGTACGCCCTACATGAGTTCCACCGCAAGGGTTATATTCAATCCCTTCAATCTCAACAATACGGATATTTTCTGAAACTTTAGGCATTTTGACGACAGGAAGTGTCTGTAATTGCTCGTTTGTCACGTAATAGATAAGTATTTCGCGATTCTCGATGATATATTGATTAACTAGCTTTTCAGCAGCAGCCGTATGTTCTTCAGTCCATTGAAATCCTGACATTAAATCGATCGTTAAATATTCTTTTCCAAGGTGAAAGCTGACCGTATTAGAGTCGAACAGTTCCCTGCAGACAGCAGAGAGTAAATGCTGGCCGCTATGCTGTTGCATATGATCGAAGCGGCGGGACCAATCAAGTTCACAGTGAACGATTTCTGAATCTGGCCTTTTCTCCGTCTTATGCAGTATCTTACCATCATTGCCTTTTTGAACGTCAAGAACGGCAATTCCTTCTATTATACCAGTATCTGCAGGCTGACCGCCCCCTTCGGGATAAAAAGCGGTTTCTTCAAGAGTGATGTAGTAATAACCATCTTCTTCAAAGCTCTCCTGAATTTTGGTATCCCATTGGGAAGTCTTGGTGGATGTGTAATACAATTTTTTTGTCATGAATGATTTCTTTTTCCTTTCTGTTGATCATAAAATTATATCACCGAAATACCTGAGTATGAAATTGCAGGTTTACAAGGTAAGCCAGGTAAATAGGTAAACTTTATGACAAATTATAAATACATTGTTCTTAGCGGAACTGCTAAAAATGAATTGATGGACAGTGGCTTCCACGTCAGCTATTTCAAAAGTGGTAGAAAGGCATTTCAAATGCTAAAAACCTCACCCCGGATGCCATTGTACTGGATATCCTTCTTGAAGAGGGAGAGATGGACGGCTGGACGATCCTGTGGGAATTGAAAAGATCTGCTGACTTGAATGGGATTCCCGTTTTTGTATCGGCCGCACTTGACGAAAGGGAGGGTGCCAAAGATTATTTAGTTAAACCTTATAAACCTAGCCAATTATCCAAAGTGATCATGCATCCCTTGTTAAGTAACGGTAAACAAGGGCAGATTCTCATCCCGCAGGCATTCCATGAAGAAAACAAGGGGTGAAAAATAAAAAACCGTAATAGGTATACAGAACAACAAAAAAATGATAAATTCAAATATGTTGGAAAAATAAATAATTGGGTACAATTGTAGGTAAAGGTAAGTTACAGGAGGATTTTTATTCATGCAAAAAATTCAGGCCGGCATGGCTGTAGAGTTAGAAGTGGAACGTAAGGCTGATTTCGGATGGTTTTTAACGGACGGTTCAGAAGATGTCTTACTTCATCATAATGAAATGAATGAAGGAACGGAACTTGAGATTGGCGATGAAGTAACTGTGTTCATCTATCATGACAAACAAGCAAGGCTAACAGCGACAATGAAGATACCCGAAATTCAGATTGATCGATATGGCTGGGCAGAAGTTGTCAATGTGAAAAGAAAACTGGGTGTTTTTGTGGACATCGGTCTTTCCAAAGATATTCTGGTATCCCTGGATGACCTTCCGAATATAGATCGCTTATGGCCTGAGGTTGGTGATCGTTTATATGTATCCCTGAAGACAGATCGTCATGATCGCCTGTTTGGTAAACTTGCAACGGAAGATGTAATTCAGGAGATTGCAGTGAAAGCTCCTTTAAAAGGAGTCCGTAACACCAGTGTTAAAGGAAATGTCTATCGTTTACTTATGGTTGGATCTTTCTTTATTTCACAAGAAGGGTACCGCTGTTTCATTCACGAAAGTGAACGTAAGGATGAGCCCCGTCTTGGTGAATTAGTTGAAGGGCGTGTCATTGATAGTAAAGAAGATGGAACGCTTAACGTTTCATTAATCCCTTTTAAACAAGATTTAATGGGGGAAGATGCTGATGTCATTTTCACTTATTTAATGAATCGCGGCGGTGCAATGCCTTATGGTGACAAAACGCCACCTGATGATATTAAGTTTCACTTCGGTTTGAGCAAGGGAGCGTTCAAGCGTGCTCTCGGCAAACTGATGAAAGAAGAAAAGATTTACCAGGAAGATGGATGGACATATTCTTCAGACCGAAAATGAAAAAGCAGCGGATTTTCTCCGCTGCCTTTTTTTATGTGAATTTCATTAAAAGAACTTCTTTTTACCTTTTTCTTCTTTTAAAATCTCCACAGCTTCCCTGAACCTCATCGAATGGATAATTTCCCTTTCACGTAAAAACCTGAGTGAATCATTGATATCAGGATCATCCGAGATGTCAATCAACCACTGGTAGGTTGCTCTGGCCTTCTCTTCAGCGGCGATGTCTTCATATAAATCTGCAATGGGATCGCCTTTGGCCTGGATATATGTGGCGGTAAATGGATTTCCTGCTGCGTCATGATAAAAAAGGGCGCTATCATGATTGGCATAATGGTCACCTAGGCCAGCTGCAGCCATCTGCTGAGGGGTGGCGTCTTTTGTAAGCTTATAAATCATCGTGGCGATCATTTCCAGATGGGCAAATTCTTCCGTTCCGATATCCGTAAGCAGGCCAATCACTTTATCAGGAATTGTATAACGTTGATTTAAGTATCGGAGTGCTGCAGCCAACTCGCCATCAGCACCCCCGTATTGTTCTATTAAATATTTTGCCAATCGAGGATTACAGTCTCTTACTTTAACTGGATATTGCAGCTTCTTTTCATAAACCCACATAGCTATCTCTCCTTATACCTGCCATGGCCAAGGGCCTTGGCCCCATTCCCATTTATTTTCACCGCCTGGACTGTTTCCAAAACCCAATAATGGACCATATTTAGGCTCAAAAACCGATTTCAATTGTTTGGAGTATTCATGAAATTGATTGAATTGCTGTAATGCTTGCTGATCGTTAGGATGTGTATCCAAATAAAGAGTCAACTCGACAAGTACGAAATCCGCAGCTTGTATTTGTTCAAGCAACTGATAATATTCATCATCCAGTTTCTTATTCATTTATGTCTCCCTTTCCCGATATGGATTATCATAAAAATCATAAAAGAATTTCCAAAGTGTACCGTATTTCAAAGCTTCCTCCGGTGTGAACTGCTCCAAATTCGGCGGTTGAAAATTAATATACAAATTAGGAGGTGTCCTGTAATACTTTCTCCCAATAGGCGGGCAAGGATCGAATTTACTATGGAAAGGTTTATATGACTTAACTAAGGTAAAAGTCTTTTCGCGAGTCACAAAAATACCTCCTTTGTAAAGATATAGCCTTTAATTTTTATGCCTGGGTAATGCATAATATGACTCCTCTGGTCTGGAAAGGAAATTAACTGGAAAATGATGTTTTTTCAGAATATTATAAATTCTTGTTATAGTCTCGTTATCTTACTGTGATGTTTGTCATCTATTCTTTATCTGTTTGTTCTTTGTATAGAAAAAAACTATGTTAAGATTTAACTCGTAGCTTATAAAGCAGCTCACAAGGAGGTAACAACATATGAAAAAATCAATCTTATCGTTAGCGGCAGCGGCTGCAATATCCGGTGCATTCACAATTCCGGTACAAGCAGAAGATGTCAAAGTGAAAGATGGAGACACATTATGGGGGATATCTCAAACTTATAAAGTATCAATAGAAGATATTAAGTCTTGGAACGATTTGTCTTCAGACATGATTTATGCCGGAGGAACCATACATATTTCTCAAGAAGAGCATCATAAAGTAAAGTCAGGGGACACATTATCGGAAATTGCAGACAAATATGATGTAGCAGTAAAAGAAATTAAATCTTGGAACGGTTTAAATTCAGATACAATCCATCCTGGTCAAGACCTGGTCATTAAACCTGCAGCTAACAAAGTCGAAGCTGCGAGTGTAGGGCCTGCTCAGGAATCAGAGCAAGCTGCACCAGCAGAACAATCAAAGCCAGTGGAACAAACAAAGCCAGTGGAACAAACAAAACCGGTTGAACAATCGGAGCCAGCAGAATCAGAAAAAGCAGACACAAATAATGAATCCAACGATCAAGCAGGAATAAAAAAAGAAATCACTGTTAGAGCAACTGCCTATACAGCTGATTGTCAAGGCTGCAGCGGTACAACAGCTACAGGAGTTAACTTGAAAGCTAATCCTGATGCAAAAGTGATTTCCGTGGATCCATCAGTCATTCCGCTTGGGTCTAAAGTTTATGTAGAGGGTTATGGCTACGCGACGGCAGCTGATACAGGCAGTGCCATCAAAGGGAATAGAGTGGACATTTTTATACCTAACGAAAAAGATGCCGTGAATTGGGGCGTTAAAAACGTCAAAGTGCAAATCCTGAATTAATTAAACCATGCAAAACATGTTTATATATAGAAAAAAGTAGACACAGACATCATGTGTCTGCTTTTTTTGTCCTTTTGGTTCACGGGAAAAGCAGGTACAATGAAAGAAATAGATCCTTATAAATCCTAAACAAGGAAAATAGGAGGAGTAGTAAATTGATGGAAAAAGCACGTGATTATTTACAGGAATACTTTGGTTATGAATCATTCCGAAAAGGTCAGGAACAGATTATCGAACAGGTTTTGGGAGGAATAAACACAGCGGGAATCATGCCTACCGGCGGAGGTAAATCAATATGTTACCAAATTCCAGCCCTTCTGTTACCAGGTGTAACACTCGTGATATCCCCACTTATTTCCTTGATGAAGGATCAAGTAGATGCCCTCGAACAAAATGGGATTGATGCCACATTTCTTAATAGCTCCATTTCTGGGTTAGAATCATCCAATAGAATGAACGATATTAAGCACGGTAGATATAAGCTGGTTTATGTTGCACCTGAACGTTTGGAAAATCCTGCATTTCAACAGGATCTGTTTAATGTGGAAATTTCATTGGTTGCCATCGATGAGGCCCACTGTATATCTCAATGGGGACATGACTTCAGACCAAGTTATTTAAAAATCAAAACCTTATTGAAAAACATGCCATCAGCTCCGACTGTACTGGCATTAACGGCAACAGCCACACCGCATGTGACCGATGATATATGTCAGTCACTCGGAATATCAGTGCATCATACAGTATCAACGGGATTTTCTCGAGATAACCTGTTCTTTTCCGTTGTGAAAGAAGAAAATCGCGGACGGTTTTTAATGCGCTATTTAGAAAAAAACAAAAGTGAATCGGGTATCATATATGCAGCCACTAGGAAAGAAGTCGATACCTTGTATGCCAAGCTTATTAAAGCCGGATTCAAAACAGGTCGATACCATGCTGGCATGAATGAACAAGACCGGTCGGAACAGCAAGACCAATTCATTCGGGATGATGTTCCCTTGATGGTAGCAACATCCGCCTTTGGGATGGGAATCGATAAGTCGAATGTTAGATACGTCATCCATTACCAAACTCCAAAGAATATGGAGAGTTATTATCAGGAAGCCGGCCGTGCAGGGAGGGACGGTTTGGATAGTGAATGTATCCTTTTATATTCCCCTCAGGATATGCAGATACAGCGTTTCTTGATTGATCAATCAAATCCCTCGCAGGAGTGGCAATCCCAGGAATTGAAGAAATTGAACAGAATGAAGGATTATTGTTTTACCGAAGGGTGCTTGCAAGCCTTCATTCTTCGATACTTTGGAGAAGAAAACCCTGAAGATTGCGGTCATTGCGAAAATTGTACAGATAAACGTGAATCAATTGAAGTAACTACACAGGCACAGATGGTCCTTTCATGCATGTTGCGAATGGGTGAGCGATTCGGTAAAACGATGATATCCCAAGTGCTTACGGGTTCACGCAATAAGAAAATTGAAGAGTTCGGATTCCAGAAGCTTTCAACCTATGGCATCATCAATGATCAATCTGCGAAGGATGTAGGTGATTTCATTGATTTCCTGACAGCAAAACAGTACATCGAAATGACAGGCGGCCAGTTTCCGGTCCTCAAGGTTACCAATGCTGGCAGGGAAGTGCTATTGGGACAGAAAAAAGTCCTGCGTAAGGAAATGAAAAAAGTAAGCAGCATCAGTGCGGATCATGGGTTGTTCGAAGAGTTGAGACAGGTAAGAAAAGAATTGGCAAGTAAGGAAAATGTACCTCCATTCATTATTTTTTCTGATGCATCTTTGAAAGATATGGCCGTCAAACTGCCGAGGACGGAAGAGGAATTCCTCGAAGTTAAAGGCGTAGGCATGCAGAAGTTTGAACGCTTCGGATCCGTGTTCTTACAAGGGATTTCCCAGTATGTACAGGCACATCCTGAATTAGAAACGAATAATATGGTTACAAAGGAAACGGTAAAGCGAGCTACTAAACAATCTCATTTAGAAAGCTATCGCTTATATCGGGAAGGTAAATCAATCAAGGAAATAGGGACATTGAGAGGGCTGTCTTCCGTTTCAATTGAAAATCATTTATTAAAGTGTGCAGAAGAACACCTGGATATCAAATGGGAAGAGATTTTCTCGGATAAAGAGTTTGATCTTGTTTTGGAAACTGCGAAACAATTGGATTCTGAAAAATTGAAACCACTAAAAGAAGCCCTGCCTGAGCATATTTCCTACTTCATGATTAAAGCGATCTTGGTTAAAGCAGGGTTGGAAAACGAAAGGTGTTAAGGTTTTTTCGATAATTTCTTCATTGAATAAATAAGAATTTAGTTTAATGCGTATACTAGGAATGATAAAAAGGAGAAATCTTGCGCCTTTAATCAGAGTCTTTATATAAAAAAGAGGAGGTTGCTCATGTATTTTGGTAAAAAGAATTCAGAGGAACCAGAAATCGTTATGGAAGATACGATAGTATATGCTTGTGGATCAGCAGATTGCAATGGTTGGATGAGAAAAGATTTTGCCTCGGAAAACTATGATTGCCCAATGTGCGGAAGTCAATTAGTCGAGGAAGTCAGGGAACTTCCAAAAATTGAAAATGAGTATAATGCATTTAAATAAAAGAGGTGAATCATAGCCTCTTTATTTTTTATTTTAAGAAAGAAGTATGACGGGGTGATCTCATTTTGGATTAAGGCTTTACATATAAATATATTTATGGTATAGTTAAGTTTCAGTGTTATTAAAATAAAACACTGGAGGGTAATTTAAAGTAACATTTTTATTAATAAAATAATTTTTCATCATTTTCATGATGAAGTAGAAACAAGTTAAACACATCTAGAAAAAAGAACTACATGTAATTATTTTCCTCGATCCATTTCTGTTCTTCATTAACTTACTTCTATGTACCATTTGTCTTTTGGAATTTAATCTACCCAATTGGAATTACGGACGGTTTTAATTAATAAACATGTACTTACAAGCTTTTATCTGATTCTCGCAGGCACGGTCTAGGAACCGTATGGATGGGAGAGAGGCAGGGCTTTCATTGTTTTAGGTTTTGGCATTAAAAATTACTCTCATGCTCGATTGCTTTGAAATGTTCATTGAACGAGCAGGAAGAACCATATGGAATGGATTCTTAAACAGCGCAGTCTCGTTTATCTTGAAGGGTAAGTCAGGGACTGTGTTTCATTTTGGGGAATCATTTCTTTTTTTAGAATCTTTCTTCAAATATGTAAAGCATATATATGATATAATGGTTACTGAGATATGAAAAATTCATGTCGTAATCTCAAGTTCTTACCATTCAAAAGTTTGTTTGAAAAGAACAATGATCATACTTAGATTTGCGAATGGTTATTTACTCACAATTTAGATTAAACGCCATCTATTCTTTCTTTTATCTTTATGGCTTGTGATCTGTTATGCAGGACGGAGTCAATTCAATTCTAAGGAGTGAGATATATGTATAGAAGAAATAATACGGAAGAAATCATTCCTGAAGAAACAAAGGTGTGGGAATGTACATCAGAAGATTGCAAAGGTTGGATTCGCGATAACTTTACAAGTAATGATGAACATGTTTGTCCGTTATGTAGCAGCGAGATGAAACCCGGCACCAGAATGCTTCAAGCAATCAACAATCCAAGAAACTATTAAGGCTATATAAAAAAAGCTGAAGGGGATTCTCCCTTCAGCTTTTTTTATCTTTTTGCCAATTGGATGAAGCAAAAAGCAGTTGAGTTTAGTGGATATCCTTTTTCTTGAACCGACCGCCTCGAACTTCCGCGATATCGCCTACGGCAAGAAATGCAGATGGATCGAAGCTTTTGACTATCTCTTTAAGTTTTGCTTCCTCAAGTCTGTTTATTACACAAAAGATGACTTTTTTATCATCACCAGAATAAGCTCCTTCGCCAGCTAAAAAGGTTACGCCCCGTCCAAGACGATTCATTATCGCATCGCCGATATCATTAAATTCATCGCTGATAATCCAAACAAATTTGGATTCGTCCAAACCTGCGATGACGATATCCATCGTTTTATATGCCACAAAGTAAGCTATGATCGAATACATGGCACGATCCCACGAGAATACGAAGCCCGCACTGCCAAGGATGAATAAATTAAAGAACATGACGATTTCCCCAACGGAAAAAGGGAGTTTCTTGCTAGCGAGAATAGCAAGTATTTCTGTACCATCCAATGAGCCGCCATATCGTATGACCATTCCAACACCAATTCCAAGAATCATTCCGCCGAAAGCGGAAGCTAGGAGGATATCTTGAGTGAAAGCTGGTACATGATGAAGCAATGTAGTGGTAATGGAAAGGACTAAAATTCCATAAAGGGTAGATAACGCGAAGGTTTTTCCGATTTGTTTATAACCGATGAAAAAGAAAGGAAGATTCAAAATGAAAAGAAAGATTCCAAGCTTCCATCCAGTGATGTAAGATAACATAATCGAAATACCCGTTATGCCCCCGTCGATTACGTTATTCGGCACTAAAAAAATCTCGAGGCCGACAGCCATTAAAACCGCACCGATCGTAATTAATAGACCTCTCTGTAAAATTTGTCTAAGTGTTAATTTTTTATGCTGGGTCTTCTTTTGCATAATTTCTGTTGTACTTGCACCTGCCAGGTCTGACATAATCATGACCCCCACTCCTTCTCTCTATATAGGTTCTATTTAATTATAAACCTATAGGTATAATTAAATAAAGAAATTAACATTCTGGATTAATATATTCCTGAATAATTATTCGTATTATTGATAATTCCCTGCAATGATGAAACAGGGGTGTGAATGCTTGTCATTACCATGTATTCATATTCTACTCCATACAAAACAATAGTATTTCTCATTTTATTGAATTTATGAAAAAACCTTCATTTTCTTGAGGCAAGGGGTGCTCCGTAAGAATCAAATAGGAGTAAGGAAATAAAAAACCTTTGAGGTCCTGTGAATTTACATTACAATATAGGAGAATAGAACGGTAGAGGTGATCAAGTAAAAAAATGGAACAATCAATTGTGGCATCAAATCCTGTCCTCTTTATGATTGCAGTACTATTGATAATAATGGCGTGTTATACGGCTTTGGATTTACTGACAACATTACTGACGATAGAGAGATATAAACGCCTGGTATATATAGGGAGCAGCTGCTCTATGGGAGTGGCAATCTGGACGCTTAATTTTGTGGTCATATATACCCTCGATAATTCAGGAATGGCAGCATCCAACTTTTCTACAATAATTTTTTCGTTAGCTTTAGCGATAGCGCTCGCAGGGGTTGGGTTATTGGCCATATCGTATAAAACCCAAGTCCTGCAAATCATTTTTTGCGGCTTTATGTTTACGATGGCCATTTTATCTAATTATATAATGGGAACATCTTCTTTAAATCACTCCTTGCACTTTAACCCATTGTCGGTTCTCAGTACGCTTTTCAGTATCTTTATATTATTTGTAGCAGCGCTTGCAATATTATTTTATTTTAATAAATTAAGTCAATCTTCGCTAAAGCCAGTCAGTACGCTCATGATGAGCGGGGCAATCATTGAAGGCTATTATCTTTTTGTGAGAGTGTTACCGATGAACGTGAAAAATGAAACGGTTGAATTTGTTCCACTCACGCCATTTATGCTTTATCTTACATGCTTCGTTTCATTATTCATCCTTGCCAGCTTGATAGCTTCAAGTACGATTGTGGGCCGTCGGTTAGCAAAAAGCGATAATACTGTGAGTGATATCCGTTATGCTTTAGATCAATCGGCAATCGTCGCCATCACGGATGCAAAAGGAATCATTACATATGTTAACGAAAAATTCCTGGAAATATCACAATATGAAAAGCATGAGCTAATAGGGAAAAACCATTCCATAATAAATTCTGGTTATCATGCAAAAGAATTTTTCACTGACTTATGGCTAACGATCAGCCAAGGGAAAACATGGCATGGTGAAATATGCAACCGGGCTAAAGATGGTAATGTTTATTGGGTTGATACAACTATCGTTCCTTTTATGAAAAAGGGGAAACCATATCAATATATTTCCATCCGTTCGGATATTTCCAGCCGTAAAAAAGCAGAAAATGCTTTAAAGGGGTCTATCAAGGAACTGGAAGATATGCATTATGCAATAAACCAATCCTTGATTGTGGCGATAACCGATGATAACGGAGTCATTATTGAAGTGAATGAAAAGTTCTCGGAGGTTTCAGGTTATGGGAAAGGTGAATTGATAGGCCAAACCCATAGAATGGTTAATTCTGGATACCATTCAAAGGAATTCTTTGAACAAATGTGGAAGACCGTCCATGAACGGAAAGTTTGGAAAGGTGAAATCAGGAACAAGGCGAAAGATGGCAGTTTTTATTGGGTCGATACAACCATTGTTCCATTTTTCAACGAAGAAGGAAAGCCATTTCAGTTTTTGGCACTTAGATATGACATAACTGAGCGTAAACAATCTGAAGAGATGCTCCATCGGCAGGATAAATTAGCCGCTGTCGGTCAGCTTGCAGCTGGGGTGGCACATGAAATTCGGAATCCGCTGACATCCATGAAAGGATATACGGAATTTTTGCAATTGGATGAAACGGACAAAAATAAACAAGAATATCTAGAAATAATCATGGATGAAATCAATCGTGTGAATGAGATAGTTGAAGAGTTCTTACAATTGGCCAAACCACAGGCATTGATATTGGAAACGAAGAATCTTGTGTCGATCATTCAAAACGTTGTATCTTTGACGGAGTTTGAAGCAAGGAAGAAGAACATCACGCTGATTTCGGCTTGTAATGACGAAGAGATACTCGTTCAGTGTGATGAGAATCGGTTAAAACAAGTCATATTGAACTTCATTAAAAATGGTATGGAAGCTATGCCTGACGGTGGGTTCATAAATGTCATCACTGAACTTAAAGAGGATAAAGTGCATATATCCATTACCGACACAGGAATTGGGATGCCGCCAGAGCAGCTAAAGAGACTCGGGGAACCATTTTTCACAACGAAAAAATCTGGAAACGGGTTAGGTCTCATGATCAGCTTTAAAATCATAGAAAGCCATTCGGGGAATGTCTTTGTCGAGAGCGAAGTCAATAAAGGAACAGTCTTTAATATCGTGCTCCCTATTTAAAATGCCTATTAGGAAGCAATGAAAAAAATCAACAACTTTGTAGAAGAGTCTGCGTGGGGGAACTGGATTTGGAAAAACAAAAGCATGTCAATATTATAAACTTGAAGGTATTTTACCTTTTTTCTTTTTTTGCAGTGGGAAGTTTAACACCGCTATTAAGCGTTTATTTGGCCAATGAAGCAGGTTTATCCGGTATTGAAATAGGTACGATCATGTCTGTTGGACCGATAGTGATGATCGTTTTTCAACCTTTTTGGGGAATTGTCTGTGATTGGAGCGGGAGACCAGCAAAAATACTTGCAATGACATCGTTTCTTGCTGGTGTATTCGGTTTAGGCTATTTGCTGTTCGAACCCTATTTCCTTTTAGTATCCGTCGCAATTGCTTTGGCCATCTTTCAAAGTGCGATAATACCAGTTTCTGATAGCATCACCCTTCAATATACAACAAAAATCAAATCGAATTATGGGAAAATCCGTTTATTCGGATCACTTGGTTACGGTGTGGCGGTTTTTGTAATGGGAAAGTTATCTGAATCCTTCATGGGTCCTTCCGTTATATTTTATGCCTTTTTCTTCGGCCTGTTGATCGCGGCTAGCCTGGCTCTTCGTTTGCCCGAAGAGCCTCCTGGGGGAAAAGTGAAACTTTTCGGCGGAATGAAAGAATTGATCACCATGAAACGTTTTCTAATCTTTCTTGCTATCACGTTCTTGCTTTTTGGTCCTAATCTTGCAAATAATGTATACTATGGTTTGTTTGTCGAGGCAAGAGGCGGAACATATACAGGAATTGGCATTGCGTTCCTATTAGCTGTATTATCGGAAATTCCCTTTATGAGAATGGCAGGTACATGGATTCATAAGATAGGCCTGCTGCCAATTACCTTATTGGCTGGCGCGGCTTCATTGGTCCGCTGGGGTTTGTACTTCACCGAACCAAGTTTGGCTACCGTATATGTGACTTCGGTCATTCAAGGGTTTTCACTTGGCTTATTCATACCAGCAGCTTTACAATATATCAGGGAAGTTGTCCCTGCACATATAACAGTTACAGCAATAACGCTTTATTCCGCCATTGGCAACGGATTGGGAAACTGGTTCAGTACCTTCAGCGGCGGGATAATATTGGATAAATCAGGAATATATTCAGTCTATTTATTTTATGGTTTACTCACACTGATCGGGATGCTGCTTACAATTTGGCTCATGAAGTTAGAGAAAAATTTAAAAGTAATGGGGAAACCCTTAGGTATAATTAAAAAATAATGAGTGGTCCGTTTTAATACAAGGAGATACAATGATCAAAATCAATTGAAGTGGGCATGCAAAACTCAGGTTTAGGTGCTGCATTAACGACCGTTCTTTTTCACCACTAGCGGCCGTCCGGAGTGCCACCTTTAGTGGGTGGCATAATGTTTCCGAAAAAAAGCAGACAAAATCAAAAGGAATACCGTGGTGGGTCAGGGATCAATTAAACAGCAAATAAAAAAAGGCAGAAAGGGAATAGATGAATCCCATTCTGCCTTTTTTATTGATAAGAGGGGAAGGTTGCGCTTTATAAAAGAAATGCTGAAATGCTGTTAATAATTAAGTTATGGGATTTTTAACCATAAGTAAACGTTTTTTTGTTTTTGGAAATAATATGATTTAATGGAAGATAGAGAATGAATGGAAGGGTGAGTGTTTTTGAGTAAACCAAAAGTGTTGGCTACTACCATCGTATCAGCTCTTATCGGTCTGTTTTTTGTATTTTGCCTAGGATGGGCGATTATGGACCATTATGGAAAAGGAACATCCGATATGGAAGTAATTGAAGAAACCCCCATAAAAAATGACCTTCCCGAAGATTTTACGGTAGTGGCGATAGGCGATTCATTAACACGTGGCACAGGTGATGAAACAGGCAAAGGCTATGTTGGACTTGTTGTTGAAGACTTGAAGAGTCAATATAATAGAAAACCAATCATTCATAACCTCGGAATTAATGGACAAGTGTCTAAAGAATTGGTGCAGCAAGTGAAACAACCGGAAGTGAAGCGCCAAATCCAGGCAGCTGATGTTATTTTAGTTACAATCGGGGGTAACGATTTATTTCAAAAAGGGCAGACCCTGCTTGAATATGATCGGGAAGCTACTTCCGTATCACAAAAGAATTTCTTGGGAAATTTACATCAAATTTTTAAAGATATAAATAAAGTCAATGATTCAGCCACTATTTTGTTGCTTGGCTTGTATAACCCATTTATAGATTTGGATAAAGACTTTGATACAAACCGCATCGTACGGGACTGGAATAATGAAACGGCTGAAGTAGTGGCTCATTATGAAAATGCAATTTTCGTTCCAACATTCGATTTATTTCAATTGTCGGTAAATGAGTTTTTGTATTCGGACAATTTTCACCCTAATAAGAAGGGGTATCGTTTAATTGCCGATAGAGTTGCTCCTTTAATAAAATGGGAGGATGTGGAACGATGAAACAGGTGACATTGTCTGTTAGGGACTTGCGAAAAAAGATTGGCAAAAGGGAAATTATTAAAGGAATAGATTTTGAGTTGCATGAAGGTGAGGTTTTCGGATTTTTAGGACCGAATGGAGCAGGTAAGACGACGACAATCCGTATGTTGGTCGGATTGATTAAGCCAACCTCGGGTTCCATCCATATATGCGGGTATGATGTTCGTCAGGAATTTACGAAGGCTATGAAGCAAATGGGCTGCATCGTTGAAAATCCAGAATTATATACATTTTTGAGTGGGTGGGATAATTTGATCCACTTTGCAAGAATGTTACCTGAAGTAGATGAAACAAGATTGATCGAGGTTGTTGAACTCGTCGGTCTACAAGCGAGAATTCACGATAAAGTGAAGACCTATTCGTTAGGTATGAGACAGCGCTTAGGAATCGCGCAGGCAATGCTGAACAGCCCTAAGCTGTTAATTTTGGATGAACCGACTAACGGGCTCGATCCTGCGGGAATCCGTGAAATGCGACAATTCATCAGGAAGTTGGCTGAAGATGAAGGTATGAGTGTACTGGTTTCTTCACATTTATTAGGTGAAATACAGCAACTTTGTGACCGGGTCGCAATTATTAAAGGCGGGGAAATTATCAAAACGGATACAGTGGAAAGCTTATTATCCACGCAGGAGCGGTTAATTTGGCGGGTGGAACCTTTTCAAAAGGGAGCGGAAATTCTAAGCAGCTTCACCGATATTACCTTAGATCAAAAATATATCATTACAGCTTATGATGAACTCAAAACACCCGATTGGAATGCTGCGCTTAACCAAGCAGGGGTAAGGGTGCATGAAATGAATCGAAAGCTCCCGGGATTGGAAGAGTTGTTTTTACAAGTTACCGGTGTCGGAGGTGCAGGCATTGAATAACTTGGTCCAAAATGAAATGATGAAGATGTTGGCAAAAAAACGGCTGATCATAATCGGTATCATCGTTGGAATTTTAGTGTTGATGTTTACATATGCCCAATACAAACAAGTGGAAGAGCAGCGGGAGAAGTTGGGAACTGATGATTGGCGTGCAGCTCTTCAGCAGCAAATCATTGATACTCAAAATCGGTTGGGCTCGAATAGGATGCTGGATGAGTGGCGTGAACAGCTGCAAGTAAGTCTGAAGCAGCAGCAATATTATCTCGATCATGATATCAATCCCTCAGAACCAGGCGCAGCTACTTTTACACGCATGTTTTTGGAAAATGCAATTGATTTGTTCATTCCGCTGTTGATCATGATTGTGGCCAGTGATTTGGTTTCTTCCGAAAATGGACAAGGCACGATCAAGCTATTGCTTACAAGGCCAGTGGAGCGCTGGAAAATCTTATTGAGCAAATATGTAACATTATTATTATCGGTTTCGATTATCGTGGCGATGACAGCCATATTGTCTTACCTTTTATCAGGAATCGTTTTCGGGTATCAAGGATGGGGGGCCCCTGTAATAACCGGATTCGAATTGCATGGTGCTGATGTGGATGTCAGTCAAGTAAGGTTAGTTGAACAATGGAAATTCTTATTGATGGATTTGGGACTTGTCTGGCTGGTGGCGGTCGTTGTAGGGACCCTTTCTTTCATGCTTTCGGTTTTAGTGAGGAGCACCCCTGCAGGAATGGGCATCATGCTGGCAGCATTAATTTCCGGGGCTATATTGAACAATATGGTTTCATCATGGGAATCAGCGAAATATTTCTTTATGGTGAATTTGAAGTTGACCGCCTATATTAGCGGGACGGCTCCCCCGATAGAAGGGATGACTTTATTATCGTCTGTCACTACTTTGCTCGTTTGGTGGGCTCTTGCTTTAATTGTATCCTTTACAGTATTTACCCGAAGGGATGTATACTGAGGTGAAGAAATGATAACCATGATTTTAAACCATGACTTGGTTATACTGCATGATTTTTTATGTTTTATATGAACTGAAATCATCTGCAACTTTTCTTCGAATTTGTCTACAGTCTGAAACAGCCTATATAAATTATAGGTTGTTTTTTATTTTCTTGTACAGGGTATCCTTTTAAAAAAGATTGTTCAAAATTTGGAGGATTATAAATGGATGATAATCATTTGAATGAAAAATTGATGCCAATGACTTCAGTTTCCAGTGGTGATGTACAGATAATAAATGAAGATATATATTGTCTGTCCGTCCAAATCGTTAATGTGATTTTTGTAGGGTCACCCAAAGATGATAAATGGGTATTGATAGATGCAGGGATGCCACGCTCAGCGGAGGTAATAAAGAAAACGGCTGAAGAAATATATGGACCTCGGAATCCACCTGCTGCCATTATTTTGACACATGGACATTTCGATCATGTTGGTGCACTGATTGAGCTAATGGAGTATTGGAATGCTCCTGTTTATGCCCATATAAAAGAAATGCCTTATTTAACGGGACAGGAAAATTACTCCGAACCGGATCCTACAGTTGAAGGGGGGATGGTCGCAAAAATTTCATGGATATTTCCGAATGAGGGAATCAACCTTGATGAAAAAGTTCAGCCATTGCCTGATGATCAAAGTGTTCCCGGGCTTCGCGATTGGAAATGGATTCACACCCCTGGCCATTCAAAAGGACATATTTCACTTTTCCGTGAAAGTGACCGAAGTTTGATTGCTGGAGATGCTTTTGTGAATGTCAGACAAGATTCCCTATACAAGGTTATTACTCAGGAGAAAGAAATTGCGGGCCCACCGCGGTATTTGACAACTGATTGGGAGGCTGCAAAAGAATCTGTAAAGTTATTGGAAAGTATGAAGCCGGCTGTTGCCATAACGGGGCACGGGTATCCTGTTGAAGGGCAAGAACTGGAAATGGGTTTATCAAAGCTTGCAAAGGAGTTCGATTCATTTGCTAAACCGGATCATGGGAAATATGTGGAATGAAGCGTGAGCGTGTTTCATGAATAATTTCTTTACAGAAGTCAAAAATAAACAAGCAACTTATGAAAATGGAGGGATATCCGTGACTACATTAAGAGATATCATGACAACAAACGTGGATTGTTGCACGGCGGAAGATAATATATATGAAGCAGCAGTCAAAATGAAGAATGATGATGTTGGTGTCATTCCTGTATTGGAGAATAACCATTTAATTGGTGTCATCACAGACAGGGATATCGTCATTCGTTGTGTTGCCGAGAAAAAGCCGAATTCAACTAGAATTACTGATGTCATTTCCACGAACCTTGTAACAGGTAGGCCCGATATGTCGGTGGAGGAAGCTGAAGAATTAATGGCTACCGAACAAATCAGAAGGCTCCCAATCATTGAGAATGACAAGCTGGTGGGAGTCGTGGCATTAGGTGATCTTGCTGTACACCAACAGACAAATTCAATGGCAGGAAATGCTTTAAGTTCGATTTCCGAGGACAGAGACCAAATTCAACACTAAAAACAAAAACTCTGTTAGCTTTGCTAACAGAGTTTTTGTTTTTAGCTCTTTTCGTAAAGATTGTTGTTTTTAAAAACGAAACGATTTAAGGTTGATTGGAGCGCAAGTGCGAGACTCCTGCGGGACAGGTGAGACCCCACAGGCGTTTACGCCGAGGAGGCTCACCGCCCGCCCCGCGGAAAGCGAGCATCTGGAGGGGAAATCAACCACACCGCTTTACTTGGTAAATAGCAACAAAGTATGCGAAAACAGCCTTGTTTTTAAAGATGCTTATTGAACCATCCTTTGATTTCCTCAACATGTTGCAGGCGCATTTTTGGAGATCCGCTTCGGGATACTTCATGAGTTTCATCTGGGAATGAAACAAGCATCGCTTCTTTTTTTTGCCGTTTTAAAGCGACAAAAAATTGCTCGCTCTGTTCAATGGGACAGCGGAAATCCTTTTCACCGTGAAGTAAAAGTAAAGGGGTAGTCACATTGGAAACATATTTTAAAGGAGAGTGCTGCCATAATTTTTCAGCAGAGTTAACGATATCGCCGCCTACTTCCCACTCTGTAAAATAATAGCCGATGTCGCTGACCCCATAAAAACTTAGCCAATTACTTATGCAACGCTGAGTCACAGCGGCCTTGAAGCGGTTGGTATGTCCGATGATCCAATTTGTCATGAATCCTCCATAACTTCCCCCGGATACCCCTAAATCTTCATGCTCGATAAAATCATACGTGGCTAAAACATGATCAACTCCAGCCATTAAGTCCTTATAATCCATGCCACCATAATCGCCCCTGCAGGCATTTACAAAGTCTTGGCCATATCCTACACTCCCGCGCGGATTAGTGAACAATACAGTATACCCTTCATTAGCCAAGGTCTGGAATTCATGTACATAGGTATTGGCATACATCATATGCGGACCGCCGTGAATTTCTAAAATGAGCGGATATTTTTGATTGCCATTAAAATCGGTCGGTCTCATGATCCAGCCGTGAATGGTAAGACCATCAACAGATGGAAATGTAATGGGTTCAGCCATAGACAAATGTTTATCCTTCAAAAAATCCTCATTAACAAAACTGATTTGTTCCTTATCGCCGTTTGTAAGGTTATAAGCAAAGAGATCGCCGGGATGAACAGGTGTACTGATAGCCACCACAGCACGATGGCTTTCGGGATCTATAGTCAGGCCGTATATATGCTGCGGGTCAAGGATCGATGGATACATGGCTCCTTCAATGGAACCATAATAAACTCCGGTATTTCCGTAATCGCTAATTAAAAAGTAAAAGCCTTGGCTATCGTTTGTCCATAAGATACCTGGGTCGACGGCTCCGATTTGGAAATCACCAATTGCGGAATCTCCAATTTGGACGTCCCATCCATCGGTCAAACACTGAGTCGTTTGATCGAAAATGGAATATAACCAGATATTTGAAAAGGTGGCACCGGCAAATTCTTTATTATGGCCAATGAAAGATAGATATTCGCCATTTGGAGACCATTTCGGATCTCTAAAAAAACCTTTGCCATCCGTTATCCTCTCTAAAGCTTTCGTTTCTAGTTCCATGATGAAAATATCGGAAAATAGTTCATCATCACTTCTTTCTGCATCCCCGCTTATGAATGCAATATGCTGTCCGTCTGGGGACCAAGCATTCGGATGATGATCAATATTGTTTTCCGTTAGCAATGTGGAATCTCCCTTAAAAATTTCCACTATAACCAGCTGCTGATATAACTGATCAAAATAGCCTCTTCCATCCCATTTATACTTAATCCGGTCATACCTATGAACTTCTTTGGACAAATCATTTTCTTTGACCGTATTAAGGTTTTCCCCCACCTTTAATCCGGTTGAAAGCAGCAATTTGGTGGAACAAGGAGACCAAATAGGCTTTGATACACCGTTCACGAAATGGGTCAGCTGTCGAGCTTCCCCGCCAATGCTCCCTATAATGTGGACCTGTTTTTTACCAGATCTGTCCGATATAAAGGCGATATGCTTGCCGTCGGGGGACCAGGCTGGTGATGTATCACGATTATCCCCAAACGTCCATTGCTTTGTTTCATTCGTTATCAGGCTGAACATATACAGATTGGAAATGTATTTTTCCGTTTTTTCATCTATTCTTGTTTGGACATAAATCACCATGCTTCCATCCGGGGATAGCTTTGGGTCGGTTACTGATTTCAAGTGAAATAAGTCTCTTGCTGTTATACCTATTTTGTTCATCCTTTTCACCCTTTCATTTCTCATAGTTATGTATTTCGCTAAAGAGAAATATAAATCCTTTAGTAAATGGTAAACGCGGAATGTTTATTTATCAAGGACGAAAGAAATGAAAATAATCCGGCCTATTCATCAGGTCGGATTATCAGGCTATAGGCAAATAACATGCAATTACTTGTGCATGTGTCGAGAATGTGGGCGGTGCGGCGGAATTTGAAAATTATGTTCTTCCATCATTTTATAATGTTCTTCAAAATGTGAAACCATTTTATCGGCTTCTTCTTTCGAAAGCGCGCCAAACTCGACATATTTTTCGATCAATAACTTTTTATCAGCGAGTATCTGTTTTTGGATCTTAGCGATTTCCGATTTTTGAGCTTCAGTGAATTGGACACTTTCCGGCTTTGCTTTATTTTCCTGTGCAGCCGAGTGATTCAGATTAACCAAGAATAGGGAACAGGCTGTTAAACAGATGACTAAAAACTTTTTCATGAACGGACGACTCCTTCTAATTGGATTTTTGGGTAAAACCTGAAAGTCTCTTCCTTATGGTGGTTTTCAATATGGAAGATTCTCATTCCTTTATTATCATTTACAGCATTTACAGTTTTATGTAAAAAATAGTGTAAGGGTTTGTTACAGAAAGATATGGGGTAATTTAAATGTAAGCAGAAAATTTCGTTGTAGGTTCTTATTAATAAAAAATCATCTAAAGAAGGGAAGAAAGGGGGCTTAATCATGATTTGGACAATTATTGGTGTAATCATCTTATTATGGGTTCTTGGTTTAGTCTTTAAAGTGGCTGCAGGATTTATACATATCTTGCTTATCATCGCGGTCATTCTCATTTTGGTTAAAGTTTTTAAGGGGAGGAATCGAACATAGATGTGTTAGAAGGCTAACGTGGAAAACTTTATATATACCAATATAAAAGGCGGCCTGGTTGACAGGTCGCCTTTTAATCTTCCATCAGGTTGTCAATCATAAGGAAGTGGCTGGCCCAACAGCCTCTTATGAATCCATATCGCTGCTTGGGTACCATCCCCCATCGAAATGGTGACTTGTTCGGAATGGGCAACGAGGTCGCCGCCCGCCCAGACTCCTTTAATATTCGTTTCTTTAGTCCGTGGATGAATCACCACATGATTGTTTTCATTTACTTGCACACCCAATTGTAAGGCCAGCTCATTATTAAGTTTGTTACCCTTAAATGCCGTGAATGCCTTTTCAGCTTCGATTAATTTACCTGATACTAATTGTATGGCTGTCAACTGCTGTTTGGCATCAACATGGACTTCAAAAACTTCCTCTTCGATTACGGGAATCTGGTTTTCCTTTAATTTTTCCCTATACTCATCATCAATTTTTGTTTTCAAATGATTTACGTAAATGATATCTTTTGACCAATATAATAGAGTAAGCGCCATGCCCGCGCCTGTATTTCCGCCTCCTATGACAACGGTTTGCTTATCCATGATCTCATACCCGTCACAATCAGGGCATATATATGTGGATGTCCCAAGAGTTGGATAGATGTTTCTGATTGGAGGAATGTTATCGGTAATGCCAGTACCCAGAAAAACCATTTTGGCTTGATATTTCCTGTCATTTTTTGTTTGGATAAAAAACTTGTCCTGCTTTTTTTCAAGGGATTTCACTGTATCATCCAAGAATTCGACACCGAATTTTTCAGCGTGCTGTTTGCCAAGTGTCCTTAATTGTTTGCCGCTTACCCCATCAGGCCATCCAAGGATGTTATGGTAAGCCTTGGCAATGGAAGATCGGCCTTGATTAGAATCAATGACGATAATATCATGTTTATATCTTCCGAGCTGTATGGCTGCCTGAATACCGGCAATACCACCACCAATAATAATGCAATCTGCCTGTTTCATAATTCACCGCCCATAAATTTGGAATAAACCTAGTGTTATTCTATCTGTAAAAAATATACCACTAGGCACTGGCACTTAAACAAAAAAGGAGGAGGTCCGCAGACCTTCCTCCCTTCTTAATTCCTATGTCATTGATTCTGTATTGGTTCGAGCCATTCTTGTGCCCAATTTTGAATTTCGTTCATTACCGGTGCAAGAGCCTTGCCTTTTTCAGTTAAAGAATATTCAATCCTGACCGGTGTTTCTGGATAAACGTCCCTTTTAACGATACCTTCAATTTCCAAGTCCTTTAAACGTTCAGAAAGAATCCTGCCGCTTATCGGGAATGCAGATTCAATATTACAAAACCGTTGAGGGCCATTAAGTAATTGATTGACAATCAATCCAGTCCAGCGTTTACTCAAGATTTGCATTCCTTTTTCAAATCGTGGACAAAGTGTCGTATTATTCATCATATCACCTCATTATTAATATATTATAATCCATTTACCTTATATGTAACAACTTTACCGATAATTATTTAGTATATGAAATTTATGAGCTTACTTTAAGTATCATGAAAAGTATTCCGCCTCGGAATTGCCACATTTTAAAAAAATGCACTTTTAAACAATAGTGTTCTTTAGGGATGCCATGAAAAATATGTTATTTTAATATTGAAGTCAAAGTTTTGCAAATGGAAGGATCCGTGGGAAAGATGAATGATTTACTGCAAGAGGCCGTATCCTTTATCAGGACAAGTTATCCGGAATTATTGAAAACGGAAGAGGACATAAATGGCAGGATCGAACAAATTAACAAGGAAATAAATGAAACAGGCAGATATGAACATACATATGAAGAACTGGTATACGGTGCTAAATTAGCTTGGCGTAATAGCAATCGTTGCATTGGACGCTTTTTTTGGGAATCGCTGAGGGTGATTGATAAAAGGATGGTTCAAAGCGAAGAAGGAATAGTATCGGCTCTCTTTGAGCATATCGAATATGCTACGAATAATGGGAGCATCAGACCTGTGATTACCATTTTCAAACAGAAAGATCATGATCGAAAAGTGGATATTTGGAATCATCAGCTCATTCGATATGCAGGATATGAGACTGAACATGGCGTAATCGGTGATTCAAGTTCAATCGAATTCACCAAGCAATGTATGTCATTAGGATGGGAAGGGAAAATCGGACCTTTCGATATTTTACCCCTTGTAGTCCAATTGGACGGAAAACCCCCTAGTTTTCATGATATACCTGAAAGCCTCATTAAAGAAGTTCAAATCACCCACCCTAAGCTAAAATGGTTCAAAGATCTTCAAATCAAATGGTATGCAGTTCCGATCATTTCAGGTATGAGATTGGAAATTGGTGGTATTACTTATTCAGCTGCACCATTTAATGGGTGGTACATGGGAACGGAAATCGGTGCCAGGAACCTCGCGGATGAAGAACGCTACAATATGCTGCCGGCAATCGGGGAGAGAATGGGCTTGGATATTAAGCGTGATTCGAATTTATGGAAAGATAGAGCCCTTATCGAACTGAATGAAGCAGTCCTTCATTCGTATAAAAAACACGGAGTCAGCATTGTGGATCACCATACAGCAGCTAAACAATTCAAGAAATTCGAAGAAAAAGAAGCCTCTTGTGACCGGAAAGTAACAGGGGACTGGACCTGGTTAATTCCACCGGTGTCTCCAGCGACGACACACGTTTTTCATCAGCCATATAACAATGAAATAAAGAAACCTAATTTCTTTTATCAAATTCCTCCATATAAATAAAGGTTTAAATCAACTGACGTGGGGTATAGATATAGCAAGTCAATAAATAAGGGGGAAGGTAATGATGGCATTAGGAAAAAACGTAGTATTAATAGGAGTCGGAGTTGCCGGAGTCTCATTTTTATCGAATAAAACGAATAGAGGAAAAGTGAAGGACATATGGTCCAATGCAAAAGCAAAAACAGTAGGCTTTTGGAACAGGAAGGCTTCCGAGCTGGATCCCGTAATTGAAAAGGCAGGTCACCCTGATCCATATGATCATGACGATAATAAAATGGTAGATGAAGGCGCCATGTATGGTGTTCACTATTATAATAATGCGAAGCATGGATAATGCAAACAGACTCGCTTGGGGATACCCAAGCGTTTTTTTATTATATTTTTCAAATGAAAAAAATCAGATAATTGCGAATTCTGTGCATGGATTCATGGTATTAAATTCTTTATTGTGCTTTAAATGAATAAGGATTAAGATAAAAGAATCGAAAGGAAGTGGATACGAGTGAGCAGCAGTTCTTATGATCCTGAACCCAGAAAGAAAGAGGAAGCCACTATGATGCTAGAAGTCGAGACTGTTATTCTCCCTGAGTATCTGCTCGAAGAAGGTAAATAAGGCTTTCTCTATAGAAGAGGAGGTCAAGAAATGATTGAAATCTACAAGACGGATGAAAACCGTCACCTAAACAATATCGAGGAAATGACAAAAGGTTCATGGGTGAACATTGTCGCGCCCACAGAAGCTGAAATAGATTATATATGTACGACTTTGCAATTACCGATCAATTTCATGAAAGATCCACTGGACGATGAGGAAAGGCCA
This sequence comes from Peribacillus simplex, assembly GCF_900156045.1. Classification (GTDB taxonomy): domain Bacteria; phylum Bacillota; class Bacilli; order Bacillales; family DSM-1321; genus Peribacillus; species Peribacillus simplex_D. The sequence goes on along the minus strand of NZ_FTMX01000005.1, from coordinate 518,276 downwards.
CGAATCGAAAAAGAGGATGATAATGTTTTAATTATTGTCGATTTCCCATATTTGACCAGGGACGAGGCCGACTTACCGATCTTTGAAACGATCCCCATAGGTATGATCTTTACCAAAGACTGTTTCATTACAGTGTCTTTGAAAGAAACGCCGATATTGGCGAATTTCAAAAACAATAAAATCAAAGGGTTTTTCACCAATAAGAAAACAAGGTTTGCTTTACAATTATTATTTGAGATTTCATCCTATTACTTACGTTACCTGAAACAGATTAACAAGATGACTAATGAAGCCGAACGTGAATTGCATCAGTCCATGAAAAATAAAGAATTATACACTTTCCTTGCTTTGGAAAAAAGCCTGGTTTATTTTACGACATCATTGAAATCCAATCGCGTAGTACTTGATAAGATCCTCCGTTTTAATTATTTGAAAATGTATGAAGAAGATAAAGAATTGCTTGAGGATGTAATCATCGAAAATGCTCAGGCAATCGAAATGGCAGAAGTGTATCTTTCCATTCTTAGCGGTATGATGGATGCATTCGCTTCGATCATTTCCAATAATGTCAACAATGCCATGAAGTTTCTAACCTCAGTGACCATTATTTTAACTCTTCCGACGATGGTGGCAAGTTTTTACGGAATGAATGTGGAACTGCCATTTGAACATAATCCGTTTGCTTTCATTTTTACATTATTAATTGCCATCATATTGGCTGGGACGACGGCATTCATTTTTTGGAAGAAAAAATATTTTTAAAATTAACCGGCTTATAAAGCCGGTTTCATTTTGTAGACAAAAGGGATGCGGGAAAAGCGCGTCCAGGGGAAACCCCGCAGGCGCAAAAGCGCCGAGGCACTCGGACAGCCCGCCAAAAGCGAGTGCCCTTCGTTCCAATCAACGTCCAAATTTTACAAAGTGGTTTGTTTTATTCCTCAAAAAAATCAGAAAATCCTTCACTGTTTATCCGATCGGCATAAGGGTTCTCATCCTTTACATTCTTTGTATCCAAATTTGTTTTTATCACTAAACGGGGACTCTGTGATGCCTCTCTGATGATACGGTCGTTCAACTCTTTAAAATCCGGTACATTCTTATTGCCGGGTTTGTTTGGTTCCAATAAAACCACCTCCATTCCTATCTTTGCAATAAATGATGGGGTGTATTCATGAAAATTCTTAGGTTTGGGAAGGATAAAAGACTGAGGAGGAGATCATGATGAGCAAATGGAACGAGCAAGCAGCGCCCAATAATAATTTAAGGGAAAGTGATTTAAACCCTGGTGGAGCCGATAAAGCAAAAATGGATTCAAAAACAATTGATGGAGATCGATTGAATGATCTAAAAATTCAAAGGGAAATCAGAAAACAAAATATATAAGAACCTGATTGTAAAGTGAAGACAGGTACATGCAGAGGAAAACGCTTGGCGGTTAAACCAAGCGTTTTTTTGCGTATCATGAAGTCGGAGTTCCATGGTTGATTTAGTATTCTCTTTTATCAGGAACGTTTTTGCTTTTTAAGTGAAGAAGGTTGAGTGAAGGCCCCGGTTTCTTTCGTAGTGGTACCTTGCCCCTCTATCTGAGAAGAACCTAAACGAGTTTGTGAAGCATCTTTCTTGTTTTTCCCATTCATGTTTATCACCTCGATATTACTTTCCCTATTTCCTTCACATCCTATACATATATTGAAGGTGAAAAGGACAGGTTAGAGGGTAGAGGAGGTGTGTGTTGATGTCAAAAATCGGTGTTGAAGAATCATTAACGAATATTCAGGAAGCACTTCGTGAAAAAGGTTTTGATGTTGTGGAGATTAAACATGAAGCTGACGCAAAAAACGTGGATTGTTGTGTGGTAACAGGTTTGGAAAGTAATATGATGGGTATAAGCGATACTTCATTGAAAGCGTCCATCATTGAGGCAAATGGTTTAACGGCTGATGAAGTGTGCCGCGAGGTTGAAAATAAAGTGAACATGATTCAATAGTTCAAAAAGTGCCTAAACCGATATAGGGTTAGGCACTTTTTCAGTTCAAGGTTACTGAGCTATGGAAATTGTCGCATTCAATTCCACTGCTACATTACCTTTGATCGCTTTAGAAATCATACATGAAGTTTCAGCTTTTTCAGCAAGTTTCCTCGCTTTTTCAACCACTTTTTCAGAAGTGCCCGGTACCAATACAAGTTCAGGGCAATGAATGATTTTCTTATAGGTGAATACACCATTCGTAACATCCACTAACGCTTCCGATTGCATGGACAACCTTGCTTTTTCTATATGGGCTCGCTCTAACATTGCAGCAAAGGTAATGATATAGCAGGTCGATGCCGCCCCAAGAAGCATTTCATCGGGATTAGTGCCGATCCCTGGTCCCTCCATTCCAGTAGGAATACTTATCTGTGTTTGAAGATTCCCTGAATGAATTGTACCGATATCATTTCTGCCGCCGGGCCATTCGGCGGTTAAATGAAAGTGATGTATCGTCATTTTTTTAACCTCCTTACTGTTCTATAGTGTAAACGATTTAACAGGTTAAGTATCCGATTTTGCTCACTCAGTCTAATTATTCAGTAATCGGACGAATAAAGTTTCCAATAGGCCGAAATTCCGCCAGCTGACCGAAGCATTCCTCATTGATATAAAGGATACATGTTGATTTAAACAAAAGGCAGAGGCATTAGGCTATTTTAAGCACAATATTGGATAGGCTTTTCTATAATGATATAGACGGTTTTATATAAATAATTCTTCATTAAGGAAGGGCTGAAAAGTTGACTACATTGAGTAAAATGTTCGATTTGACTAATAAAACGGCTATAATCACCGGCGGCGGCAGAGGGCTGGGCAAACAGATCGCCATGGCGTTGGGGGAGGCTGGTGCAAATATCGTCATTGCTTCACGAAATTTTCCTCTATGTAAGGAGGCATGTGAAGACTTGCAATCGATGGGTGTTAATGCCATTGCCTTTGAATGTGATATCACGGATGAGAGTGCCATTGACCATGTCGTCAAGGAAACGCTTGCTCAATTCGGCACGATTGATATTCTTGTCAATAACAGCGGTACGTCCTGGTCAGGTCCGCTTTTGGATCTTCCCAAGGATAAGTGGGAAAAAGTATTGAATGTTAACGTTACAGGTACATTCCTGTTTTCACAGGCTGTAGCGAAGGTCATGAAACAGCAAAATTCCGGGAAAATCATAAATATTGCATCGGTGACAGGTCTTGGCGGGACGTTTCCTGAGCTATTGGATACGATAGCTTATAACACCAGTAAGGGTGCCATCATTACAATGACTAAGGATTTAGGAGTTAAACTTGCTAGATATGGGATCCAAGTCAATGCAATTGCACCTGGATTTTTCCCGACTAAAATCACAAAGAAAATTCTTGAAAAGTCTAACTATGACATATTAGGCAAAACTCCGGCTGGCAGGTTTGGCGATGAAGATGATTTAAGGGGTGCCGCCGTATTTTTAGCCTCACAGGCTTCTGACTATATGGTTGGTCATGTTTTGATCATTGACGGTGGAATTTCGGCATTAGTGTAAACGGAGGAAAAAGGAAGGAAGGAAGAAATATGGCGGGAAAATCAAATTTTTTTAAAGGGCTTAAATTACTAGGCGCACAAAAAGAGCAACAGCTTAATGGTAAAATTCAGGATTTGCTAAATAATCGTGAGTTAATAGAAGCAGTAAGCGACAATGCCCGATTGCAGATTCCAAGAATAAATAGAATGCAGGAAGCCTCAGAAAGAATGTCCATCATCATGAATTACCCAACAAAAAAAGATGTAGCGAGTGTAGCGAAACTGGTCATCCAGCTCGAAGAAAAAATTGATAGTTTAGAAGAGTTGGTTTCAACACTTGTCGAGGATAGGGGCGTGCTCGTCAGAGGTAATTCTTCAGCTAGTAATAAACGCAATGCTTCATCGCGCAGTAAGAAAAAGAAGTCAAGTTGGGAATCCAATGAAATCGAAGCGCGTAAAAAAAGAGTATCGGATTTTATAAATAACTCTTTATTGTTAAGCTCGCAGTTACCTGAGGTAGATTCACTTGGACAGGGAAATTCAAATGTCTAAGCGGAAAGTGCCGAAAAACCAATCCGAATCCATATCTAAATGGAAACATTTTATGGATATTCCCAATCAGCCAATGCCTGAAATGGGACTGACACCGAAAATAGCGGTGTGGAAAAAAAACAAATCAACGCTTTGGCATTATCCATCAGCACAAAAAAAATATGATGTGCCGGTTTTTCTTATATATTCACTCATCAATACTCCTTTGATTCTTGATTTGTCCCCCGGGAATAGTTTAATTGAATCTTTTGTAAATGAAGGTTTTGATGTGTATTTGCTTGATTTTGGAAGTCCGGGCTTTGAAGATGGTGAAATATCGATCGAAGATTATATCGTCGATTATATTCAAAAAGGAGTACAGCGTGCATTACGCCACTCTGGAGCATCAGAAATTACAGTTATGGGGTTTTGCCTCGGCGGGACAATAGCCGCAATATATGCTGCCATTGCAGACGAGCCAATCAAGAACTTGATCCTCTCCGTTACACCGGTTGATTTCAGTGCCTCGGAATTTTTTGATCAATGGCAGGAAGCGTTAAAGGAAGGTACCGCGGATTTTAACGATACGATTGATATTTATCAAACGATCCCAGCCAGTGCAGTTAAATATGGAATCAGGTTAATTACATCTCCTATCTATATATCACCCTATTTATCTTTATTGAATCAAGCGGATGATGATGAATACGTTCAAAATTGGCGCCGCTTCAATGCTTGGGCTAATGGGCATATACCATTATCCGGAGCAGCCGCAAAACAAATAACCAAAGACCTTTTGATAAAAAATAGCTTGGTTAATGGGGGTTTTAAGGTAAGGGGGAAAAAAGCGAAGCTATCGAAAATTGATGCTAGTGTTTTGGTATGCGCGAGTGAGTATGATCGATTGGTCCCGCAGGAGATGATTTATCCGATAATGAAGCATTTAAGATGTAAGGATAAGACATATAGCCTACTGAAAAGTGGACATGCTGCTAAACAATATTCCGGTGAACTCCCATATTATTTGAAGGAATGGCTACCAGGGCGCTCTTCACCAATTCAATAGGTTACAAGGGGGATTTGAAATGTACATGTTGAACGCCATTGAGGATATCAAAATCATGCCGGTTGTAGAATATATAGGCTTTGCATCATTGATATTTTCAAAATTTTTTGCAGTATTTCCGGATTATTAAATGAAATAACTGAAAGGGCTGGCTCGTTATGTAGAGACAGCCCCTATTGTTTCAATGATAATATTTCACACGTTCTTCAAGTGGTGAGAAGTCTTTATCGCCAGGCTCTGCAGTGGGTTTTCCAAAGGGCATCTGTGCGATGAGTTTCCAATCGCGTGATATATCCCATGTCTTTCTCACTTCGTCATCGATTAAAGGATTATAATGCTGAAGACTTGCCCCAAACCCTTCAATTTCCAAGGAAGTCCATACGACAAATTGTAAAATGGCAGACGATTGGTTCGACCAAATCGGAAAGTTTTCGGCATACGTGTTGAATTGTTCTTGAAGCCTATCTATAATGGCCTGGTCTTCAAAGAATAAAACCGTACCATAACCATTTATAAATGAATTCATTTTTTCTTCAGTTTTTTCAAAATCTTTGTCACCGATTGCTTTTCTTAATGTTTTTTTCGTGATAGCCCATAATTGGTCGTGGCTTTGGCCAGTTAAAACAATCACTCTTGCACTTTGGGAGTTGAAAGCGGAAGGGGAATATTGAACGGCATGATCGATAACTTCTTTAATCCTTTTATTAGGAACAACACGTTCCTTGCTAAGGGAATAATAAGAGCGTCTATCTTCAATTGCGCTAAAAAAATCTTTACCCATATATCACACCTCCATTCTTTATACCGATTTATTTTGACCTGATTTTAATTTTTTATGTTAAGTGAATACTGGCGAAATTATTTGATTGAAAATGGTTGACAATTTTATCACTGTCGTTTATCTTTAAATCAAGATATTTGCATTAAAAGTATTGTGAAGGTTAAATACTTTGAATTCGAGATATTATTTACGGATTAATTCTTCTCCGTAAGGGGAGATTTATAAAGATAGGAGTGGTACGGATGGAATTAAAAGGATTGCATCATGTTTCTGCGATTACAGCTAAAGCGGGAAATAATTTTGAATTCTACACGAAAGTCTTAGGGATGCGATTAATTAAAAAAACGGTGAATCAAGATGATGTTCGTGTGTATCACTTATTTTATGGAGATCAAATTGGTTCACCGGGTACGGAATTGACATTTTTTGAAATTCCCAATGCTGCCCGCACACATGAGGGGAACAATAGTATTTCAGAAATTTCCTTAAGGGTGAGAGATGATGATGCACTAGGATATTGGAAAAAAAGGTTTGTTGAATTCAATGTTGAGCATGATGAAATATCGAGCCGTTTTGAAAGGAATGTGCTATCTTTTAAAGATCCTGAAGGGCAGAGGCTTCTTCTGGTTTCCGATCAGGATAATAACGGGGTTCAAGGAGGATTACCGTGGGATGGAAGCCCGGTACCGCAAGAGTTTTCAATCCTTGGATTAGGACCAGTAAAACTTACTGTACCCAATATTATACAAACTGAAAGCGTTCTTACCAAGGTATTGGGGTTCAGGAAATCAGGCACATACCCATCCTCAATTAGGGGGCAAAATCCGATAGTCGTTTACGAGACAGGTGAGGGAGGAACAGGAGCCGAACTCCATATTGAAGAAAGGAATGACATACCTCGGGAAAGGTTGGGGAGGGGTGGAGTACACCATGTTGCCTTCCGGGTGGATAATGAAGGGGAACTGAGAAAATGGATAGAGAAAATTAGTGAATCGAAATTCGTGAACTCGGGATATGTGGACCGCTTTTATTTTCATTCACTCTATTTTAGGGAGCCGAATGGCATCTTATTTGAATTAGCTACTGATGGACCTGGTTTTGCAGTGGATGAAGCAGAGCAGCACCTAGGTGAGAACCTTGCCCTGCCACCATTTTTAGAATCGAAAAGAAAGGATATTGAAGCGAATTTAAAACCACTGAATACAAAACCAACAAATTAATCAACGGGAAAGGAAGTAATCGGCATGCAAAAGCAAAATGCAGGAATACATCATATAACCGCAATTGTAGGCAATCCTCAAGAGAACGTGGATTTTTATGCTGGAGTATTGGGACTGCGTATGGTGAAGAAAACCGTTAATTTTGATGATCCAGGCACCTATCATTTGTATTTCGGAGATGAATCAGGTTCTCCGGGCACTATCATCACTTTCTTTCCTTGGCCAGGGGCATACAAAGGGAGAATTGGCTCAGGACAAGTGGGTGTTACAACATATGCGGTTCCGGAAGGATCAATGGGTTTCTGGGAAATGCGTTTAGATAAATTTAACATAGATTTTGAAAAGGTTTCACGTTTCGGCGAGGAATATCTGGAATTTCAAGACCCACATGGTTTGCAACTTGAACTGGTTGAGCGTAAAGAAGGAAAAAATAGCGAGTGGTCATTCGGCGGTGTACCAGCTGATAAGGCTATCAAGGGATTCGGCGGTGCCGTATTATTGACGTCAAAACCGATCAAAACGATGGAACTATTAGAGAATGTGATGGGCCTGCAAAAGATTGGGGAAGAGGGCGATTACATCCGCTTCAAATCCACATCGGACATCGGAAATTTGATAGATGTTAAAAAAACGGTTTTGCCAAATGGGAAAATCGGAGTGGGAACTGTCCATCATCTTGCATGGCGAGCAATCGATAATGAAGATCATAAAGAATGGAGGGAGCATATCGCCAACCATGACTATGGTGTGACACCCTTTACAGACCGTCAATACTTCGATGCCATTTATTTCAGGGAAGATGGAGGCATACTTTTTGAAGTGGCCACAGATCCACCTGGCTTCGCTCATGATGAAACGAAGGAAACGATGGGCAGTAAATTAATGCTGCCGCCATGGCTGGAAGAAAAAAGGGGAATCATGGAGAAAACGTTACTGCCGGCAGTGCCGAGAGTACTAGAGGAGGATAAATGATGAAGCATATTTTTCAAAAAGGAAGTAATCCAGAAGCTCCGTTACTTTTGCTTTTACATGGCACTGGAGGAACGGAAACAGATCTCTTGCCATTAGCGGAAATGGTTTCCCCGGGTTCATCCGTATTAAGCGTACGGGGAAATGTACTTGAAAACGGAATGCCTCGTTTTTTCCGCCGGTTATCCGAAGGGGTTTTTGATGAAGAAGACTTGATTTTCCGTACGAAAGAGCTTTATGACTTCTTGGAATCAGCGTCCCAAAAATATGACTTCGACCGTGACAGAGTGGTATCATTAGGTTATTCCAATGGTGCAAATATAGCGGCAAGTTTGCTGTTCCATTTCGAAGGGGCATTACAAGGAGCGATCCTACATCATCCAATGGTGCCTAGACGAGGGATTACTTTGCCATCCCTTTCGGATATACCTGTATTTATTGCTGCAGGTAAAAACGATCCGATTTGCCCGGCAGAAGAAACTGATGAACTTAATCATCTTTTACTGCAAGCTGGTGCTAAAGTGGATGTTCACTGGGAAAATTACGGTCATCAGTTAACACGTGCAGAGGTTGAGGCAGCAGGTTCATGGTTTCAGAAGAACTTTTTATAAGAATGAGAGGGAATGAAGATGATTTCTGTTAATCCCGAAAGTCTGACTGAACGGGAAAATTACAAGTTTTTGACTGGAAGCATTATACCGAGACCTATAGCCCTGGTTACGACACAATCCGACACCGGTACAATCAATATAGCGCCATTCAGCTTTTTTAACATAGTCAGTTCAAACCCTCCGATGATTTCCATTTCTGTTCAACGGAAAGAAGGAGTTTCAAAGGACACAGCCCGAAATGCAATTCAAAAAGGTGAATTCGTTGTTCATATCACTGATGAAAATAATGTAGCTGATGCAAATCGAACGGCCAAGGAACTCCCATCTGACGAAAGTGAATTGGGTCTTACCCATTTCACGCTGGCTGCTAGTGATAAGGTATCAGTACCAGGATTGCAAGAAGCGAAGGTACGCTTTGAATGTACATTAGAGCATGCGATACCATTGGCAGGTTCCCAGAATAAACCTGGATGTGATTTATTGATAGGGAAAATAGTCTGCTATCATATAGAGCAAGATATTTACCATAATGGCCGAATTGACCAGAATGGGCTAAAACCTGTAGCAAGATTAGCGGGTCATACTTATACAAAACTAGGGGAATTATTTGAAATAGAACGTCCTTAAGTGAAAAGAAAGTAAAAATGGCGTCATCTTTTTAAGATGGCGCCATTTTTTTGATCAAAATTATCCCGGTTAGCTTCATCTGCAATTTTAATGCTGTAAGCGACTGTTTAAAAACGAGCAACCATTTGATATGAATGCCATAGGCGCCATGATCGTTAGAATTTAAAAGGAAGTCTTTACAATCCGAAACAAAACTTGACAATTTTTTCATAGATTGATAAAGTTATAAAAAAATAATTTCTTATCCAGAGAGGTGGAGGGACTGGCCCTATGAAACCTCAGCAACAGGTCTACAATGGCACTGTGCTAATTCCAGGGGGTGAAACCTTGATAGATAAGACCGTACGTGTTTATTTGTCAGTAACGCACTCTTTTTTAGAGTGCGTTTTCGTTTTTTCTGGATCCAAGATTAAGGAGAGTAAGAATGGAGAACAAAAAGAAGCATGATTTTCAAAGGCAAATGCAAGCACGGCATATAATAATGCTATCGCTTGGCGGGGTGATTGGAACTGGTTTATTCTTAAGTTCGGGTTATACGATTCAACAGGCTGGCCCATTCGGCACCATCCTTTCGTATCTGATTGGAGCCTTAGTGGTTTATCTAGTCATGCTATGTCTAGGTGAACTGGCAGTGCAAATGCCCGAGACAGGTGCGTTTCATAGCTACGCAGCTAAATACATCGGACCAGGGACAGGATATACAGTAGCCTGGTTGTATTGGCTAACCTGGACTGTTGCACTAGGTTCGGAATTTACGGCTGCAGGATTGTTAATGCAGCGATGGTTTCCATCCATTAATGTCTGGATATGGAGTGCACTATTTGCCATATTGGTCTTGGCTTTAAATGCGTGGACCGTTAAGTTTTTCTCTGAATCCGAATTCTGGTTTGCGTCTATAAAGGTATTTGCTATTGTTATATTTATTATTCTGGGAGCTGCGGCAATGATAGGTTTTATTCCAATAATTCATTCACAATCAGCCCCGTTATTTTCCAATTTTACAAGTGCAGGTTTATTTCCGAATGGTGCTTTTGCTATTCTAATGACAATGCTCGCGGTGAATTTCGCGTTTTCTGGAACTGAATTAATCGGAATTGCAGCTGGAGAAACAGTGAATCCAGAAAAAACGATACCAAAGGCAATCCGTATGACATTATGGAGATTGATCATCTTTTTTGTAGGGACCATTGTTGTATTATCCGCATTATTGCCTATTTCGGATGCAAGCGTACTAGAGAGCCCCTTTGTTGCAGTTCTCGAACGAATTGGAGTGCCGTATGCAGCGGATATTATGAACTTTGTTATATTAACTGCCATTTTGTCTGCTGCAAATTCTGGATTATATGCATCATCCAGAATGCTTTGGTCACTTGCAGATAAGAAAACTATATCACCCATTTTTGCAAAATTGTCAAAACGGGGTGTTCCGATAAATGCAGTCCTTTGCAGTATGTTGGGAGGTGGTTTAGCCCTTTTCTCGAGTATTATTGCACCGGATACTGTATATATAGTGCTTGTATCCATTTCTGGATTAGCCGTGGTAGTAGTTTGGATGAGTATTAGCGCGTCACAGTTTCTATTTCGCAGACGATTTATAAAAGAAGGAAATTCAGTAAATGATTTGGCTTTTCATACACCATTATATCCACTCATACCAATCGTTTCTTTTATGCTATGTCTTGCTTCTTGCATAGGAATTGCATTTGATCCTACACAACGAATTGCACTATATTGTGGCATTCCTTTTATTTTATTTTGCTATGGAAGTTATTATCTGACACAAACTATAAAGAAAAAGAGGAGTAGAACATGAATAAAAAAATTAGCCCAATTGACGCAATATTACGAGATCATTCAGTCATGATTTTGGACGGGGCTCTAGCTACAGAGCTTGAAAGGCATGGGTGCGATTTGGACGATCCCCTGTGGTCTGCACGTGTATTACTTGAAAATCCAGAAGTGATTTATCAAGTTCACTCTGACTACTTTCGGGCTGGTGCTGATTGTGCGATAACGGCAAGCTACCAAGCAACAGTTGAAGGTTTCGCCCTCCGCGGAATACAAGAGAAAGAGGCTTTGGAACTAATCCGGAAAACGGTTTTACTCGCAAGGAAAGCAAGAGATGAATTTTGGAAGGAAGAAGAATATCAAGCGATTAGACCTAAGCCATTGGTTGCTGCATCAGTTGGACCTTATGGGGCTTACCTTGCAGATGGTTCAGAGTATGTAGGAAACTATGGTGTTTCCGATGAAACTTTAACTGCATTTCATCGCTCGCGAATATCAGCTTTGATTGAAGCCGGTGCTGACATTTTAGCATTTGAAACGATTCCTTCTCTGCAAGAAGCAAAAGTATTACATACAATATTGAAAGATTATCCAGAAGTCTATGCTTGGCTATCCTTTTCATTGAAAAATGAAAAAGCGATTAGTGACGGTACATTGCTTGAGGAGTGTACCAGATTGTTTGGGGACAGTGAGCAAATTGCTGCAATCGGCATCAACTGTGCGCCCATATCAGGTATCACGGAAGCCATACAGGTGTTGCGTTCAAACACGCATAAACCAATTATAGTTTATCCGAATTCTGGTGAAACATATAATCCGGAAACTAAAACCTGGCATGGTGAAGAATCATGTACCAGGTTCGACCTGAAATCTGAAGAATGGCACCATGCAGGGGCACGTTTAATTGGAGGATGTTGCAGAACGGAACCGCATCATATTGCAAACATTTCAAGAAAGTGGCGACCTTCCGTGGTGGTATCCTCCTAACCCTTTTACTGTTAATAAACTGTTATAAGGTATGTAAGTAGTGAATAAACCCTAATAAAAAGAACAGGAAGTGTCTTAATTTGACGATTCCTGTTCTTTTTTTGCACTAGATCGGGTGTGAAGGAACATCCCGGATTGACACATATCTCTTATTTTTACAATGAATTTCGGCTGAAAATTACAGGTGAATCCAAACCTGCTGCAAAAACAGGAAAAAGAGAAATTAAATCATATTTTTTGTGTGCTTGGGGAAACTAAACAAATAATGATTAAAAAGGAGAGAATGAGTATGAGTCGTGGTAAAAGCTTTAATCACAAAGAAAAAGGGCATCCAGGAAATCTACCCAATAATAGAATTAGCGAAGAGAAGGAACACAGCCGGCAATATGAACAAATCGAGGATATTGTCACCCATGAAGCTTTCAAAAATCGGGAAAAAGAAGACGAGATGCCTTGATTTATTGGAAACAGTATTTCGAATGAGACAGATTAACCAAGATATTGAGCAATTTTCGATGCTTTTAAGGATTTTATAATTTCGCTTTCCGAAAAGAGAAGCACTTGAATTAAACGATATATCTTACATTTTCATGAAGCTTCCAATATTCAGTTCGTTTTTAGCTTTAAATATATGACAGCAGTGTCCATTTATAAACGGGGGAAAACCATGAGCTTTGCTATGGTTTTTCTTTCATTACAAATAAATCAAGAGGGAAAGTCGGGTATTAAACTTAAATAAGCATAGTTGGTGGATAGAAAAAACAGCGGAATTTACTCCTTTTCCCTTGATGGAAAAGGAAGTGTTAAAGAAGATAACAGAATAATGATGATGGATGACATTTAATTAGTCTACTTTCTTCTATTATAATTAATAAAACTTAATTTTCTAAACTCGGGGCACTATTAGAATTCCAAAAGCTAATAAGACCAGTAAGTAAGTTTTATCTGCCTATTCTCTTGTCATCCAGAAATAATTATGGGTAGCTTCAAAGGGCGAACTTGATGATTAAGCATAACCGACTTATCCTAACTGGTTAAAGCCATGGAATTTTACAGTTTTAAATAAATGCCAGTTACATCGTGAATATTATAAGAACCTGATGATGAAGTGCGGTCATTCCAATATACCAAGTCTTATGCCCAATGTCTGCTATGTTTCATTTTGTTTATCGCGATATATTTCCACTTCTCGTTTAGCTCTAATAAAAGCGATGAATTGAATCGTTTCCTCTTCAGAAAGAGAGATTCCATCGACAGCCAGCTTCATATTTGGCGAATCCGTTAATTCCATGACTCGTGGTGACTCTGTGGTAATATCTTTAGATGGATAATCCACTCGACCTAGAATGTAATCAGTGGATGTATCATATAAGCCTGCTAATAAATTAATCGTTTCTAACGAAGGGCGGCGATGGCCCGATTCGTAACCTGCATAGGTACTCTTGGCGATTCCGAGTCTGTCAGCGGTATATTGCAAAGACCACCTTTTGGCCTTCCTTAATGTAGTTAATCTATTTACAATCATTCTTATAACTCTCCTTTTATATAAATCCATTATAACATCAAATTGGAATGAGAGTACGCGTAATGAATGATTTGAGCTTGATTTCACTCTGGAACATGACTATAATAACATGTGGTGTACGCGTAACATGTACATTTATAGCGAAAACATTTTTCTAAGAAGATTGAATGATTGTAAGACAGGGAGGTTTTATAGGGGGGGGTATATTGGAGAAGTTGAAGTCAAAAATGAAGAAGTTGATGTTAATTACTACAGGTGGTACAATTGCATCGTTAGAAGGAAAAGATGGACTGGTTCCAGAAATGAAAGCTGACGAATTTTTAGGACACCTGCCGGGATTGGATTTACTTTATCAGATTGATAGTAAGCCTTTGATGAATATTGATAGTACAAATATGCAGCCCGAAGATTGGACAGAAATGGCACAATCCATCCATGAGCACTACCATGATTACGATGGCTTTGTGATTACCCATGGAACAGATACAATGGCTTACACTTCAGCTGCGCTCTCGTATATGTTACAAGATTTAGGGAAACCAATTGTCATTACAGGCTCTCAAATCCCAATTGCCTTTAAAAAGACAGATGCCAAAAGAAATATCTCTGATGCGATTCGGTTTGCTTGTGAAGATATTGGAGGAGTATTTGTTGTTTTTGATCGTAGAGTCATCCAGGGTACTAGGGCCATTAAATTGAGAACTAAAAGCTATGATTCGTTTGAAAGTATAAACTATCCATATATCGCTACCATATTCAAAGATAAAATTGAGTATCTAAAGCCAGTTCATTCACCAAAGAAAAAGGAAGTAAAGTTAGATGCTTCCCTATGTACTGATGTTGCTTTGGTTAAGCTGCATCCCGGTATTAAACCTGAATTCTTTGATTCTCTGAAAAATCAATGTCGGGGAATCGTAATTGAAAGTTATGGAAGCGGAGGTATTCCGTTTCAAGGAAGAAATATTCTAGAAAAATTGAATGAGTTAGTACAGTGTGGAATATCCGTAGTCATTACTACCCAATGTTTGGAAGAAGGGGAAGATATGGATATTTACGAAGTGGGACGAAAAGTGAATAAGAATGTCATCATTCGTTCCAGAAATATGAATACAGAAGCCATCGTTCCTAAGTTGATGTGGATTTTAGCCAAGACACAAGATCCCAAAAAAGTGAAGGAAATGATGGAAACACCGATTGCAGAGGATATTACATTATAGAACAAACAAAGGGGCAAGATGAAATGTTGATAGAAGAGAGAACATACCGCATCGAGAAAGACTTTCTTGGGGAAAAGGAAATTCCGGCAGATGTTTATTATGGAATACAAACTTTACGCGCTGTAGAGAATTTTCCGATTACCGGTTATAAGGTCAATGAAGAAATGATTCGTGCACTAGCCATGATTAAAAAAGCAGCCGCTTTAGCAAATATGGATACCAAACGATTATATGATGGTATTGGAAGCGCTATCGTCAAAGCTTCTGATGAAGTGATCGATGGAAAGTGGCATGAATATTTCATCGTTGACCCAATTCAAGGCGGCGCAGGTACATCAATGAATATGAACATTAATGAAATCGTTGCCAACCGTGCGTTAGAACTCATGGGACACAATAAAGGGGATTATGTACAAGTTAGTCCAAATAGCCATGTTAACATGTCGCAATCAACCAATGACGTATTCCCTACTGCCATTCATTTATCAACACTGAGGCTTTTAGAGCAATTGTTACAAACAATGACCAAGATGAGTACGGTTTTAAAGAAAAAAGCAAAACAATTTGATCATGTTATCAAAATGGGACGCACACATCTTCAGGACGCAGTTCCAATTCGACTCGGTCAAGAATTTGAGGCATACAGCCGCGTGTTGGATCGGGACATAAAACGAATCAGTCAATCACGTCAACATTTATATGAAGTGAATATGGGAGCAACAGCCGTGGGAACGGGATTGAACGCAGATCCTCGTTACATTGAAAATGTTGTTAAATATTTAGCTGAAATCAGTAACTTGCCGCTTGTAGGAGCAGAACATTTAGTAGATGCAACCCAGAATACGGATGCATATACTGAAGTGTCAGCTTCATTGAAAGTATGTATGATGAATATGTCTAAAATTGCTAATGATTTACGTTTGATGGCTTCAGGACCGAGAGCGGGATTAGGAGAAATCACACTTCCAGCACGTCAACCAGGTTCATCCATCATGCCAGGAAAAGTAAATCCAGTAATGCCAGAATTAATTAATCAAGTCGCTTTCCAAGTCATCGGGAACGATAATACGATTTGCTTAGCTTCTGAAGCAGGACAACTTGAGTTGAACGTAATGGAGCCAGTCCTTGTATTCAATTTATTGCAATCAATTAGCATAATGAACAATGCTTTCAATGTCTTTACAGATTATTGTTTAGAAGGCATTGAAGCTAATGAGCAACATTTAAAAGATTATGTCGAACAAAGTGTTGGAGTGATTACAGCAGTCAATCCGCACCTTGGGTACGAAGTGGTTTCACGTATTGCGCGTGAAGCGATATTAAAAGGCAAATCAGTTCGCGAACTTTGTTTACAATATGATGTGTTGACAGAAGAAGAATTGGATCTGATTCTAAATCCTTATGAGATGACAAAACCCGGTATAGCGGGAGCTTCTCTTTTTGATCGGCAATAACCAGTAAATTAGTACAAAACATAAATCTATATGATTTTTGATGTAATGACTATGCCTTTAGGACCGTTGGTAAAAAGGCATAGTCATTAATTATATACATACCAACATGAAATGTTCCCAACCGTCCGTCAACTGATAGCGGGTATTGAAGACTGAATATTCAGTTTTTTGATCGTCATTCAAATCATCGATTATAAAAAACCCATCCCCCTAAAAAAATATCTAATAGCATTAGCAGCTACAAATCCTCTTAAATATCCAAATAAGCCAGTCAGTCCAGCTGCAGTGCCTGCACTGCAGCTATTTTGTTTTAGGCTCTTTTCGTAAAGATTGTTGTTTTTAAAAACTAAACGATTTAAGGTTGATTGGAGCGCAAGTGCGAGACTCCTGCGGGAGCAGCGGGACAGGTGAGACCCCACAGGCGTTTACGCCGAGGAGGCTCACCGCCCGCCCCGCGGAAAGCGAGCATCTGGAGGGGAAATCAACCACACCGCATTACTTGGTAAATAACAACAAAGTATGCGAAAAAAACCTTGTTTTACAGTCTCTATTTAAGAATGAGTTCTCCAAATCTCCACCATGGTTATCTTTTAAAAATAAACTATCTTCATAAGAAAACGATGTGAACGTTTTTTTGTGCCCACTCGGATAAAGAAGGCGCCATTGGCGTCAAGCTAAATAGCTTACTATTTGATTTTAAGTTTTTTCTAAAACGAATGGTATGTGTCCAAAGTTCCAATGAATAGTAATGGTAAAGGTAAAACCAATTGGAATGATATACGCCATTTTTCATCTTTTTTAAGATATTTAAAAATAATGTAATTAGTCATTTCCATGTGGAAAGGGAGGATAACTTTGAAACAAGTGAATCGTTTTATCCGGAGTGTTACATTTCTAATGCTCGCATTTCTCATTTTTAGTGGGCAGGCTGCTTTTGCGTCATCTTCATTAACATCACAATCCACGCCAGACCTTCTGATTCGGCAGATCATGGGTTTAGCCTATGAATCCCAGCAAACCATTAACAGTGGCCCATTTTCTGTAGGTGATTCGTTGAAGAAAGTGGAAAAAGCCTGGGGTGCACCGGAAGATTTAAGTACCGTTGCGGCCAATTATTGGTCCCATAATATCCGATTCCTCTATGACGGTTCAACAGGTAGAAAAACGATTACCGCCATTGATGATTTTGATCCGCAATTGCAAACCATCCATTTATCCATGTTGAAGGGATTGGTTGGTGAACCTGTAAGTGAAGTGGAGCAAGAAGGGATGTACTATGTCACTTATATCGATTACGCAAATTATAAAGTCGTCTTCGTGTTTGAAAGTGCCTGGATTAACCCTGATCCAAGATTGAATATGTATACGGTTGAATTTGCGTCAGATAATAATTGATTCTGATCCTGATCCTACTTTATTTAAAGAAAATGAGGAAACCTAAAAAGATACGTAAGAATAATCTTTTCATAAACTCAGACCCAGCAATTAAGCTGGGTCTGAGTTTATAGACCAAAGGGGTTCCATCTGCATTTTTAAGCAAAGTTGATTGGAAAGGAGGGTACGAGACTCCTGCTTAGAAAAGTGCGTCCAAGGGAGACCCCACAGGAGCCAAGAGCTCCGAGGAGGCTCCCGGACCGCCCGCGGAAAGCGAGTGCCTGGAGTGGAAACCAACGCTCATATTTTACACTCCCTCAAAAAAATGTAGGCATTCTAAATTTGTATCAAGTTTGTCTAAAGTCTGAGACCCAGCAATAAAAAAGGATCGTCCCTTTATTGCAGGGGGCGATTCTTTGCTGTATATCTTTAAATGGTTTCTTACCACCGGGAGAATTTTGTTTAAGAATCTGATCTTACCGTTCTATTCAATATTGTTCAGCCATACATTAAAAAGATGTAAATAGAATAATTAAGGGGGAACTGCTTTGTCAGAAGGTGTGCATAGTATCATTTTACCTGTTTCAATTAAAACTGTATGGGGATTTGTAAGTAGTATAGATCGTTGGGCACCTCTTGTCCCAGGATATATCAATCATGAGATGGTAAATGAGTGGACACTCATATGGGAGTTTAAAAGCGATTTGGGATTAATGAAGAAGAAAATTAAACTTGAAGTGAATATATTGGAATGGATTGAACTCGATAAGGTAACATTTAAACTTAAGGGATTAAATGAAAAATTTGATGGGCATGGCTATTTTTTAGCAGAACAGTGCGGAAGTGGACAGACTAAAATGACTGGCTGCCTGGCGATTACGGCAAAAGGAGCCAAAGCCCCTATCGTCAATGCTTTGTTAAAAACCTACGTTCCCCAAATGACGATCGAGTTTTCTGAGGCAGTTGCACAAAGTCTCCTAGTACAAAAATAGAATTACATATTGGGGCTATGATTATTGAATAATATTGACACTTGACAATTATACCTAAGTGGTATGTATTATAAATTGTATGATTTTTATCAAACCTTCATTTCAACTGAATAGGTTTAATGATGGATGTTTGGATAGGATAAGATAAATAAGTAATAGGCAGGGTAGGAGGCCTCACATGGAATATGATAAGCAAGTAAAAAATAGAGTGAAGCGAATTGAAGGACAGCTTCGTGGGATATTGAAAATGATGGAGGAAAACAAAGATTGCAGAGATGTAGTAACGCAGTTATCTGCCACTAGATCTGCAATTGATAGGACAATTGGGGTAATTGTAAGTTCAAATCTTGTAGAATGCGTCCGGGAGGCAAATGAATCCGGAGAAAAGAATCCCGAAGAGCTAGTGAAAGAAGCTGTGAATTTATTAGTGAAAAGCCGATAAGCAATTATATTTTATTGTTATTGTTGAATTGGAATTTTTAAGACAAGGATTAAAAACAATCTGACCAATCTGAGAAATTCCAGTGTCCAGGGTGGATGGATTTTTTTTAAATGGGCCTCTACAAGAAGAGGTCCATTTTTGTGAATTCTCTGTTTTCATTACTGATAAGCAAATCCTTTGATATAAAGAATTTGCATGATATCCTTAAAGGGATAAAAATTGAGTGAGGGTATACTATGGAATTTACGCATGTTACATCGGTTTTGCTCGGCCTCGTCATCATTCTAAATATTTTATTTGCCACGATTGTCATATTTTTTGAAAGAAGGGAAGCGAGCACGACCTGGGCTTGGTTATTGGTGTTATATTTTCTGCCTGTAGTCGGTTTTATCTTATATCTCCTTTTTGGAACGAGTTTAAGGCACGCCCACCTATTCCAATGGGAGGACAAGAAGAAAATCGGGATTGAAGAAATCCTTGATAAACAAATGGAAGAGCTTT
Source organism: Peribacillus simplex (assembly GCF_900156045.1). Lineage (GTDB taxonomy): Bacteria > Bacillota > Bacilli > Bacillales > DSM-1321 > Peribacillus > Peribacillus simplex_D. Next base: position 498,661 of record NZ_FTMX01000005.1, on the reverse strand, counting down.
CAATGGATCATTTTCCATTTCGAAATGCTTCTTCAAGTAATTATCGTGATTTGATTTATATGCATCTCCGGAACAATGATGCCGTGCTTACTGAAGATAATCAAGTCGATATTTTTACGGAAGGAAAAAATAAGTTTGAACAGCTTTTTAAAGATATTGAAGCGGCCGAAAACCATATACACATACAATACTACATCATTCAAAAGGACGGCCTGGGTAAACGATTCATTGAGGCTTTGACTAAAAAAGCGAATGAAGGCGTCAAAGTTCGGCTGCTTTATGACGAGCTGGGTTCGAGAGGGATGACTAAAAGTTTCTTCAGGGAATTTAGGCAGGCTGGAGGAAGAGTGGAGGCATTCTTTCCATCCAAGTTAAAATTTATAAATTTACGGCTGAATTTCCGTAACCATCGAAAGCTCGTCATCATTGATGGAAAAGTAGGATATGTTGGAGGCTTTAATGTTGGGGATGAATATTTAGGGCTTAATCCAAAATTCGGTTTTTGGCGTGATACACACCTTCGAATAAAGGGTTCGGCTGTCAAAGCCATTCAAACCCGTTTTATCCTGGATTGGAATCAGGCATCAAAGCACCATGATATAACTTATCAACCTCATTATTTCCCTGTTTTAAAGCCTCAAGGCAATATAGATTTGCAAATAGTGACAAGTGGGCCTGATTCTGAATGGGAACAAATTAAAAATGGCTATATTAAATTAATATCTTCAGCAAAGAAATCGATTCTCATTCAAACACCTTACTTCATACCGGATGCAAGTTTATTGGATGCACTCAGGATTGCCAGCTTATCAGGGTTAGATGTAAAAATCATGATTCCGAATAAACCTGATCACCTTTTCGTTTATTGGGCAACAACTTTCAATGCAGGGCAGTTATTAAGAGCGGGAGCTAAAATATACATCTATGATAACGGCTTTATTCATGCGAAGATGATCGTGGTCGACGAAGAGGTCTCCTCGGTGGGGACAGCTAACATTGATGTCCGAAGTTTTAAATTGAACTTTGAAGTCAATGCCTTCATTTATGATGAAGGAATGGCCGAGACACTGACAAGGATCTTTTATAAGGATGTCGAAGTCTGCAGGCAGCTTACAATTGAAGAGTTTGAAAAGCGTTCAAAATGGATTCGTTTTAAAGAGTCCATTGCAAGGCTGGTATCACCCATATTATAATTTTTAAAGTTGCGGACCATTATTATATAGGCCGCTCAGACTGTAGACAAATTCGCAGAAGACGAGTTTGCCTGCAGTTTTTTTTATTTGAAAAACGTTCCAATCAGCGTTCAAATTTTACAAACCCTCAAAAAAAGTTCTAGCCTGATTTCATAAATCCGCTCCCATTCGACGGACTGTCTGCTAAGCCTCATCAAAGCTAGCATCTTGCGGGGTCTTGGCTAGCCAGTTTTTCGGCAGGGTGTCGTAAATTTCTTCAATTTAATGAGGGTTTCATTCCATATTAAAAGGTATAAATTCATGAAGGATAACCAATTCTTCTTTTTATTATCATTGTTCAGGGCAGTCCATTCCGAACCCCATTTTGTATGAAGAAAAGTGAGTTTCCCTATAGTATTCAGTTGATTGGAACGGAAGGTACGAGACTCCTGCGGGAAAAGCGTTTCCAAGGGAGACCCCACAGGCGCAAAGAGCGCCGAGGAGGCTCCCGGACCGCCTGCGGAAAGCGAGTGCCTGGAGTGGAAATCATTTCACAACCCCTCTTTCAGAAACCACCTTTTCGGTAAGAGTGTCGCAAAATTCTTCAATCTAATGAGGATTTATTACATATAAATGAAAAAAATCATGGAGTATAGCCAAGAGTGTTTTAAAATTATAGTAATCATCTTCGGTATGAATAGTGAAAGGGATTCGGCAGGAGACCATTTCATACTCCATTTTGGTACAATAGTTTATATCCATAAAAGGGGGAAATGCCGTGAAAACGTTTATAATCACAGGAGCTTCAAAAGGTTTAGGTGCTGCCATCGCCAAAGGATGTTTGCAGACGAGTGATCATTGCATTTTAGTTTCCCGTACAGCCCATCCTGAAATGCAGCGGTTGGCTGACAGATCCGGGACGAAACTTACATTTATTTCGATGGACTTGAATGAAACTGAAAAGTTACCTACCTTAGTCAACGAGATTCTTGCTGCTGTAGATGAAACAAGTGACATTTTTTTCATTAATAATGCAGGTGTCATTGAACCGATAAAGCCGGTAGGAAACCTTGGCATAGTAAATTTGGAAACAAGCATGCGGGTGAATTTCATGGCACCCGTCGTATTGGCTGATGAATTCGTTAAACAGACAAAGGACTGGAACAGAAAGAAGGTAATGGTCAACATATCTTCAGGAGCAGCAAAAAACCCTTACCATGGCTGGGCAGCCTATTGCAGCACTAAGGCTGGGCTAGAAATGTTCACACGGGTTGCAGGGTTGGAACAGGATAAAACATCTTTCCCTACGTCTCTCATTTCTTTTTCTCCAGGTGTAATGGATACGGAGATGCAAGGGACAATCCGCTCAGCAGACGAACGGGACTTTTCCGATCGAGACAAATTTCATGAATATAAAGAAAAGGGCATGTTAAGAAGCCCCGAATTTGTGGCAGGTAAACTTTTGCAGCTTCTTGAAGCGGAAGATTTGGAGAATGGGAAGTTCTACGATATTAAGAATTTACTTTGATGTATGGGAGTATGTGAAACGAAAAATCAACTGATGGCTTATAGCTTGGGGTTGTCCCTTAGGACAGCCTCTTTTTTTCGTGATCCTTCATTCCAGTTAAAATAACGTTTAAAAAAGAGGTTATCATCTTTAGGAAATGTGATAATGCGTTCTATCCAATTACCTGATTGACATAAACTTTTTTGGAGGGAGTTTGGAGGGTTTTGAATGACGATCGTTATTGTGAAAAAAGGTGACAGTCTTTGGGGAATTGCCACGAAAAATAAAGTTGACCCATCGAAGATAATTGAAGTCAACGGATTGGAATCAACAAATTTGGTTCCTGGCCTGGCATTGTATATTCCTAATGAAAAAGCGGTGAATCGAAGGTATCTAATTAAAAGTCAGGATACCCTTACTAGAATCGGCAGTCGTTTTGGTACAAGTGCAGCGGCAATCTTGGAGGCCAATCCAGGAATCGTTGCAAACTCGCTAAAAGTCGGTACGGAAATTTTGATTCCTTCCCCTTACAAAAATCAATTGATTACGCTGGGTTTTGCCTTCCCGACTTCAGGTGGAGTAGTGTTTGAAACACTTGAGCAGAATGGTGATAAATTATCATATTTAGCGATTGTAGCTTATTCGTTTACAAGGGAAGGAAATGCTTACGTTGATGGTGATGATCTCCCTCTTATTGCGAAATGCGAGCAGACAGGTGTGAAGCCGCTACTGATGATCCGGAACTTTCAAGGTGGTGATTTTGATGCTGATTTGGCTGGTGATGTCCTTGCCAGTTCAGTATACAGAGCGAATTTAATCAATAGTATGCTGAATTTCGTTAGGGAGAAAGGCTATGGCGGTGTCAGTATGGACATCGAATTCATCCCACCTGCCAGGCGTTCAGATTATGTGCTTTTTTTAAAAGAATTGAAGGAGGGGTTAAACGAACTGATCCTGCATGTAAACGTACATGCAAAAACAGCGGATAATCCTGATAATCGAATTGTAGGTGGGCATGATTATCGGGGGATCGGAGAGGCAGCCGACCTTGTTGCCGTGATGACCATTGACTATGGGTATCCAACTGGCCCGCCTGAACCCATTTCCCCACTTTGGTGGATGGGAGAGGTTCTTCGTTATGCTTTGTCGACCATACCTGATTATAAACTGCAGTCGGCATTTCCGATGTATGGATACGATTGGATAATACCAAGCAACGAGACGAAAGCATTATCAGCTCAAAATGCCCAAAATCTTGCCATTGCAACTGGCACTGAAATAACCTTTGACACTTCAGCGGCTTCACCTACCTATTCATATCGAAGTGAGAATTCGAACCATGTCGTTTGGTTTGAAGATATTCGATCGATAAGCGCAAAATATGAAATGATTGATGCATTTGAACTGGTAGGTGCAACTTATTGGCAGATTGGTTTGGAATTCCCGCAGAATTGGGCGTTTATAGATAAGAATATCTGGATTATCAAATAGGATGAATGGGTGCCAGGTGGTGAAAAGAAGCGTTATATATTTTTTTTCCTTGTTTGGTTGTGCAGCAGCTTTAATCAGGGGTAAGTCAATCACGCTAAGCAAGATTTTAAAGAGAGACAATATTCTTCGAAGAGCCCTTGAAACATAAAAAAGGAGCCATGGAAAACCAAGGCTCCTTTTTTATTGGTGAATCGAATGGAATGCATCATCTAGGAATATTAGATGACTGACTTGACAGTGATTGATCACATTTTTTCCCTTGTAGGTCCTTCCTTTTAAACATTGCATAAAGGAAGGCAAGGAATATCAGGCTGGAAGAAAATTGGAACGTTGTTTTGACACTGTATGTTTCCGATATATAGCCTAATAGTAAGACAGAGCCGGCAAATGTAAGATTGATGACAGCTCCCCAAACGGCATGAATTTTTGCAAGAGTCTTTTCCGTTGCATGGTCTTGGAATAGCTTGGTGTAGATCACTTCCCGGATTTGTTCTGGCAGACCGTACAGGCATGCCAGCAGCAAAGCCAAAGCTGGAATACTGGTAGTTCCAAAAAGCAGGATCAGCAGTGAACTGAGAAATAGCCCTAAAGTGATGAAGAAGCCAATATATTTTTCTAGTAACTTGGCAAAACGGATGACGATCAATCCACTGACAATCATGCCGACAAAGTAGCTTGTGTTAATGTATCCCCACCACTCCTCACCAAGTTGCAGGTTCTGTTCTACATATAAATAGATAACGGCAGCCACCCACACGCTTGAAGCTAAAGTAGTTATAAAATCAATGGAAATGAGTGTACGGATAGTTGGGATTTGGCGAATCGCAACCCATCCGGATTTAATGGAACCCCAGTTTGTCGGAGCAACAGAGTCCGTCGGTTGTTCAGGGATTTCGATTCTCACTGTATAGATCGTTGAAACGGCAAAAAACATGACCGTAAGCCAAATGATGAAGCTGCTGTTAGTGCTTATCAATAAGACGGAACCTAGTGGCCATCCTGCTACAAAGATGGTCTGGGTAATCACATTCAAGAAACCATTCGCTTTCATCCGTTCATCTTTTGGAACCAATTGAGGAACCAAAGCTGCGCTGACCGGGGCAGCGACTCCATCCAATAATGAAATCAAGGCAATGAAGAGAATGACGGCAACAGAAAAACCATGATTGAAACTTGTTATATAGATTCCTAGGAAAACGAGTAAGATGGTTTTCCACCCTTGAGATTGTACAAGGATTCTTTTTAAAGGAAACCTGTCAATGACGAGGGGGGCAAGGAAACTGCTGATAAACCGAAAAATCGTTGTAGTGAACGGAAGCAAACTCAAATAAAAGGCAGATCCCGTCAAGGTATATAATAGTGAAATCAACCCGACTACATAAAATATATCCCCTAGATTTGCAAACGCCTGACCAATCCAAAGGCATCGAAACGATGTTTTTTTCATGAATACCATCCTTTTACGATAATAAAGTTCATGGATATTTAGAATGGTTATTTTTTTTACACTGGATTCACTCCTTCATTTAATAGATTGCATGAGCCGGGTTGGGCTGTTTTATAGATGATTTTACCATATTATGAAATCGAGGGTTCTGAAATGCTTGCTGAATATTGAAATTGGAATTATACTCCTTAATATATGTAAAAAAGGAGAAAAATTTGATGATTCGACGTTTTGCTTCATATTACCTGCCGCATAAGCGGTTATTCATTATTGATTTCTTCAGTGCAGTGGTCGTGGCTGTACTTGAACTTGCATTTCCGCTAGCTGTTCAGTGGTTTATAGATACACTGCTGCCTGGCGACGATTGGTCTGCAATTGTTTCGGTAAGTGCCGGTTTGTTCCTCCTTTATATCATTAGTACCTTCTTACAGTTCATCGTAGGGTATTGGGGTCACAAATTGGGTATCAATATTGAGACTGATATGCGTGAGGAGTTATTTGAGCATGTGCAAAAACAATCCTTTCGTTTTTTTGATAACACGAAAACCGGCCATATCATGAGCCGCATAACCAATGATCTGTTCGATATTGGTGAACTTGCTCACCATGGTCCTGAAGATTTATTCATTGCCTTCATGACTTTTTTAGGTGCATTTTGGATTATGTTGACAATCAATGTGAAATTGGCACTCATATCGGTTTGTATATTACCGTTCCTCGTTTTATTAATTGTCATAAGTAATTTAAAGATGAATAAAGCGTGGAAGAAAATGTATACAGAAGTTGCCGATGTAAATGCCCGTGTGGAAGATAGCGTCTCAGGGGTGAGGGTTGTCCAATCCTTTACTAATGAAATATATGAAATGAAAAGATTTTCTACTAATAATCGCAAATTCCGTAAAGCGAAACTTCTTGGATATAAGGTAATGTCCTTTAGCCTATCAGGCATTTACATGATGACGAGGTTTATGACCCTTGCCGTGTTGGTGATAGGAGCTTGGCTAACTTTTCATGGGCAGCTCTCTTATGGTGAACTGGTTGCATTCGTCTTATACGTTAACGTATTATTTAAGCCGATCGACAAAATCAGTGCGTTGATGGAACTCTATCCAAAAGGGATGGCCGGCTTTAAACGTTTTACGGAACTTCTGGATATCGCGCCTGATGTCGTGGATAAAAAGGATGCAATAGAGGTAACAGCCCTTTTGGGTGATATTTCCTTTAAAGACGTTTCCTTTAACTATGAAGATAAAAAGCAGGTTTTAAAAGGTATTGACCTAACAGTTAAAGCGGGTGAAACCATCGCTTTTGTCGGACCTTCAGGAGCCGGGAAAACGACCATATGTTCATTGATCCCACGATTTTATGATGTTAATGCCGGCTCGATTTCCATTGATGGAATTGATATTCGTGAGATGACGAAAAAGTCATTGCGCTCACAAATTGGCATTGTCCAGCAAGACGTGTTTCTTTTCACGGGAACTGTAAAAGAGAACATTGCGTACGGAATGCTTGACGCATCGGATGAACAAATTCAAGAAGCCGCAAGGAAAGCCCATTTGGAGACTTTCATTGAAGGACTTCCAGAAGGCTATGAAACTCAAATAGGTGAACGCGGCTTGAAATTATCAGGAGGACAAAAACAACGAATTGCAATAGCAAGGATGTTTTTGAAAAATCCGCCAATATTAATTCTCGATGAGGCAACCTCTGCACTCGATACCGAGACGGAAAGAATCATTCAGCAGGCTCTTACTGAACTAGCTGAGAACAGAACTACGTTAGTCATCGCACACCGTTTGGCAACCATTCGAAACGCTGACAAGATCGTCGTTGTTACGGAAGAAGGAATTGCTGAAGAGGGCGGTCACGATGACCTACTCAAGCAGGGGGGCATTTTTGCCAATCTGCATCAATTACAATTTCAAAAATGATAAAAAGCTATATGTCCTTAAGGACATATAGCTTTTTTAATAGAATGGGATGGAGTTCAATCAATAATGATCTCTACTTAAAATTCCAAAAAGGAATCAAACATATTCCTACACCAACTTAAGGAATACAATCCTTTAACAGATCTAGGTTGCGCGGGAATGATGGCTTATTAGCAGGCTATTCGTTCAAATTGAGGCGAAATCTAATAGGATAGCCTATAACAATAGGATTACCTGTGCATACAATAAAGGGTAGACGGAGAGGCCATAAACCAGATAAGAGTAAGGAGTGTAAATCGTGAAAGTAATGACCATTTTAGGGACTCGACCTGAAATCATCAGATTAAGTCTAATTATAAAGAAGCTGGATCAATATGCCGATTCACATATTCTAGTACACACAGGACAAAATTTCACCGAATCCTTAAGTGAAATATTCTTCCAACAGCTAAAGGTTCGAACCCCTGATTATGTCTTGTTGAATCAACAGCAAACTCTTGGTGAACAGTTAGCGGCCATATTTAAAAAATTAGAGGTCATCCTATTAACTGAAAAGCCCGACAAAATATTAGTATTGGGGGATACAAACTCCGGACTCAGCTCTATCTTAGCAGAAAGAATGGGCATACCAGTTATTCATATGGAAGCAGGGAACCGTTGTTTTGACTTGGAGGTGCCTGAAGAAAAAAATCGTCGTATTATTGATGCGGTTTCAAGCTTTAATTTACCTTATACTCCTCAAAGTAAAGAGAATCTCTTGAAAGAAGGTATCCCGAGTAACAAAATATATTTATCGGGTAACCCCATTTACGAGGTCTTGAACCATTACGACAATGAAATCGAGCAAAGTTTAATATTGGACAAATTGAATCTAAATAAGGATGATTATTTCCTCGTTACAGCCCATCGTGCTGAAAATGTTGACTATGAAGACCGTTTGGTGGAGATTATGAAGGGCATTAATTTAGTTGCCGAATCCTATCAAAAAAGAATCATATGCAGTTTACATCCCCGGACAAAATCCCGCATTGAGCTCAGTCCCAAATTAGAAATGCATCCATTAATTGAATTTAATGAGCCATTTGGTTTCTTTGATTTCGTAAAGCTTGAAAAAAATGCATTTTGTGTGCTTACCGATAGTGGAACCGTTCAAGAGGAATGTTGTTTGTTCCATGTACCGACCGTTACGATACGAAAAACAACGGAAAGGCCAGAAACCATTGAGTCGGGCAGCAATATGTTATCAGGAATTAACGCTAAACAAATCGTAAATTGTGTGAAGGTTATGGTTAACCAGCAAAAAGACTGGACTTTTCCAGAAGGCTACGACCATAAAAACGTTTCAGATAAAGTGCTTAAAATAATACTGGGAGGCCATGAAATTGATTAAAGATCGAACAATATTGGTAACAGGCGGTACAGGCTCATGGGGATATGAATTGGTTAAGCAGTTATTGGATTTTGAACCGAGTGAAATACGGATTTTTTCTAGAAATGAAACCAATCAATTTACAATGAAGCAAGAGTTTGATAATAATCCGAAATTACATTTCATAATCGGGGATGTAAAAGAGAAGGAGGCTTTATTGGAAGCTTGCCAAGGTGTTGATTATATTTTCCACTTGGCAGCGTTAAAGCATGTTCCTGTATGTGAGGATCAACCCATTGAAGCTTTAAAGACGAACGTAATTGGAACACAGAATGTTATAGAAGCCGCTATAAGCTGTAATGTACATTCGGTTGTTAATATTTCTACGGATAAGGCTTCAAATCCGTCCAACTTTTATGGCCTTTCAAAGGCGATGGCAGAAAGACTGATCATACACGCTAATACATTAAACACCAAAACAAGATTTGTTTGTATCAGGGGCGGAAACGTGCTTGGCACAAATGGAAGTGTCATTCACGTTTTTAAAAAGCAGATTAAAGAAAAGGGGAAAATTGGAATAACCGACTTGAACATGACGAGATTCTTTTTAACCGTTGAAGAAGCGATTAAATTGGTTTTTAAGGCAACCTTTGAAAGCATTGGCGGAGAAATTTTCGTAATGAAAATGCCGTCCTGTAAAATTATTGATCTTGCTCAAGTATTGATTGATTCTTCTGATGTGGAAAATGTTGAAGTGGATATCCTAGGTATAAGGCCTGGAGAAAAATTGCATGAACTCCTCCTCTCCGAATACGAAAGTAAAACAACGATTACTTTTGATGATGAGTACTTTGTTATTCTTCCTACAATCCAATCAGAAGAATTGAAGGAACATTATTCAAAATATAAACCTGTAAACTTATTGAACTACAATTCGAGCAAAGAATTGATGAGTAAAGTCGAAATCAAAGAGATATTACAAAAAGGCAGGTTTATTTAAATGAAAGTACTAATCCTTGGCGGAAAAGGGATGGCAGGACACGTAATAACAGCTTATTTTCTACAAAATCCACAGTATAAAGTGTTCTATACATCAAGGGACCCTGAAGATAAGGAGAGTATCTACCTAGATATTACTATCCCAACAATGTTGGAGGAAATCATTGAATCTATAAAGCCGGATATTATTGTTAACTGTATTGGTATATTAAATGATCATGCAAGCAATAATCCAAAGCTGGCTTTTCAGGTAAATAGCTTATTGCCACATGAGCTGGTCAAATTAACTGACCGGAACAAGGGTAAATTAATTCATATTAGTACAGATTGCGTGTTTTCGGGAACGAAAGGAAATTATACGGAGGATGATATTCCTGACGGTACATCTTTATATGCCCAATCAAAACAACTGGGAGAAATCATTAGCGATAAACATTTAACTATTCGTACCTCAATTATCGGTCCAGAGTTAAAAGAAAATGGCATAGGGTTGTTTCAATGGTTTATGAAGCAAAGGAATCAAATTAATGGTTATGAGAAAGTTATGTGGAATGGAGTAACGACACTTGAGTTAGCTAAAGCCATTGAATCATTTATTGAGAATAACGTAACGGGCTTATATCATTTAGGTTCTGAGAATAAAGTGTCAAAATATAATCTATTGAAATTAATCAAGAGGACCTTTAATAAAACAGATGTTGAGATTTTACCAGACTCACATATCATACAGGATCGAACAATAAAAAATACAAGGAACGATTTTTATTATCAGATTCCCACTTATGAACATATGCTGAAAGAATTAAAGAGTTGGATGGAAAAGTAATGAGCCAGATGCCTAAATTATTAATTACTGGGGCAAGCGGGTTCACTGGCCAGCATGCGTGTAATCACTTTGTAAACGCAGGTTTTGCTGTTACTGCTGTATCTAGAAAGGGTTTTGGAAATGGTCAAGTTCATACAGAGTTGTGTGATCTAACAAACAAGGAAAATGTAGGTGAATTAATAAAGAAAGTGAAACCCGATTATCTTCTTCATTTAGCAGGGCAAAACCATGTAGGAAAATCATGGATTGATCCTGTTTCATCTCTGGAAGCAAATGCAATGTCAACCCTATATTTAATTGAAGCACTTAGGCAAGAAAATCCAGCCTGTAAAGTAGTTATAGTCGGTTCAGCGCTGGAATTTGACCCCCAGAATATTTCAACCCTAACACACCCTTATAGTTTAAGTAAAACTCTTCAGGTACTTATTGCCCAATCATGGGGAGTACTTTACAACATGAATATCGTAATTGCTAAGCCCTCAAACTTGATTGGTCCCGGAATATCAAATGGTGTTTGTTCCATATTTGCAAAAAAGATAGTCGATATGGAAGAAAATAAAGCTGAAAAAGTACTTGAAGTGAGTAACCTTCAAGCAAAACGGGATTTTGTAGATGTAAGAGATGCGGTAAATGCATATGAAATTATTTTAACCCAGGGGAAACCAGGTGTAATCTATGATATTGCTTCTGGGAATAGCCACTCTTTAGGAGAAGTAATCACCGGTTTTAGAGCCTTAACAACCATTGAATTTGAAGTGAAGTCTAAAATAAAGGATCAGGAAGAAGGCAGGGTTGAAATCTTACCAGTGGAAATCGTGAAATTAGGTTGGAAACCAGTTCTTTCATTGAAGTCATCCTTAGAGGATATTCTTTATTTTTATCGTAAAAATAAACTCTGAATTCAAAGGCAGATAAAATATTCAATCAAAAACGTATGTGAAGCGCCTTTCAATGAAGCATATCAAAAAGGAACTAGATCATTTTTTAGACATTCTAAAAGAGATCGAAGAGGTGACAGCGCAGATGCCTATGGTCATTTTAGAATCTACAGGGCATTACCATTCTCCCTTTATTCAATGCCTGGAGGAACAAGGGATTCTATATATCTTACAATTTCTAATCAGGCAAAGAAGTCCAGTTTACGAAACGTAAAAGCAGGCGTGATCGATGCGTACCAGTAGTAATTGTATTATAAAGAGGATTTTGACCTCGTAAAATTAGAGGAATTAAACTTTTAGACCTTCTGAATTTGCACCAATACAACAGGAAAGCGTAACGAATATGTATGTGGAAGCTAAACTTCAGTTTCACTCTATTATAGATCAAGTGTTTCCTGAGAATACGCGAAGGTTTTTGGAGCTTTATATTCAAAGGTTTCTTTAAAGTTGTTAAAGGCATATCCGGTATTGACAGCGGGAGAAAGTAGACTAGCAGAGTGTGTTATAGAGTTCAGTTTTAGCTGATCGGGTCAAATGGGCATAGGAAAAAGTAAAAAAATAATGGACCCATATCCCGAAATCCATTCAAAAAAAGTGTATGAAGTTCACGTAATCAATCTTCGTATGTAAATTGAGTTGTTTTTCAACCAGGGACACCATTCTGATTTTGAAGATCGGATAGTGGCCCTGAATGAATTGGAAGAGTATAAGAAAATCCAATAAATTACAGGTATGGGAGAAAACTCACAGCCATGATTATCGCTGAGATTGGTGAAATCGGTCGGTTTAATAATCCGCAAAACTATTTGCCTTCACCTATGGGTAAAATGTAAGATCGCACCTCCTTTTTTTGACAATCCCTTTTTTATAGTAGAATTTTTATAGTAAGGGTATAGACAAGTTATGGAGGATAATAGTGGATTTTTAATATTAGGACCATATTTATCAATGTTGTCTAGAAAACATAATAGTGTCCAATCATCTTCGAATAATGGAGGGAGGTGACCATTGTTCGAAGATGATTGGACATTTTATACCGTTTATAAAGGGGTATTTTGAAATAGTCTTTAAGCTTTATACACTCCCAAGTCCTTTAGCATATTTAAAAAATTATTTGCATAAGTATCAGGGTTAAAATGAGTATGAATATGTTTCTGTGCGTTTAAGCATATTTTTTCCCTAACTAAATTATCAAATAATAAACTTTTAGCTTCTGTTGTAGCTAGTTGTATATTATCATGTGGATATATTTTCCCTGTTTTATTGTGAAAAATAAAACTTTTGATACCATCTGAATCCGTTGTAAGTACAGGACATCGACAACCCATGGCTTCGACAATCGCAAAACCAAATCCTTCAACTTTTGAAGTAGAACATAAAAATCCTCCTGAATCCCCTATTATGGAGTAATATTCCGCCATTTTTTGATGGGGGATATTATTAAAGATCTTAAGATTATCATTTAATTGATATTTTGTGAGCATATCATTGAATTGTTGTTCTTGATCCGGATAGGTCAACGTGGCATCTATAAACATCCATAATTTTATTGAAGGATTAATTTTAACCATTTCATGACCAATTTCTAAAAATCCTTTCCAGTTTTTATTTTCTTCTATTCTACCTACCCAACCAATAATCGGATTAGGTTCCGAAGGACCTCTTGTTTTATACGTAAATATATTAGTATCAATACAATTATGAAATGAATATTTCCTGATTGAGGGATAATATGTGTAAATTAAATTGATTAAATGGCGGGTTCTAGGAAAAAGAATAACGTCTGCATTATTATTGACATATGGATGCGCTACTTTTAGCCATTGTTGTGCATCGTCAAATGAACCTAAACCTTGTACCTCATAAATAAGTTTGCCCTTAAAGTTCATGTTTCTAATTCGGGGTAGAAGTGAATGGTCAGAGCAAACAATAATTACATCATAATTCCCATTCGTTATAACCGCCTTAATTCCTTTATTGGTATCCGTTATAAAAGTTGGTGTCTCTTCGATATTCTGAAGTCCAGGACCACTCTTATAATATAAAAAATGAAAATTCACTCCATGTTTTTTTAATGCATAACTTCTCTGACGTGCTAATGTTTCTACACCCCCGCTTGGATAATAGTAGGCAAATAGGATGTTCATTTGCTATCTTACCTCCCTTTAGTTACCTTCACATTTCAAAGGAATTTCCTCACATATCATAAAATATACATAACATAATTTGAAAACATGATTGATGTTTATGTATATTCCATTTGTGGTCCTGATATAACTTATCTTAGCCCTATTTAAAACACTTTGAATTAATTAAGAAAGAAGTGATTGTTATTCCTTTCTTTAAAAAGCGCATTAAATCAGTTCTATCCTGATATAGTGATTGTCGTTAAATGATGGTTCAACTAATTCACTGTTGAGCCGCAATGGCTATTTTGAAAAGGAAAACGGCGGTAAAGCCAGCACTCTTAATTTACCGATCAAGAATGCTACAGGTGAATACTTTGCCTGGCTATGCTCAGATGACCTTTTTAAAGAAGAGAAAGTTTCCAAATAAACCTTTATGAAAGAAAACAATTCCTATATTAGCTACTGCCAAAATTCTATGGTAAATGTATGTTAAATTTCAGTGTAAAGTTGAATTTGAGTCATTATGGTGCTATTCCAATGGAATGTAAGAAAAGAGTTGTAAAGCATAATTAAAAAACCTCCAGCATTTTATAAAAAAGAATCAAATGTATGTATATGTAATGGAACTAGATGATATACATATAATTCAGTGCTGAGCTCGCAATAAATGGTGGAAAGCCCATATCAACATGTGTACTTTACCCATTTTTAGCATATATAACAGAAAGGAGACTGAAAATAATTAAGCAGTAGATTGAAAGTAAAAGAGGTAAATCTTTAGAAAACCCTTAAGCCTATACCATTATTAAGCCATTCTTATATATTACGAGTAAAGATCTGCATCTTTTAAGGAATTGAAGTGTTCATTGGTCTTTAAAGGAGGGTAAATGTGAAGAAAGTATCTATTGTTGTTCCGTTTTATAACTGTCCCTACATTGAAGAAGCATTGGAAAGTTTGATGAATCAAACATATAAAAATATTGAAATTATCGTTGTGAATGACGGCTCTACAACACATTCAGATAAAATCACCCCGTATCTAAATAAAATTAGATACATCGTAAAGGGAAACGGTGGAACAGCGAGCGCATTAAATATGGGCATCAAAAATGCGACAGGTGACTATTTTTGCTGGCTCAGTTCAGATGACATCTTTTACCCTAAGAAAACAGAAGTTCAATTAGACTTTATGAATAAAAATCGAGCGTTATTTAGTTATACTTCTTATTATTGTATAAATGAAAAAGGGGAAATTATCACTCCTAGTTTGGGTATACATCTGCCTAATAAATTTGAATTAATTAAAACAATGAGCAGGGGAAATATTATTAATGGCTGCACCGTAATGATTAATAGGAAGATATTTGATCAAATTGGAGTTTTTGATGAAACACTTCCATATACACACGATTATGATTTATGGTTAAGGATAGTACAAAAATTTGACATACAGTTTTTGTCTCAACCTTTATTACTTTATAGAATTCATTCACAAATGGGTTCGACTAAGCATGCAGTTAGTATCAAAAAAGAAACTAGTCTCGTTGTTAATCGACACAAAGCTAAAATGAGACAATTAATGTTAAAAGAACTTAGAAAACAATGATTATTCAGACTGAATATGCAACTAGCCTTGTTTCTCCAAGTTGGAAGTCCTTGTGTTTAAA
Source organism: Peribacillus simplex (assembly GCF_900156045.1). Lineage (GTDB taxonomy): Bacteria > Bacillota > Bacilli > Bacillales > DSM-1321 > Peribacillus > Peribacillus simplex_D. Next base: position 483,182 of record NZ_FTMX01000005.1, on the reverse strand, counting down.
CAAGGGCTTTTTCCTATTTTAATCGAAGGGGGAGTTGCCAAAATTTTAGCGGGATAGTGGTATTAGCCACGTTTATTTCGCCTTATATTAGTGACCGAGAAGATGACGAAAAAAGGTACAGCAGGGTTAACTTCTTGAGATTTATGTTAAATGTCCTTTAGAAGCCTGTGAGAAACGAGATCCCAAAGGGTTGTATAAGAAAGCGAGAATAGGAGAGATCACTCAATTCACAGGGATTTCAGCACCTTATGAAGAAACGGTAAACACTGAAACATTATTGAAACCAGTCAATATTCTATTGAAGAATGTGCGGGGCAGATCATGAACTTCTTAAAAGATAATGGGCATTTAGGGGATGTAAAGTGACAATGGAACGTACAAATGATTAAGGTGTTATAAATGGATGTTTAAAGAACCATCATTGAACCACATGGAGGCAAGTTGATTAATCGTGAATTAACCGGAATTGATTGAAAAGAATATTTGGAAAAGTAAATCCCTTTCGTCCTTGAATATCTCAAATGGATTATTTCGGATAAGGAAAATGATTTCAAATGATGGGTTTAGTCACTTATTGGATTTATGGGGGAAAAAGCTTACCAAAGCGTCTTAAAATATATGCATCTGGCAAACGGATTACCATGGACGCTTCTGGTTACGCTTCCTTTAGCAAAGGAATATGCGAAGAGTATGAATGTGGGGGATGAAGTGGCTCTATAATGTGTTGAGGGAGAACTGTCCGGAGCCATTAAGGTGGAAGAAATGTTTGAATCCGATAAACAGGAAGAAGCTACACTCGTTTATAAAACAAAAGATTCTAACCACCCTGGGGTCAACAAGCTATTTGAGCAAGGGGATGTGTATATTGCTGTATTTTCCTGGTAAATAGGCCTACACATAAACCGTTTGAAGAATTTTATATGAGACCAAAAGAAACTAGAAAAATGTTCACCGACTGGGGTTGGCGTACTGTGTTCGGGTTTCAAACTAGAAATCCAGTGCATCGAGCCCATGAATACTTGCAAAAAACGGCATTAGAAACGGTTGATGGGCTTTTGTTGAATCCTCTTGTGGGTGAAACGAAAAAGGATGATATACCTGCAGATGATAAGGGGGCATGAACCAAACAGGGCAAGGATTAACCAGAAGGCATAACTACCATCCTGTATCATACGAGGAAGTCCATGCAAGGGGTTTATTAAGCCCTTGTTATATTGCTTTATCCTCCTTCAATCTGAAAAGCCGTCTGCATTTTAATATTTCGCACCAAATCCTATACTTATAAGTTCATATATTAGCGAGGTGGCTTATTGGCTACGCTCATTATACAAATAACTTAGTACAACCTGTATCTTTAATTTCTTTGACTAAGTTTGGAATGTATCCTTTTTTCAGGAATAATAAGATCTATCCAATTCGTAATTTAACAACATGTTATTAAAACGATTTTTACACTGTCAAACAAAAGGGATATATTATCATGCGGAAGTGGAAGTAGTGAACTATATTTTAAAAATTGATGATATTCAAATCCCATAAAGCTAGTGATTTATCAGTATAGTTCACTTCTCCTTCCGTACAAATCTCATTAATAACCAAGATAGGTTTTGGAAAGTTGAATGGCTCAATCTCTAGATTAAGAGGGTGCCAGCTAGTAAAGGTAGTCGTTAGAAAATACCTCGACTGGCTTGCTTTAAAATTGTTTGAAAACTAAATGAATATCAGAAAAACTAAAATATACAAGACAATCTAGACAGAGGATCAAATCACCTGTAGGTAGACGCTCTTTTGTTATGTCCTTATGAAAAAACCGTACATTATTTTAATGGATATTGTTTTATATTTCTTTTTATTATCTTATCGACTATATCAATCGCAATATATAATTCTGTTTTTTGTATATTTCCATTCATCCAATTAAAATCACCACATGGTGCATCTATCATTTTTTTATCTGTAGTTGTTTTATAATGCTTGATAATTCCTGAATGAGTGTTTTGGCCCTGAGTAAGTGATGAACCAGGACCTGATAGAGACTCAGAGTTTCCCTATATATTTTTATAATAAATATTTGTAAATGGTTCTTTCGTTTACATTCTCACCTTTCATCATTTTGATTTATTTAGAAAGGGATTATAAAAAGGACATGACTCTCTTTGGGAGATAGGGCGCTTCTTAAAATCTAGAAATTTATATTGAATTTGGCAAAGTACCAATCATCATCATATTTTCGTTTTTGAAAGTAGGTCCGTCGCTGCCTTTTAACTCCATCAAGGAGCACTTGGGATTCAATAGGGTTTGCTTTTACATGGATCATGAGTTGTTTGCACTTTTGTATGCGATGAGTATTAAAATGAGAGTAGGCCATCCTTAATAAATTATAATAAACTTCATCATAGCTAACTTCATAGGGGTGAGTTTTTCTAAATAAATGGATTATTTTTACATCCGGCAGAGCGTGGCAGCGAAATCCAAACAGCCATAGCTTAATAGAAAGCTCTACATCTTCATGTCCCCAAGTTTTAAATCCCGTTTCAAATCCGCCCACATCTTCAAACGCTTTTTTGGAGATAATAAAACATCCTCCGGGTAATACGGCAGTTTCAAAGAGGCCATTTTGTTTAGGGTTCCATTTAATTCTAAGGTTTGACTTTAAGGTCTGACCATAGCCAATGAAATCGGAATTGCCAAACGAAGTGATTGCTGGGGTAACTGCATCTGATTTTCCTGTTAAGAGAGGTTCTATGATATGATCAATCCACAAATCTTCAAACTGTAAATGAGCGTCGCAAAAAATCAGGAATTCTCCAGAAGCTTTTGTTGCTCCTAAATTTCGTGCGCTTGCAGCCCCAATTCCTTCTGTTTCAAAAAGTTTAACCTGGTTTGCGTGTTTATAGGTATTAAGGAAATCGCAGCAATCATCTGATGATCCATCGTTTATAATAATCACTTCGTAGGAATAATGTGTTTCAACTGAAAATAATGAATCAAGAGTGTTTTTCACATTTTCCCCTTCATTTTTAGCTGGAAAAATTATTGAAATTAAAGGATGAGTTTTCATTTCATCTATCTCTCCTTTTGAAACGATTTTTAAATATTAAAAAATATCAAGGACTGTGAAAAAGATGAGTATCACAATCCTTGATCTTCGGTTGCAAGTAGTAGCTAAGTTTTTGCTTGTTGTTGAGTTAAAGTGGTAGTCATTCACTATAAATAAAGATTATTATTTAGGCTTCCTAAAATTCTTAAAGGGATCTATCGCTGTTTTTGGCGCTCCCGAATGTAAATTATATAAAGGATGATTTTTATAAAACATATCTAATGAAAATGAATCTGTTTTAGTGTTTTTAAATTTAGTATCTGGGTAATCTTTTTTCTGATATGATGACATTATCCCAGAATTATAATTTTGTTGTGTTCTAACATTTTCTGTGTACCTCGGTTTATTTGGGGGATAGAGTGTTTGATAATGCGATGTTTGCATATTAAAATTTTGGGTTGTAGTTTTTTGTTGGATTGTATCATTCGAGAATCGAAACGCATTTGGTTGATTAATTACTTCTTTGTTATTTTGCGAATTGAAATTCCCCATATTTACACGAGTATTTCCAACTTGCTGTTGTATTCCATTATTATTAAAAGGTTTTTCCATTTTACTTCTTGGTTGCAAATGATTTTTTCCTTGTTCTTGAATATATTTTGCCAGTTCATCTTTATAACGTATTTCTTTTTCTTTAAAATCTGTCATGGATTCGGTTAAGTTCTTAATTTCCTGTTGATGCTGATTTTCATTTTCCTTTAGATTGTTAATCGTCTGTTCTAAACTTTCAATCTCCACTTTATATTTATTTTCTTGCTCCGAAACAAGAGCAATCGTTTGCTTTAAATGGTCCACTTCCTGTTGATGTTGATTTTCATTTTCTTTTAAATTGATAATCGTCTGTTCTAAATTATCAATCTCCGCTTTATAGTGATTTTCTTGCTCTGAAACAAGCTCAATCGAATGATTTAACTGATCGATTTCCTGTTGATGCTGATTTTCATTTTCCTTTAGATTGTTAATCGTCTGTTCTAAACTTTCAATCTCCACTTTATATTTATTTTCTTGCTCCGAAACAAGCGAAATCGTGTGATTTAACTGATCGATTTCTTGTTGACGTTGATTTTCATATTCCTTTAAATTGATAATCGTTTTTTCTAAATTATCAATCTCCACTTTATAGTGATTTTCTTGCTCTGAAACAAGAGCAATCGTGTGATTTAACTGATCAATTTCTTGTTGTTGTTGATTTTCATTTTCATTAAAATTAATAATCATTTGCTCTAGGTTTTTAATCTCGGCTTTATATTTATTTTCTTGCTCCGAAACAAGAGCAATCGTGTCATTTAACTGATCGATTTCTTGTTGATGTTGATTTTCATATTCCTTAAAATTAATAATCATTTGCTCAAGGTTTTCAATCTTGGCTTTATATTTATTTTCAAGCTCCGAAACAATACCGATGGATTGATGTAAATTATCAATTTCTTGCTTGTAGTGTTCTTCTTTTTCCGTAAGTTGGTTATTAGCTTTTTCTAAGTTACCAATGTCCACCTTATATTGACTTTCCTGTTCCGATAAGTGGTCGATTGTCTGAACATAATTTTCAATTTCATGTTTAAAGTTTTCGATAACTTGTATATGATGATTTTCCTTTTCGGAAAGTTCGATCATTGTTTTTTCTAAACGTTCGACCTCCAGTTTATATTTATTTTCTTGTTCAGATACAACGGTAATCGTTTGATTTAACTTATCGATTTCTTGCTGATGGTAGTTCTCTTTTTCTTTTAAATCTATAATCATCTGTTCTAAATTTGCAATGTCCACCTTATATTGACTTTCCCGTTCCGATAGGGTGCCGATCATTTCATTAAAATTTTCAATTTCATGTTTAAAGTTTTCGATAACTTGTTTCTGCTGTTCTTCCTTTTCGGAAAGTTCGATCATGGCTTTTTCTAAACTTACAATCTCCACTTTATATTTATTTTCTTGTTCAGATACAACGCTAATCGTGTGATTTAACTGATTGATTTCTTGTTGATGGTAGTTCTCTTTTTCCTTTAAATCGGAAATCATTTGTTCCAAATTCTCAATGTTCACTTTATATTGACTTTCCTGTTTCGATAGGTGGTCGAACGTTTGAGTATAATGTTCAATTTCCTGTTTAAAGCTTTCGATAATTTGTTTATGATGATTTTCCTTTTCGGAAAGTTCAATCATAGCTTTTTCTAAACTTACAATCTCCACTTTATATTTATTTTCTTGTTCAGATACAACGCTAATCGATTGATTTAACTGATCGATTTCTTGCTGATGGTATTTTTCTTTTTCCTTTAAATCTGTAATCATCTGTTCTAAACTTGCAATGTCAACCTTATATTGACTTTCCTGTTCCGATAAGTGTTCGATCGTTTGAGTATAATTTTTAATTTCATGTTCAAAGTTTTCGATAACTTGTTTATGCTGCTCTTCCTTTTCGGAAAGTTCGATCATAGCTTTTTCTAAATTTTTAATCTCTGCTTTATATTTATTTTCTTGTTCGGATACAACGCTAATTGTTTGATTTAACTGATTGATTTCCTGCTGATGGTAGTTCTCTTTTTCATTTAGATCGGTAATCATCTGTTCCAAATTCTCAATGTTCACTTTATATTGACTTTCCTGTTTCGATAGGTGTTCGATCGTTTGAGTATAATGTTCAATTTCCTGTTTAAAGTTTTTGATAACTTGTTTATGATGGTTTTCCTTTTCGGAAAGTTCAATCATGGCTTTTTCTAAACTTACAATCTCCAGTTTATATTTATTTTCTTGTTCAGATACAACGCTAATCGATTGATTTAACTGATCGATTTCTTGATGATGGTAGTTCTCTTTTTCCTTTAGATTTATATTCATCTGTTCTAAATTTGCAATGTCCACCTTATATTGACTTTCCTGTTCGGATAGGTGGTCGATCATTTGAGTGTAATTTTCAATTTCATTTCTAAAGTTTTCGATGACTTGTTTCTGCTGCTCTTCCTTTTCGGAAAGCTCGATTATGGTTTTTTCTAAACTTTCAATCTCCACTTTATATTTATTTTCTTGTTCAGATACAATGCTAATCTTTTGATTTAACTGATCGATTTCTTGTTGATGTTGATTTTCATTTTCCTTTAAATTGTTAATCGTCTGTTCTAAATTTGCAATGTCCGCCTTATATTGACTTTTCTGTTCCGAAAGGTGGTCGATCGTTTGAACATAATGTTCAATTTCATGTTTAAGGTTTTCGATAACTTGTTTCTGCTGCTCTTCCTTTTCGGAAAGTTCGATCATGGCTTTTTTTAAACTTTCAATCTCCAACATATATTTATTTTCTTTTTCTTCAGATACAACGGTAATCGTTTGATTTAACTGATCAATTTCTAGCTTGTAGTGATCTTCTTTTTCGGTAAGTTGGTTAATGGCTTTTTCTAAGTTACTAATGCCCACCTTATATTGACTTTCCTGTTCGGATAGGTGGCCGATTATTTGAGTATAATTTTCAATTTTTTGTTTATGATGATTTTCCTTTTCGGAAAGTTCGATCATGGATTTTTCTAAATTTTCAATCTCCAGTATATATTTATTTTCTTGTTCAGATACAAGGCTAATCGTTTGATTTAACTGATCGATTTCTTGTTGATGGAAGTTTTCTTTTTCCTTTAGATCCATAATCATCTGTTTTAAATTTTCATTTTCCGCCTTATATTGACTTTCCTGTTCGGATAGGTGGTCGATTGTCATAACATAATTTTCAATTTCAAGTTTAAAGTTTTCGATAACTTGTTTATGATGCTCTTCCTTTTCGGAAAGTTCAATCACAGCTTTTTCAAAATTTTCAATTTCTACTTTATATTTATTTTCTTGTTCATCAGATACAACGGTAATCGTTTGATTTAACTGATCGATTTCTTGTTGCTGGTATTTTTCTTTTTCCCTTAGATCGGTAATCATCTGTTCTAAATTTGCAATGTCCACCAAATATTGACTATCCTGTTCGGATAGGTGGTCGATCATTTGAGTATAGTTTTCAATTTCAAGTTTAAAGTTTTCGATAACTTGTTTATGATGCTCTTCCTTTTCAGTAAGTTCGATCATGGCTTTCTCTAAATTTTCAACCTCTACTTTATATTTACTCTCATGTTCAGATACATCGCTAATCGTTTGATTTAACTGATTGATTTCTTGTTGATGGAAGTTTTCTTTTTCCTTTAGATCCATAATCATCTGTTTTAAATTTTCAATGTCCGCCTTATCTTGGCTTTCCTGTTCCGATTGGTGGCCGATCCTTGAAATGTAATTTTCAATTTCATGTTTGAATTTTTTAATATCTTGTTTATGATGCTCTTCTTTATCTGAAAGTGCTTTTTCTAAATTATTAATCTTCACTTTATATTGCTTTTCTTGATCGTATAAAAGATCTATGGTTTTAGTAAGATGATTCATTTCATTTTTATATTTCATTTCTTTTTCGTTGAGAGAATTAATGGTTTCTTTTAAATCTTGAATTTCTTTTTTGAATGTATTTTGCTCTTGAAAATAAAACAAAACTGTTTCAACTAATTTCTCAATCTCTAAATTAATGCTTTGTACATCCAAATTAGTTATTTTTTTATTTACTGGAGCAAGAAGTGATTTCACCTCTGAAAGCCCATCCGCCATTTTTTTAAAACCTTCATCGCCGAACTTTTTGAAATCCTCATCTTTTACATTTTGTTTTTGGGCAGACTCATAATCTTGAAGTTTCTTTTGCAGAGAAGCAATTTCCCTTTGTAATATTTTATTTTTATCTCCAAGAGTTTTTATATCATTTTTGTTCTTTTCGTCGTTTGTTTTGGTTCCTTTAATGTACTGTAGTTCGGTCTTACATTTCTTTATTTCGTCTTCTAATTTCTGAACCTTGGTTTCTGCATTCTTTCGTTCATTTTCCTTCCGATTGATTAGTTCTTTAAATGTTCTTTGTTCATTTATCATTTCTTCATTGTGTTTTATTAACTTTCTTATTTTCTTTTTACTATAATCCACTTCGTATTCATTAACTTTTGATTTGTATAGGGAAAGTTCAGATCTAAGGTGAATGATCATTTGCTGAAGTTGTACTGGAGTTATTTTATTCAATTTACTTTTTTGTATTTCATTGGCTCTTTCATCATCTGTATACAAAAATAACCACTCCTTATTTTTGATCACGTGTGAACAGGCTGCAATCTCAATTAGACAGGAAGATGAGATTCAGCTACTGTAAATGACCAAGAAGTTCCTATGCGGAGATGTTTATCAAGATTTTTATGGGTGTGGAAACTTAAGATGGAGTACTCGTTCGTGAGATTGTTGGTGTTTCTTCGTGATAAGGAATGCAGCGATATCCAAATCATGCATGGGCATGTAGACAAAAGTAAATTCCTCCTCATAAATTTATCACCTTGACCGAAAATCTTGAATTTCAATTAATAAATCTTCATTTGACGGGTTTTAATCAAAAACCGATTCCCTAAATGATTCCATAATAGTTATATGTACCGTATTTCAAATTGGTGATTATATTTATTATCTTTAGTGCTCTCACAATTTCACAAAAAATTGAAGACCGCTAAGTTTATTCTTTATCATTTCTTCATTACTCTTACATATCATTAATATTGAGTGATATAAGGGTTATGATGAAACAAGCCGCACGGTATTATTTTATCCTTTTGAAAATCAAATCTGTACCTGGATTAACATAAAGGGGGATCCATTAATGGATTTTAGAGTAGAAGTTGGCGATAAGGAGGCAGGAACCATACCTTATGAGTCTCTCCCGGCATTTACTTTTCTTTTTAGGGAAATGGGATTTGATGTGCATCCAGATACTGAAAATCAGAAAGTACAATTATGTTCTGCTTTGCATGGTAAAAGAATTGTACTTTCTTCCGATTATGATGTTACACATAACACCTTTAGAAAGCACCTTCAAGAAAGGAAGGTGCTGGAGTATATTCAAACATTCCTTTCTGCATGTGGGGCAAAGGTGATTCTTATAGATGAAAAGAAGGAAACAGAAAAGGCAGATTTTCATGTGTATTTTTCACTCTTTGAAATTCCAGTAATAAAAGAGCCCATTCTTGAATTGATTCATAATTCAAAATCAACTAATAAAAAGTTATTGGATATTTTTCATTATGAATGTAGAAGAACTGGAACAAAATTTAAATCTAATGAGATAGTTAGAGGCGCAAATAACCCTTTTATTAACATACAGATTATGTATCCAGTTATTGCTGATGAAGATTTTTGGGAAAAACTTGGTGAAAAATATGCGATGTCCATAACAATAGGAATATTATCTAGATTTCAAGAAAGTTCGCCTTTATCTGTTTTGTCATTAGTTCCAATGGAAATTTTCTCAAACATGTTTGTTCATTCTGGAAATACTGGGCTAAATTTAGAGCCTGCCATACAAAAAGAAAAAAGGTTACCAGAAAAGAAAAAGTTTTTATTAAAGAAACCAACTATTAATAAAAGAAAAGAAGCAGAAGTGTTTTTAGATTATCATATTTTTATTGAAGAACTTGAAGAGCGTAACAAAATCAAGCTTATTGGAAATCTTCATATTAAAAATATAGGTACGGAAGTTTTGCGGAATCCAGTTATCTGTCTGCGTTCCACCCCTTCAGAAAGTATAAAAATATCCGGGCAAATATTGCCGCCGAATGTTGCCGAAACGATGGGGGTAATGAAAAATGAAGAAACAAAAGGGTGGAAATATATGAATGATGAATGGTTTGAGGAAATGGAGAAGGGAGAAACCTGGATATGTCCAATTGAATCAAAAAATATTAACCCTAGACAAATAGAATCTTTAACTAACTTACAAATAAGCGTCCTTCAACCTGTAGAAAACAGCAATATTCGTGTAGAAGCTTTTGTGTTTTTTAAAGAACAAGATCTGGAAATCAGTTCAAGTAATCAAATTTCCTTATTATTAACGAAGAAACAATAAAGTAGAAGGGTAAATGGCAACATATGGGGGGTGGAAGTGGGTTGGTTGAAGGGGATTATCACTTTGAGAAATACTTTTTAGATAATATGAAAGTGATAAAATTATTGGACCAAGCGATAAAACAGAATAATGGCTTTTCTCTTGCCCGTTTTGGAATAGGTGAAATAAGCTATTTAAGCTGGCCAGCCAATGGATTATTAGTTCAGGAGTTTAAACGGTATGAATCTTATGCGGGCGCATCCGATTCCCCAGAAATAATTAGGAGGGAATTGGTCAGGTCATTACGGGATACAGACATAGCTGGTTTGATAGCTCCTTGGAGATTGGATCCTTGGGCAAAACAAACTCGAAATGTACTTAAACAACTGAAGTTCATGCCTTCGAAAGCTTGTTGTGCTTGGATCATGCAGATACTCTTGGACGAGGGTACATTATGGCCATGGCTGAGTAATAAGAAGGTATTTCTTGTTGGACGCCGTTCAAAAGAAGCAGAAATCGTTTTTAAAGAAAAAGGCGTACAAATTACTGGCAGTATAGAGTTAAATGGATATGCAGAATTAAGTGGAGTACAAAATGAACTACAGTCTAATCAGGAATGGGAAATGGCGTTAATTTCTGCCGGGATTCCGGCAACCATTTTAGCTCCAAGAATTGCAAAATTGACCCAGAAGGTTGCCATTGATTTCGGGCATGCCCTTGATATGATTCTTGACGGAAAAGAATACAAACACTCTGACCTAGTAAAAAAGTGGAATGATCAGTTTTCCTAAATAGGAAAACAAGAAATAAATGTAATCGTTGTAGGGAAATAAATATAAAATAATACTCGCAGATTCAACCTTTAATTCATAAGGATGAGGTGCGAGTATCTATTTACACTAATTTCAGTTAACGAATTTTAATTGTATCGGAAAGACGTTTTTTCCTGTTAGTTGGAAACATTTTATATCAGGGGTCGAATTTGCAAACGAAATTATAAGGTGGGCTACCTCTGGGTAGTTATTTAAGGAAATATCTCCTTCTGACGGATAAGCACTATCCGTTGGGTGGGAATGGTAGATGCCAATCAAATCTTCATTCCTCCTATCGATAAGTTCAAATACATGACGAATTTGATCTAAATCCATCGAGTAGGAATAGGAGCTCCTATTGACATTTTCCATTGGCCAAATTGTTTCTGCTACTCCATTTTCCCCTGAAAGCAGTCCACAGGCTTCATAAGGAAGTTCTCGATTGCAATGAGAAATCAATTTTTGCCTAACTTGATTAGTGATGGAAAAAGTACCGGTTGTTATACTTAGATCATTTGTTTTTTCCACAGCAACCTTTTGCTCGTACTGGCCGAACCTGAAGGGTAGAGGGAGTGCTTGGTTGTTGTATGTGAGCGGGTTGCAGGTTGGAAATTCCTAATTTTCTTCTTACTTTGCGTCTTAGCTTATCAGATGCCATTTTATTCTCTCCTTTTATAGGTATGCTCTATAAATATGAAAACATGAATCCTTATGTAACCTAATAATTAAGAAATGGGTCGCCTAAAATCCTGGATACATTTATTAATTGATGAAGTAAATAATGGCATCAGATTTTCCAAAAAAAAAACCGAGAGAGTAACATCCCTCGGGTTTTTTTTTTATACAGGAAAACGATCGCAATCTCCTACTTCAACCTCTAATCCAGGATTAGCTACTTCTGTCAGAGAAATAGTGACGGATAAAGATGGACTCAATATAGACAGTGAAGCAGTATCTCCAAGAGGATCAGAATCATTTAGAATAAGTGTGAATGTCGCGTTTTCTGGTACACCTCCTGCTGGTGTTATAATACCCGTTCCAGTTACAGTAAGCCCAGTTACTACTCCAGCAGCGTTTGTAGCACATGTTGGCTGGTTAAAGTCATTGGCTGTGAACGTGAAGCTTTGGTCAATATCAGCATCCGGGGTGCCAGTTGGAGTAGGAGTAGGAGTAGGTCCTAATGTATCGATGAAGGTAACTTGAATCCTGCTACCAGAAAGGGTACATTGGTCACAAACTAGGGCAGTCAAATCTAAGTTTCCTGTTGTAGGACCACCTAGACCGTCCTCAAATACAAGGATGGATGCTTCGCCATTGAATTCTGCTGCACCTTGGCAGTCACAGTTCAATGTCGGGAAGAAGGTTGGGCATTGTTGAGGGAATCGTGGTGTTGGGCACACGAACCCATCTTCTTCAATTGGAATGACAGGACGCGGTCCACAGAACTTAGCCTCGACCTCTAGCTTAACCTCAGCCTCGACTTGAACATCTTTACACATGGTCACATCAAGTACAACCATATCTCCAAGCATTTGATTTAAAACAACTGTACATTGAACATCGAAAATATTACAGTTGATTTCTGTTCCCTCTGGGAAACATAGGATTACTTCATCCATGAAACTAACAGGTACTACGAAATTACACCCTGGGAGTGGTTCTCCATTGCAAAAGAATTGAACCCGGATATGGACATGGAAGGCAAGGGAAACAATTTGGGCCCCTGGAACACTAGGAATATTTGCTGGAGTGGATCCGATAAAATCACAGCTTCGTGAACCAACTACTTCCGAACAAGTAGCTGTTATTGTGTTACCTTCATGGCGTGCATCTTCAATTGCTGCAAAGCATTCCTCAGGTATTTGAACTTTATTGCGATCACGATTTGTTAGAACAACCCAGTCATATACTTTTGTAACACGAATACATTCAGGTCCGATGGGGTTCGGTACCACTTGTCGGCCCTGAATAGATTTGACGTTCCTTTTTTTCATCAAACATCTTTCCCTTCAGTATCAGGTTTTGAACACATTAACATACTATGGGGATATCTTTTTATGGGTACATTTTTCTTAGAAAATGGGCTAATAAAATTTCGGGATTTATAAATGTATATTTATATAATCTAAATTCAAATCATAAAATATTAATAGAAAGATTAGGAGGTGAATAGGTGTTTGCTATTGAGTGGCTTGATTTTATTATATTAATATTGGCGACCTTCCGTTTAACTCATTTAATTGTATTTGACGAAATCACTTCATTCATCAGAAAACCTTTCTTGACTGCCACCATCCAAGAAAATGCCTCTGGACAACTGGAGGAAATCATTGAAATAAAAGGATCTGGACTTCGTTATTTCATAGGTTCGCTTTTAAGTTGTTATTGGTGTGTAGGGTTTTGGTGTTCCCTCATTACTGTACTTACTTATTATCATTTTCCTGCTGCTTTTCCAATCTTATTGGTCTTAGCTGTTGCGGGGGCTGCTGCTTTTATCGAATCTAAAGTATGAACGTGCATTTTCCCTAATCGTGTAGGCGCAGACAAAGAAAAGCATAATGAACTTTATGTAATTTGATTAGCGAATAGTTATTCAGACTAATTATATGCGGATCATCATAAAAGTGCTTTATAGACAGAGAGGCTAATATTCTTAGGTTAAAGTTTAGACAGCTTGGACGGTGTTGTATATTGATGATAGCAAGTACGAAGGTGGCATTAAATTCTATTGTTAAGCATCAGGGAAGCAAAACATTGATTAAAATCCATTCGATACGAATGGGTTTTTTTCTTCTAATAATAGGAATTGAAGGGGGAATATAAAGTGGGGGAAAACTTCATTAAAAATTCTTGTCGGCCGAAATCATGCGGGTGATGCGATTATTATGGCATGATGCCGAAGAATCCATATTGGGCATGAAGTTATCTGGGGAAGTTGAGTCTTATGATGTTATTTGGAAGCGGTAAAAAAGAGTCCGTTTTCAGCTTGTATGATTTCGCTGAAGAAGGACGGAACCTATCTAAATGTCACCGTACCTGTACCTGTGTTCGAATGCTATGGACTAAATTGACAACCAGCAAGAAGCTGATATTGAGTCAAAATTCACCTGAAACTCCCGAAGCTCTAAACATCCTCAATGAACTTGTTGAAGTGGGGAAGTTAAAAGTGGTCATTGACAGATAGTATGCGTTGTAAGAAATAGTTTAGGCCCATACATATGGAGAGAATGGACACAAGAAGGGTAGTGTCGTAATAATTATGGAACATAACAGCAAATCCTAATAAATTAAACAAGATAAACAGAAGCTGCCCGTAAGGTGATTTCTTATGGTTTTAAAGAACTAGACCTAACTCGTATTGGAGCAATTGTTTTTATTGAAAGGCTGTTTTCGCATACATTGTTGCTATTTACCAAGTAAAGCGGTGTGTTTGATTTCCCCTCCAGATGCTCGCTTTCCGCGGGGCGGGCGGTGAGCCTCCTCGGCGTAAACGCCTGTGGGGTCTCACCTGTCCCGCTGCTCCCGCAGGAGTCTCGCACTTGCGCTCCAATCAACCTTAAATCGTTTCGTTTTAAAAACAACAATCTTTACGAAAAGAACCTATTGAAAATAAAGCAAATAAGTTGTAGACAAATTTAGGCTTCAAAAAGGAAGGGATCTTGAGAAAATTATATGTACCAGAATGATGTTTCATTTGATGCTAATCTATACTCTTTAATAACGGCCAACCCGCTATAAAATAACAAACTATAATGATAACTTCACAGACTAGGGGAGATTGTTAACAGTTTTCTGGAAAACACAATAATGAAAATTCAGATATATATTTAAAAATTCATTGTTTTCCTGTAAGATAACAATATATAAAAACCCTGTCGACTTGTCGGCTTACTTAGAAAACGTGAGGAATACATAAATGATGGAATTAGAAAAAAGTCTTGAGAAAAGTCTTGAAAAAAGTTGGAGTAATCAACAAAACGCTGGTTTAACAGCATATTTAAAGAAAATGAAGGGCGAAGCTCGAGAAAAAGACAGAATTGATTATATGGATTCCTTTGTTTCAGCTATGGGTGGACTCATTGCCATTATCATTATTAGTTTTATAGCTGTCTATTTAGGGTATCCTATGGCATTAGCGCCTCTTGGGGCGAGCTGTGTTATTGTTTTTGGTGCGCATAAAAGTCTCTTGTCACAACCCCGTAATGTTATTGGAGGACATATAATCTCTACAACATCAGCCCTTATCATTTGGAGCATTTTTGGTAAAAGCCTATTCATTATCGGGCTGGTACTGGCTATTGTATTAATTATCATGACTTTTACAAAAACCGTTCACCCTCCCGCAGCAGCAAGTGCCCTTGTTTCGATCAATTCTCAAGCTGGTTGGGGATTCCTGATTCCGATTGTAATAGGTACCTTATTATTAGTTTTTGTATCGATGATTTATAATAATTTATTTCAAACAAGACAATATCCAAAACACTGGTTATGAAAAACCTATTTCATATACTTTTATATGTGACTGTTTTATAGCTACCCGCTTATTGTACTGACTGCTTCACTTCAATAAGCGGGTAGTTGTGGCTTTTCTTACCAATAGAATGAAAAACCTTGCTTACCATCATATTTCATGAAAAATTGCGTTTGATCATGATTTGCTAAAGCTTGATGGGCAGTGGTAAAATCCCAGTAAAAAAAGGTGAATGTTCATGTCTGAACCAGTAATGGAAGATTCTTACCAAATCAGTTTGCAAAATATTCGCCATCACTCAAAGCATATCCATTTAGGAATTGAAATTCTTTTCGTTATCCGGGGAGAAATTGAGGTTATGGTCAATCAAGATTCCTATCACTTGGCGGAAAATGATCTTCTGCTTATTAATGCTAATGATGTCCATACCGTAAAGGGGCATGAAGACAATGTAGTTCTATTGCTGCAAATTCCTCTTCACTCCATCGAGCAGCATTATCCGGATATTCATGTGTGTGATTTCGACTGCCATTCATCCAAAGGGGATAGCGGGTTATATCTTCTTTTTGACCAAATCCGTCAACTCTTGGCTGAAATTTTGATCGCACATTACCAAGAGCAGGATGGAAGTGAACTCGAAATCAACAGCCAGATTTACAAGTTAGTTACACTCCTTATCCGGAATTTCAAAACTACACATCTCGGGCAGAATCGATTTAATGACATCAAGGATGAAAGAATTAGGGATATCCTTACTTTTATTGAAAAAAATTATCGCAAACAGATGTCATTTGAGGAGATTGCCAAACGGCAATATTTATCCCTATACTATTTGTCCCGTTATTTCAAACAGGCTGTTGGTGTGAGTTTTTCGCAATATGTAAAACAAATCCGTTTGAAATCGGCTGTTCATGAGCTGTTATATACCGATCATAACATTATGAAAGTCTCGCTAAATAATGGTTTTCCAAATGTGAAAGCTTTTAACAAGGCTTTTAAGGAAATGTACAATCAAACACCTGCTGAATATCGAGGTCTTCACAAAAAAGAACCTTTCCAGGAAGTAAATAATATTAGTGAACAATATACCTTGGTGAATTCGCCGCATTTTTTAATTGAATTGAGCAAGTATATTTCGCAAAAGGACCAAAGTGTGAAGGTGAAAGAATCGGGAGTTTCGGCGGTACATATCAACCTGCCGCAAGAGCCTGTTCTTGTGAGGGAAAAAGCCCAGCGATTACTGGTGATTGGACAGCTGGAATATGCCTTGAATGAAGAGGTCCAAGCAGAATTAAAGCTTATTCAGGAGCAGCTCCATTTTGAATATGCTTATTTCACGAACCTATTTTCCAAAACATTTACGACAATCGACCCGCTTTTGCAAATAGGTGGGCCGTATTATAAGATTGATGCTTTATTTAACGAGTTTCAAAGGCTTGGTTTAGTTCCATTCATTAGTGTGGAGTTTGAAAAGGAAGTAGAAAGCCCCCCGGATTATATAAAGATGTTAGATGAATTTTTACAGCACGCTGTCAGTTATTTTGGCGATACCTTTGTCGGGAAATGGCAATTTGAATTGGTTTTCTCGGAGTGGGATCAAACAGCCCGGACTTTTTATCAACAATACTTTCAAACTGTGAAAAAGAGGGCTTCCACCGCAAAAGTCGGAGTACAAGTGCCTTTTTCCTTAGAAAAAGGATTATCAGTCCCCGTTACTGAATTTTTAAAGCAAATGGATCAAATTGACCTGGTTTGCTTTAGCTGCAATCCAAATGAAAAAGTTGACTTTACCGATATGGATAACAGTTCTTTTAGGGGAGTAAAAGATTATATAAAGAAATCATGTATCGAATTAAAAGCAAAGCTTTTGTCAGCTGGCTTGGCTGGCACACCAATTTACCTGACAAACTGGAATACACTATACGGTAATACAGTAAATTTAAGCGGAACTTTTTTTCGATCAGCTCTCATTTTTAAAGACATGCTTGATGTTATAAAAGAGATTTCCGGTTTGGGATTTTGGATTGACACCCATTCATGGGAAAAAAGTAATATGAATAATGAAAATATTGCAATGAATGGAATTGCCCTGCTTTATTATTATCAAATAAAACGGCCGGCGTTTTTTAACATGCAATTAATCGCGAAAATAGGACTTGAGATTTTAGCCGAAGGTGAGGACTTTGTACTGACGAAGGGGAAACAAGGGTATCAATTGGCCATTTATAACAATTCCTATGTCAATCCCACCTATTCTGTCGAAGGTTTCTTTTTGCGCTCCTTAACCAAGGAAAAGAAAATCATGATTTCAGGACTGCCTTCTGGCACTTATCAAATTCGCAAACACATTCTCGATAGAAATAACGGTGCTTTTTACTTTAATTGGCTCAATCTCAATCAGCAGTATATCTATGACCAAGAGGTCATTACGTATCTCAAGCAGCGAGCTTATCCAGATTTGCAAATCTATGAGGAAAACATTGACTCGGAGCTCTTTTTACAATCCACTTTGACGTTAAATGCCATTCATCTCTTTGAAATTAGGCCATTAGGTTAAAACTTAATGGTCTTTTTTTGTTGTCCGGTTAAGCCAAGTAATGAAAAAGGGCAAATGAAGGGGGATGTTTTCGACAATGATTGGAATGTTTTCAATACTTAAAATATTTATAATGAAGACAAGAAAGCGATTACATAAATATTATTTCGGAGGTAGCCTTTTATGTCTGTTTCTCAAGGAACGATTAAGAAGCAAAGCGAAGCACCACTTTCGGTATCAAAGGAAAGAAATACCCGTGGAGTTTTGTTGACTACAGCTTTAATGGCTGGTTATTCCATGATTTACATGGACAAAAACATGATTTCGACTGCAATTATCCCAATTGCAGAACAATTCCATCTAACAACAAGTCAAACCGGTTTGATCATGAGTTTATTTTTCCTGGGTTATTCTTTAATGCAGATACCTGGGGGATGGCTCGCAGATAAGATTGGATATAAAAAGGTACTAATGCTTTCGCTTTCGCTTATTACAATATTTTCATTCGCATTTGGCCTTGCTGGAAGCTTATTGATGTTTATTTTGATTCGTTTTTTGTCTGGTATTGGCCATGCAGGCTATCCTCCAAGCTGTTCAAAAGGAATCGCCGAAAATTTCCCGAAAAAAAGACGAACCTTTGTTCAATCGCTCATTTTGTCAACGAGTGGAATTGGCGGAATTTTAGCATTTGTGATTGGGGCACGGCTGATTGACTTGAATTGGCATTATGCCTACTATGCACTGGGGACAATGTTCGCGATCTCGTTACTTTTGGTTGCCTTTTTGGTACCTAATAGCCTCCCAACTGCCAAAACGAAAACGGAAAAGAAACAAGTTAGTTTTAAATCAGTGATTTCCAATCGAAATGTAATTATTTTATTCGTTGCTATGCTGCTTGCGAATGTAGCTTTTTATGGAAATATGTCATGGCTGCCAACCTTCTTAAAGACAAAATTTACACTTTCCATTAGTACGGTTGGGATAATCCTGGCGGTGAACGCTATTGGGGGAACACTGGCCTCCATATTTGCTGGTGTATTATTGACAAAATATTTTGCTGGTAAGGAAAAGTTACTGCTAATGTGCTGTTCAGTAGTTTCATCCCTGTTGTTTCTTGGTTTAGTATTTTCAAATTCATTGGCCCTTTCCATTGCTTTCTTATATGTGCTTACATTTTTATTAACTACGATCTTTGTGGGAATTTTTTCTTGGCCGCACAAGATTTTACCTGAGAAAGTAATTGGGTCATCCATTGGGATCGTCAATACGGGTGGAACGCTTGGGGGCTTTATTGCTCCAATGGCATTCGGTGCTTTAATTTCTATGGCCGGTGGATCGTTTTCTATCGTATTCATCACCTTGGCAATAGCCGTTGTAATTTGCGGTCTAGTCATACTTACCGTTAAAGCAGAAAAATAATCGGAGGGAATATGATGTTAGATCAACTCATGCAAAAACTTGAAGAGAAAAAAGAAAAAATGATAGAAATTCGCAGATATCTCCATCAACATCCTGAATTATCTTTTAAAGAAGAAAAAACGGCTCAATACATTGCTGATTTTTATAAAGATAAAAATGTAATGATACGGACAAATGTTGGCGGATACGGAGTGGTTGTGACAATCGAAGGCGGACTCGCAGGTAAAACGGTTGCCCTGCGTGCTGATTTTGATGGACTGCCAATTATGGAAGAGGCAGATGTCCCATTTAAATCGAGTAATCCAGGTGTTATGCATGCATGCGGCCATGATGGACATACTGCCTATTTAATGATCTTAGCCGAAGCATTGATCGAAATAAAAGACCAATTAAGGGGAAATGTTGTTATCTTGCATCAGCCTGCGGAAGAAACGCCTCCAGGTGGAGCAATTGCAATGATTGAAGATGGATGTTTAGAAGGTGTGGATAGTATTTTCGGCATTCACCTCATGTCCCTATCGGTGACCGGGGAAGTCTCTTATCGTGCTGGTGAAATGCAGGCTGGACGCTCGTATTTCAAAGTGAAAATCCAAGGAAAAGGCGGACATGGTTCGATGCCGCATACAAGCAATGACAGTATTGTCGCAGCAAGCCATTTTGTTGTAGCAGCACAGACGATCGTAAGTCGCCGAATCAATCCTTTTGATATGGCGACAGTAACGATTGGCTCGTTTGATGGAAAGGGATCATTTAATGTTATAAAGGACAGCGTGGAACTTGAGGGAGATGTCAGAACCATGTCCAGTGAAGTTCGTGCTAAAGT
This sequence comes from Peribacillus simplex, assembly GCF_900156045.1. Classification (GTDB taxonomy): domain Bacteria; phylum Bacillota; class Bacilli; order Bacillales; family DSM-1321; genus Peribacillus; species Peribacillus simplex_D. The sequence goes on along the minus strand of NZ_FTMX01000005.1, from coordinate 463,102 downwards.
GGAAATTGAATTCAAGCGAATTTTAGCAGGGCTTGCTCAAGAGTTTGACATTACCTATGATTTAATATACTCACATGATTACCCAGTTTTAGTGAATGATAATGCCATGACAGAACTGGTTGTAAATGGGATTGAAAAGGCCGAAATTCCTGAAGTCAAAGCGTTAGTGGAAACACCTCCAATGTCTGGGTCAGAAGATTTTGCTTACTATTTGCAAAAGATTCCTGGCAGTATGTTTTATGTTGGAGCAAAGCCGGAGGATGGTCCAGTTTATCCTCACCATCATCCTAAGTTTGTTATTAATGAGGATAGCTTGATCATCGCAGCAAAAGCAATGGCAGCTGTAGTTGCAGAATATTTTGAGCAGAAGTAAACAAAGGGAAAAAAGGGACGGTTCTTATGCTTACGGCGTGGGAACCTTCTTCTTTAAGGAGTGATAACATGTCTTTTACCAATTTGAAAGAGTTAATTGAACTAGCAGAGCAGGAGAAAACAACCATTTCGGAATTGATGATCATAACAGAGGTGCATCAGAAAGGTTGTTCCAGGGAGACGATTATCGAAAAAATGTCGGAACAATTTACTGTAATGGAGGAGGCAGTCCGCAGAGGTACAAAGAGTCCAGTCATGTCGCGTACTGGTTTGACGGGAGGGGATGGAAACCGTCTTTATCAGTATGCCCAAAACGGGAATTCCTTTGTCAATCCGAGAACATTGAATGCTGCAGCAAATGCGCTCGCGGTATCGGAAGTAAATGCTGCAATGGGGCGGATTGTGGCGACGCCAACAGCTGGGTCAGCGGGAATCTTGCCAGCTGTCCTTGTTCACGCCCTTGACAGCGGGAAATTTACCCGAAAGCAGATTGTACAGTCAATATTCACTGCCTCTGCACTTGGCTTGGTTGTTGCAAATAAAGCTTCGATATCAGGGGCTGCCGGGGGGTGCCAAGCTGAAATCGGTTCTGCAACCGCAATGGCAGCAGGCACCCTAGTAGAGCTTGCCGGTGGAACACCAAAGCAGGTTGGAAATGCCGTCGGAATTGCTTTGAAAAATTCACTGGGGTTGGTATGTGACCCGGTTGCTGGACTGGTGGAAATCCCGTGCATCATCCGCAACGGTTTACATGCAATTACCGCCCAAGCTGCTGCAGATATGGCTTTAGCTGGGATATCTAGCGTCATCCCGCCTGATGAAGTGATTCATGTGATGCATGAAGTCGGACAGCAAATGCCCGAATCGTTGAGAGAAACCGGGATAGGCGGTCTCGCCGGAACTCCGACCGGGCAAAAATTAAAGAAGCAGATTCTAAGCGGAAAAACGAGTGGCAGTGGGCCGGCTAAATACCAAAGTGCGTATGAAATCATCGGTCCCGTAATGGTTGGTCCTTCGAGTTCTCATACAGCCGGAGCTGTCCGAATCGGGAATATTGCCCGCCAGCTATTAAACGAAAATCCATTGTATGTAACGTTCTCGCTGATGGGCTCTTTCGCCGAAACCTATCAAGGCCATGGAACAGATCTGGCTCTATTAGCCGGTGTTCTGGGGTTATCTACCATGGATGATGGCATTCCAAATGCCAAAAATATTGCTGAAGAAAATGGCCTACAATATGAATTCACGAAAAGGGTGCTTGGAAGCTATCATCCGAATACCGTCCTCGTGGAATTGTCAGGGGTCACACGTACTGTAAAGGTTTTGGCCAGCTCTTTAGGCGGTGGTAAAGTGGAGGTTCAGGAATTTGATGAATATCCATTTAAATTTTCAGGAGAACGGCCAACACTTGTGATTCGCCATTCCGACCAAAAAGGGGTTATTGCCGAATTATCGGATATTCTTTATCAAAACGGGTTCAATATAGCCCGAATGGCCAATGAACGTTCCAAAATCAATGGTGCTGCAATAACCATTTGTGAAATCGACAATACAATCGAAGACACTCTCCTATCCTTATTAAAAAGAGAGATTCCGATTATTGACGAAATTATCTTGGTTCAAACTAAGTAATTACCTAATAATTACCCTTTAAGCTCGCATCGTATTTCCGCTGATGCAAAAAAGCATGGTATTCGATTAAATTCAAAAAAAGGCATTCGGAATTAATTCGTTCCGAATGCTTTTTGTCTATAAACTTAAGCAAGCGAAAGGAAGGTTGTTTATTTTACATGAAAGTTTTTCTAATATGTTCCTCAGTTGTGTTTTTAGCGTAGGTGAAAGTACGAATTTAAGTTAATTCAATTAAAAAAAGTCGGCAATATTAAGTCGATTCCTGCGTAATACTCATGAGTTAAGACGGTAGTTTTTGCTGACAAATGGTAGTTTGTTATAGGATAATGGTGATATATTTGATGGGCAAATTATTAGTGGGAAAACTCCGAAAAGAAGGAAGTGCTAAGCGATGAATTTAGAGATGGTCATGCAGGAACTTGAAGCCCTTGGCAAGGAACGAACTAAAAAAATGTACATATCCAATGGTGCGCATGAGCCGCTTTTTGGAGTGGCTACAGGCGCTATGAAACCAATTGCAAAGAAAATAAAAATAAGTAACCGTTTAGCTGAAGAGCTTTATTCCACGGGGAACTACGATGCAATGTACTTTGCGGGCATTATTGCAGACCCAAAAGCCATGACTGAGTCGGATTATGATCGTTGGATGGATGCTGCGTATTTTTATATGCTGTCCGATTATGTAGTGGCCGTAACTTTAGCAGAGTCAGATATTGCACAAGAAGTTTCTGATAAATGGATCGCAAGCGGTGAAGATCTGAGAATGTCAGCGGGCTGGAGCTGCTACTGCTGGCTTTTAGGGAATCGGCTAGACGTTGAATTTTCAGAAAGTAAGATTTCCAATATGCTTGATAATGTGAAAAATACGATTCACGATTCGCCGGAACGAACGAAATCCGCTATGAATAATTTTCTATACACCGTGGGGATTTCATATTTGCCACTCCATGAAAAGGCAGTCGAGACTGCAAAGGCAATAGGAATAGTAGAAGTCAAACGGGACAAGAAAAAAAGCAGTTTTCTAAATGCTTACGAAAGTATTCAAAAAGAAGTCGATAAAGGAAGGCTTGGTTTTAAACGCAAATATGTAAGATGTTAAATAGCACTTTTTTATTAATTCCTTATCCGGAAGTTTTTGAACAGACGAGCCTGTATCCACCTTGGATCAGGCTTTTAAGTATATTTAGAAAATTAATCACGAGAGATATTACGTTTATAGACTTTGAATAAAAATCATGCTTGAATCTGCGTTTGTCTAGAATTCTTTTTGAAAATCACCTTCGCTTTAAAATGTGAGAACAAATAACAGCCTATAATCACAATACCACTACCAATTCCTTGTACCCAAGTCATTTTTTCACCTAATAATAGATAGGCTAAAACTGCAGTGAAAATAGGATTAAAATTCAAGAAAATACCTGATGTTGTTGCACCTAATTTTTGTACACCAATGTTCCAAAGTACCATACATGCTACAGTTGAGATAACGCCTGTATATAAAATAGATTGTATGAAAGAAGCATTTATATTAGACACTGTAAAATTAGAAAAATTAAACGGAAGAAGAACTATAAGTCCAAATATACCAGAATATAATGTAGACATCATGGGTGTTGTTGTTATCATTGCCCATTTGCTACAAACGGAATATATTCCCCAAACGCATACAGCAGCCATCATATATAAATCTCCTGTATTAAAACGTAATGAAAGGAATAGATCAATATTTCCTTTTGAAAGTACAAGTATTACGCCAATAAGCGAAAAAAACATAGAAAACATTTGTAGAATATTAATTCTTTCTTTTAAAAAGAAAAATGAAAAAACAGCAATTGATATCATGTTTAATGTGGATATTAATCCAACATTAGTGGCGGATGTTTTCTCTAATGCTGCAAATTGTAATAGATTAAATAGAGCCACACCAGTAATTCCCATCAAAAATAAAGGAAGGATTGCACTTCGAGGGGGAAATATCTTTCTTTCTTTCCACCATACAATTGGCAAAAGACAACTAATGGCAATAATCCACCTTAAACTCGTCAACGTCATCGGAGAAGCATGACCGACAAGCGATTTTCCTAAGACAAAGTTTCCACCCCATAATAAACTTGTTAAAAGTAATAACGAAAAATAATAATATTGCATATCTTTTTGCTCCTTTTCATCTTTCACAGTTTAAGTGAAAAAAGATCGAAGCCATTGTGCACAATGACATTTCAATTTTCATAATTAATTACTACTAATTTTAACATTTTAGTTCATTACTTTATATATTATTTTGTATAATAGAGGAAACTTAAAATAATATTAAAAAATATTGCTAATATACAGAATTAAATTAAGTTTCGTTATTGGGATGATACCGTTTTTGGAACAATTGTAAAAGGAGTGATTATAAGTGGAATCTATCGTAAGCAAGGTTCTGGATAATGTTGATATTCAAATTTTAGATTTACTACAAAAGGATGCACAGTTAAGCAATACTGAGCTTGCAAAGCGCGTCAAGTTATCTCCGCCAGCTATACATTCAAGGATAAAACGTTTGGAAAATGAAGGATTTATTAATGGACAAGTAGCAATTTTAAACCAGGAGAAGCTAGGTTTTGATTTATTATGTTTTATTTTTATGAGTACGGATATACATCAAGCTGAAAAACTGGAAGTTTTGGAGAAGGCATTAGCATCTATGTCAGAAGTATTAGAGTGCCATTGTTTAACAGGTGAGTATGATTATCTTTTAAAAGTGGCTAACAAAGATCGGAAGGAATTGGAAACATTTATTAGAAAGTTAAATAAACTAGGCATAACAAGAATTCAAACTAGCCTAGCTCTCAGAGAAATTAAATATTCAACAGTGTTGCCTATATGGGAAGAAAAGTCCCGTTCGTAAAAGTTACCTATTTTTAACTGTAAGTACAGTTTTAAAATACTTTTCGGACGATAATGATTTTGTATTCACTTTTACGAACGGTTTTTGATAGAACAAGAGAGAGAAAAATAGAAGATGGAATAAAAAAATGAAGTCCGTAAGTTTGGAAACATACAAGTCTACAGCAAGGATCAAAATGAAGGACAGCAACTTTCAGGCCATGAAATAAAAGGGGGGTGGATAAAAAAACTTATCAAAAAAATAGCCTTTGCTCAAAGAGAACAAAGGCCATTTATTCATCATCAAATTATATAAGTAGATATAAATCCATTTCTAAGTTGAACTATAAATCGATTATAATTCATTCATGAAAATATCTTTCTCTAATTTTACTTAAATTAAGTTATATACTTTACTAGATTGTAGAGCTATTTGTAGTGCACTTTTTTCTTCATTGTTTAAAGGGACCATTGGTAAGCGGACACCTCCAACATTTACCCCCCGCATATTTAATGCTGATTTTACCGGTGCTGGGCTTGGTGCAGTAAATAATGCTTTCATAATTGGAAGAAGTCTACGATGTGCAGTGGCAGCACCATGGACATCACCATTTTTAAAGCTATTGATCATTTCTTGCATTTCATTACCAATTATGTGTGAAGCAACCGAAACAACACCTGTTCCACCGATGGCTAAAACCGGTAATGTTAGCCCATCATCGCCGCTGTACAATGTAAAATCGCTAGCTGTTTTGCTTATGATTTGTGCCATGGCATCTAAGTCACCACTTGCTTCTTTTACTGCCACGATATTGTTGATTTTTGAGAGGCTAACAATCGTCTCTACTGACATGTTCACAACACTTCGTCCTGGGATATTATAAAGCATTACCGGTAAAGATGTTGAATGGGCAATGGCACTAAAGTGCTGAAATAATCCTTCTTGAGACGGCTTGTTATAGTATGGGGTAACGAGCATGATTCCGTCGACTCCTGCCGCCTCTGCCTGTTTTGTTAAGCTGATGGAAGCCTTCGTGTTATTTGAGCCAGTTCCAGCTATGACTGGAACTCTTCCATCAACAACTTCTACAACAATTTTGAATAAATCCACTTTCTCTTCTGCAGTTAATGTAGGAGACTCTCCAGTTGTACCAGCTATTACTAATCCATCAGAACCATTAGCAATTAAATAATTTACTAAAGTTCTCGTAGCATTGAAATCAACCTCATCATTATGATTAAACGGGGTAACCATTGCGGTTAAAACTTGGCCAAAATTCATAACTTCACACCCTTTTGTATAATTTTTATAAAAATTCAGAGGTGGTTAGGGCGATTCAGGAGTAAACGCAAAAAAGCAACAACGAGGATTCGCTGCTGCAGTAGAAACAATATTTATCAAAAAAATGTTTCCGCGCATAAGATAGCCCTCCATATAGTTTCCTATATGACAGTCCTGCATTTATTCAATAGCAGAACCAGCTTCAAGAACATGAGATTCTTTCCGCTTCGGCAAATTCCCCTTTCCACAAAAGTCATAGGATCTCATTCTCCTCAAAATGTGTACTAATGGTCTTTGCTCCTCTATCCTCACTTCAAAAAGTATGAAGTAAGAAAATATTTAATTGACTGTAATATAACAAGGAATCCTTCTTATTGCAAGGACAATTTTTTTATAAGGCTGTTTTCGCATACTTTGTTGCTATTCACCAAGTAATGCGGTGTGGTTGATTTCCCTTCCAATGCTCGCTTTCCGCGGGGCGGGCGGTGAGCCTCTCGGCGTGAACTCCTGTGGAGTCTCGCGCTTCCGCTCCAATCAACCTTAAATCGTTTCGTTTTAAAAACAACAATCTTTACGAAAAGAGCCTTTTATAATAACCTCTCTCCTTTCATTCTTCTGTAATTTACCATATGAAAATTGGTATTTCTATATAATATGGAATCATTTACCAAATGTATAAATATAACCATAATTCGGATGACTACGTAGTTAAGGGATAGTTCCCCATTCCCATCAAGCAAAGGCAAATCAATACCAAAAACGAGCCAAAAGTGTATGGAACGAATATTGGCCATAGGCCTTTATTGATTTATTAATATTTAAATTACACTGAACCTATATTTTATTAATAATGTAAAGTTACTATTTTAATTGGTAAAACACATAAAAATTTAAAAATAAGGAGGATATTTGTCTTTTTTCAAAATACTTACATAATTAAAGCGGCTAAACGATAAATAGGAGGAATTGATTTTGAAAGCGAAAAATAAATTTGCTGCAATGTTGACAGTTGTAACGGTAGGATTAACAACTTCTTTATCAAGTGTACAAGTATTCTCGGAATCTTCAAATTCTGATAATAAACGTAAACCGGAGCTCGTTTTTCCTGTAATCAGTGATGTACATATAGATGATGGATCATCTGCTGATATGAACAAGTTTAGAACAGCCATGGATCAATTAAACAAAGCTGCGCCTAAACAGGATGCTTTTGTTGTCGTTGGGGATTTAACGGACTATGGATACGCTACTGAGTATGATAAGTTCTTCTCCATTTATAATGAAAAGAAACAAGGCGATGTCCAATCCATGTTTACAATGGGAAACCATGATTATTGGAATGGACTTTCAGTAGAAAAAGCACAAGATCGTTTTCTCGAGAAAACAGGAATGGATTCTCTTTACTATCATAAAAAAGTAAATGGATATGATTTTATTACGTTAAGTCCGGAAAATGGGAATACGCATGGTTTGTATTCTGTTAATCAAATTAACTGGCTTGGCGAAAAGTTAGCTGCAGCAGAAAAAGAGAATCCGGACCAACCAATCTTTGTTTTTCTTCATCAACACATTAAAGACACTGTGTATGGAAGTGACTTATGGGGAACTCAGGAAAATAAAGAACTTTTATATGATACCTTAAAGAAACATCCACAGGTTATTACATTTTCAGGCCATTCTCATTATCCACTTGAAGACCCTAGAACGATTCATCAAAAAGACTTTACGTCAGTTGGCACGTCTTCTGTAAGTTATTTGGAATTAGAGCCGGGCAAACTTCAAGGGTTTCATCCAGAAGGATATCGGGATATTAGTCAAGGTATGATTGTAGAAGTTTATAATAATGAAGTTGTCATTAAAAAACGTGACTTTCATAAAGACGATTGGGCAGGAAAACCATGGGTAATCAAAAATCCTTCTAAAAAAAATAACTTTAAATATACAGACGATCGAGATCAGTTACCACCGGTTTTTGCAGTTAAAGACAAGGCTTCGATTGTAAAAGAAAAATCGACACTAAAAAGTTTAAATGTTACATTTCCACAAGCAAAAGATAACATGCTCGTACATTCATATCACATTACAGCCAAAAATAAGGAAACTGGGGAGTTAGACGCAGACTTCATCGCATTTTCTGAATTCTATATTGATCCTGTTCCAAAGAATTTAGAGTTCCCTGTAGCTGGTCTTAAGCCAGGTACGGATTATGAAATTAAGGTACAAGCACTAGATTCATTTAACAATAGCAGTAAAAAGGGGTTACTGGCTGAAGGTCAGACAAAAGCCCTGGAAGTGGTCTCAGCACAAGCTTCCCCTCCTTTAGTAACCTCAGGTGAATCGACTACACTTCAAGTGAAGATGAAAAATTATGGAAATGGCAGTGTGAAAGGGAAAATTAAAGTTGCTGCTCCTGAAGATTGGAGTGTGGAGCACACCGAACTTGAGTATGAGCTTTCAGGAACTGAAGAAAAAACGTTGGCAATAAAAGCTACACCTAGTAAGGAAAGTTCCGATTCATCACAATTCACGATTACAGCTTACGAAGGCGGCCAAAAAATTGGCTCCAAGAATATAAATGTATTCGTAAACATGATGCTTGGAGAAAGTTTTGACCTATTAGAGTCTGCATTAAAGCCAGCAGTGAATGAAAACATTCCAAGTTCCATTCTCGGTTGGAGCCATACAGCTCCTAACGGCTGGTCGGTTACAAATGGCTCAAATATGCCAACTGGTACAGAGGAGTGGCAAGGTTGGAGTTTCACAACAAAGGACTTTTGGACAAAAGCAGAAGACCAAGATCGTAACAAATTTGAGCTTGGGCAAGGTGTTATAGCTGTAGCGGATCCTGATGAATGGGATGATAACGGTTCACCATCATCAAAGGGCTTTTTTGATAGTACATTAACTTCACCTTCTGTAAAAGTTGATGGTGCAAAAGATCTATACTTAGGATTTGCATCCCATTATAAACAAGAAGGAACGCAAACAGCTGAAGTGACTGCTGTCTTTGATAATGGGGAAAAACAACAAGTTCTCGTTTATGACAATAAAGCTGATTCCGATAATAAAAATGGATATGTTTTGAATAAGTATGAAGTTAAATCGATTAAGGTTCCTGAAGGTGCTTCTTCGATGAAAATACAATGGAGAATGCATAATGCTAAAAATAATTGGTTTTGGTCGATTGACGATATTAGATTGGATGACCAACTGATCGTTTCACCAAATGTATGAAAGAACAGGTGAACTTTTTAAAAAATTTGTATTAGTAAAAAGCGGACTTTCCTTATGAGGTAAGTTCGCTTTTTCTTTGTTTATCACTCATTTATTTCGTATCTTTGTTAAGATAATACATCAAAATGGAGATATAGTTATTAATTTAAATAACATTGAAGGGCAACTTTATTTAACTCCTGGATAATTTATAAACCATTCCATTATTATAAAAGGTAAGATGAAAAACCAATATTTTAACAAAAAACTAGCTAGCCGAGACCACAGAGAAGCTTGCGGCGAGGAGGCTTGGCGGACAGTCGCGGAAAGGGAGCGGATTTCTGAAAACAACAGGAACGTTTTTTAAATAAAGGCTGTTTTCGCATACTTTGTTGCTATTTACCAAATAATGCGGTGTGGTTGATTTCCCCTCCAAGATGCTCGCTTTCCACGGGGCGGGCGGTGAGCCTCCTCGGCGTGAACGCCTGTGGGGTCTCACCTGTCCCGCTCTCCCGCAGGAGTCCCGCACTTGCGTTCCAATCAACCTTAAATCGTTTCGTTTTTAAAACAACAATCTTTACTAAAAGAGCCTAAATAAAAAAACTGTAGACCGACAATTGAATAGGATTTTTTTTCTATGTATTTTAGAAAATTTTAAGATTTGTGTGATATGTTTTTTTTAGTTCTAAGAAAAATTATCGTGGGAAACATTTTTCATGCAAGAACAGCAGATAAACGGTGAACTTTTCTATAAAAGAGTAAAAGAGAGATCGATATGGGGTGAAAATATTTGTCAATTAAAATGAGATTTCTGTTGTCCTACGTTGGCGTAATTCTTATTTCTATCACTTTATTTTTAGCAGCTGGATTTTTACTTATTTTTGCAATAACAGGTGATATAAAATCGATAGAGCATTTATACAAAAAATCTTATCTCCAAAAACCTTTGACTGCAGTAGAAGAAAGTGTGTTTCTCGATTTAAAGCTTTTGGCAAAAAATAATCCAGAGCAGCTTCTGAACGAAGAACAGCTGAAGAAGATTGAACATAGAGATATTAAGATTGTCGTTAGAAAAGGTAATAACATAGAGTATACGTCCCCCACACTTGATAAGCTAGGCTTGGTTCAATCACTTCCCATGTTCGAAGAGACGAACATCAATACGCGGGACACAATCAGAATGAAAGACTCCTTTTTCACATATGTGAAGTTTGATTTTTATTTTTCGGATAAAAGTGAAGGAAGTGTTTTTGTATTGAGAAAGGCAAGTTCCTATGCCGAGCTGACTCGCGAGTCATTTCCCATTTTATTCGCGCTATTGTTATTACTGCTTGTAATGATTATTGGACTTTTGAATTATTTAGTTTCAAGAAGCATCATCAAACCTATCTCAGTACTTAAAGAAGGCGCAGAGCGTATAAAATCAGGAGATTTAAACTTTGAAATCAAAGCGACTTCGAATGATGAAATCGGACAATTGAATAGGGAGTTTGAGGAAATGAGAAAAAAGTTAAAAGAGTCCGTAAACCTTCAGCTTCAGTATGAGGAAAATCGCAAAGAACTTCTTTCCAATATTTCTCATGATTTAAAGACACCGATCACTTCGATTATGGGATATGTTGAGGGGATAAAAGACGGAGTAGCAAACACCCCGCAGAAAATGGACAAGTACTTATCGACTGTATACCTAAAAGCAAGGGATATGGATTCATTGATAGATGAATTGTTTTTATTTTCCAAGCTGGATTTAAAAAAAGAACCTTTCACTTTTGAATCGGTCAGACTAGATAAATATTTAAAAGACTACGTAGATGAACTTCAACTGGATTTACTTCAACAAGGAATCCAGATTGAACTTCAACAGCTGCATAAACCGATATACGTGACAGCGGATAGAGAGAAACTAAAACGTGTATTGGCCAACCTAATCAGTAATTGTGTAAAGTATATGAATAAAGAGGAAAAACACATTTCCATTTCACTGCATGAAGGATTGTATGATGTGGTAGTACAAGTAACTGATAATGGCTATGGAATAGAGTCTTCTGCTTTGCCTTATATTTTTAACCGCTTTTATCGTGCTGAGCAATCTAGAAATTCTCTGACAGGTGGAAGTGGTTTAGGACTTGCGATCGCAAAAAAAATTATCGGCGAACATGGAGGAGATATTTGGGCCACTAGCGAGATAGGAAAAGGTACAAGTGTCTTCTTTTCCATAAAGAAAGGTGAGGAAAAGTGAAAAAGATATTACTTATTGAAGACGAAGTCAGTATTGCTGAATTACAAAGGGATTATTTGGAAATAAATGATTTTAGTGTCGATATTCAACATACTGGTGATGCAGGTCTCCGACAGGCCCTTCAAGGAAATTATCATTTAATCATTTTGGACATCATGCTTCCAGGATTGAATGGATTTGAGATATGCAAACAAATACGTGCTGTCCATAATATTCCGATATTGTTTGTATCCGCCAAAAAGGAAGATATTGATAAAATTCGTGGGCTTGGTTTAGGGGCAGATGATTATATTACAAAGCCCTTTAGTCCAAGTGAACTAGTTGCAAGAGTAAAAGCGCATTTAGCGCGTTATGAACGTTTATCAGGAAGTCACCCCAAATCCAATTCAATCTATGTTCATGGCATTTCAATAGATAAGTCTGCACGTCGAGTTCACATAAACGGAGAGATGGTCCCGTTTACAACAAAGGAATTCGATACTCTAGTGTTTTTTGTCATGCATCCGAATCAAGTATTAAGCAAAGAACAGCTTTATGAAAATATTTGGGGATTGGAATCGGCTGCAGATGTTTCGACTGTCACCGTCCATATCAGGAAACTACGTGAAAAAATTGAAAGGGATCCCGCACATCCTAAATTTTTGGAAACCGTTTGGGGAGCAGGGTATCGCTTTAATGTTTAAATAGTATGGTTTAAGACCCGTCACGAAGGTGGCGGGATTTTTTTATAAACATTAAGAAATTTTATGAATAAATTAATCATTTTTTAAGAAATTGTTTAGAGGGAGTTTAAGATTAGGCACTAATATAATGAAGACGGAATAAGTAAGCAAGCTACTAAAAATAAAAGGGAGATAAAATCCTCATGCAACCTAAAAAAGCTTAGAACAAGCCCTTTTGGTGCGGGCAGATGATGTACAAATGGGGAAAGGATGGTGTGTTTCATGTTGAGACGGCTAACGATTGTCATCGGATGCCTTTTCATCCTTCAAGGCTGTGTCCCAGATAACGAAGCAGGGATAAATAAACAAGAAAAGGAGACAGGAAAGGGAATGAATGAACAACTGATTCAAGCTGTAGAACGAAATGAAACGGATAGAATAAGAAGTTTGATAGAGCAAGGTGCTGATCTTAATACACAGGACCCGGAAGGACGAACCGCAACTATGATTGCGACTTATAACAATGATGTAGAGACTGCAAAAATCCTTATTGAAGCGGGTGCAGACGTCAACATTCAGGATGACATGAAAAATAGCCCCTTCTTGTATGCCGGTGCTGAAGGTTATGTAGATATACTTAAATTAGCAATTGAAGCAGGTGCCGACCCGTCTATTACCAACCGTTATGGAGGAACGGCTTTAATCCCTGCTTCGGAACATGGATATGTCGAGGTTATTAAAGAACTCCTTACTAAAACCGATATTGATGTGAATCATGTAAATGATCTCGGCTGGACAGCTTTACTAGAAGCTATCATTTTGAATAATGGTGATGGAAAACAGCAGGAAACAGTGAAATTGCTAATAGATCATGGGGCAGATGTCAACATCCCTGATAATGGTAGTCTGACACCTTTACAACATGCCCGCGAGAAAGGGTTTAAAGAGATTGAACAAATTTTACTATCCGCAGGAGCAAAATAACCGGATCGCCGATACTTGCAATTTGAAATGTCATTTCACTACTAAATAATCACAACCATAATATAATTGAGGAGACGAAAAAATGAACAAAAAAGCAAAAATTTCATCATCTATACTACTTGGATTAACATTGGCCTTAACAGGATGCAACACAAACGCACAAGGCATTCAAAGTGCTCAGAAGCATGAACAACCTGCTAAAGAGAGTAAACAAGAACATAAGTTAACCGCAGGACAGGAAATGACTAAAATTCTTAGTGGCACGAATTGGCAAGGAACAAAAGTTTATGATAAGCATAATAATGACTTAACTAAGGAGAATGCAAACTTTATTGGTCTAGCGAAGTATGATGATGATTCATCGAGATATGAATTTTTTGATAAAAATACTAAAAAAAGTCGAGGTGATAAAGGTACTTTCTTTATCACAAATGGAAAGATGCGAGTGTTAATTTCAGAATCAATGGGTTACCAAGCCGTTGTTGAAATAACAGAACTGAATGAGGATATGTTTACCTATAAAAGAATGGGAAAAGATGCTAATGGTAATGATGTAGAAGTGTTTGTTGATCATATTCCTTATACTGAAACAGAACTTTCTTTTACTGATCCAGATAAGACTTTGGAAACTTACACTGGGGAAGTAGATACAGACGTTGATGGAGACAAAATTTTATCCAGCACCATATGGCAAGGAACAGTGGCGTTGGATGAAAAGGGAAATGATGTATCAAGCTATAACTCGAATTATTTAGGACTGGCAAAATATGATGATAAAACAAATAAGTATGAATTTTTTGATGCTAAAACCGGTGAAAGCCGTGGTGATTACGGCTATTACGATGTTGTTCATGGAAATAAGATAAGAGCCCTTGCTTCACAAGGGGAAAATAAGTATGGTGCAGTTCTTGAACTTACAGAGCTTAATGAACAAAAATTCACTTATAAACGAATCGGTAAAGATAAAGAGGGAAAAGATATAACGATAACGGTTGAACATATACCTTATGAGGGTGATTTGAAACTAAAATCAACTAAATAAAAAGAAAGGGATTTTGCATTATAGCAAAATCCCTTTCTTAATATAGTAATAGAATAGTGTTTCAAGATGTTTACGCGTTAAACTGTTCAACGGATGTTTCCAGGTCATTAGCGAGCTTTACCATCGAGGAGGTAGAGAAAGAAATGTCCTCCATGGATTTCGCTTGTTGATCTGTTGATTGTGCCACTTGCCTTGAAGCTACTGCAGTTTCCCTTGTTAACCCTGCAAAATCTTCTATCGAAGCATTGATTTCCTGGGAACTTGCTGCCATTTGCTCTGTAATGGCTGATATTTCTTGAATCTGATCACTAACATGCTCAAAAGATTTTATGGTCTGTTTAAAAGTTTCTCTTGTATTCAGGACGAATTTTGTCCCTTCCTCTACCTCTTTAGTTCCAGTTTCCATCATTTTCACTGACTCATTTATGATGGATTTAAAATGTAGTAGGGACTCTTGTATATTGGTGGCAGATTCCTTCGTACCGACTGCCAATTTCCGTACCTCGTTCGATACCACCGCAAAACCTTTACCCTGTTCACCGGCCCTAGCAGCTTCAATTGCCGCATTTAGTGATAGCAGGTTTGTTTGCTCGGCAATTCCTGTAATTAAATGTACAATATTCACAATCTCATTAGCTTGTTCGTCCAATTTCTTTATTTTTGAACTTGTTTGCAGCATCACATCTTTTACTTGCAGTATTTGATTTGAGAGTTCATTTATATCTTTATTTCCAATGGACATTCTAGTTGAAACATGATTTGTCTGTTCGCTGACTTCTGAAGAAGCTTCGGCAATTCTTTGTATCCCTATGGTCATTTCCTCGATGACCCTCGATGATTCTTCACTTCTGTGCAATTGTACTTCCGCAGCTCCTGCGACTTGCTGAATGCCATTAACTATATATTGTGTGGAAGTATCCATTTCTTTGATTTTGTGTTCGATATCACTTGATGACTCCAAAAGCTGGTAAGATGAGCTTTTCATGGAGTTGACGATCATAATTGTATTGGTAATCATTTCTTCAAAGGATTTCACTAAAACCTTGATTTCGTCGTTCCCGTTTACTTTTATGTTGCCAACCAGTTTATTGGCTGTTAATAAATTTCCATTTGATATTTCTTTTGCAGCCAAGCTGACCTTGAGAAGGGGGCTTAACTTTCTAGTCAAGAACCATATTAAGGCACCAACTACGATCGCCATTAAGATTACATTGATTATTATGGTCAGGGGAAGGATGCCACCCAGAACCTTGCTGGCCGTAGCGTCGACTTTGCTGGCATCAATATCCACCCCAAGTATTCCGATGACCTCGTCCCCTTTCTTGATGGGAACAAAAACGGATAAATAGTCACCATATTCTGGATCATGAACGATGGAAGTGGTAGAAACCTTTCCCTTCATGACGCTTTCTACATCCTGATATGAAGTTGCGGTTGTGGGTGTTAAAATGGGAGATGCTTTTTTATCTCCCATACCCATTCCATCTATAAGAATATGGACTTTTTCGCTATTTTCGTTAATCCCCACTGTATATACATACAATGCTCCAGTTTTTTGTCTATAATCGTCTAATTGTTCGCGTATCTCCCAATATGTAGAGGTTTCGGATTGATTACTTAAAAAATCAGCATAAGATGTTGGATTTATTCCTTGAGAGATGTTGCTTGCTATGTCTAAGCTGCTCATAGCGATAGTTTTCTCAACCGTATCATTCGTACTTTTATACATCAATAGTAAACTTCCAATTAATGTAATGACCATGCCTGTTAAAAGAACAAAAGCTATTTTCGAACTGAGTTTATTCATCTTTGTTTATTCCTTCCCCGTGTTATATATTAACCATGTTTTATATATCGGTAATAAGTAACTATATTTAATGAGACCTTTTTAAAACCTTCGGTTGGAGTTTTTATACCTTTCGTCTTTAACTTGTATGAGAGGTTCATAATGAAATGATCTCAATATTAAATATGGATTGTAATTTTTCAAAAGAGAAAAAAAGATATAAACCTTTAAAAATGGAATATATCTTTTGAAGGAATGGAAGGGGTAATAAACTTATAACAAGGAAAAAATTAAACCAAATAAGAAAAATAAATTCTTAAAGACAGGCTTTTTCAGCAGGAAATACAATTAAAAAGAGTAAAGGAATGTATTTTAAGAGAACCTGGCTTTGTATGATTTTCTATCCTAGTATAGAAAAAAATAAATTTCATCTTTTACGTTCTGATTCTATAAATCTTTATTGGAAAGGATGAAGTTATTAAATGTTGAATCTCTAAATATTATTTAGTGAAATAGAGGATTTGTTAAGTTGTTATAAAATTCAAAAAAATGGTTTGACATTAGTAAAAATGGAAGCTTATAATCAACGTAAGATTTTAAATTTAAAAACCGAGTTTTATATTATAGAACAAATTAACCCTTCATTTTATTAAAAGTAATCGTTTAAAAAGTCATGAATCAACTTGAAAAACGTAATTAGAGGTGAAGTGTTTTCCTTACTCCGAATAAAACAAAAACGGAGTTTTATATTATAAAATAATTTAATTTTGGCTTATACAAGGGTGAGGAGAAGTTATAAGATCAGCGATAAATGATAACGCTTACAAAAAAACTTTTGGGAGGGTTTTTATTGAAAAAAAGAAAGCTTTTTGTATTCTCCACAAGCTTGGCATTAGCAATGGGATTCCTTTTATCAGGATGTGGTGGAGGAGAGGGAGAAAAAACCAGTGGATCTGGAGTTGAAAAGAAAACGATTAAAGTGGCGCATTATTTTGCTGAAAATCATCCTCAAAACATTGCCTTGAAAGAAAAATTCAAAAAAATCGTTGAAAAGGAGAGTAATGGTGAACTAGAGGTGCGGATTTATGCGAACAGTACATTAGGTGCAGAAAAAGAATTTTACGACGGAGTCAGAAATGGAACGATCGAAATGGGTGTTCCAGGACTAATTATGCAGTCGGACATTCCTAAAATGGGTGTTCCTGAATGGCCCTTCCTTTTTAGGGATTACGGTCATGTAAAGAAGGTATTGAATGGACCTATAGGAGAGGAATTGACAAAAGAGCTTGATCCAAAACATGGAGTGACACCACTTGCATGGAGTGCAAACGGATTTAGGATGTTTTCGAGTAATCGTCCAATTAAGAGTATGAAAGACTTTGATGGACTTCGACTCAGAATGCCGAACATCCCGAATTACATAAAACTAGGTGAATCATTGGGGGCGAACGTTAGCCCATTACCTATTTCAGAAGTTTTTACCGCACTTGAACAAAAGGTAGTTGATGCTCAAGATAATCCCATTGCCACGCTGAGATCCTCGGGGTGGAATGAAGTTCAAAGTGATGTACTGGAATCCAAGCATATGTTCAGCCCCAATATTTACATTATCAATAGCAAATTCTATAAAGGGCTAACAAAGGAGCAACAAAAAATCATTCAAAAAGCCGCAAAAGAGTCGGCAGCATATGAGTTTGAATTGATGGAAAAAAGTTATGAAGATGACAAAGCATATCTTAAGGATAATGGAATCAAATTCACTACGCCTGACGAAGACTTTTCAGAACAAATGTTAAAGGCATCTCAACCTGTTTATGATGAAGTCTTTGAGGAAAATGACTGGGCCGAGGAGCTCGTCGGAAAAATAAAAGCAGAATGAAGCAGGCGCTCCAGATAGGAAGGGGGAGATGTATAGGTGAATAAAATATCCAGAATCTTAGAAAATTCGTTAAACATTATTATGGCAGCTGCTTTAGCAATAATGGTCGTACTCGTGTTTGGTAATGTAGTTCTTCGTTATTTCTTTAATTCAGGGATTACTTGGTCAGAGGAAATGTCAAGGTATCTCTTTATTTGGTTGACGTTCCTCGGCGCCATCGGAGCTTTCAAAAACAAAGAACACTTAGGTGTCGACATGGTCATTAAACGGCTCCCGAATAAGATGAAAAAAGTGGTACTGGTTATTAGTGATTTGATGATGTTATTCGTTCTTCTCTTAATCCTGGATGGAAGCTGGAAAATGACCATGATAAACATTGATAGTGCTGCACCGGCCACTGGAATGCCACTGGCATTTGTATATGGGACAGGTATTCTTGTAAGTGTTTCAATGGGCAGCATGATCATATTCAACTTGTATCGGATTTTCTTCAATAAAATTAAAGACGAAGAATTAGTGATGATAAGTGAGTCAGAAGAGCTAATTTCCCTCCATGCTGATGAATTTGAGTCAGATATTAGGATAATTAAGGAGGAGAAGCAGGGATGATAGGTGTATTTGTCGGATCTTTACTGGGAGCCATGGGACTTGGAATACCTATTGCATTTGCCTTACTTGTCAGTAGCGTAGTGCTTATGTATTTTCTTGGTATTTTTGATAGTCAAATTATCGCACAAAACCTAATCAGTGGCGCGGATAACTTTCCTCTAATGGCCATACCGTTCTTTATGCTGGCAGGAGAGGCGATGAATCGGGGCGGTCTATCACGCCGTATCGTTGAGATGGCAATGAAATTGGTTGGCCATATCAAGGGAGGCCTTGGCTATGTTGCGATCATTGCGAGTGTGTTGTTTGCGAGTTTATCGGGATCTGCTGTTGCCGATACGGCAGCGCTTGGGGCTATATTAATTCCAATGATGGTGAAGTCCGGTTATGATGTGAACCGGTCAAGTGGGTTGATTGCATCAGGTGGCATCATTGCCCCGATCATTCCGCCAAGTATTGGCTTTATCATTTTCGGTGTCGCGAGTGGTGTGTCCATTACAAAGCTGTTCATGGCAGGAATCGTTCCAGGTATTTTACTAGCGGTTGGACTTACGGTTACCTGGGCCATTGTTGCACGAAAAGATAAAGTCGCCGTTAACCGCCGAGCTTCAGCAAAAGAAATATTTACTTCTCTTCGTCAAGGCATTTGGGCTCTATTCCTGCCCGTCATTATCATTGGTGGATTGAAATTCGGTTTATTTACACCGACTGAAGCGGCAGTGGTGGCTGCAGTCTATGCAATATTTGTCGGTCTAGTAATCTATCGCGAGATGAAAGTGAAAGATTTGTATGAGGTCTTTGTTCATGCTGGAAAAATGACGAGTGTTGTCATGTTTCTGGTCGCTGCAGCACTCGTGTCATCCTGGCTGATAACTGTAGCCGATTTACCTGGTCAGGTAATTGGATTGCTGGAGCCATTTATGGATCATCCATTCCTTCTATTAATCATGATAAACCTATTGGTTATCGTAGTTGGAACTGCTATGGATATGACGCCGACTATCCTTATTCTAACACCTGTCTTGATGCCACTGGTGGTCGCTGCAGGTATTGATCCAGTTTACTTTGGTGTCCTGTTTATCCTGAATAACGCCATCGGCTTACTTACACCACCTGTCGGAACCGTTTTAAATGTCATGTGCGGCATAAGTAAGATCAGTATGGAAGATATCATGAAGGGGATTTGGCCATTCTTGCTCGTTGAAGTAATTGTATTGATCTTGTTGATTTTGTTTCCTTCCTTAGTGCTTGTTCCTCTAGAATGGTTTACTTCCTAACGGATTTATCAAGTAATTGGTCTGTATTCCGATACCCATCTTAATTTATTAGGAGGAAAATGAAAATGAATAATTTGTTCAAACGTTTGGCGGTTGGAGTTTTACTGCCTTCATTACTACTATTAAGTGCTTGCGGAAGCGGACAAAATGAAAGCGCTTCAGCTGACGGTATTCAGAAAAGAACAATCAAAGCAGGAATCGGAAATAGTAAAATGCATCCACAAGGAAAAGGAATGGAGAAATTTAAAGAACTGGTTGAAGAAAAAAGCGGGGGGAAAATGAAAGTCCAAAACTTTTTTGATGCCACCCTTGGAGATGATCAGAAAATGACGGAAGCACTTCAAGGCGGTTTACAGGAAGTAACTGTTCCTTCAACCTCACCACTTGTGGGGATGATTAAGGAATTTGGAATTTATGACTTCCCATTTGTCTTTAATAATGAAGAGGAAGCTTATACAGTACTTGATGGTACAGTAGGCAAAAAACTTTTGGATAAATTACCGGAACATGATTTAGTAGGTTTGGGATACTGGGAAAACGGCTTCCGAAACATAACCAATAGTAAACATCCCGTTAAAACGGCTGATGATTTCAAAGGTCTGAAACTTCGTACCATGCAAAATGAAGTGCATTTAGATGCATTTTCAAAGTTAGGGGCGAATCCATCGCCGATGGCCTTCTCTGAAGTATTTACTGCGTTGGAAACTGGTACTGTTGATGGGCAGGAGAACCCACTCGCAACAATTCAAACGCAAAAATATAATGAAGTGCAAGAATACTTAAGTCTAACGAATCATGTTTATACACCATTTGTATTCCTTGTCAGTAAAAAGTTCTGGGATGATTTATCAGAACAAGAGCAAGAAATCATGGGTGAGGCCGCACAAGAGGCTGGAAAGTATCAACGGGAAGTTAACCAAAAAGAAAATGAAAAAGCACTTAAGTATCTAAAAGAAGAAGGAATGAAAATCAATGAAGTAGAGCCGGAGGAAGTGGAAAAAATGAAGAAAGTCATCCAGCCAGTGACTGAAGAATATGCTCAAAAATTCGGACCGGATCTTGTTGAGGAAATGATGAAAGAAGTTGAAAAAGTACGCAGTAAATAATCCAGACTGTTTGGAGGATGGAAAATGGATATTATCTCTGAACTTTTGCGTGAAATCCAATTACCGAAAATGGTCAAAGTGAGGCAGAAATTTCGTACACCTCAAATCGCTGATGTAGCTGGTGAGGTGAAGAAGGCGATAAAAGAAGCAGGTGTCTTATCAAGAATAAATGAAGATGACAGGGTGGCAATTGCAGTAGGAAGCAGAGGGGTAGCGGACCTTCCTATATTAGTAAGAGAAACGGTGGCGGCCGTTATGGAGGCTGGCGGCGATCCTTTTATCGTCCCTGCAATGGGAAGCCATGGGGGTGCTACAGCGGAAGGGCAAATCGATGTGTTGCTTCAGCTGGGTATTTCAGAAGAATCGGTTGGAGCGCCAATACTTTCATCGATGGAAGTTATTAAACTGGATGAATTGCCAAATGGGCTCCCTGTCTATATTGATAAGCTTGCATATGAATCGGATAAAATCATAGTCATTAATCGGATAAAACCACATACGGCATTTCGTGGACCGGTTGAAAGCGGACTAATGAAAATGATTACAATCGGTTTAGGCAAGCAAAAGGGAGCCGAAGCTGCACATGCATACAGCTTTAAGTATATGGCGGAACATGTCCCTGAGATGGCGAAGATTTCCTTAACAAAAGCTCCTATCATATTTGGTCTTGCGACTATTGAAAATGCCTATGATAAACCAGCGAAAATCGTCGCAGTCCCTGCAGAGGAACTGGAGGAAGCGGAGCCGGGACTATTGCTTGAAGCAAAATCATTGATGCCAAAAATACATTTCGATTCGATGGACGTACTTATTGTAAATGAACTCGGAAAGGACATTTCGGGGGATGGAATGGATCCGAATATTACGGGTAACTTCGCCACTCCATATGCCACCGGGGGGCCGGACGTTAAACGGACCGTTGTACTTGGGCTTACTGAAAAAACTCACGGTAATGCAAACGGCATCGGGATGGCTGATATGACGACGAAGGCCGTCATGAATGAAATTGAGTGGGAAAAAGGCTACGCCAATGCACTCACAAGCACAGTGACAGATGTAGTAAAGCTCCCGATGTTTTTAGATACGCAGGAATTGGCTGTTAAAGCCGCTATTAAAACGTGCAATGCCTTCGATTTGAATAAAGTGAGAGTTGTAAGAATACAAAACACGCTTGAAATCGGTGAAATTTGGATTTCTGAAAGCATGATGGAAGAAGCTTCAAAAAACAAAAATATAGAGATCCTTTCAGAACCAGAAGAATTGGCACTAGACTAAAAACCTTCTTTAATATTTTTAGAGAATGGAAGAATTCATTTGAAATCAAAGGAGTGCTGAAATGACACACCTATATCCACTAATCGATAACGAAATTAACCCTTACCGCGATAATGTACAGGGAAAAGCAAATGAACCCATTACGGTTGCGGGTCTGTTGGACCGTTCGAAGCTGACGCTTGGCTCCACATATGAAGGGGGGAAGCCTGATTGGACGCTTGAGGAAATTTATATGCGGCTAGAGAGGAATGCCCCTCGTATCGCAATTATCGGTGGTTCGTCCGATCATCCGGCCCATATAATGGATTACCAAACGTCGGCACGGGCAGCAATTCGCATCTGGCAAAACGGCGGCGTGCCGTTTCATTTCTCGACACCGGTAATGTGTGATGGAACTGCGCAAAACAATCAAGGGATGAGTTACTCTCTCCAGAGCCGAAACGCGGTTGCACAAATGGTTGTCAACCAGCTAGAAGCTCACAGTTATCACGGTGCATTCGTCATTCAAGGGTGTGATAAGCAGCCTCTTGGTGTTGTAAGTGCACTCGCACATGTGGATCGTGTTCGCCGAAACCGTGGTGAAGCACCCTTTTTCGCAACATTTGCACCTGCTCACGTATTAGAAGGCGGCTCGATTCCAGCTGACGTGATCGAGGAATTGGAAACTCTCGCGAAAAAAGCGGAAAGTAAAGGAGCTAATGATGTAGCCGTTGATTTACGAGATACAATGGCATATATATTGCAATGTTCATCGAATACTGCATTCCAGGGCGTGTTTGAACGGGCCTATGAACGAGGAATATTGACGAAGGAGCAGCATAAATATTTTGAAATGAGACTTGCTGTCGCAACATGTGACGGGCAGGGAGGTGTATGTGCCTTCAATGGTACGGGGAATAGTTCACGTCATTTAGTGGCAGGCATGGGTCTCGTTCATCCAGCCGTGGAGCTGTTAACCGATCCACCAACACAACGCCAGATTAATTCGGTTCTTGATAGCTTTGCCGGAATGATAAACGAAGAGCGTTACGGCGTGGCCAACATTGTCGCTGCGAACATAAAAAATGCAATCCGTATTCACAGCGCTTCGGGTGGTTCTACTAACTTAATGATGCATATTGTCGCCGGCATGCTTTATGCAGGATTCAAATTCAGCTTATGGGAACTTGACCGCATTCATCATTCACACCCAATTCCTGATTTATTTGATTACAGTTTGACAGAAGGAAGGGACATTTATTCACTTGCGATGCAGTGTTGCAGTGGGACAAGCAGGGGAATGGAAACACTTTTTTATGAACTTATCGAGAATGGTGTACCAATGGATCAGGATGCGCCGACTGTCGCAGCAAAAACCTGGAAAGAACGTCTTGCGATTACAAGTAGCCTAAAAGCGGTTAACGTAAAGAAAAATCAGGTCATTTTATCCACTCCACGCCGTGGATTCAGCGGTGTTGATGTATTAAAAGGAAACTTCTTTGAAAGCGCCGTTGTAAAAATCAGCGGAATGCCGACACCGCAGCTTGACCAATTCGATGATAAGCTGGCATTTGTCCTTTATTACGAAAATGAAGATGATGCAAATAAAAGCCTGCTCGATTCAAATCTGCTTTCAAAAATAAAAGAGCAAAAGCTTTTTGAACATAATTTATTGCTCGAATCTCTTAAATACAACAATGAGCAGGAATGGTCTCTTCTAAAAAATGCTTCCTATGGGGAATTATTTGACAGGATGGTTGAAGAAGGCACATTGAAAATTGCGGTCATTATCTCAGGGCAGGGGCCAGTAGCATTCGGAATGCCGGAAATGTTTACACCAATGCAACACATCAATGCAAATCGTGTTATGAAAAAAATCGCTACAATCATTAGCGACGGCCGCTATTCAGGAGTCACATATGGTGCTGCTATAGGACATATGACACCGGAATCGTATGAAGGCGGCGGCATTGGTTTACTAAAATCAGGGGATGTAATCCACCTTCAGCTTCGTGATCGACGGATTGATTTTGTAGATGCTACTCAACTATATTCAGGAAAGGTTGTTCATGATTTTGCGGATCATTTTATAGAAGAAAGACAATCATTGGCAGCTGAACGAAAGCAGCGGATGAAAGTTAGACAAAAAATGGTTGCGGCCAGCAACAGGATGTTTGGACATACAGATGCAGCAAATGGTGTTGTTCCAATCGCTGTCATTGAGGATGCGGTCCTTGATTATGAACAGGATATCTTACTCCAAGGAAAAAAAGTTGAAATAAAGTGAGGAATGCTCGTCATAAATCCGATAAGATAAAGGTAGACAGAATTATAAAAGGAGTGAGGAACGATGCCTATCATCCAATCGGTGGAGCGTGCCTTGAAAATATTGGATTTATTTGATGAGCGTGAGCGCGAACTAACTATCACAGAGATAAGCAAGCGAATGAATTTACATAAAAGTACGGTTCATTCACTATTAAAAACCTTACAGGAGCATCACTATATTTCTCAAGGCGAAGAAAATGGAAAATACTCGTTAGGATTAAAGCTATTGGAGAGGGGAAGCGTTGTTGTGACCCATCTCGATTTGCGCAACGTAGCAAGAAAACACCTTGAATGGCTTTCAGCAACAACGAATTTAACGCTGCACCTTGTCATATTAGACGGGCAGGAAGGTGTTTATGTCGATAAAGTGGAGGGCACTGGGGTAACGGTCCTCTATTCCCGTATTGGACGACGTGTTCCGATTCATACGAGTGCAGTTGGCAAATCCCTTGTTGCAACCAAAACGGATAGTGAACTTGATTTGCTCTTGGACGGTTATGATTATACGGGGCCGACCGAAAAATCGATTAGATCCAAGGAGCAGTTTTTAGCAGAAATCGAAAAAGCACGCACTAATGGCTATTCAATGGATAATGAAGAAAACGAACCAGGGATTTACTGTCTTGCCGTACCGATAAAAGATTATTCAGGAAAGGTAATCGCTGCAATGAGTGTATCGATGCCTGCTTCGAAAGTAAATGAAGAAACACATGAGTATTATGTACGTCTATTAAAGGAATGCAGCAGTAAAATTTCGCAGGAGCTCGGTTATGAATATCAAAAAATATAAATGAGGCCTGCCATTTAGGAGGAACTAGAAAATGAGAATTATTCGCTATGTAAAAGAAAATAAGAAACAACTTGCTGCCGTGACAAACGAAAACTATGTGGTGGACCTTCCATTTACGGATTTTATGTCGTTGATTACAACGGCACGCCATGATAACAGAACGGCGTTTGGCATTGTAAAACAAATTATCGCCGAAGGGGAAAAACGGCCATTGGAAGGTCTTCAATTAACAACTCCTATCGACGCACCGGAAGTATGGGCATCTGGCGTTACATATAAGAAAAGCAAGGAAGCACGTAACTACGAAGCGACACAAGGAAAGCTGGACCGCCAAACTTTCTATGACAAAGTTTATGATGCAGTGCGTCCTGAGATTTTCTTTAAATCGACTGCAGCAAGAACCGTTGGCCCGAATGATCCGGTATACTTGCGTTCAGATTCAAAATGGCAAATTCCGGAGCCGGAGCTTGGTCTTGTCATCGATAAAGAGGGAACGGTCCTCGGATATATCGCCGGTAATGACATGAGCTGCCGTGATATTGAAGGTGAAAATCCGCTTTATCTTCCACAGGCAAAAGTATGGAAAAACTCTTGCTCCATTGGACCGGCCATCTTGTTAAAAGAGGCAGTTCCGGATCCATATGAGCTTAAAATCATGTGCCGTATTTATCGAAATGAAGAAAAAGTATTTGAAGGTGAAGCGAAAGTAAACCAACTGAAACGAAAATTGGAGGAGCTTGTCGACTATTTAGTCTTAGATAACACTGTTTTTGACGGATCAGTGCTACTTACAGGTACATGCGTGGTTCCGCCAAATGAATTTACATTGAAAGGCGATGACCGAATCGAAATCGAAATACCAGGGATTGGAGTATTAAACAACCCGGTTATCCAAAGTAAAGCAGTTCAAACAATTTAAGGGGTGACAAAATGGGCGAGTATAAAACACTTTACTTAAGTACGAAAGATAGTGTAGCTGTCGCTTTATCCGAAATCCCTGCAAACACATCAGTGGTTGTGAAGGCAGAGCTTGAAGAAATTGTCGTACCCATTCTTGAACCGATTCGTTTTGGACATAAGTTCGCAGTCAAAGCCATCGAACAAGGAGCAGACATAATTAAATATGGGGAAGTCATAGGTGCAGCCTCAGCTTTTATTCCCGCTGGTGCACATGTTCATGTACACAATTTAGAAGGTAAAAGAGGAAGGGGTGACAAAATTGCTGAATGAAAAAATGCAGTTTTGGGGCTACCGCCGTCAGGATGGCCGCGTCGGAGTCCGGAATCATGTACTGATTTTGCCAACGATAACATGCGCAACCCAAACTGCACAGCGAGTCACAGAATTGGTGAGCGGAACCGTCACATTCATTCATCAGCATGGCTGTGCGCAAGTGGGCTCTGATTTTGATCAAACGGCCAGAACCTATGCGGGAATGGGGATGAATCCAAATGTATATGGTGTCATAGTACTCGGCCTTGGCTGTGAAACACATCAGGCGCACCGTATGGGAGATGAAATTGCTAAATGCGGTAAACCAGTGGAAACTGTATCGATTCAGGAACATGGAGGCACTCTTCAAACCATTGCCGAAGTAGCTAAAATTGCTGTCAAAATGGTCCAGGATGCCTCGATGGTGCAACGGGAATTATGTGATTTCAGCGAGCTGATTGTCGGCACGGAATGCGGTGGGTCGGATGCATGCTCCGGCTTATCGGCAAATCCGGCTGTCGGACGTACAAGTGATTTAATTGTTCAGCAGGGGGGAACCGCAATATTAGCGGAAACGACTGAACTCATCGGTGCAGAGCATTTGATCGCTAACCGGGCGGCAAACGACCAGGTAGCCAAAAAAGCTTATGCGGTTATTAAAATGATGGAAGACCGCTCGATTCAAATGGGCGTAGATATCCGTACCGGAAATCCAAGTCCGGGAAACATTGAGGGAGGTCTCAGCTCACTCGAAGAAAAATCATTGGGTGCAGCGACAAAATCAGGCACAACCAGACTGGAAGAAGTCATTGATTATGCCCAGGTGCCCACAAAAAAAGGGCTCGTCTGGATGGATACGCCTGGCCATGATATTGAGCAATTGACGGGAATGGTCGCAGGCGGCGCCCAAATCGTTCTCTTTACAAGTGGAAGAGGGACGCCTACAGGTTCTCCTATAACACCTGTCATAAAAATCTCAACTAATACTCCAATGTTTGACAGGATGAATGAAAATATGGATTTAAATGCCGGTTCGATTGTTGATGGTTTAGAAACCGTTGATGAAGTGGGAAGGCGCATCATGGAAGAAATTCAGCATGTTTCAAACGGAAAACTAACAAAAGCGGAGATCTTAAAGCAGCATGACTTTGGTATTTGGAGAATTGGACCAACATTCTAAAACGAAAAAGGAGCTAAAGATTATGATATCAACTACATTTGCAACGAAAACATATAAGAATTTCATTAATAATGAGTGGGTGAATGCATCTTCTGGAAATACAATCGAAAGCATTAATCCTGCGGACAAAGAACCGGTTGGCTACGTACAAAGCTCAACAGAAAATGACTTGAACGAAGCTGTGGCTTCTGCGGATAAGGCAAAGAGGGAATGGCGCAGGCTCGGGCAGTCTGCACGTGGACAAATCCTTTTCAAAACGGCGAATATATTGGAAGAAAATCTAGATGAAATTGCCGAAACCATGACTCGCGAAATGGGTAAAACGTTACCTGAAGCAAAAGGCGAAACTGCACGAGGCGTTGCAATCCTCCGTTACTATGCTGGGGAAGGGATGCGGAAAGACGGCGATGTTATACCATCATCCGATAAAGATGCCCTAATGTTTACAAAACGCTCCCCACTTGGTGTAGTCGGGATAATCACGCCATGGAACTTCCCGGTTGCAATTCCCATCTGGAAAATGGCTCCAGCTCTTGTATATGGCAATACAATCGTATGGAAACCCGCTACGGAAGGTGCCGTTACAGCAGCCAAAGTCATGGAATGCTTTACCAAAGCAGGCTTCCCTGAGGGTGTTTTGAATTTCATTACCGGTAAAGGATCGATCATTGGCCAAGGGCTCATCGATCATCCGCTTTTAAATGCAATCACGTTTACCGGTTCTGAAAGTGTCGGTCAGAGCGTCGCAAAATCAGCTTCCGCCCGCGGGATAAAATATCAGCTTGAAATGGGAGGCAAGAATCCAGTCATCGTGACGAAAGATGCAAACATCGACCAAGCAGTCGAAGCGGTCATCAACGGTGGATTTCGTTCCTCCGGCCAAAAATGCACAGCTTCAAGCCGTGTTGTTGTTGAATCCTCGGTCTATGATGTATTTAAACAAAAACTGGTAGAAGCAGCAGCGAAAATAACGGTTGGCAACGGCCTTCAAGAAGGAATTTGGATGGGCCCATGTGCAAGCGAAAGCCAGTTCAATACGGTGAAAGAGTACATTGAAAAAGGCAAGCAGGAGGGAGCAAAACTCATACATGGCGGGGAGATATTAACTGGCGGAGACTATGATGGGGGCTTTTTCATTACACCTGCGATTTTTGAAGGCGTGACGACGGATATGGTGATAGCACAGGCAGAAATTTTTGGACCGGTTATCGGGCTTATGAAAGCAACCGATCTTGCCGAGGCGATTGACATGGCAAATAATACGAAATACGGATTGAGTGCATCAATCTTCACATCAAATATTAGCTCGATTTTGGATTTCATCGATGAAATTGAGGCAGGGCTTGTCCGTATAAACGCAGAAAGCGCGGGCGTTGAGTTGCAAGCCCCATTCGGAGGCATGAAAGCATCGAGCACGGGTTCGCGAGAGCAAGGTGAAGCAGCGAAAGAATTTTATACAGCCATAAAAACAGTTTTCATTAAAGGTTCTTAATAAGAGAAAGAGAGGTTGCCATGTTTGAAAACCTCTCTTTCTTCCAAAAAAACAATGCGAGGTGCTTGATGAAAATCAAAAAAATTTCTTTATACAAAGTTCCACCCCGCTGGCTGTTTTTAAAAATCGATACAGATGAAGGTATTTCCGGCTGGGGAGAGCCTGTCGTGGAAGGGCGTGCGGAAACGGTTAAAGCAGCTGTTAACGAATTGACCGATTATTTGATCGGGAGAAATCCGAACGACATTGAAGACATCTGGCAAACACTTTATCGAGGTGGATTTTACCGTGGGGGGCCAATTTTAATGAGTGCCATTTCTGGCATTGAGCAGGCACTATGGGATATAAAAGGAAAATACTTCAATATTCCTGTATTCCAAATGCTCGGCGGCAAAGCACGCGAAAAAATTAAAGTGTACTCATGGGTCGGAGGAGATCGGCCAGTGGATGTCGTTGCAGCTGCAATCGAAAAACAGAAAGAGGGCTTCCTTGCTGTCAAAATGAACGCATCAGAAGAAATGAATTACATCGATAGCTTTTCGAAAGTAGAGGCGGTCATCGAACGCGTTGCTTCAATTAGGGAAGCTGTTGGCAAAGACTTTGGCATTGGTGTGGATTTTCATGGAAGGATTCATAAAACGATGGCAAAGGCGATTGTGAAAGAACTTGAACCGTACCATCCAATGTTCATTGAAGAGCCGGTGCTGCCGGAAAATAATGAAGCACTTCGTGAGATTGCCTGGCATACTACGTGTCCGATTGCGACGGGTGAAAGGATGTATACACGCTGGGGCTTTAAGCAGCTTCTTCAAGATGGCTATGTCGATATTATTCAGCCGGATCTATCCCACACAGGTGGTATTTTAGAAGGGAAAAAAATTGCCGCGATGGCAGAATCGTATGATGTAGCGATCGCTCCCCACTGCCCGCTCGGTCCGATGACTCTCGCTTCATCAATTCATTTGGACGCAACGACACCGAATTTCATAATTCAAGAGCAAAGCCTTGGTATTCATTACAACGAAGGCATGGACATTCTCGATTATATGAAAAATCCAGAATTATTCGACTATGAAAATGGTTATGTGAACATTCCGGATAAACCGGGTCTTGGGGTGGAAATTGATGAGGAAAAAGTGAAGCAGGCAGCAGAAACCGGACATGATTGGAAAAACCCAATTTGGCGTAATGAAGACGGGAGCATCGCTGAATGGTAATAAAAGGAGGAAAAACAATGGACTTTCATGGCATCATTCCACCGGTAGTCACTTTATTTGATGAATCGGGGAATTTAGATATGGCGCTGAACAGAAGCTATATCGACCTATTAATCTCACGGAATATAGACGGTATTTTATTGATGGGAAGTTCAGGTGAGTTCTCATCGCTTACAACAGAAGAAAGAAAATTATATGTACACGAAATGATAAAGCATATTAACGGACGAGTGCCTGTCATGGTTGGGGTCGGGCATACCGCATTGAAAGAGGTGCAAGAACTGACTTCTTATGCAGAAGAGCATGGAGCGAACGGCGTTCTCGTAGTCAACCCGTATTACTGGAAGCTGTCTGACGAGCAATTATACCGACATTTTTCCAGTGTAGCGAATCATACTAATCTGCAAGTTTTCATTTATAATATCCCGCTTCTGACAGGTCAAAATTTATCAATCGAATTGATAAAAAAATTAGCTGAAGATCATTCAAACATTGCTGGTATTAAAGAGACGGTCAGTGATTTCGGGCACCTTCGTCAAGTGCTTGCGGAAGTGAAGAAAGTTCGCAGTGATTTCCGAGTCTTCTCGGCTTTTGACGAGCACTTGCTTCCGGCTCAAATGATTGGTGCAGCAGGAAGTATTAATGGAAGCGCTGTTTTTGCACCGGAAATTTCCGTTGATTTATATCAATCGTATCATAAAGGTGACCTTGCTGAAGCACAGAAAAATCATCAAGTGATTTCAAAACTGATGGATGTATACAATTACGGTCCGACATTTTTTACTGCCATGAAAGAAGCGGTTCATCAGCGCTGGTTTGACGTTTCGGCTGGACACCGTGCACCCTGCGATGTATACCCTGCTGATTTGAGTGACAAAGTAGCTGCTCTTTTAAAAAATATAAATTTGAAAGAAGGCGTCCAAAAATGAAAGAATCACGAGACTTGCTCGAACAATTAGGATACCCATCAACTGATCTTAAAGAACTTCCTACATCAACGAAAACATTTCCAGACGGTGCTCAATACCGCATTGAACTCCCAAGCGTAGAAGGTCCGATAGCACTGAAAGAAACATTGAAAGAAATTGACCGGCTCGGTTTGACTATTCACCGAATATCTCAAGGCAGTGGCATCATGCTTCAAACCGATGAAGAAATTAAAGAAATGTGTAAAATGACAGCAGAGCGAGGCATGGAGCTGAGTTTGTTTGTCGGTCCCAGGGGTTCTTGGGATGTCAGTGCAGGACCGCTTACGACAGGAGGCAAATCTCAGGGAATTCGCCATGAGGGCTCCGATCAGCTTGTTTATGCCATGGAAGACCTGAAAAGAGGGGCTGCACTAGGCCTTCGCGGTGCGTTAGTTGCGGATGAAGGTCTCCTTCTTTTAACGAAAGAAATGAAAAAATACGGACAGCTTCCGGAAGACTTTGTTGTTAAAGTATCGGTTCAAATGGGTTCAGCCAATCCAGTATCCGTCAAATTAATGGAAGACATCGGTGCGGATACCTACAACGTGCCACCTGCATTAACGCTGTCTAAACTTGCAGCGATCCGACAATCAATAGACATTCCGATTGATTTATACGTTGAAGTTCCGGATACCTTCGGCGGCTTTCTTCGCTATTATGAAATACCGGAAATAATCCGTGTATTGGCGCCTGTCTACATCAAATTCGGTCTTCGTAATCACCCAGATGTATATCCATCAGGGAAACAATGGGAAAGTACGAACATCTCACTCACAAAGGAACGTGTACGCCGTGCCGCAATTGGTATTCAAATGATCGAACGATACTATCCAGAAGCAAAAACATCGAAACTCGGTGCAAAAGGACTTGGAATTGCGAAAATTGAAAAGGCAGCAGTTAAATAATGATATTAACGTATTTATTACTAAAAGGGAGTTGAGCCCAAATGTCCTTTAAAATATTAATAACGGATTACGAATTTGAACATTTGAAATATGAAGAAGAGATTTTTCAAGAAAGCGGTCTGGAAATCGAATTCATCAAAGCGCAATGCAAAACTGAAGAAGAAGTAATGGGGCAGGCAAAAGAAGTGGATGCAATTTTAAATCAATACGCTCCTATCTCACGCCGAGTTATTGATTCGCTTGAAAACACCAAAATCATTTCCCGTTACGGTGTTGGCGTCAATACAATTGATCTCAATGCGGCTAAGGAAAAGGGGATTACTGTCGCCAATGTACCGGATTATGGCATGGAAGAAGTATCGAATCATGCATTGGCACTTTTACTTTCTTCGGCGCGGAAAGTGACATTGTTAAACAATGAAGTGAAAAAAGGTAACTGGGACTTTAAGGTGTGTGTCCCGATTCATCGATTTAACGAGCAAACTGTTGGGGTTCTAGGCTTTGGACGGATTCCGCGCCGTTTCATTGAAAAGGTGAGACCGCTCGGCTTTAAAACTGCTGCATACGATCCTTTCGTATCGGCGGCAGACATGGCTGCGGTTGGGGTTCAAAAAATGGAGCTCGACGAAATTATAGCAGAAGCCGATTATTTGTCGATCCATGTGCCCTTAATTGATGATACATACCATCTGATCAATGAGGAGCGCCTTAAACAAATGAAGAGAAATGCGGTTATCATTAACACGGCACGTGGACCGATAATCGATGAAAAAGCACTTTCTGATGCACTTGAAAAAGGGGTAATTGCAGGTGCAGCACTTGATGTGACAGAGAATGAGCCGGTCAGCACCGATAGCCCGCTGCTCACAATGGATAATGTCATCATTACGCCGCACAGTGCCTGGTATTCAGAGGAAGCAATGGTTGAACTTCGTCAAAAGGCAGCGAGAAATATCGTTCAGGTCTTAAACGGAGAAATAACACCATACGCATTGACTTAGGAAAGGGGAAAAAATATGAAAATAGCGACTTTTTCCGTACAAACCGAACAACACATCGGTCTTGTTAAAAATGATCAAATTATTAGTTTAACGGCTCTTGGTCCAGAAGAATTTCCGGCTTGCATGAAAAAATTCATAGAACGAAGCAGCGAGTTGATAACACGTGCTGAACAGTTAATTGAGCAACGGGTTAATGACGATGCAATATTCAATCTGTCAGAAGTAAAAATCCTGCCGCCAATCGCAAAGCCGGATAAAATCATTTGCGTAGGACTTAACTATTTTGATCATTGCAAGGAAACGGGGATGGAGCCCCCTGAATCACCAGTCATTTTTTCAAAATATGCAAATGCCATTGCCGGCCATCATGATGCGATTGAAATTCCCATTAATTCAACCGCGGTCGACTTTGAAGCAGAGCTTGCGTTTGTCATTGGAAGAGAAGCGAAACATGTATCAGAAGAAGAGGCGAATGACTACATCTTTGGCTATACAATTATGAATGATATTAGCGCCCGAGACTTGCAATTTCAGGATGGCCAGTGGTCGAGAGGCAAAACGGCGGATACATTTGCTCCATTTGGTCCTGTTATCGTGACAAAAGATGATGTGGGGGACCCCCACAATCTAGCGATTTCGCTTGAATTAAACGGTGAAATTATGCAGGATTCAAATACAAGCAACCTAATTTTTACGGTTCCGAAAATCATATCATTTTTATCACAGTCCATGACACTAATGCCAGGTGATTTGATTGCAACTGGCACGCCACCAGGCGTTGGAATGGGAAGGAATCCGAAAATCTGGTTGAAAAACGGTGACCGGATGAACATCAGCATTGAGAAGATCGGTACGCTTTCTAATCACGTAATAGCATGACAAGAGAAAGAAGGTGATGACATGGATGTTGTAACCATCGGAGAAACAATGACAGTGTTTACCCCGAATGAAGAAGGTCCACTTCGCCACGCCCGATCTTTTTCAATGAAGTTTGGCGGTGCGGAATCCAATGTCGCGATAGGGTTATGCCGACTCGGTCATAGGTCACGCTGGATCAGCCGTCTCGGCGAGGATGAATTTGGCGATGCCATGCAATCTTTCATTCGCGGAGAAGGCGTTGATGTCTCTTATGTAACAAGAGACCCTGATGCGCCTACCGGAGTCTTTTTTAAAGAATTCAGACGGCTGAATGATACTAGAGTTTATTATTACCGGAAAGATTCGGCAGCTAGCAAAATGACAGCGGAATTACTTACTGATCTTGCCATCCAAGACGCAGCTTATCTCCATATTACCGGAATTACCCCTGCACTAGGGAATTCGTGTCAGTTGCTCTTGGATAAAGCGATCCGCATTGCTAAAGAAACTGGAACAAAAATCGTCTTCGATCCGAATATTCGCTTAAAAATATGGCCGGATGAAAATGAAGCACGTCACATCATAACAAAGTACGCCTCGAAAAGTGATATCGTCATGCCTGGGGTGGCCGAAGCTGAATTTTTATTCGGTTCCCACACTCCGGAGATGTTTGCCGATCATTTTCATGAACTCGGTGTTGAAACAGTTTTACTTAAATTGGGCAAAGAGGGCTCTTTAATTTCAGCCCCGTCTGTACCAAAAACATACGTTCCCGGATTCTATGTGGAACGGGTCGTAGATCCCATCGGTGCTGGTGATGCCTTTGCATCCGGTGTACTTTCCGGCCTGCTTGATGGACTGCCGCTAGATGAAGCTGCAAGGCGTGGAAATGCCATGGGAGCAATGGCAACGATGGTAAATGGCGATGTTGAGGGTTTGCCGGTCCGTGCCGACCTCGATTTGTTCATGAGTGGCGGCGCTGATGATGTGAGGAGGTAGAAAGGTGGAAAAAATGACTAAACTTGAAGAGCTTAAACATAGGAAGCTGGTTGCGGTCATTCGCGGTGCACGCCCAGATCAAATTATACCTATCGCCAGAGCCCTGAAAGAGGGCGGCATCCGAACACTTGAAATAACAGTGGAAACTCCCAAAGTGTGTCTTTTAATTGAAAGGGTTAAAGAGGAGTTCGGTGATGATATCATAGCGGGTGCCGGTACGGTTTTGGATCCTGAAACGGCCCGTGCGGTCATCATGGCAGGGGCGGAATTTATCTTTTCTCCAACCGTCAATGTCAAAACGATTAAAATGGCGAAGCGCTATGGCGTTATTAGTATCCCTGGTGCACTCACACCAACCGAAATATTGACTGCTTATGAGCATGGAGCTGACATTATCAAAGTTTTTCCGGCAGATGCACTTGGTGTTAGCTATTTTAAAAATCTTAAAGGACCGCTTCCTCACATTCCCCTTATGCCAACTGGCGGTGTCAGCCTTGACAACCTCGCATCTTTTTTTAAGGCAGGGGCCATCGCAGCGGGAGTTGGTGGTTCATTGATCAATCCTACGAAATTGATTACAGATGGAGATTACATCAGGCTGGCAGAAACGGCAAAAAAATTTTCAGCTATCGTACAAAGAAGCTAAAGCAATCCTTCGCCTATATGAATTACGGTTAAATAAGCACTGGGAATGAAAGTATGACTGAGTGTTATTTCCTCCTTTCCTATCAATTTGATGTATCTCGTTCAATCCTTTATAGTCCATCAAGGGTGTTAGCTGGTGAACTATGGATAAATTCAGACAATCCAGAAAGGGGAAAAGTGCTATGTTACTAGAAAAGTACAGAAATCTGCAGGGTATTCTCCAAAAAATGGAGTCGGTTGTTGTCGCTTTTTCAGGAGGGGTGGACAGCACTTTTTTGCTAAAGGTTGCTATTGATACTCTAGGTTATGATAATGTGTTAGCCATTACAGCAGATTCGGAAACCTATCCGTCGAGTGAGTTGAAGGATGCCAATATGCTATCAAAATGGATTGGTGCCAAACATCGAGTCATTCAAACTTCGGAGTTGGCCATTCCTGGATATACAGAAAATAATCAGAATCGCTGTTACTTTTGTAAAAGTAGTTTATTTGACCACCTGCTTCCAATTCTTGAAGAATATGGATTTAATAATATAATTTATGGAGTCATCGCTGATGATGCTAACGAATTTCGCCCAGGCATGAAAGCAGCTAAAGAAAAAGGAATCAGGGGACCTCTTCTGGAAGCCGGTTTATTCAAAGAAGAAATAAGAGTATTGTCCAAGCAAGCCGGTTTGCCAACCTGGGATAAACCATCATTCGCATGCCTATCTTCACGCATAGCATACGGCGATATCATTACGAAGGAAAAGTTGACGAAAGTGGATAAATCAGAAGCTTACTTAAAATCATTGGATATTCATCAGGTAAGAGTCAGGACGCATGAGGATACTGCCCGAATTGAAGTTGAACCCGTCGATATGCCTCGAGTGCTCCAATACCATGTGGCGATCACGAAACGACTGAAGCAATTTGGTTATAAGTATGTATCATTGGATCTCACGGGCTATACAAGCGGAAGTATGAATATAGCGCTAAAAAAGGAAGAAATGTTATGATCGACGATATTTTAGAGCAGGTTCAAAATGGTTCATTGACAGCAGCGGAAGCAAAGGAAAAACTTGCATCATATGAGAATTTAGGGTTTGTAAAAATTGATCATCATCGAAAAAGGAGACAAGGCTTTCCCGAAATTGTGTTTGGAGAAGGGAAAACGGCTGAGCAAATTTTAACGATTGTACAATCACTTCGGACAAGGAATGATTCTGTGCTTGTGACCCGAATTTCTCGGGAAAAAGCAGTATATGTACAAAAAGAATGTAGTGAATTTGAGTATAACGATATGGCCAGGACACTTGCTTGGGTTAAAGAAAAGCCAAAATCCGTTGGTTCATATATTGCAATTGTGTGCGCCGGGACATCAGATTTGTCCGTTGCTGAAGAAGCTGCCGTGACGGCCGAAACACTTGGTATTCCAATCAGGCGTATATACGATGTTGGTGTTGCTGGGCTGCACCGCCTCCTTGATAATATAGACGAGATACGAGGGGCTACCGTATCAGTTTGTGTAGCGGGGATGGAAGGGGCACTCCCAAGTGTGCTAGGAGGCCTTGTCACGAATCCAATTATTGCTGTTCCGACAAGTATCGGTTACGGTGCCAATTTTAACGGTTTATCGGCACTTTTATCAATGCTTAATTCATGCGCATCAGGTGTAAGTGTGGTGAACATCGATAATGGATTTGGTGCAGCCTACAATGCAGCGATTATATACAAACTTGTACATAAAAAGGAGATCAATGATGATGAGGACATTATATTTTGACTGCTTTTCCGGCATAAGCGGAGATATGGTTATTGGTGCGTTGATTGATGCAGGTGCAGACCCTTTACAAATGGAAGAAGAGTTAAAAAAGCTAAACATGGATGAAGAATATACTCTGTCATGGGGGAAAGTTGTTAAAAATGGCATTACGAGTACTAAATTTGATGTCATTCTTACCAGTAAATCAGAGCAACCACATGAACATGGCCACAGTCATGGACATGAACACAGCCACAGTCATGGACATGAACACAGCCACAGTCATGGACATGAACATAGCCACAGTCATGGACATGAACACAGCCACAGTCATGGAACCGAACCCAACCATAGCCATGTACATCACAATCATCATGGTAGCCGCACCTACAAACAAATTGTAGAAGCTATCAAAGAGGCTAACCTTAATGAATCGGTAACAAACATGTCACTCGCCATATTTAAGAAGATTGGTGAAGCGGAAGGGCACATACACGGGCTTCCGCTTGATAAAGTTCACTTTCATGAGGTAGGAGCTATAGATTCAATAATAGATATAATCGGGGCTGCAATTTTAATCGATCAGCTAGATATTGAATCAGTTCAGTCATCAGCCATTCCAACGGGATCTGGACATATACATATAGATCACGGAATATACCCGGTTCCTGCACCTGCCACACTTGAAATATTAAAGGGGGTACCGATTGCCTCAAACGTTATTCGTTCTGAATTAGCAACGCCGACCGGTGCTGCCATCGCAGCGGTTTTAGCTGAAAAATTTGGCTCGCTTCCAGCCATGACTGTCGAATCGATTGGCTATGGTGCGGGGACAAAAACATTTGAAAATCATCCGAACGTCCTTCGCATTATTATAGGGGAGATCCAATGAAGCGCCCACCTGATCATGAGCATCTTGATGGACAAATGGTAAAAATGGAAGTGAATCTAGATGATATTTCCGGTGAATGGCTTGGTCATGTAATGGATTTGTTGTTTGAATCAGGAGCAAATGATGTATTTTATACACCAATCTTCATGAAAAAAAATCGACCGGGGGTGTTATTGCAACTTCTCTGTTCACAGCAGGTGATTTCGAAAATCAAGAAGATATTATTTGCTGAAACGACAACTCTCGGTATACGCTACTATCCTCTTACCGTGCACAGGCTCGAACGATCTTTTTTACATATAGACACACAATGGGGGAAAGTGACGATAAAGAGAGGGTTCCATGAGGGCCAACCCATACAGCAGGCACCTGAATATGAGGATTGCCGTAAAATTGCCGTACAGAACAATATACCTCTTAAAAGGGTGTATGAAGAAGTATGGAAGTGTCTCGGGGAGGTGGAAGAGAAATGAGCTTGGTGTCGATTCTTACATTAGGATTCATATTGGGAATAAAGCATTCGTTAGAGCCTGATCATGTTATTGCGGTAGCAACCACGGCAGGAAAAACGAAAAAATTATCGCGGTCCACTCTAACGGGAGTGTATTGGGGAATAGGCCATACATGTACGCTGTTTTTTATAGGTATGCTATTCATTTGGATGAAAGGGGAAATTCCAGAGTCGTTAAGCATGACGCTGGAATTCGGCGTTGGTATTATGCTAGTTATGCTAGGGGCGAAAAGTTTATTTAAAGCTCGCCCTAATATCACGAACGACAAAGATAGATTTCGTCCTTTTTTGGTGTCTGCTTTAATTGGGTTCGTCCATGGTCTCGCGGGCAGTGCCGCAATGGTCATTCTAACTATGTCGACCGTAACCGGTATAGGCGAAGGATCCATCTATATCATTATTTTTGGCGCAGGGACGATTATTGGAATGCTGTGCTTTACAACTTTACTAGGCATACCGTTTGCTTTGAATGGTAAGGACATCGTTTTAAACCGAATCTTCATCAAAATGGCGGGAGCTTTAAGTTTTGCATTCGGACTTTATTATATATACAATTTGGGTGTAACAGAAGGTTTGTTTGCAATCTGGGCTAATTGATTTAATTTATAAGCATGAATGGAATCTTAGGCTGTCTGTGACCCATAGACAGTCTTTTTATATTTATTGATTCCTCAAACAATAAGTCTTCAACGAGGTTTCTCAGAAAGAACAGGGCCACAGCTGACAAAAAAGGCTTGTCATAATGGGCACACTTTAATGGACACATGTCCATGTACATTTAGGGGTATATTGTAACGGATATGAATCTCCAATTAGTATTCTGCAAGTATTATTATAGGGTTTATAATCATCTTGTAGATGGAGGAGAGGGTTGACAATATATAATAAGACCCTATGAAACTCCTAAGCGATTGGGATGGTAGTGTCATAGGGTCTCTTATTCTGGTACAAAGAACCTTACCTGAACCCAGGGGTTGTCGTTGCCGCTAGGCAGAAATACGTTTATTTTTCCTTTGAAGAATCCATATTTCAACTGCACCGGAGCCAAGCAATACCCCCGAAACAATGAAGATAAGTCCAATGAAATGTGCAGGTACAATGGCTTCATTAAGGAAAAAGGCTGCCCCTAACAAAGAGAATAAGGTGTTTAAGTTAAGAAAAATGGATGATTCGGCTGCGCCTACCTTACCAATGGCATAATTATAGCTCATGTGCCCGAGGGCAGTGGCAAAAATGGCGGAGAAAATGAAAGCTCCCCAGATGGAGGTCGGTGCAGCTGCCAGTGAAGATAAGCCCTCTGGTTCCTTCCATAAGCTGATGGCAAAAAGGATAAAAGACCCGATCAGCATCATGTAGCCGGTTAGTAATCGTGGATCCATTGTTTTTGAGGCTTTATTGATAAGAATGAAACTTAATGCCTGTGAAAGTATGGAAAGTAAAATATCCACATCCCCCAGATTAATAGAATGGAGTCCTCCACTTCCTGCCATAACGGTAAAACTCACACCCAGGGCACCGCATATAAAGCCCAAAAGCCTGATTAAAGTGGGTTTTTTCCGAAAGAATATCATGGTCAAGATGACAGTCAAGATTGGCCCCATGCCCAAAATCAGTCCAGCATTCGATGCAGAAGTCTTCGTCAATCCCTCAGCTAAAAAATAATGATGAAAAACGACACTCAAAAGTGCTCCTCCAAAAACGTAAAAAAGTTCACTTTTTTTAGGAAGGCGTATTAGTCCAAAGAAGAAAAGGATAAGAATGACTATAAGAGAAGCAGTAAAAATTCTCAAAGAGGTTATTGTTACGGGCTGTGTATTCGCAACTAAAATTTTAATAACCGAGACATTTAACCCCCATGTAATCATTATTCCGGTAAGTAAGATGTATATCTTCAAAAAACTCATTCCAAACAACCTTTCAAACTTATTTAACAATTGATATATTATACAACTTTCTCCAAATTAATAGCAAAGAGTAAATTTGATGGAAAGCCCGAGGATGAAAAATCAGAAACTCTTAATCATTAAAAAAGAGGGAAGGAATAATTCCTTTTCGCTTTACCGCAATAAGGTTTTTTATCATTAGTTTGGCTGAAAAATAAATTGAAAAAACAGCGAATAAAAATAAAATTAAAAATTATCAAACTTTTCTATTGTTTTTGATAGGGTTTTCATTTACAATTTCCTTATGATTTACTAAACCGGTTTAGTATTTTACTAAATCGATTTAGCAATGATGTGTAATGAAAGTGATATGATCAAATGTTTTTTATTTGTGATTGTTCGAAAGAAGGAGGTACTGTATTGTCATCAAAATATGGTGTTTTAACGCTTGGCGACGCCATGATTACGCTAAATCCGGAAGAGACAGGACCTTTAAGATTCGTTAACCGTTTTGAGCGAAAAGTAGGAGGCGCTGAACTGAATTTTGCGATTGGCTGTGCAAGGCTTGGCATGCGGGCAAAATGGATAAGCCGCTTGGGCAAGGATGAGTTCGGTAAAGTTATATATAATTTCGCTCGCGGGGAAGGCGTGGACATGAGTGATGTTGCCTATGTAAATGGATATCCAACATCTCTTAACTTTAAAGAAATCCGGGAAGATGGTTCCGGAAAGACATTTTATTACCGCTATCAATCTCCCATTTTAACTTTAAACCCGGGAGATATAACAGAGAATATGTTTGAAGAGATTGATATAGTCCACCTTACTGGAGTATTTTTGGCCATAGATCCCAAAAATGTGGATATTGCCAAGAGGGTAATGGATATTGCAAAACAAAAAAATATACCTGTTTCTTTTGATCCGAATATCCGCTTAAAGCTATGGTCCATCGACGAAGCAAGATCAGTTTATTATGATGTTTTTCCATATGTTGATATTTTGCTTACAGGTTTGGATGAAATTAGATTGATCACCGGAACTGACACAAAAGAATCTTTGGCGGCATTCGCAAATGTGAATGATATTGATCAGCTTGTCATTAAGGACGGGAAACATGGTTCAAAACTATATACCAAAAGTGAATGGCATGAAAAAGAAGCATTCCCGGTTATACCTGTTGATACTGTTGGTGCGGGAGATGGTTATGATGCCGGGTATATTTACGGATATCTACATGGCCTATCTATTGATGAAAGATTGACATTCGCAAATGGTGTAGGAGCTCTTGTCACCACTGTTGCAGGGGACAATGAAGGATTACCTTATTTGGAAGATGTAATGCCTTTCATACAGAATGAGGCTGTTATAGAAAGATAGATTACTGAAAGAAATGAGGGGAGAAAGTGGCAACAGTAACAATACAAGCGGAGGAAGCAAAACGCTTGGTCATACAACAGCTGACCAAAGTGGGTTTAAATGAAGAAAATGCCGGGAAAATCGCGGAAGTATTGGTTCATGCCGATCTCAGAAATGTCAATTCCCATGGTGTTTTGCGAACAGAGCATTATGTGAACCGTTTACAGGCAGGAGGCATAAATCCCGATGCCCAGATTTCCTTCCAAAAGACTGGGCCAGTTACCGGTGTTGTTGATGGAGATGATGGTTTTGGGCATGTGATTAGCGACGTGGCCATGGACCATGCAATCGAAATGGCTAGAGATAACGGTGTTGGCATGGTGACAGTTTTTAATAGCAGCCATTGCGGAGCACTAAGCTATTTCGTTCAAAAAGCCGCTGATGCAAAGTTAATTGGCATCGCGATGTCACATACCGATAAAATTGTGGTCCCGTTCGGAGGAAAAACATCATTTCTTGGTACCAACCCAATCGCTTACGGTGTTCCTGCCAAAACGAAGAAACCCTTTATTCTTGATATGGCAACATCCAATGTTGCGCTGGGGAAAATCCTCCAGGCACGCGAAGAAGGAAAGGAAATCCCTGAAGGATGGGGAGTGGATGAAAATGGAGCTAATGTCACAGACCCGAATAAAGTCGTTTCCCTTTCCACTTTCGGTGGCCCGAAAGGCTATGGTCTATCCGTAATTGTGGATGTGTTTTCTGGATTATTGGCCGGTGCGGCATTTGGTCCGCACATTGGGAAAATGTATGACGACCTTGATAAGAAAAGGAAGCTGGGACATTATTTTTGTGTAATTAATCCTTCGTTCTTTACGGATACTGATATATTTTTAGAGCAAATGGATCAAATGATCGAAGAGCTGCAACAGGTTGAACCTGCTCCAGGGTTTGATCGCGTATATGTACCGGGTGAGATTGAACAAATCAATGAAGAAAAAAACCTGAAACAAGGCATTACGATAGCATCAAGTGTTTATGAATTTCTTACAAAGTAGGTGGGAGAAATGAAAGCGGTTCAAGTACGGCAACCTCATGAACTTATCATTCAAGAAGTAGAAAAACCACGGATTTCGAACTCGACGGATGTCCTTGTAAAAGTAAAAAGAGTCGGGATTTGCGGATCGGATATGCATATTTACCATGGTACGAATCCTCTTGCTACACTGCCGCGAGTCGTTGGGCATGAAGTAGCGGGAGAGGTTGTGGAGATAGGTCAAGGTGTCTCGGGCATAAAAGTGGGGGACCACGTTGTTATTGAGCCCATCAGTTATTGCGGGGAGTGTTATGCCTGCCGCAAAGGCCGCCAAAATGTTTGTGAAAAACTGTCCGTTTTTGGCGTGCATGAAGATGGTGGA
The DNA here is from genome assembly GCF_900156045.1 of Peribacillus simplex. Lineage (GTDB taxonomy): Bacteria > Bacillota > Bacilli > Bacillales > DSM-1321 > Peribacillus > Peribacillus simplex_D. The sequence continues at coordinate 419,498 of NZ_FTMX01000005.1, read as the reverse complement.
ATGAGGGAATGGTTCGTCCTTCCGGAGAAACAATTACATGTTGTGGATTCCGCTTTAGCTTGGGAAGAAATAGTATTGGCTGAGCCATACACTATCGGCGCACAGGCCGTATGGAGGGGCGAAGTGGAGGAAGGGGAAACAGTGCTTATCCAGGGAGCTGGGCCTATTGGGATTTGCATATTAAAGATGGCAAAGCTTCAAGGAGCATCAGTGATGATCACGGATTTAAGTGATGAGCGTTTGGAATTCGCTAAAGAAAGCGGCGCCGATATCACCGTCCATGCGGGAAAAGAAGATGTTCAAAAACGAGTGGAAGAATGGACAAATGGCGAAGGGGCCAACGTCGTCATTGATGCAGTATGCTTGCCGATGACATTTGAATTGTCCTTCGATGTCGTGTCAACGGCGGGGCGGATTGTCGTACTCGGTTTTGATGAACGTCCTTCAGCGGTTTCCCAGTTACCAATCACAAAAAAGGAAGTATCGGTGAAAGGGTCTAGATTGCAAACCGATCAGTTCCCAAAAGTGGTAAAACTTTTAAATGAAGGAAAACTCAGACATGAAGGTTTAGTTACCCATACATTTTCGCTCGATGATATCCAGGAAGCATTTAATTTTGTTGAAAATCATCCCGAACAAGTTCGAAAAGCGATCATCGTTTTTAATTAAGGGGGTAGGAGTTATGGATAAACATTCAATCATACATCGAATAACGGAAACGAAAGTTGTAGCTGTTATCCGGGGACAGGATGCAAAGGAGGCGGCGCAACTATCTAAAGCAGCTGTGGAAGGCGGGATTCAGGCAATCGAATTGACTTATACAACACCGGGAATTGAAGAAGCTTTCAAAGAACTGCAAAATACGGATGCACTATTGGGAGCAGGTTCTGTACTTGATTCTGAAACGGCTCGGCATGCGATTTTAGCTGGCGCCAAATTTATCGTCAGTCCCTATTTTGTCAATGGCGTAGCCGAACTTTGCAATCGATACGGCATTCCCTATATGCCTGGATGCATGACAATTAGAGAAATGGCTACATCATTGGAAGCAGGTTGTGATGTTTTGAAGTTATTTCCGGCAAACCATTTTAAGCCTTCTTTCATCAAGTCGGTTAATGGTCCATTGCCCAATGTAAGAATCATGCCAACTGGCGGAATTAATTTGGATAACATGAAGGACTGGCTGAATGCAGGCGCGGTAGCAATCGGGATCGGCAGTGACTTGAACAAAGCCTATCAAAATGGCGGCTATGAAGCCGCAGTGGAATTAAGCCGAAAATACATGCAAAAAATTGCGGAATAATGGAGGTGCATGATGAACATTACATTTAGATGGTACGGGAAAGACAATGATACCGTTACGTTGGAGCACATTAAACAGATTCCTGGAGTGAAAGGGATTGTCTGGGCACTTCACCAAAAACCTGTTGGTGAGGTTTGGGAAAAGGAAGAAATTCAAGAAGAAATTGAGTATATCCAATCATTTGGTTTTCACACGGATGTCGTAGAGAGTGTAAACGTCCATGAATCGATTAAATTGGGTAACGAAGAGCGCATGATATATATAGAGAAATACAAAGAGACGATCCGGAATCTTTCAGAAGCTGGAGTGAAAGTCATTTGTTATAACTTCATGCCGATCTTTGATTGGACTCGGACGGAAATGTTCCATCCTTTGGAAGATGGCTCAACTGCCCTGTTTTATGAAAAGGCGAAAGTGGATACGTTAGATCCGCAAGATTTAATTCGTACTGTAACGGAAGCTTCAGATTTAACTTTACCAGGTTGGGAACCAGAAAAGATGGATCGAATTTCTGAATTATTCGAAGCTTACAAAACTGTGGACGAAGAGCAGCTATGGGCGAATCTTGAAATATTCCTAAAAGAAATATTACCTGTTGCCGAGGCTTGCGGTATAAAAATGGCAATACACCCGGATGATCCGCCATGGTCCATTTTTGGCTTGCCAAGAATCATCACCGGAGAGTCGAGCTATGAAAAACTGATTTCGATTTCGGATTCACCATCGAATGCGTTTACCTTGTGTACAGGATCGATGGGGGCAAACCCTGAAAATGATATGGTCCAGGTGGCTAAAAAGTATGCAAACCGTTCGCCATTCTCCCATATACGCAATGTGAAGATTTATGAAAACGGTGACTTTGTGGAAACATCCCATCATACCCAGGATGGATCGATCAATATACAGGGCGTTGTGGAAGAATTGAATAAGCAAAATTATACTGGTTATGTCAGACCGGATCATGGCCGCCATATATGGGGTGAAGTTTGCCGCCCAGGTTACGGTTTATATGACCGAGCATTGGGAATCATGTATTTGCTCGGATTATGGGATGCATATGAAGCTACTAAATTAGGTGAAAAATCATGATTCCCATTCATGAAAACTTATCGAACAGGGTGGCAGTGATCACTGGAGGCAGCGGTGTTTTATGTTCTAAAATGGCGGTGGAATTGGCCCGTCATGGTGTCAAGATAGCCATATTGAACAGAACGGCGGAAAAAGGGCAAGAAGTGGTCGAACTCATTGAACAAACTGGGGGTACTGCGATATCCATCGCGGCAGACGTTTTGGATAGAACCTCATTGGAAAATGCAAAAGGGAAAATAATAGAATCGTTCGGAAGAGTGGATCTATTAATAAATGGTGCAGGAGGCAATCACCCTGATGCCATTACAGCTCCAGAGAAATATGGGGAAGAAGCAGAAGGAAAATCCTTTTTTGATTTGGATGAAGATGGTTTCTCCCAGGTTTTTGCCAGTAATTTCACCGGTACATTTTTGGCCAGTCAGGTTTTTGGGAAAGAGTTATTGCAAGTGGAAGCACCAGTCATAGTAAATGTATCTTCCATGAGCGCCTACTCTCCAATGACTAAAGTACCAGCATATAGTGCTGCCAAAGCTTCAATAAATAATTTTACCATGTGGATGGCTGTTCATTTTGCCGAGGAAGGTTTACGGGTGAATGCCATTGCTCCAGGATTCTTTTTAACGAAGCAAAATCGGGATCTTCTGCTTAATGAAGATGGCAGCCTGACGGCAAGATCTAATAAAATCATTACTTCAACACCTATGAAGCGCTTTGGGCAGCCTGAAGATTTACTTGGTACCTTGCTTTGGCTCGTTGATGAATCCTATTCGGGCTTTGTCACAGGAATTACGGTACCAGTCGATGGTGGTTTCATGGCATACTCAGGTGTCTGAATTCAGGTCCAATAAAAAGGTAAACAAGTGACCGTGATTAAATTTGTTCCACGGTATGGGAAATTGACTTTTTACTGCATCAGAAGGTGATTGTAAAGCTTTCCTTATTATATTAGAATATTCCTTATATATCTAAGCCATTTTGGTATTAGAGATTTGAAACCATACGACAGGAATGAATGAATTGAAAACCATTACAATTACTGATGTCGCCAATCACGCTAAAGTATCTAAAAGCACAGTTTCCCAATACCTTAACAAACGTTACGAATATATGAGTGAAAAAACCAGGAAAAAGATTGAAGAAACAATAGAAGAGTTAAACTATCAGCCTAATATAATAGCACGCAGTTTAAAGCAAAAATCCACTTTTACCGTTGGGGTAGTGGTTGCCAATATCCTTCATACGTTTTCAACGCAAGTTATTAGAGCTATAGAAAACTACTTTTACGAACAAGGGTTCCATATTATCGTATGCAATGCAGATGACAATCCTGAAAAGGAAAAGAATTATATTGAAATGCTAAGAGCTAAACAAGTGGATGGGATCATCATTTTCCCCACAGGGGACAATCTTGATTTATATCAACGTATGAAGAGTGATCATTTCCCGATTGTATTCATGGATAGGACGATCGAAGAATTGGATATTGCAACTGTCATGCTCGATAATCACCTTGCTTCCAAATTAGCGATCGACAGGTTTATTGAAAAGGGTTATGAAACCATTGCAATCATAACCACTTCAATCATACGCGATATCAGTCCCCGTATCGAACGGATTCAAGGGTACAAGGATTCCCTCGCGTCACATGGGATACCATTCAATTCAGAATATATTAAAACAGTGAACGCAGATGAAATTCCGGTTGCGCTTTCAGAATTTTTCGAATTGGAAAAGCCGCCTCGCGCCATATTGGCAGGAAATGATATCGTACTTAATGAAGTGTTGCGTTATATGAAACAGCACGAAATCAGTATACCTGATGACATAGCGGTAATAGGAATCGATGATGTACCCTATGCCAGTTTCTATACACCGACCATCACAACGGTTAATCAGCCAGCCATTGAAATGGCCAACTTGGCAGCAGAGTTACTGCTTAGTCAAATCAATAAAACAGGAAAAGAGGATACAAGCGTTCATCGCTTGACACCGACTTTGCTTGCAAGGAATTCCTGCTAGAACCGGTTGTAAGAATTCCTGTGAAAAAGAAAGCGCTTTTTTTACGGGAATTCTAAACCGATTTAGTTAAAGGTCATATAGGCTTTACTCTTGGTTATTAAATGGAAACGTTTCCAAAGATGCTGCTGCATTTATAGAAACGAATAGGGGGGTACTTTATGTTTTCAAATGGTAGAGGAATGGTTATCGTTTTCTTGTTCTTGGCAGGGGTGATTAATTATCTGGACCGATCTGCACTGTCCATTGCAGCTCCGTTCATCCAAGATGATTTATCCTTAACAGCAACACAGATGGGGATTATTTTTAGTAGCTTTTCAGTTGGTTATGCCATATTTAATTTCCTTGGTGGAATGGCGTCCGATAAATGGGGTGCAAAGCTTACGCTTTTTGTGGCGATGATCGTTTGGTCTTTATTCAGTGGTGCACTTGTATTGGCTGTCGGCTTTGCCAGTATGATCGTCATCCGCATCTTGTTTGGTATGGGCGAAGGCCCTCTTTCGGCAACCATCAATAAGATGGTGAATAACTGGTTTCCAGCGAATCAACGGGCATCTGTCGTTGGTTTGACGAATAGCGGGACGCCGCTTGGCGGCGCCATAGCAGGTCCGATTGTTGGATTTATTGCCATCTCATATGGATGGAGAGTTTCTTTCATTGCCATAATGGTGATTGGTCTTATATGGGCGATTTGCTGGTGGAAGTTCGTTAAAGAAAAACCAGCAGAGTCAAAAGAACAGAAACATACGGGGAAATCTTATGTAGCGGCAACATCGGAAGGGAAGGTGAAATTCACCTTTTATTTAAAACAAAAAACGGTTTTATTTACAGCTCTAGCCTTTTTTTCTTACAACTATATTCTCTTCTTTTTCTTAACTTGGTTCCCAAGCTATTTGGTGGATGCACGCGGCCTAAGTGTAGAAAATATGAGCATCATTACTGTGATTCCTTGGATTTTTGGATTCATCGGACTTGCTCTGGGTGGATTCGTGTCGGATTTCTTCTCTAAAAAATTCGCTCAAAAAGGTGTTTTATTCTCACGTAAGCTCGTGCTTGTAACATGTTTGTTCTTATCGGCGGTATGTATCGGTTTTGCCGGACTTGTATCCACAACGGTCAGTGCGGTAACGCTTGTGGCACTTTCCGTCTTCTTCCTATATTTGACTGGTGCCATTTACTGGGCAATCGTCAACGATGTTGTCGACCCTGGTAATGTTGGATCTGTTGGAGGGTTTATGCATTTCTTGGCTAATACAGCAGGAATCATCGGACCGACGTTAACAGGATATATTGTCGATACCTCAGGCACATACACAGTTGCATTCTTGCTTGCAGGTGGATTGGCCATCGTTGCATCGCTTGCAGTCATCCGTTTTGTTAGACCGATAGTAAAGCCTGCGTAATAGATTGATTGTTAGAATGGAAGTGTCTCCCAAAGGAATATCAAGGGAAGACACTTCCATTTTTAATGAATTAATATTTTTCATGTTTACTAGGCATGCTTACCGCATCCGATTTTCTTTTCGAAATGTTGCTGGCGTCTTTTCATTGTATTTTTTAAAGGTGCGAAAAAATTGGGGCATGCTTTCAAAACCGCACATTTCAGCAATATGAGCAATGGTGTGATTCGTTTCCAGTAAAAGTTCCTTTGCCTTGATGATTCTTTTCGTATTTAAATATACTATTAAGCCAATTCCAGTCGTTTCCTTAAAAACTCTGCTGAAATGAGCGGGACTGACCAAAGCTTTTTGTGCAAGAGTCGTCAAAGTCAATGCTTCATCGATATGTTCATTGATATAGATTAAAATATCTTTGATCCATTCTGAACTATAGCTATTGCCCTCTGGTAAATCTTCTTTGCCATTTATCCGAGTACGGTATAAATCAAGTATGATTTGATGAACGGTCAGCAAACAAGCATGCCTCGAGCCAATTGATTGGCTAGATGTTTCTTGCAGGATGAGTTGTAGCTGTTCCTCCATCTTTTCTTGTTTCTTTTGCGGCAATGATATTTTATAATTCTTACTCTTTTTTGTCAGGTCAAACAAATGTAAATATGAAAAAGAATCATCAACCATATCTTTGTATATCAATGTGGGACTGAAAAAGATAATGGTGGAGGTAACAGGGTCGTCCTTATTGGGTAAAGCCCTATGAATCGTATTATTAGGGATCAAAAATACATCCCCTTGCTGCATATCATAAAACACATCACCGATAAAAAAGGTCCCCTTACCGTTATAAACATAAACAATTTCATAATAGTCATGCATATGATCGGACAATTCATTCTGGGGACTTTTCGTATCCTGATAGACAAAAGAAAATGGGAAGAGTAAATCATGATTTAATGCATTATGAATTTTTTTCATTTCGTTCATCTCCTGAAAGTATAATACAACAAGAATGAGTATATTTATAGCAAAATATGCAATTTATATTTCAAAAATTGATGTTAAAATTAAAATAGATTTAAAAATTAAAAAATTCACACGAAAAATGAAAGGGCTTTCTGAATGGATTGACGTTTGGTTTTGAACGTCTTCACTCATGATAAGGAGGGGACAAAATGAATAAATTTGTTCAATTGCATTCAAATGATGATGTTGTTATTTCCTTGGAGGGAATTCATAAAGGACAGAGCCTCCAGATTCAAACGGAAGACAGGGGAATGATCCATATCAAGGCAAGTGATGACATTCCTAAAGGGCATAAAATGTTAGTGAAACCGGTAAACCGAGGAGAGGATGTAATCAAATTCGGCTACTCGATCGGAAAAGCTAAAGAAGATATCTCCATCGGCGATTGGGTTCACACTCATAATCTAGCATCCGGTTTGCATGGTATATTGGATTATTCCTATCAACCTAGCAGTCAAAATACAAATGAGCCAAGTCAAATTCATACCTTCCAAGGATATATCCGTGAAAATGGGGAAGTGGGTATCCGTAATGAAATCTGGATCATCAACACGGTTGGTTGCATCAATAAAACATGTGAAGTTCTCGCTAAAATGGGAAATGAGCAGTTTAAAGATCGACAAATAGATGGGGTTCTTCACTTTTCGCACCCATACGGTTGTTCTCAATTGGGAGATGATTTGACCCATACACAGAATCTTTTGGCTGCCTTGGCTCAACATCCAAATGCAGCAGGGGTTTTAGTTGTAGGATTAGGATGTGAGAACAATCAAATCGAAGCATTTAAAGATGTCATTGGTGAATTTCCTCCAAATCGCATTAAATTTTTAAAAGCCCAGGAGGTTCAAGATGAATTGGAGAGCGGCTTACGTTTGATGGGAGAATTAGTGGAGTATGCGGAAGGGTTCGTACGCACGCCCGTACCGGTTTCAAAGCTGAAAATAGGCTTGAAGTGCGGGGGTTCTGATGGTTTTTCAGGCATTACCGCTAATCCATTGGTTGGTGCTGTTTCCGACCTTATTGTAGACAATGGAGGTACCTCGATATTGACAGAGGTTCCTGAGATGTTTGGAGCGGAAACGATATTGATGAACAGGGCAAGAGATGAAGAAACCTTTAATAAAATCGTTGGCCTTATTAATGATTTCAAACAGTATTTCATTCGCCATGATCAGGAAATTTATGAAAACCCTTCACCTGGAAACAAGGAAGGCGGCATAAGTACGCTGGAGGAAAAATCACTTGGGTGCACGCAAAAAGGCGGCCATGCCACTGTAGTGGATGTTAGCCCATATGGTGAACGGGTAGTGAAGCATGGTTTGAATTTAATCAATTCTCCTGGAAATGACCTGATTTCGGTGACGGCTTTGGCAGCAGCGGGTGCACATATCGTTTTGTTCACTACGGGAAGGGGTACACCATTTGGCGGACCGGTGCCAACTGTGAAAATAGCAACGAATTCAGATTTAGCCAATCGTAAAAAACACTGGATTGATTATAATGCAGGGCAGTTGATTGAAGGTCGAAAGATCGAGGAATTAAAGGAAGATTTATTCCAATACATTCTTGAACTTTCATCTGGTAAAAAGCAAACGAATAATGAAAAATTCGGTTTTAGGGAGATAAGCATTTTTAAAGAAGGCGTCATTCTCTAACAGGTGTACATATCTATTAAGTTATTAAAAAGGAGTGTTATTCAGTGAAAAGTATTGTTTGTGAACAACCTTTTGAATTTAAGATGATCGAGTCGGAAAAACCGGTTCCAAACTCAGGAGAAGCTTTGATTCGTGTCCGCCGCATAGGAATATGCGGTACGGATATTCATGCCTATGGTGGTAACCAACCCTTTTTTAGCTATCCTCGAATACTTGGACATGAATTATCCGGTTATATTGAATCCATACCGGAGAATGAATCTGGGCTGAATGTCGGAGATCAAGTATCGATCATCCCCTATATGGAATGTGGAAAATGCCTGGCTTGCAGGAGTGGAAAAACGAACTGCTGTACGGATATGAAAGTTTTGGGTGTTCATGCTGAAGGAGGCATGAGTGAGTGGATGACGGTGCCTTATAATCATTTGGTGAGAACAGAAGGTCTTACACTTGACCAATCCGCAATGATAGAGCCTTTAAGTATAGGGGCTCACGCAGTTAGGCGCGCTGCTATTCATAAAGGGGAATTTGCACTGGTAATTGGTGCTGGTCCAATTGGCTTGGGAGTCATGGCATTCGCTAAAGAACAGGGTGCGAAGGTGATCGCAATGGATGTAAATGATGAACGCCTTGCGTTTGCTGGCAAATGGGCAAATGTCGATTACACTTTGAACGTTTTGGAGAATCCAATAGAGAAATTAGTCCAATTGACGAATGGAGATATGCCAAGCGTGGTTTTTGATGCGACAGGTAATGCTAAGTCAATGATGGATTCATTTAAATATCCTGCTCACGGCGGAAGGCTGATTTATGTTGGTTTAGTTAAAGCGGATATTACCTTTAATGATCCTGAATTCCACAGTAAAGAGCTTACATTAATGGGAAGCCGTAATGCAACAAGGGAAGACTTTGATTATGTCGTGAATACGCTGAAGAATGACAAGCTGGATATGGGCCAGTATATTACACACCGCACACATTTGGATGAAATGATCAATCAGTTTGAAGGGTGGTTAACTCCTGAAGCTAAAGTGATCAAGGCTATTGTCGAAATATAAGCATTAGGTATGCTCTCGTAAGGGCAACCTCTTTAATTGCACTCCGAATTGGATATTTCAATAAGAAAGGGGTTCTTTGATCATGAACATAAATAAAAGTCAACTAAAGAGTTTGAGTAAGGATATAAAAGCTGTCCAATATCCACATATGTTGGATTTTCCCATAAAAGTATTGCAGATTGGGGAGGGGAATTTTCTTCGAGGCTTCTTTGATTGGATGATTCATGAATGTAATAAACAAGGTCATTTCATGGGAAGTATTGCAGTTACCCAGCCTCGTCCCGCCGGAAAAAGGAAAATAGAGGAGATGAAACGGCAAGATGGACTGTATACATTAATGTTACGTGGTTTGCACCAAGGGGAGGAAGTGGAACAAACGGAGATCATTTCCGTTTTTTCGAAGGTAATTGATCCATATGAAGAATGGGTGGATTTTTTAGCATTATCAGAAAATCCTGAATTGGAATTTGTAGTTTCCAACACGACTGAAGCGGGGCTCAAATACCAGCCGATTCCTTTGGAAGAAGGAAAGCCAATTGAATCTTTTCCAGGAAAACTAACTGCTTTTTTGTATCATCGTTATCTCCATTTCAACGGAGATGCGAAAAAAGGACTGATCATGCTGCCATGTGAGCTTTTAGAGAGAAATGGTGATTCATTGAAACAATGTGTTCTTAAGCATAGCAGGGATTGGGATTTACCAAAGCCATTCATGGAGTGGGTGGACCGGGACAACCTATTCCTAAACTCGCTTGTAGACCGTATCGTTACAGGATTCCCAGCCAATGAGTCGGAAAAACTATTTACGGCATGGGGATATAAGGATACTCTGCTAAATACGGCAGAACCCTATCATTTATGGGCTATTGAAGGTGACCCTTGTATTGATCAACGTCTACCTTTACAACAGTCCGGCTTAAATGTGCGTTGGGTAAAAGATTTAACACCTTATCAAATGAGGAAGGTACGGATTCTTAATGGTTCACATACCTTGATGGCTCCTTTAGGGATTTTATCTGGAATGGAAGAAGTAAAACAGGCAATCGATCATCCGGAATTCAACCAATTTCTGAACAATGCCATCGAAAAGGAAATAATTCCTTCATTACCTTTTGATCAAAAAGAGATGATGTTATATGGGGAAAGTGTTCTTGAGCGATTTAAGAATCCTTTTGTACATCATCTCCTGGCCGATATTTCGCTGAATAGCATTTCGAAGTTCAAGGTTCGTCTCCTGCCGACCTTAGAGGAATATCATAAGGCGCAAGGCAGGCTGCCTGAATGTATCGTACGAGGTTTTTCGGCCCTGATCCGATTTTATAAGGTTCACGAAGTGAAGGGGAGTTATATGGGTAAAAGCTTTGCGGGAAAAGTTTATGTCGTTAAAGATGATATAAAGACAATTGAATTTTTCAAGGAACAATGGCTTCGTTATGATCAGGGAGAAATCCCGCTTAGACAATTGATAGAGGCCATCTTAAGTAATCAATATCTATGGGGGAAGGATTTGAGCGATATCCCGAACCTAGGAAACGAATTATGCCAATATCTAGAAAGGATGATTGACAAAAATCATCCGTTGTAAGGATTTGGGCAAGGTTAAGTTCACGAATATTGTTCCTATCTCTTATTTTTTTCTTTATTTTATTTGTATTTTTGGTATACTGAATGAGTGATATTTTTTCTTAGTAGTTTCCTAATGAAAAGATATTAAAAGAATTACATATTCTTTATTCCCGTAAAGGGGAGTAGCGTCAGGGATAACCTGAAATAAAGTCGTCATTACGTGGGAAATCCACCGGCTTTATTGGCCCTAATTCATTTAGTGCTTAGCGAGACCTTTGCCATCATATGGCGGAGGTCTCTTTATTTTTGTAAAAAAGGAGGAAATTGTGTTGGATTTTTTAACAGGTGAATTCATTTCAGGACTTTTAGCGATCATTATGATAGATTTGGTTCTAGCCGGTGATAATGCGATCCTTATTGGATTGGCTGCAAGAAAGCTTCCAAAAGAACAGCAAAAAAAGGTGATTATATGGGGAGCGGTCGGGGCAATAGTGATAAGGATCATTGCAACGCTGCTGGTCGTTTGGCTCTTAGAGGTGCCTGGACTGCATTTAATAGGGGGATTACTTCTTGTATGGATTGCTTATAAGCTCCTTATTGATGAAGAAGAACATGATGTGAAGCCAGCAGACTCGATGTGGGCTGCCATAAAAACGATCATTATTGCAGATGCTTTGATGGGATTGGATAACGTCCTAGCTGTGGCAGGTGCATCGCATGGTAACTTCGCTTTAGTGGTAATCGGTTTGCTTGTATCCATCCCAGTAGTGATGTATGGAAGCACATTAATCCTGAAACTGATAGAACGCTTCCCATTCATCATAATAATTGGTGCGGGAATACTAGGCTGGACTGCTTCTAAAATGATCGTAGCTGAACCTTTCATGCACGACTACTTTGCAAATCCCTTCATTAAATATGGATTTGAAGCGATAGTGGTGATTGGAATCCTGGTTGCCGGGACTTCAAGACAGAAAAATATCGAAAAAGAAAAAGCAAACAGAGAAAAAATGCAAATTGAACGTAATGGATAATGGACACAAAGAGACCTTTCGAATATGAAAGGTCTCTCTTTTTGTTTAAGTCCTATAAGATACAAAAAAAGAAAAAGGTGTACCAAAGTCCACACTTTGGTACAGCCTTTTTGTAAATATTCAAGGAAACAATAACATGCATTTCAATTACGATATCTGAGCCAAACGATCATACGGGCGTTCACTCTTTTATTTAGTTTAAGTTAATCCATACACTTTTGACTTCCGTATAATTTTCCAATGCATAACTGCCCATTTCCCGACCAATTCCACTTTGTTTATAACCGCCAAATGGAGAAGCTGCATCAAAGGCGTTATAGCAGTTTACCCAAACTGTACCTGCTTTTAATTCATTAGCCACATAATGGGCTTTTTTTACATCTTGTGTCCATAAACCTGCAGCCAATCCATATTCTGAGTTATTTGCACGGTTTATCACATCATCCAAATCATCAAAAGGCATTGCAGCTACAACAGGACCGAAGATTTCTTCTTTAGCGATTGTCATTTCATCTTCAACGCCTGCAAATATTGTAGGTGTTACAAAATAACCCTCTCCTTGTCCGTATTTGCCCCCGGTAACCACTTCAGCTCCTTCAGACCTTCCTTTTTCAATATAACTGCCCACGCGTTCCAATTGTTCACTGGAAACCAATGGCCCTATCTGGGTGGATGGATCAAGACCAGCCCCTTGTTTAATGTTTTTTGCATGAGACACTAAGTCAGCTACCACGTTGTCATAGGATTTCTTTTGAATATACAGGCGGGAACCGGCACAGCAAACTTGCCCTTGATTAAACATGATGCCCATTAAAGCACCAGGAATGGCTTTACTCATATCTGCATCCGGTAGAATGATATTAGGTGATTTCCCGCCTAACTCCAACGAGATTTTTTTCACAGTTCCCGAAGCTTGGCGCATGATCATTTTCCCTACTGAGGTTGAACCGGTAAAGGCAATTTTATCGACATCTGGATGGTCTACAAGTGGTGACCCTGCTGTTTCCCCAAACCCAGGGATGACATTAAGAACGCCAGGAGGAAAACCTGCTTCAAGCGCCAATTGACCTAAATATAATGCTGAAAGCGGCGTTTGCTCCGCTGGTTTTAAAACGATCGTACATCCGGTTGCAAGGGCTGCTCCTAATTTCCATGCAGCCATAAGAAGAGGGAAATTCCAAGGGATGATTTGTCCTACCACACCAACTGCTTCATGACGGGTATAATTAAAGTAATTCCCAGCAACAGGTATTGTTTGTCCTACTATCTTAGTTGACCACCCAGCATAATAACGGAAGTGATCGATTGCAAGGGGGACATCGGCATTGGTTGTTTCGCCAATTGGCTTGCCATTATCCAAGGTATCCAATTGTGCTAAGGCTTCTTTATGTTCCTCCATGAGGTCCGCTAATTTATAAATGAGGCGGCTACGTTCCGATGCACTCATTTTTTTCCAAGGTCCATCGTCGAATGCCTTACGGGCTGCTTTAACTGCTTTATCTACATCTTCCGGACCTGCTTCACTCACAACAGCTAAAACCTTGCCGTTAGAAGGATCGAGAGTTTCAAAGGTTTTTCCAGAAGCAGCTTCCACCAATTCCCCATTAATCAAAAGCTTTTTAGTGCCCTTCAAGAATTCTTGCACTCGTGGATTAAGTTTAATAGTTTGTTCCATGTATAATACCCCTTTTCATTTGGAATTTTAATTCGATATCTGTTCGGACAATGGCGTTCCTCTAAGTAAAGGATCAGGCATGATCTTATGTTTTTGATACAATTCTCTTTGGCTGACTTGCAGTAAGGCAGAATATTTTAAAAACTGGATTACTTGATTCTTTCCCCCCTTATACAAAAGGAATCAATTTCTCGACATGTTACTATGCAAGAGTTATGCCATAACAAAAAACCGATGAAAACAGTTAAAAGATGGCAGAGCGATATGGGAATGTGCCATACTGTTCCATATTGGAACAGGCAGGTGATCCAATATGGAACAAAAAAGTTTAGCAGTTCGCATAAGGGCGTTTTCATTTTGGTGAATATCTGAATTTTCTGTTATAATTAAACTGAATGAACGAACCCTGAATGCTCTGAAACTTTGAATTATATAGTGTTTCATTTATAAAAATTGAATAATAAACAGTAGCCGAATTACTCGATTATACATACGGGAGGATTATTCAATGTCTGTTAATATAAACGCGGATAAAGGTACCATACCGGCATTTATTCAAGAATCATGGCAGCGGTGCATTTCAAAGGGACTTCAGCCAAGCATGATGGATAAGGAAGATATGCTTGGTGGATTTGAGTTGGCCGAATACCACGATCGATATGCTGAACTCCTGTATCATTCTTCCCCCATTTTAGAGGAAGTTTATCGCTCGATTAATGGTTTGGAGTCCATTTTATTACTTGCTGCTCCTGAAGGATATATCATCGAAACAGTTGGGGATCCAGCTTTCATTCGCCATGCTGATAATGTTTCCCTAAGGAAAGGGGCCAATTGGCTAGAGGAATCAAAAGGAACAAATGCAATAGGAACAGCCATAGTAGAGAAAAATCCTGTATTGATTCATGGCAGTCAACACTTTCATCAGGATAACCATTTCCTCACTTGTGCCGCATCGCCCATTTATCACCCTGATGGGCATTTGCTTGGTGTTTTGAACTTAAGCAGCCATCAACAGAATTATCATCCTTTTTCCATTAGCTTAGTTCAAAGGGTGGCTGATAGCATCAAACAAGCACTCTTATTGTCCCATACACAAAAAAGGGAGAAAAACCTTTATTATATATATGATTCATACCCTGATCCGTTAATTACCCTTGATAAAGAGGGGAAAGTTACAGATCTCAATATAGCGGCGTCACATGTTATCGGCACAATGAAAAAACCGGTATCGAATATAATATCAGGAACAGACCCACTTGTTTTGGAACAGAGGGTTTCAATTAAAGACCAGGAATTTTTGGTGCAAACCCTTAGCGAAAATATGGAACATCAGTCATCCGTGATCGTTCGGTTAAAAAAACAAAAATTGATTGATGGTGTAACAACTAATCGTTATCAATTTTCAGATATACTAAGTAACGATCCGCAAATGAATCAAACCATATCCATTGCCAAAAGAGCTGCAGCGCTTGATATCAGCCTGCTAATTACAGGAGAAAGCGGAACGGGAAAAGAACTGTTCGCTCAATCCATTCATGGGTTTAGCTTAAGAAGTGATAAGCCATTCATCGCCATCAATTGCAGCGCAATTCCCGAAAATTTATTGGAAAGTGAGTTGTTTGGGTATGAAAAGGGTGCCTTTACTGGCGCAAAAAGCGGCGGGCATAAGGGGAAGTTCGAAGCTGCGGATGGCGGAACCCTTTTTTTGGATGAAATTGGGGACATGCCGCTTCAAGCTCAAGCGACTTTGCTTCGCGTGCTTCAGGAACGATGTGTGACGCGTGTAGGCGGACATGCTTCCATTCCAATCGATGTAAGGGTCATTGCCGCCACCAACAAAGACTTACAAAAAGAAATTGAAGCTGGAGAATTCCGTGCAGACCTATTTTTCCGCCTTTGTGGATTATCTTTAAAACTACCAAATCTGAGGAGTCGCAAAGATTTATTGCTGTTAGCAGAATACATTTTAGCGGAATTACCTTATAAGAACGAACATACCGAGCTAACTGACGAAGCTAAAACATTCATTTCGGAATATTCATGGCCAGGAAACTTCCGTGAATTGCAAAACGTACTGGGACAGGCTGCATTCCTTGCTGATAATGGCCCGATTACAAGGGACTTGCTTGTGGCACTTTGTCCTGTTTCTTCCATTATACATGAGGAAGGGGCAAACGCCGATCATGAACCAAGAAACTTTCAAGAACAAGAAACCCTACTGATCAGAAATGCGTTGGAACGAACAAATGGAAATATCAGTAACGCCGCGAAACAACTCGATATCGGCCGAAATACGCTTTATAGAAAAATGAAAAAATATGGAATCAAATTTCAAAAGTAAAAGTTTTTTAGTATATATAAAAACATGAATGATGAGTTCCCGTTTTATGGAAACCTTAGATTCCCGACCTGATTTGGTCGGTTCTTTGGTAGCGCAAGTAAACATATGCGGACCAGCATACCTTGTCTTCTTATAAGCTACTAAGCTACATTTCACCTTAAAAACAATAAATAATGAAGTGCAGGAAATCAAAATCTCATATAAAATGATGTTATTGATATAGTATTTAAAATTCCGTAAGGGGATGTGTGGTCAATAGTATGGTGTTGTCATCTGAACATAAGAAGTATAAAAATGTATTGATTCAATATTTGGAAGAAAATGAATCTGTGTTTTTAAATGAATGGAACAAGACTATTAAGATCAATGAAATAGACCCCTACAAAGATAAGATTAAAGAAAATGGTTATGGGATGTACTCACTGGTCATCCAAACGTTCAAGGAGGTATTGTCTGAAGATGTGCTGATAAAATTGGCATACCAGGTTGCAAAAGAGCGACTTGAAGCAAATATCAACATTGGGGATTTTCTATATAATATCAATTTGGGGAGAAATATCATAATCAGAAATCTTTTTGGGGCCGATATCCCAATTAATTATATGCAGATATTCATTAATGACATCAACTTGCACTTTGATACGTTCAGCTACCATGCAGTAACGAGATATACGAATCTTACAAATGAAGTGCTTGAGGAGAAAAAGTCTTATATTAGTGAAAACCACAAAGATAAATTAGCGGTACTGGGTCAGATATCATCAAGCTTTGTACATGAGTTCCGAAATCCTCTTACAGCTATCATGGGGTTCAATAAATTATTGAAAAGGGAGAACCCAGGCTTGAAATATTTAGATATCATTGATTATGAGTTAAACCAGTTGAATTTCAGGATAACCCAATTCCTTCATACCTCTAAATCAGATTTTAATGAGGAACAAAGAGAGGAAATTTCTGTGTTGAAGTTAATTGAAGAAATTCAAGAACTGACTTATGCCAATATTGTGGATGCCAGTGTTAATGTGGAAATAGATATTTATCCAAACTTCGTCATGACAGCGAGCAAGGATGGGTTAAAACAAGTGTTCTTGAATCTGTTTATTAATTCCATTGATGCCTTAAAGGACAAGGAACATCCAAGAATTTTGAGGGTAAACTCTTTAATTGAGGCGAATGAAAGAATAGTTAGAATTTCAAATAATGGACCGGCCATTGCCAGTGAATTGATCGAATCCATTTTTGAGCCCTTTGTCACAACGAAAGAGCTAGGAACGGGAATAGGATTATACGTATGTAAAAAGATCATTGAAAATAATGCTGGATATATGAATTGTGTCTCAAATGAAAATTTAACCACATTCAGTATCCATTTCCCCACAGTTCAGAACGAATTTATAAGGGTTTAATACATATCATATTGTGACATTACATAAAGCATTATATACTTATCGATATTTTTCGAAGCTTTACCTAGATCTTTGATTAATAGTGGAAGGGAATCCTGGGTCTGCCGGTATTTTACAAAATCATTCTCAGTGAATATAAATCTATTTGGAAGATGCCAAGAAATCATAATTTGGATTTTAGCATCTTTTTTTTTTACCTGTTATTTTTAAGTATATATGTGTGTCGAAATTTTAAAAGAAAACAATTAAATTGTCATTTTTAATTCGATTGTGGATCAAAAAGGGTCAATAATTAATATATGAATCACAAATCGGATTAATGATTTAATAATGAATCATTTTAAACTCATAAAAGCATTAAACCCTAATAAAATAACTATCCTTTTTTTGGCATGGATATTGCTTTTATTTATATATGTATAAAATTTTAATGATAGAGGGTGAAGAGCGAGGAAAAAAATAATAGAGCTGGGGAACTACATAATGGGACTTCATCCAACAAAATGCAAAAAGTGCAAGATCAACAAAGATCATTGGTACTTTCCGTGTATTTCATTGAGGGGCTGAGGTAGGAAAGAGGCAGAATAAATAGAAAAGCGGTTACGGTTAATAGAGTTTTTGCAGTGCAATATACATATACCGATTGTGATGAATTTGGTCTCATTAAAATGAATGATAAAACGGGGATAGGACTGTAAACATTGTTTTTGAATGCAAGATTTCTACTAGGGTACCCATGGGCAGAGGTTTACTGCTTGTAAAACGGCAAATTGACAGTTTTAAAGGATGGTGACAATAGTGGCACATCAAACAAATGAATTGAAGCATGGTCTCAAGACCAGGCATGTTACAATGATTTCTATTGGCGGGGTAATTGGGGCAGGACTATTTATCGGAAGCGGAACAATAATTGATTCAGCAGGACCTGGTGCTATTTTATCGTATATAATAGCAGGGTTGATGATAGTGCTTATCATGCGTATGCTGGGTGAAATGGCTGTGGTGAATCCTGACAGCGGATCCTTTTCAACATATGCACATCAAGCATTTGGTCCCTGGGCCGGATACACGATCGGCTGGTTATACTGGTTCAACTGGGTTATCATCATTGCCATCGAAACTACGTTATTGGGTACTATGATTCATGATTGGTTTCCTGGTATACCCATGTGGGCTGCCAGTCTATCTTTCCCTATTTTAATGACGATTACGAATATCTATTCCGTCAAAGCTTATGGGGAATTTGAATACTGGTTAGCTTTCATGAAAGTGGCTGCCATTGTAATATTCCTCTTCCTAGGTGCCGCCATGATTTTTGGATTTGTTCCAGGATTCGATTCACCAGGCCTTTCAAACATAACAGGGGGTGGGAGGTTTTTTCCAAATGGTTTTCTGCCGGTCCTCCTTAGTGTGATATTCATTACCTTCTCTTTATCAGGAAGTGAAGTAGCTGCCATTGCTGCAGGGGAGTCTGAAAACCCTGAAAAAAATATTATTAGAGCCATAAACAGTGTTGTATGGCGTCTCCTTCTTTTCTTTGTTGGTTCAGTTACTGTCTTGGTTATCGTAATCCCCCAGGGGGCTGAAGATTTACTGAAAACCCCCTATGCCAGCGTATTTGATATGGCAGGCCTCCCGGCAGCGGGTCAAGTCATGAATATCGTAATCTTCACTTCATTGCTTTCTGTTTTGAATTCAGGGCTGTATACAAGCTCACGTATGTTATATTCGTTATCAATAAAAGGTGATGCACCGAAAATCCTTTCCCGTGTGAATAAGAGGGGAATCCCGATTTGGGCGTTAATGGCAAGTGTTTTCTTTGCTTATGTGTGTACGACATTTAAATTTGTTTCCCCTGATAAATTGTTTGCTTTTCTCGCAAACAGCTCGGGAGGAGTCACCATGATCATGTATATCTTTATCGCTTTTTCTCATCTGTATTTGCGGAAAAAGACGGAAAAAGAAAATCCAGGGACACTCAAAGTGAAAATGTGGCTATTCCCTTATTTAACCTACGCGACTATTGCCGTATTATTTATTATTTTCGTTGCTCAGGCATTTATTGATTCCATGAGATTGCAATTCTTTCTTACAACACTTCTCACCATTCTAGTTATTGGGTCATACTTTCTGTTTTATCATAAGAAAAACGTTATTACTCCTGAACAAGAAGGAAAACTAAAAAAAGTTCACGTTAAAGAAGGGTAAGGGATGTAGTCCTTTTTGTCCGATTATTGAAAGAAATGATTGACTATTCAAATAAAAAGGCTGCTCTAAGTGGGCAGCTTTTTTTCTGGTTCCACGGGGGAATTAAGCGTATTCGGAATTGTGACTGCTATCAATCCCCTAATGATACTCATTCATTTGCAACTTTGAAATCCTTTGCTAGAATATAATCTATAGAAAAGATTAGGAGTGGTGACTGTGGCTGAAACTCCAGCTGAAGATTTGATTCATTATATTGCACCAAAAGGAGAGTATATCCCTTTTTTAGATGATACGGACTATATCGCTAAAGGATTGGAATGGAAATTATTCACTGCCCGTTCGGTAAAAAAAGAACTATTATATAAAAGCGGCAGTATTCAAGCTAAAGTCAAATTGGCAGGTTATGAGCAATACGGAAATGGCCTTGACACCGTAGTTGTTGAATTTGAAAATGGTAAGCTTAGTTGCATTCACCCTTCCTATTTAAAGGAAATGCAAAGCACAAGTTTCGGAAAAGAATTGTTGAGTGGACCGGTTTCCGAAACATCCGCAGATTCAAATGAAACTGAGCAGGTGATGGAAGCTCCAATTACGGAAAACTCCGAGCTGCAAAGTGCAGAACCTAAAAAGGCAAAAACCAAAACTAAAAAGACGACTGCAAAACCTAAATTGGACTTACCTGGGGAAAAAGTGCATTTCACCGCAACGGTCAAGGAGTTCACGGCGAAAATGAACCATTTCACTGGTGAAGAAGATGAAGTCATACTCTTGGAGAATGTCAAAGTGACAACGGAGCCTGAATTGACTATCGGTGATGCTTGGTGTGGATATAGCAAGACATTAAAAAAAGCTGAGCTCGAAGAAGGGGACGCAATCGAATTTGATGGAAAAGTGGTCGACAAAAAATACAATAAAGAAATACGTTATAAAGTTAATAATCCATCTAAGTTAGTGAAAAAGGAGATGTAAGCTTTAACGCAGGAGTTCTTGAAATGAAAGGGAGTAAGCCGCCGCTTACTCCCTTTTTAGTTGTATTAATCAGTTTTCAAAAGGAATGAATGCGTTCATGTGAACTTATTAGAATAGATGAGTACATTCCTGGAATATATTCGTTTGTGGGAGTTACAACTTATGACCATTCACCAATCGTATAGTTAAGGGTTTCGCTTATGTGGTTTCATATATTCCAGTGTTGGGGATAATACATTATGATAATGGATTTATAAAAAGATTAGGGGGATTTTTATATGAAAGAGTTATTTCGGCTATTAAAACAAGGTAATAAATCGGCGTTCATTGCTGCCTGTGTGAATAGTATCATCGCTGTACTAAAGGGTTTTGCTTATTTCATGACAGGGAATGTCGCCATGTTTGCTGAAACTTTACATACATTGGGCGATGCTGCGAATCAGTTTTTCGTCTTCATTGGTTCCGCACTAAGCAAAAAGTCACCAACTGATCGATTCCCTGATGGTTTTGGACGTTTGGTTAACCTCGTATTACTAGGGGCAGTATTGGTTGTCGGGATCATGTCATATGAAACGGTTAAAGAAGGGTTCCATCACATTTTGCACCCTGCAGAATCAACGGGTATCCTTATTAATTTGTCCGTCCTTTCGTTAGCGGTCGTGTTGGAATCATATGTATTATTTAAAGCGATGAAAGAAGTGGTGCATGAGACTGGAATCGAGGCTAAAGGAGCAGCCGTCATATTTAAGAGCTTTGCTGGTTTAAAAAGAGCAAAACCAGCGACGAAATTAGTATTCATGGAAGATATGGTAGCAACCGGTGGTGGGGTACTTGCGATAATTGCCATTCTATTAGCAAACTTCACACCCTTCATCCAAGCGGAAGGGGTTGCTTCCGTCATGATCGGGCTCGGTATGTTCTATGTGGTTGGCAGGGTTTTTCTTGATAACGCTGCAGGTGCTCTTGGGGAAGCCGATATTGAAATGCGACAAAAAATTGGAGCTATGGTCATGGATGATCCAGACGTAAGGGATATACAAAAACTGGCCGTAATAAAAGAAGGGGAAGACTTTCATGTTGAACTTGAAGTGGAACTTGATCCCCATATTTCGATCGCCCAGGCGGATGACATTAAAGATCGGCTGTTTAATGAGATATTCAAGGAAAGAGGAGTAACGGATGTCATTATAGAATTTGATGAAAATGACGGTATCCCAAAATGGGAAGGTCAGATAAAAAAAGAATTGAATGAAATGAAAGAAGAAAGGGAGTAGAGGATGTTTAGACTGGCAGAATACAAAGTGGCCGGATAAGGATATTAGGTTGATTATAAAAATCATGAAACGAAGGGAAATGCCTGTTCAATTATTCACGTACTTTCCTTGTATATGCATTATAAGCTATCATGGACTTAGTTACATAAAGAAGGATTATGGAAGGGTGAATAAGAATGAAGGAACAAGATATTAAGCTGGTTGCACTTGATATGGATGGCACGCTCCTCAATAAGGCTGGAGAGATATCCCAAGAAAATCGGAGAGCGATAAAAGAAGCAGAAAATCAAGGGATTTTTGTTATATTGAGCACAGGAAGATCCTATGCGACATGCAGTGATTTTGCAAAGTCAATGGAACTCCAATCATACCTCATTACCGTAAACGGAAGCGAAATATATGATAATCAAGGAAAACTGGTGGAAAGGAATATCGTCGATAGTGAGTCCATACAATGGATGTGGGAATTAAGCCAAAAACATGGTACACATTTTTGGGCAATTAGTTGCGATAATATTTACAGGGCTGAAATGCCTGAAAAAATCCATGATTCGCAATGGCTTAAATTCGGTTTTGATACAGCTGATGATGACGTCCGCCAAATCATCATGGATGAATTGGTATCGAAAGGAAACTTCGAAATAAGCAATTCGAGTCCAACGAATATTGAAGTGAATGCCATGGGCGTCAATAAAGCGAAAGCGATAAAGCTTGTATGTTCATTGCTCGATATTACGATGGATAATGTTATGGCAGTAGGTGACAGTCTTAACGACCTTGCAATGATTTCTGATGCAAAAGTGGGTGTGGCGATGGGAAACGCCCAGGAAATTGTGAAAGAAAAAGCAGATTGGGTTACAGCAACAAACGAAGAAGATGGTGTGGCTAAGGCCATACGCAAATGGGTGCTTTCAAATTGAATCGAAACTGTATATGGGATGTATTCCATATACAGTTTTTTATTGAAATGGCGCTGAATGACAAGTTAATTCAGCTGTTGAATTAATTTCTTGAAAATTGTGTATTTTAGAAGTATGATAATCTTGTAGTGTTATATTTTGGTAATATATTAAAATGGGAGGTTTCATAGATGACAAGAAGTTTGCCTGAACAGTGGTGGAATCAATTATCTTTACCAGTTATCTCAGCACCTATGTTTTTAATATCCGGTCCTGAGTTAGTGAAAGAATGCTGCTTGAATGGGGTGATCGGCTCTTTTCCAGCACCGAACGCGCGGCCGATTGAGGTACTGGATCAATGGATGAGTGATATAAACGACACATTGATTACAGCAAAGGGTAAAGAACCTGGTTCAAAGATTGCCCCATGGGCAATGAATATGGTTGTCCACCGTACATATAGCCGTCTTGAAGAAGAGTTGGAATTGGTCAAAAAGCATCAGCCTCCCATCGTCATTACATCATTAGGTTCACCAAAACATGTGGTGGATGTCGTACATAGCTATGGCGGGTTGGTCTTTTCGGATGTCAGCTCCATTGATTTTGCAAAAAAAGCTGCGGAGTCAGGTGTGGACGGATTGATCTTGGTTGCTGCGGGAGCAGGTGGTCATGCTGGTGAGATAAATAGCTTTGCTTTCGTGGACAGCGTAAGGACATTCTGGGACGGAATCATTTTGCTTGCCGGATCCATCAGTACTGGTCACAGTATCTTGGCAGCTCAGGCTGCAGGAGCGGATCTTGCATATATGGGAACACGTTTTATCGTGGCAAAAGAGAGCAGGGCAAATGATGAATATCGTGAAATGCTTGTCGATTCTGATCATGATGACATCATCTTGACTGATGCATTTTCAGGCGTTAATTGTAATATGCTGAAACCGAGCATCAGAAAGGAAGGTTTGGACCCAGAACAATTAGCCAAAAAAGAAAAAGTCGATTTTGACAGTATGTCCAAATCATCTGAATCTAAAGCGTGGCGTGATATTTGGTCAGCGGGTCATGGCGTAGGGGCGATTAAAAAAATAGATACCGCTGCCGGCATCATAAAACAATTAGAAAAAGAATATCAGCAATCCTTAAAGAAACTGACCGGGCAGGCGGAAAAATTAAAAGGCATTATATCAAAATGATATGTAAGCGCTTCATTTAATTATGCTAATATATCTAATTAAAAAGGGTATCCATTATG
The DNA here is from genome assembly GCF_900156045.1 of Peribacillus simplex. Taxonomy (GTDB): domain Bacteria; phylum Bacillota; class Bacilli; order Bacillales; family DSM-1321; genus Peribacillus; species Peribacillus simplex_D. The sequence goes on along the minus strand of NZ_FTMX01000005.1, from coordinate 395,336 downwards.
GATACCCTTTTTTTCCTATGAAAAAAAGAGAAAATTTTATCAGCCGATGATAAGGTCTTAATCAGTAAAAAGGCAATCTAAGCAGGGTATAAAGAGATAAATAGTAAATATAGGATGTAAGACAATGAAAAAATATTGATAAAAGAATGGATAAATGTTATATTATTTTTCGTGATAATGACCAAATGAACAATATAGTCATTAGTTACTGTTTGCATGAAAAGTAATATATATTAAAGATTAAGATAGTGAATTTTAAAAATATATATTGCAGAAGCAAATGGGATAAATATGTATTCTTCAATCCGTTTTTCACCGAAATAGATTAAATAAACGGCATATTCGTCGTATAGGAGGGCTTGGTAGGCGTGTTAAAATCTTTAAAGGGTGAATTTTTAGCCATAATAAAACATCCTATGATACTCATTTCCATAATAGGGATCATACTGGTTCCATTATTATACAGCGGCACTTTCCTGTGGGCATTTTGGGATCCATATGGTAAGGTGGACCAATTGCCTGTTGCCATTGTCAATATGGATGAGGGTGCGGAGTTCAATGAATCGGAACTTACGATAGGAAAAGATTTAGTCAAGGAGTTAAAGGAAAAGAAAGACTTCGATTGGCATTTCGTCAGTCAAAAAGAAGCAAATGAAGGCCTGGAAAAACAAGAATATTACATGAAGATAGAAATTCCGAAAAACTTCTCCCAAAATGCAACGACCTTACAGGAGGACAATCCGGAAAAACTTGATTTAATTTATACGTCCAATGAAGGGTTCAACTATATATCCACTAAAATAGGTGACGCAGCTTCGGAGAGAATTAAAGGGGAGGTTTCGTCAGCCGTTACGAAAACCTATGCGGAGTCAATGTTCGATAATTTGAACGAAATGGCTGACGGACTCAAAAGTGCCAGTGACGGAGCTGGAGAATTGAAAGATGGAACAGATACAGTGAAGAATGGATCAAGTGAACTTGGTGAAGGGATTAACTCAGCTAAAGAAGGCTCCAAGAAAGTTGATGAAGGAATTGATTCCCTTCATTCAGGTTCTGTCGAAATCCATGAAAACCTGGAAAAATTAGCTGAAAAATCATTGACCTTTTCGAATGGGGTCGGTTCGGCAGCTGCAGGATCAAAAGAACTCAATCAAGGGTTACAACAGTTTAGTTCTGGCGTTGGACAAATGAAAGATGGGCAATCCGAGCTTTTGCAAGGAGCCAAGAAATCTGAAGCGGGTACTGGTGAATTGGCCTCTGGACTGCAACAGTCATTAGATGGCTTCAATCAAGTCGAAGAAAAGCTGCCCGCTTTAACAGAGGGAGCAAATGGTGTAGCTGCTGGAGCTTCCCAACTTTCAGGTTCATTGTCTGAATGGAGTGCAGCATCGAACGAAGCAAAAGCTGGGGCAACTGAAGTTTCGGCAGGTTTGGATGAAGTAATTTCCGGATTGAAACAACAATCTGAAGCTACGGATGATCCTGAAGAGAAAGCGCGTTTGGAGGGAGTGATTACTTCTCTTACCCGTATCAGTGAAGGTAGTAAAGGAGTATCTGCAGGAGTAGGGAAACTATCGGCAAGTGCAACTGAAATTGCTAAAGGCTCAAATAGTCTTAGTGCTGGAGCTAATCAGTTAGGTGAAGGCACAACTGCAATAAGCGGTGGTTTCACTCAATTGAAGCAAGCTCAGGAAAAACTCGCCAATGGAGCGAATGAACTGAAAAATGGTCAAGGTCAATTGGTATCTGGCTTGACAACATTTGGCGATAGTATAGATTCTGCACAAAGTGGGCTTGGACAGTTAACCGAAGGCAGCAATAACTTGGTAAGCGGGCTTGATCAGCTTGAAGATGGCTCCAAGCAATTATCAAGTGGAACCTCACAGCTATCCGAAGGTTCGAAAGGTCTGGTTACAGGAACGGATAAGTTGAAGGAAGGTTCATCCAGCCTTAGTAGCGGAATGGGAGAACTGGCGAATGGAGCCATTAAGCTACAAGATGGAATCGCCAAACTTTCAGATGGATCTGCAGAATTACATGACGAATTAAGTGATGGGGCAGACGAAGCAGGCAAGATAAAGTCCAATGAAGAAGTATATGACATGTTTGCAAGCCCAGTTAAAGTGGATAAATTACCAATTAATAATGTCCCGAACTATGGCACTAGTTTTGCACCATATTTAATTTCATTAAGTTTATTTATCGGGGCTATCGTTCTGACGATCATCTTCCCGTTAAAAGATCCTGCAGTTAAACCTGCTAGTGGATTTAGCTGGTTTATCAGTAAATACAGCGTCATGGCACTCATAGGAACCTGTCAAGCCATATTGGTGGACTCGATTTTAATTTTAGGTCTTGGAATCAATGTTACGAGCCTGCCGCTATTTTTTGCAGTAAGCATTCTTGCTAGCTGTACATTCATGGCAATCATTCAGTTCCTGGGTTCGGCCTTTGACAATCCTGGCCGGTTCATAGCATTATTGATTTTGATTCTTCAACTGACCAGTAGTGGCGGAACATTCCCAAATGAATTAGTTCCTGGCTTCCTGCAAGGATTCACACCGTTCCTACCGATGACATATTCTATTAATGCTTTCCGTGCAGTCATCTCAACAGGAGATTATAGCTTCATGTGGCATAATCTTGGCATATTGGCCATATTCCTCGTTGTGGCATTAATATTATCACTTCTTTACTTTATTTATAGGTATAAGAAATTGAACGGCGCATTAAATGAAAAACAGGAAGAAGCAACTGTATAATGATCAAAAAAACAGCGACTCGTCATGGGTCGCTGTTTTTTGAGGAATATCAGGTAATAAGTGAAATGCAGGGAAATAAAAGCGCCCCTAAAATAACACCCATCATTAAGATATGTATTCCTGTTCTCATGGAATGAGCAATTTGCAATACAACGGTTTGTCTTTGAAAAAACTTTGGTGCAGCCTGTACAATGAAGTAATTATGCAATCGCTATACCCTTGTCTTTTGAGAAGCAGGTGCATATTTCTTCATTGGATTTTTTGCAATGACTTCCTTTAAATAAGGATGGCCAGAAGGTCCTGGTTTTCTCATGAGTTCCAATAGGTAAGATATATCGTCCATGGCCCTGTGTGTTTGGAAATTTGTGATATTATGTCCCTGCAGTAATGTTAAGAGTTTACTATTCTCAAATCCGTATTGCTTCCAAGGTACATTCCGCATCGTACAGAACCACTTTTGATCATTGATTTCCGGATACATTTGGTAAAGAAAACTTCTATCGAAAGAAGCATTATGTGCGAAAATCGAATCGGTACGGGCAATGAAGGATTTAATTTTTTCATCGTGAAAACTTTTTCCTTCTACGGAGCTGTATGGAATTCCATGAATTCTGTACGCTTGATCATAATTCCTCCTTGCTCCATAGGAGAGAGGCTCCCTTAAAAATGATTCCTGATCAACAAGATTAATAATTTCCCCTGTTTCACTGCTGTATGTAAAGAGTATAAGAGCAAGCTCGATAATTTCATCTGAAGAGGGACGTAAACCAGTTGTTTCTACGTCAAGCACTAAACCTAATCTATTAGACAATTTTTTTTCCTCCAGTTGGGTTACATTCTTCTATTATAGCTGACATAGGATAGCTATTGAAAGTGTAATGATTGTTTTAAAGTAGCATTTTTAACTTGAAAAAGGTTAGTCATTCCTGAAAAATGCTTGTTAAGTGCAAGTGGGAACCAGCTATGATAAAAAAAGGCTCTTTTCGTAAAGATTTGTTTTTAAAACGAAACAATTTAACGTTGATTGGAGCGCAAGTGCGAGACTCCTGAGGGAACAGCTGGACAGGTGAGCATCTGGAGGGGAAATCAACCAAACCGCTATACTTGGTAATTAGCAACAAAGTATGCGAAAACAGCCTAAAAAAAAGATAGAGTATTGCTTTGTTCAAAGCAATCTCTATCTTTTTTTATCCATTGAAGTTCATAAGCATTGTAAAATGCTTTCCAATTCATGTTCGGCCATTCGTATGAATTCTTCGTTTTTTTGAAGACTGAAAATGTTCTTGGATTGTTTTATATAGTGCAGTCCTTTTTCAGGCTGTTGAAGTTGAACCAGATTTTTACCAGTTAATAGATGGAGTTCCGCATATAAATATAATGATTCTATCGAATTACAAATGTTGATCCCTTTAAGTGTATAATTTAATGATTCCTGATAATAATGAAGTTCAGTCAATGTTTGTGCCAATCCATGGATGATCTTCACGATAATGGTGCCTTCTTGATTCGCATGGGGAATATTCTCGATAAATTCCAGTGCTTCATTGAAGATGATGATGGCCTCTTCATAATTCTTCGTTTTAAAATGGATAATTCCGATGCTATTTAAAACTTCTATCTCCTGTTGATGAAGAATGACACGTTTACCCATGGTAATCTGAATGGCCTCATTCAATAATTCTATAGCCCTTTGTTTGTCATTGAACAAATAAAATAAAGAGATACCTTCATGCCATTTCAAGAACTGATAAAACGATATCGATTTTTCCGGTGCAGTTGCCATTTCTTTTTGGACGATTTCATAAATTGCTTCATAATTTCGTGTGCGTTTGTATTTGTTAATCAAAAGTTTAATGGTTTCTATGTAATTATAAATCGGTTCATTTTTAGTCGTGAAGAAATAATGCAGGTCAACTTTAAGTTTATCCGCAAAAAGTGCCAATTCATCAATGGTTGGAGAAGAGATGCTTCTTTCATAATCTGACAGGGCATTAGTTTCACATATATCCTTAGCCAGTTCTTCTCTTGTAAGATTTTGTTTTATTCGTAATTCATTGATAACAGAGCCAACCTCTATTTTCATTACAATTGCTCCTTTATACCTATATCTAGAATTCTATTTTAACATAATTTTTTTATTTTTATAAGAACGATAATTGAAAGATAGTATGATATAACTACTTTACGTGTGTTCTGGAATGACATTTTTTTGAAGTGGAAACTGCAAGACTTCTTTTCTAAAGGCTCTTTCGTAAAGATTGTTGTTTTTAAAAACGAAACGATTTAAGGTTGATTGGAGCGCAAGTGCGAGACTCCTGCGGGAGCACCGCCCGCCCCGCGGAAAGCGAGCAACTAGAGGGGAAATCAACCATACCGCTTTACTTGGTAAATAGCAACAAAGTATGCGAAAACAGCCTTTCTAAATAAAGTGAAAGGTCCCCGCATATTTTGCTTGGAGTCTCTAATCCCGGATAACAGCAAGCTTTAGATTTGGAATATAAGGATAAAAAAAGGAGGCGGCAATCTGCCGCCTCTAACGTTTTTAATTTCCAATGAACTGCTGGGTCCAATAGTGGGAGTATTTCCCACCTGTCACATGCCCAATTCCAATATGTGTATAGTTCTTGTTCAGGATATTGGCCTTATGTCCAGGGCTGTTCATCCATGATTTCATGACAGCATCCGCACTAGGTTGACCTGCTGCGATATTTTCCCCTGCGTACTTATAACTGATCCCAAAGGATTTCATCATTTCGAAAGGCGATCCATAACGGGGGCTTGTATGATTGAAATAATTACTATCTCGCATATCTTCTGATTTCAGAATTGCTACGTTGGAAATGGCTGTATCCATTTTAAGGGAAGGGAGGCCCGATTTTGACCGTTCTTCGTTCACTAATCTAAGGACCTGCTGTTCAACTGATTGACTTTCTTCGCGATTAACTGTGGTGTTGGCCGTGGGAAGATTTATGATTTGTCCGATTCGAATTTGATTTGCATCGTTTATAGAAGAGTTCGTTTTAAGTAATTCGTCAATGCTTACATCATATTCAGTGGCAATTTTCGTTAAGGTATCTCCTTTTGCCACCTCGTAAGTATTGGCTCCCAGAGCAGCTTTTGGAGATAATAGGGATAGCGACAGTGCTGATAAAAGGATGATTTTCTTCATTTTGATTCCTCCTAGTAGAATATCTGGATTGGAAGTATAGTATGCTATAAAAATAGTTTTGTGTAAAATTAGCTCATTAACATTCTTTATTGAAATGGGAAAAAGGTATCGAATGGGAAGATGAATGTTAAGGGTCCATATAACCCGGAAGTGTTAAGGGTAACCAAAATCATAGGGCTTTTTGATAGATTGGAAGAATTATTTCATATAGAAAAAGAATCATTTTACGTTTGCAGGCCATGTTTGTCAGGGTAAATAATAAGAACATCAAAACGATATAGTTATATGGAACTAAAAATGATGGAACTAATAAATTATCCTAAGGGTGGAGCTTGTATGAATTTAAAGGCAGGGAAAATGTTTTGGAAAGATACATTTGAAGCTAGAAAATATCCAATGTTGGAAGAGGATCTTTCATGTGATGTTTGTATAGTAGGGAGTGGTTCATCGGGGGCACACTGTGCCTATTTTTTGGCAGAGACGGGTCTGAATGTCGTCCTGATCGACAAACGGGATATAAGTGAAGGAAGTACGGTTGCGAATACTGGACTTTTACAGTATTCAAATGATAAAACATTAACTTCCCTCATCCATAGTTTTGGAGAAGAAGCTGGGACACGACATGTTCAGCTTTGTTTGGACGCCATTCGGACACTTGAGAAGGAGGTTGTTCCAAGTTTAAACGAAAACCCGGATTTTAAAATTAGAAAAAGCTTGTACTATGCATCCAATCCCGAGGATGTTTCCAAGCTTAAGAAAGAATATAGTAATCTTAAATCCCGCAATTTTCCTGTTGAATATTATACTGAAAAAGAGCTTGACCGAAAATTTTCGTTTTCAAAAGAAGGAGCGCTGGTTACAGGTAATGATGCTGAAATAAATCCTTATAAACATGCACATTTATTGATTGAAAAGGCATTTTCGAAAGGCGTACGTGTCTATTCAAAAACGAAAATCAATGGAAAGATATTAAAAGAGAATCAAACCCAGTTATTTACCGAAACCGGACATACGATACATGCACAGGCGGTCATCTTCGCAACTGGGTATGAAGCCCAAGAAGAAGTGAAGGATAAAAATGCAGTGATCCTCAGTTCATATGCCATCGCAACAAATCAAATAGCCGATCAAGCTAAATGGCATGATAATATGATGATCTGGGAAACGGCACGGCCTTATTTATATGCAAGAAAAACTCCTGACAACCGAATTATCATTGGTGGTCTTGATGAATCCATCGATTATCTGGAGAAGAGGGATTCAATGATTTTGAACAAAAGAGATAAATTATTGAAGCAGCTTATCAATTTGTTTCCAGAATTAGAGAATCGGGTCGGGGCTGATTATTATTGGGGAGCTTTTTTTGGTGAGACCCATGATGGTTTACCGACAATAGGAATATATCCTAACCATCCTAATTGTTATTTCTTATTAGGCTATGGCGGTAATGGGACGGTTTACAGTGTCATCCTTTCCAAAATCATCAGGGATATGATTACAAAGGGAGGGAATGAGGACTCGGCATTGTATGTTAAGGAAAGGAATTTTTCAAAAAGTATTGTCCACTAAGAGAGGTATCTCTTCTTCAAGAATAGAATAAAGTAGACAACTGAATATACCGGGGGGATGCTTCGATGTGGTTTAAGGAATTGGAAACAGAAAGGCTGCGTTTAATCGAAATAGGTCACCATCATGCTGAGAGTCTGTTTGAAATTCTCTCTAAAGATGAAGTGACCAAATATGATGGAATAGAAAGTTTAATCCGAGTTGAAGATGCCCGCCGCTTAATCGACTCGTTTAAAAGTGCTTATATAAACAAACGTGGGATGCGGTGGGGGGTCACTTTAAAGGATTCAGGCAAGTTCGTCGGTACTGTTGGCCTGAATCAATTGAGCCTTGCGAACAAACGGGCCGAAATAGGATATGAAATCCATCCTGAATATTGGAGGAATCACTTTACGTCAGAAGCTGTCAACGAAGTATTGCGCTATTGCTTTGAAGAATTGGGACTAAACCGAATCGCTGCATTAACTTTCAAGGATAATATTGCATCCAGAAACCTCTTGAAGAAATTTGGATTTAAAGAGGAAGGCAGCCTTCGAAGTTATCTTTTTCTTCGGGATCAATCGCATGACGCCCTTGTATTTTCCTTGTTAAGTACAGAGTATTGCCAGTTAAGACAACAAAGTATTCAGGGATCAAATAGATTATAGTTTAGTATTAGAACATTGCAGCTGGCCAATAGTGCCAGTTTTTTATTTGTAGAATAGCCCTTCCTTTACTGATGATTTTAAATCTCTAAAGGACAATATACATATTTTTCATGTTAAAATGGAGTGCGGATTCATTAATCAGTCCGGAAGGACATTAAAAGGAGCAAAATCATTGTGAAGATATTATTTCCGTTGCTTGCGGTCCTGGGCGGCATCACCATTGCCATACAAGGCCAAATCAATGGTGGATTAGGGAAAAAAGTGGGGGTTATTGAAGCTTCTTTCATTTCGTTTGGAATCGGTACACTCGCTTTATTATTTATTGTTTTGTTCGCTGGAAATGGAAACATTTCTGCCATCGCGTCTGTACCAAAATGGCAATTGATAGGCGGACTGTTAGGGGCCATTTATGTCATTGTGATAGTATTGGTCGTCCCTCAGATTGGAGTGGCACCTGCATTGGTCGGGGTTATCGCAGGCCAAATACTGATTGGGGCTGTCATTGACCATTTCGGTTTATTTGGAGGGGTACGCATCCCTTTGGACGCGAAAAAGGTGGCAGGCATATGTTTACTTTTCGTGTCATTATATTTATTTAATCATAAATGAGTAAGTGTCATTTTTGATTGAAACGACGGGTACATATAGGGGAGAATGAAGCGATATTTCTATTCTCCTATAGTTATTACCCATTATTTGGTGATTGATTAAAAAGAACTCAATATTTTAATGAAGTAATGCATTATCCTACTAAAATATATTATATGAGAGGGGATAGGTTGCTAGGAAAGTGGTCTTAGTAACCAATCTACTATAAATTATTAGAATATTTAGAAATAAATAGACGAGAGAACCTATATGAATACTGATTTAGAAGTGTTTGGAAAAACACCTGGAAGCCGGAAGTCCTTTTTACGACAATTAGGTGATCATTTCTATTTACCTAGTATCTAGATCGAATTGATTAGCAATTAATTACTATATTGTGAAAAAGTACTCATCGGTTTATTGATTTTTTGATTTATTCGTAATATACTTAAAATTCAACATCTTTAATTCGAGGTATAGTTTCCTTAGCGAGGTTGAAAAGAGGGTGATTTTTAACTAGTAAACTGCATTAATTGCTTTTATAGGTAGAAATACGGATTTATGCAAACGGTTCGCTAGTTGTTTTTTTGTGAATTCCTGCAATGAATGCTTCTAACTTTCCTCGCTGACATTATTTGTACTATACGGAAGATTAATAGGTGTTAGAAGGATAATCTCTTAAATGGGATTATTCTAAGAAAGATTAAAGATGAGGGGGAATATTTTTTGAAAAAGTCTAAATTTTCAGTGCTTGCTCTTCTTATGGCCATCATGCTTACGCTTGCGGCATGCAACGGCGGTTCGAAGGAAACTTCGAATGAAAAAGAAGGAGGCTCGGGTGACTCATCCGGATCAAAAGTATTAAACGTAAACAATTCGAGTGAACCTGGTTCGCTTCACCCTGCAAATGCACAAGGTACTCATGAATCATGGATCCTTGAACATACATTTGAGGGACTGACAAAGAAAACGGAAGAAGGCAAAATCGTACCTGGTTCTGCAGAATCATGGGAAATAAGTGAAGATGGATTAACTTGGACATTCAAATTGAAAGATGGTTTGAAATGGTCAAATGGAGATCCGCTTACAGCCAATGACTTCGAATATGCTTGGAAATATGCTTTGAAACCGGAAACGGCTGCTGATTATGCTTACCAACTTTATTATCTAAAAGGCGGGGAAGCATACAACAGTAAGAAAGGGAAGGAAGAGGACGTAGGGGTTAAAGCGACAGACGAACATACATTAGTCGTTACTTTGGAACAGCCTACACCGTATTTCCTTGACTTGACTTCTTTCTATACTTTCTATCCAATCAATAAAAAGGTACAGGAAGAAAATCCAAAATGGGCTTTGGATGCAAAAACTCACGTTTCAAACGGGCCGTTCAAATTAACGGAATGGAAACATAAAGAAAGCCTGAAAATCGAAAAGAATGAAAATTACTACGATAAAGATAAAATCAAATTGGATGCAGTTAACTTTGCTCTAATTGAAGATGAAAATACAGCATGGCAAATGTATCAGAGTGGCGAATTGGACCTCGCTTATCCACTGCCAGTGGATATTCAAGGTCAAATGGTCAATTCTGATGATAAAGAATTCAAAATGGGCAAAGAACTTGCTGTTTACTACTACAACTTTAATACAGAAGTGAAACCTTTCAATAATGCAAAGGTCAGGAAAGCGCTTTCAATGGCTATCGAGCGTCAAAAAATCACCGAAAATGTTGCTCAAGGCGGACAAAAGCCTGCTTTCGGCGTAGTCCCTCCGGGTATTCCTGATGCATCTGGAGATTTCCAGGAAAATACAGGTAACCTATTTAAGGAAGATGTTACCGAAGCTAAGAAATTGTTAAAAGAAGGACTTGCTGAAGAAGGCATGAAAGAATTACCAGAGTTTTCAATTTTGTATAACACTTTAGATTCACACAAGAAAATTGCTGAAGCGGTTCAAGGAATGTGGCGCGATAACTTGGGTGTTGAAGTGACACTTGAGAATGCAGAATTCCAAGTTAAGCTTGACCGTGAAAAAGCTGGTGACTTTGAAATTTCCCGTGCAGGATGGGTTGGTGACTATGTTGACCCGATGACATTCATGCTTTGGGAAACGGACGGCGCCTATAATGATGCAGGTTGGTCAAACAAAGAATATGATAATTTATTAAAAGAAGCAAAATCTACAATGGATCCAAAAGAACGCATGGATGCTTTGCATAAAGCAGAGAAAGTCATGATTGACGAAATGCCGATCCTTCCGGTTTACTTCTATACAAAACCATATATGGTTAAATCGAATGTTACTGGAGTTTATGCTCCGATTAACGCTTATCCGAACTTCATTTATGCGGATAAAAAGTAAGAGAGTGATAAAAGTGAAATGGGAGGTATGTCCGATTAAGGACATACCCCATTTTTCAATTGCGAATTTGAATATTTCATGAATTCATTTCCGTTTTCAACTCCTTAGAAAATCGATGATTGGGGTGATTACCATGTTGAGATATACATTAAACCGTTTTAAATGGGCGATTATTACTTTGTGGGCTGTTATTACATTAACGTTCATCATAATGCATACGATTCCGGGAAATCCATTTGCGAAAGAAGGAGCTATGCCTCCTGCTGTTTATGAAAACCTTCAAGTCCACTATGGATTGGACAAGCCGTTGTTGACCCAATATGGGAATTATTTATTGGAAGTCGTTCAATTTGATTTTGGTCCTTCATTGAAATCTTCATCCATTTCTGTGAATGATTACATTTTGAAGGGGTTTCCGGTGTCCTTGCACTTAGGGGCACAAGCTTTGGTGATTGCCATCTTCTTTGGGCTCATTTTGGGCGTCGTGGCATCACTGAAAAGAAATAAATGGCCCGACTATTTATCAATGATCATTGCCATCGTAGGGATTTCCGTTCCTAACTTTATCCTGGCGACTATTTTAATCAATTATTTTGCGATTAAATGGAATATATTCCCTGTTGCTACATGGGCGACATGGCAGCATACCATTTTACCATCCATTGCCCTTTCGATGATGCCGCTTGCTTTCATCGCGAGACTGATGCGGACAAGCATGCTTGAGGTAATGGGGCAGGATTACATTTTGACAGCAAAAGCCAAAGGATTGAAACGGAGCGGTGTCATAATCAAACATGCGATTCGGAATGCGTTATTGCCGATTATCACGGTTCTGGGCATCCTTACGGCTAATATCGTGACAGGAAGCTTCATCATTGAACGTATTTTTGGTATTCCTGGCATGGGAGATATGTTCGTAAAGGGAATATCCAACAGGGACTACCCGGTGATTCTTGGTTCCACAATTGTGTATAGTGCGGTGCTTATTCTGTTGATATTCATCGTTGACATAGCCTATACGTTGATTGATCCTAGAATTAAAGTGACGGGGGAGAAGAAATAATGGCAGATAAAGTGCATTTAACCGAAGATATGTTCCAACCCGCCGAAGGCAACTTTAAGGAAGCCGAAAAAATAGCAAGACCTACAGTTTCATATTGGTCTGACGTCTGGCGTCGATTTAAAGAAAATAAGCTGGCCATGACTGGATTTATTCTTATAATTCTCTTGGTCTTGATGGCGATTTTTGGTCCGTATATTAACGGATATACTTATTATGGACAAGATTTCGAGAAAAAGAATCTTAGCCCAAATAGCGAGCATTGGTTTGGAACGGATTCATCAGGAAGGGATCTATTTACGCGAGCTTGGTATGGTGCGAGGATATCCTTGTTCATTGGATTGATGGCCGCGTTGATTGACTTTTTAATTGGTGTCCTTTATGGCGGGATTTCAGCCATTCGCGGTGGACGCACGGATAATATCATGATGCGTTTCGCTGAGGTGATCTATGCGATTCCCTACCTATTGATGGTTATTTTAATGATGGTCGTATTAAAACCTGGTATTCTGCCAATCATCATTGCAATGTCGATTACGGGGTGGATTCCAATGGCGCGACTGGTACGGGGACAGGTGTTACAACTGAAAGAGAATGAATATATCCATGCTGCAACAATCTCTGGAGCCAATACGAGCTGGACTTTAAGAAAACACATGATTCCAAATACAATGGGACCGATCCTTGTCAATTTAACGTTGACTGTACCTACTGCCATTTTTGCCGAAGCGACACTTAGCTTTTTGGGACTGGGAGTTCCGGCACCTCAGGCAAGCTGGGGAACATTGACAAGTGATGCACTGGGAAGCATTCTGGTAGGGAATTTCTATCAACTTTTAATCCCGGCAATATTGATTTCCTTAACGATGTTCGCGTTCAATGTGGCTGGTGACGGATTGCAGGATGCCTTAGATCCAAAACTACGGAAATAAATGAGTCCTAACATAATGATGTGATATTACTAGAATAGGAGGGACGATGATGGAGAACCTATTAGAAGTCAACGATTTACAAATCACCTTCCATACTTATGCAGGAAAAGTGCAAGCGGTTCGCGGTGTGAATTTTGACGTGAAAAAAGGGGAAGCCGTTGCGATTGTTGGGGAGTCCGGATGCGGCAAAAGTGTTACAGCGAAATCTATCATGAGATTATTGGAAACACCCCCAGCCGAGTATGGAAAAGGGTCGATAAACTTTGGCGGTAAGGACCTTCTTAAAATGAGTGAAAAGGAAATGCAGAGGATTCGCGGAAATGAAATCAGCATGATTTTCCAGGATCCGATGACTTCGCTCAATCCAACGACAAAAATCGGCAGCCAGATCATGGAAGGCATTTTAAAGCATAATAAAAACATGTCCCGAAATGATGCATACGAACGGGCGTTGGAAACACTGAAACTAGTAGGTATTCCACAGCCGGAAAAAAGGATGCAGCAATATCCGCATGAGTTTTCAGGTGGTATGCGCCAAAGGGCAATGATAGCGATGGCCCTTGCTTGCGAACCGAAATTACTGATTGCCGATGAACCTACAACTGCATTGGATGTAACGATACAAGCGCAAATTTTGGAACTGATGAAAGATATCCAACGAAGAATGGATACTTCCATCATTTTAATCACTCATGATTTAGGTGTGGTTGCGGAAACTTGTGAACGGGTAGTCGTCATGTATGCAGGCAAGGTTGTTGAGACGGGTACGGTAGAGGCTATATTTTCAAACCCGCAGCATCCATATACAAAAGGTCTGCTTAAAACGGTGCCAAGGCTGGATATGGAAAAAACGGCTCCGTTGGTTCCGATTATCGGATCACCACCGGATTTATTGGATCCGCCAAAAGGATGCCCATTTTACCCAAGATGTGAATCAGCAATGAAAGTTTGCAAAGACCATGATCCGGAGCTTGAAGCAGTGGAAGAAGGTCAGACAGCCGCATGCTGGTTGCACCACCCGATGGCCAAGGCAGCACAGGTACAAGCACCGACCAATGTATAAAGGAGGAGAACCAATGGTTTCACTGAAAAATAAGGCCGTAAAAGAAAAGACAGACAACGAAAATTCTCCTCTTGTTGAAATAAAGAATCTGAAGAAGCATTTTCCTATCGGTTCTCAATCGCTGAAAGCGGTAGATGGTTTGGATCTCAAAATCTATCCAGGGGAAACGGTCGGTCTTGTAGGGGAAAGTGGTTGCGGTAAGTCGACTGCAGGTCGTACAATCACTCGGCTTTATGAACCGACAGATGGAGAAGTTCTTTTTCAGGGGAAAAATATTTTCGATTACAAACCTGGGGAAATGTCACATATCCGCCGTGAAATACAAATGATTTTCCAAGATCCCTATGCATCCTTGAACCCAAGGATGAAGGTAGAGGAATTGATTGGGGAGCCACTTGCCATTCATGGGATATCAAAAGGTAAAGAGCGAAGAAAACGGGTGGAAGACCTGTTAAAGCTGGTTGGTTTAAGTCCGGAACATATCACTCGTTTTCCCCATGAATTCAGTGGTGGACAACGCCAGCGGATTGGAATCGCAAGGGCTTTGGCTTTAAATCCTAAATTCATCGTTTGTGATGAACCAATTTCTGCCTTGGACGTTTCGATACAGGCTCAAGTGGTAAACTTATTAAAAGAGCTTCAAAAAGAAATGGGATTGACTTATTTATTCATCGCGCATGATTTATCAATGGTCAAGTATATTTCAGATCGCATTTTAGTCATGTACCTTGGAAGAATGATGGAACTTTCGGATAGTGATTCATTAACGAAAGATCCGCTTCACCCTTACACACAGGCCTTGCTTTCAGCAGTGCCGATACCAGACCCGACTATTAAACGGGAAAGGATCGTACTTAAAGGCGATGTACCAAGTCCCATCAATCCGCCGAGCGGCTGTGTATTCCGAACTCGCTGCCCTAAAGCGATGGAGATATGCTCCAGTGCTGTACCTGAATGGAAAGAACAAAAACCAGGGCATTTCGTTGCTTGTCATTTATATTGGTAAACAAAAAACCAGTTGCATTTGCAACTGGTCTTTTTTACACATTCACGTTAAATATTCTTGGAATCGGAGCAGTTTTCCAGCAGAATTAAATTATTTATCAGTATGTTAAAATAAATTACTAGGAATCTGAAAATAAAACATATAATATGTAATTATATGTAAAAATTAACTAATGTAGAATTTTTTCAATTTGTGAGAGAAGGAGGGACTGTTATTGTATTCCACGATAACTAGTGAAATCGTCGACCGTGTCATGATTGTTACTCTTAATCGTCCTGAGAAAATGAATGCTTTCAATGAAAAGATGTGTGAGGAGATGATTCACGCTTTTAATGAAGCGGATGAAAATGATGACGTACGAGCCGTTATTTTAACTGGCGCTGGGGATGCTTTTTGTGCTGGAATGGATTTGGAAAAAGGTGCAGAAACCTTTATGGATCACACTCCTTTGGTTGAATATCGCGATGCAGGGGGAATGTTGTCATTACGGATTTTTGAGATGAAGAAACCTATGATAGCGGCCATTAATGGAGCGGCAGTCGGGATAGGGATAACTATGACTTTACCCATGGATATTAGAATCGCTTCATCAAATGCAAAAATGGGTTTTGTATTTGCGAGGCGGGGGATAACGATGGAGGCATGCAGCGGCTGGTTCTTACCTAGGCTTGTCGGAATGGGTAAAGCTTCCGAATGGATTTTTACCGGCAGGATGATTTCGGCCAGTGAAGCATATGAGGGAAGATTGGTAAACAAGATCGTCGAGCCAGACGAATTGATGTCAGCTGCAATGGAAATTGCAACTGACATTGCGGAAAATACATCTTCCGTCTCTGTGACGCTATCACGGCAGTTAATGTGGACGATGCTCGGTGCAAACCATCCTGTTGAATCACATAAAATAGAATCGAAAATGATTCATTGGACCGGAAAACAAGCGGATGCACTAGAAGGGATTGAAGCTTTCCTCGAAAAAAGGAAAGCCGAATTCAAAATGAAAAGCAGCACGGATATGCCACCGTTTTATCCATGGGGAACAGATCGAACTTATGAAGTAGAAAAGAAATGAATGGGGTAATATCAGGGAATCCAGGGCATCGAAAGTGCTTGATAATTTTTACTTTTCGGATAAATTAGGGTTTCTATTCCTAGTGTGTTATACTGAGTTTACCATTTACTAAACTTGTTTCATGTTCCCTATTCCATGTGAATAGGGTTTTTTTATGATTGCTTTTTCAATCAAAAAAAACAGACCCTACAAGTAGGATCTGTTATATATTGTATTTAAAATTACGCTTTTTGAACGTTAGTAGCTTGGGGTCCACGTTGACCTTGCTCAACTTCAAAAGTAACTTCTTGACCTTCGTCTAATGATTTGAATCCTTCGCTTTGGATAGCTGAGAAATGTACGAATACATCGTCTCCGTTTTCGCGTTCGATGAAGCCAAATCCTTTTTCTGCGTTAAACCATTTTACTTTACCTTGTTCCATTGTTGTTGCCTCCTAGTGTGTATCCACACATTGTGTTACTACCCTTGCTCAATCATTAGACGAAAAGTTTTTCACTTATCAATCTTCCCGAACAAAAATAATTCTTTTTAAATATAACAGATTATGTCGGAATCTGCAAGCTAACAAAGGAAGATTATTTAAGTACACAGACATTGAACAATTCTGGATACCTTTTTTTGTAATCAAGCAAAGTTGTTGAATGTTCCCATTTAGATAGTTCATTAAATTAGGCATCAAATATCCTGAATAAGCCTTTGGTCGTAAAATTCCGTATTTCCGGGTGTGTGCAGCGTGATGATTACAGTGTTGAGCCTCCATAATGGACTAACCTCAGGAAGTGGCTCACATCAAGTCCGGCACCCGCAATATCTTTGTCCATTTGCGCGTGAACCAATTCGTTTTGAATGATAGGATTACCCATTCCTATTAATGAAAAAAGCGGTGAGCATCATTAACTTGAATTCTTTTTTCATGAACATATTCCGTGTTTCTGGGGTCAATGGTAATGTCACGACAATCATTTCCGCTTTATAGCCTGCGATCACTGCTGCAGCGGTTATATGATCCTTCCATATTTCCGGAAAAGAACTCATTCAAATTTTTGCTTATCATGAGTTATCTCCTCCTGGATCATCTTTTCTGAATTTTTAGTAAGTTTCGATAATATTTCAATCGGGAAAGCGATTGCTTAACAATCTTGCTATAATACTATTAATCAATGGAACGGGGTGTTTTCATGAACGTGAAAGATATATATGGACAGCTGCCTACTATGGAATCAAAACGCTTGGTTATGAGGAAAGTCACCATGAATGATGCCGCAGACATGTACGCTTATGCATCCAATAGTGAAGTTTCCCGTTTCGTGACATGGGATGCTCATCGTTCCCTAAGTGATACAAAAGATTTTATCCGATATATCCTACAAAATTATGAGGATAAGAAAATTGCTCCATGGGGCATAGAACACAAGGAAAGTGGTAAGTTGATTGGTACTATTGATTTTGTTTCATGGCAGGTTGATCATCGTAGTGCAGAAATCGGGTATGTGCTTGCTCCCGAATATTGGGGGAGTGGCTTAATGACGGAGGCAACCCAAAAGATAATCGCCTTTGGCTTCGAAAATATGAACCTAGTTCGAATACAAGCACGGTGTTTCGTTGAAAATTTGGGTTCAGAGCGAGTCATGCAAAAGGCTGGTATGTCTTTTGAGGGAATCATAAGAAAAGGAATGTTTGTTAAGGGAAAGCATCAAGACATAAAGCTATATTCCATTATAAAATGATGACTGTGAAGTTTGCGGATTAAAGTTAAAGTAATCAGAAAATAATCATCGGTTTTGAAAGCCTGAATTTCTGTTCAAGATTATATGAATATGGAAAATCAAAAACAAACAATATGTGCAAATATTGAATCAAAAACTATACAAAACGTCTAATGTAAAAAGTCGATTCGAAAAATATAATGAAACTATTAAATCGTGTTGAAATGGAGGGTTTATTTAATGGCAGTTATCAATGATGTAGAAACGTTGAAAAATTATATCGGTGGCAAATGGGTGGATTCCACAACTTCGAAACATGAACAAGTGCCTAATCCGGCAACTGGGGAAGCATTGGCAAACGTACCCCTTTCAACAAAGGAAGATGTAAACCAGGCGGTGCAGGTAGCTAAAGAGGCTTATAAAGAATGGAAAAAGGTGGCCGTTCCAAAAAGAGCCCGCTTCTTATTCCGTTACCAGCAATTATTGATAGAACATTGGGAGGAGCTTGCAAAACTGGTCACTATCGAAAACGGAAAAAGTTATACAGAAGCATATGGTGAGGTTCAGCGTGGGATTGAATGCGTGGAGTTCGCAGCAGGTGCGCCTACCTTGATGATGGGCAGTCAGCTACCGGATATTTCACCAGGCATTGAATCTGGCATGTATCGTTATCCAATGGGTGTCGTTGCCGGGATTACGCCATTTAATTTTCCGATGATGGTACCATGTTGGATGTTCCCGCTGGCAATTGCTTGTGGAAATACGTTTATCTTAAAACCTTCAGAACGGACACCGCTCTTAGCCAACCGTCTTGTGGAGTTATTGACAGAAGCCGGTGTTCCGGATGGTGTTGTCAATATCGTCCATGGTGCCCACGATGTCGTGAATGGGATTTTGGAACATGAAGACATTAAAGCGGTATCATTTGTGGGATCCCAGCCTGTCGCAGAGTATGTATACAAAACGGCAGCTGCAAATAAAAAACGTGTCCAGGCTTTATCAGGTGCGAAAAATCATTCTATCGTCATGCCTGATGCAGACTTGGATAATGCGGTAACGAACATAACGAATGCCGCTTTCGGATCTGCAGGCGAGCGCTGCATGGCTGCGTCAGTGGTTGTAGCGGTGGGAGAAGTTGGAGATTCACTCGTTGAGAGATTAAAGGCTGCAGCGGATAATATCAAGATTGGAAATGGAATGGATAAGGACGTTTTCCTGGGACCAGTGATCCGTGATACTCATAAAAAGAGAACTGAACAATATATTGAAATCGGGGAAAAAGAAGGAGCTGTCCTCCTTCGTGATGGCAGGAATGAAGGCGATCAGGAAAATGGCTATTACGTTGGACCGACTTTATTTGATCATGTGAAAACAAATATGAAAATATGGAAGGATGAAATTTTTGCCCCTGTCTTATCCATAGTACGGGTTAATACCCTTGAAGAAGCAATCGAATTGACCAATCAATCCGAATTTGCCAATGGTGCCTGCCTCTATACGGATAGTGCAAAAGCCATCCGGGAATTTCGCGAAGAAATTGATGCAGGGATGCTTGGTATTAACCTTGGGGTACCCGCGCCAATGGCATTCTTTCCATTTTCCGGCTATAAAAGTTCATTTTATGGAGACCTTCATGCCAATGGGAAAGATGGCGTTGAATTTTACACTAGAAAGAAAATGTTAACAGCAAGATACTGATAGGAAAGTAGGGGTCGACACAAATTGTGGTCGGCCTTCATTTATAAATTATTTTAGGAGGAGTGTAACTATGCAAGTTGAAAAACAAGGTCAGGATCTTAAAGCGATGGATGGTAAATATGTATGGCATCATATGAAAGGGGCTGAATCCAGCCCTGGAGCAATGGTGATCAAAAACGGGCAAGGAGCATGGATAACGGATGTTGATGGGAATCGTTTCCTGGATGGGATGTCAGGTTTATGGTGTGTAAACGTTGGGTATGGCCGCACGGAACTGGCTGAAGCGGCTTACGAACAGCTGAAGGAACTTCCTTATGCCCCTTTAACGAATAGCCACGTCCCGGCCATTAAGCTAGCAGAGAAATTAAATGAATGGCTTGGTGGGGATTATGTGATTTTCTTCTCTAACAGCGGTTCAGAAGCGAATGAGACTGCTTTTAAAATTGCTCGGCAGTATCATCAGCAAAAAGGTGAACATGGACGTTATAAATTCATTTCCCGTTATCGTGGCTATCATGGTAATTCAATGGGCGCCCTATCAGCCACCGGGCAGGCACAGCGAAAATATAAATATGAACCACTCGCCCCAGGATTTCTTCATGTATCACCGCCAGATTCCTACCGAAATCCAGAGGATGAAAGCGGTGAAAAAAGTGCAGCGGAAATTGAACGGACCATTACATGGGAGTTGAGCGAAACGGTGGCTGCGGTCATCATGGAACCAATCATCACTGGGGGCGGAATTTTGATGCCGCCTGATGGATATATGAAACGTGTCAAGGAAATTTGTGAGAAAAATGGTGTCCTTCTCATTTCGGATGAGGTCATTTGCGGGTTTGGACGTACTGGTAAGAAGTTCGGATTTATGAACTATGATGTAAAACCAGACATTGTAACAATGGCTAAAGGAATCACAAGCGCTTACCTGCCATTATCCGCTACGGCAGTCAAACGTGAAATTTATGAAGCGTATATTGGCTCGGACGTTTATGACCGCTTTCGACATGTCAATACATTTGGCGGCAATCCGGCTGCCTGTGCTCTTGCTTTGAAGAATATTGAAATATATGAAAATGAAAAACTTATAGAACGGTCTAAGGAGTTAGGTCTACGCTTTCTGCAAGAGTTTGAAGAAATCAAATCTCATCCCAATGTTGGGGATGTACGTGGGAAAGGTTTGTTGGTAGGCATTGAGCTAGTGGAAGATAAACTGACAAAGCAACCGATTGAACTTTCCAAAATCAATAAAGTAATTGCATCATGTAAAGAAAAGGGTCTGATCATAGGTAAAAATGGTGATACAGTAGCAGGTTACAATAATGTCCTGACCCTTTCTCCCCCACTTAGTATAACTGAAGAGGATTTTTCATTCATCATAACGACTGTAAAACGAACGCTAGCTGAACTATGAAAATAAGGTGATGGCAAAAAACTGAAAATTCAGCATTTGTTCAAGTTTCTGTATGTACTTGTTGATACCTTTTTTTTATTTAGGCTCTTTTCGTAAAGATTGTTGTTTTTAACACAAAACGATTTAAGGTTGATTGAAGTGCAAGTGCGAGACTCCTGCGGGAGCACCGCCCGCCCGGGGAAAGCGAGCATCTGGAGGGGAAATCAACCACACCGCTTTACTTGGTAAATAGCAACAAAGTATGCGAAAACAGCCTTTATTTAAGAAAGATCGCATCGATACTTTGCTTTTTAAACGAGACTGCTGCATTTAATTTTAGCACCGTTCAGAAATTTGAACGGTGCTTTTGGCAATGATTTAGGAAGAATAAGCGGAAAAGAATTATATTGCGAACTTAGGGGACATTTTGGAATCGTTTTCCTTGCTTAGTTATAGCGGATGTTCGAAAATGGAATGATAAGGAGTGGCAGAAAATCAATACTATCAGGCAGAAGAGGTGAGGGACATGAATAATGAAGATATAACAAAAAAACTGACATTACATATCCCTGAAATTTTAGGGAGTGGGAATTTTTCAAAGTATGCTGTATTGGTACCGCTTATAGAGAAAGAAGATGGAATTCATGTTCTTTTCGAAGAGCGTTCACACAAACTGAGAAGGCAGCCGGGGGATATATGTTTTCCGGGCGGGAAAATAGACAAGCTGGACCATGATGAACAGGCGGCTGCCCTAAGGGAAACATATGAGGAACTTAATTTGAGAAAAGAAGATATCGAAAATGTCTTTCCGATCGATTATTTGGTATCTCCATTTGGGATGATTGTCTATCCATATGCAGGATTTGTTCGTAACCATCAACGGATAATACCTAATCCAGCTGAGGTAGAAACCGTTTTTACGGTCCCACTATCCTTTTTCATGGAAAAACCGCCAGAGATTTATCATGTCAAATATAAGGTGGAACCGCATGACAACTTCCCTCATGATTTAGTAGTTGGCGGGGAGAATTATAAATGGCAGCCAAAACAGATGGAAGAATATTTTTACATATATAATGAACGGGTAATCTGGGGAATGACGGCGAAAATCCTTACCCATTTTATTGAAATTCTTCGTTAGACCCTTCTAAAGCACCTTTTTTTCTCAAATGATTTCTATTAAACTTAAATTATGGAAAAGATAGGTTTTAATAGAAGCGGGGGGATGAGTGGATGAAATATAGTTTTGAAGTACTTGAAAAAGAACGGGAAATGGCAATGGCTGCACTTGTGAACTTCAATGAAAACCGCGAATACTATGATGAAACCAAGGATCAGGAACTTAAGCTGGCATACTATAAAGATGGTCCATTGGACCGGGAAGGATTGAAGGACCTACTTGTGGCAACCCATAAAAACCAGCTGAACTACTCACCACATCGTCATGTTTACCCTTGGGTGGATTTACAGGAAAATGGCCAGTTGAAAAGCCTGTATTCAGGTAAAGGGATGGACCCTGTACGAGTAATTGAGGAAGATATCCGTATACTGGAAGTGGTGTCAAGAGGTATTGAATCAACAAATACGGAGGACATTCTCGTTAATTGTGAGCATGTCGTACCTCAATCATGGTTCGATAAAAAAGAACCGATGAGGGGGGATTTACATCATCTGTTCGCCTGTGAACCAACATGTAACAGTAGCCGGAGTAACTATCCATACCATGATTTTAAGGATTATATCCCTGAAAAATCAGCTGCCGGTATAAAAGCGGGTTGCGGGAAATCAGAGGAGGATAAATTCGAACCTGAATACGGAAAAGGCATCGTGGCGAGGGCTACTCTATACTTTTTACTCAGATATGAGGGAATCATCGATTGCGGCAATATTGACCTGGAGCTGCTTTTGGAATGGCATCGGCTTTTTCCGGTCAGCACTTATGAAAAACATAGAAACCAGGCTATACATGAAATGCAGGGTAATCGTAATCCATATATAGATTTTCCCGAAATGGCGGAGAAATGGAATTAAAGAAGGATAATAAAAAAGGATTGAAGCTGTGATACAAGCTTCAATCCTTTTTTATTATCGATTATAAGAATTTTACGCAAACAGGGAAGGGTACTTGAACATCTTTTTGCAGTAATGTTAACTTTCCGTCATGTCCATTTCGGGCATATAGGGTCAGGTTCCCTGATTGTTCATTAGAAGCGATCAGGAATTTTCCGCTAGGATCCAATGAAAAATCACGTGGCCAATGTCCTTCAGTAGAAACCAGTTCCACGAATGCCAGTTTGCCTGTTTCTTGATTGATTTGATATACGGCAATACTATCATGTCCGCGGTTTGCAGCATATATGAATTGCCCGTCATCAGAAATATGAATGGCGCTTCCTTGGTTATTTTCCTTGAAATCTTCCGGGACGGATCGAACCGTTTGTAATTCAGAAAAGCTTCCTGTTTGACTATCGAAGCTCAAAACAATGACTTCTGGTACAAGTTCTGCCATAACATAAGCAAATTTTCCGTTTGGGTGGAAGGTCAAGTGCCGTGGTCCGCTGCCGGGGGCAACAGATAAGCTGTTTACTTCTTCCAAAACCCCATTATCTATTTTATAGGTTATTACTTTATCCATTCCGAGGTCTACTACAGCAATGAACCTTTCATCCGGTGTGAACCCGGCGAAGTGAGTGTGGGCTTTTTCCTGACGTTCTTCGTTCGGTCCTTGACCCTCATGCTGAACAGTGGATGATACGGGCAAAGGGGTCGCATCGTCATGAAGCGGATAAGTTTCAATCACGCCTTCTCCATAACTGGAAGTGACCAAGACCTGTTTCTTGCTGTCGACACTTATATGGCAGGAAGAGCCATTTGGTGTCAGTTGTTTGCCCAATAAGGTAAGCTCACCTGATTCTTCATTGATCGCATAGGCTGAAACTCCACCGCTGCCCGCTTCTTTCAAAATGGCGTAGAGATTCTTTTTGTCCTGGCTGATGGCGACATAAGTCGGATCGGTTAATTCTGCTGCAAGAACCGGTGTACTGAGTTTTTCTTCTGCTGTATCTAAAGTGAAGCGGTAAATACCTTTGCTGTTTCCTTTCGTGTAAGTGCCTATGTATCCAATTAGGGTTTGATGATCATGTTTTGCCATATTTATCTCCTCCAAGAAAGATTTGTGTTTAATTTTATTTTATCATAGATGATACCCATTATATCCTTTTCCCGGTTTAAGTCGAGTTGGAACCTGATTCATATAGAAATTACTGGGGTGAGTAGAAAAAAACCCCCGACTAGGGGGTCAAAGTTTATCGACTGGCTTTGATGCTTCGATAGGAATATGCCTAAACTCAGAAACTGAAAATAAACCCTGATCCGTCAGTTTAATTTCAGGGATGACAGGTAACGCCAAGAATGCAAGTGTAAGGAAAGGGTTGAAATGCCTGTTTGCACCCAGTTTCAATAGGGCTCCATCGATTTTTTTCAATGAACGGACTACATCCATATAATTCCACTCGCTCATCAATCCAGCTATCGGAAGGGGAAGGGAAGCGAGTATTTCCCCATTTTGGATTACGGCCAATCCACCCTGCATTTTTTTGATTTCGTTTGCTGCCATAAGCATATCTAGATCATTAGTCCCGGCAATGATCAAATTATGTGAATCATGGGCTACTGTCGTGGCAATTGCGCCTGAATTCAAGCCGAGCCCTTTGACGATTCCTAGTCCTACTTGTTTGGTCATGTGATGCCGTTCAATTACAGCTAGTTTTATATGATCAACATGTTCGGAGAACCGGAATAGCCCATCCTGATTAAGTGTAACCGGTTCAATCGAATGCTTTGTAATCAAGCTGTTTGGAGTTATCTCAATAATATTTGCGAACTTATTTTTAAAATGTATCGCCAAATCACCTTCCGTAATTTCATGAAATTGAACGGAGTGCTTCAACCCGTCGTCAATGACCTGTTCCTTTTCAGGTGGAAAGTTAAGTAAACGATTATTTTGAACGATAAGCTTTCCCTCTTTAAAGACCGAGTGGATGATGACTGAATCAAGTTCATCCAATATAAGGAAGTCTGCCTTGTATCCAGGTGCTATGGCACCAGTTTCCTTTAAACCAAAACATTCTGCTGCATTAATGGTCGCCATTTGAATGGCGGTAATTGGCGGGACACCTGTTTTTATGGAAAGTCGAACGTTGTGATCGATACTACCCTCAGATACAATATCGTCAAGGTGCCGGTCATCGGTGACGAATAGACAACGGCGGGAGTTCTTCTCATTAATTACTGGAATCAGGTTTTTTAAGTCTTTGGCAACAGTGCCTTCCCTGATCATAAGATACATTCCTTTACGCAGTCTTTCTTTTGCTTCTTCCGCTGTAGTGCATTCATGATCCGTTTTAATGCCTGCGCACATATAAACATCGAGCTGTTGTTCGGATAATCCTGCCGCATGGCCATCGATGCTTTTGCCTAGTCTATTAGCATCGTATATTTTTTGCAGCATATCTTCCTCCGTATGTGAAACGGCTGGGAAATTCATGACTTCGGCTAAACCGAGCACTCTCGGGTTTTGATAAAACGGAATTAAATCTTCACTTTTCAAGACAGCACCAGAATGTTCAAACTCCGTAGCAGGTACACAAGAAGGCATCATGAAGTAAAAGTCAAAAGGAAGTTGATCGGATTGATCAATCATATATTTCATGCCCATTTTGCCAGAAACATTGGCAATTTCATGTGGGTCTGCAATGATGCTGGTCACACCATGTAAAAGGAGGATTTTAGCGAGTTCCGATGGCCTTACCATCGAAGATTCAATATGGACATGGCCATCAATGAATGCAGGGCATACGAATTTTCCTGCTGCATCGATTTCTGAAATACCCTCATAACACCCGATTCCAGCAAAAAAACCATCGACGATAGCAATGTCGCCTGTATAGATATCACCATTGAAAACATCAATGATTTGCCCGTTCTTAATGACGCAATCCGCAGGTGTTCTCCCAGCTGCAACGTCTATTCTCCTTTTAAGCAAGTTTTTTTTCATATGCGTAACCCCTTTGGCAAAAATATAACCGGTTAATATTTCACTTTTTCAGTAATGGTTTCCCATGTTCGGAATGGTAATTCGTGGTCATTAAAAGTCAGTTGTTCCATTTTTATCGTGCGTTTTTCCATTGGCAGGGCAAGTTCCTGGTATATAAAGTGATCATCAAAGCCAATAAATGCAGCATCTTCTTTAGTACATGCGTAATAAATGGCTTTTGGACGTGCCCAATAAATAGCACCGATGCACATGGGGCAAGGTTCGCAGCTAGTGTAAATTTCACAATCTGTAAGCTGGAAGCTGTCGAGATTCCTGCATGCATCACGAATCGCCTGCACTTCGGCGTGTGCTGTAGGATCGTTGGCCGTTGTTACATTATTACATCCTCTGCCTACGACTTTGCCATCTTTAACGATTATAGCACCAAAAGGTCCCCCGTTCTTTGCCACAACATTTTCATATGCAAGCCGAACAGCCATCTCCATGAATTTTACATCCACTAAAAAACACCCCTTCATATATTAATAACCAAAAAGTGTTAATGTTACGTTTATTAACGTAAATATAATACACAATATACCATATGCATTGGGAAATGGAGTATTGTTTTCTGGAAATAGAGAAAATTCATTTTTCGTTAGAATATATGACGTGCAATCAAAAGTGGTTTAAAAGAATTTTTACAAATAATTATAAAACTGATATTGTTAGAAGAAAATCATTAGAATTATGAAGGTGATATGCATGGGGTTTTTGGGAGTTCTTTTACCGATATTCGGTATATTTGTTTTAGGTTTCATCGGTCAGAAAAAGTTTAAGCTTGATACAAAATCGATTTCCACGATGGCATTATATTTAATGTCACCTTTTCTTGTATTTCGAACTTTTTATTCCGCAGAATTTACGATTAATTATTTTTATCTATTCTTATTCACGATAGTACTCTGTCTATCTCTCATTCTGGTAGTCTACATCATATCTTTTTTCCGCAATTATACAGTCACTGAAACAAGCGGCATGATATTGGCATCGGCTTTCATGAATAACGGGAATTACGGAACACCCGTCATTTTCCTGTTATTCGGAGCCGCAGGACTCGATTATGCAATCATCCTTATGGTAGGACAGCAGTTAGTGATGTGCACGATAGGCATTTATTTCGCAGCAAAGGGCAGCCCGGAAGGTAACGGAGTCCAAACAGCGATTAAAGCAGTATGTCGGATGCCAATTGTTTATGGAGCCATTGCGGGTACAGTATTTCAGTTCGTGAACATACCTTTAAGCAATTCGGTTATGGAAGCTATTAACCTTGTTGCAAATGCAGCAATCCCAACAATCATGATTACACTGGGAATGCAGCTGGCCAACATTTCCCTGAAGAAGATTGCCTATCGAAAGCTATCAGTTTCGCTGCTACTTAAACTTGCCGTTTCACCAGCCATTGCCTTCCTGTTATCACTTGCCTTACCAGTTGGTGACATGGTCAGGCATATCATGATCATCGTAGCTGCTATGCCAACGGCGGCCAACACTACGATGTATGCGCTCCAATTCAATACGGAGCCTGAATTCGTATCAAGTGCTACTTTCATAAGTACATCATTAAGCCTGATTACGCTTCCGATCATCTTTTTCTTTGTATTATAGAAGATTATGATTCTAATTATATGGGCAAACTTATTATATGCACGAAGCAGAGGATTCCTAGCTGATTAAAAAACGGGATCCGGACAGATTGCATGTATTGCCCTTGATGATCAAAATTTGGGCTAGGTTCCCATAGCGGATAGTAAACGAACTTAGGGACTTGGATTTATATGTTGATTGGGAAAAGATCTTTAATAATTCATTTATATTAAAGGGTGAGCTCGTTTAACTGTCGTTTACTTTTTTAAATGCTGTATTTGATTGGAGGGGTTTTGTGTTCCAGACTAAAATTAAACTGATTAATACTGGGAAGATTGATGCCATTTTAAAGGAAATCGTTCTGAAAACCTATGAAGAAGCACTAGAAGAAAAGCTCTTGCTATGCATGGAGTGCGGGGATGTAGATTTTTATATCGCGTATTCTAATAACGAGGAACTTCAAGATGCGATTAATGAAAACTTTGAAATTGATGAATGTGGCGAAATCATGAAAATAGATGAACATCAGGAACTTATGGATGATTTATTCGATTATTTCTTGATCATACATAAGGAAAGTGAAATGTTTGATTATTTTCCAGCAGGTCCATATACTCACGGTGGGGAAATCCGTGAATCGGATACGGATATGCTGGCGCCAAGAGGTTTATATTCAGCGCCATTTGAAGATGCGATAAAGGAATGATGAAAAAGACAGCAATTGCTGTCTTTTTTTCGTGCTGATTTACAAAAGCTCGTTGTGCTTACGGGAAATAAATGATTTTTTACAAAAAGAGGGAATGGGTTGGGAGGAAACAGTTATTACTTGTTCAGTTTTATGAAATATAGCAATAATATCATGGAATATGATATCATTTTTAACAAATTAAAGTTTATATGGTAATTTTAAGAAAGATTTTATATAATAAAAAGTGTGAATATTGAATATATTATTTAAATTACTAGTTTAAAATAACAATAAAAATGGTCGTTTTACTATCACTCTCGAAATATTGGGAAATAATAGTGGAAGAAAGGATAATACATAAAATTTGATTCGAGTTAGGAGTATGCTATATTACGCTTTTATAATTCTGATTATTATAAATTTTCAGTTTTGGAAGAATGATTATGGGCAGGGGGCTAATTATGATAGTTTTTGACCGAGTGAATAAGTTTTATGGCGATTTCCATGTATTGAAAGAAATTAATCTTACAATCAAGAAGGGGGAAGTGGTAGTGGTCATCGGACCGTCCGGATCAGGGAAAAGTACACTGCTTCGATGCATTAATCGTCTAGAGACCATTTCGGAAGGTTCCCTTTCCATAAATGGTTCAAATGTAGCGGATAAAAAAACGGACATAAACAAACTCCGTCGGAACATCGGTATGGTTTTCCAGCATTTTCACTTGTATCCTCATAAAACCGTGCTCGAGAATATCATGCTTGCCCCCAGGAAGGTCTTAGGCCAATCCGAAGAGGAAGCGAAAAAGATTGCACTAAAGTATTTGGACAAAGTGGGGATTGGAGATAAAGCGAATTCATTTCCTTCCCAGCTTTCAGGTGGACAGCAACAACGGGTAGCGATTGCCAGAGGTTTGGCAATGGGGCCCGAAATCATGCTATTCGATGAACCTACCTCAGCCTTGGATCCAGAAATGATCGGCGAGGTACTGGATGTGATGAAAGCCCTTGCCCATGAAGGAATGACGATGGTGGTGGTTACGCACGAAATGGGATTTGCCCGTGAAGTAGCGGATCGAATCGTATTCATGGACGAAGGCAGGGTCTTGGAAGAGGCATCACCGGCTGAGTTTTACGCCAATCCTCGTGAAGAGAGGGCTCGTTTATTCCTTAGCCGTATATTAAATCATTAAATAAAAAACAGGGGTGAATTGCATGTTGAAGAAAAAGAAATGGTTAAAATTATCTTTGCTATCATTACTGGCTGTCATCTTATTAGCTGGATGCGGCGGGGGGAATGATTCAGACAAAGCTGAAGAGGGCGGAGGTAAAGACAAAGAAAAAGATGTTCTCGCACAAGTGAAGGAAAAGGATAAGATCGTTTTTGGGGTGAAAAATGATACAAGGCTATTCGGACTGAAAAATCCTAGTACTGGAGAAGTAGAAGGCTTTGATATTGATATTGCCAAAGCTCTTGCAGCAGAAATCCTTGGTGATGAGAATAAAGTTGAATTCAAAGAAGTGACTTCTAAGACAAGGATGGCATTATTGAATAATGGTGATATCGATGCGATTGTAGCGACCATGACGATCACGGAAGATCGTAAAAAAGAAGTTGACTTCACTGATGTTTACTTCGATGCCGGACAATCTTTGTTAGTCAAAAAGGGCAGCGATATTAAGGGAATTGATAGCTTAAAAGGGAAAAAGGTATTGGCCGTCAAGGGCTCTACCTCTTCCATAAATATTCGTGAAAAGGCTCCTGAAGCACAAGTGCTTGAATTTGAAAACTATTCCGAAGCGTTCGCTGCACTTAAATCCGGACAAGGGGATGCCTTGACCACGGATGATTCCATCCTTTATGGAATGGCGGATGAAGATCCAAGTTATGAACTTGTTGGCGGTACATTTACGGAAGAGCCTTATGGAATTGCCGTGAAAAAAGGAAATACTGACTTTGTTGACGAGTTGAATAAAGCCCTTAAGTCACTTAAAGATTCAGGCAAGTACGATGAGATCCATGATAAATGGATTAAACATTAAACATTTTAAGCAAATGTATAAGGGAAGCTGACCTTAAATAACATTTGAACATTTGTCTGTGAGGATGAGCGTTTTGCTCATCCTTACTAGTTAAAGGAGTGTACGCCGTGCTTGATTTCTCCATTTTAACAGAGAACCTGGATATGTATTTATTAGGCTTTAGAAATACGATCATGTCGAGTTTGATCGCGTTGGTGGCGAGTTTGATTCTTGGTGTGCTTATTGCTATCATGCGGATTGCGCCGATAAAGCCACTAAACTGGCTGGGTACCGCCTATGTCGAGTTCATTCGGAATATACCGTTATTGATCATTACCTTTTTCTTCTTTCTCGGTCTTAAACTAAGCGGTCTATACGCAGGGACATTGGCCTTGACCATTTACACTTCATCTTTCATAGCTGAGGCAATTCGAGCGGGCATACTTTCCGTGCCAAAGGGTCAAATGGAAGCTGCCCGTTCATCAGGTCTGACATATGGGCAGGCGATGAGGCTCGTCATATTGCCACAGGCCGTTAAAATAGTCATACCTCCTTTAGGGAACCAATTTATCAATCTAGTTAAGAATTCTTCCATTTTAGCCGTTGTTGCAGGACTTGATCTTATGTACCACGGGGATTTGATTTCTTCAAGGACATTTGTCGTGTTTGATGTGTACATTTTCGTTGCAGCGTTTTACTTAATACTTACCATTCCTTTAAGTTTTGGCGTTGGTTATTTGGAAAAACGTCTGGCTAAGAGTAATTGAGGGAGGTGTATGATATGGATTTTGCAGGTGCCTATACACCAGATAATCTAAAGTTTTTATTAGAAGGATTTTGGGTAACGCTCCAGGTAGCTTTTATATCCATTATTCTAAGTTTCATTATTGGCGGGCTTGTAGGTATAATCCGTTACGCAAAGGTGCCGGTGTTATCACAAATATTAGCTCTGATTGTAGAAACGGTACGTAATTTACCGCTGTTATTAATAATATTTTTTACGTATTTTGCTTTGCCAGAGGTGAGAATTAAACTGGAAATCATTCCAGCAGCGATTGTTGCCTTGACAATTTTCGAGTCTGCCATGCTTTCTGAAGTCATTCGAAGTGGGCTTAAATCGATTGATAAAGGCCAAATGGAAGCTGCCCGTTCATCAGGCTTGAGCTATACACAGGCATTGATACATATTATTCTGCCCCAAGCGCTGCGCCGCATGGTTCCTCCTATTGTCAGCCAATTCATTTCATTATTAAAGGATACCTCTTTAGCTGTTGTCATCTCTTTACCGGAGCTGACTCATCATGGTCAAATCATATATGGACAAAGTCAAAAGTTCTTAATACCTATTTTGGTCCTGGTGGCTCTTATGTATTTCATTGTTAACTATTGTCTTTCTTTGATCGCCCAGAGACTTGAATTGAAACGAACCTAAAAAAAACGACTCAGAAATGAGTCGTTTTCTACTTGTCTACAAAAAGGAGGTTCGGAAAGAAAACTTGGATATCCTCATGTATTTTACTGTTTTTATTAGGGATGAAAACCTTACTAGCTTGAAGAATTTGCGACCCAACTGCCGAATAACCGGCTAGCTGAGACACCGCTAATTGCTTGCGGCGAGAAGGGAGTGGATTTCTGAAATCATCGGAATATTAGAGAAGTATAAGAACAAAAAAACGAATCTTTTCCTTTTACTGACCGTATATATAATGGAAGAAAGAAGGTGGATTATATGTCGGAAATCAAACAAAGCAATAGCAAAGCGATTGTTGCATTGATCATGGGGGTATTATCCCTGTTAATTCCATTCATAGGCATCATATTAGGTATTTTAGGTTTAATATTTGCATCGAAGAGTAAAAAAGAAATTAAGCTTACTGGTGAATCTGGAAATGGATTAGTGACAGCTGGAAAAGTGTGCAGCATTATTGGAATAATCTTGAATGTTCTCGTGATCCTGATCTTCCTGGTGTTTTTTTATTTCGCAGTAAGTACGGACATAACAACCTATTGAATGTAATTATTAACTTGACAAACAAAGAAAAGTAAATTAAACCTATAAAAAATGGAAATTCATGTTATAATTAATATAAAAGCCTAAATATTATATAAAGGGATGATAATTTGACCATTCAAATCTTTGAGTATCCAGCCGTATTCTATTATGAAAAGCACCCGTTGATTATCGATTCTTTTTCCGTTCAAGTTTGTTTCCCGGATTTTAGGCGAGAAGGAATTATTTCTTCTGTTAGCGGTAGGAATCGGGTAGATGCCTTAGCTTGTGCTCAAGAGCTGTTGGAAGCCATGGTCGAACATTTTATTCACGATAAAAAAACAATCCCGGATGCAAGTGAAATGGAAAAGGTGAATCTGGATAGGGGAATTAATATTTGTGAGGCTGCACCCTTCAGGATTGAAATAGAAAATATCACATATGAAAAATAAGAAAACCTTGCCGATTAGGGGACAAGGTTTTTATTTTGTTTTTCTTTATATTCAATGAACATTTTGTAACCCGGAATGATACCTCTGCATATTTGAAAAACCATCATTACCTGTAAAAGGAATGATGGTTTTTTGTTTTGCTTGTATCCTTTAATTATTTTTTATTTTTGAGGAAAGGATATTGCGTTCTTTATAACGAATATGTATAGTATAGGTAACATAGGTAAAAAGTATCAATAGTTATATATTTTGGAGGTGTATCTGTGAAATATTATATAGCATCTGACGAAAAAAATTTGAAGCAAGTAAGATCATTGATCAAGAAATTGACTTCAAAAGGGTTTACTTGTGTGAATGACTTTAATTTGATTACGGATGATGAGAAAAACCAAATAGCGGACGGGATTGGAGAATTTGAAAAAAAGGGGATAGAGGAAGCCGATTTCATGCTGATCTTCCTAACAGCAGGAAAAGGTAATCTATATGAGCTTGGATATGCCTTATCTTTAAATAAGAAAATTATTGTGTATTCACCCGAGAAAGACAATTATCATATTAATAAAAAATCAATATTTCATAATTTGCCCGAGGTAACAATCTGCAGCGGGACCTTTTATAAGCTGGTTAAATTGATACATACACTTTCTCCGGAAGGATCTGAAAAAGACTCACTGCATCTAAAATGAATGACAAATGTAAAATTTAAAGGATACCCTCTAATAAAATTTCTTTTGAACGAAGTGTTTAATGTATTGAAAATGAGGGTAAAGACCATTTAAAAAAAAGGGAGAGGACTGTTTTGGCCATTATTGATATCGACCAATTATTGTTAGCCACTGAAGCGATTGCAGAAGAGTCAGTTCCATTCCATCTTGATACATTTGACATTGATCAACTTTTAGATAAAACGGATTATTGGAATTGGTGAGGAAAAGCATACCCAGAGAGGATATGCTTTTTTTCTGAGTGAAAAATAACCTGATTACCGGTATAAAATTATACATGAAATCCGGCAAGTGAGGATATTTTAGATAAAGTTAAAAACGGCGTCCTTTTACGAATCCTAAAATCACAAACATTGCGATGGTGCCAATTACAAAAATTGCTTTAATGGATGTTAAAAGAATTTCATCGTACATTTGTATTACCTCCTTGTATGTAATGACAGTGCGATTATGATTAGCTGTTGATGTATAAATTATAACATAAAGTCAATAACTGATGGTGGAAAATTAAAGTCGATATGGGTAATAATGTATAGGTTGTACAATTAAAACATAAAAAAAGATATCCTCTAAACAGTGGATATCGGTAATATAAATTATTTAAGTCCAAGCGCTTTTTTCGTTTTTGGTCCAACGACCCCGTCAGAAGTGAGTTTTTTGGATTTTTGAAATTTCTTCACAGCAGATTCGGTGTTTTTTCCAAATGCCCCATCTACTCCTTTTGTACTGTATCCAAGTTTAGTTAATCTTTTTTGCAGTTCAATTACTTGGGGGCCACTGCTTCCTTTCTTCAGGGAAGCGCTGGTATTTACAGGTAGGCTCACAGATCCGCTCACTTTATATCCATTAGTGGCAGCAATGGTGGCAAATGATTTATTCGAACTGGCGATCAATACTACAGTGTTCATTTTCACCCGATCGTACAGCCATTGAACATCATTGTTATACATACGAATACAACCGGCACTTATATATTTCCCAATAGTAGTAGGATCATTATTGCCGTGTATTGCGTACGTATTTCCTGGTGTATTCCTTGCATTGATCCCCAGCCATCTTTTACCTAGTGGGTTTTTTGGGTCTCCGCCTCTAATGTTGCCTTTATAATAGGGACGATTCACAATCTTTGTCACTACCTTGAACTTTCCTTCAGGAGTGTAAGAGGCTTTTTTTCCTGTCGCCACGCTGAATACCCTCACCAATTTATCATTTTCGTAATAGGCAAGCTGATTATTGGCTTTATTGATGATAATCAGTTGTCGAGCTGCCGCATCTGAAGTTTTACTGAACCCAACAAAACTAAAAGCGAATATTAATATAAATACAATTAATTTTTTCATGTTTTCCCCGTCCCTCATTTAAGCAACCTACATTTACACATATACTATCCTATGCATGAAGTGAAGCTAGAGTGACAATTTTTTAAAGTGGGGGTAGACTAAAAATGTGTAATATTAAATCCAGAGCAACTTTCTGCTTTTTGGCATACCTAGAAATCATGGGCACTATTTTTGGCCATATTACATACATTATTGAAGTGAAAGCGGAGGTGGGAAAGAATTGTCACGCCTAAAGGTGGAGGACTATCTAGAACAAGGCATCCATGGTCCAAAAGAAATCAAGCCTGGTGAACGTAGGGAATTTCTGGGCACATTACGGGAGCGCGTCGTCATCGTCCTAAAAAAAAGCCAAGTCTTTGAAACGAATGTATATCCGGAGATAGAGCAATTGATGAAGCAGCATCCCCGTTCAAATTTGTTTTTAAATGGTCAGATGGACTATCAATATTTAGGGAAATATATAAAATTGGCAATGAGTCATAATATTCCTTACAAAATTGTGCTAAACAAAGATCATAACTCCGGTTTGGGTCTGGTATTAGCAGAAATTAATGCCATAAACAAAGAAGAAATTTATATCGAGAAGCAATATCATGCACAGCAAGTTATCAAAAAGAAAAGCTTTAAAGCTTTTTTTAAACGCATTGTTAAAAAATTATTAAACAAACGTTGATAGAATTATCAACGTTTTTAGTTTGTCTACAAAAGGGAGGGAATGGTCTCACCCCGAACATCATTTTTTAACGAAAATAGGTTATCCTTCTTGTTACGGTTTTATGAAATCAACTGGAACTTTTTTTGTGGGCTTTCTGGCGGGCGGTCCGGGAGTCTCCTCGGCGCTCTTTGCGCCCGCAGGAGTCTCGCGCCTTCCGTTCAATCAACTGAATTAGACAATCCTTCATGTTTTTTACAGTTTTATATCGATAAACCTCCTTAAATTAAAGGGATTTGTGACATTTCTGTCGAGTTAGTGGCTAGCTAGACTGTCGGCGAAAAAGGAGCGGATTTCTGAGATCAATTGGAACTTTTTTAAAAGAAAAATTTAAAATATGTAGACAACGCTTCTTGTTTATGCAACCCTTTTCCGTAATCTATAAAATTTCCTGAAATTACCTATAATCGTTTTTACTACGGAATAAGCGGGGATAGCG
Organism: Peribacillus simplex; assembly: GCF_900156045.1. GTDB lineage: Bacteria > Bacillota > Bacilli > Bacillales > DSM-1321 > Peribacillus > Peribacillus simplex_D. The sequence continues at coordinate 359,271 of NZ_FTMX01000005.1, read as the reverse complement.
ATTAAAATGCCAATAAAACCGTATATTGATCCTGCAGCAAGCAGCAATAAGATAATGGTAAGTGGGTGAATGTTAAGTCGTTTTCCCATAATATTCGGTGTAACCAAGTGCCCTTCGACCTGTTGAACAACGGTAAGGACAATGAGTACTTTCACTGCCAACCCAATGTCTTGCTGTAAGGCAATGAAAAGGGCAGGGATAATGCTTATTAATGGACCAAGGAATGGTACAACGGTAAAAATCATGGCGAATAGAGCTAATACGAGTGCATAATCGAGACCGATAATCAGGTAGCCGAAATACATCAAAGTACCAATGACGATTGATATGATGAATTGACCGATAATATAAGTTGAAAGGGCTTTATCAACGTCTTTTAAAATCGTATTCCCCTCAGATTCTACATCGTTCGGTATATATTTTAATAGAAACGGCCTTAATTTATCTCCATCCTTCAAGAAATAGAATAAAATGAATGGAGTTATGACCAATACAGTTAATATACTGGTGATCGTGGAAAAAATGGTATTGACATTCACTATTAGTTTTTCCGAGTAATCTTTCAAATGCGTGACCGCTTTTTCTTTTATATCTTCCATATTAACCATACCAAAATCATTTTTTTCAATCATCACTTCAGATTCTTTAGAGAATTCCTTGACTTTGCTGGGGAGGTTTTCAGATAATTTTTGAAATTGGTCCACGATTACAGGACTTCCAAAGTAACTTACCATCCCAATCATGCTAAAGATAATCAAAAAAACGGTGAAGATGCTTGCTGATTTAGGGATAAATTCAGTTAACAGGTTAACGACCGGCCGTAATATATAGTATAAAAGCCCAGCCACAATAATAGGGAAAAACATGGCAGCAATGATTTTTTGTAACGGCAGCAGAACGTAATCAATCTTACCTAGTAAAAAAATAATTAAAATGATCAAAATGGTCGCGCATGCATATTTGAAAAACGCTTTATTGATCCACAAGACAATCCCCCCTAATTCCATCTCTTACTTGATTCCCTGAATTAGCTTAATGTTAAACTATATAACTTGTTCAAATGTTTGGTGCAAAACATGTTATATTGATAAATGTTTATCATTTAACTTTAATTCGAATATGCTTTTTCAATTTTTGTTTATAAAGCTGGAATTCGTAATACTTTTTCGAATTCCTATAGGTATAGCAGCAACCAAATGAAGTTGTTATATGGAAACGAAAACAAGACTTTCACTGTAAAATGAAGGTCATCTTAATTCACATTGAGGCTTACCTGTCTTTACGTGCTAAGTCCATAATAAAGTCCGCCTACAAGAATCACACCGCTAACTGCATTTCCCAAGACTTAATGCGAGAAATGCTCACAACTGCACGAGAAAAGAATTCGGCGGGGATGACATAATCCAAAAAAATATTCGGATGTGCTACAGGTCCAAAAGATACACCGTTATGGCCATAAACAATCTAAAAAAGGCATCATCAAAGGTAAATTCCGTTTAGGGAAGTTACTTGATAATGCCTTTTTGCAAGGTTTTAAATTAGGATATTTTACTTAACGTGTTCGTTACTCCTTGTTTCTGTTGTCTTTGCATTTTTTTAATGTCGAGACGCAACCAAATGGAGATGGCGAATGCTATCGCAATTAATGCTGCGAAAACGTAGAATACCGGAATGTAACTGTTCGTACTTTCCCTGATTGCAGTAACCAACATTGGTCCGCAAACCCCGCCTAGAGACCACGTAGTTAAAAGATAACCGTGGATGGCCCCAATTTCCTTAGTTCCAAATAAATCCCCGGCAAAGGCAGGGAGATTTGAAAATCCTCCTCCATAACAACTTACGACCAGCAAGATGAGACCTTGGAACAATAGTGTATTTGTAGTCGTTGGAAGTAAAAGGAATGCTCCGATTTGAATGATGAAGAAAATGACAAAAACATTTGGACGTCCAATATAATCGGATGCTGCTGCCCAGCCAAGTCTTCCTCCGCCATTAAAGATTCCCATTATGCCGACTAATGTTGCTGCACCTGCTACAGACAGACCAACAACGTCTTGAGCCATCGGTGAAGCTACCGAGATCATCATGATCCCTGCACTTGTATTTATCAATTTCATGGACCATAACATCCAGAAGTGTTTAGTTTTAACCGCTTCTTTTGCAGTTAATTGCCTTAGGTCTTTCTTCAGTTCTTTCTTACCGGACTCAATATCTTTTTTCATTCCTTCAGGTAGCCAGTTGGCCTTTGGAGGTGCAATATAGGATGCACCTAAGAACATCAGTATGAAATAGCCTGCGCCTAAAATATAATAAGTAGTATAAATGCCAACGGATTCCATAAGGCTTGCAGCTACTGGGGCTGTAATGAGAGCTCCGGCACCGAATCCTAATACTGCCATTCCTGTTGCCAATCCCCTGCGGTCTGGGAACCATTTGACCAAAGTGGATACTGGTGAAATGTACCCGATCCCCATGCCAAGTCCACTTAAAACCCCATAGGTCATCAGGTAAAGCGGAAGTGAATCGACCATTACTGCCAAACCGGAACCGGCTTGTCCTAAACCGAATAATACAGCTGCGACCATAGCTGACTTTCTTGGACCATTTTTTTCCACGAATTTACCAAAGAAGGCTGCAGAAGTTCCTGCAAGCGCCATCATTATTGTGAATGCTAAGGTTACTTCAGTTTCTGACCACCCCATAGTCTCAACTAATGGTTTTTTGTATACGCTATAGGCGTATGCACCACCAATGGAAAGGTGAATGGCGATAGCGGATAATGCGATTAACCACCTGTTTTTTGTCATGTTGTTACCCCATTTCGTCAAAAATAAGAAAGTTGCATGCGTTTTATCTATAATATATTGTTTTGCATGCGTTTTATCTATCTTGTGGGATAAGTATATAAGATTATTATTTAGTAGTAAACTACTTAATTGAATTTCATGAAAAAATTTCCTCTATATTCCATTGGGTGAAAATTAGGAATGGCATAAAAAAGCCAACTTTATGGGTCAGGATAAAAAAATGATATAATCTTTTGGTTTTTTTATCTTTATAAGTTTAGGTATCGGCTCTTAGTGTTTAAAGAGAACCTGAAATCACGAATCCCTGCACATCATTTTTATCAATTTTATTGGTTATAAAAGGGAAATGATTGAATTTACTTTAGGTGCGATGAACTAGAAATATTCTCATTGGCTTTATTGTAATTATTTTGTTAAAATAAACTAATATTTACGAGTTCAAGTTCCCTAGCGAACAAACGGAATGGATTTTTTGAAGGGTTTCGGGAAAGTTTATTCTTTTTATCAGAAATCATAGTCTGGAAATCAAAAAAATTCCATTTATTTTAAAAAAATTCCGAAAATTTCGTCTTAAAGGCTTGAACTATGATTCCTGATAGGAGTAAACTAATTAAAGATAGATTTTATGGAAGTGAAATCTTGTAAATTTAATCAACAAGGGGTTTTGGTAATGAAGGAACATGACATGCAAATCACGCTTAGTACAACAAAGAAAGAAAAACCACAGGCGGACCAGCTTGAGTTCGGTAAGCAGTTTACCGATCATATGTTTATTATGGATTACACACAAGGGCAAGGGTGGCATGATCCAAGAATTGTTCCTTATCAACCGCTCTCATTAGAGCCGTCAGCTATGATTTTCCACTATGGTCAATCCGTTTTTGAAGGATTGAAGGCATATGCAACATCAGAAGATGAAATTATCCTATTCCGTCCGGAAAAGAATTTCCAACGCTTAAATAGTTCAAATAGCCGATTATGCATACCGGATATCGACGTTGATTTTGCGTTGAAGGCCTTAAAGACTTTAATAAGCGTTGATAAGGATTGGATTCCCCAGGCAGAAGGGACATCCTTATATATTAGGCCATTCATTATAGCTACTGAGCCATATCTGGGAGTTTCTCCATCGGATAAATATCAGTTCATCATCATCATGTCACCAGTGGGCTCGTATTATAAAGAAGGCATTCATCCAGTTAAAATTGCAGTGGAGTCAGCTTTCACACGTGCAGTTAATGGAGGTACAGGTGAAGCCAAAACGGGCGGTAATTATGCATCGAGCCTAAAAGCCCAGGAAGTATCCGAAAAGATGGGTTATGCCCAAGTTCTTTGGTTAGACGGAGTAGAGAAAAAGTATATCGAAGAAGTTGGAAGCATGAATGTTTTCTTCAAAATTAATGGTGAAATTATCACTCCTGCTTTAAATGGAAGTATCCTTCCGGGTATTACTCGTGATTCCATTATCGAATTGCTGAAACATTGGGGTCTTCCCGTGTCGGAAAGACGCATTTCGATGGAGGAAGTCCATGAAGCCTATAAATTAGGCCAATTGGAAGAGGCCTTTGGAACAGGTACAGCCGCGGTCATATCACCAATTGGTGAATTTTTGTGGAATGGTGAAGAAATGATTGTTCAAAACGGGGAAACTGGCGAACTTTCTAAAAAGCTTTATGATACACTGACAGGTGTCCAAACAGGTAAAGTCGCAGACGAGTTGAACTGGATTACGAAAGTTGAAGAAAAAGTGACTCAATGATACTTAAACAAAAAAACCTTCTTTGAAGGTTTTTTTTTGTTTTCACATAATCATTTTGTGTCTTATGGCAACCGCGACGGCCTCTGTTCGATGATTCACTCCCAATTTCCTGATTGCAGATGAAATATGATCTCTGACGGTAAATTCACTAACGCTCATTTTTGGTGCCATTTGCTTTAATCCCATTCCATTGGCTAAATATTGAAGAACCTCCACTTCACGTTTGCTTAGAAGGTAAGTGGGAGGGGCGGAATCCAATGTTGAACCGACAGCCAGTTTTAAATAATGGGAAAGCTTCATTAAATCATTCTTGGTAACTGGCTCGTTGGCGTGAATGGGGTCAACCAAAACTAAACCGATGGCCAAGTCATTCATAATTATCGGAATGATTGCCAATGATGAGATGGAAAATCTTTTAACGTATTTTGCAGGGATGGAGGATTTAGCATGCTGAATGGTTAAGTATATGGGTTTGTTATGGATGACTGCTTGGTGGATGGGGTATATATCATGAATATTTTCTCTAACATTATGTAATGAAAAGGTATCTTCACTTGTACATGCACATATTCCTTCACCCATTCCTGTTAAACATGAGTAACTGAATAAAGATGCTCGTTGAAATGAAAAAAAATCCACACAGCCCTTTACGATCATTTGTGATTTATTTGCCATATCTTTTTGTTGGGAAATCTTTTTTACATGATTCAACAGAGTTTCCTCTAGCATTCGACTTTATTCCTCCCTACATTTTCAGTGCTAGGATAAATGCTACTAATATCTTACAATATAATGAAAACTCTTACAATTCTAAAAAATCCTTAGGGATTCAAAAGTTCATAATTTCAAGGAGGCTTTATCATGAAAAGAATGAATTTAACGACCACCAGCCGAAGTTTTAGAGAAGATACCCTACCATTTAAACTTTATCAAAAGGCAAAGAAATTCGGTATATGGAATCCTCGTGACATTGATTTCAGTCAGGATAAAGAAGATTGGAAGTCTTTTACTGATATTGAAAGGCAAGTGTTATTAAGGATTATTTCCCTTTTTCAGGGCGGAGAAGAAGCGGTGACTTTGGATTTGCTTCCCCTAATAATGACGATTGCCAAGGAAGGCAGGATTGAAGAAGAAATGTATTTAACGACATTTCTGTTCGAGGAAGCGAAGCATATGGAGTTCTTTCGTTATACATTAGATCAAATAGGTGAAACGGGTGATTTGACGGTTTATCACTCAGACACTTATAAATCGATTTTTTATGAAATATTGCCTGAAGCCATGGAGAAACTTTTATCCGATCAATCCCCTGAAGCATTGGCAGAAGCAGCCACTGTTTATAATATGTTTACCGAGGGTGTACTTGCAGAAACAGGATATTTCGGGTTTTATCAGACTCTCGAAGCTAATAAAATGATGCCTGGTTTATTAAAAGGTGTGGGTCTTTTGAAGAAGGATGAATCACGCCATATTGCTTATGGGACCTTCCTGCTGCAGAGAATCATCAGTGAACATCCACATATCTTTAAACAGGTTGAAAAGAGAATGGTGGAACTTTCGCCACTGGCCATCGCATTAAATACGGAGGGATATGATCGGTTGGGTAATCCATTTGGTAATGACCAACAAGCTGTATTGAATTTTACCATGAAACAATTAACAGTGCGGATGGAGATTTTAGCCAGGGCAAAAGGAAAGGGGATTGAAGAGATCTATCACAGTAACGAAAAGGAATATGGGGTTTTGTAAAGCAGATAAAAGATACAAGCTTAGTGTCCCATATACATTTGCTAATGACTGACCATCAGAAACTTGGAAGCAGGGCATGAACAATTCTTAATTGAGAATAAAACTAATATATTTGAGGTGAAATTTTATGAAGGTAAACGTTCATTCGAATTTTTGGTTAAGGTCTTCAGTTTACAGTGGCACTAACACTCGTTCACTCATTCCGGACCTATTCAATGGTCTCGGGGCTAAAAGGATTCTAGTCGTGAGTGATGCAGGCTTGGTAAATGCAGGTGTCGTTAAAAAAGTTGCCGAAACTTTTGAGCAACAGAAATTAGGTGCCAGAGCTGAAATAGTTGGACAGTTTCTGGATGTTACACAGGACGCAGCTAGTGAATGTGTAAACAAAGCATTGGAATATGCACGCGAAGTGAATGCCGATGCCATACTTGCCATTGGTGGAGGGAGTGTCATTGATACAGCAAAGGCATTGAAATTCGGATTATATAAAGGAATTACGGATATAAATGATTCGATACCAAGCGGTTATCTGTATGAGGGTTTTCCAAAAGCCCAATCCATGAATATCCCGCATATTTCCGTAGCCACAACAGCAGGGACCGGTTCTGAAGTATCCCCGATCGCAGTCATATATAATGAACATAAAAAAGTCAAAATGAATATATACAATGTTTTTTTAAGTTCGGATGTTGCCATTCTAGATCCCGAATTAACAGTCGGACTGCCGTCTGACATTACGGCGTTTATTGGTGCAGATGCATTGACTCATGCAATTGAAGCGATCGTTTCACCTGCAGCGACATCAATAACGGATGCATATGCTTATCAGGCCATTCGAGTTATTGAAAGAAACTTACCGAGGGCGGTAAAGGACGGAACGAATATTGAGGCAAGGAAGGAAATGCTGCATGGCAGCATGATGGGAATCACTGCATTTTGCAGTGCACTGAATGCGATTCCGGTTCATAACTTTGCCCACGCATATGGGGCGTTATTCCGTATTCCGCACGGATTGGCCAATGCCGTATTATTACCGGTCGTCATGGAATCAACTCCGGATTTATATCTTCCAAAGGCCCATTTGATAGCCGAAGCCTTTAGCGTGAAAATACATGATGAAGATTCAGAAGGGATCTTAGCGAAAGTGGTAGAAACGCTCCGTGCTTTCCTATTTGATCTTGGGCTGCCGTCCGACTTCGGCGACTATGGAATTAACCAGTCAGATATGGGAAGAATTCTTAAAGCAGTAATGACGGATCCAGCTGCCACTAATTACCCGATGTCGGAGGAATTAATAATGTCAGTAGTTTCAAGAGTTTCACCCGTGAGAATTAATTAATACTAAAAAAGCCAGCCCATAAGGTTGGCTTTTTTAGCGTTGTAATAATTGCCATTCAACTTGTTAAGTCCCAAAATTTTTCGTTTCGATATATGATCTTTTGATGGGGCAACCCCAACCGGGATCGACTGTTTGTTAATGTTTTTTTCCTAAGTTCTCCTGTGCCATCTTTATAAGTTCCTTGACCATGCCTCCGCCTAACTTTCCGCCTATTTTTCCATTCTGCTTGGATGTCAGTTCACCGTTATAATCTTTTTTCAGCGGTACGCCCATTTCTTTTGCTACTTCAAACTTTGCTTCTTCGGGATTCTTTGTACCAGCAACTTTGGCTTTTAAATCATCGAGTCCTTTTCGAGCTTCAGATACTAGAATTTTCCTTCTCCTTGCCAATATGATCACTCCTATTTTTTTCTTAGGTTATCCTAATGTAAAGTAAATGATTAATAAGCAGATCGAAAGTTTTTAATTGGAATCCCGATTAATCGGGTGGCAGTCATAATCTCTTAAATAATGAAGTAATGATATAGGAGCGATTGAGTTTATTTGCAGTCCGAAGAAGTTTTAGTTTATTTAAAGCGGGTAACATATAATAAAATGATTTAAGGAGAAAAATGATGCTGACTGCTAATTCAAGCTTGTTAACAAAAGAAGATATGACAAATCCAGATCGAGTGCCGCAATGGCTAATTAAGGAATATCAAACATTCCATAATACAGTGACCGATAAAACCTTTCCTTGTTATTTTGGTATGAAAGCTGAAAATAAAGGGGAACTTCGCTATGCTTATATCACACAGGAAGATTGGACCAATCTCCCAAAAGCAGTGGAAAGCTTTCTTGATTTATTTCAGGAACCACCATATATCAGGCATGGCCTTTTTGTCTTTATGGAGCCTGAATCAATAGAGGGTGATATAGAATTTTACCGTAAAAGGTTTTGGGATATCCTGCAATACCTGCATAAAGCGGATAAAAAACCTTGGCCAATTGAGAAGCCGAAAGATCCGGAGCATTATTTATGGGACTATCATTTTGCAGGGGAACCAATTTTTGTCTTTGGTAATGCACCTGCTTATAAACAGCGAAAAACCCGGGATTTAGGGAATAGCCTTGTACTTGGATTCCAACCCCGGATGATCTTTGAAGGCTTGGAAGGAACGGAAAAAGGCGGAATCATGTCGCGTGAAAAGGTTCGGGAACGAGTGGAGAAATGGGATAACCTTCCTAAACATCCTGATATCAGTCACTTTGGAGATGTAAATCATAATGAATGGAAACAATTTTTCATAGGGGATGATATAGAACCGATAAAAGGAAAGTGCCCCTTCCACCATAAAGAGTTAACTTAACCGAGAGCAAATTGCTCTCGGTTTTTTCGCATCTTACTTAGAAGGCATCGGGGATAAAAAATCAAGGCGTGAAAAATTCATGAAATGGACCTTTGAAAATAAGAAACATATTTCTTGCCTTATTGGATTTTCAGTTTTATAATGTGAAAGTAGCAATTGCAGTTAATTCGAGATATATGGATTAAATGCTATTTTTTAATAACATACAATAATTAACAATTGGGGGAAGAACAATGTCTAAAGTATTATTTGTTAAATCAAATGACCGCCCAGCGGATCAAGCTATTAGTGTCAAAATGTATGAAACGTTTTTGAACACATATAAGGAAGCAAATACTAACGATGAAATAACTGAATTGGATTTATTTAAACTGAACTTACCTTACTACGGAAATACAGCAATCACTGCCCTATATAAACGCAACCAAGGCATGGAATTGACTGAAGAAGAAGTGGAGATTGCCGATATCGTGCAACAATACTTGAATCAATTCCTTGCTGCCGATAAAGTAGTTTTTGCCTTCCCGCTATGGAACGCAACGGTTCCGGCACCATTGGTAACTTATATTTCTTATCTTGCTCAAGCGGGAACAACGTTCAAATATACAGCTGAAGGCCCAGTCGGCTTAGCTGGAAGTAAAAAAGTGGCATTACTTAATGCGCGCGGATCCGATTATGCATTGCCTGGAATGGATGCTGGCGAAATGGCAGAGAAATTCGTTAAGATGAATTTAAACTTATGGGGCATAACAAACCCAGAAACAGTTGTAATCGAGGGACATAATCAATACCCAGATCGCTCCCAGGATATCGTTGCAGAAGGATTGGCGAAAGTTGCTGAAACTGCAGCAAAATTCTAATAATAAAAGGGGAAACCAGTATGTATTTTTAGCATACTGGTTTTTCTATGCAGATTTTTCTGAAAGTCGATTATAATAAAGGGTAAGCCCAAAAGCATGAAAGGAAGTGCAGACAATATGCAAACGTTTAAATCACGTGACGAAATAAAAATAGAAGAAACATGGAACTTAAAGGATATTTACGATGATCAGTCTAATTGGGAAAAAGATTATCAAGAAGTCCTGAAGATGACAGAAAAATTAAAAACTTACGATGGACATATTCAGTCGGCTCAAGATTTGTTCGATTATTTACGATTAAGTGAGGAACTTGGGTACATTTATAACAAGCTATATGTTTTTGCCATGCTGCAAGCGGATTTGGATACACGGGTAACATCATCACAAGCATTGCTGGATCGGGCTGGTAAGTTAGGCCAGAAAATAAGTAATGCTTCTGCATTTTTCATGCCGTTTCTTTTGAGCCTGGAAGAAAACACATTAAAAGGGTACATAAAAGAAATAGAGGGTTTGAAATATTTTGAAGAGGATCTACTTGATTCCTTCCGCTATAAAGCCCATGTGTTATCGAAAGAACAAGAAGAGGTGCTTTCCCAAATAGGTGAAGCCTTTTCAGCACCACAAAAAACGTTCGGGATGATTAACAATGCTGATATTAAATTTGGGGAAGTTACGAATGAAGACGGCGAGAGGGTAGAGCTGACGCGAGGAATGTATTCCAAATTGATTGAAGACGATGATCGCGACAAAAGAAAAGAGGCCTATTTCGCCTATTATCAGCCATATGTACAATTGAAGAATACAATCGCTTCCACACTTTCCACGGCAATCAAGAATAATGTAAATCTGTCAAAACTAAGAAATTATCCATCTGCCTTGGAAAAATCATTATTTGGAGATCAAGTTCCAAAAGAGGTTTATGATAATTTGATTATGTCTACTAAGCAGAATATCGGACCTATGCATAAATACATTCATTTAAGAAAAAAACTGCTTGGGGTAGAAGAATTGCGTGCCTATGATTTAAGTGTACCTTTAGTTGAAGGCGCTAAAGAGGAGATTTCTTACGATGATGGTTTTTCTTTGATGGTGGAGGCGCTGAAACCTCTTGGCGAAGAGTATATCACAATCCTGAAAACCTTTAAGGAAAAAAGATATATCGACGTCAGGGAAACACCTGGAAAACGTTCAGGTGCTTACAATTTAGGACTTTATGGTGTTCACCCATTCATCTTATTAAACCACCGTGATGACTTAGACAGTGTATTTACACTTGCACATGAATCTGGACATGGCATGCATTCATACTATAGCTCAAAATACCAACCGCAAATAAGTGCTGGGTATTCCATTTTTGTCGCTGAAGTTGCTTCCACTGTGAATGAAATCCTTTTGATTCGCCATTTAATTAAGACTACAAAAGATGTACAGAGGAAAAAACACTTACTTAACCATTTCATAGATAGTTTTAAAGGAACATTCTTCACACAGGTTATGTTTGCGGAGTTCGAAAAGATCGTACATGAAAAAGCTGAAAATGATGAGCCTCTTAATGCCGAGGTTTTTAATACAGCCTATGAATCGATATTTCGTGCTTATAATGGAGATGAATTAATTTTCGATGAAGAAGTGAAGTTTGGCTGGTCACGCATCCCACACTTTTATCGACCGTTTTATGTCTATAAATATGCTACTGGGTACGTTTCAGCCATTACAATCGCTGATAAGATCCTTTCTGGGGACCAAAAAATACTTGAAAGTTATTTGACTTTCTTGAAAAGCGGGAGTTCTGATTTCCCATTGGAGCTGCTTAAGAAAACAGGCGTAGATTTAACTAAACCTGATCCAATCGAAAATGCAATGAAGATTTTCAGCGATCTGGTCGACCAATTCACTGATTTGACAGAAGGCTAATCTAAACCATTTCTTCCAAAAGAGCCCATGGTATGATGTTATAAAAAATGCTATAGTTAAAACATTGGCGTAGGAAAGGCCCAATCAATAGATTGGGCCTTATTTTATATGCTGAAGAAACAGGTAATTCGCGAAAAAAGTCATGGTGACAGCGTTATTTTAAACATCGGAGCCTAGCCAATGGGCCAGTTTCTTTGTACTTCAATGGCATATTTTGTGAGGAAAGTGAAAAATGAATTCGACAGTAAATTATATAAAAGAATGGCAGCAGGCGCTTCAACTTGAGATCCTGCATTTGAAAAAGTATGGCAGCACAAAATACCTGGTTTCAAACGGCCATCTGCTTACAAGTGATGGTTCTTTCAATTATTATTTTGAAACAGGTTCATCGGTAAAAATCCCTGTCGGTTCCCTGGTTCGACTGGAATGGGGAGGGATTAAACAGGATGGAAGAATCCTCTCATCAGAGGGGAAAAGTATAATCATTGTATTTGATCGTTCGTTAGGCGATATGATCGGTGAAGCCTTTTTATATCATGATCCCTGGGAATTACTGGAACAATTGATTGGCCGCTTGGATGAAATCAAGAGAAGTAAAAGGAAAAGACTTCGGATCAAACGCCTGATGGATCCGTCCATGCCCCAAAAACATCCTTTAAATGAAAAACAAAGCAGTGTGAAAGAATTATATGCGCGCTCGAAGTTCAATCCTGTCACTTTTGTTTGGGGACCCCCTGGTACAGGAAAAACCTATACTTTGGCTCGTACAGTAGCCAATCATTATTTTCAAGATAAAAAAGTTCTGGTTTTGTCCCATAGCAACCAGGCTGTCGATGTTTTGATGGCAGAAATTTCGTCATTCATTAAAAAGAAAGATCGTTTCAATGAAGGCGATGTGCTTCGCTATGGATCTCAAATCGGTGAATCACTTGCCATCCATGATGATATTGTGACAGGGCAATTATTAGGTAAACATGAACCGACATTAGTTAAAGAAAAAGAAGAGCTTGGCGAAGAGAAACGTCTATTAAAGTATGACTTGGCTGGGTCCTTCAGTAAAAGGGATACAGATCAATTAATTGATATAGAAAAAAAGCTGGCCAAAGTCTTGGAGAAAATCCGCCAAAAAGAGATTCAAATCGTAAAAGAAGCAAAAGTAATCGGGACTACCTTGGCTAAAGCCGCAAATGATGAAACGGTTTATCAAAAAGAGTATGATCTGGTTATTTTGGACGAAGCGAGTATGGCTTACGTACCTCAGGTAGCTTTTGCTGCAGCGTTAGCCAAGCATATTATCGTTTGTGGTGATTTCAAACAATTGCCACCTATAGCTTCGGCTCGTGATTCCCTCGTGAAACTTTGGCTGAAGGAAGACATATTTCATAGGTCCGGTGTCGCCCAGTCTGTTGAAGAAGGAGAACTTCATCCTCATTTATTCCTATTAAAGGAACAGCGCCGCATGCATCCGGATATTTCAGCATTCACTAATCGTGTCGTCTATAACAATTTTGTTGGCGATCATAAAAGTGTTGCGACTAGCAGGGAGGGCATAATGCAGTCCGAACCCTTTGCCAATAAGGCAGCAGCACTTCTCGATACTAGCTTAGCAGGGGAATATTGCATCACTGAACGGACATCCCACTCGAGAATGAATTTATGGCAATTGCTTTTATCTTTTCAACTGATTCATGAAGCTTATGTTGGCGGATCAAGATCCATTGGTTATGTTGCCCCTTACCGTGCTCAGGCAGACTTGATGGAAAAACTATTGGATGACTTATATGAGAAAGAACGGCAAACGGCGGATATTATCGCTGCAACTGTACATCGTTTCCAGGGAAGTGAACGTGAGATGATGATCTTTGACACTGTTGATAGTTATCCGCAAAACAGGGCTGGAATGTTATTGACAGGGAGAGAAAGTGAAAGGCTCATTAACGTGGCCATAACAAGGACTAAGGGTAAGTTCGTACATGTATGCGACACTTCATTTGTTAACAAACACGTTTACCGCAGCAAAACACTTCGTCAGCTTGTCGATCATCAAACTCAAAATGATCAGATTGTATCAAAGAAAGACATTGGAAAATGGGTTAAACACCAGCACCCGAGATTGCAATGGATGCATGCACGTAAATTGGGGGACTTTCAGAAGGATATTGAATCGACAAAACAAGAGATGGTTATCGCTGTTCCGGATTTGAACAGTTTGTCTGAAGAATGGCAGCATTATTTAATGAAACGAAACCCTGCAGTGAAATTGACAATCATTTCAGCAAAAAGAAACCCTGATATCAGCTCTGATCATTTTATTTATTCACCTGTTTCCTTTTCCTTTATCATCTTTGATAAAAGAGTTGTCTGGCTAGGTTTGCCCGTAGAGTCCAATAATCGGGTCCAGCCCCCATTTATAGCGGCTCGTTTGGATTCGCAAATAATGGCAGATGAATTACTATCTCAATTCAAAAAAAGTGAATAGCTTCGGGAAGGCCCTTAAAAAGGGCTTTTCTTCATTTGCATTTATCCCAAAAAAAACCTCGTTAGAATAAGTGAGGAGATGACTCCTTAAGTCACTTGCGCAATTTATATATTAAACCAAACACCTCGCTAGAATATATTATTCACTTCTACTCTCCAATTTAGTTATAACTCCTTATAATTTCCGTTAAAGGCTGCAAACTAAAATAACAAAGCAAGCGTTTCATGCGACTTTCGACTAGTTATGATTTACCATTAAGTTACGAAAGCCAAGAAAGGCGGTAACAAAATGAAACTGAGCATTTTGGATCAATCCCCAATTGCATCCGGACAGTCAGCACAAGAAGCATTGCAGGCATCACTACAACTAGCACAAGAAGGGGATAGACTTGGTTATAGCAGAATCTGGTTAACTGAACATCATGATCTGCCGGGATTGGCCTGTTCCGTTCCAGAGGTTTTGATAAGCTACATTGGTGCACAAACAAAAAATATCCGGATTGGATCAGGGGCAGTGCTGCTTCCGCATTATAAGCCATATAGGATAGCAGAGACTTATAATATGCTAGCCACACTTTTTCCAGGACGGATTGATATGGGACTGGGGCGTGCTCCCGGTGGATCTGCCGAAGCAACGATGGCATTATCCGATAATTTTCTTCAAAATGTTTACAAAATGCCAGAACTCGTTCAAGAACTTTTGTATTTTCTAAGAGATGAATTTCCGAAAGAACATCCTTTTACAAATGTCTCTGCTGCACCTATCCCAATGGTACCGCCTGAACCATGGATATTGGGAACAAGCGGGAAAAGTGCAAAACTTGCCGCTGAGAATGGCACTGCATACGCGTTTGGTGAATTCATGAGTGAAAGTGATGGCGTACAGAGTTTTCACCAGTACCGTGAGGACTTTCAAACAAAAGGGCTACTTAAAGCACCTAAAACGATCGTTACGGTTTCGGCCATATGTGCTGAAACGGAGGAACGTGCGAAAGAAATCGCTCTTAGCAACATTCTATGGAAAATTCAAAGTGGACAAGGGGAAAGAAAGCAGGTTCCAAGTATAGAAGAGGTAATGAATCATGTTTGGACTGAAAAAGAAAAAGCACTGATGGAAACCATGAATAAAAAACTGATTTTTGGTACGCCTTCACAAGTGAAGTATCGGCTTTTTGAGATTCAGGAGAAATATCAAGCAGATGAAATCATGCTGATGACCATCACTCATAAGTTGGAGGATCGGCTTAATTCGTTTCGTTTGATTGCCAGGGAAATTCTTAACAGCTAATCCCTTCGAGCATTTTATGTGCATTTTGTGTGCATTTTCTATATGATGGCTTTGCGTCCAATTAATCATAATTGAAAGAAAGAAGATGAAGATATGAATGCTGATCAACATGCAAAAAAACTTAGCGACATTTCTTTTTCCGTACTGGATCTGGCTTCTATCGTTGAGGGTGGTACAGTTTCGGGAGCTTTTAAAAATACAGTAGAATTAGCTAAACATGCGGAGCAATGGAATTACAACCGTTTCTGGGTTGCAGAACACCATAGCATGCCTGGGATTGCAAGCTCTGCAACGTCCGTGCTTATAGGCTATGTTGCAGGTAGGACGGAAAGAATTCGTGTGGGTTCTGGAGGCATAATGCTACCGAATCATGCACCGCTCGTTATCGCAGAACAATTTGGAACATTGGAAGCAATGTATCCTGGTAGAATAGATTTAGGACTGGGGCGTGCTCCGGGAAGCGACCAATTTACAGCCATGGCACTCCGGGGTGATGTGCGTAATAACGGCCAGGATTTTCCTGAACAATTGGCACAGCTCCGTAGCTATTTAGATGCGGATTCTAAACATAATCGTGTTCGCGCCATCCCTGGTGAAGGACAGGATATTCCGATTTGGCTGCTTGGTTCAAGCGGCTTCAGTGCAGCATTATCAGCACAACTGGGATTGCCATTTTCATTTGCAAGTCATTTTTCCCCTGAAAATACTCAACCAGCATTAGCTCGTTACCGCAATAATTTCCAACCATCCGACGTTCTCGATAAACCTTATGTCATGGTTGGTATCAATGTATTTGCAGCTGATACTACGGAAGAAGCGCAAAGGATTGCTACATCTTATCAACAGCAGTTCTTGAATTTGATACGGAACACGCCTGGTCAACTTGCTCCTCCAGTTGATACGATGGAAGGCCTTTGGACAGAATATGAAAAGGCCATTGTCATGAAACAGCTGAACGCTTCCATTATAGGAAATCCAAACGAGGTTAAAGAGCAGTTGCAGGCATTTTTAAATGAAACACAGGCGGATGAAATGATTATAAACTCTGCCATTTATGATCAGGATGCACGCCTTCGTTCTTATGAAATCATTGCAGAAGTTACTGGAATGAAATAAGTGTCAAGGAATGAGCTTGCAGATTACGTGTCTGCAAGCTTTTTTATAAAATACATACCGATTGTCTTCATAAACAAAGTCAGGAGAGAAGAATGAAACGAGAAGATCCTATATCCTTAATATTTCACTTCACAGATAAACAAGGTGACAGCCGGCCCCTTTATTTTACGAACCCGAAAAAAGTGTTCACCGCCCATTCAATTGGGGATGTCCTTCCCCAATTCCAAAAAGTACAGGAAGCGATTCAACAGGGGCATTACGCGGCGGGATATGTTTCCTATGAAGCTGCACCTGCTTTTGAAAAATCTTTTAAAGTAAAAGATGGTGCCAAAATGCCATTATTATGGTTCGGGATTTTTGATAAACCGGAAGAAGAATTACCTGAAAAAATGACCGGGGCTTTTAATTTAGCTGACTGGCAATCAGAAACGGATTCAAATACCTATCATTCTGGGTTTCAAAGAATAAAATCCGAAATCGAGAAAGGCAATACGTATCAAGTCAATTATACGATGCGTTTGCAATCCCAGTTCGAAGGAGATGACTTCGCTTTCTTTGATCGCTTGAAGAGAGCCCAACGCTCGAACTATAGTGCTTATTTGAATGTGGGGACACATCGAATCCTATCGGCTTCACCCGAGTTGTTTTTCCGTTGGGAAGATGGTCAGCTGATTACTCGCCCCATGAAAGGAACGGTAAAACGGGGAACGACACTGAAAATGGATCAGCTCAATGCAGACTGGTTAGCAGCCTCGGAAAAGAATCAAGCTGAAAATTACATGATTGTGGATTTGCTCAGAAATGATTTGGGAATGATTGCAGAACCTGGAAGTGTCAAGGTTCCACAGCTTAAGGCAATTGAAAAATATCCGACCGTTTGGCAAATGACATCCACGATTACAGCCGATACGAATCCCGAAACAACAATCATTGATATATTCAAGGCCCTTTTTCCATGTGGATCGATAACAGGTGCACCTAAAATAAAAACGATGGAAATCATCGCTGATATCGAGAATTCACCACGTGAAGTTTATTGCGGTGCAATCGGGTTTATCACCCCTGAATCCGAAGCGGTTTTTAATGTGCCGATTCGTACAGTCGTGATCGATAAGGCAACAGGGAAAGCTGAGTATGGGGTAGGAGGGGGAATCACTTGGGATTCCGAGTTAACGGAAGAATATGACGAGGCCTTTTTAAAAGCCAAATTATTGACGGTGGAAAGGCCTGCTTACAAACTTTTGGAATCGATGAAACTCAAAGATGGCGAATACTATTTGTTGAATGATCATATCGATCGGATGAAACAATCTGCTGATTACTTCGATTACCGATTCTCTGAATCGTATTTAAGAGATCGGCTCCAAAAGTATGCGGAATTAAACCATGGGACGTTGCAAAAGGTAAGGGTACTACTTAATGAAAATGGTGAAATTGAAGTCTCCGGACAAGCAATCAAGCCCCTTGATTCAGAATTTAAGGCTATCTTGGCTGAAGCTCCCATATCAAGTGCAAATCCATTTCTATTTCATAAGACCACCAATCGTGATGTATATGAAGGCTTTCAGATTAATAATCCCGACTTCCAGGATGTACTGCTTTGGAATGAAGAAGGATTCATCACCGAATTCACGAACGGAAATGTAGTGGTGAAGATAAATGGTGACCTCTATACCCCTCCTGTGGACTCAGGTCTCCTTGCTGGAACATACCGTCAAGACTTGATCAGGAAGAAGGAAATCAAAGAAAAACCCATTTCAAAGGATGACCTGAATAACGCTGAGGAAATTTGGTTCATTAATAGCGTGCGAGGGAAATTAAAAGTCAATTTAACTTTCTAAGCTGATTATTCGTAAAAAGTGAAATCTTTATTGCGGTTTATGGAATGCTTGAGAGTGATGAATACAAGGAGCTATTTTAAAAAAATATTTGATTGCTGACGATTCAACCGGCAATTTAGGAATGAATATTGAAATGACATTCGGCAGGTGGGTCGCAAATTTCTCTTTCATCACAAATAAAAGTCTTGTATTAAAACCATGAAAGGGAATAGGGTTGAGACAATTCAGAAGCCCATTTAGTACGACAAACAAAAAAGAAGTTCACGACAGTGAACTTCTTTTTTGTTTATAAACCCCATGAGGTCAATAAAAGGTGAATGGC
Organism: Peribacillus simplex; assembly: GCF_900156045.1. Lineage (GTDB taxonomy): Bacteria > Bacillota > Bacilli > Bacillales > DSM-1321 > Peribacillus > Peribacillus simplex_D. The sequence goes on along the minus strand of NZ_FTMX01000005.1, from coordinate 340,449 downwards.
CTTTTCCAATTCGGATTCCGGGATCCCAGCAAAGCCTAATATGATTTTTGGAGGGTTTTCATCAATTTTTTCAATAGAATATGTCGATAGTCCATAAATTTTAATATGATTTTCGTTTGCCTTTTGAATAAGTGTCTCTTCATCCATGCCGTTCTTAACGATGAGGACGATATGCAATCCTGACCGTTCACCAATGATCTTTATTTGTTTATGTGGTTTAAACAGATCGATCACTTTATCCAACTTGCGACGGTAAACTTTCCTCATTCGATTCAAATGCTTTTCGAAATCCCCTTCCTTCATGAACTGTGTCAACACATGCTGATCAATCCGAGAAACGGTGGAATGGTAAAAAGATAATTCCTGTTGATGCATTTGTAACAACGGAGCGGGAAGAACCATATAACTGATCCGAATCGATGGCATCAATGATTTGGAAAACGACCCTAAATAAATTACCTTATCACCAGCATCCATACTTTGTAAGGATGGAATTGTTTTTCCACTATAACGAAATTCACTATCATAATCGTCTTCGATAATATAGCGGTTTGTTGCCCCTTGGGACCAGTTCAACAATCGCGTCCGCCTGTTAACGGATAGGATCGTCCCATTGGGGAAGTGATGTGAGGGAGTGACATACACGACGTCGATCTTTGAATCTTCAATTTGGTTCACCTTTACGCCTTCTTCATCAATTTGCAAGGGATGGACTTCATTTGGGTAGCTGCGTAAAATACGGTGAATCAAATGATACCCAGGATCTTCAACACCATAGATGGCATTTTTATCGAATAGAAGGACAAGCTGCTGCAATAAAATTTCCATTCCTGCACCAATGATGATCTGTTCGGGAACACATTGTACACCACGTGCATGATACAAATAATGGGCAATTTCACATCTTAATTCATACTCCCCTTGCGAATCCCCCAATAGAAGAAGATCTTGATGTGATTCATCGATTTTGCTTTTCGTGTATTTCCTCCATTTTTCAAATGGAAAGTGTTCCGTGTCAATTTGGCTGGGATGAAAATGATACAGCAATTCTCCTTCTTTATGATTGTTTTTTTCCAAGGATACTTGGTTAGTTTGTGTATACTCTAAATCCTCGAATGTTTGAATATAGTACCCTTTTCTTGGTATGACTTCAACGTATCCTTCAGCAGTCAATTGTTCATATGCAGTCTCTACAGTATTTTGACTTATTTGAAGGAACTCTGCCAATTTCCGTTTGGAAGGCAACTTTGTGCCGTAAAGTAGACGGCCATCAATGATTTCTTTTTTAATATGTGAATATAATTGTTCGTACAAAGGTATTTCACTTAACCGATTTAAATCACAAGAAAGCATATTCATTTTGTTTCCACCTTTTATAAAAAATTTAACGTTGAACCCATTAATTTTATTAAAACTGACACTTTCAATACGGTCAACTATTTTTTATACTAAATCTAACAAATCTAAAAAATGCAAATATTAGGGGGAAGAGAAATGGAAAAATTATTAGGAACTGACACAGTAAAAAGAGGAATGGCACAAATGCAAAAGGGTGGCGTAATTATGGACGTCATTAACGCTGAACAAGCAAAAATCGCAGAAGCATCCGGTGCTGTAGCTGTCATGGCATTGGAAAGGGTTCCTTCCGACATCCGTGCGGCTGGCGGGGTAGCTAGAATGGCAGATCCGCGAATTGTCGAGGAAGTAATGAATGCAGTGTCCATCCCAGTCATGGCTAAAGCAAGGATTGGCCATATTGTTGAATCAAGGGTCCTTGAATCCATGGGTGTGGATTATATCGATGAAAGTGAAGTGCTGACTCCTGCTGATGAAGAATACCATATTCTAAAAAGTGATTTCACCGTACCATTCGTTTGTGGATGCCGTGATTTAGGCGAAGCTGCACGCCGTATTGGTGAAGGAGCATCCATGCTTCGTACAAAAGGAGAACCAGGTACTGGTAATATTGTGGAAGCTGTGCGTCATATGAGAAAGGTACAGTCACAAATTCGTAAAGTGAGCATCATGAGTGATGATGAATTAATGACAGAGGCAAAAAATATTGGGGCCCCTTATGAAATTTTAAGAGAAATCAAACGCACAGGTAAATTGCCTGTAGTTAACTTTGCGGCTGGCGGAATTGCCACTCCAGCAGACGCAGCACTGATGATGGAATTGGGAGCAGATGGCGTTTTCGTTGGTTCTGGTATTTTTAAATCTGAAAATCCAGAAAAATTCGCATCGGCAATCGTTCAAGCTACTACATATTTCACCGATTATGAATTGATTGGCCGGTTATCAAAAGAGTTGGGCAGTGCAATGAAAGGAATTGATATTTCCAAACTAGCTCCGGCAGAACGGATGCAGGAACGTGGATGGTAATATGATAACTATCGGTGTTTTGGGATTACAGGGAGCAGTTGAAGAACACTTGAACCAAATCAAAGCTGCCGGCGAACAAGCAATCATAGTAAAAAAACCTGAACAGTTGCTGGAAATCGATGGTTTGATCATTCCAGGCGGAGAAAGCACTACGATGCGGAAGCTAATGGATCGTTATGGATTTATGGAACCGATCAAAACTTTCTTCGAAGATAAAAAACCTATTTTGGGTACATGTGCAGGAATGGTATTGACGGCCAATGAATTGACTGGCGATGAGAAGGCCTATCTTGGACTGATGGACATTTCCGTGAAAAGGAACGGATTTGGACGTCAACGGGATAGTTTCGAGGCTGAGCTTTCAATCAAAGGAATGGAAGACCCTTATAAGGCAGTATTCATCCGGGCGCCATTTGCTGATGGAATTGGAGAAGGTGTAGAAGTATTGGCTGTTTATGAAGAGAATGTAGTGGCTGCAAGACAAGACCATGTCCTTGTCAGTGCGTTTCATCCAGAATTAACAGGTGATGATCGTTTTCTGCAACTTTTCATTGAAATGGTGAAGACATCCATAAGTAAGGCCGAATTAAAAACCTGCTAAACAAATGAAGCTGTCCTATTAATAGGACAGCTTCACTTTTGAATGCTCATAACACTATAAAATACATATTGCTTGAATTCAATATTCTTTACTTTTATAATGAAAAAGTAAGTGATTACTTACATACTTTTTTAGTGTTGAGAGGAGAATGGAAATGACAGCAAGAGTTGCAGTTATTACAGGAGGAGCAAGCGGAATTGGAAGAGCAACATGCTATAAATTCGCAGCAAAAGGAGACAAGGTCGTCGTTGCGGATTTTAATGAAGAAATGGGACAGGAAACTGTTGAACAGATAAAAGCGGATGGTGGAGAGGCCATCTTTGTTAAAACGGATGTTTCTAAGCAGGAAGATGTTGAAGTGTTAATCAATAAAGCAGTGCAAACATACGGAAGGATAGATATCATGTTTAATAATGCCGGCATTGGTGCAGGCGGTATGATCCTAGATCAAGATATGGAGGGTTACTTCAAAACGATTGGAGTGAACCAGCACGGGGTTGCCTTTGGAATCATGGCAGCAGGACGGAAAATGAAGGAGCTAGGTAACAAGGGAGTCATTATAAATACCGCTTCCGTGTTTGGCTACTTAGCTTCCCATGGGACTTTTGCCTATCAGGCAACTAAAGGCGCTGTAAGAATGATGACACAGACAGCAGCTTTGGAATTGGGTGCTTATGGCATACGCGTAGTGGGCATTGCGCCAGGCGGGGTTGACACTCCTATCATACAAGGCTATAAAGATATGGGAATCATCGATAAATTGAATGCAAGTCAAATGCGCGGTAAATTACTTAAGCCAGAAGCCGTTGCGAATGCCGTCTATCTATTATCGTTAGAGGAAGCGGATGCTATTAATGGAAGTGTAGTCATGGTCGATGATGGCTATGCATCTTTTAAGTGATTTTCTGAAAAGAAAACATCGTCCCAATCAGACGATGTTTTCTATTTATGATATATGGGAATATTGAATTCTAATAGATCAAAGGTAATATGTTGACCGATTGATACCATCGAGATATCATGGAAAATAGATTGGTGAAGCCGGTCTTATCTTTATAAAAGAAGGTTGATATTTTTGAAAAAAGGGCAGCAAACCAAAGAACGAATCATAAATGTAGCCCGGACTCTTTTTGCCACTAAAGGTTTTGACATGACAAGAACGAATGAAATTGCCTCTGCATGCAATGTTTCCGAAGCTACTATTTACAAATACTTTGACAGTAAAAAAGATTTGCTTTTGGCTACAATCACACCTAATGAAAAAGAGGAATCCGAAGATGGTGCCAGCCATCTATCTACTGATGAACTAGTGGAGAATCATGTTTGCACCATGATAAAAAAAATTCTTGAAAATAAAGAACAGTTTTCGATATTATTTAGGGAAACACAATTCGATCAAGATATTTCAAAGCAATATATAGATCAGATTTTCAAGCCAAATGCCAAGCATATTGAAATACAAAAGAGAATAGATAGCGGAGAGATACAATATATCTCTGACATTATTCTATTTAATGTAGGGATCATTTCTTTTACATTGGCATTATCTACACATTATGAGATCCATCAACAAAAAAAGGAGCCGTATTTCAATTCTGAACGAATTAAGAGCATTGCTCAACTTTTGGTATATGGAATTCATGGTAAACAAAATCATACATAATGAAACGGTCATATTGAAGGGCATGTGCATCACGCCGCAAATATGACCGTTTTATTTTCATTCAGGGTCGATGTAGTCAACTTGTGATTTCATTAAACCAGAGTGTAAGATTTGACTTATATTTTTCAGACTATTACGATAAATACATGCTGCACGAAATGCTTTACGAAGATTTTATCTGGAAATCATGTAACAATGGAGGGGTATTAGATGAGCGATATCGTAATTTTATCAGGAAGTCCGGCTATTCCATCAAGAACGGACATTTCACTAAAACATATTCAATCTTTAGTCGAAAAAGAAGGATTTACCACAGCTTATTTCTCAATTACGGATTTCTCAGCAGATGATTTATTCCAAGGGAAATATAATAGTGAAGATATCTTAAAGCTTTCAGAGAGAATTCAAGCAGCTAGGGGAATCATTATTGGTTCACCGGTTTATAAGGCTTCTTATACAGGTGTATTGAAAGCTTTGATTGATTTGCTGCCAGAAGGTGCATTTAAGGGTAAGCCAGTGCTGCCAATCATGATTGGAGGAAGTAACAGGCATCTGTTGGCGATTGATTATGCGCTTAAACCATTAATTTCAATATTAAAAGGCGAGCCGCTGCAGGGCATTTATTTTGTTGATAAGGAAATAGATAAACAGAATTCAGAAAACCCGATCAATGATTCGCATTTAATTGATCGCGTCCAGAGTCAAGTTCAAGAATTTATAGAAGCGATACAGTTAAGAAATTAATGACTTCAAGTAGGAAACCGGAATTCGAGAAATTATTTTTTTAAGTAGTAACAGGCGTCAATAATAGGGTTATCAATGAAAATAGACTCATTTTTTTGGAGACTTTATCTAAAAAGACGAGTCTATTTTCGTATTTAAATGAACATAAAATCATAAATTGAATAGTGTGTATAAAAATAACAGTTCATCCATAATATTAAACCAAGTTATTTTATAAGAAAACTCCATTGACAAGGATTAAATATATGTTAATATTTAAAATAATAAAACTTATCCAGAGCGACGGAGGGAATTGGCCCTTTGAAGTCCAGCAACCTGCATGATGGATGCAAGGTGCTACCTCCAACAAAATGTTGATCATTTTGGAAGATAAGGTAATGGTATTTACCTTGGGATCTTTCCATCATGGAAAGATTTTTGTTTTTGGAAAAATTGCAGGCAAACCATAACAATGTTAGGTTGTATGGAATTATATAAAACTAAGAAATTCATTTAATCAGCGTTGAAAATAAAATATTCGCGGATTTTCTTAAAGGAGGAACTGGTTTGGATAAAGAGAATCAGCTTGAAGAAATATTTGAACGACTTCAAGAAATGCTTAATTCAATGAAATATGGATCCATTACACTTATTGTCCAGGATGGTAAAATCATTCAAATGGAAAGAAATGAAAAATTAAGAATTAAATAAGGTATCTGCTGACTAGAAAAACTAGAGGCGGGTTTAACTGATATAAAGAGAGTATTGGTTAGGCTCGTCTCTTTTTCCTAGAATCAAATGAGCTGGGGAGATTAAAACGGGTATTGATCAACAGTTACAACCTGGTACAGCAAGTTTTTAGAGGGGGCTACAAAGTTGGCTGGATTAATAAACTATGAAAATTTCAATACAGGGGAATTCCCTGTATTTCCTGAAGACAGTGACACAAAAGGTGCTTTGGAAGTTCTGCAATGGGCGAATGAACATTATGGAAACAAACTGATTTATGCTTGCAGTTTTGGTATTGAAGGCATCGTGCTTACGGATTTATTGGCGAAGGTCAACCCTTCGGCAAAAATTGTTTTCCTTGATACAGATGTTCATTTTGAGGAGACTTACCAATTGATCGAGCAAGTGAAAAAGCGCTATCCAAAGCTTTTGATCGAAATGAAGAAACCTGCTTTGACGCTTGAGGAACAAGCGGCGGAATATGGGGATGAATTATGGCTTAGTGATTCTAATAAGTGCTGTAACATCCGTAAAATCATTCCGCTAACCGATGTGCTTTCAACGGCAACAGCCTGGCTTTCGGGACTGCGGAGGGAGCAATCAGAAACAAGGGCTTTAACCGAGTATATCAATAAGGATAATAAGTTCAAGTCAGTTAAAATATGTCCACTCATACATTGGACATGGAAAGATATTTGGCGCTACGCCCACAAAAACGGACTTCCATATAATATCCTGCATGATAATGGATATCCGAGCATTGGATGTAAAACGTGTACAGCGCCTGCATTCAATGCAGATGATTTACGCTCAGGCCGTTGGCAAGGAGCCCAAAAAACGGAATGCGGATTGCATTTATCTTAAATAAATAGAAACCATAGGGGGAAATTAGCATGACAATCAGTTTACCGCACGGAGGAACATTAATCGATCTTTGGGAACCAAAATATGATTTTAGTAAAATAACAAAGTCAATCGAAATCGATGAAATTGCTTTAAGTGATCTTGAATTGATAGGCACTGGTGCCTACAGCCCGATAAAAGGATTCTTTACGAAAAGTGACTATGAGGCAGTGGTCAAGGATATGAGGCTTAGCAGCGGGCATGTATGGAGCATCCCGATTACACTGCCTTTGACCGAAGAAACTGCAGAAACCCTTACTATAGGTGAAGAAGTAAAATTGACTCATGAAGGTGAAACATACGGAGTGATCTCCGTTTCCGATATTTACACTCCTGATAAGCAATTGGAAGCGACATTAGTATATCAAACGGATGATGAGAAGCATCCCGGAGTGAAAAATGTATATAACCGCGGTGATGTATATGTCGGTGGGGAAATAAAGTTGATTAAGAGAATAGAGCGTCCGCAATTTCAAGCTAATTATCTGGACCCTGTCGAGACAAGGAAAGCTTTTGCTGAAAAAGGATGGGAAACGGTTGTCGGTTTCCAAACGAGGAACCCTGTTCACCGTGCACATGAATACATTCAAAAGACAGCATTGGAGATTGTCGACGGCTTATTCTTAAATCCTCTTGTTGGTGCCACTAAATCCGATGACATTCCGGCAGATGTAAGAATGGAAAGTTATAAAGTGCTGCTTGAGAAATATTATCCCAAGAATCGCGTCTCCCTTGCAGTTTTCCCTGCTGCCATGCGTTATGCAGGACCTAGGGAAGCCATTTTCCATGCAATGGTCCGTAAAAATTATGGTTGCACCCATTTTATCGTCGGACGTGATCATGCGGGTGTCGGCGATTATTATGGCACATATGATGCCCAAAAAATCTTTGGGAATTTTAACGCCGATGAGTTAGGGATCACATTATTATTCTTTGAACATAGTTTTTACTGTAAAGCATGCGGCAATATGGCTTCGGCTAAAACTTGCCCGCACGGCAAGGAAGATCATGTCATCCTGTCTGGAACGAAGGTAAGGGAAATGTTGCGCAATGGAGAAATTCCTCCAGCTACCTTTAGCCGTAAAGAGGTCATCGAGGTGTTGATCGAAGGGCTAAAAAAGAATGAAGTTTATAACTGATAGGACATAAATTGAATGATCACATGAAGAGGGGGATTATTATATGAGTAAAAGTACGAATGTCACTTGGCATGAAACGTCATTGACCAAGGAGCTCCGCCGGAAGCAAAACGGACATGAAAGCACAGTTCTATGGTTTACAGGACTCTCGGGTTCCGGAAAATCAACGATTGCAAACGCGGTTGCAAAAGAATTATATAGTCGGAATATTCGAAGTTATGTTTTGGATGGTGATAATATTCGCCACGGTTTAAATAAAGATTTAGGTTTCTCTGAAGAGGATCGAACCGAGAATATTAGGCGGATCGGTGAGGTTTCCAAATTATTCGTGGATAGTGGGCAGTTCGTATTGACTGCCTTCATATCTCCATTCAGGGCAGATCGGCAGATTGTACGTGATTTACTCGAAGAAGGGGAGTTTATTGAAGTATACATAAAGTGTCCGATCGAAGAGTGTGAAGTGCGTGATCCAAAAGGTCTATATGACAAGGCGCGTAAAGGAATCATTAAAGATTTTACCGGAATCGACTCTCCATACGAAGAACCAGAACAACCGGAAATCATTTTAGAATCCGACCAATACAGCATTGAAGAGTGCGTTGAACAGGTAATCGGCTATTTGACAGCAAAGAAAGCGATCTAATCAAGGAGGAAATGTAATGGTTTACGAGAAATTTTGGTCGGAAAATCCACTAATCGCTAAAAATAAAACGGAAATCTGGAAATTGGAAAAAGACGGATTGAAGATATTCGATGATATTCCAAATTACGCTGCAAATGGTTTTGATTCCATCCCTAAAGAGAATTGGGATATGTTCAAGTGGGCAGGTCTATACCTGCAACGGCCAAAAGAAGCTGGTTACTGGATGATGCGTGTCGTTATTCCAGGAGGTATCCTGACGTATGATCAACAAATAACTCTAGCTAACATCGCTAAAGATTACGGAAGGGATGTATATGATATTACAACCCGTCAAGCCATTCAATTCCACTGGCTGACTATCGAACAAGTCCCGGATATCTTAAATCGATTGGAAAAGGTTGGAATGACTACGGCTGGTGCTTGTGGTGATATCACACGTAATATAATCGGGAATGCATTGGCAGGCATCGATCCCGATGAACTTTTTGATACACGCGAGATCCTTTATGATGTATTTGAGTATTTCCGCCTTAACGAAGACTATTCGAACCTTCCGAGGAAATATAAAATGTCCATCAGTGCTAATATCCATAATGCTTCAAATGCTGAAATCAACTGTGTTTCATTCAATCCAGCCACTAAAGAAATCGATGGGGTAACGGAAGTTGGTTTTCACGTGAAAGTGGGCGGGGGGCTTTCCTCCGTTCCGATGCTGGCAGAAGAACTTGATTTATTCATTTTACCTGAAAAAACAGTGGAAGTAGCGGCCGCCATCACGACGATATTCCGTGACTTTGGGTATCGTGAAAAGCGTCATCGCTCGCGTTTGAAATTCCTTGTTGCTGACTGGGGTCCTGAACAATTCAAGGAAAAATTGCTGGAATACACCGGTCCGCTTCCTGAAAAGGGAGAAAGCGCGGTGAAGGGATGGAATGCAGGTTATTTCTACGGCATCCATAAACAAAAGCAAGATGGTCTGAACTATGTTGGAGTCAATATACCAGTTGGTCGACTAAATCCAGACGAAGTGATCGAGTTTGCCGAACTTGCGAAAAAATATGGAAATGGTGAAATCCGCAACTGTAATTCCCAAAATCTAATCATTCCCAATGTGCCGGATGCAAAACTTGAGAAATTAAAGCTGGAATCCATCTTTGAAAGATTTCCATATCAACCAAAGAAATTCATTGGTTATTCCGTTTCTTGTACAGGTATCGAGTATTGCAACCTGGCGCTTGTTGAAACAAAAAACCGAATGAGGACCATTTCTGAATCACTGGACAAGGAAATAGATCTCGATGTACCTGTAAGGATGCATATGGTCGGTTGTCCGAACAATTGCGGTCAAAGAGCCATCGCTGAAATAGGGCTTCAAGGCATAAAAATGAAAAACCAGGACAAAAAGATGGTTGAAGCTTTTGAGATATACGTCGGTGGAACGCTGAATGAAGGTGGTAAGTTCAATGAAAAACTTAAAGGAAAAGTGGAAGCTGAACAGCTCTATCATGTTCTGAAAGAACTGATCCTATTTTTCAAAGAAACAAAACTTCTATCAGAAACCTTTCTTGATTTTGTGGAAAGGGTAGGGGTATCCAAGTTACAAAGTAAGCTTGATGATATATTAACGGAAGTGGCCGTTTAATAGGGGAAGGTAAGCAATCCATGAATCTATACCGTTTCGAAGTCACTATCAAGGAAAAACCAATCCATGTCATCATTGTTGCCGATTCAGATGAAAAGGCGTTTGAACTTGTTGATATTGAGCTGGAAAAACATTTTTTGAAAATGCCTGAAGTGGATGACATCTCATTATATGAAAAAAAGAAAATTAAAAATGGAGCAGGTTTCGTTTTATCGGAATTCGAAACGATTCTCTAAGGGAAGGCAGGTTGCATAAATGGGGAAAGTATATCTAGTAGGAGCCGGTCCCGGAGATCCAGATTTAATTACATTAAAAGGATTAAAATGCATTCAAGAAGCTGATGTCATTTTATATGATCGACTTGTCAATAAAGAACTTTTGAATCATGCAAAAGACGGTGTAGAGCTGATTAATTGCGGTAAACTGCCGGATTATCATTTATTGCAGCAGGATACCATCAATCGGTTCCTGGTCAAATATGCAAAAAAGGGAAAAATAGTAACCCGTTTGAAAGGCGGCGATCCATTCGTCTTTGGGAGAGGCGGGGAGGAAGCGGAAGCCCTTGCCAAAAGTGGCGTGAGCTTTGAAATCGTTCCAGGAATTACAGCTGGAATCGCCGCTACAGCTTATGCGGGAATTCCAGTTACACATAGGGACCACGCTTCATCATTTGCAATTGTTACTGGTCATCGAAAAAAGGATGAAGAGGATAATATCAAGTGGGAATCCCTTGCAAAAGGAATCGATACATTAGCCATCTATATGGGCGTTAAAAACTTGCCATATATTCAAGGAAAACTATTGGAGCATGGAAAAAGTCCTGAGACTCCGGTAGCCCTTATTCATTGGGGGACATTAAAAACGCAAAAAACAGCTGTCAGTACGTTGGCTAATGTAGTGGAAACCGCCAATAATGAACAAATTTCGAATCCTTGCATGATAGTCGTGGGTGATGTCGTTAATTTACGAGAAAAAATCAAATGGTTTGAAGGAAAACAAACCGAAAATTTGTTGGCGAATGAGGCCTTTTAATGGAAGCCATTTTATATATTTGCCATGGCAGCCGTGTTAAAGAAGCTTCAGCCCAAGCCATTGATTTTATTAAAGTTTGTATGCAAGCACAGCCCAATTCCATTCAAGAGTATTGCTTCTTGGAATTGGAAACTCCAACGATTGAAGAAGCCTACGAACGATGCGTACAAAAGGGTGCGACGAGAATCATTGCCATTCCAGTTCTATTGCTAACAGCTGTACATGCAAAACATGATATTCCAGTCATATTGAACAAAATGAAAGAGCGATACCCTGCGGTGGACTTGAAATACGGAAGGCCGATTGGTGTCAGTGATAAAATGGTTGACATTTTAGTGGAACGGTTAGAGGAAACAAATGTAAAGGTTACGGAGGATTCCTTGGTTTTATTGGTTGGAAGGGGAAGCAGTGATCCCGACGTGAAAAGGGATTTGTCTCGATTGGCCGATTTGCTAAGAAATAGGTTTCCAAAAATCTGTGTGCAAGAGTGTTATTTGACAGCTGCTACACCAAGCTTTGGAGAAGCATTGGAATTTGCACAGGAATCTCGATCGAACCAAGTATTTATCATTCCTTACCTATTGTTTACCGGTCTCTTAATGCAGTCCATCGAAAATAGTATAAAAATGATCCAAAAAAAGGGGAAGCAGAAATTCATACTTTGCCGATACCTAGGTTATCATCCAAAGATTGAAAAAGCCATATCGGAACGAATTCATGAAGTGAGTGGGGAGGGAGCTTATGTATCCAATTACGCTTAACATTGAGAAAAGAAAGTGTGTCATCATCGGCGGTGGTAAAATAGGGTTCTTTAAAGCGGGTCCATTATTGGAAGCTGGTGCTGAAGTGACAGTCGTAAGCCCCGAGATATGCACAGGTTTTCAACTGTTGGAGAAAGAAGGTAAGATTCGAGTTTTACTTAAAGAAGTGGAAGAAACAGACTATAAAGATGCGTTTTTAATCATTGTTGCAACAAACTCTACTGAAGTTAATGAACGAGTTTACGAGAATGCATCCCAAAGTCAGTTGGTGAACGTAATCAGTGATCATGAGCTGGGTAATTTTCATATACCGGCGACATTGAAGAGAGGTATGCTTTCTATAAGTGTTTCTACCAATGGAGCAAGTCCAACGCTCGCAAAAAAAATTCGGAATGACTTAGGTAAAGTATATGATGAATCATATGAAGAATATCTTGAATTTCTTTTTGAAGCAAGGATGATAATTAAGAATGGTTCATTTACAAAAGAGGAAAAATCCAAGTTATTGAAAGATTCAATAGAGGATATTTATAAATATTCCCTAAAAGAAAGATATCGGTTTTTAGCTAGGCTTTTACCAGTAGAGGCTGAAGAAAATATATCATTGGGCTGATCAGAAAAACTGAAGGCACCTAACCAACATGTCATTTCATTTTGGTTAGGTGCCTCTTTGTGTCTTAACGGAAATCAGGCAAACGGTACCGTAGGGTCGATGTTAGTTAGGTTCTATTTTAGTAAAAAAAGGGGAATGTCATGAAAAAGTTAATCGTTTTAGCCTTTATCGGGTTTTTAGCCCAATTAATCGATGGTTCGCTTGGAATGGGGTATGGAGTGAGTTCCACTTCCTTATTGTTGACATTCGGGATTGCCCCTGCAGTAGCATCCGCATCCGTTCATTTATCGGAAGTAGTGACCACAGCAGTATCAGGAGCTTCGCATATAAAGTTTGGGAACGTGGATAGAAATATGGTCTATCGTTTGATCATTCCAGGTTCTGTTGGTGCATTTGTAGGTGCATGTTTCCTGAGCAACCTGCCTGCCGAATTAGCAAAACCGTATATTGCCATATTTTTATTTGGCCTTGGTGTTTACGTTTTATTCCGCTTTTTATTTATTTTTAAACCATCGAAGGAAAATGAAATCGTAAAGCCATTGACCGCAAAACAATCCATTCCGTTAGGCCTTTTTGCAGGCTTTTGTGATGCAACAGGCGGAGGCGGATGGGGGCCGATTGCAACGCCCGTTTTATTGTCAAAAAAAGGCATGACGGCGAGAAAAGCCGTAGGGACTGTAGATACGAGTGAATTTGCAATTGCTTTCTTCGGAAGTCTTGGTTTTATCATTTCGCTTGGATGGGAAGCTGTCAATTGGCTTTGGGTCGTAGCGTTGATAATGGGTGGAGTGATTGCCGCACCGATTGCAGCCTGGCTCGTCAGGATGCTACCTGCTCAATTAATGGGTGTTTTAGTGGGTGGTTTCATTATCTTAATCAATGTAAGAACATTATTAGCTACATGGATTCCGATTGAAGCCCATATATATATCTATACAGGCATCGTGATTATATGGCTTTCTGGAATACTTCTTACCATCAATAAGATGTCCAATGCAAGAAAACATGATCATATCGAACAACGTCAGAATGTTTCCTGATTCCCGAGTTTGAAAGAAGCGAATACACAAAAGCATATTCTGAAACGTAACATAATAACTCGTAGGTACATAAATGCCTACGAGTAAAGTCATTTGCCAAATTGGATTCCCCTTTTAAAGCTGTTGCTGTTTTAATAAAGGTTCTTGATCCCATGTAATAGATTCATTTATTTTCTGGCCCCATTTTTCTAATTGTCTTAATTATCGAGAGACTTAAGCCCCCAATCTATTCTCCTAACAAAAGAATCAATAGTATCCCCTTTAATAAAGTCAGCCATCGTGAAAGATTTCCTGATTTTAGAATAGCAGCAGAACCATTAATTTATGTCCTGCTTTTAGTTCAAATGATTAAATTGTACTTTCATTTAATATAATGTTTGTTATATTTTTTTCTATCGAATTTCAAGCTTTGATTAAAAGCATTCAGGCGTTTGCTTTATGCAGGGTTGGTTGTCCTGATGCAGTATAGATTTTGGCATTCAGAGGATATTCATTTTTCTTCATAATTTCACTGAAGGGGAATGGGAGAGACCGGTTATCAATTCCATTGCATTTACTGAAATGTTCTTTGGGAAAATTGGCTGTATATGTTTTACCGGTTCACTAACTGGAACCGCGGCATTTGTAAACTGTTAAAAACCTTTTATAACTTTATTTTTGGAAGTGTTTCCCTTGAAGAAGTCATGAACGGAATTTTTTAGGAGCGGTGGGTTTTTAATATTGGCTGTTTTCGCATACTTTGTTGCTATTTACCAAGTAAAGCGGTGTGGTTGATTTCCCCTCCCGATGCTCGCTTTCCGCGGGGCGGGCGGTGAGCCTCCTCGGGGTAAACGCCTGTGGGGTCTCACCTGTCCCGCTGCTCCCGCAGGAGTCTCGCACTTGCGCTCCAATCAACCTTAAATCGTTTCGTTTTAAAAAAGACAATCTTTACGAAAAGAGCCTTAATATTCAATTTGTCATGTTTTCACCTATTTAGCTAAGATCGTTCATTCTTTTCAAAACGTTTTTAGTTTTTGGATATAAGTTATGAAAATGGCGGAAAAGGTAGTTAAATATTTTTCAGTTTTGTACAATGATTAAATAGCAAATTTTAAAAGGAGTTTTAATATGGAAGGCATCTCTGATCATTTAAAGGAAGATTTGGATATTTTGTTCGTAGGTTTCAATCCAAGCATTCGTTCAGGCCAGACTGGCCATCATTATGCGAATCCAAACAATCGCTTTTGGAAAATCCTCTTCGAGTCCGGGTTGACGCCAAGGAAATATGAACCAACCGAAGACTCGTCTTTACTGGAACTAGGTTATGGTTTTACCAATATCGTTTCAAGGCCTACAAAAGGTGCGGACGAAATCACTAAAGAAGAGTACATAAAAGGAAGGAAGCAATTAAAAAGGAAAATTGCAAAGTATAAACCTAAACTCGTCTGTTTTGTAGGCAAGGGTGTCTATCAGGAATATCGTCAATTACGAAAAATCTCTTGGGGACTGCAAGAAGAACCTTCATTGAATGAGACCATTGAATTCGTTGCCCCTTCCTCAAGCGGTTTAGTTAGAATGCCGATGGAAGAGATCATCAAAATATATAGTGAGTTGCCAATTCTGCTTGGCAAGCTGAAAAGCAATTGATTAAAACAAGGGTGGAATTATATGAGTCAGGATAGTGCTGAATGGAAAAGCGATGGATTTTCCGAGGTCAATGATGGGGAAGGCTTTTGGGAAGGAGTAAAAGATTGCATTCCTACATTATTGGGATACCTAAGTATCGGTTTTGCTGCAGGGGTCGTCGAAAAAACGTCAGGATTAAGTATGATTGAAGTGGCACTAATGTCGCTTTTACTCTATGCAGGGTCTGGTCAATTCATAGCTGCGGGGATGATAGCTGCAAGTCATCCAGTATCGGCCATTATTTTTACGATTTTTTTTGTTAACAGTCGCCATCTATTACTTAGTGCTGCATTGGCTCCATATTTCAGGCAGCAAAGTTTGAAACAAAACCTGATAACCGGATCCTTATTAACTGATGAAACGTTTGGAGTGGCCGTCACGATGGCACAGAAGAGGAAACAACTTGATTATAAATGGATGCTTGGTCTGAATCTTGCAGCCTATTTAAATTGGTTCATTGCAAATATGGCTGGCGGTTTCTTTGGCCAATGGATTCCAGATCCCGAAAAATATGGAATGGACTTCGCCCTGCCAGCGATGTTTATCGGCCTTTTAGTTTTGCAAATATTAAGTAAAAAGGACATTTTTATAGATCTTGCAGTCGCTTTTAGCAGCATATTAATCGTTGTTGCAGCAAGTTTCTTCTTTCCTGGCAGTACTGGAGTCATAGTGGCAACTGTTGTAGCTTCAACGATAGGGATGGTGATTGGCAGGTGGAAATAAGCGGATATATCCTTGCTGTCATTGTAGGAATTTCGATTGTAACTTTCATACCTAGAGTCGTTCCTTTAGTATTGCTTAGTAAAATGGAGATTCCAAAGTGGGGCATTGATTGGTTAAAGCATGTGCCAGTGGCTGTAATGGCGGCGTTGTTGGCTCAAGAACTTCTATTATCGGAACAGGTCTTTTCAATTAAAGATAATGCGTTGAATTTGACCGCAGCTTTACCAGCTTTCATGGTTGCCATTTTTACGAGAAGTCTATTGGGTACGGTTTTGATTGGCGTGCTTTCCTTGATGATATTACGATTTTTCTTTTAATAAGTACTAAACATTTAAATGCTAGGCCGATATAACCAGTAATGGATTGCCATTACTGGGTTTTTATTTCCCAAAGAACATATTTCCCAACCGGCAGCTTTTTGAGATCGTTCATTTCGGTTAGGCAAATGACGCTTTTTAATGAACATTGGAAGCTTGATTATCAAAAAGGGCAGTGAGTACATAAACTAAGGTGAATGTACTTCTGAAAAATTGTTTTGGTTAGCTGAATTGAAAGCGCTTCTAATTGAAAATGAAACAACAAACGTTTAGAAAATGGGAGTCTGTCAACAATGGGAATAAGCAAATTATTATGGAGGTGCTCAATTAATGAATGTAAATGGTGCACTAGAGGTTCTGGATCGCATGCGGCTTCCTAATGGCGCATATACTGCAAGCGTTTCCGATGATTATAATTATGTATGGATAAGGGATGTCGTTTATACAGTATTACCTTTTATAAATGATCCATCCAATCGTTACGAGAAAGCATATCATGCTTTATTCGACTTATTTCAATCCTATGAGTGGAAGATAGATATTCATACGGAACAGAAACCCCAGTTTCTATATGAACATATTCATGCAAGGTATTCCACTGAGCTTAAAGAACTGCCCGATGAGTGGGGCCATGCCCAAAATGATGCGATAGGTGCCTTTTTATGGGGTGTCGGTGAAGGATATAGGCATGGTAAAAAGGTGATGAGAAATCAACGTGATTTACAAATTGTTCAAAAGTTGGTCAATTACTTGGAATGCCTGCAATATTGGCAGTCGGAAGATAACGGGATGTGGGAAGAAAATATAGAAATCCACGCTTCAAGCATAGGTGCATGTGTTGCTGGTTTGAATTCAGTCAAAATGCTGGTCAATGTCAAGGAAGAACTGATTAAAAAGGGGGAAGAAACTCTTCGTTTCTTGCTTCCAAGGGAAAGTTATTCAAAAGAGACGGATTTAGCCCTTTTGTCCTTAATTTATCCTTATCGGCTGGTAGACCGTGAAATAGCACTTAAAATATTGAAGAATGTCACAGAGCGCCTAGAAAGAACAAATGGTTGTATAAGATATGAAAAGGACCTTTATTATAATGACGGTCAAGAAGCGGAATGGTGTTTCGGGCTTCCATGGTTAGGCTTATGCTACCTTGAACTTGGAATGATGAACAAAGTTAAGGAATATATGGATAAAACGAAAATGATCATACCGGAAAGTTGGGAAGTACCCGAATTATATATAGGAGGCAGTAATATTCCAAACAAGAATACTCCTTTGGCATGGTCAGTCTCATTATCCTATTTATTTTTGACGAAGACTTCCGTGATTCGAACTGAACATATAACATGAAGCATTCATACACGATACCTTAAAGCTCTTTCCAAAAAAATGGGGGGAGCTTTTATTGGTATAATAATATTTTTACAATAAATGTCTATTTTCCTCAAAAAAATGTTTTAATTTACAAAAAAACGGCTATTTATAACAATAACTTCACCTCCATTTGAAGGATTAATATCATTTTCATCGAATATATATAATAACTGGGGAAAGATAGGTAAAATACTATCGAGTTAATACTGATGGAGGGGTTTTATTGAGTACAATTATGGACCAGCTACAAGAGATTTATCCAAGCGATTTCGATTTATATTTGTTTCATGAAGGCACCCTTTATGAAAGCTATAAAATGCTTGGGGCACACATTGTAACATCATTAGGTAAAGAAGGAGTACGCTTCGCCGTTTGGGCCCCCCATGCCAAGCAAGTTTCAGTAGTCGGTAATTTTAATAATTGGAACGGAAAAGATCATGCGATGAAACGGATCGAGCGATCAGGTATCTGGGTGTTATTCGTACCAGGACTACAAGAAGGGGAACTCTATAAATACGAAATACATACACCTGGAAATAAACGAATCCTAAAAGCCGATCCATATGCCTTTTATTCGGAAGTCAGACCCAATACAGCCTCGGTCATTAAAAGTCTGGATAATTTTGAATGGCAAGATTCGAAGTGGATAGCCGATAGGAAAAAGGAAAATATTTATCATAAACCCATGTCCATTTATGAAGTGCACCCCGGTACATGGAAACAGAAAGAAGATGGCGAATTTTATTCGTACCGTGAATTGGCTGATAGATTGGTTGATTATGTGATTGATAATAGTTTTACACATATTGAAATCATGGCCATAATGGAACACCCATTTGATAAATCGTGGGGATACCAGGTCACGGGCTATTATTCTGTAACTAGTCGTTACGGCTCGCCGGAAGATTTTAAATATTTAATAAACCTTTGCCACCAAAAGGGCATAGGTGTAATTCTTGACTGGGTTCCCGCCCATTTTTGTAAAGACGCGCATGGACTTTCCCGTTTCGATGGTACGCCCCTCTATGAACCAATTGATTATACTAGGGCAGATCGCCCGTTATGGGGGACATACAACTTTGATTTTACCAAACCGGAAGTAATTAGTTTCCTTATATCAAATGTATTGTTTTGGATGGATGTATACCATATTGATGGGATCCGAGTCGATGCGGTATCATCAATGGTTTACTTAAATCATGATAATCCATTGCCGGTCAAGCTGAAAAACCAGTTTGGCGGTGAGGAAAACCTGGAAGCCATACAATTTTTGCAAAAACTTAACGAAGTGGTTTTCAAGAAATATCCCAATGCATTAATGATGGCTGAAGAAGCAACAGACCGGCCACTTATAACTTCTCCTACCGATATAGGCGGCCTGGGCTTTAATTACAAATGGAATATGGGATGGACTAACGATATCCTTCGTTATATGAAACTTGAAACGGGGGAAAGGCCAAATCATCATAGTCTCTTAACATTTTCATTTTTCTATGCTTTTTCAGAAAATTTCGTCTTGCCCTTTTCACATGATGAAGTGGTTCATGGCAAGAAGTCTTTATTGAATAAGATGCCAGGTGATTATTGGCAGAAATTCGCTAATTTAAGGTTACTATTTGGGTATTTCATGACACATCCAGGAAAGAAGCTTCTATTTATGGGCGGTGAATTTGGCCAGTTCATAGAATGGAAAGATGAGGAACAATTGGATTGGCTTCTTTTGGAATATGAATCCCATGAAAAGCTGGCCTATTACTTCCGTACCCTTCAGGATTTTTATAGGCAATCATCCTCCCTTTGGAGACTGGATCATGTCCAGGAGGGATTTGAGTGGATAGATCCGAACAATAGTAAACAGAGTATCATTACCTTTATGAGAAAAGGTAAACGCAAAGGCGATTATTGCATTGTTGTCTGTAATTTTTCTGCGCAGACACATGCTCAATATCAAATAGGCGTACCATCCCAAGGTAAATATATAGAGGTCTTCAGCAGTGATTCAGCTGCTTTCGGAGGATCAGGTCAGATCAATGAAAAACCCATTAATGTCAAAAAGGAACCATATCATAATCAACCATTCAGCATGGAAATAACAGTACCTCCATTAGGCATTTCTATTTTTATGAAGCAAACAAAAAAAAGACGGGGGAGAGTGAACGAATAATGGGAGCGAAAAAATGGATAGCAATGTTATTGGCAGGAGGCCAGGGTTCAAGGTTAGGTGAATTGACAATCGGTTTGGCAAAACCAGCTGTACCCTTTGGCGGTAAATATAGAATCATCGATTTTCCATTAAGTAACTGCACTCATTCTGGTATTGATACGGTTGGGGTACTGACCCAATACCAGCCATTGATTCTAAATGATTATGTTGGTAATGGCAAAGCTTGGGACCTAGATCTGGATGTAGGCGGAGTTTCCGTACTTCCCCCTTACCAAGGGAAAGAAGGCGGTGAATGGTATAAAGGGACGGCAAACGCTGTTTATCAAAATATCCAATACATTGATAACTATGATCCGGAACATGTACTGATTCTCTCTGGTGACCATATTTATAAGATGGATTACAGTAAGATGCTGGATTATCACATCGAAAAAAATGCAGAGGCAACCATAGCCGTCATTCAAGTGCCGTGGCAGGAAGCAAGTCGTTTCGGGATCATGAATACCAATGATGATGATAAAATCACTCAATTTGATGAAAAACCAAAGTATCCAAAGAGTAATCTTGCTTCAATGGGAGTTTATCTTTTCAAGTGGAAAACCTTAAGACGGTATTTAATAAATGATGAAAAGGATGAAAATTCTTCCAATGATTTCGGAAGCAACATCATTCCAAAAATGCTTGAAGACCGAAAAAAGCTATATGCCTATCGTTTTAATGATTATTGGAAAGATGTCGGAACGGTCGAAAGCCTTTGGCAGGCACATATGGACTTATTGGAAGATACGCCAAATTTCCAGTTGGATGACCAGCAATGGAAAATTTTTGCCCGCAATGCAAATCATCCGCCGCAATATATATCGCCGGATGCCGAGGTCAGTCAGTCGCTTATCAATGAAGGGTGCATGATACATGGGAAAATTGAACATTCGGTTTTATCCTATAATGTACAGGTGGGCTATGGGTCAACCATAAAAGATTCAGTCATCATGCCGAATGTCACGATTGGAGAAAACGTCCATATAGAAAGAAGCATCATAGCAAGCAATTGTGTTATAGAAGATGGTGCCATAGTTGGCAATTCAGCGATTACATCCGATATTACCTTAATTGGTGAAAATCAGACCATTATCAATCCAAACAAAAAAAAGATCACTCACTCTTAACTAGAAAAAGGGGAAGATGCTATGGAAAATGTGTTGGGTATTATTAACTTAATCAATGAAAGACAACATTTAAAAGATCTGACTGCTCACCGAAATGTAGCATCTGTGCCATTTGGTGGACGCTACCGTTTGATTGACTTTACGATGTCGAATCTCATTAATGCAGACGTATCAAAAGTAGCCGTTTTTCCAAAAGAAAAGTATCTTTCTGTTATGGATCATCTTGGCTCAGGTAAAGAATGGAACTTGGCTCGGCGTTCAGGAGGCTTATACATTTTGCCCCCTATCCATCCGGATGAAACGGTAACAGGTGATATGAAACAATTTTATGATCATCTTAAATTTTTCGAACGTGCAGAGGCAGATACTGTCATCATTTCCCCTGGAAGCCATGTATGCAAATTGGATTTTAATGAAGTGCTTGATTATCACAAAAAGCAAAAAGCGGATATCACGGTCGTATATAAGGATTATGTGGGGGAAATGATTGAAAAACCAATCTATCACACTTGCTCGGTAGATTCGGATGAAGACATTACTGACATTAGCTTTTATACAATCCCTAGACCTGGTGACCATGTTTGTCTAGAAACCTTCATCATAAGTAAAACGCTATTGGTGAACTTGATCAAAAGCTGTGTTGCCAGTGGGGAATATGACTTTTTGAAAGACGCTGTAAAGGCAAATCTCCATCGTTTTACAGTCAAAGGGTATAATTTTACTGGAGATATGCCATTCATCCATTCAATTGAAAGCTTTCATTCCAGTAATATGAATTTCCTGAACCCTTCGGTAATCCGTTCTTTCTTCGGGGATACTTGGGATGTTTATACAAAAATCAAACATGAGGCACCAACCAAATATTCAAGTTCTTCGAAGGTTACCAATTCATTGATAGCCAATGGTTGTGATATTGAAGGGACTGTCGAAAACAGTATACTATTCCGTGGGGTAAAGGTGAAAAAAGGTGCGATTATAAAAAATAGCATCATCATGCAAAAAGGCGTGATTGAAGAAGGAGCCATCGTTGAAAATGTCATAACTGATAAAGAAGTGAGAATTACTAGTGAAAAATCAGTTATTGGTTTAAAACAGCCTACTGTAATAAAAAAAGCGGAAGTAATTTAATAGAGGAGGTGCGGCAATGAATGTTGTATTTGCTGCTTCAGAATGCGCCCCTTTTATAAAAACGGGAGGGCTCGGAGACGTTATAGGCGCGCTCCCGAAAGCGCTGAAAAAACAAGGAGTCCATGTAAGTGTCATCCTTCCTAAATATGGGGATCTTCCTAACCAATTCAAACAGGAATTGGAACATATGACGAGTATTGAAGTTCCTGTTGGTTGGCGCCAGCAATTCTGTGGCATCGAAAAACTTGTTGCTAATGGAATTACATATTATTTTCTGGATAATGAATATTATTTCAAAAGACATGGTAGTTATGGTTTCTTTGACGATGGCGAAAGGTTCGCCTTCTTTTCCCGTGCAATTTTAGAGGCTTTACCCTATTTAGAAGAAAAGCCGGATGTCATACACTGTCATGATTGGCAAACGGGCCTTGTCAGCGTTTTGCTGAAAGCTCATTATAGTAACCATCCATTCTATCAGGATATTAAAACGATATTTACTATACATAATTTACGCTATCAAGGAGTTTATCCTAAAGCTGTTTTAGCTGAATTACTCGATTTGAGTGAGTTATATTTTAATATCGATGGACTTGAATTTCATGGAAATGTAAGTTATTTGAAAGCCGGCCTAGCTTTTTCTAACATTGTCACAACTGTAAGCCCAAGTTATGCGGAAGAAATTCAAAGTCCTTATTTCGGGGAAAATCTGGATGGGTTTTTACGCAAGAGAAATGATGACCTTAAAGGGATTATCAACGGAATTGATTATGAGGAATATAATCCGGCTGCAGATGAACATCTTGCTGTTCCATTCGATTCCTATGAGGGTAAAATGGAGAATAAACGTCAGCTACAGGAATCGCTGGATCTTCCTGTAAATGATCGGGTCCCGGTTCTATCCATGGTAACCAGGCTTGTTGATCAAAAAGGAATTGATCTTATTCTCCATGTTTTTCATGAAATGATGAACCAAGGAGTTCAATTCATTCTTTTAGGTACGGGTGATGAGCAATATGAATCGGCATTTCGCCATTTAGCTGACCAATATCCAAATCAGGTTTCAGTCAATACATATTTTGATGAGGGTTTAGCAAGGCGGATATATGCAGGTTCTGATTTATTCCTGATGCCATCACAATTCGAACCATGCGGTATCGGCCAGCTTTTGGCGTTGCGTTATGGCACTCTGCCTTTAGTGAGGGAAACTGGCGGACTTCGGGATACGGTGATACCGTATAATCAATTTACTGGTGAAGGCAATGGCTTCAGTTTTACGAATTATAATGCACACGATATGCTTCATACAATTGAGCAATCTGTTGGTCTGTACAAATTCCAGCCGAAAAGATGGCGGAAAATGGCCGAAAGTGCAATGAAGTTAGACTTCAGTTGGACATCATCTTCCTTAAAGTATATTAAGCTGTATGAAAGTTTGATTCCTGTCATGAAGTGATAATTGGATAGGTAATACACAAAGCACTTGCGAATATTGTTTTCGTAAGTGTTTTGTTTCTTTTACCATCAAATATGGGTATATGTATAGATATATATATAATATTGCTGTGTAGGAGAATGAAAAGATGAAAAGAAGAAGAATGGAATTTGTATTTTTATTTATTTTAATCGCTTCAGTCTATATGATCCTGTTCACTCAAGTTGGCTTCGACGTGAAGCTATTTTTTATTGGATTATATATTTTGGTCATGTTTATTACCATATTTTCACTTATGCTTGAAAATAGATTTGCCCATGAGACCCTTTTATGGATGTATGTGCTTTTGTTTTTCCCGGTATTTGGATATGTATTTTATCTATTCTCAGGTCAGCTCTATTTAAAGGGGTATTTATTTCGAAGTAAAAGGAAAAAAGATCGTGAAGAATGGAAGAGTCTTGTCACACAGGTCTCATCTCCAGATTTATCGTTCTTGAATAATCATCAGCAATCATTCGCAGCTTTTGCCAAAAATGCTTCTGAGACCATCATTAGTACATCATCGCATACGGAAGTATTGAAAAATGGTAACGAAACGTTTTCAGAAATCATAAAACAGTTAAAAAAAGCTGAGAAATTCATTCATATTGAATATTATATTTTTCGTTCCGACAGGCTTGGCACTGAAATTATAGATATCCTTATTGAAAAAGCAAAAAATGGTGTGGAAGTTTTATTCATTTTTGATGCGGCCGGAAGTTTAAGCCTTTCAAATAATGAAGTTAAACGGATGAAACATGCCGGGATAAAAGCATATCCATTTTCCCCTTTGAAACACGGATTTTTCAATCAAAAGTTTAATTTTAGGAATCACCGGAAAATCATCATCATAGATGGGGAAGTTGGTTTTGTTGGAGGTTTAAACGTAGGAGAGGAATATTTAGGCCGAAATAAAAACATTGGTTTTTGGAGAGATACACATATGGTACTTAAAGGTGAAGCGGTATTTATGCTTCATACTGTTTTCCTTTTGGATTGGGAATATGTCAGTGGGGAAGATGTATTGCAAGAACGTCCAGAATTCAAGAATAAAGTGGAACAAGGAGATGGTGCTGTTCAGGTGGTAGCAAGCGGACCTGATACACAGCAGGGAATCATGAGTGATTTTTACTATTCACTTATCACAAACGCGACTGAATCAATCTGGATTGCAAGTCCATACTTCGTACCCAATCAAGCGATTAGAGCAGCCATTAAACATGCCGCAATTAAGGGGATACAAGTTAGGCTTATGGTTCCGGCAGTAAATGATGGGTTTTTAACCCAATATGGCAGTCGCTCTTATTTCGGGGAGCTGCTACAATTCGGTGTAGAGGTATACTTGTATAAAAAGGGTTTTCTACATCAGAAACTGATTATCGTTGATGGTGATATGGCTTCCATAGGAACGGCAAATATGGATATGAGAAGTTTTCATCTAAATTTTGAAGTCAATGTCTTTCTTATGGGCAGCCGTTCCATTGAAGATCTCATCATTCATTACAAAGAGGATATGATGGATAGTGACAAACTAGATTCTATCGGGTATAACAAGCGTGGTTTGATGGAACGTTCAAAAGAATCATTTGCCAGATTGTTTTCGAATGTACTCTAATGGGAAAAAAAGCAGATAAATAGTATAGTTGAAATGTAAAGAAATTAATTGGCCATAAGGAGAATTAAAGAAAATATGAAATTGGTATCCTGGAATGTGAATGGAATAAGGGCTTGTGTAAAAAAAGGATTTTTAGATTACTTTAAAGATGTGGATGCAGATATTTTTTGCCTTCAAGAAACTAAGCTACAAGAAGGGCAGATTTCACTTGAGTTGGAAGGGTACCATCAATATTGGAATTATGCATTGAAAAAAGGATATTCCGGTACAGCCATTTTCACGAAGGAAAAACCGCTTAATGTGAAATATGGTGTAGGTGAGCTGGACGAGGAGCCGGAAGGCAGGATCATAACACTGGAATTCGAGAAATTTTATATGGTGAATGTATATACCCCCAATGCAAAAAGGGATTTATCCAGGCTGAATTACCGTCTCGAATGGGAAGATGAGATGTTAAATTATCTTAAGGAACTGGACTTGGTGAAGCCGGTTGTCTATTGTGGGGACCTTAATGTCGCACATTCTGAAATCGATTTAAAAAACCCAAAAACCAATATTGGGAATTCCGGTTTCACTAATGAAGAGCGTGGAAAGATGACTGAACTACTTGATGCAGGGTTTATCGATACTTTTCGCCATTTTTATCCGGACCGGGAAGATGCCTATAGTTGGTGGTCATATATGGCTAAAGTGAGAGAGCGGAATATCGGGTGGAGAATCGATTATTTCATTGTTTCAAAACGTATGGCGGATTCTTTAATAGAGGCTAACATTCACTGCGATGTCATGGGAAGCGATCATTGTCCGGTTGTCTTGGAAACAAACCTCTAAATCGAATAAATTCTGTTAAGTGGGGATACTAATGGTTATCCATATTCAACAGGAGGTTAGATTATGAACACATTTATCGTGGGCTTTCATCAGGAAGATAATGTAGACAGCATGCAAGTGCAAAAATTGACGTCGGCTGAATTTGAAAAATCAACATCACGCGGCTTTCGCAGATTATTTGAACTGGATACAAATATTGGGTATTTCGTTTTTTTTGATGCTGAAGATGATGAGGGAGATTTATCTCATCTAGTTTTACAGTATGAAGAAGATAATCAGGATCCAAGTGATTGTTACTCCTTTACTAAAAATGATTTTTATGAGTTCATGGCACTTTATTTACAAGGGATGGATGAAGCGGAAGTGGAGGATGAAGAAGATGATGACAATGAAGAGTATGGACCTATCCACCATCTTGCCCATTTGATGTTTCATATTGTAGAAGAAGGAAAATCCGTAAAGCCATAATGGACGGGTAATGAGAAGGAAGGTACTTGTGAGCTTTGTGACAGGAACGGGATAGAACTGACAATCCATCATTTAACACCTAGAGAATCAGGCGGCAGCCACTTACCAATTGCCTATCTCTGTAAATCATGTCATAAACAGATTCACGCCCTGTATTCAAACCGAGAGCTGGCTATCCGCCTATATACCGTGCTATTGCTGAAAGATGATGAAGCATTAAAAAAATACTTAAAGTGGATTAAAAAACAACCGGTAACGAGGGCAGTGAAAATCAGAAAATCAAAAACGAAATAATGCAAAAGCCCATCTTGAAGTGATGGGCTTTTGCATTTCATTCAGCTTGCTTTATTTTTCAACCGGTCCAATAAAAACCCACCTTTAAAATAACGTGGTTCATATGAAATGATGAAAGCCTTAGGTTCAAACTTTTCAACGGTTGCTATCAATTCTTGTTCACGATTGCGTTTTGTCAAAATTTCCATACGATAACGGTTGCTATCCCTGCCCTCGCCCGTATAAAGAGTTACACCAAATCCGTTGTTTCTCAGTGTATCTACTAAATGTTCATTTTTGGTTTGAGTATTAACGGTTACATTAATAAAACCGATGGCAAGTTTTTGCTCAATTTTCGTACCAAAAATTATTCCGATTCCAAAACCGACTGCATATACAACCATGGCGAGTATGCTTTGGTCACCGCCAAATACTAGGGATAAACCAAAAACGTATATTAACATTTCTGCTATACCAAGTATCGAGGCAAGTATGGTAATATTTTTTACTAAGAAAATGGTTCGCAACGTGTAAATCGGAACATAAATAAGTTGTAATAGTAGAATCAGAAGTATTTCTTTCACTTGAGCACCTCACCAACATCTTCCAGTTTAATTAGACGTTTCAACTTGGGGATTGTTCATTCCATAAGTATCATCTTCCATAATCTAACCACACTATAATAGTGGAATTCAATGGGGAATATTATGTATTTTTTGTGTCATTTCCATCAACATAGAATTAAAATCCAATAAGATTTTTCAATATTCTTTTTTTAATTAATTTGGTATCATTATCCTTATTAATTCATATGGGGGAATGATGATGTTTAATTATGATGGTCGGATGTTCAAAGCTAAAGTCAATTCTGAAAATGGAGAAGTGTCAGGAAATACTTCCTTCCACTATTCACAAGAAGGCTCAATTCTTTCAGCAAGCTATCAGGGCGGAGAGATTGTTAAAGGGACATTAATAGGGCTTGTCAATCTCGATGGAACTCTGGAATTCAGGTATAATCATATCAATGAAAAAGGGGAAATTAGAGGAGGAAGCTGTCTTTCCACCCCTGAAATGTTGCCTGATGGAAGGATACGTTTGCATGAAAAATGGAAATGGTCAGATCTCGAACAGACTGAAGGACATTCCATCATTGAAGAAGTGAAAAAATAATAATTTACTTAGAGGGGTTTGAGGACAATTACTACTATTTGTTTAGTGCGGCATGGTCAAACAGATTGGAATGCACTAGGGAAACTGCAGGGGCAGACTGATATTCCTTTAAATGAACTCGGAAAGATTCAGGCACGGCAATGTGGTGAATTTTTGTCAAAAAATGATTGGGATGTAATTATTTCAAGCCCTCTTAAAAGGGCAAGGGAAACGGCAGATATCATTTCGCATTATATTGAAGTCCCGGTTATTGAAAAAATGGAATTCATTGAAAAGAATTTTGGCGTCGCTGAAGGAATGACAGCAGCTGAAAGGGAGTCAGCATTCGTGAATAAAGAATATCCTGGTCAAGAAAATCAAGAATCTTTACGAAACAGGCTGATGAATGGACTCCAGGAAATTCAGAAGGAGTATCCCGATAAGAAAGTTATACTAGTTGCACATGGAGCCGTCATTCATTTTATTTTACGCTTGATGTCAAACGAGTCAATCGTATCCAACGAAATGCGATTGTTTAATGCATGTTTGAGTACGATTAGATTTGAAGTCGACTCTTGGATAATTGATGATTTCAATCAAGTAAATCATTTATCTTAGTCCTATTAAGCTTGGTTATAGTTAAAATGGATATGATTGATATTTAGTTGCTAATTATAGAAAGAAGGGAATCATGACTAATAAGACGGCATTGATTTTAGGGGCTACAGGTTTGGTCGGCACCAAGTTGATTAAAGAGCTAAGCAACAGCAAAATCTATAGTGAAATCCATTTTCTGACAAGAAGCGAAATGAAATTCACTGATCCCAAGTGCATAGGCCATGTAGTGGATTTCGATAAATTATCCAAGTATGCCGATTTGTTCAAAGTCAGCGATGTTTTCATTTGTTTGGGTACTACGATCAAAAAGGCTAAATCGAAGGATGCTTTTCGCAAAGTGGATTATGACTATGTTATCGAAGCAACTAAAATGGCAAAGACAGCGAATGTTGAAAAATTACTCGTCATAACAGCTATGGGAGCCAATTCCAAATCAAGGTTTTTCTACAGTCGTGTTAAGGGCGATGTAGAAGTAACACTACAACACTTGGAATTGAATACTGTACATATATTCCGCCCGTCCTTACTTCTTGGAGAACGCAAGGAATTCAGGGCAGGTGAAAAGATTTCTGGGCTGATAAGTACTTTTGCTAAATATATCTTCGTTGGCCCTTTACGCCCTTATCGTGCAATAGAAGCAAACAAAGTAGCTGCTGCAATGTACGCTGCGGCCCAAAAGACGGCAAAAGGATATCATTTTTATAATTCGGATGAAATAGAGAAACTTGCACAAAGAGAAACTATTTATCTGTGAAACGAGCCTCCAATAGGCTCGTTTTTTTATTTTATCAACAAATTTTGATCACTGCTTATAAGGAAAAAGGAACGGATGAACATTTGCTACTGAAAAAAGGAGTGCAGTGTAATAGAGGTGGAGAACCAGAGGAACTTGGTAAAGCAAGGACATAGGGTCCTGAAAAGTCAATCTATAGAAATCCGTGAAACTAATCTTCCGGGTGAAACTTGATTGTAACAAGAATTTCCACTACAATTTGTAGTGGGAGGTGGTAAAAGATGAATATTAAAAATTTTAAATATGATGAAGTTGGACTGAATCGTTTCTTTGGTCCATTGGAAGCTAATATCATGGAATATTTATGGGATAAAGATGAACAGAGCATTAAATCGGTTCAGCAATCATTGGAGCTAGATAAACCTATCAATTTCAACACAGTAATGACCGTCATGAATCGTTTAGTAGAAAAAGGAATTCTTGAAAAGAGGTCTGAAGGGAGACTTTCATTATTTCGCCCGGTGCAGTCCAAAGCGGAGTTTTTGGAAGAGCAGTCAAAGAAACTGACTGAGAATTTGCTGGATGAATTTGGCGGGGCGGTCATAAGCCATATGCTGGATGCCATGAAAGACGCTGACCAAGGTTTAATTGAAAAATTGGAACAAAAAATCCAATCGTTAAAAAAGGATAAATTATAATGTGGAAGAGAAAGTCTTATTTTGTTATGAGCCTGAGTCTATTAATTGCCTGTGTAGTATGGTGCCAAATGGGGGCGTTTTTAGTACATATCTTCTTTGGTGTGAATATTAAGGCCAA
Organism: Peribacillus simplex; assembly: GCF_900156045.1. Classification (GTDB taxonomy): domain Bacteria; phylum Bacillota; class Bacilli; order Bacillales; family DSM-1321; genus Peribacillus; species Peribacillus simplex_D. The sequence goes on along the minus strand of NZ_FTMX01000005.1, from coordinate 310,073 downwards.
CTTTTTTAAATTTTGTTTTAGTTTATTCAAGGAAGATTCAGTATACTACTTTGTGGTCGTCACCCTGCTCAGTATAATATTATCCTATAGTATATTGAGCACATTATTCAAAATTGCAGAGCAATATTACTTATCCAGAAGATTTAAACAAAAGCTTTTTCTTTCAAAAAACGTTGATATGACAAGATCCATAAATGAAACATTCAATCGGGTAAACAATGATATCTTAGTTGTGAACGCTGAACGGCCTCTTGCGTTTACGCTTGGTTTCAGGCGGCCTTTCATTGTGTTCAGTACTGGTTTAATTCGATTATTGGACTTTGATGAACTAGAAGCGGTAGTGGAGCATGAAGCCTTTCACCAAAAAAAATATGATCCGCTTGTAATCTTTATTTTACAGCTGATCTCAGATGGGTTATGGTTTGTCCCACTGACAAAATGGTGTCATAAAAATTACAAAATAATTAGTGAATTATCAGCCGACGAAAATGCGATTAATAAAATGGGGACTGAATTAGGCATAAGTGCCGCTTTATTGAAGTTAATTAAACATGGTTGCACTGATAAATCCCCTCCAGTCCTTGTCCACTTCTCCAATGAATCAGTTAACTATAGACTTCAGCAATTAATTGAGCCCCATAAATCAATTCCTTTGAGGGCTGAAACTGCCACGATTTTCGTTTCTATTTATGTTTTGGTTTTACTTCTGGGAATGACTATAGTGATTGTCGGATGACTTTCACTTGATTTTTTTACCACATTACACTACACTTTGTAGTGTAAAATAAAAAAAGGAGATGTGTCATGAATAAACAAGAAATCGGTACCTTTTTATTAAGAGTTATGTTGGGAATTTCATTTTTCATGCATGGTTTGTCAAAATTCAAAGGCGGATTGGAAAACACTGCAGGATGGTTTCAAAGTATAGGGATTCCAGGATTTATGGCCTATGTAGTAGGTATTATTGAATTGGTTGGAGGAATTGCCTTAATTATAGGTCTTGGAACAAGAATAATTTCTGCCCTCCTTGTTTTCATCATGGCTGGAGCAATTGTTTATGTGAAATTTCCAGCAGGTTTTATGGGGAATGGAGAAGGTACTGGGTACGAACTGGATCTCGTTCTTATGATGATTGCACTTCACCTAGTAATGAATGGAAGCCGTTTCCTATCTATAGACTCTAAATTGCCAACCCATAAAAAAAGACAAGATTCAGAAATGATAGCAAGTTAATTATAATAAACGATATCCCAAAAAATTAAACAGCCTTGAGGCATGAAACCGGCAATCTACTGGAGTCATGCCTTTTTCTTTTCACCTTGTTCTTGGTTGAAATCCTTCATGGTGAAAAATCGATAATAAATCGATTCAGATTTTGGTAATCAAAAGTAGTTTTCCATGACTGCATTATCCGAAAATACTTTGCGAAATGACCATACTGCAAGTCTGGACCAAACATTTTGGAAAAATTCAACCGTTAACACAAAAAAAATGATAGTTTTCAGTAAAATTCCGTTGACGAACACACGTTCCCTGTTATAAAATACAATCATGGGTAATAATGGTATAGTGGTTAATGCCACTGACCGGTTCAATAGGAAGCTTGGAAATTTCTCAAGGTTTGTAAAAAACTCAAAGCAAAAGGAGCTATTTAATTATGACAATGCGATTATCTCCATATTTAATGATGAACGGAAATGCAAAGGAAGCGATCCAATTTTACGAAAAAGCATTGGATGCAAAAGTCGTTTTTAATCAAACTTTTGGGGAAATGCCCGAAAACCCAGAATTTCCTCTGCCAGAAGAAGCAAAGGATCTTGTGTCACATGCAATGTTAAAGGTTGGGGAAACGGACCTCATGTTTTCCGATACGTTTCCAGGTCAAACCAGTCAATCTGGAGATCAAGTAACGATCTGTATTTCAATTAATGATATTGAAAAATCAAAACGAATCTTTGAAACTTTATCTCAAGGTGGAGAAGTGAAAATGCCACTGCAGGAAGCTTTTTTCAGCCCTGCTTATGGGATTGTAACAGATAAATTCGGAGTAACCTTCCAAGTTTATACAGAGGGTCAACAATAATTTTCTTAAGATAAATAATATCAACATGGAAAAGCGGCTGTTTTAGAGTCTTTTAGTTGCAACTTAAATCGTAATTGATGAATAAATAAATCCCAATTTCTCATTTATATCCATGAGAGATTGGGATTTTTAATATCGGAATTTCCTATACGCTGTAAATCCCCGTTTTGCTTGCGGTACTCTTTATAAGATTATTGGTATGATTCTTATTTCTGTTCATATTCAGCCAAAGATCATCCCGCACGGTAGCATAGCCAGTGATATCATCTGTTTATGTATATTGTAGCGTTCATTCTCAGTTCCCATGATCCTGGATTCAATCAGAAAGTATATATTGCTCTTAATAACCGAACTCCACCATTGATATCATGATTTTAGTAGTTACCGATAATGTATTTCTGGTTTCACACTTTTAATTTTGATACCTTATCGTTATCTTTCTGTGATATTCGTCATATATTCTTCATCTATTTGTTCTTTGTTTAGAAAATGGCTATGCTATTATTTAAAACATTGACATACAAATTAGTCGCATTCGTTGTAAAATATATTCCTTTTAATAGGCTAATATCATTCGGGTAATATTACATTGCGGAATAAGGGGAAAGGGGGAACAATGTGAACACAGATCAAGCTTTCGACCTGTTAAAGGATGCAGGAGTATCAGAAAGTAGCAGTATACAAACTGTTAGACGCTGGCTTCGTGAAGGTAGGATTAAATATGAGGGAGGAAACAAGAATAGAAAAACTGGATACATAATGGATGGTACAGATCAAGCATTTGAAATGTTAAAAGATGCAGGAGTAACAGAAAGTAATAGTGTACAAACTGTTAGTCGCTGGCTTCGCGAAGGTAAGATTAAATATTCTGGAAACGGAAAGAGGAACAATGGATACATAAACGATGACCCAGCTTCAAAGCTGGCTATAAATGATATCATAGATCAAAATAAGGACGAAATCATACACCGATTAAAATTAAAAATACAAGCTCAAGATAAGCATATAGAAGGTATTGAAGAACTTCATGAGACTGCAAAAAGAATATTGATTCAGCAGAGGGATATGTTCAAAAAGGAAGTTGCCATTCTAAAGAATGAGAAAAGTGAATTACAAAATGAAACAAAGGATTTATTAAAAGAAAATATTGAATTACGTAATGAATTGATAAAATTAAAAGAAAATATCAGAAACAATTACAATATTGAGTCCACCACTCAATCAAATGATTATAGTGAAAAATTAGGGCTTTCTAAAACGGCGAGCAATAAAGAAGTATTGGCAGAATATAAAGGGCTATTAAAAATAACTCATCCAGACCATAATGGCAACGCAAAGGTATTTCATTACATTAAGACCGATTACGATAATTTTAGAAAAAGTACTAAGGGTAAATGAATAGTGTGCTCTAAATATTGGAGTTCAAAAAGACCGACCAGTGTTAATTTAGACTAGTGATCATCCTTTTTTTATCAAATTTCGTTTGGACTTTTTTAATAAACAGAATCCTGATAACAAATAGGTGCCTAATGAACTAAGGCACCTAAAATTGAGGCCTTTAGAGTCTAAGGTTTACACAATATCAAGCTGCAGACTATTTTTGTCTCCTCATCCATTGCGTTGCAACCCATTTTTCCCCAGTGATAACGGGCGCTCCACCGTGTAAAGTTAGTTCGTTTAGATTTTTGTCGTTATAGAAATATTCGAAATACACAGCCATTCCCTTTCGCGGAGACACTGAAAAATTCAGTTTAGGAAAAAAAGTTTCCCCCCCATGCTCCACATCATTTAAGTACATGATGATTGTGCTAATTCTATTATTTTTTGCTGCTATACTTGAGGATGTAAAAAAATCAAAATGAGCTTTATACTCTTGCCCAGGAGTATATTTAAGAATTTGAATACCATCTCCATGCTCAATGGGTATATTCATGATTGTTGAAATCCTTTTTTCAATTTTGGTAATGATGTCATTTTCATTTTCTTGAAAAAACATACTACTGCTCGTTCTTATCTCATTTACTTCGTGCATAACTCCAATTTTGGAACGATTCATTCTGTCTTTTGACAATTTGATAAGTCCGTCACATTCTTCGTCACTTAAAACATTCCCTAATATTACAATTAGTGGTTCATCTAATCTAGCAATTACATTAATTTCTCGGTCTTCCGTTTTGATTTTATTTCCAATATGATTAAAAATAGTTTGTTCTTTACTTATTTTAGTTTCCACTGTCAACTTTCATCGACTCCCAATAGAATGAATTTTCCGAACAATTAGTTTAAACTGCTACTGTAAGCGTTTTACTATGTTAATTATACCATGAACCTCGTTATATAACTGTTTCTTATTTCTTATTAATAGTGCTGCGATTATGAGGTGGACCAGTAAAAATTACTGGTGACCTGGCGCTTTACTATAGCAAACTCACAATATGCACAAGTATCTTTGTATAGATATTCATGTATGTATTTTCACCAAAAGCCATATGTGAATTTATTTCCTTTTGTAAAAAAGATGAAATGACCATACTTACACATATTTTTGTGCAAGTTTTATCATTCTTTTCAATTAAAGTAGGACTTTGCAAAAAAGGAGGATATTTCCTTTCGAGATGAGCTGTTCAAGAAACTTAAAAAAAGGAAAAAAAGTATGAATCGAAAGATTTATAGATAAAAAAAGTAACTCCTTTAAAGCTAATAAGGAGTTACTTTTTTCTGTGGATAAAACCAGCGTTATTTTGGTTTGCTATGATGTTGGATGATGCGATCAACGATATCTGGCAATTTTATTTTCTGTTCTAAAAGAAACTTGTAGAGCGCATCTCTATCCTTCGTGCTCACATTCCACTCTTTAGGGATTGATTCAATCACTTGATAGATCGATTCGTCCGGCAATTTCACTATTTTTTCTATATATGATGTTAGCTCTGTGTGATCATCGAGAAGAGAGAAGGCCCATTTATAAAAAGGCCAATGGTAGTTATATACCGGTGTTTCACTTAGCGTTTGAGCTGACCATTTGTAACGTCCCGGAAAAACTCTCCCATGATCAATCATATGGACATAATAGCCACCATCACTGAGATTTTCCAAAATGACATTCATCGTACCTCGATCAGAGTTATTTACCCATTGGTCGAATACCGTTATACCGGCTAGCATATCTCGATTTTTAACATCCGTCTTAGTGGGAAGATTCTCTCTAACATTTTCGAAAACTGTACTGTTTTTAATATAAACACAGCCATATTGGTATCCAGAATTATAGTTGTGTTTAGTGGATTGTAATTCAGGTGTTTTCTTGATGAATTCTTCCGGTATATATACAAGGTCAAACGGGATAACGGGAAGTGAAAGGAGCTCTGCCAATTTGCCGACCAGATATTCATTGACCACTTCTTTTTCTCTATCTTTCGTAGTATCGAACCACTTCACGACATATTCTTTACCATCGCTGAAAAGAATGACATGTGCGGTTCCGCCCCTTAATGTTTGTACATATCGAACTGGATATTTAGTCATATCACTTTGTCTCCTTTAAAAATATTTGTCTAGCTCAATTTCTTTTTTACCTTGTCTTTTTTATTAACCATATTGCTTTTGAATTGTTCGATGAAATTGGTTATTAGATTCGGTAAATGAACTTTTGTTCTAAAAGAAATTTGTACAGCGCTTCACTTTACTCCTTCGGGAACCCGCCCTCAACAGGGATGGTTTGCGTAACTTCATGGTTAATTCGCTTGGAAGGGACACAATTTTTTCTACAAATGATGTAAAATCTTCTACATTTAGCATAGCGAAACCCCATCGGTTAGTTTCTTGGTAAGGGATATCATATTTTAGATTCTGGGTAAGCGTTTTTTCAGGCCAATGATATCCACCCAAACATGTTCCATGTAATCAAATGGACAAAATAGCCGCCGTCATGAACTACAATGAAAATGCATATGGTCCAATCTCGTGTATTGGCATTCTGAACTGAATCTGTCTTTTTTGGAATGTGATTTAGGAGTGCTTTTTATGAATTCATCTGGGATATATACAAGTTCGAGGGGGACAAAAGGAGGGAAGTAACATTGCTAATTTACTGACCAAATTATCATTTACTTTGACAATGTCAATTAGCTCCGTTATTTTTTTCCATTAAGCTGTATAGCCTTTGTTGTTCGATGATTTGTTTTTTTAAATCAAAATTTTCATCAATAACCTGTCTTGCACTTCTGGTATATCTCTTCCATACTCTTGGATGACTCAGGAAATATTTTATACCTTGAGCCAATTTTATATCATCTTTCTCAGGAACAAGGTATCCTGTTTTTTTATGCTCAATCAATTCCGGGATCCCTCCATGAAAGGTGGAGATGACTGGCAAACCGCTTGCCATGGCTTCTTTTAATGCATTTGGGATTCCTTCTACATCGCCATCTTCGCCAGTTTCACTGGCAAGGCAAAAGAGATGGGAATCTCTTAATTCCTTAGAAATTTGGTTAGAATCCATTGGTCCCCTAAGAAAAACGTGTTCGTTTAATTGGTTTTCATCAATGAAAACTCTTAGCTTCTCTTCATCTTTGCCTGTCCCAATGATGTGCAGTGTCGTTCTTGAGTATTCCTGATGAATCCGTTGAAAAGCCTTCAAAAGCGTAAAAAATCCTTTTTTCTCGACAAGCCTGGCTACAGACAAAATTCGGATTTCACCTTCTTTAGGTAGGGAACGTTGGACATATGGGTATAAATCTAAATCTAGACCGCCATATAATACATGTATTTTATCGTCTTTAAATCCTAATTTTTTTAGCTCATCTGCAAGAAAATGGCAAACGGCAAAACAGCCAGCTCCATGTTTTACTAAATTTTGATATCGGAGGACATTTTCGCGAAATCTCTTATATGTTTGAGTGGATGAATCACGTCCCCGAAAATGCACAATCAAAGGAATATCAAACTCTATAGCTGTTGGTAAAATATCAATGGAGTGTTTCCCTTGATGAGCGTGAATCGCCACGACATTTTGCTCCTTAAGGAAGGTTCCAAGGTCTTGAATTTCATTCAAATTAAAATAATGTTCAAACTGATATTGAACATTGTCGCTACTTGGGTAAGGGCCTATTACAATAGGCCGATATTGATCCAACATAATGATCTGATTGTACATAAATCCTTGATTTATTTTAATAGGTTCCCTAATGTAAAAAGCGATTGTCTTCACTTCTTCTATCCCTTCCTTCCCTCTGAAATCAAGTTTTCGATAAAACTTTGAAATATTTGTCGATCTCGTTCAGTTAATTCTTTCGGAAAGGAGGACCATTTAAAAAATTGAACCTTTTGTATTTCTATATCATCAGGTTTTAAATCTCCGCTGAGTATATCTTCGGTCACGTAAGCAATATTGACTGGAAAGTATTGATCACCATTAGGCAGCTTCGTAAAATAGTCCTTCCCTGAAAAGACGCCAATTAATTGAAGGTTACCGATGTTAATTCCGGTTTCCTCCAAAATTTCACGTCTGCATGCCTCTTCCGCAGATTCTCCTAATTCGATAAAGCCGCCCGGCAATTTCCATATTTTATCGGATTGTACCATCAGAAAACGGCTGTTCTGATCGATAACCAAAACGGTAACACCAGTAAGTATCAAAACTCTGGTCCCAACGAGAGCACGTAAATCTTCAATGTATCCCATACCAGGTCTCCTTTCTGATCATTTTCTTTCTGGTAATTCCTCTTTTTTATTAAATGCAAAGTGGAAAGTACTTGAAACGGACAAGTACATATATTTGTATGTTTTTTGTGAAGTTTTTTATTGTAGGTATATGAGCATAAGACACTGAAGAAATGCTGGGAAAAGCTTTCCTTTAGGGAGGGTATGTCTTAATTTTGTGAAAAAGTGTTATTAACCTAAAGCAACTAATCGATGATTACATATCATAATTATGGTTATAAAAAAGATGAAAAGAGGTGAAGATTGGATGAATGATTTTAAAACAATAAAGGTTGAGAGAATAGAAAAGAACGGTAAAAAGGGACTTATTATTCATAATCCAACCACATTAAAACTAATTGGGGAAGGAAGTCAAGGTGCAGTTTTTCAGCTTGATGAAGATCGTTGCGTGAAAATTTATGTCAATCCCAACGCAGCAACTAAAGAGGGGAAAGCACTTGAAGCAGCAAAGGAAACTCATATTGTTCCGAAGTTATATGAAGTCGGACCAAACTATGTAATTATGGAGTATTTAAAAGGTCCCAATCTAAAAGATCATTTGAAAGGAAAGCAGGATATTCCCGAATCGTTTACAGAACAAATCATAATGATTCGAAAGGAACTAAAGAGAGTTGGATTTAGTAGAATCAAGACCTCAATCGGACATTTTGTTGTAACAAAGGGAAATGTGCTGAAAGCAATCGATCATTCAGATGGCCTCACAATGAATGATCCATATAATCCGAAGATGTTTCGTGATTTAAAGAAATTGGGGTTATTGGATATATTCCTGGAACAAGCAAAGAAAATCGATCCTGAATCATATGAAGACTGGCAGAAAAATATCGATTTCAATGCGATATAGGAGACCTATCCGATAGTAGGACAATATGGGGAAGTGCCTACCGCAAAGGCTTTAACCTGTGCAAGTATGGCATAGGTAAAAAAACTCATGATGAATTCATCACAAAACCATTTAAGTTGTACAAGCAGGAAAAGTTAAAAGATTAAAGTCGATTCTTTAACGTAAAGGAGTTTGTCTTTTAGGATAAAACTCTCTTAGACTTTAAAATTTGCGATTTGCGCAGTATATCCTTGTTACTCCCGTTCGTAATGTACAAAGTCGAGAACGGAGGCGTTTCTCCTGAACAGCCATTGTTAACGTTCGAAAAAGTACGAACGTTTTGAATACTGCATTTTTATTTTTTAAAAATGAAAACGCTAAAATGTTTAGTATATTGCTTGTTTCTTCTTCGATAATATCCATGTAGCGTAGAGTGACAAATGGATGGGAATGATGCAGGATCTGTGGCAGCGGTACAATATCCTTAGCGGCTTTGTAAAACCAATAGCCAAACGTTTTTCCGAAAGGTATGGTTGCCGACATGTTCCGCGCCAACGAACTCTACGGCCTTATTTAACTGCTGATAGGCCTGAGCAGGATAAAATGGGGTGTCCCTTTCTTAAATGGGAATAAGTTAGGATTATAGACGTTTTTCATATAGTCATGGAACTCATGGAAGCTATTCGCGATATACATGTCGCGAATAGCTTCCATTTTGCATTCGCGGAGAATTATTTTTACTTTAAGGTTTGGGATCTTTGGTGTGGTCAGTAGAAGAAGGTCCCCAACCCGTAGTCAAGTCCCATATCCTTTATCGGACGTATAAAACTGCAGTTTAAGAACAAATTACAATATTCGTAAAATTATATTTTTACAAACAGATAACGATTGCTTCTTTTATTAAGTTTTTTTTTATTTATTTTTGCAAGGTGGTATAAGTTTAACGTCCATACATGACAAACGCTCAGTCATTCAAAGGTGTGTTGAATATCTATAGAAAGAATGGTGATAGTTGTTTACCTATTTAAGATCACTGTCAAGAAAAATAACAAAGTACTCATGAATGGATTCCTAAATAAAAAGGAGAGGTCATTTTTTCCAAAAGCCACTAATATTCAACCAACCGTTTCCCATTCATACTGCTAAGACTGTACCGTTCTTTTTGGCTTCCATTATTCTTGTAGAATTAGACTTAGCTCCCAGCAACAATGCTGAGGCAGGGAAGCTTCAATTTGTTTTAATTTTACTTTACACAATATGAAATTCAAGTGCGCTTCCATAACCAATAAATAGTGAAAAAGGTGGGAACCTAATGGGTAAAAATGATCGAAAAGATAAATACAAGAAAGACGAAATGAAAAAATATAAGAAGGGTCAGAAAGATGATAAAAAGCATGATGACTTTAACCATATATTAGAAAATATTCAAGCCCAACTCCAAATCCAAGAACAACAACAAAAGGAATTTCAGGTTCAGCTTCAGAATCAATTAATTAAACAACAAGATGAGACTTTAAATAAAATATTACGCGAAATAACGAAGATTTCACAACCACTAGAGAATATTCAAGCCCAACTCCAAAGCCAAGAACAACAACAGAAGGAACTTCAGATTCAACTTCAGAATCAGTTAATTAAAGAACAGGAACAAACCTTGAATCAAATCTTACATGAAATAACGAAGATTTCACAGCCACAACCCCTCCAATTAAAATCGCCTTTTAGCATAATCGATACACTTGATTTAGATTTAGAAAAAAAGGCGCAGATTGCAATGTATATAGCAACTAGCAGTGGCAGTAATAAAAATGAAGATGAAACTGAATAAAGAAGAAGAGGCTGAGAAAGCCTCTTCTTTTTTATTTGAAAACTAGTATATTTGCCACCCAATACTACTGTAAAAGGTACGGTTTCTTTACGTAATCTTTCAAGCATCTTTGTTCATGAAAGTAGACGTTTGGGAACGGAGGCGTTTTCTCCTGAACAGCCATTTTTATTGTTCGTAAAAGTATAAACTAGTTTTAAGAACTTACTTTAACATTTACGAACGTTTTGAATACGTCATTTTTTAATGAGAACGCCAATGTTTTTAGTGTATTGCTTGTTTCTTCTTCGGTAATATCTATGTAGCGTAGAGTGACAAAAGGTCGGGTATGATGCAGGATCGAATGTGTGGTTAGTCGGAGCAATGTCAGGATTCACAGTATTGCCCACTCCTGTCCGACAAATGTACATCCCCAATTATTTGAGCCTCTTCAAAAGGGTATAGTAACCAACTTTAATATATCGAAGTAGTTGATGTTGGGTGTTTTCCTGCAGAATTCGAAACCTTCGCGTCGATGGCGCCCATTTGGACCTGCCGAGGATTGCAAATGTTGCGGATTGATTCATTGGAAATGAATCCAATATGCCAAGTTTTTCTCTTCACGTACGGAGAATCAGTATTGTTGCCTTAACCCTTACCAAGGATGATAAAAGTTGTTGCTTTAGGAGAAAGCTAATAAAATGCCTAAACTATATCCATTTCATCATATTTCGTACTCTTAGTTATCAAGCCTGTTAACAATTCAATTAAAAATGGAGGTGGGAATAAACCTCCCCTTTTTATTGTCTTCTATTAGATTAAGAATTTATCAGTGAAAATCCCCCCCTCAAAATCATGAATGCATTCCATCATATATTTTGATATAAAGGTATAAAAACCCATTATAAATTAGTCATAATAAAGGGACTTGCAATCCCCATTATATTAATCAAAGAAATTGTTGCCCTCATTTCTGACGGCTAGAGTTTTTCAAAGAAAGAATAAAGGATACCGACTGGCTACAAAGCCGCAAAAAAGCTCGCACAGTGGTTTATCCACACCGTATTATCGACCATTACACCAAAACCATGGTAACTCCATTGCATAAAAAGTGTAATGGAGTTTTTAATTTGGCACAAACCTGCAGGTTGCGACGCCCAGCCACATCCAGTTTGTGATTCTTGTATGTATAGCCACTGGCCCCCGTTAAATAAAAAAGGACTAATTGGGCTACTAACTAGACCGGAAGTTGTCCTAATGCATATAAAGGATTAATGAATGACAAAGGGAGGCAGCTTATGAAAATCCGAAAGGCCATTATTCCGGCCGCAGGCCTTGGGACCCGATTTTTGCCTGCAACAAAAGCTCAGGCTAAAGAAATGCTGCCGATTGTTGATAAACCAACGATTCAGTATATTGTTGAAGAAGCAGTAGCTTCTGGTATAGAGGAAATTATTATCATAATCGGTAGAGGCAAAAGATCAATAGAGGATCATTTTGATAAATCCTATGAGTTGGAAGATGCACTTTTAAGAAAAAATCAGCTGGATATTTTAGAGGAAGTTCAGAAAATATCAAGTTTGGCAAATATCTATTATGTCCGCCAAAAGGAACCGATGGGGCTAGGACACGCAATTCTCTGTGCTAAAAGCTTCATTGGAAATGAACCTTTTGCTGTTTTGTTAGGGGATGACATCGTTATGTCTAAAACACCCTGTCTGAGACAAATCATCAGTGTTTTTGAGTATTGTAACAGTTCCGTCGTAGCAGTTCAGAATGTACCGGAAAATGATGTCAGTAAATATGGAATTATTAAGCCAAAAGGGACAATGATTGAGCCTAACCTTTTTCATATCGATTCTTTGGTGGAAAAACCGAAAAGGGAAGAGGCTCCTTCCAGATACGCGATAATGGGACGTTATGTTTTTAGACCCGAGATTTTTGAAACATTATCAAAGCTTCCGGTTGGACATGGTAATGAATTACAACTTACTGATGCCATAAATGAGCTAAATAAGCAGCAGGCAGTATTAGCATATAACTTTGAGGGAAACCGATATGATATTGGTGATAAAGTTGGATTCATTAAGGCAACAATAGACTTTGCTTTGCGCAGGGATGATATAAGAGACGAGGTACTTTCCTATTTAAGGGATGTAAATAAGAAAGAAAACCTTCAGATTATAAAGAGAGAGCATGAATAATATGAAAATAGCCGTTTTGGGTACAGGTTATGTCGGGCTGTCCACTGGTGTTTGTTTGTCCGAAATAGGGCATAGTGTCATTTGTATTGATACAGATGAACAGAAAATAAAAAGTTTACGTCAAGGGATTTCTCCAATATATGAACCGGGTCTGGAGAATTTGCTTGCTCAAAATGCCGCAGCGGGCAGACTGCTGTTTACAACATCTCATCGAGAGGCACTGAATGGTGCCGAGATTATCATCATTGCCGTAGGTACACCGCAAAAGGAGGATGGGGAAGCAGATTTATCGTATATTGTGCAAGCCGCGAAGGATATTGCCGCGAACCTAGTGCAGAGTTCAGTAGTCGTTATAAAGAGTACTGTGCCAGTTGGTACGAATGATTTTATTAAAAAAATCATGGAAGACCTTTGTAACGAAAGGGTCACCTTTAATATGGTTTCAAATCCTGAATTTTTAAGGCAAGGATCAGCCGTTATGGATACGATGAAGGCAGATAGAATCATCATCGGTTCTGAAAATAATGAGGCGGCTAAGAATGTACAAGAAATGTATCGTCCGTTAAATGTACCATTTATACTAACAAGTATTAGAAGTGCGGAAATGATTAAGTATGCTTCTAATGCCTTTTTGGCGACTAAGATTAGCTTTATCAATGAAGTTGCCAATTTATGCGGAGTAGTAGGTGCAGATGTTAAAGATGTAGCAAAGGGAATGGGAAAAGATAAAAGGATTGGAGAAGCTTTTTTACAGCCCGGTATTGGTTATGGTGGATCTTGTTTTCCGAAGGATGTTAAAGCGTTGCTCCATACTGCCAAGTTACATGGAGTACATTTTTCCCTGTTAAAAGAAACAGTAGCGATTAATGATTTTCAGCAGCAACTCCTTGTAACGAAAGCGATAAATCGTATGGGGGATTTAAAAGGGAAAAAGGTTGCAATGCTTGGTCTTGCTTTCAAGCCAGAGACAGACGATATGAGGGAAGCTCCATCCATCAAAATTGCGCGTTCATTAACCAAACTTGGTGCAGAAGTGGTAGCTTACGATCCGGTGGCAATAGATAATGCGAAGAAGATATTAGGGGATACAATCAGATTTGCCAGCTCAGTTCGCGAAGCGGCAGTGGATGCGGATGCTGTATTTATTGTTACCGAATGGAATGAGTTTAAACATTTAGACCTAGAGACATTGATGAATACAATGAGACAACCGATTGTTTTTGATGGCAGAAATTGTCTTGAAGAAGATCGAATCAAAGCGTGCAAGAAAATTGAATATTATCCAATAGGAAGACCGGCAATTGTTATTGGCATGACATAAAGCGAAAACATTTTCTAACACTCCATTAACCCGAACATGATTCATTAAAGACATAAATTAGGTTCAAACTGGCAATGCAGCACCCTTGATAGTTCTTGGGTGCTTTTTTATATTTCTTTAAATGGAAGAAAGAGCTTCATCGATCCATTGATTGCAAATAATCTTGTGTCATGGCATTTACTTCAATCCCCCCTTTGTATTAGGCAAACGCATACTCTCTGCCATTTAGCTTTACTGTATGTTATTAGTCCATGCGTACCTAAAGAGTCCTGCATAATATACTTGAAAAGGTCCAGGAAATTTGCTTACTATGCATGAAAGGAGATCATTTATTTGCACACAGTTATGCATTTGAATTTAAGAGTCGACCCGACCCAATATATCTCACAGATTCGAGAAGTTCCTAATTATGATTATATCCATATGGTACGACAACCAAAGTATATGATAGATCTTTCCCTTTTGAATGAGAAAGTTCATTATCTCAATGAAATTTTCTCACCAAAAGAATATGTGAAAAAAAATAATATCTCCCTCTTACATGCTCACCATGGTCAATTAGGGATGTTATTGCTTCCTTTTAAAGAGGAAACAAACCTTCCGTTGGTTACAAGTATAAGAGGCAGGGATGCAACCCTAGCTAATCAGCCCATTGGCTATCTGGATAACATGAAAAGGCTATTTGATCAAGGTGAGTGTTTTTTTCCAGTTTGTCAGTATTTAGCAGATAGGTTAATTGCTTGGGGGTGTCCTTCAGAAAAAATTAGAGTGCTCTATGGGGGCGTTGACCTTAACGAATTCAATTACCGGACTCCACATAAAGGGGACTCTCAAAACATTTTATCCATCGGTAGGTTGGTGGAAAAAAAAGGACATCATGTCTTAATGCAAGCATTTCAAAAAATCAAAGGTAAATTTCCAAATGCAACCCTGACGATTATCGGAAGGGGGGAACTTGAAGAATATCTCATATCATTGGCAAATCAACTTAATTTAGGAGACTCTTTTCGTTTATTGAATCATCTCCCTAAAGATCAAGTTCGAGAACAATTGACCAATGCGGATATATTCTGTGCCGCGAGCTTAGAATCTGCCGATGGAGATGTAGAAGGAATACCTAATACATTAAAAGAAGCTATGGCGATTGGAGTACCAGTGATTTCGACCAATCATGCCGGCATCCCTGAATTAATAACCAATAACAAAGAGGGTGTTTTAGTACAAGAAAACAACGTAGATGAACTGGCAGATGCTCTTGAAATCATGCTAACTAATAGAGAGACATGGGAAACATATACAATAGCGGCTCGTCAAAAAGTCGAACAAAACTTTAACCTCATCCATCAGCTTCAACAACAAGCTGAATTTTATGATGAACTTGTAGCCCCTTATAAAGTAGGTAAACAATATTCAGTAACACCTCGCCAAATGGATAAAAAAACCTTTAAGGAGACTCCACAGCCTCAACAGCAAGGTAATAATGGCGAAACAATTGCTCCTAGAAAAAAAGTCGAAATAGCCAGAAAAGCCCTTATTTATATGCAACAGCTACAGCAGTTTCCAGAGCTTCCAGAGTTTCAAGAGCTTCCAGAGTTTCAAGAGCTTCCACAGCTGCAACAACTGCAACAGCTGCAACAGCTGCAACAGCTGCAACAGCTGCAACAGCTGCAACAGCTTCCACAGCTACAGCAGCTACAGCAACTACAGCAACTCCAGCAGCTACAACAGCTGCAACAGCTGCAACAGCTACAACAGTTACAGCAGCTACAACAACTTCAACAGCTTCAAGAACTTCCACAGCTCCAGCAGCTCCAACAGCTACAACAGCTGCAACAGCTGCAACAGCAGACTAAAGATAAAGTCAAAGATGAACTTGTAGCATCTAATAAAAATGACAAAAAGTCTAAAATTCAACATAAGACTAAAGGTAATGATGAAAAAATTGCATCTCGTAAAAATGACAAAAAGGCTCAAAAAGCAGAAAAAGTCAAAAAAGTCCTTAATAAAATTCAACATTTTCAACATAAGTCCATAGATGAGCAGTTAGGAGGAGATCATGGAGGATTTTAAAAACATTACTGTAACCAAAGGTGAAAAATCTTTGGAAATTCACAATCCCACTACCTATTCGCTGATTGGAATGGGGGCTCAAGGTGCAGTATTTAAACTTTCAGAAGATAAATGTGTAAAAATCTATTCAGACCCCGTACAAGCGGAAATGGAGGAAGAAGCTCTTATAGCTGGAAAACATCTACCCTTTATGCCATTGGTGTATGAAACAGGACCAAACTATATAGTCATGGAATATTTTAATGCGCCAACCTTAAAAGAATATCTGAGAAATTGTACGTATATCCCTGATTCCATAGTAAAGAAACTTCTCTATATATTAAAAGAATTAAAACAAGCAAAATTCACCATGATAGATGCCCCCCTACGTCATATTTTTGTCGTTGGTAATGAGGAACTTAAGGTGATTGACCATGTAAATTCCTTTAAAAGGATGCACCCCGTACCATTAAAATTATTAAGGGATTTAAATATAATCCTTTTAAAGGAATCGTTCTTAGCCCAAGTGAAAAAGCTTGAACCGGACACCTTCAATGAGTGGGAGGATTATTTCAATCAAAATAATTTGGATTTTAGAAACATTCCCGTCCTCTCAGGAGGGTCAGGTAATGGAGTAAAAGTGGATAGCGCTATAACACAAACACTCATTGGAAAAGGGCATCAAGGTGCTGTTTATCGAGTGTCTGAAGAAGCATGCGTTAAACTTTACGGGAAAACTGAACATGCAAATCAGGAAAAAATGGTTCTTTTATCTAGTCAAGACTTGCCTTTTATCCCGAAAGTCTTTGAAACAGGACCCAATTATATTTTAATGGAATATCTATTAGGACCAGATTTAAATACGTTTCTAAAAAAACAATCTGTACTTTCTGAGGACATAACAAGACGATTACTCTATATATTAAAAACAATGGAAAAATCAGGTTTCAAACAAATTGATGCCCCATTACGGCATATTATCATTACCAGGAATGGTTTTAAATTAGTCGACCATGTGTACTCGTTTTCACGTGAACAAAAAAGGCCTCTCGAGTTATTTAAAGACCTGCGAGAAAGGAATTTTTTAGATTCTTTTTTGGAACAAGTGAAGGCGTTAGATCCTGGTACGTATGCTGAATGGACAAAAACACCAATCCCATTAACTGAAAATGATAATACGCTTGTATAGTCATAGTCATGTAACTGGAACCTAGCGAAAAAAGGGAAAAAAGGTATTACTGCTATTTTGTTGAGGTTTAGTTATCACAAAAAAGGAGCATATCAAAACCAATGGTGATTTTGCTTTCAATAGTAACCAATCGTTTTAGCTTAATCTTCATCGGTAAATGCTTGTTCACAGCGGGTATAAGCGTGGAATACTCATAAGGCTTAAGCGAAAAAGGATATCATGTCATTCGTGAATTATGAATAAAACGTAAGTCTCTCCCCAATGAAGATATTGAGTTTGCTTCCTCTTTATATCCGTCATAATGAACTTTGTTCTGTTGCTGTAAAGGGTCGAAAGTATAAATATATAAATAATGCTTACACAGTGTTCATGAAAGGTGTCAAAATCCTAATGTAATAGAAAGGATTGGAATTAATGTTATGAATATATTAGTAACAGGTGCTGCAGGATTCATTGGTTTCCATTTAACAAAACGTTTGTTAACCCTAGATATCAATGTTATAGGAGTAGACAATATTAATGAATATTATGATGTTTTTTTAAAAAACAATCGACTCAAGATATTAAAAGAAAACCCTGATTTCGAATTCCATAAATTGGATTTAACTAATAAAGAAAAATTAAATCAATTATTTAAAGACAGATCCATTGATATAGTCATCAACTTAGCAGCCCAGGCTGGAGTACGTTATAGCATAGAAAATCCGGATTCTTATGTTAATTCCAACCTGGTTGGGTTTTTAAATATCTTAGAGGTCTGCCGACAAAATAATGTAAAGCACTTAATTTATGCATCCTCCAGTTCTGTATATGGAGCAAATACAAATATCCCCTTCTCAACCAAAGACCCAGTGGATCATCCAGTAAGTTTATATGCTGCCACTAAAAAGTCTAATGAATTAATGGCTCATACTTATAGTCATTTATATAATATTCCAACCACAGGACTCCGTTTCTTTACGGTTTATGGTCCATGGGGGAGACCAGATATGGCTTATTATTCTTTTACTAAAAATATTATTGAAGAGAAAACAATAAAGGTTTTCAATAATGGAGATATGAGAAGAGACTTTACTTATATTGATGATATTGTTGAAGGAATAATCCGATTACTTGATAAACCACCGGTCTATCATTCTGGATGGGATCGAGCTAACCCTGATCCAAGTTCAAGCTATGCCCCATACAAAATTTATAATATCGGTAATAATAAGCCCATAAAATTAATGGATTTCATTAACACACTAGAGAAACTAATTGGAAAAAAGGCCAAAATAGAATTCTTACCGATGCAACCTGGAGATGTTAAGGAGACATATGCAGATATTGCCGATTTGCATGCTGATGTGGGTTTCTACCCTTCAACAACAATAGAAGAAGGTTTAACTCATTTTGTAAGTTGGTACAATAAATACAATAAATAAGGAAAAAAGAAGCAGTGAATTTTTGCTAAGTGGGATTTTAGTGACAGGAAGATCAAAAAATAATCCTGGAGTTGATATGAAAGGCCAATTAACGAATGCCATTAATGAAATGCTGAAAATTAGAAAATGTCTATGTGAAAACGATAAATGGAGACAGATTCGATATTAGTAGATTTGGAGTGCATGGCAGAACAGTACAATATAAATAAAAATATAATGAGTAAAAATTCTTGATCAAATAAAAAGAGAAGGGTAAATTACGTGCAAACAAAAAGATTAATTAAAAATTTGTAAGTTAATAAAAGGAGAAAGTAATTTGAACCCTGAAAATATGAAAACACAATTGGAAGTTGTTAAGGAGTATAATTTTTCAGATTTTCTCATGACGTCCCTTTCACGTAATGCTACAAATAATCCTCTATACAAATTAAATCCCCTATATGAAAACTATTTTATAGTTTGTTCTGAAGAACTACCATACAAAGACATTTATAAAGCAGATTCCATGTTCCCTCATGAATATCACAAGCAAGTGAAGCAAAGTGGAGAACAAGGAAAAATTAAAAAATTAGGCAATTATCAAGAACTATTAGTTTTAGAAGAACGCGAGAAGAGTAAATATGAATTTCTTGTAAAAGGAACTGAGGCAGGATGAAAACCATTGCTTATTTTGTAAGTGAAAATATTAAAACACACCAACGTTTTATATATAATCAAATCGTAAAAATAAGTAGCTATCGCTCCATTGTAATCGGCCCATTCGACAATACCATCCATACAGAATTCCCCTTTGAAAACTACTATAATATAAACAAGATTAAAGATCTAGAAAATTTCTTCAAAGAACAAGAGGTCATAGCCATTCATGCTCATCATGGAAAACACGGACAAGATATTTTGCCTGTATGTGAAAAATATAATATCCCATTGATGGTTAGCATTAGAGGGCGCGATGGTTCTGACAGACCAGAAATTTTTAAAAAAAATGCTCAGCGATATTCATCATTAATTAAACATGGTGCACAATTTTTTCCTGTTTGCGAATATCTTGCACAAGGATTAAGAAGTTTAGGAATTCCGGACGATAAAATTCATGTGTTATATGGTGGTATCGAATTAGATCTTTTCGCCTATTCTACCCCCACACTACCTAAAGAAGGCGAAATAAGAATATTATCTGTAGGTAGACTTGTAGACAAAAAAGGATTTGTTACTCTCATAAAAGCATTTAAAAGGATTTATACACAATATCCGAATGCTAGACTGCATATTATTGGAGCAGGTGAAGATGAGAATAAAATTAAATCGATCATTACAGAATTTAATCTTAAAGATGCTGTGATTCTTAGAGGAGCTATGAATTCAAAACAAGTTTCAAATGAATTGAAAAAAGCTCATATCTTTTGCCTTGCAAGTCAGACTGCTAAAAGCGGTGATATCGAAGGCATTCCTAATGCCTTAAAAGAAGCAATGGCTAGCGGTTTACCTGTCGTTTCCACCCAACATGCGGGAATCCCTGAATTAATTGAACACCTGAAAACAGGATACCTAGCTCCCGAAAAAAATGATATTGAGTTAGCGAAAGGCATACAATTCTTTTTAGAACATCCAGAGGTTTGGAACGACTTTACGGAAAGAGCACGGAAAGTCATTGAAGAAAAATTTGATATCAATAAACAAATTATGGAGCAACAAAGATTATATTCTCTTGTTAATACAACGAAAACGGAAAAGAAAGCGGAAACGGAAACGGAAACTGAGACAGAAAAGAAAACGGAAACGGAAACTGAGACAGAAAAGAAAACGGAAACGGAAACTGAAACTGAAACAGAAAAGAAAACGGAAACTGAAACAGAAAAGAAAACGGAAAAGAAAGCGGAAAACGAAAAGGAAAAGGAAAAGAAAGCAGAAAACGAAAAGGAAACGAAAAAGAAAAAGAAAAAGAAAACGGAAAAGAAAACGGAAAAGAAAGCGGAAACGGAAACGGAAACTGAAACAGAAAAGAAAGCGGAAAACGAAAAGAAAACGAAAAAGGAAACGGAAAACGAAAAGAAAACGAAAAAGGAAACGGAAACGAAAACGAAAACAGTAAAAGAAAAGAAAAAGGAAACGAAAACGAAAACGGAAACGGAAACGGAAACGGAAACGAAAACAGAAAAAGAAAAGAAAACGAAAACAGAAAAAGAAAAGAAAACGAAAAAGGAAAAGAAAAAGGAAAAGAAAAAGGAAAAGAAAAAATAAATCAAGTAAGGAAAACTTAAAAACAGTTACGAAAAAACAAGCTGGGTACCCAGTAGTTATTATATATAGGGAGTGTCACGGGGTATATTGATGAATTTACGAAGCTTGTGGGAAAATGCAAGTCATTTAAATACGGGCAAAAGTATTTATAATTAATCAGATGGGACTTATGGAGTAAGGAGAATCATTAACAGGTTTAACGATTGGTGGATTACAATTTGTAAAAGTTTTAAAAGGCTTAAACTATTTTATTGATCAATTCTATTCTGTTAACGCTTTTTAATGAAATTATCGAAGGAACCATAAAACCTGATGGTATAGAAGAAAGTGCCGTCCAATTATTTCCAATCAATCAGCTAAAGATATGGACCCCGATATCATAAAAGTGATTTGTAATTATTCTAGATTTCGCAACTGAATTTTTTCAAAACCAGCCGTATTTTCACTCTTCTAAAAAAGAAGTAATGAAGAATAAATGATGCTCTTTCCAAAGTATTGGTTGGGAATATGGATAATTCGTAATCAAAAACTTTGGAGGGAGGACATTTGGCGATTCTACAACACGTTACAAAGAAGTACTAAAGGAAGCTAAAAATGATATCGTAATGGATGCCTTAGGAACGTTAGATTCCATACTCAATTGATCGCCTAAAATGCGTTCTAAGATCAAAGAGTAAAGAAAAGCCAAATAAAGCAAAACTGGAAGGAGCTGTATTCTGTTGGGTTGGGAATATATGTATAATAATTGGACGAGTTACCCTAATTTAAATCATGAAATGCGTTTATTGCTTGAAGAAATGAAGGATGATGAAATAGCACTTGAAGACGCCTTTTATAAAAATTTGGAATTTGGGACGGGTGGTATGCGAGGGGAAATTGGTCCAGGTACGAATAGGATGAACATTTATACCGTGCGAAAAGCGACTGTAGGACTTGCTGAGTATATTCAATCGTTTGGAAACGAGGCAAAATCCAGAGGAGTCGTAATTGCTTACGATTCCAGACATAAGTCTCCCGAATTTGCATTGGAAGCAGCCAAGACTTTGGCAACAAAGGGAATTAAAGCTTATCTATTTGATGAATTACGACCTACCCCACAGCTCTCTTTTTCCGTACGTAAGCTGGATGCATTTGCCGGTATCGTCATTACAGCAAGCCATAATCCGCCTGAATATAATGGGTATAAAGTGTACGGATCAGACGGGGCACAGCTACCTCCTGAAGCGGCGGATCAAGTCATTAATTACGTGAACGCGATTGAAAGTGAGCTTTCCCTTGTAGTTGAAGAAGAAGAAATCCTAAAGGACAGAGGACTCATTCAAATCATCGGGGAGGAGCTGGATACTGCTTATAATGAGCAATTGCTCACTATTCCGGAAAATCCAAAGTTAGCAGATGAAATCGATGTAAAGCTCGTATTTACACCGCTTCATGGTACAGCCAATAAATCGGTAAAACGTGCTTTGCATGATCTAGGATATCGAAATGTCCATTTTGTTAAAGAACAGGAAAAGCCCGATGCTAACTTTCCTACCGTTAAAGTCCCTAATCCAGAGGAACATGCTGCTTTTGAATTGGCCATTGAGCTTGGTAACCGCGTCGACGCTGATTTGTTAATTGCCACTGATCCGGATTCGGATAGGCTCGGAATTAGCGTGAAAAATAATGCTGGAGATTATGTCGTATTAACAGGCAACCAAACAGGCGCTCTCTTTTTGGATTATTTAATTTCACAAAAACAAAAGAAAGGGACTCTTGCTGAAAATGGAGTCGTATTAAAAACCATCGTGACCTCAGAAATAGGAAGGGCGATTTCTGAGCAAAATGGTTTAAAGACCGTAGATGTTTTAACTGGATTTAAGTTCATTGCTGAAAAAATCAATGAATACCACAGAAGTGGAGAACATTCTTTCCTGTTTGGCTATGAAGAAAGCTATGGATATCTAATCAAAGATTTTGCTCGAGATAAGGATGCCATACAGGCTACCATTCTGGCAGTGGAAGTCTGTGCCTATTACAAAAAGCAAGGCAAAACGATGTACGAAGGTTTAATGAAAGTTTTCGAAAAATATGGATATTACTTGGAAGATTTGCAATCGCTGACTTTAAAAGGAATTGAAGGTGCCAGACAAATTGATGCGATTCTCAATGAATTCCGTGAAAATCCACCAGATCAAATCTCTGGTCATCAAGTAGTGGTTCAAGAGGATTATCTCAGCAGGAAAAAATACATGTTTGCGTCAAATAGGGAAGAGGCCATCAAGCTCCCAAAATCGAACGTATTAAAATATTTTCTTGAAGATGGCACCTGGGTATGTTTACGACCTTCCGGAACAGAACCTAAAATTAAATTTTATTTCGGTGTTCAAGGAAGCTCGATGAAGGAAGCGAAAGGGAAATTATCCACCGTTATGAAAGACTTTATGAGAAGTATCAATAAAATGATTTAAAGAAGGACTCTCATTCAGAGGATCTTCTAAAAAAACTAGGGTCCGCATTTCTTTACATAATGAATGCGGACCCTTTTTTGTCTATCATTAGATAGTACTGTTTTCTAAATCTAGCACACGGCCTTTCGTCCTTAGGACTTACGGAGTTGAATAGGGTCCTTTTTCCACCATGGGTATGAGGGTGTGCGTGGTAGGTTCTAATGGGCTGATGCTGATATTTATTACTTTTTACACTAATTGGAATATTGAGCATATAATATATTATTCCAATCCAATTCTCCAACCCCCCCTATATAGTAGCCTTGCTGATACCGTATGACGTTACGTAGTACAGTTGTACAGGCCCTAGGATGGGCCTTATGAAAGGTGCTAAATGGGGAGGGTTTTTAAAAGGGACCTTATTTGCACTCTTGGAGAGGCCATTCCCGATGAGAAAAGTCAAATAAAAAAGAACCTTTAAAGAAGAAGTCATAAAACATAAAACTAGAACATCTAACATAATACATAAATCGACATTCAAACAAAAGAACAACCCCATATTTAACTATTGCTTAGTAATGTCATAAAGATATATTCTTTATAGCGTACCCCGAACTATTTCCTTCCTGGAGACTTGCCGAAATTACTAAAGTTTCTTACCTAGTGGCGATGCTGATTGCTCTTTTGACCCTCAACAGAGCCTAACTTGATATTTGGTCAAGCACCTTTTTAATTTAATTATGTTGTTTAGCTCGTTCTTCAAACTTCCGCGATGGCACAAGCTCATGCAATTCTCGTCGATTTCGATCAGGGGCAGCTTTCATATGCTGTGCGTTAACAACTAAAAATTTCATTTCACAAGCTTTAATTAAGTTCAAGAAAGGTTTCCAAAACCACGCCTGTGCTTTTATATTGTTGCTGTGATTATTGAAAACAGCGTATTAAATATAAAATCATAGAATAAGTATAAGAAGTGAAAAGGTGCTTAGTTCATTCGTTTTATCTCCAATTTTCTTCCTTTTTATTATTAGGGAATAGTCGTTTTTTCGAAAAAAGAAACTTTCAATCTTATGAACTTTTTTTAAAAGAACTAAAATTCTTTCCTGTTTATAATAATATTCGAAGGTGAGTGAACATGAAAAATATAATAAAAAGAAAAATGATAAAAATACTTAATGGAAACAAGGAAACTAGATTAACCGTTCAAGTTGCAGATACTCAAAGAAAAAGAGATAAGGGCTTAATGTTTGTTAGGAAATTACCTGAAAATGAAGGGATGTTATTTGTGTTTTCAGAAGAAATATATGGTGGTTTTTGGATGAAAAACACATTAATTCCTTTATCTATTGCTTTTCTTGACTCAGCTGGGGAAATTCTAAAAATACTTGATATGGAGCCTTGTATAAAAGATATATGCCCTATTTATGATCCAGAAATATCATATCATTATGCAATTGAAGTGAATCTTGGATGGTTTGAAAAGAATCAAATTAAAGTAGGGGATTATGTTATGCTTGGTTGAATTCATATCACCTGACCTTTAATTCTTTTAGGTGAGTTTCAAGTGGATATTTATGTTAATGTAACAAAAAAAGGTGCTTTACTTTATTACCAGGAGCTGTTCAGCAGCTCCTTTTCTTATGCAACTAGAGAGGCAGGTTACTTGAATAAGGACTATCTATATTTAGATCATATTGAGGGTAAAATAACCAAAATAATTATAAGAGGTGTTGGTATGAAAAAAATTATTTTGGGCATATTTATTATCTTTACTTTTGTCATTTCTCCCATTCAAACAAATGCAACAACTATGCCTTGTAGTATGGTATTGGAACCAATTGATAAAAAGCTTACAAATTCAAAGGGAATAGCATTGGTTTATAAAGTGCAGTTACGCCCACCAAGTTTTGCACGAACTAATGTAAGTATTCTTGGTGTACACCTTCCAGAACCATCTACTTATGGGAATTACGATAGCTATGAAGGTTTTGCTTTATAACAGACGAAATTAGTTGGCGTTTCAGGCTTTATCCTTCTCCAGAAAAAGATAGTCCAACTTGGGCTGGAAGATTTGATGAAATTACAGCGAAAATGGAAAATGTAGAAGTGCAGGTGCGTCTTTCTAATTCAAAAACTAAAAAATTGGGACCCACTATATTAAGAAGTAATATCAAACACTGTAAGTAGCTATGGAACTGACGGGTACTTTCGTCTTCTAAGGTCGACCAGTAAAACAACTGGTTGACCTTTTTTAATAGAAATTTTTTATCATTAGCCAGAGTAGCACTTACGGGTGCGTGGGAGTTAATCCCGTGAAGTAAACTGTCCGTCCGAAATTTGTTTGGGGCTGGCTGGGACTTAGATTCGTATAACAAGCAAGCTATGACACTGCATGGAGGTATATGGTTAGTAAGTAGAGGAGGAAAATTGGAAGTTTTCTTTATTGTTGCTAAAGGAATATCCTATTTTCGAGGGGGGATATATAGCTGGAGAAAGTAGACTAGCAGAAAGCATGATTGAGTTCTTTCCTAACAAATCGGGCGAATGTTAAAAACTTATATAATACTTAAAATGTGCTTGGCAGCAGTAATTGGGCATCTATTTTTCCGAGGCATCAAAACAAAAATATGAAAAGTTGGCGAAAACGGATTGACAGTGATAATCATTATCATATAAAATACTAAATGAAATTGATAATCATTTTCAATTAGTTCTGCAAAAAGAATTTCGATATTAAAATGCGACAATATTGAATATACAGTTTTGGACCAGGAAGAAAAATTAAAAAATTAGTCAAACTTATTAGAATTGACGGTAACTCTGACAAACAAAGAGCTAAGATTGAAGAAGAATTTAAAAACTGAATGTGAGTGAGGGAGGAACACCTATGAATAAAAATTTTGTAATATTGGAATCATTTCAGCATCAAGTAAGCTGCTGCTGTCCTGGGCAAAAGCACCAACATATAATTGAGTTTCTTCAAGGTGATGTTTGGACAATTACAAACGAACGGAAGTACGTTGATTGCCTAGGATGGCACTCTTTAATAGTTGTCAACAATGAGTTTCAGTTTTTTATGCATGTAGAAGATATTGAGGAACTGTATACCAATGGTAGCATTTGCTCCATTTTGGATTTGAACCTAAAAATTAACCATTTGAGCTTTAAAGTAAACGAAGCACTCGATGCACATGATAGGGAGTCATTTCTTTCATTTGCTGATGAACTGAGCAACGTACAAAAAATAAAGAATAAAATGGATTCTGGAAATGTACATGCTTTTTAAAGAACAGGGCATTTTCATGAACATATAAAATAAAAGCAGAGAATCGTTCAAGAAGCGGTTTCTTTCAAAATGGACACTTCAACAAAAAGGAAGGTGAGTATCTATCTATAATATTTTTTCAATGTGATTCGTGTTGCTATATCAAGAAATAATTGTATCAGGTGTTAGAAGTTGATTTTTAAATGTCATGCCCTACTGTGGTGTGAGCTCATGCTCGATGTAGGTAAAGTAAATAGGAGATCATTAGGTTCAGGGATTCGATGTACCAAATTTTAATTAAAGGTGATAACGCACTAATTAAAAAATTTTTATAAATAATTGATAATAATTATCATTGTTGAAAGGGAATTTATCATGTCTAAAATCATTATAATTTTTGCCAGTATGAGTGGAAATACAGAAGAAATGGCCAATGCCATTGCAGAAGGAATCACGGAAATCAGTGATGTGAATATTGAAAAGATAGATATAATGGATGGTCCTGAAGCGTCTATACTTGGAGATTACGATGGTATCTTATTAGGTGCATATACGTGGGGAGACGGAGAATTACCGGATGATTATTTAGACTTTTATGAGGAATTGGATCATATTGATCTGACAGGAAAAAAAGCTGCGGTGTTTGGTTCCTGCGATTCTTCTTACACACAATATGGTGCAGCCGTAGATATTTTGAACGAAAAATTAAGGGAAAAGGGTGCTGTTATCGTCCTAGAAGGGTTAAAAGTAGAATTAACCCCAGATGATGAGGATATCAAAAACTGCCAAAATTTTGGGGGGGATTTTATAAAGAAAAGTTTTGTCCCTTCGATTAAGAATTAGAGAAATTTTATGGGGAAAGAGAGGTGATGGGAATGATGGGTAAGGAACATCGGATTTCCATTGCTACTTTAACTGATTACCATCTACAAGATTTTATAAGATGTCCTTATCAATTTTACTTTCTTCATATAGAAGGAAAAATCACATCTCAATTGGATTGGAGGAAAATGGTTCAATTTGTGGTTAAACAAGTTGTAAGTCGTTATTATAAACTTCCTCCAATAAATAAGACGACAAAGAAAGTTATGGAGTTCATAGATGATCATTGGAGTGCCATTGATGTACGTCAGTTTGAGTCAAAGAATCATTATTATATGGCTCTTGCTAATATAACAGATCATTTACTCCAATTTTTAACTACTACAAAAATTGAATATCCACCTTTATTTTTATATGAAAAGTTTAACATTAATATTGAGGAGTTGGGAACCGAACTTTCCTTAACTTTCGAAGTTGCAGAATGGTCAAGCAACTCATTCATCATAAAGAAGTATTTAGTTGATACACATGAAGAAATGAACCTATTATTTAATAATATGATTTCGGTATTTTGTGAAAAGGCATTTGGTCAGCTACCGGAAAGAATAGAGATATACTCGCTTATGGAAGGTAAAACGGAAACGTATATTCCGAACATGAATGATGTTTCGGATGGATTGGAATACCTCAACATAATCAAGAAACTTTTACAAGAACGCAATAAGTATTTGAAAACGGATTCCTTAACAGTTTGCAAAAGCTGCTCTTATCAAAAAAGATGTTATGAAGGTATGAATATAAACCAAGAAAGATTCAATAGTCAATAATCGTGTTCAGAAAACCCTGGGTTATTGCGGTTGTGGACAAAGTTGACAGTGAATAATTACTTAGTTTTTAACATCTTGCGTATAAGAGGATGATCTAATATTAAGCGGGTTGCGATTAGGGAATTAATTCTAATAGAATAATATGATAAGAAAAAAACGATGGAAAACCTGCCAACGTTCAATCGTTGCCTAATTGGATTTACGTATTATTAAAAAGAAAAAACGTTCCGAAAAAACCCTGCCAAAAAGTTTTGGAGGGTTATTGGGCATGGACCAAAAAAGTAGACCAAACGGAAAATGAAATTTTAGAGAAAGATTTTGACAACCCATTAGCTGGTTGGTCCTGTAAGAAGTATGGAAAATGATTAAACTTTTTTATAACAGTATCATTCAATTGAATATGGTTAAGCGCATGTTTTGACCAATCTTTTTTCAAAACATGCTCTTTCCATTTTTGTTCCGTTATCAAGATTTCTTGTATTAATTTGATACCACATTGTTTCAAAGCCACAATAACACTTCTCGTTTGCAATTGCAGGTACAAGAGGATGCATATCAAGGCGCTCATAGCTTCTCACTTATGCTAGTTTCTTTTGTTTTTGGTCTAAGCGATGACTTAGGAAAGTTAGAAGACTTGCAAAGATAGCAACCAAACCACCTACTAATGTAACATTCATCAAATTTCCCTGATGGTAAACAACTCCGCCTAATGCGGAACCAAAGGCGATACCGACATTGCTTGCTACTGGCATCAGTGAAGCAGCTAGTCCTGTAGCTTTTGGTTGATAAATGCCGGCAAGATCTATCAAATAAAGTTGGGTAGATGTAGTTAAAAGGATAGCCATTAATGACATTAAACTAATATTAACCAATCCAAAGATTAAATTATCTGTGGTCCAATATAAACTGACCAGAACAATTGCTTGAACGAGAAAAACAAACCGGAGGCGTCCGATAGCATTGTGGCTGGCAATTTTACCAGCAAGAATGTTGCTGAAAATGGAAATGAATCCGTAGCCAAACAAGATCAAACTGATTGAACTACTTGGTGCTTCCATTCCTTTCAGGATCGGAACAAGATACGTATAAACGGCATATGTTGCTCCAAATCCAAAAGATGGGATGAAAAAAGCCATCAAGATTCGTGGATGTATTAACAAAGAAAATTGCTCACGCATTGAACTGCGAAATGTACTGTGCATAGTAGGTAAAATGAAGAAAGATGCCAAAAACGCAATTCCACCGAGAAAAGTCGTTAACAGGAAGGTTGCATTCCAGTTGTACCAATCAGCGATGACAGTGCCTATTGGTACTCCAATTACATTTGCAAGAGTAAAACCACCAAAAACGAATGATATAGCAAGTCCACGTTTTGCGATTGGCATGGTTTCGCTTGCAACAATCATGGCAAGCGAAATTAAAACGCCTGTTACGATCGCAGTCATCATCCGAAGAGCAAGGAGCATGATGTAGCTCGTCGAAATTACGCACAAAGCATTCAGGATGATGAACGATCCGATCAAAAACAACATCCATTTACGTTTTGGAAAATGGCTTGTTGCCGACATCACGAGTGGTGTCGCAATGGCAAACGTAATCGCAAACGCAGAAACGAGTGTACCTGCTTTTGCATTTGTAATATGGAGACTCGAGGAAATATCGGTTAAGATCCCGATGATAACAAATTCGCTTGTCCCGAGAACAAATGTTAATAAAGTAAGTGTTAAGATGAGTAACCAATGTCGCTTGGATAATTCTGTGTCGTGCATAAATACCTCTTTTCTTAGATGAATGTAAATGTGTCACATGGTAGATAAACAATTTAACTATCATATCATAAAAAAATATTTATGTGGAAAACCCTTGCTTAGTTATCGTTTATTATTTCTTGCTAAATAGCTTGTGCCTGAATCATTCATTTTTTTTTATCGTAACCTTTTTTGTTATTGAACCAAAAATAATCCCGAAAGGATAAATAAGGAAAAACAATGAAAATAAGCAAAAATCAAACGGGAACAATGGGAAAAGTTAAGGATAATCTAAAGAGGGAAGCTGTCAAAAATATCATGGCAAAAACGGGAGACTTAGCAAGATTAGATGCTAAAGTCAATCATAATTACACTTTAAACATCAAGGAGGGAAGGATGGAAAGCAACATATAAATGGGAAGTGTGTTGTCAATAATGGAAAAATCAAAGTCAAGAAATTCTGGTGTTAAGTAAATTTCAAACACCATTTAAAAACGGCAACATTGTAGGTATGTATCTTATAAAATAACCGAACCGGTACTTATTATTCACTTTGTTTTTTACCCGAATTACATGAAAGGTTCATGTTACTATCGGTATTAATTCGGGGTATATTTCTTCTTTCTGATCTCATACTAAAGATAAGAAGGAGGGGTATCCATGGCAAAACGAACAAAGAAAAATGATGCAGACCAAAAGAACAAACAAGGATTCAATTCAAGCAAAACGGATTCAGAATTCTCTCAAGAATTTGGCAGTGCAAACGCTAATCAAGCACATAAAAATAAAGCAAAAAAAGAAAAAGCATCTAAAAATCAAGGTGAGTGGAAAGGCATGCATTAATTAATACTTGCCAGACTCGAACTCATGATAAGTGATGACTGCCCCCGAGTACAAAGGGTGGAGGCATGCTTCTAATGGTTTACTGAACTTTATATAAAGGAGCTTATTTAGATGACTCAATCTAAGCGACAAGAAGAACGCCAATGGAAAGATCGTAAACAATCGCAGAATCCACATGGTAAGGTTAAATCATTTGATCAATTAGCTGAGGGCATGGGCAAAAATGAATCTGAAACCAAGTAAAACTGCTTAAGAATGAGAGGCTATCCCATAGGGTCAGAGCCCTACAAAATAGTGAGGTCACTTCCTTGGGGGTACCCTCTCTTTGTCGTTACCTAAAATTAGTTTAAAAATTTAACCTTTATCAACAAACATAGTGTCTCCGTAGCGGGCACCTTTAAACATTTTTTTATGGATTCTTGTTTTGGGATACACAGGTTTGTTCGTGATGCTGGCAATTATCTTTTTAATAGTAATTTCCAATAGGTTTTTATTTTGGTGGATAAAACTACAATAGTAGCTATTATTCTGTAATTTCTTATATCTTTATCCTTCATGTACCAGATGTGGATTGATACAATGGTTGGATATTTTTCTAGACTTTGGCAGTAATTCTCCTGCTTATTTATTACAAATGGTATAGAAGTGTACAAAGCAAAACAGCTAAAGGATTGGTTGTTATTATTTTCATTCCATCAACTGCCATTTTTTTATTTATTACTTTTTTATTCGGGTTTGGATACGGGTACAGACCATAAGGGTTATCCTTTTTTATTACATAGTTTATAGGTTTTAAGCAACTAACGGGTGCGTTTGCGACATAATAAGGCTGCCATTTGGCGGCCTTTTAAAAGAATAATTAATAATCAAATTCAAAATAAGAAAAAAAGAATATTAGGGTTATTTTAGATATTTTGTATTTTTTGCACACTTTATGCATGAATTTGTAATCATAATGTAAAATTAGGTAAATATGTTTGTCACTTAAAGCTGATAAAATCAAATAAAAAGGATTTTATCGGGGGAGAAAATGAAAAAAATTATAGCATCTTTTGTAGTGTCAGGATTGTTACTATCAAATCCGTTGGTTAGTAATGCTGCATTGGGCGATCGTACGTTAAAAAGTGGAATGACCCATACCGAAGTAAAACAATTACAAGAGGTATTAAAGAAAAAAGAATATTTCAAGAGTAAGAATACAACTACATATTTTGGGACGGTTACTAAAAGTGCAGTTGTAAAGTTCCAAAAAAATAAAGGCTTAAAAGCTGATGGTATTGTAGGTCCGAATACATATAAAGCATTGGGTGTAAAAAAGCAGACATCCAACGGAGCTAATGTGAATAAAGCAAGCAATAAATCTTCTGCGATAGTGAAAGAAGCAAAAAAGCATTTGAGGGTACGGTATGTATGGGGGGGAACTACACCAAAAGGTTTTGATTGTAGCGGATTCCTAAAATACGTTTTTGAAAAAGGTGCAGATGTCACTTTACCAAGAACGGTATCTGAAATTTATAAAAAGGGGACAAAGGTTTCCAAACTACAAGCTGGAGATTTGGTCTTTTACGAAACCTATAAATCTGGTGCCTCACATGCTGGTATTTATATCGGGGGTAATCAATTCATACACAGCTCATCATCAAATGGTGTAAGCATTACCTCTATGGATAATAGTTATTGGAAGAAAAGATACTTAGGAGCAAAAAGAATGTAATAGAGAAAGTTGCCAGTTCTTTTATTAGAGACTGGCTTTTCTTTTTTAAATTGTTCTACCAATAGGTTACGATACTGAGAAGTCCTATGTGATCTATATCTTTATCAATCAAATAAGAATGCTAGCATCAAACCCCACAAATCCATACTATGAATCAAGTAACGTGGTCCAAGTTCCTCCAAATGTTCAATAACATGGGTGGACGTATCCTGTTAAAATGAAAAATAAAAAGACGAGTTGCCTCGTCTACCCAATACTTATGAAACTGTTGATTTATCCTGCTTCTTTTCAGTCGTTAACTCAGGATTTTCCCCTTCTGCCTTATCTTCATCATTTACTAGTCCCTTGGTAGCACTCTTGAATTCAGTTAAAGTACGTCCAAAGGCTCTACCGATTTCCGGCAGCTTTTTAGGTCCAAAAATTATCAAGGCAATGACAAGTATTAAAATTAAACCTGGTATACCTATACTTTGAAACATAATGTTCCCCCAAGTAAATAAATTTTGTAATTCCTTTAGCTCATTTTTAGAATAACCTCAGTAAATAAAGTCGTTTGAATCCATTTTCTAATCAAGTTAGGATTTATTTTAATTACCGTTTACCGTTGATATTTGTTCGATAGTTCGGTTCGCTACATAATTTTAAGATTGCTCTACTTATATTTTATGCCCTTTCTAACTCTAATTTATTACTTTTCTTTACCTTTCTTTCCTCTTCAAAATTATACCCACAGCTCTTCCAAGTTCGAATTGTTTATGCGTCCCAACAAGATTAAAGAATGTCTTAAAATTTCACAAAAAATGCAGTAAAGTACATGATTAATAGTCCAATAGCGAATCCCGAAAGGTTTAACCATGAAACAGATGCTTCATTATGTTTTCTATGATCTTCAATGAGCATTTTCGTTATTACATAAATTACTTGAAGAATTGCCCCTGCACCAATACCAAGGAACAAAGCCCCCCAAATTGGTGAGAAGATGAATCCGCCAACCCAAGTACCTGCAATGGCGGGTGCCCCTGCGATAACTCCCAGTAATAAAAAGTCTCTAAATCGAGGTGTGGTCTTTAATAAAGGAGCAGCGATTCCAATCCCTTCCGTAATGTTGTGCAGGGTAAACCCGATAATTAAAAAGGTTCCTAAAGCAGCTTCACCTAGTGCAAAGGAAGAACCAATTGCCAAACCTTCTCCAAAGTTATGAAGCCCTATTCCGGTAGCCATCAACAAAGCCAGACCAAAAGGAGAATATCCTTTCTTTTCTTGTTTTCTTTGTTGATATTGGTCAAATCCGATCAATAATAAGAACGTTAAGGAAGCCGCAATAATGACAACCATATTTCCCTGAAAGACAGAAGGTGCTTCTGCACCAATTTCAAACCCATCAGCCAGAGTTCCAACAAATAAGAATAAAAGGAGCCCAACGGTAAGGGCAAGAATCCCATTTATAAACTTTCGGGAGAAGCGTTTCATAAAGGGATACCACAACAGCCCCAATGTAATCGGGACAATACCAACGTAAAATCCGATTAAGCCGTAATTAAGAAAGTTGCTCCAGGTGGTTTCTGGAGTGAGTGTGGCAGCTGCCACTTCACCTTCCGAGATAATCCCATTCTCTGTGATTAACTTAATGGTATGTGGATCACCTTCCACCCATGGGTAAGAGATGGTCACCTTTCCCTCATCAAATCGTTCAAGTTTTGCTTGGGGAGCGACATTGAAATTCCACACTGAATCATTAACCATCACTTGAGAAATCGTTAAGGGTTCGGGTCCGGTATTACTGACAAATAATTCGAAACCGATTTTAGTTACCTTGATGCGTTCAATATTCAAGACTTCAATCGGTGCTGCAGGATCTTTTTCTACACCTGCTCCATTCTTCAGCACCCATCCTAGCACCCCTATAAGTAATACTAACGGTATTAAAACAGAAATTAACCATTTGCCCTTCATATTATCCCTCCTTTTTTACTCGACCTCAAAGAATCCCATCCAGCCTAACTCAGCAAATTCACTTACATGGGCATGAAACATATATGTTCCCTTGTATGGAAACCGAACTTCAATAATTCCACGTTCTCCCTGACATTGCATGATGGTATCTGTGAACTGAGAGGGGTTATCGTTTCTCCCGGTTGGATAATACGTAAAGTAATTCGCATGCAAATGAAACGAATTTAATAAGTCGAATTCTGTTAAATTACTTAGATAGATCCTTACGAGTTGATCTTTTTTGATTTTAATAGGGTGATTCATAAATGCGAAGGCATAGCCATTCACCGTATAAAACTCGTTTTCGCCGTCTAAATCCAAATCAAAGCCATTCATAACCATGTTTAACTCTAATGCCGGCTCTCTTGGCCTCTTTGGATCAATAATAAAATTACCGTATAATCCCTTATGGATATGACGGGCTAGAGGGAGTACATGGCAATGGTAAATTTGTAATCCGTATGGCTTCGCTTCAAATTCGTACGTGAATTTTTGTCCAGGATAAATGGAAGTTAAACCGTCCATCTCTGGAGGATGGATTCCGTGAAAATGGATAGAGTGAGGGTGGCTGCCCTCATTAATAAAGTGAAACCGCAAAAGGTCACCCTCGGTACAACGAAAAGTTGGTCCTGGTATTGTTCCGTTATACGTCCAGCCTGGAAATTTAATTCCTTTGGCAATTTCGATTTCTTTATCAATTGCCACGACTTCATATTCCCGGAGTATTTGTCCGTTGGACAGCTTAGTAACTTTTCCATAATCAAACTCTGTAAGGAGCCGTTCTGCCATTTTATAACCTGTGGTTTTGGTTTGATCACTCATATTCATATTTGCATGACTGGAATGTTTGCCATTCTTGTGAGGCGATGCCTGAGCCACAGTTGGGAATTGTGCCATTTTATTTAAGTAATAAGATCCAGCTATTCCAAACGCACCAGCAGTCCCCATCTTTAAAATATCTCTGCGGGAAACCTTTTTCTCATCCGACATTACTTGACCCCCTTCTAAAAAGTTTCCTAAAGGAAACTTTTTGTTGTATAAGCTATACTTTAAGTTAGGTACAAGTTTCGTGTCAACTCTTTTTTTAGGCTAAATTCGTATTAAATTATTGCTCAGGTGGGGGATATTCAACCGTATTAAGACAGGGGTGTTTTTTAATACATCAACTATATGTGCTCATATGAATCGGAAACTCTACAGTAGGCTCCTTTGATTTACCTGTGTAATCTTCTCAAACCTATGGATCTCGTACAGCCAACTATGAATATAATCCTTAATTGAATCGAAGGCTTGCTGTATTCTCCAGTCATAATCCTTGCCTTTAGTTTCTATAGCCTGGCGCTTCGTTTTAAAACATCGTTTCACAGTTCGCTTTTCAATCCCGACATTAATCCGAAATGACGATACTTTACTTAACTTACATTGAAAAAAACTCCATGTTGAGCTGGAGGTAGCGTGCTACTGTAGCACTATATTCATACAAAATGTGGATTTGAAAATTGAAATGAAAAGAATCAATTATTGTAAATAAAAAAGTTCTAATATTAAGCATGTCATTAACCGATTCCTTTTTCCAAAAACTTACTATATTTGGGTAAAAAAAGCGGGTTAACAAGGTTTGGCATAGTGTATTATTTACAAACTATTAATAAGCTTTAATAATCGGCATCGATCTTTTTATGACAAAATCCTTAGTTTTTTTCTCCACTTTGGGCTCCTACCATCAATTTCCACCTTATATATGTTACGAATATGGTAATAACCTCCATTTTATTGTGTAAACCGTGACTTTTAGCTTATTTTTCATAAGAAGGAATAAAATCACATGGGATTAACAGAGCATTTAAAAAGGTCTGTTAATTTTGAGGGTAGAGTTTGCTATAAGGAATATAGCATCCCTCAAAAAAATTTTGGAGGTAATGTTAATGATATCTAGCAATAGCGGTTTAAACAGACGTAATTTCTTAAAAGTTGGTGGAATGAGCACTTTAGCATTAACACTTGGTTCAACTGGGGTATTGTCTCTTGCGGGATCTACAAAAGGATTTGCAGTGGAATCTAGCAATCCAACAAGCGGATTTGGTGGATATGGCCCGCTAGTAAAGGATCCAAATGGAGTTCTGGATCTGCCAAGGGGATTTCATTACAAAATGCTTTCAAGAACTGGTGATATCATGCCTAATGGTGACCTTGTTCCTTCTGCTCACGATGGAATGGCTGCCTATAAAGGGGAGAAGGGTACAACCATTCTTGTAAGAAACCATGAAAATGGGACAAATTCTGATTACCCTGTAAATGGAAAAAAACCTTGGAGCGCTGGTGCTGCGGGCGGCACAACCACATTAATCGTGGGACAAAATAATAAAGTCATTGATCAGTATGTATCAAGTTCAGGTACAATCCGTAACTGTGCGGGTGGAGCTACGACTTGGGGTACCTGGTTAACAATGGAGGAAACTCGTGATATGGGACATGGCTTTGTATTTGAAGTAAATCCGCTTGATCCTGAAAACGAAATGTCAAGAACACCAATCCGTGATATGGGTTATTTCTCCCATGAAGCTGGGCATGTTGACCCTTCAACAGGGATTTGGTATTTAACGGAAGATGCAAGTCCAAGCTTCTTGTATCGTTTTACACCACATGACCGTAGTCAAAAACTAGGTTCTCTGCAAAATGGCGGTACACTTGAGGCAGCAGCGATTGATGAATTACCGGCTGCAGCTGCAAGTCAATTTAGTACTAGACAAAAATTCGGGATCGTCTGGAAAAAATTAAATCCTGAAATCGCACAGCAAGACGCTAAGGAAAAAGGCTGTATTCAGTTTAGCCGCTTAGAAGGGGCTTATTTTTCTGAAGGTACTTTATGGTTCGATGATACAAGTGCAGGTTCAGCACGCCTTGGCCGTGTTTATCGCTACACGCCAGCGACAAACACCTTAGAACTATTCTATGAGTCTACGGATAAAAATGATTTAGAAGCTCCAGATAACATTACAATCACTCCTTGGGGAGATCTATGGATCGCCGAAGATGGAGGCGGTAATGATCGTATTGTCGGATTGACTCCTGAAGGAAATATTTATACTTTTGCTGAAAATATGATGAACGGTTCTGAATTTGCAGGCCCTACATTTTCTCCGGATGGAAATACTTTTTTTGTAAATATGCAAACACCTGGTATCACCTTTGCGATTTGGGGACCATTTGCACGCAGAAATTCTACCCGCAGACGAGCTATGAACCATGCTCTGCCTCCAGCAAGTCTTGCCCCTGTTGTTTCGGATAAACTTACTGCATTTGCAGATGAACAAGGTATGCCTTTATTGGAAGCAGCTGCTCTAGAGCGCCATGGTATGCCAATTTTATAAGTAATCATCTCATTTTTTGAGTATGAACAAACCATCATGGTTTAGGAGGTAAGAAGATTGTTATCTAGCATCGGCATTCCTGGCCTAATTCTCATTCTAGTCATTGCGTTAATCATTTTTGGTCCTTCTAAATTACCGGAAATCGGAAGCGCTTTCGGGAAAACTTTAAATGAATTAAAAAAAGCAACAAATGACTTGATCAGCAATGACAAAGAAGAAAAAACTAAACTTGTCGCTCTTGATAAAACCGAAAAGACTGGAAACTAAATAACTTGTGTTTACAATTTAATAGAGTAATTGCTTGGAGGAAATAGGATGAATAAAATGGGAATGAAGTTATTGACGGGCTGCTTTTCGCTGACGATGGCTGCTGCTTTTGTCGGAATGCCCGTAACAGCAGATGCGGAGGAAAAGCTCAAGGAGGGGGAGAAGTTTGAACTCACCATTCTCCAGACGAATGACTTTCATGGCCATTTGGATGACATCGTCACGCTGGTTGATGGAACCATTCATCAAAATTCTATTGCGAAGTATGCCACCATCATTGAAAATGTGCGCAATGAAGAGGAGAATCTGCTTCTCGTCGATGGCGGGGATGTCTTCCTGCGAGGCGAGTTTCAAGCGGGGCAAGGAGAGTTGGAGACGTCTCTTTTGAAAGCTTTGGACTATGATGCAATGGTTCTCGGAAACAACGACTTCCGCGTTTACCCTGCCGGAGAGGGCACACAGGAAAGCCGTTATGAACAGTTAAAGAATTACCACCGCAACGTGAATTTCCCCATCCTTACTGGTAATGTCATTGACAGGGAAACAGGAAAGTACATTCAGAATGTCAAACCTTGGAAGAGTTTTACTTTCAATGGTGTTAAAGTCGGCATGATCGGCCTTACTTCGATGAAGCCGGAAATTCGCGGTTGGAATGATGTTGCTGACCTCGATTTCATTGAACCGGTAGAAGCGTTGAATGAGTTGCTTCCTGAAGTGAGTGAAAAGTCCGACATTAATATTGTCCTTTCGCATGCCGGGAACACTGAAGACCACAACTTGGCTCAGGTTCCAGGAGTTTCAGCGGTAATCGGCGCAGATACACATAAGGTCATCGAAACGCCCGAATACGAATTCAATGGAGAGGTGATGGTGCCAATTACTCAAGCCGGCGGAGAACAAGAACATTATTTGGGCCGCCTGGATTTGACCTTTGAAGTTGTTGACGGGAAAATGACGTTGGCCGAATCCGATGGATTCCTCTACGACGTCACAAATGTCCGAGCCGATTCAGAGATACAAGCAATTATAGACGAATATCGTTCAGAGTTGAATGCGCAATAATTCAAATGAAGTCTTCATAATGCTTTGTCGTTACTTTATTAATTATGCAGTAAGAATGCAAGGTGGTGCAGAAAGTCGGTGAAAGCTAACGACTGCCGGCCTTTTTATTTTTGCATTTCCGCTCTTTCCAAGGAGAACGTCGAACTTAGTGTAGATTTTATCTGTGTTGAGATTGCAAATGATTTGTACTTAAACAACAATGAATAACTTGATTTAAACAATTGTTGATATCCATAAACAACCAATTATATTTTGCCAGCAGATGGTCATAATAAATAAAGAAGAAGGGGCTAGTGATTTACGTATGGTTCATATCATATAGTAAATGAGGTGTCAGTTAAAGACGTTTAACTTAACTACTGGAAGCTTCATAAAAATCGTTTCGAGCAAGGAGATGGTTCGCTTGCACGTAAAAGCAGAAAACTCATTCAATAATTGTCGATTATACTTTGAAAGTTGATAAAACTTTTAAGATATAGGGGATGGTTGCTTTGGATGGTAAACTCTAGTCAGATACCGGTATTTACTCTAATGTAGATGAGGTGTTTATCGCAGAGAATTTATGCTGATTCGAAATGAAGCAAACCCCTTTTTCAGACAGGGTGCAACATTCAGTTGCATCCTGTTTTTATGTGCGTTCTTTTTTTGCTATCACTAGCGTGAGCCATTTTATTAATATCCTTTTCACTTACCTGTTACGTTATAAAATAAAAAAAGAACCCAATTAGGAAAAGCATAAAGGTAACAAGATGATAAAAATATAATACACTAATATCGGAGAAGACATAAATCAAACAAAAAGGATGGGATCCTGATGGTTGATGAAAATAAGCAAAAAAATAATCGGGAACAATGGAAAAAGAAAGTCATGGATAATCTGAAGAGGGAAGCTGTCAAAAATATCATAGCAAGAATGGGAGATTTAGCAAGATTAGATGCTAAAGTCAATAATACTTACACTGTATACATCAAGAATGGAAGGATGATAAAGAAACCTTCAAGTGGGAAGTGTGTTGTCATTAGTGGAAAAATCCAAGATTAAAATTTGTGAAGGAATAGAGAATAAACATTATAGAAGGCGAAGGTATATAGCGGTTGGCCCACAGAAATTGTGCAAGGCCATAACAAAGTTCATGGTGAAAACGTACTTTGTAAGCTTTCTGAAGCCAATGATCGTGTAGAAGATCTCGAGTCCATTACTTTTATGAGTTCTAATTTGATTAGATTTGGTATATTTGAGGTGTACGTCCGAGCAGCTCGAACTAGAAACCCGCATACAGGGGAAGAAAAACTAATTGCTGCTTCCGAAGTTTACTGCTTTTAAACCGGATAAGGAAAAGAAGCGGTTAAATGAAAAAGTATTATATCGTAAAAAAATACTCTGGGATGAGATATTCTCCAGAGTATTTTTTGCTTTATGTAAAGTAGGTTATATACTTTCGCTCCTGTTTTTACATAGATTCCAAGCTTCAATATAAACGAATGGAAATAATGTGGGATTCTTAAATAAAGGCTGTTTTCGCATACTTTGTTGCTATTTACCAAGTAAAGCGGTGTGGTTGATTTCCCCTCCAGATGCTCGCTTTCCGCGGGGCGGGCGGTGAGCCTCCTCGGCGTAAACGCCTGTGGGGTCTCACCTGTCCCGCTGCTCCCGCAGGAGTCTCGCACTTCCGCTTCAATCAACCTTAAATCGTTTCATTTTAAAAACAACAATCTTTACGAAAAGAGCCTTTTTAAAAAATAAATTCTAATATATAGCAGTAGCCAGGACGGGTCGTACGGGTGCGTGCGACATGATTTCGTGAAGAAACTGTCCGCCCCCTGCTTGTAAAAAAATGTTGGAGGTTGGTTGGGACTTAGATATCGTATAACACGATCGGAAGGGACAGGGGAACTGGTTGATAAGCAAAGAAGAACAAACAAAGATATTGACATCCTTTCAGTTGGTTTATTGTTTTAACAGCCTCTGTTAAAGCCCCATTTTAATATGCAATTAAAAAGGAATTTTTGTTAAATTAATACAAAATATATTTCAAAAATAACCTCGACAGAATATATGATAAACCCATATTCAAAGCAGTTAAGTAATAAGTAACCAAGATTTGTAATGGTAAAAAATAGATAATTAAAAGGGAATTCAATACTTTTGTTGAACAAGAATATTGTGGGTCATTTTAAAAGAATAATATTTGTTTTTGTAACCGTTTACATCGAGGTATTTAACTTGATCATGTTAGTGGATTATAAGTCCAAATCGTTAGAGAATGGAGGTTTAACATATGGTTAGCACGATGGCAATCAATAAGGATGATTCTCGTTCCTTCCTAAAGGAAGAACACTTATTATTTAAACAATCAATTTGTGAATTTCTCGCCAAGGAGGCTGTCCCCTTTTATGATCAATGGGACAAGGAGGGGGGGATACCTCGCTCATTTTGGAAAAAGATTGGAGATAATGGATTTTTATGTCCATGGCTTGATGTGGAATTCGGTGGAATAGGAGCAGATTTTGGCTATTCAGTTGTGCTGGCAGAGGAATTGGAATTGGTTGGATCAGTGTTAAGAGGAATATCCATTCATTCTGATGTTATAGCCCCTTATATTGCCTCATTCGGAACAAGAGATCAGAAACAAAGATATTTACCAAAGTTCATTACAGGTGAATTGATTTCAGCCTTTGCATTGACAGAGCCGGGAATGGGTTCGGAATTAGGGGATATTCAAACCACAGCGATCAAGAAAGATGGGTATTATATACTCAATGGAGCCAAAACATTTGTCACAAATGGCTTTAAAGCCGACTTCATGATAGTGGCATGCAAAACGGATCCTAATACAGTTCCTTCCCAAAACGGAATCAGTTTGCTGATTATTGATAAAGATACGCCAGGAATTTCACGGGGAAGAAAGCTTGGTAAAACAGGACAAGGATGCCCAGACACAGCCGAACTATTTTTCGATGATGCTTCAGTTCCTGTTGGCAACCTCATTGGGGAGGAAGGGAAGGGTCTTTCTTATATCATGCAAAAACTGCAGCAGGAAAGACTAATGTGTGCAATCGGGTCTTTAATGGCAGCGAAAGATATGCTTCAATTAACGATGAATTTTATAAGAGGACGAAAAGCATTTGATAAGAAAATAAGTAAATTGAAAAATGCACAGTTTACCATTGCTGAAATAGCGACAGATATTCATCTGGGAAGAACGTTTGTTGATGGGTTGATTCTTAAACATATGACTGGGGAGAAAATCATAGCTGAAGTATCGATGGCTAAATATTGGATAACGGAGATGTCTAAGCGAATATCCGATAAGTGCATGCAATTACATGATGGCTACGGAAATATGGGTGACGATAAAATTGCCCGGCGTCACCGGGACATTCCTTTGACAAAATTCTTTACAGGGACAGACGAAACCGTAAAAACCCTGATTGCTAAAAATATTGGGTTTTAATTCAACTTTAGTTTTTTAAATCATGCAACTACCTCACTTTAAAATGAGGTAGTTTTTTTATCCCATTTATTCAATATAATTCCAACGAACTAAAAGGTTTATACAGTTTGCTTTATGGGTACTAAAGACTGTGCAAATGAAAAATTAATATATTTGTAAAATTTGTAATTGTATGCGAATGATGGAGGTGCTTGTTATGTTAAAGATCGAAAATGTATCGAAAATCTATAAGGGAGGAAAGAAAGCTGTAAAAAATATATCATTGGATATTAAAAAAGGGGAATTCATTTGCTTTATTGGTCCGAGTGGATGCGGTAAGACAACGACTATGAAAATGATTAACCGTCTTATCGAACCGTCGGAAGGCAAGATACTTATTAATGGTGACAACATCATGGATAAAGATCCAGTCGAGCTAAGAAGACAGATCGGGTACGTTATCCAGCAGATCGGACTTTTCCCTCACATGACGATTCTTGAAAATATCACCCTCGTTCCAAAACTTCTTAAATGGAGTGAACAGAAGAAAAAGGAACGCGCATTGGAATTGCTTCAGCTTGTCGATATGGGACCTGAATACCTGGAAAGGTATCCTTACGAATTGAGCGGCGGGCAGCAACAAAGGATAGGCGTTCTCAGAGCACTTGCTTCCAATCCTCCACTCATTTTAATGGATGAACCTTTTGGCGCACTAGATCCGATCACCCGCGATGCCCTTCAGGAGGAATTTAAAAATTTACAGCGCACACTTGATAAAACAATCGTTTTTGTTACCCATGATATGGATGAAGCCATTAAGCTAGCCGACAGGATCGTCATCTTAAAAGCTGGTGAAATCGTCCAAGTGGGAACACCGGATGAAATCCTCAGAAACCCAGCCAATGAGTTTGTGGAAGAATTCATCGGCAAAGATCGCCTGCTTCAAACAAGACCGAATGTTGAGTTGGTTGAACAAATCATGAGTCGAAATCCAATATCCATTACAGAGGAAAAATCCCTTACAGATGCTATTACGATCATGCGCGAGAAAAGGGTAGATTCTCTACTTGTGGTCGATGAGCAAAATGTGTTGAAAGGGTTCGTGGACGTTGAAACGATCAGTGAATATCGAAAAAAGGCTAAATTTATCAGTGAAGTCATCAATACTGAAGTCTATTCAGTGAAACAGGATACTTTAATCCGCGATTCCGTTCAGAAGATTTTAAAAAGAGGGTTCAAATACGTGCCGGTAGTTGACCACAATAAACATTTGGTCGGAATCGTAACTAGGGCTACATTGGTGGACATCGTATATGACAGCATATGGGGAGAAGAAGAAGATCAAATGGAAGAAATGGCAGAAATGATTTAGGAGGTGAATGAGATGGAAACTTTGCTCGATTTTTTACAAACGAACTGGCAAGAATTGATTTATAAGGCATGGGAGCACTTATATATATCCTTGATAGCTGTTTTCCTTGGAATAATAGTTGCCGTACCACTAGGAATCATATTGACGCGAATGAAAAGGAGCGCTTCGATAATAATCGGAATGGCAAACATTATGCAGACATTGCCGAGCTTAGCGGTACTAGCCTTTTTCATTCCTTTCCTCGGAGTTGGGAAAACACCCGCAATCATTGCGTTATTTTTCTATTCCGTTTTACCCATTCTCAGAAATACATACACAGGCATTAAAGGTGTAAATGAAAATCTTCTGGAATCTGGACGCGGAATCGGGATGACAAGCTGGGAGAGAATTCGTCTCGTTGAATTCCCGCTTGCACTTTCCGTCATTATGGCTGGCATCCGTACGGCTTCCGTCTATTTAATTGGATGGGCCACCTTAGCTTCCTTTATTGGAGGCGGGGGACTTGGAGATTACATTTTTATCGGTTTGAATTTATATCAGACAGAATATATCATCGCAGGTGCAGTTCCGGTAATCATCATGGCTATCCTGGTGGATTATGTATTCTCGATCATTGAA
This sequence comes from Peribacillus simplex, assembly GCF_900156045.1. Lineage (GTDB taxonomy): Bacteria > Bacillota > Bacilli > Bacillales > DSM-1321 > Peribacillus > Peribacillus simplex_D. The sequence goes on along the minus strand of NZ_FTMX01000005.1, from coordinate 265,450 downwards.
CGAAAAGTCGTACCAAAAGGATTGAAAGGTATGAAGGAAGTTGCTTGAGGAGGATTACCATGTATAAAAAAATGAGACGTACAATCTTCATGACCCTTTTAGTTTGTTCATTAGTGATTACCGGCTGCTCCTTGCCTGGTTTAGGGTCATCTTCTGAAACTACTGTAAAGATCGGTGCCCAAAGCATGACCGAATCTGAAATCTTGGCGAACATGATCGCTCAACTCCTTGAAAGGAATACGGAAGTTGATACGAAAATCATTAAAAATCTAGGTTCCAATTTCGTTCAGCAAAAGGCGATGGAGACCGGTGACATAGACATAGCCGCAACTCGATATACAGGGACTGATTTAACGAGTGTCCTGGGACAGGAAATTGAAAAGGATCCAGTAAAGGCGATGAAATTTGTTCAAAGGGAATTCAAAGAACAATATGGGTTCAAATTTTTTGATTCTTACGGATTCGATAACACTTATGCTTTTACGATTTCAAATGAATTGGCAGAGGAAAAGGGGTATCAGAAAATATCGGATCTGGAAAAGGATGCAGATAATTTAAGGTTAGGTGTAGACAGTGCTTGGCTGAAAAGAAAAGGGGATGGTTATAAAGGGTTCGTCGATACATATGGATTGGAATTTGGGGAAACTTATCCGATGCAGATTGGCTTGGTTTACGATGCAGTCAAAAATGGTCAGATGGATATTGTCCTTGCATACTCCTCAGATGGACGGATTAAGGTTAATGATTTGAAGCTTTTGGAAGATGATAAACAATATTTCCCTCCATATGACTGTTCACCGGTCGTTACCGAAGAATTATTGAAACGTTATCCTGAAATTGAAGATGAGCTTAACAAGTTAATTGGTGAAATCACTACTGAAACCATGCAGGAACTGAACTATGAAGTTGATGGGAACTTGAAGGAGCCATCGGTCGTAGCAACTGAATTCCTTAAAGCACATAATTACTTTGAATAAATGGGAGGTGCACACTAATGGAAACCTTGCAACAGCTGGGAACTTATTATTCCCAAAATTGGATGTATGTACTAACTGAATTTTATCGTCACTTTTTAATGTCCGCCTATGGAGTTTTATTTGCAGCAATTGTAGCCATCCCGATAGGCATTTTCATCGCGAAACAAAAGAAATTGAGCAATTGGGTTTTTTCGATAACGAATGTCATACAAACCACACCAGCATTGGCTATGCTCGCTCTCCTGATGCTAGTAATGGGGTTAGGAACAAATACGGTTATCTTATCATTGTTTTTATATTCCTTACTGCCAATCTTGAGGAACACTTATGTCGGAATTACAAGTATAGATCATGCTTATTTAGAATCTGGCAAGGCAATGGGGATGACTAAGCTCCAGTTACTAAGAATGGTCGAACTGCCATTATCTCTGTCTGTCATCATGGCTGGCTTACGTACAGCGCTTGTCGTTGCCATTGGAGTAACCGCGGTCGGTACATTCGTAGGCGCAGGCGGACTGGGGGATATCATTGTCAGGGGAACGAATGCTTCAAATGGGACGGCAATCATACTTGCAGGAGCTATTCCGACGGCATTGATGGCCATTCTCTCAGATCTTATACTCGGCTGGCTGGAACGAATTCTTTCACCGATAAAAAAGAAAAAAATTCATACTGCCTAAACCAAAAAAGCCATTGCATGTTAATGCAATGGCTTTTCCATGGCCAGAAATGACAATTACCGATGAGAAGTCGGAAGCCCAGACTGGCAGACTTAGTTTTTTATTTCAGAAAAAGGGTAACTATAAGGGTAGTCGTAAAAAAATATAAGGGGAATCAATCATGAAACTTACACCGGAGCAGCGTATTGAACTTCATGGCTTTAATAATCTTACGAAATCTTTAAGCTTTAATATGTATGATATTTGTTACACAAAAACGAGGGAAGAGAGAGAGGCCTACCTGGATTATATCGATGAACAATATAATGCAGAGCGGCTTTCGAAGATCTTGCACAATGTTTCTGATTTAATTGGAGCACATGTTTTAAATACGGCCAAACAGGATTATGTCCCTCAAGGCGCAAGTGTAACCATTCTTGTTTCGGAAGGTCCTGTCGTAGAAGTACCTACGGGAACTTATGAAGAATCACCAGGACCTTTACCTGATAATGTGGTCATGCAACTCGATAAAAGCCATATTACCGTACATACATACCCTGAATTCCATCCAAATGAAGGCATTAGCACATTCAGGGCCGATATCGACGTCTCTACTTGTGGGGAAATATCACCTCTTAAAGCCCTTAATTATCTCATTCATTCCTTCGATACCGACATTATCACGATCGATTACCGAGTAAGAGGCTTTACAAGAGATAAAGATGGGCGGAAATTGTTCATTGATCACGATATTAATTCCATTCAAAACTATATTCCTGATGAAGTGAAGGGTTTATATGACATGATAGATGTGAATGTATACCAGGAAAATATATTCCATACAAAATGTAAGCTGAAAAGATTCGAAATTAATAATTACCTATTCGGCTATACAGAGGAAAAGCTGAATAAAGAGGAAAGGCAAGAAATTATAGAAAGGCTTCGAACGGAGATGGATGAAATTTTTTACGGTGCCAATGTTCCACATCCGATAGAAAAAAACAAGCATGCCGATTAAGGGATGCTTGTTTTAATTGAAAAGTTAATTTAAATGGAAAACCTGAACTAATACATACCCGAGACAAGTCAATAATATAGAGCCGATCAGTCCAGCTATAAAAGGTTTACCGCCATATTTTCTAAAGGTTACGAGGTCAATATTCAATCCTAGTCCTGCCATGGACATAGCCATGAGGATATAGGAAAGCATAACAATTTTATCGGCTATGGGTTCAGGAACTGCACCAGTAGAATAGAGGGCACTCATTAACAAAAATCCAAAAATAAACCAAGGTATTTGAATGGACTTCCAGGTAAATTTCTTTCCGTTATCTCTTGATCGATCTTTCCAATTCATGATGAAACCGATTAAAATGGCAACGGGAATGAGCAGGGCCACCCTGGTCAATTTGACCACGACTGCCAAGTCGACTGCCTCATTTCCCCCTGGCGCCGCTGCAGCGATCACGTGAGCGATTTCATGGAGTGTCGCTCCCGAGAATATACCATATCCATGATCGGATAACTCCAATAATGGATATAGGATTGTATAACCGAAAGTGAAGGTTGTACCCAAAACAGCAACCGTCGCTACGGCTATTGCTGTATCTTTTTCTTTTGCTTTTATTTGGGAGGAAATTGCCAGGATGGCAGCAGCTCCACAAATTCCCGTTCCGCAAGCTGTCAATATGCCTAGCTTTTTCTCAACTTTAAAAAGACGGGTAAATCCATAAACTACCAATATAGCAAATACAAGACAAATGGCACCCACTGCAAATGTTTTCGGACCGGCATTAAATATATCCTTTAGGTTCAGGCGCATTCCCAATAAGATAATGCCCATCCTCAAAAGGACTTTACTTGAATAATTTGTCCCTGCAACGGTGTAAGCTGGGACGCCAATGATCGCTTTCCAAACAACACCAATCAGTATCGCAATGACTAACTGTCCCATTATATGAAGGAATGGAAGCTCTGCTAAGTATTTTGCAGCAATGGCAATTAGCAAAGTCAATGCTATTCCTTTTGTAAATCCAAGTTTTTTAGTTTCGACGTTTGTTTGTTCCAGTGTGATCACTCCATCTTTGTTGATGCCTTAACTTTAAATCTAAATTAAAAATAAGTGAAATATATTTTTGCTATTTCAAAGATTACTTTTACTTATGATAAAATGAAACACATAGGTAAATAAGGGAGGTAACCATGGATCCGTTAAAAGTATTCGTCACCGTAATCGAACAGAAAAACTTTTCAAGAGCAGGGGACATTCTGAACTTGTCGCAGCCAGGAGTCAGTCTTCACATAAGAAATCTGGAAAATGAGTTAGGAACGAAATTAATTTATCGTTCTCCCAAACAAGTACAAATAACAGAGCCAGGAAAAATTTTGTATAGACATGCTAAGCAAATGCTTGATCATTATGAGACAGCAATAAGAGAAATTAATGAATTTAATAACGTGGTTAGCGGATCGATGAAAATAGGTGCAAGCTTCACGATAGGGGAATACTACCTTCCAAAAGTTTTAGCGGAATTTGCGGCTCAATACCCGATGGTGGACATACAAATCATCATCTCGAATTCTAATGAAGTCATACAAGGAATACGTTCGAATAAGCTTGATATAGGCTTGATTGAAGGTGAAACGGATTATAAAGATATTGATGTCAGACCATTCATGAATGATGAGATGATTGTCGTCGTCCCCCCGGTTCATCCACTTTCACAGATGGATCTCATCGAGGGCACATTGCTCCAAAACCAAACATGGGTGCTTAGGGAGCAAGGATCGGGAACCCGTACATATTCCGATAAACTGCTGAGCAGCCTGGAGTTAAATATAAAGAAAACCTTTATTTTCACAAGTATCCAAGGAGTGAAAGAAGCGGTGATGGCTGGGCTTGGCATTGCCCTGTTATCACGATTGACTGTACAAAAAGAACTGAAGTCCAATGAATTGAAAACCTTTCATTTGAAAAATGAACCCATTATAAGACCTTTTTCGATCGTGAAAAAATTGGACCTCGAAGCCTCGAAAGCCATGGAGTTGTTTTTAAGGAAGGTCGAAGAATTTGCGATAAAGGGGCCGTCCTAAATATATCACCAAAACTTTTGCTCATCCTTTCATTTTCAATGAAGAGGTTGGGCATTTTTAACGACGAAATATTTTTAATTTTAATGAAAACGTCGAAAGTATTTTGGAATATGTCAATCATTATGCGAATTTTACGTATTTTCACATAATTGCAAACATATAAATTAAATAGGCAGTCTCCAGGAAGTTCTAATCCCTGTAGACTTTTCCTGATATTAATAATCTTAAAAGGAGCAACCACATTGGCTATAGAGGAGCAGAAAGATAAGCGAATTTCTGTTTTCGACAGGATTATAGGATTCATGCCAAAATTTTATGTGATTGGGACAATTTTAATTTTTGTTTATACACTAGTTGCAATGGCTCATTTAGGTATCCAAACTTTGAAAAAGCCTGAGGAGGCCATTGATCCTGCCACAAATTCCCCTATTTCTCAGGGCTTTGAACATACATTGATATCGTTAATCATCGAACCGATCGTTACGTCTGAATTTTATCAAATCATCTTTAACACTTTATTTCTTTACCTTGTTTGGATATTGCTTTTCCTATTAGCACCGATTGCTTTTTACCGTTTAAAACACTTTAAATTTTTTAATATCGAAATTGAAATTGAAAAACAAGATGCAGCCGTTTATGAGGTATTCAGCATGAGCAGTTCAAAAATGAAATTTGCTGCGTATTTAACATCTGAGGAATATCAATTGGAGATATCAGAGGAAATTGCCAATAGCAAGGACTTTAAAACCCCCTTAATCTATACATTGGATTGTGCCGTAGATTTTTATTCCGATCAATTAGGACTTTCATTTACCTATGATATCTATACCCTGAACCAGTTCAAAAAAGCAAAGCTGCCTAAATCCATCAAAGCGATGCTTGATAAATCCATTCAAACCGGCGATCCATGCATTACGAATAAAAGCAATAGTGATAGTGAATATTACAAGAACTTTCTTATCCATTATTTCGAAAACATGGAAGGGAAATTTGTCACTGTCTTAAATAGTTACCAAACTGAATTCGATACATTCGATAAATCACTGCTTAAGATCCTGCAAAACGTCATATACGATTACTATTTACAGTATCACTATATATACGATGCAAGTGAGAAGCTGGAAAAGAATGAAACGTTTTCCCATAATAATTAAAAAAACCACCCTACAAGTGGTTATTTTTTTTGGAAAGGTGATTGTTTATTATATTTTGGACAATTACATTATTACCAATGAGCTCAGACGATTTCTTTACGTGTTGTTCCCGAAAATCCATGTTTTTTATTTTCTTGGACTTTTTCCCGTTTTTAAAATTATTGAAGGCGTTTAAAAAAGCTATCTGAATCACTCCCCTTATAGATTAGTATATTCATATTTTGGATAAAATTTCATGAAAAACTACAATTTACAGAAAAATATTTTGCGGTGAAAATTACCTAAAAAAAGCAATTAAAGACTTTCTAGAAGAATTGATTTTAATTTAGAATGAGGGATTTATAAGCACAAATTATTGATTACTATGGCTTTTTTATAAAAAATAAAGAAATTCCCCCAAAAATATTGTATAGTTAGAATACAGGGATTCGAACAAACATTCGTTTCTTGGGAACAGAGATTACTTCTTAGTGGGACAGGAGAGAGACAGTGAACGGTACAGCACACATGGCATTAGGGGCAGCAGTTGGATTCTTGACGGCAAACACACTTCAAACAGATCCAACCACCACTTTATTCTTGGTTGGCATTGGGGGAGTTTCAGGCCTTATGCCCGATATGGATATTGATGGGAAGTTAAGTAATAGGATTACTTTTTCACATAAGTTTATTCGAACGATAGCACAAACGATTGGAATACTAATGATCATTTATAGTCTTTTGGTAAGCTCTGAAACGGAAAAATGGATCGGTGTAGGGGCAGGAATCGGAATCATCATCATTTCATCTTTCATCAGACAAAGGCATATGCTGACCTTGACTGGATTAGCGGTTTTAGGCGGCGGTTTATCTTTGCAGGAAAGCTGGCTGTGGCTGTTAGGCGTTTATATTATCCTAGCATCCTTTACACCACATAGAAGTTATACACATTCGATTGCAGGTATCGCTTTCTTTGGCATCATTGCCCATCAATTCGAAGCCTTTATGGGGATTGACGGAATTTTCACTACTTGTTTATTAGGATACATAAGTCATTTAATTGCAGATTTGAAATGTTTACCTTTTAATAAACGTGGGGTAAAGTTATTCCTTCCATTTTTCTCTAAAGAATTTTGACAGTGGTTTTCTTACCGCTGTTTTTTCTATGAGGTAAAATAACTTTAAATAGAAGGGACACCCGATTCGACTTTTTTTTATGTTTTATATGGTCATTCTTCCTAAATCTACTAAAAGTAACATATTTGTAAAGATCCTGTGATGCAAGTGATATGCCTTTTCTAGTATATTAAGTTTAGCAAATCACATCAGGGGGTAAAATAATTTGTTTAAGAAAATTGTCGTCGGATTGTCATTGGCTATCATGCTTGTTACCGCATCCTTTGCTGGGGACCAAGCGGAAGCTGCTTCATATCATACAAAAGCGATTAAGGTGGCTAAAAGTGAATTAGGTACAAAATATAAAATGGGTGGCATGTCTTCTTCAGGTTTTGATTGCTCCGGTTTAGTGAAGTATTCATATCAAAAGGCTGGTAAGAATTTACCAAGAACCGCTGCTGACATATATAAAAAAGGAAAGAAAGTTAAAAGCCTGCAAAAAGGTGACTTAATGTTTTTTGCACCAAATAAAGCGAAAAAACCTACACATGTGGCCATATACATAGGAAATAATGAGTTCATACACTCATCATCATCTAAAGGAGTTTCATACGCTAAAACCAATAATAGTTATTGGAAACCAAAGTATATTGGTGCGAAACGTATATAATAGAAGAAAATCAACCATAATATAAAAAACCAAGAGACTTAATGAAGTCTCTTTCAGTTTGCAGACAAAAAGGTTTCGGAATGGTTTCATTCCGAAACCTTTTTGATTTTATATGTAATTAAAGCAGGTATTCTTTGTTATCATGAACTGTGACAAGATGTTTATCGTTTGGAAGGAATTAGTAATTCTTGATAGAATAAATATGAAGATGATCAGGTAATAAATTTGTACACATAAGGAGATAAAACTATGGCAAAAAACAAATTACTTAGAATGGACAATGTTGGCATCGTTGTAGAATCCCTTGATGACGCAATCTCTTTTTTCGAGGAGATTGGCTTGAAGCTCGAAGGGCGAGCTACCGTCGAAGGTGAATGGGCTGGTCGCGTAACCGGGCTGGGTTCACAGTGTGTAGAGATTGCTATGATGGTTACCCCAGATGGCCACAGCCGACTTGAACTTTCGCGATTTCTCACCCCACCTACTATATCAGATCACCGAACTGCTCCTGTAAATGCCCTCGGTTATCTACGCATCATGTTCACCGTTGAAGACATTGACGAAATGGTATCCAGACTCACTAAGTATGGTGCTCAGCTCGTTGGCGAAGTGGTTCAGTACGAGAACTCATATCGGCTCTGCTACATTCGTGGAAATGAAGGACTTCTAATCGGTTTGGCGGAACAACTCGGTAATAAATAAGTGACGTTTAAAAGAAGACTTAACTGAAATATACATTACTAGAGTAAAAATAGAAACAGAAAAGCGGTGTGAAAGTATCTCGAAGAAGTTGGGTGCATCATATAAACATCGCATTCACGCTCCGGGTCTAGGCGACCCTCGGTCCCGGAAACAAGGAACGAGGAAGTAATTGCCGGGACACATCCGCACCGACTAACCACATCGCGGCCGGCAGCAAGCTGCCTTAACTCGGTGGGACTTCGTGATGCATGAACTTTAACGGAAATCAATGCAAAACCAAATTAAAGGGACTCAACTAACGGGTACGATAGCTCAATAAGCCGCCTCTTCAACGAGGCGGTTTTCTTATCGTAAAAATCACATCAGGATTTAACATAGCCTTATTTTTGAAAATAAGAGTGGATGAGGAATATGGACAAGACTATGATTAGACCTGAAAAAGGCAGAGTTGATGTTTTGTTAATAGATTAGGTTATGGTTATCCTGAAGTGGGTAATCAATAATATCTGAATGTACCAATTTGGCATACATAGAATCTTTTTATTTGACTGAAAAAGGATAGTTTAATATGCTTAGCAAACCAAATCGAAGGAATCTCTTTTTTATTGCAAAAAAATTCCTAGACAAATTTATTGAAAGTCAAAGAAGGTCAATGTATAATAAAGTCAGAAAGTCAAAGAAGGTCAAAGATTTATTGTAAATTCATTTTTTAAAAGGAGGAGTACTACATGCTTTGTGAAAAATGCCATGTAAACCAAGCGAATATTCAAGTTCACCTAAATATGAATGGTCAGGAGCATGATGTGAAACTGTGCTCCACTTGTTATAAAGAAGAGCGAAACAAACTTGGAGCAGCAATGGGAGGAATGGATACAGGGAAATTCCAATATAATGGATTTCCAAATTCATTCAATCCATTTAATTATAATGATGTACCAAAACCGGATTCGGCTGAACATGGCGAGGACGGAGGATTGCTTGAGGAGTATGGCCGCAATTTGACCGATGCTGCTAAAGCAGGACTTATCGATCCGGTTATCGGAAGAAATGAAGAAATCAAACGCGTCATTGAAGTTCTAAATAGACGCAATAAAAATAATCCCGTTTTAATCGGTGAACCTGGTGTCGGTAAAACAGCTATTGCCGAAGGACTTGCTTTAGCGATTGTTGAAGGTTCAGTGCCTGTTAAATTACGTAATAAGCTTGTATATATGCTTGATGTAGCGTCCCTAGTTTCGAATACTGGAATTAGAGGGCAATTCGAAGAACGAATGAAGTCATTGATCAGCGAATTGCAGGAAAGAAAAAATGTCATTTTATTCATCGATGAAATTCATCAACTTGTGGGAGCGGGTTCAGCCGAAGGATCAATGGATGCAGGAAATATCTTGAAGCCTGCACTTGCACGCGGCGAGCTTCAGCTTGTCGGAGCAACAACTTTATCCGAATATAGGAAAATTGAAAAAGACGGTGCCCTTGAAAGACGCTTCCAGCCTGTACACGTTAATGAGCCGACAACAGCTGAGGCATTGGTCATCTTACATGGTTTAAAAGATAGTTATGAATCTTATCATGGTGTAACATATAGTGAGGAAGCCCTAAAAGCGGCTGTTGAACTCTCGAACCGCTACATTCAAGACCGATTCCTGCCTGATAAGGCAATAGACTTAATGGATGAAGCTGGTTCCAAATTGAATTTGACCATCGAAGACGTACAGGTGGAAAACATCAAAGAGCGTCTGTCACAAATTTATAAAGAAAAGGAAATGGCCTTAAAAGAAGAAGCATATGAAAAAGCTGCCCTTCTTCGTGATGAAGAAGAAAAACTGGAAAATTCCTTGCAGGATGGGGAAGATGCAATTAAGCCAACCGTTACCGTTGAAGACATTCAAAATATCATCGAACAAAAGACGGGTATACCTGTAGGTAAGCTCCAAGAAGATGAGCAAGAAAGAATGGTTCATCTCCAAGAGGAACTGATGAAAAAAGTAATCGGGCAGGAAGAGGCTGTCAAAAAGGTTTCCAAGGCCGTTCGAAGAAGTCGTGCCGGGTTAAAATCCAAAAATCGTCCTACTGGTTCTTTCCTTTTCGTTGGTCCGACAGGAGTAGGTAAAACCGAATTAGCGAAAACTCTTGCTGAGGAATTGTTCGGTGACAAGGAAGCGATGATTCGTCTTGACATGAGTGAATTCATGGAGAAACACAGTGTTTCTAAATTAATCGGTTCTCCTCCTGGGTATGTAGGGCATGAGGAAGCTGGACAATTGACGGAAAAAGTTCGCCGCAAGCCTTACAGTATCATCTTATTGGATGAAATCGAAAAGGCACATCCGGATGTATTGCATATGTTCCTGCAAATCATGGAAGATGGCCGCTTAACCGATAGTCAAGGGCGGACTGTTACTTTTAAAGATACCGTAATCATCATGACGAGTAACGCTGGTGTAGGTGAGAAACAAAAAGTAATGGGATTCGGTACAAGTTCAGCTGTGGAAGAGGCTTCAATCCTACAATCTTTAGGCAGTTTCTTCAAACCGGAATTCTTGAACCGATTCGATAGCATCATTGAATTCTCGGCATTGAAGAAGGAAGACCTTCTGCAAATCGTTGATATCATGATTCACGAGCTAGACGAAACACTTGCTGCCAATGGTTTATCTTTACATGTAACTAATGAAGCGAAACAAAGGCTAATTGAACTCGGGTATCACCCAGCTTTCGGTGCGAGACCGCTCCGCCGTGTTATTCAAGAACAGCTCGAAGATGGCATCACTGACTTTATCTTTGAGCAGCCTGAAGTTAAGAACTTCACTGCAATTGTTGAGGATACCTCTGTGAAAATTATTAAAACACCATAAAGAGTACTAGAAATGCCTCCAAGACCGTAAAACTGTTATGGAGGCATTTTTTTATTTGGCTCTTTTCGTAAAGATTGTTGTTTTTAAAACGAAACGATTTAAGGTTGATTGGAGCGGAAGTGCGAGACTCCTGCGGGAGCAGCGGGACAGGTGAGACCCCACAGGCGTTCACGCCGAGGAGGCTCACCGCCCGCCCCGTGGAAAGCGAGCATCTGGAGGGGAAATCAACCACACGGCTTTACTTGGTAAATAGCAACAAAGTATGCGAAAACAGCCTTTTATTTTTATAACATGATAGGTAAGGTTCAGCTAATTGACCTATAGCTTTCGATTATTAAATATAGATTTCTGAATTTTCGACATAATTTGCCGATCGAATGTTTTGATGGGAAACGCCTGTGGAATCATAACATGAGGGAAGATTCGCTCATGATTATAAATATTAATAATTCCTGTTCTAAAATGGGAATTTCAATGGAGGAATGACCTATTAAAGATTCACTTTCTTATTTTGAAGAGGAAAATAAAAATAATCGAAAACCAATGGATAATGAAGCGGAAAATCAGTTGGAATCTCTGCCGATTGCAAATATTAATCCAGTAAACCCGGCGGAATTGGATGAACTATATTTCTATGAAGGAAAAGATTTAGGAAATTCCTATCTAAAAGATAAAACAGCATTCCGATTATGGGCACCACTTGCATCTGAAGCTAAGCTAGTCACTTTTAAACATTGGGATGATACAGATGGAATGGAGATTCCGATGCTTCGTTCGGAGAAGGGGACCTGGACCATTGAGCTGAACGGAGATCAGGATGGTTTGATTTATACATATAAAGTGAGAGTGGGAGAAACCTGGAGTGAAGCCGTCGATCCCTATGTTCGTGCAGTTACCGTTAATGGTAATAAAGGAGTCGTGATAGATTTAAATGATACGGATCCTGAAAGGTGGACTCGGAATAAACCACCACTCGAAAAAGCTGAGGACATAGTCATTTATGAATTGCATACACGGGATTTGTCGATTCATCCTGAAAGCGGAATCCATCTTAAAGGTAAATTCTTAGGAGTAATTGAAGCCGGCACCAAAGGTCCAGAAGGAGTGAAAACGGGTCTTGATCATATTAAAGATCTAGGTGTTACCCATGTTCAGTTTATCCCGATATTCGATTTTGCTACAGTCAATGAAACGAAATTGAATGAACCACAATATAACTGGGGATATGATCCACAGAATTATAACGCTCCCGAGGGCTCTTATTCGACTGATCCGTATCAACCAAAAGTCAGGATCCGGGAGTTAAAGGAAATGATTCAAGGTTTACACGATCACGGTCTACGAGTAATCATGGATGTTGTATATAATCACGTTTATACAGTGGAGGACTCAAACTTCCATAAACTCGTTCCCACTTACTTTTTTCGCTATAACGCTGACGGCTCCTTATCTAATGGAACTGGTGTAGGAAATGATACCGCGTCTGAACGTAAAATGATGCGAAAATTCATCGTTGAATCCGTAACCTATTGGGCGAAGGAATTTAACCTTGACGGTTTTCGTTTCGATTTAATGGGAATTCATGATGTGGAAACGATGAATGAGGTGAAAAAGGTACTGGCAGAAATTGATCCGACCCTCATTGTTTTGGGAGAAGGCTGGGATATGGATACCCCACTGGCCCAAGAGCTGAAAGCAAATCAAAAGAATGCTTTTAAAATGCCTGGAATCGCTCACTTTAACGATGCGATTCGTGATGGTTTAAAAGGGTTTGTAATGAATGAACATGATAAAGGATTCGTGAATGGCAAACCGGGAATGGAAGATATTATAAAAAAGGGCATCGCTGGTGGTTTGAAATATGATGAAGATATAGCAACATATCAAAGACCAGATCAAGTGATAAATTATGTTGAAGCACATGATAATTATACTTTATGGGATAAGCTTCTTATCACTAATCCAGATGCGACGAAACAAGTACGGAAGCAGATGCATAAATTAGCCTCGGCCGTCGTCTTACTGTCACAGGGAATTCCAATGATACATGCTGGACAAGAGTTCATGCGCACGAAGGATGGGGATGAAAATAGCTATCAATCTTCCGATTGGATTAACCGGCTGGATTGGAAAAGGAGAGCGGAGTTTGATCGGGAAGTGGAGTATATGAAAGGACTAATTTCGCTCAGGAAAAATCATTCTGTTTTTAGGTTAAGCACACCCGAAGAAATTGAGGAGCATTTACAATTCATTGATGCTCCGCCAAATGTGGTTGCATTTACTTTAAAACATAAGGATTACAAAATTGCCGTGATTCATAATGCAAATTGGGACGGGATAACCATTTCTCTTCCCCACGAAGGTGATTGGTCCGTTTTAGTGGATGGTCAGCGGGCGGGCCTGGAAGAAATAGAAAGGGTTAAAGGGAGTCAGATTACCGTTGCCCCTTTAAGTTCGTTTGTACTGAAAACATACTCAAACCAATGATAATAAAGTCGAAGTGAGTGAAAACTATGTCTCACTTTGACTTTATTTCATTTTCTGATATGAAATTATTGCTCAAATGAAGTCTTCCATTATTTTCTTTCGCAAGTTTGAGAAAAAATGTGCGGGGGTAGAAAATACTTAATGATGAATTTTATCGTTTTTTTAGAGGGGAGCGATTATTTTGCCAGAGAAAGTACAGATAAAAATCAATGGTGCCGAGGCCAGCCTGGAAGGTAATCAAACAATTTTACAAATGCTGACGGATAGCTCGATTGAAGTTCCGAATGTTTGTTACCATCCTAGCCTAGGTCCTATCGAAACATGTGATACATGTTTAGTGAGCGTTAATGGAGAACTTGTAAGGTCTTGTTCCACCAAAGTCAAGGATGGGGATGTAATCGATACAGTTGCACCAGATGTAAAAGAAGTACAGGTCATAGCGATGGACAAAATATTGTATAACCATGAGCTTTATTGTACGGTATGCGATTATAATAACGGCACTTGTGAAATACACAATACTGTTAAGGAAATGAAGGTAAACCATCAAAGTGTTCCTTTTGATCAAAAACCATATGAAGTGGATCGGTCGAATCCATTTTATCGATATGATCCGGATCAATGCATCCTTTGCGGCCGTTGTGTTGAAGCTTGTCAAGATGTACAGGTCACTGAAACATTGACAATTGATTGGGAAGCTAAACGCCCACGTGTCATTTGGGATAATAATGTTCCAATCAACGAATCATCATGTGTGTCATGTGGACACTGTTCCACAGTTTGTCCGTGTAATGCAATGATGGAAAAAGGAATGGAAGGGGAAGCTGGATTTTTAACAGGCATTGCTAAACAAACTCTTCGACCCATGATAGAAATCACGAAAAATGTTGAAACGGGATATGGTTCGATTTTAGCGATTTCAGATATGGAATCAGCCATGAGGGATGCAAGGATCAAGAAGACGAAAACGGTTTGTACATACTGTGGGGTAGGATGCAGCTTTGACGTTTGGACCAAAGATCGTAAAATCCTAAAAATCGAACCGCAAGTGGAGGCACCTGCAAATGGAATTTCGACTTGTGTAAAAGGGAAATTCGGATGGGATTTCGTGAATAGTGAAGAAAGACTCACAAAACCTTTAATTAGAGAAGGAGATGCGTTCAGGGAAGCTGAATGGGATGAAGCCCTTGAATTGATTTCCCGTAAATTCACCGAAATCAAAGAGTATCACGGACCGGATTCGATGGCTTTCATAACGTCTTCCAAATGCACCAATGAAGAGTCCTATTTAATGCAAAAGCTGGCAAGGGGAATCATTGGCACCAATAATGTGGATAACTGTTCCCGGTATTGTCAGACACCGGCGACTTTGGGACTATTCAGAACGGTTGGATATGGCGGGGATACAGGGGGCATAAAGGATATCGAAAAGTCCGAACTTGTATTGATCATAGGCTCGAATACATCCGAATCCCACCCGGTTTTGGCTACCAGGATCAAACGTTCCCAAAAACTGGGGAAACAGAAGCTGATTGTGGCCGACATCAGAAAGCATGAAATGGCTGAACGTTCCGACCTCTTCATCCAACCTGCTCCGGGAACGGATATCATATGGCTGTCGGCCGTGACTAAATATATCGTCGACAAAGGTTGGACAGATAAAGGCTTCATCAAAAAACGTGTAAATGGGATGGAGGAATACATCAAGACTTTAGAACCTTACACAATGGAATATGCAGAAAAAGTAACAGGGATAGCTAAAGAAGATTTAATTACGCTTGCAGAGGCCATTCATGAAGCGGGGAGCGTCGCAACTCTTTGGGCCATGGGCATTACCCAGCATGGCGGAGGAAGCGATACGAGTACTGCAATTTCCAATTTATTGCTCATAACAGGCAACTACGGTAAACATGGAACAGGTACTTATCCTTTACGCGGACATAACAATGTCCAAGGAGCCAGCGACTTTGGCAGTATGCCGGATCGCTTGCCAGGCTACGAAAAAGTAACGGACAAAAACGTACGCACAAAATATGAAAACATCTGGGGTGCCAAAATACCTGAAAACCCTGGCCTTAATAATCATGAAATGGTCGAAGGGATTCATGCAGGTACAATCAAAGCAATGTACTTAAAAGGTGAAGATATGGGGCTGGTCGATTCCAATATTAATCATGTTCATGAAGCATTTGAAAAACTGGAGTTCTTTGTGGTACAAGATATCTTCTTATCTAGAACGGCAGAATTCGCGGATGTCGTCCTCCCTGCAAGCCCAAGCTTTGAAAAAGAAGGTACTTTCACGAATACCGAACGCCGTATTCAACGTCTTTATCAAGTCTTTGAACCATTGGGTGACTCTAAACCTGATTGGCAAATCATTATGAATGTAGCTAATTCGTTAGGAGCAGGTTGGAATTATGAGCACCCAAGTGAAATCATGGACGAAGCAGCTAAACTATCACCATTATATGCTGGAGTAAGTTATGAACGCTTGGAAGGTTATAAAAGTCTTCAATGGCCAGTGGCACCAGATGGTAAAGATACGCCGCTTTTATTCATGGAAGCTTTTCCTTTCCCTGATGGAAAAGCAAGGTTATTTCCAGTCGAATGGACCAAACCGATTGACTTTGGGGATGAGTTTGATATCCATGTGAATAATGGCCGACTGTTGGAGCATTTCCACGAAGGAAACATGACTTATAAATCAAAAGGCATCACTTCCAAAACTCCAAAAGTTTTCCTTGAGGTATCCCGGGAATTGGCAAAAGATAGAGGGCTTGAGGATGGCACGCTTGTTCGGCTTACTTCACCATATGGAAATGCAAAAGTGCAATGCCTGGTTACAGATCGTGTAAAAGGTAAAGAGGTTTATCTGCCAATGAACGATTCAGGTGACGGGGCAATCAACCAATTGACAAGCAGTCATTCTGATAAAGATACTGATACCCCTGCCTATAAGGAAGTTCAGGCAAAAATGGAAGTGCTCAGGGTCAAAGGAGATAATCCATTGCCGAGCATCAACCATCGTAATGGTAATCCACAACCACAGATAGGTGTTCAAGTACAAAAAAAATGGGCCCGTGAAGATTATATATTCCCTGGTGACCTCTTGAAAATCAAAAAGGAGGAGAGGAACCGTGGCTAAAGCGACAAAATTGATCAATCGAATCAACTTAAGCGATGAAGAAAGAAAAAGAATTGAACTCGAGGATATAGAACGTACCCTTTTGGAAAATAAAGAAGTGATTAAAGAAACGTTTGAAGTTATGAAAGGCATGCAGGATCGTGGGATATTATCAATGGTTAACAGTTTATTGAAGGAAGGGGACAAAGTGCTGAACATTTTGGTCAAGACAGCAGACACCCCTGAAACGGCAAATACGCTAAAAAATCTCCTTCTCATACTCGGCACTTTAGGAACACTTAATGTTCAGCAGCTTGAACCGCTTATCCTCAAAGTCAATTCAGGGATTGCCCGTGTGGCCGAAGCTGATAAAACGCCTGAAAAGCCAAGCTATCTAACGTTGCTGCGTTCCTTGAATGACCAAGAAGTAAAACAAGCCATGACTTTTCTGATGACTTTCCTGAAAGGAATGGGAGAAGATACAAGCGATTTAGAAAGAACAACCCAACTACCAGAGAATCAGCAATTGCATAAAGCGAATGAAACAGCAGACATAGAACGGCCGACCACCAGAAAATCATACGGATCAAGTATACCCAGTGAAGGCGGAAGAGGAAAAAAACGAAATGCCAGCTGGTTTTGGATCGCTGCAGGAGTTTCGCTAATAACTATTCCGCTAACTTTATCGAAAAGTAAGAAGTAAAGTCCCTAGCTCGATCGTTTTCGTAATTTTGATTGCAAACGCTAGGATGAACAATATTGACTTTCTCTTGAATAGGGGTGACCAATTTCACCAACATATTAAAGCCGATGATTCCCTTGTATGGAATCATCGGCTTTTTCCGATTGCGGACTGCGGTAAAATTACTATCAAATTTTTTCTCACCAGCCTTTTATTACATATATTTATTTTGGATACAAATAATAAAGTTAATTATTAGTGAAACGAACATATACACACTGTTAATCAAAAAGGGGCGGAAAAGTGAGAATAGGACGTTCTTCTAAAAGAGCTAAAGAAAAACCTACTTCCAATAGCATCTTATCGGGCGATGTGAATGAAAATGTAGAGAGATTAATGAACGAGCTCGGGCACAGTTCAGATTTATCTATTCGAATGATCGAATCTCCACACCAAAAATCGGTACAGGCAGCTGTAATCCACCTTGACGGTTTGGCTGATGCTAACATTATTAATGAAAACATAGTGGACCCATTATTAGAGTGGTTTAAAGAAAATAATCAGATAATAACAGAGATAGAAAAACGAGCTAGCCATATTTTAACGGTATCTCAGTTAACCGTTAAAGAAAGTTGGCAGGAATTCATATCAGCGGTTTTGACAGGTGATACGGTTGTATTGATGAATGGGAGTGCAAAAGCAGTCATCGCGAGTACGAAATGTCAGCCATCCCGCGCGATAACCGAGCCGACAAGTCAAACAGTCATTAGAGGACCAAAAGATAGTTTTACTGAGAATTTAAGAACCAATACGTCATTAATTCGTGCTAGGATTCAAAATCCTGACGTACGCTTAGAGAGCTTGAAAGTCGGAAGCGTCACTCAAACGGATATTGGAATCATGTACATTAAGGGAATTGCGGATGAGAGTATTGTGAAGGAAGTCAAAGAACGAGTAAAGTGCATTGATATTGATGGTGTGCTTGAGTCGAATTACATTGAGGAATTAATCGGAGATGATTCAGCGACGATTTTCCCTCTTCTTATGAATACAGAACGTCCTGATGCAGTAGTTGGGAATTTATTGGAAGGTCGAGTCGTCATCATTATTCAAGGAACTCCTTTTGTTTTAATCGTCCCGGCGGTGTTTTCTCAATTTTTCCAATCTCCGGAGGACTATTATCAAAATCAATATATCGGCTCCTTTTTAAGGATGTTAAGATTTGGAGCCTTTTTTCTTTCGATGTATGCATCCTCTATATATTTGGCACTGATTACTCATCACCAGGGGCTTATCCCTACAACTTTAATCGTTAGTCTAATGGCCCAAAGGGAAAATGTTCCTTTTCCAGCAATTGTCGAAATACTGGTAATGGAAATGGCCTTTGAGATTTTGCGTGAGGCAGGAATTCGGATGCCAAGAGCGATTGGGCCGGCAGTATCAATTGTAGGAGCACTCATTTTAGGACAGGCAGCTGTTGAAGCGGGATTTGTGGGGGCGGCAGTGGTCATCATTGTGGCCATTTCTGCAATAAGCAGTTTTACACTTCCGAATACCAGTCTAGTCAATGTAACCCGTGGAATTCGATTTATGCTGATTTTTATTTCAGCGTTTATAGGCTTATATGGCATATTGCTTTTCACCTTATGTATCTGGCTTCATATGAGCAGCCTAAGGTCTTTTGGGGTACCATATTTTGCACCATTTGCTCCATTTCGTTTCAAGGAGCAAAAAGATGGTTTTTTTCGTTTCCCACTACCATCACTTTTGAAAAAACCATCAAGAAAATAAAACTCGGCTAAATACGGGGGACGAAAAATGAAAATAAGTATTTCGCTTTTAAGGATAGCAGCCATTTGCTTATTGATTTCAGGATGTTCAAATTATCGGGAATTAAACGAGCTTGGGGTCATTATAGGGATGGGAATCGACCATAACGACGATCCAGACAACCCATATAAAGTAACCTATCAAGTCATTAATCCAAGCGGGTTAGCTCAAACCAGCACTTCCGGAGGTAAAGGTCTTGCCGTCATCAACTATACCGTATCAGCAAAAACGCTAGTTGACGCTTATGCAAAGGCATCAGCCATTATTCCCAGAGAAAACAATATTTCACACCTTTCAGTCATTATTATCGGGGAAGAGTTAGCACGAAATGGTCTTGATTTATTATTTGATGCTATCGAAAGAGGCAAAAATCAAAGGGTGAGTGTCCCTGTCTATATTGCTCGAGGAAATACTGCTGAGTATTTGCTTGGTATAATTGAACCACTTGAAATGACTCCAGGTAAAAATATCATTAGCACAACTAAAAGTGAGCAAAGCGACTATGGATCCACAAATGAAGTGTATGTATATGATACCATTTCAGCACTTATGAGTGAAGGGAAGGATGTATTACTTCCTGGAATCAGTATAAGGAATGATTCAAAGAAGGCAAAGCAAATAAGCAATTTTGAGACGACTTCCCCAGCATATATAGAGGCAAAAGGAATAGCCCTATTCAGAAAAGGGAAAATGGTGAGATGGCTTGATGGAGAAACGGCCAGAGCTGCTCAGTTTGTCACATCGGATATAAATAGGACAGATGTTGTGATACCTTGCAGTGTGAAGGGAATTGTAACGATCACGGCAATCAGAGTAAAAAGCAAAATGAAAACCAAAATTCATCATGAAAAACCTGTTATTCAAACTAGTTTGAATGTGATGGGAGAAATTATGGAAACATCTTGTGACCTGGATATGAGCAATCCGAGGTTGTTAAAAGAGTTCGAAAGAAAAATGGAAAATGAACTAAAAAAGCAAATTAAAAGGACGATTAGCATCGCTCAAAAAGAAAAGTCGGACATTTTTGGGTTTGGTGATGCCTTGTCCCGAACAAATCCGGACTATTGGCGTCTGCATAAAAAAAACTGGGATAACCTATTTTCAGATGCGGAGATATCTATGAAGGTAAACGTTGACATTATTAATTCCGGAATGCGAATAGAACCATATAAATCGAATTAATGTAGGAGGAGGTGAGGAGACATTGCCTAAAATAAAAATTGATGGATTTCAGTTATTTTGTATGATGATCATTTTTATGTTTGGCAGCAATTTACTGCTTGATATAGGAAAAGGGGCCAAGCAGGATGTTTGGATTGTGAATCTCTTATCAACTATTTTTGGTTGTGTACTGTATTTCGTGTATATTTCATTATATAAAAAATACCCTGACTTACCGATGACCGGTTATGTCCGAAAAATTTGGGGTAAATATTTCGGCAGTTTAATCAGTTTTTGCTATATCATCTATTTTGTTTATCTGGCTTCAAGAGTGTTACGGGATTTTGAAGAATTATTAATTAGCTCCACATATAGATACACTTCGATTATAACGCTTGGGATATGCATGATACTTGTTTTGATTTATGGAGTTCACCTAGGGGTGGAAGCATTTGCACGTGTTACATGTTTATGCTTCGCAATTATTATCATTAGCCTTCTGATCTTGAATCTTATGTTTGTATTAGGAGGATATACAAGATTGGAAAACCTTCAACCAGTCTTAGGCAATGGATGGGGAAAGGTATGGAAAGAGTTGGTTCCTACTGGTATCACCGTGCCTTTTGGAGAATTGATTACGTTTACGATGATTCTTCCGTATTTGAATAAAAAGACTTCTCCTGTGAAGGTTGGCCTCTTGGCGATAATAATAGGTGGAGTTTCTTTAACACTTAATTCGATCATTCTTTTGTCTGTATTGGGACCAGAGGCATTATTAAGGTCTAATTTCCCTGCTCTTACAGCTGTCAGTTATATTAATATCGCTGATTTTATTGAAAGACTGGACTCGTTCATACTAGTTCTAATGATCATTTTAGGCTTCATAAAGATTTCGATCTTTTACTTTTGTGCCATTATTGGCTCAGCGGACTTATTTCAAATGAAATCTCCCCCTGTATTCATTTATCTGATTGGCGGTGTTATTTTTTTCTCTTCGCTTATGATTGCACCTAGCTATCAGGCTCATGTAGATGAAGGACTAAAAGTCGTCCCTTACCTTTTGCACCTACCGTTGCTCATAGGCATTCCCTTTCTATTATTGCTTACCGCCTATATAAAACAAAAATTAAAACCAGCAGTTTCATGATGAGGGAGGCTGTCGGTTTTTGATTGCTGAGAATATGATCAAATATAGAAAGATTAACATGAATGAAATGAGCAGAAAGTAATCTTCTCCGCGAGCCACTGTGAAATATTGTTTGATGCTATAGAAGGAATGCCATATATTTAAGCCCTGTAGGTAATCGATGAGGATAATAAGTAAATACGTACCTAACAAAATTAACAATGATTGTAGCGCTCTCACGACAATATCACCTCATTCTTTTTTTCTTAAAGTGTGGATAATACTTTAAATATATGCACAAAATCTTTACCAGGAAGGATTTTGTTATTCGTGGGATGGATACTTGGCATTTCTAACCCTACTAATTATGGAACCTAATGCTTGTGGAAATACCTTGCGTGCCATAAAATGGGAGTATCAAATTGATCAAGGAGTGTATAAATGAAGCTAAAATTAATGACCATCTCTTTGGGAATCTGTACTTCTTTAATGCTTTCAGGTTGTTCAAGTGAAGAGGAAAGTGTTGTACAAAAAGAAAGCAGTCATGAAGGACATTCAGAGCATACGGTATCCGGAGATCTTCAGGAGGAGACCAGCAGCAAGGAAATAGCACCGGATTTCTTAGCAGATAAACCTGAGGATATGAAGACAATCTATTTAGCTGTTGCTCAAAACAAGGATTTACTAGAAAAAATACCTTGTTACTGCGGTTGCGGGGAATCAGCTAATCATAAAAATAATTATGATTGCTTTATCCATGAGAATAAAAAAAATGGTGAAGTGGTTTGGGATGACCACGGGACGAGATGTGGAGTTTGTTTAGAAATAGCTGCACAATCCATATTGGACTTAAATGATGGTATGAGCATCAAAGAGATTCGGAATAAAGTCGATGAAAAATATAAAAGTGGATATGCCAAACCGACCCCAACCCCTGAAGTGTAAGGGAAAAAGAATGAAATTCTAGCGAGAAAATGATATTTGGAAAAATGGCTTTTGCCCGATATTCATTCGGAAAAAGGCCATTTTTTAATTTTTTGAAGGGATGGTTACTTACATATATAATATTGATTGCAAAGGGGAATACTTCCAATAACCATAAAACCGTAAAGGAGCTATCCCATTGACATTAATCCGCCTTGGTTATGTAGCCATGAGTAATCATGTTCCAAACTGTTCACCATCCCAAACGATGACTTTTGCTCAGTTTTCGAAAATTAAGGAAAGGGCTGCAGCGATAAGGAAGCTTGAACGCATTGCAATATCCAATCTTCATAATTGCTGGCGTTTACTGATTCATAACGAAGCTAATAATATTCAGTTCTTCAGGCTTTCTTCAAAACTTATCCCTTTAGCCAATCATCCTGAAATTCCAGAATGGGATTACATTGATCCTATTTCAGAAGAACTGGCTAAATTAAAAACATTCATAACGAACCACCCAAAAATAAGGATAGATTTTCACCCAGATCATTTCGTCATCTTGAATAGTACAAATATCGATATTCTGAAGACATCATTAAAAACATTAAGGATGCATCATACGTTATTGAAAAAAATGGGATTGGATCCAGAGCATCGCTGTGTTCTGCATGTTGGTGGCGGTTATGGAGAGCATGTACAGGCATTAGAGCAGTTCATCCATAATTGGGGTTTGATTCCTGAATCGATTCAAAGAATGGTCATTCTTGAGAATGATGATACTACTTATACCTTGTCTGAAACCCTTTATTTATGTGAGAAATTAGGGATTCCAATGGTTTTTGATTATCATCATTACCTCGCACATCAGTTACCAAGTGAAGATTGGAAAGATCATTGGGATCGAATATTAAATACCTGGAGTAATTCGAAGCTACCTCCTAAAATGCATATATCGAGTCCAAGGTCAGATAAAGAATTTCGAGCACACGCTGACTTTGTGGATACAGGAATGTTCATGGAATTTTTGCAACAAATAAAAGGGAGTTTACCACAGCTGGATTGCATGATTGAAGCAAAACAAAAGGATGGAGCACTTTTCCAATTGATGGATCAGCTGAAAGCATACAAAGAAATAGAGATCATCGATGATGCCAATTTTTATATTCATTAATTGTTTGGGGTTATATTTGACATAGGGAAGTAAATAAGATTCTCACTATCCAATATCATTAGTTTACATAACGCGATTATTGTTAATATGGATGATTCCTACAGTAAACGAGTAAAAGTAATTCTGGGGCATACATTAGAAATCCTTAAATAAAATAAAGCCCAATTGCTGCTTGGTCGCTATCCAGAATGGGCTTTTCGTTATCATTGAGAAATTGTTTAAAAAGAACAGGGGTAAAAAAGTCGTGAAAAGTTATTGCAAAAAAGTACATGTTGTAGGCATAATGTTCCAAGTGAAACGCTTATAACAAAAATACTCTTTTTGGGTGATAGCATGTACCTTACTGACCTTACTGATACGAATGAGAGCAAGAAGAAGCTAACCAACTTATACAAAGAGGTATGCAAAGGTCTGTTTGGGGCTGGTACTACTTTTTTAAAAATAGAGATTAATGAACGGTTTATTACTTTTCGTACGGAAACATAGACGGACAGCACAATCTCTTGCTTTAGAAAGTGAGCTTCCTTCACTAAAACGAGAAGTTGACTTTCGCATGTCTTAGATCTTTAAAGGAATTATTGGAGCAGGATCTTGAAATAAAGATTAAGGTAATCCTGCGCGATTACGATTACGTTACCCAATGGTCCATTACAGAAGATATCCTTTCTGAGAATTAATAATTATAGTACGACTATTATTGTCGCTCCTCTTTTGATTGATTCTTAAGAGATGAGACCTATACGGTAATGATGAGTAGCCATTTACTATCTATACAAGCGTTATTTGCTTTTTTTAAAACATTCTGCTTTATCAAGTGAATTTCAAAAAAGGAGGATAGACCTTGCTAATACCAGCCTCAGCAGCAATCATACTCATTTTTGTTCCTGCGAATCCTCGGTGTGTAAATACTTTAAGCCTGCAATGTTAATCTGTTCTCTGCATTCATCATGAATGTTATTATGTAGAGTTTCATCTAATTGCGTCAACGATTGTTCACTCTCCAATTTTCAGGTAATATAGGACTACTCTTTATTAATTGTGTCCGAGTACTGGATCTGTTCCTTGCTTACTTCCCACAAACGCTTTGCCGCTTCCATGTTTTGAGCGGGTACAGATGGGATCGTAATTTGCATGTCGGTGTAATAACTGCCATTGTGAATGGTAATTTCGTCTGAGTCTGCCAACCATATCAAAGTTTCGGCGCCTTTCTCAGGGCTTCGGGAGAATATCTTCATCACGGACATGGTCAACCGGGCCAATAGTCCGTTGTTCTGGTTAAAGTTCGTGGAAACTAGCCCAGGATCGAAGCAATGAGCTGTGACTCCGGTTCCCTCCAGTCGCCCCGCCAATTCAGCGGTGAATAAGATGTTTGCGAGCTTTGTTTCCGCATAGCGAAATGTAGGGCCGCCAAAGAACTTTTTGGGAAAGCTATAGAGATGCTCGGCGCTGAGATCGTCAAAATCAATCCCCTTCTTAGCCATCTTGTGACCGTGGGATGCGGTTGTGATTACTCGTGATTGCTCACTTTCCTTTAACCGATCAAGGAGCAGTGTCGTAAGCAGGTAGGGTGCTAGATGGTTTACCGCCCAGGTCATCTCCAATCCGTCGACAGTTAGCTGTCGAGTTTCGAACAAGGCGCCGGCATTGTTGATTAAGACATCCACTTTCGGGCACCTAGCCAGAATTTCGGCAGCAACCTGACGTATGGACTGCTGAGAAGCCATGTCTGCTAGGAACACATCCACTGTGGTGCTATTTCCAGTTAATGTATTAATTCGATTCACTACTTCAGTCGCTTTGGTCTGATTACGTGCGACGAGTCCCAGGTTTGCGCCTCGAATTGCGAGCTCTTTTGCTGTGGCCAGCCCAATGCCGCTAGTTGCCCCGGTAATCACGACGTACTTGCCTTTCACTGTCCACTTATTCGTAATTATACTCTCCATTTTTATTAAACCTCTATCCCTGAAAGTTTATGAATGAACAATTCATTCTTTAGCAAATAAACGAACTTCATAATTTATTTTTTTCGAACCATCAATAGCAATTTCCCTATTCCATCCTAATATTTTACATAATTCAGGAAGTGCTGTGTTTAATGCGATTGCAGTTATTATAACTGTCGTAACTATCTGAAACGGCTGAATTGATTGTGATGTCAAAAGCCAGGATAGGTCGTATGGGTTCATGGGACATGATCCAGTGAACTAAACTGTCCGCCCGTCCCCTACCCTGATCGCATATAGCTTCCTATTCACTGTGCAAAAAGAAAGAGGATTCATCTCTTTCATTGTTCCCTTGGAGACACCTAACTTGGAAATAGGAAATACCATCATTGTTTTTCTAGATGGCCTGATCAATATGACCAATACGATTGCAGCTGTTAGCTCAAGAGAAGCTCTATCAAAACACAACTTCCAAGATGTATAAAAGTACGCTTCTCCTAACAGGATGTTTTCAATTATAGGTGCTGCACATGGTTTAATCCCGTATGGATCGTATTCTACGACTATTGTTTTTTAGAAAATACAAAAATATTAGTTCGAGTAGCATTAATTATCAGAGGAGCGATTTTCACTTTACTTGGATTTGTGCCTGCGTTAAGAGCCTTATTTTCGACAATTCCTGTTAGGAAAGAAAGTGCTGCTTTATTTATGGCCTATATACAATTATTCGGTACCGCTGCATAATATTCAATTTAATTCTAAAACGATATACTGATTTGCTACTCCGACACTTTTTGTATCTTTATTATTAACATTCCTACGGAAGTGTTCGCTATGATTCCTATATATATATTCGTCCCCTTATCGGTAATGGTCTGTTAATGGGCGTACTTATAGCTCAGGTTCTGGAATTTTTTTGGATTGGTCAAAGTGTAATTGGTTGGATCAAGGTACTAGAGTTACATTCAATAATATTAAAGGCCGATGATTTCTTAGTACAGGGAAAACCGGCTTTTTTAAACATAAATTCCCTTAACGTATGTTTTCCGCGTTTTGTTTGTATGGCCTCTATATAAATGGGTAATAGACAATTTTAGAAAATGTTTAAAAAAGTGAATTTTAATATGATACTTTTCGTACAAAAATATAG
Organism: Peribacillus simplex; assembly: GCF_900156045.1. Classification (GTDB taxonomy): domain Bacteria; phylum Bacillota; class Bacilli; order Bacillales; family DSM-1321; genus Peribacillus; species Peribacillus simplex_D. Next base: position 238,644 of record NZ_FTMX01000005.1, on the reverse strand, counting down.
AAAAGATAAAAAACGAGCTCCATATTTAACTTTTAAAGGCATTCTTTGAAATCATTAGAGTCATTCATCAAGAATGATATAAAAACGCGCTATGAGGCTGTAAATACCGTTAATGAAGAATACTAGATTTATCATGATTCTCAGTCATTTTTATAAGAATATTCCGAATGTAACAAAGGACCTCTATTGATACATTCGAAAACGCATTAAATCAAGGTTTATAAGGGTATCGAAATTTATAAAACTTGCCTTCTTTTCACCTGTTCACGTACAATGAAAGAAGAGGAAAGGGGAATGAGCCATTCATGCAAGCAGCCTCTCAAAAAATAAAGAATGTCCAGCCGATACGCCGGTTGGATCACATAGAAAAGATGAAGAAATCATTATTAAAATATTGCAGCTACAGGGATTATATGATGTTTTCAATCGGGATAAACATCGGGTTACGTATAGGGGATCTTTTACAATTACGAGTGAAAGACATTCTTGAGGGTACGCATATAGTTATTGTGGAGCAAAAAACAGAGAAAATTAAGCGGTTCCTTGTCAATCCTCAACTTCGTAAGGAAGTTAGGAAGTATGTCCGAAAATTGAACCTGAAAAATGAACAGTATTTATTTCCAAGTCGAAAAGGCAATGGTCCAATCACTAGGGTACAGGCCTATCGGGTCTTGAACAAGGCGGCTGAAATGGCAGACATTCCGGATGTCGGTACACATACCCTTCGAAAAACTTTCGGCTATTTGCATTACCAAAAATTCAAGGATATCGCTTTATTGCAACAAATCCTTAATCATTCCAATCCCAAAGATACGATGATTTACATAGGGCTCACACAGGATTTAATGGACGAAACATTAATGGATTTCTATTATTAACAGAAAGAACGAAGACAACTCCTGTATTACTCATTATTTAATTATTGATATTACAGTTTTGTAATGAATAATTATTCCAATCCGGACATTATTAAAATATATCTGTATGCTAGAGGTAACTGGTATTACTGGTAATTGGACAGGGCCTAAACACAATCGAATGATCAACAAAAAAAGACTAGAATATAGTCTTTTTTTGTTGATATCATCCAGTAGCGATTCTGTAAAAAATTCCAATTTGTTTTCAAACAATATATTAGAAACATTTAGACTTCTGAAAATCTGTTATTCTACTTTTTTGAAAAAGTAATGTTACAAAAGTTATCAAGAATGAAAGGGGGCCAAACAATGTTGTTACTATAATAATATTATGGTAACTAAAATTGGCGGTTTATCCTCCTGTCCAAAAAAGGATTCCACCAAATGAACTTCACCCCAATTGTTAGAGAACATGTAATAATCGGGGTGAAGTAGAGAATGCTTGCAAGGGATTTGGGTTATTAGTTCGGTTATAAGGTACTCTTATTCGTTATATGATCTAACTCCAAAGGTAAAAAAGCATACTCCCCATCCTTAATAATCTCACATTTACGAACGGGTATTGGCTGTTTAAAAATAGGCCCATCTAATACTGTTGTATGAAACTCTCCACCTTCTCCGCAGGGGTCAATGCCGCGAGCTTCAAGTTCCTTCATGTATTCATGGGTTAACGTTCGCCCTAAATCATCTTCTCGCATTCCCAATGATAAATTAACGGTTACAATGATCGTTACGAATCCTAGATTCATGAACTCTTCGACAGCTTCACGATGGTTCATTTCCCATAAAGGCATTCCAAGTTTCAACCCGGCATTCTTCGTAACCTTATCATGCCAACAGCCATGAGCGGGCATATCCAAGTCTCCAGTTACCAACACTTCTGCTCCTTGATTTTTAGCATTTTCTAAAAGGCGCATAAATACTTTTTCATAATCAGACCAACTGGCAGCTGCTGTATATACAGGCAAACCTATTGATTCAGCTTGGGCTTTTATAAGTTCCGGAGGCATTCCATGGGATCTGGAACGTTTTCCTTCCTCCTCCAGCATGACAATCAGTCCTACAGCTTCCCCATCCTTCATTGCTTTATATAAGGCTAAGACACTATCCTTTCCTCCGCTAAAAGATGCTATGAATTTATGCCCGTGAGCACTATTTTTCCAATCGATTAATACCGCCATGCAATTTTCCCCTTTATTCTAATGATTTTTTTGCCAAATTTCATATTTTATAGATGAATTTTCATAACTATATTTGTTTGATTTTATCACGGTTGTAGCTTTCAGATAAAATATTAATGTATCCTGACACCAAAAAATAATGAATAAAAATAAGTTCATCTCAAAGAAACTACTACAAAATGAACTGAACGGGATAAGTCATATTGCAAAAGGAGGGATTTTTCACATCTCTAATGAACACAGGCAAAGTAAAAAGGAATGAGTCCCCGGTGGGTGACCGGTTCTTGCCCTTATGGCCAGCATAGCCTACCTTTATGGATCACTTAACATAATAGGTTCTTATTATTAATTATTTTTCCGCATATGTATTTCCACTTTTCCATCAGGATAGTACATTTCAAAATCCACACTATATTTTCTGTTCAATTTCTGTTCTTCTTCCAGCTGCCATATCTTTTTCCAAGCTTCACCTATTGAATGTTCATCTTGTAAACATTCAAACACAGCGTATTCTTGATTTGTATGATAAACTTTTCATTCGAGACAGGGGTTTCGGCGGCTATAGCTAAAGTATAACCTTAGTTATTTATAAACGAATGCAATAAATTATTTGTATATGAGTAGAGATGTTTACCTTATGTATTGTATCCGGTGTTTTTTAAATTGGATACAATTTATTTAATTTTCAGTATTGTAATCGCTTTATTAAGTTGATATAGTTTAAATTGTATCCAATATCGAAAGGTGGACGCTGAATTGGATAATGCTAATTCTAAAAGAGATAAATCTACAATCGTTAAAAATGTAACGAAAAGTCTTAGGCAAGCGATTTTGAATGGGACGTTGAAAAAGGGGGAGCGACTCATCCAAGAGGAGTGGGCCGATCGCCTGGAAGTTAGCAGGATGCCCATTCGTGAGGCCCTTACACAACTTCAACTGGAAGGGTTGGTGGAAATGGTTCCCCATAAAGGAGCAATCGTCACACCGATCACCCGGGATGATATTGAAGAAATTTATCATACCAGGTCTCTGCTTGAAGGACTTGCAGTAGAAAAATCACTTCCTTACTTAACAAAGGAGGACAAAGAAAAACTAAAGGGAATATTGATTGAAATGGAAGGAATTCAGTTATCTGACGAAACCAATGAGCATTATATCCTTTTGAATGCGGCTTTTCATGAAACCCTCCGAAAAGGGTGCCCATGGCCAAGGGTTCAAAAAATGGTAGAAACGCTGGGGATCTCACCCATTGCGCCGAATTTGCTGATTGATTATTACCCAGAAACGCAACGGGAACACCGGATGATATATGAAGCGGCACTAAGAGGAGATCCTGCAGAACTAAGGGCAGCAGTAGAATTTCACATCTTACGGACTAAGAACAATTTAATTACGTATATGGAGTTGCTGAATACTAAAAATCATCAATAAAAGGAGTGTTAATTGTGTATGATTTCGCAATTGTTGGTGGAGGAATTGTAGGATTATCGACGGGAATGGCACTTTACCAGCGTTTTCCTAATGCTAAAGTGGTAGTCATTGAAAAAGAGGCTGTTGTTGCAGATCATCAAACGGGACATAACAGCGGCGTCATTCATTCAGGCATTTATTATAAACCGGGCAGTTTCAAGGCACGGTTTGCCCGTCAAGGAAGCAAATCAATGACGGAATTTTGCCAGATGCATGGAATTGAACATGATATTTGCGGAAAGGTCATTGTTGCAACAAAGCCTGAAGAGTTGCCCCTATTAGATGATTTATATTCTCGCGGTTTGCAAAATGAACTGGCTATACAAAGAATCGGCGTGGATGAGTTAAAGGAAATCGAACCACATGTTAATGGGCTTGGTGCGATTCGCGTCCCGCAAGCCGGCATCGTCAATTATCGTCAGGTAAGTGAAAAGATGGCGGATATCATCCGGGGCAACGGCGGTGAAATTAAGCTGAAAACAAAGGTCGAGAAGATTGACGAGAATTTTGATGATGTCATCATCGATACGAACAACGGTACCATTAAGGCAAAAATGGTCATTAATTGCGCAGGGTTGCACAGTGACCGTATCGCAGCAGCAGCTGGGTATAAGACTGATATGAAAATTGTTCCGTTTCGCGGTGAGTATTTTAAACTGAAGCCCGAAAAGCGCTTCCTTGTCAATCATTTAATTTATCCGGTACCGAACCCGAAGTTTCCATTTTTGGGAGTCCATTTTACGCGGATGATTAGCGGTGAAGTGGATGCCGGTCCAAACGCTGTACTAAGTTTCAAACGGGAAGGTTATAAGAAAACGGACTTCAATGCGAAAGATTTAACTGAAGTTTTAAGCTATAAAGGTTTTTGGAAGCTGGCTAGTAAATTCATGAAGGAAGGAATGGATGAATATGTCCGTTCTTTTAGTAAAAAGCAATTTACAAAAAGCCTGCAGGAGTTAATTCCGGAAATTCAAGAAGATGATTTAATCCCTGCACCTGCTGGAGTACGTGCCCAGGCATTACAGGATGATGGTAATATGGTGGATGATTTTCATATTATAATGGGGAAACGGACCATCCATGTATGTAATGCACCGTCACCTGCTGCAACGGCCTCAATTGAAATTGGTAAAGAGGTTGTTAACCGCATTCCGGAACAATCACACTTATTGGAAGCAGTATTGACAAAATAAAATTCGTTAAAGAGAGAGGAAGAAGCCTTATGTTCAATGGTAAAACAATTTTTATTGCAGGTCATGCGCGTTTACCTCAAGGGATGGCAGCGAAAAGTGTCTTTGAAACACTGACCATCACGGCAGAAGTCGATGCTAAATATGGGGTTGTCCTGGAAGCTTCCTGTACACTGGCAACAGAGCATGGCAGGGAATTTATTGGGCGTTTATTAAAAGGGATCAGTTTAAATGATGGTGTTGATGACGCAATAGAATCCATTCAATCTTATTATCGGGGAAAGGCGGCTAATGCATTGATTGCTGCCTTGAAGGACCTGGATCTCCATTTTCAGCAAATTAAAGCAGGAGATAAATCGAAACTATCAAGTTAGGAAAGTGATTTATCAGAATAATATGTTAAAAGTGTTGACAATTTTACGAAAAAACGTTTTAATGGAATTAAGCCAATATTATGACATTAACACCTTTTGGAAAATACCTTTTCAGAATCGTGTAAAGATCATAATGATTGGAAACAGGAAAAATAAATCTTACATAAACTGCATATTCGCTGTGACTCTATTCGCATAGAGCAGTGAAGTGAATATAAGCCAGTTGTACAGTTAGATTCCTATTTTATTTGGGGATCATGTGCGACTGGCTTTTTATATTTCCCGTTAACTTTGTCACCTATATTACAAATAACAGGAGGAATTATTCATGAGCATTGCAGAAAAAAAGAGAGCTAAGTTCGAAAGGAAAACAGAAAAATATGAGGTGAAAGTTCACCCTCAATCCAGCCGTTTATATCATATAGAAATTTCTAAAGAGGCAATTGCCGCTTTTTTAGAAACCGTATCGAAGGATAATCAGTCTGTTCAGCATCTGGAATATACACCATATGCACGACTTATCATTGCTTCATATCTATTGGATCAAGTGGGTGAAGATTTTGGTGAAGTTCTTCGGAACATTGTTCATGATCGGGAATCCGGCGGCTTCACCCTAGGCTTGGAGGGTGTTACGGAAAATACGGATGAATACGTCATTTTTGCAACGGCCATTTCATACTTGCTGGGAACTCCAAACCATGATGCAATGTCAGGAAAATATTATGCCCGTTTTAGTGTTCAAGACACGGATAGCAGTGATTCGTATTTGCGTCAGGCTTATCGTTTATTTACCCTTCATACGGACGGCACCTTTGTAGACGAACCGACGGATTGGTTACTAATGATGAAGATGATCGAACAAAATGCACGCGGTGGCGAATCACGTTTATTGCACTTAGATGATTGGAAAGAGCTTGATATGTATGTGAATCATCCATTATCCAGCCACAAATTCACGTATAAGGCTCCAAAAAGCAAGAACATTGATCAGGAGATTGAAAGATTGACATTCTTCAATCATAATAACAAACCTGGTATATGTTATATCGATCAATTCGTTTATCCTGAATCAATCGAACAAGCCAAATACTTACGCGAATTATCCGATTCATTAGAAAGCGATGAAAGTGTCCTTGAACTTGAACTGCCTGTTGGAGATTTAGTTGTCGTAAATAATATATTCTGGCTTCACGGACGAGCTGCTTTTGAAAAAGATCCGAACCTGAACCGTGAATTACTTCGCCAGCGCGGAAGATTCAATCAATAGTTTCATTTTGTAAACCCAAATTTTTTTCATCCCCAAATACCATTTTAAGATAAATTCTTTTCATCCCAAGGGGTGGAAAGCAATTTATCTTTTTTTTGAAAGGGTTCAGTTTAAAGTTGTTAATGGTATGAAAAAGGAGGACCTTAAACATTGGGTCCGCACCTGATATCTTGATCTAGCCTACCAGTGTGCAAAAATTATTCTATTTTATATTCTTTTTAATCTTCCTGCTTCATCATTTAAACCTAATTTGATCAATTCATTAATGACCAATTCTTTTAACTCTATCTCGTCTGAAATTAAGTAAGTAAATTGTGCACCACTTATGAAAGCCAGTTTACTTTCTGTATTTGCTGAATTGAAAAAGGATTTCACGTCGTCCAAGTCAATCTCCATAATTTTTTCAAGCTTATATATGTTATGGTTGCTATTAATACTGTCAAAAGATACTATACCAATACCATCCAGAGTTGGTAACATTGTTTGTTGCTCTCTTGCTGTCATTACATCTTTTTCCACATATTGATATACATCCTCTATTATTTCGCATCCAAATGTCGATATTATTTTTTCTACTATATAGTTTGCTTGTTCTTCATATTCCTCAATTTCTTCTTTTTTCAGTTCTTTGAGCAAACTAATATACTGTTCCTCTTCTTTAATTAAATTTATGTTAGAAATTGTAGTGGCATCTTTCATCTTACAAACCAAGTTAACAAACTCCCTAATATTCCTTGCTACAATCTTTATGTGTTCATCAAAATCATCCATTGGACTGATACAAACAATAAACGCATTCTCCAAGTCAGATACCATTCCAAAATCAGATAGGAAGCCATAATGAATGCCGTCACAACCTATATTTGCAAACGGAATGACATCGCAGGGAGTGATTTCATAATGCGGGAAGTTTACTTGTAAGTAAAGACTTAAATCAGCTAATGAGTATCCTTCTTTTTCAATAACCTTTTCCAATTTCTGAAGCTTTTCAAATGTCGGCGGCATTTTCATGTACTTTCCTAGATAACTCATTTTTTCCCCTTTAATTATTTTGACTTGTAAATATGCGTTTTTTTCCCTTTTTGTATAGGTACCATAAAGCATACTTCATTACGTTTTTATTATTATGGAGAGTTAATACAGCACTATAAAGAAAACTAGTATTTTCTCAATTTCCGTTAATGAACATACGGATTCAAAAAGATTCATAATGTAGCCTATATTCGGTTGGGAATCTGAATTTCTGATATACTGATATGGCCAAAATAAATGGAAGTTAGAAAGAGGGGATAGTATTTTATGGGGATCGCTAATTTTTCTAGTTTTACGAAATTTAAGGACTTAATTAATGCTTTACCTGTTGCCTATACAGATGAAATGATACAGAGCGAACAATTTTTGCTTGAAAGAGATGAAAAGAAAAAGCTTGAAATCTATTACGCTCCTTTTGAATATGTAAATGAACGGGCCAAAGTGGTGATTGTCGGAATCACTCCTGGTTTACATCAAATGAAAAAATCGTATTCTACCGTAATTAATGCAAGAGGGCACTTACATAGCGATGAAGAGATCCTGCACGAAGTAAAAAAGAATTCCAGTTTTGAAGGAACGATGAGAAAAAATTTGGTTCAAATGTTAGATGAGCTTGGATTAAACACATACTTTAATATATCGTCCACACTGGATCTTTTTAACAAAGCTAGTCACCTCGTTCATACTACCTCTGTTTTAACCTATCCAGTCTTTTATAAAGGGAAAAACTACAGTGGAACGACTCCGAATATGCTAAAGACCGAGTTGCTTAAAAAAAATATTATGGAAGGCTTTGCTACCGAAATAGGTACCATTGAACGCCCGCTTATTATTCCTTTAGGCGTTAATGTTTCCAAGGTCTTAAACTATTTAGCGAGTCAAGATTATTTGGATGCTAACAACATACTTTTAGGATTTCCTCATCCATCTGGAGGAAATGGTCATCGTCATAAGCAATTTGCAGCAAATAAAGAGCAAATGAAAATAATGTTACAGCACTATTTTTCAAAGGAAATGACCGTTGGTTAAAGACGAGGGCTGTATGCTCACTGAAACGATGGTAAACATTTGATTAGGTCTTTAATTCATCTAATAGTGTTAAAAGTAAAATTAACTATTTACTAGTGATATTTTGGAGATTATAATAAGAACAAATGTTCTTTATTATAGGAGGCATTAACATGGATGAACTAGAGGAATTTTTAAAATCACTTACCATTGAAGAGTTAAAAGTTATCTATGAAGAAGTGAGTGGACCTGATATTAATCAATAAATTTTTTTTCATTTAAAAGAACAGAATAGTAAATGGATTCATTACTTTATTGAATACGATTTAAGGAACTTAACCATCAACAGTCAAGTATGGGACAAAAAAGGTATGTATTGTTGATGATGGTTATTTGTGGCTTCAACAATTTCCTTTAGAGAAAAACTGATAACAGCGTTATTTGATGATTATGTAAATATTGTTCATGGTACATAGATATTTAAATTTGTCATATTTCAACAAAAATGTCCTGTTGGAAAAATTAAAGAATAAAAATCAAGGACACATTAAAGGTCCTTGATTTTTTATGATATGGACCATTTGAAAAAAACTGGTGGTGAATTTTCAAATCAAATGAATGATTTGGAAGTTATGTGAAAAGTGCACCTCTTACATCATAATTTTCTATATCGATTTCGATTTTTCTATCAAGTGCGAGGTTTGCCAATAGGGAGCCTAAATATGGGCCCATTGTTAAACCGGAAGCTCCAAGACCATTTGCTACGATTATGCCTTCCCAGTCAGGTAAAGGACCCATGACCGGAAGGAATCCCGGCGTGAAGGGACGAAATCCGACCCTTGCTTCAACAAACGTACTATCTGTTAAACCGGGAGCGGTTTGCAAGGCTTTGTTGAAAACTTCCTGCAGCCCTCCTGCGGTCATTCGGTTATCGAAAACTACCGTATTTTCATGAGTCGCCCCAGCAACGATTTTGTTATTATCGAAAGCCAAAAGATATTGATCACTCGGAGGCATGACTACAGGCCAGTTATTCGTATTTTCATTTGGCGTTTCCAGGTGAATGATTTGAGCCTTTTGGAAGGTGACTTGAAAATTCACGCCCAGTGGCTTCAGTAATTCCGGTGCCCAAGCTCCAGCACAAACAATCACTTTATCGGCAGGTATGAATTCATTTCCAAGTGTTACACCTGTCACTTGTGCACCGTTATGTGAAAGTATGGCCTCACCATACAAAAGTTTTGCACCGTTTTTTTGTGATGCCCGCAATAAGGAATCACGAAGTGCGCGTCCATCGACCCGCGCGGCACCACTCACGTGAACGGCTGCATATTCACTGGAAAGAGGCGGGAATAAGGCACGAGTCTCTTCTGCGGAAAGTAATGTGATCGCCCCAATCTCCGGTGCATCTTCTTTCCGTTTTGCCGCCCGGTTCTTCATGGCATTCAATTTAGCTTCATCTGTATGTAAACTTATGGCCCCTACTTGGGCATAACCAGTCTCTGTTTCGCCGTCCCGTTCAAGTTCTTCAATTAAACCCGGATAAAAAGCCGCACCATTTTTGGCAAGGAGATACCAAGCTTGGTTGCGCCTTTGTGATATCCACGGGCAAACGATTCCTGCAGCTGCAGATGTTGCCTGACCGACATCTTGACGGTCAATAATGATCACTTCAGCCCCATTTTTAGCCAACTGATAGGCAGTTGAAGCTCCCAAAATTCCTGCACCAACTACAATGATTTTTTGCATATTCAACATCTCATTTCTCTCATATGTATAAACACTTACCACTACTATATCGAAGACACGAATTGATTGCTACAATCGACATTGTAATTTCTTTCACAAAATTATTTTATCTATAGGGAATATGCTATGATTGAAATTGCGAGCGCTTGAAAAGATACTAGGAGGACATCTCATGTTAAAAAAACAAATGGAATCATACATATCAAAATCCGTAATCGAAAAAAAGGTTGAGTTGTTTAAAGAAGAAAAGGATTATGTAGAAAAGCATAAATTAATTGCCGACGATATGATAATAGTGGAAAAAGAAAATGCATCCCGTTTTACAGATGCTTATATGGAGCGCAGTAACAAAGAGAGCGAAGAATTAATCTCTGAAGAGAACTCTGCATTTTTAGCACAACCTATCGAGTATTTGAAAAAAAACAAAGATGAATTCCTTTACTTTGAATCACAATGGTTCGAATTAATCGGCGTTGAGGCACTTTCGTTAGAAGTAGATGATGTTTTCGGTACATATAACGCGATGTTCGGATTGAAATTCCAGAAAAAAATGGGTGAAGTTTTAAAAACGTATTTAACTAAGGAACTTCAAGGAGGAATTGGCTCGTTCAGTTTGATGTTTAATCAGGGCGACGGGCTATGGGACGTGAATTTTGCCTTAGATAACTTAAAAGGGTTTAGAGAAGACATGTCATTACAAGAAGCTTTTAATTTAATCTATCATTTTCTTTTTATCCTTGTTCAAACAATCGAGGAAGATATGTAAAACGAGGTGCCGCCATTAATTTTAATGACGTCAGTTTGTGGACAAAAGGGTTTCGGAATGCTCTTATTCCGAAACCCTTTTGGTTTTTTTGGGATTTGAAGCAGTAATAGAGAATATAAATGGATCATACCTGGGTGTCCTACCTCTGAATACATATCTTCCACCAAGTCATACATGTAAGATAAAACAAAGGCCGTCTCCAGTTTACAACCAAATGGTTCGATGGCACCGGTTGATCTATAGTAATCCTTTCAAGTCGAGTTTATTTGTGCCTATACATTTAGATACAATTATTAAAAATTTTTTGCGTTCTTTCTTATTGTTAGGCTCTTTTCGTAAAGATTGTTGTTTTTAAAACGAAACGATTTAAGGTTGATTGGAGCTGAAGTGCGAGACTCCAGATGCTCACCGCCCGCCCCGCGGAAAGCGAGCATCTGGAGGGGAAATCAACCACACCGCTTTACTTGGTAAATAGCAACAAAGTATGCGAAAACAGCCTATTGTTAAAACGAAGTTGATTGGAACGGGCAGACTCACTCGGAAAGCGAGTGCCTGTAGTGTAAATAAACGGTCATATTTTTACACCCACAAAAAAACTGCCATTAATTTTAATGGCAGTTTTTTATTTCTTGAGTTAACAATGCCCTAGGCCATGGGTTCTCTATTTTAACCGAATGGCTCTTGATATCGATTAAAGGAACTTGAAAGATTTCGTCGAATTGATTAATGATAACCTTTATTTAATAAACTTAAATGTTTTGTTTTTTGTTCATGTAATTAAAGTTACATCGGAAGGGGAAGTTATAGTTGCTGAATGAATTGAAAGTTACTCAAGTTACCATTCCAATGCCTTTTAGGTTGGATCATGTCCATTGTTTCCTAGCAGAAGGTAAAAAAGGGTGGACAATCATTGATACGGGATTAAATAACAAAACGACAAAGGATCTATGGAACCCAATTATCGAAAAACACGATATTACCGATATTATCATCACCCATTATCACCCAGACCATTTCGGATATGCCGGGGCATTACAACAATTAACCGGGGCGGATGTTTGGATGACACAAGTGGATGAACATGCGGGAACTACGTATTGGGAAACGGATTCGCTGAACCTGCTTAAAGAAAATTATAAGGCATGTGGTATGGAAAACGAGGTAGCCGTCGCCTTATCCAGTGACGAAAGTGGATTCATGCCCCAAGTAAAACCCTATCCTACCGTAAACCATCATCTTGAAGAAGGTATGAATCTGCATTTTGGCAAATATGAGTATGAAGTAATTTTCACGCCGGGGCACTCTGATGGCCTGATATCATTATACAATAAGGAAAAAAGTGTCCTTTTCTCTACAGATCATATATTGCCCAGGGTATCTCCAAATATTTCGTATTGGTTTAAAGGTTTCTGCAACCCATTGGAAGAGTTTTTTACTTCTTTGAAAAAAATACAAAAGCTGGACGTTGAATATGTCATCCCTTCACATGGGAAACCGTTTCAAAATGCCAATAAAAGAATTGTTGAATTGTTGGACCACCATCAGGACAGGCTGCATGTGATTCATGAAAACATGAAAGAGCCGATTTCTGTAAAAAGGGCTTGCCATATCTTATTTGGAAATCTGCCCATTCACGAAACCAGGTTTGCTGTTGGTGAAACATTGGCTCACCTTGAATACCTTCTTTTGAACGACCAATGCAGAAAGTTTAAACGTGATGGCAAATGGTATTATCAATCCATTGATATATTGAACATTGATTCTAGCTCATGTATATGAGCTTTTTTTACATTCAAAACGCAAGTCACACTGTCTTAAATATACTAGTTAATGAATAAGTTTAACGGCTTTGTTTACTTAAAAGGAAAAAATGTTATGATTATTTTTAGATTCTTATGAATATTGAATCGGCGGAGAACGTTTACTGAAGACAGGTTGGGAGTTTTGAGATGAAGAACACGTATATGAAAACAGCATCAGGAGTATATATTAATTATTTCCTGTTAGGTATGGTCAATATCATGCTCGCATCGAATATGTCGTATTTAACGGAGCAATGGGATACAGATAATGCCGGGGTAAGTTATATCATCGCAGCTATAGGGGTGGGGAAATTACTTACATATGCATTTACAGGATATTTATCAGATAAAATCGGGCGAAAACCATTAATTATTGCTTCATCATTGGGAATGGGTATTTTCTTGATCGGTATTCCATTATCACCAAATTATCATATGGCTTTTGTTTTTGCTATCCTTGCAGGTGTCGCTAATTCGTCAATGGATGCAGGATCTTATCCAGGTTTAACAGAGCTTTTCCCAAGAGCCGCCGGTTCTGCAAGTGTACTGGTGAAAGCATTCATGTCTGCTGGAGCATTTCTTCTTCCGTTCATGATATTGTTTTTCTCGAATCATGAGATGTTTTATGGATATGCCTTTTTTATTCCTGCTGCCATTTATCTATTGAATTTGATTTTTTTATTTACCGTTTCTTTTCCTGGTACGAATATGTATAAGGAAAAACATATGGACGATCGTACCGGTAGAATGAAATTCATTTCAGAACCGGTATTACGTAAAGAGGGACTTGCCCTCGTGATAATCGGTTTCACATCAACAGGATTATTCACCGTTTCACAGATATGGCTTCCGACTTATGGGCAGCAAGCTGTGGGTATGACGATGGCCAGTTCCATCAAATTACTGAGTTATTATAGTTTAGGGGCGCTTATTTCTGTATTGGTTTTATCCATTTTATTAAAAAAGATCGTCCGGCCAATAACGGTTATCATGGTTTATCCGATCATAACTTTAATTTCAATCCTTACGATCCTTTTGGTTAAGGTACCGATCATCGTTTCCATTACCGCATTTTTCATCGGACTTTCCACTGCGGGTATCTTTCAATTAGCCATTACGATAATGACGGAATTTTTCTGGAGAAAAAAAGGAACAGTGACAGGGATCGTAGCAACAGCTGCTGGATTGGCTTCTATAGTCATGCCGCTTGTAACGGGTTGGATGTCGAAAAGCGGGAATATATCAATCATCTTCATATTTGATGCATTCCTGTCTGTAACTGGATTTATAGCTGCAGTTTATGTTTATTATCGCTATGGAAAGCTGATGGGTAAAGGAAAAGAGCAGACAGGGGATATTCGTTTACATGCCTGATACATTTTGGAGCAGCCTAAAATGACTTCACTTATTGATAAAGTGAAAACCACCGCCCATAAACGAGGGCGGTGGTTTTTCATTGTCTGGCACCTATATGTCCCTTTACTTCTTTCATGATATCTTCAAGGGATATGACAATTCCTTTATCATCCTTATAGCTAATGTGCTTAGGTTGAAAATGGATAGGTGAATCCAAACCAGCAGCGGCTGAGATTCGGTATAATCCTTTTCTAAGGGTAACAAGAAAATTGACCACACGGAATTTCTTTTCATCGATGACAAGTGCCTTTTGCAGTTCCGGATCAGTGGTTGCTACCCCGACAGGACAAGCGTTGGATTGACATTTCATCGTCTGGATACATCCTATCGCAATCATGAAACCACGCGCTATGTTAACAAGGTCGGCCCCCATGGCTAGGGCAATGGCGATTCTATCAGGCGTGAACAATTTACCGGAGGCGATGATTTTAACCCGATCTCGGACGCCGTATTTTTCCAGTGTCGATACTAAGATCGGCAACGCGGATTTTAGCGGCAATCCTACGCTATCGATCAATTCCTGATAAGAAGCACCCGTGCCGCCTTCACCGCCATCCAATGAAATGAAATCCGGACCTTTCCCGGTTTCTTTCATATAGCTAGCAAGCTCTTCGACACTGTCATTGCCGCCGATCACCATTTTGATGCCGACCGGGATGCCTGTTTGTTCCCTGATTCTTTCAATAAAATCGCACATGGATTTTACGTCATTGAATTGATGAAACCGATTTGGACTATCGATCGCTTTGTACGGAACGACCTTACGGATTTCAGCAATTTCCGGATTCACTTTTTCAGCATCGATATGCCCTCCGCGAGTTTTGGCACCTTGAGCCAATTTGACTTCAAATGCTTTGATTTCTGGTATTTCACTTTTTCTTTTTAATTCATCCCAATCCATTTCGCCCTTGCTATCACGAACCCCAAACATGGCCGGCCCGATTTGCATGATTATATCGACACCGCCGGTTAAATGATAAGGAGAAAGTCCGCCTTCCCCTGTATTCATCCATGTGCCTTTTGCTGCAGCCAATCCCTCAGAAAGGGCAGTGATTGCGTTCTTCCCCAAAGAACCATAACTCATGGCTGACATGCCGATAAGACCTTTTACTCGAAAGGGATGCTTAGTGTTTGGGCCGATGATCACGGCATCTTCATCATCCAATAAGAATGCAGAGGACACTTCATCACCCCATTTTTCTTCTCGTTGTGAGAAAAGCGGGTCTTTCACTAGAATGTATCTTTTAGTCGTCACTTTTGTTTCTCGATCGTACTTTTCTTCTTCGGCCAATTTGGGGAACATGCTATTCTTAACAAAGAAGCCTTCTTCATCAAAATCCCGTTTTGAACCAAAACCTATTACATCCCGTAAATATTTTGAACTTTTCACCATATGTTCATAGTCATCCCGGGAAAAGGGTTTTCCTTCGTTATCACTGTTAAACCAATATTGCCTCATTTCAGGCCCGATTTTTTCCAGAAAGTAACGTATTCTCCCGAGCACGGGGTAATTTCTTAAAATTGCATGGTGCTTCTGCGTGCGGTCAAAGAAAACCATATAAAGTAATAGGAAAACCAAGACGATGATAACGATGAAAATAACGGTAAATCCAAGGATAATTAAAATATTTGCGATGCCACTCATTCAAAATCCCTCCTGATATGCAAAAAAAATCATGTATTGTTAATCTACTCGGTAATTCGATCAATTATACAGATTTCCAAAGCAAGGATTTAATAGGGATAGAATGAGTTAATTTAAATAGACCGTCTTGTTTTAAAAATATCTTCAATTTCTCCTTTTCGATTGTCTTACCCGACTGGCTAACTGCAAAGTTATGTCATCATGCAGCTCTTGTGGATTTTACCCGGTAATTACCTTGATTTTATTTAATCGGTATATAAGGGCATTACGATGGATATATATTCTTTTTGCATAAACCCTTTAAGTTACTAAGGAAAAATTGTTGCAGTGTCTTGATCAACTTTTCAGATAAGCAGCCTAGTATTCTTTCCTGAATTTGCCGTTTCGCCCGCTCATCTATCCTTTACAAGAGTGCTTTTGTTTCCACATCAGTATATTAAAGCTTGATTGGCTTCATCTAGTAAAAGTGCTGATTCAGCTTCCCGGAAAAAGTGGCATTTGTATGATACCTTTTCCACAATTGAGCCCAAACCGATTCGAATAACAAAGCTTTTTGCTTTTAATTGTTGGCTGTTTTCACATACTTTGTTGCGATTTAACAAGTAATGCGGTGTGGTTGATTTCCCCTCCAGATGCTCGCTTTCCGCGGGGCGGGCGGTGAGCCTTCTCGGCGTAAACGCCTGTGGGGTCTCACCTGTCCCGCTGCTCCCGCAGGAGTCTCGCACTTGCGCTCCAATCAACCTTAAATCGTTTCGTTTTAAAAACAACAATCTTTACGAAAATAGCCTAATTGTTTGATGACTGTATCCAGTCTTTGGTCGATATCATTTTCAGCAAGTGCAGTAGTGAGAATGAAACCCGATCAGGAACCCAACAAGGGTGTGTTGACCAGCTCACTTTTATTTAACGTATTTAATTTGATTTCCATCACCCCCATGCAAACAAGCGATGACTTATAATGAAATAGGGGATGGTCTATAGTTTAAGCCTTTTGCACTCTTTTACTTAAGGAGGTGGGAAAATAAACAGAATACTGACTTTAGATCATTTTTCTATATAATAGCCCCCAAAAAACAAACAGCACTCCATACTAATTTTCGTATAGAATGAACGGTGATTAAAATATTTCCGAAGATTATTAAAAATATTTTCAAAGGGGGCATGAGCATGAAAATTGTTATTGCGCCAGATTCCTATAAGGGAAGTCTGTCAGCATTAGAAGCTTCCAAAGCAATCGAGCGAGGGATCAGGAAGGCACTGCCGGATGCGAGGACAGAATTGGTTCCTGTAGCGGATGGCGGGGAAGGTACGATGGATAGCCTTGTGGCAGCTACGAATGGTCGAAAAGTTGAAGTGACTGTTAAAGGACCTTTACTTGAAGACGTTCAGGCAGCATATGGAATCTTGGGTGATCAGGAAACATGCGTGATTGAAATGGCCAGTGCATCCGGACTGTGCCTAGTCGATCCAGATAAGTTGAACCCATTGATCACTACTACATACGGAACAGGGGAGCTTATTCAAAAGGCATTGAATGATGGCTGTCGAAAGTTCATTTTAGCGGTGGGCGGAAGCGCTACCAATGATGCGGGTGTTGGGATGCTCCAGGCTTTGGGGATGCGGGTGTTTGATGAAGATGGTAAACCGCTGGGATTCGGGGGTGCCGAATTATCACGGATATCAGAAATTAATACCGAAGATCTTGATTCCAGAATTGCAGATTCCGAGTTTATGATTGCCTCGGATGTCCAGAATCCGTTAGTCGGTCCAAATGGGGCATCAAGTGTTTTCGGACCTCAAAAAGGTGCCACTCCTGCCATGGCTGAATTGCTTGATAAAGCATTATCATCATGGGCGGATTTAGTGGAAATGAAGACAGGCATACACTTGCATGATAAAGCGGGTGCGGGTGCTGCAGGTGGAATGGGAGGTGCATTTCAAGCCTTTTTCCCAGCAGAAACAAAAAGGGGGATCGATATTGTATTGGAGCATACGAAAATGGGTGAAAGATTGCCCGATGCTGATTGTGTCTTTACCGGTGAGGGCCAAATCGATTACCAGACAGCTTCGGGCAAAACACCAATGGGAGTTGCACAAGAAGCCAAAAAGCACGGTATTCCAGTATTTGTTTTAGCTGGATCGATCGGAACCGGTATTGAAGTTTTATATCAACATGGAGTAACTAGTGTTCATAGTTTAGTGAGCGCCCCTATGCCGTTAAAGGAAGCTATGGAAAGAGGAGCTGAATTGTTGGAAGCTTCAGCCGAACAAGTAATGCGGACTTTTTTGGGAGCGATTAAAAATAGAGGTAATTAATTGTTTTCTAAAGGCTCTTTTCGTAAAGATTGTTGTTTTTAAAACGAAACGATTTAAGGTTGATTGGAGCGCAAGTGCGAGACTCCTGCGGGAGCAGCGGGACAGGTGAGACCCCACAGGCGTTTACGGCGAGGAGGCTCACCGCCCGCCCCGCGGAAAGCGAGCATCTGGAGGGGAAATCAACCACACCGCTTTACTTGGTAAATAGCAATAAAGTATGCGAAAACAGCCTTTCTAAAAGAGCTTAAAGATTAAAGAAAGGGAACTAAATAGAAGAAGGACTTGAAACGATTGGATACTTTTTGAAGGGGTTCGAAATAAATGATTAGCCTAAGAGATTAGTCCTCAAGGTTTATGAGAATTCCTATTTAGTTAACGGTGGGCATTTTATAAAATTCTGTAATTTGGAGCTGTCTTTAAGGCAGCTTTTTCTTTATGCAACTATCGGGGCAGATTGGTTCAAAGAATTGAAAAGTGGTGAAGGTGAATGAGTATAGTAAATTAACTCGATTTACTTATCAAATGTTCCTTGAATTCCTATCTTTAACACCATTTATCAAAATTCATTGTAGTTGTTTTAAGACAGGTACTTATCCTAATTTATTTAATTACTGACGAACAAAACATACAATCCCCAATAGCATAGGTATACATAATGAAAATAAGGAACAAGTATATTAATTATTCAAATTGACAAGCTTGAAAGAAGACAGAAAGAAACAAGTGGGAATGTTGATGATAACATCTCAGCGTTTAAAGTCATTTGGGATAATCAATTATTCTGTCCATATCATTTTCTTGAAGTATCCATAAGAATAAATGGAGAGTTAAAGGAAGAATGAAAAGTAAAATAGTTCATAGAAGCTGAGAAAAATTCTAATGGGATAAATTTTGCATCGATGCTTAAACTAACTCAAAAAAGGAGTGAAACTCATGACCCAAACAAAGTTTGATTCGAAAGTTCTTTCAGTTATAGAAGATAAAATTCGGTTAATTAAAATAGATAAAAAGGCAATTTATTTAGTTGGTCCCATTCGACTACCAGTTAACTTATATGGGGAGACGGTAGTGTTTAAATGGTATTGTTGGCTAAATTGTGACGAAGTAACAGAAAACTATGAGAGAATTATTGAGAAATTATCTTCTGTTAATTTAGCTGAATTGCAGCAATCAAGTGTGTTAGTATATGGTGACTTTTCAAATGGTGATGATGCCATTATCAGAATGCATTCCATTTGTCATACAGGTGACATATTTGGCAGTAAGCGATGCGACTGCGGTTATCAATTGAAAAAATCCATGAAAATGATAGTGGAACATGGTGTGGGTGCGTTGTTTTATCTAGCCAATCATGAAGGAAGAGGAATTGGCCTCTTTAGTAAGGCACTGGCTTATATCCTTCAGGAAAATGGCTATGATACAGTTGATGCTAATAAAAAACTGGGTTTTGTTGATGATTCCAGAAACTATAATGACGCGATATTAGTATTGAAAACACTAAGATCCAAGCCGGTTACACTTATGACCAATAACCCCAAAAAGTTGGAAGCTTTGAAAAACGCCGGTTTGGAGGTTGCAGGTAGAAAGCCTTTATGGGGAGATATTTCGGAGTTTAATGAGAATTATCTCCAGACAAAGATAAAACGTTCAGGTCATTTAGAGGAAGAGAAGATTTGTCCAAATGACTAATCTCATCCTGCTTCTACACCTATAATTGTTCTGGGTTTATATCCTAAACAACTAAGAAAATTTGACCCAAGGGAAATTATCACACACAAAATGTCCCTTGAAGACGCAAGTCATGGTTATCAAATTTTTAATAATCGTGAGGATGATTGTATAAAAGTCGTTTTAAAACCATAATCCTTTGGGAGCATGGCATTACACAGAGTATGTCTCTGTTACGATAACGCTGTTATGGGAAATTTTTTTGATATCATGAAATCAGAACTGTCTTTAAGGCAGTTTAGTTGAATCAGAAATAGTTAAATAGAACAAATGCGATTCTTAGATGATGGATCGCTTTTTTTGCGTGCAGAAGAATATTATTGTACGTCATTTCACGAAATGGTTCACGTATAGTAATAGAACTCAGCTCAGATTATTCAGGAAGTAAAAATCATTCTGTGGATTCAAAAAAAAGTAGTGTACAAAAATTGAAAATTTTTATCTTGAATTATTATGTTTATGTTAATATAATTACATGGAATGTACGCGAATTGAATAAATGCATGCGAATTGAATACTTTTTTGAAAACATATTGTAGTAGGGGAGACATTATCATTGAAAAAATTAATGTTGATTACGACTGGTGGAACAGTAGCCTCACTTGAAGGAGAAAACGGACTGGCACCTGAACTGCACGCCGATGATTTATTAAGTTACATACCTGAATTAAATGTACGTTGCCGTATTGATACGAAGGAGTTAATGAACATTGATAGCACCAACATGCAACCAGAGTTTTGGATAGACTTGGCGAATGCTATTTACGAACATTACGATCAGTACGATGGCTTCATTATTACGCATGGTACCGATACAATGGCTTACACATCAGCTGCAATTTCTTATATGTTACAAGATGCATCAAAACCGATTGTAATTACAGGTTCGCAAATTCCTATTTCGTATAGTAAAACAGATGCAAAACGAAACATTTCAGATGCCATTCGTTTTGCTTGTGAAGAAATAGGTGGGGTATATATTGTATTTGACGGCAAAGTCATTCAAGGGACAAGAGCGATTAAGCTTAGAACGAAAAGCTATGATGCCTTTGAAAGTATTAATTATCCGTATGTTGCATCGATACATGATGACCATATTGAATATAATAAATCCATTCAATTCAAAAAAAGGAAACACATTCAATTAGATACATCACTTTGTACAGATGTGGCGGTTGTGAAATTACATCCTGGGATAAAACCAGAATTTTTTGACTGCCTAAAAGGTTTGTATAAAGGAGTGGTTGTGGAGAGCTATGGAAGTGGCGGTGTACCTTTTCAAGTGCGCAACATTTTAGCTAAATTAATTGAATTGACAGATCACGGTGTATCGGTTGTCATTACGACTCAATGTCTAGAAGAAGGAGAAGACATGGGTATATATGAAGTTGGTCGGAAAATTGACCATGATCGTGTAGTACGTTCTAAAAATATGAACACAGAAGCAATCGTGCCGAAATTGATGTGGGTGCTAGGAAAAACAACAGATCCTAAAAAGGTAAAAGAAATGATGGAAACAACGATTGCAGCAGATATTTCCTTATATTTTTGAAATAATGCTAATTAGTCTATTAACACAAATATTTGGGGGCTATAAACTCCTGATTTTGGACAAACTTCATCAGTTGATGAAGTTGATCTTTTTTTACAGAGAAAAAGCCATATGTATCTTCTAAGTTAGTAAATTTTAATAAGAGGTGTTTAAATGCAACAATTATTACATGATGTAGTTGGCGTAACGAATGATTTCCTTTGGTCAAAATTATTAATTATTATGCTTGTTTCTTGTGGGATTTATTTCACATATAAAATGAAATTTGTACAGGTTAGAATGTTAAAGGAAATGGTCCGTGTATTAATGGAAGGAAGAAAGGGTTCTAAAGACAGCGTTTCTCCCTTTCAAGCGTTCTGTATCGGTATGGCCGCTCGAGTTGGAACAGGCAATATCACAGGAATTGCGATTGCGATTGCATTAGGCGGTCCTGGAGCTATTTTCTGGATGTGGATTATTGCAATTATTAGCTCGGCAACCAGCTTTATTGAAAGTACGTTAGCACAAGTATATAAAGTAAAAGATAAAACTGGTTTCCGAGGTGGTCCATCCTATTATATGGAAAAAGGATTGAACAAACGTTGGATGGGAGTATTATTCTCCATTTTAATTACGCTTTCTTTCGGTCTTGTATTCAATTCTGTACAATCAAATACCGTTACAATTGCTTTTGAGAACTCATTTGGTGCAGATCGTTTAACTGTAGGGATTCTTATGACACTTGCTTTCGCTGCGATTATCTTTGGCGGTGTAAAGCGTATTGCAAAAATTTCTGAATATAAGGTTATGATTCTTGGTGTGTTATACCTTGGAATGGCATTATTTGTCGTAGCAATGAACATTACCAAAATGCCGGAAATTCTTTCTCTTATTATTAATAACGCGTTTGGCTTTGAACAACTTGCAGGCGGTTCAATCGGCGCTGCGTTCATGAATGGGGTTAAACGTGGTTTATTCTCGAATGAGGCTGGTATGGGGAGTGCGCCAAACGTTGCCGCAACTGCAAAAACAAGTCATCCGGTGAAACAAGGACTGATTCAGGCATTTGGCGTATTGACGGATACACTGATTATCTGTACAAGCACAGCATTTATTATTTTACTTTCGGATGCTTATAAACAACCAGGGCTAACTGGCATTGCACTTACACAAACTTCATTAAGTGAACACATCGGTTCCTGGGCATCAGGTTGTCTTGCGATCTTTGTTTTCCTATTTGCATTCGGTTCGCTAATTGGTAACTATTATTATGGGGAAACAAATATTCGATTTTTACACTCAAGTAAAGTATGGTTGATTCTTTATCGAATAGGCGCGTTCGCAATGATTGTATTCGGTTCGATTGCAAAGGTAGAGCTTGTATGGGATTTAGCAGATTTATTTATGGGCTTGATGGTTATCGTAAACTTAATTGCTGTTTTCTTATTATCAAAAGTAGCTTTTGCAGCATTAAGTGATTATATGAAACAGAAAAAAGCTGGTCAAGATCCTGTTTTTTATAAAGACAGCATTAAAGGGCTTGAAAATCTTGAATGTTGGGAACACTCTCAAGATACTGTCCCTTTTATTAAAAAAAAGACCATATAAACATATAAAAAAATTTTTAGACATATGAACGATCCACTGCATACGTTTCGTCTGACTTATTGTTTTAAAGTAAGTGTCAGTGCTTCAACTACATTTCATTGCTCATTATTGAACTTTTCTATGAAATCGAATAAAATAATCTACCACCACGGCTGCACTTTCTGAGCACATTGTTGAGCTATCTGTTATAGAGTTGGAAACTTCGGTGGAGACCCGGCTTTTAAATTTTCTAAGGTCAGTATACCTTACTTATCAAAGGAGTTTATTCATCATGCATGTGCTACAAAAAACACAAAAAATAGTTCGCTATCAGAATCAACAGGGCAAGATACATTACGGTATTGTTGAGGATGAGATGATATTACAACTGTCCAGCAGTTTTGCTGAACTTGTCAACAAGGAAATAAAGTATGACGGGGTAGAGCTGAAATATAGTGACGTGAAAATTCTGGAACCTGTAAAACCTTCGAAAGTTGTTAATTTCGGCTGGACATATGCAGGTCATGCAAAGGAAACAGGGGGAGAGGCGAACCTTGTAGAACCATTTCTTTTCTTAAAGCCATTATCTTCGCTTATTGCAGACAAGGAGAAAATTATCCTTCCTCCAAACGAGCTATCCAACCAAGTGGAACTTGAAGGGGAAGTAGCCTTGGTGATCGGAAAGCGCGGAAAAAACATCAAAGAAGAAGATGCGCTTGATTATGTGTTCGGTTGCACGATATTTAATGACGTCACAGCAAGAGATCTTACAAAAAAAGATCCACAGTTTACGCGGGGCAAAGGATTTGATACATTCGGACCTTTGGGACCTTGCATCGTTACCGGGGTAGATCCGACTAATTTGCGGATTGTGACCACTTTAAACGGCCGCGTTGTCCAAGACGGAAATACCAATGAAATGTCTCTGAGCATTCCGTTTCTAATCAGCTGGCTTTCACAGGTAATGACACTGGAGCCCGGTGACATTTTGGCCACGGGTTCACCATCTGGCAGCTGCCCGATCAAGTCGGGGGATGAGGTCGTAGTTGAAGTCGAGAACATCGGTCAATTATGTAATGAGGTTCAGTAAGTTTTTCAGAATTTGAAAGTGACGGATGCCCAGAAAACTCAAAAGATGGCAACCTTAATACAAGGAGTGGTCCAATTATCTGGACGATGATATTATGTGTCATTCTTGTGTGATATTAATAAAGCAAAACGGAGAGGCGTGAAACGCTTCTCTTTTTTATGCTTTAAATAAAATATATTTTCATTTTCATGGTGTTGTAAGAACTTAAATAGTGTATGATGCATAGTATAAGGTATGGTGTACGTCACATAGTATAGAGAAGAGGTGATTGGATGAGCAATTTACTGAATTCATTAACCACTGAGCTGCGCAGAGGCACTTTGACGTTAGCTGTTCTAAGTCAGCTCAAAACCCCTCAGTATGGGTACTCGCTTGTCCAGCGTTTAGAGAAGTCGGGAATTACCATTGATCAAAGTACTTTATATCCTTTGCTTCGCCGCCTGGAAAAACAAGAATTGGTCACCAGCAGCTGGGATACTTCTGAAAGTAGACCGCGCAAGTACTATGCTTTAAGCGATTATGGGGGAGAAATATTCACTCAGTTAAAGGAAGAATGGGAAAAAACTTCTCAAGAGCTTTATATATTATTAAAAGGAGAGGGAGAAGATGGAGCTGATTGAACTTTATATTCAGGAAGTGACCCGCAGGCTGCCAGAAAAAAGCCGGGAGGATATTGCGCTTGAACTTCAATCTACAATCGAAGATATGCTTCCGGTGGATCATACGGAGCAAGACGTGAAAGCCGTCCTTTTAAAATTAGGAGATCCGGTTACACTTGCAAGTCGTTATCGCGATCGGCCGATGCATCTGATTGGACCGCGTTATTTTGATGTTTATATCTGTCTGTTGAAAATGATTTTACCAATCGCTGCAGTCATTTCACTAATCGGATTAGTAGGGGATAATCCTTTTCGGGATATGGGTAATACGGTTGTTGACGCAATTTTGATAATAATCGGGAAAGGGATTTCGGGTATGATCAGTACAGGTATCCAAGTGTTTTTCTGGTTAACGATTTCATTTGCCATTTTAGAACGCGTGGATACTTCAAAAGACCAGTCGCCTTTAACAAAAGACTTGAAACCATGGACACCGGAAAACCTAAAAGATATTCCGAACATTTCAAAGAAAAAAGCGGTTCCTATGATCGAAATTTTTGCGAGTTTGTTAGGTCTTTCTGTCTTCGCGGCCCTTTATTTCAATGCAGCAAACCTCTTAGGAGTCTATGAAAAAAGAAATGGCAGTCTCATTTTCGTGACACCTTCTTTCAATCAAGAAGTATTGAATTCCTATTGGCTGCTGGTATCATGCGTCGTCATCATCGGGGTGCTCTTGGCGATTTATAAATTATTTTTAAGACGATGGACCCTGAAACTAGCCTTAATTCATGCCATATACCAGCTGTTATCCACTCTGACTTTCATCATCATCATCAGTAATCCTGATTTATTGAACCCTGAATTCATTGCCTACCAAAAAACACTATTTTCAATCGATGAATGGAAAACCTCGATTTACTGGGGGCTCATACTCATCTCCATCTTTTTTGCCGCCTACGATTCCTATCAAGGCTTCCGTAAGGCAAAAATCCGTTAAGGCACAGCATCTAGCTGTGTTTTTTTTGATTAAAAGTTCCCTGAAGTGAAAAGTGAGCTGTTACAAGTCTGTAAGATTATTTCTCGAATTTCAACGGAAAACAGAAAAACACCTCATATGAAATATAGTTTTTAACTAACTATACAGCACATGAGGCGTTACATTTAAACCATTTTATTATTGAACTGCATCGAACTGATTAACTTTCCAAGTGGATCCGGACTTATAAAAGGTAACTGTTCTTTTTACTGAGTCACCGTCGACAGTAGGTACAGTTAAATTGTAGGATCTAACGTTAGTTTTTTGATAGACCAGTTTAATTTTTGCTTTTCTCCACTCTAACATGCTGTCGCCGTCTCCGATTGGACGGGCTAATTTCCCTTTATGGGTAATGTAACTATATTTGTTCAGCCCTTTTTCAACAGCATTATTAGTAAATGTCTCTGCTAAGTAGGAAGTCAATTTATCTTTTGTATTAAACTCTTGGCAAAGGTATGAATACGCTGTCCCTTTATAATTGAAAGTTTTTTGTGAACATGAACGGGTTTTGTACCCATGTAAAGCATTCCAAAAATGTTTGCTGGCATTATCGGCTATCTTTAATGCATTTGCGTCAGACAAATTCTGTGATGTCGTTTTTGCGGTAACCTGACCGCTTAATGTGAAAAATAAAATGATAATGGATAATAGCATACTTGAAAATTTTTTCATATTTTATCTCCCCAATCCCTAATAGGATACTTATGTAACGAAAGTTTAATTAATATTACAATTGTTACATTTATATTACAACATGATTGGCGTAAGTAAAAGAGAAATTTTGATAATTTTTAAATAAAATTTTATATATACATAGTTTGTTCACTTTATTCTTTTTGAAAGGAGCGTTCATCCATTTGTAAGGACTTGGCTGTTACATACTTATTCCACCAACTGGTCTATTTAAAACCCAGCATTTAATACTTTTGCAATAAAGGGACAAGTTAATTCATTATATTTTTCATTAATATCAAGATATGTACAAAGAACCCGAATTTTCCGGGAAGAGCTTGAAAATAATAAAATATAAAGGTTTGACAAACTTTCTAATCCTACCGTATTATAAATTATATACTTTAATACATTCTCCAAAGGGGAGTAGCTTTTACAACAATGTCGTCATTACGGAGCTCTTTGCTCTCGGTGTTGTTGGCAGCATATTGTTGTTAGCCAGACCTTACCTATTGGTAAAGGTCTATTTATTTTTAGAAAACCTTTACCAAAATGGTAAAGGTTTTTTTGTAGTCCGGATCATGCAGCCCTTAAGGAAATGTATAAACATGTGGGTTTAATAGAAAAACAAATAAATATAAATGGAGTGTATTCTTTGATACTTAGAAAATCTTTGTTACTTTTAGGGATAGGTTCTGCACAAATAGATTTAATCCTTCCGAAAAATACGTATAAATCTGGTGAATGCATAAATGGATATTTCTTGATTAAGGGTGGTACCCTTGCGCAAAGAATAAGAAGGATTGAATGTGATTTGATCATGGATACTCATTCTACGGGAATGGAAGAAATCCTTAAAACGAGCACCATTTTGTCTTCAAGAGAGATTAATTCAGGGGAAAGCAATGAAATTCCTTTTAACTTTTGTCTGCCTATATTAAAGGAGCCTTATAAGCGGGGGGTTTCCTATCGCCTTAAAACGAGACTTATCCTTGATAAAGGGATAATAGGCAAGGATGATGACTGGATTTTAATCGATTCTGAATAAAGTGGAAATGGAGGTGGAAACATGAATGTCTTGAAATTTACAGAACAGGCTATGGATTATTTGGAAGAATTTTTAGTATTGAGGCTTTTTATATTAGCTTTACTGTTATTGGCCGTTTATTATATTTTGAATAAAATGGTTGAATGGTTCTTTAAGAGATCTGATTTTTTTGTGGAAGAAGTCGAAAGAACGATACAGGGGGTTACTCGTTCTGCTCTAAGGTACGGCCTTGCAGGACTTTTCCTCATTTATCTGATTGGCCAGTTTATAGACATAAAAGGAATCATGGCTGGAGCTGGGATTGTAGGGGTCGTGATCGGATTTGCGGCTCAGCAAATGCTTAAGGATATCTTATTGGGATTCGTAAGGCTTTCAGATAACGAATTCCGGGTAGGGAATTTTGTGACCTTTAATGGGACAAGTTCCGGGACGATTGAGGAAATCGGTATCCGGTTCATGCAGATCAGGGAATGGTCAGGAAAATTGCTGACCATCCCACACAGTGAAATCAGGACGATTCAAAATTTTAATAAAGGAAGAATGCGAATCATTGAACGCATCACAGTAAGTTATCAAGAAAATCCCGAAAGGGTAAAACGGCTGTTGGAGAATATATGTATTATCTGTAATGAGAAGTATGGTGAAAGCCTTCTAAGACTAGAAGATGATACACCTGAAGAGGATTTTAGGTACATTGGCATTACGGATTTAAATCCGAATCTTAAATATGTTGGATATGAACTATGTATAGTGGGACTTGTGAAACCTGATGATTACTTTGAAACATCGAGAAGCGTGAGGTTTGAAATGATGACTGCTTTACATGAGAATCAAATTCTAATGCCATCTTCCCATTTGTTTGTTCAGGGCAATCCTAATCAAGAACGTTTATTGGAGAACTGAAAAGAAGAAACACATTAGCTTGAGATAATCCAGGAAAAGGTCATGAAAAAATGATGGATAAGGTAACAAAGGGCAGAAGCTTTACTAGTGAAAGTCCTTTGAAGCTTAAGGATATTAAAGGACTTTCTTTTAAAGGAAGTCCTTTTTTTATACAAGAAAATAGAACAAACCCATCAAAAAAAAGTTTTATTAATTTGCCCTTGATTTATCAGATTAAATAAATTATTATGAAAATAACATAAAATGGAAGGGTGACCTTTAAACAATGATCATTTAATCCTATTTTTTAAGAAAAAATGCGTGCTTAAAACGAACTTTTTTTCTGGATAGGATTAGTCTGTACATTAAAATACAAACAAAGATCATTGTGTTCCTTAGATTAGGGATATTTTTCCTTGTTGAATTTGTATTGTACTGCCTCCTGTCCAGATATTTCACAGGAGGTTTTTATATTGGCGAATAACACATCTGAAACGTTAATTAATAAGGAACCTAACATTTTTACAAATCGAGTATTCCGGGCCATTATCTTATCAGGCTTGTTTTTGCAAATAGGGATATGGGTACGGAATTTTGCCGTTTTGTTATTCGTCATGGAAAAGACAAATGGAGATGCCTTTGCCATTTCCATGATATCAGTAGCGGAATTCGCACCCATTTTTATTTTTTCATTTATTGGAGGGACGTTTGCTGACCGCTGGAGTCCGAAAAAAACGATGGTTTGGTGTGATATATTAAGTGCACTATCCGTATTTGCTGTGCTCATCTCGCTTATCTTCGGCAGTTGGAAAATGGTATTCTTCGCAACTTTGATTTCGGCGATACTTTCTCAGTTTTCTCAGCCATCAGGCATGAAGCTTTTTAAGATGCATTTGCCAGAAAGCCAAATTCAGACAGGGATGTCTGTTTATCAGACCGTCTTTGCAGTATTTATGGTTTTAGGTCCGATTCTCGGTACATTCGCCTTCCAATCATTCGGGATAAACATATCGATTGCGATTACTGGCCTGGCGTTTTTACTTTCAGCTGGTGCACTCGCCTTTCTTCCAAAAGATCGTAAACTGAATGAAGAGACCGCAAAAACAACGATATGGCAGGAAATGAAAAGCGGAGTGAGGTATGTGTTGCGAAAAAAGGAACTAAGCTTACTTGGTTTATGTTTTCTGGCAGCCGGGCTCGGACTGGGTTTCATTCAGCCGCTCTCTATATTCCTTGTTACGGAACAACTGGAACTGCCTAAGGAAAATCTGCAATGGTTATTTATGGTGAATGGGTTTGGCATGATTTTAGGTGGTGCCGGTGTGATGATTTTTGCTAAAAAAGTGGCACCTCAAAGATTATTAGCTTTCGGAATGCTTGTGAATGCCATTGGATTAGCGGTAATGGGGCTTTCAACAAATCTTTGGATTACACTTACAGCCGAGTTCTTTAATGGGCTAATGCTGCCTTGTATTCAAATCGGGATCAATACATTGATATTACAGAGGACCGAAGGCGAGTTCATCGGAAGGGTCAATGGAATTTTAAGCCCGCTATTCACTGGATCGATGGTGTTGACCATGAGTGCAGCAGGTGTACTGAAAGAGCAATTTTCACTCGTCGCCATATTTGAAACAGCCGCTTTCTTTTTTATTCTAGGGATGTTTTTCATTTTGCCATTGTACAATCAAAAGGCCGAAACCAAACCCCTGGAAATTCAATCGTAATTATCTTGCAGTGTGCCAACACCTAAATACAGCTATATCCATAAGAAAAGCAGCCAATTTTGGCTGCTTTTCTTTCTTTTTTCCTTCTGACCTTTATTACAACTAACAAAATTTGGATTAACAATTATTTTTAGAGTACTGGTAAATACTAAAAATGGGCTTATTGTTACTTATGAATTTTATTTTCATAAGTCAGGTGAATAGCTTACATGAAAAAGGAGAAAAGTTAATGATCCTTAAAGATATATTGAAAGAAGCAATAAACGGGAATTTGCCGAAGGACGTTGAACATATATCCATCACAGGTGTAACCGATAATTCTAAAGAAATTAAAAAGGGATTCCTTTTTGTTGCCGTAACCGGTTATACGTCCGATGGCCATAATTACATTAAAGATGCAATTCGTTTAGGGGCATCGGCTGTGATTGGCAATCGCGATATTAAGGGATTGGATGTTCCCTATTTACGAGTGGAGAACAGTCGAAAAGCATTAGGGCTAATCGCCAAAAGGTTTTATGGAGATCCCAGCAATCAAAAAATAATGATAGGAATTACGGGCACAAATGGAAAAACCACAACGAGCTATATGCTTCAGCAAATATTAGAAGAGAATGGGGTTACCTGTTCCGTCATTGGTACGATACAGCATATTATCAACGGAATCAAAGTCGATTCCCATAATACGACTCCAGGTACCATGGAACTGAATTCCTTGCTGGCAGCCAGTCAGGACATGGTTGTCATAATGGAAGTGTCTTCTCATGGATTAGCCCAATACCGATTAGAAGGAATTGAATTTGATTTCTGTGTCTTCACGAATTTGTATCATGACCATCTCGACTTCCACGGTACCATGGAGGATTATTTCCTTGCAAAATTACTGCTTTTTGAAAAATTGAAACCAAATGGTCTTGCGATTATCAATGGGGATGATTTCTGGGGAGAAAGACTACAAGAATACTTACGTGAGAAGAGTGTCAGTGCCTTTGTATTTGGAAAATCCAATCGCTGCGATTTAACCATCACCAATTATAATGCTGCCATAAACCCCTTTATTTTATTGAATGAGAATCATGATTTTGTGAAAATTGAGTTACCTTTACCTGGACTTCATAATTTATATAACGCAACAGCTGCGTATTCCGTAGCGAAGATGTTTCCAATTTCAAAAGAGGAAATCCTCACTTCACTGAAACGATTTTCCGGTGTGCCAGGAAGATTTGAAATGTATAAGAAAGAATTTGGACCGACAATAGTCATCGATTATGCACACACTGCAGATGCCATTCAACATATGCTTCAAACTGCCAAAGAATGCGGGGCCAAAAAAATTTATCATATCTTTGGTTTCCGAGGTGGACGAGATACAACCAAAAGGGCTGAAATGGTTAAAGTATCATCGGAACATAGTGATGTTTCGATTTTGACGATGGATGATCTGAATTCGGAGGGATTAGAGGAGATGGAATCGGCCCTAAATAAACTCCAAAACGATTACTTTGCTGGAAATGGGAAGGTTATTCCAGATCGGACACTTGCTATACAGGAGGCGTTACAAGCAGGAAAGGAAGGGGATTGGATTATCATTACAGGAAAAGGAATTGAGAGGTATGAGAAAAATTTCGGACTGCCTACCATTTCTGACAAAGAAACGGTACTATATCTGCAAAATAAAGACCAAGGGGATTTTATCGGTTATTTTGATCAATAGCTTTGGCTCTTTTCGTAAAGATTGTTTTTAGTACTAAACGATTTAAGGTTGATTGGAGCGCAAGTGCGAGACTCCCGCGGAAAGCGAGCATCTGGAGGGGAAATCAACCACACCGCTTTACTTGGTAAATAGCAACAAAGTAGGCGAAAACAGCCATAGCTTTAGTCTAACGAATGCCTTTTAGGAGTCTTTTCCTTCTACAGCCATAGGCTATTCATATGGTGATTATTAACATTGTAACTTATGAGGAATTCAGGTATTATATCAATACAAGCTGCACTGTTCGTAATGATAATAAAGTTTTAACCTTTAAGCTGTAATAGGGAGTTTTATATTGAAACAGGAATGTTATGCCTCGTCACTGACTTGGACAACAGGATTTTTTCTGCAAACACCCACTTTGAGGAGTGGTGGTTTAAAACTTTCTTACTGAATACGGCAATGGCGGCTTATATCTTTAAATGTTCAAGCCGGTCTCTTTCTGAGGCCGGTTTTTTGCTGTTTTTCAAAATGTATGTACCTTATTGCAGTCTGGAAATTTCCTAACCATATTGTTCTGTCAGCTTAACAGGATCCAGTGTTGAAACCATTTGATAATTACATGTTTTGGAGACATTCACTCTTTTTTTGTATACCGGTTGGCATAACTTGAAGCGACGAAAGCATTGGGTTTGATTTTTGGTTCCACGCCCATGGATTCCATCCTGGCCACCATTTCTTTGACAAACTCACTGGTTTTGTTCCGTTTTCCAATCCCGATATCAATGTGCCCTTCCATTGTGAACGTTGCCCCTTGATATACAGCAGGCAGGACAATATCGATTAACTGATTTTTTCTTTCTTCCGTAAACATGGATACGATTTCCTCTGTTAACGACAACTCTTGGGAAATGCGCTCATGTAAATGCAGCATCCTTCTAGGGATCATCACTTTTCTTATACAACCCCATACACCATTTCCGACCTGCCGTATCACGATGCCTGTAATGAAAACGGTATGCTTTTTATGTACTTGCGAATCTGTCCCGACCATTAATTGATAGTTACCGGAAGGATTTAATTCCATGAACTCAACAATATGAACAAATACCTCTTCAAATGACATGTCTTTTTTCTGAAGATTTTGAAATGGGATGTTCTGAAATGGATATTGCTTCATATTATTGCACCCAACCTTTCCCCGGATATAATCAGATTATTAAATATCTCTTGCCGCTCATAACACATCATATGAAGGGGGTCCTTGTTTTGTGCCGTGGGAAGAACCCGCTAAAGAAGGTGCAGTCATCATTAATAAAAGAATTATTTTCGGTGCCCTATTGATTCCTAGTATACATGTTATATAAGCCATAAATTTAAAAATGTGGAGTTTGTAGCGAAGAGAAGCTATTTCATCAGGTTTCTCTTTTTTTTGTATGGAGAATATTACGAAAAAGCTTATTTGCTTTGGCATATCCCCTTCCATAACTGAAAAGTTAAACCTTACATCACCTAAGTAAACCACAATATCATTCAATTAATATAAGAAAAAGGAAATGAAATTATTAAATTTAGACCAATAACTCCTTTAAAGTATTCAAATTTAATAACCTTTTAAAAAAAGTGTGTGATGTTTTCTTACATAAACAAAGAAATCTTCCTTTTATAAGAGTAAAATAAACGAATATTCAATTAATAAAGTATTGGAGAGATGAAAAATGAAAATATCTGAATTGAAAAAAAGCGGTCATGCTCCGTCATTATTAGCCTCATTCCTTTATTTTGATATCAGTTTTATGATTTGGGTACTATTAGGTGCACTCGGTGTCTATATTACAAAGGATTTCGGACTTTCCCCGGCCGAAAAAGGCTTGATTGTAGCTATTCCGATTTTGGGAGGCTCGTTTTTTCGAATCGTCCTTGGTTATTTGACTGATCGCATCGGTCCGCGGAAAACAGCAATCGGCGGAATGCTTGTTACGATGATTCCGCTTTTTTGGGGATGGTTATTCGGAGGAAGTTTAGCCGAGCTCTATTTAATTGGGATTTTACTCGGAGTGGCTGGCGCAAGTTTTGCTGCAGCACTTCCTATGGCTAGTCGCTGGTATCCCCCGCATTTGCAGGGTCTTGCGATGGGCATTGCTGGAGCAGGTAACAGCGGAACTCTTTTTGCTACATTGTTTGGACCGCGTATTGCAGAATCACTGGGCTGGCATAATGTTATGGGATTAGCTTTGATTCCTTTAACCATCGTGTTCGTCATTTATATTTTAATCGCAAAAGACGCACCATCTCAACCGCCTGCAAAACCGCTCAAGGAATATTTCAACGTATTTAAAATAACGGACACTTGGTATTTCTGTATTCTTTACAGTGTGACATTTGGGGGCTTTGTCGGATTTACTAGCTTTTTAAGCATCTTTTTTGTTGATGAGTATGGGTTAACACGGATTAGGGCAGGGGAATTTGTTACATTATGTGTCATCGCCGGAAGTTTCTTTCGTCCTGTCGGAGGATTTATTGCCGATAAAATAGGTGGAGTTAAACTGCTTATGTTTTTATTCGTCGGACTCACAATATGTATGTTTGGGATTAGTTTTCTTTATTCTCTAACTGTGGTTACGATCCTGCTGTTCATCGGGATGCTATTTCTCGGTATGGGCAATGGAGCTGTCTTTCAATTAGTTCCACAGCGATTTTCTAAAGAAATTGGTTTTATCACAGGAATTGTAGGAGCTGCCGGAGGTGTTGGCGGATTCCTGGTTCCAAACATACTAGGTACGTTAAAACAGATTACTGGGACATATGCTACGGGATTTTTAGTATTTTCCGCAGTAGGAATCGTGGCGTTGCTTATCCTGGGCCTTGCTCAGCTTTCGTGGAAAAAAACGTGGGTACTCGGAAAAAATTCAGTTAAGATCTAGATCTTTGTTTACTGGTTATATTTGCTTGTTACAGTACTTGTTTGGGGGGAGAAAATGTATAAACAAAAACTGGTTTTAATAGGGAACGGAATGGCGGGTTTACGCTGTGTTGAGTCAATAATTAGTATGGATCCGACTGCATTTGAGATTACTATTTTCGGTAGTGAACCACACGTTAACTATAACAGAATCTTATTGTCGACTGTGCTTCAAGGCAACACTTCGTTTGAGGATATTGCGATAAATGACAGGGACTGGTATACAAAGAATAATATCCAATTGTTCACAGGGGAAACGGTTGTAAAAATCGATAAAGAGACTCAGAAGATAATAACAGACAAAGAACGGGAAGTTCACTACGATAAACTGATAATTGCCACAGGTTCCAGCCCATTTATTCTCCCTGTTACCGGTGTTGATAAAGAAGGAGTCATTGCATTTCGGACGATTGAAGATTGCCAAAAGATGATTGATACTTCGCGCAAGTATAAAAAAGCAGTCGTCATCGGAGGCGGTTTATTAGGTTTAGAAGCAGCGAGAGGGCTTTTAAACCTTGGCATGGAAGTGAATGTCGTTCATATTGCTGACCATTTAATGGAAAGGCAGCTTGATTCAACGGCATCACTTTTGCTGCAAAAAGAGTTGGAAAACCAGGGTATGAACTTTCTTTTAAAAAAGGAAACTCAGGAGATAATCGGTAACGATCGTGTAGAGCGCGTCCGTTTTAAAGATGGAACGGAGCTGGAAGCAGATTTAGTCGTTATGGCTGCCGGAGTCAGACCGAATATTCAGTTGGCCAAAGAAAGCGGAATTGATACAAATCGTGCCATTATTGTAAACGACTATTTAGAAACCAGCATCCCAAATATTTTTGCGGTAGGTGAATGTGTTGAGCATCACGGAATTGTTTATGGACTGGTAAAACCCCTATATGAACAGGGTGAAGTGCTGGCAAAGCATATTTGTGAGATGAAATGCAACGGATACCAAGGTTCGGTCCTTTCGACCCAGTTAAAAATATCAGGAGTTGAGTTATTTTCTGTTGGAGATTTCCTTGGTGATGAAACAACGAAATCAATCACAACTTTTGATGAATTAGATGGTGTTTATAAAAAGGTGGTTTTTCAAGGAAGAAAAATCATAGGTGCTGTTCTGTATGGAGATACAAAGGTCAGTTCCCGATTACTTGATATGATTTTAAAGCGGCAAGTTGTATCGTCAGAGGAAAAGCATGTACTGTTCCAATCACCAAGTACGGCTGAGGGATTAATCGCTTCTATGGCAAATCATGAAATCATTTGTAATTGTAATGCTGTTTCAAAGGGGGCAATCATTGGAGCGGTTCGAAATAAGGGATTAACAACCGTGGAACAAGTTAAACAATGCACAAAGGCTTCAGGCTCTTGCGGTGGATGTAAGCCTGCAGTGACCGAGCTTTTAGCATATATTCTAGGTAATCTTTCCGATCAGGCTAATGAACAAACTGTATTGTGTTCATGTACAACATTAACGGAAGATGAAGTCGTGTATAAAATGCAGCTCCAAGATTTAACATCCGTCCAAGAAGTGATGGATGTTCTTGGATGGGAAAATACAGGAGGTTGTTCAACGTGCCGGCCAGCCCTGAGCTATTATTTAGGGATGATTCATCCGGAGTACGAGATCAGACAGCAAACTCTTTTCATAAACGAACAAAAGAATGCAACAGTTCAAAGTGATGACCGATACTCCGTTATCCCGCAAATGTACGGCGGGATGACGAATGCGAAAGACTTGCGGAAAATTGCAAATGTTGCAGATAAATATGATATATCCCAGGTGGCGGTAACAAGTGAACAAAGGATTCATTTAATGGGTGTGAAAAAAGAAGATCTCCCAGGTGTGTGGGCTGATTTAGACATGCCGTTAAGTTCGAAATATGGTAACACCGTTCAAAACGTCAAAACATGTATCGGTGAACATGTTTGTTCTTGTGATAAAAAGCAATCCCTTTTACTTGCTGTTGACTTGGAAAAAAGATTGGAGCATGTATCAACACCTTACCGTCTAAAGATGGGCATATCTGCTTGTATGCATAACGGTGCAGGATCAACAACGAAAGATATAGGTGTTATGGGCATTGACAGGGGCTGGGAAATATATGTGGGCGGAAGCAGCGGGCGTAATGTACGTGCCGGTGAACTGTTATGTGTAGCTGGGACAAATGAAGAAGCGATTGAAATCATCATCAGCTTTATTCAATATTATCGGGAAACAGCCAATTACTTAGAACGGACTTGGGAATGGATTGAACGAGTGGGTTTAATTCATGTTAGAGAAGTTTTGTTCGATAATGATCTTAGTCAGCAACTATCTCAACGATTGGAAATGGCGTACGTCAGATAATGGAAGGAATGGAAAGTATATTTTGATGCACGTCTTAAACTATCGGGTAAATGTTATCTATAGAAATCCATGAGTAAAGGGTGAGGAGCCTTGACCGAATTATTATTAAAGTATTTCCGCACGAAGCAACAAGAGGTCCAATCAGAGAAACGCTATGATACACAATGTCCATTTTGCAGCATGCAATGTAAGATGCAGCTGTTGGAACAAACAATTGTTACAAGAAAAAAGTATATGACGATTGGAAAAGATAATCCAACCTCAGAGGGACGCTTATGCATTAAAGGAATGAATGCACACCAACATGCTTTGCACAAAGATCGAATTAAATACCCATTATTTAAAAAAAATGGTGAATTTGTTCGAATATCATGGGAGGAAGCATTAAACCACATTAAGGAGAATTTCACTAAGATTCAAGCAGAAGATGGTGTAAATGCATTATCTGTTTATGGAAGTGCATCCATTACAAATGAAGAAGCTTATTTGCTTGGGAAATTTGCAAGAGTAGCATTGAAAACAAAGTATATAGATTATAATGGCCGTTTGTGCATGTCCGCAGCTGCTTCGGCAGCAAGCCAAACGTTTGGTATGGACAGAGGTATAACCAACAGCTTATCAGAGGTTCCATTCACAAAGTGCATTATCTTGGCAGGCACGAATATTGCGGAATGTCAGCCGACAATCATGCCGTACTTTGAGAAAGCGAAACAAAATGGTGCATATATTATTGCTATAGATCCACGAGAAACAACTACAACGAAAATGGCCGACTTACATCTAAAAGTAAAACCAGGGATGGATGCCGCGTTGGCAAACGGATTATTGAAAGTGATCATTGAAGAGGATTTTATTGATGAAGCATTTATCCGGGAACGTGCAAATGGCTATAACGAAGTTAAGGAGTATGTTACATCATTACAATTGGAGGAAATTGCAGAAATGACAGGTGTTCCTAGCGACCAAATTCAAAAAGCGGCTGTAATGTTCGGGAAAGAAGAATCAGGAATGATTTTTACAGCAAGGGGCGTTGAGCAGCAAACTGATGGTTCTGCCGCCGTTCGTAATTTTCTTAATATTCTTATTATTACAGGGAAAATCGGAAAGTTGAATTCGGGCTATGGAGCTATTACAGGACAGGGGAATGGGCAGGGAGCAAGAGAGCATGGTCAAAAGGCAGACCAGCTCCCAGGCTATCGCATGATTGAAAATGAGGAACACAGATTACATATTGCAAGAATATGGGGAATCGATGAGGCCGATTTACCACGAAAAGGTGTCTCAGCATACGAAATGATAGAGAAGATAAATGAAGGTGAAATTACCGGCATGTTTTTAATGTGTTCCAATCCAATTGTTTCAAATCCCAATGCTAACTTTGTCAAAAAGGCTTTAGGAAAATTAAAGTTTCTTGTCGCAGTGGATATGTTCGTTTCTGAAACTGCTAGAATAGCTGATTTGATTTTACCTACTTCGTCTTATTTAGAGGATGAAGGAACGATGACAAATTTAGAAGGACGGGTAACATTGCGGGAAGCAAGTTTTTCGTCACCTGGGGAAGTGAAGCATGATTGGCAAATCATTTGTGATATAGCAAAAGCTCTGGGAAAAGGGGAGTTTTTTCCTTTTCAATCTGCAAATGAGATTTTCGAAGAATTGAGAGTGGCAAGCCGCGGGGGAACCGCTGACTATTATGGTATAACGTATGATCGATTAAGAAAAGAAGGAGGCATTTTGTGGCCATGTCCAACCATTGACCATAAAGGGACAAAAAGGTTATTCGAAACGTCTTTTGCCCACCCGGATGGAAAGGCGGCCATGGTTGTGGTTAATAATGTACCTTTTGTTCCAAAAGAACAGCCATGTACGGATTTCCCACTTTATTTAACAACAGGAAGAATCATGTCACATTATTTAACAGGAGTACAAACGAGAAAAAGCTCATCATTATCCGCAAGGAATTTTGAATCATATATGGAAATTCATCCGGAGACAGCCAAGAAATTTCATATTCCAGACAATACTTTGGTGAAAATTGAATCAAGGCGTGGAAGTATTGTTGTAAGAAGCAAATGGTCAGCAACCATACGCAACGATACTATATTCGTTCCTTTCCATTGGGCAGACTCACAAAATGTCAATCGCCTCGTTTCACAGGATTTAGATCCCGCATGCAAAATGCCTGGCTTTAAAGTCAGTGCTGTAAAAGTACATCCTTTAGTAGAGCTAACGTCCAATTAAAGGGAAGTTTTCTTCCCTTTCATCATAACTTTTTTTGGGTTCAATAAGGGTAAGCCCAACCACACAGCATTCCATATCAAATGGAATTTACATGACTAACAACAAAAGGGGAAAGAGAATGAAAAAAGGAAAGGTCTATATTGTTGGTGCTGGACCAGGTGATCCAGATTTAATTACTGTTAAGGCAACCAAATGCCTCGCGGAAGCGGATGTCATCTTGTATGATCGATTGGTAAATCGTGAATTGCTTTTATACGGTAAACCTGAAGCTGAATACATTTATTGCGGTAAAGCGCCTGGTAAGCATTGTGTACATCAAGAGGACATTCATCAAATGTTAATTAGTAAATCAATAGAAGGAAAAACGATTGTTCGTCTAAAAGGGGGAGATCCTTTCATCTTTGGACGAGGGGGTGAAGAAGCAGAAGTGCTAGTAAAGCACGGAATTCAATTTGAAATAATTCCTGGAATCACATCCGGAATCGCTGCGCCAGCTTATGCGGGAATTCCCGTGACTCATAGGGAATGGGGGAGTTCCTTCGCAATTGTCACAGGACACGGCGTGACCGGCAAGCCTGAAAACATCAACTGGCATCATTTGGCACATGGTGTTGATACCATTGCTATTTATATGGGTATTAAAAACCTTCCATATATCTGCAAACAACTACGTTCCTGCGGGAAGAAAGCTGAAACTGCTGTTGCTGTCATCGAACAAGGAACGACAGGTTTTCAACGAACTTTTACAGGAACCATCGATTCAATAGTAGCGATTGTTACAAGAGAGCAGGTTGCCAATCCTGCCATGATTGTAATAGGAGAAGTGGTGAATTTATCCGCAAAATTATCATGGTTTTCAGAGAAGACAAATGAAAAGGAATTCGCTTAGAAAAGGAATGAAAGTTAGAAAACTTTTACTGTAGCGAAAATGGAAAACTGGACATGTTAGTCATCATGTCCAGTTTAACAATGTTAATAACTATTTTTAAAGGTGCAAGGTGAAATTGTGACCTGTTTTATCGAAGTCTGAAATATGGAAATTATAGTACTTGTTGAATCGGTTAATATTTCCGTTTGCTTGGCGAAAATCAATTACGTAAGCCAAAATGTGCATTTAATTGGCCTTGCAGCATTTTTTTTCGCATTTTTTCCTGTTCAATTTTTCTGTTCTCTTTTAATTTTTCCTGTCTGATTTCATTGGTTTGCACTCCATCCTCTATTTTATCGGCGATTTCCACCAATGCCTTGACGTCGGAAAATGAGTATTTACGGTTACCCCCCTTAGACCTTTCGGGGAAGACGAGTTTTCTTTCTTCATAATACCGAATTTGTCTATCGGATAGTCCGGTTAATTCTCTGACCACTCCTATGGAAATTACTTTTCTGTCTATATAAGATTCTTTTTGCTGGACGATGAAAATCACCTCATTTTTGATTTATGCAAGATCAATAAGGATATTATATCCTAATTTTCTGAATATTTGTAATAAAAACTAACATTAATTATTAATTTTCAAAAATCATGTAAGATTATATAACACACTTGTTGTTATAAATAGTGACCTCACCTATAATCAAACACATAATCCTTTCAAAAAAATCTTATTGGAGGACAAAACATGGCTAAGCAGAAATTGGCGCTAATCGGAAATGGTATGGCTGGAGTAAGATGTATAGAAGAAATTTTAAAAATTCAACCAGATAGGTTTGAGGTGACTGTCTTCGGAAGTGAGCCACATCCGAATTATGACCGAATCCAACTATCGAATGTATTGCAAGGGGCTACGACGATAGATGATATTACAATAAATGATTGGAACTGGTACAAAGAGAATAATATTACACTTTTTTCCGGTGAAACGGTCACGAACATCGACACCGTAAAGCAAATCATATACTCAGACACAAATCGTGAAGTAGAATATGATCAATTAATTTTAGCTACCGGGTCAATCCCTTTCATTCTACCGATAAAGGGTGCTGATAAAAAAGGAGTGACAGCCTTTCGAAATATTGAAGATTGCGAAAAGATGATTGAATATTCAAAAAATAATAAAAAAGCTGCAGTCATTGGTGGAGGATTACTTGGTCTTGAAGCGGCAAGGGGTCTTTTAAATTTAGGTATGCAGGTAGATGTTATTCACCTTTCTGAATATTTGATGGATAGGCAATTAGATCCAACAGCAGGAAAAATGCTGCAAAGGGAACTTGAAAGCCAGGGAATGAATTTTTATCTTGGGAAACAGACTCAGGAGGTTTTAGGTGAAATTGATGTTAAAGGATTACGCTTTAGTGATGGCGAGGAAATCAGCGCCGATTTAGTGGTCATGGCAGTTGGGATTAAGCCAAATGTTCAATTGGCCAAAAATTGCGGCATCCCTGTAAATCGCGGAATTATCGTGGACGATTATATGGAGACGGGAATCCCGAATATTTATTCGGTTGGTGAATGTGCGGAGCACCGAGAGATGGTGTATGGTTTGGTCGCTCCCCTTTATGAACAGGGCAAAGTATTAGCCAAAAGGATTTGCGGGCAGGAAAGCAAAGCATACGAGGGTTCAGTGCTGTCTACTAAGTTAAAAGTATCTGGTGTTGATGTATTTTCGGCTGGGGAAATTTTCGAGGATGAAAAAGCTAAATCAATCAAGGAATTTAATGAATGGAATGGTACTTACAAAAAGGTAATGGTCCGAAATGGGAAAATTTCTGGTGCGGTATTATTCGGGGATACA
The DNA here is from genome assembly GCF_900156045.1 of Peribacillus simplex. GTDB lineage: Bacteria > Bacillota > Bacilli > Bacillales > DSM-1321 > Peribacillus > Peribacillus simplex_D. Next base: position 196,639 of record NZ_FTMX01000005.1, on the reverse strand, counting down.
AAGGAAAGCAATAACCTATTGAGCATGATCAATAAAAATGCCGACGTTTCCGAATATCTAAAAGTTGGAACCAGTGGAGAACCCAGTGTCAATCTTGTCACTTCGATGTCACATGAAGAAATCGTCTGTGGTTGTAATGGTGTAACGAAGGGCGATATTGTGACGGCTATCGAATCTAAAGGGTTAACAAGTATTGAGGAAGTAAAAGGCTGCACAAGTGCTTCGAGATCATGCGGGGGGTGTAAGCCGTTAGTCGGTGATATTCTCGAGCTGACATTGGGTGCTGATTTCAGTAAGTCAAATCAGAAGGAATCCATATGCACGTGCACCACTTTATCAAGAGATGAGGTTGTTGCTGAAATACGTGAAAAAAATCTGACTCACACTCGAGAAGTCATGAATGTTCTCGGCTGGAATACAAGTGATGGATGCTCGAAGTGTAAACCGGCACTGAACTATTACTTAGGCATGATCCATCCTGTTGAATATGAGGACGAAAAAGAATCCCGCTATGTCAATGAAAGACTACATGCAAATATTCAAAAGGATGGTACATTTTCCGTTGTGCCAAGAATGTATGGGGGCGTCACCAATCCTGAACAATTACGGAAAATAGCAAATGTTGCCGATAAGTATAATGTTAAGTTACTTAAGGTTACAGGCGGGCAAAGAATAGATATGTTCGGCGTTGAAAAAGAAGACCTTCCAGGTGTATGGGCCGACCTGGATATGCCTTCCGGATATGCTTATGGAAAAACCCTTCGAACTGTGAAAACATGCGTAGGGGAAAACTTCTGCCGCTTTGGCACCCAAGATTCAATCGGGCTGGGCATTGCCCTGGAGAAGAAGTTTGAACGTGTAGGCACGCCGCATAAGGTTAAGATGGCCGTGTCGGCATGTCCTCGTAATTGTGCAGAATCCGGCATCAAAGATCTTGGTGTTGTCGGTGTTGACGGTGCATGGGAAATTTATATTGGCGGCAACGGTGGAACCCATTTAAGAGCTGCTGAATTATTATGCAAAGTGAAAACAAGTGATGAGGTAATTGAAATTACAGGTGCATACATTCAACATTATCGGGAGACTGCCAATTACTTAGAAAGAACGTCTGTCTGGGTTGAGCGTGTAGGATTCGATACCATTAAGACGATTATTGGCGATAAGCAAAAACGGATTGAGCTTAATCAACGTTTAGATGAGGCCTTATCGGTATTGCAAGAACCTTGGAAAGAAATCATTGAGAGCAATGCGATTCAAACCGGTTTATTTCAAAAAGTGAAAATTCCAGCTATATCAAATAAATGAATATGGGGGTAGCCAACATGGGGAAAACTCTTCAAAAGATAAAGGTTTCAAAAGTAAATGAGATGCCAAAAAACCTAGGGAAAACAGTAACCATAGGCTCTCATGAAATTGCTCTTTTTCATTTAGCGAATGGTGAATTCCGAGCTATTGAAAATCGGTGCCCGCATAAAGGTGGAGTTCTGGTGGAAGGCATTGTGAGTGGTGATCACGTCTTTTGCCCGATGCATGACTGGAAAATCAGTGTCATGAATGGCGAAGTCCAAAAACCTGATAACGGTTGCGTAAAGACATTCAATGTCGAAATAGAAGATGGCAATGTTTATATTGTTTTATGAAATGTAGATAAAACGCTGCTCTGGATAGTCTCTTATGGGACTATCCATTTTTTCTTTTAGGAGATATGAACTAAATTACCATGACGAAATAATTGATAAATTTTTCCAAAGCAAATATAATTTCCAGTAAAGGTGTGCCTTTATAAAACGACAAGAATGAAAGCGACTTCAATGATAAACAAATGAATAAAGTTATTGGGGAAAGGTTGGCGTTCTTATGAACAAATTATCTGTTGGCGTTTTTACTTTTATGCTGTATTTTGTTCCTTTATCGAGTACTTCACCTGGTATAGCAGAAGTAAAACCAGATTACAAGCTTTATGTGATGGCCCCATTGGGCGAAATAACAGATTGGGAGGCATTTGAAGCAGAGCTGACCCAGTTGAAGGAAAATGGAGTATATGCAATAACGACAGATATTTGGTGGGGATTAGTCGAGAGTAAAAAAGATAATCAGTTTGATTGGTCCTATTATAAAAAATATGCGGAAACAGTGAAAGCTTCCGGTTTAAAATGGGTGCCCATTTTGTCTACACATCAATGCGGCGGTAATGTGGGGGATGATTGTAACTATTCCATCCCGAGTTGGCTCTGGAATAAAGACACTCTAGAGAACATGGCATTCAAGAGTGAAAGTGGTTTCTGGAATAAGGAAGTACTTGCTCCTTGGTGGGAAGGTACGGCTGATCAATACAACGAATTGTACAAATCATTTGCAGATAACTTTGCTGATCAAAAGGAGCTAATAGCTAAAATATATTTAAGTGCAGGACCTGCCGGGGAACTTAGATATCCCTCATACCAGAATGCTGATGGCTGGGCTTATCCCGAAAGGGGACAGCTTCAAGCTTATACAGAAGGAGCAAAACGGGATTTCAGGCTTACCATGAGAGAAAAATATTCAACGATAAAAAAATTAAATGCTGCTTGGGGCAAAGCGTATAAAAACTGGAATGAGATACAGCCTCCAGCAAACGGGGATGAATTCTTCACAAGGGGCGGAGCAATCGATACACAATTTGGATACGACTTTATGCAGTGGTACCAAGGAGCACTCGAAAAGCATCTTGCAAAAATCTCTAAATTCGCCCATAAACATTTTGATGAAGTATTTGGCGTGCCAATTGGAGCTAAAATCTCAGGAGTCCATTGGAAAATGAATGATCCAGTACTGCCGCATTCAGCAGAGTACAGTGCAGGGTACTATAACTACTCCCAATTATTGAATCAGTTTAAGAAATCGAATATGGCTCTCACGTTCACCTGTTTGGAAATGGGAGATCAAGACGCACATACTGCACCATCCTATAGCGCACCTAAAACGTTGGTTACCCATATTGCCTCATTGGCTAATGAAAAAGGAATTTCATTAAACGGGGAAAACGCACTGCCGCTGATCAACAGTGAAGGGGGCTTTGACAATATAGCAGAAATGGTTTTTAACCATGATTTTGATGGATTTACCTTGCTAAGGATGTCCTATTTATTCGACGATGAAGGAAATCCAACAAAGGAGTTCCGGATGATGGCTGATAAATTGGAAGGCTTGTCGATTCCAGTTACATTCACAGTTGAAAATGTACCTCCCACACATGGAGTTTACTTAATTGGGGATAGAGGCGAAATCGGCAGATGGAATCCTGAAGATTACGAATATAAACTCACTCAAAGCACAGAAGGCAACTGGAGTGGAACATTCCGTTTAGCCGCAGATCGATTCTATGAATTCAAGTTCGTCCTGAAAGATGAAAATGGCAATATTACTTGGCAAGATGGGGAAAATAATAGTTATAAAACTCCTTTAAATGGAGAAGGAAACTATAAAACTTCATGGTAAATGGATATATAGGGCGATGAGTAAATTATCGTTCAAAAACTTGCTTTCCGCCCTCGGCGTTTCGGCCTGGCGGGGTCCTCCTTGGACGCTCTTTTCCCTCATGTGTCTCAACACTTGTACCAATCAATTTTTTATTAAAATTAAGATAGGAACCCTTTTGTCGATAATAGGATGTTCGGAATGCTCTCACAACCATGATTCTAAAAGTAAACTTAATATCCTTCTGTTTTTTTATTACTTTAAATGCATGAATTCCTGAATCTATTTAAGAAATTTGAGACACTCCTGCCGAATAACTGGCTAGCCGAGACCCCACAGACGTTTGCTTTGATGAGGATTGGCAGACACTCGGTGGAATGGGAGCGGATTTCTGAAATCATTTGGAATGTTTTTTCGAGGGTTTTAAAGCCTGAAGAGGTAATCAAAGTTCAAATTTTACAGCATGACTAACTAAGTAGGACTTGTGGGAAGAATATAAGGAATGGAAAGTCATCACAAGTTAGGATCATATTACAAATCCTGAAACCAAGTTTCTGTTGATTTGCGTAATGACCGCAATATTTGGTGGAATATTATTTTAAGACTTAAATGATCTGTACTTACATTAAATAAACAAGTGGACTATTTTTGAACTAAACAACAAGATAGGGAGGAATTGAAATAAATGAAGACATTGATTACATGGACAGGGGAAATGGCCTTTTCTGGCACAACTCCGTCGGGACATGAAATAAAGATGGATGCTGCCGAAGATGTAGGAGGAAAAAATAGCGGAGCAAGACCCACTGAGTTACTTTTGCATTCTCTTGCCGGGTGCACAGGCATTGATATTGTAATGATTTTAAAAAAAATGCGATTTGAAACAAAGGCCTTTCAAATAGAAATAGAAGGGGCACGATCAGAAAATCACCCTAAGCGGTTTACCGATTTTCATATCCACTATTTATTGGAGGGTGATCTGCCTGAAGATAAAGTGGTCCGTGCAATTCAATTATCCAAAAATACGTATTGTTCAGTATATCATTCATTAAATGCCAACATTAAAATCAGCTATTCGATAAATGGGGTTAAAGGAAAACAAGACTTATAATATTTTAGTTAAGGGACTATCATTTAACAGAAAGCTGTATTACATCCATATAAGAATAACAGCCTTCATTTTCTAAGCAAAGGGAGGCTGTTTTCGACTGAAATGATTCCTTGTATCATGGATAATCATCTATAAACCCCAGAAAATAAAACCTCTATCTGTTAATCCAAGCCGTATTCTTTAGAAAAAATCATCCTACAATACGTTTTCTAGGTAAAAGAACTCCATTTTCGGGAAGAAAAGGGTTTATTTAGTCAGCAAGTAATCAAACTGTAATCGTTTGTCATTGGAATGCCCTTGATGTTAGGAGTTTATCCGTATAAACTTTAGATACTATTGAGGAGTGGTTAAGTTGAAAGAGATAACAGTAGACAAATTAATTTTTAAAGATCATTTATCGATGATTGAACAATATTCATTGAAAGATTTCATGTTTAAGTGGCTCGGCAGCCCCGAAGAAGGTTTAGATGATCTTCTTCCGCTTACATACACAGATCAAGTTTTTGCAAAAATGGAAACGACATTGGAGACAAAAATCAAGATCCACGGAGAAGAAACCTTCAGATGTGTCACCATTACGGAAGATAATCAAATTGTAATAGGGGGCTTAGACTCGAATCAAGAGTTAAAGTTTAGAATTGTGTCCCTGGAAGATCGTTTGAAAAGCTACTAAAACTTTAGACTTCGCATTTTCAGACAGATAAATAATTAAGGCCATTCATTTTTATTTAAGGAATGGCCTTTTTAATGTATTTTTATTTATTTCATCACGTTAAGAGCATCGTCAATACCATATAAGGTTGTTAACTGTACTCGAAAGTAATAGAAACCATTATCTTATGCCAGTTGAGCGGGTAATTCATTAAACCTGAGATATTTTTGGATTAATTTAACAAATAATAAACGATTATTAATTTGTCTTAGTGTATTATTAAGTAATGAAGTCGATAAAAACACATGGGGGAATTGAGATGAGCGAGACGTTGACAAGTTCGATAAAAACGCTTTTGAAAGAAACGTTTGAAGGACCGGGAAATGATGGGAGCTATTATACTGAATCAAGACCGAATACAGGGATTTTTGGGACACTTGATGGTTTAACCGCTGAAGATGCTTCACGTTCCATAAATGGATCAACCATTGCTGCTCACTCAGACCACATTCGGTATTATTTATGGGTGATCCGAACAATGATCAGTGGTGCAGACTTTGAAAAAGATTGGGACGCAAGCTGGACCATTGCTACTGTTGATGAGGTGAAATGGGGGGAAATCAGGGAGGGATTACATAATGAATATGAATCTCTTTTCGAAGAAATCGATACAATCGATTTAGGAAAATGGCTGACAAATGTAAATGCGACCATTGCCCACTCGGCTTATCACCTTGGAGCGTTACGGCAAATGTTAAAAAACCTTGAAATTTCAAAAATAGATTAACATAAGGATATGCCGCGGGCAGCCCGCCCGCGGAACTCTTTGCGCCTTAGATTCCCCCTTGGCCACGCTTTTCCCGCAGGAGTCTCGTACACCCGATTCAATCAACTTTGTTTAAAAAATTTAGATAGAAACCTTTTAGTCGACAATAGGGGGTAGGAATGGTCTCATCCCGAAGCATGATTTTAAAACAAGTCCAGGTTACCCTCAATAACTTATCCTGTAATCCTTCTAGGAATTGAAGATATTTGCGACACTGCTGTCGAATAACTGGCTAGCCGAGACCCCTACAGGTGTTTACGACGAAGAGGCTTGGGACAGTCTGCGAAATGAAGCTGATTTCTGAAAACAAGCAGGAACTTTTTTTGGAGGGTTTGTAAAAACTTATCGATTACTTCCATTTACATATACTTGAATGAAGTCATAATTCATTCATACTTACGTCTTCCGAATCTCACGCCGTTATTCTTTGCCACTTCAATTCCTTCAGCCTGTCGTTTGCTTATTTTTTTTACGTTCTTACTCACCCACATATGAAAGCAGAGTTTGGTCCTCCAATAATTTTTCAATAACATCCATTCCTCTGGATTTCCTACTATAAAAAAGCAAGTACCACAATATCTGCTTGAGTAATGTACTTCCAATATCGAATGCTACCATTATGAAGAAATGCATTAACTAACGGGGCAGTTCAGTTGTAAAGGGATTTAAAAAGTTTGAAGTATAATCTAGTGAACAAATTTGAAGGAACCATAATACTTGATGATAAGAGAATAAAACAAATACCGTGTGTCAATAATAAAATTGACAGGACACCATTTGGTGTCATATAATAAAAGACACTAAATGGTGTCCAATTAAAAGGGGGGGGTGATTTTGAACGAGAAAAGTCAAGATCGTGATATTTATGTAGCCATCGCTGACCCAACAAGACGTAAATTGCTACGTTTGTTGGCGGACGTGGAAGAATTGCCACTCAATGAGTTGACCGTACATTTTGAAATGGGCCGTACTGCGGTTTCAAAGCATTTGGCAATCCTTAAAGAGGCTGGTCTCGTAATCAGCAGAAAGGTCGGCAGGGAAACGCGTTATCGGCTAAATGCTGCCCCGTTGAGAGAAATTGAGGATTGGGTATCGTTTTACAGGAGATTCTGGAGTGAAAGAATGTTACTTTTAAACCAAATATTAGAGGAGGAACAATAAATGAATTTAACAGTATCACAAGATTTTAATTTTAAGAGCCCGATCGAGAAGGTATGGCTTGCCTTAACGGATGCAAATACTCTTGCGAGATGGGTAATGGCTAATGATATTAAACCTGTCGTCGGACATAAATTTCAGTTTCGGAATGAACAGTGGAATTTAATTATTGATTCCGAAGTTCTTGAAGTGGAGGAGCCTTATAAGTTATCTTACACTTGGGTAGGTGGCGGGATAAACACTACAGTCACATGGACATTAAAGCACGAGGATGGAACAACCTACTTAAATCTCGAACAAACAGGATTTGAAAAAGAAGATCAAGCATTCAATGGTGCGAAATATGGTTGGCCGAAAATGGGCGATGAACTTAATAAATTGTTAGAGGAATTGTAAGACCAAACCTCTGACCCTGTTTTTTAGTATTTAGCTAATGTATAAGAAAAAGCAAACTGCTCGGAAAGAGGAGTGTTCCGTGATGACAAATAGTAGAATGAATCCTAAGGTTGATGAATTTTTAAGTAAAGCTAAAAAGTGGCAGGAAGAGTATGAGACGTTGAGAAATATCGTCCTTGACTGTGACCTTACCGAAGAATTTAAATGGATGCATCCTTGTTACACGTTTGAGAAAAAAAACATAGTTTTAATACATGGATTTAAAGAATATTGTGCGCTTCTGTTTCACAAAGGTGCCTTGTTACAGGATGCCCACGGGATTCTAATCCAACAAACGGAGAATGTACAGGGAGCGCGCCAAATTCGGTTCACCAATGTTCAGGAGATTGTTGCAACGGAAGCCATTCTGAAAGCCTATATTCATGAAGCGATTGAAGTTGAAAAAGCCGGTTTGGAAGTCAATTTTAAAAAGAACGATGAATTCATAATTCCTGAAGAACTTCATAACAAATTCGATGAAATCCCTGCCTTGAAAACTGCTTTCGAAGCATTGACCCCGGGACGGCAAAGAGCATACATTCTTCATTTTTCTCAACCCAAACAATCCAAAACTCGAGAGTCAAGAGTTGAAAAATGCATGCAGAAAATTCTCAATGGAAAGGGATTAAAAGATTAATATATCGTTGAGAAAATAAATTAATCAAATTTAAGATATTACCTCACTTTATGTTCATCGACCTCTTTTATGGATTGCAAGTAACTACTCAACCAAAAATGAATAAAAACAAAAAAAGATCCGCAGGGTGTAAGCAAACAACCGTGTAACAGGCATACTCGTTGCAGCTAACAAAAGAAAATACTGCACAACAAAGTGTACGCTTTTCTTGAACTAACGAGTGCTTATCTTGAAAAAGGTTTAAGTAATGATTTCAACAAATAATGTGTTATTTCATAATAGGGCGCTTTTATGGAGCAGCAAAAAGCCCAATTTCTCAATTTTAATACTGAGAAATTGGGCTTTTTTGAATTTCGATTCAGGAAAATGAAGAGTTACGGCAAATGTTAAAAAGCCTTGAAAAGAAAAATAATTAAACAGATTGAGGATTTTTAAAATGATTTCCTCTCCAGGCACTTGCTTTCCGTGGGCGATCTATGCACCTTTTTGTCCCCCTTGGGCACGCCTTTCCCGCAGGGTTCTCGAGTACCCGTTCCAATCAAATGGAATTTTTTTAAGAAAAAAACTGCAGGCAAACGCGATTTCTTCGAATTTGTCTAAAAAACAAGACTAAATTATCCTTCATGTTTTTTTACTGTGATCCTTATTGGATTGAAGAAATTTGCGACACTCCTGCCGAATAACTGGCTAGCCGAGACCCAACAGACGCTTGCGTCGAGGAGGCTCGGCAGACAGTCGGCGGAAAGGGAGCGGATTTCTGAAATCAACTGGATCTTTTTTAAGAAAAAAACTGCAGGCAAACGCGATTTCTTCGAATTTGTCTAAAAACAAGACTAAATTATCCTTCATGTTTTTTTTACTGTGATCCTTATTGGATTGAAGAAATTTGCGACACTCCTGCCGAATAACTGGCTAGCCGAGACCCTACAGACGCTTGCGTCGAGGAGGCTCGGCAGACAGTCGGCGGAAAGGGAGCGGATTTCTGAAATCAACTGGATCTTTTTTAAGAAAAAAACTGCAGGCAAACGCGATTTTTTCGAATTTGTCTAAAAAACAAGACTAGATTATCCTTCATGTTTTTTACTGTAATCCTTATTGGATTTCTGAAATCAATTGGCTCTTCTTCTACTTTAATTTTGCTCCTGCACCTTAACTAGGTTAGGACAGGTTATGCTTTCAGAAACACACACACTTTTTGTAGGTTATTGTTAGATTGTGTCAGATTATAATAAGAATTCTTTACATTTTAAAGGGTTCAAGTCCTGACTGGAGAAATATATTATCATGGTGTTTTTAGCCGAGAAACACTGACTGCAAGGATTTTGACACAGAAGGAGGGCTCTTAATTAAAAAGCAGCTGTTTTTAATAAGTATATTTTGCTTGATAGTCGTTGTTCAAACGTTTTGGTCTCCCGCTGTTTTTGCTGAACAAAAAACATTTATAATTGCTGGGGAAAGTGCTCTTCCTCCATTTTCATTTGAAAATGAAGCTGGTGAACTGACAGGCATCAATATTGATTTAATGGAGGAAATAGCAAAATATAATGGCGTGGATTTCAAATATATTCCGATGAGGATGGAAGAAGCCGAAAAAGCTTTAAGTAATGGAACAATTGATGCTATTGTTGGAAGTACCTATAATACCGAAAAAGATAACCAACTTGATTTCACTCAATCCTATTTTACAATGTCCCAATCCATAATCATTCCAAGTAAAAGGAAACAGGATATTCATACGTTAACGGATCTACGTGATTCACATGTTGTCCTTGACCAAACCACTCAAGTAATCAGCACATTTCTAAATATGAGGAATACAAATTTAACGACCGTTTCGAATCAATACTCGGGTATTTTAACATTATTGAACAACCGTGCAGATGTATTCATCGGAAACAAATGGACTGCAGATTTCTATTTGAAAAAGTTCCGCCAAGAAAAGAATTATATCATTCTCGATGAAGTCATTGAGCCAGCGGATTATACGATTGCAGTGAAAAAAGGGAATCAATCGCTTCTTTTCATGATGGATAATACACTCACAGAACTTAAAGCCAACCGAAATATCAATGGGATAATCGATAAATGGGTCATGCCACAATCCAATCAAAAAATTGCCAGGCTGGAGCAATTCATATTCTGGTTGATCATAATCCTAACTGCCGTGGCCCTTGTCCTTCTAATCATTTACATATGGAATCAAAAGCTAAAAAAATCCGTTCATAACCAGACGTTGAAATTACATTTATTAAATAAGGATTTAGAGGAACAAAGGCAAAACATTGTTAATGCTGAAGCGTTCAAAGATCAAATCTTAAACAATACCAATAATGGAATCATTACATTCGATCTCGATTTCATGATTACCAGCTGCAATGCAAAGGCATCAGACATTCTTAACATTTCCAAGGAAATGATTCTGAATTTTATGAATCATTCGCAATTAATGAGGAATTTCGGGGCTTTTAATCAAGAACGAAATGAGAATAATCGTACGGGCTCTTTTCGGATCCTGGTATTTGATGATGAAAATGAACAGAAGGTGATTTCATATTCGATGCATAAGATGTTCAATTCTGAAAATATACAAACTGGATACCTACTTTCCCTGAATGATGAGACGGAAAAGAAAACATTGGAGAAAAAATTGGTCACACAAGAGAAGCTGCACGCTCTTGGTCAACTGGTTGCAGGTGTCGCACATGAAATAAGGAATCCTTTGACAGCGATTAAAACATTCATTGATTTACTTCCGAGTAAATATGATAATCCTCAATTCCGACAAGTTCTAATGGAACACTTGCCTACTGAAGTTAACCGTTTGAATGCGATTGTTACCGATTTAATTGAATATGCACGTCCGCGTCCGCCAAATATTACAAATTGCCACGCTCATGAACTTATATCATTACTTGCTTTTCATAAGGTGACAATGGAAAAAAAACAAATAAATTTCGAGCAGACGATTGAGGAGGACCTTATTTTTTATATAGATTTACAACAAATTCAGCAAGTACTTCTTAACTTGGTGTTGAATTCAATTCATGCCGTTGAAGACACAAATGAAAAGACCATTAAAATCACCATTGATAAAGAGAACGAAAAGACAGGGCGGATTACCATATCCGATACGGGAAAAGGGATGAAACAGGGGGAACTGAACCATATTTTCGAGCCCTTTTTCACAAATAAAGAAAAGGGCGTCGGTTTGGGACTAACGTTATCGTATAGGTTAATTAAAGAAAATAACGGAGATATCCATGTGAAAAGTTATCCTAATTCAGGTACGAAATTCACCATTTCACTACCATTATATATCGAATAGAAGCCTGGAAAGAGGAGGAGTAATATGAAAATGCGTGTATTGGTAATTGATGATGAACCTGCTATTTGCACTGCTCTTAGCTTTGCGTTGGAAGATTCTTATCAGGTCGTGACAACCACTGACCCGGATGAGGGGCTCCGGAAGATCGACAATCAGCCTTTTGATATTGTATTACTTGATTTGAGAATAGGAAATAAAAGTGGACTTGATGTCCTGCAGAAAATCAAACAAATAGCACCTAACGTAACAGTCATCATGATGACTGCCTATTCATCTATTGAAACTTCCATCGAGGCCATAAAAAAGGGGGCCTACTACTATATTGAAAAGCCAATTAATATTGAGGAACTTTCTTTGCTCTTGATGAGGGCAGCCGAATTCAAACAGATGTCCAATCAATTGGAGACATTACACGAAGAATTGGAGATTCAAAAGGGGTTTGGTAACTTCCTTGGTAACAGCAAGGCGATGCAGCGTATTTTCTCAATGATCGAAAGAGTGAAAGATATTGATTCCAGTGTTCTTATCACGGGTGAAAGTGGTACTGGCAAGGAGCTTGTAGCCCGAAACATCCATACGCTAGGAAGAAGGAAAAACAATCCAATGCAGATTGTCAATTGTGCTGCAATTCCTGAGATGCTACTGGAATCTGAGTTGTTCGGTTATGAGAAGGGGGCATTTTCCGGTGCAACACAGAGGAAGGAAGGGAAATTCGTTGCTGCTAATGGAGGCATCCTTTTTCTCGATGAGATTAGTGAAATGCCCCTTCCTCTTCAGGCCAAATTATTACGAGTGTTGCAGGAACGGGAAGTGACGCCTCTGGGGTCCAATGCAAAAATCTCCTTGGATGTCCGTATTATAAGTGCAGCCAATAAAAACCTGGAACAAATGGTGATGGAAGGGGATTTTAGGGAGGATTTGTATTTCAGGCTAAATGTCATTCCCATCTCGATGCCGCCTTTAAGAGATAGAAAAGAAGATTTACCGATCCTTATGGATTATTTTATAAAAAAGCACGCTAAGGATATGAATCGTGAAGATAAGGTGTTCTCGGCAGCCGCACGCCGGATATTACTGGATTATCATTACCCTGGGAATGTCCGTGAGCTTGGTAACATCATAGAATATGCTGTCGCCCTATCAAACTCGAAAAAAATGGAGGATACCGACTTGCCGCAATATGTTCAAGAACAGAAGTTCATTCTCCAGCCGGATGGCAATGACGAGGATCTTAATAGTTTCAAAATCCCTATTGGCATATCCATGAAAGAGATAGAAGAAAAAGTCATAACGGCCACACTTCAATACTGTAAAAACCATCGGCAAAAAACAGCTCAAATCTTAAAAATTTCTGAAAGAAGCCTTCGTGATAAAATCAAGCTCATTTCAAAAGGAGAATAAAAGGCTCATCGTGTTAATCGGCATTTTTTTCTGGATAACCGGCAAAAATTGCCGATTTATACTGTTATATCATTCAATAAATCGGCAGGATTTGCGTTTTAAAGCAGAAAATCGACTTGGCATGGTATTTGCATCTAAATACATTAAGAAAGGAGGGCCACGATGAAGAATGGAGCACTCTTTATAAAAGTCGCTTTGTTATTTTGTTTCATGACAGGATGTTCTTTTATGAATGAGCAGCAGGAAATATCTAAACCTGCTACTACCTTGATTCAGAGTCAACTAACTTCTGAAGGACAGGATTTAAATAATAGGATGCTAATCATTGGAACTGGAGATATGACAGGTGTTTATTTTTCATTAGGACAAAGATTATCAAATATGTATGAAAAATATAATGGGACTGTGTCAGGTACCCAGGTAACACATGCTTCCATCGAAAATACTGAATTGGTTAGCCGCCATCGTGCAGAAATTGGTTTTACCACAGTGGATGTACTGGATTTGCCTGAAACGGATAAATCCAAGTTAAGAGCTTTAACGGCCCTATATTCCAATTATGTACAAATTGTTACTACTAAACAAAATGATATTGATTCCTTGGAAGATTTAGTTGGTAAACGCATTAGTGTGGGAACGGCAGGAAGCGGTACAAGGCTTATTGCAGAGCGGATACTGTTAGAATCTGATTTACCGACTGATCAATTGAATTTATCCTATCTTTCTTTTTCTCAATCTGCAGAAGCATTACGAAATGGTACCATTGATGCAGCTTTCTTTTCTTCGGGAATTCCGAATAATGAAATCGCTTTCATATCCAAGCAGACCGAACTATCTTTTATTCCAATTCCGGGAGACATCATTGAAGGTCTTCAAAAACAATATGGAGTTTATACTCATGATGAAATTCCCAGAGATACATACGGGGGAATGAAAAAAAATGTCCAAACGATTTCAATTAAAAATGTCCTGGTGACCTACAAGGAAATGTCTGATCCTCATGCATACAACCTTGTGAAAACATTATATGAACATCTGCCTGAACTACAGCATACACATCCAGCTGCTTCTGATATTTCAATAAATGAAGCAACTAAACAAGTTCCCCTTGATTTTCATCCAGGGGCCATGAATTATTTTAACGAACAAGGAATTATTGGAGATCATTGAAAAACGGGAGGTAATGACTATGAAAAAACTGCTGAGTCTTTTATCAATAATAGTATTGATCGCTCTTGCGGGATGTGGTAATCCCACTCCGCAAAAACCGGGGGAATCCGTCCAAACGAGTGCGGGTGAAAAAGGAGAGAAAAAAATAACTATTGCCGGTAATGGCGGTGTCATTGAAAGTGCCATCAGGGATGTAATCGCACCAAAGTTCAAAGAAGAAACGGGAATCACTGTTAATTATATTTCCGGTTTATCAGGTGAAATTCTATCCAAAGTGGAATTACAGAAGAACGCTCCGCAAATAGATGTTGCCCTTTTTGTACCGGTTGATGTAATTCGCGCTAAGGAGAAGGAACTGATCGTACCAATTGATGAGTCCAATGTTCCCAATATGAAATCGGTGGATCCACGTTTCATTCCGGTTGAAAAGGCTGCCGCGCCAGCATTCGGTTTAGTCATTGCACCAGCCTATAATACGGAAACCTTTAAAAAGAATGGGTTAAAACCAATTGAATCTTGGAATGATCTTGTATCACCTGATTACGAAGGTAAAACGGCATTTTCAGATATTACGAATGACTGGGGTTTCAATACCCTTAATGGTCTGGCGATTTCAAACGGCGGCAGTACGGAAGATATGGAACCAGGTCTTGAAAAAGCGAAAGATCTTGCAGCTTATTCCAATACCTTTTATAAAAACTCAACGCAAATGATGCCAGCTGTCCAACAAGGAGCTGCTGACGTAACGGTCATGGGAAGTTACTCCATTGGTGAACTAGCCGTTTCAGGTATTCCCATTAAGATGGCAGTACCTAAAGAAGGTGTACCGCTTCAAGCTTTTAGTGCTGGTCTCGTGAAAAATACGCCAAATAGCAAAGAAGCCCTTGAATTCATCAACTATGTAATCAGTGAAGAAGCGCAAGCTTTAATTTCCGAAAAAGGATTTTATCCAACTGTAGAAGGAATGAAAATTCCAGAGAAATATGAAGAGTCAATCGGCCTTAAAGCAAGTGATAAAACATTCAAACCTGATTTCGCCAAGTTTGCCGAAATCCGCGCAGAGGTGTCAGACAGATGGGCGAAAGAGGTTACTCCTGAATTAGGGAAAAAACTCAAATAAAAAGGAGCGTGTTGATCACATGGAATTATTAAAAAAAGATGTGGAAATGAATAGGCAACACCTGGAGGCAGTTCAGGGGTTTGGGTCAAACAAAAATGATGTAGAGATAAAAGGCGCGTTTAAACAATTTGGAACGAATGTTGTCCTGAATGGCATTGATCTGGAGGTGAAACAAGGAGAGTTACTTACTCTTCTTGGGCCTTCAGGGTGCGGAAAGTCCACAACCTTGAACCTAATTGCAGGGTTCCTCGATGCTGACCGGGGTGAGGTCCATATTAAAGGCAATAATGTTACGAAGGTTCCGCCTTATAAACGAGATTTAGGAATGGTTTTTCAAACTTATTCGCTTTTTCCTCATATGACAGTCTATGAAAATCTCAGTTTTGGCTTGAAACTGCGCAAAGTTAGTAAAGCTGAGCAAAAAAAGAAGATAAGTAAAGCGCTTGAATTAGTGAAAATGTCAGGATTGGAGAATCGTTACCCAAGGGAATTATCAGGAGGTCAGCGTCAGCGTGTTGCGATTTCCAGAGCACTTGTAGTTGAACCGGAGCTCCTTTTGCTTGACGAACCTCTTTCAAACCTAGATGCAAAGTTGCGCCATGAACTCAGGGCCGAGATAAAGCGCTTACAAAAGGAAATTGGCGTAACGACCATTTTTGTGACCCATGATCAAGAAGAGGCTCTTTCCATGTCTGATCGAGTCGTGGTCATGAATGCAGGGAAAATTGAACAAATCAGTACTCCGACTGAGATTTACAATCATCCCAAGACTGAATTCGTGTTTCAATTCATCGGAAAATCGAATTGTTTTGAAGGGACTGTGTCCGCTGTGGATAAGCGGAAAGTTTCAGTCAAGATAGGGCCTGATATCACTCATGTCGATGCAAACAACATCATGGGAAATGATAGTGATTTGAAAACCGGTGATGAGGTGAAGCTTTATATTAGACCGGAAAAACTGCAAATTGTTTCACTTGATGAAAAATCCACCTCTCCATTGGATTACCAACATGCTAAGATCAGCCAAATAAACTATCTTGGTACCTCTTGGGAAATCAATGTTCTATTACATGGGAAAAGTATTCAAGTATTGACTTCCGCCTTCGATGCATCATGGCAAAATGGAAGTGAGGTGTTGATTGGATGGAGCCCATCAGAAGTTATGCTAGTCAAGAAATAGAACAGAAGACGAATCCTATTGAACCGCAAAAGGAACCTAAAATCAAGAAGAGGAAAGTCTGGGTTCCGGGATTACTCCTTTTAACGCCGATTCTGCTTTTCATATTTGGTTTCTTTGTCATACCGATGTTATACATTTTATATTTAAGCTTCATATCAACAGATAATCTTGGAGGAGCGGAAGCAGTTTATAGCCTAAAAAACTATACACAATTATTTACCGATAGCTATTACTTATCTTCTTTATGGCTGACAGTGAAAATCAGTTTATATTCGGTCTTGGTTGCTTTAGTTCTTGGATATCCGGTAGCTTTGACGATGGCCAAAAGTTCAGCACGGATTAGAGGGTATATCACTCTCTTGATCGTGTCACCGCTCTTGGTAAGTATAGTTGTCCGTAATTTTGGCTGGTACCTTTTGCTATTGCCTAACGGAACGATTAATCAAACCTTGATGGCCCTTGGCATAATAGATGCACCATTGAAACTATTGTTTTCGGAAATCGGGGTTGTGATTGGGCTATCCAATGCATATCTTCCTTTCATGATCTTATCCATCGTTGCCAGTTTATATAATATTGATCCTTCTCTGGATAAGGCAGGAGCAATACTTGGGGCAAGCCCATTCAGAAGGTTCTTTTCGATTACATTGCCGTTAAGTATCCCTGGTATCGTATCTGGCTGCATTCTTGTATTCAGTTTATCGATGAGCGCTTATGTTACGCCTGCACTAATGGGGGGAGCCAATGTGCCGGTGATGCCTGTTGTCATCTATGATCAAATTAATAACTTGCTGCATTGGACATTCGGATCTGCTCTTTCTTATATTCTATTAGCAACCACTGTCATATCAGTGGCCGTCTTTACCAGGGTGTTTGAAAAAGGGAAATTCAAGGAGGTATTCAGATGATGAAAACGTTTGGCGGCCTTCGGATTGCCGTAGCCGTGTTGGCAATTATCTATATCTTGATACCGCTCATTGTCGTTATACCCGCTTCTTTTACAAGTGCCAATTATCCAAGTTTTCCGGCTGAAGGCTTTTCACTGCAATGGTATTCCAAGATCTTGGAGCGTCCTGAATTTTTGGAAGCCTTTTTGAACAGTGCGAAGTTCGCAGCATTAGCTGCCCTTTTCTCCGTCATATTCGGAACTTTGGGTGCCCTTGGCATCGCAAAGTATGATATACCTGGAAAATCGTATATTACGGCCCTTTTAACTTCACCACTAAGTGTTCCGCAATTAGTCTTGGGGATTGCACTTTTAATGTACTTTACACCAATGATGCTTGCCGGTACGTCTACAGGATTTTTAATTGCCCATATCGTCATTTGCATACCATATGTTATGCGGCTCGTATTAACCGGTTTAAGTGGATTTGATTATAATCTCGAACGGGCCGCGGCCATTCTTGGAGCGAATCCGCTAACAGTATTCATGAAAGTGACACTGCCGCTAATTGGATCCGCGGCCATCTCAGGGGGATTATTCGCATTTTTGACATCATTTGATAATGTAACGGTCTCTCTCTTTATGGTATCACCGGAAATGCGAACGCTGCCGATCGAAATATTCTCGCAAATGCAGGATGCCTACAATCCAATCGTCGCATCCGTATCAAGCGTGGTTATATTCATATCAGTCCTTCTTATCGTTATACTTGAAAAAATTCAAGGTGTCGGGAAAGTTTTTGGTGGTTCCCATCATACTAACGGTTAAACACGATCATGCTGGCTAAGTTCTGATTTTACGAAGAAAACTCATCCAAACGTTTCATTCAAATGAGCCAAACACCTTTTAGCAGCCAATAGTGGAGCCGTCAGGACAGGGACAGAGGGGTTAACCTGCTTTGCAATATGTTCCATACTATATTGTGAAAGCAAAATCACTTCTGTCTTTCCATCCAATTGTTCCACCATCTTTTTTACCCGATCGTCATGTTCCTTTCTTTTTCCTTTTGATAATAAATGGATGATCCCGGGATCCACCAATGATTCGATCATACAGTCAGGATTCTTATTTAATAAGTAATTTTGAAGGGCGATCGGCGTTTCTTTTACGGTTGAAACCAGGCCGATGCTAGCATAGCGAAGCGCTTCATCAAGCATCGCTTCATCTGAACGAAATAACTTTACAGGGTATAGAGGTTGTAGGATTGAAGTGATGTCATTAAAAGCTGAGCAAGTAAGTTGGATGCATGAAACATCAGAATCATAGGCTATATTCACTAATGCAGAAAAGCGGCGGATGATTTCCGGAGTCAACTTGCCGCTCTTTTCCATCAAGGCGAGAAGACCTGTGTCCATGAAATGAAGGAGTTCAATATTTGGAGCAACAGTCTGAAAGGCCACTTCAATTGGTTGTAGAGCAGTTGTGGTTGCGTGAATCAGTGCGATTTTCAAAAAAATCCTCCTTTTTCTTTCATCAATATCTAGCAGAATCATAAAATGCCATTATATTACATACAACCATTATATTACATACAAATAGTTCTTTTCCAATTTAGTATTAAGAAAGGAAGTGAGAAGCATGGAGAAAGAAGCCCTGGACGATCTTAGGCAGATAATTCCAGATGACAGAATGTTCCTTGATTTGGCAGAAAGGTATTGTTATAGCTATGACGCTTCTTTTGGGGAATATTTACCTGAAATCGTTATACAGCCAAAAAATGCAGAGGAAATCAGTGAAGTGATTAAATTGGCCAATACTCACAAAATACCAGTTTACCCAAGGGGATCTGGAACTTCGCTAAGTGGAGGCCCATTACCTGTTAAAGGAGGGATGGTTATTGATATGACCCTTTTACGGGATAAATTGATCATTGATCGGGAAAATATGCTTGCCATTGTCTCTCCAGGTGTGATTACGGCAAATATCCATAAAAAGGCTGAAGAAGCCGGCTTGTTTTATCCGCCGGATCCAAGCAGTTCCAATGTTGCCACTATAGGCGGGAATCTATTAGAAAACTCCAGCGGCCCAAAGGGATTGAAATACGGAACGACAAAAGAATATGTGATAGGCCTGGAGGTGGTCACCCCGACGGGAGAAATCATTCGTACTGGCGGAAAGACCGTAAAAAATGTAACAGGGTATGATTTGACCCGATTGATCGTAGGATCGGAAGGTACCCTGGGCATCGTTACTGAGGCAATCATCCGCTTAATACCAAAACCTCAATCTAAACAAACTTTTGTCGCCCACTTCAATCATTTGATAGATTCTGGCCATGCCATTACCAGTATTTTATCGTCAGGGATTCTACCATCTGCCCTGGAACTGATGGATAACGCGTGTATCCGTGCTGTCGAAAGCTATCGGCCTTCAGGATTGCCTCTACAGGCAGAAGCCATTCTGATCATAGAAATAGATGGTCACCCATTGGCGATTGAGGAAGAAATCAATAAATGCGCCGATATATGCAAGGCGGAGGGGGCTTCCTACGTCAAGATAGCGGAGACCGAGGAAGAACGCCAAACTATTTGGAGTGCGCGTAAATCTGTTTCCCCGGCCATTACACAAATGGGTCCTACAAAAATTTCTGAAGACGCGACCGTTCCACGCAGTCAAATACCGGCGATGATGGAGAGATTAAACAATATCCGGGAGAAATACGAGTTGAACTTGGTTGTATTCGGCCATGCAGGGGATGGCAATTTACATCCGAACATCATTACCGATAAACGAAATATTACGGAAATGAAAAAAGTGGAGCTTGCAGTCAGTGAAATTTTTGAAGCCGCAATCGAACTAGGCGGAACACTTTCTGGGGAACATGGTATCGGTACTTTAAAGTCACCATATATGGAAATGGAATTAGGAATAACAGGGGTGAATATGATGAAAAAAATTAAAGAAGCATGGGACCCCAATAATATCCTGAATCCAGGAAAGATTTTTCCTGATAAAGGCCAGACTAGGGTCGTGTTGGTGACATGAATCTACCCCTCAAACCGAACGAGACAAATGCAATGGCCCATAATTTATATTCCGATGCCTATGATTGGACAAACCAATGCGTAAAATGCGGTTACTGTTTACCAGCATGCCCTACATATGAATCATTGGGCGTGGAATCCGCCTCTCCACGCGGTCGAATCAATCTAGTGAAAATGGCAGCCGAAGGGAAAATAGATTTCCAAAAAGATTTAGCTGAACCGATCGACCTATGTTTAGGCTGCCGTGCTTGTGAAACCGCATGTCCTGTCGGTGTGCCATACGGACATATACTGGAAGCGGCAAAAGAAGCCATTGAAAACTCCCCGTCATCCAACCAAAAAAATAAAATGAACAAGATCAAAAAACTGGCATTGGTTCATCTTTTTCCATATCCAAAACGGATGAACAGGATTGGAAGAGCAGTGCAATTCTATCAAAAAACAGGATTGTCCAAGCTTATCCGTTCATCGAATGTACTGCAAAAGGTTTCCCCGGCCCTTGCACATTTAGAACAAGCACTTCCAGCCATCGAGTCGTCCTCGAAACGAATCCGGACAGGTACGATAATGCCGGCAAAAGGGGAAACGAAATTAAAAGTGGCGTTTTTTGCTGGGTGTATCATGGATTCCATGATGTCACGAATAAATCGTCTTACCATTGAGCTGCTCACCTTAGCAGGTTGTGAGGTCATTCTCCCTGAAAATCAGAATTGCTGCGGTGCACTGCATTCCCATCAAGGTGAAACAAAACAAGCAAAAGAATTGGCAAAGAGGAATATCCAAGCCTTCATGCAATCAGATGCTGATGTAATTGTAAATAACGCAGGAGGCTGCGGCGCTTCGCTTCTTGAATATGGACATTTATTGGCAGATGATCACGAATGGGCTGGGGCGGCAAGGGCTTTCTCGGAAAAATCAAAAGATATCAGTCAAATTCTTCATCAATTGGGGCCACTCCCCTTTACTGAAGAATGGCAAGGCATCGTTTCCTATCAAGATTCATGTCATTTACGCAATGTTCAAAAGGTCCAAATGGAACCTCGTTTATTATTGCAATCCATACCAGGTATTTCATATGTTGAAATGGAAGGGTTTGACCGCTGTTGCGCATCTGGAGGCATTTACAATCTTCTCCACTTTGATGAATCCATGAAAATTCTTGAAGGGAAAATGAAGAACCTTAAAGAAACGAAAGCAACAACAATAGTTACGGTTAACCCTGGATGCCAAATGCAAATGAGCATTGGCATCCAAAGGGAGGGAGCGGCAAACGAAATGAAAAGTATGCACCTTGTTGAAATACTTGCCAAGGCTTGCGGCTTGGATTGATAAAAAGGATATTGAAACTCCATAAAGCATTACCCGTCAGCATTTTCGCATTTATGTGAAGATACTGACGGGTTTTTTATTTTGGCTCTTTTCGTAAAGATTGTTGTTTTTAAAACGAAACGATTTAAGGTTGATTGGAGCGCAAGTTCGAGACTCCTGCGGGAGCAGCTGGACAGGGTGAGACCCCACAGGCGTTTATGCCAAGGACAGTATGTTAATTGTAAGTTAAAACATATGAAAAAAAACCGTTCAATTTTCTGAACGGACGAATCAAAATTGATGAGTTAGTAAAGGAACTTATATTCCTGTTTTTATGCCAAAACCTATTAAAATTAAGCCAGTTGATTTTTGGAATGCTTTCTGGAATTTGGAGTTGTTCATCCATTTTTTTGCGTAATCAATGAGAAAAACCAGAAAAAGAAACCACAATACAGCGAGTAAGGTTAAGATGAAGGCTAATATAATCAATTGCTTGTTTACATTTCCGTTCAAATTGATAAATTGAGGCATGATTGTTATATAAACTAAAACGGTCTTTGGATTAAGAATATTATTAAGTAATGCTTGCATAAAGGAATCTTTATTATGCCGGCTTGAATACTTTGTAGGTGTATTTGCTTGTGCTTGAATTTCTTTTAAGGAAAAAACGCTTTTAGCAAAAAAACTTTTTATCCCTAGATAAATTAAGTAGGCGGCTCCCAAATATTTGATTGTACTGAACAGAATCACGGACTTTGCAATGACAACAGATAGTCCAAGAATAGCAATAAGCGTCCAAAAAGAAAGTCCCGTTGCCATTCCGAGAACGGTATAGCGTCCAGCTTTAGGACCAAAGCTTAGCGTGTTTTTCACTAAGAGCATTGTATCAGCTCCGGGTATAATAACCATCATTGCAACTATTGATATATATGTAAGTAAGCTATCCATACTATTTCCCCTTTCCTTCAATAGTGGCTACTAAAGTAACTACTTGTGTAAGTATATTAGATGAAAATGGAAATCGTCAACAGATTTTGCTAAAATATTAGTTACAAAGGTAGCGACTATGGTTGTGTGGAGGGTTTATGAAAGAAAACATTTTAGAAACATTAAAAAATCTAAATTTTACCGAATATGAAGCGAAAGCATATCTTGCCTTATTGGAAGAATCACCATTAACTGGCTATGCAGTTGCAAAAAACTCCGGTGTACCACGTTCAAGAATTTATGAAATTCTGGACAGTCTCGCAATGCGAGGAGATATTCTGGTTAGTCCTGGAAACACACCACAGTATACTCCCGTTCCTGCAAGGGAGCTAATAAAAAACCGCCGCATGAAAGCAGAAGAAAATTTTGAACTGGCAGAAAAATCATTAGCGGAGTTTGAACGTTCTGCAAATGATCGCGAAAACATCTGGAATATCATGGGACGCAATGAAATACTCGATAAGGTAAAAGCTTGTATATTATCTGCAAAAAAAAGAATACTCTTAGAGATTTGGGAAGACGAATTCGAAGAATTAGAGTCTGAACTAAGACAGGCTGCAAATAAAGGCGTCAATGTAACAATTATTGCCTATGGGGAAATCGTCTGTGATTTTGCTAATGTTTACCTCCATTATATGGGTCATGAAATTACAGAAGAGTATGGTGGGCGATGGCTTGTTATTAGTGGAGATGATTCAGAAGTAGTAGCAGGTATTGTCTCACTTGGTAAAGATAGCCGTGCAGCTTGGACCATGCATGTAGGTTTGGTAATGCCCATTACAGAAGTCATGATCCATGATTTATATCTCATGGAAATCATGGGGAAACATAGAGAACTATTGGAAGAAAGCTTTGGTGTAAACCTCGCCAATTTACGTAAAAAATTTTCTATCCATCCAGATTATAAAAAACATTACGTGGACTAGATTTGTGCCATTATGGTCTGTTTTTAACAACATAATAAGAAAACTTACTTCATAGTCAACAATAGGGGCATGAATCCAGGCAGGATTTATGCCTTTTAAAGAGCATAAGTCGAGGTAAGTTTGTAGAAGCAAAGCCTTGCCCCCGGCAACCGACTGATTGAAAATAAAGTAGATGATTAAGAAATATAACTATATTGAAATATGGAAACAGGTATAATAAAGAATGGAATAAACCATTCTTGGTAAAGGGATTATTGTAGTATCGGATTAACATCTTGATATCCGGATTACATAAAGACAGAAGGAGAAATGATTCATTTGAATAACAAAGAAACAAAAGGTATTGAGTTACCTGCCAACTATGAGGAATTAAAAAAATCTGCCAATCGAAAATCTAATTGGAGAGAACGTTTAGATGCGATCGAAGAATTAGGGCAGTCAAAAAATAAACAAGTGATCGACATTCTCACACATATCATGAATAGTGATTCTGTATATAAAGTTCAAGAGGCCGCCTACCGTCAATTGAAAAGATTAGGCGAAGATGTCCAATTGCCAGCAAGGAAAAAGGGCGAATTGGTTAAAGGATTGACCAAAATCTTAGTCAGGATCAAGAAGAGTTTACCAGAAAATCACACATATACTGAATTCAAAGAGAAACTCCAGAAAATGAGAATGGATATATATGATACCTATGAGGGTGAAAAAGGAGCAGACTTTGATAAGTGGCTAGAAAAAACATGGTCTGCTTTACCGAAAAGATAAAAGTTCATCCACTATTTAAGGAGCAAAGTTATTGCTCCTTATTCTTATGTGTAAAACAATAGCTCTAGCTGGCGGCTGATTGGCTACATATTCAATTTGGAATCAAACGATAATAAGCCACACCAAACTACGGTGGAAAACCGATAAATACATACGAATTCAGGGGAGAAAAGATGACTGATTATATTGAACTTTGGAAACAGGCAATGGAAGATCATACAGGGAAGATACCTAACAGGCTAAAAGATGATGCAGCAGAAGAAGCTTTTTGGGCATCCAAGGTGGCAGGGAAAAAACAACATAAAGCGGATCCTTATGCAAAACCTGTGCAGCAGGAGTTAATGGCATTATTAAAACGGGATGATCATGTATTGGAAATCGGCCCTGGATGGGGCAATTATACATTCGATATTGCAAAAGAAGTCAGGAAGTTAACTTGTATAGATAGTTCCAAAAGCATTATCAGTTTTTTGGAATCCCAGGCGAATGAAAAAGGTTTCAAAAACATGGAATTGATTCATGATAAGTGGGAAAGTGATACCAAAAGAGACAGATATGATGTAGTATTTGGGTTTAATTGTTATTACCGTATGACAGAAATCGGTCAAACTTTATTAAAAATGAATGAGTCTGCAGCCCGGTTAGTGATAGTAGGTATGACAACCGGACCAGAAAAACCTCATTATATGGAATTGAAGCAACGAGGATATACAATCAATTTAAGAAAGCGGGATTACATACACATCTTGAATGTTTTGTATCAACTTGGAATACTGGCGGACTGTAAGATTGTTAAATTGAAAAGTAAAAAAATCTATTCCACCCATGAAGAAATGATGCGCGATAATACAACAAAAATTCTCGATGAACATTTTTCCTATGATGAAGTAAAAACGATCCTTAATAAATATGTGGTGGAAAAAGAAGGAGTTTTCGAATACGAATATCCGTTTCATGCAGCTTTGATGTATTGGAATCCGAGGTAAAATCAAACATTCAAGTACCATTTTCTCAGAATTCATTATCTTCTTTTAAAGGTCCTTCAGGAAAAAGGTATTTTTTCTGAAGGATATTCGCAAAATAATATTAACAAGGATACAAAACAATGATAGGAAAACGGAGTGTGAATGATACATGAAAGAAATATCCGAAAAGAGATTTTGTGAAACTTGTAAAAAAGAGACCGTACATACAGTAACTGAAGATGCATTAGAAATAGAATATTCCTGTAATGAATGCGGTCAGCACCAAGATATTTTCAAGACATTTTTTTAAAAAACATTCGCAATCGAAAATTTATACTGCAAGGGAAGAAGTTTTACTAAACTATTTCGACATATCTACCCTAATGAAAAGACTCCCCTCGAATTCTCCGATATTTTATGCTTTTCACCTTACATAGAGCGGAACGAAAATACAGCAAAATAATGAAGACACCTGCCAAAACAAGCGGACCTCCACCTAGTGCATTAGGGTCTTTCCGCTTGCCGCCATTCATTAACAAGAGTGAAATACAAAAAACACCCATGTTTAAAAATTAGCTACGTTTTAAAAAAGCCCCTTCATCGACATTCACCTTCTTAAACCATAAAGTCGACAGCCAACCATAAGATTGTTAACGCTGCAACAAAGACTTCATAATTTCACCCATCCAATAGATAATCAAACGATTACAAAAATACAGTCGACTGTATTTCAGGAAATATTATCCTAGCATATAAAAAAGCGTAAACCTCATTTTAAATTTTCAGAAAATATTGAATTATCTTTAATTTGTTTGTATAATTAAGCCGACAGTCGACAGTATTCTGAAAGTGAGGGAGCTTCATGGGATCACTTAATTTCATGGATAACGCATTATCTAAATCAATAGCGGAACATATCACAGAACAAATCATAACTGGTGTACTTAAGCCAGGAGAAAAATTGGTGGAACTTATCTATGCAGAAGAATACGGAACGAGCAGAGCTCCCGTCCGCGAGGCAATTTATTTGCTTGCTAAAGAAGGACTAGTAGAAAGAATTCCACGTAAGGGCGCCATTGTAAAAGAATATACGGAAAATGAAATATACGATTTGCTTGAGATTCGGAATATGTTGGAGAATATGGCCATGGAACGAATTAAAAAGCATGGAATAGACCAAATACTTCTTAGAGAAATGAAACAGCAACTTAAAGAAATGAAGGAAATAGAAAATATTCATACCTATACCCAATTGAATCATTCTTTTCATACATGTCTTATTAAGATGAGCAAAAGTGAAACCATCAAAAACATGTACTCCCAACTAGGCTGGCCTTTGTTGAGAATTCAAAGCCTCTCTTTTTCAAACGGGAACAACATTGAAAAATCCATTTCTGAGCATGAAATCATCCTCCAGTTGTTAGTAGACCAAAACATGAATGAATTAACTGAAGTCTTGCAAAAGCATAATCTTGATGTAATCTCCAGCATTCAAAAAATGCTTAATTAGCGTTCATGCTATGAACGGAGGTGAACAGTGTTGAAGGTTGCTTTTTTGTTTCCCGGACAAGGTTGCCAAAAGCCAGGCCTTTTAAATGAATTGCCGGACTGCAACGCAGTCAAAGAAGTCCTGAAAGCAGTAAGTGAAACACTGAATGAAAACGTATATAACCATCACTCAAAAGAAGCACTTTGCTCGACCAAGTCAGTCCAGATTTCCCTTTTGACTGCTGGTATCGCAGGATTTAAAGTACTTGAAGCAGAGGGAATCATGCCGGATTTTGTAGCCGGACATTCAGTAGGCGGATTTAGTGCTGCAGTTGCTGCCGGCGTCATTGAATTTAAAGATGCTTTAAAAATCGTTAGGCTTCGGGCCGAGCTCATGGAATGGGCATATCCTCGAGGATATGGCATGGGGGTTGTTATAGGTATGGCAGCAGATACACTCCATTCACTTGTAAGCCAATATTTTGATGAAAAATTTCCAGTGTTTGTGTCGAACAAAAATGCTCCAGATCAAATAACGCTTTCAGGAGCTTTGTCCGGTATAAAAATAATATTAAATGAAGCCAAGGTTAACGGGGCTCGCAGCGCTTCCTTGCTGAGTGTCAGCACGCCCTCCCACTGTCCGCTTCTCTCATCTGTTTCACAAGAGCTAGGTGAAGCGCTTGACGATATTCCATTTCATCGTCCTTTGATTCCATATGTAAGCAATCGTGGGGGACGGCTCCTGTTTAAACAGGATGATATCCGGCTGGATTTAGCTGAAAGTATCTCATCCCCTGTCCAGTGGCATGATGCTTCTACCGTTTTATACGAAAACGGAACGAGATTATTCATTGAAATGCCGCCGGGAAATGTATTGTCGCGTTTAGCAGCAAAAGGATTTCCGGAAGCCAGGGCCTTGTCAATATCAGAAAATGGCTATGATGATTGCCTGTTTATAGCAAAGAGAGAAAAATCAAAAAAATAAAGGAGGACTGCCATGATGGAATTAACGGGACAGGTAGTAAATCAAAAGCGAACATGGACGAAACGCCTTGAAGAAAAGATAAAGCGCATGGACAGTGTGAAGGGTCTCGTAAACGGAATGATAATCCCTACAGATCGAATCGTGGACGTGATGGAAAAGGTTATTAGGCCTTATGATCGTGTAGTACTTGAAGGAAATAATCAAAAGCAGGCATCCTTTCTTTCAAAAGCGCTCGCACAGACGAATCCCAAAAAATTGTTTGATTTGCACATGATAATGTCCAGTATTTCAAGACCGGAGCACTTGGATCTATTTGAATGCGGCATTGCAAAGAAAATAGATTTTGCATATGCTGGTCCGCAAAGTCTTCGTATGGCTCAAATGCTGGAAGATGGCAAACTAACCATGGGAGAAATACACACATATATCGAACTTTATGGACGTCTTTTCATAGACCTGATTCCTTCGATTGCACTTGTTGCTGCGGATAAGGCAGACCGACATGGGAATCTTTACACAGGTCCCAATACAGAAGAGACACCAACGATTATTGAAGCAGCTGCATTTCGCGATGGGATTGTCATCGTTCAGGTAAATGAACTGATTGATGAACTGCCACGTGTCGATATTCCCGCTTCTTGGGTCGATTATATCGTTGTGGCGGATGAACCATATGAGCTTGAACCTTTATTTACACGTGATCCCCGGCATATTACCGATATACAGATTTTACAGGCGATGATGGTGATCCGTGGTATTTATGAAAAACACGAAGTCATATCGTTGAATCATGGTATTGGGTATAACACGGCAGCGATTGAACTACTGCTTCCCACTTATGGAGAATCACTTGGATTAAGAGGGAAGATATGCAAACACTGGGCATTGAATCCGCACCCGACACTCATTCCTGCGATTGAAAGTGGATGGATTGACAGCGTTCATTGTTTTGGCGGGGAAGTCGGAATGGAAAAGTATGTCGCGTCACGCCGTGATGTTTTTTTTACCGGACGAGATGGCACTTTGCGTTCGAACCGAACATTATCGCAGATGGCAGGGCAATATGCGGTCGATTTATTTATCGGGTCGACCCTGCAAATGGACAAGGATGGAAATTCTTCAACTGTAACCCGAGGAAGACTGGCAGGGTACGGCGGTGCGCCAAATATGGGCCATGACCCTGGGGGACGGCGACATTCAACTCCAGCGTGGTTAAATATGATGACGGCCGATGATCCGCTAGCTCGTGGAAAGAAGTTGGTTGTCCAAGTTGTAGAGACCTTCCAAGCTGGAAATAAACCTATTTTCGTAGAATCATTGGATGCTATAAGCGTTAAAAAAGATACAGGCCTAGCTATAGCACCCGTCATGATTTATGGGGATGATGTTACACACGTCGTGACCGAAGAAGGCATCGCTTACTTATACAAAGCGGACAGCATGGAAAAACGCAGGGAAGCGATTGCAGCGGTTGCAGGGGTTACGCCTGTTGGACTAACACATGATCCGAAGAAAACAGATAGCCTGCGGCGTGAAGGTTTGATCGCACTTCCAGAAGATTTGAACATCCGCCGGTCAGATGCAAAACGGTCTTTGCTGGCAGCTAAAAGTATAGAGGAAATCGTTCAGTGGTCGGATGGGCTATACGAACCGCCGGAAAAGTTTATAAGCTGGTAACCGGGAGGTGCAAAAATGAGAAATGCAAAAGAGGCATTCAGCCGCTACGCAGCTGATTCAGCAGTTCACTCTTTAATAGAAGAAGTCGAACTGACACCGAAACCGGGCCTTGTCGATCGGGTCAATAACGGTGCCCACCAAGATTTGACGATCGAACTCATGCTAAAATCCGCACTATCATTAAAGGAAACATTTGAACAAATCGCATTTATTAGCTACGGCAACAGTCCCTCACTTTCTTTAAGAGAAGAAATTGCGGCGATCGGCCGTAATGGAGAAAATAGAATGTTCGAAACTACCGGTGGCGTGAACACGCATAAAGGCGCCATTTGGGCGATTGGTCTGCTCGTTTCAGGTGCAGCGATGGGAAAAGGCTGTTATGCAATAAAAGAAATTGTTTCACTGGCTGGTGAAACGGCCCGTTATCCAGATCGACATTGTCCTAATATCGCTACAAATGGCATGCTTGTTTCTGCAAAATACGGTGTAAATGGAGCAAGAGCAGAGGCAGAGCAAGGTTTTCCTCATATTGTGCAGGTTTCCATGCCAATGCTTAAACGATCAAGGGCGTACGGATTGGCGGAAAATGAGGCTCAACTAAATTCACTGTTAGCCTTAATTGCTTCTTTGGATGATACATGCATTTTACATCGAGGGGGTCCTGAAGCACTTATATTTGCTAAAAAGCAAGCAGCCTCGGTGTTATCAAGTGGAAGTCTAGAAAAGTTAAAAATTCTTAATGATGAGTTTACGAGACTTAATATATCTCCAGGAGGCAGTGCGGACATGCTCGCCGCTACGCTTTTTTTAGATAAAATCCAAGGACATATAACCGGTGATGAAGTTCAAAAAGAAGTTGAGTCTATACATTAAGGGGGCCTTCATTTGGAAAGTTTCAAATACACATTTCCTGCTACAAGAAAAATTGTCAATCGTGCACATGTTGGCGTTGTTGGATCGGGTGATTTGGAAGTGTTGATAGAGCCGTGTGAAGAATTACGGACTGAGGTTACCATTCGGACGGGAATCACCGGTTTTAAAGATACATGGAAATCGATAATTCAACGATTTTTCACACAACATGATGTCGCTGCAAAAGTTAAAATTAATGATTTTGGCGCAACACCTGGTGTTGTGACGATCCGACTCGCACAAGCGCTGGAGGTGAGTTTGCTTGATTCTAACAAAAAGTAGTTTTGTAGAATGCAGTGGACGGGAAAGAGCGATGAAACTACTGGATAACGGAACATATAAAGAGCTTCTCGGTCCATTTGATGGGCTGGAATCGCCTCACTTGGAGCCTCAAGGAATCGTTCCGCAAAGTGATGATGGGGTTATTGTGGCTAAGGGTACGATTAATGGGGAACGGGCAGTCGTGATATCCATAGAGGGGAATTTTCAAGGCGGAGGTATCGGCGAAGTATCTGGTGCAAAAATCGCCGGTTCACTCGAAATGGCCTTAAAGGATTGTGAAGCCGGAATAAAGACGATTCCGATCATACTGTTTGATTCCGGGGGAGTGAGGCTGCAGGAAGCCAATTATGGTTTACTGTCCATTGCCGAAATTGGCTCAGCCATTGTGGCGCTTCGCTTCCATGTTCCTGTCATTGCTATTATCCCAGGGAAAATCGGTGCATTTGGCGGTATGTCGATTACAGCAGGTCTTTGCAGTGCCATCATTATGACGAGAGAAGGCCGGCTGGGATTAAACGGGCCTGAAGTGATTGAGCAGGAAGCCGGTATTCGCGAGTTCGACTCAAAAGACCGCCCTCTGATTTGGGGTACAATTGGCGGAGAACAGCGGAGGTCGGCCGGTTTTGCGGATATATTAATTGAAGATGATTCGGAGGCTGTAAAAGCAGCCGCCTTTTCAATAATAAACGGTCAGGTTTCCTTTGAACCAAGATCAGGACAGATTAAGAGGTATGGGGCGTTTATAAATGCAGTGGAGCCGTCACAGCGGATATCGCCAGAAGATGTACGGGAGCTGTGGAATCAGTTTCGATCTGATGATGTTAGGGAAATTCAAGCTGTTTCAAAGGGCGAAAAATCTAATGGACGGGGACAGACCTGGTTTGATTTATTGAGTAATGGATTTCCTGAAATAGGCGATGTCCCCTCTGTTCGAGTTGCAGATGCTTACATAGGCAATACGAAGGTACGTTATATTGCTGTAGTAACGGATGCAAAGAGTCGCTTTCCAAGGGCAAGATATGGGGAAGTAGGTTTACAGGAGGGATGGTCAATTGCAAAGCATGTTAGGGAAGCAATTGAAGAAGATCGAAATGGGGAAAAACGAGCAATCGTGGCCATCGTCGATGTTCCTAGTCAGGCCTATGGTTATCACGAAGAACTGCTAGGCGTTCATCAGGCATGTGCAGCTGCCGTCGATGCATATGTCACCGCACGTTTGGAAGGGCATCCCGTTATATCGTTCATACCGGGGAATGCCATTTCAGGTGCCTTTTTATCACATGGCATGCAAGCCAACCGGTTAATTGCACTTCGTGATCCGGGTGTGAATGTACATGTTATGTCAAAACAATCTGCAGCACGCATTACACAGAGAAGCATAGAAGAATTAGAAATCGCGGCGAAAAAAGTGCCAGCGATGGCGTACGATATCGGATCATTCGAACGGCTTGGAGCTTTGCATTCGTTGGTAGATGGAGTGAAAGCGGACATGCCGGGACAAAAGGACCGCAATATTATCCATAAAGAAATAAAGGAAGCGATTTCCGACATTAAAATGGCTGGTTCAGTGGATTTAAAAGTTCGATTAACATCTCCTTTTGCTGTATCAGGGGGACGTGCGGCATCCATTTTAGTGAGGGAGAAACTGAATGAACAATGGAACTAAACCCACATGACTTGTTGAGGATTAAAGGAGCGGATGAATTGATCAGCCATACCCCTATTCCGAATTGGGTAGCAGAATCACTAGCATTTTCCCCATTTGTGGTAATCCGCCGTTCCCGTGCAGCAAAAGGACAGGTGGCGGTAGGTGTTCGAGGGCCTGAAAGAAATAAAAGATTCGCTGCCTTTTTACCAATTGATTCGATTCTAAGCAGAATTACTCCCGAACGGCTGGTACAGGATAAAGGTTGGCAGAATCATTCAAAAAAGATTTTTCAGTGTTTAGATCGAGTCAGTGAATTTTTGGATCAAGCTTCGCTAACTTGGGGGCCAACCGGAAGTGTTGGATTCGAACTCGCCACTGGACAAGAAGTAGTCACAGAGAAAAGTGATATTGATATTGTCATTCGAATTTCAGAAGAATTCACCATTAATTTCGCTCAGAAAATTGAAAATGGACTGAAGAAAAATCCATTTCGGATTGATGTCCAACTGGAAACGAAAGTAGGTGCTTTTTCATTAAGTGAATATGCAAATTCTAAAGGAAAGGCCGTATTATTCCGGACAGTGGATGGTCCCTTTTTAAAAAAAGTCACACTGCAATTTTCAAAATAAAAAATTTATTAAAGGAGGGCATATAAAAAATGTCTTAAGAAATTTCATGATACATTAGAATTTTATTTTGCCCGTTCAGTTTTTATTGGATTAAACAGGTAGGAGAGGAGGTGATTCAGAAAGCAGCAAATGAGTTATTTGCAGGATGTGTAAGTTGTTACGTAATTGAATGTCATTTTGAAGCTAAGAATGGAAAGACACAGTTAAACCGATCGATTTGTTTTTGATTAAAACAGGAATAGTTTTTTTCGTTTTACTAGTTTATAACATGACGGAGAGTACGCAATTTGAACAATGTAATATGGTTGTTCATTGAAAACGATTAAATTTGAAGGAGTGTTGCACAATGAAGTTGGGCCATTTTTTAAGTATGATTCCTTTTCTCGGGATGCTTTTTTCTCTTCCATTAGTTAATCGTGTAGAACCGTTTGTACTCGGATTGCCGTTTTTCATGTTTTGGATCGTTTTATGGGTCGTTTTAACGACATTAATTATGGGCATCGTTTTTAAAATTGACCCCGCCAACCAAGAAGGTGGTGATACAGAATGAATGCATCACTCTTTGTGCTTTTCGGTTTTCTGCTGTTCATTATTTATATCGGCATCAATGCTAGAAAAGGGAAAGATATGAACCTTGAGGAATGGGCTGTTGGTGGAAGAGGGTTTGGAACGATTCTTGTTTTCCTTTTAATGGCGGGAGAATCGTATACAACATTTACATTTCTTGGTGCAAGCTCCTGGGCTTACGGAAAGGGTGGACCGGCCTTTTATATAATCGCATATCTTAGTCTCATCTATTGTATTTTTTATTGGCTGTATCCAACTGTTTGGAAATATGCAAAAGCTCATAGGCTGGTATCTCAATCTGATTTCTTTGCTAGTAAGTATAAAAGTCCTTTTTTAGGAGTTATCACTGCCCTTATTGGTGTCATTTCGATGATTCCTTACATTGTACTTCAACTAAAAGGTCTGGGCATCATTGTTTCTGAAGCGTCTTATGGTTTCATATCCCCTACTGTCGCGACTTGGATCGGTGTAGTTTCCGTTACGGTTTACGTGATGATTTCTGGTATACATGGATCGGCAAAGACGGCTATTATTAAAGATATTTTAATATTTGGGGTCGTCGTTTTTATCGGAATATATATTCCCTCTCATTATTATGGCGGGATAGAGCCCATGTTCAGAGAGATTCAAGCGACCAATCCAGACTTTCTCAAGCTGCCTGATTCTGGCCTCGGAATTTCATGGTTTATTTCCACCGTGGTGATGACGAGCATTGGCGGATTAATGTGGCCCCACTTATTTGTTGCAACGTATTCGGCAACTGGACCAAAAACCATTCGAAAAAATGCCGTAATAACTCCGCTATATACACTTATGTTATTGTTTATCTTTTTTGTCGGGTTTGCAGCGATTAAGCAAGTTCCTGGTTTACAGGGTGCGGATACTGACCTCGCATTACTGCGTATTTCCATACAAACTTTTGATCCTTGGTTTGTTGGGGTGATTGGTGCAGCCGGCTTATTGACTGCTTTAGTTCCAGGCTCAATGCTTTTAATGACAGCATCCGTAACATTATCCAAGAACGTATATAAAGTCATTATCCCATCAGCTTCTGAAAAACAAATTTCAATGCTTTCTAAAATGTTAGTCCCTGTTATTTCACTAATTTGCGTCTACTTTACATTTAACGGTGGCAATTCCATCGTAACCCTTCTCCTAATGGCATATACCTTTATAACGCAATTGTTTCCAGCAATACTGTTTAGCTTGGCGAAAAATAATGTAGTAACGAAACAAGGTGCTGCAGCTGGAATGATAGCTGGAGTCATCACTGTGGCATATATGACGATCACGAATGCCACCATTGGCACTTTGCTGCCTGGGTTACCACAAGTATTGAAGGATTTGAATGCTGGTATTATCGCTTTAGCCGTAAACGTAATCATCATGCTTATTGTAAGTGCTTTCACTAAACAACTTCCAGTATCTTCAGAAGCGAAAAATTCTCACTTGATTTAATGCCCATTGCAAAAAAATATTATCTGGGAAGGACTTTACTTATGATAGAAAACCTACTTAATAGATTCCAAGATTTATACCCTGAACTAGTAGAATTCCGCAGAGATCTTCATATGTACCCAGAACTATCTTTTCAAGAGGAGGATACACCTAAGAAAATTGCCGATTTTTTAACTAACCTGGGATTGGAAGTGAAAACTGGCGTTGGAGGCAGAGGGGTTCTGGGAAAGTTGAAAGGAGGGAAACCTGGGAAGACAGTCGCTTTCCGTGCCGATTTTGATGCTTTGCCCATACAAGATGAAAAAGAAGTAGCTTATAAGTCAAGAGTTCCAGGAGTCATGCATGCTTGTGGGCATGATATTCATACGGCAGCTTTACTTGGAGTGGCAAAAGTGTTGTCTGAAGTGAAAGATGAGCTTGAAGGAGATGTTGTGTTTATTCATCAATTTGCCGAAGAAGTAATTCCAGGAGGAGCCAAGCCTATGATCGAGGATGGCTGTCTCAACGGAGTGGATTCCATTTATGGAGCACATGTTGCTTCCCATCTTCCGTTTGGAACAATAGGAGTTAATGAAGGATACTTAATGGCTTCGGGAGACCGGTTCGAAATCGACATCTTAGGTGTTGGAGGTCATGGGGCTACACCAGAATTAACTGTAGACCCACTTTTGGTCGGTAGTCAACTTGTCATGAATCTTCAACAAATTG
This sequence comes from Peribacillus simplex, assembly GCF_900156045.1. Lineage (GTDB taxonomy): Bacteria > Bacillota > Bacilli > Bacillales > DSM-1321 > Peribacillus > Peribacillus simplex_D. The sequence continues at coordinate 160,933 of NZ_FTMX01000005.1, read as the reverse complement.
TAAGCAGACGTGTCGATCCGCTCAAGCCTGCTGTTGTTACAGTCGGTTCATTTAACAGTGGTGATGCTTATAATATAATTCCAAACACCGCAAAAATTAAAGGGACGGTACGAACTTTCGACGAAGATGTCCGTGATTTGATTGAAGTGTCTATTGGGCAAATAGCAAAATCCACCTGTGAAGGCGCTGGAGCTGCAGTGAGGTATAGTTATGATAGAGGCTATCCTGCGGTTTGGAACCATCCGAATGAAACAAGAAAAGTGGAAGAACAAGCTAAGTTGCTTATCGGGGATGAACATGTAAAAAAGATGAAACCCCATATGGGCATGGAGGATTTCGCATATTATTTGCAAAAAGTACCAGGAACTTTTTTCTGGGTTGGAGGTAAGAATCCGGAAAAAGATGCTATCTATCCTCATCATCATCCAAGATTTGATGTAGATGAACAGTCCATGTTAATCATTGGAAAAATGTTTCTTTCAATTTTTTTAGCGAAAACTACTAATATAAATTAAGTTATCAAGGGAAAACCAAAAGGAGGAGTTCAAATGAAAACTACCAATATGATAGACCAAAAGGTTGGACATTCACTCAGAGATGAAAAAGTGAAAGAAAGTATAAAAAAGTCATTAAGAGAATTAACTGGCTTGATAGGAGTTTCTGGATCAGAACAAGAAGTTGTAAAATATATGAGGGACAAATTGTTACCATATGCTGACGAGGTGGATGTAGATCGCAATGGCAATGTGATTGCGATAAAAAAAGGAAATATCCCCGGGCCTAAACTGATGATATCGAGCCATTCTGATGAGGTTGGATTTTGTGTGAAAAATATTTTACCCAATGGTTTTATCATGTTTGATAAGGTGGGAGGGGTTTCCGATCAATTATTGTTAGGGAGAAAAGTCTGGGTTACAATAAAAAAATTACCTGGAATAATCGGGATAAAAGCTGGACACATGCAAACTCCCGAAGAAAGTAAACGCGTTAAAACAACACGTGAATGTTACATAGATGTAGGGGCTTCCTCGAGAATAGAGGTTGAAAACATGGGAATTAAAGTGGGAGATCCCATTGTATTCCAAAGTGATTTTATGGAAATGGTAAATAAAGATCTTGTATGTACAAAATCCGTTGATAATCGAATTCATTGTGCAATATTAATAGAGTTATTTAAAGAATTACAAGGCGTTGAATTTGCGGGAACATTATATGGTGTTGTAACTGTTCAAGAAGAGGTGGGACTGCTTGGAGCCATTATGGTAGGAAATTCAATTGAGCCTGATTATGCAATCGTACTAGATACAATCCCAGCTGGCGATACACCTGATATCGATACAGAAATATCACTTCCCGTCTACCTAGGAAAAGGACCAGCTTGTCCTATTGCGGATGGGGTTAGAGGTACAATGGTTTTCAACCACATCCACCCTAAAGTGAGGGAAATCATCGAAGAACAGGCAGCTAAAGCAAATGTACCATTACAGACGATAACGTTAGTAGGGGATTCCTATACAACTGATGCAGCCAGTTTGACTTCTGCGAATAAAGGAATACCAGTAGGAGTTCTTTCAACGCCGCGCAGATATTCGCACTCCCCAGTTGAATTAGTCAATCTCAATGATGCCGAAGGGGTCTTGAAGATTGCAAAAGGAATCGTTTTGGACAATGGAGGGAAAGATTTAAGTTTTATTTAACATATTATTGTGTAAAGAATGAGTTAAATGAGTTAAGTTTCTTATACTGTTCTTACTCTAGAAAATAAATAAAGGTTAGAAGTTTTCCGCTTACCAAGGGCAAAAGAATAACTTATTAAAGATGGGATAATCTCAACTAAAAAGACAGCACTCTGGTTGGGAGTGTTGTCTTTTTAGTTTGAAAAGAAAAGTTCGTTCTTTCGTTAGAAATCATTCTTTCTAATTATGTAAATATTTGAATTCTTTTATTCTTGGCTTTTACTTTCTCCCTTGACGAGACCAAGAGACTAATGCCATGTGGTGGAGCAATTATGAAATCAAATAAAAAAATACAGCGGTGAAATTTTCTTATTTCTATTTTAACGGCATGCATTATGTGATATATTGCATATTATATATTTGCATTTCAAGGAGGTATAGCCTTTGCTGCATTCAAATTCATCACAAAAAATTAAACGTACTTCTGTACGTGAAGAAGCATACATGATTTTGCGGGATTGGATTGTACAGGGAACCCTAACGCCCGGCCAACAATTACGGGACAAAGAATTGGCCGATCAATTGGGAGTAAGCAGAACCCCCATTAGGGAAGCACTTTTAAGGCTTGAGGATGAGGGATTTGTAGAGACTAAGCCAAGTTGTTCAACTATTGTTTCCCCCATTCAATTCGAAGGGGTATTAAACATATATTCAATTGTTTGGACACTGGAAAAGTTGGCTATGGAACAGGCTTTTGACTTCATTGAAGAAAAACACTTAATTGAGATGGAAGCCATCAATCATGAAGTGAAAAAAGCAATAGACGAGGGAAATCAAATAGTGGCCGTTCAGAAAGATGATGACTTTCACTCCATTTACATCAATCTTTCTACAAATGATGAATTGAAGCGGATTCTATCAGGACTCAAACAAAAACTTATAAGAATGGAACTGTTTTATTTCAATCAGGTAAGTGATGTTCTTCTTTCCGTTGATGAGCATGATAGAATCATACAGGCTTTAAGGAATGGAAATCTCCCTATGGTGCTTAAGGTGATAGAAAAGAATTGGAAAGAAAGTTACTATAGAATTCAAGCCCATACGGAACGTGTAAAAAGTGGGGAAGAAAAAAATGAGTAATGATACTATAGTTGCCATATCACCTTCAAGAAATAAAGGGATTGCACTTGTACTGACTGGCGCTGCGTTATGGGGAGTATCAGGAACGGCAGCTCAATATCTATTTCAGCATCAAGGTTTCAGTCCTGAGTGGCTCACTGTTGTACGCTTGTTGCTTTCTGGAATCATCTTATTGGGGGTCGCATATAAGAACGAAAGAATGAAAGTTTTTGAGATTTGGAAAACTAAAAAAGATGCGCTTCAAATTATCCTTTTTGCAATTTTGGGTATGCTCGCTGTTCAATACACATATTTTGCAGCAATTGAACATGGCAACGCAGCCACTGCTACAGTGCTTCAATACCTGGCACCGGCCCTGATCACTTGTTATTTAGCCATTCATTCCAGACGTTTTCCAAGCATTACTGTGAGTGTAGCTGTGATCATAGCGATTTTAGGCACTTTTTTGCTTGTGACAGGAGGAAGCATACATTCGCTTTCCATTTCCGGGTGGGCAGTATTTTGGGGAGTAACATCAGCCTTTGCATTGGCATTCTATACATTGCAGCCGTATGAACTCCTTTCAAGATGGGGTTCAATGATTGTAGTGGGATGGGGCATGTTGATTGGGGGAATATGCTTTAGCATGATTCATCCTCCATGGGCATTTGAAGGTAATTGGACGTTCCCATCATTTTCAGCGGTTTTATTCATCATCATTTTCGGTACGATCATTGCTTTTTATTTTTATTTGGAAAGTACAAAATTCATTTCGGCTTCAGAGGTAAGTTTATTAGCTTCTGTTGAGCCATTATCTGCAACCTTAATATCCGTTTTCTGGCTGAATGTAACATTCGGTTTTGCCGAGTGGCTCGGTACACTCTGCATTATAAGCACCATTACGATTTTATCAATCGTAAAAAACAAGTAATGTCAGTTGTTAAGCGGGCAAAATAATGGAATCTATCTTGTAGATTATAAACTACCATGAAGCTCGAACAAATTTTAAAAAAGCAATCACACACTATATGTGAATTGCTTTTTTTGTATATTGGAGTATTACACATGCGTTTAATCCTTCAAACCTGATCAACATCTTCAGGGATTTAAAGCAAAAAGAATCGTTTCCGCGATACAATCACAAAAGCATCGTATAATTCTTCTATGAAATGTAATTGAGAAGAGTTTATCTTATATCCATATAATGTTGCAGAACCTTTGACGGGAAGAATTTGAGGGGCAGGGGGCGTAAGGAAACAATAATGGCAGGGGGCATTGTTAAATTCCGTTGTGCTTGCTTTAAACAGTCATACATTGCTTTACCGCCAACTGAATTGGCAGAGTGAATTGTGATGCGATTAGCAAAAAGTTTTTCTTTGACCATCTTTTGAACAAGCATAAAACCATTCCTAGTTTTATTTAATAAATCATGATCCAAAGAGAGGTGTTCAATATCAAAGTTTCGCAATAGCTCAATACATTCGTCAATAGTCTCGACTAACACATAGCCATCGGGAGCTTTCCGATAGTCATCCAGAAAAACGCTGATTTTCTCCACTTCTTATACTCCTTCCCTTATACAAGTGTGATTAATAAAAGTAAAAAAAACCCAAGAAAATATGGTTTTATATATTAAGTCTAACACAACAATGTAAGAAGGGGACATATTCGACGTTAAAGGCTAATATACGACAGCCTTTTTTTATACTAATATTCTTTATACTTATCATTGTGTTTCTTCAAATAACGGGTCTTTACTAAAAGGAGGAACTGTTACTGAGCCACCCCCTTATAAAACTATGTTGCATGGTTTTTTTACTAGCGTATTGTCTTCGGACAGTTTAGTAACTCCCTCTAAATATCCCTTGTGAAATATGGTACAAAACTTCCGCTTAAAAGTTAATAATTGTAATAATTAGGGTAAAAGGTAATATCTTAACTAAAAGGAGAAGTGATATGTTACATCCAGAAGAGATGTTCCTTGTACAAAGGGACAAAACGCTGCTGTTGGAGTTAAAGGAACAAATAAATGACTATCATATTTTCTACTTATCAATGATTAATGATCAGCTTTCATTGATTGATAATGTTCTAAAAGAATGTAACGTTGATTCCTGCACTATATCAAAAGGGTAAACCAATATTTACTGTTTTATATATAAAGGGAATCAATTATTAAACTATAAATAACCAACTTAGCGCCCTCTGAGAAAGGCGCTTTTTTATGTCAAATTTAATTGGTCTCCGATAAAAAATTAATTAGAGATATACCTCCATGTTCCGTTAATTATATAGCAAGCGGAACTTATTTATCACTTTCAGCATTACGATGATTGTCTTTTTCATTTTGATAAGCAACGATTTTGGCATCATCTCCAATGCTTTCAAGTGTAGCTGTGGCCATCTGTTCTCTAATGCGGATGATATGGGCGTCCATCAGTTGCTTGGCTTTATCCGCTTCCTTTAATGCGATAGAATAGTAGATTTCTTTGTGTTCTTGAAGCGTTTCTTGAAAGTGACCGGGTTTTGCGAAACGATGCCGTCTAGTGGCACGAATAGTATCTTTCATTTGATCACTAAGGGTATGGACCAATCCGGCAAATATGGAATTATTTGTGGATTGTGCGACACTATAGTGAAACATCAAATCTGCTCGCAAGCCTAATTCTTCATCATGTTCCGAACGTGCCATTTCTTCTAAAGCATTAAGAATATTTTGTAAATCTAGAGAGTTTGCTCTCTGTGCAGCAAGAAAAGCACACTCGGTTTCAATTACTCGACGGACTTCAAGCATTTCATAAACCATGTTGTCCTTAGCTTTGATGATTGAGTTGGATAGCTGTTCGATCAGTAACTTAACATTAGATTGTCTGATAAATGTCCCGTCACCTGGTCTGACCTCAATGACTCCGTTAATCTCCAATACACGAAGGGCTTCTCTGATTGATGTTCGACTCACTTTAAAACGATTGGACAACTCCCGTTCAGGGGGTAATTTATCTCCAGGTTTCAATTCACCGCTAATAAAAGATTCCTTAATTTGATTGAAGATGATTTCGTACACTTTTGGGGATTTAACTGGTATAGAATCCATTACTTCCTTCACATCCTTCAATAACAACAAGTTGGTACGACTATTAGTGGAATCATCTTAACAAGCATTCATTAATGAAGCAAGAGGATAATTTCAGACCTATATATTGGTTAGACCAATTTATAAAAATATATTATTACTTAATTTTAGTCAAATCCGTTAATTTGGCAATTTAAGGTGATTCATTTTTTATTAGAAGGTAGGAAAACCAACTATAAACACTGTTAAAATAACCATTTATTTATGGAGAAAAGTAATATATGTTTAATTGTTGAAAAAGTCAAAAAAATTAGTATAATGAAAATTGGTTAGACCAATTGGTAAAAATGATCAAAATTGGTCTAGGTCAAATTATTTATTAATGGAAGCGATATCATTTTATATTTTTAGGGAGGGGGATCAGTTCAACAGTTGAAGTTTTGAAGCAGAAAATTAATCTGGGTATAGGTGCGACCAAAGCTTTTGATAAGACAAAAACGGATGTTATAGCAGAAAGAAGGAGAATTGTATGGAAGCGGTTAGTGTAAATTTGATCAACGCTTTAATGGAAGTTCTTTCGGAAAGTCAAGTAACAGTTAACCAGACAGTAAGAGAATTGCACGGTAGAGATGAATCATATCATGCTGTAAGCCTTCCCGATATTGTTGTATTTCCGGAAACCACACAGCAAGTCAGTGATGTTGTGAAATTGGCCAATATGTACAAAATTCCGATGGTTCCATTTGGGTTGGGATCAAGCCTCGAGGGGCATGTCATACCGTACAATCATGGCATAACCATTGACTTTTCACTAATGAATAAAATCCTTGAAGTGCGTGAAAACGATTTTCTCGTAAAGGTTCAGCCTGGCGTAACGCGTTCGCAACTAAACAAAGAATTGAAAAAATATGGTTTGTTTTTTTCCGTGGATCCTGGGGCTGATGCTACTCTGGGCGGAATGGCGGCAACAAATGCCAGTGGAACGACATCCGTTAAATATGGTGTGATGCGTGACCAAGTCCGTGATCTTGAAGTGGTTCTTGCAGATGGTTCGATTATACATACTGGCAATTTGGCAGCTAAATCGTCATCAGGTTACCATCTAAACGGTATTTTTGTTGGTTCTGAAGGAACCCTTGGCTGCTTTACGGAATTGACATTGAGAGTTTACGGAATTCCTGAGCACGTTATGGCGGCAAGAGCTTCATTTCCAGCATTGAACCATGCGGTAGAAGCTGTTGTATCCATTTTGCAGTCAGGTGTTCCAATTGCAAGGGTGGAACTTGTCGATGAACCATCAATGAAGCAGGTTAACCTTTATAGTGATACAAGCTATAATGAAGCGCCTACACTATTTTTGGAGTTTCATGGTAATGAAGCAGGGTTGAAGCAAGATGTAGAGTTCACTAAAGAAATAGTAGCAGAACATCATTGTCTAGATATTGAATTTGAGGCAGATAATGCTGCCAGGAACCGTCTATGGGAAGCTCGCCATAATCTTGCTTATGCTTATATTCATGGTTATCCTGGAAAAAAACTGATGGTGACTGATGTCTGCCTTCCGATTTCAGAGTTGTCTGGTGCAATTCACCATGCAAGGGAGGCTGTTGATTTACTGGGCCTTACCGGTGGGATAGTCGGCCATGTAGGCGACGGAAACTATCACGTACTCTTAATGATTGATAACAAAAACCTAGAAGAGATTAAAAGAGCAGAACAGCTAAATGAACAAATTGTCCTGTATGCCCTTGAGCGGAAGGGAACATGCACTGGGGAGCACGGAGTTGGGGTCGGTAAACAAAAATATCAAAAAAAAGAACATGGGAACTCACTGTTTGTGATGGAAAAAATCAAAGTAGCCCTTGATCCAGATAATCTATTAAATCCAAGTAAAATATTTATGCAAGAAAGAGTGTGATGAAATGAAGGTATTAGAATCGTTCAGTGCATTAGCTGGAAAATATTTTGCTGTTTGGGTTATCTTAATTTCCGTCATTGCCTTTATTTTTCCAGAGCCATTTTTGGGATTGGGAGGCTATATTACGATATTGCTCGGGGTTGTCATGTTTGGGATGGGGCTTACTTTGAAGGCAGTTGATTTTAAAATCGTCATCACTAAACCACTGCCCGTGATAATTGGGGTTTGCGCCCAGTTTATCATCATGCCATCTGTGGCATTCCTTATTGCGAAACTTATGAATTTGCCAGCCGAATTAGCGGCAGGTCTGGTTTTGCTCGGCTGTGTACCAGGCGGAACAGCCTCTAACGTTATGGTATATCTTGCAAAAGGTAATGTACCCTTGTCGATAGCTATGACCTCGGTATCAACTTTACTGGCTCCAATCATGACTCCGCTGCTTCTGCTTTTGCTGGCAGGACAATGGATGCCGGTCGATTTTTTTGATATGTTTAAGTCCATTATACAAGTCATCCTTCTTCCGATTGTTTTAGGTTTGGCCATTAAGCGGTTTTTCCCGGTAATAGTTGAAAAAAGCTTAACCGTTTTACCACTTATTTCGGTAGCAGCCATTATTACGATTGTAAGCGCAGTAGTTTCAGGCAATGCAGCTAGCATCGCTACATCCGGGTTCCTTATTTTTACTGCCGTGATGCTTCACAACGGATTTGGACTGCTGTTTGGTTACTTGGTAGCAAAAGTGCTTGGACTTGATGAAGTGAATAGAAGAGCGATTTCAATTGAAGTGGGCATGCAGAACTCCGGGTTAGGCGTTGCGCTTGCTACTGCACATTTCGGTCCTCTGGCAGCACTTCCAAGTGTCCTGGCTGCTGCATGGCACAACATATCAGGACCAATTCTTGCGACTTACTGGTCAAAAAAACATGCTGGCGACAGTATAGAGGAAGGGACAGTCCATCCGGTAGAGAACAAGCTTTAAATAATATTGAAATGAAAAAAGATCCTATGCTCACAGCTGGGATTTTTTTGATGCTGCAATATTTTCCAGGAAGGGAAGTGAAGGGGCAAATAACCATGCTGCTTGAATTCTAGAATTCATCTAGGAAAAAGAGAGTCATTCTGTTAATGCACTCCTACAGCAAGCATGTAGTAGCAATAGATTTAACAGGCAGAATACAAATATCAAAAAAGAAAAAATTGATGAAGTCCTAGAACATAATCATGAATTAATTGATATACTTAGCGATCTTTTTATAGGAGGTTCCAAGTGACAGAATCATTCAAAAAGACATTAAGGTATTGAGATGAAGGGGGAAGAGGGTCTAATTTCCTTTTCCTCTAACTAAAAATCGTTTGATTTCTATATTGCTTGCTTCCATATTAAATCCACTATTTCTTGGCATCCCATTCTTGAAGTTACATGTAATTTAAACATTAATTCATCATATTTTAACCACAAATCGGGAAATTGTAGTGTCCGTGTATTATTACTATGATAGACGATCTAACCTGATACAAAACAACTTGCATTGGACGATATGAGTTCATCTAAGTCCAATTTACAGTTCAACAGGGTAAGTAGAACCATTATTATGAATATTAAAATCCCATATATCAATAATAAAAAGGTGTTTATAATCTTTGGAAGGAGATGGTTTCATGAAAAAATTATTATTGATGGGATTTATTTTTTTATTTCCTCTAAACTTGGTGGCTGGAACAAACAGTGCATACGCTAAACCGCAGGTACAGAATATTAGCCAATCAGAGGTAAAGTTCGCAAATGAATTCAGGAGACTTTGGATTGATCATGTTTTGTGGACAAGTAATTATATTACAAGTGCAACAACAGCTGGAGCGGAGGATCAAAAACAGGTACTGGCTAGGCTTTTGAAAAATCAGGAGGATATTGGTAATGCAATAATGCCAGTATACGGGGAGAAAGCTGGGAACAAACTTACGGATTTACTTAAGGAACATATTGTTATTGCGGGTAAGATTGTAGATGCGGCTAAAAGCGGAAATGAAGTCTTGGTGAATCAGCTAAACAAAGAATGGTATAGAAATGCTGATGATATAGCAGCCTTCCTTAGCGGTGCCAACCCTTATTTGAAAAATGAAGATCTAAAAAACTTGCTGTATATGCATCTGAAATTAGTGACAAATGATGTATCTGCAAGCTTAGCAAAAAATTGGAACGAAAGAATCGTTTCAATCGACGAAGGCGTCTCACATATAATCCTAATGGCAGATACTATCTCTGCGGCAGTTATAAAGCAGTTTCCGGATAAGTTTTAAAAATAATCTAAGAATCTCCAGCAATCTGTTGGAGATTCTTTCATTCGCTTATCAAATATACAATTTTCGTCCGAAGACAGCAGATTTATGTCTTTTTAATTTTTTGACACAACACCGTTGTCTTGTAGTTTACAAATTAAATGAGTAGAGGATAGGGGACAATGACTACGAGTGTTACCGGAAGAAACATGAGACGATATTATTTACTTTCATAGATCGCAGAGGTAACAGTTCAAGGCAATATTTATACATCATATGAAGAAGTTGCTTATTGAACAAACGGAGCATTTTAGTTGAAGAAGGAATGAGACTTCGCTTAATTTACCTGTGTAACCAACACCACCATGGTCATTAAGCATCTAAAAATTATAAAACGGAAAAAGCCCACAACATTTAGGTTGGGGCTCTTCTTGCTCCTATTTACTGACTTTGGCAGCTAGTTGGCGATTTTTGTAACCACTATTGAAGGATACCTATACATTACATTGAGAGATGCAGTTATTACCCTAATACTTAGCCTATCGTTTGCGGCTAATCGAAGTTGGATTGTTCTTCCTATCGTGTTTCTAGTTTCAACTGTCGATGGTTGCCCTCCTGGCCCGCCTGTAATTCGATTAAAAGATTCAAAAGTACTTTCAAGAACTGGGGTTGTGTCATTGATGAATAACCTGAACTGTACTTCGGTATTAAACGCCAAGTTAGAAGCATTAATTAGTCTAGCTGTTAAATCCATGCTTATCTCATATACCCCAGCAGTCAGAACCTGAATATCAGTAAAAGGACCAGTACCAGGAGGAAAAGGAGTTGTTCCTAATAACGGACCAGGATTTGTGAAAACAACCTTCTGCCCCAGAGTAGGGGGAGTTACCGCAGCTACTGTGACAAAATTTCCAGACGGATCGTACAATGATCCATAAGCCAAAGCACCCCCTGGTCCTGGAGGTCCAGTTTCTCCCTGAGGTCCTGGAGGTCCTGGAAGTCCTTGAAATCCTTGAGGTCCTTGAGGTCCTCGAGGACCTTGTTCACACTCCTTACATTTTTTATGCTCGTTTTTATTAAGGCAATGCTCATTTTTATTAAGGGAATCATCCTTTTTATTATGGATATCATCGTTTTTATTAAGGATATCATCGTTTTTACGCTTATAGGTCGTGTCAACAAATCTACGACCTTGAATTGGCTTTTCTATTTTACTCACCCTTTCTCCTCATTGTTCACTTTCCAGTCGAGCAATGAAGCTTTTTTTTCTGTTTTTTCCGCTTCTCTTTCTGCTTTAATAGTTTAAATATCCTCTTTAGCAGAGGATATTTAAACTAAATTCCAGGAAATCAAAATCTATATGACAAAATTCCCAGACGCTGTTTTCCGCAATGTGATTCTTTGCATTATTCGCAATACTTGTACTTCTTTTTATAATGCCGATACTTTTTCTGATAATACTTTTTATAGTGATCGGACATGTAAATCACTCCTTTCTACACCTATATATGCCGATATAAAAAAATGGTTTGGATTTTTAAGTTTGTTTTTTAAATCAGGCTTTATTTTCAAATGTTAATAAAAGTATAAGACCGGTTTTTGATGTTAGAATGTATCAACTATAGTACACCGATGTATTTATAACAGAATTTAAACGATCCATTTTTAATAAATCATAATTCAAATGAGGAATAATAGGTGATTCGATTAAGGAGAAAATTAGAAGGATTGATTTTATTATTGATGCATCTTAGGAATATTTGCACTAAATTTCATGGAGGTATTTTACATTTAAAATATCAGCCTAAATATGAAGGTTTTTAAAAACCAACGTTGAGGAATGCAAAAGGTTTATTTATTATAAAAACTTAAAACGCAGAAAAAAATATATAGAAAAATAATTAATAAACTTGAAAACGGCAGATTAACTCTGCCGTTTTTATTAGTATAAATCACAAAAATTTTAAGCATTAACCAATTAGGAAACTATTTATCCTTTTTTTCATTTGTTCAAAATCGATATGGGTATACCTACTGGCCTAGCAGTACCAAGACTTTCATGACCTAATATTTCTGTACCATTCTTAAATCCACTTAATCTTTGTTTTCTTGTAATAGTAAGGTAGCAAATGAATGCCTCAAATGATGCAAAGAAAATCAGTGAGCGAGTAAACCAGCTCGTTCTATAATCTCTTTAAATATTTTATGCAATCCACGAGAATTAAAAGCTTAATTTTTGATTATAAAAGTTCGGTTCACTATAATGACTTTGCTGCTCAAAAAGAGTTTCTTTATAGTCTTGAAATATCGGTAAGACAATGGGATGAAGGGGGGAGGCGTTCTTTTTTCCCTTTCCTCGTAAAATCGTTTGATATTCTAAATTAACTTGTACCCATATTAAATCAACTAATTCTTGACGGCTCATTCCTGTTTTAGCAAGTAGTTTATACATTTATTCATTTAGGTAAATTCTTATCACTTTAGGTGCGTGAATACCTGCTGTGAAGTCAGACTTCATGGAATTTTCTTTTAGACAATATTCACCAAATGATTTTAAGCACCAAATGCGTCGTTGAAGCGTTCTTAATCTTGCACAAACTGACTTCACACTGGTACGACGTGAGTTCATACTAATTCTAATGATCGGTTATTAGCAGTTAAAAACTCACCGTAGTGCTTAAAATCGAATGCATAATCGCACATGAGTTAATCATCCGAAGCTTGAAGGTAATTCATAATTATCAGACCTACTGGGAATTATTCAATCAAACCCAAAGGAATTATGTTTAAAACCATTAATGGAAACCAGCTGACTTAGAGGAAGAAAACCAGAAAGGTTATAGGAAGCAGCGTTGAATATTATAGTCAACTTGAGCCAAGTTAAGGGACAATCATGAATCATATGGGAACTTGGAGATAAGACCACTGAATTCTAATATTTTTTTATCTAGTTAACATAATATATATTATAGGAAGTTAGATTTTTATTGTTAATTTTATCTCATATCTTAAGAATACTTAACTTAGTGAGACGAAATGCGAATTTTTAAATTTATCCGCTACATTTATTTATTATTATCGTTTTATCTAATTACGCCTTTATTTGAAAAAAAATGATTGGTTTTCAATTTTATTTGGATTGCCAGTAAATTTTGCTTGGATTGAAGCTAATTTTACAATGAGTTAAGTTCCATAATATTTAATTCTCAAAGGTCATTTAAATTTCTCATTTTTATTCTAAATCGTAAATTATCTGTTAATTTAATTGCTAATATTTTTCGTTATTATTAGCTAACGATTAATCACTTAATCATTTTAGGTCACTTATTATTTTACTACTAACTAAATGTTCATTTTGGCACGCCGTTGTCATCTGGAGTCATTGACTTCATAACTACTCCTATCTGAACCAATTCAGCATTTCTCGATACAAAGAATTCGGATAAATCTTCTGTTGTTGTGTATGTAGATATAGACATGAAGTAAATAAACGATCCCCCCCTTCAATCTAAAAGCGCCGCTCTGCTGAGACCCATTTCATTATTCATGTTGCTCATTTAAATTTCTATAGTTATCAATACATTATGCTTAACTGACCTGATTTATCATTTTTGTTATTCTGATATATAAAATATATGGCGATATGAGAAAAATCACGGGTTAACACTTCTAAAAAATTATATTGATATATTTTTACTGATAACAACTCCAAGGTTTTTTAACGTAAAATTTCCGCTTTTTCTTCCTGAAAGTGATAATAGGTTCCTCTATTTAGCAACATAATCTCTCTTATAGCACCTAAATGGTGATCAATCCGCTCTGTTTAAACTTATTTTTAAGTAAAGGTTGTGGATTTTAAGGAACAGCTTTCATAATTGCAACAGCCATGCAGTGAATCAATAGGAAGCTGCCAAGGGTTATAAGGTAAACCCTCAAATAGATAATGTTATGTAAACTCTAATCACGAAATGTTGATTACCTATTTCCTTGTTTCTTTTACAAAAGTCTTATCAAGAGTAACTGATGAGTTATGTATCTTTTTTTCTTTCGTGAATTGGCTTTTCGCGTTAGAGTTTCGATTGAACCCTATTTTCCCTTCAACCTTATGTCTAATAGACAAAAAAGGAACACGAGCACTTGATCTCATGTTCCTGATACATTATTTATGTTCGAATGGATTCGATACGGCTTTGGATGAATTCGAACGAGGTTTTTGCTTCTTGGACGATTTGTGTTATTAGTTCATTAACGGTCAATATTTCTTTTATCAGTCCTACGGATTGACCGCATGACCAGATTCCTCCGTCTAAATTTCCTTCAAAGTATACTTTCTTGCTTCGTTGTCCCGTAATAAGTGGAATCAATTCCTCTATGGTGGCACCTTCATTTTCAAGTTTGTCCACTTCTTTACTGACAGCATTTAATGCTACACGTGACGGGCTGCCTATATTCCGTTGGATGACAACCGTATCCATTTCATTGGCAGATACCATCCATTGCTTCACGTTATCATGGATCGGTGCTTCTTGCGTTGCCATAAAGCGAGTCCCCATGACGATCCCTTCAGCACCGAGTGACAAGGCGCTAATCAGGCCTCTGCCATCCGAAAATCCTCCGCCTGCTATTACTGGTATAGTAACGGAGTCAACGGCTCTAGGGAGCATGACAAGCGTTCCTACATCCCCCATGCCTGGATGTCCGCCTGTTTCATTCCCTACAATGATAATGGCATCGACTCCTAATTTCTCTGCCGATATTGCGTTTTTGACGTTCGCTACCTTATGTATCACGGTAAAGCCGTGCTCTTTAAGTTTGGGCATTAAACTTTCTGGGCTTCGGCCACTCGTTTCAACAATTTTTACATCTTCATCAATTAAAACTTCGATGAACTCTTCATTCGGGGTTGTAGTTTGACTTGGAAACAGGTTCAGGTTGACAGCAAAGGGCTTCTTGGTCAAAGTTTTCACTTTGCGTATTTCATCACGGAGACCTTCTGGTGTCACCTGTGTTTTCGAAGTTATGATACCTAGTCCCCCCGCTTCTGAAACGGCGGCTGCGAGCGGGGCCCGGCCAACTTGAAACATCCCGCCGCAAATAATCGGATATTCAATTCCCAATAATTCAGTAATTCTTGTTTTCATTTGCCATACCCCTTTCATTTTCCATGGATCTCTATCAATCTACTCTTCTTACATAATGTTCACACACCATGTCTATATACCATACTTATGGAGCCGCTTGTAAAATGTACTTCTTGGTATATCCATCAACTTTGCTGCAGCCGTTACGTTCCCTCTTGATTTTTGTAATGCCTCAATCATTAAATCCCGTTGAATTTTTTCACGGATCGTCAGTACATTTCCGTTGAGGTCTTTTTTACTTGGTTCCTCCCGTGAAGGGAAATCATCATGCCGGGTAACGGGCTGTGAATGCATGGAATTCAACACTTCAACATAATCCATAGGTCCTTCGGCAAGTAAGATGGTCAATCGTTGAAGTACATTCTGCAGTTCTCTAATATTGCCAGGCCAATTGTAATCCTTTAAACGATTCAATAATTCTTCCGTTAATGGAATATTCCAATTATTCCGTGAACATAAGTAGTTGACTAGATAAGGAATGTCTTCAATCCTTTCCCTCAAGGGCGGTACGTGAATGGGGTAAACGTTCAACCGATAGTATAAATCCTTCCGAAAGGACCCTTCATTGACAAGCTCTTCAAGATTACGGTGTGTTGCAGTGATAATGCGAATATCCAATGAAGTGCTTTTTGTGCCACCGATTGGAACGATTTTTCTTTCCTGGATTACACGCAGTAAGGCCACTTGCATCGCTGAAGGGATTTCACCGATTTCATCGAGAAAAATGGTCCCTCCATTTGCCTGTTCGAACTTCCCTTTGTGCCCTTGCCGTTTAGCCCCTGTAAAAGCACCATCAACATACCCGAATAATTCACTCTCCATTAAATCTTTAGGTATGGCCCCGCAATTTATCGTGACGAACGGTCCTTTTTTACGGAAGCCATTTTCATGAATGGCCATGGCAATAAGCTCTTTCCCGACCCCGGTTTCACCAGATATATACACATTGGCTTCTGTCGGTGCAACAAGCTTCACTTTGTGTAATGTGGTATGAAAGGCTTCGCTAATCCCGCTTTCCCCTTTGAAGTCAAACCTTTCTGCTGGCATTGAAGCAGGGAAAAGCCGATTGGCTTCATGACCATGATTCTCTGATAAGAATAAACACTTCCCTGAAATCCTATTATCCTCTTTGGATAGAAGCGGATTTTCCTTTACGATTCGATATCCATGATTTAATAGATCGGCCAATGCCATACCAATGGATTGAGGAATTTTTTTGCGAATCTGTTTACTGGCGGAGATTATCATTTCTTTATGATTACAGACGATAAAAGGCAAATCTGGATAGGTCTCTGCAAGTTCTATCGAGTGCTGGGTCAGTGCCAGCTCCTTTTTATAGGAACGCACTCCCATTTCCTGTTCGATCGTATACGCCAAATTGGCTACCATACCCAGCATGGAAGGATGGAAATAATCTACGGGACATGATATATCCAAAACTCCCATTATCTTACCGTCTTCATTTAAAATGGGCATGGCAGAGCAACTCCATTTATGTGAGGCAATTGAATAGTGCTCGGTACCTTGGATCATTACGGCTTCACCCGTTTTCAAGGCTGTTCCTATTGCGTTCGTTCCGACCTCACCCTCCGTCCAGCATACGCCCTCAACAAAATTTATTTTGCCTGCCTCCTCGAGGATTTTCTCGCTTCCGGAAAGTGACAGGACATATCCATCCGGATCGACCAATAAAGCCATCATTCCAGATTCTTTTATCGATTGATTCATCCTAGTTAATTGGGGTGATGCCACTTCTAATAGGAAGGAGTTTTTTTCTCTTTGAATGTTCAATAATTCATTCGTCAAAATGTGTTTGCCTTTATTAAGGTATGGGTTGACTTGTTCTTTTTTGCAGCGATGCCAGGATTCCATTATTCGCTTGTTCAGACGATTTGAGTCGAGAACCCCTTCACTGACAAAGCGTTCCCATGTGCGTAGATAACAACTAGTGGATAGCATAAAATCCTCCTCTAATCATTTGGTTTAAACCTTCATTTGACCAGGGCCAATCTAGAGGAAAAATACCAGGGAGTATAAAATAGGATATTAATCGAGGTCCATTTAATTATAGTAGATTATGTATTCGCTTACAATATATAGATTTAGTTTACACAAAAAGCATCATGTGATCATTCACACGATGCTTCTCCATCTAACAATATAATGCGTTCGTTTTATGAAAATATAACCCCGCCATCAATCATGATGGATTGCCCTGTCATATAATCCGAATCCGTTGAAGCAAGGTAAGATACGAATTTCGCAACATCTTCTGGCGTTTCGGGGCGTCCTAAGGTTATGGAATCGGTAAACTTTTTAAATGTTTCACCTTTAGCAAGATTCATATATTGACCCATTTTTTCATCAATCAAATCCCACATTTGCGTCCCGACAATTCCTGGACAATATGCATTCACCGTAATGCCAAACTGGGCCAATTCCTGTGCTGCCGCTTGTGTAATGCCTCTTACGGCAAATTTTGTGGCCGAGTATGTACCTAGTAAACTAAAGCCTTTGTAACTGGCGATGCTGGCAGCACTAATAATTTTCCCGCCTTCCTGTTTTTTCATTTGTTCAGCAGCGGCTTGCAGGCAAAAGAGGACACCATTTACATTTATATTGAAAATCTGTTCCAGATCTTCTTGAGTTACCTCCAATAGAGGCTTTATCTGAGCAATTCCTGCATTTGAAACCATAACGTCCAGTTGTCCAAAACGTTCTACCACTTGATTCACCATATCGAATACTTCCCGTCTATTGCTTACATCCGCTTTAACGGCAAAGCTTTCACGCCCAATTTCCCTGATCTCATTCACGACCGATTCAGCCGTATCCAGATTGATGTCATTAATGACTACATTCAATCCATCTTGAGCTAATCTTAATGCAATGGCACGTCCGATACCACGTCCTGCACCAGTGACTACCGCCGTCCGTTGACCGCTAGCCATACAAATATCCCCCTTCAGTTTTTTATGAATGCACAGCTTGACCTACAACGTTCAAAAAAGCTTCATGTATGGATTCCGACAAGGTTGGATGTGCCGCTACAAAATCTCCCATCATATCTGCCGTTATTTCTGCATGCAGCATGACCGTACCTTGACCAATCAATTCTGTCGCATGTTGACCAACAATGGTAATACCTAGAATTTCATTATATAGTGGGTTCACTAGGACTTTGACTTTTCCTACCGGTTCATTGGAAAGGATAGCTTTCCCATTTGCCGAAAAAGCGAATTCACCAACTTTAATTTCCCCATATTTTTCACGCGCTTCTTTTTCAGTCAAGCCTACACTGGCAATCTCCGGGGAGGTATAAATGCAGCGAGGGATTGCCCGGTAATTCACTTGTGCAAATTGACCACAGGCATTCAAAGCCGCAACTCGCCCTTCATGAAAAGCAACATGGGCAAGTTGTATGCCCCCTATCACATCTCCACAGGCATAAATCGATGGATTGCTTGTTTGCATTCGATCATCCACTGAGATGCCAAGTCGGGAAAAATCAATATCATTTCCCTCTAAGCCCATTTCGTTCACTCTTGGTTTTCTCCCTATTGATACGAGTACGTAATCTGCATGAAGTTCTTCCAGTTCTCCATTGCTTTTCTCCAAAAATACCGTCTTGCTGGTTGCATTGATGTTTTTGACAGATGTGGAGGTATGGACCGTTACGCCTTGGTTTTTCAATTCTCCATGCAGGATGCTCGTAATATCATCGTCTTCCCCCGGAAGCAGCTTTGACCCCATTTCGATAACGGTAACCTTGGTGCTCATCCTGCTATAAATACTGGCAAATTCACATCCGATGACGCCGCCTCCGACAATGAGCAGCGAATCAGGAATGGCAGGAAGTGACATGGCATGGCCACTGTGGATGATCCATTCACCATCAAAAGGGGCAAAAGGTAAAGGAATCGGTTCGGACCCAGTTGAAATGATGATCTTACTAGCTTCAATCTCTTCTTTTTTATTTCCGTTCTCAATCCGCAGTCGATGGCCCGACAGGATAGACGCTCTTCCCTGAATGACTTTTATTTTATTCTTATTCATTAAATATCGAATGCCGTTCACTAGTTTGGATATGACTTCTTTCTTTCGTTCCTGTACGGTATCCCAATCGACTTCAATCGAAGTGGATGGCAGGCGAATTCCCATGTGCCCGGCATTTTTCACCAAGTCATACGTATCTGCACTTTTCAATAAGGACTTCGTTGGCATGCAGCCTTCGTTTAAACAGGTGCCCCCCAATGGCCCATCGACTACCAATATGACTTCCTTATCCTGCTGGGCAGCAGTGATTGCCGCTACATACCCTGCAGGACCGCCGCCTATAATAGCTATACGATTCAAGAGCTTTCCCTCCTTTTCTATAAAATCACGGTGATCGGCTCTTCTAAATACCGTTTTAGTGTTTGTAAAAAGGCAGCAGCAGGTGCCCCGTCAAGTACACGGTGATCAAACGTTAAACTGAGTGGCAAGATCGTTCTCTTCTCCAATTCTTCGCCAATATAACGCGGGATATCGTAAGCAGAGCCAATTCCAAGTATCCCCGTTTCCGGTGTATTGAGGATCGGTGTAAAATGCTCAACGCCATATGCTCCAAGGTTACTGATTGTGAAAGTGGACCCTTGCATGTCTTCAATGGGCAATTGACCGTCACGTGCACATCGGGCCAATTCCTTACCCTTTTTCGATAACTGTCTTAGGGTACAATTTTCGGCATTTCTTATAACGGGAACAACGAGCCCCTTTTCCAAGGCCACCGCTAATCCAAGATGGATTTGCTCATACAAAATGATGTTATCTTCAATATAAGCACTATTCATTTTAGGATGCTCTTTAAGTGAAAGCACGACAGCCTTGGCTACAAAGTCCGTTATAGTCAATTTAGTTGATTCCTGTTTTTGTAGCGTTTCAGTAGCCTGTTTTTGCAAAATGACTAAATCAGTGACATCAACTTTCATCGTTAGAGTTAATTGGGCACTGGTTTGCAAGCTCTCTTTCATACGTTTTGCAATGATGTTCCTCATTCCGGTAACAGGAATATGCTGCGGACTCTCTAAAGTAGGTTGGAGGGGAACAATTCTTTCTTCAGTATTTACCGACATGGAATCCCTTTTTTCAATTACTTTCTGTATATCTTCTTTAGTGATTCTTCCTCCTGGCCCGGTGCCATGAATCCTCTCAATGTCAAGATTTGCTGCCTGTGCCATTTTTCGTGCAACCGGGGTGATCATCAAGCGATCTCCCTTTGGCAAAATGGAAGACTCTTTTGTTTTCGGCTTTTCTTGTTCAGTAATTTTCGACTGAGTTTGTTCAGCAACTTGATCATCAATCATTATTTTTTCATTCGGATTTCCGATATGACAGATAACGGTTCCTGGAGGTACTCCTTGTCCTTCTTGAACAGCTATATTCAGAATCGTACCTTCCGCTGGAGATTCAATATCCATTTCTATTTTCTCTGAATTGATGCTGGCTATTGCTTCACCTTTTTCGACTGGATCCCCAACAGCCTTGCTCCACAACGAAACAGTGCCTTCTTTCATTGCCATACCCAATTTCGGCATTACTACCTCGACCGCCATATCTTTTTTCTCCCTTCAGATTGGTTTCTGTGTCCATCATTGGTTTTGTTGCTCCAACTTTTGCTGATCTATGCGAAAAAGCTGGAGCATGCATCATCTTGATTTAATTACACCCCAAGAATGGAAGGCTCCCCCAATAATTCTGAAACGACTTGTATCACTTTTTCTGATGTTGGAAGGTAGATATCTTCTAGCGGTGGAGAAAAAGGTACAGGTGTATGTGGTGCCGTAATCCTCTTGATTGGCGCATCGAGCGTGTCAAATCCCTTATCCGCCACCAGTGCGGCAATATCCGTTGCGACGCTGCATCTTGGGTTCGCTTCATCGATCACGATCAAACGATTTGTTTTTGCCACAGAGTTGAGAATCGATTCTTCATCCAGTGGTGACAAGCTCCGCGGGTCGACAATCTCGACTTCAATGCCTTTTGCAGTAAGTTTTTCAGCAGCCTCCATCGCGGTGTGAACTTGTTTACCGATGGCAACGACCGTCAAATCCGAGCCTTTCCTTTTAATTTCAGCTTTGCCGATTGGGATTGTATAGTAGCCTTCCGGAACCTCCCCAACCATGTTGTAAAGGGTTTTATCTTCAAAAAAGATGACGGGATCATTATCTTCTATGGCTGAAAGTAAGAGCCCTTTTGCGTCATAGGGGGATGAGGGAACAACGACCTTCAATCCAGGAATGCTAGTGAACAAGGCATAAAGGCTTTGGGAATGCTGTGCCGCAGCTCTGAACCCTGCACCATGCATCGTACGGATTGTCACCGGAACCTGTGCTTTTCCTCCAAACATATAGCGGAACTTGGCACCTTGATTCAATACTTCATCCAAACAGCTGCCAATGAAATCATTGAACATTAGCTCGGCAATCGGTCGTAAGCCTGTCGAAGCGGCTGCCATGGCCGCCCCCATATAACCGGCTTCCGCAATGGGCGTATCAAGGATTCTATCGCGGCCAAACTCTTGAACCAATCCTTTTGTGACACCTAAAACACCACCCCATGCTTCGTCATCCTGCAAATGATCAACCTCTGCGCCTCCGGCTACATCTTCTCCCATAAGGATGACATTTTCATCTTTTCTCATTGCCATGGCCATTGCTTCATTTATTGCCTGTGACATACTGATTTTTCTACTCATCTCAATTCCTCCTTTTATAATTTAATAGGATACATAAACATCTTTTAATAAATCGGAAGCCTCTGGATATGGGCTATCTTCACTGAACTTGACTGCTTGTTTGATAGATTCCTCAACGGCAATCTCAAGAGAAATCAGCTCTTTTTCAGCCAGTAGATTCTGTTTGAGTAAGTAATTCCTAAACAGGGCAATCGCATCTTTCTCTTGTATATGCTCCTTTTTATCTTGTTCTTTTTTATATTTCTGTGCATCTCCCTCGAAGTGTCCATAATTACGATAAGTAACGCATTCGATCAATGATGGACCGTCTCCCCTGCGAGCCCTCTGAACCGCTTCTTCGGCAGCCTTATACACAGCCAAAACATCTTTCCCATCCACTCGGACGCCCGGGATATTGTAGCTAATCGCCCGATCGGCTATCGTTTTACAGCTAGAAGCATAATTGAATGGCGTTGCCTCCCCATACCCATTATTTTCTGCGATGAATATTACGGGTAGCTTCCAAATTGCCGCCAGATTTATACCTTCATGGAATGTCCCATGATTATTGGCACCATCACCAAAAAAACAAACACTAACATGATCGGTCTTCTTATATTTCGCAGTTAATGCTGCACCGCATGCGAGCGGAAAGCCTCCACCAACTATCCCGTTTGCACCTAACATCCCCTTATCCAAATCGGCAATATGCATGGAACCGCCTTTTCCCTTGCAAAGCCCTGTCACTTTCCCATAGATTTCAGCCATCATCCCATTAAGGTCACATTCTTTTGCGATACAGTGGCCATGCCCCCTGTGAGTGCTTGTAATGCTGTCCTTTTCGGAAAGGTGGGCACATACTCCAACAGCTACCGCTTCTTCCCCAGCATATAAATGGACAAAACCTGGTAAAATCCCTTTTGCAAAAGATTCATGAACTTGGTCTTCGAATTTCCTGATCTCCAGCATTTTTTTGTACATCCAATAAGCCCTGTCCTGTGATAACTTGATTTCATTCGATTGAACCGTTTCCATTTTTTAGCCCCCAATCATTAATAATGAGTCAATCTTTATATTGATATTGCAAATGCCGTGCCAAGTTGGGAGGTCGGTAAAATTAGGATTTTATCTATTTTTAGTCGAAACAAAACGAGACAAAATGAGATTGTTGTCTCGTTTTGTCTCGTTTTTTTAGATATACTATCCCAATTCAAAGAGAAAAGCTGGATTGAATGTGGAGGCAGCCTGTTTAAGGAAAAGCACTTTATGCACCATTTATTTAGTGTCAGTATTACTAACATGAATTTTGTTAACTAATTAGGGGGGAATGATAGGTAGTAATCTCTCCAACCTATCGTAATTTTTTTAATGCACCGCTCCATGCAATCGTTTGATCTAACATTGCATGGATATTACCAAGGTGCAAATCAGCTGGTTTAAATGTCTTAAAGTTTTCAAAGTCTGTAAATAGTGATAATGTTGGATTTACCCGAACGTCCGCAACTAGTAATTCCCCTAAGATGCCACGCAAATGTTCGGCTGCACGAGCTCCGCCAGTTGAACCATAGCTCACGATACCCGCAGCTTTGTTGTTCCATTCATCACGTGCGGAATCAAGTGCGTTTTTTAATGCCCCTGTAATACTGTGATTGTATTCTTGTACGATAAACACAAATCCATCTAAGCTAGAAAGTTTTTCTGACCAAGCTAATAATCCTGGTTCTTTACCAGTACCTTCTCCGAAAAATGGCAATTTAAAATCTGCGACATCGACGATTTCATAATTTGCATCTACTCGTTTATCAGCTATTTCTTTTACCCAATTTCCTACTTGTGGACTAACGCGTCCTTTACGTGTGCTTCCTAAGATAATTCCGATATTTAATTTTTCCAATGATTTCTCCTCCTCGTTAATGACCGGCAACTAATTTGATTAAACTAAATAGATTTATAATTTTATGGATTTACAAATTTCCGATGTCTTCCACTAAGGTGTAGTATCCACCTTCTGTATCTTCAATAAGATGATTTATTTTGTTAAGGTGTTCTCTAAATTCACTTTTTTCTAACCAATTTTTATGATGATCAATACTCTCAAAGGTAGTTACCATAATTGCTTTATTTTTATCAACAGAACGATGCCAACGGCTACTAATCCAACCAGGAACACCTTGAGATCCCTTCTTAAAATTGTGTAGTTCTTCAGCTTGGATAGCAACCAATTCATCTAGTTTGCCTGGTTTAGCTGTAAATACATTTATCCATACTATTGTATTACTTGATTCCATATTCATAATCTCCTGTCATTTATATTATTTTTTCTCAAATCATTAAATTCGGAATTTCAGGGGTGTCTGTACTAACTGTCATTATCAATCATGAAAAAATGCCCTAGTAAATGTTTGCACACACTCTCCACTATAAATGCCTCCAGGGACACGGTTGGTTAGTTCTCATCGTCATCCAGGTTGTTCATAAAGGCTCCGAAATTCGTCTTCATGAATGAAAACGCCTGCAGCTCTGGATCTGTGTGAATAAGCTTTCCTCCTTCATGCATCGCGTTAAAATATTTGGTCGAGATTTCCAGTAACTGTCGAGAGTGCTTATGTGTTCTTTCTCGAAGCCTAGGTAAATTGCCTTCCTCCTTGATACTTATCATAATCATTTTCGGGTTACGATTCATGATTTCATGATATGTTCGACTGATCAGTTGTAAGTCTGAATGTAAATTCCACACGATTTGCTCTTCATTAAAAAATTTTGTCATCTCTTTGGCATAGTGATATCGGTCAAATGCCGGTTCTAGAAGGTTTTTCTTGCTTCCAAAGCGACGGAACAGTGCTTTTTTCACCCAAGCCCAATTACCTGAGTGGAGACACCGTTGTACCTTTTCTCTGTTAATAGATTGATTGCCTTTAACAGTACTTAGCTTATTACTGCTACTCATGCTCTCACTCCCTCTAATCAGACTGTCAGTACTTACTGACTATTGATTTTATTCTATTCATCTGTTTTAAAATTGTCAAGAAAATTTCCAGCAGTACACATTCTATTCAGATGGAGGAAAGTCCAAATGATTGATCGGGAAAAGGTGCATTATACGAGTTATCTACACAAACATATTGCCTTTCGTGTCATAGATGGCCAATTATAACGGGGGTTCATTTGCGTATTCCTTAGAAAGTCCCGCGTTTATCACCAAGATCGTTCTAAAGCATTATAAAAATAGACGGAGCTTATTGCTCCGTCTGATTGCTAGAATATTTTTTTCTCCTTCAACTCGAGAGCTAATTCTTTAAAGAACTGCAGCGATTCTGGATTTCCCATGGAGTCTGCATTGACTACTTTATCAAACTCGAAACCTAATAACACTTTACGTATCGGGACTTCCATTTTCTTTCCGTTCAACGTTTTGGGAATTTGTTCAACGACATGGATTTGGTCAGGTATAAAGCGAGGGGACACATGCCCTCTGATTTGTTCCTTGATTTTTGCCGTCAATGCTGTATCCAGGCTTTTACCGGGCTTAAGAACAACGAACAGCAGCAGTGATGATCCGCGGCCAAGCACTTCCCTATCTATGACAAGGCTTTCCATCACCTCGTCGATCGCTTCGACGACCCGGTAGATATCGCTAGTTCCCATCCGTACACCAGAACGGTTTATGGTCGAGTCGGAACGTCCATAAATGATACAGCTGCCTTTGTCGTCGATTTTTATCCAATCACCATGTTTCCATATGCCAGGATATGTATCGAAATAACTCTCGTAGTATCGTGAACCGTCTTGATCATTCCAGAAGTATAACGGCATGGACGGCATCGGTTTGGTAATGACAAGTTCACCGACTTCATTTATCAATGTTTGACCATGCTCATCAAAGGCTTCCGCACAAACACCTAATGCCCTTCCTTGTATCTCTCCGATTCTCACGGGTAATGTGGGAACACCACCAACAAATCCGGCACAAACATCGGTTCCGCCACTGGATGAACTGAGCCAGATATCCTTCTTGACATTCTCATACACCCATTTATAACCGTCGCCAGACAATGGAGCTCCAGTGGAAAAAAGAGCTTTCAATTTGGATAAATCATATTTTTCCATGGGCTTGTTACCTAACTTCATGGAATTAGTAAGGAAAGGTGCACTTGTTCCAAAGAAAGTCATGCCTGTATCTTCCGCCAATTCCCAAAGGGCATCCATATTCGGAAAAGAAGGACTGCCGTCATAAAGGACGATGGTCCCTTCGTTAAGCAAACCGCCCATAAGGAGGTTCCACATCATCCACCCTGTCGTCGTAAACCAGAATATAGTATCCTCGGAAGTCATGCCCTGATGGATTCTTGTTGATTTAAAATGCTCCAATAATATGCCGCCATGCCCTTGTACAATTGGTTTTGGCATCCCGGTTGTACCTGATGAATAAAGGATCCACAGCGGATGATCGAACGGAACACTTTCAAAAGATAATTCTGCCTTTTCTTTTAAAAGATCATCCCAAGCAATCATATCTGAGAGATTCACTTCCAAATTCTTTTTTTCTATGTAAGGAACCAACACGGTATGCTTGACGGTAGCCAATTCCTGTTTAAGCTGAGAGACGACTGATGTTTTATCATATACATTTCCGTTGTACTGATACCCATCAACTGCCAGTAATACAACCGGTTCAATCTGTTTGAACCGATCTATGACGCTTCTTGCCCCAAAGTCAGGTGAGCAACTGGACCAGATGGCACCTATGCTTGCTGTTGCCAAGAAAGCTATGACCGCTTCAGGAATATTCGGCATATAGGCAACAACACGGTCACCGGATTTCACACCAAGTTTCCTTAATGAATGGGCGACAGAAGCTACCTTTTCTTTCAGCTCTTTCCAGCTGACCTCTTGCTGTCTGATAAGTTCGGAGCGAAAAAAAATCGCCGTTTTCCCTTCTTGATCATTCAATAATGCATTTTCAGCATAATTAAGCCTTGCCCCCTCGAACCATTTCGCACCAGGCATTGATTGCTCCGCTAAAACCCTGTCATATTTCCTGGCTGCTTTTACTTCACAATAATCCCAAATTGAAGCCCAAAATTCCTCCTGTTCATCTACCGACCATTTCCATAATTCATGATAATCATGAAATGTTAAACCTTTCTTTTCTTTTAACCATTTCACATATTGAGTCAATACCGTTTGCTCGATTTGTTCCTTTGTCGGTTCCCAAATGATTTGCCCATCTGTAAGCGATTTCATTTCTTCATCTCCCTTAGGTATCAAATGCGTTATTGAATCATTTCATAATATTGGTAGTTTACTTAAATTGTAATCTATGAGTTTAAAACCGTCAATTTACACTAAACTTAAATAAGCTCGTTTCTATGTATGGGCAGGTTAATAGAGAAACATGTCCCTTTCCCTTGTACACTTGTTACATGTACCGTTCCCTCCATGCTTTTGATAACGCTATATGAAACCATCATGCCTAATCCCGTCCCTTTATTTTTTGTCGTGAAGTAAGGCTCACCTAAACGGTATATTTGTTCCTGTGTCATTCCAATTCCCTGATCTTGTATCTTAATTTGGATGGTGGAGGCTGCATGAAATAAATGAATGTATATTTCGCCATCATGGTCCATCGATTCTATTCCATTCTTTATGATATTGAATAAGCATTGCTGGAATTTCTTCCTTTCACCCATGACATAATAAGCCCTATCTTCGAGTAGGGAAAACTTCAATTTTATTCCATTGTTATTAGCAAAGGGTTTTATGCTGTCCACGACATGCTGAATTTCCTCGGATACCCTTAATCGCTCTGTGTTTTCAGGGCTTATGGCAGCAAACGTCAAATAATCATTAATGACATCCGTGGCCCGATCTAATTCATTCAGTGCAATATTTGCATATTTGACCTTTGTATGGGAAGACACATCTTCACTTAACATTTGAATATATCCCCTGGTAACTGTAAGGGGATTTCTGACTTCATGAGATATGCTTGCAGCCAGATGACTGACGACCTGCAATTTTTCCGCTTTCACTAATTTTTCGAGAACCTGAAAATTAGTGAGGATGACTTCCCATAATAAAATTACAACAATGATTCCTATGACATGGATCGAGAAGTATTGTTTCCATAGACTTATACCGATAGGAAGTTCAAATACTACTGTTGAAATAAACTGTGTGAGAATATGGACAATGAATATTAATGATATACCCATGCAGATTTTTTTACTGACAGACATTTTTAGATAGTATTTAGATATAAAAAACACGGAAACACCAATGAGTGGAAAAGTGATGCATGAGATATAAAATCCATTTTCCCCACCTGATAAATAGCGAATAAGAAGAGTGATGACTATCAATATGATTCCTAACCGATAGCCTCCATATAAACCGCCTAAAAGAAAAGGGATCCATCTAAGGTCCCAAACAAAATCCTCTTCTATAACAACGGGAAATAACATGCATAGAACAAGTGAAAGAATAGGGAAAATCGATAGGAAGGATCCTTTTAATGCATCTAAACGGTATACGTACTTCACTAGATAGCTCATTTGCAATAAAAAGATTGGAAAAAGGATTATTAAAAAGTTAATCAGTAAATCTTTTGTCATAAGATTCATTTTTACACCGAACTTTCGATATTTTTCGAAGATTTAGACAGGTATTTCAATAATAACAAGATAGAGAATGATAAGCTAGTGAAATTTCGATGCTGGACTAAAAAAAGATGCAGCTATTGGAACATAGAAGAAAGCGGGATGATTCAAGGATAGAAAAAACACTGAAACGACGAAGTCATTCCAGTGCCATCAAAAATATCCGAGTACGAATTTAATAAAGAGCTGACTTTGCGAGCATGGTGATTGTCGCATCATCCATCGGAGGATTATGAAGCCCTGCGCGTACATCCCTATAGTAACGTTGCAGGGGATTATTTCGTTGTAAGCTTTTGGCTCCGACGACCCTCATCGCTTTATCGACGATGGAAATCGATTTGTTGACGACCGATAACTTAACAGCACCCAATTGCTTCGATAATTCATCATGATTTTCAGGGTGCCGGACCCATTTTTCTGCGACAGAGTAGAGGAAATGGTGTGCTTCGCCCAATTCCAGTTCCATCTCCCCAATTGTCCGTTGAACATTCGGAAGGTCCCTGATTGGTCCTGGTAAGCTATTGGGAGAATAGGTTTTCGCAAATTCGACTGCGTAATTTCTGGCAGCCACTGCGATTCCCAAGTAGCAAGCAGGTATATGTAATAGCCACGCTTCAGGTTTTCTTTTTTCTCCAGGATTGCTTTTCATGACATAATACTTTTCAGGCAGGCTGACGTCATTTAACACCAGATCATGACTTCCTGTCCCCTGCATGGAAATCATATCCCAAGTTTCTTCTATACTTACCCCCATTACATCACGGTGAATTAAAAATGTGCCTAGCCGCTCATCCTCGGGAACCCATGCCGTTACTAGAAAAATATCAAGGACGGGAGATAGTGTAGTGAAGGTCTTTCTGCCATTCAAATTCCATTGTTGACCTTTTTTGATAGCGATCGTTTCCGGTCGGCCTCCGCGCGTCGGGCTTCCTGTGCCAGCCTCAGATGCTGCCGTGTTGATGAGAGCGCCTTTCGACACTTCATCGAACAATTCATTCATGACTCCTTTTTCCCATGGTCTCTTCTCCGTTAAGGATAGGACCGTTCCGACATGCCAGCCTATTCCTAAGGCTGTTGGGCCGCAATATTGAGCTATTTTTTCTTGGCATAGGAGAAAATCATATAAGGAACCGCCATATCCTCCATCCTCTTTTGCTAAAGTTAATTGGGGGTATCCGAATTCCTTTAATTCCTGAATGTTTTCAAAAGGAAATCCCTTTGAATCATCAAGCGCTTCAGATCGGCCGGTAAAGGACTGAATCGCTTCCTCTAATTTTTGAATATATTCTTTTTGCTTCTGTGATTGAAAAAACGACATGAAGATCATCCCTCCTGTAGTAAACAAAATCCTGAACCATCCAGCAGCAGAAACAGAACTGCGAACTCCACTTTATCATATCACCTTAGTGTAGTTTATGGTTTGAATCTGCGCATTAAGAGTCAATGTCTTCATTTTTATATTCTTTGTTCGCGTTCTTGTAAGCTTCCTTCGCCTGATCAATATCTTTGTTTTCGAGAAAGTAAGCTATCGCCGCTTGCCCGATTCCATATGTGACCGCGCCAGCTACCGCACCGGAAACGGCTAGACCGGCTCCTGGGATGAAACGGACTGCAGCCCTGACACCTTCCCTGACAAGGAGACCGATTCCAACATTGATCCCTAATGCAGCAATGAATTCACTTGCCGTTTTTGTATTGATTTCTTTATCCGCGATAAAACCAATCACCACAATCATCAAACCTTGAATGCCAGTCAAAATGGGAAAATCGGCAAAAGGTATTGGCTCTGCCCCTATTAAACCGGCTATTGCTGTAAACGTTCCAACTATCGTCCGCGCGAATTTCTTCTTAACGAATTGGCTCTGCATCGCTTTGGCGGTCTTCAACTTCGCTTCACTGGGTAAGGCCTCAATCAAGTAATCAGAAAGCAAATCTATGTTCCAGCGCATATCGTATTCAATATTTCCGCTTTCATCAAAATCAATATACGAACAAGTAGGAATGATGTTCAATAGTGGTATATCATTCTCTTTAAATCGTTTTGACATCAAAGCGATGGCTTCATCAATATTTTGTTTTTTCTTAGGATTGGCATCAAAAGGTGCTTGTTTATAATGTGGGGGATCCAATTCATCCACTTGTGTGACCACACAGATGACGGGTACATCATAATGGTGATTCTCTTTAACGATTTTGCGCAGCTTATTCAATTCTTTTAAATCTTCTTCAATCCGTGAATCCGTTTCTTTTGCTTTAATCAAGAAAAGAAACACATCAGGCTGTTCCTCGGTCACTGCTTTTATCAATTCATCCATTGGTGTTTCTTCTTCGAACTCTTCCGTGGGAGCTTCGCTCTCTCCCAGCCCCCGGGAGTCCAGTAAACGGATTTTGGGCTCGGCATCACTCGGGTACCAAAGCCATTTTCCCTTACCCGTTCCAGATTTAACGGAACTGACATATTGCCGTTCCTGACCAAACATCGCATTGATCAGTGATGATTTTCCGGACCCTCGCCTTCCGACAAGAGCAATTCTCGGTTCCCTTGCATCAACTGTCATCGTTTTAAGCTTTAAGAGCTGGTCCAGCATTTTGTTCTTTTTCGATTGTGAAATGGGCAGCTTATCTACCTGGCCTTTAATGAAACTGAATATGCTTCCCATTTCATCGTGTTTTTCCACCATCAGTCATTCCCCCTTGTTAAGAAGTGTTTTAAGTAACATTTACCCTTGAACGATTCAATTTAAGCATGTAACTTCATTCTTAAGGGGCCCATTTCTTATTTTCATTTAGCTCTTTTCTTTTAAGAACATAACGACACTGGCCATGTATTTTTGGATTTCCTGGACTTGAAAGGCGGCAGAATCCGCAATCTGTTTGTAATGATGCTGTCCTTCATCGGTGATTCGTAAATATCGTTTAGTTCGTTTTTCACTTTCCCACCTGCCGACAAGAAGGCCGTTCTCTTCCATTTCATGAGATAAATCGTATAAATAGCCGTTTGAAGCGATCCAACCGAACTGATTTTTAAGCAGATCTCCAATTTCCCCCATGTAAATGGGCTTTTTAGTGAAAGCGGCTTTTAAAGTTACATAACGGACAAGGTCTTTCACCGATATTATTTTCGAGAAATACGACCTGTATTCTTCAGGAAGCTCATTAAGAACCGGTGGGTTTTCACCAGAACCCCTTAAATCGAACATGAAGCGATCAATGACCTTTTTCACTTCGGAAAACCGTTCCAGGAAATTTTCTTGGTACCATATGTAAAGCTCTTTGCCTTTTTCAGTAATTTGATAATAATTTCTTCCCTTATTCGTATATAATGATAAATGGTTGGATTCGACTAGCGTATTGGATATTTTACATAGATAGTCATAGCTATGCACTTTTCCAGTGAACGTATTTTTTAGGTCCTGATGAATCGCCCTTGGATAATTCGCTTTTATTCTCAAAGAGTGTAGTAAAAAAATCGTTAAAAATTCCCGCTGGCTCAACCCAACCGTTTCAACCGTTGCAGACAGTTTCTCCCCTTTCTTCACTGTCAAAACCCCCTTTATATAGTGTTTATATAACATATTATTAATTATTTCTTCCTTCCCCTTATTATCCTGTGCTCCCACATAATAGTAAAGTTTTTAATGCCTAACTGCCTAGTACTAATTTTTCGAATTCGATCTGTTGTGGGATGAGGGAATTCAGAATATTCTGTCGAGGTTTATTGTGAAATATTTTAATATAACAAAAAGAAGAAACGGCCCATGATAAGGCCGTTTCTTCTTTTTGTTTACTGTTCCGTTAAAATAATCGGATCTTCTTTTGTAATGACGAGGGTATGTTCATATTGGGCGGAAAGTTTTCCATCTGCCGTTCTCGCCGTCCAGCCGTCTTGGTCCATTTTCATGTGCCATGTTCCCGCATTCAACATTGGCTCGATCGTGATGACCATACCTTCTTTTAGACGGGCACCTTTACCTGGCTTACCATAATGTAGGACGGTTGGGTCCTCGTGCATGGTTTTACCGATTCCGTGTCCTGTAAAATCGCGGACAACAGAAAACTTCTCACCTTCTGCATATGACTGGATTGCATGCCCGATGTCCCCAAGACGATTTCCTGCCCGTGCAACTTCGATGCCTCTATATAAAGCATTCTTTGTTACATCCATTAAACGCTGAGCTTCATCGGAAACTTCACCGACTGCATATGTCCAAGCTGAATCCGCCAAACCTCCGTTAAGGTTCACCACCATATCAATCGTAACGATGTCACCCTCTTTTAAGGCTTTCTTTTGGGGAAAGCCGTGGCAGATTACATCATTTACTGATGCACACGTTGCATATTTGTAGCCGTTATAGCCCTTTTGTTCAGGTGTAGCACCATGCTCTGCCAAGTACTTATCGACAAACTCTTCGATTTCCCAAGTCGTGATGCCCGGTTTTACCATTTTGGCGATTTCTCTATGCGTCGCAGCAAGAAGTTTGCCCGCTTCATGCATCAAATTTATTTCTCGTTCACTTTTAATGGTTATCATTTAAAATCCTCTTTCGTTTTATAACTTTTCTGATTGAGACTCCTTAATTATCATATGCCTTTTTTTATATAAAAAGCAACCAAAAACCCGGTAAAAATCACCGGGTTAAATAATTCATGACCTTTTCTGTACCTGTAATTCGGAGAAAAATAAGCTTTTGAATTACAAAAGTGTTAAAAATCGAAGCCAACGTTTCCGTTTTTTACACAATTGAATATTCCAGGTGTGAATTACCTAGAACATTATCATCACCATGGGACTTAATGATCTTAAAAATTCTATATAGGCCCTTGAGCATTAATTGGGTACAGATTCCCATTAAACGCAAATGAAACTCTTCCTGTTTCCTCTGATACGACCAATACTAGTGCGTCACTTCGTTCAGATAAACCTAAAGCAGAGCGATGGCGTGTTCCAAGTTTTTTTCCCCCTGTTGATCTTTCGGAAAGCGGAAGGACATTTGCTGCAGAAACAATTTGATTTTGACTAACCAATACAGCACCATCATGTAGTGGATTTCCAGGGAAAAAAATTGATTCCAATAAAGAATGGGTTAACTCCGCTCCTATTGAAATACCTGGTTGGATCAAAGAATCAAGAGGATCTCCCCGTTGAATCACAATCAACCCGCCATGTCTCAAGTTCGACAAATTTTGTACGCAAATTGATAATTCGGGATATTTGTCCGTAAACGGTGACAAATAACAGTTCAAATAAAAGGTTGCTGCTTTCATATCGATGTATACAAATTTATCCTTTATTTTCTCGAAATTTCCAAGGAGACAATAATTTTCATTACCCATTGCTTCTAAGTTATCCTGTAATGCCGATATTACTTGGCGAATTTCCTCTTTTAACATTTGTTTCATTGGTGAAAAATCACAATTGCCATTAGTCACAGGCATGCACCTCCCTTTTTATTATTTCACTCTCTTTTTCAATAAATCTTAATTGGCCTCTAAAAGACCATTCTTATTTTACCTAGCTCTATTTATGCCTTGTTAAATTTATAATTATGAATGTACTTAAAGTTTGTCTTCAAGGTAATTAATTATTCATCTTGACTATCAATCAGTAATGACTTCACATTTTTTTATGTCATATGGACAAGGTAAAAGAATAGATATGTTAATGACCTATTGAAAGATATCTTAAAATAAGAGGTGGTATTTGATGCCTAACGTAACAGTATTTGACCAAGGAACGTTTGAAGTGGAAAATGGAAAAAAGCTAGTATTAGCATTGGAGGATAACGGTATTAATATTCTTCACCGCTGCGGCGGGAAGGCTAAATGTACAACTTGCAGAGTGGAAATATTGGCAGGTGATTTTTTGGAGGTCACACATAAAGAAAAAAAGGTCTTTGAGGAAAAAGGAATGGAAGATCATTTGCGTCTATCTTGTCAAATTTACGTGAATGGAGACATAACCGTTCGGCCGATCAAGACGGTTGAGAACTCTGGAGTTCCTGCTGGGCCAAGGCCTGCTGCAGACTAAATAGTAGTATCAAAAAACATCAAAAAGACTAAAAAATAGTTTTTCTAGTCTTTTTGATGTTCTTTTATCTTTAGGAAATGATTTACTTCTTTTCCATGACCGCAAAGTAATTATCTTCATTATCAGCAAAATTGAAGACTCTTCCAGATGGCATTTTCACAAGTTCCCCAACTTTGATATTCTTCTCCGAAAAATCTTTATATAATTCATCAAGATTATCCGAGTAAAACATTAACGAAGGTGTATTAAGATTTAATTCCGGCTGCATTTTAGCAATGAATTCCTTATTATGCAGGATGATACTCGTTTGTGCTTCCTTAGTTGGGGCTATTTCAATCCATCTTAGCCCTTGGCCATTATCTTCTTCAGAAATTACACTAAAACCGAATTTTTCCGTCCAAAATTTCAATGACTCGTCTTGGTTATTTACATATAACATGATTTGACCGATTTTGTTAATCATTTGCTTCTCTCCCTTTCTAGTGACTCCGTTATGAATGATATCCATTACGTATAAGCATATTGTTGGTTGGAAATATATAACTAATTGAATCGTATAATAAATAAAAGATTTAATCAATATTTACCAAATGAGAATTCCCTTCCAGATATTACGCTACCACAGTTAACGCTACTATAACTTTATATCTCTAAAAGTAAAAAAACGTCTCTGTTTTAATGCTCCTATTCATTTCATAAAGTGTATAAGGAAAATGATACTTTTAGGAAGCTGCCCCCAGTAGTAAAAAAAGCTGTACAAACTTTACATTCAGAAATTTGCAGGAGTTGCAGGACTTTTCGATTTTCCCCAGAACTTCTATACAGAGTATTTCTCAAAGGAGAGTGAAATGGTGGTTCTATCGAAAGAGGGTTTGTTAAATATATTGGAAGGCAACAGGAGATTAACGATGCGGGTGGTTGAAGCCTTTCCTGAAGAGGAATTATTTCACTATAGCCCGGCCGGGAAGCTTCGCCCTTTCGCAGAGATGGTTAAAGAAATCATGAACATTGAAACTGGATATATGCGTGGCATCGCACTTAGTGTTTGGGAGTATCCAGATTCGTTTGCTGGAATTACCACCAAAGAGGAACTAGTTTCAACATGCGAAGCAGTAAGGGATGATACTAGGAAACTGTGGGAGGAAATGACCGAGGAAACGCTCGCAGTTGTAGAAAAGGATCCCTTTTTCGGTCCCGCACAAAGCCACTTTGATAGGCTTCAATACGCCTTGGAAAATGAGATCCATCATAGGGGACAAGGCTATATCTATCTTAGAACACTCGGAATTGAACCACCGGAGTTTTTCGTCAGGTAATAATGAAACATGATGTCATAATGCTTGTAGCAACGAATAAAAAACAAAAAAAATGGAGTGAGCTAAATGTCAATTGATGCATATCTTAATTTCAATGGGAATTGTCGAGAAGCAGTAGAGTTCTACGCAGAGGTTTTTGGAACCGAACAACCAAATATCATGACCTTCGGGGAAACACCTGCTAATCCGGAATTTCCCCTTCCAGAAGAAGCGAAAGATTTAGTCATGCATACAAGGCTGAATATTAATGGAAGCAATGTCATGTTTTCCGATACTTTTCCTGGTATGCCCTTTGTTGAAGGCAATAATATCAGCCTGGCATATGTCGGTAATGACGTGGATGAAATTAAATCGATTTTTAACAAACTAAGTGTGGGCGGCACGGTTGGTCTTGAGCTCCAAGAAACATTCTGGAGTAAAATTTACGGTCAGTTAACCGATAAATTCGGAATCAAATGGCAATTTAACTTCGAGAGCTGAAAAATGAACATGACCCTTTATTGATTATTCTTCAAATTGGATATAGGTCTTTTCACTGGTGAAAAGTTTCTATATCCTTTTTTGTTTTTCCTTCACCAGGAACAAAGATAATGTAACTAGCATAAGGAAAGTTATTCGTTAAATGATTGACTAGTAAAACTTGAATTCTCAGAACGGTTTATAACTTCACCCTAACCCTTACATCATTTTCTTGGTCCCTAATAAATGGTGTATAGTAATAGGGTACCTTCAAGATATTTAATCTTATCGAATAAATTCCCGGCTCCCTAATACCCCACCGCTAAACATGAAAGGAGAAAAAAATTTGAAAAACAAAATTCAAAAAATCACTACCAACTTGTGGTTTGATACTCAAGCTGAAGAGGCGGCAATGTTCTACACTTCCATCTTCGAAAATTCTAAAATTGGTAGAATCACTCGTTATGGAAATGAAGGAAATCAAATCCACGGGAAGCCAGAGGGATCAGTGATGACAGTGGAATTTGAATTGGAAGGACAAGCATTCGTAGCATTGAATGGCGGTCCTCAATTCAAATTCACAGAGGCCATATCATTTATCATCAATTGCGAGGATCAAGAAGATGTGGATTTTTATTGGGAAAAACTTTCCGAAGGCGGAGACGAAAAAGCGCAAGTGTGTGGTTGGCTGAAAGATCGATTTGGCGTTTCATGGCAAATTGTTCCTGCGGAACTAACCGAGATGGTGAACGACTCCAATCCTGAAAAATCAGAAAGAGTTATGAAAGCGTTGCTCCAAATGAAGAAAATTGACATAAAAACTTTAAAGCAGGCGTATATAGGATAGGTTCCATGAAACAACTATCCTGTATGTTGTGTTTATTCCACAAGTATACGTTTTGAAGTAAATAAAGCCTAGTTTCTCGGTACTGCAGGTGTTTAAATTAAATTTTGATATTGGAATTTCCTAAAAGTTGTTACTCCTCACTTTCCTGGCGATCTCCTTTTTAGAAAAGAAAAACCTTATTAAGTATAATGAAATGAATGATCTAGATAGTTTTTAAGGGAGATATAGAAACGATGGACAATAAATTTACACCAGAACTTCAGCGTGGAGATGAAATAATAGAAAGAAAAATCCGCTATGACTCCTTAGTTGTGGAACATAGCTGTTTGCTGTTAAAAGCACAATATCAACATGTCGTGCTTTTTCATGAAATCATGGATTCGTTCACGATGAAAGCGGGTCCTATAAAACTAACCATTCCTATAGGCAGTTATACGATTGCTCATTATTGGAAAGACCGTCCTTATAATTTATACATCTGGAGAGATAACGAAGGGCATTATTTAGGATCCTATTTTAATATTGTAAGGAATACATATATGGAGGATAAGTTGGTATCCTTTGAGGATTTAATCATTGATATCTTGGTGCTTCCGGATGGGGAACATTTTATTTTAGACGAGGAAGAGTTACCTGTGCCATTAGAGCAATATGAGAGTGGTTCTGTTAAACTAGCCCTAAACTCTATACTTGATTCCATTGATATTCTTCTATCACAAACCATTTCAGAATCCGAGAAACTCTATAAACATAAAGACATCCTTCCATGGTTGAACAACAAATGACATTGGTTTTGATTCTTTTAACTCCACAACATTGAAACCTTTACAATGAGCAAAAAGCCTACTTCATTCAGTAGGCTTTTTGTTCTCCCTCACTCACCATCAGCTTGAGCCGATATACTGTCGGCAAGCTCCTCAATGTTCTTAGATACCTTCGCACTGTATGAGTAATCACCGTAGCAATATGGGTATCGAAAATTTTCTTTGTCTCCGCCGCAATCATAAAGGGAAGGGTTTTTTTCGACCTGAAGCATGGAAAACTTCTTCGCAAGCTCCTCAGTATGCTTGCCACCTTTATTCGCAACGAAATCAATATAACCAATTCCCATGTTATATGCTTGGATGATCGTGGCAAAATCCACGTCCTTTTCATTGCCATATTCATTGATTCTCTTAAAGTGTTTCACTCCATACTTAATGCTTTCCGTTGGATCTGTGATCGAATTTGGATCAAGACCCGCTGACTCAGATGCCTGCATTGGGTCACCTCCCCGTCCTCGGCTTTCCTGCTGCATCAAAGCAATCAATGTCGAAGTATGCTCCTCAAGACCGTATTTAGCCAACTCGTCCCTGAGAAGTGAACTATACTTTTTCACGTTCGCAAAAGAATCAAGCGTATTTACTGATGTGGAAACATTTTCGTAATTGGGGGTTCGCATGATCTCTTTTATTAGCAAAAATGCAAAGATGAGGATAAAAATGACAAAAACATTCTTTGATTTCTTACGTTTCTTCTTCACAATCTCTCTCCGTTATCTCTAAGTTATATATTTATATCTTAACAAATAGTAAGAGTAATAACTATTTAGAATACCAATTAAATGTTCTTGAAAATGAGATTACTAGCATTGAATTAGTATTTTATCTTTAACTCTTAACATAAACGCAAGAAAACTTAAAAAGACCTGGTCACTCAGCGTATGTTTTTTCAGATAATGAGACACCCTATTGTGTGGAGGTGATATGTATGGATAGGAAAAATGATAAAGAAGAAATTCTTGATGATAAAAAGATAAAAAATAGAAATGAGTTTGGGGCAGATCCTGATGAACAAGAAATGAATGGTCTGTATGGTATGTTGGAAACTGAATATGAAGATAAGCTTCATGATAAAGAAAAATGACGATTGATTTCTTGAAATTTTGTTAAGCGCCTTGTATGGCGTTTTTTTAATGAGTTCATCTATTTTGAGCTTCTTTAATCTATTCTAAAGGTTCGCATTTAGGCTATAAACGGATTTTTACATTGGTCATTAACTATAAAGGATACCATTAAAAGGGAGTGACCAAATGCTGCCACTCCCTTTGTTCAATTAGTATTGTGAAGATTGTCCGCCATCAATCGGAATGACTACCCCGTTGATGAACTCTGATTCCCCTGATAATAAGAAAGCGACTAAACGGCCGACTTCTTCAGGTTTACCAAAGCGTTTTTTAGGATTCACACTGACGAAATCCGCCATTGCTTCTTCCCAATTCTCCCCGCCTATTTGCCTGAATGAACCTTCTACCATCGCTGTTAAGATTACTCCTGGTGCAATGGCATTTATGCTGATTCCGTATTGACCATATTCTATGGCAGCTGTTTTTGTTAATCCTGCTACAGCATGTTTACTTGCAACGTACGCAGCTTGGTTAAGTACCGCACGAATTCCGCCTACAGAAGCAACGTTCACCACTGCCCCTGATCCTTGTTCTTTCATGATTGGCAGGATGTATTTCATACCATAAAATACACCATTAATATTGATGTCCGTTACTTTGTTGAAAACGTTGCTATCATATTCAGCTGTAGGTGCCTGTTTACCTTCGATACCCGCATTATTATAAAAACCATCGACTCTTCCATATTTGCTGACTGTTTGGTCCACATAGTTCTTTACTGCTTCTTCATCCGATACATCTGCAGTGACCAGAAGCACGTCTGAATTTGGTGCAATTTCAAAGATTAATTTTTTTGTTGCTTCCAAAGATGCATCGTTTAAATCAACTAATGAAAGTTTAGCTCCTTCTTTAGCCATTTCCAATGCGGCTGCTTGTCCTAACCCTGATCCTGCACCTGTAATGATTACTACTTTGCCATCGAATCGTTTGTTCATATGTCAAAACTCCCTTTTTAAGTTATCTGGAAAATCTATTTGATAATAATGATTACCCCTTAAAGCTTAAGAATCCATCATCAACAGGAATGACTTGTCCATTAATGGCATCCGCTTTTTCGGAGAACAAGAACGTTACAACTTCAGCAACTTTTTCTGGCTGAATCAATTTTTTCCTCATATGAAGTTGTGCCAAACTGTCCAGGAACTCTTGATCATCACCAATGATCGGCGTTTCGATAAAACCTGGTGCAACACCGACAACACGAATCCCAAATTGCGCAAGTTCAATTGCTCCAGATTTAGTCATGGCAATGACTGCAGCTTTTGCAGCATGGTAATTAAAGCTGCCGATAGAAACCATCGTCCCATATATTGAGGCTGTATTGACGATCGTTGCGCCTGTTACCCCAAGCTCCACCATCTTCCTTGCCGCATAATACATGCCATAATAAACGCCGTGTTGGTCAACATCAACGACTCTGTGGTAAGACTCTGGATCCATCTCTAAAAATGGTTTTACTAGTCCAATTCCAGCGTTGTTGAAAATGCCGTCGATGGTGCCATGATTGGCAACTGCAGCTTCTACCATCGCTTCCACTTCTTCCGCTTTAGCTACATCCACTTTCACAAAAGAAGCCGTGCCTCCCTTTTGTTGAATGGCTTCAGCCGTTTCTTTAGCAGCAACATCATTGTAATCAGCCGCTACGACAATAGCTCCCTGTTCAGCTAATTTAAATGCCGTTTCCTTTCCAATTCCGCTGGCTGCTCCTGTAATTACTATGACTTTTCCTTTTAAACTCATATATTCGTCCCCCTATAATAAAGTTTATTGCTTATCAGATTAAAATGGCCCCGCCGTCGATTACAAGTTCTTGACCTGTTATGTGGCTGGAAAGATCTGATACTAAGTACATCATTAGATTTGCAATTTCCTGAGGCTCAGCATACCGACCATCCGGAGTTGTTGCTTCCAATTGTTTTCTAGCCGTTTCAGCTGCCGCGGAATCACCTTGACCAAATCCGCTTTCAATCGACCGCATCATAGCCGTGTTGACGACACCTGGGCAGACGGCATTCACCCGTACACCATGGGGAGCAACTTCGACACCTGCAGTTTTCGTCATTCCAAGAACCGCATGTTTACTTGCACCATATGCCACCATGTTTGGCGTTGCGAGTAAACCGGCTCCAGATGCTGTATTTACGACCGCCCCGCTTTTTTGTTCAATCATATAGGGCAATACATGTTTCAAACCCAAGAAAACGCCGCGTACATTTATTGACATTAATTGATCGAAAACTTCAGTAGGATAATCGACAAGAGGCATGATTTTGCCTTCCCACCCTGCATTATTCAGGAAAATATCGATTTTTCCATAAGAATCTATCGTTTTTTGAACATAATTTTTTATATCGTCTTCATTTGTAACATCGGCTTTAACGAACTTTGCTTCGCCGCCTTTTCCTTTGATTTCATTTACCGTTAACATGCCAGCCTCTTCAGAAAGGTCTACAACAACCACTTTGGCTCCATTATCTGAAAGTGTAATAGAAGCTGCCCGGCCGATACCCCCGCCGCCGCCGGTAACAATTGCTACTTTTTCTGTAAAATCAAATGCTTGCATAATATTCTCCCTTTCTCCCTTTGATCTTGGTGATGATATTTCTTGTTTGAATACGATTACATCATAACACTATTTTTGTCGATTGTCGACAATTTGGTTTTAGAGTCAAAGACTCTACATCACTCCACGATTCAGAGCTTCATGAATTTCATTTTTTGCCTTAACGAAATCGTCTTCGATAATAGCCTCAATAGACATTTTTAATCTGAAATGGAAATTTTCCATCGTTTCTGTATTCCATTGACTTTGGGCAAAAACCATGAGGATATGACTGGCTTCCTCAAAAAATCTTGATAATGCTTTGTTATTAGCGATTGAAAAAATATATCGAAATATCTGTTCAGCTTTTTTTTGATACTCGATTACATTACTTTTCACACACTCATCCGTTGCACTTTCCAAATGCTTTCGTAAAGATTGCTTATTCTCTTCGTGCCACCTTCCTTGGGAAAATTCAATGCCCATCTGGATCAGCCCGATCGTAACATCATTATATTCAATGATTTCCTTTTGTGAAAATGGCTTGACGATTGTTCCCCGCCTCGGCATCCTCTCAACAATACCGTCAACCTGCAATAGATAAAGGGCTTCGCGTACTGGTGCACGGCTCGTATTCAATTCCTTGGAAATGTCTTCTTCGACGATTTTCTCTCCAGCTTCTATTTCCCCTTCAATGATTTTTTTTAAAATGTGTTTAGCGATTTGTTGTGGTAACGATTCTCCAAAATAAATGCCATCTGTCAAATTGGAAGGATTTCCAAACATCTTTCAGCACTCCTATACTTCTATAATTGATTTTTAGTTCTTTTAGTATAACATAAGGATAGGAATTAACTTCCTTAAAAATTACACCCCGTAATGTTAACCAACCAAGAAAAACGTATTAAACCAGGCGAAGCTCAGAAAGACAAGATGACTGAACGCTTCTTCGAAGAGTTAAATATCCTACTGAGTTTGAAGTTATATTCAACAGATTTGAGCCCCTTTTATAGAAAGGGCTCTATGGTCCACTTTTTTATTCCACTAGCCTAGGTTTCGCTGGATCGCAGTTTGGCTTTTCCGTGTCTGTCGATTCAGCGAGTTTCGTTAAATAATAACATTCTTCACGCCACATATGATCGGCCATTAATGGTGAAAATGTTCCAAGAGCCTGCGCACTAAGGTCAAGCTCCTCCAATTCAAGCAGAAAGTGCTGAAAGAATTTAATTTCCAATGTAACGTCCTGATTCATTTTTTCCAATGCTGGGAATGTTGACAGATTGGTTCGTAAATATCCAGCCATTTCAACAGCTTTTAAATAAAAATCATTAAAATGTTTTTTATAATGGTCACTTTTCTCCTTTAATCTTTTTTCAACTTCATCCATATTGGATGATATTGCACTTGCATGCCCAGCTGCATCTAAAAGCCAAAGCAAATGATGATGAAGCTCATGAAAAACAGGCGGCATTTGATTTGAATTGAAGTATTTCAATAATCTTAAATATTCTTCTAATTCGTTCACCATATGATTAATGAATGAAGGTGAAAGATGTATTTTTATTTTACCCACCAGATGTTCTTTAAGTAGGCTTAGCTTAAACTCACGAAATCTTAATGCCTCTTTTTCTGCCATGGCAGTAAGTTGCGAAATCTCTTCCGAATTGGCTTTACCAAGGAGAGTATCAAAAATTTGAATGAATTCTGAGGCAATTTCAATATTTTCCACTTCAACCGGAGCTAAAGACTCATGGATGAACCTGCCATGGTCTCCTAAGATTTGCAGCCAAAACCGATGCTCGTATCTTGCTGTTTTCTCCAAAAACTCGTTCATTCGCTCTCCCCCATAATTAAAAGTAGCGATTGCATTCATGATTTTTTATTCCTTTAAGGATATACATATGAACAAAAAATAAAAAAAGTCAGCAAATTTATATTAAATGATTATCATTCTTAAGCGAAAAGAGAAAGGTAACCTGCACCCTGGATGTATATCAAAGTTTATTACAGCTTATATATTAGGTCGGATTTCAAAAGAATATCTCCTAGAACTTTTATATTGACTTATATCGTCCCAAAAATTTCGGAATACAAAAAACGAGCCCCTGAATAATTGGCTCGCCTTCGTAAGAAAATTAATGATTTGAGTCATTTACATCAGCTTCCATATCGATTTCCATATCCATGAGAGCAGAGCTCAAGCTTTTTCCATGTCTATCCAAAGAAAGTGATTTTGTGACTCCTCCACCTAATGCGTTTTGCATAACAAAATTCAATTCGCCAATTTTCGGCAGTTCATACCTAACCACATCACCCTTCACTATTTCGTGAAAGAAATCCTTAACCTTTTCTGCTGTTACCTGTTTTTTTACTTTTTCAAAATCTTCCATATGATAGACAATGACGGAAACATTT
This sequence comes from Peribacillus simplex, assembly GCF_900156045.1. Classification (GTDB taxonomy): domain Bacteria; phylum Bacillota; class Bacilli; order Bacillales; family DSM-1321; genus Peribacillus; species Peribacillus simplex_D. The sequence continues at coordinate 116,803 of NZ_FTMX01000005.1, read as the reverse complement.
GAAATATTTCCTTTATCCCCTGACCTAGAGTGAGTGACTTGCTTGAGTTTCATTCTTGTCGACCTCCTCGTACGTTACGTCGATTGTAATATCATCGCTAGGAATAAGAATTGAGGCAATTGATACAACCTCTTGGACACTAACCCGAACACCACCGCCTCCAGCAGGCCCATTAGTATATAGACCTTCCACCTCTTGGCCGATCAAATTAGCGGCTCCTTTATCAGCAGTCCTGGCTGCCACCCTTAATCGTACCTCCGATAGTCTTTCCTTGTCATACAACGGTGCCGAAATAGAAGATCGATAAAGCGAATTAGAACCAATATGATCAATTCTCATTTCTTGAATCTCAATATTAGCCTGAATCAACCGGTGTCTCACTACTTCTTCCGCCAGTCTTGACCTTCCTAAACAACCTGAACCTCCGTAACTAATTTCTGCTTCAACTATATATCCGTCCAAATAGCCGATGCTCGTTTTATAGTAACCGCTCTTCTCTTTTCCAGACACTCCCTTAATTTGCACTTGGTTTGTTTCTTTTTCTATCACTTCTATTTCAGAAAAATCAGCGATAACATCGGGAGTAAGATATCGGGTTGGGTCGTGAATTTCATATACAATCTGTTCCTTTACGGTAGCAGTCGTAACCATGCCTCCCGAATCCTCAAGCTTGCTTAATAAAAAGTCTCCATTTTCCTGTACTTCGGCGATCGGAAAACCTACATTCCATAAGTCAGGAACATCCTTATCCCCTGGATCTGCGAAATAACCACCGGTCACTTGGGCTGCACACTCGAGTAAATGACCAGCGGCTGTCCCCTTACCAAGAAGCTCATAATCTGTATCTTCCCAACCAAATTCATGCTTAAGTGGTGCAACTACTAATGAAGGATCTGATACCCGGCCCGTAATTACAATATCTGCCCCTTCCTGCAAAGCGGTAACAATTCCAGAAATTCCGATATAGGCATTTGCAGAAATTATGGAAGACTTCAACTCTTTCAATGGAACTCCGGTTTCTATTATTGTGCAATCCATGTACTTTCCAATGTTCGGATATACATCATCTCCACTTACAGCTGCTATTTTTAAATTACTGATGCCTTTTTCCTCTGCTATATTCTTAACAACCTTAGCGGCTGCGAGAGGGTTTGCTGCTCCAATATTGGTGATTAATGTGACATTATTCTCGACACATAGTAATAAGACCTTTTCCATACGATACTTCAATAAATGGTTGTACCCCTCATCTGGATTTTTCATTTTCGCCTGCTGTGCAAGGGCAATTGTTCTTTCGGCTAAGCATTCAAAAATGATATAATCCAAATCTCCTTTTTGAATCAATTCCATTGCTGGCTCAATGCGATCTCCCGCGTATCCCGCACCTGAACCAATTCTAACCTTCTTCATAATAAAGTCCTTTCTTCATGCTCAAGTCCGAACTGGAGCGATACTTGATCGTTTCAATTTCACAATTGATATAAATTAACTGATTGAAGGGTACGCTTAGCACGTTCTACAATAGGAAGGTCAATCATTTTCCCTTCAAGCTGCAAAACGCCTTCCCCTTTGGCTAATGCCTGTTCGAACGCTCTTACAATTCTTTCTGCTTCCTCAATTTCTTCAGGGTTAGGTGCAAAGACCTGGTTTACAAGATCGACCTGATCAGGGTGAATGATTAATTTCCCTTGAAATCCAAGCTCCTTAACAAGCTGGGTTTCGGCTAGGAAGCCTTTATGATTTTTAATATCAACATAAACCGTGTCAATAGGAGGTCCAACTCCCGCAGCCCTGGAAGTAACAACCAAATGGGATCTTGCATAAAGCAATTCATGGGCATCCTTCGTTATTATTGCTTTTATATCGAATGCATAGTCCATGGAACCGAATGCAAGCTGCTGAACTCTCTGACTAGCAGATGCGATTTCATAAGAATTATATAGTCCTAGAGCCGACTCTATTAAAGGAACAATTTTTATCTGGCCTTTATTTAGATTCCTTTTAGACTCCCTTTCAACTAATATATGATCTAAAGACATAATTTCTTCTTTTGTCTCAGCTTTCGGTAATACAATTCCTGTCAAGCCGGAATCGATTAGATCAAGTAAATCATCGTAAAAATATGGTGTGTGGAATCCATTTATTCTGATGAAATTTTCCTTTTCCTGATTCGCTTTGATATATTTCCTTACTAAAGCTCTTGCATCTTTTTTTCCTTCTGGAGAAACAGCATCTTCTAAATCATAAATGAATACATCGGCGCATAATTGCTGGACTTTCTTTAATTTCTTTTCATCAGATCCAGGAATGAACATCCATGTCCGAGGAATCATAACTTCACCCCTTTTCATTTTTCCATCATTAGGAAGTTAATACCTTATATTTTTCCGATGATTTGGTTTTCAAATCCAAACTCCTTTAGTATCGACTCTGTATGCTCGCCAACATCCGGTATAGGATTCATAACTGGGTCAACATCTTCGAAAGTCACAGGAGGTATGAGTGCGTTTAATTTTCCAGCGGGAGAATCGACTTCTTGCCAACGTTTCCGGATTTTCAATTGTGGATGGTTTATGAATTCTGTTACCGTATTTAAATGGGCATTCGCAATTTTTGCTTTTTCAAGTTTTTCAATTATCTCACTCGAGTTCATTTTTTGAAAAACAGCGTCAATCATTTCTTTCAGAATACTGCTATTAGTAACTCGGAATGCGTTACTATGAAACCTTCTATCAGTAATTAATTCAGATTTTTCTAACACCTGTGTGCAAAAGCTTTCCCACTCTCGTTCATTTTGAATGCCCATGAAGACTAATTTTCCATCCCCTGCAAGGAACGGACCATAAGGATAAATCGTTGCGTGATTTGCCCCAGTTCGCTTCAGATCCGTCCCACCATACCCAGAATAGTAAAGTGGATATCCCATCCATTCTCCCAATGCCTCAAGCATTGAGACCTCCATTACCTTTCCCTTACCTGTCCTAAAACGAGAAATAAGTGCAGTCAATATACCAGAGTACGCATACATGCCTGCTGCAATATCCGCAATCGAAATGCCTGCTTTCGATGGATTGTCTCTTGTTCCAGTAATGGAAACGACTCCCGCCTCACATTGAATGAGTAAATCGTATGCCTTTTTATCCATATAAGGACCAAACGTACCGTAACCTGAAATTCCGCAAATCACAAGTTGAGGATATTTTTCTTTGAGGACAGTGGAACTAAAACCAAGTCGATCAACAGCGCCGGGTGCCAAGTTTTGAATGAATACGTCCGCCTCCGAGAGCAGTTTATCCAGAACCAGCTTTGCTCCATCCTGTTTTAGATCAAGCGCCAAGGATTCTTTCGATCGATTGAGCCAGACAAAGTGGCTCGACATTCCGTGAACGGTTGAATCATAGTTTCGTGCGAAGTCTCCAGATCCAGGCCTCTCTACCTTTATCACACGCGCTCCCAAGTCTGCCAATTGGCGAGAAGCAAAGGGAGCTGCCACTGCCTGTTCTAATGACACAACTGTAATTCCCTCAAGAGGTAACATTGAACCACTCCCTAATTTAATTTTTCAACCTGTTAAAGAGGTATTGCCCCTGTAAGCAATGCCACGATTGTCATCACGATAGTACTCCCAAAAGCCCAGAAAAAAATCTTTTTCTGAAGATCTCCTAAATCGACCTTACATAATCCAATTAGGACAAATACAGACGGATTTAATGGACTCAAGGGAAAACCCGTTGTCCCGTTCCCTAATAAAGCAGCCCTGCCAATTTCTATTGGATCAACTCCAAAGGCTGTCCCGGCCTCACTTAGGACCGGAAGTAGCCCATAATAAAAGGCATCAGGAGAAAATATTAAACTTAAAGGCATACTGACCACGGCTACTAGGATTGGTAGATGTCCTCCCAGCCAATCCGGTATAGCTGAAACCATAGAAACGGCCATTGCGTCAATCATCTTAGTTCCAGAAAGTATTCCTGTAAAAATACCAGCCGCGAATATGGTAGTACATACCATAACCATGCTTTGGGCGTGAGAAGCAATTTGTTCTTGCTGTTTTTTCACGTCGGGAAAGTTCACTAACAAAGCAATGGCGAACGCAACAATGAATAAGACGGGCACTGGAATTATTTCCATTATTAGAGCAACAATCAAAGAAATAGTTAAGATTAAGTTGAACCAATATAATTTCGGTAGACTGGATGACATTTCTAGTGTTGCCGCGATTTCTCCCGATTCCATTGAATCGCCTTTGTTAACCTTAATTATGCCTATTCTTTTACGTTCTCTCATACCAAATATATACGATACAAATACTACCCAAACAGCCCCAGCTAACATGGCTGGAATAATGGGATTAAACAATTCAGTGGATTCCGCCCCAAGGGAAACCATTGCCCTAGCCAGCGGCCCTCCCCATGGAATGATATTCATGACACCCGCACCCAACGCTACTACTCCAGCTAAAGTAAGTGAGCTCATGCCGAGCCTTTTATAAATTGGCAACAAAGCCGTGACTGTTATCATGAAAGTTGCTGATCCGTCCCCATCCAAAGCAACTACTAAAGTTATGATAGCCGTGGCCATAACTATTTTGAGAGGATCTCCATTTGCAAATCGAATTAGGCGGGATATCATTGGGTCAAATAAGCCCCTATCGATCATCAAACCAAAGTACAAAATGGAGAAACCAATCATAATCCCTGTCGGTGTAACTTTTGCAATTCCATCCAACATCATTTTTCCTATTTCCAAACCAAATCCGCCGATAAGTGCAAATATAATCGGCACAAGTGCAAAAGCGATTAAAACAGAAACACGTTTTGACATTACTAAATAAAGAAATGTACCAATCATCAGAAACCCTAAAATAGCCATTCACATATCCCCTTGTAAATGATTTATTTGTAGCCCTTATATCCATTTCAAACGAAAGGAATTGAAGAAAATACCTAAAAATCCTTTCAAACTCTCTGAGAAAACGGTTACATTCCTTGTCATGAAGAGAAATTACAAGTTGCTCTATGGAGGGAGTGATATATATTTATGAATAAACTGTTTTACAATTTAATTTTGGTGTTATTATCTGAGGAGTATGGATTTGCTATTTTATGGAGGTGGCCAGTCAATGTACGATTCGTCATTTTCTTTATCAGAGTTACACATTGCATTAGTTTATTAAAATCAATACCAGTCTCTATTCCCATTTCATGTAGCATGAATACAAAGTCTTCAGTTGCATCGTTTCCTGCTGCTCCCGGCGCAAAGGGGCAACCACCTAATCCTCCTATGGAAGTATCAAAAGAAGTGATACCCGCTTGCAATGCTGCTAATGAGTTCGCTTTTGATAAACCATAAGTATCATGGAAATGGGCTGTTATTTTCGCTGAGGGTGAGAGGTCCAAGGTTTTACCGAACAATTGATATACTTGCTTAGGATTAGCCCGGCCTATTGTATCGCAAAGCACAATTTCGTCCACATTTAATTTTTCTAACGTATGAACAAGACTAAGGGTTGTTTCCTCCTGAACGGGACCTTCATATGGGCAATAAAAAGCAGTTGAGATATGAAACCGTATGAACATATTTTTATTCTTAGCCTCCTCTACAACAGAGGATAACTGGAATAAGGACTCTTCAATGGACATCCTTACATTTTTTTTATTAAACGTCTCACTTGCCGCAACAAACAAGGCCAGACTGGTTGCCCCTACATCTTTAGCCCAATCAAATCCCCTCTTATTTGGAATCAAGGTCATGTATTGCACATCTTCTCGTTTGTTGATATTTCTAAAAACTTCGGCTCCATCTGCCATTTGTGGTACATGTTTAGGTGAAACGAATGAAGTAGCCTCCATTCTTTTAATTCCCGTCTCACTCAGCGCATGTATCAATTGCAATTTCACATCAGTTGGAATAAAGATTTTTTCATTTTGAATTCCGTCCCTTGGTCCAGATTCTATAATATCAACACGTTTTGGTAAGTTCATTTTTATTTCATCTCCTCATTTTGTACTGCTATTTTTTCAGCTTAATAGTTTCATGATCTGAAATTACCCCGGAAGCGAGCCACTCATCATATTTATCCTCCGCTAATTCTAATTCCCCCTTTAAAACCTGTTCTGTGTGCTCTCCTAGTTTTGGACCAGCCCAATTAATACTTCCGGGAGTTTTACTCAACTTGGGTACAATGCCTGGAACTTTAAGTTTTCCAAGGCCTTCAACATCCATATTATGGATCATTTCCCTAGCAAGGAAATGTGGATCATGCACCATGTCCTCAACACTATATATTGATCCTGCAGGTATGTCTGAATCATCAAGTAATACCAAGGCATCAGCTAAATTATGTTGTAACGTCCACCCACCAATTACTTCATCTAGATACTCAGCATTCTGTACACGTCCGTCATTAGATGAGAATTTAAGGTCATCCCTTAAATCTGGTCTTTCGATAACCTCCATAAGCCTTTTGAAGATGCCATCTCCATTTGCCCCGATTACAATGTATTTACCATCCCTGCAAGGATATGTATTCGAAGGTGCTATTCCTGGTAGGGTGCTTCCGGTTCTTTCACGAACCACTCCGTAATGGTCGTACTCTGGAACTGCACTTTCCATTAAACTGAAGATTGATTCATATAGAGCAACATCAACACATTGTCCTTCTCCACCAGGTTGGTCTCTATGATATACAGCCATTAATGCCCCCATAACAGCATATAATGCAGTTACAGAATCTCCCAAGCTAACCCCGACCCTTGTTGGTGGCCTATCAGGATAACCTGTTAAATAACGGATCCCCCCCATTGCTTCTCCAATGCTTCCAAACCCTGGCTTATTTCGGTACGGTCCATCTTGGCCATATCCTGATACCCTGACCATAATAATCTTAGGATTAATTTTTTTTAAATCGTCATAGCCAAGTCCCCACTTCTCCATAGTCCCGGGTTTGAAGTTTTCAATAATAATATCCACTTCTTTTGCTAATTCCCGAATGATCTCTTGAGCTTCCGTTTTGCGTAAGTCCAATGAAATACTTTTTTTGTTCCTGGATTGAACAAACCACCATAAGGATGTGCCCTCGTATAGTAATCTCCAATTTCTGATAGGGTCCCCCTTTCCTGGAGGTTCTACTTTTATTACCTCGGCCCCAAAGTCAGCCATTAATCTTCCGGCAAAAGGACCAGCTATCAAACTACCTAATTCCAATACCTTTAATCCCTTCAAGGCACCCTGTTTTATATCTTCACCCATGTACATTCACCTCTTTTTATTTTTTCTTCCTAGATAAATTACGTTGTAAACACTTGTTTTCTATAAAAATCAATTCCGTTAAAACAAAAACTTTCCTAATTTTTTGATAATTCTTATAGTAATTGACAATTATTATAATGTCAACGGTTAACCGTCAACATTTTTTTATGTTATAATTTGAGCTATTAAAGTAGGATTTAAGCTATTATTATTGAAATATATCTATGAACTGAAAAATCCAAATAAATAGACTATTTTATATATAGATATAAATTTGTTACATAGGGGGGGCAATATTATGAAAGAAATACAAAAAACTGAACTGCTTCATAATCAGGTATATCACATCCTGAAAGGTATGATAATAGACGGTGAATATCAACCTGGAGAGCGTTTGGTCGAAACCAGGGTTGCTGAAAGAATCGGGGTTAGCCGGGGTACAATTAGAGAAGCCTTCCAGATGTTATTGAAAGACTACCTACTCGTTCGTAATGGTAAGGTCATATCTGTTTATAACCCTAGCGTACAAGACATTATTGATGTATATCAATGCCGAATTAGCCTTGAATCTTTAGCTGTTAAATTAGCAACTCAGAATATCACAGATGAGGAATTAAGCAAATTGGTCGAAGTTATAAATGACTCTAAAATAGCCGTGAATATGAATGATACAAAAAAGCTTACACAACTAAATCAGGAATTTCACGATATCATTGACCTTGCTTCCCACAACCACCAATTAATCCAATTATGCGATGTTATTAAGACTAAAATACTATATATAAGAACTAGTATTTTAAAAGTGCATTTTAAAAACTTTTCTAATTTTGTAGATGATCATGAACGGATCCTTCTAGCCATTCAGAATAAAGATCCGGTACAAGCCGAACAGGAAATGCATTCTCATATCGAAAAAAGCTTCAACACAATAAAAGCAACTTTTAAGTCCATCATTGATCAATAAAGGATTATTCTATTTTTTTAATAGAGAAAAAAAAGCAGTTCTTTCCTTATTTAGTTTAAAAGATAATAAAAGATCATACATATTAGTAAGGACTAATATGTATGATCTTACGTGTAAAAATAAGTATTAAATAAAGTTCAAAAAAATATCAAAATAACATATGATGCTACTCAGGTATTATTTATCATATTAATCAAATTACTTGGAGCTAGAATGACCTATAGTGATGTACAATTTTTTTTTAACTGTTAATGTCGTTTACTGAATTGCATTAATCTGATATATGACCTAATTTCAACAGTAATTTTATATCCCTTCATTTAAATGATGATTCTTCATTTAAAAAAATAAGGGCGGCAGTCCGATAGATTTCTGTTGTCTCCGCAAGCTCTTCAACATCTACATATTCATTGATTTGATGTGGTACTTCCCTTTCCCCCGCTCCAATCGTGACAATAGGAATACCAGCCATATGAAGGAATGTCCCATCTGTTGCTCCTGGGACACCGTTATACACCGCTTCTTTTCCCGTAACGATTTGAGCAGCTTTTGCAACAGCTTTGACTACTGGGTTTTCACGATCGGTTATGGTCCATGGCCGTTCCTCAATCACTTCCATTTCTGCTTTAAAATCATGATCATCTTTAGCGAGTCTGTCTATTATGTTTTGCAATTGAGATTTTATAACCTTATGTTCTTGTCCAGGTATAGTTCGAATATCCAATGTGGTCATGCATTGATCTGGAACAACATTAATTTGTGCTTCCCCGTGAACAGGTCCCATTAAGATTGTAGGTGTTATAGAGGGCCACCCCAACAGATCATGCTTTCCAAGACGTTCTTTCTCAAGAGTTTCTAACTTATCAATTTCGCAGATTATTTTAGCCATACGTGTATTCGGATTGATTCCGCTTAAAGGCATAGCACCATGAGCCATTTTTCCGTAAACATTAATCGCAATCCGCATGGCCCCCTTTTGTGTAATACAGACTTCATTTTCTTCAGGCTCACAAATGATAGCTCCTGTTACATCTTTTGCCCATCCCTGTTTGATAAAATGCTTTATGCCAATCATCATTCCCTCTTCATCACAAGGAATGCATAAAATAATTTTCCCAGACCAGTATTCCTTATCTCTTAATAAGGAATGGACAGCAGTAATCATACACGACAGATTTCCTTTTGTATCATTTGTCCCTCGGCCATACATTTTTCCATTTACTATTTCCGCTCCAAAAGGATCGTACTTCCAAGCTTCCCGTTCTCCTTCCGTTACCACATCTGTATGTCCTTCGAAAAGTAACGTTTTTCCAGGTCTGCCGGAATCAACAATGCCGATAACATTTGGACGTCCAGCCTCTACTTCTTCAATATATACCTCAATACCAATATTTCTTAGATAGTTTGCTACATAGTTCGCGACTTTTTCTTCGTTTCCCCCTTCAACTCCGGGGCGAAAGACACTTTCAATTTTGACAAGCGACTGAGTAAGTCGGATTACTTCCTCTTTATCTCTTATTCTCCTAGCCTGCATTTGCTGTACACTCATTCGTAAATACTCCCTTTCTATTAGAAATTTTTTCATGATTAGCGGTGATTCACCTCAAATGAAAATCGTTCGTATACTCGGAATTTTACCTCAATACAGTTAAGCATCATTTCTATAGCCCTGTCTCCTTGAGCATGAGCTGTGATCTAATCCCTTTTTCATGAGCCTCCCCGAGAATCCGGTTAAGTTCATACTGGCTAAAGTACAATATACCGGAACTTTCTGAATTATCAGCGTAAGGTTCCCTCATTGCAGCAGTTGGTCCGCTACTACTTCCATCGGTAAATACCTTAGCTGGGCCAATTTTAAATTTCTCATCTCCCAGACCTGTTGAAATCATCTTGTCAACAAATTCTTCTGACTTATTGATTGTCGAGACAATCAATATGTCCTAACCTGAACCTTTCCGTTACGAACCGCCTTCTGCATCACACTAAAGTTTTCCGGGCTAGAGACACCTGCATCGTGAATGCTCGTAATGCCAGAAGCGATAAAATCATTAGATGCCATCATTAATCCTTGCAAAAGCTCATCATGTGTATAATAAGCGAATTCGTAAAAAGGGATTTGAGCATTTTCTATTAATACGCCTGTAGGAACTCCTGCTTCATCTCGGACTAATAATCCACCTTCGGAATCTTGGGTATGCACATCAATTCCTGCTATCTCCAACGCATTGCTATTTACCACGGAAATGTGACCACAGGCACGCCGAAGAATGATCGGGTGATTGCTAGAAATGAGCTCCAATTCTTTTCTAGAAGGATATCCATTTTCTGATATTTTGGTTTCATGGAATCCCCATGCACGTACCCACTTTCCAATTGGTGTATCATTCACTTTTTTTCTATTCCTTTTAAAACATCATGTAAAGATTCGAAAGGGGCTCCTTGGAGCTTACCCCTAATTTATTTGTACCATATAAAGGTGAGAGTCAATAAAACCTGGCACTAAACTTCTACCTGCTAAATCCACTACCTCCGTTTGAGATCCAATCAATCGTTTATCGGAAACTGCAACAGATTCATTTACGTCATATTCCATGTTTGATGTAATAACTTGACCAGTAACAAGCACTAAATTTGTAAACATCAATTCACCTCGTTATCAATTAGATTCTTCTTATTTAATAAGAAAGGTTAGAATGTGCTAATAGTAGTGAATCACAATAATGCAAATAAATTATTCATATAAATGACAGGCTACAAAGTGATTTGCCCCCTTTTTTGTAAGTGACGGCGATAGAACTTTGCAACGATCCATAACATGAGGACATCTCGTATGAAAAATGCATCCCGAAGGGGGATTAAGAGGAGACGGTACATCCCCTTTTAAAATAATCCGTTCCTTTTTTAATTTAGGATCGGGAATTGGAACTGCGGATAATAATGCTTTAGTATAAGGATGCAATGGATGAGAAAATAGTTCATCTGTTGCAGCCCGCTCAACCATATTTCCCAAATACATAACTCCAATGTTATCAGCTATATGTCGAACTACACTTAAATCATGGGCAATAAAGAGGTAAGAAAGATTCAAGTTAACTTGCAATTCCTGCAACAAGTTTATGACCTGCGATTGAATGGATACATCGAGAGCGGATACTGGTTCATCACATATTACTATTTTAGGGCTTACCGCTAGTGCTCTAGCAATCCCAATCCTTTGTCTTTGCCCTCCTGAAAATTCATGAGGGTAACGAAAATATTGGTCTTCTCTAAGCCCGACTTTATGAAGTAAGTCCAAGGTTCTTTCCATACGCTCTTTCTTTGACCCTATTTTATGAATCTTCATAGGCTCTTCAATTGCATGCCCTATGGTTTGCTTTGGGTCTAAAGAAGAATGAGGATCTTGAAACACCATTTGTATTTCTTGCCTAATTTGCTCGATTTCCTTCCCTTTTAACTTAAATAGGTCGCTTTCCTTATAAATGGCTTGACCATCCGTAGGTTCCATTAAACGCATGATAGTTCTTCCTGTTGTACTTTTTCCACAACCCGATTCACCTACAAGCCCAAGCGTTTCTCGTTCATTTAAGGTAAACTCTACATTATTTACCGCCTTAACATGCCCTTTCACTCGGCCAAGAGGAGTATATATAGGGAAATACTTCTTTAAGTTCTTGACCTGTAAAATCGGAGCTCTTTCATCTGACAGCGTCTGCAATATCTTTTCGCCTCCCCTCTTGTAATACTGTTTCATAATGCCAACAGCGCACTTTATGTCCGTCTTCAATATCTTTTAATTCAGGTGGTTTTTCTTCACAAAGGCTTGTAGAATACGTACATCTTGGAGCAAATCGACACCCTTTGGGAATATTATTAAGAGAAGGGACCATCCCTTCAATCACATGCATCTTTTTAGTACGGTCCCCATCCAAACGTGGAACGGATTTTAGCAAGCCTTTGGTATAGGGATGTAAAGGTTCTGAAAATAAAGATCCTACTTCAGCCTCTTCGATTATTTGGCCTAAATACATAACGACTACACGTGTACAGACCTCAGCAACTACTCCAAGATCGTGTGTTATCAACATGACTCCCATGTTTAGTTCCTTCTTCAAACCTTGAATCAAGTCCAATATTTGTGCTTGTATAGTGACGTCTAAAGCGGTCGTGGGCTCATCAGCGATTAGTAGATTAGGGTTACACGCCAATGCCATTGCAATCATCACCCTCTGTCTCATTCCTCCTGATAATTCATGCGGATACTCATTCACCCTTTTTTCTGGTGAAGGAATTCCTGTTAATTTGAGCATTTCTATAGCTCGGGTATAAGCTTCTTCTTTTCCAAGCTTTTGATGAATGACATAAGATTCTGCAATTTGATAGCCAATTGTATATACTGGATTAAGAGAAGTCATCGGATCTTGAAAAATCATAGATATTTCGTTTCCACGAATATGTCTCATTTGATCTTCCCTCAAGGATAGCAAGTTTCTGCCCTTATAGATCAGCTCTCCATCATATTTAGTCGTGTTTTCATTTAACAATCGTAAAATAGATTCCGAGGTTACACTTTTTCCGCATCCCGACTCTCCAACAATCCCTAGGGTCTCTCCTGAATATATATCGAATGAAACCCCATTAACTGCGGTAACAGGTCCCTTTTCTGTCATGAATGTCGTTTTTAGGTTTTTGACCTCTAATAAACACTCTTTCCCCATAACCGTCCTCCTCATTATTACCGTGTTAATATTATTTCTTTACTTTATTGGTGTGCGGATCAAGTAAATCACGAAGTCCATCACCGAAGAGATTCAAACCCAAAACGGATAGAATAATGAATGCACCTGGGAAAACTGTCATCCACCAAGCATTAAAAATTACGATTTTACCATCAAATAAAATGTTTCCTAGACTTGGTGATGGCGCAGGAATGCCAGCTCCCAAAAAGCTAAGTGATGCTTCAATTATGACAGAAACCCCAAATACGTAGGTGATTTGAACAATCAGAGGAGACATAGTGTTTGGAGCAATATGAAGCCAGATAATTCGCCATGAACTGGCCCCTTGTGATCTCAAAGCTTCTATAAACGTTTGTTCTTTGACTACAATGGCTGCAGAACGAACGACACGTGCGACAGAAGGTGTATTTACAATAGATAACGAAAGAATGACATTAATTATATTCGGCCCTAATGCAGCCATGAGTGCAATGGCCAATAGAATTGCAGGAAATGCCATTAAGCCATCACAAACCCTCATCAGGATATGATCCAAGGTCCTATAATAAGCTGAGTACAAACCAATTACTGCTCCAATTACAAGCGTTATAGCAGCTACTGTAAGTCCGACGGTCATGGATACCCGAGTGCCATAAACTACCCGGCTAAATAAATCCCTGCCAAAGTTATCTGTTCCAAAAAAATGCTTAGCACTTGGTGGGCTTAGACGATCTGTTACTATCATGTCATAAGGTGTATATACGGTGATCAAAGGTGCAAAAATAGAGATTAAACTGAGAATTAAGATAATCACACTTCCTGTAACTACAAGCCGGTTTGAAAAATACCTGCGCAGAAGTAAAGATTGACGTTCTTTCTTCATATGATTTTTTGAATACAATGGGTCTGTTTTTTGTATTATTGTTTTTGCTTCCATAAATCATTTCCCCTTCAATTCATTTCTTTATTTCCGACTTAACCGTACCCTTGGGTCAACCACACCGTACAGTAAATCTACTATTAAATTAATGAATACATAAGCGGCGGAAACCAGCAGAACAGTTCCTTGGAGTACCTCGTAATCTCGCTGCACTATTGAGTTCATGATAAGTTGACCGAGTCCTGGTATATTAAAAACCGTTTCTGTTATTACAGCTCCCGCTACCAATGTCCCAAAGGTTTGTCCAACGACAGTCAGTATAGGGATAAAAGCATTTCTCAATGCATGTTTATAAATGATTAATTTTTCCTTTACACCTTTTGATTTTGCGGTTTTAATGTAATTCATGCTTAGTACCTCTAACATAGAGGCCCTTGTCATCCGCGCAATTAAAGCCGCTTGTATGGCCCCAAGAGACAAAGCAGGCAATATTAGATATTCTAGGTGAGCCAATAGCCCATCATCAAGTGGTTTATATCCAGCTACCGGAAACCATTGGAGTTTCACTGCGAAAAATAAAGATAATAATAATGCAAGGAGAAAGCTTGGCAAGGAAATTCCCAACAAAGAACCCACCATGAAAATTTGGTCTGTGCTCGTTCCCCGTTTTTTTGCCGCAATAATTCCCATAGGAATAGCTATAATTATAGAAATCCCCTGTGCAAATATCGCTAATGAAAGTGTGGGACCTAAGTGATTCATAAATACCTGTAATACTGGTTCTTTCATATAAAGGGACATTCCCAAATCGCCTTGAAGTAGGCCAAAGATCCAATTGAAAAATTGTTCGTAAATAGGTAGATTAAAACCGAGTTCTTCTCGTAATCTTTCAATGTCATCTTCAGTTGCATCTGCCCCAAGCATTACTGATGCCGGATCTCCTGGAATTAAATGCATAATGAAAAATACTACAATAGCTACAGTTAATAGAACTGGAATGAGAGATAAGACTCGCTGTAGAATATAGGCTTTCATCAAAAATCTCCTTTCTACAATTAACCCCTTCACAATGTAAAACGTATGAAGGGGGATTCTAAACAATTAATTTTATTCTTTAGCAGTCGTATTCCATAAAACTGGTCCAAGGAATTCTTGATATCCTTTGACTTTATCCGCTTTTACGGATATGGAATCATAAACACCAATATTAACAACAGGCATATCTTCCCAAATCACTTTTTGCAATTCATTAAAGGTCTCTTTAGCTTTATCCTGGGAAGACTGAGCTTTAATTTGATCCAATAGTTTGTCTATTTCAGGGTTATTCGTCCAGCCTGCAAACTTTGCTCTAGAATCCAGGAATGGATATTGGAGAGGGGTTGAGCTAACAGGCCAGCTAGTAAAAAACATTTCCCATTGGTCAGGCTTATTTCTGCGATCTAATAGAGTAGACCAATCCACCACGTCTAGCTTTACGTTCAACCCGATTTTCTGAAGTTGTTGCTGAACTGCCACTGCCGAATTATAATGTTGTGAATAGTCACGGCTGGTCAGGATTCTTAATTCTTCACCATTATACCCAGCTTCCTTCAACAATTGTTTGGCCTTTTCAGTATCTTTAGCTTCATAAATATCTTTCCCTGCATCCGTGTACCATAAGCCCTGCTCTTTAAGCATATATCCAGGGTCCAATCTAAAATAGCCATCAGTAACTGCAGCTGTTAAGACTTCTTTTTTATCAATTGCTAAATTCACAGCTTGGCGAGCTTTAACATTTTTCAGGAATCCATTTTGTTTATTAAAAATTAGAGTGTGAATTCCCAAAGGCGCTTGTATGGTTTCGAGACTTGGTACATTTTTAAATTGTGGTGCTGCGTCCCATGGCATCATTACGCTCAAGTCATATTCTCCACTAATCATCCCTGCTACTCGAGTCGAGTTATCAGTGACGAAGTGAAAATATATGTCATCTACAAGAGCTTCCTTTTTACCAGCTAAACCGTCTGCCGGTTGGGATGAAGCCTGATAATCATCAAATTTCTTTAAATGAACGTATTGATTTTGTTTCCACTCTACAAACTTAAAAGGACCTGTTCCGATGTATTCTGTGATACCACTCGTATCTGCCGATTCTATCACCTCTTTTGGCATGATGGCCGCGAATTGTCCCACTTCTGCCAGTACAGGTAATAGTACGATGGATGGTGTTTCGACATGCAGGATAACCGTATATTCATCTTTAGCCTCCCATTTAGAATTTCCTAGGTTTGCCTTTGCAACGGCCCCTTCTTGCCATTTTGTCATGGAAGCAATGACATCCTCCGCCTTCATTTCTTTTCCATTATGGAATTTAACGCCTTTTCTCAATATAAATGTAACTTTTTTTCTATCTTTACTAACCTCATAGGATTCAGCAAGCATTGGAGTTACTTCAAATTTAGAATTTAAAGTGACGAGTGTCTCAAAGATATGCCTTGCTGGGTCGCGTGTTGCATTTGCTGTCGTCAGGTGTGGATCCAGTGATGTAGGCTGTGCTGGATAGGCCACATTTAGTGAACCACCTGGCTTGGATGAAGAAGAATCATTATTATTAGAATTATCTGACTTTTCACTGCATCCTACAAGGGCAAGGGCACAAATCAACATGACTATCGAAATGAAAAGTTTTTTCTTTACAAACATTTTCTTTCCCCCTTTTTATCATTCAGTCATTTATATGGATAGATTTATTACTAATTCAGTGGAGGGTTTGTTCCTTCTGGAAGAGGGGTTCTGTAATTACCTTTGGCTTCTATTTGTTTTTCAAATTCTGCTTTTGCAACTTCCAATAGATTCTCATTTTTCAATAAATCAACGACGCTTAATCCTAATATTTTAGAAGCCATTATCATACCTTTATGTCCGATTCCAGAACCTACTGAAGCGGTAAATTGCCAAGAATGGAATGGCGTACCAATAGGAGCACAAGCTGTATTGAATTGAGCAGTCGGAACATTCCATGAAACATCCGCCACATCTGTTGAACCGGCTAAAATATCACCTTCATCGTAAGGTTCAAGTATCGTGTCATTTAGGTTAAACTCTACTAACTCAAGGGGTGCACCGGATACTCTTACAACAGTCTCTTTTGTTCCTGGTGCAGAAGAAAGGGTTAACTCCTTAGCTAAAGCCCAATCTTTTTCATCAAATGGCGGGGGACCGACTTTTTTCATATTTTGCAGTAAAACTTGACCTAACACTTTATTAGGAAGCATGTTATAGCAACCAGTCAGGAACTGAATCTCATAATCGGTTTCCGTCATTAGAGCGGCACCCTTTGCAATATTTACAATGCGATCATACATATTATCCACATCCTGCCTATATGGTGCGCGGATGTAGTACCAAATTTGTGCTCTGTCAGGTATAACATTGGGTTCATGACCACCATCAGTAATGGTAGAGTGAATTCTTGCCCCATCAATGAGATGTTCTCTTAGAAATTGAACGCCCGTATCCATTAATTGAACAGCTTTCAAAGCACTCCTTCCAGACTCAGGATTAGTAGCTGCATGCGAAGCTTTACCGTGAAAAGTAAACTTCACAGAATTCATGGCTAAAGAACTACTGCTCCAAAGAGTATTAAATGAACCGGGATGCCAGGTTAAACATGCATCTGCATCTTTAAATATACCTGCACGAACCATGTACACCTTGCCAACTAAGATTTCTTCCGCAGGACAACCAAAGAATTTAATCGTGCCTTTTATACCATCAACTTCCATTGCTTTTTTAGCAGCAACAGCAGCGCCTACACCAGCGACACCGAATATGTTGTGCCCGCACCCATGTCCATTACCTCCTTTTTCAACGGGATTTTTTACACCCGATACTTTTTGAGAAAGGCCAGGAAGTGCATCATATTCTCCTAAAATACCAATAACGGGTTTTCCGCAACCCCATGTTGCGACAAATGCGGTAGGCATACCAGCAACACCCATTTCAATAGAAAAACCCTGCTTTTCAAGTATCTCTGCTAATAATCTCGAAGACCGGTATTCTTTAAGACCTAGTTCAGCGAAATCCCAAATTTTCTTGGAAGCTTCAATCAATTCAGGGCCCATTTGATTGATCGAATCCATTACTAAATTCTCGCTTTTCTTCAAGTCGAGGTTTCTACTCATGAATTTCCTCCTTTATTGAAATTTCTATGTACACTCAAAAGAGGTAAGAGTTTTTTCTTTTCGTGTAAGTGTTAACGTTTGTTTGATATTCTTTAGAAAAAGCTTAAGAATAAGAAAAATAAAAAATTCTTGCCTCGTTCATTTTTAACTACCTCGTCCACTTTCTACACTAGGAATTTCTCCTTTGCCTAATCGTGCAGGATTTGACGATAGGCAAAGACGCGTATGCAATGTCGCTTTTAAGTGAAGGAAGCAGCATATTTCGCAGTCAAAAAAATAGATTTATTAAAAAAAATTAATGATATCGTTCTAATTTCATAACCTTACTTATAATTATATGAAATTAGGGAATCACTTTATGGACTCCCTCATATTAATCCGTATATATTTATTTTTAATTCGATTGTTTTCTTCAATATCGTTTCTCTTTATCTAATATCAAGTTTATTTGATTGGGGCTGAACTGAAGCAGAAGTAACAAGTTCTTTCTTAATTGTAAAGACGAGTAGAAAGCAGATGAATAAGACTATACTAATAAAATATAATCCCGTCTCTACGCTACCTGAAGTATCCTGTACATAACCAATTACATATGGGCCGATAAATCCACCTAAATTCCCAATGGAACTAATGAGTGCTATTCCTACTGCAGCTTCTAATTCAGTAAGGAATAATGAAGGAATAGCCCAAAAAGGTCCGAAAATACTATAGATACCAACAGTTGCAACAGACATCATAATAATAGATAGGATAGGATCCGTAGTTAATCCACACCCCATAAGGCCAATAGCACCAACAAGCGGTGGAATAGCGGCATGCATTTTTCTTTCACCGGTGCGATCAGATCGTCGTGCCCACCAAACCATCGCTATTCCTCCAAAAATATAAGGAATCATGGTAATCAAACCGACTTGAGTATTTGTTAAAATATTCGAAAAGGATTTGATAATAGTTGGCATCCAAAACCCTATTCCGTACAAACCAGTGACTAACGTAAGATAAATAAACGACAATCTCCAAATTCTAGTACTCCCAAATATATTTTTCAGACTAGTGTGTTTGCCTATTTCCTTTCCTTGATTATCTTTTTCAATTTCGGAAATGAGCCACTCCTTCTCTTCCTTTGTAAGCCACTTTGCTTGTTCTGGACGATCTGTTAAATAAAAAATTGTCGTAATACCTAAAATGACAGCAGGAATTCCTTCCAGTACAAATATCCAGCGCCATCCAGCCATTCCACCCCAATTAATATTATCGATTATCCACGTGGTTACCGGTGCTCCAATTATATTGGACACTGTCAAGGCTGTCATAAAAAGGGCTACTGCACGAGCCCTTTCTTTTCCTCGGAACCAATACGTAATATAAAGTAAAACGCCTGGGAAAAATCCTGCTTCGGCAACTCCTAGTAAAAAACGTAAAATATACAAATGATTCGCATTTTGGACCCAGGCTGTTAAAACTACAACAATACCCCATGTTATCATGATTCGCCCAATCCATTTTCTTGCTCCTATACGATGCATTAGCATATTACTGGGTACTTCAAATAGAAAGTATCCAATAAAGAAAATACCAGAAATTAACCCCAAAGTAGATGCTGTTAACCCAAGATCTTTATTCATTTCCAGAGCAGCATAGCCAATGTTTACTCTATCTAAAAAAGCAATGATATATAACACAAAAATATATGGAATAATTCTTCTGGATACCTTTTTTAACGTACGAGCTTCTAATCCAGATTTATGCATTTTACTAACCCCTCATTGGAAAAATTTTGTGAACTTTGGAGAATAAAAGAATGGTTCAATCTTTTTTATTTCCTCCGATTTTATTTAATAAACTCACGGCAATAACCAGTTAATGGTTTAGTCAAAGTAAACAGGGATTCTGTCGCAAAACTGCAATTAGTGTGTCAAATAGATTCGCTCTGATGAAAAGTTAGACTGGGACTGCTCTAACGAGGGCATCATAGGCTATAAATACTGGTGCAATAAAAAAATACGATTGTAGTTGTTCTTTTTAAGTATTATGGCAAAATCATAAGTTTCAACATTAAAGGTCACTAACGAACATTTATATTTTTTTGAAAGCATACGACATTACTTAAAGTACTTGCACTAATCGTATGCTTTCAAAGCTCACTTAAATAAATGAGTCTTGTTATCTATGTTTTCGTCCTGCTCACCGATTAAATTCCCCGTCCTCCATCAACATTGAGTATCTCTCCAGTTACAATTTTCGCCAAGTCGGAAGCGAGATAAAGGGAAGCTTGCGCAATATCCTCTGGTTGTATAAGGGAACCTAATGGAACACTATCCAAAAAGATTTTTTTCTTATCTTCTTCCATCAGTGTCCCATCCCCGTTCAAAAATTGATCGATCATCGGTGTATCAGCAGGTCCTGGGTTAATGGCATTCACACGAATTTTATACGGGGCGAACTCCAATGCCAATGCCTTGGTAAGCATAATTGCAGCTCCTTTTGAGGCGCAGTATGCATTTAAACCAGGACGAGCTCGAACCCCTGCAATCGAAGCAATATTTATTATCGAACCGCTTTGCTGTTTTTTCATGATTGGTGCTGCATACTTGGTAGTTAAAAAGATAGATTTCGTATTCACGTCCATAATCCGATCCCATTGTTCAATACTTAAATCTTCCACCTCTGTGAAGACCTGAGGTACACCAGCACAATTTACTACAATGTCTAATCTTCCAAAATCCTCCTCCACTTGCTGGAATAGTGAAGCCACGTCCTCGTTATTAGAAACATCGACCTGAACGGCCTTTACATTTTCGCTAGGAAATGAATCGCTAACTGCTTTAGCTGCCTCTATATTCAAGTCTGCGAAGATTACATTTGCTTTTTGTTCAACAAATAATTGTGCAATGGCTTTCCCCATACCTGAGCCTGCTCCCGTTACAATGGCTGTTTTCCCTTGTAATAATTTCTCAATCATAAGTTAATCACCACCATTTTTTCATCTGTCATTTCTTCAATCGTATATCTGGGTCCTTCCTTGCCAATTCCACTATTCTTAACTCCACCATATGGCATCATATCGTTGCGGTAAGTTGATGCGTCATTTACGATTACTCCACCATATTCCAGAACCTTAACTGCCTTTAAAGCTAAAGCCAGATCTCGTGTAAAAATGCCTGCTTGAAGACCATATTCCGATTGATTGGCCGACTCAAATGCTTCCGAAATATCCTCGTAAGGGATTATCGCCACTACAGGTGCGAACACTTCCTGGCAAACCACTTTCATTTTCGGCGTTGTTTGAGTTAAAACTGCTGGATAAAACAGGGAACCTTCTCTACGAATCCGCGTAAGCGAAACAGCACCTTCTGAGATAGCTTCATTGACCCACTGTTCTACGCGAATCGCCTCTTTTTCATTAATCATTGGACCTATATCCGTGTCCGGTTCTTCCGGATTCCCAACTTTTAGTTGCTGAACATATGAAAGATACTTTTCTGTAAACTCAACCAATACAGAATTATGCACATATAAACGCTGAACAGATATACATGCTTGCCCTGCATTGTGAAAGCTACGAGAGGCCGTAAGCTTGGTCGCTTGGTCCAAATCAGCATCAAAATGAATAATGTTGGGTGAATTGTTCCCTAGCTCCAACGCTACAGGGCGCATTCCACTTTTCTCTTTAATATATTGTCCAACTCCTGCTGATCCAGTGAAAGAATACATGGCAATCCTTTCATCCTGTAAAAGCCATTCACCAACTTCAGCGCCACCATTTACCACATTTACATATCCTTTTGGCAGTCCAGCCTCTTCAAACAGTTCTACTAATTGAAACGTGGTCACAGGTGTGTTTGGTGCTGGTTTGACTACTACTGTATTTCCTGATGCTATTGCTGGGGCGATTTTATGTATCGCTAACAATAATGGGTAATTAAACGGAGTGATGGCACCAATGACTCCTTTAGGGACACGGATTGTGAACCCCAATCGATTATCCGCTCCTTCGACGGCCTGTAACGGAATCATTTCACCAGTAATTCTTTTTGCTTCTTCCGCGGACAAACGCAAAGTTTCAATTGTGCGATCCAGTTCTCCTTTTGCATCTTTAATGGTTTTACCTACTTCTCTCACCAAGGTGATCTCAAATTCTTCTCTACGTTCTTGGAACAACTCGGAAGCTTTCAATAAAATTTGATACCTTTGAAATGCAGTTAATTTATCTTGTTTAAAACATTTTTGTGCCTCTGTTATAGCGTTATAAACATGTTGCTTTTCTGCCTTAGCAACACGAGTTAATACTTCACCTGTAAATTTATTGTATACAGGGATCGTTTCTTCTGTAGGTACTTGCTGTCCACCAATAGATAAATGATAGCCTTTAATAATCATTTTTTCTCCCCCATATTGGTTTTTAAACTCATTTCCCGTATTTTTGAAACAATAGCATCTCCCATTTCCATGGTATTAGCCGTTCCTCCGAGATCAGGAGTTCTGATTTTACCATCGAATAACACTTCTTCTATGGCGTTTAACACCAATTTTCCTAATTCAGGAAGTCTAAGGTGATCCATCATGAGACTAATGCTCCAAATTTGTGCAATTGGATTGGCAATACCTTTTCCTGCAATATCCGGTGCTGAGCCGTGTATTGGTTCGAACATCGAAGGATATTTCCTTTCAGGATTGATGTTTCCAGAAGGGGCCAATCCAAGTCCCCCAACTATAGCGGCTCCTAAATCTGTTAAGATATCTCCAAACAGATTGCTTCCCGCTACGACATCAAAACTTTCAGGCTTTGAGATAAAATAAGCAGCAAGGGCATCTATATGATAGAGTTGAACATCTACATGAGGGTACTCATTTCCAATTTCCTTAACGATTTCATCCCAAAATGGCATGGTATGATTAATCGCATTGGACTTTGTTGCAACCGTTAGCCTTTTCTTCGCCCTACTTTCAGCCACTGAATATGCATATTTGAGAATCCTTTCGCTACCATAGCGCGTAAATACATTGTTTTGTATCGCCGCTTCATAAGGAGTACCTTCGTGAATCCGACCACCGATATTCGAATACTCCCCTTCTGTATTTTCTCTAATTACGACAAAGTCCAAATCATCATGTGATTTATATCTCAAAGGGCTTTCCAATCCTTTAAGCAGTTTGACCGGCCTCAAGTTAACATATTGCTGAAAATTCCTGCGAATTGGAAGAATAAGTTCCCATACCGAAACATGATCTGGAACAGAAGGAGCTCCAACGGCACCAAATAAAATCGTGTCGTAATCCTCCAATAAACTCAATCCATTTATTGGCATCATCCTTCCATGTTTTAGATAATACTCACAATTCCAATCATAGAAATCGTAAAAAAATCTTACATCTGAATGTACTTCCTCAAGCACTTTTAAAACTTTCAACCCTTCATTAACTACCTCTGGACCAATTCCGTCCCCAGGAATAATTGCGATGGAAAAGTGTTTTTGCAATTTCTTCACCTCATTATGTTTCATAATAATGTGCTACAATTTCATAACTTGCAAAAACCGTGCCAACAAGATAAAAACACTGAAAATTCAGATATATTAAACAATAAAGGGGTTTTTTATTTCATTAACCGTTAGATAAGTGTTTTAAATCACAACGATATGTTGAAATTTAAAACACTATAGATTATATTCTTTTAGTTTTCTCCATAAAGTAGACCGGTCTACCCCAAGAGCTTGTGCAGTCTTAGTTTTGTTATTGAAGTATTTTTTTAATGCTGCCTCAATCAGTTCTCGTTCATTCACTTTAATGCTTAAGTCAGAATGATCTTTCTGGCTTTTGTTCCTATTAAGCTTTTGTAGAAGGAATTCGCCGCTTTGCACCGTTAAGGTCGTTCCCTCCTCAAGCAGTACCATTCGTTCAACTATATTTCTGAGTTCCCTTATATTTCCTGGCCAGTTATATGCCTTAAATAATGTATATACCTCATTGTCAATACTAACGATTTTCGTCTCG
The DNA here is from genome assembly GCF_900156045.1 of Peribacillus simplex. Taxonomy (GTDB): domain Bacteria; phylum Bacillota; class Bacilli; order Bacillales; family DSM-1321; genus Peribacillus; species Peribacillus simplex_D. Next base: position 92,836 of record NZ_FTMX01000005.1, on the reverse strand, counting down.
CGTTTTTCGTTGAATTGATTGACAGTTGCCTCCAATAGGTCTGGAATATCTATTAATCGATCCCGCAAAGGTGGTAACTCAACATTCAAAACATTAATTCGGTAATATAAGTCGGTTCTAAACTTTTTTTCTAAAATTTCTTCCTCTAATTTTCGATTTGTTGCAGCAATGATTCGAACATCAACTGGCACAACACGTTCGCCCCCTACCCTTCGTACTGTTCTTTCTTGAAGAACGCGCAATAATAGAGCTTGGATATGAAGAGGCATTTCACCGATTTCATCTAAAAATAAAGTACCACCGTGGGCAAGTTCAAATAGACCTGCTTTTCCTCCCTTATTCGCCCCTGTAAATGCACCCTCTTCATAGCCGAATAATTCACTTTCCAAAAGGCTTTCTGGTAATGCAGAACAGTTTACAGCAACAAAAGGGCCCAGTACACGTGGGCTTGCCAAATGAATACCTTGTGCGAATAATTCTTTGCCAGTTCCAGATTCACCTGTAATTAATACAGTTGCATCAGTTTGAGCAAATCGTTGGGCTAAATCTTTAGCCTTTAATAGTTCCGAGGATCTGCCAACTATATCACTAAGTCTATGTTTTGCTTCGAGTCCACTTTGATGTAACATCTTTCTAAGTTTAAGCTCCATCTTTTGAATATTAGTGATTTCTTTAAAACTTGAAACTACCCCGACTATTTTACCTTTTACAATCACTGGGAATCGATTGATGACAATTTGCCTCCCCATGACTGTTGCAATATCCCCCATTTCAATTTTTCCAGTTGCAAGAATGCGCATCAAATCGGAATGAGGGATAAATTCCGTAATCTTATGTCCTTTAACTCCATCTTGTAGACCTAGCAATTTTTTCGCATGTTCGTTAGCTACTGTAATTCTTCCCTCATGGTCTACTGCAACAACTCCATCGTGAGCAGATTTAACGATAGCTTCTACCTGATACCTTTCCATGGCTATACTTGCAGTTAATTTGTCTATAGAAATTGCCATTTGTATAGTAGAAATCAAAGAAGATAGGGAGGGTTTGATAAAATGTATGGTTCCTGTATGTGAATGAGTGAGTAAATCTTTCATCCAAACTGGAGCTACATACACCGAATCCGGTTGCATACCAGCTAAAAAAAACTCTTCTTTACTTACAAAATGTAATGGGAATCGTGGATCCTCATCAAATTCTTTTTTTAGCCATTCAATTTCTTCTTCTGATGCAACAACACAACATTTGTTGCTAGAATCATTCATTAGACCTTTTTTTTCTCTCGTTCTCTCAATATCATCCAGACGAATGGAAAGCGGAAGTATTGGAACTTGAAGAACTTCTAATTCTTTTTGGTGAATAGCCGGTGTTATAATGACCATCGGGTTCATAATCTGTTCTAACAAAGCATTCACAGAATAAAAACGGGCCGTTTTGTAACCTACTCCTTGAAACAGCTTTCCAATTTGATTTTCCAATGAGTCACTCATTTTATATAAAGCAATCATTTCACTTCTCCTTGTTAAACAGATTTGGGAATCAAATCTATCATTTTCATTACAATTATACACTTTACATACAATATATGGCACGCCATCTTCATGTCCAACTATATATTTCAAAGGTTTTTATGTTTGCTTTTCTCCCCACCATAAAGTAGCTTGAAATGAAAAAATATGACTTCTATTAAGAATAAAGCTTAAGGCAAATGACATTTTGGTTTTTAAGTAGTGTTTGAGTCTAATCTACTCTGTTTAAAACCAAAAACGGTCGTATTTATTTAACTCCTGGCCTTTATCTGCAAATACAAACATAATATTTGTATTGATTTAACAGTTCTGATTGTAGTAAAATTTGTAAAATTCCGATTATTTGGAGGGAGTAGATTGTCAAAGGAAATACAGAGTTACATTGACTGTCAAATGGTGAAAATTCCTGGGGGAGAAATAGAATTAAGGGATGATAGAATTAAAAGCAAATGGAAAACTGAAATAAGGCCATTCCTTCTTGCCCGTTATCCTGTTACTACGGATTTCTACTATGCTATTACAAATAAATCACCTAATTCTTTTGATCGAGATTTAAAACCTGTTGTAAATATTTCTTGGTATGATGCCATTTCTTTTTGTAATCTACTTTCACAGAAAGCTGGACTGGGAGAGTCTTATACTATTAATGGTGAAAACAATGTTTGTGATTGGGAATCAAACGGTTTTCGACTTCCTACAGAAGCAGAGTGGCAATATGCATGTAAAGCTGGGACTGCTGGTTATAGATATGGAGAGCTGAATAACATTGCCTGGTATAACGAAAATTCAGGGGGCAAAATTCATGAAATAGGAACAAAGGAACCGAATCCATGGGGGCTGCATGATATGTTAGGGAATGTTTGGGAATGGTGCTGGGATTTATATGATGAACAAGTGTACGGCACCTACCGTATTTTTCGAGGAGGTAGCTGGGCTGAGGATGCCAGGGGTTGTGGAGCTTCATGTCGTCGGCGCAGCCATCCGACATTTTGCATTGACGACCTAGGATTCCGTCTTGCCCGGTCTTTTTAACTTCAGCAAGCCAACTTCATTCAAGACTTACAGTTTTACTGACTGATATTAAATCCAGAAAAAAGAACCGCCTTACATGAATCAAAGCCTTACTGCTATCATAATTCTTTCCTGTTTTTTTTGGCTGGATTCCGAACAAAATAAAAAACCTGATAATTTTTCAGGTTTTTTAATATTTTCATCATTCGATTACCAGAGAAATGCGAGAAAAACTAAAGATGCAATTGCCCCAAAGGCAAATCCATTTGCGGCACCCCAATCATATCCTGCATTAAAACCTCCATAACCAAACCCCCCAAGGTTTCCGCCACCTTCAAATGGTCGAATATATACACGGTTCGGCGTAACCCGGTGTATGATTCCCCGATGTACGGTTCCTCTATTTGTACGAATTTCAACCGGTCTTCCAACACCTTGCCTGCATTTATGATAATAATTATGATATCCCATTTTGCTCTCCCCTTTTCAGTCGATTCTACATCGTATGCATTCGGGGACTAGCCTGCATGGATTTAATACCCACCAAATCTTTAAAAGTCTCTCCCATATTCCTTGTCAATAGTAAAAGCACTCTTCGAAACCAAAGCATAAAATACATTTATACATGTACCAAAGGAGATTATGCCATGAACCACTCATACCAAGACGCACTAGCCATAATTGGAATTGAAGGGGCACACCCTGGTGGATTTGAACTGACTAAGCAGCTCTTGAAAAATGAAGAAATCGACCATACATCAATGATCCTTGATGCCGGATGCGGGACTGGGCAAACCTCATCTTACTTGGCAAAAACGTTTCTTTGCCAAGTATCTGCGCTTGATAATCACCCAGAGATGGTGAAACATGCAACAAAAAGATTCCAACAAGCTAACTTAAGCATTGACCTATATAAGTCTTCAATAGAAGAACTGCCTTTTGACAATAATTCTTTTGATTTTATCATAGCCGAATCAACGACTGCATTCACGGATATACAAAAATCGCTCCGTGAATTTTTCAGGGTCCTTAAACAAGAAGGAACTTTGTTATCCATTGATATGACAGCAGAAACCAACCTTGATTCTACCTCAAAAAAAGAAATCATGGACTTTTATAATTTAAGAGAATTATTGACGCAATCCGAATGGTTAAAGGCCTTCCAAGAAAACGGATTTACAGATTTAAAAATCTTGAGATCTAGTACCGTCTTGGAGGAATTAATGAATTCTTCAGCATCAAATAGCTTCGTTCAGCCATTGAATGAATCCTTGGAGCGAGTCATGGACGAACATTACCGCCTCATTTTATCTTACGGAAACAGCCTCGGTTATAGAGTATACAGAGCAAGTAAAAAAAAGGGCATTCATCATGAATAACGCGGCTAAAGATGTGTGTGGAATCTTGAACACAATAAAAAAAACCTAGAACAAGTTCAAGGTTTAAATGGATGGTTCTCTTATCTTAGGCGATGATCTTTACACAATTTCGGCCATTCTTCTTTGCGGCATACAAGGCTTGGTCGGCCAGTGGCATCAATGTTTTGATGGATTGGCTTCGGTCACCAGCTTCAATTAAGGCATGAGTCACCCCGAAACTGCAGGTAACGGAAATCTTCTCATCATAAACCACTGTAATGCTTTCCGAAACGTTTTTCCTTATAATTTCGGCCAACTCATATGCAGTAGCTAAAGCGGTATCCGGCAAACATATGATAAATTCTTCACCACCATAACGCCCCAATAGATCTCCCTCCCGAATGTGTTCCTTTGCAGTATTTGCAACAAGCGTTATGACCGCATCCCCTGCTTCATGTCCAAATGTATCATTTACATCTTTAAAATGATCGATATCGAACATGATGACAGAAACACTGCCGCCTTCCATGTTTAGAGCATCGAATAACATTTCCGATTTATTAATGAAAAATGTTCTATTCAATATTTGGGTTAATCCGTCCAAGCTGGCCAGTTGTTTCAACTTTTCCAGCATTAGAACTCTTTCAGTTACGTTGGCGAAAGTGATGATCTGTCCGATAGGAAGGTTACTTTTGTTGAGCACAGGTGAAAAACCAATATGGTAATGTACCATATTACCATTTAGGCTGCAATTAAAATCACTGTCTTGCTTAAGGTCGATTATTTCCCTAAGACGATGATTCCCATTTAGCAGACTTGTAATCGATTTTCCTATGGAATGTTCATTCAACATGGGGATGACTTTGCGCATTCCATGATTATAGTCAACAATCAAACCCTGTTGATTTAAAACGATGACGCCCTCTTTCATACTTTCAAAGACAGTTTCCCGAGCGATCGGGGCTACATTGAACATTTGAAAAGTCAAAAGTGCCGCACCATGAAAGATAAACGTGATACTCATGGATACAGGACCAAGATCGATACCATATGAGCTTAATCCATTTATATAATAGTAATTTGCCATTATAGGAATAATAAGACCTGCCACCATCATTGATATTTGCATCCTGAATCTGAATGAGGATTTTTTCACCTGCTTTAGCAATATGATTATACTTAACATCACACATAAAAAAAGGAAAAGGGAGTGGACGTAAAACCAAGGGCCCCCCACCAGTTTAATAATTGGAAAAGGACTATCGCTTCTCAATTCCATTGATTTGTAATACAAGTGATGAAGGTCATTTGTATAATGCATGAAAATGGTGATGAACGGAATGATGAAGAGTGCATATTGCCAGATCTTCTTAATTCTCTGTCCGACATATTCAAGGCACATCAACAAAAGGAATACTGGTATGAATGGTAAGGCCAAGTACTCGACCCTTAACCAAAATATGATTTGTTTCAAAGATGTACTGGAAAGTTCGAAAGCATAGGAAAAAGTGAAAATGGAAGACAATAATGTCACGACAATATAGGGTTTTGCTCCAGGTGCCTCCTTGATCCTTAACTGTGCAAATAAACATAGGAACAAGCTTAAAACACCTGCCATTATAACTACGAGTATGTATAACAATAATTCCCGTGGCAATGCGATCAACTCCGTTTATCAAAAAACTTTTTCCGTTTATTATATTGCACTTTATGACTAGATTACTAGAGTTTATTCACGGAATTCTGAATTTTAAATGTCAGGATTTTATATACACGCCCTATTGGGAGGCTAAAATGACATCCGGTTTTCAAATAAAAACCCTGCTTCATCACTTTGAACGTGAGTGGCAGGGTTTCCGATTAAAGTGTAAATAAATGAAATATTTTGATGCGGGTTATACCTTTTCTGTTACTGCTGTGAATCGCTTTAAGAATGTGAGTATTTTTTGATAGACGGCAATTTCATTTTCTTTTTTGGAAAATCCATGTCCTTCATCTTCCAGAAGCATATAATCGACATCTCTTCCTTTATCCTTCAACGCCCGAACGATTTGATCTGATTCTGATTGGACGACACGGGGATCGTTTGCTCCTTGAATGACAAGCATTGGCTTTATCATGGATTCTAGATAGGTGATTGGCGAATACTCGATTAGTTTTTCTTTATCATTTTCCGGATTTCCTACCCACTGATCCATGACTGGCTTCCATTCTTCTGGAACGGAATTGATAAATGAGAAGAGGTTGGATGGTCCGAAAATATCGACAACCGCTTTAAAATAATCCGCATGTCGTCCGTGTAGCAGAAGTGCCATATACCCTCCGAAGCTTCCGCCCATCAATAGAATGTTACCTTTTTGTGCATGCCCTTGGTTAATGAGCCAATCAAGGCCGGCTACATTATCAAGTCTTGGTCCATTTCCCCAATCTCCTTCCACCATTTTCGTGAATTCCAAACCATAACCAGTAGAACCGCGGAAGTTTGGCGCAAAAATACTGTAACCGTGATTCAGGAAAAATTGAAATGATGCCCTAAAGGACTTCCGTTCTGCCGCTTGAGGACCTCCATGTGGCCAAAAAATGACTTCACCATTGTCATTTTCCCTTTTTGCCCTAAAAAATAACGATTCGATCTCCAGGCCATCAAAGGAAGGGTATGTAATGATGTCCGGTTCAACCAATTCATCGGAATCTACGCCAGGAACAGTATATTTAGTTAATGATACCCACTCATCACCTGTTTTTTTATAGATATTATGAGGCCTTGTTGCGCTCATGCCAAATAAGTATAGCGTGCCAGATGCAGCAACCTCAAGTTTATTAATGACGCTGCACGGTACGGGGATATTTCTCCAATCTTCATTTTGCAGATTGAATTCATATAATTGATCCTCTACACCCTTTTGACTGGTTATATATAATAGTTGATTCTCTTTACTATATTTAATGGCAGTAAAACTCTCATTCTCCAATTCTTTAACTTTACTGAATTTATTTGTTTCAAGGTTGTATGAAGCCAAATAAGTAAAGTCCGAATCATAATCAATCAATAAATATATCATCGAATCCGAAATAAAAACACCATCATTCACTGTGTGTTGTTTCTCGGAGGGCGGAGTGAGCAGGATATCTTCGTTCCCTTTTTTTGCATAGAGAAGGGTATATGTATTAGCAAAGTGTTTATAGTAAAGTAAGGTTTCTTCATCTGGGCTGAAGCCAAATAAATAGGTAGCTGTGTCTTTCCCCTCCAGTACCAGCCTTTCCTGTCCTGATTCTAAATCTAAACAATAGGAATTTAGAAAGGTAGGATTTCCTCTGGATGTCGTGTAATAGAGCTTTTTACTGTCATTCGATAATTTTGGCATGAAATTACGTGTATTTTCATGATGGACGATTTCCTTCATTGTCCCGCCATTCAAAGGAACCCCGTAAAACTGGGTATTTTCATTACCGTCTTGATCGAAACCAGCAATTATAAACCGGCTCTTCTTATCATATATCAGCTCTTGGCAGCTCTGATCAATGGATGTAAGCGGATAAGGAAAAGAGTTTGGCAAATCCATTCCCCATAAATTATACTTGCCGCTCAAATTGGTACTGAAAACCAGATGTTTTTCATCTGGACTTACAGCAAAATCAGCAATGGAAAAGGTTCGTAAAAATTGCTCAACATCAGGTTTGGGAAAAGTGATCATCATTGGCAGCCCCTCACATTTATAATATAAAGAAAAATCTGTAATTAACTATACCATATTTTTCCTCGTAACTGCAGGTAAAATGAACTCTAGAAATTCTCTGTCACCATTTATAAAAATATACTTCTTGATATAAGAATTAATCAGCTACAATCAAAACATCAAGGTGTCTAGCTTCCCTTAAAAGACGAACAACAATTGACCCTCCCTTAATTTCTTGCCATCTCGTTCTTGCTGATTGCCCTAAAATAATTTGTGTAGCTTTTTTGTCATGTAGTTGTTTCTTAATTTCATTGACCACTGAACGTTTATTCCTGGTTGTATGCAATACAAAGTGGCCTCCCAATCGATGTGTAAGGCTTACGAGTTTATTAAGTATCATCTCTTCATCAGTCCGCAGCTCTTTTTGATGTTTTACGAAAATAACATACCAATTTGCTTTAAGACGATAAGCTATGCGGAACCCTCTTCTAATTAGACGCTCAGAATCCGCTCTTAGATTGACGCTGACAAAAATCACTTCATCTTCTCTCCATGGTCCCCTTACTCCTTCCTTACGTTTCAATGACTCTAATCTGTCATCCACTTCATCTGCCAATTCACGGAGTGCAAGTTCTCTCAAAGCTATAAGGTTTTGTGTCTTGAAGAAATGGCTAAGTGACTGTTCCACTTTATCCAAAGCGTATATATCCCCCTCTAACATCCTTTGCCGGAGCGCCTTTGGGGAGATATCGATCAACTCAAGTTCATCCGCTAGTTGTAGAATGCTGTCAGGTACTGTCTCTCTAACAGAAACACCTGTTATTTGCTTTACACTATCTTTCAAACTTTCTATATGTTGAATATTCATTGTGGAAATTACCGAAATTCCGGAGTCCAAAATGGTCATTACATCTTGATATCTTTTTCGATTTTTTATTCCTGGTACATTCGTATGTGCTAATTCATCTATCAGGACCACCTCAGGATTTCGTATCATAACGGCATCAAGATCCATTTCCTCCAATAATACGTTTTTATATGGAATTAGCTTTCTAGGCACGATTTCTAAATTCCCCACTTGGGAGGCAGTATCTTTTCGCCCATGTGTCTCAAGTAATCCAATCACCACATCAAGTCCATTTTCTTTTAAGTGATTTGCCTCCCTTAGCATGGTAAATGTTTTTCCAACACCAGGAGCAGCCCCAATATAAATCTTAAATGTCCCTCTATTCACCCCTTCGACTTTTTCGTGCAATTCCTCAGGTGTGAGTCTGTGAAAGGGATCTCCACTCCTTTTTTCCGTCTTTATTGCGGGGATGATTCTCTCACCAAATGCTTTAACCCTGTCTGCTACAATAAATACATCAATGTCCTTCGATTTTCTCAATATGTTATTGACTATGGAACCGTTGATCATCTCCTCCAACGCTGACTTTTTGGATTGGCCAAGGATAATTCGTGTTATTCGATACTGCATGGAAAATCCGACAATTTCATCTGCTATTTCGTCTTCCTTCATTATTATCTCAATAAACTTTCCCTTTAATTTAGTGATTAGTTTTTGCATGGATCTTTTAAATATTTCTTCCTCTTTTGAGAGTTTTCTTGTTTTTGAGATAAAGGTAGCTATTATGAACTCACCGCCCAAACGCTTGGCAATTTGATCTCCTCGCCTAATTAATATGGAGCCATTCAAATGATATTGCACACAGACCAAGATTCGCTCCGTTGCACCTGACGGACCCAATAAACCTTCTAGTTCCCTTTGTTCAGTCAGATTCTCTTCAACTTCTTCAGCTAAATACCGAAGTGACAATTCCCTAAGAGTGGCTAGATTACCATTATTGTAAAACTGTAACAACCCTTCGTCTTTTTTCTCGATTTCCCCTTTTTGCAGACGTTTTAAAATGGCTTCAGGGGTAACATCCAAAAGACGTACTTCATCAGCATTTGTCAGAGTATCTTCGGGCACTGTAACTTGTACGTGAAATGGAAGTTTAAGTAATTGTTCAGCAACTTTTTTCACCCCTTTCAACTCATAAATATTTATGGTCGTTATAACACTGATTTCATTTTTAATTAATTCTTTAACGTCGTCCAATCTGGTTGGATTTTTTGCATTCCGATGATTTTTATGTGCTAATCGATCAACTAAAACCACCTCAGGATTCCGCTTGTAAATACCCTCCAAATCAAGATCTTGCCCTGTGTGTCCGTTTTGTTCCCATTCTATAGCAGGTATAAGTTCAAGCTTGCCTAATTGTTTATGTGTCTTAGGACTACAGGGCTTGCTGACTATTCCGACAACAACGTCAATCCCTCGTTTTTTCAATTCATTTCCTTCAAGAAGCAAATGGTAGGTCTTCCCCGAACCGCTTACAGCTCCAAGTATGATTTTCAACCTTCCCCTTTTGATATTAGAAATCGACTCTAGAATTTCATCTGATGTTTTCCTACGGAATTGTTCCGAAATATTACCACCTCCTTATAAGTTCTATTGCAATCAGAAACTCTCTCTCTCTACAACAAATTTATTTTAATTTGTCCAATGCCATATTTAACTCCAAAACATTAATTCGAGGTTCACCAAAAAGTCCAAATGATTTACTGCTCGTATATTTTTCCACAAGAAGATATACCTTTTTTTCAGACAATTCCCTTTCATGAGCAATACGGGGAACCTGTACCTTGGCGCCATCAGGAGAAATATTGGGATCAAGCCCTGACCCCGAATTTGTCATTAAATCAGATGGTATGTCTGCTTTATCGACAGTAGGGTTTTCTTTTAAAAATATTGAAATATCCTTTTTTGTCCGATCAATGAGCTCCTCATTTGAAGGAGAATAGTTTAACGTACCTGAATTAGCTGCATCATATTCAATAGATGAAACACGACCTTGAAAGTACCGAGGATCTTTAAAGGATTGGCCGATCATTTCGGAACCTATAATTTCACCCGATTCACTCTTAATTAAACTGCCCTCTGCATTTGCGGGCATCGTCAACTGTGCTAGGCCTGTCATCAACACCGGATAGGCCACTCCACATATGATAAGAAGCACAAAAACCAAACGTAAGTTTTTTAACATGGATTTCCACCCTTAATTTATATTTTTAAACCACTCTTAATACGACAAGAATTAAATCAATTACCTTAATTCCAATGAAGGGAACTAACACTCCCCCTACTCCATAAAGGGACAAATTCCTTTTCAACAATCTTGTAGCGCTCATAGGAACATATTTAACCCCTTTTATTGCCAAGGGTATTAGCAATGGAATGATAATGGCGTTAAATATTAAAGCTGATAATATGGCGCTTTGTGGTGTTGCTAAACCCATAATGTTCAGGGCTTTCATTTGAGGTATCGCCAACATGAACATGGCTGGGATTATAGCAAAATATTTAGCTACATCATTAGCGATGCTAAAGGTTGTCAATGCCCCCCGGGTCATGAGCAACTGTTTCCCAATGGATACCACTTCAATGATTTTTGTGGGATCTGAATCTAAATCCACCATATTAGCGGCTTCCTTCGCCGCGTTTGTTCCTGTATTCATCGCCAACCCTACATCTGCCTGTGCCAATGCAGGGGCATCGTTTGTGCCATCTCCAGTCATAGCAACAAGCTTGCCATCCGCTTGTTCCCGCTTGATGACTGAGATTTTATCTTCTGGCTTAGCCTCGGCGATAAAATCATCGACCCCTGCTTCTTTCGCGATTGTTTCTGCTGTTAAGGGATTATCCCCGGTGCACATTATGGTTTTAATACCCATTTTCCTTAATTCTTCAAAACGTTCCTTCATGCCTGGTTTCACTGTATCTTTCAAATATATAGTGCCAAGTATACGGCTTCCCTCTGTGACAACCAATGGGGTACCGCCTTTCTTTGCCACTTCATCACAAGTGTCTTTTAAACCGATAGGCACATTCCCTCCCTGATGCAAGATATATTTCATTATCGTATCAACTGCACCCTTTCTGACCCTTTTCCCATCAGGAAAGTCCGTTCCGCTCATTCTGGTTTCTGCGGTAAATTCGATTCCTTCCGTACCGTTTTTATTCAGCAATTTTTCAGGTAATCCATTTTTTTTGGCGAATTCCAAAACAGACCGGCCCTCAGGGGTTTCATCATGTAAAGATGCGTATACAGCATATTGGTAAAGCTCTTCCTGACTTATACCGCTAGCTGGTATTAAGGCAGAGGCCATTCTGTTGCCATGTGTTATGGTTCCTGTTTTATCAAGGATGATCGTATTGATATCACCTGCGGCTTCCACCGATTTTCCAGACTTCGCAATTACATTGAATTGGGTTACCCTATCCATACCTGCTATTCCTATGGCTGAGAGTAATCCCCCGATTGTTGTGGGGATCAGGCAAACCAGCAAAGCTACCAGGGTAGCGATCGGAAGGGTAACATGAATATATGACGCAATCGGAACTAGCGTGGTACATACAAGTAAAAAGATGATGGTTAAGCTAACCAGGAGTGTACCTAGTGCAATTTCATTCGGTGTTTTTTGCCTTTTAGCTCCTTCGACCAAATTAATCATCCGATCAAGGAAGGATTCACCAGGGTCTGCACTGACTTTAACTTTGATAAAATCACTAATGACTTTTGTACCTCCTGTTACAGAACTGAAATCCCCACCAGGTTCTTTTATTACGGGAGCTGATTCACCCGTAATCGCCGATTCATCTATAGCGGCCACTCCTTCAATGATTTCTCCATCCGTCGGTATTAAATCGTTTGCCTTCACTAAAACCATATCGCCTTTACGTAATTGCAAGGCATCAACTACTTTTACGGAACCATCTTTCTGGATCAACCTTGCTTTAGTATCCTGCTTTGTCTTTTTGAGGCTATTGGCTTGTGCCTTTCCGCGTCCCTCTGCAAGTGCTTCCGCAAAATTAGCGAAAATGATCGTTACAAATAAAATGATGGTTACTGCAACGTTATACCCCCTGTCAGCTATTCCATCAAAAATTTCAGGGAATATAGACAGAATTAAGGTAATGACAAACCCCACTTCAACAACAAACATGACTGGATTGCGAGCCATTACTTTTGGATTCAATTTTTTGAGTGCATCTTTACCTGCCTCATAAGCAATGTCCTTATTTATATTTGCTATTCGCTCTGTACTCATTTGGAATGCTCCTTTCAACATTTATCTAATCGTAAGCCATTCAGCGATTGGTCCAAGTGCTATTATGGGAAAGAAAGTCAAAGCTCCTATAATTAAAACCGTAGCTAAAAGAATAACAAGGAAGGTACTATTATCCGTTTTGAATGTTCCAATTGTCTCAGGAACACGTTTCTTTACCAATAATGATCCTGCGACAGCAATCATTGCGAACATCGAAAAGTAACGGCCGAACAACATGACTAAACCGGTGGAAATATTCCAAAAAGGTGTATTGTCGCCTAAGCCTTCAAAACCGGAACCATTATTGGCAGCAGAAGAGGTAAACTCATAAACTACTTGAGAAATACCGTGAAAACCAGGATTTGAAATAGCTGCTGATCCCATTTGTGTCGCTAAAGCGATGGCAGAGGGAACTAATATGATCAATGGGTGGAGAAGAATTGCTAAAGCTATTAATTTCATCTCCTGCCCTTCAATCTTCTTACCCAAAAACTCAGGTGTACGTCCCACCATAAGTCCAGCAAGAAATACAGCCATTATTGAATACATGAGAATATTGATTGTCCCTACACCTTCTCCGCCAAATACACAATTCAACATCATCATTGCTAGTGGAGCTATACTTCCCAGAGGCGTTAGGGTATCATGCATATTATTTACCGACCCTGTAGTGGCAGCTGTAGTGATGCTCGTGAATAATGCACTCTGAGCCACCCCAAAACGAACCTCCTTCCCTTCCATACTCCCACTCTCTTGTGAAAGGCCTACTTGCTCTAAAGCTGGATTACCATTTTTTTCATTGAAATAAGTCATGCCCATGAAGAGAAGTAGCATGAGTCCCATCGCTGAAAATAGGATCCAGCCTTGCTTCTTATTTTTCGCCATATATCCAAACGTCAACGGAAGGGCAGAAGGTATAAGGAGCATGGATAAGATTTCCAACACATTAGTAAAACCATTAGGATTTTCAAATGGATGGGCTGAGTTACCCCCAAAGAACCCTCCTCCGTTTGTACCTATATGCTTAATCGATTCCAGTGCCGCTACAGGCCCCCTTGCTATATATTGGGTCGCTCCTTCTAATGTTGTAGCAACTGCAGTAGTGCTGAATGTTTGCGGAACCCCTTGGGACACAAGGATTAAACCAATCAAAATAGATAAGGGAAGCAGCAATCGGGTAATCGTACGGATTAAATCCACATAGAAGTTTCCTAGACTCCTCTGACCAGTTAACCCTCTAAAGAAAGCCATACACAAAGAAAGGCCTGTAGCGGGTGTCGTGAACATCAAGAATATGATCACTGCCATTTGAGATAAATATGACAGGCCCGATTCCCCGCTATAATGCTGTAAATTGGTATTCGTAAGAAAACTTGCAGCGGTATTGAATGCCAGCAATGACTCCATGCCGTCTACATCACTGGGATTGCCCGGTAACTCCCCTTGGAAACGAAGGATCATATAAGAGATAAAGAACATCACTAAATTGCTCAATAACAAGGCCTTGGCGTACTGCTGCCATTTCATATCATGCGTCTTAATTCCGGACAGTTTAAAGATATACCGTTCCATCCTTCCAAAAATGCGATCTTGTTTCGTTATTTCAAGAGAATAAACACTCGTTAAATACTTAGCCAACGGCACGGCTAATATTACCGCAATTGCCAGTACCACAACGATTTGTAAAAAATCCATTTGCAATTCCTCCGATAGTAACCATTAGTATTTTTCCGGATATATTAAGGCATGTATTAAATACAGCGAAACCGCTCCGACGATGACCATTAAAAACATCTCGCTACTCACCCTCATTTGCTATGACTTTATTACAAAAATGAAGAAACCCTAAAAAGAGAATAAACGGTTTAACCATTAGTAAAATTGCTAACACATCCATTTTTATTACTCCTCCCACACAGCTCTTAAAAACTTTTGTTCCGATCCACCTCCTTAAAAGGTAAGTAACTTAATCTAGAAGACCGGTTGCTAAAAACCTAAAACCATGGTTTCAATCGTTTACATCCCATTTCTTTGAATGAAATTGGACAATCTCTTTCGTTTTTTAACCACTTTGACTTTTCCCAGGCAGGGGAAAACGTCAGTTAAGGCATAAAAAAATAGACCAATGCTTACTTTCCCCCATTACACATGCCCTGCTCAAATAAATCCCTTTCCTTACAGCGTCACTAACTTTGACGCATCAGAAAAAGAAAAGATATGCAGAAGCAAACATATAGATGGAGAAAAAGTAATCATTGGTCTACTTAACGCCCAGCAAGCGATAGCGCTTACTCCACGATCCGTCTTCCAAGAAACCTTTTCAATTATAGGCATAATAAAAAGACCTACGGAAATGTCAGATTGCCATTTTGCTATAGCATAACAAAAAAGCCTCCTGAATCAAGGTGGTCTTATGACCTCCTTCGCTTTAGCCGACGAAGTTAGCTGACGGGTAGGATGGCGAAAGAGTATCTCATCCCTTCTGCAAATGCAGAATTAACCCCAAAAATAGTGGGTCCTCCGTTCTCAATCACTTGAGATTTGGCCGATATCAAATTGTATTTCTGAGGTTATTGTACGCTCCTCACCGAAGGTTTGTAAACTCATATAAATCTTTAAAAAACTCCATATTCGTTCATTATAGGCCGTATTTAACCATTTAAAATACAAAAGTACTTTCTTTCTTTAAAATACTAACTATTTCACATTTTTCTAAAGTTTTACAAACTGTTATTGACAAGAACTCAAAAATGGCATTATTATAAACCCCATAAATTGGTCAGATAATTGGAGGCATTATGATAAATACAAAAAAAAGGCTAGAAGCTGAAATAAGTGAAGCATTCATTAAGTTCCAGCGCGAATTGATTGGAAGAGGACCTCAAGAAACTAAAACGTATATTATCAATGATATGTTGATAACGCGTTTCAAGGGTGTTCTAACTGTTGAGGAAAAGCACCTTGTAAGTCACAATTCTGGCAAAAAGCTTGTAAAGAAAATGCGTTCGCTGCTTCGTGAAATGTACACGAAGGATTACGAAAAAATTGTTGAAGATCATACAGGATGTAAGGTTCTTTCTTCTCACAGTGATATAAGCACCAAAACAGGTGAAAGAATTGAAGTTTTCATTATGGATAAGGATTTAGAACGTCTTTTTGAAACGATCAAGTAGAAAGGCTATAAAGTTACGATTCTTCCAAACAAATATTACAGTAAATTATTTCAAAAGAACTTTATATGAAGAAAACATCAGTGGGACGACAAAGATTAATGCCCCTTCACTGATGTTTATTGTTCTTTTAAATAGGCTCTTTTCGTAAAGATTGTTGTTTTTAAAACGAAACGATTTAAGGTTGATTGGAGCGCAAGTGCGAGACTCCTGCGGGAGCAGCGGGACAGGTGAGACCCCACAGGCGTTTACGCCGAGGAGGCTCACCGCCCGCCCCGCGGAAAGCGAGCATCTGGAGGGGAAATCAACCACACCGCTTTACTTGGTAAATAGCAACAAAGTAAGCGAAAACAGCCTTTAAATAAAATGAGAAAATCCCCAATCATGAAAAAACAGATTGGTTGTCCCAGCTTAATACACTATAAAAGTATTCGGATCTCCAGGTTCTTATATCCTATTCCTATCTTCAATATGAGATACACGATGTTCGCTTTGAATGGCGGATGATGATTTTCCTGAAACTTGATTCCATTCATCTTCTTGAAAACCCATATGAATTCGTCACACACACAAAAATAGAATGAACTATAAACTTAACAACAATAAAAAATCTATCAAAATATAACTTTTGAGGAAATAGCTTGTATGAGGAGACATGAAGAAATGGTTATTCAATGTATGCAGGAAGATAAGGGGTTTGGTCAGTCCTAAGTTTTGTCATCCGTTGGAGAGATTTGAAATCTTGTTTACATATAAAAAAAACCTGAGAGCACCGTGCTCTCGGGTTTTTAATATTCAATCGATATATCTTCTTGCTCCGGCATATTCCTCTCCGTATCCCGATGTTTTTATTTCATCTATCCTTACATGTGTAGAGCTGTTAGGCGAATGGATCATTTTGCCGTCACCTATATACATTCCGACATGATGCACCCTTCCCTTCCCTTTATCATAGGCAAAAAATAGTAAATCACCTGGTTGAAGGTTTTCTTGCTCCACCTTTTCTCCATGTTGCGCCTGAATGGAAGAGTCCCTTGGGATCGTTATTCCATTAGCATGGTACATTGTATAGGTAAATCCAGAACAGTCAAATCCAAAACCGGACATTCCAGCCCAGAGGTAAGGAAGTCCTAAAAACCCTTTTCCTGATTCAACGATGTCCTTACCGGTTGGAGCTGGTATTTGCTTTTCATTTTGATAGACGGAAACATCCTGCGTTTCTATCCACTTTGCTCCACTCGGTGTCATCACCTTCACTTTATCCTTTTTAGCCTGCAATAGCGGTAGGCGGGTATCGAAGCTGACCTCCATGAATTTGGAACGAATTTTAGAATCCGAATAAAGCCAAGCCTTCGGGGCATTTACAAGGGCAAATCCTCGTTTAAATTGCTTCTCAAAAGAATTTCCATCTTTTAATTGTGCTTTTGGCATCCATCCTGGATAACCTATATCATTTCTGGGCGTCGGTTGATTGGCCACGGCTACTTTCACCCATTCACCCCGTTCTTCTAAAATCGTCACTTTTGAACCATATAAAGCTTGTGTTTCCAAGTTACCCACAAGCCACAGCTTGTCTTCATAATTCATCGAGCCGATCCAGGCATTCAAATCAACGGGATTCGATGCAGAAGGAGCATCGATTTCCCTTAATAATCCCGGACCCGTCCAAAGGGTTGCCACGGCTACATCTACATAGGCAATTCTCTCCTTCTCTCTTGAACTAGCTTCATTGGGACTGAATGTAAAAATGCCAAAAGCAAATAAAGATAGTACTACAACGGTTAACCTTTTCAAAATCATCACCCTTTCGAAATAGTTTTTATTGAGTAAAAGACACTATTGTATTAATAGTGCCTTTTCCAAAAAATTATTTCTGCCCTTCATAAGGCTCATATTTCGCATACATATCTTTTCGGCGATTACGATCTTTGAAAGTGGTCGCTGCACCACTTTTTCGATTCTCATAAAGCTCATCCATATCGACCGTACCGGTAATGATTGTATGTTCATTCATTACCGCCTCTGCTACTATTCCATTTGCTGGCCAAGCGCTGTCACAGGGACTAAGTATACTGGCACGGCCGTATCCGTTCGGAAGGGGTGACCCAGGTTCACCAACAGTTGGGCAATGAACAAAATATACCTGATTCTCGATTGCACGCGCATGTGCGCAATGGCGAACCCGCCAAAAACCAGCCTCTGTAAATGTGTATGATGGGCAAAAAATGATGTCGGCCCCATTCACTGATAATATCCTTGAAATTTCAGGTATCTCGGCTTCATAACATACCGCTATTCCTATCTTAACCGGACCTACGGAGTAAACTTCCAAATCATCACCTTCAGAGGTATGCCAATTCGCTTCAGCAGGAAAGATATGAGTTTTTTTATGCTCATAGACCGTTCCGTCTTTATCAAAAATGTATGCAATATTGAAGTATTCATTTTCGCGGCGTTCCAGATGGGTGCCCGCAATGATGACCTGCTTTCTTTTTTTGGAAAGTGAGCTGAAAAAATCTTTGTATTGATTGGTATATTCATCAATCCTGATTACGGACGAAGCATCTTGTTCTCCAAAGGCCGCTGATAATCCGATGGTTAATAGTTCAGGAAAAATGATATAATCGGAGTTTTCAGGAACTTGGGTGATCAAGTCTTCTACTTGTTCCTGAAATTCATTGAAGTTTGACACTTTTTCCACTCGAAATTGACAAGCCGTTATTTTAATTTTCACAAAACCCCTCCCAAATCATGCTTCTTATTCCATTAGCCTGGTTAAAAGAAATTAGGATATCTTGTCCAGATCATTCATTTCGGTCTGTTGCATAGAGATATGTTTAGTCAGTGCACTTACAATGAATGTTACTAGAATATTAAACAACAAAGCTATGACGCCTGTACTGATATCATTAATTACATGTGGGGTATCCGGCAGGAATGTAGCAACCTTCACATCTGCAATTGTCGCATATAAAACAATCAGGACGCCTGCCAATATCCCTGCCATTGCACCATACTTATTGATTATATTGGTTTTTGGTAAACTGCAAAACAAGGATGGTGCCAGTTGTGTAATCAAACTGTATGACATGATATTCAAGATGGCCAAAGCCTCGCCGCCTGTTACCGTTACAATTAAAGCAATGATTGAGATACCGATGATGATGATCCTGGAGACAATCAACTGATGTGTTTCAGTAGCAGCAGGGACCAGAACTTTGTAAAAGCTATTTGTCAGACCTACCGATGCAGCCATTAGCATGACTGAAGCCGGTACTAGGGCCGTCAATAAACCTGCAGCTCCGATAACCCCTATCACCCATGGATCGAATGTTTGAATCGCCAGCCTTAAAAGTGAGAGATCCCCATCAGCTCCTTGCAAACCCGGGATTTCCATGATGGCTGTAAATCCGATGAAAAAAACGAATAGCAGTAACAATGTGTATAAGGGTAACGCAATCGCATTTTTGCGAAGGGTCCTTTCCCCATTGGACGATAAAACGACCATGAATGTTTGTGGCAGCAAATAAAAACCTAGTGCATTCAGCAAAACGGTGGACACAAACCATGACTGACTCAATCCCTGATCTGCCAAAACCAACATTTCCGGTTTAGCAGCTTGCACGGTCTCGAACATAGGCTGTATGCCTCCGAAGTAATGAACTGGAATGTAAATGCCTAAAAAGATAACGACTACCAATATCATGAAATCTTTCAGTATGGCTGTCCATGCTGATCCATGAATGCCTGAAATCATTACATAGGTAGTTACGACAACAGCACCGATCACACTTGCAGCAACTGGAGAAATTGCTCCATAAGATGCTTCGGAAACTATGATACCTAATCCTTTGAGCTGTATGACTATGTACGGCACTAGGGCTAAGCTTCCCAATACTGCCACGATCATCCCCATTGACCTGCTTTTATATTTAGATGCAAAATACTCTGGCTGAGAGATGATGGAATGGCGTTTTGAATATCTCCATATTTTAGGGACGAGCCAATATGATAGGACGTAGGCTAAGAAAATATAGGCTGGAACATAATAAGCAGCAGCACCTTTTGAGTAAGCCCACCCACTTCCGCCCAGGAATGTAAAAGTTGTATAAATTTCACCTGCTATCAAGAGAAAAATGAAGAATGTTCCGAAGCCCCTGCCCCCTACGGCAAATTGCTCCATGTCCATATCCTTCCCATTTCTTGCTTTTATCCCTAAATAAAGTGCCAGAACCAAGAAGATGGAAATGATGAGTAATGATATATTCATTCAGAATCACTCCCTTTATTATCAGGATCGAACTTATACACAATCATTAAGATGATCGATGCCATGACCATCCAAAATGCGACCCAAAATAACAAAAAAGGCATCCCCAATATGTACGGTTCTATTTTATTTGCATAGGACAATAAACCTAAGAACCCTATAAATGGAATAAAAAGCAATAGCTTAATAGCATTCAAATTATAGCCTCCCCTAATTAGGTTTCCGAAAATGGATCACCATCAGTCAAGCCTGGGTTCAAACTGAACTGATGGTTTAATAGCATCCGTGGCTAACTGTCATTAACTGCTTACAACGAATTGTATATGCGTCTTAAGGAGACTGGATGGCAAGGACCGTTTCCAATATAACATTGACTCCTTTTTCACAATCTTCCCAAGTAGTAAGTTCCTCTTCACAATGACTTTTACCGTTGATGCTTGGTACGAAAACCATGGCAGTCGGTATATAACTGGCTATAAACTGCGCATCATGTCCTGCACCGCTTACCATTCTCTTATAGGGTAGACCTAATGTATTGCTCGATTGCTCTAGCAAATTACAAATGGACTTGTCGAACCAAACGGTATCCCTGTCCCATAATTTTTTCACTTGGATGTCGCATCCGCCTTCTGAACCTGCAGTTGTAAGGCTTTTAATGATTTCCTCCACCTTTTCGATGACATTTGAATCCTTATGTCTCGCTTCTAGCGAAAATATCACTTTATTAGGTATAACCGTATGGATATTGGGAAACACATTTACCCTTCCCATCGTAAAAACCAAATCGTCTTCAAGCATGCCTAGCTTCTGACGAGCCTCCATAATCAAGGTATTCGCAGTGAAAAAAGCATCTTTTCTCATATTCATCGGGGTGGTACCGGCATGATCCGATTCTCCAGTAACTTCTATCTCATAGCACACCATGCCCAGGACACATTCAACGACACCGATCGTTAGTGATTCACGTTCAAGAATCGGACCTTGTTCAATATGCAATTCTAGAAATGCAGTCGCTTCTTTTAAACGATTCTCTATATCCCCTGCATATCCAATGGCATTCAAAGCACTTTCGAAAGTCGTTCCGTCACTATCCGTCTTTTGCAGCATGATGGATTTTTCGAATTTACCTGAAAGAACTCCCGAAGACATCATGGAAGGTTCGAATCTGGCTCCTTCTTCGTTCGTAAAATTGACGATCATTACCGGAATTTTCGGTTGGATATTATTTTCCACCAGAGTCCGCACGACTTCCAAGCCTGCAGCTACTCCCAAGATACCATCAAACCGCCCTCCCTTTTTTACGGTATCCATATGTGATCCCATCACAATAGGGGGTTTGTTTTCAAGTCCCGCTAATGTAGCGTAAATATTCCCCATATCATCAACCTTAATGGTCATACCCAATTCTTTACAGCAAGCGCAAAAGTAATCACGGACCAATCGGTCTTCTTCGGAAAGGGAAAGCCGTGTGACTCCATTGTTTTCTGTCCTTCCAAAATCAGCAAATTTCTCGAGCGTACGACTCAGCCTCTCACCATTAATTAATAATTTTTGCTTTTTCATAGCGAATATCCCCCTTTTAGATAACCTGCTAAATTCTACATGCGTTCGCTTAAGCCAAAAATGAAAGTGAAGGTATTTGTTGTTTTAGAATGGATACGCTAGATTTATATTTCTACTAATGTTCCCCTATGATAAAGAATCTCCCCATTCAAAATCGTTGATTCAACTTTCAAATCCTTGATATTTTGGGAATCCACTTTCAATATACTATCATTCAATACTACTAGATCGGCCAGCTTGCCTGCCTCCAGGCTGCCTTTGACATCTTCATCGAAACTCGCGAACGCGCCATTCCATGTGTATAGTTTTATGGCTTCCAATACGCTAATAGATTGAACCGGACCTATTTTCGTACCAGACCTGCTTGTTCTATTAACAGCAACGTGTATACCTAATAAAGGGTCGTGATCAGTTACGGGAGCATCGGAACCTCCTGCTGCCAAGATGCCATTATCAATATAATCACGGGCGGCGTACATGTGGTTGACCCTATTGCCGTAGTGTTCAATATATATATCGCCGAATTCATAAGGAAATGGGGGGTTGGGGATTGGGATGACTCCAAGTTCTTTCATCCTCATTTGTAAATCTGGAGAAGATATTCCAGCATGCTCGATTCTATGTCTATGATCTTTTCTGGGCGATTCATTCAAAGCCTTTTCCACGCAATTCAAATACATCTCTATCGCTTTGTCGCCTTGGGCATGGACTGTGATCTGATAGCCTTTTTTATGCGCCTGTCCTAATACTTGATAGATCTCCTCTTCCTTATAATAAAGAATGCCAAAATTGCCAGGATCACTCGAATAAGGCTCACGGGTAGCGATTGTCGGACCGGTACTGCTGCCATCCGTAAACAATTTAGCTGGTCCGATTTTGAATCTTTCGTCCCCAGTTCCGGTTATGACTCCTGAATCCACCATTTTATTTACAAATTCATGAGAATTATTCAATGAACCGACCATCGCATAAATACGGACACGAATATCCTTATTTTTTATGGCCTGCTGCATTAAACGGAAACTTTCAGGACCATGAGCACCAGCTTCATGAATGCTTGTTATGCCTGCTGCGATGAAATGCTCCGACGCTATTTTAACTGCTTTCAACAGTTCACTTTCTGAATAACTTGCTCTATCGGTCATTATCATATTTGCAGTTTCAATGAGTTTGCCTGTAATCCTTCCCGCGCTATCTTTTTCAATGATCCCTCCAGTCGGATTCTCTGAGCTCTCATCAATTCTTGCAATCGCTAACGCCCTGCTATTCACCACACTTATATGGCCGCATGTACGGGTTACCATGATGGGATGGTCTTTTGAAATAGCATCCAACTCCGCTATTGTAGGATAACGTTTTTCTTTCACGGCGGTTTCATTGAAGCCCCAGGCGCGGATCCACTCACCTTTAGGGATCGTCGAAGCTTTCTTCTTCAGATCGATCAATAAATCTTCTACAGATTTGATATGTTCAGCTTTACAACTTACTGCCAATTGATTGACACCGTACAATATAAGATGAATATGAGAATCTATAAACCCGGGAAGTAATGACTTCCCCTGCAAATCAATCACATTTGTTCCTTCTCCGATAAATACCTTCATTTCATGATTCGTACCGACTGCCGAGATACGATTATCTTTAATTGCCAGGGCTTCTGCGACTTCATTTTTTTGATTTACTGTTATGACCTCGCCATTTATGAATACGATATCAGCTTTCATCAAACAACACACCCCTTCCATATTGTTTCACCCTCATTACTACGTCCTCTTCCTTTGCTTTCTCCAGTCTTCACTTATCGGAATATTCTGTTTTCAACAAATTCATTATATCCACACCAGATTGGGAATTCATTAGACAAATAGTCAAAAATTTCATCGTTTTTTTATACCTTTTATATAATTATGTCTTATTTCCTATGATTTGTTGATCCAGTTCCCTTTTATCACGCAATAGTATTTATAATATTCCTAAGGGGTCTATAACCGATAAAAAAAGGGATAGGTATAGCTGCTGCTATGCTTCCCCATCCCACATTTCATATTTTTACAATCCATTCAATCTTCCGATAATGCCAATGGTCAAATACTGTTTGTTTGCATTAAAATCCCAAGTCCAGTAGCGAAGGCTTAATTCGCTTTTATCCACTTTTTCAATAAATGTTTTGACTCCAATCAATGCTGCCCCATAACCCACGTTCGAGGCCAATGCAAAGATGGCATTCAACCCTTCATTAATTGTATCCATATACTCAGGTTCGATTTTTAAGATATCAGTCCATGTAATGCAGAATCCATTTTGCTTGGTACATTTAGAAATAGAGTGATTCATTTTACGTACGATTTCATCCCTTAAATCTAAAATTCCATTCTTAATCTCTTCTGCGTCTTTTTTCTGATATTGGTGTTCATAATCAGAAAGCAGTTCCTTGGCCCAATTATAAAATAGTTGGGTATAGATGGCGGAGGTTGCCACGATATCAAAATCATTATAATTAGCAAAAACACTTTCAGAAAGCTGGCCTAACCGATTCTCGGTTTCCTTTAAATATTGAATGATTCCTTTTGCCGTTTCACCACGATCCAGCATGGAAGATAGGTGGTGATCAAAATCCACTTTATCGAGGCCTGTTACATCGATTTCTACAAGTTGAATTTTCTTCCGGGTCCGTTCAGGCAAATTAGCCGTACCCTTTTCCATACTCTCCATATCAATATCAAATAAGTATATGGAGTTGCATTTAGTCGCCAGATACTCCAAATCCAAATCATCGCAATTGCCTGCACCAACGATAGCCACCTTATCTGCGAACGCTTTTTTTGAAAAAACGGCATCGAATAGCCCTGTAACCTGGATACGATGCTGTTGCCACCGCATCTTCCTGTATTCATCCCGATTATGATTCATTTTTCTTTGATAGATTTCCAAGTCAATCTCTCCCTTTAGGGTACTAACCATTTATTTATTGTAACAAAGTATCCCGATATTTTGGAGGGCGGGCAATTTAGATTTCGCACCGTGAAAAGATCGGCTTAATTTCCATAGTAAAATGAGCGATAATAATGTTAGAATAATATGGTAATTATTGATAAGTAGCTGAGAGTACAGGAGGGTTTTCCTTGAGCAAAACAAAAAAGATTTTACTTATTTTACTTAGTATTTTTTCAATCATCGTCGCCGGAGTGATGATACTTGTGTTTTCATTCACACAGAGTATGAAAGCAGATCCCGCTGAAGAAAAGAAGGTCCGGGATCAAGCAGAACGATATTTAGGGAAAACTTTTGATGGCGGGACCGAAATATATGATGTCCTATACGATAATATGGGAAACCGGGGCTATTTTGAATACGCAGCTAAAGTGAAACATGAAAAATATGATACTCAATTTCTAGTTTTCTTTAATGATGAAACAGGGGAAATGGAGGATACATTCATATCTGATAAATGGCAAGATGATGCAGAAAAAGAAATCAGGCCTTATGTTGAAAAAGAACTTGGTGACGTATTGATTTCCAAGGAAATGGGAGATATTGCAGAGAGTGATGAGTGGAAGGAGATTCAGGAAAAATTAGGCGATCGTAATCAATTACTCTTGGTCTTTGATGAGGCGATTGGGAAAGAATTGAAGATTGATCCGAATAAACCAGCCAGCTATAAAGATTACGATGTGTCCCCAACCATTCGGATTACCCTTTCACGTAAGAAACAGGACGCAGATGAAGACCGCTTTACCGAAATTATCAATGCCCTAATTAAAGATGGCGTCCTTAAACATGGAACTATGATTGTAGAATACATTAGTACCAATGGTGTGCCACTTGAAGATGATGAATGGAGGAAATCTTTTTAAAGGTTTGAGATTTTTTAAAATAAAATACACAGCAAAAATTTTTATCAATTTTTGCTAGACCAGCGGTTCGATAAATACTGAATACTTTCATTCCTTAGACTCCAAGCCTTTTTCCCACTGTTTTCATCCTTACTTTTTGTAAAAAGTACATTATATTTCAGATAATATATATATTTCGGAAAAATATATTATGCTAACAAAGTGAAATGAAGTGTAAAATCATCTTTTTTTAGTCTTTCTTATTATTCATTATGAAAATTATTAATCCTTCCACCTGAGTTACAGCCTTATTTTATGAACAAATTTACCTAGTAAAATATATCCACCAGCTCTTTTATACCGTTAACGATAAACGTTAAACGAAAGAATCCCCCACTCCCTATTGAAGTTTCAAATTCAATAAGAGTGGGGATTTTATTGTATTTAACGTATTTTTCAATCATACAATATACCCTATCGGTAAAAATTTCGGCATTTTCACAAAATTTAAAATAGGAATATTAACCCAGGACTTTTACCCTTTTTTCAATCGTATAAATATTCAAAAAAATGTCGAGTTGAGTCATCTATCCTTTTACCCTTATACTAGGGTAGAAAAATCGAAGGAGGAATTACACATGAAGAAGGAAATTTCAATTATTGGTGTTCCAATGGATCTTGGTCAAACTAGAAGAGGAGTGGATATGGGGCCGAGTGCCATAAGATATGCAGGATTGAGTGAAAGACTAGAAAACATTGGCTATACTGTCCGTGATGAAGGTGATATTAAAGTAGAAATACAGGAAAGAGCACAAAGTGATATCGACACAAATTTAAAGAATCTGCAGGACGTAGCAGAAGGTAATGAAAAATTGAGCCAAAAAGTGGATGAAATCATCCAATCCAATCGGTTTCCTTTAGTATTAGGAGGAGATCACAGTATAGCAATCGGGACATTAGCCGGTTTAGCGAAGCATACTGAAAACTTAGGTGTAATATGGTATGATGCACATGGAGATTTAAACACTGCCGAAACTTCCCCATCAGGAAACATACATGGTATGTCCCTAGCAGTAAGTTTGGGTCTTGGCCACCCTGCACTGACTAACATTGGCGGATACTCTCCAAAGGTCAAACCAGAAAATATCGTCATTATTGGTGCCCGTTCTTTAGACCAAGGTGAGAAAGAGTTAATCAGGGAAAAAGGAATTAAAGTCTATACGATGCATGAGATTGATAGAATGGGTATGACAAAAGTGATGGAAGAATCGATTGCCTATCTGAAGGAGCGTACTGATCTTGTTCATTTATCACTTGATCTTGATGGTCTTGATCCAGATGATGCACCAGGGGTCGGAACGCCTGTAATGGGAGGCATTAGCTACCGTGAAAGCCATCTAGCCATGGAAATGCTAGCTGAAGCTAATATCATTACATCAGCAGAGTTTGTTGAGATAAACCCAATATTGGACGAGCATAACAAAACGGCTGAAGTTGCTGTCGCATTAATGGGCTCATTGCTTGGGGAAAAATTACTTTATGGAGCGGAAGATCATATCACTCCTGATTTATTGGCTCATGTTAAATAATGGGACTCTTTGTTTTTGATAGAAAAATAGAGAGTTCGTTAAAGTGATACTCCAATGGAAAAAGCCCATACTTCATTTATGTGCTTCTTCCCCCATTGGCGGATGATCGACTTGAACCATTTACATCCCTAGTTTCCTGACGCTTGGCTTCCTTTTCTTTATTAAACGGCGCTTTCGAAATTAATTCTGCATAGGTACCTATGTTCATTGACTCATGATTCTTTAATGCAGAAGTAATCTCTTTTCGGAGGGAATTCGATATCATCTAAGAATTAAAGCTATTAGACTTGTGAAAACAAAAATTCCCTAATAACGTCCCAACATAAATGAAACCGTTTGCACCCATCAGGTAAAGGAGTTTTTCAATGAAAACAGCAGAAAATCAACCAAATGAATTAAAACGGAGCATGAAAGCAAGACATTTATTTATGATTTCAATAGGGGGATGTATTGGTACGGGCTTTTTCATTGGTTCAGGCTATACCATTCATGAAGCAGGAGCCTTCGGTGCTATCCTCTCTTACATAGTCGGCGGCTTCATCATGTATTTAACGATGCTTTGTCTAGGTGAACTATCCGTTGCCATGCCTGTTTCCGGTTCGTTTCAGACATATGCGACTAAGTTCATCGGTCCTGGAACCGGTTTTGCCATCGGATGGCTTTACTGGTTAGGTTGGGCCGTAACAGTTGCTTTAGAGTTTTTGGCGGCAGGACAGCTTATGCAAAGATGGTTTCCCGAATCACCCGTTTGGATGTGGTGTGCAATCTTCGCTTTTCTCATATTTTCACTAAACGCCTTATCAGCAAAGGCATTTGGAGAATCGGAGTTTGTTTTTTCCAGCATAAAAGTATTGGCCATCATTCTTTTCATCATCGTTGGCGGTGCTGCTATGTTTGGAATGATTGATATGAAAGGTGGACAAGAAGCTCCATTTTTCTCCAACTTTGTCGCTGAGGGTCTTTTCCCCAATGGGATATCGGCCCTGCTAATCACAATGATTACAGTGAACTTTTCCTTCCAGGGCACAGAATTAATCGGAATTGCCGCTGGAGAAAGTGAAAACCCGGAAAAGGTCATACCAAAATCCATCAAACAAACGGTTTGGAGAACCCTTTTCTTCTTTGTTCTTTCGGTCACTGTACTTTCAGCGATGATCCCAAGGGAAAAAGCCAGCATCTCAGAAAGTCCATTCGTTGTTGTACTAGATAGTATCGGAGTTCCGTATGCAGCTGACATCATGAACTTCATCATTCTCACAGCACTATTGTCAGTGGCGAACTCAGGTCTTTATGCTGCGACACGTATGCTCTACTCGCTCTCAAGAGAAGGTATGGCAAGTCCGAAGCTCGGTTTGGTGAATAAGAGAGGGATTCCGCTTAATGCCTTGCTTATCACCCTTGCAATTGCCGGTTTGTCTTTACTTTCAAGTGTAGTAGCTGCAGACACAATATTTGTCTTTCTTCTCTCCCTTGCAGGATTAGGTGCACAAATTGGCTGGATTGCCATATCTGCTAGTCTTCTTGCGTTTAGAAAATCCTATACCCGCCAAGGTGGAAAGATAGAAAATCTGAAATTCAAAGTTCCGCTATACCCATTCATCCCCATTCTTGCCTTACTAACAAACTGCATCGT
This sequence comes from Peribacillus simplex, assembly GCF_900156045.1. GTDB lineage: Bacteria > Bacillota > Bacilli > Bacillales > DSM-1321 > Peribacillus > Peribacillus simplex_D. The sequence goes on along the minus strand of NZ_FTMX01000005.1, from coordinate 64,052 downwards.
CATGATCAGTTTAGCGTTTGTTCCTGAGCAGCGAATGGCCCTTTATTGCGGGGGAGCATTCTTCCTTGGATGTTATGCGGTTTATCACTTAAGAGTGAAGAAAAACAAGACCATAGAAACTCCCAAGCAGGAAGTTGAATTAAATGCCGGTAAAAAAATGGTCATTTAATTTAGAAAGCTTCGTAGTATAGTAAATGGTGAACAGCGATCTTTACAATCCATCAAGATTGCTGTTCAAAGAAGAAATACCCTGGATGTTTACACACCCAGGGTATTTCTTTTATTAGGCTGTTTTCGCATACTTTGTTGCTATTTACCAAGTAAAGCGGTGTGGTTGATTTCCCCTCCAGATGCTCGCTTTCCGCGGGGCTGGCGGTGAGCCTCCCTCGGCGTAAACGCCTGTGGGGTCTCACCTGTCCCGCTGCTCCCGCAGGAGTCTCGCACTTGCGCTTCAATCAACCTTAAATCGTTTCGTTTTAAAAACAACAATCTTTACGAAAAGAGCCTTTATTTAATATAGGTACCCAATGGTAAACCGCTTTCCAGCTTTTTTAGTCCCCCTAACTATACCCTGTCCATAATAATACGCATATAATAGGAAGTTAAATTTCCAGCTCCATCTCGGCAATAAAAACAAGTATGAAAACAAAAAAAATCATCTTAATCGATGATATTATATTGTGCAAATTCCTTTAATCTAGGCAGGATTGGCTCTAAAATTTCCTTGGCTATGTAATCGGTATCCAATCCAATGAAGCGTTCACTTTCCATGTCGACCGATCTCGCGTTTTCCGGGTCATTACAAAAAATAAACGATATGATTCCGCTATCTTCCTTCATATCTACATATTTAAATGTAATGTCATGTTTCGCCAGACAACTTTCAAACGCAATGCACAATTCATCTATATTTAATTGACTAATAGATGTGAATTTCATATTGATCATCCCCTCTGCTAAAGGATAGCAAAATAAAGCATGAATTTCAAAGCGAAATTCAAGTCCCATTCTTATGTTCATGACTCATCTGACACGTTCGACCAACGAATATCACCGTATGAATCCTTTTGATGAAGATGGCATGGCTAATGATTTTCCCATTAGAAATGAATGTAACCATTCTATTTCATTCAATTTCCCACCCTTACCCTGATTTAATTTTTTATCTTTCAACAGCGATTAATAAGGATTGCCATAGGCATAACCGCATTTGGTATCGCCGGGAACTGCAGTTCCTCATGAATATTCCATGGCATGTCTCATATCTTTATACAAACACCTTGTTAGGAGTGGGCCAACATGAAATCTTTTTATAAAGGAACGCTCATTTTGATTGTCGCAGCGTTTTTTGGTGAATGTATCGAATTTTTAGTGAACATGCTCCTGGCCAGGGAATTACACGAAGAGGGCATGGGGCTTTATATGTCCATATTGCCAATTTTCTTTTTGATATATGTGATCGCCAGTCTTGAATTACATATTTCCATTTCAAAATTCGTAGCGGAAAATAAGCAGGCAATGCATTATAATCTTATCATTCATGCACTTAAAATGGCTGCAGTCGTGGTATTGGTGATGTGTATAGTCATGCCTTTCATACTTTACTTCTCATCCATAATGGACAGATACCATCCCTATATTAAATGGCTGCTCATCTCATTGATCCCCATAGTTTCCTTTTCATCGATTGCTAGGGGTTATTTCATGGGTGTCCAGCAAATGGGGAAGATTGCCTTATCCAATTTTTTAAAAGATATCATTCAATTCGGTTTGCTTTTCCTCATGTTTAATTTGTTTCATTTTAACCAGGAAAAGTCATTATTGATGGCCTTTTTTGTTTTGATCGGCAGTGAGTTCCTCGTTTTTCTATACTTGATCAACCTTTTGATTCTTCAAATGCGAATCATGAGGCGCGGTACGAACTCGTGGACAACCGGTAAACATGCACGACAAAAGTTATTGGCCGTTTCGCTGCCCACCATGGGGTTAAGGATCTTTCATGCGATAACGAATGCCATCCAACCTTTTTTGATCCATACTGCCCTTCTCTCGGCAGGATTCGGTGCGGTAGTGGCTACAGAGCACTTTGGAATGCTGACTGGTGTTGCGATGACGATTGGCTTCTTTCCGGCCTTTATCGCGCATTCCTTAATGATCATGCTCATTCCGAATGTTTCGAATGCTTACAAGAAGCAGGATAAGGAAAAATTGAGGGTTTTATTGCAAAAATCGATGTCTTTCACCATATTATATGGAGTTCCGGCTGTGATTTTCATTTATTTCTTTGCGGAGCCTTTAACCTCCCTCTTTTTTTCTTCAACATCTGCCGCATACTATTTAAAATTATTATGTCCTTATTTTCTTTTTCATTTTTTTGTCATTCCCATGCAAGCTTATCTCATCGGCCTGGGATTAGTGAAGGATGCTTTCATCCATACCGTATGGTCCCATATTGTTGCCTTTTTAATGATGTATATCCTAGGGTCTCAGGCTTCTCTTAATATGGGAGGAATCATTTTAGGAATGAATACCGGTGCTGTATTATTAACTTTCATGCACTACTTGACCATTTGCAAAAAAATTGGCATAAGCATCTTACTGACGAAGTCAAGATCCATATCGATAAAGTGAGGCAAAAACCCCTGCTGTTATAGGTTTATTACGAATATGATTAAAAATATTGAGCCTTTCCCTGTACATATCACCTTCGTTACTGTATATTTCAACATACTTGGGTAATAATCAAGTAAAATGGTTTAAACTAACCATAGAATTATAATGGAGTGATTTCATGAGTAAAGCTAAGGCTAAGAGTGGAACGGGTAAAGGTACGGGCACTGGAACGGGCAAGAAGGGCTGGAATCGTTGGAAAACAAGTGCCAATAAGAAAAAAAGTGCGAAACCATATGTAAGTAAAGGCGTCAAACATTCCAATGACTCAAAAACATCCAGTCATGCTTCAGGTGACAAGACAGAAAAATAATTGCTTGTCCTATAATCCATACAGAATTTATGTTTGTTCCATATTCTCATACAGAGTGTAAAGAGATCTGTATGAGAGAAATGGGTCTTATAGATATAAACCAAGGGCGAAATCCATATAAAGCATAAGACTACAGCTATTATACATACCATCAAAAAAGACACTCCAAATTCCGGTAGTGTCTTTCATTTTTTAATATTTTCTTTTTATCTAAATTGGTTTTTGGGTTTGATAGCATTGATTTTTTTGGGGGTAAACTCTGTACGGAAACCGTTAGTGGCTTTTTTAACAGATTCTGTAACTGAATGTATCGCTTCACCAACATCCTGAGCTGAATCCAATAATGGTTCAACTGTTTTCATTTTAGTTTTTACATCGTCTGTGATTTCATTTGCAGTTTGCAATAGTTGTTTCGATTCGCCGGACAAATCATGGATGGCATTTCTCACCTCAGCCAATGTTTGATTGGCTTCTCCTATCATGACCATTCCTTTTTGAAGAGTACTGATTAAAAATACGACCAACCAAATGAAGGCTAAAGCTATCGCAGCCACACTATATTGAATTATCAAGATTAAGATCCCCCTCTAAATTAAATAGTAGAAATGATTGTTTTAAATATGTTAGTGAATCCCGGGGTGCCTGATTTTAATGATAAATAATGATACTATTTGATTATTATTTGAACCCCCTCCGTTTCAGTTCGAGTCGAAGGAACTGTCGGAGTGGATAAATCCTTAGGGCGGCCTTCCAAACTCGCTTCTTTCATGGAATTGGTTACATTATGAATCATTTCCCCAACATCTTGAGCTGATTCCAGCAATGGATCGACATTTTCCATCTTCCCTTTAACATCCGCTGTAATTTGATTGGCAGAGTGGATCAATTGTTTGGACTCTTGCGTCAATCCATGTACCGCATTTCTTACCTCTTCCAGTGTCTTATTTGTTTCTTCGAGCGTTCCCATTCCTTTACGCAGCGTCTGGTTGACATTATATATCAAATACACGACGGCTCCGGAGACACTGGCCACACTTAATTTAATAAACATTTTCATATATCCACTCCTTTCATTTAAATTTATGCACTGTCACTTCCATTAATTCCCTTAAGTCCTTCACTTGTCCGGTCAGTTTTATATTAGACCCATTCACCTTGTCCTATTAGAAGTTTACAGGGGCAGTTTAAAGGATAATAGTAAGGGGGAGACCATATTTAGGAGGAGATTTGTTCATGTCACATGAGAATTATTCATCTGTTATCCAAATATTAAATGATTGTATGACCGCCTGTAATCATTGTTATGACGCATGCTTAAAAGAAGATCATGTAAACATGATGGTGGAGTGCATTCGCTTGGATCGGGAATGTGCGGATATTTGCTCTAACTTAGAACAGGCGATAGGAAGAGGTACACCGTTTATTTCAGAGTTGGCTGCAGTTTGTGCCAAGATTTGTGAAAGCTGCGGAAACGAATGTAAAAAACACGATCATGAACATTGCCAAAAATGTGCTGAGGCATGCTTTAGATGTGCAGAAGAATGCAGAAATATAGCCGCTTGATGTAAGGGATAGCACTAAGCTATTCCTTTTATTTATACTTTTCCCCTTACCTACCCATCACTTTGTTAACCATATTTAAGGATGATGAAATAATCTATATATTCTAGCGAGGTATATGTTAAAATTTTTTAATATTAATAAATACTTTAAAAATGAAAATTGTAAAAATACGAAAAATACATATTGAAAACCGCCATTTTAGGCACACTAGTATTAAAAACAGGAGGATGTTATGACACCTCGTAATGTTCCGGCTAAAGATGATTTAGAAGTGAAAGATACCCCCTCTTCACCTGATAAGGAAAGTGAAGTAGCCAAACTCAATCGATTATTAGGTGCGGTCATGCGATATTTATCGGATGATGAGCAAGAAGAAATTGATATAGAGTATCTTCTCGAAAACACCGAAGGGCTGCGGGATTGGTGGAGTGAATATAGGGAGCTTGATCGAAAACGGGTCGAAGAAGAAATAAAAAGTTCCCTGACAGCTCTATCCCTTGAAGAACTTGAAAACATCCGTGAACAAATCCGCACAAAGGAATAATAAAAAAAATCCCTGCACTGGGATTTAAGCAAATGATGCAAGGATTTTTTTATTTTCTTCCGTATACAATGAAAAATCATTCCGTTCATGCGGCACCAGAAATCATTTGATTCAAAGACCACTCAATGAACGTAGTTCTAGTTGGTCGATCATGGAATCAACTAATGCATTCAATGGATTTAAAACTGTCATTCCTGTCTGAAGTTCATATCTCTTTGCTGCTTCGACCATTGATAGTTGAGCCACCGACAGCGGTCTATTTTCGTTATTAAACCGGTATAGGAAGTACAAAATTTCCTGGTTATACCTCTCTCCCAATCCCTGCATAATGAATTCAAAGGCATTGTCGATGATGATAACTTCAAAATCCACAGCCCCATATTTTTCAGCATGGGCATTTAAACGTTTGACTGTTCCTTCAACAGTGGCAGGGTTCGTGAATAATATTATCTGCGGTTGCTGCAATTGGAAAATTCGCTCAAAATATGGTTCATCGATTTTAATGATAGGCATGGGTATGGATAGCTGTTCTTCGTTTAAAAAGGAGATATAGTTTGTACAGGTTATCAGAATGGCATCCACTTTACATTCGGCAATCCATTCGACTTGTTGTTTAACCCTTTTTTGAGCATCCGAATTCTTAAAATTTTCATCCGTTGAAACCTGTTGCATCAATCCCGGATCTACAAAATGGAGCCATTCAATATCGAATTTCGAGAATGCGTTTTCTATGTATTGTATATTTGTATAGTGCGCATGCAAGCAGCCTATCTTTTTTTTCATATATCTCCCGCTTTCTACAGGTATTATTCTGATTATTCTAACACATAAAGCAGCATTACACTGACCGCCATCGGCAAAAACGACGATTAGCCATAGTCCTCCTGACATCATCGGGAGTTAAAAGACTGCTTCGTAGTGACAGGATGCTCAGTTGGTATGAATCCGGCTCTTGAGCATATATTTATCAAGCGATAGCAAGGAATAACATCAGGAAAATGGAACTTCAGTAATCGATTGACTTCTCGATTCAAGTAAAGCATCTGTTTTAGAATAAAAAAATCATCAAAAAGAAAGGCTGTTTTCGCATACTTTGTTGCTATTTCCAAGTAGTGCGGTGTGGTTGATTTCCCCTCCAGATGCTCGCTTTCCGCGGGGCGGGCGGTGAGCCTCCTCGGCGTAAACGCCTGTGGGGTCTCACATGTCCCGCTGCTCCCGCAGGAGTCTCGCACTTCCGCTCCAATCAACCTTAAATCGTTTCGTTTTAAAAACAACAATCTTTACGAAAAGAGCCAAAAGAAAAAAACAAACCGTGATCGTCAGATAAAAATCATTATATTGGAGAGTGTTCACCATTCTTTATTTAATTACGATTCTTTTCCCTCCATTAGCCGTATTTTTAGCCGGTAAACCCATCCAGGCTGTGTTTAATCTGATCCTCACGCTATTTTTTTATGTCCCTGGTTTAATTCATGCAATCTTAGTGGTGCATGATAAAAAAGCTGATAAACGAATGAAGCTGCAAGCAGCACTCATTGCTAAATCGAAACAAACGACAAAGTGATTTATACAACCGCTAATAACCCGAATGCCGACACCATTGTGCGCTTTATTCGGGTTATTTATCAAAATAATTCGGTTAATTGTATCTGTGCGTCTTCCTAAGCCCTCTATGATAACAAGCATCACATATATGAAAACGTGAGTCATCCGGAAGCCTTTTTCCGCATCGCTTGCATTTTTTTTGATAATTCAACATTTCGTCTTTTAACTGATCGTGAACGCCATCACTGATTTCTTCACGGATACGCTCCCAATAAACAGCTTCCGTCCGCTTACCCATCCGATATAAAAATAGTAGATGAAGACCTATCGCTTTATAAGATAGCTCCAATTCCTCCAGATTTCTAGTCTTGATGATCGGTTCAGGAAGGTCACTGTTCTCGGCAATCGCTTCGACCGTTTCCAGCCACTGTCTGATCAAACTAGGTTCTTTTGCCGAAAAAGGAATATGCAGGAAACCATATAAATCCATTAAAGAAAATCGCGCTTCGATTTCAGTATCCCGAATCAGTTCGTAAAGCTCCCTTTCTTCCGATAGAGATGCCTTTTTCGTGCCTTTAGGAGGCTCAAACCTCTCCCACATTTCGAAAAATGTCCCTAGGTTCCGGTAATATTTTTGAAAACGTTCAAACACAGCTGAGGTTGGGGCGATAGTGAAGGTTTGAACTGGTTCATCTACCTGTTCCAGCAACTTATTCATGATTTTGATCTCTGCTGTAAATGCTACCTTTCCTGTGTCATAAATTCCTTTTCTACCCGCTCGGCCTGCGATTTGTTTGATTTCTTGAGAAGTCAATCTTCTTCTCCGTGTCCCGTCGAATTTTTCATTTTCAAGAAAGACGATGCGGCGTATAGGCAAGTTCAATCCCATACCAATCGCATCGGTGGCAACGACAACTGATGTTTCACCACGATTGAATAACTCTATTTGCCGTTTTCTATTTTCAGGAGGCATACTGCCGTAAATCATGCTGACATTATGTCCACTCTCTTTTAACCGGGACGCGGTTTCCAGTACCTGCCTTCTCGAAAAACAAATGAGGGCATCCCCTTTTTTTGTATACTTCAGTCCAAACTCCCTTTGTTCTACTTCAAGCGGTATTTCCCGTCTGTATTCGTGGAGTTCTAAATCAGCTTCATTCAGAAGGTTCAGAAGCATCATTTTGATATTATTGCTCCCGATTATGTGTACTTCTTTCGCATTTGCTTGCGTGATTGCCCTGAACCATGAAAAGCCTCGATCTTTATCGGCAATCATTTGGGCCTCATCTATGACGATTACTTCATGGTAGTCTTTCTCATGAAACATTTCAACGGTGCTGGAGACATGTTTCGCTCCCTCAACTGCCTTTTCTTCTTCACCGGTTTTTAATGAACAAGGTACACCGTCCGCATTTAATTTATCAAATACCTCAAGAGCCAACAGTCTTAGGGGAGCTAGATACAAACCGCTTTCCGCTTCTTTCATTTTCTCCAGGGCCTTATGCGTCTTCCCGGTATTGGTTTCTCCGATATGCAAAACATATCTTACTTTTTTTCCTAATGATGGAGTATAGGCCTTACCGATGATGTCATCGATCATCCTTTGCTCTTCTGCGCGCTTCTTGGCTTGCTCTGCCAATACTTCAGCTTTTCTTCTCTCTCTGTTCTCCACGTCTTTTTCGTATATTTCCTCGTGTAATGTTTCATTAAAAGGAATTCCTTCAAGCTTCAGTAAATCAGAAAGGTATTCTTCCTGAAGTTCATCAAAACAGGATTGAGACAAATCAGCCAATTCATCGCTTAGTATACCTTGAAGGGCATCGACCGTCAGCCTTTCCCCATATGACTCAAAAAAATCATGATGCAGTGCAGCAGATAGATGTTGCAAGTATTTGTCAGGGGCTAATTTCATTATGAAATCCGAAACTAATCTTTCATACCTGTAGAAGTAATTTTCATATTCGTAACGGTTCCTTCCCCAACCGATTAATGAGTGAATATCGCCTGTCAGCTCTTCAAAAAAATCAGTGACCATTAGGTATTCGGCAGCTTGAAAGCCCCCCTCTTCAACCAATTGTTCTTCAAGCAAGTATGGATCGACATATTGGAATTTAGGCTTATTCTTAAGATCTTTTGTCAAAATTCCAGCAATGTAATACCTGACATGTAAATATATAAGAAGTGAGTTACTTTCGAAAAAGCTATTGGCCTCTTCTTGCAGTCTTGCGCGTATCTTCCAGCGCTGCTTGGCAAGCCGCTGTTCTTCTTGTCGCCTAAAGAATTTTTCCCTTGCATTTTTATATCTCTTCTCCCAATCTTCTTGATTATCAGCAAAGGTTTTTTTAATCCACGTTAAGCCATCAAACGGTCGATACTTCTTTAATTCGTTCCGGAACATGCTATTGATCAGCTTATGATCTGAACCTTCCGTTACAAATCCCCTTTCGCTTAAAAACGCCTTTTTTTCCTTTCTGGGCACATCGTTTGATGCTTTATTTAGCCAAACATTTATCCAAATTTGCTCAATAAAAGTCGTCCTATCTGATATATAAGCTGAATAAGACGGCATCGTCTCTTGATTCTCTAAATAAAAATCCATATCCTGGATTATTTTTTCCTTTGTATTCTCTATAGCAATAGGATATATACTTTCTAATTTTCCCATAATGATCCCCTTTTGAATTATCCAATATGTAATTGCTTCCTTTTATCCTCCCCAAATTTTTTTTATAAATGAGCGCGATACATTCGTTTTATCCTTTCATGTGCTCCGTTATCTTGAGAAGGTGCAGAAATGCCCAGTTGCTTTACTTTCAAACGCTCCAGGGTAAATAAATAACAAGTATGCACATCAAAGGTACTCTCCCCGTTTCATTTACAGTATAATGCATGATGAATAGACTGATCATTGACTTAGACTTTATGGGTGATATGATCCCCTCCCTGAAATCCAGAAACGGATACAGAAATTTAGCTAATTGATAATCCGGAGACTGAAAATTTAATGATATAAAAAAAATGCCGAAAATAAAGTAAAGGTCAATTTTTAAGTTTCCCGTTTATATTTTTCATCGATAAAACGAATCCAACCCCTTAATTGAGTTTAGTGGAAATCCGGACAACTGTCACGATATTCAGATTCCGCTTTTGTGTCTTGTCGTTCAATATGAGAAATAACATCCGGAAATCTGAAAAGACTATAGATAAAAGAGGAGCCTGAGAATGATTCAGCAAGATATCAACTATTATAAAAATTTCGATTCCATCGCTAAAGAGGTATTAGCACTATTAGCTCAAACCATTGAGGTCAATACATTCTTCCTTTCTTTATTGAATCCCATCCAGAGTTTTACAATTAAATCCTTCAATAGAAATGCAAAGTTAATTTGTGAAGGTGACATCTTTCCTTATAATATGGTTTATTGCAAATTAGTTGTTGAGAATGGCTTGGAACCACTCGTTATCCCGAATTTGAGGGAACATGAATTGACTAGTGGCCACCCTGCAACGAAGTTTATAGGGAATGGGTGTTTTATGGGGGCTCCCCTAATAAATGAGGGTGAAATCATTGGGACATTATGTGCATTCGACATTAAACCTCATGTTTTTAAAGAATATGATCTGATACTCATTAGGTCTTTGGCAGCTTTGATTAGTCATACCATACTTATTGAAAAAGGGATTATCAGGGATCCTTTGTCAGGTCTATATAATCGGCACTTCATTGATAATTATTTCGATTATCATAAAGATAAAACAAACGATGAACTGGCCCTTCTTTACATCGATCTTGATCATTTTAAATTTTTCAATGATTCCTTTGGTCATGATGCTGGTGACGACGTTATTAAAAAGGCAGCGGAATGTTTTTTGCAAACCGTCCCCGAAGGCAGTCATGTGGCTCGAATCGGAGGTGATGAATTCATTGTATTATTACATCCATCGCATTGTGAAGATTTAATGAAAAACACTCAGCAAAACGCTGAATCATTACTGAACCATTTATCCACCATGCCCATTCACATTAATGGAAATGATCATTTTGTATCAGCTAGCATAGGGATAAGTTTTTATCCTCATAATGGTACGGAAATGGGATCACTTTTGAAAAAAGCGGACCGTTCCATGTATATGGCTAAAGAGTCTGGACGTAAAAAAATTCAATACTTCCACCAGCAGTGATACTCTGAAAAATAAAAAAACCAGTTCTCCTTGGAGACTGGCTTTCTTTTACCTTAAAAAAATCCAACGTTTAGCTTTCAGCCTTTGCAAAAGCTTGAGCAGATCAGCATTTCCCTTATGTATCCGTTTCTCGGATGGTGAAGCGGAGGGGACCGGGATGTTAACTCTCTCGGGTTTTTTGTTCATATTCTGAAAGACCCTTCCTATTCTTTGATTTTGAATAGTATATGCGGGTTCTCCATTAAATATCATAAGGAAAGGAAAAACCCCTTCCCTTCTTATAAAACATTTTTTAATCGGCTGAAGCGTGCAGCTTTTTCCTTTTGTTTCAGGATTATGCGTTCGTTCTGTTTCATCACTTTTTTTGTGTGGGGACTTAAACCTACATCAGGTATTTTCACCTGTGGTTTGATTACGGCAACTGACACGTCATTGCCGGCTTTATCATAAATGCTCATTTATCCTTCACCACCTGGTTTTTGTTTTATGACCATATCGAACATCATGATTAATAATGCTATTAATAAACAATCGACTTCTGAAACGAAGCTTTCTGATTTAACGTCAAGGATATAAGGTTCCATCAATATGCTTACAGGCTGCAAAGCCATTTTTTCTTCATCATTATAATACGTATCTTCTCTTTCCAATGTAGCACGAATGGTACTGCCATTCAAGTTCGGATGCCCAGTTATCACCAATTGCTTGTCCTGTTCCGTCTTGAAAGGAAGGATTTTCACGTTCATCCCTTCCTTTGCTGCATATGCTTGCAGGAGAATGCTCAAATAAGCCAAATATTCCTTATTCGTTTGATAATACTCAGGTATTCCTTCTTTTTTTAGGAGATGAAACATATTCTTGACTTTTTCCCTATTATCCGTTAAAAGTTTGTCACTTTCCGCAACGGCTTTTGTTGCATAGGATAGCTCGTTATCGCCAATCTTGGATATATACATGCTCAAGAACACAAACATATCAATCAGGATGAATACGATTGCCATAATCAAGAAATTTTTCCACTCATTAAAAATGCTCATCGGATAGAAATTCCAATAAATCAATGCACCCAGTATAAAAATGATATACCAGGTTTTTCGAATCGCTTCAATCCTTTTACTTACCTTGTCTTTATATTTCCAAGAAAGAATGACATAGGCTAATAAAGCAATAAATACTACCCATACAAAGACTCTGAAAAACATTAACAATCGATTTATCACCCTACCCTTCGGCTGCTACATTCCTTATACCGCTCTCTATACTATTCATTATATATACCTCTATTCCCTGCCTAAGATGGGTGAAACTTAAACACTTGTCAGAATTTTTCACTTGAGAAAAAACACTCCTCCCAATGTGGGGTTTACAGTTAAGGAATCATATGTTGCACCATCCATCGCCCTTGTCTCGGAATGGTTTATCTTTATCATTTTTCTAGTGGGACATCATAGTAAATAACCTAATAAATTTTGTGCTATGATATGTTTTAATAAAAGGTCAGATTAATATGGGAGGCAGCTATCATGATGAAAATTATTAAGATCCTCATTTCTTCTTTTATAATATTGTTACTTTTCCTAAACCTCTATCCTCCACTTGGAAGACGGACAACCAAAGAAAAAGTGAGAAGTTTCACTACAAAAGAGAATTTTGTCAAGGGAAAATTCCAAAATCAGATTCCTGCCAGTCAAGCGATGAGTCTTAAACATACTGGTTCCATTTTACGTGATTTCATTAAACCTAATCCAAAAAGAAGGCCCGACCGCCCGATCGTAATTGGAACAAAACAACCTGCATCTGTAAATTCCAATAAAATCACCTGGTTTGGTCATTCTGCATTCATGTTGGAGTTAGATGGGAAAACCATTTTAGTGGATCCCATGTTTGGAAAAGCACCCACTCCCTTTCCTTGGTTTGGAAATAAGCGCTTTAGCGGGGAGCTGCCTATCGATTTGGATATGCTGCCTCCTATCGATGCCGTCCTCCTCTCACATGATCACTATGATCACTTGGATTATTTCTCAATAAAGAAATTAAAAGATAAGGTCAGTCAGTTCATTGTCCCACTTGGTGTCGGTGGACATCTTGAAAGATGGGGCGTTAAACAGGAACTGATTCAGGAACATAATTGGTGGGATGAAGTTTCATTCAAGGATTTGCAATTTGTTTGTACGCCTGCAAGGCATTTTTCTGGTAGAAGTTTACGTGATGGCAATACGACACTCTGGAGTTCTTGGGTAATCACTGGAAAACAAGAAAAGGTATTTTTCAGTGGAGATAGTGGATATGGCAGCCATTTTAAAGAAATCGGCGAAAAATACGGACCTTTTGATATAACTTTAATGGAATGCGGCCAATATGATGAACGTTGGTCAACCATCCATATGGTTCCAGAAGAAACTGTTCAAGCACATATCGATGTAAAAGGAAAACGGTTGATCCCCATTCATTGGGCTGGTTTCACATTGTCTTTTCATGACTGGACAGATCCGATAGAACGGGTAACAAAAGCGGCCAATGATCTTGGTGTCCAGGTCAGCACACCTCAAATAGGCGAACCGGTAGAGATTGGTTCAACAGATTTCCCTCAAACAAGATGGTGGATATGAAAAGACGCCATTCAGTTTGTATAAAAAAAGGGAGTCGGTAAACGTTTCTTCATCAAATGATGTTCCCGAACCAACTGACCCAAAGCACTATCTTTAAAACCTAAAGTTCTTTTCTATTTAAAGAAAGGGTATACCTATGTTTTATCGGAGCGGGTGTGCAAGACTCCTGCATAGAAAAGGGCGTCCAAGTGAGGGCCCCCGCGTAAAGCGAATGCCTGGAGCGGAAATCAACGACTAAATTGTACAAGCGATAAAAAAAACTGTAGACAACCCGATTTTCAGTTTGTCTACAGTCTGAATGGTCCATCCCTAATGGGACGGACCATTTTCATTCACATTTTCCCTTCATTATATTCCAGATTCACTTTTATTGAAGGCTCTTTCTTCACACTAAAATAATTCGTGCCTATTACACCTAAAATGATTAGTATCGACCCCAAAATATCGTAGATGGTCATCTTTTCATTTAGAATGAGAGCTCCTGCCGTTATCGTGACAACTGTGGAGAAATTAGCAAACACACTCATTTGGGACGCTTTGATTTTAGATAAAATCGTATTGGATAATAACGAAGTGACCAACGAAGCCAATATTCCCAAATACAAAATGGAACTGATGAATTCCATGCTCGACCATGGTGTAAAGAATTCCGCCATCGATCCTTGTTTTAAGTGTGTCAAGAGCGAAGCCACGTTAAATATGACAAAGCCTGTTCCCATCATGAAAAAGGACATTTCACCTGGTGTATGGTCCTTGGCAAGTGAACGGGTCATCGTTGTGTAACAGGCAGTCGCAATGCAGGATAGCAAAATCAACAGCATCCCAAGCATGTCGGAAAAATCGATCGTGCTCCCTTTCATCACAAAAATAAAAATGACACCAATCACCGACAAAACAATCGAAAGCTTTTGATATAAAGAGGTTTTCTCTTTCAGGAAATATCCAGCTATCACCAATGTTAGAATTGGGGTGACGGCAGACAGAATTCCAGCATCGGTGGATTGCGAATATTTAAGTCCAAAAGTTTGAAAGGCAAAGAAAAAAGTTGGGAACAACAAGGATAGCGGGATCAGGTTTTTAACCGAGCCCCAGGAATAGTTCACCTTAATGACTTTAACCGCGACCAGGAATAAAATGATGACAAAAGAAACCGTGAATCGGAAAGCCAAAGTATCAAGCGGATTCGATTCTGCAATCGCCATTTTCGTAAATAAAAAAGATAGGCCGACAATACTTGAATGAAATAGCGCTAACATGTATGCAAATGTTCGGGATTTCATGGCTGCAACTCCTCAACTAGATTACTATATTCCTATTTAGGTATAGTACCCTTTGCATCTGTTTTGCAATCCAAGTTAGAGTTGAAAAATCCAGGTCTTTTTTGGGATATTTTACGTATTTGAAATGTTAAAAAACAACAAGGTGGTGTTTACATGTTAAAGCCTCTTTTGTTGGTTTCATTTGTTGTACACAGGAGAAAAATGGATACCCGTTTATCATGATTAACAATACACCCATTTTTCATATAGCTTGAAATTATACTGAGGGATATGGATGCATTTTGTGCAATTCAAGTAAAAGCCTATTACAATAATGTATGGTTGAATTAAATCTGAATGCATCATATCGTAAGAAAATATAATTATTAATCGACAATGACAGAGTTTTTTGAATAGGCTTCTTCTACTTCAATGCTTTTGTAGGCAATCGGTTCTTCAAAAGTGGTCTGAGCTTTCTGTTTTCTTTTCAAATACATACTAATTGAATAAGTAACTGTGAAGTTGATCAATAAAGCAATTAAGCCAATATTAATATTCAAGAAATTCACCTGTGCTAAATGCATACATATGGCGAACAGATCCCCTGCAATTAGGCCTGCTGCAATACCTGCAGGTCTTATGGATCGGAAAAAGAAAATCGATAATAGTCCAGGCAGGAATTGCCCAAATCCATAATATGCTGTATTAATCAAATTCAGCATCAAGCTTGGCGCCAACAATGTTAACCCCATCGAACACAACAGATAGAGAAGAACAATAATTTGGACCCATTTTCTCTGAGATTTTTCAGGAACATTACTTAATAAATTCCTGGAAACTAGACCTCCAACTGCCAAACTAGTTACAGCAAGTACTAAAATACCTGAAAGAGCTGCCCCAGCAGCTACCAAACCGACTGCCCAAGGAGGAAGGATGCTTGTAACCGTTGCCATGAAGGCATGGTTGGGATTTTCTAAATTAGGTATTGAAACAAGAGCAAAATATGAAGCTAGTATGAGAAAAGGATACATCAACATGTACAATGGCATGAATCTTTGAGTTCGCTTAATCGTTCCTTCTGACTTACTAGTAAATACGACAGAAACGATGATCGGCATGCAATAGAAGGCTAATGATTGAAAAAATATGGTGGTCATACTAAAAACGACATCTTCTGATTTGTCTATCGTAACCATCGCCCCATGTTGCTTCGCCAAATTGAATAGGTTTGATACTCCATTAATTTCTTTTATAACCACTAACCCAGTGATTATGATCGCTAGAAGCATAATTATATCTTTAAGGATAGAAATGAGTGCTGGAGCTTTCACACCAGAAATCGATATATAAATAAATGCTAAACACCCTGAAACAATGACTGACAGTGTTGGGGATAAATTAAAACCTAGGGCATCAAGCGCAACGACGAGTCCCTCAAATTGCAACTGTCCCCAAGGGATCATGAAGAGCAATGCTGAAATTGCCACTACTAGTTCCAACCCTCTATGGGAGTAATGCCCTTTGAATATATCCGGAAGAGTCATTGCTCCATACCTTTTCCCAGCTCTCCACATTAAAGGGGCCATATAATATCCAATGGGGTAAGCAAGAAGTATATAACCTAGAAACCAGATGCCATATCCCGGACCTTTGGCGTATATTCCTCCAGGAAATCCAATCATCGTTCCTATACTATATATTTCACCTACTGCGAGGAAGAATAGCAATATTCCACTGAATGATCTGCCTCCTACCAAATATTCCTCAACACCAATTTTCCCTCTTCCACCTCGACTGTTCAATGCGATTCCTATTGATAAAAGTATAATAGATCCAAACACAATCGCCGCCATTATCCATTCCTCCTTATCTACCCCATCTTTTCATTTTTATATTGATGACGATCATAAATATGCCAAGATATACAAAGACAAAGGGTAGTTAGTGGAAACCACATAAACACCCAAAAATAAAGGATGGGTATTCCCAGTACACTAAAATCAAGTTTCGCAATAAAAGGGACGATGCCGATAATGGAAATAAACGGAATTATTACACCTATGAATATACCAGCTAATTTTCGGCGAGGCATAATTCTCTCCACCTTTCCTTAGATTTTTAAGTATGCGATTTCCTATCACATACTTTGCTAAGTGGGAAGTATTTTTTAACGACTTAGGTTCAACATATTAAACTCCAATCCTTTTGGTAAACAACTTGACCATCCACAATGGTGGCAAGTACCGGAATATCCTTAATTTCTAATGGGTCGACCTTCAATGGATCTTCTGAAAGAATAACAAAGTCCGCTTTCTTTCCAATTTCAATACTTCCGGTATCCTTTTCATCAAAATTAAGTTCGGCACCCCATATCGTCATTGACCTCAGTGCACTTTCTACGTCTATCCCTTGTTCAGCTCCTAATACTTCCCCTCCCATTGTAATGCGATTAACTGCAGCCCAAACTGAAAATAATGGTGAGATGGGTGTTACTGGACAGTCGGAATGCAAAGTAAATAGTAAGTTATTTTGAAGCGCGTCTCTTAAGGGGTTCATTACGTTGGCTCTTTCAGGTCCAAGAAACATTTTTTTATGCCTATCCCCCCAATAATAAACGTGATTAATGAAAAATGAACCTGCTACGCCAAGCTTTTTCATTCGTTCTAAATCGTATTTAGTCACGGTTTGCAAATGTTCAATTCGATAGCGGTGATCCTCGCGTGGATTTTTTTTCAATGCGAATTCATAAGCATCTAAAATGGAGCCAATGGCCCTGTCTCCATTTCCATGTGTCGTTATGCGAAAACCCCTTTTATTTAAATCAAGAACTTCTTCATTGAATTCTTTTTGATCATGTATTAATTCACCGGAAACTTTAGGGTTACAATGGTATGTATGCCGTAATGCTGCTGTTAATCCTTGAATTGACCCATCTTGAAACAACTTAGCGCTATCCAGACGGGCACGACCATATGATTTTTCAATAATCTCCATATTGAGTTCACTAGCTGTATATTTTCCTAATTCATTTCCTTCCCGTAGGAGATTGTGCATGACCATTAATTGCATACGCAATGGATTTTTTCTTTCTGCCATTGCCTGAAGATGTGCTTCCAGTTCAACTATGCCCATATTCAACCCTACACCGGCATCAGTATTTGTAGTGATGCCTTTTTCTAAGTAATCCTTCGAGCCTTCGCTTAATAGTGAAACCAATAAATCCAAAGACGGTGCCGGGATCTTCGTTTCCACCAAATTCATGGCAGGCAGCTCATATAAAATACCATTCAGTCGCCCTGAACGATCCCGGCCTAGATGTCCACCAGGAGGGTCCAAAACAGTTTCATCAATACCTGCAATTTTAAGAGCTGCAGAGTTTACCACACCGAAGTGTGCGGAAACATGCCTGATAAAAACGGGATGTTCTGGTACGACTGCATCCAATTCAGCCCGGGTTGGATGCCTTTGTTCTTTTAAAAGAGTATCATCATACCCAAAACCTAAAATCCAATTCTCTTTTTCAGTTTGATTAGCCATAGAAAGAATGCGGGCTTGTATATCTTCAATATTTTGATTAAGGGGTGAGCTGCAGTTTGCTTGTTTTCGAAACTGGGAATACATCAATAAATGGTTGTGGGTGTCGATAAAGCCAGGAAGCAATGTTGCGCCTTTTAAATTGATAACTTGTGTCCGGTTGGAATATTCAATGGACGCGCGAGAAGGTTCCAATTCAGTCCAGATTCCGATGATGATTCCATTACTTACTGCTACAGAACCTCCAATACGACTTTTTTTATCTAATGTCAAAACGTTTGCGTTCGTTATCAAGAGATCCACATGAACCATAAAAATGCCTCCTTTAAAGAGCTATTTAGAATTAATAGAGATAAAAGAAGTAACATTAAAGTGTTAAATTTTCTCTTGTCTCTTTCGATAATAGTTTATAACCCACTCATCAGTAATCACGCGAATACACCCTTCCACTATAGGTAATAACCTTTCCGCTATTTCATTTCCTCCTTCTTTTATATTGAATTTATTTTTACGACATTGACAATAACTCATCATAACGTCAGTACCACTTCTTAGTGAATGATACACATAACGTTATAAAAAGTCAATGAAAAGTCAGAATATTCAGCCATATATATTTTAATAGATCCTACTTAAACGTTTATCAATAATTTTTTAACTTCTATCTTAAAAAATATAGAAGGTCACTAGAACTGCACAAACTCCTTCATAACTATGCGTCTTTAATGAAGAAACAAGATGTAGCTCCAATAATAACTTTCATTATGTTAGAACTTTGTTGAAGCATGATCATTTACAGGACATATATGATAAAATTTCAACGAGGAAGCGAGGTATATATAGATGTTGGTTACTACTTTAATTTTCATTATGGCTGGCCTAGCGGAAATTGGTGGCGGTTACCTAATTTGGCTCTGGTTAAGAGAAGGTAAATCCATTTACCTGGGTTTAGCCGGTGGTTTCGGATTGGTGCTATACGGCATCATTGCAACTTTCCAAACGTTCCCTACCTTTGGACGTGTCTATGCTGCATATGGCGGGGTTTTCATTGTTTTATCGGTTTTATGGGGATGGGGCATCGATAAGAAGACCCCTGATTTATATGATTGGATTGGTGCTGGAATCTGTTTGGTAGGGGTTTCAGTCATTATTTGGGGCCCTAGACACTAAATAAATTAAAGGGCATAAGGCCCTTTAAGTTCTGTTTTCGCATACTTTGTTGCTATTTACCAAGTAAGCGGTGTGGTTGATTTCCCCTCCAGATGCTCGCTTTCCGCGGGGCGGGCGGTGAGCCTCCTCGGCGTAAACGCCTGTGGGGTCTCACCTGTCCCGCTGCTCCCGCAGGAGTCGCGCACCTGCGCTCCAATCAACCGTAAATCGTTTATTTTTAAAAACAACAATCTTTACGAAAAGAGCCAATTTCTATTACCAAATTCTCCACTTGCAATGATTCAGCATTGGTGTACTTTATATCAATTTCTTTTCCTGCCTGATTGCAGTCATGTTGCTGAAATTATCCTGAATGAACCAAATCGCCGCTGCCGCAATGATGCATGGTATGGCAAAGGCTAAAAAATTGACTTGCAATGACAACTTCATATCAAGCAGGATCCCGCAGAAAGTAGGAGCGAGTATTCCGCCAATTCTGCCGATGCCCAATGCCCAGCCGACACCTGTAGAACGGATTTCATTCGGATAATACTGGGATACATATGCATTCGTTACGATTTGTGTACCTGTTGTCGTACCTCCTGCAATGGCAATCAGTATATAAAGCATGATCATGCTTGGCTTGAAGCTCAGCATCGTGAGCGTAATGAATCCAATGACCAAAAAAGTTACCAGAATCCTCTTGGAACCATATCTGTCTGCAAGCTTCCCTCCAATGATTGCTCCAAATACTGCTCCGAGGTTCAATACGACTAAGAATGTCAGGCTTGAACCTAATTCGTATCCTGCCCCTCCCATGATCTTTGGAAGCCATGTACTCAAACCATACATTACAAACAAACACATGAAAAATGCAATCCAGAACATGAGGGTGCTTAAAGTCCTCCCATTTTTGAACAACTGTTTAACTGGAAACCCTTTCATTTCACTTTTGAGTTGCTCCTGCAGGACATAATCGTCATTTATTGTGTATTGCCCGTCTACATTCACTTGATTCAGGACATCCACCAATTTGCTTTTTTTGTTTTTTGTCAATAAATAATTTATCGACTCTGGCAACAATTTATATAATATGGGCATGAAGATTAATGGGAGTGCCCCGAGCCAAACCACTGCCCGCCAACCAAAGTTCGGAATCAGATACATCGCTCCCATTGATGCGACAACTCCCCCTAGAGCGTGCCCGCTGAACATGATCGCGACCAGGGTACTTCTAAGTTTTTTAGGAGCATATTCAGTAATGATTGCTATTAGGTTCGGCATGACTCCTCCCAGGCCTAGTCCTGCAATGAAACGCTGTAATCCAAAAGAAGTTGGCTCATCAGCAAAACCTGATGTAAATGTAAATACGGAAAAAATGACCGTACAAAACAAAATGACTTTCTTTCTGCCGAATTTATCAGCCAGCGGTCCAAAGACCAACGCTCCTATCATCATTCCAAACAATGCATAGCTGCTGAATAACCCTGCCTCTACAGCAGTTATCCTCCACTCCGCCATCAAAGCTGGGAGTATCGTCCCAAGCATGAACATATCATACCCGTCACAGATGATGATAAAGATACAACATAATAAAATCTGAAAATGAAAGCGGTTAAATTTTTGTTCATCAATCATTTCAGGCACTTGGATCGTGCGCATTTCCTTCCCCTCTTTCTGCTTTTCCTTTTGACATAGTCCTAAGAATGTTCCTTTTTTTGGTTGAACCTACATTTCATGACACATGATAATGTTGTTACAAAGAAATTTATACATATATAGAACTAAGTTCACTATATATTAACTTAATTTTTAGAATATTGTCAATAATCAAAGTCATTTAGCCATATTAATCAACAAAAAAAGCCCTCTTTGATAAGAGGGCTTTTAACGAGTATAGGATTATGCGTCCAAGGCTTCTTTACGCTTTCTTTTCCTTGATTCTGTTATAAGATCATAACCAAGATAAAGGATGATGGCTCCGCCTAATAATTTAACATATAACGGAATGTCCGCTACAAAGAAATAAATCATAGAGAATAATGTCCCTATAATGCTTAACCAAAAAATTACATGTTTTAAAATTTTCAAAGTAAGACTCCTCACAAAAGATGAGATTATTTTTTCTAGTTCGCTCCATTTAAGGAGGAATTAATTATCCGTACCATCATTCTAACATTTATTCTTTATCTATAAGAGTGACTCGTATTGCGAAATTATGAACATTTAAGCAACTTTTCTCAAGAATTGGTCAAGCCAAACAATTCCCGGAAAATCTTTCCGCTAATTCTTTTCAATTTTCCCTTTTCATATAGATCCATTACTACGTCAAAAAAGGCCAATAAAACAAATATGCATGAAATGATTGCGGAGGTATCCCTGCAATGCATTTCATGCATTTAATTTTACAAGATGTTCATTTTATTGGACTCTACCACCATTTCTTCAGTTGGTTCCGAATGGTCATGTTTATAATAAGCCATTTTCGCTGGAACGAATGATAAAGCAACGGCGGCAATGAGACCCGGAATAGCAAAGGCGATGAAATTCATTTGGATGGGCAGCGAGATGGATAATAGGAATCCGCCGAGTATTGGTCCGAGCATACCGCCGATCCTTCCGATTCCAGATGCGACCCCTAATGCCGTAGATCTAATATTTGGTGGATAGTACTGGGAAACATAGGCTTGTACAAGATTTTGGGCACCAATGGTACAGGCTCCTGCAACCGCTACCAAAGTGTAGATCACAAAGGAGCTTCCGCCCATTCCCAATAGGGTCAAACTGACTGCCCCAAGCGCATACATCGGCACAAGCATTTTCTTGGATCCATAACGATCACATAGTTTAGCGATAATAAGTGTGCCAACGATTGCGCCCCCTTGAAGAACGATCAAGAAACCTAAGCTTGAATTCAGCGCATACCCTGCCTCGATCATTAACTTTGGTAGCCATGTATTCAATCCATATACCATCAATAGGCACATGAAAAAGGCGATCCAGAACATCAGTGTGCTTAGTGCACGGGAATCCTTGAATAATCCAATAATCGGCATATTCGTATCTGTTTTTTTCACTTCCTCAATTTCGTCCTTGATGTCGAATTTACTCTCCGGACTGACCTTGGATAAAATCCTGATCAATTCTTCTTTTCTGCCAATTCTGATCAGATGCGTCGATGCCTCTGGTAAACGCTTCATCATGAAGGGTAAAAATAACAATGGTATTCCTGCAAACCAGAATATTGATTCCCAGCCTAGTGAAGGCATAAGCAAGATACCCAGTATCGGGGCAAGCATCCCCCCGAATGAGTAACCGCACAAAACGATTGAAACGACCATGCTCCGCATCGTTTTCGGTGCATAATCCGTCAATAAGGCAATGACGTTCGGCATGATTCCCCCTAGCCCTAATCCGGCTAGAAATCGGAAAGTCGAAAACATGGTAGGCGTGTTCGCAAATCCACATAATAGTGTAAATAAACTAAATAAAATCAGAGAAACAGCGATTACATTTTTTCTGCCAATCCGATCTGCTAATGTACCAAAGAAAATGGCCCCGAACATCATTCCAAATAGTCCATAGCTCCCCATGGCCCCCGCTTCCACGGAAGAAAGGTTCCACTCCTCCGTCAATACCGGGACGACCGTACCGTAAACGACGAGGTCATAGCCATCAAAAAGGATAATGATAAAACACCATGCCAGCAATCCAAAATGAAAGCGATTGAACTTACTGTTGCTAATTACCTCGGTCGTATTAATTTTAGCCATAAAATTTTCTCCTCTCTAGGCGACTCCTGTACTACCATCCAAATGATAGCGCTTACGTAATCCTTTTGAAAAAATCGACTCACCATCATTTTATACAAATAGTGAACCGAGTTATCTAATTATTATTATAAATGTTAATTATCTGATATTTCAATAAAAAGTTTTATATATTTTTCATAAATATCTTAAAAATTTTTCTGATGCTATCGTTATATACAAAGTTATTCCAAAAATAAGTAAAAACAACAAAAAACCAGTCCCTTATCGGAACTGGTTTCTAATTATAAAAGTAGTAAGCCGCAATTGCCGTATTCAAGTAAGAAAGTTTTAAACCACCACTCCTCAAAGTGGGTGTTTGCAGAAACAATCCTGTTGTCCAAGTCAGTGACGAGGCATAACATTCCTGTTTCGATGTAAAACTCCCTATTACAGCTTAAAGGTTAAAACTTAATTATCATTACGAACAACGCAGCTTGTATAGTTATAATACCGAAATATCTTCAATCTTGCAAGTTTAATCATTCCCAAACAACAAAAAAATTTCATGTTACACATTAAGCAGACGGAGCCTATTTGTCATGCCCAAACGGCAAAATTAATGGCTGCACTCTGATTTCTCATACTGTCCCCCCTACTTTCATTGCCATCTTATTTGAAATAGCATACTTGGGTAAGTAAATATTTTTAGATAGAATGTGCAAGATAAAAATGGGACAGAATTGAAAGTGTTGGTCTTGCTAAGATCATCGGATATTGAACTCTATAATATATCCTAAATATCATTTGCAAATACATGGAAGGAGTCTATAATATTAACTAACAGACTTGATTGGAGTGACTAGTTATGCTTTCAAACATTGGTTTTCCCGGTTTGATTTTAATCCTTCTTTTAGCTTTAATTGTTTTTGGACCGAACAAGCTACCTCAAATCGGTAGGGCAGTCGGCACCTCACTTAGGGAGTTTAAGGATGCAACCAAGGGAATAACGGAAGAAATACAAGAGGAATTCAAGGATGACGTACAAGCTGCAAAAAAAGAATCGATAAAATGAAAAAGACGCCTGCACGCAGCAGGCGTCTTTGATGCGTTTGTGGCGCAGAACCGTCAGGCCACATCCCGACGTTTAGCTAAAAGCATGTTCTACGACTTACACAAATTAGCTCATCGCTTTATTAATATAACATTAAACTTATTTTATATCAAGTGATTTATTGAGCAGCCTGTTAACGGCATCTTGGAATTGATTATATTTCCTTCAGGTTCCTATTCTATAAACCGCTTCAGGGCTTTTTTATAAATATTCTATCGAGTTGTTTATTAAAATATGTACGAACCCCGATAAGGTGTTCTATGCAACAAAATCGTTAAACTTCATTACAAATTTATCGTTAATTGAGTCAATTGATCCGAGGAAACGGCCACTTGATTGAACGCTTCATTAATTTCATCGAATATATCATGCAGCTCTGTCATTTCCTTTGTGATCTTAATATTCTGCTCTTTAACAGAAAGCATGGAGTCTGCTATTTCAGTAAAAAATATGCCAGTTTCTTTCCCTTGTTTCGTGCCTTTAGTAATTTCCCCGCTAACCATGGAAATTGACGTGTTCATGACATCGGTAAAATGAGCAATTCCATTAACCAGTTTCACTACTTCCGAAACTGATTCCTTGGTATTTTCTGAAAGCTTCCTTACCTCACCAGCCACGACCGCAAATCCTTTGCCATTTTCACCAGCTCTTGCCGCCTCGATCGCTGCGTTCAACGCCAACAAATTCGTTTGCTCTGCAATTGAAGTGATGATCGTGACAATTCGTTCTATTTCCTTTGAAGTATTGGATAGCTGTTCCATATCTTTTGAGATGATCGTCATTCGCTCCTGCGTTTTTACCAATCTCTTCTCTAATCCTTGTAACAGTTCAACTCCCTCATTTGATTTTCCCTCTGCATGTATCGCAATCTCTGACCCTTTTTGAGTGAAATCATGAATTTCGCCTACCTTATTTGCCATTAATTGAGTTGCTGAACTAGTCTCTTCGCTGATTGCTGCCAATTCCTCGGCATTATGATTGACCTGTAGTTTAATCGTTTCTTTTTCCGCTAAGTTTTTTTGGCGAATCTTCTCATTTTCAAGTTCATATGCCTCTAAAACTATTTGCTGCTCTAAATTAAAAATTTTAGTGACAGCCAGAATATTTTCTTGATATTGCTCAATATTTTTTATATCGGAAATCACATGAATGATTAATGATTGCAATAAATCCTGAAAAGCACTCATATACCATTTTGGCTGCAGTCCAATTTGCACATGTACTTGTGCGATAATATAACGCTGTTTAACATACGCGTCATCAATGGTACCGCTAAACATTTCGAACATATGGCGATGCAGTGTTTTTTTCAATCTCTCAACAGAACTATTGTCCGAAATGATTTTCATTAAAGAAGGTTCATTCTCTAGATTTTTATAAAAATTCCCTACAATTTGGGTCAAGTGTTCTTTCACTTTTTCCTGTAAAGAACGAATTATGCACAAATCCCCGATCGTCAAATGAATCATGTCCACTTGCTTCAATACGCTCGGATATTCGCTGATATTGATACCGACTTGTTCTTTATATTGCATATAGTCTATTGAATCTATCTTTTGTCTACTTCTCCATATACTTTTCATGATTGAATTACCCTCCAATTTTTTCTACCCATATATACTATTTCGACATAAAGTCTGTTAATCTTAATTCACTTTGATAAATTTTCCTCTTTCACACAATACTTATGAACTATTTAAGTCCAAACAAAAAAACACTCCAGGGAGTGCCTAAAAAGAAGTTCCATTTGAATGGAGCGGGTATTCGAGACTCCTGTAGGAAAAGCGCGTCCAAAGGAGACCCTACAGGCTCAAAAAGCGCCGAGGAGGCTCCCGGACCGCCTGCGGAAAGCGAATGCCTGGAGTGAAAATCAACGTTCGAATTATCGTAAAAAAACAAGTAGGATAATCAAGTTATCTTTTAAAATCAAGGTTCAGGGGAGAATATTCCGAACCTCCTTTCATTGTCAAACTGCAACACCCAGATTGTTTCAATGATCATTTTCCTGTTGGTTAAGATTGGAATGCTTACGGGAATAAGTGAAGTAAATGACGACTCCGATAGCCATCCAGATCAAGAACCTTATCCATGTATGACTCCCTAGCTGAACCATCAAGAATACGCAAAAAACGATTGCCAGGCCTGGAACGAGCGGTACAGCCGGACAATAAAAAGCGCGTTTCATATCAGGCCTTGTTTTCCGTAAAACGATGACCGCTATGGAAATCATCGTAAACGCAGTCAATGTCCCAATGTTGACTAACTCAGCCAATTCACCAAGCGGAATGAATGCTCCCAATAAGGCTGCTATCAAACCAAATATCCACGAAGCCGCATAAGGTGTTTTATATTTTTTATGAAGTTTTGATAAGGATTTTGGCATCAGTCCATCACGTGACATCGCAAACATGATTCGGGTTTGCCCATACAACATAACCAAGATCACCGTTGTCATTCCGAGGAAGGCACCTAGATCGATGATCCCTGCAACCCAATTTTGTCCTGCGCTTTGCAAGACCAAAGAAATCGGGTGGTCAAGAGCCTTGCTGAATTGTGCATACGGTACCACACCTGTCATGATTAGACTTACGACCATATAAAGCACAACACAAACGACTAAGGAACCGAGGATTCCGCGTGGTAAATTTTTTCCTGGATTTCTTGTTTCTTCAGCAGCAGATGCCACTGCATCAAAGCCGATGAAGGCAAAGAACATTAATGCGGCAGTTGAAAAAACCCCATCTATTCCAAATGGCATGAATGGCTGCCAGTTTTCCGGTTTCACATAATAAATAGAAGAAACGATGAACAATAAGACAACCAACACTTTAATAACTACCATTATATTATTGATTCTAGTCGTTTGTTTCGTACCTATGGAAATCAAAAAGGTAATCGCCATGACTATTAAAAAGGCTGGCAAGTTCATATAAGTCGTGACACCTTCGATCGAACCCGGTGCTGCGGTCAATTTCTCCGGAAAGTTAATCCCGAATCCGCTTAAAAATGATTGGAAATAGCCTGACCATCCGGCCGATACGGCACTAACAGCCAATAAGTATTCAAGGATTAAGTCCCAGCCGATTATCCAAGCGGCGAATTCACCCAAAGTAGCATAAGCATACGTATAAGTCGAACCGGATACCGGCACGGAAGCTGCAAATTCTGCATAGGAGAGTGCCGCGAATAAACAGGCAAGTCCAGCAATGACGAACGATAATGAAAGTGCAGGACCCGCATTCACTGCACCAGTACCTGTTAATACAAAAATGCCTGTCCCAATAATCGCTCCAATTCCTAGCATCGTTAAATCCCAAGCCCCTAGTTCCCGTTTCAATCCCTTACCGCCGGAACCTGCGTTTTTCAACAAGTCCTCAATGGACTTCTTTCTAAAAATGCTCATGTTCTCTCCTCCATAAATTTTATAAACTATTCTGAAAACTCAAGACAAATAAATTCACTTACATTTATATCGGAGAAATTTCGACAAATTTCTGCAATTCCTGAATTATCTGACTTTCAAATTATACGAATAACCCTTTCCTTCGTCAATGATTTATTATTGTAAAATTCTGTTTTTTGAATCTTCTTTGGAATATAAACGTTATTATTCAACATTATTATCCATAATTAACAATGAAAGTTTAAAAAATCGTTATATTAATATCGAAAATGAGCTATTAGAATGTTTTCCCTTAATTTGTTCTTGTAAAAGTTCTAATATTTTTTATCCAATAAAGAATCATTATTTATTTTTCTCTATGTATTATTATGAAATAATTCATCAATATTATTCTGATCATTCGTGCACCAATCGTTTGACGGAATCAAAGTACATCACTATACTTATTAAGTCTTAAAAAAAGTATGGGAATTATGCTTACTAATTGAAGAAGGTGACATTCATGGATTTTACGATTACCTATCTGTCTTTTTATCTAATCCAAGTTGAAGGAAAAGGCGATCAGGCTGATAAGCGTTTTAAACATTTCCAAACTCTTGATAGCCAAGAATACGAGGAAAGTCCTCTAAAGGATTTTTTGGATGGGGAATTGATGAAGATTTCCAAGCGAAAAGTGGACCGTCATCCAAAAACTGAACAAATACCTACCAAAATCGGTTCTTTTATTGTCGAAGAAGGACATGCACTTGATTCCAATCCTAATTACAATGTATTTAACCGTGTTCGCTATGCCAAAACGAAAGAGGAATTCCAAGAGGAAAATGAACAATTCACGCGGTCCTATATCGATACAAGTGCCGTCCGTGGCGGTGTCTTCATAATTGCATCGGCTAAATTATCGAAATATCTTGATGAACCATTCGTTTTCTTATTAAAATGTGATTTCGAGCCAAAAGTTGCTTCCATTTCGGATGAACGGACCCTGATTAGGCACGTTGAAATGGCAATCACCACTAAAAATATGAAATCCATTCAATACCCATACATGCCCGAAGAAGGTATGGTTGAAGAAGGCGAACTGAAAATCCATCAGGCCTCTCATGCCCGCTACTTCGAGGACTTCTTGAAATTCGTTGAATATGGTGAATCGATGCCGGAAATCATGAAAAACCAGGTCATCCATATGGTCCATGAACATGTATCCGCACAATTCGAAGATAACAGTGACGAACTGCACAAATTCGAACAAGACCTGGAAATCTGGGAAACGAGTGAAAAACGTGAAATCCAGGAACGCCTTGAAACCCACCAAGTTGTCGAAGCCACAGCCCAGATTGTCGAGCATACACCTGAAGCCGAACTGCGAATGAAGCTTGGCAGTACATCCATCAAAGGACTGTTAGCCGATTTCGGAGATAGCATCCATTTAGGGAAGATTAATGGAAAGTATGTATTGATGATAGAATCGAATACAATAGAATTCGATAAAGGCGTTTCGCCGATTGAATTTCACAGGCCGGATGATTTAATGGAGATTGTGGAGCGGATTAGTAGGAAGGTTTGAGGTTTTCAACGGATATTTTGAGCATTGTGTGACCACTAATCTAACAGAAAACAGAGATACAAAGGTTTTCTCGGCGATATTAGTGACCGAAAGTGTGACCGCTAAATTAACAAAAAGAAAGCTCTTATTCCTGTTAAAAGGTTTCCTAAAGATTACTATCATTAAGAGAGAATGCATTATGAAATAGCATTCTCTTTTTATATTTATACTTCAATTTAATACATCCTTTTATTAAATCTACATAACCCTTGCTTTTTATATTTTCTTATTAGTTTAGCTTCATATTGTCTTGCTTCTTTTTCTGAATCAAATTCCGCCAGAAACTTATAAGTGAGCTTCCCTTCTTGCATCAACTTTTTATGTTCCAAGTTTCCTCTATTTGTATATCTTCTACAACGGTACCAAACTCCACTTCCAACATACACAACAACTCCGTTAAGCGAATGCTCATAAACGATTTGGGTGTTTACCTTCCTGAGTTCATTTTGATTAATTCCATTCTTCTTAATAAGATGCATTATCTTCTGAAAGGTTGTTCCATAAATATTGGCAATGTCCTGGTTTGTCATTTTGTCAGTTAAATGTTGTATTAGTTGCTCTTTTGTTGGCAACATAAAAAATCACCTCGATATTCTTATATCTAAGAAACACGAGGTGTAAATTAATTTTTTTTATTTTTAAACTAACATCGACGAAAAACTATATCCCATAATCTTATCAGCATTTTATTAAACAATAGCCAGAATATTAATATTTTATAATTTGATTTATACTACCATGTGAGGCGGTTCTCCATTGTCTGTCTCTAAAATAAGGATTTTTTTGTTATAATATCATTAAAATCCCTAAGGAGATTACTTTATGCATATCTTACATATTTCTGATATCCATGCTCAAATAAATAATTATCAAACTAAGCGTATGAGGAGAAAGCTTTTAGACAAAATTTCTGAATTAAATACAGAGCAATCTTTTGACTATATTCTTCTCAGTGGTGATATAACTCATCAAGGACAAGATTTTACAGATTCTCATATTGAAATGATACAAGAAATATTAGATTCAATTAAAATAGGCACGGAAAAATTATTAATAGTCCCTGGAAACCATGATTTAACTAGAAATCCTTCCAGGACTGAATTAATTAATAATGTTTTAACAAGCACTGTTCCTACTCCATCAGATTTTTTGGACTTTACCTTACTTGAACAGAAGGATTTAAATATTTTATTGAGTTCTTTTGAAAAATTTAATGAATTTTATACAAAATTAAAAGGTGAGTATTACCCTTTAAAGGAAATACATTCCATAGTTGATTTAAATCATTGCTACTTAATTTTAATTAACACATGTCTTTTAGCTAATGAATCTGGTGAAGAAGGAAAATTATTAATTGCAAAAGATAAATTGTTTGATTGTTTTGAAGAGCTCTCTAATAAAGATAATAAACCAGTTATAGCTATGGGTCATCATACTTTAGAATGTTTTACATCATCAGAAAAACAAGCGATTTTAAATTTATTTGATGATTATGGTGTAAATATCTATTTATCAGGCCATGTACATCAGGCTGGTTACAGCTATGAGGCTAATAATTATAATAATTTACTAACTGTAGTTTGTTCTGGTGTTCATTTTGACGGTTATACAATTGGAGGGTTCGTAGATATTAAAATTAACTCTTCCGATGCTTATATTACTCAATACCTGTGGAATTCTGAACATGAGTATTGGACAAAAAACAATTCTTTAGGTAGGCGTATGGAAAGTGGAACATTAATCCATAAATTCAAGGATGAAGATAAAGGAAATACTATCGCTATTCCATTAGTAAATAGAAGAAAAGAACTGAATAGTGAACTAGAAGGTCTATTTAGTGAAAATGAGCTAACATTTAAGCAGTATGGCCCTAAATCCATTTTAGCCCAACAAAAACCTTTTTCAGAAGCAGCATATATCTGGCGTCAAAAAGCTGTCTCAATTATAATCCCTAATAATGATAGAATTTTAGACTTATTGGAAAATAACAAAGATTTAATTGCTGATTCAAAAAAACATATATTACAAACTTATAAAAGTCATGTCGATGGGTTTAAAAATAATCATTTGAGCGAGTTCAAAAGTCAAGATATACCACTTTTTCCTATTGAAGTATATAATATTCTTAATGAAGAAAATTTGTAGGAGGAACTAAAATGGAAAATTTACTTGATGTAAACGATACCCCTAGACCAGAGAGTATAAAATTTTTCCTCGATGTTATTTCAAAACACCAATCTGTTAAATCTGTGAAACAAATTGGATTACCCTTATTCAAGTTAATAAAAAAAAACGATAGTGAATTACGTGTTTTATTAGTAAACATATATATTCTTTCAGAGTCTGAATTTTTAGATATTTTTTCTCGATATCAAAATATTGACGCTATAGTTAATTCAAGTAACTGGAACGATTATACTGGAAGTGCAAAAAATTTAGCAAAAGAACATAACATAGGCTTGTTTAATTTCAAAGAGTTTATGGGGGCTTTAAATTATGATAATAAACATTTCTTCATTAATTACATCACTGCAGCAGAACGTGAGGAAAACAAGAAAAATAATCGTTCCATATTCTAAATTAAAGTTATACCTTTTCGGCTCCATACTTTATGATCCTAAACCTAACGATATAGACTTATTGATTCAATATAATAATTCAACATCCTCCAATGATATGCTTAAATTTAGAAACGCATTAAAAAGTTATTATAATTTAAATTTACATATCACCTTATTGAAGGACGATGAGTTAAAAGAAACGAAATTTCTCAGTAAAATTAAATATTTTGAGATTAAACTCTAGAGAAAAATTACTTATCTAGAGTTTTTTTAACCTTTTATACCTAACTTTTATGATACGGGTTCATCTCAATTAAACTTAAAATAATTTACCTTCTTTTTAAATTGTTATTTGGCAGTTCTTCCTCTCCAATCTAGTCCGATGTTGGATAAAATTTGTAAAAATACTGCTTTAAGAGGGATTTTGCATTCACCCTACCCCATTACAAGCTGTGTGATAAAATTGATATTTTATTAACTTCGTCACCCTTTTTTTAACATCATTATGTTAGAATTGGTTCAAAAGCTAATTTTTTCAATTATCTTAATCAAAGACTTAAAGGATGATCATAATATGTCTGAACGGATATTAAATTTAAATCAAGCAATTTATGAGATTAAAGAAGCTCTTTCCGAAAGAAATAATCCTTTTTACTTTATTGTAGGCGCAGGTATATCTTATGACTCAATCCCTTTAGCCAAAGACATTATAGAACTCTGTAAAAACAAGATAAAACAAAGCAACGCTACCTTTAATTTAAGTGAAAACCTGAGTGGCGCTGAGGAATATTCCTTTTGGCTTGAAAAAGCGTACCCACAACCAATTTCTAGACAAAGATTCTTTCGAACTTTAATAGAAAATAAAAATATTACCCCAGCAAATTTTCGCTTAGCGCATTTATTAGCTTATAGTAAACTAGGAAATATTGTTGTTACACCAAATTTTGACGATTTTTTAGCGCGTGCACTTAATCATTTCAATGTTAAACATATCACATGTGATCATCCTGATACAGCTTTTAAAGTTAATAGTGAAAGTGAAGACATCCAAATTGTACATGTTCATGGTTCTTATTTATCATATGACTGTTGTAATCTAACTCCTGAAATTATAGCTAGGAATAAGGGTTCTGAAATAACCACAAATACTATGGCTTCTCTTTTAGAAAGAATAGGAGAATCAATCTCTCCTCTTGTCATAGGTTATAGTGGTTGGGAAAATGATGTAATCATGACATCTTTAAGAAAACGACTACAATCTAGAAGATTACCTTACAATCTTTATTGGTTTTGTTATTCATATAATGCACTAAATAATTTACCTCAATGGCTGAAAGAACACAATGATATTGTATTCGTAATTCCTGAAAAGAATAGTGTAATTACTAAGCATGACGACCACCAAGATAAAAACGAACATATAATAGTAGACGCCCCCGCTAAGCTAGTAATTCAAAATGAACCAACACTAAGTGCCCATATCGTTTTTGATAGACTCGTTAATGCTCTTGATTTACCAGAACCTGAAATAACTCAGGACCCTATTAATTTTCTAATCAAATTTATTGGTGGTTCAAGTGAAAAAAATGAGAGCATGGACGTTTTTTTCTTAGGCCATGTCATAGATAGGCTAAAAAATTTAAAAAGGTTAGAAAAGGAAAATGATGGAAATGATGATCAAAACGTAAATTTATTTAAAAATATAAGGGGTTTTGCGAGAAGATCCCAATATATTACTGCAGCAAGACTGTTGCAACAGCTAAATTATGAAAATTTCAACCATGGAACTTTACTCGAATTACTGCAAGTTATCTTTTCTATTATATCCAATACTGATAAGGAAGTAGATGAAAATTATGAACTTACTTTATCTGCATTTACATATTTAGAGGATATAGTACAAAAAGTTAAAATAAAAGATGCTAAATTCAACATAGCTGGATTACTAGTTTTAGCCTATGACCTAAAAGCAGGTACTTACAATGAACTAGATGATGAAGAAAATTATCTTAATACACTGGATAAGTTAATAGATCTAGCTAACGATGTTAAGGATCCTAAATTACAGTATCCTATAGCGCATGCAATGTATAACAGAGCAATCTCTCTAAAAGATGTCGAAGTTAAACATACTCTACAAATTTTTAATGAGTTAATTGAAAAATTTGATAAGATAGATAATATTACACCTATTATCTTAACAACTGCTTATAGGCTTATTACGATTTACATTAACTTAAATGACTTTGATCATGCACATAGAATTTGTGATTACTTGGTTACTAACTCAGATAGATTAGGAGAAGAGACCGAAGCACTAGGACTTTTTGGAAGGTTGAGGGTTTTAATTGAGGAGGGAAAAGTACGTGAAGCTTGCTTAACATTAGAGACATTTGAATCTAAATTTAGTGTTAATGAAAAAGAATTTATCCAAGAACTTTTACTGGACGCAATTGAATTGTGTACGGAGAACTCAGAGGATACTGATCCACAAGCGTTATTAGCAATAAATAATAAAATAATTGGGTTATTTAGGAATAGTAAATCCGAAAAAGTTCAGGCCCGTGTATCTGATGCCTACATAAGCAGAGCTTTTTATTATTACCAAAAAGGCGATTCTCTAACTGCCGCTGATAACTTTATGATGGCTTTTGAACTTGGGGAAACATTAGCTGGAATTAATTTATTTTATCTTATAAGAAAAAAAGAAATACTACCAAGTATTTCTCACTATAATATGGAAGAATTAATAACGCCTAAATTGGATGAAAAAGATCCCTTCGCTTTAATTAATCAGGCATTGAATCTCATCCAAAACGATAGTGAAAATTGGCAAGAAGCAGATACTTTAATAAGTCAAATAGGTATTGGTCCGATAAAGACCAATGAAGTAAAAGATTGGTGGCATAATTTGTCAATTTCAGGAGATGCAGAGGGTGATCTAGTCCTAGCTTGGTTGATTAGACATAATTTAATAAATGATCCCGAAAGTTTATCTCTAAGGGATCGATTAGAAAAAACAAAAATGTGGGAAGTTCCAGAATTTATGTTTAATTATGCTAACTAGGTTTCTCTAGCAATTTATAAAATTAAGTTAATTTGGCATTCCTTTTTATTATAGACCTTTTTCAATTTTAGTAAAAACATTTATAAGATAAATAAAACCAAAGAATGATCGAGCATAAATGCTCGGTCTTTTTTTAGTTAATATTAGAACTCCGGCAGTAACACTTAAAAGTATTGCCGCTATTGCTTACTTACTAATAATAATTAGAACATCTATAGCTCTTATCTCAAAGTTTATAAAAAACTTAAAGACATAGGGCACCTCATTTCTAATTAGTTGACTTTAATATAGCGTGAATAAGAGAATCCATTCTGTTAATAGTTACAGTTTAATCATAGGTTTCTTACACTAATTTAAAAATCAAAACTTTGCACGCAATAATTGAATTAATGGGTCTTTATTCAAATCTTCTGGCTTAGCTTGGTCTTCTTTGAATCTTTGAGAAGCATCCAATCCTAATACTTTATAGCTCTCTAAAACTTTTGATTGGGCTTTCTTGGATATTGAAACAGCAGGATGTTCTTTCTTTCCATGAAGGCCATCCATTATAAATCCTTCTTTCATTAAAACTTTTTGACATGATTCAACTTCTGTAAGATTGAAAGCTAGGGCATCAATTATCGGAAGATATGCTTCATCCAATTTTTCGATTCGTTGAAGTTGCTCTACGATAAAATTAAAGTGTTTGGTACTAGTTTCATCAAAATGTGCTGGTGCTTTCATTGCATTCTCTCCTTTTACAAATAATTACATAAAAATCCTTTTTGTAAAAAATCCAGGTAGTGTGAACGGACATTCACACGTTATTAAAGCCATTTTTACCTTTTTTTTGAAAAAGGTAGGCGTCCTTTCTGCTTATATATTATTACGAATAAAACCAAAACTAATTGGTGCTAACTTTTGTGACAATAACACCTTGTTTACTTCATTAAATAAATCTGTTTTACTTCTAACATGACTTCTCAAATAATATATCGCAACTTTTGCAACTAAGAATCGATATTCGTCTCCACGAAACGCTGTTTTAAACTTTTTCATTACTTGTAACTCTGCTCTCAATGTCTTACACTCCTTTATTTAATTAGACTAAATAGAATAATAGGAAGAGAATTGTAGTATTCTCTTCCACTTTGCTCATCGTTTATTAGACTATTACTAATTTTGCTAAAGCATGGGGGTTGTACACTGCTCCATCAGCATAAACATCACACAGAAACATTTTGGTCCCCTTAAACGCTGTCTGTGTATCTTGAATCATTTGAATTCCTTGAGCCTTTTTGATCATCAACCCATACCCACGCTCTATGTTACCGAAAACGATTGGAGTAGTTCCAGGAAGCGAATCACTTACAAATACTTCGGCTCCGAAGATTGTACGCGTTGGACGTCCATTCACATCACCATTTTGCATATAAAAATGTCCTGCACCATCTCTCAGTTTAGAGATTGCACTAAAAGCTGACTTTTCAACAATATAGATTGCTCCGTTCAAATAATCTGGATGAACTGCATTATAAAGGTCCATTAAATAATCATAAGTGATGTTATTAACAGAAGTAGGCACTGAAATTGCTTGTACATCAGTATCATGAATAATCCCTCGGAACTCTTCGGTTGTATTACCATTTAGGATACTTCTCTCTGCTACTTTTGCCACTCTGCGGGCCAATAAATCAGCAATATAGTCTACGATGTTGATTGCGCTGTCATTTATCAACTGGTTTGTTAACTGAATAGCAGCTCCGTATCTCTTCTGCTCTAGCTTCACTTCTTGCAGTGCTATTGCTCCCTCGATGATATCTTGTCCCTCACCAACAAAGCCAGCCTCAAAATTAAAGTCATCTTCTCTAGCGATTTTCAAAGAACCATATACAGAAGGAAATTTCTTTGCACGAGCAAATACAGGAGAAGTTTCTTCCATCTTTTTCACAACTAAATCAGCGACATTTTGGGGAACTAAATTAGATCCTTCAACTGTCCCTTGTAAAGCACGTTTTTCACGAATAAACGATGTGAAATCTTCATAATCAGCATTTCGTTCTTCCTTTTTAAGTTCTTCATTTGTTCTTACATATCGATGTTCTGTTTTCATATTGTTGTTACTCTCCTCTTGTTTTTTATTTTCATTTTGTATTACATCAGAAGGAACTTTGACTTCTTCCACTAAATCAATTCCTCTTGCTGCGATAGTTGATTGTGAATAGGCTGGGTTTCGAACAACCGAGACCTCGAATAATTCAAGTTCTTCAATGGTTCTTTCATAAAGACCAGCTTCGAGTTGTTTCCAGTTATCTTTAATAGTTCGAAAACCGAAAGACATATTTCTAAGGATTCCAGAATTGATTAATTCGTAATAATCCTTTCCCCATGTAGTAGGGGTAATCATAGCTTCCATGAACAAACCTTTATTATCTTCAGTAAGGTTCAAAGATTGGTTACGAGTAGAAGCCAAGATTAATTTGTTGTTATGTTCAGCAAGGAAATCTATGTCCCTCTGAGCATTTTGAATTGAACGAGCAAAGGCTCCTTTTGCAATTTTTTCAACGAATCTTTTTGTGACTCCAAGAACATTACTTAATGATTCGGTTTTATTCACATAACCAGAAACGGTCATTGTTCCATCTTCATTAGCAAGTAATTCAGCATTTTGAACCCTTAGTTCCATCTTCATTTTTATTTCGTCCCTTCAATTTGAAATAATAAACTGCTTTCAAAAGCAGTTGAATGCAAAATAAAATAAGCCATACCCAAAGGCATGACTCATTGACCAGGGTTACACCAGTCACCTTTTTAAGGAAAAATTGGAAAAATAGAACTTATTCTGTAAGTCCATTTATTTTAGTTACTGCCATACGGCAGTACGATAGTAAGCTTTAAAAAAGGAGAACCAGTATATGGAAGACCAGTTCTCGTAAATAGGAGGAAACGTAAATGAATTTAAAAACCTAAACTGAAAAGGAACTGACTGTTCAATCCTTATCTATTATATATATATATAACTTGGAATTTTTATACGAACAATCAACATTTTCCGTAAAAATATATTAATTTTATCTTTTTTCTGACTTCAAAATAAAAAAGTAAGAAGGCCTTATCTCTATTCCGCCTTAGAATGTTCCAAATTTGTTATTGTTCTATTTAAATAAGAAAAGTAACAAATTTGGATCAATTGATTTTGTTGATTATCCAATACATTTTATTTCTATGTTCACCTCTACTTTCTTTCTTATTTGAAATGATAAAACGAATGTTGTTTTCTTCAAAGAATGAATTAATAGTTTTCATACCAATTTTTGTTGAGCCGTTCTTTCCTCTTAATCCATACTTCTGACAAATCATATTAACTAACTCTTCCTGCTGGTCTTTGAAGACTTTTTTATCAACATAATTTTCGACAATATCCAACTGAATGAAGTCTACTCTCTTTAGTTGCTCTACATCAACATATTGAATGTTAGGAAAATACTTCTCAAAGAATGCTTCAAATCCTAATTGATTCATAAACTCATACATATCGTATTGGTACCTTAAAAATGCTAACCCACAATTATGAACTCGTAATCTTGTATACTTTTGGTGGCTAATTGGGTCAATTACAGTATCAAGAAAGAATGCTTTCATTTGTTTACCAATTACGTCAATTCCATGTTCTTCAACAAAGTTAACCTCTCCAAGTTCTTTGAATTTATTATAGTAATCAAGTTGCTTTTCGAGATTCCGGAGTCTGGCTGCAATAGACCTTTTAGAGATTCGTTTGTAATACACGTTAACTTCTCCCACTCGGGCTCTAGCAGGGGCTTGAACGAATGTATCAATATCACTGATTCCATTAATAACAATTGTTTCAACTGAATCATCTTTAATTTCAGTAGCCTCAGTCATAAGTCTTGTTGTATTTAATACATCACATTCGAATTTCTGTGTCGTAGCAATCTGCTTGAATTCCAATGAATTTTCACGATTGCCAGAATGCAGGGCTTTGCTGTTACCAATATTGAAATCTGACATGGTTTCCTTTGATTTATGAAACACAAGAACCTTATTTCCTTTTTCAACTTCATCTTGGACAACTGATAAAACTGTTTCATCTTGTTCATATCGGAACAAGTCTTTTATATTATTGTTATAGTAGTCTGCTTCTTTAAGAACTTCTAACTTATTTTCCCAAGGTAAGTAGTAAAGACCATCATAAGTGCCGGTCATAAGGATTTTAACTGCTTTATCATTTTGATTGAGGTAATTAAAAATTAATTCTGTTCTTGTATTAAAAGCACTATCACCGACAAGACAATGAGCTTCATCAAGAACAATATAATGATATGTGTTAAGCACCGGATCGTTTCGATGAAGAAACTTTTCAAAAGCTTGATATGACATTAAATCAAACATTCCACCTTGGAATTGTCGCTCACGTTCTTGTCGATAGTCTTCAAGATAGTTTTCTTGCTGTTTTAATGATTGGGTACGATGAGTTAAGAGTAAAACTTTTTGATTATTAATTGACGTATAGGGTAAAAGAACTTTTCTTTCCCAAAAGTTCTTACCACTACCCATTTCACTACCAATTAGATAATTCTTTCCTGGTTCCAACTTTTTAATAACATCCGTCGTAATGACATTACTTACATAAATTTTATTTTTCATTTCTATTCCTCCGATAATGTATTTTTCACTCAATACATTTGTATCTGGAGAAAGAAAAATGTAAATCAATCGGGGAAAATTTTCTTTATAAAAATGAGAATTTTATTATTATTTAATGGATTATCAGTTTCTAATCAACACAAAAGTTAATCTTTACTTTTTTGGTTAAATATGGTATAGTATCTATATTGTATATTGACCCGGTAGCTGTCGGGATCGTAACTCGAGCTTGCAAATGTTATTTATCGTCCTCTTCATTGTTGGATTAAGAATTACAAGCATTATTTATTTAGGGGAGGGGATGCCCATGGAAAATCTAGTTTCTTCTGTTGTCTTTGAAAGTGCTTGGGCGTTTACTATTAGCAAGTTAGCTGGGACTAGCAACCGCCTTCCAGGTGAGTATACAAGCCGAACCTCTTATTAAAGAGGTTTTTTTATTTGTGTCAACTCAGCGATAAGTCTTATAGAACTAACGGATGTTTTAGTTCAACAGGATGCACTAAAGAAGACCACTTATGTAGGTGGTCTCTTTTATTTGTTCAAAAATTAACATTAATCTTTACAAAGCCAAAAATAATGAATTCTTATAGCTTTTATAGTGGATTAATATTTAACCTTGGGGAGAGAGTTAAAGTCTAGTAGGGGTTAACGTAGAGCTTCTGAGGATAGGTACAAACCAGTATATGAGTTAAATATAACACTAAAAAAGATGAGATATATTCAATATAATGGTAGAATTAGGCTAAATATAGAAAAAGGTGGTACATAATGAAATTATCAGAAGAAATAAGAAGTGACCTAATAAGAAAGACATTACATTTTTTTCGGGATAAACTTAATGGATTAAGTGGTGAGGTTAAGATGCTTGACGCTATGCATAGGGATATTAGCGATTTAGGTACTGACTGGAATAATGTTCTAGCAAGTACACCGACCGCACTTAAAATTTCAATGGACTCTTATTTCATTCACCAAACTCCTAAGGTTTCATACACTGGGATAAAAAAAACAAGTATAGAATTTGGAGATGTTCTTTATTTATATACTGAAACAGATAACAAGAATTATAAAAGGGAAACCGCACTTTTAATGCAAGCAAAAGTGTACGAAGATAAAAAGGTAGATGCACATCAGCTAAAATTATACACGGATTGGCCAACATTTTGGTTCCAAACACAAAGTATTCATGCTTCACGTTTCAATGTAGTAACCACTCCGCAGCCCCATCTGGGAGGTAGATATTTGTTATTAGATGATAGTACTAAAAACAATGAATTTGCATCATCTGTAACACCCACACCTGGGTTGAGAGCTAACATGCATGATAATTTCATTGAAAGAGAACTGGTGGGTTTATTAGAATTCTCCCATGGTAGAGAATTACTAGGAGATTGGGGTACTGCAATTAAAGCAGCTGGAAATCACGTGAAGGTAAATGGTAAAATATTTAATGGTGCGTCAAGAAGTCAACCTCTTTTATATGCGTTAAATAATGGATCAGGATCAGGAACTCCAAATCCTAATGATCCAAAAAAGGGATTCTGGTTTGTTCATATTCAAGCCAATGTACCTTTCCCAGACTAAAGATATTTGGTAACTAAAGAAACTGATAAAAGGACTGCTTTAAGTCCTTTTTGTGTTGATAAATAAAATATTGATTTTATCCATAAAAAAATCGAGCATTAAGCTCGATCTGTTATCTCTAGAAGTTTGGAAGACCCCTGTCTGGAGTCCATTCCAAGGAGGGACTATACGTGTCACTATAGCTGTTTTTTTCTATCTCTAATTCAGCCTCTACTAAGGTGTTAACGGCTACGAGTCTTCCATCCGTTTCACTAAACTTTTGAGTAACTTCTTCTTTAAACAGACGGTTTACCATTGTTCGATACGTGTACCAATTTTTATCTGTTGGCTTCTTATACTTAACCTTTCTACCGAATTTATGAAATACGACTGCCATATCTGAAATGTCCCTGACTGAAACTTCATAAATAAATTCTTTTCGAGATTTAACCTCTTTTTGCTTTATCTCATCGAATTCATTTCGGCTCCATTTATAAGTGGATACTAATAAAGTTGTTTTAAAGTCTTTGTTGTTTGTCATTGTTGTTACCTCCGTAATTTTGTTTGTTTTTATCTTACGGAGTTGTTATATCGTCTAATATAAAAGTGTAAAGCAAATGAACAATTTTTTTCTGTATGGCTCATTTTAAGCGAGATAAGTATTTATAAAGGTTAATCTTTTTAATGTCTATAAGGGCTGATTATGGGCTCCTGGACGCTATTCTGATTAATGACTAATACGGTAACTCGTCATTGTCATCTTCTAACCAGTTATAAAGGGGAACATCTGAATCTTTCAGTCTTTCTTTAAATTTTTCATGGGGATCAATCACTCCATGTTTGACATTACTTCTATATAAAGTGTTTTCAAGACATGTTCTAAGATATGCTCCAAAGTTTTCTATATCTTTCTTTTGTCTTGCTTCTTCAACTACTCGTACACAGACTTCTATACTAAGTCCCTTGATTCGATATTCGTTAGTTAATTTATAAATAATATCATCATTGTTAACTGTTTCCTTGTTAACAATATAATCTTTTTTTTCTTTATCTTGTTCTTTTTTATTTTTCTTTTTAATACTTGAGCCCTTTTGTAAAGGTTTGCCGGCCCCTTTAGTCAAGGCTAGGTTTTCCCTTTTGTCATAGCTGGGATTTACATTTTGTCTTTCAAGTTCTTGATTTGGTGGTATGTTCAGGTCTTCCCTTTTTTCATACTTAGGATTACTCTCCAATAGTAATTCCTCTACAATCTTATCTGTGATGTGAAAATATTTTTTTGAAGGAACACCCATTACTTTTGTTGCTATGTAACCGGCGACTTCTAATTCTTTAGCAGCCTTAAGTTGCTGTTTGTATGTCAAGGAAGTTTCTTTCTCTAAAGTTTCACTAGTTAAAAAGAAGTATTCTTTGTCCTCTCTTATAGTTAACATGCCTTTGCTGCCGAAACTTTCATAACTTGAACACAACTGTCCAAATATGATGGCTCCATTTACTGATACAGAATGAGCTAAATCTTTGTTGTACATTACAAATCCTTTACCACTTAAAATTGACATTAATTTCATTATAGTCTATCTCCCTTGACACAGAAGAAGTAGATTTGCTACCATGTTTCGTGTAGAAGTTTATTTCTTCTGCGATATTCTTAATAAGAGATGGTAGAGCAGCCAAACTCAATTACCATCTCTTTATTTATTTTAATATAACGAACACACATTCGTACATTAAGTTTAATTTCTTTTAACCTATTTTTATTTTTGTTCAATCTCCGTCCCCCTAAATATTCATGTTAAAATACACTTAGGGAATCTTTTCGGATATAAGAGCAGCTTTTAAGGAGGTTGTTCTTACTGTGAAAGGAAGTATAACTAAAAATAAACAAACAGGAAAATGGGATTTTGTCTTCAATGGTGGAATAGACCCTTTGACAGGTAAACGAAAGCAGATTCGGCGCAGAGGTTTTTTATCTAGAAAAGAAGCTTTAGATGCTATGACACTAGTTAAATCCGAAATTCTTCAAGATGAATTTACTGATTTTTCTTCATTAAGCTTAGAAAAGTTTATGATTGAATGGTTTCAGGGACGTAAAATCCAATTACAGGCGAGCACTTATGAAACTCAATATATTTATTTTAGAACTGTCATAAAGCCTCGCTTAGGTCATTTTAAATTACAAAAAATAACTCCAATGATTCTTCAAAGATTTGTAAATGATTTAGTGAACGAGAACCATTATTCTGAATACACAATTCACCTTATATTCCGTGTCTTAAG
The DNA here is from genome assembly GCF_900156045.1 of Peribacillus simplex. GTDB lineage: Bacteria > Bacillota > Bacilli > Bacillales > DSM-1321 > Peribacillus > Peribacillus simplex_D. The sequence continues at coordinate 20,706 of NZ_FTMX01000005.1, read as the reverse complement.
TGCAGCTTTAAAAAAGGCAACTATTATTAGACTGATCAAGACGAATCCTTCTATAGGCATTACATTACCTAAAATTAGAAAGAAAGAAATTGAAATATGGTCTCTTGAACAGATAAATTATTTTATAGCAGCCTCTAAACAGACTAAACGATTGACACGTTGCTTTGTAGGTTTCCTTATCGGTTTCCTATGTGGATGCCGTGAAGGCGAAATAATGGGACTTAGATGGAAAGATATAGACTTCGATACTAACACTATATATATACGTCAAACTTTAACTCAAAAGGCTGAAATTAAAGCAGGAGCAAAGAATAATTCTAGTGTTCGGTCAGTTAGTATTCCTGCAAAATTAATACCCGAACTTATATGTCACCGACAAATGATTATTGAAGAAAAACTCTTACTAGGTGAGAAGTATGAAGATAATGATTTAATAATTTGCACACAACATGGAACGCCGATGATTCCACGAAATTTTAGGAAAGAGTTTTACAATTTAACCGATAAAATTGGATTACCTCGAATAAAATTTCACTCATCTAGACATTCTCATGTTTCTCTTCTAATTCAGCAAAATGTAAACGTAAAGCTAATTAGTGAAAGATTAGGTCATGCTGATATTTCTACGACACTTGATATTTACAGTCACGTTTCGCAAAATATGCAGCAAAGTGTAGCAATTGAACTTGATAAAATACTTCAATTGTGACCAATTTTGTGACCATCGCAACATAATACTGGTTGTATCAAAGGCTCTGATACCCTTTCCCATACATGCCCGAAGAAGGTATGGTCGAAGAAGGCGAACTGAAAATCCACCAGGCTTCACATGCCCGCTACTTCGAGGACTTCTTGAAATTCGTCGAATATGGCGAATCGATGCCGGAAATCATGAAAAACCAGGTCATCCACATGGTCCATGAACATGTATCCGCCCAATTCGAAGATAACAGTGACGAACTGCACAAATTCGAACAAGACCTGGAAATCTGGGAAACGAGTGAAAAGCGGGAAATCCAGGAACGTCTTGAAACCCACCAGGTCGTCGAAGCCACAGCCCAGATTGTCGAGCATACACCTGAAGCCGAGCTGCGAATGAAGCTAGGCAGTACATCCATCAAAGGACTGCTAGCCGATTTCGGAGACAGCATCCATTTAGGAAAGATTAATGGGAAGTATGTATTGATGATAGAATCCGATACGATAGAGTTCGATAAAGGTGTTTCGCCGATTGAATTTCATAGGCCAGATGATTTGCAAGTTCTAATTGAAAAAATCATAAATAAAAGTTAAGAAATAGTCCGAGTTTTGTGAGCAAAAATGTGAGCAGTATGTGATCAATTTTAGACCTTAGAATACTATTAATACTCTTAAATCTAACTACTAACTTTTGTTAGTAGTTACTCCAGTTTGTTTATTTTTTCCAATTCCTATTTCCAATTAAGAAGTTGAATATATTTTTTAGAAATGATTGCTTATCAAAAGCCTAAGTAAATACTGCTACTTAGGCTCTTTTCTTAATTTGATTTATACAAAAAGCTCGGTTAGTCAAAAAGCCGAGCTTTTGTTACTCTATTTTTTCCATTTTTTAAAGCATTCATAATAACATTCGTAAATATTTTTCGAAGTTAACTCCTTCTACTTTAGGAATTTGCTCTAAGGAGGAATCATTGATAGCCTCTGTCAGGAATGCCACTGCGAGCTGTACGGATTTTTCTAGGTTCTCTCCACGCATCATGCTTCCCATAATCACAGATGCAAATAAATCACCAGTACCTGAATAGCTTTCACCGTTATACTGCGTCGCACTATAAAAGGTTCTACTTCCGTCCAAATACATATTTCCGATAAACTGCTTCTCTGAATCTGCTGACGGTGGATTCATTCCAGTGATGATAACCTGAGCTCCCGTTTCTTGCTGCAACATATTCCCTGCTTCTTCTATCGCTTTAATATAGTCCTCTTCGTTTGAATAGCTATGCAGCTTTTCATAAGACAATCCGGTTAATAAACAGCACTCTGTAACATTTGGTGTAATGACATCTGCACGCTTCACCAGTTCTCTCATAAGTACCAGTAATTCATCGGTAAAAAGTTTATAGACTTCCCCTATATCCCCCATTACTGGATCAACAAGTAAAATGGTTTCTTTTGTATAAAATTTATCTAAAAAATGGAAAATGTTATCAATTTGCTCTTCACCAGTAACGAAGCCGGTATAGATTCCATCAAAGGTTACATTAAGCTTGCTCCATTCTTCTATGAAGTATTTCATTCTGGATGTAAAATCTTCACAAAAAAAACTTGGATATCCGGTTTGCGCAGTCAATATGGCCGTTGGTAAAGGGCATGCCTGCACGCCCATGACCGAAAGAACCGGAATTGCAGCTGTTAATGAACATTTTCCAAAAGATGATAAATCCTGTAGTACAGCAACTTTTTTCATAATAACCTCCATATGGCCTATCCACTTTAAACTTTATTTATCTTATCATAAATCAGCTGAAAACAGTCATCTCCTCTCTCTTTTCAATACTATAATATCTGTATTTTTTATCAACTGACCTCATAGTTTTTTAATAAATTGACACTTTTATAGACACCAGTCTTTTGCTAAAATCATAGGAAAATTCTAGTTAGGAAGGTTTACAGATATGCAAAATACACAAAGTTATTCAAGGTCAAGTCAAAAAACTATGGATTTAATTATTACCGCAATGTTGATTGCACTTGTGTTCCTATCTACTTTCTTTTTGAATATTAAACTGCCAATTGCCGCAAATGGAGGGTTAGTTCATCTAGGAACAGCTATGCTTTTTATTGCATCTATTTTATTTGGTCCTAAAAAAGCAGCTCTTGCTGGTGCAATAGGAATGGGGTTATTTGATATAGTTGGAGGGTGGACATTGTGGGCACCTATCACCATTGTGGCGCGTGGTTTGCAAGGATACATAGTTGGTAAAATCGCTTGGTCAAAGGGTCGCAACGGTACTAGCAATGCTTTCAATGTAATAGCAACAATCGTTTCCATTCCATTTATGATAGCTGTTTATTATATTGGTGAAGGGATTCTATACGGTAATTGGATTGCACCTTTAGCTTCGATACCTGGAGATCTCGTTCAAAATATATTAGGAATTATCGTTGCCGTTCCAGTTTGTGTGGCTTTGAAAAAGGTTCCTTATTTTAAGTAAATTCGCTATAAAGGTAAACGTCAAGTAGCCCCCAAATACTACATGGATGGTGTATTTCGGGGCTATGTTTTGTTTGCTTCCCTTTTTATCGGTACTCTGCATGCAGAGGGTAAACTAGATGGCCACGACAAGACTTTATCTATTTCTTTTTTTCATTCTTAAGTCTTTTAACGTGAGCTCTCATTTTATCTAATTCCTTTTGTTTCCCTTCTTCATCATTTGCCAATGCAGAAAATAAAGCTATCGTGCCTAATTTGTCGAATTCTACATCTCCAGATCCACCTTTAGTAAAACTAAAGTAATAGTTCCGTAAACGCCTTAGCCATTAATTCGTAGTTAGGTTCATTTACAATTAGCCATTTCCTCGCAGTTCTTTTCTTGGTTTACTCTTTTTCACATTAGAATAGTCCTTTCAATTAAACTATTTATTCTTTTCCTTATACAAAAACAGCATACTTTCTTCTTTGGCTATACACTCGAGAAGCTTCTTTCTAATATTCATTAATATCGATATTCTCCGTTGAAATAACTTCTACATCGGTCATATCCACATCATTAAGATTTATTTTTGACTTTTTATCCAATCAATTATCACTCTCCTGTCCTACATAATAATCTCCAAACAAAATACCTTATCTGAGACTTCTAAGGATTATAAAAATCTTACCAGTTAATTAATTGAACATTGGAATCATTTAATCTTCCTTCAAATATCTCATAAGGATCAATTTGTCCATGCTTCAATTGGCTTTTATTTTAGTAATAGCGAGGTGAGTATTAAGGCAGGTAATTCAGGTAAAAAACCATCGTGATGGAGCAGTAAAAAACAGGACCCAATTCAAAGCTCCAAATGGTAACTATGTTAAACGAGATGCAGCTACAGGACGTACTATGGATCAAAAGACTTCAGGTGGTAAATTTAAAGGTGTTCGTACAGAAAAGTAGGGCATTATTTTATCTCATTCTCACAAATTAAAAAAGCACTTAACCAATATAGGGAAAGTGCTTTTTTTGAATTTATTTATCTTCATCTTTATCTTGCTCATCCTGATCAGTTTTCTTATTTAATTTATCATCAACTGAATCTGTATCAGAAATTGCACTTTCACCAAACCAAATCCCAATTCTTTCTTTTGCATTTAGCTTCACTTCCTCATCGATAAACATTGAAACAGTAATCAATGCTCCAAATAACCCTGAAAAATCATCAGTATATCCACCTGGGACTAGGTCAGGAATTAAATCAATCGGAAGTATGAAATATCCCAATGCACCAATAATTACTGTTTTTGCCCAAACAGGAGTAGTTGGCTTTTGAAGTGTGTAATACAAAAGCAAAGCTACATAAACAACTTTAACCCCTGCCTTTTTGCCGAATTTTTTAATCTTCTTCCAAAATGAATCTTCAGAAAAATTATCTGAGTATTTAGTTGTATCTATTATAATCCTCCCCTTATTCATCATTTAAATTTTACCATAGTAACAGGAATATTCCCCTAATTTCATCCAACCTTCTGCAATTCATCAAATCTTTACATGATTAATACATTTTTTTGGACTTATCTATTTTATAATTAAATTACAATTTAATAATTCATCATCATATGGAGGGTACATCATGGAAATAAATGAAAGGCAACCATTTGAGTCTTTTTTATCACCTCGTCAACTTACTGAGCTAAAAATCTTATCTACTAAAACAAACATAGCTTTCCATGAATTATTAGCAATGCCATCAATAGTCTCACTTCTAGAGAAACTGAACAATACTACCGAACTAAATGATGAGCTTAATAATAAAGAAATGATATTAAGAAATAAAGTTTTCATTAATAAAAATAAAGAAGTATTAAATAAGACACAAAAAGCACTCGACCATTTAGGCTAAGTGCTTTTTCTTTTAATATTTAATTTTTATTGTCATGGTCAGAATGTCCTTATTCGCAATTGCAAAAATTAATGCACTAATTATAGCTGCACCACCCATTGCTACTTTATCTAAATGTAATTAATCTAATAAAATTTGTTTATTTACAGACTTATGTAAGTCCTTTAAGTCTTCAATTTCTTCAAATGCTTCTGTCTTTTCGTTTATAACTAAACAATAAATTATTCAGTTGTTCCTTCTTCAACGTTGTCCCGATTGCTAATTCTCCTTTGTGAAAAAGGAATAACCCTAAAAAAGACAATAAGGAACTAAACCCCTTAAATGCATTTTAAAAAAACTTACAATTATTCCTGTATTCATCATCCCTTAACTACCATTTAGAATTTTCTGGTTTTAATCTGAGATAATTCATTCATCTACTTCTTACTTCCCTTGCTAAAGATTCTATCGAGAAATGATTTCTTTCTCTCAGGAGGCACAGGAAGAAAAAAACGATTCTTACTTATTACATCAAGATAAGGGGTTAATATGTCAGTCTTCTCCTCTACAGAAGTTGCGGTACTTAGCTGTTCTTCAATTTTCGCGAAATGTTTTGCTGTTGAGCCTTTTGAGGTATAGACAAAACGCCCATCCGGGAATTTTTGTGATTGTGCTGTTTCTTTTTCAGTATATGCATGGACAGACGGACGTGCCCAAAAAACATTTTTCCGCACCACACGTGCAGGACTTCCTGCAGCTGCTACATTTGATGGGAGCGATTTTGCGACGAGTGACTTTGCACCCAAAATTGAACCTGTACCAACTTCCACTCCTTTTAGAATCATGACGTCCTGTCCAATCCATATGTGGTCACCTAAGTACACACTCTTTGTTGGGTTAATCCGTTTTCTAGTTGTTCCATCGTAGATCAAATGTGGATCTGCCAAACGAACGACTACACCAGTTGAAAACATATTATCATCACCGATGAATAGATTCTTTTGTTCAGAGAGAATAAATCTCGCAGCTCCATTAAATGAATAGTTGCGACCTAGGAAAAATGTATTGTCATTCCAAACATTGACTCTTATCGTTGCATTGCGTTTGGATTTACCAATGATTATGAGCGAGTTGCTGCCATTAAAACTTAGCGTCGCATCTTTAAATTCCGCTCCACGTTCAATAATTAACCGATTTCCTTCACCAAACAATTTGATTTTACTATTCACAAATGAAATCTCATCTTCGGTATTTCCTATAAAGAGGATTTCATTATCCGTTTCTGGTTTTTGTAATATATTTGAAATGATTTCCATGCAATTCGTACCTCTTTTTCAAAGTGTTGAAAACGTGTTCATTATACATCATTTTTCGCTCAACACAAAGACCGCCTAAGAAAAACGGAAGAGATGTAAAGCTGAAGCCTTCAGATTTTACTATTGATTAGCGCAATTATGCGGAATAGAAATAATTACTTAGGTTTTATATTGACTAAATGTTCATTCAATAATAAAATAATACTGAAAATTCAGTGAAAAATGGAGGGGTTGCATTGGATTTACATTTTGAGATTACTGGCAGTGGTCATCCTGTTGTTCTTATTCATGGCGGTGGTGCTGATTTGAGGCAATGGACATTTTTGGCATCTCTTTTATCTAAGGATTACAAAGTTATTGCTTTTGATGGACGTGGTGCCGGTAAATCACCATCCCCTATTAAACATGCAAACTATGTTGACGATGTATTGGCATTAATGGATTATCTAGAACTTAAACAGGCAACGATTATAGGCCATTCCATGGGCGGACAGATTGCAACTGATTTCGCTCTAAATTACCCTGAAAGAGTATCGAAACTTGTATTAATTGCTCCTTCTTTAACTGGTTTTCCCTATTCAAAGGAGTTTGAACAATATCATGACAAGATATTGAAAAGTGCCCCCAATATAGATAAGATGTTGGCTCTTGCCCTTCATTCACAAACATATCAAGTTGTTATCGATAGTCCGTACAAAGATCTCGCTGTTCAAATGCTCAGGCATCATTTCGGGCGCATGCTTAAGTGGCCCGCTGATTTCTGCATGATATGGCCTCAGCCGCCAGCAATGGGACGATTAAAAGAATTAAACCCTGAAACTTTGTTTTTTATCGGCAAAAAGGACTTGGCAGACAATTTTCGGGTTGCTGATTGTTTCCGTAAGGTTCCAAACATCCGTTTCATCGAACTGGAAGATGCCGATCATATGCTGCCCCTCACCCATTTTGAGGTTTTATATCAAGAATTCACTGCTTTTATGGAGGATTGAAGTTAAAATGCCACGTACACCCGAAGAGAATGACCGCATTCGCCAAGCATCCAAAGAAAAAATCCGTGCCGCAGCCATGGAGTTATTTATGAAAAAAGGATATTACGCTACTTCCATAAGCGATATAGCCAAGAAGGCGGGTATTTCTAAGGGGTTACTTTATAACTATTACAAAGGAAAAGAAGAACTGCTTTCAGAAATGGTCGAGGCCAGAATCCGGGAAGTGGTTGAAGTCATGGAAGAAGCGTTCACCTTAAATACACCTCGTGAACAGCTTGAACATATAGTCAATGGTGCCATTGATAATATCCACAAAAAACCGGAAGTCCACCGCTTCTATCTACACCTGCAAACTCAGCCAGAGGCTGATGAAGAGTTGATAAAATACAGTCATCTCATAATTAAAGCAAATGCTAGACAATTTGAGTTTCAATGTAAGATATTTGAAAGTATGGGGGAAAAGGAACCAAGGAAACGATCGTTATATTTTTCATCTGTGCTACAAGGGATTATGTTGATGATTTCTAGCTACCAACAAGGGTTTCCGGTAGAAGAAATAAAGAACCAGATTATAAGGGAGTTTTGTAACTAGTCTACCATTTAATAGGTCATATCTTGAATAAAGATTAAATGAGGAACTTCAACAATCGGGGCTACAATGGAATAAAAGATTTCTTCAATTGAAAACAATCCCCATGATTAACCTTTTATTATGCCTCAAGTTCAAACAGCAATATAGCTTAATTCTTTTTGATCTTGGTCGGATGATCCATTATAAATAAAATCTCTTCAGAAACCTATCTGAAGAGATTTTTTAGTTTATTCGTAACGGCCGGTTTGAACTAAAACTACTATCACTGCTTAAAGGTATCTTCTGAATAAATGAAGAAGTTACGCTTTATCTCCTTTACATGTTCATCTATTATTTCACTAACAATATTCCGTCGGCAATCGGGCGTTCACCTGTTGCGTCAGAGGGTCTTGTGACTCGATCAGCCCCAACTGTCATGGTCGTCGATCCGCCGCCGTCAAGATTGATGGCATCTACGGCTCCCAATGACTTCATGACTTTTGCACTTTCTTCAAAATTAGCCCCCACACTCCATCCGGGTGCGCGTCCATCGATGGTGACAAATAATAGGTTGCCATTCTCTTTTATTCCTGCAAGCGTTCTAGGATTACGACGTTCCCCAAAACGATAATAAAACCCAGGATCTTCTTCCCAGTGAAAACCTTCCTCTACGGCATTAATGGAAATTTCTCCGTTTTCCAATAAACGAGGACCTCCGTTAATCATGCTAGTGGTTTGATCTAATTTTAATGGCTTTCCATCCTCGAGGATTTCACTCTTCACCTGAATCTTCATCCCTTGTTGGGCATGGTCACGAAGCCATTCTGCCGCTTCCCCCGTTCCCGCAAGAACAGAACCGCTGCTTGGAATTATTCCCCCACGATGGTTACGAATTTCCGCCACTTCCCCGGCATGATTTATTACCACTTCCACACCGTCGCCCGATTCTGTCTTTTCTCCAAATACGGATGTATATTGGATAAGCTCACTTTCATCCATACAAGTAAAATCGTGTTTCGGCCGTTCTGTTGTCGTATCTCCTCCAACACCGCCACAATTGCGGATTAATCCCGGCTTACGATTTAATCCATCCACTTCCCTAACCGCACCATCAGATGAAGTAGCCTGAATTGACGTGGAAACAGATGCAATGTTTGCCTTCTCTTCAACAGAAGATAAGATCAGAGCTGAACGGCCATTTATCGCTTCACTGACAAGTTGACCTTTGCTGGCGAATATACCGGCAAGATCGCCCGGTGTTCCATCCTTGGCCCCAACAACAAAGTATCCAGCATTAACTCCTGCAATGGCATCATTTCTATCAGCCATTTGGGTCAATGTTTCTTTTCCTATCACTGCATCATTTGCTAATTCAGGCACCACATGCCCTTGAAATCGATCCCTATCCACTTCAAGTACGTTCACTACCCATGGTCCTGATGTATTCTCTCCGTCTTCACCCGTATACACAGTCCGTAGACCCGAATATCCCTTTTCCGATAACTTGTTTCTCATTTCGGCTGCATCTGCTTCCTGCTGATATTGGCCGATGCGAACAATGTATCCAAGTGGACCTTTTCCTCGGTCATCCAAGGCCCGATCCGGTTCCTTTATAATGCGAGCATTTTTGAAACCGTCCCTCTTTAAATTTCCCAACAATATCTTTGCCTGCTTTTGTGTTTCCACAAATGCCACATCCACTGTGAAATAGTCTTTAGAAGATGTTTCACCACGATTGATTTTGGTATACGTCACTCCTGGTGCTGGATTCATGGAAGTTCTTTGCTCATGCAAATTAGACGTTCCCAGCGGAAGCACATGATTATTCATTTGCACTTGTGATTGAACATTCAATTCTGCTTGAACTGGAGTTTCCGGAATCGCATTAACAATCATCACTGACGCTAGACTAATAGAGGCGATAGGCAAAATTGGCTTTTTCCATATGTTTTTCATCTTTTTCCTCCAATAAAGTTATGTCATCCTTTAACTTTATTGTCTAAATGTGTTGGAAAATTAAAAAGACCATTATATTTCAGTCAATTTTAAGTGAACGAAAATGAGTATAAATACTCGATAAATATTACAATTCATTTTTGTGAAAGGACAACTTTTGGATATTTTTTCTTTGTACTCAGTAAATCAACCTTTAATTTTAACAAAGCCTTAACCTTGCCTTGCTTCCTAATCATTGGATATCATAAGATATCGAGTGGGATTATCACTTTGGAGGTGAAATTTATGGAGACAGTAAAAAAGAACTTATTATTAATACTAACCGTTTTGTCGGTTATCAATATTATCTGCCTTGCTTCATTCCTTATTGGACTTAGTACCTTGAACTATCCAATTTCAAGCATTTTAACAGATCTTGGTTTGCTATGCCCAATTATCGCAACCTTATCATTCTTTTATTTAGTGATTAAAGTCAAGGGTATAAAGCATTCCACATTAAAGTACTTCCATATCGTAAATGCGGTCACATTTCTTGTCCCAGTATGTATTCTTACTTTTCTTATACTACGTTTCTTGAACGATTGGGATATTTACTTTTAAAAAAACTGCTATTATAAAACCATTTTTTATTCAAACAAAAAAAGCCCTCATTTTTAGGGCTTTTTTTCTAAGCCAATTGCATTTAAGCATTATAGTTTTATTCTCATATATTATTCAAATAGTTTTGCAAAGGTATTTTCACCTGCAATACCGTCTGCAGGTATTCCCTTGGCCCTTTGAAATGCCTTAACCGCTATTTCCGTTCCGCTTCCAAAGATACCATCCATGCCATGTGGATTTTGCCCTTCCAAATAAAGTGCAGCCTGAAGAATATAGGTGATATTCCCTTTCGCCCCTTCCCTAACATTAGGTGATGCCGCTTTTGTTTGGGGTCCCCATATTCCATCAACATTGATCTTTGCACCGTATTGTTTATTTAATTCGGTTTGAAAACCCTTGATCAGCGCTTTTTTAGTATTAGGACCATAATAACCATCAACATCTATTTTTGCATTATACCGGCTATTTAATGTACTTTGGATGGACTTGATAGCTGGATTGCCGCTGTCCTTTGCAGGCGTATCTTTTATAATGACATCCGATTCGACTTGTGTAGCTGGTGGCGTGGTTCCATTCACTTTTGATATCAGTCTAGGCTTTGTTCCCGCTTTTAGCTGGGAATAAGTTAGTCCGCCCGTCATATCCAAGTGTGGATAATCTTTCAAGCTTGACCAATCCCCGCCCCATGCAAAGCCCAAGGTTTTACCAATGGCCGCTACCCGTTTCCATTTTGCATCAACAGTCCATATGGCGTTCTTTCCATTATCGCTGACTATGAAGTAATCAATGGCTAGTCCATAGTTATGGTAAGATTGACCTGGCATCGCATTGGTCACTCTCGGCTTCGATAAATCACTATAGTTTTTACCATCGTAGATATAACCTAGGCGACCTTGACCATATAGCTTTGCTTGATCTTCCATAGACCGATAACCTGCGCTGATTTGGACAAAAATGCCTTCTTCGTATGCCCGTTTAACCATTTCCAATGCTGATTCTTTTACGACTGGATGAATTCCGCTGCCCATATTCTTTTCCGAACGAGCCAATAAAGTTTCTAATTTAACTGCCAATTTTATCACCTCCTAAATATGTTATGGTACTTATTAGGAAATGCTTGTACACCTACCTTGACGTTACAAAAAACGTCCTTTTATGTGGATTTAGGATGGGTTCATCACCATACAATTCTGGTAAAATAACAAAAGCACAACCCTTAATGGGATTGTGCTTTTATTTTATAAAGGCTTATTTTGATTTTCTTTATCTTTACCTTTGCCAATAACCTTTATCAATTCATCCAGCTTTTCATTTCTTTCTTGATCTAATCTTGTCTTTGCATTGATGAATTTTATTATCTTAATAATGAAATAAACACTTAAAACAATAAGTCCTAGATAAAACAAAATCGGTATGATTGCAAGAAGCCCTATTAAACTGCTGGCTTGGTCCATAAATAATCCCTCCTGAATGTAAAATATAGTATTATTATACAGGAAAAACAGGCTAAGTAGACCCCGTTCTAAATTTAGGACGGGGTTAAAATATAGTCGTTTAATTTTCGATATAGTATCTTTCACTGTCCTAAAAAAATATAACAATAAAGTCTTTTAAAAATCTAAGTTTTATTCAACAATCGCACCCTATTCTGGAATAACTAAAATATAGACTAAGTAATTTTCAAGTTCTATCATTAAATAATACATCAATTCTACGACTGTTGAATTATCCTCAGGTGGAATATTAATATCAAATATCCAGAGATTATTATTCAGCATCTCTTAGTCTAAGTAATCGTCCTCATTATGTATATTTACACTATGGTAAATATAATACTTGAATGAATAACGGAAACAGATAATCAATAATATTAAACAACAAATTAATATTATTGATTTATTTTGTTAAAATTTTAAATGTTATTATTTATATTTTCAATACTTTGTTATATAATCGAATCAAATAAAAGAAAGGAATTTCATTATGGCTTATAAAGTAATCACAAATTGTCCTGTCTGCAGTGAAACATTGAAAATTACAAAGTTGCAGTGCTCTCATTGTCATACTACGATTGAAAATGAGTTTGAATTATCTAAGCTGGCATCCTTATCAAATGATCAGCTTCATTTTGTAGAAGTATTTTTAACATGCAGAGGGAATATCAAAGAAGTTGAAAAGGAACTGGGGATTTCGTATCCAACGGTTCGAGGCAAGCTAACAGACATCATTTCATCCCTTGGATATGTACAGAAGAAGAAAAATGAAGTAGACGAGAAAAAAGTTGTCACCATGTTGGAAAATGGTGAAATCACACCAGAAGAAGCTATAAAGCTCTTAAAAGAGGAATAAGGAGGAATTTATCATGAAAGAGGAAATTACAAGAGTGTTAACAATGGTTCAAGAAGGGAAGATTGATGCAGATAAGGGATCAGAACTGATTCAAGTACTAAAAGAGAAAGAAGAAACAGGGAATAAGCTTTTTGAAAAACCGACTAAATATTTGGATAAAACATTAAAAATTCGTGTTGTATCAGCCGAAAATGATAACGTCACGGTCAATTTGCCTATAAAACTCGTCAAGGTTGTATTAATGGCTGGACACAGCATCGCAGCTAGTATTCCTCAATCGGAAAAGTACGTTAAAGATATAAACATAAACCTTATTATTGAAGCAATCGAAAACGAATTAGATGGCCAAATTGTTGATATTAAATCGGCAAACGGGGATACCGTTTCGGTCATCATTGATTAGTGATTTGCTTATGATGCATGTAAAAGTAAAAGCAAAAGACGTTCGGTTTTCCATCCCAATTCCATATGCTATTTTAAACATCGTTATTTCAATTTTGACTTCAAAATTTTTTCAGCAAAATGCAAACAAATGGACAAAAGAGCAGTTCGAAAGAAAAAAACTGGACTTTACCTTTCCACTAATAGACAAAAAAACGCTAAAGCCTATCGTCAAGGAACTGAAAAATTATAAAGGGATCGTGCTAGTAGATGTCAAAGCTAAGGACGGCACTGAGGTTAAGGTTAGACTATAATTTTATGTAGGAAACACCTTGATTAAAATATCCTTCCATTTAAAGAGGAGTGACATTTAATCAACTTATAAAAAGCTCATACTTAGCGAAATAAAATAACTCCATTTTTGAATCGATCCAAAATGGGGTTTTTCCATTTGGCCGATCTTTATTTTAAAGCTACAAAATTGTTCTTATGAAATTTACTTATCGTGCAACATATACTAAAACAGATGCAAATAATCTCCTAAAGTCACAGCGTCAGTTCCAAAAATCATCCAGCCTCCAGCACACTTCGCCAATCCTCAACCAGCTTTCGATTATTTTTCATTCGTATTGTTGCGTATTTTCAACCTCCAACCTTAAGAAAAACTGTCTTATAAACATTCAGTCATCACGGTTGAATGTTTTTTCATCTTTATATTTGCACTAATACATCCTAATCTACAACTGCATGTCCAAATAAAAAAGGCAGCCACAAGGACTGCCTCTGTTGAACAACTTTTTACGTTGCTTCATTCTTTTAGTGATTAATGGTTACGGCGCTTGTCCTTTTTGCATTTGCATTTACATTTACATTTACAATGTTTCCCAGGAAACCATACTGTACTGGGATCATTTTCCTCATAACATTTTTCCTCATAACAACAATTTATCTCCATCCTAACAACCTCCTTACTATTGTATATGCATGGACTGTTGGAATGTGTGGACAAGTTGCTAAAAGTTTAGAAGTGAATGCAAATTAATTCATTTCCATGATTCTAGACGATTTCCAATGTATTTAAAGCAAACTGAAATCTCCCCAATTTGTTGGCGTTTTTCGCATCTTTAGATACATATATTAAATTCTTTCTTCATCGTATTTGTCCCTGCTTCCATGTTCGCTTCATCGATGATTCCTGAATTCTTTTGTTCCAGCAAGAAAATCATGTCAACAAATAATAAATTATACTTTGGCAGCCATGTTGGGTTTCTCCGGGGAGGTATGCTTCGATTTTCATATTTCCAACTGTTAACGGTGTTGCTATTGATTCCTGTGAAGGATCAGGAGTTATAATAGTTGAACTCTTTTGCCAATTTTCCAGTTCCTATCTGTTTACATAATTATATTATGAGATATTAAAAGAGAGGTCATATTTATTTGAACTCAAATTTGGAAGTATAACTATAATACAGGAAGGTAGCAATATACGAAAAAAGTTAAAAAAAGGATTTTTAATCTTGTTAGCTGGTTTATGACGTTCATTACATTTCGATACAGGCTTATACAGGCATTAGTGGCTCAAAAAATAATAAACGGTAAGTACTGCTCTCTTCCGAAATATCTTTAATGGATAAATCTGTTGTTTTTATTAAGGTCGCAGCTCTCTGTATTCTCTCATTTTGAACAAACTCTGAGTAACTTACACCTGATTCCAAGACTAATATCCGAGACAAGTGCCTACCAAACATATGAAAATGACTCGCTGCATCAGTAAGTTTTAAAGGTTGTGTTGGATGATCCTTGATAAACAATTTCGCTATATTAAAAAGTGAAGAAACCGTTTTAAGAAAGGTGAAGAATATCATCATGTAAATGAGACACAAAGGTTTGCACTAACGAAAGAATGAGATAATAAGCCAATTTTTTTAGCATTTCTTCGAAAAAGGCTTGTTCGGTCTTTGTCGCTTGGATAAGCTGGGATTTCCAAATTAGCGTAGCCATCGTTTCCTTCTAGTATGCCAATTGAAAATGGTTCTGATCTATCAAAGATCCCTGACCTTATCTTGCCTCTTCTCCTTGGCTACATTAAGACCAACTACCGGATAGTTTATTTCCTTCATTAATATATGAGTACCCTATTCCTCCAAGCAGTGTCATAGCTTTTCTCCAACCAGCCTTAAACATGTTTCTACAAGTAGGGATGACAGCTCGATTCAAGGAGTTTAGCAAACTTTCGAAAGTTATTGACAATGATTATCATTCCTATTAATATGTTGATGTAGTCATTGAAAATGAATATCATTATTAATTAGGTATTTTTTGGTATATTTTTCACCTACACTATAATTAATAAGGAGAAAATCAGAATGAAAAAGCTATACATACCCTTCCTGCTCTTGTTCGTACTTATTCTCAGTGCTTGTGGGAACAAAGAGACAGCGAACGAAGATAATGAATCCAAGACAAAAAAAGCAACAGTTACGTATCAATCAGAAACTGGTCCTGTTGAGATTCCTAAAAATCCAAAAAGAATAATTGCTCTCTCTAATGGACCTAATGTATTGGCTTTAGAAGGTAATGTGGTCGGGATCGATCAATGGACTAATATGAATCCCCTTTTTCAAGAAAGACTAAAGGGTGTCGAAGTCGTATCAGAAGATAACCTGGAGAAAATCATTGAACTGGAACCGGACCTAATCATAGCGGGATCCGAGATGAAAAATATTGCAAAGCTAAATGAAATTGCTCCAACTGTAGTATTCACTTGGGGGAAATTAGATTATTTATCACAGCAAATTGAAATCGGAAAACTATTAAATAAAGAAAAGGAAGCAAAAGAATGGGTTAATGATTTCAAAACGCGTGCCGAATCCGCAGGAAAAGAGATACGTGCAAAAATTGGTGAAGATGCAACCGTTTCTGTGATTGAAAATGATGCCAAAGAGTTTTATGTATTCGGAAATAATTATGCACGTGGAACAGAAATATTGTATCAAGCAATGGACTTGAAAATGCCTGAAAAAGTAAAAGAAAAAGCACTTAAATCCGGCATTTATGTCCTCTCATCGGAAGTGCTTCCTGAGTATACTGGAGATTATATTATCTTTAGTAAAAACCCGGATGTGGTTAATTCATTTGTGGAGACTGACACGTGGAAAAATATACCTGCCGTTAAGAACGATCGTATATTTGAAATAAATAGTAAAGCATCCACATACAGTGACCCAATCACTCTAGAACACCTTCTGGAATTTTTCGAAAAATCATTTCTTAACAAATAGTATGCAAAGCAGGAATTCTTTAAATAAGAATTCCTGCTTTAATGTGGTTTATACTTGAACTTCTTCTTAGAAAAACAAAAAGCACCTGTGCCAAAAGACAATCAGTGTTAAATCTAGCTCTAGCTGATATTCATATCAACAATGAAAAGACCTTACCTTTGGCGTTAAGGTCATACAAAAAAACAAGCTTTTCTTGTCCACCGTTATTCTTTCTTAAGGTATTCTTCTAAAATACTCAATTCATTTTTTCAATTTATACGCAACAATTTTCCCATCTGGATAATCACCATTCCAACCGCAAGGAAAAGCACCGAATTGATATATGTCAAATAATTCTTCAAAAAAGGAACTATTCTTTCCATTTATTGCTCTATTGATAGCACAATTAGTAAGATCAGCCACAACATCGTTATAAAATAAATTATATTCAAATGGGCTTTCTCTTACATTCTTAGAGATTATTTCTAATAATGCTTCCAATCCCTCCGGCTTTTCATCTTCTGGCATTGCATAATAACTACCCCAAACTTCACTCATTTCTAATTCCCTGATATCTTTCCAATTATATTCGTCTTCACCAAATATTTCATCATAAGCTAAGTGCTCTGCTGTTTTTATATCATTAATAAAAACAATTTTATCTGAAATATTATTAGAAAGTTTTCCTTGAAAGTTTTTCGAAAACTGTATCACTTCTTCAACAAAATGATTATATATACCATAATTCATTACTTATTATACCACCTTTCCCATAGGTCGACTGTTGCCCCCCCCTCCTCTTTTCCATACAGGGGTTCCAATCTCCTTTTCCATTCTTTCAATTTTATACTGTTCCAACCCAATTTCTTTTATCCTCTTAAGCTCAGTTTCAAGATAAGCATCTTTCATGTATAATGGTAATCCCTTTTCTTGAAGTGTTCTTAACTTTTGTTGCAATTCAAAAACTTGCATTTCTATTTTAGATATATCTTGACTAACATCTATTTCGTCTAATTTTTTTCTAACAAAATTACTATAAACTGAGTGATATCCTTTATGTCTAGAAGTAGTACTAATATCAGCATCAGGTACTCGAAGAAAAAATCCATTTGAGGCATCGTCCATATCCATTCCTATTTTTATTAATACAGGATGACTTCTAAATTCCTTTGGAATAATATGTTGTGCTTGATAGGGCGTTCTTTTTGTAGTTTTAGGTAGACCCATTTCTTCAAACATATTTTTCCCTAATTTTGTAGAACTACCTCCTGTCACCTTTCCAGGACTACCAGGAATAAGCCTTTTAACTTTACCCGTACCCTTAGGAACACTCTCCCCTGAAACACCCTCTACTTTTCTATCCTTCACCGTGAATTTCTGATAGGCTTCCTTAATTGTCTGCTTTTCCATCATAACTTGGCGAAGGGTTGGTCCTCCTGCGAGGGATACTTGTTCCATACTTATCCGTTTAGGGATTTCTTTTTTACCGATTGCTTCACCTATATTTTTTAACGTGGTTTTTCCTGATCTCGCTATGTCTGTTATTGTATCTTGAGCCTTCTGAACCTGCCTTTGCGCAAATTCCTTGCTGTAAGGGACGAACTTTGTACCACTTGCTAATATTTCCCTTAGCCACCTTGCCTGAAGTAATTCTATATGATTTTAAGTCCTCACAGCCTATTATTTGAGGAACCGATAGATGATACATATTCTATACAATGAAAAGACCTTAACTTTTACGTTAAGGTCATTCGAACAGGCTTTTTTTGCCCTACATCATTCTTTCTTAAGGTATTCTTCTAAAATACTCTTATCATATTCAGATTCAGGTAAAAGGCCCAAACGAGTATATTCCCAAATAACCCTTCTTTCATGATCATCTGCATCTGATAGATCTTCATAATCATAGTCAACCTTAAATTTCCCTGTATTTTCTAAAGTGAAAGTTAAATTGGTCCATTGTTCTTGATTATTATTTTTAAATTCATCTGACAATAGTTTTAATTCATCTAATAATTGATACCATAATTTATCGTATTCTTCTTCATTAAAACTATATATTTCAGGTATATCATGACTATAAATAGGCACTTCACTTTTAGAGGTATAATAAAAAAAGAATGCAGTACCGGTACCTTCAGCAATTTCACCGTACATTAATACCTTTGACCATTCCTCTGGTATAGTTTCATTAATAGTTTGAGCTATTTGTTGATAAATACTATTAAGTTTAATTTCATTCATACTTACCTACCTCCTGATTTATTTTCAAACATTCTTCTCTCCCAACGACTATTATCAATCTTATAATTTATTCTAAAACTAGCGGGCCGCTTAGAGTCTCCTTTATAAACTGGAGTAATTTTCACTTCAACTGTTTTAGGAGGATTACTGTCTAAAGCTTTTGCCCAAGATATTTCGAGTTTTTTCCATTCTCCCATATTCAGGTTTGCATTCATAGGAACAAGGTTGTCTAAATGACCAGACCCTTTAAATATGCTGGCGATTAAGTGGCCCCCTTGATCATCTGGCAAGCGGTCTTCTCTTCCAGCAATCCGCTGTGCATAATTGTTTCGTTTGCCACTGCCTAAGTCGAGAGAACCTTCTACACTTGTTATCCGACCCTTTTCGTCCGTTTTATATACATGACCTCCAGGGGATGTATATTCAATATTCGGTTTTAAAACTTTCTTCATTCGTTCTCTTGTATAGTGCTTTCCATACGCCACTTTTGTAATTTCATTCGATCCTTTTGCTAGCACTACTTTGCCTGTACCCTTACCACCATCACTCTTTACCGCAAACTTCTGTACTATATCCTTAATAGCCGTTTTATCAAAAGTCACATGCTTGTAGTTGTTTCCATACGCCGTGGCTAACTCTTCGACTCTGATACGAAGAGGTACTTCCACATTGCCGATTTGCCGGCCGAATGCTTGAGCCTTCTGAACCTGCCTTTGCGCAAATTCCTTGCTGTAAGGGACGAACTTTGTACCACTCGCCACTTTATCAACGACCTTCGCCGCACCTGCCACACCGCCGATTCCGAGTGCCATCAACAGGCCGTTCTGGCGCTGTTCCTCGGTCAGCTGGTTGCCGAACATGTCTTTGCCGGTGGCCGCTTCGCCGAGGCCATTGGCTGCGAGGAGTCCGTATATCCCGTACTCGGTTTTCTGGAGGAGGCTAAAGCCTTTTGTCGTTTTATAGGCATCGAGCGCGTGGTTCGCCGCGTTGAGTCCTTTGGCGGTTTTGTAGATGGCGCTGCCGCCTTTGATGGCACGGCCGGCCCAGCCGACGACGGGGATGAATCCAGCGGCTGCCATGGCGCCGGCGGCGATTCGTTCGGCATCGGACAGCTTGCGGCCGGTTACTGGATCGACTCCGGTTGAGGCCCTGATAGAATCATAATATCCCGTGAATTCCCCTGTAAAGGTTTTTGTCGTATCCCAGGCCTTTTCGTACCATGGGCGGTTTTCGAGTTCTTCCATTTCCCGTTCGATTTTCCGGGCTTCTGCTTGCTGCTTTTTGAAGGTCTGATAGTCTTTCATCTGACCGGCGACTTCATCCTTCACTTGATAGACGTCACTGTTCTTGAATGCCGATTGGTTGAACGTCACCGGCGAAACGTTGCCGTCCTGTTTGGTGGCATCAAGCAAGGCGCGGAAGAGGCCAACGGCCACGTTTTCCTGCCCGACGGATACATCATATTCCTCGACCAATTGCCGGTCGACATTCTCGACCTTTGTCACGGTGTCATCCAGCCTTTGTCCGGCCAGCGTGATTTTTTCATTAAAACCCTTTTGGTCGAACCTATCAAGAGGCAGAATATCGTCAATGCTGTCGAGGATCCTTTGAAGATCGTTTGCTTGTTGATCGACAAGCGACTTCGCTTGGTTGATGCCGTTCGAGACTTCGCCATCTAAAAAGGGAACCTCGACCACCGTATTTCCGGAGAGGTCCGCCTCTTCCAGACTGGCTGGAATGCCTTCCAAAAAGCTGATTTGGGTCGTGAATAGCTCCATCCAGGCATCCGCCACCTCGATTTGCGCTTCATAGAAGCTTTTGATGGCAGTGGCACCGGCTCCTTGAAACTCGTTATCCAGGCCGACGATGCCCTGAAATTCCTTTTTCAGGGCTGTGACTTCCTTCTTTAGTTCTTCATATTGCTTGGCGCGCGACTTGGTTGCGGCCGTCAATGTCTTGGCTTCATATATTTTCATCGC
>NZ_FTMX01000021.1 GCF_900156045.1 Peribacillus simplex | reverse complement strand
CAGTACCCCTAGTCCTCCATGTAGTGTCATAGCTTCGCTTGTTATACGAGATCTACGTCCCAACCAGCCTCAAACATGTTTCTACAAGTAGGGGGAGGACAGTTTAGTTCACGGGATCGAGTCCCACGCACCCGTACGTCCTACCCTGGCTACTGATATAATAGATTCTATTAAAAAAAGGTCAACCAGTAAAAACTGGCTAACCTTATAATACGAACGCACCCGTTAGTTTAAGTACATTCATTCACAAACTTTAGTATTTCTATAAAAAAAGGAACTGTTGCACACAGTTCCCTTGGTATTATCATCCAATGACCAGTTAAACCCAGTCTGCACTTTCATCAGCGAGTCTTTGTAAGTCATTCATAAAAACACTTGCATGATAACCATCACAAACAGCATGATGAATTTGTAAAGAGACAGGTAGGAATAATTCATCATTTACTTGTGAATATTTCCCTCCAGTTATTATTGGTAAGAGAAAATCTCCACCATTATTAATATTTAAATTAAATGCTGTAAAAGAACTCCAAGGAATCATAGATATCGGAATATTATTATCTGGTATAGGTGTTTTTGGAAATAAACTACCCGTACCATTGTATTTTTCTACATCCTTTTCATATTGAGAATGAAACTCAGAAAAATTAGCTGAATTTGGTGACCAAATGCCAGAAAATGTGTGCGTCTTCTTATCAAAAATTGTATAAGAAGGGCAAATCTCTGTCCAATAACCTAAATTACCTTCTGAGTTAAAACTAGTTCTAAATTCTCTGTGGGAATTAACTATTTTTGTAACCATAAAAATAAACGCAGGATATAACTTATAATTCTTTTTCTTTAAGTTCTTCATAAGAATAGTAATATTAATTTCATTCGTTATACTGAATGTTGTTTGTTGTTGTAAATAGTGTTCAAAGTATTCTTTTCGATACCAATTGTCACGATTAATAATATTGAATTTCATATTCAACGCCTCCTAATATAATTAATTTTATCTTAGGAGGCTATTTTCACTGCTTTTTTCATGACAGTCATCCTTTTTTATATACAATTTCATGCCACCATATTATCAAGTATCTCTAACTAGAGTCAACAAACATTCTTCCACTAACCTGCCCCGGTAGTTGCATAAAGAAAAGGCTGCCTTAAAGACAGCTCTAATCTTAAGCTAACGCACTCGTTAATTTAATAATCCCCTATATAAACTCATATCGGTTTCCAATTTGGATCCTTTATATCTGACTTATTTGGCTTTCTTACATACTGCAAACTTCTTTCACCCTTAGCACCAAATTTTTTATAGTTTTGTTGTGCTTCTCTAAAGGAAACATAATTTGCTCCATCCTCATCAGGATGTTCATATTGGTAACTATCATCTTCCCAAAAACAGATTTCACAAATATCATACGTTCCTGGAGGTTCTTCATCTAATGTTTTATATCCACAACAAGGACAAGTATATTTCATACAATCACCTCGACAATTCTTATGAATTTTACCATGATTTCTTGTTCAACTAAACTGCCCCGTTAGTTGAACAAGAAACCCTCCATAACTTTTGAGTTATGAAACTATCCGGAAATTAAAAAAGCCGATTTCCAAATAGGAAATCGACCTAAAATAAATTTATTAAACGTACCTCATTAATTGTTTAAAATATCAAAAATGACTACTAAAATAAAAACAGAAATCAAACTCAACCAGCCTACTTTTTTTGTTACCGATCTCTGAAGGAGTTTGATTTTAGATACAATAAAAAGAACACTAAAAAGTACAGCAATTATACATACTGCTTTAAGCCAAAAAGAAATACCAATTATATCAAGATACGGAGGAAGGAAAGTTAGTACAATAAAAATTGAACTACCAAACGCTATATTTTCCCATTTCAATTGTTTTAACCACCTTATTATTTCTAAGCTTCATTTTCATCTCTATTATAATCGAGTCCTTAATCAGCTATAAACGATTTTTTATCCTATTCTCTTAAAGTCATTATTCAGCTAATCTGCCCCGATAGTTCCATAAAGAAAGAGCTGCCTTCAAAGACAACTCTGTTCTTCAGCTAACGCACCCGTTAGTTTAAGTGTACTCACTCACAAACTTTACAATTTTCATTATACATCTAATGGAAGCTGAATTACTTAAAATACCATTTTAATGCATTCGTATACAATATTTTATCGGATGCTTTTTCATCAAATAGACGCTGAATCAATTCAATGTCTGCAAACTCAAAAGGTCTTTTCGCCCTTGTAGATGGCAAATCTGTTCCGAACATAAGAGCATCTGGGTTAATATCATAAATTGAGTTTAAGGCATTCTCAATATTCAATTCTACACGACCAAAACCAGTGGCTTTAACTCGAATGCCTTTATCCACTAGCTTAAATAAATGAGGTAATCCTTCTTCAGATAATCCTAAATGGTCAATTGATATGGCAGGTAATTTTTCAATAGTTGATGCAATTTCGGGTAACTCTTTTGCATCAATATAAAGTTCGCTATGCCACCCTACTAAATCATAAACTCTCCTAGCAAAGTAATCGAGCTTCGATAAATCTTCTGAACCGCCCCGTTTTATATTAAAACGTAATGCTTTTACCCCATTTTTATTTAAATTTATAATCTCTTCGTCCGTCACCGTAAAAGGTAATTGCGTAACGCCACAAAATCTTGATCCCATTTGTTTAAGTGCTTTCAATAAATATTCTTGGTCAAATCCTTGGAATGACCCAGATACAATCGCTCCACCTATTACATTCAAATCAGCAGTTTCATTTTGATAATCTTCAACAACATAGCTGGGTGGCAAATATCCTTGGTTTTCGATGATTGGAAAATCAAAATCAATAATATGAAAATGTGCATCAAAAATTTTCATTTCAAATCCCCTTTCTTTTCTTTAACATATCAATTATGGTACATATCCTTGACAGCTGGGGCAATAACACTTTGTGAAAAATAACGGGCCATTTTACGAATCAATTCTTGTTCGTCAGTGAATTTCAAATCCATGAATTTTCTCCTCCTCATAAACTTAAAAACTACTCCCAATTAAAACGAATCCCATACCTATAAAGAAACTTAAAAGGAAATTATTTGTAAATCTAAGGGTTAACAGACAGAAAATACTTGCAAAAAGATAGAGGGGCTTCCATTGTAACCCCGTTTCTCCAATAAAGAGGGAAGGAAACACCAATCCTGAATAAATACCAATAGGTACAAATGCCAATCCACTCTTAAGTCTCTTTGTCAAAATACGATCGGGTACTCGCAGAAGTAATCGTCTACATAGATAAGTAATGATGGTCATCCCTATTAAAAGGAACAGATAACTTGAATTCGTTTTAACTCCTCCTCTCCAATAGATGACAACCACTTGAAACATAACCAACGATAAAAGCTGCCAATCCTGCAATAAGTAAGAGAATTCCCAATGGCAAAACAAAGTATAGACTTATTACAATTAAACCTGTAATGAAAAAAGTAATGAGCTTCAGGAATGAAGTAATTTCAGTGAATGCCAAGATTAAAAAAATCGTTGTCATACTAAATTCCAATCCCAAATGGTATTGCTCTGGTAAAAGTGTGCTGGAAATAGTGCCTATGAGTGTACCTAGCCCCCATGACATATATAAAAATAAACCCGCACCAATGATGTAACTTTTTTGAGGTGTTGATTGTCGGAAGTGGTTTAAAGATAAAGCATACAAAGCATCTGATAAAAAGTAAGCAATGAAATTATTGAACTTCCAATCAAATTTGGAGAAGTAAGGTGATAACGACAACCCATACAACAGATGACGAGCATTAATCATTAAAGTTGTTAAAACCATTGCAGAGATGCTCGAGTTTTCGGCTATCATGGAAAGAACAGATAGTTGTGCAGAACCAGCAAAAGAAACAAGGGACATTAAAACACTTTCAATAGGAGATAAGCCTATTTGAATCGCCATTACCCCAAAAATGCATCCAAAGACGATAAAACTTATCCCCATAGGTATTGAATCCAACATCCCTTTTTTCCAATTTTGATTTTTTGCTTTACTTTGTTTGGTTTTCATCAGAAAGATTAAGATCCCATCGTTCTTCGATTAATTTAGTTCCGGTCCATTCTTCATTTGGTTTTTCTTCAGTTAGTCTAAAATTATATTTTTTATAAAGATGGCGAGCCGTTTCTAACGTGCTTACCGTCCATAAGAACACATGCTGATAATTTTGTTCTTTACAGAAGTTGAGGGCAGTCTCCATGAGTTTTTTCCCTATGCCCATGCCTTGATAATTTTCATTTAAAACAAACCATCTTAGCTGTGCTACTGTATCACTGAACTTCGTAATTGCAATAGAACCGGCAATTTCCCCATTTACTTCAGCAATCCAAAGCTCTCCCCCATCGGTATCAATCATAAATTCTGTTAAACCTTTCATAACGTAATATTCAAACATCTGTCCGAACTTATATGTCTTATCGTATAAAGTTCCATGAAGGTATGCGACGTATCCTACATCTCCAGGTTGAAATGGTCGAATTAAGACTTCTGAATGGGAAGAACGTTCTTCCGAGTAAATTGATTCTATTCTTTCCATGGATGTGACTAGCTTGGACAGATCACTCTTTGATAAATTGTGAATCATTTTATCTACTCCGCGATTTGCATTTTCAACTAAGTCGTTGTAAATTTTTTCTCCATAATCGGTGAGATAGAGTAAATACTGTCGTTTATCCTCTGTTGACTGTTTTTTTATGATGATATTTTCATCCTCAAATCGTTGGACAATTCGGCTCATATAGCCTCGGTCAATTCCTAGGTTTTCTCTAACTTCAGTTGCAGTACAACCATTTCTGTAATTGATTTCTGTTATTACCCGTGCCTCTGTTAATGGAAAAGGTTGATTATAGATTTCTTGATCAATTTTGCCTAGAACATTTGCATAATACCTGTTAAATTTTCGAATTTTTTCTACATAATTATTTGATTCCATAATAATCCCCCTTAATATTCTGAAACTTTAAACTAATAAAAGTATAATACGTTTGATTGACTGAGTCAACTATATTCTATTGACTGAGTCAACTATATAAAAATTACTTAAAGTTATTTTTCTCTTTTTTAACCTTTGTCTATTCCCTATGACTTAAACCATAATGCTTTCTTTATCCTTGTTGAACTAAACTGCCCCTTTAGTTCATTAAGGGTTTTTCACTTCTTTTTCCGAATGTATGATATTGAAATAATCGCACGTTCAAAAGGCCGCCAATTGGCAGCCTTCTTATGGCGCTAAAGCACCCGTTAGTTCATTAAGGAAATTTTAAAATCACCTTTTAACATCTCTAAACAACAAAGATGACTGCAAGTCCTGTAAAAGAAGCAATACTTAAAAACAACATCATTCCAAAATCCAGGTCTTTTATCTCTTTAAAATGATCCCGTATCAAATAAATTAAAGGTATTGCAAAAAGTGTTGGAATACCTTTACCTACCTTACCAAAAATATCAGTAAAAAAAATACTTTCCATTGAACCCATTACTAGACCACTTAAAAGAAACAAATAAAAAAAACATAAGAAAACTCGAATACTAGCACCCCCTACAAATTACCCTACCTTTTCTGTTACCGTTCTTCAGCTAAAGCAGCCGTTAGTTCTATAAGAATTTTATTTACCTCTAACTTTTTGCATCAATTATCTGTTGAATAATTTCTATGCTTTTAAGATCCTTTGGACGAAGTGTTCTCCCTGTTCCTTGTTCGTAAACTCTTTTTTCCTCAAGTAATTGGTATGGGTTTAGAACATTTATTGATACACCTTGTAAATTATAAAGTTCCATTGGCAAGGCATCTTTCCTCCATACCCAATCTGGAAAACCATTAGCGACTATATCGCCATTATCAGAATACCTAACAAATACAAAACTCACATCGACATTGTTCTTGAGGAAATCGGTTTGAAACTCGCCTACTGGCTTTATTTGAAAACCAGCATTAACAAGAGCCTGTTCCAAGTGCTCACGATACTGTAACCAAGTAACTAAATCAATATCAGAATGTGACCGAGTAATCCTTCCAAGAAGAAAATCTATCGCCCATCCGCCTCGTAGCCACAGGTTAAAATTAAGCGATAAGCAAATTCCATTTATTTCAAGAAGTATATTTAATTGTGATTTGCCTGTATCATTTTCTCCGGTAACATTCTTACAATCCATCCTCATACACACCCTTTATGTACTAAGATTTTAAGCATTACCTTATTCTGCATAAGGATTGCAAAACCCTTTTTTAACTAACCTGCCCCTTTAGTTGAACAAGATTTTCAATATACACGGACGTTAAGCCATTGACCATCGGGACCAATGGTTATATGAGGAATTTTGTTGGATTCAAATATTTTGTATATATCCAGACTCTTCTTAGTTAAATTGCTTAATTGGTCTGATACATCAGTCTCGGAAAAAACCAAATAGTCCATTGTGGTGGACCTTAAATAAAAATCGTAAATATATTTTTTGAGACTGTCTTTTACATAACCCATACAACCCATTTCCCTTGGAAAAGAACGAGGTAAAGGGAATTTATTAACTTCACTAAAGTCATTTGAAAGTTCATTTAATAGGTCTTGTTCGTATTCAGGAATAATCGCATAGATATAACAATCTTGCTTGTAAAAACTATTGATTATGCTTACAAACTCTTGTTCATCAATTTCTTCATCGAGTAATATTTCCTGTTTTTTCGGAATGCTTTTCAAAGTCCCATCACCCCTATCTTATGATTATATAATTAAACTGGAGTGTTTCCTTCTTAAACTATACTGCCCCGTTAGTTCCGTAAGAAAAAGGTTGCCGCAGCAACCTCCCTTTTTGAAATAAAGACTTATTTAGAGTTGACACAAACTGTGCATTAAAAAAAGTTACCTTTCAGCAACTTAGGAGTAGAAATCCATTATTAATATTTAGTAAGCCAGTCAATTAATTGGTCATAGTTACTTGAGAACATTGCATTGTCTTTGGTATTAGAATGTTTTAGGTGAATTAGAATATCCCCTTCTTCTAATAAAAAAGCGACTGCAGTCGTATTCTCTAATATATTATTAGAGAAAAATTTTTCTTTCCACAATTTTTGTACAGAAAAATGTTCTGGAGTATAACCTTTACGATTAACTAACAACTTATACTTTTTTCCTTGTCTAATAAATGAATAGCACGTTTTCTCAAATGAATTAAACCAGGTGTTTACATCAGCAAGACTTATGAAACCTGTCAAATTAGTGATAATTATATCTTCAGAAATGGATGTACTTATATTATTAACATTCAATTAGACAACAGCTCCTTACCAATATTACAAACCAAATAATGTAAGGTGGGTGTAAGTTTTAATGTTGCACAGTACGAATACACTACGCTTGTTGAACTAACCTGCCCCGTTAGTTGCATTAAGAAAAAGCTGCCTTAAGACAGCTTCGAGCTAACGCAATCGTTAGTTCAACAAGATTAGCTTATTATTTATTCATCCTCATCAATCTCATCTTCAAATTCAGAATTCGATACAATAAATTCTTTTAAGTTAGAAGCTAATTCTTCTAATTCTTCGGTTTCATGATACCATATATAAATTTTACCATCCATTACCGTATCAACAATCCGAAAACATAATTTGTCCCCTGTACCATCTTCACCAATAGATATTAGGTTATCTGCCATGCCTTCATCTCTCACATCTTGATTTTGTCTTACAATATCATCCCAGGTTCTCTTTAAGTTTTTGGAGTCTTTAATAGGAAACAGAGTCCATTCATCAATCTGAGCATTGTTAGATAGTTTAAAAAGTTCTTTGTATTGTTTGGGAAAAACAACTCCTAATTGTTCTTCTGCTGATTTTATATCTAAATCCGTAACTCCAGGTTTTCTTGTGTCAATCAAATCGATTACATCATTCATTTAATACGTACCATCCCTTCACATTCTTTTACATAAAACTTTTTGATTTTTCTTCAAAAACCTTCTTCAGCTATCCTGCCCCTTTAGTTGAATAAAACTTCTGTAATTATTCCTTATTTTAATTTTAAAAATGGCTTATCGAGGTTCGATAAGCCACTTTTATACATATTGTATTATTTTGATAATGCGATTTTTATATGGGCTAAATGATGCTCTTCGTGCCAAGCTAATTTTGCAACTTTTGTTGCAACTGTTATTATACCGTTTATCTGGTGAGTAAAAGCTCGATCTAATTGCTCTTCAGTTAAACTATGTCCTAAAGATACGATGCGCTCATTTATACCTTCTAACATTTTAATAGAACTTTCTACAGGAAGCTTTGTATCCGGTTGAATAGCCCACTTTTCTTCATCAAAAGCTGGTACTGTTGGATTCTCATCTGTTAAAGCCAGCTTCAAACGGTGATACATGTTCAACTGAGAATCTGCAATGTGATGAACAAGTTGACGAACTGTCCAGCTACCTTCACGATAAGTTCTGCTTAATTCCTCATCACTTAATGAGTCGACAGTTTCTCTTAATCGAATCGTGTAAGTTTCGATTTCCTTTAGCCATTCTTGAATATTTTCTAATGTTACTTTTTCAGGAACTTGTAGTTTCCCAATTGGGTATCTTACATCCATTTTCAATCCCCCTTTTCCTTATTCTTTATTTCATTATATTTCGGTATTAACGTTTAATTTTATTTAAATATATCATTTCAACAAACTGCATCGTAATTCAAAAGCTTATTCAATTAAATGGCCCTATAATGAAAAATAGGCGCTTACCCTTGTTCCAGAATAGCGCCCTTTAACTAAAATCTGGCCTCACACATAATATCACTTAATTCTTAATCAACTAACGCACCCATTAGTTTAAGTACATTCTTTCACAAAGATAATTTTGCTTATTGAATAAGAAACTCATTCATTACAGAAATCCTCCCCCTGTTTGTTGCATAAAAAAAGACCGTCAAATGACAGTCTTGAGCTTTCAATATTGCTCCAGTAGTTTAAGAAAGTTTAAAGAATTACGCCTGATACATCTCCTTTCAATACTTCTTTTTCATTCTGATTTTTACATAAAAAGGATGCTACAAAAGCTGTCCTATTATTTTCTTGCCTTTCGTATTTCTCAATTTTAACTTTACAAACTATTGTATCTCCCGTAAAAACAGGTCTTAAAAACTCAAAACTCGTACTACGAGCCAGTACGTTATTATCTCCAGCTACTTTTGTTGGCAGAGTTGCCGTTAATAACCCTTGAATGACAAGTCTTCCTTGTTCATCTGGGGTTATATGATGAATCCCTTCATCACCTGAAATCTCAGTAAATAATTCAACATCTCTTACTGTAAAAGTTCGTTCAAACGTAATTATGTCTCCTACTTTTAATGACATATTAATCTCCCCCACTGTCTGGTTATTAACAATGTGAATATTATTTAAGGTAATATATTCCACAAAGATTCAAGGAATCCTTCTTCCACTAAACTGCTCCGTTAGTTCCGTAAGAAAAGCTGTCTTAAAGACAGCTCCGATCTTCAGCTAACGCACCCGTTAGCCATCCATGAATCGCAAAAATCGGCGATTCACCACAAAGAATGAAAATGGTTAGGAAGTGTCAATACTGATACTGACCTTAATCCAGTCAACCCTAATCCATAGACTAATTAATTAACGCTCTCCTCTTTTTTTAAAACGATTGAGCAGGGTCTTCTTAAGTATTGTCATTTTTCATTTTTAAAGAAACTTATTTTCATGGTAGTTCATTAAGCCTTAGAAACCAGTAAAGCCACCAAATACATTATTTGTGAGAAAAGATGTAATATTGGTCATCCAATCAAAAAACAAGACAACCCCCATAAGAATTGTTAAATAACCACCAATTTGAGTTATTTTACGGTTATATTTTTTTATCCATCCTGATTTTCCTATAAAAAATGACATTGTTAAGAAGGGTAAGGAAAACCCAAGTATATAAGCGATCATATATACTAAACCCTGGCCAGTCGAGATACCAAGTGTTATAACGGCACCTAATATTGGTCCTATGCAAGGAGTCCAACCAGCAGCATATCCTATCCCAATTAAAATAGAACCGATATAACCAGATGGGCGATTTTTAAATTTCATTTTCCTGTCCATCATTAAGAATTTCGGTTGAAAAATCCCAACAATCATTAAACCAAAAATAATTATCAAAATAGCCCCTACTTGTCTAATTAAATCAATATATTCATAAAAGAGATCGTAAATAAAAGAAGTTGATAACCCTAATATTACAAAAATAATAGAAAACCCAATCAAAAAGAAAAAGGTATGAAGCATTGGTCTGCGGTTTAATTTGTTAGTATCTTCTTTTAATTCACTAACTGATAATCCTGTAATATAAGATAAAAACGCAGGATACAAGGGCAAACAGCAAGGAGATATAAAAGAAAGTACCCCAGCACCAAAAGATAAAAAAATATTTAAGTCTCCCAATCTAATTTCCTCCAGTTTTAATTTTCTCTTGTATATAACTTTACCATATTTATCTATATCCTCTTAAACTATCCTGCCCCGTTAGTGCCATAAGAAAATGGCTGCTTCAGCAACCTCCCTTATTGAGGTATTTAATCCATCAATCTATAAAACAAAAAAGATTAGCTCATAGCTAATCTTTTTTGTTCTTAATGATAAATTCCCCTAATTTACCCAATAAATGTAATGTGTAAATAATCATTAAGGCTCTGGCTACTACAAAACCATCTATAGTTGAGTCATATCCGCCTCGTAATAAGGCTGAATCCAAAAACCAAAAATAAATTGATATTGCCAGAGGTATTAAGAGAAAAATCAAAGCTAGTGAGTTTTTTTATCCATAAAGTCCCGCCTTATTATATGTATTTTACAAATAATAGCATTATTTCCGGAAAGAAAAAACTAAAAAGTGGAAATGATTTACTACTTAAATAGCTGTGTAAGGCATTTTAGTAAGAGGTAATATAAATACGTCAGAGGATATAATTCCGTCCACCAATGCACATCGTTTTTGGCATTTTTCGATAGGTCTTATAATAGCACTCCTTATGGAAAGTTCCATAAGGAAAAGCCGCCTTAAAGACAGCTCCGATCTTCAGCTAACGCACCCGTTACTTTGTGACCGTATCGCTAAGATTGAGGGCAGTAAGAATGAGTTTGAATGATTCCAAGCCCCAGTATTAACACTGAATAAGGAAGAGGAGGAGGATATCTTTGATAAGCTTATTCATCTGTTTGACGGGGTTGTTGTGGAGGGTGAAATTCAAGAGGTCAAAGAAGAAGAACCAATTGACCAGCTGAAACGCTGGATCGCAAACACTGGTGAGCTCCGAGTAAATAAGTTAGCAAGATTGATAGGTTTAGGGAATAATAAGGTTCATGCCATGATGGTGGAATTAGTAAATGAAGGGTATTTGAAGAAGGAAGGCAGAAGTTATGCCATTAACGTGAATGATGAGAATTGGATAAATGGAGGGATAAGGAATGATACCTTTTACGACTGCATTGATAATCCCTGTTGTAACCTTCTACGCAATGATCAAAGGAATCGATTATATGTATAGTGAAATGACTGGAAAAGAAAAACCGATTACGTCCATTAACTTTCGCCAGTGGAAGGACGGATGGGGATGAATAAAAAATTAGTAAAATGTAAGTCTGCGTTGATAGAATAATTGAACATAAGCAGAAAGGTTCGAGAATCTTTAAAAGATCTCGAACCCTTCTGTTTTAATATGTGAGTGTCCAGTCTAGTTTACGGGATGCGTGAAAAAAAAAACGAGTGAAAATATAATTTCTGGTAATCAAAGTTTAAGAGATTTTTACGAATAAAAAAAGTGAAGAAGGAAAACCCTTTAGAGTGGCTAATATGAGTTAGCAACAAACCTACATTGACATGTCATTGCGCTTGTTTTTATGAGAGATATATTTTTTCGGTATCGCAACATTATACGGCACATTGCTATGTCCGTAGCTACGATGAATCATCATATACAGTAAACCAATACCTACAACTATGACTCCTGAAACGAGCACGATATAGTTATCATACCAAGGTGCATCTGGCGTTCTTGGCCAACACATGTTGATCATTGCGATGATTCCGTAGACAAGCGCACCAATATTGACGGGCAGTCCCCACTTGCCCAATTGATACTTACCACTTGGCTTCCATCCTTTTAGTCTAGCTCGAAGTGCAGCAAAGACAACCATTTGGAATCCAAGATAAATGCCAAATGCCGCAAAACTGATTACCTTTGTGAGCGCATCTGTAGACACTTTTGATCCAAGCACAATGAGGGCTGGGACAATTGCGGCAAGAAGCAGCGCATAAGGTGGAATATGACGAGCAGCCGAAAATTTCTTTAACAATCGGCTTCCTACAATCATGTCATCACGGCCATACGAATAGGCAAGTCTGCTTGCTGCCGCTTGTAAACTCATTACACATGAAAGGAAAGAAATCAACACAATACCCAGTACAATCCTCGCGCCAACAGCACCAAATGCATCGTTTAGTAAGGTATCAACAGGCGTTACGTCCTTACCAGCGATAACTGCTGGGATATCAGCAACTGATAGTACTAAAGCAAGGCAAACAAAAGTTGCTGCAGCACCGCCAATGTAAATGGTCCGACGCATTGCCTTTGGGATAAGAACACCTGGATTCGGTACTTCTTCAGCAACATCACCACAAGCTTCGAACCCATAATATTGAAAAATTCCAATTAATCCAGCTGCTGCAAATGCATACATGTAGCTATGACTACCTTGAGCACCAAAAGAATCAAAGAGCACATCAAGACCGTGCACCCTTTGTGTGATAAGCAACCAAAATCCAACTACAAGCGCACCGATAAGTTCAGCAGCAAAACCAATAACTGCTGCAGCTGCGAGAACCTTTGTGCCAAGAAAATTGATGATAGTCGATAGTGCAAGAAGGACTACTGCACAAAGAATCGCGGAGTCCACCGATACTTCAAAACCCAAAACTTGTGCTAGATAAGGTCCAGCTCCGTACGCGACACTGGCAATCGTCACAAGCAAGGCCATTAAGTAAACCCAGCCAGTCATCCACGCCCACTTGCGCCCCCATAGTCTTCGTGCCCAAGGATAAACTCCTCCTGCAACAGGGTATTGCGCAACAATCTCACTGAAGACAAGTGCGACTAGTATTTGTCCGAGTCCAACGATGAAAAAACTCCAAATCATAGGTGGGCCACCTTGCGCAAGTGCGTATGCAAATAGTGAGTACACACCTACTACAGGTGAAAGATAAGTGAACCCTAGCGAAAAGTTTGCCCACGGACTCATGTCGCGGCGAAATTCAGATTCATATCCAAGCGATGCCAGTTGTGCAGCATCACTATCATAATGTTCCGACGCAGAACCTCCAATTTTTTTATTCAGATTTTCTTGCATATTTGAGCCTCCTTGAAATGGTAGATATATTCTTATATGCAATTGCTGCGCCAATATAAAAAATAATATAAATATTCAGTTAATTACACTTTGATAGAGGTAAATTTTACAATTAAATTTCAATTTTGATATTTTGTATTCAACTCTGAAATAATTTTAAGATGGGGGATAGGGATTTTATGCCAAATAACTTCCATCTGTTATTACTTTTTAATCATTAATGCATAATTTATTCATAACTTCATAGGAACGTGGAATTGTTGGGCAGAACCCTAGCTTTTTAGTAAGTAGTTCAGATAACGTGGAGAAAAAGCCAAATAACAAAGTAAATAACATACGAATTGGCAAGTTAAATAGCAGATTAAATAACAATATAATTAGCATAAAAAACACTTGAGTACCCAAGTGTTTTTGGTCTTTAATGTGTAATTCTTGTTCAACTAAACCAGCTAATAGGATGTCAATATCTTTCTCTAAAATTTTCATTTCCCTTATGATATACTATTTTTGGCCATGCCAAAATACCTCCAAAACCATTTGGAGGTATTTTCCTCTGTTTCATAAAACCATTAATTAGGCTAAATCTAGGAACGTTTCTTTTCTCTTTAATAAAGCGTAAATCCAGTGAAGCAACTTATTTATACAGGCAACGATTGACACTTTG
>NZ_FTMX01000018.1 GCF_900156045.1 Peribacillus simplex | reverse complement strand
CAAAAATAAACATACATGTAAAAACAAAAATTAAGGGCATGGGATCAACGAATTATCAATAGGACAAAAGCTTTCATAATGGGGATGCTGAGAACTGATTCCTGTTAAAGATTCTGAAGAACGTTCTGTTTTTGAATTTTCTTTGGCATTATCGGAAAGACATAAAAAGGTTCTGGTGCAAATATTGTTCGCCATACAATTAGAATATTGTATGGTTTTTTTGTGCGTGTTATGATGATTCAAATCGATAAAATTAGCTTTTCTAGAAAGGTAGGTTAGTTTATGTTACATAAAGATAGTGTAGAAGCGTTAGACGACCAAACAGCTTCGTTACAAAGCTACATTCGTTCTTCAGAAAAACAAAAAGCGTTATACAGGCGTACATTATTCGTTGTAAGTATTTCACAAATTTTTGGTGGTGCAGGATTAGCAGCAGGAGTTACAGTGGGGGCACTTCTTGCACAGCAAATGCTTGGTACTGATGCGTTTGCTGGAATTCCTTCAGCTTTATTTACTTTAGGGTCAGCAGGAGCAGCTTTATTTGTTGGGAGACTCTCTCAACGTTATGGACGTCGTATAGGTCTGACCGCGGGTTTTATGATCGGTGGCCTTGGAGCAATAGGAGTCATAATTGGAGCAATAATAAATAGCATTTTCCTGTTATTCACATCTCTTCTTGTTTATGGTGCAGGGACTGCAACAAATTTACAAGCTCGTTATGCTGGTACGGATTTAGCGAATAGTAAACAGCGAGCAACTGCTATTAGTATTACGATGGTTTTTACAACATTTGGTGCAGTTGCAGGTCCAAATTTAGTGAATGTAATGGGGAATTTCGCTCTTTCTGTTGGTGTTCCATCACTTGCTGGTCCTTTCATTTTAGCAGCAGCAGCATATATCTTAGCAGGTGTTGTCCTTTTCTTAATGCTTCGTCCAGATCCACTCGTTATAGCTAGAATGATAGTAGCAACTAACCAAGAACCTAGTGATAATGCTCATTTTACAGCAACTGAAAATACAGACAAAAGAGGCATAATCGTTGGTGCAACAATTATGGTTCTTACTCAAATCGTAATGGTGGCTATTATGACAATGACACCAGTTCATATGAGACATCATGGACATGGTTTGGGTGCAGTAGGTCTTGTTATTGGTTTTCATATAGGTGCCATGTATCTCCCTTCACTGGTTACAGGTATCCTTGTTGATAAGTTGGGGCGTACTGCGATGGCTATTACTTCTGGAACTACATTGCTTCTGGCAGGTTTGATAGCAGCATTTGCACCAGGAGATTCTATGGTTATCCTGGTAATTGCTCTTTCTTTACTTGGATTAGGATGGAATTTTGGTTTGATAAGTGGGACTGCACTTATTGTTGATTCAACTGCAATTTCCACACGGGCTAAAACTCAAGGTACAGTGGATGTCTTAATTGCGTTATCGGGAGCTGTTGGTGGAGCCTTGTCGGGTATGGTTGTGGCAGGTTCAAGTTATACAGCCCTTTCAATTGCTGGTGCTGTGCTTTCACTACTGCTTATTCCAATTGTTATTTGGATCGGTAGAAATCAGACAAAGTTTAACAAACGGAAAAATTACTGAAAACTCTGGATATATTATCAGATTATTAATAGAGTAATGGTTGCTGTTAAGCCTTCAATGTAATTGTTCAACGTAATAAATTATACAAAATAAAAAAAGGAATGTTTATATGCTTAGAGAACTCATTTAGTAAAACCTTCTGAGACACGTGTATTTTTAAAAAAACTGAAAGACCAGAAGTCATCTCTTTTGCAAGGGGACTGCCAGCAGCAGAGTTGTTTCCTGTTGAAGCACTTATGGATGTATGCAATGGTATATTGAATGAACAAGGTACGGCTTCTCTTCAATATAGTACCACTGAAGGATATATTCCTTTAAGAGAAGTTATTTGTGAAAGGATGAAAGTTTATTGGGGTCAACTCAACTATCGAAAATGATCTTATCACATCAGGTTCCCAGCAAGCAATCGATCTTACTGGAAGATTATTTATCAATGCGGGAGATACTATTTTTGTGAAAGCCCTACCTATTCTTGCAGCAATTAACGTATTTAAGTCATATAATGCCTTGAAGTAAATATGGATGATGATGGAATGGTTATGGAAGAGGTAGAGAAAAAGCTATAAGAGCATCCCTTCGCCGTGAAAAGCAATATGATTCCGAAGTGAAGAAAAAGGCGGATGCCGATAAGTATATAATCGAAGCCATGGCGAAGGCGGAAGCGGAACGCGTTCGCATGGACGGTCTTGCTAAAGCGGACGCAAGGTACGACAGAAGCGGAAATCATCCGGTTAAAAGGGGTAGCAGAGGCGGAGGCCAAGCAGAAGATTGCTGAAGCTTTTGAACAGTTCGGTCAGGCAGCCGTCATGGATATGATTTTGAAAATGCTTCAGGAGTATGCCAAACAAGTTGCAAGTCCGCTTAGTAATATCGACAAAATCACTGAAGTGGATACAGGTGGAAGCGGTGCGAATGGCGGGGCCAATAAAGTGACTGGGTATGCAACGGATTTAATGGCAACATTGCAGGAGTCATTAAAGGCATCTTCAGGAATCGATGTCAAAGATTGGCTTGAGAATTTCTCAGGAAAACGAAATTTTCCATTTACAACCATCAGTCAGGAGAATGTCGAAGCGAACATGAATATGGCAGCAAACAAGGAAGAGTAACAGAGAAAAAAACTAAAATGTAAATCATACTGTTCATCACATGAAATTTAAGCTGATGCATTAGAATAAAAAGTACTGCAAAAAAACAAAAATAATGTAAATAACAAAAAATATTGAAGAATTAACCATTAAGAGCAATAGGGAAAAATCATACAAAAAGAAGCAACAGATATACAATCTGTTGCTTCTTCGTGTTGAAGTGTATTGATGACATTTATTCTGTGAACTCTATATTCATAGTTGAAAAGGGCCATTCCCATCTGCAAAGACGATTCTCATACTCATTGAGGATGCGGGGTCAATGTTAGCTACACTTCCCAACTCAGCTAAGTCCTCTGGAGAGTAGGTTAGGAGAACAGAACCAAAAGAAACAGATGGTGTATGAAAAAAGAAGATAGAAGTATAAATGCGTTATCTATTATCTTCAATCTACCGGAAAAAGAATGTAAATATGGAAAACTAAAAATTGATAATTGGAAGTCTGACCAAAGCGAAATGAATTCACACGTGAATTTTTCGGAGTAGCCTCATAAATTCATAGATGAAAAGGACATTGAATTCTATGTTTTATCTGGTCATATTTGTACCAAATCCTGTTTTAATATAATGATTTTGAAATGTTTTCAGTAGTTTTTAATAATAAAGGGATATGTTGTTCCATCGATTCTTTATTCCATCGAAAGACTGGGCCAGAAATAGAAATGGCTCCAATGACTTTTCCTTTTGCACCAAAAACGGGAGCTGATAACGCAGCTACATTCTTCGTGAGTTCTTCCTCATTTATTGAATAACCTGTATTTACAATCGTTCCTAATTTTTGTCCAAGTATATTTCTTTCTTCGTCAGGAAGGTTGTTTAATACTCGTGCCTGTAAATCTTCATTAAGGAATGCCAAAATTACTCGTCCGCTTGATCCAAGATGTAATGGTATCCTATTACCAACTCCTGCCTTTCTACTTATTTCCTGATTACTTACATGTTCGATTACACACATCCTTATCATGTTTGTTAACATATACAATCCTACCGTTTCCTGAGTTTCATCTCTCAATTTAATTAATTGAGAATCAATTAAAGAGATAAAAGGTAAATCGGTGATTATTTTATTTGCATAATCAATGAAAACCGTACCAAGTGAATATTTTTTAGAAACTAAATCTTGGAATACCATACCTTCCATTTTTAAAGTAGTTAGCATGCGATGTGTGATAGGAGGAGAAATGTTAAGTTTTTCGCTAATATCTTTGATTCCTTGTGGACCTGGTGTCTCATTTAAATAATTGATAATTTTAATTGCACGCTGCACTGTAGACGAAACCTTTGTGTTCATAATTAAAATCCCCCGTTAAATCCCATTTATATTAATTGCTTAAATGTTATTTTGAATTATTAAATGATTCTTGAAACGCCAATTATTAAAAATATTATACCATACCAAGATAATAAACCCATTAACAGGGTTAAGTATCCAAGTTTTTGTCACTATTATAATTTAAAAGAGTGATGCCTATAGACCACGAAAATTGAATTTTAAACCATCATCTAAGGAATTATATTTGTATAATTATTTAAACTTCTGGTAATCAAAATTCAATTTTCATGAGTAGTATGGTGGCTTAAAAATAATTT
Source organism: Peribacillus simplex (assembly GCF_900156045.1). GTDB lineage: Bacteria > Bacillota > Bacilli > Bacillales > DSM-1321 > Peribacillus > Peribacillus simplex_D. The sequence continues at coordinate 32,008 of NZ_FTMX01000018.1, read as the reverse complement.
GACTTTTTAGATAATAATCACATAATATCAAATATAGGAATTGAAATTCCGTTATTATTAATAAGTGCTTTAAAAAATGTTGAATGGGAGGAAAATTTATGAATTTAGAACTGTTAACATCCAATTCTAGAAAAGCCGAAGTTGGTTCGATGCCAGAGACAAAAGGTTTAAACTTTTTTAAGGAAGATCACAATCTCCAACTTATCCTACAGCGTTATCTTTCTAAGGAAGATTATGATCGCGCCCTTTCTTACTTAACAGAATTAGGTGAAATAGCTGGAACACGTTTAGATGAGTTATCTCGTATTGCGGATAAACATACTCCTGAGTTGGTTGCTTTCAATGGGAAGGGAGAGCGTGTAAACGAAGTTGACTACCATCCGGCCTACAAGGAAATGGAATATCTAGGATATAGCAAATTTGGTCTCGCGGCTATGTCACATAAACCAGTGCTAGGATTTTCCTCGAAACTGCCGCACGTACTAAAATATGCATTTTGGTATTTGTTTGTACAATCCGAGTTTGGTTTAGCTTGCCCAATGAGTATGACAGATTCTGGTGCGCGTGTTTTAAGGAAATTTGCCGATCAGGAAATGCAGGATACCTATTTACCTCATTTGACGAGTACAGATATGAAGGAATTATGGACGTGTGCCCAATTTATGACTGAAAAGCAAGGTGGTTCTGATGTTGGTGCTAACACGTTAATGGCAAAAAAAGTTGGCGATCAGTGGGAACTTTGGGGCGATAAGTGGTTTTGTTCCAATGTATCAACAGACCTTGCATTAGTGTTGGCTCGTCCTGAAGGTGCTCCAGCGGGCACGAAAGGTCTTGGGATGTTTTTAATGCCGAGAAAATTACCGGATGGATCTCTAAATAAGTTCAGCATCAATCGTCTAAAAGATAAGTTAGGAACACGCGACATGGCTTCGGGAGAAGTAGCGTTTGAAGGAGCGGTTGCTTATGCTGTAGGTGATGTTACCAATGGTTTTAAGCAAATGATGTCGATGGTAAATTCCTCCCGATTATCAAATGCCGTCCGTTCTACTGCAATGATGCGACGAAGCTTTTTGGAAGCGCTTATTTCAGCCCGTGGCCGAGTAGCATTTGGTAGTTCTATAGCCGAAAAGCCACTCATGAAAGAAACCCTTTTTGAATTATTACTAGATTCCGAGGCTGCTACGGCTATGACATTCTTCACAGCTTCTGTTTATGATAAAGGAGATCAAGGCAGCAAAGCCGATGAAAAGCTATTACGAATTTTAACTCCATTGTTAAAAGGATACATTTGTAAACGAGCGAGAAATTCCACCTCTGAAGGGATGGAAGCAAGAGGCGGAAATGGGTATATCGAGGATTGGGTTGAACCGAAACTTTTACGCGATGCTCATTTAGGTGCTATTTGGGAAGGAACAACAAATATTGTGGCCTTAGACGTAATAAGAGCATTAGTGAAGGATCAAGCAGGGGAGGTCTTCTTTAACACAGTTTACAATACTATAGATGGCATCTCTGATTCTTGGGCAGAGCAGACAGGTAAGGTCCTTCTACAAATTACCAATAAAATCGAATCGCAAGCGAAAAAAATAATGAAGCTGAACGGGCCAGAGAGAGAATTGCCTGCGAAACAATTAATGAACCGCATGTATCATGTTTGTGCAGCCAGTCTTTTACTGGATGAAGCTTCTGTACAAATTACAGAACAAGGAAGTTACCGTAAATTATACATGACATTGCAGTATCTCCACCGTCATTTGCTTACGAATGGATTGGATGATTTTAGCTACTCTAATCCATCGTTATTACAATGGTTTGATGCCATTGTTGACTGGGAACAAGTTCCGGAAAAGGCAGTAGAAAGTTTAATAAAACAAGTGCAACAATCCGTGAAACTTTAAACAATAAATCTCTACCATAAGTTGTATGACAACGATAAAGAATAGGGGAGGGCATTATGGCTAAAGCATTAAGCGGGATTAAAGTTCTTGATTTAAGTCGGGTGGTGGCTGGTCCAACTTGTACTAGTATGTTAGGAGATTTGGGTGCAGATATCATTAAAGTGGAGGGACCGGAATTAATAGATGAAACGCGGACGTGGTTTCCTCCTGATGTTGAAGAGATAAGTTTATATTTTATGGCAGTTAATCGAAATAAACGAGCAATCACTGTGGACTTAAAGACAGAAAAGGGAATACAAATCATTAAGAAACTTCTAAAGGAAGTGGATGTTGTCGTAGAAAATTTTAAAACAGGGACAATGGAGCGGTTAGGACTAGGATATGAAGAATTGAAAGCGTTAAACCCTAAATTAATTCACTGCTCAATCACAGGATTTGGGCAAACAGGACCTTACAAACATTTGCCGGGATACGACTTTATTGCTCAGGGGATGAGCGGGTTTATGAGTGTGAATGGTGCACCAGATGGTGAACCTGTAAAGTCTGGAAATGCTATGGCCGATTTATTCACAGGTCTACATGCTATCATTAGCATATTAGCTGCTTTGCAGGCAAGAACCCATACAGGCCGTGGCCAGCATTGTGATATTTCTCTTTTGGATACCATGGTAGCTACAATGCTTAATCTTGGGACAGGCTATTTAAATACAGGGAACGTTCCTAAACGATATGGGAATCAGCATCCGAGCCTAGTTCCCTATCAAAATTTTAAAACCAAAGATTATGAGATTATTATTGCAGTAGGTAACGACAGACAGTTCCAGCGTCTTTGTTCCTTACTAAAGTTGGAAGAGCTATCTCGTGATGTGCGTTATTCAACAGCCAGCGCACGCAACATTAATAGGGAGGCATTAATTCCTCAAATACAAGAAGCACTGTTAACCAAAACGGCAGATGAATGGATCACAAGCTGTCAGGAAAATAATATTCCTTGTGGTCCTATTAACACCTTAGATAGAGTTTTTGAAGATAAGCAAGTACTTGAAAGGCAAATGATACAGGAAGTTGAACATCCACAAGTCGGAATGGTTAAACTTTTAGGTTCACCAATCAAACTTTCAGATACACCTGTTACCATTGAGAGGCATCCACCTTTGCATGGGGAGCACACTGAAGAAGTATTGTTAGAGTTAGGGTATGAAAGACAAGAAATCGAATCGTTCATGCAGGAAAAGGTTATTTAATGATAAATTGCTTAGTTAACATTAGATATCTCGTCCATAAACCAATTGAACCACGTACCGTTAAAATAAGGAAGCGTTTAGATTGCAATACCATGTACATGAACAAAACGAATGTCGGAAAATGAATCTGTGATGAAAACCAACTCATCATTATACATTCCTATCATCCTATGATTTTACACCCTTAAATAGACAACGCTTACAATGAAAGGGAATTGTTTATTTTTCCAACAAGAGTATATAAGAGGCTGAATAAATAATTAAGGCGGTGTTTTATGGAAAATGTTAGATCAGACCGGACTTGGATTGTAGTTTTCATCGCTTGCTTTTTAGGTCTTATGGTAGATGGCATGGATTTAATCATGCTGTCTATCACGATGCCTAGTCTAATGGAAGAGTTTAATATTGGTAATGCATCTGCAGGACTCATTGCTACATGGTCCTTAGTAGGTATGGGTGTCGGCGGAATCTTTGGTGGTTGGTTAGCTGATCGATTTGGCCGGGTAAGAATGGCGACCTGGATGATGGTTCTATTCTCAGTTGGAACATGCTTAATTGGATTTACCCAAACATATGAGCAATTTATCGTTATTCGTTTTATTTCTGCTATTGGAATAGGGGCGGAATATACGATTGCTACGATGCTTATGGCTGAGTATGTACCTACGAAAAGGAGAACAACGGTCTTAGGTACAATACAAGCAGCGTATTCATTAGGATATTTAGTGGCAGCTTTATTGGCGGGTGCAATCCTGCCTGAATACGGATGGAGACCTCTATATTTTATTGCTGTTGTACCTGTTCTTTTGGCCATTTATATCAGATTCAGGGTTCCAGAACCTCAAGGATGGAAAGAAAGAGTACAAGCGCAAAAACAAAAGGGGAATAAGAAAAACGAGTGGGCTACGATCTTCAAAGATTCAAAAACAAGAAAGATTTTTATATTATGGGGTATTACTGCGACCTTCTTACAATTTGCTTATTATGGCGTTGGTACCTGGCTGCCGACGTATATTGTAGCTGATTTAGGTATTGATTTTAAAAAAATGACGGGGTATCTTGTAGGAACCTACACAGCCGCAATCTTAGGTAAGATCATTACAGGTTGGCTGGCAGATCGATACGGTCGAAAAACGATGTTTATTATTGGTGGTCTATCTACTGCGATTCTCTTACCAATCGTTTATCTTTACAATACACCGACTAACGTTATTGCATTATTAACTATACTGGGATTTCTCTATGGTATGCCATATGCAGTCAATTCCACATACATGAATGAGAGTTTTCCATCTCATATTCGTGGTACAGCTGTGGGGGGATCATATAATATTGGGAGACTCGGGGCAGCGATGGCTCCTTTTATGATAGGTTTCATTGCGGAATATCAATCAATCGGATTAGGCTTAGCTACTCTAGGTATTGCCTATGTCTTAGCAGCGTTAATTCCTGGGCTGTTTATCCGAGAAAAAATGTATGATCCATTTGATAAAGAAGAAAATGCTGTTACTGAGCAAAAGGAAAGCGCTATCAAAATAGAAAACATGTAAGCATTATAATAGTAAGCATTTCATAGTAATCGTACAAAGAAAAATAGGAGGGAAAATGATGAACAGTCTTGTTGTAGTAGGTTCAGGCGTTATGGGACGTGGAATTGCCTATGTTGGAGCGGTAGGGGGCTTCACCGTTACATTGGTTGATGTCAATGAAACTTCACTAAAAAATGCTGAAGCTGAACTGAATACTATTTTTGAAAAAGCTATCTTAAGAGGGAAACTTTCTAATGTCAAGGAGCAGGAAGCAAAAGCGAACTTGTCTTATGTAACTGATTTGCAAAAGGCTGCATCTTCGGCTGATGTCATTATTGAAGCGGTACCTGAGAAAGCAGAAATTAAAAGGCAGGTGTTTGAATCAATTGAACAATGCGCACCAGCTCATTGCATTTTTGCAACGAATACTTCCACCATGAGTCCGACGGAAATTTCTTCTTATGCAAAACGTCCAGCTCAGACCATTGCGATGCACTTTTTTAACCCGGTACATAAAATGCCGCTTGTCGAAATTATTCGAGGTCTTGAAACGAGTGATGAAACTGCCAAAGCTATAGAAACATTGGCAGAGCAAATGGGGAAAGAAACGGTTGTCATTAATGAGTTTCCTGGTTTTGTGACGAGTCGGATCAACGCATTAGTTGGCAATGAAGCTTTTTATATGCTTCAAGAAGGACTTGGGACGCCAAAAGAAATTGATAAAGCAATCAAGCTAGGTCTTAATTACCCAATGGGTCCCTTTGAATTAGCTGATTTGGTCGGTCTCGATGCACGTTTGAACAATTTAAAGTATTTACATGAAAAGTTGGGTGAAAAATACCGCCCGGCTCCATTACTAGAGCAGTATGTAAAAGCAGGACGTCTTGGACGTAAATCAGGAAAAGGTATCTATGACTATACCGAGAAAGAAGAGTTGATTGGAAAATGAGAGAAGTAGTGATTGTGGATGCTGTAAGAACACCAATTGGGAGATATAAAGGCGCGTTAAAGAGTGTACGACCGGATGATTTGGGGGCTGTTGTCATTAAGGCACTTATTAAGCGAAACCCCAATCTGCCTCCAGAACAAATTGAGGATGTCATTCTCGGTAATGCCAATCAAGCTGGTGAGGATAATCGCAATGTGGCGAGAATGTCATCTCTGTTGGCCAAACTTCCTGTCAATGTGAGCGGAACAACGATTAACCGGTTATGTGGCTCAGGTCTTGATGCTGTAATGTATGCTGCTAGATCCATTGCGATAGGTGAAGGGGATATTTACATTGCCGGTGGAACGGAAAGCATGACGAGGGCTCCTTATGTCATGGCAAAACCAGAAAGTGATTTTCCTAGGGGGGCAATGGAACTTCATGATACAACGATTGGCTGGCGCTTTACGAATAAAAAGCTAGAAAAGATGTATGGATCGGATTCAATGCCGCAAACAGCAGAAAACGTCGCCCAACGCTGTTCGGTGTCCCGAGAAGAACAAGACCAATTTGCGTTTCAAAGTCAGCAAAGAGCAAAACAAGCAGTGGAAAGTGAACGTTTTGCGAATGAAATTGTACCGGTTCGTTTTATAGACCGAAAAGGAAATGAGATAGCCGTCATGCGTGATGAACATCCACGTACGGATACAACGATTGAAAAGCTGGGAAAACTCAAACCAATTTTTGAAGGCGGCACTATAACCGCTGGGAATGCTTCCGGTGTAAATGACGGAGCTTCAGCATTACTGCTAATGAGTGCAGAAAAGGCCAAGAAATTAGGATTAAAACCTCTAGCCAAATATGTTGGCGGTGCAGTTGCCGGCCTTGAACCATCAGTTATGGGCCTTGGTCCTATTTATTCAACACGCAAAGTATTAGAAAGGTCAAATTTGGGAGTAGCTGATATTGGACTTGTCGAATTAAACGAGGCGTTTGCTTCCCAATCTATTGAGTGTATCCGTCAATTAAAATTGGATCCGGAAAAAGTGAATGTAAACGGTGGGGCGATTGCATTAGGCCATCCGCTAGGTGCCAGCGGCGCGCGCATTTTAACAACACTACTTCATGAAATGAAAAAACAAAATGTCCAGTATGGACTTGCCACCATGTGTGTCGGTGTTGGACAAGGCATATCAGCAATTATAGAAAACATTGAGGAATAAAAATTAGCCCTTATTAGTTTGGTCTAGTAAGGGCTATAGTTCTATGAAAAGGAGAGATAATTTTCATGTCTAATGTTATATATAAAGTGGAAAATCATATTGCTTATGTAACGGTGAATCGTCCAGAAGTAATGAATTGTTTTAATTATGAGACCCTTATTGAACTTCAGGAAGCAGTAGATTCGATTTATGCTAACCAGGATATCCGTGTGGTTATTTTCACAGGAGCAGGTGATAAAGCATTTAGCGCGGGCGTGGATTTGAAAGAAAGAAAGACATTAAATGAAGCGCAAGTAAGAAGGAATGTCAAAGCAATTCGAAATGTGTTTAACAGTATTGCCGGTCTTCCCCAGCCGACAATTGCTGCTGTTAATGGTTATGCATTAGGTGGAGGGCTTGAATGGCTACTTTCTTGTGACTTTGCCATAGCAGTCGAAAGTGTATCAGTGGGACTAACGGAAACAAGTTGGGCTATCATACCAGGCGCCGGCGGTACGCAGCGGCTACCGAGACTAATTGGTGAGACAAAAGCGAAAGAGCTTATCTTTACTGCTAAAAAGGTGACAGCGGAAGAGGCACTTGATTTAGGTATTCTTTTGAAAGTGGTGCCGCGTACCGAGCTGAAAGCTGTTTGTGAAGCATTGGCTTCAAATATGATGAAAAACGGTCCGGTTGCATTAAAACAAGCGAAATATGCCATTACTCATGGAATGAATACGGATTTGCTAACAGGACTGGCCATTGAGGCACAGGCATATGAGCTGACAATTCCTACAGAAGATCGTTTAGAAGCTCTTAATGCGTTTAGTGGACGGAGGAAACCACAATTTACAGGTCAATAAGATTGCACTCGGATCGCGCCTAATTTGCTAAAATGATTTTTACCTTGTAACACAGCTGGAGCATAGGATGATTTATGAAGCGCCTTTGCGCGAGAACCTGCAGAAACTGCGACCAGCTGTGTTAAATCAAATGAAATTTAAGCTGATGCATTAGAATAAGAAGTACTGCAAAAAAACAAAAAGAATGTAAATAACAAAAAATATTGAAGAATTACCATTAAGAGCAATAGGGCCAAATCATATAAGAAGAAGCAACAGATATATAATCTGTTGCTTCTTTTTGTTGAGGTGCTTTGACATTTATTCTGAGATTTTATTTAGAACCAACAATCGTTCTGTTCCTACTTAGGTAAATCAGTGGCTAATGAAAGTACCTTATAGTCCAAATGATGATTCGGAAAAAATGGGAAATTTGATTCTTTCTAGACTAGAAAATCTATAAGGGAGTCCGCCGACAAAACGGGGATATTATACGTTAAGTTATTTTCAGTCTAAAAGTCGATCCACTTAATATTCATTTTTTTAGCATGGATTTTACCATTTCCTAGCCTATTCTGATGTTCCAAAATATTCTAATGTTCAAATTTTCACAAATTTTTCACAACAATAATGAAAACGCTTACGTTTTTCATTATATAATATACATATCCTAATTGATTTCATAGTATTGCACCAATTATCATACAATTTTTAATAAATAATTGAATACCCAGAAAGGAGACAATCAGATGATATTGAAATCGTTGAAAAAAAAGGGCATAACGACCATCATTTATTATAAAGAAGGAGTATTAAAAACATGTAAGGGTCAATTGCATAAACTTAACCTACATGAACAAACCCTTTCCTTAAAGGATGAAAATCAAAAGATTTTCTCTATTCGTTTATCTCGTATTATGGAAATATATTAACTTAATTATTTTCATTTATAAAACCTACTGATTACGTTTCAGTAGGTTTTTTCGTTGTTTATACATAAAATCGCACTAAGTCGGGTAGGTAGGCACTCTCTGTGGATTTGAAATAGAGTTTAACCGTTTGTCAAAAAGTTGCACCGTTTTGCCTCTTTGGATTCCCTTATTGTCCAGAGGGGCTTTGATCGACTTTTTGGTTGGAATTCAATTAGCGTATTAATTCCGGAAATGGACGGTATAGCGTTGGTGCTACCGTTCAAATAATGATTATTATCCAAAGGTTTCTCTTAAATGACATGTTAACTGGATTTTCAACATGTCTTCAGGATTATTAAAACTTATGTTTAATAATTCTTCTATTTTTCTTAACCGCTGGTAAAGTGTATTGATATGAATATGAAGTGTCTTTGCAGTTTCTATAGCAGATTTATTTGATGAGATATAAATCATTAGAGTTTTTTCTAAATCTTTATTTTGTAATTTATCAGATCGTAAATGGGAAAAGATCTCTTCAGTAAACTCCTCTATCTCTTGAATAGGTTGATTTAAAAAAAATCTATTTACTCCTATTTCTTCATAACGCATTAGCCCGAATTTATTTCTATTTATTAAAAAGGATAAGCTTTTGTTCGCCTCATTATAACTCTTTACAATATTTTTAATTTCTTTATATGGTGTACCAAGGCCTATGCGTATGTCGTTTTTATCGTATCTGTCCTTTTCTGCAATAATCATTTTAATAAGATGTATGATTCCTTTTATATGCTTCGTATCTGGTACTGAAAACATTAAAGTTACTTTGTTGTGAAATCCAAAAATCAACTTATTATTTTTGGGAAATTCTTTTTTAATCTTTGATAATAATCGTTGAATTCTTGCTTCAATTTCAAAAGCTTCAAAAAGATCTGGAATTTCACATAAAACAACAAATGTATACGTAGAAAATTCTAAGTTGAATTTAAGTCCTTTAGCAATCATTGTTTTGTGATCGTGATTTTCAAGTAACTGATTAAAATATTCCTGAACTTTTTTGTAATGAATTTCAGTCATAGATATTTTTTTTGCAAGTTCTAATGCAAGAACTGAACCACTTTGCTCTATTGTTATAGTATCCATTGAAGAAAGTGGGTGGTAAAGAGTAATGATAATGCATCCTAATAATGCTGTACCAACAATAATTGGGTAAAAATAATAATCCTGATTAAACATTCCAATGAATGCGGGAGTATTTTTATGAATTGAAATTAGATTCGAAATGTTATCAATACTAAATTTTTTTTGATTTTGATTCCTTGGGTAAAACTCGCTGTCTAAAAAATCAACATAGCCAACTGGCATCCCAAGCATTCGATTTATTTCGTAAATAATCGCTTTAATTCCTTTGTTATTTAAGGAGAGTTGGGTTAATGTATCATGCACGTTAATTCTTTGTTGAAGAAGTTTATTTTTCTCCTCTAATTCATTACTTAATTGTGTAACCTTGTTTAATCTTGTGTGAGCTTCTTTATATAGCTTGGCATTATTATAAGCAATTGCTACTTGAGGAGAAAAACTTTGTAATAAATCTAAATCTCTTTCTGTGAATTTCTTTTTCTTAGAGAATTGGAGAATGGTCATCGTTCCTATACGGGTGTCTCCTAATGAAACTGGTACAGTTATCATTGCTCTTGCAATATCAATATTTTCTGCAAAAGACCAATTTTCTTTCGAAATATTTATTCGGTCCATTAAGATTTCTTGCTTGGAGTGGTGAATTCTGGGAATTCCGTCTATGAAAACTTGACCGGAAGTAGATTCCCCTATTCTTGTTTTATAGTGGATATATTCATCCGGCAGTCCAACTGTAGTAAGAGGAACTAGGAGATTAGTTTCAGCATCAAATATCCTGAAAACTCCTGCATCTCCAGCAGGAATTACATTTAAAGCAATTTGAAAAATTTTCTTTAACAATTCATTTAAATCAAGGCTAGTATTAAGAATTCTAATACCCTCAATTACTTTTTCAAGTTCATTGTTTTTAAATTTACTTATCTCTTTATAATAGAGAACTGAAAACAGGAGATATAAATGATCAAATTCAAATTCATTAAAGATAATTCTATCAAAAAAACAAACAATGACCTGAAAACTATCTTCAAAAGTCATGCCTATATAGGTTATTTTGTTTTGTTGTAAAAAAGTATAGTTGGTGTCTTTATCATTAAGGGGCATGGGGGGAGGATATATAGCTGGTTCATGCCCACTGAACGAGCATAATTCCATCATACTATGTTTTCCTAACCAAACCTGATATGGGACATTTTTAAATTTTATCTCTAAAAATTTTTCAATAGATGTAAGATTTAGCATTTATCCATTCTCCCTTTATGTTTAAAACTACATAAAAACTATAAAATATCGTTAAAAAACTCCATATATTATATTTCTTTTATACCTTATCATATTTTATGAACATTCAAAATATTTTGAGTGGTTAAATTCAAAAGGGAGGCTAATACATGAAAAAGACCTTAGGAGGTAAAAAGAAATTTATAATCCTTTTATTATTATTTTTAGCTCAGATTGTGTGTTTTATCGATAAAACTGCTATGAATTTTGCCATTATACCGATTTCAAAAGAACTAAATTTGACATCAGATAAAGCAGGTTTAATTTTAAGTAGCTTTTTCCTCAGTTATGCCATTATGCAGTTTATAGGGGGATACCTGGCAGATAAGTGGGGAGTTAAAAAAGTTCTGACCGGGGCAATTAGTATATGGTCCATTGCTACCATACTAACTGGCATGGCACGTTCTTCTTCGACATTAATTGCATCACGCTTTTTGCTTGGAGTCGGAGAAGGTGCCTTTCCTGCAAGCGCATCCGTGGCAATTGTTGATAATTTTCAAAAAGAAACAAGAGCGCGAGCTAAGTCGGTTATATCAGCAGGAGCTTCAGTTGGATTTGCGGTAGGCTCTATAGTTGTTACGTTACTGTTAACTTCTATAGGTTGGAATTGGATGTTTTTCGTTTTTGGTGTTATAGGTATACTACTTGCTGTAATCTTTTGGTTTGTCCTTCAGTCAACGGAAGAGAAAAAAGATACTCAAAAGGTAAAAAAACAAAATAAAGTTCCTATTAAGTCTTTATTGAAACTTTCATTGATTTGGAAATTGATGATAGCTGCATTTTTTACTAATGTTGTATTCTGGGGACTACAAAGCTGGTTACCATCTTACTGGGTAAAGGTAAAAGGGATGGACATGGTTTCAATGGGAGTTTACTCCTCGATTCCTTATATTCTAGGATTTATATCTTTTCTTCTAAGTGGTTGGGTCTTGGATAAATTCATGGTCGGACGAGAGAAGTATATGTTTATTATCGGCGCATTTTTTTCTGCTATTTTCATCTACCTGATGTTCAATACGCAATCAATTCCACTTGCCTTTACGTATTTGACTTTGTCTAATGTATTCCTTAATGCAATGAATATTACTGTGTTTGTTTTGCCTCTTAAACATATTGCGGAAGATTCCGTTGGAACAGCTACGGGTATTATCAATACCGGTGCTCAGATCGGTTCCATTCTTACTCCTACAATTATGGGTTTTCTGATTAATGCTTTTGATCAGAACTATAATGTAGCGTTTATGTTTTTAGTGGCCTCCAGCCTCGCCGTATTAATTGTAGGGATTACGATTAACACCAAAAAGAAAATAGATGACTTGAATGTGGCTACCGCAGAGGCTAGTAAATAGTGTGGAATAATGGTGAACAGAATCGTGTGGATATTTTACAAACAGTTGAATTTGTTTCAATTGACCAATAGTAGCTTTTCTGCTGATGTTTATATAAAGAGTTAAGTCAAAATTGATAAATTATTCTAAGAAAAAGAGGAAAGAAACATATGAGTTATCATAAAACCATATCTAACATTATCGAACAAAAGAGAGAGAAACTAGTCGGAGTAAGCGATAAAATTTGGGGATTTTGCGAAACAAAATATGAAGAATTTCAGTCTGCAGATCTTTTATGTACAACGCTTGAGGAGGAGGGATTTCAGGTAAAACGACAAGCAGGAGACATTGAAACTGCTTTTGTGGGAAGCTATGGAAGTGGGAAACCTGTGATTGCAATCTTGGGAGAATACGACGCCCTATCTGGATTAAGCCAAAAAGCCGGGGTTGCTGCCAAGGAAGCAATCGTCGAGGGTGGAAACGGGCATGGATGCGGACATAATCTTCTGGGGTCAGGGGCGCTTGCCGCAGCCATTGCTATTCGACATTACATGGAGCAGAACGGACTGAAAGGCACCGTGCGCTATTACGGTTGCCCTGCGGAAGAAGGCGGTGGCGGAAAAGCGCATATGGCTAGAGCCGGTCTCTTCGAAGAAGTGGACATAGCGTTTACCTGGCATCCTTGGGATGAGAATCTTGCTTATAATGCTAGAATGCTAGCTACCAGCCAAGTTTATTTTAAATTCAAAGGAGTAAGTACCCATGCCTCGTTTAGCCCTCATTTAGGTCGAAGTGCCTTAGATGGAGTGGAATTAATGAATGTAGGAGCCAATTTTTTAAGGGAGCATATCATTCCAGATGCTCGATTACATTATGCGATAACAAACACCGGTGGTTCTGCGCCTAATGTTGTTCAGGCGGAAGCTGAGGTGTTATACAAGATTCGAGCCCCTAAGATGCAGCAAGTAAGTGAAATAAGTGAACGTATTTTCAATGTAGCCCGTGGAGCAGCCCTGATGACAGGAACACAAGTGGAGATTCAATTTGATGCGGCTTCTGCGGATTTGATCCCCAACATCACCTTGGGCTCCCTAATGCACAATCATTTCACACAAATTGGTGCTGAATCTTATACCCAAGAAGAGATTGATTTCTCTAAATATATTCAGGCTACTTTTTCAGAAGAAGAAAAGAAAGCAATCCGAATTAATAATGGAAAAGTGCTATCGGATAAGGTTAATGAGTATTTATTTGAACCGGACTTCTTCGCAGGGTCTACGGATGTAGGGGATGTAAGCTGGATTGTACCTACAGGACAAATTTATGTAGCGACATGTGCGTTTGGAACTCCATTTCACAGTTGGCAATTGGTGGCTCAGGGGAAATCTTCCATTGCCCACAAAGGTATGTTATTAGCAGGAAAAGTCATCGCTGCCTCAGCTATTGAAGCAATGCAGAATCCTGAACTCATCGAAAAAGCGAAGGCTGAACATAAAAAGCAGTTAGATGGAGACGTGTACCAATCGTTGATTCCACTGGGAGTAAAGCCCTCTCCGATTAGACGTGCCTAAAATTCAGGATAGGTGACATGATAGATAATTAGCTTCCACCTCCTAAACCGTTTTCAAAACGATGGGGATAGTCCCCTTTCTTGTGCTTCAACAAATGAAAGGGACTGTCGGGAATGGAACACGCAATCACTAGTAACCATATTAAATCCTTAAAAGCCTATTTTAAACTGTTCAAGTAAGTCAAATTTGATAATTATTTAAAGAAGTGGAGTGAAATATATGAGTTATCATGAAACCATATCTAACATTATCGAACAAAAGAGAGAGAAACTAGTCGAAGTAAGCGATAAAATTTGGGGATTTTGCGAAACAAAATATGAAGAATTTCAGTCTGCGGATCTTTTATGTACAACGCTTGAGGAAGAGGGATTTCAGGTTAAACGACAAGCAGGAGACATTGAAACTGCTTTTGTGGGAAGCTACGGAAGTGGGAAACCTGTAATTGCAATCTTGGGAGAATACGACGCCCTATCTGGATTAAGCCAAAAAGCCGGGGTTGCTGCCAGGGAAGCAATCGTCGAGGGTGGAAACGGGCATGGATGCGGACATAATCTTCTGGGGGCAGGATCGCTTGCCGCAGCCATTGCAATTCGTCATTACATGGAGCAGAACGGACTGAAAGGCACCGTGCGCTATTACGGTTGCCCTGCGGAAGAAGGTGGTGGTGGAAAAGCGCATATGGCTAGAGCCGGTCTCTTCGATGACGTGGACATAGCGTTTACATGGCATCCTTGGGATGAGAATCTTGCCTATAATGCTAGAATGCTAGCTACCAGCCAAGTTTATTTTAAATTCAAAGGAGTAAGTACCCATGCTTCGTTTAGCCCTCATTTAGGTCGAAGTGCTTTAGATGCGGTGGAGTTAATGAATGTGGGAGCCAATTTTTTAAGGGAGCATATCATTCCAGATGCTCGATTACATTATGCGATAACAAACACCGGTGGTTTTGCGCCTAATGTTGTTCAGGCGGAAGCTGAGGTATTATATAAAATCCGAGCCCCTAAGATTCATCAAGTAAGTGAAATAAGTGAACGTATTTTCAATGTAGCCCGGGGAGCAGCCCTAATGACAGGAACACAGGTGGACATTCAATTTGATGCAGCTTCTGCGGATTTGATCCCCAACATCACCTTGGGCTCTCTAATGTACAATCATTTCACACAAATTGGTGCTGAATCTTATACCCAAGAAGAGATTGATTTCTCTAAATCCATTCAAGCTACTTTTTCAGAAGAAGAAAAGAAAGCAATCTGGAATAATAATGGAAAAGTGCTATCGGATAAGGTTAACGAGTATTTATTTGAACCGGACTTCATCGCAGCGTCTACGGATGTAGGGGATGTAAGCTGGATTGTACCTACAGGGCAAATTTATGTAACAACATGTGCTTTTGGTACTCAGCCACATAGTTGGCAATTAGTTACCCAGGGAAAATCCTCCATTGCCCACAAAGGTATGTTGTTAGCAGGAAAAGTCATTGCCGCCTCAGCTATTGAAGCAATGCAGTACCCTGAGCTCATCGAAAAGGCGAAGGTTGAACATAAAAAGCAATTAGGCGGAGAAGTGTACCAATCGTTGATTCCAATGGGAGTAAAGCCTTCTTCGATAATACAAGCAAATACCAGAGTAGCAACTATATAAAGTTTAAAGACTTTGCAGCCAATCCAAGCCTCATACCCGGTTTAATATGTTGGGTTATGGGGTCTTTAAACCTCATAACATCATAGTGTTTGTAGAGTTGTAAGGTCTGTTTCATTATAATCTAAGATATAAACGTTATTCTCAAAGAGAAAGGCGTACTTGGTGACGGTTTTTCTTTCGATATCTAAGTGAAGACGTTAGCTGGAGTATAAAGTCTTTCTTGACTTTTTGGGTTCACTTCACGTAGAGGAGATCGACTTTTTTAAGTTGAATTCTCTTACCGTAAAAAATTCGGAAATGGGCGGTATAGCATTGTTGCTGAAGTTCGTAAAAGTACACTTTTACGAATGGGTTGTTTTTTTATGAAATCACTTTTTTGATAGTGAAAGGAATGCAGAAGTTGGTGTAGGAAAATAGATATTCGTAGATTTGGATACATAAGAGTTAGTAGCAAAGTTCAAAATGAGGGACGGCAACTACAAGCCATGTTAGAAAATGGTCTCAATGAACGAGATATCTTTTATAGAAGAAACTCGTCAAAATTAGCCTTTGTTCTCTGTGTGAAGATAGTATTTGGCCTGATAAACGGAGACAGTTACCGTTTAAAGAAGCATAATCGTCCAACCAAGAAGGTTGACGATTACGTAAATCAACTCCAAGCTTGAAAAGCAGAGTTTGGATCAAATGAAAAAGGAGCAATTCTGAACATAGAAAAGATTTAATTGTTGAAGTTCATTTTTTTAGAACCAAAGATTAAGTGCAATGTTAAGGGTAGAAATTACACATCGGCTGGACTTTTGTGTATTCCGTCTTTTATAGAATATATATCTTAGGCGTCTATCAATCTGATAGGCGTTTTTTTATGCTTAAAAGCACCTTTATAACCACATTTTCTTAAAACATCTTTATTTTAACTTTATTAATGACAAGTGTTCAATGGCCTCTTTTGTTGCACTATATGATTCTTGAAGAATTCTGGTGTTATAATACCTTTATAATTCAGCTGTTTCAATATACGAGGGATATTTTGAGAGTCAAGGTTTCCTTTACCAGAAGCATTTCGGTTAATATCGACTAAATGAATATGGATACTATTTACTATATTAATTTAATTTGGGAGAGGTAAGGGGTAATAAACTTAGATAGGAGATTAGCTTTACTAAATAAAAAAACGATTTACTAAAACTGTTTTATACGAACAGGCTAGAAATCGTTAATAATTTCCCTTATGCTAATTATTTTCATTTAAATTTAAGTTTAAGTCTTCTATAAAATTGACAAATGCCCTCACTAAATTTAACTCTAAGGATTGTTGATGATAATACATCCAGGTTCGACGTAAAATAGGCTCTCCTTTTGAATCTGTTAAATCAATTTTATGTAATCCTTTTATCCCATCAAGTATTAGACTAGGTAAAATACCATAACCTAATCCATTTATCACCATTTCTTTACAAGTATCCACTTGATCGACTGCAATACTTATTAACGGTTCTTGTGTATAATTCTTTGTCCACCAATTATCAATTAGAGATTTTAATACATAGTCAGTTTTATATTCAATTCTTGGCCTATTAGGAAGATTGTTCACATCAATAGCTTCTATCGATGAAATACACATTTTTTCTTCAAATAATAAGTGTTTCTGCTCTTTCCAATAATAATTTCCTCGAACAAATCCTATATGAACATCTTGATTATAGATAGCTTTATACACCTGACTGCTCCAGCCAGTCATTACTTTGATTTCTACACGAGGATACTGTTCTTGGAATAATTTTAAAATATAAGGAAGTTTATATTTAGTGAAAAAATTAGAAACTCCTAGTCTTAGTGTCCCTGTATACTCATTACTCATGCTGCTTAAATTATCTTTTACTTTTAGATAATACTTAAGAGTTTCCTCAGCACAAGCAGCAAGGTACTCGCCTTGCGGAGTAAAATGCACACCTCTTCTACCACGATTGAATAATTTTACACCAAGATCTCCCTCTATTTGTTTCAATCTTTTTGTAAGAGCTGGTTGAGAAATAAACAAAACCTGAGATGCTTTCGTAATATTCTTTTGGTGATAAAGAACTTTTATTATTTCCCAGTCTCTATAATCCATATCTATGTCTTATCCTTCCATTGATATAGAAATCTCTAATAATCAATTATAGTATTTCTATTATGACTTTTTTTATTAATATACGATTTGTTTATCTAAATATTATTTTGAATAAGTTGATCTTCATCAAACGGGGTTAGTTGTAGAAGAGACAAAAAAATGATCAAACTTTTTAATAAAAGAATGATGCAAAGAATATAAAAAAACTTGGTTAAATCAATCTTATTCGAAACAGGCTTTTATCAAACTATATCTATAACAACTATAAGTAATCCCGGACTTTCAAAAGTTGTACCTTTGAAAAGATCCGGGAAGTGTGAATCATGATATTAATTTAAAACAGTTTGGATGATTCTTTCCGAAATAGCCTCTGCAAATTGAGAAGTAGTGGCATTACCACCTAAGTCTTTTGTTTTTATACCGTCTTTAAGTGATTGATAAAGACCTTGTTCCACCAACTTACCCATTTCTTCAATCTTTCCGTCATTATGTCTTTCGGCAAGCCATTCCATTAACATTACTGTTGAAAGCATAATACCTGTTGGGTTTCCTATATTAAGGCCTGCAATATCTGGGGCAGAACCATGGGCTGCCTGAGCCATAGCCAGATTTTCGTTTGAGTTGATAGAAGGTGCTAACCCAAGGCTTCCTACAAGTTCACCTGCTAAATCAGAAAGAATATCTCCGAACATATTTTCTGTTACGATTATGTCGAAGTCTTTAGCACGACGGACTAAGTGAGCAGCCATTGCGTCGATATGATAGTCTTCTACTGCAACATCAGGATATTGTTCGGCTACTTCACGGCATACCTTTAAAAATAAGCCTGTGCTTAATCGGAGAACATTAGCTTTATGGACAATTGTTACTTTTTTACGACGCTTCATGGCCATCTTAAAAGCTGAATGAGCAATTCGTTCTACGGCTTTCCTTGTAAACACACCCGATGTGACAACTACATCCTCCGTAATTTGCCACTCTCCATGACCGGCAAACATGTTTCGGTCTGCGTAAAATCCTTCCGTGTTTTCGCGGAAAATAATCAAATCAGCTTCTCCCACAACGCTCGTAATGCCTGGCATAGTTTTAGCTGGACGAATATTTGCAAACAAATCAAGGGTATGGCGAAGTGCTCCACTTGGATTGAGTTTTACTCTATGATCAGGTGGGTAGGCAGCAGAATCATGTGGACCAAGAATCCATCCATGAGTGTTTTCCAACGCATTTGTAGTTACCTTTGGAAGAGGGTCGTTGTGTTGTTTAATTCCTTCCCATCCCATAGGTAAGTCAATCCATTCAATATCAACTCCAACTTTATATGCAGCAGTTTTAAATACTTCCACTGTAGCGCTTACAATTTCGGGACCAATTCCATCACCAGCTAGTACACCAAGACGATAAACAGTCATTTCTTAACATTCCTCTCTCTTATAAAGTATGGTAATAATCTAAGAGTTCTAAGAAGTGCATGAACTTTATAGTATTAATGTAATATAAACTTAGGAATTAATAAAATATTTTTTTTTTATATTTTTAGATTGAATTTTTCTATTTCTTAATAATTAAAATGACTTTTTATTCACTATAAGTATTTTAATATCCCCTTGTTTGTATAGTTATTACCTAAGTGGCATGAAGTATTATATATCTTATCCTTTAATAGTCAGATGAGAGGTTTCTATTTATAAGAAGTATCTTGTTCATTTTTTCAGTCCCATATTAAAAATGAACCTTTAAGTAAAAAATATGCGTAACTAAAAAACATCATACTAGTCACTCAGACCGACCGAAAATGACTAGTATGATGTATGAAAATTTCCGATCAGAAAGGCATCAAGAATATGGTCGTTAAGCTTTATGCTCATTAATATTAAGCACCTTGGAAAAAAATGATCAATATTCTTTTGTAACACATGTGTTTCTTTGATTAAAAATAAAGTAAAGGTAGAAGAGGAATAGATAGCTTTGCAATCTATAAATTAATATATAACCGGAACTTCTTATAAATTTAATAACAAAGGTCTCTGGAGATATTAATTTTCAGAATAATTTCGATGATATTCCTGAATAAAATGGACGAACTCTTTTACCATTCCTAATTCGAGTAGTTCTTCCCGATATAAGATGCGTGTTTTCCATACGATTGGAGAGCCAGTTGTATCACTAAGGAAAATTTTGTGTAACTTATCGTTTTTCTCTAATACAATACTGGGTGCTATACAATAACCTAATCCGTTAAGAACCATTCTTTTGGCTATTTCGACATTATCAACATTCATATTGCTGATTGGAGGTTTAGAAAAATTATCTTTCCACCAGTTGTCTATGACCATTTCCAAGGTAGGATCAGTCTTATAACTAATTCTTCGCATGGAGGGAAGGTCTGTTAAGTCAATTTCTTGGGATGAGAGTATAGTAATGTTTTCTTCTGAAAATGTTATATTGTTACTTGGCCAATTGTGCTCACCTCGCACTATACCAATATGTGCATCCTGTTTATAAATGGATTGAACTACATCTATGTTTACACCTGTATTAACATGAAATTCAACTTTAGGGAATTTTTCATTAAAAGCTTTTAGAATTTGTGGTAGTCGATAAAAAGCAAATGTTCTTGAAACACTTAACCGTAATGTTCCACGTACTTCATGTCCAGAATTCCACAGCAATTCTACAATGTCCTGCTGCTGTTTAAGCATATCTTCGGCATATGTAACTAATAATTCCCCCTGTTCTGTAAAAACAACGCCTCTTCTTCCTCTATAAAAAAGTTTAATGTCAAATTCCTTTTCAATTTGTTGTAATCGGTACGTTAAGGTAGGTTGAGAAATATATAGGAGCTCAGCTGCCTTTGTAATATTTTTTTCAGCGTATACTTTTTTCAAAATAAGCCAGTCTTTTTTATCCATGAGGAAATCCCTTCCTTTGAAATAGAAAATATCTATTGAAAATTATAGAAAATCAATATTTTATTTATTTCTATAATTATAATACATTTATTTTACACCAATGATAGCTTTTATTTTCAAATGGTTTTCAAAAAAGCTCAAAGTCATTATTTTGTTGAAAAACATTTGGAAGCGAATTCAATATTAAATCAGGAGGTAGTAATTTGTCACGTCAAGATTATAGAATTGGGCTTATCCATGCGACGATGAACTCAGTTCAGCCAATTTTAGATGCTTTTCAAGTTCATGCACCACAAGTTACACTGGTGAATTTTATGGATGAAAGTCTTATTTTTGAATTAAATGAAACAGGAATTGTTACAAAAGGTATGGCTCGACGTTTATTGAACTTGGTAGAAAAAGCGGTAATGAGTGGTGTGGATGGTATCCTGCTAACTTGTTCATCATTTACTCCAGTAGTTGCAGAAATTAGCCACTTATTTGACTTACCAATGTTAAGTGCAGATTTAAGTATGTTGGAAAAAGCAGTGGGAATGGGTACTCGGATTGGTGTCATTGCGACAGTAGAAGCAGCTGGCCCAACAACAACGACAATACTAAAAAAAATCTCCTCAAAAAGACAGAAGGATGTCTCGATTGAAACGGTTATTATCCCAGAAGCATTCAAGGCATTACAAAATGGGGATCGTACGAAACATGATGAGTTAATCCATCGGAAGGTACAAGAGTTAACTATTGATTGTGATGTCATTCTTTTTGCACAATTCAGTATGGCAAGAGCACTGGAAACACTTGATATTACAACAACGGATATACCTATATTAACAAGTCCTGAAATTAGCGTGAAATCAATTATCGATGAAATATCAAAAAGGGAGATAGTTTATGATAAATGTTGAATTAATGAAAGTTACTTCACTTGTGGATGGTAAAGCAATTACACAAACAGAAGAAAAGACCATGGAAGTGATCAGTCCATTTAATAAAGAAGTAGTTGGAAAAGTAAATTTAGCTTCACAAGAAGATGCCGAAAGAGCAATCGAATCAGCACATCGAGCGTTTCATGAGACGATGAAAAAAATGCCGGCTTATCGTCGAGCGGACATTCTTCGTAAAACAGCTGACTTGTTAGAAGAAAGAACGGAAGAATTTGCAAGAATTCTTGGCTTAGAAGCAGGGAAACCAATTCGTGATGGGAGAGGAGAAGTAGGACGTGCAGTACAAGTCCTACGTTTCGCGGCAGATGAAGCGAAAAAAATTGAAGGAGAACTCGTGCCTATGGATGCAGCGGTTGGTGGAGAAAATCGAATCGGTATGGTTCGCCGTCATCCAATTGGTGTTTTATCAGCCATAACACCTTTCAATTTTCCGTTAAATCTTGCTTTGCATAAATTAGCTCCTGCGTTTGCTGCAGGGAATACAGTCGTCTTAAAACCAGCAAGTAAAACACCACTATCGGCATATATGCTCGTTAACCTTTTTGAAGAAGCAGGACTGCCTGAAGGGGCTTTAAATTTAGTAATTGGAAACGGTTCCGAAGTAGGGGATATTTTAGTGACAGACTCACGTATAAGCAAAGTAACATTTACAGGAAGTCCGTCTGTAGGAATTGATTTACGCAAGAAAGCTGGATTGAAAAAAGTGACATTAGAGCTTGGATCAAATTCTCCGAACATTATTTTCAATGATGGGGATGTGAATGCGGCAGCAGCAGGATTAGTGCGTGGAGCATTTGCTTTTTCTGGACAGGTTTGTATTTCTGCACAACGGATTTATGTACAAAAAGGTGTATATCAAGACTTCTTAAATCAATATGTTTCGCTAGTAGAGAAATTGGTGATCGGGAATCCAATGGAAGAAAACACAGATATTGGCCCTATGATTAGTGAAAAAGAAGCAATACGAGCTCACGATTGGATCACTGAAGCAGTAAAAGCAGGAGCAAGGCTTGCTACAGGTGGTAATCGGGAAGGGACATTGCTTGAGCCAACCGTACTTGTCGATGTTACTCGAGACATGAAAGTGGTATGTGAAGAGACGTTTGCACCGATTGTTTCCGTTATACCATTTGATACAGAAGAGGAAGTTATTGGAATGGCTAATGATTCAGTATTTGGATTGCAAGCAGGCGTATTCACATCAGATATTAACCGCGCTATGAGAGTTGCTGACGGTCTTGAAACGGGAGGAGTATGGATTAATGAGACTTCTACATATCGCCAGGATAATTATCCATACGGAGGCGTGAAATTAAGTGGTGTAGGAAAAGAAGGCGTCAAGTATGCTATCGAAGATATGACTGAGATTAAATTTGTAGGAATTAAATTAGGATAAGGAGGAAATATCGTGAGTATTACTTATTTTCGCACAGCGGATACGTTGATTACAGGAACAGGATCTATTGCACAAATTGGAGAACAAGCCAAAAAGTTGAATGCAACTAAAGTCATTATCATAACAGATAAGATTATTCGCCAAACGGGATTACTGTCCAAAGTGACGGAGCCATTGGCGGCCCTAGGCTTTAAAGCAGATATAATTGATGATGTCGTTCCGGAGCCTCCTTTTGAAAACTTAGAACAGATGGTAACTCATATGGAAGGAAAAGGATACGATTTACTTATTGGGGTTGGAGGCGGAAGTGCCCTTGATATAACCAAAGTCCTTTCCGTGATGCTAACGAACAAGGGGAATGTTCGTGACATGGTCGGGATTGAAAAAATAGAAAACCCTGGAGTGCCTACGATTCTAGTTCCGACAACTTCCGGTACAGGTTCAGAAGTTACCTATAATGCTATTTTTACAGATACCCGTGACATGGTGAAAAAGGGAATCGTCAGTCCTTATTTACTTCCTAAGGTAGCTATAGTGGATGCAGAGCTGACCTTAACGCTACCACCTGCCGTTACGGCAGCGACGGGGATGGACGCGCTTGTTCACGCTGTTGAATCTTACACGGCCATTCGCGCAGACGAATTAACAGATGGCATTGCCTTGCAAGCGATTAAGCTGATTTCCCGTTCTCTTCGAAAAGCCGTTTATAACGGAAAGGATTTAAAAGCACGTGAAGACATGGCGATGGGAAGCTTACTTGCTGGTATATCTCTAGGGAATGCAGGGGTTGGAGCGGTTCATGCCCTCGCTTATCCTCTTGGTGGAAAATTTAAAGTTCCGCATGGTGTGGCCAATTCTCTCTTGTTACCATTTGTCATGAAATATAATGCGGTTGCTGATTTAGAGAAATTTTCTGAAGTCGCTAAAGCAATGGGGGAAAATGTGGAAGGGTTATCTCTACGCGAAGCTGCGGATCGTGCTGTTCAGGCACTGGCTCAATTATCTGAGGATGTAGGTATTCCTGCAAGTCTAAAGGATGTAGGAGTAACTCCATCTGATATTCCTGCACTAGCTGAAGAAGCAAGTAAAGTAGATCGTTTGCTTAATAATAATCCAAGATGGTTGACAGTAAAGGAAATCCAAAAAATTTATGAAGAAGCATACGGTTTAGTGGAGACACCTTCCTTAGTCACCATCTAATCTTACACGTTATATCAGACATATTATTCATCTTTTAATGATGGATAAATGGGAGGGAAAAAATGAATTATTTTTCTGAACTAAAAGGGAAGAAAGTTCTAGTAGTCGGTGGGAGTAAAGGGATTGGCAAAGATATTTCTCTTGCTTTCGCTAGACTGGGATCGGATGTTGTGATTACAGGTAGGAACGAAGCGGATCTCAGTAAAACGACGGAAGAACTAAGAGAGCTTAATCCTAATTGTTTCTATCTAACAGCTGATATACAATACGTTAACGAAATATATAACATGATAGACTCTGCAGTTTCTCGTCTAGGCTGGATTGATGTGATTATCAATAATGCTGGCATCAACATTCCTAAACCGACATTGGAAGTGTCGGAGGAGGATTGGGATCGTGTGTTGGATACGAACCTAAAAGGAACCTTTTTCTGTTCACAACGAGCGGGTAAGCATATGATTGAACAACGTACTGCAGGTAAGATCATTAATATCGTTTCGCAAATGGCTTTTGTAGGCTATATCAAACGTGCAGCCTATTGCTCAAGTAAAGGTGGGGCCGTACAGTTGACAAAGGCATTGGCGATCGAATGGGCTGAACACCAAATTAAGGTGAATGCAGTTGCTCCGACCTTTATTGAAACTGACTTTACGAAAACTATGTTTGATGATCAAGGCTTTTACCAGGATGTATTAAGTCGTATTCCCTTGGGAACATTGGCCAAACCGGATGATGTAACAGGTGCTGTGCTATTTTTAGCCTCTGATATGGCTAATTTTATTACAGGGGAAACAATCCGTGTAGATGGTGGATGGACAGCTATATAGAAGAAAAAGAGAAGCCTTTGTGAAGAGCAGTTCTTTCTTGAAGTATCTCAATATCACCACCTCCTTTTTTAAGGAGGTGTGTTCAACAATAAATATAGAGGTATATAAATGTGAGCTGGTTTTGTAAAATGCCTCTAAGTTAAAAATCAAAATTGCTTAACAACAAGTGTTAGTTAAGGTATAAACGTCCACTATCAACAAATTCATATTTAGTCATGAAATAAAAGTTTTATCACCTCGTGTTATAGAAAATTATAATAGGATATTAAAGAAAGCACTTAATGAATGCGCTTACATAAATGCGCATGATAATTTATTATCCAAATGAGCAAGTAGAAGATCGATTACGTAAATAGACATACAATTTATCAATACACTTCGTATATTAGCTCTTTGTTCTTTGTAAAGACTAGAAATTCAATGGTGATATTAAAACAAATACATTAAAAGTGAGGTAAATAATGTTATCTATATTAGGATTTGCTACTATTATACTTTTCATGTTTTTAGTTATGACCAATCGTATGTCTGCTTTTGTAGCTATTATTGTATCTCCAATTATATTTGCCATATTAGGAGGATATGGTATGGAGTTAGGTCCTATGATGTTAGAAGGGATCAAGCTTGTAGCACCTACTGCTGTACTTCTATTGTTCGCTGTTTTATATTTTGGCATTATGATGAATGCAGGTTTATTTGACCCAGTTTCCAGAAAAATATTACAAATAGCCAAAGGTGATCCAGTAAAAATTGTGATAGGGACAGCCGTTTTAGCATTATTAGTGGCTTTGGATGGAGATGGAACCACTAGTTACATGATTATATGTTCGGCCTTGTTGCCGATTTATAAAAAAATAGGTATCAATCCTTTAGTATTGGCTACGATAGCAGTAATGTCACTAGGGACCATTTCAGGCATGACACCATGGGGAGGAGCTGCCACAAGGGCAATCAGTGTCTTAGGACTTGATGCTACAGAATATTTTAAACCAATAATTCCTGCAATTCTATGCGGTTCAGCCTGGATTATTCTTACAGCGTATGTAATGGGAAGAATGGAGAGAAAAAGAATTGGTATCATAAAAATAGAAAAAACCATCCAAGAAATGAAAACTAATCAAGAAATGGCAGCTAGTATTGCTGAAGATCAACCTGTGACTTCCAAGTTAGTTTGGTTTAACTTCCTACTAACACTCACTCTTATGGTGGCACTTATACTAGGATTAGCACCACTACCTGTACTATTTATGGTAGGTTTTGTAATAGCCCTTTCAGTCAACCATCCTAATCTTACTGAACAAAAAAGCGTAATTAAAGAAAATGCCAGTCATGCTGTACCTGTAGTCATGTTGGTTTTAGGTGCTGGGGTTTTTACAGGTATCTTATCTGAAACAAAAATGGTGAATTCAATGGCTTCAGACCTTCTCACCATTGTTCCTGATTCATTAGGACCATTCTTCACGATTATTGTTGCATTAATCAGTTTGCCATTAAGTTTCCTGATGTCAAATGACGCGTTCTTCTTTGGGGCTTTGCCTGTTCTTGCCCATTCAGCTTCCGAATATGGGATTAGTCCTATGGAAATAGCGAGGGCTGGAGTAATTGGGCAACCACTCCATTCTATGGGGCCAACATCTGCTCCATTATGGGTGTTGCTAGAGCTTGTAAGAAGAGATTTAGGACAATTCCAACGTTACGCTCTTGTCCCGGTTACTATATTGTCACTAATGTTCATAGTGTTTGCCTTGATTACAGGGGCTATTTCAATCGCTTGGTAATTTAGTCTTTCATGTGAATTTAAGCATTAGGGTAAAAAATACATTTTATGATTTGTTATAGCTGTGTAATTTCAAGGTAATGATTTTAAAGAGTGCTATGGAAAATTATAAACGAAATTTAAATTTTATCTAAGTGATGTAAGATAAACAAAAAGCCAAGTGCTTGCTTAAGCCTTGGCTTTTTCGTATGTTTCCAGCATTTCATGTCATAATAGCGGGGAAAACAAATATGTCGAAAAACGAGAAGTGAGGCCTTGTTTATTACTTGTTAGAAGAATTAGATATAAAAGAATCCAAATACTTTCTTATAGCTTCAGGGTTGCCGGAAATATTTGCTTCCCGTTCTTGATCCTTTTTTAATTTATCCATAGCGATACGTAAAATCTCTTTTTCTGACTGCTGTGGTATAACTACGACGCCATCAGCATCCCCTACGATGATATCTCTTGGATTAACAGCAGCACCGCCGCAGGAAATTGGTACATTGATCTCTCCCACACCAGCTTTTCCACTTGCCGCAACGGTTGTGCCTCTACAAAAAACAGGGAAATCTAAATCTTTAATACCTACACAATCTCGGATAGTTCCATCAACTACCAATGCACCAACGCCAAGTGTTTGTGCCATACCCACAACAAAATCTCCGGCAATTCCACGATATTCATTTCCTTTAGAATCTACCACTATAACATCTCCCGGCTTTGCTTCTCTAATTGCTTTTAATACTGAGAGATTATCACCTACGGGGATTTTTACAGGTAATGCCCTTCCTGCAAACTTATATTTCTCTTTCAAAGGTTTGATAGCAGGATGAAAATTGTTAAGCCCTTCCATAGCATCAGAAATACAAGTAGTTGGAATATCCTTAAATTGGTTAATGATAGTATCCATTCGTGTTTCCTCCTATATTTAAATTTTTTAGGGGGTGAAGAAATTTATACAACCTCAACAGGAAGATTGTTCTTCCAAAAGACATGAGACATGGCTTTTTTTGCTTCTTCCTCATCTTTTCCATGAATTTCAAGTTGAAATGTATTAGAGCTAATTACAGTATAGGTTAAACCAAGGATACTCTTAGCATCTATAGTTTTATCGTCAGTTTTAATGACAATGCTTGCTTGAAATTTGTTTGCTGTTTCATTAATTTCTACCACTACTTTAGCTAAGGATTTGTTTAGTCCCATGTTTCACACTCCACCTCTGATTTTTTTATTGTACTCTACACCAATCATTAAACCTTCAGTTTTCATTCATATGATTGAATTGTAATATACTAACAATAGTATATAACGCATAAGAGACATTATTAAAATAGTAAAATGAAATGATTTCTCATTAAAAATTTCTATAACTCTTTGCACTATACAATCTATCCAGATACAAATTCATTAAGAATCTCATTAATAAAATGATTGAATAGAATCTGCATTTTGTCCTGGATTTACAGTGAGTTCAACAATTATTCTTCCAGGAAATAACAAGACGGAATCTACTGATTTTTTAATAAGGATACCTTTTTTAAGTATAATTACTATTTTGTTAATTATAGAAAAATTTGATGATGTTTTATGGAAAAATAATATTTTATTAATTTCATGAATTATTATAAATTATATATAGAGATCAAGATCTTCCAGGTTAGTTCAATTACTCTCGGAAGTGTTAGTTTCTCCTCAATTAGAAGGAGAGTGGATTAATATTGCTAACTACCAACTTGGTGTACTAATTGGTTCATTCGTTGGCAAATTTTATTAGAGACCAGGTAGGAACAACATTTGAATGATTCGCACCGGTAAGCTTCATGAATTAGGAAACTTGTTGAAACAGAAATAAGATTATCAACCTTTAAAAACTAAGTGAATTCAGGTATTTGGATGGCATTAAACTATAAGGGGGTTCTTATGTGGGTGAAAAGCAGCAACTTATTAATGCAGGGCATTACCTCATTTCAAATCAACTAGCATGGGGAACATCGGGTAATATAAGTGCCCGTATCGATTCCAATCGAATGATTATTACTGCTTCTGGTACATATATGGCTAATCTTAGTCAGGACGATTTTGTCGATTGCCAGATTGATACGGGACAGATCGAGGGAATACGAAAAGCTTCTAAAGAAACTCCGATGCATTTAGGTATTTACCGGCAGCGTAAAGATGCAAAAGCAATTCTGCATTCTTCTCCATTTTACACAACTTTGTTTTCATGTAGTAATGAGCCGATCCTCTCTGAGTTATTTGTAGAAACAATGTATTATCTAGAAGATATCGCCTATGTAGATTATTATCATCCTGGCTCACAGGAATTAGCTGAAGCAATAACAGAACAAGCACCAAATGCGAATATTATTATTATGCGTAATCACGGAGTTGTTGTATTCGACGATTCGGTATCAGAAGCCCAAATGAGATTAGAAACATTAGAAATGGCTTGTCGAATGATATTAAAAGCTAAAGAATCCGGTGTCCAGCTTAAAATGATTCCCGAAAGAACTGTCCAAAGTTTTCTAGAAGATTCTTTTTACAAGACAAGAAAAAAAAATAATTGAAAGCCTTCTATTATACGAACAGCAGATTATGGAATGGATATCGAATAGGAATTATACATACAACTTGAATGTTATGAAACCACTGTTATGCTTTCATTAGTTTGTTTTAGAAACGAATGTTTAGATGAAGGGTTGATAAAGTAGCAAGATCTGAATAAGCAGTAAGTAGATAATATCCACATTGTCACAGAAGGACGATAGAAGGTAGAAAAGAGGAATAGAAATGAGAGAATTTATAGGAGTTGTAGCTGATGATACAACAGGTGCAAATGACATAGGACTTATGTTTAGTAAGGGGAAATATACAGCGAAAGTTCAGACGTTTGATGAAGAGATGAATGTTAAAGTAGATTCTGATGTCATTATTATTGATACAGATAGTCGACTAGATCCACTTGATTTAAGTTATCAAAAAGTATACAAAGCTACTAAAAAACTGCAAGAAATAGGCTGTTCTTTATACTTTAACAAAACATGTTCGGTTTTTCGTGGGAATATTGGAAAAGAATTCGACGCAATGCTAGATGCACTTGGTGAAGAATTTGCTGTTATCAGTTTGGCTTTTCCTAAAAATGGTAGACAAACAGTCGGTGGAGTCCATACTGTGCATGGTAACCTTCTAGAAAAGTCAGAGTTTGCAAATGATCCTGTACATCCTATGCGTGAATCAAACACTGTTTCGATTTTACAAAAACAAACATCCAGGAAAGTAACATCTATAGACTTGAATATAGTAAGACAAGGCGCAACAGCTTTACGAGAAGCAATTGAGGTAGTACGGAAGGATTTCAATTATTGTATTATCGATAGTGAAACACAATCAGATTTAACCATAGTGGCTGAGGCAATTCATGAATATAAAGTGTTATGCGGGAGTTCGGCTATTGCAGAAGAGTTACCAAAGTTTTTATATCGAAATCCAGTAGAAAGTCCAGTAAAGAACTTAGACATCAATGACAAACACGGAGTACTTGTGATTTCCGGTAGCTTAACTCCACAAACAAGAGTACAGACAGCACATCTTATTTCTACCGGAGTTCCATGCATGGTCCTTGACTCCAGAAAAGTCTTTTCATCGGTTGAGTGCGATGAAGAAATTAGAAGGCTGGTCATCGAAGCTCAAAATCTACTAAAACAAGGAAAAGATGTTTTGATCATGGCTGATAATAGACCGGAAATTGTTTTACAAACTAAGGTGATAGGTCAGGAAAAGAAAATTGATCCTCTATTAATAAGTAAAATGGTCTCAGCAGCACTATCTGATGTTACAGAGCGGATAGTAGATGAAACTGGTTTAAAGAGATTAGTAGTAGCAGGCGGCGATACATCAGGAACAGTTACTCGTAAATTGGGCATAAAAGGAAATTATGTATTGGAAGAAATTGAAACTGGATTACCTTCTGGATTGGCGTTAGATCGCCATATGTTAATTGTCTTAAAATCAGGCAGCTTTGGTAAAACTGAATTTCTTTCTCATGCTATTAATCATTTGAAAAGTCTCTCAGAATAAAGCTCGATAGAGAGGAGGTTAAAATGGACCTCTTCCCTATTACCCCAAAATTTCTCCTATACATTAAACTCAATCAATAAAAACCATTATGGACCCCATAGCAAACCATATGCAGCTTTATAGCTAATAAATGGCTTGAAAATTGTTTGTACAATATGGTAATAAAATAGGGGCTCTACACAAAAAACAGAATAATTGTTTATATCCGTATACTTTTTCGGAAGGTATTTTGCTAACATTTTAATCATTTAAAATTTCTCAGCTAATATTTTTGCCTTTTTCCATAATTAATATTAAACGAACGCTCTGATTTTAAAAAACCTTTATATATAGAAGAAACTCGTAAAAAAGAGCTATAGCTCACGGGGCAATGGCTGTTTAAGGGGACAAAGGAGTCCAAACCACAAGTTGGAGATTTGGTCTTTTATGAAACCTAAAACCTGGTGCCCCACATGCTGGTATTTATATCTGTGGTAATCAATTCATACACAGATCCTCATCAAATGGTGTAAGCATTTCCTCTATGGATAATAGTTATTGGAAAAAAGATATTTAGGAGCAAAAAGAATTGTAATAGAGAAATTTGCCAGTTCTTTTTTAAGAGACTGGCTTTTATAGTTCTATCAATAGGTTACGATACTAAGAAGTATCCTTTCTTGAATAGACAGTATCTTATTTTTTCCATTCTTCTTCATTCTTCGAAATAAAAGCTAGGATGGAGTAATCGGTATTGATACATAAAAAATTTATATTTTTAAGATACAATTTTAGGTATTATTTCTCCCAGCAACACTTGGGTTTAATGGATACTCCATATACCGTATATAAATCCTTTAATTTATCCCGTAATATATCCCCTGTTACAAGGAAGGGCATCTTCGTTCCATCCTTGGGTCGATGACAGTCGAGGAAATTTATAAAAACCGCGAAAAGTTTTCCCAGGAAGTACAAAGGGTAGCCTCTCAGGATTTAGCTAAAATGGGACTCATCATCGTATCGTTCACTATAAAAGATGTTCGGGACAAAAATGGATATCTTGAATCGCTCGGTAAACCAAGGATTGCACAAGTGAAGAGGGACGCCGATATAGCTACCGCAGAAGCAGAGAAAGAAACGCGAATCAAGCGTGCCGAAGCTTTGAAGGAAGCCCAGCGTGCCGAACTTGAGAATGCTTCCGGAGTATGCCAAACGAGTGGCAAGTCCGCTTAGTAATATCGACAAAATCACTGTAGTGGATACAGGTGGAAGCGGTGCGAATGGCGGGGCCAATAAAGTGACTGGGTATG
>NZ_FTMX01000019.1 GCF_900156045.1 Peribacillus simplex | reverse complement strand
GAAATGTTTGACTTGCTCATTTGCTTTTTTGATAGTGTGTGCTCACTTAAAATTTAACGTTGGCGCTTTGTTTTGTTCAGTTTTCAAAGAGCAATAATGGAGCGGGTGAAGAGAATCGAACTCTCATCATCAGCTTGGAAGGCTGAGGTTTTACCACTAAACTACACCCGCATTTAATTATGAAATATTTTCAGAAAGAATGGTCGGGAAGACAGGATTCGAACCTGCGACCCCTTGGTCCCAAACCAAGTGCTCTACCAAGCTGAGCTACTTCCCGTAAAATATGGTGCGCCCGGCGGGAGTCGAACCTACAACCTTCTGATTCGTAGTCAGATGCTCTATCCAATTGAGCTACGGGCGCTAATTTCTATGATGTTATTGGTGCGGCCGAGAGGAGTCGAACCTCCACGGGGTTTCCCCCACTAGGCCCTCAACCTAGCGCGTCTGCCATTCCGCCACGACCGCGAAAGCGACTTTGTAAGTTTAACACCTTTTCAACTTGATGTCAAGAAGAAAAATATCAGTGCGGGTGAAGGGACTTGAACCCCCACGCCTTGCGGCGCCAGATCCTAAGTCTGGTGCGTCTGCCAATTCCGCCACACCCGCGAAAATAAATGGTGAGCCATGAAGGATTCGAACCTTCGACCCTCTGATTAAAAGTCAGATGCTCTACCAACTGAGCTAATGGCTCTAAATAAAATGGCTGGGCTAGAAGGGATCGAACCTTCGCATGACGGAATCAAAATCCGTTGCCTTACCGCTTGGCTATAGCCCAATAAACAATTACTAATTAACAGCCAGGATAATATTATATCACGATAATATTATTTTAGCAAGTGTTTTTTTAAAAAATGGCGGTCCCGACGGGAATCGAACCCGCGATCTCCTGCGTGACAGGCAGGCATGTTAACCGCTACACCACGGGACCAACATTATGAACATGTATAAGAAAGTGACCCATACGGGATTCGAACCCGTGTTACCGCCGTGAAAGGGCGGTGTCTTAACCGCTTGACCAATGGGCCTTGATAAAATATGCAGCTGGCGGAGAAGGAGGGATTTGAACCCTCGCGCCGCTTACGCGACCTACACCCTTAGCAGGGGCGCCTCTTCAGCCTCTTGAGTACTTCCCCAAAAAATGGCTCCGCAGGTAGGACTCGAACCTACGACCGTTCGGTTAACAGCCGAATGCTCTACCACTGAGCTACTGCGGAATAATGAAAATTGGGTTCCTTTTTCAAGCTCAAGGACCTTAGTGTTTGTCGTTAAGACAAGTTGTTATCTTGTCGACTCTTATGATTATAAAGAGGTTACAACTTAAAGTCAAGAGTTCTTTTATGTTTTTTTATATTTTTGTTATTCACTCCTTAAACCCTTGGTAAATCAATGATCCTCGACATTTACCACACACGAAACGGGCAGTGTCGATTCGTTTTTTTCTTATATATACCTGCTGACAGTCTTCACATTTATATTGAATAGTATTCATCTTTTTCTTTAATTGGTTAGATGGCAGCGGCTCGCAAAATCTTGGCGCCCCCACTTTTTTCAGTAAATGCCTAAAGTCCGCATCACGATGCTGGTACCCTTTCTTCTCGATATGCAAATGATAATGACACAATTCATGCTTAATGATCCCAATCATTTCTTCCACACCGCGTTCATCAAGATACTTCTTATTGATTTCTATATTGTGTGAACGGAGCAAGTATCGTCCTCCCGTTGTTCGGAGACGCGGATTAAAACTGGCTTGGTGTTTAAAGGCCTTTTTAAAGTCTTTCATCGAAATTTCTTCTACTAGTTTTTGCAATTGCCGATTATCCATTTCCCCCTCCCTTTCTTTGGTAACATGACAACCCATTATAACATAGACTAATAATACAATAGGAAACTAAGGGAGGAAAAGCTATGCCTAATTGGTTCCAAAATCAAATCCGCAAAGCCTTTTATGAAAAGGATTATTATCAAGTGAAGATGTTGAATCAATGTTGGTTTTTTTATCAAAAGAAAGAAAGTCTCAGGGTATAAATTCAACTTTGCTCCAAGTCTAAATACATCGCTTCAAAAAAAACTCCTTCTAATATAGAAGGAGCTTACCATAGGCTAGTTTTGATTCTTTGGCTCGAGCATCGTCAAAGATACCCTTTGCTTTTTAGGGTCAACCAGTTCGACCCAAACCGTCACAACATCCCCAACGGCAACTACATCCAATGGGTGTTTTACAAACCGGTTGCTCAGTTTAGAAATATGCACCAGTCCATCCTGTTTGACACCGATGTCCACAAACGCACCAAAATCCACAACATTCCTCACTGTACCTTGTAATTCCATCCCAGTTTGCAGATCCTCCATTTTTAGCACATCCTGCTTAAGCAGTGGTTTTGATAATTCATCGCGAGGATCTCTTCCCGGTTTCATCAAATCATCTATGATATCTTTAATCGTAATTTCCCCTATTTCCAATTCATCGACCAAATCAGCCGGATTTAGTTTACCCAACTCTTCATTCAATGCATCACTGCCTAAATCTTCAGATGTAAATCCCATTTTCTTTAATAATTTATTCACGGCACTATAGTTCTCAGGGTGTATCGCGGTTTGATCCAAAGGTTCATCTCCTTTAATGATACGTAAGAACCCTATACATTGTTCATATGTTTTGGCACCAAGCCGGGGAATTTTCTTTAATTCCTTCCTGCTTGAAAACTTCCCTTCCTCTTCCCTTCTCTTCACAATATTTTGAGCGACTGATTTTGATAAACCAGCTACATATTGTAATAGAGACGATGAAGCGGTATTGACATTCACTCCCACTTGGTTAACAGCTGTTTCCACTACAAAGGTGAGGGATTCCGTTAACTTTTTCTGGGACACATCATGTTGATACTGCCCTACCCCCACGGATTGGGGGTCAATTTTAACAAGTTCGGCAAGGGGATCTTGAAGTCTTCTGCCTATCGAAACTGCGCTTCTCTGTTCTACTTGAAGATCCGGAAACTCTTCACGGGCTATATCCGAGGCTGAATACACACTGGCTCCCGCTTCATTAACAATTATATAAGAAATATTCCCTTGCACTTCTTTTATAATATCTGCGATGAATTGCTCTGATTCACGCGATGCCGTACCATTGCCGATTGCCACGATTTCAACCGAGAACCGCTGAAGTATTTCAATCGTTTTTTCACGGGCAGCATTAAGCTTCGCAGCAGGAGGATGCGGATAGATTACACTTATATCAAGTACCTTTCCTGTTTCATCAATGACAGCCAACTTACAGCCAGTCCGATATGCCGGATCCAAGGCTAGGACCACTTTCCCTTTAAGCGGGGGCTGCAAGAGCAGGTTCCGGAGGTTTTCAGAGAAAATATGGATAGCTTGATCCTCAGCTTTTTCCGTCAGCTCTTTTCTGATTTCCCGTTCTACAGAAGGCATGATCAAACGTTTGAGTCCATCCTCAATCGCAGATTTAAGAACAACTCGGGCCTCGGATTTGTTATTTTTAATGATTTTCCGTTCCAGATGACCAATGATGATTTCAGTACGAGGATGAATGGAGATTCGTAAAACCTCTTCCTTTTCGCCTCTATTCAGCGCCAACACCCGATGTGGTACGATTCTTTGAACCGGCTCCTCATATTCATAGTACATCTCGAAGATTTTTTTCTCGTCCTTCTCTTCATTTTTTACAGTTGAAACCACTTTTCCAGCTTTGAAAATTTCAGCCCTTATCCACTTCCTTAATTCTGCATCATCGGAAATATGTTCAGCTATGATATCCTGCGCTCCCGTAATAGCCTCTTCTATAGAATAAACTTCTTTTTCTTCCGATATGAATTCTGCAGCTTTTTCGCTTACCCGGGCATCCATTTGACATTCCAAAAGCCAATTAGCCAATGGTTCAAGACCCTTTTCTTTAGCTACTGTTGCTTTCGTTCTCCTTTTTTGTTTGAATGGCCTGTATAAATCCTCGACTTCCTGCAGTTTTGTCGCTTTCTCGATTTGTCTTGTTAATTCTTCCGTCAATTTCCCCTGTTCACCAATCGAACGGGTAACTTCCGCTTTCCTCTGGCCAAGGTTTTCTAGATAGTTCCATCTTTCCATTATGGAACGAATCTGCACTTCATCAAGTGAACCCGTCATTTCTTTCCTATACCGCGCAATAAAGGGGACAGTATTACCCTCTTGAAGCATCTGGATGACGTTTTGGACTTGATGATTTTTCAAAGTTAGCTCATTGGATATTTGTTTAATCAAATCTTTTAATGTATCTTCTACAACGATCATTATGTTTACCTCCAACGTTTTGATCTAATATGTATAGTCTAGCAAATGAGAGATGAAGTTGCGAATTCAATACAAAAAAGCTCACTTCCGAATTACGGCGAAAGTAAGCTTCCTAAAATGAAAGTTGTATCATCTGCAGTTAATGGACTGCTTTTTAATATGCATTGGGCGTTCTTATCGATGGGGACCAGCCTTTTCAAAAAAGATTTAGCTCCCTTAAGTTCTAGTCCATCGGAATGAAGAATGAATTTTGCATTTGGTTCATATTTGTATCTCTGCGTCCTGTATTTTTGTTTCCTTCCTGATAAATACCCTGTAACAGGTAAAGGGTAAACGAGTTTATCATCACTTGGATTATACAGGAAAAAGCGGATGTTACCAACCGAACTGTATACAAATTCATTCTTGTCATAAAAAATCTTCAAAACGGAAACGGCTGCTCCCCGCTTATCGATTAAAACTTGATTGCACACTGCCATTAGTGATTCGACATCCAACTCATGATTACGTTTAACTTCCTCGATGACTGCGTGGGAGGAATCGTAAGCATGTTTCCCGCTACCCAGACCATCTGCCAGTACACAGATAAAGTATTCTTTCGTATGAAGGAAGAAGTAATCATCACCACAATAAACCATCCCGTTTTTAGACGATTGAGAGACAAGGACTTCTATTTTTTCTCCCCTAAGAATATCTTTGATCACTGAATTAACTCCGAGTTTTCAGCATTAATGGCTTCTTGAAGTTTCTTGATCGCGCGGCGTTGGAGCCTAGACACATGCATTTGGGAAATCCCAAGTTTATCGCCCGCTTCTTTCTGACTTAAATTCTCTAAATAAGTATGTTGAATGATCATCTTTTCACGGTCACTCAGCACATGCAGCACCTTTTCAAGGACAAGTCTCTGATTGACCTTTTCAAAACCTTCATCGACATTCCCGAATATATCAAGCAATGTGACAGTACCGCCATCAGAATCCGCCTCAATAGAATGATCCACGGATAAAGCTTGATAGCTTTTTCCCATTTCCATTGCCTCTAAAACTTCTTCTTCAGTCACACCTATACTATCGGCTATTTCATCTATTCTTGGTGAACGATGCAGGGTTGTAGTTAATTCCTCGACAGTCACCCTGATTTTCGGACCAAGTTCCTTAATTCTCCTTGGCACATGGACACTCCATGTTTTGTCACGCAGGAACCTTTTGATTTCGCCGATTATAGTAGGGACAGCAAATGCCTCAAAGCTCTTACCGAAAGATTCATCATATCGTCGAATGGCACCTAACAAACCAATCATGCCGACTTGGGAGATATCCTCCTGAAATGATTTCCCTTTCGCATACTTACGGGAGATTGTTTCAACCAAACTTTTATAATGGATGACTAGATTGCTCTGTGCTTCCTCATCTTGATTCTGCTGGTAAGCTCTAATCCATTCATTTACCTGTTCTCTTTGTGCCTGGTTAGGTTGAGACTGTTTTTGCATCCATCTCCACCTGCTCTCCTTCTAAAAACTTAGTCATAAATACTGTAACCCCATCATGCTGATGAATTTTCACATCATCCATCAGAGTTTCAATAAGGTAAAGACCCAAGCCTCCTTCTCTCATAAGTTCGACTTTTTGTCCATTTTCGTATGGACCGATTCCTTGACGAACCTCTTCGAAATTACAGCTCTTACCACTATCAGAAACCATGACCTCCAAGCGGTCAGGATAAAGGCCGAAACTTACTTTCACTTCACCTTTTTCAGAATCTTTATATGCATGCTGTACCGCATTTGTACAAGCCTCACTGGTAGCGATTTTCAAATCCTCAATTTCATCATACGCAAATCCCATCCGGCTTCCTATCCCAGAAAGCGTTAAACGAATGACACCGATGAATTCTGGTTTTGCAGGTATTTTCATTTCGATGTAATCATATACTTGACTCATTCTAACCCACCCTCTGTACCACTTTTTATATCAATGATATCTGCAAGACCTGTTATATCAAATAAACGTCGTAACCTTTCTGATAAGCCAACTAAAGTGAATTCGCCATTATGTGCCCTTACGCTTTTGAAAGCACCGACAAAAACCCCAAGCCCCGTACTATCCATATAAGAAACTTCAGCTAAATCAATAGTGATCGAAACATTATCCTGCTCCGAAATCGGAAATAGTGATTCTCTTAATTTCGGTGCAGTATATGCATCGATTTCACCTTTCAGTTTTACAATAAATTCAGAATTTAATTCATTAACATCTACAGTTATATTCATCAATGACCCACCTCTTCAAATCCTCTTCATTCCTATATCTATACCCAGCAGAAAAAATACTAAACATTTGATTTTAAAATTATTAATGTAAAATCATCCCTCAGTTGGAAGTTCTGCATTTTCTCCAATTGTTTAAATATATTATTCACCATTTCCTGGGCTTGCAAATGCATATTCTTTTTAATGAAACCAATAAGTGTTTCCCTTTCTATGAACCCATCATTCGTCCGGCACTCCGTTACTCCGTCAGATAATAAAATGATCATGTCTCCACGATTCACTGTTTTTTCATATTGGCGATACCTTGTTTTTTTATCAACTCCAAGCAACAAGCCCTTTGCATCCAAATCGCTAAAAGTGTCCGTTGCGGCGTCATAGTAAAAACCAGGTTCATGTCCGGCTGAAGCATAGGAAAATTGCCTGTCATGCGGATCATATAAGCCATAGAACATGGTTATGAACATGCTTGGATCCACATTATGCTCCACAACACGGTTCAAACTCTCAAGCACACTATTCGGTTCATGACGATGCTCCGGAAGACTGTCCATCGCATATTTGATCATCGACATGCACAATGCAGCGGGAATACCTTTTCCAATGACATCGGCTATCCCTACCCCTATCCGCTCATTTTCATCTTGGACGAAGTGATAGTAATCCCCGTTCATCTGCCTCGCCGGAACACTGATCGCTCCAATTTCAAGAGCTTTGATATCAGGAATTTCCGTCTCCAAAAGAGTATGTTGAACGTTTGCCGCTATCTCGATTTCCGTTTTCAGTTCCTGCTGCTGATGTCTAAGGCTTTGATGTTCACGGTATGCAATGCCGTAGCCCATCATGACTTCTAGCAGAAAATCGAAAGAATCCAATACTTTTCCCGGTAATTCCGGGTAAAGTTCCATCAAGTTATTTTTATGCATACTGATGATTTCTTCTGGAGATATATTGTATTTGATATGTAGGCGGCTAATCTTTTGCCCTTGGTAGAGTGCCTGCTCATTTTGGTCTTTAAGATACGTAGAAAGCGCCTCATGATACTTTTTCTCCATGTTCTCCCTAATGTCCATAGTCCCCCCCTAACGGAGCCATTTCGTAGCGATAATCTTAGTCCCTTCACCTGGTATCGATTCGATATCAAAGTCATCCATTAAACGTTTGGCTCCTGGAAGACCAGCGCCCAGTCCCCCCGAGGTGGTATATCCATCTTCCATGACTCTGCGGATATCCTCAATTCCTGGCCCTTGGTCCTCTGCAATGATTTTCAATCCTGACTTCCCATTTATATTTAACTTTTCTATGCTAACACTGCCTTGTCCAGCATATAGGTATATGTTTCGGGCCAATTCGCTAATGGCCGTTGTGATCCTGGCCTGGTCTACAGTACCGAAACCCAACTCTTTAGCGACATTTCTTCCGAGCTGCCTTGCAGCTACGATGTCCCATTCATTTATGATTTTTACGCAGGATTGGAACTCCATTCTTTAATCCCCCAATTCCTGTTGTAATTTCTCCAGGCCTTTCTCTAAGTCTAATGCTGTCAGAACATCTTCGAGACTAATTCCCAGTTCAATTAATGTTATTGCAACAGCAGGCTGGATCCCCGTAATTACAACTTTGGCCCCCATAAGCTTAGACATGCTAAAGACATCGCCTAATACCTTTGCGATAAAAGAATCAATAAAATCTATTGAGGTAATATCTATAACAACGCCATTCGCGCTTGTTTCATGAATCTTATGCAGTAAATCCTCTTGAAATTGAAGGGCTGTCACATCATCCAATTCCCACTGTATAGAGACTAACAAGCAGTCATAAAGCTTTAATATCGGAATCCTCATACTTATCCCTCCACCTTTACGATCTTCCGGCTCGTTAATTCCAACGCAACTTCTATCCCTTTTTTCAGCGTATTTTTTGTAATCACTTCATTTAAATTAATCCCAAGATTAACTATGGTTTGGGCTATTTCAGGGCGGATGCCGCAGAGTATACATTTGGCGCCCACCAACCGGACCGCTTCCGATGCTTGAATGATATGATGGGCAACCATGGTATCCACGACCGGCACCCCCGTTATATCAATAAGAACAACTTCAGATCTATGCTTAACCACGCCAGTCAACAAGTTTTCCATTATTTGTTTGGCACGTTCCGTATCAATCGTACCAATCAGCGGCATTACCGTAATGCCTTCCAATACAGGAATAAGCGGAGCGGAAAGTTCCTGTAACGCTATTTTTTGCATGGAAACCGTTCTTTCCCAAGTTTGAGTATATATATTGACTATTTCATTATTTATTGGTGTGGCCCATTTATCCAAATGGTTAACAAGATTGACTTGATTATCAGGAGTAACCAGACCCTTTTCCACCATTCCATTAATGACAATTAAAGTGAATTTATGAAGTCCTTCATTGACGAAAGTAAGAGGCCATCCCAATTGGACGACTTTCTCGGCAAAATCAGAAAGCTTCAATGTGAACTCCTTGTTTTTACTATCAACGTTCGTGATGATCATATCTATAAATTCACTGCTCGTTTGCGTGAACATTCGATCTGAGACGACTTTAATTAATCTTTCGTCCGTACTTTCCTTCATGATGCCCATCCACTCAGTAAGGATGTAATCTTGATTTTGCTTAATAAAATCGTAAACCAATTGATTCATAATATCCTCCCATTCTAACACAATCGCTATGTTTCCCTGTCCTCGTCACAAGGATGTTAACTAACTGTAATCTTATTCCCATCTGGATTTTCTTCGAGTTTCCCCACTACACTTTTGCTTTTTTAGGTATTTACAACATAACTACATACCCAAAAATCAGGTAAGAAAAACATCAATTAAAAAAAGTTAGGGAGATACCATAAAAAACAATGAACGTTCTATTCAATATCTAACTGTATAATGTTTTTATTCGTCAATTTTTTCATATTTCCTGCTGATACTTTTTGGACATATGTCCATGTTATTCCACAAAAAAAACACGATTCCCGCATTTGCAGGAATCGTGCCATCTAAATAGCATCAAGAATGATTTGTATTATAATAACGCCCGGTTTAACGGGAAAAATTTTCTTTAAAACTCAATGAGGCCTAAACTAATTTGCAAAGCTTCATTGACTTTTTGCATCATCGGTTCGTCAAGATGCGTAATTTTATCAGTTAAACGCTGCTTATCAATTGTCCGGATCTGTTCTAATAAAATGACGGAATCTCGCTCGAATCCGTATTTTTTTGCATTAATCTCAACATGTGTAGGCAATTTCGCTTTTTGAATTTGAGCTGTAATGGCTGCCACGATCACAGTCGGACTAAAGCGATTACCAATATCGTTTTGTAAAATTAGTACCGGACGGGTCCCACCCTGCTCTGAACCAACCACCGGGGAAAGGTCTGCGAAGTATACGTCACCACGCTTAACAACAATCAATGGCTCAGCCTCCGCTAACTAATCGTTCAACGCAATGACCAGCCTCGAATTCAGCCTGGAAGGCTTCAGAAGCAATCGTTAAATTAATGGCCGCCATTTCAATATAACCGCGTTTCATCGATTCACGAAACTCTTTCTTTTTACGTTCGCGAAGATACATTTTTGTGGCACGATAAATAAATTCACTGCGATTCACATTTTCCTCACTCGCATACCCATCTAACTCTGTTAAAAAATTTTGAGGTAATCGAATTAATATCTCTCTCGTTGCGCTGGATTCAGACACAAACATACACCTCCACCATCACTACACACCTTTATTATATATCCTTTTCAATATTACCATTAAATTGCCTATCTGCAAAGAGTATATTCTATTCTAAATCTTATTATCAGCATAATAAAGGAAATCTTATTCACAATCTTAGGATTTTTTTACAATCCTGTCATTCCAAAATGAAGTTGCGTACATGATTCAACTGATTGTCTTTAATATATATGCGGGGCACTCTTGCTCCTATCATACATGTTACCTCATAGTTGATCGTCTCCAGTTTTGCCGCTATCTCATCAACAGTAATCGATTTATCCCCATCATTCCCCATTAATGTAACCTCTGTTCCTACAGGGTATGGTCCAGGAAGCTTGATCATGCATTGATCCATGCAAATCCTCCCGACTATGGGCACTCTTTTTCCATCAACAAGAACTTCCTGACCTTGCAGCTTACGGATCCAGCCGTCAGCATAACCGATTGGCAAAGTCCCAATCCATTCATCACCTTCAGCCGTATAAGTCGCCCCATAGCTAACGCTTTCACCCTTGGCAAGCTTTTTAACCGCAACCATCTTCGTTCTCAACGATATAGACTGTTTTAATGGAAATGGCAATATCGGCTTCATTTCCATGGAAGGACTCAAACCATACATGGAAATCCCCATTCTTATTGCATTCCATTCAGGATCGGTGAACCTTAAAGAAGCTGCACTATTGGCTGCATGAACATATTCCGGCTTTCTGGTCAATTCGGAAAGCATCCCTTTAAAGAAAGCAAGCTGGGTTTCATAAAAGTCGGTATTTATTTCATCCGCCGTCGCGAAATGAGTGAATATTCCTTGGAAATTGAAACAAGCTTCCCTCTCAAGCAAATTTTCCAATTTCATGAGTTGGCCTTTATCTCGAATGCCGATTCTCCCCATGCCGCTATCCACTTTTACATGGATTTGCAAAACTTGTCCCGGTTTCAACAAATCCTTCGCCTTCTCCAACCATGCTACATCGAAAACCGTCAAGGAAATCCCATGCTCGGCAGCAAGCGCTGCACTTTCAGGCCTTGATGCCCCAAGTACAAGAATCGGAGCCAATATCCCCTTTTTCCGCAAGGCGAGAGCCTCATCCAAAAAAGCGACACTTAAAAAATCCGCCCCCGCTTCAAGAGCCGTTTTAGCCACTTCGTAGTCCCCGTGTCCATAAGCATTCGCTTTAACGACAGCGAAAAGACTAACACCTTTTCTTAAACTTTTTTTCATTGAAGAAATATTTTCAAAAATATTATCCAAATTTACTTCTGCCCATGTATCTCGATGAAATGTTTTCGTTTCCAAGACCTTTTCCTTCTTTCCTACACTCACAATAAGATTCTTCCCAGTAGCGAAGTTTTCGTTTCATTATAGGACCATTCTATAACCAACCGCTAGAAATATAAAGTGCTTTTTCACCTTGATTCCAATTTACCCAGCTGCCAGCCTAAATCAAATGAAGGATTAAAAATGTCAACAAGCTGACTTCCCGCCTATCCTACCTAGAAGAAACCTTCATAAGGAGACGGGAAACATCAGCTTGTTATGTAATCCTATTTGACTGGATCTTCCCCAACCGAACGGGCGACTTCTATCATTTCTTCCTGTGTCAAATCCTTTGATGCAAGCATATAATCGACACCTTCAAAAGTCCATGCAATCGTATTCCCTGTCATGGCTCCGACAGTATAACCCAAATCAACCGGTTCTCCATTCACATTCGTCGAAACGGATGTTTGAACTACCTCAGCTTTTTCCTGGACCAATGTAAAACTTTTTGTACCCTCATAGGTCAAAACGACACGTTCTCCTTTTTCCGTCGTAATTTCTTTTTCTTCCGTTAAATTCATATCACCAATATTTTCAGGGTATTTCACCGCAAACCCCTCATTTTGGACTTCTGCCATAACAGGCGCTTCAAGTTGTGCACTTGTCATGTTTTTCTTCATATCAAATGAATCTTTATCAAAAGTCGTATCGAATTTAACTTTTGAGAATTCAACGAGAACCAATGCAGTCTTATCGGGGTCCATGACTTTTACACTGACTGGGGATAAATCCTTTTTGTTTATAGTAATCTCTTGATATGGCAACATTTTATTGTTTTGGTAGCGCGTTTTCGTTTCAAAGACATAATGTTTATCCGTTTCTTTATATGTCGCACTTTTATCTTCCGTAATGTCTTTCACCAACGACTCGAACAAATAGGCCTGACTGCTGTTCTCCGGCCACTCGCTTTGAAATTTAAAACTTTTATTCAAAGCTGGCGTCAAAACATATACACCATCATCATTTTTCAATATCATCTGGCTTTGATCCTTCTCTTCATTTTTCAGATTCACGCGGTAAAAAGAAGGGTCCTTATGCCAAATCTCCACATTATACACTTGAGGTTCCGTCCCCATCTTTAATGTCATCTTCGCGTTAGCTTTATATCCTTTCATTTCGCCAAGCTTCTCATTCAATTCACTCACTACGTCACTCTGTGATTTTTGGCCGCAAGCAGAAAGAGCAAGCAAGAGCATGATC
Source organism: Peribacillus simplex (assembly GCF_900156045.1). Lineage (GTDB taxonomy): Bacteria > Bacillota > Bacilli > Bacillales > DSM-1321 > Peribacillus > Peribacillus simplex_D. The sequence continues at coordinate 21,222 of NZ_FTMX01000019.1, read as the reverse complement.
CCTGCAAAAAGCATTACCATCTTCTTCATCTTTTCAACCCCTTTTTGTCATTTGAACGTAAAAGGGAGAGGAAAAGGCAGGATCCGGACATTGGCTCGACTGATGTCTTAGATTCCTCGGTATTTTAAACACGGACCAATTCTAAGATCCGGCTAAAAACTTTTCGAGAGCACCTACTCTGCCATGTACCTTTTACCGGGCCTTGTCTCCCTATAGCACTAAATGTATATGAGACAACCTTAAGGTTTATGACCCGATCGGACAAAACTCCACTCACCCTTCAATTACGACTTGCGCAACCGCATAATCCCTGCTGTGGCTAATCGAAAGATGGACCCCTTCAGAAAACGGCTTCGAAATCACCGGCTTTCCTTTATCATCCGAGATGATTTCAATATCCAAAAAGGATAAGTGCTTACCGATCCCTGTACCGTTTGCTTTTGAAAAAGCCTCCTTTGCTGCAAAACGCCCAGCAAAATACTCGACCTTCCTTCTTCCATTTAACTTTTCGAAAATCAAGATTTCACTTTCTGTTAATATACGCTCCTTTAAACGGGGCTGCCGATTAATCAATGTTTCCATTCTATCCAACTCAGTAATGTCCACGCCTATACCTTTAATCACTATTACACCTCTTCTATTAATTTAATAAGTTGCATATTATTAGGAGGACTCTTTTACCTGAAAATGATAATATTGTATCTAATTAAAAACGATATTAAGGAGGAATTTATGTTTACAAGAACAGAAGGCTTCCGAGAATACGCAAATTCATACCGAGCTGTAACAGGGCTAATACTCATTATGATGATTGTATTCGTTCTCGTCCTTTTCCCCATTTTTCCCGGCAATGTACTCTTCTATTATGGCACAGGTGTTAACTTATACATTGCTGATGGACAATGGTGGCGTTTAATCACCCCCATCTTTCTACATAGCACGTTTACACATTTACTGTTTAATGGATTCTCCCTTGCCATCTTTGGTCCATTCCTAGAGAAATTACTTGGCACCGTCAAGTTTTCAATCTTCTTTTTATCGACAGGGCTCCTTGCCAATATCGCAACCTTCCTAATTAACCCACTGACATATAACCACGTAGGTGCTAGCGGAGCAATTTTTGGTTTACTCGGATTCTTTCTATATCTTGTCCTGTTCAATAAAACCAATTTTACGAACAACGAAAGAAATACAGTATATACACTGACCGGAATTGCCGTTATCATGACTTTCATTCAACCGCAGATCAACGTTGTCGGTCATTTGGCTGGATTGGCAACCGGATTTTTAACAGCTCCATTATACTTAAGAAAAAAATGGTAGGACAAACAGCCGACTCTTCCTTTAAATCATTGGGAGTCGACTGTTTTTTTAGGTAAATACCATGATTTAATTATTAGGCAATCCTTTTCTTCCACATCAGCAACCACACCGACCCGGGAGTTGATTCCTGATTTAATCGATGCTGAAATCGTAGCTAATTCCTTTCGATTCTGAAACCAACTTTTTTTATATGTGATTGATTGAATTCTGCTTCTCTGCATGATTAATGTTTGCTTTGAGAAAAAACGGCTGCTCAGTAGCAACAAATTCCCTTCTATGCTCCATCCTGCATCCCTATATTGCATGTAAGCCCAAAAAATCGCCAACGGTACAAGCAAAAGGGAAAGATAACCCCAAGGTCTGAAAAACCATACCAAGGCACATATGATCGGGATGAGGTATAGAAACTTACGAAACACATACCGGGAAAGCGCACGCTTAGGTATCGGTGTCATCTCAGTGGTTGTTTCATAAACCGGTAAAATTTCCAGCACTTTTTCATGTAAATGCTTCTTCCTGATTAAAGGGAACAGCATGATCGATAGACTTTCTTTATCTTCCATACTGCCTCCCGCATACTCAATATAAACCGTCGCCAATCCCAATGGCTTTCGAATCAAATTCTCCATGATCCGGATACCCTGTATTTTATGGGTAGGGATTGTCAGCTGTCTTTTCTCGAGAAGCCCTCTGGAAATAATGAGTTCCTCATCCGTTTTTATCACGGTAAAGGAAGCATATTTAATTACCATGCTTAATGTGGCCAGTACATATACCACCAATAAAGCCACTAGGGCAAACAAGGTCAGAATGATGGTTCCCATTTCAATAAAATCTTCATAATCCTTAAATATCTTCTCAAAAGGTATCATTTCATCGAACTGTGAAATAAATGCGATTGCTCCAGATAGGAAGACACCCACCGCTCCCGAAGTGGCAGCCATAACGAATAGTTGCGGCAGCGTCTGCTTAAAAACGGAAGACGATTTTGCTGCATGTTCATTATCCGCTACTTCATCTTTATCTTTATCAAAAGGATTATTCGCATTTTTTTCCTCACTAATAAAAGCATTGATTCGCTCTGCATCACTTTTGCTTATGGCTGATAATACGGCATCGGCCTGAGACCCGCCTGCCGTTTCAATATTCAACTTCACCAGGCTGAATATCCGCTGGATGATGCCCTCTGAAATATCTATGCTATGAATCCGATCAAACTTTATATACCTTTTCTTCCTTACGAAAACCCCCGACTCAATTCTGAATTCTCCCTCTTCCATGCGATATGTAAAGCGTAACCATTGAAGGAATGCATTACCTATGATTAAAAGTATAATAATGGCTATGACCAGCGGTTGTATCCATCCAGGAATTCCTTCATTCTTCCCAGGAATGACGACCACTAATAAAAAAGGGATGACTAACTCCTTAATCGATTTAATGATGTTAAGCAATACAGCTATGGGGTGCAGTCTTTTAGGTTCAGACATCTTCTTCCTCCACACTTGCCATCCTGGAAATATAGTGCCGCAATTCATCTGCCTCTGTTAGATCCAGGGCAGGGATAACATGCAGGGTCGCTGCAGTCGAAATTTCAACGGAGGCTAAATCGTATTTCCTTAATAATGGCCCTTGCTTCGTTTCAACATGTTGAACCCTAATCATGGGTATGAGTGTTCTTTTAATGACGAAAATACCACTTTGGATATCAATTTCGGTATTTCTCACTTCGTAACGCCATCTCTTCCACTTCACCGATGGAATCAGAATAATGGCCAGATAGGATTGGATTATCGAAATCATGATCAACGCTCCAAATACCCAATATGTCCAATCAAATATGATTGTAAGCACGAGTACGGCGATGCTTATAATCCAAGTTATTGAACAGCTTATGAGACCACTGATTTTCCATACGGTCAAGGCCTTATTCGATATACGATTTTCAGGTTCCATGTGCTTCTCCTCTTCCGGACAGGTAATTTTAATGAACCTTCATCATCCATCCTTCGCTTTCATCCATTATACTATAATTAAAAGCTGGGAATTAACCCCTTTTAAATAAAGACTTTGAGCAGTCCATCCAAAAACCGCCTGCCTTTCGGATACCATAATGGAGATGCACACAAAAAATGCCGCTCAAATGAGCGGCATTTCCAATTCAATTAAATTTTATTTGTTTTTTCCCTTTTTTGGCTCGTGCTGCGGTTTCCGTAACCATTCGACTTACGGTTCGCGCCAGGGCGTTTACTTGATCCGCTACCGTAATCTTTTCTGCCTGAAGAACTGCGGCCATTGCGCTGTCTGTTACCTGAAGAACTGCTGCCACCGCGATTGCGACGCATTGGAGATGGAGATTCTTCCGTTAACTTGATAGGAGTTTGATCCGGTTCTTTTGTCATTGACTTAAGCATCGCTGCAACTAAGTCCGCTGCGCTATGTTTTTGTAATAATTCTTCCGCTTGACCAAGATATAATGTTAAATCATCATTCTCGATTGTATTAAGGATTTTTTCCGTTACTGCTTTTTGTTGACCTTCCAACGCTTCAGTTAACGTAGGAGTCTTAAGTTTCACCATACGTTTTTTCGTTGTATGCTCAACCGCATGCAGTTGTCCTCTTTCCCTTGGTGTTACAAACGTAATGGCAATACCATGTTTACCTGCACGTCCTGTACGCCCAATACGGTGAACGTAGCTTTCTGGATCTTGTGGGATATCAAAGTTGTATACGTGAGTAACGCCGGAGATATCAAGTCCACGTGCAGCCACATCAGTAGCAACGAGTACATCGATGCTGCGGTCTTTAAACTTTTTCAATACAGAAAGGCGTTTTGCCTGACTAAGGTCACCATGAATGCCCTCAGCCATATAACCGCGGATATTCAATGCTGATGCCAATTCATCCACACGGCGTTTCGTACGTCCGAAGACGATGGCAAGATCCGGTGTTTGAATATCGAAAAGACGTGCAAGTGTATCAAATTTTTCACTTTCTTTTAACTCCAAGTAATATTGTTCGATACGATCCACTGTCATTTCTTTTGCTTTTACACGTACAAGAACGGGATCCTGCATGAACGTTTCAGCAATTTTACGGATTGGTTCAGGCATTGTAGCTGAGAAAAGCAATGTTTGCCTTTCATCAGGGACTGTTGAAAGGATTGATTCGATATCCTCAATGAATCCCATGTTAAGCATTTCATCCGCTTCATCAAGAACTACTGTGTGAACTCCGCCTAATTTAATGTTTTTACGTTTGATATGGTCTAAAAGACGACCAGGCGTACCAACGATAATATGTGGTTTTTTCTTTAAAGCACGGATTTGACGGTCGATATCTTGTCCACCATAAACCGCAAGCACACGAGCGCGTTTTCCGTAACCAAGCTTGAAAAGTTCCTCGGAAACTTGAATGGCAAGCTCACGTGTAGGTGCGATGACGATTCCTTGCACGTTTTCGTTATTGATATCGATGTTTTCCATCAATGGAATACCGAAGGCCGCCGTTTTACCTGTACCTGTTTGTGCTTGACCAATGATATCTTTACCTTCAAGTGCTAGAGGTATCGTTTGGGATTGAATCGGGCTCGCTTCTTCAAATCCCATTTTTTCTATTGATTTCATGGACGTTCTATCTAATCCTAATTCGCTAAACAATGTCAATGTTTTCGTACTCCTTTTTATATCGTAAATTTACACGTGCATTCATGGATCATGCACAGATGTTTAGTTCAAATCCTCATCATCATGACGGATGTTCTACTTAATCTCTTATAAAAAAGTTTATCATTATCACCTAAAAGTATGTCTGCCTTTTAGTTCAAATGAACTCAATATGATTTTTTAAAAAGGAAATATACCAGTACGGACATTCACTGGCATTTTTAACTTCGCGCACGTGTAGACTTATCATTAACATACGCTCATCTTTTTAAAAGTACATGTAACCAAAATTAAATTCAATATGGAAAATTAAAAGTAGCATAAACGGGTGTTTCACCGTTTTATTCAGGTGAGGGCTGCTGCACCTATTATTCATCAGACTTAAAAAGGCTGTATGAACAAAACTTGACGAGCGCCAAGATTCTTATACAAAACAGGCCCGGTGCGTTGAGGATTTGCAGAAGTGGAAAAGCGCTAAAATGCGGCTTGATTCCCAATAGCTACTAAAGCCGCCAAGAGATGCAGCTTTTATATATGACCAGACGCGCGGCCTATTTAATCTAAAATAATCTCAAGAATGAACTCATGAAACATGTAAGAACATACAATTTTGTTGCCTCAACCTGATTAATTTTAAATAATCATCAATGATAAGACATTTAAACTCATACTCATATTACCATTTTCAAACTGTTAATGCAATAAAGGATATCGCCTCATTCAGAGTTACTAAAAACTTTAGATCGTTTCAAAAACGAGGAAATTGGGTAGTCCCGCCTGATAATTGTGCAGCCTGATTTACTCATCACTAGGTTTACCTTAGTTACGATATCCATTCATGCCTAAGTGAATTCAGACTGGAGACATTCGGAAGAAAGCGGGATTTCTGAAACCGACTGGAACGTTTTTTAAGGGAGAATCTGTTCCAGTTTAGGAGGAATTCAGTGACTTTGTCCTTTTCTCTGATGAGACCATTCCACTTTAAATGTTTTGCAAAAACGAACATCTATTTATTTATATGATATGTGTTTAAATCAAATAGTTTCAATAAACCTTTTTCAGGAAGGATTATTCACCCCATTGGAAAAAGAAAGGACTTATTGTGAATCCACTTTGAATTTCCAGGTATATGGAATCGTTTTTTTTTTTGAAAATTCCATCTTTTTACCTAAAAATTATAGTAAATAAGTCTAAATGCAGTATGATTGACCTATCAACAAAACAACGGGGGGTTATATGAATATATTCACAATAGATGTTCCTTTATGTAAGGATTTTGGTCGAATCTTAAAGAAAATGAACAAGAATGTCACCTTTTTGGAGGATCCACTCAATCAAAGTCATCTATTCAAGGATTCAACGGAATTAATGAAGTCATTATTTATTTTACCTTTACACATATCAAAAGATTCTTGGCAGGAAACTTCTTTGTTTGCCTTAGCTGAATCTCACGAAATCCCTATCTTATTCATTTACAAACGCGCTTTAGGAATGGAGACACCTCCGGCATTACCAGAAAAGACCTTTTATGAAACCATGGCGGTCCCTGCCGATTCAGCAGAAGTCAGGATTAAATTAAATTCACTCAAAAACATCAGCATGCAACTGTTTTCGGCAAAAATGAAGGGACAAGAGCTTGAAAAGATACGCCAAAAATCAGCAAGGAGCCTGCGAATTGCAAAGGGCATACAGCTTTCAAATTTACCTTTGTCGATCAATAATGAAGATATAGAGGTCAAAGGTCTTTCCCTGCCTTCGAGTGAACTTTCAGGGGATTTATTTTACTGGACGGAGGTTGATGACAGGATATACGGCTTCATAATGATCGATGTATGCGGAAAGGGCATCCATACAGCACTTATAAACATGTCCATACGGACTTTGATGCCCGACCTATTCAAACGTGTAAAAGACCCCATTTTCATAACAGAGGAACTGGACAAACATATGCGGGACCTATTTCAAGGAGTTAATCGGGAAAACAAAAACCATGCTCGCTTTACAGCTTTCATAGCATACATGAATACAAAGGATCGACACATCGAATATGTGAACTACGGATTTCCTTCAGCCTTCTTGTATTCCCCAAGCACCAACCAAATTCTCAATTTAAACGAAGGGGCCACCCCAAGCGGACTGATTCCCGAATTGCCCATAAAAAAAATAGTCTTTCATTATGAACCAGGAAGCCGTTTCATCATCTATACAGATGGACTCTCTAAAACGCCCACTCCTTCAGCCTTTGACCGGTCTGACAATATCAAGAAGGAATTTATTGAAAATATCCATCTCGATACAAATGAGCTTCTTCAGGAGCTTTTGGTCTCAAGGATGAGGCATTCAGTGATTAACGATGACATCTGCATTATTGCAGGGACACTTTTTTAGGTACGATAAAAAAAGGCCGTTTCAAAAAGAAACGGCCCTTTCTACTCTTTTTTATTTTTGTAGGGCTTGAACGACTTCCTCCAGCTTCATGCCCCTGGATGCTTTAACGAGAATGATGTCATTTCCCTGTGTAGAAGACTTAAGTTCCTCTATAAGCTCCTGCTTATCTTGAAAAGGACGAACCTGCTCCGATGAAAAAGACTTGCTCGCTCCCTTGGCAATAAACTCGGCTAAAGGACCAAACGTGAAGATCTTATCAATCCGCTCATTGGAAATCAATTCACCAATTTTCAAATGAAAGTCTTTTTCCTGTGGCCCTAACTCCAACATATCTCCCAATACAAGGATCTTTTTCTCGAATCCAGATAATCCCTCAACCAACTCCACTGCTGCCTTAACTGAAGTTGGACTGGCATTATACGCATCATTGATGATCTTCTGCCCTTTTGCGCCTTCGACCAATTCCATCCTCATATTAGTTAATTGAATGGTTGACAGACCTTTACGGATCGCTGAATCTTCCACATTGAATTCTTTAGCAACCAAGATGGCAGCCAGTGCATTAAGAACATTATGATTGCCTAATACGGGTATCTCATAATTGACTTCCTTTTCACCACTTGAAATTGTGAACGTGGTACTGTCTGCCCCTTGGCTTATGGTCTGTGGATATAAATCATTTTGTTCCGTACGTCCAAATGATATTACGTTTAAATCAGGAAAATCCTTTTTGATCCGATTGCGAAGCAATGGTTCATCACCATGATATATCAACGTTCCATCCGTCGCCAAACCTTCGATAATTTCCAACTTTGCATTCGCGATTTCCTCGCGTGATCCTAAATCCAATAAGTGTGATTCACCGATATTGGTAATGATCGCTACATCAGGCTTTGCCATTTTGGATAAGAACTCAATTTCACCGCGGCTGCTCATTCCCATTTCCAAAACGGCCGCCTCAGTATCCTCTTCCATAGAAAGCACCGTTAGTGGTAAACCTAAATGATTATTGAAGTTTCCATTGGTTTTATGAACTTTATAAGTAGTGCCCAGCAACGCAGCCGTCATATCTTTCGTAGTCGTCTTACCGTTGCTGCCTGTTATCCCAATGACTTTTATATTCAACTGTTGACGGTAAGCACGCGCCAATTGCTGAAGTGCTTTCTCGGTATTTTCGACAATGATTATCGGTAAATCATTAGGAGGATTCGGAACATCCCTTTGCCAAAAAGAAGCAGCAGCTCCTTGCGCTAAAGCTTGCTTGACATACTGATGGCCGTCAACCTGCCCACCCTTAAGCGGAATGAACAAACATCCTTCCTTAACCGTTCTTGAATCGATGGTAACCCCATTAATTCCTTTGGACTGGAATGGGCTGATATCATTCAATCCCTCTGCCATTTCATGTACTTGTTTTAACGTTCTCTTTATCATTTTGTTCCTCCTACATTCATCGAACCGTTAATCGCTCTCTACTTCCAATAACCAAACGAAGCAGAAACCAGTTTAAATCGCACCGGTTCCTGCTGATTGGAATCCATCAAATCAACGTTTGATGGATTGTGAAGTTTACTGCTACATTACTTGCATGATCAAACTGTGTATTTGATTTGTTGTTTTTCCTGATGACGTTCCAAGGCAAGTTTCACGAGTTCTTCAATTAGCGCTGGATAATCGACACCTGTGTGCTTCCACAATAACGGAAACATGCTGAAAGGAGTAAACCCAGGCATTGTATTCACTTCATTAATATAGATTTGCCCTTCATTAGTTAAGAAGAAATCAGCGCGAACCAATCCAGAGCAATCCAATGACTTAAAGGCAGTAATGGCCATTTCGGATAAAGTTGCATACTCGCTTTCCGAAATCTCCGCTGGAATGACCATCGCTGAATTACCATCTACATATTTTGCTGAATAATCATAGAAGGCAAAGTCCTTCTTAGGGATGATTTCGCCTGCCACTGAACAAGACGGTTCATCATTACCGAGAATACCAAACTCGAGTTCACGAGCAACGACCCCTTCTTCAATGATGATCTTCCGATCGAATTGAAAAGCTTCCGCTACCGCTTTTTCCAGTTCATCAGCATCGTTACATTTGCTGATACCGACACTCGAGCCTAAATTGGCAGGTTTGACAAAACAAGGGTACCCCAATTCATCCGCTACCTTTTTAATGGCACTTTCTTTATTCTTCTCCCATTCAGAACGAATGAACCAAGTGTATTTCACTTGCGGAAGTCCCGCCTGGGCAAAAATGTTTTTCATGATGACCTTATCCATTCCTGCTGATGAAGCTAAAACGCCATTTCCTACATAAGGAAGGTTCAATAGTTCCAGCATCCCTTGTACGGTCCCATCTTCTCCATTTGGTCCGTGAAGCAATGGGAAAATCACGTCATAGCCTGTTGATTCACTATTTTCATCAGTTGAATGTGCCTGCAAGGCAAGCGGCGAGCCCGATTTTTCCGGTGAAAATGTCAATGCCTCCACATTCTCAGCAGGTCCTGTTAACTTTGGTCCATTAATCCATGAACCCTCTTTTGTTATGTAAATCGGATATATATCAAACTTTGCTAAATCGAGAGCTTTAATGACCGCTAAAGCCGTCTGCATAGAAACCTCATGCTCCGCAGATTTTCCACCATAAAGCAAACCAAGTTTAGTTTTCATGAGTTATTACCCTCCAATATTCTTTTAACCATGTTCATTGTATCACTTTACACTAAAACGGATAAAGCGAAACTTCCATCATTGGGGCTTTTCCAATGATGGTTAGTTGAGCCAATCGGGCATTTACAGGCTGTTAGCCCACTACATTTCTTTTTCATTACATTCGCCATCGCTTCCCTTACAGCCTGTTAATGCAGATAAAATCGCCACACCCTGTGCGTCGCCCTCTCTTATCTTTTATGCATGAGATGGTAAGTCTTACACCTGAAAAATTCGAGGATTTCAAATAATCCAATCCACGAAATTGGGATCATCAGGAGGATGATGTATTTTTAATAACGCTTTCCCATACCTTTTCTTTTCGATAGAAGATAATGAAAGCATCGGGCTCATTGATATCTCTATCCGAAAAGTCATCATGCATCTCATCCATGTTTAAATAATCCCCTACGACCCATGCAGGTATCTCAATTTTCGTTCTTGTATACTTTACATCCCGAAAGGAAAAAGCGAGCCCCTCTGCCAGAATATGAGCCAAGGAAGAAATGATTTCTGCCGGAATCGCCGTCAACTCTTTTTTCTTTCTGATTCCAAGCCACGTCCTCTCTACTTTTAGCGGCTCCAGCTTTAGCGGAATCAGGCTTCCTAACATCATATAATACGTCGAAAGAGAACGAAAATAAATTTTATTGAACCAGCCATCATCCTGCGCAAGGTACACTAAGTGATTATTCAATTTACGGAAAAACGGGGGACTCAGATGGGTTTTAGCATGTCCTAAATATAAGAGTTCCGCTATTTCCCTTCCATCCAGTTCATCCAGCCCTTCCGCCTCTTCAAAATCGACCCAACAGAAATCTCCATATGCCCGAACATTTTCTTTAACGAGCTTCGCAATATCTTCAGATGAAGCGCTCTCAAGCAGAACATTCAAATTGTATTCCCCACCATCGAATTGATGCTTCAATAATAAGATGGAATCCAAGGAATTTGGCAGCGAATAGACGAATTCTCGAAAATTAAGTCCATTAAAAAGGACAAACCGTTCGGAAGCCTGCATATGCATATATAAGATATCATTGCTATCATTCTTCATAACCTGACCCCCTCCGAGCTCTCAATCAATAATGTTATTTTATCAAACTTTTGGGTTTTCACATAAGTTATATAGCTCCCAATATTAATCATCATCAGCATCGTGTAAATAGTGCGAAACGTGAAATCCACATTATAGTAATAAATACATTGGAGGAAGTGATTTGGTGTGGAGGTAAACAAGATGAAAGGCTTTATGAGTTTGGGGATATATTGATAACTGGAAAGACGCTCCAAGAAAATGCTTACCCCATATCCCAACTCAACTTGAAATACTTGATTGCCATAAGGAAACAGGGTTTACAGTCATCCAGAGCTTCTACCTAAGTGAATTATTCCATGAAAACGATGATGTCCACGCCTTCTCTTCCGAATGCCGCTTCTGGATCGTCAATAAATCAGGAAGTGCATTTTAATTCAAAAAAAAATCCAGAGTGACATTTCACTCTGGATTTTTTTCATTAAGAAACTTGCTCTAATTCTTTTTTGGAAGGAGGGTTGAATTGACCTTCCCATTTAGAGATGACGATTGCTGCAAGTGAATTACCGATAACGTTTACTACTGTACGTCCCATATCAAGAATACGGTCGATACCTGCAATAAATGCTAGACCTTCAATAGGAATACCGACAGTTCCCAAAGTCGCTAAAAGAACTACGAAAGATACACCCGGTACACCCGCAATCCCCTTGGACGTGATCATTAACACTAGCATTAGCGTAATTTGCTCATACGCGCTTAAATCGATTCCGTACATTTGAGCGATGAAGATAGCCGCTAACGCTTGGTATAATGTAGAACCATCAAGGTTAAAGGAGTATCCAGTCGGAATAACAAATGTAGCAATATGTTTCGGACATCCCGCTTTCTCCATTTTTTCCATGATTTTCGGAAGAACCGCTTCTGAACTTGCTGTAGAGAACGCAAGGACCAATTCTTCTTTTAGAAGTTTAATCAAAGTAAAGATATTGAATCCGACAAATTTCGCAATAAGACCAAGAATGACTATTACAAAGAAAATCATTGTTCCGTAAACAGAAAGCGCTAACTTTCCTAACGGAATTAAAGATTCCAAACCGAATTTGGAAATAGTCACACCGATTAGTGCAAATACACCGATAGGAGCGAATTTCATGACCATGTTAGTTAGGTAGAACATTCCTTCTGCTACACCTTGGAAGAAACGGAATACTGGTTTACCCTTTTCACCGATGGCCGCAATACTAAGTCCAAACAACACGGAGAAGAAAATGATCGCTAGCATATCGCCTTCTACCATGGCTTTAACTGGATTGGATGGCACAATGTGAACGATTGTATCTACGAACGATTCATGCTGCTTAGTTTCGGCAGTATCAACATAGGTAGAAATATCAGTTTGTTCTAGCTTGTCCATATTCACACCAGCACCAGGCTGGATGATATTCGCTGAAATTAAACCAACAGCAATCGCTACCATAGTTACCACAACAAAGTATGATATTGATTTAGCACCTAGTTTACCTACCGCTTTCAAATCACCTACACCAGCAACAGCAACGATAAGGCTTGAAACGATGATCGGCACTACAATCATTTTAATCATTCGTAGGAAAATGTCTCCGAATGGCTGTAAAAAGTTTTGGGCCGTCTCACTACCATAAAAAATGGCACCAACGATAATCCCTAAAATTAAACCAATGAAAATTTGGCTAGCTAAACTTAATTTGAATTTCTTCATTTACTTTCCTCACCTTCCATAAAGTCTTTGATGCAAAAACATTTTTGTCTCGGTAAGGGAAACAAGATACTAATAAAAGAAAGTAATTTTTCTTTTTTTGAAAAACTCTGTCTTTACGCCGAAAAAAAAGACACTTCATGTGTCGATTTCTTATAGGCGTGAATATTCACACATGTTCCCTTGAAGACGCTGACGAGGTTAGCTGTCGGGTTAGGATTGGAAACACAAAAAGCCCTTTCATTTCTGAATTCACCCCTAGCGGATAAAATCCACAAAAATGGGTCCCCCGTTCTTGGAATAAGATTAAGCGAGTTAACTTATAATAAAATATTATACTAAAAATGATAATCTGTAAATATTTATTCGCATCCGTTCTAGAAAAAGTCCTTAAACATGTCTGAATATTCTGTATTAATAGCTATTGTATCTATAATTACTCTTCCCGATTTTCAATCACATAAGTTATATTGATATAAATAATTGACACCACCTCTCTTGTTGAAGGAACGGTTATTTTTCCAAAATGCCAAGTAACAGATATCTTACTTTTTCCCTAGAGGTGAATTTTTTATAAGTTGCAACTTTCACTTTTTCAAATTCAATTGGAGTTATAAAATTGGAATGGTTCTTCACTGCCACATTCGGCTTCAGCAGGATGACGTCACCTACCGACGGTCCTTCTATGATTTCTTGCTTTCCTTCTGCTTTAAGCCCTTTTTTAATGTAATGTTTATCCACATATCCTTTTTTAGTCAATTTGTAAATGTAAGGCTGTTTTTGGTAATGTACCGCCTCTATAGGAACGGAGGGTACACCGGCTTTCTCATTGGTTATTACGGTAAGATCCACTTTGGACCCCACCAACAATGGTTCCGTTTCTTCGCCTTCCGGTTCGATTAAAGCCTGAAATGGAAATTTGTTTTCTTTTTTTAACGACGGCTCTTCAGCTGGATAGGAATGGATTCGGCCTATCGATCCTTTCAGTGCCTTTATTGAATCAGAGTAACTTGCTTTTATAGTCATGCCCACTTTGGCTTTTTTCATTTCCTCTTCGGAGAATTCGCCTGCAATTCCCATATTTATAGAAACAATGGATATAATGGGATTATTCAGGTTTTTATTGATATTTTTAACTACACCATCAGCCTCGCTCGTCGTCACGATCGCATTGGACTGCTCCTCAATTGAACTTAATTTAGCGTCAAGCATTTTCACTTTTTCATTCAAACTGTTTTTTTCCAGTTCCTGCTTGTATATTTCTTGCTCAAAGCTACTTTTAATAAGATCCGTCGAGCTTGTTGTTAAATCAATACTCAAGTTTTTTTCCACCGATTCATCAATGCCCGCTATTCCAGAATCACTGGTCAGGGTCGCTTGATATGACCTCAACTTGCCTATGTATTCTTCAATCCCTGCAATTTCTCCCTCAGCTGCCGTTTTCTCCGCTTCTAAATCCGCTTTTTGCGCATCAAGTTCGGTCGTCGTATACTCAAACAACGAGGAGCCAGCCGTAATCGCATCGCCTTCTTTAACAAGGAATTTCTTAAAATCATTTTTCTTGGTATCGAAATAGATATCATACTCTTCTACAGGTTTTATTACCCCATTTGTTTGAATAGTATCCGTAATTGTATCCTTTTTCACCTTTATCCAGTTTTCAACTAAAACTGTTCGTTCCACTTTGCTTTCTTTTTTTTCAAGAAGGTATATGTTAACGGTTATTAAGACTATCGAAGCAATCGAGACCGCTGTTATTTTCCATTTCCCGCTCATTCTTTTCACCCGCCTTATACAAATACGCCTACTTGGATGTATGCTAAAAAGGCTTTAACAAACCATGTGGCCAGATAGAATAGAACAATCATTAAAAGGACCAAATAATTATTTCGTTCTGAAAACTCCTTTAAATAAAAATATTGCAGAGCAATGATAAGATATTGAAAAATGGTGATTTCGCTGAAAAAGTGAATGAAATAATCACTTCTGAGAAAATACTGACTGATGATCCCCAATGAAAAAGGATTGGCATCGCTGCCTATATCCATTAAAACGAATAGAGGAATCAGTAATGTTTTTTCCACTAATTGCAAACCAAAAACAATCATTTGAACGATGACTAATTTTATATATGGGATATCAGTAACGATCCAAAAGTATAGAGCTGCTAAAAATATGTATATGGAAGGGTCGAGTATGCCTGTTATTATATTGCCGCTCAAAATCAGCAATTTTGCTGCTTCGAATTCATTGGCACTCATCGTCGTGATTTCTTTGGAAAATGATTCTGAACCAATGCCAAAATATCCCCCAATGGCGAATACTATAAGACTAAGAAAATATAAAAATAGTAATTTCAATCCAAACTTTGTGACTGCCTCTGCATTTTGCAGCTGATAACGACTCCGATAAGGCTCTAAAATGCCTTTTAACAATCCGACCTGGTACACCATATGTGGTCCTCCTGCAAAAAATGATATTTCATCATATATTTTATCTTATTTTGGAAACAATTGCAGAAATAAGGGATGAATATACAAAAAAAACACATTAGCCTTTCCCATCCAATATAATCCCCCACACCAATTTGGTGTTTATGCTGACAATAGAAAGAATTGTCTTCCCTATCCCCCCGCTTTTGAAACTCATAAAAAAATGAAAAAAGAGGCTATACGCCCCTTTCGATACAGCCTTCATATATTCAACAAATAATCCTTCATCATTAAAATAAGCTTTGAACTCAACGGACTTCTTTTTTTATTTTTTTCCAAAAATAACAAAAGACTTTCCAAGATGATGGGGCTTGGCCTAACTTTTGAAAACTCTTCCTGGATCGCCTTTAAAGCCTCCATATTCTTATTTGTTTCCATTCCCTCTTCCTTACGTGTTTCCACTTCCAGCATCCTGACGATGATCGAATGAATTTCCTCTTTTGGGCTCATATCCCGCATCGAGCATCCTGGCAGGGGAAATTGCTTCAATAATGGATCTTCCTTGCTCTGCAGGCTTGCGATGATGGAATCCATCCGGTTCAATATGAAGCTAGGTAACAATTCCACATCGAATGCATTTTGTTTCCTGATCAATATTCCGATATATCCTTTGAAAAGAGAATCCAAAATTATGGTGCAATCCGGCAAAAGATCAGCAGGAAGCCCCGGGTATAACTCAATGATTTTTCGCTTGAACCAAATCAAGCCCTCTTCATGGATATAATGTAAAAATCTATCCAATTCTTTGCTGATATGAACCATTTGTTCCTGCATCATCATTTGAATCAAGTTGGTATTTCCCGTCATATGCTCAATGTGAACAGTGATCTGCCTCATGAATTTGTCTTTACTGGACAATGAAGCATCCAGTTCAAGGTCAAGCAATGAGTCCGTCAGCGCTTCATAATAAAATTTAAAAATGGAGACCAGTAATTCTTCCTTCGATTTAAAATGATTATAAAAAGACCCCTTTGCTATCCCACATTTTTCAGCTATTTCCTGAACGGAAGTCGCATGATAGCCTTTCTCCGCGAAAAGCTCTACAGACTTATCTATGATCATCTTATTTTTTTCTTTCATCAAATTCATCCTATCTCTTAAAATTCTCCGTCATTGACCAATGGGTCAATTCTTTCAAATTGTATCCCAAAACCCTTGGAATCACAACATTAACACTACCGGATATTATCTGTTGCAATCATAATCCATATACTATATATTTGAGTTTGTGACCGACTAGTCACAATTTATGTATGGAGGGTACAAGCTTGAATTCAATAATTAAATTTTCATTAAAGAATAAATTGGCAATCTGGTTGCTTACGATCATCATCGTTGCAGCTGGTTTATACTCCGGTTTAAACATGAAGCAAGAAACCATTCCTAGCATCTCGACTCCTTTAATAAGCATCTCCACTGTATATCCTGGAGCTGCACCTGAAGAAGTAGCAGATAAACTCACAGACCAGATAGAGCAGAAAGTAACAAATTTGCCAGGAGTCGAATTAGTCAGTTCTTCGTCCATGGCTAATGCCTCTTCCGTTCAATTACAATATGATTATGATACGGATATGGACGACGCTGTAAAAGAAGTGAAAGAGGCTTTAGAGAAATTAGAACTTCCCGAGGGAGTGGATGCCCCGAGCGTATCAAAATTAGAATTAAACGCTTTTCCGGTCGTCGCACTCAGTGTAACAGATAAGGGTTCTGATTTACCAGCTCTTACAAAAAATGTTGAAGAGGTGTTAGTGCCTAAACTTGAAGGAATCGATGGCGTGACATCCGTATCAATTTCCGGACAGCAAGTAAATGAAGGCAGCCTTGTATTCGACGAGGAAAAAATGGCTCAATACGGGCTTGATGAAGATACCGTAAAGAAGGTTATCCAGGCCGCAAACGTCAACATGCCCCTTGGGATATATAACTTTGATGATAAAGAAAAAACGATCGTTGTGGATGGAAACATCTCCACATTAAAAGACCTGAAAAATATAAAGATACCTTTAACCGGCGGCTCTCAAACAGCTACGCCAGCACAAACCGGACAGGAAAACAATCAATTATCTCCTGAAATGACAACAGGTCCTGCCCAACTGCAAAACGTCAAATTATCAGACATTGCCGATGTTAAAATTACTGGTAAAGCTGAATCGATTTCAAGAACAAACGGCAGCGAATCGATTGGGATTCAGGTTACAAGATCTCCCGATGCCGATACAGTTGCAATCGTGGACGAAGTAAACGAAGAAGTAACGAATTTCAAAGAAGATTTTAAAGGCGTTAGTGTACACACTACGCTTGATCAAGCCCAACCGATTAAAGATTCTGTTGAAACCATGATCAGCAAGGCACTCTTCGGCTGTCTGTTTGCCGTCATTGTTATCATGCTATTCCTAAGGAACTTTAAAACGACTCTCATTTCCGTCATTTCGATTCCATTATCCCTGTTAGCAGCCCTTTTGGTGCTCAAACAAATGGATATTTCGTTGAATGTCATGACACTGGGGGCCATGACAGTTGCCATTGGCCGAGTCGTCGATGACTCCATTGTCGTCATTGAAAATATTTATAGGAGAATGGCTTTAAAAGGCGAACAATTAAAAGGCGGCGAATTAATACGATCAGCCACTAAGGAAATGTTCATCCCTATCCTTTCATCGACAATCGTTACTGTGGCTGTATACCTGCCCTTAGCAAGCGTTACAGGACCTGTCGGGGAACTATTCATGCCATTCGCCTTAACAATGGTGTTTGCATTAGTCGCTTCATTAATAATTGCCATCACTCTTGTTCCGGCAATGGCAGACTCTTTATTTAAAAAGGGACTATCTAAAAAAGAATTAACATCACATGAAGAAAAACCAAGTAAACTATCTGCATTCTATAGAAAAGCATTAGATTGGTCGTTAAACCATAAGTTGATCACTTTCGGGACAGCCATTGTATTATTGGTAGGCAGCTTATTCCTAATCCCAAGCATCGGTGTCAGCTTCATGCCTGCAGATGAAGAAAAAACGATTATCGTCACCTACACTCCCGCACCTGGAGAGTTAAAAGAGGATATTGTAAAACAAACAGAAAAAGTAGAAAAATACTTCATGGATAAAGACGATGTGGAGACCGTTCAATACACACTTGGTGAAAGCATGATGGGCGGCATGATGGGCGGCTCGAGTAACTCGGCTCTCTTCTATGTACTCTATGATAAAGACACCGAAAATTTCGGGGACAAAAAAGAAACGGTCATAAAGGATTTAACTGAACTTGATTCACCTGGAACTTGGAAACAACAAGAATTCACGTCAACATCAAGCAACGAAACCACTCTATTTGTTTACGGAAATACACAAAAAGACATTGAACCGGTAATTGACGATATTCAAAATATCATGAAGAAAAATAAAGATTTAAAAGATGTTGATACAAGCCTTTCCGATGCTTATGAGCAATATACACTAGTTGCAGACCAGGAAAAGCTAAGCGATCTTGGACTGACAGCTGCACAAATTGGTATGTCCATTGCCAATACGAATAAAGATGATGCTATAACTACGATTAAGAAAGATGGAGAAGAAGTCAAAGTATATGTCGAGACAGAAGAAACGACTTTCGAAGACAAAAAAGATCTTGAGAATACGAAAATTCCTTCTCCAATGGGAATGGAAATCCCATTGAAAGAGCTTGTGAAAATCGAAGAAGGCAAAGCTTCCGATACAATCAGCCGCCGCGATGGAAAAATTTATGCCGACGTGTCTGCAACAATCAAAACGGATGATGTGGCAGCAGTAACAGCTGCAGTACAAAAGGAAGTCGATAAATTAGACCTTCCCGCAAGCGTCTCTATAGACTATGGCGGAGTGACGGAAGATATCCAGGAATCATTCACACAACTTGGTATCGCTATGTTAGCGGCCGTTGCTATCGTATACTTTGTGCTAGTCGTTACTTTCCATGGTGGTTTAGCGCCAATAGCCATTCTCTTCTCCTTACCATTTACGGTAATCGGGGCATTGGCAGGGCTATTCATTGCAGGTGAGACCATCAGCGTTTCAGCAATGATGGGTGTCCTGATGCTTATTGGTATCGTCGTAACCAATGCCATCGTATTAGTGGACCGTGTTATCAAGAATGAAGAATCCGGGCTATCTACCAGGGAAGCTTTACTCGAAGCAGGATCGACCCGACTACGCCCGATCCTGATGACTGCCCTTGCCACAATCGGCGCTTTAATACCTTTGGCAATCGGTGCGGAAGGCAGTGGATTAATATCACAAGGTTTGGGAATTACCGTTATCGGCGGACTTGTGAGTTCTACAATGCTAACACTTGTAATAGTGCCGGTAGTATATGAAGTTATAATGAAAATAGGTAAAAAGAAGAAAAAAACAGTTAAGTAAAAAATCAAGAAAGAGGGGATTCCTTATATTGGGAATCCCCTCTTTCTTGATTCAATAATTGATCAATATCCTCTTAATATATTAGCCCTTCGTACTTCCAGCCAATTTTGCCCAAACTATATTCACTCTACTTTTAACCTTTCCCGTCTCATAAGACAAAACGTCCCATTCGTCATTTCCATGGAAATTTGTTTGTTTTTAAAAACCTTATTTAAACAAAAAAGGGAAAGAACCCGCTTTCCCTTTTAATTTCTATAGATTAGTGTTTGGTGAAAGTTTGATCTATCGCATTTGCCAGATCCAGCGATTCTTCTTTTAGATAACGCTTCGTTACGTTTAAATCTTTATGACCGGCGAGCTTTGAAATCGTTTGTATATCTATTCCATTATCCACTAACCTTTGGCAAAAGGTATGTCGCAGTTTATGTGGATGCACGTTGTATCTTTTTAATATATATTGAACTGACCTTGGAGTGATCCTTTGATTGTAACTTGAGATGAATAATGGATCCGCTGTTTCTTTTAAAGAATAAAGATAATTTTTTACATGTTGTATAGCCGATAGTGTAAGGGGAACGGATCTATCGATTTCACCTTTTGCGTTCCTGACAAGTATATAATTTCGCTCTGTTTCCATAATGACGTCACGGCCATTTAAGTCACATAATTCTGAAACACGAATTCCAGTATGTAACAAAAGGTAGACGATGGCGATGTTCCTTAGATTTCCCTCTGCTTCTATATCCCTTAACAGGATCTGCTGCTCATTGATGCTTAAAGTTTCAGGTACCTCAAGCTTGTGCTCCTTAACCTTACGTTCCACAGAAAGCATTACTTGCGGTTTGCCTAAAAATTTAAAGAAGACATTTAGGGCGATGTAGTGTTTTTCGATTGTTCCTGGGCTTTTCTTGCAATTTTCTAAATAATCAAGATAACCCTGAACATCTTCAGAATGAATCTCCATCAATATCTTTTGTGTCTGGTCACAAAACTGTGAAAGGACACCAGTATACGTTTTAATCGTATTAGCTGATTTACCTTGGTCTCTCAACCATTCAGCAAACGAAAAAATCATTTCATCTTTAGCAGAGGTATCCATCGGCCATTCCCCCAATGACAGTTTCAGAACTACGTTAAGTTTAACATATATCCCTACAGAAACGAAGAATTCTGTCCCTTTGTCTTAAACAGATACGGATAATACAGATAGCTGTAGAAATTCAGATACATTTATAGTATGTCCTACCATTTATACAGCATATAACTTTCTTTATATTACTTTTTTTAACCGGTTTAAATAAAAAGATATGGAAGGAATATCAACCTCAAAAAAAGACCAGCCAGGATGGCTGATCTTTTTGAATGGCTTGGCGGCGTCCTACTCTCACAGGGGGAAACCCCCAACTACCATCGGCGCTGAAGAGCTTAACTGCCGTGTTCGGAATGGGAACGGGTGTGACCTCTTCGCT
>NZ_FTMX01000026.1 GCF_900156045.1 Peribacillus simplex | reverse complement strand
TTGTTCCTTGAAAACTAGATAATAGATAGAAGGCAATTAATTTTTTTCAAAGCATCTGTAAGATCTTTTTTAACGGTTAAGTTAGAAAGGGCGCACGGTGGATGCCTTGGCACTAGGAGCCGATGAAGGACGGGACTAACACCGATATGCTTCGGGGAGCTGTAAGTAAGCTTTGATCCGGAGATTTCCGAATGGGGAAACCCACTGTTCGTAATGGAACAGTATCTTTACCTGAATACATAGGGTACTGAAGGCAGACCCGGGGAACTGAAACATCTAAGTACCCGGAGGAAGAGAAAGCAAACGCGATTTCCTGAGTAGCGGCGAGCGAAACGGAATTAGCCCAAACCAAGAGGCTTGCCTCTTGGGGTTGTAGGACACTCAACATGGAGTTACAAAGGAACGGGGTAAACGAAGCGATCTGGAAAGGTCCGTCGAAGAAGGTAAAAACCCTGTAGTTGAAACTTCGTTCCCTCCTGAGTGGATCCTGAGTACGGCGGGACACGAGAAATCCCGTCGGAAGCAGGGAGGACCATCTCCCAAGGCTAAATACTCCCTAGTGACCGATAGTGAACCAGTACCGTGAGGGAAAGGTGAAAAGCACCCCGGAAGGGGAGTGAAATAGATCCTGAAACCGTGTGCCTACAAGTAGTCAAAGCCCGTTAATGGGTAATGGCGTGCCTTTTGTAGAATGAACCGGCGAGTTACGATTTCATGCGAGGTTAAGTTGATGAGACGGAGCCGCAGCGAAAGCGAGTCTGAATAGGGCGAATGAGTATGAGGTCGTAGACCCGAAACCAGGTGATCTACCCATGTCCAGGGTGAAGTTCAGGTAACACTGAATGGAGGCCCGAACCCACGCACGTTGAAAAGTGCGGGGATGAGGTGTGGGTAGCGGAGAAATTCCAATCGAACCTGGAGATAGCTGGTTCTCTCCGAAATAGCTTTAGGGCTAGCCTCAAGATGAGAGTATTGGAGGTAGAGCACTGATTGGACTAGGGGCCCCCAACGGGTTACCGAATTCAGTCAAACTCCGAATGCCAAATACTTATTCTTGGGAGTCAGACTGCGAGTGATAAGATCCGTAGTCGAAAGGGAAACAGCCCAGACCACCAGCTAAGGTCCCAAAGTATACGTTAAGTGGAAAAGGATGTGGAGTTGCTTAGACAACCAGGATGTTGGCTTAGAAGCAGCCACCATTTAAAGAGTGCGTAATAGCTCACTGGTCGAGTGACTCCGCGCCGAAAATGTACCGGGGCTAAACGTATCACCGAAGCTGTGGATTGACACCGTTGGTGTCGATGGTAGGAGAGCGTTCTAAGGGCGTTGAAGTCAGACCGGAAGGACTGGTGGAGCGCTTAGAAGTGAGAATGCCGGTATGAGTAGCGAAAGAAGGGTGAGAATCCCTTCCACCGAATGCCTAAGGTTTCCTGAGGAAGGCTCGTCCGCTCAGGGTTAGTCGGGACCTAAGCCGAGGCCGAAAGGCGTAGGCGATGGACAACAGGTTGATATTCCTGTACCACCTATACATCGTTTGAACGATGGGGGGACGCAGAAGGATAGGGTAAGCGCGCTGTTGGATATGCGCGTCCAAGCAGTTAGGCCGGAAACGAGGCAAATCCCGTTTCCATTAAGGCGGAGCTGTGATGGCGAGGGAAATATAGTACCGAAGTTCCTGATTCCACGCTGCCAAGAAAAGCCTCTAGTGAGATGTAAGGTGCCCGTACCGCAAACCGACACAGGTAGGCGAGGAGAGAATCCTAAGGTGTGCGAGAGAACTCTCGTTAAGGAACTCGGCAAAATGACCCCGTAACTTCGGGAGAAGGGGTGCTTTTTAGGGTGAATAGCCCAGAAAAGCCGCAGTGAATAGGCCCAGGCGACTGTTTAGCAAAAACACAGGTCTCTGCGAAGCCGCAAGGCGAAGTATAGGGGCTGACACCTGCCCGGTGCTGGAAGGTTAAGGGGAGAGGTTAGCGCAAGCGAAGCTTTGAACCGAAGCCCCAGTAAACGGCGGCCGTAACTATAACGGTCCTAAGGTAGCGAAATTCCTTGTCGGGTAAGTTCCGACCCGCACGAAAGGTGTAACGATCTGGGCACTGTCTCAACGAGAGACTCGGTGAAATTATAGTACCTGTGAAGATGCAGGTTACCCGCGACAGGACGGAAAGACCCCGTGGAGCTTTACTGCAGCCTGATATTGAATTTTGGTACAGCTTGTACAGGATAGGTAGGAGCCTGAGAAGCCGGAGCGCCAGCTTCGGTGGAGGCGTTGGTGGGATACTACCCTGGCTGTATTGAAATTCTAACCCGCGCCCCTTATCGGGGTGGGAGACAGTGTCAGGTGGGCAGTTTGACTGGGGCGGTCGCCTCCTAAAGAGTAACGGAGGCGCCCAAAGGTTCCCTCAGAATGGTTGGAAATCATTCGTAGAGTGTAAAGGCACAAGGGAGCTTGACTGCGAGACCTACAAGTCGAGCAGGGACGAAAGTCGGGCTTAGTGATCCGGTGGTTCCGCATGGAAGGGCCATCGCTCAACGGATAAAAGCTACCCCGGGGATAACAGGCTTATCTCCCCCAAGAGTCCACATCGACGGGGAGGTTTGGCACCTCGATGTCGGCTCATCGCATCCTGGGGCTGTAGTCGGTCCCAAGGGTTGGGCTGTTCGCCCATTAAAGCGGTACGCGAGCTGGGTTCAGAACGTCGTGAGACAGTTCGGTCCCTATCCGTCGCGGGCGCAGGAAATTTGAGAGGAGCTGTCCTTAGTACGAGAGGACCGGGATGGACGCACCGCTGGTGTACCAGTTGTCTTGCCAAAGGCATAGCTGGGTAGCTACGTGCGGACGGGATAAGTGCTGAAAGCATCTAAGCATGAAGCCCCCCTCAAGATGAGATTTCCCATGGCGCAAGCTAGTAAGATCCCTGAAAGATGATCAGGTTGATAGGTCAGAGGTGGAAGCATGGTGACATGTGGAGCTGACTGATACTAATAGATCGAGGACTTAACC
>NZ_FTMX01000020.1 GCF_900156045.1 Peribacillus simplex | reverse complement strand
TTGGAGGGTTATTTGGCATGGCCAAAAATAGTATATCATAATGGAAATGAAATTTTTAGAGAAAGATATTGACATCCTATTAGCTGGTTTAGTTCCTTAAGAAAAAGTAAAAAAAGTCGATTCCTTAACGTTGAACTGACCCCATAAAGTTAGACAGGTTATTTCGTTAGGCAGCCCGTTGGGCATGAGCTCGGTATTGTACCGGGCTCATGCCTTTTAATTTGCCTTGATTCGCTTGTGTTTATAGTATTCTATATATTTTGCTAGTTCTTGTTTCTA
This sequence comes from Peribacillus simplex, assembly GCF_900156045.1. Taxonomy (GTDB): domain Bacteria; phylum Bacillota; class Bacilli; order Bacillales; family DSM-1321; genus Peribacillus; species Peribacillus simplex_D. The sequence goes on along the minus strand of NZ_FTMX01000020.1, from coordinate 16,980 downwards.
AGGATTGTTTAGTGAGAAAAGCCCGCCTCTTCAGCATGCATTGCGAAAACTGAAGAGCGGGACTTAACATAAGTTGAAATTATTTCACTTCTACCCATCCGTTTTTAATAGCTAGAACAACAGCTTGTGTACGGTCGTTTACAATCATTTTTTGAAGAATGTTAGTCACATGGTTTTTTACTGTTTTTTCACTGATGTATAAAGTTTCGCCGATGGCACGGTTGCTTTTTCCGTATGCTAAAATTTGAAGAACTTCACACTCGCGTCGAGTCAATAGGTGAAGCGGTCTTTTGATCTCTACAGCATGCACTGAATCACGATTAGTAGCTAAACGGCGATATTCTTTGACTAGATTATGTGTCACCTTCGGATGAATGTATGAGCCACCTTCTTCGACTACACGAACAGCATCAATTAACGCATCTGCGTCCATTTCTTTCAACAGATAACCTTGTGCTCCTGTTTTCAATGCATGCTGTACATAGTTTTCACCATCATGAATCGATAAAATGATGATTTTTCGTTTCAGGGTAACGGTGTACAAGCATTTTAGTTGCTTCGATACCGTTCATATTCTGCATGTTGATATCCAGGATAACGACATCTGGTTTGTGTGTGCTAACAAGATCCATAGCCTCGCTTCAGTCATCGCCTTCGGCAACAACATCAAAGGATGATTCAAAATCTAATATACGCTTAACGCCTTCACGGAAAAGCTGATGGTCATCGATAATGATGATACTAGTCTTCAACGGCTTCTTCCTCCTAATTTATTTAAATGCCTATTCTCTAAAATTTATAAATGATAGGGAATTTCTTTTCAGCAGCATTTACAAAGAATAGCATATTTTTTCGTTTTGGGGATAATCCTTTTTCTTAGCTTGATGGCGATGTGGCGGTACCCCTATAGTAACTAAATTGTAAACGGATTGTTATACAAATAGCATTGTTGGAGGAGACTTCATTGTATATAATTAATCCTCGTTAAGGAGTGTTGAAAGATGATAAACGTAACAGTAGATAAGTTAAAATTCAAGAAACAATTATCGATGCTTGAACAAATCACACTGAAAGATTTTCTGTATACCTGGGTAGGTAGCTCAAGCAAGGGATTGGATGATTTTTTTCACCTTGAGTACACAGAAGATGTATTTGCCAAAATAGAAAAAATGACGAATGACACCGATTTGTTAATTTCTGATGATGAGTATTTCAGATACATAACATTGACGGAAGATAATCAATTTGTGATAGGTGTTTTAGATATGAATTCAGAATTAAAACATAGAATAATTTCACTAGATAAGTTTAAATAATTCTTCGTTTTTTTTAATCCATACAAAAAGAGGCAGCGTGGTACGTTGTCTTTTTTATTTGTTCACTATATGTCATTGTTTGTTATACCTTGGATAATGATATTAAACGAGAAAAAATATTAAAAGGGCCAGATGTAAAGAAGGAATACGTTCTACAAGATGCATTAGATGAGATAGTACGAAGTGATTACTTTATTGCGAAAACCGACCAAGGAGAGTATAGGATAAACTCTTCCTTAATTCGTTATATACAGGTTTTGCATGAAATGCATTGTTATAAATACCATACTGACCATCAATGGCTAGTGAGTAAATAAAAGGTTATTTCTTTGCATAGTTTTCTTTAATTTTGTTGAATAACTGGAATATGGGAGAGAAGATTAATGTCAGAAACGTATCGTTCTCGTCAGGAACGAAAACAAGTGGAAAAAACAAAACAAGATCAAAAAAAAGATAAAAATTCACCTAAAAGAAGGTCTTTCTTGAATAAAGTTTTACTTTGGTTTTTACTGTTAGGTGTTGTTTCAATTGGAATAGGGGCAGTTACGGTTGCAGCAATGATTAAGGATGCACCTAAAATAGATGCTTCAAAACTAGTCGATCCGCTTTCTACCAAATTATACGATAAAAACGGGAATTTCCTTTACGAATATGGTAAAGAAAAACGGACAAAAATTGAGTATTCTCAAGTTCCAAAAATGTTGGAACATGCTTTCATTGCCACGGAGGATGCACATTTTTATGAACACAATGGCATTGATATAAAAGGAACTGCGAGAGCAATCTCCAAGAACCTAAAAGGGGATTTCGGATCTCAAGGCGGAAGTACCATTACACAGCAGGTCATTAAAAACTCCTTTTTGTCACCTCAGAAAACAATAAAGCGGAAGGTACAGGAATGGAGCTTGGCCTATCAGCTTGAGCAAAAGTATTCCAAACATCAAATCTTAATGTTGTATTTAAATAAGATATACCTTGGAGACGGGACATATGGTGTAGCAGCTGCCGCCCAAAATTACTACGGAATCGATGCCGATCATCTAAATAAATTAACGCTTCCTGAGGCCGCTATGCTGGCGGGGCTCCCACAGAGTCCAAGTAATTACGATCCCACTGAACCCGAACATGTGAAAGCTGCAACAAATCGTCGTAATATTGTTTTGGAAGCTATGTATAAACAAGGGTATATTACGAAAAAGCAATTGGAGGATGCAAAGAAGGTTTCAGTTACAGCAGGACTTGTTTCAAAAACGAAACAGCAAGGAATGCCGTACGAGGCGTTTTTGGACGCTGTTGTAAAAGAAGTTGAAAGAAAGCTGAAAAATGTAGATATCAGTTCGGATGGATTATCTATTTATACGACGCTAGATCCAAAAGCTCAGACCTATGCGGACAAAATAATGAACACCGATACGATTATTTCTTATCCAAATGACAATTTTCAAGGAGCCTTCGTATTTTCAGATACAAAAACAGGAGAAGTTCGAGCTATTGGAAGCGGTCGAAACCAATATAAAGCTTCCTTCCGAGGCAACAACTTTGCGGTTGATATTAAACGTCAACCAGGATCTACTTTCAAGCCAGTCTTTGATTATGGTCCGGCTATTGAAAATTCAAAATGGTCTACAGCACACCAAATTAATGATCATGAGATAACCTACTCAAATGGTCAGTCTATTTCTAACTGGGATCATCAATATCACGGAATGATGTCGATTAGAACAGCACTTCAATGGTCATACAATATTCCAGCACTTCTTACCCTTCAAGATGTAGGGATGGATAAAGCACAAAATTTTGCAGAAAATCTGGGTATTACTTTTAATAATAATAAGGTGTACGAATCATATGCGATTGGAAGTAATACGGTTAATCCATTAGAGTTGGCAGGGGCATATAGTGCTTTTGGAAATAACGGTGAATACAATACACCACATTTTGTTCGTAAAGTTGTCTATCCTGATGGCAGAGTTGTTAATTTAACTCCAAAGCCAAAACGTGCTATGCATGATTACACAGCTTATTTGGTGACGGATATGTTACGGACAGTCGTAAAATCTGGTACAGGAAAAACAGCAAATGTCCTTGGACTAGATGTGGCTGGAAAAACTGGCACAACCAATTTTGACAGTAAAACCAGAGCACAATATGGATATCCAACCGGTGCGGTAAATGATAGTTGGTTTGCTGGTTATACACCGCAATACACTATGGCGGTTTGGACTGGATATACTAAAAATGGTCCAGGTAATTATATGGATGGAAATACAACTAAAATCTCGCACCAAATGTTTAAGGCCATGCTGGAAGCGTTTGGAACAGACCAAAGTAGCTTCCAGCAGCCTAGTGATGTATACCGGGTGAATAATGAACTGTTCATTAAAGGTGCAAATCCTGAAGAAGCTCCACCAGTTACAAAAAATAATAAAGAAAAATCATTGGATATTGGTGGAAATAAAGAGGAAAAAAAACATAAACAAGAGGAAAAGAAACACAAACAAAAGGAAGAGAAGCATAAACAACAAGAGGAAAAGAAACACAAACAACAAGAGGAAAAGCAACACAAACAATAAAGATTTTTAGGATGGAATCGCATTGGTTCCATCTTTTTTTTGATACACATAAGAGAGTGTGAGGGTTTCTACTTAAACTAACGAGTGCGTTAGCTTAAGATCGGAGCTGTCCTTATGGCAGCTTTTTCTTTATGGAACTAACGGGGCAGGTTAGTTCAACAAGCGCAGTGTATTCGTACTACACAGTAACAAATTATAATAAAATTAGAATAATAACTAAAATCAAATTGGTGGTGTGTAGGTTGAATAAAGTCCTTTTAAATCTCTCCAGAATATTTTTAGGTTTTATCTTCCTTATTGCAGGTCTAAACGGTTATTTTGTCATTTTTGAATTTGAACCATTTATTGCTACTAGCCCTGAAGCTATGGAATTATTCGAATTTGAATATCTGTTAATATTTGAAAAGTTTTTAGAAATCGTTTGTGGAGTTTTACTTTTAAGTAATCGATTTGTCCCATTAGCACTTGCAATATTGTCTCCAATTGTAGCCAACATTTTCTTACTTCATTTGATTCTTGATCATTCGTTACTTGTTTTAGCAGTAATACTTGTAATCATGTATAGTTATTTGTTGTTTTGTTACAGAAAAAGCTTTAAAAGTGTTTTGGAGAAAAAGCCTTCTCATTAATACTTCCTTGAGTTACACATTTCGCGTCAAGTTGGTGTCAACTCTACAATAATCCTTAATGAACTCCCATGAAAATTAAAAATGCTGAAAATCCAGAAAAAACCACAACAAAATAGACCCAGTAAAAACGCTTTTTTTAAAAAGGCTGAGCCTTATGAGTGATCTGGTTGAGTTTGGTAAATCGTAAAACAAAAACCTCCAATCATAGCAAATTAAGTAGAGGCTAGCGCGACGACCAAAAAAGGATTAATCCCCCATGAGTGCTACCCATAAAAGGCGCGACAGTCGGTGGTACACCGTGGTCGTCGGAGTCAGACTAACGGATGGGCTCAAAGGCACCATAGTTCAACGACCTTCTTCGCCAGCCATTAAAACATTATCGACATAGAGACCAATTTTCATTCTCTGTGGTGAAGCGCTGATTTTTGCGCTTCATGGATGGCTAACGGGGGCGTTAGCTGAAGATCGGAGCTATCTTTAAGGCAACTTTTTCTTTTGGAACTAAAGGGGCAGGTTACCTCCACAAGACGAACATGCCTTTTATGTCGCATAAGACAAAATCTGTGCAATAGAAGGAGAAAGGTTCTGACGGGATTCGTACCCGCACTCATTTTGTATGCATAGCTAGGGGTGAACACGCTTCTCTACGGATAGGATTTACACCTGCTTCGGCTTATTTTCTTTTTGGAGCTTCAGAAACCCTTACCAAGGAACCCGGTGGCTTTAATGTTTACGGTGCTCTTCGCTTCTAGATTAGGTGAGTTTTTTAAATTTTACTTTATCACTTCCTTAATTTAATTTAAATTCTATGTATATAACTCTTAACAATATCTAAACCTATGACTAGCAACACATTACTTTAATAGGAGCTGACAACATGGCTAGAAATAACAACAGTAATCAATTAGTAGTTAATGGTGCAGAGCAAGCTCTAGAACAAATGAAATACGAAATCGCTAGTGAATTCGGTGTTACACTGGGCGCTGATACAACATCTCGTGCAAACGGATCTGTTGGTGGAGAAATTACAAAACGTTTAGTGCAAATGGCTGAACAACAATTAGGTGGAAGAACTCGTTAATCGAAATCATAAGTAATGTTAGGGATAGTGATTGGGCTATCCCTATTTATATTAAAAGGATATGCGAGATTACAACTGCAACAATAAGATGAATTAGTATATATCAAAAAAATAGATGGATTTTACCTAAATGGATATTTTTTGGTCTAGTTAGAGTGTGGATACGTTTTATACATAGACTTACTTACTTTATTAGATTTATAAGGAAGGTGTTATTATCAAAGGAAATTACAATCGATTGTTTTACAGACTAAAAGTTTAATACATATGAAAAAATTCTATATTGATACGTTAGGTTTTTCTCTAATTAATGAGGATAAGAATAGCTTTAGAATTGCTGTTGGTGTAGGTGAATTTGAGTTTTCAACAAAAGACGTAGAAGATAACCCCTATTACCATTTTGCTTTAACATACCAGCTAACAAATTTTATGAAGCAAAATCATGGGCAAAAGTAAGAGTTAGTTTACTTGTTGAAGATGGGGTGGAAGAATCTAATTTTGCTCATTTACCTGCCCATGCTTTTTATTTCTATGATCCTTCTGGTAATATAGTAGAATTTATTTCAAGATATGAAATTGCTAAAGATAGTATTGAGCCTTTTTCGGTTAAAAGTATTTTAAACATTAGTGAAAAGGTTTAATTGTAGAAGACACTATAAGTGTAAGCGAAAAATTAAATGAAATTGGTGTGACCGATCGTGACAATCATACAATAAGTAGAAAATCCCTTAATTTCATGGGTGAAAGAAGGAATGGAATATTAGCCCAACCAGGTAGAAGATGGATATTTTCTGATAAAACATCTGCCATATTTGCTCTTGAGATTACATTAATAAATAACAATAAAATAATCATCAATTACGATAATGAATTTCAGATATATCGGGATGAGCATAAAGCTTAAAATCGGAGCTGTTATTAAGACAGCTTTTTCTTATGGAACTAACGGGGCAGGTTTGATGAAGAAGATGCTAACGTGGTTTGGCTTTCCTAAATCCTTTGCATCATATTCTGCCGTTCCCGATAGAATTCGATGATGTTTCTCTCTAGCATCGTGAACTCCTCTTTTTAACTCTCTCAATGGAATCTTATTTGATAAAGAAAACCCCAATTTATAAAAATGTATTTAAGTCTTTTTTACTAAAATTCGCATGGATAATGCATTTTTTAGAACATTCAAAAGAAAGATAGGTAGAAAGAAATGTGAAATAACCCCAATAGCATTCCAATAGAAAGGCAATTAATATTATTATATGAATCTTTTGAATTTTTAGAAAGGGGTATTTTTTCGTTAATCTTCTATTAACTAAGAAAGTAGGGAACATATGAAAATTCATTCATTCATTAAACGAACAGCGGTGATTACGCTGTCAGCTGGCTTGCTGCTATCATCAGCAAACACGCCTTTCATTCCTTATGCAGATGCAGCGAACATAAAGGCAGAAGATGTCTTGGCTTCGTTGACAAGTGAACAAAGAAAAGCGTTAAATAAACTTGAAATGACAGATAATGTCGGATTGCAAGGATTTAAAATGGAAGAGTTAAAAAAGGATAAAGAAATCTCGGTCATCGTCCAGTTTAAATCAAAGCCGGGAAAAGTTGCAGTCTTGGATGCGAATGTAAAAGGAAAGGAGCTTTCTAAAAAACAAGCGGATGATCAAGTAGAAAAGGAACATGCTCAGTTTAATAAAGACATTCAATCGATACTTCCATCTACTAATCTTAGAAGTAAGAAAACAGGTCATAAAATCACTTCTACCTTTAAAACTGTTTATAACGGGGTAGCTATGAAGCTGCCAGCTAATCAGGTAGAGCAGCTTTTACAATCCGAAGTCGTAAAAGCAGTATATAAAGATGTAGAATTTAAGGTCGATCCGATCGCCATGGGAGAGAAATCAGCCCCTGGTACATCCGTTGAAAGTATTCCATATTTAAAAATTGATCAGTTGCACAATGAAGGTATTACAGGAAAAGGAATCAAAGTTGGGGTTCTTGATACAGGGATTGACTACAACCACCCTGATTTGAAGGATGCCTATAAGGGCGGTTACGATTTAGTTGATCAAGATAATGATCCAATGGAGGCAACGTACAAGGAATGGCAAGCGTCGGGGCAACCAGAATTTAGCTGGTCCGGTTCTTCCTATTATACTTCCCATGGAACACATGTCGCAGGTACCATTGCTGGACAAGGAACGAATGCAGAGGTTTCTGTGAAAGGTGTGGCTCCTGATGTGGATTTATATGCGTATCGTGTTCTTGGACCATATGGCTCAGGATCATCCGAAGGGGTCATTGCAGGTATAGAAAAAGCTGTAAACGATGGCATGAATGTTATCAACCTTTCCCTCGGATCGGACATCAATGATCCTTATGATCCAACCAGTACTGCCATTAACTATGCTGTCCTTAATGATGTAACAGCAGTTGTAGCAGCTGGAAATGCAGGATCAGATGATTATACATTAGGTTCACCTGGCTCAGCAGCACTTGCTTTGACAGTCGGGGCGAGTGATGTGCCGATGGCGGTTTCTACTTTCAATGGAAAAATCGGAAATAAAGATTCGATCGAACTTGTTAGTTTGGCACGCCACTATTCAGACCAATTAAAGGAATGGGAAGGAAAATCCTATGAGGTAGTGAATGTCGGTTTAGGAAATGGCTCTGATTATTCAGGCAAGGATGTAAAAGGGAAAATTGCACTTGTGGAACGCGGAGAATTCGCCTTAGCGGAAAAGGTCAGCAATGCGAAACAAAATGGAGCAGCCGCCGTTCTTCTTTATAACAATGTGGAAGGGCAGATTAATGCAAATCTTGGTGAGTCCGTTGACTTTGTGCCGTCATTTTCTTTAACAAAAGAAGCGGGAGAAAGCATTAAAGCACAGATACAAGCAGGTGAAGCGAATTTTACGTTCTCCAAATACGCGGATAAACAGACAGAAGGTGACCACTTAGCGGACTTTAGCTCAAGAGGCCCGGCAAGAGAAACATACGATATGAAGCCAGAAGTGACAGCACCGGGAGTAAGTGTTCTCTCAACAATCCCTTCTTATATGGTGGACGCTGAACATCAAGAAAACTATCAATATGCATATTCAAGATATTCTGGAACATCTATGGCTACTCCTCATACAGCGGGGATTGCAGCACTCATGCTTCAAGCGAATCCGCAATTAGAGCCGGAAGATATTAAAGCCGTTCTAATGAATACGGCAGATCCTCTCAACGGAGACTACAGTGTATTTGAAGTTGGAGCAGGAAGAGTTGATCCATACCAAGCTGTGTATAGTGGAACAAGCTTCAAAATTAACGATAAAACATTTGTGCCAGGTGCTGAGGAATTAATCAAGGTAAAAGAATTGACGGGCGGACTCAGCTTTGATGTTCACTATGCAGAAAAAAAGCTAAATCTAAAAAAATCAATCACTATTGAAAATAATGATAAAGTAAACAAGACATTCAGTGTCACTGTAACTGAAACGAATGGTTCAAATAGCTTGAAGGAAAACGGAGTGGAACTGGATATTCCAAGCAAAATTTCCGTAAAAAGTGAAGACTTCAAAAAAGTAACGGCACGTTTGCTTATTCCTAAGAAAGCAAAGGATGGAATTTACGAAGGCAATATTACATTAACAAACAATGCGAATTCATCAGAGCAGTATCGGATTCCTTTCAGCTTCCGAACCATGAAAGATGGGTTTAATAAGGTTGGACTACTAAATCCTGCCTATTCCCCAAGTTATTTAAACCAAGTAGGATGGGATCCTATGCGTACTCCATTTGTATTTGCTGATTTTAACCTTCGTGCACCAATGGAAAAAATGGATGTCGTTCTTCAAGATGGCAAAACAGGAAAGGACCTCGGGTTGGTCGGAACAATAAATTTAGAAAACGCTTATGACAATGTAGATTATGGATTAAATGCATTTAATGGAACTTATTATGAGTTTACAGGAAACTCAAAACAGCCCATTTCGGAAGAAGGAAGTTATGTGCAACCGGGACATTACAAGTTGAAATTCATTGGTACAGGTACTTCCGGTAAGGTTACAACTGAAACGCAGCATTTGTTCATCGATCTCGATGCACCGAGCTTCAAAAGTTCACTTGATGGAAAATCTCCATTTATTGAATATAAGCCAGGTCAAGAAACATATCCATTCGAAATTCAAATCACAGATCCAACCGTTGACGAACTAAAGAAATTGGGCGTAAATATCAATCAATCATCGAACTCGATGGTGTTTTACTGGGGTCAATCGGGTTTCCCTTCTACGCCAATTCCAATGGATAAAGAAGGAAAGTTTGTTGAAGAAATCGCCATGGATGAATCCATTCCAGCACTTCAATTCCGCATGAATGGACATGATATGGCAGGAAACAAACCAGCTACAAAGCAATATTACTTTGTAAAAGAAGGTACACCTGTCGCGTATGCTATTGGAGAAAAATATGAAGTGAAAACAGGCGATACGGTAAAAGCAACGCTATCATTAGATAACCTTAACGCAGTGTCAAAGGCGGAATGGAATTTTAATGGTGATGGAGGTTATGACAGTGGTTTAGTTAGCGTAGAGTTAGTTGATGCCAAGCTTCACAGTGAGTTCTCGGACAAAGCCTCTTTAACGATTAAAGACAATGTCGTTACTGTCCAATTTAATGAAGAGAGTAAAGCCTTAGAACATGCAAAAGTAGTTGAGGTTACCTTAAAGGTGCAGGATGATCAATATACCATTGGAGCAGCCATTAATCCGATTGTGAGCGTAACTGATGCTAATAATCAGACAAGCAGTGTGTTAAAATCTGATTTAAGTTGGAAGGTTAACCCTCAATTCTCAATGGCTAGAGGTTATGTCACTCCGCAAGGATTTAAAAATGAAGATGGTACTGTTACAGAGAAAAGGGATTGGAGCAAGGTTGGCGGTACAGTGAAAATCTTTGATTCACAAGGAAATGAGTTCGATGCGACATCAACGGTAGAAGAAAATGGACAATATGTATTCAACAAGCTGCCGTTAAGCACAAATGCCTTCACGATTGAAATGAAAGTCCCAGGCCACTTTGTCACGAAAGAAAAACTAAATTCTGGTATAGGTTTTGAGCACAATGGTGAGTTATACGGTCAAAATCGCTGGATACCTGCCCTTGATATTACAGCAGGTGATGTTAACCAGGACAATGTCATTGATGTTCTAGATGCAATCGAAATTCAAAATGCTTGGAAAACAAAGAAACGTGCAGCGGATATCACCTTTGATGGAATGGTTGATGCCAAAGATATGAAATATGTTCAAACAAACTATCTCAAGCAAAATGAGCATGTTGAGGATGCCCCAAAACCAAAGAAGAAGTATAAAGGTAAGACATTAGAATCAATTTTAGTTGAGTTGGGAATACAGCCATAAATATTAAAAAACACGATGAAAGCTTAATTTCATCGTGTTTTAACTTTTAAAGAAAGAGATAAAATTTTTCTAAGAATATTTTTAAAGAAAGAGAGTATTCCAATAAGGTTGCGTTATTTGGATTTTCTTCAGAATAAAATATTGAGGTAGATCGGGAATTCGTAAAAAAGGGAAGCAAGAGTGAATATTGAAAAAGCTAATAAATAGAGGGAGGGATTAAAGTAGTCTTGCGCTTTTCTTAATTTTACTAGAATATATAGATTATATATTCATTTTTTTCTATATATACTAGATAAAATTACAACCTAGAGGTGAAGCTATGATTGAGGGGAAACTTATCAAGTTTTATCGTGAAAAAGCGGGGTTGACTCAGGGGCAGCTTTGTGAAGGAATTTGTTCGGTTACACATCTTAGTAAGATAGAACGAGAGATAACAGAATACTCAGGGGAAATTACTCACTTATTATCCCAAAGATTGAATATTTGTCTTGATGATGAATTTGTGCGGTATCATAATCTTCAACAGAAACTAAAGTTATGGCACAACACGTTCGTTATGCAACAAAGCAAAGAATCAGAAATTTTAAAAGATGAAATCGAAAAAGAAACACTGATTCAATTGCCAGATTTTCAAGTTTTCTATCAATTACTCTCTGCAAGGTATTATTTATCTAATTATCAATTAGAAACAGCATTATTAATTATTCAAAACCTGCAAAAAAATGAATCATCTTTTTCTCCGCAAGACCGCAATATGTTAAAACATGTTCTAGGTATGTATTATTTTTACAACGGACAGTATCAAGATTGTATTCAAATTTTAACATCAATTGATCAAAGTCAATATAATCAATTTGAATATTATTACCATTTGGCACTAGCCTATCATCTCATTCATTCTAATATAACATCGTATTATTATGCAGAGAAAGTTCTTGACTATTTTCAAAAAACGTTAAATGTCATCCGAATAATTGATACAGAGACGATCATGTTATTACAATTAAATGCAAAGGAGCTTCATGATTTTGAAGAGACGAAAGAACGTTACGAACAATTAATACGTACCTGTAATACCATTAATGAAATAGACCGTAAATCAAAGCTCCTTAATAATCTTGCATTTGAACTTTACAGAAGAAAAAAATACAAAGAAGCATCCGAACTGTACAAAGAAGCCATGAAACTAATGGATGAAAAGGTTCCTCATTATTTAACTGCATTAGATGGTTATATTAATACTTGTTATAAAGGAAACCTACTTTCTTTCGAGATTTTATTGGAATTAGCACATAAAGGCCTAAGAATAGCAAAATCTACAAAATCGTATAACTGGATTTTTTTTGAATTACACCTTTATCAGCTTAATCATGAAGAAGACGATTACTATCATTTTATTGAGACTACAGCCCTTCCTTTTTTCAAAAATATGGGTTTCACCATGTTTATTGAACACTACGAAAAAAAACTCTTCCACTTCTATAACCGAATTGGTGCCGTTCAAAAAGCATTGGACCTTGCCACCTCTTACATACAAGGCAGAAAGAGCTACTATGATCATGAATAAGTCTTAATAATAAAAGATAATCTATGCAGATGTTAATGCTGCATAGATTGGATTGAAGCTGAAAGTCAGCGTGAAAAAATAGGCAATCAAGAAGAATAAAAATTGGAAAATAAGTTTACTTGAAAACCGGCCTATCCAATCCAAAATTTTTTCGAAATGAAAAAGAAAAAATTATGTCTCTAGGAACGAAAACATTACTAGATAAAGATGCAGAAGTCTACAAAATAATTATAACAGGTGAAGAAACACTTGAGCTTTGGTTTGATAAAGCCACTGATGTGTTAGTATGAGAGATACAGATTATTGATGGTAAAACTTACGAAAAAGGGAAAACTAATTTAACTAAAAACAATAGATAAGAAATCTAATTTGGAACTGTTTAAAATGGAAGCGCCTAAAGAGGCAAATATAATTGATTTACAAAAAAGTAAGCTAGGAAAAATCCTAGCTTACTTTTTAATTTAATTTACTGCAAATGTTAGATAATGCTTTCTTATTATGCTTTTCTACCTTTAACGAGACATTCTGGGATTATCATAAGTTAGAAGTAATCGAAACTCCAAATTTTAAAATACTATGATGGGCAAAGATATAATGCTATTGGTGAATTAAATAGTTTAGAAAATTACACATGCCATCCAACCGATTGTTTATAACAGATAGCGTTTACATTTCTGAGGATTACCAGAAAGTGATTGGACTTCTTATTCTACGATTTAGTGTTGCATGATTGGTTCTCTTAGTAGTTTCTCAGCTTCAATAATACGCGAACCCTTGTCATATAGGTAGGCAAGTGAGATACCCCTTCTTAATGCTGTTTGTTCCATTAATCTAATTTCATGATACATAGCATCAGACAAGATTCCTTTTTCTATGTTCTTATTTATTTCAAAATAAAACCCCGCCAACAATTCTAACGGTAATTTATCGTAAAGGGAACTTTTTTCTTTCTCCATAAAGTACCTCCTCATTCAACAATACAATGAACTAACATACATTTTTTGTAATAAAAACATAATGGACATTAAGGAAAGCTTTCAAGCTAGGAAAACCCTGAATTTGACTGATTTGGCCGAATACAAGGTTTTGTATTTAAAAAAAGTAGCAACGAACCACTTAACATGATTGATATTTCTTCTATGTACTGTTCCCGGTATTGGCCCCACCAACGCCAGATACTATGACGGCCACGCATGCCATCCAACCTATTATCATCATAAAAGAAAGCGCTTACATTGTCAAGGGTTATATTGGGAAATATACTGAAGGCATTGAGAAGTATCAGAGTAGGATGCCCGTCATTGCTGTAGAATAATTTTTATTCAAAAAGTAGGTATAAACTGTTCTGTAACTTCCTAACAACAAAGGCTCCCTTTTATGGGAGCCTTTTCTATTTATAATATTTCCTGTCCTATTCAAATTCTCTGACCCAACCGTAACATCAGAAAAGAGCTCTCCTTTAATTTACGAAAGCCCCAATAGTTTAATGCACTCATTTGAACTTACATTCTCAATCCCGATGCAACCAACAATTTCCCCGTAATGTTCAAAACTGAATAATTCTGTTTAAGTAATTCAAGTACTTTCCATATTCTTGTTCAACTTTCCTCCGTACCCACCAAGTGCGAGAATGGTATGTTTTCTGTACTTTTACTTTATAGAAGAATGGTTCGAGGGAAGCGCTATCAATATCGGAAACCGCGACGCGTACTCCTTTTGCCAAAATGGCGTCAACAATCGCGGCTCCGATCCCTTTTCCTTTGCTTGTCATATATGCGCTTTTTATCGAATAACGCAAAAACAATTACCATATAATAACTTATTTTGAATTTACCATCATTCTTAATGCAGTTCTAACAACCTTTGGTTCGTGCTCGGGAGCCACTTTTGCAATAACTGCAAGCGCGACATGCGCATAATGGCGCACGAGTCGTTCCGCAGCGAGATCGCCATGAGAATGACCCCTTACTAATCATGAAGAAGAGAAGAAGGGGTGGCTCGCCCGCCTTTTTGGTAAATAGATAGTATTTGTTACTATAAAAATAAGTTGAGAAGTAAGGCGTAGGCAATAGCTTACGCTTTTTTCGTTGTTGTGAACAATACATCTGTAAGTTTGGTAAGCTATTCGAGTTGAGAGGGTGCATTATAAGTAAAAAAATGCTTGGCAGCACACTTAGGAACAAGGTTGTAGGCGATGGAAGAGAGAAAAAAATAAGAATTACAAATAAAAAAAGACATCCACAAAGGATGCCTTTTATTTTTTATTTACCTGATCAATTAAAGAAATAAGAGATATGCTTAGTAAAATTAAACCTATAAAGGTACCATAGGAATTAGGAGGTTCATCGAAAAACATAGGTGATACCACAAAGTTTACTATAAATATAATTATAGCAAGAACAACTAATAATCTATTTGACATTTAAAAACACCGCCTATCATTTATTTCTTAACGGAACGAGAACAGTCGGTGGAACAGAGGTTACAAACGATATACCATATTTCCCATTAGCTGCTTTTTTTTATGGCAGTAGTTATCCCAGAGATAGCCCCTGTCATACCACTTGTATCATCAATAATGTTTACTATTTTTTTTGTATTACAGGAATTTAAAGATGCTTTAATTGAGGCGGCTGAAACAGTAACTTGTTGTTTACCTACACATGATGCTTTAGCTAGACTCATTACTCCTTCACTTTGAGTAAGGACATTTGAAGATTCAACTAACTCTGGTTTACTATTTTCTGAAATTAAATATTTGTCAACTTTAATCGTTTCATCTTTAGTATTAGTATTTAAAGTAGATTGAACGTATTTATAAGTCATACCATCCTCAACATTGGTAAAGACAGTTTCATTTTCATCTACACAATAATTCAAATGAAAAATCTTGATCGTTTTCAGCAGCAGATACAGATGCTTGAGGTAATAATATACTTAAAAGTAATACACAAGATAATATTAAAGCAATTGACCTTTTTGTAATAAAAATACTCGGTTTCATTTCATATTTTTCTTATGTAAATTATGTAAATATAATATAATTATGTCACATAAACTATAAAATTACAAGTTTAGCAATATTTTTGATCTTTAAATATCAAATTGTATTTAATGTTCTTTTAATGAATAGAAAGAAAAATATTTATATGAATTAATTTTACAAATAAAATAAGATATATTGAAAAAGTAACGGCTTTAATATTTATTTGAAAAATACCTTAGCGTATAAAAACCCTGCTTTTTGTAGCTTTGTAAAAAAGTTTGATTAAAATCATCTCACCTCTTTAGGTTTCTTAGAGGTGAGATGATTTTTTATTGGATATTTATGCTAATATCACTATAAAGATTGTGAAGAAATGTACTTAAACTAACGGGGCAGGTTAGTTCAATAAGGATTTTGTTATGATTAATACAAACAAGCAGTGTATCGGAGGTCATAATGGATAAAGAACAAGAAAAAAGAATTGTAAAAAGGTTCTTTACTAAAAGAATACAAGATAGAGTTATATTTGAACTATCATCAGAAAGGAAAAGAGTAGAGGCATTGAACAGACTTTGCCACGATTATACCAAAACACTTATTCCAGAATATATGTTTGAAATACCAACGCCTAATTCCGATTATCAAGAAATTGCTACTTTACTTAAAAAACAAGGTGCACCAAATGAGTGTTATGTAATTTCATGGAACGAAGAAATTGATGGTAAAAAATTATCCTTAAATGAAGCCTTAAAGAAAGTAGTTGGCTATGGAATGCCTTCTATTGTTTCGTGTATTGAAGGTTCACTTGCTTACTTTGAAGCAGAACAGGAGGTTGGTTCACCTCCAAGATTTTTACTGAAAAGGTAAACATAAAAGTTACTTCTTATGCAACTATCGGGGCAGGTTAGTTGAAGAAGACCCGTTTGCTTTATGGTATAGTTTATTAAATTCAGTTTGTAGTTTATGGGGGGAATTTAGTGTCAAATAAGTTGAAATATGCTATGGGATTGTTTTATGAAAAAAGAGAAAGTACTAAACCATTTATACTAATTAGATATTTAATGATAATAGCAATGGGCTTAATTTTAATATTATGTATAATTAATGATTTTAATTTCATAAAAAATATATATCTTTTATTAGGAATTGGTTCAATAGTAGATGGATTTGAAAGTTTTTTAAAAAAGGAAAATAAGAGGAAGGTGTTATTAAACTTAGGTATTGCGTTTATGTGGTTCGTAGTATATTTGATATAGCATTTATATGGTGGTTCGGAACATTTTTTATGGCACTAACGGGTGCGTTAGCTGAAGATCGGAGCTGTCTTTAAGGCAGCTTTTTTGTATGAAAATATATACGTGAAAGGCCATACAAAATAAGCCCACCATATTCTAATTTTTTGAAGGACGTAAATGTAACCTGT
>NZ_FTMX01000001.1 GCF_900156045.1 Peribacillus simplex | reverse complement strand
CATACCCAGTCACTTTATTGGCCCCGCCATTCGCACCGCTTCCACCTGTATCCACTACAGTGATTTTGTCGATATTACTAAGCGGACTTGCCACTTGTTTGGCATACTCCGGAAGCATTTTCAAGATCATATCCATGACGGCTGCCTGACCGAACTGTTCAAATGCTTCGGCAATCTTCTGCTTGGCTTCGGCCTCTGCTACCCCTTTTAACCGGATGATTTCCGCTTCTGTCGTACCTTGGGCCCTTTGTGCGTCCGCTTTAGCAAGACCATCCATGCGAACACGTTCCGCTTCGGCTTTTGCCATGGCTTCGATTTTATACTTATCGGCATCCGCTTCCGTTATCTGTTTCATTTTATTTGCGGAAGCCGCCTGCTCTACCGCATAACGGTCGGCATCCGCCTTTTTCTTCACTTCGGAATCATATTGCTTTTCACGGCGAAGGATTTCTTTTTCCTCCAGCTCGATTTGCTTTTGACGTTCGATGATCCTGATTTGCATTTCCTGTTCTGTTACATCCTGTTTAGACCTGGCCGTTTCAAGATCGTAAGCTTGGTCAGCTCGTGCTTTGGCAATATCCTGCTCGCGACGGTATTCCGCAACCTTCAGCTTGTTGATTTTTTCGGCTTCGGCTATTTCCGTTGCCCTTTCAAGTTCGGCACGCTGGGCTTCCTTCGAAGCTTCGGCACGCTTGATTCGCGTTTCTTTCTCTGCTTCTGCGGTAGCTATATCGGCATCCCTCTTCACTTGTGCAATCCTTGGTTTACCGAGCGATTCAAGATATCCATTTTTGTCCCGAACATCTTTTATAGTGAACGATACGATGATGAGTCCCATTTTAGCTAAATCCTGCGAGGCTACCCTCTGTACTTCCTGGGAAAACTTTTCGCGGTTTTTATAAATTTCCTCGACTGTCATCGACCCAAGGATGGAACGAAGATGCCCTTCCAGGACTTCCCTCGCTTCCTGTTCACGGTCATCTTTGGATTTACCTAGGAATTGCTCCGCCGCTGTGGCAATATCGGTGATCGAACCGCCAATCTTGATTATCGATACACCATCAGCCATGACTGGAACTCCCTGTTCTGTATATACTTCAGGAGTTGAGACCTCAAGCTTGCTTGACAACAAGCTAAGTGGTTCCGCTTGCTGGAACACCGGGAGAACGAAAGCGCCCCCTCCGCGGACGATTTTAATTTTATTTCCTGATTCGTCGATGTGAACATTTTTGCTTCCTAAGTAGCTTCCGGTCACGATCAATGCTTCATCAGGACCAGCCGTGCGATATTTCGTAATAAAGACAGCAATAAGTGCGATAAGTAAAAATGCAACAATGGCGACAACAATCCAAACCAAATTAAACATACCCTACCTCCAACCTTTTTTTAATCCTGGTGGGGCATAACATAGACAACCCCGTTTTTAACTTCGATGATCAAGACCTTTGAATCCGAAACAATTCCTTCATTCTTATAACTGACCGCAGTTTTCGCGATGCTTCCACTGATGCTTTCAATCAGGACTTCCCCAAACCCGTCAACCGGGATTGATGTCAGAACCCTGCCAACCCTCCCTCTCAGATCATTATCATGAAATGTCAAACTTTCTTCCGCTGATGAGATGGGAATCAAAACAAATACATTCAGTAAAGTGACGATGGTAAATGAAATGATCAGCGAAATGCCGGCACTCAATCCAGCATGGAGTCCTGTAAGCGATTCAAGCAAAAACCCACTTGCAAAAAACACGGTCAAAAAGCTAAAAATGAGTGTAGGATTAAATATATCCGGTAATTCAAGGCCGGAAAATATATCATTAAACAAGATAAATAAGAATGTTAGCCCCCCGAATATAATTAATCCATATAAATAGACTGTTTCTAATGGAACCCCAAATAACTCCATCTCTTTCATCCTTTAAATTCGATTTTTTCCAAGCCGCTTACTATTTTTTAGGACCTGGGATAAGCGTTTTACCAGCATTGATAGTCTATTGTTATAATCACCTCCATTTACTTCGCTTACCATTCATACGAATGATGCATTAAAAAAGTTTCATTTATTTTCCAAGTTTTGAATTTTACCCTTGTTTTCACTTACAAACAATGTAGTCTAATAAATCATTAATGAATTAAAATCCATAATATCATTGACAGTGTTTAGTTAACATATTAAAATTCATTATATGTTAACTCGCCATATAAATAGGTTTACATTAGGGGGAAGCACAATGAAGGAACGTCATGAGAAGTTAAGAATGATGATGGTTACAGCTTTATTTGCAGCACTTATAGGGATACTTGCCCAAATTACAATTCCACTGCCTTTAGTACCGATTACAGGACAGACTCTAGCAGTCGGTCTGGCAGCAACGATACTCGGTTCACGTTATGGAACTTCTTCCGTTTTATTATACTTGTTCATAGGGGCAGCGGGAGTGCCGGTATTCGCTGAAATGTCTGGAGGATTAGCTAAGATATTCGGCCCGACAGGCGGTTATTTATTATCCTATATCCCGACAGTATATATAACGGGTTTGATATTGGAAAAAACCCGTTTCTCAGTTGCAATGGCTTTCCTGGCAAATACAATCGGGATGATAATTACTTTGGTCATCGGTACGGTTTGGTTAAAATATATGAGTTCATTATCTTGGCCAGTGGCGTTTGCCAGCGGTTTTGCTCCATTTATAATCGTAGGTGTTTTAAAGGCATTCCTTGCGTCATGGCTTGGCATTACAATCCGTTCAAGGTTAGCCTCGGCTAATATGCTGCCAAAAAATAATGCACCACTTTCCCAATGATGGGTAAATGAAAGAGAGGGTACCGCTCGTGGTACCCTCTCTTTCATTATATTCTTCCACAAAAAAAAAGACTCTTAAATAAGAATCTTTTTTACAAGTAATTATTGCGGTCCTATCCCCATAAGTCCGAATATGAATAGCAAATGTATATGATCCCCTTTGCTAACCGTAATCATTTTACTATAGTAACAGTAATTTGACAACTATTGAGGATACACATGAACTTGCTGCCATTTTATTATTCAAGGAAGAATATGGTGACTATTTTAGTTACTTATTATTCACTTTATATTCTTTTTTCGTACCATCTTCGAAAACGACCTCTAAATCAAATTCTTGATAGTCATCCTTCAAATTAAAAGCTTTTGTCACTTCTTGAATGACTTCCTCCTCTGATGAATCTTTGGTGAATGTCAATTTTTCCAGAATCGGGGTCAATTCTTTCATTGCTTCATCACCGTAAACTTCATGCTTGTTAAGTTTGTCCTCGATCGAAGCTTCTGTTTGAGCTCCCATTGTATCATATTCAGCTTCGTATTCGTTATCATTGCCTGTATAATCCACTTCCAATTGAAAATCCTTATAAGTGAAAGGCAGTTTTTCATTATTATCCGTTCCTGTTTCAGGATTATTTTCAGCTTGATTTTCATTTTCCTGAACCGGCGGGTTTTTCACTTCATCGTTATCTTCGCCGCATCCAGCCAACACAAGCATAGCGGCAAACGGCACTGATAATATTTTGATTGATTTTCTCATTAGTTTTTCCTCCTTTAGTCTGTATACCTTATTTATTTCCTACCAGAGGTCAATTAAAACTCAAGAATTCCTCAAATACATAAAAGCGACCAAGTGATCATAGTGGAAGGATATAAAACAATACCGCAAAAAAGTGTGTGACAGATCCCCCAAGCACGAATACATGCCAAACCGCGTGATGAAACGGAAAACCGCGCCAAACATAAAATATGGCTCCAAAAGTATAAAGCAATCCCCCTGCAATCAGTAACTGGATACCTGCTGAAGGCATCGTTGCCGTAAGTGGTCCCCAAACGATAACGATCATCCATCCCATTGCAATATAGAGAATCGTCGAAAGGAAGAGGAATTTTTTCACATAGAAAGCTTTGAAGACGACCCCAATTAGTGCAACTCCCCAAATTATACCCAGGAGTGTCCAGCCTAGTGACCCTTGGATCACTAGAAGCATGATGGGCGTGTATGTTCCTGCAATGAATATATATATGGCTGAATGATCAAAGATTTCAAATATATCCTTTGTTCTGCCCTCTGGAAAACTATGCACTAAAGTGGAAGAGACGTATAAAAGCAGCATGGAAACACCATAAATGACTGAAATGACTATATGCCAAGTCGATCCTGTTTGGGCTGAGAATATGATTAAAAACACAAGTGCTGCAATACTTAACAAAACGCCGACACCGTGGGTTATCGCATTGACCACTTCTTCTTTTTTTGTATAAACATGTGTATTGGCCATGTTACAGCTCCTTAATTTTGGATTAATTTTTTAGTATCCAACCAAAGTATACATCAGATCTTCCAAGCAATATAGAAAAGTGAATATTAACTTGATTACCCCCTCTTAATTAGATTATTATCTAATTAGATGATAATCTAATTAAGGGAGGGATAAAAGTGCAATTAGAAAAATTGGTCGCATTCCATAAAACGATTGGTGATGTAACAAGGATTAGAATTATATCCATCCTGGCAAATGGTCCAAAACACGGACAGGCACTTGCCGGAATATTAAAATTGACGGCCCCGACCATCTCACACCATTTATCTAAATTGAAGGACATTAATTTAGTTAAGGATCGAAGGGAAAAAAATACGGTTTATTATTTTTTGAATGAGGATGTCCTGAAGCATTATTCATCAGCATTACCTAAAATGGTTTCAACTAAGGGGGATTCCAATAAAATGGATAATCAAAAGCTGAATTTAGAAAACAAAAAGATCCTTGAAAACTTTTTGATGCCAGATGGTCGACTAAAAACCATACCTGCACAGAGAAAAAAGAAAATGATCGTTCTTCATCATATAGCCAGCCTTTTGGAAAAGGGACGTAAGTATCCAGAAAAAGAATTGAATGAATTCATCCAGTCTTTCCATGATGATTATGCAACAATAAGGCGTGAACTCATTATCGGGAGTATCATGTACCGTGAAAACAGCATTTATGAATTGAATCCCCGCGAGATGTGGGCGGAAATCGTTTAACGGAAGGTTTCAAAAATAAAAAACCGGCCTCCCATATGGAAAGCCGGTTCTTGAGATGTAGTTTATATGGCAAAATGGTGGCCGCCGATAATTTTTATTACCTCTAATTGTTTCATCCATTCACTATCCGAAATACTAGGATTCCAAAAATACAAGGCATCATTTGTATAGCCATGGATCGCCAATGCTTCATTGACAGCTTTCTTGGCATCATCTCCTGCTGGTTTATTTATACTGCCATCACCAACAGGCGAGAATTGGTTTTTTTGATAAATCACTTCCCGTACCGTATCAGGAAATTCATCGCTATCAAGGCGATTCAAAACAACTCCTGCCACCTCGACCTTACCTCTGTATGGCTCCCCTTTAGCTTCTGCATGTACGAGCCTTGCTAATAATTCTTTATCTTTTTCATTCATTACATGTGGAATAATCAATGTTTTACCGGGCTCGGCAACATTATTTACATTATTATTGACTTCTTTCAACTTTCCGATAGGAACACCGTACTGCTTCGCAATATCCCATATCGATTCACCTTGTTTAATGACATGTTTGGTTGCTCCATCCGAAGCTTTACTGGTCGTTCCCTTAGGAAAAGCTATCCCAAGTATGATGACACTTAGAGTCATTATCACGGTTATTATAACTGATAATTTCATCCTGTAACCTCCTCGTTAAGCATCTTCCAAGGATAACAGACCATATGTGAGAAAACAGTGCTAAATTTTTTCCAAGGAAATGTAGGAAAAATTTTCAAGGGTCTATTAACTTCGAAATTTTAATGATTCCCATTCTTCCCGTAGCATTCCCATTTTAATTGAATCATAATAATGACCATCATGATAACGGCATTTTCTCATCCTTCCCTCTACTTGCATGCCTACCTTTTCTCCAACTGCGATCATACGTTCATTACCAGACCAAGTCGTCAGACCAACCCGCTCAATCTCCATTTTTTCGAATAAATAGCTTATGAATAACATTAACGCCTCTGTTCCATAACCTCCATTCCAATACTTGGGCTCAAATATCGTAATTCCGATTTCAAGCCAACGTGAAGGTTCATGTTCCCAGTAATATACAACAGATCCTATTATTTGATCGTTTTTTTCCATTAATAGCTCAGAGTATGCCCCCTTTTTTTCATCATAGGTTCTATGTTTCGTTTCCTGATCGATATACGTTTGGAAATCAATGAGTTCAAGCGGATGATAAGGTGCATCCCACTTTTTCCATTCTGGAGCTGCTTCGCCATATTTCAGGCTCCATAAACGTTTTAAATCGACTTGTTTAACATTCCTCAATATTACTTTACTTCCTTCAATCCAAACATCGTCCAATCCGCTTCCTCCCGCTTCAACCTTGCCGTACTTTCCATTTTACCTGTCAAAACATAATTTAATAAAATATTGCCTTTCTCTGGGACCATCGAATTCACAAAAATAGACACCTTGCCAAGTACCAAGGATCAAGCTCCCTTTATGGATGATCACCTGCTGTGAAGAACCAACTGTACTTGATTTCAAATGGGCTGCCGTGTTTCCTTCCATATGTAAATCCAATGTATGGTTCCATGGGTATTGCTCATCCAGTCTCCTTAGCATATCCTTTTTGACATCGGGATCGGCATTTTCATTAATCGTGATTCCTGCTGTCGTATGTGGACAATATATAAGTGCTATTCCCTCTTGAATCCCATTTTCCTTGATGAATGCCTGTACTTCTGTCGTAACATCAATCATATCATCCCTTTTCGTCGTTTTTAAGGTATTTTTCTTCAGCATGTACGATCACTCCTTTTGTTCATTTTAATACTCCTTTACCCCTAAACATTACATTTATGCTTTCATAAACGGTTCAAGAAAAATACATTTATCGTTGGAAGTAAAAATATTCACCTATTCATCATGACCTTTTTCCCTGTGAAATTGGATATATAAGGAGTTATTAGCGAGGTTGCAAGGTGAGCTTCATTTTTATGTCAATCAATCATTACCAATTAGCATCCCCCAAAAATACCGAGGGCCACTCAATGAAGTTTTTCACTGAGATACTGATGTTCCAGGAAGTGAATAAGCCTCTATCATTAAGGTCCAATGGCGGGGGATCGATTAAAAAATGTCGGAACGGAGGATAATTGCATTTCCGCAAAAGCGCATCCTGCCCTGCGGAAGATGAAAGGGTATCCAGGGCGAACCGTATATATTTATCCGATTCCTTCGGCAAACGGATCGAAATTCTGGAATGGAAATAATAAAAAGCGGGCCCTTTTATCGGACCCGCTTTTTATATGTGCATCATTTTAGTTTCTTTTTCCAGAATCCCAATATTAAAGCGGTAATGAGAGCTCCTATTAAAATCGCCAGCAAATAGCGGAAAGGATGGTTGACTAGGGGGATGACAAATATTCCCCCATGTGGTGCTGGTAAAGTTACACTAAAAGCCATTGACAGGGCTCCAGCCGTCGCTGCACCAACAACACTGCTGACGATGACGCGCAATGGATCTGCCGCGGCAAAAGGAATGGCTCCCTCTGTAATGAATGAAGCACCCATGAAGTAATTAGTGAATCCGGATTTCCTTTCCATTTCACTGAATTTGCTTTTAAAGAATGTAGTTGCAAATGCGATTCCAAGAGGGGGAACCATTCCACCAGCCATTACAGCAGCATGCGGTCCGAAACTTTGAGCTTCAATGGCTGCAATCCCAAAAGTGAATGCTGCTTTATTTAAGGGGCCTCCCATATCCACAGCCATCATACCCCCAAGAATCAAGCCAAGGAATATTGCGTTCGTGCCGGATAAGCCCTGCAGCCAATTGGTCAGGCCCATGTTAATTGCGGTTACAGGTTCATTTACGAGAAATATCATGATAAACCCTGTAATTAACATACCGAATACAGGATAGAGTAAAACCGGTTTAATGCCATCGAGTGTTTGCGGTAACCTGGAAAACAATTTTCTTAATAGTAAGACGACATAACCTGCAAGGAAACCGGCGATGAGTCCGCCAAGAAAACCGGCATTAGCCTGTGCTGCCAATAATCCCCCTACCATACCAGGAGCAAAACCCGGACGGTCGGCAATACTTGAAGCAATGAATCCAGCCAGGACAGGGACAAGTAAGAAGAATGCACCATTTCCCCCGCCAATATCACTTAATGCTTTAGCAATGGGATTATAATCCGGATTTGCCGGATCGGCTGCCTCGATTCCAAAAAAGAAAGAAAGTGCAATCAAGATTCCGCCCCCGACGACAAATGGAAGCATATTACTTACACCATTCATTAAGTGCTTGTAAATCCCCAATCCTCCTTTTGCTGATTCACCTTCATCACTTTTATCGTTTCCTGTTCCTTTGTAAACAGGGGCATCCTGATTCAAGGCCCTGGTTAACAGCTCCTCTGTCTTCCGGATCCCATGAGCCACAGGGACAATAATGACATGTTTTCCATTAAAACGATCCATATCCACCTGCTTATCAGCTGCAACGATAATCGCATCCGCCTCAGCAATTTCTGCGGCGGTTAAACCATTTTTGATTCCTGTGGAACCATTTGTTTCCACTTTGAAATCGATTCCCATTTCCTTGGCTTTAGCCTTTAACGCATCGGCAGCCATATAAGTATGGGCAATTCCTGTTGGACAAGCTGTAACGGCTAGGATTTTACCTCCTTCATTGTTACCACTGGCAGCATTACTTGATTGCTGCTCCTCTACTTCCTCTTCATCGGCTTCCATTTCTTTTTGATTGATTATCTCCAACACTTCTTCACCAGAAGTAGCAGAAATCAATTGGGTTCTGAATTTATCATCCATCAGTAATGAAGAAAGCCGAGAAAGGGTTTCCAAGTGATCTGCATTCGCACCTTCACTTGCTGCAATCATAAAGAACAAATGAGCCGGCTGCCCATCAAGCGATTCATAATCCACACCACTGACAGATTTGCCGAAACAGATGGCAGGTACCCTTACAGCACTTGTTTTTGCATGTGGTATGGCTATCCCCTCACCAATCCCTGTTGTGCTTTGCTCTTCACGTTTTAAGATGGCAGCTTTGAAACCCTCCACATCGTTTAACCTGTCTGCCTCGGCTAGCTTTCCTGATAGTTCATCAATGACTGCTTGCTTTGTAATGCTTTGCAGATTGATGATGATTGTATCCAATTTTAACAAGTCTGTAATTTTCATAGAGTCAGCCTCCTGTTAGATGATTGATAGCAATTTGTGGTAATAACTCTTCAATTTTATCCAATGTACCGAGGTCGGATGAAAAGGCTGTAGCACTTCCTGCTGCTAGACTGAAGCGGAAAGAAGATAGAATATCCCCTGTACTTTCATATGTCCCGATGAAACCTGCGACCATGGAATCACCGGCACCCACTGAGTTGATGACGTTCCCTTTTGGAACATTTGCGGAATATGACTCTCCACCGGAGCAAAGAACGGCCCCTTGTCCCGCCATTGAAACAATGACGTTTTGTGCTCCTGCCTCAACCAATTTAGCTCCATATTCCCTAGCATCATCAACCGTTCTTATTTCGGTTGAAAAAAGCTCACCAAGTTCATGATGATTGGGCTTTATTAAAAATGGCCGGTGCGGAAGGACATTCAATAATTCCTTGCCACTCGTATCCACCACCACTTTAATGCCGTTCTGGGAACAAGTCCTTGCCATGGCTTCGTATACATCCGAGGGAACGCTTGCAGGGATGCTTCCTGACAAAATGAGGATATCATCATCATTCAGCTGTTCGATCTGACTAAATAATTGTTGATAATTCCCTTTTGAAATGATTGGCCCTTGGCTATTTATTTCAGTCTCCAGCCCCGTTTTCAATTTAACGTTTATTCTTGTATCTCCAGCTATCTCTGTAAAGTCCGTAAAAATCTCTTCTTGTCTTAAAAACCTTTTTACAAATTCACCAGTTTGTCCACCGATGAATCCTAATGCTGTCGTGCTATTTCCCAGCCTTTTAAGCACTCGGGAAACATTGATCCCTTTCCCTCCTGGGAATTTTGCATCATAACTGGTTCGATTCACCTTGCCCAATTGAAAACTCTCCACCTCGACCAGGTAATCGATGGATGGGTTTAGTGTCACTGTATAAATCATTAAATGGTCACGACCTTTATCTTTGGATTTTTTTGGAGTTGAGCAATGGCCTCTTCATCATTGCTGTCAGTAAGGATTATGGCATCGCTTACATCTGCCACCTTAGCGAAAGTAGCTTCATTCAGTTTGGAGCTGTCAGCAAGCACGTATGTCTCGTTAGAGAGGCGTAATGCCATCTTCTTCAGCAGCGCTTCTTCCGGATCGGGTGTTGTGAAACCCAGATCTTGATGGATGCCGTTCATTCCCAAGAAACATTTATCAAAACGGTATTCATTCAAAAACTGTACAGCATTACTTCCAATAACAGCATTTGTCGAAAATTTTATCGTTCCGCCCACTAACACTGTTTTGATTTCCAATTCGATGAGTTTTGGAATATGCATAAGACCATTCGTCAGCACCGTTATATTTTTATCCTTTAAAAAAGGAATCATTTCCGCAGTTGTCGTGCCTGCATCAAGATATATACAATCATTTTTCTCTATGAATGAAGCCGCCAGCTTGGCTATAAGTTGTTTTTCAGCTCTTGCTTTGTATTGCTTTTCCATAGTTGTTGGTTCAAGGCCTTTTCTTTGAAGTAAAGAGGCCCCACCATGCACGCGTTTCAAGAGCTTCATTTCTTCGAGTTGCACTAAATCTCTCCGAATGGTCGACTCCGAGGCTTGTAACTGATCTACAAGCTCTTGCAGCTTTACCGTTCCTTGTTGTTTAAGGATCGATAAGATGAACTGGTGCCTTTCAGTTGTCAACAATTCGCCCACCTCACTTTAATATCATCATCATATATGAAAACGAAGCAATAATCAATCAAAAACGTTTAAAAATACTCATATTCATTCAAAAATACCTTCAAAAACATTCATATAGTTAGAGATGACCTTTCTTCATCTTTTTTTCTATGAAAATATCCTTTCATTTCTTCACACAAAAAAAACCCCCATGTCATGATGACATGGGGGTACGCATTATTTTATTAGCCTTGAAGTAAAAGTTGTTCTGGATCTTCCAGCATATCTTTGATAGCCACTAAGAAACCAACAGCTTCTTTCCCGTCAACGATACGGTGATCATAAGATAATGCAAGGTACATCATTGGTCTGTTTTCGATTTGATCTCCAACAGCGATTGGACGAGTCTTGATTGTATGCATGCCCAAAATCCCAACTTGAGGGGCATTCAAGATTGGTGTAGATAATAGGGAACCGAAAGTCCCGCCGTTTGTGATAGTAAAAGTACCACCTGATAAATCTGAAAGTCCCAGTTTGTTGTTACGCGCTTTAACAGCTAAATCCGAAATGTTCTTCTCGATTTCAGCAAAGCTTTTGCGGTCTGCATCCCTTACTACCGGAACGACAAGACCTTCATCAGTGGATACAGCTACACCGATATCATAAAAGTTCTTTTTCAGGATATGGTCGCCTTGGATTTCAGCATTCAATAACGGATATTTTTTCAATGCGCCAATGACCGCTTTAGTGAAGAATGACATGAAACCAAGTTTAACATCATTTGTTTTCACGAAAGAATCCTTATGGCGGCTACGCAATTCCATGACTGCAGAAAGATCGACTTCGTTAAAAGTAGTAAGCATGGCTGCTTCAGATTGTACTTGAACTAGACGTTTGGCAATGGTTTGACGACGGCGTGTCATCTTAACCACTTCAATGCGGTCATCATTCACTTCAACAGGAGCTGCTGCTTTTTTAGCTACAGGAGCTTGTTTAGGAGCTGCCGCAGGTGCTGCAGGTGCATTACTTGCTGCTTCTACGTCTTGTACACGTACGCGACCTAGTGGATCGGCTACAGGCACTTGAGTCAAGTCAATTCCTTTTTCGCGAGCCAATTTTCTTGCAGCTGGTGATGCAATAACTTGTTGAGTGGATGATGCTTCTTTTGCTTCTGCTTTAGGAGCCTCTTTAGCAGGAGCCGCTTGTTCAGCCTTAGCAGGTTCTGCTTTAGCTTCTTCAACTTTAGGAGCTTCCGCTTTTGGAGCTGCTGCAGCTGATCCATTTTCATCAACGATGGCGATAGCCTGTCCAACTTGGACAGTATCGCCTTCTTCTGCTAAATGTTCCGAAAGTGTACCAGTATAATCTGAAATGATTTCTACGTTCACTTTATCCGTTTCAAGTTCAAGGACATATTCTCCTTTTTCAACGTGATCACCGGGTTGTTTTAACCATTGCGCAATAGATCCTTCAGAAATTGATTCTGCTAATTCAGGTACTTTTACTTCAGCCATTTTATTTCTCCCCCTCATTATTGCGTGTAATTGCTTGAGTCATAATCCGTTGTTGTTCATTTTTATGGACAAGTGGATCTCCCTCAGCCGGGCTTGATCTGCGCTTCCTTCCTAAATATGTTACTGAAAGATTGCCAGGAGCCGCTGCATTTAAGCGTGGTTCAACAAATGTCCAAGCACCCATGTTTTTAGGTTCTTCTTGAGCCCAGAAGATTTCTTTAAGATTTGTATATTTTTTCAGGGCTTCTTGAACTCCAGTGAATGGGAATGGATAAATTTCTTCGATACTGATGATTTGCAACCAATCTGTATTTTTTTCAGTTGCCGCTTTTTCACGAAGTTCTACCGCCAATTTACCTGATGCAAAAACAATGCGTTCAACCGATTTAGGTTTTTTGCCCAAAGCTTTGGTTTCCACGAATGATTCAAAAGAGCCTTCACTGAATTCTTCTGCTGTAGAAGCCATCACTTGATTACGAAGCATACTCTTCGGTGTCATGATGACAAGCGGACGTACTTGCTCTTGATCCAAAATCTTAGATTGTCTTCTAAGGATATGGAAGTATTGAGCTGCCGAACTTAAGTTGGCAACTGTCCAGTTGTTTTCAGCCGCTAATTGAAGGAAACGCTCCAGGCGTGCACTTGAGTGCTCTGGTCCTTGTCCTTCATAACCGTGTGGAAGCAGCATGACAAGACCTGATTTTTGACCCCATTTTGCACGGCCTGCCGCGATGAATTGGTCAAAGATCACTTGTGCTGTATTAGCGAAGTCACCGAATTGGCCTTCCCATAATACAAGTGTCTCAGGTGCAAATACATTATAACCATATTCATAAGCCAGAACTGCCGTTTCAGTAAGCGGGCTGTTATGAACAGCGAATGATGCTTTGGCAGTTTCTAATGTGTGAAGTGGTGAATATGTTTTTCCGTTAACACTATCATGTAACATGATATTACGTTGTGCGAATGTTCCACGCTCTGAATCTTGTCCTGTCAAACGGATTGGAGTGCCGTCACTCAATATGGATGCAAATGCCAATGTCTCAGCATGAGCCCAATCAACTTTTCCGTCAGCACCAAAGGAATCCAAGCGACGTGATAAGATCTTTCCTAATTTTTTATTAGGAGTGAATCCTTCCGGCCACTTAACAAGTTCTTCGTTAATTGTAACAAGCTCTTGTTTCGGAACTGCCGTATCAATGGCTGGAAGTCCTTTTTCAATAATCCCAGGAGGATTACATTCTTTAGAAGCTTCCGGTTTATTTCCGGAAATTTTCGCATATGCATCTGCAAGCCTTGTATCCACTTGCTCAGCAATCGCTTTAACTTCAGCTTCAGTGAACTCGCCAGATTGAATCAGTTTTTTTCCATAAAGCTCTTTAACGGTTAGGTGCTTATGAATTAATGCATACATTTCAGGTTGTGTCACCAATGGCTCATCCATTTCGTTATGGCCGAATCGTCTGTAACCGATCAGGTCGATCAAGAAATCCTTGTTGTATTTTTCACGATATAGGTTAGCAAGGTTCACAGCAGCCATACATGCTTCCGGATCATCTGCATTCACATGCACGATCGGCACTTCAAAGCCTTTGGCCAAATCACTAGCATATAAGGTTGAACGTGAATCTTCACTTTCCGTTGTAAAACCGATCATGTTATTGGCGATGATATGGATGGCGCCGCCAACTTGATAACCGCGTAAACGGCTTAAGTTAAACGTTTCAGGTACAATTCCTTCACCTGGGAATGCTGCATCACCATGAATCAGGATTGCAAGAGATTTGGAAATGTCTTGAACCGGGAATCCTTTTTCTGAACGGTCTTCTTGTGCCGCACGAGAATACCCTTCTACGATTGGACCGACAACTTCCAAGTGACTTGGGTTATTGGCAAGTGTAATCCTTGCTTTTTGTATATTTGCTTTAGTTATCTGTTTATCCAGACCTAAATGGTATTTAACATCACCGGTCCATCCATTGTTAATGCCTGTTGAACCTTCGGAAGGAACCAAATCTTTATTCGGTGAATGTTGGAATTCAGAGAAAATGACCTCATATGGCTTTCCTAATACATGCGCAAGCACATTCAAACGTCCTCGGTGAGCCATGGCAATATTCACATTCCCCGTTCCGTTTTGAACAGTTTGTGAAATCATTTCATCTAAAATCGGAACCAAAGCATCCAGTCCTTCAATAGAGAAACGTTTTTGCCCTACATATGTGCGGTGAAGGAATTTCTCGAAACCTTCGACTTCATTCAATCGTTTAAGTAATAGTTCTCTTTTCTCTTTAGTCACTTCCGGGAACATGTTTCCGGATTCGACCATATCAGTAAGCCATTGCTTTTCATCCAAGTCATTAACATGGTGAAATTCAAAGGCTATCGTTTTTGTATAGAGTTGTTTTAGGTATTGTACGGCTTCGTATCCGTCTTTCACGTCTTCAGGTGATTCCGGGCAAATAAAGTCAGCCGGTATTTTCCTTAAATCATCTGCAGTCAAGCCATATTTTTCAAAGTGAATTTGTTCAGTGTCCAGAGCTTCTTCTTTTAAAGGATAAATATTTGCAGCAAGATGTCCGTAATGACGGATATTTTCAGCTAACGTTACTGCAGACATAATTTTCTTCATTGGAAGAACTTCTCCAGTTTGTACAGTTGGTGCACTTCCAATCGTTGTTTCTACCGATACATCGAATGAAGGAGGACCTGCTACTTCAAAAAAGTTTTTCAGTTCCGGATCCACTTCTTCCGGGTTTGCTAGAAATAGATCGTATTGCTCCATGACATACCCAAGGTTTGGACCTGAAAAAGCTTTCCAGTGGTCTAATACCTTAGAATCATTGATGGTCATTTTGTAAACCCCCAAATTTTTCTCATAATTTTTTTCATTACGTTTTATCCATCCCCAAATTTCTTTCTTCTAAATTTTCCCCAAATAAATGATATATATAAGATATATAATAAATAACTTTGGTTATTGAATAATAAAATTTTAAAGGATAAAACGTTTTCAGATGTTATATTAACATGTTTTTGTCGAAATATCCAAAGGTTAAACAACTTTATGCAACCTTTTTGCAACTATATTTCTGTTTAATTCGTCAAAATACGCTTTTAATTGACTTTTTTGCTCATTTAAGTCTTTTTTTCGCTAAAAAAAGATTTTTGTATTTTTGTATAATGGTTATTTTTCAGGTAAATTTAACTAGTTTGAAAACCCTTTCAGTTCAATCAAACTTCCAAGCTGTTAAACTTAGATTGCCATATTGAAAGCTCCTGTGCAGGAGAGCTGCTTTTTTTTTGTCATCCCCTGACCCCATTGCGATGACCAATGGAATGAAATGCTCTTTGGAAGGCACAGCCTCTGTACTATAAGGGGCGATTTTTTCATACTCAAACAAGGATTGCAAATCCCATTTCATGATTTTCTCTTCGACCCAGTTCTCAAACTCTATTGCCCATCCTTCTGCAACATTCATATCCTCCTGTATTTGGGTGAAATTATGGACAATTCCACCGCTCCCGATGATCAGGACATTACTTTCTTTTAATTCCCTCAATGTTTTCCCGATTTCATACTGCTTGTCCAAAGGCAGCGCAGGACTAATGGACATAGATACGGTCGGGATGTCAGCTTCGGGATACATGATATGCAAAAGCCCCCATGATCCATGATCCAAGGGGCGCCTTTCATCAAGTTCACCCAATACACCTATCTTGGACAGTAAGGTTAAAATTCGATCTGACAGCTCAAGGCATCCCCTAGCTGGATAGGTTATCTGAAATATTTCTTCAGGATACCCTGCAAAATCATAAATGACTTCATGCTTCCCTACTGCTGAAATCATTTGATCTTCACTTTCCCAATGTGCTGACAAAATAACGATGGCAGCAGGTTTCTTCATAGTTTGCATATAATCCTTCAAAAAAGAAGTGTAGCAATTCCTTTCCAAAGCTAATAGCGGTGTTCCATGTGATAAAAACAATGATGGCATCATAGAAACGATAAATCCTTTCGCATTGTAATCTCAATACCCTATACCTTAATTTACTATAGATAAACATTGTGTTCATCAATTAAAATTGCAATTTCGGGGTTGTCTCATCAATAGTATCAAAGGTATACCCTTCTTTTTTAAGGAATTCAATTATATCAGGCAATGCTTTCACTGTATTCTTCATACTATTGATATCATGCAATAAGATATTAACATGCTTTTGATTTTTCGTCCCTTTTTGTACAGCAGTAATGATTTGTTGTTCACTTATTGACGGACTGAAGCCATCTGTCGAGTCAATGGACCAATCAAAGTAAATATACCCTTTTTCCTTTAGTTGTTGAAGGATTCCATTGATGATGGGTTTCGTTGCAGCCTGATGCCTCAGACGATTATTCGAGCCGCCAGGAAGGCGCACAATACGGCTTTTTATCCCATACTCCTTTTGCAGCATGGTTTCAAGCCTATTCAAATCTTGAAAGAAACTCTCAGTCGATCGATAAACGATGGAATAATCATGTGTATAAGAATGGAGGGCAATCACATGTCCGCGGGAAACCATTTCCTGATAACTTTCCTTTGCGTATGGTTCTTCATTCCCTTTAACGAAAAATGTGGCCTTAACATGATAGCTGTCCAAAATATCCAATATCTTCACGGTATTCAAAGATGGCCCGTCATCGAAAGTCAAATAAGCGATTTTCTGATTTTCCTTACTTTTTAGAAGCGGTGTCATCTCTTCAGGAACCATTGCATGTCCTTGAATGTTCTGGACATCCACAACCAACAAAATAATAATGAAAGAACCCGCCATGGAAAGAAATAATTTCAGGATATTCTTCATAGGTGCTGCATCCCCTTCCTTTTGACCATTAAGATGTACCAATTAAGGGGTTTCATGCGCAATAAGGCAGCGGTAAAAAATACCGCTGCCTTTTTTAAATGAGTTATCGATCGACATTAAAGTAACGGGCTTCAGGATGTGCAAAAACAATGGCTGACACGGAAGCCTCCGGTTCCATCATGAATCCTTCAGTCAATTCCACGCCAATATCCTGAGGTTGTAACAGGCGGAATAGCTTCTCCTGGTCTTCCAGATTAGGACAAGCAGGATAACCAAATGAAAACCTTTGCCCGGTGTACTTAGCGGCAAACCGCTCTTTCATGGACATTTCAATCGGATCGCTTATACCTAAATCATCCCGCATTAATTGATGAATTCTTTCCGCGAAACCTTCAGCTGTTTCGAGAGCAAGTGATTGAAGGGCGTGATTTTTCAAGAAATCACCTTCAAGCTTTAGTTTTTCTGCCCATTTTCTGATTCCCTTTCCGGCAGTGACCAGGAAGAAACCAACATAATCCATTTGCCCGGAGGAGATCGGTTTCGCGAAGTCCGCTAAACAAAGATGCGGACTCGTATCTTGCCGGGGGAAATCGAAAGTTTCCAAAACCTCGTTATGATTGTCCGGGTTGTATACCAATAGTTTATCCCCTTCGCTTTGAGCAGGGAAAAATTGATAAACTGCATGCAAGCCATAATCCGGTTCCGTCTTTAGGAATTCAATCAATTCATCAACGAGATCATTGAGCTGCACTGCTTTTTCATTCCCTTGCTTAAGCAATTCGGAAACTTTACCTTTTAACCCCAAATGATGACCAATCAGCATTTGCCTATTAATATACGGCTGGATGACATCCAATGGATAGTTTTTCAGTACGTGACGCTTGATGTCCCGCGGTTTTTGAACAGGAGCATCGCTTAAAGGGGCAGCTGTTGACTGCTTCCGAACAGGTTTTTCCATCGTGGCAGCAATGGCGGCATTCGCTTTCGCTCTTTCTCGCTTCTCGACTAACTCTTCCAAGTACACCACTTTTTTGTCAGAGTCATGTAAAATATTCGTTACAGCCAAACCATCCATCGCATCTTTGGAATATAAAACCGGTCCTTCATATTCAGGTGATATTTTAAAATCGGTGAATTTACGGGATAATGCTGCCCCTCCCACTAAAATTGGGGTATCTATTCCCGCTTGCCTTAAATCCTGTGCGGTTAAAACCATTTGCTGTGCAGATTTGACGAGTAAGCCAGATAGGCCAATGATGGTTGGCTCATGTTTTCGAACCTCTTCTATGATTTGTTGCGGTGCGACCTTTATTCCCAAATCAATGACTTCATAACCATTATTGGATAGGATGATATCCACAAGGTTTTTCCCAATATCATGCACATCTCCCTTGACAGTCGCCAAAAGGATTTTCCCTTTTTTAGCACTATCTTCAGAGTTTTCCATTAGTGGTTCAAGGTGAGATACAGCCGCCTTCATCGCTTCAGCACTCTGAAGCACCTCTGCGACAATAAGTTGGTTGTCATTAAACAACCTCCCCACCTCACCCATGCCATCCATCAATGGTCCATTGATGATTTCCAATGGGGCATCACCGCGCTCAATCGCTTCATTTAAATCATCAACCAATCCTTCTTTCGTTCCTTCGATAATATAGTTACCTAAACGTTCATCCAATGGCAGGATCACACCATCATCCTTCTTCTCCGCTTTTTTCCCGCGATAAAACTCGGTAAAAATCGCTAAAGTTTCAGTCGATGTCTCAAACAGGAGTGCCTCAGCCAATTTCACTTCCTCTTCCGGTATCAGAGCAAAACGTTCAAGTTTTTCTGTATTCACGATAGCATAATCGAGACCGGCTTTTGTACAATGGTAAAGGAAAACTGCATTTAATATTTCCCTTCCCCTCGCTGGCAGACCGAAAGAAACGTTAGAAATGCCAAGTATCGTTAGGCATTCCGGAAACTTTTCTTTAATCGCCTTTATTCCATTCACCGTTTCCAATGCAGATCCAATATATTGTTCATCACCTGTGCCTACAGGAAATACAAGCGGATCAAAAATGATGTCACTTTTGTTTAGACCGTACTTATTAACGAGCAAATTCACAGACCGTGTAGCCACTTCCAATTTCCGTTCAGCATCGACGGCCATCCCAGTTTCATCAATGGTTCCTACGACAACGGCAGCACCATATTGATGGACTAAGGGCACTATTTTTTCAAAGCGCTCTTCACCATCTTCAAGGTTTATGGAATTAATGATCGATTTTCCTTGTGAATGTTTTAAAGCTTGTTCAAGTACAGCTTCATCCGTAGTATCGATGACCAATGGGACTTTCACTTTCTTGACGACCTCTTCCACAAATTCCTTCATATCGCCAAGCTCATCCCCATCAGGATCAGCAAGACAGATATCAATGACATGGGCGCCTTTTTTCACCTGGGTACGTGCAATTTCGGCAGCCGGCTCGTAATGCTTTCCACGTATCAGCTCCTTGAATTTTCGGGAACCGATAACATTCGTTCTTTCACCTACGAATAAAGGACGCATTGAATCATCATAAATTAGCGGCTCTATGCCCGATACGGCATGACCATGGGCTGCTTCCGTAATTGTACGGGGCTTCATGCCTTCGAGGACCCTGGAAAGTTCTTTAATATGTTCTGGTGTCGTACCACAACATCCGCCAATGATATTGATCCATCCCTTTTCGGCAAATTGCTTCATTTTCTCTGCCAGGGAAGTAGGTGACTCATGATAGTGGCCTTCTTCATCAGGGAGCCCGGCATTCGGATAACAGCTGATGGCACTATTTGATATATCTGCAAGTGTCCTGATATGATCTATCATGAATTCCGGCCCTGTTGCACAATTAAGGCCGACCGCAACGGGCTTCATATGTTCAACCGATAAATAAAAAGCTTCTATGGACTGGCCAGCAAGTGTAGTGCCCATCGGTTCGATTGTTCCTGATATGATGACAGGCACATCCTTTCCTGTTTTAGCGAATGCTGCTTTGATTCCGGAAAAGGCAGCCTTTACATTAAGCATATCCTGACAGGTTTCCACCAGTAACAAGTCTACCCCGCCATCCAAGAGACCCAGTGCCTGTTCTTCATAAGAATCGGTTAAAATATCAAAAGTCGTTCCTCCCGTTACGGAAAGCGTTTTTGTAGTTGGGCCCATCGAGCCAGCTACATACCTTGGCCATTCATCATTGGAGTACTTTTCACAAGCTTTAACGGCAAGCTCAGCTGAAATCTTATTAAGCTTGTATGCGATAGTGCTTATTTGGTATTCCTCCAGAACGATGCTGGTCGCTCCGAAGGTATTTGTTTCGATGATGTCTGCACCCGCTGCTAAATATTTTTCATGAATGGATTGGATGATTTCCGGTTGCGTCAATGATAAATATTCATTGCAGCCCTCGAATTGTTCCCCGCCAAAATCCCCTGCCGTCAAATTCTCAGCTTGAAGCATGGTTCCCATCGCCCCGTCAAGAAGGAGAATCTTAGAATTTAACTGATCTTGAATCGCTTTTTTATTCATGAACTGCCACCTCTGATGTATGTTTACTATCGACTTTTCTAATATATTTCGTAAGTTCCGCCGTCATTTCATAGCGAAGGAACGGAGTGATTAAATATATGCCCTTGAATTTTTCCCTTGCCGCGTCCACTAGCTCCCGTGCGATATTCACTCCTTCAATCCTTGACTTTACAGGGTCATCCCCCGCTAACGCCATGGCCCTTCTAACATTATCAGGCAGTTTGATG
Organism: Peribacillus simplex; assembly: GCF_900156045.1. GTDB lineage: Bacteria > Bacillota > Bacilli > Bacillales > DSM-1321 > Peribacillus > Peribacillus simplex_D. Next base: position 1,335,789 of record NZ_FTMX01000001.1, on the reverse strand, counting down.
CCTGGGATCTCATTATGGATGAATTCGGCGTTCCGGGTGCTTGTCAAGGGCATGATACCGATGAAAATCGGGGTTTCTAAATGTTTTGTAGCTTCATATACCTCTTCGATCTGTTCCACGGAATAGATTGGCTGTGTCAAGAAGGATTGAGCACCGCAGGCAATCTTCTTTTCCATTCTCAGTACGGCTTTATCCAGATATTTCACATTGGGATTGAACGCTGCCGCAATTTTGAAATTTGCCCGTTGTCCCAAACTTTGTCCGGAATAGGAAAGACCTTCATTAAATTGTTTGACCATGCTTATTAGGTCAAAGGAAGACAAATCATAAACCGAAGTGGCGCCCGGGAAGTCCCCAATTTTTGAAGGGTCGCCGGTGATGATCAATATCTCGTTCAGCCCCACCGTTTGCAAACCCATTAAATGTGACTGCAAGCCAATCAAATTTCGATCACGGCATGTTATATGCACCATCGGCTCTATATTCAATTGGTTCTTCAGTAAATTAGCCAGTGCATCATTTGATATCCTTGGTGAAGCAAGCGAATTATCCGCTAATGTGATGGAATCGACCCCTGCTTTTTTCAAAACCTCAGCACCAGTCATGAAGCTCTCTATTCCTAACTTTTTCGGTGGATCAAGTTCAACTAGAATCGTCCTTTCTGTTTTGGCCTTTTCGAACAGGGGACGTTCCAATCCTCTATCATTCACTTCAATTATTTCTATTTCACGGGATTTAGTATATTTCTCTTTCACAGGAGCCAAACTTCCAATCGCATTCTTTACAGCTTGAATATGCAGCGGAGTTGTTCCACAGCACCCTCCTATGATCGCGGCACCCTGCTCACGAAGTTCTAGGGCACTTGAACCGAAATATTCCGGCACTGCTTTATAGACGAGCCTTCCATCCACATAATCCGGGAGGCTGGCATTTGGGTATATGGCAATTGATGCTTGCTTTGGCAAACTCACTTCTTCCAAGGCACGAATCATATGATGTGGACCGAGACGGCAGTTCACCCCAACAACATCGGCACCCAATTGCTCAAGTTTTTGAAAGGCTTCATTTAAATGGATTCCATTTTGAAGATTTCCCAGTTCATGCATCGAAACATTTGCGATGATCGGCAATCCAGTTTCATTTTTAACGATTTGCAGAACGGTTTCCAGTTCTTCGAGGTCATAAAATGTTTCCAAAAGAATCCCATCAGGGTTTTCCATCAAAAGACTGTATAGCTGTTCACGAAAACCCCGTTTTATCTCTTCCATGCTTAAATCCGATTTCCTGATGCTCCGCTGTGCCCCTATGGTACCGAAGACGTATGCCTTTCCTTTTGCCGCTTTTTTTGCAAGAATGACTCCCTGGCGATTGATTCTGCTTACCTCATCTTCAAGTCCATACCGTTTCAATTTGTTGAAATTGGCTCCGTATGTATTCGATTGAAGGATATCTGCACCAGCTTCCAAATAGGCACGGTGGATGGACTCTATTTGATCTGGGTTCGTGCAGTTTAATTCCTCATAGCATTGATCGATGCCATTTGAATACAATAAGGTTCCCATTGCCCCTTCCCCAACCAGTATTCTTTCTTTCACGTCTTTACGAAAATTCATCATTACATCCTCTCTCAAAAACAATCCTGTTTTTGTCGTATTCTATGAGTATGAGAGAAAAGGAAAAAAAAACCTTCTCAAAGAAGAAGGTTTTTTGAAACATTCTCCTCATCTATCAAGCTCTGCTTGCTGGATTTAGCACCTTTGCCTAAGCTGGTTGCTGAGGTTTCTTCGGGCCAGTCCCTCCACCTCTCTCGATAAGATCCATTTATATAATTTTCACAAGATTTCAAAATTTGATTATACTTAATTTACATTAATAATCTGTCAATTTCAATACCTGATCGACATTTTTTTCACTTTTGCAAAAATCATTCAATCTTTTGCAGCTTGAACCCTCTTCAAGACCCTTTGTTTCCAGTCTTCCGCTAACGAGTCTAGTGTAAGTAAAGCCTTTGCGCCTTCCAGCCCATCTCGTTTATGAAGGATTACCTCTGCTGCATAATGAACTGAAATTTTTTCCTGCAAACGATCTATCAGCACAATCTCGTTTTGTTTATTTATCGTTCCTTCTTGAAGTACTCTTGCAAAATAACCAGTTAAGCTCGTTTTCAGTACGAGTTCCAAAAACTTAGGTTCTTGATTGAATTGGGAAATGGTCGAACAAGGTATCCTCCCCTGGTTAATTTGAACAATCACTTCTCCTATTTGATAAATATCGCCGATATACGTTGTTTCTTCCTTCATCCCCGCTATGGTTAAATTTTCACCGAATGCAGGAATTCCCAGCTTTTTAGAGAATTTTTCATTCCATAATGAATAATGCTCAAAGGGGTAAAAGCACAATGCTCGATCAGGACCTCCATGGAACTTTTCATTACCTACCCCATCACCAATTATACCTGATTTAGTCACTGTCACATTATCCTGTGCTTGTTTATCCATTGCTGAAAAGATATCGATATTCGAAAAAATTTCATGCTTCGGCTTCCCTGCATGAAGTGCTTTGATTTTTCCATTTTCCATTTTGCATCTTCCATTCATATTTAATTTATACCATTCTGTATGTATAAATTATACTAAAAATCCATTTTATTCTGAAGGTTTTTATAAGAATATGAAAATGCAAAAGCCCTATGAGCCGTTAAGTGGGCGAAATATCATTGATTTCCAGAAAAATTCATAGGTTAGTTTCAGTAATTTTGTTGCTATTTCAGAATTAAATATGGTAGAATATGAACACAATATATAGTCGAAAACTACAACCGTTCGCCTATATGTTGATTTTCACGATTGAATTCCTCATTGTCGCTCTTTAGGGAGCGAATTTTTTTGCCTTCATTTTCATCCATCATTTTCTTTTAATTCCATTCTGCCCCTTACATCATGATCCACTTACATATTTGCACTTTCCTGACCTATGTAATTCTTCTCCTGTTAATTCACTTTCATTACCTTATTAGCAGGCAAATCCTTTGCTAAAACAAGCAGAAAGCCGAGCGACATCATGCGTCTTCCGCTCAGCTTCCTGTCTAAGCTTGTTTCTTTTTTTTCGGTGCCACTTTCTTTCGGGTCGTCTTTTTCATTTCCGGTTCATCATGTTTCGTACGGTCAATGGATGCCTGTAATGCCTCCATTAAATCGGTAACATTGTTGGAAACTGGTTCTTTTGTTTTGGCTGTAATTGTCGTCTGTCCAGCTTTCTTTGATTCAATCAATTCAAGTAACGCGGTTCGATAATCATCGGTGTATTTCGTCGGATCGAAAGTAGTCGTTAATTGATCTATCAATAATACGGCAGTATCGATTTCTTTTTTTTCAATGGTATCATTGGCAGGGATATTCGGAACATCCGCTGTGGAGCGAACTTCATCCGGATAATGAATCGTTTCCATCACCAAGGTATTATCAACGACTCTGATTACCGCCATTTGTTCTTTAGAGCGAATGATGATTTTCGCTAACCCTACCTTATTCGATTCCTTGAGGGCCTGCCTCAAAAGGGAATAAGCTTTTATCCCTCCGTCATTAGGGGACATATAATAACTCCGGTTAAAATAAATGGGATCTATTTCTTCAATTTTAACGAAATCCACGATTTCCACGGCTTTTTCTTCGTTTTGTTTTTTCAGTTGTTCTAGTTCATTTTCTTCCAATACAACAAACTTTCCCTTTGTATACTCAAAAGCGCGGACTATATCATCCTTCCCCACTTCTTTCTGGCATACCGGACAAACCTTTTCGTATTTAATCGGTGAATGACATTCCTTATGCAACGTCCTCAAAGAAATATCCTTATCCTCCGTTGCAGCATGAAGTTTGATCGGAATGTTCACCAAACCGAATGATATGCTCCCCTTCCACATCGTATGCATATTCGTCACCTCATAACTTATTTTTAAAAAGAAGAACAATTTTATTATTCCCCTTTGTTTAAAAAAAACCGAAAAAACAATTGCCAACTCTAACACTTCGTTTTTTTGGCAAAATAATGTTAATCAATTATTTGCGGAGGTAAATACAAAAATGAAACCGATGCTGCCAACCTATTACCCCGAAGCCCCCAACTCCAAGGATTGGCGTTATGAAGTCAAATATGACGGCTTTAGGGCTATTTTAAAGATAGACTTCGATACCATAAGCATATCGAGTCGGAACGAAAAGGAATTATCATCACAATTCCCGGAAATCATTGCTTACATCAAAGATCTGGACCTGGAAGATTATCTCCCGCTTCAGTTAGATGGAGAATTGGTCTGGCTTACCAATCAGGCAAAAGCCGACTTTTTTCAAATACAGTGGCGAGGACGACTTGGGAAACAATCCTTAATTTCAGAAAAAGCCCGTTTTTCCCCATGCCGGTTTTTAGCGTTTGACCTGCTTAGGATCAGCGGAAAAAACGTAGCAGCTAAACCTTTAGAAGAACGAAGGGAATTGATGTTGAATATGGGGGCAAATCTTGGCTTTCCCATGCCACCTGATCCCAACGATAAGGCTTTGATACAATTAATAGAGAGTTTTGATGTTTTGGAAAATGCTTTGAATAAGGTCATCCTATTAGATGGCGAAGGGGTTGTCGCCAAGGAAATTCGTGGTACTTGGCAAGAAGGGAAACGTACTGCCTCTTGGATTAAGGTGAAAAATTGGAAGACCGTTTCTTGTTTCATTACAGCATTGCACAAAGAAAATGGTTACGTTTCCCTCGCAGTTTTCAAAGAAGGTGCCGTAACCAAAATTGGAAGTGTTAAAAATGGACTGAGTGCCCAGGATAAAAGGATATTGCATGAACTGATCAAGCAAAATGCATCAGACGAAGACGCACAATTTTTTTATATCCATCCGTCCATTTGCATCGAAGTTCAATTCTTACACGTGTATGAGGAGAATGAATTGCGTGAGCCTCAGTTTTCACAATGGCTTTTACAAACTGCTCCCAAAGAATGTACCTGGGAGAAATTCGTGGTGGGTCAATATACATTTCCAGATACTGTACAAATAACTTCCAGGGATAAACCGCTTTGGATAACAGGAGATGAACAGGTGGTTAAGGTTGAATACCTTCATTATTTAAGGGAGGTTTCAGCTTTCTTCTTACCCTTCTTGAAGGATAAACTGCTTACGACGATCCGCTATCCTCATGGCACTTTGGATAAAGAAAGGTTTTTCCAGAAAAACAAACCTGATTATGCGCCGTCCTTTATTAAAACGTTCATTGATGAGGATATCGAGTATATGCTATGTAATGATATTGAAACGCTTCTTTGGTTTGGCAATCAACTTGCATTGGAATTCCATGCGCCATTTCAGAAAGCGGGTAAAACACGCCCCGATGAAATCGTCCTGGACTTGGATCCCCCTTCCATCGATTTTTTCTCCTTAGCGATAAAGGCCGCACAGGAAATAAAAAAGGTGATGGAATCATTAAGGATAAAAGCTTTTGTAAAAACTTCAGGAAACAAAGGACTTCAAATTCACATCCCACTGCCTGAAGACAGATTTACTTATCAGGAGACACGCATTTTCACTGACTTTCTCGGTGACTACTTATCAAGTTCCAACCCAAATGAATTTACAACGGAAAGAATGAAAATAAATCGGCATAATCGACTATACTTGGACTTTGTGCAGCATAGTGAAGGAAAAACCATCATCCTTCCTTATTCCCCGCGGGGAAATTCTTTCGCTGGTGTGGCCACACCTTTGTTTTGGGAGGAAGTGGACGAAAGTCTCCAGTTAAAGGACTTTACGTTAGAAACCATACCAAGCAGAATAAAAAGGGAAGGGTGTGCATTTATGGATTACAGACTCATTGATAATGGACCAGCCTTTTTGGAGGTTTTGTCGTTCCTAAAACAAAAAAAGACCAACAACTGATTGATCTTAGGGAGTATAATATGAACGTTGATTCCCTCTCCAGGCAACTCCACTTTCCACGGGCGGTCTTTGCGCCTGTTGGGTCTTCCTGGGACGCTAAGCAGGAGTCTCGTGACTTCCATTCCGGATCAACTGTGGAATGTTCTATTAAGAAAAACTGTAGGCTGGTCACATCCCCAACATTGATTATAATACTAAAATATACTTTTGGAAAAAACCTCACTGGAGTTTTTAATAAGAAAACTGCAGGCAAACTCGCTTTTCTTCGAGTTTGCCTGCAGTCTGAAAATTTCTTTATACTTTTGTTTTCAAATAACTTTGAACTTCATCCTGAAGCTTGGCATATAAGCTTGTTTCCAATTCAAAATCCTCTTTCTCAAGCATTTTAAATTTTTCAGGCTGATCTAAATCTATTTCAATCAATACCTTGAATTCATATGTTGCGTTCCCGATTAAATCAATTGAATATTTTTGGCTTTCTTCATCATGGTGGACCACGCATTTAACTTTTCCGCCGTTATTGTAGACAGATATTTCACTTTCCAACGCGTTTAAACCAACAGAGCATGTTACTAGGCTTGAAGCAGACATCGCCGTTCCACATGCATTCGTAAAGCCTACCCCCCGTTCGAATGTCCGCACATAAATGCTCCCTGGTTCCAGCGCTTTCACAAAGCTGACATTGACACCATCAGGGAAAAGATCATTCGGTTGATTGACCTTTGTTGAAAGTTCGTCCTGCAAATCACTTCGCAAAACATCGCTATCGACGAGCGTGATCAAATGTGGATTAGGTACTGCCAATGCCGAAAATAATAGGGTATCATGAAGTTCCGGCAATAATTCGTTTTGCAATTGTTCTTTAGCCAAAACTAGAGGCAGATCCTTCACATTAAAACTTACCGGGGAAATTTCCACCTTGAAAGTCGGAATTCCCTCATAAATATCTTCCGTTTTTTCCACGAGTAGATTTGCCTTCATGGTTTCCACGATCATTTTATCGAGCCCCAGAACGTCGTTCGCGTACCGTGCAACACAGCGAAGTCCATTGCCGCACATCGAGGCTTCCGATCCATCCGCATTAAAGACACGCATCCGGCAATCGGAATGTTCACTTTTCATTACGAACAAAATTCCATCCGCCCCAAGCCTTTCCCTATCGCATAGGGCCTTGGCGAAATTTTTCCGCTCTTCTTCAGTAAACGTCAGGGTCGTCGTCAATTCATCAATGATTAAGAAATCATTTCCTGAACCATGGCTTTTTAAACCTTCAATAATCATCCTGTCACATCCTCTAATATGCTGCTTGTCATTTATCATTTTTTTAATATTCTATATCATAGCATTTTCAATATGGATGTGTCATCGCGTAAATTACAATAAATCCATTTTTTCCGACGAAAAGAGCGGTTGGAATAAGAATTAACTCATTCCAACCGCTCTTTTGAATTATTAACCGATCATACCAATGATGAAGTAGACGATAAACATTCCGGCACTCACATACATCGGGGCTGACACTTCTCTCGCTTTTCCGGTTACAAGCTTCAAGAACGGGTACAGGATGAAACCGAATGCCATTCCATCGGCAATACTGTATGTGAAAGGAATGATCGTAATGATCATGATTGCAGGTATGCTTTCGGTTAAATCACTGAAATTCAGCTTTTTTATGTTTCCGAGCATCAAAATGCCAATGATAATTAAGATGGGGGCAATGGCGCTATCAGGGATTACTTTAATCACCGGTATAAATAGAAGTGATAGAATGAATAGCACGCCAGTCACCACTGAAGTAAAACCAGTTCTGCCTCCTGATGCGATTCCAGCTGCCGTTTCAACTGTTGCAACGGTAGGACTCGAACCGAATAAGCCTGATAACAGAACGGACACACTTGTCGCCTGCAGCGACTTTTTATAGGCATCCTGGCGGTTGATACTGTCTACATGCCCGTATACAAGACCAATATTTTCAAAAACAAGAACCATCGTCATCGCAAATACACTTATCCAGAATTCAATCCGGTTCACTTCCAAGAACGATAATGAAAAGAAGAGATTGCCGTAGGAAGCTGTGTCTATGCCTGAAAAATGGATTTCCGATAGTTGAACAGTCCCGAAACTATAGGCAATGAGGCTGCCTGCCAGGATGGTAATCATGAAATTACCGGGGACATTCTTGATGAACAGCGTGATTGCCAGTAAAAAAGTCAACACCGTTGCACACACCGCTGGATCGCTTAAATCTCCGAGTGCGACGATCGATGATGAACCTCCTGTGATTATCCCGCCCTTTTCAAGACCGATTAGCATCAAGAATAAGCCAAGACCAACAGATATGGCTTCTTTTATCGAACTTGGAATGGAATCACTGATTAACTTCGAGTATTTTGTAAAAGCGATGACTACAAAAATTACCCCTGAGATAAACACAGCACCAAGCGCCGATTGCCAAGATAGGCCCATTCCTTGAACCATGGTATAAGCAAATAGGGCATTTACGCCCATTCCTGGAACGAGAAGGATTGGGACATTCGCCCAAAGTCCTATCATGACACAGCTTAAAGCAGATAAAAGAATCGTGGCAATCACTGCACCATTAATCGGTATGCCCGCTTCCGATAAAATCAGGGAATTCACGATGAGAATATAGACTATCGTAAAATAGCCGACCACTCCAGCAAGGATTTCACGTTTACCATTCGTTCCATATTCAGAAAAATGAAAAAACGTTTCCAAGTTTAATTTCTTCATGTTGTATCCTTATTAAATTTATCCCTCGCCCACCCGTTTGTATTAGTGACAAACTACACTTGGCGATTTTAACAAAAAAAAGGATAAAAAGAAATAGTAATGATCAAATTTGAAAAAACTGCCGGAAATGATCCCGGCAGCCTCGAAATTTATATATATTATTTTTGCCCTTCAGAATACCCATCGACAACCAATTCCAGCTTCCCTGTATCAGGCGAAATGATAAGACCATGTACAGGAATATTTTTAGGGATTAAAGGATGTCCTTTAATCACTTCGACACTATTCTTACAGCTTTCATAAACATCATCAAATCCGCGAAGCCAATTGCGGATATCGATTCCTGCAGCCCCCAGTGTATCGATGGTGCTCTTTGGAATATCGCGTCCGATCATCTTCTCTATTAGAGAATCGGCATCGACTGATGCCATCCCACAGTCATGGTGAGGTATGACCAATACTTCATCCGCCTTTAGCTCGTAAATGGCAACAAGGATACTCCGCATGACACTTCCAAATGGATGGGAGACGATTGCCCCGGCAGTCTTCAGGATTTTGACATCGCCGTTTTTTACATTCAAGGATTTTGGCAATAGTTCAACGAGCCGAGTGTCCATACAACTTATGATGACCATACGTTTCTCAGGAAACTTATCCGTCCTATACTTAACATATTCACCTTTTTCTACAAACTGTTCATTATAATCAAGAATCTCATTAAGTAAACTCATATTTACCACCTTTTTATATGTATTTAATCTATGTATCCCACTATTATTATATCAAATATTTAAAAGATTTGCTAAAGGGTAACCCTAGTCAATTTGAACGATGATTAAGAGTGGCTGCACAGAACCCAAAAACGATGATTTTAGGTATATCATCAACATTTGATGAAAAAGAAAGTATGGGTGTATTTGTCTTGAATCGTTTCCCCCACTCCAAAGGCATCCAGCCTTCTTGGTATGAAACGATCTTCTCCCCTTCTTTTGTGGCAATCTCGAATGAATTCACACTTCCTGGAGTTTCAATGGGCATCCATTCCGTACCATCTTCCTTATAAATCATTCCATTAATCTTCACGAATGACCGATTTTCTTGATACGATCCAATAATGCCGCCCTGATCGTCCATGATCGTCATTTTATTGAAAAGTCCCCTTTTGATATGGTACTTAGCCAGCAAGCGTCCCTCATGGTCCACCAGTTCATAATGCTTGGCCAGGAGCATTGACAGGAAATTGGGTATCATCCACATGAACCACTTCATATTCAAATCCCTTACCTCGCCAATTAGAGACCCATCCGGCGCAAAGAGAAGCAGGCGCAATGTCGGTGCTGGCATAAAAGTCAATAAAACATGTTCATTTTTAAATAACCCAGCATTGGACCCGATATGTTCATCTGGTAATTCCCTCATTCTATTTTCATATATACGATGACTGACAAATTGGGCAATGCTAAAGAAAATAAAAGGAGACGTTATCAATAATATATTGCCCGGTATTATTGAAAAAATATGGAAAATAAAAAATGCAATGGCCATAAGAAGTGATATCCAAGATGCATGAAAATTTGAAATGCTCGTTTTCTGATAATATTCACGTATATTCATATCCTGCTCTGCTCCTCACTCCTTACAAGAAAGATTGCCGCCTTAAACGAAAATTCATTAGCAGTACCACAAGCCGCCCGGCATCCACTTCCTAAAAGTGCATTGAAGTAGTTATCATAATACTTTATTCGCTTTAATGTGATCTATTCCCTTTTTAATGTAGGGCAATTCCCAACTTGGTTCATATAAAAAAGGACTCCGAATTGAACGGAATCCTTTTACATCATTACTATAATATCCTGAAAACCAACGGGAACCTATAATCCGTTCCTTCATAAGCCCTAACGGCAGCAATGATGGTGAATACGACTAAAGCTATCCCGATAACCGGCAATAGCAAGAATCCAACCAAAACTATAGTGAGTATCCCTGCAACTATTGAATATACGGTGTAGGAAATGAAAAAATTCAGGTATTCCCTTCCGTGATAATCCACAAATTGTGACGAGTCCTTCTTCAATAACCAAATCACCAAAGGACCGATAAATGCTGTAAAAAAGCTGATCACATAAATAAGGGCAGCAAACACTCTTTCATCTTTAGTAGGCATAGTGTCTTCTCCTCCTTTCTCATATGAATAATTACGAATCAAATGCAAAATAGTTTCATTTTTCCTCTCATTATATTCGAAAAAGGTAAAATTGGACTGCCTTTTCTTCATAAAACCCAATTGGCAATACATATGACAAAAAAATCCGAATATGTTCATCCGTCTTGTGCATACAGTTTAATTAATGGATGTCCCATACCTTCTAGAATGGAGTGATGTTTTTTTGCTGAACGAATTTCAAGCCTTCATCCTTGGGATCATTCAAGGCTTGACTGAGTTTTTACCTATTTCAAGCACTGGACATTTATATTTAGGACGGCATATTTTCCATCTTGACGAGGCCGGCATTTTTCTGGATACCATGCTCCATATCGGAACCTTGCTGGCGTTATTGGTCGTCTATAAGAATGACATTATTGCCATTTTGAAGAAACCTTTCTCCAAAATGACCCTGCTTCTCATTGCCGGGACAATCCCTGCAGTGATCGCCGGCATTTTTCTGGGGGATTGGTTTGATGGCCTTTCAAAAACAGGCGTGACCATAGGCTGGGAATTTTTAGCGACTGGGCTGATTTTATGGGTAGCGGACGGAGTAAGAAAAGGCGGCAAATCCCTTAATGAAATTTCGATAAAAGATGCCTTGATCATCGGTACCTTCCAAGCTGCTGCCATCATGCCTGCCCTTTCGCGCTCCGGCCTGACGATAGCCGCTGGCCTATTCTGCAGGCTGGATAGGGCCACTGCAGCCTATTTTTCCTTTTTGCTATCAATTCCTGCCATTACGGGGGGCATCGTATTTCAGATGAAACCGATTTTTACAGGAGAAGTTGAACGGCTGCCACTCACTGCGCTTTTCGTCGGAACCCTTGCCGCAGCAATTTTTGGTTATATAGCCGTAGTATGGATGATCGACTTCTTAAAAAAGCGATCATTGAAAATATTCTCCATTTATGTATGGGCCCTCGGAGCAATCATTTTATTCATGCAATTCACAGGTGAATTTTAAAGAAAAAAGCAGGCGAAAAAAACAGTTTTTCATGGAAAAATGCATACGTTTGCCTTTCAAATTCACCCTTGTTGAAATAGTTGAAATTTGACGAAAAAAAAAGGCAAAAAACCTATTCCCAAACCGTTTTTTTTTTAGTATTATACCTTCGTAAGGTTCTTTTGATTTGCATATTTTCTGACAATAAAAATAGGGAAGGCAAATGGTGCGCCACCGGTTTCCGGTTCTAGTGGGTTCGATTCCCACCCCGAAATTTTTTGATGAGCGACTTAAAAAATTTCGAGGGTGGGCAGCGACTACGCATAAGAACTGCCCTCAAACGGAGGGACGGAAATGTTAAAAAAGAGAGATTTCACAGATTGTTTTTCTCTTTATGAACAAATGACGCATCCAGATGTCTTCCCTTTCGTGCGCCATAAGGTAGATTCATATGAAGAATATGTTTTCATTACTAAGCAAACGATCGAAGCCGAAGATGCTGGGCAACTCATATCACGAACAATCTTGGATGAATGGGAAAATCCCATCGGTTGCATTTCTTTATACGATATTGAAAATGGTGCAGGTTTCTTAGGCACATGGCTTGGCAAGCCTTATCATGGAAAAGGGTATAATGCCATTGCAAAAGACGCTTTCTTTAAAGAGCTTTTTTTCGAGCTTGGTTTGGAAACGGTCTTCATGCGAATTCGCAAAAAAAATATCCGCTCTATAAAAGCCGCAGAAAAGCTTCCCTATGCCGTCAATGCCAACGAAACAAGAAAATCCCTTTATGATCAGATCAATCATGAAGGAGATATCTACGATTTGTATGAAATCCCTAAAGATTTATACACCTTTCATATCCTTAGACAGCATGATGATGACGAACAGCAATTACTTGAAGCATAGAACGAAGAACATTTCAACATGTCTTAGTTTATCTTTTCATATAATGGCCGGAGCTTCCAAACCTGGAAAGCTCTTTTTTCCATTTTCACAGGATGTTGAAGATAGATTGCTGCAAATCCCTATTCTTTTTAGGGATATTTTTTTATAATGAATACAATTGACCAATTCAACAATATATTCAAAGTGTCATTGAAAGGACTTAATCATGAAAAAAACATTTGCTTTTATCGTGCAGCTTATCTTTCTGCTCATCATTTGCAAGCTCGGCTATTATTTAGCCAATTTACTTCATTTACCCATACCAGGCAACGTCATCGGCATGATTCTGTTATTCAGTTTATTACAGACGAAGATTATTAAGGTCGAGTGGATCGAACTTACATCCGGTTTTTTGGTAAAGCACCTAGCCTTTTTCTTCATTCCCATTTCAATCAGTTTAATGACCATGGGATGGCTTTTCATTGAATTCGGTTTGCCACTTGCACTTACATTGGGAGTCAGCCTAATATTTGGATTCATTGTTTCAGCTTGGACCGTTCAGAAGCTATCCCATAGAGGAGAGGTTAAGCAGCATGACAATGTTCATCACAACTTATAGCATCTTGATAACCATCCTTGCCTATTCCATTGGAAGGAAAATATATGCTAAACATCCATCACCTTTTACGACGCCCGTATTTTTCAGTACGGTTACGATTATCATCGTACTGCTGATCAGCGGTTTGGACTTCGAAGATTATTCACCAGGAAAAGACATCATCACCTATTTCCTGGGACCAGCTACCGTTGCTTTGGCTGTACCACTTTATAAAAACAGAAAAATAATCGTTAAATATGCAATGCCGGCAATTAGCGGCATGATTTTTGGTCTTCTGGTCACTTTGATCATTGCCTTTGCCATCGCAAAAGCATTTTCACTTCCGCAATTCATAATCCAAGGATTGGCGGTTAAATCCATTACAGTGCCCATCGCTGTTGAAATCACCGAACTTTATGGCGGAAATTCCAATATATCAGCAGCCTTCGTCATTTTGACTGGGGTACTGGGTACGATGATCGCTCCAAAAATGATGGATAAACTGAACATTACGATGCCATTCGCACGCGGTATCGCTTATGGTACGATCGCTCATGGTCTCGGAACGGCTCAAGCTGCCCAGGAAAGTGAGTTTACCGGAGCTGTCGCAGGTGCGGCAATGGCTATCGCAGGTATCCTTATTTCCTGTTTCTTTCCTTTTATAAGTAATTACTTATAAAAAGAACCGCAACGTCAACGACGTTGCGGTTCTTTTTATAATTTATTTTTTTGCAGATCGTCATATAAACGCCTTAGAATATAGGTTTTATAAAGCTCCAGCTTTCTTTTCTCAATTGGATGATAGCTAATCCCTGCAGCTTTCAGCTGCTGAATGAACCATCCTTTGGAATATTCATACGCCATTCTACCCCCTCCTCTGTTCGAAAAAGATATGCTACATAGAGGGGAATGATACTTATTTTTTTGCACCCATTACTTTAAGTAGTAATTCATACATTTCAGCTGCCGTTTTGAATGGGCGTTTTTGACGCATTTTCTCCTGATATTCATCCGATTGTTTCACTAAATCCGCTAATGTAGCATTAAAAATCCGGTCATTCAGCTCTTCTTCTTCGATGACTTTACAAAAACCCTGTTTTTCAAAGCTTGACGCATTCAGGATTTGATCTCCACGGGATGCTTTGGCACTTAGAGGGATAAGCAACATCGGCTTTTGCAGAGCAAGGAATTCAAAAATCGAATTTGAACCTGCCCTTGACACAACGACATCAGCAGCCGCCAAAAGATCGAACAATTCTTCATGTACGAATTCAAAAGGAGCATATCCCCTTTGTTTCAATTCCGTTTTCACATTTCCCTTCCCGCAAATGTGAATAATCTGATAATCCTTTAATAAGGCATCAAGGTTATCTGTAATTAGATTATTGATTTTAACGGCCCCAAGGCTTCCGCCCATAACGAGCAACACCGGTTTGTTATTCGTGAATCCACAAAATGCCTTTCCAGCAGAAGCGTTTCCAGTAAAAATCCCATCGCGCAATACGGCGCCAAGATACATCGCCTTCTCTTTAGGAAGATCTTTTTCCGTTTCCTGGAAAGTAGTGAAGATTTTCGATGCAAGCGGCATGGCAATCTTATTAGCCAGACCAGGCGTATAATCCGATTCATGTATCGCGATTGGTATTCTCAGCATCCTGCCTGCCAAAACAACTGGGACCGAAACGAATCCACCTTTAGAAAAAATGAAATCCGGCTTGGTCTTTTTTAATATTTTACGTGCATCAAAAATCCCTTTTATGACCCGGAAAGGGTCTTTCATATTTTCAACAGATAGATAACGCCGGAATTTCCCAACGGAAATCGTTTCATACCTTACCTCGGGAAATTCCGTTTCGATGATATTTTTTTCAATGCCTTTTTTTGATCCAATATAAGTAACATCCCAATCATGCTTTAAAAATTCCGGGATGATTGCCGCATTAACAGATACATGACCGGCAGAACCGCCTCCGGTAAATACTATTTTCTTAGTCAATATTTCCACCTTCCAAACTTAAAAAATCACTTTGCATCCATATTACCATATATCCTTGCCATTAATAACTTGAAAAAGTATTCAGTGAATCGCTAAATCCCAATGATGAATGTAATCATCGATAATTTTTCCTTTTTCAGCATGAATATATTATAATCTTAGTATTCTACAATACTACAAGATACATTGGAGGAGTAATACATTGCAAGAAGTTTCTGAATCACTCGATCAATTTGATGGAATCGAAGCCTGGACCAAATTAGGAATTTCCATTGGCATTTTTCTAATCTTCATTTTGCTTCGGAAAGTATTTACTACATATATATTCAAGTTCTTTCTGCGAATTGCCGAAAAACGTAAAGTGGAATTTGCCGCCAACTTAATGCTCGCTATAGAACAGCCTGTAAGATGGTTAATCGTTTTGATTGGTGTCATTATATCCATGCACTATTTTCCGATTGACACACCTTCGGTTGAATTCAGATCGAAAATATACAGATCGTTTTTTGTCTTCTTATTCTTTTGGACGATTTTTAATATAAGTTCGAGTTTTACAACATTATTTCCGAAATTGGTAAGTAAATTCGGACTTGAAGTCGATCAAATCGTCATGCCGTTCTTTACGAAAATCATAAAATTAATCATCATTGCTTTTGGTGCCTCCATCATTGCGGAAGAATGGGGATTTAATGTCGATGGATTTGTTGCAGGGCTTGGTTTGGGTGGATTGGCTTTCGCTCTTGCCGCTAAAGATACCGTCAGCAATTTCTTTGGGGGTATCGTCATCGTTACCGAAAAACCTTTTACCATAGGAGATTGGGTCAAAACTCCAAGTGTGGAGGGAACCATCGAAGACATCACATTCCGAAGCACCAAAGTCCGGACTTTTGCCCAAGCATTAGTTACAGTCCCAAATGCGACCCTTTCGAATGAACCGATCATCAACTGGTCTAAGATGGGCAAAAGACAGATTGCCTTTCATTTGGGCGTGAATGTCACGACACCAAAAGAAAAATTGGAAAATGTCATTAAAGGCATTGAAAAAATGCTCATTGATCATCCTGAAGTACATCCGGAGACGATTTTGGTTAAATTTGATGAGTTCAGTCATTCCGGTTTCAACCTTTACCTTTATTTCTTCACGAAAGCGACGGACTTTGGAGGATATTTATCAATCAAAGAAGATGTGAACTTTAAAATAATGGAGATTTTGGAACAGGAAGATGTACAAATTGCCATTCCTTCACAGGCATTCATTCTTCAAAAAGACTCAAGTTTGGAAGCCATGAATGATTTTGAATCAATGCGCGACTGACAAAAAGACTTGCCCAATACGGCAAGTCTTTTTTAGCTTCAAATAAAAACTCTTAAAACATCACATGCTTATGTGATATAATTCTTTCATTGTGTTGAAAATTCCAAATATTGATATTGAGGTACTTTGATGAATCAGACTTATACTAAATCACAAAAGATCCGCCTGTTATTTTATATATTGATACCTATCCTGATCACCCAAATCAGCATGTATGCCATGACTTTTTTTGATGTGATGATGTCCGGGCAATACAGCACACAGGACGTTGCTGGCGTCTCCATCGGCAGTTCGCTATGGACACCCGTGTACACGGGGCTGAGCGGGATATTGATTGCCTTGACGCCGGTAGTTTCACAGTTGGTAGGTTCCAGGCAGTCTAAATCCGTTTCCTATTCCGTGATGCAGGCCATTTATTTAGCTGTCGCTTTAGCCTTGATCATTTTAATCATTGGGGCGTTTACTTTGAACCCCGTATTGAGTGCCATGGACCTTGAAGATGGTGTCCACATTGTGGCTCATGATTATTTGATCGCCCTTTCACTCGGTATCATTCCTTTATTCGTTTATAATGCTTTGAGGGCCTTCATCGATGCACTGGGACAGACTAGGATTTCCATGATCATCACCTTATGTGCTCTCCCGATTAACGTCCTTTTTAATTACCTGTTTATATACGGGAAGTTTGGATTCCCTGAACTTGGCGGTGTCGGTTCCGGTTACGCCACTGCCATTACTTATTGGTTAATTGCCCTTGTCGCCATCCTTGTTGTGATAAAAATCAACCCATTTTCGACATATGAGGTTTTCAGTGAATTTTTCCGTGTTTCCTGGAGAGAATGGAAGGCCTTATTATTGATTGGGGTACCCATCGGACTGGCTATCTTTTTTGAAACAAGCATTTTCTCGGCCGTCACCCTTTTAATGAGTAAGTATGATACCGTGACAATTGCATCGCATCAAATTGCCATGAATTTTGCGTCACTGCTTTATATGATTCCGCTAAGTATATCCATGGCATTGACGATCGTCATTGGATTTGAAATTGGGGCAGCCCGTTATAAAGATGCCAAAGAGTATAGCTGGATTGGCATTTCGATGGCATTGACGATGTCTCTCGTTTTGTCGACCATCCTATTCCTCTTCCGCGAACCTGTGGCCTCTTTATACACAAAAGACCATGAGGTAATGATGCTGACATCACATTTCTTGATATATGCCATCTTCTTTCAGATATCGGATGCCCTGCAGGCACCTATTCAGGGTATTTTGCGTGGATATAAAGATGTAAATGTCACATTTGCGATGTCACTTGTCTCCTACTGGATTCTCGGGCTCCCCATTGGCTATTTCTTTGCAAAGTATACGGATATGGGAGCCTTTGGTTATTGGATCGGCTTAATTTCCGGCTTGGCTCTCGGAGCTATAGGCTTGGCGGCTCGCTTACGGTTCATACAGCAAGTGAAATATAAAAAAATGGCGTAAAAAAGAGTGGGGCTGGATTATACCGGCCTCACCCTTTTTCATTCTGGATTCAAACCCTAAACCACTAGGCTTTATTTATTTTCCCAAGAACATCCTTACCGCCTGTTACCGGTATGATGCCCCCGGTAATGAAATCTGATTTTTCATCACAAAGGAACGTGATGACCCTCGCTATATCTTCCCCTGTACCCGGTCTGCCGACTGGAACCGTATCATCCTTTTCTGCTCTCGCAACCCTAATTTCCTCCTCTTTCCAGTCACCTACAATATCACCGGGACAGACCATATTCACGGTGATGCCATGTGTAGCTTCTTCGGCAGCTAAAGTTCTTGTCAAGGAGGTCAAGCCGCTCTTTGCAGCAGCAAAAACAGAACGATAGATCCAACCTGGTGCAGTTTCACACCGTTCAAACCCTAATGTAATGACTCTGCCCCAGTTTCTACTGCGCATATTTGGAATAAGCTCTTTCGCAAAATAGAAAAAACCATTTAAATTTCCATCCATGATGTACTTCCATTCATCACTGCCATATTCAGTCATGGGCTTACGGTCATGAATATATGGCCCTGCGTTATGAATGAAAATATCAACATGGCCAAATGACTCCGAAATCTTTTGCAAGATATCCAGGCAATCCTCCTCACTGGACGAGTCACCTTGAATCGCAATAGCCTTAACATGGTACTTATCCTGTAATTCATCCACTAATGCTAAAGCTGCCTTTTTACTTTTTCGATAAGTAATGATAATGGACATTCCATTATTCGCGAGTGAAAATGCAATCCTTTTGCCGATTCCCGTTGCTCCACCAGTAATAAAAGCTACTTTTTCATCCACAGGCTTAACCCTCTTTATCTAATGGATTTTACTTAATTATACATAAGTTTATTCCATTTTCTATAATTTAGTAATTATAAAAAAGAACCTATGGGCTTTAGCTGCATAAAATATAACAAATAAACCTGTCAGACCAAAAGCAGGAGAGAGGAATTCAATATGTTTCCCTGGAATTCACTTTTTTCTTTTAAGAATAACCCGAACCAAAAGGACTTCATGAAAAATATGCAGCAAAGTGATGTACAATCGTTCATCGAAAAAGTATTTTCACAAGTTATCCCTGACAATATGCAAGGTATGATGAACCAAAATGATGGCGGCTCACAAATCGTAAATGCCAGATCTGAACATCCATTACATGCCGAAGTATTTGAAACCCATTTATATGTTTTCGTAAGGATTCCCATAGAAGATGAATCTTGGCTAAAAAAAATGAAACTTTACCATACATCTAACCAATCCATCATCGAGGGGATTCCTGAAGAATCAGATCGGCATGTCATTACACTCCCCGCACTTGTTAAGAAGAAAGGGGCATCGGCCCAATATAAAGAATCAACATTGGAAATACGTCTTCAGAAAAGTTTCAATACCCAGTATTCGGAAATCGATGTATCCGAGATATAAGTTGCTACACACCGGGACCTCGCTGATAATAAGGTGCGGTTCCTGTTATTTTCATGGTGACAGCCTTTTTTAGATTTCGATGTATTTTATTTCATGGAATGATCCATACTAGCAAAAAAGCGCATCCCATATTAATGGGATGCACTTTTCTATTAATCTATTATTTTCCGATGAATTGTTGAGTCCAGTAGTTACCAGATTCTACGTAACCTACTCCGATATGAGTAAAGCTAGGGTTCATGATGTTTTCACGGTGTCCTTGGCTATTCATCCAAGCTTGTACCACTTCTTCTGGTGTTTGTTGACCTTGTGCGATGTTTTCGCCAGCTGTTTTATAGCTGATTCCGAATTGTTTCATCATATCGAATGGTGAGCCGTAAGTTGGGCTATTGTGATCAAAGTAGTTTTTATCTTTCATGTCTTGAGACTTGATACGTGCAACTTTGCTCAACTCATTGTCGATTTTAAGAGCTGACAAACCTTGTTTTGCACGTTCTGCATTAGTTAATTTAACAACTTGTTGTTCAAAAGCACTTAATTGAGAGCTTGTCTCTTGTTTTTCTTCAGTTGATTTATTAGGTGTTACTGGTTTTGCTTCAGGTTTTGCTTGGTTCGTTGTTCCAGCTTCTTGCTGAACTGGTTTTTGAACTGGCTTTTGAACTGGTTTTTGAACTGGTTTTTGAACCGGTTTTTGAGCTGGCGCTTGAACTGGCGTTTGTTGTGCTTGCGCTGCCGGTAAAGTGATATTGTATTTAGCTAGGTATTGGTTAAGGACCTTTTGCATGTCCTCTTTATTAGTAGAGTTAAAAGTTACTTGTTTTACAGTATCACAGTTGGCTGCTTCAGCTTGGTTAGCTCCTACTCCTGTGAATATAATAGCTGCAGCCGCTGCTGCTGACATAAACATTTTCTTTTTCATTCGTATTTCCTCCTGTGATGTTCATTTTTTGTTGTGCTTTGCTTCTGGAATTATCATAACATGCATTTTTTGTAACAAACGCTCCAACAATTTCCATCAAATTAACAGGATGCGAATGAAAATATATTTATGATCCAAGTTTCAGAGAAAACTTGCAAAAATGCTTTAACTATCTATGTTTCTGCCAGTAGTATAAATACTCATATTAATCCCAGTAATTTCTTGTCAATGGTAGTTACATAGAACCATTTCCATTGAATACTAATAAATTTTAATTGACATATCATTTCCAACCTGATTTTTATGACTTTCTTTACTTTTATGTTACAAATTTTTCGGTTTAACTTCGACATTTCGTCATTTATTCCTTATCGTCTTGAACATTTTCCCAAATAAAAAACAATCCGGATTTAAAAACCCGAATTGTTTTGATTTCGATGGTACATTCATCATTTCATTTATTCATCATTCATCTCGTCCATTTCCTTTTTTTCGCCATTTTGTTCAGGAGTGCTTGGTTTGCCTATTACGAATTCTTTCTTTGGCATGTTGTGCATATCCCTTGCCGTTACATGGGCATATACATAGTAGGTTCCTTCTTCATCAAATTTCTTTTCCAATTCATATATGCCGTTCCCTTTATGTTTCACGGCGATCTTGTCATGATCATCACTATTCGCAAGCCAAATTTCAAAACTGACATCATCAGCATCCGTCACGACTTCGTCCCCATATGTTACTTTTGCCTGAAATTTCACAGGCTCATTCACTTTACCCTGAATTGGATCGACAGCTAAATCGACATTTAACATTTTCGGAATTTCCTCTTCCTTACCGCATCCAGTCAAAAAAATTAACGCCATGCAAAATAACATGATTTTTTTCATTTTTGAACGTATCCCCTTTTTATGAATTCCATTCTTCTTTTATAATCGGTAGGATGACCCTGACTTTTGTTCCCCTTTTTTCCTTGCTTTCTATTTCGATTTTACCATTTTGTAATTCCACCAATTTTTTGACAATGGACAGTCCAAGCCCTGACCCGCCATCAAAACGGCTGCGTGCTTTGTTCACTCGGTAAAAACGATTCATGATATATGGCAGATCCGCTTCCGGAATCCCGTTACCCGTGTCAGTAACCAGCAGTTCGCAATTGTCTTTATGTTGAATTAGGGCAATATGGATCGCCCCTCCGGAATCCGTGTATTGAATGGCGTTATCAATAATGTTATGCAGGATCTGTTCCATCCTTCCTTCATCCCCCAAAATAATCGGATCTGGATCCAGATCTAGCTGCAAGCCTAAATGCTTTTCTTTTATTATCGGTTCATATTTCACTAGTACGTCTTCAATGAATTGCGCATAGGCAATCGGGGTTTTATTTAACAAGAATGGATCACTATCCATTTTTGTTAAGTCCATCAGATCTCCGACAAGCCGCTGCAGCCTAAGAGCCTCCCTTGAAATGAGTTGAAGGTATTTCTGTTGCTCTTCATCATTTTTCACTACACCATCCAATATGGCCTGCGTGTAGCCCTTTACGTAACTAAGCGGGGTTCTGAGCTCATGTGCAACATTTTCAAGAAATTCCTTTTTTCTTTCTTCTTCCATTTGGATGGAATTGGCCATATCATTAAAAGCCATTGCCAGTTTCCCTATTTCATCATGACTCCTTACCTCGACCTGTATGTCATAATTCCCCTCTGAGACAAGATGGGCTGCAGTCTCGATTTCCTTAATCGGACTGACTAGCTTTTTCAACCATTTCGTAGTAAACAAAATCGCGACAATCAAAAATAATAGAACTGCCGCCAACCATTTTGCGGCAAATTCCTTAAGTAAGACCGTAATGGAATCTACAGGAATATATGTATAGATGATACCTTCGAGCCGATTTTCGTCAATCAGGGGTATGATCGCCGCTACGATGTTCTTTTCAAACCTTTTCTCATATCCCTCTTTTTCAACGGCTTTCCCATCTAAAAGCATTTGCCGTTCTTCTTCAGAAATAAGGGTGTCATAATTGATTTCAAAAGGCAGACAGGCACTCAATTCCCTGGGATTGTTGACGACAAAGATCTCGCTGTCATTCTTACTGTTAAACCATTCAACTTTTTCCTTGAAATCTTCGCTGATTTCACCGCCGGAGTAATCCGCCCCTAGCAATGACGCTTCATTGACTAAATCTGTTTTAAGCTTCTCCACATATAGATTTTTATAATAATATTGAGAAAGTGAATAAGCGAACAGCACGGATAGGATGATGGCGGTGATGATGGTGAGCCATAATTTAAAAGAGAGGGTCCGCCATTTATTGATCATTTCTTTTCCTCTATCTTATAACCGATTCCCCAGACGGTTTGAATGTAATCGGCCGCTCGTAATTTCATTCGTAACGTTTTGATATGGGTATCCACTGTACGTAAAGATCCTCCATACTCCCCGCTCCATACATTTTCAAGCAGTTGTTCACGGCTAAGTGCTTGGCTTTTATGACGCATGAGGAATAACAGCAATTCGAATTCCTTCAAAGTTAAATTGATTGGCTTCCCTTCGACCAAAACCGTTCTGGATTGTAAGTTCAAGCTAATTTTACCGAACCGGACATGGTTTTGACTCTCTTCATTCATTGATAATTTCCCTGTCCTCCGCAATACCGCTTCGACCCTTGCGACCAATTCTCCTGGATTGAACGGTTTGACGATATAATCGTCGCCGCCAAGCTTCAGTCCTTTCACCTTATCCCATTCTTCACCTTTCGCACTGACAAATATCACAGGGATGTCCCAATTTTCTCGAATTTCTTCACAAACGGAGAAACCATCCATACCTGGCATCATGATATCCAAAAGGATTAAATCCACTTCCTCTTTTTCAACCATACTAATAGCTTCTTTTCCATTCGCAGCTTGAAGGCATCGATAACCTGAGTTCAGCAAATACATTTCAACTAGATTTCGCATATCCTCCTCATCATCCACGACTAAAATGGTGTAAACATGCATGTCATCTACTCCCTCAACATCAATTGGAACGGACCTTCGCCGACTTTGATCGTTTTTTTAACATCGACTGTTTCAGTATCCATTACATACACTTCATCACTATCATAACCCGCCACGATCACATCTTCGTTGAAGTTCGCCATCTCAAAGGGGTTAACGCCGACCACTTTGCTTGTCACTACTTCATATTGATCATTCAATTTATATAAAGAGCTTGTACCATGACTAAGGACAAATATGCCTTCCGCATTCTCAAGGAACTTTATCGGCATGGTTGGTGCATTCAGCTTATTCTTCAACTCTCCCGTTTTTGCAGAATAAATATATAGATCTTCTTCCACTTTGTCCCCATCACCGTGCCCTCCAATCCATATTTCATCCTTTTCTTCCCTTAATAATGTGCCTGTGCTGGAACTATGTACGGGAAATTCAAAATCGACCTTTCTCGTTTCAAGATTTATCACCGAACATTTGGTATCACCAAAATTAATAACATATAAGCGATTCGCTTGCTTTCCTTGAAGAACGGTCAGGGGGCTTTTACCAACCTTGACAATATCCTGTTTCTCCCCATCTTTATTTAAAAAATAAATGGAGTGATTTGATTGGTTGACCGCCACGATGCTCTTTCCATCACGTAACAGCTTCATATTAACGATCCCTTTGCCAATTTCCCAACTGTTTATCAATTTTCCTGCTGATAAAGAGTACACCTGGACTTTCTCCATCTCTTTTCCATAAAGCAGGATAGTATCTTTGTCTGCCAGGAGCAGGGCTCCGGTAAACGGTTCTGAAATATCCCATTTTGCAAATGGATGATAGTTTTCATCTATGAAAGTCAGTGAGGTATCCTTAATATTGACCGTCGCCAGGAAAGATTCACTTTTATTGATTTTTGTAAATTCATTACCGCTATTACAACCAGTAAGCAGTACGATGGCAAGAAAAAGCCCAATGCCCCACTTCATATTCTAAGCTCCTTATTCATTAAATATCTATTTTTTAAAGATTTTAACAATGATTTGTGAAAAAAGTATGAAGCTGATAGGAATATTTGCTAACAAGCATCCGTAACACACTCGGAAATCATAATCCTTCCAATTCAGTGATATAGGCCATGACGATCGCATTTTTCATTTCTTCCGAAAGCGAAGATCCCATCACGCGTTTAATACAGAGGTAAAATTTCTCCAATACTGGTTTTCGGGCACGGGGATGTGCATTTTCATCCAAAAGCTCACGGCGGATGAGTTCCGACAACACTTCCCTTCCACCTCCATCGGTCACCTTACGATTGTTCCATATGCTTAAATAAGCCACCAGTAATTCTTCTTGCCTGACATTTTCTTTCATATTATCCCTTCCATCCATTACTAATTTATACATATTAATGTTCAAGTTTGTAAAGACTATCTTAATAATACGATCACGCTTTTTAAAATTCAAAAAAGGAGTGAGTACAATGTCTCAAGTATACCGCTGTCCGAATTGCCGGACAAATAAATCTCGCTTCAATCTCATTCAGCAAGTAGCAACCCCCATTAAAAAGGATCCGCAGTCTGGTGAGATTATTGAACAATATTCGAACGATTCCCTTCAGCCATTCCATCTAGCCTATAATGGTCCTGAAGTTCGGGTTCAATGTGCTGCATGCGGATTAATAGAAGACGAAAAGACCTTTGCCGCCTTTGGAATGCAACAATAAAAATGGTCAGACCCCTAAATGGGTCTGACCATTTTTTCAATCTTTTTCTACTGACATCTTAGCCCGGTCTATGGCGATTGGAATGGCTTTACCATCCTCATATCCTTCATCCAATAATGCATTGGCGATTTCTATAGCCTTTTCCCTTACATCTTTATCTAGATTCTTCATTGAATTTGGGTAATCATTCTTATTCCATGGCACTAATACCGCCTCCTTGATAAGAAAGTCTCCTTTTTATGTTTCCCTTCTTTAATGGGCGGTAAACTTTTATCGGGCAGCTTTCAATTCCAAAGCTTTCAACTGACCGATCAACATTTCCTTATCCAACTTTTCCCCGATCATGACGATATTCAATGGCATCTTCATCATTTCATTCATATACATCGGCATACCGTATGAGTATTGGAATAAATGGGGGTATTGTGAATGTGTAAAGGAAATGTATCCTTTCATCCGATAGATCGTTTCCGGAAGACCCCTAAGCCATTCTTCAAAGTCGGTTTGTGCCACGGCACCTTCAAATGTATGAACGACTGCAGTTAAATGCAAATGGTCATGTACATCAAGCTTTTGATGCCCATTATGCCGTTTTCTTTGCATCTGCTGCAATGATGTCAAGGATACTGCTGCATACTCCGTCAATAAGCATACAGCATCAGGATTCAGCGCCTGTATCGTATATATCAGCTGTGCGGCCTCCATCTCACTTACTAAATCCGCTTTATTCAATAATATGAAATCGGCATGGTGGATTTGCTCGGCAAGCAACTGTCGAAGCTGCGGAGACAGTTCCTCCCTATCTCGCCACCTTAATAAATCGACGACCGTGATAATCCCTTTATACTCCAGCCTTTTGGCGAAAATCGGCGACATGATGCCATCCAATACTTCAACTGGATGAGCTGCACCCGTCGTTTCAATATAAACCGCATCCAGTTCATTTTCCGTTAGCAATTCATGAAGCTGAACCTCCAGTTTATCTTGAATTGTGCAGCAAATGCACCCGTCAAACAACTCCTTAAGAGGCACTTCATCTCCAATGAGTCCGCTGTCAATCGATACACTGCCGAGCTCATTTAAAAGCACGGCCACATTTCTACCCGCTTCACTTTCCTGTTTTAATATATTTCGAAGAAGCGTCGTTTTCCCGCTGCCGAGAAAGCCGCCCAATATGTACACTTCGGTTGTTTTCATTCTTATCTGCTCCTATGATCCGGTTAAATTCGATTCCGTTAAATTTTATCATACTTATCTTACTAAAGCACTTGCCGGATCGACATAAAAAAACCAGCCCGTAAGCTGGTTTCAGACATAGAAAGCGAGTTCGACTGCAGTTTTTTATATAAAAATGTCCAGTCGATTTCAGAAATCCGCTCCCTTTCCGCCGACTGTCTGCCGAGCCTCCTCGACGCAAGCGTCTGCGGGGTCTCGGCTAGCCAGTTATTCGGCAGGAGTGTCGCAAATTTCTTCAATCCAATGAGGATTAGAGTATAAAACTATTAAGACCGGAGTACTATATTCGACCGTTCGCGAGATTTTTTGACCTTCATCTCACTATTCGGACTCCGAACACCATTTTGTTGCCAAACTGAAATCACGGAGTCCATCTTCGTGGTTACAGACTGTAGGCAAACTCTATGAAAACTCAGTTTGCCTGCAGTTTTTTATTTAAAAAGTTCAGTTGATTTCATAAATCCGCTCTCATTCCGCCGACTGTCTGACACGCCTCATCGGCGCAAGCTCCTGTGGTGTCTCGGCTAGCCAGTTATTCGGCAGGAGTGTCGCAAATTTCTTCAATCCAATAAGGATTAGAGTATAAAACTATTAAGACCGGAGTACTATATTCGACCGTTCGCGAGATTTTTTGACCTTCATCTCACTATTCGGACTCCGAACACCATTTTGTTGCCAAACTGAAATCACGGAGTCCATCTTCGTGGTTACAGACTGTAGGCAAACTCTATGAAAACTCAGTTTGCCTGCAGTTTTTTATTTAAAAAGTTCAGTTGATTTCAGAAATCCGCTCTCTTTCCGCCGACTGTCTGCCAAGCCTCCTCGGCGCAAGCGCCTGTGGGGTCCCGGCTAGCCAGTTATTCGGCAGGAGTGTCGCAGGAAAAAACCATTAAGGATAATCTGGTCTTGTTTTTTAAAATCCTGGTTAGGGATGAGACCATACCGATCTCTCTTTTGTCTACAAACAGAAACCAGCCCGTAAGCTGGTTTTTCAACAATGATTCATGCTTGAACTTCGTCTTTTTCGTAAATCGGAACCCACCCTGCCGCTGTAACGAAAATACGGACAGCAACAGTTTTCCTATCTTCTGCGAGCGTGAAATAATGTCTTGTCGATTCTGGTACACTAATAAGATCTCCTGGATTAAGACGTACATCAAACCACTGTTTATCATTGCCTTCAATGGCAAAGATACTCGTACCGCCTGCTATGAAACGCACTTCATCATCTTCATGGTGGTGTTCCTGCTTGAAGTTTTCAAGCATTTGATCCAAGTTCGGATTTGCATCTGATAATGTGATGATATCATGCGCTTTATAGCCTCTTCTTTCAGAAATTTCCGCTATCTCCGATTGGAAAGTCGCAAGGATTTCCTCCTTGTCAGCATCTGTTAGGTCGTATTTTTCCACAAGGTGGGCCGGTAATTTGGAAATGTCCCATTGCTCATAAATAACCCCTTGTGTTTCTAAAAATCCTTTTACCTGTTCACCGTTTTCAATAACCTCGTTTGTTTCATGGAATCTGATCGTCGCCATCCTTCATTCCTCCTCTATGAATGTTTATTTTAAAGCGCCTGCAAACGCCTTTTGTTGATTAAGCAACAATTGGTATTGAAATAAAAATTCGCAAGCTTCAAGTATTCTCTTTGCTTCGAGTCCGCTTTTACCCCAAACCGTAATGCCATGATTGCGGATCAGCACGGCGCCAGAGTCTTCTTCGACATGTGGCTTGAACTTATCGGATAAGAGCGGAATGTCAGCGTGATTATATATGATTGGAATCCGAAGCTCCGAATTTTCCTCCCACCGACCGGTCGCTTTAATGATTTCATGATTACGAAAGGAAACCTGGCCTTCATCTCCGTACAATTCTGATATCACATTATTTTCAACCGTATGGACATGGAGTACACAGTTCGCATTTGTTTTCTGGTAAATGACTGTATGAAGTAAAGTTTCGGCCGATGGTCTTAGGTTCGTTTCTTCAACTGGTTTTCCTTTTAAATCAACCAGTAAAAAGTCCGAATCCGTTTGCTTCCTTTTATCCTTTCCGCTTGCCGTAATATAAAAGAAAGGGCTTTTGGGCTCGCGGATGGACAAGTTCCCGCTAGTTCCCATAAACCAATCCCTTTCGGCCAGTTCTGCTTTAATATCCGCCAACTCCAGCCATTCTTTAGAATGATTGTTCACGCTTTAACCGCCTCCTGCCGCTTTAAAATGTCAATTACATCAAAAAATGTTTCAAATCCTTGATGTGGAATTCCTTCCCTATCGCATTTTTCAAGCAGGATGTCACGGGCTATGACAAAATCGGCCTGTTTTGCCGCTTCAAAATCCGTTACTGAATCTCCAATAACGAATTTAAAATCTTCCGCACCCGCTATTTCCCTCATAATGGATGGCTTGCAGCAACCGCAATCATTATTACATTGATCATCACAAGCATGCGGCCACTCAATATAAATCTTTTCCTTATCAAAAAATGCATGGTTGCAATAAACGGACCCTGTTGGCAAGATATCTTTTAAAAGCGGTGCAATGAAAAAATCCATGCCCCCGCTTACTATATATAAAGGGATGTTGGCTTGTTTCGTATACTCAACGAATTCATAAAACCCTGGACGAATGCCGGCCGTCTTTCTTACATATTGGATGATGTCATCCTTCATGCCACTATCAAGCAGTGAAAACATATCCCCAACTCCTGAAGATATACTGATTTTTTGCTGAAGGACACCGTCTTTCAACTCTTCCCATTCCGGAGGCGCAAACTTTTTCATGATGGAAATGATATTATCCGTATTGGTGATCGTTCCGTCAAAATCACAAAAGATGATCGGTTTCATTATTTCTTATAAGCCTCCCCATAACACAAGAGCTTTTTTTAGTGTTTCTTCCTCAGCCGCCGCTTCAGATAGGTCCTTTCCTGCTAGAACGGCTTCCACAGCAGAGCGGAAAGCCTTGGCCCCGCCCTCTGCTCCGTCAGGGTGCCCGTGAATTCCCCCTCCTGCATTAATTACGCTATCGAGCCCAAAATCCTTGATTAGGTCCGGAACCATGCCTGGATGAATGCCTGCAGAAGGAACAGGGAAGGCTTTTTTCCATGAAAGTTCATCTTTTGTCAGAGCTTCAGCAATCGCCAAAGTCTCCTTCTTTTCTAGTGCGACATTCCCATAAGGGGATGGGAACAAGGATAAATCCGCACCTGATAACCTTACTAATTTACCAAGCAATAATGGATAGCCGATCCCATAAAATGATGAAGATGCCAATGCCCCGCTATATGCGGGATGGGCCATGATCGGCAGCTTGATACGATCATGTTCACTCAAGGCCTGCAATACATCCAAACCATATGTATGAACGTTGAACAATAAAGCATCTGCCCCTGCTTCAGCCGCCTGCTCTGCCTTATCCAGTAATTCAAATGTTTTCCCTGATAGATTAACAGCATATAAAGTACGGTGGCCAGTGGTTTCATGGACTTCATTCAATATTCTTTTTCCAGTTTTAATTCTATCGAAAAATGGAGTCAGTTCCTGGTCGAAGAGGATCTCATCATCTTTAACTAGGTCGACGCCTCCTAATGCTTGTTGCCTCAGTTGCTCATTATGGAATGTCAGGTCTCTTCCTAATACACCTTTAAAGATGCTCATCACCAGGGGCCGGTTAAATACGCCAATCTTTTCCCTTATGCCTCCAATGCCAAATTGCGGCCCGGGAAAAGCTTTTTGAATATCACCGACAAAGTCCAGGTCGATAAGTTTTATTTCTCCGTCCAATGAAAGTTTGCCGAAGACAGTCGTGAGGATTGCAGGTAAATCAATGGAAAAATTCCCTGCCGGATAGGCAATTTTAATAAGCGAACGGTATACTTTACGATTAAAGTAGCTGTTTGCCCTCTCTTCTTCAGAAAGTGGTGTCACCGATACGACGCGCCCCTTATGTTTTTCCAGTTGTTTCTGGACTAAATGTGGCAGGTCCGTCCATGTCCCGACAGTCAAACCTAGGGCAATGCTTTCTGCTTTTTTCTCATGATTTCCATTGAAGTCATGAATTAAATAAGTAGCGACTATCTCGCTCATCTGATCACTCCTATAACACGTTAGTAAACTCTCGATGTCATTAACCTGAAATGGTCTCAAAATGGGAAAAGCCCCTTCATAAAGAAGAGGCTTTAAAAAGCCATCTTCTTATCTCCCAGCCATTGGCTGCAAGAATTAGCACCGTGCCTTGTGGATTTCAGGAAATCCGGCGAAGAATTCCGCCCCATTTTACAATGGAATTACGGTCGGTTGCTGGGCTTCATAGGGCTAGTCCCTCCACCTGCTCAAAATAAGAAAACGCTGATATATAAATTGCATTCAAGTATCGAAAGATTAAGAATTTATTTTGTATTCTGACAGGTAATCCCTACTTTGTCAATAAGTTTTAACTATTTTAACGGTGAATAAATCGGATACCTCAATCCATCGTTAAAATAAGTTTAATGTACGTATTCGTTCCACAGCCTCTTCAAGCCGTTCTTCCGAAGTCAGCAGCCCTACCCTGACGTAACCTTCGCCAAATTCACCGAATCCATTCCCTGCGGCAACAGCTACGTGGGCATGCGTTAATAAATAGTCTGCAAAACTCTCTGACGTAAAACCTTTAGGTACCTTGAGCCAGGCAAAAAACGATGCCGCAGGCGCTTCGACATCCCAGCCGATTGCCCTCAATCCCTCAATGAAAACATTCCTTCGTCCTTCGTACATCTGCACTAACTGCTCCACACACCTCTGCGAGTCAAGCAAAGCGCTTGCAGCAGCTTCTTGTATCGCCGGGAAAAGGCTCACATAAAGATGGTCTTGTAATAGTTCAAGAGCTTCTATTACACTCTTATTCCCCACTGCGAAGCCGACTCTCCACCCCGCCATATTGTATGTTTTCGATAGTGTGTATATTTCTATTCCTACATCCTTCGCTCCCTCCGCCTGGAGAAAGCTTATCGGTTTTTTTCCGTCGAATCCAATCGCACCATAAGCGAAATCGTGGACCACACAAATGGAATGCTCTTTTGCGAAGGTGACGGTTTCATCAAAGAAGCTTTCAGTTGCAGAAGCACCTGTGGGATTATTCGGATAGTTCAAGAACATCATTTTGGCTTTATCAAGTACTTCTTTATGTATGTCATTGTATTTCGGAAGAAAATCATTTTCTTCTGTCAAGGGCATGAATTCGGTCTTTGCCTGGGCTAAAACGACCCCGGAAAGATAATCCGGATAGCCGGGATCTGGAACAAGGATCGTATCACCTGGATTCAATAAACACTGCGGCAGTTCGACAAGACCTGCCTTCCCCCCGAAGAGAATCGCCACTTCACTATTCGGATCCAACTTGACACCGTATTCTCGTTCATAAAAGACGGCGGCAGCATCTTTTAAATATTGATGCCCCCGGAATGGCGAATATTTATGATTAATCGTTTTTTCAGCGGCAGACTGCAAACTTTTCACGATATGTTCTGGCGTCGGCTGATCAGGGTTTCCCTGGCCTAAATTAATGACATCATGTCCTTGCTCCGTGATCGCATTGACTTTTGCGACTAGTGAAGCAAAAAACTGCTTGGGCAGGTCCTTAAGCTGGCCGGATTTTTCGAATTGCACCATTTATACACCTTCTCTGAAATTTCTTGAAATTCTAGTCACAAATGATATATGTTTATCATAGTCTTGTAAAGCATTTTTTACATGTGGGGGTTTTAATAGATGAAGTGGAAAATAGCTTGTATTCAAATGGATATAGCCTTCGGGCAGCCGGATATCAATTTTCAGGTCGCAGAACAATGGATGGAAAAAGCAGCACGGTCAGAACCCGATATCGTCATTTTACCGGAGCTTTGGACAACAGGATACGACTTGACCAGGTTAAATGAGATTGCTGATCACGAGGCAGAAAAAACAATTGAATTTTTTAAAACACAGGCACGGAAACACCAGATTCACATCATAGGCGGTTCCATCGCGAAAAAAACAAGCAAGGGAATCTATAACACCATGATCATCATCGATAAACATGGAAATCTCATTAAAGAATATGATAAACTCCACTTATTTCAGTTAATGGATGAACATCATTTCCTGCAGCCAGGAGAAAAAGATGGTTTATTTACTCTTAATGAAAAAATATGTGCTGGATTCATTTGTTATGACATCCGTTTCCCTGAATGGCAGCGAGCCCATACCGTTCAGGGCGCTGAAGTTCTGTTCGTAACGGCGGAATGGCCAAAGCCGAGACTCGATCACTGGAGAGCCTTATTGATTAGCCGTGCCATCGAGAACCAAGCCTATGTTGTAGCCGTTAATCGTTCAGGTTCGGATGTCAATAATATATTTGCTGGTCATTCCTTGATTATTGATCCATGGGGGAATATCATTAGTGAAGCCGGAGAAGGAAACGAACTCCTGACAGGCACCTTGGACTTCAATAAAGTTACGGAAGCCCGTAGCAAAATACCTGTATTCGAAGATCGCCGCCCTGATTTTTATTAATTTACCCATTGACAAACTATTCAAAAGGTTGTTATTATTTTCCCGAAGATTAAAATTTCAGAAAACACTTACTCTTATCAAGAGCAGGCTGAGGGATAAAGGCCCTATGAAGCCCAGCAACCGACTGTAATACCATTGTGAAATGGGGCGGATTCACCGCCGGATTATAAAATCCACAGAGCACGGTGCTAATTCCACCAGAATTCATTTTCTGGAAGATAAGAGGTCCGAAGCCAAAACTTCTGCCTCTTTCTATATGAAAGAGGCTTTTTTATTCTTATTTTGAATCTGGAGGGGAAAAGAATGACTCAAAACCATTCAAATTTCAAGAGATTGACAAACGAAACAGCTATAACCCTAGCAAAAAAGCTTGGGTTGGTCAATGCGGATGCAAGTTTAACATGTAAAGAAATCGGCGATGGAAACTTAAATTATGTTTTTCATATTACAGACACGCACACAAATAAAGGAATAATCATCAAACAAGCGGTCCCTTATGCCAAGGTACTTGGTGAAAGCTGGCCGCTGACATTGAAAAGGGCTGCCATTGAAGCGAATGCGCTGATCCATTTCAGAAGTTATTGCCCGGAATTCGTACCGCAAGTCTATTATTCGGATGAACAGCTTGCCATCACAGTCATGGAGGATCTATCTCACTTGAAAATCGTTAGAACAGGATTGATCGATGGCGATTCATATCCAGTGCTTTCACAGCATATTGGTGAGTATGTTGCGAAGACGGCATTTTATACATCCGATTATCATTTAGAACCATCTGCGAAAAAGGAAGTGGCCCGGCATTTCACGAATCCGGAACTCTGCAAAATCACTGAGGTATTTATTTTCACGGATCCTTTTTTTGAGGAACTCCCGGGAGACTTCGAGGTGGAATTGACTGATTCCGCCAAAAATATATGGAATGATCAAGAAGTGATACTTGAGGTCGCTAAGCTGAAACAAAGCTTTGAAACCGAGCAGGAAGCCTTGCTTCATGGAGATTTACATACTGGAAGTATATTTGCAAGTGAAACTGAAACAAAGGTTATTGATCCGGAATTCGCTTTTTATGGGCCCGTTGGTTTTGACCTTGGTCAATACACCGCCAACCTTCTCTTCCAGGCAGTCACACGCAATGGCGCTGGAAAAGAAGAGATTTTCACTCACCTTCATGAATTTTGGAATGCCTTTGAAGAAACTTATGCCGAATTATGGGAAGGCCAAAATAAAAGCCCATTCCGCCATGTGAACGGTTATCTGCCTTATTTACTGACAAAATTCAAAAAAGATGCATTCGGTTTTGCCGGCTGTGAACTGATTAGGCGAACCATTGGCCTTTCCCATGTAGCCGATTTAAACGTCATTGAAAATAAAGAAACAAGGATCGCTGCCAAAACGGCAACATTGGAAATTGGTGCATTTTTAATTAAAAAACGGGAAGAATTGGATGTTCCAGCTGTCATTGAAGCCTTGAAGCAACGTTCACTGTCATCTTATTCAACCATTTAAAAGGAGCCCTGCACATGACTACACTAGCACCCTTACCATATTCGGTACAATGGGATGATACCCATATTACATTATTAAATCAACAAGCCCTTCCTTCCATAACTGAATTTATTGAACTTCATTCAGTTGATGATGTATATGACAGTATTTTGACATTAAAAGTTCGCGGTGCCCCAGCAATTGGACTGACGGCAGCATTTGGTGTTGCACTTGGTGCCAAACAGGAAACAACCGCTGAATTAGGGGATTTCAAGAGAAATGTAACGAGGCATATTGAAAAACTCGCCTCTTCACGGCCAACTGCAGTCAACCTTTTTTGGGCGTTAAGAAGGATGGAGAACACCTTGCATGCTGCGCAAAGCATTTCAGCTGCAAAGGAAGCACTTGTATCGGAGGCTAAAGCCATCTTTGCTGAAGATGAAGAAATGTGCAGGAAAATCGGGGAACATGGTTTATCCTTATTCACTAGAGGAGATTCCATTCTCACTCACTGCAACGCTGGGGGAATTGCCACAGCTCGTTATGGCACAGCCTTGGCCCCCTTTCACCTGGCTAAAGAAAGGGACTTTCCGCTAAAAGTGTACGCATGTGAAACCAGGCCTGTCCTGCAAGGGGCGCGTTTGACGGCTTGGGAATTGATGCAAGCGGGGGTTGATGTCACCTTAATTTCTGATAATATGGCTGCACATACGATTCACCAGAAACGAATAAATGGAATTATCGTCGGGGCCGACAGGATTGCGGCTAATGGAGATACAGCCAATAAAATCGGGACATTGGGATTGGCCATATTAGCCAAGCACTTTGGCATCCCCTTTTATGTGGCCGCTCCATCAAGCACATTCGACCTTTCTATCGAATCCGGCACATCCATCCCGATCGAAGAACGGAATGAAGCGGAAATCACCTTCATTCAAGGTGTAAGGATCGCTCCGGAAAACGTGAAGGCTTTCAATCCAGCCTTTGACGTTACACCGAATCATCTTATTACGAGCATCATTACCGAAAACGGCATCATAACACCGGATTTCATTAAAAACATTCCGCATTTTGTTAATTGATCCAGGTTCCTTCATTTGTGATAAAAAACGAGAAGGATTTCGTATCCCTCTCGTTTTTTATAAATAATCATGATTATTCTTACGAGGTCTATAATACAATATTTTAAGTAAGTTGAACATATTCACTTAATATAAGGTTGTTTTCAATAGTAGTTCTTGTTATTTTGAAAAGAACTCCTGAAGTGCCTTTTTATTTTTAGTGTAATCTATTTCCAAAACGGCTCCGGACTGGGGATATATTTCATCTTTAAAGCTTCCTTCCACTGGAACCCTTAAGGTTTCGACGGTGTCCGGTGTATGAAAGACGGCTTTTGGAGCCATTTCCATTATTGTTTTCAGTCCAATATCTGTATCCAAGTACGAGAGTCCTTGTTCGAGGATACCAGGAAGGGACGCCATCCCTTCGAAGGATGTAATTTGATTCATGAACGCTGTTTTTAATTGAACCATTACTTCTTGTTGACGCTCCACCCTTCCAAAATCACTTTCATCGTCATGCCTAAAACGGACATATTTCAATATTTCCTCACCATGTAAAACATTTTTACCAACACTTGCTTGAATGCTCATATCATCAATGATTTCCTGATCCACATTCACCGCTACCCCCTCAGGGGCAAGTAAATCGACCATCTTCACAAATCCCTGGAAGTCGATTACCGCTACATGATCGACCTTGATATCGAAGTTCTCCTGTATGGTTTTCTTGAGCAGTTCCCTTCCACCATAATAATAAGCTGCATTTATTTTGTTATATCCTGATTTATTCCCGGGGATTTTCACATAACTATCACGCATGATGGAAGCCAGCTTCAGTTTCTCCTGCTCAGGAAAGTATTTTGCCAGGATAATCGCATCTGATCGAGATTTTTGCTCTCCCCTTGTGTCAACACCAATTAACAGAAATGTTTTTAAGCTTTCCTGGTCCTCTTCTTTGGTTAGTCTTTTTTCCGTACCTGCATTTCCATTTTGTTTGGGTAAAGGGGCATAGGTGCAGCCTGCCAGAATCAAGATCAATAGATATATGAAAAATACCTTTTCTTTCATTACCTCACCTCATCGGAAAATTACCCCTATTCTCTGCCTAATATTGGAATTTTATGCATTTAACGACAAAAAAGCCTGCCAACGATAATCGCTGACAGGCTTTTCGGGCAAAATCATTTATTTGATTTCTTTCTTTAATACTTCTACTGCCTTTTTCACTTGTGTGTCGTTTTTAAGGATTTTCTCGCGGATGACCTGCATTAATTTCACGGTAGTATCATCTTTAATTGTCCCAGTTTCTTTAATTTTTTGTTCCTTCTGGAACGCTATGACCGCATTCGTGGTTGCTTCATCAAAAAATCCATCTATCTTTCCTGGATCATGTCCTGCTTCCTTCAGCATCTCTTCAGCCGCTTTCACTTCGCTCGAAGAATCGGATGCTTTCAATTCCTTATCAGGTGAAATGTACGGAAGGTTCGCATAATCAGGAAGCTTTACATTAATATCCGGCTTGATCCCTTTTTTATGAATCCAATTGCCTTCAGGAGTCAACCATTTAGCTGCCGTATATTTAAAGTTAGATCCATCTTCAAAGTCTTGGGCAGTCTGAACTGTCCCTTTTCCAAATGACTTTACACCGATCAATGGAATGTCCGCAGACTCACTGACAGCCGCTGCAACGATTTCAGAGGCACTGGCACTTCCATCATCAATCAACACGACTACCGGGATTTTCAGTTCTCCATCATTCTCCGATTTATAGACTTCTTTTTTACCGCTGCGCTCCTCAACTTGAAGGACCACTTTCCCATTCGGTATGAAAAGGCTTGCCATTTCAATTGCTTGGTCAAGAAGTCCCCCTGGGTTTCCGCGCAAATCCAATACGAGACCCTTCATATCCTTCTTGGACATTTCTTCAAGCGCCGTTTTCAGTTCTTGGACTGTATGTTCGGAAAAACTGGTCACTTGAATTTTTGCAACTCCATCATCAAGCATTTCCGCATATACCGTTTCAATCGGAATTGTATCCCGTTTAATGGTGAGCTCAATCGGTTCCTGCTCACCAGCTCTTGAGATGGATAAATCCACTTTCGTTCCCTTTTCGCCCCTGATTTTCAGGACAGCTTCAGAAGAGCTTAGTCCTTCAACGCTTTTACCGTCCACACTTAAAATGATATCATTCGGTTTTACCCCTGCTTTTTCTGCTGGGGACCCTTTTATCGGTGAGACGACCATGATTTGTCCATCCTGCTCCTGAATCTCGGCACCGATTCCTTCAAAGGATGAAGAGATGCTTTCATGGAAACTCGACGCTTCCTTTTTATCCATATAAGCAGAGTAGGGATCATCCAATGCTTTGATCATTCCATTAATTGCCCCGTCAACCAGCTTATCTTGATCAATCTCTTCATAATAGTTATCTTTTATCGTATCGTATGTAGAATACAGCTTTTCAAATTCCGAATGTTTATCCGGTGCTAATGACTCTACTTTTTCATCTCCAAAGGTCAAGGCTATTGTAGTAATCCCTGCAGTTAGAAATATGACTAAGAAAATCCCCATAATGAACGTAAACTTCTTTATTTTAATGAATTTCCCTGCCTCTTTTGGCTGTTTTTGATTTTCTTCTTCCACTGAAGCCTCACCACTTTCATTCTTCATGACGATATAAACGATTTCATTCCTATTTTATCAGCTTTCATGCCAATCGAAAAATAATAGTTATCAAAAATAACAACTTATGACCATATGTATTTTTTTACCGCTTCGCAAACGTTAATATAGAGAAAGCTCCAAGGGCAACAGCCAACTCCCGACATTACAAAAATACGGATACCAAGGAATAACTGAGCCTGTATCCCGACTGTCATTATACAGTATCACTTATTCCTGGTAACCCGCCTGACATTTACATCCAATTATCAATCCTTGATAGCTGCTTCCAATGCCACCTCAACCATTTCGTTAAAAGTTGACTGGCGCTCATCCGACGTCGTTTCCTCACCGGTTAAAATGTGATCGGAAATGGTTAATACAGATAAAGCTTGGCGGCCAAATTTAGCGGCAAGCGTGTATAGGGCAGCTGATTCCATTTCTATTGCAAGTATTTGGTATTTTGCCCATTTTTCCAATTCACTATTATCATTATAAAACTGATCGGCGGTAAATACATTACCGACCTTCAATTGCAAGCCTTTAGCCGTGCCTGCGTCATATGCTTTTCTTAGTAATTCGAAATCTGCGGTTGGGGCAAAGTCCACCCCACCGAAAGTCATGCGGTTCATTTGGGAATCGGTGGAAGCGCTCATGGCAAGGATCACATCCCTGACTTTTACATCTTTTTGAATCGCTCCCGCAGTTCCCACACGAATCAGCTTTTGGACATTATAGCTATTCATCAATTCATTCACATAAATGGAGATGGATGGAACACCCATACCTGTACCTTGTACAGAAATTCGTTTCCCTTTATAAGTCCCTGTATATCCAAACATGTTACGAACTTCATTATAAAGTTTAGCATCCTCTAAAAATGTTTCAGCAATATATTTTGCACGCAACGGGTCACCTGGAAGTAAGACCGTTTCCGCAATTTCATTTTCTTTTGCACCAATATGTACGCTCATACGACTATGTCCTCCTTAACTTGTGGTTGAAATGATATTCAAAAACTACTATACCATATCAACCACAAGTTAGGAAAATTGAACCTTATCCTAGAACTTGAAAAACTGGAAATCACGAAAAGACTTTTGGCACCTTAACTCTAAACCGCAAACAAAACGGCGGAGGTCCGCCGTCTTTTTTTAATCGTTAATAAAATTAAGGGAAAGGAAGCTGCTAACCGTCTTATGACAGGTTACTCATCGACTTCTTCATCAATTATGCATTTTTCAAGAAGATATTCGAATGTGATGTCAGCAAGATCTTCAACTTCAGCTTCTGTTGGAAGATAGCCCCGTCTTATCAATTCTTGAAAAAAGAATTCCGCTATCTCTTCTGTATCAATAAAAACCTCAATTTCTCGCAAATCATCGCCCCCTTATTTAAAGGTCTATGAATGTATAGAGACAAATATACCAGTAAGGCATCCCATAATGGAAAATCATATGAAGGGCCTATAATTATCATGGTCCATTTCGCTTCAATTTGAATGGAAGCTTCTATAAGTAATTTGGAAATTGCCCTTTAAAAAGTTTGGGATACCTTTCACTTCGTTTGCTTCTTTTTATGATCTGGATAAATTTCCTCTGCCGCTTTTTCAATTTTCGCAAGGGCAATCTTCATGATATGGCGGTATTCATCATCGCCAAAATGTTCGTAGAGCTTACAATAATCATTATATAAATCCAACAGGCCATCAATCATTTCCTTTTTTTCATTTTTTGTCATTGTCATATCTCGCTCACCTTTACCAGGGTTGTTTTGTTTAGCAATGATAGCAAGCTCATTTTTCTTGTTAGGAAGTAGCAGACCCAGCTTTTTTATAATTCCATCTGCACGTTTAGCATCGGCTATCAATGTCAGTTCTTCTTCATGCGCTTCAAGCCATTCACCATCCGAGATTCTTGATAACTCATAGATGACATCCTCCCAGGCATTTTCCTTATAGCGCCAAATTTCCGTTCGATAGCCGATTATCTTGAAATAATCCTGTTCATATCCATCCACTTGGACCAAGTCACCTAATAAATATTTATATTCAATATCGATTTGTTCTTTTGGATAAAGGATTTCTCCTTCATATTCGTTTATCGATTGCAATGCTTTTTCAATATAAAGGCCTTCACTATAGTTCACTTCATACACATAAGCACCATCGAGAAATTTCACATCGGTTATATTCCCGACTGTCCCATACATTGTTATTACGACTGTATCGCCTAATTTAAATTTTGGCTGTTTTTTTTTGCCCATAAGAGACATCCCCCAATATGGTCCTTATCGTTTGATTAGTAAATTATATGCACAAACAAACATGGAGGTTAATGGAAATAAGAGGGCATTTTGCTCAATTAACTAAGTAACCGGCCCGTTTATTAAAGGGCACTATAACCAACCAAAAACCGCCTCATTTAATGAGACGGTTCGTAGTGGGGATGATGAGAGTCACTTTCGTTCCTTCGTCGCGGACGCTCTCAATTTGGAATTTTCCTTTTAATTCATCCATTATCTGAATGCACGTCGCCAAACCTAATCCGTTACCATCCGGTTTGGTGGTGTAAAAGGGCATACCGATATTTTTTAAATCCTCGGGACTGATGCCTTTTCCATCATCGCTGATCACTAATTTTACATATTGGGACACGGAAGTCTGTTGCAGTTCAATCTGCCCCCTTGCTTCGATGGCTTCACAAGAATTATTCAAGACATTCAAAAGAACCTGCCTTAACCGGTTTCTATCTGAATAAACAAAGACGGATTGTGTCACTTCATTAATTAATCTTACATGATAACTCGGATTTGAGGGGGTATATGTATCTAAAATTTCTTCAAGGAAATCCTTTAAATCGAATTTCTCCCATTCCAGTTGATGCGGTTTTGCCAAATTAAGTAGTTGTGTCACGAATACATTGACCCGATCCACTTCATGAAGCATGACATCACTATATTTTTCTATTAATGTTGGATCATGATCCTGGCTCTTCAATAATTGGAAAAAGCCCTTTATTGTCGTCAACGGGTTCCTGATTTCATGGGCGACACCGGCAGCAAGCTGGCCAACATATTTCAATTTTTCCGTTCGGACGATTTCCTTCTCACGATCTTCTATCGCTTCCATCATTCTTAGAAAGGCAAGGTTCAATTTTTCCATTTCCTCGAAGCTTCTTTTGTCGGAAATGATGAATTCCTTTCCTCCTATGAAATCCTCTGTCGCTTCGACAAGTTCTTGAACTGGCCGTACGATGGTCTTTGTTAGTAAATAGACAGCCAGAATGATAGAAACAAAAACGATGCTGTAGATTGTCAGGTACCGTGTTAATAGGTCATTCAAAGGTTGAAACACCTGTTTCTTATCAGCACCCACAACAACAAACCATTTATTCTCCGTTTCTGCAATCGTATGGACAGGCTGGATGGAATATATTTTTTCCCCATTCTCTGAACTGTACAAATCATCCGATAACGAAGCTTCCATCAGCTTACCTTTCGTTAATCCCATTTCTTTCAAGGCAGAATCCTGTATGACGCCATGCGGGTCTTTTTTCGAAATCATGATGCCTTCTTGATTGATCATGAAAAAGTTCACTGGGTATTTATCGCTAATTTCATTAGCCTTTTTCTCCATCATCTCCCAAAGCCCTTCCAATCGGAAAGCTGGAGATACGACTCCGATCATTTTCCCTGCATCATCATATACCGGCGCACTTAGAACCATTATGGGTTCTGAGAAAGCCCTGGTTTTATAAACGTCAGAAAGGAATTCATGACCTTCTATCGCCTCTTTGAACCATATTCTCTTCGCTAGGTTGTCCCCGATCATTTTATTTGATGTATCTGCAATGACATTGCCTTCCATATCCAAATGCAAGACACCGTAATAATTTCCTTTTACATCGATAAACTTTTTTAGTTCTTCTGACTTCTCTTCTCTTGAATAGCCAGGATTGATGATTACCGAATTTGCACTCATAAACTTCACATCACTGATCCGTTCGTTCAAATAGCTATATGTTTCATTTACAATATTCAGTGAACCTGCATTCAGGGCATTTTTTGCTTCCTTCTCCAGAAGGGACCTTTGCGATCCATAGGATATGATTCCCAATATCAGAAGAGGAACACTTGCAATAAGTAAAGAAAAAAGCAAAATTCGGGTTTGAAGGCTTTTAAGCATCCTTCCGATCCTCCCTATTCCTGATCTCCCAATAGGAGCCCTTCTTCTATTTGGACATACTGTTCCCACGCTTGATCGAATACTGACATACTTTGGAGATAGTCTGCATTCAATTCTAAATAACTGCTCAGTTCATTATAATCTGTCGATTGTTTTGGGAAGCCATGATCCTCATAGGCATGATTGGCAAATTTAGTGATTGCATCAATTTCCTTCGGTTGTCGATATTTCATTAAATATAAATAAAATGGTCTCATGATGTCGAATCCCCCCCTAAAATAACTATGATTTCTGCTTTAATATATCGGAAACTTTCGCTTCCGTCCACTTTTTTAAAAATCAATTTGGTTTTTTCTTCCTCATTTTAAGAAATCCACGATTTTTCAACACAAAATGCATTCGTTATATTACGGAATTTCACTTACATATTTTTAAACAACTTAGTTCTAAATGATTCGATAAAGGAAACGAAGTGCTTCATTCTTGTTTAACCTAATGCCCAGGTCCCTCTAAAAATT
Source organism: Peribacillus simplex (assembly GCF_900156045.1). GTDB lineage: Bacteria > Bacillota > Bacilli > Bacillales > DSM-1321 > Peribacillus > Peribacillus simplex_D. Next base: position 1,292,906 of record NZ_FTMX01000001.1, on the reverse strand, counting down.
ACGCTAAGCATGTTCTGTCATGCCGCTTGAAGGACGGTGGAATTTATTCAATTTTCCCGCAGACTTTCATTTTGCAACAGGGAAAAATCCCTTAGTTATTTTATTTTCTAGCATCATCTGTTACTTTAATAGGCAAAAAGAACTTAGCTATTGTTTAAATTACTTTTTAAGTGGGTCATATAAATTAAAAAGCAAGTACAGAATAATCATCTCTACTTGCCTTTCAATTGAACTCTATTGTTAGTTTTTCTATTTTATTTATTGCTTATTTACTGTGAAAAATCCATTCTTTTCACTATCGCTTTACACCTACCCATTTTTTTCTCAATGATATTGGGGCTCTTACTTAGTATGAATAACATATAACTCACGAGTAGGATTTTCATGATGAAGTACTTGATAAGCTTTCATTGCATCTGGAGAAATAGGAAATTTCTTTTTGTTACTCTTCCCACCCATCAAACACCTCGCTATTACTTTTTCCCAAATAGTTTATTAAACATCAGTGGCTATTCCCCCCAGCATTTCGCTTGTTTCTGTCGCTAAAGAATCGATTTCTCCTTTAGAAAATGAAAGAATCTTTTTACTTTTACCCCTCATTAGTTAGATTCCATAGGAGAATGTTAAAACGTTGAAATCCAGTAGCTAATATTGAATTCTCATTGGTGTGGAAATAACCGTAAAGGGAATTACAAAAGCTGTACCCCTTAAAATGAAGGTCGCTTTTTAAAATTGGAATTTATCAACAGTAAAAGCATTATAAGCTTTTCCCTATACTTACCTTATTGTCCCTATTTCAACTTCAATTACTTATCATACGCCTACTGATTCCCGAGCTGTTTCATATCAATAAAAACCCCAGACCATACATAGTATTGTACCGACAACAGTAATTAGAGCTAGGAATATAGCGCAATATAGAGTCATAAAAATTGATTTGCTATCATCCGTTTCACGAGCATGCATAAACACAACTAGTTGAACAGCTGCTTGTATGAATGCTGTCAATATAAAAATCGTCATTCCTGTTGCTTTTGTCATATTGAAGAAGTAAACCAACAGTGCTACAACCGTTAAAATCAATGAAAATACAAAACCCCATACTTGTTTAGCCGGGAATAATTCCTTCATGTTTATGTCATTCCTTTCAAGTAGATAAAGGTGAAGATAAAGATCCAAACGATATCTAAGAAATGCCAGTAAAGAGAGAAAATGAAGGATTTATTGGCTGTTTCAGGTGTCAACCCGCGTTTTTTCACTTGAAGGATAATAAATAACCCCCAGAAAAGTCCTAATGAAACATGTGCTCCATGTGTCCCTAATGTTGTAAAAAGCATCGATGTAAATGCACTAGTTTGCAGTGTAGCTCCTTCGTGATAATAGGTAATGAACTCAGTAATTTCAAATCCTAAGAACCCTAATCCAAGAAGGAGAGTGATCACGAAGAATGTCAACATGGCTTTCTTGTTGCCAAGTCGCATGGCATGAATTCCAAGCCCGATGACAAAACTGCTTGTTAAGAGCAAGAATGTTTCAGCAAGTACTGGAGTGATTTCAAAAATTTCTGCACCAGTAGGACCGTTACCCGTACGATCAACTAATGTAAAATATGATGCAAAGAGTGTTGCAAAAAGCATAATTTCGGCTCCAAGGAAAATCCAGAAGCCTAAAATATTTAGACGATTTTGTTCCGTACTATATTCAAGAGGTTGCGAGTGATCTATTTCCATTTATTAACACCCCTAAATTTTGCTTCTGTCTCTTTAATTTCTTCTACAGAAATGTAATGCCCATGGTCTATTTCGAATGAACGATGAGTCATGCAAACAAAGATACCGATTAGCCCAATAATCGCAAGAAACCATATGCTGAATACTAACGCAAATCCAAAGACAAAGAAGATACAGGACATGATAAACGGTACGCCGCTGTTATTGGGCATATGAATTTTTTCATAGTCACCCTTGAATAATTCATGACCTTTATATTTTGCATCCCAAAATGTCTCCCTTGAGTTCACTTGTGGAATAATAGCAAAGTTATATTCTGGTACTGGATTATGAGTAGCCCATTCAAGGGAACGTGCATCCCACGGATCATCACCAACATCTTTTGGAGCATGGCGAATGCTATAGTAAATCGTATATACGATTAATACAAAGCTGATTGCCATTAATACTGCCCCGATAAACGAAATCATATTCAATGGTCCAAATCCAGTCGATTCAGAGTATGTGTATATACGACGTGCTTGACCATCTAAACCAGTGATATACATAGGGAAGAATGCTAAGCAAAAACCAATGGTTAGAAACCAGAACGCCCATTTCCCAATCCTTTCATTCAACATGAAACCAAACATTTTCGGCCAGTAGTAAGTTCCGGCACCAAGCACCGCAAATACTACACCCGGAATAATGACATTGTGGAAGTGAGCTACTAAAAACATTGTATTATGGTATTGATAATCCGCCGCTGACATCGCAAGCATAACCCCAGTAACTCCACCGATTGTGAAAAGTGGTATGAACCCTATTGAATAAAGCATAGGGACGGTAAATCTGATTCGACCTTTCCACATCGTGAACAACCAGTTAAAGATCTTGATTCCAGTCGGAATAGCAATTACCATCGTTGTAATCGAGAAAATACTATTAACATATGCCGCTTGCCCCATTGTAAAGAAATGGTGAGTCCAAACGAAGAATGAATATATAGAGATAAATACCATTGAAGCAACCATTGATCGATAGCCATATAGGTTACGCCGTGAAAAGGTTGGGATAATCTCGCTAAAAAGACCAAATGCAGGCAAGATTAAGATATATACTTCAGGATGTCCCCAAACCCAGAACAGGTTAGCCCAAAGCATATCCATACCGCCATCAGTCATTGTGAAAAACTTGGTTGCGAATAGTCGATCCATTGTTCCCATGATCAGCGCCACTGTTAATACAGGGAATGCGAAAACGATAATAATGCTTGTGACTAAAGAAGACCATGTAAACATTGGCATTTTCATTAATGTCATACCGGGTGCTCTCATTTTAAGAATAGTCGTCAAAAAGTTAATCCCCGTCATTAATGTACCTATTCCGGCTATCTGAATACCAATCATATAATAATTCGTTCCAACATGCGGGCTAAATTCATTACCTGCAAGAGGGAAATAAGATGACCACCCTGCATCAGGCGAACCACCAATTACAAAAGAGATGTTGAATAGCATCGCACCCATAAAAAATAACCAGAAACTTATGGCATTTAGTCTTGGAAATGCTACATCTCGGGCTCCAATTTGTAATGGCACTACGAAATTCATTAAGGCCATAATGTACGGCATCGCCATAAAGAGAATCATCACAACCCCGTGTGTTGAAAAAATTTCATTATAGTGCTGTGAATCTAATAATTTGTTATCCGGTACGGCAAGTTGCGCACGCATCATCACAGCATCTACCCCACCACGAAATAGCATCAACAAAGCAGATATTAGATACATAATACCTATTCTTTTATGATCGACTGTTGTTAGCCAGCCACTCCATAAATAAAACCATTTTTTAAAGTGGGTTATACCAACAATGATCAAGAGAACAGTAACACCAATGGCCACCATTGATGAGTATATGACGGGACTGGGATTAGGTATAAGAAATCTAGAGAAAAAACCCATACTTTTGTGTTTCCTTTCTGAAAATATTTTTCTTGAGATAGACTAAGAAATTATTCATGATTGTGTGGTGATTTTTCTTTATTATTACTTGACTTATGATCATGTTCCATATGTTCACCTTTTGAATTCGCGTTAGAGTCACTTGAGCCATGATGATGTCCAGCATTTTCACCTTCTGGAGCTGGTGAGAAGTCTAAATGAGTTCCAGTAAACGTTAACTGTCCCTCATGACCCGGTTTTAATAATTCATTGAATCTTACTTCAGTAATAGGTTTCGCAGTTTCTTTAACTTCCTTTACCCATTCATCAAACTTATCTTGAGACATCGCTTCGACATGGAACGTATTTTCAGCGAATCCTTTCCCACTAAAGTTTGCATTTCGTCCCATCATTTCCACTGATTCGTCCGCTGCTAAGTGTAATGTGGTCACCATGTTAGACATGGCATATTTTTGACCGCCAAGTTGTGGAATCCAGAAACTCGTTATAGGCCCGAATGAATAAAGTTTAAATTCAAGTGGTCGATTTGTTGGAATATACAAGTAGTTTACTGTCTCGATATCGTTTTCTGGATAACTAAAATGCCACTTCCAGTCAGATGACGAAGCGTAAATAACTAATGGATCTTGACCTTTGTACCCTTCCGGAGTGGCTTCCACTTTATTGTTGGAAATTACAGAAACAACGGAGAAGAAAATGACGATTAAAATTGGCACCCCAACAATAATCGTTTCAACAACATGATTTCCTTCTATGTAGGGTGGTTCATAATCTTTAGGTAGTTTAGAGTCACGGTATTTCGTTAAAACAAAGACTAAAATAGCACAAACAACAATTACTATAACCGCCATTATCGCAATTGATAGCCAAATCACATTGGCTTGCGTTTGGGCTTGAGGTCCTTTGGGATCTAATACCGCTAATGATTCACAGCCAGAAAGCACATTGACTATGGTAGAAAGAAATGCTAATAAAACCCATTTTATTTTCATATAAGTATCCTTTCTTTTAGATTTTATTTCTAAGTTATCCACAAAGGATAAACCTATCCCCAAAAACGCTTATTAAGAATGGTAATTTATCACAAATACATTTATAAGCGGGATGATTATGTATGAATTCAAATGGGGAATGTTCAGAGAAACATGTAATCTAAATAACTACTTGTTTTCAAAAGTAATTTGAATATGTGAGGAGTTAGAATTGCTCTTTTTATTCCTAGTGGTCAAAGTAGGGGGAGTGAAGATGAATATTTAAAATGGTGGCAATTGTCCTTAATAGGGGTAGGCTACACTATTGGTACAGGATTTTTTCTTGGATCGGCCAATGGTATAAAAATAACTGGCCCTTCAATTGTCCTGTTCTTCACGACAAACCACAGGGACCTTAATTTTGTTCAATTGGTCTTTCATTATTATTTCTGCTCTTCGTATTTTGTAAATAAAATTAGTTGTTTTAACAGTGCTTTTTCATCTACCCTAATACATTGAAAAAATTTCAAAAAACCTCTACAAAAGAGTCTTCCAAAATAATATATCTCAATTAACCGCTTGCTTCCTTCAGAATTCCGCGTCAACACGGAATGTAAACGCTAATAATGCCTTAACTGTTAGAGATGTGCACCCTATGGACCGCACCGCCGTGCGCACAGAAAAACCTCATCATAAAAAGTAGATGAGGCAACTTCTAATTATTTTGTTATTTCCCAAAATCAAAATAATTCCGCTTTAACAACCGCTTCATCTTCAATAACTCGTCATACGTCGTCTGTTTCCCTAACTGTTTAGTATCAATTAAAAACAGCTGGTCTTCGATCTCTTTAGTCGTTTCATCACTTTGAAAAAAAGCATCGCAACTCTGACAATGAGATGAAGGGGTTTCCGTAATTTCTACCGCCCTCGTACCATCCGGCAGTTCCCAATACACGGTCCCCTTTACTGATGCAAGCTTCCCTTTCTCACACCATGGACACGTCTCCATGCTATTCATCCCCCTTTTGAGTGCCCTTTTTTTGCTGTGCCTGGAATTTCTTTTCTTTTAACAGATCTCGTTTTTCACGTTGGTTCTTCAATGATGCATGCTCTGGGTTGGTCACGTATTTTTCCCGTCTATTCATTCGCCTCAGCCCTTCAGGCACTAAATTGAATTGCTTGTCGTTCATTAAACCCGATACACCTATATCTGACTGTTTTTCTTCCATATCAGGATATACCCCTTTGAAATAATCATCTGCAAGTCCTGGTGTATATTTCTCAGGTTCAGGATATGTGGTTATCACACCTTCGAAATTGCGCAGCACCGTTTTTGTTGGGGATTGTGAAAGGATATAATTCGGCTGCAGTGTGATCTTCCCTCCCCCTCCTGGAGCATCGACGACGAAGGTAGGCACAGCATAACCGGAAGTATGGCCTCGGAGCCCCTCGATGATTTCAATCCCTTTTGAAATGGGTGCCCTGAAATGACCGATCCCTTCCGAGAGATCACACTGATAAATATAATAAGGGCGGACACGGATCTTAACCAGATCATGCATCAGCTTTTTCATGATTGCGACACTGTCATTTATCCCCGCTAAAATAACTGCCTGGTTGCCTACAGGTACACCTGCATCGGTAAGCATCTCACATGCTTTCTTTGACTCCTCGGTAATTTCTATCGAGGTATTGAAATGAGTATTCAGCCAAACTGGATGATATTTTTTTAAAATGGCACATAAATTTTCAGTGATTCTTTGGGGAAAAACAACAGGAGCCCGCGTACCTATCCTGATTATTTCAACATGAGGAATTTCCCTTAAGTTTTTGAGGATATATTCAAGGATTGTGTCATTGATCAATAATCCGTCACCGCCGGAAATAAGGACATCCCGAACTGCCGGCGTGTCACGTATATAACCGATTGCAGCGTCCAATTGTTTTTTTGGCACTCCCATGCCAATTTGGCCTGAAAAGCGTCTTCGCGTACAATAACGGCAGTACATGGAGCATTGATTCGTCACCAAAAAAAGAACTCGATCCGGATATCTATGGGTCAGTCCCGGTACAGGGGAGTCCTCATCCTCATGAAGCGGGTCTTCCATGTCATATTTGGTTTTATGCATTTCTTCAGAGATGGGGACCGATTGCATTCTGATTGGACACCTTGGGTCATCTTTATTCATTAACGAAGCATAGTATGGGGTGATATTCAATGGAATGGTTTTTGTGGAAATCCTCACACCTTCCTCTTCATCCGGAGTCAGGTTTATCACTTTTTTCAAATCATCAACAGTTCGGATCGTATTCGTAAGCTGCCACAGCCAGTTGTTCCATTGTTCTTCGGTTACATCTTTCCATAGCTCTATATCTTTCCAATTGCGATCTGGCTTATATAAGTCAAATAACATGGTTATACCTCCTGAGTTATGATAGTAGTATTAAATGCAAGAAGGGTGCCAAAATGACCCAAAAATTCGAATGCCCATGAAAAAAACCGGATTGCTGGCTGCATCCGGATTTTTTCCATTCAAATATGTTTTTTTATTTTATATTGCAAGGTCTGTCTTGGAATCTGCAATAGCTTCGATGCCTGGAAAACGTTACCGTTCGTTTGAAGAAGGGCCTCGGTAATCAATTTTGTTTCCATCTCAATCATGGCCTCACGAAGCGGAAGGATTTTTTCTGATGTGGTGGGCTTTTTTAAAAATTGGGGCAAATCTTCAAGATTCAAAACATCATTCTCCGTATGGTTCATCATGAATTCTATCGTATGTTTAAGCTCCCTTACGTTTCCAGGCCAATGATATTTCCGAAAAAAAACCTTAGTCTTCTCATCCATGCCTTTTATCGACAGTCCTAATTTACTGTTAAATACTGATATGAAATGTTCAGAAAGAAGCTCTATATCATCAATCCGCTCCCTTAATGGAGGCAGCTCGTAGCTCAATACGTTCAATCGGTAAAATAAATCCGGCCTTAGCCTGTTTTCCGATACTGCCTTTTTCGGATCTATATTCATCGCTGCCATGATCCTGACATCCACCTGTACACTCTTTGTACCGCCTATCCTCCTGATGAAGCCATCTTCTAGCACACGCAGAAGCTTTGCCTGCAAATCAATCGGCATCGATTGCAATTCATCTAAAAACAAGGTTCCTCCGTTGGCTAATTCAAACAATCCCTGACGTTCCACAGCACCAGTGTAGCTTCCTTTTGCCGTACCGAATAGAAGCGATTCCAATAAACTTTCTGGTAGGGCAGCACAATTTTGCGCGATGAAAGGTTCTTTACCGCGGCTCGAATCCTGGTGGATGCTTTGAACAAAAAGCTCTTTTCCTACACCGCTTTCCCCATAAACCAATACGGATGAGGAGGAGCGGGCAGCCTTTTTCCCTTGTGATATCAACCCTTTAAACCCAGTATCATTTGTCAGGATTTCCGTGAAAGAATACAATCCGCCGTTCCCAGGCGTTTTCCTTTCAGGACTTTTTATCGTCTTGAGCGAGCTTTCCAGATCAGCTAACCTTTCAGATAATTGTTTCAAACTTGAATAATCCTTGGCAATTTCTATTGCACCTATCATAAACCCATCAACATATATGGGGAGCGTCGTATTTAGCGTCTCAATGATGCGCCCATGTGCATTTACATACGATTGACTATAGTTGTAGATTGGTTTTTCAGATTTAATGACCCGGAGTAAGGTCGATGATTTGTGATTTAAAGAAGGGAAGGCTTCAAGCAACGGTTTCCCAAGCACCTCACATCTTTGCATCCCATCATGATTGGCTGCCACTCCGTTATAAAAGATGGTCTGTCCTTTTGGATCTATCACATGAATGCCTTCATCAATAGTTTCTAATATCGCTTCCAACACTTCACTTGTATTAAAAAATTCACTTGGCAAGATATCCCCCCTCAATACCCACTTGCTAAATGTATATGAGGAAATGCCAAAAACTTGTCATCAACCGCCTAAAAATGAGCATTCAAGTAAAATTTTTTACCCAAAGGTTCATATCCTCCAGTTTATCAAAGATATAACAATTATTGGCCAAACGTCCACGGTACGAGTATCCATGCTGATGCAATGCAGCATTCATGCCGAATGAGAGCGACCGGGCAATCGAATAGATACAATAAATTCCATGTGAAATAAGATGGTCTTCAAGCGCGGAAATCAAGTGTTTCATCAAGCCGTACTGCCGATGTTCCGGCAATGTCGCACAATCGGTGATTTCTGCATTATGGTAAAAGGAATTAATTTCTGCGGAAGCAGCACTGACAATCCTCTCTTGATGGACATAAATATAAAAAACCGTTCCCATTTCCATGCACTTTTTCACATATGCCGGATCATTCATCGGTGTGGGATACACTTCGAAAACCTTACCATATAATCGGGCCAGCTGAAGTGCATCTGTAACTTCTGCTTTACGGCCTTGATAAGCTGACGGCGGATCATCCAGGCCGGATTTTGTCGGCAGACTCTGAACATCGGTAAGGATTTGATCTTCCTTTTCCCATTCTGCACTGTTACGCCTTTCATTCCGGTTATATTTAACAAGGAAGAAACAATCGCTTCCCAAGAAGAATTTATCGATGCTTCCTTCATATAGAAAGCCTTGAGCAAGCAATGCCATAACGTTTTCCCTGCGAGACTTGAAGATGACTTTTTCTGCTGATATGCCTTTAGCCACCTTTAAAGATTCCTCCACGCATTCTTGAAAATGACCCAAATAATCATCAACCCTGATTCGCTTATTAAAATGGTCGATCGTAATATGTATGGTGCACCTTGGCTTTTGAATTTTTTTTTCAATGATTCCAGCCTCCATTTATCCCGCTCCTTTCACATTTTCGAAAATTGGTGCGAAAGGCCTGACCCTTCCTGGAATCAGACCTTGGAAAAAATGATTATTCCTGGTCCACCCCACACCATTCAATAATGGTCAATGCGATGATTTCCGCAACCTCCATCATTTTATCCACCTTTATATATTCGTTCGAATCATGGGCCATCTTCGTTTCCCCTGGTCCAAACACAACTACGGGGGTAGAGCCCACCGATGAAAGATACCCTCCATCCGTCGCCCAAGGGGACGCTTCGACAAGCGGTTCTTCCCCTACCACTTTTTCATAATACGTGCCAATTGTCTTCATAAGCGGATGATTTAATTCGAGATTGCCAGGCAGCCACCTGGCCCCAAACCATTCTAATTCAATAGGATTTCCTTTGAACCATGCATCATTGTGGTTTAAAGCATCTATTCGCTCCTTCAGCGATTTCTGTGCCTCTTCCATCGTTTCGGTCGGGGCGATGCCGAATCTACCTTCTAGAACGGCTGTATCCGGCACGGAGGAAGGCCAATTCCCGCTTTGAATGCTACCTATGTTGATTGGAATGGGGATAGGGACATTTTTATAGAGTGAATGACGGAGTGACTCATTCCGTTCTTGTTCAAGCATCTTGATTTCTTTCATTACACCAACCGCTTTATCTATTGCACTGACTCCTTCATACCTCGTGCCTCCATGTGCAGACTTGCCTTTTATTCTCAGTCGAAACCACATCGAACCTTGCTGTAAAGGGAATAGTTTCATATTTGTTGGCTCCGGAATGATCGCACCATCAGCTTTGTACCCCCGTATGACTGCCGCAAGTGTGCCGGCACCACCGCTTTCTTCTTCAATCACACTCTGGAATATCACATCTCCCTTCAATTGGATTCCAGATTCTACGATCGCTTCGATGGCCAGCAATAAAGATACATTGCCCCCTTTCATATCCGTCGTTCCCCGCCCGAAAACTTTCCCGTCAATCAACTTGCCGCTATACGGTTCATCGTGCCATGCCGCATGATCTCCTTCAGGAACTACATCAATATGCCCGTTTAAAATAATGGATTTCCCCTTGCCTGTTCCCCTTTTTATAGCCACAAGGTTCGGATTACCTTTAAAATCCCTGCGGTCGCAATAAAAATGGGGATGTTTTCTTAATTGTTCATCCCCGATTTCCCAAAGATCTATTTCTAGGCCAAGTTGTCTGCACTTCTCGACCACTATGGCCTGTGCACTTCCTTCTTGCCCTCTTTTGCTCGGTTCCTGAACCAGTTTTTGCAAAAGCTGAACCCCATTCATCCGATGTTCATTCAACCATGCTCTTATTTTTTCCTCAAACATATCCATTCTCCTCTCTCATTCTTTTAAAATATGGATGTTTTCAGAGACGGTAAACGAGGCTTCGGTCCGATTCCTGACTTCCTGAATGCTGGACGTATCAAATACATCAGTTAATAGGAGGCCCTCCGAAGTTACGGAAAAAACGCCTAATTCGGTGATGATCATATGTACGCATTTCTTGGCAGTTAACGGCAACGTACATTTTTTGACCAATTTAGACATGCCCGCCTTGTCGTTATGTTCCATCAAGACAATGACCTTTTTTGCCTTCGCAGCCAGTTCCATTGCACCGCCCATGCCTGGCACCCGCTTTCCCGGGACAATCCAATTAGCGAGATCCCCCGCTTGACTTACCTGAAGGGCTCCTAGAATCGTGATATCCACCCTGCCTCGCCGTATCATCCCAAATGCAACAGTACTGTCGCAGTAAGAAGCCCCGGCTCTAATCGTGATCGGCAGTCCCCCAGCATTGCAAAGATGCGCATCTTCCTTCCCCAATTCAGGGGTACTGCCAATTCCCACAAGGCCATTTTCTGCATGAAACATAACTTTATGATCATTCAAAAGATGGTTCGGTACAAGTGATGGAATGCCAATTCCCAAATTGACCAGCATCCCATCACTTATTTCTGCTGCTGCCCGTTTCGCTATTCTGTTTCTATCTCCGGTTCCCAAACCCATTTCCAATCGACTCCTTTTGATGGAATGATATAATCCACAAAGGCACCGGGTACAATGATGTCCTCTGGATCCAAAGTGCCAAGCGGAACGATTTGCATGGCTTCGACTATAGTGATTTGACCGGCCGCAGCAACGATTGGATTCGTGTTCCTGGCACTTTTATCAAATATAAGATTTCCATAAGGATCTGCCATTTCTGCGTAAACAATGGCGATATCCGCAGTTAATGCCGGTTCCACCAGATAATTTTTCTTACCCAGCTTTACGGTTTGCTTGCCGTCCCGGACGATATCGGCCTCAATTCCAATATCAGTCAATATCCCGCCAAGTCCCATCCCTCCGGCCCGGATGCGTTCGACAAGTGTCCCTTGCGGAGAGAACTCCACTTCGAGTTCTCCATTGTTCATTAATAGTCCTGCATTTGGATTGGAACCGATATGGGAAACGATGATTTTTTTCGCACGGCGTTGGGTGACCAGTTTTCCGATTCCGATATCGGGGAAACCTGTATCGTTCCCAATCAAGGTTAAATCCTTAATACCTGATTCCAAAATCAGATTGATCAATCCCGGAGGCGTCCCTATGCCACCGAATCCCCCAAACAGGATGGACTGTTTATCTTTAAAGTGATGGAGGACATCCTCCAAACGACAAATCTTCTGGAACGTATTTTCCACCACTATGACTCACTTCCTTGTTGTGATGGCCGTTTACCTATCGATTCATTAAATTGCCAAAAAGTTATATCGACCCTCATTAACAATTCAGCACACTCCTCTTCCGATATCGTTAACGGCGGGGAGATGATGATCGCTGCCCCTGTTACACCGTCAAGGCCTGCAGCTGCGGGATAAAGAAGTATTCCATTCCTCATTCCCAATTCAATGATTTCATTAGTCACGTCTGCCTCCTTCGGAAATGGGGCCTTCGTTGCTTTATCCTGGACAAATTCGATGCCAATCAATAAACCTCTCCCGCGTATATCACCGATAAAGGAATACTTCCCTGCCAACTTTTTCAGGCCCCTAATCAGGTAATTCCCTCTGTCGGCTGATTTTTCGACAAGTTCATTCCTTTCGACATATTCTAAAACGGCCAAAGATACCGCACACGATAACGGATTTGCACTTAGAGTATGGCCTCCTATAATTGACTTCGAGCCTTTCATTATGGGCTCCATCACATTTTTGGTCATTACTGCGGCCGCTATTGGTGTATACCCCCCACTCATACCTTTACCAAATGTTACGATATCAGGCTCCACATCCCAATATTCGGAAGCAAGCATCTTCCCGGTACGTCCAAATCCGGTCATTACTTCATCCGCAATGAATAAAATATCATTCTCTACGCAGATTTTCTTGAGTTTTCGAAAATAACCATCAGGAGGAACAATGGCCCCTCCGGCTGCGCCGATAACAGGTTCTGCAATGAAAGCCGCTATATTTTCACTGCCAATACGCCGGATTGATGCTTCCAATTCCGAAGCACAGGACATTCCGCACGTATGTGGATCAAGTTGAAGTGGACATCGGTAACAATATGGAGGAGATACAGAAGGATATGATTCAAGCATGGAAGTAAACCTTTCCCGGCGAATCGGATGTCCAGACATTGAAAGAGCTCCCATCGTGATGCCATGGTAGCTCATCCATCTCGATATGATTTTCTGTTTCTTTGGCTTCCCTTTTTCCTGCCAATGCTGAATGGCAATTTTCAATGCTGTTTCAGTCGCTTCGGAGCCGCTGTTTACAAAAAAGCTGTATGTCAGTTCCCCTTTGGTCAATTCTGCAATTTTTCCGGCAAGTTTCTCTGCAGCATCGCTGGTGAATTGGGACCGATACACAAATGAAACCTGTTTAGCCTGTTTTACCATCGCTTCAATGATTTCCTGGACTCCATGGCCAATATTGGCTGTAACAGCACCGGAAGAAGCATCAAGGTATTCCTTTCCATCTTTGTCATATAAAAACACTCCCTGACCATGACTGATAGTCGGGTAGGCTCCTCCCAGGACCGGTTTGATCAATGAAGACTGCTCCATAAGCCCACACACTCCTTCTCATTAAAAACAAATGCAATATAGTAAAGTGTATGTCCAGATGAAAGCAATCTTGCTAAAGAAATTGGCCTAAGCATGTTAACGGATAAATTTCTTGCTTTCATGGGTGGTCTTCCAAAAATGGCAACAAAAAAAGTGTATCCGCGAGAGATACACTTTTTTCTTACAATGCGCTATTTAGTTTTTCTTCACGAATTGACTCCAAAAAACTTTCATCCTTTAAAACAGCCAGCACATTTTTATAAAAAGCAGTTTTATCGATAACTGAAGTATGCACATATTCATACTCTTTTAAAGACGGATGACGCAAAACATTTTTCATGCAGGAATGACAAACTTTTTTAGTTCCTAACTTATAGTAGTTCAAGTTACTTGCATCCCCATTAGAAGTATCTTCGTTACAAACGAAACAAGTATGGCTCACACGGCCTTTTTTATTATACTCGGCCAAAGCCCCCTCTAAACGAATGGATGCTGGAATTGTTAATAACACATAATCACCTTTTCTATTTTAAATCTCTTAGTATTATATCAGAAAAATATAGAATTTGAACTATTAGACTCATATTCCCTAATAATGCTTGTAAAATAGGACTATTTCCAGGGCTGACAAGAGGAAAGACTCCTAAAAAACACCCTAATGCAAAATATATTCATACATATCCCGAACAGATTAAAACACCGTCCACTTTTGAACGGCGCCTTCAAACTGTATCATGGATGGATCTGGATCATCGCTTTTCCGTTCTTTACCTTCATTACTGCTTTTGAACCAACCGGCACCGTTACAAATGGATGAACATGACCAAAGTTGGCATTAGCGATCACGGGTATGCCATTTAACTCCTTTTTGGTGGCAATGATTTCCTGCAAAGCATATTCAGTCATTCCTGAATCCTTTTGGAAACGGCCGATGACAATTCCTTTAATCCCACTTGCACCTGGCTGATGGAGCAAGGATTGTAAATCCCGGTCAAAACTGAATGGGTGGCTTTCTTCGTCATCTTCTATGAAAAGGATACTGTCCTTTAAAGATGGCATGTACTCTGTACCTTGTAATAGATTGAGTGTACAAAGATTTCCCCCAATGATTGTCCCAGCAGCTTCACCTTCCTGAATGCCCATGTATCCAGCATTCGGGTGGAAAGTGCGGTCATCCTGTTCTAAATGCCAAGAATCATCACTCCACGTTTCACTTGGATCAAGATAAAAGCCTTCACTTTCAATTACAGCCTTTTTAAAATATTCCATCGTATATTCCAGACCAGCCTTCATCCCGAACGTCGAGAAATGAGGACCTGAATATGTAGTTAAGCCTGTTTTATTATATATGGCCAATAAAATTGCGGTTATATCACTATACCCCATCAACACTTTTGGATTTTCCTTAATCAAATCATAGTCGATATACCTTAACAATTGGTTAGCGTTATATCCCCCGATGGCTGTAAAAATCCCCTTAACATTCGGATCCCTGAACGCATCATGCAAATCCCCGATCCGGTCTTCGATCGAATTCGAGAAAAAGTCATCATGGAACAAAACCGTTTCACCATATGTCACTTTAAAACCAAGCTCAGTCAATCTTTCTTCTGCCAATCTGCGTTGTTCCCCTTTGACAATCGCCAAGCTTCTTGAAGGAGCGATTACGCGTATTTCATCCCCTGCTTTTAAACGGGAAGGTTCCATATCTTTATCCCCCTAAATTAGTTACATTTCTTTCGTTATTTTAGCAGAAATGGTGAACAAAGAAAAACCAAGACCCTTGATGTCATTCACACAACTTATTTTCCTTTCAGATTTGCCTGATTTTCCGCCTCAATGGCATTTTCCCGCCATTCCCGTTGTGCATAATCAGGATTGGAAAAAGGAATGGTTATGCATCGCCTGTCCCACCTGGATTTAACCATGTTTTTTCAGTCAACAACCTGGAATCTAAAAGGTCCAGCGTCAACCCACCAATTTCCTTACATAAAGAAAAGACCAGCTTTATCAACTGGTCTTTGGGTTATTGTATTAGCAGCAGAATGAAGCACCGATGATAATCAATAGAATGAACAAGACAACGATTAATGCGAAGCCTGATCCAAATCCACAGCAACCACCGCCGAATCCACCGCTGCCGTATCCACCTCCACCATAACCGTATCCTGGTCCTGCAGCATTTCCACCATATCCGTACATATGTTTCACTCCTTTTAGAATTCTGATTTCTCTTTACACCTTACCATATGTCAATACGCCCGCCTCGGTCTGTGCATTTGCCCATTTTTCTGGATTTAACAAAAAACTTCAATCAACACCATCTTAACCGTTAATCATTCAATGTCTGAAATACCACACGATTAACCATGAAAAATGTCATAAAAACGTTTTATATTTATTGTGTTACTTCAAAATTGGGATATAATAAGGAAAAAAACAATTCTTAAGCCTTTTTAAACTATCTCATACCTACATGGATACATAAAAGGCAATACGGGGGAACATAATTGAAAACGAACGCAAAATCCTTCATCCCTTTCGCTGCAATTGCCACGATCCTTCTAATCAGCTATATCCTTCAAAAAGTCCCAAAAACATATGGATCAGATGATTCGATAAATGTTTATCAAAAATTCCAATCAGGCCAGCCCATTCAGTATCTCGTCATTGGGGACAGTATCGGAAGAGGGTCCGGAGCTGAAAATCCTAATCTAACATGGTTCAAACAGTTAGAAAATAAAATGAATGATAACAATGATATTCCTTTACACGGTGACTATGTGGTCCAAAGCGGATCCACTGCTTTTGAAGGCCTATTCAAGCTATCCCAAAGAAGGGAACATGATCATAAAGATCTGATTTTCTTCGTTTTTGGTGAAAACGACCGTAAATATATGAATGTCGATGATTTTACCATGACATATGAAGCGTTAATGAGGAAGGCAAAACGTCTCCACCCTAATGCTGAATTATTCACAATAACAGAGAGTTCCTTGAAATATGAGGAATTTGCTTCAGCCATCGGACTTTTATCCAAACATTACGGTGCAACGAATGTAGATATGCGACCAATATTCAAAAATTCAGGATATACGGAAAAACAGCTGACCAGAGATTTGATTCATCCAAATGGGCTTGGTTATAAATTATATGCTGAAGCAATTTATGAACGGTTCCTAGATAACATCAAACAGGAAAAGGCTGTAGCAGGCCTTCCATCTAAGCTGCATGACCGTTCTGGATTTGAATTATCGGAAATTGACCACTATGAAAAAATGAGCGGTTTCCGTCCAAGTGGCGGCTATTTCACTAGTAGTGAAAAGGGCAGTGTAATTGAATATACCTTCAAAGGAAGTATGCTTGGTGTGAAACTGCTTAGAAGTCCTGATGGCGGGGAAGTGAATGTATGGATTGACGGAAATGAAATCACGACTTTGAATACGTGGTGGCCATTTGCCCGTGAAAGATATTTATTTGTCACGAATGGGCTCCGTCCCGGTTCACATATTGTCCGTTTTGAGGTGACTGGCAGGACTAAAGCAATGGAACTTACCACCATTCCATTTGTCCGGATCGCATCAATCATCACGGATTGAATCCCGCCTAATATTAAAATAACCCCCTATCAATTTCTGATAGGGGGTTTTCCAATCAATCAAAAAGCTTTTTGTATTCTCCGTATCCTTCTTTTTCAAGATCTTGGAGCGGGATGAACCTTAATGATGCAGAATTGATGCAATAGCGTAATCCCGATGGTCCCGGACCATCATTGAAAACATGTCCCAGATGGGAATCGGCCGTTTTTGAGCGGACTTCGATTCTTCTCAAACCATAACTCGTATCGAGGTTTTCCACCACTTCCTCTTCTTTAAGCGGTTTAGTGAAGCTTGGCCAACCGCAGCCTGAATCGAACTTTTCCTTCGAAGTGAAAAGAGGATTACCTGAAACGATATCCACATATAACCCTTCCTCCTTCATGTTCCAATATTCATTGTTAAAGGCTGGTTCCGTTCCATTATTTTGTGTGACCTCATATTGAATCGGAGTGAGTTCCTTTTTTAATTCTTCTTTACTTTTCATTTTTTTCCCCCCAGTGATGTTGTATGAATGCTTTCCGTCCTGAGCCGATCGAATATCTTTCATAATGCTCAGGTTGCTTTTTATAATAATGCTGGTGGTATGTCTCAGCTGGATAAAACGTTTTGGCTGGTATTATGGGAGTTACAATCTGTCCAAAAAATTTCCCGCTCGCCTGCAGCTTGGCTTTCGATGCTTCTGCAATTTCACGTTGGTTTTCGTCATGATAAAAAATCGCGGTTTGATAGGAACTTCCCCGGTCATAAAATTGCCCGCCGGCATCTGTCGGGTCAATTTGCTGCCAAAACAACTCGATTATTTTCTCATATGGATATACGCTTGGATCAAAGGTGATCTGAACAGCTTCATAATGTCCCGTAGTTTCAGAACAAACTTCTTTGTATGTGGGATTTTCCGTAGTCCCGCCTGTATAGCCAGAGATAACGGATTCGATGCCAGGCTGTTCATCGAACGGTTTCACCATGCACCAGAAACATCCACCTGCGAATGTTGCTTTCTCTAATTGCTTTGTCAAATGAAAATCCTCCTTTTTTACAAACAATCCATTGAATGCATTTTAACGCTTTTATTTTACCCTGTAAAATAATATGCCGATCGAAAAACTTTTTACGAAAATGGTCCATTCCCCTTTAAAAAGGAGAAACATGCCCAAGCATAAAAACATATGATAAGACCATAATGGGAAAATGAGAGGTGTTGGAAGTGAGCGATAAACAATCATTTTCACAAAAATCGGTAACATATGATTTACTATCGACTAATAATAAAAACAGCGATCCGCAATTGCATGCTTATTATTACCATAAGCATTTGAAAAGTCTCGAAAAATCAACACAACATTTGGGATATGAACAAATGGATGTCATACTGCCAGCACAAATTCGCTTTTTACATGCTGCCCCGACAGCTCCCTCATTTGATGTTTATGTAAATGAAGTGCGTATCCTCAAAAGTTTCTCATATAAAGAGAACAATGATTATTTACCACTGCCTCCTGGCAATTACCAATTGGTTATATACCGCAGCGGGCAAAGCACCTTCCCTCTTTTAAGCCGTAAATTGGCTCTCGAAAGCGGGAGTTCCTGTACCATTGCTCTAGCACCTACCCAGGCTAATGAATCGTTGAAATTGTTAACTTTCGAGGATAATCCATTTGTTCCTCAAAATGAAGCAAAGGTTCGATTCATCCAGCTTTCACATGATTTACTCTCGGTGGATATTGCCGTCAAAGATGGGGATGTCGTTTTTGATCAACTCGATTTCTGGAAAGCAAGCGAATATCTTAATATTCATCCAATGATAGTAGACTTCGAAGTGAGGATAGCTGGAACAAAAGAGATTGCACTCCCTTTGCCAAACAAGGCTTTTCAAGATAATACTCCCTCAACCATTTATATAATTGGATCGAATCGGGAATCATCCTCAATAGAAACCCTAACGCTCTCTCCTTAAATGGATAATAAACAAGGATGTATCGAAATATTTAGATAACAAAACATGGGATAGTCTATAATGGGGCTAATCAAAAACATGGATAAAAATCATTAATATGTAAATAGTAAGGTAACTTACCATTTATTAACACCAAACATTAGGCATTGTAATCTATTTTAAAATAAAGGTTGTATAGATTGAACCTCCAAGTCCCCTGTATTTAATGGACTTGATTATTCATAAGAACAGATACTTGTTCCTTCTTGGAGAGAGAGGGCTGTTATTTAATCTTTCTAATAAGTTTTTTATACTGTAAATCACCATATCCTATTGTTGGGAAGTGGATAAATAACCTGTTAATCAATTCTGTTTCAGGCAGGCTTTTATTTTTAGAAATATAATTTGTTACTGGATTATCTTCTTTTAGCATTTCTAAATATATGTCTATTGCCTGATACATAACTGGCAATACTTCAATTGATGTTTTTTTATGATTTAATAATACATCTTCATAAACAGTTAAATAGTTGCCTAATCTAAGTTCAGTTTGCCTTACTTTAAATTCATCCACTCTAAAACTGTTCAAGAACACTCTACCGCTATAATCGTCCTGTTCAAGGTAAGCAAGGATTGTAAGAAGGTTCATTTGGCAAAACATATCTTCACCAAACCACAAAACGATGCATTCATAATCTTTGTTAAATAGATTATTTAATGGATTAATTACCTTACCGATATAATTTTCAACTAATTCATGGTGTCCTATTGCTCTTGTTTTTATGAATTCCTCATTAAAAATGTTCGTAGTAGTTGTATTTACACACATAGCTTCGTTAAATGGAACATAGTCTGTATTTCTCATTAGTTTTTTATCCTTAAACTCATCATACATAGCTTGGCCATTCAATATATTGAGAACATATTCGCCAAACCACTCTCCGTGTTGGTTTTGTATCTGATCAACCTCGATTTTACTCGAAAAATCCATTCTGCATCACCCTTTATGTTTATGAATATTGAGCTTATTGAATGATTGAACCGGCATCCTGTTAGGTTGAAATGCTCTAGGATTAATGCCAAAAACAGTTTTAAACGCCGCCCTACTATATACTTCTTGAATAATCATGATCAAAAGCAATACCAATCATTCTCTTACCACTTTCTAATCATTTGTAGATAAGTGAAGCCTTCTAAGTAGCATACAGTGCCTAATACTTATCCCTGTCATTTGGTGGAATTTAAACGAACAATAATAAGGCGAGTATCCCAGATCATTGGCACGTTCAGCCAAAGAAAATTTATAGGTTATATGGCTTTCAATCCAATCAATCATAATTTGCATGTTCATATAATTACCTCTAATGGAAAAGTGGGATCCATTTCATTTATTTGATATTTTTTATAATTTATATAAATTATAAAAGTCTGCTCCTATCTCTTACTTTAACTCAGGAATTGATAAGAAATCTATATAATAATCAAGGTTTTAGGTTTTAATAAACCAAAAGGGGCGTAGAAAAGAACCACGCATTTTAGACATATCTAAAATGCGTGGTCCTTTTATCATCAATTATTTAACACATCTTTTATTCGTATCACTGTAAAGATGATGGGATGGTCAATAAAAATGAAATGTCATCATTTTCAAGGTCGAATTCTTTCGCCTTCACCCTAATATCACTTTTCAGTTCCATATCCTGTAATGACACATAAATACTTTCGTCATTGGGACTGATGCTAACCCAATCAGGCATGTTATAACGCTCATTTATTAAATTCATTACATATGAAACAGGAAGGTTCATTTTTCCGACTGCAATTGATTTTTGCTTTAAGATCAAATCCCCATTTTTTTGGGCAATTGGTTCAAAAGTCAATTTCATTTCCACTTCACGGTTGAAAAATGGCATCGTTCCATATAACTCGACTTCATCCGTTAAATACACTTCATAGTGAATGGATCCCGTCAATCCCTCTTTATCCAGATACTGGTTGATTAATCTTGTCAAATCTTCCCGATTCGTGTGAATTTGAAATTGGATATCTTCTTCATGGCTTACCTTGGGTATCATCTCTTTATCTTTTGTCGGCAGATTAACTAAAATCGTTACAAACAGGATGACCAGGATGTTTAGGGCTAATAGGGAAATAAACAAAGTCTTCCATTTGACATTTGTCATTCTTGGTCATCATCTCCTTTGGCACTCGCTTCCAATGTGTCCTTTCCGATAGTGGTAATATCCATATCATTATAGATTCTTGTAGCGATTAATTCATATCCGCGGTCATTTGGGTGAAAATAATCCTCGGCATACAGCAAATCTTCTTCGGAATTCTCGAAAATGTCTGCTATATCAATAAAATAGGCTGAATCATATTCTTCGATAATCTCTTTCCCGCTTTCATTCCAATCATTCATGATCATATCAAGTTCATAAAAATCTGCGAACCATTTGGAAAATGGATTATAGACGCCCACAAGATAAATTTGCGCATGATCATTTTCGGAACGGACCTTATCAAGTATCTGCCTTAATCTTTTTTCATACCCTATTTTTGCCGAATCAAACTGATTCAGTTCCAAGTCCGAGAAATTCTGCTTAAAAACCTTCATGATATCATTTCCACCGATTGTGACGACAATTGAATCAGCTTGCTTTATGTCTTCTTTAATCCTAGCTTTATCCAGTCTTTTCAATAGTTGGTCGGTCCTATTTCCACGTACGCCATGATTAATCATCTCAACGGAAGTAATCGATGGTTCTTTTTCCAGCTTATTTTGTAAATAAGGCAGATAACCGCCATTATCTTTACTATCACCAACACCTTGAGTCAAGGAATCGCCAATCGATACGATTTTCACAGGGTCCGGAAAAAAGCTGGCAGGAATGGTTTCCTTTTTACTCAGCTCAACTATGCTTTTCTGCTGAACAGATGGCTGATTTGAGGCTGTTTCACTTTGGCCGCAGCCTGAGATCCAAACTAGGCATATGAAAAGACAGGTGATTCTGTACCTCATGACCCTCACCTTCCTACCCATATATTATATCATGCAGAAAACGGATGATTGCAAACAATATACCTTCTTTTTCATTGTACTTTTAGCTTGAGCATTCCTTACTATACAATATGAAAAATGCAGTGAATTAAAGCTAGTCCTATAAAAATTAGCATGTTACTTAGCATGCAAAATCATTCTTCACTTCCGCTGTTTCTTCAAAAACAAATTGCCTTATTTTCACCATCGCTAAAGCTCTAAATAAAATCATTATTAATGGGTGGATGAAAACAGAAAGAACAGGTCATTCAACCTGTTCAATAATTCTGTAAAATTTTAATATGCTTAATGATTTCATCAAAGGGAATATCTTGCAGACCTGTATAATCCATGATGATCTTTCCTTCTTGATCAATTAGAAAAAAGCTGGTCCCATGAATCACCTGATCTTCTGCTTCTGGTTTTTTGACGATCGTTTTAAAATTATCCAATGCAAACTGCTCGATTTCTTCCTGACCATAACCGGTCAGAAAGTGCCAATTTCCGTAATCCAGATTAAATTGGTCACCATACTTTTTTAAAACATCAGGTTTGTCAATTTCCGGATCCACGGAAAACGAAACGAACTCTACATCCGTAACACCTTCATCCTTCAATTGCTGCTGCAGCTTCGTCATATTCGAAGTCATGGGCAGACATACCGTCTCGCAGCTTGTGAATATAAAATCCGCTATCCAAACCTTTCCTTTAAGATCGCTTTTTGAGAAAGGTTTCCCCTCCTGATCAACATAACTGAAATCTTCAAGGTCCCAATTTTTAGCATCAGGTACACCATTGGAACCGCATGCTGTCAAAAGCAATAAAATTGATGCTCCCATAGCTGCCATAAGCAAATGCAGCTTTCTCATCCCTACCCCGTCCTTTATGTATAAAATATTCTGTTACTTCATTTATTCTATCAGACCAATCGTAATGAGAACAGCAACTATTCCTACGAATTAAAGACAATTGTAAAAGTGACAAAACCCCCGCATTTGCAGTTTCTTTTGGTTACTCCATATCAATCCCAATAATACATGATTGCCATGGCTCCTTCACCTGTATGGGTACTGACAACGGCCGTTGTTGCTTCTATCTTTATGTCTTGATATCCTGTTAAATCTGAAATGGCCTGGCGGACCTTATCCGCTATTTCAAGACCATTCGCATGTACAAAACCAATGCCTCTAATTTTTTTTCCTTGTGTATCTTCTTTGAATTTCTTGATGATGAACTTCACGACCTTTGACTGGCTCCTGGCTTTGGATACAGGATTCAGGACACCATCATCCAGAAGTGCAATCGGCTTTATGTGCAGCAATGAACCGATAAAAGCAGAAACTTTACCAATCCTTCCGCCTTTAACGAGATTATCAAGTGTTTCTATGACAATGATTAAACTTGACTGCTTTTTAATATGTTCCAATCGTTCAATTATCTCAGCTACTGGTTTCCCTTCCTTCGCCATCTTCGCTGCCTCGATCACCTGAAATGACATCGCTTTTGAAATGAATTTCGAGTCAAGAACGGTAACCTTCGCTTCAGACATGTTAGCTGCACTTTCCGCTGAGCGCACTGTGCCGCTCATGCCACCAGTCATATGTATGGAAATAATCTCGCTGCCGTCTTTTCCGAGTTCATCATATACCTCCACAAAGGTACCTACGGCTGGTTGTGAGCTTTTTGGCAGTTCTTTTGACTGGTTCATCCTTTTCAGGAATTCTTCTTGTTCGATTTCAACCTTATCCAAAAAAGTCTCCCCATCTATAAAAATTGATAAAGGGACCATTGTTATATCATAAAATTCCAGTTCCTCTGGTGTCATATCTACTGTCGAGTCTGTTACTATCTTTACTTTATTCATCATTACACATCCCTAACTTAACATATCTATTGTATTATACCTATTCAAGGTACGCATTCAAACCAAAGGTCTTCTTTTTCAAGTGAAGTGATACTATCCTATTGAAATGATTACACAAAAAAAGACCGCTCCATGAGCTAACATGGACACATGCCGATTCATTCGATATTGCCTGGCATTGTGTCATCTCTTTTAACGGAGAAGTTAGCTATGGAACAGTCCGCATTAAGCATTATTCAGTAAACTTCCAAAAAAAAGCTTGTTATAAACGGGCCATTTGAGTACGGATGCTAAATAATGCTTAAATGAGTAATTTTCTTTATGATCTTTATTGGCAAAAACCTTCTTTACAAACACTTCCAAACGCACGGTCAACATAAAAAAATTCGGATCACTAGGTAGTAAGACAGGTATTTCTGAAATTGTGACCTTATGTCCAAAACAATCTTTGAATTCCAAGCATTTGAACATCAAAATATCAATCCTCATTTTTAACCGATTGCTTACATTATACACAATAAATCCAAAAGTATAAATATTCAAATGTGTAAAAAAACAGAGAAATCAGATTGTCTTTCATAAAAAAAGGCTGTTTTCGCATACTTTGTTGCTACTTACCAAGTAAAGCGGTGTGGTTGATTTCCCCTCCAGATGCTCGCTTTCCACGGGGCGGGCGGTGAGCCTCCGCTGCTCCCGCAGGAGTCTCGCACTTCCGCTCCAATCAACCTTAAATCGTTTCGTTTTAAAAACAACAATCTTTACGAAAAGAGCCTAAAAAAAAAGCCCATAAGGGCAAAATGCCATTATGGGCTTCTTCTTATAAACCTTCCTCGTAGGTGTCTTCCCGCAAGCTTTCACGTTTCACCCTTCGTTTATAGACGACTTTTGATAACGAAATACTTATTTCGTATAATAACAGCAATGGAACCATCACCATAAAGTCTGACATAAAGTCAGGCGGCGTAATCGATATCGCTATGACAACCAGTACAAAGTATGCATACTTCCTTAACTTTTGAAGCACATAAGGATTTATTATGCCAAGGGAAGTCAAAAACATGGTAACGACAGGAAGCTCGAATAGAACAGCAAAAGGTATCGTCATATTAAATACGAATGAAAAGTACTTATCCGCTGTAAAACTGGTTATGAACATCCCATCGCCCAGTTCAATCAAAAATTGAAGAATGGTCGGGAAGATGACAAAATAACCGAAAGCAAGCCCTCCGATAAAAAGCAGGAAAAGTGCCGGAATATAGGCAAGGGTCGCCCTTACTTCATTTGGCATCAAAGCCGGTTTGACGAATAACCAGATTTGCAGAGCAATTACCGGAATGGTTGCCGCAATGGCTACGACACCTGAAAGCATAAAGTAAATCCAGATAATATCACTCGGACCCAATACCATCAGGTCAAAATCGAGATCTTTCACGAACCAATTATAAATCTCCTCAACATAAATAAAACTGGCGATAAAAAAGATCAAAAAAGCAACAGCAGTAATGATGAGCCGTTTTCTCAATTCATCGAGATGATCGATGATATTTAATTCTTTATCTTCCAAAGTTGATCACGCCTTCATTCTTAAAAATCCGTATCTTTGTTCAGCATAAAGGCGCAAGACGATTGCATCTTACGCCCAGCATTCAATCATTCATGATTTTTTTGTTGTAGCTTCTTATCTTCTTCATAATCACCTTTTGTTAAATCACTCGTGGACTTTTTAAACTCACGAAGCGTTTGCCCAAAAGCACGTCCAATTTCTGGAAGTTTCTTCGGACCAAAGATAATTAAAGCCAATATTAAGATGAGAATTAGACCAGGTACTCCAATGTTCGACATGGATACATCCCCTTTGGTGTTGTAATTAGACCTACTCCGATTATAATACCATTTCCAACCAATTGAAAGGGAACTGGCAATTCGTCATAGAATGGTAACAATTATCGACAGTATGCCCATATACGACTGGGCCGGCAGAATAAAATGTAAAAACGTAGGTATTATTCTATCCTAATTTAACATTTAATCCATGATTAAATCAATAAGTGAAATAAATTACTGTCTTTATTGACCTCTACGAAAGAGAATCCTTTCTTGTTCATCCTCTGAATGAGCCCTTCATAATCATTTTTATCTTTTAGTTCTACACCAACCAGGGCCGGACCGCTTTCTTTATTATTTTTCTTCGTATATTCAAAACGGCTTATATCGTCATTCGGTCCTAACACCTCATCAAGGAATTCCCTTAAAGCTCCAGCACGTTGTGGAAAATTCACGATAAAATAATATAGCAACCCTTCATATAATAGGGATTTCTCCTTAATTTCCTGCATACGCCCAATGTCGTTATTCCCTCCGCTGACCATGCATACAACCGTTTTGCCTTTGATTTGTTCCTTGTATAAATCCAACGCGGCAACAGATATGGCCCCTGCCGGTTCAGCGACAATCGCATGCTGATTATATAAATCGAGAATCGTCGTGCAAATTTGGCCCGAAGGTACGACAACGATATCTTCCAGGTTTTCCTTACAAAGCTGATATGTCAACTGTCCCACACACTTGACAGCTGCCCCGTCAACGAATGTATCTATGTTATCAAGTTCAGAAACTTTTCCTTCCTTGAAGGAGTATTCCATCGAAGCAGCACCTTGCGGCTCAACTCCAATGCATTTCGTATTTGGGGAAACCGATTTGAAATAACTCGATACTCCGGCCATTAATCCCCCACCGCCCATAGCGGCAAATACATAGTCGATTTCATCTTCACAATCATTCAGGATTTCTACAGCCGTGGTACCCTGCCCGGCGATTACCTTTTCATCGTCAAATGGATGGATAAAGGAACGCTCTTCTTTTTCACAGCATTCCATCGCCATGGCAAATGCATCATCGAAAGTATCCCCGACCAGGATGATCTCCACATTATCCCTTCCGAATAACTGCACTTGATCGACTTTTTGCCTAGGAGTTGTAGCCGGCATATAAATTTTCCCATGGATGCCTAATTGGCTGCAGGAAAAAGCTACTCCTTGTGCATGGTTTCCCGCACTTGCACAAACGACTCCATTCTTCGTCTCTTCCTCGGTCAGGCTTTTCATTTTATAGTAGGCCCCTCTTAATTTAAAGGAACGTACGTGTTGTAGGTCCTCGCGTTTTAAATAAACATTACAATCATATTTTTCAGAGAGCCTCTGATTTTTTTGTAAAGGAGTATGCAAAACGATTTCTTTCAGTTCTCTATAGGCAATTAGAATATCTTCCAATTGAATCCCCCTATTCTTAGATGCAGTCTGATTCATAACAATCCCTCATTTCCTTCCTTAATGAATTCAATCATTATAGCACTTTACTGTTATTAATGTAATTGATTTTTCTAAAAATTCTTGCTTTTGTTCATTTCATACCAAAAAAATCCGATTATGGTCATTTCCCCATAATCGGATTAGCACTTTATTTTTTTTGTAGAATAATAAAATCATGTGCATAACGATTTTTTTCATCGATGCTGCCTGGATTTGAGGAGACTTTATCCCATTGATTTTCATCAATCACGGGAAAGAAAGTATCACCTTCAAAGGTTTCATGAATTTCCGTAATATACAGGCGATCCGTAACAGGAAGGATTTCCTTGAAAATTTCGGCTCCGCCAATCACAAAAACTTCCTCATCACGGCTGTCTGCAAACGTTTTGATTTGTGCAATATCATGTAAAACTACGCAGCCTTCCGCTTTAAAATCCTGATTGCGGGTAACGATGACATTTTCCCGGCCAGGCAGGACCCTGCCAATCGAATCAAATGTTTTTCGGCCCATGACGATCGGATGGCCCATCGTCACTTTTTTAAAATACTGCAAATCTGCCGGTAAATGCCATGGCAGTTCATTGTTTTTTCCTATCACACGATTTTGATCCATAGCCACTATCAACGATATCATATGCTAACCTCACCTTTTATATGGGGATGGGCTTCGTAATTTTCCAAAACGAAGTCCTCGAAGCTAAAATCAAAGATATTTTTCACATCTGGATTGATTTTCATGATTGGCAATGGTTTGGGATCACGGGTCAACTGCAGTTCCACTTGTTCAAGGTGGTTAGAGTAGATGTGGACATCCCCGAAAGTATGTACAAATTCGCCAACTTCCAAATCACACACCTGGGCGATCATCATCGTTAAGAGCGCATACGAAGCTATATTGAAAGGAACACCTAAAAAGACGTCCGCTGAACGTTGATATAACTGGCATGAAAGCTTTCCATCAGCGACATAGAATTGAAAGAAAGCATGGCAAGGCGGCAAGGCCATTTCGTCCAATTCCCCAACATTCCAAGCACTGACTATCAATCTTCTTGAATTTGGATTCGTTTTTATTTGTCCGATCAATTCACTGATCTGGTCGATTTGCCTTCCATCGGCCGTTCCCCAAGAACGCCATTGATGACCATAAATCGGACCTAGTTCACCATTTTCATCAGCCCATTCATTCCAAATCCGCACGCTGTTTTCCTGAAGGTAGCCAACGTTTGTATCACCCTTCAAAAACCATAATAATTCATGGATAATCGCTTTTAAACTAACTTTTTTCGTTGTAAGTACAGGGAATCCATCTTTTAAATTGAATCTCATTTGATATCCAAAGGTGCTGATCGTTCCTGTTCCCGTACGATCCCCTTTTTGCGTTCCATTTTCGAGTACATGCTTACATAAATCTAAATATTGCTTCATGATAAACCACCTTTTCTACTTTCATTCTCCTTATTTTAACGTATTATTGCCCAATGTTTAATCTAATTGTTTAATAAAATTATAAGTCTCGGGCGCTTTTTGTCTAAGCAATTGATTTTGTTCATCGTTCACATAAAACATGGCAAACGTTTCTGCAAAGTATTCCTCAGGGTAATTGGAAAAATACGTAATCCCTGGAAACAGCCCATCCACTTCCTTACCCCAAATCTTCAAATAATCCATATCTTCACGGATTCCATCAAACACTATATTATCAATTGAATGCCCCAGTTCATGCAGTTCCAAATTAACGGAGCCATGTCCGTTGCCCTTGTCACTTGCTCCGATTTTAACCAATACCGTATGTGATCCGCCCATACCAGGCACATCATCCCAAGTTGTTTCTTTATTCAAATAACCACGCGGAGTTTTCCCCTTTAATTTGGCCGCGGATTGATTTTCTGTTATATCACCATCAAATAGTTTGATTCTCACGCCACTTTCAGCAGTTTTCACCAAAAGGGAATGAGGCAGTTTATTAATGGTTCCAGCAATTTTGAGTGCTTCCCTTTCATCGAACTCCTCTTCCGGAAATAAAAATATCCTTTGTAATTCATTATTCCCCTTAAAAAGTTCAGCTTGTCTTAAAAGATTATCTTTGTTTAAATTGCGCCATTTTACCCCTTCATCCTTCGCTAACGTATAGGAGAGCATTGAGAGTAAAAAGACAAATAATGCAAGTATGGATAACCATTTCTTCCTTTTCACACTCTTCTCCCCATTCTTCATTTCTCATTATCGTTAAGAAAATATAAGTAATTTAAAATCTCTAAACCTAACATACTATTATATTAGTATAACATATTGACCTAGTGTAAAAAATCTATGTTTTTTTGGTATTTTCGGTTGCACATTCATTTTGAGAAGAACAATTAATCCAGTCTTTTCATATATCAACAATATATAATCGTAAAAGGTTTAAGGTGATCGCATGGAAACCAACAATAAAAAAGCCATTTTGGATGAGCACCGTGAACTTGCTGAAGAAGTCCTTGATATCTACAGTTTAAAAGTGTTCATCATTCTCGACCTTTTTCTGTTCTCCATTTTCTTTGGCATACTGCTGCATCCGCTAATGTCTTCTCTTTGGCTTAACTTTTTATTGCCTTTGCTTTTCTTCACTACATTTACCGGCCTACTTCAATTACTTGATATTTTCCTAAAAAAAAGCTGACATCATATGTGATGTCAGCTTTTTTAAATATTGCTCAACCATGTTCCTTGAGCTTTTTCCCTTTCTTCAAATGAAGTGCGATCGTGGTACCGAAAATCAGCAAAATAAAGACAAAAAAGATCGCAGATGGGATTTCGATCCCTGCAACGGCCATTAGCATTTTTATAGCAATGAATCCGATAAGGACATATGCGGCAGTTTCCAATTCAGGAACCTTATCTATCAATTTTAGAAATAAACCTGCCACTCCCCGCATCATCAAGACACCAATCATACCGCCTGTCAAAAGGACCCAGACTTTTTCACTCACCCCGAATGCGGCCAAGACACTATCGACGGAAAATGCTATATCCATCAATTCCACTGCCGCAACCGTTCCCCATAATGTACCAAACATACGGATCAGTATGCTGTTTTTACTCATTCCCTGGATATCTTCATCGATTCCAGCTTGTTTTTTTCTTTTATTCCTAAAGTATTTAAACGAGAGCCAGCCAAGGTATGCTGCTCCAATCACCTTCACCCACCAAAGCTTAATGAGGAAAACACCGATTCCTATCGCAATGAATCTAAAAGCGTAAGCACCTAATAAACCATAAAAAAGGGCTTTTTTCCGTTGTTTTTCAGGAAGGTGCCTGACCATTACAGCCAATACCAGAGCGTTATCCGCTGATAGTAATCCTTCCATTAATACGAGCGTTCCAATCAATCCCCAGCTCACCGGGTCGGATAAAACCTCCACCCACATATGCCAGTCAAAAAATTGCGCATACGTTTGCATGATGTTATTTAACAACTCTGACATGATAAAGACTCCTCTGCTACTATAACAGCAAAATTAGAAAACCTTTTAAAATAACATTGTTCCCCGTTATGATAAAAACTCTTCTTTTATTTAAACACAAAATAAATACGTTGCATGACAACGTATCATTTCGATGCTTATTAGAAATTCCTTTTCATTTCATCATACTCTTACAATTCAATAAAATCAACGAGACCAACCACTATGAGAGCCTTTGTTTACTCGTCCACTCTGGCGGCGTATTTTTATCCCAATATATTTTCCCGATATTATAATGCGTGGCAAATGAATCATGATAGGTATGATAGTGAAAATCGAACCAATACCCTTCCAGTGGAGGATTTTCCTGCCTGACATGGAATCTGATGATATCCTTGCCGCTAATTGAATCATAAATATGAAATATCTTCTCGGCCCTGCCTGCACTCGGCTGCTCAGTGATGGTTAATTGCTGTAATTTTTCATCTGGATATTGTGCAGCCATTTCTGTTATGGCTTCTTCCATTTTTGGTAATATGGCCATTTTGAACTCATCGCCAATTTTAGGATTGATCTTTTCGCCAAATTTCATAAATGCGTTTTCCTCTGCCTTATTCAGAATTCCCGATAAAAATTCTTCCCGGTTGAATTCTTCCTCCAGTTCAGTTGAATTCTGTGAAGGAAGATAGGCTAATCCTTCTTCTTCCACTAATCCCTTTTTAGTATCCTTTAACGAATCGGCTTCCGCTAGCCACGCCAGATCTGAAGGAGTGACAAGACCAAACGTCAAAACGGATACTAAAATGACAAGACTTTTCCTGAACCAAACCGCTGCTTTCAACTAACACTCCCCCTCCTTTTTTTGTATTGTCTTTATATTTAGTATACTTTTATTTTTTGGTAATTACGAATATATAGTTACCCATGTTTTGAAAATCAAAAAAAAGGATAAATACCTATATAAAGTTTATGAACCAGAACTTTTTTAGTAAATATCAACAAATTTACATTTTAATGAAGGATTTTGACGATTATTGGAGAAATTAATTAGATTCAAGTCTTTTTAAGGAGGGGTCGTATATGGCTTCGACTGCCATGGTGGCTTTATGTCTTGTAACATTGGCATTTTTCGTATATTTATCATTTGCTGATTAAGAATAAATGAATACCTACGAAAAATCTCCTTGTCATTTTTCTACAATGACAAGGTTTTCTTTTCAATCAAAACATAAGCCTAACCTTTTGGCAGATAAAAGGACTGAATAATGGAGGAATCATTTTGGAAAACAACAATGAAATCATTAAAGATAAGGATTACAAAAGGGAAACAGATAAAGGGAGCGCCGGAATGGTCGTTACAGCTCATCCCGTAGCCACTTCCATTGGGGAAAAAATATTACGTGAAGGTGGAAATGCTGTCGATGCGGCTGTTGCCATCCAATTTGCCCTAAATATTGTGGAACCCATGATGACTGGTATCGGCGGAAGTGGGTTCCTTATGGTATATAACGCTAAAGATAAAGAAACGAAAATATACGATGGCCATGTAAGGGCACCTAAAGCCGCTCATCGAGACATGTTTCTTGATGATAAAGGGGAAGTCATCCCATTTAAAGAAAGATCAATCAAAGCTACAGCGGTTGGGATTCCCGGAATACTGAAAGCTATGGATGAAGCACTCACCGAAAATGGAAGCAAGCCTTTAGCTGACCTCATCGAGCCATCCATAGAATTTGCTGAAAAAGGAGTTCCCGTCAATTGGGTACTTTGCGATGCGCTTAAAAATTTTGAATATCGATTGGGTGATGAAGCGCGTAAGTTCTTCATGCCAAACGGAAAAGCGTATCAAGATGGCGATCTGCTCATAAAAGAAAAACTGGCGAATACCTATCGGATATTACAGCGTGAAGGCATTTCCGCATTTTATGAAGGAGAAATCGGAGAGGGCATCATTTCCTGCATCAAGGAACTTGGAGGGTTCATGGAGCTTTCTGATTTAAAGGACTATAAAGCTACAATCGATGTACCCTTATATGGGACTTATAAGGATTATCTAATTGCATCATCGAATGCCCCAAGTGCTGGCGGATTCACGGTCATCCAAATCCTGAAAATATTGGAGAGCTTCCATATAGAACAATATGATGTCCGTTCTTGGGAAAAATATTATTTAATAGCAGAAGCGATGCGACTGGCATTCACAGATAAAAAGGCATTTCTCGCTGATCCTGAATTTGCCGAATTGCCATTGGCGGGTCTCATGCATGATGAGTATATCGCTAAACGCCGCTCATTCATTAATTTCAAAACAAGAAATAATGCCATTGACTTCGGAAACCCTTGGATTTATGATTCCGTGAAACAAAGGGAAGTCATTCCGCAGCCTAATGAAGAAGATATCAGTGAAACGACACACTTCACTGTCCGTGACAGATGGGGTAATATCGCAGCATGCACTTCTACAGTGGAACATCCATTCGGATCAGGGATCATGGTTTCCGATTATGGTTTCATGCTGAATAACGAACTGACTGATTTCGATTCCATTCCAGGCGGCATGAATGAAGTGCAGCCCAATAAACGCCCCGTCAGCTGTAAAAGCCCGACCATCATCTTTAAAGACGGCGAGCCGATCTTGACGCTAGGTTCACCTGGTGGACCGACCATCATCAGTTCAGTCGTACAAACGATCATTAATGTACTCGATTTAAAAATGGATTTGAAAGCAGCCATCGAGGAACCTAGAATTTTCACTCCAATGGGCCCTCATATTGAATGGGAGCCTGGAATGGATATGACTAGCAAAGGCCACTTGGAAGCGATGGGCTTCGCCTTTAATGATGTTCCCCACTCTATAGGGAATGTCCAAGCGATTCAAATCACCCCTGATGGCTCGAACTATGGTGCTGCCGATTCAAGCCGGGAAGGCTGTGCCATTGGTCTTGATGAAACAGATTATAAATCGTGATCACTGGATTGAATGAAGCCAAAATGGAATTTGGATGTTTTTCTCTTTATTACCTCAAATCCAAATTCCTCAAAGCGGGAGCTGCGAAAATGGTCTTTCAACACGACCCTCTTGCGTGCAACCCGCTTGGCTTCATTCACTATTTCCACAGATAACTCCTTACCTACCGCAAAATGAGTTAGTCCCCTGATTCCATTCGATTCCTGAATCGTATCTTCAAACATGGGATCGAAATATACGACATCAAAATGATTATCCGGCAATGTTTTCAAAATTTCGTAATGATCACCATGCATGACCTCAACTCTTCGCATCGCAGAAATCATCTTTTCCTCTGCATCCTCCCATGTCATCAT
The DNA here is from genome assembly GCF_900156045.1 of Peribacillus simplex. Classification (GTDB taxonomy): domain Bacteria; phylum Bacillota; class Bacilli; order Bacillales; family DSM-1321; genus Peribacillus; species Peribacillus simplex_D. The sequence goes on along the minus strand of NZ_FTMX01000001.1, from coordinate 1,258,834 downwards.
CCCATGGTCTACGAGCAATGCCAAATATTGATTTCCTTCCAATGCGAGAACCTGTCCATGTTCACCCACTGCGAAACTCGCGACTATCGCATCCGAGCCCAAACCCATGGTACAATCAAGCACAGCGTTCCCTTCATTTATATCTCCGGCAATGAGAAATGGGTCACTTTCTCCGCGCATTATTCTTTTTATACGGATCATCGCTAGGTTCGGGTGAAAAAAGAATGGTTCTTTTTCCTGGTATCGATATAACTCCATCCGGTTTTTACCAAAAACAAGGCAATCATCTTCATTCTGTTCCGCTTGGATACCTCTGACCGATCTTTTTCTTCTGGCTATAAAGGGGATTTGTAATTCTTCAGCTAACCTTTTGGCTACTATCATCGTTTCTTTATCGGCTCTTCCTACTGTCGTGACAAACATGTATCCTACCCCTTCATACTCTCTAAAATTTGAAAAGAATGCCCTGTTTCCAGGACATTCCGCTTCATCACTTATTTACTTGACTGAACGCTGCCAATAAATTTTCCATGATAGCTTCCATTGGCTGTCCTTCTATATCATGGCGTGGAATGAAATGTACGACCTCTTTGCCATTTAAAAGAGCCATCGATGGTGAAGAAGGTTCTATTCCATCGAAATATTCCCGCATTTTTGCTGTCGCGTCCTTATCTTGGCCGGCAAATACAGTTACCAAATGATCTGGCTTATTGTCTGCTTGGAGTACCGCTTGAGTAGCAGCTGGACGGGCTAACCCGGCAGCACAGCCGCAAACTGAATTCACGACAACAAGTGTCGTACCTTCTACCGATTCCATAAAGCTTTCAACCGCTTCAGCGGATTCCAACTCATCAAAACCTGCTTGCACCAGTTCCGCCCTCATTGGTTTCACCATTTGTTTCATATATTTATCATATGCCATTGACATAAAAAAACCTCCTTGGTTACAATTCTTCAATTAGTATAATCATACTATATTCTTGAGCGCATATGCAAAAATGACGCTTAAAGCTTTGTAAAATTTCATTGTTCTTCACAAAGAAACATGGTGGCAGAATTCACTTTCATTCTGCCACCATGTTTTAGTCTGCCTTATAACTTAAACTTTCATCACGCCGCCTGAGCTGGCATTCGTTACAAGTTTGGAATAACGTGCCAAATAGCCTGTCCTGACTTTTGACTCGAAGCCTTTCCAATTGGCTTTGCGTTTTTCGAATTCTTCATCGGAAATTTCCAATTGGATTTTACGATTGTTCAAATCCAATTCGATGATATCTCCATCTTCAACAAAGGCAATCGGGCCTCCCTCAGCTGCTTCCGGGGAAATATGACCAATGCTGATGCCTCGGGATGCGCCTGAAAAGCGGCCATCTGTGATCAAACCGACTTTCGCTCCAAGTCCCCTCCCGACGATTTGGGAAGTGGGTGCCAACATTTCCGGCATACCCGGTCCGCCTTTAGGGCCTTCGTAACGAATGACCACTACATCCCCTTCTTTGACTTTTCCAGTAATGATCCCGGAAAGTGCATCTTCCTGGGAATCGAAACATATGGCAGGACCCCTGTGGTAGCCACCAACTGATGCGTCAACCGCCCCTACTTTTACGATGGAGCCTTGAGGAGCAAGATTACCAAATAATACCGCAAGCCCGCCACGCTCAGAATGCGGATTATCTAACGGATGGATCACATCCTTGTCCAATATTTCACAACCGGCAACATTTTCGCGGAGCGTTTTACCTGAGACAGATAGACAATCCCCATTAAAGGCACCTGGTTTTTTGAGTAACTCATTAATGACGGCACTTACACCACCGGCATTATGTACATCTTCAATATGATAATCGGATGCCGGTGCGATTTTCGCTAGATGCGGTACCCGGTTAGCTATTTCATTTATGCGTTCCATAGGGTATTCAAAACCTGCTTCATGTGCCAATGCAAGTGTATGAAGAACGGTGTTGGTCGAACCGCCCATCGCCATATCCAATGCAAATGCATTATCAATTGCATCAATCGTTACGATATCACGAGGTTTGATATCCTGTTTGATTATCTCCATCAATTGTTTAGCGGATTTCTTAACGAATTCCTTACGTTCTTCGGCTACCGCCAAAATCGTTCCATTTCCCGGAAGCGCCAGTCCTAAGCCTTCTGCCAGGCAGTTCATGGAGTTCGCCGTGAACATTCCTGAACAAGAACCGCAAGTAGGACAGGCAACTTGCTCGATTTCCTGCAAATCTTCTTCATTGATATTCCCTGCTTGATAAGCGCCCACACCTTCAAAAACGGATGTTAATGAAAGGGATTTACCGTTTTTGTCTTTACCTGCTTTCATAGGTCCGCCGCTTACGAATATTGTTGGAATATTGACACGAAGTGCTGCCATCATCATTCCCGGCGTTATCTTGTCACAGTTTGGAATGCAAACCATGCCGTCAAACCAATGTGCTGATACAACAGTTTCCACGGAATCCGCGATGATTTCACGACTTGGCAAAGAATAGCGCATACCAATATGACCCATTGCAATTCCATCGTCTACCCCAATCGTATTAAATTCGAAAGGAACACCGCCAGCTTCGCGAATCGCTTCCTTCACTATTTTTCCGAATTCCTGAAGGTGAACATGACCTGGAACGATATCGATGTATGAATTACAAACCGCGATGAACGGTTTGCCGAAATCTTCTTCTTTAACCCCTGCTGCCCGCAACAGACTTCTATGTGGAGCTCTATCGACCCCTTTTGTAATCATGTCACTTCTCATATTTGATGTAGACATTTGTTGTACCCCCAATTTCCACTAAATGTTTAATGATTCAGAATAATATAATTTTTAGTATACTCTAAAAATTCTAACACATTTACATACAAATGCAACCATTCTACACTAAATATCTACAAAAATCATTTTACTAAAATAATAGAGATCAAATTTATAGATTCGACCTAAGGGGAACTTATGTCAAACGACTGGAAATGAACAGCAAAAATAAAAAGGCATGCGGATTAAATCATCCGCATGCCTTTTGCCTGTAACCATTTTAGAATTCATTAAGTTATTCCCATAAAATCTCACTTGTCATTCGCTTGTCTTGATTCTGTCATTTGCTTCCAAACCGAACCTTTTGCTTCTTCCCCATTTTCTATACGGTCAATGGCCATCTTGACCTGCAGGGCCACTTCGAATTCAGGGTCCTGTTCCGCTTGCTTAAGGAAAGGGAGGGTCGTTTCATTTCCCGCTTCATATAAAAACATCGCCGCCCTCCATCTAACCAATTTATTTTTATCCGAAAGTGATTGAGACATTTCTCCCATCGCTTCTTCAAAGCCAAGATCGGATAAACAATCCCCAGCCGTACGTCTTACGGCTGCACTTTTATCTTTCAATGCTTTATACAAGCTCGGAAGCACTTTTCTATCTTCGATCATTCCCAAGTATACGACCGCGAGCCTTCGTATGGAGACCTTACTATCGGAAAGCGCCATGTCCAATACAGGTATATCATCAACCGTTGGATCTTCCATTTGTTCTAATGCCTGATAACGCTTTTCCCAGCTTTCGTCATTCAGCATTTCTTCAGTCAGTTTAATTTTTGGCCGTTTCAAAATCGCTTCCTTCGTATCCACCATTTCTTTTGCAGCCGCTACCAGCCGATTAATTCGTTCTTCCGGGTAAGCTGCAACCAACTCATCGGATACTTCCTTCACGATATCTTCCATATCACCATATCTTACGCCATAATCCTTCCATTTTCGAAGCAGGACTACATTGTCATCTTCTTTTTGGGCAGCGGAAATGCCCTTTATGAAATAATCCGGCAAGGCAAAACGTTTTTCTTGTTGGCTATCACTTGCTTTAATTTGCATCGGAATGCCCTTGAATTGTTGAATGGCAACAGTTACTTCACCGTAATGTTCATTTAATGCCGTTTGTTGATTTTGTTCTTCGGTTTTTTCCCCGAAAACCTGACGGATTTGGACCAAGATATCTTTCCAATCATATTTCGCATTTCGCTCTACGGCTAGGAAGTCCGCAACATGATATACCCCTTTCACTCCATCGATCGTAAATAAATCTCTAATCAGCCGGGGTGCTTGGTCAGCTTGATCTTTCTTATAATTATTGCTTTTACCTGCTAATAGCTCTTCAGTTAAATTGATTTTCATTGTATTCGGACTTGGTGTAGGTTCTATCGACTTAATTTTCAATGCATTTCTCTCCTTTAACAAGACGTTTCCATGTACTAGATATTATCACATCGGCAACAGATTCTCATGCAATTGAGATTGGCTAAAAAAAGACCGATCCAAGTTTGCTCCCTTGGACCGGTCATCCCGCTCATTCCTCTTCCAATTTTTCCGCTAAATACGTCCATCTTTCCATCAAATGGTCTAATTTATCCGTTAGTTCCTTTTCTTCTTCAAGCAGCAGGCGGACTTTTTCAAAATCGCTTCCTGCTGCTGCCATTTCTGATGTTATGTCTTTCAGGCGCAACTCGACCCGTTCCATGTTCCCTTCTATCTCTTCCCATTCCTTACTTTCCGCATAAGTTAGTTTTTTCTTTTTCTTTTCGGTCCGGTTCATCTGAGGTTCTGGTGCTTTTACTGGCACGGCCTCTTCTGTCTTTTCTTCCAAGAACTCTGAATAACTGCCGTAATAGAAGTCAATTTCAGCTTTATTCTTGAAAACAAGAAGCTGATGGCACGTCTTATCCAGGAAATACCTATCATGTGATACAGTTATGACTACACCTGAAAACGTTTCTAAATAATCCTCCAGAACGGTCAAGGTTTGCGTGTCCAAATCATTCGTCGGTTCATCCAAAAGCAGGACATTAGGTGCCGACATCAAAATGTTAAGAAGATATAAACGCCTTTTCTCCCCTCCGGAAAGCTTGCGAATAGGCGTCCCATGAGAGCCCATTGGAAACAAGAACCTTTCAAGCATCTGGGCAGCCGATATGAAACTACCATCTTTAAGGGCGATTGAATCCGCCGTTTCCCGAATATACTCGATCATGCGCAAATTCTCATCCATATCGACGCTTTCTTGCGTATAGTACCCTATTTTCACGGTTTGCCCTTTTTCCAGGTTTCCTTCATCTATAGATTCCCGTCCGGCAAGGATATTTAACAAGGTTGATTTTCCGCTGCCATTATTACCGACGATCCCAATTCGATCACCCGGTTTGAAGAGGAAGGAAAAATGGTTGATGATGGTTCGATTACCGAAGGATTTAGAAACATCCTGCATTTCGAGTACCTTTTTCCCAAGGCGGGCACCGCTTAATTCCATTTCCAGGTTCTCGGTTTTCTGCTTATCCTTTACACCTGATTCCAATGTTTCAAAGCGTTGAATCCTAGCCTTTTGTTTCGTTGTACGTGCCTTTGCACCTTTACGGATCCAGGCCAGTTCTTTTTTGAATAGACTTTCCTTTTTCGATCTTTCAGCCGATTCGTTCTCTTCACGAATGGCCTTTGATTCTAAATAATCAGCATAGTTTCCTTTGTATTCGAAAAGCTGAGTTTGGGCAATTTCCCAAATCTTATTGGACACGCGATCAAGGAAATATCGATCATGGGTCACAAATAAAACGGACTTTTGATATTTCCCCAAATATTCTTCAAGCCAAGTGATGCTTTCAAAATCAAGATGGTTCGTCGGCTCATCCAAAATCAGTAAATCAGGGGTCTCAATCAAGGTTTTTGCCAGGGCCGCACGTTTTTTTTGGCCACCTGACAGTTCACCCAATTTCCTCGAGTGATCAGGAAGACCAAGCTTGGTCAGTATCGTTCTCGCATTGGCGCTTGTATCCCAGGCACCTAGGGTGTCCATATCCTGTTGCTGCTTTAACAACCGGTCCTGAATTACGCTATTCTGTGGATCTACCTGGAGTTGAACGAGCGTTTTTTCATACTCCTTAATCAACGAAAATACAGGTGTTGAACTTTCATACATATATTCCATGATCGTCAATTTCTCATCAAAATGCGGATCTTGGGATAGATAGGAAATCGTGTAATCATTCGGATGATCCTTCGTTCCTAAATCACTGTCTTCCAAGCCTGCGATGATATTCAATAATGTCGATTTGCCGGTACCGTTTATACCGACGATCCCGATTTTTTCCCCTTCGGTGATGGAAAAAGAGACATCTTTAAAAAGCAGCTTTTCCCCTTGGGTTTTCATTACATGTTCCATGCTAAAAACTTTCATAATCGTACATCCCATTCCTTATTAAATTCCTTTAAAAATCCAACCATATATTCATGCCTATCACTTGCAATCTTCTTGGCTGTACAAGTATTGAGCATATCTTGCAAACGCAATAACTTTTCATGAAAGTGATGAATGGATGAGCTTTTGCCATTCCTGTATTCCTTCTTGGTCATGTTTTCCCTTATGGGCAATGAAGGATCATACATAAGTTGTCCCTTTTTTCCGCCAAATGCAAATGTCCTGGCTATGCCAATGGCACCAATTGCATCCAGGCGGTCCGCATCCTGAACAATTTCAGCCTCGATCGAAGGAAGCTTCAACTGCCCTGCACTATATGAAATTGTATTGATGATCTGTTTGATGGCATCAACACTATCAATATCCAACTTTATTTCATCAAACCAAACGTCAAGCTTTTTCCAGCCTTCATCGGCTTCCTGGTTTAGTTTATCATCCGGGATATCATGAAGCAGAGCTGCCAATTCAATGATAAACTCATTTCCTTTTCGTTCTTCTTTTGCAATATGTAAAGCCAGCTTACGAACACGATCGATATGGAACCAATCATGGCCGCTGGCATCTGAATTCAATTGGTCATATACATACTTCTCCGTCAATTCAATCATCGTTTGTTTCATTTCACCACTCCATGTCCCTTCTATTTTACCATGGTTCTCAAAAATGGTGTGCTTTAATCTTCATTGAACCAACTGAGCCCAATCGTCTGTTCACCGGTATGCACCCCGATGGCACTGCCCAGTGGGGATACATGGATCGACACATGAGGAAATTCGTCGGTAATCATCTTTTTCCATCTTTGTGCCTGCTCCGCCACTGCACCATATAATATGGTGCATTCTTTTACTTTTCCCGTTTCGACTGATCTGCGAAAATCAGTGAAGATCTGTTTTTCCGCTTTTTTAAGGTTCCGGGGTTTAGATTTAGTATGAAGCATACCGTTTTCGATTGATATGATGGGTTTAAAGCTCAATAGGCTTCCTAGAATATACTGTGCGTTCGTTAACCTGCCGCTGCGATGCAGCTGATCTAAAGAACCTATTAATACATAGGTCTCATGGTTATCCGCATACATTCTCGTTTTGACGAAAGCCTCATTGATGGAATCGCCATTATCAATATAATGCATGAGCCTTTTCAAGATTAATAGCATCGGAAAGGAGATAAGTAAAGTATCAAAAACATCAACAGGGATCGAAACCATTTGTGCAGCTTGCCTGCTCGCGGAAACGGTCCCGCTCAATTCACTTGAAAGATGTACGGCTATGATTCGATCATAGCGTTTTTCAAGCTCCTTATATAACTCTTGGAATCTGCCGACCGAGGGCTGTGATGTAGTGGCGGTGATTTTTTCCTCACTCATCCGCCGGTATAATTCCTCAGGTAATAGGTCGACACCATCTTCATATTCCTTCCCATCAATAATGACGACCATCGGAACGACGTATACATGTTCATTCAATGATAATTCTTCGTCCAAAGTTCCCGTACTATCCGTTACCCATGCAATTCGTTCCATGGTTTCCCCCCTCATTTGTGTCTTCCATTATATTCAGCATCCCAACCATCTGTCCCCATTTAAATACGGATGCATATAAATATCTTACCTCAAAAAAAGAGCCCAACTAGAGCTTCCGTTGGACTCAATATCATTTTTCATAATAATTTTTTTATATCCTCTTCCATTTCCAAAGGTTTTGTTTTAGGTGCATACCGGCTCACTATATTTCCATTACGATCAATCAAGAACTTTGTAAAATTCCATTTTATCGATTTGGACCCCATCACTCCAGGAGCATTTTCAGTCAGATAGCTGAATAAGGGATGGGCTTCCTTGCCATTGACATTCACTTTTGCAAACATCGGGAATGTTATGCCATGATTCAATTTGCAGTATGAATCGATTTCCAGATCATCACCAGGCTCCTGATTCAAAAACTGATTACAAGGAAAACCAAGCACGACAACCCCATCCTCTTTATATTGCACATACAGGCTTTGCAAATCATCATACTGTGGCGAAAAACCGCATTTGCTTGCGGTATTCACTATAATCATCACTTTCCCTCTATATTCATCAAGCGAGATGGTTTCGCCATTGATTTTATTGACTTCAAATTCGTAAATGGACATGTATGATCTCTCCCTTTAGTATGATGATTCATTTTACCGTATTTAAAGGTAGGTTTTCCAACTTTTATCCTTTCCTATCATCCCTGAATCTTAACTGCTTGTATAGATTGAATCAAATACTCTACCATGTCTTCCAAATCATCCATTTGCTCTTCTTTTACAAGCCTCCCAAATGAAACTTTATATATAGAAGAAGTGACGTGTTGCAATTTTTTACTGACCGTATCGCTGGTCGTCACTGTAATGATTCTCTGATCTCCCCAAATTCTTTCCAGGTCATTCAACAATTGTTCAGCACTCGCTTCATCGAGCTTTTTGGGAAAAGTAATGAAAATATCGACCGTGCAGCCCGAATGCGTATCATCAATAGCTGCATCAAGTAACTCCGAACTTAGGTTCTTGAGTGAAGCCCGTAACTCAATGGCACCACTAATCGAAATAGATGCGATTGGCTTTTTCAATTCCATCTCGATCTTATATGATCTGGACATAGTCGAGAGATTCACTATATCATCACGCTTTGTGACCAATATATCTCCAATGAAGTCACGATCGTAAACCGCTCCTTCCAATACCACTTTCATGTTCTCAAATGCTGTAGGATCAAACAATCTCCAAACACCTCTCCAACTTCATAGTTTATGTATTCATGATCTTCCCATTTTACCATTCCCAAGCCATTTCCTTCGCGATTTACAAGAAATTATTAAAATAGCTTTTCTATTCAATAATTTTCTATATAATTAAAATATTATGATTTTTGAAGAAGGAGGCTAATCATGCCAATCAGAATTCCGGAACAACTGCCAGCAAGGGAAATTTTAGAACAGGAAAATATCTTCGTAATGGATGAGGAAAGAGCTACCAATCAGGAAATCCGTCCATTGAATATATTAATTTTAAACCTAATGCCAGAGAAAGAAAAAACGGAGGCCCAGTTACTGCGCTTTCTTGGCAATACTCCGATTCAAGTAAATATATCATTCCTGCGCTTGAGCACACATGAATCAAAAAACACAAGTAAATTTCATTTAGATCAATTTTACAAATCATTTAATGATATCCGCACGAAGAAATATGACGGCTTGATCATTACAGGCGCTCCAGTAGAAAAGCTGGAATTTTCAGATGTTAATTATTGGGAAGAACTGCAGAGTATCATGAACTGGTCAAGCGAAAATGTCACATCCACCCTACATATTTGTTGGGGGGCACAAGCTGCCCTATACCATCATTATGGAATAGGTAAATACGAACTTCCAGAGAAATGCTTCGGGATATACACCCATGAGGTCCTTGAACCGAATGAAAATCTAGTCCGGGGATTCGATGATTATTTTATGGCCCCTCATTCCCGCCATACGGATATTGACTATCAAAAATTAATTACCCATCCGGAACTGAAGATTCTCGCACAGTCCGATCAAGCTGGTGTATTGATTGCTGCTTCGGTTGATGGAAAAAGAATTATGGTTACCGGCCATTTCGAGTATGATGCCGATACCCTTGGTGAAGAATACAAGCGCGATAGGGAGCGTGGAATCAATACGCAACTTCCTGAAAATTACTTTCCTGATAACGATCCGACCAAGGTACCTCTTCACCGCTGGAAGAGCCATTGCAGCCTGATGTTCTCGAATTGGCTGAACTATTATGTCTACCAATCAACCCCATATGAGTGGGATTGAAAGGGTAAGAAAAAAGAAGCTTTCACTTTTAAGTGAATCGTTTTTTGGGCAGCCACTTCCGATTATGATGGGAAACAACCTGAGTTTCTGACTCAGGTTGTTTGTTTCATGATTCCTTATTACCGAAATAAACCTCTTCAAAAGGTTGGACGACCACAAATCCTTGACCTTCGAATTTCATTTGAACGGATTCGCCGCTTCCCCTTCCAAAAAACGACTTCAGTGAAACATCCGTCACGAATTCAGGCTGCAATTCCCCTGACCAAGCCACTGTGGCATTCGGGTCCGTATAGACCGGATTCCCATGTTCCACCATTAAAGTAAGCGGCTCATAATGGGAAGTGAATGCGACCATGCCTCTCCCCTCGAGCCTTATGTTGAACAATCCCCCCGCCAATAACCCGGCAATGCGCCGCATCATTTTTATATCCCATTGAATCCCCGGCTCAAATGCAAGTAAATCATTTCCGTTAACACAGATCGATTCCCCATTTAATTGTAAAATGGAAATCTTCTTTCCTTGATCCGCGACGTATAGCTTGCCGCTACCAGTCGCTTTCATCAAAGATGCACCCTCACCTGTCAAAGCCTTTTTGAAGACCTTACCAAGACCATGCTCCAAGATACCTTCCCGTTCGAATTTAATATGTCCGCGATAAGAAATCATCGTCCCCATTTTTGCCCAGATTTGCTGTTCCAAATTAATCTCCAGAATTCGTTCGGTTTCAAGTTCGAATAAACCTTGCCCTTTATCCTGCTGTTTCGTCTTTTCAACGAATTGATCGATTTGATACTTCTCCATCACTGCACCACCTCTTTTTGAAGGAGGAAAAGCCACATGAACGATACAGCTTGCTTTAATTCCTTTGAAAAATGCCCCAGTTTTGTATAGTCCACCCCTCTCTTTGCAACGCCGGTATCAGCCACTGCCTTCCATCCGGTTTCTAAAGCCATTTTTTCAAATTCCCAAGGCTGCATTGTATTCATGATGACTTTATCTCCTAATAACCGTTGAAAACTGAATTTTTTTCGCGGTTCAGCTGTTGGACCAAGTATTCCAAAACAGGCATAACCGCCAGGCTTTATTACCCGCTGAATTTCCTTCATCACCGTTAATGGTTCACCCGTATATTCCAAAGAATTAATGACCATTGACGCATCCATTTCTTCATCTTTGAATGGAAGATTATAAAAATCTCCTTGCAGGAAAGAAAGTTCTGATTGTTGAGCGGTTTTTCCCTTTGCAAATTCGATCATCACATTGGATAAATCAACTCCGGTTACTTCAAATCCCGCTTCGGCCAATTTCAATGAACCAACTCCATCTCCACAGCCAATGTCAGCCACCTTCACTCCCGAAGGTACATATTCAGAAAAGAAAGGAATAATGTTTTTCCGGCTCCCCGTTTCCCACATTTCTTGCGAATTCTTCGCCCACATCGGTGCAAAAACATCCCATTCCTTTTTCGATTCTTTATGCCATGTATGTAAATTCATCAGAAAATCCCCCTCCTAACTAGGCAAGTTCCTACTATATTAAAAATACTCAGTTTCCCGAATCAAAATATCCAGGCTTCTTTATAGCTATTCTGCTCAAAATTAAAAAATCCTCTTTTACAACTTCGTTCAGGAATACAGATAATTTTCAAAAACATAAAAAAAACTGCCAGCGGCAGCTTATTTTGAATTTTCTTCATTTCTTTTTTGTATCTTTCGTAAATCCTCGACACGGTCAGGAGATTCTTCAAAGAATTCAACCAGGTCTCCAATCCTATCGATGGCATTCCAACTAAGGTGGTGTTCGATCCCCTCTACATCATGATAAATATTTTCTTCCTTGACCCCAATCAACCTTAGCATCTGTTCTAAAAGTTCATGGCGGTAAACGAGCCTTTTACCAACTTTTTTCCCATTTGCAGTTAAAACGAGACCCCTGTACTTTTCATATATCAAATATTTTTCTTGATCAAGTTTTTGAACCATTTTTGTAACAGAAGAAGGGTGGACGGAAAGATTTTCGGCAATATCGGAAACTCTTGCATATCCTTTTTCTTCAATAAGTAAATAAATTTGTTCTATGTAATCCTCCATGCTCGGTGTAGGCATTCGGAATCCTCCCATTCAAACGCATATCTAAAAATTTTACTATATAAACGACCCTGAAACAAGATGATATAAGTCTCAGGGCGCCTTTAATGATGTTTCTTCTCAAGTTTGCTTGACGTTTTGTTCTGTTGGGAATGTAAAACTGATCTTCTTTTCAGAGTCGGACCAAGATAAAATGGCATCAAAGGTCTTTTCCCCTTTTTTAAAACCGCTTATCAAATCCGTTTCACCGCTCGCCAACAGCTTTTTTATATTTGCTTGACTGATTTTCTTATTAAGGATTTTTTTGGAGATTGTGAAGTTACACTTTGTTTTTTGATAACTTACACATCCATAGAATTCCCCTTTATCGACAATCTTAGAACCGCATAGTTTACAGCTGCCCACAGATGATGAACTTCTCTTTTTAGGGCCGCTCCGTTGAATCGACTCGGTGTCCAGCCCTTGAAAATCCCAGCTTTCCGATGATTCCACGGCATCACTGATTATTTTTGCTGACATCTTTTTAACAGCTTCCATAAATCCGCCAGCTGAAGCCTTCCCTTCACCAATTTCCCTTAAACGCTGTTCCCATTTGGCTGTCATCTCGGGTGAAGCCAGGATTTTCTCCCCAATTGCGGTAATCAGCACTTTCCCTTTATCAGTCGCAAACACCTGGTTTTTTTTGACATTGATGTATTTACGGTCTTTCAGCATGGTAATGATGCCCGCCCGAGTTGCTTCGGTTCCAAGACCCTCGGTTTTCATCAGCACCTTTTCTAACTCTTCATTATCCAGATGCTTTCCGGCAGTTTTCATCAACATGATCAGCTGACCTTCTGTATAGCGCTTGGGAGGCTGGGTTTTTCCTTCTTTCACCTTTATATTGGCGACCTTTCCAGAATCCCCTTTTGAGACGGACGGCAAAATGATATCATCATCATCCTTGTCATTTTGGAAAATCACTTTGCGCCATCCCTCTTGAATCTGCTGCTTTCCTTTAGAAATGAATTCGGCACGCTTATCGACAAGCGTTTTAATGGTGGTGTAATCGAAAATGGCTTTCTCATAATGGGCCGCAATCAAGCGGCGTACCACCAAGTCATAAATATTCCGTTCTTCAGCGGAAAGCCGCTTTGGATCAGTAACCTGCTCCGTCGGGATGATTGCATAGTGATCAGTCACTTTCTTTTCATTTACAAACCGTTTATTATTCATGATGTTCGGTTGTGGCAAGGGAAACAGGGATTCATATTCCGAAAATCCGCTTAGTTTTTGCAAAATATCGGGAAATGTTTCAGCTTCCCCCTCCGTCACATAATTGGAATCTGAACGTGGATAAGAAACGATCCCTTTTTGATATAAACTTTGTACTATATCAAGCGTCTGTTTCGGTGAATATTTATAAATCTTGTTCACTGTCGCTTGCAATGACGAGAGATTAAATAACAAAGGCGGCTGAAATTCTTTCCTTTCTGTATCCATTTCAGCTATTTCAGCTTCCTTACCCTTGCAAAAAGCGGCAATTTTATCAGCCAATTCTTTTGTCTTGATTCTCGGATCATTGTTCTGCTGCCATTTTCCCTTATATTTCTTTCCATCCATATTGAAGTCAGCGAACACTTCCCAGAACGGTTCAGACTTGAATTGCTCAATTTCCATTTCCCGCTTCACAATCAAGGCGAGTGTCGGTGTCTGAACCCTTCCAGCTGAAAACACATCCGAAACGCCCCTTTGTTTCAATAAAATACTATACGCTCTCGACGCATTCATTCCCACAACCCAGTCCGCACAAGCTCTCGTATATGCTTCATAATAGAGCGGCCTGGTTTTTTCCTCGCTCTTCAGATTTTGGAATCCCTCATAAATCGCTTTTGGGGTCAAAGAGGAAATCCATAATCGTTTCATCGGTTTATTGACATTGCATAGATTAACGATGTTGCGTACAATCAATTCTCCTTCACGCCCGGCATCACCTGCATGAATGATTTCATCGACTTCCTGTTTCCTGAGCAAAGTCTTCACAACATTGAATTGCTTTGCCTTTTGTCGGGTCACTTCATATTGAAATTTCTCAGGAATCATCGGCAACGTTTCCATCGACCATTTTTTCCATTTTGAATGATAGGTTTCCGGCGAAACGAGTTGACATAAATGCCCGACGGCCCAAGTTACATAGGCTCCATCGGGAAAAAGTTCATTCGGCATGATTTCTATATAGCCTTGCTGTTTCTTCGTTTTAAATTGAGCCGCAAGCGTTGAACCTTGATCTGGTTTCTCCGCAATGATTAGCTTCATGTTCATCTTCACCTAATCCGTTAAAAAATATCTTCCCCTATCATTATACCTTAATTATCACAATCGGCTAGATATGACTTCGTTTTTACTGAACTGATGGTAGAAAGCATGAAATGTTGGCTTTACTGTTGCTAAGATAGGGGATTTCAGGCTGGATGATAAAAGCAGTCGAATTGGCAGTTTAATTTGCAAAAAAAAAGCTTCATTAATTGATGTCCAAAATAGTTTCGGAGGAATTGAACTATATACAAAACAACAAATACAATGTTAAATGTTCCTTTTCTTGTCTTCCGTTGGTTGGATGAAGGTGAGGAAATAATTTTTTTTTGATTGCAACACAGTTAATTATGAATCCTAACAGCCCCTTTTATAATAAAGGAACGTTAATTGGCAAAAGAACTAAAGAAAAACATATTACTTTACAAAATGTATATAACTTTCTTTTGTTATTCCAAATTCGTCTGAAAATCTCTTCAGTTTTTGGTTTAAAATAGGAATAATGTAAGATAAATCTATTTTTCTTGTATGATAAAGTAGAATAGTAGGAAAATGAATCGAAGGATGTGGTATTATTTTATGTTAAATGTAAAAAAAATGTCGTTTCTTGTTTTTATTTGTTTCTTGTTTTTTATACCAAATTCAATCTTTGCGCAAGAAATTTTACACAATGGAAGTCAAGGACAAGCAGTTTATGACTTACAAGAAAATTTAAAGAAAATGGGTTACTTTAACAGTCAACCAACAGGGTATTATGGTTCAATTACTGATCATGCAGTTAAACAACTTCAACAAGATTCTGGAATATTACCAGATGGAGTTTTTGGATTCCAAACACAACAAAAATTAAATAGTATTGAAATGATGGCCAGGGTAGTTTATGGAGAAGCTCGAGGAGAAACTTATGAAGGAAAAGTAGCTGTCGCTGCAGTAATTTTGAACCGAATGTCAACGCCAGGTTTTCCTAAAAATACTTACGATGTTATTTTCCAGACAAATGCTTTTACAGCTGTACATGATGGGCAATATTATTTGACCCCAAATAGCTATTCTTATCGAGCTGTTATTGATGCCTTACAAGGTTGGGATCCTACTCATGGTTCGGTTTATTATTATAATCCGTTCTTGGCAACAGATGAATGGATTTTCACAAGGAAAACAGTCATTAGAATAGGCAACCACTTATTTGCAAAGTAAAACTAATCTACATACATATTGAGGAATGATATTTTTATAGTTTCGTATTATAAATATCCATTAACTATGTCGTGTGGTATAAAAGGTCGGGCAGTATTTGCCCGACCTTTTTGGTGGCACCGCCATAAGAAAAAACTGCCTTAAAGACAGCTCCGATCTTCAGCTAACGCACCCGCTAGTAAAAGAGTGAAAGTACCTTTCATTCTAAATACTTTCACACCTAACTCAGATTTAAGTTCTAGCATTGCTTTTTTTAAATAAAAGCTATTGCTTGCTTGTTACTTGGTGACACACGAAGGTTGTATTCATCAACTCCATTGTTTTTAAAGAACTTCAATCATAAATCACCCAATTAGTTCAATATCTATCTCCTTAAACTTTTGATTTATATATGATGTTTTCCTTATTTTCCGTACCCATTTGTTTATAAACAATATTAAGTACTTTTCCCTTGGTTCCAAAAGAAAAAGCGATTACCTGGTATAGAAACCGCCTTCAACTATCTTTGCAAAGTCATCAAGAGTAGTTGAATACTTGATATAAATTCGTGGTAAAAGATAAAGTTCGTCTTTAATGCCCTTCTCAGAAAATAGTTCAGGAGTTGTCGTAAGTCCAAATAAATAATATTTCTTCGTTTCTTCTACGACTTTGTCATTGAAATTCCCGTATGGATACGCAAGAGCATTAACTGGTTTGCCTGTTATTTTTTGAAATTTTAAGTAAGTTAGTTCCATACATACCTGCTTTCATTAGTAAAAGAAAGTGTCAACCAGGGATGGGTGCCTTTACAATTTCATAAACACTTTGAATTCAAATTGATTAACTATCTTTAAAAAATATTGTATTTGTTGGTCTTCTTATTAACAACTTGTCCAAACCAATCAATACTTTCCTCATAGAATGAATACAAGTATTTATACCGAAATGGAGGAAACAAACCAGTGAGTGACAGAGATTTTTCAAATGATTCTCCAGGCCCAAAAGGAAAATTAATTACTGGACATTCAAAGGAGTTTATTTCAGATACACTTGGCTTTCTTACCCGTTTAGCAAATGAATATGGAGAAGTTGCTAAAATTCGTTTTGGACCTTTCCATAATGTTTACCTTATTTCAAATTCAGATTTAATTAAGCAGGTACTTGTAACAAAACACAAATCCTTCTTGAAATCAAAGGACTTCTCTGCTTTAAAACCAGTACTCGGAGAAGGCCTAATTACAAGTGAAAAAGAATATCACATGCGCCAAAGAAGGCTTATTCAACCCTCATTCAAAAAGTCTCATATTAGCAATTATGGTCAGGATATGATTGATATAACAATGGACTATATTTCCACTTGGAAAAACAGAGAAGAAAGGATCATTACGGAGGATATGATGAGCCTTACACTGAGTATTATCAGCAAGACCATGTTCAGCATGAGACTCAAAGAGGGATATGGCATGCTCGGGGAACCTATAGAAGCCTTCATGAGAATTGCCGTTAAAAGAATGCGAACACTTCAAATGCCACTATGGGTTCCAACTAAAAACAACCGTGAATATAAAATTGCGAAACAGAGACTTGATAAGGTGATTTATAGCGTTATTGAAAAACGCAGAACAGAGGCAGAGAGACATGAGGATATGCTTGGGATTCTAATGGATGCTCGAGATGATGAGGATGGCTTAGCTATGACAGACAAGCAGTTACGTGATGAGTTAATGACCATTTTCCTTGCCGGTCACGAAACAACAGCAAACGCGCTTTCCTGGACCTTATACTTGCTTTCCCAACACCCTGATGTGGAAACTAAACTTTTCAATGAAATAGATAGTGTAATCGGCAACCGTAATCTAACACCTGGCGATTTTATGAAATTAACATACACACAAAATGTTATCTATGAATCAATGCGCATATACCCACCTGTCTATGTCATACAACGGGAAGTGGCGGAGGATGTGGTAATTGGAGGGTATCTTTTTAAAAAAGGCGATATGATCCTGTTAAGTCAGTATGTGATGCACCACAAGCCTGAGTATTTTGATAATCCAGATTCCTTTAAACCTGAGCGATTTGAAAACAATTTTATGAAAACCCTACCTCCGTTAGCTTACTTTCCATTTGGCGGAGGTCCGAGAGTTTGTATCGGTAATCATTTTGCAGTGATGGAAGCTGTGCTTGTCCTAGCATGCATTGCTCAACGATATCGGATAAGGCTGGCGCCTGACCATCATGAAGTAAAGCCACTTCCGTCTATTACACTCAGACCGAAGCGTGGATTGCGTATGGTAGTCGAAGAGAGAAATATAGGAGGTATCCAACCAGAAGCTTCTGAAATTTAAAGGAATTAATGAACAAAATTGTCACTCTACACCTAGAGAAGATCCCCCTTAGTTCCATAAAAAAGACTGCCGCATCAACCCTAGTTTTTGAAGTAAACCAGCTAGGCTTCGACACATTAGATAGTGGTCCTTTAAGTGATTCGTGGAGACAACAGCCAGGAACTCCTGCATACTGCACAGAACTAACAAAAGCATTGGAAAAAGCATATAAAGAAAAAGCCCCATTCCTACGGGATAAGGTAATAGAGAAGTTATCAGCTTATAACCTCAACCCCCTCTCAAGTAAAGATATTGTGAATATGAACAGAGAAATATATAATTCATAAAACAAAAAGGTGCACTCAGTTTAAAGTGTACCTTTTCGCATATCCATATATCCCCATGAAGTTGTGGAAAAATATGTTTGCCTCTTTCCTTTTTGCCGCCAAACAATCCAGAATATTATTGGTAATTCTGAGAGATTACAAAAGCCCTTCCAGTCCGATCTCAATTTTTTTCAAAACAGAATCTAAGTATGATTATGTTTTAAATCCCTCTTCTACTAACCTCCCTCTATAAACATTGATGTATCAACGAGGAAAATGAAGCGGAAGATTTAAACAGAGTATTGAAAAATTCCGGTTTTTATTACCAAATTTAAATTATCCCGGAAAAGCATGAAATGACTGCTTTACTTCGGCGAAGATAGGGGATTTCAAGCTGGATGATAAAACTTGTCCTAAAGATTAATAGGCAAAAAGGGCTTTACTAATTGTTGATCAGTTTGGGTAAGGTGTGAATATGCAATTTATGAACTTTCAATGGATATTTTTTTCATTAATCGTTTTAATTTATCTTCTGTAGCCGTTCCCTCTACTGGTGTATAGATACTGCACCTTAAGTCCATGTCCCCCTGGACTTGGAGAGACGTTAAATTGAACAGCATCTTTCCGGCTTTGGCATGTCTAAATTCAATCATCATTTCTGGAGCTTTGCTCACTTGACTTTCTTGCCATAAAGATTGAAATTCCGGGTGAGAATCACTCATTTCTTTAATAAAAAGGTTATACCATTCATCCCCTAAGTAGTGACCATAATAGGCACGAAAAATGGAAAGAAATCCTTTAACAAAATGCTCCCAATTCACAGCTAATGATTTTAATTCTTTTCTTGTAAATACTAGTTGGATCAAATTTCGTTGGTCATCCGGGAGTTGTTCAAAATCTAAAAATACATGAGCGGCAGCATCGTTCCAGCCTACAATATGACAATGTCGATCTGTAATGATAGTAGGGCAATACGTTAACTCAGCTAAAATTCTTTCCAAAGAAGGACTAAGTTTTGGCTGATCCTTCTTTCGATGAATAATGGATGATTTCACTTCTAAAGCTAAATCATATAGATACTCCCGTTCATCATTATTTAATTGCAGAGCTGTAGATATGCAATCCAATACGCTTGTGGAGACCTTTATATCCCGACCTTGCTCTAGCCACGTATACCAAGTAGTACTGACTCCCGCCAACTGTGCAACTTCTTCTCTTCGTAAGCCAGGTGTTCTTCTCCGAGTACCAGCAGGTATACCTATAGATTCAGGCTTAATTTGGGATCGCTTCGTTTTCAAAAATGAAGACAAAGCTTCAAGTCTGGTTTTATCATTCATTTCTAAATCCTCCATCATAACATTTAACCGGGTAGTTATTATACCAGGATAAACGCTTACTTGTAATAGGATAACCTCGAAGTATAATACAAGTATACTATTCATTTGGAGTGATGAAAAATGGAAAGAGTCGTTATTACAGGAATGGGAGTAATCTCTCCTATTGGAAACAACGTAGAAAAATTTTGGAGGAATCTGACTGAAGGGAAGTCTGGCATTTCCTCTATTGATACATTTGACGTAAGCAATCATAAAGCAAAAATTGCAGGAATTATTCGTGATTTTAATGCAGATGATATCTTAGGAAAAAATGAAGCGCGACGTCTAGATCGTTTTACTCAATTTGCTTTGGCTGCTGCTGAACAAGCTTGGACTGATTCTTATTTAGATATTGATGATATCAATCTGGAAAGACTTGGCGTATATGTTGGTTCGGGGATAGGAGGAATTGAGACATTGATTGATAATGTGGATACTCTTCGAGAAAAAGGTCCAAGAAGAGTCAGTCCAACCCTGGTACCAGCCATGATTTCAAATGCTGCCGCGGCTCAAATTAGTATTAAGTGGAATGCAATGGGACCTACTATGTCACCTGTTTCTGCTTGTGCGATCGGTAATACAGCTATTGGTGAAGCATTCAGACTTATTCGCTTTGGAGAAGCTGATGCCGTTTTTGCAGGAGGAGCAGAGGCAGCTATAACAGATTTATCTTTAGCTAGTTTTGGTAATGCTACAGCATTATCAACGAGAAATGATAATCCAACTAAAGCTAGCCGTCCTTTTGATGTAAATCGAGATGGATTTGTCATGTCAGAAGGAGCAGGAATTTTAATCTTGGAATCTTTGTCTCACGCTTTGCGTAGAGACGCAAAAATTTATGCTGAAGTCATTGGGTATGGTGCAAGTTCTGATGCCTATCATATGGTCGCTACACACCCAGAAGGTAAAGGAGCCTATCTTGCAATGAAAATGGCTTTGAAAAACGCAAAGATTTCTCCTGAAGAGATTGATGTTATTAGCGCTCATGCAACAAGTACAGAAGTTGGAGATCGTTCTGAGACACTGGCAATTAAAAAACTATTTGAATCAAAAGCTTATCAAATCCCAATAACAGCTAATAAATCCATGCTTGGTCACATGTTAGGAGCAGCTGGAGGCGTGGAAGCAATTGCTTTGGCAAAAAGTTTAAAGGAAGGAATTATTCCTCCGACGATCAACTTAGAAAAGCCTGACTCATTATGTGATTTAGATTATGTACCGGGAATTGCCCGAAAAGTGGAAATAAATACTGGACTATCCAATTCATTTGGTTTTGGAGGTCATAATGCAGCAATCGTTTTAAAAAAATATGAGTGAAATGACTTTCGCATCTTATTTCTAAAATTAAAGATCCTCAAGAGAAATTTTAGTTAGTTACCTTAATGGGTCACTTCGAAAAAGCCCTTTTTTCTTAAGGGCTTTTCTTATGTTCATAAAGCCCTCTTTTTCAAATACCTATTAGCTACATCGACTAATTTAGATAACAAAACAGTTAAGATTCCTTGCCCACGATAGTTTTCAGAAGTAAACATATATATGCCTTATCACTCTTATTGGTATTGCACACAAGCATAATTCTTCATTATCTTTTATCATCAATATTAAACAAGGTCTAAATTTTTCTTTGATTAAGAAAATGACCATAAAAAAGATCTAGTACAAATGACTAGATTATCTTTTTAATATCTTCCCTTATTGATTCAATGATAGTACCTGATAAATTTGCTGGAAGAGATGAACCATCCTCAAAAACCCATGTATTAATTATTTCAAGATCTTCTTTTTTAAAAGTGATGCTATAATCTTTATCATTGTGAGTAAAATCAGCTGTAACCGATTCTTCACCATTAAACTCGTCATCAATAATCATATTTTTTATTTCATATGGCTTCACGATGTAATCTCCTTTTTATCATTCTTGTATATAGAATGGGCTTTATATGATTGTTTATTCATTTTTTTCACGCCAATTTAAAAACCGAAGGGTCATTTTAGAGATGAAAGCATTAAAACAATTCAGAAATCAAAAGGTGCAGGTATAGTTGGGCATTCCTATTTTCTCTCCTTCGGTTCTTCATTATTCAAATAATAATAATTCCCCCAAAAGATTATGTATAACCCCCCCCCCCTAATGTTTTGATTGACTTTATATAGTAAACTCAATGATTAATTAAGGATGAATTAGGTTACCCACATGTTTTTTCTTTTCTAGACTCTTATTATCTACATAAAATTTTTAGCTTCTTGATCATCTTCACCTAATCCGTTTATCACAATCGGTTAGATATGACTTCGTTTTAACTGAACTGTTCCGGGAACGCATGTAATGAATGCTAAATTTCGGTAAAGAGTTTGCGCAGCTGTCCAGTTACTTGAATGAAAAAAAGCTCTGTAAAGTTACCTTTAACAGAGCTTTCCAACATATTATAGTATTTTCACCAAGTCTTTCCTAGCACTTAAGCAAATACTCTCACCTAGATGATCCATTTGCTCCTCATCAGATAGGTTAACAACAATCTCCTGAGAGCCTGATACACACTCGACCACTCTTTTTGAACCAACAAAATGGACTTTTTTTAATTTAGCCTCAAACGTAATTCGATTAGGCTGAAAACGACTTTGGGTAATGTTTAAGTGTTCTGGTCTTATTACAAGCTTTTTACCTGAATTCTTAACTTGCGAAAACTCTTTTAATAGATTTTCTCTATTCTGGCTTTCTAATAATTCCACATCTATTACATTGGTTTCCCCAATAAAGTCGGCAACAAAAAGAGTTTTTGGATTGTTATAGATTTGCTGAGGCGTGTCAATTTGTTCGATTCTGCCTTGGTTCATAACAGCAATTCGATCAGACATGATTAATGCTTCTTCTTGATCATGAGTGACATATATGAACGTGATTTCGAATTGTTCATGAAGTTTTTTTAATTCAAACTGCATCTTTTTTCTTAGCTTTAAATCTAGTGCTCCTAGTGGTTCATCCAGAAGGAGCACTCTTGGCTTGTTGACCAGAGCTCTTGCAAGTGCAACCCTTTGCTGCTGCCCACCTGAAAGCTGCCTTGGATATTTATCCTTGTGTTGCTGCAACCCCATAATTTCGACAATTTCGGTTGTATCCCTTGCAATTTGCGCCTTGGATATTTTTTTTTGCTTTAATCCAAAAGCAATATTATTGTAAATGCTTAAATGAGGAAACAAAGCATAGTTTTGAAAGACCGTATTAACCGGACGCTGGTTGGGTGGCAAATTCCCGGCTTCTTTTCCATCGATCTTTATACTGCCTTGATTTGGAAGCTCAAAACCGCCAATCATTCTAAGCGTAGTGGTTTTCCCACATCCGCTTGGCCCCAGAAGCGAGAGGAACTCACCCTCCTTTATATTAATGGAAATGTTCTCTACAGCTATCGCTTGGCTATATTTCTTAGTAATACTATTTAACTCAATAATGCTGACTTTTTCATCGGCTACATGTGCTATATTGTTTTCTACAATCGGAACCACTGACATGATTGAAACCTCCTTAATTTCCGATTTCCCTGTTCCATAACTCGGTCCACTCATCTCGATGCTGGTTTATGAGATTATAATCAGGCATGTTCATATCCTTTAAGGTGCCGTTTTTGCCATATGGCATCCTTTCAAGCGTTTTTTCATCTAATTCTACATCCTTATGAACTGGTGCCAAATATAAATCACTTGCAATGCCTTCCTGAGCAATCTTAGTAGTAGCATAGTTTAAGAAAGAATAAACCTGCTCAGACTTTTTCGAGCCTTTCACAACATGCCAAAAGCTACCTGCACCTAAAACGCCTTCTTTCGGTACAACAAATTCAATCGGTTGACCCTGGTCTTGCATTACATATGTAGGTCCTCCGTAGTGGGCTCCAACTGATGCTTCCCCGCTTTGATATAGATTAGTGGCTGTTCCAGAACCATCGAAATATGCTACTACTTCTAATTCCTTCATTTTCCGAAACCCTTTTTCCACTTTCCCTTTTGCTTCTCTTTCAAGCTCAGAAACTTGTACCAATAAAGGAAGCCCTCCGGTAGTAGCAGGTGTTGGGACCGTTATTTTTCCTTTATACTCTTCCTTCCAAAGATCTTTCCACGACCTTGGTGGGTTTTTAATTACGTCCTTGTTATATACAATCCCTAGTCCCCAATACCCTAGTGCCACTCCATATACTTCTTCACCATTACCTTGATATGCTTCTGGCAGAAGGGCAGCGTTTTCTTTGAGTTTACTAATATCAATATTTTCAACAATTCCTTTTTCGTGGGCTAGTTCAGAAATCCCAGAATCCATTAAGGCTAAATCAATGGTAGGCGCCCCGTTTTCCTGTAATAGACGGGAAAAAGTTGCCGTTGAATTGCCTTCAATGATTTTCACCTTGATACCAGTCTCCTTTTCAAAAGGTTGAATGATATTCTTCTTAATAGTTTCACCCCAATCACCACCGAAAATGGCAATGGATATTTCTTGTTCTTGTACATCTGAATTGGCTTCTGTCGCCCCACTTTTTGGTTGAATGGGCTTTCCACAACCGGTAGCAGCTACTAAAATAATTGCCAACAAAATGGTATAAACACTTAACTTCTTCATAGAACATCCCCTAGTCTCATGTTTTATTTTGAAGCAACATTCTCAATGCCTACTAACATATCAATGACAAGAATTAAGAAAAATGCAATATAAATCGTCACGGCTGAGACAGCAGCTATCATTGGATCGATGTTGTACTGAACATAATTAAACATTTTAACCGGAAGTGCCATCTGATCAGCAGAGGTCAAGAAAATCGTAACTTCAACATTTACCCACGAAACCGCAAAGGAAAAGAGTGTTCCTGCGATAATGCTAGACTTCATCTGTGGCAATGTAATGATGAAAAAGGTTTTCAATGCACCCGCACCTAAATCCCTTCCTGCTTCTTCAATATATGGGCTTATCCCCAGAAAGCTATTAACACACGTCCGAACTACATAAGGCAATGTAATGATGATATGACCTAACACTAGGGTTAAAAAATTCTGTGGGCTATTAGTAAAGTAGTAAAAAAACTGAAGCAGTGCCAAGCCTAAGAAGATTTGAGGGAGCAAGAGAGGGGATGAGATAAGACTCATCACAATCCCCTTGCCTTTAAAATGACTCCTTGCCAAACCATATGAGGCTGGAATACCAATTAGTATCGCACCTAGAGTAGCAAATCCCGATAGTTTAAAACTATATATGAAGGACTCTACGTACGATATATCCTCAAAAAGCTTTTGATACCATTTCAAAGTAAACCCTTGTCCAGGAAAACTTAAATAATTTAGTTCGGTAAACGAAACATTAATCAAAACCAATAATGGGAAGGCCAGAAATAAAAGCAGGAAGCCACCTATTGTCCACATAACCACTTTTGAGATCAACGTCTTCCCTCCTCTATCCAGTCAGACCTTAATAAATAATGGTTCAATCCAATAATCAAAAAGCTAAAAATTAACACGGCAAAAGCTATCGCAGAACCGAACTGATAGTTGAATACCTGCATCATCTGTTCATAGATAACGGTCGCTATCAATTGAATCCTTCCACCGGAAAGCATAGCAGGCGTTACATACGCACTAATAGCCAAAGAAAAAACCATCACACTGCCTGCCAATATTCCTGGGACTGTTAATGGAAGCGTTACCTTTAAAAAGGTTTGTAAACGACCTAAACCTAAATCTGACGCAGCCTCTTCCAGCCTGCTGTCTATATTCTCCAAAACCGTTGTAATGGATAAAATCATAAAGGGAGCCAATATATATACCAAACCTATTATTATACCAGTCTCATTATACAGAAGTCTTAGAGGCTGGGAGATGATACCCGAGCCTAATAGAGTTTTGTTGATAAATCCGTTATTCCCTAAAATGACCATCCATCCAAATGACCTTACGACAGCACTAGTAAATAATGGTGATATGATCACGATATAGGCAATACGCTTAATTTTCTTACTCTTGATATACTTGGTAATGAAGTAAGCGATAAAATAACCGACCAACAAGGTGATAAACGTAGCTATTAAGGAGATTTTTATTGATCGTATGGTAATAGATAAATAGTGTTGATCCTTAAAATATAAAAGATAATGCTGAAACGTCATTCTTCCGCTTTCATCCAATATAGAATTATTTAGCACAACAATTAAAGGAATAACAAAAAGTCCTAATAAGATCAATACGGATGGAGCCAATAGGAAAAAAACAGTTTTTTTGGACATAGGAATTCTCCTTTACTCTATTCGATTGAGTAAGTTGAAAACAGTCTCGATAATAAGCTCCACTTTGTCATATTCGATTTTTTCCATAGTATCTGTCGGACGATGATAGTCCGGCAATCTCCAGAACATAAGGAGCGCCGTTGGAATCCCTTCTAAATGGAACATCCATTCATCTGCTCCCGCTTTAGGAGTATCAACATCAACTTCGAAGTCATCTCTATCATAAGCTCCAGCTGCTCTGAAACTTTCTTTTACCTTTTGGCGGAAGTCTTCCGGCCCTACCCAGGACCATATTTTATCTCCAGCACTAATTTGGTCAAGATTGATAACTGCTGCTACTTCATTAAGTGTTCCTTTTTCTTTTAAATCATTTACATAATAATCGGCTCCTATGAATCCAACTTCTTCATTGGAAAATGCTATGACATCTACATCAAAAGGAAAATCATGATTTTCGGCTTTAAGTCTTCTGGCAACTTCAACGATTCCTGCTATACCTGAACCATTATCATAGGCTCCAGGAGTATTTAACGTAGTATCAGAGTGACCACAAACAATTACTTTTTTCTTTTCGTCTGTATTTTTCGATTTATATGGATGACTAATGATGTTTGCCGATTTACATTCCTTTATTTTTCCCTCTACCTTAACAAATACCTCAATGTCATGATTTTCATTTAATAACTCCTGTACATGAAGATGATCTTCATAACTCATCACTACAGCAGGAATTGGGAATTTTGCTCTTGGATTCAATAATGCAATCGGGTCACCGCCGCTATTTACAACAACCTGGGCCAGTATTTCCCCTTCAGCACCTAAGACATTGTAACAAGGCATATCATAAACGCCCGGAATCAAGCCTTTTATTCCATGATATGTAAGCTTCCCTTTAATTCCTGTACATGGAGTAGATCCAGAGAAAAGGAGATATGCCGTTTTTAACACTTTAGAAATTGGAGACAGGATTTCTAGCTCAGGTGTTCCCTCAGGCTCCCACCCCACAAAAGGATACACTTGCTTTTCAGTTTCCACTCCTAATTCGCTAAGTCTTCGGTGAATATAATCTGTACCCTTCCACTCACCTTCTGTTCCGGCGAATCGTTGCCCGACTTCTTCACTCAAAACTCGAATCGTTTCTTTGATTTCCTCACGGATACTTTTCGTTTTCATATTGCTCATTACAATCAATCCCCCTGTTCTGAATACATCATTTTTCCAAACCAATTTGTTCGGAAGGCATATCATCCAATACCACTTTTTCATAATCTGTAATTCCGCTCAGATGTTTGATAAATACTTTTTCTACTCTGTCTTCGTCACGGCTACATAAAGCTTCATAGATTTCAGAATGCTCTTTGATGGATCTTTCAACAAGGTGGGGTCTACTTAAAAAGGAATA
Organism: Peribacillus simplex; assembly: GCF_900156045.1. GTDB lineage: Bacteria > Bacillota > Bacilli > Bacillales > DSM-1321 > Peribacillus > Peribacillus simplex_D. Next base: position 1,231,528 of record NZ_FTMX01000001.1, on the reverse strand, counting down.
TCTAAAATGAACAATATAATCATGTAGGTTCTCTAGCATATTAATTAGTCTGTTTAACCCAGAAGTTTTAATGATTTCCGCATGAAATAAATCATGAACCTTCATAAGGTCTTCAATTCTACCTTGTTGATAATACATTTCTGACTGTTCTAGATAACTTTTTAATTTCAATAGCTGTTCATCGGTGATTTTGGACGCGGCAACTCTAGCAGCAGTAGGCTCTAATAACGAACGAATGAGGATAATTTCATTGATGGCTTCAAAGGTTATGCCTTTCACAACACAGTGTTTTCTGGGGAGAATTTCTACTAAACCTTCTTGTTCTAATCTTTGTACTGCTTCTCTAACAGGAGTTCTACTTACTCCCATTTCTTTGGCTAGATTCATTTCAACCAATCGCTCTCCATTTTTCAACTCACCATTGATTATCTTTAATCTAAGTTGATCAAAAACTTCTGAAGCAATTGAAACAGATTTAATTTTATTTAACTTCATTGCATCCATTTCCCCTCCTTTTGTATATTAAACTCATTATATGACATATTGTATACAATGCACAATATATTTATTTTAAAATTCTGAATATTTATATATTTTTTTTAGTTTCCAAGAATACTCGTGTCACTACACACTTTTTACATTGAAATACCGGTAAAAAATCATCAAATGAAGAAGCTTTTACTATAGGAGTATTAATAGGTAAAAAAGCTACGGATTAGGGGAAAATCGGAGCATATGCAAAAGAAAGCAAGTTGCACTGTTGGATGTCCTCTTCCTGGTTTTTTCTTATAAACCAAACAACAATAAAACAAGCGTTACTTACTGATCAAAGTAAGTAACGCTTGTTCTCCAATCCTTACCCAAGTAATGATTAGTGGGTACTTTTTCTTTTCTACGTTTACACAGGAACTATCTAATGGCTTAATTAGGATTCCCCATCATCAAAAAATGAATCAAATCCCCCATCAAAATCCTCTAGTGCTTCTTCAAACACTTCCTCAATATCAAAACCTTCCATCATCTCAGTAAATAGCATCGTCCCTAAAACACCCACTGCTAATCCACCAACCATTCCAGGTATAGCGTTTCCCATTTGGGAAGCGCGACCATGATGCTGGTTTGCGGAATAAGAGAAAGGCTGTGTAAAAGCATAAGGCTGATCAATAGCTTCCGATATATATTTTCCTAGTAGTTTTTCAAGTCCGGCTTCACGCTCAAGAACATTTTGATTTAAATGAAACTCACGTTTTGCTTCAATTTCCTTGTATCCGTTTTTACAGTCAACTTCCATCCAGACCCGGATACCTGATTCTTCATTGGCAAATCGCATTTCAACTTCATTTACTTGTCCCATGAATTGTTGAGTGGGAAAAAAAGCAAATTCCTGTCCATATTGGTCGAGTTTACCCGAGTCGGCTGTCTCGCGAAAACCTAATTCAGCCATTGCATTAAAAATGGCTTGGATAGAATTCTGGGGTTGGATGACTAGCCGATCTACATCTTTGCGGTCAACCCCACCCTCAATATCAAGATGTGTATCCAGATAGTATGAGACAGTTCCCCTAGAAATAGGTATATTCGTAGGCAGGACGTAATGAAAAGGAATGACCTTACGTTCTTTGGGGTGAATACAATCTCGATTAACTAATGGTATATGGGCAATTTCCTTAGAAACGCTTCCTTGTTTTAATACCACATTCATCATAAGCCGGACAGTCAATTGATTAATTTTCTGTTCCACCTCACCACCTTGAATGACAACTTCCCCTTGAATGCTTTCTCCCGCTTGATAATTACGATTACCACATTGTAAATCTACAGTAGCGGCTCCTTTTCCTAAACTTGCTAAAATCTTTTTGAACATGCTTCCTCTTCCCTTCGAAATTATCTCAAACCGTCTTAAGAATATGTAAATAAAAAGTCGCGTAATAAGAAATGACAAGAAATCTATTCGCATTTCATGAAATTTCTAAATTACTCTTGATAGTAATACGTCGAAAAATGAAAATAGTTTCAAAAGAATTTACTGCAGTAGGTGATTTCATATGATAAAGGAGTAGGTAAAACAAACCCACTCCCTTAAATGCATGCGCTTACATTTATTTTTGCATTGACACTTCTCTTTTTGTCAACATTTCCGTTCAAAATAAAAACGAAAGGCAACATTAAGATTTAAATAATTTCAGTTCATTTAAATCTTACTGGGCAAAGGAATATTCCTATCTAAGATATGTAGAAATAACCGACTTCACTTAGTACTTAAAGGAAGTAAGAAACCATATTATAATTTCTTGATTAAGGATTGTAACTCATCTTGAAGGTTTCCTTTTGAAAAAGCAGAGTGAAGAATTTCATGAACAGTATTTAAGGAAATTTGTAGTTTTTCTTCACCTAATCTAGTTAAACGTGTGTAAATACCTCGTCGATCATCTTCGCATATTTGCCTTTGTAATACGCCGCAGCTTTTTGCTTCCAGTCTGACTACCAGCCTAGATATAGCACTCTGACTTAATCCTACCATCTCTTGTAATTGTTGCAGCCTCAATTGTTTTTCACTTGTTTTGGATAAAAAGTAAAGAACGTAAAACTCTTTTAACGAAAGGTTATGATTTTTTTGCAAGGCACTTTCCAGCTCATTCGTAATGCTCATTTGAATATTAGTAAGAGATAGCCAATTATCTAAATACTTCTTTTCTTGGTTGTTTTTCATGCACATTCCACCCTGTTCTATCCTTTATAATTAAAATTGATTATCTTCATTCAATTAAATAGTTCTAATTCATTAAAAGTTAATTTTCCAAAGCCGAAATTTAATGATCTAACTTTTTGAAAAAGTACGGGCCATATTGGCAGTCTTTATGTTGTTAAATTGTTCTCTTCATTTTAGACGAGTTTCTTCTTTTTGTCTAAGTTTGAATTATTCCATAAAAAAAACAGTCAAAATGACTGCTCTTTTTTCATGAATTCAGTGTAACTGAACAAGATCCAATTTCATTTCCACCCCAGTTTAGTGAAAGCTTGTCTTGGTCTGTAAGAGGGCCTACACCACTTGGAGTACCTGTAAAAATAATATCTCCTTTCCCAAGACCAAAATGCTCTTCTGTAAATTCTATAATCGTTTGCAAATCAAAAAGTAAGTCTTTAATATTTCCGACTTGTACACGCTCTCCATTTTTTAACAGGGAAAAATCCATTTGTTCACATGCTTCGACACCTGGAAACGGAATGAAATCACTAACAACAGCTGAATTTTTGAATCCTTTAGCCAAAAGCCAAGGGTGCTGTTTTTGTTTTAACTGTGATTGAACATCTCTAAGCGTTAAATCCAACCCAATGGCCATGCTATCTACTATTTCGTCTACTTTCATTCCTAATTCGAACTGTTTTGCGATATGTATGACAAGTTCAGTTTCAAAATGAACGGAACCCTGATTACTCGGCAACGTGACCGACTGACCATTTGCTTCCACAAGAGAATGAGTTGGTTTTGAAAATAAAAAAGGGGAAGTTGGTATTTCATTATTCAACTCTTTTGCATGCAAGGCATAGTTTCGACCTACACAATAGATATTTTTAATGTCTTTCATCATAAAGCTCACTCTTTTCTTTTTTGAAATAAATATGTAAATGATAGTAAAGTAATTGGAAATTCCCTACATATGACAATTGTTAATAGAGAGCCAAATTACCAGAAAAAAAAGCCATCCGATTTAAGTATATTTTATATTTTTCTGACTTTATATACAACCGTTAAACCTATCATAATGAATCCAAATTGATTAATTTTCATGTTAGTAAAATGAAGTGGCACTGGATTTTTTCAAAATGGATAGCGTCCTTTGGAGGAACAAATCCAGATATGGTGCTTTCCCTTCTTTCTCCTTTATAAAGCTTTTAAACTTTGTTTTCATAAAACACACAAAACACCGACCTATTATTCGGTCAGTGTTCAAAATCATTGTTTAAGTTTTAATTTATACGCTATTTTTTAATAACAATCGATAATTTATAGTTCGCATGCTTGTTTAAGTCTTCCAAAAACTCATCTAAAACTTCGTTAGAAGGGAATTTACATTCGAGAAGATAACAACCTTCTCCACTGATTTTATAGTTATGTATGATGTATTGTTCCTGTGTTTTTATAAATGTCAAATATGGTTGATGATAAGTGCTTTGTATAAAGATTGTAATAAAAGCATGTATAAAACATCCTAATTTTACTGTATTAACTTGAATGGTATACCCCTCAATCACTCCATTATCCTCTAATTTGGCAACTCTAGCTGCAGCTGCTTGACCAGTCAAATGGACTTTCTCCCCCAATTCTTTCATCGTGATTCGACTGTTTTTGGATAGTTCATGCAAGATACCCGCATCCGTATTATCTAACATTTATTCAAATCCTTTCAATTATCAAGTCAAATGGCCAAAAGACTTGATTTTATCTATGTAATTGGTAATTGGCCATAGTATAAACTATATGCAGATCAAAGAAAAGGAGAGATAAAGATGAATATTAAACAAATTAGAAATGCCACACTCGTTGTCGAATACGCAGGCAAAAAGTTTTTAATAGATCCGATGTTAGCTGAGAAAGGTGCGTACCCACCCTTCCCAAATTCATTAAGACAAGATCAATTTAATCCATTAGTTGATTTACCAACATCCATTGAAAATATCATTCATGATATAGATGCTGTCATTGTCACTCACCTTCATCTAGACCACTTTGATGATGTGGCCAAAGATGTCTTGCCGAAAGATATCAAAATGTTTGTTCAAAACGAGGAAGATGCTACAGAAGTTAGAAACACTGGTTTCCAAAATGTAGAGGTTTTACAAGAAGATACAGTCTTTGAGGGTATCCAATTAATCAAAACAAAAGGCGAGCACGGAAGAGGAGAAATATTAAAACTTGCTGGTATAGTATGTGGCGTTGTCTTCAAACACTCAAAAGAAAAAACGTTATATGTAGCTGGAGATACAGTATGGTATGACGCAGTCCAAGAAGTGATCGATACAAATAAACCAGAAATCATTGCTGTAAATGGTGGAAATAATCAATTCTTTGAAGGCGGTTCTCTCATCATGGGGAAAGAGGATATCTTTGAAGTGAACAAGGCTGCCCCTAACTCCCAAATTATAGTGAGTCACATGGAAGCTGTCAATCACTGGACATTATCAAAAGCAGAATTAAAAAGCTTTCTTGATGAAAAGGGAATTTCATCCACTGTTTTTGTACCGGATGATGGAGAATCATACACATTTTAACACATGGTCGTTTTCATATTTAACGGGAGGAGAGATCATCATGTCAGTTCAAACAAATAAAGATTTAGTTCGTCGTTTTTATGAAGCAATTGAACACGAGAACTATGAGACACTTAAAGATCTCTGCCATCAAGACTTTGTATTTTATCCACAAGTTGATACGCCGTTTTTTGGCGTGGAAGGGCTTATCGAATCAGAAAAGAAAAACTTTGATGCTTTTCCAGACTTCAAAATGCCGATTAAATCTATGGTGGCTGAAGGAGATCAAGTAGCCGTTTATTTCATATTTGAAGGTACGCATACTGGTATCCCATTTAACGGAATCCCTGCAACGGGAAAAATCGTTAACTTTTCACTTATGATGCTTTTACGAATGACAGATGGCAAAATCATTGAGAAAAGATCACATGTTGATATGCATGACATTCTCCGGCAACTTGGCTCTAACTTCTAACTCATTAAAAGATAACGATCTGATTATTTCTAGACTAGTCACTTTAGCTAATCAATAGACCCTTCATGGGTCTTTCTTAGCTTCTTCTTATATCCAGGAATATCAGTAAGGGTTATTACACATATTACCATTTCAGTGTGGCAAAAAAGAGCCAACAAGTTGTTGGCTCTTTGATTTAAAAAGTAGAAGCTAAATCTTTTGATCGTGCTATGGCATTTTCTTTAATTTCTTGTGCTTTATCAGGCATTGCTGCATGTCCTTCAACGAATATCCCTTCAAAGGAAGGCACTCCGAAGAATTGCATGATGATATTTAGATATCGGTGGCCCATTTCCAGTTCAGCTGCTGGTCCTTCTGAATAAACACCCCCACGAGCTTGAATATGCAAGGCTTTCTTATCAGTTAAAAGACCAACAGGGCCTTGTTCGGTGTATTTAAATGATTTACCTGCAACAGCTACGGAATCTATATATGCTTTCAATACTGGCGGGAAAGAAAAATTCCATAAAGGTGTTACAAATATATATTTATCGGCGGCTATAAATTGCTCACATAGCTCCGAGAGCCGACCAACTTTTGCTTTCTCTTCTGCCGAAAGTTCTTCAAAGCCCTTTCCAGATTGAAGTTTCCCCCAACCACTGAAAACATCTACATCAATTTGAGGAATATTTTCTTTATAAAGGTCAATATTCACAATTTCATGGCTAGGATTTACTTCTTTATAAGTGTCAATAAATGCTTTTCCAACGGCCATACTGTAAGATTGTTTATCATCATGAGGATGAGCTGTGATGTACAATACCTTTGTCATTCTGTATCTTTCCTTTCTTTTTACATATTTGAACATTCTAGTTTGTCTTGGAGATTCAACATTTATACAATCACTCGAATACCTTTAATTGATATGTATAAAATTAAATCCGATAAATAGAAATTTGTTTTAGAAGGGTATTACCAAACTTTTTTCATACTTCCCATTGCTCCATAAAACGGCAGATTAAGGAAGGTATAAATCTTCTTTAAATTTGTAAGAAAGAGTATGAATTTTGGATATGATATAACAAGACAATCCGGTTATTTAGGAGGCTTAAGGAAATGACGAATTCAATTAAATTTGATCTGCACACTCACCATGAACGATGTGGACATGCTATCGGCACAATTGAGGACTATGTAAAACAAGCCATTGAATACGGCTTGCAATATATTGGGATTTCTGATCATTCTCCATATTTCTATAGTGAGGACGACCATCTCTACCCGACTATTGCAATGGCAAAAAGTGAACTTGTCCCTTATATTGAGGAAGTACTTCGCTTAAAAGAAAAATATGAAGGTAAAATTCACGTGTTATTAGGAATGGAAAGCGATTTCTTCCCTAATCACATTGAAGTCTACCGTGATCAATATCTATTACACCCTTTTGACTACATAATCGGATCTGTTCATTATGTTCAAGACATTAGCATTTTTAAAAGAGGGCGTTGGAATGGTTTAACTTCTAAAGAACAGTCAAGATTAAAGGACAAATATTATGAATTAATACAGAAATCTGCAAAAAGCGGAGTGTTCCAAATCTTAGGTCATATTGATGCAATGAAAGGGTTTTATCCAGCCTTTTCTTCCATTGAGACAGACAGTATTGAAAAAACGTTAAAAATCATTGGTCAAGAAGATATCGCCATTGAGATTAATACCTCTGGTAAAACAAAAGATTGTGGTGGGTGGTATCCAGCTGATGACATTTTAGAAAGAGCTCTTTTCTATAATGTGAAGGTAACATTTGGATCAGATTCGCATACACCTGAACGTATTGGCGATGATTTTGAACTAGTTAAGAAAAGACTAAAGGAGATCGGCTTTTCTGAGTGGGCTTACTTTGTTAACAAGCAAAGGATTCTCACTCTACTTTAACCTTCAGTCAATTGGATTAGAACTGGCTCCAATCGTTCAAGGATATGCAGTTTTCTGCTAAAAATAAAAAAAGCCGACCTAACATTGGTCGGCTTCTTCAATTTATCTATACTTTTGTATTAGGAAGAGTCCTCTCTTTTATTAAATAGGTGAAGCTCTGTCTGTTTTAGTTCCCCGAATTCGCCTCGTTTACTGGCTGTTCTACTTGTACCTTGTCCCCTATTTCAATGGACAGCAAATCCTCACCTACTATAACTGTTCCTTCATATGCTTTTTTTGTTCTTTCGAGCAAATCAGCTTTTTCTTCAGTTAATCCTCCCAATAATACAATATGTGAGTACACTGCAAGTTTTGGTTGTATTTGGCTAAAGACTTTACCTGCTTCCTCAGGTGTAGTGTGAAGATCAAGGATATTGGCTATTGATTCTGATTCATTATCAGGTCTTGCAGCTGCAACTTCATGAATGACTACGTCTGCACCTTTAGCAAATTTAATTAAATTTTCATTATAGCGGGTGTCACCCGAGATGACTACTGAATGTCCTTTGTAATTAACCCGATAACCGAAAGCAGGCTCAATTGATTTATGGTCAACCTTGAAGGCTAATACTTCAATTCCCTTTTTTTTATAGACAATCCCCTCCTTGATATCATTTGCGACGATACTTGCTCCTTCAATGTTTCCATTTCCAGAATCATCTCTTGCATCCAAATCGGCTTTGAATGCTTTATTCATATGTAACATCATTTTCTTGGTTCCCTTAGGTCCCCAAATCTTAAATGCTTGCTCTCTTTTCCCTCCTGTTGGTAAAGAACCTGTAAGCCATACGTCTGGTAGGCCGATTGTATGATCCGAATGCAAATGAGTAAGAAATAACTTGTCAACACTGCCTGGTAGCATATTCGCTTTAGATAATTGTAAAGCAGTTCCGCGTCCAGCATCAAAGAGGAGTTTTTCATCACCAACTTCTACAAGTGTTGATGGACCGGAGCGGGTTGTACTTAAAAGAGGAGAACCTGTTCCTAAAAGAGTTACTTTAAAGTCCGTTTGCTGTTCAGCTGTTTGGCCAAAAGAAGGAAGAAATAATGATAATGATAGAATTATTGAAACTCCTAACAAAAAACCAAAAGAAGTATTCCTTATTCTTTTCGTCATAACAAAAACCCCCTGTCAGATTATTTCCCTAAATACATGGAAGAATACACCACTTGTTTTGTATATAAAATATAGTTTCAGATACCACTCCCACAAATTGAATATTACAATATTTATAATATTCAGTCAATAATACCCAAAGTAAATCCTGTATACTAATTCCCCCTCCATCAAGACAACACAAGCTGAAATTATTGGATTTCATATTGGGTCAATTGTTCATACTAAAGAGAAAATATCTGTTAAAGAAGGAGCTTATATGACAAACCAAAAAAATAATAACCATAATCCAGCGCAACATAAAAGTCAGGTTAGTCAATTAACTAAAGAAGTAATGGAAGTGGATACAGATGTCAATGAAGATCCTAATCGGGAAAAATTATTAGATGAATCAGTTGACTCTTTTCTAAAATCGAAAGAAGGACAAGGTTATTAGACGAGGAATTGTGGTCGAGATTGTCTTGTTTTTAGGAGCGTTTATATATTTTCTTTCTAATTCAAATGGGCCACTCATGAAGCTTTGAGAGGCCCATTTTGTTTCTTATCACGAACGTTTTTCTTCTTGGGGTACCGCAAGCAAGCGTTGAATTATGATGTCTTAATGCACTAAAGCTCCCATTTGTTGAAAATGACGATATAATGTTAGTGGAATGATTGTATTCGCAAAAGGAGGTTCGTTTCTTGAATATTTTAATTTTGGGTGCAACTGGACGAGTTGGGGGGCAATTAGTTACTTATAGTCTCCAAGACAGACATCATGTTTCAGTTTTGGTTCGCACTCCAGGAAAGTTTGGAATGAACAATGCCAATTTAACCATTATTCAAGGTAATGTTTTAAATAAAGATGATATCGTACGTGCCATGCATGGGATTGATGTAGTTTTTAGTGCACTGAATACTGATGGGACAACCACTTTATCAGAAAGTATGCCACTAATTATTGAAGCAATGGAAAACGAAGGTATCCAACGAATTATTACCATTGGAACAGCAGGTATCCTGCAAAGTAGAACAACCCCGAATACTCTGCGTTATCAGTCACGTGAATCTAAGCAGAGGTCTACCCGTGCAGCGAAAGAACATCATAAAGTTTACGAAATGCTTAAACAATCAAACCTTCAATGGACTATTGTCTGTCCTACATATTTGCCGGATGGAGAAAGTGTTGGTACATATCGTGTGGAAGGTGACTTTTTACCGGAGAATGGGGTTGAAATATCCGTGCCGGATACAGCAGAATTTGCATTTAGCCAAATAAAAAGTAGTGATTATTTAAAATCACGAGTAGGTATTGCCTACTAAACATTCCTACTCGCATTACTCACTCGGAATCGTAGATGATGTGAAGAAACCAGTACGTCCGCTTAGCCGGTTCAATTATCTTCGTAAATGTACACAATCGCTGAACAATTGCCAAGAATATTTACCGGTTTCTTTTGGGCGAAGATTTCGCCCGTACCTTGTTCATGAACATTCCATTCCAAAGTGCTATATTTCCCCTCCAAAAATAGCTACATTCTGCCTGTCAGGAGCAAACGCTAGCCCGTTCCATTTCAAAACAGTCTGTACAAATCCCAGTGAGTCGGCATTGTACCTCCCCGCGATCCTCTGATATGCTTCGAGCTCATATATGCCATCCCTATTGTAATCAACCGGATATAAACCTGATAAAGGATTGACCCATCCTTCTATCGGCGCCTTCAATTCACCATCCTTGTTATAAATTTCAGATAAATATTCCTTATCCTTATAAGTAAGGTCAAGAATGTACCTTTCTTTTAGATAATAACTGTTCACCTTTGCTTTGTATTGGTTTTCATAATTAACAGCGTATTTATAGGTTTCATTGAATGCGTCTGAATTAAAAATGGTCATGAGTTGACCGTTAAGATATGAAAAAACATACGCATAAATGGAACCACCGCTTCCTCCTGTATCAATGACCACTAAAATGTCATCCCCTTTGTTACCTGTAAAATCACCAAGAAAAAGGGTCGGATTATATCCTGCGTTATTTTTCATGGGAAATTGTTCATATTTATTAGTCCTCCCATTTTGGATAACCAAAGTTACATTCCTCCAAAAGGGGCTATCAGGGGTTTTGTTTGCGGTAAGAAAAACATTGTCCTTTATCCCGTCCCCATCAATATCGCCTTGCTTTGAGGTCACAGTGACTGTTCTGTACAAGTTCATTTCCCTTGCAAGAGCAGATTGAAGGCTCAATTGCATGTCTAGCAGCTCCTGCTTTGAAGGATAAGGATTTGGAAACGACAAGGCGTTATCAATCGTTTGCATCGCTTCACTTGTTAAACCGGCCCTACTTTGAGTCTCAGCCAAACAGTACCAATAATAGGGGTCATTCGTTTCTTGTATTTTTGTGTAATAGTAATGGATCACTTTTCTGACGTCATTCGTTCCCAACTACATCCCACCTGTCTCTTTATTATCCATATGAATTATATGCGGGAATTTAGTGAATAGCATTGAGTGCATATCTATTGCTGGAAACAACAATATTGTCCTTTTCAAATATATCGCCCTAATTATGAATGATTTCGGGCATAATACCTTTTATAGACTTTTTCGCTTGCATATATTTATTTAATTTGCTATTATAACTGACGAACGTTCGTTAAATTATGAGGTGATATTATTGAAAAGTAATGAAATTAAGGAAGCCGCTCTAAAATTTTTTACGATTCATGGTTATGAAGGAGCGTCCCTTTCTCTAATAGCAGAAGAAGTGGGCATGAAAAAGCAATCCATTTACGCCCATTTTAAAGGCAAGGATGATCTTTTTCTGCAGGTTTTACGTGATGCGAAAGAGACGGAGCTATCTTCGAAACTCCAATATTTCAGTAAAGTCGATTCAAAAAATCCAGAAAAAGATTTATATGGATTCCTCCAATTGGTCATAGATCTTTTCCAAAAAAATGAGCATATAAAGTTTTGGCTGCGCATGTCCTTTTTTCCGCCAGCACATCTTGAAAAAGAAATCGGGCAGGAAGTCATGGATATCGAGGAAAAGGTACAGGCAATTCTGGAATGTAAGTTCCAGGATTGGATCAATGCCAAATTAATCGTCGAAGATGCAGCCATAACGCCAACCTATGCTTTCTTGGGAGTAGTGGATTCCATTTTGCTTGAGCTTGTATACGGCAATGATGAGAAACGGCTGAAGGATAAATTGGCAGCCTCTTGGAAAGTGTTTTGGAGAGGTATTTCAAAAGAATGATTCACAAAGAAAGTGGTGTTGACACATGAATAAACCAATTAAAGAACAAAAGGCGGTATTAATTATTCTTCTAAGCAATATATTCATTGCTTTTCTGGGAATTGGACTCATCATCCCCGTCATGCCGTCATTTATGAATATCATGCATTTATCAGGAAGTACGATGGGCTATCTTGTTGCCGTATTTGCGGTATCACAGCTTGTTATGTCTCCATTCGCAGGTCGTTGGGTTGACCGTTACGGCAGAAAGAAAATCATCATCATCGGCTTATTCCTTTTTGGTGTTTCAGAACTAATCTTCGGTATAGGGACAAACGTATCGGTGTTTTATTTATCAAGGATCCTAGGCGGAATCAGTGCTGCCTTTATCATGCCAGGTGTTACTGCATATGTTGCGGATATTACATCCGTTCAGGAAAGGCCAAAAGCAATGGGCTATATTTCAGCCGCCATCAGCTTGGGCTTTATAATTGGACCAGGGATCGGTGGCTTTGTTGCAGAATATGGTATACGCTTGCCCTTCTTCCTTGCGGCGGCCATTGCTTTTTTAGCATGCCTTTCATCAATATTCATTTTAAAAGAGCCGATGACAAAGGAACAGCTTGCAAAAGTTTCTGCAAATATAAAGCAAACGAACTTTATAGGCGATTTAAAAAAATCACTAAACCCGCTTTACTTTATTGCGTTCATCATCGTATTTGTACTCGCTTTTGGTTTATCAGCCTATGAAACTGTTTTTAGCCTATTTTCTGATCATAAATTCGGCTTCACGCCGAAGGATATTGCAATCATCATTACAATAAGCTCCATTTTCGGAGTTGTTGTGCAAGTATTCATGTTTGGAAAACTGGTGGATATTCTCGGCGAAAAGAAGCTTATCCAATTATGCTTAATCGTCGGTGCCATTTTTGCGGTAGCGTCTACCATGATTTCTAGCTTTTTGGCAGTTCTAGTGGTAACTTGCTTCATCTTCCTTGCATTTGACCTGCTTCGTCCGGCATTGACAACATTTTTATCAAAAGCTGCCGGGAAAGAACAAGGATTCGTTGCTGGAATGAACTCCACATATACGAGCTTAGGGAATATCGCCGGGCCATCCATGGGAGGATTGCTGTTTGACGTAAACATCCACTACCCTTATCTTTTTGCTGCTGTCATTATCGTCATTGGCCTAGGCATTACAGTCATTTGGAAAGAAAACCGATTGACAGAAAGCTTAGCGAAATATTAATGTACCGGAATTGTAATTCCTTAATTCCCCAAAGCACATTTCCTATTCGTGCTAGAAAACTCTCAAACTTGAAAAATGATATTCTTCTAAAAAACCCCTTGTCCATATTGGGCAAGGGGTTTAAATTATCCAGATAAGTCAATTTGCAATTATTATTAGAGAGTAGGATTCTGTTTTATATTACTGATGATATACGCTCCAAATTAATTCTGAATTTATATCGATCTGCACGGTAGACAGCTCTGACAACCCCAAGGGGTCGATTGGTATCCAGGATAATTCTTCGTTCTATCAGCAATATAGGTGAACCTTCGACTACCTCGAGCATTTCCGCCTCTTTTTTTTGAGCGATGGAGGCTTCAATTACCTGTCTGCCATGCTGGATTTTTAAGCCGAAGTTTTTTTTAACATAGTCATGTATGGAACTCACGGCCATTTCTTCCGTTAGATCTGGGGCAAGATCTTTTGAGATGTATAGCCTTTCATATGCCATCGGCAACAGATCAGCAAGCCTTACACGTTCCAGTTCGAAAATAGGAGTTCCTTCTTCAACCTCAAGCTTTGCAGCAAGTTCATGATCAGCATTGACCTCTGTAAAACTGATGACTTTTGTACTTGGTTTAAGTCCTCTTGATATCATATCCTCTGAAAAGTTTGTTAATCCTTGCAAGGGTTGCTTCAATATTTGTTGGGCAACGAATGTTCCTTTTCCGCGCTGCCTGTATAAATAACCGCCATTTACGAGGTTAGAAATGGCCTGTCTCACCGTCATCCTGCTTATTCCATATTTTTCAGTGTATTCTTTTTCTGAAGGAATCATCTCTCCTGGCACCAATTCAAGACTTTGAATCGCTCCTTTAATCTCCTCTTCAAGTTGATGATAAATGGGACTCGGGGAATTCTTTTGGATCATTTAGCGTACATCTTCCTTTCATCGTGATGTAAATTTTACAAGGCATCCTGTTCGGAAACATCTCAAGCTAAAATTCCGTTCGATGAACCCTATCCATGCTAATAAACACGATAAGGTGAAGACCCACATTTAAGTATCCAAATTCCTTTTTGTGAATTTCAATACCGATTCCCTTGAACGTTCAATTTCATTTTTATTTTCATCATAGAATTTTGAAACGTACGCATAGAAAATAATGCTGACCGTTAGAAATTGTGCAAAAAGCGAACTTGTTGCAGCACTTCGGAATTTTGCCTCAGGAGCACGTACATGATTTAGGGACATATCAACTTTTTTAGTTAGCCCATTGTTCCCCAAACGTGATAAACCAATTGTTTTAATTCCATATGCTTTAGCGATATCAACTAGTTCCAGAATTTCTTCAGTTTCGCCACTATTGGAAATACAGAAAAAAACGGTGTTCTTTGATGATGCAGCGAGTGCTGTGGCCGTAATATGCGGGTCTTGATTGGCACTTACAATCTTTCCTAACCGTAACCATTTCTGTGTAATATCTTCAGCAACAAGCCATGAAGCCCCTAATCCATAGACATAAATCACATCTGCACTTCTCATGGTTTCAATGATATTGTCAAGAACGGTCTCATCCAAATAATGCGCCGTTTCCTGTATAGCTTGGACAGAGTTGGACACTATTTTATTTTTAATGGACGCTATTGTTTCATTAGGCTCAATGTCATGGAAACCCTTTTTCTCCGGTTGGGAAATCAGTGATGATAGGGATACCTTCAGTTCTGAAAAACTGTTAACTTTTATAGAATGGCAGAATCTCGTTACTGCAGAACTGCTAGCATTGGCATGGTCAGCTAATTCATGTATCGTCATTCTTATAATATCTTGTGGATTTTCTAAGATATATTGGGCAATTTTCCTTTCTGAATTAGGCAACTGGTTCAATAAACTTTCAATTCTCAATAAAATATTTTCAACGTGCATATGGTTTACTCTCCTTGATCTTTGCTTACTTTAACTGCTTCATTGCTATGTAGTAACAACCCAAGGTAGCTGATACGTCATCCAAAACAAATTTCACATTTAGTTTTTCAAGTTTAATATGATTAATGAAAGAGCTTTGCACCAATGGTATATTTGTCAATATGCTACCTTTTATTGCAATTGTAACATTCTCGCTTAACTTTAACTTCTTGATAACCTCAAGCGTTTGTTTTGAAAGGTGGTACCCGGCCTGATTCAGAATATCTTGCGAGAAACCATCGCCCTTCTCCGCATGTTGGACAATTAGGGGAACAAACGCGGCAATCTCGGATTTCGTGGCGGAATAAATGAATTTCTTCAGTTGCATTACACTATGATAGCCAAGTTTTTTAAGTATTGTCTCGGTTAAATGGCTATATTCATATCCCTCATCCTCTTCTTTCGTCATTTTTATAAAAGCCTGCATGGCGATCCAGTAGCCACTTCCTTCATCCCCAAGAATGTGTCCCCAGCCACCAGCCGATTTCTCGATACCTTTATGGATGCCGATACTTACAGATCCAGTTCCGGATATGGTCAAAATGCCATCATTTCCTTTTAGTAAAGCAGCATGAGCGATAATTCCATCATTTACAATCGTGAACGGGGCATTAAATGCCCTGCTTAATGCACGTTTTATGCCCTGCGGATTTTCAACTCCTCCATACCCGGCTAAACCTAAGCAAATGTAATGGCAACTTCCTTTATCAATAGGCGTTATGCATTGTTCAATTGCCTGTATAATGTTAGCGATGGCTTGTTTTTCATTTATAAGCAGGTTACCATACCCCGCTTTGCCTTCACTTATTTTATTTCCCTCTAAATCATAAGCCACTGCTTCAGTTTTAGTGCCACCGCCGTCAACACCGATAATATAATTCATATCATTCTCCTATTCAGTAAAAAAGGAAGGAATATCACCTTTCCTTCCCTGAAGATCATCAATTAACATTGAATTGGAATTTCCCCCATGGTTCCAAATAATCGAGGAGAAAAATTTCCTCTTCCGCTATTCGGCCAACTACATTTGTTTTCCCCGAATTCTTCATTTCCTTCAATGCAATCTGCAATTCCCCTTTATATTGTCCATAGAGCTCATTTTCAATTAAAATATCACCGCGTCTAATATCAGGCGTATATGTTGGTTTAAATTCTTCGCCCTTATATTTCACGCGTGATTGAGTCGAGCGAATTAGATAATCGGAAACATCTCCACGGTAAAAATGGAATTCTTCCAATACTATTTTTTTCTCTAAAGCTGTAATGGTTTCATGAAGGTTAACATTAAATGTTAACAGACCGCTGTTTAACAGGCTAAGCTGCTTCAATTCATCTTCAGATGCGTAGGCATTTGCAATAATTACATCATCAATCAACCCTGTCGCATACAAGTGTTTCGCTTGTGTCGTAATGGGCAATTCCCGGTGCATTTCCAATGTACATAATCCTTCCATTATAGGCCAAGGTCCGTATGTTGCTGCATGTGAGCTTATGAAAGCTGCCGTGCGGATATTATGCTTTTTGAATGACTCACAGCATTTTATAAAATGAGGATAGCTCAATCCTGCATAGCGATGGGGATAGAAATTATGCGATCCGACTAAATTCTCTTTATTTGGTTTGTAATCGATAATATTTTCTAAATATTTTGTTGCATTGCTCATATTTATCTCAATTTTGAGACCATATGGATTATGTGTCATGATCGACTCTTCGTTACCTGTAAAGCCTACGTCCAGCCTGATTCCATACGCACCTAATTCTGCAAAAAACGATAAGTCATTATAAGAAATGCCTAACGAACCGAATACTCGGGGAGCAATATCGACCATCACTTCCATATTCAATTGATTGGCATAATGAATCGATTCTTTAAATTCCTTTAAAATCTTCTCTTTGTCACCTTCGACAGATAACAAGCAAGTAAAGATCTTTTTGAATCCATATTTATGTGCAAGTGCAATGTATTCCATGTCTTTTTCAACGGTTGAATGCTCTGGATAGATAGATATACCGAGTTTACCCATTATTTAATCACCTCTTTACTGTTGTGGAGCTAGTTTTTTTACAATGCGAATCATATGTTCAATTAGCTTTTGTTCACTCATTGCCGTCATCAAGTGATCCTGAGCATGAATCATTAATAATGTTTTCTCACTTGGAACTCCATTCAATTCTGCTTGAATCAGTTTGGTTTGTGTTTTATGGGCCAAATTCAATTCCTCCTGACCCTGTTTAATTAGATCCTCTGCCTTTTCAAAATTGAATTCTTCCGCTTCTTTCAGTGCGTCGAATGCTAAACCTCTTGCATTTCCACTATGTGATATTATTTCAAAAATTTCCATTTCATTATTGTTCATTTCAGTTGACATATCATTACACTCCTATTTTATGTTGGATTTTGAAGGTTCATTGGATTACTGTAATCCATATTTACTGTTTAAAACACCATTCACTTGATGTTCGGGACAGCATTTTCACTGAAGAATCGTGGTAAGTATGCTTCATGCGCTTTTAAAAGTTTTTGTAAAACGATTTCCGCCAGGTCATCACTTGGAATAAGCGGGTTAATCGTTAAAGCCAATAACGCTTTATCATAAGAACCTGTAATGGCTGCCTCAGCACCTATTCTTTCAAATGATTTGATTTGTTGGATTAAGCCATGCACTTGTATGGGTAATTTACCCATAGACAAAGGAATTGGTCCATTTTTGGTGACGATACAGCTTACTTCGACTGCTGAATCATAATCAATATCAGTAAGCGATCCTTTGTTTTGTACATTTAGCACTTGAATGTCTTTTTTATCATTATAAATGGAAGAAATGACGTTACACGCTGCATCGCTATAGTAAGCTCCACCGCGTTGCTCTAATTGTGGAGGCTTTATGTCAAGGTTTTCATCCTTGTATAGTTCAAATAAACCTTCTTCTAATTTTTTCACGACTTCTGCTCGAGTTTCCCCGGATTTGAATGCTTCCAACTCTTCTTCTAATATCGTTTTTGTTTTGTAATAATAACGATGGTACGGGCAAGGCACCACTCCTAAAGATTTCAAAAATCTCCTGTTCCAAGCCAATGGGGCAATATTCTTCATCGTCAGTTGAATTTCAGGATTGCCAAGCATTTCAAGCACTTTATCCGTGACTTCTTGATCATCAACGAACACATGCATCCCGAATACCATATGGTTTAACCCGGCGAAATCTATGTGCGCTCTCTTCATATCAACACCAAGCATGTTAGAGATAGACATATGCATATTAAAAGGAACATTGCATACCCCAATCACTTTTTTATGCATGCTATAGCGGAGAAGGGCTTCCGTTACCATCCCAGCTGGGTTCGTGAAATTAATTAACCATGCATCAGGGCAGAGCTCCTGCATTTCTTCTGCAATTTCCAGAAGAACGGGGATAGTTCGTAATGCTTTGGACAATCCTCCTGCACCATTTGTTTCTTGACCAATTAAGCCTAATTCCAATGGGATCCGCTCGTCCTTGATTCGTGCATCAAGTAAACCCACTCTCATTTGCGTTGTGACAAAATCAGCATTTTGCAAGGCTTGACGGCGGTCTAACGTTAGATGTATTTCCATTGGAAGTCCTGCTTTTTCAACCATACGTTTTGCTAATGTTCCTACAATCTCCAGTTTTTCTTTTCCTGCCTCAATATCCACTAACCACAGTTCTCTAATTGGCAGCTCATCATATCGTTTAATAAAACCTTCTATTAATTCTGGTGTATAACTGGAGCCACCACCAATTGTGGCAATCTTCAAACCGTTTTTCATTTCCATTCCCCTAACACCTCATAGTAAGCTAATCTGAATTTTTCATTTATTTATAGATGATTGCATAACAAACCAGTGCGCTTACCGCTAATAAAGACAAGAATAATAGTGATGCTTGTTTCTTGTTTTTAAACTTACCTTCAACAAAACAAACAACCATCGTCAATCCTGCGCTTATGGCAAAGGTATTTCCCAAGTATAGTGATAATTGTTCATTTATCTCAAAGGCATCCATTAATCTGTTAAAGATAAAATTAAAAACAAGAATGAAGCTAAAAAATAGAAAGGCACTTTTGTAACTAAAAAAGTGAATTCTGGATGTTGAATTCATATCCTTTCCCCCCTTCTCAATTCATAAAAGGAGTTTGGAGCATTTAGTCCCAAACTCCCTTTTAGGTATTCCTTATAAAGCGATATTTTTATTATCCGTTGTTTCCACCATGTTTTCCTGTGCTAAAAGCTTTTTATCGTACATCTTAAAGAATGGCAGATAAATAACAACGGAAATAGTTAAATTCACCATCACTAGAACAATGGCTCTCCAATCACCGCCTGTTGAAAGGTAGGCACCTATTGGAGCGGGCAATGTCCAGGGAACCATTACATATGTCGGGTTCACCAGTCCGATGGACGTTGCTATATATGCAAGTGTTGCACCAATTAGCGGTGTAATGATAAATGGAATAATCAGTACCGGGTTTAGTACAATTGGCATCCCAAAGATAACAGGTTCATTGATGTTAAAAATGCTTGGCACAATTGTTGCTTTCCCCATTGCTTTACTATAGGTGGACTTTGCCGTTAAGAGCATGGCTATTACTAAACCCAATGTTGCACCAGACCCACCAATCCAAATAAACCATTGGAAGAATGTTTCAGGAGCGATGTGGGGAATTGCCTTTCCAGCTGCAACCGCAGCAGAGTTATTCCCCAAGTATACTTCCCATACCGGACGAGCTACGGCACCTACGACAGATACGCCATGAATACCAAATGACCAAAAGAATGTAATCAAAAATACTGGAATTAATACACCTGGCAATGTATCGCCTGCACTGATGAGTGGTGCAACCGCTTTATCGACAAGTGAATGTAAATCAACGGCAAAAACGACTGTAATTAAAGTCATGACAAGCAGTACAATTGAAACTGGTATTAATGCTTCAAATGAACGGGCCACTGAAGTTGGAACAGAATCCGGCATTTTGATTGTGATATTTTTTGTCTTACAAAGACGTAAAATTTCGACAGCAAAAATGGATACAATCATTCCTACAAAAAGACCATGTCCGCCGAGATTCGTCATTGGCAAAACAAATCCCACATCATCCATTGTCTTTACACCAATTGTGAACAAGAAGGCTGCTAAAGATAGTAAACCTCCAGATAACGGATCAAGTTTATAGCTTTGAGATAAACTGTAGCCTATACCAAAAGTAATATATAGCGTCATGATAAACATCGTTAATCGATATGGTATTAATATTTCAGCTATATGCTTTGCAGACCATTCACCTAATGCCGTATCTGCTGCAACGGGCGGGAATGCAATGATCAAGAATAAACTGCCAAAGATGATGAAGGGTAACGCGGAAACCACACCATCCCGAATTGCGCGTAAATGTTTTTGCTCAGACAATTTAGCCATAGGTGTTGAAAGATTATTTTCTAAAAAAGCTACAAACTTGTCCATTCGTGTTTTCCCCTTTTACGTTTAGTGAAAAGAAATAGTAATTATTTTATTATTTTGCTGCTAGTTCCGTTACCAGTTTTAGTAGTTTAGGTCCGCCAAGAGGGCTGTAAGCTTGGGCTGGAATTGCTTCACATGGGACGCCCGCTTCATCTGCCGATGCCTTAAAGCCATCGAAACGATGTTTGACTTGCGGAGCTACCATTGCAACATCCCAGCCATTTCGTACTTCCGCATCAAATTCTTGAGTGCCGACTGCCAATACTTCTATGGTTACACCCTGTTTTTCCCCTTCCTTTTTTAAAGCGCTTACAACGATTGCACTAGACATTCCACCTGAACATACGAATAATACCTTCATTCTTTTTTCCTCCAATTTTTTTATTTTTTTTATAAAAAGCGTTAAATCGTTTTTCTTATGAATCCTTGTGCCTTCACTAAACGATTTGAGGCTTCTTCATATGATACATTCGTTAAAATCATGACAATTGCAATCTTAGGCTGGGCATGTGCCTTTTCTAGGAATTCATCTGCAATTTCATAGCTACAGTCAGTAGCATCCATGATAATACGTTTTGCACGTTCAACTAGCTTTTCATTAGTTAACTGTAAATCTACCATTAAATTACCATAAACTTTTCCAACTCCAACCATTGAGGCGGTGGAAAGCATGTTGCATACTAACTTTTGCGATGTTCCAGCTTTTAAACGTGTAGAACCCGTCAGGACTTCAGGCCCGTTTACAACTTCAATCGCAACTTTTGCAATCTTACCTATCTCAGAACCTTTGTTACAACTTATCGACACAGTTCCTGCACCAACTTGATTGGCATATTCCAATCCAGCAATAACATATGGAGTGCGTCCACTGGCTGCAATGCCCACTACGACGTCCCTGTTTGTTAATTCGATTTTCTTCAAATCTTCAGGACCTAATTCAAAACTGTCTTCAGCACCTTCCACTGCCTTAATGAAAGCCTTTTCCCCACCAGCTATAAGACCCACTACTTCACTAGGATCGGTATTGAATGTCGGGGGACATTCTACTGCATCCAATAAACCAATGCGCCCGCTTGTTCCTGCACCCATGTAAATTAATCTGCCATTTTTTTTCATGGCTTCGACGATCATCTCCACGGCTTTAGAAATTTGCGGAAGTTCTTTTTTTACACAATGGGCAACTTTAATGTCTTCTTCGTTCATTACCTCTAAAAATTCGAGTGTTCCCATTTCATCCAAACTCATGGTCTTTTCATTACGGCGCTCTGTCGTTAAATGCTCTAGCATACATATCATCCTTTTTTATATCAGTGGTGAAAGTGGTGAAACTTTTTTAGCTATAGAGAATATATCACTATTAAAAATTAATTTCAATATTGTGTATACATTTTTAAAAATTAATTTTAAAATAAACGATAGATAGCTAATTGATTGTTATCTTTCTACTAAAATTGGAATGTACACTGACTAGCCATCTTATGAACCAAACCTCCGATTCTTTTTATTGTTTAAATCTTATCTCACTATTCATATGTGACAAATTCATATATTCATTATTTGTTAACGCTTACAAATAATTAAATATAAATATT
The DNA here is from genome assembly GCF_900156045.1 of Peribacillus simplex. Classification (GTDB taxonomy): domain Bacteria; phylum Bacillota; class Bacilli; order Bacillales; family DSM-1321; genus Peribacillus; species Peribacillus simplex_D. Next base: position 1,209,244 of record NZ_FTMX01000001.1, on the reverse strand, counting down.
ATATTGAAATGAGGTTGTACTATTGATGAATGAAAGAATTACAAAGACAAGATTTGGTTCATTGGCGCTGGCCGCTTTGGTGGGAGGGTCACTTCTCCTTCCATCCGATTTGATTGCAAATGCAGAAACAGGGACGATTCCTCAGCAAACTACTTATGTAAAACAGGAACTGCGCGCAACTTGGATTGCAACTGTGTTAAATATTGACTGGCCGTCCAAACCAGGTTTATCCATATCAGCACAGAAAGAAGAATTCATAAAATATTTGGATGAACAAAAATCGATGGGGATGAATGCTGTCGTTATGCAAATTAAACCAACTGCAGATGCTTTCTACCCTTCTGAATACGGTCTTTGGTCAAAATATTTAACAGGAATCCAAGGAAAAGATCCTGGGTATGACCCTCTTGCATTCATGGTAGAAGCTGCACATGATCGTAATATGGAATTTCACGCGTGGTTTAATCCTTATCGCATTACTATGCCTTTAGGTAAGAAAGCCGAATTATCGGATATTGATAATCTTCCAGAATCTCATCCTGCTAGAAAGCACCCTGATTGGGTCATACCTTATGGACAGCAGTTGTACTTTGACCCAGGCATTCCTGGCGTACAGCGGTTTGTGATCGATGGAATAATGGAAGTTGTTAAGAATTATGATATTGATGCAGTCCATATGGACGATTATTTCTATCCTTACAAGATTGCAGGAGTACCTTTCCCAGATGAAATTTCCTATCAAAAATATGGAGCGGATAGATTTACAAATGTGGAAGATTGGCGAAGGGATAATGTAAATAACCTTGTTAAGAATATAAATGAAGAAATCAAGGCAGAAAAATCATATGTGAAGTTTGGTATAAGTCCATTTGGAGTTTGGCGCAACAAAGCAGTTGATCCCACAGGATCTGACACTGCCGCTGGACAAACGAATTACGATGATTTATATGCGGATACCAGGACGTGGATCAATAATGGATACATTGATTATATTGCCCCTCAATTATATTGGAATATAGGATTGCCAGTAGCTGACTATGCCAAACTTCTTGATTGGTGGACAAAAGAAGTCGAAGGTAAAAATGTTCAACTCTATATTGGACAAGGAGACTATAAAATTAATACAGAGTCCAATGGTGTCCAAAACTGGTTCAATCCTGAAGAAATGCCAAACCAGTTAAAACTGAACCGAACATATAAGGAATTTGATGGAAGCATGCATTTCAGTGCCAAAGATTTACGGAAAAACCCCCTTGGGATAGCGGATCGTTTAAGCGAGGATATTTATAAGCACCCCGCATTGGTTCCTGCCATGCCTTGGATTGATGATCATGCCCCAAAGGCTCCAAAGGTGGGCAAGGCAACACAAGCAGGAGATGGAATACAATTTGAAATTAACGATCACAAGCAATCAGATGCATCCTATTATGCCATTTATCGTTTTGATGGGAAGAAAAAAAGAAACATAGAAGACTCAACGAACTTACTTGCCACTGTGCATAAAGAAAATAAACGTCAATTGTTTATTGACGGCAGTGTAGAAAAAGGAAAGACTTACACATATGTTGTGACTGCCTTGGACCGAACCCACAATGAAAGTAAACAAACTAAACAGATTAATATAAAAGTAAAATAAACTTCAAGAAATAGCTTAACGGTTCAAGAAGCATGTCAGTGAACAATGGACGTAAAGTATATATTAAACAATATGTTAGAAATGGTCTTACCTTGGTATCTTATACTGTTTCATATGATGCTAAATTGGGTTTATAAAAGAATCGAAGTAGGTGGAATGACGATGTACATAGTTGGATTAATGTCCGGAACATCACTGGATGGAATTGATGCCGCACTTGTTCGGGTGAATAATAGTGGACTCGAGACTGAAATGGAAATGATTGAGTTCATGACATGCCCTTTTCCAAAAGATATTGAAAAAGAAATTATGCAGTCTTTATCTGCAGACACATCCAATGTTCAATTAATATGCAGTTTGAATTTTAAATTAGGAAAATTATTTGCCAATGCGGTAAAGGAAGTTTGTCATAAAGCTGGATTCCCCATTAATAAATTGGATCTTATTGGATCCCATGGACAAACCATTTACCATCAGCCTTTAAAGGACCAAAATTATATCCCCTCCACTTTACAAATTGGGGAAGCCGCAGTGATTGCTCACGATACAAACACACTTGTAATCTCTAATTTTCGTACGATGGACATGGCAGCTGGCGGACAAGGAGCTCCTCTTGTTCCTTTTACCGAATACATTCTTTATAGAAGTGAAGGGAAGGGAAGATTGCTTCAAAACATAGGGGGCATTGGAAATGTTACCGTTTTACCCAAGCAAGCATCTCTTGATGACATGTATGCTTTTGATACAGGGCCTGGGAATATGATCATTGATGAAGTATGCCGCCAATTGTTCAATATAAGCTATGACGAAGGTGGTAACATAGCTAAACAAGGAAAAATCAATGAAGAACTTTTATCTTATTGCATCAGTCATCCTTATATTATGAGCCCTCCGCCAAAATCAACTGGCAGGGAATTGTTTGGCAAGGAGTATGTAGTAAAACTATTAAAGATGTTTGAATCACTTCCAAGTCAAGATATTTTAGCTACTGTAACGATGTTTACAGCAAAATCCATTGTGGAGAACTATCGAAATTTCATCTTTCCGAAAACCAGTATTGAAGAAGTGATTATTGGCGGCGGTGGAAGCTATAACAAAGCGTTATTAAATATGATTCAATCACTGCTTGGAAATTCTATTCAGGTCTTGACCCAAGAAGATTTGGGACACTCTTCCGAAGCGAAAGAAGCGGTAGCCTTTGCATTACTTGCAAATGAGACTTTCCATGGTAATACAAGTAACGTTCCCAAGGCTACCGGTGCTGACTTCGATGTCATCCTTGGAAACATGACCTTCCCTCCTTTACATCGAATTAGTAAGTAAACATAAGATTAAAGCCCCCCTTAGATTTCTTAGGGGGTTTTTTCATTTGATCCGTCATATATACAGCAATCACCTAGTATGATAGCGATGGCCCCGTACATTAACCGTAAACATACCGCCCACTTTAGTATTTATTCTGAAGCATCTATTTGAAGAAATTATCGTCATATATGGATTTGCCATTGAAGGAACGTACGCTTTTTAATCATTGGAAAAGAGCAGAAGGCACATCGATATTTGATGTGCCTTCTGCTCTTTTTTGAATACCTGAAAATCATGGCGAACTATTCTTTTCTATTCTATTTATTTACTGGCCTAGCAGCATGGAGACATACTTCACTTCTAAATATTCATCCATGCCGTAGTGTCCCCCTTCCCTGCCTAAACCACTTTCCTTCATCCCTCCAAAGGGTGCTTGGGCAGTGGATGGGGCACTGTCATTAATACCGACAATCCCATATTCAAGACTATCCGAAAAGGCAACTGCCTTATTTAATGACTCGGTATACACATAAGCTGCCAGGCCAAAATTCGTGTTATTGGCCCGATCGATCGCCTCTTGATCGGTTTTGAATGTACTGACTGGCGCAATTGGCCCAAACGTTTCTTCCTGCATGCACAGCATATCATCCGTTACATTGGAAAGTATCGCTGGTGCGATAAAATATCCTTGTTTTTCATCGACTTTTGCGGTTTTATGGATGATGGCCCCTTTACTTGCAGCATCCTCTAATTGAAGCTGGACTTTTTTAACTGCGGCTCCATCTATCAATGGACCAAGATCGGTTCCTTCCATTCCATTTCCAACCTTCAAAGTTAAAACGGCCTCTTCAAAAGCTTGTAAAAACGGCTGTTCAATTTTCTCATGGACGAATATTCGGTTCGCACAAATACATGTTTGTCCAGCGTTCCTGAATTTCGATTGAATCAAACCATTTACTGCTTCTTCGATATTAGCATCCTCGGCAATGATGAACGGAGCCAATCCACCGAGTTCAAGCGAGACTTTTTTTACTGTTTCTGCCGCCTTTTTCATTAGATGTTTCCCTACAGGGGTGGAGCCAGTAAATGTGATCTTTTTAACACGTGAATCATTCATCCACACGTCTGACACATCTCCCGGTTTTTGTGTTGTTACAATATTTATCACACCGGCCGGAATGCCTGCTTCCTGGGCACTTTCAACTAATAGCAAGGCGGTCAAAGGCGTTTGTTCCGCGGGTTTGATGACCACGGTACATCCTGCAGCAAGGGCTGGCGCCACTTTCCTCGTGATCATGGCAGCAGGAAAGTTCCATGGGGTAATGGCAGCAACGACACCGACTGCCTGCTTTTGCACTAAAATACGCTTTGAAGCAACAGAGGCTGGAATGATTTCCCCATAGTTACGCTTTGCCTCTTCAGCAAACCATTTCACGAAACTTGAAGCATATTTCATTTCACCTTTTGCTTCGGCCAATGGCTTTCCTTGTTCCAGTGTCATGATCGTTGCGATTTCATCCAGCCTGTTCTCAATGATCGTGTACCACTTCTCAAGTAATTCAGCCCTATGATATGCACTGGTTTTCGACCAAGTCAGAAAAGCAGCTTGAGCGGCATCCACAGCAGCCTTTGCCTCTTTTTCGTCAGCGTCCGGAACATAACCCACAGGCTCCAATGTTGCTGGATTTTCCACTACAAAATGACGTTCTGTATGAATAGGTTCGCCGTTAATATAAATTGGCCATTTTTCCACAACTTTTTTCATCCTGCTTTAATCTCCTCTTCTTCTGCATGATCTGTAAAAGTCTTATCATTCTCACCTTTGAAAAAGTCCTTGCCATATAGAAGGACACATAATAAAATTCCCGCTGCAAACGCCATTCCAGCACCTTTTATAACAAGGATGGCAGCAACGACCCCTGCAATTCCCAGGTCGCGTTGGCTCTTCGCCTGCATCACACCGACGCGTACGCTAACATATCCTTGAACCAAAAGCGTTAAGGCCAAGGCTACACCGAGAATTGGTTCAACCAAGCTGACTACCGGCAATAAGAATAACCCTGTATTCGTACCCCAACGGAACGAGCCAGCACCGCCGAAGAAAGAATTCATGGCTTTCTTGCCATTCTTGAACCGTTCCACAACCACGACCTGCATGGCTGCCCACAACGGACCGCACATCGTTATATCAGGTCCGATAAAACTCATGATCACATTTCGGCCGCCAAAAATTAAATGGGCTCTGTTTGGATTATAGTCCACTTTTTCATCTTCCCTGACCTCATCAGATTCAGAAAGCAACGCTTTTGTTTTCAGCACATCCCCGAATACAACTAAATAAGTGGCAAAAACAGCTGGAATCGCACTTAAAAAGAAGGTCAAAGCAGGGAAACCTAAACCGAACACAGTATAGTCCGACCAAAGCGTAGCAAAGTCCGGACTGCTGAATCCCCATTGAATATCGGGCCATTTTGCTTCACCAAAAATCGGGGCTACAATGACCGCAAGCAAGATTGCTGGCAATATCCCTAAATTGCCTATGAATACCCAAACTTTATTTCGCATTTTTAACTTTCCGAAATTTTTCGAAAAAAGCAAGTAAAAGGCAAATCCGATACAAATGCTTATTGTATATGGAAATAAATCGAACTTTCCACCCACTTCGAAAATGGATACGACAGCACCAATTCCTGCCCCTAAAATGATGCCTGATTTAATTGCATTCGGCACTAATCGTACGACCTTACTGGCAAGTCCGGTCATTCCAAGCACTATCGATAAAATACCTAATGTTAATTGAAATGCAACGAGTGCATAGACCCGATCAGGCCCTTCCGGAAATTGCCCGACGAACAATACAAGCAATGGAACCGCAGGTGTAATCCAACCTGGTATAACTGGGTCCCCGAGTAAATGATGTGCTAAATATAATAATCCATTCAAGACAACGACGGCCAGAGCTACATCAAAAGGCATCCCCAGATGGTCTGCAAGCAGTGTAATCGCTCCAAGGTCAACTGCACACATCAATAACCCTTGAACATAGTCAGGCCACTCGAAACGATAATGGACAAATGGAAGTCTAATTTTAAAAGGTCCCGCAGGTATATACGATGTCTCATCTCCGTAGCGACGGTTTTTCCATTTCATATTGTTTCCTCCACTTAAAAGCCATAGGCTGAACGGTAAATTTTTTCGATATCCCGAACGTTTAATGCACGGGGATTATTGCGAAGTAAACGCCCTTGTTTGATGGCCTCGGCAGCCATTTCACTTAAAGCCGATTCAGGAATGTCAAATGCACTGAGTGACTCAGGTATATCAACGTAACGGCAGATTCGGGTCATCGCTTCTATAGCTTTATCCGCTGCCTCATCATCATTTAAATGATTGACTTTCTCTCCAAGTGCTTCGGCAATGTCTCGGAACCTTTCCAAACATGCAATTTTATTCCACTTCATGACAAATGGCAGTAATAATGAATTGCTGACTCCATGTGATAAATGGAAGCGTCCTCCAAGCGGATAAGCTAATGCATGGACAGCTCCAACACCGGCATTTCCAAAAGCTAACCCTGCCATTAGGCTTCCCGTGATCATTGCTTCCCGCGCTTCCAGATTATCTGGTGCAGCATAAGCCTTTGGTAAATTTTTTGCGATCAACTTCATGGCCCCAATTGCCAAAGCATCTGTAACGGGCGAAGCAAATTTGGAAATATAAGCTTCTACCGCATGGACAAGTGCATCCACTCCGCTCGCAGCCGTCACACTTGGCGGGCAAGTCAGCGTCATGACAGGCGATACAATCGCTACATCCGGTAAAAGATATGAACTAACAATTCCCTTCTTCACTTGTTCTGTTTTGTCCGATAAAATCGAAATATTCGTCACTTCAGACCCGGTTCCGGCCGTCGTCGGTATGGCTATTAAAGGCAGACCCGGAACTTCAATCAAATTCGTACCGAAATATGTCTCGATGCTACCTGAATTTGTAGCCATGACGGAAGAGGCTTTCGCAATATCCATCGCACTTCCCCCGCCTACTGCTATCAGTCCATCATGATTTCCCTCCCTGATAGCCTGTACACATAGATCAACGATTTCTATTTCCGGTTCAGGATTCACATCCGAGAAAATACCGTATGCTGATGAAAGTAGATCCTCAACCTTTTGCACTACCCCGGCATCCAGTAAAATTTTATCTGTAACTATCAACGGATTTTTCATCCCTAATCGCGTAACCTCATCAGTCAGCTGCTGTAAAGAATCTGATCCTGTCACCAATTTGTTAGCCATTGAAAAAATTGAAATATTCATGGTCATCTCCCCTTTCATGTATTTACTAATGCAGGAATCATGCCAAAGTGAAAACGCTTAATTTATAAGGGGGATAACCTTTTTTTTTGTCGATAACAATAGAAATAATGAGTAGAAATCAAATCAAAAAAACTAATTCGATTCGTTTTCTAATCGCATGTGAAATTTTTTCATTTTTTGCACCAAAGCGCTTTGACTGATATCCAAAGAGATGGCCGCAGCCCTTGTAGTCCCATATTTTTTCATCGCATTCAGGATCAGGGATCGCTCCAGCTCGGAAACAGCATCCTTCAATGAATGTTTTGTAGGTTTTTTTGATATGACCGGCTGGATGAAAGATGGTAAATTAGGCAAATCAATCGTATCATCATAAGTCGTGACGACCAGACGCTCTGCAAGACTTGCGAGCTCACGTATATTACCAGGCCACGAATAGTTCGTCAGCCATTCATAGCATTCCGGTGTCATCTTTTTCTTTTCATTATATTTTTCATTGAATTTTTTCAAATACATTTCTAAAAGTGGGATCGTTTCTTCCTTTCGCTGGCGTAAGGGCGGGACTTCAAATGATACGATATTAAGCCGGTAATATAGATCTTCTCGGAAAGACCCCTCTTGAACGAGGGAGGCAAGATCTCGATGAGTGGCTGTAATTAGCCTGACATCCACCTCTTTCATTTCGGTAGAACCTACTCTCATAAACTTGTTTTCTTCTACCACTTTCAAAAGTTTTACCTGTAACTCTAAAGGTAAATCCCCAATTTCGTCCAAAAATAACGTGCCACCATTCACTTTCTCGAAAATCCCCATTTTCCCATTCTTAAGGGACCCGGTAAATGCCCCTGGTTCATATCCAAAAAGTTCAGATTCCACCAAGTTCGCCGGTATGGCTCCGCAATTTAATTCAAGGAATATTTTTTCCTTCCTGGAGCTTTTGGCATGTATGTACTTGGCGATTAAACTCTTCCCTACTCCCGTTTCCCCCTGTAACAAGATCTTCGCATCCGTTTTAGCTACTTTATCTGCCAGTTTAAATAAGGGAGTTGTAGAAGGCCCAATGATTATTTCTTGTAAATTGACCTGTTCCGAGCCAGGCAATAATTGAGAAATAGGTTGGAAAGATAGCTTTTGGCTGTCGATCGTGTACTTCATCCGGATTAATTCGGTAATATCCCTTACACTATTTATGACAAATATGACTTCATTCTGTGGCGATAGAATCGGTGTGGCCGATACGATAATCTTTCTTCCATTTCGAATTCTTTGTGTCAAGGTAACTTGATTCTTCGTCAGGATTGAGTCCAATGAAGCAGAAACCGATATCATACCCTGCTCAATTAAATAACTCATCGGTTTTCCGATAATTTCCTCTTCCCTTATTCCGGTAATACGCTGATAAGCTTGATTGATGAATAATGTCGTTCCAGAACCATCCGTGATATATACGCCATCATACAGGGCATTAAATACTACCCTGCATAAATCACTCTCAAAGAATGCTTGAAATTGTTCATATGGTATTGAATAATTGCGTAAATTTTGCAGCGGTGCATTCACAGTAATGAAATGGGATATAGGCTTCGTCAAATCACTCTGCTGCACTGCCGCAGATAACGCCTCTATTGTCAAAAACCCAATGAAATCTTCTGAATCATCCAAAACTTCCACTTCAGTGCTTCCTATGGGAAAACATGATATTGCTTCCTCCACTGTCATATCAGAATAAAACTTAGTCATCAATATCCACTCCTAACCTGTTCCCTTTATGATACTATGTATAAATGCTTCACCGGTAAAACAAATCAATCCATATATGCCATTTCTGATTGAAGCGATAAATATGCATCAGAATGACACTTTTATCATACCAATGGTGTTTTTTATGCTCAAATCCATTTTCACTCACCAGAGGAAAACTGCGCAAAAGCTAATTCCTTTGGACCTCCATTATTTATAAGCTTAAGAACAATTTTTTGAGGGTTTTAAAAAGTTTCTCTGCCAAAAAACCTAATCCGTATTTGGATTAGGTTTTTTGGCTTGAACAATTTAAACGTTGATGTCCGCCCCAGGCACTCGCTTTCCGCGGGCGGTCGGGGAGCCTCCTCGGCTTGCGCCTACTGGGTCACCCTTGGACGCGTTTTCCCGAAGGAGTCTCGAACACCCGCTCCAATCATATGATTAATTTGGGAACCAGTCTACCGGTTTTACATCGAGATTAATGTTGATCTGCTTAATTTCCTGATATTCATCCAAGCCGTATTTTCCCAAACTGCGTCCAATCCCGCTCTGTTTGTAACCGCCCCATGGCGCCTCGACATATGTTGGATGATAATCATTCACCCATGTAATCCCTGCACGCACTTTCTTGATCACACGCAATCCTTTTGCGCCATTGTTAGTGAAGACGCCGCCTGCAAGACCGTAGTCTGTATCATTTGCAAGTTTAATAGCTTCTTCTTCATCTTTAAACTTTTGAATGACAACGACTGGACCGAAGATTTCCTCTTGTACGATGCGCATGTCAGGTGTTACATCGGTGAAGACAGTCGGTGCAATGAAGTATCCTTTGTCAAGGCCGTCATCAACAAGACGGTAACCTCCTGCTGCAAGTGTCGCACCTTCCTGTTTGCCGATTTCAATATAATTTAAAATGCTATTCATCTGCGCTTCACTGACAATTGCCCCCATGTTGCTGTCTTCTGCAAGACCAGGTCCAACTTTGATTTTATTTGCGCGTTCCACATAGCGTTTTACATATTCATCATAAATGCTTTCTTCAACCAAGATGCGGCTACCTGATGAACATACTTGGCCTGCACCGAAGAAGATGCCAAATAATCCGTAATCTATGGCTGTCTCTAAATCTGCATCAGCAAAAACGATGTTAGGTGATTTACCGCCAAGCTCAAGGGAAATTTTCTTTAAGTTGCCCGCGGCCGCTTTCATGATAGTGCGGCCAACATCCGTACTTCCCGTAAATGATACTATGTCAACGTCCTTGCTTTCTGCAATGGTTTGACCGACAACTGTGCCGCGGCCCATCACCATATTAGCCACACCTTTAGGGATGCCGACTTCCTCTAGGATTTCAAATAATTTCATTGCTGTTACAGGTGTCACTTCAGCCGGTTTATATACAATGGTGTTACCCGCCGCAAGGGCCGGTGCGATTTTCCAGACACTCATTAGAAGAGGGAAATTCCAAGGTACAATCAAACCGGCTACACCTACCGGCTCACGAACGACCATTGCTTGCACGGGAGCGGGAACTTGATAAGTTTCCCCTTCTGGATGAAGGATCAAACCAGCGTAATAACGGAAACACGCGGCTGCATCGGCAATATCGAAACCTGCCTCTGCTTTAAGTTTCCCGTTGTCCATTGTTTCAAGAATCGTTAACTCTTCCGCACGTTCATCAATTTTATCAGCGATTTTATAAAGGTAGGAAGCTCGCTCCTGTGCCGTCAGCCCTGACCAGCTTCCACTTTCAAAAGCTGCTTTCGCAACTGAGATTGCCCTTTCTGTATCTTCCTTGGTGGCACGCGGAGCCCTTGCAATGACTTCCTGTGTTGCAGGATTGATTACCGGGATTACTTCATTTGAAGATGTGGACTGCCACTTACCGTCGATGTAATTTTTAAGTTCTATAACTGCCGTTTCTAAAATTGTCATGTTTTTTGCCTCCGGTTTTCATTATTTTTTAGTAAGCCTGTTCGGAATCGTTAAAGTTTTAAAACAAGTCTGTCGTCCTTCGCACGTGAGCAGCATGTCAGGATTGAATTACGTGATTGACGGTTTTGTTCGCTAAGGAAGAAATCCCGGTGATCCACTTCACCTTCTGCCACATCTACCTCACAACTTCCGCACCCGCCCACTTTACAAGAATAAGGTGCATCAATTCCTTCCCTTAAAAGCGCATCAAGCAGTGTTTCGCCTTCATGAACGTGGACGGACCGATCGCTGTCTGTAAGGTCGACAATGAAAGGATCTTGCGGCCCATCATTTTTTGTCGCAAATAATTCGAAGTGGATCGCATGTTCCGGATAACCATAGGAACTGGCGGCATTTCGATACTCTTGAACCATCTCGATTGGTCCGCAAAAATATACATGCGTGCCAATGCGATGATCCTTCATCGTCTCAGGCGTCATTCTGCGTTTGTCTTCCGCCTGTGAAAAATAAAAGGTACATTGATCAGGGTATTTGGCTTTCAACAGATCATAAAAAGCACATAATTCCGGTGTTCGTGCTGCATAATGGAGTTCAAAGGTTTGGCCTTCGGCAGCCATGTCTTCCATCATTGCCAGAAAAGGGGTGATGCCGATTCCGGCTGCATAAAAAGCATGATGCTTTGCTCGAAAGCTGAGAGGGAAGTTGTTTTTAGGGAAACTGACTTCCAATCTGGAATCTATCTGTACATGATCATGCCAGAAAGCGGAACCTCCGCGTGACGCCTCATCACGCCTAATGGAAATTGCATATTTTTTACGGTCCCTTGGGTTGCTGATAATGGAGTATTCTCTCTCGAATATCATATCGCCGGCCGGCATGAATGTGGTCATATGAGAACCGCCTGTAAAAGCAGGCAATGGGTTTCCATCAACTGGTATCAACTCGAACTGTTTTACGAATGGAGTTTCTTGAATGATCTTATTTACTTTCATTTGAATATTTCCTACTACCCGCATGATGATCAGCTCCCTACTTCTTCTTTTCCGATTGGGATGAATGGGTAACCAATATAACCTTCCCGTACTATGGAATAAAAAGGTCCTATTTCAAGACTTGCTCTGCAATGGCCACATTCTGCAATCTCTGCTTCTTCTGCGACTTCCGACACTTCAAAACATTTCATGCAATATACGTACCGCCGTTTAGGCCCGATAATCACCGTCTGGATCTCATCTTCAGATAGACCAGCTTCCACTCCGAGCGAGAAGATCATTACTGCATTGTTCCATGCAGCCGCAATATAAAATTGGGTGCCCATCTTTTGTGACAAGATGACTCTCTTAATCTCCTCTTTATCTTCCATTCCATTAATGGAATGGCATTCAAAAGGCACTGTACCTGCAAGTACAGAAGTGAAACTTTTCGCCTTTTCATATCCGGCTTGATCAGAAATGACGACAAACTTTCTTCGTTCATTCCGGGGAGTAAATTGATTTACGATCGTAATTGATTTATCAAACAATACTGGACTATTGTACAAGGCCCTATCCTCCTTCTTATTGTTTATCTTCGCTTTTTTGTTTTTCATCAATACGCCTCAAATATTCAACCGATTGCGGAAGAAACGGGGCAATTCCTTTGTATGCAGCCATAGGTTCCGGAATATCCTGCAGTACGCTATATGTCAGATCAAACCACTCCTGGCGCAATGTCAAATCCTCCAGTGGCAGGAACTGCGTATTCAATACGAATAGAATGGCGTTGCTTCGTGGCATGCGATAAAATTTTTGTTCTTCAACACGCAAACGAACAAGTTTACCTGCATTTTCCGGTGTTATTTCAGAACGCTGCGGTCCCCAGACATCCATCGTTTCATAATTGACATCCCAACGGTCCGCCATCAGGTTCCAGTTGATGCGTGTCCATGGCTTTCCTGGCTCAATGGATAATAAAAACTTACGTACGCGATCAGCCAGTTCATCGCCTTTCCGCGATACAAATGGAACAGGTGCATGGATCTCATCAAAGGACATGCCTTTATTCCAGTTAGCTGAGAAGAGTGCGGCGTATGAAACCTGCCCCACTTCCAAATAGAAATTACTATCTCGATGAACCATTAAAACAAAATCATTATGGAAATGGCGGCCTATATAATCAAGCGGCTCATTTGGAAGCGTGCTGGCATCGCCATACACGAATGAATCGGATTCCCCGAAAATGTGGTTCTTGAAAGTCCAGTTGTCACCATCTTTAATGACCTCGAAATGCTCCGGATAGCGATCAGTTGCCATGTCGATAAGCATCTCCAACACTTCCCATTGCATTTCCATTGTGTGTGAAAAAGATTGAAACCTTATATGCGGCTGTTCTTGAAGGAGACGGCGCTTCGTTTCCACTTGGAGTCTGTATTCTGGTGTAACTTCAATACAGTTAATGTTTGAGAGCCTTTTCAAATCGTTTGAATAACGATAGTTACCTGAAGTGAATGGAAATGGGAATGTTTCTAAATCAGTTGTTTTGAAATCTAAACTTTGTGTAAACATTGAACAATCTCCTCTCGTTCCCTAGATTCTTTTAATTGCGTTTTTTCTACTTAGCTTCCTTTAATTCAACGGATGGACGCTCCATGTCAACTTCAAAGCGGAAAATGAATTTAGATGAAACATAGTAGGTGACTAAAGCAACAAAGTATGTTGGAATTCCGGCAGCTGTATGAAGGAAAAAGTCACTTGCTTCAAAAGTCAATGGATTATAGAGTGCCCAGTAAACGATCGTTCCAATGACCACCGTGAGAACTGCCGACGGGTTAATGCCTTTCCAATAGGTATAAGAGCCCTGTGTGTCATACAAATCCCTTATTGAAATGCGTTGTCGCTTTACAAAAAAGTAATCTGCAACGACAATGCCGCCAATAACAGCCATAATAAAGGAAATGACAGCAATGAATGAACCAAATGCATCGTAGAACGTCGAGCTTAGCAGTAAGAATATAGTCGGTACGGTTGTACCCATCGCAAGCATCCACGACTTTTTCGGGAATACAGTTTTAAAGCTGACAGCTTGTGAGTACATAAGGAAAATGGCTGCACCGACATTCCCAACCGAAAGTAAAATCAAGCCAATGAAGCCGCCCCAACTTCCTGCGATGGAAAACATCCAGTCAGAAGGATTAAGTGAACCAGCGACTAATGCAGCAATGGCCCCAACTAAAGCAGCGATACAGACGATGATTCCATAGCTGTAGAACCCTGCTTTAAATGCTCCTCCTTCTGTTTTAGATAAACGGCTGTATTGGCCAAGGTATGGAAGCCATGAGAAGCCGAGACCGATATTTAATTCCAGGGCTGTCGCGAATGAACGAGAAGTCGTTTCAAAAGGCTCGGAAGGAAGTATATGTGCGACTTTAGTGAATCCCTGACCAAACAAGACTATTGCGAGAAGGCCAAACATGAGTACCATAAAAACCGGAACGGCTACTGCGGTATATTTTTGAATCGCTATCGGTCCCCTCACTGTTACTAGAAATGCACAGATGAAGAGTAAAATCGAGAAAAACGGCGCTCCAGTTGCTTGGCTTGAGAAAATGGCGGGCATCCCCATCCAATTAGCAGCCTCCGCTAACGCTTGGCCGGACATGAAAAGCGCAATGGAAATGTAGCCGAGAGTTAAAATAAGAAAAACAAAGAAAAAGATATTGGATCCTAGATAACCTAGTGAACTTCGAAACCCTACAAAAGTATCTATGCCATAACGCGCAAAATAAAGGGTAATGGGAACAATCAACAGCATAGGGAAGGCGTTACCGAATAAAATCGCTGCAAGTGACTGCTTCACATCAAGCATTGTACCTGTGTATCCACCAGTTAACAGACCAAAAGATGAGAGGCCAATAACAACCTGTACTAAAATTAAATCCCGAAGGTTAAAAATCCGGTCACTTTTACTTGCCGGTAAAAAACCAAAGGCCACATCCTTTGAAATGGAGGCATTCTCTTTACTCACACGCTTCTCTCCCAACTATAAAATAATGATTGTATCGCTTGGAAATAAGACTGTCATTGTTTTGGGTGAGCTAAATAAACTACTTTAGACAAGTGTATAGACCAGGTAAAAGATGATTAATATCATGAGAAAAATAGAACCTGTCGCATCCTTCCATTTCATTTTGTCGATTTTCACGGCATCTTCCTGCTCATACGCATTGATCCGCTCATTCAAATCTGAATATAGATTTTTAATAAAGGGATCTTCAGAATTGATATTCTGTTGGAACTGATTCTCTTTACTCAAAATAGCTTCTCCCTCCTTTGCAATCATGCTTTCTAGTCCCTTCTCTTTACTTTAATGCAATAAACATGCCAATCAGAAAACACCATGCTTACTAGGTTTTCAATAGGAAGAATATTCATTTTTGAAACTATTGAACAATTGTGAAATTTCTGTAATATAAAAACTAGGAAGTTAAATGAAAGGCAGGTAGACATAAATGGATCACTTCACCTCTGCACTCTTGTCTATTTACGATCAGCTTATTGTGACAGATAAAAATGGCACCATACTGAAATCGACCGGAACAGGGAACTCCTTATTCCAAACAGTCAAATCAGCTAATGTCGGTGGTTCTATCAAGGATGTTGAACAAGATTTATTTTCCACAAGCTTGGCAGAAGAGATAATGGGCAAAAATGAAAAAAGATCTTTCATGCAGTCCTCATGGCAGGGTCCAGAAATGCTGCTGACGGCATACCCGATTGAATCTGGGGCATGGGTGTGGGCCTACAAAGAAATAAAAGACTCATATCCGGATACATCAAGGGGTCAATCGGGGCCTTTGTTGGAATCGAAGAAGCCATCCTTTCCATTTGTGATCCGCAGTAAACCGATGCTTGATGTTCTGCATAAAATGCAAATGGTTTCTGATGTTAGCGCAACAGTCCTTTTATTGGGGGAATCCGGTGTAGGAAAGGAAATGGCCGCCAGGGCCATACATAATATGAGCAACAGAAGCGAAGGTCCATTTATACCTGTCAATTGCGGTGCAATCCCGGAAAACCTGATTGAAAGCGAACTTTTTGGCTACGTGGAAGGGGCTTTTACCAGCGCACGGAAAGACGGCGCCAAAGGGAAATTCACACTCGCCCATAAAGGTATCCTATTCTTGGATGAGGTTGGCGAGTTACCGCTTAACGTACAGGTGAAACTGCTTCGCGTCCTTCAGGAACGCGTTGTCACACCAATTGGAAGTACGACATCACACCCTGTTGATATTCAAGTGATTGCCGCAACAAATAAATCGCTCGAAAAAATGGTGAAAAAAGGTGAATTTCGAGAAGACTTATATTATCGCCTTCATGTCGTACCTATCCATCTTCCGCCGCTTAGGAATCGTGTAGATGAAATCCCCCATCTTGTTCAATTTTTTTTACAAAAGTACAATACACTATACAATCGAAATGTGGCTTTCACCCCTGATGCAATCGACTTGCTATGTATCTATCAATGGCCAGGTAATGTGCGCGAACTTGAAAATACAGTTGAAAGGCTTGTGATTACTAGCGGTATGCCGGAAGTGGATGTTGCATTGGTTAAAGAGGTCCTTCCTTTTAAAGGGCCTAAACCCACTTCAATACCTGTCATCGATTTTCTAATGCCTATGCAGGAAGCAGTCGACCTTGTAGAGGAACAGCTTATCAACATGGCGATGGAACAATACAAATCATTAAAACTGGCAGCGAAGGTATTGGAAGTCAGCCAGCCTACGATGAGCAGGAAATATAAAAAATTACGTAATAAAATTGAGGAGGCACGCTTTTCACCAGTGGATAAACGGGCCATTTTAGAAGAACAAATAAATCAACGTCTTCGTTCCATTGCCGTTGTAACCGCAGCTATCATTCCAGCTGAAGAGGTTATCAGTCTGCAAAAAAATATGAACCGGCAAACTTCCTATTCCCAGAAATTAAAACAAAAGCTTACCATGATTCAAGAAAAGGAAGGTGTAATAGAATGGGTCTTTATATTTATCATGACGGAGGATGGACGTCTGATTCACCTCGTTGCAGACAAAGGCTTTGTAATTGAACCGGGGGAAGAATATATTGGTCCTCCTGAAATGGTTAATGTCGCTTACCAGGCGTTTAATGGTAAAGCTGGTGTGACTCCCATATACGAAGACAGGTACGGTGAATGGAAAACAAGCTTTGCGCCAATTATTGATGATGACGGCAATATCGTCGCTATTGTAGGATGTGATTATAGCAAAGCCTATTTCAATTCGGAAATGCAACGTCTCCGTAAGCAACTCAATATCCATGTTTGATTTCAGGATGCAGTCATGCAGGATAAACCGTTTGGGGAATAAAGCAAAAAAAAGAAAAGCTGATGACAGAAGCCGTCTTGAACAGGCTTTTGCAGTCAGCTTTTTCGGTCTTCCATATACATCATGAACGTTATGAAGGAATTAAATCATTTTTCATCCACCTGATTTTTGCATATTGGCCACACATATATAGGCAACATTATTTTTTGTTCTTCCACTAACCTCCCTCAAATATGAAACTGTTAAGAGGATTTAGCAGAGTAATGGATAATCATTGCAATACTTTAAGGGAACAATTCAAAGACTTATTCCTATTATACAAATGGGTGCTCATAGGTTCCGCGGCAATATATTATCACATAATGTCCAAGGGAGGGTTTCACCAAAATTAAATCGTTGTTGACAAATAGCGTTTATTCACTTTTATCATCATTATAATTATTAGTTTTTAATTATAATGTCTTCAATTACTTTCTCGAAAATGTTTACACTTCTCTCCCAAGTCCATTTTTCTACTTCTTTTTCTCCTGAATTTGCTAACCGGATTCTTAATGGCTCATCTTGAATCAAACGAAGAATATCCTGACCAAGTCGATTTTCATAACGATAAGATATGAGTGCATTATCTTCATGGCGACAATAATCTATATTTCCTCCATTAAAAGTTGTGACCAATGCTGCACCACATTTCATTGCTTCTAAACCGGGAATGGATGCAGAATCATAAATCGAAGAATTGACGAAAATATCCGTGTGATTCAAGTGATAGCTTAATTCCTCATCATTACCGGGTGTAAAAAACCTGAATCTATTGGTGTTTTTTAGACTTTTAAGAATGGGTGAATCATAAAATTCATCTGGAGGAGAGATTAAATTTATTATCACATCGGGGTGTATCGTTTTTACTAATTCTAATTGGCCAATCAGATATTCCTGCTCACGGTGCCAAGAAAAGCCACCTTCTGGTTTCCGGACAATAGCTGATATTTGTAAAGGATCATTCGGAACACGGATGTGTAAGTTTTTAAATGTGGAACTGATTCCTACAGGAACTAGATGTCCTTTAATTCCATGATTCAAGTAAATAAGCTCCTGCTGATTTTGTGACAATACAATGAGATGCTTGGTCAGATAATAACTCGGAAAAGAAACATCATTATTTGGAAGAAAGGTTGGCTCATAACATAAGCTAAGCCGAACATGGATGCCTTTTCCTTTTTGGCTAGCTGCATGTGCAGAGGGAACAGTAAGATAAAAATTAGAAATGATTACATCACTTTGAGGATAATCTATTTCTTCTACTGTATAATTTGTTTTGGTACGAACTATATTGCAATTAACTTCATAATCGACTTTTCCCTGTGGAGGCATCAAAATTGTGACATCATGTCCCCTTTGTACCAGACCATTAATAATTTCAGCAAGCATGCGCTGGGCTCCACCCCGACATAATGTGAGGATCGGGAAAGTAAATTTCATTTTAATAACTCCTTTGCAATCAATTCTTCTAGCTTTTTATCATGTTTTTTCTGAACCATAAGAATCTCACGAGGAATGACTTGTTCATATTTTTTTGATCCCATTTCAGAATGAACACGATACATGACAAGCGGTTCTTGAAAATAATAAAAATGATAGTTTGGCAGTATACGTAACCATAAATCGTAATCATGAGTATAAGGGAGTGAGGTATCAAAAACGCCTACTTCCTCAAATATTTTCACTTTTAACATCACGGTACATCCGTTGATAATGCATCCTTTTCGCATTATTTCAAGGAACTTGATCCTTGTCGGCATACTTATCCCTGCTGGTTCACTGATAATTTTGTTATCAGTATCGATTAAGTGATAATTCCCATAACAGAAATCCGCTTGACTCTCTTTCATAAAAGTAAGTTGTTTTTCTACCTTAAACCTATCATACAGATCATCGGAGCTTAGCCAAGTAAAATATTCTCCCGTTGCATTTTTTATCCCCATATTTAATGCACTTGCCGTCCCGCCATTTCCTTTCTTAATATAACGAATCTTATTTAAATAAGGATTGACTTTCTCACTGTACATGGTTGACCCATCGTCCACAACAATAACCTGAATATTGGGATAACTCTGGTTTAAAGCACTTTCAATAGCTTGATCGACATAAGGGCAATTATAAAAGGGAATTACAATCGATACCTTAGGATTTCCATCCATTCTAGTTACCTCCTTTTCGTTAAATACGTTTAGATCATTAATAAAAAGGCTATAAACCTATTTTTAAGGGAGCCCAAATTCTTAACCGTACAACTTATACTTACTAGTTATTTATATACTCCTTTTTTATAAAATTTTCATATGAATGTTATTGCCACATAGTTAAGAAGTTTGTTAATATTCAAATCCCTACTCTCCATATAGCATATTCAACTTCTTTAAGAATAGAATAGACAAAAACCTATATCTTCTTTATGTAAAGCAGTCTAACTTTATTAGTGTATTTTAATCTTTCTGAAGGAGGTGAAATCTATGGCAGAAAAAAACTGATCTGCCTTGCTTTTTTATGAACTCTGCACCAAAAAGCGGTACTCATTTATTGAAAAATATCCTCAAAGGAATGCCAAGTGTATCTCATGATCCAAAAAATGAACTTTATGAAGATCATTCTTACCAGCTTAGAAATCATTATTATAAGTTAAGTCATTTGAAACCCAATGAAATCGCAGTTGGACATGTATATCCCATCGGAATGGTTTTTTATGCTGAAGAGCTTAAACATGAAACTTATAGGGGGGATCTAAGTGTCAAAACAAAGTTATTTGGAAAAGCAAAATGAATTGGGGATTTCTCAGGCTGTTATTGGTGGAAAGATAGTGATAATGCGTAGAACTTATTGTTTTATTTTGAATAAAATATAGTGGATTAAAGCTGTATTAGTTAACTCACCAGTATAGCCTATAAGGAGGCATATTAATGTTAAATATATTAGTTTTAGACTATGATTTCACACACTCCTATTATAAGAATTCGTTTTATCTATGGGATGAATTAAAAAAACTAACCAATTGTGTTCTTTTAACTCCTACACAGTATAATCCGGTCATGAAGTTAGATGAGATAGTAGATATGTGTCCATTCAAGCCAGATTTTATTATAATAAACGAGTTCGTTAATTTTCATCATGACTGGAGCTTGGAAGGTTTGGAAAAAGTAAATATTCCTATTGGTTATATGCCACACGATATAGATGCGTCTGTAGATATTAGGAGGGAATACTTGCATCAAAACAAAATAAGCTTGATATTCCCATTATATAAAAGTAGTTTTCTAAGACTCTATCCTGAATTTGCGGATAAACTACGCTGGCTCCCACACCATGTAAATACAGAAATATTCAAAGATTATAATTTGGTTAAAGATATGGATGCGTTATTAATTGGTCGTGTTAAACAGTCTTATTATTCTTTGCGCAAAAAAATATTAGAAAAAATGAACGGTCATCCTGGCTTCGTCCACTATGTTCATCCATCTGACCAAAATTCCTCTAAAGTTTCATGGGTAGAAGGTGAAGAATACGCCAGATTAATTAATCAATCAAAAATATTTTTTAGTTGTTGCTCCACACTCAAATATCCACTTTTAAAATATTTTGAAACATTAAGTAGTCGAACTTTACTTTTAGCAGACACATGCTCAGATTTAACGGAACTAGGTTTTAATCCCGGTGAGCACTTCGTAGAGATTGACGAACACAATTTTTATGAGAAGTTTATATACTATGTAAACAATGAAACAGAGCGTAATCGAATAGCAACAAATGGTTATCATTTTATAAGAAGCCATCATTCCACTGCGATAAGAGCACAACAACTTGTCTCTTACATTAATGCATTTCTGGGGCGTACTGATTAGATAATGAGTATGAAACTTGGAATCATTGTATCGTCCCCATCAAGCTTACATTAACGAAAGAGTACAATTATAATTTTTTTATATTAACATCTTTCACGAATTCTAGCCGATGTGTGGCGCTCCATGACAGGCGTACTCTTATCTTCTTCAAGATTCCTCTCGATAAATGCCAAATTCACGAAATGGATCTATGACCGAGCAGTCCTGTTCCTGTTGCCTAGTGCAATTGGGGATTTCTGCATCCGCAAGTAGTTTTCTAACCGTCTGTCCTGCTATTTTCAGCTCTATGCTTAGTTTTCATATAGATCACCTGATCATCCCCCTGTCCAGTACTCATTAGAAAAAAAGCTATGCTGTCAGCGCGTGCCATACTCAATCAGTGCACGCTACTTGAGTTTATCCTGAAATCGCTGGTAGTTAAAAAGTAAATGTAATCCTCAATGGCTTGATGTATCTGGATTGTGACTTAATGGTGGAGATACATCTTCCCTGTTTTGAAATGCGAAAAGAAGGATTCGATACATGCGTTAACCAGGCAGGTTGCTTTGCGAGAGTGGCTGCCTTTGACGCTGGATGCTTCTAATCGTTTGTTGAGACGTGTTACTGGAAGCCCTGGTTCGAATGGAGCACGGCCCCACGGACGTCTCTTTTCCTGGTCCACTTAATGATCTTGCATTAGGAAAGTTATTTTTGGGCATACCTCACATCTCATATTTTTTATACTTTCTATTCAGTTTGGCATTTATCCATCAAGAAAAAATGATCACACTCTGGTTACATCGTGTGACACATTACCGAAAACTATCGGAAATTTTATGTCTCCGTAGTTTTAAAGAGTCTACCCACTTTTTTCTTTTTTGGCAGTCTACATATACGGTTCAACTTAAACACCCCTTGTTTTTTTAATAAAACTACCACATCAGCTGCAGTCAAATTTATTGATGGAGGCAGAACACAGCGTACCCAATACAAAAAAATCCTATCATTCACTTATGGTACAGTTCCCCACTATTAATCTTAAACTCATTTATCTTCTAAATATATTGTAAATTGCAACTCTTCCTCAGCAATCTGGCCTTTTAATGGAATATAGAAGGACTATTCGTTCTCTTCTGATCTAACTCTAAGTTGTTTAACAACCAAACATCACCGTAATTCAGAATTGGCTGTATGGATTATCCTCTGGAGACGACCATATGTGAAAAACTAAGGGCAATACTACAATTCGTATGTAGTATTGCCCTTAAATTTGTATAATTAGCGTTTAATAAAATCGTCAATGTTTCAAAAATACAAAGAAGATCTTCTTAAAATCTATTATCTCCTTTTTTCAGGTGGGAGATGCATCTTGGATTTCTAGCAGTTTGACTCCTTCCATCGCTCTAACTTGGAATTCCTCTAGTAAAAAACTTGCCAATAAATTTAGATTTTCATATTTTCCATCGAATGATTTTGAACAAATTCTTTCATTTCTATAGTAGTAATATTTTGAGTGAATTCACCATTTAAATAAAAATGAGTACAATATTTATTACTTTCACTACCGTCTTTTTGTTTCTCCACCTAATTCATCTTTAGAAAGTGGCATTCCACAACTCTGACATGTTTTAAATGAATTCATTATAAATTCTCTTACAAAAGGTATTCTAAAAAGAAATTATCTAACAAAACAAAAATAAGTCAAGATAATTATAATGGCATTTGTATACTATTGAGTAGAGTTGGCTGAAGTTTGGTCAAATTGTACTCTGCAGATTTTACGATCGATGGAACTGCTTACTGGTATGAATCAACTGTAACTGGGCAGCATTCCTCTAATGAATGCTGCACTATTGAAGTAAGTTTTCTTTTAGTTTTACGTTCTTTCTCCAAGAAATTGGTTAACACAGTACTTCAACGTTAAATCCGCCAGGCGCTTCAACGTAGAACGTATATCTGTGTAAGTGTTGTGGAGGTTTCACCATGAATCCATCCTCCTTCAACCGTTGATTGATCCTGTTAACTTGCTCTTCATTCTCTTGTATGAATCCAATATGAAAAGTCTTCGGGTATTGTACATCGCTTCCTTTCATTAGAGTCAATATGGATCCATCATCATCTTTCATTGCAGCGAACCCATCTCCCCGGCTTCCTGCACATGACATTCCAAAGTATCTTTCTAAAAACTCCCTTGATGCTGTAACATCATTAACTGTTAAATTTATATGATTGATCTTCATTACTTCCCCCCATTTTAATATTATTGTTTTCTTTCCGTCTCTCGGTAAAAAAGTTAATTTTCCCTTCCTATTTTGTAAGGTATTCCTTCTTTTTCGTTAAAATGTCAGTATTTTCCTTCCGATTAAGTGAATAATCATCCAAGTGAACGCATTTACAAGATTTAAAAAGGCCAACCAGTAAAAACTGGCTAGCCTTCGGTGCAACTCAATTACAATATTTTTTCATTTTCAAAGTTAGTGTTTGACTCCACTTTCTTAGCCAGTTTAAATTTATAGAATAATATACAAGCTACCAAAAATCCTATTCCATAAAACAGTCCGACTCGTTGAGTAGGATCAAAGGCAAGGAATACTAGAATCAGCAAACAAAAACCTAAACAAAACAACGGGACAAATGGGTAAAAGGGTACTGTGTATTGTAAATCTTCCGTTTTACCACCCGCTTTTATAAATTTCCTTCTAAACATATATTGCGATAAAGCAATTCCCATCCATGAGATCGTGACGGAAATACCCGCTATGGACATAAGAATCACGAACACAGTATCAGCCGCAATGAAGCTAGTCAATAACGATAGAAGCGAAAAACAGATTGTAAAAAGAAGGGCATTCAATGGCACTTTCCTCTTGGATAATAGACCAAACACCTTGGGTGCCATTCCGTCATGGGCCATCGACCAAAGCAGCCTTGTAGATGCATAAAGACATGAATTTCCCACAGAGAGAATGGCTGTCAAAATAATAAAATTCATGATACCTGCTGCATAAGGAATCCCGGCTATCTTCATCAAAGTGACAAAAGGACTTTCCAATAAGCCTAATTCCGAAGAAGGGAATATGGCGGAAAGGATGATAATGGACGAAATGTAGAAAACAATGATCCTAAATAGTACGTTTCGAATGGCTTTAGGGATATTCTCTTCAGGTTTTTCACTTTCCCCTGCCGCTATTCCTATTAGTTCTGAGCCTTGATAAGAAAATATTACATTCATCATTGTCACAAAGATAATTGTAATCCCCCCTGCTGGAAATAGACCAGAAGGAGCCAAATTCTCAAAGAATGGGGTTGGACGATCAGATAAAGAGACAAAACCAAAGATGCCAGCGATTCCAATCAAGATAAACAAAATCACTGCAACGATTTTTATTCCAGCGAACCAATATTCCGCTTCTGCAAAACCTCTTGTCGTTAATGCATTCAAAGTAAATAAAAGCACTATGAACACAGCACACCAAATCCAGGTAGGACTATGGGGGAACCATTGTTTCATCAATATTCCTGCAGCCGTGAACTCCACTCCTGCAGTTGCGGCTGAACCTACAAAATACATCCATCCTAGAGAGAAACCAGCGGATGGCCCTATATATTCTGATGCATATTTCTGGAATGAACCTGTAACCGGCATATGAACGGCTAGCTCGCCAAGGCAGACCATTACCATATACAAAATAAGACCGCCGGCTAGATAACCGACCAGGGCCCCTCCTGCCCCCGCTTGGTTAATTGTATAGCCTGCATTTAAAAAAAGTCCTGTACCGATTACTCCGCCAAGTGAAAGCATAAATAAATGGCGTCTTTTCATCGAGCGTTGCAGCTGATCATTATTCTCCAGTCCATACCCCATATAATCACTTCCTTATCTTATCTATTAACCTATGCCTTCTCCTAAACTATCTTAGAACCTCAATGAGAGACAACTAAGTCCGCCATCTTGTTTTTGAAATTCAGTCATCTCCACTTCAATCACTGTGTATCCCAAATCTTCTATTTTTTTCTTAGTGCCCTCAAACCCTTTAGGGACAATAACACAGTCGTTCATTCTGACGCAGTTACCCGAATATTCTTCTTCCTGTTTTACGATTATCTGATTGAAGCCAGAAAAAGCCTCGTGATTAATGAATTCCCCCGCCACTAATAAATTATTGTCTCCCAGGTAATTGACACCCGTTTTTAAATGAAAGAACTTCTTAAGGGGAATGATGGTCGTATCAAAACCATACTTAGCCATAATATCTTTGAACTGAAGAGCACCTGCTTCATTTGTTCTAGTTGAAAGTCCAACATAGAAATGATCTTCAACTTGCATTACATCTCCGCCATCTAACATACCTGGAGATTGAATATATTCGATTGTGTCATAAAAGTCCTTTAAAACTTCTTTCATTTCATTAATCTCACCATTCCTGCTTTCTGCACCAGGATTGGTTACAAGGGCACATTTTGACGTCAACACGGCTGTATCTTCCACAAACGTAGAATCAGGGTATTTCTCATCCGATTCGAGAACGGTCACTTTCACACCGCTGCGTTTTAATGCCTCTACATAAGCATCGTGTTGTACAAGTGCTTTTTCATAATCCGGGTTTCCTAAATCCGATGTTGTTAAGCCATTTACAAAACTTTTCCCAATCTTTCTTACAATCGCGTTTTTAAACATTTATATTCCTCCTATATAGGTAGCTTATTTTTTAAAATTGTAGGATATTAACCTTGTTGAACCAGCCGTTCTTTAAATGAAATTTCTTTTGATCACTTTGCTGCGCTTGACCATTCCAGAAGTATAATCCATGGAAAAACAGTCATGATAGGGAAAAGAGACAACCGAAGGTTTCTCTTAATCTATAACGTTGCCTCTTCGAGCCTAATGCTTTCTCAATTATTTTGATATATGCATAATTTATCCGCTATTCCTACAAAATATCTTACTCCATACCCTAAAGCCTTCTCATCGATTTTAAATTTAGGATGGTGCAAAGGGTAAGCTTTTCCAAATTCATCATTATGAACGCCTAGAAATTGCATGGAAGAGGGTACGATTTCGGAAAAAGCCGAAAAATCTTCTGTCCCGAACATAGGATCATCAACCTGGATGATATTATTTTCTTCAAAAATCCCTTCCATGACCATTTTTGAAATATCGACAGCTGCTTTATCATTTACCACGGCTGGATACCCTAAATACCAAGTAATTTCACATTTTGCCCCATGCGTTTCTGAAATCCCCTTAACGATTTGCTCTAGATACTCCCTTGCTTTCACTCGGCTATCGGAATCTAAAGAACGAATGGTTCCACCGATTTCCGCATATTCAGGTATGACATTGAGCGCACTTCCGGAATGGAACTGAGTGACTGAAATGACGGGTGTCCTAAGAGCTGAAATTTTTCTGGAAACGATATGTTGAAGATTCGTCGTAATTTCTGCACCAATGAGCAGCGGATCTACCGTTAATTCCGGAGTCGACGCATGACCGCCCTGACCAATGATTTTAATTTCAAAATCATCGGCTGCTGCACAGAATACCCCTTCCCTTAAACATATCGTTCCTGTTCGTTCATAAGGAGTAACATGCAGTGCAAATGCATAATCCACTCCTTCCATGACCCCTTTTTTCACCAATTCCTGAGCTCCCCCTGGCAGTACCTCTTCGGCGTGTTGGAAAATAAACCTGATTTCTCCATCAATCGCATCTTTTTTCCCAGATAGGACTTTAGCAGCACCTAATAACATCGCAGCATGTGCATCATGTCCACATGCATGCATAACTCCAGGATTTCTAGATTGATAATCAATTTCTGCTTCTTCTTGAATCGGTAGTGCATCGATATCGGCACGAAATGTGATGGTATTCGATTTTCGGGCCGATTTTTTAGATCCTTTGAGAACCGCTAAAACGCTCGTTTCGGTAGGTCTCGTCACTTCTAATCCTGTAAAGGTTTTTAATTTCCTGTAGATGAATTCAGAAGTCTGGTATTCCTGATAAGAGAGCTCCGGATTTTCGTGAAAATGACGTCGCCATGAAATCACTTCATCGACAACTGTCTCCTGTATTGTTTTCATCATAAAGCCTCCTCAATCACTTAGTGCCAACATTCAGAATTTTCAATTCTTTAAAAAGGTCCATACTGTATGCTTTGGGCAATGATCAAAAAGATAATCGCTACCGCAACCTGAATCAAAAGATACGGAAACACCCATTTTACCCATTTCGTAAATGATATGCCTGCCACTGCCAGTCCAGCCAATAGCACTCCAGAAGTCGGAAATATCATATTCGAGATCCCATCCCCTAATTGGAAAGCTAACACCGCAGTTTGTCTTGTCACACCCATTAAATCAGCCAATGGAGCCATAATCGGCATCGTCAATGCTGCTTGTCCGCTTCCGGATGGAACAATGAAGTTAAGAAATAATTGGACAATGAACATTCCGATTGCATTTATGGCGGGAGGAAGCTGCTCAACCAATCCTGCAGCATAATATAAAATGGTATCCAGCAATCCGCCACTTGTAATGATGACCAAAATTGTCTGCGCAACGCCTATTATCAATGCCCCGGAAACCATATCGCCCGCTCCTGAAATGAAACCATTGGCCATCTTGGATGGTGTCAAGCCACCAATCAGGCCCATTATGATCCCGCTTAATAAAAACAAGCCGCCAATTTCACTAATATACCATCCTAATTTAATAACTCCATATACTAATAGGATGAAATTCACCAATAAAATAATTAAAGCAGCGCTATGTCTTTTACTCATCTTAAAGTTTTTATCAAGATGTGCATGTTCTTCACGCCTGAATTTCCCATACTCCCCCTGTTCAGGGTCTCTTTTAACCTTCATTGCATGAAAATAGATGTACAATACTGTAACGACATAAAACACTGCAAGAAGAGCGATCCGCAATCCCATTCCCGAATACATGGGCAGTTCTGCAATGCTTTGGGCAACCCCTACATTAAAAGGGTTGGTAATGCCCGAAATGAATCCAGTCGCCAATGTTCCAAGGATGACGATCGCAAAACCTGTAAGTGCATCAAAGCCCAATGCAATCGTCATCGGAACAATGATTGCGATATAAACTAATGCATCTTCAGCAGAGCCGATCAGGGTCCCTAATGATGCGAAGATTAATACCATCAACGGAATAAGCAATTTCTCTTTTGTTCCGAATCGGACAGCCACAAACTTAATGAAAGAATCCAGTGCTCCCGTTGCCTGCATGATCCCCAGTGCTCCGCCAAACAAAAAGACGAACAAGATAATGGACGCTCCTTCAATCATCCCTGCGTGAATACTGCTGAACATTTCCAATAATCCCACTGGTGTTGATTCAACGAATTCAAAAGAAGTGGGATCGACTACACTTCGGCCATCCTTTTCAATTTTTTCATATTGGCCCGCGGGTAAGATATGGGTTAAAACCGTCACTATTACAATCACGATAAACATTAATACAAAAGGATTAATCCCTTTTTCCGGTAGCTCCGTTAGTTGGTTAAGTGGTTTAATATTCTGATTAAGCGGCTCGGAAGTGATTTGACCATTAGGCAGGTCATTCATAAAAATACCCCCAGTTAAAGTTTTATGCTTTTAATCCAGTTCTCCTGTCGGACCATCACTTCTCAACCAAACACTTAAACATATTCTTAATTAACTTCTCCAACATGACGGGCGTATGGACGAAGGCGCTATCGATGTGAAGGCGCTCTGTACGCTGGTGTGCATCCTTGCCGAAAGGACCCACATTAAGTACGGGTGCCTGAAGTTTTTGCATATCCGCGAAAGGAATGCTGTAAGTATCGCCCCAGACTGGTGTATTTTTTTCAAAAGCTGTCCAGCCATCAGACTCATCATTATATTGAACATAGCTTAAATCGCAAAGGCCATTAAAATAATGAATTTGGCTGACTTCTTCACCAAGCATGCTGGCAGTTTCCTTCATTAATTTCACAGATTCCATGATAAGCGGATCATCGGACGTATTGACGGCTGGATAATATGGCGGTGCGAACAGCAATACAATGGCGGGTGAAAGCTCCTGACATTGTATCATCAATTTTTCAGCTATCCGCACTGATTTTTCCCGCTCATCCAAATCCAAATCCGCATTTACTTCACTCTTTATTTGCTCAACAAAACTCCCGCCAAATTTGCCCTCGGCATATGAAAGTAACTTTTCGTAGCGCAATACTTGTACTTTACCTACACCTTCAATTTGTTCACGCAGACAAAGCTCTTTATAAGATTCATTGCATTTCATCGCTGCTTCGTTTGCAACCTGTTCGAATAGGTCCATTATTTCTGCAGCTGACCTTTTCATAATGAACACATTATAAAGCGCGGCTGCCCGATAAGGTGTCTGAGTTGAATATTGTAGTTTTAAATCTTTTTGCTGAAGCGATACCGGTAAAGGTGTCTCCTCACCAAGATCACTTTCCAGAAAAAGAGTGTTCCACTCCATGAGCTGCGTGAGGAACGAGGCTATATAGTTAGCCGTCATGCCCTTTAATGGCTCACCTACATGAGTTTCTTTCCCATAAAAAAGGGCAGCGGGCATGATTTTCCCCAAAGTTCCGGAATAAATATAATGTCTATTATCGCCCGGTTTCTGTGAAAAGGACGGTTCACTATTAAAAAACATTTTATAGGAAAGGCCATATTTATCACGTAAAGTCACAAGTTCTTTAACTGCAGCCCTCATTCCCGCAGAATTCACTTCTTCATCAGGAACCGTTAACAGCAGGAGATTGATCGGCCATTGTTCGATGCTTGCCTTTTCGATGATAGCCATATGAAGGGCAAGACCCATTTTCATATCCATCGTTCCTCTGCCAAACAAGTACTTTCCAGATTCAAGATCAATGCGCGCTTCTTCCGGTAGTTCATCTTTCCTGTCATGAAGTTTTTTCGTGAGCTCCTCTGGTTGAAATGCAAGTGTCTCAAGATCACCGTATTCTTCAGTATGAACCGTATCAAAATGGCTAATTAATACAACGGTCTCCTTGCTATCGGGATGTTTATAAAAGGCATTGACAAAGTTCCTCCCTAAATCCGCCTCGTGAAGCGATAAGTGCGCCGGATTCCTTTTAAAATAATCAAGCTCCCTCAATTTCTCTTGCACTTTATACGGAAACAATTGTTCTCCTTGTGTAAGAGTACGGCTATCCCAGCTAACAAGTTCACATAACAAAGCACGGAGCTTTTCTGGAGTACCCCATAGTAATTGACTCATTCCAATCCCCCTTCATTAATATTAGTCCGCACCACCGGGCAGGTTAAACAAGTTGGACCGCCAGTGCCTTTGAAACTGATCTCAGTTCCTTTGTATTCATAAACAGTTGCTCCCGCATCAACAAGCTTTTGCCTTGTGTAAGCGTTCCCAGAAGATATCACGCAAACCCGAGGAGCAATGGCAAGAACATTACAGCCCAAGGTTAAGTACTCATCAACTGGCACTTCGATAAGCTGTATGCCTCGTTCAATCAGCAGTTTTCTGAAAAAGACAGGCATAAGTCGGGAGTGAACAACTGCTAAATCCCGGTCAACCATGCTGATGAATGACATAAGATGGAGACACTCTCCCTCTCCTTGATCATGCGGAAGCTGAACAACGATGAATTCATCCACAAGATGAGCGGTCATTTCTTTTAATTGCCGAATGGCTTCAGCGTTTGTACGATAACCATGTCCGACAACCAGTGTCTTATCATCAAGCCAAACGATATCACCGCCATCCGCGACCGCATCACCCGTTAAATACCCAATAATCGGGATGTTCTTTTCCTTACAAAATTCTTTGTATACATTAGCTTCAGGCTGTCTCAATTCTTTCCCGGACTTTAAAATAATGGCTCCTTGGCTAGTGAATTTGACCGGGTCATGAGCATATAAGGAGTCAATGCCGACTACCGAAGATGCTGGCAAATAATCGATGTTTGGAACATATTTCTCCAAAATGGAAATAAAGTCACCATACTCTTTTAGTGCTTCATTGAAATCAGGCTCTTCCGCAAAGTTGAAGTTCCGCCATGCTTGACTTAAATGCTCTTGACTAATAAAAGCTTCTTTCGGATGTTTTACAATGACACGTTCCAATGGTTTGTACATGGACGAACAATATGTCACTGCCTCCCCCTCCTTTTCCGCATAACGGAAAACGTTTCCGCTAATAGGAATTTTTCTTTTATTATAAAATTAACTTTGGTATAATGTCAATATGTTTTAAATATTCAAATAAATCGAAGTTTAATCAACTTGTAATGAAAGATAGGTGGTTTGTTTATGCAATCGATCGACCGTGCCATGAACGTTATAAAGGTGCTGGTTTCCAATTCATCGGAAAACTGGCTGTCAATTACGGAACTTTCCCAAGAATGTGATCTTCCTGTCAGCTCCATGCATCGTTTGTTAAAAGCGATGTCCTTGCATGGACTAATCCAACAGGACGGGCAATCCAAACAATATGGTTTGGGGAATATTTGGCTCGAATATGGATTACGTATGTATGACAAAATGGATTACATCAGCCAAATAAGGCCTGAACTGGAAAGGCTGATGAACAATGTGGAGGAAAGCGTATACCTTAGCCAGCCAATAGGAATGGAATCACTCGTTATCGAACGAATCGACAGTGAAAAAAGCCAAATCCGGGTTTATGACCAGCTTGGCTCACGAGTTCCAATGCATATTGGAGCTGCCAATAAAGCGATGCTCGCCTATATGCCATATAATCAATCGAAAAAAATCGTTGATGCTCTTGTGCCAATTCAAGAAAGAGCAGCATTTTGGGATATATTGCAGGAGACTAAATCGAAGGGACATGGAATCAGCCACAGTGAAAGAACAGAGGGAACATGTTCTGTTGCCGCACCGATACTGAACCATTTTGGGGAAGTTCACGGTGCGGTGAGCATAGGTTTTGTCAGCTTTAACCTGACAGATGAAAGACTTGATTTCCTCATTAAGAATGTTATGGAATCAGGCAATCGGGTTTCTGCAAAATTGGGGTATAGGGGAACATGAATAAGAGAGCAGTGGAGGATTATCGGACAAGCCGAAAAAGAAGATGAATCATTTCATCTTCTTTTTCGTTTTTATATTAATCGCTGCCGGTCACAAATAAATCTTCTTTAAAATAGGCGAGTACCTCGCCGGCCACCACTGGTTCACCCTCCAATACCTCCAATGATTCTATTTTCCCGCTGACACCAATATCAATGATTTCCACACGTCCATCTGCCTTCCTAATCTGAAATAATTGTTCCCATTCGTAAAATCGCGAATTTTTGGTTATTGTAATTTTTTCAATCCTGCCTTCACATGGGCTAAGAATCACATCAACGTACATTTACATCATTCCTTCCTTCAGTATTCTTCTAAATGAAATGGGGTTTGTAAGACCAACTTGAGAAAGTTTTGAAACTCATGTATATCTTCTTGTTCAATCCCAAGTGTCGGAGCCCAGTACTGATCTAAATTAATATCATTTGCACAAAGCAGGATCATTCTTCCACTTTGCATGGAAGTCACCATTGCTTTACCGAAAAACTGGGCCGAATATACAATGGTCACATCATATCTATAATCTTGGGACAATAAGCAATAATGATGAATAGCCTGGTTTTCTTTATTTTCGGAAAGAATATCAAAATTCAATGGATTGCCTCCTTTCTTGTAAGCCCTAATTCGCTCAGAACCTGACCCAACCTCGAAGCTGGGATGCTTCTGCTATTTTGCGAATCCCTTCAATATAAGCCGCCACTTTCATGTTCACGGAATATTTTTGTGAAGTATGGTAGACATTCAAAAAACTGGCCGTTATCTTTTCCTTCAATCGTTCATCCACAAGCTCTTCCGTCCAGTAATAACCTTGGTTGTTCTGACACCATTCAAAATACGAAACTATCACCCCTCCTGAATTCGCCAAAATATCCGGGACCAGCACTATACCTTTATCATCGAGAATCTTGATCGCTTCCTTTGTTGTCGGCCCATTTGCTGCTTCGATCAGGATTTCACATTTTAATCGTTTTGCATTATCTTTATTCACCACTCCGCTAATAGCTGCGGGAATCAGCACATCACACTCTTTTTCCAACAATTCTTGATTGGATAATGAATCTTTGTATAAGTTCGAAACGACCCCAAAAGAGTCCCTGTTCTCCAAAAGGTAAGGAATATCCAAGCCATCCGGATCATATAAGCCTCCAAGCTCATCCGCAATTCCGACAACCTTAGCCCCCATTTCATGTAAATACAACGCTAAATGACTGCCAACATTCCCGAATCCCTGAATGATTACCCGCATGCCTTCAATAGGAATCCCCTTTAAATCACATATCATTTGAAGTGTATATAATACTCCCTTGGAAGTGGCCTTTTCCCTGCCCTTCGATCCTCCTAATCTCAAAGGTTTTCCTGTAATGAATCCGGGTGAATCGAATTCCCTGATGTGATCGTATTCATCCAGCATCCAGGCCATGATTTGTGAATTCGTATACATATCAGGTGCCGGAATATCTTTTGTAGGGCCCACTATTTGACTTACTGCCCTGACATACCCTCTGCTTAATCGTTCTAGCTCAGATGAACTCATCTGTCTGGGATCACACACAATGCCACCTTTTGCCCCTCCATATGGAAGATCGGTTATTCCGCATTTTAAGCTCATCCATCCGGCCAATGCCTTAACTTCTTCAGGAGTGACATCCGGGTGAAACCGAATCCCTCCTTTCGTTGGACCGGCTGCATCATTATGTTGAGCCCGATACCCTTGAAACATCCTTGTCTCCCCATTATCCATTTGAATAGGAATACTGACTTCCAGAAAACGCATGGGCGCTTTCAA
The DNA here is from genome assembly GCF_900156045.1 of Peribacillus simplex. GTDB lineage: Bacteria > Bacillota > Bacilli > Bacillales > DSM-1321 > Peribacillus > Peribacillus simplex_D. Next base: position 1,175,251 of record NZ_FTMX01000001.1, on the reverse strand, counting down.
AAAATCAAAAACCTGATCTGGATAGCCCAAAACATCAATCGCTTCTTTTAAGATATCCTGGAATTCTTGCAGTGGATTATCCAACTGACGTTTTTCAATTACTTTAATTTCCCCTGTCATTTGAGCACCTCACTTTTATTCTTATAACTTACTTAAGCAACTTTCATGCCAGATTTGAAGATATCGTGTTGATAGCCATATACCGCCATTTGTAATCATCACTATCACATATACCATCATCAGGACATATGTATTAATTCATAAGCAATTCAGGTTTGCATATGTAAACAATGAGAATACAATAAATAAAAAAACACATCCTTATAAGGATGTGTCAGTTGTCTACAGTCGTTTTAAGGGGCTGTGTACAATTTGAACGATTTCCAGGCACGCGCTTTTCTATGCAGGAGTCTCGTACACTCGCTCCGATCAACTTTGCTTTAAAATTTAGATAGAACTCCTTTTGTTTACACACTAGATAGCGAGGGGACTTATTGTAAATTGCTGCGATGAATGTAAAGAAGAAGGCCAACTGGACTTGGCAAGGGGGCCGTGGTCAACTATTCTCTATACATGCTTCATTCAAATAAAAAACCAAAAAGGTTTTGGAATGAAACCATTCCAAAACCTTTTTGGCTACAAACTGACTCATCCTTTTCGGATCAGTTTTCACTTTCAAAGTCTCATAGCTGAATTTCTTCAACTTGGTATTGGGGCGGAGCTTTCCGGAATGCCTTTGTGATATATAATAGATAACAAAAACCAATAATGAACCAACTTGTTCCCATTATTAGGGAACTTGTCTCAAGGTTGATCCAAAGAATGCCAATTGCTATAGCTCCAATTAAAGGCATTATTAAGTATTGAATACACCCCTTTATCGTTCGGTGTTTCTTTTCCCGAATGATAAAATGGCTGATCACTGACAGATTTACAAAGGTAAATGCCATTAATGCACCAAAGTTGATCAGTGACGTTGCTGTCACTAAATCAAAGAATAAAGCCGACAATGAAATGACTCCAACTATGAGTACATTAATGGCTGGTGTCTTCCACTTAGGGTGAATAAACCCAATCCATTTTTCCGGAAACACTTTATCACGTCCCATAACATACAGAAGCCGGGAAACGCTGGCATGCGATGCTAGTCCCGAGGCTAGCGTATTGACGAAAGTCGTACAAAGAAAAATGGATTGAAACAGCTTCCCACCTACATAAAGGGCGATTTCCGGTAATGCAGCATCCGGTTCCTTAAAACGGGATATATCCGGGAAAAAGAGCTGAATAAAGAAAGATGCGGTAATGAAGATGATTCCACCCCAAAGTGCAGTTAAAAATATCGCTTTTGGAATCGTTTTTTTCGGATCCGGCGTTTCCTCAGATAGTGTCGTTACCGCATCGAATCCCAAAAAGGAAAAACAAAGGATCGTGGCCCCGGTTATTATTCCCGAAAAGTCCATTCCTTCATTAACGAAAGGCTTTATCGTAAACACTTCTCCTGTACCTTCTCCATCATTTAAACCTTTGACGACAAGAATGATGAACACTGCCATGATGGCAATCTGAATTAAAACAAAAAGCGCATTAAAGTTTGCAAGTAAATTGACACTCCGGAGATTGAGAATGGTGACAATTGCTACGAACAATACTACCCAAATCCATGTAGGAACCCCTGGAAATAATGCTGTGAGATAAATTTTGGTCAACAATGCATTGACCATAGGTAAAAACAAATAGTCTAACAACGAAGACCATCCCACCAGGAATCCTAAATGCGGGTTTATGGCCTTTTGCGTATAAGTGTAGGCAGAACCTGCAGCAGGAAAAACCTTTACAAGTTTTCCATAGCTTGCAGCTGTAAAAAGCATCCCCACCAATGCAACGATATAGGCAGTCGGCACATGGCCGCCCGTAATTCCAGATACAATTCCAAATGTATCAAATACGACCATGGGGGTCATATATGCTAACCCCATCATAACGATTTGCCATAATTTCAGTGATCTTTTCAATGTAACCTCATTTTCCATCTATCATTCCTCCTTGAAACCGCTTTCAAACCAGTGGGTTCATTTTCTTATCTAGATAAATCCCCATGCCTCCCTCTTTTTTTTTAATAGTTTTACCTGTATACCTTATTGCAATTTCTGTGCCACATGATTTTGGTTTACTTCGATAAACGAAAACGCCAAAAACGCTACTTAATTCCTGTATTCTTAACGGCCCATGATTGATTCATAGAAATGAAGTCTTGCAGCATCTTTTCATTGGCGATTCAATTTCCCATAAATTATTCGCCTTTGCATACCCAAAGCAAATGATATCGGGTAAAACCCTCATTAAATCACTTCTGTGACCTGGCATGATAATTGCATGATTAATCATCCATAGGAATTCATTAATATGAGTTTCAAAAATATTATCGTTATAAGAAAATGGAGGAATAGAAAAATGAAATATCCTTTATCCCCTGATGTTAAACCAGAGTTTTGTACCACCGGATCATTTATGCGCTTACCTTCTTCAAGGGAAAATGCCAAATTGGCAGTGGTAGGTATGCCTTTTGATACAGCCGCTTCATTCAGGGTAGGAGCCCGGTTTGCTCCACAGGCTGTCCGCCAAGCATCCATGACGTTGTTTCCTTACCATCCCATTCACAAGGTATTTCCGTTTGACGAATGTAATGCAATTGATATTGGGGACGTTTCGGTGATTCCCCATAATATACATCGAAGCTATGAGTTAATTGAAAAGGCTATGGCAGACTTGATGAAAAACGGTATCATTCCAATAGGCATCGGAGGAGATCATTCAGTAACATTGGCTAATCTAAGAGCTGCCGCAAAAATACACGGTCCTGTTGCACTTCTTCATTTTGATTCACATACAGATACCTGGGATACTTATTATGATGAAAAATACTGGCATGGTTCTCCGTTTATCCGTGCATATGAGGAAGGTTTGCTCCAAACGGATAAAGTTTTCCAGATTGGCATCAGAGGTACGCTCAATCATCCAGGAGATATAGATTCAAGTACAGAGCTAGGATACAATGTGATAACTACGCCTGAGCTGAAGAAAAGAGGAATCGAAGATGTCGTGAAGGAAGTCAAGAAAACCATTGGGGATACACCATGTTTCTTGACCTTTGATATTGATTTTGTAGATCCATCATGTGCTCCTGGAACTGGCACCTTGGAGGTCGGCGGTCTAAATAGCTTTGAAACCCTAGAGATGATACGCTCTCTCAAAGGATTCAACTTTATTGGGTTTGACCTGGTGGAAGTCCTCCCGCCGTATGATCCAACACAAATTACATCACTATTGGCGGCCACCATCATTCATGACTTTGCCAGTTTAGTAGCCTTACAGCTAAAAGAAGAACAAAAAAAGGAGAATTCAGCCGAAAAAAGTTTATAGAAGCAAGCGGTAATTATTAAAGAAGGATATTACAGATCGATACGTTATCGTTCAAAAGGCATCTGCTTTTAATGAAAGCAGATGCCTTTTTTCTATATCATGTTTATTCTTGTCCCGCATTTCCTCTATAAGTATTTCAAATAACCGATGAAAAAGTTCGAGCTATAAAAAACACATCCCATCTGAAAGAATGGGATGTGTTTCATTTTATTCGTCTGATTCTGCCCCAGGACGATTGTATTGTGTTGGCAAGGTGTTCCAAAAGCTAGCATCAACAGTTCCAATTGAATCATCGGCAATAGCTCTGACAGCTGCATCCAAAGTGGTTACTGTTTGCTTTATTAGATAGCCATTGCTTTTTTGCCCAAGCGCCACTGACTCGATATTGTGGTCCGACATACCTCGCATCTCAAAGAGCAATGTGGCAATATCATAACGAACGGCTGCACCATTACGGCCTATATTTTCTCCAGAACCGCCATCATACTTACCAATATGCCCCCAACCAGTTGGTTCAATGGAGTTATATACAACGGCACCAAGTTTTTTTGACGCTTCTAATACTTCAGGCTTTACGTTAGCGTTTGTAGGATAAAGAATTGAACCTGAAACAAGTTCACCATCTGTTTCGCTTAGCGTCCCTTGATGATGTAAATCTATCATGTAATCTATATCGTATTTCGCGAATACATTTTCGTGTAAAGCCTTTACCTCCACTTGCATGGAATCAGTTTTTTTATCATGCTCACGGTTTAAGTCGACCCCATTTGCATTTGCCCGTGTTAGATGTCGATCACCTTTAGCTAAATAGTCATCAAGAGGGAAATTAACATCTCCCATTGCCCCATCTGCATTTAACATGGGAATGATCAGTATATTAACATTTTCCAATAAACCTTTCGTCTTATTCGTGCCTAGATGTTTAATGAATTCAAGTGCACCTTCAGTAGTCAGTTGTTCATTTCCGTGCTGTTGAGTTAAAAATAGTATAGTAGGATTCTTAGGATTTGAAATGTATTTCGCTAGATAAATATCCCTCCCTTTTACCGTTTCGCCGATTACTTCCAGTGCCAGGCTTCCTTGTTTAGCATCCTGCGTTTTAAGATAGCTTACCAGGCTTTCATATGTATGAAGATTTGAAGTTGTCACTTGACCATTTCCAGCACTGGGACCATTTCCAACCGCTCCGACTGGCATCGCAACAGCTGTTACTGCGCTTAACGCCATTAAACTAGATAATGAAACTGATAGGACTTTCTTTTTAATATTCAATAAAAACCCTCCTTATCAAATTTAATAATCATGAAAAATGATTATTACTAATATTCTGACATTTTTAGCACTTTGTGTTAATAGTGAAAAATAACTATGTTTCAAATAGTTTTCTTCAGCACCATATAACTTGAAAGGAATGACTTCTTCAAAGGCGATATTCAAAAAACTTTTTCTGTTTGCCGTAACCGATCATGAAGAAAAACCAGGCGGGTATCCGTCTGGTTACTAAGTTGATAAAACTATCAATTTTTATTATTGCCTGCCCTCGATCAGTGGAATTGACTCGTATTGTTCCGGATTGATTTTATATACTGAGCCATCAGTAACTCCATCAATTATTCCATATAACCCTCTTTCCACTGCCTTAATAAGCATGCCTTTTTTCTTTTGGCCAAAGGATTGTGTTTGTCCTCTAACTTCAAAGAGTACTGTCCCACTCCCGTTTAAAGCAAAGGCTCCTAAAGCCGTTCCAGGAAGGTTTTGGTTTTGCGGATATAAGGATATATTTCCATATGGAGAATTACCTTGTTCCTTCATCGCATTATATACCGCCACATTCAATTGTCTGGAAAAATCATAGTTATAGTTTTTTGCATATTTGGCATACTCTTGTCCTGAAGGCGAGTTTGGATCAGGTACAAATTGAGCGGAAAGCGAGTATGTGACTAAATCATCCGTTCCATCGATTTCATAATAGGGAGCTTGGTGGTGCAAGTCTACAAAAATCTCCACCTTTCCGTATTGCTTCTGCAGAGACTTGTAAACATCACGTGATGCTTGTGATTCAGGTGTAATGAACCAACCAGGGGTGGATGATTTTCCAGGGAAGTCTTTTGCTTGAGGAATATAGTTTAAATCAGGATTAAAATCACGATTGACATCAAAGCCAGGTTTGGATTCATAATCGAATGATTCATTTTTGTATGTATAATAGTTCCAGGATGGTTTCGCTCCTGCTAACTGCGGAAACTGTTCCACGACCTCTGCCCAGGTCATATCATTTCCCCGACGGTTCAATTCAGCAGCATCCGGATTAATTTTAGGCAAAGCCACTAGGGTAATTTCTTTACGAATTTTCTCCGCTTCAGGAGAATTGGTCCCCAAAAACTTCAAAATATTCAAGATGGCATCCGTACCCGTCTTCTCATTTCCATGAATCTCACTTTGAATTAAAACGACTTTGTCGCCTGTTCCCACGGTTGCTTTATATATTTCTCTATTCCTATTGGTATATCCAGCTACATCCACTTTTACTTTACCTTGGCTATCACTCGCAATTTGTTCCAGCTTTTTCCCTAGTTCAGCATGGTCTGTAAAACCTGAAACCGAATAAGTTTGTTGAATGGGGGTTCCTGGGGATGTTTCATTAGCTGCAAATGTTGGTGCCGCAATACCCGCCGATAAGACGGCAACTCCTAGAGTTGAAACAAGTTTCCTGTTTTTCATATTACAACAATCACTCCCTTAATATATTTTTCTATCTCATTATACAAAATGGCATAGTAGAAATATGTTGGAATATGATGTCGCATTATGGCTTTTTTATGGTAACTGTGTAAAAGGTGCGGTCTTTTCCCACACAAAAAGATCCGCGACATTCTTATCACGGAACGTTGTTGCTGGATGTCTTTAACCATGTAAAAATATTGGCTAAGCAATAATCGTATTGATGATTTGTACTATAACATCACATTACGTTATAATAAAAGGAAAAATACGAGAAAGGGGAAAATATGAAACTCAACACACATAGTTCTACGCCATTATACATGCAATTAAAACAATCCATTATCGAAGATATAAACAAAGGGATTTACTCTTCTGGTGAAAGATTACCAACCGAAACAGAACTATGCGACATTTATGGAGTAAGTCGCATTACTGTTCGAAAAGCGGTTTTGGACTTGGTTGAAGAAGGGCTTCTAACACGGCAACAAGGAAAGGGAACATTCGTTCAATATCCTAAAGTAAAAAGAGAATTATTTGCTGTTAATGGTCATGCTGAATATATGTCAGAATTAGGAAAGATACCTCAAACTAAAATCCTTTCATTTGGGATAATACCTGCACCAGCTAATATTTCCAAATCCTTGGAGCTTACTCCTGAAAGTGATGTTCTTGAATTACAACGGATCTTATACTATGATAATCAACCTCTCACCTTAGAAATTTCTCATTATTCCTTAAAGGTTCTGCCAAATTTAAATCAACATGTCCATAACTCTGTTTCCATGTATGATATCATAAAGCATAAATATCATATAACTCCTGTTCATAACACGAAACTTTTAAATATGGTTTTGGCAAATGCTGATGAAGCAAAATATTTAGAATGCGAAGTGGGAGATCCCCTTTTCAAAGTGGAGAAAGTGGCATATGACGCTAAGAAGCAGCCTATCCATTCATCCTTCCTATATTATCCTGCCAATCGCGTGACTTTTACGATTGATAGTTCCATATCGCAAGAAAAAGGTAACGAATCCCCGTCCTAATCCGGGATCTCGTTACCTTTTTCCATCTATAAATCATTTTAAACCATCATATGGTCAGGAACATATTCCTTACCATATCCAAAAGCCCCATAATCCTGACAGGTTTGGGAGGCAACTAAAGCTCCTTTTTGTAAGGCTTTATATACATCTTGACCCTGGATATACGATGAGAGAAAACCAGCAATAAAGGAATCTCCCGCCCCCAACGTATCTACAACTTTGGTTTGGATAATGGCTTGTTCATATAATTGATTTTCAGTTGATAAAATTGCTCCCTTCTCCCCACGAGTAACACATATCACTTTTGTGCCGAACGAATGCACCTTTTGAATAAGTGCATTGCACTCTGCCTCGTTCAAATTGCTTCCGGAAAAAAATGCATAAGTCACATACGGACAAACTTTTAGTAAATAGTGATCCTCTTGATTCGTGGAAAAATCAAAAGAAATGTCAATGAATTGGCTTAATATTGGAAGGTTATGCTCTATACGGCTATATACACTTGTATGAAGAAGGTCGTGTTGCCGAATATAATCCAAATCCTCGTCATCCAGTACAATCCCCAATCTGGATTGAATTCCCCCTTTATTGGAACCAATAAAGATCCGGTCACCGTCCTTATCCAACGCGACGACTGCCATACCATTCTCTCCTACTGCTTGTCTTATTCTACTAATCTCTATCTTTTCCTTCTGCAACACCTCTAACACATGGTCTGCTGCCCCGTCATTTCCTACAATGCCAATATATGAAGATTGCTCATCATTTAAACGATTGTACAATACTGCCACGTTTAATGAATTGCCGCCAGGATATATCTTTCCTTGGTCTTTATAAAAATCCACTACGTTATCTCCGATTCCAATTAATTTCATGCCTGTTCCCCCTGTTATCATTTTACACTTCCACTAGCAATTCCACGGATAAAATACTTCTGCATGAATAAAAATAAAATGACGATAGGTGCCGCAGAAATCGTCAATCCAGAAAGTAACACTCCCCAATCAGTTTGCAGTGCATCTCGGAATTGCATTAAACCGGCTGGAATTGTGCGTAAGCTATCATCGTCTATAAAGATGATGGCGAACATGAATTCATTCCATGTATAGTAAGCTGTTAAAATTGTCGTTGTTAATAAAATAGGCTTACTCATAGGAATGAAAATTCTAAAAAGGATTCCAAGGTTTGTACATCCATCTAACCGGGCAGCCTCTTCCAGTTCTCTTGGAATGGACAGGAAGTAAGCCCGAATCAATAAGATGGTTAGCGGAATTCTATATGCTACATAAGGTAAAATTAACGCCCAATGGGTGTTATATATACCTAGCTTCTGAATGATATTATACAAAGGGATCAAGCTTACTTGGGGAGATAGCATCAAACCGCCTAAGCATATGACCAAAATGAAAGCCTTTCCACGAAAATCAAAGCGAGATAATCCGTAGGCACCTAACGCACTTACTAATACCGTTAGAATGCAAGTCAGGCCAGTAACCATGACACTATTAAAAAAATAGGAGGAAATCCCACCATTCCAAGCTGTTATATAATTTTCAAACAACCATGTATGAGGAAGGGACCAACTATCGTTGAAAATTTCCTCTGTGCTTTTGAAAGAGCTGATGACCATCCATAATAAGGGATATGCAACAACAAGAAAGTACGCGATCAAACCTGCATAGACAAGCGCTAGTCTCATATTATAGGCTTTTCTTTTCCTGGCATATTTTAGATTTTCGACAACTAATTCCGGTACTCTGATAGTTGATTTAGGTATCTCCATTATTAGTCCTCCTTTCCTGTTTTAAATATTTTCATTTGAACAAGAGAAATAAGTAACGTAATGATTAAGATGACCGTAGCAATGGCAGAAGCATATCCCATCATATCTTTTGAAAAAGCCGTTTTATATAAATAGGTACTTAGGACTTCCGAAGAAGTTCCCGGTCCCCCTCCGGTTAAGATATATGGCTCATTAAACACTGTAAAAGCACCTGTCAATGTTAATATTACGGCAACAAATGTCATTTCCTTGGTTGCTGGAACCGTAATGTGAAAAAACGTTTTTATTTTATTCGCTCCATCCATTTCAGCCGCTTCATATAGTTCAGGTGATATTTTTTGAATGGATACGATATATAACATAGCTATATAACCAATCGATTGCCACTGTGAGACAGCAATGACTGCATAGATTGCCGTTTCACTATCTCCCAACCATGGTTGTGCTAAATTATTCAATCCAATCATTTTAAGAAACTGATTTAACAATCCCACTTCCGGGTTGTAAAAAAATGAAAACAGCAATGCTATGACCGTCATTGAAACGACGACTGGCAGGAAATAGACTGTTCGAAAGATAGGTGAAAATTTACGGATTAATTTATCTTCTAAAACAGCTGCAACAATTAACCCTCCAAAAACCTGGAAAACAATTGAAATGACTGCATAAAGAATATTATTTTTTAAAGCTTCATAAAATACGGGATCTTTAAACAAAGTAAAGTAGTTGTCCAACCCTACAAATGCTTTATTTGGTGAAAAAGTACTCTAATTATACAGACTATCGCCAATATTCTGGAAAATAGGGATATAAACGAGCAATAAAAAAACTAAGGCTGGAAGAAGATATAGATAAGGTACAAATTTATCGAGTTTTATCATTTAAATATCACTCCCTTAATAAAACGGAAAAATGATTTCCCTTATTTCCCCGCTTCAATTCTAACGGTATCAGCGGCTTTTTGAACATCACGCATAATTTGTTTAGGTGTTTTATCTCCATTTAACATCATTTGTGTTCCTGTTAAATAGGCATCTGCAATACGCGCATCAATGCTCATGTCAAACCATGGGGCCATTTCCTTTGCGTTTAAAATGCTTTGAACCGCTTCCAGCTGTTCTGGGGTAGAATTATTTTCATTCACTGTACCTTTAACTGCACTATACTTGCCCACATCATTGACTAGTTTTTCTCCCATCTGTTTAGTAGATAAAAACTTTAAAAACTCCATTGCTTCTTTGGGATGCTTTGTCTTGGAAGAAATCATAAAGCCCTCGGGCGAACCGGTTAGATTTGTTTGATTACCTTTTCCGCCTTCTACTTCAGGAAAGTTAAACATTCCAAGTTCAAACTTAGTGGGTCCAAATAGCTTGATTTCTGCGGTTTCTGCATAAATCATAGGTGCTTTACCATTTGAAAATTGCTGCCTAGCATATTCATGATCAATTGAATTCGTATTCTCATTAAAATAAGGTAACAACTCTTGGAATTTTTCAAGCGCTTTTATGTAGTCGTCATCCTTAAATTCTCCGGTTTTTCGATTATAGTCCTTCGTCAGCACTTCCGGTTTCACAAGGCGTTGATTCAATGTGCCCACATAATGGGAAATTGTCCAAGTATCCTGACTACCGAATTGAAGGGCTGTGTAGTTATTCTTTTTTAACACTTTTAATACATCGATTAATTCATTCCAGGTTTTAGGTGGGTGTATGTTCAATTCTTCGAAGACATCCTTGTTATAGAAAAACATTTTTCCATCCATTGTTACGGGGACACCATACACCTTATTATTAAATGTATATGGTTTGACTTGGGATGGAACGAGTTGAGATGACCATGTCGGATCGTTTTTATAATAAGAAGTTAAATCCAAAGCTTTATTGCCTCGCACAAACTGACTGGCAAATTCATCACTCCATGAGAAATAAACATCAGGTGGATTATTTGTACCAGTCATTACTTTAATTTTATCTTTATACGAATCGTTTAACACTGCTTCGGTTTTAATATGGATATCGGGGTTTTGTTTTTCAAATTCTTTTACAACTTCATTAAAGTAAGTTTTTTCCGGTTCCTTTGGCCACCTATGGAAAAATGTTAAGGTAGTTTTTCCAACATCTGATTCTGAAGATGTTTTTTCACCAGAACATCCCCCAAGCATTAAAGATAAACTTAATAATGATGCAAAGATAAGTTTTGTTTTTCTCATGAATACCCTCCTTTTTATAAATGCTTTTATTATCAGGAAATTATACTATAATGTTATAAAACATTATAGTATAATTTGTAAATAAAATATACAGAATATTAAGTTTTCTTCTACTTTTAGTATTCTACTTTCCACATATAACGCCTTTTGCTTAAAGGATGATTACGCGCTTCCGCTAATTCTTCTGCATATTGACGCAATACACGATTTAATATAAGCGGTGCAATATATCCTTTTACTTCTTCATCGATACCATCAAGATCATACTGTTTTGCATCTAACACCGTTAGCTTTTTGCCATAACGCTGAGAAAAAGATAACGCTCTTTCCTCTAATGGTCTTGTTTCATCCAATCCCAATAGAATGATAAACGGTACGTTTTCGTCAATAATTTCGAATGGTCCATGGAAGTACTCACCAGCATGAATGGCATGTGAGTGTATCCATTGCATTTCCATTAAGATACAAATACTGAAAGAATAGGCTGTCCCATAGTTGGAACCACTTGCCATTGTATAAATGACAGGTTCTTTTGCATGAGATTGTGCGAACACTCTTGCATTAGAAGCTTCTTGCTGTAGAGCTTTTTCATACACTGGCTGTAAGTTCTCTAAACTTGATACCAGTTTTCCAAACTTCTCATTGTTTTCCGCTAAATGAAGTACACCAAAAACTAGTTGATATAAAACACTGAGGTTTGTATCAAAGGCGTTTACACCGTTCCCCCATTCATATTTAATGAAAAGGTCCGAATTTTGGGCTAATGGTGATGCTGGTTCGTTCGTTAATGCCACTGTAAACGCACCTTTACTTTTTGCAAACTTAGCAGCATCTGCTGTTTCAGGAGTAGTTCCAGACATAGAACATAAAATTACTAAGGATTCCTTCCCTAGTTGTTGTGGGTTACGATGTATAAACTCATTTGAACTATATAGATCGGAAGCTATATTTTGAGCTTCACGATCCAGTATATACTTAGCTGAATACATAATGGCAGAAGATCCCCCGCATGCCACAAAATAAATATTGTTAATTTTCCTACCCTTTAATTGCTCCAATACTGTTTTTACATTACTTTTTACATTAATAACCGATTTGCTCATTTTCCCACTCCTTTAATATTTGATATACAACATTATGTAATGTTATATATTGTTATATTAAATCATCGGTTTTCTTTAGTCAATATATTTGTCAGAATATTTTATTTATTCTTTTTCCCCTTTCCCCCTTAACAGACCATGAATCAGTTAACTGCTGCATGCAATCCTTATCCCATCAAAAATTCTCATGGAAATTTAATTGTTTACCAAGTTATCTGTAGGCTTGATTTCTTTACTAATTGAACTAACGATATCGGCTATCCTTTAGCATTTGCCATCATTGTGCAACGGGTATTCTTACTTTTTTCTAATTTTCCCAACCATTAATAAGAACAATGGCAGAATAAAACAAATCGTTAAGGATAATGGTGTCCAAGCTGTGGCCATAAAGTTTTGATAATGTATTAAATCGGGATGCGAAAAAATGGTTAAAGAGAGAATTAGAAAAGCTAATGGAAATAGAAGAATTTTGTAATTTTTTAATCCTAGCAATTGAGCTAATCCTAGGGCGAGGCCATAAAAGCAAATGGTCAATTTAAAATACTCTGTAAAAACCCAAATGAAAGCCACAATGACCTCGACCCTTTCAAAAAAATCACCAATGCTTATCTTCATACCCAGTTTATAAGAAGGATAGTTTAATCTTGCTGTATTAGCGGCACCCAATACAACGATACTGTAAATGATCACTAACAATAGAACGCCGCCACCTAATAAAGTCCCTAAATAAAAGCTTTTCTTCATTTCAGCCTTTTCTTTTACATATGGCGTGAGCATTAAAAAGAAAACAAGCTGAACATAAGGCAGTGCTAAAGAGTGATATGCTCCATTCATTATTGGTTTCATGCCTTCTTCAAATATAGGTTGCATATTTTCGATCTTGATATCCGGGATAAGAAATACGAATAATATGAAAAGCAGCAGTACAAGCCAAGGAAAAAAGATTAATGCAGTTCGGCAGATGACTTCCAGTCCTAGCCTTGCACCAAATAAGCTTGTTAATATAAATAAGATCATTATCATTTCCATAGGTGTCTCACCCAGAACCTGTGTCGAAAAGAAGTTCCCAATTTCACTTAGTAACGCAGAAGAAAGATAATAAATATAAAGCAGGAATAGCAGTGCCGAGATTTTCCCGATCAATTTTCCAAATATTTTTTCATTAACTTCTATATAAGTCATGGATGGGTAAAGCGAGGCGAGCCGGGTATATAAGAAAACGAAACATAAACCGATGAGAGTAGCTATGATATAGGCAATCCAGCCATCCTGTTTTGCTAATGAGACAAGTACGGAAGGTAAAGTAAGTATCGCTCCTCCTATGGTGAATATGATGACCAATATAAGAAATTCACCAGAGCTGATTTTTCCTTTTTCGAGCATGATCGATACCTCCCTAGGATAAAATACGATCCATGAAATGAGCGAGTGGACTATATATTTTCGTTATCCAGTCTATAGGAGTGGGAATGGTAATATCCTTGATTATCAAAATACTCAACGTCATGCCAACTAAAAGCAATAAAATGAAAATGACAATTTCCTTCCAGCATTTCTTTTTAATAAGAGGAGGTATTTCGAAAAATGAAATAATAGCTCCAGTACACACTGTTCCAATAATTGCCCACATTGTTCTTTACTCCTCGATTTCTTTTTGAAAGGATTCTGATATTGTTCCTAAATTACGAATCTTTGCTTTAACGGTTACATTCACGTCCAAATTTGCAAATTCCTGTTCCCAATTTCCTTCTAAACGTTTCCATGCTTTAGGATCAGTTCTATGGATTTCATCACCAAAACCGAAGATGTCACTTTGATACTTCTCTTGAAGCGTTTTTATCGACCCTTCTATCTTACCTTTAATATCTTTTGCGTATTTTTTATTCAATTCTTCGATTTTTTCTGGTTTAGTTAAATCGATTGTGCATTCTACTTCACCTATACTCCCTTCTGACGTAACATTTATATCAATTTTGGGATTTCCTTTTTCCATTTTCCCCTTGATTTTCGTTTTTGAACTAGTCGTGTTGACCGTAATTTGGTCACCTTCACATGGAATATTTACCGCAGTGGACTTAACATGATCTGTTATGTAACTAACACCTTTACTGTCGTTCCTGTTTAACCAGCCGACAAGTTTATCCTTCTTGAATACTCCAAGATAATCCAATCGCAATCCAGATTTCGGGGAGATATTTTGTGCATTCGTAACATTGCTTCCTGATTCGGGATCACCATAAACGTAAATCCCCGTTAGCATGGCCTGTCTGCCTTTACTGACGATACTGCTGACCAGCTCATCCAAAGTGACCGTCCTTGTCGGTGCCCATCTTCTCTCTGAATTTTCCAAGGAGTCAAAAACTTTATTTGCCGGTATTTTCTCAAGTGCCGTTTGCACATTAAGCGTATCATAAGCAGTTGAACCCTTAGCAACAGTCATATAGAAATCGGAACGCAACTCCTTTAGCCGGGAAAGGAAATCCAGAGGCTTCGCTATTCCTTCCCTAGCCATTTCCTCACCAAAGACAACTTCACGAAGATGTGCTACATATAACCTCCTTGGTACATCAGTTGATAGGCTTCTAAGTGCTTCAAAAATGGTTTTTCCACTCTTCCTGAATGTTACAACTTCCGTGCGACCAGACCTGGCATCACCCGCCAGCTCACTCGGATTTAGAACTTGGACGGTTACCAGATACCCAGCTTCTGTCTTATCAATTCCCATGGCAGTAACGATGGCAAGTTCATTCAATTCAATGCTGCTCCAACAACCGGATAAACAAATTATAGGTAACATTAGAAATACGATTAACATTTTTTTCATCGTGAACCCTCATCATCTCATCATTTTATCTTGGTGTTATTCAGGTGGTTTCGGAGCACTGACATCTCCTCTGTCTGTATCATTTTTATTGATCAAACGAGGCCGCTTTAATAACGACCAATGCGGCAATCGAATGATATTGTCTTTTTGATCTTGTAAAATGAATGGTGCATTTGGAGCTAGATATGGCAAACCAAAAGATCGTAAGCTATTTAAATGTAGGACCATCACGATCAGCCCCAAAATGATCCCGTATAATCCAAATGTAGCGGCAAGGATCATAAACAAGAACCGAAGCATCCGAAAAGCCATGGCCATGCTATTGGCTGGGAACACAAAGCTGCAGATGGCTGTTAAGGACACGATGATGACCATTGTTGCTGAAACGAACCCTGCTTCGACAGCAGCCTGCCCAATAACTAATGCACCTACGATGGAAATGGATGAACCGATAGCCCTAGGCATCCTCACACCTGCCTCACGCAAGATTTCAAACACTACCTCCATCATCATCGCCTCTACAAAAGCTGGAAAAGGAACACCCTCACGTTGTGAGGCTAGACTTATGAGTAAAGGAGTAGGAAGCATTTCTTGATGAAAGGTTGAGACAGCTACGTAAAGTGACGGTGTAAGCAAAGCAAGGAAAAAAGATAAATACCGTAATATTCGAATTAATGTGGCAATGTCTGCCCTTTGATAATAATCTTCACTGGACTGGAAAAAATGCACCATCAATGCTGGAACGATAAGGACAAACGGTGTACCGTCAACAAATATCGCAATCCTTCCTTCTAATAAGGCAGCGGCTACAGCATCAGGACGTTCCGTATTATATACGGTAGGAAATGGAGTATATACTTCATCCTGTATAAGTTCTTCAATGTAGCCACTCTCAAGAATCGCATCTATTTTGATTCGATTTAACCGGCTTTGCAATTCTGAAACCGTTTTATCATTGGCAACACCTTTTAGATACATAATTGAAACGTCTGTTTGCGTTTTTTCACCAATCTGTTTTGTTTCAAGCCAAAGGTTAGGATCTTTGATTCTCCGTCTTATTAAAGCAGTATTTGTTCTCAGAGTTTCAGTGAACCCATCCTTCGGTCCTCTTACTACTGTTTGTGAAGAAGGTTCCTGAACTCCGCGATCGACCCATTCTCTTGAGCCTAGTGCTATTCCTTTTGGGGAGCCGTCCATCAATAACAACGTGTCTCCCGATAAAACATGGGTAAAAAGTTTTGGGAAATCAGTTATTTCCCCCATTCCCCCTATAGGAAGGGTATGTGATTTTATCATTTCAAAACAGTCAGAGGGATTAAAGACTGCTACGTCCAAATCAGAGTTCCGAATTTCAATCATCAAAGTGTCGAGGATGAAATCTTGAACGGATACCGAATCCGTTAAACCATCAGTGTAAACGATGCCTAACTTAATTTCCCCATTTTTACCTGCTTGAAAATCCCTTATAACTATGTCTGAACTATTTCCTAACGTTTTCTTAATATGGTCTAAATTATATTGAAGATCAGAGGATATAAGCTTTGTTTCATGATTCTTTGACTCTTTACTTCGATTTTCGGCTTGAACTGGATTTTGGTTTTGATTTTTAGTTTTATTGGAGTTTGGATTTTTGCTTTGATTTAGGTCTTCTTGTTGTTTTTTATTTTTAACTGATTGTTTTTTTTCAATTAACTTCCTCAATGGGATAGGAACTCGAGATTTCAATGCTTACCCCCTCATAACCAATAGCCTGTTAAAATTATGTTTTCACCTTGGCTGCAATTATATCCATCTAAGTAAAATTAATTGCAATTAATAAAGAGTTAAACCATTGTAGACATGATAATCTTTATTGAAATTCTACTTTTTTGTTCAATAAAAAACGCTTCATGAAGATCGATCTTTTAAAATTGAAGGTTGCTGAAAGTACCTCTGATTAACCTTTCCGAACCTAGTTTTGTTGAGGATGATTAATACAGGAATGGTCGCTGCTACAATGAGAAAAACAGAAAAATGAAGGCTGTTTTCGCATACTTTGTTGCTATTTACCAAGTAAAGCGGTGTGGTTGATTTCCCCTCCAGATGCTGGCTTTCCGCGGGGCGGGTGGTGAGCCTCCTCGGCGTAAACGCTTGTGGGGTCTCACCTGTCCCGCTGCTCCCGCAGGAGTCTCGCACTTGCGCTCCAATCAACCTTAAATCGTTTCGTTTTAAAAACAACAATCTTTACGAAAAGAGCCAAAATGAAAAAGTCATTTAGTGGAATTCTATGAGAAAATGCATAAACCGCCAATATTCGCATAATTATTTTGTTCTATTATCACTTTTCGAGAGCAAAAAATTTCTATTTTTCTGTTGAACTAAGTGGCAGAAAGTTGGATGGTTTTGGGGCATAATAACATGAAGAAGAACTCTGCAGACCTCCACAGAGTTTCAATAAGCTGATAACTAACTAATTTTTTGGTGACAGGGCAACTTGCTTTTGAATAGGTGCAAAGAATTCTCCCTTAAACTTATTCAGATGATTGTTTGATCCCAAGTCCAAACATACCCTGTTTTTTCAACCTTATTTCATAATGTTTTGTCCAAATCCTCCCCATCCTAGAAGTGTTTAAAATTTCATTGCTGGTGACTATATACGAAAAAAGGCTACACCCAAAAGGTGCTAGCCCATCCTAAAAAAATTGTACTTGAAATGAACAATTTATGGTGTCAAGGCGCCGAATTCAAGATTCCAATGTAATATACTCAGCTCCCTGTTCTTTTGCCCAATTATGTATATAACTGAGCAGACTATATCCAAGGCCACTAGGACGATGATTTTCATCAGTAACCAAATCTTGTACAAAAACATAGCGTTCATTATATGAATCTTCACGCCAGCTAATACCTGCTAAAGCTACGATGCTTGTATCATGATATAAAGCAAATAACTGTTTACCCTCATTAAGCATATCATTTAATAATTCTAGATATTCCTCTAAAGTCAAATCAGTCCGTAACTGACTCAATATAGGATACGCCTGTAAGAATTGATGTTCTACAGTTAACTCTACTATATTTTCCACTGGTATTTTCATGCGAATATTCTCCTAACCTTTTTAAATTTAATTGCTTCGCCTTCCCTTTATGAATCCGGATTAATTTTCTGACAAATAACCAAGGGCAAATTAAACGTCAACTAAATATTTTTCGATAATTGTGCGTTTAACAGATTCCCATTCTTTTCCTTTCTCCATAAATATTAAAAATACACACAACAGACATTCACAAAAATATTATGCAAGAATCGTACCAGTTCAAAAATCGCGAAGGAGCGCTCCAGTGGAAAGTTTAAGAAAAAACGTGTTCTTCATTCATATTTTTTTTTGTCTCGCTAATGCCATCACTGATTATCACTCATTTATTGTGCAGGAGTGCTACACTTTTTAAAATACAGGTTGTTTATTTTCGTTTGAATCTAGCAGTTCTAAATAATTTGTCAATGCATTGTATTTCTTTTAAAGCGATTTCGCGATATTACCAATGGAATTGGTTCTAATGAAATATCGGAATTTTGAGGTGAATCCCAGGAAAACCCGGAAACGGGGATGGATTGTTGAAGAAAGGCAATTAATTTCTGTGTGAATAGCTTTAAAATGAATAGCCAAAAATAAGGAGTATTAAGAAGGAAGGAAAAAACAAAAGGTGAATAATAATGCCTGGTAGTTTCAAAATTTCATCACATCAATTGATGATTTTAATCCTTTTGTATTCGGTAGGAACGGTTATTTTACATACTCCTTCTCCTTTAGCTGGTTTTGCAAAGCAGGATGAGTGGCTTGCTGCATTACTTGGGACAGGAATCGCATTAATTTTTGTATGGTTTTACATCAGGGTTGGAAATTTATATCCTGATCTCGCTTTAAATCAAATAAATGAAAAGGTTTTCGGTAAGTTAGTCGGAAAGATGATCAATCTCACATTTTTTTCTGGTCTTTTTCCACTGCAGCCGAGACTACTTATTATGTGGGGAATTTCATTGAAACCTTTTGGATGCCGGATCCCCCCCTTATCGCACTAAATATAATGTTAGCTACAGTAGTGATCTTTACAATACGCCTTGGTATCGAAACTTTTACACGCACGTTGGAAATATTCTTCATACCCGTATTAATATTACTGTTTATTTTTTTGGTTTCCATCATTCCTCAAGCAAATATCCAACACATTCAGCCAGTATTTGAAAATGGCGCCAAACCTGTTATACGAGGGACACTTTTCAATTTGCCGGGTTGCATTTGGCTGAATTGGATATGATCGTAATGAATATTTACGTATGAGGTGAGTATATTGAAACATAAAATAATCATTATTTTTAGTCTGGTTTTTATAGCATTCATGACTGGTTTATTCATCTTTTACCTCATAAAAGATGATTCATCGCGATGGATGGTAGCTCTAGGGGGAATATTGGTAAGTGCCTTGCCTCTATCATTACTATTTTTAAAAAATAACCCCTTTAACATTCCAATCATAATCGGTTATTATGTTTTTATTTTCTGTACGACATTTTTAGGATCTATCGCAAATTTTTATGTTGATTTTAAATGGTGGGACTCTGGCATTCACTTTTACAAAGGTATTTTCGTAGGTTTTGTTGGGATTGCTCTTTATAAACTATACATCCCTCAAAAAGCGAGAAAAGATGTTTCAAGGTGGGTCATCTTTCTTTTTGTTCTCTCACTTTCAGTCACTGCCACTGTTCTTTGGGAAATATATGAGTTCGCAGGTGATCTCACTTTTACTCATACCATGCAGCGAGGCGGTAATAAAGACACCATGTACGATATAATTTTCGGTCTTACGGGCGGCCTGCTTATCTCCATTTTTTCTAGTGTACAAAAATCAAAATTATAATTTGTTGAGGTAATCATATGAATCGTAAGCTAGTTATTTCATTAAGTTTAGTGTATGTACTTTTCATGGCAACTTTATCCATTTTTTTCTATTCTGCCGATGAAACTTTCAAATCCCTGGTTGCGATAGGCGGTGTGGTATGCGGGGCAATTCCCCTTTTACTGGCCCTTTTTACCAAACTTCAATTCAACCTGCCCATTATCATTTCCTATTTAATCTTCTTATTCGGTTCACAATTTTTAGGTTCTATTTTAGGTTGGTATGGACTCGGGTGGTGGGACACATTATTACATTTACTAAGCGGTTCCCTGCTTGCTTTTACGGGAATTGCTTTATATGAACGATTGGTATACAGAAATGCAGGCAAAGAGATATCCCCTTGGTTTGTCTTTTTGTTTACCCTCTCTTTCGCAGCACTTGGGGGTGTCATATGGGAGATCTACGAATTCAGTTCTGATCAATTATTCGGAATGACACTACAAGGCGGGGGAAATAAAGATACAATGATAGATTTAATCGCGGATACTATTGGAGGACTTATCATTGCAGTGTGGGCTGGAGTACGGACAAAGATTAAGTTAAAGAAAACATGAAAAATCGTTCCAGTTGATTTCAGAAATCCGCTCCCTTGCCGCTGACTGTCTGCCAAGACTCCTCGCCGTAAGCATCTAGCGGGGTCACGGCTAGCCGATTATTCGGCAGGAATGCCGCAAATTTTTTCAATCTAATGAAGTTTCATCCCATATAAACGAAAAGGGTTCGGGATAAGACCATTCCTAACACCCTTTTGTCGACAAACAGAAACGACCATCTTATCGATGGTCGTTTTCATGTTCATTTAAATATGATGGAAATTATTTTTTCCGTCGTCATCGCACTATCTACCACATACGTTCCAGGTCGTAATCCGTTGGCCTTGCCTTTCTTCTCAACTGCGTCAGAGAAATCATTGGCATTTTTAATGACTTTTGCCTTTTGTAGGGTTTTACCCACATCGATGCTCGTCGAGCCTTTAGACACTCTAAGAACTGTACGGTATATGATTTTTTCTGTTGGTTCTTTTACCGTTTCTTTTTCCGCATCCGCTTTATCTTTAACCGACTGTGCTTCAGCAATCTGATCTTCCCATTCTTGTTCGGTATGTATGACATACCCGTCTGAGGCCAGAGACTCTTTCATTTCATCTTCTGAAAGTTTCTCCGATGTGCCGGTCGCTTCACCTGGACCAAAGAAGTACACTGCACCGCATAAGCCTGCTGCAACAACAATGCCCCCGGCAAAGCTGCGCATTGATTTAGATGTCATTGGCCACATTTCTCCTTTCATTCTTCGTTTGTATGTAAGGAGTAAGCATGCGTTCTATTTCATCTTCCGGCTGTTTTGTCTTCAGTGCAATGCTTTCAAATGAATAGCCTCGCTTATGTAGGTCAAGTACTTCACGCAACAAAATCCGTTTTTCGGAAGACATTGCTAGAATGCCTGCCTCTTGCACCGTAATTTCAGCATCTATCTCGATGTTCCTGATTTTTTCCTGTAATACATTCATTTCATCTCCAAAAGTGATAGCAACCTGTTCCAATTGACTGTCCACTTTTACAGAATCCTTTTTAATAAACGATAAAATGAACAGTAATACTGCTGCAGCAAACAAAATGATCAGAGCCCATTCCATCATTCTATGTCCCTCCTTAATCTTTGAATCTAATATCTCGCTTTCTAATTATATATTGATTTGTTCCAAAACTCGATTTAAAAGAACAAAATACCACAATAGTCACGTATTTATGACAAAAAAAGGCGCAGGGTGGCCATCCATAACTATCAATGATGAAAAAACGAAAAAAATTACTTCCATTTGAGGACCATTTTACCATAATCCATTCATCATTTATACCATTGTGTGTATATTAAGGCAAATGACCTTTATTCACCTCCCTCATACTGCAAGAACGCTGTCTATCTGGATTAGTTCAACACAAATAAATTGCCCATTCCATTTATCACCTACATCACTTCGTATACTTTTCCCTAAAAAAGTCAATGGGATATATTAAATGACAAACACGATTCCAAACGATAAGATATATATTATCAGGTTCCTTTTCCTGTTTCATTGAATAGGTACAATTTTTTTTGGTGCCATATACTTATTGGGTTCATGCAAGATAATAAGGAGGAAACAATGAATATCAAAATAAATAATATACCTGGCTTCATTCAAGCCGAAATCGAACAACTTCAATCAAAACTGTCCCCCTTGTTGAAGAAAAATATGAAATACGGTTTTTTTTCGACGGTGTTGATAGGCTTTTCCATCATTAATCTATTTTTTCTTTTATTTAAGAACGAATCCATACCCATCTCGAAAATCGCACTTGGAATCTATGCATTGGTGGGAGCTGTAGGATTTGCCCTATTAAAAGAAAACAAACACAACAAAAGAGAAATAGTGATAATGAGTCAAAAATTCATGTTGGAAAGAATCAAAAATAGCAGCTATTTAACAGATGCCAGAAAAAGTAACTACTTTAAAAGAGTAAATGAGCATCCGCTTACTGCCATGAATGTTTTTTTTGAGTTTCTTGCTGAAGAACAACAATGGAAGAACAAATCCTCACACCCGGAATAAATAAAAGGCAGTTCAATTTTATCGGTCGTTCAAATAAGCAAAAAAGTCATCACAAATAAAACAACACAACCAGTATGCTCCGGTAAACTACCGAATCATACTGGTTGTTTGCTTAAGTGCTATTAAATTTACATATTATCTATAACGTTTCTTTTTTAAGTGCATTCCAATTGGCAGCTAGTTAGTTCTGGAGGTTATTATCAATAAGTTCATGAAAATAAACTGCAGCATGTTCAGTTGGAGAGAAGATACCATTTGTAAATGCCTCGGAACTTAATCCTTTTTGCAATTTTTCCACCAGTTCAAAATCTTCCTGCCGTACTTGATCAACAAATTTAAAATATTCTTCTTTTTCTATGGTTGTTTTTTCATCGAGGGAGTAATCACGATAAATACCTAACGACGTCTCAGCATCAACAGGAATTACTTGAATGGTATTCACATTCCCGTCTCCTGGATAAACGTTAATCATCATATTTGGCCAAACCCAATAAAAACGTGCTTGGTCACCCTCACCATTCTTGCTTACGGTCATATATTGATAGGTGAATTTGTCGTGTGTCGTTGTGCAAAAGTTTGATAAATCAAAAGATTTTGCAAAGCCAGGATGAGCAATGGAACAATGATCACATTCAAGGTAATTGTCAACAACAGCTTTCCAGTTAGCTTTAACTACACGGCGGGTTTCCCTAACTAGTTTCAGTGAATCAAAGAAGGGATACTCTTTCATTTCCTCTAAAAATTCCTGATATGCTTTTGCCATGGAAGGTGCATTTTTGTCTAGATTGACAAAAATCATGGCATTCTGAACTTCTAAGCGTATGGATTTCATACAGCTGTGTATGCCCAATTCATTCGTTTTAAAATTAGGAGCTCTATTTACACTTCCATCTAATTTGAACGTCCATCCATGGTATCCGCATTGTAAAATTTTTTTATTTCCTTTATCGGAGTTTTCTACTTTCATTCCGCGATGAGGGCAAATATTGTAAAAAGCTCGCAGTTCACCATCAGGACCGTGAGAAACGATAATGGGCTCTCCAGCGATATCCAATGTCATGAAATCGCCCACTTTTTCAACTTGGCTTGCATGCCCTGCCAATATCCAACTCTTTCTAAAGATTTTTTTTCTTTCTTCATTGAATACCTCTGGATCGACATACCGTGAATATGGGAGTGTAGGGCTGAACTGTACATTTTCTTTAGTGGACATATTGAAGATCCCTCCTGAATTATAATCTAATTTAAAAGTTTAAAAACGCTTGGTATAATTTGTTCTTATACCCGATCCATATAGACTGTCTTGACTTCTGTATAAAATTCAACGGCACTCTTCCCTTGTTCACGGCTGCCTGCACTTGAATTTTTACATCCGCCAAATGGCATTTGCGGCTCAGTTCCTGCTGTTTCCGAATTGACATGGACAAGACCCACTTCGACATCTTCAATAAACTTTTGAGCCGCCGTTAAATTATTCGTGCAAATTGCTGCGCTCAATCCATATTCGGAATCATTCGCCATCTTAACTGCATCCTCATAATTTCCTGCCTTAAACAGTGCGATGACTGGTCCAAAGATTTCTTCACGTGCAATGCGGGCATGCTGGGCAACATTTTCAAAGATAGCCGGTCGTACATAATAACCGTTCGCCAATTCCTCATCGGTCGGAACCTCTCCTCCACACAATAACGTTGCTTCTGATTTCCCAGCATCAATCATTTCAAGCACGCCATCGCGTTGTGATCTAGATACAGCGGGACCGATAAATGTTTCTTCGTTGAGCGGGTTACCTACCTTTAATTCTTTCGTACGGGCGACAAGACGGTCCCGGAATGCTTCATATATTCCTTCTTCGACAATCACCCTGCTGGTGGCTGTACATTTTTGCCCAGTGGACTTAAAGGCTCCGCCTACAGCGATTTCCACTGCTTTTTCTAGATCAGCATCAGCTAATACGACGAGCGGGTTTTTCCCTCCCATTTCCACTTGCACTTTCTTCCCATGTTCAATGGCTTGTTTTTGGATTTGCTGACCTACTTGATTCGAACCAGTAAAAGATATTGCCTTCACATCAGGATGCTCCACTAATGCAGCACCAATGACGGACCCCCTTCCGAATACACAATTAATGACTCCGGCCGGAATTCCCGCTTCATCAAATGCTTTTATCACATGATAAACCGACTTAGGTGTAAGATCAGCCGGTTTAATCACGACTGTATTCCCGTAAATCAGGGCAGGCGCCAATTTCCACACAGGGATGGCAATTGGAAAGTTCCATGGTGTAATCAACCCCACCGGTCCGAGAGGGGTACGGGTAGTGTATAAAAATGTATTGGCATTCGCTGAAGGAATTACTTCCCCGAGTGGCTGCCGGGCTTCAGCAGCATAATATTCAAGAATGCTGGCAGCTCGATTGGCTTCCCCCATCCCTTCCAGAAATGTTTTTCCTTCTTCCTTTATCAAATCCTGACCCACTTCCTGCATATTCTTTTTCAAAATTTCAGCTGCTTTCTGCAAGTATGAAGCCCTTTGCTGAAACGATAGTTTTTTCCAAGCAGGAAATGAATTTTTTGCGGCAGCCACTGCATCATGTAAATCAGCCGCCGAGCTAGATGGAAATTCTCCTAAATTCTCTCCATTATGGGGACTAAGGTTTTCCTTGTACTCCCCTGTAGTTGGTTCTTGCCATTTTCCGTTAATATAATTTAAGTAACGCATAATATTTCCTCCGTATTCTATTTTTCTACTTTTCAATCATAGTTTTTCTTATAACCGGAACTTCTAAATGGATCCTTCAACGATCCCTGCATCTCGAACGATTTCTTTTGTCGGGCATATTAAGAATAATCCCTATTGGACAAAGTCATTGGGCGGTTCATTCGATAATGCCGGCACCTCTATTTTCCTTCTCGTATATCTAAAATAGTAAAATATATAGCTAGCAACGACGAAACCTAAACCCCAATACAACGAAGTTCGCTGTGTCGGATCATATGCGGTGAACACGAAAATGCCTAGACACATAAGTATGCAGAGAATAGGGACAAATGGGAAGAAAGGTACTCTAAACTTCAGATCTTCAACCTTTCCGCCTGCTCTGATATACTGTTTACGGAATCTATACTGTGCGAACGCAATCGCTATCCAAGTAAGCACCCCGCCAACCCCGCTTATGGAAAGTAGCACAACAAATAACGTTTCTTCCGCTACTACACTAGTAAGTAGCGACAGCAAGGCAAAGACCATGGTGACGAGTAAGGCATTAAACGGTACACCGCGCCGATTGAGCTTTCCAAATGCAGAATGCGCCATACCATTTTGGGAAAGGGAGAAAAGGATTCTGGTACAAGCAAACAGTCCCGTGTTCCCAACAGAGAGTACCGCAGTCAATATTACAAAATTCATAATGTCAGCTGCATAAGGAATGCCTACCATTTCAAACACGGTAACAAATGGGCTTTCCAGTACTCCGACTTCTTGCCACGGAACGATAGCCGATAGAACAAAGATTGCCAGTACATAGAAAAGCAGCACACGTATTACGATGTTTCTAATCGCTCTCGGAATGCTATGTTGCGGGTTTTCCGTCTCTCCTGCTGCAACACCCATGATTTCCGATCCCTGGAATGCATATACGACTGTCATCATCGAAATAAACACACCCGTGAAACCTGTAGGGAATAGTCCATCACCTATAAAATTGGAAAAGAACGGGGCGGGTTGTGCATCCTCCATTTGAATCCAGCCAAACATCGCTGCCGCACCGATAATTATGAATAGAATAACGGCAAGTACTTTAATTCCGGAGAACCAATATTCTGTCTCTGCGAAACTTCTCGTTGTTAATGCATTTATAGAGAATAAAAGTACCGTAAATATCACACACCATATCCATACTGGTATATCGGGAAACCATCTAGTCATGAGCAAACCGGCCGCTACGAATTCCAAGCCTACATAAAGAGCCCAGCTCAGCCAGTAAATCCAGCCAATGACAAAACCAGTGGCAGGTCCAATGAATTTCGTTGCATGGACCTGAAAGGAACCGGACACAGGCATCACTACCGATAATTCACCAAGACAAATCATCGCCAAGTACATTAACAAACCACCGACTAAATAGGCAACAATCGCTCCTAAGGGTCCAGCTTCACCGATTGCATATCCTGATCCCAGGAAAAGACCTGTTCCAATTATCCCACCTAAGGAGAGCATGAATAAATGTCTACTCTTCATTGAGCGCTGTAATTCTTTTGGTTGATTTTCATGTTCTGCTTGCATGAATTCCCCCCCGTTTCTAATCGATAAACTGCCTAAACACTTTTTTGATTAACAAAAGTTAACGAGAGTTCCCCGATAACGCTTCGGAAGGCTCTGCAAATTCCGGTAAGTCGCTGATTGTCGGTTTAAATATTTCATAAGCTACTTCTCTTTGATATTTATTTTGGTTTTTAGCTTGTGTAAACAAGTGATACGTATTTTTCCTGCATAGTTTTTCAATATCATCAACGACAGCTTGTGGATTTGGTTTAACTAGTCCGAAAATAACCGCATCATAAAATCTTATCGCCCCCAGGTTGGCAACAAAATCATTGACAACATCAATTCCTCTTTGTTTTATGATTTCGTCTCCCTCAGAAGAAAGGGGAATGTTTGCCGCCTCCACAATCAAGCTCGCTTTTACGCTTTTAGCATTAGATATGTGGATGACATCCTCCAGTGCGGACGGAATTAAAATGTCGCACTCTATGTCGAGCCATTCCGTGTTCGGTCTTACGTCATAATGCGGTTCAAAAAAGGCTTTATCCATTTCTCCGTACATATTCTTATGATCAATGAGCTTTTGGACATCTAATCCTGCTTCACACGTTACCAAAAGAGCTGCATCGGAAATTCCCACGACTTTATAACCTAACTGGGACATTTTCAATGCACAGCTTGCCCCTACACAGCCGAATCCTTGAATGACAACTCTCGCTCCACCTTTTCCGCTTTTAAATTTCCACGCCTCATCTGCGGAAAATGCCACACCATAGCCTGTTACGACATCGTTTATAAACAGCCCATCGATTTTTGTCGTCAACAATTCATCGAAGTCTTTTATGCCTTGCAGAACATTCGGATTCTGCTTCATTGATTTCGTTAGTGGGATATCAATACCAAATTCATTAAATATTTTGAGCACATCTTCATATTTGGTACCTAAATCACTGCCTAAAGATACCCCTATATCTATATAAGGCATCATCGCAATCAGAAATCTTCTTAACACCGCATATGCGTCTGGCGCCTTATAATCATAGGCAATGCCCGCTTTACAACCGCCAGTCGTCTCAGACTCACAGGCAACATACTTATAAGCCATGGCCTCGGCCAGCCTTTCGACCTCTTCTCTTGTAACCGTTGGGTGCATTCTTGTACCGCCGCCTGTGTAGCCTTTTACAAAGTTATGGACGACCAGCCAGCCTTTAGCATCCGTTTCCGTATCATTCCATTCCACAACTAAATATGGTTTTAACAACTATGAAACCTCCCTTGAATATCCTACTTTTATTGGTTCCTGCTATCTTCCAATGCAAACAATACCAAAGCAGTCATGCCGGCAATTAATTGTTTGACACTAGCTTTTCGTGTACTTCTTTCTTATCTTGGCCTACAGATAAGATCTTTGGATTGACTGCAACCTCGATTACAGCCGGCAGCCCAGAAGCAATCGCCCTTTGCAGCGCTGGCGCAAAATCACTATTTTTTTCAACCTTTTCACCATGTGCTCCAAATAATCGTGCCAATTCGGCAAAATCAGGATTAGACAAGTCAGTTCCAACGACCCGATTTGGAAAATGACTTTCTTGATGTACACGAATTGTCCCGTAAATATTGTTGTTGACAACAATTGATATGGTCGGAATTTTATACCGTACAGCGGTTTCAATCTCTTGGAGAGTCATCATAAAGCCGCCATCTCCAGAAATTGATACAACATGTTTGTGAGGCTGCGCCAGCTTTGCCCCAATAGCAGCGGGCAGTCCGTATCCCATCGCACCCGACGTCGGCCCTACGTATGTGTTTTCTTGTTCGAAACGGTAATATCTAGATAGCCATCCGAAAAAGTTGCCAGCATCATTTGTAATGATGGTATCCTTCGGCAGACAGACGGCAAGATCATGCATCAATCCGTCCATATCCACGAAGTCTTCTGTGTAGTCGGCTTTTGTTTCAGAAAATTCCATATATTTATCATGCAATTCTTTCAAATGGTCTTCGCTTGAAATAATAGATCCTGGTTCTGGCGCTTGCAGTGCTTTTTCCAGGAAGCTCTTGGCATCCGCTTCAATGGCAAGAAAAGGTGCATATACTTTACCAAAAATATCGGGACAAATATCCACATGGATCAGCTTTGAATTTTTAGAAAGCAAGGTGTAATCTTGTGTTCCTACTTGAGAGAATCGTGTCCCCAATGCCAAAACTACATCTGCATCGCGGATTGCATCAAGTAAATATTGTGGTGTCCCAAACCCAAGCCATCCCGCATAGCAAGGATGTGAGTTCGGAAACGCGTCAAATCGCCGGAAAGCTGTAATGACAGGAAGTTTCATTGCCTCCACAAACTGTACAAGCAACCTGTTGGCCTTAGCATGAATCACACCTCCACCAGCAATCAATACAGGACGCTCCGCGTTTCGTATCATATCCATCGCCTGCTTCACAACTTCCATATGCGGTTGAGGAGGAAGCGAGCGATAAGAAGGATTTATGTTCAACTCTGCCTCATCTTCTAACATGTCATGCGGCAAAGCCACCAATACAGGGCCCGGACGCCCCGATCGCGCAATATGGAACGCCCGTTGCAATAATTCCGGGATCCTTTCCACACGATCGATCTCTACCGTCCATTTACATAAATGACTGAAAAAACCCGTCAAATTCACCTCCTGGAATGCTTCCTTTTCTTTAAAAGGACGTTCGACTTGGCCAATAAGCGCAACCAAAGGGGTTGAGTCTTGGGCAGCAGTATGAATGCCGATAGCTAAGTTTGTAGCACCAACTCCACGCGTTGCCATACAAACCCCCACCTCTCCCGAAGCCTTGGCATACCCTTCCGCCATAAAAGAGGCACCCCCTTCATGCCTGGCGGAAATAAGTTCTATTTCAGGATGTTGATATAGTGCATCCATTACACTTAAATAACTTTCACCTGGTACACAAAAAGCTTTTTTTACCCCTTCTTTAGCCATTACTTCTACGACTGCTCTTCCTCCACTGACTTTCATAATCAAGCCTCCCGCTTTCAAGTACGTGTTATTGTTCTAGTAATTTATGATTATATTAAAATTGGACTCATTCCCACTATCATTTAACTAGTTTTGTCCATTCCTGAAGCTTGTTTATTATCTTCTTCCATCCCAATTGATGTTTTTCTTGTAACGGCACTCACTCCCAAAGTTACTGCAATGTTGATGAGTAATACAGCTAACCCTACATCAAGATCTTGTATTGCTTGCGGTAGAGATGGAAATAAAGTAGCAAGTGTCGTACCTGAAGTAGTCGAGTATATGACAATTAGAATTCCAACGATCATTCCGGCAAAAGCTCCTTGAACGGTAACAGGGTTCTTTTTCCACAAACTAAAAAATAATGCGGGGAACAACTGTGCCATGAAGCTATATGCCATAAGATACAGCGTAAAAATCGACTCCCCGCCATTAAACGTAAAATATAGAGTCACTATGGAAATGGCAGGCACTAACATCCTGCTCAGTCTTTGAAGCTGTTCATCTGATGTATTCGGCCTCCACACCTTATAAACATTCTTGGAAAGTATCGTGGCAGTGGCCGTCAACACGAGTGAACTAGGTATAAGGGCGGCCATCGCCCCTGATGCTCCAATAACCCCTACAAACCAGGGATCAAATGACATCTTCGCCAGTTTAAATAAAGCTAAGTCTGTTTCTGCCCCCTGTAAATTCGGAACTTGGAGAATCGCAGAAAAACCAATAAATAACGAAAAAATGATGATTACTTGATAAATTGGCATAACCCCAGCATTCCAACGAAGTGATTTTGGACTTTTTGCAGAGAATACTCCCGCCAACATATGAGGAAACATATAGAATGCCAGTGCCGTCATGATCGTAGCTGAAATAAACCAAGAGATACTCAAACCTTGTTCCGGGAAAATCAAAAAACCTTGTTTTGCCGTATCGATTGCTTCAAACATCGGCTGTAAACCACCGTAATAATGAAGTGGAAAATAAATCCCCATGAAGACGACAACAGTCAGAATCATGATATCTTTAATGACCGCGGTCCACGCTACCCCATGCATCCCTGAAGCAGTTACATAAATTGTGATCGCAATGACACTTACGACTATAGCCACATTTGGAGAAATGGACCCATAGGAGGCTTCCGATACGATAATTCCTAACCCTTTCAACTGCATGATCAGATATGGAATAATTGAAATGACGCTAATTACCGCCACAAGAACTCCTAAAGCCGGACTATTGTACTTTTTATCATAAAAATCAGATTGAGAGATGACATTATTTTTTTTTGCATATCTCCAAATAGGCGGCAACAGCCAATAGGCGATTACAAAATAGAAGCAATTGAAAGCGTATAAGGCAGGAGGCATACCAGATCTATAAGCTCCGCCGCTTGCCCCCAAAAACGTATAGGTCGTAAACATTTCACCTGCTATCAAGAAGAAGAGCAAAAAGCTGCCGAAACCCCTTCCGCCTATAGCCCATTGTTCCAAACTCATATTTTTACCTTTTCGAGCTTGAAGCCCTAACCAAATACACAGAACCAGAAAGAAAAGGATAACAAGCAGGGCTTCATTCATCAGTCTTCTTCCTCCTCGGTTGCAGGATCAAGTTTATTGGCAATTATTAAAAACACTGATGTAAGACAAACCCATAATATGGCCCAAAAAAGAACAAATGGCATCCCTAAAACATAAGGTTCAATCCGATTGATAACCACAAGCGAGCCAAGTGCCGGTATTGCACTTATCACATAGATCATTTTCTTCATTTGTTCACCATCCTTATCAACAAATGCCCAACTTGAACCATCCAATCCTTCGTTTTCTGAAAAAACAGATAATTTTTTCTATATTATTACATTGACAGCCCTTTAGTTAAGGGCTCATTTACAGCCCAATTCGGTTGCAGGCCTGTAAGAACTTGTTCCACTTGCATTGCTGCATGTACAGCCATGCGTATCGAGCCTTCCTTCGTCAATGCCGCATTATGTGGACTGACAATCACATTATCCAATTTAAAAAGTGGGTTCCATTTATCAGGAGGCTCAACTTCAAATACGTCAATTCCAGCGCCGGCAATCTGGCCAGCTTGCAAAGCATTTACTAAATCACTTTCCTTCACCACACCGCCTCTGGAAGCGTTTACAAAATAGGAAGAAGGTTTCATCCAGGAAAACTCACGGCTTCCTATTATCCCTTTTGTTGTTTTCGTTAACGGCAGATGCAGGCTAATAACATCAGAGTTTCTGAATACCCATTCTAAATCTGTTGCTATCTCCAACTCCGAACTCGTTCTTGCTGTAACATAGGGATCGTAGCCAATCACTTTCATATCGAAGCCTTGGAAAGCCTTTTTTGCCAGTATTCTACCGATTCTCCCCAGTCCGATAATCCCCAAGGTCTTGCCTTCCAAGTCCATGCCAAAAAGTTGATTACGAATAGCAAAATTCCCGCTGCGCAGCTCTTTATCAGCCAAGCTTAAATTTTTGGACAATGATAAAATTAATGCCATTACATGTTCAGCTACAGAATTCGCATTTGCCTCTGGTGTATTTGTTACATAAATGCCACGCTCTGTAGCAGCTTCGATATCAATATTGTCTAAACCCACACCATACTTGGCAATCACTTTGAGGTTTTCAGCTGCTTGAATAACTTCTTTATTTATTACAGCCGTTGATCTCGTTAGTACTGCATCACACCCCTTGATTTCTTCCATAAGAATTTCTTGCGACAGATCAGACCCAACTTTAATCTTATAGCCCTTTTCTAGTAAATAACTTTTCCCCTCTTTCTCAATATCTTGAGGAATATACACTAAATGACTCAACTTCACACCAACCTTTCATATTAACCTTGAAGGAAAAATCTTTCCTACTGCATTGTTATATATACAATTATTGTGCCAATATAAAAAACATCCGTTTTTTCAAGAAAGAAGCCAATTAGCTCTTATATTAAGACAAAAATAAAGTTAACAAATTGTTTCAAAATGAATTAATCAGTATCATTACGTTTCAATTTGTTTCAATATTCAAGTGTTTCATCTTTCTCCATAAAGTCGTGCGACTCATTCCTAACTCAAAAGCAGCTTTTCCTTTATTAAAATTAACCTTGATTAACATTTGAACAATTCTTTCACGCTCGGATAAATGCATCCCAGGTGACATATCCATTTCTTCGTCTTGTGTCGACAACTGTATTTTCTTTTTACTTCTATTGGGAAAATACATTTCAATATCGTACACATCAATTAACTTATCTTTATAAAGGGCGCATAATCGCTCACAAAAATTTTGCAATTGGCGAATATTCCCTTCCCAATTTTCTTCGCTCAGCTTTTTCATGGCTGCATCCGTAATCTTAATTTGCTTTTGATCCGAATGACCTTTCTGAATAAATGCATTCACCAATAACGGTATATCTTCTCTGCGTTCCCGAAGTGGAGGCAATACAAGGTCCAGTACACTCAAGCGATAATACAGATCCTCCCGAAAGTCATTACATTTCACCATTTGCATGAGGTCTTTGTTCGTTGCGGATACAATTCTCACATCAACCGGAATTACTTTATCATCACCGATGCGCATGATTTCCCGCTCTTGGAGGACACGTAGCAGCCGGCTTTGCATTTTTGGGGAGATTTCCCCTATTTCATCTAAAAAAATCGTACCTCTATGAGCCAGTTCAAAAAATCCTTGCTTTCCGCCTTTCATGGCTCCCGTGAAAGCTCCTTCTGCATATCCGAAAAGCTCACTTTCCAATAAATTTTCGGGAAGCGCCGCGCAATTAATGGCTACAAACGGGTTATTTTTCCGATTGCTATGATTATGTATGCTTTGGGCGAATATTTCCTTGCCCGTTCCGGTTTCTCCAATTATAAGAATGTTTGAATCTACTTCACTATAACGTTGAGCTGTTTCAATCGTCCTCTTAATTTCGGAACTTCGATACAATATATCATCAAATGTGTACTTAGCCACATGTCCGCGTAAATGAAGCTTTCTAAAGAACTTCCCTTCCATCTCTTGAATGCGCGTAACATCTTGAAAGGCGACCATATCGCCCACTTTTTTACCCTTTAAAAATATCCCAACTTTTTTTACCGATAATTGAATCGATTGGTAAGCAACGGTATCTTTTTCGTATTCATCGTCGCTTAAAAGCATATTACGAAATTTCCCGGGCTTTATTATCTCGTATATGGAATTTCCAATTAAGCTCCCCCTCGAAATGGATAATATCTCCTGAGCCGCCGTATTAAATACAGATATTTGTCCTTTTAAATCTATAGCAATAACCCCTTCATAGGCATAATTAAGAATCGTTTGGTAACGCTTGGTCTTCTCCTGTTCCCTTCTGCTGACAAGAGCTACTCTTTTCGCCTCAATCAACGCCTGCCGAAATGATTCCTTTCCAGTGTCAACCAGAATGGCTCCCAACCCTATCTCTTCAGCATATTTACAGGTACTTAAACCACTTAACACAACCTCACAGCCATCGCTGGTAGCCAAATCCACTAAACTGACTGAGGACTCGATATCATTTAATATATAGGACTGAATCGGCAAATCAACAATATCCGAAAGGTTTTCCACGCCATAAATCATGTTTAACGCTCCTATAACGGCCACTTTTTTACTGCCAAAACGTGCCTTGCAATCATACAGGGAACGAATGAGGTCAATACCTTGTACAGGTATATCAACGATAGGAATGAATTCATTGCTTTCTTTTAATAGTTTCGTGATTAATCCCCTTGAAATGATTACATCAGCATCCAGCTTCAACTTCCCAATCTTATCGGCATCCTCAACCACCTCCTCTAAAACAAACTTCACTGCACCGTTATCATTGTTGTCCGATTCTTCCAACTTGTTGAATTCCTCAAATCTTTCAAAAGCATCCGTAATATACCCTTTTCGAGGAACAACGAGTTTTATTTTTATCAAAACACCCACCTCCAACGTAAAGTCATTTTGGTTTATTTGATATAAGCTCAAGCAATCTGTTATTCTAGCCCTTGTCATACAAGGACTTGACATAATCGGGTAAGTTAAGAATGCCGCAAAGGTGATCATTCAAAACCGCAATAAGAAAAGCAATGTGAGACTTCTAAAATAGTAATACTGATATTAGATATTTCACATTAATGACTTAGAAAAATAAAAAACCCTGTTATCGTGGGTTTTTTCAACATAAGGATTTCGATCGGTATTTAATAGGGTTATTCAGGTCATCACATTAAAGCTTGCTTTTCTTCACTAGATTACGCTTTTTAACATTATCATCAGTATAATGATTCTTAAGGTGAAAATCATCATGAAAAATCCTCTTTAATTTCTTAAAGTGGCATCGTCATCTACTTTATTTTCCAAAATTCCCCTTCTATTCTCGGTAATAGGACTTTATTCCTTTTATTCTTCATACAAATGTGGAATTCCTTTTGATTTTATAGGTACGGACAATAAAATTAGTCTACAAACATATTAACCCCGTTCAAGAAATCCTGAACGGGGTTTTTTCAATAAATTTTTATTTTGAGTTTTTTGTGGGCATTGAGCAGTAATCCTTCGTAAATCTGTTCATTCAAGGTGGTTTTA
Organism: Peribacillus simplex; assembly: GCF_900156045.1. Taxonomy (GTDB): domain Bacteria; phylum Bacillota; class Bacilli; order Bacillales; family DSM-1321; genus Peribacillus; species Peribacillus simplex_D. Next base: position 1,139,744 of record NZ_FTMX01000001.1, on the reverse strand, counting down.
CTTACGGACTTAAAAAGGATCGGCGATGACAAGGATTTTCCCTGCTTTAATATCCTCCACATATTGATCGACTTCGGCTTCCTCCAGTCCAATATCCAATAATGGCTTTCTCAATCCGCCTGCACCCGATGCTGCCCCGGCTGCAGCTCCGCCAAAAGTGGCGAAAATAGGTCCTGCTGCCAATATCGGACCAATTCCTGGTACGGCCAATGCACTCATTCCAATAAGCAGGCCTGTTAATCCGACAGCTCCGCCGGCTGCTGCCCCAGCTACTAATCCATCAGTCTTTGCCGGGGCGACTTCCTCGGCTTCACTGGGTAATTGATCAATGTTTTTTGCCACCACTGATATTTGATTGGATGTATATCCTTGTGTCTTTAAGTTTTCGACTGCAGAAGTCGCTTCATTTGCAGTTTCATATATTGCTATAAACCTCTTGTCCATGGTATCTGCTCCTTTAAAAGTAATGTATTATACAATACCCTTAATTGAGTTTTAATAACCTTCCATGAACGAAATGAACTTCATTCCCGGATTTGCCCCTGGCCGTAAATGAAGAACTTGCTTGATGTCAAGGCAGGTAAACCCATTGGTCCACGTGCATGCAGCTTTTGTGTCGAAATGCCGATTTCTGCGCCATAACCAAATTCAAAGCCATCGGTAAAACGGGTGGAAGCATTGTGATAAACTGCGGCGGCATCTACTTTATTCAAAAATGCGGAAGCGTTTTGTTCATCCCCCGTCAGGATTGCTTCAGAATGCTTGGTACCGTATCGGTTAATGTGTTCAATCGCATCGAATACACCTTTTACAGTTTTCACGCTTATTTTTAATGCCAGGTACTCCGTTGACCAATCTTCCTCCGTAGCCGTTTTCGCTCTTGGAAATGCACTGCAGACCGCTTCATCTCCATATACTTCAATACCCTTTTCGTCCAGGAGTTCCAAAATACGCACTCCGTTTTCTTCAAACCATTTTTCATGAATCAGAAGCCCCTCGATAGCATTGCATACGGATGGGCGCTGAATTTTACCGTTTAAGACAATTCTCTCGACCATCGTGATATCTGCGGTCTGATCGATGAAGATATGGCAATTGCCTGCTCCTGTTTCAAGAACGGGAACAGTGGACTCCTTAATGACCGTTTCAATTAAATTCTTTCCGCCGCGTGGAATCAAAACATCTAAATACTCGTTAAGATGAAAAAGTTCCTTAGCGGTTTCACGACTCGTATCCTCGATCAACTGAACTGCTTCTACAGGAATTTCCGTATCCTCTAATGCCTTATGGATGGATGAGACTAGTGCCATATTGGAGTTTTTGGCTGACGAGCTGCCTCTTAATAGGACGGCATTTCCCGTTTTCAAGGACAAAGTAGCTGCATCGATGGTCACGTTAGGTCTGGCTTCATAAATCATCCCGATTACGCCGATCGGCACCCGTAACTTTTTAATCAATAAACCGTTCTCTTTTTCGATCGTCTCCAATTGTTCCCCAACAGGATCATTTAAATCGATTAAAAGCATAATGGCCGCAGCCATGTCGTCAATACGGTTATCATTTAACATAATTCGATCCAATGTGGACTCACTGAAGCCTTTTTTCCTGCCATCTTCCAGATCTTTTTGGTTTTCTTTTATCAAAAATTCTTTATCGATAATTAGTTGCTTAGCAATGTTTCCAAGTGCCTCGTTCTTTTGTTCCGTACTCAATCCTATTAACTGATAACTGGCCTTTTTGGCTGCCTTTCCTTTCGCCGTCACTTCACTCATTTCCAAATGCCCCCTTTTCCTTCACTAAAATTGATTTTTTATGCTTTCACCCATTTATCGCGATGGATCACTTCTATGGAAGTGACCACAAGCTCGGATGTCCTCTTTCCCATCGCCTGTTTTAATTCTTCGTCGGAGTATAGGACCTCACCCCGCCCCAATAATCCATTTGCACCATAGACTTCTACAACATCCCCCTTATTGAAGACTCCTTTGATTTCATAAATTCCAGCTGGCAGCAGACTGCTGCCATTTGAAACTAAGGCCCTTTCGGCACCTTCATCAACGAAAATTTTTCCGGATACTTGTGAATGAAGGGAAATCCATTGTTTGTTTTTCGTTACCGTCGTCAAGACATCATTCCCTATATACGTGCCATCACCTTTGCCTTCAAGGATTGTTAAAAGTTTATCACTCCCATAACCAGAGCCAATGAATACTTTCACCCCAAGAGACAATGCAGTTTGCGCTGCAATCAGCTTAGATTTCATACCCCCGGTTCCGACATTGGATCCTGCACCTTCTGCCATTTGCAATAAATCCGGCGTTACTTCGGATAGCTTGTCAAATCGTTTCGCCCCTGGATTTGTCTGTGGATTGGAATCATATAGCCCATTAATGTCAGTTAATATGATCAAGTTGGTGGCGTGGACAAGTCCGCTTACTAAGGCGGATAGCATATCATTATCACCAAAAGTCAACTCCTCCACAGATACTGTATCATTTTCATTAATAATCGGAAGGATGCCGCGTTCAAGTAATTCCATCAATGTCGCATATGCATTTTTATATCTATCTTTTTTCGAGAAATCTTTCCTTGTTAACAAAATCTGCGCTGGAACGATTCCAAAATGCCCTAATTGTTCCATATATGATTGAATCAATAAGCTTTGCCCGACCGCTGCAGCAGCTTGTTTTCCTTTGAGAGTGACCGGTCTCGTAGGATAGCCGAGCTTGCGAAAACCTGTTGCTACAGCACCTGATGAAACAAGGACAACTTCATGTCCCGCTTTCCTTAAAGCTGCCACTGCCTGGATATGATCGGAAAATTTATTTTGGTCGATATCACCTTTTGTGTTGGTCAAAGAACTACTTCCTATCTTTACAACGATGCGTTTCTTTTCCATCGATTACTTCCTCCAATAAATATCTAAGACATGAAAAAAAGCCCTTTTCATCCTCGAAATAAGGACGAAAAGGGCTGCTCTCCGTGGTACCACCTTCATTGAATGCAAGTTCATGCATTCCACTTTGCCTGATAACGCCAGGATTTGCGCCTATGTTTTGCATAGGACTCAAGAAGCAGGTTCTGCGTTTTCCTGTCGCGGGTCTTCCAGCAATTGACGCCGCTCTCTGTCACAGTGATTTTCGCATACTAATCTTCTCTCAACGTTCATTGTTTTAATATAGTATGCAAAATTATCTTCTTGATGTCAATAACATTCCTACAATGTATGAACCTTATAACGCGATTGCCGGGCCGAAGAACTCATAGTGGATTTTGTCCGCATCTATTCCCAACTCTTTCAGGTAAGTAATGATCGCCTTCATGAAAGGAACAGGGCCACACACATAATAGTCAGCTTCAGGTTTAACAAAACCGCTCAATAATTCCTTATCGATATACCCTTCCTTTTCAAAATTCGGTAGGTTCTTATCATCCTCACCCGGATTTTTAAAGACAAAGGATAATTGATAGCTGGTAAGCTTGTGGGCTAGTTCTGTCAGTTCGATTCTGAACGGCTGTAACTGACCATTATCGGAAGCATGAATGAATTGTACATCACGCTCAGGTGTTTGTTCAGCTATCGCATGAATCATGCTCATGAAAGGTGTTATGCCAACGCCTCCGCTCAAGAATACTGCCGGTGTTCGTTTTTCCAAATCGATGGTGAAATCACCTGCAGGAGCCGTTACGTCAATACTGTCACCCATTTGAATGGATTCATGCAAGTAGTTAGAGACCCTTCCATCAGGAGTGGTTCCCGGCTTTTCTTTTTTAACGGAAATCCGGAAATAATCTTTTCCCGGAACATCAGACAAACTATACTGACGGTTGAATAAATAGCGTTCACCCGGTATCTCGATCCGAACGGTAATATATTGTCCAGGACGAAATGATGGAACCTTATCTCCATCTGATGGCTTTAAATAAAAGGATGTGATTACATCACTTTCCCGTACTTTTTCCACCACTGTGAATCGTTTGAAATCAGACCATCCGCCGTCCTGATTGGAAGCTTCTTCGTACATTTCCTTTTCGATGCTAATAAAAACATCGGCAATGACTCCATAGGCCTCTCCCCAAGCTTGGAGGATCTCTTCTGTAGCTGAATCTTGTAACACTTCCTTGATTGCACCTAATAAAAACTCTCCAACAATGGGATAATGTTCGGCTTTAACGGCAAGACTTCTGTGTTTTTGTGCTATTTGCTTCACGGCAGGTAATATCGTTTCGAGTTGATCTATATATTTAGCTGCTGCCAAAACCGTATTGGCTAGTGCATTTTGCTGGCGCCCCTTTTTTTGATTGGCGTGATTAAAAATATTTAATAATTCAGGATGTGCTTCGAAAAGATTTTTATAGAATACAGTTGTGATTGTTGTACCATGCACTTCTAATACAGGTACGGTTGATTTGATGACGTCAATAGTTTTTTGGGATAGCATAGGTAAACCCCTCTTCATAAACAAGTATTTTGAATACATGTTTATATTAGAACTTAAATGCATTAAAAGCAATATATTTAATACATCTTTTTAAAAAATAAGTTTTCATGTTTATAAAATGTTCACATTTATGATATAGTCAAATGGGGATAGAATGTGAGGCGATAAACATGAGGTTGACGAGTTATTCCGATTACTCACTTAGAGTGTTGATTTACCTGGCTTCCCACGACCAAAGCAAATTATCAAATATTAAAGAGATTTCTGAAGTTTATCAACTGTCTAAAAATCATTTGATGAAGATTGTTCATAATCTTGGAAAATTAGGCTATATTGAGACGATTCGTGGAAGAAATGGCGGATTTCGGCTTGCAAAATCACCCGCTGAAATAAATGTAGGGGAACTTGTACGGCGAACCGAGGAGGATTTTTATCTAGTGGAATGTTTTAAAGATCACGATAACTGTGTGATTTCTCCCGTTTGTTCATTGAAATTTGTTCTTAATAATGCCTTGGATGCTTTTCTAAAGGTCCTTGATCAATATACGATTGCAGACTTCAGCGAAAATAAAGTGATGCTCAAAACTTATTTCGATTCGGTAAAGAAGAATGACGAAGAGCCCGATTTTTTATAATCGGGCTCTTTTTCATTAACCGATGATTTGTTCGATCTTCCATTCCTTTTCCATTCGCAAATCCATGATCCCTGTACTGGTTTTCAATAAAACTTTAAGGGGATCGTATGGATTGATCATTACGATTGTCCCGATTCGTTCATTGGTAAGCATGACTTCTTTTCCGACCAATAATGAAAGCGATTTTTGGGCACTTAAGATCGGTTACTAAGTTCATTGCCCAGCTGTTTTAATTTTTCACCAACCGTACATTCCGAAATACAGAACTGATGGGCATAAGTACGCCCCTTCTCTTTTCGAAAATGCTTTCTTAAAAAACAATCTTGACAAAATGAAGCGAGAACGTCTTCCACTTCTTCATATATTTTTTTCCTGTTCATTGTTGTTATGGCTCCTTTGACTCAGCAATTTCCATTTTGCTGAAAATGGCTTTTCCCTGCAGTGCAAGTGTTGCCAGGCGATCGGCTTCCTGATTTTCCTTTCGAGAAATTGGCTTGCAGACCGGAATGATCTTTAATTTATCCAGTTTGGCTTCAATGCGGTCAAGCCATTTATTTAAGTTTTCTTCCATACAGGGCCATTCACCGGAAAGTTGATTTAAGACAACGAGAGAATCCCCTTTAAAGACACAGCTTTGATGGTGGATTCCAAGTTCGTCCATCTGCCTGACCGCTTCATGAAAGGCCGCATATTCCGCTTCATTATTGGATTCGAATTGCTCCAATTTCAAATTGGTGCGTAACCGCCAGAACTTCTTACCTTGACGAAAATAAATGGCAACACCGATTCCTGCCACCTTTTCATCTTTTTGAAAACCGCCATCAAAAAAGACAGTCACATCCTGCGGTTCTTCCTCAACTTCCGTCAGGAGTTTCTTTAGCTCCTTCTTGGTCCAGGTTGTATCGAATTCATCCTTGAACTCCACTTCTTTCAGCCTTCCTGCCTTTTCAAGATCTTCCGTAATGACCAGCGCAGTCCCTGCATCAAGCCAATCCGAAACGAAGTCGGCAGATGGTTTTTTTGAAGCATGATATGTCCATTGCATGATTACCTTCAAAGATTTCCAGCTCCTTATCCATTCACCATTCTTGCAGAACAGCTTACAATTTTCATACCTTTTTTTCGTCTTACCCTTTATAATATATTGTAAGCATTTGTATCGCTTTTTTAATTATAGTTCCCATATCAGTCTGAAATTCTCATGTTTCAATCTTATTTTATATGAAACGTTTTTTTATCATAGCATATTGACAGTTAAACTCGAGGAGGAGCACATCTTGATCGAAGTGTATATTGATGGTGCCAGTGCAGGCAATCCAGGGCCGAGCGGCGCAGGTGTTTTCATAAATAATAATGGTGTAGTCGAACGGCATGCCTTTCCGCTTGGAAATATGGAAAACCATGAAGCGGAGTACCATGCTTTAATCAAAGCATTGGAAATTTGTGTAGCCAATAAGTATCAAACCGTTTCTTTTCGTACTGACTCACAAGCCATCAACCAGGCCATTGAAAAAAGATTTGCAAAGAATAAGTATGCCATTTTGTTGGAACGGGCGCTAAAGCTTTCCGATGAGCTTGAATTATTTTTCATGAAATGGATTCCAAATCTCGAAAACAAGTCCGCGGATGAGTTGGCGAGACGGGCCATTCGAATGAATAAGTCTGAGGAAATTCATGAACAAGACAGCTGATTTTTCATTACTATTCGTTGTATTCATTTGGGGCGTCACTTTTGTCATGGTCCAAAATGCGCTATCTTTTCTAGACCCCTTCACGTTTAATGCGGTCCGTTTCTTCATGGCGTTCGTTTTCTTGCTCATCCCTTATATATCGACTTTACACAAAAAGGGGAAAACTTGGAACAAGGGTCTTTTTATAGCTGGATTTCATATTGGGGTTTGGCTTTTTCTGGGGTATGGGCTTCAAACGATCGGATTGAATTATACAACCCCTGCGAAGACAGGCTTTATAACAGGATTAAGTGTCGTCATGGTACCCGTGTTTTCCCTGCTGCTTTTAAAACATAGGCTTTCCCGCAATACAATAATAGGTGTCGCAGCCGCAACCATCGGGCTTTATTTAATGACTTTCGCTGACCGCTCCAATTTGAATATCGGTGATTTACTGGTATTTTTATGTGCAATCAGTTTTGCCATGCAGATCATTACAACCGCTAGATATGCCAAGACCTTACCCGCTTTACCGTTGACGCTGATTCAGGTTTCCACCGTTTCTTTATTATCATTTGTGTCAGCCTTCATTTTCAAAGAGAATCATTCCGTCATCTTCAGCTCAGAGGTCATGTTACAGAAGGACGTATGGACTGCTTTATTGGTTACGGCTGCCCTTGCCACTGCGTTCGCCTTTTTTGCACAAACCTTCTTCCAAGCCTATACGACACCTACAAGAGTGGCGCTGATCTTTTCAATGGAACCGGTTTTTGCCGCGTTATCCTCATACATATTGATAGGGGAAAAATTGACTACCGCCTCCATTATCGGCTGCGCATTCATATTCTTGGGGATGATTTTCGCTGAACTGCCTGTTAAGAAAAAGAAACCCGTGACACAGGAGTTTTCTTGAAAAGGCCAATAAAATAAATCGGACTTCCAGTTACGAAGTCCGATTTTTATTTAAGCAGCCCCTGTTCTTTTGCAAAAGATACCGCTGCACTACGCGTTTCAATGCCATTTTGTTTTAAGTTTTCCAAAAAGGAGATATAAAAGCTGCCATCAAAGTTCTTTTGTACCTTCAATGTCAATTCTATTGCTGCATTGACTAAAATATCACTCGCATCCGTGTAGCGCTTACCAAAATAAATAAAACCAATAGCGTCATTACCAAAAGTGAATCCCTTACCCTCTAAAAAACTAACATACTCTTCAGTTGATTTCACCACTTCTGCATCCACTCCATACTTCATGCCTTAATTTCATCTTACCGTATATCAAAGATTTTGACTATCCATTTTTCGACAAAAAAATCACCGTATAAATAAAAGAGCTCCCACTTTGGAAGCTCCGCTTATTGTATTAGATCATTCGCAGTAAAGTCCTGAATTCATGATCCCTAGCCAGATTTTTGACCTTCTCGCGATCATACTGATAGACAGCATCGTCCAAAGAACATGAAATTGGTACATCACATTTTATTTCTGCTAGCTTTCTGGATAAATGAAGCATATCGACGGCGGATTCAATTTTAGCCCGCTGCCCGTTCGTCAATGAAGCAACATTTTCAAGAATCCCTTCGATACTTTGATACTGGATCAATAATTTCAGCGCTGTCTTCTCCCCAATTCCTTTAACTCCGGGATAGTTATCAGCTGTATCACCCATTAAAGCTTTTAAATCGATCATTTGCCTTGGTGTGATCCCTTTCCATTCAAAAAAGCTAACGGGATTATGAACTTCATAGTTACCATATCCTTTTTTTAACAATAGCACAGAAATGTTTTCATCTATTAGCTGAAGCATATCTTGATCGCCAGTCAATATACCCACCCGGCTATGTTGGGCTGATGCCTTGGCAATTGTCCCGATACAGTCATCCGCCTCATAGCCAGAGAGCCCTATGTTAGGGATATCAAATGCTTCAACCGCTTGTTTCGCTAGTTCGAATTGAGGGATCATTTCGACTGGAGCTTCTGATCGATTAGCCTTATATCCATCAAATAATTCATTTCTGAAAGTCTTGCTGCCCATATCCCAACACACCGCTACATGACTAGGTGAAAAGTGATTCACCGCCGTCAGCATATGCTTCAAAAAACCTTGAACGGCATTAGTCGGGATGCCTTTTGAGTTAATCATGAATTGACCTGTAACTGCCGTTGCATAAAAAGCCCTAAATAAAAGCGCCATCCCATCGACAAGCAAAAAGGAAGGATGCTGCTCGTTTTCTTTCATTAACACATTATCACCTCTATCATGATGTACTTCCATTTTAACATAACTGTCCCCTTTTTTAAGGATCGTTTAATTGGAAAAAATATTATTCAATTGGATTATCATCATACGAGATCCAGTCACTGAAACTGCCAATATAAATCTTCACATCTTTAAAGCCCGCTTCTTTCAGGGCGATATAATTGGGTGATGCAGTTACACCTGAACCGCAGTACACAATGATTTTCTTATCTTTACCGATGCCTGTAAAATTCGACTGAAGATCTTCCTTCTTTTTAAAATAGCCATTTTCCAGAACGTTCGTCCACACCTTATTTACTGCACCAGGTATATGTCCGGCTTTTTTATCAATCGGCTCCTCGATTCCCTCGTAGCGCTTAGATTCCCTTGAATCCATTAATACGATATCGTCAGGCCTATTCATAGTGTAATCCTTCACTGTTTTAAAAGATGCAAAAACGGTCTCATTTAAATCGATATGATATTCTGCTGGCACATATTTCGTTGGATTCGAGTCAATTGGATAGCCCTCATCCCTCCAGGCGCGAAAGCCCCCGTTAAGAACAAATACTTTCTGATGCCCAAGGTAGCTGAGCAGCCAGACAAACCTGGAAGCAAAGGAACCTTCCCCGCCATCATAAGCAATAAGTACCGTATCATTGGTGATACCATTTGATTCCAGTTTATCTTTAAAGGTTTCCAGGTCAGGAAGAGGATGTCTTCCGCCATGTTCTTGAACCTGCCCCGATAAGTCCTTTTCAAGATCGAAATAAACAGCGCCGGAAATATGGTCTTTTTTGTATTCATTATACCCCGCATCAGGAGACCCTAGCTGAAAGCGGCAGTCACAAATTCTGATATATTGAGAATTCAACATCGGCAACAGCTCTTCTTTTTCAATTATAAAACTCATTCGAAAAACCCCCTACTTCAAAATGGTCCAAATTAATTCATTAAGCTCCGTTTCCATCTTCTTTCCTTGATGTAGCCTAGTTATCTCATTCTTTAAGGAAAGTGATTTCCCTTCCATTATTAAAAAATTCTTTTCACTTTCATTGTTGCTTATATATTCCTCCATTTGTTTTGCTTTAAATGTCCGGGTAATCGTGGTTTTCAATTCTTGATCAATAGAAACCAAATCAAGTAATTCCCATACCGATAAAGGGGGCAGCGAACCCCGTTGGATTATATATTCTAGGATTAAATACGAACGGTATACTTGTACCCATGTTTTTAATTCTTTTCTTTCAGACGCCCTTGTTTTTGTCAATTGTTGAAGATTGTCACGCATCATCCGATAGTAATGGTGGCCCAGTGCCTTTTTGGAATAGCATTCAGCTATCAAGCCCTTCACCTTCCTATAATAATCCGGATGCGTAATCAACTTGATTCGCGACTGAAATAATTCAAATAGTGCAGGATTACTCTTTAAGATAAGACGTGAAGATTTAAATAAATCCCAGCCTTCCATGTCAAATAGATCTTCTTTCATTTGAATGACTTCAACTGGCTGACTCAAGCTAAGGTATGACCGCTTATCATTATGGACATATATAAACCGAACATCGTAATCTGATTGGCCTGATGATAAACCAAAAGAATGGCTGCCAGTAACAGCAGCCATCAAAATGGTCATATCCTCTTTCTTTTCCAGGTATCTCAATCGTGAAATAAGGTTTTCTTTCATGAACGAGACCTCGTTTCTATTTCGAATGCATTTTAGCCAATTCCGCTACGGCATTTTCATAATACGGTAAATCGACCGTTTCCTCTAATGCTGCACGTAAACCTGCAAAGATATCCGATATTTCCGTCTTAAACTCTTTTTGAATGGCAAGTAACTCTTGATCGAGGACTTCATTATACATTTCGAAAATCCGTCCACCCTGTTCTTTTACATATACAAGGGCAGGATCATCCAAACGCTTCTGAAGCCCTTCGCTCATTTTAGCTTTTTCATTCTTTTCAAAGAAAGATTTTGGATTCTTAAATAATGCCAATTCCTTTTTGAATTCCCCCGTATCTAATTGGGCAAAAGCTCCTGTAAATTCAAGAGACTCCCGCTCATTAGGTTCATAAGGCTGTAATGAAAGGTTCCTTCTTATTTTTTGCATCTGCAAAAGCAAACTGCTTTGTTTCTCATTCAGTAATTTATTTACGAACATTTCCGTCCTTAAAGCCGTTGCCCGCATTTCCTGGGCAAGGTCAAAGCCTAGAGCCTCCAATAAATTCTTCATGGATTGCTTGAGGACAATCTTCAGATCGCCTCCATCATCTTTTAAAACAGCGGGATTGAACGATTCTTTGAAGAAATCATTAAACCGGAAGAAGACCCGTTGTTTACTATAAAAAGTCAATTCGTCTATCTCTTTTTTCAAACGTTGCTTTTCGGCATCCCCTTTAATGACTGAGAGAAGTTCCGAAATGGACTGTGCCTCATGAGAAAGGGTCTCCAGGGCATTTCGTTTCGCTTTCTCATCCTGCCTGGAAGCTGTAATTACATCTCGTAGCAGTTCTTCCGTTCTTTTTACAGCCGCTTGAGCCGATTCAATTGCAAGTCCCGTTAAATCGTTTTCTATGAACGAATCGAATTGACCTTGGAATTTCGAGATTCCGCTATTAGGAAGGAACGAATGCTTAAACGAACCAGGCGTTTGATTTTCCATCAATGCCCCCTTACTCGTAAGCGGGAACAGTTTTGGAAAACGGATTCCGAATCCATTCAATTGATCTGTGACATAGTCCATCACTTCGTCCAATTCGTCAGTGGTTTGTGCCAAATCGACGGCATTGACGATGAAAAACATCTTATCCATGGCGAAAGAATCTTTCACACGTCCAAGTTGAATCAAGAACTCCCTGTCTGCCCGTGAAAATGGGTGATTATAATAGGTCACGAATAGGATGGCGTCCGAATTCTTAATATATTCGAAAGCTGCTCCTGTATGTCGTGCATTTATTGAATCGGCCCCAGGTGTGTCAACAAGGACCATCCCCTGCCTTGTCATTTCACAGTCATAACGCAATTCAATCAGATCAACAAGACACGACTTGGACTCTTCTGCAGCAAACCGTTTAAATCCTTCAAGATCTACCGTAACCACATTACCTAAATCATTTTGGTACTCGGGCAGCCCTTGATGGAAAGCCCTAAGAAAGGATAAATGCGTTTTCCCCTTATCAACTTCCCCCGCCTTCGCAATGATTTGTCCTGCCAGTAGAAGTGCTTCATCTAGAGTCTTTGCCGATTTATCAAAAGCCGCCAAGGCCAGGCTTACATCTTCCAACAGCATTGCTTCCGTCTTCAATTTGACGGTTGCCGTTCCATGTGGATGCTCAGCGTCTGAAGACATGATTTTGTTGATTGCGGCAGTTGTTGGATTTGGTGAAACAGGAAGGACGCTTTCTCCCATCAACGCATTGGCAAAGGAAGATTTACCCGCACTGAATGCACCGAAAAGCGCAACCGTGAACGTCTGCTGTTCCAAGCGATTCGCTTTCTCTTTCAATTCCTTATAAAGTGATTGAAACCCTCTCAAAGGTTGAATTAGTTTAGCTGCCTGTTGTAAACTCGATGCAGTCTCCATCAGCTTTTCTTTTCCGCGTAAATCAGTAGCATCAGATGAAGAAACAGTCACCGAAGGTACAGCTTCCTTGTTTTCTTTATCATGATCCGTTTCAAGTTGTTCGTTGGCGGACCTCGAATCACTTCCCTTATCGGTATTCATGATTTTGACTGTAATATTTTTTTCCTCTTCATTCCATTGATTTAAAAGCATATCGATATCACGCTCATCGACTAATGATTCTGTTTGATGGGCAATGGCCTCTAATCGTTCCGTTTGGTACTCGATTTCCGCGTTCATCGCAGCAGTAACTTTAAGGGCTTCCGCAAATTCTGAAAAACCTTCAAGTTCCTTATCGATGGATATGGACTGCTGTTCCACTACCCCTTCCATAACGGTAACCAGTGTATTCAAATACCCTTCTGATACATCACGTGCTTTCTTTTTGATGGCTGATGCCAAATCATTCGTATAGTTTAAAACGTATTCACCCGTAATATCGACTTGAGGCTTCAAAGAGTTTTTTATGTAAGATTCCGTTACCTCGATTTGAAGTGCCTGAGCCTTACTTTCAAGTGTTGAATCATGGATCTCCGCTTGATTAAGCGTTTTAACGGCCAGTTCTTTAAGATGCCATTCAAGCTGGGTCTTCACCTTTTCTTGTAAATCGGTCAAGAACGCATTGATACGTGCCTCACGTTCGGCATCCGTTTTTTTCTTGGCAAATAATAGACCCACTTTAAAGTCCGGCTGAGCCGATTCCAAGAAAGATTTACCTAGGTCCCGTGTTGCCGCGGGCATGATGTATGCACCTTTCAAAATGGTTTCTAATGCATCAGCATATTGGACCTTTATTTCCTCTATACGTCCAGTTAATGATTTTTTTTCTTTCACTAGGCTGTCCACCTGATTCGTCAGGTGTATTCGCTCTTCATATGGAAGTTCTGATAATACTTCAAAATCATCGGCATGTTCCTCTTCATACTGCTCTTTCAGCCAGTTAAGATGCCTTTCGACCAGGGCATTAGCCGATTGCATGATGGCATCTTTCCCATCATTTAGACCTCTGCCCGCAATTTCAGATATGAATTGCTTGACCACTTCTATTTCATTTTCGGGATTGTTCAAGTCTCTTACGGATGTATAAAAAATTCCATCAGGATATACATTCCAGTTCGCAAATGCCTCAGAAACGGAAAGCTTGAAGTCTTGAAAGCTAAGCTCGTTCTCATCATGCTTATCGATCATATTGATAATTAAGTATGTCGGTTTTTCAGCCTCTAGCAATTCTTTCGTGAATAGGAAGTTCACTTCCGATTGGACGTGATTGTAGTCCATGACATAGAAGACGACATCAGCTAGATGCAAGGCAGATTCCGTAGAAACCCTATGTGCATCGTCTGTCGAATCTATTCCCGGCGTATCCATGATCGCGCATGAATCCGGCAGTGAAAAATCATTGGAACTTATCGTTATTGCCGATACTGAATCTCCATCCTTGGCAAATTTCTTGACCTCTTTAAAATCATAAGGTGCAGGAAATAAGACTGGTGGCTGATGATGGTAAAAGACTTTGGCATAGTCTTCCCCTTTTTGGACTTTTACCGTATTTGCACTTGTTGGAATCGGGCTTGAAGGCAATACTTGATCACCGAGGAAAAAGTTGATCATACTAGATTTCCCTGCTGAAAAATGCCCGCAAAAAGCAATGATGAACTCTTCATTATTCACTTTCATGATTAACTGTTTTAGTTTATCGGCATTTCCTGTATCACCTGCCGATTGAAATTTCTCATACATGGCAGTCAAAATCCCCAATTTGGACTGTTGCTTTAATGTTTCTTGAATCATGAATCCATACCCCTTAATCTATCGTCTTTTTTGATATTCTTATTGTAAACGATTTCGATTGTTATTCATACCATCAGCTTTATTTTTACTATATGATTCATCGCTGGCCATGTTCAAAAAAAAAACCACCGATTGGTGGATTCATGCCGATTGATTTTGAATGCAAAAAAAACCAGGATATTTACCTGGTTGTAGGGGCGGGGTTAAAAGCAGTCCGGTTTTCCATTGGTGACTCGGTATAAGGCTTTACTGCCTTTGCCGATTTTTGAATATTATTCAATACATGTTTCATCACAAAACCATATGTAACGATTGTCAATAAAATGAATAGCCAAACCATTACCAACACCATCCTCTTATATATTGATTAGCTTTTAGTTGTTAAAATATATTTATCGAAATCCGAATGAGAATAATTTTCATCTTCATTTAGAATCTTATCACGAACGATAATCGTTTTCAATAAGAAATTAACTTTTTTTATTATTTTCCCTTAAAAACCGTAGAATATTCCGTATGTTCCTTTAAGGCTTTCTCTTCCAATGGGATTCTTACCGTCATCATCCAAACATTCAATAAACTAAAGATGATAGCAGTATAATATGCATTGAATAATAAAGAAATAACCATGATCTCAGTTGCCACTATGATATAGTTCGGATGTTTGAAATATTTATAAGGACCTTTAATGACCACATCGGCATCAGGAACCACTATGATTTTTGTATTCCAATGTTTGCCCAATGAACGGATTACCCAAATCCTGCCTGACTGTGCAATTAGAAAAAGGGTCAGCCAAATAGGCCATAGTCCAGCCACATCCCTTTCAAGCACGACCACTTCAATAATGAGAGCAATAAAAAAACTAAGGTGCATTAGAACCATCCAACTGTAATGGGACTCACCATATTCCACTGCTCCGGCAGACTTTAGCTGTTTTTCATTTTGTTTGGCGATATATAATTCAAACATGCGCTGTATAGCGATCAAGATAATGAAAATGGCAAAGATCATCACTTCCACCTCATTAACACAAGTTCAGACGAAAACCCAGGCCCCAATGCAGCAGCCAAGCCCACCTCATCTTTATTCCCGCCACGCTGCATGAACCTCTCCAGGACGTACAAAATAGTTGCTGAGGACATATTGCCAAATTCCCTCAATACGCTCATTGACTCTGCCGTCATGCTTTCATCGAACCCGAGGGCTTCGTGATACGCATCAATTACTTTTTTGCCTCCGGGATGAGCAATGAAATCTTTTATATCCCTGAGATCCAATCCATTCTCCATTAAGAACTCTTGAACATTCGGTTTAAGCCAATCTTTGATGATTGTAGGGATATCTTTAGAAAAGATCACATATAACCCTTGATCTTTAACATCCCACCCCATTACGTCCAATGAATTCGGCATTAGCGTGGATTGCGAATTCAAAAATTGCAGATGTCTTACTTTTTTTGAAAACTGTTCATCAGGCACTTCATCACCGCAAACCAAAACACAGCTTACTCCATCAGAAAATAAAGAAGTTCCAATTAAATTGCTTTTGGAGATATCATTCCTTTGAAACGTCAGGCTACATAACTCCACACATAAAACAATGACCTTCGCCGTCGGGTATGCTTGGCAATATTCAAATGCACGCGATAGGCCACTTGCTCCCCCTGCACAGCCAAGTCCCCAAATCGGAATCCTTTTAGCATGCGGGCTAAATGGAAGTTCATTCATTATCCTGGCATCAATTGTCGGGGTAGCAATACCCGTGCTTGAGATAAAGAAGAAAGCATCTAACTCGTTTGCCTGCAGTTCTTCTTTTAAAAATTCTGGGTTGGCTAAACATTTTTCTATAGCTTCTTTCCCAAACTTGACTGCCTGTTGAATATATAAATCATTCCGATCGGCAAAAGAATGATCCTCTTTAAACCAATCAAGATCATTAGAAAAATATCGATTTTCCACTTGTCCATTCTTAAAGGCTTTAAGTAACCTTTCTATATTCTTAAATGAGGCTCCAAATATTTCTCTCGAAAATTCCAAGATTTTCTCCTGAGAAAGTAAATGTGGCAGCTTTATATGTGATGCAGATAATAAATACGGCATGATTGCACCCCTTATCATTCATGATATGGTTAATATACCCAGCAGGATATCAATTATGCCTTATCGATCGTGGCCGTTAAGTTCGTTATTCCTTTCTCTTTTGACATTTAAAAGCCGTGTACCTCTTAAAACAGCCTTTCTAATAGGAATCAAAAGCGTCCTTATTGGCATGACAGGGGATATCCGTGGGAGAATAAATGAGCAAATTAGGTGAAAGCACGTTTTGCATGCCGTTAGAAGGTGAGATGCTTGAATCTTTTGCAGCAGAACTCGGCAACATGCTTTCCAGTGGCCACTTCTTTAGCAGGCGGGGATGCATTTAATGATATTACCCCACCCACCGTTTTTGTGGGCAATCAAGAAGCAATCTATATACCCATGTCAATAAAAGGCGTTTGTACTCTTCATATCATCTTTATTATCGATATGTAATCATGAAATATTAAACCCCCTTACCAAAAATCTGTAAGGGGGCGCTGTCACTCTTCTTTCTTTACAGAAGATTGATTTTGCACTTGAATAATGATATTTTGAAACTCCTCTTTTCCACAAACGCTGCACCTAAACTCCTGGCTTAAAATGGTTCGACAATGAATACAATATTTTTTCTCCATCCCTATCACTACTTTCCTGAACATATACTATCAATATATTCAAAAAGTGAAGAGAGTTTCCTTTTATCTGACAAAACTTCAATTTCATTATCAATGATATGCTTGGCATAAATGAAAAAATGCCTAAAATCCTCATTACCTGAGGATTTTAGGCATTAAATGGTTGAATCTATCAAGTTTACCGAATCTATTATTAATCAGGCTACTTTTTGCCCTTCAATACGAGCTTCCTTCACTTTCCCTTTTGTAGGGACGATGTTAAAAACGATATTCAAGAAAATGGCGGTCAAACTTCCGGCTACAATACCGTTTTCCGTCAAGATTTGAAAGTTTTCCGGAATTTGTGCAAATAGTTCAGGAACGACCGTCACACCAAGTCCCATACCTACTGAACAAGCGATGATCAATAAATTTTCTTGAGAGGCAAAATCCACTTTACTCAACATCTTAATTCCAGCGGCAATTACCATACCGAACATTGCAACCATTGCACCGCCAAGCACGGATGAAGGAATAATCGTCGTGAATGCACCAATTTTTGGAACAAATCCTATGAAAATGAGAATGCCCGCTGTTGTGTAAATTACATTTTTTGTTTTAATGCCTGACAATTGAATCAATCCGACATTTTGTGAAAATGCCGTATACGGAAACGAATTGAACAAACCACCAATCATGATGGCCAGACCCTCAGCACGATATCCGCGAGCTAGATCGTCTTCTGATATCTCTTTATCCGTGATTTCACCAAGGGCATAATAAACACCAGTCGATTCCACCAAGCTGACGATCGCCACCAATGTCATCGTAATGATCGCCGTGACATTAAATGTCGGAGCTCCAAAGTAGAAAAAATGAGGCATATGCAGCCAAGTGGCACTAACCACTGAGCTAAAATCCACTTTTCCAAGGAAGAAAGCTGCAAATGTTCCGACTAACAACCCCAATAAAATAGAAATGGAGCGCAGGAATCCCGATGAGAACTTATACATGAATATGATGAATAACAAAGTTCCAAAACCAAGAGCAACATTATTCAAGTCTCCGAAATCAGCAGCACCTTGACCTCCACCAAGATTGTTGATGGCAACAGGAATGAGCGTTATGCCAATAATCAAAACCACCGATCCAGTGACGATGGGTGGGAAAAACCTTGCCAGTTTTCCGAAGAATTTACTAATGATAACGACGATCAATCCCGACACCAATATAGATCCATAAATGGAGTTGATTCCATATTGCGTACCAATTGCAATCATCGGGCTAACTGCTGTGAATGTACAGCCTAGGACGACCGGAAGTCCAATTCCAAAGAACTTATTTTTCCACACTTGCAATAAAGTTGCTATCCCGCACATCAAAATGTCTATCGAAACTAAATAAGTCAACTGCGCTGCAGTCAATTCCAGCGCCCCACCGACGATCAATGGAATGACGACTGCACCGGCATACATGGCAAGGACATGTTGTAATCCTAAGGAAGCCACTTTTAAAGGTGATTGATTAGACATTGACGGTTGCTCCTTCCATTTCGTCGGCGAATGTAATCTCACCGAATTTCAACTCAGCAATCCTCGCAAGTGATTCAACTTGAAAACCTTGTTCCCTAAGATCCTTACCACCGCTTTGGAATGCTTTTTCAATCACGATGCCAATTCCGGCCACTTCTGCTCCAACCTGCTGACAGATTTCCACCAAGCCCCGGGCTGCCTGTCCGACCGCAAGGAAGTCATCGATGATCAAAACCTTATCCCCAGCTTCAATATATTTATTGGAAACCGTGATAGTATTGGTTTCTTTTTTTGTAAAGGAATGAACGGACGCGGTCACTAAATCATTTGTTAAAGTAAGTGATTTACGTTTACGGGCAAAAATTAGCGGAACTTCCAATTCCAACGCAGCCATCAAACCAGGTCCAATGCCTGAAGATTCAATCGTCAGCACTTTCGTTATTTCCTTTTGTTCGAAACGTTTTACAAATTCTTTACCAATTTCTTTCATTAGCACAGGATCCATTTGATGATTTAAGAATGAATCTACTTTTAAAATATCTTCTGATAAAGCTTGACCCTCGGACAAGATTTTTTCCTTTAAAAGTTGCATGAAGGTTCCTCCCAATCTTGCAATCATTTCCCGGCATATAAAAAAGCCCAAGAAACATTGCGGCACTTTTTTGGAGTGAAGCAATACTTCTTGGGCATGAATGAAAAAGGATCAGCAAAAACCTTCATTATGCAACAAGATCTATTACTCACCCATAGTCGAATTATTTACGGTAATCCGGTAGAAACTTGCAGGCCATATCCCTGCTATTATACGAGTGAAACTTTATTTTTTTATTAATATATGAATTATAACAACGCTGGCTCTATTTGAAAAGGTATTTTTGATAAAAACCGAACTTTCATTCAAAAAATCAAATCATCATTCGTATTATTAGAAAATTGCGAAATCACAAGCCTAAATAACAGGGATTTTCCTCTCAATAGAAATAATCACCCCTCTTTACGTTCCATTTACTGGTATCATACACGTCACTTTTGCAACTACCCGAAAAAAAGAAGAAGGTCTTGACATTTACTCCAAGTCCTTCTTCTTTTGATTCATTTGATTTTATAAACTTCTTTATATTTATTTTCAAGATACTTTATTAAATACTGAACATTCAGGCCCTCTCCTGTCGTTTCTTTCAAAATCTCAAGAGGCTTTTTTGTTTTTCCGTATTTATGTATCTTTTCATTAAGCCATTTCCTGATTGGAGCAATATCACCCGCTTCCAACAGTCCATCAAAATCAGGCAAATCTTTAAGCATCGATTGCTTGATTTGGGCTGCATACATATATCCCAATGCATAAGAAGGGAAATAACCAAAGCTGCCATCTGCCCAGTGTACATCTTGCAACACGCCCATGGCATCATTTTCAGGCACAATTCCTAAATAATCCCTGTATTTTTCATTCCAGACTTCCGGTAAATCCTTCACTTCAAGTTCTCCATTAAAGAGAGCCTTTTCCAGTTCATACCGAATCATAATATGTAGAGGATACGTCAGTTCATCTGCTTCAATACGGATGAGCGATGGTTTTGATTCGTTAATGCCCCGGTAAAATTCATCCAGTGTCACATCGTTGAATTGTTCGGGAGCATATTCCTTTAATAAGGAGAATTTATTTTTCCAGAAGTTATGGTCCCGTCCGATGAAGTTTTCGAAAAACAATGATTGTGATTCATGGATCCCCATTGATGTCCCGCCATCGAGAAGTGTTCCAGTTAATTCTTCGGCGATATTCTGCTCATAAATGGCATGTCCGCATTCATGAATGGTCCCAAAGATTGCTCCCCTAAAATCCTTTTCATCGTATCGGGTCGTCACCCGGACATCGCCCCTGTTTATTCTAATTTCAAAAGGGTGAACTGTTTCATCGAGCCTGCCAGCCTTGAAATCGTATCCTAGCTGTTTTAAAATTTCCAAGTTAAGTTGATGCTGTTTGTCTTTTGGAAATTCTTTATATAGGAACGCTGTTTCAGGTCTATGTTCGCTTTCGGCAATCTGTTTTACCAATGGAACAATCCTCGCCCGAAGCTCACTGAATACGCTGTCAAGTATATCTACGGTCATGCCAGGTTCATACATATCTAAAAGGGTATTATATTTCGTCCCTTCATATCCCCAGTACTCTACGAACCTACGGGTATAAGCTACAATTTGTTCCAAATAAGGTTGAAATAAAGAAAAATCAGCTTTTTCCCTTGCCTCTTCCCATGCACTTTCAGAACGCGATTGTAAAATGACGAATTCCTTATATTCGTTGGCAGGAATTTTCTTATTCCTTTCAAACTCTTTTTTGCACTCTTGTACCATTTTATTCGTCGTTTCACTAAGAGTGGCTTTCTCCAGCGAAAGTTCGGCAATGAAGGATTCCATTTCTTTACTTGTGCTCATATTAAACACCTCGGAGGAAAGCACGCCGATAACTTCGGAACGCTGCTCAACTCCCTGTTTCGGTGCACCTGTACGCAAATCCCAAAAAATTAACGCGAGAGCTTCATTATAGGCCGAGATTTTCTTTACATATTCTCTAAACTCTTTTTCTATCAGATCGATACCCTTTTTTTTCATATTCACTGCTCCTTCCAACTACACTTTACCATATTATACAAAAGTCTTTCATATCAGAACCACTTCGATAAATAAATTAAAATAAAATAAGAGCCAAGGGGCACCTTGGCTCTTATTTTGGACTGGACTTTAGTTAAAGCGTTACAGGAAGAATGGATACAATCTTCTCTTTCACCTGTTCCGAAAGATCCTTTTCGGTCAAAATCTGGACTGTTCCCGAATCATTGCTCGTCCTGATCAATCGCCCTATTCCCTGGCGCAATCGAAGGAGCATGTATGGAAGATCCACTTCTTCGAATGCGTCGGTAACCGAGTTGCGTTTGGCCTCGAAAACCGGATCTCGTGGCGGGAATGGAAGGGAGTGTATCACTACATTTTGTAATGAAGGTCCTGGAACATCAAGCCCTTCCCATAAATGATAGGAGAAAAGGACAGATTGCTCATCCTCTTGGAACTTCTTAACAAGCTCGCTGATTTCCGCTTCGCCTTCAAAATAAAATGGATAAGAAGATATTGGGCAGTTTTCCTTGAACCAATGCAATTCTTCTTTTGAATGAAATAACACTAGTGTTCGACCTTCATTTTCCTCGATCGTCTTCATCGTATATTGAAGTTTTGCCAATTGATCTCCATTTTCGAAGACCGGCATGTTCAATTTCATGACTTCATCGTAATCAAATGGTGATTCAACGGAGAAGCTGTCATACTTTTCTATCCCTAAACTATCTGCAATATATTGGAAGGATTTATTATCTGATAATGTTGCCGATGAAAAAATGTAAGGGATTTTTTTAGAGAAAACCTGTTCAGACAAAATATCCTGTACAAGCCTTGGCATGATGACCAATGTTTTGGTCATTTCATTTTCTTCAAACCAGGAAACGGCCTGCTCATCCTTCACAAATAGAGAAAGTGAGTAACCCAGCTGCTCTAAATATTCTTCCGTCACTTTTAAATCATAATCATTGATCGTGTACATTTCCGCTTCAAAAACAAGGTTCTCCTCTAACTCTTCAACCTTTTTGTGAAGCTTTTGCGCAAAGTTTGTTATTTCTTTGGACATCGGAATTTCGTAACGATTAGATCCACTGACATGTATCGCTTTTTCATCCAACAAATCAAAAAACTCTTCATTGATATCAATTAAATCCTCAATGATGTATAAGGTTTCTTCACGAACCTGATTGGCTGTAAGCAATTCTAAAACTGAAGCAAGGGTCTGTTCCCCAACTTTATAAGTTAAAGCCTTTTGAGCAGCAAATTCCAATAGGTGACCTTCATCAAAAACAACGCAGCTATGATCAGGCAGCAATGGTAACTGTCCTTCACGCTTACGCTTTTCCTTAGTCCATACATGCTCCATGAAGAAGTCATGTGAACAAATGATCAAATCACTTGATTTTCGGTAGTGGTCACGTGATAGGGTTTGCCCACACCGATGGCGTTTATCACAGGTAAAACAGTTTTGGAGTTGATCCCAGCCAACTTTAGACCAGTCTTCATCATTTAAATATGGATACTGTTTACGGTCCCCATATGCTGTATAGGCGTTCATGGATGAGTTATCATGGACAAACTTGGGAAGTTCATCATATAACTGATCTATTCCCTCGGAATCTTCATGATTCACTGCGTAATCCAATTTTTTAAGACATACATATTGATCATGATACTTGGCAAGCCGAACATCCACTTCAATACCTAAAGCATTCTTGATTTTTTGGATGTCGCCTTCCTCTTTGACAAGCTGTTCAATCAACGTTTCATCTGCACACGAAATAATTGCAGGTTTATTCGTATATCTCGCATAACAAATCGCATATAGTAAATAGACCAAAGTCTTACCGGTCCCTACCCCAGCTTCAGCAAAACTTACATTCTTTTCTTTAAAGGCCTTTTCTAACTGAAAAGCCATGAAGATTTGTTCGTCACGCAGCTCAAATCCTTTTTCGGGAAGAATATCGTAAAAAACATCACCGATCCATTCTGAAAGCTTATCGTAAAAAGAATCTTCCTTTGTTACCGAAAAAGGCAGTGTTTTAAGCATCATGGTCTCCCCTTTTATCTATCATCAGTATATAGTATCCGAATCATTACAATCTTAGGCAAAAGTATATTATCCTTTATTTCACATTAATAGTCAAGATATTTACCAACCATCAGAAATGATACGTATTATGTATGTTTTTTTATGTATGCTGCCAGGTTACCCGATTCGTAAAATAAAAGACAGGCTCCAAAAGAGAGCCTGTCTGTAAATAATATAGGGTTGAATTAAGCTTTGTTTACGTTTGATGCTTGTGGTCCACGTTGACCTTGTTCTACATCAAATGTAACGTCTTGGCCTTCTTCAAGTGTTTTGAAACCTTCGCCTTGGATAGCTGAGAAATGTACGAATACATCGTCTCCACCTTCACGTTCGATGAATCCAAAACCTTTTTCTGCGTTAAACCATTTTACTTTACCTTGTTCCATTTTTGTTGCCTCCTAGTGTGTTCTCCACACATTATATTACTATCCTTGCTCAAGAGAATATTAAGGTATTCCTTAAATCTGAACAAAAATAATTCATTATTAGAATAACAGAAAAGGAAATGATAAGCAAGACTGGAACCTATTATGAATAAATCGTCCTGACCATCAAAATCCTCCATTATATTCTACCTACTTATTCACCTTGAGGCTGTCTTGGCGGCCTTTTCCCCCAATATTGATAAAGGTCAGCACGGATGAAACCATTGAACAATTTCCTTTTTTTCGTTGCAGGCTTACCGTAATGCTGTTCGAAGTCAGGATTGGAGGTAATCATGTATACTGACCATGTATCAAGCTTCTTGAAGGCTGGGCCCATTTCCCTATACATTTGCTCAACCGCTTTTTTCTCACCAAGACGTTCTCCATAAGGCGGGTTTCCGACAATTACACCATACTCTTTCCTTGTCGAGATATCCCTTACCTGCATTTGTTTGAATTCAATCAGATCACCAAGACCCGCTTCAAAACTATTCGCTTTAGCTATATCGACCATTCGATGGTCAATATCACAACCGGTTATGTCCAAGTACTGATCATAATCGGCTAAATCTTCAGCCTCGATCCGCGCTTCATCCCAAACCTTGCTGTCCATCCATGCCCAGGTTTCAGATACGAATTCCCTGTTAAACCCAGGTGCTATGTTCTGCCCTATTAAGGCTGCCTCAATGGGAATCGTTCCAGAGCCACAAAATGGATCTATGAAAGGTTTATCCGGTTTCCAATTGGTCAGCATGATTAAGGCAGCCGCCAATGTTTCTTTTAGGGGTGCCTCCCCCTGCCCTGTCCGATATCCCCGTTTATGCAATCCTGCACCTGAAGTATCTATGGTAAGTGTCACTACATCTTTTAAAATAGATACTTCAATTTTAAATAAAGGACCAGTCTCTGCAAACCAGGACACTTGCTTATATTTACTTTTCAATCTATCAACAATCGCCTTTTTGACTATAGCCTGACAATCAGGGACACTGTAAAGCTTTGACTTAACGGATTTTCCACTCACGGGGAACTCTACATCGGCTGATAAGTAATCTTCCCAATTCAATGCCTTTGTTTTTTCAAACAACTCATCAAATGAATATGCTTTAAATTCTGCGACTTTAATTTTCACCCTATCGGCACTGCGCAGCCATAAATTAGAGCGGGCAATGGCGGATTGGTCCCCTTTATATGTGATTTTACCATTTTCGACTTGACAATCGTAACCAAGATCCCTTACCTCCTTGGCAACAATTGATTCCAATCCCATTGCTGATGTTGCGATAATATCGAATTGTTTCATTAATCTTGCACCTTCTTTCCATTAATCCAAATCAATGGCCCCTTTTCCTGAATTTCTTCATTTATGTATTTAAGAATCAGGCATTGATTTTTATCTTTCAGTTAGAATTCTTCATTGTTTGCCCCAGCTTATTTCATGATCATGTAGCGAGAAAATTTATTAATTGCCCTGAAATAAAACTTTACTCAATTATCCATGTACCTTAAGATACACGCTGCAATCATATGATTGAAATCATCAATACTCATTATGTATGCTGCCCATCCATTATCATTAAATTTGAAGTTTTCCGTCTTGATACCTTCATTTTGAGCTAACAGAAGGGTTCGGGAACCTTTATAAATAGGATACCCAGAATCAAGGAAATGCTTTACATTCCAACACTATTTTTAATAACGTTTCCGACAGACTTCTTCAAACCCATTTTCTTTCCGCTTGACACTTTTCGAAATGGAATGAAAAACTTGCCAAGTTCTAAGTTTAACACAGCGGTGTTTCAGAAAACGAAAAACAAATGGAAATGCCCAATCTTTTTATAATCTGGCAATCTCCATAAACAAAAACTCCCCTTTTAAAAGGAGAGTTGTGCTTTTGGTGTAATATGATAACGTTCTGTAAGCCATGTTTTGTTCCTCAGTACTGCAAGCGACTCGCGTCTCGTACTTCGGCGGTAATCATCTATCTACAGAAGCATATGCTTCTGTCCTTCTCCTCGTTCAATTCCAAGGAAGAAAGCGCCCCTACCATTAATTTGGGTTTCTCGCTCGTGGGGTTTACCTCGTTCCACCCTTTACATTTCTATAAAGGCTACGTCACTGTGGCACTTTTATAGGTATTCATGCCATATCCAAAAGGACTTAGGCATTTTCCCAGCCGTCAGCAATCCAAGATTGCTGCCCAAGCTTATTTTTTCGCCAGGCACGAACACTACGGACATCGCAGTCCGTGCGAGCATGGACTTTCCTCTACTGCATAAATGCAGCAGCAATTACCCAAACGTTAACATAACATAATTGATTATACTCCATTATTCATGAAAAAACAATACCAAAATAATTTTTACTTTTAAAATGCAAAACCTCAGTCAAAAAGCTTATTACCAAAAACATGCTTTTCCAAGTTGGATAACCGTTTAAGGATGTCAAAGTTAGTGGTTCCCGGAGTGGCACTTGGAGCAGGTTGATTTGGACGTTTTGTACTCTCTTCGGCTAGTTTTTTCAATTTAAGATTTTCTTGTTTAAGATCTTCGATTTCCTGATGGAACACTTCATAATCTTTAATGATCAGATCCAGGAATTGATCCACATCTTCAGGTTTATAACCGCGCATGGCTGTTTTAAAATCTTTTTCAAGAATATCTTTAGCCGTTAATTTTATCTTATCGGATAGCATAAGACTTCACCTCAATACTTTCGCCAATACAATCGACTTTTTATTATTTTTTCAAATCTGCTTGGGTTTGTCAACGAAACACCTTTTTGTATGCATACTGTTTAGTGAACGATATGTATTCCCATTAAATATGTATCTAAATTTCATAATAATATGATTATGCTTTAGAAACAACTTTTAAACCATAATTATTTTCACTCCATCATTCTTCGGACCAGTTCGCTTCTTCCGCAGCCAGTTGCAGATCATCAAAGTTTATCTGAAAGATGGGGTATGGCTGTGTTTCGGCTTTTTTCATCGCCTCGAAATAAGGATATCGGGATGACCCTTCTTTTTCAGCTTCAAAAATGATGAGCATGGCATCGCTCTTATGGACCATATACCTATTTTTGATTTTCAGTTGTTGTGGCCCTTCATATGGTTTATTGAAAATGGACTCAACAAAATCGGCACGGGCCAATATGGATCGGTAATAATCTTGATTCGTCTCGTTCCATGACTCTTCCTGTTTCAGGAAAGGAGTAAGCACCCCTAATTTAAGCTGAGGATATTCCTCCTGTAATTCGAACACCACTTCTGCACCCCATAGTTCCGTACCCAACTGACCTGAGATGATCACCCATTCCAGCCCATCTTCCGCCAATGGAAGGAGACGCTGCTTCATCGCTTTCTTTATATATTTTACGGCTTCATGGTCATTTTTGAATATCCCGAATTCAAAAGCCTTATAGCCCGTCATATACAAAACCTTCATCGCTTGACAAATCTCCTTTTAACATGATTATGTAAGAAAACAAGGGCTTAATAAGCCCTTATTTTTAATATCCGAAATTCCCAGGCGGACAGCATGGGTTTTGCGGCGGCCTTCCACAAATCAAGTGTTGATTATAGCACTCGTTCACCACGGATTGAGTATGCGGGAAATAATGTTTAAACGTGTTCACATGCTTATTGACATTTGTAGTATGTGATGGATGAACGACAGGAATCACTGTGTTCGATACATTCGTATTGACAAATTGCTGTGTTGGAGAGACTTGCGCTGGGGCAACTTGAGATGGAGATGTTTGTGTTGGACCATATTGCGCTGGAGACACAGCAGATGGACCATATTGCGCTGGAGACACAGCAGATGGACCATATTGCGCTGGAGATACAGCCGATGGACTATAGGCTCCCATTACGTTAGAGTTTTTACCGGTTGACGCTCCCATTACATTAGAATTTTTACCGGTTGATGCGCCCATTACTCCAGGTGCGTTCCCGTATGCGCCCATTACATTGTTGGATGCTCCCATTACATTGTTGGATACTCCCATTACATTGGGTTTATTTCCTCCACAATTACGAAAATACATTTATAATTCGTCCCCTTTCATCATGATAAGTTTAGTCTTACCATTACAGACTATGAAAAAAAGGGGATACGTGTACTGATGAAATGACCTAATTATACAGAATAAGTATAAAACGATGTATGGCTGTCGATAAGTACACTATTAATTAATGCTATCCCTTCAAATGTACTGAGGGTAATTTTCTACAAAAAGGAATAGAGACTATCTTTTAATGAAGTAAATAAAACAATCGTTAAACAAAGGACAACAAAAAATAGAAATAAAGTCGTTTTATACATTTCTTCGCTCCGCTTTCACCTTGAATTTATGATGTAAAGGAATGAAATGAACGCTTCGGAATTTCACCCTCAACTCTTTCCATTTTACACATAATAGTTGAAGGCTACAATAATTGTATACATATTTTTTATTTTCAGCCTTTTGCACTAAAAGACCAATTCATTTCCCATATTTCATATAGTAATTCGATTAAATTGCTCTTTCTTTTCAAGCCGATGGATCCTCTTTTCCAATTCCAACTTTTTTTTCCCTGGCAGGGTCCCTTCACTCTCCATCTCCTGAAGTGCGATTATTGAACATTTTAGGGCAAGACCGACGTCCTTAAATTGATGTTCATATAATTTTGCACATTCTATCTGTGCCTGTATCCTTATTTGCACATTTCCTTTTAAGGCGGCTTCCTTCCATATTTCCAAAGCTTCATTGAATAGTTTTTGCTTCTTCTTCTGGAAGGCTAAGGCATGGCCAGCTATTATACGATCTTCCTCATTTCCTGCTTCCAATATTTTTTGATATGTCTCAACTGACTCCTCTTTTTTTCCCAAATAAGCGAGCCATCGTGCAATTTCCATGGACTCTTCCGTATATCCATCGATTTGGAGGATTTTTCGGGACAAATGAATATACAATGTGATCAGTGATAAAATATCCAATTCATTATGCTTCATGATCCCAAACAGAATTTCCGGATTCTTCCGCTCAACAAAATCAAAATAAATCATCGGCGCCAAATATCCAGGAATATCATCCTCCCTATATACACCTAGAATATCTGTTTCGACTGATGATAATTTCACTCGTTCCAATTTGTTTCTCCAAAGGCGTCTTGAAGCATGATATAAATCGAAATGTCCGAATTCCGGCAGTTTTGGTACATGCTCTTTTATCAAGGTATGTCTGGTTTTTAGCTGGGGCCAATCAAAGGATTTACCATTATATGTGACAAGCGTTTCGTAATTGATGTTTTCCAGAAAGCTTTGATACAGCGGGATTTCACTTCCAGGCTGCGGAAGGATATGTTGCTTCACGACTACTTCTTCACCTTCTAAATAAGCATAGCCAAGTAAAAAAATGGTATTGCCGGCTCCGCCTCCTAGCCCAGTTGTTTCCGTATCGAAGAAAAACAGATCTTCACTTTTAACGCCCTTAGCGGATAGTGGATGCTCCAATGAAGTTTGATTCCACTCTTTTACAACCTTTTTCAGCTCGGAAAATGCATATAATCCGTGTTTGTGATTTATTGGATAGCGGACTTCCCTAATGAAACAATAGTCACCATCGAAATGAAAGGAAACGGTATCGTTCTCCAGCCACTTTTCATAGTAAGGAATTTCTTCATTCACTGTCCGTTCATCTTCTTCTACGGGAGAAGGATGTTTCCCTAGGTTCATATGCGTTTTCATACGGTTCAATTTATTTTTTAAAGACATGAAATTACACCTCTCTTCACTGCGCTCTATTAATGTTTTTGCTTACAAAATTGACCCAATAATTGCTTGGCATCACTCTTGGCTGTTTTCGTTGCGGATTCCGTCCCGATACAGGAAGGACAGCCGCCTTCACAAGCGCAATTTTCGATCATTGATATTGTTTCAAGCAGAATGACTTCAGAGTTTTCATATACTTTATCACTTAACCCTATGCCTCCCGGATAACTATCATAGATAAAAATGGTCGGCTTTTCATTATGTGCTGCCTTAACCTGCGGATAAACATGAATATCATGCGGATCGCACATAACATGTAGCGGAATCATGTAATTAAGAGCATGGGAGGCACCAATCATACCTTGTTCTATCCGATTTTCGTCCCACTTAAATATATCGGGATCCATGGAAAGCATGGCTGAACTCGTGTGCAGTTCCATCTCCGGGAGACTGATTGGTCCTGAACCAATATTCTCATGAGTTTCGAATTTGATTTTTTTGAAGATTGTAGGCATCGCCCGGATTGCGACATCACCAAAAGCAGCTGCTGTGGAAGCGAAAGTTCGCTGTTTATCGACTTCCAATACAGACAACTGAACAGCAAGGTTAGCATCCGTATAATAATCCACATTGACTTCACGTACATAAGCTTTCTTTTCATCCCAATCAAGTTCTTCCACCTGAAATTGAATTCCCTGGTGCAAATAAATGGCTTCATCGTGGAGGAGGGTCATTGCACTGAACGTATCCATTTCCCCTATGACCCGATTAACCGGTGCATTCGTTTGGTCGATGATCACGACATTTTCCTGTGCTGCTGAACGAAGGCTGATATTGCTTGCAGGGAAAGCATCATTCATCCAATGCCATTTGTCCCCATTCAAGTGTAAGACCCTCTCTTCCGTAAGGAATTCAAGAACGTCCATAATCTCTGTTTTCCCGAAGGTATCGCCTTTTTTAAATGGCAGCTCATATGCTGCACATTTTACATGATCAACCAAGATCAATAGATTATCCGGATTGATTCTTGCAGTTTCTGGATTTCTGGTAAAGAAATATTCGGGATGCTGTACGATATATTGATCAAGGGCACTAGAACTGCCAACCATGACGATCAATGCTTCACCATGCCTTCTACCTGCTCGTCCCGCCTGTTGCCAGGCACTCGAAATGGATCCCGGGTAACCAGTCATTATGCAAACCTGAAGCTGGCCGATATCGACACCCAACTCAAGTGCATTTGTGGAAACCACTCCATAAATGGAACCATCCCTGAGTCCTTGTTCAATTTCTCTGCGCTGTGTTGGCAGATATCCACCGCGATAGCCCCTGATCGATTTTGGCCCCAATTGCTTTGACACAAGTTCCTGTAAATATGTCAATAGAATTTCCACACGAACCCTGCTTCGCGCAAAAACGATCGTTTGAATTTTATTTTTCAAAAATTCATTTGCAAGTTTCCTGACTTCCAAAACCGCACTCCTTCGTATGTTCAGCGGTTTATTTACTATTGGCGGATTGTAAAACACAAAATGCTTTTTCCCACTTGGGGCTCCGTTATTATCGATTAGGACCATTTGTTTTTCCGTGAGCTCTTCCGCCAACTCTTTTGGGTTATTGATCGTAGCGGAAGTACAGATGAATACAGGGTCGCTTCCATAAAACTTGCAGATCCTTTTTAACCTTCTTATGACGTTGGCCGTATGACTTCCGAAAACGCCTCGGTAAATATGAAGTTCATCGATTACCACATACTTCAAGTTTTCAAACAAAGAGACCCATTTCGTATGATGGGGCAGGATTCCCGAATGGAGCATATCAGGATTGGTGATCACGATATGTCCTGCCTGGCGGATTTTTTGCCTGATATTTGAAGGTGTGTCCCCATCGTATGTATAACTATTTATCTCAGCATCCATTTCATGAATCATTTCATTCAATTCGCTCTTTTGATCATAACTCAGTGCTTTTGTCGGAAAAATATAAAGCGCCCTAGTTTTTTCATCTTCCAATATTTTTTGAAGGACCGGCAAATTATAGCATAATGTTTTTCCAGAAGCTGTAGGTGTGACCGCTACAAGGCTATTGCCACTGACAGCAGTATCAAATGCTGTTGCCTGGTGGGTATACAATCCATTTATCCCCCGTAATTCAAGAGCATGCTTGATTTTATCATTCATTGCATCGGGAAAAGGTACATGTTTTGCCTCTTTTGCTTCAATTACTTGCCAATGTACTATATTATCTTTAAAATCCTCATTTGTTTTTAAATCATTGATGACTTCTTGTAAATTTTTTCGCAGTTTCATATGACCACCTCATACTCCTATTCTACCGAATGAACGTTCTATACAAAAGGGAAACTATTTCCTTTTTTAAAAAAGGCTGTTTTCGCTTACTTTGTTGCTATTTTCCAAGTAAAGCGGTGTGGTTGATTTCCCCTCCAGATGCTCGCTTTCCGCGGGGCGGGCGGTGAGCCTCCTCGGCGTAAACGCCTGTGGGGTCTCACCTGTCACGCTGCTCCCGCAGGAGTCTCGCACTTCCGCTCCAATCAACCTTAAATCGTTTCGTTTTAAAAACAACAATCTTTACGAAAAGAGCCTTAAAAAAAAGCTAGAAACGTCACCATCTCGTTTCCAGCCCGGACTTTTTTTATTTAATTCTTCTCGACAAAGCGAATGATTTCTTGGATTAGTTTGCTTGGGGCTTCCAACATCCCCATATGTCCGCTGCCCTTAAGTATAACTTCATTGATATGGCCCCCTTTCACAGAAAAGGTTTTATCAACGGGAATCACCTTATCCTGTTCACCAGCAACCAATAGGACAGGCAACTTCGTATCTTTTAGAACATAATTTCTGTCTATTCTGTTCCTCATGGCATGTAAAGACCCTATTGCACCAATTTCACTTGTTTTATATCCGATTTCCTTTATATGGTCAATATTGGGATCATCGGAATTAGCGAAAAGCTTTGGTATAAGTCCGTCAATGAAAGCGGGGATTCCCTCACTTTCAATTTTCTCGACAGATTTTAAGCGCCCCGCCTTTCCAGTCTCATCGTCCGGGAAAGCGGTCGAATGTACCAATGAAAAACCAGACAATTTCCCAGGAAACCTTTCTGCGAACGCCAAGGTGATATATCCCCCAAGCGAATGACCAAACATATAGACCTGTCCGATTTCCAGTTCTTCCAGAAGCGACGCAATATCAGCAGCCATATCTTCGATCGAGAAAGATCCCCCTTTTTCCTCACTTGCACCATGCCCCCGTAAATCAACGGCAATAATCCGGTATTCACCCTTTAATTGAGCAATGATGTCACTCCAATATTCATGGCTTCCGCAAAATCCATGGATAAACAACAATGTTTCATTACCTTTCCCGGTATCTATGTAGGAAAGCTTGCCATCTGTCATAATAATCCCTCATTTCCTTTACTAATCATTCAGTACCGTTATTCCCTATAGACCTGTATCTGAAACCCACAGTTCATTCACATTTCTTCATTCCCCACATAGCCTATAGGCAAAGGAATTTTTTAGAAAGGAGCACCGTGATGACCTCTTCTGAAAAAAATAATAATCGGAATCGAATAGAACCCTTTTCCCATTTCATAAACAAAATGGATCGGCTGTTTTCCGAGAGGCCCCCTAAAGGCATGCTGCAATCTCTTGACGATTTCTTCGGTTCGGCGAAAGAACGCAGCTTTCCGGTTGATGTTCACGAAACGCATTCAGAATATACCCTTACTGCCACTTTGCCCGGAATTGCACGAAGCCAAATATCAATTGATGTACTGTCCCATTCCGTAACCATATCTGCAAAGCATGTAGATAGAAAGCATAAAAATCAAGGATTGTTCCAAAAGGAAGTTTCAGCCGGTACTTTATCAAGAACCATTTCCTTTCCAAAGCCGATTGATGAAGCAAAAGTTACCGCGCGACATCGCGATGGCATCCTCACGCTTCAACTACCCAAAATCAGAGGGAATCGGATTGAAATCCATTAGGCATGAAAAAAAGCAGACTTAAAAAAGTGGCTGGTCACTTATAAGTCTGCTTTTCCTTTATTCACCATCTAAGCCTTGAAGAAGCCCCCTACTCCTTTGACCATTGAGGATACTTGAGAAACAGTATTCATCATTTGTCCGGCTGTATTCATCATCTTTGTTATATCCATGGAGCCATCTTGTGTTTTGAATTGATTCATGACCGATTTGAAACCCGATGGCTGGGGTTTTTGCATGAACTGCTGCTTAGGATATGGATTATGGGCCTGCTGCTGACTTAGCGGAGGTCTTTTAGCTGGCTGTAACGGATTGGCGAACGGACTAAAGGCTTGCGGCTGCTGATTGAGCTGGTTTGGGTGCATTTGTGCCATTGGCTGCATTACACTGTTGCCCGGATAGGCACCCACAGGCATCGCCTGTTGCTGGACTTGTTGGAATGGATGATAGGCCGCCTGCTGATAAGGATCATGATATGACGTCATATAGCCCCCTGTATCCTGGAGATGATATGGATACATAAATGATTGTTCAAGATTATGATTATTTGGCGGAGGATACGGCATTGGCTGTTGGTACCCTCCCCAATATTCCGGCATAGGTTGAGGAAACTGTCCTTGATTTGGGGAGATTTGGTTAAAACCGGATCTCATCATGTCAATGAGCCCTCCTCTTTTTTCATTACATGGTTCTGATAATATATGAAAAAAGAGGTAATAAAGTGTAGGTGTTTTTATGATAAAATCCGATCGATTTCCGTTTTTACATTATTAAGGATGAATTCGACCGATTGGACGTGGCTTTTAAATCGCTTATAACTTGTTTTAGGAAAAAATGCCTGAACGGCCACATCAGAAAGGTTATGGGCGGTTTGTTCGATTTGCTCGGGGAAAAGATGCCTGAAGTCAGTTTCTCTCATCCACTCCTTCATTCCGGTTTCCCATTCGATGCATGCGGTCCTGACGAGGTCTGCGAACGGCTTGACCTCAGAAAAGAAATCCTTTTCCTTCCCTTCTTTGCGTACACCCTCATAAATTTCATCCGCTTTGTTCGTATATTGAATTAATTGTTCTGTTAATTGCTGCATTTTTTCTTTATGCACATTAAATTCCTCCGTACAATTGTTTCCCTTAGTATAATCCAGTTCTTAATAAAATGATATTCCTCTGGCTTATACGGGCAATTCCGTAAAAACCTTTTGCTTTATCATTCTTTTTTCCGGGACAATGGAAAAGGAGTGGTTTGGAACTTCAGCATTTACCCAATAATCTTCGGCTTTCTCAATGGCTTCCTGGGCTTCATTAACTAATGTATATTGCTCCGCCCATAGTTTGCACCGCACTGTATTTACAGTTTCCCCATATGAAATTTCCAAACGATCCAGGCTGGTACTGATCTCAGCTATCATCCTTAATATCTCTTCTGTTGCGACACTTTTATTGACCATGCTGATCCCTCCCATTCTTTACCTGTACTATTCTTTTTTTTATCTGAAAGCCCTTCATGCCTGACAAAACTAGAAGGGAATCGGCAAAGAAAGTGCAATTCACTTAATTTATTATGCCCTTCGACAACAATGGCCGAATGAAGAATGAAGTTTTAAACAAGAATACAGACAGGAGGTGATTTCATGCAGTCGAATGAAAGCAGACAGCAAAAAAACGAAAAACGACAAAAGCCGCCCACTAAAAATGCAGGAACGGGAAACCCGAAACTTAGTGGAGAAAACCGCCCCTCTACGTAAGACATAAATACTGAACGATAAACAGGGAAGTCTTAATCGACGCCTTCCCTGTTTCCTTTTTATAAAATCAAATTTTTGACTATTGCAGCCGTGTGCAGCTGCTTTTGTTTATCGTCATACCAATCGGTCAAATGCGGGTCTTCTTCCCATTTAGGTTCAATGAACCATTTTTTTTTAACCCTTTTTTTCATATCCCATTGCTCTGTCTCCCCTGCTCGATGATGAATCACTGGATATACTCTCCTCAGCATCGGGGTTTCATGGTACCTAGGCTTTTTTCGATATTGTTCATAATCATATCTGGCACCCGTTGGTTCAGTCTTGCAGGAAAATTCAAAAAAGCGCGGAAACAAATCTTCGGAAAACAAAAGGCCAGCCAACCTTTTCCCCAATTCAATCCTTTTATCTATATTTCTAAAATGCGAAACCGACGAGCCATACAGTTCTCCATTGCAAGTAGGAAATAAAACGGTGCTAAAATGCATCCAGTCCTGCAGTAAAAATAATAGGGAATGAAAAACGAAAGATTGCTTTTTAATGACCGGTTCTTCAATGATGTTTTGTTCATTTATGATAAGTGCAGTGACTAATTTTTCACGATCTCCATGTTTCCAAAAGGAATACCATTCGTTCTTCATGAATTTGGTAATAAAAAAATAATGACATAAGTGAAACAAAGGACGTCCATACTTCGTCGAATAATGATAGAGAAGTAATTGCGGATACGCATCTTGGAATATTCTCCAGTTGGCTTCTTCATACGTTAGGAATAAGTGATGCCTATATTTAAGGCCCAGCAATTGGGAAAACCAAATTCCTTCAAGATCACACATATTCCAGCCTGCATTCCTAGAAACCATCCCTGCTAAAAAAGACCATTGTATTTCTGGATGCAATCTGAAAAATTGTTCATATGCTTGTGTTCTTGATATATTATCCCTATTCCCTTTAGCGGTTTGGGCTTTTATGGATTGGAGCAATTGCTTTTCCTTCGTGAACATTCGCATCTATGAGTCCAGCCTTTCCAAAGCGATGAATTGTGACATATAGTTGTACATAAATCCTATCGTTCTAAGAAACAATTCTTTTTATTCACATTTTGGATTCTTTTTTTGCTAATATAGAAAAGTGAAAAAAAAGGAGGGGTAAAAGTGGCATTTCATTATCCCAATGGACGAAAGTTTGTACCGCAGGCTATGGAAGAAAAGAAAAGCCCACTAAAAAAAATCAGTTACAGCAACCGGGGAAAAACATTGGAAGACGATTTGAACGAAACCAATCAGTATTATTTAGCACACGGCATTGCCGTCATCCATAAAAAACCGACACCCATTCAAATTGTCGATGTCCACTATCCGAAAAGAAGTGCTGCAGTCATTAAAGAAGCTTATTTCAAACAAGCATCGACCACAGATTACAATGGTGTTTATAAAGGAAAGTACATTGATTTTGAGGCAAAGGAAACGAAAAACAGCAGTTCGTTCCCTCTGAAAAATTTTCATGACCATCAAATTGAACATATGAAACATATCGTTCAACATGACGGAATTGCGTTTGTCATCATCCGGTTTTCCGCTATGGAAGATATATATCTAATGAGTTCTGAACAACTGAGTTTTTATTGGAAGAGAATGAAAGAAGGCGGACGCAAATCTATAACTCTTCAAGAGGTTGAAAGCAGTTCACGAAAGATTACTCTTGGCTTTCAACCGAGAATTGACTATATTAAAGTAGTAGATTCGCTCATCGCAGAAAATTTTTAGTTTTTTTAGAAAGGCAGGTTAGCTGTAATGGCTGAAAAATATAATACTAGAGAAGAACGCCGAAAGCAGGGGCAGACTCAAAAAAAGGGACCGAATAAAGGTCCTAAAAAGCCAACCAATATGCTTAAGCGAATTTTCCTTATACTTGTTACAATCGGAATAATAGGCCTTGTTGCCGGAGGAGCTGCAATGGCTTACTTTATAAGCGACGCTCCAAAACTTGACGAAAAGCTTTTGAAAGATCCGGTCACATCCAAGATTCTCGATGAAAATGGTAAATTGCTAGCTGAAATCGGAAAGGAAAACCGGGATTATGTAAATTATGAAGATATTCCCGATCTTGTCGAAGAAGCTTTCCTGGCAACGGAAGATTCACGCTTTTATGAACACCACGGGGTCGATTTCTTACGTCTGGGCAGTGCCGTCATAGCAAACTTCAAAAACGGATTCGGCTCAGAGGGTGCAAGTACATTGACCCAGCAGGTTATCAAGCGTTCTTATTTAACACCTGATAAGACCATTAAAAGGAAAGTCCAGGAAATGTGGCTATCCATTCAGCTTGAAAGAAAATATACAAAAGAAGAAATTTTCGAAATGTATGTGAATAAGATTTTCTTTGCAAACCGCGCCAACGGGGTCTTAACTGCATCGCAAACTTATTATGGAAAAGATCTTAGCGAATTGAAATTGAACGAAGCGGCCATGCTTGTAGGATTACCGCAAAGCCCAAGCAGGTATGACCCGTATAAATACCCTGAACGTGCGAAAGAACGCCGTGATATTGTTCTGCACTTAATGAATAAACATGGATATATCACCGAAACGGAAATGAAAAATGCACAAAGCATCGATATAACAGAAGGACTTCAAGAAATCGATAAGAGCCAAATCGATACGACCGCATACGATGCATTCATCGATTTGGTAATTGAGGAAGTCGGGGATATGGGTGACTATAACGTCTTTACAGATGGTTTGGAAATCCAAACGACCATTGATAAAGATGCCCAAGAATATGTTTATAACATGTTGAACAGTGATGAAATCATCAATTATCCAAGTAAAGACCTCCAAGCAGGAGTCACCTTACTCGATACAGAAACTGGAGAAATTAAAGCAGTGGGCGGCGGCAGGAACACGACGGTTAAACGCGGCTGGAATTATGCAACGGATGCCAAGCGGTCACCTGGTTCGACCATTAAGCCGATTCTGGATTATGGTCCTGCCGTAGAATATTTAAATTGGTCCACCTACCATCAAATCAAGGATGAAGAATATTCTTACAGTAATGGAACACCGCTTAAAAATGCTTCCGGACGACATTATGGTACTGTAACCACTCGTGAAGCACTGGCACGGTCATTAAATATTCCTGCTTTAAAAACGCTTCAAGCAGTAGGATTGGACCGGGCACGCGATTTTGCCACTGATCTTGGCATTCCTTTCGACAAGGAAATTACCGAATCGGCAGCATTGGGCGGCGGTAAGGATGTTTCTACACTTGAACTTGCCGGTGCATACAGTTCATTCGGAAACAACGGTATCTATAATGAACCGCATAGTGTGAAAAAGATTGTTTTACGTGATAAAACAACCATCAAAAACAAGACGGAATCAAAGCCGGTCATGAAAGATTCCACTGCTTTCATCGTGACGGACATGTTGAAAAGCGTCATGAAAGAACCTTATGGAACAGGAAGGTTAGCCAATATACCTAGTCTTCCGGTAGCCGGTAAAACAGGTTCAACCAATTTCACGCCTGAACAGCGTGCAGCGAACAACATCCCATCTTCCGGTGTAAAAGATAGCTGGATGGCGGGTTATACAACCAATTATACAGTTGCAGTTTGGGCTGGTTATGATAATGCATCAGGTGAGCAAATGGAATATCTGGGCGAATCATCTCAAAGGATCCCTAAATTCATTTTTAAGAATTTAATGGAACATATGGCTCAATCGAAGGAAACGAAAGACTTTGAACAACCTGACAGTGTTGTGAAGGTTGGAGTCATCAAAGGTTCGAATCCAGCCGTTAAAGCCAATGAATATACACCAAGCAGTAAAATCACTTATGAATATTATGTTAAAGGTCACGAGCCAACACAAGTGACGACAGAATATGCAAAAATCGACTCACCTGGCATTAACGCTTCTTACAACCAGGAAAGCAATGAAATCAATCTATCATGGTCATATCCTAAAGGTAATGGGAATACCCAATTCGAGGTTAAGATGTCCGTTGACGGCGGTGGACAGAGCGTATTAAAAAAATCGAAGGATACTAGCTTAACGATCCCTAATCCAACCCCTGGAAGTAAATATACTTTCTCAGTGGTAGCTCTAGTTGATAACCAACAAAGTGATCCTGCGAGTACAT
Organism: Peribacillus simplex; assembly: GCF_900156045.1. Classification (GTDB taxonomy): domain Bacteria; phylum Bacillota; class Bacilli; order Bacillales; family DSM-1321; genus Peribacillus; species Peribacillus simplex_D. The sequence goes on along the minus strand of NZ_FTMX01000001.1, from coordinate 1,100,340 downwards.
CTGTCACAATACCTGCTGAAGTGGAAGTCCCTGAGGGTACTGAGGACGAGGAGATTGAAGATCCGGCCGAAGGTGAAAATCCGGAACAGGAAACTCCTGCAGAAGGCGAAGAGGATAAACAAGGCGAAGAAAAAGACAAAGACAAAGATAAAGACAAAAATAACAATGGCGAAAACGGAAATAACGGCAATAATGGTAATGGAAACAATGATAATAATGGTAATGGAAACAACACTGATGACGGAAATGGCAATAAGGGTGATGAGGACGTCGAAGGCGGGGATGATGTCACTGACCCCGGAACGGTAGAAGAGGAAAAACCAGTCGAAACCCCTGAACCTGACCCTAACCCGGACCCAGATCCAGAGAATGATACGGAATAAATATATAAAGATTGACTAAAAAAAACGTCTAAGCTAAAAGCTTAGACGTTTTTTTGGCTGTTCTTATATTTAATCATGAACTTCACAAATTGTTTTTCAAATTCTCGAAACAACTCACTAAGCTGTCTATAAGAATGAAAAAAAGCGGGTCTAGCAAGGATGAATGAAAGCCTTTCATCCATATTTACCGGAATATTGTTAAAGGATTCTATTTGGACCCGGAAATCATTCAATACGACTGGCTTCCCATGCATCCAGTAGACTGCGGTTAAAAACAAACCGATCCCCTTCTTCATGAGCCCCAAAGTCTGTCCCGCTTTTCGCTCAGAAAACAGCAAACTGCATTCTGAATCAATTCCCTTCCATATTTCCAGCAGTTCCTTTACATGCATTGCCCCGTTATTCCAAGGAGCATACGCCTCTACATTATTATAATAAAGTAACTCATACGGGAAAACCTCGAACGGGATCGTTTCACTCCAACCTGCATATCGCTCTTTTTCCAAGATGGTTACCTTTTCAGGAAAAAACAAAGAATGGTCCAATTCTATTGGGACTTTAAATGATATGGAATGAGTCAATTGGCTTCTTTCCTTTTCATTCTTTTTTTTCCTTCACGGCATAATTCGAGAAGCGGGCAGGTTTCACATCTTGGTGACTGGGCCTTACAATGATAGCGTCCAAAAAATATCAGGCGGTGATGCGTAACCGACCATTCATCCTTTGGTATCTTAGCCATCAACGTTTTCTCAACATCGAGGACACTATCCTTCCAACGGCATAATCCAAGACGCTTGGAAACACGCTCTACATGGGTATCCACAGCGATCGCTGGCACATCAAAAGCAACGGAAACGACTACATTCGCCGTCTTTCTGCCAACGCCAGGCAATTTAACTAGCTCATCACGATCTCTGGGGACTTCCTTACCGTATTCTTCGATCAGCATGTGCGACAACTTTTGTATGTTCTTCGCCTTGTTACGAAACAAACCGATTGAGCGGATGTCATTTTCCAACTCTTCTATCGGAACGCTTATGTAATCCTCAGGCGTTTTATATTTCTGAAATAAATCCTTCGTGACTTTATTGACTAATACATCCGTACACTGAGCTGACAGGGCAACAGCAACCACCAATTCAAATGGATTGGAGTGATTCAGCTCACAATGGGCATCCGGAAACATTTCACCCATCGTATCCAGACAATATCGAATTTGAGCTTTATTCAACATATTGGTTCTCCTTCAATTTACATTACTGCTCGAGCCAGTTATAGAAAGGCACATCTTTCAACGGTTGTGCAGTTTCAGTCTTTCGGTCCCTCTTTTGGTGAACTCTAAATTTTTGTCCTTGCTCCCTTGCCTGTTCCAAGGTTTTAATTCCTTTCTTTTTCCACTCGAATAAAATTCGATCAATGTATCGGAAATTCAATTTTCCGGAAATGACAGACTCCCTCAGAGCTGACTTAATGATCTCAGGTTGATGGTCGTCTTCCATCCACATTGCCAATGTCTCACATTCAAATGGAGATAAAGGGCGGCCGAACTCCTGTTCAAATATCGTATAAAGGCTCTCCCCCGCTTTTTGGATTTCAGCAGACTCTGACTGTTTCAAAGTTTTCAAGAAACAGTCCATCATTTTTTCATAAAGTGGGGACAACGAATATTTTTCCTGCCCGATTTCTTGGCTCTCCTCAACCACCATTTCAACAAATCCCCTTTGGACCAAACGCTGGATCAAGAATAGACATTCGGTTTCCTGCAATGTCATTCGGTCAGAAAGTTGGGATGGTGCTGGGAAATGATTACCTTTATCGATGAAGCTTTGCAATTGTAATAATAGGACCATTTCTTGTTCATTCAGTCCCATTGTACTATAGTTAGTCAACAAAAAGGATGGAATCGTTATCGTTCCTTCCTTAAACCACGCATATAAATGTTCTTTATTCATGTATTTGGACACCTCTGGTTAAGTATAACATGAATAAGGCTCTCCGAATAAGTTTATAATTTTAACAAAAAACGGTTATCTGCCAAATATGGCAAGATAACCGCTTCATCACGGAATCAAGGATATAATCGATTTAATAGACGTGGGAACGGGATGGTTTCACGGACATGCTCAACTCCACTGATCCATGCAACGGTGCGTTCTAATCCCAAACCGAAGCCTGAATGCGGTACAGAGCCGTATTTTCTTAATTCCATATACCATTTGTAAGCATCTTCGCTCAAGCCATGCTCATTGATTCTCTGTCCAAGCAATTCCTGATCATGAATCCGCTCTGAACCGCCAATTATTTCTCCATAACCTTCCGGAGCGATCAAATCGGCACAAAGAACCACTTCTTCCCTGTCAGGATCTGGCTGCATATAAAAAGGCTTGATTTTGGTTGGGTAATGAGTTATGAAAACAGGCTTATCATAACTTTCCGCTATCGCAGTTTCATGCGGAGCTCCAAAATCATCACCCCATTGGATATCATCAAATCCTTGTTCATGAAGGAACTTAATGGCTTCATCATATGTAATCCGCGGGAAAGGAGCTTGAATTTGTTCAAGCTTCGCTGTATCACGGCCCAGTGTATTTAACTCAAGCTGACAATTTTTCAATACGGATTGGATGATGGAAGAAACGTATTGCTCCTGGACCTCCAGGTTTTCTTTAAATTCGATAAAAGCCATTTCCGGTTCAATCATCCAGAACTCGATTAAATGTCGTCTTGTTTTGGATTTTTCTGCCCTGAAGGTTGGACCAAAGGAAAATACCTTCCCAAGTGCCATGGCAGCCGCTTCCATATAGAGCTGACCACTCTGTGAAAGGTATGCATCCTCATCAAAGTATTTAGTCGCGAACAGCTCACTCGTTCCTTCTGGTGCGCTTCCAGTTAAAATTGGGGGATCCACTTTAACGAAACCTTCTTCATTAAAGAATTCATATGTAGCACGGATTATTTCATTCCGGATTTTCATGACTGCATGCTGCCGTTTTGAACGCAGCCACAAATGGCGGTTATCCATTAAGAATTCTGGACCATGCGCTTTAGGTGTAATGGGATAATCCAATGATTCATGAATGATTTCAATATCTTTCACCTGTAACTCAAAACCGAACGGCGATCGTTCATCCTTTTGAATGACACCTGTTACATACAAGGATGACTCTTGCGAAATCGATTTCGCACGAGCGAAAATTTCTTCACCCACTTCAGCTTTCACGACCACACCTTGAATGAAACCAGAGCCATCACGGATTTGAAGAAAAGCAATTTTCCCACTGGAACGTTTGCTGGCAAGCCAACCTCCAATGGTAACTTCTTGATCGACGAATTTGCTTGCATCTTTTATTGTAATTTTCACGGAATTTACCTCCAAAAATAGCTTAACTTACTAATGAATTTACTCTACTTATTATACCCATAGCCCTGCTTACAAGCAAATAAATCAAATTGAAGCGGAAGTTCCATGCCTTTTATATCACTCTTATTATTTTTTTGCGGCGTATTCGCCAATTTGCATGGTAGATTACTTTTCACTAACGACCGTACCCTTATTACAGTAAATTCTCTCGGTATATGTATCGATCGACATTTCTTTTTTAAACAAAGGCTTGAATCCATTCAACCAATGGTAATCATTTTCGCCTTTAACAATGTTTCAAATGATGCATATAATTGAAAAGCAATTTTAGGGTTTCTTATTTGGCAGGAAAGCAGCTCTTCAAGTCTTTTGATCCGATAGCGTAAACCACTCATCGAAATGTTCAATTTTGTCATGCTGCATTCAAGATTTCCACCGCATTGCAAAAATACATAAAGCGTTTTCAATAATTCATTCATTTTTGGATCTTCTTTCAACAATAAAGGACCCAGCATTTTCTCTGCCTTTTGCAGGACCGCTGGAGTACTCCCAGTATGCATTAAAATGGATAACAGATCGACTTCTTCAAATTTGGTAATATCCCGAGTTCCTTCATTCATATTCAAAGCGGTTAAAGCTTCTTGAAAAACATCGTGAGCCCGTTCCAATTCATCACATATTGTGCTAAGTCCCATTTTAAAATTATATCCGCTGAAAACAGTATGTAAGTGATTGATGCATTCCTTGGTTAGAAATTGAAATTCATTTCCTGGACTCAGTGGTGTAAGCAATACGATATTACCATCCCTTAATGCTGTTAAGACGACTTGATTCCGCTTCTTAAAGAAACCATATATCTCTTCGATGATTTTCTGCTGAATGAAATAGTCATTCTCTGTCCCCCGATCGGAGGAAAAACGATAGCCCAGCACCGCAATGGTGTATGGATGATCCAATGAAGCGTCTAAATACATGCTTTTTTTGATTATTTCTTCTCTAGCAGCAAACTCTCCATTTAATATTTGTTCAAGAAATAGCCCTTTTACCCTTTCAAGGGCTTCAAAACTGCTTTTCTCATTTAAGAGGAATAAGGAAACAGTCATGGACACCCTCTCAAGAATCATTCGCTCGATTTCCAGGTTCGTTTTTCCTTCGTCTCGATCAGATTGCACAAAGGCACAATACCCATAAGTTTTATTTTGTAACGTTATGGGAGTATAAAGCAGCTCCATCCCATCTTTTACGATTCTTCCGGTCTCCAAAGAAGGACCATTTTCCCTCTCTAATTTAAGCTGATTCCTGACTTCCCTCACCTTCCCTTTGTGAAAGCCAGCATGATAAACCTGATTGCCATTGAAATTCTCCATCAACAAAGGTATTTTCGTTTTCTGATAAACCATCCTCACTATGGATTGAAGGCTTCTTCCGTTAATTAACTCTTCTGTCAGCAAATTATGAATATCCATCACTTTTGACAAACTATTGCGTTCCTCCAGCAGCTTTTCATATGTTACGGCTAGCTCCTGAACAATCGGTTCGGTTTTATAATATTTCAACTCATCCTGAATCTCCATGCCCCATAAATGTTTCGATTTACCTTCGTATCTACACTCTGATTGCCCTGATCCCTTACAGGCACTTTCCTTGAAAATCACTTCATGACCGCATACCGTTGAATAATATCCACTTGCATAACCCGTCAATGTATAACAGACTGGCTTTTCCGCGATGCCTGTCTGGGTTATATGTTCCTCTGCTTCATAGGAATTCACCCAAACCCCTTCCACTTTTACAGAGTGTACTTCCGCTTTACTATCCATCGATAATTCCAGATTCATAGTATTAACTTTTGTATAACCTTGCAGCATATGTAAAATGGGACCTTGCCTCAGTATCTCCTTAACCGTTGACATATTCCCTTTTAGTGCCTTTTTAGCATCATTGACTCCGATATTCCAGCCGTAACGTATTAAGAAAGACTTCATTCTTTCAAAACCAATATTCTCGATCAAGTCCTTTCTTAAAGTACCGAAAATTGAAGAGGAAGTCAGGATCATCCTCTCATCATTTAAATGAATTTCACCATCATCATTCTTAAGATTCAAAAGATTCGTCATTATTCCCCCCAGCTTTCCTTTTACATAATATTATACTTTTTCCACACCTTACCTATCAAGATAAATGTAAACGCATTCATATCATGCAGTGGAGGAAAAACTGGCGGGAGTCCGATACAAACCATTCTTTTTCACGTTTTCTTAATCAGATTGATTCATTCGGAGCTGGATCAAACTTCAGCATTAATGCCTTCATATGCATTTATCCACTTATCATTTGTCCAGCCATGGAGGTCATAATCGTCCATGGCCAAGTCCACGAAAGCTTTGAATTTATCCGATTGTCCATTTGTATCTGCCATTTTCATGGTTTCAAGCCTAATATTTTCATGGTTACCCGCATAATTGATTTCATATAATTCATTCCTGCCACCAAATTCCGTTCCGATGGAATCCCATATAAGTTTCATCAGTTTTACCCTTTCCACTGCCGAAACCCCACCTGAACCCTTATAATATTTATCGAGATACGGACGGACCTCAGGGTTTAAAAAATCCTTGGAGCTTGATGGGAGTTGAATGAGATTACCTGCTACAACCTGTTCAAATATCTGTTTCACCTTTGGCCAAACCATTGGTGCGAACACCCTATATGCAGTTGCATATGTGCTATTTGGTAGAACAGTTCCATTCGGCCCTTCCATCGGATCCGTAGCCATCGCTGTCGAGATTGCCCAAAACATATTCCTGTAAGCAAGCACTTCCCCTATATTGGCTTGAACTCCCCTAAATTGATTCGTTCCTGCCATTTCCGTAGCTTTCATCAGAAGCCCAGCCATAAAGTCCAATTTCACCGCATAGCGTGTGCAGCCATGAAATGTATATCGATTCATCCACCCAGTCTTGGATCTAAACCCATTTGCAATTTCCACATCATTATAGGCGAATACATTCTCCCATGGGACGAATACATGATCAAGGACGATGACTGCGTCATTTTCGTCGAACCGACTGGAAAGCGGGTAATCGAAAGGAGTGCCTGACTTGGCAGCCGTTTCTTCAAAAGACTGTCTGCTGATCATTTTTAATCCCGGCGCATTCATCGGCACAAAGAAAATCAATGCATGGCTTCTATCTCCTTCCCCAAGATCGACAGGAGAATAATTCGCGACAAAATTATAATTCGTAAGTGCTGCAGAAGTTCCAACCATTTTGGCTCCGCTTACGATTATCCCATCATCCCGCTCTTCCACCGTACGTACAAATACCTCTTTATTTTCATGTAGCGGTTTATCCCTGTCCATTGCCGGATTTATGATTGTATGGTTACAGAAGGGAACTTCCCTTGTGGTTTTTTCATACCATCTTTTCGCATTACCTTCAAATCCCTTATAAAAATCGCTATACGGCCCCAATGATCCTGTAAAAGCAGCCTTGTAATCAGGGGTACGACCCATGAAACCATAGCTCAATTTTGACCATTGTGCTATCGCATCCCTTGCTTCAAGCAGCTCTGTTGCGTTCTTTGAGGCCTTGAAAAACTTATGGGTAGTATGACCTTCATCTGTCTTAGCCGTTAAAATCCGTGCAGTAACCGGATCATGGAGAGCATCATATAGTTGGGCAATTGACCTGGCAGAATTGCGATATGCTGGGTGCGTCGTCACATCATCTACTTTATCTCCGTTCAAGAATACCGTTCTTCCATCTTGTAAACTTTCTAAATACTCTTTACCATTCATCATCGGAACATCCCCCAGTCACAATCTTTCAATTTGAATTCCTAGCTTCATACTAACTAAATGTTCAAGGCATTTATCTGTTAAAACCCATCTTTTTTCTAACATTTTTTGTCTAATTATACTGAATAATCTAAATATGTTGAACTTAAACAAAAAATCATATACGATATCATATATGATTAATAATAAAAACAAGGGGTGAGTGTCCATGGCAAAAGCAAGAGTGAAACTTCAAAAGTCAGATTATTCAGAAGAAATAGAGATACAGTCGAGCCGCTATATTTTAATGAACGGTGATAAGTTGGAGGCATCACAAATCAACTTGGATAACCCTATTTCAGGAACGGTATATGGGACATTATTAAACTATAAAGGGTCATTGGCAGCATTGAAGGAAAAGGTCGACCATCCTCCTTATAATGAACCTCCTAAAGGGCCGATCCTTTATATTAAACCTAGAAACACGTTTTCTTCTTTTTCAAATCCAGTTCCCCTTCCAAGCGGCATACCTGAATTGGAAATCGGGGCCGCACTTGGAATAGTAATCAGTAAAACGGCCACAAGAGTCAAGAAAGAACATGCATTGGATTATATAGAAGGTTTTACGATCGCCAATGATATTAGCATTCCGCATGAGAGCTTTTTCCGGCCTGCTATCCGCCATAAAGCCCGTGATGGATTTTGCCCGATCGGTCCATGGGTCGTATCCAAGGAATCCATCTCCAACCCTGATTCTTTAGGAATTCGTGTATATATAAATGGAGAGTTAAGACAGGAAAATTCAACTTCAAATCTAATTCGCTCCATATCCCGCCTTATTGAGGATGTAACTGACTTCATGACTTTGAGTACGGGTGACGCCCTCCTAGTTGGTGTTCCAGAGAGTGCACCGCTGGCAAAAGCCAATGATCTTGTCAGAATAGAAATAGACGAAATCGGATATTTGGAAAATACTATCATTCCCGAGGAAAAACTATCACTGGAGGGGATTTTATGAAGAGAGCACGTGTAGCCTATGCAGGTGCCGTACATCCAGCAAGCGAATATTATGGCCAGCTCAAATTGGCGGATGGCAGGATTGTCAATGAGCAGGATGTTGTCTGGCTTCCCCCGGTGGAACCACGAACTGTCTTCGCACTTGGCTTGAATTATGCAGACCATGCGAAGGAGCTTGCTTTTAATGCCCCGGAAGAACCCCTTGCGTTCTTAAAAGGTCCCAATACCTTTATCGGCCACCGAGGACAGACAAGAAGGCCTGCTGATGCAGCCTATATGCATTATGAATGTGAACTAGCAGTGGTCATAGGTAAAAAGGCGAAGAACATAAAAAAGGAAGAAGCCTTTAAGTATGTAAGTGGATATACGATTGCAAATGATTATGCAATACGGGATTATCTGGAGAATTACTACCGACCAAACTTAAAGGTCAAAAATCGCGATACCTGCACCCCCATTGGGCCTTGGCTTGTCGATGCCGAGGATATCCCAGATCCTTCGAATCTTGCCATCAAAACTTACGTCAACGGAAAATTGACTCAGCAAGGCAACACGAAAGACATGATTTTCGGCATTGCTGATTTAATTGAATATTTTAGCAGCTTCATGACATTGAGCCCAGGCGATATCATATTGACAGGCACACCTGAAGGATTGGCGGATACTGCTGTAGGCGATGAAATCATCACTGAAATTGAAGGTATCGGGAAACTCGTTAACACAATAGTCGGTGACGATATATTTACTGAAGGCGGGGATCGGCCGCACCTTAAAATCCATAATTAACGGAAGGGACTAATCACATGCCTCATATCATTATTGAATATACGGATAATATTAAAGATGAAATCCAGATTGACGGCTTATTAAGGAAGGTGAATGATGTATTGATTTCCTATCCTTCCATCTTTCCAATTGGCGGCATTCGATCCCGGGCCATTGAATTGAAGCATTATCGTGTTGCCGATGGTACAGAGGATGATGCCTTTGTTCATGCCATACTAAAAATTGGAGCTGGACGCAAAGACAGTGATAAAACCAAAGTATGTGACCAACTTTTCGAAACGATGGAATCCCATTTGGCTTCCCTCTTTTCAAAAAGATATCTTGCCCTCTCCATGGAACTTACGGAATTCAGTGATTTTGGAACATATAAGAAGAATAATATCCATGATCGATATAATAAATGAACAAGATTTCATATTTAAAGGCCTTCCTTATCATCGGGAAGGCCTTTAAAATAAAATGTTTTGCCAATGCTACCGGGATCAGTTGATTTCTGCAAGGTTTTCAGTACGGTTCAAGAACTCCTTGACACGGTCCACATATTCCTGTTTATCATAGCCGTTATATAAAGCGCTCGCCATACGGACCGGATCTCCAAAAAAGAATCTTTCGTACAGCGTTTGCCTGGATCCGAATGAACTCATGCATACATCCCATGCGAGACGATACAATTTAACCCTGTCATGGGCTCCACCATTCGCGGCCTGAAGATATTTATCCAAATCCGGTCGAAGCTCCGAATTGAAATCGGCTTCATTTGGTATCGCCATTAAGCCACTAGCTCCAAGAAGCTGCATTATTTCACTGAATCTAGGGTAAATCTTCGGATAATAATTTCGGGCTATGTTTAACGGTGTGAAATCGGGTGTCATCATTCCCCACTTATCCACTTTCGCATTTGCCTCCGAAGCTGTAATGAAAGCCTTTACCGTTTCAAGCGCTATGATGACTTCCGAAATTTTCTCCTGAACATGCTGGTATTGCCCGATATTGATGGTTTCCACCATTAGTTGCAAAATCCCCAGAATGAACTCGGTTTTGGCGATATTCTTCGCTACCACCTGATGGGTCATATGAACAACTGCATTGCTTTCATTATAAGCCTGGTTGCAAATGCCGACATCCCCATATGCAAATACCCGATTCCAAGGCACGACTACATCATCAAAAACGATAATCGTATCCATTTCCTCAAATCGTGAACCAAGTGGATGGTCAAAATGTGATTTGCCATAGTCGAATGATTCACGACAAATGAATTTCAACCCTGGTGTATTATTTGGTATGGAGAATGCGAATGCATAAGGATTTTCTTCTTCCGATTGTTTAAGCAATGTTGAAGGGAAAACCATGATTTCATCCGTTATTCCTCCTTGTGTAGCTAATAATCTGGCTCCCTTTATAATCAGCCCTTCTGAATTCTTGCCAGCAATCCGTGCAGCGATGTAAGGGTCCGGAAGCTTTGCGGCACTAACTCCCCTATTAACCTGGGGTTGAATCAGGGTATGTGTCAACGACAAATCCTTTTCCCTGCAGAGCTCATAATAATCTTTCATATTTTTAGCAAATGCCGAATCCTGAGTGCCGAACATATCAGCTGCAGTGCCGTACGCCATCATCCCACTGTTGATATAATCAGGGGAACGTCCCATCATACCATTATTATGTCTTGCCCATTCTTGAATCATATTCCTCCTTTTTTCAAGGTCTTCCTTAGTCCGCGGCTGCATGAATGAGGTCCCTACTCTTTCGTTTGAAGTTGGTGAAATATAAGTCATGATGTCAGTTTTCGCGGAATCATGCTGCAAATCATATAATTCGGCCTGTGATTTCATGACCCCTTTAAAAGCTGGGTGTTGACTGATCTTATCTTTTACTTGCTCTCCATTGATCCATACATTCGCCTTTGCTTTGTCAACCCTATCGATATATTCTTTACCTGTTTTAGCTGGCATTCTTACATCCCCCTTTAGTTTCAGTGTAGATGAAGCGCTTACAAATAAATGAATTTCGAAAATTTAATTAATTCTTATAACAAAATATACCATGTGTTATGATATATATATAATACTTAAAAAATTCAATATGTATATGTAAATCATATGTATGAGGTGTATATAATGGACATCCGGCAGTTAAAGTATTTTGTTACTATCGTTCAGGAAGAACAAGTAACCAAAGCCGCAAAAAAATTACATATGGCTCAACCGCCCCTTAGCCAGCAACTTAAATTAATGGAAATGGAAATCGGTGAAAAACTTTTCGATCGGAATGGTAAGAAACTTGAACTCACTGAAACTGGCAAGGTCCTATATAATAAAGCCGAAGCTCTATTAAACCAGTTTGAAGAATCACTACTGGAAGTGAAGGAAGTCAGTAAAGGGGTAAAGGGCACTCTTTCCATAGGGTCAGTAAAAACTTGCTTTTCTTACATTCCGCAAAGGATGAGGGCCTTTAGAGTAAAATACCCTGACATACGCTTCAAGTTAATGGAAGGTGATACGTTCCGTTTGACAGAAGGCTTAATAAACAGGGAAATCGAGTTGGCCATTGTACGGCTTCCTATTAACGGTAAGCAATTCTCATCGATTAACCTTCCGCCGGAAGATTTTGTGCTTGTCACCCCAAAAGATTGGGATATCCCAGACTCCATCGAATTTAAACAGATTAAGGAATACCCCCTCTTATTGCTGCATAGGGTAAGCGGACAGGGTACTTATGAACTTATAGTGGATGAATGCTTCAGACATGGATTTGAACCTACGATTGTATGTGAATGTCCTGATGCTGCAATGATTTTATCTTTGGTGAAGGAAGGAATAGGCGCTACCATCATGCCACGAACCACATCCAAATCGTTTTCGACCCAGGGTATTAAAATAGTCGAATTGATAGATTGTGAAGTACGATCGGAAGCCGCCCTTATTTGGCTCGAAGAACGCTATCTTTCCAAAGGCGCCGTCAAATTTCTCGAAACATTTTCTGAATGAATGGCCAGTTATCCTTGATATTAGTGCATCTGTACCTCAATAATCTTTAGTGTTTGTTTGAATTTCTTTATCCAATGAAAAGAAAAAAGCAACCTATCATTAGATGGCTGCTTTATCAGATCCATTCATAAGTGCGATGACCTGCGTTTTGTTTATAGGTATGATTTTACATCATTCAATGTCGCAAAACACCCTTAACATCATGACCGGTGTTGGACTTAACGAGGATTTCATTATAATCGTCTTTTGTAACCGTTTTCAATCCTGTCCTGCGGTTACCGAACAGGGCACCTAAGTAGCATGCGAGGAACCCAAGCGGAATGGAAACGATTCCTGGTGAATTCAAAGGGAAAATCGGGTCACCTGTCATAATGGTGGCTCCGGGGACCGGGCTCCAGACATTTGGACTTAGAGCCACGAGCAAAAGCGTACCAATAAGACCTGTCATTATACCGACTATCGCTCCGGTTTTATTGAATTTTTTCCAATAGATCGTAAGAAGGATTACCGGCAAATTCGAACTAGCCGCCAGTGTAAAGGCAATCGATGCCAGAAACGCTACATTGAATTCCTGAAGACCTAATGATAAAACGATCGCAAGTGCAGTCACACCGACGGAAGCCCATCTAGCCATCGTCATTTGCTGTTTTTCCGTTGCCTTTCCATCTTTTAATATTTCATTATAAAAATCATGTGAAAATGCCGTAGCACCTGTTAAAACGATTCCCGCAACAACTGCGAGTATCGTTGCAAAGGAAACGGCCGCAATAAATGCGAATAAGATGTCCCCGCCCACAAGTTGGGCCAATAAAGGTGCAGCCATGTTACCCGCTGGATTAGCGGCCATGATATTCGATGTTCCAACCAACTTTGCAGCACCGAATCCGAGAAAAATGACCATGATATGAAAGGCACCCATAATCCACATCACCCAAACAACCGACTTTCTAGCCACTCGTGCATTCGGGACAGTCAAAAAACGGATTAAAATGTGAGGTAGACCTGCCGTTCCCAGAATAAGGCCCAGTGATAAGGATGCTGCATCCCATCCACTGGCATATTTAATACCTGCTTTCAGGTAATCTGCACCCATGGGTGTCGCCGATTTCATATCAGTGAAAATTCCGATGAAGCTAAAATTCAATTTCCACATGACGATCATGAATAATATAAACACTCCGCCTATCAGCAGGATGGCTTTAATGATCTGAACCCAGCTCGTCGCCGTCATCCCCCCAAATAGAACAAATACCAACATGACAAAACCTACGATGATGACAGAAATATTATACGGGATGTCTAAAAGCAATTTAAATAATGCACCTGCCGCAACAAGTTGCCCGAGCATGTACATGACTGATATCACCAGGGTATTAAATGCGGTCACTCCCCGGACCTGTTTATATTTAAACCTTGTAGTCACCATATCAGCCAATGTGTATTTCCCCAAGTTCCTTAAAGGTTCAGCCACTAAGAATAACACGACAAGAAATGACACAAGTGCTCCATACATCAGGAAAAATCCATCATACCCCGTTAAGGAAAATGCTCCAATCAACCCTAAAAACGTGGAAGCCGACATAAAATCCCCGGCCAATGCAAGTCCATTTTGCCTAGCGGTCAACCCTCCCCCGGCCGTATAAAAAGAGCCTGCCGTTTTAGTTTTTTTTGAAGCGAAATACGTGATGAAAAGGGTACCTATCGACATTAGCGAAAAGAGAATAATAACTGTCCAATTCATGATTCAAAGCCCTTCTTTCTCGATGATTTCTTTTATTTGTTCATCGATTCTTTCTGATTTCCTTACATATATGCTGCAAACCCAAACAGACATAACCGTAATGGAGACACCGTACACCCACGCCCAGGTTATGTCTCCAATGAAAGGGTAATCCAGGATATCTGTGTAAAAAACTAAGAAGGGTAAAAGCAGGGAATATCCCATAAAGAAAATCGTGAAAGGGATGACAAATTTCTTTTTATCGGAAAGCATATTCTGAAACTCTTTGGAGGCAACAATTTTTTCATAATCCACTAGTTTAGTTTGTTCCGATTCTTCAAGGTTTTTTTCCAGTCGAACCATCTCTTAACACCTCTTCTGGTATTTATTTTTGCAAGGACGGTATTAGTAGTATTGAGCCTCTCCAAGGTCGGCCGCTTTCTTCAATGGCACATATCCCCCGTCCATCACGAAATCCAAACAAACTCATCTGCACAAAGAGGGTCTAAAGCCATTCCCTAAGTTTCCGTACTCCTTTTTTCTAACCGTGACGCTTACAGGTAGGGCAGCAGTAAGTTCCCACTGCTGCCCTATCCCAGACCATATCTTTTTAGAAGGCTTGCACTATCGTAATAGACTTGGCTCGCATATCGGTCATCTGTTTCGACTTCATTATACTTTCACTTTTCCATTTGATATGAATCTTCTTTCCTTCCAAGGGAAGAGAATCATTGAAATGTAAGTGCCAACTCTCATGAAATGATCCGTCCATTGTTTGATAGGCAATTCCCTCATAAACATTTCCTTCGTTCTGTATCTCGATTAAATAAACGCCTGGCGGGGGTTTCAGGAATGCTTCCGATAATGTGACGGTGACGTGTTGATTTTCCTTGGAATTGATTGTCCCTTGACTTTCAAAGTATGTGCCAAGGAATGACGGGATATCTGCGAACCGACCTTCTGCAATCAAGCCCCTAAGCTTAGTGGAACTTACTTTTTCATGCTCAATTTCAAATTTCTTCATTTCCGTCACTTCAAAAAATCGCTTACCTTCGATTTTCAGCGTTTCCATATTCCCTTCCCCTTTATGCCCATAACGGAAATCGAATCCAGCCACGGCATGTTTGCATTTAAATCCACATAGATAATCCTCGATAAAACCAGTAGGTGAAAGATGGGCAAATGCGGAATCGAAGTTCACGACTATCAAGGTTTCTACACCTAAATCCTGCATGATTTTTGCTTTTTGCTCTAAAGGAGTAATATATGTTTGGGGTTGAGCGTTTCCTATGATTTGCTTTGGATGCGGAAAAAATGTCATGACTGCCAACTTTAAATCTTGCTTTATGGCAATCCTTTTGGCTAGATTTATCAATTCTTGATGGCCAAGATGAACCCCGTCGAAAAATCCAAGAGCCAGCACACACGGTTCTGCTACTGCTGTATATATACTGGAAAGTGGGTGCTGAACATGAATGATATCCAAATCCATCTTCCTTCCTATGCTTCTTGAAAGGTTACATTATAAACTCAGTAAACGGACCTTCCTTAATCCAGCAGTTTCCATCAACCATTCACCAGTTCCGTTCCCTTAAATGGTGACAATTGGTCTTGGAACAGGTTTATATGCACTAGCGTCCTATCCAAATGACCATGCGAGTCAATGTATGTTTTGCCGAAACTTTCGATCCTTCACCCTAAATCCCGCTTCTTTTTAGATGATGAATTCAGGCTTGCTTTTTGCCAGAATCGGTTCTTTTAGAAGAACTTCTTCACCTGATATTATATCAAGTACAGCAGATGCCTCATCAAACCATGAATCCGGAGCTTTGGCTCCCCAGAATGTCTGGCGTCTTGGATCATTCAAATCCCAATGAATCGGGTCGGTATCCGGGTCAGCTGTCAAGTAATCCCCATTGTATAATTCAATCCTGTGACCGTCCGGATCTCTTAAATATAAGAAGAATGCATTGGATAGGCCGTGCCTTCCTGGTCCGCGTTCGATGGACTCGGCATATCCCAGTGATGCCAGTACATCACAGGCATGGATAAGTGCAAGAGGGTCAGGCAGAAAGAAGCCTACATGATGGAGTCTTGGACCAATTCCGTTCATGAATGCCTGGTCATGGACCGTTTGCTTTCTATGTAGCCACGTTGCCCATAATTTTCCGGATTCATCCACTGTGTCTTCCGAGCAGGCAAAACCTAATTCTTTCACATAAAAATCATGGGCTTTTTGCACATTTGGTACACAACAATTCACATGATCGATTCTTTGGACCCTTGACCCCCTATGCATATCGAATCGTTGAAGCAATCTCTCGGCTTTATCCATTTTGCTGAAAAACTCCAGTGGCAATCCCGAAATATCCTGAACTCGCAGCGACTTGCCCAGTGCATGCTGTGTTCCTTCCTGCATCCACTTCATTTTCATTCCCTTGGACAGGAAGAAAGTTTCCAATTCTTCAAGGTCTTCCTCTTTTTCAACCTTGTATCCTATTGCTTCAACGCTTGGCTTTTCTGCCTTTTGCAAGATAAGCGAGTGATGGTGCGCTTCCTCTAAACCACGTAAATAGATGTGATCATTCGTTCTTTCCGTTTCAATGAAACCTAAAGCATCCACATAAAAGGCTCTTGATTTATCTAAATCTGTTACATTAAGTATCGTTCTCGCAACACGAATAATAGAAAAATTCATAGTATTCTCCCCTTCTTTAATGAAACACGGATTATTTTTCAGCAGAAGAAACGGCATTTTGTTTTACGTCACCAAATTTTGGAATGTGATGTTCACCAATTGCAACGTGGATAACTTGTGTTTCCGTATAGAATTCAAAGCTATAATGGCCACCTTCACGTCCTACCCCACTATATTTCGATCCTCCAAATGGTATCCGCAAATCCCTGACGTTTTGGGAATTCACCCAGACCATCCCGCTATCGACAGCTTGTGCAAACCTATGTCCACGTTTCATATCATTGGTCCATACATAAGCAGCGAGCCCATACTTTACATCGTTAGCCATTCTCAGTACTTCCTCTTCAGTCTTGAAAGGAATGACTGCCATGACTGGTCCAAAAATCTCTTCCTGTGCTACCGTCATCTCATTTGTACAGTTCAAGAGAAGCGTCGGTGCAATATAATTCCCTTCCTTGAACGCACTCGGTATGGCACCGCTTACAATTTCCGCACCCTCATCTTTTGCTATATCCAGATAACGGGAAACATTATTATAATGGTTACGATGGATCAGCGGTCCGATTTCCGTTTCTGGGTCCATTGGGTTTCCAATTTTGATATTATGAACACGTTCCTTCAATTCTGCAACGAACGGGTCTATTATCGATTCATGGACAAATAATCTGGAATTGGCTGTGCAGCGCTCCCCATTGAATGAGTAGATTCCCCATACCACTGAATCCAGGGCTTTTTCTAGATCCGCATCTTCAAAAATGACCGCTGGCGATTTACCTCCGAGTTCCATCGAAAAACGTTTCATTGTATCCGCACCATTTTTTATGATTTCAGCGCCAGTCGTCGTTTCTCCGGTAAAGGATATCAATTGGACTTCAGGATGGGCAACCAAGGACGCCCCTGCTGTTTCCCCAAAACCGTGAACGATATTGAATACACCTTTCGGCAGGCCTGATTGGTCAATGATTTGTGCCAATTTATTGGCAGTCAGCGGGGACCACTCCGCCGGTTTAAGGACACATGTATTACCTGTAGCCAAAGCCGGGGCGATCTTCCAGGTTTCTAACATGAATGGTGCATTCCAAGGAGTGATTAATCCTGCGACTCCTATCGGTTTATGAATCGTATAATTGATGAAAGTGTCATCCACTTGATACGACTCTCCTATTAGCCTGCTTTTCACCATCTCAGAATAAAAACGGAAGTTCTCCGCTCCCCTTGCCGCCTGTTTTTTTGTCTGGCTAATCGGCAAACCTGTATCAAGTGATTCCAAAAAGGAAATTTCTTCTGCATTTTCTTCAATTAAATCAGCAATTCTATTAATGTACTTCAATCTTTCTTCCACTTTCATCGTTCTCCATGGGCCATTATCGAATGCAGCTCTTGCGGCAGCTACCGCTTGTTCAATATCCTCTTTAAACCCTTCTGCCACATTATTGATTGCTTGATTATTAAAAGGGCTTAGATTTTCAAATGTTTTTCCTGAGATACCATCGACAAATTGACCATTGATGTAATGCTTGACATCTTGTACGGGAAAAGTTTGCATGATAGATCCTCCTTTATAAATTAATTCGGGAAGATGGCAATAATCGATTAGATTTGTGCAATCTTCCCAATCTGGCAATTATGACTGGATTATTTGGTCAATCAACCCATATGATTGAAGGGTTTCACGCAGTTCTTTTTCCAATGGTTCCGAAGGCGGTCCCATAGGCGGCCTTAATGCAGGATTGATTTTCCCCATCATCCCCATCGCAGCTTTTAATGGTCCTGGATTGGTTTCTTTAAACAAAACATCATTCAATGGCATTAATTTGTAATGGAGGTCAAGTGCCTTATCCACATCACCCTCCACCCAAAGGTTATAAATTTCCGCGACTTCTTTTGGAGTGATATTTGCAGTAGCACTTATATGTCCTGCCCCTCCAATAGCCAACATTGGATAGCATAATAATTCGATGCCCGAATATAAGAGAAAATCCCTTCCGCAATTCAATAAGACACGGTTCACATGTTCGAAATCTTTATTAGATTCCTTTACACCAATAATATTTTCACAATCTTCAGCTAGACGTGCCAATGTCTTCACTTCTAAATTCGTCGCCGTTCTTCCAGGAATGTTATAAACGATAAGCGGGATATCAACAGAATCGGCTACCGTTTTAAAATGATTGTAAAGTGCCTGTTGATTTGGTCTATTGTAATAAGGAACGATGACTAAAGCAGCATCCGCGCCCATTTCCTGTGCCCTTTTTGTCAAATGCAACGTTTCTTTCTGATTGGCAGATCCAGTACCTGGTGCAACTGGAACTCGGGCTTTTGCTGCTTTAATTGCCGTTTCCATCACTAATTCCCGTTCCTCAATCGTTAGTGAACTCGGCTCGCCGGTAGTCCCGCATACCGAGATTCCATGGGAACCGCTTTCAATGTGCCAGTTTACTAGATTTTCAATTGCCTTTACATCAACTTCCATCTTGTCATCAAACGGAGTGATGACGGGAGCGATGGATCCTCTTAAACGACTTTTGATTTCCTCGTACATTTTTTTTACCACCTTTTCATTATTTGAATATTCGGAATAATTAAAGTGAAAAAAACGGCTTTGCTTTTATGAATAATCGATCGACTATTATAAAACAAAGCCTGGGTCATCAAAGTGCCTGTTCGTGATTAGTTTCCGCCCTCTGCTTGAATGTGCTGATGGCATTCAGTTTATGCTTTCTCACCAATGATTCAATTTCTTCAAAAGATGCTTTTTCCTTTAGAAGCTTTATGATGCTTTCGTGTTCGCGTATCGATTGGACTGCGCGTTGCGGCACCATGGTGAACATGGACTTTCTGACTCTATTCATTCTTTGTTGCGCCTGTTTAATTTCCTCTTTTAAAAAGGAGTTTCCGCACTTTTCATAAATTTCTGCATGGAAACATTCGTTTAACTTTCCAAACAGCTCTAATTCAAAGTTATGGAGGGCTTTTTCCATTTCTTTGTTTAAATTAATTAGATTTTCAAAATCATGATCATTCATCGTTAAAGAACTGAGGGCGGCTGCATATCCTTCAAGCAAAGATAAAACAGAAAGAGTTTCAATGTATTCGCTCTCATTAATGCTTGTAACCACCGCTCCACTATAAGGCTTATATTGAATAAGACCGTCAGATTCCAGTTGTCTGATCGCTTCCCTGACAGGAATCGGACTTAAATTAAGTTCTTTTGCCGTTTGATCGATAATGATCCGCTGTCCAGAACCATATGTTCCATCCAAAATTAATTCACGAAGGTGCTCATAAGCTATTTGCTTTTTGCTGGGGTTTTTGTTTTTCTCTTCCATATTTTCATCATATATGAAATCATATATGATTGCAATCGATTTTTATTAAAAATCATATATGATTTTCACTTTTCTTTCCAAGCTTGTTTGACCATAAATGATGACCTTTTCCTTTGCCATAGTGAAGTGTGCTAAAACGCTTTTCATGTCTTCTTCCCGAAGTACCATATCAAAATACAATTGAAAAAACCTGCAGACCCTGATGTAGCCAGGTAGTCTGCAGGTTATTAAAAAATTATGCCATTTTTGATTTAACGAATGAATGTATTCTTTCAACTGCTGCTTCCAGCAGCTCCAATGAAGTTGCATAAGAGAGCCTGATGTTATCAGGTGCACCAAACCCTGAACCTGGAATAACAGCCACTTGAGCTTCTTCCAGCAATGCAGTCGTAAATTCTTCGACATTGCTGTACCCTGTTAATTCAGCTGCACGTTTAACATTTGGGAATAAATAAAATGCCCCTTGTGGTTTAATGCAGCTGATCCCTGGAATTTCAACCAATTTATCATATATCTTATTCAAACGGCCTTCAAATGACTGACGCATTTCTTCAACAGGCTCCTGTGTACCTTCATAAGCGGCAATCGCACCATATTGAGCAGTTGTGGTAGGATTGGATGTGCTATGGCTTGCAAGGTTCGTCATTGCTTTAATGATGGACTCATCACCGACTGCATAACCAATTCTCCAGCCAGTCATCGAATGTGATTTAGAAACACCATTGATGATGATCGTTTGCTTTTTCAATTCAGGTGAAATCTCTGCAATGGATGTATGTTTAGCATTTCCATAAACCAATTTTTCGTAAATTTCGTCGGAAACGATCAAGATGTCATGGGCCAGGCAAACTTCCCCGAGAGCCGCCAATTCTTCCCTGGAATAAAGCATTCCCGTTGGATTGCTTGGAGAGTTGATGATAACCGCTTTCGTTTTTTCGGTAATTGCTTGTTCTAATTGTTCTTTAGTGATTTTGTATTGATTTTCTTCCGTACCGACCACATAAACCGGCTTACCGTCAGCAAGCTTGATTTGCTCAGGATAGCTCACCCAATATGGTATCGGAACGATGACTTCATCTTCTTCATCCAGGATAGCTTGAAACAATGTGTAAAGCGCGTGCTTTGCACCAGAGCCAACTACAATTTCAGACGGTTTGTATTCCAAGCCTTGATCACGCTTCAATTTAGCCGCAATTGCTTCTTTTAGCTTCGGCAGACCAGCGGATGGCGTGTATTTAGTTTGACCTTCATTCATGGAAAGAAGTGCTGCATCTATGATATGTTTGGGCGTATTATAGTCTGGTTCACCAGCACCCAAACCAATTATATCTAGACCTTGTGCCTTAAGTTCCTTTGCTTTTGCCGTGATGGCCAATGTTGTTGATGGCGTCAATGATTGAACGCGGTTCGCTAATTTCATTTTAAATTAATCCTCCATTCTAAATGCTTCGATAATACTTCAGCCATTCCCCAGTTTTAAAATCATAATAGTCATAGTTAAAACGCTCGGATTCATCAAGATACGTTACTTCCCAAAGGGGAACGTTCTTTTCCATGCCTAGCTTAACCGATATGATTTTTTGGGGATTAAGCTTTTCTTTGACAATGTTTAAGATCTCTTTTTTTGACTTACCATCTTTATAGTTTTCCACTACGATTTCTTTCTTCTTGTCCTCAGGAAGCCAGACTATTTTTTTAGTCCCTTTTTCTCCCTTACCAATGATTACGGAGTATGAATCCTGCCCATTATAAAGGTAAAATTCTTCCATTGTCACAAGGCCGCCCTCTTCCTTTGACTTTTTAAAAGCCTCATTACCAGCCTCTTTTTTAGGCTGCAACGCTTTAATATATGCCCCGCTGACAAATCCGATAAAACATAGGACCAGGATAGAAGCAATAATCAACCATTTTTTCAAAACTGCTTTTCCTTCTTTCTATGTACGATAAATTGTAAATATCGCTTTTTCTTGATCTTGGGAATCCAGTGCCAGGCCGAACATTAAGTCATCTTTTTTCAATGTTCGGTTCAAAGAATCCACAATTTTATACAGATCAGGAGAATGTTGCAACCTGACTGTTGAAATTACTTCGATTTTACTTTCCATGAAAACGCCCCTCCATTTTAATAATTTGTCAACAACCACTGGTATGAATAGGATTTGAAGGCTTTACCACCTATCACATTATACCAGCTCAAAGAATATTTTTCTTTATAATTTCTTAAAAATTCATTTTAGATTAAGAATGATTTAAAGATTCTTTAAATCCACTCTTCTATCATTTCAGCCATTTCTTTTATTGAGGCTTGGTGCCAATCCACTTCCGGAATGGCTTTTTGAAATTCAGATCCATATTTAGCAGTGATGATGCGGCGATCAAGAATCACCAAAATCCCCTTATCTTCGGGAGTGCGTATAAGCCTGCCGAAACCTTGCCGGAACCTTAGCAGGGCTTCAGGTAAAGAATACGCAGAGAAAGGATTGCGCCCTTGCTTCTCGAGAAGTTGGCATTTTGCAGCTGTCACTGGTTCATCCGGTGGCGAAAAAGGTAGCCTGACAATGATTAAACAAGATAAATCCTCACCGGGGATATCGACGCCTTCCCATAGGCTGGTTGTCCCAAACAGGACGGCTTTCTCGAAGTTTTGGAAATTCCTGAGCAGCCTCATCCGGCTTCCGCCAGAAATCCCTTGGGCAAACAGCGTGAACTCATCCAGTACGCCACTGTCTTTGATGGAATGATAGGTTGCCCTCAGCATTTCATGCGAGGTGAATAATACCATCATTCTCCCTTTCGCTGCCTGAGCGGCAGCAATAATATGATTTGCCGCTGTTTCGGAGAATTCCTCCACCGATAAGCAATTGATATCTGGCAGATCATTTGGAACCAGTACCTTTACGAGTTCCTTATAAGGAAAGGGTGAAGGTACACTTGCTGTCTGCATTGGCTCATTCTCTAAACCGAGTTGTTCTTTAAAATACTTAAAAGAATCCTTCACCACGAGGGTTGCCGATGTCATGACCACACTCTTTTGGCGCCCGAAATAGGAATCCCAAAGCCGTTTGCTTCCTGCAATCGGCTGAACCGTCAAAGTCACCCCATGCTGGGGTGCTGCATTCGTATAATCGAGCCAATAAATATTTTCTTCATGCGGCTTGATGAAAAATTCATGCAAGGAGTCCCTGGTATCCTGTAAATGTCCAAGCAGCACCTCGATATCATTCAAGTGAAATAATGATTTTTTTCCTAAGGGGGACTCATTATTCAATAAAAGAGACAATCTTTTCTCTAACTCCGTGATGATGAACCCTAATAAATCCACCAATCGCTCAGCGACCAGAATCGCTTTACCCCATCTTCCATCATCTATTTTGAATGAAAGCCGTTTCGGACTCATGGAACGTGAAAGTTTTTCCGCCTGATTGGAGATATAATAAAAAAGCTGTTCGAATTCATACGAAAAATCACTAAGCTTTTGATCTAATTCATGCATGGACTTCCCATCAGTCAGTCCATTATTTAAGAGCATCCTGTCCAATTTATATAATAATTGCTTTTGATCTGATGTCCCTAGTCTGTTCAAAACCGTCTTCACCGAAATGTAATTAAGCCTGCTCCCAAGCTGTTTAGATGCAGCCTGTTCCAAGTGGTGTGCTTCATCGAGAATCAAATACCCTTTTTTTGGAATCAAGGCGTCTTCTGTAAGCAGATCCGTCATTAAAAACGAATGGTTAGTAATGATGATATCCGCCTTGGCAGCTGTTCTTTTTGCCCGTTCAAAAAAATCCAATTCAAGCCAGGGCTGTTTTAAACCGGCGTATGTAAGACCATCACTTTGAAGCCTATTCCAGAATAGCTGTCCGCCGCTTGTGAGATTCAATTCATCTTTATCGCCTGTTACCGTTTCAGTGAGCCAAACCAATATCTGCATTTTCGTTAATGCCGTTTCATAATTATCTTCCTTTTCACGCAATGCCCTTTCGAACTTTGCCAAGCTCAAATAATTACTTCTCCCCTTTAGTAAAACAGCTTGAAAGGTAAACGGAAGGATTTTCTTAAGCTTAGGAACCTCGTTTTGAAGAAGTTGATCCTGTAGCTGAAGCGTATACGTCGAAACGACGACAGGTTTATGATGTTTTTTTGCAAAATAAACAGCCGG
Source organism: Peribacillus simplex (assembly GCF_900156045.1). Classification (GTDB taxonomy): domain Bacteria; phylum Bacillota; class Bacilli; order Bacillales; family DSM-1321; genus Peribacillus; species Peribacillus simplex_D. Next base: position 1,076,119 of record NZ_FTMX01000001.1, on the reverse strand, counting down.
AAGCAGATAGCCTATGGATTTTCCAATACCTGTCCCAGCTTCAATGATTGCATCCTGGCTGGATTCGAATGAATGGTGAATCATGTTCATCATATCAAGTTGCCCGCTTCTTGCTTCAAAGGCAGGGAATGCACTTTGTAGCAGGGCTATTTTTTCCTCATCATCGAGCGGAAATTTCGACTCCGTGTCTTTATGATCACCTTCGTCTTCGGCCTTTTTAAATGCAAGGCCCCTATACGTAATAAGATCAGGCGAATGGACTTCTGCTTTAGCAAGTTTGCTTGCAATGCAAGCATCTATTAATTCGGAAACCTCACTTTGTAAGGAATAAGATAATCGATATAACTGTTTAAGTGTCATGACTGGAAGGTTCAACAGCTTTTTTTTCAATTCCAACAATAATAAAGCGGTGGCATATGCATCACTATCCGCTTGATGGGGCCTGGAATGATCCAGGTTTTCTTCTTTAGCCAGCTGGTGCAGCTTATATCCATCAGATGTTGGTTTTAATATTTTCGCTAACTCTACTGTATCAAGGGTGGAACCATAAAACGGCTCAAACCCGCATCGTACTAGTTCTTCCTGTAAAAAAGATAAATCAAATAAAACATTATGGGCAACAAAACAAGCCCCTTCTATAAGCCGGGCAATATTTTCTGCAACATCTTCAAAGTCAGGTGCATTTTTTACCGTCTCGTTGCTTATTCCGGTCAATTCTTCAATAAACAAGGAAATTTCCTGTCCGGGGTGGATGAATGTCGAGTATTCATCCACAATTTGGTCATTTTCGATGACCACGCCAGCAAATTGTATAATCCTATCTCCTTTTTTCGGAGAATTCCCTGTTGTTTCCAAATCAACCACTACATATCGTTGCATCATGAATTGTACACCTCAAACTTCGCTTTCTCCACTTCCTGATGGAATTCTCTTATCTTTTTTATACCATAATAATCGTAATAAAGGAAACAAGCCGTTCATCGAAAGACAAAAAGGGCCGGCACCTGTATGCATGATTCATGCACATGTGCCAGCCCCCCGCTTACATGATTGTAGCTGCAGGTTCGTTTGAAATCAAATCAATGATTTTGTTGTTTTCATCCATGATCGCAACTTTTGGTTTGTGCTCTCCCAGTTTATCCTCTGAAACCATTACATAAGAAATGATTATCACGATATCATCCGGCTGCACCAGTCTAGCTGCCGCTCCATTCAAACACACTACACCGCTACCCCGTTCACCCGCAATCACATACGTTTCAAGTCGTGCACCATTATTATTATTCACGATGGCGACTTTTTCGTTAGGCAGAATACCGACCGCATCAATTATGTCTTCATCAATCGTTATGCTGCCTACATAATTCAAATTAGCTTCAGTTACCCGTGCACGGTGAATTTTCCCATTCATCATCGTTCGAAACATCTAAATCCCCCCTGATTTTCATGAATTATTCCACATATAAGGTGATATTATCAATTAATCTTGCATGCTTGAACTTTACAGCTATTGCAATGATGACGTTTCCTGCCAGCGATTCGAGTGGTTTAAGTTCCGGATATTGATAGATTTCAATATAGTCGATCACTCCACTTGTGTGGTCAGCAATATGTTCCCTTACTAAGTCTGTGACGGTTCCTGCATTTCTTTCACCTGATTCAACCGCCTCTTTGGCTTTTAATAAACTTTGGTACAGCTCTTTGGCCTCCATGCGTTCTTGATCTGATAAGTTAACATTTCGCGAGCTCTTCGCTAACCCATCTTCTTCGCGAACGGTATCTACAGCAACAAGCTGGATAGGAAAATTAAAGTCTTTAATCAGACCATCTATCACGGCGACTTGCTGGGCATCCTTCTTACCAAAGTAAGCTCTATCAGGAAGGATGATATTGAAGAATTTCGTTAAGACCGTCGCTACACCATCAAAGTGTCCAGGTCTTTGTCTCCCGCATAAAACATCCGTCCTGCTTTGGACAACAACCTTCACAGATGGTTCTTCACCGTACATTTCGTGGACTGTTGGATAGAAAAGATAATCCACTCCGCCATTTGCTGCGACATTTTCATCCCGTTCCAAATCCCGCGGATATGTTTCAAAATCCTCATTAGGTCCAAATTGCATCGGATTCACAAAAATACTCAATACCACAATATCATTTTCTTTGCGGGCCTTTTCCAAAAGCGTTGCATGCCCCTCATGTAAAAACCCCATTGTCGCTACATAGCCAATGCTTTTATTATTGTTTTTTTCCTCTCTAAGTGCCAGTTGCAAATCAGCAGCCGATGTAAAAGTTTTCATCTTTTCCCTCCATAAAGTTCAGAAAGCTGCTCTTCTTTCATCGTAAAAGTATGTTCTTCCGAAGGAAAATCTTTAGATTTCACTTCATTCACAAAGCTTGTAATCGATTGACCAATCAGTTCATTTGCATCTCCATAAACTTTTACGAATTTCGCTAGCCGGTCTACCCCATACTTGATGACATCATGGTAAACGAGGACTTGACCATCCGTTTCTGCGCCTGCCCCAATTCCAATGGTTGGAATTTCGAGGTTCCGTGTGACGAGTTCCCCCACTTGATGTGGAACACATTCAAATACTACTGCCATCGCCCCTGCCGCTTCACACTTTCTCGCATCTTCCAAGAGCTGTGCGGCACTTTCGGCATCTTTACCTTGCACTTTATATCCGCCCAGAACGCCGACTGATTGAGGAGTCAGGCCAAGATGGGCTACGACCGGGATGCCCGCCTTGGTCAAAGCTGATATTTTTTCAACAACATCATCCGCTCCCTCAAGCTTCACGGCATCCGCTTGACCTTCCTGCATGATTCGGGCTGCATTCTTGAGCGTTTCATCCATAGATAGGTGATAGCTCATAAAGGGCATGTCCGTCACGACAAATGTATCTGGTGCCCCGCGTTTTACCGCCTTTGTATGATGGATCATGTCATTCACCGTAACTGGAATCGTTGATTCATATCCCAATACGACCATTCCTAAGGAATCCCCGACTAAGATCATGTCTACACCTGATTGTTCGGCTAACTTTGCAGACGGGTAATCATAAGCCGTCAGCATGACAATCTTCTCTTGATTTTGTTTCATTTTCAAAAAATCTCCGGACAATTTCATTACGTTTCCTCCTTTTGATGGAGGAGATGAAAACATCAGCGAAAACTGGTGTCTATACATTCATGCGCAAAAAAAAGACTGACTAAAAAGGATCTGTTTCGCTACGAAAAATGGCTTAAAAAGCCAAATATCGACACAGACTTATCTTTTAGTCAATCTTTGTTTCATCAGAAGTTTCATCCCTCCGTCCCCGTCCAGTTCTCTGGATCAAGGCAGATTTTCAAATAATTTGGTATTCATGGGGGTGCAGTTCACATTAGATACTGCCCACTTGCATTATATCAAGCCTAATTAAAAATTTCTATTTAATTTTCACGAATTTGACAAAATCTACTGAATTTCAATATCTGCAGAATATATCGAGTGTACGGTTCCTTTTTCGTCTTCAAGAAGTAAAACGCCTGAATCCGTTATGCCCAATGCTTTTCCGACAATCGTGTCATTAACGGTACTGGCTTTGATAACCTGGCCAAGACTGATCGCATAACTCTCCCATAAATCCTTTATTGGCATGAAGCCTTGATCTAAGTAGAGTTCATACAAGTTTTCGAGACGGAACAATGCTCGTTGAATGACCTTGGACCTTGAAACCGCCCCTCCACTTTCTATGAGGAGGGAAGACGCCTTTTCCTGCAGTTCTTCAGGAAAATCCTCCAATTGCTGATTGATATTCATTCCAATTCCGACAATGACAGAATGGATTCTATCTGACTCCGCCTGCATCTCCGTCAGGATGCCCACCACTTTCTTGCGATTCACCAATATATCATTCGGCCACTTTATTTGTGGCTTCAAATCAGTGGTATCCTCTATAGCCTGGGCAACGGCGACCGCGGCCAATAATGTAAGTTGCGGAGCCTCATGAATCGGGATTTTCGGCCTTAGGATCAGACTCATCCATATGCCGCTGAATTTCGGGGAATGCCAAGATCTCATTAGCCTTCCTTTTCCGGATAACTGCTCCTCGGCAACGACGAGGGTTCCCTCCTGTACGCCTTCATTCGCTAGTTGATGAGCAATTTTTTGAGTGGATTCTACAGTTTCCTGATAGTGTATCATCTTGCCGATCGTTTTTGTTTCCAAGCCAAGTTGTATTTCGCTCTCTGACACTTTTTCCGGCGCTGATATGATCCGGTAGCCTTTTTTCCTGACGGCTTCTACATTATACCCTTCACTGCGCAGGTCTTCTATATGCTTCCAGACGGCTGTGCGCGAACAGCCAATGTATTCAGCAATTTCCTGACCGGATATGAACGCACCATCCGCTTTTGAGAGGGCTTCCATCAGTTTTGTTCTTAACTCAGATTGCATTTCACCAGCCACCTCTTAATTTCTTCTTTATCATTTCGTAATTCTTCATCCAAGACAGCTTTCAATATTTTTTCCAAGTATTCTTTGACCCATGGACCTGGCCTTTCTTGATGCCAATTCAATAAATCCGTCCCCGTAACGGCAAGGTCCGACATTTGTTTTATAATAAGTTCATTGTAACGCTGATGTGCATTCTCCTCCGCATCCGATACATTACCGCCACTCAGTGCCGCCTTGACTTTAGCAGCTTGTACAGTTACACCATGACCTGCCCGAAATACATCGATGGCTGACGGTTCTTCCTTCACTAGCTGTATCGTACGTTGAACGCTTCTTATCGTTTTCAATGGCAGCTTCCATTCCCTCAAAGCCTTTTCCAGGTCCTGATCCTTTGTGTTAACCATGATTATAGACCATATTTCTGCCGCTTTTAGCTGATGAAGCGGCAGGTTCAGTAAGTCCATCAAATGATCTTTTTTACTGGAGAATTGAGGCAGGTATTGATATAATCCGCTTTCCAGCAAGAGTGAGAAAGCCCTTATCTTATTGGAGCCGGCCACTAGCTTCTCAAATTCAACCAGGATTCTTTCGACAGCAATTTCACTGATGATCTGGGCGTTCTCTTTAAGTGAATCAAAGGTTTCTGGATCCAGATCAAAATCAAGTTGGCTGACGAACCTTAAAGCACGCATCATTCTCAATGCATCCTCATGAAACCTTTCATGCGGGTTGCCAACCGTGATAATCCTTTTTTCTGCCAAATCACACTTACCATTAAATGGATCGATGATCTTTCCGGTCTTATCCATTGCCATTGCATTCATCGTAAAATCTCTTCTTTGCAAATCCTCTGTCAAAGAACGGACAAATTGTACAGAATCGGGTCTGCGAAAGTCCGAATACCCGCTTTCCGTTCTAAACGTCGTAATTTCGTATGTACCCGTATCCGTAATGGCAAGCACTGTTCCGTGGTCGATTCCGATATCAGCCGTATTAGGAAAAATCCTTTTGATTTCCTGGGGTGTCGCGGAAGTGGCGATGTCCACATCGTTTATGGGCCGGCCAAGGATAAAATCCCTTACAGAGCCGCCAACGAAATAAGCCTCGTATCCTGCTTCTTCAATCACTTCCAGAATGGGTACTGATTTTAAGAATAACCGATCCATCAGCATACCCTCCCTATTCCATGGATTTACCTTCAAGTGCTTGAATGTAGATGGCTTCATACTCTGACATAATCGTATCGGAATGAAAATCTGTATTCGCCCTTTTCAACGCAGCTTCAGAAAAGCGTTTATGTAAAAGCGGGTCGCTTAAAAGTCCAACCGCTTTTTCAGCAACCATATTGACATCTCCCAATTCACAAATATAACCAGTCTTCCCATCAACGATGACTTCAGGAATTCCCCCGATATTCGTCCCGATACAAGGAACTCCACATGCCATTGCCTCGAGCAGCACAAGTCCGAAACTCTCTTTTTCCGATAACAGGAATATCAAATCACTGATTGAATATAATTCGGCAAGGTTATCCTGCTTACCAAGAAACAAGACCGAATCATCGATTCCAAGATCTTTAGCCAATTTCAATACGGTTGTCACTTCCGGCCCGTCTCCTACAAGTAAAAGCTTTGCAGGCATTTTCTTTTGAGTTAAATAAAACGCCTGGATGACGTCTTTCACTCGCTTGACCGAACGGAAATTCGAAACATGTATGATCACTTTTTCATCTTCACTGATTCCGTATTCATCCTTAAGGTAATCGGAATTGGATTTATGGTAATCCCTTTCATCAATAAAATTATAGACGGTTTTGATTTCTTTTTCCGGCGCGATTAATTCGTGCGTTTGTTGAACAAGGGAATTAGATACTCCTGTAACGACATCTGATTGCTCTATCCCGAATTTTATCAAATTGGTCAATGAGGGATCATGGCCTAATACGGTTATGTCCGTACCATGCAGTGTGGTTACGATCTTTACTTCATTACCTGACATTTGCTTTGCAAGGATCGCACAAACAGCATGTGGAATTGCATAATGAACGTGAAGGATATCTAATTTCTCCCGTTTTACGACATCCGCTATCTTGCTAGCAAGAGCCAGGTCATATGGTGGATATTGAAAGACTGAATACGAGTTCACTTCAACCTGGTGATAAAAAATATTACAGTACATCTTATTCAAGCGAAAAGGGAGGCTTGAAGAAATGAAATGTATTTCATGTCCTTTTTCTGCAAGCATCTTACCTAATTCAGTTGCTACGACACCAGAACCCCCAACTGTTGGGTAACAGGTAATTCCAATTTTTAATTTCATAAGCTTATTTTTCTCCTAACAAGTCGGCATCGATCAGTAACGGTTTTTTTGTCATGAATCCCTCCGCATAGGCGACACCCACTTCTTTACCGAACATCCGCTCCCGTGCCTCTACAGTCTCGATATAACCATTAACTAGCGGTGTTTCCACAGATATTTGACTCTTTTCGAATTGGCTGCCATATGCCCTAAGGCTATCCAGCTTTTTCGACATTGTAGAAGTGATGTCCACGACGAAGTCCGGTTTGTGAAACCCATTGATCATATAATAGTACATATTTTGGACGCGATGAGAATCCAGATTTTCTTCTTCCATATACTTTCTTACTCCTGCCGAAAAAACTGCTTCCTCCACTAATTTGGCACAGTTACCATGATCGGGATGGCGGTCTTCCAAAAATGGTGCAAATACAAGGGCAGGTTTATACTGGCGAATGACCGCAATGATTTGATTTATGTATTCCGCTTTCATGTATAGTCCCCGGTCGGGTAGATCAAGGGAAATCCTCGTCACCCCAAGGATTTCAGCAGCCTTATGCGCTTCCTCCAGCCGCAATGGAACGGTACCATTGGATGACATTTCAGCCTTTGTCAAATCACAAATGACAACCTTCCAGCCTTTTTGCACATATTTAGCGATTGTGCCGCCCATACCGATTTCAACATCATCCGCATGTGCGCCGAAAGCCAGGATATCTATGTTACTTTTGTTTTTCATTTATCTCACCTTGTTTTTGCCGTAGTTTTAGCCAGTCCATATAGCCATGTTTCAATCCTTGTATCAGCACTTCTGCCGTGCCCATATTTGTCGCCAAGGGAATTTCATATACATCTGATAGTCGTATAAGCGCCGATACATCAGGTTCATGTGGCTGTGATGTCAAAGGATCGCGGAAAAATAGGACCATGTCCATTTCTCCGCGTGCAATCATTGCACCTATTTCCTGATCCCCGCCAAGAGGTCCTGAATGAAAACGATGGACAGGCAGCGATACTTCTTCCATGATTCGTTTCCCGGTCGTACCTGTTGCAAATAATTCATGCTGCTCAAATACAGTTTTATAGGCTGTTACAAATCGAATGATATCTTCTTTTTTCTTATCATGGGCAATTAAGGCAATTTTCATCGTAAATCCTCCTGATCCCTATTCGATAATATTTTCCAGGCCGTATACAAGAACATCCAATTTCATGACGGTATCGACAGCAAGTTTGACTCCTGACATGAAGGACGCTCGATTAAAGGAATCATGCCGAACCGTCAATAGCTCTCCATCACTTCCGAAAAGCACCTGTTGATGGGCAACCAGTCCCGGTAGCCGTACACTGTGGATATGCATGCCATCTATATTTGCACCTCTTGCACCCTGGATGGTTTCTTTTTCATTAGGGTGCCCCTGTTGTTTTGATTCACGTACCGCTGCAATCATGTCCGCCGTTTTGGAGGCCGTGCCAGAAGGTGCATCCAGTTTTTGATCATGGTGCATCTCTATGATTTCTACATCAGGGAAATATTTTGCAGCCATTTGGGAAAACTTCATCATCAAAATGGCTCCAATTGCAAAGTTTGGCGCGATGATGCAACCAATGCCCTTTTCTTTTGTTAATGAATCCAACTTCGCTAAATCTTCCTTAGTAAAACCGGTCGTTCCTACTACAGGGCGGATGCCATGATTAAGTGCCGTTTCGGTATGGAACATCCCCACTTCCGGTGTGGTCAAATCGATCAATACGTCCGCCTTTATAGAAGAAAAGCATTCATTTATATCCGAAAAAACCGGTGCTTCAATACCGTGAAAACCTTCTATCGCGGAGATGCTTTCCCCGTTATGCTTGCGATCTATGACAGCTGCCAATTCAAACCCTTCTGTCCTATGTACAAGCTTCACCGCTTCATTTCCCATTCTGCCACGTGGACCAGCTACAATCACTTTCACTTTACTCATCTTTACCTTCCTCCTCCATTTTCTCTTCTTTTCTTGTCCATCTATCTTTATCGCGGGTGGTAAACTTTTCCATAACCAAATCATGCGAGTTTTGAAGGTCAATCCCTAAAGAATTGGCAAAACAAATCAACACAAAAAGCATGTCCCCTAATTCCGCTTCAATCGTATTCTCTTCCTCAGTTGCCTTCTTTGGTTTTTCACCATGGTAATGATTGACTTCCCTGGCCAATTCCCCAAGTTCTTCAGACATGCGGGCGAGCATGGCGAGAGGGCTGAAATATCCTTCTTTAAATTGTCCTATGTATTGGTCGACTTCCGCTTGCATTTGTTGGATCGTCTTATGCTTTTCCATATTGTCACCCATTCTTGATTTTCGTTTTCAAATATCATACCTTCTCCATGTTAGCTAAAAGTGAAACAGAAGACAACAGATACGTTCGTAAATCAAAATTGCCCATAGTTGGTTAATTAGTTATAATAAGTAAATTAATGATATGCAAACCTTTGGAGGTATGGGACATGCTTTTGGGCTTAAAATTGAAAAATATTATATTCATACTTTTTGGGGCTGGAATATTCGCCTTTGGCCTCGTGCATTTTAACATGCAGAACAACTTGGCCGAAGGCGGGTTCACCGGTCTCACCTTGATTATATATCAACTTATCGGGATAAATCCTTCTTATTCTAATTTGATTTTGAATATTCCTTTATTTTTAATAGGGTGGAAATATTTAGGACGCACTTCTTTCTTTTATACGATTATCGGAACGGTCGGCCTCTCCGTTTGGCTATGGGTTTTCGAAAGATACCAAATCGAAATCAATCTCGGAAACGACTTGATGCTGGTGGCATTGTTTGCCGGGGTCTTTGTTGGTGTCGGGCTGGGCATTATCTTTCGTTACGGCGGGACAACAGGTGGAGTGGATATCATCGCCCGTTTTGCCCACCGTTACTTGGGGATGGGCATGGGACGGACCATGTTCATCTTTGATGCCGTCGTCATTGGCCTTTCCATCCTTACCTACCTTGATTACCGGCAAGCGATGTATACCCTCGTTGCCGTATTTATAGGTGCCAGAGTAATCGACTTTATGCAAGAAGGAGCCTATGCTGCTAGAGGTGCAATGATCATTAGTGATAAAAATAAGCAAATTGCTGAAAAAATCATGAATGATATGGAGCGGGGCGTAACCGTATTAAGGGGATATGGGTCCTTTACACGCAATGACAGGGAAGTACTCTACTGTGTTGTTGGCAAAAATGAACTAGTCCGCTTAAAGAATGCCATAACATCGGTGGACCCTCATGCATTTGTATCTGTAAGTGAAGTGCATGATGTATTGGGTGAGGGCTTTACCCTTGATGAAAACAAGAATCCCATTGAAAGGTAATCCTTTTATTTGCGGCATACGGGTGGAATGCAATCCTTATGAATGTTCCCTGTCTAACTGAATTTTATTAATGTGCAGCAAATATTTTAAAAATAAAAAGGACCCCATCCCAAGATGGAGTCCTTTTTCAAATTAATCCTCTTCCCTCATTCCTGTATACATAAGCAGAAGACGAACTAATTCCAGTACGGCTACAAGAGCGGCAGCAACATAAGTCATCGCAGCGGCACTTAATACTTTTTTCGTTTCCCGTTCTTCATCATTCCGGATGACCCCAGCGGAAACGAGTTGATCCATCGCCCGAGAGGAAGCATTGAATTCAACAGGCAGGGTTATCACTTGGAACAATACTGCGGCTGCCATAAATACGATACCCGCCAATAGCAACCCAGGAATTGAAGCTAACATCCCGATTAAAATCAAAATCCAAGATATGTTAGAGCCAAAATTAGCTACCGGTACTAATGCATGGCGGAAACGCAAGAATGCATATGCTTCTTTATCTTGAATCGCATGTCCAACTTCATGGGCTGCAACCGCTACACCGGCAACTGAATGGCCGTGATAGTTATCAGATGATAATCGCACCGTTTTATCCCTTGGATCGTAATGATCCGAAAGCATTCCAGGTGTCTCTTCGACCCTGACATTGAACAGTCCGTTTTGGTCCAAGATGGCCCGCGCCGTCTCAGCGCCATTCATACCAGAAGAGGCCGATACCTTTGAATATTTTTTATACGTGCTTTTCACTTTCATTTGTGCATAAATCGGGATTAAAATGATAATCGCCAAATATATGAAATACATGGTATCCTCCTATAACTATTATTACTCTTAATTCTATGGATTGAAGGCAACCGTGTCAAATATAGTGTTCTCTTCCCGTGTCTTTTTAATCATTATGTTCTTTCCTTGGTTTTTCCCTATCACCTTTATATTTTCTCCAGCCTACATAGGAAAGCGTCATGATAATGATTGAGCCTGTCGATATGATGACCCACCAAAGGGAAGGATCTGTGTCATCTTCCCCCATTTCATCAAAAATGGTGCTTAGTTCGTTTTGCAACGCATCCAGTTCCTTTTGACTTTTTCCATCACTGATTACCTCCGGACGGTATTCGTTGATGTATTGGATCCTCGTGTCCAGTTGCTGCATCGTTTCTTTAGAAAGGTCGACTTTCAAGCTTGGATATATCATTTCATATTGTGATAGGAATAAGTTCAATTGGCTATTGAATGTAATTGTGTCTTGATTGATCGCGGCGTTCTTTGTTTGCTGGAAAGAATTCATCATTTGATCTTCCATCTCTGTCCAAAGAGGCTGATGGGTAGACTTGACCGCATCAACAACAAGCCGGAACTTTGTAACAGAATTAACCTTTTCGGAATCTCCCTTGTTCATATCCTTTATTGTCATCAACGCCTCATTATGAGCTACAGTGATAATTCGAAGTTCGTCCATGTCAAGGATCTGCTCTTTCGCTGTCTCTTTTAAAAAACGGTCAGAAAAAAATGTCAGCATCTTTTCCGAATCTCCATATCGCTTCAACTTGGTCATTTCCAAGGCTCTATCGGAAATGTCATCTAATTGCTCCAAACTTGAAGAGGATTCTGCATAGACAGGGAAATGTAAGACGACAAATAAAACAGCAATGGTTAATATGAATTTTTTCAACATGCTACTCGTCCCTCCTCATATCTCTACTAAAACGATATGAAAGAAAAAACATGAGTAGACCTCGTTCAACATAAAAAAGTTAACCCTGCATTTACAAAGTTGTATTTAGAGTTAACTTTTTAAGGGATGAAGGATAGGGTGATCCGCTTTTTTCTATATCCAAAGTACCAGCCGACGAAAATGGAAAGTATGCTGAGCCAAAAAGTGAAATAACCTATCGAATTCATATATACCAATAAATCACGGTATATGGGCATCATTTCAAAAACATAATCGATTATGTCATTATGTATGGTCCAAATCCCTGCCATTATCATATGCCAAGGTTTTATTCGATAAAATGGTGCATATAATACACCTTGAATTGCCATCCCCAAATGGGAAGCCATTAACATATAACCTTCCCATGGCAATGAACCTGTTGTCACGAGGGTCATCAAATTCATTGCAACTGCCCATATGCCATATTTGAATAGTGTTATTATCGCCAAAGCTTCCATAAGTCCGAAATTCCTTCTTAATAGGAACCCCACTAAAACAAATACAAAAAACAGACTGGCAGTCGGGCTATCCGGTACAAATGCCAAAAAAATTGCCGGAGTGTTTTCCAATTGACTACCGTACCAATAATATCCATAGGCAGTTCCGAATATATTTATCAATAATAGCAAAGCGAGTATTTGCCGATTTGCAAGCCAACTGTAGATAACATTCATTCTTTTACCCTCACTTACATTCTCATGTATACCCATTTTACAGGCCATCAGCCAGAAAACCAAGTATTCATTTCAATATCCTCTCATAAACGCTTCAATTTACCAATAAAAAAGCCGACAACCGTGGTCGTCAGCTTCTTTGGCAGCATAAGAAGAAAATCTGTTGATGGCTATATTATTTTGTCGATAAACCTGATACAAATTCAGCTAATGTTTTCAATTCTTCATCTGTACCTTTGAACATGCCAGCCGGCATGGCGCCCTGGCCTTTGACTGCGATCTTAGAGATTTCTTCTGGCTTTAAACCAGTGTCAATTAAGCTTGGCGCTCCTGCTCCACCAGTTAACTCTGCTCCATGACAGCTGATACAGCCATTGGAATCCATCAATTTATACCCATCGCTCTCTTTATCAATGTCTGCACCTTCCACGATCGCTCCTTGCTTCTTGGAAGCTTCCCAATCATGATGGGCTGCGGACTCCCATGTTAAATAGAAAACGCCGGCCATTGCCAATAACATGAAGCCTACAGCAAAAGGACGTTTCGCCGGGCTCCGCTCTGGACCACGGTCTAGAAAAGGTGCCAAGAGCAATGCCCCGAATGCCAAACCAGGTATTACCATGGACCCGATTGCATTATAAGGACCTGAAGCATAAGTATACTTAAGTAATTGGTAAAGGAATAGGAAATACCAGTCCGGCAGCGGAATATACCCTGTATCTGTAGGATCTGCTATCCTTTCCAATGGTGACGGATGTGCGATTGTCAAGCAAAGATAACCTACAAGAAATACAGCTCCTACCATCCATTCTTTTAAAAGGAAATTAGGCCAAAATGCTTCAGTTTTCCCAGGATATTCTGAATAATCTTTCGGAATATTCGGTTTACGGTCCGCGGAGATACGCGAGTCACCTACGAATTTCATACCTTTCCCACGATGCATTGAACAATTCCCCTCCTTCATGAAAAGGTTTTTTTGGTTTTTGGTTCACCATTCTTTTATAGCGGGCCTGAAATACCTTGTTTTCGGATCATCAGGAAATGAGCCGCTAGTAAAGCAAATAATGCTGCTGGCAGGAAGAATACATGAATTGCAAAGAATCGTGTCAATGTCTGTGCTCCAACGATGGTTGGATCTCCTGCTATCAATGTCTTGAGTGCCGGTCCCATCAATGGTACCGATTCGACAATTGTCAAAGTAACTTTCGTTGCGAATAGCGCTTTCATATCCCATGGCAATAAATAACCAGTCAAGCCTAATGCCAGCATGATGAAGAAAATCAATACGCCGACCATCCAGTTCAATTCACGCGGTTTTTTGTAAGCTCCCTGGAAGAAGACACGAAGAGTATGTAAAAACATCATAACGATAACTAGACTTGCTCCCCAGTGATGCATACCACGGACGATTTGACCGAAGGCAACTTCATTTTGCAAATAATAAACAGATTCCCAAGCGTTTTTAATGTCCGGGACATAGTACATCGTCAAGAACATGCCTGACAAGATTTGGATGACCGTAATAAAGAAAGTTAACCCACCAAAACAATATACGAATGCAGAAAAATGATGTGCGGGGTTAACATGTTCAGGAACCTCATGGTCAGCAATATCCCGCCATAATGGCGTAATATCTAAACGCTCGTCCACCCAGTCATATAACTTTGTTAGCAATGTTTACGCCTCCCCATGCGGTTTTAGTTGACCCAAATAAAGTATTCCATCTTTTTCTTTCGTGTCAAAGACATCCAATGGTGAAACCGGCGGTGTCCCTTTCACATTCATCCCATCTTTCGTATACCTGCCATAATGGCAAGGACAGAAAAATTGATTCGGATTAGTCTTATCCGTATTCCAACCTACCGTACAGCCTAAATGTTTACAGATTGGAGATAAAGCAACGATCTTACCATCATCCGTTTTGTAAACCCATGCTGTATTTGTTTCTTCAGACTCATACCACCCATCGACCTGTTTAAAACTAAAGTCGACACGGGTTGGTTCGGTAGTCAGTTCACCTACCTTCTGTTTAGTTGCAACGTAATCCCCGCCTTTATCAGCTGATAATACAGGATCAATTGCAAACCTAACCATAGGCATCAACATACCGGCCGCCATAAATCCACCAACGCCAGTAAGTGTGTAATTAAGGAATTGACGTCGTGAAACATTATGCTTGCTCATGCGTTTTCCCCCCCTCTATTACTATACTGAGAGCCCAAAGGACCAATAAATAGCGACACTATAAAACTAGGACATTTCCATGATATCTCAATAATTTACCAAGGTCAATATTTGTAAAACCCAAAAGGTGGCAACAATGTGTCAAATAATGCGAAAAATCCTACTTTTTTTCATTTTTCCAATTATAAGAGAAAATATCAAGGATTTGGATAACTTGCTGGTTAATCATTTCCCTTGCTTGTTCAATTTCAAGCCCCTCCAGGGGGATGGCAGGAATCCATACTAAATTATTTTCTAATTCCCGCTCTTCCTTTTTCCACTCAAAATCCGATGTAAGAAAAAAAACATGCTCGAAATCATTTTTTTTCACTTCATTGGCCCAACGCTTTAACCGCTCAACCTTATCCATTTCATCACTTATATAATGAAATGTTGGCAATAAAAGAATTCTTCCTTTCATCTGCTTTTCAATTTCCAAGCTTAAAATGGTAAGAAATTCATTCATTGAGCCCGATTGCTTCATTTGCCCTTTAAAAGATAAGGGAACCAAAGGAATCAAAACGGTATCCACATACTCTTTTGACTGTATATACATGTCAAGATCTTTTGCTGTCCACTTCATGTTTTTCTTCACTCCCGATTTTTTGAATCAACTCCTTTTCATTTTACCATTCTTTTTATAACATCTTTACCATATACCCATAGTCTTTACAAAAATGTGGATTTTATCAATGTTTTATAAAAAATAAAAACCTTTCCTGATTACGGAAAGGTTAATTTATTTTATCCAAGTACTTTTAATTGATTCAATTGTTCTGTTAAGTTCTTAAATGCTTGTTCATCATGCTTATCAAGTGCTTCATCGATTTCCTTAAGCAGACGGTCCCTTTGAAAATATAACATGCTTCTTTCTAAAAATTGTTCAGCCAGCAGCTGATCTTTTTCATTCGATGCAGTTGATTTCGGCATGAAGGGATTGTGCTCGAGTACCGCTGCATATTGATAGGAAGAGTAAGACGATTTAAAATTGAGCTGAATATAAATGTCTTCATCCCGATTTAAACGGATATCATGAAAAGATTTCTCTGCATCGGTAGTCATGATATTGGACTTATAGAACCTGAAAGGGACCTCATCCACACAATGTGTCGACATGATCAGTCCACGTGGGCAATATTGTGCATTTTCTACAAAATGAACCTTTTTCATTAGTTGATCATGACTCATTAAGTAATTCAATATCCATACGCATTCTCTTCGTTTCAATTGATAATGATTTAAAAACCACCGAATAAAATCCTTCTTCTCATTCACAGAAACAGGGGCAGCCACCATGAATTCCCTCCTCTGTCTTGATTTAGTTTTGTTTCACTTATCTACATTTCATCCGTGCTTTCACCTAGCCGCTCCAAAATCATTGCATACTCATCATTTGCCGGGTTCATCTCAAGCAGCTTATTAAATACTTCTCTAGATGTGGCTCTGTCTCCTTCTTCAATTAAAAAGAAACCATAATCTTCAAGGAAATCTTGATTGTTCTTGAATGAATTATATGCTTTATGATAGCTGGTTAATGACTCTTTAAATTGTTCGGTTTGCTGATAAGATACAGCAGCTATCCATTCAAACTGCGGATCATCCTCTCCATATCGCCTTACTTCACCAATACACTCCAATGCATCTTCATACCTTTCGTGGTGCATATACAATTTCAATAGGGTGAGTGCAGCTTCCAGGTATCCCGGATCAATGGCAAGTGCTTCTTTAAATAGATTTTCCGCCTCTTCATCAAGGCCGCTTTTCAAGGCTATTTTTCCACCGAAGAAGTAAAGTTCCTTATTGAATTCATCAGCCTTGATTCCTTCTTTGACCGTTTTCAAGGCATTTTCCAGATCTTCAAGATGTTCATAACTCTTTGCCAGGTACAAATATAGAGAATGGTATTCATGATCTAATTCTTTCAGTTCAATAAACTTTCGTACGGCTGTCTCATAAAGACCTGCCTGAAAAGCTGTAAATGCATATTCAAATAGGGTATTGATTTCAAGTCCATCCTGTAAGGCCTTTTCAAAGTGCGGTAGGGCCTCCTCGAACTTCCCTGAACTGCTTAATGCTTCGGCAAGCCTCTGATTGACATTAACACCAGCGATTTCTTGTTCCTGTTCCAAAACCTTTATGTAATTTGCAATGGCTTCCTGATCCCTTCCTTGATGAAAGAACAGTTCAGCTAGTGCAAAATCAATGATGATCTCATCTGGAAGCATTTCCTTGGCTTGCTGTAATTTCCGTTCGCTGACCTCATCCATCCCCTGTAATTGATAAAGGTCCGCTTCCAAAAGCAAAGCACTTGGATATACTTCATCATCTGCACTTACTTTTTCAAGCATCAGCATCGCTTCATCTTCCTGGTCCATGTCAATAAGGATTTCCGCCAACGAAACAATCAATTCTCCTTCATCGGGATAGAGTTGCAGCAGATGTTCAAAAAGATCCTTTGCCTCCTCCGCAAAACCAAGCTGGAGCATTTCTTCGGCCAGCAACAATATGTCCTCTGCTGACTCTGATGTTTTAATTCGATTTATATGTTTAAGAGCTTCTGTTAATTCCCCTTTTTTTAAATGCTGTATAACTTGTTCCACTGTGTTCATTGTTGAATCCTTCCTTTTGCATGATAGACTTGGTCCCTAGTCATACACACTCACGCCATAATGTAACATATTCTTCCATTAAGAACAAAATACCATGTTAATCGCGAGATGCATAGTAAACAGTATTCATTAGTTTACCATACTGTAGCCCTGTATTCCATTGATGAAGTCCCCTCCCATTCTCATTAAAAAAGGTTACTAGTTAATTCTCCACGCTACGGTAAATCTCCTTTTTGATCATGGACCCCTTTTTCATTATTTTCTTGACCATACAGTTACAAAAAGCCCGAATGTTAGCGCTTTCAACACTTTTGAGCATTTAAAAAAAGTTTACAGACCAAATAAGGTATGTAAACTTTTTTTATATTTACTTTATCAATTGACTCAAATGACCAAAAAATTGTGGATATGATACATCTATGGCATCAGGGTCAGCAAGTTCCACTTCCCCATCCGTTATCAAAGCAGCTACAGCAAGCATCATCCCGATACGATGATCTCCATGGCTTGTAACCATGCCGCCATTAAGAGCTTTACGTCCTTTGATGATCAATCCGTCTGCTGTCGGGGTTATATCTGCCCCAAGGATGGAGAGCTCATTTGCAACAGTATCTATTCGATTCGTCTCTTTCACTTTAAGTTCCGCTGCATCCTTGATTGTCGTTATCCCTTCAGCCTGTGTTGCCAGAAGTGCAATTACCGGTATTTCATCGATGAGCCGGGGAATTAGATCACCGCTGATGGTCGTCCCTTTTAGTCTGGAGCTTCTGACAGTGATGTCTCCTGCAGGTTCACCCTCGCTCGTCTTCTTCTCTATCGTAATATCAGCCCCCATCGATTTCATGACTTCGATGATTCCAGTCCTTGTCGAATTAAGGCCCACATTCTTTAACACCACTTCACTATTTTCCGTAATCGCTGCAGCCACCATGAAGAAAGCTGCCGAAGAAATATCACCTGGCACATGGATGGCGGTCCCTTTGAAGACTTGGTTTCCGCTTACTTTAATCATTTGACCGTCCTTTTCGATTTTCCCGCCAAACTCTTGGATCATTCGTTCTGTATGATCACGGGTCTCTTCCGGTTCGATAATGATCGTTTCACCCTCTGCCTGCAAACCGGCCAAGATTATCGCTGATTTTACCTGCGCGCTTGCTACAGGCAATTCATAGCGAAACCCTTTTAATTTGCCACCTCTTATGAAGAGCGGAGTATATTCGGCTCCTTTTCTGCCATCAATGACTGCGCCCATCTGACGAAGAGGGTTGACTACCCGGGTCATTGGACGTTTGGCTATCGATTCATCACCTGCCAAAACGGCCGAAAATTGCTGCCCTGCCAAAATGCCCATCATTAACCTGATCGTCGTACCAGAATTTCCGACATCCAGTACAGCCTCAGGTTCCTTTAATCCATTAAAACCTTTGCCTTCAATTTTGACGTGCTGGCCATCTTGTTCAATATGGACTCCAAGCTGCTTAAAACAGGAAATCGTACTTAAACAGTCGGCTCCTGGAAGAAAATTAGTGACTGTCGTTTCCCCTTCGGCAAGTGCTCCGAACATTATCGAACGGTGGGAGATCGACTTATCTCCAGGTATGGCAATCGAACCACGTAATGTTTGGATGTTCGTTTGTAATTTTTTCGTATTCATAAAACCATCCTTCCTATCAATATTATGCCAGGATCGTTTCATAATCTGTATGTCTAGAAATACACTCCGCAGCTTTTATGCGATCAACATCCGTTTGGAAGCTGATGACCAGCACACCGTATATCTCTTCCCTGGTTTCAATGATCCTTATGTTTGTAATGCTGATACCTTCTTGAGCCAAATATCCGGTAATCTCAGAAATTATTCCGGCATAATCCGGTATATCGATATATAAATCATAAAACGCTGGTATGGCGCCTTTTGCATGCGTTGGCAAATCATCCCTGAAAATCTTGGCATCTGTAAAGAACCGAAGAATTTCTTCACTATCTTCATTCGCAACCAGACCTTTTATATGCTCCATTTCATTCAGCCAATCATTCATTAATTCAAGCAGCACATCCCGATTATGTAACAAAATGTCACGCCACATTTCCGGACTGCTTGAAGCAATTCTTGTAATATCTCGGAATCCGCCTGCTGCAAGCCTTGAAATCAACTTGTTTTCCTTACTGTAATTTTCTGCCTGCTTAACGAGCCCCGATGCGACAATATGCGGAAAATGACTAATGACCCCAGTCAGCTTATCATGCATGGCAGGACTCACAACCAGAAAGTTAGCTCTTGTCCCTTGCAGCCACCCTTTCAGCTGCTCAACTTTTTCTTCCTCAATCGAATTACCGGGAGTAAGCAAATAAAATGCATGTTCGAATAAATGCAATTTGGCTGCGGCAGCACCGCTTTTATGGGAACCAGCCATAGGGTGCCCCCCGATGAAGGCCACCCCTTTATCTATCAATGGTTTTGCTGCCTTAACGACTGTATCCTTCGTACTTCCTGCATCCGAAATGAGGACATCACTTTTTAAATCCATATCGGCCAATTGAGCTAAAATCTTCACGGTTTCATTGACAGGCACAGCAAGTAGAATCAAATCAGCATCACGTGCTCCCGCTTCCAAAGATGATACAGAATCATCAATGATCCCCAATAGCATCGATAGTTGAATATTCTTTTCACTTAGGTCCGTACCAACAATCACGGCTTCAGGATGTGCATGGCGTACAGCCATGGCCAGTGATCCGCCAATTAGACCTAGACCTATTACAAAAACCTTACCCTTCACTCTTCTCTCCCCCGCATCTTTTATGCTCCTCTAGGTTTGATGAAACGTTAAAGCAGCGAATCAGAAGGTGCCTCAACTTCATTCAAAAAAGTTTTAATAGCATTAATCATTCCTTCATTTTCTTCAGTGGAACCAATCGTTACCCTCAGGCTGTTAGGAAAACCGAAAGATTTCCCCGACCTCGCGATGTACCCGCGCTCAAGCAAATATTGGAACACCACATCGGCATCCTGTTTAAAATGGATAAAGATGAAATTACCTTGTGACGGGTAATATGCTAAATTTTCCTTATTGCAAAATTCATAGTACCGCTTGAGCCCTTTTTGATTTTCTTCCTTGCATTTTTCAATGAAGGATTGATCTTCCAAGGCGACGATAGCTATATTCTGTGCGAATGTGTTCACATTGAATGGTTCCCGGGATGGATCTAGTTTCTGAATAATATCTTCATCCGCCAAACCGTACCCTACCCTAAAACTGGCAAGTCCATAAATTTTTGAGAATGTCCGGAGTATGATCAAATTTTTATATTTATTAATCCATTGATTCGTTCTCGGGTAATCCTCAGCTGTTGCATATTCACAATAAGCTTCATCCAAAACGATAAGAACATCTTCAGGCACTTTTTCGATGAACGATACTAAGTCCTGTTCCGAAATGTATTTACCAGTCGGATTATTTGGTGTACAAAGCCAGACGACCGCTGTTTTTTCATCTATTGCTTTAATCATTCCTTCTAGATCATGAGCACCGTCAATATGAGGAACTTCCCTGATTTCCGCACCTTCTAACGTGGCATTATGGCGATACTGCGAAAAAGTGCCTGTTGCCATGACCGTATTCTTTCCAGCCCCCAATAGACTCCTCGAGATGATTTGAATGTTCTCATCAGATCCATTTCCAAAAATAAGCTGAGTTTCTTTCACACCTGTATGTTTTGCAACAGCTTCCCTAAGCATCGTTGCATATCCATCCGGATAAATGGCAAACGAATGGGTTGAATTCCTAACGGATTCCTTGACCTTTTCCGAACAGCCAAAAGGATTTTCATTTGAAGCTAATTTCGTGATTTTTTCCAGCCCGTATAATTTTTTCACTTCATCAGTGGATTTTCCCGGTTGATAAGACTTCAAGGAAAGGACCGCTTCATTCCATTTCATGTCAATCACCTCTATATTTTTTATCACTTTAAAGTAAGAAAGTGTGAGAATAGTATATCATATTCATAGATTTAAAATCATCTTATATCTGCTTTGTCAAATCTGGCCGTAATACCGTAGCACCTGCCTGGTATACATGATGTATCTCTTTTTGAGATTTCGTCGTATTTACGTGGATCATGACCCGGATGCAAAATGGCAAGGAATTGCTCACCGGTATTTCTTTCATGCATGTAACCGGTACATAAGTCCAGCCTTCGAATTTCCTCAAGGCTTTGGCAGGGAAGACAGATCGAATCTCTTCCGTAGCAGAAAAAAATACAGAAGCTACCATATCGGGATCAATCTCGTTGACCTGAATGATCTCTGCCATCAACTTTTCGGCAGCTGAAATCACTTCCATTTCTGTGTCTCTCTCTACTGTAGTGGCACCCCTTATTCCTCTTATCACACATAGTCCCCCCTTCTTCAGAACTCTATATCATTTCCGCCATTTCCTCTATCAGCTCAGAGTCGGCTATATCCATTAATAGCGGTGACCCCACTTCGTTTAGCAGAACAAAGGTAGCTGCATCATTGACCGATTTTTTGTCTGTTTTCATTAAATCAAGTAGCAACGCATGTTCAAGTCGGGTTGGAATGGTTATTTGATAACCTAAAGAAGAAACCCAGTCAATAAACTCATCTAGTTTAAAATCGAGATCCACTTTCTTTCTGCTTAATTTAAGAGCATAGACCATCCCGATTAAAATTGATTCCCCATGCGTAAAGTTTCCGTATCCCATTGAACTTTCCACTGCATGTCCAAGCGTATGACCAAAATTCAAGAAGGCACGAATGCCATTTTCCTTCTCATCCTCTTCGACAATTTTAGCTTTAATGCCAATTCCTTTTGTAATCATTGTCAGGAATTGCTCATCCGTTATATCATTCAAATCAACAATATTCGACTTTAACCATAGATAAAACTCATTATCTGCTATCAAGGAATGTTTAATGACTTCCGCAAAACCTGACCTTAATTCTTTAAGAGGCAGAGTTTTAAGAAATTCAAGATCATAAATGACAGCTTCAGGCTGATGAAAGGCCCCAATCATATTTTTCCCCAGCGGGTGATTGATGGCAACCTTGCCGCCCACTGCACTGTCGTGGGCGAGCAAAGTCGTCGGAACCTGTATAAATGGAATCCCTCTCATAAAAGTGGCCGCAACGAATCCAGCCAAGTCACCGACTGCACCACCGCCAAGGGCGATGATCAATGACTTTCGATTAATCTGATGGGATAAGCAGAAGCTTTGGCATTCATAAAACACATCGAAAGTTTTTGCATGCTCCCCTTCCGGCACTACATGATGCAGGACCGGTTTTCCCGTTTGGATCAGGGCGTTTTTCACAGTCTCCAAATGAAGTGCCGCCACTTTCTCATCAGTTATGATCAGAATCTTGTTTAGATGATTTAATTCATGTGTTATTAATTCTGGCAATTCATTTATTGCCTTCTTGCCAATTAAAACCGGATATTGCTTGGAAGCCGTTTTTATTTGGATGGATTCCATGATTTAAAACCCCTTTACTTCTTCCCGATATGATCTCATGTATTCCGCTAATTGCTCATACCGATCTGAAGGGAATTGATCAACGATGGCAGCCGCCAGCTCCCATGCCACTACCGCTTCAGCAACTACTGCTGCTGCAGGAACCGCACAACTATCGGAACGTTCAACACTTGCTTCAAACACTTCCTTAGTATCAATATCAACACTTTTCAATGGTTTATATAAAGTCGGGATCGGCTTCATCACACCGCGTACAACTATCGGCATTCCAGTTGTCATACCGCCTTCAAAACCGCCAAGGCGATTGGTTTTCCGGTAATAACCCTGATCTTCGTCCCAAGCGATTTCGTCATGGACATCACTGCCGAATAGATGGGCCGCTTCAAAGCCAAGACCTATTTCCACACCTTTAAATGCATTGATGCTCATTATCGCTGCGGCTAGTTTTGCATCAAGCTTACGGTCATAATGCACATAACTTCCCACACCCACCGGCATTCCTTCTACAATGACTTCAACGATTCCACCGATGGAATCTCCTTTTTGTTTCGCTTCATCAATTGCATCCTTCATCTGCTGTTCCACATTTTTGTCAAAACATCTAACAGAAGATTCTTCCGTTACTTGTTGCAATTGCTGAATCGTTTCGTATTTTGGCGGTTCTGCCTTCACTCCGCCAATTTCCAAAACATGTGATGCCACTTCTATCCCCAATAATGACAATAGCTTTTTAGCGACAGAACCTGCTGCCACCCTTACTGTCGTTTCACGGGCTGAAGAGCGTTCCAGAACATTTCTCAAATCGCGGTGCCCATATTTAATCCCGCCGTTCAAGTCGGCATGACCAGGACGAGGCCGGGTGATTTTACGTTTAATTTCTTCAGCTTCCTCTTCTGAAAGCCCTTCACTTCCCATAATCTTTGTCCAATGCTTCCAGTCATCGTTCTCAACCACCAAAGCAACCGGTGAACCGAGTGTGTAGCCATGTCGGATTCCCGAAGAAATAAATGCCTGATCTTTCTCGATCTGCATCCTTCTTCCACGTCCATGCCCTTTTTGCCGGCGCCCTAATTCTTGATTAATATCCTCATTCGAAATCGGCATTCCTGCCGGTAATCCTTCAATGATAGTAGTCAGTTGCGGACCATGTGATTCTCCCGCTGTTAAATATCTCATCTTCCAGCCCCCTTTTAGCACTTTAAAGTGTATATGTATCAATATACCACAATTTTATGAAATGTGGGTATATGTAAAACGTAAAAACCATATTGTTTGAATTTAATCACTTTTCATTCTATTTTACAAGTACTTAAATATTTTCGATATAGTTTAATCTTTCAAATTTGAGTTTTATTGGATTGCCTTTACACGACAAACGAAATGGGACTGAATTCTCATGTACAGAATCAGTCCCTTTTTATCCAAAGTATTTACTTTTTCTTATAAAAAAATGTGTCAACCGTTTCAAATTGATATTTTCCTGGGGTGAATATTTGCTCTGTACTTCCTACAAAAAAGACCCCGCCGCTTTTAAGTGATGCACTGAATTTTTCATATAATAAATTTTTGGCTTCTTCAGTGAAATAAATTAAAACATTGCGGCAAACGATTAAATCGAATCCCTGTTCGAACCGGTCAGCAAGAAGGTTTTGCTTTTTAAATGTCACCCTTCTCTTGATTTCATCATCGACACGATAAAACTCTTCCTTTTTTTTAAAGTATTTCCTTTTGATTTCTGCAGGTACTTCATTTAAGGAACGTTCAGGATACATCCCCAATTTCGCTCGCGCCAATACATTTTCATCCAGATCCGTCGCCAATATCTCTATCTGGCTAAGTGGAACCAGATTGGATAATATCATTGCAATCGTATATGGTTCCTCGCCAGTTGAACAGGCTGCACTCCAAATTTTCAACTTTTTTTTGCTTGCTAATAATTCAGGAAGGATTTTCCGCTCCAACACTTCCCATCTTTTCGCATTTCTATAAAATTCGGAAACGTTGATTGTCATTCTATCCAAAAACTCATTTAAAACTCCGGGATTGGCTTGAATGTCTTTATAGTATTCACGAAATGAATGATATCCTCTTTTTTCATATAGAGTTGTTAGTCGCCTTTTCATTTGCCCTTCCTTATATAATGCCAAATCAATGCCTGTCAACATTTTGATATTACGAATAAACTCTTCATATTCTTGAGGCATTCCTACGACTCCCCTGCAATAATTATTTTAAGTGGTCCTTCCCTTTATATATCGGAGAGTGCCATATTTTCTTTAAACTAAAATAATCCCTTACCTTGCCGAAAAACTAAAAAAGCAATACAAAAAAAGCGGGTTCCATCGCATTATGACGATGGAACCCGCTTTTTATAGAGTGATCGTATTAATTAATAAACCCACTCGCTTACAAGTTTAGAATACTCAACAATTTCTTCTTCTTTGAAGAATAAACCGATTTCACGTACAGCGCTTTCAGCTGAATCAGATCCGTGAATGATGTTTTTGCCGACAGTTACGGCAAAATCGCCACGAATTGTTGCTGCTGCTGCATCTTTAGGGTTAGTAGCACCCATCATTTGACGTGCAGTAGCGATTACGTTTTCACCTTCCCAAACCATTGCGAAGACAGGACCTGAAGTAATGAAGTCCACTAATTCGCCAAAGAATGGACGTTCTTTGTGCTCGCCATAATGTTGCTCGGCCAATTCTTGAGAAATTACCATCAATTTTGCTCCTGCAAGAAGGAAGCCTTTCTTTTCAAAACGGGAAACGATTTCACCGATTAGATTGCGTTGAACGCCGTCAGGCTTAACCATTAAAAATGTTCTTTCCATGAATGTCACTCCTAATATGTATCATTGTTATTTGCCTATATAAGGCAATACTTTTAGAATATTACCATTGTTTGATGAGTTTCGCAACTCCCATTATCAAAACTTTCTTTTTCCGATATTTTTCGCGATATCCGATAAAGTTTTTCTAGCTTTAATGGCAGGAAGGCCTTTCAATTCAGTAAAAGCCTTTTCTAAATACATATCACTGATTCTTGCTGCCTGTTCAATGGCACCGGAAGTTTTTATCGCATTGATTATATGGGACATTTCGTCTTTTGGCGTATCTTCCCGAACCGTTTCGATAAGCTTTTTTAACTTCGGATCTTCCATAGCAATCAAAACGGGCAAAGTGATATTACCTTGAATCAAATCACTGCCGGCTGGTTTCCCTAGCTCTTCTTCCGAAGCCGTAAAATCCAATATATCATCGGTGATTTGATAGGACATACCGACATAATATCCGAATTTAAATAGCTTTTGATGAACCTTTTCTTCAACACCTGCTGAAATGGCTCCCAACTGGCAGCTGGATGCAATGAGTAATGCCGTTTTCCGTTTGATCCTTCTAAAGTATATCCGCCAATTCTGTTCGAAATTGTACTTATCTTTTATTTGTTCAATTTCCCCAAGACATAGTTCAACCATAGTATCTGCGAGAATTTGATGCGCAAGCGGAGACTCGATAACCGCCATCATTTCCAGTGCACGAGCAAAAATGAAGTCGCCTGTATACATGGCGACACGATTATCCCATTTTGACTTAATGGTAGCAGATCCCCTGCGTAAATCCGCATCATCCACAACATCATCATGTACAAGGGAGGCCGTATGGATGAGTTCCAAAGTCGCTGCGACATGCTTTACGACATGAATATCATAGTTGCCAAACTTCGCACCCAATAGGACGAATACCGGACGGATCCGTTTTCCACCGGATTGCAGTAAATGCAGGGAAGCTTCCCTTAAAACCGTGGAATCCGCTTCAATTGCAGCTTCCAGTTCTTTTTCTATTAATTGCAAATCTGCATTCAAAAATGAATACATCATTTTAAATTTCATACATTCCACCCAGCTTTGTCCATTGCTATTCTGCTTATTTTGAAGGCTTATACCCGAAATGTGTTGCTGCTACCCCACCGAAATGGGCCTTATAACTGACATTTTCCATTCCTGCCTGCTTAAACATGTTTTCAAGCTTTTTCATGCCTGGGAAATCCCGGGCTGATTCCTGCAGCCATGAGTATTCACTATAGCTTTTTGCGAATAATTTGCCGAACATGGGCATAATGAAACGGAAATAAAAATAATAGCCCTGTTTAAAGCCTAGCATCGTTGGCTGTGATGTATCCAGGCAAACGACCATTCCACCCGGCTTGGCTACACGGTTTAACTCTTTAAGCACTTTCATGTAATCAGGTACATTCCGCAACCCGAAACCGATCGTGACATAGTCAAAGCTATTATCCTCAAAAGGAAGTTCCATTGCATTCCCATGCAATAAGGACACTTGATCTAGATTGAGTTCATTCACCTTTTGTTCGCCGATTTTCAGCATGTTCTTACTAAAATCCAGACCAACAACCTTTCCTTCCGGTCCTACTTCATTAGCAAGGGCAATGGTCCAGTCCGCTGTTCCACAGCATACATCCAGTGCATGGGCGCCTTTTGGGACATTCATGATGGCCATTGTAGCCTTCCGCCATTTAAGATGCTGTTTAAAGCTGATGAGGGAATTCATCTTGTCATAATTTCCGTAGATCTTTTCAAAGACATGATGAACTTTTTGCTCTTTAGACTGCTCCATGATTCACCCTTCTTTCACATATGAATTTGCTATACTTTCTGTTTGTTCCAAGATGGCCTTCACTCTTTCCAGTAGCTCATCATCCAACTTTGCAAGCTTCCGCATCGAGCGTTCTACGGATTGCCTGGCATCCCACAGGCACTTGTCGAATTGGGTTCGTACCTGTTCTTCTTTTTCCGAAATGGGAACTTCCCCACCAATCGAATCATCAAAAGACATTTCCCTCAGGACATCAAAAACTATCGATTGTCCCGACTTCATATAACTGCACTTCTCGGCATGCAACCGTTTTAGAAGCAGCAGATCTTCCGATATTTCCATCCAGGCAGGCTCACTATAGTAATCCCCCAGTTTATGAATCAGCGAAGCCTCGATCGCTTTAATCGTCATTAAAAGCGTTGGTACATCATCAATGGACCCTTGTTGGTAAAGGATGATTTTATTATCATTTATTTTTTTTATCGCGCTTGAAAGTATACGGATCATATCAACATTACCTACACTGGCAAGCCCTTGATAATATAAGCCGCTATAGTAATCACCGGCAAGCACTTGCAATTGACGATTTTTCAATACTTCGGGCGACTCGATTCCTTCACCCGAATTCGAGACGATTTCATGGGTATCCAGAGCAATTTGCACTAACATGGTTGAAATGATATATTGATTCCGTTTTTCGCTTGTAACGTCCAAATCGTTAAACAATCCCCAAAGCAATAACAGTTTATCTTCGTCCAAGCTTGGCTTTTGTATATACTTCAATAAATATGGATGTTGAGCTTTCGTTTCTATTAATCGTTTTAATTGCCTTATGTCGTCCGTTATGTTTAACAATTGAGATCACCCTTGCATCCCCGAAAGATAATTTTTTTCATACATATTGGTTTCTGTCTGTGTAAAATACACATTATTATACCATAAAAACAATCAGATGAAATGGTCAACGTTTATAAAATGAAACTTCCAAAAATAAGGAAACCATCGTCTTTTGCTCTTCAAAAAAATGGATGCGGGAAATTTACAGCTTGTTAAACCCGATATCAGATGATTGATTTACCAATTAACCAAGCATTGAGAAGCTATCATTTGTCAGGAGAATTCTTTTTGGAATCACTTTCTATCTCTCCGAATGGAGTATAGACCTTTGCATGGCCCCTGATTTTAATTGCCGAGGTATGCTCCGTGAATTGTGCGATCATCACCTCTCCTGAGTCAAGTTTTTCGGAGTGATGAAACTTGGTGTCCGTTCCCCTTGTCAACCCGATTACATTCACACTATCCTCAATGGCTTTGATTACGACAAAATCATTCAGAATCTTTTTTTCATTCATTTTTTCCTGCCCCCATGTCCTTAGTCTTTAATGAATGCCAGCACTTCAGCTCTAGTACGGTGATCTTTCGCAAACGTTCCCCTTACAGCTGAAGTCACCGTTTTAGATCCTGGTTTTTTTACACCGCGCATGGTCATGCACATATGTTCAGCCTCTACCACAACCATTACACCATGAGGCTCAAGCTTTTCCATTATCGAGTCAGCAACTGTAGAAGTGATGCGCTCTTGAAGTTGCGGACGCTTCGATACAGCCTCAACCGCCCGTGCCAATTTACTTAAGCCAGTCACTTTTCCGTTTTTCGGAATATATGCTACATGGGCTTTCCCGTAAAAAGGGACTAGATGATGTTCACATACTGAGTAAAACGGAATATCCTTTACAAGTACGAGTTCTTCATGGTCCTCTCCAAAAACAGTATCGAAATATTCCTTTGGATCTTGATTAAGTCCGGAAAAAATTTCCTCATACATTCTGGCTACACGGCTAGGAGTATCCAGCAGTCCTTCCCTCGTTGGGTCTTCCCCTACAGCCTCAAGAAGCATTTTAACCGCTTCTTCTAATTTGGCATGATCAACATTAGCCATTTTTGTACCTCCTAAAAAATCAATAATATTATGTATTCAGATAAAAAATCCAAGGCTTTGCACCCGGATATCCATAATTGCAATTTTAAAGCGACCCATTCCCCCATACATTGACGTCCTTTAAAGGCAATTTCGTCGGAAGTGGTATTAGGTTGGTCATTTCCTTGTGACGCATTTACCATCTGCAGCGTTTCGAAAATATTCACTGTCTTTTATATTATCACAGATAGAAATTAAGAAGCAAAAAAAGGACCGCGTTTTCACGCGGCCCATTTCGGTTAAGCACCCGTATGTAATGGTAGGATTACTTCACTGCATCTTTCAGCGCTTTACCGGGTTTGAAAGCTGGCACTTTGCTAGCTGCAATTTCGATTTCGTCACCAGTTTGTGGGTTACGCCCTTTACGAGCCGCACGTTCACGAACTTCAAAGTTACCAAAACCAATCAATTGGACTTTATCACCGTTTTTTAGAGCTTCTAAGATTGTATCAAAAACAGCATCAACAGCTTTTGTAGCGTCTTTCTTAGAAATTTCAGTTGCTGTAACAACTTCATTAATTAATTCTGTTTTGTTCATGCCATTCACCTCCTCCCAAAAGGGATCTTTATAAAAAATCATTATTACAACACTATAATAGTGATTTGATATTAGTTTCGGTCAAAAAATTTTCATTCCCTGACAATCACGGATTACCAAGCCCGATTAATTTCCAAATAATTCATCCAAAAATTTATAAATAGGTTGAAATCGCTGTTATAACGCGTTTTCTGTATGTAGATTATCACAAATCCTATTAGCTTAGCAAGGGAATTCAAAAAATAATGGGAATCTTTTCATTAATAATTGTATATATTATAAATTTTGTCTTTCGCTATTCATCATTTCCCTTTTTTATAGAAATTAAACTAATAATATTGCTGAAAATCGCTTAACCACAGGGTTTTTTCAAGATTATACTAAAAAACGGCGGATCATTTCAAATATTAGTGTTCATAAATGATATTTTTCCTGAAATCCCGCCGTTCTTCCCATGCAAAAAGACCAATCCATAAATGGAGTTGGTCCAGCTTTTAAACGTTTGCTATAAGATGATGGCAATTAATCCCCCACTGCCCTCATTAATGATCCTCTCCAGTGTTTCTTTCAATTTATAGCGCGCATTGTCTGGCATCATCGCTAATTTCACTTGAATGCCTTCCCTTACGTAGGAACTTAGGCTTCTGCCAAAAATATCGGAGTTCCAAATGGAAAGTGGATTGTCTTCGAAATCCTGCATCAGATACCGGACTAACTCCTCACTTTGCTTTTCCGTACCGATGATTGGCGAGAATTCGGATTCGACATCGACCTTGATCATATGGATGGAAGGAGCTACGGCCTTTAGCCTGACACCGAACCTGGCTCCCTGACGGATGATTTCCGGTTCATCAAGACTCATATCGTTAAGGGATGGGGCTGCAACACCATATCCAGTTTGTTTGACCATTCTTAATGCATCGGCCACCTGATCATATTCTGCTTTAGCATACGCAAAGTCCTGCATCAATGATAACAGATGATCCTTGCCCCGGATCTCTACACCGACAATTTCCTTCAGGATTTCATCATAGAGTTCATCAGGGGCGTATAGGTCTATTTCTGCAACCCCCTGCCCCATCTCAATGCCTGCAAGCGCGGCACGGTCAATGAACTCGAATTCATTGAAATGACCGACTACACGATCTACATCCCTCAGGCGTTTAATGTCCTTGACGGTCTCTTTAACCGCGTCCTGGTAACTTTCCCTCAACCAATGATCCTCGCGCAGAACCATTACCCAGCTCGGGAGATTAACATTGACCTCAAGAACAGGAAATTCGTACAGGGCCTCGCGCAGTACGCTATAAACATCCGATTCCCGCATTCCTTCGACACTCATGGCCAATACAGGGATATCATACTTTTCCTGCAGGGATTCCCTCAGTGCTACCGTATTCGGGTGGTGGGGCTGAACGGAATTGACAATCATGATAAATGGCTTGCCAACCTCCTTCAATTCTTCGACAACCCTTTCCTCGGCCTCTAAATAATCACTTCGCGGAATTTCTCCAATCGATCCATCCGTCGTAACAACTACACCTAATGTAGAATGATCCTGAATTACTTTGCGAGTACCGATCTCAGCCGCTTCATTGAACGGAATCGGTTCTTCATACCAAGGCGTGTGAATCATGCGGGGACCATTTTCATCTTCATACCCTTTAGCCCCGGGTATTGTATAACCGACACAATCGACTAAACGGATGTTCACGTCGAGACCTTCAGCTACTTGAATCGATGCTGCCTGGTTCGGTACGAATTTAGGTTCCGTCGTCATGATCGTCTTTCCGGCTGCACTTTGAGGCAATTCATCCTGTGCCCTGGCACGGTCCGCCTCTGACGGAATATTCGGAATGACGACTAGCTCCATGAATTTTTTAATAAATGTGGATTTCCCAGTCCTGACGGCACCGACCACCCCCAAGTATATATCGCCACCGGTCCGTTCAGCTATATCTTTAAAAATATCTACCTTTTC
Organism: Peribacillus simplex; assembly: GCF_900156045.1. Lineage (GTDB taxonomy): Bacteria > Bacillota > Bacilli > Bacillales > DSM-1321 > Peribacillus > Peribacillus simplex_D. Next base: position 1,044,180 of record NZ_FTMX01000001.1, on the reverse strand, counting down.
CAAGGTATCCCCTCCCGAATTAGAGTTTTGGGATTTCGTTTATCCATTTGCGTTTATTTAGGACAATATATATCTATGATGTTGTCCTAAAAATTTATTCCAATTATTTCCCTGGTTCAATCCCTTCCTCCACCAGAAATTTTATATAAGGGTTGTTATTTTAAAAGTAAGATGAAATAAAGATAAAAGAAATAACCCTTCCCCTACAATATATTTTGCAGAAGAAGGGTTATGCCTATTTTGTAAGAAATATTGGAGTGTTTGTTTTTCCATCAATGGTATATGGCAATGAATAGGCAGGGACGAACTCCGAACTCTGAACCAACAGTTCCCGGATATCTTCACCTGGCTTTAATTCCCCCTCATGCTTCTTTAATGCCTCAAGTAAATCCGGGGTATAATCAACAAAAATACTGCCTTGACCATCGACTACAAGATATAAGTCTTTTTGTGAAAATGGGCTCGTGACCGTCGGAGCTTCCTTCAGGCCCATTTTCTCATAATCAAGAGTGAAGACATTATCGGATAACCTTTCCTTAAATGGCGGGTATCCGTTGCTTTGCTGATAAGCAGTCAATCTCAAGGAAACATCCTGAATCTTCTGCGCCATCCTGACATCCAACAGCTTTACAGTCGGATTCTTTTCAACATTTACGAGGATGTATTGAAAGACGCCTCCCGATTCAAAGGCATTGTCCGGCGGTTCAGCCATATACCTCGGTGAAATCTTAGAAAATTTTATGACATATTTTTGATAAATCGGTGTTTCAGCATCTTTTGTAACGATGGGCAGTATCCCGCCTTCATCTTTCTGAAATTGATCCACTGCACTTTGGACTGATTGTATTTGCTCTTTATAAGGCAGTTGGTTTTGCATTTTTTGCTTCTCCGGATATAAGCAGCCAGATAATGATACAATGATGCATAATAAACATAATATTTTGAAAAAATTTCTCATCATTTCTCCTCACCTATCAAGTGGTTGGCCCGCTAAGAACAACGATAAGGATGATCAAGCCGGCTAGAATCATAAGTATGTATGCGATAATTGCTGTCAAGACTCTCCAAAAACCTTTTAATTTATAGCGGCTTAAGTAGATTAGAAATATAGAGATAACCATAAAGCCCATAGCTATAAAGGATATCCACATTTTTTGCAGAGCAGGTGTCATATCTTCATCACTCCTTTTTCCAGAAATTATTATAACATACCAAATTACGTTAAAGGAATTAAATCCTTGTCCAATCTGTGTAATTCCCGCTTTCATGACCCATTTTTCGAAAAAATATTTCTAGGAGCAATTATAAAACAATAATAGGTAAGTAATCCCCACACTCACTCCCTCCAATCAAAAAAAACAGCCCAAAGGCTGTTTTTTCTGATTACTTAAATTAAGATTGAAGCGTCGGCAAAACCTCTTTAAACGCTTTAATGACTGTATCGACTTCATCCAACTGAATAGTCAATGACGGCTCAATCCTTATTGTTTTGGAATTTATGAGAGTACCTGCTACCAAGATGCCTTTATCAAAGAGGGCTTTTGAGAATTCATAACCCACTTCATCTTTATGGAACTCAATACCAATCATCAAACCTTGGCCGCGGATTTCCAATACCTTATCTTTGTGCTCATCAGCCGCTTCCCTTAACCCATTTAAGAAGTATTCACCAACTTCTGCAGCACGCTGCGGTAAGTTTTCTTCCAATAGTACGTCGATCGTAGCAATGGCCGCAGCACAAGCTAGTGGATTTCCTCCAAATGTCGTAGTGTGCATGAATGGATTGTCGAACCAGCTTTTAAACACTTTCTCATTGGCTACAACAGCCCCTGCAGGCATAACTCCGCCGCCAAATGCTTTCGCTAAACAAATAATGTCCGGAACAACATCATATAGCTCGGAAGCGAACATTTTACCTGTACGGCCCATTCCAGTTTGCACTTCATCCAATATTAATAACGCATCATATTCGTCACATAATGCCCGAACCTGCTTTAAATAACCTTGCGGAGGAAGGATGACCCCACCTTCACCCTGAATTGGCTCCAATAGTACAGCAGCAACATCTTCACCAACCAATGCACAACTTTCAAACGTTTTTCTCATCATATCCACATCACCAAAAGGTACATGACGCACACCTGGGATCAATGGAATGAACGGTTTTCTGAACATGCCCTTTGCCGTTGCCGATAGTGAACCAAGGCTTTTCCCATGAAATGATTTTGTCGTGGAAATGATCGTGTGTCGGTCACTGTACATTTTGGCCAGCTTAAGTGCAGCCTCCACGCTCTCGGTACCGCTATTCGTAAAGAAAGAGTATTTTAGATCTCCCGGCGTGATTTCAGCAAGGATCTTGGCAAGCATTGCACGTAATGGATCAAGTAAGTCTTGGCTATGAAGGGCTTGTCTTTGCAATTGATCGGTTACAGCCTTTACTACTTTAGGGTTACGGTGGCCAACATTATAAATACCAAATCCACCTAAACAATCAATATATTTTTTTCCATTTACATCAGTAAAACAGGAACCTTGATCAGACCACTCCACAGAAGCGAATTGTGTGTCTTTAGTGACCGTCTTACGGTATTCCAAAAACCCTGGGTTTACATGGTTACGGAAATTCTCGACCGTTTCTTTTGTTACCCACTGCGCATCTTCTTTTGAAATTTCTTTTTGTTCGATTAATTGAAGCACTTTTTTAATATAATCTTGGGTTGCTGATTGGTTAGCTTGAGTGTTTTTACTTTCTACGTTAATTGACATTTTTTTAATCTCCCTTTTTTTTATAACTTTAGTGGATGGTTAATGGTTAATTAAGATTGCTTCTTTATGAAACTTTGATGCTTACCTCCCTTTTTTCTTATACCTATTAATCAAGCAAGAACCATGCCAAGTTAATTAACCAATAAAACCGCATTTTTTTTGATAAATCACTCCGATACTATGCAAATATGCATATCGTTATTTCACTTTGCATAATCATCTCGGAAAATCATTAAAAGCTTCCCTAATGCCGATAATAAATAAAAGCCGCTGACAAGTGAATTTCATCACTCGGCAACGGCTTTTATTCAAAATGCATTGTTTTCGATCTTCTTACTCTGTTCAGCTAACACTTTTTGATACTTCCTGCTCACTGACGATTGACTTATCCCGAGCGCTTTGGCCGCTTTGGTCGTGGTTTTATACTGTTTCATGGCAAGCATGATCAATTGTTCTTCGACATGATCCTGTGCTTCCTGAAGCGGAAGAATTCTCGTAATGATGGGTTTCGCTTGTTTAAAGTCACTGCCCACAGGTATGAACCTTTGAATGAAGTCAGCATCTATCATCTCTTCATCTGCAGAAACAACCAATCTTTCAATCATGTTCTGCAACTCACGAATGTTCCCCGGCCAAGTATAGACTTCCAGTATATTTAATGCATCGGGGGAAAAGTGGTAATTCCGCTGATACCTTTCATTCAGTTTTTGCAGGAAATGAAAGGCTAGCGGTGGTATATCCTCCGGCCTTTCCCTTAAAGGGGGCACATGTATGGGTATGACGTTCAATCGATAGAATAAATCTTCTCTGAACGTGCCCATCTCGACCATTTTTTCCAGACTCTTATTCGTGGCTGCAACAATTTGGACATCAATGGAAATGGGCGTAGTGCTGCCAATCGGAATCACTTCCTGTTCCTGGAGGACCCGCAGCAGTTTGACTTGCAGATGTATTGGCATGTCACCCACTTCATCAAGGAATAAAACCCCCTTATTGGCCTGTTGAAAGTATCCTACCTTCCCATTTTTATCCGCTCCTGTAAAGGAACCCTTCGTATAACCAAACAATTCACTTTCGAGGAGGTTTTCCGGAATCGCCCCGCAATTTATCTTCAGGAAAGGCTGTTTAGATCGCCTGCCCATTTTATGAATGGCTTCGGCTATCACTTCTTTACCTACTCCCGACTCCCCATTGATTAATACAGTAGATGAAAAATGAGCGATTTTCTTGACTTGGCTGATTATCTGCTCCATTTTAGGACTTGCAAAAACCAACTCTTTATAAAATTGATCTTGTTTTTTGAAAGAGTCCAGTTCTTTCCTCATTTCATTTAATTCCGATTTCAATTGTGTCGTTTCCGTTATATCCCTTGATGCAATGACTATTCGATCTATATCCCCTTTTTCATTGAACACAGGAGTGCCCACGGATAGGACTTTCTTATTCATTCTCGTATCCTGGACAATCGATACTTTCTTTTTTTGTTCAAGGACTAACCGGGTGACCGAAGGATTAAAAATCCCTTCATCTTCTAATTGCAAGAGATTCTTCCCTATATAATCTTTTAAGTCCTTCCCCCAGAATCCTGAGATGATGCTGTCACTATAGCGCAGCAGCTCTCCTTTTTGATTGACAACAAGTATTTCATCATAGATATTCGCCAAAATGGCATTCAAGTCTTTATTCGAGCTTTTTATCAATTCTATTTCCATGGCCATTTCCTCAACCATCGGTAAATCCTGAACGATGATGATCAGGCCTTCGACTTCTTTTTCATGGTTCAGAATCGGGCTATAGTCGACAAGCACACTCATGACATCAGTAATCTCCAGCTGATTCAGAATACTGCTCCCGCTGGTAAACACGCTATGTATATGTTGCTTATTGAAGATATTCGCAGCAGGTTCATTAAGGACTTGTTCAGAAGGCTTTTTTATCATCTTCAAGCCTGATTCATTAAAGTTCACGATATTTTTTTCTTTATCAGCCACAAAAATCCCCATAGGAATGGAGGTTAAAATCACATTTAGCAGGTCTAAATTTTGTTTGCTGTCCTGCTTAAATAATTCAGCTAATACATCTTCCCTTTTTACATAACCGGTTAGCCGGCCATCATCCGTTTTTATCAGTACGATAGGTTCACCGATAATTTGAAACAGATGCGGCAAGGAAATGTTAGGGTGCAATTTACAGACATTATCAATCGAAAAAGCATACTGTAAAAGCTGATCGACTGTCGTTATTTTTTCATTTAACGGGAGGTCATCCATGCGGATATACGCAAACACTTGATTTTCCTTCATAAGAAAGAAGAAAGGTTCCTGAATCTCATGAATTTTTTGGTCTGAAAATGTAGGCTGATCAACTGTTATAGTTATGAATGGTCTAATTTTATCATCCGGAATAGATAACACATTTTCACTCTCCTTTTGTAACCTAACCTATATTTTATCACAATTCCGAATTGCAAGATAAAAAATAAGATGTACCATTACTCAATATCCATCATTTACCTTTATTCGTTCCACAACAAAAGGGTCCTTCAACGGACCCTTTTGACCTAAAAACCTGGTATGCACCTTAGACTTATTTTATAAAGGACCGATCACCTTTTCTTAGCCTTTTGCATACCCCTGCTTGTTATGATTCGAGGGTGGCCATCCTCGCCTTAGGCTTTTTATAAAGACAGTACCGTCATTACGGTTCCATACCTGTTTGCAAAGTTTTAAAAACCACTAAAAGAGCTCAATGGTATGCTTTCAAAGCTTCTGCCACCGTCCTTTTCCTTGTTCATTCGCCTTAGGTAATATCACAGATGGATTAAACGATGAATATGACCATGAAAAGGAAGGCGACTAACGTTAGTATAGCAATTGCTTTCGTAGCCATTTTCATCCACATGACATCGGTAAACGTCACAATAATCAGTAAATTCAACCCGTGCATAAGCCGATACAGAAGTAATGCTGTAAAAGCGGTCCAGCAGACTCCGGAACCATACCAGTGACATATTCTTGCTCATAAATGCTGAACACAAGTCGCTGACGCCATGAACGAAAATAGAACAACAGGCATGGGCATGAACGTCCTCTTCATTTTCTCATCAGCCATATAACAACCTCCCTTGTTTCATGAATACAATAGATTCACTGTGCTTTTTCAAAACGGAATAGCGGAGGGGATTCCGTAAACCATTTTGTCCGATACAGTAGATAGCCAATCCCAATTACCGCCCAGACAACTCCTAAAATCAATGAACTCATCTCGAGATTAAGCCAAAGGATGAAGACAGATGCCGCGCCTAAAACCGGGGAAAGAATAGTTGAAAGAAATCCTTTAATCGTTCTGAAGCTTTTGTTTCTTATTGCGTGGACGATTACGCAAATATTCACGAAGGTAAAAGCGATTAAAGCCCCAAAGTTTATGAGGGAAGCGGCCGTAACCAAATCAAGGAATAAGGCAACCAATGATATGGATCCGACAAATATGACATTAAAAAATGGCGTGTTGTATTTGGGGTGGATAAACCCAAATAGTTTTTTCGGGATCATTTGGTCACGCCCCATGACATATAGCAGCCTAGAAACACTAGCATGGGATGCAAGACCGGAGGCAAGGGTACCGCATAAGGTTCCTGCAAGAAAGAAAGCCTGAAATAACTTCCCGCCAACGAAAAGGGCAATTTCCGGAGAAGCTCCTTCAGGATCGCTAAAACGGGAAACATCCGGGAAAAATAACTGTGTAAAGAATGATGCCGTTACAAATAACCCCCCTCCGATAAGGGCAGTCAAAAAGATGGCCCGGGGAACCGTTATGGATGGATTCGATGTTTCTTCCGATAAAGTAGTGACTGCGTCAAACCCCAAGAATGAAAAACAAAGGATTGTAGCACCAGATATGAGCGTCGACATTTCCAAATGTGGCCCGATGAATGGCTGAACCGACAAGACCTCTCCAGTACCTTCTCCATCCATGACTCCTTTAACGACAAGTGCCACAAAAATAATGATGACCAACATTTGAAAAAAAACAAGGAAGCTATTAAAGTTGGCTGCAAAATTAACATTGAATAAGTTAATGACTGTCATTAAAAGGACAAATGCCACCACCCATATCCACGGGTATACTTCCGGAAAAAGAGCAGTTAAGTATATTTTTGTTAAAATGCCGTTCACCATCGGTAAAAATAAATAATCAAGTAACGAAGACCACCCGACAAGGAAGCCTAAATGTGGATTAATCGTTTTTTGTGTGTAAGTATAGGATGAACCTGCCTGTGGATAGATTTTCACCATTTTTCCATAACTGGCTGCAGTAAACAACATCGCTGAAAGAGCAATGACATATGCCATTGGCACATGCCCCCCTGTTTTTTCGGAAACTATCCCGAATGTATCAAATACAACCATCGGCGTCATATATCCAACACCAAGCAATACTATATGCCATAAGTTTAAGGACCTTTTCAGTTTACCTGTTTGCATGTATCATTCCCCTTCCTTTTTTAGCGAGAAAAGTTAACCAACCTTTCTGGCCTCCCTTATAATTTTTTGGTCATATTACACTTCGCAATTTTCATACCAAAAAAAATAGTCGATTTTTAACAAAAAACAAGGAAATATGTAGAATGATTTATGCAATACTGAATAAACTATTCAGTTATTCATAAATCAAAAGAAAACAGATGATTTTTTGACCATAAAAAAAGCAGAAGATATCTGGATATCTTCTGCTCATTTGACTAAATCCCCCGTGCCGAGGTCAAATTACTAGTTTACTTTCGTTGCATTGTATGCTGATACACGGCAAGGCGCATCATCAAATGCCTAATTTAATGAAATTCTTTTATGAAAATCAACAAATTGAAGGTTAATCCTGCTGCCTGCTATCCAATATGTTATAAAGTTCTTCCATCTCATTCGTTTTTGAACGATTCATCAAAAGGTCAACAGCCTTTTTCACTTCTTCCCCATTGAATAAAACATCGTACAAGGCCTCTGTGATCGGCATGTTCACTTCGTACTTTTGGGCTAGTTGATAGGCAGCTTTAGTGGTTCTGACACCTTCAACGACCATACCCATGTTTTCCAACACTTCTTCAAGCTTTTGCCCTTTACCAAGCATATTCCCAGCTCTCCAATTACGGGAATGAACGCTTGTACAAGTGACGATCAAGTCGCCAATCCCAGCTAAACCTGAAAACGTTAGTGGGTTTGCCCCCATGGCCACCCCTAGACGGGATATTTCAGCCAATCCTCGTGTCATTAATGCAGCCTTGGCATTATCCCCATAGCCTAAACCATCCGTTATGCCGGCAGCCAAAGCAATGATGTTCTTCAATGCCCCTCCGATTTCAACACCAACCATGTCCGGATTTGTATATACACGGAAATTATTATTGATAAAGATGTCCTGAACCCTTTCTGCAGCCTTCATATTCTTTGAAGAAACGGCAACTGTTGTCGGGTGACGCAGACTTACTTCTTCTGCATGGCTCGGTCCTGAAAGAACAACTATATCTTTAAGCCAATCAGCCGATGAGACTTCTTCAATCATTTCCGATATACGAAGCAGTGAATCAGGTTCAATTCCCTTACTCACATGAACGATCGTCAATGGTTTATCATGAGCCTCTTCAATCTGACCAAGCACTTCCCTGTATGCTTTGGTAGGCACAGCCAAAATGATTACTTCAATCCCGGCCAACGCTTCCTTAAGGGAAGAATAACCTTTAATCCCCAAAGGCAATTCAATCCCAGGCAAGTATTTTTCATTCGTATGATTTTGATTTATTTCATTGATTTGTTTCTGATTATGTCCCCATAATCTCACTTCATGCTGGTTATCGGCGATTACGAGCGCTAAAGCAGTTCCCCAGCTCCCAGCTCCAATCACTGCGATACTTTCTTTATCTTTCACCATGATATAACCACCTTTACTATTTTCTCTGGCGTCCAAAAATTCGTATTGGTGTTCCTTCAAAACCAAAGGCATCCCTAATTCGATTTTCTAAAAATCTCTCATATGAGAAATGCAATAACTCCGGATCGTTAACGAATACAACGAAAGTTGGCGGCTTGATCGCTACCTGAGTCGTATAATAAATTTTCAAACGGTTACCATTATGAGTCGGTGTCGGATTCATTGCAACGGCATCCATGACCACTTCATTCAAGACATTTGTCGGAACCCGGATAGCATGATTCTCACTAGCCTGATCAATGACCGGTATTAAGGTATGTGTCCGTTTTTTCGTTAAGGCAGATAGATAAATGATTGGCGCATAATCCAAGAATAGGAAATGGGCACGGATCTTTTCTTCAAAATCCTTCATCGTTTTTTCATCTTTCTCGATGGCATCCCACTTATTGACGACGATGATGACCGCCCTACCAGCTTCATGGGCATATCCGGCAATTTTTTTATCCTGCTCACGAATACCTTCTTCAGCGTTCAGGACGACAAGAACAACGTCGGAACGCTCAATTGCCCTTAATGCACGAAGTACGCTATATTTTTCCGTGCTTTCATACACTTTACCTTTTTTCCGCATCCCTGCTGTATCAATAATGACATATTCTTTGCCATTATATTTATAAGGAGAGTCAATCGCGTCGCGAGTCGTACCTTCAATGTCACTTACAATGACACGTTCTTCACCTAACAATGCATTGACCAGAGATGATTTACCTACATTCGGTCTTCCAATCAAACTGAATTTAATGACATCATCAGCATAATCCTGGCCGCTGAATTTAGGGAAATGTTTGGCCGCTTCATCCAGAAGGTCACCAAGACCAAGTCCATGAGACCCGGAGATCGGGAATGGATCCCCAAAACCTAACGCATAGAAATCATAAATTTGATCTTTCATTTCTGGGTTATCGACTTTATTTACTGCAAGGACAACTGGCTTTCTCGATTTATAGAGTATCTTGGCTACTTCTTCATCAGCAGCCGTTACCCCTTCACGGCCATTTGTCATAAAAATTATCACATCAGCTTCGTCGATGGCGATTTCAGCCTGCTGGCGAATTTGTTCCAGGAACGGCTCGTCACCGATATCAATTCCACCTGTATCAATTATGTTAAAATCATGTGTCAACCATTCACCAGAACTATAAATCCTGTCCCGGGTTACTCCAGGAACGTCTTCGACAATCGAAACCCGTTCTCCAACTATTCTATTAAAGATTGTCGATTTTCCCACGTTCGGACGACCGACTATCGCAATTACCGGTTTTGGCATTGCTATTCACCCTTTCTGCTACTATATCTCTGTCAAAGTCACGAAATTCATGAATGCATTTATTGCGGTTGCTTTGCATTATTGATTTTCATCATTTCCTTTAAAAGGAAAAGGCTGTATCCATCATCATTTAAAGGAATCTTTCATCAGTAAGAAACAACTGATGTTCAGTTAAACTCATCAAGTATTCACGGTCAGTTTGTCCACTTTACGCCCCAGTTCCTAAAGTAACGTGAAGCCGAACCCCCTGCATGCTCAAACTTAATTATAAACAGCCCAAAAAAATGAAGAAAGCTTCGACATACGGCTTCCTTTTTAATTATTTAGAGCATTTTACGATTTATCTACAGACCTCTAACTATCCTATAGTAACAAATTTCTCGCCAATCAACAATGATTGTATGAATAAAAGCCTTCCAATTCCATTTGGTTCCATTTATATAATCTGCCTTTTGATAAAGCGGCTAATACCCCATACTCTTCATTGATTAAAATTCTCTTTTCCTTGTTTTGATAAAAATCTCGATTGGGATATTAAATAAATATAATGGCCAACCATTTCCAACATTCTCCACAGTATGTTTGCGCCCAATACCAGAACTGCATTATCATGCCATGCGTAAGCAAGGGCCACATAAGGTAAAGTGTGGTAAGCAAGTAATCCGGAATATATGATATCTCCCATCATCATCCCAATTAAAAGGACGAACAATCGATGTTTCCAGTTTTTAAAAAGTAATAGGATAAGATAATTCAGGAAAATACACAAAAGATAAGCGGGCTTCATGATGAGCCATATCGGATCAAGCAAAGAAAAAAGTTGAAAACTGGCATAAGCGAGAGTGATAATAAGACTTCCGCTGATCAGTTCCATCATCTTGATGATTGTTTTCTTCCTAAAATAGACACACAGTATAAAGAAAAGATACGGACCGCTCAAATGAACGGAAACCAATGGGGCTTCCAGTTTATAGCCCGCCAATACCATAACGGCTAATAGATGAAAAAGAAAATCAAAACGAAAGGGAACCGTTTTCGGAATAAAAAACATGACAATGACCCAAACTATCCATGAAATCCAATAAAATATAATTCCATCCATGCAACGTCCCCCTTTTAGGAACATTATGGCTTGTTTATTCAAAGTATAAACATAGAGCACGGCATTTAATGAGGAAAACCTTCCCCCTATCAATTAAAAGGAGGTGTGAACATGGGAAAAGATCGGCAAGAAAAAAAATTGAAAGAAAGTAAACGGGTGGAGTCCGACAGGGACCAATCACTGGATCATAAAGGGGCAACAAGAATGGAAGGTCCTGAAGAGGCACGAAAAAGGAATAGTTAAGTCTATCCCTGAACAAAAAGAAGCATCTCAATTCGTTTCAATTGAGATGCTTCCTTTTGTGGTCATTCATTTAGCATACACCGAACAATCAATGCCTCTTTGAGATAACCAATGATAGGTATTTCCATTGATGACTAATTTCGATTTCCTTAGCTCTGAGATATTACCACACCCGAGTGCAGTCATGATGACCTTCAAATCTTCATGTATGTAATGTATTTCTTTAATTAACTGTTTCAAGCCCAACTCTTTATAGATTTTGAGGAAATGTCCGGCCAATCCGACTCCTTTAGCTCCTAATGCCAGGCTTTTTGTAATTTCCAAAGGGCTTTGAATGCCACCCGACCCAATGACTGAAAGTTGTGGTGAAACATTAACAGCTTCGACAATCGAAGCGGCTGTCGGTATGCCCCATTCATTAAAATATCCGAGTATCTTTGCTCGTCTTTCATTCTCGATTTTAGCAAAATTCGTTCCGCCAAACCCGCCTACATCAATGATCGAAACACCCACGGAATGTAATTGCTGCACCGTTTCCATACTCATCCCAAATCCAACCTCTTTTACGATGACAGGAATTCCGACCGTACTGTTGATTTTTTCTATTCTCGAAAGGGTACCCGCAAAATCCCTGTCCCCTTCAGGCATCGTCAATTCCTGGATGACGTTAATATGAATCTGAAGGGCATTGGCCCCGATCATTTCGCTTGCCCGCTTAGCCTGTTCGACTGTTGCTTCACCACCGAGATTACCAATCAGCACACCATCAGGATTTTCCTTCCTTACAACTTTAAAAGAAGCTTGCTGGCTAGAATCCTTGATGGCTGCCATTTGCGATCCTACCGCCATGGCGATTCCTGTTTCCCGTGCAGCAATGGCTAGTTCACCATTCAATTTTTCGGTTTCAGGGCCTCCGCCTCCGGTCATGGCATTTATAAAAATTGGCGAACTTAATTCAAGTTCGCCAACTTCTGCTGTGAGGTTCACATTATTCAAGGAAATACCTGGTAAGCTTTGGTGAATAAACGAAATATCTTCTAGCCCGGTTTTATGCTGCTGACCTGTCTTTAGCGCAAATTCTATATGATCTAATTTTCGTTGTTTTCTCTCCAAGGCCATCACCATTATTATCTTATTTTAGTTTTTTCAATTGATCACCGATCATTTCACCTAGCTGAAAACCCTTCGATTCTTCTGGGAGCTCATAATCCGATGTGTTGTAATTGGATTGAGGTTCTTCAAGTTCCTTAATGCTCAATGATAGACGTTGATCCGTTTCATTGACTTCCAGAACTTTCACTTTGACAGACTGGCCTTCTTTAAGTACTTCTTGCGGTGTGGCAATATGCTTGTGCGAAATCTGTGAAATATGGACAAGCCCTTCTACCCCTGGAAAAATCTCCACGAATGCACCGAAAGAAACAAGTCGTTTGACGATACCTTCCAATGTAGAGCCTTTTGCCGCTTTTTCTGCAATGCCTGCCCAAGGTCCCGGAAGGGTATCCTTAATGGAAAGTGAAATCCTTTCATTATCACGATCGATGGATAGTACTTTCACCTGCACCTTATCCCCTTCGGAAACGACATCGGATGCCTTGTCAACATGCTGATGGGAAAGCTGGGAAATGTGGACAAGGCCGTCTACGCCTCCAATATCCACGAATGCACCAAAATCGGTAATCCTTTGGACCACGCCCTCAAGCACTTGCCCGCCTTCAATCTTATCCAAGACGTTTGCTTTTTGCTTTTCCTTTTGGTCTTGGACCACTGCCCGATGTGAGAGGATTAAGCGATTCTTGTCTTTCTCAAGCTCAACGATCTTGAATGTTAAGGTTTTGTTTTTGTAATCAGAAAAGTCTTCAACGAAATAGTCTTCTACTAGAGAAGCTGGAACAAAACCACGTACGCCTAGATCTACAACAAGCCCGCCTTTGACGACATCTTTAACTTCTGCCTCAAATACGTCTCCATTTTCAAATTTCAATTCCAGGTCATCCCATGCTTTAAGAGCGTCAATCTTTCGTTTTGATAGAATGAGAGCTTCTTCTTCGACTTTAATGACTTCCAGCTCCAATGCATCACCTTCCGAAACGGCATCTGACGCCTTTTCGACATGCAGGCTTGAAAGCTCACTGATGGGTATGATACCATCAGTCTTGCTGTTTTCCACATCGACAATGACCTGTTTTTCTTCTACCTTTGAAACTGTTGCTTTAACTTGATCCCCAACTTTGTAATTGTTCACTTCTACCTGGTTCATATCTTCTGTCATTACTAACTCCTCCTTAACCCATGACTGATCAGCAAATTTCCTCTTCATCGGCCACATATTTTATTTAAAGTGGTTCAATAAAAACACTTTCCTAATAAAGATAAAAACAGTTTTTTTAGAGTAAGAAAGTTATATTCCTTTTTTATCTGCAATAAGGAACGATACCCTTATTTTATAAATTCTAACAAAATCAGAAAATTGTCAAGTATGAAGGACTATTTATGCTCGGAAATCAATTTCCGAATGTGGTCCATGATGATTTTTGTAGCTTCATCGGCTGATATTTTCTGTTCGCGATATTCGGTAAAATTTATTGGAGGACCGTAAACGACCTTCAACGGACGCAAAAATTTATACGGGCCGATGATTGCACACGGTATGATAACTGCATCAGACCGCAATGCGAAAAATCCTGCCCCCGCCAAACCTTCTCCCAGTTCACCCGTTTTGCTTCTGGTTCCCTCGGGAAACAGACCAATCGCCTTGCCCTCCTTCAAAAGCTTTAAACCTTTTCTAAGGGATTCCCGATCGCTATTGCCCCGCTTCACGGGAAATGCATTTACTCTGGGTAATATACCCTTTAAAACAGGTGCTTGAAACAACTCTTCTTTCGCCATGAAATGAATATCTCTCGGAGATGTCATGCCAACTATGGGCGGATCCAAATTATCGATGTGATTGGCACAGATCAATACTCCGCCTTCTTTAGGGAAATGTTCTCTTCCAATCGCTTTAACCCTAAATGAAGGCGTTAAAATGCCTTTTACGACGTTTTTGGCAAATGTGTAAAAATCCAATGTCATCTTTTCCTCTCTTCTATTAAAGACATGATACTTTCTGCAACTTCCTGAATCGATAATGAAGTCGTATCGATTTCGATAGCATCAGCAGCCTTTTTCAGTGGCGATACCTCGCGTTCGGAGTCCAGCTTGTCCCTTGTTGCGATTTCTTCCCTTAATTTTTCGATATCTGATGGAAAACCTTTCAATATGTTTTCCTGATGCCTCCGCTGTGCCCTTTCATCCACAGAGGCGATTAGAAATACCTTTACTTCGGCGTTTGGCAATACATGCGTACCGATGTCCCTGCCATCCATGACGACACCGCCATTTTCACCAAAGATTTGCTGCCTGCGAACCAATTCTTCCCGGATGCTCCGGTGCTTTGCCACTTCCGAAACGGAACCAGTCACTTCATTGTTCCTGATCTGGGCTGTCACGTCCTCATTATCCAAGAACACCAACTGACCGTTTTCACTTGGTCTTAATTCGATTTCCGTATTGATGAGAACTTTTGATAAAGCTTGTTCATCATCAAGGCGAATCTTTTGATTAAGGGCCTTATAGGTAAGGGCCCTGTACATTGCACCTGTATCCACATATATGTAATTGAACTTTTCTGCAACAATTTTAGCAACCGTGCTTTTTCCAGCAGCAGCTGGTCCATCGATTGCGACTGATAATTTTTTTTCCATAAATCCTCCCAAGAATCCTACAATCATGCTGATTATTTAATACCCTTTCATTTTATCACAACTAGCGGGAAAATCATTAATAAAAGGGATGTGTACTTTCAAAATAACCTTTGTTCTTTTTTTGATAGATACAGCCATCAAAAGTAATCCTTTACCTGAAAACCTTCATACAAAAAAAAGCGGATCACCGCTTTTACTTATGGGTCCCATTGAATGTTTCAATGATTTTCGTATAATTATTGCTAGTGACACCTTCATATCTCGAGAGCTTGGTCAAATCAAAGATTTGATCCTCCCTGCTCAAAAGGAACTGGAAAAAAAATAAGCAGGCCAATTGGATGATGATCACTTTAATTAATAGTCTTTCGAATGTTTTCATAAGCCGCACCCTCCATCCGTTTATATTAGCAGTATGGATGGAATCGCCGTTTTTCATTCAATCACGTTAAACATACAAGCCTTTTTTCTTTAAATCCACCTGCTTTTCAAATATAAATTTCATTAATGTCTGTACATCATTTTTTGCAGGATCAAGAAATTGGACGTGCAGCAGCATATTTCCATGCTTTTTCTCCGTTACGCGAATGACTTTGCTTTTTAGCCTTAAATAATGAATCTCACCTGATTTTAACGTAAGCGCCAGCCACAGGTATACTTGCGAAGCCGATTGAATGTTAGTGCCTTTTAAAAGCCTTATCGAAGCTCCGCCTGCACTGATATCCTCCGTTAATGCGCGAAAAGGGGTAAACTCGGAATGTACTGGGTGAATGGCTGTATCCAAGGTTACATCCAGGCGCACGTATTGCCTCCGTTGGATTTTCACAAACGTTTCTGCTTCGGGCAGCAATAGTTGCATCATGGGTATTCTACCTTTCACTTTTCCAAGCAATTCTGAATCGAATACATAAACAGCCTGCTCGAAAATGTGACGTTGAACTGTGTCCCATCCATGAGAGATGCAATTTGTCCAGTCCCTAAATTGATGGGAAAGTCGGTATAGACGCAACCCGTTCCCATTTCGACAACCATACAGTTGAACTTTTCCTTCTGTTGCGGGTATTTCGGTTCGAGCATTAATATATAACCAATTTTAACCATCGTCGTCCACGTCCTTTTTGATCGAAAGGAAACAGAACAATATTACCTACTAATTTTCCATAAAATTCAATGATCATTTATAATATTATGGCATGAAATAAGAAAAAGGGAAAGTGGCTAAGCACATTTCCCTACAACTAATGATTCATGATTATAGTTTTCATTAAATTATATTTTCGTATACCGGTTCGGAATTCTTTAATTTTTCCACCTTTTCTTCTTGACCGGAATCTGCATTAATGAAAATACGGTAGGTATCATCTTTAATCGTACCGAGAAATTCATAACAAAGAACTTCTTCACCGATATCATTGATGATTAACGCCTTTCCTTCTTCCATTATTTTTACATTAGTGTTGATTTTATCCTTAGCTTCTTTCTCGGAAATATTCGGATTCCCTATTTCCCTGGTTTTATGTGATTTTAAATACTCGTCGGCTGAAAACCCTATAACGGATCCATCATCCAATGCGATTTTGACCTTGACTGAATCTGGATAAATCTTGACGCCATTTTCTGATGTTACGAAATTCAATAATGCGATATTATCGTATTGAGCACTTTCAAATAATTCAAGTGAACTGAAATCATGTTCCTTTAAAAAATCTTCGGCTTTTGTATAGGCTTGATTCAAATCAATATTCGTTTTGTTCACGTCCCTATTATTGATATACCAAATAGGGTAACCGCCTTTTTTTGTCAAATCCATATTCAATTCGGTATCGGAATCTTTGTCGAGGATGCTCACACTATAAAATCCAAAATCGGAACCTTTTCCGTTTTCCTCCACATTCACCTTTAAATTCTTGCTTTTTGAATGTGCATAGTTTTTTGCCGTCGCAATCGCTTCTTCTTTTGTAATGGTTTCACCCTGCAAATTTTTGAAATTTTCATCCCTCTGTTGTGCAGACGTAAAAGTCGGATTCATCTCATTCGTTTCGCCGTAACCAGATACTTTTTTCTCTACAGTCTTTAATCCGTCGATGATCGTGTTATCCGAATTTTCTTTCCCTGATGCAAGAGCCATTTCGACATCCATCCATCTTAAATTGTTTTTAAGGACTAGATACTGCACTTTTCTTAACTCGCCCTGGATGTCCCCTGCCTGTGTGTACAAGGATTGGAGAGTCGCATATTCCTTATCATTCAATGGTTCTTTTTCAAGGTCACGTACCGCTGTTTTATAACTGAAATCCGCAATTTTAGATAAGAATTCCTCTGTCTTATTAAAAGGAAGCAATGTCAATGGCAACTGCCCGACATCACTTTGGGCTTCGGAAGTGATACGCCAAACATCTGTTAAAGCCGGACTTAATGAATAACGTGAATTCATTGCCAAAGTACTGCCGACCTTATCATGCAATATATCCACTTGATAGCTTAAATCATGAAAAGCTCGCTGATAAGTATTTTCCGCGTTGATCAATACAGCATTTTTTTCCTTATGTTCTTGATAGCCCCAGAATGCAGTTCCCGCAACAACTACAACAAGCAGGGCAATCACTATATTCCTGATCATTTTCCTTCACCTCTTTACTTACAAAAGATATGTTTTCCGATTCTTTTAATTTGTTCCCTTGACCAGATCCATTTGCTTGTTGCTGTAGCAGGATTAAAGTAATATTCCGCGTTACCGCTTGGATCCCACCCATTGATAGCATCCACCACGGCTTCTTTCGCCCTTTCGTTCGGTGTCAGCCAAATCTGTCCATCCGCAACAGCCGTAAAGGCCCCAGGTTCAAATATCACTCCAGAAATGGTATTAGGAAAGGCAGCACTTTCCACCCTATTCAGAATTACTGCTGCAACTGCAACCTGACCAGTATATGGCTCCCCTCGTGCCTCTCCATAAACGGCATTGGCCATCAGCTGAATATCGTTTTGAGAATATCCTCCTGGAAGATTGGCTGATGTCGTTGCTTTGGAAGGGGCATTTCCGGAAGCGGCCCCTCCGGAAGTAGATCCTTTTCCTTTCGATTTTACCTGTTTTTCAATGGGGACTCCCCCATAATAGGTGAACTCGTTCCCTTTATTGATCTGTTCGTGAACAAATTGTTTATTGAAATTAGACGCATTCGCCAACTTCTGTTTTGTTGTTGTACCTGCCAAACCATCGATTGGAAGCCCGAAATCTTGTTGAAAGTTTCGAAGTGCCCAATAAGTGCCCCATCCATAGGCTCCATCAATCTTTCCATTATAGTAACCGATGTTTTGCAGGCGTGCCTGCAGTTCAATTACATCATCTCCAACCGCACCTTTTTGAATGACTTGGCCCGAAAAGGCATTTGTTCTTGTTTCCGGGTAAATTACGAAACAAATAGCTATACACGAAAACAGCAAAAGCCATTTCCATTTTGACGAAATTCCTTTCATCAAAAACACTCCTCTTTTTCTTGAATTAATGTAATTCTATTTTCTTCTTTACGGGTTTTTTTATTCCAAACATAAAAAAAACGGAGCGGGCAAAATATGCCAGCACTCCGTTTTGATAGTATTCGTCATTTGCTAAGGTAATGATTTTGTGAAAGTTTTTTTGCGTGAAAGTCAGACAATAAACGTGCTTTCTTTACTTTTTTCATGCCTAACCACCATAGATAAATCATGAATGGCATAATAAAGTACACCCAAAATTTTTGGGAAACTAAAATATAATCGTAAACCCCATGTAACGAAATCGGTATGATCAATGCCAATAATAAGTAGACCCTATTATTCGAAGCCGAAAATTTCGCCTTGCCCAAATAATATCCCATGATCACACCGAACAAAGCATGACTGGAAACAGGGAGAACCGCCCTGAGAAAAGCGTGTTCCACCCCGTTGGCCAGCAGGTACAAAATATTCTCCATCGTGGCAAACCCAAGGGAGACTGCCGCTCCGTAAACAATACCATCATATGGTTCATCGAATGCCACATGCTGATAAATAACATAAATGAGTATGAACCACTTGAAGAATTCCTCAAGCAATGCAGCCCATAAAAAAGCATTTGCTAAATCAGTATTCAGGATATGTTCGGTTTCGAGCACATACTGTATGAACATAATCGGCAATACAAGAAATACACCGAATAAAAATGTTTTGACCACAACCGATATCGGTTCGGTTTCATATTGATCTTTCAAATAGAAATAGCTTAGTAGCGCCAACCCTGGCGCAATAGCCGCTGACAACATGACCAGCATTAGCTGACCCTCTTTTCATCTTCTTTTCCTTAATCGTACCATGGAATGAAGAAAAACTGAATCCAAGAATCAAGACTTCCAAATTTTATTTAATCCCTCAGTACTTAAAGAAGCTCTCATCTATTTGGTTTCCGCTTGCCAGCATGACAGCCAACTTAATTCGAGCCTTCTTGCAATCATAATCAGCGCCTAATATCACACCTCGTTGTTTTAAATCAAATGCGCTGCCTTCATAATCATAAGCGGGGTAAACTTTTCCTTCTTCTGCACTTGTAGTCATGATGATCGTAATCCCTTTATCGATTGCAGCTTGTATGGAAGTTACCATTAAAGGAGTAACTTGTCCCCTTCCTACACCCTCAAGCACAATTCCTTTCGCACCGTTTGCAACCGCAGCATCAATAAAGAGGCCATCAGCGCCTGTATGGCATTTGATGATATCCACCCTGGGGATGCGATTCTCAATATCATAACACTCCCTATGTATAGGTTTTTGATAGATGCTGACGACATCATTATCAATTATCCCCAAATATCCATAGCCAAATGATTCGAACCCCTGCAAATTGGAAGCATGAACTTTTTTGACATACTTTGCAGAATAGATCCGCTCATTAAAAACGACCACTACCCCAACATCCCTAATAAGATCACTCGCGGCGCATAATATCGAATTCCTTAGATTGGAATATACATCGGTGCCCACCTCTTGAGGAGAACGTTGAGAGCCGGTTAATACGATAGGACGTTGATCCTTACTCGTGACATCAAGGAAATAAGCCGTTTCCTCAAGTGTATCCGTACCGTGGGTCACGACGATTCCCGTAACTTCGGGATCCTCCAATTCCTTTTGAATGGCTGACTTAAGCTGTTGCATTTTCTCAAAGGACATGGACATGCTTGAAATCTGGAAAAGATCAACCACTTTAACCTCGATATCGTTGGGCAATTCGCAAAGTGATGCCAACTCATGG
This sequence comes from Peribacillus simplex, assembly GCF_900156045.1. Taxonomy (GTDB): domain Bacteria; phylum Bacillota; class Bacilli; order Bacillales; family DSM-1321; genus Peribacillus; species Peribacillus simplex_D. The sequence goes on along the minus strand of NZ_FTMX01000001.1, from coordinate 1,023,817 downwards.
CCAGTCAATGCACCAGAGGCCAACATACCATTCACAGTTTCTTTACTGGCAATAGTCCCGCCAGTCGTTATTAATGATATTTTTTCCATACGGTCACTGCTCCTCATTTAAATAATCACTTTTCTTTAACAGCCAAATGATAGGCAATCAATCCCCCATGAAACTTACCGTTCTCGATGAAGATTTCGTTCGCATTATTTCCGGCTGCCAGAACTCCTGCAATATAAAGACCCTTAACGTTCGTTTCCATCGTTTCCTCGTTATATGCGGGCCTACCAGTTTCCTTATCAATAGTAATGCCCATTGAAGCTAAAAAGGAATGGTCAGGATGGTAACCAGTCATTGCAAATACAAAATCATTTTTAATGACTTTTTCCTCAGCACCCACATGATAGATGACGCTATCTTCCGTTATCCTGTCAACATTTGCATTAAATTCCATCATAATGGTTCCATTGCGGACTAATGATTCAAATTCAGGAAGAATCCAAGGTTTGATACTTGGGGAGTAATCCGATCCTCTATAAAGGACTGAAACCCTTGCTCCTGATTTGACCAATTCCAGAGCGGCATCCACACTTGAGTTTTTGCCACCGATGACTGCAACATCACAATTGAAGTAGGGATGTCCCTCCTTGAAGTAATGAAACACTTTTGGGAGTTGTTCACCCGGTATGCACATATAGTTAGGATGATCATAGTAACCGGTCGATATGATCACATGCAAAGCTGTATACTCACCTATCGATGTCTTGACTAAAAACTTCCCATCTTCTCGTTTTTCCACCTTTTCCACTTTTTCGAATTTATTGACCCGCAATTCCTTCCTTCTGACTACCTCCCTATAATAGGCTAGCGCCTGATTGCGGACCGGTTTACGGTTTTCGATTATAAAAGCGATATCACCAATCTCGAGTTTTTCACTCGAACTGAAAAACGTTTGATGTGTCGGATAACGGTAAATGGAATCAACCACATTGCCTTTTTCAATGATCAAGGACTGTATGCCCACTTCTTTAAGAGCGATTGCAGCAGCCAATCCACAAGGGCCCCCACCTATGATAATGACTTCTTCAACATTCATCTTTATTCCACTGCCTTTCCATGCACTATGTAATACGTTCGTCTAAAAAAAAAACTCCTATCAATACATGATAGGAGTTTTTACAAATCATTTCAATGATAATGCAATGAACATGATTTTAACTATAAATCAATACAGGATTTGAATCTTTTAGATCCAACCACGGAAGCGAGAAGCTTCAGCCATTTTTCTTACGCCAATCATATAAGCCGCTAGGCGCATATCAACACGTCTTGATTGTGCAAGTTCATAAATGTTATTAAAAGATTTCACAAGGATTTTTTCCAGCTTTTCGTCAACTTCTTCTTCAGACCAGTAATACCCTTGATTATTTTGTACCCATTCGAAGTAAGAAACCGTTACACCGCCAGCAGAAGCAAGGACATCAGGAACAAGAAGGATTCCGCGATCCGTAAGGATTTGTGTCGCTTCAATCGTTGTAGGTCCGTTAGCTGCCTCGACAACGATCGATGCTTTGATATCAGCAGCATTTTCTTCAGTGATTTGGTTTTCAATTGCAGCCGGAACTAAAATATCACATTCCAATTCAAGCAGTTCTTTATTTGAAATTGTGCTTTTAAACAATTTCGTTACGGTTCCGAAACTATCTCTCCGATCGAGAAGATAATCGATATCCAATCCTTCAGGATCATGAAGAGCACCATATGCATCCGAAATCCCAATAACTTTGGCACCTGCGTCATGCATGAATTTAGCTAAGAAACTACCTGCGTTACCAAAACCTTGAATGACTACCCGTGCACCTTTAATATCGATGCCGCGTTTCTTGGCAGCTTCATTGATACAAATCGTCACACCCTTGGCAGTGGCTGATTCACGGCCATGAGAACCACCAAGAACTAGCGGTTTACCCGTAATGAATCCTGGCGAGTTGAATTCATCCATACGGCTGTATTCATCCATCATCCAAGCCATGATTTGGGAGTTTGTAAATACATCAGGTGCCGGAATATCTTTAGTCGGCCCCACGATTTGGCTAATTGCGCGAACATAGCCCCGGCTCAGCCTTTCAAGTTCACGGAATGACATATTACGAGGATCACAAACGATACCGCCTTTACCGCCGCCGTATGGCAAATCAACGATACCGCATTTCAAGCTCATCCAAATGGATAATGCCTTCACTTCACGTTCCGTTACATTAGGGTGAAAACGGATACCACCTTTTGTAGGCCCAACAGCATCGTTATGCTGTGCACGGTAACCCGTGAAAATTTTAACCGAGCCATCATCCATGCGGACCGGTATCTTCACCGTTAATAAACGCAATGGTTCCTTCAACAGCTCAAAAACTTCTTCCGGGTAACCCAGCTTATCCAAAGCTTTATGTATTACAGTTTGGGTAGACCTCAGTACGTCGTGTTTTTCTTCTTCATTTACATGGCCATTGCCTTTTGCCGATTCCATTGAAAGTACCTCCTAGAAAATATCCATATATAAAATTATAATGTACAAATAGTCCTCTTCATGTGCTAGTATACACCTTCGTTACATTAATGCAAGAGTAAAAATGGGAATTTAAAAGTTGGAAATATTCTAAAAATGAAAACGTTATCATATCAACTGTTTTCTTACTCTATTAGCGTATATCCACTTTGGCAGAAAGCTGAGACAAAAAAGGCAAACCGCATTGTTTTTACCATAATGTGGCTGCCTTGTCTCATTTGTTTTAAATCAGCTAAAATGTTTGAGCAAAACATGTATCGCTTCATTTTCGATTATACATGTTCCATATTCATTGATGCGGCTGAGTGTCAATGTAGATGCATGGCCATACTCAGCCGCTAAAGATATGACCGTGTCATAGGTCGTGTCTTTAACATTTTCGATAAGTAAATAGTATCTTTCCTCAAAATGATAAAGAGTACTATTAAGCAAACCTTGAAAAGATAATCTACGACATAATTGGACGATATCTTCAAAGTCATTGAAAACATACAGAATATGGGGGAAATCATCTATTTTCACTTGTAAATCCAAGAATTCCTCTTCGTCAGTCAATAATTCCTCTTCGTCCTTTGTCACAATGATTATCAACCCTTGTGCAGGCAAAGAGAAAATTTCAATTGCAATGGAGCCACTCATTTTAAAGCTGAGTTCTTCGCACGCTTCTTCGACCATATCCTGAAATAACTTGTGGACCTTTAAGGAATTCCCTAAAATATCTTCTTTTGTTATGCCTCTATCAATTAAATCATCAAGGGTCAAAAAAATCTTGATTTTATTATTAGTTAATCGCTCCAGCTTCATAAAAAAATGCCCCCTGGTTACCATCTTCATACATCATATGAAGCCTTGGTCGCAGGGTGCATATCCATTATTTCTCTTAAGCCGGCCGCCGCTAACCTTTCAGCCATTCCTCCCATTTCGATTGCGTGTCCCCCATTAAAACTCCGCTGAAGGCCGTACGGTTTTCCTCGGAAATAACGCTTAGCGCCGCACCGCCAAGACCCACCTTCAAATCCGGGAAATCCTTTATTAATGCTTCAACCAGCCTAAATGTTCCATCAAGATTCTCTTTCAGTGAACATGACATGAATAGGTACGAGGGCTTTATGATGTTTAAGACGGTGAAAAGGTCATTATCAGCAATGGATTCACCTAAATAAATGGTTTCATACCCTTTCCTCTTTAAAAAAACGGTAAAGACCAAAAGTCCAAATTCATGTTTTTCACCGGGAGCACAAACGGTAAGGGCTTTCGGAAGAAAACCATTAGTCGGAATGGTATGCATAACTGAACTGATCCTGGATTTCAGGATGTTCGACGCAAAGTGTTCATGAGCGGAAGTAATTTCTCCCCTTTCCCACTTATCCCCAATCTGAACCAATATGGAGCCAAGTACGTCAACTATGGTTTGTTCGATCGTATACATACTGAATGCTTGGCTTATCAGCATATGAGCTTTATTTTCATTGAAATTCAATAGAGCATCGATTAATTCATCCGATAACTTAATCGCTTGTTCATCCTTACGGTTCGTTTCAGGAACTCCAGGAACTAGAGTGCCAGTACTTTCGAGGAGTGAAACGGCTTGGCTTATTGTAAAACCTTGCTTTGTTTTATTGATTAGCCACTTAAGGATTTGCAGATGTTTTTCAGTATACAGCCGGTGACCCGATTCATTCCTGACAGGCTCGATAAATTTATAGCGCCTTTCCCATGCCCTAAGGGTTCCCGACTGAATGTCCAGCAGTTTTGAAACTGCCTTTATATTATATTTACCTTCTTGCATGGTTTTACAAGGCCTCCAATAACTGTACGATCATTTGTTGAAATTATAGTGGATTTTTCACGGTCTGTAAAATTCCGATATGCTCGTTTAATATCAGCCTAATAGGTCTTTTCCACAGCTTCGCCTATTTCAGTGTCTGTCCCCCTTTTCAGGGTGAAGAGGTGCGTTTCCGGCTTAGCCTCAAGCCTTAAAGGCACTGCGCTTGTCCCATAGCCATTACTCGTCATATATAAACAGTCCCCTTCTTTTTCAATGCTGCCGATCTGATAGGGCCCGAATCCGAATATACGAATCTGCCCGCCGTGGGTGTGACCTGACAGGACAAGACTAATATGGTGTTCCGGAGTCAACTGTTTCTTGACCAATGGATTATGGCTCACCAAAATCCGGAAATCTTCATTCCCGCAATCAGACAGGGCAAGGTCAAGCCTATCACGTTCTTCCGATATATCATCAATGCCCAGAAGAGCGATTTTGCTGCCATTTTGAGATTCAAAAGAAACAGCTGTATTATCAAGTATTTTCACACCATGTTTCAAAAGAGTCGCATCCAGTTCATGGAAGTCTCCTTCATAATCATTATTACCCCAAACAAAATAAAGGGGACCAAGTTCTTTTAGTTTCAATATATTTTTTTCCACACGTTCTAAGGGAACCCCGTTTTCCCTAATGTCACCGCCAATTATCACCAAATCTACCTTGTCACGGGCTTCCTCAATTAATTTATCCGCAACGATCCGCCGATGAAGATCGGATATAAAAAAAATCCGAACATCTCCAAAGCCTTCAGGAAAGTCTTTGAAATATAAATCTTGAGAAATCACCCTATCTTGCATAGCCGTACGCCACATGTAAATGATCATGGCAAATGACAGCAGAATGATGACTAAAAATAATCCAGATAACCATAACATCTTAATTAAACCTTCTTTCCATCCTTATCCCAAACGTACTTTCATATAACCATAAAACCATATTACCCGCAATTAAATATGATTTAACGCGATCATCATTTATTTTCATGATATAAGTTAATATCATAATTCTTCTTCATCATTTCAAAAACCTTATGGCGGTTTTTCCATTCTTCCTCTTTTTCCCACAATTGCTTACTTTTATTAATGATTTCACAGCGTAGCAGTTGAAACTCCTTCTCAGCTTTATCAAGCTTTTTTTTAATTAATACCATATAGCCATATAGCCCAATTGCTGCCGCCAAAAAAAGGAAATGGCTAAAATGGTCGACGAAAACACTAAACATACTGAAAAAGGAATAGGAATAAGGTACAACGATATAAAAATATAGATAAATCATAAAAAGGCCAGCAACAATCATGGTTGCCCATAAGCTTTGAAGGTGCTTCTTTTTAAGTGTCTCGAATTTTTTCTTTCGATCCACGACATTCTGCAGCATTTGCTTTGTTGCTTGATCCGTTTTTTCATCCAATAAAATGATTGTCGATTCCATCGCATTTCCTCCTCTGCTCTTTCAAATCATGATATGAAAGAATAGAGGAAAAAATGATAAAGTACCTGTCACGTTTACCTTCATACTGAACTAAGACAAAACAATTTTAAAAACACCCTGCCTATAAAGACAGAGTGCCATCGTTATTTCTTGATAGGAATTTTCAATACCTGACCTTTGGAAATTTCATTGCCATTCAGCCCGTTCCACTCCCTGATCAGAGCAATCCCTTCCTGTGATTTGTAGTAATTCATGGAAATGCGAAATAATGTTTCTTCACCTTGAACAGTATGTAAGACTACTTTATATCCCTCTTTATCCGGTTTCGCAGCTTGATCGGCAGCCTTTTTCTTTTCTGACTCTGCCTTCTTTGCTTTTTCGTCAGCTATTTGCTGTGCTTTGGCTTTTTCCTCAGCTTCTTGCTGCGCTTTCGCCTTTTCTTCAGCTTCTTGCTGCGCTTTGGCTTTTTCCTCAGCTTCTTGCTGCGCTTTCGCCTTTTCCTCAGCTTCTCGCTGCACTTTGGCCTTTTCTTCAGCTTCTTGCTGCGCTTTGGCTTTTTCCTCAGCTTCTTGCTGCGCTTTAACATTAGCTTCTTCTTTTTCTTTCTCCGCTTCAGCCTTTGCCGATTCTTTTTCCTTTAAATCATCTGCAGTAGCTGTAGTTGGAATCGATTCAGCAGGTTCCTCACTAAAGACGACTTGGTCACTTTTCGTAACAGGTACAGGCCTATCCTGCAAATATGTATAAAGGGTGTAAAATCCAATTGGAAGTAGAATAAAAAATAATGCTAATAATTGAATCATTGGGAATTTCTTCACTTTACTTTTTTTCTTTTTATTCTGGTGGACTTTGCTCCGCTTGGGCAATGAGGACTTAGACTTCTGACGTTCAATTCGCGAACGGAGTTCACCAGCCTGATCGTTTTCTTTTTCACTCTTTTGCACTCGGCTCATTCAAGTCACCCCCTTTCTTGCTAAACCCTCTTTGCTTTTTGTTCCTGATTAAAATACCAAGGATAAAGTCAATCAAAAAGTGAGCGGTTATCGTCACGATGAGATTATTAGTCATGTCAAATAGAAAACCGATAAAGAAGCTCAAAACCAAAACATTTAAAAATAAAAACCAATTAAAAAGGTAACGATAATGAACGACGGCAAATATGAGGCTCGTAATCAGCAAACCAAAATTTGTTTGCAGCACTCCACGGAATAATACTTCCTCACTTATCGCAACCACTAAAGTTACGACAAAAATCATCGGGTATGACAAATTACTGAAAATGCGTTCGTTAATACCACCATCATCCTGATAGGAAGATGGTGTCACTTTCATAAACAATATGTCAATTAACACGACAATGACTCCAGCAGGAATTCCAATAAGCAAAATATTCATGTCATCAAAGCTAAATAAGTCGAAAAAAGCTGAACGGTCTTTAAATAAAATAATACCTAAAAAGATGGCTAACGTTAAGAGAATAATTTGTGTAAGAAACAAATTAAATAACAATTGTTTATCTGTAAGTTGTTTTATCATTTCAGCTTGCTTATTTTTCATTGCCATTTTCCTTCTTTAATAAGATATAAGCCAATTCTTTTTTCCAAGTGGAAAAGGAATTGACCGGGTCCACCTTGACTTCCGGCCATACATCAGCCATTTTTTCGACATCCATCCCACAGATATCACAGCAGATGGGGTTCACTTCCCGATGCTTTTCTCCAAAGTAGTCCAGTATCCCTAAACGGCGACATTCCTGTGCATATATCCAGTGAAGGAATTTATGCAGCTTTTCCTGATTCCTTGATTTTCTCTTTTGACAATACTCTTTCATCTCTGCCATTTGATCCAGGTTATTGCCCGTGATAAACTGCATAAAAAAACGGAGCTGGACTTCGTTCAACGAAAAGGAATGAGACAGCTGATCTTTTTCCGAGAGGGTCAAATTCGCCATATTTTTGTGTGTTGCATTAAGGAAAGTACACACACCATCGATTTGCGAATCCGTAGGCAACTGTTGCTCCATCAAATGCAGGGGAAGCCCTTCATCCCCTTCGCTATATAATAAGACAGCCACACTTTGTTTCCGATCTCGACCAGCCCTGCCTATCTCCTGAAGATATGCCTCCATCGTGGACGGGATATGAAAATGAATAACATATCTGACATCCGATTTATTCACACCCATTCCAAAAGCACTTGTTGCACATATAATTTTCAACTGGCCGGAAATGAATTGCTGCTGAATGAGCATCCTTTGTTCCTGCTCCATTCCACCGTGATAATAATTGACACTATCAATCCCATTATCCTGTAAAAACCCAGTGACTGATTCCGCCACTTTTTTAGAGGAAAAATAAATAATTCCGCTTCCGGTAAATTTCCTGACAAGTTCCAGCACACGGGCTAGCTTCTCATCGTAGCTGAACATTCGCTCGACAATAATTGCAATATTTTCCCGATCAACAGATGAGACCATTTCCTCGGCCTGCCCAATGTTGAGTTTACCGACGATGTCCCTCCGGACCTCATCGGTTGCAGTTGCCGTCAGGGCAAGAGTCAACGGATTATCCAATTCACGCCTCACTTCTCCTAAATTCAAATAATCCGGTCGGAAATCATACCCCCATTGTGAGATGCAGTGTGCTTCGTCTATGACGAATAAACCTATGTCTATGGATTTCAAGGATTTTATCACACCATCCAGGCTTAGCATTTCAGGGGATAAAAAGATAAAACGATAACTATGTAACCGGTCGAAAGCTTTCCTTTTTTGATTTAGCGTCAAAAAAGAGTTGAGGGTCAATACACTTTTTTCGCCACTTATCTTCAGCTGATCTGCTTGATCCTGCATTAAAGATAATAACGGGGAGACAATTAGGACAGTCTTATTTAAAAGATAAGCAGGCAGCTGGTAACATAATGATTTACCTGATCCGGTTGGGAGCATCGCTAAGGTATGACGTCCGGACATCAATGATTCAACCACTTCCTTTTGTCCAGGGCGGAATTCATCAAATCCGAATTTTTCTTTGAGGACTCTTTCTATGTTCATCATCACTCACCTATTTTCGCAAGTACAAGTCTTATTTGGAAAAAGCTTATTTGTTTATTATCGACCATCTGCTTGATTGCTTTAAGCTTTTTCGTACCAAGTTCCTTAATAGCTTCAGCAATTTTCCTCTCATCCTCGATAGTTACATAATCGGAAATCGGAAAATCTTTTTCCGATAAGACAATTTCCACGAGGTGATCTTCGATGGTGTTGACCTTCAATCTGCGGATTTCAGCTATTTCACCCAGATTTTTCCCTTTCTGGATGTATCGTAAAGTTGTCTTTGTAGATTGTGTCAATTGAGGATTCCCACTTCTTTTCCAATCATTGGTTAATGAGGACAAGAGAGGGTAATCCTTTCCCGTTTCCATTTCTGCAAGCATTTGATGCAATGAGTCAAGGAATGTAAAGCGAACATACTCTTCTTCTACATCTTTCCTTTTTGCAATCTGTTCAAACGTAAGTCCAATCCTGTTTATTCCAGTTAATTTTAAAATGAAAATGTCTCGTTTCATATCACTTTGACTTTCTAAAAGGGATATCAATTCATCATATAGATGTTGGGCAATCACCGCTCGATCCTGACGATTGACATGTAAAAATTCCTTTACGAAGAATTGGATTTTGGGATTTCGTTGTATCGGATAAAAACGTCTTTCATTGTGGACAATATGGGATATGGTTTGAATGAGTAAGTTTAATCTTCCCCAGTAAACCGGGGTGATATTGTGATACTTCCAACCATTTATATGCGTCGGAAAAGGATTATTTTTAAAGTAATCGCCTAACATTCCCTCACCTTGCCTACTAATTTCATACGCATCTGATTTATCCGTTAAATGAATCATGTCATGCTTAAGTAAATGTTCAATGTTTTGATTTAATTGCTGACGGGTAAATCGAGGTATTGTCCCAAAAATATCCGTTAACCCGAATAAATGGGCATCCTGGATTGTTTGTGACGATTTCTTACCCTGCAGCATATGGTATATAGCATAAATGGAACGTTCGCCTTGAAATTTTTTTATCGCATATAGAATGATGGCCTGTAGATAATTATTCATGGGACTCACATCCTTGTTTCATTTAACCAATAACCCCATTGTAACAAAAAACTGCAAAAACCGCCGTTATTATTGATGAATACAAGGGAAATTATGTGACTAAATGACGAACCATGGAAAGAACCAAATTAATTATTTCAATGTTTTTCGTTGACATTCAGCTACATGATAGTTATTATCAATACATTTTCTATTGAAAAGTTTGGCATTCGGTCTTACAATAAGAAAGAGATAATAATCTGAAATAAAAAGATTATCAGTTGTTAATCAACTTAGGAGGGGTTATATTCATGGCTAAATTTACTATTGTGGATAAAGAAACATGCATAGCTTGTGGAGCTTGCGGAGCAGCGGCACCAGATATATATGATTATGATGACGAAGGGATTGCATTTGTTACCCTTGACGATAACGAAGGAATCGTTGAAATTCCAGATGTACTTATAGACGACATGATGGATGCATTCGAAGGATGTCCAACGGATTCCATTAAGGTTGCTGACGAGGCATTTGACGGAGACGCATTAAAATTCGAATAACTGTACAAGCCATTTTCAATCGAGAATGGCTTTTTCTTTTGGCCAATGTCGGATTACATCTTGCCATACAAAAGAAGCAAACATAAAAAAACAACCGAATATGGATATCCGGTTGTTTTTTCATTTCTATCGTCAATGCCGTTAAGCATTTTTATATAATGTTTGCTTATTGATCCATGTCTGTAATTTAATGAACAGCAACATGAATACTGATGTAATGAGCACGCCTTTAATCACGTTGAAAGGCAAGATTGCCGTCGTAACGAACTTTCTTGACTCGGGCGCCGACATTGCATCCCATCCCATAAAGAAGGTATATGCCGGTAAAAAGACAAAATAGTTTAAAACACTCATGAATACTGCCATGGAAACTGTCCCCGCAAGTAAGGCGAACGTCATCCCTTTTTTTGAATTGATTTTCTTAAAAACATAATAAGTTGGCAAGACAAACAGTATTCCGGCTATAAAATTAGCGATATGCCCCACAGGTACAGCAGTCAAGGTCCCTGTCATGACTAAATCCAATAGGTTTTTAATGAACTCGACTAGAATTCCAGCCATAGGACCGAAAATCAATGCCGCCATCAGTGCTGGTATGTCGCTAAAATCGACATTGAGAAAAGGCGGGAATCCTGGAAACGGGAAATTTAAAAGCATCAACAAATAAGAAATACTTCCCATCATCGCAAGTGTAACCGTTTTTTTCACTTTGTTCTTATTCATAGTTCTCTCTCCTTCTTTTCCGATCTACCTGAAAAAGAGGTTTGGGTCCCAAAATATGTTGATGCTCAATAAAAAACCTTTAATTCCAATAGAATTAAAGGGATAAATTAAAGGTTACATCAAACAAACGTTCAGCAAATAACTGTTGAAACGCACTCAGGAACCTCCATCTTCTCCCATCCAGACTATACTGTCGGCTTTGGAATCACACCAAATCCTGCCTTGTAAGGCTCGCGGGCTTAGAAGAAGGAATTTCTTCATTACCGCCGGTGGGGAATTGCGCCCCGCCCCGAAGATAGACCTATAAAATTTTTATACTTCCCATTATATCTGAAATTCCTTTTTTTTGATAGCATTTTTTCTCAGTTGATGCATTTAGGATGAATATCGATCGTCGTAGTGAATGGTTTAGGCTGTTTTCGCTTACTTTGTTGCTATTTTCCAAGTAAAGCGTTGTGGTTGATTTCCCCTCCAGATGCTCGCTTTCCGCGGGGCGGGCGGTGAGCCTCCTCGGCGTAAACGCCTGTGGGGTCTCACCTGTCCCGCTGCTCCCGCAGGAGTCTCGCACTTGCACTCCAATCAACCTTAAATCGATTCGTTTTAAAAACAACAATCTTTACGAAAAGAGCCATGATTTAAAACAAATAGCGAAAATTTTTTTATATTATGCAAACGAAGACAAAGCCATTTATATCACGATATCAATCAAATGATCAGATGAAAATCATATTATTAAGCGCTTACATCCAGATAAGCCAAATTGACATATTCAACGTTTCAATTGTAAAATTAACTGAAATTTAAGATAATTTTTCCTTAGGAAGGTGTTTAGACGTGTATCGGATTTTAGTAGCAGACGCCATTAAACCAGAAGGACTCGGACCGCTAGCAGAGGCATCCAATATTCATCTCATTCAGAAAACCGTAGAGGAAGCCGCAAACGAACTTGATCGGATCGATGCAATTCTTGTGAGAAGTGCAACGAAGGTTTCGGAAGATTTAATGAACCGTATGCCGCAGTTAAAAATTATAGCACGCGCTGGTGTCGGTGTTGATAACATAGACATCCCCGCGGCGACAAAACGCGGGATTGTCGTGGTTAATGCACCTGACGGCAATACAATTTCAACAGCTGAACATACATTTGCCATGATGGCTTCATTAGTGCGCCACATTCCGCAAGCTTATGCTTCACTGAAGAATGGGGAGTGGAAACGTTCTTCATATACGGGAACTGAACTCCGTGGTAAAACATTAGGTATAGTTGGCTTTGGACGTATCGGAGGGGAAATTGCAAAACGTGCTAAAGTGTTTGGCATGGATGTCATCGTCTATGACCCGTTCCTGACTGTCGATCGTGCAAAGAAAATGTCCGTAACGGCCCTGCCGTTAGATGAATTGCTTCCTAAAGCAGACATCATTACTGTTCATACACCACTAACGAATGATACTAGAGGATTAATCAATAAAGAAAGGCTGCTTACCTGTAAAAAGGGGGTATATGTACTAAACTGCGCCCGGGGTGGAATTCTGGACGAAGATGATTTATATGAAATGTTGGTCGAAGGACATGTTGCAGGGGCGGCACTGGACGTTTTCGTCGAAGAACCTCCACTTGGCCATAAACTGCTTGAACTGGATAGCGTCATTGCTACACCGCATCTTGGTGCTTCCACGAAAGAAGCCCAATTAAATGTTGCGGTACAGGTTGCCCAAGAAGTATTGACCTATTTTGAAGGAAATCCAGTCTCAAGTTCAATCAACCTTCCAGCCATATCTAAAGAAGTGTTTGAAAAGGTACAGCCTTTCTATCAACTTGTTCAGCAAATGGGATCCATTGCTTCCCAGTGCATGAATGAAGGAATTCAGGAAATCTCCGTTACGTATGCAGGAGAATCATTGGATTTCGATACAGCGATTCTTACAAAAAGTCTAATCTCTGGCTTTTTCAGATCAAGAGTTGATGCATCTGTCAATGAAGTGAATGCCTTGTTGATCGCAAAAGAGCGTGGAATAACCGTTGGTGAAAAAATCTCTACTGACTCTTTAGGTTACTCGAATTTGATCAGCCTTAAAGTAAAAGGTGACAACCGTGAATTAACAATCAGTGGAACCTATATCGAAAATTACGGTTCTCGAATTGTAAGTTTGAATGGTTTCAAAATCGACTTTCATCCAGAAGCGAATTTACTTTATATCCAGCATACCGATAAACCTGGTGTAATCGGTAACGTAGGTAAGGTCCTAGGTGATCACGGAGTGAATATCGCCACAATGCAGGTTGGCCGAAAAGAAGCTGGCGGGGAAGCCATCATGGTTTTGAGCTTTGATTTACCATTAGAAGACAACATGAAACAATTTCTAATGGAAACAGATGAAATTACATTCATGGCCCGTATTTCATTATAAGAAGAAAAAAGTGCCCGTCCAGCGCGGGCACTTTTTCCGTGAATGCAAGGGGCTTTTGCCAACCATAGGGTGTTTTTATCGCACCATCAATTCACTTGGTTCGGTGCTTTGGGCACCGATATGTCTTCAGTCAAATTCAGCTGGCCTACCTCTTCGATAGGAGCATTTTCAAACTTCACTTTTTCAAAACCAAAATCCTTGGCAATGAAGAGTATGGCTTCTAAAGCTTGAAGGGATTCCTTACTATTTTCAATGGCAGCTTGATCTGATAATTGAATGATCACAAGATTTCCATTAGAGCTTACCCTTTCCCATTTCAGGTCATGCGGGATTGCAGGTGAAATACCCTCGATGTCGGCCTCCCCTTTTCCAGCTTGCAGCGCCTCCTCAAAGTCCTGATAACCCATATTGCTTGGAACAAGGAACCTTGGGGAGGACTCATCCCTTTGGTAAAGAAAGTATGTGCGATTTTTTTGATGAGGTATATCCACCTCCTTTAAATATCCCGCGTGCGCAAACATGGCACCTTCCTTACCATCTGTAGAAAATGTCATTTTCTCTATATTGTTATAGGAAAGCGTTTCCTCCATTGAATGGAGAAAAAGTGTATCTTCATCCAATAGTCGGCTTTTTTCTTGAAAATCAATATGAGCAGTGATCATATCGTTTCCTTGGCTGATCTTTATATCTAGTGGAAAATAGTCAGATAGCCCATATTGCTCTTCATCCATATCGGACATTTGATTAACTAACTGATTCAATTTTTCACTTTCGTCATAATGTTTGAGTTTAATTGAAATGGGAACGATGAAATTCATTTGATCATCTGGGACACCCATCGTTATGATTGATGCATTTTTAAGGTCATCTTGATAGATCGCTCGTGCAAATGTTTTTTCCTTTGCCCCTTTTCGGGGTTCCATTTCCGAAACCTTGTTTTTAGATTCGATTTCCGCTTGCTTACTGGAAAACTTTTGATTATCCTGTTTATCTGCTGAATGATTTTCTTTGTTACTTGCATCCTGCCGTTCAAGATCCGCCATTTCCTTATTTTCAGATAGGGATAATTTCCCACTACTGCCGCTGTCCTCTTGACTTGTCGTTCCTTTTTTATCAATAATTAAAGATGATGCCAAAACAACCATTAAGAATAAGGAGGCAACACCCACAAATAGAGGTATCCAGTGTTTCTTTTTCTTCTTATCATGTATTCTCGCAAACACCTCTGCCTTGGTTCGGTCATCTTTTAATTTCGGAAGCTCGCGCAGCATGTCTTCAATTTCGCTTTCTTTCCAACGGGATCTTCTCAATGCGGTGGCCCTCCTTTCCTGATAAGTCTTCCATCAACTTTTTAATAGCCTTCAAAGCACGGTGCTGGGTCGTTTTTACCTTACTTTCACTCCAATTCAATACTTCAGCGGTTTCCGTAATGGACAATCCCTGAATATATCGTAGAATGATGACGGATCTTTGATTCGTTGTACACCGGTTTAAGCATTGATAAATATCTTGGATTTCATCGTTCATGATAGCCACTTCTTCCGGAAGGGGCTCTTTATCTTTTATCGATTGCCTATCCCACTCAAAGTTAGGAAAGATTTTATCTTTCCACCCTTTTTGTTTCCGAAAGTAATCAATCGTCACATTTCTTGCAATCGAGTACATCCACGTTTTTTCACTGCTTTTTCCTTCGAAGCGTTCATAGGCCTTCATCACCCGGATATAGACTTCCTGAACAAGGTCCTCAGCCGTTTCTCGATTTTTAGTCATATAAAAAATGAATTGATATATTTCCTGATGATATTTTTCATAAAGATCGTGGAAAACGGAATCCATCATTTCCCCACATCCGTTCATAAATATAGTCGTCAATCATAAACAAAAGTTACATACTTCGGCTTTTATCTTATTATAAAATTCCGTTAATTTCCACATACCAGGGACTTCTATTTTGTTTCCTAAAAAAAACAAAGACAAGTTGGAAGGAAATCCAATTGCCTTTGTCTTCTCAGTTCCTGATGAAACAAGATTTTTTGGCAAGCCACCCTTCATTCAGCATTTTCCATAATTCGAGGCAGGATAAAACTGAACGTCGTCCCTTTATTAGGTAAACTGTTTACCGAAATGAAGCCATCATGGGCATTGATTATATTTTTTACGATTGCCAAACCTAACCCGGTGCCCGAACGGCCGCGGGTCCTTGCTTTATCCGCTTTATAAAACCTCTCGAATACAAAAGGCAAATCTTCTTCGGGGATTCCAGATCCAGAGTCCCTCACATCAATGATCAGCCCCCTTCGATCACTTGTCCTCTGAATGACATCAATGTTACCGCCCGGAGGAGTATGACGAATCGCATTATCAATTAAATTGGTCAAAACCTGTTCAATGCGGTCCGGGTCGAAATGCCATTGAATTTGATCGTCTTGCATTCTGGCTGATATTGTGATCCCTTTTTCTTTAGCCAGTCCGGAAAACTTACTAGTAATCCTCTTTAAATAAGGAGAAATAGGTACGCATTCATAGCTAAGGTTCATTTTACCCGATTCCAATTTAGCTAGATCGAGGAGATCATTCACTAAACGGCCCATTCTCAATGACTCATCATAGATGATGCGGGCCATTTCCACCTTTTCCTCTTCACTGCTCGCAATGTCATCTACAATCGCTTCACTATATCCTTGCAACATTGAAATCGGCGTTCTTAACTCATGGGAGACATTCGCTATGAAATCAGTCCTAAGTTTGTCCATACGTCTTTCATCACTCATATCCCGTATGATGGCCACCGCTCCACGAATATTGTCGGCATTTGTATAAAGCGGACTGACAATGAATCCCCAATCACGGCCCTGCAAAGTAATTTCACCGACTTGCTCCTTATCGAAGGACTCTGATTCATCAAAAAGATTCATCAAAACCAATGGGACATTTCCATTATCTTCCCGGTTATAGCCCTTTTCAAAGTACCAGGATTGCAGAAACCTTTCTGCTGGCGGATTCGTTTCGAGAATTGTGCCATCTTTATTGAAGGTAATGACCCCATCTGCCATACTGCTAAGAATGCTTGAAAGATGTTCCTTTTCCTGACTAAGTGCATTCATATTGAATTTCAGCTGTTTTCTCATCTGGTTAAACGCTATGGCAAGCTCACCGATCTCATCTTGAGTCAAGATTGGAACCTTTGTATCAAATTTCCCCCGGGCAATCGCTAGTGCGGCTTCCCTCATCTTCACCAACGGGGCATTGATTCTGGTAGATAAAAAGAAAGCAAAAATCGTTGTCAAAATAATGGCGATGCCTGCTGCCAATAAAATGAACTGTGTAGTTGATTTTGTAGTTTCTTCCATGGACTCCAACGATTGAAATAGGAATACTTCATCCTGTTCCCCATTCAATTCAAGTGGGATCCCTACTACGATTGCGGACAATTCCTCATTGCCTGCATCATCTGATAGCGCCATTTCCTTTTTTACAGTCTTTCTTTCCGTAAAAACCTTGATCAATTCGGAATCATTTTTAA
The DNA here is from genome assembly GCF_900156045.1 of Peribacillus simplex. GTDB lineage: Bacteria > Bacillota > Bacilli > Bacillales > DSM-1321 > Peribacillus > Peribacillus simplex_D. The sequence goes on along the minus strand of NZ_FTMX01000001.1, from coordinate 1,006,699 downwards.
TGAGTTCCGGCGTGATTTCGAACTCATTATCTCCTCCGATTGATGAGAATATCATTTTGTCATCATTAAGAATGATCATTTTCGATTCGTTGCCTATTAATTCCGAAGCTATTTGTAAAACCTCATTGCTGGACCCCTGATGTTCATTGGTTACCTTAATGATTTGTTCAGCAGTTTTGGTTAAATCATTTTCAATATTTTCAATCTGGAAATTCTCAAAGAATTCGACCAGCAGAACGGTTAAAACAATTAATACAAACGACACGAGCAATAGGATCGTTGCCCATAGCTTCCCTACAACACTGCCCCATAGCATCAGTCATTAATGACTTCGAACTTGTAACCTACACCCCAAACCGTGACAATCATCTTGGCTGCGTTTTCGGATATGCGGTTTAATTTTTCACGTAGGCGTTTAACATGCGTGTCAACAGTTCGAAGATCCCCAAAGAATTCATAGTGCCACACTTCTTTTAACAATTGCTCCCGGTCGAAAACCTTATCTGGGGATTTCGCCAAGAAATATAATAATTCATATTCTTTTGGTGTTAATGAAACCTCTTTGTTATCAGCAAGTACACGGTGGGCATCATTATCAATGGTTAGATGTGAGAAGACGATCACATCTTTTGCCGTCGTTTCCGTCTGCATAAAACTAGTGCTTGAAGATCGACGTAATAAAGCTTTAACCCTTAATACGACTTCACGGGGACTGAACGGTTTTACGATATAATCATCGGTCCCCACTTCGAATCCTTGAACGCGGTTCACTTCTTCCCCTTTAGCAGTCAGCATGATAATCGGTGTCGTCTTCTTTTCCCTTAATTCACGGCAAACTTCGATTCCATCTTTACCAGGCATCATAATATCCAATAAAATTAAATCATAATCATTTTCAAGGGCTTTTGTTAAAGCCATATCTCCATTTTCTGCTTCATCGATTATGTATTCTTCTCTTTCCAAATACATCTTTAGCAGCCGGCGGATTCTTTCCTCATCATCCACCACGAGAATTTTTATAGCATTATACATTATGTAATCAGCCTCCTATCATATATTCTACAAAATGAAAACTTCCATGACTAATACTTTTTCCTTACAAAGTACGATAAAGAGCCAATTTTCCATGGCTTTCATGAACCTTTCACCATTTTGTCACAAAAAAAGACTTCGACCGCTCACTAAAAGTTCCTAAATGCTATTTCACAGAAATATCCTTATTAATGGTATTGACTGAAAAAGGGGTCATTCTCTAGAAAAATCGATAAGTCAACTCCTCGACGTTTCTATCAAAAGACCCCCTTCATCTAAATATTACAATACAGAATCAAGCATATGAATGCAAACCAGCGATAACAAGATTGACGAATATCAAGTTAAACATAATGATGGCAAAACCGATGACGGCAAGCCAAGCTGATTTTTCCCCTTGCCATCCCTTTGACATGCGCAGATGCAAGAAAGCTGCATAAAACAACCAAGTAACCAGTGCCCAGACCTCTTTCGGATCCCAGCCCCAGAATCGTGTCCAGGCCACTTGAGCCCAGATCATTGCAAAAATGAGGGCACCGAGTGTAAAAATCGGAAAACCGATAAGGACCGAACGATAACTAATCTCGTCCAATAAATTCAAATTCACATTTTTAACGATCGGTTTAATCAATGCTGCCACTCTTTTGCGAGCAATCAACCTTATTAAACCATACAAGACGAGCCCCATACCGAATGACCAAAGTACAGTATTCAGTTTCTTGGCATTGATCAATGGAGGCATGTCCACCAGTGGTTCAAATCGATCAGTCTCGATCAGTCTCCCTTCATTGGGACCAACCAATGCCGGTAGGTTGAATTCCTGTTTGACCTCGGCTCCGTTTTTATCGACCCAATCAAAATTCGCCTTATAATCCATCGCAGCAAAAGAAGAAGTGATGATGACGAATCCGATGGTGCAGACTAATGTGAACATGATGCCTTCAAGCCAGAACGTTCTTTTGCTTGATTGTGTCTGATCGACGAATTTGATTAAATAAATGATGGCAGTAACGAAACTTATGGCTAGGATCGACTGTCCTGCCGCTGCAGTCGTAACATGAATATGAAGCCAATCGCTCTGCAAAGCAGGAATGAGTGGCGAAATTTCTGTAGGGAACATACTTGCATAAGCGATTATCAATAACGCAATCGGTAAAGCGAATAGCCCAAGGGCAGGTGTTTTATAAAGAAAATAAATTAATATGAAAGCACCGACCAGCATCATTCCGAAAAAGGTCGTAAATTCAAATAGGTTACTTACCGGGGCATGGCCGGCAGCAATCCATCTTGTGATGAAATACCCAATTTGCGCCGCGAAACCGAGAATGGTGATGAAAATGCCCAGTTTAGCCCATTTGTTTTGTTTCTTTTCCTCCGCTCCGCGTTTATCCTTGATCGATCCCCCAAATAAAAAGGTAGCGACAAGATATAATAAGAAAGCTGCATATAAAAAGTTACTGCTTAATTCAGCCATTTAAAACTTCCCCCTTACTAGAAGATTTCTCATCTTCAAGTTGATCCATCGGTTCGGAAAGTGATGTTGATTCTATCGATTGTTTTATATCTCTTTTAATCCCGTGCCAGTTTTTGTTTGTATGGCCGGCCATCAATATCTCATCATCTTTCCTCTTAATCCATATACGCCGGTGATTCCAATAAGACCCTTGGACAACTCCGATCATGAAAATGATTCCACCCGTGAATAGGATCCAAAGCGTTAAATCCTTCCTGACGGTCAAAGCCGTGACATCTTGGGTCTCCACACCATTAAAAGCCATTTTATAAGTGTTTTCCCCTAAAGGCTCCACAGTCTCCTTAATCGCTACGAAACTGACCTCACCCTCTGGCTTATCCGGAGTATGCATTTTAAAGATAAATGCCGGATTATTCGGAATCTTCGATATCGTTCTAGGTTCACCTTTTTCATCGAACTCGAAATCGGGGAAGTAACTGATCAAGTCAACGGAATATCCTTCTTTCAACTCGTATTTCTTTTGTGGATTGTTCAAATCAACCTTTAAGCTTCCATATTTCTCTTCGGTTTTTTTATTTATCAAATTAAAAGCCATCGTACTGAGCTCATCCAGTTTATAGTCTACTTGGTAGAGGGCATAATGATCATGTTTCAGAGGTTCATTGACTTTGATTTTATAATCTTTAATCTTATCAAGGTCCACTTTTTCCCCTGGTAAGGCATCTCCCTTGCTCTCATACAATGTAACATCGGATTGATAGGTTTTTGCGATCGTACCGGTTTTATCAATTGCAGCACTGTACTGCTCATCTTCTTCATTCTCTTTGTCATACACCTCTAAGGTAAATTCATTATTCTGGAGGTAATATTGACCATTTGTACCCGGGATTTCTTTTCTCTCGCCTTCACGCAGCCAAAGCACTTTGTCGATATACATCCCAGGGACGGAACGCAATAATGCTCCAATTAAGAAAATGATAAGTCCGATATGATTAACATATGGTCCCCAACGTGAAAAACGACCCTTTTCGGCAAGTATATGACCGTTTTCCTCCCGTATATGATAACGCTGCCTTTTTAGTCTATCCTTTACTTCTTCAAGGTTTATATCTTGGTCTTCAAGCTTTGTCACCCCATAAATCCGCTGACGTTTCATGAAACCGTCATGACGTGTGACCCCTTGTTTTTTTAACGATCGATATAATGGAAAGAACCGATCGATACTGGCAATCAATAGTGATATGCCCAGCATGCCTATGATAATCAAATACCACCATGAACTATACAAGTTATGAAATCCAAGTTCATAATACACTCTTCCGAACCAGCCGTATTCCAGTTCATAATGCTCTGCAGGCGTAGCTGTCGAAGGGATGTACATTTCCTGAGGTAAAATCGTCCCGATAGCTGAAGCGATCAATGCAATGACAATGAGCGTCACCCCTACCTTAACGGAAGAAAAGAAGTTCCATATTTTATCGATGATCGTTTTTTTATATGTTTGTGAACGCCTGGCACTTCCTTCATATCTCATATCAATAAGCTTGTTTTCTCTTTCGTTACCAAGCACCATCCCGCATTTCCCACAAATCTTTGTGCCAAACGGATTTATATGACCACAATCGCATTTTACTTCTTTCATGTCAAAAACTCCCCAATATTATGGTTTAATTCTCTCCATATGCTTTTGGATGCTCTCTTCTGTCAAAGCTCCGGTGATGATATCTATCACTTTCCCCTCTTTATCGACCAAAAAGGTGACAGGCAAAATATCCACGCGATAAGCATTTTCCACTTCCCTACCTTTATCGATCATGACAGGAAAGGTCAGATCATGCTTTGTAATGAAATTATTGACAGCATAGTCAGATTCCCCGACATTAACCGCCAATATTTCAACGCCCTGCCCTTTAAAGTTTTTATATTGATTGTCCATATAAGGCATTTCGTATTCACACGGCTTGCAATATGTACCCCAAAAGTTCAGGAAGACGCCTTTTCCCTTGTAATCGGAAAGTTTATGCTCTTTGCCTTCCATATCAGTCAAGACGAAATTGGGTGCATCGGATCCTTTTCTCAGGCTTTCATTCTTATCTTTAGTGAAGTTCGTATAAAGGGCAAACACTAAAGCTGCACCTAAAAGCAGGAGAATGATGGTTCTGCTAATTAGGCGTCGCTTCTTTTTATCCATAGAGATCCTCCTAAGGCCACACTAAATTTAACCATACCATTATACCATTTAACGCCATGTCCTTTTTATTTACATTTCTGAAGGTTTTGTGACATTATTTCCTGATTCATGAAGGAAAAGGTATTTATAGGTTGTTTCCACCACCCGTTCTTCCAGGGCAAGAATGGGGCAGTGGTTTCAACCTATTAATACAGGAAAAATTCTTTCTTACATTCTCCGCTGTTTAGGTTCGGTCGTTGCTAAAGTCCGCATTAATTTAACTTCATGTGGAGTCAGCTCCCGGGAATCTCCTGCAGTTAAACCGTCCAAGGTCAAGAAACCATATTGTTCCCTCTTCAATTTAATAACGGGATGGCCAATTGCTTCGAACATCCGGCGGACTTGCCTGTTCCTGCCTTCATGTATTGTGATTTCAACTATCGCCGTTTCCTTTTTCTTGTCGGTAGACAATACCCTTGTCTTGGCTGGTGCAGTCTTGCCATCCTCCAACTTGATACCTTTATCCAACTTTTTCAAGCTTTCACGCAAAGGCATCCCTTTCACTTTTGCCACATACACTTTATCCACTTCATGCTTCGGATGCATTAACGTGTTTGCAAATTCCCCGTCATTGGTTAAAATCAATAAGCCCGAAGTATCGTAATCCAAGCGGCCAACTGGATAAATCCGTTCATTGATGTAAGGGAAAAAGTCAGTTACTACTTTTCTATTCTTATCATCAGAAACTGCCGAAATTACACCGCGCGGTTTATAGAATAGGAAATAAACCGGGGCTTCTTTTTCTAGCGGGACTTCATTAACCTCAACTTTATCATTAGGTCCAACTTTCACACCTAATTCCTTCACTACTTTGCCGTTCACTTTTACCTTACCTTCTAAAATCAACTCTTCTGCTTTACGGCGGGAAGCCAGTCCAGCATGTGCTATCACCTTTTGTAATCGTTCCATCTATCTTCACCCCATAGTATAATCATTCGTTTGTTATTGTCTATACATACACAATCATACAATTATTACATATTGAGAGGCAAAAACAAAAGGTTTTTCGCGAATAAGAGCTTTTCTTTTATTATTATTACACCAATAATGGGACGGTTAAATGGGTTGGTTTCCATAATGAGTGTAACATAGCTTATTTTTCCATACAAAAAAATGTTTCTTTTGGATGAAAGTTCGATTCCGTTTAAAAATGGAGAGCTTAACATAGCCGAGTGTTTAAGAAAAAAGACAAAAAAAAGAAATGGAAGCGCCCATTTCCCTAGCCCTTAATTCATACCGAAAACCAATGTGACGACGATGACGGCAGCTATGATACCGATCAAGTCTGCCAAAAGACCGACCTTTAGGGCATCACCCATTTTTTTGATCCCGACAGCTCCAAAATAAACGGTCAATACATAGAATGTGGTATCTGTACTTCCCTGAATCGTGGCAGCCAAGCGCCCAATAAAGGAATCCGGTCCATAAACAGATATCAGGTCGCTGGTTATTCCTAAAGCGGCTGTTCCGGATATTGGTCTAATAATCGCAAGGGGTAAAACCTCAGACGGAAAATGAAGAAGGGAAAGCAAGGGGTGCAGTGATTGTACAATGAAATCCAAGGCCCCTGATGCCCTAAATACTGAAATCGCCACTAGCATCCCTACCAGGAAAGGGATGAGGGAAAAAGACATGCTGATTCCTTCTTTCCCCCCCTCAACGAAGGTCTCATAAGTGGGAACTCTTTTCAATGTGCCGTACAGTAATATACAGAGGATCAAAATCGGTATCATCCAAATTGAAATGGTGGTCATCCAGTGCAACATCCTATTCCCTCCCGCTCCTCTTTCTCTTGTAATAAAAATACCGATCTATCGCGATTCCTCCAACTGCAGAAATGGCCGTTGCTATTATGGTCGGAAAAACGATGTCCGTAGGGGAGTGGGCATCGTAATTCATGCGGATAGCAATGACAGTAGTTGGAATCAACGTTACGCTTGAGGTATTGATGGCTAAAAAAGTGACCATCGAGCGGCTGACCGTTGCTTTTCCCCCATTTAGTTTCTTTAGCTGTTCCATGGCTTTAATACCAAGAGGCGTAGCTGCATTCCCCAATCCGAATGTGTTTGCCATCATATTGGAAAGTATATATCCCATTGCTGGATGATTAGGAGGCACTTCAGGGAATAGCCACCTCATGAACGGCTTGAACAAATTGGATAGTTTATCTAACAGTCCCGATTCCTCCGCTATTTTCATCAAACCCAGCCAAAAGACAAGTATGCTCATCAGTCCCAGGCAAAGGGTGACCGCTTCCTTTGCGCTGACAAATAGAGCTTCATTCACCTGATCCATCGTCCCATTAATCATGCCAAAGACAATACCGATCACAAACATCCCGACCCAAATGTAATTAACCATTGCGTCCGATTCCCAATACCGCTTCAAATACCTCAGCCCATGAAGATTGGAATGATTGTTGCTTGAAGCTTTCTTTTGATTCCCCATAAAAAATCGAACGACTTCCTATTTTCTTTCCATCGAGATAGATGGATGCCCTGCCGACCACTGCCGGGATTTTCCTTTTATCCTTCCAAGCCCTCTGTGGCTTCAACAACTTCATTTTCACATTGACCAACTTTCTCTCTTCTTTTGTCAGCGGGTACGAAAAATCATTTTTAATGTAGACATGCCCTTTATATGTTTTATTTTCCATATTCTTTACCATGCCTTCAGGTAAAATTTCTGTTGGCGTATAATCCTTAAATGCAGATTCGTACATTTGAATATGATCATTCCAATCATCCGGACCATTCAATGTCACAGCGATCAGGTCATGCCCGTTTTTTGTTGCGGTCGTGACCAAGGTACGTTTTGCTAGTTTGGTATACCCTGTTTTCCCCCCTGTGCAATATTCGTACAATTGTGTAAGTAGGCGGTTTTTGTTCTTCCATACATAATCCCATTGTTCTGTGGAATTAGGTGCCCTGTGTTCCTTAGTGCCGGCAATCTTAACATATGTTTCATTTTGCATGGCATAACGAGTGAGTATGGCCATATCATATGCGGTTGAATAATGGTTCTTCGTATTATCCAAACCATGTGGATTAGAAAAATGGGTATTTTTCATCCCGATTTCTTCCGCCTTTTGATTCATCATCCACACGAACCCATCCAGGCTTCCACCAACCTTTTCGCTGATTGCGACTGCTGCATCATTACCTGAACGAAGCATCAAGCCGTAAACCAAATCTTCGAGCTTAATTCTTTCTCCTTCTTTTAAATATAGTGACGAGCCCTCCGTCCCGAAGGCATTGCTGCTCACCTTCACTGTTTCATCCATTAGTCCCGATTCAATAGCCAAGATAGCCGTCATTATTTTCGTAATGCTTGCTATGCGGTTCTTTTCATGAGCATTCACTTCATATATGACCCTACCGCTATCCTCATCCATTAAAATCGCACTATGGGCACTTACAGATACATTTGCACTGACGCTTTGTACGGGTGCCATAAAAGACAACAGGAGAATGACGATACACAAACTTGATAACCCTTTATATGGAAAACGCATGAGTGCCCCCTCGTCTCTTTAGTTGTTTTTGTACAAGTTTATGCAAATGGACAAGGGTTATGAATAAAAGAATGTAAACCTTCATGATATCTATTGATTTTCAACATAAAAAAATCGATAGGGGCCCCCTATCGATTTAGTGTTCTATCATACTAATAATGCAGCGATTTCATCAATTTTCTTAGCTCCGAATACCACTTCTTCGTCATTGATGATCATGGCCGGCACGCTCATGACTTTATATTTCTTCTTGATTTCCTGGAAATTGTTTATATCGACCATTTCAGCTTCAACGTTAGGGTTTTCAATCGCAATGCGCTGTGCACCCACTACAACGTCTGGACAGTAGTGACATGCCAATGAAACCATAACCTTAATGTTCGCTTTTTTACTGATTCCCTTAATTGAATTCAATACGACCGAATCCAATGCTTGACCAGGTCCGGCCAGGTTATAGATAGCCAAAATGAAGGAATTCAACTCATGGCCGCCTGGTACACCGTGGTACTTGACGCCACTGTATTCACCATTCGAATTTAAGAGGGAAACGACAGGGAATTTATCTGCATTGATTTTTTCTTCAATTTCCGGACTTTCCCCCTTGTTGTATAATTCAAGATGCAGCTTGTCTCCTAATTCCGCAACATCCAACAAGAAGTCTCGCAATTCGACTGATTTTGGCAAACTTTCATCGACGATGGACACCAATGTTACTTCGCTCTCCATCTTGCCGAAGATTCCCTTCAATTGACCGCGTAACGCATCACTTAATAAAGCGCTCTTGCCTGCCGGGACAGCGGCCTGTTCTTTTTTCGCCGGTTTTTCAACTTCAGGTTCATCCTTGATTCCTAGGCGATCTTTTTCTTCTTCAATATATTTACCGGCATCCGTTGCTGCAATCGCTCCATCAGATACAGCTGTGATGATCTGACGCAAGGATTTTGGCCTTAGGTCGCCCGCTGCGTAGATACCTTTCACATTTGTCTTCATATCATCATCGGTTAAAATGTAACCAGCATGATCCATTTCGATATGGCCCTTGAAAATTTCCGTTTTCGGCTCATATCCTATGAAAACGAAAACTCCAAACGTACTGTCTTCTTCCTTCGCCTTATATTCAAATTCTTCTTTAGTCGCATTATTGATGAAACGGGCACTTTGAATCATCCCGTCTCCATATACCCCAAGGATCTCCGTATTGAATTTCACTTCAATCTTATCATTTGCCATCACTTTATCCACAATGGACGGGGCACACGAGAAGCTTGATTCCCGGGCGATGATTGTAACTTTTGTAGCAAAGCGTGTCAGGAATATAGCTTCTTCAGCGGCTGCATATCCTGCCCCGATAACGAAAACTTCCAACCCTTCAAAGAATTCACCATCACATGTTGAACAATATGCTACACCGCGGCCAGTAAATTCCTCTTCACCTGGAAATCCTAGTGTTCTTGGAGAAGCACCCGTTGCAATGATGACGGCGCGGGCATGGTAGTCCCCGCCAAGGGTTTTAACGACTTTCACCTCACCGGAGAAATCCACGCCAGTTACATCAGCTTTGGCGAATTCCACACCAAAATCTTCGTTTTGTAGCTTCATTTCTTCAACTAACCTAGGGCCCGATATATGACGGATACCAGGATAATTGGCTATTTCCGATGTAGTTGCAGCTTGTCCGCCGCCTGTTCCTTTTTCAAGAATTATTGTTTTTAACTTAGCTCTTCCTGCATAAACGCCCGCTGAGAGGCCTGCCGGTCCGCCACCAATAATTAATAAATCATATATTTTTTTCATCTTTTGTGCTCCTTGCTGAATGATAATACGTGCTAAACTGATTATTTTGAAAAACAAAAGGCACTTATTTTAGGTAAGTGCCTTTTGTCGTAAGATCTTGTAGGACGAGTTGTCCCAGTAATCGTAATCAATGCTGGGTATGTCCATTACTTGCAGTAATGGACCATCCCATTAAAAATTAAAGTTTACCTACAAGGTCTAGGCTTGGTTCAAGAGTGGCTTCACCTGGAGTCCATTTTGCAGGGCAAACTTTATCTCCATGTTCCGCTACGAATTGTGCAGCTTGAACTTTTCTTACAAGTTCTTCAGCATTACGGCCAATTCCTAGGTCATTAATTTCGTATGCTTTAATTTGTCCTTCCGGATTTACGATGAAAGTTCCACGTAGAGCCAATCCATCTTCTTCAATCAATACACCGAATTGACGGGATAAAACGTTTGCTGGGTCAGCTAACATTGGATATTGGATTTTACCGATTGTATCAGTTGCATCAGCCCATCCTTTGTGGCTGAAATGAGTATCTGTTGAAACTGAGTAAACTTCACAACCAATTTCCTTGAATGTTTCATAGTTATCTTGAAGATCAGCTAATTCAGTTGGACATACGAAAGAGAAGTCAGCTGGGTAGAAAAAGAATACTGCCCATTTTCCTTTAACATCTTCAAGTGTAACTTCTTTGAATTCTCCTGCATGGTAAGCTTGTACTTTAAAATCTTCAACTTGTTTATTGATCAATGACATAATAAATTCCTCCAATAGCTATTTTTTTTATCTGCTCCTGTTTATAATAATTATTAAATAGAAACTAGTCAATAAATATACCTTAATAATTTTTAAGTTCACAAATTGGTCACAGATTTTATATTGATATAAATTAATTATTTTTAAAAACCCATAGTACTTCAAAGTAGCATATTTAACACATTTCCAATGTTATTTCAAGGATTTAAATAAGACATATGCTCATTATTCCGTAAGATGATATCCTCTCCTTTTCAATCTAATTATAATATCCAAATGAGAATCATAAGTCGCTTCCAAATAAAATTTGCAGCTCCCCCTTCATATACTTCCCATATTTTCCCTAAAAAATTCTTGGTACAAAATTTAGGCAAAAAAAAACGAACCCTCACGGCCCGTATATTTGTAATTGGTTCTCTAAAGACTATCCTATATTTTATCAGTTATTGCTTTTTCCAAATAAGCTTTTTCGCTTCGGTGAACCTTACAGCTGTTTTCGGCCAGTTTACAATGTCCCACCATTTGTCCACATAGGCTGCCCGATTATTTTTATATTGCAGGTAATAAGCATGCTCCCATACATCAAGAACAAGGATTGGGATCGTATCCCACTGGGTCAAAACCATATGCAATTCCGATTGAAGTATTTCTAGGCGCCGCGCACGCGGAACCCAGACTAAAATCGCCCAGCCAACACCTTCTACTTGTTTGGCAGCTTCACTAAAATGGCTTTTAAAAGCTGCAAAGCTTCCAAAATCCGTCTCAATCTGTTTGAGTAAATCCCCCCTTGGCTGTCCGCCCCCTCCCGGAATCATCTCTTCCCAGAACAGTGTATGGAGATAATGGCCTGACCCATGAAAGGCCGCTTCCTTTTCCCAATGTTTCAACAGGGAAAAATCTTTCGTTTCCCTCGCTTTTTTCATCATTAATTCCGCTTTATTCAGACCATCGACATATGCTTGATGATGCTTATCATGATGCAGATACATGATTTCCCTTGAAATCGTCGGTTCCAACGCATCATAGGCATAAGGTAACGGCGGTAGCGTATGATTCCCAATTGGCACTGATTGCCTATCCTGTATACTGAATGCTCTAGCGAGTTCTTCAATTTCCTCGTAGACCCGAGCCATCTCTTCTTCAATCAGGACCATATCCTCATAATCCATTTCTTCCTCGTCCATATCTTTTGTCAACTGGGAAAGCCGTTCAATATTTGACAGCAATGGCGAATCGGTGATATCGATCTTCTCAAGATATTCCATCACCCCATCAACCCAATCACTTACCTCTTTAGCATAATCTCTTTCATCAGACATCTTGCAACCTCCCCTTAACCTTTATGCACATAAATCATCAAAGTATTTTATGTTTTGATTAAGCGGAGATTCCATTTATAGCTAAAAAAACAGCTAGGCTTCTTAAGCCTAGCTGTTTCATTATCTTGACTGTAACATTTTCGTCCGGTAATCCGTTTCATAAAACTCCAATTCTTCACGCATGGTCTGGAATCCACTTTCCACGGCCTTCAGAATGGATATTATGCTGTCGGGTACACTTTGGTGAAATTTAATCGAGTTTTTTCCTGTATAGGCAGATCTGCTGTCCTCAAACCACCGATCAGATTTTGGGGAAAAGTATTCTTCGATACATTGATGATAAACTCTATAAAGCGTCTTTTCAGCTGCAGCTTTATTGAAAACATCATTTTTCAGAACGATTTGGCAAGCCTCCAAGCCCTCTTCACAACTTACAAGCATTCTTCTTAAACTAGAAAGGATTCCTTTATAATAGGTTTCATCCCCGCTTTTTTCCTCTTGCAGCTTAGAATAGGTCGTCTCATTTAGAAATTCCTCTAGTTGAGCCACTGTCGTTTCTAAAAATCCTTTTACATCCTCAAGCTGAGATTTTACCAATGTATTCCCCAACCGTGAACCCTCCTCAAAATGATTAAGATTGAATATAATAGTCAACATGTGACTCTATATCATATGGTTTAGCTTGGTCAATAGATATAAACACTTTCTCCAATTTTTCAAAATCTATATTTTCGAAATAACCAGCCATCTCTTTTTCTGCATTTATATAAATACGTTTTCGGTTAACCAGGCCTGGGTCTTTGAGTAGACAGACCATTGCAATGATATCGGCCATATAAATATCTCTGTTAGGGCTTTTGAATATAGGATTGGCAGGATATGGGGTCCAACGGGTGACCATCTCATCAAAATAACGAAGATACAGTACATTCAGTGTCTTTTCTTCTCCATCCTTTATGTATTGTATAACGGATCGATTAAAGAAGTCTTCAGGTGAATTTGACTTTTCCTTTTCAAGCCCAAATCCATTGCATGCTACAATTCGCACCTGCCATCCCCCCGTATTCATTTTTTTCTATATTATCACAATTTATTGAAAAATGTTATTCGATTGTTTGCTGAAATTTTTCAAAAAACAGATCGGCTTCACCATTTTCAAAGCTATCATCCGAGTTATCTGCGAGAGGCGGTAATTCATCGATGGAATTCAGGCCGAAGTAATCCAAAAACTCTTTTGTTGTCCCATATAAATAAGCCCGGCCCGAGCCTTCAGCACGTCCGACCTCTTTTATTAAGACTTTTGTGACAAGTGTATGAATGGGGCGTTCCGTTTTCACTCCGCGTATTTCATCAATTTCAGCTCTTGTAATCGGCTGCTTATAGGCAATGATTGCGAGTGTTTCCAAAGCCGCCTGGGACAATCCTTGAGTGCTTGATGTTTCCACCAGCCTTTTCAAGTAATCCGAGTGCTCTTTCTTTGTCGTCATTTGATAAACACCCGCTATTTCGATCACCTGAATCCCGCGTACATCCGATATATATTCTTCCTTTAAACTTTCAACGATGTCCGTTGCTTGATATTCCGTAATTTCCAGGACAGAGGCAATTTGTTTGACGGATAGCCCTTCATCTCCGGCAGCAAACAATAATGCCTCAAGAATCCCTTTCCAATTAATAACTTCCAACTGGTTCTACACCTTCCTTAGCAGCAATCATGATATCCGAAAAATTATCTTCCTGTTCAACGATGACTTCATTTAATTTCATCAGTTCCAGCACCGCCATAAACGTGATGACGATATGCTCTTTAACCGGGATCGAGAACAGTTCAAAAAAACTTTTCTTTCCTTTAATCGATTGTAGCTCAATCATGATTTCATCCATTCTTTTCTCTATCGATATCTCTTGTTTCGTTACCTTCGTGTAAAGCGGCTTTTGAATTTTTTGCCTTCGCAGCAGTTTTTGAAGAGCCCCCAACATATCGTATAGACTTATATTCAACTCTTGCTTATCATTTTGCGCTTCTTTTACATAAACTGATAAATCACTTGGGGGTTTGGTGAAAATCAAGCTTCTTTCTTCTTCCATCCCTTTAAATTCTTGGGCTGCATTTTTATACTTTTTATATTCTAATAGTTTTTCCACAAGCTCATCCCGTGGATCTTCCTCAAATATTTCGCCATCTTCATCCATCATTAGTTCATCTTCATGCTTTGGAAGCAACGTTTTACTCTTGATGGCAAGCAGCGTTGCAGCCATCACCAAATATTCGCTGGCGACATCCAATTCAAGATGCTGCATCGTATGGATGTAACTTAGGTATTGATCTGTAATATCAGCCATCGGAATATCGTAGATGTCTATTTCCAGGCGATTAATCAAGTGCAGAAGTAAATCCATCGGTCCTTCGAAAGCGTCAATTTTTATATTATAACCCATTAAATTACCTCATTTAAATCTAATTGGCCGATATAGACCTATTTCTTTTACTAATCAAGTATAGTGGATTGCCGCCCTTTATCCAAATAATAATTTACTGACCTTAGAAAAGTTTTTATTTGGGATTACCGTCAAATGGGTCGTTGCCCAATCACATTCCGAAATCCAACATAACCTAGAAATGTAAGAATAGCAGAACAAAGGAGGTACTCATTATGGGTTCAGGTGGTTTTGGAAGCGGCGGCGGATTCGCGTTTATTGTAGTATTGTTCATTTTATTAGTTATCGTCGGTGCTTCTTGGTGTTAAATGAAGATTGTTGAATCAAGCTGATTGCCTTGCAATCGGCTTTCTTTATTTTCCAAGAAAAAATTCTATGCTAAACTTAGTGAGTATACATAGCGGGTGTTAAGCTATAAGAAATGGCTTTTTGCCTACTTTAGATGATTCCATCAAACAAAAGGGGTGCTCCTATTGAATTACGCGGAAGACTACCTTTCTTTCCTTGTCCATTTCCATGGTCCAAGGGATTACTTCGAATGTCATGAAATACTTGAAGAATATTGGAAGGAAACCGCACCAAAAGACCGTGACTCTCATTGGGTCGGGCTCATTCAAATTGCGGTTGCCCTGTATCATGATCGCAGGGGAAATAAAAAAGGGGCTGAAAGGACCCTGTCTAAAGCCCTGGCAAATCTCCGCCTTAAAAAGGCTGAGCTCCTAAAGTTGGGACTCGATACAGAACGACTGTTCAAATTGCTCGAGGACACCCATGAGCGAATGTTATCACAAAAGCCATATAAAAGCATTAATCTGCCGATAGCCGATCAAAGCTTGATCGAAAAATGCCAGTCCATCTGTTTGCATGAAGGCTACATATGGGGTACAGCTAGCGACTTGGCTAATTCATCAATAGTTGATAAGCATCTAATGCGTGACCGTTCGGATGTCATTTCAGAAAGGGCTCGGCAGCTATCTCTTCGAAAAACAAGAATGGAGGACCGCCCTTAAAGGTGGTCCTCCATTCAAGCTTTCATATTCAAAAATCTTCACACCTGTCAAGAAAGCTTTCCGTAAACTCATTTGCTTTTAACTCTTTGTCAGGATATTGCTCCTTGATGGCCCTGACCATCGTTTTACCGATACCTTGCTTCCGGAAGGATGGATTTACGGATATATGTTGTATCTCAATGTGGTTTGGAGAGACTTCTATCCCAATCAAGCCCGTAATCTCTTCATCTTTCCATAAGAACAGCTGTAGATTTTCATCCGTTTCATAATTTTTCATCGTATTCCGAAGCGTTTTTATCTCTTTTTCATTTGGCATGAAAGATAATAATCCCATGGCAAACTTCTCATAACTTTTCTTATACTTAATCAACATAAT
The DNA here is from genome assembly GCF_900156045.1 of Peribacillus simplex. Lineage (GTDB taxonomy): Bacteria > Bacillota > Bacilli > Bacillales > DSM-1321 > Peribacillus > Peribacillus simplex_D. The sequence continues at coordinate 990,769 of NZ_FTMX01000001.1, read as the reverse complement.
ATCCCTCGTTACTAAATAACGTTTTTATTATCTTCCTGTTTCCAATTAATTTGCTTTGAATAATAATCCTCACATATAACATTTACATCATACATAAAAACTTCGTTCGTTTCAACATCACTTTCAGCACTTGATTTATCGATGTGCTATGTGCTAAGCGATAAACAGCCAATATACGATTCCCCACATCAAAGCGATAATAAGCATCATAAGTAAAAGAGTCTTATTACTTTTCCTCATCCCATACTCCCTTTATGAATGGTCCAAATATTTAAATAACGAATTCATTCTACTATAACTTAACACAATCTGACAAATATCCTTGCAATCTTGCTTCGATTTTACTACATTGGTAAAGTGATCTAGGTTCATAGAGTGCCCTCTTAGGTATAAAAGACAAGATACAACCAACTTCTACGTTAAAAGAACGTAGCTGCCTTGGGCTATATAAATTTTTTTCAGGAAAATATGTATCTTTTTTATCCTTTGTTTCGTCAAATACTATGAATCTGATTTAAAGTGCCGCCCTTTTATTGAAAGATTCCCAAATCAGCAGGAAAAGTTAAGGAGGATTATCATGAAAAAAATGAATAAATGGGTCATTGTGACCATTTTATTATGTCTATTATTGCCATATAAAGCTTTTGCAGATGCAGCTGTTGGTGAAATGATCGTCACACTTGGTGAGAATTTGACAAATGAACAAAAAAATATGATTTTATCTGAAATGAAAGCACCAAACGATGTTGAGGTTCTAACGGTTACAAATGCGGAGGAACATGAATACTTAGGAGACTATATCGCTAGCCGTCTGATCGGTACAAAAGCGATTTCATCTTCTGCCATCACTTTGGAGGAAAAAGGTACAGGACTTAAACTGGAGTCGAAAAACATCAACTGGGTTACCGATGAAATGTATATCAATGCACTGGCAACTGCTGGAGTAAAAGATGCTACCGTTTATGTCACAGCACCTATACCCGTTTCCGGTACAGCGGCTTTGACAGGAGTCATTAAGGCTTATGAAATCTCTGCCGACAAGAAGATTCCTGAGGATGTGAAACAGGCAGCGAATGAAGAAATGGTGAAAACAGCAAAATTGGGTGATGAAATCGGTACAGAAGAAGCCTCAGCATTGGTTACGAAAATCAAAGAGGAAATGGCTGCAAATCCACCAGCCAATACTGAAGAGGTCCGCGAGGTTGTCGAGTCTTCAGCAAAAGACCTTGGAATCACCTTAAATGATGCCCAAGTTCAAAGTTTAATTGATTTATTCAATAAGCTAAAAGAATTGGATATTGATTGGAACGCTGTCGGTGATCAGCTTACTGCAGCTAAAGATAAACTTTCCAATTTTCTTGAATCCGAAGAGGGTCAATCATTTCTGGATAAATTGAAAGAAGTCTTCAGTAGTTTAATAGACGCAATCAAGTCACTTTTCAGCTGAATCAAATAAAAAAAAGGATGGCCAATGCCATCCTTTTTTCTATTCTTTAGTGACGACTGCCGCTTCATGAAGAGCCAAATCCAAATGGATAAGATCTTCGTACGTCTCACGTTTGATGACCAACCGGGCTTCTCCATTTTCGGCAAAGACGACAGCCGGTCTTGGAATCCGATTGTAATTATTCGACATGGAATATCCATATGCCCCAGTACAAAATACCGCCAAGACATCACCGCGGCCGGCTTTTGGCAATGGTAAATCCCAAATCAACATATCTCCGCTTTCACAGCATTTCCCGGCAATGGACACTGTCTCTTCTACAGGGTCAAGTGGCCGGTTTGCTAGAATGGCATCATATTTCGCTTCGTAAAGTGCGGGACGTATATTATCACTCATGCCCCCATCAACGGCAATATATTTACGGACATTAGGAACTTCCTTTTCAGAACCGACCTTGTACAGTGTCACACCGGCATCTCCGACTAATGAACGGCCAGGTTCGATCCAGATTTCAGGCATCACTAAATCAGAATCAGCAATCAGGTTCTGCACTTCCCTAACGATTTCCTCAACATATTGAGACGCCGGTAGCGGGTCGTCCTCTTGTGTATACCGAATCCCGAACCCACCTCCGAGATTCAATACCTTTGGTTGAAACCCTACCGAGCCGTGCCAATCATTCAGCTTGCCGATAATTTTTTGGGCTGCAAGAAGGAAACCGGTCGTTTGAAAGATCTGGGAACCGATATGACAGTGAAGACCCAGCACTTCGAGGAATTCACTTTGCAGCGCTTGCCGAAGGGCAGCTTCGGCCTGCCCATTAATAAGATCAAAACCAAATTTCGAATCTTCTTGCCCTGTCAAAATATAATCATGCGTATGGGCTTCGATACCTGGTGTTACACGAAGAAGGATTTTCACCTTTTGTTCACGGTTTGTACAAATTTCTTCCAATAATGTCAACTCTGAAAAATTATCGACTACTATACAGCCAATGTTATGATCCAAAGCCATATGTAGCTCTTCTTCACTTTTGTTATTTCCATGGAAGTGAATCCGTTCCGTTGGGAAATTTGCCTTAATTGCCGTATATAATTCCCCTGCTGAGACAACATCGAGAGAAAGTCCTTCTTGCTCTGCCAACTGGATCATGGCAATCGAAGAAAAGGCCTTACTTGCGTAAGCAACTTGAGCTGAAATCCCCAATTCCTCAAAAGTTCTCTTGAACCCTCTTGCCCGTTCGCGAATTAGCTCTACATCATAAACATATAATGGTGTTCCAAATTGCTCGATCAATTCGATCGTGTCCACTCCGCCAATCACCAGATGTCCACGTTCATTTACACCACCGGTTCCGTACAAATGCATGATAGCCTCACCTTCCTGACTTAAAACTAAAGATTAATAAGAAATGAGGCAGCCTCAAATAAAGAAACCCTGCTGTAAAAGGTCCTCTATATGAACAAGCCTCATCCGAATCGATATCTGTAAATATTGTTCTCTATGACTGCTTGGTAGTTCGAAGGGAAAGACAGATTGGTTTAAACTCCAAAGAGTCATAGTAGCTCTATCTCTTTGTGAAGCCTAACAATACCTCTTTATCCGAATAAAATTAAATTACCACAACTTTTCGACAACATCAACCTTTAGATTTTCTCGGCTGCCTATATAGATCCTGGGGATGTACAATACTCGGACGTTCTATAGTACCAGGATAAGGTCTTCTTAATATTATATGTGACAGGGCCTTTGGCTGAAACGGGAGAAGCGGCCATAAATAAGGCGTATTTAACGTTTTTATACTAGTAAGCATAATAATGTAGAGTGTGATGCCTATGACTAGGCCAGGCACTTTAAATAAAGCGACCAATACTAGCAGGACTAAACGGGAAATTTTATTTGCAACTCCTAATTCTAAACTTGGAGTGACAAATGTACCGATTGTCGCTACGGAAGCGTAGAGAACCACCTCAGGAACAAATAGACCAACATCTATCGCTATCTGTCCTATCAAAACTGCCGCAACCAAGCCCATTGCCGTAGAAAGCGGGGTCGGGGTATGAACGGCTGCCATCCTTAGAAATTCTATCCCAATATCGGAAATGAAGATTTGGATCACAATGGGTATATGCGTTTTATCATTCGGCCCGATATACTCGAACTTCTCCGGCAGGAGGGAAGGCTCTAAACAAAACAATAACCAAATCGGCAGCAAGAATAACGAAACGAAAATCCCGAGAAACCGGACCCAGCGTACCAAGGTCCCAACGGCAGGTGCCTGCCGATACTCCTCAGCGTGCTGCATGTGATGAAAAAGGGTGGACGGGGTAATGATGACACTCGGTGACGTATCCACATAAATAAGGACATGCCCCTCAAGTAAATGCGTTGCCGCCACATCTGCCCGTTCCGTATATCTGACAAGCGGGTATGGGTTATATTTTTGCTTGACGATGAACTCTTCGATCGTTTTATCAGACATCGTTATGCCATCAACTTCAATACTATTCAATTCCTTACGAACGATTTCTATTAAATCCGGATCGGCAATATCTTTAATGTAGCCGATGGATATATCCGATTTCGATCGTTCCCCTACATGCAACATTTCGAAACGTAATCTTTCATCCCGGATTCTTCGTCTGGTTATCGCTGTGTTAATGATGATATTCTCGACAAAACCGTCCCTTGATCCACGGACGACTTTTTCCGTATCGGGTTCTACTGGCTGTCTCCCGGGATAACTCCTGACATCCACAACCAATCCTATTGGTTTACCATCAACAACAACGACTATTAAACCGGATAATACCTGATCAACAAGCTCATCCATCGTCTTTATTTCCTCAACGGATTGGTGTACAAGCAACTCTTTGACTGCATCAAAAACTTTAGTAGTCAAGATTTCCGCATTTTTGTTATGGATAAGAGAATCAAGGATATCAATGATGTACTCTGTATCCGTCAGCCCGTTTATATAGTATAGATGCACATCTTTTCTTAGGACCTTAATCCTTCTTACACCTAAGTCGAAGCTGACGCCCAGACCTACATTCTTTTCCATGTATGCGTCAACTTCCGCTACCCTATCCGGAATCGGTTTCATGTTTTCAGGTTTTTCTGAAGTCATCATGACCACTCCTTTCCAATATGATTTCCACCGCTAGCTTCGTTATCGGTGCTCCTCTTTTAAAATCGTCCTGATGGGACATTTTTCCGATATCCCCTATCCCCACTACTATAGGAACATGTAATTGATCGATGCAATACACCGTATCTCCAGTTATCTTGCCGAGTTCAAATTCTTCGGCGCCGTATTTATCAACCCCGTTCGGTGTCAGGTTACCATCACGGTCAATACAGATATCCACCTTGGTCCATTCTTCCCTTCTAGTCTTTGAAGCGACCGCTATCACACCAAGGACATGAATATCAGGGTGACTGGCAACTACCTTCATTGCCTGTTCGCCTGATCCTTCACCGATAAAGCCGCTATCATCAAACATGACCAATACAGGATCATACTTCGCCTTTTTTATTAATTCCACTAGTTCCAAGCCCGTATATCGTGATGGATTACCTTGGGACATCGAGATACACCTTCCCCCTATTTCCTTGGCTACATGCTCGACAGCCCGTTTCGCATACTCATCTCCATCCGTAATCAATATCACTTTTCGTTTGGTCACCATCTTGGGCCTACCTTTCATCATCAGGAATAGTTACCTCATAAACTTATAAATCCACTAAATACATCCATTGGAATAATGATCCGGCTATTTTCCCCAATACAAGTGCCATTAACAGATAAATGATTTTCTCTTGAATTCCGATTCGCTTTGACAGAACCGGAAACACATTCAGGACTTCAGTTAGGGCAGCAGCAAGCATTCCATTAAATATCCCGTCAGCCAAACCGATCGGAATTAATAAAAAATATGGGAGGGAAAGTTCCGTTTCCTGTAATCCTAACCATGTTCCTGCGACAACGCCGGCAATGATGGCTCCTTCGTAGTAATGAATCATCTTCATTGTTTTTGTTAGCTGAGTCAGTCTCGGAATCACCCCAAGTACAGTTAAAAACGCTACAAAACCGGCACCTGTCGCAAAACCCCCGGCTAAACCGACAAAGATTCCAAAGATAATTTTACCGGTCATCAAGGTGTCGCACATTCTCCTTATTTTCATTCATGATTACATAACTGTCCAAATCCTGCTGATAGTTGAACATTTCAACCTCGAGCGGACTAGGTTCCTCATTGAAGCGTTTTTTAAAAAAGTGATTAAAAAATAGAATCATGCCCATACCAAGGCCGAAGCTATATGGGATTTGGATCAATAACGGCTTATCATCCACTTTTCCCGTGATTATAGTGAAGATTTTTTGATGCACTTCCCCCATGCTGACATCCACATGAAAATTCATGATCGTCATCCCGCCGCCGACAAATAACAAAAACCAAACTAAGGCGAATGTCAGGTATGACATTTTCTTTTTCGAGAGGATGATTTCGATGATCGTTTGGGAGGGCCCGAATGTCTCCAGTTCAATAGTCGAATCCATCTTGCGGATGGCCACGATTACTTGAGCCAAATCAACGACAATAATATTCTTATCTTCCTTCTTGACCGTTAATAATATAATTTCTTCAATAATGGGAATCACTTCTTCAGGTCCGATTATCCTTGAAATATCTTTTATCCTCACCGTTTGATTTCCCTTTACTTGTACACGGTTCCTCATCCTGATATATACAACTGCCACTATCATCACATCCCGACCTTTTATTTCCTTATGCTAGTAGTATGGTTTGGAAACAGTTTGAAAATGCAGGAAGTGAACCATGTCCAAATATTACTAATTTGAAAACAAAAAAAAGACACGCTGCAATGACAGCATGTCTTTTTGATAACAGATATACATTAATGAGTGGGGAAGAAAATCAGCTGAATCAAAAATATTAATCCAAAAATATAAATGAGGGGATGTACCGATTTTCCTTTTCCACTGAATACCTTCATAAGCGGAAATGTAATGAACCCGATTGCAATCCCTGTAGATATACTTGAAGTAAGCGGCATCGTTAAAATGATCGCAAATGCCGGAAATGCCTCATCGAAAATTTTCCAATTTACTTTAGCCAGCCCTTCCATCATGAAACATCCTACAATGATCAAAACGGGAGCTGTGATTGCTTGAACGGAAGAAATTGCCGATATCAATGGAGAAAAGAAAATCGATGCAGCAAACAAGATTGCCACGACAGTAGCGGTTAATCCCGTACGTCCGCCTGCGGCAACTCCCGTGCTCGATTCAACATAGGCCGTCGAAGGACTTGTACCAAACATCGAGCCGACTGTCGTCGCGATCGCATCACCTAAAAAGGCTTTCTTGGCACGAGGGATTTTCCCATCCTTCGTTAATCCAGCCTGTTCCGTCACGCCAATCAAGGTTCCTGTCGTATCAAAAATCGTCACAAGTAAAAAGGCGAAAACAATTGAATATAATGAATTCGTGAAGACCCCAGCAATATCGATATCGAAAAATACCGGTGTTGGAGGCACAGATAAGACCCCATCAAAGTTGAGCAAATCGATAAAGTAGCCAATGATTGCCGTAATGATCATACCAATGAAAATTGCCCCTTTAATATTACGGGCCATAAAAATCAAGGTAATGAATAACCCTGCTAACGCTAAAACGGTTCCAGGCTGGTGCAAATCTCCAAGCGTAACCATCGTTGATTCATTAGGTACTACGATTCCGGCATTTTTCAATCCGATAAACGCAATGAATAAACCAATTCCGGATGTGATGCCATATTTTAATGAGTTAGGAATCGCATCAATTATCATTTTACGCAAGCTTGTCACGCTAATTAATAGAAATAGCAAACCAGCAATGAAAACCGTACCGAATACGGTCTGGTATGAAAGGCCCTGTGCCCCAACTACGCTGGCAAAATAAGCATTCAAACCCATTCCTGGTGCTATCGCAATCGGGTATTTTGCAACAAGCCCCATGATAAGGGTACCAATCACCGCTGATATGACCGTTGCCATGAAAACTTGTTCAAATGGAATTCCGATTGAAGACAATAAAGCCGGATTCACAATAAGGATATAAACCATAGTTAAAAATGTCGTAACACCCGCCATGACTTCTGTACGGACATCCGTCCCATTTTCTTTCAGGGAGAAAAATTTTTCCAAAAACATATTTTAGACCTCCAGATCTAAAGGAAACACCGACAACCGTTTGCACGAAAAGACAAGGTGTCCTAAAATTGTACTGCATCGACGTTTTTCCTGATCGTTATTCATTGAAAGAAAGATAAAAAACGAATGAGAAGCGCGACCTTTACTATAATATTCGTTTTTATTCTTAAATTCAACTAAAAATTCGACCCCAATCATATTTTCGCGCTACCTGATAAGGAATCACTTTTACTTTTTCCTAAAATCAAGATTTATTTTCAGCTCAATAAAAAAACCACATGAATCACTGATTCATGTGGTTTTTCATTTGTTGAAGAATCTTCTTTTCCAGCCTTGACACTTGGACTTGGGAAATACCAAGCCTTGCCGCCACTTCCGATTGCGTCTGATCTTTATAATACCTCAGGAAAACAATCAGCCTTTCACGTTCATTCAATTCTTGTATGGCTTCTTTCAAAGCGATTTGATCGAACCAGGATGTTTCATTATGGTCGGCAATCTGGTCAAGAAGAGTAATCGGATCTCCATCATTTTCGTAAACCGTTTCATGGATGGATGAAGGGCTCCTGCTAGCTTCTTGGGCCATGATGATTTCCTCTGGCGACAACTCTAGATGTTCCGCTAATTCATTGACAGTCGGAACACGGCCATACGTTTTTGAAAGTTCCTCTTTGGCCCTGCGAATTTTATTCGCCATTTCCTTTAATGACCGGCTTACTTTAACCGTCCCGTCATCACGGATAAAACGTTGGATTTCACCAATGATCATAGGCACCGCATACGTTGAGAATTTCACTTCAAACGATAAATCAAATTTATCCACGGACTTCAACAGGCCAATACAGCCTATTTGATAAAGGTCATCCGGTTCGTAACCTCGGTTGAGGAATCTTTGCACCACTGACCATACAAGCCTCAGATTGCTGTTGACAATCAGGTTCCTCGCATCTTGGTCACCGCTCTGGCTGCGTTGGATTAAATTCCGCAATTCCTCATCTTTTAAATGGGGCTGGCCTTTCTTGCTCTTCTCGTTTTTAACCTCCACATCCATATGCAAGTCTCCCTTAATTGCACAAAGCTCTGCTTGTAGTTAAGTGCTTTTTTAATCGAATGATCGTGCCTTCGCCCTTGTGGGAAATTATATTGATTTCATCCATGAAGTTTTCCATGATGGTGAATCCCATACCGGAACGTTCAAGTTCGGGTTTTGTCGTAAATAACGGCTGTTTAGCCTCCTCGACGTCTTCAATGCCCAGTCCTTCATCCCGGATGGTCAATTCCACAGTATCGCCTTCGATGACCACTGAAATGTAGACCCAACCTTCCGGGTCACTTTCATAACCATGGATAATCGAATTCGTAACGGCTTCTGACACGACAGTCTTGATCTCTGTCAATTCATCCATCGTCGGGTCCAATTGGGCAATGAAAGCCGCAACAGTTACCCTGGCAAAAGATTCATTTTGGCTAAGTGCAGAAAATTTCGTTTCCATTTTATTTTTCATTTTAGGCAACCCCCAGTCTTTGCAAAGCGTTTTTTTCGGATAGTTCCATTTTAACAATTTTAAACAACCCTGACATCTCAAATAACCGCTTTACTGCTGGAGAAATTGCACAGACCACCATTTCACCTTGTTTTTTGTTTACCTGCTTATAGCGCCCTAAAATAACTCCGAGCCCCGAACTGTCCATAAAATCCAATTCTTCCATGTTAAGGATGATATGTTTGATATTATGCTTTTGAATGGCTGCCTCTGCCTGGTTTTTCAGCTTTTCTGCTGTATGATGATCCAAATCACCTTTGAGACGAATGCACAATACGCTGTTTTTCGCCTCCATATTAATCGTAAGACTCATTATATACAGCCTCCTTCACTGTCTTATAAAGAGTCAAATTCTCTTTTTCACCTGCCGATTCCTCCTTACTAGCAAAACTAGTGGAGTTTCGCCTAAATTAGTACGATTAACAGGCAATGCGACAATTTATTCTATTTTGCCTGGGTAAACATGCCGAAAGCCCTTTTATACAATTGCCACCAGCTGGCATTTTCAACAGTTTCCTTCGCAACGATCGGAGATTCGACATACACCTTACCGTTTTTCTTCAATTCAAGCGTACCAATTTCATCCCCTTTTTTAATCGGGGCATCCAAATCTTTATCAAGCGTGATTTTTTTTGTAAAGTCCTTTGCCGTTCCGTTTTTGGCTGTCAAAACTGAAATAGGTTCACTTGTGACTCCCACCACGGATTTTTTGTGTCCTTTACTTACCTTGGCTTCACCTAACACCTCGCCGCGTTTATAAATCGGGTATGTGATGTATTGTGAAAATGCATAATCTAACATCTTGGTTACCTGAGCGTTTCGTTCTTTTGGAGAAACGGCTCCGAAAACGACGGCAATGACACGCATATTCCCTTTTTTAGCAGTAGCTGTCAAACAATACTTCGCTTCATTTGTGAATCCTGTCTTCAATCCATCGACCCCAGGGTAAAATTTCACTAATCTGTTCGTGTTGACAAGCCAGAATTTCTTTTCGGTATTTTCACGGAGATAATCTTCATATGTACCCGTGAACCTTGTAATCGTATCGTATTTCAATAATTCCTTTGCCATGATCGACATATCATGTGCCGAACTGTAATGATCTTTAACAGGAAGGCCTGTTGCGTTTTGGAACTTTGTATTTTTCAACCCGAGATCTTTCGCCTTTTTGTTCATTTTCCTAACAAACTCTTCTTCCGATCCAGCTAGACGTTCAGCCATCGCCACCGATGCATCATTCGCCGAACCAATCGAGATGCCCTTGAGCATTTGTTCTGTGGTCATTTCTTCACCTGGCTCGAGAAAGATCTGGGAACCGCCCATCGATGCTGCATACTCACTAGTCCTGATTTTCTCCTTCATGCTAAGTTCGCCTTTATCGATCGCTTCCATGATCAGCAGCATCGTCATGATTTTCGTCATGCTTGCCGGTGAAAGGCGAACGTCTGCATTTTTATCATAGAGAACAGTACCTGTATCCCGTTCAATCAAAATAGCGGATTTAGCATTTGCCGCCAATTCGACCCCTTTTTCTTCAGCTGCTTTTGTATGCGGGATGCTAAAACCCAATGCTACCAAAACGGTTAAAAATAGAGAAAGAATCCGCTTCATCTCCATACCCTCCAATCTTTATAGATTTTATTTTTTCCATTAAACCCATTTTTATACAAATAAAGATGAATTTTGAAACATATACTGGATATAGGGTAACAAAGTGAACCAAATTAAAAGAGGATGCGCATGGGCATCCTCTTTTAACATTCAATGGGATGAACGTAAAAAGCCGCTCAATAGCGGCCATTTTACGTTTATTCCATGATTTCTTTATAAATCAATGTAGGTTTTTCTATTTTCTCTTTTGAAATCGCAATGCTTTCATACAATTTTTCTTTTACCTTTGAAACATCTTCAAAATTGCTGTAAATCGTCACTAGGGATTCACCTTTTGCCACGGTTTCCCCGATTTTTTTACGAAGTACCAGTCCGACTGCCAAATCAATCTCTGATTCTTTTGTTGCCCGCCCGGCGCCTAAAAGCATGGCTGCCGTTCCTACTTCATCAGCGATGATTTCCGATACATATCCGTCCTCTTTCGCTTCCAGCTCGAAAGTATGAGCAGCCTGCGGTAGTTTTTCCGGCTGATCCACAACCGAACCATCGCCTCCCTGCGCTTCTAGGAAAACCTTGAATGAGTTAAGTGCAGAACCATCCTTAATCGCATTTTCCAGCAAGGTTCTTGCTTCTTCCAGCGAGCTTGCCTTTTTGGCAAGGTATACCATATGGCTTCCTAGTGTTAAAGAAAGTTCCGTTAAATCTTCCGGTCCCTCTCCTTTAAGCGTATCGATGGCTTCCTTCACTTCTAAAGCATTTCCAATTGCGTAACCCAACGGTTGGCTCATATCGGAAATGACTGCCATCGTGTTTCGTCCCACATTGTTTCCAATGCTAACCATTGCATGCGCCAACTCTTCGGAATCTTCGAGAGTTTTCATGAAAGCGCCCGCTCCCGTTTTAACATCAAGTACGATTGCATCAGCACCAGCGGCGATTTTCTTACTCATGATCGAGCCAGCAATCAAACCGATACTGTTAACGGTAGCCGTAACATCGCGCAATGCATATAACTTTTTGTCGGCTGGAGTCAGGTTACCACTTTGTCCAATGACAGCTATCTTATTTTTATTAACAAGTCGAATGAACTCGTCATTTTCTATTTCGACATGAAATCCTTTTACAGACTCCAACTTATCGATCGTTCCGCCTGTATGACCAAGACCGCGTCCTGACATCTTTGCCACTGGAACACCTACAGCAGCAACCAATGGTCCAAGCACTAGAGTTGTGGTATCACCAACACCGCCTGTTGAATGTTTATCGACCTTAATTCCTTCAATCATCGATAAATCAATTTGATCTCCTGATTCGACCATTGCCATGGTTAGATCTGCACGTTCCTGCTCATTCATGCCTTTGAAATAAACTGCCATTGACCAAGCGCTCATTTGGTAATCCGGAATCGATCCATCGGTAAACCCTTTGATGATGAACTGTATTTCTTCCGTAGTAAGCGCCTTTCCATCACGCTTTTTCTCAATTAAATCTACCATTCTCATATTGGAATCCCCACTTTTTCAAAGACACCGCATCTCTTTAGGTGTACTTGTATTTTTTTGTTCGTTTTATATGTCTTTAACGATCTGCTTAACAAATTCAAGAAAACTGCTTTTCACTTTTTCAGTCGTTTCAATAACCTCTTCATGAGACAATGGCTGATCAAGAATACCTGCGGCCATATTTGTAAGGCATGAAATTCCGAGCACCTTCATACCACTATGCCTAGCTACGATAACTTCCGGAACTGTCGACATACCAACTGCATCCCCGCCAAGGATCCTTGCCATTTTCACTTCTGCCGGTGTCTCATAGGTCGGTCCTGTATTTCCGATATAGACACCTTCTTTAATATCCAATCCTAGTGAAGCTGCTATTTTTTTTGCCTGCGTCCGAAGGTCTTTATTATAAGCCTCCGACATATCAGGGAATCTAGGGCCGAAACGCTCTTCATTAGGACCAATCAATGGATTTGCCCCCATCAAATTAATATGATCCGTAATGAGCATCAAATCACCTGGTTCATAGCTTTCATTAACGCTTCCCGCAGCATTTGTTACAATTAATTGCTCAACGCCAAGTAGTTTCATTACACGTACAGGAAAAGTGACCTTCTCCATAGAATAACCCTCATAAAAGTGGAAACGTCCTTGCATGGCTACAACTTTTTTGCCACTTAATTGTCCAATGACAAGCTGTCCAGCGTGTCCCTCAACAGTCGATACCGGGAATTCCGGGATTTCGTGATATGGAATAGTCATCGGATTTTCAATTTCATCCGCCAATACACCAAGCCCGGAACCAAGAATCAGTCCTATCTCCGGAGTGCCTTCAATTTTACTTTTTATAAATGACGCAGCAGTCTCTATTTTATTAAACATCTATTTAATCTCCCCTAAATTTAAATCGCCCAATATATTTTTTCCAAAGGCAGGCATTTTTACATCAAAATTAGTAGCGACCGTCGCCCCAATATCAGCAAATGTATCTCTTATCGGGAGTTCGGCACCTTCCATAAATCGTTTTGAATAAACTAATAATGGAACATATTCACGTGTGTGATCGGTTCCTTCATGGACTGGATCATTCCCGTGATCGGCAGTGATGATCAATAAATCATCCTCATTCAGTTTATCAAGGACTTCCGGCATCCGAGCATCGAATTCTTCCAATGCCTTTCCGTATCCCTCTGGATCGCGGCGGTGACCGTATAAAGCATCGAAGTCGACTAGGTTAAGGAAACTTAACCCTTTGAAATCCTGTTCTACCGTTTGGATTAATTTATCCATTCCATCCATATTGGATACTGTCCTCAATGATTCAGTGACGCCCTCCCCATCAAAGATATCAGAGATTTTCCCGATTGCGAGCACATCATATCCAGAATCTTTCAATTCATCCATTACCGTCCGGTTAAAAGGCTTCAACGCATAATCATGACGATTAGACGTTCTTTTAAAGCTGCCTGGTTCACCTGTGAACGGTCTGGCAATCACGCGTCCAACCTTGAACTCATCAGCCATTGTCACCTCACGGGCAATTTCACAAATCTTGTATAATTCGTCTATCGGGACGATATCTTCATGTGCAGCAATCTGCAATACGGAATCAGCTGATGTATAAACGATCAGCGCACCCGTTTTCATATGTTCCTCGCCAAGCCTTTCGATAATTTCCGTGCCGCTTGCCGGGACGTTCCCAATAATTCCCCGACCCATCTTCGCCTCGAGCTCATTGACTAATAATTCCGGGAAACCATCCGGAAATACACGGAATGGAGTCGATATATTCAATCCCATGATTTCCCAATGTCCAGTCATCGTATCTTTACCTGTGGAGGCTTCCTTCATTTTCGTATAGTATGCGAGAGGTTGCTGAGCTTTATCAATCCCCTTGATTTCACGGATATTGCCTAAACCCAATTTTGCGAGTGTCGGCATGTTCAATCCATTCATTCTTTCTGCGATATGGCCAAGTGTATCCGCCCCTTTATCGCCGAATAAATCTGCATCAGGTGCTTCACCAATCCCAACTGAATCCATAACTATTACAAATATTCGTTTAAATGCTGAATTCCCTTTCATGAGTCATTCCTCCTAAAATAGTAAATCACTTTTTATACTCTCTATAATACCCTTATTCTGCTCAGTTACTCTTCATTTAAATGAAATCGCGAGAACGTCAGAAGTCTGACCTCTCTACATTGTAAACGATTACCATGATGGAGACAAATAATATATTTCGGAATGAAACAAAGTGCCCCAAGATGCACGTTGGAATCATTTGCAGCCCTTATAGCAGTCAAGTGAAAACGAAGAAAAAAGGCTGCTCCTCCAACTGCCTCGCAGTTAAACTCACAACCTTTTCTATCATTCTACTATTCTTTTAAGCTCGCGGATGGAATTTTGAATATACATCCTTGATCCGTACGTTCGTTATATGTGTATAAATTTGAGTTGTCGAAATATCCGCATGACCAAGCATTTCTTGGACGGCACGTAAATCAGCCCCATTCATCAATAGATGTGTCGCAAAAGAATGTCTTAGTGTATGAGGTGTAATTTCTTTTTCAATTTGTGCCGATTTTACAAGTTTTTTTAGAATCTTCCAAAATCCCTGCCTTGTCAGCCTGTTTCCATGATGATTCAAAAAAAGTGAATCTGTCCTGTGCTTGGGACTGGCCATTTTCCCCCGGGAACTTTCCATATAATGTTCAATCGCACCCAATGCGGTTTGTCCAATCGGAATGATTCTCTCTTTATTTCCTTTCCCTACGCATCGGACAAAACCCATCGATGCATGGACATCACTCACATCCATGGATATCAACTCACTGACACGCATACCCGTCGCATACATCAGTTCTAGCATCGCCTTATCGCGTAAACCGAATTCATCCATTTTCTTCGGGGCTTCCAATAGTGCTTCAACCTCTTCCATGCTTAATACCTTTGGAAGGTTTCGTTCCGGTTTTGGCGTTTCTATATGTATAGACGGATCCTGCTCGGTTACTTTTTCCCTTAGAAGAAATTGATGAAAAGACCGAATGGAAGCTATATGACGTGCCACCGTCTTCGATGATTTCCCTTGATCCTTCAAATGCACGAGAAAATGCAGGATGTTCACCCGCCGTGAATCATTCCAAGTTTCAATGGCTTCAACATCTTTCAGATAGCTCCAATATGATCTTAAGTCACGCTCATACGAGACGAGCGTATTCTTGGCAAGTCCTTTTTCAATGGTTAAAAAATGAATGAAATCCCTAATTTGATTCTCCATATTCATTACTCCCCGTTTAAATAAAACAACATTAAGCGTTCAAGCCATGCATCATCACCCGTATCAACAGCCTTTGATACTTTTACGGCCATGCCTTTCGGTTCATCATAACGATGATAACTTTGATATTCTTGATTTAACCATACCATTCCTATATAAAAAAGAACAGTGAAGCTAACAAAGAGAACCATCACTTTAGCCGTGTGCAAAACAAGCGATAATGATGTTTTCATCATCTTTCCCCTCCCATTCGATCCTTTGTATCAATCTATGCCCAACAGGACAAGTTTTATACGTGTTTCGGAAAGGAGAAAACAAAAACAGCTCTTCCTTAAGAAAATGGGTTTTTAAAATGCAGAAAACCTTCTCCATTAAATGGAAAAGGTCCGACTTCATTCACCTTAATTTTCTTCTTTGTCATGACACCGATGACAAATGCCATGAAAGGTTAATCTATGGTCTTTAATCTTGAAGTTCCAGTCGCGTTCCACAATGTCTTCTACGTCTTCAAGTAGGTCTTCCTGGATCTCATCTACCGCACCACATTCCACACAAACAAGATGATGATGGAAATGCGCAGCTCCCTCTTGTCTTAAATCATAACGGGAAACCCCGTCTCCAAAGTTAATTTTATCTACTATCTTCAATTCAGTCAGCAACTCTAGCGTACGGTAAACTGTTGCCAATCCAATTTCCGGCGACTTTTCTTTGACAAGGAGGTAAACGTCTTCTGCGCTTAAATGATCCTCTTCATGCTCAAGTAAAACGCGGACGGTCGCTTCTCGCTGAGGCGTTAATTTGTAGCTGGACGAGTGTAACTGCTTTTTTATCCTATCAATTCTGTTTTCTATTTCCATACCTAATATTCCCTCCCGCGCCGCTATCCTATCCATTATATCAAAAGAGGGAAAACTGTCAAAATAGATTTCTTGTTAATGATAAAAAAATTTGCGGGAACGGTATATTTCCATCAATGACCCAATAAACTTACGACATTTTTCATTAAAGAAGGGGATAGGTACGCTTCAAACGCAGCAGCCGTAATCAAAAATAACCCCGACAAAACCAATGAGAAAATATATCGTGAAATTATCGGCTTCAGCGGTTCACGAACCTGCTTTAGGAAAATCCGGCTGATCATTTTCATTGATAGTGAGACCGCAAGGACGGTTATGACGATGAATATCGGGACGATAAATATATTTTGGGGCAGAATGGCGACAAACGATAATAAGAACCCGCTCCATCCCATTTGATTGACTAAAAAGCCGACTGTAAATCCAACAACCATCCCTTTAATAAATAACAAAACCAGGATGACAGGCAAACCGATGACCGATATTCCGAGAATCCAGATGACCCCGATATATTTTATATTATGCATAATACTTTGGCTGAACATATCATGCGAAGATGCAAATTCACCCTTGGATACTTGTCCGAAAAATTGCGATAAATAATAGAACAAGTCTTCCTTTTGGGTAAAGCTCAAACTATTCACCAATATTGCCCCAAAAATGACACCCATCAAAAAAAGCACAGTGATAAAGACATATAATGAGGAATGTTCGTTAATATGTTTCATTACGGCATTTTGTACGACAGATTTTTTTTTCATCTTTCATCCTCCCAACTCCGCTTACTAGAATCTATGTTTTCACTCTCTCATTTATGCTAAGAAAACTTTCCCCATCAGCCGAACGGCTTTAACCTAATTTGTGTTATAATTTTCCATATCAATGATATGGAGGCAGGATATGAAAGCTATATTAATGGATTTTCCCGAAAAAATTGAAACCCCACGATTATATCTAAGATCTTGTCAGCCTGGCGACGGCCTGGACCTTTACGAAGCCATTGTCCATTCTAAACCTGAATTGAAACAGTGGCTGCCGTTTGCACATCAAGATATTTCTTTGGAAACTTCTGAACAGAACGTCCTTAAGTCCTTTGCGGACTTTATTTTAAAAGAGGATATCAGACTCCATATTTATAGGAAAGAAGACGATCAATTCATCGGCTCCACGGGTCTGCACCGAATTAACTGGGATATCCCTAAATTCGAGATTGGCTATTGGATTGATACGAGATACAGTAAACTAGGCTACATAACCGAGGCGGTGGAAAAGTTAACTAAATTTGCCTTTTACCATTATGGCGCAAAACGAGTCGAAATCCGCTGTGACCCTAATAATATTGCCAGCAAACAGATTCCCGAGAGGCTGGGATATACACTTGAAGGTATTTTGCTTAATGACTGCCTTAGTGCAGACGGCAAGGAAGTGCGGGACACTTCCATTTATGCAAAAACAACAAACTAAAAAAGTCCTGACAGATCTCATCTGTCAGGACTTTTTTCAGGTTAATTCCTTTTTGACCTTTCCGTACTTTCCTCCGCCCCCCACTTCAAAAGAAAGCGTCCCTTTTCTGGCAGAATCGATGTAGCACGCCAATTTTTCAGGAACGATTTCCATAAGCTGTTCAAGCGTAACTTCATGAAGGATATTCATCTCAGTTCCAAATGCCGCCAGCAGTTTTTCCATGGATTTAGGTCCGAGTCCTGGGATGAAATCGAGTGGCACTTGATGGATATATGGCGGCCTTTCCCTTCCATTTCTTCCGTCCAACTCGGAAACGGAGAGTTCTTCGATCCTGGACGATACCCCTTTAATAATGGATTTATTACCACACTCGGGACATTGTTCATCATCCCTCAATACCTGGTGTAAACACCCTGAACATACGGTTTGATGATACTTTCCCAATAAGGGGTTCAATCCATAATTAACGGCCACCTTACGATTCCCTTTTTCTTTAAGGGCTTTTGCCAGCTCATAGAAACTTGGTTCTTCAAGCAGAACTTTTTGATATTCACGGGCGATTTTCCCAAGCGAATGGGCATCGGAATTTGTCACGAATACATAGGAGTCCAACTCCTCGATATCCTTGACCATTTCTGTATCTGAACTTAAACCGAGTTCGATCGCATCAATTAGCTTCGGATCGAATACTTCTGTCAGACTGGATCGCACCCCTTTCCCATATAAGCTTTTAAATGGGGTAAAAACATGTGCCGGGATAAACAGGCCGCCCAGTGACTTCACGATCTTTTGCAGCGTTCTTCCATCACAATAAATCCTTTGGGAGCTCAAGGTGATATTTTTAACATGTCCGCTCATCCATGAGGAGAATTCCTTCATCGCTTTTAAAGTGGGAAAATAGGCGAGGACATGGATCGGTCCATTACAATTCTGATCATATATTTCAATCTCCGTGCCTGGAATGATGGTTGTATTCTTGTATTGAAGTCCGCCTTTAATCTTTTCCATGATTTCGCCATCAAGAATCCCCGCTTCGATCTCTTCGATTATTTCAGGAGAATGGCAATCGATTATCCCGATTAGATCAAGGCCCTTCCTTTCACTTGCCACTTGCAGCACTTTGCTGAAGGTTAACGTTTTAGCACCTGTTATTTTCACTGCCCTTCCGCTTCTCGTTCTGCCTATATGGATATGCAGGTCAGCATAAAATTCCTTCATTTATGATGTCATCGCCTTTTTCAACTGCAGATACTGAACTGCATATGCCGTTTTGGCATCCTGGATTTTCCCTTCATCCATATAAGTTTGAGCTTCCTCCAATGTGAGTTCAAGCATCTCGACAAATTCATCTTCATCCAGTGGGGCCGCATTTTCTTTCTTTTTCAAATTGTGGGCCACATACAGGTGGACCAATTCATCGGCGAAACCTGGGGATGTATAGAAGGATATGATGTGCTCCATTTTTTCACATTCATAACCTGTCTCCTCTTCCAGCTCCCGTTTAGCCGACAGAACCGGCTCTTCGCCTACTTCCAGCTTTCCTGCAGGAATTTCCACCAAGCTCCTCTCCAGCGCTTTACGGTACTGCTCAACCATGATGATTTTATTGTCTGCCGTGAGAGCTATGATGGCAACCGCCCCCGGATGTTTGATTATTTCACGTTTGCCCGTTTTCCCATCTGGAAGCTCTACATCATCCACTTGCAGGCTGATTACCTTTCCCGTGAAGATTTTTTTCGAATACAGCGTTTTTTCTTCAAATTTTTTCATCCTGACCACTCCTCTGTTCTAATTGCAGCATGATTCCTCATACATTTTACCATAATAGAGATGGAGGGCGATTTAATGAAAGTTTACGTATTGGAAAAAAGCGTTACTTTATCCGGAAAGAGTTGGGAAATCCTTCAAAAACTAAAACAATTACAAAATCAATATGTCTATATCAATGATTGGATTGCCGACATACATGATCAGGTGCCGCCCACTCCTTTAAAACGGATCAAGTGAATTCTTTGAGTGAAATGGATTTCTCCTTTACAATGAATGTAAAGGGAGTGGATAACATGAAAAAACGCAGACTAGGAAATTCTGACTTGCTAGTTTCTGAAATCGGGCTCGGCTGCATGTCATTGGGGACTGTTGAAAATCAAGCATCCGAAATCATACAGGCCGCTTTAGATGAAGGAATCAACTATTTTGATACTGCTGACTTATATGATTTCGGAATGAATGAAGAAATCGTCGGAAAGAATTTAAAATCGGTCCGCGATAAGGTATACATAGCCACCAAGGTCGGAAACCGCTGGAATGAAAATAAAGATTCCTGGAGCTGGGATCCGTCTGGCGCTTATATTAAAACGGCAGTAAAAGATAGCTTAAAGCGATTGGGTACTGATTATATTGATCTTTATCAATTACATGGCGGCACCATTTCAGACAATATCGGGGAAACGGTAGAAGCATTTGAAGATTTGAAAAAAGAAGGCTATATCCGACATTATGGAATTTCCTCGATTCGTCCGAATGTAATCAAGGAATTCACTGAAAAGTCTGAGCTTGATTCCGTGATGATGCAGTTTAATCTACTCGACCGCCGCCCAGAAGAGTGGCTGTCCCTTTTGGCCAATAAACAGATCAGCATTATCGCCCGCGGCCCCCTTGCCAAAGGGCTGCTCAGCGAAAAAATGCTTGAAAAGGCAAATGAGGATAGATACCTTGACTATAGCTATCACGAACTTAAAGATTTGCTTCCGCAAATAAAGGACAAACTTTCTGATAGGAAGTTGAATGAAACGGCACTTCAATATGTATTGTCACATCAAAGCGTCGCTACCGTTGTACCAGGAGCAAGCTCAGTACAGCAGCTCCGCGAGAACTGCCAGGCCGCTAACAGCCCTTCACTGTCCAAAACCGAGCTGGATATCTTGAAGCGGTTGACCAAAGCGAACAAATATGAAAGTCACCGGGAGTAAAAAAAATAGAACTATTTAGGCTGCACTATCTCCGTTTAACCAACGTGATAGGCAGCCTTTTTCCATTCCTTCATTTTTTTTAGCTTCTATACCACTTTCAAGTTTCCCCTCAGTCTAATCCCTTTCCAACCAATTTAACTTCATACCAAAGTTTTTACTTTTCCATTGGACATTTCAAATTTAATATTGTACAATTCAATTGTGCACAATTTAAAATAAAAAGAAGTTAAGGGAGAAAAAATGATGACAAAAACATTATTTACAACGTCTGTAACAGTTGATGGCGGAAGAGAAGGAACGGCAATTTCTGCTGACGGCAACTTCACGGTTGATATTGCGATGCCTGGGACACCTAGGGCTAAACAGATGCCTGAAGCATCTAATCCGGAACAGCTTTTTGCTGCTGGATATGCTGCATGTTTTGATAGTGCTTTGCAATCAGTTGGTAAAATTGAACGCGTTTCTTTCGATTCCAAAGTCACCGCAAGCGTCAGTCTTTTGATGGGTGAGATGCATCAGTACAGCTTGGCAGTAACTTTGGCCGTGAAGGGGTCCGGGGTCGACAAGGAGACATTCGAAACCCTTGTTCATAAAGCGCATCAAATGTGTCCTTATTCAAAAGCAATCAATGGCAATGTGGACGTCGCCTTTGAAATAGATGTAGATTAAATCCGACAAAAAGACGCTTGGGATCACCATGCGTCTTTTCTTTGCTAAAATTCCTGTAATGTTTTCAATAGTTGGAGCAGCGAAGCTTTTAAATCCTCAACCACCTTCTTATCATCACCCGACATTGCCGAAATGCGATCTGGAATGAAACAGGCCTCTTCCTGTAAACCAAGTCCCTTTTCCGTCAACTTAATCATGACAGACCGTTCATCCTCAGACGAACGTTCACGGACAATCAAGCCATTCTGCTCCATTCGTTTCAACATGGGGGTAAGCGTTCCTGAGTCGAGGGCAAGGAGCTCCCCTAGTTTTTTTACCGTAAGTGTATCCTGTTCCCATAATAGAAGAAGAACAAGATATTGAGGATATGTCACTTCGAGTTTATCAAGCAGCGGTTTATATTTCTTCGTCATTTCCCTTGAACTTGCATAAAGCAGGAAACATAATTGGTCTTCCAGTACTTTTTCTATTTTTCTTTGCATCCTATCACCAGCTAATTTAGTCCATCCGATATGAAAGCATATCGAACTTATCTTTAATATAATCGTTATACTTTATAAAATAAAGGAATATCGGCAAGGAATGGTCTCCTGAACGGGAAAAGGGAGCCAGCCCTCTTAAACTAAAACTGCTCCCTGTTCTTCATTTATAGTTCTTCCAGTTCAGGTTGCTTTCGCCCAATAGTTCTTCGAATGATTTATTCTTCTCCCGCCGCTTTCTTTCTTCGCGTTTTTTTTCTTCTTCCTCTGCCCTTTTTTCTTGTTCAGCCTCATTAAGTTCCTTTTGCTTTTGACGAAGCTGTGACATGATATCTTGATTGATCATATCACCAAGTTTCAATGAAGATGAATCTTTATCTTGGTTTTTGCTTTGATTTTGATTTCGCTGCTGTTTCTTTTTCACCCTTAAAACCTCCTGGCCATTTATGAAATTATTATATCACGACTGCCGTTTTCCTCGTCATGGTTTTCAAACAGTGTTTTCCCATTTCCCTCATGGTAAAATAAAGAAAATCAACCTAGGAGGACCTCTCATGAAGAAATGGTGGTTTACACTGGCTGGAATCCTATCGTATGTCATCGGAGTCGGCATTTATTTTTCCAATCGGATCATGTATATGAAAAAGAAGGAAGATGATTTTATCCAGAATCGTGAAATCATGGCTAAACGCCTGATCACGGAGGATTTTGATAATCTGCCTAAAACGGAAATTTGGGTATCGTCACCATCCGGATATTCCTTGAAATGCTTGTTTATCGAACCGCATGATACCAATAAGTGGGTGGTCATTTCTCATGGTGTCACGGAGAACAAAGTCAATTCGATTAAGTACATGAATATTTTTCTTAAGCGGGGCTTCAATGCTATCATTTATGACCACCGCCGGCATGGGGATTCCGGTGGCAAGACGAGCAGTTATGGACATTATGAAAAATTCGACCTGAAGGCCGTAATCGATGAATTGAAAAGACGTAAAGGTCCCGGCCTTCATATTGGCATTCATGGAGAATCCATGGGGGCTGTAACCCTGCTTTTATATGCCGGAATGCTTGAAGATGGTGCTGATTTTTACATTGCCGACTGCCCATTTTCAAATTTCGAAGATCAGATCAAACACCAGCTTAAACATGTAGTCCCACTTCCCTCTTGGACCGTGTTTCCGCTTGGGCGTACGTTCATCAAACTCCGTGATGGGTATTGGACCAATGAAGTGTCACCCATCGATTATATGAAAAATATCCGAACCCCCGTGCTCTTCATCCATAGTGAAAATGATAGTTTCATTCCCGCTTCCATGACAGCGGAATTATATGCAGCAAAAGAGGGCCCAAAGCAGCTGTACATTGCTAAAAAGGGGGCCCACGCTCAATCTTATAATGAAAATCCAAGAGAATATGAAGATCAAATCGATCAGTTTCTAAAACTTGTCTGATAAGAAAGAGAGGGAATCCAAGATTCCCTCTTTGCTTCATTGGATTTTATTAAAAAAGCTCATCCTTGGATTTAAGATTTGATTCGGACTTTTTAATTGAAAGCTGTTCGCTTCCGGAATAAAGTCTATTTTCATGACCTCATCAAGAAAAATCATTTTTGATTTCTCCACATATAGAGGAATCCCGTTTGTTTCCACTTTTTCGGTACCTTCTTCAGGTTCGTTGACCCACCATAGCGCGGTCACACCACTTACCACGCAGCCACAGCCATCAGTATCATATTTCAATTGTAAATATCCTTCTTGTCCCTCTACCTTATCGACCATTTTCCCAGCCGCTGTTTCCGTCCATTCAATATACATGATTGCACGCCTCCCGATGTCTTTCCTTTCCCCCATTATAAACGATAAAAACGCTCCTGTTAAAAAAACTGCCTGCTTCCTTTCGCAAGATCAGCCACACGAACCGTGCTAACAAATGCCGACTCTCTTTTACGCCCACGTGATCCTTTTCATCACGATGCCGTTTCGAAAATGAAAGGCTGTCCCTTGGCACAGCCTTTCCGCTCATCATTCCATTATCCTTACATCCGCTATATCGGAAAGCCTGATATAGTGAACCTGCTGAAACCGATCAACGATATGAAGCCTTTGGGTGGGCTCATTATAATAATGGATCCTGCCGATTAACAGCTGATACCGGTTTCCTTCATAATGAGCAATCGTAACATCCTTTCTTTCCTCCATCGCTTCCCCCATTACGGCATTCATTTCTTCCAGTTGCTGCTCATCCAGGATGCGCTTCGTTTCATAGCCATCCTCCACTACCCAATCCCGCAGCATCTTCACATGCTCCGGTAACATCATCGATGTCCATTTGATACGGCCGCGATCACGAATCATTCTTTTCACTCCCTTCAAAGTCACCCTTACGCCTTATGCCCACCAAGCAGCCTGCTTCGGTAGACGGCTGTACCCGCTTCCGTATACGAAACGGCACGCAATAACGATTTGGCTCCATATTTATGGCGGATTCGATCAACCGTGTAACTCAATTCCCGCTTCTTCCAGCGCGAAGCATCGAATAAAGTCAGCTGCATTTCGTTATCATCCACAATATTCGAGAGTCTGACCTCTATGCTCCGAACTGTTTTTTGCTTATAGTTCTCATGAAAAAGCTCCAGGCAAACTTTATATAACTCCATCGTAATGTTGGTCGGTTCGCTAATCGAACGCGAACGATGGAAACCTCCGCCAAACTCATCCTTGCTGTAACCAATGCTTAGGCTCACCGTTCTTCCTGCCTTGCGATGGGTGCGTGCCCTTCTTCCAACTTCTTCGCAAATTTCCAGCATGACCTGCTTTACCTCATGCGCCTCCTTATAATCCCGCAGCAGGATTTGACTTTTGCCGAAGCTTACCTGCCCTTCGATGATCGCTGCCCCCATATCGGATAAATCTATTCCCCACGCATGGTGGTAAAGCTGATTGCCCATAATCCCAAACTTCGCTTCAAGTAATTCAAGATCATAATTGGCAAGCTGCCCAACCGTAAATATCCCCATTCCATGAAGGGTTTTTTCAACGCGCCTGCCGATCCCCCACATTTCACGAAGCGGGGAAATCGGCCAAAGTTTGCTTGGCACATCCTCATACTTCCATTCTGCAATCCCTTTGTGTTTGGCATCCAAATCAAGGCAAAGTTTTGCCATAAGCATGTTCGGTCCAATTCCAATTGCACAAGGAAGTTGTAATTCGCGTTCGATTTCATCCTTTATTTTTTCAGCTATCATCCGGGCATCTCCCCATAAAGAAGCGGCACCATCGACTTTCACAAAACTTTCGTCCACACTATATACGTGAATCGCTTCTTTGGGCACATAACGGTTGAACAAGCGGGTGATTTCCGTCGAAACCCTTAAATAGGTCGCCATTTTAGGTTCAACGACGACAATCCTCGGATCATTCGGGATCTCAAACATCCGCGAACCTGTCTTGATGCCAAATTCCTTCTTCATTTTTGGAGAAGCCGCGAGCACAATGCTCCCTGTCCTCTTCAAATCACCAACCACCGCCAGATAACAATCAAGCGGGTCCAGACCAAGCATGACTGCTGAACAGCTTGCATAAAAACTTTTCATATCGATACACATAATTGATTGTTTCGGCATCGTCCCATAATCCATCATTTCTTCACCCTAACAAGAATATACGTTCGCTTTTATTATATTCATAACTTTAACCGAATATACGTTCTTATTCAATGGAAGTTTTCATACAAATTTCTACTTTTTATTGTAATTTCCTTGAAAAATATAATTGATACTTAAAATGGATAAAATACCAAATTTAAACTACATATCCAAATTGTTTTTTAGAAAAAGAATCAGTTAGTAGCTTGAATAATTTTTAATGGATCCATATGCTCATTTTTTTAAAATTCGTCCCCCCTTTTCAATAGGCTTTCGTCTATTTATAATTCAGTCTTACTGCTCATTTTTTGTAATGAAACTGTAACCAAAATTATGTCTAATTGTCATAATGGTATTGTAGGATAATATTGTTAAGAATTATAGATAGATAGAGAGGAAATGGAAATTATGAAGAAATGGATCGCTTCAGCTGCTGTTGCATCTGCCATGATGCTAACCCCACTGCAAGCCTTTGCAAATATTGGAGATCAAACCCTCAGACCCGGAATGACACATAGCGATGTCAAACAACTACAACAACTTTTAAAAACCAAAGGTTATTTCACATATTCAGGTTCACTGACTACATATTACGGCACCTATTCTGTATCCGCAGTAAAAAAATTCCAGAAAGCCAAAGGGTTAACTGTCGATGGAATTGCCGGCCGGGGCACATTTAATGCGCTTGGTGTTTATAAAGTCAATAATACAAGCCTGATAAGCTATGCAAAAACCTTAATAGGCAAACCTTACAAATGGGGCGGGACGACACCGACTGGATTCGACTGCTCAGGCTTCGTCTATTATGTATTCCAGAAATCGCAAGGAATTACCTTACCGCGTACAACATCATTGCTCTATTCCAATACAGGTTTAAAAGTATCTTCACCAGCTAAGGGTGATCTTGTATTCTTTGATACTTCTTCTGGAAGAACAGGTGTATCCCATGTTGGAATCTATATCGGAAATGGTCAATTCATTAGTGCTACGTCTTCTAAAGGAATAACCATCACGGATATGGATAATTCTTATTGGAAACCAAAATATTTAGGTGCGAAAACTTTATAAAATCAGAACAAGAGCCTATTCTTGTGAGCGAATACCCATAAAACAACCGGACAGAATTCCACAGTGATTCAGTCCGGTTATTTTATTTTATATATAATATTTCATCCGTTAAATCCTCTACTGTCACCAAAAAAGAAGAGTCTAAGTTGGAACGATTCATCATTTCGATATTATAAACATGCTCTGAGGGTAAATGGACGACTTCGAGAACCATGAACCGCTGGCTTTCCGCTTTGCTGACATGATCGAGGGCAGCAGTGACCGCCCTTTGTTCAGCTAAGCTTTTTTCATCCGTCAAAACAAGAATCAGTTCCGCTTCCGCTTTCCCAGGAAATGATTTCTTCACCCCGCCCCTGTGCCATGGCTTCACTTTCATTCCGATTTCCAGGTCGGAATATTCGAGGTCATTACCATGTTGATCTTGAATATATGTATCATTGGTCACCTTATAATACGTCCCTTTAATCAAAATCCTTTTATCGTCAAGATCCGTAATGAAACCTTCTTCCCCCTTATCAATAAATTCATCAGGGGATTGACAGCTACCCAGAATAAAGGCAACGAATACAGATATATAAAGGTTCACTATCATCTTCATACAAATCCCTCCTACTAGAAATAGACGGATTCCCCATGAAATAGTTACCAATTTATTAAAAAAAGAAACCTTTGGTCATTTCAAAAAGGGGAATGTCATCGACATTCCCCTTTGCCTATTATTAGACCGACTTTCGCCTTTTCGTATCGAAAGTCTAGCCTACTTTTTAAAAAATGCTTTTTTTCCTAATGTTTCGGTGATCTTTGGAAACATGTTATACCATTTCCCAGCAAAATTCATCCAGCCAGGTAGATTGATTTCCCTCTTATTGGTCAGCATCGCCGCTACGATTTTGGCAGCGACATCTCCTGGCTTAAGCATGAATTTTTCAACATTCTTTAAGTATGTACCCGATTCATCCGCAATGTTAAAGAAATTGGTTTCAATGGGGCCAGGATTGACGGTGGTCACAAACACATGATCGTCCATCAGCTCGAGCCGAAGTGCGTTTGAATAGCCAAGAACCGCGAACTTGGTCGAAGAGTACAATGTTGATTTAGGAGTGGCGATTTTACCGGCCTGTGAAGCTATGTTGATGATATGCCCCGCTTTTCTCTGCTTCATATACGGAAGAACCAGCTTTGTGCAGGCCATTAATCCAATGACGTTGACAGCAAACATTGCTTTCGTTTCATTCAATTCCGTATCCTGTGCTTCTTTAAACGTGCCGAAACCAGCATTGTTGACCAACACATCCACTTCTCCTATTTGCGCATGGATGTCATTAAATACATTTGTCACCTGATCAGTATCTGCAACATCAAGCTTATAGGCATATGCATCAATCCCATATTCGGTGATCAGTTCATTCTTTAGCTGCAGTAATTTATCCAGGCTTCTGGCCAAGAGGACGAGACGGGCTCCCTGCCTTGCACTTTGAATGGCAACTTCCTTGCCAATCCCTCCGGAAGCACCGGTAATAACAATGACTTTGCCTTGCAACTTATTCAAAAAAGTGAGCCTCCTTGCGTACATTAAGCGATTGAATACAGAATGACGCCTGATTGGATTTCTGTTTCGACTTCACCCAAGTCTTCTAAATAGTCCAGCTGACCGACCGTTTCCGAAAGTGTCAGGCCCACTTCCTGAAGGTATACTTTCGGAAAAAGCTGCTGACACACTTCAAAGGCCGATAAAGGCCTATCTTGAAGCATGCTTTTCACCTGCATGGCACGGTTATGCTGCCGCTCGAATCGATATTGAATCAAGTCGGCAACCGCATCTCCTTCCACTTCAGATCCATGTCCGGAGTAAACAGTGGAAATGGAAAGATCCAATAATTTCTGAAGTGATGCATTATATTGCAGTAACGGACGAGGCCTTATGCCGCCGGGAAGTAAAGGTGGTTCCATTAATGGATTAGGTGAGATCTTGGCAAGCAAGTGATCGCCTGCAATCATGACACCGTCACTTTCCCGGTAAAAGGATAAATGGCTTTGCGCATGCCCTGGAGTCTCAATCACTTTCCAGCCTGGAAGACCAGGGAGCTCATCTCCCTCAGCCAAATATCCATGAAGCTTCCTTTCACTAAGGAAACTGATTTCGTCGCGGCTATGGATCAGTTTATTTTTCAGCTCTTCTGCGACTCCAAACTTTGTGGCATAATCAAGAAAAAAACGATTATGGATTTCAAGGAATTCATCACTGATAGTCAGCCAGCGCTGATTGTTTTTGTGTCCATAAACGGGGATTTCCTTTTCAAAGAAATCTAGTGCACCAGCATGATCGGGATGATGATGGGTTAAAATGATTTGTTCGATATCAGTCAGTTTCAGACCCAAATCCCCAAGCCCGTTAGTCAAGGCTTCCTTTGATCGTTTTGTTTTCACTCCAGTATCGATTAGCGTTAAAGCATCCCCTTTAACAACATAAACATTCACATCACCCACTGCAAACGGCGTGGGCAAAGCAAGTTTTGCAATATCTCCATTCCAATTCGCCATAATCTTTTCCACCTTAGAAAATTATATTTATATAAATCTTTTTATACGCTAAACAGGATTCCTAGTACACTTAACATGTATAATTACCATTTTACATGCATTTTAAATCACTGTCATTATTTTCACATAATTCATGTCTACTTTTTATCGCCCTTGCATATATTATCATTGACAGAGTACTGATATATCCTTCATAATCACAAGTAATTAAAGACGGCGTGGCATTGATTAAGGCCAAGTAAATTTATGATGGCGTAAAGAGAGTGAAGCTCGGAATGTGCTGAAAGGCTTCATCGCCCCCTCATTATTGAACCTACCTTATGAGCCTTCAGGAAAACCTGACGTAATTCCCGCGTTAGAGGATTCAAGTGCAGCTTTTCTGTTTATTTGTTATGGAAAAGTTGAACAAAGGTGGTACCACGGAAGCTAGACCTTTCGTCCTTTATTGGATGAGGGGTCTTTTTGTTTGTCAAAAAAAGGCCGAAAATTTAAAAGAAAAAGGAGCGGTAAATATGAAAAAAATCGCGTTTATCGGAGCAGGATCGATGGCAGAAGCAATCATTTCGGGGCTGGTGACCCAAAAGGTAATTGAACCGGCAAATATTTTTGTAACAAATAAATCAAATGATGATCGGTTCGATTATTTAAAGAACCAATATGGTGTTACTGCCACAAGATCGCTGCAGCAATTAGTACAGGATGCAAGCCTAGTCGTACTGGCGGTGAAACCGAAAGATATTTTAGAAACGATGCAATCAATAAAAGAATACATTCGTGAGGAAATGCTGTTCATTTCCGTTGTTGCCGGGGTTCATACAACAAGCTTGGAAGGAATCGCCAACAAGCGGTTCTCGATCGTCCGTGCCATGCCTAATACATCGGCAGCTGTAGGGAAATCAGCAACGGCCCTTGCGGCTAACTGTCATACGAAAGACTCGCAATTACAAACGGCGATTACCCTTTTTGAAACGGTAGGTACGGTGGCAGTCGTCGACGAAACCCAGCTAGATGCGGTAACAGGCTTATCAGGCAGCGGTCCGGCTTATATTTATTACTTGGTCGAGGCATTGGAAAAATCAGCAGAAAAAATAGGTCTCGATTCCGAAACCGCCAAGCAATTGATTCTGCAGACACTGATGGGTGCTGCCGATATGTTACAGAAATCACCTAAAACGCCTGCCGTACTAAGAAAGGAAGTAACTTCACCAGGCGGAACGACTGAAGCAGGTCTGAAAGCACTTCAAGCACATCAAGTGGAAGAAGCATTCATTGCCTGTGTACAAGAAGCGACAGAGCAATCGAAGCGAATGGGCAATCAAATAAGTAAAGAACTAGCCAAATATGTAGTTTCGCAGTAAGCCGCATGAAGATGATCGGCTATTGCCTGGCCACTACCTACGGCATTGGCCAGGCAACAGCCCTTTTTATGATCCGGACATCCTATAAAGGGTGATCCTTCCGGAGCGTTACTTTATGATCAGCATATCATTTTCATCGAAACTCCAATCCTTCGAATACGCAACCTCCCAATAGTAACCATCGGGGTCTGAAAAATATCCGCTGTATCCTCCCCAAACAACATCCTGAGGTGATTTCTCGATTGTTCCCCCAGCCTTTTCAGCCTTGTTGATCACATCATCCACTTCTTCAATTGATTTAGCATTATAAGCGAGCGTAAGGCCCGGAAAACCCTTTTTCTTAGGCGGTTCTTTCTCATTGATGTCTTTTGCCAGCTCCTCTAAAGGATACAAAGCAAGTTTCGTTCCGGCATTATTAAAAAAAACGATTGCGGGTTCGTCCTCTTTAATCGATGTATGGAATCCCAACCCGTCCCGGTAAAACCTTAATGATTCAGTAATATCCCTGACACCTAAAGTTATAATGTTGATCCTGTTCATACTAGTCCTCCTTTTTCCCTGTTTTAAGGGTAAATTCGACATCTGGGTCACTTTTCCCTTTATAGCTTGATTGACCATCAGCCACACCATCACAAATGCTTCTTAAAATTCCTGAAAACGCTCAACATTTGCATAAGGGACAATCAAGGGGGCTTGGATTGCTCCTTATGCAAATTACGTAGGAATTCCACTTTCTTTGCCGAATGAATACATGTTTTGTCATCTCTAAAGGAATTCCCTCATACTTATCGAATTCAACAACTAAAAGGGGGAATCTCGATGAATACAAGTGCAGTTGCCCGGTTACTGAATGTTTCCCATAGTACGATTCAACGCTGGGTCACCCAATTGAACATGGAAGTAGAACGGAATCAGCTTGGCCACTACCAGTTTTCGGATGAAGACATTGCATTATTGAGAAAAATCCAAGATCAGTTGAACGAGGGCATCATTCTCCAAAAGGTCAGCATCTCAGAGAAAAAAATTAGGAAAGCAACCATCCAGAAACACTCCGAACCGGATAAAGAACATGATCAACTGCTTGAACGGGTCACCCGGCTTGAAAATGGTCTGAAAACAAAAGCGGACGATGTTGTGTCCTATCAGCTTTTACAGCACAGAAGTGAAATGGAAGAAATGCACAAACTCGTTAGGAAACTCGAGGCCCGTATCGAAGCGTTAGAAACACCAATGAGTCAGCCGTTTGATTATTTCCTCGCTGCTGAAGAAGCTGCTGCCACTAAAAAGACGAAGAAAAAGCCATTCATAAAAATGATTTTTGGAAACAGAAAGAACGATAGTTCATCATGGAGCACAGCCGACAGCGATTAACATCGATTATCATTCAAGATGGATGAGCACCCCACGATAGCCATTTTTCTTATGCCGAGCATTTCTTCAGTAATAGGACCTGAGCTAATTAATCACCCCTAAAATAAAAAGGCCCGGCCCAAGGTTAAATCTCACCTGGGTCGGGCCTTTTCTCTTCTTAAATCAACACTGCACGGTCATTGAGCATTTTTTCGCCTTTGATGCGCTGGAATTCGTTAAGCAGTTTTTCAACGGTAAGCTTCTGCTTTTCAGCACCTCTTGCTTCAAAAATGATTTGTCCTTTATCCATCATGATCAAAGAATTTCCAAGATCGATTGCCTGCTGCATATTGTGAGTCACCATCAACGTCGTTAACTTGTTCTTTTCGACGATTTCCTTCGTCAGATTTGTAACAAGCTCTGCCCTGGAAGGATCAAGTGCTGCTGTATGTTCATCAAGAAGCAAGATTTTAGGATCGGTGAAGGTCGCCATCAACAATGATAATGCCTGGCGCTCCCCTCCTGATAATAATCCCACTTTTGCAGTCATCCGGTTTTCCAAGCCTAAGTGAAGGGTACCCAAACATTCTTTAAAAAGCTCTTTCCGTTTTTTTGTCACCCCGAAGCCTAACCCTCTTCTATTGGTTCTGCCATAGGCGATTGCCATATTTTCTTCAATCGTCATATGCGGCGCCGTACCCAGCATGGGGTCCTGAAAAACGCGGCCAATCATTTTAGCACGGGCATGTTCCTCAATGGCCGACACGTTTTCCCCATCAATGATGACTTCACCGGCATCAGGGAGAATTTTGCCGGATATCATGTTCATCAGCGTCGATTTACCTGCTCCATTACTCCCGATGACTGTTACAAATTCGCCTTTTGTCATCTGCAGTTCCAGATTCCCAAGGGCTAGCTTTTCATCCGGTGTCCCTTCATTGAAGACCTTATAAATCTGATTTAACTGAAGCATATCCTTCTCCCCCTTTCGATAAAGTCCCGCCATGGCGCATCTGTATTTCTTTGAGACGCCTTTTCTTTCGGCTTTTCTCTTTTTGTTTATCGGTAATTTTCGGAATGACAAGTGCCCCTACCACAATAAGTGCCGTAATTAATTTAACATCACCTGTTTCAAGAAATTCTACGCGAAGTGCCAAAGTTACGACGATTCGGTAAATGATCGCTCCTCCAATGACCGCAAGGGTCGCACGTGCAATCGTTTTTGAGCCAAATAATGCTTCGCCTATTATAACGGATGCCAATCCGATGACGATGATTCCAATCCCCATTCCAATATCGCTAAACCCGTTATATTGGGCAACCAAGGATCCCGAGAAAGCCACAAGTGCATTTCCAATCGCAAGTCCCAGGATCTTCATGTTTCCTGTATGGGCGGAAAAGCTCTTGACCATTGCTTCATTATCACCCGTCGCACGTAAAGCAAGACCGATTTCCGTTTTTAAAAAAGCTGACATTCCAGCTTGAATGATTAAAGCCACAACCAACATAACAATTAGTATGGCCCACGTTTTTGGTAAGCTATCACCAAGTCCCACAATCGATAAAAGACCATTCAACATATTGTCCATGCCAGTTTTAGCCCAAACATCCTGGATATTCGTGATAATGGTCGTTTGAGAAAGCAACGGAATGTTAGATGCACCCATGATCCTTAAATTGATGGAATAGAGTGCAATCATCATTAAGATACCTGCGAGAAGTGGATTGATTTTTCCTTTCGTATGCAGGAATCCCGTTATTGTCCCAGCGATGAAACCTGCCACCATGGCACAAAACGTGGCCATGACTGGCGAGAAACCGTTAACGATCATAATGGCGGCCACAGAGGCCCCCGTCACAAAACTGCCTTCCACTGTCATATCCGGGAAGTCGAGGATCCTGAATGTTAAATAGACACCTAGTGCCATGATTGCATAAATCATTCCCGACTCAAAAGAGTTGAATAAAGCTGAGAACATTTTTTTCTTCCTTCCCCGAACAAAAGCAGAGTTTATTTTACAAACTCAGCATCTGCTTTCCATTCTTCTTTTATTTCAACACCCATATCTTTTGCTGCCTTTTCATTGATGACCAATTTCAGTTTTTGTGGATATTGAACTGCGATATCTCCAGGCTTTTTGCCATCCTTCAAGATTTCAACCGCTTTTTGCCCCGCTTCATAACCAATATCATAGTAACTGAAGCCATATGCTGCAAAACCACCAGCATTCACGGAATCAAGCTCACCAACAAACAATGGAATATCTTTATCATTTGCCACCGAAATGACCGATTCAAGTGCAGAGACAACGGTATTATCAGTAATGATATAGAAAGCATCGGCTTTTCCGATTAATGATTCCGTTGCCTGTTTAACCTCGGCTGAAGTGGAGACGGATGCTTCCACGACTTTCAATCCAGCTTTTTTCGCTTCCGCTTTCACGTTTTTTATTTGGACAACGGAATTTTGCTCCCCTGTATTATAAACGGTCCCAATTGTCTTGGCGCCAAGTTCTTCTGCCAGGAATTTCATTGATTTGGCAATGGCCTCAGGATGGGAATCCGTCGTACCCGTCACATTTCCGCCTGGCTTATCCAAAGATGTAACAAGCTCCGCCGCTACAGGATCGGTTACCGAGGTAAAAACGATTGGTATATCCTTTGTCGCATTCAAAGCGCTAAGGGCACTAGGAGTAGAATTGGCAAAGATTAAGTCCACTTTATCCCCAACAAAGTTATTGGCAATCGTTTGACTGTTATTTTGGTCACCCTGTGCAATTTGCAAATCATATTTGGCATTGATGTCACTATCCTTCAATGCCGCCTGGAATCCTTCATAAGCCTGATCCAGCGAATCATGCTGAACGATTTGTGTTACCCCAATGTTGAAGGTATCCTTTTTGCTTTCATCCTTTGCCGTATCTTTTTCCTTGTCATTTCCACAGCCAGCCAATAATAACCCTGCGACCAATGTCATAGCTGCAGTTGAATATAATTTCTTTTTCATATTTTCCCCCCGCTTTTTTCTTATTTAAGATTAGGTTTTTTCTAGCGACGTCAACTTTTTCGCTTTTATTTCCTAAATTATAATCGTTTAGTCCCAATTATTCCAATATATTTTTTAACTTTTTAGAATTTTTTGAGTTCTGGATGTAAAACATAAAAAAAAGCTGCTGTGAAAGGTATGGTAACTTTCACAGCAGCTTTATGAAAAATCAGTGTTCGACAACCTGGCTGACAATTTCGGTAACTGTAGTTCGATCGATTTTTTCTTTGCCTTCTTTGAGGGCTTTCAATGTGGCTTTTGCCAATTCCAAGGGTATTTTGCAGAATTGGATGATTTCTTTCGTTTCAATCTCTCCAATGTATGCATCGGCTAATGCAAGATTATGTTCCGTATGGGCAAGCATCTCGTCGAAACCCCAGCCATCCGGATAAAAATTCACACCGCGCTCTGCATCTTCCTCACGGTTACGCAGGATATTGACCGTTTGGAGTCCACGGCCAAATGCGATGGCAAGCTCGCGATCCGTTTCGGTTCCATCGTACCAGTTCCACATATCAGACAGCATGACCCCCACTAAACCTGCAACATAATATGTGTAATCATCGAGTTCCTCTTCATTATGGATTTGCCAGTCCAAAGTAACCCATTTTGCCATGCCTTCGGCCATTTCCTTTGTAGATTCCAAGACTTTGCCTTTTGCACCGGGAGGACAAAATTCAATCCAGTCCGAAAGAAACAGGGTCACCTCGGGAAGATCATCCTTATATGGTTCAAATAACGATTGAAGATCTTCTTCCCTGAAATCCGCATCAAGCATCTCACTAAGAGCCTTTAAAAGGGAAACCTTATTAGCTGCAGGAAGACCCGGGTGATCCTCGATCTCATCGATGGCGCGCATGCAAAGGTACGCAGCTCCAATAGCTTCTTGCAAACCCTTTGGAAGATAGCTGATTGGAATGAAAAAAGTCCGGCTTGTTTTTAGGAGAAAATCCATTGCTTTAGTATGTAGGTCACTTTTATCAGTCATATTTACACTCCTTTAAATATCCAATGAACAATTGATTAATTATATCAAACATTGACTTTGATTTCAGCTGCCCGATTCCTCTGAATACAAAGGAACTTTAATTGCCATCAGATCTTCACCCATAATCGTGTTTGCAAAGATCGCTTTGCTTTCCTCTTTTAGCCTCTCAGCATCCTCCGGAGTATACCGTGAGCTGATATGCGTAAGGATTAGATTCTTAGCTCCCGCTTTCAATGCCGTTTCTGCAGCCTGAACGGTGGTCGAATGATAATAGGCTGATGCCATTTCGGATTCTTCCGCTGAAAATGTAGCTTCATGAACAAGGTAATCCGCCGATTCAGCAAGAATGAGCGCATTGCTGCACATTCTTGTATCACCAAGAATCGTGATGATCCGTCCTTTTTGCGGTGCACTGAGATAGTCCTTCCCATTTAAGACACGGCCATCTTCGAGACAGACCGTTTGTCCATTTTTCAATGCTTTAAAAAGAGGCCCCGGCTTCACACCTTCAGACCGCAGCCGGTCGACAAGCAGGCTTCCCGGACGATCTTTTTCAACAATCCTGTAACCGATGCTGTAAATGCCATGATCAAGCGACATGGCCGTCACTGTGAATTGTTCGTCCTCAAACACTGCGCCTTCTTCTATTTCGATGATTTCCAAGGGATATTTTAAATG
The DNA here is from genome assembly GCF_900156045.1 of Peribacillus simplex. Lineage (GTDB taxonomy): Bacteria > Bacillota > Bacilli > Bacillales > DSM-1321 > Peribacillus > Peribacillus simplex_D. The sequence continues at coordinate 954,053 of NZ_FTMX01000001.1, read as the reverse complement.
AGTTCCACTCACCTGTAAGCTCGTCTTAATAAATGCATCTATTCCTTGTGGACCATATACGGTCAATTTATCCACACCGCCCTGAAAAGATCTGCTGCTTAAAAATCCAGGCAGTCCGAAGATGTGGTCACCATGTAAATGGGTGATGAAAATCTTTTCAACCTTTCGCGGCTTGACCGCCGTTTTTAATATTTGATGCTGTGTTGCTTCCCCACAATCGAATAACCAAACCGTCCCTCGTTCTTCCAATAATTGAAGGGCGATTGATGTCACATTACGCGCTTTAGCCGGAACGCCAGCGCCTGTACCCAATAAAACGAAATCCACTCATACTACCTCCGTTGCAAATACTTTATTACTTAACTATAGCATAACCAAGGTGCTCTTTCATTTATAGCCCATTAAAACCGAAACCAAATTAAACTTTTAATGAAATATGAGAAAATATGCGCAAATTGATTGCTTTGAGGGAAAGCTAAACGTAAAATTAGAAATTGGTACACATACGGGAATTCCAACTTTATAGACAGATTTAACGGAAAGTTGAGGTTTTAACATGACAGAAAATAATAAACCCACAGCATTGATCATGATTTTTGGTGCTACCGGAGATTTAGCGAAAAGGAAATTGTTTCCTTCCATATATCGACTATTTCAAAAAGAGAAAATCAATAAGTTCGCCGTCGTTGGAGTAGCCAGGAGGCCCCTGACGAACGAGGAGTTCCAGACAAGTGTAAAGGATTCCATACTTACGTTCGGACATGCGGAAGAAAAGGTCGACGAATTCATTTCCCATTTCCATTATCACTCCCATGATGTCTCCAGTTCGGAATCATACCTGCAGTTAAAAGACATTGCCGAAAAATTGGACGGACAATATCAATTAGAAGGAAACCGGATCTTCTACTTGGCGATGGCACCCGAGTTTTTCGGAACGATTGCCGAACAGATTAAAGCTCAAGGCCTGACCGATACGAATGGATATAAGCGCCTTGTCATAGAAAAGCCATTTGGACACAGTTTCGAAACAGCACAAAAATTGAATGAGCAGATTCGAACTGCATTCGCCGAAGATGAAATCTATCGTATCGATCATTATTTAGGTAAAGAAATGGTACAAAATATTGAGGTCATACGTTTTTCAAATGCCCTATTCGAGCCGCTTTGGAATAACAGATATATATCCAATATCCAGGTTACTTCAAGCGAAACACTTGGCGTTGAAGAACGTGGGCGTTATTATGAAACCAGCGGTGCCCTAAGGGATATGGTCCAAAACCATCTGCTGCAAATGGTAGCCTTGCTTGCCATGGAACCCCCGATCGCTTTGACGACAGAAGAGATCCGAAGCGAAAAAGTGCGGGCATTGCGCTCACTTCGACCAATGAAAGTGGAAGAAGTCAATCAATACTTCGTCCGTGGCCAATATGGTGAAGGAACGATAGCCGATCAAACACTTCCAGCCTACCGCAATGAACATAACGTAGATCCCGAATCCAACACAGAGACCTATGTGGCGGGTAAATTGATGATTGATAACTTCCGTTGGGCCGGTGTTCCTTTTTATATCCGTACCGGAAAGAGGATGGATGTCAAATCAACGAATATCGTCGTTCAATTCAAAGATATCCCGATGAATCTGTATTATAAAACGGAAGAAACGCTGAACCCGAATCTTCTCGTTATCCATATCCAGCCTGACGAAGGTATCACACTGTACTTAAATGTTAAGAAATCTGGGACGACATCCAATACAAAGCCAGTGAAGCTTACCGTCTCCAACAAAGGGATCGAACACATCAATTCTCCCGAGGCTTATGAAAAGCTATTGTTTGACAGCATGCGCGGGGATGCTACAAACTTTACGCACTGGGACGAGGTTGCCCTATCATGGAAGTTCGTCGATACCATTTCCAATGCATGGGAAAATACAAAGGAAGAGTCTTTCCCTAACTATGAAGCGGGATCCACAGGTCCGCTGGCATCCGATGAACTCCTCGCAGAGGATGGGCATATTTGGTGGGAAATCAAGAATAACGAAAATGATGTTGATTGAAATGAAGAAGGGATGCAGATTTGAATCTGCATCCCTTCTTCATTCATGAAACACTCTTTCTCAGCAATTTATTCCGGATAATATGAAACATTTCTTTGGGCTTAGACATTTCTTCCTCTATTTCTGAATTAAGCCAAAAGGAAACACCAGATTCCAAGGCGATGAAAAATAAAAAAATGGCTACAGCCCACCAGGTGATGAACATAAGTCTCCGCTCCTTCTCTCTTCTTTCTGCCTACTGTATCCTACGGTCCGTCCAACTCTTTCAATGTCCATATTCCTTTTTCCGCAGGTGTTTAAACCTAAAAAGCAAGGATGAATGACATACATCATACTACGATTTTCCTAAAAAAGGTAAATTAATTGGAACTATTTACAACTAGTTCATTTTCACCATTTTTACCCTCATGGAAAAAGAATGCTAAGTCCTTGCTAAGGTTACACTAGAAAAGGTGCCAGAGGACGGCACCACTAACTTCGGTGTGGAGGGATTAAACTTATGGACATTCGTGAAGGATTAATTCCAACAGCGTTGGGCACAGCCGTGACAGCTGCGGGTTATGCAATGAAGCAGACCCGGGGCTCAAACAAAATGGTAGCTAATACGGTTTTTGGTTTCGGTTTGGCACATGTTGTATTAGGGGTCATTGACCTTGTAGAGCATCGAAGATAGTAAAAAAAAGAGGACGCATAGAAGCGCCCTCTTTTTTCTGTGCATTCGAGGTTCTTAACATGATGAATATTACAACCAAAAAAGCCAGTATAAAAGGGAATCCCCTTTTAAGCCGGCTTGAACTTTTTATTTTTCCATCCATTCGGTATGGAACGTTCCTTCTTTATCAATGCGTTGATAAGTATGAGCTCCAAAATAGTCACGTTGAGCTTGAATCAGGTTTGCTGGCAGCGTTTCTGTGCGATAGCTGTCGAAATAGGCAAGTGCTGATGACAAGCAAGGAACCGGGATTCCGTTCATCACAGCCGTTGACACTACCTCACGTAAAGCTCCTTGATAGCTTTCGACGATCCCTTGGAAGTATGGATCTAGAAGAAGGTTGTTCAAGTTCGCTTCACGATCGTACGCTTCCTTTATTTTTTGGAGGAATTGTGCACGAATGATACAGCCGCCACGGAAAATCATCGCGATTTCCCCATATTGCAAGTTCCAGTCATTTTCTTCTGAAGCTGCTTTCATTTGTGCAAAGCCTTGTGCATATGAACAGATTTTGCTCATATAAAGTGCTTTACGGATATTTTCAATCAAAGCCTTTTTGTCGCCTGTAAATGATTCCGCTTTTGGACCACGAAGGATTTTACTCGCTTCAACACGCTCGTCCTTGATTGCTGAAATAAACCGGGCAAACACGGACTCCGTAATGATTGGAAGCGGAACACCAAGATCAAGCGCACTTTGACTAGTCCATTTCCCTGTACCTTTTTGGCCAGCTTTATCTAAAATGACATCGACCATCGGCTTGCCGGTTTCTTCATCATATTTTTTGAAAATATCAGCAGTGATTTCAATTAAATAGCTATCAAGTTCCCCTTCATTCCATTCAGTAAAGACTTCATGGAATTCTTCAGCAGATAGTCCAAGGAGATTTTTCAGAAGGAAATAAGATTCCGAAATCAATTGCATGTCCCCATATTCAATACCGTTATGTACCATTTTAACATAATGACCTGCACCATCCGGTCCGATATATGTACAGCAAGCATCACCATCGACCTTAGCTGATATATCCTTCAAGATCGGTGCAACAAGTTCATATGCTTCTTTTTGACCTCCAGGCATGATGGATGGACCTGTCAGAGCTCCTTCTTCCCCTCCTGACACGCCTGTACCGATGAAATGGATGCCAAGCTTGCTTAATTCCTCATTGCGGCGCTGAGTGTCCTTGAAGAAGGTATTCCCCCCATCAATAACGATATCACCTTTTTCAAGTAACGGTTTTAATTGCTCGATCGTTGCATCTGTTGCCGCTCCGGCTTTAACCATCAATAAAATTTTACGCGGCGTTTCCAAAGAATTGACGAATTCTTCAAGCGTATAAGCAGGTGTTACGTTTTTGCCTTCCGCTTCCTTCATCATTTCGTCCGTTTTTGATCCTGAGCGATTATACACGGAAATTGAATATCCCCTGCTTTCAATATTAAATGCAAGGTTCTTGCCCATTACGGCTAGTCCGATAACGCCAATCTGTTGTTTTGTCATGCTTCATCTTTCCCTTCTCTATATCTTTACACAGCTTGTAAGCTATTCTTTGTCAAATGGAGGATCATTCCTCCTGGATTGCCCAAAGAAATCTTTGCTGAAGCTAGTGTCTGTTCCAATTGAACGGTTTTTCAAGGGTAATCCCTTTTTAATAATATTTTCTCCGTACTTATTTTGCAAGTGTTCCATCGCCTCATACAGAGGTTCTTTTTCTGCATCCTCTTGAAAGGAGAAAATATCCAGTTGCTTGAAGGCCGACTCTTTTTCGATGACATCATAGGCAGTGACACCAAGAAGCCTGATTCCTTCCCCATTCCAATTTTTCATAAAGAGATCGATAGCTTCATCCAAAATATCCTTTTTTTCAAAAACCGGATTAGGAACCGTTCTGCTTCTCGTTATTGTGCGGCGGTCTTTGTAACGGATCGTCACACCTATTTTTTGACCAAGCAGGCGTTTATTTCTCAAGCGGACGGCTACCTTCCCGGAAAGCTTATCCAATACACCGATCAGTTCTTTTTGATTGGTAGTGTCATGCGGAAGAGTTGTCGAGTTCCCAATGCTCTTATGCTCAAAAATCGCTTCGGGATCCACTACCCTTGGATCGATTCCATTTGCCCTATCTTTCAAACGGATGCCATTGATCCCTAGAAGCTGTTTAAGTTGACTGTCATTGGCGTGTGCAAGGTCCCTGATCGTCATTATCCCGATAGTTTGAAGCTTTTCCGAGGTCTTATCCCCGATGCCATGCATTTGGCCCACTTGTAAAGGCCAGAGCTTTTCCGAAATGTCCCGTTTCCTTAACACGGTGATTCCCATTGGCTTCTTCATATCAGAAGCAGTTTTGGCCAAAAATTTATTAGGGGCAATCCCGATGCTGCAAGGGAGATCCATCGTATTAAAAATTCTTTCCTGAATGCTATTGGCTATATCTAAAGGCGAACCCAATTCGGCGCATTCACTAATATCCAGATACCCCTCATCTATCGAAACCGGTTCAACCATCTCTGTATATTGCCTTAAAACATCGAAAATAGCCAGTGATGCCTTTCGATAGCGCTCGAAATTCGGTTTCTGAATAACTAATTGGGGACATAGTTTTTTCGCCTGCCAAATCGGCATGGTCGTTTTAACCCCGAACTTCCTCGCCTCATAGCTGCAGGTGACGATTATGCCCCTTCTCTCTTCAACATTGCCTGCAATGGCAAGCGGTTTGCCTTTTAATGAAGCATCATATGACATTTCCACCGAAGCATAGAAACTATTCATGTCTACATGGAGAATGACCCTGCCATTTTTGGGATACATGTCCTTCATGTTTGACCGTCACATCCTTGTAAAAATAAAAAATACCGGATAATAGGCCCACTAAAAAACCACTTCTATTAAGGTACCCCTATTTATCTTTGGTAACCACGTTGCTCCCACTCCAAGAAAAACAGCCATCATGTCATTGATGACTGTACATATATTCCTTCAATACTTTTAACATCTTGGCAAATATATACGAGTTTTTGCTGATCAATGATCGTAATCAAACGGCAACACCCTGAATATATTCGGTAAAAATCAAGATTTCACGGGTTCCTGGACAAATAGTTTGAAGGAGAGGATATCCATCTTTATTGCAATCCGCCTTTGACCATCATAGCCTATTTACCTGGTTGCTGAATCCCGGAAAGCAAGGCATCAGGTCTTTTTCGACGGAAACACGTATTCAATCGGCAAGGCATATTCATCGTACCTCTGCCGCCTTTTTCGATTTACTTTAGGAAACTCCCCTCCAACTCCCTCTCTTATTTAGGGTGTTTATTCCCCTGATACTTCTTTGACGATACTGACAACCATTTCAGCTAGCTTCGTTAATTCCTCAACTGGGATTCTTTCATTCGTAGTATGGATATCTTCATAGCCCACTGCGAGATTGACAGTAGGGATGCCAAAGCCTGCAATGACATTCGCATCGCTTCCTCCGCCGCTTTTAACCAGCTCGCAAGGACGGCCGATTTTCTCTGCTGCCTTTCTTGCGATTTCGACTACATGATCACCAGCACCATATTTAAAACCAGGATACATGACGTTAACTTCAACTTCGGCACGTCCGCCCATTTCAATGGCTGCAGTCTCGAATGCCTCTTTCATTTTCGCTACCTGTATTTCCATTTTTTCAGGAATCAAGGATCTTGCTTCTGCAAGGATTTCAACATGGTCACAAACAATATTGGTTTGCTGTCCCCCCTGGAACCTTCCGATATTGGCTGTCGTTTCCTCGTCGATTCTGCCTAATGGCATTCTAGAGATTGCTTTGGCAGCGATCGTAATGGCCGAAACGCCTTTCTCGGGAGCGACACCAGCGTGAGCAGTCTTGCCTAAAATGGTTGCAGATACTTTCGCCTGAGTAGGTGCAGCAACAACCACATTGCCCACTTTACCATCACTATCAAGTGCAAAACCGAATTTAGCCGTTACTAGGGAGCGGTCCAATGCCTTTGCCCCTACCAAGCCAGATTCTTCACCGACTGTAATGATGAATTCGATTGTACCATGCTCGATATTCTGTTCTTTCAACACTTTAAGCGTTTCTAACATGACCGCTAATCCAGCTTTGTCATCCGCCCCTAAAATGGTCGTTCCGTCTGAAACTATGTATCCATCTTTGATGGAAGGCTTGATCCCATTACCTGGTACAACCGTATCCATATGGGAGGTGAAATAGATGGTATCCACGCCTTCTTTATTTCCTTTTAAAGTACATACTAAATTCCCTGCACCATGACCGGTAACTGCTGTTGTATCATCTTCAAAAACCTCTACACCCAGTGCCCCGAATTTTTCTTTCAGCACTTTGGCGATGGCTGCTTCATTTTTCGTTTCGGAATCGATCTGCACCAATTCCATAAATTCATTAACTAAACGTTCTTCATTAATCATAAAATAAAACCTCCAAAAAAGTTTTCCTCTTTAATTATACTGCTAAAAGCGGCGCCCCGGCAAATAATGTGAAAAGGAAGGCCCGGCTAAAAAAGCATCCTGGTCATTTCCCTGCCAATAGGCCGCTTTAAAAAGGTGAATGATGACTAAAATGATTTTCTTTAAAAAATGATATCTTCCCCAGTATGGAAAAGAGCCCAAAACAGATAGTTTGGGCTCCTTGCAATGTTGGATCACAACGGGATATTCCCGTGTTTTTTCCATGGTCGGGTTTCTTTTTTGTTGCGTAGCATATCAAGAGATTGAATGATCTTAATCCTGGTTTCACGGGGATCGATAACATCATCCACCATTCCAAGACTTGCGGCAACATATGGATTGGCGAACTTCTCACGGTATTCTTCAATTTTAGCTGCACGTGTCGCTTCCGGATCTTGGCTATTTTGAATTTCACGGGCAAAAATGATATTTGCCGCTCCAGCAGAACCCATAACCGCGATTTCAGCATTCGGCCATGCAAACGTAAGATCCGCACCGATTGATTTACTATTAAGAGCTACGTAAGCTCCACCGTATGCTTTACGCAGAATGATCGTCAATTTTGGTACTGTCGCTTCTGAATATGCATATAGCAGCTTTGCACCGTGGCGAATGATCCCGCCATGTTCTTGTTTAACGCCCGGGAAAAACCCTGAAACGTCTTCAAACGTAATTAGCGGAATGTTGAACGAGTCACAGAAACGAATAAAACGGGCAGCCTTATCTGATGAATCGATATCAAGTCCCCCAGCCAATACCTTTGGCTGGTTACAGACAAGCCCCACTGATTTCCCTTTGATACGCGCCAAGCCGATCACTATGTTTTTCGCAAAGCCCTCTTGAACTTCCATAAAGGAATCCTCATCGACAACCTGCTCCAATACTTTCCGAACATCATATGGACGGATCCCTTCATAAGGGACTACATCCGTTAAATCCGGACGGTAGTCATCTCCATCGTCTGCTTCCAAAACCGGCGGCTTCTCTTCATTATTTTGTGGAAGATAACTCAGGAGACGTCTAACGTCCGCCAATACTTGCTCCTCAGATGCTCCCTTGAAATGGGCATTACCGCTTATGGTATTATGTACTGTCGCTCCACCCAATCCTTCAGATGAAATCTTTTCACCTGTAACCGTTTCAATGACTTTAGGACCTGTTATGAACATTTGGCTCGTTTTTTCAACCATGAAGACAAAGTCGGTTATGGCTGGGGAATATACGGCTCCGCCTGCACAAGGTCCCATAATAACCGAAATCTGTGGAATGACCCCTGAATAAATGGAATTCCGGTAAAAAATTTGGCCATATCCGTCAAGCGAAACTACGCCTTCTTGAATGCGAGCCCCACCAGAATCGTTCAAACCTATGAAAGGGGCTCCATTTTCCGCTGCCAAATCCATAACATTGGCAATTTTCAGAGCATGCATTTCACCGAGTGCGCCGCCAAAAACAGTAAAATCCTGTGAAAACAGATAAATGTCGCGGCCGTTGACCTTTCCGTAACCAGTGACAACCCCTTCTCCTGGCCCTTCTTCCTTTTCCATGCCAAAATTGGTATTACGGTGTTTGATAAAAGGATTAAGCTCTATGAAAGTACCCGGATCAACTAAAAGATCAATTCTTTCCCTTGCAGTAAGTTTGCCCTTTTCATGCTGCTTATCGATTCTTTCTTCACCGCCGCCCATTTCCACTTTGCGGCGTCTGTCATATAGGTCATTGATTGTATCGTATATGTCTGTCATTCCTGCTCCTCCTTTGATAATGCTTGTTCACAAAGCTCATATAATACACCCGCGGTAGACTTGGGATGAACGAAAGCAACATCCGCATTGTGCGCTCCCTTTCTTGATGAATCATCAATCATGCGCAATCCAGATTCTTTGATTTCTTTTATTCTATCTTCGATGCCATCGACGCCAAGTGCCACATGATGAATCCCTTCACCGCGTTTTTCGATGAATTTGGCGATTGGGCTTGCCGGTGACAACGCTTCCAACAACTCCAAACGGGTATTGCCTGCCAGGATGAAGGCCACTTTCACTCCTTGGCTCTCCACTGTCTCGATTCCTTCAAGTTTCAATTTCAACGTTTCCGTGTAAAGCGGCAAGGCTTCCTCCAGTGACTTGACGGCAATACCTATATGATCGATATTTTTAATCATCATAAAAACCCCCATGCTATGTATGATTGGATGACTCCATTAAAATACTACTAATCTTGCATTAAAGCCTTTTAAGATTCGGAATAATATGAACATTATACTTTTACTTGTTTCTACTAAATGTTCAAGTTAAAATAAAATCAATTAAACTGTTTTAAGGGAGAGAGCATATGGGAAACAAGAAAATCAGAAAAATCGTCGTGTATTTAATGCTTATCTCAATGTTATTAACGAGCTTATTATCAGGTATCGCATTTCTTTTGTAATAGAAACCGTAATTGGGAGGGGAGCAAAGCTTCCCTCTCTTTATTTTATCGCCCCATTTTTCTTTGCCAACGTTTTGAAATCCTCGTTCGATATGGTGATCAACACTTTAGTGCCGATGGGGACTTTTTCGTATAACCGCTCTACATCGGATTTATGCATCCGTACACAGCCATTTGAAATGTATTTACCAATTGATGATGGCTGATTCGTACCATGAATGCCGTAAATCCTTCCATCGGTATTTCGTGCATCGAATCCAATCCACCGCGACCCCAGAGGATTCCTGGGATCGCCGCCAGGAATATTTTTTTTTCGGTAATATGGATTGACTGCTTTTACTTTGACCGTGAAAATCCCTTCAGGTGTAAGTTCTTGACTCTTTCCCGTACCGACCGGCAGGATCTCCTTGACCTCGTTATCATCAATGAACGCCAATTTATTGTTGGCTTTATTGATGATGATAAACGGATCGCCAGGCTTAACCGATTGAGGTTGGGCTTGTGCCTGCAACGGCCACAAAGATAGCATGAGCAACAAAGAAAGGATCCATTTCATTTGTATCAATTCCTTCACTTTTTTGCTTAGTTTAAGCCAAGTGCCTCTTTTTCATTCGGCTGCTGTTCAGCTTGGGCAGTCCCTTGAAGGAATGCTTCAACAATAAATAACGCTCCATTTCCTTCATGAGCTGCAGTAATGCGGCCCTGGATTCGAACTCTTCCCGTGTCTGCGGCAGTGCCATTCCCCTAAAATGAATCTCCATTTCCTCAAGCTTCTTCAGATAAAGGATGGCCGTATTTTGTGGGTGTACGTTTTCTGCCAAATCTTCTATAAAATCAGCCACTATTCCGCTTTGCTTGACAACCAGTGGAATATTCGTGACTAGGGGCAGAATTCGTTCAATTATTTCAAATTGCTTTTCACGCATTTTGAAATAATGGTAATACAGGTCTTCTTCCCTTAAAAAATGATTTTCCACGTCCCTGAAGGCAAGGCTTTTGGCTTGATTAAGCAGATTGGCTGTGTCGGTGATTTCCTTACCATCCCATGTGTGATCATTATCCCTTAAATAGCGGACAATTCCCATCAAGATCGCACTAAAGTTCGTTTCGATGCTTTCCTGGTAGGCCAGCAGTTTATCATCGACACTGGGCATGTACAGATTCATGACAAGCGCCACTCCAACTCCAACTGCAATTAATATCGTTTCATTGATCAGCAGGGAAAAAGTGATGTCACCCGCCCCGTATAAATGCATGATGATGACGCTGCTCGTCACAATCCCCTCATTAATCTTCAAAGCAACTGTCGTTGGAATGAAAATCAAGAGGATCAAACCTATCATCAGCGGATGGAATGCGATGAAATGAAAGAATAGGGATGCATAGGCCATTGCGATCAAACAAGCTAAAAACCGGTGCCAGGAGGCATACACCGACTTCTTTTTTGTAACTTGAATGCATAAGATCGCAATGATTCCCGCAGCAGAGAAATATTCGAGATTAAGCATTTGTGCAATAATAATTGCCAGGGTGGCCCCCAAAGCAGTTTTAATCGTCCTGTATCCGATTTTAAACATTGTTATGTATCACCTGGCACTTTCTCTATCTATTATAATACTATCAGGAAATCAGATATTTTCACAGTCCTTTGCGAGCTAAATTTCCAATTTTTCTAAATACATTTCAAGCAAAAATACATTATAGGAAAAAAATAAAAAAGGTAACCTAAACGTTACCTTTTTTCACAATTATATACTATTTTCTTTAGCTTATAAAACTTTTTCCAAGAAGTCTTTTGCACGCTGGCTTTTCGGATTGGAAAAGAATTCTTCCGGAGCACTTTCCTCAACGAGCAGACCCCCGTCCAGGAATAGTACACGATCGGCCACTTCTCTCGCAAATCCCATTTCATGCGTTACGATCAGCATGGTCATCCCCGTATGTGCCAGTGACTTCATAACCTCGAGCACTTCTTTTACCATCTCGGGATCAAGCGCTGAAGTCGGCTCATCGAAAAGGATTACTTCCGGGTTCATTGCCAATGCCCGTGCAATCGCGACCCTTTGTTTTTGCCCGCCAGACAGACGATTCGGATAAGACGATTCTTTATCGGCCAAACCGACTTTAGTCAAGAGCTCACGAGCTTGTTTTACAGCCTCGGCCTTTGATAGTTTTTTCACCTTCATAGGTGCATATGTCAGATTTTCCAGTACGGTTTTATGTGGAAATAAATGAAAATGCTGAAATACCATCCCGACGTTTTCACGCACTTTCATGATATTGGTCTTTTTATCAGTGATGATTTGATCTTTAAACCTGATTTGACCATCAGTAGGAGTTTCGAGCATATTGATGCAGCGCAAGAAAGTTGATTTTCCCGAACCGGATGGACCGATGATGGCTAATACTTCACCCTGCCCTATCTCGGTGCTGATCCCTTTTAATACCTCGAGCTTTCCATAATTTTTTTTGAGTCCATCAATTTTAATCACTGCGTCTCATTCTCCTTTCAATCACTTTGCCTAAGATGGTGAGAACCATGACCATCACATAATAAATGAGGCCGGCAAATAATATCGGCTCGAAGAATTTATATGTCTCACCGCCGACAATATAAGCACGGCGCATGATATCCCCTAATCCAATAATTGTGACAACGGCTGATTCCTTCGTTAAGGAAATCAATTCGTTCACAAGGGATGGCAGGATATTCTTGATGGCCTGCGGAAGGATAATATTAAGCATCATCCCTGAATAGGGAACCCCCAGTGCAAGCGAAGCCTCTCGTTGGCCTTTATCGACAGCTAAAATGCCTCCCCTGATAATTTCGGAGATGTATGCCGCTGAATTCAGCCCGAATGCTAAAAATGCTGCTTGGAACGCTTCGATTTGAATCCCTAATATTTGTGGTGAACCAAAATAAATCAACATTAATTGCAGCACCAAAGGCGTACCGCGAAAAATGGATGTATAAAAATCAGCAATCCAATTCAAGGGCTTGATTCTGCTGATTTTAAGTATAGATAGTAATATTCCCAAAACAAATCCGATTACTGCCGCTACCGCTACAACCTTTAATGTAGTCGGTATTCCCTCCAGGATATATGGAAGGGAAGGCATAATCCTTTCAAATTCCAGATTCACTCCATTCATCCTCTCTTATGAAGGCCGTTATCTTAGGTCCTTCCTCCTGCTTCATTTTATTAACAATAAAGCGCGGAAAAACGTTCAGAAGGCATGCTAAATCTCTTCTGAACGCTTTTCATCTCTCTGCATTATTCAGTTTCACTGCCACCGAACCATTTTAATATTAATTTTTCCATTTCACCATTTTCCATCATTTTTTTCAACTCGGCATTGAATTCTTCAGTTAACTTGCTTCCTTTTTGGAAAGCGATTGCCGAACCGGCATCTTGTTCACCGGACGTGATCACATGGCCCACCAATTCTTTATTATCTTTCAGGTAGCCTTTTGCCACAGTATCTTCCATGATCACGGCATCAAAACGTCCTGTTGACATTTCTTGAACAACCTCAGGAATACGGTTCCGTTTTTCAACTTTCATCCCGATATCTTGGGATTTATTCAAGTCATTTGCCAATGTCTCCTGAATGGATGCAAGCTGTACGCCTACGGTTTTCCCTTTTAAATCTTCAACAGTTTTGATTTTACTGTCCTTTGTCGTGATGATCATGTTTTTAGCTGTATAGTAAATATCACTGAAATCGACTGATTGCTCACGTTTTGCTGTTGGCGTCATTCCAGAGATAACGAAATCGACCGATTTATTTTCCAGAGCAGGCACAAGACTATTAAAGTCAATGTCCTTCACTTGAACTTCATAACCTAATTTTTTTCCGATTGCTTTAGCGATATCGATGTCAAATCCTTTGATTTCATCACTTTTAGATGTTTCAACATATTCAAATGGCGGATAATCCGCAGAAGTTCCCATTACCAGAACCTTTTTGTCTTCTGTACCAGCTGTGTCCTTATCTTCTTTCCCGGATGTTCCGCATGCTGCTAAAATACCTACTAATAAAACAGAAGTAAGCAACAATGCTAACTGCTTTTTCAACTTCATTATTATTCCTCCAAAATGATATTTTCAATTCTCTTGTTATTGAATTTGGTTTAGTTAAAATTTGAATAACTAATATTCATACACTAATGTGTATTTTAACACACTCTTATAATTATTCAATAACGTAAATAATAGATTTATTTTTCAGAATATTGCTATAATTTTATTTCTAACTTTCGCGCTTTAAGCTCCAAAGGGAAATATTTCGGCATCCTTATCTATCTTCTTTCCTAAATGCCCCTGACTTATGCAAAATCATGAATAAAAAAAACCGCCGGATGGGCGGTTTCAGATGTAGACAAACTTCAAGAAAAGCGAGTTTGACTACGGTTTGTTTCTAAAAAAACATTCCAGTTGATTTCAGAAATCCGCTCCCTTTCCGCCGACTGTCTGCCAAGCCTCCTCGCGCAAGCGCCTGCGGGGTCTCGGCTAGACAGTAATTCGGCAGGAGTGTCGCATATTTCTTCAATCCAATAAGGATTTCATTCCCTATAAAAAAGGTAAAATTCATGAGGGATAACCATGTCTTCTTTTTATCATCATGGTTCGGGATGAGACGGATTCCGAACCCCTTTTGTCTACAAACTGAAACCCGCCGATTGGGCGGGTTTTTTAGCTATAGCTATGGCTATGGGCTTACACTTCTTCGCAATATTGATCGAAGTAGTCTTGTAATTTTTCTACTACAGACATCGGGTGGTGCCCTTCAATTTCATGACGCTCTATCATGGTGATGATTTTTCCATCCTTCAGTAATGCAAATGATGGGGATGACGGCGGATACCCTTCGAAATAATCACGGGCTTTTTCCGTCGCCTCTTTATCTTGCCCAGCAAAAACGGTTACAAGCTGATCTGGGCGTTTATCATTATGGATTGCATGAGCAGCTGCAGGTCTAGCAATCCCCCCAGCGCAGCCACAAACGGAGTTTACCATGACAAGTGTCGTTCCTTTTTGTGCAAATACTTCCTCTACTTCCTCGGGAGTGGTCAATTCTGTATATCCAGCAGTCTTTATCTCATCGCGAGCCTGTTTGACTACGTCGTTCATTAAAAAATTAAAATCCATATTCATGGCATTTGCTCCTTCCAAGTTTTCTCTTCAATCCTATCATAACAATTGCCACTTCGTGATTCAATAAATTTACCTGTTAAACCGCAGAAACCGTTCCGAACATGTTTAAAACGAAATAGAAGCGGGAATCATGTGTGAAACAACAAGACTTACAAAAGGATGGGGCATGCTTAGGAGACATTCCACGCATGCCCCATCCTATTTCTTTTTTAATTTGATTTAAATGTTTCTGTAAAAGATTGAAAGGCCTGCTTAACAGCAGCAGTGACCGTTTTATTCCCTGACATCACTTGATTCTCGAGTATAGGGAGAAGTCCTTTGACAGTTTCATTTTTATAAAACATCGTTTTAAGCTGGTGATCAATCAATGAATAAAGCCATTCCTTAGATTGCATTCTTCTCCGTTCCTGAAAAACACCCGTTTCCTTGGTCATATCGGAAAATTCATTCAATACATCCCAAAGCTCAGGAATTCCTTTACCGGTTATGGCAGAACAAGCATATGCCTTTCCTGCCCATCCCTTTGTTGCTGGCTGAAGGAAGTGCAAGATTCTGCTATATTCGGACTTCGTCCTAATAGCCAGCGGAATGTTCTCTCCGTCGGCTTTATTGACCACAATTCCGTCCACAAGTTCCAGAATCCCTTTTTTCATCCCTTGTAATTCATCTCCGGCACCCGTTAGGACGAGGAGCATGAAGAAGTCGACCATACTTCGAACTATAGCTTCACTCTGACCGACACCGACAGTTTCTATCAGTATCACATCAAATCCTGCCGCTTCACAAAGCAACATCGTTTCCCTCGTTTTGCGGTGAACTCCTCCTAGAGTGCCTTCGGATGGTGAGGGTCTTATGAAGGCATGGGGGTTTCTTGCCAGTTCCTCCATCCTTGTCTTATCACCTAGTATACTACCGCCATTGATTGAAGAGCTTGGATCGACGGCTAGAACGGCAACCTTATGGCCCCTGTCACATAAGTAAGTTCCGAACGTCTCGATAAAGGTACTTTTTCCGGCACCGGGCACTCCGGAAATCCCGATGCGAATCGAGTTCCCTGTATGAGGAAGGATGGCATGCAATAATTCCTGTGCATGATCCAAGTGGTGGGATGCATTGCTTTCAACCAATGTAATCCCTTTAGCTAGCTTAGCCCTGTCCCCTTTTATGATTCCCTCTTTAAGTTCATGGACCGGTATGTTTACATTATGTTTTTTGACGAATTTGCTTTTTGAAGGTTTGTTTTGGCTGGCAGTTAATTCAACACCTGGCTTCAATGAAGATGCAAAACCTTCCTGATTGTTAAGATCGACCCATTCGGGCTTCTTGTCTTCACTCATTATTGGGCCACTTCCTCATATCCGAGGCGATTGTATATTTCCTGAAGCACTTTCTTCGCTGCCTGTGGAATGACCGTACCAGGTCCAAAAATGGCTGTAGCACCATTTTCCAATAGGTAATCATAATCCTGTGCAGGGATGACGCCGCCTATGATCACTATAATGTCCTCACGGCCCAAGTTCTTCAGTTCAGTCATGAGCTGCGGCAACAAAGTTTTATGGCCGGCAGCAAGCGAACTCATTCCGACTACATGCACATCATTTTCCACGGCCTGGATGGCGGTTTCTTTCGGTGTTTGGAATAATGGACCGATATCGACATCATAGCCTAAATCCGCAAACCCCGTTCCTACTACTTTAGCTCCGCGATCATGACCATCCTGGCCCATTTTAGCCATTAACAAACGCGGTCTTCTTCCTTCATTTTCAAGGAACTCTTCCGTCATGCGGACGACTTCCTCAATTTCCGCTTCTTTTGAGTATGCCGAGCTATATACGCCGCTGATGGAACGGATCGTTGCTTTGTGACGTCCAGCCACCTCTTCGATCGCATCGGATATTTCACCTAATGAAGCCCGGACTCTTGCAGCTTGGACAGCCAGTTCAAGAAGGTTACCTTCGCCAGTTCTGGCTGCCATGGATAGCGCTTGAAGAGCTTCATCCACCTTTGCCTGATCACGTTTCGCTTTTAATTCGCTCAAACGCTTAAGCTGACTTTCGCGAACCACCGTATTATCAATCTCCAGTATTTCAATAGGATCTTCTTTTTTCAAACGATACTTATTGACGCCTACGATCGTTTCAACTTGAGAATCGATTTTGGCCTGACGCTTTGCAGCTGCTTCCTCGATCCTCATTTTTGGAAGGCCCGTTTCAATAGCCTTCGCCATTCCACCGAGACCTTCGATTTCTTCTATGTGAGCCCAAGCCCGTTCGATTAATTCATTAGTGAGCGATTCTACATAGTATGAACCCGCCCATGGATCGATCACTTTTGTGATCCCGGTTTCCTCCTGCAAATATAGCTGTGTGTTACGTGCAATGCGTGCCGAAAAATCAGTTGGCAAGGCAATGGCCTCATCCAATGCGTTCGTATGCAGGGACTGTGTATGCCCAAGTGCAGCCGCATGCGCTTCAATAAGGGTCCTTGCGACATTGTTAAACGGATCCTGCTCGGAGAGGCTCCAGCCGGAGGTTTGGGAATGCGTCCTCAATGCCATCGCTTTATTATTCTTCGGTTCGAATTGTTTCATCAGTTTGGACCAAATGAAGCGAGCTGCCCTCATTTTCGCCACTTCCATGAAATAGTTCATTCCTACAGCCCAGAAGAATGACAGGCGTGGTGCAAATTTATCGATATCAATACCTGCTTTCATTCCGGTACGTGCATACTCAAGCCCATCCGCCAAAGTATAGGCAAGTTCGATATCAGCCGGCGCCCCCGCTTCTTGCAGATGATAGCCGGAGATGGAAATGGAATTGAACTTGGGCATATATTTGGATGTATACTCAAATATATCAGCTATGATTTTCATGGACATTTCAGGTGGGTAGATATACGTATTCCGAACCATGTATTCCTTTAAGATGTCATTTTGGATCGTGCCTGAAAGCTTATCCTGTGTTACGCCTTGTTCTTCAGCTGTCACGATATAAAATGCAAGGATGGGTAATACAGCACCATTCATCGTCATTGACACGGACATCTGATCAAGCGGAATGCCGTCAAACAGGATTTTCATGTCAAGAATGGAATCAATGGCAACTCCCGCCTTCCCCACATCACCGACTACGCGTGGATGATCGGAGTCATAACCGCGGTGTGTAGCTAAATCAAAAGCAACTGAGAGCCCTTTTTGCCCCATCGCCAGATTACGCCTGTAAAACGCATTGGATTCCTCGGCAGTCGAAAACCCTGCATACTGGCGTACCGTCCAAGGACGATTGACATACATGGAAGGATAGGGCCCTCTTGTAAAAGGAGCGATGCCTGGCACACTTTCCATATGCTCCAAATCGCGATTATCTTCCTCAACATAAAGCGGTTTGATTTTTATTTGTTCGTTGGTTTCAAACAGAAGATACTCCATGTTTTTCCCAACTGCTTTTTCGACTTCCTTTTTCCATGCTTCCACCGTACCTTTAACCTCTGACTTAGCAGGATTTATAGCAGAAAAATTCGGTTTTTTCATTTCAGTTCACCCCTAGTTTCTGCAACAATTCCGATAAAATGGATATTGCATTCGTTTTAACATGGATAAAATCCTTGACTCCTGCTTCACTTAGTGTAATCTCCAATTCTTCTTTTTGCTTGCCGGCACAATAAATAGTGATTTCAGGGAATTGCTTTTTAATTTCTTTAATGGTGACTGGCGCTAATTCCGAGTAGTCAGCATCACTGCCGCAAACACAATAGATAGGGAGCTTGGTCGCAGCTACATAATCGACTGCTTCCTCAACGGTTTGACACCCCTTACTGCCGATTGTTTCAATACCACCTGCTGCGGCAAGACTTTTAACGAAATCTGCACGAGGTTTATAGGATTTGAGATTTTTCAAATTAATCAAACCGATAGTTGGAGCGGTTCCACTTATTTCTTTATACTTTTCACTGCGTATTCTTATCTGTTCGAACTGAATGGATACCCGATCCAAGTCAAGTGGGGTAATGCCGACCGGCTTCTCGACTTTCATATATGACACATGGTTATTCCGTGTCGGGGTTTTAATCTTATCAGCGGGATTCGGATATACATTCGTTCCGATGATACTTTCTTTTCTGCAAGCCGCATTTTGAACTCTTCCTAGGTAAACTTCAGCTATTTCTTTCTGAAGGGTGCCTTGTTTAATTAGCTCAAGAATCCCTCCAGCTGCATCGATTTCAAGGAATTTCGCCCAAGCCTTTTCAGCCAATTCATCCGTTAGTTGCTCAACATACCATGAACCGCCAGCAGGATCGACCACTGTTGTGATATTTGTTTCTTCTTTTAAAATCAAGTGTGTGTTACGGGCAATCCTTTCTGAAAAATCATCGGTTTCACCAGTTGCGTGTGTGAATGGATGAATTTGAAGATATTGAATGCCTCCAATAGCTGCAGCGAAAGCTTGATTTGTGGTCCGAAGAATATTGACATGCTGATCATAAAGCGTTTCTGTCAACTCGGAAGTAACAGCATGTATCGCCATTTTAAAATGATCCGATGCCGTATCGAAAGCTTCTGCAAGTCCTGCCCAAAGCCTTCTGGCAGCCCGCAGTTTAGCGATGGACATGAAGTAATTTGAATCCAAAGCAAAAGAGAATACTATTTTTTCGGAAACCGAGGCAATGGAAAGCCCTTGTTTTTCACCCTCCAATAGATATTGGACGGCAGCCGATAATCCGTAAGCTATTTCTTGTACGGCATTAGCTCCCCCATTATGGTAGACTGCCGTATTAATCAAAATTGTTTTTAAATCCCTGCCTACATTCTGATAATCTTGGATCTTCTTCAGCCAGTCTGCAAAATAGTTATCCGTATCTTCTGGCAGCTGACCGCAAATGAGCCATTCTGCAATGGGATCTTCAGCAATAACGCCTGTCAATTGGGTATTTTGAGCTTCGGCAACAGCTTTGAATTGAGGGAATAATCCTTTTTGTTTCCCCTTAAGGTCAATGAAAACCGGGATTTCTTTTAATGGGATATCCTTAAACAATTTTTCTGCCCTTGCGCCCTCGGCAAGCAATCGTGCAGGGTATGCCACGACATTTTGACCACGTTTGAATGAAGCCTTCATCTTTTCATTTGCTTCTTCGGCTGTGATACCGCTTACAGGTTGAACGACAAGCCAAGGTTTTTCATGATATCCCGTTGGGGACGTTCCTCGGGTGAAAGGGTAAAATCCTGGTAATTCAGCTACTTTTTCCGGTGAATCCGCCTTTTCTGTATAGAGCGGATATAAAGTGATGCCCTCATATGTATTCGTTTTTAATTTTTCTACACTTTTCCCTTTTAAACTTGCTTCCGCAGCTTCTTTCCACTCTTCAAAAGAAGGCTTCGGAAAGGTTATGTTTTTTACATCTTTTAGTTCCATCTGTAATCGCTTTCTTATCTTCTGCCGCCTCATACGCCCTGTCCTTTCTTTTGAAGAACGAACGCTCAGTCAGTTTTGGATAAGAAAACCACCCTCCCGTCAATTTAATCTGGATTATACTAACATTCTACCATAATTTTCTTGAAATTTAAGACAATAGAAATTAGTAAATCTGTTATTTGGGAAACCACTAGCCTATTTCGCTTTTTTTAAATCTCGTACAGCCCCTGATCTGTATTAGAACAGCTCTTAATAAAATAATAGCAAAAATAAAATTTTTGTCGATGTTTTTCTACAGAAAAGAGAAAGGACAGGGTCTAAACTTTGGCAATCGACTTCGGCATAGCA
Organism: Peribacillus simplex; assembly: GCF_900156045.1. Taxonomy (GTDB): domain Bacteria; phylum Bacillota; class Bacilli; order Bacillales; family DSM-1321; genus Peribacillus; species Peribacillus simplex_D. The sequence goes on along the minus strand of NZ_FTMX01000001.1, from coordinate 933,470 downwards.
GTGATGATTCAAGAACCACCTTCTTCACCATAGTTATGGTTTCTATCAAATTTTTTTTTAAAAAAGGTGATTGGAATGGGTGTGCGAGACTTCAGCGGGTATAGTGCATCCAAGGAGATACCACACAGGCGCCAAAGAGCGCCGAGGGCGGACCCACCCGGAAAATCGAGTGCCTGGAGTTCCAACCATCGTGCAAATTGTACCAATCAAAAAAAAATGTAGGCAAACTCGATTTTCATCTAGTTTGCCTACATTCTGAAGGAATGACCTTCCGGCCTTCCTTTTCTTCATTTTAGTATATGGAAGTGTTATCTTTGGAAATCTTTTCGATGATTTCTTTAACCCTTGCAAGGAATCGTCCACATACCAGTCCGTCCAAAACACGATGATCAAGTGATAAACAGAGATTCACCATATCTCGTACGGCAATCATGTCATTTATGACCACTGGACGTTTTACAATCGTTTCAACTTGTAAAATGGCCGCCTGTGGATGATTGATGATTCCCATGGACTGGACAGAACCGAATGAGCCAGTGTTATTAACAGTGAACGTACCACCTTGCATATCCTCTGCTTTTAATTTACCCGCCTTCACTTTGGATGCGAGTTCCTGTATCTCCCTTGCTATACCTTTGATTGATTTTTCATCTGCATTTTTAATGACCGGTACAAATAAGGCATCTTCTGTTGCAACGGCTATTGATATATTGATTTCTTTTTTTTGTATGATTTTTTCGCCTGCCCACATCGAATTGAGCTCTGGAAATTCCGTAAGGGCTTGAGCAACCGCTTTTACGAAAAAGGCAAAGTACGTTAAATTATAGCCTTCTTTTTGTTTAAAGTCGGATTTAAGATTATCACGCAACTTCACCATATTGCTTGCGTCAACTTCCACCATCGTCCAAGCATGCGGAATGTCGTGCTTACTTTTCAACATATTGGACGCAATTGCCTTACGGATGCCGGTAACAGGTATTTCCTTGTCACCAGCCGCAGTAGGCACGTTAGGTACTGGATTGGTTCGACGAATAACTTGAGTGGCGGTCTCTTCAGGAGCCGTTTCGGATATTGCGGCAGGCTCATCCGCCTTAGGAAGATTCCCTGATTCAACAAGTTTCAGTAAATCTTTACGGGTGATCCGTCCCTCATTCCCCGTTCCTTTAACTTTTGTAAGATCGATTCCATGCTCCTGGGAAAGTTTTAACACAGCTGGCGAATAGCGAGCTTTCCTTGATGGTTCGGCCGACGCTTGCTGCACATCTCTTGTAACAGGTGCATTAACATTAACATTTTCCTCACTATGAGAAACTTGCCCCGCATTTTCGTTATCCTTCTTTGCCGCTTCAACTTCAATCGAGCAAATGACTTCCCCGACTGCCAACGTTTGATTCTCATCCGCCTTCAATTCCTTGATGATGCCGGTGAAGGAAGAAGGAACCTCAGCATTTACTTTATCCGTCATCACTTCAGCTAGCGGGTCGTATTTCGTGACATGATCCCCAGGCTTCACAAGCCATTTACTGATGGTTCCCTCTGTGACACTTTCGCCTAGTTGAGGCATCTTCATTAATTCCATAGCCATAATTCTTTCCTCCTTCTTAACAGTCATTAATACTCGGCCAATTCCCTCATTGCTTTTTCCACTTTATCAGGGTTCACCATAAATTGCTTTTCCATCGTAGGCGCATATGGCATGGCAGGTACATCAGGTCCGGCCAAACGTTTTACAGGGGCATCCAAATCAAAAAGGCAATGCTCGGCAATGATGGCTGCGACCTCACTCATGATGCTTCCTTCTTTATTATCTTCCGTAACCAGCAATACTTTCCCCGTTTTAGAAGCTGCTTCTATGATAGCATCCTTATCTAAAGGGTAGACCGTACGCAAGTCAAGAACATGTGCAGAAATTCCATCTGCAGCTAATTTTTCTGCTGCCTGAAGGGCAAAATGCACACAAAGGCCATAGGTGATGACAGTAATGTCTTCCCCTTCCCTTTTCACTTCCGCCTTACCGATGGGAAGTACATAATCTTCAGTCGGGACCTCACCCTTGATCAAGCGGTATGCGCGTTTATGTTCAAAGAAAAGCACTGGGTCTTCGTCGCGAATGGCAGCTTTAAGCAAACCCTTTACATCATAAGGAGTGGAAGGCATTACAATTTTCAAGCCCGGCTGATTGGCAAAGATTGCTTCAACCGATTGTGAATGATAAAGTGCTCCATGGATTCCTCCTCCATACGGAGCACGGATAACCATAGGACAGCTCCAGTCGTTATTAGAACGGTATCTAATTTTGGCTGCCTCTGAAACGATTTGGTTAATGGCAGGCATGATGAAATCAGCAAATTGCATCTCAGCTATCGGCCGAAGTCCATACATGGCGGCTCCAATTCCCACTCCTGCAATTGCAGATTCAGCGAGCGGGGTATCGATGACCCTGGCTTCACCGAATTGGTCGTATAAACCATTAGTGGCTTTAAAGACCCCACCTTTTTTTCCTACATCCTCTCCCAATACGAATACACGGGAATCACGTTCCATCTCTTCCCTCATTGCCATTGTCACGGCATCTATATAAGAAATCACTGGCATTCTATTACCCCCTTACTTTTGTGCATACACATGATTCATAGCACTTTCAGCCTTCGGATATGGAGCATTCTCAGCATAATCGGTTGCTTCGTTTACTATCTTCATGACTTCATCATTCATTTGTTTCTCAAGGTCATCATCCATGATTCCCGCTTCTTTTAAATACGCTCCAAATGTCATTATGGAATCCTTCGTTTTGGCTTCGGCCACTTCGTCCGCAGTCCGGTAGCTTCGGTCATCATCATCACTTGAATGAGGTGTGAGCCTGTATGAAACGGTTTCTACAAGAGTTGGGCCTTCACCTCTACGTGCACGGTCAGCCGCTTCTTTCACCGCTGCATACACTTCCAATGGATCATTGCCATCCACCGTTATTCCAGGCATCCCATAGCCAATTGCCCTGTCGGAAACATTTTCACAAGATAGCTGTTTCTCAATAGGAACTGAAATCGCATATTTATTATTTTCACACATGAAAATGACCGGTAGCTTGTGCACACCTGCAAAGTTGGCCCCTTCATGAAAATCGCCCTGATTGGATGAACCTTCCCCAAACGTTACGAATGTTACCAAATCCTTACCTTCCAGCTTCCCTGCAAGGGCAATCCCGACAGCATGCGGGACCTGTGTCGTTACAGGCGATGAACCAGTGACGATCCTATTTTTCTTTTGACCAAAATGACCAGGCATTTGGCGCCCGCCGGAATTGGGATCTTCCTCTTTCGCGAAACCTGAAAGCATCAAGTCTTTTGCGGTCATTCCAAAGGTAAGCACTACACCGACATCCCGATAATAAGGCAGTACATAATCCTTTTGCCGATCAAGCGCAAACGCAGCCCCAACCTGTGCAGCTTCTTGCCCCTGGCAGGAAATCACGAAGGGAATTTTCCCGGATCGGTTTAAAAGCCACATGCGCTCATCAATTCTGCGGGACAAAAGCATTGTCCGGTACATATCTAAAACCGTTTCCTCATTTAAGCCTAATTGTTCATGACGTTTTTCTACCATCATAAAACCTCCTGACCTTATTCTTTATGAATGAATGGCACGTCCATCGACAGCAAGGGCCGCCTCTCCGATTGCTTCAGATAGACTTGGGTGCGGATGAATTGTCTTGCCTATTTCCCAAGGTGTCGCATCAAGCACTTTTGCAAGTCCCGCTTCTGAAATCATATCCGTAACATGTGGTCCGATCATATGAACGCCCAGTATATCATCCGTTCTCTTATCTGCGATGATTTTGACAAAGCCATCCGCTTCCCCGAAAACAAGGGCCTTACCAACTGCACGGAATGGGAATTTCCCAATTTTAAGGTCATAACCTTCCTTGTTTGCCTGTTCTTCCGTCAACCCGACACTTGCAGCTTCAGGGCTTGAATACACACATTTTGAAATGAGCGAATAATCCAGCCGTTCCGGTTTTTGGCCTGCGATATGTTCAACTGCCGTAATACCTTCATGGGAGGCAACGTGAGCCAATTGCAGACCGCCAATACAATCACCGATTGCATAGATATGTGATTCCTTCGTTTGGAAGAAGTCATTGGTTTCAATAAAACCTTTATCTTTCACAATTTCCGTATTTTCAAGGCCGATCCCTTCAACATTTGCTGATCTGCCTACGGAAACCAGCATTTTTTCAGCTGTGAATTCCTCTACCGAACCTTTGACTTCTGCAGAAATGGAAACTGAAACATCCGTTTTCAGGGTTTCAGGCAATACCTTGGCACCTGTAACGAATTTGACGCCTTTTTTCGTTAGGAGACGAAGCATTTCACTGGAAATATCATGGTCCTCAGTCGGGATGATTCTATCTGCATATTCAACTACTGTCACTTCCACACCAAAATCATTGAGCATCGAAGCCCATTCAATGCCGATAACTCCACCGCCTACAATAATCATTGATTTTGGCAGGCTCTCAAGCTTTAGAGCTTCATCCGATGTAAGCACAAATTCTCCATCAATCGTTAAACCGGGCAGTGTCTTCGGACGCGAACCGGTGGCAATGATGACGTTCTGAGGAATGAGCATTTCATTTTCACTGCCATTATTCATTTCCACGGAAATTGTCCCAGGCATCGGTGAAAATATGGAAGGACCAAGTATACGCCCTAACCCTTCATAAACCGTTATCTTTCCTTGTTTCATCAAATGCTGAACACCTTTATAGAGTTGATCGACCACTTTATTCTTTCTTTCCTGCACCTTAAGGAAGTCTACCTTTACATCCCCGGTAACAATACCGAATTCCTCACTTTTCACTGCAGTCTGATAAACTTCCGCACTCCTTAAAAGTGCTTTCGAAGGGATACACCCTTTATGTAGACACGTTCCGCCGAGCTTGCCTTTCTCCACGACAGCCGTTTTCAATCCTAATTGAGCAGCCCTTATTGCCGCCACATACCCGCCTGTTCCTCCTCCGAGGATAACGAGGTCAAATTCTTCAGCCAAAACCGCTCCTCCTCACGAATACATACTATTTGTCACCATTTTTACTTGCCATATGTTTATTACGTTATCCATGTTGAAAATTCCTGTGTTTATTAAAAAAAACACAGGAATCTATATCTTGTAAATTACATTCATTTTCTTCCATTCAAGATATGTTTTTCATTTTGCAAGAATTGGCTCCTTGAATTCCTCATGCGAGCAATTCGCTCCTCTGCCATCCTATCCGCTGCTTTATAAGTTGGGATTTGATCACGTTTTGCAATCTCGATGACTCTTTCAATTGTATCATAAACCGTTTCCACTTTCTTAAGGGCTCTTTCCCGATTATACCCTAAAAGCTCATCCGCCACGTTTATGACTCCACCTGCATTAATTACATAGTCTGGAGCATATATAATGCCTTTTTCATGAATTTGATCTCCATGAACAGGTTCCTTTAATTGATTATTGGCCGCACCTGCAATGACCTTCGCCTTGATTTGATTGATTGTATGATCATTTATGACAGCCCCTAATGCACAAGGTGCATAGATATCACAGTCGACTCCATAAATTTCATCAGGATCAACTGCAGTCGCCCCAAAGGATTCAACCGCACGGGCCACGCTTTCTTTATTGATATCCGTAACGATAAGCTTGGCGCCCTCCTCATGAAGGTGACGGCATAAGTTATAAGAAACGTTCCCGACGCCCTGGACAGCAACCACCTTGCCTTCTAAGGAATCAGTTCCGAATGCCTCTTTTGCAGCAGCTTTCATACCGCGATATACCCCATAAGCAGTTACAGGGGAAGGATTACCCGAAGAACCGAATGCAGGGGAAATCCCAGTGACAAAATCCGTCTCCTCATGAATGAGGTCCATATCCTCAACCGTTGTACCTACATCTTCCGCTGTTATATAACGCCCATTCAGCCCTTGGATATACCTTCCGAATGCACGGAACATTTCTTCATTTTTATCCTTACGGGGATCGCCGATGATGACGGTTTTTCCCCCGCCTAAATTCAAGCCGGCAGCTGCGTTCTTATATGTCATTCCTCTTGAAAGCCTTAAGGCATCTTCAATGGCATCTTCTTCAGATGCATACGTCCACATCCTAGTGCCTCCAAGCGCAGGCCCTAATGTCGTATCATGAATGGCAATAATCGCTTTCAAACCCGATTGTTTATCCTGACAGAATAACAATTGCTCGTAATCATATTTCTCAAGATATTTAAAAATTTCCATAAAGGAATCCTCCCTAGATGTTTTAATACATGTCAGATATGAGACACTGAATTACTCCTCATTCTTACTTGTTACTACGTTCATTTTAAATAAAATTCGCTACTAGCATGATATTTTCCCCATGGGGAATGGTTCCCTTGAAAAGATCCATGCATTTTTAAATATGCAAATAACATGCCAATAAAATACATTATGCGAGCCTTTATATCCAAATAAAGGAGATGCTGGTTAATATGATGGGCAACTATAGCCTATAACAAATTCAAAAAAATTTCATGTTAGAAGTGGAGTCTCGCTTAAATTAAAATAAATCAGAAAATTCCGCGCAGTTTTTTTCATAGTACGCAATTATTTGCGTGCAAGAATTTTCACAGTTTTAGTTTTTCCATTTTGTAATATAGATTTCTAACTGAAATCCCCAGCGATTTTGCCGTAAGTGTTTTATTTCCCTTGTGGGTAAGGAACGCTTGCTGAATGATTTCGGCTTCATACTGGTCTATTATCTCCGAGAGCGGTTTCCCCGATACGTAGCCAGAAGGCTTCATTATTAATTTCTCCTGTTTTAATGGAATCTCTTCGATAAAATCCGGTATATGATGAATATCAATGACCGTCTCGTTCAATTTCATGAAAATGATCGCCCGTCCTAAGATATTTTCCAGTTCCCTCACATTACCCGGCCAATTGTAAATTTGCATTTTATGTATAGCTGCTGCTGTAATTCCCTCTATGCTCCGTCCATACTCCTGATTGATTTTATTAATCAAATGCTCCGCCAATTCTCTCAAATCTTCTTTTCTCTTTCTTAAGGGTGCAATGAAAATAGGCATGCGGTTCAGCCTGAAATACAAGTCTTCCCTGAATGATCCGTTTGTGATGGCCTGTTCAAGATCGATATTTGTAGCGGCTATGACCCGTACATTGATGGGGATCGGCTTCGTCCCCCCCACTCTGATGATTTCCTTTTCTTGTAATACCCGAAGTAATTTTGCTTGGATGTTGGCTGGCAATTCACCAATTTCGTCCAAAAAGATACTCCCTTGATTTGCCTCTTCAAAAAAACCGACCTTTCCGCCCCTGCTTGCCCCAGTGAAGGCCCCTTCATCATAACCGAACAGTTCACTTTCAAGTAATGAATCCGAGATGGCCGCACAATTTACCCGTACGAATTTATTGAATTTCCTATCGCTCGCATTATGTATGGCATGAGCAAATAACTCTTTGCCAGTCCCTGATTCCCCTCTTAATAAGACAGTAGCAGGTGTTCTTGCAGATAATTTTGCCTGTTCAATGGGAAGCTTCATCTCTTCGGAAGCCCCAATTATATCATCAAAAGAATATTTAGCCTGCAATGTCCGGATAATCTGTCTTGCCCGATTCAGTTCGTGGGTCAAGGCTTGAATTTCCGATACATCATGAATGACGCCAACGCTCCCTTTCAGGCACCCATCCACAATGATTGGAGCAACATTCACGATCACTTCCTTATGTTTCGGGCCGACACGCATATTGACACCCCGAACAGGCTTTTTTGTCTGAAGCACTTTCATATGCATACTTTCACCTTCGTAAATATCGATGGAAGCCGGCTTACCGATCACTTGGGTCTTTGTTAAGCCGGTGATTCTTGTATATGCCGGATTGATCAAAAGCCCCCTGCCTTGATCATCCACAACGGATATGGCTTCATCACTGGATTGAATGATCGCCTGGAGCATCGTCTGTATCTCTTTTAAATCAGTGATCTGCTCTGCCAATTGAACAGCTTCCGTTTTATTCCTGAACACGGAAAAAGCCCCTATGATTTCTTTATCGGCATTCACAAGAGGTATCCTTGTCGTTATTAGTTCCATCCCATTGCTAAGGGTGATTTCCCGATTTACTTCTTTTTGGTTCGTTTGCATCACTCGCAGCAATCCAGTTGAAGGGATGAAATCTTTAATATGCCTGCCTATCACATCTTCGCGCTTTGTGTCAGATGCACGTTCCGCACTATCATTGAACATGATGATGAATCCTTCATGATCAATCACCACCATACCTTCACTGGTCGTATTAAGGATCAAGTCCATTTTTGCCGAGGTATTCTCCAATTTACTTATTAAACGATTTTTCTCTTCAAACAACTTAGTCATAATGAGGGCGACACTTCCAGGAATGAGAATCGTTTGTTCGCCCATGTCCCTTTTTATCTTTTTATGGACAGATGGATCTCCGGTCGTATCAAAAATGATGTCCAAATCCCGCTCCAATCCCATGCTCCAATCAGTCACCGTAGGAATCCTTCGCTCCTTTGCAGCAAGCATCCCTTCAGCGGATTCATTCGTATCAGCCATACAAACAATGGAGAATACTTCACTTTCCGATAGGAGTTTCAACACGGTTGTCCCTCCCACTCCTCCACCTACTATCATGACCTTTTGCATGAGCCATCCCCCTTAAAATATAATTATCCCTTTTAATAGATCATTCCCTGCAATTTTTTTCATACTCGAACCATTTTACCATATCTGTTCCCTTTAAAAACAGCCACCAACTCCCAGTCATTATCTAGATTCCCGAAACTTGACAAATAATTTATATCCTTTATCATTTTTTAAAGACGGAATTTTCGGAAGGGATTTGACCGCATGAAACGTTTAATCGCTTTTTTGATTCTTTTTATACCCGGTGCCTTTGCTGCCTATGGCATAAAAATAATGAGGGACATGGTGTTCGGTATTTTACAGCCTCCCTATCCATTCCTTTGGCTGCAATTCTTAATCGGGCTGCTCATTACGATTGGCGGAATAGCCTTTATCGCCGGCTTCATCCTTCATCGAGACCGAAAACAAAATAAGGTCCAAAGCAGGTTCAATAAATTTTAAACGTAATTAAAGGTGCCATGTATCATATGGCACCTTCTTTCTTTATCTTGATTTCAATCCTTCTCTGATCCGTACGGCTGCCTCGGGAAAATCGGTTATGATGCCGCTGCATCCCAGTTTGAATAACCGCTTCATATCGGCTTCTTCATTTATGGTATATGGCCGTACAGGAACACCCATACTCACCGATGCTTGAATTAGCGCATCAGGGGCAGCCCGGATATTTGGGTGAATTGCACTTCCGCCTATTGCCTTGGCATATATCCACGGCATGTATAGACCATCCCTATAAAGCGGTGCTGTTTCCAATTCAGGTGCCAATTGGTGGCAATTGACCAAACTATAATGATTGAAGGAAGAAAGGATCACCCTTTCCTCCATTTCGTAAGTACGGATGAGCCGGATGACTTTCTCTTCCAAGCCTGGATACAGAAATAGCGTATTTTTCAATTCAATATTGCAAAAAAGCTGATTATCGTAAAGCCAAATAAATAGTTCTTCAAGCGTCGGAATCTTTTCTTTTCCCAATTTACCCTTATGGGTTGCGGAAGCATTAAGTGTTTTCAACTCCATCAAGGTCCGGTCTTTTACATACCCCGAGGCATTCGTGGTCCGATCGAGCTTTTCATCGTGAATGATGACCACTTCTCCATCTTTCGAGAGCTGGACATCCGTTTCAATTCCATCCGCTCCGACACGGGCAGCTTCTTTGAACGCCGACATCGTATTTTCCGGATGTGTTCCTGCAGAACCTCGATGCGCAAAGATTAAGGTCATGATGAAACGCCGCCTCTCTCAATAATTGTTATATCCCAATTTTATGAACAGAAACAGCAAATTATTTTCATCTAGAACAATCCTTCAATCAAAATGCAGGTGATTATTTTCTGCATAGAATGTTCCTTTTGTCAAAACACTCAATTTCTTTTCCAGGCTTTTGATTTGCAAACGGGTATCCGGGAAGGCCATTTGGCTTTTCGACCAAACAAAAACGCCTTTTATTTATGGGATTTCCTTCAAAATCCAATAAATAAAAGGCGTTTAATTTTTTTTAACCGGCATAAAAAATTTGAAGTTGCCGATTAGAAAAAATCAAGAAGCAACTTCTTCCTGTCCTTTACCTCCAGACGGAGAGTTCCTATTTATATTTAGCGGCTCTAGCCTTTATATGGTCAATTGTTCCTTACAACCGGTTTTGCCCCTACCCCTGTCAAGAAGCTTTATGTTCGAGGCGCAGCTTATCGGCAACCATGGCAATGAATTCGGAATTTGTAGGTTTTGCCTTAGTCATGCTTACGGTATATCCGAAAAGAGATGATATGGATTCTATATTTCCACGGCTCCAGGCCACTTCAATCGCATGCCGGATAGCACGTTCAACACGACTGGCCGTAGTATTGTATTTTTTTGCGATATCCGGATATAAAACTTTGGTGATAGAACCCAATAGTTCAATATCATTATATACCATTGATATCGCTTCCCTTAAATACAAATAGCCCTTAATATGTGCAGGCACTCCAATCTCGTGAATGATGCTCGTGATGCTGGCATCGAGGTTCTTCGGCTTGGATTCATTTTGGGGACGATAGCTAAATTGACTATGATTTTTTAAAACCGCCTGCCCTTTACCGCTTACCTGACGTATGTGATTGGCCAGATTTTCCATATCGAATGGTTTCAGGATAAAGTAAGACGCACCCAAATCAACAGCTTTTTTCGTTACATCTTCTTGACCAAAGGCAGTAAGCATAATCACATTAGGCATAGCACCCCGTTTTACTTCACGAAGTTTTTCTAATACACCTAATCCATCTAAATGAGGCATGATAATATCGAGGATCAATATATCCGGATCAACGCTTTCAAGCATTCCCAGGCAATCTTGACCGTTATGTGCCACCCCAATTACTTCCATGTCTTCCTGTGCAGAAATGTATTCTTCCAGAAGGCCAACAAGTTCTCTATTATCATCTACAACGCACACCTTAATTTTTTTCACGCTTGATTTCCTCCTCAACTACAATTGGTCTTTTTTTCTATATGACTAAATTCTATTGTAATTGAACTTTTCGACAATGGAAACTAAATTCCTTTTATTTTTGAAAAAATATAAGGAATTCAATATTATTCTCCGGATATCTCTTGTTTTCGACTTCGTTTGCTATTCGAATAAAGCGATTGTCGAAAAATCTTCATATCGTTATCATTTTATCATACCATTTCAAAAAAACCTCTATTTTTTGAAGAAATCAAATTTAATTCCTACCTAAAATCTATGTTAACCATAACTTCCCATTAAAAAGGGGCATCCCAAAGGATACCCGGATTCTTAGCTTGCCTTTTCATAATTATTTTTGTCGTATATATTTATACCGGCTTCGTTTAACATCCATTCGATATGGACTCCATACCCACTTGTAGGATCATTAACGAATACATGGGTGACTGCACCGATTAATTTCCCATTTTGTATGATAGGACTGCCGCTCATACCTTGAACGATCCCACCTGTTTTTTGCAGCAATTCTTTATCCGTCACTTTTAAGACCATTCCTTTAATTGCAGGAAACTTCTGTGGTATGGAACTGACGATTTCGACATCGAATTCCTCCACTTCAGAACCATCCACCACTGTAAGGATTTTTGCTGGTCCTTCCTTTACCTCATGGGAAAGGGTGATGGGGAGTGGCTTATCGTTAATTCCATTTTTAAAATCTTGATTTAATTTCCCAAAAATTCCAAAGGGACTATTGCGATTGATATTTCCTATTTTTTCTTTATTAGAAGAAAAGCGTGCCAATTTTTCTCCGGGATCACCATTGCTTCCCTTTTCGATGGATGTGACCGTCGATTGAACAATCTGTCCGTCCTTAACAACAATCGGCTTTTTTGTATCCATATCGGATATGACATGTCCCAACGCCCCATATTTTTTTGAATCCGGGTGATAAAACGTCATCGTTCCGATACCAGCTGCCGAATCACGGATATACAAACCCAATTTGTAAGTTCCTTCATTCTTATCTTTTAGAGGTAATAGGGTACTGTGGAGCACTTCGTTATCACGGTTAATGACAAGATTCAACGCCTCACCCTTTTCGCCTGCCTGCTGAACAAAAGGGGTTACATCCCCCATCTTCTTTATCGTCTGACCATTGATTTCTGTAATAATATCACCGATTTCAATTTTCGCTTTTTCTCCCGGTGATTTTTTCCCCTGCGCAGTATCAATAAGATGATGACCTACTACGAGCACCCCAAGAGTATTAAGCTTCACTCCAATGGATTGGCCACCAGGCATGACTTTAAAGTCTTTTAACACCCTGATGTCGACCTTTTTGGCAGGCAAGCCTGCTACATCGAGTAACACTTCATTCGTACCTGGTTTCTCAGCACCAAGCGTAATCGAGGCTTGTTCATCATGAAGTGAAATTCCATCACTGGATCCCGAAGTTTTTGCAGAAACAGGCAATGATTTGGAAATACTATATTGACTTCCTTCAAATAGTACAAGATGATTTGGAATTAAAAAATATTCACGAGATGGCTGGTATAACCCTAATGTTAATAGCGAAACAAGGAGAATTCCACCGATGATCCTGTTTATCCATATAAATTTCAATCCATTCACTCTCCTCGCTCTCTGAAACTTAATGGCTACACCTTTAATTTAGCCCTCATGACAGTCATTTATAACAGGTGCAAAAAATAAAAGCTATCCGTTTTTGGATAGCTTTACAATGAATGCTTATGATTAGTTTAATTAATCTTCTTATCGACCCTTCAAGATGTAATTTTCAGCCTTTTGGCAAGCTGGATTAATTCATTGGCATGTTGTTTCGTCAAATCCGTTATCTCCACTCCTGAAATCATCCTGCCAATTTCTTTTATTTTTTCAGTTTCAATTAACGGCTTTACCGAGGTATTCGTGCGTCCGGCCCTTACATTTTTCGCTATGAAAAGGTGAGTATCCGCCATAGCTGCCACCTGTGGCAAATGGGATATGCAAAGTACTTGTGATCCAGTTGCCACTTTATAGATCTTTTCGGCAATGGATTGCGCAACCCTTCCGCTCACACCTGTGTCCACTTCATCAAAGATAATGGAAGTTATGCCTTGGTGCTTAGAGAATATGCTTTTCAATGCCAGCATGATTCTCGACAGTTCACCACCAGATGCAATTTTAGAAAGAGGTTTTAATGGTTCACCTGGATTGGTGGAAATATAAAATTCCATTGAATCCAGCCCTGACTGATTGATGCCCCTATCTGACAATTCATCGAAAGTATAGGCCGTTTGAAGGAAATGTGGTTCGAAAATTGTCTTTTCCATGTATAAATCTTTTAATTCCTGATGAATCTTTTTGGTTAGCTGCTGAGCGAATTTCTGGCGAAGTTCAGACAGATTCTTTGCTTCGACAATTAAATCTGCCTTGATGGATTTCATTTCCTTTTCAAGCTTCGCTATATGGGTTTCCCTATTTTGCAGTTTTTCGACTTCTTCTTCGATAGCGGCCCCATATTCCAGGATTTCCTCGATGGTCCGCCCGTATTTACGTTTTAATTGATTTATTTCATTAAGGCGACTTTCAATGAATTCCACTCGCTCTGTATCATAATCCAAAGAGTCTAATTGGTCACGGATGTTAGACACGGCCTCTTCAAGCAGGAAGTAACTATTTGAAACGGTTTCAGAGCTGTTCTTTAAACCTTCATCAAGCCCTGCCGCTTCCTCCAAATTATTCATGGCTACTGAAAGCCAATCAATTGCATGCTGCTCACCATTTAAAGCATTATAACTGGTTTGCAGCGCTTCATGGATTTTTTCGAAATTATTAATTTTCTTCCGCTCTTCCATCAATTCTTCATCTTCGCGTAATTTCAAATCAGCTTTTTGGATTTCATCGAATTGAAATTGAATCAAATCAAGGCGGTGGACCATTTGCTGTTCATTTTGGCTCAAACCATTCAATTGTTTAGAAGCGGTTTCATAACGTTTATATAGCTTTTGGTATTCAGTGAGTGCAGATGCGATTTTTTCACCGCCGAATTGATCGAGCAGTGGAAGATGGAGTCGTTCGTCCATTAATTCCTGATGTTCATGTTGACCATGGATATCTATCAACGTCCGTCCTATCTCACGTAAGGTGGAAATCGTTACAAGCTTTCCATTTACCCTGCAAACGCTTTTGCCGCTCAGTGAGATATCCCTTCGAAGTATCGCCATCCCATCATTCATATCGATGCCAAACTCTTCCGCTTTGGCAAAGACCGGGTGTTTTTCATCTTCAATTTGGAATAATCCTTCTATTTCAGCCTTCGACTCACCATGCCGAATGAACTCTGCAGAACCACGTCCCCCAACCAAAAGATGAACGGCATCTATTATGATTGACTTCCCTGCCCCTGTTTCTCCTGTCAAGACCGTCAAGCCTTTCTCAAATGAAACGGACAGGCTGTCTATGATCGCAAAATTCCTAATCGATAGTTCTGTTAACAAACTAGGTCACCTCACAACATTATTAGAGCATGTCCAAGAATTTGCCGGAAATGATCTTTGCATCTTCCTCAGAACGGCAGATGATTAAACAAGTATCGTCGCCGCCGATCGTCCCGAGTATTTCTTGCCAATTTAAATTATCAATCAATGCACAGATTGCCTGGGCATTACCTGGGAGCATCTTCATAACCAGTAAATTGTTGGCTGAGTCAATGCGTACAAATGCATCGACAAGGATTCTCTTTAATTTTTGAAGTGGATTGAAACGTTGGTCGGCCGGCAGACTGTATTTATACCTTCCATCCGTTAAAGGAACTTTTACAAGGTGAAGCTCTTTAATATCCCTGGAAACAGTGGCTTGAGTCACATTGTATCCAGCTAATTTCAATTCTTCAACTAACTCATCCTGGGTTTCGATATCATTATTCGTTATAATGTCCCTTATTTTTATATGTCGTTGTCCTTTATTCATAAGTAGAAGCACCTCTTCTCAACTGTTGCTCATTTAATGGTAATGGCATCACTTTCATTTCTTACTTAAGCAGGCTGTCCCAATACGGGATTGCTTCGGTCATCAGTACGTGCAAATAGGCCGCTTGTGAAAGTGGCTAATATTAATGTTATCGGATTTTTATGCAATTGTACAACTTTTTCTCTAAAAATGAATACAAGTCTATTATTTGTACTTACCTATTTTATATATCCAGCGATAAATGATTCAAGTCATGACCCACAATGTATAGTTAAAAAGCTCCTTTAGCCAACCATTCAGCCAAAGGAGCCCATACAAAGTTCTAGCTATTCTTTTTTAAATTGGGCATGGGCCTCTCCAACGATGTCATCCACCGTTTTCGAAAGCAATATCGCTCCACCTTCCTTCGTACCTTGCCAGTGTAAATGAAGTAAGAATTCAATATTTCCGTCACCGCCGGTAATCGGTGAGAAGGAGGCATCCTTAATATCATAGCCCTCCTTTAAAGAAAAAGAAATGATCTTATCCAACACTTGTTTATGGATTTTGGGATCACGAACAATCCCCTTTTTACCCACTTGATCCTTCCCAGCTTCGAATTGCGGTTTAACTAAGGCAACGACATCACTATTCGGGACGAGCAAGGTCTTTAATACCGGTAAAATTAACGTAAGCGAGATGAAAGAAACATCAATGCTTGCAAAGTTTGGCATCTCCCCATCTAGATCGGCGGGTGTAACATAACGGAAATTGGTCCGTTCCATTACTTTTACCCGCTCATCCTGCCTAAGCTTCCAGGCAAGTTGATTATAGCCGACATCAAGTGCATAAGACATTTTGGCGCCATTTTGCAAAGCACAATCCGTGAACCCACCAGTTGATGATCCTATATCAAGCAGTATTTTTCCATTCACCTGTAAATCAAATTCCCTTAATGCCTTTTCAAGTTTAAGACCGCCTCTTGAAACGTAAGGCATGACTTTTCCTTTGATCGTAAATTCGAGATCGACCGGCACTTTTTCCCCCGGTTTCTCATACCTTTCTTCATTCGCGTAGACAAGGCCTGCCATAACCATACGTTTCGCTTTTTCACGTGTATCGGCCAAGCCTTGTTCTACAAGTAATACATCTACTCTTTCTTTCATTACTTTCATATTGTCAGGCCCTTTTTTCTTTTTTGGGTGTTATCATTTTAATCTTTTTGATGGCTGTCTCAGTCGTTAAACCGATCTCTTCAAGAAGTTCATCGACACTTCCATGTTCAATGAAATAATCAGGTATTCCCATTCGATCTATAATTGCCCCATAAAATCCTTGATCATGAGCATATTCAAGTACAGAGCTACCAAAACCACCTTGAAGAACCGCTTCTTCTATTGTCAAGATTGGCATTTTTTCACCAAGGAGACTGCTTAGCATGTTCTCATCCAAAGGCTTAATGAACCGGGCATTGATCACCTTGACTGAATAATCCTCTTTCTCCAGCAGTTCCGCCGCTTCAAGAGCCATGGGAATCGTTGTTCCGAACGTTAAGATGGCAGCATCCGTTCCTTCTTTAAGAACTTCCCACGAACCGATTGGAATCTGCTTTAAGTCGGTATCCATCACAACTCCCCAACCATTTCCACGAGGGAAACGCATAGCAATCGGACCATCATTATATTTTAAGGCTGTATTGACCATATGCTGACCTTCGTTTTCATCTTTAGGCATCATCAACACCATATTCGGAACATGGCGTAAGAAAGCAATATCGAAAACGCCTTGATGCGTTTCACCATCGGAACCAACCAATCCAGCACGATCGATCCCTATGAATACGTTCAAATTTTGACGGCAGATATCATGAACGACCTGGTCATAAGCTCTTTGCAGGAAGGTTGAATATATGGCCAGGAAAGGTTTCATTTTTTGCGTTGCCAATCCTGCAGCAAAAGTTGCAGCATGCTGCTCGGCAATCCCTACATCATAGAAACGCTCTGGGAACTCTTGAGAAAAGCCCACCAACTTCGATCCTACGGGCATTGCAGGTGTAATCGCGACAATCCGCTCATCTTCACGAGCTAGCCTGCTGACAGTATCGCTTACAAGAGCGCTCCAGGCAGGACCTTTACTAGGGGATTTCACGAAATCGCCAGTCTCGATCTTATATGGGCCTGTCCCATGCCAGTTCCCTGTTGTATCCAATTCGGCAGGTGAGTATCCTTTGCCTTTTTTCGTGATGACATGCAGCAGTACAGGTCCCTTCGTTTTCTTGGCATATCTTAAATTCTCCAGCAATTCTTCATAATTATGACCATCCACTGGTCCAAGGTATGTGAAACCAAGCTCTTCGAAAAAGATTCCTGAGACCAATAAGTACTTCATGCTATCCTTCAAGCGTTCAGCTGTAGCTGCAAGTTTACCACCGACTGCAGGAATTTTTTTCAAAAGCAGCTCCAATTCATCTTTAGCCCAGTTATATTTACCTGCTGTCCGCAATCTTCCCAATATCGTGTGTAATGCACCTACGTTAGGGGCTATGGACATTTCATTATCATTCAGGATAACGATCATGTCCTTTTTTTCATCACCGATATGATTCAACGCTTCAAGCGCCATTCCGCCTGTTAGTGCGCCGTCCCCGATTACAGGCAAAATAAAACTGCTTTCACCCTTGATATCACGGGCAGCCGCCATGCCCATTGCAGCTGAAAGGGAAGTCGAACTGTGACCTGTTTCCCAAACATCATGGGGGCTTTCAATCATTTTAGGAAAACCGCAAAGACCTTTATATTTCTTTAAGGTGTCGAACTCCCCTGCCCTGCCAGTCAGGATTTTATGGACATAGGATTGATGTCCGACATCCCATAAGATTTTATCATTCGGACTGTCGAATTCTTTATGCAAGGCTATAGTCAACTCGACGACACCCAAATTGGGCCCAATATGCCCACCGGTCACCGATAATTTTTCCACAAGGAATTTACGTACTTCCACACTTAACTCGACAAGTTCTTCATTATTCATCTTCTTCAAAAAAGAAGGGTCTTTTATAGATAGAAGATCCAAACAGGACCACTCACTTTCTGTAATTTTCGGTGGTAAGCATAAACAAAGCCTCATTAATGAGGACTATGGATGTCTAGACCGAAAAATTGGTTTTAAGTTAAAAAATAGCCGCCAACACCCAGGTGATTTCGGCGGCTTATTATACCTATTTTATCACGTATTTCAATAAAAAAATTCATTTTGATTTTCACATATTTTTGCACAATGAGTATACCATAAAACCTCAATTGATAACAAATTTAGCCACAATCAATGATTACGGTTCGCTATTAAATCAGTCAGTTCATTCAACAAACCCGTTTGTAAAGTTGTATTTCCTAAAGCTGCATGAGCAAGTTCTATATGATGTTCCAACTTTTCCTTTGCCCCTTGAAGCGTAAGTAAAGAGGGATATGTGCTTTTATGATTCCCCACATCACTGCCAACCGGCTTGCCGATCAACTCGACTGACCCTTCAATATCCAGGATATCATCGCGAATTTGAAAAGCAAGCCCCAGGTGGTATGCAAAATCACGTAAATGCAGTTGCTGTTCTTCATTCGCCCCGGCCAATATAGCACCGGAAAGGATGCTTGCAGTCAATAACTTCCCTGTTTTATGTTCATGTATATACTCCAATTCCTGAAGGGTCAACTGTTTATTTTCACCTTCCATATCCGCAACTTGACCTCCAACCATCCCTTCGGCTCCGGCAGAGCTCGCAATTTCGCTTACTAGGTTCAGCTTCATTTCAGCCGTCACCTCGGGATCGATCATATCCGTCACCAATTGAAAGCTATATGTAAGAAGCGCATCACCTGCCAGTATTGCTACCGCTTCACCGAACACTTTATGGTTCGTCGGTTTTCCGCGCCGGAGATCGTCATCATCCATCGCCGGAAGGTCATCATGAATCAAAGAATATGTATGAATCATTTCAATTGCAGCCGCTGCAGGAATCCCCATCCTCAAGTTTTTTCCAAAGGCCTCCAGAACCGCAAAGACCAATAACGGGCGAATCCGTTTACCTCCTGCCTCCAGAGAGTAGATCATGGCTTCTTTGACCACTGCAGGAGCCTTAAGTTTATTGACATATTCCACGATTTCCCGTTCTATAACCGCCTTATATTCTTTAGAAAACATTTCAAAGGACGCCGTACCCATGTCATTCTTCCTCCTGTACAGCGAAGTTTTCAAGTTCTCCATCTTCGCGTAAAATTTGAGTCAACTGATCTTCAACAGCCTTAAGCTTTGAATGGCAAAGCCTAGATAAATCCATTCCTTGTTTATATATGGAGATGGCTTCTTCCAAGGGTACATCGCCTTCTTCCAACTGCTCTACAATTTTTTCGAGATTCTCCATCGCTTCTTCAAATGTAGCTTCCTGTTTTTTTGTCATGGTTCAATCCGCTCCTTTATATCTTTAATTTCACATTCAAGTGTTCCATCTTTTATCGAAACCGCTATCTTATCCCCTTTGGTTACTTGCTGTGTACTTTTCACTAATGTCTCATCCTCAGCAAAAACCAAACCATAGCCCCGTTCCATGATTTTTAGTGGACTTAGGGCAGATAAAGTGGCTGTTATATGGACGAACTGCTGTGATTTTTGCCGATAGATGGCTTCCATGGCCCTTCGTAAAACCTTTGCATGCTGCTGTAATTCATCTTTCGCATTTTTCACCGCTTGTTCAGGATGCTGCTTTTTCAGAATATCGTTCAGCTGATTCAGCTCATCTCTCTTTTTCATGAAATATCGCGTGCTGGTCCTGCCTAGCCTGTCCATCGTCTTGTCTAGCTGTTCCAGCTTCTGTTCATACATTTTATGTGGATAACGGAAGGCATAAGACCTCTCCATCCTGGTCAAACGGGTCCGTTCAAAATTCACCGCTTCTTGAATGGAGCGAGTCAATCGGTTCTTGCGGTTCATCAGGCGCTCGAGTATTTCATTCAAGTGAGGAACCGCTAACTCTGCTGCACCGGTCGGTGTAGGAGCACGCATATCGGCGACAAAATCAGCAATTGTAAAATCGGTTTCGTGACCGACAGCAGAAATTACCGGTATATCGGAATCATAAATCGATTCAGCCACTACCTCCTCATTAAACGCCCATAGTTCCTCGATCGAACCTCCGCCCCTTCCGACAATGAGAACATCGCTTTCCGCCCTTGCGTTAGCCATGGAAATTGCCTTGGCAATCGATTTAGCTGCATTATTCCCTTGTACAAGTGCTGGATAAACGATGATCCTGGCGATTGGATATCTCCGCTTGATGGTTATCAGGATATCTCTTAATGCAGCTCCGGTCGGCGATGTTATGACACCTACAGATTTTGGGTACTGCGGGATCGGCTTCTTGTGTTCTGCCAAAAACAAACCTGCCGCCTCCAGCTTTTTCTTCAGCTGTTCATAAGCAAAATACAAATCCCCTACACCATCAGGGGCCATGCTTTTCACATAAAGCTGATACTGTCCCCCTGCTTCATATAATGATATATCGCCCTTAACAAGTACCTTCATACCATTTTCGGGCAGGAATTTCATCCCTTTATTATTGGCGGCAAACATAACGGAGAGGAGTCGGGCCTTCTCATCCTTTAAAGTAAAATACATATGTCCGCTTGTATGTTGTTTAAAATTTGAAATTTCACCTTTTATGTATACATTTTGCAAATGGGGGTCGGCATCGAACTTCCTTTTGATGTACTTCGTTAAAGCCGACACACTCAAATATTGTTGGTTGCTCATATTATGTCTCCTTCCGATGGAAGTCGGATATAAAGAAAACCGCCTTAGATTACACTTGAAACTTGTTCAATCCATGAATGGAAAAAAGCGGTCTCCCGTTATTATAAAACAAGAGGTCCGCTTCTTTAAAATAATTTAACGTTTTTTTCAGTTTTTTACTGCTTGCTCGTTCTGTTCAAGTGCTTTTTGAGCAGATTTGACCGTATTCTTCATAAGCATCGTAATCGTCATTGGACCAACGCCTTTAGGAACAGGTGTAATGTATGAAGCCTTTTCTTTCACTTCATCAAACGCTACATCACCGCAAAGCTTCCCTTCATCATTCCTGTTCATACCGACGTCAATGACGACTGCGCCTTCTTTAATATGGTCACTCGTGATCGTGTCCCTCTTTCCGACTGCTGCCACAACGACATCGGCTTGCTTAGTATAATAGGCAAGATCCTTTGTCCGTGAATGACAGTAAGTAACGGTTGCATTTGCATTTAAAAATAATTGTCCGGCAGGTTTTCCGACGATATTACTTCTCCCTACGATGACAACATGCTTACCTTCAAGGTCATAGTCGATATACTCAAGCATCACCATGACGCCGTAAGGAGTACAAGGTAAAAATGCATCTTGTCCCGTCATCATCCGCCCGATATTAATCGGGTGGAATCCATCTACATCCTTTTCAGGCGAAATCGCTTCAATGATCGCCTTTTCCTGAATATGCCCAGGCAATGGCAGCTGCACCAATATACCATGAATGCTGTCATCCTGGTTTAATTCAGCAATGCTCTGAATCAATTCCTCCTGAGTAAGTTCCGCAGGCTTTTTAATTAATACGGAATGCATGCCCAAGTCCTCACAGGCCTTTTGCTTATTGCGTACATAAGTTTGTGATGCTTGATTGTCACCCACCAGGATTACAGCCAAACCCGGAACGATATTTTTTTCACGTAACTGTTGAACTTCCTTACTGATTTCCTGCCTAACTGACTCCGCAATTTCTTTACCATTAATGATTTGAGCTGACATGTGTTTATTCCTCCCAAGTTAATTTTGCTAAAGAAATTGCTGAGAAAATCCTTGTTCAAGGCTGCAACTTTAGCTGCCGCTTTTCACCTTCACTTTGGATAAAACGGCATTTACAAAGCTGCTCGATTGATCATCACCGAATTTCTTAGCAATTTCAATAGCTTCATTCATTGCAACACTTACAGGAACATCTTCACTGTGAACCATTTCATAAACCGCGATCCGCAGTAAATTCCGATCAATGTTCGCCAGTCTTTCCAACGTCCAATTCTCTAAATTGTCCCTGATCATTCCATCAATTTGTTCTCGATTTTCCGTAATCCCCATTACTAATTTCTTGAAATATTCATCAGTAGGAGCACCATCCAGTACGCTTTCCATTGCCTCTTCTGCATTAGAGTTGGCAATATCCATCTGATATAGTGCTTGAAGGGATTTTTCACGGGCTTCTCTTCTTTTCATAATCTTACTCCTTTAACATCTACTATTATATATGAAAATGCTAGAACAAACGAACATTAAATAACATTTTTTCAAAAATATTAAGATTTTTGCTATATTATTTAAATAATAAGCTAAATCCCACTAAAATTAAGGCCAAAATACTCAATATCTTGAATCAAGATAACTTTTCAAGATTACTTTCCAATTAAACGGCCAACACAGTCCCATACTTTTTGAAAGTGTCAAAAAGCTCATGCCTAGCTTTCATGCTCATATTTCACCTTTTACACTCTAACAGAAATCACCCTTGAATTAAAGGGAAACTTCCAGATACCGCCTTATTATGTTCATTTAAATTTAATATTATAAGCAGGCACAAAATTAGGGGTATCATGGAGTATACATTCAAAAAAACAAAAACCCGGCTTTTTGCCGGGTTTTTGCAGGTGTGAATCGAACGAAGCCACTTACACTTCTTGTTCGTAATCCGCTTCTTGTTTAGCGTTTTCAAACGCAATGCCCACTACATGAATGTTCACTTCGCCAGCGTCGATAGCCGTCATATTCAACAAAGCTTCACGAATGTTATCTTGCACTTCCTGAGCAACTTTCGGAATTGAAACACCAAACTTCATGACACAATAAAGTTCGACTTTGATGGATTCTCCCGTTAAGTCCACTTTAACGCCTTTACCGTGGTTCTTTTTACCAAGCTTCTCAACGACACCCGTAGCGAAATTCCCGCGCATATGTGCAACACCTTCAACTTCCGATGCAGCGATACCCGCAATCACCTCTATC
Organism: Peribacillus simplex; assembly: GCF_900156045.1. GTDB lineage: Bacteria > Bacillota > Bacilli > Bacillales > DSM-1321 > Peribacillus > Peribacillus simplex_D. Next base: position 910,305 of record NZ_FTMX01000001.1, on the reverse strand, counting down.
ACCTCAGGCGCAATCTCCACTTTGCCCAGACCACTATTATAATCATTCATTTCCAGTAATTGGCCTTCCATCTCACTCATTCAAAAGCACCTCCTGTCTTCCTTTACATTATGAGTTCATTACATCATATATTTCAAGGAATTTGGTATTAAATTCCCCGGAAACAAATTGTTCATGTTGAAGTAACTTAATATGGAAAGGAATTGTGGTACTGATCCCTTCAATGACAAACTCACCCAAGGCGCGTTTCATCTTCTCGATCGCCTCTTCTCTAGTCGGTGCATGGACGATCAATTTAGCGATCATGGAATCATAATACGGCGGTATCGAGTATCCAGGGTATGCCGCGGAATCCACACGAACTCCGTAGCCGCCTGGCGGTAAATACATTTGAATCTTACCTGCGGAAGGCATGAAATTCTTTTCTGGATTTTCCGCATTTATCCGACATTCGATAGACCATCCGTTAAAAGTGACATCCTCTTGTGAAAGCGAAAGTTTGTTACCTGAAGCAACTTTGATTTGTTCTTTAATCAAATCCACGCCTGTTACCATTTCCGTAACTGGGTGTTCAACCTGGATACGTGTATTCATTTCCATAAAGTAGTATTTTCTATTCACATAGTCATAAATAAATTCTACTGTTCCGGCACCTGAATAGTTAACGGCAAGTGCAGCCGTTACTGCAGCCTGCCCCATTTCCGCACGTGTTTCACCATCCAACGCTGGTGACGGGGTTTCTTCAACAAGTTTTTGCAAACGTCGTTGGATCGAACAATCACGTTCACCTAAATGGATGGCGTTGCCATGATTATCTGCCATGACCTGTATTTCAACGTGACGGAAATCTTCGATGAACTTTTCAATATACACGCCAGGATTACCAAATGCCGTCGCGGCTTCCTGTTGCGTGATGTTAATGCCTTTAATGAGATCTTCTTCCGTCCTTGCGACACGGATACCTTTACCGCCTCCGCCAGCAGTAGCTTTGATGATGACTGGATAGCCCATTTCATTAGCTAAGGCTACACCTTCATCCGTATCTTTAATTATGCCTTTAGAACCTGGTACGATCGGTACACCAGCTTTGCGCATGGTTTCCCTTGCTACATCCTTTGTTCCCATTTTATTGATCGCTTCGGGGCTAGGGCCGATGAAAATGATATTGCATTCACGGCATAGCTCAGCAAAGTCGGCATTTTCAGCTAGGAATCCATATCCTGGATGAATTGCATCAGATCCCGTTTTCTTGGCTGTACTGATAATGTTCGTTGTATTTAAATAACTGTCTTTTGATAATTTAGGACCGATGCAATATGCTTCATCCGCAATTTGAACATGTAATGCTTCTTTATCTGCTTCTGAATAGACTGCAACAGTCTCGATTCCTAATTCCTTGCATGCCCGGATGATACGGACAGCAATTTCCCCACGATTGGCAATTAATACCTTTTTAATCATTTAGAAACAGCTCCTCATTCCGGCTTTACTAAAAATAATGGTTGACCATATTCTACTAGCTGCCCTTCTTTTACAAGGACTTCAACGATCTCACCGCTTACTTCAGCTTCGATTTCATTGAAAAGTTTCATGGCTTCAACGATGCAGACGATGGAATCCCCCGTTACTTTATCGCCTGCTTTTACGTATGCAGGTGAATCCGGTGCAGGAGATTGGTAGAATGTCCCAACCATCGGTGAAGTGATTTTATGTAAATTTTCCTGTTCGGTGACGGCAGCAGCAGGCTTTGCAGGTTCAGCAGCTATCGGCACTGCAGGGGCAGGGGCCGCTGCGGGTTTGACCTCTACAGCTGCATTGGCTTGAACAACATCTGGAGCAGCTGCTGGTTGTAATACTGTACCCGTTTCAGTTTTTTTCAATTTAATTTTCGTTCCTTCATTTTCAAAAACGAATTCACTGATATTTGATTGATCGACTAGCTTAATAATTTCACGAATTTCTTGCACTTTCATTTTGTGGCACCCCTTGTCTAATTTAATATGAGTTTGTGAGGCAATAATATTTTATGTAACCTTACCCTTAGCTTATCCTACTTTGTCCAATACTGCACAAAGTAGCCGCTTTCTTTATGCGAATGCGAATAAACTGAATACAAACCTCATCTGTATTATAACAGATTTTTCACTTTCTCAAAATATTGTTTCCCAAAGAGATTGAAAAGTTTATGACCAGCTTCTAACATCATACAATATTAGCTTATACAAATTCAATGATAGATTAATTGTAACTTATTAACCATACTTCTATCTTACACCTTTATTATAATATTGTGAATATTTTTCAACCGCGGCACCTTAACGCCTTCTCTCGAATTTTACATTTAATCCCTGAAAAATCAGCAATAATATCCATTGCAATTACTTTTCTAGAATATTACGGATGACCATTATCACCATTTCTATTTGAGTTTTCTGATGCCAATTGACATAAAAAAACTTTTCCTCTAAAGTTTCCAAGTCGTAAGTTAGTTAAAAAAATCATAATAAAAAGCCTCCCTTTTTTAATTAAGGGGGGCTTTCAAATGTTTATGATGTTGAACTGTTCTGTATCAGCACTTTTTTCTGTATGTGTGTTTACTTTTCCGGTTGGAAATCGACCACTACATTTTGTGCATCGCTCACTTCTTTCCTTACAAGGCGGATAATGTTATTGGCCTCTGTTTTCGTTTGTTTATCGGCCTTGACACTCACCTTTACATCCGTTCCGTCCACCCGGACCAGTGCGGCATTGTAATCCATGGCAACTATTAAGTTTTCGATGATATTTTCCTTTACTTTCGTTTCACTTAATTGTTCGATTTTTGCATAAGCCTCGTCTCTTTCTTCAGCTGATAGTTCTGTGTTGCCCATCTTTGCAGTCAATTCTTCATTCAGCTTCGCCCGTTCATCTTCAATCTGCATCCTTAACGATTCGAACTCATCTCCGGATGCAATGGTTACAGAGGAACCTTCTGCATTTTTGGATGTTGCTTTTTCACTTTTATTTTCCCCTTTTGTATCCGCTTTGTTCTCTGTTTTAGTTTCTGTTTTATTTTCATCTTGTTGCTCTGTTGCCGTCATATCAGCTGCATTTTCTTCCGGAGCGGTTAAATAATAGACTGAAAGCACAACGACCAGACTTAGCATAGTCAATAACCAAACGGTTTGTTTTTTTAATAACATGTAGATTTTCCCCCTTATTTTTTAGGCATGACAGAAACCCTGTGACTCGGTACATCAAGTGAGCGTGTGACAGCCTCGATGATCCACTTCTTTATTTGAATGTTTTCGGCCCCTTTAGCGACAACCAGGACTCCTCTCACACTAGGTTTTTTCGTTTCCGAGATGATCGGTCCTTCCTTTTCACCGCTCTTGACCAAAACTAGCTGTTCATCAACAGATGTATCTTCGACCGTCCTTTTGCCGCCTTCCTGGTCGGTTTCTTCAGTGACTTGTTTTTGGGTGACTTTGTTTCTTTCATATACTTTTTTCTCGGATGCATCGACGTAGATCACGACTTTAACATCCTGGACGCCTGCGATGGATTCAAGCGCTTCCTTCATTTCATTTTGAAGATATATTTCATAGTCTTTTGTTGTCTTGAATTCTGATTTCTTCTGGCCGAACGTTTCAACATCCCCCTCATCATCCTGCTGTTCATCATTATTGAATACAGTCTTCACTTCAGGTGTTTGTCCAGCCTGGTTGGTGGTTAACAAATTCCCGGCCATCATGATTCCCGCTCCCAAAAGGACAACTATTAGAGCATAGACATACAGGGAAGGTTTTTTTTCCTTAGGCTCTTTTTGGTCAGGGTCTTTATTTAATAGTTTTTGCAGCCAGGATAATGGACCTTTGTCTTTGTTCAATACTCAGTCACTTCCTTTCCCCGGCGATTTCAATGATCTCTTCATCAACAGACCAACTTGTTGCCAGAAACCTTTTGACAGCATCCAGATTGGCATCATTCGAAGTGGATGGGCTATCTGTATTGATATCAACCTTCGCTACTGCCTCTATCTCCGAGTTTTCTTTCCCTTCTGCCTTTTCCAATGAGATGGTTATGTTCTGCAGATCATCAACATCCGGTTCTTCCTCATTCTTGACACCTACATCAATTGAACTAATCTTCATGTTATAATCCACCATCAGCTCCTCTTCCACTTCTGCCTGTAACTCACCAGCCATTTGTTTTAAAATATATGCACCCTGGGTAGCTTGTATTTCTTTTTTCTTCATTTCTGTCAAATTTCCTAAATCTTTTTTTTCCTGATCCTTAAATTCACTAGTAGCCGCAGTAAGAATATCGTCGAAATCCATATTGAATAATCCCAATATAGGAGTGATGATGATCGCAATCAGCAAAAGTCCGATGACCATTTTGGCATACTTCTGTAAAGCTGAATTCGGAAGAAGCATATCAATCACAGTAGCCAGCAATACAAATATGATGATGTTGGATACCCAGCCAGCTAAAAAACTCACCAAGCCCCCTCCTTTCTAACGAACCATCAGGGTAATGTTTCCAGAGGCGATAATTACCGTGACACTTAAAAAAAACATGAGAGAGACAATGGCCAATGCAGCGAAAATATAAATCATGCTTTTACTTATAACGTCAAGGCATTTTATTACAGGTCCTCCGCCCAGCGGCTGCAAAAGACTCGCTGCCAATTTATATACAAAAGAAATCATCAAGATTTTTATGGCGGGAAATGTGGTAATGAGCAAGAGAATGATGACGCCTGACAAGCCCACTGTATTTTTCAAAAGGACGGAGGCACTGATGACCGTATCCGTTGCATCGGTAAACATGCGCCCTATTACCGGTATAAAGTTACCTGTCACGAATTTGGCTGTCCTGATGGTCACTCCGTCAGCTACAGCTGAGGATGCTCCCTGAACGGAAATCACACCAAGGAATATGGTCATGAATGCTCCAAGGATACCGATGGCAAAATTACGGAGAAGTTGTGCCATCTGAGTCACTTTGTAATGTTCGGTCAGCGTGCTGACTATGCTTAAAATCGCTGCAAAGAATAATAACGGAAGGACGACAAACTGGATCAAGATGCCGCTTGTATTCATCAAAAACATCAATACCGGATGAAAGAATGCTGCCGATACAAGTCCTCCTGAAGCAGCAATCAATGCCAAGAGTAAAGGGATGAGCGCCATTAAAAAGGAAATCATCAAATCTATCGTATCTTTTGTATATTCCATCGCCACATGAAAACTGTTAAGTGCCAAAATGATCAGCACCATATAAACGATTGCATATGCGACCTTACTTACCGAGCTTTGCTCGAACGCATTCTGCAAAGACTGGAGGAACATGCTGAGAACGGTTAATAAAATGAGTGATCCCAGCAGCTTTCCATTCACGAGCAATTCATGAAAGATGAATTTTGTCATTCCCTTTATCCATTGCTCAAAGGAAAATTTCTTATCGCCGCTTACAAAATCCATGAAGCTCCCTTTCTGGCTTTCTGGTAAGAATCCTCCATATTCCGTAACGATGTCATCCCAATATTGTTTGAGCTCATCGACACCCAGCCTTTCTATTTGGGCTTGTACCAGTTCGGACTGCATGATCGGCTCTTGATCGATTTCACCATGTTCTGGATTTTCGGCAGCTTGTCCAATAGATGCATGCAAAAAAAAGAGTAAAACGAATAGAATGGATAAGTAAGGCATCCGCTGCTTCATACATTCACCTCATTGACTAGTAGGAGTAATCCGTTAACTTGGGAGCATCTGTAAAATCGTTTCGATAATGACCGTCAAAATCGGAATCGCCATGGCAAGAATCAAGATTTTTCCGCTCAATTCTATTTTGGAAGCGAGCGAACCTTGCCCCGCATCTTTTGTAATTTGAGAAGCGAATTCTGCTATATAGGCAATTCCGATTATTTTTAAGATGGTCTCTAGATACACGGTATTCACATTCGCATTAACCGCAATTTTTTCTAACATTAAAATGATTTCGTATATTTTGTCAGCTAAAAAAAGAAAAATGGAGCATCCTACAAAAACGACTAGCAGGAATGCGAAATTTGGTTTTTGCTCTTTAATGATCAGTGCCAAAAAGGTGGCAACTAGGGCAATGGCCACGATTTTTATGATTTCAATCGCGAATCCCTCCCTTACTGAAATAGAAATACAGATTTAATTTTTTGAAATAAATCCTCTACAACAGAAGCAACCATGAATAAAATATAGATAAATCCGAAAAGTGTCACCCACTGGGCATATTCCTTTTTCCCAACCTGATCGAGTATCGTGTGAAGAAATGCCACAACTAGCCCAACACCCGCTATTTTAAATATGATGTCCACATCAATGCCCATTTTCATTCCCCCCACATATTCCTACATCAGCAAGATGATCAATAATATCCCTGATAAAAAACCAAGACTTTTCATCATTTTTTCATATTTTCCCTGGCGGTCGAGTGCATCGCTCTCTTCCCTTTCCAAGTGTGCCATCGTTAGCATGATTTGCTTTTGCTGATGATATTTATCGCTTTTTCCAAGCGTCTCCCCAAACTGTGAAAGAATCTCGAATTCTCCCTGTTGTAAAGCAAGGGATTGCCATATTTTCTTCAAACTATCATCCCATGCTTCTTTGACGGTGGTCTCACCTGACTCGAGTCGATTTGCAAATGTATCGAAAAAGATGGATAAAGGTTTGGCCATCTGCTTAGACAGTTTCCTTGCCGCTTCTTTCAAAGGTGTATGACCATACATGATTTCAGCTTCAAGCGATTGCATGGCGACTTTCAGCTGTCTCAGTTGACGAGGCCTCATACTTAATTTTTTCGCGGCTTCGAAACCAGTCCATGTCGTTGCAATCATAATTATCGCTGCTCCTATTATCTTAAACATGCGGGTTCACACTTTCTCCCAAGAAAATGGGAACCCCCGCTGCATCTAGGACTTTGTAGCTCCTCTTACCGGATTTACTTCTCTGTAATTCTATAAAACGTTCAAAGATGTTTTGCTTTAATATTTCGGCGATAAAAGGTCGCTTCTTAATCTCATCCAGTGTATGGCCATGTGTGGTTATTATGAGTTTAATACCTGCATTCACCGCTTCCAGCACAGCCTGTGCATCCGCTGCGCGACCTATTTCATCCACAATCAATACATCCGGGGACATCGAACGGATCATCATCATCATCCCTTCCGCTTTAGGACATCCATCGAGCACATCAACCCTCGTTCCAAATTCGAGCTGCGGCACTCCATGAACACATCCGGCAATTTCCGAGCGCTCGTCCACTATCCCCACCTTTTGAGGAGCAATGCCGCGTTTTTCAATACCACTGGATATCATTCTTGCAATATCACGTAATATGGTCGTTTTTCCCGTTTGCGGAGCACCGATCAACATAGTATGCTGCCATTCCCCGTCATATAAATATGAAGTGAGTGGTTCAGCTGCACCTATTTTTTCACGTGCAACCCGAATATTGAATGAGGATATATCCCTGATCGCTTTGACCGACCCATTTTCAAGGATCACCTTCCCAGCAAGCCCCACCCGATGTCCGCCCGCTATGGTTATATAACCTCGCTTTAATTCTTCCTCAAGTGTATATAACGAAAATTGACCTATTTGATTCAATAATTGATCGGCATCCAGATGGGTCACTTCATAGGAAAAGAAGTATGGTTCCCCTCCTACAATGACCTCAAGCGGCCTTCCAACCCTAATTCGCAGCTCTTCCATCTTATCGATCATCATCGGTGTCATACCCCGGAGTTGCTCGTTTAATTTTTTCGGTAAAAAAGAAAGAATCGTTTCCATTTTGACAATCCTCCTGTATACACCACTTTCAATAAAATATATGCCGACAAGCCCATAATGATGACAGGCTATTAAAGAAACAGGCCTATTATTGATTTTTTATATTCTCCGGGATCAAAAGAAAGACCGAGAAATTAATCTCGGTCTACAGGCTGTAGACAAATTCGAAGAAAACGAGTTTGCCAAAGTTTTTTTATGGCTTGTACAATTTGGACGTTGATTATAACGTAGGGCACTCGCTTTCCGCGGGCGGTCCGGGATCCTCCTCGGCGCCTTTGCGCCTGTGGGGTCTCCCTTGGCCACGCATTTCCCGCAGGAGTCTCGTACCTTCCGTTCCCAATCAACTTTGGTTTAACATTAAGATAGCCCCCTTCCTACAGTCTTTTTAAAATAGGCTGATGAAAAAACTTGAGGTGATAAGGATTCTTTTTAAAACATGATTCTATTCAGCGAGATCAGCTTGAAATGATTACTTTAGACCAAAATGGTGCCAGCTTGTAAAATGGAGATTAAAGAGGGCTATCATGTGTACAAATCATCCTAATCCATTTGTGCGACTCGTTCATTTTTATCACAGTGTACAGAAAGTAAGGAACATCAGAAAGTGGTGACACTCCATATTTGGCAAGAATAAATGGAAGAAGCAGACCATCTGCGTCATCATGAAGTCCAATCCAATAAAAAATCAAAAAGGTTTCGGAATGAGACCATTCCGAAACCTTTTTGTTTACAAACTGAGGCCGAGAAATTAATCTCGGCCTCCTTTCATTTATGCACGTGATACGTAAGAACCTTCATTAGTGTTGATCAATAATTTGTCACCTTGGTTGATGAAGAATGGAACTTGAACCGAAAGGCCCGTCTCAAGTACGGCTGATTTCGTGCCGCCTGAAGATGTATCTCCTTTAATTCCCGGCTCAGTCTCCGCCACTTCAAGTTCCACTGTGTTTGGAAGCTCGACCCCAAGTGTTTCCGCTTGGAAAGTCATGATATGTACTTCCATATTTTCCTTAAGGAATTTAAGTTCACGTTCAATGCTTGAAGCAGGCAGTTCGATTTGGTCATACGTTTCGTTATCCATGAATACATGGCTATCTCCACTTGCATAAAGGTACTGCATCTTGCGGTTTTCGATATGTGCTTTAGCAACTTTTTCTCCAGCACGGAATGTTTTCTCTTGGATTGAACCCGTACGAAGGTTACGAAGTTTAGAGCGTACAAAAGCTGCACCTTTACCAGGTTTAACATGTTGGAACTCGATAACCTGCCAAATCCCATTATCTACTTCAATTGTAACACCCGTGCGAAAATCGTTTACAGAAATCATAAATTTGTCCTCCTACATGTACATGTTTACAGAATGATTAACTCTTTGGTTGAATGAGTAAGTGCTTCGTTACCTTCAATTGTAACGATTGTATCATCTTCAATCCGCACTCCGCCTACACCCGGTAAGTAAATGCCCGGTTCAACGGTTACAGCCATACCTGGTTCTAAAATGATATCAGACCTTAAGGATAATGCTGGACCTTCATGAACTTCAAGACCGATACCATGTCCGGTCGAATGACCAAAATACTGTCCATATCCCTTTTCTTCAATTAGATTACGAGTTAGTGCATCCGCTTCCCTGCCAGTCATACCAGGTTTGATCCCAGCCATTCCTCGCAGTTGAGCTTCTAAAACAATGTCATAAATATTAATAAGTTCTTCACTTGGCTTGCCAACTGCTAATGTCCGAGTGATGTCAGACACATACCCGTTATAGTATGCCCCGTAATCCAATGTGACAAAATCGCCTTTTTCGATGATTTTATCCGTAGCCACTCCATGCGGAAGTGCGGACCTAATGCCCGATGCTACAATGATATCGAAGGAAGAAGAAGTTGCCCCTTGTTTCCTCATAAAGAATTCAAGTTCATTGGATACATCCAGTTCCGAGATCCCTGGACGCAGGAAATCCAGAATATGTGTAAACGCAGCATCAGCAATAGCAGCCGCTTCCTTTAATATCTTAATCTCTGATGAAGTCTTTATCAAGCGTAAATTCTCAATAACACCCGACACCGGCATAAGTTGACCATCAATGGCCGCTTCGTATGCCTTATATGTAGCATAAGTCAGGTGCTCTTGCTCAAAGCCCAGCTTGCCGATATTCATCGCTTTAGCCTGCTTGCCCACTTCTTCGATGATGGTTCCTTTGTGTTGAACGATCTCAAAATCCGGTGCCTGCTTGCCCGCTTGTTCCACGTATCGGAAATCAGTGATGAATTTAGCTTCTTTTTGGGAAATAAGGACAACGCCTGCACTTCCAGTAAAGTTGGTCATGTATCGGCGGTTATATGTACTGGTGATCAAAAAACCATCAATGCCCACCTTTTCCATTGAGGCCCTTAAGCTCATTAGTTTATTCATTTAATTTCTCCCCTTTGCAATCTTTGTGATCGCCTGCAACGCCAATTCATATCCGTGTATCCCCAAGCCGACAATCTGTCCCGCTGATACCGCCGCGGTCACTGATTCATGCCGAAAGCTTTCACGGGCATGTATGTTCGAGATATGCACTTCCACCACTGGAACATCAATTCCGGCTATTGCATCACGAATCGCATAGCTATAATGAGTAAAAGCTCCAGGATTAATGATAATCCCGTCGATCCCATGATCCTCTGACCAATGGAGCTTGTCGATAATCGCTCCTTCATGGTTCGTTTGAAAAGAGGTCAATTCCACATTTAACCCTTGAGCCTGCTGCATTAATTGCGCTTCCACATCCGCAAGCGTCGAGGATCCATAATGCGCAGGTTCCCGCTTCCCCAAGCGATTTAAATTAGGACCATTGATTAGTAAAATTTTTGTCATCATCAAACACCTGCTCATGTTAAAAGATTGCTTTCCATGAACATTCTATCATAATTACAAATTGTCTTACTACTTTTTTACAACCAAGAAGCAATCAGCTTTCCGATTGCTTCTCGGCTTTGTTTTTTTGACGTATATATTCCTGATGATCATATGATATAGAAAACCCTATAAAAAGACCGTATATAATAAAAATGCAGACACTTGTTATAACCGTATTTGCTGACATTTTAGAAAAGGTTGGCAAATCGACGAACATCGGTTTTAGGATAAATACCAGCAAAGCCCAGCAAACCACTCCGTAAAAAACACCCGAAAATATACTCTTCATCCTTTTAAAGAGACTATAGTATATAAAAGCGATTCCCACGGATAGTATTCCGAATAAAATTATGGTCATTACCGTACCAAGCCAATGATCGATCCAGGTCATGTTGGACCATGAAGTTAGTATGAATTTTGGGCTGAAATCCATAAAATTAACATAATGGGCAAAGATCCCGATAAAACTGGCTAAAGCCCCACCAACAAAACCGACAGCAAGTACATTGTAGATTAACATGCTTTGATATTCCTGTTGAATTTGTCCATTTTCATTAGAAGACATATCAAACACCTCCGCTACGTAGTATGCCCTTTGTTAATTAGAACTATTTTTTTTTATTCTTAGGAAGGAGAATCACTAGAGGTTTTGCGATTTATTCTGTATGATTAAATCATAAATAATCTACTTTTTTCAGAGGAAAATACCCATCCTCTGTTGAAGTTTATAATGTACACAGGATACTACCTTCCTGTGATTCAACATTCATAAAGTTATCGCAGGGTTAAGGCTTCCATTCAATTTTATAGGAACGCCCATAAACCGTTGCGATGCTTGATAATAAACATGTTAGCACCCTTGAGAGAGCTACGTGAATAACTATTAGGTTGGTGTAGAAATGTCTGAGGTTCAAAAACCCGTTTATGGAGGGCAGGCTGTAGTGGAAGGCGTCATGTTCGGCGGCAAACATCACACAGTCACTGCGGTACGCCGCAAAGATTCGACGATTGTATATTATCATCTTCCGCGTGAATCGAAACCTGTTGTCAACCGCTTAAAAAAAGTACCGTTTATACGCGGTATCGTATCACTGATTCAGTCAAGTGCCACCGGCTCGAAACATCTAAACTTTTCAACTGAACAGTATGAAGAAGAAGACGACGGGGAAAAGCAGGAAGAAAAGAAAAAAGAAACGAAAGAACCCTCTAAATTAAGTCTTTGGCTAGGTGTTGCCGTGATAGGTGTGATTTCCTTCCTATTTGGGAAATTGCTTTTCACCTTGATTCCAGTCTTTCTTGCAAAATTGACAGAACCCATTTTCAGTGGCCATACGGCTCAGGTATTAGTGGAAAGCTTGTTCAAGCTGATCTTACTGCTCGTATATATTTATGTAGTTTCCTTGACGCCATTAATCAAGCGAGTCTTTCAATATCACGGAGCTGAGCATAAGGTGATCAATTGCTTCGAAAGCGGTAAAGAATTGACCGTAGCAAATGTGCAGGCAAGTTCCCGCCTTCATTATCGCTGCGGCAGCAGCTTCATTTTATTTACTGTCATTGTAGGGATGTTTGTCTATCTTCTCGTACCAATTGATCCGTTATGGGTTCGAGTCGTCAATCGCATTTTGCTTATCCCCGTCGTGCTAGGCATTGCCTTCGAGGTATTGCAGGCAACGAACAAATTAAAGGATATTCCTGTTCTGCGCTACCTTGGTTACCCTGGGCTTTGGCTTCAGTTATTAACGACCAAGGCTCCCACCGATGATCAAGTCGAAGTGGCATTAGCATCCTTCCAAGAACTGTTAAGGATGGAAAAAGAGACAGAAAAAAGTTTAGAATCCGATGTAATTGTGTAAAACATCTATACACATTTTGATTATGGAAAATCATATACTAATTAAGGGAATGATCTTCACTTTTTTCAAATATTTTACTTTAACGATGTTTAAAATAAGCTAAAAATGCTTATGATGCTCTTAAGGAGGTGTCTTTGTTGAAACGTTTCATATCTTTCATGATATACGGAATCATCGCCCTCGGAGTCCTCGGACTAATGAGCCGACTATTTAATGACCCGATTGGCTTTTTTAGAAACATTCTCATAATAGCCATTGTCGCAGGGATTATTTATATGATTTATACCGGATTAACAAAGGGAAAACCAGTTAAGAAAGAGCAGCAAGCATTCCGAAAGGCTGCCCGCCAATCGAAAAAAAGGCTAAAAAACCGAACTTCGAAAAAAGATAATGTGGCTAGCTTCTCTGCAGCAAAATCATCAAAGAAAATAAAATGGAGAAAGAAAACGGATAGTCACTTAACCGTCATCGAAGGGAAAAAGAATAAAAAGAAAAATCGGGCTTCTTTTTAAGAGCCCGATTTTTTATTATTTATAATCAATAAGTCCATTTTTTAAGGAATTCTTTCGTGCACTGCCTGCCCCGATTCATCAATTCACCTTTTTTTTCATCATTCAAATTGAAATCCATTGCAGAAATTCCCTTCATCGGGATAAATACAATATTATGGACGTGTTTCTTGGAAATATACCGTGCATCATGGGCATCTTTCATCGTTTTGAATAACGCGGAGAACAATTCAACCGCATTATCCACTTCATGCGGTTTCCATATCTCATCGACACTTAGCCGCAAGCCGATGACCGGCCTTTCCTTTCTTACATGATCTGAATTGAATAGCCACATTGGAAAATTGCTTAACACACCTCCATCAACAAAAAGGATCTTGCTTTTTCCGACATCAATTTTGACTGGCTCAAAAAAATAAGGAATGCTACAACTCATTCTTACTGCCTTTGCCACTGGAAAAGTGTTTGGATCAATGCCATAGTTCGGTAAATCATCAGGCAGGACCACCAATTTCCCATTTGTAATGTCAGAGCTTATGATTCGGAGGGATTTCGGTCGAATATCCTTAAAGGTGACTACATTCCTTTCGGCAAGTTTACCGGCGACCCATGTCTCCAGTGCATTGCCTTTATAAAGGCCAAGTTTCCAGTATACAAGGAGCCATTTGGCAAGCGGGATAGGCAAAAGACCACGCCTTTTATCCAGCAGGCCGCTTAAATCTATATCAAGAAAAAGCTTTTCCATTTCTTTACCTGTGTACCCAGCTGCTACGAAAGCTGCAATTATGGATCCTGCACTTGTACCGGCTGTTCGATGGAATACAAATCCCCGTTCTTCTAATTCCTGCAGGGCTCCTACTAAACCGTAGCCTTTAATCCCTCCTCCGGAAAAAACGCCGTCAATAATCATAGCTGCCCTCCCCTAATCCGGTCTTTACATTTCTAAGCAGGATTAGAGTGATTTATGACAGTTTTAAATAGAAAATTGCCTTGATTCAAGTAAAATACTGAATTTCCGCTTTCGGGAAGAATTCCGCTATATACCCACGAATGGTCGTTTCCAGTTCTGCGGCTTCTTCTTTTTGATAAACATATTTACCAATTCCATATCGGCCCCATTTATATTTACGCTTCGTTTCGTCCAGTTCCAATTTTGTTTTCGGGTAGTTTTTTTGAATCACTTTTTTTGCTGGGCCAGTAAAGCGATGCTGTATTAATTCGAAAGTCAAGTCAGGGATATCCACCCCATTCAAAGCCTCACTCAACCGTTCGAATAATTCATGATAGCCCTCCTTCCATGCTTCATGACGATATATTGGAGCTACGATAAAACCGAGGGGATATCCGGCACCTGCCACTTTACGTGCCGCTTCCATCCTTTCTTCGAAGCTCGAAGTTCCGGGCTCGAAATTCTTTATTACGAAACGTGAATTTATACTGAAGCGAAATCTCGTTTTTCCATTATGTTCAGCATCCAACAGATGGTCGACATGATGAAATTTAGTTACGAACCTTAGAACCCCATATTCACTTTTCCCAAAATATTCTATGGCCCTTTTTAACGAATGTGTCAAATGGTCAATTCCGACGATATCCGATGTACAAGCTGCCTCAAAACGGGTAATTTCAGGCTTTCTCTCATTTATATATTTTTCGGCTGCTTCGAAAATTTCGTCAAGATTCACATATGTCCTAATATATGGTTTTGATCCGAGTGTCGTCTGTAAATAACAATAATGACAATGCCCCATACACCCTGTAGCAAGGGGGATGGCATATTCAGCAGATGGCTTTGAAGAATCGAATTTCAATGTTTTTCTGATTCCTACCACAAGCGTCGATTTAGCGACACGATATTTTTGCAGATCATTTTCTCCAGGAAGATCCCTAATTTGGTTATGCGATGTGGTCTCACGGATTTCAATGTTCAAATCTTCGAATTTCTTTTTTAACTCCCGGCCAAGAGGGTATTCCAGTGCCCTTGGCTCGATATATACTAACTGTGGCATAAATGGTTTCATTTCGATCTCCATTCTTTTATCGTTTTGTTCATATTTTCAATCGAACTACACAATCTAATTCATAAGGATAGTTTTTCTTTATTCTGTTAGCCTCATGTTTGTTTTTACTTGGAAATTCAAAATGAAGGAGATGCGATATGGCAAATAAACGAGACTTCTTGACAAATGGAACGGGGAAACAAGCGATCACCGTCCAAACAGATAATAAATATCCAAATCCAAGAAATATACCCGGAGACTCGGTCGATGAATTTTCGGTATTGAAAGATGGCAACCAATATCTAGCTGAAAAGGAAATAGGCCAGCAAAATGAAAATGGTTGATTGAACGCAAAAAGAAGACCGAATTTAAGTTGATTCGGCCTTCTTTTGCTATGTAACTGAACAGACTGTTGCTACCCCACATATAAGAAAAAAGCCGTTAAGATAGCTTTGCAGCATACTTAACGACTTCCTTTCCATCAGCTTATAGCCCGCATTTTAATTGCGCTCCGCAATTCGTGCAAGTATTGCATCCGCCCATTTCCTGGACTTCACCTTTACGGCAGACCGGGCAAGTGTTACCCACTTCCGATCCAATTGTAACATTCGTCGAACGAAGTTCATTTATCGTATCGACCAATACAACTTTTTTCTTAACTTCAACATCTGTCAATTCATCCATTTCAAGCTGCTCGTCCATTTGGTTCTCTTCCGCTTTGAGCGTAAGGACCTGACTGTCACGGCTGCCATCCACATATACAGTACCGCCTTTTGCTCCGCCTTTGTATAGACGTTCATATACTTTTTCAACTTGTTCGACCGTATATCCTTTTGGAGCATTTACTGTCTTACTGATCGAGCTGTCAATCCAGCGCTGAATGATGCATTGAACATCAGCATGTGCTTCCGGAGCTAATTCCATAGCGGAAATGAACCATTTTGGAAGCTCTTCTGTATCGGCTTCCGGATGACGGTCCAAGTATTCCTGTACAATGTCAGCCTTCACTTCAATGAATTTACCCAGACGGCCGCTGCGGAAATACGTGAAGGAGAAATATGGTTCAAGACCAGTTGATACCCCAACCATCGTTCCTGTGCTTCCTGTAGGAGCCACTGTCAATAAATGAGAGTTACGGATACCATGTGCAGCAACACTTTCCCTGATATCTTCCGGCATTTTTTCCATAAATCCGGTTTGGGTGAAACGTGTTCTAAGCTCATTGGTTTCTTTGTCCGTTGACCCGATCAGGAACGGGAAACTGCCTTTTTCTTTAGCGAGTTCCACGGAAGCCCTGTAAGCTGTAGTCGCAATCGTTTCAAACACCTTGTCAACAAGGATATTTCCTTCTTCAGAACCATATTCCGTTTCACAGTAGATCAACAGGTCATGCAGACCCATTACACCAAGTCCAACCCGTCGCTCGCCAAGTGCCTGCTTTTTGTTTTCATCCAAGAAATAAGGAGTTGCGTCAATGACATTGTCCTGCATACGCACACCGACTTCGACGGTTTGCTTAAGTTTCTCGAAATTAACCGTTTTGCTATCTTTATCAGCCATTTCAGCCAGATTGACTGCCGCAAGGTTACATACTGAATATGGGGCCAATGGCTGTTCGCCACAAGGGTTCGTGGCAACGACCTGCTGACCGTATGCCTTGGCATTCGTCATTTCATTAGCATTATCGATAAAGAAAATTCCTGGTTCAGCAGAATATGTCGCACAAATGTTTATTAAGTTCCAAAGCTCTTTAGCTCGGATTTTACGGTAAACACGGACTTTGTGACCCATTTTCTCCCACTCACGAACATCACCGACTTTATGCCATTCTTCATTGTAAATGGCCATTTCTTCGGCATTATAGCTTTCTACATCAGGAAAACGCAATTCGTATTCCGCATCTTGTTCCGCCGCTTCCATAAATTCCTTAGTCAGGCAAATAGAGATATTGGCTCCAGTCAGAAAATCCGAATTATGGACACTGTACGTTCCACCTGTACGGATCTTTTCTTCTGCATCCCTAATGATTTTCTCACTGAATCCACCTAGGCCAGGAATCTGCTTATAATTGATGATCCCTTGATACATAGCCGTTTCCTGTTCCGTGTGCGGCGTGAATTTCAATTTATCCGTCGCATATTTCTTAATGGCTTCATCTTTAGTGTTTTCCACTAGGTAACGCAGAATCCTTGGATTTTGCATTTTGGAAATGATGAACTCCGCAATATCAGGGTGCCAATCAGCAAGCATGATCATTTGCGCGCCGCGTCTGCTACCGCCCTGTTCAACAAGATGCGTCAGTTTCGCAATATCGTCAAGCCACGATACCGACCCCGAGGATTTTCCATTCACCCCTTTTGCCAGAGTGTTTCTTGGACGCAATGTCGATCCGTTCGTACCCACTCCGCCGCCGCGGCTCATGAT
Source organism: Peribacillus simplex (assembly GCF_900156045.1). Classification (GTDB taxonomy): domain Bacteria; phylum Bacillota; class Bacilli; order Bacillales; family DSM-1321; genus Peribacillus; species Peribacillus simplex_D. Next base: position 892,801 of record NZ_FTMX01000001.1, on the reverse strand, counting down.
CTCCATCACTTGTTTCCTATGTTCTGAGATCCCTTCACGTGAATCCGGTACGAATGGCATCACATAGCAGTTGAAATAAGTAACGTCCGTATTGGAACCTGCACCGTATAATACTCGTCCAGCCGGGACAAAATTAAGGTTCTTTAATTCTTCATAGAATTTATTGAACCATTCCGTTCTTTTTTCTTCCGTGGTTTCCACCGATGCCAAGCCCGTTGCATTACGTTTCGCAATTTGTTCATAGTATATTTCAAGCGGCTTTTCGATAATATCCAACGGACGGTTTACAATCCCCGTCTCCACTTCTTCCGGATTATCCAATACGCCACGGAATTCTTCATCCACCAATACCTTGGCTTTTTTCGTTTCCCAATCAATTTCAACGATGTACCCGAGACCCCTTGCCGGGAATTTCGGATCTTCCTTAATCGTCAACACGACGAAATCGCCTGCCGAGAGTGTGATTTTTTCAGTATCCTTAAAAGAATAGCGGTCAAGCATGACTAGACGGGACACTCCCTTATGCGCCATTTTCATATCAGCAGTTACAGGGTGAACCTGGGGAAATAAAGAAATATCCTTATTCAACCTTTCTAGATCAACCTTTAAAGCTTCTTTTATTACAACCGACATAATTCCCTCTCCTTTATATGTTTCAAGATCCGTTCTTGCTGCCGCAAAAATCCTTATGTAGCCTTACATGTCCGTTTCGCTTAACAAGTACCCTAAATTTATCATAGCGAAACTCAAAAATCAATATATAGTGTCGCATTAAATATTTCAACTACTACATATTGTGTTTGTTTTGAATAACTTTTTATTTTGTCAAACGATAAATCAATTAATATAGTTAGCAAAAGGGAGGAAAATGTCGATTTACAATAATTTTTCATCAGATTTCAATTAATTTGGACCTTGCTTTTTCCCCATCCCTTTTAGGGCTTATCCCTGCAAGGGATGTGTTATTTGGTCAAACAAATCTGAAAAAACTTTTTTATTAATCACTCTAATTATCCCACTTCGTCTATCTCATGAAATTCCATTCATCGCTTTCATATTTGCTTTCTGCAATGGCCTTCACTTCCAGCAATTGCTTTTCAGTTAGGACGTATGGCTCTAACTCGATCGAAAGTCCTTCGGCAAAACCTTTTTCAAAAGCTTCTTTCGCTTCAGGGATGGTAATCTTTCTCCCGGCAATGTCATTTATGGCCACAGCTTTATTTTTCAGGTTTTTTTGCATTCTCTCTTTAACCCTGTCATTTGAGAATTTAAATACGCTAAAGAGCTTATCATCATCAAGTTCAAGCAAAATGGACCCGTGCTGAAGGATGACGCCTTTTTGCCTGGTTTGAGCGCTGCCAGCAACCTTCCTGCCCTCGACGACCAGTTCATACCAGCTTGGAGCATCAAAACAGACGGAAGACCTGGGCGATTTTAAAGCCGCTTTTTCCTGATCGGTTCGAGGCACGGCAAAATAAGCATCCAATCCCAGATTCCTGAATCCCATTAATATTCCTTCAGAAATGACACGATATGCTTCAGTAACGGTAGTTGGCATTCCCGGATAGGATTCTGGAACGATTACGCTATAAGTCAATTCATGCTCGTGCAGTACCGCTCGTCCTCCTGTTGGCCTGCGAACAAAACCAAGGCCCTGCCTTTTGACCTCTTCCAAATCAATTTCCGCTTCAGCCTTTTGAAAATAACCAATCGACAATGTCGCTGGATCCCAGCCGTAAAAGCGTATGATTGGCGGAATTTCCCCTTTGCTTTGCCAGTTTAACAGTGCTTCGTCCAACGCCATATTAAAAGCCGGTGAACAAAACCCCGAATCTATAAAACCCCATTTATCTTTAGTCATCCTTACCCCTCGTTTCAATAGACTGTTTTTCAATCCCCCACAAAAAACTCACATGTAGTAGTTTAACAGACTTTAACACTCTAAAAAAGAAAGTGCTATCAAGTCGATGAAGAATTTGATGAAAATTCTTTTTGATTATTGGGTAAAGCAATTATATAATAAAGATTGTCTGTATTCGTTAAGGTAGAAGGGAGTTTTTATGTTTGGAAATATTATATACACTGCTCATCATCTTAGGAGTGGTTATTGCGTATTCACTTTTTAATTGGTACCGCCAGCGTAAAATCGTTAAAACATTAACACAGGACGAATTTATCGCTAACTACAGAAAAGTGCAGCTAATCGATGTGCGGGAACCGAATGATTTCGATAATGGTCATATCTTAGGCGCAAGAAACATCCCTATGACTCAAATGAAAACGCGCTTGGTCGAAATTAGGCCGGACAAGCCTGTATATTTGTACGCTCAAAGCGAAATCATCAGCGGAAGAGCTGCAGCCATGCTATACAAAAAGGGCTACAGGGAACTTTTTCACCTAAAGGGCGGTTTCAAGATGTGGACCGGGAAAATCAAAGCAAAGAAATAAGACCCATCTCCGCATGGGCTCTTTTACATTAAAAAGCCTTCTTGTGCATCATGCGGGCTCTAGAAAATGAAAGTTAACTGTTGGACTTTAATGAATTCTTACATAAACATGAAAAATCCCCGCCGGCAGGCAGGGATTTTTTCGTGTAAGCTATCAGTCTAGGCTTGATAGCGCAGAACAGGTTTTCTTGCAGCAAGAGTTTCATCAAGCCGCTTTATAACGGTTGTATGCGGAGCTTCCTGAACGATTTCAGGGGTTTCTTCCGCTTCCTTGGCAATCTGGATCATCGCATCGATGAACGCATCCAGCGTTTCTTTTGACTCGGTTTCAGTCGGTTCTATCATCATTCCTTCTTCCACGTTTAACGGGAAGTAAATGGTTGGAGGATGGTACCCGAAATCCAGCAATCTTTTGGCTATATCGAGAGTCCTTACCCCTAATTTCTTTTGACGGCGTCCGCTTAATACGAATTCATGTTTACAATGACGATTATATGGTAAATCAAAATAAGGTTCCAACCTACGCATCATATAATTGGCATTGATGACCGCATTCTCAGTGACGGCTTTAAGGCCATCAGGACCCATTGACCGAATGTACGTATATGCCCTCACGTTTATCCCGAAATTACCATAATAAGGTTTTACCCTACCAATGGATTGCGGGCGATCATAATCAAGAACGAATTGCTCACCTTGTTTGACCACAAGCGGTTTAGGCAAGTAAGGAATCAAGTCCGACTTCACCCCTACAGGACCAGAACCCGGGCCGCCGCCGCCATGCGGGCCTGTGAATGTTTTATGGAGATTTAAGTGAACCACATCAAAGCCCATATCACCCGGGCGTGCTTTTGATAGGACTGCATTCAGATTGGCTCCATCATAATAAAGTTTCCCACCTGCGTCATGGACAAGTTGTGCCATTTCCAAAATGTTTTCTTCAAACAATCCCAATGTATTGGGGTTCGTCAGCATCAAGGCAGCCGTATCCGGTCCGACAACACGCTTTAAATCTTCCAGGTCGACCAACCCATTTTCATCCGACTTCACTGTAATCGTTTCAAGTCCGGCAACAGTTGCAGAGGCAGGATTCGTACCGTGTGCAGAATCAGGTACAATCACTTTAGTCCGTTCTGTATCGCCATTCGCTTCGTGAAAAGCGCGAATCATCATCAATCCAGTCCACTCACCGTGAGCACCTGCTGCAGGCTGTAATGTCACTTGGTCCATCCCGGTGATTTCCGTTAAGTGTTCCTGCAAATCAAATAATAGTCCCAATGCTCCCTGAACAGTAGCCGGATCCTGATATGGATGGATATGGGCAAAACCGTTGAAGCGTGCCACATTTTCATTTATCTTCGGATTATATTTCATCGTGCATGAACCCAGCGGGTAAAAACCCGAATCCACCCCATGATTCCGTTTGGAAAGTGCTGTATAATGACGCATGATATCCAGTTCGGACACCTCAGGAAGCTCTGCCTCTTCTTCACGGATGTAGTCGGCAGGAAGAATTTCTTCGAGCGGAATAGTTGCAACATCCATTTCTGGCAGACTGTATCCGATTCGACCGGAAGTACTGATTTCAAAAATGAGTGATTGATCTTGATTATTCATGTTGATCCCCCAATTCCTGCGCAAGTGCATCGATTTCTTCTTTTGTTCTAAGTTCAGTTACCGCCACCAGCATATGGTCTTTCAGCTCAGGATAAACCGTCCCTAAATCGAAGCCGCCGATCATCCCTTTTTCAAAAAGGTTTTTATTGATTTCTGAAAACGAAGCAGGCAGTTTAATGACAAATTCATTAAACGAAGGACCGTCGAATATCACTTCCACCCCTTTTGCCATAATTGCTTTTTTCGCATAATGCGCTTTTTGAATATTTTGCACGGCCATTTCTTTGACACCTTTTTTGCCAAGCGCGGTCATTGCAACAGAGGCTGCCAAGGCATTCAAAGCTTGATTGGAACAAATGTTGGATGTGGCTTTGTCACGGCGAATGTGCTGTTCACGAGCTTGAAGCGTCAGTACAAACCCTCTTTTTCCATTTTCATCCACCGTTTGACCGACGAGTCGGCCCGGAACTTTCCGAACAAGTTTATTAGTAACGGCAAAATAGCCACAATGAGGTCCCCCAAATGCCGCTGGAATGCCGAATGGCTGGGCATCCCCCGTTACGATATCTGCACCGAGTGCACCAGGGGATGTCAAAGCTCCCAATGCAAGCGGGTTACTGGAAACGATAAACATGGACTTGACTCCATGAATGATTTCCTCCATTTCTTTCAATGGCTCGATGCGGCCAAAAAAGTTCGGATATTGCACGATCACTCCTGCAATGTCATCATTCGCCAATTCCCTTAAAGCAGCTAAGTCCGTCACACCGTCTTTATAAGGAATTTCGACCACTTCCACGCGTTGCCCTTTCGCATATGTCTTCACAACTTCTCTTGATTCAGGATGAACGGTCCCTGAAATGAGAATCTTCTTGCGTCGTGTCTGGCCTGAAGCAAGCATGGCTGCTTCAGCTAGCGCCGTCCCGCCGTCATACATGGAAGAGTTAGCTACATCCATGCCCGTCAATTCACATATCATCGTTTGATATTCAAAGATCGCCTGAAGCTCGCCCTGTGAAATTTCAGGCTGATAAGGTGTATAAGCCGTATAAAACTCAGAACGGGATAAAACATGATCGACGATGACCGGTGCGTAATGGTCATAGACACCCGCACCAAGGAAGGAAGCATAGTTTTTAAGGTCCGCATTCTTGGCAGCAAGCCTTGATAATTCTTTCATCAATGCAGGTTCCGATTTAGCAGGCTTGATATCGTATTCTCCTTGAAAACGAACGCTTTCAGGGATATCATTAAAAAGTTCTTGAACAGTAGATACCCCTATCACTTCCAGCATTTCTTGTTTATCTTGCTCTGTCATGGGTAAATAACGATGTTTCATCTAATGACCATTCCCCTCTATTTACGTGGTTTTTTATAAAAAGGTGTTTGTATTATAACGGCTTTCAAACGTTTGGAACGGATTTCCACTTCGACTTCCGCATCCAGCACCGAAAATTCCTTATCGATAAGTACCAATCCCACGTTTTTCTTCAACGTTGGTGATTGTGTACCGGTCGTGACTTCGCCAATGACTTTATCACCGCTGTAGACCTTATACCCATGACGTGGAATGCCACGGTCAATCATTTCAATTCCCACAAGCTTGCGGGGAGCTCCTTTCTCCTTTTGCTCAGCAAGAACGGCTTTCCCGAAAAAATCCATTTCCTTATCCACTTTCACTGCAAAACCAATACCGGCTTCCATCGGAGTGATGTCCGCTGAAAGCTCCTGCCCATACAGCGGCAGTTTCGCTTCAAAACGCAAAGTATCACGAGCACCTAAACCAATCGGCTGAGCCCCCTCTTCCTTTCCGGCTTCCATAATCGCCTTCCAAAGGGCAGGGCCATTTTCACTGTCGCTATATATCTCAAAACCATCTTCACCAGTGTATCCAGTACGGGATACCAACGTGGAGATACCGTTAATCAGGACATTTTCCTTGAACTTGAAAAATCCAATTTCACTTAAGTCAGTATTTCCCGATAGTTTTTGTAATATCTTTTCTGCAGATGGCCCTTGAAGTGCCAGCTGTGTATAGTCACTCGATACATTCGAAATTTGGACATCTTCCGTTAAATTAGCTTGCAGCCAATTGAAATCCTTTTCTGTATTCGCTGCATTGACCACGAGCAGATAGTCGTCCTCAGCCCTTTTATACACGATAAGATCATCAACCGTGCCTCCGTTTTCATAACACATGGCGGTATATTGTGCACCGCCCTGTTGCAGCTTTGATATATCATTAGTCAGCATCTTCTGTAAAAAGGCACGGCTCCCAGGACCCTTAACATCGACTTCCCCCATATGGGAAACATCGAATAACCCCGCTTTTGTACGTACGGCTTCATGTTCGTCCTTTATACCAGAAAATTGGACAGGAAGTTCCCAGCCGCCAAAATCAATCGTTTTACCTCCGTATTCACGATAAACCTCAAATAGTGGTGTTCTTTTTAAATTGGTCAAAAAATGACCTCCTTCAGATTTTTTTAAAAATAATTGGCTTCATTATCAAAAGCTTCTTGTCATTACGCTTCAGGTATATCCTGATTCATGATGTGAAAAAAGCACAAAAAAGGACAGAGAAAGCCCGTTTGAGCTTTTTCTCTGTCCTGAAACCTGAAAGTTTACCTATGTAATAGGTTTTCCCCTTTGGTGGCCGTCCCAAACGGGCGGCGCTCTCCAGAGTTGCGTCCAATAAGAGTTCTTTTGCCTGAGAGATTCACTGCTAAGTTTGCTCCTTCGGCGCTACATCCGTAGTCTCTCCCCTTATCTTCACCCGCATATGAATGGTCTGCCAATGAAAGGAAGCGAAATAGCCCCAAGCATCGGTAAAACCTTTGAGCATCATGGAATGCATTCTCTGCCAATTCTCCTAAAACTTCAGAAACCGTTTGAGTGATCTCCTTCAGTAATCTTGGATAAATCAGGAGCCTATAGCCCATACTAAGAAAACGCGAACTGCAAAATCGATGTACAAAGATTCTTTGTAGCGTTTGGAAATTGGAATTTTCTAAATATACTTATATCCTACCCTAAGAAACTTATCTCTGCAATATCTTTTGAAGAGAAATATTTTTCTTATTTCACATACGAAATGTTCGGGTTTTGACCTTTTATTAAGGAAATTATGATTTAAGAAGGAGTTATTTCTATGAAAATCAATATATCCTTCAATTCTGAATGGAATGACGAGTTTCTGCAAAAAATGGAAAACGACGGTCCATGGGGAAATTGGGAGCTTTATAAGTTGGCGGTTCAAATGGAGGAAAACCTTATCATCCCTGATTTTGAAGGTTTACAGGCGCCCAAGCACCTTCCGCAGTTAACCCCGCTTCCCCATCAATTGGAAGCAGCCAAGCAAGTGGTGGAAAAGATGAATGGAAAGGCAATTTTAGCTGATGAGGTGGGGCTCGGAAAAACAATTGAAGCAGGCTTGATCCTAAAAGAGTATATGATTAGGGGGCTTGTAAAAAAAGTATTGATCCTTGTTCCAGCCTCCCTTGTCACACAATGGGCTTTTGAATTGAATACCAAGTTTCATATACCGGCAGTCGTTCAGAGAAAAAGTTATGTTTGGGACTCCTGTGATGTGGTCATTTCATCCATTGATACAGCGAAACGCGCTCCACATCGAGATATCATTTTCACTCAGGAATATGACTTCATCATTATTGATGAAGCTCATAAACTTAAAAACAATAAGACGAAGAACTATGAATTCGTCCAAAATCTGAAAAAGAAATTTTGTTTACTCCTGACAGCCACTCCGATTCAAAATAAAGTCGAGGAGATTTTTCACCTCGTTTCGTTATTGAAACCGGGCCACTTGGGAAATGCCTCACTCTTTTCGGAAAAGTATAAAGGGAAAGGCCGGAACATCATTGAAGATGAACACCTAAAGGAACTGGTCAATACTGTCATGATTCGAAACCGGCGGGCCGATACTGGCATTGAATGGACAAAACGGCATGTGGAAACCATCACCATTGAATTTTCTCCAACGGAACAGGCATTGTACGATGCTGTTTCCAAATTCAAGCCTATTTCGGATGGATCAAAAGGAAGCGCCTTTTCGGCTCTCACTCTCCAAAGGGAAGCATGCAGCAGCAGAGAGGCGGTCTTTTATACTTTAAAGAATATGAAAGAAAAATATGATCAGCCTTCCCCTGACTTTTTGGCAAAGCTTGATGATTTATTTTCTAAAGTGAATGAAACAGTTCAGAACTCCAAGGCTGAAAAAGCCTTGGAACTGATCAAGAAAATTGATGACAAAGTGATCATCTTTACCGAATACCGGGCGACTCAGCTATATCTCCAATGGTACCTACAGCAGAATGGGATTTCTTCGGTTCCTTTCCGAGGCGGTTTTAAGCGCGGAAAGAAAGACTGGATGCGAGAATTATTCCAAAAGAATATACAGGTATTAATTGCAACAGAAGCTGGCGGGGAAGGGATAAACCTTCAGTTTTGCCATCACTTGATTAATTTTGACCTGCCATGGAACCCCATGAGGCTCGAACAGAGAATTGGACGGATTCACCGCCTTGGTCAGGAAGAAGATGTGATGATTTATAACTTTGCCACGAAAAATACAGTAGAAGAACATATTCTGAATTTACTATACGAAAAAATAAATTTATTTGAAAAAGTAATTGGAGAATTGGATGATATTCTAACCAAACTGGATATCAATAACATTGAAGAATATTTAATCGATGTGGTTGGCGAGTCCAAAACAGAGGGCGAAATGAAAATCAAAATGGATAATTTTTCATCATTAATCCAATTCGCTCAATCAATGAAGGAAGGTGAGGTTCATGCAGCAACGGGAAATTCATGATTTTTTAATAACTTACTTTAAAGCCAACGATTGCGAAATACTGGATAATGCACCAACCCACCTTACAGTCCAATTGACGATTGATATGGATAAAGAATTAATGAATAGACCCTTTTATTGGCATTATCTAGAAAAAACAGGTGGCGTTCCGAACCCGGCACGGATGACTTTCATTACCGATCCAGAACAAGCTCCATCCGATTTAAAGGGGGAAATGATTCATTTTGGCTCCCCACGCCTTCACCAGATCATTCAATCAACCAAAAAGCTGGCAGGGTATACTAGACTTTTTGAGGATACTCCTCCATCAAAAGGCGGCGGGAATAATCCTTTGTTTCCTTGGCTGACCCTGAATGTGAAAATATCCTATCAATGCGACCGTAAAAAAGATACTTTCATGTCGATCGGATTGAATTTAATCTCGGGTGAAATCATGGAAGGGTTTCACCGTCGGGTTTTACCGGTAAAGGTCACCCCAAAAATACCGGATTACTCCTTTACGCTTTCACCTTTGATCATGCCCAAGAGTGGATTGGCAAGGCTGGATACATACATCAGGACCAGTTTCGAGGATGATGACCATTCCTGGGCGGAGGAAGCAATGCTGCGCTGGCAGAATGATTTGAATTTATTGGAGCATTTTTACAAGGATATGGACGAAAAAAGTGAGAGTTATTATACCGAGAAAGAAGCACTAAAAGCTCAATATGAACCCACCATCAGAATATCGATCATTAACGGAGGATTATTTTACCTTTCCAATAGGGCGTTGGGATAAGTCAAGAACGAAAAGAAACAGATGTCCTAAGTTCAGGACATCTGTTTCACTTTTTGATATTTTTCCTTACGAACATCGACAAAGCAAAAGGGACAATGCCAAACCAATGGGACATACCATGATTTTTATCCTCTTTTCTGTGACGGCGCTTTTCTTTTCGTTCTTTTTTCGTCAGATTAAAATACTCGACAAGCTGCTGCGTCAGATATTTAATATAAGCGTTTGTAGACATATAAAATCATCACCCTATGCAAAGTATGTCCGGTTTACGCTCCTTTTATTCCTCCGCTTATTCCCTGAACACGTGAACCTGTCGTGTTCCGTTTTAAAAGAGTGTTGATTTTGTGTATTAAACAGCCTGCTTTTCCAACCATTCTTTCACTTTCCCCGCTTCTATATCGTATTGAATGATGACCCTGCCCTCGCGATCATTTTTTGTCGTGGAAGAAAACTCGATATATACGTAAGGACCTTCTTGTTTCATCAAGGAATACCGCACCACACCATTGGGATATGTAATTTCCCCCTGGATGATTTTTGGGATCTCTTCGCCCCATTCTGCCGTCACGTCCTTGATGGCTAGATGGACAAGATGGTCGGCCACAAGCGATTCTTCCACTTCTTTATAGAACCTTTTATCAATGATAAACTGGTCTATCATCAGTATCGTGAACATGATGAAAACACTTGCTACAATCATAACCATCGGGAAAACGACTCCTTTTTGATTATTCATCGACTTTCGTAACATTCCTAATGAAAGGGTGAAATCTTCGACTGAAAGTAGTCCCTGCTTTATCCGTTATATTTATAACAATGACACCGCCATCCTTCTCAACCCGGAATTCCGAAATATTCTGCAAGATGACCTCATGCCCCATTCCATTCACTCGTCTTCGAACCTTATCTTCATATTGTTCAAACGATGACAATTGATCACCTGAAAGCAAATATAATTTATTTCCCATTACATCCTGATCTTTGGAACTCCGGACCTCCTGCTTCATTTGCATGGTAAAGACCTCCCATTCTTTAGGATGCAATTTATCAACGGACCCCATCTGGGTGTGAATGATAGAAAAAAGCTGTAGAACAAAAAGGGACGTCGTCATTAAAATCATTAATGAAAAAAGCATTTCGATCATCGTAAAGCCATCATTTTTTCGCAGCATCACAAATGGATTCCAGATTACCCGATTCATCTTCATAACGTACACACCCTTCAATCATTCCAGGGAAATCCCCATGGTCCTTCCAAACCAACTCATAGGATCTTTTTTTGTAAATGATTTCCTGACTAACTGCTTGTATCTCCCCATCCATGAACGCCGTCAATCTTTCATATAATAAATGGTGGGCTTCTGTCCTTACGGCAATACCTTTCCGATGCATCAATAATTCTTCAAGAATTGGTAAAATGGCAAGGACCAGGAATATACAAATGGCAAATGCGGCTATCAGCTCAAGGTAGACGTAACCTTTACAATTTCTCAATCCTGAACCTCCCTTTACCGATATTGAGGATCAGCTTGTACTTTCCCTTTGAGGTGTCAATCATAAGCGTTCCGGCTTTTGAAGCATTTCCATACTGATTAAAATGAAAGCTGAACCCCAAAGTGCCACTTAAAAACTGTATATCCTCTGGTATGCTTCTCTCTAGAACGATTCCCTCCTTATAAGACGAAACGGTATAAACCTTTTTGGTATTATCAATATGGAGGTAAATCAAGCTCTCATGACTGATGGCATACTGTTGTGCATAGAAAAGATCTTCATGGAATTGAGATAGGAATAGCCTATTTTCCATTCCTTTAGTGAAGCTAGGATATAGATTAGGTCCGATGGAAATCAGGAGTACAAAAATAACGAGGACAATGAGGGTTTCAGATAGTGTATACCCCCCATTGGAATGCCGTATTTTCACTTCTCTCCTACTCAACGACCGTTATCTTTCCTTTACTATCCAAACTAATCTCATCCCCATTAGGACAGGATGTCTGTTTGAGATAGCCTTGAGTTTCCAATTCACCGATACTTCCGGGCAGTTTAGCATTGTCAATCTCATAAGCCTGTACCTGTGCTTGGGCCATCTTCACGAATGCTTCACATCCTTTAGACTGGATCGTAGATTGGTTCTTCGTGATATTTGGGATCGTTATAATCAAAAGGATGGATATTACCAGTAAAACAATAAGCATTTCAATTAGTGTAAAACCACGTTCATTCATCATTTTCTTCAACATATCATCATGCTCCTGAAACCATCTGAATACCAGATGATCTTCGAGCATTTTCACCTCCGGAATACAAAAATGAAATCCTATATACCTTCTAGCAGTGAGAACATCGGCAGCAAAACTGCCAAATAAATGGATACGATCAAAAGACCTATAAGTGAAAACATAAGAGGCTGAATGATTTTCAAGATTGCATTCATTCTCTCTTCAATTCTCTCCAGTAAAAAACGACTGTAATGAAGCAGCTCCGCATCAAGTCTGCCGTATTTTTGACCATTTGCAGCGACCACCGGTAAATTCCGGTCAAAATATGGGAGCTCCTGAAAAATCGTTTCAAGTGATCTGCCCTCGATCAAATCATCCTTAATGATATTGCATAGTTTTTGGTAAAAAGGCTGCTGTTGATTTATCGAGAATAATTTGATGCTATCGTTTATCGATAGCCCTCCGGAAAGTAAGCCACTGAATTGGCTGGCAAAAAAATAAGTTTCGTATAATTTGATGAAGGTCCCGAATATCGGAATTCCCATCAAAATCCTTCGCTGACTTAATGGGCACAATCCGTTAAACCAAAATCGTTTGAGTACATACAAGAATAGGAGCAATCCGAGTAATAAGAAGGGGAGTGCTGGAAGAATGAATGTGGAGGCTGACATTAATTTTAAGAGTGTGTGCTGATCGACATCCATCGTGAAATAGATTGTCTGGAATTTGGGAAGGAGAACACTCTGAAGAATATAAAAAACGATGCTTACAAAAAAGACTAAGAATACGGGATACACCATTAGCTTTTTTACTTTATCCATATCCTCGGTTCTTTTCTTCCAATATCGCCCTCCTTCTTTCAACGCCCGTTCCAGGTCGCCATATTGTTCTCCATAAAATATATAGCTTACAAGCTGCGGATGAAAATTAAGATGGGTCAGCACCATGTGCAACGGGTAACCGTTCCTTAAATCGTCTTTAGCCTGAGTGAAGTCTTCCGCTTTCTTCTTTGATTCCTGAAACTCAAGAAAATGTAAAGCTTCCGCTAATGGATAACCATGATTCAATAATTCACCTAACTTCGAAATAAAGACCGCCTGCTCTTTTACCTTCCATTTACTTTTTGGTTTCATCGTATACCAGCCGTTCGTATTCCTTGGAATCCACATAACCCATCGCAACCGCTTTTCCGATTTCATCCTTCAATTGGCGGTAGCTTACCGTTACCTCTCCTCTTTCATCTCCCATTATCCGGAGAACCTCAGCCAGGCTTTTTCCATATAGCAATTCATATACACTTGCCCTTTTATTCCTGGCAGTCATTTTGCAAGGTAAAGCACAGTCCCCTTTACATGCAAGGCAACGCAATTCAACCAGCCGCTGTGCTGTCACGCCAATCAAACTCTGTTCAACCTCAAGCAAGCTCACACCAAATTCCAGTAACCTGGATGTCGGACGACATTAAAAATGGTAAAGAGAGTTCTTAAAACCGTTGATAATATAAAGGCACCGAGACAATAACAAATAATAAAAAAGACATCATTAATGATAAAAACCGATTTTTTGCCCTTTAAGAAATGATAAAAGCTATTGAGGTTTATAAATGTTACTATTTAAAAATTATTCATCATAATTTTCGATTAGATATAAATTTAATTTATTATTATGTTTTATATTGAATCTCTAGAAACTGGAACAGCTTTTCGTTTGGAACACTCATCGTTTCCTACGTAGAATCCGATACCTTTACTATCGAATTATTTGTAAAAGATGATGAGAAGACAATGTCCCTAAAGGGGGAAGTTGATGACACCCAGTCAAAATTATTCGAAAATAAAAAGGGTTTTCCGAAAAGTTCTTACAGTAAAGGATACGGACAAATAAGCTAGGAAGGAGAACGACGCAAAAGGTATATGTCCGTCGACAAGGAAGAGAGTTCTAGCTGCGCACTTAAGGGAGTTCGGCACATCCCGCTTGAAACTTAAAATTAAATACCATGTTTCGATGTTTTGTTATCACGCAACCCTCAAGCCCCAAAAACGGTAGGAATCATCAGGACAATCATTAGAATCCTGACTTAACAAAAAAGACCAGCCCAGAAAATTAAATGGGTTGGTCTTTAAGAGTGTGGGTGCAGATTCGTGCCTTCCCTGACATTGATGTTATGTAATAAGCGGTTCACTTATAAGGGATAGGGCTTTCTCCAAAGTAGATAAAAGTTCTTTGAGGACATCTGTTTTTAATTTGTCATCAACTGAATCAATGCTACCTTTTAAATTGCTAATAAAAACATCGAGGTCTTTACTTTCAATTTGTCTCATTGAATTTGCATATGGCATCACATAACGTTCTTTGATTATTGAACTAAAAAAACCTATTCCCTTGTTGTTCATATTAACAATGGTGTTAGCAAACGGAGTTTTATTAATGAGAAAAAACCAATTCTCTTCATGTTGAATGTCCTTGTAAGAATTATTTATCTCCGCGTCTTCCATTGTATGCAAAGAGTCTAAGAAATTTTGCATCTTTTCTCCTTTAGATTCCTCATTATAGCGATTACGCAACTCTCTAATTGTACTTACAAGCTCTAGGTATTTTTCATCTTGAACTTTATTATTAAATTTATTTTCAAATAATAAATCTGGAATGCCATCAATTTGGTTTTTTCCTTCAAATGAGCTACTTATTTCTTTGTTTGCTAACTTAAAAATTTCATCCATATCATATTCTATATAACCTTTCTCCTTAAGCTCATTGAGTATTTGAAATACGGAAGGGATATGAAAAACGTCGTAATTACCTTTTTTTAAATGCTCGATAATATCGACAGCTGTCTCCCTTACCTCATTAAGTTCTAATGTAAGATAATTGAACATTTGATTTAAGGCTAACATGCTTTTTTCTTCTTTTGGAATATATTTAGTTATTTCATCTTTTAATAGCTTTTGATTTAGGACACCATCAATGACAAGTATACCAACCTGATTAAAATATGCGTAAAAATCTTTAATGATTGAGTAACCAATTTTGTTTTTAAAATATTTATTAATAATTTTCTTTTGATATTCTTCGGTTTTCGATGACGTTTTATTTAAATGTTGCTCTTCGAATAAATGCCTAAAGTAAATACTGTGAGAATCAAAATTAAGTTCCTCTAGATTAATTTCTTCCCCTTCTTTATACTCATTTGAGAGAATTAAATTAAAGACAAAAAGATTACAGAGTATATCTCTTTTATTTTCTTTCAACCATTCATCATGTTCAAAAAAATCATTATCCAATGACTGAAAAATAACGCTAAAGTTATCTAAAGTAAACCTTAAGGTTCTCAAATTATTCATACTAGCAGCTTCGATACTTTTTTTAACGAATTCAATATTCTCATTCAAGAAGTCTAGATACTCATTTTTATAAATATCAGACCAATAATTTTCAAGAATATCTGTTATCGGTCTGTTGTAAGTTAAGGTTCTTCCTATTACTTTTTCTTTTTTCTCGATAAAGGCTTCAATATCTTTCACTTTATCTTGATTAGATACAAAAATAGTCTTTACCTTTCCGTGTTCCACAAAGTTTGTATTAATGAAGCCAAGCACTTGTTCCATATTAATTGAAGGGTCAATCCTCTCTAAATCATCAAAGCATAAAACCATCTGTTTTAAATTAAGCATCTTATAACTCTTACTTTGTATTTCCTTCTTAATATGTAGCGCACTTTCGCTAAATAGTTTTGACCACCATCCCAATGGACCGGTTAGCCCAGCTAATCCTGGACCAATTTTTAGTATGGATTGTGTAAGGGCAAACCCAGTTTCTAAACCATTTAAATTTGCAAAGAGTATTCTATCTCCAATTTCTTCGACATTTTTTAAACCATTTAAAGATATATAGATGAATTTATAACGATTATCTTTGTTTTTATTCCCCTTAACATCATTGACTTCTTGACTCTCAATAAATGGCTGTATCACATTTTTTACATAATAGGTTTTTCCAATTCCCCATTCACCATTTATCTGTAAAGCATAATCCGTTTTATTTAATTCTAAATAAGTTTTTACGCCTTCTTTTATTTCTTTCATATCCATCTCCCTAATGAAATACATCCCTTACAACAAAACAAGACTACCTATTCAGCTACCTAGCTAGATATGTTTTGATAAAAATCTATACCAATAAAGAACGAGCCAATATCGAAACCTTTGTCTGGATATTTTTGTTGTGAATTTTCATTGTAATTTCAAAATATTATGTTATTACATGTAAATAATATATCAGAGAGGATACGAACAATGCACTTAAATAAGCACGTAAAAAATATTTTAACTTTATCTATTATGTCGGTAGCATTGTTATCGTACTCGCATAACACACATGTAGCGACACCGCCATTTGCAGGGGATTCCAAAATTATTCCAGAGACGGACACCAATCAAAATGTGAAAATATACATTATTGGATGAGATGTCGATTCAGGAAAAAAAAGAATTATTTTACCAGATGGCAGTTCAATCAAAAAAGCGCATACAGAATATACAGTTACTCAAAACGGGATATATGTTTACCTTTGAAGATAATGTGGGATTGACACATGACTACCATAAATAATATAGATAAAACTGCTCCTACCTATACAAATTTAACCTTAATGAAAGATGTAAATGGGCAATACCAGGTTGGTATTCCTGCTTCAGATATTAAGGAAATTAGTAGCGTGTTATTAAACACAGGAGAAGAAATTCCAATAGACCAAGAACGAGGAAACTACTTCATTAAAAACTTAACAACTAAGCATTCCTTTATACAAATTAAAGATAGGCGGGAAATAATTCTAGAAATATTTCTTTTTGGGGTTGCCTACCGTGACTTATCCTGCCGGGTATAACAATGCCATCAAAACGTATTAGAACGTGGATGTTTCGATAAATGGGTCCGGAACCCTTAAATACAATTTGGAGTATGAGGTGTATAATTTGCAACAAAACCTTACAGCATAAAACTGACTAATAATGCAGAAGTGACCATGATTAATACGAGCGGCAGTAGAACGTCTATCGATTCCTTTAGTTGAATAATATTGAAAAATTGTCAACACCTCGCATTAACGGGCACAAGTACAGGAACTGGTTCGAATACGATATATTTGTCATGGAATAAGAATCTTTCTAGTGGATAGTTGACCAGAGAAAGCCCTAATAACACCTTGAATTATAGTTTCACTGGGAAAAATTATAAATATAGTTGCATCGCCAAGGGAACTTCGAATGGGGTGAATGTACTCTGACTCCTATCCAATTAAGACGTTTAATTCTAAAGTGAAAATTGCTCAAGAAAAAAATACTTTAGGCGCTAATCACCATTGGACCTAGAGGGGTAAAAAGGTTGGGAACCCTTTATAAATTAAACGTTTCCTTTAACATCATGTAAAAAAGCAGTTCTAATAACAGCGACTATAGAACTGCTTTTTGATATTTACGGTTACTTCCTTATTAATGTCAACCCTCATATAAATAACATTAGTAAGTGTTACAAATTTTTTATCAATCTTAATTTCTCCATATAACTTTTTACTTGTTCAAGGTTAATATATATATTTTCAATACTCCGCTCCCCGTTTAATAAAAAAGCCTGGAATTTGTCTTTATTGAGTAAATTAATTAATGAGCTCGAGTCAATACTGAAATTTTTAAGTTTAGGAATTGCTTGATAAAAAGAAATATACTCACTTTTATCTACAAAGGAGACGTTGGGTATTTTATTAAAAAAAGAATTAAAATACGACTCCATATCTTTTCTGTCCAATAACCAAATATTCTTCTTTTCACCATTTTGTAATTTAACATGTCCTAATATTATTTCTTTTTCAACTAACTTTCTACATTGACCACGATGAAGTCCTATATAAGAACTTAATGTATTTAGCGATACGAACTCATCTTTTTCGATTAAACTCAAAACATCATCTTCTTTAAAAAGTGGTCTTCGTGTAGCTTTACCTTTATTATTTAAGGTATGCAAACCATTTTTTGATTGTCTATCTGTTCTTAATTTGGTCTCTGATTGGATAATATAATTATTTTCATCTGTATGGATTAATTGTGTACTTCCCTTAGTTTTTTGAATTTCAAGGAACTTTTGAATGAATTTATACTTTCGCTTGGATGCAGAAGTATTTTCTTTATACTTATCAATAACACCCATAATTTTTGGAATAAAGATATCTGGAAACATAATTGTTTGATGGATAGCATTTACAATAAAAGACATAGTAAGAATATCGTGTTTAATATCCCACCAATCAAAATTATCAATAGATAAATGTTTTGAATCGAATATAGTTTTTATAGGCAGGTTAAGAAGTGTGTTTATTAATAACCTAAAGCAATAGAAGTAATCCTTTGAAGACTTAAATTCATTTGGAGGGGAATCTAATCTTTTTTCATGTAAAAGAAGATTATGGATGTATATTTGGGTTTGTAGTATGTCTTCATCTGGTTTAACCAAGTCGTATATTTGACTTGAGTAACAACTACCACACTGACAGTGATTTTGCATTAATTGCCCTATTTTAATTGGTTTTTGACAGCTTTTACATATATTAATTAAATTCACTTTATGTTTTGGGCAGGTTGTAATAAATGAAAAATCCCAAATTAATTTGTAGTGTTTATGTTCACAAAAACATAAAGGACAATATTTCGCCTGAGATTTGACATAATAGTAATCCTTTTCAACTTTTGTAGGAGTTTTATCACCGAAGATAATCTCATCATACTGATTAAGGCAAAGTTTATTTATATCTTTATATAAAATTTCTTCTTCAACAAAGTTTGAAATAACTTTTGTCCACTTCTTATCAAAATCTAAGTAATTATAGTGATACCAATAAATATTACATGATTTCAATTCATCTTTTAACATTATTCCCAAGCTTTCAAAATAATTAGCTTCCGCATTTCTGAACATAAATGAATAAAGACTTTCACCTTGGTTTGGAGGTACTCGATTAATTAGAGGGGTTCTTTTAGAAGATATACTTTCATCGAAATATAATGTCATTTTTATCACCTAAAGAGGATTATACCAAGGTATAAATACCATTTCATTGGTAATTTATTCTCCTTATTGCATGATAAAAAAACAGATGTTACTATGTATGTACCGTGTATGTACCGTGTATGTACCGTGTATATACACACATAAATATAAAAAAAAGCAGGGAATCTGCTCTTTTGAATTAAAAAGGATTAATTTTATTTTTATTTCCTAAATGGCCGTCATAGCTAAACGCGGCATATAAATCTTCTGATTTTATTTTGTTTTCATTTTCTTTTATTGCAATATATGCTGCCTCTCTCAAAAGGCTCATTATATTATCCATAATACCGTCCGTAGCAGAATAAATTTTTTCACTTAAACTAATAAGTCTCGATGGTTCTTCAAATGGTAAAAGTCTTTCAATTTCTTGTAGCAGTCGATTGAAATTCTCTATATCTGACTTGTTACGATAACCAAAAGGTTCTAAGTTAACTCGTCGTTTAAAACGCCTACTAAGCTGTTGATTTTCCTTTAATACATCTAATGAATCTTCAAGTCCAAACAAGACTACGGGTATGTTGGTATGATTTATTAATGATTTAAACCAATCTGCTACATCTTTATGAGGTCTTTTAGTTTTCGGATTAATAAAATGCTGAAATTCATCTAACATAATTAATTCTATCCCGCAATCTTTGATTAAACCAACCAATCTGTCAAATTTTTGTTGTTGACTCCCCTTATCGAATCGTCTATCACCTAATTGCTTTAATAATATTTCCATCAGAGAATTAGGACGAATGGGTTGAGGGAGTGTCGCCCATAAAATATTCTTTTTGGTTCCGGTGCTAGTATAAATCGTTTCATCATTTTGCTGAACATATTCCTTGAAAATTGTAGTTTTACCCACTCCTGGACCACCTGTAATAATCAAGGAAAGAGGGTCCTTTCGTGACTTACTATCTGAATGACAAACCTTAATATGTTTAAGCGCCATCCTAAAGAGTGGATGATTAATTTTAATGTCATTTATAATTTTAATTTTATCCTCATTTGTTAAAGACAAATATTCTTTTTTCTCTATCTTCATATTTAAGTTCCTTCCTTATTCTTCTTCCCATCCCATGTTATTAAAACCATATGGGTCATATGCTTTTTTCTTACTTTTTGAATTGGTAGTAGAACTGGTTGCTTCTACTTTTTCCAATTTATTTGAACCAATGCCAGACAATCGAGCTCCCTTACTACCTCCAGTCGTAGTATTGGATTTCATATAGCCCTGTACTTTTTCTTTAATAGCTGCTTTGGTCTCAATAAGGCTATACATATTAACTGGTTTATCATTTTTATTTAACTCTCTTACAGCTGCCTTATGCAATATTAAGGAGAGACCTTCCGCATACCCTTCTTTTTTACACGGTACTTCTATATACCCTTTTGTAAAAATTTCATCGTAAACATATATTTTCGACAAATCATCTGGATTGTATTTAACATCTACTTCAGCGTTTCCTTTTTTCTCCTTCAGATACTTTCTTAATTTATCAAGTTCAGGAGAATTGTATTCTAAATGTTCAAATTCGATACCATAATGCTGAATTCTTCTCTTTTTTATTGGATATAAACGAATTTCCCATTCTGGTCCAAATTTTCCGATTGAAACAAGAGACCCATTTTTTGAAGAAACCTCCCATAACTCTTTCGGAACTCCTTTAACTCCCTTATGATAGTCGACAGAAAAATCATCAATAAGCCACTCTAAAAACAATTCCATCAGCTGACTAAACTTTATAATCGCATTCTTCTTAGGGTCATAGTCAAATCTCTTTAATTCTTGAATATTTGACAGAGTTGTTCCAGGCATTTGGTGAAGAAGCGAGGTATTTAAAGTACCAAAGAATCTTTCTACAGCTCCTTTTTGCCAAGGCTTACCAGGGGTACAAAACTTCAAGTTAATATCAAAATGTTGGCAAACGCTCTTTAAGGAATTGCTATGAAATTCCTTTCCATTATCAACAAGCAATGTCTCTGGAACGCCATGGGCTAGCCAATCATTCTTTATATCTTTAAAATGTTCTTTAATATACCCTTTCGTCTTAAAAGCGTTTCTTAGAGCATACATTACAGATTTATAGGAGGGGCCTTCATACCCGAGGTAAAATCCTAATGGATATCCTGAATATTCATCCATTATATAGGTTAACCAAGGTCTACCAAGTGGTTTTCCTGATTCATCATCAACAACAATAATATCTAATCTTGTATGGTCACATTGAGCCACCTTCATTGCATAAGAAGGTTTATCTTTTGCTTTCAAATTTTTGGCTTTTTTGTTCTTTTTATTTGCTTCGAAAAATGCTTTTCCCTTCGTTATTCTTCTCGCTATGGTTTTACGTGAGGGTATTACTTCTGGGTATTTGTGGTGTTTTTCATTCCATTGCGAAATTTCTGTGTAGATTTTTGAATAACATGTATCAATACTTTCTAATTCGTATTGAAGAAACTTATACACCTGTTTACGAATAATGTTTTCAGTAATCGTACCAAAAGGTCTTCTTTCATAATTTCCTCTTTTCTTTGATACAAGGCTTGTTATTTGTTCATCCTTTTTATACTGCTTAATCCATCGATAAATGGTCGAGATTTGGAACTTCAAATTACATTCATTCATCCTTAATTGAATTTCTGGGTCAGATTTCAACTCATTGATATGCTCCTGAATCTCCTTAACAGAATGTTTTCTTTCGAGTAAAGGCTTAATTATTTCTTTTTTTAATAATGCTTGTTTTTGCTTTTTTTCCGGAACTCTTTCAAAATCTTCAAAGCGATATGCATACATTCCTGATTCAAGAGGAATAATCACGTTTTCAAATTCGGGTAAAACAATTTCGTTCTTCTCTAAATGTCTTAGGAATTCCATTCTTGTAATCTTTGTGATTTCCCTATCTTTTTCATTACTTTGCATATAAAAACTTCCATCGTTCAGTTCTTCAATGATTTCATGTTTTTTACCGTTAAAGATAAATTCAACCCCAATGCCTAACAATACCTTTGACAATACCCTCTCTCCTTAATAACAGATTCCTAATCAGAAACTTTTTTTCTTTTATCAGAATTTACTATCCAATAAAATATATAAGATTTCTTATGTGTTAGATAATAATCCTGTTGGTTCCATTGCTTCAAGTGGTAATATCTTCAACTTCCAAGTAATAGGACATTATTCGGGCTAATTACCAAAAAAAGTTTTTAGTTAGGTCTCCCCCTTACTTTTTCTGTTCATCCACTATTGTTATGTCTAACCTTATGTGGTCCCACCCACGTAACTTTCATTGGTTTATTTGCCTTAGTGTTTAAATTCATGACTTTTTCCTCTCTTACTAAAACTGAAATAAAAATAATATCAACATGGTTGAAGCTTCATTAGTGTTTTTATTTCCCAATATCACTCTCACTGCAGTTTTTTAATAATGACTACTTATGTTTTTTCCGATTTCGTCAAATTATATACTACAAAATAAAAGGATTAATGATTAATAGTTTTGTATATACAGTGTACATACCGTGTATATACACGGTGTATAGCGTAGTAAACCTTAAATATAAATAATCCATATACATTGGTGCATCAACTTATTTAATTCTAAAAAATATATGTGTAAATTTTGTATCGATTGATTGATTGTAAATACTCTTTGCAAAAGTCTTTTTTTAAAAGAGAAATTAATTGGAAAGGTTCAGACGGAACATTTTTTGCAGATTATAAAATAATCCTTCAAACCGAAAATGGACTTGGAGATTCCAAGTCCATTTTCGAGAGAATACAAATATATTTGGGGGATTAACCTAAAAAACTTAATTTAAATATTTATCTTCTTCACGTTGATGTTGTTTCAAATTACGTGATATAGCTTTACCTCTTTTTAATCCAAGTTTGTAAAGTTCTGTATCCCTCATAAGGAGGGATTGAAACTCTTTCTGGGTTAAAAAGACTTTACATTTCGGAAGGGCTATCTCGATATAATCCATTTAAAACTTCCTTTCAATATTTAAATATATCTTAAGTACATTCGTCCTTTTTATTCATCTTAAAATAATCTGAATTGAGAATATTATTTATAAAACAGGGAATGCCCTCGTATATAGAAAGGATTAATTGGGTAAAACTTTCATTGAGGTGAAGAAAATGCTACTTTTTCGTCCAGAGATACTTAAAGGAGAAAGTTTAACCAATTATTTGTATAGACTTGCTGCAGCGAACAGATATCCATCTATTTCATATATTACAGAATTAATTAATGTAAAATGGTTTCACCTAAATAGTAATAGTTTTCCTATCTCTTCAATTAATGAACTTTCAAAACTGACTTTATATGATTATAAGGAATTATATAATATTTCACTAAATTACTACGAAATACAACTTGGAATGCATTTAGGGAAGTTATTGGTGTGCAAAAATCGAGCTAAGTATTGCCCATTATGTATAAACAATACAATAAAGCATAAAACAGAGTGGAATCTCCACTTTGTAAATATTTGCGATGAACATCATTTAAAGTTAATTGATTCATGTGTTCAGTGTCATTATCCCCTGTCAATTTCTTCTTTAATGAAATCAGAATGTATTAACTGTGGGTACAGCTTAGAAGTATCTTCTAAGCCTAATACTATACGTGAATCAGACGTTCTATTTAAATCTCATTTGATTATGAGAAACATGCTATATGGTAAAAATCCATTTATATTAAATAGCTATTTATCTATTCATGACTATATGGAACTTGCTACTAAAAGTTTTTATTTAATCGAAGGTTTATCAGACTTTACTGCTTCCGACACAAATGAAAAGGTTATCTATACACTTGCTTCTACCTTGAATGGTGAAAGAAATAATAAAAACATGTCTCTTGCTTTTACAAATGTTTATTGGATGTATAACAACTTCCCTAATAATTTTTATAAAGTTCTAGATGCATTCTATCAAAAACCGTTTAATGTAAGAAAATATCAAAAAAAGCAATTTGAAAAGTTACTATTGTCACATAAATTTTTCTTAATTAAATTGGCTTATGAAGAATTCTGGGAAATGCAAGGAAGAAAAGGGAATATTCATTCGGTAGCACTGAAAAAATTAAGGAATATACATAAAGACAAAAAAATTAATTTCACAAAAAAAGAATTAACAGAGCTTTACGGATTAACTAGAAATGATGTGAATGTAATTTGGAATAACAAAAGAATGTTAAGGATAGTAAATAGAGGGGGAAAAGAAAGAGAGGTTCTTCCAAAAGAGTCCTTAAAAGAGATTGAAAAATATATTGAAGACAAAAATTATCTTATAAATTTAAAGGAAACAGCACACATATTAGGTCTACCAATTGAAACTATAAATATACTAGTTAAGCTAGGTTATTTAAACAAAAAAATAGTCTTAGGAAAGCTATCTACAAAATTCGATAGTAGGGAGATTGACACATTCCTATTTAGAAATAAAGGTCCTTTTTGCGAAAGTGAAATTGGGATTAATTTACAAAATGCATTAAAAAAATATAAAACAAGTGGACTTACTATTAAAAAAATCTTCAATTTAATTTATGAAGGGAAATTAACCCCCTTTACCAATAAAAAGGATGCCAAATTAAAGGATATTCATTTTAGATTTGAAGAAATAGAAGTCTATTTAAATAATCATAAAAATGAAGAAAATGGAATTAGAAGATATTCATTAAGGGAGGTAAAATCACTCTTAAAAATGGATGGAGAAACAATACACAAAATGATTCTAAAAGACATTATTAAACCGGTGGAAATAAAAATTACCAAAAATAATAAAAAACGTTACTTTTTTTCTAAAAATGAAATAGATTTATTTATAAAATGTCATATAGGAGTTCAAGCAGCTGTAAAAGAGTATCCAATTTCAGAGAAAGGATTATTAAAATTAATTAAAAATGGTGAACTAAAGAATGTTGTTTCTGATATTAGTAGAATAAACCTAATAAAAAGGACAGAACTAACAAAGGTAATTTTCAAAGGACGAAAAGAATAATAATTTACCAGTCAAAATTTGATATTAATGGTTATACTTAAATATATTTAATATCAAATTTTTATAATAACTTTTTCTCAAGGGGGTGTAATTCCCTCTACCTTTAACATGTGTATGAATTGTGGTTACAATGAATAAGATTGAAATATTGGCTAAATATATTGCTAATTCAAAGTCGATATTCTTTAAGCAAAGTCTTATATATAATAGAACAGCAAATATTTCAGAGTGGTTAAATAAAACAAGGGAACCTCTTTTCGGGAGGTTTCCTTAATGTTTTAGGCCATTTTAATTACTACTCAGGTTATTCTTGGTTTCAATTCTATGGTCGTCATATTAATCTAACACAGTCGTTTTGATAATGAGGTTACGTCAATTTGATAACTTTAAAATTCAAAGCTATTTAAGTAATCCAAAGTAGCTGAAATGTTTATTTCATGAGCAATATGAATTCCATCCTGTAATTCCTTTAGTAAGTAAATAGAATACTTAGAGGCGTAATACTCACCTTCTTTAGTATAAGGGAGCAAATCTTCCGGTTTCCACTCTTTAAGCTCGATTTGTTGAAGTACCTTAATCAAATCCTTCGAACCTTCAATAGTAATTCTCCCGAATCCATCCACACTATCTATATCCACACCAAAAGAACTTAACATCTAACAAAGAGTCCGGGTTATGGTTGTTCCCGTAAAGGTCTCAAAAATTGTTTCGTTTTTCATTTCCCAGATAGGTCTTTGTTTTGTATGAAACCCAAATTCTTGATACTTTCTTCGCATATCCCTAAGTGTGTTCGCCGCTTCATCATTGGTATACGTGACCGTCTGGTCGCAACACACTATCTCCATCATTTTTTCTCCAATTTTCTTGTGTAACATCCCTCCACTTCCCAAATAAAGCGGGGGCTTAACATTCACTGCCTTCGATACGTATACTTTATTTTTATCCGTGTCGATATCTTTAATTATCCACAGCTTACCGGCAAGGATTACATTGCCTATCTTTCTTATACCTTCCAATACATCATACTCTTCTGGAGTCATAAAGACTGTGTAAAATTGCTTGCCCCTAAGAATACGCTCCCCTTCAATGCCGATAATGAGTTCATTTTTTCCTTGAATGATTTCTAAGTGGTCTTTTTCCACCATATGATTTATTAATACTTGGACATCTAACGTGTTGAGTGTATGTAAAATATGATTGGTTTCTATCCGTTCTAATAATTCACCGTAGGTAATTCCATTGGTCTACTGGCAAATAGAAATGATTTGATGGAAGGCAATATCGATTGGAAACGGATAATCCGATGCAGGTTCTATCCATTTTTCTAGGACTAATTCCATGACCGCCAAGGATTGGAGAAGACTATCTTCCTTCGTCGTATATAGTTGCAACATTTGACTGGCATCCGTTTTTCTACCGGATAGACATATTGAATGAAGTTGAAGTATAAGGTAAAAAAATTACCATATTTGTAGTTGTGGATATAGAGGTACCTGTTTAAATATCTTATTAAGATATTCAAAAATTATTCTACAAACACAATTAGAATAGTTAAGAATCTTGTCATTGTATTCCGATTTTCTCAGAAAAAAAATAGATGGTGAGAAAATTTCGTTGAGGTCATATATTGAAGGAATTAATCCGAGTAATTTGGATGTGGGCTTTCCTAAATGGGATAACATAGACCATAATACGGATAGTTTTCTGACGATGTCAATGTATTTTTATAGATTATATTAAACTCTTTTATCACTCCCGTTAGCATCATTTTTGTTTTGAAAGGAACTCTTCCATTAAATATCTTCAACTGTAGAACCCAGCCTATTCCACAATGCTTCTGTTCGCCATGAAAAGGACCACATTTTATTTACTTTTTTCCAGTTGCCGCACATAAATAAGCAATGATACCTGCTAATTTAGTAATTCTGTTCCTTTAGAAGATGGTATAATCTTCATATTACTTATTAGGAGGGAGAACTTCATGAATAAAAAAGAAATTATAAATAATATGTTAGCATATTCAGATATTCTTTTAAACAAAGATAATATATTTGGACTTAACAAAGACCAAATTATATTCGATTTCTTTCTTGAAATCTTTAAAATTGATATTTCTACAACATCATTTTCTGAATTAAGAAATTACATCGTAGATTTTTTTGCATATACAAAAATTGATTTTCCCAGTGGAAAGGAAGAATTTTATAATTATTTTTTTGAAACTATCATTGGACTTTATAATACTCCCCAAAAGGAATGTTTAAAAGTGAAAAGTGCAATCGATGATACACTTGCACTCATTGATAATGTAAAAACATACAATTTAGAGTCTGAAAGAAAATTAATCAAGGAACGAGCCGATTTCTATGAGAGAATTAGGTTAATTAATGGAGAAATTACTAATAATAGAAAAAGATTTTTAGATTATAATCATTTGATTGAAGAAAAAAAATTAATAACACACGAATTGCTCCCGACTATAAAATCTAAAATTGATGAATGTAATTATTATCACAAATTAGTTGAAGAAGAAGAAATTAAAATAAAAAGCTTAGATATCAAATCTATAGCTCTTATTAAAGCAAAAGAAAGTAATTCAAATTATAAGTATCAATTTTCATATATACAAGAGAATAAAAATTATTATAAAACTGGATATGATTACTCAATCACAATTAAATTTACCAAAGAACTTTTTCATTTAATAAGTACATACAAAAAAAATTATGATAATAATAAGGAACAGGCAGATAGCACACTTGCTAATTATAAGTTTTCCAGTGATAAACTTATAAAATTAAAAAATGAAAACATTAATGAATACAAAGAGGTTTTGTATAAATATATTGAAGAATATAAGGTATCTGAATATATAAAAACTAACATGAAAAACAACCACGTTTTATACAAAAGGTATTCAGTGATAAAAAGTGCATTAGACGCTTTTACAAATAGAGATTATCTTGCTTTTATGAATTTAATACCCATCCAAATTGAAGGCATATTCTTTGACATGTGTGATGAATTTGAAATTATACCAGACGAATTAAGCAGTTATAGTTTAATTTCCAAAGTTAACGAAATAGGAATTAGAGTTCCAACATACGATGAAAAACCATATTTTTTATTTCATTTCCCTTTAATAAGAAATAGGGTTGCACACGGACTATTCTTACAATCTGAAAAAATTGAACTATTATCATTTGAAATGCTATTAGATTTACAATACTTGGTTTATGTAATGAATGAAAAGGAATATCTTCCATACTTCGAACCTTTGAATTTCGTTAGAACATTTAAAGAGAAAAAAAGTTCAGTTTTTCTTGAAAAGATTTATAAAACATCATTTGAAAATATACAACTATTTAAATGGTTAAACTCTGGGTACTATGAAAAAAAATTAAAATGGATTCTTAACCCTTCTTATAATAAAGTTTTTGAATTTTATGAATCAGAGGATTTAATAGGAGGCATAAAAGAAATTAGGTATTTAATTCAATCAGACAACTTTCTGAATTTTGTAAAAGAACAATATATCAAAGAAAAAGAAAAAGATGTCTACTATCCAAACCAAAGTAAGAAAATGTTGAAAAAGTGGGAGAAAATCCTGACTTTATTATTAATATATTTAAAAGAATATAAGGTAGAAAACAGGGAATTTATTATTAATTTTAAGCGAGAGCTCAATCTTGCATAACCTTTCCGATTTAAAACGGAAACTAGTTCAAAAAGGCTTTGTTCGACAATAATTGAAATACTTTATTCCATTTCAATTATGCAACATAACCTGGATTAAGGGGAGAAGAATATTATTTTCTCCCCTAAAAAGTAGTATACTTTTCACTTATTCATAATTTTTTTATAACCTTATAATCTCATCATAAGTGAAATACTTTATCTCTTCATTTTCCTCTTCTAACTGTTTCCCGTAAAAGTTTGGTCTACCCGTTACTAAGTAGGTAAAAACCGTATATGAACCTGATTCTAATCCCCAAGCTTTTACTATATCTTCGATATTATCTTTAAACCATTCTGCCCGAGCTTTTATTTTCGGAATATCTTCAAAAATTTTTTTATCTTTTTTTATCATGTCCATATTTCTGACAGCCGGTTTATAATATTTAACTTCCATTAGAATTAGCTGTTTTTTTTGAATATCGACACAAACAGCATCAATATCGCCTAAATCCATATTATTTTGGTTAACTATTTTTTTCTTTATCCCATTTCCATTTACCGTTTTAAAATTGACAAGCGGTACACCTTTTTGTTGGATAGGAACAAAATAATTTTCCTTATTAAAAAAGGATTCAGCGATTTTCATTCCAATTAAATAAGCTGTATTCTCTTGTGCTTTTTTAAATACTTTAGTTGCAAATTGACCAAAAATATTCTGAATAAAATGGTCAGATGAAGCAATATTCTCAAACATTGTAATGCTATTTGCTGAATCCATTATACCGAATGCTAACAAATCTTCGTATTCAAAGATAAATTTATAGTCTAAATAGGGGTCAGTTAATTTATCCAATTTATCCCCTTTTTTAAAAGAAGGTTTATAGGACATGTACTTGATTATATTTAATAATTTTTCTTGATTAAAAACTTCGGGTAATTGCTCTTTAAAAATAAATAATGCTCTCATATATTTATCTTCCGTTAATGGACAAATATCAAATACCTGTCCATTTTCCTCTGCAACTGAGATAACCACTTTTCTAAAATCATGTAGGTCTAGAAAAGAAAATCCGAATAATTTATCAAGTTCATCATTCACTGACTTTTTAATTTTAACCGTCTGAATGTTCCTTTGTCCTAAGAATTTTTCGATTGTGGTATTATTAAAAATTATTTCTTCAGGTTTTTGAAGTTCCTCCACTTCAAAATATTGGTGATACAGTGAAAGATAATCATTTTCTATTCTAGTTTTAATAATATCTGTTAGAGTTGGCTCCCAACCAAATATATGAGTATTAAATACATTGCTTATAATTTTATCGATTTCCTCTGTTAAAACAAAGGCAGAGATAATATCAGTATCTTCCACAATTCCATTTTCCCCGAATGTTTCTTGTTCTATATAAGAGATTAAATTTGAAAATACGTGAGACAAGTTACGGGCATGAACTGCTGCCCAAACATCATCCGGTTCTAGATGAATCTTCCATGTTGCTAGCTCTCTTAAGCCCAGCATCATAAATAAAAGGTCTTCTTTAGGGTAATCTTTTAGTAGGTTCTTAAATTGTTTAATTAAATATTCACCTATACTAATTGCTCCCTTCAGTGGCGCCAATTGACCAATATGTTCATTTATGAAAGGATTATATATTCTTTGATGGATGTTTTTGAAATAAATATCCTCATTTTTATCGATTTGCAAATAAGAAGTGCAGGCAATTCTAAGAGTATGTCTTAAATAAATATAAAATCCACAATGAGGACAATTTCCTTCAAAATTTTCTTCTTCCTTTAAATTAACTTGATTTTTGCAGCTAGGACATTCCACGCAAAAATACCCCCTTTTATATAATTTAAAATGTGTACCCTTCCATTACGATTCGTCCAATTTTTGGATTGTTCCTACAAAAAAAGATGTAACCTTTAATTAAACAAATCGTTCTATTCTACCTACGGAATTTTTTTTAACAATAACAACATAGAGACTGTTTATTGGTATACTAGATGAATTTTACAATGAAAGTCTCTCGGTAATTATTATGGTGAATGACAAGTAAGTAGCTATATAATATTCAAAATGTAGATAACCATCATAGTCGCCTTAAAGGCTGGATGG
The DNA here is from genome assembly GCF_900156045.1 of Peribacillus simplex. Classification (GTDB taxonomy): domain Bacteria; phylum Bacillota; class Bacilli; order Bacillales; family DSM-1321; genus Peribacillus; species Peribacillus simplex_D. The sequence goes on along the minus strand of NZ_FTMX01000001.1, from coordinate 862,013 downwards.
ACTTTCTGGAATATATATCTTAAGTAGAATCTTAGTTGAAAAATAAAACCCCGTTTCCGGGGTTAATATTTATCAAGGTACTTAGGTGAACCTTTCGCTGCTTGATAAACTCGCTTATATTACTCAACCATTATCTTTCTCTTAACTACCGCCTTGTTACCAGCCTTGTCGCTAACAGAATACGTTAGAAAATATGTCCCTCTTTTATTTATATTAACTGTTCCTGTGATTTTTATTAATTTAGTCAAATTGCCATCAATATTGTCCCTCGCTGTAACATTACTTTTTGGATTAAACGACGATTTAAGTTTAATTACTTTTGTTGTTGCACCAGAGATTACAGGTTTGAGAATATCTTTTACGCTTATTTTTCGTGTAATCATAATCATATTTCCTGATTTGTCTGTAACCACATAGGTTAAAGAATAAGTGCCTTTTTTCTTGGTATTAACAGTCCCAATCACCTTAATTGAACTTGTCAAATCACCATCAACATTGTCCTTCGCTTTTACCCCGGTTCTAGGATTAAATGCAGAACCAATATTGATTGTCTTGTTAGCTGCTCCTGTAATGACGGGCTTAATGTTATCAGTTACAGTTATTTTTCTAGTTACTGTAGTAACATTTCTTGAAGAATCTGACACTGTGTACTTTAATGTGTAAGTCCCCTTTTCCTTCGTATTTACCATACCAGATATTTTAATTGAATTTGTCAAATTACCATCAACATTATCCTTTGATGTTACTCCTGTTTTGGGATTAAATGCATCGTTTTGATTAATGGTTTTATTTATGGCACCAGTAATAACAGGTTTTACATTATCGACTACCATTATTTTTCTCGAAATCACTGTTATGTTTCCTGAGATATCAGATACTGTATACGTTAATGTATAAACCCCTTTTACTTTAGTATTTACTGTACCAGATATTTTCAAATTACTTGTCAGATTTCCATCAGAATTATCATTTGCTGTCACACCCAATTTCGAATCAAAATTGGAATTGATAAAAACAGTTTTGTCTGATGCACCTAAAATGACAGGTTTTATATTATCTTTTACTGTAACTGTTATTGGAATTGAAGTTTCATTTCCTGATTTATCCACAACTGAGTAGATAAGTGAGTATTTTCCTTTTTTCTTTGTGTTGACCGTGCCACTTATATTTATTTTATTTGTTAGGTAGCCATCCGTAAGGTCTGTTGCAGTTATGCCCTTTATTGGATTAAAAACTGAATTTATAAAAATCACTTTGCTTGCTGCCCCCAAAATGAAGGGCATATCATTATCTACTTCGAATATATTGTTAGCATAATAATCTGCAAAGTAATTATTATCTACATCAATCATTTCAGAAAGTTGAAAATGCACTTTACCTGATACATCTTGTGGAACCGTATAGATGTAATTAAAAGATTTGCCATTACTACCTACAACTTCTTTCATCGATACAGGATGATTTTTTATTGTTCCTCTTAATGAAAGTTTTACAGTATTCTTCATACTTTTATTGAAATTCACTCTAATGGTAACGTTGTCCCCGCTCTTGGAATGTCTTTTCGAAATATCAAAAGAGCTAACAGGAGCTTCAAATTTCAGACTCATAGGATTCACATTGGTTTGACCAGTAGAATTCCATCCAGTTGCTACTAAAGTTCCGTCACTTTTTAATCCAGCTGTAGTATGTTCACCAGTCGAAATAGCAACTATATCTTTCCATTCACTGACATTGTTTTGACCAGCAGAATTCCATCCAGTTGCTACAACTGTTCCATCACTTTTTAATCCAACAGTATGATTATTTTTAATTGAAATGGCGACTATATCTTTCCATTCACTGACATTATTTTGTCCATAATAATTCGTCCCAGTTGCTACAACTGTTCCATCTGTTTTTAACCCAATAGTATTATGTGAATCAGCGGCGATGGCAACTATATCTTTCCAGCCACTCACTTTTATTTGTTCAGAATAGTTGTCTCCTACTCCAACGACAGTTCCATCCTTTTTCAATCCTACTGTATGCGATGTGCCGGCTGCTATCGAAGTAATATCCTTCCAATTGGAAACATTTATTTGGCCATAATAATTACTTCCAACAGCTTCAACAGTTCCATCCTTTTTTAATCCTACTGTATGACTTCCTCCACTTCCATTTGATATGGCTTTAATGTCTTTCCAGTTAGTTATTTCAGATTGACCTATATAATTTTCACCAGATGCAACAACGGTTCCATCGTTTTTAATTCCAAAAGTATGACCGTTTCCCGCAGATATTCCAATGATTCCACTCCAATTACTTATATTTATTGCTCCTGGGTCACCAACACCCACAACAGTGCCATCGCTTTTTAATCCTACTGTATGGCTAGCTCCAGCTGATAAACTAACAATATCTTCCAAACTCGAATAACTTGTATGAACGTCCTTATTGTAACCAGATGAGACTACTGTACCATCGCTCTTTAAGCCTAAAACATGATTCGGTCCAGCGGAGATTGCAACGATGTCTTTCCAAACACCTACATTTATCTTATCAGGAAAAAGCCCTCCAACAGCAATCACTGTACCATCACTTTTTAAACCTATGGTAAAGGCATGCCCACAAGCAACTGCAACAATATCCTTCCACTCGTTAACATTTGTTTCTCCGTAGTCATTATCGCCAGTAGCAATAACGGTTCCATCGTTTTTTAATCCGACGGTATGGGAATATCCAGCCGATACAGCAACAATATTTTTAAATTCGCTAACGTTAATTTCCCCGTTATAATTATCTCCAACAGCCACCACTGTACCATCACTTTTTAGTCCGACCGTGTGCCCTCCCCCAGCCGAGACCGAAACTATATCTGTCCAATTATCCACATTACTTTGACCATTATAATTGCTTCCCACAGCAACTACTGTTCCATCCCTTTTTAATCCAAAAGTAGTTCCTTCTCCCGCAGATACTTGGATAATATCCGACCATTCGCCAACATTTGTTTGTTCTTTAGGATTTTCACCGACAGCCACCACTGTACCATCACTTTTTAAACCGACAGTTTGACTATAGCCTGTTGATAAAGCAACTATATCTTTCCAACCACTGACGTTTAATTGCCCCCAAGAGTTTCTCCCAACTGCTTGAACTGTGCCTTTACCATTCAAAAAAGCAGAGTGCTCTCCTCCAGCGGCAATTTTACCTTCAAATTTTTTCACTCCCTCTCTATCTAGCAAAACTGACGCTTGTACTTCTTTACTAAATTGAAATATTTTTGGAAAGGTTTCTGATGGTATAAAAATTAATAGAAAAACAATAACTATAAATGATTTTATATAATACATATTTGATAATTACCTCCTATTTCAGGAATTATATTCTTTTCTTTACCTTCTTTAAATACAAAAAAATTTGTTGATACGTATTAGTATTTTCTACTATTGTTATTTTCTTGTTTTATTTTCATCATTAAATTTCTTGAATTCCAGCTATATTGAAATTATTCAAATAAGTTATTCCATCTCGAACACCTCTTTCTGTACATTAGAATTTTGCTTGTGTCAGTTAAAATTTAATAAAGAATTATAATACCGTTCCTTATCAGGAATTTTAATGTCTGTAACTTTCGCTCAAAAAGAAAAAGGGGCATTAAAATAGCCCCTTGGAATCAGATGTTCCTTCTACTCCTTAGTTGAGAAAAACAACACCAACAGTTTACCAAATTAAGACAATTATCCTTTAACAAAATCTTTTAGGAGTTTCGTCTCAAATGGGTCTAAATGTATAGAAGACACATCCATCTTTTTGATTTGAGTAATTACCTTATCTAGGTCGTCATTATTTTCTAACTCTTTCATGTCCATATAAGGTTCTAATTGCCTTAATAAAGAGATTGGTAGTCCAAACTCCTGTAAAGATGATAAGGTTGGGCTGCAAAAAGCAAATTCAATCTGTGAAGCATAAAATTTATAATCTCCAAAAGGCAATCCATTCTGTTTAAATACAGCTTCTTGAATTTGCTGTAAGCCTAAAAGGAGTTTTGGAAATCTGAATTCAAACCAACTCCTACTAATCTTTGTTGCTTTTTGAACAGCTTGGTCAGCAGTTTTAATTTTAATATCGTTCGTCAAGAAAAAATGTATATACTTTGCCATATTTGATTGAACCCGTACATAATTTCTCACATAGAATGCAAGTTGTTTGCCACTATATACCTCATCTTTCGTATGTTTAAAGCGAAGGTAATTAAAGATTAAGGTGCAACACGTTTCCAACTGGTTATATGTCGGATAACTCGTCCATGTTAGTTGGTTTTGATAATAATCTAAATCACCTTGAATTAGCTCAGCTAATTCAACCTGACCTTTAACAGGTATGTTATTATTTTTCTTTATAACTTCAATCTCAAGAACTTTTTGTTCTTTATAGGGCTTTAACTTTTCTATGGATGCCGGCTTTAAATCTCCTTCTTCCACTTGAATCAAAATCTCATCTGATGCCTTATCCTGCGTATACCATGGGATATCGACATTCACATCAATGTCCTTAGGAGGGTTGTAAAATGAGTATACCCGACCTAGAAAATGTTTTTTCATACGACCAGCCCGACCTCGAATGTTCCGGTAGTCAAAAAAGGTAATAGGTTCAATTCCCTTCTTATCTTCAAAAACCACAACATTTTTTGCGGTTGTATTAATTCCTTCTATTAGAGTGCTAGTACAAAATAGGTACTTGATGGTTCCTTTATTAAACTCTTCAACTATATACCTACCAAGATGCCGAGGCATAGCTCCATGGTGAAAAGCCACTCCATGAGACAGGGCACTGATTAATAACCAATCAGGATGGATATTCTTTTTTATCCAGTTTATCGCATCGTTATGGTGCTTATTTTTTGTTAAATAGCTATTTGCCTTTTCTAGGAACTCTTTTACATTTCTTTCAGCGCTTCCAGGCGCCTTGCAATAAACCATGGTTGGCTCATAAAGATTTTTAAGAAGTTCGACAAGTTGTTCCAGTTCACGTTTCTTTTCACGCTTTATAAATATTTCGTCACATGCTACAGTTGTAAAATCGGAAGGAATGAACTTGCAGGCATAATCAACTTCAAAACCCTTTGGTATTGCAGCTATATTCGGACCAAGTAAATAAAATTTATCTGTAGATTTGATTAACCGGTAAAATGCATGGTTTAATACATTCAACCGTTCATCTTCACTTCTGGAACTATCTAGCTTGTAAAATTCGTCGATAATGAAAAAGTCCGCTACTGGCATACCTTCAATCTCTAGAAGACGTTCAGGTGTTAATATGAATATATTGCGTTTACCAAAGCTTTGTTTCGAAGAAAAAATTAATTTATATACGTCTGAATACTTCACCAGTTTCATTCTGGTTTCATCAATTAAAGCAAGTGTAGGTAGAATAATGACAATGTTATAGTATTCTTTTGAAGCCACAATTTCTTCAATCAGCAGACTTTTTCCAAAGCTTGTTGGGGCACTCAAAATAACACTTTGATGGTTTGAAATAACATCATATACCTCTGCTTGCTTTTGGTGCATGACGATATTTGGAATATTTTCCGACCGATAAAACTCATAACGTAATAAGTCTCTTGCTGACATAAATTCTTTGTTTACATCTAAATAAGGGAAATACCCAAGCTTACCCACATAATCATTTAAAATGGGTTCTATTTCCTTCGGTAATTTGTCTATCTTGTCCATCATCCTTAATATAACATCTCTTCCATCACCTTCTTTAGCTTTATTCTGAGTGACGCGGTTAACCCACATAAAGATGGAAAAGCATCGTTCGATAGATAGATTTCCCTGTTCGATTAATTCTATTATTTGCTGATAGTTTAATTCTTCATTTTTCATATCTGCTGCCATACCCTTAATTTTTCATGTAATTTTTCGACTAATGCCTTTTTCTGCGCAAAAGGAAGGATAATTAAAACTAAATCCACATTCTTCGGCAACTCACTACTCCTAAACTTTTTATGATGCTTATTGAGTTCGTCAATTAAATCCATTTTATATTCCTCGCATACTTCTTTATAGGAACTGACAATTTTGCTATCATACGTCAGAAGAACAGGTATTCGAATTCTCTTTATAATCTTATCCAAGCTCGTCCTTGTGTCGATTAGTCGTTTTACATTTCCAGCATGTTCCCAATTAGGGTCAATTTTATTGGATATAAATAAAAATTCGTTACGTAAATAATCCTTATCCATGTGTGCATGAAGTTCTGGTAGAACATCCCTTATCGCCCGTGCCATATTATTGTAAAACTTAACTTCACCTAACCAAAGTTCTAAATCTTTTTCTTGAGTTACAATATGAACAGCATCGAATCCTTTTACAGTTTCATTTGGACCATCTTTATAATACATTTTAGAAATGGCAGGAATGGAATTAAAATAATCTCGCATAATGATATGGAGTAAAATTTCCCCGAACTCACCACGTTTACTATATTTATCTGAAGCGTATACGGCTCTTGCAGCATTTCTCATTTTTCTTTCTGCATTTAAATGAGTGATGGAATGCTTTTCACTTTCTGGTAGTGAAAAGTCCATTAAAGCTGAAAAAATCAAATCAACAAGAGCTTCGTATCTAAATTCTTCAAGTTCATAACCAACAGAAAAACCACGAAAATGCGTTTCTTCAACATATTGTTCAAAAATTAAGTCCGATTCAAAAATTGGCGTTATTGTTTCCATAATAACCCTCCAATATATTTCAAATGGAAAAGATGTGGATTTATCAACTAATATCAAAATTTTAACATAAAAAGTTATATTTTTTCAGTTTTTTAAAAAAATAGTCCTACTACTTTTCTACCTATTTAACAGAAACAAAGGAACCACATCGGTAAAAAAAACAAAATCCTTTAAAAAACAGGATAGCTTAAAAATTATTAGATTATAAAACAAAAGACCGATATCCAAATGATAACGGTCGGTAACAAAGCAAACTCTATCTTATGTTGTTATTTTATATTAAAGTCCAGCTTTTTTTAATTCGATAAGTATAAAACTATATTCTTTAGCTTGTTAATACTCAAGTGTGATAAAATATTGAATTCATCAATAGAAATCTCGTGAGCTATTGGGTTTGACTTCACGATTTAGGATTGGCGTTACAAAATCAGGACAGTTCTGTCATTTGTTTTTTTGTTTAATAGTAAGAATATATGTAAAAAAACAGCCAAATGGCTGTTTTTTCTAGGGTTATACCTAAAGTATTCGATATTAGAGTATTCTAAGTCCAATTCATTATGTTGGCGGGCTTGACCTCAGACGAGAGGTTTTTGATACAGGCAGTAGCGTTGTTCCTTTAAGGGCCCTTTGTTTTCTTTCTGTCCCTAGACCTGGTTCAGCTTCTACATTGGTAAAACTAAATCCAAAGTCTGCAATCATAGATAAACTCATATCAAAATTACCTTGGCTTTTCAATTCTTTATAATCTGAGTAATTAAAATTAATTGGGCTTCTCCCATAAAAATCAACATAGTGATAATATTCCGTCCCTATATATATCCCTTGGGATATCCTTCTTTTTAATAAAATCCCCATATGTTTTATTTCACCATTATCTTCACGCATGCAAATTGGGTGTTCCTCAACTGTATCATCTTCACTAAGTGAAATTTCATGCAATAAAAACATAATATCCCCTTCCTTTCCATCCATTCAATAGATATGTCAAAAGGGATTATATTATTACTCTTATTTAACATGTTACTTTCAAGGAAGATGCCAACAGAATTAACGAACGAATTTACCGAAGAAAAATAAACATGAAGCTACAAAGGTAATAATCTAACGAATTAATAAGAAAGAAGAGCGGGCGCTGCACCCACCCTCTAACTATTTCAATCAATTAAGAAATTTGTATTATTTCCCATCCAGCTGAAAGAAGTGCCTCCTCATGTCCATCAATGGATGATTTTTGAGCGGCTACACACAATAAATGGGATGGTCTTGACATTGCGACGTAGGCATTTTTTGCAGCTGCTTTTTGTCTTACACCTTTTTTTTCCTTTATTTTACCTTTATAGAAATCTATTAAATTACCTACATCATAGGTATAGTGAAAAGTTTCAAAAAATAATGTCCCCGTATGGGTTTCACCTTTAACACCTGCTACTGTATTGATATGAATCTCTAAAGGACTATCTTCTTCGATGTGGTGTGTATAAATATTAGATGACCCATTCTTGGCTTCTTCCTCAGCACTCGTTTCTTCATAGAAAACCTTTAATTTTGAGACATCTTGAATATTAAACAAGCGGCATAATAATTCATTACTAAAATCAATAAATTCTGATTTCACATTCTCTCTTCTTTTCAATTTTAAACACCAGTTATATAAGTTTTCCTCGAACTTCAAAAATAAGGACTCGTCTTCTAAATGCAACTTTTTTAATAAGGTCTTATTAGTATAATAATTGTTCTGGTCCTTTTTAATTCCCAACAACCACAGAATTCTAAGCAACGCGCTAAGTATTGAGTCCTTATATAACTTTACTTCATTAACATCCAAAGAGTCTATATTTTCCATACTAAGATAATCATTTAAGTATTTTAATTTTTTTAAATTATTCCCTGAAGTCTTTTGATTGTAAGTAGGAAAATAACTAGGAATACTTATTTTTCCATTTTTATTTATCTTTGCTATTCTCCCCACTGCCTTAAACACATTTTTTGAATCTCCGTTTAACCCACAATCGATAATTATCTTGGCAAATTGAGGTAACACTGTTTCAATTTCTTTCTCCTCATAAACAATTATCTTAGGCGCTATTTCAGGTGTTTGAAGATTCCCTCTCATTCCTGAAGCAGCAACCTCAAATGGTGCAATAATTTTACTAACAATCTCAGAGTTCCTTTTACTATCTGTTATTCTTAAGGGCTCGTTCCATAAATCCCATGCGATAACTTCTCCATTTTCATAAATAGACTGATTCGGGTCCCCAAACCTTTGTATAATAACTCTTTCCTTATCAAACAATTTATTCAATAATTCACACTGAAATTGGGATGTATCTTGCATTTCATCGATAAATAAAAATGAGAATCTTTCAGAAAATAATTCATTAAGCTGATTTCCACATTTATTTAGATACTTGTAAGCTAACCAATATGCATCTTCATAACATAGAATTCCTTTCTTCATGATTCCTTTTTTCAATTTTGTTAAGGCAAGTGAAGTTGGGTTCTTAGTCTTATAAAGCGGCTTACCTGTTTTATCGCACAAAGAATCATCATTAAAATTAAATCTCATATTCATAAGTGATTCATAAAGCATCTCAGAGTCATCTTTATATTTTTTCCGTAGACCAATTTTTATATTATTATTTATCAAAAAGAAGTCTCTAACAATTTCACGATTATATATTTCGTCGTTAATTGATACGATATTCTTTCCAAATATGTTACGGTAAAAAGGAGTTGTTAAGAATTGATTAACAAAGGATTGTATTGTTCCAAAGAAATTCGGATACTCAAATAACTTTTTACTCTTTTCACCTAACCTTTCTTTAATTTCATCAATAGCAACATTTGTATGTGTTAACACGCAAATACCCTTGTTATTTGAAAAAGGTAGATGTTTTTCAATAATTGATAGTTTTGCTAATAATGTTGTGGTTTTTCCACTACCGGGACAAGCAACAATATCTCTTGAGTCCATGCATTTTAAAATTTGTTTTTTCTCATCAGTGAATCTCTCTCCAGAAGGTAAAAAGTATTTTTCTACCTTAGAAATGTCACCCTCATTTATTGAAATCAACTACCATCACCTAACTTCGCTGCATATTTAATTGCGTCAACTAAATACTTTAGATTTGAATCCCGCTCGAATATTTCCCTAATTTCCTTCTCCTTTAGTTCGCAAAGGATATTTGCAAAGCACTGAGCAACAATTGCCTTAGATATTTTTTTAACAAGCATATAATTGTTGTATATTAGAAATGCGATTTCTTCGTTTGTTTTATTTTCTGTTTCCCATTTGGTTAATTCGGCTAAAACAAATGCATTGCCTTGTTCAATCTTTTTATCGGTTAATCCGATTACTTCACTATTTTCAATATACTCTGCATATTTTACTGCTTTAAAGAATTGTTCTTTTAATTCACTAGCTGCGATGCAGAATTCTAAAGTCCAACTATCAGACACAAAACATTTAACATCTTGTTTCGTATATAGCTTTTCTTTTCTACTCTTTTCAAAAACTTTATATTCTTCATAACTTACTTCTTTATCTGCTAAGGTATATTTAGTACCAAAAGGTTTCACATCTACATCCGTAATACATGCTACTGAAACTCCTAAACTCTCCTGTTCATTTTTTCTATTGAAAATATTTGAGTATCTCAAAAACCCTGTACTCCCAACATTAATGACCGATATACCATATTTAGACAATGGAATTCCCATTATTCTTGCAATAGTAGGAATTAGAATATTTTCAGCATCTCCCTCAACCATAATAATTCCATTGGCGAAGAACAGATTTGACCTCGTTACATCTAAGAACCTTTGAAGAAAAGAATAATCTCCTTTGCGAAGTTCAGTAAAGTCTGATGACATATTAAATACTCCATTGTTTTTACATATATTAATATTTTCGATATTCACTTTTGAAGCAAGGATTGGGCTATGTGTCGATAAAATCATCTGAATTTGTGAATCATTACACACTTTTTCAAGGTATTCGATTAATAAAGTCTGAGATTGAGGATGTAAATGTGCTTCAATCTCTTCAATTAGGGCAAGTTTAAGACCTGTAAAATTATCTCTCTTCAACAATAATAATTCAGTTGCAATAAACAATAGATTTTGTGACCCTAATCCGGCTTTGTTATTAAAAAGCTGTAGACTTAATTTTTCTAAAATAGATTTTAATTTAGTATCTGCAATGCTGAATTTAGACTTCAAGAGATTTCCTTCTCTTGAGAAACTATCTAAATATGAATTTAGTTCTTCTAATAATTCCTTGCCCGAACTATCTTCAATTGGACCTCCATCCAAATCAACACCTTGAAAATAATTACCGATAGATTTATTTGCTTCCTGTATAATATTTAACAACTCGTGGCTTTCTTCATTACTAAAAGCATCATGATTGTATAATATTTGAGATAAACGAGAATTCCTTCTAGGACTTAGCTCACTCTCTGAATCCCTTAACGGTTTTAAAAAAGTTGTTCTCAAGAGTTCACGAGCTTTCCCATCTATTTGAGAGCCTTCAACATGAGAACCAGCTTTCAAATCATAAAAGACACTTTTTCCATCTCTTTTTGCAACCAAAAAAATTTTTAAATAGTAGCAAATGTTCCTATCTTCGTCTTCATAAAAACTTAACCATTCTAAGAAGTTTTTGGCTTCCTCTTTAGAAAACCCCTTAAAAATACATTCAATTCTAAATTCTGTTGACCTTTCTCTTTCTTCTTTTTCAGGTTCTAAATAAAAGTCTTCCACCTGTGGTCTGCTAAACTCATTGCTATGTGTATTTAACACTAATTTTATCGCACTTATCAGAGCTGTTTTTCCCGCATCATTTTCCCCAACCAATAAATTAAGTTGTGGGTTTAATGATAACGAAATGCCCGGTAAAGTTGAGCCAGCTTCATCCGTCCTAGTGCCATACTTTCGAAAATTCCATAAATTCAATTCTGATAAGTACATTTACTTACTTCCTTTCATAACCTTTTTATCAACTATTATTACATATAGTATAAATATACCATTAAATTTAAATGTTGGTACAATAATTAAAACCTACTCTTAATATCTAAAATTCTGTATATATAAGGTAAAGCTACTTCCAATAATACAATGTGAAGAACTATCAAATTAATATTTTCTGAATTTATTAGTAGAGAAAGAAAATGACATTGCAAATGGATTTTTTGTTTCTAGGTTAAGGAGACAGCCATTTTGAAAGAACTCTATTAGCAGGAAAAAGAGCTGCCGCAGTAACTCCTACCGTTTGTAACAAGTTTTAATAAAAGGCGATTTTTAAAGTAAAGGTTGATTTACATAGTAGACAAGATATAAACTCAAAAGATGATGGTCAGATATGGAAATATTTGTTAGTGCGTGTGATATTGTGAAGTTTTCTACTTATTCTAACGGAGCAGGTTAGTTCATTAAAGTTATGGAATGGTTTGTTACTAGTACATTTATTCCCCCGAAAAAATTCAACGCTATGCACTTATTTATAATTAATTCCAAAACACTTTAAATTAATATCTTTTTTTATTTTTAAATATTGTAACTTTTTGGATTCTTATTCGATTAATAATTGAACACAAAAAAGGAGGGGTATTTTTGCTTGATAAAGATAATTTAGACGAGAGTATCGAGATAATCTACAACAAGTATTATCGAGATGTTTATAAGTTCTTGATTTGTTTTACTGGGAACCAAAACGATGCTGAAGATTTAACCCAAGATGTTTTTATACGGTTACTACAATCTCAATCTAAATTTAACAAGCAATGTACATTAAAAACGTGGATTCTTTCCATAGCCAAACACGCTGCAATTGACCACCACAGGAAAAAAAGATTTTCTGCTGTATTTAAAGATAGCTTTTTTAAACAACTTGTTTCAAATAGGAAAATTCCAGATGAGATTCTACAAGATAATGAACGTACAAAAGTATTGCAAGCTGCTATACAGTCATTAAAACCTACGTATAGAAGTATTGTCATTCTAAGGGGAATAAATGAATTTTCCATTAAGGAAACCTCAACAATATTGCAATGTAACGAAGCAAAAGTCAAAGTCGATTACCATAGAGCATTAAAAGTATTAAGAAAGAAACTTAATCTTTCAATAGAGGAGGTTTTTGAGAATGCAAAATGATAATGAAATTTTTGAAGAGATTAAACGCTCAACGAATTTAAATCCAAGAACAGAGTTTGTGAATGATACAAGACACTTATTAGTTAAAAAGGCTAACCATATAAGGAAAGTAAGTAAAATTAAGAAGCTTTCTTATTATTGGTCTGTAGTTATTGCAACAGTGGCGCTAACTGCCTGGACTTTCCTTTTTGGGGGGAATCAGCACATTATAAAGTCTTACCAAACTGTAATGTCTGCCATTCCTAAAAATAATGAGGAAAGCATGACTGCTTCAACTAATAATCCTTCTGTATTTATTTACCACACCCATACCACGGAATCCTTTACACCGTTACTTGAAAATAAAAACCTAGATGAAGCATACGATGAGAATAAAAATATTACGATGGTAGGTGCAGAACTAACTAGTGAATTAAGGAAAAAAAATATTAATGTATCGCACAGCACCACGGATTTTGACAAAATAGTTCGTGACCGTGATTTAGATTACTCAAACATATATGATATGTCAGGGAAAGAAGTACAAACTGTTCTTGATAAAAATAAGAATTTAAAATTAATTATAGATATTCACAGAGATACTCAACTAAAAGATGCTACAACCGTTAGAATAAATGGAAAAGATGTAGCCAGTGTGTCATTTGTTGTCTCGGAAAACAGTCCTAATTTTAAAGAAAACCGAAAAATCGCAAATCTCTTTCATCAAAAGTTAGAAAAGAAGTATCCTGGACTTTCTAGAGGAGTCTTACTGAAAACATCACAAACTAAAAATCCTTATAAACAAAACTTTTATAACCATGACTTATTTCCGAACTCACTCCTTCTTCAAATTGGAGGGGTAGAAAATACAATTGACGAAGAAAATAGGAGCGTTGAATTATTAGCAGAAATTATAGATGAACTACTAATTGAAATTGATTAATAAAAATTAAGCATCCTCTACCTCATAAATCACAAAAATTATTATCATTTACAACTCACTATAAGTCTTTAGAACTAATAAGTGCTTTACTTCAATGTGGAGTGAAGCCTTTTTTATGCTGAAAGGGTAATCTCTTCGAACATATTGTTTGATAAAAGGAAGGCAAAACTTGACGCGTTTGGGATAGGTATATCTTTAGAAACCTTATTGGAAAAATACTAATTAAAAGCTATATCAAAAAGGCGCATACAATCTGTATGTGCCTTTTGCGGCTCCAAACTATCTAAATCAAATATTCTTTGTATCGATGCGTGGCGAGCTTTTAAAACAGTTTTCCTTCCTCTGATTTCTTACAATATTTGTCCTAAATCTCAAGCTCTCTGTTGACTTACACTTTTCATTATCATTTCTTAATGACTTATAGCTACTGATATATCGCAAGTTACAAGTTTTTTTATTACTAAATATGCTGTCTCAATTATCACTTATGATGTCCTCCGACACTGGAGATGGCGCCCTGGGCGTCCCTTGTATGCATGGTTGTAAGTATCAAATGACCGGTCAATGCGGCACGCACTGCGATTTTAGCGGTTTCTGCATCTCTGACTTCCCCAACCATGATCACGTCAGGGTCATGCCTCAGAACAGCTTTTAGTCCGACAGAATACGTAATGCCCGCCTTTTCATTGATTTGGACTTGCAATACCTTTTCGGATACATTTTCAATTGGATCTTCAAGTGTAATAATATTTCGATTGATCATCTCTTGGGCATGGTGAAGCAGGGAATATAGTGTAGTGGTTTTTCCACTGCCAGTCGGACCGGTAAATATGAGCATGCCATGGGAATGCTTAAGGAGTGCAATCAATTTTTGAACGGTGCTTGGAAATAAGGATAACTGTTCTAGAGGAAGGATATTCTGTTGGGGTATTAAGCGGATGACCAAGCTTTCGAGATGGGCAGTGGGTAAAGTGGAAAGGCGGAGTCCGACCACCTGGTTAGCCAAATTGATGGTGATGGCACCACTCTGGGGCCTCCTTTTCTCCCCTATATCCATCGAGGCTAGGAACTTCAAATGAGCGATCAGCCTCTCAGCTTCAAAGAATGATAATGTTTCCCTTGGAACAAGCTTATTATCTATCCTGAATTGGATGAGAGGTCCCTCCCTGCGAAAAAAAATGTGGATATCAGATGCCGATTCCTGTACAGCACGGGTCAGTATTTTTTCTGCGGTCTTTTCAATCGATATCAATTCATTCATCACCTCCTATGTTCTTGTTGTATGGATTCGACAATCCACGACAAATTCCTGCTTCAAGAAAAAAAATTCTCGAAAAAACTTCGAGAATCATCTCACATGCTCATTTTCAAATTAAGCCTTTGGGAAACCAAATTTCTTAATGCGTCTACATTATGACCAATCACCAGTTTTTGCCCCTCTATGAGAATGGGCCTTCTTAATAACTTCGGTTCTTTTGTTAATAATTGGATTGCATCAGAAAGCATCATTTCGTCAATATTAACTTGTAAGTCTTTGTATGCTTCACTTCTTGTCGCTAAGACTTCATCAAGCCCTTCCGATGTCAATTCAAGAATTCTTTTTAACTCCGCTACAGTTGGAGTCTCTCTGAATAAATGTCGCTCATCGAAGGAAACTTGATTTGCCCTTAACCATTTTTTTGTTTTGCGGCAAGATGTACAACTTGGATACGAAAAGAAAGTTAACTGTGCCATACTAATCACTCCCCGTTCACAATTTGTATACATTAATAATCCATGTAATGATTGTATAACATTTGTACAATTATTGTATAGATATCTGCTTATCAATCCGCTTTATTTGTGAACATTTTTTAAACTAAAGGGAGTTTGCCCTTTCTCTTATTCCATTTTTTTCTGTCTGCATTATAATGGACATAGTTAAACTATGGAAACAGGGGGATGTAATGGAACAAACGTTAAAAATAACAAATGTGTTAGCTGATCCCACCAGATATTATATATATCAGCATATTGTGAACAAGCATGGTGATGTATCGGTACAGCAGATCGCCGATTCTTTTAATATCCATCCAAATGTTGCCCGTCTGCATTTGTCAAAACTTGAGGATATCGATATGTTGACCTCGGATGCCCGAAAGACCGGGAAAGGCGGTCGTCCCAGCAGACTTTATCGATTATCTGATAAAGTCATTCAGCTTCATTTTCCATATAGGAACTATCAGCTGCTTTCAAGGATTGCCATCCAGACGATGATGACATTAGGGGAACAAGGAAAACAGGCACTTTATGAAACGGGAAAAGTATTCGGGGAGGAATTGATCGATCAGCAACTAGCCCTGAATTCGACATCGATCGATCGACTTGGTTTTGGGGAAAAGGTCGACTTGCTTAAAAATGCGGCTACCATCGCAGGGTTATCCCCTGAAATACAAGCAAGCGAAGAAGAAAATAAAATATACTTCCGTATTTTCAATTGCCCGTTTAAGGAAGTTGCTGAAGTGGAGCCAAGAACAATTTGCTCCATGCACAATTCATTTTTAGAAGGTATGTTCGAAGCCTTGTTTGAGAATGTCGATATTGTGGAATTAGAAAATATGATGTCCAATTGTGCAACATGCTCATACCAGGCTTCGGTTCTCACATAGAAACAAAAGGCATCCTTTACATTACCTTACAATTTCATTTATAATTATTTAGAATGTACACGACTAGACATAAGGAGGGATTCGGGTGGAACGCATGTTCAGAGTATGTGGATTTTGGACAGGAATTATGGCAATTTTCTTTTATCTTGGCCACATGCATCAAACGTCTTTGCTTTTCTTTGCACAAACGATCTTTTTTGTACTTTTAAGTTATTTGAAATTATCTGAGCGCATGTATATCTATGTTTTCGGCGCCTATCTTACCGTTTTCTTTGCAGGATTTTCCTACTGGAGCGTATTCATGATGACTCCGGGTACTGCGCATTAAGAACAAGCAATATTACATAACCCATGAATTTTGATTCATGGGTTTTTACTTGTCACCATTCAGGAAAGATCCTCACATCTTCTGCTAAATTCTTTGATTGGAGCAACACTTTGAAATGTTCACTAAATCCCCCTGGAACGATTAGCCCCCGAATTGCCCGATTACGCTTTGCCGTTTTCGAGAATGGATCAGTTCCTTGATGGTCCTTCAATTCCTCCAGTATCCCTGCTTTAAGCAAGAATTCATTTTGAAGAAATAGCCCCTGATTGGAAAGTTCCTTTCTTTTTCCCATCTCGATTAATGTGTCAAAATGGATATGTGTCGTCAAATCCATATCACCAGGATACATAAGCGCATCTTTAATCATTTGATGCTGATAATAGCCCCTCAAGCTTCCTAGAAGATGAGCTGGCTCCTTCCATTCCCTATCGGTATAGCCATAATCAATCGTAAGGAGAATACCCGATTCGATACAGGAAACGATCTTCTCATATTCACGGACCATTTTTAGAGGTACTTCATATCGCTGTCTTTCATTTAAGGTGATAGTTCGTTCTGTAAGGTAAGATAGAATGTCAGGGTTGTCCAAAGGTTCCCTCACTTCTACCAAATCGCCTTCCTTTTCAGTGACGAATACCTCTACAAGGGCTCCCTTATCCTTTTCAATAACATGTACAGGCAACGCGTCGAAAAGTTCATTTGAAAAGACGATTCCATTTACATTCGTCCATTTTTCTAAACTGGCGGCAGAAACTGCCTGTTTGAACATCCCTATACGTTCTTGCTGAACCTTTCTATGAAATGGACTGCCATCCACAAGGATATAAGTCAGAGAGTCCCATATCTGCGGTTCCATTTCTTTTATGAAAACAAGGATGTCATAAGCCAACTTACCGTCCCCTGCGCCGACCTCGATGATTCTTGGTGAAACTCCGCACCTTTTTATCAAATAAACGAACCACCTGGCCAGTGATCTCCCGAATGCATCCCCAACATTGCCAGACGTATAAAAATCCCCTCTTGGACCAATTTTCTCTTTTGCGCGTGCATAGTAGCCTATATTTGGCGTATATAAAACAGCATCCATATAGTCATGAAAGGAAATCCTTTTTTGGGGGCTTCCTGCAATCAATTCCTTCAAGTGATTTTTCAACACAACAGCCTCCGTCTCCATCATCTTTCATCATATTGAAAATTAAACTTTCCTTTTTCTTAATAAAACACATAAATAAGTTTTTTTATCGACAATCATACTCGAAAACAAATTTAAGGTTCACAAAATGTTCAATTTTTCATCTCACGAGTGACACCATAAAAAATGAATGCTTCCAGCAAATATGCATCTTAATTCAGGGCAGAATCAGAAGAGTCATCCACACTAGGAAGACCACAGAAATTTCTTTAAGCCTTTTACGTTTTTATCTTCAGTATAGTTGCGGAAATGACCCCTTTCAATATTTTCACATTATAAAAATGCTAAAAATAAAACAGGTGCCATATGGCACCTGCAAGTCATTATCTCAAAAAGGGATTAGTATTCTTTTCATCCAAAATGGTCGTGACAGGCCCATGACCAGGAAAAACGATAGCATCATCAGAAAGTGTCAGCAGCTTCGTTTCAATGCTATTTAACAGCACTGCCTCGCTTCCCCCTATTAAATCGGTCCTGCCAACGCTTCCTTGGAACAAGACGTCACCTGAAAAGAGGAAACGTTCTTCCTTCACATAATACGAAACGCTCCCTGGTGAGTGTCCGGGAGTTTCGAATACTTCGAAAGTGAATCCTCCAATAGTGAGTTCCTGCTCATTTGCCAGGATGTGATCGGCAGGCTTCATTCGCATCGGATTTTCAGGGAACCAGTTTTGGGAACCATTCAACGCGGGATCAAGCAGCCATTTGGCCTCTTTTTCATGAATATATGCAGGTATCCCATAATGATCCCGAATAGCATCAAGAGCACCGATATGGTCAAAATGTGCATGTGTCAATAAAATCGCCAAAGGCTTTAAATTTTTTGTTTGTATGTACTGTATGATTTTCTGTGGCTCTTCACCCGGATCGAAAATGATGCAATCCTGTCCATCGGAAACTACATAACAATTCGTTTGCAGCGGGCCTAGAGGAATTTGTTTCCATTTCATTTCCATCAACTCCAATTATGATTTTCTATCTTCATCTTACACTAATTATGCTGCTAATGTTAATCCAGTTTACTCAAGTCATAGAAGTGTCACCTATTAAACCTCGACAAATAATTGAAAAAATATTAAGATATTAACAAATGCAATCTTTTCTACATATTTTTGGTAGTTGCTTTATTCTCTGGGTATATTATTAGGGATTAGGTACTCATTACGTAAAAAGGGGGTTTTGACATGATATTAATGGTTGTTTTCGGACTTGTGGCTATATTAGGAGTGGCAGCTGTGTTTACCTCATTAAAAAAGAGAAACTTCTTAGGATTCATTTTTGCAGCCGGCAGTGCAGTCGTGTTTGGCTGGTTCACTGTCATGACTATCATCAACAGCGGTTTTCCTGTTGCCCATTGAAGAAAAAAGCTCGCCATCCGGCGAGCTTTTGTTTTAGGTCATCATGTTTGTTTGAACAATCTTTGTATTTGATGGGTTTTCATATCAATGATTTTCTCAAATTGATATCCATATAAGCAGAAGTTGCCATCAAGCGAACAGCTTAATGGTTCATTTTCCATGTCCTTCATCAATTCTTCTTGTGTGCCTTTTTCCCAATTTAATTTAGTTAAGGTAAACCTTCCCTCATATTGGTCCGCATCTTTTGATTCATTAGGAATGAACGTTATGAATTCCTTGTTTTTTTCAATGAAATCATAGGATGGAATCACCCAATCTGAAAAGCTTTTCAATAGCGGCACGGAAAAAGAGTGGATCGGCTTGTTTGTTGAATCATAAAATGCATATGTACCCCGATCTTGTTTTTCTGTCTCCACTTGAATCGTCATCAGCGCTTGTTTCATTTTTTTAAAGTGAATGACATCGAGCATAAGACTGTCCGCTCCATCCCCATTCAGCGCTTTTCTTTCCAGGGGAGCCGTCAAAGCAGGTTCTTCCTTGTCCCAATCCAGAAACATCAATTCATTTTCACTTGCCCATTGAGCAAAGGGCTGCGGAAAGTCCAGAGTTTCCATAGTTTGTTCATCTGGGTTTAACACATAACTGCTGTAAGTCCAATCTTCATAAAAGCTCGATACAAACAACTGGCCATCTTTAAATGAATTCCACTCATAAGCTAATTCATAGGCCGGGATCGCCACGGAATACAATGGATTTCCCGTTTTATCGAGTATTGTGATGGATGCTTTATCCGAAGAAGTGAAGGACGATAACAAAATATGCGTACCAGACGGACTGATCGATACTTCAGAAAACGCAAAAGCCGGCTGATAGAAAACGGAAGTTTCATTCGTTTCCAAATTCCATGCCATCAACTGGGATAATTCATTACCATCCCGCTTCACAGAATATAAAATGGTTTTAGAATCCAGCCATCCAAAAATGGCTTCGATTTTTTCCGTTTCTGCAGTCGGGATCTTTAAATTGCTTACTGAAGTTTCCAGGTTTGATTGGGAATGTTCTTTTTCCGTATCATTTACGGGTTTACTAAGGTCCTTGGAAGGCTCACAAGCCGAGATAAGAAGGATAGTGGAGATAAATAATGGGACGAAACACAACATCTTACAAATGGAAAGCCGCATACAAAGTGCTGCTTTGGATACTTTAATCTCCACACACCTCCCACTTTAAAACTAAAACGCCTGGCATATGTGAGCGAGACATTAGAAAGAGAGTAAGGACTGACCAATCGAATCCTTACTCTCTTTCATTATAAAGTAAAAAAGAGAAAATGTGGCGGATAATGATCTTATATTTTTTTGGAAGTATATTCCTTATGGGAGCATCACATATATAGGCCTGCCATCAGAATCTTGACAGAATCTTCGTATATACCAGGCAAATGGGATAGCGGAAGCGGATTGATGCCCTTTCCCAGCTCGATTGTGAATCCGCCGCGTTTAAATTCCTGAATGAACCAATCTTTATACCCGGCATGACTGTCAACATATTGTACGGCCCGATATCCGCTGCGCTCCTCAAACTCCCTCGCAACATTCGCTGCCTGTTCAGGTTCATGGCCCTCATATCCCCAATAGAATTCTTTCCCCTGGGTGTGAAGTGCAAGCACTCTTTCAAAATTCCGCCTTATTGCCAGCTCCTTCATGGCCATTGCTTCTGGTTCTGATAACGGGGTATCTCCTGGAAAATCCCTCGGTGCAGGGGCTTTTGGAATCTTTCTGCGCTTTTCAATCTCCCAATTGGCAGGATATTGATTATTCAGGTCCACACCGCGGATATTGGCTTTCCAAGCATAAAAAGCAGGATTTCCATTATTTATTTTTAAAACATCAACCTTCCCCTCTGCCGCCTCCTCCCCCTTTAGGACAAGCTCGACTCCATCCGGATTCACCATTGGAACCATCGAAATGGTCATATCCCGATAGAAGGGCATACAATCCATTCCACATAGTGTACGATCATTCGTTACTGCCAGCAGAAGATCATTCAGCCATTTCATCAATACCGCCGTAGTGATCCATTCATTAGCATGGAATGAACCGTTATAATGTATGACCCTTTCACCTTGACCGATTTTTACCTCAAGTAGTTCTTTTCCCAACACACTCCTCCCGATCGATTCAACCTTAATAAAGGGGTAATGAAAAGATAGAATATCAAGATCGTCAAGAAGTGATTGATATTCATAAGGCTTGTCGGTGACAATCATGGGATTCATCACCCGGACGGGTACGGAAAAAGGTTTTTGTCCATCTTGATTCAATAAGGATATCCCATCGATGGGCAGGTGATATTGTAAAGCGATTTCGGCAAAATCGATATCTAACCGGGACTCTTCCTGAACAATATACCCAGGTATTTGTACTTCCATGCCATTTGGCAAAACCCCGCCGGTAATGGCGGGATTGGCATCCTCAATCAAAACCCGGGGAATTTGGAACAATTGACTGTAATATGCCAAATCATCCCCGCTTCTGCTCACAACTTTCATTCAGCCTCCGCCCCTTTCATTGTTTTATCTTTATGAAGCGAAAAACAGAAAGATGTTCAGGAAGTCTCATGTGTTTCATAAATTGTAATGCTACTGATTTCCTGAAAAAACAAAAAAACCTGGATTGCGCCAGGTTTCCTTTTTCAATGTTGCTCATAAAATCGGAGCAAGTCCCCATAAATGATTTTGTCGGAGTACTCAAGCTCCTGCTTTGCCTTATCCAAATACTTTTCACATGAATCCTTTGCAGTCGCCGCTCCGGTCTTTTTATCATAACAGGTATCCATCGTATAGAGATAATCCTTTGTGATGAAACTGCTATCGCGAAGAACGGTGAATTCTAATTTCTCTTCAGAAAAAAGATCTTTGCCGAATTCGATATAATCATCATTTTCAATCCCCAATAAATGAAGGAGAGTCGGCCTTACATCAATTTGGCCGGAAACGGTGGAAATCGTTTTCCCCTCCTGCCCAGGGATATGTATGATGAGCGGAACACGCTGAAGTTGGATGGATTCAAAAGGCGTGATTTCCTTCCCAAGGAACTGACTCATGGCAGAGTTGTGATTTTCCGAAATTCCATAATGGTCACCATATAGTATAATAATTGAGTCCTCATATAATCCATCACGTTTCAAATCACCGATAAATTGTTCCAAGGCTTCGTCTGTATAACGTACGGTCGGAAAATACTGATTCAATGTTTTGGAATTCGAAGCGTACGGTTCCAATGTACGGTCCTGTTCATTCAAAGTGAATGGAAAATGATTGGTTAACGTTATGAACTTGGCATAAAAAGGCTCAGGCAACCGCTTCAAGTGAGAGATTGATTGCTTGAAGAACGATTTATCATTCAAACCCCAATTGATGGAATTCCCTTCAGAGACTTTGTATTCATCACTATCATAAAACCGTTGATACCCGAGAGAGCCGTACATTATGTCACGATTCCAAAAGCTTTTATTATTGGCATGGAAGGAAGACGTATTGTAACCTTTTTCGGTTAAGATTTCGGGGGTGGCTTTGTATTCATTTTGGGCATGAGTGAAAAATACTGCCCCCCTACCTAAAGGATAGAGGGAATTCTCAATAATGAATTCTGAATCGGATGTTTTCCCCTGGCCAGTTTGGTGATAAAAGTTATTGAAATAATAGCTCTCTTTAATGAATTGGTTCAGAAAAGGAGTGATTTCTTCACCGTTGACCGTTTTATTGATGACAAAGCTTTGAGTGGATTCCAATGATACAAGGATCACATTTTTACCTTTTGCCAGACCATAAAGATCATCATTAACCTTTTTATGATTGGCACGGACATAATTTTCAATTTCCGACAATTCACTGCCATCCGCAAGGGCCCGTTGAGCTGATGATTTCGTCTGTAATATTGCATCATAAAGGTGATAATGATACGTACCGATATTCTTAACGAGGATTTCGCGGTCAAACGTTCTTGTCAGTAGTTCAGGACGCGCCGCTTCAGCTAAAGCCAAGTTGAAAAATGTCACTCCCAAAGCCATTAACAAAAAGAATTTACGGTCCTGGGGATTGTATCGACATTCTTGGAATGTTTTTGGTTTGTATTTCAGCAGAAGCATCAAGACCAGAATATCGGCAAAATATAAAAGGTCACTCGGATTGATCAATTCATGTACACTGCTTCCAAGATCGCTCATATTGCTCGTTTGAAAAAGAACGGGAATGGTTAAAAAGTCATTGAAAAAGCGAAAAAAAACAAGGTTGGCAAAAAGGACGAAGGTGATGAAAAAACTCATGATCAATAGGTATGCTGTCCTTCTATTTTCTTTTAAAAATATATTCACGCCAAGAGTAAGCAAAAGGAAACTGACAGGATTGATGAATAGTATGAACTCCTGGATCCAATTATCAATATCTATCTCAAAACTTGTTTTATAAGCAATATATGTTTTAAGCCAAAGTGAAATCAATACGACCCAAAACAATGAATATCCCTGTCTTTTGAAGACCCTAATCAATCCTGGTCCCTCCTCATCGAAAAAGCGCTGGAGCCATGATGCAGAGCGCCTCAATCATGGTTCATGGTTCCTCCCCCTATGCAAAAACAGAACGATTGCCCCCCCTCAAAAAGAGGCTATTTTTTTGAATATTCCATCTTTTTCTTATAACCCTGTTTGCCACAGGGCAGCAAGGGATCACGTATTCAGTTGGCTTTTAATGAGCCAGGCTGCACCTATTACCCCTGCATCATTGCCTAGTGTGGCCAGGCTGATTTTCGTTGATTTACTAACCCGTTTGAATGCATACTTCCCGAAGGCAGAACGGACAGTTTCAAGCAAAATGTCTCCCGCTTGCGAAACGCCCCCACCAATGACGATTTTATCTGGATTCATGACATTTCCAACATGTGATAATGCAAGCCCCAAATAATTGCCTACCTTATTTACCACAGATTTGGACAAAGGATCACCTGCTGCAGCGCATTGAAATAACAGTTTGGAAGTAACAGCATTTCCCTCTTCGACTTTCTGCTGAAGCATTGACTGTTCATCGGCGGTATTCAAGGCCTCTATAGCCATACGGACGATTCCCGTTGCCGAAGCAACCGTTTCCAAACAACCAGTCTTACCGCAATTGCATGGTGCCCCTCCATCCGTTACGACCGTTATATGCCCTATTTCTCCAGCAGCCCCACTGGTACCATGGACGATTTGCCCATTATGGATGATCCCGCCGCCTACACCCGTTCCTAGAGTTACACAAACGAGGTCTTTGGCACCATTACCGGCACCTTTCCACATTTCTCCCAAAGCTGCCATATTGGCATCATTATCGATTACAGCCGGAAGAGATGTCTCCACCTCCAATAAATCTTTTAAAGGATAGTCCTTCCAGCCTAGATTGACGGCTTCATATATGGAACCGTTAACAAATTTCACAGGCCCGGGAGCACCCATTCCTATCCCTACTATCTTACTCTTCGGTTCATTAAGTTCCACGAGCTTCGCATCAATTGCTTTGGCTATGTTAATCGTAATGAATTTTCCCTTTTCGGAGATGTCCGTGCTGATTTCCCATTTATGAATTATCTCTCCGTATAAATTGATCAGAGCCAGTTTGGTAGTTGTACCGCCTAAATCCACACCCATCAGCCACTTTTCCATCATTCTCACCTTTTTTATCAATTTTTTTTCTGTTTTTCCCTTTCAAGAGACAATTGCTGCCTAATTAAAAGGATCGCCATTTGATAATCTTTCGTATCCATCATCTGCATACGGTGGATTTCCCTTATTTCGGCTTCCATCAGTTCAAGCTCGGCTAAGCGATCACCAATATAGATAAATGTACCAAATCTTTTCAAGTATTGTTGTAGATCATAATATGTTTTCATCGTAAACCTCTTTACTCTTTTCTATAGGAAAGTATATCGAATCAGCCTCTTTGTAACAAGCGCCCATTTCCCCTTTGATAATTTCCCCCATCCCCCCTCATACATGTCCAATTGTATTCATATGATGAAATATCAAGAATGTGGACTCTTTCGATTTGATGTAACAACTTAATGCTTTAATGCATTCATCACGCGTGAAAACGGAGGGGAAAAATGAAAGTACAATTGAAGTATACCGTCTTTTTGGTTTTAACCACCATTTTTGTCATCCTTTATTTATCAAATCATAAACAGACAGAGGAAACCATCATTTTTTTTCCCATCGATTCCTCGCTCCATTTTGATCATGCCTCCACCCACCTGACACCGAAGGGTACCGGGGATTCCACCTATACCATCACTTGGAGGGTGGAGTCTTCTTTGGACCAGCCTGCTTACTTACGTCAGGACGTATCGCTTTTATACAAAAATGGAAAATTGGCAGGAGCTTTAAAAAATTGGCGCCAAAATAAACAAGAACTCTCTCAAAAAGCGAAATCTAAAGAATCCGAGAGCGGGCGTTATGAAGCGGTAACGTTTCATTATGCCGAGGTTCATCCGAGTGACACAATTTTCACCAGTGCCCAGCAGCTCAGTAAAGATAAACTTTATACAGTAACGACACCGGTTTTTCAATTTTTCCACCGTCCGCTTTCAGAAGAACAGGTTCAGTGGAAAAAAACGCTGGACGGCTTGACGGACCAAACGATTCGAAATGGTTTGGAGAAAGCTGGTCAAGCTTTTCAGGTTAATCTGGAACAGTACAATATCATCTCTTTAACAGATCTGCCCTCAAAGAAAAATCAATGGCTTGCTGCATTCCCCCAATTCAAACGGGAGGAAATTGTGGGAAAACTATGGGAAGGACTTTACAAAAATTATGTGTTGGGAATAAAAAAGGAGGATGGATCCACTGTGAGTCCACAAAGTAGCACCACCCCCCTATTGCTTATGGCGAAGAATCAAAGTGAAATACTTGTCTTGTTTACCCTGAAAGACGGTACCCCAATCATGCTGCGTCAAAAGTTATAGTTGCCTTTCAATTTCTGCCAGCAGTTTAGTATATGACTTATTATCCGGGGCAAGCTCAATGGCCTTATCAGCTTGCTCCTTAGCCTGATCGAATGATTCGAGATTCAAGTAGACTAAGGCAAGATTGTAATGGGCTTCATGCAAATCCGGATTACTATCAATCGCTTTTTCATAATAATCCCTAGCTTTGAGTATGTCCTTTTTATCAAAAGATAAATTTCCCAGCATAAAAAGCGATAGCGGTGCTTCAGGATTTGCATCGACATATTTGAATAGCATCTCTTCCGCTTTGTCCTCTTCGTCATCATCTATATACTTTTGGGCCAGCATGGCCATGGTATTATCATCTATAGCTGCACTTTCCTGATGATTGTAACCAAATTGCAGCAGGGCATAGGTTAGTATTACCGTCCCAATCAGAAAAGCCAGCTGTCGAAAGATATTCTTGGATTTTGGCAGATGGACCACTCCAGCAGCCAAGAACCCTCCAATCAAACCTCCGATATGCCCTGCATTATCGATTCCCGAAACGGTGAAACCATATATCAAGTTAATGATGATCAACACGATCACCGATGAGCCCATCGAGCGCATGAATAATTTTGGATAGACGATGCCAAAGTACAGAAGTGCCCCAAAACAGCCAAAAATGGCTCCGCTCGCTCCTGCGGAAAGATTAGGGGTCATGATGAAGCTGCCTAGAGTTCCAGCGAAACCAGCGAATATATAGATGATAAGGAACCTGGCATTACCGTAAATCCTTTCAACTTCAGCACCGATCAAATACAATGAAAATGTATTCATAAGTAAATGAATGAACCCAATATGGACGATCATCGGTGTAAAGAACCGCCACCATTCCCCTTGTATGATATAAGGGGAAAATTTAGCGCCAAACTCGATCAAAGTTTTGGAATTGGTGCTGCCCCCATTAAACTCCATCAAGATGAACACAGCTAATTGTATCGCCATGAATATATATGTAAAGAATGGCTTATTGGCATTTTGAAATACTTTCTGCTCTGCCTTAGCCTTTTTGACTGACTCCGAGATGGCGGCCTTCTTTACTGCGAGAACCTTTTCCTCATCTATTTCATTTTCTTCAAGAACTTGAATTGAAAGTGGCTTTTTCAAAACATGTTCAAGGTTTTGCAACGAATCATGAAAGTTTTCGCACGTTAGAAGAAATGTGTTAACATTCGTTTTTTTAAAGGAAGCCATCCGTGAACTAAAGTCATGATCATCCACCGGGGCGAATTTACTAACATAGATACTTAATATGTTTATGGGTTTTTTGTATAATCTCCTTCTGATCCTTTCCCCATTCTGCAATGTCCGTTCAATGTCGCGTTTCAGCCAATTAGCCCAATCCAAATCATGTCGAATGAGTCTTATGACTGGAAACGCCTTATCCTTATCGCTCTCAAGCCAAATCTCCTGATGGTTTTCCGTGACAGTGATCATTCGATAATCATAATGGGCAGTCAATTCCCTTATGGTTTCCCAAAACAAATAATCCTCTTTAAATCCCAATGCCTTCCCCACTTTCCAATGAAACTTAAGCTTCTAAAATTCCTGTTTCTTTAATTAAAACTATAGACGAAATCATGTAAAAAGTAAAAAAGGAGACTGTTTAAAATTCACCCTATCCTTATAAATAAAGGCTCTTTTCGTAAAAATTGTTGTTTTTAAAAACTAAACGATTTAAGGTTGATTGGAGCGCAAGTGCGAGACTCCTGCGGGAGCAGCGGGACAGGTGAGGCCCCACAGGCGTTTACGCCGAGGAGGCTCACCGCCCGCCCGCGGAAAGCGAGCATCTGGAGGGGAAATCAACCACACCGCTTTACTTGGTAAATAGCAACAAAGTATGCGAAAACAGCCTAAATAAAAAAGGAACCCCTGAACAGGTTCCTTTTTAAGATGCCCGCATCTCATTTGGTCTGAGTGAACATGCTTTGCATCATTTTATCCCTGAACATTGGCATATCCAAGGATTTAGTCACTAGAAATCTTCTCAGCATGCCGTTGGACAGCGCAACATTTACCAGGCGGTACCGGTTTTGGTAACCTGCATAAACAACTAAACCAACCAAGAAGATTTGAATAATTAATCGAAGCATAACAATCCCTCCTATCAATAGTTTGATACAGGACAGGATTTTTATGAGCTAAAAGTGATATTTAATAAACTTCTTCTTAATGGGCGTACGTGCGTATAACCCTGGATGGGGTAATGAGTTTGCCGACCGCTATATCATGTACCTCTATCGGGAGTTCATCCATTAATTGAAGCTCGTATGTAAGTGCCAATGTATCTCCCCGGTAATAGGATAGGAAACGGTCATAATAGCCCCCGCCAAAGCCTAGGCGATACCCTTCTTTGGTAAAAGCAAGACCTGGCACGATCATTGCATCCAATTCCTCTTTGCGAACCTTGGCTGTTTCAGCCACTGGTTCTAGCAATCCGTAATAAACAGACTCCAGCTGATTGAAGGACGAAATTTTTTTGAATTCCATTGTCTTTTTTTCAGGATCACATTTTGGTACAGCCACTTCTTTTCCTTCACTCCATGCTTGTTCGATGATCCGTACCGTTGGAACTTCAGGCGGAATGGAGATGGTAATGCCAATTGTTTCAGCTTTTTTCCATTCCTCCAGAGAAAATAAGTTTACAGCGATTCTGTTCGATAGTTCTTCATGTTCCTCTTTAGTCAGCTCCATTAAACGGGACCTAACTTCTTGACGGAGCTTATTCTTGTTTTCTCTCATCTCTTCCGACTCCTTTAGTCTACTTCTATCATTATCTCATAATATTTGTTCTTTTTCGAAAATACGGTGTCGGAAATCGCCGAATCATTAGTGCTTTCTGAAAAAAATATTCACTAAAGGAAAGTGAGAAAGAAGGAAATAAAAAAAACAACAGGAAAAATCCTGTTGCTTACTTTGTTTCACGGTGAGTCGTGCTGCGTTTTTCTCTTGAGCAGTATTTTTTAAGCTCAAGACGGTCTGGATTGTTACGTTTATTTTTTTTAGAAATGTAGTTACGGTCTCCACATTCAGTGCAAGCTAATGTAATATTCACGCGCATTGTGTATTTCCCTCCAAACATATTGACATTTTCACATAGGACTTTTCTATAATATCATTATTCAATGTGAATTGCTAGTATGTTTTTTGGGAAATCCAACATTAACTTTTTGGATTTTTAATTGTTTACGTTTTGCATCGTCAGGAGGAGCTGATTATTTATAACTTTCGCTTCTTCTTTCGTTTCTGCATGAATGACCCAAGCCACAGCTTCCACGCATTCTTTCGGTAAGATATCCGTCTCTAACGTAAACACGCTGGTAACTTCCCCTTTGGCAAGCGGTGAATAAGCCAGGAGTCCTTCTTTCAATGATTTGAAGCACCCTTCTTGATAAAGGCTTCCCTTACCTTGGATGCAATATTGGGAGATGCTTTTTCCTTTCACCAATCCACCCAATAAGGCAATCGATTGAGGGGCTACATGTAAAATCGCCCGTTCATTCGGGCTGTAAAAGGCCACTGCCTGCCTCTCGAAAGCGTTTTCATAGTGAAAAAACACTTTAGGGCGCTTAGTCTCGAATGAGGTATTCCTAATCGTGAACTTCGAAAAGGTCACCTGCCCTTGGGTATATGTTTGTGAAAGTGTCCGGATCTCTCCATTAGGATGACTCATCATATCTTCCTCAGGATACCAATCAAAACTCTCATCCATCCATAGCCCAGCCTTTAATCCCTTACGAAATAAATCCTGGTTATCCTGCGGCATATACGCGAATAGCGAATTCATAATAATCATCCCTTTCCCTTTATTTATCCTTATATAACTTATCGTTAGGCGCTGACAGTGAAACAATCCACTTTAGAATCTGCACACCATTTTCTTATAGTTCAACCAATTTTTAACTATTCAAAATATTTTGTTTTTTCGATTTATTCTATCTTTATGTTAGCACTGAATTGGCTGATGGACAATAAACACTTTTTGTCGAATTTTATGTATGTTATCTCTCAAAGGTTTTTTTCCCATTTTAATACCTATTTTTTTTCTTTAACGTCGGACATAAGGCTTTTCGACAATGTTTTTAAAAAAACAGACAATAAATGAAGTATACGGCCCACATTGAATATGAAAATCTCCAATTTTTTAAAAATATGTGTAAAATATAAGTATATTGTCGAAATTTATCTTCTGAGGTGAAAACATGGAAACACTTATCATCCTTCTTTTTTCATTAGCGATCGTCCTTCTCATCATATCCTTTTTCGGTAAAGATAAAGTTGCCAAGTTAGAAGAAGATATAGAACAGATGACACTAACGTATATGCAGGATATCCACCAATTAAAGAAGAAGGTGAAGATTCTTGAAGAGGAATTCATTATCCAGGACGACATTATTCCCCCTATAAAGGATAAATCAACTTCCAATTCCAATGATATCGAAACCATTCATGAAATTCTAAAAAGCCAGGTTCTGTCTTTATATAGTCAAGGTCTTTCTTTGGAGCAGATCGCCAGACAATCCTCGTTAACGAAGGAACAGACCATTTCAGTGATCGAGCAACAAAGATTGCGGGGTGAATGAAAATGAACAAAGCAAGACTGCAAGGTCTTTCCGCCGGTATCATTTTTACAACAACAATCTTTGCCGGCTTTTATTATGGAACCGGATTATCCGAAGGCACCACTCCTACTCCGGAGGAAGCTAAAGTGAACGCCCAACCAAAGAATCCGGATAAGGATCCAATGGAGAAAGAGGCTTCGAAAAAAGAGCCTTCCATCGTCACCTATTCAATTAAAGTGAAAACGAATATGACCACAACAGAAATTGCCGATAGCCTTTACAAAGAAAAAATCATCGATGATGCTGCTGAATTCGAAGCTTACATGAATGACCGTGATTTCTCAAAAAAAATACAAATCGGCGAGTTTGTTGTTACGAATAATATGACATATAGACAATTGGCCAATACTTTGACCCATTAATGAATAAGAGAGACTTTTAAATGGACGATGTCCGAGAAAAAGCCTCTCTTTTTTTAAATTGGGATGGTATCATTCATTCCTGCTGATATATCTCCCTCTTACCAGGAAGTAAATATTCTCTGCGATATTCGTTGTATGGTCCGCTGTCCTTTCCAAATATCGAGCAATTAAGGAAAGCTGTGTAACCTGCTGCAGGTTTTTTTCATCTGAAAGGCGAAGGAGACTTCGAATCATATCTCCATAAAAGCGATCAACCTCATCATCCATTTCAATGATTTCTCTTGAAAGAACAACATCTTCCTTCTCAAATGCTTCTATTGAAAGTTGAATCATTTTTAATGTAATATCATGCATCTGCTTTAAAGGTGTTAAAGGCAGAATAAATGGCTGGTCACCGATCCGGATGGATGCTTTAGCGATATTCACACCAAAGTCCGCCATCCTTTCAATATCCGAGGCGATTTTTATGGCAGCAATGATACGCCTTAAATCAATCGCAACCGGCTGTTGCTTAGCAATCAGTAAAATCGCAAAGTCATTGATTTCCTCTTCCAGTAAATCAGCTATTGTATCATCATCGATAACTTCAAGAGCATCATCTACATTATTGTTTTCTAATGCGACATATGATTTTGATATGGCACCTGAAGCTAAATTAGCCAATTTCACGATTTTCTCCTGTAGCTCTTTCAATTGAAGCTCGAAATTTTCACGAACGATCATTTTCGCATCTCCCTTTCTCTTTAACCGAAGCGCCCGGTAATGTAATCTTCTGTTCTTTTATCATTCGGATTAGAGAAGATGGTGTTTGTATCAGAATATTCGATGACTTCCCCATTTAAGAAGAAGGCTGTTCTATCAGAGATACGTGCTGCCTGCTGCATGTTATGGGTAACGATGATGATGCTGAAATCCTTTTTCAGTTCTTGGACCAATTCTTCTATTTTCAAAGTGGATATCGGATCAAGGGCAGAAGTCGGTTCATCCATTAATATGACATCCGGTTCGATTGCCAAACATCTGGCAATACAAAGGCGCTGTTGCTGTCCACCTGAAAGTCCATATGCATTTTCATGAAGACGGTCTTTCACCTCATCCCAAATGGCTGCCCCTTTTAAACTCTTTTCAACGATCTCATCAAGAATTTTTTTATTTTTAATTCCATGGATTTTTGGTCCGTATACAACATTTTCATAAATTGATTTCGGGAAGGGATTAGGCTTTTGGAATACCATCCCCACCTGTGTCCGTAAATCTTCCACCTTATAGGACTGATCGAGGATATTCCTGTTCCTATATTTAATCTGTCCTGTCGTTTTCACATCCGGGACTAGTTCTATCATACGGTTCAATGTTTTGATGTATGTGGATTTCCCACATCCTGAAGGCCCGATGATGGCGGTCACTTCATTTTGATGCATATCCAGATTAATATTTTTCAAAGCATGGTTTTCTCCATACCATAAATTGAGATTGGATGTTTCATACACCTTTTCCTTCAAGGCAGCTGATCCGACATTTTCGATCCCGATTGCCGATGACTCTTTTTCTCTCGTTAAGGTCATATTCACGCTTCCTTCCTCCTATCAGTATCTTTTCTGGAATTTATTTCGAATTATAACCGCTATTGAATTCATGATTATTAACAGGATGAGTAATACGATGATTCCCGCGGCAGCAACCTGCTGGAATTCCTCCTGCGGACGAGATGTCCAATTATAGATTTGCATTGGCAGCACCGTAAATGTATCCATGAACGATTGTGGTAAAAAGGCAATGAACATTGGTATGCCAACCACCACCAATGGAGCCGTTTCACCGATTGCCCGTGACAAAGCAAGTATTCCTCCAGTTAAAATGCCAGGTACCGCAGCCGGCAGGACCACTTTCAATATGGTTTGCCACTTTGTTGCACCCATTCCAAATGAAGCTTCTCTTAAATCACGAGGTACGGCACGTATGGCCTCTTGGGCAGCTACTATGATGACCGGGAGAACGAGCAGGCTCATGGTCAAGCCTGCTGCCAATATGGACCGGTCCAAGGCTAGAGCACGAACGAAAACCGTTAAGCCCAGCAGTCCAAATACAATTGAGGGGACACCTGCCAGATTGGAAATATTCACTTTGATAAAAGTGGTGATCCAATTCTTCCTGGCATATTCCTCTAAATAAATGGCCGTTCCAACACCAAGCAGCAGGGAAACTGGAGCCACCACTACCATCAACCATATTGAACCGATCAGTGCTGCTTTTATACCAGCCTCTTCAGGTTTCCTTGAAGCGAAATTCTGAAGGAAATCCCCATTCAGACTGCCAATTCCTTGAGTGAATATCCGATAAAATAAGATGGCCAATA
This sequence comes from Peribacillus simplex, assembly GCF_900156045.1. GTDB lineage: Bacteria > Bacillota > Bacilli > Bacillales > DSM-1321 > Peribacillus > Peribacillus simplex_D. Next base: position 828,329 of record NZ_FTMX01000001.1, on the reverse strand, counting down.
CGAGGAGGCCAACCAATGTTGCCAAGAAGAATAATCCTTTAAAAATCGTGTTAACAGCCAGCCTAGCAGGCATTTTTTTTGCAACATGACTTTTGTTTATCAGTTTCATGTCTTAATATTCCTCCCTGAACTTGCGAGAGATGAACTGCGCCAGTAAATTCATGACAAGCGTAAAGACGAACAGTGTCATTCCAACCGCATATATGCTGTAGTAAATCGTTGTCCCGTATCCTGCATCCCCCGAACTGACCTGAACGATATAAGCGGTCATCGTTTGAATCGATGACGTGACATCCATGCTCATATTTGGTGTCGAGCCACCGGCAACGCTCACAATCATGGTTTCCCCGATCGCTCTTGATAAAGCAAGGACGATGGATGCCACAATTCCTGAAATGGCTGCTGGCAATACCACTTTAATTGTCGTTTCGAGTTTCGTTGCTCCTAAAGCATACGCACCTTCGCGAATCGACTTAGGTACCGATACAAGGGCATCTTCCGACAATGAGGCTATCATCGGCATGATCATGATACCTACAACGATTCCTGGACTCAGGGCATTGAACATGTCAAGGGAAGGAAATAAATCCCGCAAAACCGGTGTTACAAAAGTTAAGGCAAAAAAGCCGTAAACGATAGTAGGAATCCCAGCTAAAACTTCTAAAATCGGCTTGATGATTCTCCGTGTTTTCTCTGATGCATATTCACTCAAGAAAATGGCTGTTGCAAGTCCTACCGGAACTGCAACCACCGCTGCTATGACTGTTATCTTCAACGTTCCAACGATAAGAGGCATAATCCCAAAGGAAGGTGTAGATGCAAATGGCAGCCATTTAGCTTCCGTAAAAAATTCGACGATGGAAACTCTGTCAAAAAAGATGAATGTTTCAAAAATAAGGGTCAGTATGATCCCGATTGTAGTAAAAACGGAAATTGCCGCCGTAAGGAACAAAAGCTTAGGTATGACTTTTTCCATATTGATTTTTTTCTTACTTTTCTTTTCTAGAATCATTTGCTGTACAGAATAGGTTTCTGTTTTTCTAAGTTCCAACTTGCATCCTCCATTTCAGACACGCAATATTTGGATTTACAAGCTGTTACCCCCGCCTTAATCGAGTCAAGGCGGGATTTAAATAGCCTGTAATATCGTTTATTTTTCCAGTTCTTTTAATTTATCAAGATCTTTCTGGTACTCTTCTTCAGGCAGGCTGATATAACCCACTTCTTCTGCAAGCTCTCCTGCATTCTCAATGACGAATTGAGTATAATCTGCGACTTGTTCTTTTTCAGCTACCGACTTATTAGCTACATATGTGTAAAGTGGACGTGATAATGGTGCATACTCCCCACTTTTAATCGTTTCATGCGTTGGCTCAACAGCACCTTTGCCGTTATCGATGGAAATGATCTTTAACTTATCCTTATTTTCAGCATAGTAGGCATAACCGAAGAATCCGATCGCATTTTTATCACCTTCTACACCTTGTACAAGAACGTTATCATCTTCTGAAAGCGTAGCATTTTCCACCATCGGTTTTTCTTCAAGGATCACTTCATTGAAATAATCATATGTTCCTGAATCTGTTCCCGGAGAGTAGAATTTAATTTCTTCGTTCGGCCATTCAGGACGTATATCAGACCATTTCTTCACCTTTCCATTATCAACCCACAGTTTTTGAAGTTCTTCGACTGTTAGTGAATCGATGAATTCATTATCTTTATTGGCGACGATTGATATCCCGTCAAATGCCAGTTTCAATTCTGTATATTTAACTCCCTTTTCATCAAGTAAGGCACTTTCTTCTTCTTTCACCGGGCGGGATGCATTGGCTAGGTCCGTATCACCAGCGATGAATTTCTTGAATCCCCCACCTGTTCCTGACGATCCCACTGAAACCTTCACATCAGGCTGTGTAGCCATATATTCTTCTGCAACTGCCTCCATGATTGGAAAGACCGTTGAAGAACCATCCGTAATAACTTCGCCCTTGAGTTGATCTGAAGCCGCTTCATTTCCTTTACCGCTGTTTGAAGTATCATTTGATCCACATCCAGCTGCCACTGCGATTACTCCACCCATTACTGCGGTCATAGCCATAAATTTGAAACGTCTCATTTGTAAATCCCCCTAAGAATTTTATATGAATATTTTGTCCTACTATCACATCATACTTTCAGACTGTAAATTCCGTTTAAAGCATTTGTAAATGTTCAGTAAATAATTGTGTGTTATTTGTAAAGACGAAGGAACAGTACTGATCTCGTTCTTAAAACACAAAAAAACACGTTTTCGGTTTACCCGAAAACGTGTTTTAACCTTTTATTCATTTTCCTGGCTTTCCCTAACTTCTGCCTGATCCTTTTGAACGTCTTTACCATTCTCCACCTTCAAATCAGTCGAGGTTTCGGTATTTTCCTTCTTAGCCCGTTCTTTTTTCAGTTCGAAATAAGTATCCATAATTTCTTCACCTATCTCTTTACTCATGCTGTGGCCTGAATGTCCTTGGTATGCCCACGGAACAACGACCGCAAAAGCGACCTCCGGATTTTTGGCTGGGGCATAGCCAACAAGCGTAATGTTCATCGTTTCTTGGGGCTCGCTATAATCCAACCGGTTCGGGCCATCATAGAATGCTTCCGCCGTCCCGGTTTTAGCTGCCACTGTATACGATTTATTCCCAAAATAGGTATAAGCCGTTCCGCCTTGTTCCATCGCAACTTTATCAAAACCGCTCTGAACACGTTCAATCCACTCTTCCTTCATATCAAGACGATTAAGGACAGTCGGTGAAACGTCTTCGGCAACAGGTCCCAATTCCTCATTATTATCAACCGGATCGCGGATTTCCTTAACCATATGCGGCTTCATGCGGTTACCGCCATTCGCAATGGTTGAAACATATTGCACGAGCTGCATTGGTGTGTACGTATCATACTGTCCGATAGCAAGGTCAAGCAGTTTACCAGGAGATGCGTCGGAACCTTTGAACCCGCTCATTTCATTAGGTAAATCAATCCCCGTGCGGACACCCAAGCCAAACTGGGCAAATGAATTCCGCATGGTCGAAAAGGCGCTTGAACTAATATTCAACGGTTCATTCGGCACATAATGCGCACCTGCAATATTTATTGCCGTCCTGAACATATAAACGTTCGAAGATACTTTCAATGCGGTCAAATCATTAATGTTCCCGAAGTCACTATATGAACCTTTGGCTGGTGTACCTTTGATTTTCAGCTTCGTATCATAAAAGTAGGTACCCGGCTGGATCGCACCTTGCTGATAACCGGTTAAAACGGTAGCCCCTTTGACTGCAGATCCCATTGTATAGGAAGTCGTGATATTTCCCAATGCGAAGTCCTCAATCGAGGATTTCCCCGTTTTAGGGTCCTTCTCATATTTCTTCCCAGCCATCGTTAATACTTCCCCTGTATCGGGATCCATCATGACGACAAAGGCCCTGTCCAAGAATTTGGTGTTACCCATTTTTTTCTTGGCAATCAATTGCTTTTCAATGATTTCCTCTGTTGCAAGCTGTAAATCCATATCAACTGTCAATATAAGATCTTTTCCTCGCGAACCTTCGGTAACCACTTCGGAATCGACGACATTTCCTGATTTATCGGTCACATTCCTTACTTTCGCTTTCTGCCCTTGGAGGATATCTTCATATTGCGCCTCAATATAACTCTTACCTACACGGTCATTCCGGCTGTAATCACGTGCAAGGTAGTAGTTCAGGCTTTCACTGGGCAACCCTTCTTCAGATGAGGAAACTTTACCCAATACAGATTTAAGTGTTTTATTATATGTATAAAAACGATCCCAATCTGTAGATACATCGACCCCTGGAAGAGAATCAAGGTTTTCACTCACCTTGGCGAATTCTTCTTTTGTTACTTTCTTGTTTTTCACAATTTGCGGGGTAAGGGCATATCCGCTAGCAAATTCCCTGTAGATGGCAAGGACTTCCAGATCTTTTTCTGAAAGATTAATTTCATCTAAAGTTATCCGATCAAGCTGAAGCTTATACAAATCACTTTCTTCCATCTCGCCCTCTGCCACTTTTTTCCGTTCTTTATCCGTAATCTTTTTCTCGGCCAGCTTTGGATTTTTCAAAATCCAAAAATCCTTTTTATCGCGCTCAGTCACTTTGTTTGTTTCCTTTTCGATCAACTTCGCGAGTTTCTCAGCCGTTTCCACCATTTCTGTTTGTTTCGTACCTTGCTTTCGTGTATATGTAATTGCATCCAGTGGTTGGTTATCGACCATCAATTTTAAATTCCGGTCATACATTTTCCCACGGGGCACCGAATTATTCACGGTCACTTCCTCTGTTCTTTCAATCTCACGCCGGTAATCATCACCATAAACAATCTGTACAACACCCAAGCGTAAAATTAAAGCGGAAAACAAAACAAACACTAAAAAGAAAAGAATATTCAATCTGAAAGGCACATGCGTCTTTTTCTTTTTCTTTTTATTCACACTAAGCCACACATCCTTTTTACATAGTCATAATAGGTCCTATACTATTCTATAGAACATTTATATTTTTTTCTACCTTAGTGTTCTAGAAATATTAAACATCTAACGAACTTTACATAAAAAGTGACTTACGGCTCATAAATTTTAAAACCGTAAGTCATGTATATTGAAAAGAGGCCTCTAAGGCCTCTTTTCAATCTTGGTCAATGATATCGATTTTCCGTACAAACCAATATATCACGGTATGCCCTGCACCGACGATTAACAGATAAATCGGCAGTAATTGCTTTAGGTCGAATAACATGACGGAAAGTATGAATCCTGATATGGATACAATCCTTCCAATATGAACGAACAGTTCCCTGACAACGATATATTCAATCCTCATTTCCGCTGCTTTCCAAGCGCGTCCTATAATGTCATAAGTCAATGATATATAAGGGACCAAAAGAATAGGATAAGCGGTAGCGACAATTGCCCCATAAATGAGAAGCTTCCCGAATGTGATATCAAATGCAATCAATAAGACACCTGCATACAACAGGATTCCTCCAATAAGAATTGCTTTTTTTCGCATCGGCTGCTTTATATACCGTGAAGCAAAAAAATACGCAACGAATGATATGGCCGAATTTAACAGACCATAGCTCCCTAATGCAAGTTCACTATCCGTCTGAATGAAAACGGTAATCGAAATGATGAACATGAATGTGCCCTCTCGTATCCCTTGAAAAAAGTGAGCACGAGTAATTAAGAGCCAATTCCGATTATTTTTCCGTTCCTGCAATATCCGAAGGAAACAGTATCTGCCATGCGCTGGACGTCTTTTTAACGAAAAGCTAAGAAACACCGCAACGGAAAACAAAAGCAAAGACAATCCGAATACAATGGAATAACCCGTGAATTTTTCTAGCCTCGAAATGATGAACCCTGAAAGAATCGGACCGACCATTCCCCCAAGTGATGATAAAATCCCTAAAAAACCATTGAAGAAATCCCTTGTTTCCGGTTCAGTTATCTCAAAAGTCAATACATTATAGGCAAGCCAATAAAACCCATAACCGATTCCTAACAGTCCTCCAAGCAACCAAAGGAAATCCGTAGCCCGTGTGCCGACCAATAGGACCGATAAATAAAATAGGGCCAAAAAGATAACACCCAGACGCAAAACAATGATTCGATCAACCTTTTTCGCCAGCCTGCCAGCAAAGACAAAAGTAAGCGGTTGAAAAAGCACCACGGTTAGATTATATACGGCAATATCAACTATTTGACCGGATTGTTTCCACAAGTACACATTAACGAATGTATTGGATAAAGCAATACTTAGGCTGTACAGCCCGCCAATAAACAAAAGGAGGTGCAAATCCTTCTTCCCTCCCGCTTCACCCAACCATCTCTCTAAAATACCCATTGTTTTAACTCTCCTTTAAATTCCACTCTAGTGTTTGAAAAAACAAAAGAATTTATGTAAAAAAAGGTAAAGAAAACTCTTCGACTGGCGAAGACAGAGAAGTAGTTGCACTTACACTGTTTTCCCTAAAGGCTTTTTCTTTTAATCAAGAACAGTGTAAAGAAAACTCTTCGACTGGCGAAGACAGAGAAGTAGTTGCACTTACACTGTTTTCTTTAAAGGCTTTTTCTCTTTAATTAAGAACAGTGTAAAGATAACTCTTCGATTGGCGAAGACAGAGAAGTAGTTGCCCTTACACTGTTTTCTTTAAAGGCTTTTTCTCTTTAATCAAGAACAGTGTAAAGAAAACTCTTCGACTGGCGAAGACAGAGAAGTAGTTGCCCTTACACTGTTTTCTTTAAAGGCTTTTTCTCTTTAATTAAGAACAGTGTAAAGAAAACTCTTCGACTGGCGAAGACAGAGAAGTAGTTGCACTTACACTGTTTTCCCTAAAGGCTTTTTCTTTTAATCAAGAACAGTGTAAAGAAAACTCTTCGACTGGCGAAGACAGGATGGCGAAGACAGAGAAGTAGTTGCCCTTACACTGTTTTCTTTAAAGGCTTTTTCTCTTTAATTAAGAACAGTGTAAAGATAACTCTTCGATTGGCGAAGACAGAGAAGTAGTTGCCCTTACACTGTTTTCTTTAAAGGCTTTTTCTCTTTAATCAAGAACAGTGTAAAGAAAAACTCTTCGATTGGCGGAGACAGAGAAGTAGTTGCAATTAAACTGTTTTCCTTAAAGGCTTTTTCTCTTAAATCAAGAACAGTGTAAAGAAAACTCTTCGACTGGCGAATACAGAGAAGCAGTTGCCCTTACACTGTTTTCCTTAAAGGCTTTTTCTCTTTAATCAAGAACAGTGTAAAGAAAACTCTTCGATTGGCGGAGTCGAAGGGGATATTCATGAATTTTGAGTGTTTACTCGTGAATTCGATGCTTTTACTCGTGAATTTCGGGCTTTTACTCGTGAGTTTTGAGCTTTTACTCGTGAATTTTGAGCTTTTACTCGTGAATTTGTGCGTTTCTCGTATATTTGCAGCTTTTACTCGTTAATTTCTTTCACTTCTTTTGGCGAAACAGCCATACGAGTTGCCTTAATATTGTTTTTCTTTAATGTTCCCGTTCGGATAAAAGAAACAAAAAAAAGACAGGATTCCTTTTCACAAAAGGAATCCTGTCTTTTTTAATTACAAATTATTTTGCAGCACTGTAACGTTTTGCAACTTCATCCCAGTTTACAACATTCCAGAAAGAATTGATGTATTCAGGACGGCGGTTTTGGTAGTTTAAGTAGTAAGCATGTTCCCAAACGTCCAATCCAAGAATCGGTGTTTTACCTTCTGATAGTGGATTGTCTTGGTTCGGTGTGCTTGTTACTTCCAACTCGCCGTTGTTGACTGCAAGCCAAGCCCAGCCAGATCCAAAACGAGTAGTAGCAGCTTTAGCGAACTCTTCTTTAAAGCTGTCAAAGCTTCCGAATTTTGAAGTGATAGCATCCGCTAATTCACCAGTTGGTTGTCCGCCGCCGTTAGGTGAAAGGATTTCCCAGAATAAAGTGTGGTTAGCATGTCCGCCACCATTGTTGCGTACAGCTGTACGAGCAGCTTCAGGTACTGCGTCAAGGTTAGCGACGATTTCTTCAACGCTTTTGCTTAGAAGTTCTTGGTTGCCTTCTAGCGCATTGTTCAGGTTTGTCACATATGTGTTGTGATGTTTAGTGTGGTGAATGTTCATTGTTTCTTTGTCGATGTGCGGTTCTAATGCATCATATGCATACGGTAATTGTGGAAGTTCAAAAGCCATAATAAAATTCCTCCCTATGTAAGCTGTTTTTTTGAGGGCTTCAGTTCTCGAAAGATACCTAAAGCTCGCTAGCAATAGAGTATCAAATTTTTGTAACCGTTTCAAACCTTATGCCTCAATTTTTCATTTTATTTCCTATGAGAATACCACGAATATAAAATATCCAATCATCAGAAGTTGAATGATGCCTTTTGTGATTACGCTGCTTATAAAGCCTACCACGGAACCAAGGCCGATTTTTGAAGCAGTAACCGGGTCTTTTTTATGTACTATTATCTCAGCCAGGAATGCCCCGATGAATGGCCCTATTAGTATACCGACGAACGGAATCACGAATGGCCCGACCAGCAGCCCGATCGTACTGCCCCAAATTCCCGCTTTCGTGCCGCCATACTTTTTGACCCCGACCATGTTCGCAATATAATCGGCTGCGAATAAAAGGATGACGAATAATATTTGGACCGTCCAGAAAAACCAGCCAAATGGTTCAAAAGAATAAAATAGTCCATATAACAATATTCCGCCGAAAATGAACAAAACACTTGGGATGATTGGAAAAATCAGACCGACAAATCCCATTATGAACATGAGGGTAATTATCACCCAAAATAGTGTATCCATAACTAAAACGCCCCTTTCTCATTTCATTTATAATTTGACTTTATCTCTCCATAATTACCTCATTGCTGATGGTTGAAACCAATGAAGCGGAATACAGGTTGTTTTATTTTTCCCATATAGTTAAAATTGGTAAGGAATCTTATATAGTTAGGTGCTGAAAACATTGAACATATTCAAACAACTGTGGGTAAGCTTATATTCTCCTAAAGATATCGCTTCCTTTCAAAACCAAGGTATCGGGAAAACGATTTTATTCGTCTTCTTTATAAGTCTCATCGCCTTTCTCCCTTCAGCTTTTTATTTCGGTACAATGGTAGCTGACGGGATAGATGCCATGCACGAAACCGTATCCGAAGACTTACCGCCATTTGAAATCAAAAATGGCACGTTGACGACTGAAAAAGATGAGCCATTTAGCCTGAATAAAAACGGATATCAAATTTTTGTAGATGGTACGGGAGCCTTGACCCCGGAAGAAGTAGCAGCAAAAGCTGATGAGGCTGTCGCGCTTTTAAAGTCTGATCTGGTTTTCGTATCCGGAGGCAACGTGCAATCCTCTCCATATTCAGTTCTGGAGGGAGATAATCAGGAAATATCCACATGGCTTGATTCAGTGGAATCTGTACTGCCGATCATCCTTCCATTGCTTCTACTTATATTATACCTGTTTACTGCTAGCGGAATCTTCATTAAAGTGACAATCCTTGCCGCATTCGGTCTTTTTTTCAAAAATGCTCTTGGCCGTCCTCTTTCCTATAGGCATCTTTGGAGAATCGGTGCATACAGCATAACGCTTGCCACCATATTCTTCACCATCATGGATGCTTTTCAAGCAATTGTACCATTCGCTTCCATCATTAGCTGGTTTGTGACATTGATGATGCTATATTTATCCATTAAAGAAACATCAGCCAATAAGATCGGAAATTGACATTAAAAAGATTCGAACCCAGACTGTAGGCAAACTCGATGAGAATCAAGTTTGCCTACAGTCTTTTATGGATTTGTATAATCCTAACGTTGATTGGAACGTAGGACACTCACTCCAATCGACTTTGTTTTAAAATTTAGATGGAACCCCATTTGTCTGCAAATTGAGATTCGCCACCTTGCTAAAAAATAAAATCGGGTATTCATGCCTTCCCCTCATATGACTACAGTCATCATTTTTTTATATCTACTTAATTCGACAAAATACTCACCAAGTTATTCCTATACTTATGGTTGAAATAGTATTTAAGAGGTGATAGACATGAAGGAGAGTCATATTGATGTACAGTGGTTGTTACTCATAATTGAGGCAAAAAAGATTGGTCTGACCCCAAAGGAAATTCGCTCCTTTCTTAGCACACATTCAAATAATAAGGATATTACTCAGCCGGAATAGAAAATTTGATTGGTCCCTCTCACATTCCATTTGAAAAATCGCCCATTTTTAGGCATATTTTTTGCCCCCTCCAAGTATGATGAATTAAAGACAAGCTTGGGAGGATGGAAAATTGAAACGGCTACTGCTTTTTATCTCATTCTGTTTCACTTTATTTATTATTTATTTTGATTTGACAACGGGTACCCTGCCGGCTTCCCATCCACCGGCCTCTACAAACGAAACGGCCGTGCCGGCCAGCCAGCCTGCATCCGCACCATCTGCCGCTTATAAAGAAATCACCATGAAACCCGGGGATACCTTACTCTCCATCGTTGAAACGGAAAAAGGCGGGTCCAATCAGCCAATCGAAACGATCATCGCTGATTTTCAAAGTTTGAATGAAGGTTTGAAGCCCGAAAATATGCAGATTGGCAAAACATATAAGATTCCCGTTTATAAATAACGGTCAAAAGGATCTGCGCTCCCAATTAAAGGGATTTCCAAGCACCAGGTATATCCTGAAATAGGAAATGTCTCATATTGAAAAAAGTTTATGCGTCCTATTTCCTTGTCAAGCGGTATGTACATTGATACAATATTTCAGAGAAGCAAATTAAAAATCAAAACTGATTTTTTCCTAAAGGAGAGAATTCCACTTGAGTGAAATCATACATCGCACCAAGACGCGGCCAATTAAAGTCGGAAACTTAACGATTGGCGGCAATAATGAAGTTATCGTACAAAGCATGACAACGACAAAAACACATGATGTTGAAGCAACTGTTGCAGAAATCCTTCGTCTTGAAGAAGCGGGATGTCAAATCGTACGTGTCGCCTGTCCAGATGAAAGGGCAGCTGATGCAATCTCTGAGATAAAAAAACGGATAAACATCCCTCTTGTAGTCGATATCCATTTCGATTACAAACTTGCTCTGAAGGCCATTGAAGGCGGAGCCGATAAAATCAGGATAAATCCTGGTAATATCGGACGCCGTGAAAAGGTTGAAGCAGTCGTGAAAGCTGCAAAGGCTAAAGGAATCCCAATCCGCATCGGGGTAAATGCCGGTTCCCTCGAGAAGAAAATCATCGAGAAATATGGCTTCCCGACAGCAGATGGAATGGTGGAAAGTGCTTTACACCATATCAAGATCCTGGAAGACCTCGATTTTCATGACATTATCGTTTCCATGAAGGCTTCCGATGTCAATTTAGCCATCGAAGCATATGAAAAAGCTTCAAAAGCATTCGATTATCCTTTACATCTTGGGATCACGGAATCAGGGACACTGTTCTCCGGGACCGTAAAAAGCGCTGCCGGCTTGGGTGCCATCCTAAGCCAAGGGATCGGGAGCACGATGCGTGTTTCCTTAAGTGCCGACCCTGTCGAAGAGGTGAAGGTGGCAAGGGAGCTTCTAAAAGTATTTGGCCTTGCTTCTAACATGGCCACTTTAATTTCCTGCCCTACTTGCGGTCGAATCGAGATTGATTTGATTTCCATCGCCAATGAAGTTGAAGAGTACATCCAGACGGTTAAAGCACCAATCAAGGTATCAGTGCTTGGTTGTGCAGTAAACGGTCCTGGAGAAGCCCGTGAGGCTGATATCGGCATTGCCGGGGCCCGAGGTGAAGGTTTACTGTTTAGAAAAGGTCAAATCGTACGTAAAGTGCCTGAAGAGACGATGGTCGAGGAACTGAAAAAGGAAATTGACAAAATCGCTGAAGAGTACTATGAAAAACAAAGAGCCGAAGCTGCTGTTGCAGCTACACTAAATAAATAAGACAAAAAAATCCCGAATTATCATTCGGGATTTTTTTGTCTTATTTGAAAAACCCTTTGATGCATAATGACATCAAAGGGTTTAATGATGCTAAAAGAACGGCAGGATGAATATGGCAACGATAATGGAGACTGCACCTATGCCGATGGCCCAAGTACCCAGGTTCGATCCTCGGCTTCTGGCCACTATTCCTACAATGATCCCTGCAATCCCTAAAATGAAAGGCATCATGAATAACGATAAAATGGAGATGATCAATGCTATGACACCAATCGCTTTTCCTCTTGATGCCACCTCCCCCGAACCATTATCCTCTGCAGGCTCATCATTTCTATATGACCTGATTCGCTGAGGTGGTGTAGAAATCTCGGCAGACGTTTCTTCCTGATACCGATTATCCATATTGGTTATGGCCCCACGATTCTCATATCGTCTGTCTTCTTCAGGTGCATCTTCATTATAATATCGCTCATGATGCTGATCATCCACAACGGATGGTTCATTGCTCTCTTTCGCCAATTGCATTTCATCGTCAATACTGGAGTATTGATCTTTTTCCATTCGCGCATCCCTCACTTTCGTTTGTGAAGCATTTATAGTGTATGTAAAAATTGCAGGAACCATCGTGAAAATGGTTTCATGTCTTGGAAATAAATACGGGTTTTTACCAAAGCTATGAAGGGATATGTTACACTATTACAAGTATTGAAAATGAGGAGAGATTCATCATGAAAAAACGTTTTGGCATCGATATAGACGGGACTGTCACAAGACCTGATTCCATGGTCCCCTTTTTAAATAAAGCTTTTCAGCTGAATTTAGCTTATGAAGACATTACCGAATATGACTTATTTCCTTTCGTGAATGTTCCAAAAGAGGATTTCACTAAATGGTTCATTGAGACCGAGCCACTCATCTATTCCGAATCCTTATTGGCTGATGGTGCGAAAGATGTATTGGAAAAATGGACAGAACAAGCCAACCTTTATTTCATCAGTGCCAGGAGCACCCGTCTATTGGATGTAACGAAAAATTGGTTCACGACTAATCAAGTCCTTTATGATCATATAGAACTTGTAGGTTCACACGATAAGATTGCTGCAGCCAAAAAATTCGAAGTCGATCTCTTTTTAGAGGACAAGCATGATAACGCAGTGGCGATATCGGAAGAGTGTAAAATCCCCGTGATTTTATTTAATACCCCCTACAACCAAGATCCCGTGCCTGAAAGGGTGATTCGGGTCAACAATTGGCAAGAAGCCTCAGCCTGGGTGAATAATTGGATGTCAGGGAAAGTGGCAAGTATAAAATAAGAAAAGAAAAAACCATTGACTGGAGGTCAATGGTTTTTATGCTTCCAAAGATACACTGCATGCGGGACAGCGACCGTAAATTTCAAATTTATGCCCCGAAACATCGTAGTCCTTCAAGCTTTCCTGAAGTTCCTGCATCGGGCACAGTTCGATTTCTTTCGTTTTTCCACAATTCAAACAGATGAAGTGGTGATGGTGGGAAGAATGACCGCATGTAAAACGAAAACGCTTTTCCCCTTCCAACTCAGTCGCTTCAAAGATGCCCAGTTCGACAAATAAGGAAAGGTTCCTATAAATCGTATCGAAGCTTAACCCTGGATAATCCTGTTTCATATTCTCCAATACATCTTTGGCCGTTAAATATTTATCACTGGAAGAGAAAAGCTGAAGCATTTCTTCCCTCTTTCCTGTATGCTTAAAACCTTTATCTTTTAAAAGTTGCATGGCAGTAGTTACGTTCAAAATACATCACCCCATCTATCGATTTTTCCACTTATCAAACAAAATTGACAAGATGAGAATTAGTACAGCTATTATTACAATGGTCCCACCAGGAGCAAGGTCAAGGTTGTATGATAAGAATAATCCGCCAATGACAGAAACTTCACCGAATAATACCGAATAACCAATCATCTGCTTAAAGCCCTTCGCAAAGCGGAGACTAGCTGCTACCGGGAGCGTCATGAGCGAAGAAACAAGTAATATGCCAATGATTTTCATGGAAGCCGCAATGACCAATGCAACCATGACAATAAAAATGAAATGAATCGCTTTATAAGGTATTCCAGACGCTTTGGCATGCTCTTCATCAAAAGATAACAGAAATAATTCTTTATACAATAAGGTAAGCATCAATGCAACGACTAACCCCACTGCCAAAATGACATACAGGTCCGCTCGGCTGACGGCACTGACACTGCCGAATAAATAACCATATAAATCGGTATTGAAACCATCTGCAATGGATATGAAAATGACACTAAGACCCATGCCGCCGGACATTATGATCGGGATTGCAAGCTCTTGGTAATGCTTGTACACCCCTCTTAATTTTTCAATGAATAATGAACCACCTACAGAAAACGCCATTCCAATATAAAGTGGATTCAATCCTGCTAAAGATAGAAAGCTCTTCTGCAGCAATAAACTAAACGCTATACCCGCAAGCGCTACATGACTAAGCGCATCGGAAATCATCGACATCCGCCTTACCACGACAAAAACGCCCACTAATGGCGCAATCGCTCCGATGATGATTCCGGTCAAGAATGCGTTCTGCAAAAATTCAAATTGCAATATCCCCGATATCATTGGGCTATCCTCCAAAACATATTAATGATCATGATTTAAAAATTGGACCCCATGTCCATAAATGGACGAGAGCTCACCTTCATCCAATTCATTATATTCACGGGCATCCCCATGAAAATGAAGTTGTTTATTCAAGCAGGCAACGTGTGTGACTTTATCGGTCACAGTACCAACATCATGGGTTACTAAAATCAGGGTTATTCCTAATTTTTTATTCAACATCTCAAGCATTTCATAAAATTGATTGACGTTTTTTGAATCAACGCCAACCGTGGGTTCATCCAATATCATCAATTCCGGTTCGCTGACCAGTGAACGGGCAATGAATACCCTTTGCTGTTGGCCTCCGGACAATTCCCCGATATTACGGTTCTGATATTCAAGCATATCCACGGATTCCAGAGCCTTCTTCACCTTTTGCTTATCCTCTTTGCCTGCAAACTTAAACAAGCCAATTTTTTTGGTCAAACCGCTCTGAACCACTTCAAAAACAGTGGCAGGGAATCCTGAGTTGAAGGAATTCGCCTTTTGGGAAACGAACCCGACCTTTTGCCAATCTCTAAAGCGTCGTATGTCTTCCCCGAATATTTCAATTTTGCCCTTTTGAAGCTTAAACAGACCAAGCAGCAACTTCAAAAGCGTTGACTTACCGGACCCATTTGGCCCGACGATAGCTAAGAAGGCCCCTCTGGGAATTTCAAGTGAAACATGTTCCAGCACTAGATCTTTTGTATATTTGTAAGATATATCTTCAAATTTAACTATGGGGTTTACTACATTATCCAAAGAGATCACCTATTTTTTAAGAATCATTACGATTAACAATCGTTAGTATAAATCAAAGAACTCCAGATGTAAAGAATCCGGTCTTCTTGACAAGTGCCGATACGCCCTGAATCACAAAAAAATGTTATCTGAACCAATTTACCGTAACCAAAACGAAGTTTCATGTTCAAATACGTCTTCCTCCTTCATATGTTTTAACAAAGGAGGAGATCGTTTGAAATTATTTGAAATGATGGTCAATCATAAAATCAACAATATACGCCCCGATGAACTGCTTTCCCTTGCTAAACAGCATAAGGTTGCACTCACTCAAAAACAAGCACAGGATATCACTGCACTTCTAGCCGGTAAAAATATTAACATTTTTGATATACGTCAAAGACAGAACGTACTTGGTCAAATTACAAAAGTTGCCGGAGCAAGCACAGCCAGGGAGATAGAATCCCTCTTCAACAACCTTACTTCCACTTTTTAAAGATCTTAAGCCTGTTGCTGACAGTCTTGTGCATACTTAATCCAAATGCAAAATGAAAGGACGATTCATCTTCATTTCAATGAATCGTCCTTTTCTATTATGATTATTGTTGGAATCTGATTTTTTCCAATAAATCTTCTTCAAATTGATTATTCTTGAACATATCAATTTCGAATTTATAAGGTGCCCTTTTGTCTTTCTTGTCTTCCCCTACATAAGGTGTTTCCAGGATTTTCGGAACATTGCTTAATTGAGGATGGTGTACAATATCATTCAGCGCCTTAAAACCAATATGACCAAACCCAATGTTTTCATGGCGGTCCTTATGGGTGCCGCGTTCGTTTTTGCTATCGTTTATGTGAAGGACCTTGATACGGTCAATACCGACCAATTTATCAAATTCATTCAGTACGCCATCAAAATCCTCGATGATATTATATCCGGCATCGTGAGTATGGCAAGTATCGAAGCAAACTGATAATTTTTCATTATGGGTTACACCATCAATGATCATCGCCAGTTCCTCGAAAGACCTGCCACATTCAGAACCTTTACCCGCCATCGTTTCAAGGGCAATCTGAACTTTATCGTCGGCAGTCAGCACTTCATTCAACCCTTCGATGATCCTCTTGATTCCCAGTTCACTGCCTGCACCAACATGCGCACCTGGATGAAGTACGATTTGCCTTGCGCCAATCGCTTCGGTCCGATCGATTTCGCTGCGTAAGAAGTTGACTCCAAGCTCATATGTGGCTGGATTCGTGGTATTTCCTATATTAATGATATACGGAGCATGGACTACGATATCGCTGATTCCATTTTCCTCCATATGCAGTCTTCCGGCTTCGATATTTAAATCCTCGATTTTTTTACGTCTTGTATTTTGAGGGGCCCCTGTATAGATCATGAATGTGTTGGAGCCATACGAAGCCGCTTCTTGACTCGCAGCAAGAAGCATCCCTTTCCCGCTCATTGAAACATGCGATCCAATCTTCAGCATCTGATTTCTCCCCTATTTCTTTCTCTGTATACGACGTTCGCGTTTTTTAAAGTTTTCCACATCACGTTGAATTTTCTTCTTGTACCCTGGCTTTACTTTAGTTGGCTTCTTGACGTGCCTGCTCGCTTTAACATCAATATCAGATTTTTGTTTTTTACGGTTTTTCCGTTTATTACGTTCTTCGATATCAACCCAATCACCGTTTTGGATATCGGCATCACGGAACTGAATGCCCATTTTTTCAAGGCGGTTCAATGAATCTTCATCGGAAGTATCGTAAATGGTAGTGGCAATGCCTGAATATCCTGCACGTGCCGTCCTACCCGTCCTATGGATATAAAAATCCAAATCTGAAGGCAATTCATAGTTAATGATATGACTTACACCTTCAATATCGATTCCACGGGAAGCCAGATCTGTCGCAACGATGAATTGATACTCCAAATCATTGATTTGCTTCATCATTTTTTTACGCTCACGAGGCGTTAAATCCCCATGAATACGGCCGACATTCAATCCCTTTTCGCTCAAGGAATTAGCCACATGATCCGCCATTTTCTTTGTGTTCGTGAAAACAATCGCCAAATATGGATTATAACGGACGATGATATCATGAAGCAACTGCTCTTTGTTACGGTGGCGAAGCGGTATAAGAACATGTTCAATTTTCGAAGCTGTCGCCTGCTTCGGATTCACTTGAACATACTTTGGATTCTCCATATATTTATTTAAAAACGGCTTCAATTTTTCTGGGATGGTTGCCGAAAAGACAAGCATTTGAATTTTTTCAGCCATACGTGATGCAAATAAATCGACATCTTCAATGAATCCCATGTCCAGCATAAGGTCCGCTTCATCGACTACAAGCATTTTAGCTGTATACACCTGTAATGCCTGAGCTTCAACCAAGTCCTTGATCCGGCCCGGCGTACCAATTACCAATTGTGGCTGTGTCTTCAATTTATCTATCATTCGCTGTTTATCAGTGCCACCAATGAAACAACGGACTTGAATCTGCTCATCCTCAGGGAAATGGTCAGCAATTTTCAAAGCTTCTTTGTAGATTTGGTTCGCTAACTCACGGGTTGGTGCGGAAATAATCGCTTGAACTTCATTTTTACCAGCATCAAGCCTGTTCATGATCGGCAGCAAATAGGAATGTGTCTTTCCTGTACCTGTCTGCGACTGGCCAATTAAGCTACTTCCCTTTAAAAGCGACGGAAGCACGCGCTCTTGAATTTCCGTCGGCTTATCGAACCCTAAAGTACGAACCGCATCTAGAATGTAGCTTTTCAAATTAAATCGTTCAAATTGATTTTGTTTCATCAAAAAACTCCTTTATCCTGTCAGTCATTAGACATGTCCTGTTATTATAATAAATTTTACACAAAAAGCGCAAGCGCCTGGGGTTGCTCGTGAAGAAAATAGGGATTGTCCCATAAGGCGCTTTTTGCCTTGTGAGGGCAATCTTCTTTTTCACAACGAGCTAGGCGCTGAAGCTGGATTACACAAAAAGCGCATGCGCTGAGGTTAGTTCTCTTAAAATGGACTCTTGCAAACGAAAAGCCCCTGTCCTGGTCATAGCGTATCCCCCGCAGACATGGAGCTAAAAGACTACCGTTACCATCTTACCTTCTTTCCGGTTACTTCACAACTGCCCAGTCACTCTTTCCTCAAACCTTTTTTGCCGAGTTGCATAATTTATATAGAAGATTACATCGCATATAAAAACTGAGGAGGTGAAACCTATGTTCCCAAATAGAAATCGTCAGCCCGGACCCGGTTTTCAGCCACCCAATGGTCGAAGGATGCAGCAGCACCCTGCTCCATTCAGACAGTCACGGCAAATTCCCCATCCTTATCAGCAGATGCAGCGGCCGATGGTCCAAAACAGACCGCAGATGCCACAGGGACCCCAAGGTTTCCGAGGCCCTTTCGCCCAACCGCAGCGGCAGGAAATGCCGCCAGCAAAGAAAGAAGGGTTATTGTCAAAAATACTCGGTAAGTCGAAACAAAAAGGAGCTTCTCCCAATTTGTTTGCGCCAGCCGCTTCCACTAACAAAAGTTCTTCACGAAGCAGCGGAGGCGGTATCTTAGAAACATTAAAAAACCCCGATTCGCTTAATAATATGCTTTCCAACACGCAAAAAGTGTTGCAGGCGGCGGAACAATTCACGCCTATGGTGGAACAATACGGGCCAGTGATTAAAAATCTGCCTTCCATGTGGAAAGTTTTCAGGAGCATATCCTCAGCCGGTGAGACCGAGGACGAGGGAGCTCCCGTCGAAAGCGGGCCAAAGGTTGAGGAACAAAAAAACAGTGAGGTAAAAATGGATTCGAAGAAAGAAGATAAAGCTAAAGAAGCTAGCCCCATCGCCCAAGTTCGTACCGAAAGGAAAAGGGAAAGAACATCCGGACCCAAGCTTTATATATAGAGTCTACAAAAAATTTTCCAATAACTGATTTTATGTAAATATGATGTTTTGTAATATCATCTATGGTCTTATATAATAGAAAGGTATAAAAAGTGGGAGTTTCTTGCCTTGAAGGAGGACACATAGATGAAAGTGATTAAAATTTCCCCGCGAGGCTATTGTTATGGCGTTGTCGATGCCATGGTCATTGCCCGAAATGCGGCTTTAGATAAAACCTTGCCACGTCCTATTTACATTTTAGGAATGATCGTGCATAACAAACATGTGACGGATGCGTTCGAAGAAGAAGGCATCATCACGTTGGACGGAAGCAACCGCAACGATATCATCGAACAGGTGGACAGCGGAACCGTCATCTTTACTGCTCACGGCGTTTCACCTGAGATTAGGAAGATCGCTGAGAAAAAAGGTCTTGTGACGCTCGATGCAACATGTCCCGATGTTACCGCAACACATGACTTAATTCGGGAAAAACAAGCGGAAGGCTATCAAATCATTTATATAGGCAAAAAAGGCCATCCGGAACCAGAGGGTGCTGTCGGAGTTGCTCCTGATGTCGTTCACCTGGTTCAAAAGGATAAAGATGTGGAAGCCTTGACTTTGAATAGTGATAAGATCATTGTCACCAATCAAACAACGATGAGCCAATGGGATGTTTTGGATATCATGGATAAGGTCAAGGAAAAGTTCCCGCATGCCGAAGTCCATAAGGAAATTTGTTTAGCGACACAGGTTCGCCAAGAAGCGGTTGCCGAGCAAGCCGGCGAAGCTGATGTTTTAATCGTTGTCGGAGATCCCAAGAGTAATAATTCAAACCGTCTTGCACAAGTATCCCAAGAGATTGCCGGCACGAGAGCTTATCGAATCGCTGACATTTCCGAGTTGAACCTTGAATGGTTAAAGGATGCAGAAACGGTTGCCGTCACTTCGGGGGCTTCTACACCAACTCCGATCACGAAGGAAGTTATCGCATTTCTAGAACAATACGAAGCAAATGATGAATCGACTTGGAATACTGAAAAGAAAACGCCATTGCATAAGATTTTACCTAAGATTAAAGTGAAGAAATGATTGCACAAAAACAAAGGCAGCCACTAAGGGCTGCCTTTTTCGTGTTATTTAAATGAAGCGGAAAGGGTCTGTATTCAGCCGGGATGGAATGAATTCAACATCGTAGTTCTTTTCGCGGCACATTTTTTCAAGGATTCGTGCAACACCTTTTTTCATCACTTTTTCAACATTGTGGCCCGGATCCACGATATTCAATCCAATCATCATCGCGTCATGGGCTGTATGGTAATACATATCACCAGTAACGTAAACATCGGCTCCCTTGAATTTCGCTGTCGTAAAGTATTTATTGCCGTCTCCGCCCAAAACGGCCACTTTTTTTATCGGACTTTGCAAATCCCCAACGACACGCACTTTTTCAACATCGAGGGTCCGCTTCACATGTTCGGAAAATTGTTCGAGTGTCATTTCTTCAGCAAGTACACCAATCTTTCCTAAGCCAAGGGACTCACCTTTGTTCTCCAGTTTATATATATCGTGAGCAACTTCCTCATATGGATGGGCTTTAATCATCGCAGCTAGCACTTTTTTCTCGATATTTTCCGGGAATATCGTTTCAACCCTCATTTCAGCTACCTCTTCAAGTTTTCCTTTAGAGCCAATTACCGGTTCACTGCCTACACCTGGCAAGAAACGTCCGGTACCTTCTCCCGAAAACGAACAATTGCTGTAGTTCCCGATCGCTCCGGCCCCTGCCTTACCTAGGGCTTCCCTCACCTTTTGTTCGTCGGTCTTTGGAACATATACGACCAATTTCTTTAGAGCTGTTTCGTAAGTTGGAATCAATACCTCTGTATCCTGCAATTGTAGCGCTTCGGCAAGTAAATCATTCACTCCGCCCTTAGCAACATCCAAATTGGTATGTGCAGCATATACAGCGATATCATGTTTGATCAGCTTTTCGATGATTCGGCCTCCAGCTGCGTTTGTATCGATCCTTTTCAATGGTCGGTAAATAAGCGGATGGTGGGCGATGATCAATTCCACGCCATGTTCTATCGCTTCGTCTACAACCTCTTCCAGCACATCAAGGGCAATCAGCACTTTAGTAACCGGCTTATTGAGCTGCCCGACATGCAGCCCGATTGGATCTCCCTCCATTGCATATTGCTTTGGGGAGAATCGTTCAAACGTTTCAATGATTTCGTGGCCATTCACTGTCTTCACCCTTTAAGCACCTCCTCAATTACTGAAATTTGAGATTTTAATTCATTGCGCTTCGTTTCCAGTCCGCTTCTTCCGCTTTCATCCAATTGTTCGATGATTCTTTCCAAATGTTTTTTCTCAAGCTGCCATTTTTTTATGAAAATGTCACTGAATTGCTCTCTTAAGTATGGACCGAAAGTGAGGCCGGCTTGCTTGTTCACCCCATAAGGGCGGAGCGGGTCTCCTTTTTTGGCAATTAAGATCTCGTAGATTTTCCCATCTTCTTCAAGGATTTCCTCTCCACTAAGTTCCCAGCCGTTTTCGATTAGCCAGCTGCGAACATTCGCCGCACCTACATTAGGCTGAAGGATAAGCCTTTCTGCCTTGCCGAGTTTCCCTTTTCCGCTTTCCAATATACTTGATATTAACGTCCCACCCATGCCTGCAATCGTAATGCATGTCGCTTCATCAGGATTCAATACTTCAAGCCCGTTTCCTTTGCGGACCTCTATCTTGTCCCCAAGCCCCGTCATTGCCACTTGCTTGCGTGCTGACTGATAGGGACCTTCTACAACCTCACCTGCTATAGCGCTGTCACACAAGCCGTTAGTCACCGCATAGCATGGCAAGTAAGCATGGTCTGAACCTATATCTGCAAGGATGCTTCCTTTTGGTATATGTATGGCAACACGTTCTAATCTCATCGATAGTTTTTCATGATTCATATTTATCAACTCTCTTAATTCAAATAATGTCTTACTATAATTACTTTCCCATTCGATTATACCAAGTTCAATCGAAAAATTACAGAAAGGAGAAACAGGGCCCTTTCTATCAGTGGGCAAAAGAAACCTTCCATCTGGAATCTTCTTTTTCCGAAAAATGAAAAACTGACTCAAAAAGCTCGCTTTCCAACGATTTCTTGAGTCAGTTTCATGACTTATTTCAGTCCATGAATATATTCGGCCATGGCGTCAATATTCTGTTCCTCTACTAAACCTGGTGGCATGGCACCTCGTCCATTAGTGATTACTTCTTTAACCTCGTCCACCGACAGACGATCGCCAACTCCTTTTAGAGCAGGCCCGACACCGCCTTGATAGGCATCACCATGACAAGAAATACAGTTTTGCTTATAAATGTCCTCAGGTGATGCTGAGGCATTTTCTGTTTCTTCTGTCTTTTCGCCGCCCTCTTTTTCCTTAGCAAGATCTTTGGCATCACCCAAACCTTTAAACGAAAGTAAAAACATAAGTCCAATACCAAAAACCATGATAATAATAAAAGGCATTACTGCATTGCGATTCATAGTATTTCCTCCCCTATGTAGAACCTAAACTTACCATAATTAATATTATATACAAACAGCTATATATTATTTTACTTGAAAAGAGTTTCAAGTAAAAGCCCAAAAATAGAAGATATTATATAATTTCTTAAAATTGTCAAAAACTTATGTATATTTCCAAACATTTTACTTTTTCTTACATATGTTCATGATACCCTAAAATCATTATTTAAAACCGCTGGTTATATTAATAAAAAGTAAGGCTGTTTTCGCTTACTTTGTTGCTATTTTCCAAGTAAAGTGGTGTGGTTGATTTCCCCTCCAGATGCTCGCTTTCCGCGGGGCGGGCGGTGAGCCTCCTCGGCGTAAACTCCTGTGGGATCTCACCTGTCCCGCTTGCTCCCGCAGGAGTCTCGCACTTCCGCTCCAATCAACCTTAAATCGTTTCGTTTTAAAAACAACAATCTTTACGAAAAGAGCCAAAAGTAAAGAGTGACAAGTGCTCCCAGGCCTCCCGCTATGGAAAAATGAAGCAGCTTCAGTTTAGTGCCCATTAAAATCCAGAGTCCGCAATTAATGAACAAGAAGATAAAAAGGATTCCCACTTTGCCAGGTGCCATGAATTCCGCAAAACTGACAGTTAATAAAAGCAATGATAGCGCCATTCCCATCAACGACATTTGAAAAATGATTTTCCTGCCGTTAAAGCGGCGGACCGCAAGCCAAAAGACAAGTATTGAAATTGTTGTCATAAGCATTTGCATTCTTATGGGTATTTCAGTAAAATAATTCAAAAATACAATAAATGCAAAAAGGGCCCCAATCAGCACCCCAGAGAAGATGTCGCTATTTTTGCTCTCGGTTTTAATCGATTTAGATGGCGGCAGTTCTCCTTGACAGTATAATGCAAGCAGGTAATTACAATATTGCTCCGGAAGCATACGACTTTCCTTCCAGGAGTTTATTTCTTGAATGATGATTTTCTTTCTCATCTCATCCATGAATCTCACATCCTCATGATGACTATTTCTTTTTAAATGCTAAGCTTTTTAGTTATGTAAGATTGTTTCTGTTGTAAAATCGATTTCCATTATACGAAAAATACAAGGATATTTTTACATCATAATTGAAAAAAAGAGCCGCTCCCGAACGCTGGGCATTCAAGAGGGCTCTGTAAAGGGCATATATATTCTATTCCAGGAAATCTTTCAAGCGTTTGCTGCGGCTTGGATGTCTCAGTTTACGTAGCGCCTTCGCTTCGATTTGACGGATACGCTCGCGGGTGACCCCAAACACTTTACCTACCTCTTCAAGAGTGCGGGTGCGGCCATCATCAAGGCCAAAGCGGAGTCTCAAGACGTTCTCTTCACGGTCAGTAAGAGTATCCAATACGTCTTCAAGCTGTTCTTTCAAAAGTTCATATGCTGCATGTTCCGATGGGGAAGTCGCATCCTGATCTTCAATGAAATCACCTAAATGTGAATCGTCTTCTTCACCTATTGGCGTTTCCAATGAAACAGGCTCCTGTGCTATTTTCAAGATTTCACGAACTTTTTCAGGAGTTAAGTCCATATCCTCCGCAATTTCTTCCGGAGAAGGTTCACGTCCTAAATCCTGAAGAAGCTGTCTTTGGACACGGATCAATTTATTGATGGTTTCCACCATATGCACCGGTATCCGGATCGTTCTTGCTTGGTCGGCAATGGCACGGGTTATCGCTTGGCGAATCCACCATGTTGCATACGTACTGAATTTGAATCCCTTGCGGTAATCAAATTTTTCCACTGCTTTGATAAGTCCCATATTACCTTCCTGAATCAAATCAAGGAAAAGCATTCCGCGTCCTACATAGCGCTTGGCGATACTGACAACAAGACGAAGGTTAGCTTCTGCCAAGCGGCGTTTCGCTTCTTCATCTCCATCTTCAATTCTCGTCGCCAGAGATATTTCCTCTTCTGCCGATAAAAGGTCGACCCGACCAATTTCCTTTAAATACATGCGTACTGGGTCATTAATTTTAACGCCAGGAGGAACACTTAAATCATTTAAGTCAAACTCTTCTTCTTTTGCAAGTTTCTTCTCATCTGGATCGTCTTCATCTTCGTCTTCCTCACCATCAGTGAGTATTTCGACGCCGTTTTCGGCTAACACCTCATAGAACTCATCCATTTGATCGGAATCCAACTCAAAACCGCCAATCATTTCAGCAATTTTTTCTAAAGTCAAAGAGCCCCGTTTTTTACCTAGCTCTAGTAATTTTTCTTTCACCTGTTCAAGGCTAAATTCATTATCAACTTGTTTGGAACGTGCTGGTTTTTCAGCCATTAGTTCCCCTCCTTCCAGGACTTACACCTAAACGACTACAACATTTTACGCAATTTAATGATTTCCATGGCAATTTGTGCAGCAGTAACATAATCACTTCGTCTAACTGCATCTTTTTCTTCAACTTGTTTTTCTTTTATCTTTAACAACTTTTCATATTTCAACACTTGATTTATACAATCGGTCAGTTCTTTATCTGTAACTTCCTCATTCACTGACATCATTTCTATTTCCGAAACGATCCTTCTCAAGTTTGGATCCGGTAAATAAGTAAGGAAAAAGCTTGTATCCGGTTCGTGTCCATCTTCATAGAACGCATATAAATAGGTGATGATTGCCTGATGTTCATCTACATGAAAGACCGTTTGCCCAAGCAACTGCTGAATTTTGAAAGTCATCTCCCTGCTTTTTAGCATATGGGCAATCAACTTCGTTTCAGCATTATGGTGAGCAGGCTTTAACTTATGCTCATATTGCAGGGCCATTTTCTTTGGAGCTGCTGGCTGCGGCAGTGTCCCTTTCTTGCGTTCCGTAAAGAACACCTGACGCTGCTGCTGTTCCAGCGCATCCAATGAAAGGGAAAATTCAGAGGATAGCTGCCGGAGATAATGATCCCTCTCCACTGCATTGGGCAATCGCGAAATTTCTTTAAGGACTTCTTCGATATATTGAATTCGATCTCCTTCATTATTTACATTTTTCCCTCGACGCAAATAATGCATTTTGAATGCCATGTAGGTTAAACTGGCCCCTATTACTTCAGAAACAAAGCTTTTTTCACCGAATTCCTTTATGTAGTCATCGGGGTCCAAGTTATCAGGCATGAGAGCGACTTTCACGGAAAACTCATGGTCCTGTAACATATCAACTGCACGATTGGCAGCGTTCAATCCCGCAGAGTCCGAATCGTAGCAAATAAGTATCTGGTCAGTATTTCTTTTTAAAAGCTGGATATGCTGGTCCGTCAGGGCAGTACCCATTGTAGCGACCGCATTCTCCACACCTGCGCCAACTGCTGAAATGCAATCGGCAAAGCCTTCAAATATGACAGCTTGTTCTTTCTTTCGTATGTGTGGTCTTGCATGATGGAAATTATATAGAGTTTTACTTTTATTAAAGATTGGCGTTTCAGGACTATTCAAATATTTGGGCTCATCGTCCCCCATCGCTCTTCCTGAAAACGCAATCGTATTTCCTTGATGATCCATAATTGGAAACATGACTCTATTTCTGAAACGGTCAAAATATGACTCGTCTTTTTCTCTGTAAATAATAAGCCCTGCCTGCTCCATGTATTCCGCTGGAAACCCGCGTTTTAAAAGGAATTTGGACACGAAGTCCCATGAATCCAAAGAGTAGCCAATTTGGAACTTTTCTATTGTCTCTTCAGTAAACCCGCGTTTAAGTAGATATTCGAGAGCATCCTGCCCCTCTTTCGTATTGACGAGGAGATGATGATAAAACTTCCTCAGCAGGTCATGGGCTTCAATCATTTGCTGAGAGCCTGCCGGCATGTTAGATCGCTTGGAATCCTTATTGATTTCAACATCCAAAGGAACATTTCCTTTTTCAGCTAAAACTTTTGCAGATTCCACAAAGCTGTAGCCTTCTATATCCATCAAAAAGGTAAAAATATTTCCGCCTGCCCCGCAACCAAAACAGTGAAAGATTTGCTTTTCCGTTGAAACGGAAAACGAGGGCGAGTTTTCACCATGAAAAGGACATAAGCCAAAGTAATTGCGCCCCTGCTTCTTCAGCTGGACATACTCCCCAATTAAATCAACAATGTCAACAGCTTCACGAATTTGATTAATTTTCTCATCTTCTATACGGCCATTTATCATTTTTCCACCTTGCAATATTGGTGATAGTTTCTAATTCGATACTGTTTCCTAATTCCCTGCAAAGTTCGACAATGTTTTCATAAGTTTATTTGTAAAACATGCACGATCTTCCTTTGTGAATGCTTTCGGCCCTTTCGTATGCTTACCCTGCCTGCGGAGCTTCGCCGACTGATAACGCATATCCAAGAGCATGAAAATATTCTCGTCCGTGTATTCTTTTCCCCTTGGCGAAAGGACATAAACGTTTTTAGGAAGCAGGGTCCCAGCCAAACCAATATCTGCAGTAACGACAATATCACCCTTTTTTACTGAGTTTACTATATAAAGATCTGCCGCTTCTTTGTCTGCATCGACATAAACCCATTTACCTTCAGGGTTATTCATCATATTTTTATATGATGCAACAAAACAGACTTCAACATCGTGCAAGCTTGCACAATGAAGGATTTCGTCTTTCACCGGGCATGCATCGGCATCGACGTGTATCGTAGGTTTATTATTCATACCTTCTAATTCTACATCTTTCTGCATAATCCTTTTTCTCCCCTAAACTTTATGAAGATATGGTGAATTTTCAGCATTGATTCAGAGGATTCCCTCTAAAAGAGCACACATTATTCTTCAAAGAATACCTGCTTATTTAAGTGAAAGCACCTCTTTTGCCTTGAAAAAGACCAGCCCTTCCTGAATTATACGGAACATGTCGAATTATTTTTATGATAAAAACCTTGACATCTCATTAACCTTTAGTTTATTCCTTATTAATTAAGTCTAAACCTTAAGATTACTTTTTTCTCACAATTTTTTATTATAGTCTATTTGATTAGAAGATGCCAACATTTAAATTCCGAATGTTTTCCCATGCAAATCAACGGATTTACACTTGGAAACCAAGAGGAATTATATGTAATTATTTTGAACTTATTCTTGTTATTCCCTAATTTGACCTTGGCATTAAAATGTGAGCTGACACATAGAGTGTCTAGCTCACATTTTGTTTTGCCTTAATTATAAGGATCAACGGTTTTTGTTTTGAAGGATATTGATTATCAAATTGGCTGTTTCTTCAACAGCTTTATTGGTTACATCAATGATAGGACAGTTCAACCTTGATATGATTGTATCAAAGTATGTCAATTCTTCTTTTATGCGCTCCACATTTGCGTAAATGGCATGATCATTGAGCCCAAGTGACTTTAAACGTTCTTTACGAATATGGTTCAGCTTCTCCGGGCTGATCTTTAAACCAATGCATTTTTCAGGAGGCACCAGGAACAGCTCTTCTGGAGGTTCCACTTCAGGCACTAAAGGTACGTTCGCCACTTTATAGCGTTTGTGGGCTAAATACTGTGATAATGGCGTTTTGGAAGTGCGCGAAACACCCACAAGGACGATATCTGCACGTAAAATGCCCCGAGGGTCACGTCCATCATCATACTTTACTGCAAATTCAATGGCTTCCACACGCTTGAAATAGTCATCATCCAGCTTTCTCACCAGACCAGGTTCATTAAGCGGCCCTTTTGGCGCCCTTTCCTGTAGGATGTCCATGAGCGGCCCTAAAATGTCATAAGCAGACAGGTTTTCTTTCTCGACCTGTGCTTTCATATACGCTCTAATGGCTGGCTTGACAAGAGTATAAGCAATGATCGCCCCGTCCAGCTTAGCCAGTGATATCACTTCATCCACGTTTTGTTCATCTTCAATATACGGAATTCGCTTTATGGAAAAAGCAGATCCCGAAAACTGGCTTGCAGCGGCTTTTGTAACCAATTCCGCTGTTTCCCCTACTGAATCCGATACAACATATATAATAGAACCGTTCATATTCTCCGTCATTCCTTTTGCAAGCCCCCTAATAGCCTTCATCAGCCAAAGCTACGAATGCTTTCGTAATATTGGTTTTTGTAATCCTTCCAATTACTTCATAGCCTTTTTCTGTGTCTTTGACGACCGGTAATGAGTCGATTTGTTTATCAATCAATTTTTTGGCAACATCAATCAAAAGGTCTTCTTTTGAACACATTGTAATATTGGGCATCCTAGTCATGATGATGTTGACTGGAATGGAGTTAAGCTCTTGTTTCCCAATACTTGCACGCAACAAGTCTTTCCTTGATAAGACACCGACAAGCAATGCATGCTTATCGACGACGAACATTGTTCCGACATCTTCCAAAAACATCATGACTATTGCATCATATACGGAAATGCCCTCGTCAACAACGACAGGTATCGATTGGTAGTCACGTACATAAAGATGGTTAAGGCTATCTGTCAAAAGCTGTGTCCCTGACCTGCCTGTATAGAAATACCCCACTCGGGGCCTGGCATCAAGAAAACCTGCCATCGTTAAAATCGCTAGATCTGGACGAAGTGTCGCCCTGGTAAGGTTCAATCTATCCGCAATATGTTCTCCAGTAATCGGTCCGTTTTCTTTTACGATTTGTAAAATTTGTTCCTGACGCTTATTCAATTGGATTATAATCACCACCCCACTGCTTTCGCAGAGTAAAGTAACAAAAGTTATTCATATAATAATTATATACTAAATTATTTAATTAGGGCATTTTTGTCCTATTTATTGACCATTTATCTTTTTAAGAAATCGGAAACCCTTATTCAAAGTGTTTCCGATTTCCATACATCCTTTCGATCATGTAAGGATGATCTTATTCATGGCAGCAAAACCTGCAATCAAATCACTGATTTCCTTCATTAAGGATAAACGGTTATTGCGGATTGCTTCATCCTCTGCCATGACCATCGTATTCTCGAAATATGACTCTATTTCCGTTTGAAGCGAAACAAGCTGTTCAAACCGCTCATTCTCATCTTTGGATTCCATATAACGCATTGCCACTTTTTGATATTTTACGTATAACGCATTTTCTTGATCATTTTCAAAGGCGCTAGGGTCGACTGTCACCTTATTGTCACATTTCACGGCAATGTTCATGACCCGACTTAAAGCTTCAAGGCTTTCTTTAAAGCCAGCTTCGTCTTTTTTCGCATTCAAGACATGTGCACGTTCCACGATTGAGTGGATATAGCCGATCTCATTGAACAGAACTGCATCGATCAAATCGTAACGGATTTGCTGTTCTTGAAGCAGGTGTTTGACACGGGCTTTAAAGAATGTGAACATATCCGCTTTAACTTCTTCAAGATCACGTTTTAAGATGCCCTTTGATTCCAGTCCTTTAAGGCCTAAAACAATAAGCTCCTCTAAAGAAATATTCCATTTCTTCTCGGCTAGAATTTGGACGACCCCGCTCGCCTGCCTTCTCAATGCGTAAGGATCCTGGGAACCTGTCGGAATGACACCAATAGCGAAGAATGAAGACAAAGTATCAATTTTTTCAGCTAAACTCACAACCGCTCCAATGACTGAAGGCGGTATATTGTCATCGGCATGTCTTGGCATATAATGTTCATTGATAGCCGCGGCCACTTCTTTGGCTTCCCCTTTTAAGAGAGCATATTTTTCACCCATATACCCTTGCAATTCCGGGAATTCATAAACCATATGACTCACTAAATCGAACTTGGCAATTGCCGCCGTACGAAGCGCCATTTCTTTTTCCGCCTTTAAATTCAAAGCATCCGCAAGGGCACCGGTCACTGCAGTTACCCTGGCAGTTTTCTCGGCTAATGTGCCAATTTCTTCATGATAAACGATGCTGTCAAGCTTTTTCAAAGCATCCGAAATCTCTTTTTTCTGATCTTCTTGATAGAAGAATGCTGCATCCGATAAGCGGGCACGCAGTACTTTTTCATTACCCTTAGAAACCTGATCCAAATGGCGGTCATCGCCATTACGCACGGTTACAAAGTAAGCAAGCAGTTTCCCGTCCTTATCTTTAACAGGGAAATAACGTTGGTGTTCCTTCATTGATGTGATAAGTACCTCAGCAGGAAGCTCTAGGAATTCTTCTTCAAAATGTCCAAATAACACCGTTGGATACTCTACCAAATTATTGACTTCTTCAAGCAGATCTTCATCGACTGGGATGATCCAGCCTTTCTCCTGCTCAAGCTCTTTAATCTGATCCAATATAACTTGTCGGCGTTTATCTGGATCAGCCATTACAAATTGTTCTTTTAGCGTATGTTCGTACAGTTCCGGCAGCTCGATGCTTGCGTTATCGCCCAAGAAGCGGTGTCCTTTTGTTTCACGGCCC
Organism: Peribacillus simplex; assembly: GCF_900156045.1. Lineage (GTDB taxonomy): Bacteria > Bacillota > Bacilli > Bacillales > DSM-1321 > Peribacillus > Peribacillus simplex_D. The sequence goes on along the minus strand of NZ_FTMX01000001.1, from coordinate 797,640 downwards.
GTTTCCACATCAGCAATGCTGAATGGCACTATGTCATTGCCGAATAAAGCAATCAGCCATTTAATCGGACGGACGAAGCGAAGCTCCTGATTGGCCCAACGCATATTTTTTGGGAACGTCATGCCGCTGATGATATCCTGCAGCTCGGATAAAAGCTTAACGGTCTGCTGTCCTTTTATGAATTTATTCACATGGACATATTCTACACCCTTGATTTCTTTAAAGTAAATATCCTCTGAAGTCATCCCTTGACCCCTGACGAATCCCAATGCGGCTTTAGACCAATTGCCTTCTCCGTCCAAAGCGATTTTCTTGGCAGGGCCTTTAGCTTCTTCTTCGATATCCTTTTGCGATTCTTCCACGTCTTTCACCAATACGGCTAAACGTCTTGGTGTGGAAAAAGCTTCAACCGTTCCGAATTCAATCGCTTTTTCCGTTAGCCATTGCTGTACTTTATCTGACAACTGTTTCATTGATGCTGTCACAAAACGGGCAGGCAGCTCTTCCAATCCAATTTCCAATAACAAATCACGCTTGCTCATTTGTATTCTCCCCTTTCACTTTCAGGATCGGGAAGCCTAATTTTTCCCGCTCTTCATAGAAGGTTTTGGCAACCTTACGCGCTAAGTTACGGCACCGGGCAATATAACCCGTTCTTTCTGTCACCGAGATGGCACCTTTGGCATCCAAAAGGTTAAATGTATGTGAACATTTCAAAACATAGTCATATGCAGGATGTACAAGTCCTTCTTCCATTTGGCGATGCGCTTCCTTTTCATACATCGAGAAAAGCTGAAACAGCATATCAAGGTCGGAGGTTTCGAACGTATATTTCGAATGTTCGTATTCCGGCTGACCAAATATATCCCGAACCGTGAATCCATCTGTCCATTCTAGGTCAAATACGTTTTCCTTATCTTGAATGTAAGATGCGAGACGTTCGATCCCGTATGTAATTTCCACGGAAACCGGCTTACACTCAAGGCCGCCCACTTGTTGGAAATAGGTAAATTGAGTGATTTCCATTCCATCAAGCCATACTTCCCAACCTAGACCAGCACACCCTAGTGATGGATTTTCCCAGTTGTCCTCCACAAAGCGAATATCATGCTCAAGCGGATTTATCCCTAAAGCGCGTAATGAATCCAAATATAACTCTTGGATATTGTCAGGCGACGGCTTCATGATCACTTGGAACTGATGATGCTGATACAGTCGATTAGGGTTCTCGCCATAACGGCCGTCAGCAGGACGGCGGGAAGGCTCTACGTAAGCAACGCTCCAAGGCTCAGGTCCAATGGCTCTAAGGAACGTGTATGGGCTCATCGTTCCTGCCCCTTTCTCTACATCATAAGCATTCATCAATATGCAGCCTTGTTCAGACCAATGCTTTTGTAACGTTAAAATCATATTTTGAATATTCATCGTACACCTCCAGATTATTTAAACGGCTCTTTTTAAAATTAAGGATTGGAACCCATTACATTTTGGCAAACAAAAAACTCCCGTCCCTATGCGAAATGCATAGGGACGAGAGTATACCCGCGGTTCCACCCTAATTGCCGTTTATAAAACGGCCTCTTTTCAAAGCTACATGCTCCGGAAACGCCCTTCCCTGTAAATCCATATCCCGGCTTCCACCGTCCCGGGTTCGCTTTTTATGGAGAATGACAGATACTCTTTTCCATCAACGCAATCTTCTTATTTTGATGATTAGAATTTTATACAAACTAGCATGGAATGTCAATAGTCAGATCCTAAAACATATCTTTCATCGTATCAATCTGTTTCAGGAACTTTTTTGATTTCAAATGCAGACCGGAATATTCCTCATAATATGCATCGATGATCTTCCGAAGTTCTTTTTTCGTTTCAGGCTTTACGGAAATGTTTCCGAGCCTTGATAAATCGAAATAATAAAAGATTCGAAGCAATTTGACGGCTGCAGGTGAAATTTTATAATGATAAGGGTCTTTCCCCAGACAGCGGTGACAGATAAAACCCGCTTCCCGAAGCGAGAAGGAGAATTCCCCTTCCGTTTCACCACATACAGCACACTGATTCAGTACAGGGTTAATCCCATTGACGGGCAGCATCTTCATTTCAAAAATGAATGTCAAAACCTCTGCGTCATATTCCTCGTTTATGTAATGCAAGGTTTGCGAAAGCAATTCATACAAATATGGATTCGGTTTCTTATCCTCGACGCTTTTATCAAGCAATTCAACAATATATGAAGCATAAGCAGTGGCAAAAAGATCCTCCCTTATGAAACGGAGTGAATCGACCATTTCGCCTTGCTGAAGACTACCAAGTCCCGTTGATGTGGTTACAAGAAAATACCCGGAGCAAAAAAGCTGTGTAACGGCTGAAAGCCTGCTGTTAGGTTTACTGGCTCCTCTGGCCATAACGCCTATTTTTCCTAGCTCGCGGGTATATATAGTAATGATTTTGTTATTTTCTCCATATGCAGTTCGCCTTATGACAATGCCTTCACATTTTTGGAGCATACCAAGACACCACCCATGCTCGCCAAGGCTAACCTATGAAACAGGAAAATCAATTTCTGCTAGCTCATCATTCAATACCAAGTGTCTTTCCTGTCTCTCGACTTCTATCTCCTTAAACAGCAAATAGGTGTCCACATTACCCGTTTCAGTAAATAACTCCCAGGTAAAATCCAACATATAAAGCCCACCTTTCATTTTTAACTAGCAATATGAATATCCGACCATATGGTTAGCTTGACCGTTTTCCGAACTTTCATGACGCGTAAATTTTGTTAATTAATACTCGCTCTCATTGAAGCCATAATCGCGAAGCTGGCTTGCTTTGTTCCGCCAATCCTTCTGCACCTTCACCCATAGTTCCAAGAAAACTTTCGAGCCCAATAAGTTTTCGATATCCACTCTGGCACGGCTACCGACTTCTTTAAGCATTTTTCCTTGCTTTCCGATGACGATGCCTTTTTGTGAATCACGTTCCACGACGATTGTCGCCATGACATTAATGGTGTCACTGTTGTCCATTTTTTTAATTGAATCGATGACAACAGCCACTGAATGCGGAATTTCTTCACGTGTCAGGTGCAGTACCTTCTCGCGGACCAATTCGGAAATGATAAAACGTTCCGGGTGGTCTGTCACTTGGTCAGCCGGATAAAACTGGGGACCTTCTGGCAAATGTTCCTTGATTTGTTCAAGCAGTGTATCAACATTATTTCCTTCAAGCGCAGAAATCGGAACGACCGCCGCAAAAGGGTAAAGCTGTTGGTATTTTTCAATAATCGGAAGTAAATCATCTGGATGCATCGCATCGATTTTGTTTACAACAAGGAAAACTGGCGTTTTTACGGATTGAAGTTTTTCGATGATAAACTCGTCACCTCGTCCGTATCCTTCAGTAGCATTGATCATGAAGAGAATCAAATCGACTTCCTTCAATGTATTCGTTGCCACTTTCATCATGAAGTCACCAAGCTTATGCTTCGGTTTATGAATGCCGGGTGTATCGATGAAAATCATTTGTGAATCGTTTTGCGTAAGTACACCCTGGACCTTATTTCTTGTAGTTTGTGGTTTATCGCTCATAATGGCGATCTTTTGACCGATGACCCGATTCAGAAATGTACTCTTTCCAACATTAGGTCTTCCAATAATCGAAATGAAACCTGATTTGTAATCTTTTACTTGTTTATCATCAAATAGTTTATCCATTTAAATCCTCCGGTGAAAAAGCTCCTGGAAGCAATTCCTGTACTGTTAGTTCTTTTATATCCCCATGTAAGTTGGTCAAAACGACCGGCATATCCTTTTCACAAAGTTCCGAAATAACCTGCCTGCATGCCCCGCATGGGGAAACGGGACCATCGGTATCCGCCACGACTGCAAGTTTAGTGAATTTTTTATCATTATGGGCATAAGCGCTGAATAAAGCTGTCCTTTCGGCACAGTTACACATGCTGTATGCAGCATTTTCTATATTACAACCATGATAGACTTTTCCATCTGCGGTTAAAAGGGCTGCCCCCACCTTAAATTTGGAGTAAGGCACATAAGCTTTATCCCTTGCTTTTTTAGCTTCCTCAATCAATTCTTTTGTATTCAATTCACATCTTCCTTTCAAATTGAGTACCATTTCGGCAACCTACAGGCCAAACTTGGGCAAAAAGATAATCAATCCAACTATTATAGAAAATATAGCATATATGAATACAGCTCCGGCTGCAATATCTTTTGCCTGCTTGGCAAGCGGATGGATTTGATCCGTTACCAGGTCCACTACCCTTTCAATCGCTGAATTAACGAGCTCCAACGTAATCGTACCGGTTATGGCCGCCAAGATGAAAAGCCACTCCATCCCATTCAATGAGAAGTACCAGCCAAAGAATACGACGATTGCCGTTAACGCGAAATGAATCTTGATATTGCGTTCAGTCCGAACAGCCTCCAAAATACCCTGACAGGCAAAAGAGAAACTTTTTAATAAAGGATACCTTTTTTTATCCTTCTCTTGAAAGTCCATATTCTTCCAAGATCTCCTTTTGTTTAGTGAACATCACTTTTTCATCTTCTTCATTCATGTGGTCGAATCCTAATAAATGCAGAAAACCATGCAGTGCTAAAAATCCTAGTTCCCGGTCAAAAGAATGTCCATATTCTTCAGCCTGCTCTTTCGTGCGTTCAATGGAAATGATGATATCCCCTAACATGCGTGGCATTTCCGCTCCGACAATTTCCACTTCATCTTCTCCCATTTCTTCAAGAGCAAAAGAAATGACATCTGTAGCTGAATCTTTATGTCGATATTCTTTATTGATTTCCCGAATCCTATCATTGTCTACAAATGTAACGGACAGCTCGGTGTCTTTTTCAATATTTTCTTTTCTTGCCGCAAATTGCAGAATGCTTTCAACAAGCCGCTGGGCTTCCTCCGTTACTTCATTCGTTTCATCCATTAAATCGATAGCTAAAATCATTCTTTCACCTTCTGTCCTAATTTATCCGGCTCCGGATATTCAATCCTGGAGTGGAAGATACCATTCAGCGATTCACATAAGGAATGCTTCACGATACTCAATTCTCTCATAGTAATGTCACATTCATCAAATTGACCATCAGAAATCCTGTCCTGAATGATGAAACTTACCAGCTCTTCAATCTTCTCCGGAGTTGGGTGCTTCATCGATCTCACTGCAGCTTCAACACTATCGGCTATGCCGATGACGGCTACTTCCTTCATTATCGCCCTCGGTCCGGGATATCGATAGGCCGCTTCAAGTGTGGACTCATCCTGTTTCTTTGCCTTATGGTAGAAAAACTTCAATAAAGTAGTACCGTGATGCTGCTCTGCAATATCCACAATCTCTTTCGGGAATTTGTGACTGCGCAGCATCTCCCCGCCATCTACGGCATGGGCAATGATGATATCCCTGCTCGTTTCCGGCGGCAGGCGATCATGCGGGTTCTCTTCATTCATCTGATTTTCGATGAAGAAGTGCGGCCGCTTCGTTTTACCGATATCATGATAATAGCTGCCCACCCTTGCCAGCAATCCATTCGACCCGATGGCTTCACAAGCGGATTCCGCCAAGTTGGCGACCATTACACTGTGATGATATGTCCCCGGTGCCTCAATCAAGATCCTCCGCAATAACGGATGATTGGGATTCGCGAGCTCGATTAGCTTAATCGATGATAAGATCCCGAAACCTGCCTCGAAAAACGGTAGCAGGCCCATTGTCAAAACGGCTGAACCCACCCCAGAACCTATGGCAGCAGCAGCATAATACAAGTACTCCATTCTAGTATAATGGCTGTCCATAATAAAGATGAGCGAAAAAACGAATGCCATATTGATTAAAGCCAATAGCAGCCCCGCTACCAGCACCTTTGATTTGAAATTTGGCCTGGATAGAATGATGATTGCCGTCAATCCCCCGAAAATGATATAAAGCCCCATCGAGAAATCCAGATTTCCAGGTGTATCACCATTAAATATAATCGTACCATACGAACCTAACAATATGATCATTGCCACCGCTAACTTATCATTCAATAATATCTTGATGAGCATCGCCGCCATGGCACCCGGGAAAATGTATTCCAAGTTCGAGTTCTTCAGGTCTGCCAGAATGCTGACCGTTTTCATGGTAACCATTGAAAGGATAAAGACAAGACTGAAGATCAATAACTGATTGTACTTGTTATCCTTTTTGGATATGGAATAGTAGAAATAGTAATAAAAAGCGGCAAAAGTCAGGAATATGAATAACAGCAGGCCGATATACGGGTAAATGGTAGACTCCGTATTTAAGAAGCCTGCCAGTTCAAGCTGCCTATATACATCCCTGTCCACCAATTGATTTTCTTCAACGATGATTTGACCTTGAAGGATCCTGATTGGCTCCACGCTTTCAACCGCTTTCCTTCGCTGTTCCTCGGTTTTGTCCTTATCAAAAAAAACATTCTGAATGATTGCCGTACGTGCAAGGGAAGTGGAGGCTTTTTTCATATCGCCACTAATGCTCATGTAACCCAATTCCTCTACAACCTTCTTCTTGGCATTTTCGACGTCACTTGCAGCAATCCGGGAGCTCATCACATTATTCACGGCTGTAATGGTTGAATCCTTCGCTATTTTCAACTCATCTTCTTCCGCCTGCACTAATGCCAGGAAAACGGATTCCTCGATATTTTTATTCACTTCATCAGTCAATTTTTCTTTTAATATGGAAACTTTTTGAGCATCCGTCTTTACGGGCTCTTTTTCTTCATCTTCTTTATGATCTTCATCGGGGTCCGTTTCTTTATTCACTTCTATTGCTGAATCGAAAATGGATGAGATCAGATCGACTTTATTTTTGGCATATTCCTTTTTTAAAGAATAAACATCCGCCACCTGTTTTGAAATCTCTTCTTTTTCCTGTTCCGTCTTATAGGTATCTTCCACAGTCTTGGTTGAACGGATTGTTTGTTCCGCAGGCTTAAAAAGCTCTACCTGGACCCTTTCCGGCTTAACATTGGAGAACATTAACCCATACGCAAACAAACCAAGTATGATGAACAAAAGCACTTGAAAAAAGCGATGGACCAACAGCCCTTTTATTTGAGTGAAAAATTTCTGGATACGATTCAAGGAAGGTCCTCCTAAAAAAATGATGTTTATTATTCTAGATATGTAAAATCATAACAGTTTTCATGTGAATTTTCACCTTCGTATTGATAAATGAAGCTTCATATCCACTTTTTCCCTATAAAGTTTGTCATTTAGACACATCACGAAAAATCCGCCGATTGAAATGGCGGATTTTTTCTTATGACTTCGCCTGCTCGTAAGCAGTAATGATTTTGGCGACAAGCGGATGTCTTACTACATCACTATGTTCAAAATAAACAAAGGAAAGGCCTTTAACATTCTTCAAGATCTCTTCTACCCGGACCAGACCTGACTTCATCCCTTTCGGAAGGTCAATCTGGGTCCGATCTCCCGTAATGACCATTTTCGATCCGAAACCAAGCCGGGTCAAGAACATCTTCATTTGGGCTTCCGTCGTATTCTGGGCTTCATCCAATATGACAAAGGCATCTTCAAGCGTACGGCCCCTCATATAAGCCAGAGGAGCTATTTCGATCGTTCCGCGTTCTATCATCCTTTGCGTCTGTTCCATCCCTAGAAGGTCATGGAGAGCGTCATACAGCGGCCGTAGATAAGGATCTACCTTTTCCTTCAGATCACCAGGCAGAAAACCAAGGCTTTCCCCCGCTTCGACGGCAGGCCGTGTCAGGATGATCCGTTTAACATGTCCATTTTTCAATGCATTGATGGCCATCACTACAGCAAGGTAGGTCTTCCCGGTTCCGGCAGGCCCAATTCCAAATACAAGATCCTGTTTCTTTATGGCCTGGATATAGTATCTTTGCCCGATTGTTTTGACCTTAATGGATTTCCCCTTAGCCGTTTTAGCGATTTCCTCATCATATAATTCACCGAAATACTCCAATGTGCCTTTTCTTGCCAATTCAATTGCATAAAGCACATCCCTGGAGCTGATTGCAATTCCTTTTCTGACCACTTTCAATAATGCATTGAGGATTTCCTCCCCCATCGTTACCCGCTCGATATCCCCGGCAACACTCACCGCTTCACCTCGGGTTATGACGGAAATGCCAAGCTCCTCTTCGAGCACTTTTACATTTGAATCTCCATTGCCCAATAATGCGATCGCTTCATTGGGTGATTCTATTTCTAGCTTAATTACTTTCACATCATCTGCCATTCGTTAGTCTCCTTGAATGATTGGCTGTCCAATCGCTATATCTTCAATAACTTGGTAATGTATAGATAATTTAACTTTACCATTCTCCATGCTTTCGTGCAAAATTTTTTCCTCGACGATTTCATCTTCCTCTTCCAAATGCTTTTTCAATTCTGCTTTGGCCATTTTCTTGCCTTCCTTCACCGCTTCTTTTTCCGTATAACTTCGTACAATATCTTCCTTGCTCCTCAAGGTCACTTGTTTATAGGAAATGGGAAGTTCCCATTGAAGAAAGTGAAAAGGCCTCACTGTCGTTTCTTTTTCCTGTTTTTCGTATCCCGGATCCTTGAAACCCCATACCGGAAGGGAAAAGCCCCCCATTTTCAAAAAGTGCCTGGTCGTTTCATCTCCGTTAAAAACGGAAAACTTGGTTTTTAACGGAACTTCCACTTTCGCTTTATACCACGTTTTCCCTTTTATTACTCCCTGTGCGGATACAATTTCCTGTTTATCCTCTTTTCCAATCAATCCTGAAACAAGAAGCTGTCCTTTTCCTACATAATCATTCACATTAACAATAGATTGTCCCTTTTCAACGAACATATCAGTGATGATCGCTTTTTTGGAAGCTACCAAATTTTGCGGAGATGTTTTCTCGACCTCCTTAGGCTGCCGTTTTTCTACAACCCGAAAATGGTATGTCGTTCCCTTAAGCTCAACCCCTACCCATGTCAATGCACCAATCCGGTCCGACAGCTTACGCTGAATCGTATCCACATCATCAACAAAGAATTGCACTTTCCCGATCTTCACGCCCATCTTGTCCAATTCTTTCCGGATGGCATGCTCGGTTGCCGGTTTGGCATCTTGAACCTCGATGCCCCATACCATATTGGAAAGAACAAATATGCAGAGCAGGAAAGCGATCATCCCCGCTAAAAACCCGCTGTTTTTCATGACTCTCTTCATTAGGAAAGGGAAACCCTTTCCCTGCATGAACTTTACTTTACAATCGCTCTTACGCATGACCTGACGTAGTTTGGGGATATCCCTGATATCCATATGGAAAATCAGGGCTTCACTTCCGACACGCTTCACATCCCAGATATGAAGCCCCCTTCTCGTCAGCATATTAATCAGCCGTTCTGCACCTTTGCCATAAGCCTTCACCTTTACATAGCCTGTATAATAGTTTGTCCATTGGTTTTTCATGGAGACCTCCCGGGATCATTCATTGATAAAATAGACCTTATCGATTTTGCCTTCGAGCATGATTTCTTCCGGCAAAATCGTCTTTATGACAAAGGCATTTCCCTTTATCAGCAACTGCCCATTTTTTAGCATCAATCGTACTTCGCTGTCTGTAAAAGCCAATAAGCCACGATGGTTTTCAATATAAATATGTAATTGTCCGATCATTGTAATTCGCGGCAGGTCCATCATGACATCTTGCGGAAGGTCCATTGTTTTGGTCATAAGCTGTTTCACTTTTTTTCCCCAATTGCGTGCCATAAAAAAGAACCCCCTTTCATCTCAATGTATGAAATGAAAGAGGGTTCTAGCACAAAATTATAAGTGAATGAAAGTCTATTTTTTTATGCACATGTAATGACGGGCATAAAAAGTACGGGGCTTTGAATCACCTTCTGGACCTCTGAAGACTTCTCTTCGCCCTTGGCGGTCCCAGCACTTCTGACATGATGATGCCATCAATCAGCTGCTTTTTACCAAAAGACGGCCCTTTGCGATAGACCGGACTGTTATTATCAGAAATAGTCGATGTAAGCTGATCCGCCTTCGCTTTTTGATATAAACGCTCCTGATCGTACTTCTGCTGAAGCCTTCTAAGCTCCGCGATCCTTTTGTTCGCTTCGTTCGTCGTCTCATCGATCACTTCAACAGCCTGAGCTTCCTGCTGTTCGACTTTCCTTACGGGAGCAGGGGCAGGCCTTTGCTGCGGATTCCCTTGCTGCATTTCACCTTGAAGCTCCCGCATGACCTCCTGCCATTTCTTTTTCGGAGGCACGTTAGGATCATCATGTTGCTGATGCTGCTTTTTCTTTCCCAACATGGACGTTAAAATACCGATCAAGACAATGATAAGGAATGGGTTCTGGAGAAAGAAATCAATAAAATCTCCCATTTAAAGACCTTCCTTCCCTGACCTAATTATTATTATGGTTATTGTTGTTATCTTTTGGATTGTCTGAAATTTTACTGATGGAATCGCGCATATCCGTATCGGCCGTGATATTTTGGATATTCATATAATCCATCACTCCAATGTTTCCGCTTTTCAGTGCATCGGCCATGGCCAATGGAACCTCCGCTTCGGATTGAACAACCTTCGCTCTCATTTCCTGAACACGGGCAACCATTTCCTGTTCAAGTGCAACAGCCATCGCACGGCGTTCTTCGGCCTTTGCCTGGGCTATTTTCTTATCAGCTTCGGCTTGGTCCGTTTGTAATATGGCCCCGATATTTTTTCCGATATCCACTTCAGCGATATCAATGGAAAGAATTTCGAATGCCGTTCCTGAATCCAATCCTTTCGATAAAACCGTTCTTGAAATCAAATCGGGGTTCTCAAGTACATCCGTATGCATTTTCGAAGCACCGATCGTCGATACGATCCCTTCACCTACACGGGCAATGATCGTCTCTTCACCGGCACCACCGACCAGGCGTTCAATATTGGCCCGGACCGTTATCCTTGCCTTCGCTTTCACTTCAATACCATTCATCGCCACACCAGAGATGAACGGAGTTTCGATCACTTTCGGGTTAACGCTCATTTGAACGGCTTCCAGTACATCACGGCCTGCAAGATCAATGGCTGCACCCCGTTCGAAAGGCAGCACGATATTGGCACGTTCTGCAGCAATTAATGCATTCACCACTCGATCGACATTACCGCCTGCAAGGTAATGGCTCTCCAATTGATTCGTTGAAACATTGATTCCAGCCTTATGGGCCTTGATAAGCGGGTTGACGACCCTGCTTGGTATAACACGGCGAAGCCTCATCCCAACTAATGTAAATATACTGATTTTGACTCCTGCCGCTAAAGCGGAAATCCATAACATTACTGGTACGAATGTGAAAAACACTGCCAATACGATGATGGCAGCAATCACTGCCAGTACAATAAATATCGTTCCTGAAGTTATCACTTAATGATTCATCCTTCCTGTATCTTTTAATTTTAATTTGAATCCGGAATTTCCCGGACGACTACCCTTGATCCTTCAACTTTAATGATGATGATTGTCGAACCTTTGGAAATAAAGCTTCCCTCGGTCACGACATCCACTCTTTCTTCTTTGACCAAAGCTGTTCCTGAAGGCCTCAAATCTGTAAGGGCCTTCCCTTCTACACCTAATAAATCCAAACGATTCGGATTGCTGACATATCCTTGTTCCGTTTTTGTTGCATCGGTTAATATCATTTTCCTGAAAAATTTCATCTGTTTTCCAAACACCTTTACAAGTAGGATGAATACCAAAATGGATACGGTGACCGCAATTAGCAAGGATATCGTCATATGGACCGGATCACCTGTTGCGAGGAATAAACTCCCCACTATCGCTGTAAATCCGAGCAGCCCGATGATCCCCCCTGGGATAAAAAATTCAATTAGTACGAGAATGACCCCGATGATGAACATCGCTAACGATTCGTATCCGGTGATACCGGCGACAAGATGACCATAGAAGAATAAAATAAGGCTGGTGATTCCAATGACCCCCGGAATTCCAAAACCGGGTGAAAACAATTCCATCACAATCCCGATTCCCGCTATCGTTAACAAAATCGGAACGACGATCGGGTTGGTCAAAAAGCGGGCAAGTTTCTCAGGAAAGCTTTCTTCGATTGACCGAATATCAGCATCCTCAACTCCAAGTATACTATACAGCTCCGCTTTCCCAGAGACGGTGCCTTCACTATATCCAGCCTTTTTTGCCTGTTCAGCTGTAAATGTCAGCAACTTCCCTTTTTCCGCTCCATATTCGGGTAGATCGATGTCAACATCCGCCATCGCCTGGGCGTATATGGGGTCACGTCCATTTTGTTCTGCAGCAGTCTTCATGGCAGCTAACCAATAAGATTGCGCTTTCTTACCTGCGGCATTCCCCGCTGAATCTATCACTGCCGCAGATCCCATGGTGGCACTCGGAACCATATAGATTTCATCTGCACTTAGAGAAATGTATGCACCTGCAGATAAAGCCCTGTTATTGACGTAGGCAACTGTCTTGATTGGTGAATCCGACAGTAACTTTGCAATTTCCCCTGCTGCATCCACAGCACCTCCAGGGGTATTCACCTCGAAAACGACAAGATCTGCATCAGCTGCCTCAGCAGTGGTCAGCGCGCGTTCCAAAAAGGCCGAGAGTCCCTTTTCCACCGTTTCTTCAATTGGAACATGGTAAACGATCTTTTCGTTTGCAGATGCCGTCGCCCCCCCAAAAGAAGACATGGTGAACAGCAATCCAAATAAGAGTACAGATAAATAACGCCAAATTTTCAACGGAACGCCCCCTTTCCCGTATTAAACGCGGTAAGCGCCTCCATGTTCAGAGGAAAACCTACCAGTAAATTCAGCACGCAACTAAAATTCGAATAAGGAGCAAATGAAGCAACCCTTTACTCTGTTCTTTAGTTATTACGTATGTATATGAAAAAGGTTTCAAAAAAAAGCAAATAAAATTAAAAGTGCCCCCATTATCTGGGCTACGTTTCAATAATATACGCATAAAAATCATGAAATACACAAAAACCACAGGCAATTTGCCTGCGGTTAGGTTTCGAGTTTTAAGTTTAGAGTTTAAGATAGATGTTGTTGTACTAATTTGTTTACTAGTGAACCATCCGCTTTACCTTTAACTTTAGGCATTAAAGCTCCCATAACTCGGCCCATATCTGCTTTGGATGTTGCATTGACTTCTTCAATCGTTTGTTTAACGATTTTAGAAAGGTCTTCTTCTGAAAGTTGCTCAGGCATATATGCCTCTACGTATACTAGTTCGGTGCGGACTTTATCCACGAGATCTGAACGACCTGCGTTTTCAAACTCCTGGAGGGAGTCTTTGCGTTGTTTTAATTCGCGAGAGAGCACTGTCAATTCTTCATCATCTGTTAAATCTTGTCTCTGCTTCAGAGCTTCGTTTTGAATAGAAGCTTTCAGCATCCGAATAACAGATAGTTTGTCCTTTTCCTTGTTCTTCATCGCTTGTTTCATATCATTATTTAAACGCTCGAGAAGACTCATCTTTCCACCCTCTCTTAGAATTTACGTTTTCTTGCAGCTTCAGACTTTTTCTTACGTTTTACGCTTGGCTTTTCATAAAATTCACGCTTCCTAGCTTCCTGAAGCGATCCTGCTTTAGATACAGTACGTTTGAAACGACGAAGAGCATCTTCAAGCGATTCGTTTTTACGAACGACGGTTTTAGACATCTCTTTCCCTCCCTCCGAAAACAACACACTAACTCAAGTTGTCAACATGTTATACATGTACTAAACAATTATAATATATCATCTTTAGCAGGTCAACCAATAAAATCAAACTTATTTTGAATATCATCATGTTATTATCATAATTTTTCACGAAACGATGATTCAACCTGCTTGAAATTCCAATTTATAGCATGTCTCACGTCATTGGGCCATAAGCTTACTATGAGGTGACAGTCATGCACGAGCTATTTTTATTCCTTTTATTCATCGCGATATTTTTGGCGGGTATGTCGGTTTTACGAATCGGACTGTTCAATATGTCCGGTGCAGCATTAAAAACTTTTCTCTCAAAGGTTACGGATAAGCCATGGAAGGGCTTCATGGCCGGAACCATCTTTACCGGGATCCTGCAGAGCAGCTCGGCGGTCATGGTCATGACGGTCGGCCTCGTTTCCGCAGGAAGCTTAACATTCCCGCAAACAATCGGGATTATTCTTGGAACGAATATCGGATCGACCTTTACAGCAGAGTTCATGACCTTCTCTTTGGATCGTTGGATCATTCCCGGTGTCGTAAGCGGCGCTTTCCTTTGTTTCATGCCAAAAACATTACCGAGAAGCATAGGGATGTCCCTGATCGGAATCTCGGCCATCTTCGCGGCGATGAGTGGTTTTAAAACGCTATCGACGCCGATTGCTGCCTATCCATCCATACAAACGCTCATCCATTACATAGAGGGCCACATGAGCTATGCCCTATTAGCCGGGATATTATTGACAGCACTCATTCACTCCAGTTCGGCAACCATCGGGATAGCCATGAGCTTTTTGATGAATGGGGAGTTATCCGTCTCCTCCGCAATCGTCATCATGCTCGGATCGAATATTGGCACTTGCATCACCGGATACATGGCGAGCATCGGTTCCGGCAGACAAGCTGCCTTCACAGCTTATGCACATATTTGGCTTAACGTCATCGGGGTTGCCGCATTCCTGCCTTTTGTGGACAACCTGGAAAGCACTGCTGCCTTTTTTACCGAAAACAGGGGGACACAGCTGGCCCATGCCAGTGTCATTTTCAATATCTTGACTTCTTTGGCCGTCTTGCCATTCGCAAGGCAATTCTCCAACCTCATTCTTTTGGTGCACCGGCCACACTTAAAAAAATAAGGAGCTGTCCAAAAGTCATTAGAGACTTTCATTTAGGACAGCTTCGTGGGAAGATTGGATATCATATGTAGCTGCAAGGATGAATGATTACTGGTAGGTTTTTCAATAAGCTCAAACCACTCGATCTAACAGCAGCTGATTTCAAAATCATCAAACCTTTATTGGAGAACGATGTTAACTCCCTGTTTGATTACCCCCTAATATTTATTACATCCACAAATTCATTGGTTCCAAAAATGATACGGGTCCTCTTTTTTCATGGAATAAAAAGGCATGGGATATCACCAGTTCAATTACCGATTTTTTTTATGGAAGTAATAAAAAGGCTGTTTTCGCATACTTTGTTGCTATTTACCAAGTAGTGCAGTGTGGTTGATTTCCCATCCAGATGCTCGCTTTCCGCGGGGCGGGCGGTGAGCCTACTCGGCGTAAACGCCTGTGGGGTCTCACCTGTCCCGCTGCTCCCGCAGGAGTCTCGCACTTCCGCTCCAATCAACCTTAATTCGTTTCGTTTTAAAAACAACAATCTTTACGAAAAGAGCCAATAAAAAAAAAGGCGGAGAAAAATAAAATATTTTTCTCCGCCTTTTTTATTTTCAGGGACTTATTATACGGTCCCTTCTTAAAATCAATAATCGGAATCAGCCGTTAAGCCCTTTACGATGGAGACACCTGCACTCGCTCCAATTCTTGTAGCACCAGCTTCAATCACTTTCTGGGCATCACTCGTGTTGCGGACTCCGCCTGAAGCTTTGACACCGATATCCGGGCCAACCGTTTTTCTCATAAGCGTGATATCTTCAACAGTCGCTCCGCCGGTAGAAAAACCAGTTGATGTTTTCACATAATCCGTTCCTGCCTTTACGGCCAATTCACATGCACGGACTTTTTCTTCATCAGTCAATAAAGAAGTTTCAATGATCACCTTTGAAAGAGCCTTACCAGTGGATGCCGCTACAACAGCACGAATATCCCGCTCCACCAACTCATCATCCTTGTCCTTCAATGCGCCGATATTGATTACCATATCGACTTCGTGAGCGCCATTGGAGATGGCGTCTTTCGTTTCAAAAGCTTTGGTTTCCGGTGTGGTTGCACCTAGAGGGAAGCCGATGACCGTACAAACTTTCACTTCTGAACCTTCCAAAAGTTCGCTTGCATATTTCACCCAAGTTGGGTTTACGCATACGGAAGCAAAGTTATACTCTCTCGCTTCTTCGCATAACACCTTTATTTGCTCTTTGGTTGCATCTGCTTTTAATAACGTGTGGTCAATTAAACCTGCTACATTTTGTGACATTTATAAATCCTCCTCAAAAACAATCTATACCTAGTTGTACGTACCTCTCATGATACCATAGTTTATCCACTTTGACGATATATATAGTCTTTACCCGAAAGCGCCAAGAAAACACATCAAAAAGAGGATAAAAAAAAGACAGCGATTAACCGCTGTCTTAGATATTGGATGCTTGTTGTAACGGAAAATCCTTCACGACCGTCACGAACTGACCTTCACTAGATGGATAGCCAGACTTTGTAATCTTCACTTTGACGATTTCACCGACCATTTCATCCGAAGCCGAAAAGATGATTTTCATGTAATTATCGGAGTAGCCCTCATAAAGGCCATTTTCCAACTTCGTTTCAGGAATGACTTCCAGAACTTCCCCCTCGAATCGGGAGGCATACTCTTTTGCCAGCTGATCCGACAACGCGATAAGGCGGTGGACGCGTTCATTTTTGATATCTTCATCCACTTGATCTTCCATACGGGCAGCCGGAGTCCCTGTCCGTTTTGAATAAGGGAAAACATGAAGTTCGGAGAATTTATATTTTTCTATAAAGTTATATGTCTCCATGAACTCTTCTTCGGTTTCACCTGGGAAACCTACGATGACATCAGAGGTAACAGCAAGACCCGGAAGTGCAATTTTCAACTTTTCGATTCGATCACCGAAGAAATCCATCGTATATTTACGTCTCATCCGTTTTAGAACTGTATCGGAACCCGATTGGATTGGTATATGCAAATGACGTACCACTTTTTTCGAATTCGTCAGCACTTCAATGATTTCATCTGTAATTTGGCTGGCTTCAATGGATGAAATGCGGATACGCTTCAGTCCATCGACTTTTTCCAAGTCCCGCAGCAGCATCGCCAAATTATAGTCTTTTAAATCGTCTCCGTAGCCGCCAGTATGAATTCCGGTGAGGACTAGCTCTTTATAGCCTGCCTCGACAAGCTGTTCAGCTTGGTGAATGACTTCTTTTGGATCGCGGGAACGCATCAAGCCACGAGCCCAAGGGATGATGCAGAAAGTGCAAAAATTATTGCAACCTTCCTGAATCTTAAGTGAAGCGCGTGTACGGTCTGTAAAAGCAGGTACATCCAACTCTTCGTAGACACGGTTTTTCATGATATTTCCTACGGCATTGATTGGTTCACGTTCCACCTTGAATTGCTCAATGTAATCAAGGAGTTTAACCCTGTCTTGTGTTCCTACAACAATATCCACACCTGGTATGGCCATGATTTCTGCCGGCGATGTCTGTGCATAACATCCCGTTACCGCTATGACGGCATTCGGGTTCTTACGAATGGCACGACGGATGACCTGACGGCTTTTCTTGTCGCCAGTGTTTGTCACCGTGCATGTGTTGATGACATATACATCTGATGCATTTTCAAACTCAACACGATCATATCCCCCAGTTTTGAATAATTGCCATATAGCCTCTGTTTCATAATGATTCACTTTACAGCCTAATGTATGGAAAGCGACCGTTGCCATTTTTCATCACCTCAAAAGTTCTACATGATAAGAAACAGCGGAAAGTGCATATAAAGGTGCTGTTTCAGTTCTTAATATTCTTGGTCCAAGACCGCAAGCCATAAAACCGGCATCAGTCAGTTTTTCAATTTCCTTATCTGCTAAACCGCCTTCAGGCCCAAATACGAATAGGATGGATTGCCCAGCGGTAATATCTTTCAAGACAGAAGCGAGTACAGAAGTTTCCCCCCGTTTTGCCTCTTCTTCAAAAGCGATTAATTTATGATCGAAACCAGTTGCATACCCAGCTAGCTGATCTGCCGTCATCGGTTCCTTGATGGCAGGGATAACCGTGCGGTGGGATTGCTCAGCCGCCTCTTTTGAAATCTTCTGGAGTCTCTCCAATTTCTTGCCTACCTTTTTGTGGTCCCATTTTACCACCGAACGAGCAGCAATAAAAGGGATAAATTCAACGGCACCCAGTTCAGTACCCTTTTGAACGATATATTCCAACTTATCCCCTTTAGGCAGACCGCTCGCTATCACAACCCTTACAGGAAGTTCCTTTTCTTCATTCTTCCATTCGGTAACTGTCCCTATAACAGCATCATCAGTTATTTCCGAAATTTCCGCGATAGCTGTCATACCATTATCTTTCACCGTGATGATCCGTTCCCCTGGTCCCATTCTCATCACCCTGGCGATATGATGAAAATCATCGCCTGATATCTTCACCGTGTTTCCATTGATGTCTGCTTCGTTAAGAAAATACCGTTGCACACTGCCACCTACTTCGTCTAGTCTAAAAAAACTCACAGGCTAACAGTCAGGATTCCAGAATGCAAGCCGTGCAAAGATTCAAGCTAAAAAAAGGTACTCTGACTATCAAAAAACCCGATAATCAGAGTAACTTTTTCAATTAATCATTTCTTTTCGCGATTATTGCCACCCAATCTTCCATCAAGATCGTTTCCTCAACGGTGAATCCAGATGCTATTATCGCTTCTTTCACATCTTGTTTCTTAGTTTGAATGATTCCGGAAGCGATGAAATATCCGCCAGGTTTAACCACTTTCGCTACATCATCCGTAAAACGCATGATCACTTCGGCAAGAATATTAGCCACGACGATATCCGCTTGTTCATTCACACCATCCAGTAAATTGCCTTGTGAGACGGACACTTTATCCTGCACGTTATTTAGTTCCACATTTTGTTTGGCTGACTGTACTGCCACTTCATCCAAATCCAAGGACTGGATTCGTTTTGCGTCCAATAATGCAGCTGCAATACTCAGAACACCAGAACCAGTTCCTACATCAACGACTAAATCCCCAGGCTGTACCGTACGCTCCAGCGCTTGGATGCACATGACCGTCGTCGGGTGTGTACCCGTTCCGAAAGCCATGCCTGGATCAAGTTCAATGATCAATTCGTCACTGCTTACTGGAGTGTAGTCTTCCCATGTTGGCACGATGGTAAAACGTTCGGATATCTTGACGGGGTTATAATATTTTTTCCAAGCCGTCGCCCATTCTTCCTCATTCACTTCACTAATAGAAACAACATTTTTCCCAAGGTCTATATCAAAAAGAAGGAGATTATTGATTGATTCCTTAATAGCATCAATGGTATCGCCAAGGAAGCTGTTAACAGGCAGATAAGCCTTAATGACTACACCTTCATTCGGATAATCATCTGGGTTTAAGTGGTAGATTTCGCCAAAAACATTTTCTCGTTCCTTGACTAATTCTAGAGGATCCTCAATGACAACACCACTCGCACCTGCCTCATGAAGAATATTCGAAACAGGTTCAACCGCTTCATTCGTTGTTTGGATTGCAAATTCAGACCACTTCATAATCTACCAACTCCCAATTTGTTCTTTTACTTTTATTCACCTATCTTTAAAAGCACGCTTTACTTTTGAGAAAAAGCCATCATCTTGTTCATCTACACCTTGTCCGCTGATATCACTGAACTCACGAAGCAGGTCCTTTTGTTTTTCCGTTAATTTCTTAGGCGTAACCACTAATACGACCACATGCTGATCTCCTTGGCCATATCCTCTGACATTCGGAACCCCTTTGCCTTTTAAACGGAAACGTGTGCTTGTTTGTGTACCGGCAGGAATCTTCAGCTTCACTTTTCCATGAAGCGTCGGAACTTCAATTTCATCGCCTAATGCTGCCTGGGCAAAAGTAACCGGCATTTCACAATAAATATCATCGCCATCCCGCTCAAAGAATTCATGGCTGCGCACATGGAAGACTACATATAGGTCTCCTGCCGGACCGCCATTGATTCCTGGCTCTCCTTGGCCGGTTACACGCAATTGCTGGCCATCATCAATTCCTGCTGGCACCTTGACTTGGATCTTTTTACGTTTTTGGACTTTTCCGTCACCGCCGCATGTTGAACATTTATTAGGAATGATTTTTCCTGTTCCTTGACAATGGTGACATGCTCTCCGGTTCACAATCCTTCCGAACGCTGTGTTTTGTTCTACATTCAATTGACCGGTTCCATGGCAATGTGAACAATTTTCCACTTTTGTACCTGGTTTGGCACCGGATCCTTTACAAGTATCACAATTCTCTTCACGCGGAATTTCGATTTCAGTATCTTTTCCGAATGCAGCCTCTTCAAAAGAAAGCGTCATCGTATACTGTAAATCCGCCCCTTGACGCGGTGCATTAGGATCTCTCCTGCGTCCGCCGCCACCAAAAAAGCTACTGAAAATATCTTCAAAACCGCCGAAACCGCCAAAGTCCTGACCGCCAAAGCCTTGATTTGGATCTGTGTGTCCAAATTGGTCATAATGGGCCTTTTTCTGTTCGTCACTCAATACTTCGTAAGCTTCCTTGATTTCCTTGAATTTATCCGCAGCATCGTCCGCTTTATTAATATCAGGGTGATATTGTTTGGAGAGCTTTCGATACGCTTTTTTGATTTCATCCTTCGAAGCACTCTTCGAAAGGCCTAACACCTCATAATAATCGCGTTTACTCATATCTAAAATCCACTCCCGATTCGATTCACATAAAGGTAATATTATCACTGAACGAAGATAATAATCAACTAGAAAAGTACAATCGGCTTTAACACATTTTTGCAAATGATATTGCCAGTGCCAATTTGCATACGTTTCCCACTAAAATTCAACGATTCCCCACCAGTGATTGCAACACTTCCAGACAATGATTCCATACACTGTAAAAAAAGCCAAAGTCAAGATAACCTGACTTTGACTTTTTTACAATGGCAGGCAGAAAAACTGCCCAATATATCAGTGTCCCGATTGGGTCACTTTTTATTTTTTCTCTTCTTCGTTAACTTCCGTGTATTCAGCATCAACCACATTATCGTCTTTAGCAGACTCGCCAGCACCGGCTTCGCCAGCTTGCTGAGCTTTTGCCGCTTCTTCATAAAGCTTCATTGTCAAAGCTTGAACGATTTCGTTAAGCGCATCTTTTTTCACGCGGATTTCTTCAAGCTCATTTTTCTCGATTGCAGCTTTCAGTTCGTCCTTCGCTTCATTCGCTTTTGTTACTTCCGCTTCGTCCACTTTACCTTCTAGATCTTTAAGCGTTTTTTCCGTTTGGAAAACTAATTGATCAGCTTCGTTACGAAGTTCGACTTCTTCTTTACGTTGTTTATCGCTATCGGCATTTTCTTCCGCTTCACGGACCATGCGTTCAATCTCTTCATCAGAAAGTCCTGAAGATGATTTGATGGTGATCGCTTGTTCTTTGTTCGTACCAAGATCTTTCGCACGAACGTTCACGATACCGTTTTTATCGATATCGAAAGTCACTTCAACTTGCGGAATTCCACGCGGTGCCGGTGGAATGTCACTCAATTGGAAACGACCAAGAGTTTTGTTATCCGCTGACATTGGACGCTCACCTTGAAGGACATGGATATCAACTGCCGTTTGATTATCAGCCGCAGTCGAGAATACTTGTGATTTACTTGTAGGAATCGTAGTATTACGGTCAATCAGTTTCGTGAATACTCCGCCCATCGTTTCAATTCCAAGTGAAAGTGGTGTTACATCAAGTAGGACAACGTCTTTAACATCCCCTGTCAATACGCCACCTTGAATGGCAGCACCCATAGCCACTACTTCATCAGGGTTCACGCCTTTGCTTGGTTCTTGACCGATTTCCTTTTTGATCGCTTCAACAACCGCAGGAATACGTGTAGATCCACCAACAAGGATTACTTTGTCAATTTCAGATGCTGAAAGACCAGCATCTTTCAATGCTTGACGAGTTGGTCCCATAGTACGTTCCACAAGACCAGTAGAAAGCTCATCGAATTTAGCTCTAGTCATCGTTACATCCAAGTGAAGCGGGCCAGCTTCTCCAGCAGTGATGAACGGTAAAGAAATTTGGGTTGAAGTTACGCCGGAAAGATCTTTTTTCGCTTTTTCAGCTGCATCTTTCAAACGTTGAACCGCCATTTTATCTTTTGAAAGGTCGATTCCGTTTTCTTTCTTGAATGCTTCAACTAAGTAATCGATGATGACTTGGTCGAAATCATCCCCACCTAGACGGTTGTCACCAGCTGTGGACTTAACTTCGAAAACGCCGTCCCCAAGTTCCATGATCGAAACGTCAAATGTACCGCCGCCAAGGTCGAATACAAGGATCGTTTGATCTTCTTCCGTTTTATCCAAACCGTATGCAAGTGCTGCAGCTGTCGGTTCGTTGATGATACGTTCCACTTCAAGGCCGGCAATTTGACCAGCATCCTTAGTTGCTTGACGTTCTGCATCATTGAAGTAAGCAGGTACAGTGATAACCGCTTTAGTAACTTTTTCGCCAAGATACTCTTCAGCATATGATTTCAAGTATTGAAGGATGATTGCAGAAACTTCTTGAGGTGAGTATTCTTTTCCTTCAATGACTTCTTTATGGTCGGTACCCATATGGCGTTTAATGGAAATGATCGTGTTAGGGTTTGTAATCGCTTGGCGTTTTGCCACTTCCCCTACTTGCCTTTCACCATTTTTGAATGCCACTACGGATGGAGTTGTACGGTTTCCTTCTGGATTCGGGATTACTTTTGGTTCCCCGCCTTCAAGTACAGATACACAAGAGTTTGTTGTACCTAAGTCAATACCAATAATCTTGCTCATAGTTTCACTACCTCCCAATTATTTATATGTAAAATCCTATTCGTTCACTTTTACCATTGCAGGTCGAATCACACGGTCTTTAAGAATGTATCCTTTTTGGAATTCCTCGACGACGATGTTTGAACCGAAGTTTTCATCTTGAACTTGCATGACCGCTTGATGCAAACGCGGATCGAACTCTTCGCCAACCGAACTGATCGGTTCGATGCCTTCTTTAGTCAATGCATCAGTAATCGCTTTATAGACCATTTCCATGCCAGATAGCAAGGATTTTGTCTGTTCATTATCCGCTTCGATTTTTGTAGCTCTTTCAAAATTATCAAGAGCCTCCACCAAATCACCAGCAATACTTTGAACTCTATATTTTTGAGCCGCCTCCATATCTAGCTTGGCACGGCGTCTTGAATTATCAAAATCGGCCTGCAGACGAAGATAACGGTTATCCATTTCTTCGATTTTCGCCTCTAGTTCGGCAATCTTTTCATGAGCCAATTGAAGTTCATCTTTTTCAACCGGAGTTCCCTCATGGTTTTCTTCCGCTGGAATTTCTTCTTCAGCGAAAACTGCTTCTGCAGCGCTTTCCTCGATTGTTTCATTTTCCAATGTTTGTTCTTCATTTTTATTTTCTGTCACAATCTCACCTCCCTAAAAGGGTTATACAATTTATGCTAAAGTAATATGCCAGGCCGCGGGATATACTCCTCCGCCACCTTAACAATATTACCTTTGCTACTATTTTTGATACAGTTTTGTCATCAGGGCCGTTAAATCTTTCGAGAAAAACGAAAGCAAACTGATCACTCTCGAATATTCCATCCTCGTCGGACCCAATATGGCCAATGTGCCAACTTGCTCCTGCCCGATTGAGTAGGTTGCCGTAATCAAACTGCAGTCATCGAGCACCGTGTTTTGATTTTCACGGCCGATCTTGACGTGGATGCCCGATGGATTTTGAGTAATAAGTTCATAAAATCCTTGTTCCTGCTCAATCATCGATAAAAGCGTGCTCACTTTAGCAATATCATGGAATTCCGGCTGCCTCAGCATATTCGTTTTCCCGCCGAAAAATATTTTTTCGGGTTTTGTGTCCGTCAGGGTCTCCGCAAGGATCGAGACCATCGATCCATAGTTATGAATGTGGCGGCTCAATAGAACTGCAACTTCCTTATAGATCTTATCCTTCAGATCAACTAGCGGAACATCGACCAAGCGGGAATTCAATATGTTCACCATCTTTTCAATTTCGTTTATATCAAAAGAAGGCGGTAAGGAAATCATTCGATTTTCCACATGACCTGTATCCGTAATAATGATGGCTATTGCCGTTTCAGGACTTAAAGGAATGATCTGAATTTTTTTCAGCTTATGCTCATTCACTTTTGGCCCGAGTACAATCGCCGTATAATTCGTCAGTTCCGAAAGTATTTTCGCTGACTTCTGAACGATCTTTTCCAATTCATAAATTCGTTCTACAAAAACGGATTTTAATATCTTCATTTCATTCTTTTTCGGAGCTTGAGGAGAAAGTAAATGATCCACATAATATCTATACCCTTTTTCAGAAGGGATCCTACCGGAAGAAGTATGGGTTTTTTCTAAAAATCCCATTTCTTCAAGATCAGACATTTCGTTGCGAATTGTGGCAGAGCTGAACGTAATTTCATCTTTCTTCGACAAGCTTCGTGACCCGACTGGCTGGGCAGAATGGATGAAATCCTCGATTATCACTTGTAGAATCAATAATTGACGATCAGTTAGCATGTATGATCACCTCTGTTAGCACTCTGTCTCATCGAGTGCTAATATACTAATAAATTATCAAATGAAGCTTATGATGTCAACAATGAAAACCGCTAAATCACCGTTAAAATAACATAGATTTCCTTCAGTCGGAATCAATAACGCCTAAAAATGATTGGAACACTTCATTTCCCAGCAGTTTGCCCTGCTCAGTCAGGCGTACAAACCCGTCTTCCACCTTTAGCAGACCCTTTACCGACCCTTCTTCGAGCGGTTTCCTGAAAATCTCCGTCATTTCAACAAAAAATTTACCCTTAAAGATTTCCAATGAAACTCCTTCCGTTTTCCGGAGCCCCAAAAACATCTCCTCTTCCATCCGTTCATGAAGCGGTACCAGGTGTTCTTCCAACACAGGCAGCTCGTTCACCAGCAATGGCGTAATATATTTCTTCACAGGCCCATGATTGGCCACCCTTTTACCTCCAGTATAGCCATGTGCACCTGCACCAATCCCATAATATTCCACATTATCCCAATATGTCAGGTTGTGCCTGCTTTCAAACCCAGCTCGGGCAAAATTACTGATTTCATATTGATGCAGACCATGCTTCTCCATCTCTTCCATCAGCTTCTCATACATCGAAGCCTCGAGCTCCTGCGGCGGCAGGTTCAATTTACCCCTTCGCATCTGATTATAAAAAACCGTCTTCGGCTCAACGATCAATGAGTAGCTGGAATAATGAGGCAATTGAAGGGCAATCGCTTTATCCAGCGTATCCTTGAAATCTTCCATCGTTTGGCCCGGCAATCCATAAATCAAGTCGATGCTTATATTCGTAAAGCCAACCTCTTGGGCCAATTGAATCGTTTCATATACTTCAGAGGCCCGGTGAGTCCGGCCAATTCGTTTTAATAATTCATCATTGAAGCTTTGCACGCCAAAGCTAAGTCTATTGACACCTGAATCAAAAAGTATCTGGAGTTTTTCCCTCGAAAGATCCCCTGGATTGGCTTCGAATGTATATTCAGCCTTTTTAGGATCAAAGGGTAGGGTTTCATTGATTGCTTCACATAAGAATGCAAGCTGCTTTTCATCTAGTGAGGTCGGTGTCCCTCCACCGACGAAAACCGTATCCAAACCTGAAGTCGGGTATTTGGAAAGCTGCATCACCATTTCCCTTTTCATCATCTGTAAATATTCGTCGACCGGCTGCCCCTGCAAAAATACTTTATTGAAATCACAATAATGACAAATATGTTCACAAAATGGTATATGGAGGTAGGCGCTTTTGATCATTGTGTTCACAACCTTTTAATCGAATGAGTCGATAGAAAAAGAGGCTAGATCTCCTCTACCCTCTTTTTTCTAACTATCGTTTATTTTATTTATTTTTTGGGTGTCGTATCATCCATTTTCAAAACAGCCATGAAAGCTTCTTGCGGCACTTCAACGGAACCTACTTGTTTCATCCGCTTTTTACCTTCTTTCTGTTTTTCGAGCAACTTACGTTTACGGGAAATATCGCCGCCGTAACATTTAGCCAATACGTTTTTGCGCATCGCACTAATCGAAGAACGGGCTATGATTTTTTGCCCGATTGCCGCTTGGATCGGCACTTCAAATTGTTGTCTTGGAATCAGCTTCTTCAATTTTTCAACAATGACTTTACCGCGTTCATAAGCAAAGTCCTTATGAACGATGAAACTTAAAGCATCGACAGTTTCAGAATTCAATAAGATATCCATCTTCACAAGCTTGGACGGTTTGTAGCCGATCAACTCATAATCGAATGAAGCATAGCCTCTTGTATTGGATTTCAATTGATCGAAGAAATCATACACGATTTCCGATAATGGAATTTCGTAATGAATGCTCACACGAGTCTCATCGATATATTCCATATCAATGAAGTTACCCCGTTTATTTTGACAGATCTCCATGATCGCCCCAACAAACTCCGTCGGTGCCATCATCGTTGCTTTGACATATGGCTCCTCGACCCGTTCGATCTTTTGAGCATCAGGCATATTAGACGGGTTATCCACTTTCAGGACCGTTCCGTCTGTTTGGACCACATCATAAATAACACTAGGTGCAGTGGTGATCAGATCGATTTTGAATTCTCGTTCAATCCGTTCCTGGATAATTTCCATATGAAGGAGTCCAAGGAATCCGCAACGGAAACCGAAGCCCAATGCTTGCGATGATTCCGCTTCGAACTGGAGCGCTGAATCGTTCAATTCCAATTTCTCCAATGCATCCCGTAAATCATTGAATTTCGATGCGTCAATCGGGTATAAACCGCAATATACCATCGGATTCATCTTCCTGTAGCCCGGCAATGGTTCTGTCGCACTATTCACGGCACTTGTAATCGTATCACCAACAGTCGTATCACCAACGTTTTTAATGGATGCAGTAAGGAAACCTACATCACCGACGTTCAGTTCATCCAACAGCTGGGTCTTAGGGTTGAAGACACCCAGTTCGGTAACATCGAATTCCTTGCCAGTGGACATCATTTTGATTTTGTCGCCCACTTTAACGGACCCCTCGACAACACGGATATAGGCAACTACACCGCGGTACGCATCAAACAGTGAATCGAAAATAAGCGCCTTGAAAGGAGCTTCTGGATCACCTTGTGGAGCTGGAACCAATTCAACGACCTGTTCCAAAATCTCCTCGATTCCGATTCCGGCTTTAGCCGAAGCCAGGACTGCATCGGAAGCATCCAATCCGATCACTTCCTCGATTTCTCCACGCACCCGTTCCGGATCTGCACTCGGCAAATCAATTTTATTGATGACCGGAATGATTTCAAGGTTATTGTCCAAAGCTAGATACACATTTGCAAGCGTTTGGGCCTCGATACCCTGTGCCGCATCGACAACAAGGACAGCGCCTTCACACGCTGCAAGGCTTCGTGACACTTCATACGTAAAATCGACATGTCCCGGTGTATCAATAAGATGGAAGATATATTCTTCTCCATCTTTCGCGTTATATTTCAATTGAATCGCATTCAATTTAATCGTAATTCCACGCTCACGCTCTAAATCCATGGAATCCAACAGCTGACTCTTCATTTCACGCTGAGTCATGGCGTTCGTTTTTTCAATGATACGATCCGCCAATGTAGATTTACCATGATCAATATGAGCGATGATGGAAAAGTTACGAATTTTTGATTGTCTTTTTAATTTTTCTTCTCTATTCATGACGTTCACTCCCACTAGTCGACACAATACACTATTTTTTATTATATCAATAGAAAATGCAAGATTCAACAGAATAGTTACAAAAGAAGCATCATTGCAGGGCAAAGGATAAAAAAAGGCTGCATTCCGGATTCGGATGCAGCCTTTTGGCAGGGCCCACTCAACTTATTTCATACCTAAATCATATTAATCAGAGCTTGAAAGGCACCTGATATGGACTCTCCAAGCGTTTTGCCGATCGATGAAAAAAAGTTGAAGGCCTTCATTTCTTCAAGTTTCTCTTTTTTCGTCTCCAAATCATGACTTGTTACTTTTTCGCCAAGGATATCCGCTTCCATCTCCCCTTGGTCCGATTGGTTAATAATGAATGCACTATTCAAAGAGGGATCTTCATACCCCTTCATTTTTTTCATCCCGTCGTTCGCTTGCTGCATCCCGATTAGAACACCTAAAAATAATACGAGCACGATCCCTGTACATTTCAACCAAAATCGAACCATGATTAAGAGAACCCCTTTCAAATTACTTCGCTTCCGAATCCCCGGTCGGGTTATCCACTGCTTTGGCATCCCAGTAAAACTCACTGAAAACATCGCTAAAGGCATCAACGGTCAAGTACATTTCCTCGAAAGTATTATCAACACCGCCAATTTCAATGAGCATGGAATTGCCTGATAAATCCTGATTGTATACTCCATTCTGCCCCGCTCCGCCTTGTTTCATAACCCCGCGTGAAATCCCAGGGTATTTTTTCTCCAAAGCTTTATGAAGCTTATTGGCAAGCGCGGCATTTTTTTCGAAGTTCGGGTTATTGCCCCCGATCACGAAGGCAATCTTGGCATAATCTTTACCGTTAATGTTAATGGTCGTATGTTTTTTTCGTTTCGAATCACGATGGATATCAATCATATATTCTAGATCTTTGTTAGTGGCCAATGCCGTCTGAACAGACTTTCGGGATTCTTGATAGGATTTGGCATAATTCAAGCCTTTATTATTGAGATTTCCCATGATATCCGTTTTATCGAGCGAGGAACCAATCCCCTTATCAGCCAGATCTTCAACCATCCGTTCCCCAAGTTTCGTAATATTGATTTTAGAATGGTAGGCCAGATCCGGATTGGTCACGCCTTTTAAATAAGGAAGGTACGATTCTCGGTTATGGCTATGGTATATCTCGACCACCTTCCGTCCATTGGTCGTTTGTTTCGGCTGATTGGCCACTCCTTTTTCCGGTTCTTCAATCCCATCGAGATTTTGCAGGGATGCATCCCTTTCTTCATTCAGGACGTCTACTGGCGGCGAGGATTCGTACGGCATATTCGTATAATTCGTTCCTTCCCCAGCAACGAGGATCTCATTATCAAAAATCGAAAAGCCAGGTAGTTCCCTGCCAAGTAAACTTCGCGGGTCCTCGAGTGAAATGTTTGTCGCGACTTTTATCAATTGATTCGTGATCACTGATTCCTGCTTACCTTCCGGAAGGGCATTTAAAAGATAATGGTTTTCATTGGCCAGCATCGAGAACAGCATTTTTCCCGAGAATTGGTTGGCTACAGTATGTACGGAATTAGAAGATATCCGATACTCCGGTCTTAGGGAAGTCATGACCCCACTGACTGAAAAAACAAAAAGAAGCAAGGCGAGAATACCTAGAAAAGTTTTTATTATTGTTGATCCGTGAACGGCTGTTATGATTCCTGGGGAATTTCTTCTTTTCATCCTTCCACCCTCTCTATAGCTTGTCTATTAATAACTATGACTTTGCTAGAAAGGGTAGAACACCATTTTTGGGCACTGAAAGTGATTTAACGGGTGTAGTAGCCGGTATTATCCTGATTTATTGAATGATGCAAGGCTGCATTTAAACCATTGGCTATCAAATTGGCCATATCCTCAATGAAAACATCGACTTCTTTCGGTGTAACCATTAAATTTTGACCAAGCGGTGACAGCACCTCATAAATCAATTTCCGTTTCTCTTCATCAGGGAGGACACCTATCATTCCCAAGAAGGTTTGGCGTTCCTTTTCACCTGGCATATCCTCTTCGGTCAATTTCGTGCGTTTCCCAAAACTGAATCCAGCGGGTGCCAACGATCGTGATGGTCTGTCCCCTTCATTCAGTTCCTTGCCAAAGTGCTTCAAAATATAATCTATCGTATCGCTGGCAATTGATACGGCATCCACGACGGTAGGTATTCCAATTGCTATAACAGGAACTCCCAGTGTATCCTGGCTCAATTCTTTTCGTTTATTTCCAACACCAGACCCTGGATGGATACCTGTATCCGTAATTTGAATCGTGGAATTCACCCGTTCGATCGAACGCGCAGCCAATGCGTCAACGACGATCAGGAAATCAGGATTACTTTTTTCGATGACTCCTTTAATGATGTCACTCGTCTCGATTCCCGTAATCCCCATCACCCCGGGGGAAATCGCACTGACCGGCCGATAGCCTTCCTTGACGGACTCCGGCTGCAATTCGAACAAATGCCTTGTGACTACAAGGTTTTCAACGACTGCTGGTCCAAGAGCATCGGGAGTAACATTCCAATTACCAAGACCTACAACCAAACAACTGCTTTCTTTAGTGATTTTATTCCGTTTCAAGAAGTAAGCCAGTTCGTTGGCGAACACCTTTTCCACCCGCTGCTGCGTTTCCGTATCCTGCTGGCGGATGCCCTGCACTTCGATGGTCAAGTAACTGCCCTGTTTCTTACCGATTTCTTTTTCACCCTCTGCCGTGACCTCTACCAAGGATACCTTCAGATCATCCACTTCTTTTTCCTTAATAATGACCCCTTCGATACGGGATACATCAACTTCCTCTACAACACCTTTATGTTCAAGCGCAATTTCCTTTGCTTCTATCGCCAAATCTGTACGAATTCCGTATTCACTAAGGTCCAAATTATTCTCCATAACGGCCTCCTGATGTTTGAATTGTATCTAATCTAGTATTTTCAATAGTCTCTCTTAAACATTCTGTCATTTTTGCTTTTTTATTATTCATTTTTTTGGTACAATGAGTGATGACGAGATGAATTTATTCCCGAAATTATAATTCCTTTTCGATTCTCAATCTGAAGTATTGCATATTTATGAGCAGTCTGATAGAATATCACTTGTGCTATTTGATATGGATTTGAAAAGTCGAGTTCATATAATCTCGATTTCTTTGTAGGAGGTGAACGGAATGCCAAACATTAAATCTGCTATTAAACGTGTGAAAATTAACGACAAAAAACGCGTTCATAACATTACTGTTAGATCAACTATGCGTACTTCAGTGAAAAACGCTGAGGTTGCATTAGCTGGTGAAAACGTTGAAGCTGCTAAAGAAGCTCTTTTAACAGCTGCTGTGAAATTAGACAAAGCTGCATCTAAAGGATTAATCCATAAAAATGCGGCAGCCCGTAAAAAATCTCGTTTAGCGAAAAGACTTAACGCTCTTAACGCATAATGACAAAAAATAAACGATCCAATCGGATCGTTTTTTTTGTGCCGTTTTATGCATAAAAAAGGTGACAGGATATCTGCCACCTTTTTTATCATCTAATTTTTAGAAGCAGCAGTTCAAGCGTGATTGCCTTATCTGCTTGGCCGGTCTTCATTTTATAATCCGCTTCCGCCAAGTCGTTCATGATGCTCAACAGTTCGCGTTCCTGGAATTTCCCCGTCTTTTCAAGTGCCAGCTTTACCCGGTAAGGGTGCACCTTCAGTTGACCCGCAATTTTTTGCTGGCTATAGCCCTGACGGGAAAGCTCCTTCACTTGATACATGAGCCTGACCTGACCTGCAATGACACTCAAGATCTTGATGGGCTCTTCATTCTGCCTGAGAAGATCGTGCAGAATCGTCATGGCACTCTCCATCTTTCGCTGTAACACATGATCAACAAGCGTGAAGATATTCTGTTCAAGGGATTTAGCGACCAGCTTTTCCACTATCTCAACCGTAATATGTTTATCAGCTTCTGCATAAAGCACCATTTTATCCAGTTCATTCGTCAGCATCATCAGATTCGTTCCTGCAAGTTCAAGTAAAAGCTCTGTTGCCTGCTCATCTATCTGGACTGAAGAAGCTTCGACCCTCTCCTTCACCCACCCCTTTAACTCGTGATCACCAAGCTTCTTCGCTTCAACAAGAACTGCCTTACGCTTCAGTTCCTTGGTGATTTTTTTTCGTTCATCCAGTTTCTCATAAGGTGCGGTCAATACGACAATAGAATAAGGGACCGGGTCGGCCAAATACGCTTCCAGTCTTTTCACATTATGTTCAACTCTTGACTTTGTTTTTTCAGCTGTCAAAAAAAATGGGTTTTGCATGAAAACAAGGCGCCTTTCCCCGATGAACGGGAGGGTTTCGACATCCTCAAGCGCAGTTTCAACAGGCGTCTCTTCTAAATCAAATTGAGCAAAGTTAAAATCCATCTCATCTTCGTGAAGGACATTCTCGATCAATAGCTGCTTCGTTTCATTAATAAGATAGGCTTCTGTCCCATATAACAAGTATACCGGCGCGAATTGCCCTTTTTTTATACTTTTCCAAACGTCTAATACCAATAGAATCCGCCTCTTTACTATGTATTCTTCTCTAATGGTATAGGTGGATGGACCATTTGACAAGCTATAAAGGGAACTAGCCCTAAAAAGGGCTAGTTCCGGATCTATATGAACACTTTCAAGAAAGGCCCGGGTAATCTCCCTTGAAAGCGGGTAGAGTATTCATGTAGAACAAAAAATGAGCTTTTCTCTTTCGCTTACTTTGTTTGTACTTTTATTTTGACCTCAAAATCCCAAACTATTTGTGTCAACTCTTGTCAGTAAAGGAAATGAAGGAATGAAGCCTGTAGATTTTTTTTTGGTAATGTTTTATACTATTAGCAGAAATAGGAGGGGTAAATAATGAACGAATTCGAAAAGAATGTTCAGTCAAAAACAGATGACGTCGCTGATTCCGCTATAGGATTCATCGGTTCTTTTGTATTTTTCGCTGCCATGTTCACCATAGCGGTCGTCATTAAAGCTGTCGGATCCTGATTTCTTTAACTACATGCACTTATTTTTCCTGATGGAGGCTGCCGCTGCAGTCTCTTTCTTTTTGATTTTCTACATACTATGGGAGTGTCTTCCGAAAGGTTCCACTGCTTTTGTAATACTTGTAAATAATAGAACCATCCTCGTCCGTCCTGAACACCTTTATGCCATTTTTCTCAAGATTCCCAATTACATCTCCATGAGGGTGACCGTAGCGATTATCTTTTCCAACTGAAATAAGCGCCGCTTTCGGCTGTATCTGTTCAAGGAAGGCCGCGGAAGAAGAAGTTTTACTGCCATGATGTCCAACCTTCAAGATATCCGCATGCAACTGCGGAAATGTGCTCAATAGTTCCTTTTCCCCTTCTTCTCCCATATCACCGGTTAATAACCATGACAATCCCCCAAGCTCCGTGAATAGAACTATGGATGCATCATTCTTATTTTCTTTTTTCTCATATGGACTTAGCACAGCAAACGGCGCTCCGCCCGCCACCCAATGGTCCCCCCTTCTCAGGACAGTCATTTTCATTTTTTTATCTCTTGCCATGGATACAAAATCCATTTCCCTATATTGCTCTTCACTCCAGCCTCCAATGATGATCTCCCCAACTTTGAAATTTCCAATCAATTCTTTTGCACTCCCCATATGATCTGCATCCGGATGGGTTAAAATGAGTTTGTCCAATTGGTGGATTCCCTTACTTTTCAATAATGGAATAATGATATCATCCGCGGTGTTGAACTTCTTTCGCTTTTTTGCCCACGTGTCGATTGGAAATGTAATTTGCCCACCCGTATCGATCAAATAATTGCCGCGATTGAACGGCAGGATAATTAAAATGGAGTCACCTTGTCCAACGTCGAGGATTTGTACTTCACCAAAAGGAGAGAACCTTTGTAAATTATATTGAAGAAGCAAAAGGACAATCATTATTCCGCACCAGGTTTTACTTTTTTCAAAAGATACATCCCAAGTCAGGTATAGCCCTAAAAGGGAAATAACGAGTAATGCCATCATGATGAAAGGTGGTTTTCCAAACGGAATGGAAGCCAGCGGCAAATCCGATGCTGCATCCGCGGCTTTATTGCAGAGTACGAATGTGAAGTTCAATAATGATATGAGGAGTTGCCCCAAGGGAGGCAGCAATAAATGGATAAGGAGGGAAATCAGTGAGAGTGGCAGCAATATGATGGAATAAAGCGGAACATACAATACGTTTAGAAACACACCAAGAAAGGATACTTCAAAAAAGTGAAAAAGCAAAATCGGAAGGGCTGCCAATTGGCAGATGGAACTGATGATGAATAGCTGCGCTGTTTTCTTAGGATATTGTAAGAAAATGCTTGAAGACATGATAATGGAGAAAGTGACGGCGAATGAAAGCTGAAAACCTATATCATAGATCATATTAGGCCGAAGAAACAATAATGCCATATAAGTCGATCCGATTGCGGCACCCGCCGAGATCCGCTTCTTGAATAGCAGGATTAGAAAGAAAAGCATAGCCATTAAACAGGATCTCACCACAGATGGACTGGCACCTGAAAGTAACATGTAAACCGGAAGGAAGATTAAGATGGCCACCATCATTCTTTCACGTGTAATCCCAACCCTGATGCCGAAGTAAAATAACATCCCGTTAAAAAACTGACATGGAGACCGGAAATCGCCAGTAAATGAACAAGACCCAACCGCTGATAATTAGTAAGGTCACCTTCATCTATATATGACTGGTCGCCGAATATGAGAGCTGTGACAAAACCACTCGATTCTTCCGGAAAGTGTTCCCTAATATACGTAATTCCCTTCAGGCGCAAATTACGAATCGAAACTGGAATCGAGTTTCCAGCCTTTTTGCATTCTTCAAATGAAATGGAATTCGCTTTGAATATCCATTGGATGCCTTGGCGGAAAAGATAACGCTGGTAATCGAAACTGTTTTCATTCCTATTTTTGTCGGGAATTTGCAATGTCCCTTCTGCCGGACAAGATAAACCGATTCGCAGAAACCGACTCAGCTTTTCCTGTTCCAATTCGGTTGTGATTTTATAACGAAGCACGAGCCGTTCACCTTTCTCACTGCGCACGAATCCTTTTAACGAATTTCCATCTATATTCGGTTGGTCGGTAAATGTGATGATAAAGCGGCTTTCCGTTCCATGATAGGCAGTTTTATTTCGGTGATCGGAGAAGGAGGCGGCCCCTAAAAATATCCCCATGATCACCAAATGAAAACTAAGGGCCTTCACGCTTAACCCCACAGAAAAATAAAGGAAACAGAGAAAAATAAGGATAATGATCAGCAGCCTCACATTAAAAAAAGAATGGGCCGTAACACCAAATGTAGCCGAAACGGCTAGTAAAATAAGATGTCTAGCCATGCCTGCCCCCCGTCCTATTTAATTTTCAAATATCTGATTGGCCTGCTTTTCCAACTCCAATAAATCTTCTTTTTTCAGGTCTGTTCGTTCAAGTTGAGCTAGCAATGAGAATACAAAGTCCTTTTTTTGTTTTCCATTAACATCGATGGCCCCTTTTGCTTCAACCTTCTCGGTCTTAACACCAGCCTGTTTGAATAATTCCAGGGCATATGGATGATTTTTGTAATCCTCTGCGTAATAAACAGCCTTTATGCCAGCTTGAATGAGTGATTTACAACACTGAAGACACGGAAAATGCGTCACATATATTTCTGCCCCATCAGTAGGTACCCCAAATTTCGCACATTGTAAAAGAGCATTCATTTCTGCATGTATCGTTCTGACACAATGATTATCAATTACATAACAGCCGTCATCAATACAATGCGTCCCTCCCGCAATGGACCCATTATATCCCCCAGCAATGATTCGGTTATCCCTGACGATGGTCGCCCCTACAGTGAGGCGTGTACATGTGCTTCTTAAAGCTAATAAATGGCTTTGCGCCATGAAATATTGATCCCAACTAATCCTGTTCATGTTTTATCCCCTAACCACTAGATTGATTTTCTTCAATTTTACCCTCTTCCTGGCCATTTGTGTAGCATATTCAATCATTCATTTCACCGAAATGGAATCCCGTAACCTTTCAAACGTTTTTTCTCCGATTCCCGTTACATTCTTCAAGTCATCGACCTCCTTGAATTTCCCTACCGTTTCCCTGTATTCGAGGATTGCATTCGCTTTAGATGGTCCAATTCCCGTCAAGGTTTCCAAATCTTCCTGTGTAGCAGTATTCAAGTTCACCAGTCCTCCTGATGTCCTCCCAGAGACGGCATCACCAGACGACCCGACTTGTATATTCTCCAACTTCCCTTCGTCTTCTTCACCTATTTCCGGTACATAAATGACCATTTGGTCCTCGACGATTTGGGCAAAATTCACTTTATCCTTATCAGCGTTGTCCGTAAAACTGCCCGCAGCCGAAATCAAATCGATCACCCGGTCACCTGCGTGTGCAGTGAATATGCCAGGGGACTTGACCGCTCCTTTAACGTCCACTTTAATGATCTCAGGTTCGGCAGGCGTTTCATCTTCATTTTCTTTAACTCCAGCTTCTTTTGCAGTAATGGAAAATATATCTTCCGTATCAGCCGGCTCCCCCCCTTGTTGCAAAAAAAAGTAAATGCCCGCTGCCACAAATCCCATGGCAACGGTTATCATCATCCATTTCTTTTTAAAAATCCCTTCCATTTCTTTACCTCCTTGTTGGATTTCGCGCGATACATTGTCATAGGACAGATTAAAAATACATAGTGTTTTTAGGAGAATCAATCGCTTTAAGTGAGAGGAGTTGATCGGAATTGAAGAAAATCGGTGTTATCGGAACCGGAAATATGGGTACCATTTTAATCGAGGCATGGCTGGAGGCAAAAATATTAAATCCAGCAGATTTAATCATTACAAATCGCACGCTTTCCAAAGCATTGGCGCTGAAAGAAAAACACCCTGGAATCAAGGTTGCGGAAAGCGCAGCCGAAATCGTCCAACAAGCGGACTTTATCTTTCTCTGTGTAAAACCATTGCAAATTAACAGCCTATTACAGGGCATCAAACATCATATAAAAAGGGATCAGCTGGTTATTTCCATCACAAGTCCGCTTTCAGTCTCCCAGCTTGAATCCGCCGTGAATGCCCCTTGTGCCCGTTTTATCCCGAGCATAACGAACCGTGTGGGTTCAGGGGTATCACTACTGAGTTTCAGCAAGAACTGCAGTAAGGAGAAAG
This sequence comes from Peribacillus simplex, assembly GCF_900156045.1. Lineage (GTDB taxonomy): Bacteria > Bacillota > Bacilli > Bacillales > DSM-1321 > Peribacillus > Peribacillus simplex_D. The sequence goes on along the minus strand of NZ_FTMX01000001.1, from coordinate 760,616 downwards.
TGTCAGCTTTATTTGATTTGGCCTCCGCCATATCGGCACCGGTCATCATAGAAAATGATATCACCCGGGTAGCTTCCGATATCGTCAGCTGCGGTCCTGCCTTCTTCAGCTATTTAGCACAAGCGTTTATTGACGCGGCTTGCCAAACGACGAAGATAGATAAAGAAACGGCTACGACTTTGACTGAGAATATGCTGGTTGGCTTAGGGGAACTGCTCGGTAAAGGGGTTTATACATTGCCGACTTTACAGGAAAAGGTTTGTGTAAAGGGTGGAATAACAGGTGAAGGGATCAAGGTTTTAGAAGCTGAAACCGGGGAAATGTTCCATCATCTTTTTCAAGCGACACATGAAAAGTTTGCAGAGGATCTTCATGAAGTTGAAAAGCAGTTCGGCCATCCTTATTAATATTCGTAATCAATATCTTTAACTCCTTCTGAAAGTATAAAAAAGAAGAGGTCAGACCTCCGTTCGTACAGTATGATGTACGAAAACAGGGGTTCTTGACCTCTTTATCATTTACTGGCTGCAAATAAGATTCTTTCGGTTTCCGCTACAAGCGGTGCGTCTTCAAGATCCGCCAGAATTTCAGAAACCGTAAAACCTGCTTGCTCCAACCACTTTTTATATTGTTCAACCGGATAGGTCCGTTGGTAATGCAACTCATCAAATCGATCATAAAGGCCGCTTTCATCGTCCCTTACGAAAAAACTTAAATCATGTTCCACACTGTATGGTTCTTCACCCGGGAAACAGTCCCATATATAGGATACTTCTTCACCATTGACAGCAAACGTATTATCACGGAAGATTTCTTCCATTTTATAAATGGAATGGACATCAAACAAAAATAATCCGCCATCCTTCAAATGCTCATGAACCCGGCTAAACGTCTTGACTATATCTTCCTCATCGCGAAGGTAGTTCAGCGAATCACAAAAAATCGTGACACAATCAAATTGGCCAAGTCCTTCGAGTTCTGCCATATTCTGCTGGAAAAGCGGAATCGATAATCCAAGCTTAACCGCTTTTTCATTGGCAACAAGAAGCATTTCATCAGATAAATCCACGCCGGTGACTTCGAATCCGTGTTGCGCCAATTCAACGGTCATTTCCCCGGTTCCACACGCTAAATCCAAGACTTTCCTTCCGCCAATTCCGTACTGTTCCAGCTTCGCCGTAAGGATCATCAGCCATTTTTCATAAGGTGCGTCCTTCATCAATTCATCGTATACATAGGCAAAGCGTTCGTACGTCATGAAGTCAGTTCACTCTCTAGATCTTCAAAAGGTGCATCTCCCCATAAACGTTCGAGGTTATAGTAGTTTCTTTCATCTTTATGGAAAATGTGGGCCACTACATCGCCAAGATCAACAAGCACCCATTTCGCCTCGTCAAAACCTTCAAGACGTTTTACATTGATTCCTGATTCATCAGCTTTGCTCTTCATTTCACGGGCTATTGCTTGTACTTGTTTTTCAGAATTACCATGGCAGATCAAAAAGTAATCCGCTACAAGGGAAATACCTTGCATGTTCAATGCCACGATATCCTCCGCTCTTTTATCATCCGCCGCTTTTGCTGCAATTACTAGAAGTTCACGTTCAGTCATTACATCTTCTCCTTCAAATTCATGATCAAATCATTATATGTCTTAAATGTGTCAGGGTAAATTGCCTGATTTCTTTTCATTAAAAAAACAACTGTATTCCTTAAAGCCTGAATGACAGCATGATCCAAATTTTGCTTTGCCGTCTGCCTGACTTCGTCGACACCGGGAAAAGAACGTCCCGGCTCAATATAGTCAGCAAGGTATACGACTTTATCCAATAGGCTCATGCCAACCCTGCCAGACGTGTGATAGGCAATCGCATCCAAGATTTCAGCGTCCTGAATGCCAGCTTCCTTTTTCACCAAATAAGCCCCGACAGGAGCGTGCCACAGCTCCATATTGTATTCAAGTAACTGCGGGTCCATTTTTTCAGCGATTATTATTTGCTCCATTTCCTCTTTTGGACGAAATTTTGCATAATCATGGAAAATGGCTGCCAGTTCGGCTTTTTTGACGTCGGCACCATACCGTTCAGCAAGTTCAATCGCAGACTCGACCACACCCAAGGTATGAATGTACCTGCGCTCGGTGATTTGTTCTTTGACCAGCGCCAATGCTTTCTCACGATTCATATAAACCATTCCCTTTAATATACTTCACCACTGGATCTGCTATTAAATATTTCACGGTTTTCCCCGTTCTTAACTTCCTTCGTATCATGGAAGACGAAATGAACATCTGGGGGACTTTCACCATCGTGATTGGGTATACGGTCTTTTCGTTATATCCAGGGCGCTTCACCCCGACGAAATTGACCATATGCACCAGCTCGTCGATATGGTGCCAATTCGGTAAGTACTCAATCATATCTGCGCCAATTATGAAATAGAACTCATTGGTTGGCTCAAGTTCTTTCAGCAATTTTATTGTGTCATACGTATAAGATGTGCCTTTTCTTTCTATTTCAATACCCTCAATATAAAAAGATGGGTTTCCGGCTATCGCGTTTTCCAACATGGCCAGCCTGTCCATATCGGTTACTTCCTCCGATTTTTCCTTATGTGGAGGAACGTGATTTGGCATGAACCTGATTTCATCTAGTTCAAGGGCATCCAGCACTTCATTCGCTATAATTAAATGCCCGATATGCGGAGGATTGAATGTACCGCCAAGAATTCCAATTTTTTTCATAGATAGGTTCCTTAAGGTAATTTAAGTTGTTTGTTTTCTTTTGATTCTTTATACAGCACAATTGTGTTGCCGATAATCTGAACCAATTCCGCCCGTGCACCTTTTGATAAAGAAAGTCCGACATCATCGCGGTCCTCTTCACAGTTTTGCAGGATGCTGACCTTGATTAATTCACGTACTTCAAGCGCCTCACCAATTTGCTTGATGAGATTATCATTGACGCCGCCTTTACCAACTTGAAATATTGGATTGAGGTGATGGGCCTTTGATCGTAAAAATCTTTTCTGTTTTCCAGTTAACATGTGTTACCTCCTAGTTTGTTCAAGACAATATCTGTCATTCTTGCTGTATCCGGCATAATGCCTGTCCATATCTCAAATGCGAGCGCGGCCTGGTTGATGAACATCCCCAAACCATTTTGCGTTTCCGCCCCTTTTTCCCCCGCTTCACGCAGCAGTTTGGTTTGCAGAGGGTTATAGATGATATCACTGACAATTGCACCGGTTTTAAGCTGGTCGACCTTTAACGGTGAATGATCCAATTCCGGGCTCATTCCTGAAGAAGTCGTTTGGATGATTAAATCATATTGTGATAAGCTTTCTTCCGCTTCGATAATCGAGAGTGCCTTCGATACTTTATCATATGGGCAATCAGAAACAAGCTGGGCCGCCCTTTCCTTTGTCCGGTTTGCAATATCAACTTGCTTTACCCCTTCTTTTACGAGGGTAAAATAAATCGCACGCGCAGCACCGCCCGCTCCGATCACTAACGTTTTTTTAGCCTTGATGTCACCTGATATTTCATCGCATAAGGATTTGAAAAATCCTTTTCCGTCTGTATTATACCCTATAAACCGACCATTTTTGTTAACAACCGTATTTACAGCCCCGATTGCAAGGGCCAGTTCATCCACTTCATCAAGGAAAGGGATGATTGAAGTCTTATGTGGAATCGTGATGTTAAACCCTTCTATACCAAGGGCTTTCATGCCTTTCACGGCATCGTTCAAACCTTCTTTCGTCACATGGAAATGATGATAAACCGCTTCTATATTTTCTTTTTCAAATGCATCATTATGGATGTCCGGTGACATCGAATGTGCAATTGGATCTCCCATTACCCCATAAATCTTTTTCATAGACTAGACGACCCCTATATTTAGATTAATGATTTGCGAACGATCACATTGACGCCCTTTGGAACATGTGCAACGATTTTAGCTCCTGGCTCATTGACCGTCACCCAGCCAAGACCAGAAAACACAATATCCATTTTACCATCTTTCAAGGAGAATTCATGTGGAATCAGCTTCGGAAACTCCTCGATTTGTTCAGGCCGTGGGGGCGTAAGTAATTCCCCGGCATGGTTTTTATACAATTCATCGGCATTTTCAAGTTTCGTACGGTGAATATTCAATTCATTCGAAAGGTAGCAAGTCAATGAACGCCTTCCGCCTGAGACATAGTCCAACCGGGCCAACCCTCCGAAAAATAGCGTCTGCGCTTCATTCAGTTGGTACACTCTCGGCTTGATTTCCTTTTTCGGCATGATCACCTTGAAGTCCCGCTTGTCCACATAATGAGCCATTTGATGATGATTAATGATTCCTGGTGTATCGATCAATGCCTTTTCATCATCCAAAGGAATTTCGATCATATCCAAGGTAGTCCCTGGGAAATGGGAAGTCGTGATGATATCACTTTCTCCGCTCACTTCTTTTATAAGCCGGTTGATGAAAGTCGATTTCCCTACATTCGTACAGCCCACCACATAGACATCTTTACCTTTGCGATACCGCTCGATCGCATCAGCCGCTTCAAGTATGTGCTTTCCCTTTTCCGCACTGACAAGCAGGACATCAACCGGGTTAAGACCCAATTCCTTGGACGATTGCTTCATCCAATTGATCAACTTGTTCGGTTTTACGGATTTAGGCAATAAATCAACCTTATTTCCGATCAGAAGAACATCATTTCTTCCTACAAATCGATGCAGGCCAGGCAGCCAGCTTCCATTGAAATCAAAAATATCGACGATCTTGACGATTAAAGAGTCGGTTTCGCCTACTTTATTCAAGATTTTCAAGAAGTCATCGTCTGTTAAGGAAACATCCTGAACTTCGTTATAATGTTTCAATTTAAAGCAGCGCTGACAAACGATGGTCTCCTTTTCCAGAGCTGATTTAGGGGCAAAGCCCAATTCCTTCGGATCTTCAGTCTGGACCTTGACACCGCAGCCGATGCACACTAATTCTTGATGATTATTCAATTGTGATCCTCCCATTCTATCATTCCTTTTCGTTTAAAAAACGCCATGATCTTTCTTTCAAAATAACGATTGATCCTCGTTCTGAATTCGTCGGTTTGTGCTACTGGGAGCACTAAGATCGTATGAAACCCGCCTCTGTTCCCTCCCAATACATCCGTCAATAACTGATCGCCGATTACCACCGTTTCTTCCAATTTCAATCCCATTGCCTTACGGGCTTTATGGAAAGCTCTTGCCATCGGTTTTCTGGCCTGGAAGATAAACGGAATGTGAAGCGGATCGGAAAAAGCCCGAACCCGATTTTCATTATTATTGGACACAATCGTCACTAAAATCCCATGATCCCGCATATTGTCGAACCATTTGATTAAATCGGGGGTGGCAGTTGGCCTGTCCCATTCAACGAGAGTATTATCCAAATCGGTAATGACTCCCTTTATCCCTCTTTTTTTCAATTCTTGAGGATCTATATTAAAAATGCTTTTAACATGTTCACTCGGCAAAAATAATTTAAGCATATTGACACCTCTATATTTTCGTTAAAATTTACCGTCTCCATCATATCGAATTTTCAGCACACTTTCAAAAAAAATTAGGAAAGAAGGGCTGACGGTAAAGAAACATCATAATGTATGTTTTCTGATATGGAAAGGCATTTTTTATTAAATAATGGGGAATTTGCAGGCAGACCATAACCAAAGAACTAATTATTCATAAAAGATTTCGACAAAAATTTCATTTATTCAATCTGTGGATAACTTTACTAACATTTTCCATACTGGCATGCACCATTTCGCTCACCTTGTAAACAACTTAACCACAAGTTATCCACTTTTAACTGTGGATAACAGAACGATTGTTCTCCACGTTTATTTCTGATACAGTAGGGGTACATCAAGGAAGACTTATCAATATATGCAAGAAAGCACCAAATTATTCCACGTAATCCCTACTGGAGGTGAGCAGCCGCAAATGGCGTTCTGATGCAAAAACTATCTGATGACCTGTTGCTTGAATCCTATTTTAAAGCACAGAATTTAAAGTTGAGTACCGATTTCATCCGCCTCATAGAAACGGAAATTCATCGAAGATCCCTAACACATAAAATCCGATCAATATTCTAATATGAAATACATAGGCTGACATCAAATGTCAGCCTCTTATTTTCATTTGAAGTTAGACGGCTCTCATGAATCCGATTGTTTCACCAACACGGACATCTGCGGGAATGGATATGTTTCCTTCAAGTTCAAAACTTCCTTTTTCAAAAAGAAGCACCACTGTGGAACCAAAGCTGAAATAAGAAAATTCCTGTCCTTTTTCCAATTCATCCGATTCATCAGTAATGACGATCGAATTTATGAACATGGCACCGACTTTCACCATTGCCAGACTTCCCGCTTCATTTTGAAGTTCAGTTATTGTCCGGTAATTTTTTGATAAAGGCTCTTTTCCAAATTTCATCCCCCATTTATTAACGGGGTACGATTTCCTTCCAAGGGTCCAACGTTTGACCACTGAACCCTTGATTGGTGCATGGATCCTATGGTAATGACTCGGGCTTAAGTATAGCACGAGATATTTGCCCCCTAAGTACTTTTCCAAAAAAAGCTCATCCCCGAGCATTTCCTCCATTGAATATACCTTTCCCTTAACAACGATATTTTTATCAGCACGTATTTCCCCTGAATCCTCAAGAACACCGTCCACGGGACAAGCTACCGCAGAAGGAACTGCCGTAATTGGCCTGGCATCCGCCTTTAACTGCCTGGTAAATAGCTCGTGCAGGTTAGTATAAGCTTTTACCTCCTTACCAAATTCCTGTTGATTAAGGTTGAATGTTTTTACATAAAGTAAAATTAAAGGCCTGCTCCAGCGAGATTGGCTAAAATGCTTTAATAAACCTGATGAATACTGACCATTCGTCAGTTCAATAAGAATGCGATACAAAGACTGAAACAAATAAAACCACTCCAAATTGTAAAATTATTCTAAAATTCTCTTGCATAAATTGTGTTAAGTAAAATATTATTATATAATAAATGCTTATGTTTACTATATATTGTTTTAATTTGTTTCATTTGAAAGGAGGGAAAAGATGTTTTTATTACACGCCCTAGATCAAACCATAAAAAAAGTGAAAACACAAACAGCAAATATACTTACTTTAATCAATTTATCCCTTGGTGGATTTGCGATAATTGCCGTAATGCACGGCCAATTGAATTTAAGCCTGCTATTAATTTTCCTGGCTGCCCTTGCAGATCGCTTTGACGGTATGGTTGCACGTAAATTCAACATTGAATCGGAATTGGGTAAGCAACTTGATTCGATGTGTGACATCATATCCTTTGGCGTCGCACCAGCTCTATTATTATACCAAGGAATATTAATAGAATTCGGAGCACCTGGCACACTCTTCACGGTTTTCTATATTGGCTGTGGCGCATTTCGTCTCGCCCGCTTCAATATAAGTGAAAGCAATGGATATTTTACAGGAGTGCCAATTACGGTTGCGGGCTGCATTGCTACTTTAAGTTATCTAGCCATCCCGTATTTCCATCCGGTCTTTTTCTTATCCCTCATGATTATATTATCATTACTTATGGTCAGTCCATTTAAACTGAAGAAAGTTTAAATAAGAAAAGCGGATGTCCTAAACCGGACATCCGCTTTTTTCGTTCATATTCCATCCGAAACCCTTCTTAAGCTTTTCGGACTAGGGGGTCGGTCAAACGCAAGAATTCTTCTACATCCTCCATACAGGCATTGACCGCTTCTTTCCAAAAATCCCGGGTCTTCAAATCGACGCCCAAATGCTTCTCCGCCAAATCCTCGACCTTCATGGAACCGGTATCCTTTAATAGAGCGATATATTTTTCTTCGAATCCTGCTGGTTCTTTCAGGGCATTCGCGTATATGCCTAATGAGAATAAATATCCGAATGTGTACGGAAAATTATAAAATGGTACACTTGTAATATAAAAATGGAGCTTTGAAGCCCAGAACGTTGGATTATAATCACTTAAAGCATCGCCATAAGCTTCTTTTTGGGCATCGACCATCAGTTCATTCAACCGTTCGGCACTGACATAACCTTGTTTCCTCTCAGCATAAAACCTTGTTTCGAATAAGTAGCGGGCATGGATATTCATCAATAATGCCACGGAACGCTGAATTTTATCTTCTAAAAGCACCAGCTTTTCTTCCTCACTGGCCGCTTCCTTCACAGCTGCATCCGCAACGACCATTTCAGCAAAAGTAGAGGCGGTTTCAGCCACATTCATGGCATATGACCGATTCAACGGATGGATATCCCTCATCGCATATGAATGGAATGCATGTCCCAATTCATGGGCCAATGTCGATACATTGGATGGTGTGCCCGAATACGTCATGAAAATTCTTGACTGCTTATTTAATGGAAAGCCGGTACAAAAACCGCCTGGTCTCTTACCTGGTCTGTCCTCCGCTTCAATCCAGCTGTCTTCAAAAGCTTTTTGGGTGAAGTTTGCTAATTGAGACCCGAACTTAGAGAATTGCTGTATGATGAAGTCTGCACCTTCTTGATAATCCATTACTTTGGACTCTGCTGTAACGGCGAGCGGTGCGTCCAAATCCGCCCAACTTAATTTATCCAAATCCAGTAACTCCGCTTTCCTTTCTAAAAACCTCACAAGCGGCTCCTTATGATCGGCAATTACATTCCACATGCTTTCGAGGGTTTCTTTTTTCATCCTCCCTATTTCAAGAGGCTCTTTCAAAATATCATCCCAGCCCCGTTTTTCATTCACACTGAGGCGGAATCCGGCCAAGTGGTTCAAAGTCCGGGCAAAAAGGTCACTTTTTTCCTCCCAAGCCTGTTCCCACGCAGTAAATAATTCTTTCCGGGTCCTTTCATCGGGATCGGAAAATTTATTCGCCGCTTGGCCTACAGAAAGCTTTTCACCCTTATAAGGGATGGTCATTGAACCGACGATCGTATCATACATTTGGCTCCAACCTTCGAAACCGTCCATGGCCAATTGGGTGATTAATGATTCTTCCTTCACGGAAAGTTTTTCCTTTGCCTTTTCCCGACGTTCATTCAATACGAATTCCAATTCATTCAATGGTTCTTTTTCGAGGATTTTTTTAAAGGAAGCATCATCAAGCTGTATCAACTTTTCATCCAGCTTGCTTAACACCATTTTTAGTGAAGCGACTATCTTCATTTGTTTGATCCGCAGCTGACCAGCCTTTTTATCCTGTGCATTTTGAGCTTCTAGGCAGCCAATGAATGCACTTGCCTGCGTGGATTTCATATTTGTATCTTTAAAAAGATCAAATGCCTGGATTAAACTGATTTCATCATTTCCTTCTGGATTGATATTGCTTACAATTCGGTCTAATTCTTTTACCTCGCCGTTAATTTCATCTAAAAAAATCAGGAACTCCTTAGAAGAGCTTCCTCCTTTAAAAAAGATATCCAAATCCCACGTCAAAGAATATCCCATACTAAATTGCCCCCTTTTTATCAATAATCCCATTATAGAGGTAAATTCAATATTTTTCTAATTAAAAGGAATTTTCAGTATTTTGTCGGAACATTTTTCTATATCCCAGATTAAAAGCATGTTATGATGTATATATTCTTGGGAAAGGGGCGGTTGATTCATATGAAATTCTTCATTCACATGTCTGCCATCATCTTGCTCCTTTGGACACTGCCCATACAGTTCCATCATCATGCACAGCAGCTAACCATTGAGGAACATACCGATGTTCACCATTGGGATAAGGCCGACAAGAAACAGCCTTTCGTGCCTTCCTTTAGTTCATGGCAAACACTTATCATTATTCTCTTTTTCGAATTTTCCATTTTGAGTTTTCTTTATTTTCACTCAAATCTTCGCCGACGATATCTCAGCCCTGTTTTTTTCCAGGCGAATTACGTAGCCTTACGCTCTGACATTTTATAAAAAATAAAATGGAGGAGTGATTCATATGTGGTTTCGCTTTATTATGATAGGGATCTTATCTTTAACCGCTTCACGCATGTTCCTTTTTCAGGGAATCGAGATTTATCACGCTTTTGCAGATATGATCAGAAATAAATATTAAAAAAAGAGTGCGGGGAAATTTTCCCGCACTCTCTTTGCCTTTTACCATTCCTATCCTTTGGCTTTCTTTTCCTTCTCTTTTTCTGCTCTGTAAAATTCGTGGAACATCTTCATTAAAGCACGTTTTTCGATCCTTGATACATAACTGCGTGAAATGCCAAGCTCTTTAGCGATTTCCCTCTGGGTTTTTTCCTTTTTCAAATCCAGTCCGAACCTGCCTACAATGACTTCCTTTTCGCGTTCATCCAAAATATCAATATACTTTTTCACTTTTTCAATTTCCATATTAAGCTGAATCGTATCGATGACATCTTCCGATTCCGATTTCAGTACATCGATTAAACTGATTTCATTTCCTTCTTTATCTTGACCGATCGGATCATGCAGGGAAATATCTTTCTTCGTTTTCTTTGTCGCCCGTAAATGCATCAAGATCTCATTCTCAATGCATCGCGCCGCATATGTGGCCAGCTTCGTACCCTTCCCATCCGAATAACTCTCAATGGCTTTTATCAAACCAATTGTCCCAATCGAAATCAAATCCTCTGTATCCTCGCCCGTATTCTCGAATTTCTTGACGATATGGGCAACAAGTCTGAGATTATGTTCGATCAGGATGTTACGGGCATCACCGTCTCCCTCGCTCATTAGCTTCAGATATCTCTTTTCATCCTGAGATGACAAGGGCTGGGGAAAAGCGTTGTTTTTCACATAGGAAACGAAGAAGTAAAATTCTTTGATAATATAACCGACAACTGTAAGTATTCCGGGCATTGGTTCCATCCCCCGTTTCTTTGGCTTCCCTATTTCATACCTATGCAACAGTGGGCTTGTTCGTGTCTGTCCCACTAAAAGAAATAATGAATGGTGTAAAATGATCAATCCAGCCTGGTTGTATTCCCAAACGAACGAAGGAAAGTGTTCATATAATGATAGGGAATTTTTTAGGGAAAGGGGGTTTTTTACGATGGGATATAACTATGGACCATACGGATGCAGCTATGGTTATCCGGCTCCTGCGCCTTGTTATGCAGGGTCCGGCTACGGCTTTGGTTATGGCCTGTTTATTGTCCTCCTGATTTTATTGCTCATTTTCGGGTTTTGGTGGTTGCCGGGATGTGGATTTGGTTTTGGAGGTTCAGGTCCGTGCTGCTGATACAGGCAAAGAAAAAAACTCGGCCCGAGTGCCGAGTTTTCCCATTTACATATTCACTTCCAACGTTGCAGTTCCGAGTTAAGCAGCGTCATAACCATTAATCACCATACCTTCACTTTATCATGTTTCCAATGGCCTTTTTCCGCTGTATACCATGACAATGCTTCTAGATGCACCGCTAGATCCGTTAGCCGGTATCCTTCTCCTGCCAATAGCAACGCTTCTCTCCTTTTACATATAACAAGTTCAACATATTAACCTCCACCTTTCTTAATTTTTTTTAAAACGGAATACCAACCTCGTATATTTTTTAGAAAAAAGGACGATGTTTCAACGCTTTATCTAGATGTTCTTCTCGAATCTTGTGGATTCTCTCCTGTTGCAAACATTCCTCGGCAGTCATTTTTTTCATTTTAATCGTGATTGTAAAAAAAAGCATATTCAGTGTCATAATATCACCTCCTTTAAGGGAGCGGCCCAACAAAAAGGCATAAAAAGGCCGCAGAAAGTTACGTCCTCCTGCGGGATTTTTTAGAAAATATAAAAAGGCCGCAGGATAAAACACTTCTCCCTGCGGCCGTTATGTCTGAATGATTAATAAAGCCAAATTGCTTTAGAAATATTCCGCTTGGCACAGGTCGAATTTTATATGATTGTCTTTTGAAACGGACGGGCTGATTGCGACGGCTCCATGTAGATACAATGTCATTTTCTCCGACCTCCTTTGGAATATTTTTTATTACTTGGTAAGTATATCCACAAATTCGATATTTGTAAACGGCTTTTGCCTATTTATTTGAAAATTTCGATCTTTTTACCCATTTTCAAGGGCCATTATTACCTAAATAGGCAAGCAGTATGATAAATCTGCCCCTATTGGGCAACATCGTTAGAAACAAAAAAACCTGATTCCATTAAAGAATCAGGTTTGCTTCTATTATTGTAAAGAGTCCTGGTCATCCATATCGGCCAAGATCTTTTTGTATTTTTTGGATAATGAGAAAAAGACTATGGACATGCCCAAGAAAGTTATTGTCGCTCCCATATAGACATACGTGCCAATCATCGCTTTGTCGCCAGAGGGAAGGATGGTTCCTAAATAGAAGAACGAACCCACACATAACAAAGTGATCGCAAATTGTTTAAAATCGACCATTTTCGAACGCAGCAATGCAACCGTTTGTTTTTTGCGGTTTTTCATGCCATTCCACCTTCTTTCAAGCTAATAAGATATCGATATCTCATTCTACCATATTTATTCCAAATGACAGGGTGTAAATAATGGCAGTCAGCTATGAAGCGGTCCCTCTCCGGTTATCCTTGCAGCGCTTGTTCCAAGTCTTCCAATAAATCTTCAACATCTTCCAGACCTACCGAAATACGAATCAACCCATCCGTTATTCCAAGCTCTGCACGGCGCTCAGCCGGAATGGAAGCATGTGTCATCAAGGCCGGAATGGAAATTAAGCTCTCCACTGCCCCCAGACTTTCCGCAAGAGTAAAGAATTTCACTTTATTCAAAACGGATTCGGCTTTTTCGGCACTGCCGACATCAAATGAAACCATACCGCCGAATCCACGCGATTGTTTTTTTGCAATATCATGATTTTGGTGGTTTTCAAGACCTGGGTAATAGATTTTCGATACTTCTTTATGCCCGGATAGGAAACGGACGATTTCAGATGTATTTTTTTCATGTTCTTCCATCCTGATTCCCAGCGTTTTAATGCCTCGCATAAGCAACCATGAATCTTGGGGCCCTAGCACGCCTCCTGTAGAGTTTTGGATGAAATGAAGGTCATTGCCAAGATTCTCGTCATTCACCACGACAAGACCCGCTACAACATCGCTGTGTCCCCCCAGGTACTTCGTAGCGCTATGAAGTACGATATCAGCTCCAAGTGAAAGCGGATTTTGCCAATATGGCGTACTGAAGGTATTATCCACAATGGTGAGAATGCCGTTTTCTTTAGCTATTTTCGATACCTTTTCCAGATCGGTGATTTTCAATAATGGGTTCGTCGGTGTTTCAATGAACAATGCCTTCGTATTGTCCTTTATCTCTTTTTCGATCGAGTGTATGTCGCTCGTATTGATGAACGTTGCTTCCACCCCGAAGCGGTTAAGCACTTTAGTGATGACCCGGAAAGACCCTCCATAAACGTCATCGGTCATTAATACATGATCACCTTGACTGAACAGCATCATAACCGCGGTCATCGCTGCCATTCCTGATCCGAAGGCGAAACCTCTTTTTCCTTCTTCGAGATCCTTGATCAATTCTTCGAGGGCATGGCGGGTTGGGTTGCCCGTACGGGAATATTCATATCCCCGATGATTTCCGGGACCATCCTGTTTATAGGTGCTCACTTGATAAATCGGCACCGAAACCGCACCCGTTTTTTCGTCACCAGAAATGCCGCCATGGATCAATTGTGTTTTTTTTCTCATTTCATATACCTCCCTGATAAATTTTTTTGCTTAAGTATCGTTCACTGGAATCCGGAAATATGACGACGATATTCGACCCCCGGGGAGCCTTTGCTGCTTCTTTCATGGCCGCTGCAAAGGCCGCACCTGAAGAACTGCCGACAAGTAGGCCTTCTTTAATCGCCAATTCCTTTACCATATGGAAAGCGTCACGATCGCTTACCGTATGGATTTGGTCAAAATACGTTTCATCCATATAGGCAGGTAAAAATTCCATCCCGATCCCCTCTGTTTTATGGGGTCCTGCCTTGCCGCCGTTCAAAATCGACCCTTCTGGTTCGACTATGACCGTTTTGACAGCAGCGCCCTTTTCTTTTAAATATCGCGATGTTCCCATGAATGTCCCGCCCGTCCCGGCACCGGCTACAAACACATCCACATCGCCTTCCATCTGTTCCCATATTTCAGGTCCCAGCGTTTTATAATATGCATCAGGATTGGATGGGTTGGCGAACTGCTGGGGACAATATGATCCCGGAATTTCAGCCAGCAGCGCCTTAGCCTTTGCGATTGCTCCTGTCATTCCTTCCTCTGTCGGTGTCTGGATCACATTCGCTCCAAGGGCACGCATCAATTCCTGTTTCTCGGCACTGAATTTCTCCGGAACGCAAAATATCACGTTCACTCCACTGTTTATCGCAGCCAACGCCAAGCCAATCCCAGTATTTCCGGCAGTCGGTTCGATGATCGTCCCGCCCTTTTTCACCTTCCCAGTCTGTAACGCTTGGGCTAACAGTTCTTGACCAAGCCGATCCTTCACACTGCCTCCCGGATTAAAGTATTCGAGTTTGGCAAAGATACGGACCTCATCCGGAAGCGGGAAATGGGTGATTTCCATCATCGGCGTTTTCCCTATCAACTCATGAATATTTTGAAAGACTTTCATATTCGGACATCCTTTCATAGTTATCCTACCAACTTAATAAGAATTATGCAATAAAGAATGATCAGCAGAAAGGCTTCCGCTGATCACTTACCATTCATTTCATTTTTTCAACCATTTTCAAAATCAGTGCCGCTGAATGAAGAGCCGCAGTTTCCAAGAATTTATCAAAGGAAATATTGGACTCCTTACCTGCGATATCCGAAAGGGAACGAATGATGACAAACGGTGTCTTGAATTGGAAGGCTACCTGTGCAATGGCTGCCGCTTCCATTTCCACCGCGTATAAATCGGAGAATTTCCCTCTGACGAATTCAACCCTGTCAGGATCATTCATGAAAGAATCCCCCGTCACGATCAACCCTTTGGCCACTTGTATATCCTCGATTTCTTTTGCTGCTTCTTCCGCTATTGCGAAAAGCTTCTCATCCGGGATGAAAGCTGCAGGCAGCTGAGGGACTTGACCGTATTCATATCCGAAAATCGTCACATCGACATCATGGTGCCGTACTTCCGAGGATATGACCACATCCCCTACATTAAGTGCTGGATGATAACCGCCGGCAGAGCCAGTATTGATGACTGCATCCGGTTTGAATTTTTCTAACAGGATCGCAGTGGACATTGCCGCATTCACTTTACCGATTCCCGATTTAAGCAAAATGACCTCGACACCATTCAGTTTGCCTGTATTGAACTCGGAACCGGCAATGGTCACCTGCTCCAAACCTTCCAATTTATCACGTAAAATCGTAACTTCTTCTTCCATTGCTCCGATTATGGCTACCTTCATTAGTAAAAACCTCTTCCTATAATTTTTCCGCCTCCATAATCCAGACAAATTGATTGCAGCGCTCGAAGCTCACTTTATATCCATTTGCTTCAAGCACACTTTCCAAAAAAGGAATCGTAGTATAATATTCCGTTTGCAAATCGTTTGCCAAATTATGAAAGCCTGCCTGACTTGCATCTTGAATCGCTCGTTCATGCGCTTCCCTTGATTGATACATCGTATCCGCAAACACTATTTTACCACCAGTATTCAGTAACTTTCCATAGTTGGCTATAGCTTTTTCTTTTTCTTCATCGGTTAAATGGTGAAAAGCGTACGTACTCACGATCGAATCAACCTGTTCCGGCTTCGGAAAATCGATAAAATCGCCATCGACAATTTCTGTTTTTCCGCCGAGCTTGCATACCGCTATTTCCCTCATCGCAGGTGAAGGTTCTATTCCCGATACCTTCAGGCCTTTCTTCAAAAGCCTTTCCGTCAAATTCCCGGTACCTACTCCGAACTCGAGCACATGGCCATGAGCCCTATCCGTGACGCTTTCCAATATGTTATCATAATGTTTAAAAACCTCTTGATACTCAATATCGTGTCCACCAACCGTATCATCATACGATTTTGACCATTCTTCAAATAAATCTATAAATTCTCTGCCCATTTTTAATCACCTTTTATGATAAGATAATAAAACCTATAAGCATAATATGAATTAAACACAGAAACAGTTCTTGTTTTTAGGCAAATCATTCATTCGGTTCAGATTCGGCCAAAATGGTGTTAAACTAACAGTATCTAAATGTTGGAGGGGAACAGTCATGAGTTTTCAACTCGACTTAAACTTATTCGAAGATAAAATAGAATTTTTCGAGGCAGAAAGCATTAAGAATCTTGAAGAAAAAATCCAAGCACAAATTGAAATCAATAAAGCGATCATGCTTCAGGTGGAATCCGTGTCACACCAAATGTATGTAAGTGAAGAAGGCAGACGTTTTTATAGTGCAGTCGTCCACTTTAAAGCAAAAAAATGATCACCATGAAAAAACCCCCGAAAAGTGGAATTCCTTTCGGGGGTTTTCGTTTATGAATTTTTGACCATTACCTTTTATCGTTTGTCTTCAGCTCTTCGACTTTTACAGGTTTCCAACCTGATCCGTCCACCCATTCAATATAAACGCGGAAGGTTTTAGGATCATCGCCTTCAGAAACGGTACCAATTGCCGTGCTGGATGAACCGCCGTTTTGCAGCCACCATAGCTTCATGCTGCCTTCATCGATTCCAGCCCCGCTTGCTATGGCTTTACTCATTTCATTCCAATCGACCGAGCCCTTTTCGAAGCTTGTAGTGTGCTCCCCGGATTGCTCAGTTCCTACTGGTTTCCAGCCCTCACTCGTATATGTTGACGCAACATTGCCATCTCCGCTGCCTTCCACTTCCACAAGTTCGGCATCTCCCGCTTTTTCTGAATCTGCACCATCTTCAGCCTTCTCTTCTGCATCTTCCTCTGTTGCTTTACTATCTTCATCTGCTGCATCTTCTTCTGTTGCTTCACTATCTCCTACTGCGTCTTCCTTCTCAGATTCCGTTTCTTCTTCTTTGCCAGCAGGCTTGTCCGCTACTTTCCCCGAATCTGTATCGGCGATTTGCTTTGGTTCAGTCGTGGCTTTTTTTGTTTCGGTGCCATCATCACTTAAGAAAATCGAGACTGCGACAATGACGATTAAAATGGAAACGATGGTGATTGCAATATTATATATTTTATTTACTTTTCTTTTTTGATCTCTCTGATTAAAACGTGAGCCCAAGGTCCATTCCTCCCTTACCATTTCTTACTGCCTCTCATTTTAACATGATTTAGCCAGAGATAGAAGGGAAGGGTTTCCTACACTTTTCGTCAATTCTCGTTTTTGTCCTGGTCCTTGGAGTACAGGACTTTTACAATATCTGAAAAAAGAGGCGTCATGCTGGAACTGTTTTCCTTCGTTTCAAAACTTACGGTAACAAGAGCATATTTGGGCTCTTTATATGGAAAGTAGCCCGCAAACCATTTATTCAGCTGCCCTTTTTCAATATTGGTCTGAGCCGTTCCAGACTTGCCGGCGACCTCCACAGGCAAATCTCTCAAGGAAGCGCCTGTCCCTTTCTCTTCCGTCACGACCTTCCTAAGAAGATGCTGCAACTTCATCGTTGTATATGGAGACAGTGTCTCGCCGCCAATACTTTGATTGGGAAAATCGACTACGGTCGTACTATTGTTAAATTCGACCTTGGAAACGGCTTTAACCTGTTCCTTCTTGCCGCCGCGGGCAATCGTCGCCATCATATTCGCTATCGCAAGCGGTGTCGTTTGGACATCCTGCTGGCCAATTGCTGTTTTGGCAATCATTTTAGGGTCTTTTTTTAAATCGTCATCATGCCAGACTTTCCCGGTTTGTTCATGATGCAACTGAGTGACTTCAGTGTGATAGACGTCCCCTTGCCATCCCGTTTCACCAACAAGCCCTAACATTTTTGCATATTTGTCCAAAAATTCCGGATCCTTCTCTGCTATTTCCTGTGACAATTCGGCAAACGTCCTGTTGCAGCTTTGGGCAAAGCTATTTTCAAAATTAAGCATGCCCAGTTCCCTCTGTTTATCCGTTTTGCCGTCTATCGTCAAATTACAATTGAATGTCCGGGTGGGACTAGCCGCTTCATAATCGATGGCCGCTGCTGCCGTGACCGTTTTGAAGACGGAACCCGGCGTTTTTTGAGTCAGCATCATATTGACGGCCCCTTCGCCATTCGGATCTTTTACATTAAGCGCCGGACGTGATACCATGGCGACGATTTCACTTTTTTCGATATCGATCAGAACGAGACCGCCTTTTTTTATCCCGCGTTCATCGACGAGCTTCTCCGCTTTCTCCTGAATTTCTTTATCGATCGTCGTCACGACCTTCACCGGGTAAAGCGGATTTGCAGGTTCCACATATTTAACATCGACACCGAACATTGGGCCTCCACTGGCGTCCACATGAAAAACGAGCTTCGATTCCCCAGAGGAAAGCAAGAACTCATCGAAGGTCCTTTGCAGTCCCGTATTGCCTATTTTCGTTTCAGGAGATAAATTCATGTCCGGATAACGTTTTTTCTTTTCCGCATCCGATATATTCGTCGTTCCGATCAATTGCGCTGCAGGGGTTTGATCATGATATAATTTCTCTTTCACGGCAAAGACCCCGGGAATCTTCAATTCATTGATTGCCTTGGATTGGCTGGACGTCAACTCTATCGGTTCATCTCCGCCAAATACGAATGGTTCATCCGCTTGTTCTATCGCCCGTTTTAACTCCGCTTCCGATTTTCCTATTATCGAGGCCACTTCATCTATGGGCCAGATCATTTTTTTTAAAAATGGAAATAGGACGAGAGTCGGGATTTCTTCATGTGCAAGCGGTTCTCCATTTCTGTCATAAAACTTTCCGCGTCCATCATCAATCTTTAATATCTGTGAACGCTGATTTACGCTCGCTTCTAATAGGTTCACATCATGCTTTGAAAAAGATTCTGTCGATACAAGTTGGATGTAGGCAAGTCTGCCTATGAGCATCAGCATGAAAGTCGTCAAAAAAACAGCCAGCAACCTCATTCGTTTCTTTTTCATAAAATACACCTCGTAACCATTGTTGACGAGGTGCGAATTTTTAAACAATTATGAACAAATTTAACACGGCACTTTTCCGATAAAAAAGAGGATGCCCCTATGGACATCCTCTTTTGCTTTCATTTAGTCGATGGATACAATCTTCACGCTCATTTCGCCGCCAGGTGTCATGATCGATACCTTGTCGCCGACCCTTTTCCCGATCAGGCTTTTCGCGATCGGGGAATCATTGGAGATTTTCCCTTCGAATGGGTCCGCTTCAACGCTTCCTACGATGGAATATGTTTCTTCGTCACCATTTGGAAGTTCCACGAATGTTACCGACTTCCCTAGTGAAACTGTATCTGTATTCGAATCATCGCCTTCAATGATTTTTGCATTACGGATCATGTTTTCGATTGTTGTGATGCGTCCTTCAACGAAAGCCTGCTCTTCTTTTGCGGAATCGTACTCCGAGTTCTCGGAAAGGTCCCCAAAACTGCGGGCGATTTTGATTCTTTCCACCACTTCTTTACGTTTAACCGTTTTTAACTGTTCCAGTTCCTGTTCAAGCTTTAACTTACCTTCTTTAGTCATTGGATATTCTTTTTCAATTGCCAAAACCCTTCACTCCTTCAAATTCTTTACAGCAAGCTTTCACTGTGACAAGTTTATGTACTATATAGTGCTTAACCCTGAAATTGAGTCAAAATATATAATTGCGCGACTTAAAAAGTACGCGCTTCGATACTAAGAAACAATCCGTTCCTTAGTATATAAACCGACTGCGGTGAGCAGCCGGTTCGTTCTGTATCAATAGAGTATTGCGTTTTCCAACATTTGTCCAGTCTTTCCCAATAAATAAATGGGATTATTTAAATAAACGAAGGAAAATGGCACCTATCATTATTTATGCTATGTTATTACAAAAAAGACTTTTGTTCAAGGATTGTTTGAATTTTTGTCACCATAAGGTCAATCGCCACATGGTTCTGACCGCCTTCTGGTATGATGATGTCGGCATAACGCTTCGTCGGTTCTATGAACTGATTATGCATCGGACGGACGACACTGATGTATTGTTCGATGACGGAATCTATGGAACGGCCGCGTTCTTTAATATCACGGGTCATCCGGCGAAGGATCCGCAAGTCTGCGTCCGTATCAACATATAGCTTCATATCCATCAGGTCCCGTAGGCGCTCATCCTCCAGCACAAGAATCCCTTCAAGGATGATGACATCCTGGGGCTCAACTGTGATGACTTCTTCTGAACGCGTATGGATCGAATAATCATAAACGGGTTTTTCTATCGTTTCATAGCGCAGCAATGCGTTAATGTGATCGATTAGCAAATCATTATCAAATGCAAGCGGATGATCATAGTTCGTTTTCAAGCGCTCTTCAAAAGGCAGATGACTTTGATCTTTATAGTAATAATCTTGTTCGATCATCAAGATGGAATGTCCTTGAAAGAATTCAAAAATGGAACGGGTAACACTTGTTTTACCTGATCCCGACCCTCCGGTAACTCCGATGACCACTGGTTTCTTTCTTGTCATATCAATTCTCCTTCCGCATCATATTGTTCACATAAACTTTTTTATCTACTTGAATGCGGACAATTTGAAGCGGATGGCGGGCTGCCTCCAGCTCCTTACCTGACTCATCCCAGATCGTACCGATTTTTTGAGTGAAGTTTTCGATTTCCGGTCCAAAAAACTCGACTTCATCCCCAGGCTTGAAGAAATTACGTTGCTGCATGGTAACGATTTTAGTTTCCTCATTGTAATCAAGCACCAATCCTGCGAAGTCGAAGCGAGTCTTTACGGTATGATTCCCGAACATTTGTTGTTTATACCCAGGAATTTCCCCTTCCATGAACGATGATGCCGTCTCACGGTTCGCACACTTATCAAGCTCTTCCAGCCATTCTTGTTTAATCTTGAAATTGTCGGGATCGGCACAATACGCATCAATCACTTTACGATAGACGCTGACAACTGTTGCAATATAATGGATCGATTTCATTCTTCCTTCGACTTTTAAGCTGTCTATGCCAATTTCAATCATGCCTGGCAGTGATTCAATCAGCTTCAAGTCTTTTGGACTCATTGCGAATGGAGCATCTTCTTTATCGAATAAAGCCTTTTCCCCGTCTTGATCCAACTCATATAAATCATAATCCCAACGGCAAGACTGACAGCAGCCGCCGCGGTTCGAATCACGTGCCGTCATATGGTTCGAAAGCGTGCAGCGTCCAGAATAGGCAATGCACATGGCCCCATGAACGAAAGCCTCGATTTCGATATCGACCTTCTCCTTCATTTCACGGATTTCATCAGCACTCGTCTCACGTGCCAAAACTACCCGTTCCAAGCCTTCCTCTTTCCAATACTGAACAGCCTTCCAGTTCGAAAGCGATTGCTGCGTGCTTAAATGGATCTCGAGGTTCGGAGCGACCCTTTTACATGTTTCGATGATTAATGGATCGGCGACGATGATACCATGTACCCCAGCCTCCTGAAGACCTTCCAGGTATTCATCCAGACCATCGATATTTTCATTATGTGCGAAGATATTTGTGGTTACATATACTTTAGCACCATACTTATTAGCGAATTCGACGCCTTCCTTCATTTCCTCAAACGTGAAGTTGCCTGCATTGGAACGAAGACCATATTCCTGACCGCCAATGAACACGGCATCCGCGCCGTAATGGACGGCAATTTTTAATTTTTCAAGGTTGCCGGCCGGAGCCAGCAATTCCGGTTTTTTTACAATGACTCTCTTTCCATCAACGATCTTGGAAATTTTATCAGCAATAGCATTCAAGGCTATTCCTCCTCTTTCTCTTACCCTTTTCTTTAATAAACCGATTCTTTAAAGAAGAATCCGGTATCCAACTCACGGTTATCCGGCTGAATCGCTTTGACTTTTTCAAAAAGTTCCGGTTTCATATCATCATAGCGGTCAGGGTCTTCAGCACATACGTCAATCGCTTCCCGATATAACTTTGTCATTTCAATGATATATTCCGGTGTTTGTAATAATCCTTCGATTTTCAGTGAATCGATTTCCGCTTCAATCAATTCCTGAAGTTCATCAATCATGCACATATCGTTCGGACTCATGATATGTGTACCATTTTCATCTTCATAAATCGGATATTTATTTTCACGTTCCTTATCATGCAAGAACATATTTCTATGTTCCTTCCGATTTTCCACTTCCAATGCCTTGCCTTGGTATTCAAAGTAATTGCCAAGGAGCGTACGCTTCGATTGGAACATGCATGTCATGCCATGCACTTGGACTTCAATCTCCACTTCGGCATTTTCCTTCATTTCGACTATCTCGTCCAGACTTATCTCACGGGCAGCAACGGCACGGACAGCACCGCGTTTCCCCCAATAATTACATGTGTACCAGTTCGTTACCGTCATCTCTGTATTCCAGTGCAGGGGCATATCAGGTGCTACGGCACGGACAGCCATCAAGACTGCGGGATCACCGAATATGATCCGGTCGGCACCAGCCTCTTTAAGGAATGTGACATACCCTTCAAGCTCGTCCACTTTTTCATTATGGAAAATGGCGTTCATGGATACGTACACTTTCTTGCCCGCAGCATGTGCTAGCTCAATCGCCTTCTCTACATCTTCACGTTTGAACTCCCCTGCCAGCCTTAGCGCATAACGTTGTTCGCCAATGACGAAGGCGTCGGCGCCAGCATCGATGAGTTTCGTTATATGATCGACACTTGTCGGAGTCACAAGTAATTCAGGCTTTTTCATTTTTGTCACCTCTATGTTTACTAATGGCCACACCATCACCAATCGGCAAAATTACGGTATCGAAGTTGGGATGGTCATGTAACCAGATGTTAAAGTCTCTGATTTTTTTAATAAGAGCTCGCTTTCTTCTCGTCATTTCCATTTCTTCAATGTTTTCAGCAACCAAGCCTTTAAATAAAACATTATCAGTAATGATAATGCCAGCACCGGCAAGGAATGGTTCAAACAGTTCAAAGAATCGCTTGTACTGCCCTTTAGCTGCATCAACGAAGATGATATCAAACGGACCGTGTTCCATCACTTTCGGGCCCGCTTCAAGAGCATCCCCTTCAATGAGGGTGATCCTTTCCGACAGTCCCGCCTTCTTGAAGTTAGCCCTTGCCTGCTCAATACGGGCTTCATTCCGTTCAAGTGTGACGATTCGAGCTTCCGGAAGGGTCTCAGCCATCCTAATGGCCGAATAGCCAATTGCCGAACCCACTTCCAATATCGCCTTTGGCTGATGAAGCCTTAAAATCTGAAGCAGTACCTCAATGCCTTCGGGCTCCATGATCGGCACATTATTTTCCATCGCAAAATCTTCCAACTCCTTAAGCAAACCCGTACGCTCCGGAATTAAGGAATGAAGATATTGTTCTATTTTTCCGTTCAAAACGTTTCCTCCATTTATAAGGAAAACAAAAGCGCTTGGTCAGTAACATGAAAAAATTGATTGGGCAATTTCTTCACAAGGAGCTGAAACAAGTATGCTTGACGATCTACATTTCCTTATCTTTCAAAATAAAACCCGGCATTCGCCGAGTTACGTCACCGATTTAGAATCGGATCAAAAATTCACTTGTACTATTCTATCATAAAAACAAGGGGAAAGTAATATCTCTCCCCCCACAGTCTCATTGCTATTTTTCATTTAGGCTGTTTTCGCATACTTTGTTCCTAACCAAGTATTGCGGTGTGGTTGATTTCCTCTCCATTGCTCGCTTTCCGCGGGGCGGGCGGTGAGCCTCCTCGGCGTAAACGCCTGTGGGGTCTCACCTGTCCCGCTGCTCCTGCAGGAGTCTCGCACTTCCGCTCCAATCAACCTTAAATCGTTTCGTTATAAAAACAACAAGCTTTACGAAAAGAGCTTTCATTTATTTATTGGAAATATGCTCTGCCTTTTTGTTATTGTGGTCATCCAAAGTCTTGGAGTAAAGGACTTCCCCTTCAGGTGTTGCCAAAAAGTACAGATAATCCGTTTTCTCAGGCTTCAGTACCGCATCGATCGATGTCGTTCCGGCATTGGCAATCGGTCCTGGCGGCAGCCCCTTGTTCTTATACGTATTATAAGGGGATTTCACCTCAAGGTCTTTATAATACACCCTGCTCTTATGTGAACCCTTTGCATACAAAACGGTCGGATCCGTTTGAAGCGGCATACCTTCCTCAATACGATTGTAAAAGACGGAAGCTATTTTTCCGCGATCGACTTGCGCCGTCGCCTCTTCTTCAACAAGCGAAGCGAAGGTCAGCATCTGGTGTACGGAATAATCGTTCTTGTCCATTTGGCTCTCGTAAGCCTGCAATGTTTCTTCCGTTTTCTTCAGCATCTCGATGACGATCGATTCCAGGGTCGGCTTTTCCTCATAAAAGTCATAAGTAGCCGGGAAAAGGTACCCTTCAAGCGGATATAGAACCTTTTCATTTTCAATTTCCGAGGTCAGGAGCTGCGGAAATTTCTCTTGCATGGAATTTACGAACTTCTTATCATTCAATTTCTTAAAGACCTTTTTCGGATCTTCACCCGTCTTCACTGCGATGATATCGGCAATTTGGATAAGCTGCTTTCCTTCAGGAATCGTTATCTTCATTGCAGCTTCCTTCATGAGTTTTCCGGTTTTGATGCTTGTGACGATATCTTCAATTGGCATGGAAGGTGATAATTTATACTCCCCTGCCTGAAAACCGGATTCATTGCGGAATTTAATATAATATTTGAATACGCGTGCGTCCTTGATTATTCCCTGCTCTTCAAGCAGTGTTGAAATTCCGTTAACGGAAGAACCGATTGGGATTTTCACTTTCTTGATGGTGTCATCATCCGGATCGACTGGTTTCATGGCTGAGTTGATATATAAAAAGCCCACAAGACCAACAATCCCAATTAGTAAAATAAGCGAAGCTATCGTAATCATGATGATTTTACGAACCAGCTTGGCTTCTCCTTGCTGTTCTAACAATTTCATTCGGATGTGTTCCTTTTTAGATAAATTTTTATCTTTTTCATCCATTTTCATTCCCCCTGCAAACTCACACCAACTACAGAATGGTTTCTAGATGATGCTTTCTCTAATTAATCTTTGCTTCGAACATTATACTAAAATCAACAAATAATTACATGTTTTTTGCAAAACTACATTCATTAATACTCTATTTATGGCAAAAATGCACTACTTTTGTCAATATTCAGATGTTATTTAACAGGAAAATAGTGATATCTAATTTCTTCAGCTTAAAAGATGCACTCTAAATTGTTCCCTTCCCGTATTAGGCATTTCAGGAAATTACAGGAATATCCATGTAGGAATGGTACTATTCATTTAAGATGAAGAAAGGTGTGAAGGAGTTGGATAATTCTTATTTTGTAGGTTGGGGGACATTGGCGCTCATAAACGCCGGACTTGCTCAAGGTAAAAATAGGACGGCGTTGAATTGGTTCTTGCTATCATTATTTTTGGGTCCGCTCGCTACATTTATACTTTTATTCGCAGAGAAAAGATAAGGTGTTACTGGTACTTAAATGAAAAAACCGGCCTTTTAAGGGCTTTCCAGGCACTCGTTTTCCGCGGGCGGTCCGGGAGCCTCCTCGGAGCCTTTGCGCCTTCGGGGTCTCCCCTTGACACGCTTTTCTAAGCAGGAGTCTCGCACACCTATTCCAATCAACTTGCCCCTTTGTCAAAAAAAGAACCGACCTTTAGGGGCCGGTTTTTTTCCAATCTTATTCTTCTTCCGCTTCTTCTTGGTCAAGGAATGTATTTAACATTTCTTCGACAAGATCCCATTCTTCTTCTGTTTCGATCGGTGTAAGTTCACCATCTTTATTATCTTCGCTTGGTACGAATGATGAAGCGTGGATTTCAATTTCTTCCTCGTCATCTTCTGCAGACATCGGATAGTAAAGTACATAAGATTTGTTGAATTTATCTGAATCGAATGTGAAAAGGATTTCGCAAAGCTGCTCGTTTCCGTTTTCATCTACTACTGTAATGTTGTTTTCGCCGTGTTCCATTAGTATTCACCTCATATTGAATTTGTTTGTCTGTCCAAGAATCCTTGCAGGATCATGACAGCTGCCATTTTATCAATGACTTTCTTGCGCTTGCTTCGGCTCACGTCCGCCTCAAGAAGGACACGTTCAGCCGCCATAGTTGTCAACCGTTCATCCCAGAGAAACACCGGCAGCTTGAATTTGTTTTCTAATCGCTTTGCGAAATCTTGGCTGATCTCGCCTCGCGGTCCAACAGTCCCATTCATGTTTTTAGGTAAACCGAGGACAATTTTAGAAACATCATGCTCTTTTATAATTTCATTGAGGCGTTTAAAGCCGAAGTCATTTCCAGCTTCGTTAATTTTGATCGTTTCCAATCCTTGTGCAGTCCAGCCCATCGCGTCACTCAGGGCGACGCCGATGGTTTTTGAACCTAAATCAAGTCCCATTGTGCGCATTAGTATTCCTCTCGATGGTTCTTAAGATACGACTTAACCAATTCTTCGATGATTTCATCGCGTTCAAGCTTACGAATAATGTTCCGAGCATCCATATGGCGCGGGATGTAGGCCGGGTCACCAGATAATAGATAACCGACAATCTGGTTTATCGGGTTATAACCTTTTTCCTGAAGTGCAACATATACTTGAGACAATACTTCTTGTACATCTCTTTCGAATGGTTCTTCGGGAAAATTAAATTTCATCGTTTTATCAAAGGAACTCATTAACATGCACCTCTCCTCAGCGTCCAGAATCCACTATTACCTACATTGTACAACACTTTCCATTGATTATGAAATCGATAAGACCCATTCTTCAACAAAATTAAGTGCTGCATCCAATTTTTCAGGGTCTTTTCCGCCGGCTTGGGCCATATCTGGACGTCCGCCACCGCCACCGCCGCAACGGGAAGCAACTTCTTTGACCAATTTACCAGCATGGAAACCGCGATCGATGTAATCCTTGGTCACCCCGGCAATCAAATTGACTTTATCACCTTGGGCCGAACCTAATACGATGATGACAGAATCGAGCTTTTGTTTCAAATCATCCGCCATGGCACGCAGATTATTCATGTCGGTAGCTTGAACCTTCGCCACCAATACTTGAACCCCATTTATGTCTTTTACGTTAGAAACAAGGCTGCTTGCTTCGATATTACTTAATTTTGCAGTAAGGCTTTCATTCTCACGATGAAGATCCTTCACTTCAGCAAGTACCGTTTCAATTCTTGAAGGTACGTCTTTCAAGTTCGTTTTCAATTTAGCAGCCGCGTCTTTCAAGACACCGATTTGCTCAGTCATCAATTTGTATGCCCCGGCACCCGTTACCGCTTCTATACGGCGAGTCCCTGCACCGATGCCGCTTTCGGAAACGATTTTGAACAAGCCGATTACCGCTGTATTCGGGACATGGACACCGCCGCAAAGTTCTAGACTGTAATCGCCTATTTGAACGACACGGACAATCTTGCCATATTTTTCGCCGAACAAGGCCATTGCGCCCATAGCCTTGGCTTCATCGATGTTTTTATAGTCCGTATTCACTTGTAAGCTTTGCCAAATCTTTTCATTAACAATCGTTTCGATTCTTTCAATCTCTTCCGCCGTTATCTGACCAAAATGAGAGAAGTCGAAGCGAAGGCGCTCAGCCTGTACGAGTGAACCAGCTTGGTTGACATGTGTACCAAGCACATCTTTTAACGCTTGATGCAGAAGGTGCGTCGCTGTATGGTTTTTCGTGATATGGATGCGGTTTTCTTGATTTACCGCAGCAACGATATTGGAATCTGCTGTTAAAGTGCCGGCAGTAACTGTCACACGGTGCAGATTTTGGCCATTAGGAGCTTTTTGGACATCATGGACATCAACCTTCACGGATTCACTGGCCATCGTTCCTGTATCGGCTATTTGTCCGCCGCTTTCCGCGTAGAAAGGAGTCTTGTCCAGTATCACTTGAACTTCTTCCCCTTCTTCTGCCTCCGTAACAAGCTCGCCATTTTTAATGATGGCAGC
The DNA here is from genome assembly GCF_900156045.1 of Peribacillus simplex. Lineage (GTDB taxonomy): Bacteria > Bacillota > Bacilli > Bacillales > DSM-1321 > Peribacillus > Peribacillus simplex_D. The sequence goes on along the minus strand of NZ_FTMX01000001.1, from coordinate 732,501 downwards.
AACTTTCGCGTCGACAGCTATTTGATCATAGCCGACAAATTCACTTTCAACTTTTATATCGCCCAATACCCCGCCTTGTATTTGCATGGAATCCACATCTTGACGCGCTGAACGGGCACGTTCACGCTGTGCATCCATCTCTTTTTCAAATCCGGCTTGATCGACCGTCATGCCTTCTTCTTCTGCATATTCTTCCGTTAACTCAATCGGGAAACCATATGTGTCATATAAACGGAATGCATCACTGCCCGGAATGGTCGTACCGCCTTTTTCCTTTTCCTTTTTAATGACTTCAGAAAGGATGGACAGTCCATCATTTAGAGTTTCATGGAAGCGTTCCTCTTCATTTTTGATTACTTTTGCAATGAACTCTTTATTGTTGAGGACTTCAGGGTAGAAGTCTTTCATGATTTCGCCTACGACCGTCACAAGCTCGAACATGAATGGTCGATTGATGTTGATTTGCTTAGCATATCGAACCGCCCTGCGAAGTAAACGGCGCAATACATAACCGCGGCCTTCGTTGGATGGTAGAGCCCCGTCACCTACAGCAAAGGCTACCGTACGGATATGGTCGGCAATGACCTTGAATGCCACATCTTTTTCTGTATCAACACCATACTTCACATCGGAAATCTCTTCGACTGCACGGATGATTGGCATGAATAAATCCGTATCATAGTTCGTCGCCACATCTTGAACGACGGAAGCCATACGTTCAAGACCCATGCCTGTATCGATATTCTTCTTTGGAAGCGGTGTGTATGAACCATCAGGATTATGGTTGAACTGAGAAAACACAAGGTTCCAGACTTCCAGATGACGTTCATTTTCCCCGCCTGGATATAGTTCCGGATCATTCGGATCATCGCCATATGCCGGTCCGCGGTCATAGAAAATCTCTGTATTCGGGCCGCTTGGACCCTCACCGATATCCCAGAAGTTTTCTTCCAGGCGAATGATCCTTTCAGCAGGAACACCGATTTTCTTATTCCAGAGTTCGAATGCTTCATCATCTTCAGGATGGATCGTCACAGCCAATTTCTCTTTGTCGAAGCCAATCCATTTTTCATCCGTCAAAAACTCCCAAGCCCATGTGATGGCTTCTTCTTTGAAGTATTCACCAATGGAGAAGTTTCCGAGCATTTCGAAAAACGTATGATGACGTGCCGTTTTCCCTACGTTTTCAATATCGTTCGTACGGATGGCCTTTTGGGCATTTGTAATCCTTGGATTTTCAGGAATCACCCGTCCATCAAAATATTTCTTTAACGTCGCCACCCCGGAATTGATCCAAAGCAATGATGGATCTTCATGAGGAACCAATGACGCACTTGGTTCGATGTTATGGCCTTTTTCACTAAAAAAATCTAAATACATTTGGCGGATTTGAGCACCAGTTAAATACTTCATATATATATCCTCCTTTGAAAATTATGTAATTTTGAGCACACAAAAAACCCCCATCCCAAAAACAGGGACGAGAGTTGACTCGCGGTACCACCCTGATTATGGACGCAGGAATTCACCCAGGCCCATCACCTTCATAAAAGCCTTAACGCGGCATGACGGCAGGTATTAGCTGCTCTCAGGACTAGCTTTCTGCTGCTCTTCACCTGGCAGTCCCTTTCAGCCTAGGGGACCCCTCTCTTTTAGATGGACTTCAGCATACTTCATCCTTCAACGAATTATCTTATGTAATGGATTATATTCACAAGACTTTTATTTGTCAATAAGCGGCGGCTTCTTTCTAAAGTGAACGCGGGCATGAAGCACAAAAACTTTCAACACAGCCAAGATGGGAATCGAAAGGACCATGCCCACGATACCGCCTATTTCGCCCCCGGCCAATAATGCAAGCATGATGAACAGCGGATGCATATGGAGGCTTTTACCGACTATTAACGGCGACAGGATATTTCCCTCAAGAAATTGAAGTACGAGCACGATGACCGCGATGATCAACACCATTTTAACTGACATTGTCGCGGCGATGACCACTGCAGGAATGGCCCCGATAATCGGCCCGAAATACGGGATGACATTCGTTATTCCGATTATCGCCCCCAATAGAAGCGGATATTTCATTCCGAATATCCAGAAGAGCAGCGAGGAAATCAAACCGATCACGACACAAACGATGATTTGTCCGCGGATATAGCCGCCAAGCGACGCATCCACATCACGAACGAATGCCCGCCCCTGCTTGCGCCATTTTTTCGGGGTCATATACCATGCCATTTTTTTTAACACAGTGAAATCTTTCAGGATATAAAAAGCAATGAATGGAATCAACGCAATCAGGACGATGAAATCTATCATCTTCATTGCATACTCCATCGCCTTTTCAGGAATGCGCTTCAGCCAACCTTCGAAAAGGGTGACGCCTTCCTCGAATCTTTCATGAATCCCGAACGGCCATGCAGCCGTTTGATGATTGAGCTTATCGATCCTGCCCCGGTACTGTTCAACCAGTTCCGGCACGCTTTCTGACAGCTCGCGAACCTGGCTGACGATCACGGGAATACCTTTATAGACAGCAAAGCCGATCCCACCGAAAAACAACAAATAGATGATTGTAATTGAAAGCCAGCGACGCATCCCTTTCTCATTTAAATATTCCACTACAGGGTGCAGCAAGTAACTGATGAACGCACCAATCAAAAAAGGCAGCAATACCGTCACGCATACAGTAACGGCAGGTCCCCACATGGGCTTAAGTTTCATAAAAATATAGATAACGAAAAATAAGAGCAATAAAAAACCCAGGCGATAAAACCACTTTAAACGAATACTCACAATAAACACCTCCCGCTCATTTATTCTTCGAAAGGCGGAAGGTTTTCATACATAAAAAAGAGTGCCCTCATTAATTCAGGACACCCATTCCTGCTATAATAATGACTTTAATCTTTTGCGTATTTTCTTCATGTTCCGTTTGACCATCTTCGAGTTCATCAAGTCCGAACCCATATTCATTAGAGTATTGCGTGAACGTCTAGCCATTGCAAACACCTCTTCCGTTAATTACATACTGAAGCGGCGGTCATTTTCCTCAAACAAATCGTCCAATGAGCTTAAACTTCCATCTTCCTCGACCTGATGCGTATTAATGAGCCCTTCGGATAGAGTCATTTCAATAAAGCAATTCCAGCAATAATATTGATTTACGCCAATCTTCCCAACATCTTTACTGCGGCAATTCGGACATTTAATTTCCAAAATGGACACCTCACTGTTCATAAACTGAAACAATGATGGTATCCTTCCCTAATGCAGGCGGCTGTTTTGATTTTATCACTGTCGACTCAGAGAAAAATCCATCCGTTGTTTCATACGCTATAATCGTGCCCATTTTCTCCTTGAAATATACATCCTGCAGTAAACCAAGCTCTTCGCCCATTTCTGAAAAAAGCATGCGTCCCAATAACTCGTCCTTCGATAAGCAAATGGAATCCGCAGGCATTTTACTTAAGGCTGAATCTTGTTGCCCGATCACGACCCCATCTGGACCGAATGTTGAAATATCGTCAAGTTTCAAATGAAAAGCCCTTTTGAACAAAGCTTGCTGATGAACGACCAGCCCTGTTACCTGTCCCATTTCCGAAATTGATAAATCGTGGACCGTGCCGATTCTTTCTCCTTTGATTGTAAAAACCGGCATTCCTTTCAATAAAGAAAACGTCCGCAAGGTCATCCCGCCTTTCCGAACATTTTTATTATCTCTTTCCTGCTGAAAATAGATGTGCTGAAAGGTTTTCCATTGTTGGTCCAACTTCCTTAAAATACAGGGACCATGAAAAAAAAGGCTGTTTTCGCATACTTTGTTGCTATTCACCAAGTAATGCGGTGTGGTTGATTTCCCCTCCAATGCTCGCTTTCCTCGGGGCGGGCGGTGAGCCTCCTCGGCGTGAACGCCTGCGGGGTCTCACCTGTCCCGCTGCTCCCGCGGGAGTCTCGCACTTCCGCTCCAATCAACCTTAAATCGTTTCGTTTTAAAAACAACAATCTTTACGAAAAGAGCATAAAAAAAGACCGGTTTCCCGGTCAGACCCACTGCTTTACCATCCTCTGCTGGCACCTCCGCCACCGGAACTTCCTCCGCCGCCGCCCCGTGGACCGCCGCTGCCGCCTCCACGGCCGCCGCCGCCTCCGCGACTGATGAATATCAAAAGGATATTGATGAGCGTTTGAAGGAAAAATCCTTTAAAGAACTTGGCATCGAGGATGAATACGATGATGACAACGATGATGATCAGGAAAATCTGTAAAGCTGATGGCTGAAAGGTTTCTGACTCGGGCTGAACGGAGAGATCTTGATAAAACTCGTCACCTAGGTTGTATTCTTTCGTGACATCGTTATATACGGCCTTATAGGTTTCCGTCAGGGCAACATCATATTTACCCTCTTTCAGCGCAGGGATGGCCACATTGTCCAAAATCTGTCCAGATTTGATATCGGTAATGGCCCCTTCCAAACCGTAACCCACTTCAATACGGATTTTCTGTTCTTCCATGGCCAGCACAATGAGGACTCCATTGTTCAGCTCGGCATCCCCAAGCTTGAATGATCTCAATGCCTCGACCGAGTACTCCTCGATTTCGGATCCTTCCATCGAATCCACCGTCAAAACGGAAATTTGTGCTTTTGTGGCATCATCCAATCGTTTCCCAAGTTCGATGAGTTCGGATTTTTCCTGATCATCCAGGACTTCGGCAAAGTCCTGAACATATATATCCCCAACTGGTTCAGGAATGTTAGGTTGTGCTGCGGCCACGTTTACTAAACTGAACGTGAGGATGAAGAATAGCGCAAACACAGCGAGTTTTTTCATTATTTATCGCTCCCGAAATCCACCTTTGGCGTTTCTTTTTCTTGATCGGTCACTTCAAAATATGGTTTGGCATCGAACCCGAATGCTCCTGCCATCATATTCTTCGGAAAGCGTTTAATCATTTTATTATAGTTGGTAACTTCATCATTATAGTCTTTTCGTGCTACCGTCAGCCGATTTTCCGTTCCTTCCAAACTATCCATGAGACCCTTAAAGTTCTCATTAGCCTTTAAATCCGGATAGTTCTCGACAACCACCAAAAGCCGGCTCAAGGCCCCACTCAATTCTTGATCGGCATCAATCGCATCTTCAGTCGAATTGGCACCAGCCAGCTTCGAGCGTGCATCACTCACCGCTTTAATGGCTTCCGTTTCATGCGAAGCATACCCCTTAACCGTTTCCACAAGATTCGGAATCAAATCCGCTCTTCGTTTTAATTGGTTATCCACCTGTGACCATTTATTGTCGACGTCTTCACTGGCACTTACAAGGCCGTTGTACGAAGATGCCCCAAAAATGACCAGCAAAACGACAACGACTATCCCGATAATCCAACCCTTTTTCATCAAATCCCCCCTACTCTTCCACATATAAGTTATATTCTATAGTTCCACCAAAACTATGAACTTTAAACAAAATTCATCAAATGGAACCAGCTACATAAAATCATATGGCGTGACATTCTCCATTCCGATCATTGGGTCAGCATGCATGAGAATATCAAGATAACTCGATTGTTGCTGTTCTTCTCCCTTTTCCACCGGCATTTCTTCTTCACTCAAAATCTCCCGCAGCTTTTCACGTAAAGTCGTTTTCCGGCGCATCTCATCATTACGTTCGATCCCTAAACGGAATGCATCTTCTTCACCGCAAAGGATCAAGAAATTTTTACTGCGCGTAATCGCCGTATACAATAAATTACGGCGGAGCATCCGATAATAACTTTTCACTACAGGTAAAATGACAATGGGGAATTCGCTACCCTGCGACTTATGGATGGAGCAGCAATAGGCATGTGTAATCTGGTTCAAGTCCTGTTTCGTGTAAGTCACTTCGATGCCTTCGAACGATATGATGACTTTATCGACATGATCGGTATTTTCTTTAGCGAACAATATGGACACGATTTCACCCATATCTCCATTAAAGACACCCTCCTCTGGCTGGTTCACCAGTTGAAGCACCTTATCTCCCGTTCTGTATATCACATCTCCGAATTTTATTTCCCTGCGCTTTTCATTCGCATTGCCATTGAACACTTCCTGAAGCATTTTATTCAGGGCATCAATCCCTGCAGGCCCTCTATACATCGGAGCCAGCACCTGTATATCCTTTGCCGTGAAACCTTTCGTCCTGGCATTTGCAACCACTTTCTCGATCACTTGGGGGATTTGACCTGTTTGGCAGCGAATGAACGATCGATCTTCCTGCTGTTTCGTGACATCAGCCGGAAGCCTGCCTTTTTTGATTTCATGGGCCAATTCAATGATCGATGAGCCATCAGCTTGACGATAAATATGTTCCAGACTGACAGTCGGTACACAATTCGATGCAAGCAAATCCTTTAAAACCTGCCCAGGGCCAACAGATGGCAGCTGATCTTCATCACCAACCAATATCACTTGGACATTTTCCGGCAGAGCTTTAAATAATTGATGGGCCAGCCACGTATCCACCATGGAAACCTCATCGATGATCACGATGCGGCCATCCAGCTGATTATCCTCATCATGGGAAAAGCCTTCACTCCCGTTCCACCCCAGCAAACGATGGATCGTGACGGCGGGGAGCCCAGTCGATTCGGCCATTCGTTTCGCTGCACGGCCAGTAGGGGCCGCAAGTACGAATGGAAATGGATCGCTTCCTTCTTTTTTATAATCGTTAATGTCCATGGATACACCATGCAGCTCGGCATATAGCTCAACGATGCCTTTGATGACTGTCGTCTTACCGGTACCCGGTCCACCCGTCAAGATTAACATGGGTGATTGGAGGGCTGTCTGGATCGCTTCCTTTTGGGCCGGTGCATAGGAAACACCCAGCCGCTCTTCAAGCTCCCCAAGTGCCAGCAAGAACTCCGATTCCGGGAACTGGTCCTCATACTCGGTTTGGGCAAGCAGCCTCTTGATGTTCATCACGATTCCCTTTTCCGAATAGAAAAGCGAAGGCGGATAAATTCGTTGATCCTCGACAACTATTTTCCCCTCTTGCGTCAATTCGATTATTTCCGAGGAAATGTTCGTGAACTCAATGCGATCCCGTTTATTTTCCTCCAGCAGACGTTTGACGGCCTCCAATAGCTGCTCGGCTTCTATGTAGATATTTCCGTCCTGGAGGCATTGTGATTCAAGCGTATACAAGCATGCAGCCTTGATTCGGTCGGGATGGCTGCCGGAAATGCCCAATTGATGCCCAAGCTCATCCGCCCGTCCAAAACCAATCCCTTCAATATCCTCAACGAGCTTATACGGATTTCCCTGAACCATCGTGATCGTATCCTGCTTATACATTTGATAGATTTTCATAGACAGCTGCGGACCGAAGCCATATTGATTCAGGGCAATCATCACCTGTTCCAGACCTTGATGCTCGACCAATGTATCATATAGACCCTTTGCCTTTTCCCCGGATAGCTTCGGAATGTCATCAAGTAGCGAAGGCTGAGCCAGAATTTTTGAAATGGCCTTTTCACCCAGTGTCTCAACAATGCTTTCAGCTGTTTTTTTCCCAATCCCCTTGAAAAGGTCACCGGATAAATAACTGACGATTCCTTCCTTGGATTGAGGCAGATCCTTACGAAAATGCTCTACATGGTATTGAAGGCCAAAACGCGGATGTTCCTTCATGGCCCCATAAAAAATATAGATCTCATCCTCATGCATCCTTGGAAAATAACCTGTTACGACCGCTTCCTTCTCTTCATAATTCAGATTCGTTTCATGCACGCGAATTCTTACAACCGAGTACATGTTTTCTTCATTATGAAAGATCGTCACTAAATGACTACCTTTCATGAACATTTTCTCTTCTGAAAACAAATCCAACGAATCTTGCTGGCTCAACGCTTCTCCCCACCTTTCCATGCATATGCCGTTTATTTACTCAGCATTCATTTCTTCCATCAGTTTCTTTCCGTGCGCAGCAAGCATATGATCCGGCTGTGCTTCTAAAGCCTTATCAAAATAAACCATCGCAGCTTGCGCATCCTCACGGTACCCTGCAAACGCAACGCCTAAATTATAATAAGCATCCGCATGGCCCGGATCCTGTTCCACCACCAAATTCAATTGATTGATCAATTCATCATACAATTCCGCATTAGCAAGACAAAGTGCATATTGGAATCTCGCATCAACGTCCTCAGGGCTCAGCTCCACCGTTCTCTGTAAATAAGGCATCGCCAATTTCGGTTGATCTAACGCCATCAATGTCAAACCAAGCATGAAGTATGCATCGCTGTTATCCAGTCCCAAACGGATTGCCTTTTCAAACATATCCTTCGCTTCGACCAGTTTAGAATCGGATTCATAATATAAATTTCCTAATGAATAGTAAGCCGCTGCTGCATTTTCATCCAGCTCAATCGCCTTTTTGTAAAACTTGACCGCTTTATCCGTTTCACCCACGGCAGTCAATACATTCCCAAAGTTTATGTAAGCAACAGGCTCATTCGGATTTTCCTCGATCGCCTCATTAAAAACCTTTGCCGCTTCTTCGTATTTCCCTTGCTGCATAAATTCAATTCCTTGTTGATTCTTATCCATATCCATTCACACTCCATTTTTATATTAAAAAGTATAGCATAAGCCAGTAGTCGAATTCAGCGGTACACCCGCAATCCAAAAGAAGTCCCCAACCGCAAACACAGCTGGGGACATGCTTATTTTACCCTACGTAAGTCAGTTTTTCACCTTTTTTAAATACTTCATCAATCGTACCGCCGCCAAGGCACACTTCACCATCATAGAATACGACTGCTTGTCCAGGCGTGATCGCGCGGACTGGCTCGTCAAAGATGACTTCGACATCACCATTTTCCAATACCTTCACCTTAACACCGCTATCCTCTTGACGGTACCTGAACTTTGCCGTACAAGTAAATTCACCAGCCGGTATATGTTCCGCTACCCAGCTCACATTCACTGCACGAAGGGAATTCGAATACAGCACATCATTATCAAAACCTTGACACACATATAAAACATTGCGCTTCAAGTCTTTTCCCGCAACAAACCAAGGTTCGCCGCTGCCGCCAATCCCCAGACCGTGGCGCTGACCGATGGTGTAATACATCAAACCGTCATGCTTGCCCATGACCTTGCCATCCATTGTGACCATATCACCGGGCTGTGCTGGGAGATAATTACTTAAAAACTCTTTGAAATTGCGTTCACCGATAAAACAGATCCCGGTGGAATCTTTTTTCGTTGCCGTGGCAAGACCCGCTTCTTTCGCAATTTCACGGACTTCCTTCTTATCGATGTGTCCAAGCGGAAACATGACTTTTTCCAACTGTTCTTGAGTAAGCTGGTTCAAGAAGTACGTTTGATCTTTATTATTATCGATACCGCGAAGCATTTTGTATTCGCCATCACGGTATTCAACCTGTGCGTAATGACCTGTAGCCACATAATCGGCACCGAGGCTTACGGCATGTTCAAGAAAGGCCTTGAACTTGATTTCCTTATTGCACATTACATCCGGATTCGGGGTACGGCCCGCTTTATACTCATCCAAGAAATAAGTGAAAACTTTATCCCAATACTGCTTTTCGAAATTGACCGCATAATAAGGGATGCCGATTTGATTACAAACGGCAATTACATCATTGTAATCTTCCGTTGCCGTACAAACTCCGTTTTCATCTGTATCATCCCAGTTCTTCATGAAAATCCCGACCACATCATAGCCTTGATTCTTCAATAGCAGGGCTGACACAGAAGAATCCACGCCTCCTGACATACCCACGACGACGCGGGTGTCCTGTGGTGCTTTTCTCATTCTGTCACCTCATTTATTTAAAGAGGGAATTATCTTCCCACTAATCTATTAACGATTTTCACGGTGGTTTCAGCCGCCTGCCTTACTTCCTCTTCCGTATTGTTCAGACCGAAGCTGAAACGAATCGAATTCTTCGTCCGCTCCGAATCTTTCCCGAACATCGCCACAAGCACATGCGACGGATCGATTGACCCAGCAGTACAAGCGGATCCGCTCGATACAGCAACGCCTGCCAAGTCCATATTGACGAGCATCGATTCCACATTCGTACCCGGAAAACTGACATTCAGCAAATGCGGCAGCGACTGTTCCATAGATCCGTTAATTTCATATTGTACATCCGCCTCATCAAAGACGGCAAGCAATACGTCTTTAAATCGCTTGTATTGCTCCTTTTTCTTTTCCATCGTGCTTTGTGCAATGGAAACGGCTTCTGAAAAACCGGCAATGGCCGGCACACTCTCCGTACCAGCACGGCGCTTACGTTCTTGTTCCCCGCCATATAATTGCGGATTCAGCTTCAAGCCTTCACGCATATAAAGAAAGCCGATTCCTTTAGGACCGTTGATTTTATGCGCGGATACACTCAGTAAATCCACACCCAACTCACGAACGTCGATAGAGATCAAACCATATGCCTGAACCGCATCCGTATGGAAAATGGCTTGATGCCCCTTGAGCAGCTGTCCAATTTCAGCAATCGGCTGGATCGTTCCAACCTCATTATTGCCGAACATGACCGAAACCAAAATCGTGTCGTCCCGCAATGCCGCCTTTACATCGGCAATTGAAATAAGCCCCGCTTCATTCACAGGTAAATATGTGACCTCAAAGCCAGACTTCTCAAGGTATTGGCATGTATGCAAAACCGCATGATGCTCTATCTCCGTCGTTATGATGTGCTTTCCTTTTTCTTTATAAGCATTCGCAACACCAATGATCGCCGTATTATCAGCCTCGGTTCCACCGCTCGTGAAAATGATTTCATTCCGCCCCGCACCGATGCTCGTCGCAATACTCGAACGCGCCTCATCCAAAACATGGCGTGCCTCCCGCCCGAAAGCATGAATGCTCGACGGATTTCCGAAGTCATGGCTCATGACTGTCATCATCCTATCGATCACCTTCGGATGCATCGGTGAAGTCGCAGCATGATCTAAATATATTCTGTCCACTTTTTTGTCGCCTCCATTAAAAAACGCAAGCGCCTACATAATAGGCGCATTGCTAATCACTTAAATATAGTACATATATGAATCGATTTCACCCGTATCCTTGTAGCTCGCCAAATCCATAAGCGTCGTATTATCCAATACATCCTTCACGGCATCGCGAATCCGGATCCAAAGCTGGCGCTTCACCGGCTCCTCATCCTCAATTCCTTCAACAGGGGTAATCGGGCCTTCCAATACGCGAATGACATCTCCAGAAGTAATCTCCTGAGGATCTTTAGACAGGATATACCCGCCATACGCACCGCGGACACTCTTCACCAACCCCGCATTACGAAGCGGCGCAATCAACTGCTCCAAATAATGCTCCGACAGATTATGCGTCTGGGCAATCGATTTCAAACTCTTCGGGCCTTCTCCATAATGTTTAGCAAGCTCGATCATGATCGTCAAACCATAACGGCCTTTAGTAGATATCTTCATAATATACACCTCAAATTATTTATCCGTTTCTAAATTCTTTTGAAATTATAGCATATTCCCGCTGGAAATGCATTCACCCGCCCTCCATTTGTCAAATTATCCTAATTGGAGAGGTAGGTAAAATGGGAGAAAAGAATGGAATGCTTTTAGATTGCTGAATGAAATAACAAATATAACGCTGCAATCCATTCTACTAGAACAATAAAACGATTCCCTGGAGCGGCAATCAAGAAAGCGGATATGCCGTACCTATTTGGATATTTCCCTTGATACTCACATTTAGGCACTTCACGATTTTCTATACCTTGTTAAACCTACCATTACAAACAGCCCATTTCGGCTAGACTAAAGGCAGAGTTTAAATTCTCTCATAAGAAGTAGAGGTCGATTTATCAACCATACAGCACAAATTAAATCCCCAAAGGAACTCCCATAATCGATTTCGACTTCTTTTACAGCATAATCAGCGCATTTCCCCCATCAGTTGTGATACCTTATATAAAAAGGAGAGGTGCGCAATGAATATAAAACCGCTTGCTTTCCGGATGCGGCCTCGATCGATTGATGAGATCATCGGGCAGGAGCATCTGGTCGGTGAAGGAAAAATCATCGCAAGGATGGTGAAAGCCAAACAGCTTTCTTCCATGATCCTGTATGGTCCGCCGGGAATTGGCAAGACATCGATTGCAAGTGCGATTGCCGGAAGCACGAAGTTTGCTTTCCGGACGCTGAACGCGGTGACCAATAATAAAAAGGATATGGAAATCGTGGCAGCCGAGGCTAAGATGTCTGGGAAAGTGATCCTGCTGCTTGATGAAGTTCATCGACTCGATAAGGCGAAGCAGGACTTCCTATTGCCTTATCTTGAAAACGGGATGATCACCTTGATCGGTGCAACGACCAGCAATCCCTATCATGCAATCAATCCGGCCATCAGAAGCCGGTGCCAGATTTTCGAGCTCAAATCATTGGAAACCAATGATATAACCAAAGCCCTGGAACGGGCACTTCATGATGAAGAGCGGGGGCTTGGTGCGTATAAAACCGATGTCGGCTTTGATGCCCTTACCCATTTCGCGACCGCTTCGAACGGAGATGTCCGCAGTGCCCTTAACGCTCTTGAGCTCGCCGTCATTTCCACCGAACCCGATGAATCCGGAACCATTCATATAGATGTGCAAATTGCCGAAGAATGCATGCAAAAAAAAAGCTTCTCACATGACAAGGATGGAGATGCCCATTATGATGTTCTCTCGGCTTTCCAAAAATCAATTCGCGGAAGTGATGTGAATGCAGCCCTTCATTATCTGGGGCGCTTGGTCGAAGCAGGTGATCTTGTCAGCATTGCCCGCCGCTTGGTGGTCATCGCTTACGAAGACATAGCTCTGGCCAATCCGCAGGCTGGTCCCAGAGCCCTCGCTGCAGTCGAAGCCGCTGAACGACTCGGCTTTCCTGAAGCCCGGATTCCACTTGCCAACTCAGTGATCGAGTTATGCCTATCACCCAAATCAAACACGGCCATTGCCGCCATTGATGCAGCACTTTCCGACATTCGCAGCGGCCATAGCGGAGATGTACCGGATCATCTTAAGGATGCCCATTACAAAGGGGCCACAGATCTCGGACGAGGCATCGGCTACCTTTATCCGCATGACTACGAGAATGGCTGGGTGAAGCAACAATACTTACCGGACAAACTGCGCAGCAAAACATATTACAAACCGAAAAAGAGCGGGAAATTTGAACAAGCCCTTGCCTCGGTCTATGAAAATATCGAGAAGAAAAAATAACTCCGGATCACTTCAGATCCGGAGGTTTTTTTGTGGAAAATGAAATCTTTTAACATGCCTCATGTTGACAAAAATCCTCCTCCCCTTGAGCATTCACCTTCTCCATGATGCCAACTTTCACCGAAAAGTGTACAGCTGCATTCCACTTCGGCACATTTCTCCTTTTCGAACATCATTTCGAAACTTACTTCTATTAAAATCCCAACTAGATGAATAATTCCAGAGAGTTCTAGTTATATTGACCAATAAATTTAGATATCATTTAGTAACCGTAAAAACAACTTATATCGCCAAAATCATCCACAGGCAGTATGTACAAATGTCACTCAAACGCTCCGGCTATGACTTTCCCAGAAACCGGAACTCTAAAGCTAAAATCCCTTTGAATCGCCTTGCTTGGCCAATCTTTCCCGGAAATTGGTCCGCAATCTGTTAAGGTTTCATCAAGGGCAGAAACAACATTTCAATATATGATTGTACCCGATAACTTTTACAGCATTGAATTTCTGATAATTGCATGCACGTACTTAGTAAGAGGATTACCACTGATACCGGCATGTCCCTTTTCATAAGAAGGCACAACAACTTTTTAGTTGCTGTACCTGTGTGGTCAATCTTCGTCTTTATAGATACCCTTTGAAGCTTTAATCATATTTTCCAGCCACATTTTCTTAAACACATTCACACGACGAGGAGTGCCATTCTCTTCAGCCTCAGTTGAATTTTCAGTTTCTTCTGCGGCCTCGGTAAGGATTTCAGTTGAACTCCCTTCATCTGCCGAACTTTCCGTTGAGCTACTTTCATCTGATGAACTTTCCATTGAGCTGCTTTCATCCGATGAGCTTTCTGTTAAACTGCTTTCATCTGATGAGCTTTCCGTTGAGCTGCTTTCGTCCGATGAGCTCTCCGTTGATTCAGTCACGTATGTTGAGCTCTCCGTTGTATCACTCTCGTATGTTGAGCTTTCCGTCGTATCACTTTCGTACGCTGAACTTTCCGTTGAATATTCCATTTGTTCTTTAGCCTCCAATATTTATTATCCTTAGGGATATCCGCATTGCATATCTAATAGGGATTTTACTTATCACCCATTTTAAAGTAATCTTCTAATTTAAATATTTATTAAATCCGATTAGCCTTCCGCTGATTCATCCTCATCGGCTGTGCTTTCCGCTGATTCATCCTCGTCCGCTAAGCCTTCCGTTGATTCATCCTCGTCCGCTGATTCATCCTCGTCCGCTAAGCTTTCCGTTGTTTCACCCTCGTCCGCTGAGCTTTCCGCTGATTCACTTTCGGTTGATTCACTTTCGTACGATGAGCTTTCCGCTGATTCACTCTCGTTTGTTGGGCTTTCCGTTAAATCGCTTTCGTATGCTGAACTTTCCGTTGAATATTCCATTTATTCTTTAGCCTCCAATATTCATTTATTCTTTAGGGATATCCGTACTGCATATATATGCGCCTGCTTTCTAATAGGGACTTTCCTTATCACCCATTTTAAAGTAACACTCCATCCATTTTGAAAAATTCGACAAATCCATTTTGACTGGTCAAATTCATTAGATTCAAAAACTTTTCTCCTTGGAAAAAAATAACCTCGGAATCTTAATAACGAACCGCTAAAAGCCGGTACGGCCCACATATATTCCAGTTTCTGATATACCATTGTATGGCCCACCCAATTTTTCAACAAAGCCATTTCTATAAACTGAAGTGACACAACAGTCGTTGAATCCTTTCGAGTTCATGAAACACTCCCCATAAACACACATAAACATGGTGATGACAAAACCTACCGCCGTCACAATATTTTACTTTCAAGCAACATCGCAGCAGACTGAGGATTGTATATCCACAATTGCATCTCCAAACATTTAATAATGTAAGAGAACATAACAAATGGCTGTAAGATCATGATTATAAAAAGACTTGCAACCTCTAAATATCTGGAAGTAAACAAAAGAATAAACACTAGGTCAAATTACACACCCAACAACGAAAAAAGTGTAGATTTCCCAATCATTCACTATATTAAACTTTAAATGAATCTAACTTCCTACTCCCTCAGATTTGTTCTAGTTACTAGCAAATAGCACACCAAAATATGTAAAAGGTATTATAAAATAGTAAAATATACTATTCTTTTACTACGAAATTAAATATAATAGATGAAGTGGTCAGAAAAAGAGGAAGGAAGTAAAATATGAGACATGAAAAAAAGAAGAAAAAGAAACGGACATGGCTGAAGGTAGTCGGGATAATTGTCCTACTTTTCATATTAGCCGGGGGAGCTTTTGCCTACTCCGTATGGAATTCACTGACAAAAACCGTTGACACGATGCATACACCAATAGACCGTAACACGGATAAACGAACAAAAGACCTTGCACTATCAGATCAGGAGCCATTCTCGATGCTCATGCTTGGCGTCGATGAACGTGATGGCGACAAAGGCCGTTCAGATACAATGATCGTCTTGACAGTCAATCCACAAAAGAAATCGGTCAAAATGCTAAGCATTCCCCGTGATACACGGACCGAGATCGTCGGTCATGGTACACAGGATAAAATCAACCATGCATTTGCCTTCGGCGGCGCGAAAATGTCCATGGATACCGTTGAAAACTTCCTTGATATCCCAATCGACTATTATATGAAGATCAATATGGAAGGCTTCAAGGATATCGTTGACGCAGTCGGCGGCGTGACCGTTCAAAACGATTTGGACTTCACTTATGAAGGCGTCCATTTTGCAAAGGGAAGCATTAATCTAAATGGAGAAGATGCGCTTAAATATTCACGAATGAGGTATGAAGATCCGAATGGTGATTATGGCCGTCAATCCAGACAACGTGCCATCATCGAAGCTGTCATCAAAGAAGGCGCTAGCCTTTCCTCCCTGACGAAATACGATGATGTTTTCGATGCATTAAGTAAAAATATCCAGACTAATCTGACGTTTGATGACATGATGGACATCCAAAAGAACTACAGGGACGCAAGCAAAAGCATAACCCAAGCAACCATTCCAGGAAATGGAACGAAAATCGACGGAGTCTACTATAATATTGTGTCGGATGAAGAAAAAGAAAAGGTCCAATCCGAATTAAAAGAACAATTATCCATCAAATAAGAAAAAATGTAAGAGCTGTCCGGACCCGCATCCTGACAGCTTTTTCATTTTCTCCGTCCAATATTCTGACAAAAAACGAACACCAATTGTAGAGATTTGTTGGAATTTTTGTTGTTTATTAGGCATTAAAAGACGGTATAATCTAATATGAGCTGAATATTCCATCTCCCCTTGCCCCTTTCAACACTAGACACAATTATTCTTTGGACCCGGAATTCCACAACCAACATATATCTACTATCATAAATAAACCTAAACAAAAGGAGTGTATTTAAATGAAAATCAAAGCAGGCAGCTGGGCTATGCTAAGCACACAGGACAAAATGTTTATTCTGAAAGCCATCAGTGATCGTTCAAGAATGAAATATGTTTCATGAGAAGTAAATCCATTCGGCATTATATGAGAGCAACGCCTCTCCCTTTTCAATAAAATGAACTTGAGCCTGAAAAAGGAGAGGAATCTATTCAAACCGATAATCCCATAATATACGCCATTCGCCTTTTTCTTTGACGACATAGCAATTTTGTTCCAAAGTAAACATTCCAAAGCGAGAATTGAAGACCTGTGTAACTGGAATTTCATAGGCCGTTTTATGCAGCCTTCCACTCTTATCCAACTTCCAGTTCTTCACTTTCTTAGAACGTCCTACATCATACTGAAAGGACTCCACATCCATATGCTGTAAAAATACATGTGACCGATTTTGCACATAATCTGCCCGATCCGGAAACCGCTGCTTCATTTCAGAACTTAACAAATCCCAGGATTTCCCGAACTCCGCTTCACTTTCATACTCATAAAAATCTTCAACCACGCTTTCTGATCCGCTCGGAAAAAGAAAAATGATACACGCTCCTGCAATTAAAACCACGAGAATAGCCGTCAATACTCCTATTGGGATCTTACTGTGTCTGCTCACCCTCATCACCCTCACAGGTTATCTTCCATTTATATATTTATATAGGGAAAACCATAAAAAAGAAGCATGTTGTTAAACTTGCTCCTTCATTAAAAATTATTGGAACTGAGTTCTTCAGATTCGATGACGTCTTCTCCATCGATATAAGAAAAGAAAACAGAAGATTCCTAGCAAACCGCCAAACGTGTCAAGCATGATATCCTGCCACAAGGGAGTTCGGCCACCGGTTAATTTTTGATGCAGTTCGTCCGCACTCGCATAAAAAAGGACTAAGAGCCCCTGCACCATCCATGAGCTTATCATACCAATATGGGGTATTGAACTGCGCTAAAAAAGGGGTAATGCTTTGCTCCTCATACGTCTGCGAGGAAAAAAAGAAGATGACCATCGCCCATGAAATGAGCAAAATGGGGAATATGTATCTACGGATCATATTCTTTCAGGTTGTTCAATGATCCCGCTTAATTTCTCCTTAATCTCTTCCACAAGTTCATTTACAGTAACATCTTGTCCAAACTCACCTTTTGCAAAAGTGTCTTTTAAAATATCAAAAAAATCCATTAGAAATTTCCACTCCAATATTTCATAAGTTGTCCCAATTCTTTTTTCAAAATAAGGAATATAGCTCATATCTTTGATAATCACATATATTGTTGGGGTTGGCAAGCATAAACTAGTTTAAAAACCAAAAATTTACCCAATTTTAACATTTCTGAAATATCCCTTAGGAATGAATACTAGTAAGTTTTAGGTAAATACGTGTGGATATAAGAAAACAAAAAAGGACTGATTCCTCAGCCCCTTCGATAATTCATATTATGCTTGTCCCATAAAATAAGTCATTAATGAAATCAATACTAAAGTAATAGTAATATAAGTCCCAATAAAAATTTTCTTACTTCTTTGTTTCTTTTCATAAACTTCCTCGAACGTAATGAATTTATTTTTTGTCATCAAATAATCTCCTTCTATTTTGATGGCAGCTATCTGACATCGCCTTTTGCGAGGTCCCTTTGCTTGATCTTTATATTGTAGTATCGGCACTACGCTAAAAATATTTAAGTATTATTAACTATTTTTCTATAGGCTATATTTCTTAAGTATGTAGAAGGTTAAGACTAACGCATTATGTACAACAACTAAATTCTATGATTATCATGCTGAATCCTGCCTAGGCACCAGTTTAATTAAGCGCTTACTTTATAAAATTCATGATTATATTTATCCAACCGCAAAATGCCAACCATAACGGTACACTAAATAAAGTTCCCCACATTAATCCCTTCAAAAAGGCAATAGGTACATCCATAATAAAAATCCCCCTCAATAAGGTTGCATTTTTATTATTATCGCCATGTTTATTTTTCTGGATACCTTTTACGTTAATGAAACCAAAAAAAGAAGACTGTATAACAGCCTCCTCTAACATAATTTTTTCCCCTGATTTGCGTTTTCCATTTCATTTTCCTTTTATGAACTTCCGCACATCTTCAATAGATAATCCTAGATTTTTAGCCTCTAACATTAGATAAACCCATTCTTCCCGTTCATTGTTAGCTTCCATGATAAATCCCACCCAACTTGTGGTAAAACAGCCGTCTTAGCAAGGCCTTAGACCTGTAATTTTGCGTCCCTACTTTTCAATAGGTTTGCCTTTCTCAAGAATATTTAACATAAATTATTCTCCAAGATTAATAAATCTCTTGAATTCCCTGTTTAAACCATGATGCCCTAAAAAATTTCCCCTTAATTAAAACTATATTAATGTTAATTATACTTAAAAACGTAATAATAGCTCTTAATACTATTCGTTTTTTTCTGTCATTTTTCAACATCATTCATCAAAAAGTGACATTATAATAGGAAAACACTGGTATAACACGCTTTCTTTACAACTTTTTTATTAAAAGTAGATTTATAATAGCATAAATAATCCCGAAATTACTATTCCAAAAAAATAATATTTTCATTCAAGTGGACTAAGAGATTCAGTTTTAATTTATTTACCCTAAGAAAAAAGCCAGCATTACAAACCATAATATGGCTGTAACCTGACTGTTCGTGACTTCAATAAATATTTAAACACTTGATTCCATTTGGATACCTAATAAATTGCTAAACTTCCCTCCTTTTTCACTCGCTAGTTGATTATATTCACCGACTTGAATAATTTAACCTTTCAATTATTATTACTAAATAGAACTTCTGAAAATAATCATCTCTTTTGTAGTTTTAGACTCTTAGCTCCTTTGACTAACCATTTCGACAAAAGGAGAGTTCACTGCATACTTCCTCATTCACCTTCTTAACACAAAAAAAGGCCTGATTTCTCAGCCCTATTTAACTCCCGTTATGATTTTCCAAGAAAAAAAGTCAATAAAGAAATTAAAATTAAAATAATAGTAATATAAGACCCAATAAAAATTTTCTTACTTCTTTTTTTCTTTTCATAAGCTTCCTCGAACGTAATAAATTTGTTTTTTGTCATCAAATATTCTCCTTATATTTTGATGGCAGCTATCTGACAGCGCTTTCTGCGAAGTCCCTTTGCTTGATCTTCATATTAAAGTATCTTCAAATCTGCAAAAATATTAACTGTATTATTCACTATTTTTATAATGGGCTAGATCTTATAAATTAATATCTGTTCTTTACTATATAGTTTACTATAAATCATACAAATTACCTAAATTCAAAATATTCCATTATACCCAAAAGTCTTTTATACCAAGATAATAATGCTAAGTAATTATCCCTACCTATTCCATAGAGCTGTTTTATGGCTGCAATTAATTTAATCCCTATCCATTTACTAATTAGTAAATAAAAAGGATAGAAATTCACCTTTTGCCAAAAATAACAAAAAGGATATCAACGGGAGGAAGAGAAAAATGGATTCAGAAATGCAGGAGAAATGTGGGGTATTTGGAGTATTTAATCACCCCAAAGCAGCCGAATTAACTTATTACGGACTTCATGCACTTCAACACCGTGGTCAGGAGAGTGCAGGAATTGTGGCTAGTGATGGGAAATCATTCAGGAATCACAGGGGAATGGGATTAGTTACCCATGTATTTTCACGGGACATCCTTGATGGACTAATTGGAAATATGGCCATTGGCCATGTACGATATTCAACCTCTGGTGAAAGTTTACTGCAAAACGCACAACCCCTCGTTTTTAAATATAGCGAGGGGGACCTGGCTGTTGCTCATAATGGCAACCTCGTAAATGCAAGGATAGAACGGGATGTGTTACAACAGCAGGGAAGCATATTTCAAACAACGACCGATACTGAAATTATTGCTCACTTAATAGCTCGTTCAAGTAAACAGCATTTCGCAGAAAGCGCACCTGATATGCTTAAACGTATCGACGGTTCATTTGCCTTGATTATAATGACTGAAAAACAAATGCTAATTGCCCTGGATCGTCATGGGTTACGTCCGCTTAGCCTTGGAAAAATTGGTGAATCAATCATCGCCTCCTCAGAAACATGCGCTTTAAATGCGGTTGATGCTAAGTTCTGGCGGGAAGTTGAACCAGGTGAATGGCTTCTTATAGACGAAAATGGAATTCAAACTGGAAGATTTGCGGAAAAAGGTAAGGTATCCCTTTGTTCCTTTGAATTTGTCTATTTTGCCCGTCCAGATAGCGTTATTCAAGGAAGAAGTGTCTTAACAATCCGGAAGGAATTAGGTCAAATTCTGTCAAAAGAACATCCGACACAAGCTGATGTTGTCGTTGCAGTTCCCGAATCAAGTGTCCCTGCCGCCATTGGTTTTTCCCAACAATCAGGAATTCCATATGAAATGGGGATTATTAAAAACCCTTATGCTGGTCGTTCTTTTATTGAGCCCACGCAAGAATTGCGCGACTTAGCTGTTCGACTGAAATTAAGCGCTGTGCAAGAAATTTTGGAAGGAAAAAGGGTGGTATTAGTCGATGATTCGATTGTTAGGGGAACGACAAGCAAGCGCATTGTCCAATTGATTAGACAAGCAGGTGCCAAGGAAGTCCATGTAAGAATTAGTTCACCTATGGTTAGAAACCCTTGTTTTTATGGAGTGGATATGCCAACTAAGGAAGAACTATTTGCCAACAAACACGAACACGAACGAGCTATGGGACAGGTTATCGGGGCAGATTCATTAGCCTTTTTAAGCACCGAAGGGTTATTAGAGGCTGTAGATGTGGATCTTGGAGAAACTAGCAGTCGCTGTGTAGCCTGTTTTAGTGGTGCATACCCAACTAATATTTGAAGTGATACCGCTTAAGTAGGATAAAAATGGCAGGCACCCACACAAAAACAACTGTCTTTGTGTGATGCCTGCCATTTTCCTACTATTAAACCATGGATTTTGTCACTGTTTTCTCTTACCACTTACAATTACTTACCTCTCTCTTTCTTTCTCTCTCCAAATGGATGGACTACACTTATCTATACAACTTTTTTAAGGTGTTCAAGTTTATGCTGAACCGGGATTTAAGAGTTTCGTGTTACTAGGCTTCTTCACCCTACTCCAAAACCAATACTAATCCACATTACGAATCGTCTATAACCGATGAGCAATTACAATATTGGTCAAGGTTCCTTTGTGTCTTTCGGGCACTTGTTGTTTCATCTAGAACAAGGATCGATGGTTTACGTAAAATTCCTCGGGCTAGTACATGATGGATCTTTAAAACCAAGCATACTAAAGAGCCTAAAACTTTTTTATTTTAGGCTCTCAATAAACAAACTAATGAGTTTTATTTAACACGCTAGATGCTTTGCTAAAGTGGTTCTCCTAACACTATGGAGGTACATTTAGGTTAATACTCATTATATCAAAACATATTACTTTAACCTTCTTCGATGTTGGTTAAAAACCTTGATGAAAATACTATTATCATCGGATTTAAAAAACTTAACTCCTACTAATTTTAAGGGTGTCCATATTTCTCTCATTTGGTATAAAGGCATTTTTAAAAAAATTCACCCTTTCTTAATTAACCCAGTCAATAGAGCAACCGCTCTCTAGATATGAGTCATTGCTTTAAATAGTTACTCTTTATTTAATTCATATAATAATACCCATTATTTGATTGATTAATCCGCATAAAGAAATTCATTTTTTTGTGTCTACCCAATGTTATTAAGAAAGGTCGGCAAATCGGATTTAATTAGAGAATCACATACTTGATTCTATTTGGATACCTAGTAAATTGCTAAACATCCCTCTTTTTTCACTCGCTAGTTGGTTATATTCACCGACTTGAATAATTTCTCCCTGATCCATTACCAATACTTGATCCGCATTACGAATTGTCGATAACCGATGAGCAATGACAATAATGGTCATCGTTCCTTTTAACCTTTCAATAGCGGCTTGAATCTTCGCTTCATTTTCCGTATCTAAAGCACTTGTTGCCTCATCTAAGACAAGGATAGATGGTTTACGTAAAATAGCACGAGCTAGTACAAGTCGTTGTCTTTCTCCTCCTGACAGTCGAATTCCTCTATCACCAATGAGTGTATCAAGACCTTGTGGAAGCTTACTGACAAAATCATCTGCAGCGGCGAACCCTAAAGACTCCCAAATAGATTCATCACTTGCATTCGGGTCAATAATCATCAAATTTTCCCGTATAGTTGCATTAAAGAGAAACGGATCCTGCGGTATATAACTAATCGATTTCCTTAGTGATAATAAGTGATCACTAGTAAGTGGGATACCATCTATACTGACCTCGCCCCGATCGGGTTGATTTAATCCCATTAAAATATCAATTAAAGTACTTTTTCCCGCCCCTGATCGGCCAACAATAGCCGTCATACGGTTAGAAGGTATTTGTACATTTATATTTTTAAGTGAATAGGTGTTTTCATTTGGATTATACCTAAAATAAACATTACGACAATCTAACCCATGTTTTATTTCAATAGGCTTACTATATTTATAATCCGAATCATATAACTCTCTTGCTTCCCTGCATTCATTTTGTAAATCTAACAATGCCTTAAAAGATGGAAGAGTAGATCCTATTTGCTCTAAATTAGATTGGATACTTGTAAACCTTGGCCATAACCTTGAAAAAATAACCATTATCAACATTAATTGTGCTGGCTGGGCCATGAACATTTTTATTGAAAAAAAGACAAAAATCGCAATTAAAAATGAAGAAACAATTTTGAAGATCATTTGAGAAGTTGTATTTAATGTAGTTAACTTAATTCTGTTTTTTTCCATTTTTTCAGTTAAGGAAAGAAACCAACTCAAATGAGAATCTTCTAATGAATTACTTTTGATATCCTTCATTCCATTAAGGTGATCCGTAATGCCAGCTAAGTATGTTTGTGTTTGTTGGAAGCTTTCTTTTCCTAAAGCCTGAGACCTTTTGATGAATTTCCTGGAGAAGAAGATTAGGATCAATCCAAAAACTATAATAAAACTAGTCATTGTAACAGATAGATAAAGTGCTATAACGATTTGAATGAAAGTAAAAATAAGAGAAGATAAGAACTGTAAGAATAAATTAATACCTGCACTCACTTTGAAGGTTTCATTTGTCATGATGTTGATGATATCAGTTTTCCTCTTTTTCAGGTAAAATCCCCAATTTACTTGCAGCAAACCTCCATAGGCCTCATCTCTTAAATGTCTAATAAAACCTTGTTGGATTTTCACACCTAAGATTGTTTGATTCCGCTTAAAAATACTTTGTCCTACCATTAATGACACGTAAACTCCCAGTATCAATAAAAGACTAATCGTTTCAGGAATTCCTATGAATAATTCATTAACCCAACTTAAAAAAGGAACTTCCTCTGTACTAATATCTAAAATACCGGTCAATCCAATCAACGGGATTAATAAGAAAATTCCTACACCCTCTAATAAACCTATTAAAATCATACAAATAAGATTGATATATAGAATTTTCCCCGAATAATCATGTATCCGCTTGGTAAAATGCAAGAGATGCTTCAAAATCATATCCTCCTATCACAGAGCTTGTTTCTTTTTTATCCCGAATGTCTACATAGCATTTTACAATTTTGCTGAGTTACGACATTTGAAGGAAGGGTATTGGGGCACATTGTAGGTTTATAAGAACTTCGACCTAATGGATATAATAGAATACGAATGGGGTTGGTGATTCGTAGAAATAGGAATTTGTTTCTTTATATACACTCTATTATAAACAACCGTTTCCGGAGGAGATCGTGTTAAACATTCCCCCTATAATAATAGGTATCGAGAACGTTAACTAGATTCTTGTACCTTTTCATTGCTGTTCTCTTTAGCGAATTTAGAAACGACCGTGAACCTATCCATCACTTCAGCACCTGTAATATAAAAAGGACCGCTGCGTAGCCAAGCATGTGCAATGAGTTCTCCATTCTCACCTTTAGCTGTCCCTAAATAAAGAGTACTATCAATATTTCTTTTCTCCAGCATTTTCATTCCAGCCATTGCTTTTACAAGGCATTGGCTTTCCCAAAAAGTATAGCGACTCATAATATGAATAGCTCGCGATATACTGGCTAATACCTCTTTATTCGATGAATTGAAGGTATATGAGGTCTCTTTCATTTGTTCACCAAGTGAAGGAGCAACTTTTGAAAATGAGATGCTCTTAAGATAACGGGCTCTACCTAAATGTAAAAAGGCTTCAATAAGCAGCAGCTTTGTTTTATAATTCAATCGAAGAAAATTACGAGCTTTCTTTGTGATATTCATTGTTTCCTCCTAGAGCTAGACATTCATGATACTAGGAATTGATTCTATCTTCTATTTTAACTAGGCCTTGCTCTAACAATTGATTTATAAATTCCGTAACTTGCTCCTCACACTCTGTTTGTGCTACATCATATTGAGACTGTAATGTTGTAATTAACTCATGAATCGTAATGGGCTCCTTCATTAGATCCCATATCTCTCCACCCAATTTACCTAAATTATAATACTTTCCTTTTTGAACACTTAACATCACTTTTTCTCCATCCATGTCACTAACAATGTTTCCTGGACTTTGTAGAATTGCTTTTTCTAACGTAATTTGTTGTGTTTTCAAAATAAAGAATCCTCCTCGTTTATATTTTCTAATATTTGAGATACAAGATTATTGACTGTAAATCCTGTGTTAGG
The DNA here is from genome assembly GCF_900156045.1 of Peribacillus simplex. Lineage (GTDB taxonomy): Bacteria > Bacillota > Bacilli > Bacillales > DSM-1321 > Peribacillus > Peribacillus simplex_D. The sequence goes on along the minus strand of NZ_FTMX01000001.1, from coordinate 707,032 downwards.
CCGATGCAATTTATACATATGGATTTTATTTAAAATATTTACCGATTCCATAAAATGCCACTCCATTAAGCCTAATCGTGGGACTAGAAAATTACGATATGTATGACAGAATAAAGTTCGGAAACGTTCTAGTTGATTTATTTTTTGTAGTGTAACTTCTCCATGCTCTGTTTTTACTAATTCGAATACAGAGCTTAATGGTAAAGGTTCATTTGAAAAACTAGACGCAACTGGTACAGAAAATTTTGTTTCCCTTTCAAATAAAGGCTGGTAATCTTTCTTTTCTATTCCAAAAGCTTGTAAACTTTCTTGCCATAGTTTTTGTTGTGGATATGAGGGAGTTATAAAAGGTTTATTGTCTTTTGATAGAGAAACAGGGATAACATCATCACTTAAAAGTTGAAATCCTTCATTTAAAAAGGCAGCAGCAAGTGTTGATTTCCCCGCCCCTGAATCACCAATAAAAGCATATGCCTTCCCATTTATATCTATTGCACTTCCATGCAAAGGTAATACTTTTTTCTGAAGTAAGATAATCCCCATACATGTTCCAAGAATATATAGTCGAATATGATCCTTATCGGAATTTGATATAGGTGAAATGGTAATTTTCTTTCCTTCTTGAATCTTGAATATGGCAATGCCTGGAACTTGAAACATAACCATATGATCCTCAACAACATATTTTTGTTTTGGCAAAAGAACTTGCTTCTCCCAAAGCTCTGATAAATCCCCGTATTCAATTTCCACATCGGTCATGTCCTTGGAAATTCCGAGTCTGGGTACTTCAGGAAGGGGTATTTCACTAAAAAGGTTCAATCCGAAAGCTCTATAACCTAAATTTTGTACAATCTCTACCATCTCTTTCACTCCAAATACTAGAAAAATTAATCAAAGCCCTTATACCTTAAAAATTGTATAAGAGCAGTTATTACTTGGGGAAAACAATCAAATCTTTAATTAACTATGGTGAACCGTTTCATCTGGATCATTCTGCGTAGCATCAGGGATGGTTATACCAGGACCTGCCATAGTCATGTTAATGTTAAGTACTTCTAATTTTGGAGTTTGCCATTCTTTTTTCATTTTTGTCACCTCCCTTCAATGAGGTTATTTAATAGGCTCTGTTAAACTATATGGTTGATTCTTCTTTTTTCAACCATCATCATAAACATAGCCTTTTAAGAAAACGATAAACAATTAAACCTCTCATTAAAATTCTAAATTCAGAATCAAAGGCTACATTAGGCTGGGGTTCTGTGCGAAACTTGTTAAGTGCCTTCTTAATTGCTCCCATATTCAAAAAATTAGCTATTAACGGATCCTGACTAAGCTGTTCCACTTCACCAATAAATGCATTCCAGTTTGGGAGCATTCTAGCAATGGTATCTGCACCCTGAACTCCCCTAGTTTTCTGGTTTAATCTAATGTCATCAGGCAAATACCCTTTTGTGGATCGTCTAATGAGTGATCGATCTAAACCATTCTGCACAAATTGTTCCAAAGGAAGGGATAAACAAAATTGAATAACTCGTAAATCATTCGTAGGGTCATGTCCCTGTAATGAATACAGCAAGGATAATTTAGTTCCACTTGTTCCCGTTGGATTCCACACATTCAGATAACCAAAATGATTTTTCCTAATCTCATTAATATTTGTAGGATTAACGCCCATTATATTGATTCCTTGTTCCTCTAGTTTAGAAAAAACTTTAGTTCTCCGAGCAAAATCATCATTAATTAATAATGGCGAATCATCTTGATTATTTGCTTTGATATTAGAATGAAAAGGATAAGCCTTTTTTCCAATCACTTTCATTACTCTCGATCTTTTTACTCCCATATTTTTGCTATAAGAATTTACTTCATGATAAAGGCGGATCCATCTCATTTTTCTTAATAATAAGGCATAGTAATCAAAAGTCGGTCCCCAAGAAATTGTAAAATTCCCCCTTGCACCGTTTAACAATACTCCTATTCCAAGCTTGTTAGCCTCTTCATATATACCCTTCACCCAGACGGAATTTTCAAAAAACTTATAGGGCATTTCCATTATTTCTAGCCAATCATCTAGTACTGATAATGAGCTTTGGCCTTCAAACTTTAAATACTTAGCATTGATATTTCCAACATGATTAACTGTATATTTAATAAGTGGTCTCTCATCTGCTAATCGTTGTTTTGGGGTCCAATCATCAAATTCATCAATAGGGATAGAGCTAAAGGTATATAATTTTTTGTTTTGGTTTCGGAGGGTATTTGCAGCAAAGCTGACAACCGATCCTGAATCCAATCCACCGCTTAAATTGGCTCCCACTTTACGGTGTGTACGTAATCTCGAAGTAGCTGCTCTTTGAAAAACATCTCTAAAAGCCTCTTCGTATTCGTTATTTGATTTCAAGTGCAATTTCTCACTATCTACTATGGAACAATATCTCGAAAGTATTACTTTATTTTCCACTATTGATATTGTATGGGAGGGAGGTATTTGATCTATATTTTTATAGACTGTTGAAAAAGCATCTACAGTATCATTCATCCCTGGAATTGCTAAAAACTCCGCTAACCACTGCTCATTCAGTTTTTTTTCGATATATGGTAATGTAAGAAGAGGTTCAATAGTTGTACAAAAAGCAAATTTCTCATGATTTTTGTGATAATAAAGCGTTCTACTCCCTGCGAAATCTCTTGCCCCAAATAACTTTCTTTTCTTCTGATCCCAAATCATAAATGCAAAGTCACCGATTAAATGCTTAGGAGTTTCTTCTCCCCATTTTTGATAACTTAATAGAATAAGTTGACTATCAGTTAGAATACTTCTATCAATTTTACTAGTATGTAGTTTGTCGAATAATTCTTCACGATTATCAATAATAGCGTCAGCTGTGATTGTACACTGCCTTTCAGAATCGTGGTACGGAAGCTGTTCACCTACAGATTCAGGAGTAATCCATTGAGCGTGGCAACCGAGAAAGACCTTTTCTGAATGCCATATTTGGATAGAATCAGCAGGGTATTTCTGTAAAGCCGTCATTAAATTACGACCATACTGGAGATTTACAGGCTCTTCATTCAAATGATAAATACCGGCTATAGCACTCATGTTTTCCCCCTGCTTGTTATGTTAATATATCGATACCTTTAACTCATTTAGGTTATGAACATCAAGTATACTTATTTTAACTTCCTTCTACGTTGGTTCATTATTTTGATGAAAATACTTCTATCATCTGATTTAAAGAATTTAACCCCGACTAATTTTAAAGGTGTCCATATTTCTTTCATTAGAAATAGAGGCATTTATATTCATCCTTTCCTCAACATATGAATATACATTCTCACTCGTACTTCACTAAGAATATTTCGTTCTTTATAACGAATCCACTAAGTTAAAAATATCATTTATTTTTCTCTGTGTCAATTTAAAATACATCCTTCACAATGATTGTGACTTAGAGAACAGGCTGCATAAATTAGCTATTTTAGCCACACGCATTACACCTTCTTTAGCATACAGAAAGGCCAGTCAGTGGGAAAGAAGCTATCAAAATGGTGAAGAAGGAAATTCTCGAAATCTAACATTTGAAACATTATATTCAACAATGATTAAACACTTTTGTGAATAAATAAACTCATTATCTTATGCTAATTATATTTTTGTTTTAGGGGGTAAAAACGTAAAGAAAATAATTTATACTATATAAATATACATTAAATGGAAGAATAAAAGTTTTTTATTCTACAGATTGCAAATCATTACAAAATATCACAACTATTGTATAAAATTATTTGGAGATGACGTTGAAGAGGCCTAAGAAACGCACTATCTTTTGCTCTAATAGCTCTTTTCAAAAGATATATTGCCTAATGATGAAGTAAAATTAAGAGTAGAAAGGAAGGAGTTTTCCGTTCAAAATTACCTGATTGACCGATATGAATGAAAATTTTTATTCCGGGAAAATAGGAAAAAGAAAAACCTGTTTTTACAGTAAGCAAAATAAATTTTCAATTATTTAATCATAAAAAACAATCAAGATTTTTTAACTCCCAACACATTCATGAAAAATAAGGATTTGCTTACCATTTATAAATGATTAAGAAATACCAAAACGCTGGATTACTTTATTGATGGGATAGAAATCCATTCGAATTTAAGGAGGAGGCAGAGATGGGTGGTTATAACTACTGAATTTCTAAGGTGTAAAATGTACAAAGCTAATGAACAAACAGTGTTCAAAATCGCCAGAAAGTATATTTTTTTCTTCAGTTTAGATTTGATTATCGTATATAAAGTTAAGGAATAGGGTGTTTTCCCCTACCCCACATATTAATTGTCACGCCCAAAGAATATATAAATGATGGAAATAAAAATAGATATAGAAAAGCTATGCAGCAGAAAGAAAACACAAAATACTAAACTATTAAATTAACACTTTTTTGTTTTAGATATTTTTTCTATTTAAGAACTTTGTACCTTGTCTTTCTCCAGAACCACAAAAAAGGACGTAATGGAAAATATAAAAAATGAAGGAATTTAGGCAACTTCAAAGTATTTACATCCATAGAACTTGGGAAAAATAATTTAATAATAAATATAAACTTATGCACATTCGACTTCTGTGAAAATAAATAACGATTAAGGGAGAAATATTTCTTCACATTTGTCAATAACGTATGATGCTTTTGATAATTAGCCATATTATCTTTATGCTGGAGTTCATTTAAATTACCCATTTCTATTATGAAAAAGTACGCCATTTGTGCTTGCTTTCTTGAACGTTTCTCAGTTGATAATAGATGCATCTCTTGATTGATTGGAGTGTTTAATAGCTGAGAAGCTAATATAATTGCTTGCCCTCCTGAATGATTGTTTTGCTGATTGTTTTGCTGATTTTTTTGTAATATATTATTGTTAGTAATTCTTTTTCTTAGAATTTGATCAATATCTACCAACCAACGTAGACGAAACCAAGCATGTCTAGCACCATGTTCAACTAGGAATAAAAACAAATCATCTACTCCAAGATAATAGACAGGATAGCTTGTGATTTCACTAATCCTTTTACGTTCCCATAATTCATTAAAATTCGGCACCTTTGTAGGATAAGGGTGGATTCTCCAATGAAGTTCAATCTCGATCCTCTTTTGAGGGTGAAAATAGGTTACGTGATGATTCATCCATTTCCACTTGGCACATGGGATTTCCTCTCTTTCATAACCCAAAATCAATAAAAACTCGTCTGCTCTTTTTAAATCGGTAATTTGAATTAGAATATCTAAATCCTTTGAAGTTCTCAAGGAAATATCTCCATATAAGTCCGCTGCAATTACAGGACCTTTCAAAAAAAGAAGTCGAATCTGATTTTCTGTAAACACTTTACTTACTTGTTCCATTTCCCCGCTTAAGTGTAGCATTTGAAACGTATTTTTTTTATAATCATTGTACAAGGTTTGAATAACATGTGAAGGAACAATTTTTTCATCAATTTTAATTAACTTTGAATAAATTAATGGATAAACCCGATGATGTCTTGTTAAACTCAGAAATTTCTCCCAATCAATATCTTTAGGTAATTCAATACTTAATTTCTTTATGCTATTTTCATCTTCTATCTTCAGGATCTCAAGTAACAAACATAATTCCTTAGATAATAAATCAAAATCAAGATTGAAATTGTTATCCATTGACTCCTCCTTAGGCATTTTACTAATTTTGATAATTCCCCTCATTAGAACTCTTCCTGATATTAGTACCACTACTTCAAGATAAACTTTTGGCTAAAAATTCCCATTCAAAAAAGACTGTAATCATAACGAGATACTAATAGTATCAGTTATTTCAAAACAGCCATATGATTTTCATCTTGTTAATTGCTTATAATAAAGATATTAAAAAGATTTTATTTTTCAATAAAATAATTGATTAATATTATTTTTTAGAAAGTGTAACTAAAATAGTGTTAATTACTCTTTCCTGTTCTTCAATCGTCATATTTGAACCTGATGGCAAGCAGATACCGTTTGCAAAGAGGTGATCTGAGATACTTACCTTTTCATCATGGGAATAGTATTTGCACCCTTCAAAAATTGGCTGGAGATGAAGTGGTTTCCATACAGGCCTTGCTTCAATATTTACATCCGCTAGTGAATTAATTATATCCACTGGAGAAAATCCGAGTTTTTCGTTATTTACTGTTAAAGTAGTTAACCAACGATTAGAAAACGTATCCTCTAGTTCAGGCATAAATTGTAAGCCTTCAATTTGTTCTAGAGCTTGTTCATATCGTTGAAAAACTAACCGTCTAGCATTTATACGGTTGTCCAATACCTCTAGCTGCGCACGTCCTACACCTGCAAGAATATTACTCATACGATAATTAAAACCTATCTGACTATGCTGGTAATACATAGCAGAATCACGTGCTTGCGTGGCTAAAAATCTAGCTTTCCGTAACGATTCTTCATCATCTGACACGAGCATCCCACCGCCAGATGTAGTAATAATTTTGTTTCCATTAAATGAATAAATCCCAAACTTACCGAAAGTTCCGCTTTTCTTTCCTTTATATGTTGAACCAATCGATTCAGCTGCATCTTCAATAATAGGCACTCTATATTGATTACAAAGTGATACAATTTCATCCATCTTAGCACTCTGGCCATATAAATTCACCACAATAACTGCTTTTGGAAGATTGCCTTGTTGCTTTGCCTCAACAAGGGCCCTTTCTAATGATTTTGGGGACATATTCCAAGTGTCTGGCTCTGAATCAATAAAGACTGGCTCTGCCTTCTGATAAACAATCGGGTTAGCGCTAGCAATAAATGTAAGGGAGGAACAGAACACTTTATCGTTCTGTTTTACATCTAACAATTGTAACGCTAAATGGATTGCTGCTGTACCGGAGCTGAGTGCCGCTGCGCCCTTTGTGCCCGCATACTCAGCCAATTCTTTTTCAAAGGCGTCAACATTTGGACCAAGCGGCGCAATCCAGTTAGATTCAAACGCTTCATTAATATATTTTTGTTCGTTCCCACTCATATGTGGTGATGACAAAAATATTCTTTTCTGCTGTATAGTTGATTGTGTCATAATATCACGACCTTTTACTATTCTATTAATTTAGCAGGTGTCCCTGCTACTTTTTTGAATTCCCCTACATCTCGTATAACAGTTGCTCCTGCACCAACAATACACCAATTACCTATGGTTATATTTGGAATAACCGTTACACCTGCGCCGATATGACTTCCTTCATCTACTTGAACATTTCCAGTTAATGTAGCATTTGGTGAGAGATGAACAAAATTCCCAATTCTGTTCTCATGTTCTACAACCACACCTGTGTTTATTATAGCATGCTGTCCAACCTGAGTATCTGCATTAATAATGGCACCTGGCATTACAACCGTTCCTAATCCTATTGAAGCGGTTGGGCTTATAATTGCACTTCGATGTATAAGAAGTGCATAACGGTCGTACGGAATTTTTAATGTTTCTACAATTTTCTTACGAATTTCATTATTTCCTATTGCAACAATAAAACTAAATTGGGAGTTACTTATCAATTGATTAACTAGGGAAATAGGACCGTATAAAGTCCCATTCTTATGTTTAGTATCTATAAATCTGTCATCTAAATATGCCCCTATTTCGTATTCCTTTAAAGAAAGTAAGATATCCTTAATTACTTTACTATGGCCACCCTGCCCAATAATACAGATCTTTTTCATACACGCCTCTCTTGCATTGAGTCTTTTTGATGTGTACCTCTAAATTTTTCAATGGTAACATGGCCATTCTGACTAATACCTTCAGACTTAAACACCTTATGCACTGTCATAAATAGGATTTTCATATCCAACCAAAAAGAACGATTATCAACATACCAAACATCCAATTTGAATTTTTCCTCCCATAAAATAGCATTTCGACCATTTACCTGTGCCCAGCCAGTAATACCTGGACGGACTTCATGCCGTCTAGCTTGCTCAGGTGTATATAACTCCAAATACTCTATTAATAACGGACGAGGACCGACTAGACTAATATCACCTTTTAATACATTAAACAGTTGGGGCAATTCATCCAAACTAAGCTTGCGGAGTAACTGTCCAAACTTTGTTAAACGCACATGGTCTGGCAGCAATTCACCTTTTTCATCCCTCTCGTCTGTCATAGAGCGAAATTTGTAAACATTAAACGACTTTCCATACATTCCAGGACGTTGTTGTTTAAATATTATAGGTGATCCTAACTTACACCTTATAAGCAAACCAGTTATCAAAAAAACGGGTGACAAAAAGATAAGCCCTAAAAAAGAGAAAATAAAATCAAATAGTCTTTTCAATATAATCACTCTTTTTCTTTTTAGAAATTAAATAGTTAAATAAATTTATTTGTTTATTTATCACTTTTTCTTCATCAAATAGTTCTTCTACAATTTTCCGGCTCTCGTTTCCGAATTTTATTCTTTTATCTTTATTTAATAAAAGTTGGATCATCTTGTCAGATAATTCTTTTGATGAACCTTTATTTACCAAATAACCGTTTCTTTCGTTAAACACTTCTTCCCGACATCCCCTAATATTTGTTGCAATAACCGGTAACTTCATTGACATTGCTTCAATAATAGATCTTGGTAAGCCTTCACGATAAGACGGCAGAACAAATACATCAGTTATAGCCATTAGATCAGGAATATCTTTTCTAAATCCTAATTGGATAATCCCTGTGTTATTTAATAACTCTTTCATCTTATGATAACTACTCTGGTCACGTTCACTTTCCAGCAGACTTCCTATTAATACCAGTTTAATATTATTATGCTTTTTGGAAATACCATTAAAAGCTTCTAATAGCTCAAAAATTCCTTTTTCTTTTACTAACCGTCCTACAAACATAAACACAACATCCCCCTGATCAATACCAAGATTAGATCTAAGTTCATCTATTTTCGATAGTGACTTCAGGTTAGGGTTAAATTTATTATGGATATCAACACCGTTACTCAAATGCAGTATACGATTTTCTTTATGACAGAATTTATCTTTTAAAGCAAGCTCATAATCTTCTCTGCTTTGTAAGAGGAGCCAATCTGTCAAAAAGCGGGCAGCATATTTTTCGATATAATAGAAAAGTTTATATTGTCTAGGTGACATATCTTCATGAAAATAAAAACCGTGAGCCGTATAAATGATATTTTCTATACCGGCCAGTCTGGCTGCAACCCTACCTATTAACGCGGCAATTGGTGTATGCACATGGACAATATCATACTTTTCCCTTTTCATTAACTTGAATAGTTTAATAACTGATTTGAGATTAGAAACAGGGTTGATTTGGCGATCAATTTTTATATCCACCATCGTCAACCCTTCCGTTCTTAACCTTTCAAATCGTCCTGTGTCTGTACATGCGTTATGTACCTCATACCCTTCCTCCATTGACTTGAGTATCAATGGCTTTAATAGAGCATCAACACTCAAATCAATTGCACAAATTTGTAGTACTTTTTTATTTTGCATACTATAATCTCCAAAGAGTAATATTATCAGGGCAGCTTTCTCTTTCTAACACACTCTTAATATCAACAACTATTCCTTTACCATGCTTAAGTAATTGACTAAATTGTTCCCACCCTTTTTGAATATAATCATCGTGGGCTACAGCAAAAACAACTACATCTGCTGGTTTAAGTTGATTATGAGGAATTAATTCAACCCCGTACTCTTTTACTGCTTCACCAAAGTCGGCCATTGCATCTGTGACTTGTACCTCAATTCCAAACTCCTCTAGTTCTCGAATAACATCTATTACTTTAGAATTACGAAGATCTGGTACATTTTCCTTAAAGGTAAGACCCAGTACAGTTACTCTTGCCCCTTGTATAGGCATATTTTTATGAATCATTTGTTTAACCAAAGAAGTTGCAATGAATTTACCCATTTCATCATTAATTCGGCGGCCCGCTAAAATAACTTCGGGGTGATAACCTACGCTTTCTGCTTTATGAGTTAAATAATATGGGTCAACACCAATACAATGTCCCCCAACTAAACCAGGGGAAAATTTCAGGAAGTTCCATTTTGTTCCAGCCGCCTTTAATACTTCATTCGTATCAATATTTAGACGGTCAAATATAATGGATAACTCGTTCATCAGTGCAATGTTAAGATCACGTTGGGTATTTTCAATAACTTTTGCAGCTTCTGCTACCTTAATAGAACTAGCACGGTAAACACCTGCTTCTACTACAGATCCATACACACTAGCTACAGTTTCTAATACATCTTCATTTTGTCCTGATACAACCTTGGTAATTGTTGTAAATTTATGCTCCTTGTCTCCTGGATTAATACGTTCAGGTGAATACCCTACAAAGAAGTCCTTCCCTGCTTTTAGGCCCGATGCTTTCTCCAGTACTGGAACACATTCTTCTTCTGTTGCCCCAGGGTAAACAGTTGACTCATATACAACAATTGTACCTTTTGATAGATTTGCACCTACTGTTTCTGAAGCCTTTAGTAATGGCGTTAAATCTGGTTGCTTATTTTCATTAATTGGGGTTGGAACAGCTACAATAATAAAATCACTATCAAGCAATCTAGACCCATCATTGGTAAACTCAATTTCAGCTGCTACGAGATCATTAGTCTCTACTTCGTTTGTATAATCTATTCCATCTATTAAGGTATTAATACGGTGTTCATTAATATCAAAACCAACAATGCGATGTGTTTTACCAAAAGCAACTGCTACTGGTAATCCTACGTATCCAAGTCCAACTACTGCTATTTTTCTATTCATCTCTAAATCACACTCCATAATATTCTCTGTACCAATCAATAAAGTTGCTAATTCCATCTTTAATATCCGTTTGAGGTTTAAAATTGATATCACGATATAAATCCTCAACATCCGCATATGTTTCCGGAACATCACCGGCTTGAAGTGGTAAAAACTCTTTCTTAGCTTCAATTCCTAATTTTTCTTCGATAGCATTGATAAACTCCATCAATGTTACTGGATTGTTATTTCCTATATTATAAACCTTGTATGGAGCATAACTTGTTCCTGGATCAGGTTTCTTTCCGCTCCATTCTAAATTTGGTTCTGGCTTTCGTTGAATCAAGCGAAAAATACTTTCAACAATATCATCAACATACGTAAAGTCGCGCATCATATTTCCGTTATTAAATACTTTTATAGGTTCACCGTTGATAATTGCCTTTGTAAACAAGAACAAGGCCATGTCTGGTCTACCCCATGGACCATATACAGTAAAGAACCGAAGTCCAGTAGTAGGCAAGCCATATAAGTGACTATATGTATGTGCCATTAATTCATTTGCTTTCTTCGTTGCAGCATACAAACTAATTGGATGATCCACATTATCATGAACAGAAAATGGAAGGTTCGTATTTGCACCATATACTGAACTCGAGGAGGCATAAATTAGTTGTCCAACTTTGTTGTGGCGACATGCTTCTAAAATGTTAGTAAAACCCACTATGTTTGATTCAATGTATGCATGTGGATTCTCTAAGCTATAGCGTACGCCTGCTTGAGCAGCTAAGTTGACAACTGCGTCTGGCATATATTTTTCAAAAATAGCATTAATGCTCTCGCGATCTTCGAGATTCGTTTTCTCAAAATAAAAATTTTTATCCTCTATCAACGAAAGTCGAGATTTTTTTAAATTCACATCATAGTAGTCATTTAAATTATCGATTCCAATAACCGTAATACCGTTTGTTAATAACTTTTTTGATAAATGAGAGCCTATGAAACCAGCTGCACCCGTAACTAATACTTTCATTATAATTACCCCTTTATTTGAATTTATATTGATCTTCGAATTTACTTACAATTTTCTTTACTTCGAATTCCTCAATAACCCTTTTTCTTGCTTGCTTACCTAATAATTTTTTTTCTTCTTCGGTTTTATTTAAAAATTCATTTGTTGCACGAGCAAGCATTTCAGCATTACGAGGAGGAACCACTACACCATAAGGACCGACAATAAATGCCGAATCACCAACATCAGTTACAATACATGGAGTTTCACAAGACATAGCTTCACCAATAACATTTGAAAAACCTTCTCCAGAGGATGATGAAATCAATATATCAGCAGCAGAGAGAATTTTCGGTACATCTTCTCTTTTACCAAGTAAAAACACATTTTCTTCAACCTTATTTTGCTTTAATAATCCTATTAGTTCTTTATTATTTTCATCAATATTTACTCCACATAGTAAAAAGTTCACATCTGACCTCTTTAACTGAATTAAATGAATTGCCTTTATTAAATTCGGGTAATCCTTTTGGACATTCCATCTTCCTACATGTACTATAAGCGGTTTATTTTTCGGTAATTTTATTTCTTCCTCAATTAATCTCTTTGCATTAGGTATTTTATAAAATGTATCTAATTCAAAACCATTTGGTATTGTTATCATATTAGAAGTACTGTAACCAAATTCCGCATGAATTTCTGATGCATTTATTGAGCAACTGATTATAGAATCTACCTTTTTGGAAAGTAATGCATTTAATTTAGCAATCTTTAATACCAAACTTTTATTCATATTTTTCTCAAGATTCGAATGCCTTATACCCCATATAAGTTTTTGTTTAGTGGAACGATTTTTAATTAAAAAACCAAATAAATCTGCATGATACATCCATGTTTGAATAATCTGTGCATCTTTAACAAGAGACCTAGCCCTTTTTATAAAAAAAGGATTAATTATACCTCTTTTCATCCCTAGAGTATGTACTGGTATTCCTAACTCTCTTATTTTAGGACCGAAAAACCCTTCATCCATCATGGAGATAACTTCGAAATCAAACTTTGTATGGTCAGCATTTTTTAACAGCTTAAAAAGCATAGTTTCTGCGCCACCCACATTTAATCCAACTATAATGTGGATAATTTTCAGCTTAGACATATTTTTATCACATCACCTAATGTATTTCTATTACTTCATTTTATTTAATAAAACATTTCATTTTTACCCTTTAAGTATAAAAGTAATGAATTAAATTAATTAATAAGCAAAAAACAATTAACTATATTTTTATAAAATTATTTTTTCACTACTGTTTCACTTTCTATATCTATCCAGCTACCCATTTTTTTGTCCCACTCTAGCGGAGTTATATTTTGTGAACCACCACCGTGATAAAATGTTATTTCTCCAAAATAAATTTTCCCTTTAATATTGTACAAATCTACCCTACAGTGAGGAAACGGTTTAGATAGTATCTCTGCATATTCAATCATTTTATCTAAGTTTTGAGGTTTGGATACTAAGGATTGATCAAAGTGTTCCCTTCCAACTTTCACATTTAGATGATTAAAATTTGTATCATATATATTTCTTCGAGCATCTGCACTATGAGATCCATCAGGATTAGTTGTATCTATATCTACAAATATTAACTTTACTTTTCCTTTAAAGCATAGAAATCGATAATCTATTAATGAACTATTATCTTCACTTTCTAATACTTCTTCAACTATTAATTTAGGTTTAATGTTTTTATAATTCCACTCTCTTGATTGTAAATAATAGTTTTGTTTCAAAGCATAATTAAAATTCCTTTTAAATTTCTCTTCATCAAAAAAGGTATTCCTATCATATATTATATTTGTACCTGAACCATGATTGCATTTGATGAAAACTTTATCTGGCAGTTCTTCAAATTTAATTTCATCAGCATTATTGTATACCCCATAAATATTGGTCAATATTTGTTCTAATCCACACTTTTTTATATACTCTCTAACTTTATATTTATCGGAACAAATAGTTAATAAAGGATCTCTGTTATTAATTTTCAACCACCATAATTTTTCATTAAATAATACAGGATTTTCTAAATTCAATTTTTTACCTGTATTTTCTTTATATTTCATCTTAGCAAATCTTTCATCACTTATTTTAGATACTGCCCTAACTTTAATTTTATTAGCTGATAGGTATAGTTTTTTTATTGATTTATTTCTATTAGAAATTTTTCTTAACGTACTTTTGATTTGAAAAATCATTTTATAAAACCTCCCTTAAGATAGAAATATCACATGCAATGTCACTTAGCGACTCGGGATAACTTCTCTCGGATAATGAGCTCAGGCACTTTTTCTAATAAAGAGACCATTTCCATGACAGGCTTTATAGGGTGTCAACTAAAAAATATCGCAATCGGAGACATAACTCTTTGCTTTTTAATCATTAATTTCGCTTAATCTAACAAGATTAAATACGATTCTATTGCCCACTACCCTAGTAAATAAACTCACATCGGTTATGTGCCCACAAATTATTTTCACCGAAATTCCATGGTCAAATTTTGGTGTTTATCAACAAATGATTTTATCTTCACAAAAAAAAATTTATCACAATTGCGATAATCAATTGACATGATATAATTTATTTTTTTTATATATAATATAAAACAATAAACTGCCACTAAGTAAAGCTTGAAACATACGAGAGATTAATAGGGTATATGATGCTCCATTAATACCATCTGTACTAATGAAATAGTAACTACTAATTATGGTAACAATAGTTACTATTAAATTCATTATGGGTTGTATTTGAATAGCTCTTGCAGCAACAATGGACACAGTGAAAAAGGTTGTAAGAAAACCAAATATCAGGGAAGATGAAATTATTATAAAAGAATCATTATAGGGAGTATACTTACTACCATATAAAATATTCAGTATAAATTCTCCCTGTAGAACAATTAAAGTAATTATTAATAAAGAAACTATTACTGAGACCATAGATAATTGCAAGTTTACCTTCAAAAACTTTTTGATTTTATTTTGTTTGTATGCATTAGCAATTCCAGGGGCAACCAGTAACGAAATTGGTGTAATGAGCATATTGCTAGCAATTAATATATAATATAATGCTGAAAATATTCCTACCTCTTCTGTGCCTGAAAAATATTCAAGAAAGTATTTTGGGATATTAGTGTTCAAGGAACTAATCAACGAAACTACTCCTAATGGAAATGCCATCTTCATTAATTGTATCGAACTGCGATCAAATACAGGAGTATATTCCCCCAACGGTTTCAAATGTTTCAGATCATAATTCACTAATCTTACTATCATTACAATTAGTAACCCCAGAAGAGAGAAAATAAGGCTTCGAGTATAAAAATAAAGGATACCTACTGCAATTATACTAGAAATCCCTCTATACATTTGGGATTTTCCTATTATATCAATCTTGCTTTTCTTTTGATAAAACCCCATACAAATATCACTTAAACCTTCAAAATACTTAATAATTCCCAATAATATGATAACTAAAACAGTTTCAATATTGTTACTATAAAAAAATGCTATAGGAATTATCAATATGAAAGAAAAAGTTAAGTGTATAATTCTCCCACCAAAATATTGAGCGAAATTATATTCATTATTACTGTCAGTCGCTAAAAAGGTTCTTAATTGGAAGCTAAAAAAAAGTACAATGGGAGCAGTAATTGCTAATCCAAGAGAGTAGATTCCAAGGTCAGCAGTAGAGCCAAATCTGGCAATTATAGTAATAATAATCCATTGGGACAATGCATAAATTATATTCCCAAACAAGGACCATGATAATTTAGAAAATATATTATTTAATTTTTTCCACATGTAAGTTTCCCTTATATAAAAATTCTAGAAATTTTATTTTTAATGACTTATTTAAACAATTTATTTACACCATTTCTTTATTTAATTAAACAAGAGGAAAATCAAGCCCTTACTTTACAAGCAATTTTTTCATTCTCCTCTTAGTAGATTGCTTCTTTCATAGCTTGTTGTAATCCTTCTTTAGCATTGGCAATCTCTATTAACTGTTCTTTCAACAGAGCTGTTTGTTTCTCTGGGAGACTATCAATAAACTGCCAAAGAACTTCTCCTTCAACCACAGCCGCTTTTCCAATATGAATCTTCGGAAAAACTTGCTTTGCATAGACTTCATTTTCATTTAGTAGTTCTTCATACATTTTTTCTCCAGGCCGTATACCAGAATACTCAATTCCGATTTCCTCAATTGAGTAACCCGATAATTGAATTAGATTAGTAGCTAAATCTACAATTTTCACAGGTTCCCCCATATCTAAAACAAAGATTTCTCCTCCTCTTGCAAGAGATCCAGCTTGAATAACTAACCGGGATGCTTCAGGGATTGTCATAAAATAACGTGTCATTTCAGGGTGCGTAACAGTAACAGGACCACCAGCTAGAATTTGCTTTTTGAATAGAGGGATTACACTTCCTCTGCTTCCAAGAACATTTCCAAATCGGACGGCTACAAATTTTGTTGTACTATGTTTATCTAACTGTTGTATGACCATCTCAGCAATCCGCTTCGTTGACCCCATTACATTCGTTGGGTTAACAGCTTTATCGGATGAGATCATAACAAAAGTGGATACTCCATAAATATCTGCTGCTTCTGCTACGTTTTTAGTTCCCAAAACATTATTTTTTACGGCCTCATGAGGATTGTACTCCATAAGTGGCACATGTTTATGTGCAGCCGCATGATAGATAACATCTGGTCTTTGGGTGTCCATTACTTCAAATATTCTTTCTCGGTCCTGTATATCTGCAATAACCGGTATGATTTCTATTTGATCTGAATACAATCTTTTCAATTCCATATCAATTTGATAAATACTATTTTCACCATGACCGAGCAGTAAAATTTTTTTTGGAGAGAATCTGCATATTTGACGACAAATTTCCGAACCAATAGAGCCGCCCGCACCCGTTACTAGAATTGTCATACCAGTAACGTATCCCGAGATACTATTCATATCTAATTCAACAGGTTCTCTTCCCAATAAATCTTCTACTTCTACTTCTTTAAACTGATTAACGGCTACTTTTCCTAACATAATATCTTCAATCATCGGCATGATTTGTGTTTTTGCATTTGTTTTCACACATTCATCAAAGATGACCTTTAATTCTTTTTTACTCAATGAAGGAATTGCAATGACAATGTTATCAATATGATATTTTTCAACCATTTCAGGAATATGTTTAGAGTTGCCAACAACAGGTATACCCAAGATATCTAATTTATCTTTCTTAGGATCGTCATCAATAAATGCAATAGGCTTGAGTTCCGTTTCATGATTATTCAGTAGTTGACGAACAACCATGGTCCCAGCTGATCCAGCGCCAATAACCAATGTATTTTTTACATCTAATTGATTGTTTATAAAACGGTCACGCAGCATTCTCCATGAAAAACGGGATCCACCAATAAGGATTACATGCATCATCCACGTTAATACCATAGCTCTTACATATACATCCTGAAAAACCAAAACCTGAATTATAACTACAGTGATAACTGATAGGGTTACGGCTTTTACTATGGATATCAATTCCCCGATACTTGCATACTCCCAAGCCTTTTTATATAGCTTATAAATCGAAGCAAAAATATGATGGCTTATTAATAGAGCGACTGAACTGACTAAGAGTGCTGTTAGCTTAAATATTTCTAAATATGGATGTAGTACTAAATAACTTACGTATATGGCCGATAATACAATTAAGGAATCTAATAGTGCCAGTAGTGTTAGTCGATTTCGGTAGGCCAACCAAATTTCCCCCTTTAATAATGAAATCAGGATACTCACTTTTTAATACCGGAAAAGCAATAATCTAATGTTCTAGGCCTTTACTTTTAAATGAAAACCGGTATGAATTTATTCCAAAACATAACCTTGTATTGTCATTAATATTTCAAATGACTTTCATAGTTCCTTTTCCTTCTTCTGTAGAGCTTCTTTTCTTTTCTTTAGAGACTTTGCCAAGCTCGTCTCTAATTGATTTAACAAGACTTAGGGGGCGACTTGTTGTATGTAACGCAGTACTTTCTTTATAGATTTCGGATTATCATCAACCTTTTCAATCGAATCTATCTCCTTATTAATTCCTTTTACACCGAATCCAATACTTCAAATGACCCCCAAAAAACTTTACACATTAACGAATATTATTTATTATAATAATGAAAGCGTTTCCTAACTTACTATAAATCTAAAAGATTCCTAATATTTTCTTTTTGAATGGTACTGGTTTTTCAACAGCAGGACTTTGGTCCTTTAATAGCTGTTCAGCATTTTCTTTAAAATAAAATGTACGTTCTATCCCATATACTTTAGTAATTGTTTCATAGGCTTGTTGTAACGTGAACCCTCTCGAGCCTATATTATGGGCATCTGTTGCAATAAAATGTGCCAGATTATGTTCGATTATCTTTTTCGAAAATGATTGAATACTTTTACCGAAGTCCCCGATGATACAGCCAGAGGTAAGTTGAGTTAACGCGCCCTCCTGGACCAATTCAAATAATAGTTTATGATTTTCAATCAATTCCTTATTTCTCTCCGGATGTACGATAATTGGTGTGATTCCTTTCAGTAACAGCTCATAAATCACGTCTTGTGTGTATGTAGGAACCCTTCCCGACGGAAGCTCTAGCAGTAAATATGTACCATTATTGTCTAACGTTAGGATTTCTTCGTTTTCAAGTGAAGTAAATATGTCTCGGTGTATTCTTACTTCTTGACCGGGATGGATGATAAGAGGTATATTGTTTTGTTGTAAACTCTCATTTAACCGCACTGCACGGTCAATGATGCTACTCTTAACATTTACATATTTCTCATTTAAGTGATGTGGCGTGGCAAATATATGGGTGATTCCTGCTTTTGCCGCGTTCTTTGCCATGCTCAAGCTTTCCTTCATGTCAGCGGATCCATCATCAACTCCTGGGAGAATGTGACAATGTATGTCAATCAATTTTCACACACTTCCTTTGTGGGATAATAGGCTTAATCACTAAGAAATCAGATAGGAATTAATACCCTGACTAATAGTAGCATATAAAACTGCCATTAAACAGGGTGTTATTTTGTCGAAAATTGTTTTATTTTCTTTAAGATTGATAGTAATAATAATTGCTGTTATCCGTTTCAACGCCATTCAAAACGACTCCAAGCAATGATGTATTAGCTTTGAGTAAAAGCTCTTTTGCTTTTACTGCACTTTGTTTGTTTGTCTTGCCGCTCGCCACTACCATGATCACTCCATCACATTTATTGGCTACAATCTGGGAATCCGGCACTACAAGAACCGGCGGTGTGTCAAAAATGATATAATCATACATTCCTTTTAATTCATCAATAGCTGTTTCTATCGCTTTGGAATTTAATAATTCTGAAGGATTAGGGGGAATCGGTCCACTCGTCAGAATTTCCAGATTAGGCACATTCGTTTTGAAAAGTGCTTTTTCTATGCTCATTTTCTTGGTTAGCACACTCGTAAGTCCCTCTATATTACTAAGGCTAAAAGCATAGTGAACCGATGGTTTCCTTAAGTCTGCATCCACAAGCACCACTTTTTTTTCCTCCTGTGCCAAAACAATGGCGAGGTTTGCAGCGGTGGTCGATTTCCCATCATTAGGCTCCGAAGAAGTTACCACAATGGTTTGGATGTCTTTATCGACTGAGGCAAATTGAATATTCGTTCTAATTAATCGATATTGTTCAGTGATAGGTGATTTAGGATTAGTTTGTGCAATCAAATTCACCTGTTTTTTATCTTTACTTCTCAAAAATCCCGCTTCCTTTCATACTGCTTCTTATACGGATTATCCTTTATAATGTACCTGTGTAATTTTTTGAATCGATCCAAGGATAGGCAATTCCAGTAGTCTCTCTATATCATCCTCGTCCTTGATCGTATTGTCCATATACTCCAGTAGGAATGCCAAGCCGACTCCAGCCATCAATCCGACCACCACTGCAATAGCGATATTCAATACTGGATTAGGCTTTACTGGCGTAGGATTCTCCTTAATTTCTGCCTTGGCAAGAACGCTAACATTATCGACGTTCATTATGTCCTTTATTTCCTTTTGAAAAGTTTCAGATACCGTGTTAGCTATTTCTACAGCCTGCGATGGATTACTATCTTGAACCGTTAAAGAGAAAACCTGCGAATTTTCTTGGCTGTTAATAGTGATTTTTTGACTAAGTTGTTCTACGCTTTGTTCTAGTTCAAGTTCATCAATCACCATCTCCAAAATGGCAGGGCTCTTTATGATCACGCTGTATGTATTGATCATGTCGATATTAGATCGTATTTGAGTCGAGTCCAATTGGTTCTCCGATTGTTTCTGATTAACGAGGATCTGTGTTGAAGATTGGTAAACCGGTGTTAATAAGAAATAAGAAATTGTTCCACTAATCAAAGCAGCAATTAATGTTAGCAGCATGATTAGCTTCCAACGTTTCTTTAATGTTTTAAAAATATCTTTAATACTAATAGTTTCTTCCATTTTATCCTCCTGATATGTTAAAAATGACCTATTGCATTATACCATATATATTACCTATTTTTATGTATTTTCAAGGAAATTTACATGAAACTTACATTCTAAGAATACTTTTCAAATGCCAAAGTAATTTTACAAAAAAGAAAACAGCAATACAAAGGAAATAATTTCTATTTTTTAAAATATTGCATTGATCACATCTATAAAACCCATTTTCCAGAATATTTGTGACTTAAATTTCAATAAACCTAAGTAGACAACAAATCCCAATTTTTCTTATATGATTTATAAACTTTACCTTATATTCTAGAAAATGACCTAACTAAATGCCTATCAAAACAGAAAAATCAGTTTATACATTTAATAATGTCAAGTATTTTAGTTCCTAGTTATCATTAAAAATGAAAGGAAAATGTGTAAACTAAAAATGATAGTTTAAATGAGTATATAATTTTTATATTAATGATTAGGTGTGGTAAAAATGATAGGTTACCGAGTTAAGTCGCTTAGGGAAGAAAGGAAAATGTCAATTAGTGAGCTCTCCTCAAAATCCGGCGTTGCCAAATCCTATATAAGCTCACTGGAAAGAAACCTTCAAACAAACCCTACTATATTAGTTTTGGAAAAAATCGCTAAAATCCTTTGTATTAAGGTCGATGCTCTGTTGAATGAACAAGCAGACAAGGGGATGGATGAAGAGTGGTTGGAAATCATGCTGGATGTTATGGGGGCAGGAATTTCGAAAGAGGAAATGCGCGAATTTATCGAGGTTAGGAAAAGTAATGTTCGATAAATATGAACATTTATGAATTGCTCTCTTCATTGAAAAGCATACTTAACATACACTATTTAAACTTTTCAAGAGAGGAAATATTAGGTATAACCATTTCTCACTCAGTACACCTATTTTTGACTTTTAATAAAATCATTTACGTCATTCGCATAGGCTCTATGATGATATGCCTTTGATTTCGATGTTATCATCTATGAAAATATCAAGCCATCTCATATCCTCTTCATTAAGTCAGTCTCTTCAACACTTTTAAACAAAAGTAAATTTATTCCTTTTTAATAATCTTCTCTAGCCTTTTATATTATCCAAATAATTCAAATATAAACTATTCTCCGTTTTACCATTAGCGACCGGATTTGGAGGAATGATTCTTACAGCCAACATTAGAATAGGGTAACGAAAGCTTTTATTCAACCTTTATATTTTTCACTATTTCTATTTGTTTTTTTCCTTTTTAATCACTCTTCCATACAGCAATAAGGCGGATTATCCCAATTTACCACATTTCATTAACTTTCTAATTTACATTTTTTTTAAAAAAACCAGCATTTCTGCTGGATACTCGAAAGTGTTGAATTATTGTTAAAAGTACCATCTATCTCATGAATGTGATAGGTTAAACCGAAAAAACTATCAAGTATCTAGAAATCCTTAATTTAAATCATCAATCTGAATTTAGTTAACACTCTCGGTTTAGTTCTATTGTGAGAGTATTGTTTTTTCCTTCTACAATATATTACTTTCGATATTACCCAACGATGGTCATTAGGTAATATCGGAATTTTTTTTATAAAGATTTACAAAAATGGTTAATATGTCGTCTGTTCGGAGGTTTGACATTAAGTCCTCTGTCCGAATCCTCTCGAAAAAGTTACCACCTACTGTGTACTAACTAAGTTCTTTTACCCATTATCATTCCGCTGGAAAGCACATAAAAACGAAGCAATTTAATTAATATTTCTTCTTCCTTAAAAATTAAAATTCTTTCTCTGGATATGTTTTGTGTAACATAAAAGGAGGATCACCAACAACCAGGTGCTTCGAGAATAAGTATGTGGTGTGGTAATAACGGAAACTAATAAGCCGAATAGCGAACTGTTCATACCTATCAGTATGTATTTGGTTGTGTTGCCTACATGTTTGATAAGTCTGAGGCTAATACAAAATGTATATATCAATAATCCGATTAAACCAACAAAGCCTAACACCCCGGATTCTGTAAAAACAAGGAGATATAAGTTGTGTACATTTGTATGATATTGACTTTCAAATGGGTAACTACCAAGTCCCATACCTATAATACCGTACTTAGTAACTATAAGTTCTAATGCTTCTTTCATTAGTGATACTTTAAGACTATAACTACCTGCACCGTCTAAATCATCTGTAGCTAAAACTCTTTTTGAAAAAATTTCAGGAGGATTGACAAAAACGTATATAACTATAGCAACAGAAAAAAATATAATAAAAACATTTCTTACATTTAATATTTTTTTCACAATAAATACTTCTCCATTTTTAAATCGTATAGGTTTGGTGATGAATAATGATTTTATCATATAATAATATATAAAAGTTGCTAATGCGTATGCCATACCCCCAAATGAAGCAGTTAAAAATAAATTAATAATAAGCATAGCTAATAAAAAAAAGGACAACAAAGTTTTTCTTTTTATGTCAATATAAAAAAGTAATATTGGTAGAAAGCACACGAGGTATTTTGCTAATGAGTTTGCATTACCTTGGACTGAGATAAGTCTTCCATTACCTGCGAAAAACTCAGAGCTATTCGGTAGAAGTCCTAATTGGGCAAGAACTCCAATGCTCAAAGTCACCATCAATGCATAAATGGAAGTGTCTAAAATTCCAAATAAATTTTTATCTATATTTTTTGAATATGTAAGAATGTGTGATATCACTATTATTTGAATTAAAATTGCAAACAAATACTGAACCATTATTAATGTACTTCCAAAAAAAGATGCTGCATTAAAGGCAGATATTGAACCACCTAAAACAAATAAAATAAGTAGAAAGTATTCTTTCGAACTTAAAATTTTATTGTAACCCTCAAATTGAATTGCTGTAGTAACGATTATAAGTCCAAAACAACTAATTAATATGATGTCATACATTGAAACGTTAAATCCAAGAGGCAAAAAAGTTGTAAATGGGGAAAAAAACACCCCTAATAGAAATATTAAATATATTAGCTTGTTCATGAAGCACCACCTTTTAGTAATCAGCTCTTATTCTATATGAACACCATTGGAAGTACAATCTAAATTCCAAATATTTATACTAAAAAGAGAGGGATTGCATGGTATTATCAAAAGAGAAATATATAATAGTAGGGGGATGATCATTATTATAAAAAACCATAAATTAATTTATATTTTCATTACCCTAGTTTTAATAGGGGGCGCTTTTGTATTAACAAATCACCAATCCAAACAAGTTCAGACGGGTTTAGACAACAATATAACTGTGAATGTTAAATCCTTTAATGCAATTGCTGATGATAAAATTGATGATACCCATCAAATACAAAAGGCTATTGATCATGTATACACAAAAGGTGGGGGGACTGTTTCATTTTCACAAGGAGTATATTTAATTGATGCATTAAAGTCTATAAATTTACGAGATAAAATTACCTTGAAATTTGAAGAAGGAACTACATTAAAGGCTCTTCCAAACAATGCTGAAAGTTATGAAATTTTAAGGATTCATAATGTGAAAAATGTGTCTATATTAGGGGGCGTGACCCTTTTAGGAGAAAGAGAGGAACACAAAGGAAAAACTGGAGAATGGGGATTTGGGATTAGTATAAAGGGATCGGAGAATATATATATAAAAAATAATACAATTCGAAATTTTTGGGGAGATGGTATATATATTGGAAGTACAGAACAACAAAATTACAGCAAAAATATTACCATAGAGAAACCTATCATAAAAAATAACAGAAGACAGGGCATTTCAGTTATTTCAGCGATAAATTTAAAAATAATTAATCCTGTAATAACGAATACGAATGGAACTCCGCCAGCAAGTGGGATTGATTTTGAACCCAACCATCCTTCAGAGTTTCTGCAAGGTATAAAAATTATTAATCCTACTACCGAAAAAAACGAAGGTTATGGGATATTATTTGCTCTAAGTGGTTTTGCAGGTAGTAAACATCCTGTAAGCATAGAGATTCACAAAACGAAACAGATAAGAGATAATATCGGTACTTTCATACCAGGACACTTAACAGGACATATAAAAATGGGTGAAGAATATGTTCTAAAAAACTCAAAGTAGTAAGAAACTGTACTGTAAAATGAATACGATGAAAAAGCCTTTTCCAAGAAGTTAATATTACTACTCTACTTATAAATCTATACGGGGTCCCCATCAAGTAACGAAAGATGGCTAACCAGTCAATAAGTTAATTGGTTAAATTAGTAAACACTGAAATGTGCAATATATAACTGATGATCTGAAAAAAACAAACCTATATAGTTTAAGCAACTAATAAATGACTTCAGTATTATGCTGGAGTCATTATTTTTATGCTCTATTGATAATATTAAACTCTAGATGCGTATTTGGACACTTTGATTTAAGTGTATCATCACTTCAGAATGAGGGAATTAGAAAGCATCTCTAAGAGTTCGATAGATTCCTCTAGCTTAATGCTTCTTAGGTACGTGAAGAGCAATTATTTCTCGTTTATTTTCTTATTTAGCACAAGTTTGCTAAGTTGATATTCTTGAACTGAATTTAACGTATGTAATATTTGTATGTAGTACTTTCCTAGGTGAAAGTTCCTATTTAAGAAGTTAGAACAGTTTTCTACTCATGATGATGTCCTCCTGTCGATTTCTTTTAGCTTTTTTATAAATTGAACAGTCTCTTAAGTACGTGCTTCTGCTTTCTTTAAAATATTCTTTATATACTCTTTAAATTTTACTCTACCTAAACTTCCCTTTCCCCGTCATTCTGTGTAGAAAACCTCCCCTATATTAATCAAACAAATTTCCATAACGTTTTAAGCCACTTTTCGATTTTCCCGACAATCATCCTTCATTAAATTCATGTTTTATTAAGATTTGTTTTAGGTTCTTGACCTGCTTTCAGCATGAAGTCTGTAGGATAAGAAACCAAACGATGGAAACATGTTGTCATGAGAATTATTCTCTATTACTTTTTTAAAATTCATTAAAAATATTCACTTTGGCTTTTCATTAGTTCATATATTTGAATTTAATAAACGGAATTTCTTTTATATAGACAAAGAAACTCCCCGAATAAGCAACTTTTTTTACTGTTTCATTATAGTTCAATTCTTTCAAAATGTAGGGGCTTTTATAAGTGATTGTTATAGTTATTGGCATAAAAAGAAGGGATACAATTGCTAGTAAATTACGGAGAGAGTTTGATAGAAATCGGTATTAAAATATTGAGCATTTAATTAACAATAACTGTGTTACTTGTTGAGACAGGAGAAGAACAACAACATATATTATTATATAAGGAGTTGTATATATGAATAAAAATAAAACCTACCACATAAAGGTTGAAAAGAAAAATGAATAACATCGATTGGGTAAGCATTAAAGATTTTCCGATAATTATCCCTGAAATTGACGATAGCTCAAGGATACAACGAGCTACCGATACAGGGTATACAGTATTTTTTCCAGATGGTGAATATATTTGTAAGAACGTAATTCCTAGAAATAATATGCATTGGTTCGGTTTAGGAAACGCTGTTTTAAAATTACCAAGAGGAACAACAGAAGGAAGCATTTTGTATTATGGAGATTTAAATCATCAAACAGTAGACAATGATGATTCTCTCCCTGCTTTAAAAGGTATCAGAATCGAGGGCATGAAATTTGATAATAATGGAAATAATAGTAATTTAACTCGACTGATTACATTAGTCAACGTATATGATGTAAATATTGAGTACTGTAAATTTTATATAGCTAATACTGGTATTTTATTATCATCTACAACTAGTCATGCTTCCTATGATAAAAACCACAATATAAATATTGATACATGTGAATTTACACAAAGTGATATTACTGTTCCGTTAGGTTTTGCAATTAATATGCAAGCTGCTATTCATGGGGGAAATATACACATGTGTAAATTTATAAATTTAAAGGTTCGTAGTGCGATTAGGATGTATGAAAGTACTATTGTAAATGACCATATATATAGTTCTTCTAGTTGGAACTTTGATAAAAATAAATTTATTAACATAAAAGACCCCTTACCAGGAACCACAGGGACTGGCAATGACGCTAATGGAATGTATTTACGCGGTATTTTCTTGAACGTTACAAATAATGAGTTTTGGGGTGTTGAAGGAAATAATATTGAAATGCAAAATACACAACTTTCAACATTTACACGTAATCCTTTTAACGATGAAAGGTTTAATACTGTTTCAGGAAATAAATTCGTCATCCTTGATGAACATTTATTCCAAGGTGAAGCCGTTGTGCATTTTAGAAATTCTCATACAATTGCAAGTAATAATCAATTCTTTATCGATTGTACAAGTGGTCAAAAAGGGTATTTTCCGTGTATAACAGCTAAATGGGGTCAGCGTGTTCAAATAATGGGAAATAACTTTAAAACCATAAACACACGCGAGGTTGTCGAAATCTATGGAGCAGTAGGAACCTATGGTCTTGATTATGAAGACGTTATTATTTCTAACAATATATTTGATCCGAACATTGTTAAATCATATGGTTCTGTAAAAATAACTTCAGTCGGAACATCAGTTATAAAAAGTGTTTTAATAGAAGGAAATTCATTTAAAGGGTTTAATGCCGTTGAATTCTGTAATGCATTTTTGAATTCGAGTTATGGTCAAATCGAAAAAATAGTTTTTAAAGGTAACTCTGTAGAAGGAAAACCATTCACATTCAAAAATGGATCACCTAAAAAAATTGAATCAGATATGTTTGGAACCTATACTTTTTATGTCAATGCAACCACTGGAGATGACAATAATGCCAGACTAACCGAAATCGGATATCCCGCAAAAACGCTATCTCGTGTCTTGACAATGCTGCCTAAAAACTGTGAAAGTGCATCTATAATAATCAAGATTGCCGATGGGATATATAATAACGTTACTTCTGTCGGATTGTCAGAGTTTCAAATGAACGGAACGTTGACGATTACAGGGAATGTAACTACTCCAAACAAAGTTATCATTCCACGTATATACTTCTGGAATTCGTTTATCCATCAGTTAATAATAGAGGGCGTAAAAACAAACCATGCAACAGCAGATGGTTTATCTTTCCAAAATTTTACCGGGTTTGCCAATATCCGAAACTCCTTACTACATGCTAAAGATGCATTGACAGCTTTAGCATCTGATAGAATCATTGTTGAAAATTGCGATTTTAACAATATAAGATATGGAATAACAGCTCAAAGACTAACTACAATCTATAGTTCTTCAAACACTGGGTTAAGTAGAATAAATAATTTAAGAGCTCAATCTGGTAGTACAATAATTATGAACGGTACTCAACCGTCAGGAACAGAATTAATTGATACTGGTGGACAGTTACGCTAAATAACAAATGATAAACCACAAATTATTTAAGTAACACAATTCAGAATTGCCATTAAGAAACTGTTCACAACTCTCCCTCTTACTTATATCTAATTTCACTACACATGAATCCATCTCAGAAGAATTTTTTTACCCCCATGTAAAGTATGTAATGGTTTTATTTGTTTTTAAATAATGTTATTGTATTCCCTGTTTCCTTCTCTCATTTATGTTGTATGATAAAAAACAAGGAGTTTTAGGTATGATTATTTTGCAGGTATATTGGAAAAGTATTTTCATTCATGCATAAAGATATACCGGAAACTCAGTTAAATGCCATGTTTGTGCATGTACAGGTGCTTACGATATTTATACAGATTGTCTTACCTGTAATGCAAAGGGATTAATTAGTAAAGTTGAGTATAATAGGAGGCTTGAAGAGGGTGAAATTTAAAGTATTTCGTGTAAGACGATATATGTAATCAAAGAAGCAGTATAAGCTATTGCTTCTTTTTTTGTCCTATAACAGTGCCGTTTACCCCCGCATTTTATTACCAAATGAAATACATAATACAGCTTTCACTCACATTGGATTTGCTGTACCTGATTAAAATACTGGAAAATGTTGTATTCTATGAGCAAACCGACCGATTCAACTTGCCTCCTTAATCTTTGGATTAAATTGTAAAGTAATTGTTTCAAATGCCTCATATACAAAGAAAGCGCTTTCATTTATAATTATCATAAGAAAACCAAGCCGAGAGGTGTGTTCAATATGATAGATGAAAATGAAGGGAATTTCTTTAAAGGACTTTTGTTTGGTACATCTTTGAGCATACCGTTATGGATTTCTTTTTTTGGATGGATTAAATTGATTATTAATAGTTTATTTTAGAGCCTTTGGGCTCTTTTTATTTTGTTGTAGTCAATATTACTTAGATTTATAGTGATCACTTAATTGTTATAGATTGTTCTCCATAACTTTAGTAAAATGAGAATGATAATTACTATCAATTAAGGAGAATAAATGTTATGGGTGTACCTTTGTTAAAAGAAGAGCTTCCGGTTGTTAATAAAATCTGGTCAAGTGATTTTATTATGATTTTCTTGGCTAACTTTTTTGTTTTTTTATCCTTTCAGATGACTTCCCCTACCCTTCCGCTTTTTGTAAAAGAGCTTGGCGGGAATGAACGGTATATTGGGTTAGTTGCTGGCATGTTTTTATTTTCTGCCCTGATTGTCCGCCCTTTTGCTGGACAGGCCTTGGAAACAAAAGGCAGGCGTTTTGTTTTCTTGTTCGGTCTAGCCCTTTTGGCTGTAGCAATTGGTTCGTTTGGATATATGATGAGTATTTTCCTTCTTTGCGCTATGAGGATTGTACAAGGGATTGGCTGGGGATATACGACCACCGCATCAGGTACGATTGCCTCCGATCTTATCCCAGCAAGGCGTCGGGGTGAAGGAATGGGATACTTCACTTTATCGGGTAATTTGGCGATGGCTTTTGGTCCTTCATTCGGGCTTTTCTTAGCGGATGTTTTAACCTTTCAACATTTGTTTTTATTTTGCGGAGTATTGAGCCTGGCAGCATGGGTCATGGCTTCAACAATTACGTATAAAAAAGTGGATCATGCTCCTGCCCCAGCTAAAACTAATAGGTTTGACATTTATGAAAAAAGCGCTGTTGCTCCGTCCGTTCTGGTTTTTTTCATTACGGTGACTTTTGGCGGGACTGCTACCTTCTTACCGCTTTATACAATCGAAAAGGGTCTGACAGGTATTCAAGGATATTTTTTTCTTTACGCTTTAGCGCTTATTTTCACACGTATGTTTGCTGGAAAGATCTATGATCAAAAAGGACATCAAGCTGTCTTCATTCCATCTACTCTTTTTATCGTAGTGGCAATGCTTTTGCTAGCCTGGATGCCAAGTAACATGATTCTCTATTTGGCAGCAATACTTTATGGCATTGGATTCGGTGCTGTCCAACCGGCTCTTCAAGCGTGGTCTCTTGAACACGCTGCCCGAAACCGAAAAGGCATGGCCAATGCCACTTTTTATTCGTTCTTTGATCTTGGAATCGGTTTCGGTGCCATCCTCTTCGGACAAATCGGCTATCTGTTTGGGTATATAAGCATTTACATAATGGCAGCAGTCTCAGTGGGGATTTCAATCCTGGCTTACCTATGGATTTTAAGAAAAATGAAGTAATCACACATTAAAGGACATCTTTTTGGATGTTCTTTTTTTTTTTAGGCTCTTTTAGTAAAGATTTTTGTTATTAAAACGAAACTATTTAAGGTTGATTGGAGCGGAAGTGCGAGACTCCTGCGGGAGCAGCGGGACAGGTGAGACCCAACAGGCGTTTACGCCGTGGAGGCTCACCGCCCGCCCCGCGGAAAGCCAGCATCTGGTGGGGAAATCAACCACACCGCATTACTAGGTAATATCTACAAAGTATGCGAAAACAGCCTTTTGTAAAGAATGTTGTTTTTTAAAACGAAACGATTTAAGGATGATTGGAGCGGAAGTGTGAGACTCCTGCGGGAGCAGCGGGACAGGTGAGACCCCACAGGCGTTCACGCCGAGGAGGCTCACCGCCCGCCCCGCGGAAAGCGAGCAACTGGAGGGGAAATCAACCACATCGCATTACTAGGTAATATCTACAAAGTATGCGAAAACAGCCTTTTGTAAAGAATGTTGTTTTTAAAACGAAACGATTTAAGGGTGATTGGAGCGGAAGTGTGAGACTCCTGCGGGAGCAGCGGGACAGGTGAGACCCCACAGGCGTTCACGCCGAGGAGGCTCACCGCCCGCCCCGCGGAAAGCGAGCAACTGGAGGGGAAATCAACCACACCACATTACTTGGTAATATCTACAAAGTATGCGAAAACAGCCTATTGAAAACAGAAGTGATTTTGTAGAACAGTTTATCGAATTTGCATCAGCACATTTTTTAACCCCATGTAAAGTATGTAATGGTTTTATTAGTTTTAAGTAATGTTATTGTATTCGCTGTTTCCTTCTCTCTTTTTCGTTGTATGATAGAAAAAAAAGGAGTTTTGGGAATGATTATTCTGCAGTATATTGGAAAAGTTTTTTCATTCATGCATAAGGATATACCAGAAACTCATGTTAAATGCCATGTTTGTGCAGGTACAGGTGCTTACGATATTTATACAGATTGTCTTACCTGTAATGCAAAGGGATTAATTAGTAAAGTTGAGTATAATAGGAGGCTTGAAGAGGGTGAGATTTAAAGAATTTCATGAGGTCGATATATGTAAACCAGAAGCAATATTGGCTATTGCTTCTTTTTTTCGTCCAAAAAGGTGCCGTTTGTCCCTAACAGTACTAGGGTATTTTATGATCAGGGGGGATACATATGACAGCAATTACTCATATTGGATTGGCTGTACCTGATTTGGATGCTGCGATTAAGTGGTATGAGCAGGTGTTGGGTTTCAG
This sequence comes from Peribacillus simplex, assembly GCF_900156045.1. Taxonomy (GTDB): domain Bacteria; phylum Bacillota; class Bacilli; order Bacillales; family DSM-1321; genus Peribacillus; species Peribacillus simplex_D. The sequence continues at coordinate 675,806 of NZ_FTMX01000001.1, read as the reverse complement.
GTTATTGGCGGGTCCCTATTCGTTTGATGCAAGTGAGGAGAATGAACATAATATGACGAATGATCTTCTTGGTGATGATGTTAAAAAAATGCGCAATGCACATTTGATGGCGGATCATGGAGTGGGGATTGAGCTTTTTGAGTTTGTGGAGCCGAGGATGCCTAAAGGTGAGAGTCGCGGTTATGAGGGCTTTTTTCATATTTGCTTGATAGCGGATGATATCGAAAAGCTGGCTGATGATATTGCTGCTTCTGGCGGAAGAAAGCGAAGCGATATATGGAATACCTGGGAGAACAAGCCCTATTATTTAATATATTGTGAAGATCCTTTCGGCAATATCATTGAACTTTACAGCCGTAGCACGGAATTGATGTATGGAAATAGAGATTGATATAAGAGCAGCCCCCAATTTGAGTATTGGGAGCTGTTCTTGTTTTTCTATCACTTTTTAACCGTTGTTTTTCTTGATTCGCTTACGTTTTTCGCTTTGTCTTTGGCATAGGTATATAGGTTCTGCCCTGCTTTTTGCTTAGGGATTTTAACCGAGAATGTGCCTTTGGACGTTGCTGTGGCAGAGCCGATCACTTTTTTTGATGCTTTGATGGATACCGTGGAGTTGGCTTCTGCTTTGCCTGTTACTTTTGTCGTTTTTGTAGTTACTGTGTTGACCGTCGGTTTACTTGGAGCTGTTTTGTCTGCGACTGTCACGGTTTTAATCGAGCTAATATTTCCTGCTTTATCGGTTGCTGTAACGGAAAGGACTTTTCCGGCTTTTTGTTTTTTTGACATCGTTACGGTGAAATTCCCTGCGCTGTTGGAATTTGCTTTGCCTAGAACCGTACTGCCAGTTTTGACAGTGACGGAAGATCCCGCTTCCGCTTTGCCGGTTACTTTGACGGTATTGTCACCTACCGTATTTACGGACGGTCTCGCAGGGGCCGTTTTATCTGCCACTTTAAATGAAACGGGTATACTTTTATTTCCCGACCTATCGATTAGCCTCGTAGAGATGGTCGTGCCGGCTGTTTGTTTTGCAATAGTCGCCGTAAACGTTTTTTCGCCATTGATTTTCACTGTGGCGAGTTGTTTGTTAGCGGTATAAATGGAGACCGTCCCCGTTTTAAAATCGGTCGGGATTTTCCCATTGATCTTCGTGTCCTTATCGGATATCGCGGTCACGGCCGGTTTGGTCAGCGTCTTCATCTCGAGTGCTTTTTTGGCATTGACCCGCCCGTTTCCATAGTATATGTCTTTCCCTTTTACACCTAGGTCCATGGCTGAATCATAGAGGCGGTATTCGACCTCCGTTTTGTTGAGTTTAGGCTCATTGGACCAAATCAGTGCCGCTACACCCGCCACCATCGGCGTGGCCATCGATGTTCCGCTCATCCAGCCGTATCTACCATATGGCAAGGTTGAGAGGATATCATCTCCAGGGGCCGCGATATCGACTGTTGAATGGTAGTTGGAATAACTAGGACGCCTGTCCCTTGAGTCAGTGGCAGCAACGGAAATGACGTGGCTGAATGCGGCTGGGTACACACGCTGTACATTTTTCCCCATATCCCCTTCATTCCCGGCAGCCGCGACGATCAATACGCCCTTTTTATAGGCTTCCTGGACGGCCTTGTTCAGGGCCTCCGAATAACTGGTGTCTCCTAAACTCATATTGATGATGTTTGCCTTTTGCTGAACGGCATAATGTATCGCCTCAATGATATCGGCCGTATTGGCATACTCTCCATCAAAAACGTTGATCGGCATTAGTTTAACGTTCGGAGCAACACCCGTTCCGCCTATGCCGTTGTTCGCAGAACCGGCAATGATGCCTGCGATATGTGTTCCATGCGCGCCTTTTGGTACGATATGCTTCCGATTTTTTATCGTATCATAGGCATTGACGATCTTCCCTTTTAATTCTTCGTGGTTGCGATCGATGCCGTCGTCAATGATCGCCACGATCAATTCCTTCGACCCCATAGTTTTTGTCCATGCTGCACTCGTACCAAGTCTTTTATGATGCCATTGGTCTATGTAAGCTGGATCGTTCGGGCTTTCCATCTTCTTGAAAAGATAGTTTGGTTCTGCATATTCCACATTCTTCTGTTCTTCAAGTTCCTCGATCACGTTGTCGGTCGTTTCCCCTTTAGGAACCTCCACCTTCTCTATCAACTCGTTGATCGGCTCATCGTCCGTCTCTTTATATTTGACGATGACACCATCAGATTGCGGGGTCTCTTCTGCAGAAGCAGCATCTGGCTGGTAGATTGGCAGAATCATAAACAGTAATAATACCGGCAGTAAACCCTGAATAATTTTGTGCATACAATCACTCCAAAAAATATGATTAAGAATAGCTATCGATGAGGTTATATCATGATCCAATTCTACTATTATTCCTAACTAGATTGTATACCGTCTGATTTGGATTTACTAACCTTTTTATCTAGTTAAAATAGCTTATTTAAAAACCAAAAAACCGCTATAAATTTGCACTTTGATTTCCACTTCAGGCACTCGCTTTCCGCGGGCGGTCCGGGAGCCTCCTCGACGCTTCGCGCCTGTGGGGTCTCCCTTGGACTCGCTTTTCCCGCAGGAGTCTCGTACCTTCCGTTCCAATCAACTTATTCAGATAAAAACACATTTGTCTAAATAAGGGGCCGAAGCATCTCACCCCGAATTCATGTTTTTTCTTTTTATATGGATAAAACACTAGCTTGAAGAAATTTGCGATACTCCTGCCTTTTTACTGGCTAGCCAAGACACCACAGCCGCTTGCTTTGATGAGGCTTGGCAGACAGTCGGCGGAAAGGGAGCGGATTTCTGAAATCAGCTGGAACTTTTTAAAATAAAAAAACTGCAGGCAAACCCGATTTTCTTCGAGTTTGCCTGCAGTCCATCGCTATAAAGCGGTTTAATGTCCACCTAAATAGGCATTCTTGATTTCTTCGCTTGCGGTCAGTTCCTCTGATTTGCCCGATAGGACAATTCGGCCGGTTTCGACAACATAGGCTCTGTCCGCGATGGATAGTGCTAAGTTGGCATTTTGTTCGACCAGCAGGATCGTTGTACCTGTTTTGTTGATTTCTTCGATGATGTTAAAGATTTGCTTCACCAATAATGGTGCGAGTCCCATCGATGGCTCGTCCAATAACAGGAGCCGGGGCTTGGCCATGAGGGCCCTTCCCATTGCGAGCATTTGCTGTTCCCCGCCGGAAAGGGTTCCGGATTGCTGTTTCAGGCGCTCTAGCAAACGCGGGAATAATTCATAGACTTTCTCCATATCCTGCTTGATGCCTGCCTTATCTTTGCGTAAATAAGCACCAAGCTGAAGGTTTTCTTCAACCGTCATGTTAGCAAAGACACGCCGGCCTTCAGGGACATGGGAGATGCCCATTTTCACGATGGATTGTGCCGCCTTTCCGCCGATGGATTGCCCTTCGTAGATGATTTTCCCTTGTTTTGGTTTTAATAGGCCGGAAATGCTTTTCAGCATCGTGCTTTTCCCGGCACCGTTCGCCCCGATAAGGGTCACGATTTCGCCTTCGTTAATAGAAAGCGAGACTCCTTTCAAGGCTTGAATGTTTCCATAATAGACGTTGATGTCCTCGATTTTTAACATTATGAAACCTCCTCGCCCAGATAGGCCTCGATGACTTTTGGATTGTTACGGATTTCCTCTGGCTTTCCTTGAGCGATCAGTTGTCCGTGATCGAGTACGTATATGCGTTCGCAAACACCCATGACGAGCGGCATATCATGTTCTATCAATAAGACTGTCAAATCGAATTTCTCACGGATGAGGGCAATCAGGTTCATGAGTTCGTGCGTTTCCTGGGGATTCATCCCCGCAGCCGGTTCATCCAGCAAAAGCAGTTTCGGGTTGGCTGCAAGTGCGCGGGCGATTTCCAAACGTCTTTGTTTACCATATGGCAGGTTCTTTGCCTTTTCATCCTTATATTGATCAAGGTTGAAGATCTTCAGGAACTCAATCGCCTTTTCATCCATTTCCTTTTCGCCTTTAAAATGGATCGGCATGCGGAAGATAGAACTTAAGATGCCATGTTTCGAAAGTGAATGATAGGCCACTTTAACATTATCGATCACGGATAGTTCACTGAATAAGCGAATGTTCTGGAATGTCCGGCTGATCCCTTTTTGCGTGATTTTATATGGAGGCAGTTTTCTTAAGTTCTCACCTTCCAAAGAAATGGTGCCTTCTGTCGGGACGTAAACTCCTGTCAGTAAATTAAAGAAAGTTGTTTTTCCAGCGCCGTTCGGCCCGATCAAGCCAATCAGTTCTCCTGGATATAACTCGACGTTAACATCAGAAACGGCTTTAAGCCCTCCGAACTGGATGCCGACTGAATCAACTTTAAGCAGCGGTGTTTTTATTTTTTTCATGGCTGCTTCCTCCTTTACGTTTGAACATGGATGTTAATTCTTTTGTCCCCATTAAACCTTGTGGACGATAGAGCATCATCACGATAAGGACAAGGCTGTAGATGATCATGCGTGTTTCCGGATAATCCTGAAGGAAAGTCGTGACTACCGTCAGTAATATCGCGGCCAATACGGCACCGGAAAGACTTCCAAGACCGCCAAGTACCACTAGGATCAAAATATCGAATGATTTCAGGAACCCGAAATTCGATGGCTGGATGATATAGAAGTTATGAGCGTAAAGCCCTCCAGCAATACCGGCAAAAAAAGCACCGATCGCAAACGCGACAACTTTGTAATACGTCGTGTTGATCCCCATCGAATCGGCAGCCGTCTCGTCCTCGCGGATCGATATGCAGGCCCTTCCGTGGGTCGAGCTAGTAAAGTTCCGGATGACGATGATCGTAACGATGACTGAAGCGAATACCCACGGCCAAGTGGTCAAATGGGAAACCTGCATGCCGCTCGCCCCGCCGACATAATCGATATTCAAAAGCATGATCCGGACGATTTCCCCAAAACCGAGGGTCGCAATCGCCAGGTAGTCACCCTTTAAGCGTAAGCTTGGAATTCCGATGATCAATCCGGCCAACGCTGACGCCAAACCGCCGACTATCAATGCCGCATAAAATGGCATTTCCAGCTTCATCGTCATAACGGCCGAAGCATAGGCACCGACGGCCAGGAATCCGGCATGTCCGATGGAGAACTGCCCGGTTATCCCGATGATCAAGTGCAGGCTCGCTGCCAGAATGATATTGATCCCGATGAACATGAGCGTATTTTGATAAAAAGGATTTAGCGATCCGCCGCCGATTAACACTTGAACTACGGCGAAAAAGATCAATGATAGTGAAATCGAGAGCCAAAAACCTTTTGCTCGCTTAATTGTAGTCATTGCTTTGTCTCCCCTATACTTTTTCTTTTTTGTTTTTACCGAATAAGCCTTGTGGCATGAAAATCAAGATAAGAATCAGTACGACGAAGGCTACAGCATCACGCCATAATGAGTAACCGGCGGCACTGACTAAAGCTTCGATGACACCTAGCAATAGGCCACCGACCATAGCGCCTGGTATAATCCCGATCCCTCCAAGTACGGCGGCAACGAATGCCTTCAATCCCGGAAGCACACCCATGAGCGGCTCGATCTTAATATAGTAAATACCGAAAATGACGCCCGCTGCCCCAGCCAATGCGGAACCGATTGCAAAGGTGGCAGAAATCGTATTATCGACATTTATTCCCATCAGCTTAGCTGCATCCGCATCGAAGGAAACGGCACGCATCGCTTTTCCTATTTTTGATTTATGAACGATGATTTGAAGGATGATCATTAGAACTACGGCCACTCCAAAAATCAAAACCGATTGACTATTGATGGAAACTCCAAAAATATCGAACTTTTCTGTCGGCAATACATCATTCGGATAAGCTTCCGGCTGTGCACCGCGGACGTAGATGAATCCGTATTCGATCAAAAGGGAAACACCGATGGCCGTGATAAGGGCAGCAATCCGTGTTGCGTTACGCAATGGCTTGTACGCGATACGCTCGATCAAAACCCCGAACAGCGCACAGACCGTCATCGAGATTAATAGGGCGGGAATGAATGACAGATCCAGAACCGTTATCGAGTAAAACCCCACGAATGAGCCGACCATGAATACATCGCCATGTGCGAAGTTTATCAATTTAACAATCCCGTAAACCATCGTATATCCGAGAGCGATAAGGGCATAAATACTTCCTAGTGAAACCCCGTTTATTAACTGTTGTATCAATTCCATGTTCGACTCTCCTTGAAAATCTAATTTTATGAGTGATTTGTCCAGACTCTTTTCATTCCGAATTGGGGAAGTTCAGCGACCTGGTATGCTTTGAAAATGAGAATTCGCCAGCACCTTCATATTGACGAAGGGCCGGCGAAAAGGTTGGAGTTTTTCTCCGAAATTAAGGATTGATTTTTGTGTTGAATACTTGTTTTCCTTCTTTAAATTCAAGGATCGTAGCGGATTTGATTGGATTATGTTTTTCATCCAATGTGAATGTACCCGTTACAAGCTCAAGGTCCGCCGTTTTTTCCAGCGCTTCCTTGATTTTTTCTGAATCCGCTGAACCAGCACGTTTAATAGCGTCTGCAAGGAAGTATCCTGTGTCATATCCTAGAGCGTTAAATGCATCCGGGGATTTATCTTTGTACTTCGCTTTAAACGCTGACACAAAATTCTGAATTTTCTCATCAGGGTCACCTGAAGAATAATGGTTCGTGATGAACGTGTTATTTAGAGCTTTTGCACCGGCAATTTCAACTAGCTTAGGAGAATCCCAGCCGTCGCCGCCCATGAATGGTACGTCAAGTCCAGTTTCGCGTGCCTGCTTCACGATCAGACCAGCTTCCTCATAGTAACCAGGAAGGAAAATGAAATCAGGTTTTGCCGATTTCAAACGAGTCAATGTGGAACGGAAATCAGTATCCTTCGCAATGTAAGCTTCCTCAGCCACGATCTTTCCGCCATTTTTTTCGAATTGTTCTTTAAAGGCTGCGGCTAACCCTTTTGAATAATCACTTGCGCTGTCAATATAGATGGCTGCACTTTTCGCTTTGATTTCTTTAGTGGCGAAGTTCGCAGCTACCGTCCCTTGGAACGGATCGATGAAGCTTGTCCGGAAAATGTAATCGTTCAATTTATCCTTGCTGAAAGTGATTTCAGGGCTTGTACCAGATGGTGAGATGACCGGCACTTTATTATCTTGGGCAATCTGTACTTGTGCAATCGAGTTCGTGCTTGTCGCTGCACCGACGATCGCTGCAACCTGATCTTGTGATGTCAGCTTGATCGCTCCGCTTGTCGCTTCAGACGCTTCAGATTTATTATCGACTTTTATAAGTTTGATTTTTTTACCGTCAATGCCTTCTTTATTGATTTCTGCAGTCGCAAGCTCCAGGCCTTCTGCAATCGATTGTCCATATGAGGCTACGCCGCCAGATAATTCAAGGTTGACACCGATCTTGATCGTATCTCCATCCCCGCTTGATTTTTCTGATGAACCAGAGCCGGAACAACCAGCCAGCACTCCTGCTGCAAGTGTCAGAGAAAGGAATGCACCTGCTAACTTTTTCTTTTTCATAAATAATCCCCCTTTTGTAATCAAGCTCTGATGCATGAATATTTATTCAAGATGCCTCAGAAAAAATTGATTAGATGAAATGTTGCAAATTAAATTAATATTTCGAAAAATAGTTTACCGCATAATTTTCATTCCGTCTATACAATAATTGTGAGAAGATTTCGCTAAATAGGATATTTTTCTCAGAGGGTACTATATCATTTTTATCTTTATATATTTTAAATATTGCGAAAATAGGCGGTATAATCAGAAAAAACTGATAATTTAATTATATTGATATTGTAAATTCTTTATTTATTGCTCAAAAAATTTTATTCATTCCCTTATTCTTTTCATCCTATTACTTACATTTTTACCAAAATACAAGTATATTGATAGGGAATTAAACCCAGTTTTTTCGTTGTTTTTTAGTCTTAATTCCTATATCAAAATTGAATAATACTATACTGGATGTATAAAATCATGCATGAATATCACCCACTTTTATCTTCCTGTATATTATGCATATCTCGATCAACAATAAAAAAACCGCCAAACGGCGGTTCCCGGTTCAATGGCCTCCTAAATAGGCCATTTTTATTTCTTCACTTGATGTGAGTTCATCGGCATTGCCCGAGAGGACGATTCGGCCCGTTTCAACGACATAAGCCCGATCTGCAATGGATAGAGCAAGGTTGGCGTTTTGCTCGACCAAAAGGATCGTTGTACCAGACTCACTGATTTCCTGGATGATATTGAATATTTGCTTCACCAGGAGCGGTGCAAGGCCCATCGAAGGTTCATCGAGCAATAATAAACGTGGTTTTGCCATTAAAGCCCTGCCCATTGCAAGCATCTGCTGTTCTCCGCCTGAAAGCGTGCCAGCCTGCTGTTTGATTCTCTCCAGCAGTCTTGGAAATAACTCATAGACCTTTTTCATGTCTTTATTAATGTTCTCTTTGTCTTTTCGCAAATAGGCCCCAAGCTCCAGGTTTTCGGCAACCGTCATGTTAGCAAACACACGGCGCCCTTCAGGTACATGGGATATACCCATTTTCACGATGGACTGTGCAGCTTTTCCTCCTATCGTATCTCCTTCGAACAGAACTTTTCCTTGCTTTGGTTTTAACAGACCGGAAATCGTTTTGAGCAACGTGCTTTTTCCCGCTCCGTTCGCCCCGATCAAAGTCACGATTTCCCCCTCGTTTATCTCCATGGAAACCCCTTTTAGCGCTTGGATATTGCCATAATAAACATTGATGTCCTCTATCTTCAGCATCAGGAAACCTCCTCCCCTAAATAAGCCTCAATAACCTTTGGATCGTTGCGGATTTCTTCCGGCTTTCCGTGGGCGATAAGCTGTCCATGATCAAGGACATATATCCGTTCGCAAACCCCCATGACCAGTGACATATCGTGTTCGATGAGCAAAACGGTAAGGTTGAATTCCCTCCGGATAAAAGCAATGAGGTTCATCAATTCTTTCGTTTCATGCGGGTTCATCCCGGCTGCGGGTTCATCCAGTAAAAGAAGTTTCGGGTTGGCGGCAAGAGCACGGGCAATTTCCAGCCGCCTTTGCTGTCCGTATGGAAGATTCTTCGCTTTTTCATCCTTAAAGTGGTCAAGGTTGAATATCCTCAAGAATTCCAGTGCCTTTTCATTCATTTCCTTTTCCCCGGAAAAATGTCCAGGCACCCGGAATATGGAGCTTGCAATTCCATGCTTGGCAAGCGAGTGGTAAGCAACCTTCACGTTATCGATCACGGATAACTCACTGAAGAGGCGAATATTTTGAAAGGTCCTCGAAATCCCTTTTCGGGTAATTTTATATGGCGGCTGCTTATTCAGGTTTTCCCCGTTCAAGGCAATCGTTCCTTCTGTAGGGACATACACACCCGTCAATAAATTGAAGAAGGTCGTTTTCCCGGCTCCATTCGGTCCTATCAAACCTACTAGTTCCCCTGGAAATAATTCGACGTTCACATCGGATACCGCTTTCAATCCGCCAAAACGGATACCCACCGAATCTACTTTAAGCAACGGTATTGTGGCTTCCATCCTTTGGGCCCCCTTTCGTTTTTTTATGTGTGAACAATGATGTGATTTCTCTTGTTCCCATTAAACCCTGCGGGCGGAAAATCATCATCAGGATCAGGACTAGACTGTAGATGATCATCCTCGTTTCCGGATAATCCTGAAGGAATGTCGTCACGATCGTCAATAGAATTGCGGCTAAAACCGAGCCTGAAAGACTTCCAAGACCGCCAAGTACGACGAAAATCAGTATATCGAAGGATTTCAGGAAACCGAAATTCGATGGCTGGATAATATAAAAATTATGGGCATAAAGCGATCCGGCAATTCCGGCAAAAAAAGCTCCAATGACGAAAGCCGCCACTTTATAATAGGTCGTATTGATTCCCATCGCATCAGCCGCCGTTTCATCTTCCCTTACGGATATGCATGCACGCCCGTGAGTCGAATTCGTGAAATTCCTGATGACTAGGACGGTGATCATGACACAGGCGAAAACCCATGGCCAAGTGGTCAGGTGGGATACCTGCATCCCGCTTGCCCCTCCTACATAGTCAATATTCAAAAGGACGATCCTGACAATTTCCCCAAATCCAAGGGTAGCTATCGCCAGGTAATCCCCCTTCAGACGCAAGCTGGGTATCCCGATGACCATTCCCGCAACAGCGGCGATGACGCCCCCAGCCAATACAGCTATGATGAAAGGAAGTTCCAGCTTCATTGTCATGACTGCGGAGGCATAGGCCCCTACCGCTAAAAAACCTGCATGCCCGATCGAGAACTGCCCGGTTATTCCAATGATTAAATGAAGGCTCGTCGCCAGCATGATATTGATGCCGATGAACATGAGCGTGTTGATATAAAATGGATTAAGGATACCGTTTGAAATGGTGTACTGCATGATTCCGAAAAAAATAAGTGCGAGCACGATCGAGAGCCAAAAACCCTTTGAATTCTTTAAAGTAGTCATCGCCATGTCTCCCCTATACTTTTTCTCTTTTATTTTTACCGAACAGTCCCTGCGGCAAGAAAATCAAAATCAAGATAAGTACGACGAAAGCCACACCATCGCGCCATAATGAGTAACCGGCTGCACTGACCAAAGCTTCGATCACTCCAAGCAGCAGACCGCCGACCATCGCTCCCGGAATGATGCCGATGCCGCCCAAGACGGCTGCAACAAATGCTTTAAGGCCAGGAAGGACACCCATCAACGGTTCGATTTTAATATAGTAGATTCCAAAAATGACACCTGCCGCCCCTGCCAGGGCCGAACCTATGGCGAACGTAGCTGAAATCGTATTATTCACATTGATTCCCATCAGCTTTGCCGCTTCGGAATCGAATGAAACGGCGCGCATCGCTTTGCCGATTTTGGTTTTATGGACAACGAATTGTAGGATGATCATTAATATGATGGAAACAGATAAGATCAATATCGATTGACTGCTGATGGAAACTCCAAATATATCGAGTTTATCCATCGGAAGGACATTATTTGGATAGGCTTCCGGCTGCGCGCCCCGGATGTAAATCAGCCCATTTTCTATCAGAAGGGAAACACCGATGGCCGTTATCAAGGCCGCAATCCGTGTTGCATTACGAAGGGGTTTATAAGCAATGCGTTCAATTAAAACGCCAAAGATGGCACATGTGACCATCGAAAGCAATAAAGCCGGGATGAAGGATAAGTCCATTACGGTAATGGCGTAAAACCCTACAAATGAACCGACCATGAATACGTCGCCATGGGCGAAGTTTATGAGCTTGACGATTCCATATACCATCGTATAACCAAGAGCGATCAAAGCATAAATGCTTCCGAGTGAAATGCCATTTACCAATTGCTGAATCAGTTCCATATTGCACTCTCCCCGTTAAGGTGTTTTTTAAGTGAATATAGAATAGGGGGAACTTGCCCCCTATCCACGTAAGGTATTATGGATTGATTTTTGTCTTGAACGTTTGTTTGCCATCTACATATTCCAGGATGGTCGCCGATTTGATCGGATCATGATTTTCATCAAGGTTCAGTGTTCCGGAAACTAATTGAAGATCTTTGACATCTTCCAATGCTTGTCTGATTTTTTCGGGAGAAGCATCTCCAGATCTCTTGATGGCATCGGCCAGGTAGTACCCAGTGTCATAACCAAGTGCAGCAAATGCATCCGGTGTTTTATCGTATTCCTTTTCGAAGGCTGCAACGAAATCCTGGATTTTGGCATCTTCATCTTCCGGGGAATAGTGATTCGTGATATACGTATTTTTTAAAGCATCCGCTCCGGCAATTTCAACGACCTTCGGGGAATCCCAGCCGTCCCCACCCATGAATGGAAGGTCTATGCCGTCTTCACGTGCCTGTTTTAAGATCAATCCGACTTCTTCATAATAACCAGGAAGGAAAACGAACTCCGGTTTTGCGGATTTGATACGTGTCAATGTAGAGCGGAAATCAGTATCTTTCGTTACATAAGCCTCTTCCGCGACGATTTTACCGCCCTTGGCAGTGAACGCTTCTTTAAAAGCTGCGGCCAGTCCTTTAGAATAATCACTTGCGCTATCCACATAGATCGCAGCCGTCTTCGCATCTATTTCGTCAGATGCGAAATTGGCTGCCACCGTACCTTGGAATGGATCGATAAAGCAAGTTCTGAACACATAATCATTTAATTTTCCAGCTTTGTTGGTAATGTCGGGATTTGTTGCAGTTGGTGTGAGTAGAGGAACTTGATTATCCTGTGCGACTTGAACCTGTGCCAATGTATTCGTGCTTGTCGCAGATCCGACTACAGCCACAACCTTGTCCTGGCTGACTAACTTGATCGAACCGCTTGTAGCTTCTGCTGCATCTGATTTATTATCAACCTTAACGATTTCCAGTTTTTTACCGTTGATGCCCTCTTTATTAATCTCATCGATGGCCAGTTTCAAACCATCTGCAGCCGATTGGCCGAATGATGCCGTACCTCCGGACAATTCAAGGTTGGCCCCAATTTTAATCGTGTCACCCGATTTTGATGAACCCCCGCCTGAACTGCTAGTTTTCGAGTCGCCGCTACATCCTGCCAGCGCCCCTGCAACCAATGAAAGTGATAGAAACACTCCTGCTAGCTTTTTCTTCTTCATTTGAAACCCCCTTGTTTTGTGTGTTCTTTTAAACAAATAGAATATCTGAATAAAAATAATATTCTGAAAATAGTTTATCTCATTCTTTCGACCCCGTCTATATGATATGGATAAAAAAGTTACTAAAAGGAATATCTGCTATTCGGCACAAAAAAACTGACCCTTTATAGAGTCAGTTGTTTTTTATCAATCACTTACACGGCGAACTTCAATATCTTTCAATATATCATTGATCACCCAGCTTGCTGCAATTAAACCCGCTACGGATGGTACGAAAGCATTCGAGGACGGAGGCATTTGGGCTTTACGGATTTTTGCCTCATCATTGCCGACTTCTTTTCGGACATCCTCACGAATGACAATAGGGCTCTCGTCGGAGAAAACAACGGGAATTCCCTTTGTTATGCCCTCTTTACGCAATCTAGTACGAATGACCTTGGCAAGCGGATCGGTATGCGTTTTGGAGATATCGGCAATTTGAAAACGTGTCGGGTCCATCTTATTAGCGGCCCCCATGCTTGAAATCACCTTGATATTCCGTTTCAGGCATTCCTTCATCACATGCATCTTATAAATGACCGTATCCGATGCATCAATGACATAGTCCAGGCCATAACTGAAGAATTCTTCAAACGTCTCTTCTGTATAGAACATTTTAAGAGCGATCACTTCGCAGTCGGGATTGATGTCTTGAATGCGATTTTTCATCAATTCCGCTTTCGGTTGACCGACTGTTGATAATAGAGCATGGATCTGCCTGTTTACATTCGTGATGTCGACATCGTCTTTATCCACAAGAATAATACGGCCTACCCCGGTACGTGCCAATGCTTCGGCTGAAAATGAACCAACGCCTCCAACACCCAGGACAGCAACGGTCGTATTTTTCAGAATATCGATTCCTTCCTTGCCAATTGCCAATTCATTTCGTGAAAACTGATGCAGCATATATATTCAACTCCAATAAATTCTGTTCTTATTTAGTTTCCCAATTAACAATATATCATAAACATCATTAATGACAAGCTAAATATGAGCAGTCTAATCGGAATTGGGGCACTAGGTCATTTTTGATAATTTTTGAATGACGGTTGCCAATAGGAGGGTCCTTTCCGTCAGGCTTGGAATTTCCAAATACTCCTCTTCACTATGTGCATTCCCTCCAATGGGCCCTAGTCCATCCACTGTCGCGATTCCCATATCAGACGTGATGGAAGCATCCGAACCTCCACCTGTGGCCGTATCCGTGATTTCGATGCCGATTTCCTTCCCTGCCTGACGGATCGTCTCTAAAAGCAAGTTCGTTTTCTCATTCTTTTCCATCGGAGACCGGTCCATTTTCCCGCTCAATGTCGTTTTCGTTCCTGAAATATAGGTTTCAGCACAGATTTTTTTCAGTTGCTTGAGGATGATGCCTTCCTGCCTTTTTTCCGAAATCCGCACATCCACAAAAGCAGCCGCATGGGAAGCGATCGTATTAACAGCGGAACCTCCCTCAATCATGCCGACATTAACGCTGATTCCTTTCTGTTGATCATTCAAGCGGTGTAAGGCGATGATCTTATGGGCCAATTCTTCAATTGCACTTCGTCCCTTTTCGGGCTCTATCCCTGAATGGGCGGCCACCCCGACGATATCCACTTTAAACTGACCGCAGCCCCTTCTTGCCGTGACAAGCGAACCGTCCGTCCTAGCCGGTTCAAGAATTAACGCGAACTTCTTATTGGCCGCTTTTTCCGAGATGAGTGAAGCGGAGGACGGAGACCCGACCTCCTCATCACTATTAAGAATGATTTGGATATGCTTATAGCCTGTCTGTCCCGTCTGTTTCAAGCAAAGGATCGCATAAAAAAGCTCAACCAAACTGGACTTCATATCCGCTACACCAGGACCGTATGCCCGGCTACCTTTCACTATAAAAGGACGTTTTTGCGCTGTGCCTTCCGGAAAAACCGTATCCATATGGGCGACGACCAGAATATGCGGTTGATGCGCATCACGATGCTGGATGACCAGCTGATTGCCATGATTCTGTTGCTCAACGGTATTCACAATAAAATCAAGACTTTCAAATTTTGTTTTTAAAATCGAACCAATTTCATCAATACCCTTTTTCGTATGAGAACCACTATCTATATTCACTAGCCGCTCCACTAACTGAAGCATCTCCATCCTCTTTGCATACAATAAATCTTTCAAAGCCCTCACTACTTTCTATCCTTGGCTGACTATCGCTCAACCTTACTATAATTTACGAATCTATATTGCGGAATGTTACTTAAATGAGAATATTTGAAGTTTATTCGATGGTTTTTTTGGTTTTTTCGTTAGCTTGGGGTATTTATTCGTGAGTTTGGCGTGTTTACTCGTGAGTTTAGCGTGTTTACTCGTGAATTTGGCGTGTTTACTCGTGAATTTGGCGTGTTTACTCGTGAGTTTGGCGTATTTACTCGTGAATTTAGGCTATTTACTCGTGAATTTGGGGTATTTACTCGCGAATTAATCCATCAAGTTTATAAACTCTATTTTTAAATTGCCCCGAATAAGGCAATTCCAGTGCAGAGAGCATCCTTTGCATGATATCAATTGAATCGATTTGTAAAAAGAGCCGTGCTTGTTTATTTGTTATATTGGGTTTTATGAGGAGAGCAAAATCACGAAGAGTTTGAATGTGGGCATCTTTCGCGGCGTAAGAACATTGACTGCATGACCATTTGCCCCAGTGATATTGCATATGGGGAGCAGAGCATTCAGGACATTGAACGCTTTTGAGCAGATCTTTCTCATCAATTTGATACAATTCGAGTATATCAGGATTATGCGGAGTGTTTTTATGCAAAATCGTGTTCGAAAGTCTATTGCTCTGCCTTTGGGTTAATTGCTCAGAAGGATACTTTTCTTCAAGGGTGTGAATTTTGGTTATCAGGGTTTCTTTTCCCGTGATTTTTTTGAAAATGGGGGCAAAACCTGGGGTAGTCCTGATGATGGTATTCGAGTTTGCATTGGCAATGAGCGTTTCAATCGGCAGCGAGGGGAATTTGTGAAAAGTAAGCCAATCTTTTAATCGGGATTTTTGCACGTCAACCTGGATTAGCGGATCCAGATATGCCTGTTCCTGTCCATCTTTTGTCCGAATCAATTGGGGATAGGTGCGGTCAAAATAGAGCGTTCCCGCAAAATTTTTCACTTCAATGATGATACAGTAATTCCGGGTGAATATTAGGAAATCCATTTGAAAATAACGGCTCCCATCGGGGCTTAATCTCAAATCATGAAATACACAATATTCTTTCGGAAGATTCTTCAGCTCTTTTCCGATACTCCGCTCCCCGTTATATCCTATACGGATTTTCTGGAAGTCGTTCCTGATTCTTTCCTGTTTTGGATGATTTGCTGGGAGCCTCCTGCTTAATGCCTCCAGTTTGAGCATTTTCATAGGCATTTCACACGGTTTTAGCATCCATACATCAACTCCTTCTCCTTTAGCTTCTATGTAAATGCCCTTTTTTCCTGCCAGGATCTGAAATCAGACGTTTTACCGTGAATTTGCTTTGTTTAATTCATGAGATTTGTAGCTTACTCGTGAATTTGCACCATTTACTCGTGAATTCGAGCCTATTTCAACGCACAAAAAAACCCATGTTGTTTAACATGAGTTGCTTTGTAAGGTGTAAGAGTCCCAATTGTGCCGTTTACGCCTTTGTTTTGAACCCGCTCTCCGCAGGTGGGTGCTCGGTTCCTCGCGTCTGTAAGTCCTCTTCGAGGGAGGCTTTTACGCGGCCAGGAAACTAGTGCTCCCGGTAACTATAAGTGTTCGGTCAAAACTTATAGGTTAAAGAACGAACACATCAGGACTCTTACTTATTGAAGACATCATATCATAATGCTTAACTCTGTTTCAAGAAAAAACACCTAGGTATTTTTTCATATTTTTTCCAAAAAAATTATTTTTTAAGTGCTGCAAGTCTTAGGTTCAGTTCAGCCAATTGCTTGTCACTTACAGTACTCGGTGCGTCAACGAGCAGGTCGCTTGCGCTTGCTGTTTTCGGGAACGCGATGGTGTCGCGAAGGTTCGTGCGGCCTGCGAGCAGCATGACCATGCGGTCCAATCCAAGAGCAATCCCACCGTGTGGAGGTGTTCCGTATTCGAATGCATCCATTAGGAAGCCGAATTGTGCGTTTGCTTCTTCTTCGGAGAATCCAAGTACTTTGAACATTTTTTCCTGAACGTCGCGTTCGAATATCCGCAGTGATCCGCCGCCAAGTTCGTAGCCGTTCAAGACAAGGTCATATGCTTGTGCACGTACGCTTGCTGGGTCTGATTCCAGTTTGTCCATGTCTTCACGGAATGGCATTGTGAATGGATGGTGTGCTGCATAGTAGCGTCCTTCTTCTTCGTCATATTCAAATAGTGGCCAGTCCGTCACCCATAGGAAGTTGAATTTGCTTTGGTCGATCAAGCCTCTTTCTTTACCAAGCTTGTTGCGAAGTGCTCCAAGTGCATCGGCTACGATGCCTTTCTTATCCGCTACGAATAAGATTAAATCGCCCACTTCAGCTTCCAATGCAGATACTAATTGCTCTTGATCTTCTGCGAAGAATTTGGCGATCGGCCCTTTTACGCCGTCTTCTTCAACTTTCAGCCATGCAAGGCCTTTTGCACCGTAAATCGCTGCAAATTCAGCCAATGCATCGATATCTTTACGGGAATAGTCCGCATTTCCGTCCTTAACGACGATCGCCTTAACTTGTCCGCCGTTTGCAACAGCGCCGGTGAACACTTTGAAATCACTGTCTTTGACGATTTCGGAAACATCTTTAAGTTCCATTCCGAAACGTGTATCCGGTTTGTCGGAACCGTAACGGCTCATTGCTTCATTGTAGGTCATTCTAGGGAATGGCAGTGTTACGTCCAATCCTTTTACGTCTTTCATCACTTTAGCCATCATGTTTTCAGCTGTGTTAATGATATCTTCTTGGCTCATGAAGCTTGTTTCAATATCGATTTGCGTGAATTCAGGCTGTCTGTCAGCACGTAAGTCTTCATCACGGAAACAGCGGGCAATTTGATAATAACGTTCGAAACCTGATACCATCAATAGCTGCTTGAAGATTTGCGGTGACTGCGGAAGCGCATAGAACTCACCTTCGTGTACACGGCTAGGCACTAAATAATCACGTGCTCCTTCAGGTGTACTTTTGGTTAAAATAGGTGTTTCGATATCAAGGAAGCCTTCACCGTCCAAGTAGTCACGGATCGCTTTTGTTGTTTGGTTACGCATTTTCAGCGTTTCGAACATCGCTGGACGACGAAGGTCCAAATAACGATATTTCAAGCGGATGTCTTCTGACACATCCGTTCTTTCATCAATGATGAATGGAGGGGTCTTTGCTTCGTTTAAAATTGTAACGTTTTCAGCTTGAACTTCGACCGTTCCTGTTGTTACGTTCGGATTGAAGTTGGCTTCATCACGTTTGATGACTGTCCCTTGGATATCAAGGACGTATTCATTACGGATCTTTTCGGCTGTGGCCAGCGCTTCTGCCGAGATGTCCGGATTGAAAACGACTTGGACGACTCCGCTTCTGTCACGAAGGTCGATAAAGATGACCCCGCCCAAATCCCGGCGTTTTTGTACCCAACCTTTTAATGTTACTTTTTCACCAATTGCTGCTTCTGTCACTTCACCATTGAAGTATGTTCTGCCAAACATGGTATTTCCCCCTTAAGCCTGTAGCTTTTTGAATTGTTCAACGAATGTAGCAAGTTCCACTTGGACTTGTTCTCCAGTTTCCATGAACTTCACATTGATTTTATTATTTGCCAATTCATCATCCCCGAGTGTCGCCACATATCTTGCTTCGAGGCGGTCGGCTGATTTGAATTGTGCTTTCACTTTACGGTCTTGATAGTCTTTTTCGACGGTGAAACCAGCATTCCGCAATTGATGGGCAAGTTTGACGGTATAATCCTTGGCTGTTTCACCTAATGAGACAAGATAGCAGTCAATTCCCTTTTTGATCGGAAGCTCGATGTTTTCTGCTTGGAGGGCAGCAATCAGACGTTCAATGCTTAGTGCAAAGCCGATTCCCGGTGTTTCCGGTCCGCCAAGTTCTTCAGACAGCCCGTTATAACGGCCGCCTCCGCAAAGGGTAGTGATGGCGCCAAAGCCTTCTGCATCACTCATGATTTCAAATGCGGTATGATTATAGTAATCCAAGCCCCGCACCAGGGTCGGATCTTCGACGAAATCGATTTCCAAATCGGTTAAGTGCTGTTTCACCTTTTCGAAATAGATACGGGATTCATCATTTAAATATTCAATGATGGAAGGGGCCGTGCTCATCAATTCGTGATCGTGATCCTTTTTGCAATCAAGGATACGCAAAGGATTTTTTTCGAGACGGTTTTGGCAATCGCCGCAAAACTCGCCGATGCGCGGTTCGAAATGCTTGATTAACGCATTGCGATGCGCTGTCCGGCTTTCCTTATCACCAAGGCTGTTGATCACAAGTTTCAGCTTTTTCAAACCAAGTTCCTTGTAAAGGTTCATCGCAAGTGACAGAACCTCTGCATCGATTCCTGGATCCTTACTTCCTAAAGCTTCAATGCCGAATTGAACGAACTGGCGGAACCGACCTGCTTGCGGACGTTCGTAACGGAACATCGGCCCGATATAATAAAGCTTGACCGGTTGATTGGCCCACCCGAACATTTTGTTCTCGATATATGACCGTACAACCGATGCAGTGCCTTCCGGACGAAGGGTTAAGTTCCTTTCACCGCGATCTTGAAATGAATACATTTCTTTTTGTACGATATCGGTTGTATCCCCTACACCGCGTAAAAATAATTCCGTATGCTCAAAAATCGGTGTGCGGATTTCTTTATATTGGTAACGGTGACAAATCTCACGCGCCGTGTTCTCGATGTACTGCCAAATTTCCGTTTGGCCAGGCAATAAATCCTGGGTACCTCTAGGAATCTGAATAGACATGTGTGTTTCCTCCTTTAAAGCAAGACGCCCTTTCTGATACGGCGCTATACTGATTTTTTCCAAACAAAAAACTCCCGCCCCTTGTAACTTATCCGTTACAAGGGACGAGAGTTTGGATATCCCGTGGTGCCACCCTAGTTGAAGCACAAAAAAGTGCCCCCGCTCAAGAACAGTTAACGCCTGTTTTACGTCCATCTCCTATTAAGTAAATCCGTTCGGAGTGAAGCCTACGGAGGGTTCTTTCATTAAGTCATCATGTGGAATGCTTTCAGCCTCGGCATTTCCTCTCTTTTCATGTGTTTCTTAATTACTCTTCTCCATCATTGGTTATTGCAGTAATAAGTCTGATATTTTATAATCATACGGACGTTAACATCAAATGTCAAGGCAGTCTGAGGATTTTGTCGCATTTTATTGGTTCAAACGTTTTTTCAAATTTTTGATCGTCCGGACATTGACTCCGAATTCGGATGCCAATTCAACATGGTTTGCGCTTTGTTCCTTTTGAATGAAATCGTGAAAATCGACACCCAGTACTTGATTGCCTCCGCTTAAGCTCGTTTGATCTTTTTCGCTGAATTTCATGTGGTTCCCTCCTAGAGTTATATAAGCTCTATTCTTTCCTAAAAAAAATGTTTTTTGCACAGGGAAAGAGGGAAATTTTCATTGAAAGAGAATACATACATATAGCATTAAAAGGGAGAGACAACTTATGAAGAAGAAATCGGGTTTATTCGGCCTGACACTGATGCTGATATTATCAGCGATTTTCCCCGTCAATCACGCTTTTGGAAAAGATGAAGGGGAAAATATCGTGACGACCCAAGTGGTCAATGTCCGTGAAGGTGCAGGACTCAGTTTCCCTATCGTAAAAAAACTGGAAAAAGGGGAATCGTATCCCATTCTGAATGAAGATGGCGACTGGATCGAAATCCGGATCGGCGCCGGCAAAACGGGATGGGTTGCCAATTGGTTAGTGGAGAAACAAACGGGGTCTGATACCAATCAGGTCAAAAAGGAAGCCGGACAAGGTGTGATAACAGGCAGCTCCGTCCGTGTCCGTACAGGTCCCGGCACTACATTTCAAACGGTTGGATCCTTGAGTAAAGGAACGGCTGTTGACATCATTGAAAAGAATGAAAATTGGATTAAGGTCAACACGGCTGATATCGAAGGCTGGGTCTCTTCTGACTACTTGAAGCTTCCCGAAGCATCAGGAAATGCAGCGAAGAAAGATTCAACCAAGAAAAAAGAAACGAATCAATCCGTAAAAACCGGTGTAACTTTGGTGGACCGGCTCAATGTCCGTTCGGAACCATCGACAAGCAGTGCCTCACTCGGAAAGCTGAATGTAAATACGTCAGTGACCGTTTACAGGGTTGAAAATGAATGGGCTGAAATTGATTTCCAAGGAGTCCGCGGTTGGGTAGCTGAACCTTACATACAAGTAAACGAAGATAAAGATGATATGAAAAATGCTACGGCAGGCGCCACTGCAAGGGTGACCGCTACGGGTTTAAATGTCAGGAAAGAAGCCTCTCTCTCAAGCAAGGTCATCGGTTCGGTGAACAAGGATGAGACTTACGCCGTGCTGCAAACAAAGGGAAATATGACACAGATAAAGCTCTCCGGTTCAAAAAAGGGCTGGGTCGTGAGTTGGTACCTTGAAAAGGAGAATGTTGAACAAGCGGCGAAGGAAAAAAAGGTTGATGTAAAAGGAAACAAGATTACCATCATTCATGATGGTACGATCCTTAGAAGTGGGCCTGATGGCAACTCAGAGATTGTCGAGCAGGCCAATGCAGGTGAAACGTTCTCCGCATCTGGTATGGAAGGCGACTGGTATTCCCTTAAACTTAAGGGCGGAAAAACAGCTTATGTGGCCGGATGGATCGTGACGGTCGAAGGGAATCCCGAGCAGATCCAACGGCCTGGCGTTGAGAAATACTTAAAGGATAAAACCATTGTGATCGATCCCGGCCATGGCGGCAGGGATAGCGGTACAATCGGCGCCGGTGGAACACTTGAGAAAAACCTGACGACTCGAACGGCAGAATTGCTGCGGGACAAACTTCAGGCGGCAGGAGCTAAAGTGCTCCTGACCAGAAGCGGAAATACCTATGTTCCACTCCCTTCCCGGGTCAGCACTTCACATATACATAACGCGGATGCTTTCATCAGCCTCCATTATGATAGCACCAAGGACCAGATCACCAGCGGGATAACAACATACTACTATCATGACTATCAGCGTGCATTGGCGGCTACACTGGCCAATTCACTCGGTTCTACGATGCAGGTGCCCAATCGTGGATCACGTTACGGGAATTTTCATGTCATCCGTGAAAATAAACGGGTAGCTACACTCATTGAACTAGGTTATTTAAGTAATCCAGTGGAAGAATTGACGTTAACATCAAATGAATATCAAGAAAAAATCACATCGGCCATTTACAATGGATTGGCGCGATACTTTAAATAAGCAGAAAAGCCAGCTTCGCATCGAAGCTGGCTTTTCTGCCCTTACCCCAACAAAAAAAACCTGCCGCAGCAGGTCATTTCTTGCTTTCAAGTATTAATGTAACGGGACCGTCATTAGTAAGCTGAACATCCATCATGGCACCAAATTGACCTGTTTCCGTATGGATGCCTCTTTTGCGGAGTTCCTCGTTGAATGCTTCATATAATTCATTCGCCTCTTCAGGACGGGCGGCGTCCATGAAATTGGGTCGACGGCCTTTACGGCAATCGCCGTATAAGGTGAATTGTGAAACTGATAAAATCGAACCTCCCACATCCAATAGTGAATGGTTCATCTTTTCATTTTCATCTTCAAATATTCTTAGATTGACAATCTTATCGGCCAAATAGGCGGCGTCATCGATGGTATCACCATGTGTTATACCAACCAACAGGACGAGCCCGCTGTCGATTTGCCCGATTATTTGGTCTGCGACAACGACTTTTGCCGCTTTGGAACGTTGTAAAACAACACGCATGGCAATAAAAACTCCTTAGTTCATTATCCTTCTGACGGAATAAACATCCGAAATTTGCTTAATACGGTCGACGACCTTTTGTAAATGGGCAATGTTATGAATATAGATCGACATGTGAATGGTCGCCACCTTATTCCTGTCGGATTTACCCGAGACCGCTGAAATGTTGGTCTTGGTTTCATTGACGGCTTGCAGCACTTCGTTTAATAAGCCGCGACGGTCATAGCCGCTGATTTCAATTTCAACGATGTATTCCTTGCGTTCGTTGATCGTACTTTCCCATTCAACCGGTACGAGGCGATGATCGGCTTCCCCGCTATCCAGGTTCGGGCAATCTTGTCTATGAACTGAAACTCCACGGCCTTTGGTTATATAACCAACGATTTCGTCCCCTGGTACTGGGTTGCAACAGCGTGATAAACGGATAAGCAGGTTATCAATCCCCGGTACCTGTACGCCTGAGTCACGTTTTTTAGATGTATTGGAGAAGGTTTTCAGATCGGCTACCGCTTCAGAAATATCCGCTTCTTGCTCGACCATTTTCTGCTTACGCCATTTTTCGGTCAGGCGGTTAGCTACCTGAAGGGCTGTTATTCCGTTATATCCGACTGCTGCATACATATCCTCTTCATTCAGGAAGTTGAATTTATCCGCAACACGCCTGATATTCTCGGCAGCCAGGATTTCCTTCAGGTCGAACTCCATATCCTTGATTTCCTTTTCAACAAGCTCTTTGCCTTTTTCGATATTTTCTTCCCGGCGCTGCTTCTTGAAAAATTGGCGGATTTTATTTTTCGCTTGAGATGTTTGCGTTAGCTTAAGCCAATCCTGACTTGGGCCATATGAATGCTTCGATGTTAAGATTTCTATGATGTCGCCAGTTTTCAGTTTATAATCCAGCGGTACCATTTTCCCGTTCACTTTGGCACCAATCGTTTTATTTCCGATTTCCGAGTGAATCCGGTAAGCGAAATCAATCGGGTTGGATCCTGATGGCAGTTCGATGACATCGCCTTTTGGAGTGAAAATGAATACCATATCAGAAAAGAGATCTATTTTAAGGGATTCCATGAATTCCTCGGCATTAGTCGCATCATCCTGGAATTCAAGAATTTCCCGGAACCATGTCAATTTTTCTTCCAGTGAAGGCTGTTCACCGACATCTTTTCCCTCTTTATAAGCCCAGTGCGCAGCAACCCCGAACTCGGCAATGCGATGCATATCGGAAGTACGGATCTGCACTTCCAGCGGATCGCCTTTCGGTCCGATCACCGTCGTATGAAGTGATTGATACATATTCGGCTTCGGCATCGCGATATAGTCTTTGAATCGGCCAGGCATCGGCTTCCAGCATGTATGGATGATCCCTAAAACGGCATAGCAATCTTTTATGCTATTGACGACGATCCGAACTGCAAGCAAATCATAAATTTCGCTGAACTGTTTATTCTGCAAAGCCATTTTGCGATAAATGCTGTATATATGTTTCGGCCTGCCGGATAGGTCAGCCTTAATGTTGACTTCCTCAACGTTTTTACGCACTTCATCAATGACTTCTTCCAGATAGTTTTCACGTTCTGCACGCTTTTTCTTCATCAGGTTGACGATTCGGTAATACTGCTGAGGATTCAAATACCTTAGTGCAGTATCTTCCAGTTCCCATTTAATCGTGCTGATACCAAGACGATGGGCAAGCGGTGCGAAGATTTCCAACGTTTCGTTCGATATCCTTCTCTGCTTTTCCTGCGGCAGATGCTTCAATGTCCGCATATTATGCAGTCTGTCCGCGAGCTTGATCAAGATGACCCGTATATCCTGGGCCATCGCCACGAACATTTTCCGATGATTTTCCGCCTGTTGCTCCTGCTGTGACTTGTATTTGATTTTCCCTAACTTGGTCACGCCATCCACAAGCATGGCGACTTCAGGACTGAAATTTTCTTCAATATCCTTTAAAGTGATCTCCGTGTCTTCAACAACATCATGTAAAAAACCTGCCGCAATGGTTGCAGGGTCCATTTCAAGATCAGCCAGAATGCCCGCTACTTGAATCGGATGAATAATATACGGCTCTCCCGATTTACGGAATTGTTCTCGGTGAGCATACTCTGCATACTTAAACGCTCTATGGATAAATTCAGCTTCTTCCGGCTGAAGATATAAGCTGGCCCGTTCCACAACCTGCTCGGCAGTCAATATTTGATCATTAGCCATTTAATCACCTTAACCCCACTTTAACTGCCACCGGATATGATCCGGATTGAGTATGATTGGTAGCACTTCCCTTTATTCTGCAAAACGTGACAATTTTTGCGAAAAAAAATAAATCCGCTTAAACGGATAAAAGTGCAAATAAACTTATTAGCAGAAAAACTCTTTATTATTACTATTATCGAAAAAAAAGGCAAGGATGTAAAGAGTTAAACGTGTATTTTATGAATAATAGTGCATTTTTTCACTGGAAATTCGACAAAATCCAGCTAAAATGAGTAAAAACAGAAAAAGAGCACCCTGGTCAGGGTGCTCTCGTTTATTAAAAGCTCATTAATGTCAAGACATCATAGCCGTCCAATTTATCTTTACCATCCAAGTCGGTCAATTCAATAAGGAATGCAATCCCGGCTACGATTCCGCCAAGCTGTTCAACCAATTTGATCGTCGCTTCGATTGTTCCCCCGGTAGCAAGCAAATCATCCGTAATCAGGATACGCTGTCCCGGTTTAATGGCATCTTTATGGATTGTCAATACATCCTTGCCATATTCCAATCCATATTCGACTTTTATCGTTTCACGTGGAAGTTTTCCTTCTTTTCTCACTGGCGCAAAGCCCACTTCCAATGAGTATGCGACTGGACATCCGATAATGAATCCGCGTGCTTCCGGCCCGACCACCAAGTCGATATTTTTATCGCGAGCGTACTCGACGATTTGGTCTGTTGCGTATTTATAAGCAGCGCCGTTATCCATTAATGTTGTAATATCTTTGAAGACAATACCCGGTTTTGGCCAGTCTTGCACAATTGTTACATATTGCTTTAAATCCATTGCTTTGTTTCCTCCTCAAGGTCTGTTGCCTCATGAACTAAATAATGATTGAACCAATCGAATAATTGTTGATAGGAAGAATAAACAAGCTCTTGTTCAAGCTCAAATTGCTCTTTCTTTCTTGTATACGATTCAGATTCACTGAGATCGCGTTTTTTCGCATTGGTTGTGAGCATAATTAACCCATTCTCTATTGTAACAAAATCAAGCTCAAAAAACACCTTAGAAATGAAATCCACGGTATCTCTCGACCAGCCGCGATATTTGGCCAGGTCATCACCGTATCTCTTCACGTCAAGCGGACCCTTTTTGGCAAGGAAGGCATAGAACCATTTAAAATGATCCCTTGTTGGCATCGTACTCAAGAAATGGTCCTGTTCATGGGAAAGGTGAGCGTAGATACGCGAAGGGTTCTTATTGGCAATCACCCGTTTCAAATATTCCCTTGAAGGAGGCATGTCCATTAATGCCAAATGACCTTCAAAGCAGTCGAGCTGCTCTGCATCCAGTTCATTCTTGATATGGAGAAGATCTGGATGGTTTTCCAAAAATGGGTATCTGCGATAAATATCTTCCGAGAAAATGACGATCTTCCGGTTTTGTACAGGAATGTCGGCAAGCCACTTCTCTGCCTGTCCCTTGCCGCGGTAATCGAATAACTGCCAATGGTTTACCGAGACATCCTGGACAAAGATCTGGGGCTTTTTCATATTATTCCACTCATTGATGGAAAGCTCACCAATGACCGAGACCGAAGCGTGCGGAGCTATTTCATCGACAAAATGACCGAGACCGAAGCCCACTCCGTCAAGTTTGTGTTTTTCACCATCTTCCAGCTGGACCTTCAAGTGATTTTGGTTGGCACCAATTTTGCGGACACTTGAAAGCTGGACGGAATCTATCAAGATCTTCGGCTTCGGATTCGTAACCCCAAATGGCGCCAGCAAGCTCATTTCCTGAATCGTTTGAATGGAAACTTCAGCTAACGTCGTTGCCCTGTCCAAGTTTGTAATGGGGATGAAGTCCTCTTCGTTCAGTTGTTCCTTCGCAATCAAGTTCATGCGGTCCCTGAGTTCCTGAACATCTTCAATTTTCAATGTCATTCCAGCAGCCATCGGATGTCCACCGAAATGAGGCAGCATTTCACGGCAGGCGGAAAGACTTTGAAATAGATCGAAACCGGCGATGCTACGAGCAGAACCTTTAGCTAATCCCTTTTCCCGGTCATAGCTCAATACAATCGTGGGCCGGTAAAAGCGTTCAACTAGTTTAGAGGCCACAATCCCCACAACTCCGGCGTTCCAGCCTTCCCTGCCGATGATGAGCACACCATTGGACTCAGGCGGGAAGTTTTCCTCGACTTCAGCAATCGCTTCTTCCGCCATTGCCGCAACCATTTCCTGTCGCTCTTTATTGATATCATTGATTTCATGGGCGAGTTCCGTCGCTTCTTCCAGACTTTGTGACATCAATAAATCGACAGCGGGATCGGCATCTCCAAGGCGCCCGACAGCATTGATCCGCGGTGCCATCGCAAAGCCGATCGATTCTTCATTCAATGCTTCCTGCTGAACATTCGCCACTTTCATTAAGGCAACAAGTCCCGGGCGGCGCGTCAAACGTAACTGCTCGATGCCTTTCGCAGCAATGACGCGGTTTTCCCCTTGTAAAGGCACTAAATCCGCTATGGTGCCGATTGCCGCTATCTCAAGCAAATCCTCAGGCATTTCCCCAAGCAAGGCGTGTGCCAGCTTAAATGCGACCCCTACTCCGGCAAGCTCTTTAAATGGATAGGAACTGTCCTCAAGTTTAGGATGGATGATCGCCAATGCCTCAGGCAGTTCCGGTCCCGGTTCATGGTGGTCGGTCAAAATATAATCCATGCCGAGCTCGCCGGCAAGTTTCGCTTCATCGACTGCAGAAATTCCGGTATCGACGGTTATTAATACCTTCACCCCTTGGTCGGCTGCTAGGCGGAATGCCATCGGATTCGGACCATATCCTTCTGTAAACCGATTCGGGATATAAAAGTCAACATCGGCCCCCAATCTCGTCAGCGCCGTCATCATCACTGTGGTCGATGTCACGCCATCCGCATCATAATCACCGAATATACGTATTTTTTCTCCATTTTGAATTGCTTCTCGTATTCTATATACTGCTTTATCCATATCCTTCAATAAAAATGGATCATGAAAAGTTTGATTTTTTACAAATAAAAAGGATCGGGCACTTTCAATCGTATCCAGGCCTCGATTCACAAGCAGGGCTGCAACCAAAGGTGTGATATGAAGCTCTTCAGCTAGTACAGCTACTTTGTTTTCATCGGCAGTCCGTAAGTTCCACCGGGTTTTTGGCTTTAACATTTATTCACCCCTCAACTTACTCATTATACAAAACGAATATACCAGTTTCAATTTTATTTTAAACTCATAATTGGCTGTAATTCCCTGTTCGGCCCAACAAAAAGAAGGCTGGCATCATGCCAGCCCCCTCTCACCTATTAAACTTGTCCTTCAAGACTTTGTTTCTTTTCTTTCGCTGTATTCAGCGGACCTTTCTTCTTCAATTCCCTGATTTTCAAATCAAGCCAAAATTGGGAAGCGATCAATAGCGATGAATACACGCCGCATATTAAACCGATAAACAGAGCAATGGAGAAGTTACGGATAGCTTCACTGCCGAAGATCATCAACGCGATGACCGTGATGAGAACGGTCAGAACCGTGTTAATGGACCTCGTCAAAGTTTGCCTGATACTGATGTTCACTATGTTCTCAAGTTCTTCGGCGGTTTTGATTTTACGGCTGAAGCGCAGGTTTTCACGAATACGGTCAAAGGTTACGATCGTATCATTGATCGAATAACCGACGATCGTCAGAACCGCAGCAATGAAGGTGATATCCACTTCGAGCCGGAGCAAGCTAAAAATCGTGATGATGAAGAAGGCATCATGTATGAGCGCGACCACGGCAGGTACGGCCATTCGCCATTCAAATCGTATCGATACATACAATATGATTCCGATTGATGCGATCGCTAACGCATACATGGCATTTTTCGCAAGCTCTTTTCCTACAGTCGGTGATACGGTGCTGACATTCGGTTCCGCTCCGTAATCCTTCTTGAAATGGTCCTTCAATTCAGCGATTTCCTGTTTATCGAGGACACCGACT
Organism: Peribacillus simplex; assembly: GCF_900156045.1. Taxonomy (GTDB): domain Bacteria; phylum Bacillota; class Bacilli; order Bacillales; family DSM-1321; genus Peribacillus; species Peribacillus simplex_D. Next base: position 646,873 of record NZ_FTMX01000001.1, on the reverse strand, counting down.
GTCCGAACGACAGCATTTTTATTGTCTTTACCAGCGAGCCTGACATCCTTGATATCATCCGCATCGATACCGACCTTTTTCATTTCGGTTTCAACTTGCTGAGTAGTCAAGACGTCTTTGGACGAAACCTCGATTCGGGTACCGCTCGTGAAATCAATCCCAAGATTCAATCTGAAGACGAGAAGGAAAATGATTCCAATAACAGTGACACCGATTGAAATGCCATAAAAAACTTTCCGATGTTTGACGAAATCGATTTTATCAAAGCGTGTTGGCAATGACATCAAATCCATTTTCTCGGATAAATCGTGAATGTATTTCTTCTTCACGCCAAACCATGATGCACGTTTGTCCAGGAACCCGCTATTCACCCACAGGCTCATGAAGAGGCGTGTACCATAGACGGCTGTGATGAAACTCATTAAAATCGAAATGATCAAAGTGGTGGCAAACCCTTTAACCGAGCTTGTTCCATAATAGAATAGAACAGCCGCAGCCAGCAGGGTCGTTAAGTTGGCATCCGTGATGGTAGCAAGTGAATTCTTGGTACCTTCTTTATAAGCCGCTTTAACAGATCTGCCAAGTTTCAATTCATCCCTGATTCGCTCATAGGTTATGATATTGGCATCGACAGCCATCCCGACCCCGAGTACCAATGCCGCAATACCAGGCAGCGTAAGGACCGCATTCATCCAATCAAACACTAATAGCGTCAAGAAAAGGTATATGCTTAATGTGACGACCGCAATGAATCCCGGGAAGCGGTAATACACAAGCATGAAGATAAAAACAAGTGCAATTCCGATGATTCCTGCAAAAATAGTATCATTCAGTGCACCTGCACCGAATTGGGCACCTACAGAAGTGGAATACTTTTCTTTTAAATCTACAGGCAAAGCACCGGCATTAAGAAGGGCTGCAAGCTCTTTCGCTTCTTCCACCGTGAATTGACCGGTAATATACACCTTCTTCGTATTGAAAACTTCACTGACAGCCGGAGCGGATATCATATTGTCCTGTGAAGCTGTATCCTTAATGGAATCTTTTCCTTCCTCGAAATCCAACCAGATTGCAAGTACATTAGTCGGACTTTGCATCGAGGATATTTTTTGAGTGATGTCCTTAAATTTATTCACATCTTTCAATGTGACTTCGACAACCGGTTTATTCTCTTGGAACGTTTGTTTCGCGCCGCCTTCTTTAAGGTCGGCACCGGTCATCATTTCTTTATCGTTGTAGTCACGGAAAGATAATTTAGCTTGTGTCGAGAGGATTTCGCGAGCGTTGTTTTGGTCTTTGACCCCAGCCAATTGAACGCGGATCCGGTCTTTCCCTTCGATTTGAATGTTAGGTTCGCTAACGCCCAAAACATTGACACGCCGCTCAAGTGAGCTTACTGTAGCCCGTAAAACATCCGGGGTGATCTTTTCCCCAGACAGCGGTTTTACTTCATATAACACTTCAAAACCGCCTTGAAGATCAAGACCCAGCTTGATATCCTTTAGGATTCCTTTTGAAGTCGTCCCCATCGCTGCGAAAATCAATAGTGCGATTAGAAAAAACGCAACGATCCTGCTTCTTTTTACCATTATGTAGTAGGCCCCTTTCTATAATACGCCTGTTCCTGAAGTTAAAAACACTGTCATTTTTAGTTTATATGGTAACTGCATACCCTTTGCTTCTTGAGAAAAACGACACAGCTTCCCTGCTTTTTCCAAAAAAAAGCATAACCATATCTATTATGAGACATATACAAACAGCTGTCAATTTAAGTATATCTTTGCGTCATTCTTTAAAAAGTTCCTTCAGTTCCTCTTCAGAAAGCGGCTCCAATAGGTTTGGTGATTTATATGCTTCAACCATTTGGAAGGTCATGAACTGGTTGCTCGAAAATGTCACGATATCTGCGACAAGTTCATGAATGTGAATGTTTTCCTGCGGACGCTTCCATTTATTTTTGGTTAAGGTTCCCCAAATGTCTTCCTCCGTTACGGCATTCAATCCGACCATTTGAAATTCCTCACGCTTGCTCTTCAAAAATGGACGTACCTTTAGATAATACCTTTGATAGGGATGATTCTTTTTTGACATCACTTTGCCTCCAGTAAAAATGATTCTCAAATAAATGCGCATTTTCTTAGAAGGGTTTCAATCATTTGTTAGAACGCAAACAAACACTTTTGTCATGCTTTGTCCAAGTACAAGCATATAGATAATTGTATAGCATAACCGCTTTTTTGAGAAGGCAGGGAGGGAGTTCAATGTCCAAATTTTTAAAAGGGACGCTGATTTTATTAATCGCAAGCCTGATTACAAGGGTTCTTGGTTTCATTAACCGCATTGTCATCGCCCGCTTCATCGGCGAAGAAGGCGTTGGTTTATATATGATGGCATTACCGACCCTCTTTCTCGTCGTGAACATAACCCAGTTAGGCCTGCCAATCGCCATTTCGAAATACGTGGCTGAGGCCAATGCCAGAGGTGATGAGCGGAAAATCAAGAAAATCCTTGTCGTCTCTTTGGCCTGCACCATTACTCTATCGATGATTTTCACTCCTGCGATGCTGCTTTTCGCGCCGGTTCTCTCAGATTACCTATTTACTGATAAACGGACGCTATGGCCGCTCATGGCGATTGCCCCTATCGTACCGATCATCGCCGTCTCATCCGTACTGCGCGGTTATTTCCAAGGCAAGCAAAATATGAAGCCCTTCGCTTTCTCGCAAGTTATCGAACAGGTGGCCAGAATCACTTTCATAGCCGTCCTGACGAAGGCCTTTTTGCCATATGGAATTGAATATGCAGCAGCCGGTGCGATGTTCGCATCGATTATCGGGGAACTTGTATCTCTCTTCTACTTATTGACCAGCTTTAAAATAAAGAAACATTTTAAGTTCAGAAAGGGTTTCTTCAAGAATGTCAAATCGGGAAAAGGAACGTTCACGGAATTGATGGGGATCGCCCTTCCTTCTACCGGAAGCAGGATGATCGGATCGGTTTCGTGGTTTTTCGAACCGATAGTGGTCGCCCAAAGTTTGGCAATCGCCGGAGTCACCGCAGCCGCAGCCACCAGTCAATACGGGGAGCTGACAGGGTACGCACTGCCTTTACTCATGCTTCCATCTTTCGTTACATCATCATTGGCGACGGCACTTGTCCCGGCAGTGAGTGAAGCCCGGACGACCGGAAACTTTTTACTCGTTGAACATAGGCTTCAGCAGGCCCTGAAAATCACCTTTATCACAGGCTGTTTAGCTATCGTCATTCTGTTCATCTTTGCCGAACCGATTTTACAAGTCATGTATGGCTCTTCGCATGCTGCTGTTTTCATTAAATTCCTGGCACCTTTTTTCATCCTTTATTACTTTCAATATCCGCTGCAATCCATGCTGCAAGCACTGGATCTTGCAAAGGCCGCAATGTTCAACAGCCTGGCCGGAAACATCCTTAAAATCGGTGTAATCTGGCTGCTGGCGTCAAAGGAGAGTTTCGGGATCATGGGTGCCGCAATCGGGATAGCCGTCGGTACGATGCTCGTCACCTTCCTGCATTTTTCAACCGTGCTGAAGGTCGTTCCTTTCACGCTCCATTTCCGCAGCTATATATCAGCTTTGATCCTTGCTTTAATTTCAGGATGGGGCGGTTATTATCTTTATCAATTCCCGCTTTCTTCACTGCCACTTGGCACAAGGCTCATGTTTTCCGTGACGGTCGTCATCCTGCTGTTCACATTTTTCCTGCTCATGACCGGCAGCATAAAAAAGGCGGATCTGATCAGGATTCCTGTAGTGGGCGGCTTTTTATCAAAATTCGCTTGGAAATGAAATGAACCGAAGCATTAAAAGGCTTCGGTCATTTCTTCGTTTCATTTTTATCGATGTAAAATTGGCCATCTATGTACCCACAAATCGAAATCTCTTTTATCTTCGTTTCTCCCAGTTTTTTCAACTGGTACCGGAGCCAAAAATGATTTTTGCCAATTCTATCGAGATTGCTCTCCTGTATCTCCCCGTCAATTATAAGGGGATAAGGTGTTTCCTTGGTTTTAGACCGTTTGCCTTTGGTATTCTTGATGATCGAAAGCTTCCCGGTAGATTCAAGAATTGCGAATTGCACCTCATTTAAATCATTAATTCCCTGTTCTCGCAGCTGGGTCAATAAATCATCGAAAGTATATCGTTGCTTACGCATCGCTTTTTCATCTATTTTCCCTTGATTGATGATGATCTGCGGCGTACCATCCACGATGTTTCGAAATCTAATGCTTTTCAATGAAATGAAAGCCAATATTATTTGGATGAAAGCAAGTACGAACATCGGAATGATTTGCCTGAAAAATGGTCTATCCAAATCTTCAAAGGATAGGACGGCGATGTCCCCGATCATGATGGATACCACTAAATCAAGAATGCTCAATTCCCCAACTTCCCGCTTACCCATCATTCGAAAAAGGATTAAGATGACTAGATAGATCACTGTTGTCCTAAAAATAATAGCCAGGATATCCACTTCAATACCACATCCTTCATCCATAGCATGGCTTGGGAACTGAAAAATTACTCCATAATCTTTTCTAATTTTGAGGGAAGCTTCTTAAACCTGGTCTAAAGGTTCGATACGGGGAATATGCTTGTACAAACACATAAACAGGCTATACGTATCAGCCTTGTAAAAAGGAGGAATACCCATCGAAACTAAAAAAATGAGTGTCGCCGTAATTTATGGCGTAGGCTCCATCTTTGCAATAGCGATGATTGCAAGTTTAATCGTTTCCATCCTTCTTCGTTTTACTTCACTGACGGAATCATCCCTGACATACGTGGTCATGATCGTGTCCTTTTTATCGCTTTTCATTGGTGGATTCATTTCAGGAGGCAAAGGGAAAAAGCAAGGACTATTCTTGGGAGGAAGCACTGGGCTGCTTTATCTGTTGGTCATGTTCCTTTTTCAATATTTAGGCCACGATGCACTTTTCACCATCAAGCAATGGATATACTATGGCTGTTTTGTGATTACGGCCATGATGGGCGGCGTGCTTGGGGTCAACATGAGTTCCGACTCCCGCACCGATTAAAAAACACAGCAAAAAACCGGGCACATGGCCCGGTTTTCGTTTGTATTATACGGATACTTCTTTATTCGGTGCGCTTTCCGTAATTTCACGGATTGCTGCACGGTCAAAAGTCAGTTTTGTGCCGTCTGGTGATTTAATGACGATTTTCAGGTCATCGATTGCATCGATTGTTCCGTGCATGCCGCCGATAGTAGCAACTTTATCACCTTTTTTCAAACTGCTTTGCATGCTTTGCGTAGCCTTTTGGCGTTTTTGCTGCGGGCGGATTAATAAGAAATAGAACAATACGAACATTAAAATCAACGGAAGTATTTGTGTTAAAGAACCCATTTTATATATTCACTCCTTTCATTCATTAAAATATTTATGGAATTAGAAGTTTCTCGCATTTGGTTCATTGAAACCATACTGCTCAAAAAACTCTTCCCTAAAGTCTCCAAGACGATCTTCTCGAATAGCTTGTCTGACCTGTTCCATCAAGTTTAACAGAAAATGAAGATTATGGTAAGTCGTAAGACGAATCCCAAAGGTTTCTTCACATTTAATCAAATGGCGGATATATGCCCGGCTATAATTCTTGCATACATGGCAATCGCAATTTTCATCGATTGGACCGAAATCGCGTGCATACTTCGCATTTTTCACAACCAGCCGTCCATTGCTCGTCATGAGCGTACCATTACGCGCAATTCGCGTCGGCAGTACACAGTCAAACATATCGATACCGCGGAGTGCACCATCGATCAATGAGTCCGGTGAACCGACCCCCATAAGGTAACGCGGTTTGTCAGTTGGCAAAAGCGGACTTGTAAACTCAAGTACGCGGTTCATGATATCCTTCGGTTCCCCTACGGATAGTCCTCCAATAGCATAACCCGGGAAGTCAAGGGAGACAAGGTCTTTTGCACTTTGTTTGCGAAGATTTTCAAACTCCCCGCCTTGAACGATTCCGAACAGCCCTTGGTCATTTGGGCGCTCATGTGCATTTAAACACCGTTCCGCCCAGCGCGATGTCCGTTCTACCGACTTCTTCATATACTCTTCAGTCGCCGGAAATGGCGGACATTCATCAAATGCCATCATAATATCGGAGCCAAGCGCATTTTGTATTTCCATCGCTTTTTCCGGAGATAAGAATAATTTATCGCCATTCAGATGGTTCCTGAAATGCACGCCCTCTTCTTCAATTTTGCGGAATTCGCTCAAACTGAAGACTTGAAAGCCGCCTGAGTCGGTCAAAATCGCCCGATCCCAGTTCATGAACTTATGCAATCCGCCAGCTTCCTTGATGATTTCATGCCCCGGACGCAACCATAGGTGGTACGTATTGCTCAGGATGATGCCTGCCCCCATTTGTTTCAAATCTTCCGGGGACATCGTTTTGACAGTAGCCATCGTTCCAACCGGCATAAATGCCGGCGTTTCAAAAGAACCATGCGGCGTATGGACCCGGCCTAGCCGTGCCCCTGTCTGTTTACATGTTTTGATTAACTCATATCGTATTGCAGTCAACGCAATAACTCCCTTCAAGAGCTTCACACTCTTATATTACTTAATTAACATTGCATCTCCAAAACTAAAGAACCTGTATTTTTCTTCCACAGCCGTTTCATAGGCATGAAGGACATGCTCCCTGCCTGCAAGTGCAGAAATAAGCATGATTAAAGTCGATTTGGGCAAATGGAAGTTCGTAATCATCGCATCGATCCCTTTAAACTCATAACCAGGATAAATGAAGATGCTCGTCCAGCCATTCTCTTCCTTGAAAACCCCATCATTGCGGGACGCAATCGTTTCCAATGTCCTTGTGGACGTTGTGCCGACCGTAATGATTTTCCCGCCTTTACCTTTCACATCATTCAGCAATCTGGCTGTGCCTTCCGTCATTTGATAAAATTCCGAATGCATTTCGTGGCTGTCAATATCGTCGACACTTACTGGACGGAATGTACCAAGTCCAACATGCAGCGTGATGAAGGCGATGTGGACACCCATCCCTTTAAGTTTCTCAAGTAAATCCTCCGTAAAATGCAGGCCAGCGGTAGGTGCCGCTGCCGATCCACGTTCACGCGCATATACCGTTTGATAGCGATCCTGGTCGTCGAGCTGTTCCTTGATGTATGGAGGTAACGGCATTTCGCCAAGCTTCTCCAGTATTTCATAAAATATGCCGTCATATTTAAATTCAAGGATCCTTCCGCCATGCTCGAGCACGCCTGTACAGACGGCACTCAGCTTACCATCGCCAAAAACGATTGTCGAGCCTTCTTTAATCCGTTTGGCCGGCTTCACAAGCGTTTCCCATACATCATCATGCTCTTGCTTAAGCAGCAATACTTCGATTTTTGCACCGGTTCCTTCTTTACTGCCGTATAGTCGGGCCGGAAGCACCTTCGTATCATTCAACACCAGGCAATCTCCCGGTTTGATATATTCCGTGATATGGCTGAATACATCATGCTGAAGCTTACCGGTTTCCTTGTCCAGCACCATCAATCTACTAGCTTCCCTATCCTCCAAAGGAACTTGGGCAATCAGTTCCTCCGGTAAATGAAAATCAAACATATCCAATTTCATCTGTTCCACTTCCTTACGTGTCTATCAAGCTGTAATCATTATTTAAAACGGCCGATCAAATAAAAAATGGCGGACAACACAACACTGACGATGATTGATGTAACGATAGGAAAGTAAAACGTCGTATTCCCCTTTTTCAGAAAAATATCTCCCGGCAGCCTGCCGAGATGAATATATTTCATCGCAAAACCAATCACGAATATAATCGCACCAAGAATCATAACCATCTTTGGTATATTCATCATTCAGGCATCTCCATGCCGAAATGCTCATAAACCAGCTGTGTTGCCATCCGGCCTCTTGGGGTACGCTGAAGAAAACCGACTTGTAACAGATATGGTTCATACACATCTTCGATCGTATGTGCCTCTTCGCCAATCGTTGCCGCAATCGTTTCCAGACCCACTGGTCCGCCACGGAATTTTTCAATGATCCCTTTAAGTAATTTATGGTCAATATGATCGAGTCCTAAACGGTCGACCTGCATTAATTCAAGCGCATAATCGGCAAGCTCGGCCGTTATCGTACCATCCCCGCGCACCTGGGCGAAATCCCGGACCCTCCGTAAAAGCCGATTGGCAATTCTCGGGGTGCCCCTTGACCTTCTTGCAAGCTCAGCTGCTGCTTGATCATCCATTTCCGTATCCATGATTCTTGCTGTACGGATGATGATATCAGTCAAATGGTTTTCCGTATAGTATTCAAGACGGCTCAAAACGCCAAAACGGTCCCTGAGCGGTGCAGATAATGAGCCTGCACGTGTCGTGGCCCCTACTAGGGTGAACGGCGGCAAGTCAATCCTGATCGAACGGGCTTCCGGTCCCTTACCAACTACAATATCCAGACAGAAATCCTCCATAGCCGGATATAGCACTTCTTCAACGACACGTGGAAGACGGTGAATCTCATCGATGAACAATACATCACCTGGTTCAAGTGCACTCAAAATGGCCGCCAGATCTCCCGGCCGCTCAATGGCGGGACCGGAAGTCGTGCGGATATTTACACCCATTTCATTGGCGATGATGACGGCAAGCGTCGTCTTTCCAAGACCAGGCGGTCCATATAAAAGTACATGATCGAGCGTTTCTTCACGCATCCTAGCCGCTTCGATGTATACACTTAAATTCGCTTTCACTTTATCCTGTCCGATATATTGCTTTAAGTTTTGCGGCCGCAGGCTTTGTTCAAAGGACAGTTCGTTCAAATCGGCTTCCTGATTGAATATTCTCTCCTCCATTGCGCCACTCCTTATCTTAACATCATTTGCAATGCTTTCTTAATATATTGCTCGGTCGTCATATCTTCAGGCTGCAATTTCTTGGCAACCTTTTGGATTTCCTTTTCAGAATAACCAAGAGCCTTCAATGCAAGAATGGCTTCATCCAATTCCTCCGTATATCCATTTGGACTGAGTGCAGCCGTTATGCCTTCGTTAAACAAGCTTGGAAACGCATCCGGAATGATGTTCTCAAGTTTCCCTTTTAAATCGAGAATCATCTGCCGTGCCGTTTTCTTTCCGACTCCCGGGAATTTCACCAAAAACGATTCATCTTCATTTTCGATCGCCTGTACCACCTGATCAACCTGGCCTGAGGCCAATATGGCTAGCGCACCCTTCGGCCCGATTCCCGTTACATTCAATAATTTTGTGAATAGCGCCTTTTCTTGACGAGTCTGAAACCCGTATAATGCGGCCATATCCTCACGAACATAATGATACAAGAAAACTTGTATTTCTTTCTGGTATTGAGCGGAAAAAATAAAAGGATTCGGTGTCATCACTTGATATCCGATCCCCCCATTTTCCACGACTATGTATTCAGGCCCAATATAATCGACCTTGCCTTTTATATAATCATACAAATTAATTCTCTCCCTGATTTTGCTGTACCTCTCATTTTATCATAAAAAGGGGGTGTTGTTCATTAAAAGTTATTTAGTAGCCGCAAAGACTTTTACAATGGAGGATATCCCGTTTCATTACATTTGGGGTATTATCCCTTCCTACAGTTTGTAGACAAATGGGGTTCTATCTAAATTTTATACAAGGTGATTGGAACGGGTGTACTGGACTTCTGCGGGAAAGCGAGTGCCTGGAGGCAACGTTCAAATGGTACAAACACTAAAAAACTGTAGACAAACCCAATTTTCATCGAGTTTATCTACAGTCTGAAGGATGGGTGTCATCCCATCCTAGTTCACCGAATATGGTTCATACTCTTTAATGAGCTGTTTATATTGGTCTTTATTCATGATCGGAATCCCTTTTTGCAGTTCCTCCTGCTTGTATGCTTCAAGTTTACCAACGTCTATTTGGTAGAAAGTATGAATGATCTTCGCGTGCTCGGGCCTTCCGATAAAAATGGATAACGTACCATCTTCCCTCATCCCAAGGTAACCATTCGCTTTTAAAAGCGGGGATATGTCATTTTCAATTTTCTTCATGACAATCTGCTCTTCATTTTGATCGACCACTTTCCATCCTTCATATTTTGACCAAAAATCCTCCATCGACCAAATTGTTTCTGTCAATTTCTCTTCACTTAACTCTCCATCCAGATACATACGCTGAAGAATGACCTTCCTTTCAATAGGATCATTTTCCTTTTGAACGGTATCTTCGGCAAAAACGGTTAAGCAAAATGGCAATATGAAAAGCGTCATGAAAAATTGGATTCTAAGTTGATTAATCAATATATTCACCTCTTAAGGCGTTTACTTTTTATGTAGTTTGACCCCAAATAAGGATTATTAACCAGAAAAAAATCAAAAAAAGCTGACTCCATATCGGGTCAGCCCACTAATTATTTCAAGTGATTTTCGTGAATGTTAAGATTATCGAACAAGTCATTTGCATCCAAAATGATCATTTCCCGCGTATCGCCATCCCGAAGATTGTTATCAAGTGTCATCGTCCTGAAATAGACACCTTCATCGGTGGTTACATATAGGGTTCGGCCATTGGTAAGGGGGCCGATTTCCTTTTTGATTCTTTCTTTAACATCTTTTGCTTGGCTGTAGTCATCAAGCCGTAGGGCTACCAGCATTTCATCTTTCATGATGATTGTCCTGGCATCGATGACCGGCTCCACTTTCTTGGCGATTCCATTTACTTTATCGGCAAAAGCGCCTTCATAAGAATTATAATAAGAAGATTTTGCCTTAAGCGGTTTACTTTCATGTCCATGGTAGTTACGGTCACTCTTACTGTACGCATCATCTTTATCGTATAAACCTTGCACCATATTCTCATAATTGATGTTGCGTACCAATGCATCTTTTTCATGGTACCCTGTATCATTCGTGATATTTTCATTTTCCGCTGTATCATTATTAGCACATCCAACCAAACTGACGGCGGCCAATACCGTACAAAGCGGAAGTGCCCATTTTATTTTCTGCACCAATAACCCTCCCATTGCAATAGAATGAGCTATATTTCGCTCATAATTAGCATGGGTGTCGAACAGGAAATGTACTCTGTAAGATACGGCCAAAAATCAGTTTTAATTCCTATTAAGGGAAGAAATCCTTTTCGCCAATTTTTCATTCATCTCCATCCGCTCTGAAAAACCTTCCACGGTCATTTTCCAGACCGAATGAAGCTGGGAAGAACTTTTATTAAGACGATTCCATTCACGGAAAATATCGGTAGGATAAGTTAAAGCATATAAAAAGGCCAGGTCTGACTGATACCTTTGCAATTGCGGAACTTCCCACAGTTCTGTGGCCGCATCTTCCAAATGAGGCAAAATACGATTTGCATACTGTAAATAATCAATGCACCTCGGTGCATTCGCCATTAGGTCAAAATCGATTAACGTCAAAGTGCCGTCCGCTCTCCGCAGGAAATTATGGTGTGCACAATCACCATGAATGATGACTTTCTTTTCCTTATTCCATAAAGACTGATTTTTATCAAACCCCTCCAGCGACCATTCACCCCATCTAATCCATTCCTTGATAATATCTTCGGAAACATATTGGCGAACATAAGAAAAGTTCTTTTTAAATAGTGATAAGCGTTCTTTCCACTTTTTTGATTGATTGAACACAGGAGCGTTAATGGAGATATGTTCCGACACATCATGGAAGCTTTCCAGTAACTGAATGCCCTCTAAGCGGTCCTTATGTTTGGAGTATCTGAATTTTTTCTTACTCGGCGGAAAATAGTCCATACTGCCATACCATTTCCCTTTAAATTGAAAGGGCATTAAATTCTGATGAATATAATAAGTTTGATGAAATCCCTTTTGTTTTAATAACGAAGTCAATTCCCTTTGCCGATCCCATTTTTCAAAACTGTCGAATCCTTTTAGGATCATGGGATGACCCTTTTCAAAAGTTAATAAATAGACACTGCTTTGAATATGGTGGACATTCTTTGGCTTACGATTTAAATAAGATAGGAGACGAGTGTTAAAAACACTGTCTCCTTGATAATTAGTAGTCATCGCTTTCATCTACATATGTCGGTATCCCAAATGTTTCCGGCGCACGAACTCCCCCGAATTGGCCTGGCTGGCCTCCCATTTGTCCAGGTAACATAGCTTCCGGCTGACCACCAAGCTGACCGCGCATCATGTCTGGCTGACCACCAAATTGTCCCGGCATCATTCCTGGTTGGCCCCCATTTTGGCCGCCCATCATCATGTCCCGCTGACCACCGAATTGTCCCGGCATCATACCTGGCTGGCCTCCATTTTGACCGCCCATCATCATGTCCGGCTGACCACCAAATTGTCCCGGCATCATACCTGGCTGGCCTCCATTTTGACCGCCCATCATCATGTCCGGCTGACCACCAAATTGTCCCGGCATCATACCTGGCTGGCCTCCGTTTTGGCCGCCCATCATCATTCCCGGCTGACCTCCGTTTTGGCCGCCCATCATCCCTGGCTGGCCTGGGTTTTGACCGCCCATCATCATTCCCGGCTGGCCTCCGTTTTGACCGCCCATCATCCCTGGCTGGCCTCCGTTCTGGCCGCCCATCATCATTCCTGGCTGGCCTCCGTTCTGGCCGCCCATCATCATTCCTGGCTGGCCACCGTTCTGACCGCCCATCATTCCTGGCTGGCCACCGTTCTGACCGCCCATCATCCCTGGTTGGCCTCCGTTCTGACCGCCCATCATCATTCCTGGCTGGCCTCCGTTTTGGCCGCCCATCATCCCTGGCTGGCCTGGGTTTTGACCGCCCATCATCATTCCTGGCTGGCCTCCGTTTTGACCGCCCATCATCCCTGGCTGGCCTGGGTTTTGACCGCCCATCATCATTCCTGGCTGGCCTCCGTTTTGACCGCCCATCATCATTCCTGGCTGGCCTCCGTTCTGGCCGCCCATCATCATTCCTGGCTGGCCTCCATTTTGGCCGCCCATCATCCCTGGCTGGCCTGGGTTTTGTCCGCCCATCATCATTCCTGGCTGGCCTGGGTTTTGACCGCCCATCATCATTCCTGGCTGGCCTGGGTTTTGACCGCCCATCATTCCTGGCTGGCCTGGGTTTTGACCGCCCATCATCATTCCTGGCTGGCCTGGGTTTTGACCGCCCATCATCATGAATCCGTATGATTCTTCTGACTCATCATCATATTGGAATGGCATCTCCATTCCCATTTGAGACTCTTTCGGTGACATCCCTGGGTATTGGGCCTGTTGCTGTGATTGAACGGATTGATATTGGTGATAATCTGGATGGTGTTGTGCATTGCCCATTTGTTGGTTTCCTTGATACTGCCCCTTCACTTCCGGCCCATAAGATCCAAGTAACCCCTTATTACAGCCGCAATCCTCCTCATCCTCACCGGCAGTCTGGGAATAATGCTGAGGGAAGTTTTGATTGTATGAAGAAGGCGATTCGCCTGGTGACTCATAATCTTGTTGCATATATGAACCTGCTGCTTGAGGTTGTTGATTCATCCCTCCATAATAATGGTGCGGAACCGGTGCGGAGGCTTGATATGGATAATGTTGCTGGTTTGTTGCATTCATGCTCGCCCCTTGGACGAATCCTTGATCCATCATTTGCATGTCAGGAGATTCTCCCCAAGCATCAGAGCTCTCTTCCATCATTTGATAACCTTGTATTTCCGGAGCCGCCTGATACCCTTGTGCGCCTTGATATGGTGCTTGCATGCCTTGCATTTGCGCCCATGGTGGCGGCTGAATACAATAACCGCTTCCAGGTAAGATTGGCGTTACTGGAATACAATCATCCACCGGCTCACTATATTCCTGAGCTGGCTGTACAGCTGGCTTTTTCTTCTTCTTTTTGGTTACTGCAGGCTCTTCTTTTTTCTTTGGTAAAGGTGGCGGTGCTGGAGGCTTTTGCACACTCATATTGGTCATGTTGACCATGTAATAATTATTGATGTCGATCTCCGGAATCACCGGCATGGGTACCGGCACTTCTTTTGGAACGATTACTTGCTTTTCTTTAATGATTGGCTTTGGCTGAACGATCTGCTGCTCTTTCTTAACTGGCTGCGGAACGATCTGCTGCTCTTTTACTGGCTGTTGAAATTTCGGCTGTTCTTTAACGGCCGGTTTTTGCATATTTTGCTGCTCTTTCATAGGTGCTGACTTAGGCTGGAACTGTGGAATTTGGGATTCTTTCATTCCCGGCTGAATATTCACGTTTGGTTTACCCGTATCTTTTATAACAGCTCCGGATGTCCCTGGTATTTTAATTTTCATTCCGGGCATCATCATGTCCGGGTTGCTCAATTGCGCGTTAACTTTTTTAAGTTCTTCAAAACTGACGCCGTATTTTTTGGCGAGTTTCCAAAGTGTATCGCCTTTTTGGACTATATGAATTTTCACGCTGCTAACCCCTCCTGTGCATATGTCCATATATTCTATGAAGCAGTGGGTGAATTGCTATTATTTTTATCATGAAAACTTATGCGTAAAAAATGACTTTTATGATTCGATCAATGATTTAGGGACATAGAAGGTACTTTTTTGGAGAGGAAATAAATGATAGGCCATCTCGAAAAAGGAAATTCCCCCCTTTGAATTCCATTCCTGAATCGCTTCTTTCAGGCTTCTGTCTAAACTCAGGGAAATCCGGGTATAAGAAAAAGTAAATGACCTAAGGCTTTGTCTTAAGGTACTAATTTTACATCCCTGGGGGTAATATTAATGAAATGGAAAGGCAGACAGGGCAGCTCGAACGTCGAGGACAAAAGAGGCATGAGCGGAAAAGGCATGGCCGGAATCGGCGGAGGGCTCGGATTGGTAATTGTCTTGATCGTGACGCTCCTTGGCGGTAATCCAAGCGAATTGCTAGGCAGCTTGAATTCCACTGAATCGAACCATGGCGGCTCATATGTCGAAACTGATGAAGAAAAGGAACTTGCGCAGTTCGTATCTGTCGTCCTTGCAGAAACGGAGCAGGTCTGGGCAGAAGAATTCCGTAAAAATGGACTGGAATATAAGGAACCGAACCTTGTCCTGTATTCAGGTAGTGTCGAATCGGCATGCGGGATGGCAGCGTCTTCCGTAGGGCCATTTTATTGTCCGGGTGACATGAAACTATATATTGATCTCAGCTTTTATCAAGAGTTAAAGCAAGAATTCCAGGCACCCGGGGATTTCGCCATGGCCTATGTCATCGCCCACGAAGTCGGACATCACGTTCAGACACTTTTAGGAACAACGGAAAAGGAAATGCCCGATCGTTCAAAAGTAAGCGAGACCGAATATAATAGGTTTTCTGTCCGTCTTGAATTACAGGCAGATTATTTGGCTGGAGTTTGGGCACATCATGTCCAAGGAGAGAATTTGCTTGAAGAAGGCGATCTTGAGGAGGCCTTGAATGCAGCAAGTGGTGTGGGGGATGACCGTATCCAAGAAAGGGCACAAGGGTACGTGGTGCCAGACAGCTTCACGCATGGTACTTCCGAACAGAGGAAACGGTGGTTCAATAAAGGATTTAAATCTGGTGATATGAATGAAGGCAATACTTTTAAAGCGAATAACCTTTAAACGTTCTTAGCTGTTTCGATTACATAAGGAAAAGGGGGTCAATCCCCCTTTTTCTTATGATCCAAAGTCTTTTTAGAAAGCACTGACTCAAACGCGCTCCAGCATTCTGTTTAATGCCAGGATGGCATTATCCGCAATGTTTTTCTCCACTTTTATCGGATTGATGATGATACCTTCTTCAATGGATTCAAGCGCCCATAGCAGGTGAGGCAGATCAATCCGGTTCATTGTTAGACATGGACACATATTCGGATTTAACGAGATGATGTTCTTGTCAGGATTATTGGCGATAAGTCGCTTGACAAGGTTCATTTCCGTACCGATTGCCCAAGAACTACCTGGTTCGGCTTTTTCGATCATATTTATGATGTACGATGTCGAACCCGCATAATCTGACAGGGCGACTACCTCACGGCGACATTCGGGATGAACGATGATATTCATTTCAGGCTGCTCCGCTCTAAGCGTTTCAATATTCGCCGTAGTGAAATTTTCATGGACTGAACAATGTCCTTTCCAAAGAAGTACCTTTAGATCTTCCAGGTCCCCTTCATAGATCAATTCATCTTTATGCGGATCCCAGACAGCCATTTCATTCAATGGGATTCCAAGGTCAAAGGCAGTATTCCTCCCAAGATGCTGATCGGGAAGAAAAAGGATCCTTTCTTTTTGCGAGAGGGCCCACGAGACCATCCCTTGTGCATTGGAAGACGTCACCGTCGCCCCGCCATTTTTCCCTACAAAAGCTTTGATGGCCGCTGTGGAATTCACATAAGTTAGCGGAAGGATCGTATCGCCAAATAAATCCTGAAGCTTTGTCCAGGCCCGTTCCGTTTGTTCAATATCCGCCATATCCGCCATGGAGCAGCCTGCACGCATGTCAGGAAGGATAACCGTCTGCCCTTCTTCCGTCAAAATATCTGCTGTTTCAGCCATGAAATGCACGCCACAGAACACGATATAATCCGCTTCGCGATTTTGCGCGGAAAGCTGGGCCAATTGAAGTGAATCCCCCGTTGAATCCGAAAATTGAATGACTTCCTCCCGTTGATAATGATGACCTGGAATATAAAGACGGTTCCCCAGTCGTTTCTTAATGTCAAGGACCCGATTCTCCATCTCTTCCTTTGTCATCGTTTTATACTTTTCAGGTAATGCATTTCCTGCTGTTTTAGCCATCTCCAATATGTTCATTTCAATATTCCCTCCCGCTCTTTGACCTTTGCGCTAATATCAAGTGCCCTGACACTGTGCGTCAAGCTGCCCAACGAAATATAATCTACCCCTGTTTCCCGATATGAGGCTAGATTGTCTAAATGGATCCCTCCAGAAGCTTCAGTTATGATGTGGGCGGGAACCAATTTAATCAGTTGCTTGATTTCTTCGGGGCTCCGGTTATCGAACATGATGATATCTGCACCGGCTTCCACTGCTTCAAGCACCTGTTGTGGTGATTCCGTTTCCACTTCCACTTTAGTGGTATGTCCCAGTTTGGATTTTACCGTTTGAACCGCTTTCGTTATGGACCCAGCGAAAGAAATATGATTGTCCTTTATCATGACTGCATCATACAAACCATACCGGTGATTGAATGCCCCGCCGGAACGGACCGCATATTTTTCAAGCATCCGCAGGCCTGGTGTAGTTTTCCTCGTATCACAAGCTCTCGTCTTCGTCCCCGCTAAAATCATGGCAGCTTTATGTGCCTGTGTCGCAATGCCGGACATGCGCTGCACTAAATTCAAAACGACCCGTTCCCCTTTTAACAGGGAGGCCATATCGCCGGTCATTTTAGCAAGCTGTTGTCCTTTTTCGAAAACTTCGCCATCTTGAAAAAACAGGGAAACCTCGATTTGCTCATCCAACAATGCAAATCCCGTCTTGATGACGTCTCCTCCACTAAAGACCCCGCCTTCTTTTGCGATGAATGTCAAAGTTCCTTGTTCACCTTGATCAAAAATCGTATCACTCGTTACATCGCATTCCCCTATATCTTCCATTAAAAATTGTTGCAGCATCTGCTTAAGCTTCAATATATTCATATAGTCGTCTCCTTTTCACTCGGTTTTTTACATCCGTGCATGCAAGGATAACCGAATTTTCAAGCCATTGGGCGTCATCTTCGTTAGGATAGTCACTGCGGAAATGACCGCCCCTGCTTTCCGTTCTGGTCAATGCTGATTCGGCAATCAGCCACGCCACGATGATGGCATTGATTTTCGTTATTTCTTGTATCGATAATGCCGTTACTTCCATATGGAGCAATTTTTCGATAGTAAATGTCTCAAGATAATCCTTCAGTCGAGTTAAACCAGCTTCATTCCGAACGATTCCCGCTTCGTTCATTAATTTTTCCTGTAATGTCGAGAGATCAGGTAGAAAGGAAATTTGACTGGAAATCTTGGACCGCCCTTTTTCTTCAGGTATCGGCCTTGCCGGGACTTTAGCAAGGAAACGGCCAAGCGTATTTCCAAAAACCAATCCTTCGAGAAGGGAATTGCTTGCCAATCGGTTTGCACCATGTACACCAGTGCATGCCACTTCACCAACTGCATACAAAGAGGGTACAGAGGTTTGCCCCGATTCATCCACTTCAATTCCTCCCATTAGAAAATGGTTTCCTGGTGCAACCGGGATTTTCCCCATTTGAAGGTCCAGCCCGCTTTTTTCACATAATGAGCTCACTGTCGGAAAACGATTTTTAAAATCCTTTATCATCGAAATATCCAAAAATACCTTTTCACCGCGCTGCAAATAAGAAAAAATCGTCTGTGCAACAATATGCCTTGGTGCTAGATCTTTCAAGCTATGGACATCCTCCATGATCGGCGTTCCCATTTCCGTCACTAATCTCGCACCATCCCCGCGAACCGCTTCTGAAACCAGCCCTTTCGCTTTGCCATTTACAAAAAGCAGGGTCGGATGGAATTGTATGAATTCCATGTCACGAACTTTTGCACCGGCCTTGAATGCTAGTGCGATTCCATCACCTGAAACCGTTTGTGAATTTGACGTGAAATGGTATAGGGAACCACAGCCGCCTGTTGCCAAAACCGTCTGTTCTGCATGATAGGCAACAAGTTGCCCTGCCTTATCAAGTGTTCTGACGCCTATGCAAGAATCATCTTGCCCGATGATCAATTCCACTGCAGCAACATTCTCCATCACAGTAATCGATGATTGTTTTAAACGCCCTATAAGATGTTCCATCATGTACTTTCCTGTTGCATCACCGTGACTATGAAGGATTCTTCGTTCACTGTGGGCGCCCTCCATGCCAAGCAATAGAGTTCCGTCCTGATCCTGGTCAAATCGCATACCCGAATCAATAAGTTCAGCTATAACCGAAGGTGCCTCTTCGACGAGTTTTTCCACTGCCTTCACCTTGTTATATCGCTGACCAGCTGCCAGCGTATCTTTTTTATGAAAGGATACTCGGTCACGATCAGATATTGCAGCAGCAATCCCGCCCTGGGCTAAGTAAGAATTACCATGACGGATATTTGATTTTGTGATGAGTATCACATGCTTATGTTCACTTGCTTCCAATGCCGTTTTTAAGGCAGCAATCCCGCTGCCTATCACGATGATTTCCGCTTTTACCATTATTTCATTCCTCCTGTTTATGACAGGTGTCTTGACAACTATATTTACATATTATTAAACTATTATCAAGAGTTTTTTAAGATTAAAGGATGGAAGTGATTTCTTGATTTATTTGGATTACGCCGCTACAACTCCGATTGATGAGGAGGCTCTCGACGTATTCAGCCAAGCATCCCGGACGTTTTTCGGGAATGCGAGCAGTTTGCATGATATTGGCTCTGAAGCGGCACGTTTATTGGATATGTCACGGCAGCAACTCGCAGAAATGCTGAACATAAAAAAGGAAGGAATCATCTTTACAAGCGGCGGATCAGAAAGCAACATGCTTGCCATCGATACATTCATCGCTTCGAAACCAACCTGGCAGAACCACTTGATTGTAAGCCGAACCGAACATGCATCTCTTGCCAATTTCGTGGCAAAACTTGAACAAGAAGGATTCGAGGTTACTTATTTACGGCATTTGGAAGATGGCCGGGTTGATATTGAACATCTGCAGGAATGTATGTCGGAGAAAACATGTTTGGTCATTGTCCAGCATGTGAATTCGGAAATCGGGGTCATTCAACCCATTGAGCAAATAAGTGAAGTCGTTCGAAAACACCAGGCTTTTTTTCATGTGGATTGTGTCCAATCATTTGCTAAATTACCGCTTGGGAAGATAGCTGCCTCATGTGATGGACTATCCATTTCCAGTCATAAAGTTTATGGTCCAAAAGGGATTGGTGCCATCATTTTCCCGGCCATCCATCAGTTGAAGCCTTCGGTACCGAATATCACTCATGAGTATGGTTTCAGACCAGGAACAGTGGACGTCCCCGGAATTGCTTCCTTCGTAACCGCTGCCAAGAAATTGGGGGATATCATGGAAGATGAACGAAAGCGGATTTCCACACTTAGGATGCAATTGATCCAACGGCTTACGGAAAGGAAAATCGATTTTCAAATCATCGAAGCAAAAAACGCGCAATTGCCTCACATTCTGGCGCTGACCTTCGCTGGATTGCAAGGACAGTACATCATGTTGGAATTAAACCAGAAAGGATTCGCCGTTTCGACGGGAAGCGCCTGTCAAATCGGTAAACAGGATCCTTCAAAAACGATGATGGCCATTGGGAAAAGCGAAGATGAAGCCCATCAAATCGTCCGCCTTTCCTTTGGCAAAAACACGACGGCTGACGACATTCACAAGTTGGCGGACTGCATCGAAGGAATAGCTGCCATTCGATAAAACCCTCCAATCTGTGTTAGAATGTTTGTAATTAAAGAGGTGAATGTTTATGGAAAGAAAGAAATTACTTGGGGAAGAAAGACGGACGAAACTCTTACATTTATTGCAAACAAGCACGGAGCCTGTAACGGGCAGCGAGCTTTCGCAGATAACGAATGTAAGCCGGCAGGTTATCGTTGGTGACATAACCCTACTGAAAGCGCGGAATGAACCTATCATTGCCACAAGCCAAGGCTATCTGTACTTACAAACGGGGAGCACGCAAAAGCCGGAAAGGATCATTGCTTGCCAACACGATCCTTCCCGGACCCAAGAAGAGCTATATTTACTTGTGGATATCGGCATCACGGTGAAAGATGTCAAAATCGAGCACCCCGTATACGGCGACCTAACCGCTTCCATCATGGTCAGCAGCCGGAAGGAAGTCCAGCAATTCCTTTCAAGGGTGACGGCAACGAACGCATCTTTTTTATCGGAACTGACGAGCGGCATCCATCTCCATACACTGAGCGCAGCATCTGAAGATCTGCTCGACGAAGCGGAGTGTGCTTTAAGGGATGCCGGCATTTTAGTTGATTGATAACGCAAAATCCTCAAAAGCCATATCTTTTGAGGATTTTTTCATTGGCCATCATGGTCACCCATCATCGGAATTGCTTTCATTTGAGCTGCCTTCCCCGGAGTTTTCTTCCTGGTTACTTCTCAACTGCCCGATAAGACTAATGACGGAACCGACCGCCTGAACCCAGCCTCCCGTCGCTTGGATTAATTCAGCATGAGATGGCTTCTCTTCCAAATCAGGATATTGATATTTTTGTAGTTCCTGCTCTTTTCCCTGCTCCTTATCTTGCTCTTCTTCCTTTTGATCCTTTTCTTGGTCTTTTTCTAGAACACTATTTTTAAGTTCCTCAATTCCGCCTATCGCTTGCATCGAATTCCCAATCGCCTGCAACAAATTTCCCGTAGCATTGAAAGCCTGCTCCGGTTCATCCGGATTTTCGAATGCCCCGGCCAAAGCGGTACCTCCGCCCAACGCTTGGATCAAATTACCTTTGATGATCAATTCCTGTTTGGTTACTTCATCGAAATCAATGACTAATCCTAAGATAACCGTCGAATTTCCGATTGCTTGTAATTGGTTTCCTAATTTATCCAGTGACCAGGTTTCTTCTGCGTCCGCCAACAAGGCATTTCCTGTTGCTTGAAGTTCATTTCCAATCAAATCCAAGTTATTACGAAATTCTTCGTCCAAGACATCGGATGGTGTACCCGCTATAGCAGAAAGGACAGTTCCTATCGCTTGAATCCAAGAACCGAAAGTTTCTTTGAATTGATTATCCATCTCTGCTGACCACCACCCTCTCTCTGCATTTTTGATAAAAAAGGTGCTTCCATGATTCAGTCATCAACGTATGTATTACTGTTCCGATTTCAACAGACTACCTAACGGGATTTACTTATTGTATTTGCGTTCATCACAATCGGTGTTTGTTTCCCATCCAGAATCATAGGCTCTTTTTATCATGAAAAACTTCGTCCATCTTCCCCTAAATCAAAATATGAATGGCATTCCTTCCTGCCTATTGCTATATATTTCATCTAATGACAGCCAACCATTTTAGGAACTTGTCACAAGGGTAATAAAATCTTAACGAACACAAAAAATGCCCCGGAAATACTCCCGGGGCACCCATCTTATTCATTATGTACAACTTCAGCTGAAATTGTACCATTTATCATTCATCGTTGCGGTACACCTGTTTGCACTTTAAAGCATGAATAGCTTCCCATGATCGAAACCGTACATCCTAAGGCCTCGAGCTCAGAGATCGCTCCTGGGATGAGGACATCATCAAGGGACATTTCGATGTCGATGATGAAAAAGTAATTGCCCAATCCTGTTTTCATTGGTCTTGATTCAATCTTGGAAAGGTTAAGTTTCCTCCAGGAAAAAGCGGAAAGGACTTGGTGCAGCTGTCCTGAGTGGTCGGCAGGCAGCTGAATCATCAAGGTCGTTTTCTTGTCCCCTTCAACGGTCAAATGCCCTTCATAATCGACTTCACTGTTGGATACGACGATAAACTTGGTGTGATTATGTTCATAATCGTGAATATTTTGTTTTACAATCGTCAAACCGTACTCTTCCGCAGCCATATCATTTGCAATCGCAGCAATATTGATATCGGGATTCTCCATCACCATCTTCGCAGCGGCTGCAGTGGATGTGCCATACTCATATGGAATGCCCCTTAGCTCATTATGTAGAAATTTGCGGCATTGAGCTATGGCATGGGAATGCGAATAAACCATGTCAGGTTTGAATCCAGGATATGCATGATCCGGATGCACCATATAATGCTGTTGGATTGGAATCGTCACTTCGCCTTTTATCGGTAATGTGACTTCATGGACTAAGTAATCCATCGTTATATTTACCGAACCCTCCAAAGCATTCTCGATCGGCACGAGCGCGTGATTCACTTCCCCGTCCCGAACAGCATCAAGGCAGTCCGGAATCGTGTTCATCGGTATTTTTATATCATTAGGAAATAGTCGCGATACAGCTAAATCCGTGAATGTTGCTTTTGGTCCAAGAAATGCAATTTTTGACGTCATATTATAAACTCCTTCTCACGGAAAATCTACTGTTTATGTTATGCCATTTTCTGATTTTTTACAATACTTAATCGTTAATTTCCTCTTATAAATGAAAACAGCCTGTAGACAAACTCAATAATAATTGAGGATGTCTACAGGCTGTTTTAGATTTTTAAAATTTTACCGTTGATTGGAACGTAGGGCACTCGCTTTCCGCGGGCGGTCCGGGAGCCTCCTCGGCGCCATTGCGCCTGCGGGGTCTCCCTTGGACACGCTTTTCCCGCAGGAGTCTCGTACCTTCCGTTCCAATCAACTTGGTTTTAACATTACTATCATCCCCAACACTAATTCCTTTGGTCTACTGCCGCATGAAACGAATAGGCAAACTGTTCGTTCATCTCTTTATAACATAGTAGCAGCCACTCTCAGAATCGGTTGGAAAAGGTTTCGGAGTGAGACGATTCCGAAACCTTTTTGTCTACAAATAGACAGCCTGTACATTTGAAATGTACAGGCTGTTTTCAAGCGCCGTTACCAATGATTTCGACTTTTTCGACGAACTCCATTTTGCGCAGTTTAGTAAGCAGATCATCAATATCCATCGTCATCCCGCCCGTATTCAGGGATAGGGTGACATTTGCACGTCCCTGCAAAGGGATCGTTTGGTGGATGGTCATGATGTTGCAACCGGATGAGGCGACGAGCCGTAAGAGCTCCGATAGAGTACCAGAACGATCTTCGAGATAGAAGAACAGTGTAATCAGCTTTTCCTTAACAACTGTATGAAACGGAAAAACCGTGTCACGGTACTTGTAAAATGCACTCCTGCTTAGGTCCACTCGCTGTACCGCTTCCCAAACTGATTCTGCTTTTCCCCGTTCAATCATTTCTTTTGCATCCAGCGTTTTTTTCATCGCTTCGGGAAGGACATCCTCTCGAACGAGGAAAAATTTCTGATCGGCCTTATTCAAACTCCGCACGCCTCCTTTTGCCTGCCATCATGGTTTACAATCAATCAACAAATTCAAATTCATATTCAAGGATACGGACAATATCGCCATTTGTCGCACCTTTTTGGCGAAGGCCTTCGTCGACTCCGAATGAACGAAGCTGTCTGGCGAAACGACGTATGGACTCTTCACGGGTGAAGTCAGTCATTTTGAATAGACGCTCGACCTTGAATCCTGATACGGCAAAGCTGCCATCGGATTCGCGTTCAATGTTAAATTCATCAGACTGTGATGTATGTTTATATAGAACCCGATGGATTCCAGTATTCTCTTCTTCATGGTCAAGAGGGAACTCAGGCGTTTCTTCGATTTTATCAGCAATTGCATAAAGAAGCTCACGGAGCCCTTCACGGGTCACTGCAGAAACCGGGAAGACAGGATAGTCCTCTTCCAGCTTTTCCTTGAATGCCGCTAAATTATCTGCTGAGTCCGGCATATCCATTTTACTTGCTACAATGATTTGCGGACGTTCAGTCAAACGAAGGTTATACTCTTCCAACTCTTTATTGATTGTTTGGTAGTCTTCAAATGGATCACGGCCTTCAAGACCCGACATATCGATTACATGAATGATTACCCTCGTTCTTTCAATATGGCGCAGGAATTGATGTCCAAGGCCCACTCCTTCTGAAGCACCTTCAATCAGACCAGGTAAATCGGCCATGACAAAGCTACGGTGATCTTCCGTTTCCACCATTCCAAGGTTCGGTACGATCGTCGTAAAATGGTATTCGGCAATTTTAGGCCTTGCTGCGGACACGACGGAAAGCAAAGTGGATTTCCCTACACTCGGGAAACCAACCAAACCGACATCAGCCAACAGTTTCAATTCCATGATGATATCGCGTTCCTGGCCCGGTTCGCCGTTCTCAGCGATTTCAGGTGCAGGATTGGCAGGTGTGGCAAAGCGGGAATTTCCCCGGCCCCCGCGGCCACCCTTGGCGATGATGGCGCGCTGCCCGTGCTCAACTAAATCAGCAATGACTTCCTTCGTTTTATCATCAATGACAACCGTGCCTGGTGGAACCTTGATGACCATATCCTTTGCAGCCGCACCGTGCATGTTTTTGGACATGCCATGTTCTCCGCGAGGTGCCTTAAAGTGACGTTGATAACGGAAATCCATTAATGTACGCAAGCCCTCTTCCACTTCAAAAACGACATTGGCCCCATTACCGCCATCTCCGCCAGCAGGACCGCCTTTAGGTATGAATTTCTCACGACGATAAGCAACTATCCCGTTACCACCGTCTCCGCCTTTTACATAGACTTTCGTTTGATCGACAAACATGCTATCACTTCCTTGTTTTCTGCAAGTCATTTCTTGCTGTATACTTCTCTAAAAGTTAATATCCATCTTAAAAAATATTTCATCCTCATTACATTCAAGAATTTCAATCGATTGCTCGGCCGTCAATGAACTTTCCAAAAACTCGATCACTGGGGATTGATCAATGAACCTGCCTTGCATATGAAATGAACAGCGCATATCGCTCACTTCTTTTTTACACATGGAAACAGCCAGTATATTTTCAAAAAACGGATCCAGATTCTTATCCAGAATTTCAAAGAAATCGTTTGTCCAGCGATACATCAGCCCGTCCATCTCAGTTGAGCCTTCAAAAACATCAATGATTTCATATTCGCAATAAAAGGATCCATTATTCCAATTCGACGTCAACAGCATCTCGGTGAATTTAGGTAAATTCAAACTGGAAAGGCGTGCTTCATTCTGGGTTTCAACAATGATTTCATCAATTATGCCCTTGACACGGTCGATTCTGTTCAACTCCAGATTCCCTTTGATGATTTGAATTTTATTCAGCCAGTCATGCCTGGTTTGACGCAGAGTTTCAATAGTCGTCCAATTTTTATCCATTATTAACACCTTCAATTATGATAAAGAAACTTTTTTCGGCTCTATCATGTTGAATACTTCCATTTGTACAGTATATCAAAAAAACAACAAACAGGAAATGAAGCTTGATTCACATGCCTTCACATGAAAGCCCCCGTCCAAAAA
Organism: Peribacillus simplex; assembly: GCF_900156045.1. Classification (GTDB taxonomy): domain Bacteria; phylum Bacillota; class Bacilli; order Bacillales; family DSM-1321; genus Peribacillus; species Peribacillus simplex_D. The sequence goes on along the minus strand of NZ_FTMX01000001.1, from coordinate 620,765 downwards.
ATACAGCCGCACACCCTGAGTTCTTTGGACGATGGTAGAGCCATTTGAACTAAAAAAGAGAATGGGCCTTATTTATGCACCAATTGGAGATATTATAGTTGAATTGGAGTGTCTATTTGGTTTAACCAAATCGGATGGATGAGTATTCTTGGATTTCCCCCCTGAAAGTTTAAGAAAGCCCGCCTATTGGCGAGCCATTTGTAAGTCAGAGGTTGTTTTCCTTATACTAATGACTAAAGTCTCCTGCCAAATGCTGGTTCGTTCCTAATAGTATAAATAAAGGGCCGGACCCCTTCATCACTATATAACATACCATTATTAAAAATGACGCGGTATATAGTGTCTTGTAGAAGGAATCAGACCCTTTTGAGTCAGCCTCTGTTCAAAGATGCCAATTATGCTTCTTGTGCAACTGGATATACGCTTACTTTTTTACGGTCACGTCCGAAACGTTCGAATTTAACAACACCGTCTACTTTAGCGTATAGAGTATCGTCTCCACCACGGCCTACGTTCTCACCTGGATAGATTTTTGTTCCGCGTTGACGGTAAAGGATAGAACCACCAGAAACGAATTGACCATCTGCACGTTTAGCGCCAAGACGCTTAGATTGAGAGTCACGTCCGTTCTTTGTAGAACCTACTCCTTTTTTCGAAGCGAAGAACTGAAGATTTAATCTTAACATTTGTTCCACCTCCTATTGGTTGAGGATAATTTTCATGTATTTACCATAATCACGTTCGATGGTTTGCAGCGATATGAGCATGCCGTTCAAAAGCAGCTGAACCTTCCCTTCCGATTCCGGCGAAAGATTCCCCGGAATGACGCAGCGAAGATAGCCGCCTTCTCGCCCTTGCTCAATCTCAGGCTCTACGTCCGTTAAGGACATGATCGCATTGACTGCACCGAAGGAAACAGCCGATACACCTGCACAAACGATATCAGAACCTTTTTTAGCAAAATTAGCATGTCCGCTTAAGGTGAACGAAGCAATCCGTTCCTGCGGAGCATCAAATACAACTTTAATCATCTAGAATCAGCCCTTACGCGTTGATTGCTTCGATAACAACTTTTGTGTATGGTTGACGATGACCTTGTTTTTTACGATTGTTCTTCTTCGCTTTGTATTTGAAAACAGTGATTTTCTTTTGCTTACCTTGTTTTTCGACAGTACCTGTTACAGTAGCGCCTTCAACTAGTGGAGCACCAACTTTCACGTCTTCGCCACCTACGAATAAAACTTTGTCAAATGTAACAGTTTCGCCTGCTTCTGCGTTTAATTTTTCAATGTAAACCGCTTCGCCAGCTGCTACTTTAATTTGTTTACCGCCAGTTTCGATAATTGCGTACATACTTGCACCTCCTTAAATGTCTCAGACTCGCCAATCACAGGCGTTTTACCAGAAAGGCAAAAGCTTAAAACCTGTTGTTGAGCGGTTGTAGCACGGGTGCTACAAACATAACATTAAAATCCTAACATGAAACAGGAAAGGCTGTCAATATATTTATTAGAATTCCCGTTCTTCACCCGAAAGCCCGCCCGATTTCCTGAATGCTTCCGAAACGCTTGATGGAATAGGCATTCCTCGAACCTTGGATAAAAGATAGGAATATCTTTTTAGCGATCAATTCCTCCAGTGTCGGCCGATATGATTCTTTTTCGCCAAGCAGCACGTCCGCCACCGCTTTACTGACCTCCACCCAGACCGCTTCATCATCCGTCTTCCTGTGTTCCAGCAGTTCCCGTTCCAACCGGAAGGCCACCGTTTCCGGGCTCTCGATTTTACCGCTTCCACTGCACACGGGGCATTGTACCGACATCATTTCACTCAAAGACGGGGAGGTTCGCTTTCTCGTCATTTGTAAAATGCCCAATTCCGTAAAGCCGATGACCTGGATTCGCTTCTCATCCCTCACCGCTTCCTTTTTGACGATATCGATGATTTCCTGCTCATGCCGTGAATTGTCCATATTGATGAAATCTATCAAGATGATTCCGCTGATATTCCTCAATCTCAGTTGACGGGCGACTTCTTTTGCCGCAGCCTGATTAACCGCAAACAATGTTGCTTCCTTCTCCACCTTGCCGGTGAACTTACCTGAATTGACATCGATTACGGTGAAAGCCTCCGTTTCTTCAAAAATTAAATAACCGCCATTCTCAAGCCAAACGATTTTCTTGGCCATTTTCTCAACTTGCGCTTCGACATTCCATTCGGAAAAAATATTCTTTGGACCAGATACATGGGATATTTCCCATTCCTTATGGTTTTCCAGTATCCACTTTTTCAGCTCCCGATAAGCCTCGAAATCATCGATGGCTAGTTCCCCTGTCGCCGTTCCCGACATTTCAGAAATGATCATGTCAAGGTATGCGTCCCTCTCATAGAGTATGGACGGGGCCTTAAGGGACGCAGCCTTAACTTCAAGCCCTTTATAGTGCTCCCGCAATCCAGCTAACCTGTCAAGGAATACCGATTCACTTTCGTTCTCCATCGAGGTGCGGACAATCAATCCCTCATCAGGATTTTTATACTGCAAGGCCGTTTCCCGCCACTGCTTTTGAAGATCCTCGTTTTTGAATTTCTTTGAAACACCAACATAATCTATTCCATGTATGTATACGAGGGACTCTGTTGAAAACTCGATCAGACCAGTCAATTTAGCTCCTTTGGTGCCCGATTCATCCCGAGTCACCTGAACTAGCAGCTTTTCTCCCTGATGGACAAATTGACCGACAGATGCTTTCCCATCACTTTTTTTTGTCAGCTGGAAAGAGGGAATCTCGTCACGGTGTAAAAAACCATTCTTCTCTGCACCATAATCAACGAAGACGGCGTCCATTCCCGGTAAAACCTTCGTCACTTTCCCAAGATAAATATTGCCGACCGTACTGCGCTTTTGTGGCGGCATGATTTCAAGTTTACGTAGAACACCATTCTCTAGTACGGCCACTCTTTTTTCGCGTGAAGCTAGGTTCGCGATCATTTTTTTCATCAAAAAAAATCCTCTCCTCAATTTGAAGAAAGGATAACATATTTAATAAGAATATAATAGGTCGCCGATCTTCCCGTTTGTCATTTTCTCGGAAAAATAGGCGTGAAGGATTTCCGTTTCATCCAACGAGCCGCTCTCTTTCCCGTTTTTCATGATGATGACGGGGTGTTTACAACCGCGTTGAAACAGTTCCAGCACTTTATAAATCGGTTCTTGTGAATCCACAGAGATCGGCTTCAGTTTCGCCAAATCATTCGTATGCCCGTAATGGCGCTGCAAAAGGAAGCGGATGAAAGCATAATACCTCTGCCGCCATTCCATGACGAGTGAGAGACTTATGAAAAAGATGATGAGCCAGATGTTCAAATTGAGCGGATCCAGAATGATCCAGGTCAAAAAAGCCAGGACAGCGAATACAGCAGAAAAGTGAAGTGTATGTTTCTGCGCTTCCAGAAAGGTGCAGTATAGGGATACACAGATGAATAGCAGACGTCCCCCGTCCAAGGGCCAAATTGGCAGCAGATTAAAAATCAGCAGCATAAGATTCATATACAAAAAGGGCTGATACAGCTCATATGGGATGATAGAAAAGAAATAGAGCAAAAAAGCTGCACCAATGAGCCAAACATGTTGAAGCGGACCGGCAAGCACCACCGCCAAATCCTCCTTCAAACTCTTATTCCCGTACTCCTCAGTCTCGACAGCCCCGCCAAAAGGAAGCAGCTGGATTGACTTTATCCGCCATTTGAAATGCTGGGCACAGATAGCATGCCCCATTTCATGAATGAAGACGATGAGCAACAGCATCATCATCTCAACGAAATGGGCAGTGAGGATGGCGATGCCAATGACAAACCACAATGTCGGATGCACCCTGATTTTAAACAGTAATTTCCCATATTCACTCAAAGGAAATCACCTTTTTAGGATCGACGAAAGCATCATTTTCTTTTATCGCCAAATAAAATCTGCCCTTGGATCCATCTTCACTTAGTGTTACCTGTCCGACTTCATTGCCCTTTTTAACGAACTCATACAATTTCACATCAATTCCTTCCAGCTGCCCATACCAGGATTCACTTTTATTGGCATGCTGAATGACGACCGTCTTTCCAATCCCCTCCTTTTCACCGGCAAAAATGACTACCCCTTCATTGACGGCCTCGACCTTTGAGCCTTTGCTCGTTTCCAATATGATTCCCTCACCGTTCGTCTCGAAGTTTTGGGTAATTTTCGCAGAGGCTGGCATTGCATATTCCTCATTCGAATCAACAGTTTCCTTATCGGCTTCATTCGGTAAAAATGCGATCGGTTTACCAAACGCACTTTCATACCAGTTGGAGATTGAAGCGAACTGAAATTCCTTGTTCATGTTCTCCGTGACAAAGCTTCTGGCAGGGTCCAGCCGCACAGAAGGGTGTTTGAACATCACAGCGATAATCAGGAACAGGCATACACTGGCAAGGATTTTAAAGAAAAAATGTTCTTTTTTGAAGAGCGGATGATCTTTCTCGGAATACCCGTTATATGAATCAATCCCATATGGTTCCTCATTGTTGATCTCCGTCCAACTGCTGCCACCTGCCGGTTTATCATTGAACTTGCGTCTCTTGGCGATACGATTTCGGATATCTTTCCTGCGATCATCCATTCCAGATTTCCCCCCTGCTCATGTCAAAGCGCTATATTACAGCGTATGAGCAACTTGTCCAGACTATGACGGAGAAAAGATTTTCTTTCTGCACATCCCTGAAAAAAATTTTTTCAATGAAAAATCATCCGGAAACTTATGAATTTCCAAGGGGATTCGGGTAATCGATTCAGAAAATCGAATAATTGAGATTGATATTGTTCCCCGAAATTTGTTATAATAAAGTGGTTTTAACATTATTGAGGGGGAACAATTTTTTATGTCAATCGAAATAGGCAGCAAAGTACAAGGTAAAGTAACAGGTATCACTAATTTTGGAGCATTCGTAGAATTACCAGGAGGCTCAACAGGTCTTGTGCATATCAGTGAGGTAGCAGATAGCTATGTAAAAGACGTAAATGACCATCTTAAAGTAGGCGACCAAATTGAAGTAAAAGTGATTAGTGAGAAAGACGGAAAAACTGCCTTGTCCATCAAAAAGGCTATAGATAGACCCGAAGGGCAAACCTCTTCTTATACCAAACGCCCACCACGCCAAGGGGATAGCCGTTCTAAAGATTTTCGTTCAAAAAGCAATTTTCAACCAAAGGAAAATTTCGAAGATAAAATGTTACGCTTTTTAAAGACTAGTGAAGAAAATTTATCGACTCTTAAACGCAGCACCGAATCGAAACGCGGCGGCAGAGGCGGAAGACGCGGATAACCCGCGCTGCATTTTTAGCATATAGATCAGGCAAGCCAGCATATGGCTTGCCTTTTTTATTTTGCAAGAAGCATAAAAAAAAAGCGAGGGCATCAAATGCTCCCGCTTCCTGACATAAGAATATGGATTTACCGCACGCTAAAGAATTTTTTCAATTTGGACATGAAGCCCTTTGGTTCACTGCCAATTGGAGTCAAGGGCACAGATTCACCAAGGATCCTTCTGGCAATGTTCCGATAAGCAAGCGAAACTCTATTGTCCGGATTATAGGCAATGGGTTCCTTTTTATTCGCTGCGACAATGACTTGGTCATCATCAGGAATGACGCCGATCAAATCAATCTTCAGAAAATCGGCAACTCCATCGATATCCATTTCCTCATCCTCATGTAGCAAATGGCCGCGTATCCGGTTGATGATCAATTGAGGCGGTTCAATATGCTCTTCTTTTTCAAGCAAGCCAATAATACGGTCTGCATCCCTGACAGCCGGTCTCTCTGCAGTCGTAACGATGATTGCCTTATCCGCCCCAGCTATGGCATTCCTGAAGCCCTGTTCAATGCCTGCAGGGCAATCGATGATGACATAATCATAGTCAGGCTTCATATCGCTTATGAGTTTCCTCATCTGCTCTTCATTCACCACTGTTTTATCACTATTTTGCGGAGCCGGAAGCAAATAAAGCAAATCCTCGAAATGTTTATCCTTAATGAGCGCCTGGTGAATCTTACAGCGCCCTTCGACTACATCGACCAAATCATAGATGATGCGATTTTCCAAGCCCATGATCACATCCAAATTCCGAAGACCAATATCCGTATCAATCAAGCAAACCTTCTTGCCTAGAAGAGCTAAAGATGTTCCTAAATTGGCGGAGGTGGTCGTTTTCCCGACACCACCCTTACCGGATGTTATAACTATTGCCTCTCCCACGATTAGAGACCCCCTTCTAATCTATTTAAATTAGGTCTATATTTCTTTAAGACTTGCAGTTTTTCTATAATGATATTTTCTTCTTCATCCATGAAGGCACATTCCAAGTCATGTCCCCATTTCGTATATTGATCAGGAGATAAATTCACTTGTCCGGCAATGCGCAGCTGGGCAGGCTTCATGACAGAGGCAGCTATTATGGCCTCATTATTTCCTTTATAACCGGCATGAGCTATTCCCTTCAGCTGTCCCATGATATATATGTTGCCGCCCGCACGAACCGTTCCGTCGGGATTGACATCCCCAATTAAAAGTAAGTCTCCGGGAACTTCAAAAACCTGTCCCGACCTTATCACCTTGGTTACGGTCGTCACTTGGTTTTCATCTTTCCATCGTTTCGCTTCATCTTTCGTCAGGACATTCGAAATCATCTCATCCACGAAAAGCTTCTTCTTTTTATGGATGACCTCTTTAATCTGTTCTTCTTGTTGTTCATCAAGATAGCGGTTCCCTGTATGTACTTTTACGGAAATGGACGGGTCATTTTCTTGAAACTGATAGTTCGCCGAAAGCTTCACTTCTAACTCTTTCAATAATTCGGGAAATGAGCAAGAATCATCGAGATGAAGCATAAACCCGTCTTTTGTTCCCTTAATCATGACATTTTGCTGAATTCTTTTATTCATGACGTTTGTTTCACCTCAATGAAATATAATTCGACATAGGAAAACAAATTTCCTTTTTCTACGTACACGGAAAAGAGAAAATACATTTCCCACCTGCTTCTTAAGACACAGGAACGTTATTCCGTTTCTCCTTGCAAATCAAGCTTTTCAATCATTCTCTTTAAAGGATAGCAACTGATGATAATGAATGCTAGATTCAATAATAAGGTAGGAATCAATCTCCGTTCCGCAAATTCACCAAATCCCATATCTGCAAAAGATAGGATGATATTCATCTGAAAGATGACAACCTCTAAAACTGCCGTGAATAAAAGCGCAGTAAGGCAGGCAACCAATATGTTATTTTGCAGGATTTTCATGCTTTTCGATATCAGATAGGCAAGAAAAGGCAGCAGGAACATGTAAATCCCCAGGATTTCCGTATATACAACATCATAAGTCAACCCTAGAATCGCCCCATAAAGCATACCCATTTTCCTGGATCCGTACATGGTCAGGAAAAAAACGAAAATCATCATGAAATGGGGCACGAGTATTTTATCGGACCCGAATGCATCACCAGCGAACATTTGGGCGAAGATGCTTTCAAAAACAAAAAAAACCAAGGCTATAAAAGAAAGGATGAAATATCTCACTCAGCTTCATCCTCCCCTTCACTTTCTTTCGGTACACCGTCCACTTCACGCTGAACGACCATAACATTATTAATATCATAAAAATCAGTCGATGGTTCAATATATGCGGTCTGGTTCAAACCATATTGATCCACTTTGACATCGACAACTTTCCCGATCAGCAGACCTTTCGGAAAGATCCCTCCATAACCGGATGTGATGACCAATGAATTTTTCTTGATCTTTTTATCATATGGAATCCGTTTCATCAGCAAAAGGTTCTTCTTATCATCGAATCCTTCAATCAAGCCATAAGCTTTATCATCACCTTGAACGATGGCTGAGACACGGTTGGCTTTATCGATCGAACTTAAAAGTTGAACCGAGGCCGTGAAATCCGTCGCTGATTTCACCTTACCGACTAACCCATTGGACGTGATGACTGCCATGTTTTTTTCTACCCCATTACGTTTCCCTTTATTGATCGTCAGCATTTCATGCCAGCGGTCAGGATTACGTCCAATGACCGTCGCCTGAGTGGGCGAATACTTCCGCAGGTCATCTTCTTTTTTGAGGTTATCGCGAAGTTCTTCATTTTCTTCCTTTAAATCTTGAACTTGGGTTTTCAATAATACATATTCATCCAAGCGGGCTTTCAATTTTTTGTTTTCATCGTATGTATGTTGAAGGTCTTTTAAGCCCCCTACAAAACCTGTTATACCCGATACTGGCTTATTAAACACATTTCCTACCCAGCCTGTCGTATCTTTCAGGAATTGCTCCGGCCAAGTTAACTCTTCTCTCTCCCTTAATGAAAAACCGATCAATGCCACGAGAACGATAATACTAACGAGCAAGAGAAGGAGCTTTTTATTAAAAAACTGTGGCATGGTATTACACCTCTATCTAAAATTTACTCTATGATTTTAAAATTACACTATTGATTTAATTAAACAGCAAAACATAAGAAAAACCGGCTCAAAATTGCACCTTTTGTTGAGCCGGCCCTATTTGAGAAGTGATGCTTATCGCGAATCTCTTGATTTAGTCTTGAATAAATGAATGTGGTCCAGCGCTTTTCCCGTTCCGATTGCAACACAATCAAGCGGATTTTCAGCGATGATAACCGGCATTTGCGTTTCTTCACTGATGACTTTATCCAAATTGCGCAGCAAAGCACCCCCGCCTGTCAATACAATGCCTCTGTCCATAATGTCAGCAGCTAATTCAGGTGGTGTTTTCTCTAAAGTGTTTTTCACGGAATCCACAATTGCGGAAACTGTGTCGCTTAATGCTTTGGATATTTCCTCAGCTGTGATTTCGATCGTTTTCGGTAATCCAGTCAATAGGTCACGGCCGCGAATTTCCATGTTTTCTACGCCTTCCGTGTCTCCAGCAGAACCAATTTCCATTTTGATCGCTTCAGCAGTACGTTCACCGATCATCAAATTGTAGTTCTTACGGATGTAAACGATAATGGCATCATCCATTTCGTCACCGGCAATACGGATAGATTGGCTTGTAACGATTCCGCCAAGGGAAATGATTGCCACTTCCGTCGTTCCTCCACCGATATCAACGACCATGCTTCCTGTAGGCTCCCAAACCGGAAGGTCCGCACCGATCGCTGCTGCAAACGGTTCTTCGATAGGATATGCGTCACGGGCTCCAGCTTGTCTAGCTGCATCGATGACTGCACGCTGCTCAACCGCCGTAATTCCAGAAGGCACACAAATCATGACATATGGCTTGTTGCCGAATACGCCCTTCTTTTGAGCTTCCTTCATATAGTACTTCATCATGGTAGCCGTCGTTTCATAATCGGCAATTACTCCATCCTTCATCGGGCGAAGGGCAACCACGTTACCAGGTGTACGGCCGATCATGTTTTTCGCATCGTTTCCGACTGCAACGATTTGCTTTGTATCTGTTTGCACAGCTACAACCGATGGTTCACGTACCGCGATACCTTTTCCTTTCACATAAACAAGCGTATTCGCCGTTCCTAAATCAATCCCTATATCTCTAGCGCCAATTCCAAACATTATGGTATCTCCCTTTCGTAAACAAAAATGCCTTTTTATAAGTTCAAATAATAATTTGTCGTTTTTTGACAATAAGACTCTTTGAAAAAGTTTCCTCTTTTAAAAATCATAAACAATATTATATCGTATCGTCAAAAATTTTGATAGTGTCATAAATAACCTTTTTCCTTCAAACTAACATATTTATGTTCCCCGATAATGATGTGGTCCAATACTTCAATCCCGATTATTTTACCACATTCGACTAACCTTTTCGTTACTTCAATATCTTCTCTGCTGGGAGAGGGGTCTCCGGAGGGGTGGTTATGAAGACAGATGATAGAGGCAGCGGACCTTTTGAAAGCCTCTTTAAAGACCTCGCGCGGATGCACGATCGAGGCATTGAGGCTGCCGATGAATACCGTAGTTTTTTGAAGCACTTGATTTTTCGTATTTAAATAGAGACAGACGAAATGTTCCTGTGATAAAAACCGCATTTCTTCCATGCAATAATTGGCTCCATCCTCAGGAGATCGAATCACATAACGGTCTTGATCATTCAAATTGTTAATTCTCCTGCCAAGTTCGACAGAGGCCAGGATTTGAATCGCTTTTGCTTCACCAATCCCTTTGATCACGGTCAGTTCTTCCACAGATGCTTCTTTTAGCAAGCGCAGGCCCTTAAAGGAATTGATGAGCCTGCCGGATAGTTGCAGGACTGATTCTTCCCTTGACCCCGTCCTGAGTAGCAAAGCAAGCAATTCCTGATTGGAGAGACTTTGCGGCCCGTCCTGCAGAAACCTTTCGCGCGGCCGCTCTTCTTTCGGGTAATCCCGTATTAGCATTTTTTCGCTCAAAAAATCAACCCTTCCTTAGACCAGACGAAATCAAATTAACTTATCCCAACTCTTCCTGCATCGCTTTAAGTTCCCGGGCCAGCCTTGAGACCGGAAGCCCGACGACTGAGAAATAGTCCCCTTTGATTTGTTCGACAAGTAGAGATCCGTATCCTTGAATCCCATAGCCGCCAGCTTTGTCAAAGGGTTCCCCGCTATCCAGATAACGTTCGATTTCAGAATCTGGCAGCTCCCAAAATGTCACTTCCGTTTTTTCTGCGAATACTCTGCGATGCTTGCCGAATAGGATGGCGACACCTGTGTATACTTCATGTGTCCGTCCCGATAACATTTCCAGCATTCTTTTTCCATCCGCCCGGCTTGTCGGCTTGCCCAAAATCTCACCATCAAGGACAACAACGGTATCCGAGCCGATCACCCAGCTTTCCTGAAATTTTGCTGCGATGGCTTCCGCTTTACGGGAGGCCAGTTCTTTCACCGCTGCATCAGGACACATGTTTTCATCAATACTTTCATCGACATTGGAATTCATGCTTTCAAAGGGGATTTGAAGAAATTGTAGAAGTTCTTTACGACGTGGTGATGAAGAAGCTAAAATCAATGGCTGCATAATATAAAAGTCACCTTTCTTTACATAGGGAGATACAATATCTATCCTATCAAATTATGGTGCAATCCACAATTATTGTTTACTAAGAATCGACAAATGCCTGTAAGTATTTCCCGGAAAATAAAAAAGGTGTCACAGATGATTTCATATTGGGGAGCTTGTCCCATTAGGCAGCCCCCCTTTTTTTCTTAACTTAACTCGATATGTTTTGGAAATTCAATAAAAAATCAAGCAGACTTTCTTGAGCCTGGAATAGTTTTTCTTCATTTTTGGAAGTCCCATATTCGTCAATCGACTTTGCGGCAGCAGTCAGGTCATCGTTCATTTTCGAAAACTCCGGCGATAATTTCACCGCCTTCAGTTCATCCATGTTTTTTTTCAGGGTTTCTTCGTTTACCGTCCCTTCCTTTCCACGAAGCTTTGTTGCGGATGTTTCTGCCAACGAAGCATATACCGCCTTCATCTTATCGAGGGTTTTCTCATCTTCCTGGCTTGTCCCAGCCGCTTCAAAATTGATTTCCTTCCAATATACGTCCACATCATAGGACTTCAAGAACAAGGCCAGTTCCTTACTTGCAGCTAGACTCTCTGCCGATCCCAAGAATAGATAATAGCTGTCTTCCATTTTGAAAATTTCAGCAGGAACCTGCTTTTCAATGATATTCTTTTGTATTTGCCTTGCTGCATCCTCGCTGCTGAACACCCCTCCCTGTACAAGGTATGTCTTCAGCTGGTTTCCTGGTTCAGTCACTGCCGCTTTTTTATCCTCAACAGTAGCTTCCGTTGGAATCGGGGCTTCGACCGAAGATACTTCTGCTTTTTCCTTTGTAATCGTTTTAACGGCGATCAAGCCGAGAATCGACCCAAAAAAAACGGCACAAATGACAGCGATCAAGAATGTCTTGATTGGTCTATTATCCGAGCTTTTCAGCGAACTGGTGCCAAAACCGATGAACTTCGGCATTTTCTTCTTTGGCGGTGAGGGGACCAATACGATTTTGTTTTCATTTGAATCCTCAGGGAGTATCCATTCGAAACTCTCATCTGTGTGTTCCTGTTCCTGCTCCTTACTCGCAGCCTCTTGACTTTCAATCTTTTTATCTGGAAATACTTTTTCTTCCCCATTTATTTTAATCGTTACACCCTTGCTTTGTTCCGGCTTGCCCAATTTTTTTCCTCCCCTCCAGATCATTTTTTTCATCCTAACATAGAGGTAAAAAAAAATAACAAGACTTTTGTCGTCTTGTTATTAATAGGTTTCGTCAAATTTCCCTATTCATATATGGGTAACCAAACGGGTTTTCCAGGTACTGGTACTTCTGGTTCATGAACCATTCAATATCGCCTCTCACCAATTACATACATTCCTTTTTCAAGTCATCTTCACTTGCAGCGATTTGGGGATAGTTCCCTACTTCGCTATTGTTCAGGTGATTTTTGACAAATTCCTCTTGCAATAAAGATGGCCCTTTAAGCTCATCTTAAAAAAGTTACATACCAATGTAAAAGGGCATCGCCCCAAAAATAAGCAGTCAATGTCCCAAAAACGATATACGGTCCGAAAGGAATAAGCGTTTTCTTTTTTAGGATTCCGGTCAGCAATCCGATGATGCCAAGGAATGCCCCATAAAAGGACGCAAAAAGAAACGATAATAGCACCATCTTCATTCCCAATACAAAGCCAATCACTGCAAATAGCTTGATATCACCGCCACCCATGCCACCCTTACTCACGACAGCGATCAATAACAGCAGGCTAAAGCCAACCGCTGCCCCGACAATTGAATCCCACCAGGGCGACAGCGGAAATGAGACTCTTAGAACGATAAAAATCACCGTAAAGAAAAGCAGTATTTTATCAGGTATGAGCATATAGGCAACATCAGTCACGAAGATGATCATAAATAATGAAATCAATGTCCAGCCAATCAAGAGTTCGTTCGACCAGCCAAGGAATATGGGAGCAGAGGTAAACAAAACACCGGTCAGCATTTCCACTGCCGGATAAAGGGGTGAAATCCTTGTTTTACAGCCACGGCATTTCCCTTCTTGCAACATATAAGAAATTACCGGTATCAACTCGATGAATGTCAATGTACGCCCGCAAGAAGGGCAGGCGGAGCGACGATACGCAAATGATTGACTGGCTGGAACACTTAAACCGACAACGTTGAAGAATGAGCCTAAAATCAAGCCCAAAACGAAGAGATAGATATGGATAACCATCATTTATACAAAGTGCATGAGGATTCGATTGCCTCTCTTTGAAACCCTACTATAAAAGTCCCTTCCGCTATGTAATAATCACTTCGGTTCTTCATGATTATCATTCCTCCCGTTATTTAATGAAGTAGATCCTACTATTCATCAGTCATATGGAAACAATATATAAACATATTTTAACAAATATACTTGGTGATTTGTTATCAATCACTCTATTAGAGTTTTTTCTTTTCAAGAGACTCTGTTAACAAGAGAAAAGGACCTTTGAAAAGATCCTTTTCCCAGACTGCAGACAAACTCGATGAAAATATAGATAGTACCCTTTTGCCTAAATTGTTTTTAAATAGAATTAATAAAGCTTTAGGTGATGAGGATGCTTTCTAAATATGATTCTATTCAGTGTGATCAACTATAAATGATTACTTTAGTTCAACTGGTGCCCACGAACCATTTGGTTCGTAAAATTGAGGCTGCCATTGACTTCACTTTCAAATGCCTCATTTCTCAACCTTCGGGAAAGATAATTAGTTCGCCGGTAAAGGCACATCCCTTTAGGTATCTTCTCTGTTTAGGAACTCCCTTACAAGCGAAAGGAAATGAAGGGACCCTGTGATGACAAGGATCTCTTTTTCCCCTGTTTTCCTTCTGCCTTCCGTTATTGCCGCCTGCCAATCCCTGTTTATACTTTTATTTGGATGACTGCACTTTTCATAAAGCGTTTTCGCATCCGCCGCCCGTTCATGGTCGAATTCGGTAATGATGATTTCCATCGCTTCCGTTTCCAGTCCATGAAGCATCTCGGAATAATTTTTATCTTTAAATGAACTGAATACAAATCGGTACTTATAGTCGGGGTAATGCACTTTTAGCGTGTCCTTCAGTACGTCGATGCCAGCAGGATTATGTGCACCATCAATGATCACCAAAGGCTCATCCGATATTTTTTCAAAGCGGCCATCCCATTTCGCTTCCCCTATTCCTTTAAGTACGCTTTTTTCATCGATATTTTCCATTCCTAATGTGACAGCAGCAATGGCCAGTGCCGCATTCTCCATTTGATGACGCCCTAACATCCGCATTTCCACATTTTCGATGGACCTGTCTGCAAGCGAAAATGAGAAACTTTGCCCTCGTTCACTTTGCTTTATTTTGCCTACATGAAAGTCTTTGCCTAATTGGTAATAAGGTACGCCTAATGACGACGCTTTTTCTTCAATTACTTTTGCCGGTTCCCTGGCTGTGACTCCGCTGATGATCGGTGCCCCGCTTTTAATGATGCCCGCCTTCTCAAAAGCAATTTCCCCAAGTGTGTTTCCCAGGATGTTCGTATGTTCCAAAGAAATCGAGGTAATGATCGAAAGGAACGGCTGGATGACATTCGTTGTATCGAGCCTGCCTCCCAAACCGGTTTCCATCAAAACCAAATCCACTTCCTTTTTGCTAAAATAAGAGAATGCCATCGCAGTCAAAATTTCGAACTGAGTGGGACCATTCCCCTTACTGTCCATCTCTTGGATGATCGGCCAAAGCTCCCGGAAGACAGCGATAAAATCCTTATCACTGATTTCATCCTCATTTATCTTCAGCTGCTCATTCATCCGTATTAAGTAAGGCGAAGTGAAGGAAGCGACCCGAGTGCCTTGGGCAAGCAGGATTTCTTTAATATATTGCAGTGTTGATCCTTTCCCGTTGGATCCTGCAATGTGAATATACTTTAGCGCCTTGTGGGGGTCACCTAATTCAGTTAGCAATGTTTCCATCCGTGATAGGCCGAAATTCATGCCCAATTGAACTTGGCGCCGTTCAAAAAAATGATTGATTTCTTTTATGGTTGTAACCATTATCGTTGAGCCTCCTCTTTCTTTATACCGCTCTTATGCGTTAAGATTATTTTATCAATATATGAACGATTAACCTAGATGAAAGGTAGTGTTTTACCATGAAACCTTCAGATTTCCACTGTTGGATTGTCGTTAATGGCTATTTACAGCATGATAAGTTTTCCAGTTTGGCTTTGTTCATTAAAGAGGCGGCTGAAAGGAAAGGTATCATGGCAGCCCTTATCCGCAATTCAGATCTCATTCCGATTATCGAAAAAGGAGTGCCACTGCTTAAAGGAGCCTTGGATAGGCTGCCTGATTTTGTCCTGTTCATGGATAAGGACATTCATTTGGCGCGCCATTTGGAATTGCTCGGCATCCCCGTATATAACAGCAGTACAGCAATCGATATTTGCGACAGCAAAGCAAAAACACATCAAGCATTGACGGGGCATGGCATACCGATGCCAAAAACCATATTTCCCCCTTTTACGTACGAAGGGATTGAGAGGGTCAATATGGATGCTTTCATACAAATCGGCATTGAACTTGGGTATCCCCTTGTCGTTAAGGAAGCATACGGTTCTTTTGGGGAGCAAGTATATTTAATCCAAACAGAGGATGAGTTACTAAAGACGATCCGTAATCTTGGCCACAAACCATTTATACTCCAGGAATTCATCGAGCACAGTAAAGGTCGGGATATTCGAGTGAATGTCGTGGGCAATCAAGTCATAGCAGCAATGCAACGCCATTCCGAGCAGGACTTCAGAGCTAATATGACTGCCGGGGGGAAGGCTGCATCCTATATACCCACCAGTGAAGAAGCACAACTTGCCATCCGATGTGCACAAATTCTGGGTGCTGACTTCGCTGGCGTCGATTTGTTGTTCGGTGAAGAAGGTCCGCTTTTGTGCGAAGTGAATTCGAATTCGCATTTACTGAATATTTATGAATGTACAGGCATCAACATCGCTGATAGCATGTTCGATTATATCTTGAAAGAATTAGGAAAAGGAAGTGCATCTGATGAAAAAACAAGCAGGCTGGTTGATTTATAACCGTGAGGATGCCTTGAAAAATAAGGGATACATAGATTGGATGCTTGAAGAAGCAAGTAAGCTTGATCTTGACTTACACTTTCACTTTCGGGAAGACATTAGGATCGGTCATCGTTTCAACGAGTTGTACGTGGAACATGGGACACAGCCAATTTCATTGCCGGACTTTGCTATCGTCCGGACCATCGACCCTTTTTTCACTAAGCAACTTGAGCAACTGGGGATCGCTTGCTTTAACTCCTCCTTCGTATCGGAAATCGCGAACGACAAAGCAAAGACGCATCAATATTTGTCCTCGCTCGGGATTCCAATGGCCGATACCGTATATTGTAACGGAAGGCCGAGTGCCGATGACATGGAGTTCCCTTTCATCGCTAAAGAAACACGTGGCCGCGGCGGGAAACAAGTATATTTAATCGAGCATGCCGATGATCTTGCCGAACTGAATGATGGAAACTGGATAGTCCAAAAACCTGGCTTGTTCGGAAGGGATATCCGCGTCTTTGTGGTTGGGAAAAAAGTGAAGGCTGCTGTACTTAGGGAATCCGCTTCCAGTTTCAAGGCAAATTATACGCTGGGCGGATCGGCTTCTCTATATGAGCTGACTGCTTCTGAATTAGCCCTTGTTGAAAGAGTTATGAGGTCGTTTGATTTTGGCCTGGTCGGTATCGATTTCATATTTGCGGAAGATGGCAACCTCATGCTCAACGAAATCGAGGATGTCGTCGGCAGCCGGACATTAAGTGCACTAAGTGATATGAATATCGTGCAAGAGTACCTTACATTCATAAAAGAAAGAATATCGTCCTAACGGAATATTTTTCTTAAATAGCGTTTAAACACAAAAAGGATGAACCGGCTTCAAGCTGGTTCATCCTTTTGTTTTACAGTTGTTTCAATTCGCTGATCCTGTGGATTACAGAGTCGCGTTTTTCGCTATAGTCTTTTTCCTTGGCACGTTCTTCTTCGATGACGCTTGCCGGCGCCTTTTTAACGAAGCCCTCGTTGCCCAATTTTTTCTGTACGCGCTCAACTTCTTTATTAAGTTTGTCGAGTTCTTTTTCAAGACGTTTCACTTCTTCATCAATATTGATCAGTCCTGTAAGCGGAAGGATCAGCTCTACGCCAGTTACGACAGCTGTCATGGCTTGAGCAGGTTCTTCGACTTCGATTCCGATCGTCAATTGTTCAGGATTACAGAAACGCTCGATATAGCTGCTGTTTTTCTGTAATGTCCCTAAGATGGACTCATCTTTCGCTTTTAAGATCAAATTGATTTTTTTGCTTAGCGGTGTGTTCACCTCAGCACGGATATTACGGACAGAGCGGATGATTTCAACCAGCAGCTTCATTTCCTCGGCTGCAGCTGTATCCGTCAACCCTTCATTCACTTCCGGCCAAGCGGCAACAGTGATGGACTCACCTTGATGCGGTAGGTTCTGCCAGATTTCTTCGGTGATGAATGGCATGAACGGGTGTAGCAATCTCATCGTGTTATCCAGTACATAAGCCAAGATCGAGCGCGTCGTTTTCTTAGCTGCTTCGTCTTCGCCATATAGCGGAAGCTTCGCCATTTCAATATACCAGTCACAGAAATCATCCCAAATGAAGTTGTAAAGCACACGGCCCACTTCACCAAACTCATAACGGTCCGCAAGTCTGGTTACGTTTGAGATCGTTTCATTCAAACGCGTCAAGATCCATTTATCGGCTACGGACTTCTCACCGCTTAAATCGATTTCGTCATATGTCATGCCATTCATGTTCATCAGGGCAAAACGGGATGCGTTCCAAATCTTATTGGAGAAGTTCCAAACCGCTTCCACTTTTTCCGTGCTATAACGAAGGTCCTGGCCTGGCGAGCTGCCCGTGGATAAGAAGTAGCGCAGGGAATCGGCACCGTATTGATCGATTACATCCATCGGATCGACACCATTGCCAAGCGATTTACTCATCTTGCGCCCCTGTTCGTCACGAACAAGTCCGTGGATCAGCACATCTTCAAATGGACGTTCGCCCGTGAACTCAAGCGCTTGGAAAATCATCCGAGATACCCAGAAGAAAATGATATCATAGCCTGTCACAAGTGCCCCGGTTGGATAGTAGCGTTGGAAATCGACACTGTCCTTGTCAGGCCAGCCCATAGTCGAGAACGGCCATAATGCCGAGCTGAACCATGTATCCAGAACATCTGTATCTTGTTCCCAGTTTTCAGCGTCCGCAGGCTCTTCGTGACCTACATACACTTCACCTGTTTCTTTATGGTACCATGCAGGAATGCGGTGACCCCACCAAAGCTGACGGGAAATGCACCAGTCGCGGATATTTTCCATCCAATGCAGGTACGTTTTTTCGAAACGGTCCGGTACGAAATGAACTTTTTCCTCATCGGTTCCTTTTTGAAGTTCAACGGATGCATCTGCCAACGGCTGCATTTTAACGAACCATTGAGTCGAAAGATATGGTTCAACAACAGCCCCGCTTCTCTCTGAATGGCCTACTGAGTGAAGGTGATCTTCGATTTTGAAAAGTACTCCTTCTTCCTGAAGGTCCTTAACGATTTGTTTCCGGCATTCAAAACGGTCCATGCCTTCATATTTACCAGCCTTTTCATTCATCGAGCCATCTTCATGCATGACAAGGATACGCTCCAAATCGTGACGGTTCCCGATTTCAAAGTCATTCGGATCATGAGCCGGAGTAATTTTGACCGCGCCTGAACCGAATTCCATATCGACATAATCATCACCGACAATCGGGATTTCCCGGCCTGTAATTGGCAAGCGGACCATTTTGCCGATCAAGTGTTTATAACGGTCATCTTCAGGGTGTACAGCAACAGCAGTATCGCCAAGCATCGTTTCTGGACGGGTGGTGGCAATTTCAATTTCACCTGATCCGTCAACCAAAGGATATTTCATATGGTAAAATGCGCCCTGCACATCTTTGTAAATAACCTCGATATCGGATAACGCCGTTTTCGTTGATGGATCCCAGTTGATGATATATTCGCCGCGATAAATCAAGCCCTTGTTATAAAGCGAAACGAACACTTCGCGTACAGCTTTTGAAAGCCCTTCATCAAGAGTGAAGCGTTCACGTGTATAATCAAGTCCAAGACCGAGCTTTGACCATTGTTCACGGATATGGCTCGCATACTCCTCTTTCCATTTCCATGTCTCTTCGACGAATTTTTCACGTCCAAGGTCATAACGGCTCACACCTTCAGCACGAAGTTTCTGTTCTACTTTCGCTTGTGTGGCGATACCGGCATGGTCCATGCCCGGTAACCATAAAACATCATAGCCTTGCATCCTCTTCATGCGAGTCAATATATCTTGAAGCGTCGTATCCCAAGCGTGGCCAAGATGAAGCTTACCTGTCACGTTAGGCGGCGGGATGACAATCGTATATGGTTCTTTTTTATCGTCACCTGTCGTTTCGAAAAACTTTCCATCAAGCCACCATTTGTAGCGGCCTTTCTCTATCGTCTGCGGATCATATTTAGTCGGCATAGAAATTTGGTTCTCTTCCATATCATTTCCTCCTTTTTGGGCATAAAAAAACTTCCATCATCACAAAAGGACGAAGGAAGTTGTTCGCGGTGCCACCTTTTTTCCGAAAAAGAAAAAAATCTCTTTCGGCTCTCAAATCGGATAACGGCTCTTCACCGGCCTTCGCTACTAAGTGGTTCACGAAGACTGCTCGCGGACGACTTCGGATGCTGCTGCCTGGAAACCTCGCACCAATTTGGTTCCCTCTCTGAAAAGTGCATTTCATCTTACTATTTCCGGTCTTTGCATTGATTTATATTCATATGTAAAATCATTGAATGCATATAGTATATAGTACAAAAAACATGGGGCTCCAGTCAATCATCTTTTCGCTTTCTTTCTCAGCAACCATCCCATTTGATACTTTCAAGTTCATTTTCTTTATTTTATCCTCCTGGAACAGTGAATGTGACGGCTGTTTCACCTTTTCCACTGCCCACCCATAGAATATAAGAAGTCCTAAAAAGGAAGGTAATAATATGAAGCGTAGATATACTCCCTATACTTTACCGCCTTGGGTGAAGAAAATCCGCGGTGTCTGCCAGCAGTTCATCGTCCCCTTTATCGTGTTCCAAGGATTACGTACGCTGATTTTCCCGACTTTCTTCGATATGCTCCTGCTAATCGCCTTTATTTTCCTGGCCATGTCTTTGTATTTCGACTGGATTTAAGTATTCCCTTACAGCAAAAAAATATACATGACTGGATATGATCCAATCATGTATATTTAGCTTGGGGGTGATTGTTCTTCTTTGGCAGCTTCGGCAGCAGCCTTTTTCTGCTGTTCGATTTCTTCGATTTTCATCACCATATATTCAATATTTTTCAAAAGCCAAAATTGCCGCTGCAGTTGTGTAACATTATCAAGCTCTGAACGATGGCCCCTTCCATCGGAGTAACCCTTCACTAATTCCAAAGCTGAACCAGGGAATGCCAGATAACTTTGCATGAGCAGCAATTCTTCTTCTTTCAACGGAAAATAACGAAAATAGTTATATAGCCAGTCAACGCAGTCATCGCATTGGACAGGATAGGTCCTGGCCGATTTAACGAGAAATGGCAGTAAATCGAAATGCGGCGGAGCCGTATTCGAATTCTCAAAATTGATGAAGTATCCATATCCCCGCTCATCATAAACGAAATGCTTCATGGAAACCTTTCCATGCGTGACCACGGTCCGGACCTTTTCACTATCCTTCGTTTTTTCATACCAGGTTTCAAACTTCTTGATCGAGTACTTCAGCGCCTGTGAAATATCAGTGTAGAAAGAACAAACCGTCAGTTCGAATGGAGACATATACCACTTCTTTTCACAGCTGACAATATACTCATCCATAAAGTCCTTCTCGTTATTCCAGGCATCAAGCGTCCGCTCATAATGGGCTTCCCGTTCCTCGGTATCCACTTGAATTTCCTTAACGGAAAGTGTATGCATCCGAGCAAGCTCCCTGAACATTTGCTTATGTTTCTCATCGCGCTCCCCGTCCCTTTCATTATTGAGCCAGGGCATCAGGTAATATAAACGTCCATTATGAAGAACGGCATATCGCTGATCCATCGTTTGATAAATGGGAACGATCCGGTTATAGCCGCGATGGTACAGTTTTTGAACATTTTTGATAAAATCAATGCCGTTCTGCGGTAACATGGATTTCAAGGCAAATGTACCGCGATCACTGTAAACTTTTTTTACACGCCCGAAGTCCTCAATATATTGTACATACATGGCATATTCCCTCAATACGGTCTCCGTGTCACGATCCCGATTGGCAGGCTGCTGATTCTCGTTTTCCTTCACGAGACTCACTCACTTTCTCTAAAAAAACTGAACGATCCGATCCCTCTGGCACCTAAAAAACAGGAGCAGACCATATGCTCTGCTCTCTGTCCTCGTCAATTCTTATATGCAACCGCCTTCGGTATATAGATGACTTGCCCTTCATGGACGTTCTGATTCGACTCCAATTCATTGCTGAAAAGTATCGATTGAACCGTAACATCATATCGTTGAGCCAAGTCATCAAGCGTTTCCCCTTGCTGAACAATGCAAACCTTCATCCTTACCAGTTCTTCTTCTTGTTTCCGTCCGAATAAATCCATGATGGATAGCTGCTTTTCATCATGATCGGCCGTTTCTTTATCATCACGTTCCGCGGCTTGTTTCCTGCCTTTGAAATTCTTACCCTCCTTAGCCGGAGGCGCTGGTCTTTCCCTCTTTTTGAATAGATCGCTTATGGACGAATTGGATTCCTCTTGCTCCACCTTCACATTCTCATTAAGGATAGGACCCGCTGCAACGTCATCTTCCCCCTGCCTGATGACATCCTCGGTTTCTAAATTTGAAACTGGGCTATTTTGATGCTTGGTTGCATGACTTGGCTCTTCTACTACTTCCTCGCTCACCCTTGGAATCTCCATCTTCTCCATGGAATCCTGCCTGCTAGGTACTTCCTCCAGTTGCGCCTCTCCCATTGAAGGTACCATTTCCGTAGAGTCAGGCGGATCGCCAATTACATCTTCTTCTACAGCTTCTTCCTCTCTATGCACTTCCGTTTCCCACTCCTCCTCTTCAGGATATGGTGAAACGGGCATTTCAAAAACTGGGGCATTATGCTGATCGCTTAAATAAATCGGTTCTTCTTCTTCCTCTTCGTTTGCTTCAGAAATTCGTTTTGCCTCTGCAGAAAAAGGCGCGTATAACTCTTCTTCCTCCTCATCACGAAAAACAGGCTGAAAATCCGGAATTGGCGGCACTGCAGCTGCATAAGGAATATATGACTCATTTTCCCCATCCGTTTCTTCCTGTTCCCCTGTTTCCCCAACTTCCTGCTCGGTATCGAAACGTTCTTCCACATATGAATCATTATAGATTCCGGTTATCAAAAGGTCCGCCTGCAATTTCAAACAGTTATGCTCTGGCATGGCATAATCAAAGCTTTGAATCGAGACATCGACCTCATCCAATGAGGCAATCCGATTATTCGGAATCGTTATATCAACCGGAAAACGGTGAGTGAACTCATTAAGTCCATCGAGATGCCTCTCGACCTTTTGAACCGCTTTTGGCAAAAAGGTCTGCGAAAACTCCTCTTCTTCACCATTTTGCGAGCCTTTGTATTCACCGCTTAAATCTAACGAGCCTCGTATAAAAACATATTGGTCACTTTCTTGAATCGCCACATTCGGATCAAGGGAAATGGAATATAGCTCAGCCACTTCCTGTCCCTTCTGGAACCAAACGGATTCCTCTAAAGAAAATCGTAAATACGATTCATTTTCTTGCGACAAGACAACTCCTCCTTTCAGCTTCAGGAAACGGTACCTATACCAATATCAATCTATGAAGGAGGGAAGCTGTTTATTCCTTAATTTCATATGCAATAAATCTTATAATTCCTGTGCCTTTTAAAAAGAAGGAGATTCAATTTCTAGTCTAAAATTAAGTTGGAGTGCATCAATCGGCCTGAAAAATCCGGCATGATTCGGCCTATCTTCGGGACTTCTACCAATTATTTTTACCCAACGCCGTATTAATCCGACCTTCTACCAATTAGTTCGGCCTCCTACTTTTGATTCGTTTCTTCCATTTACTGATTGAATTCAAAAAAACTGGCTACCTTTCTCCAAAAGCCTTTGGAAAAAAGCAGCCAGTTCAAATTTATTATTATCGAATATAGCAGTAGTTCATGAAGCCTTGCATCATTTTTTTAATTTTGCAAAAGCCTGTTCTGCCGCTGTAATGGTCTTTTCGATATCTTCATCACTATGTGCAGTGGAAAGGAATAAACCTTCAAACTGTGACGGCGGCAAGTAGATGCCTTGATTCGCCATTTCCCTATAGTAAGAAGCAAAGAACTCTAAGTCGGATGTTTTAGCTGTATCATAGTTTACGACTTCTTCATTAGTAAAGAAAAGTCCAATCATGGAACCGGCACGGTTGAATGTATGGGGAACTCCGTACTTTTCCGCTGCTTCTCCAATTCCTTTTTCGAGCATATCCCCTTTTCGGGTGAACTCATCATAGGATTCTGGAGTCAATTGACTCAGCGTTTCAAGGCCGGCCGTCATCGCAAGAGGGTTACCAGACAATGTCCCCGCTTGATAGATTGTCCCACTCGGGGCAATTTGTTCCATGAATTCGCGCTTGCCTCCGAATGCTCCGACAGGCAAGCCTCCGCCGATTACTTTCCCAAGGCAAGTCAGGTCAGGTACGATGCCAAAATAGCCTTGTGCACAATTATAGCCGACACGGAACCCTGTCATAACTTCGTCAAAGATCAATAGAGCCCCGTATTGGGTCGTCACTTCACGTAAGCCTTCGAGGAAACCAGGTTGTGGCGGAACCACGCCCATGTTCCCTGCAACTGGTTCCACGATGATGCAAGCGATGTCTTCGCCAAATTGTTCAAACGCATATTTGGTTGCAGCAAGATCATTATATGCCACGGTAATCGTATTTTTTGCAATGCCTTCCGGTACCCCAGGGCTATCCGGTAAACCTAATGTTGCAACGCCGGAACCCGCTTTGATTAGCAATGAATCGCCATGGCCATGATAGGAACCTTCGAATTTCAGGATTTTATCACGGCCTGTAATGCCTCGTGCCAGCCTTAGTGCACTCATCGTCGCTTCGGTTCCTGAAGATACCATCCGGATCATTTCAATCGAAGGCACCCGTTCAATAACCAACTTGGCCAGTTCATTCTCTATAAGCGTAGAAGTTCCAAAGCTTGTACCTGATTCCGCTACCTTTTTCAATGACTCCACGACACGGTCATTCGTGTGACCCAGGATAAGCGGTCCCCATGAAAGAACATAGTCGATATATTCATTTCCATCGATATCATACATTTTTGAGCCTTTTCCACGCTCCATGAAAATGGGATCCATGTCCACAGATTTGAAGGCACGTACCGGGCTGTTCACGCCGCCTGGCATCAAATTTTTTGCTTCGGCAAACGCTTCTTTCGATTTTTCATATGACCGCATGATTCAATCCCCTTTTTCCATTACAGGTTATATTTTTTATATCATTGATTATCTTCGTTTATCCAGCGTGCTACCTCTTTTGAAAAATACGTAATGATCAAGTCGGAACCTGCGCGTTTCAAGCCTGTCAGCATTTCCATCACTATCGCTTTTTCATCAATCCAGCCATTTTGGGCAGCAGCCTTGACCATTGAATATTCACCGCTGACATTATAGGAAACAACCGGAAGATTAAAGTTATTCTTAACGTCCCTGATGATGTCCATGTAGGAAAGGGCCGGTTTCACGATTAGGAAGTCCGCACCTTCAGCAACATCGGATTCAGCCTCACGGAACGCTTCAAGGCGATTGGCGGGATCCATTTGGTAAGTTTTCCTGTCACCAAATTGTGGGGCACCATTCGCAGCATCACGGAATGGGCCGTAAAAAGCCGAAGCATATTTCACCGCATAGGACATGATCGGAATATCTTCATAACCCGCTTCATCCAGACCTGTACGGATCGCCGCAACGAAACCGTCCATCATATTGGAAGGCGCAATGATATCGGCGCCGGCCTCTGCCTGGCTGATTGCCGTTTTGGCAAGAAGGTCAAGAGAAGCGTCATTGAGGATTTTCTCCCCTTCAACGACTCCGCAATGGCCATGGCTTGTATACTCACAAAGACAGGTATCCGCAATGACAATAACTTCAGGATATTGTTTTTTAATAAAGCGGGTTGCCTCTTGCACAAGTCCGTTGTGATGAAATGCCCCTGTGCCCTGTTCGTCTTTATCATGATCAAAAGGGACACCGAATAATATGACTGATTTAATTCCAAGACTCACGACTTCATCCATTTCGGCCCCCAGATTATCCATGGATAACTGATAGATGCCTGGCATGGAGTTGATTTCATTTTTCACATTTTCCCCGTCGATGACGAAGATCGGATAGATCAAATCCTCTTTATGCAATTGTGTTTCACGGACTAATGCCCTCATGCCAGCACTTGCACGCAAGCGGCGGTGGCGATTGAATGGAATGTTTTTCATGTTAAAGTTCCTCCCTTTTCCCTTCTTGTCAAGATGAAGCGTATTAACTCCGTAACCATGGCATCCGTCGTATAAACATCTGGACAGACATCGACGGATAGCCCATGTTTTTCAGCCGTTTTAGCGGCAATCGGCCCGATTGCTGCGATGATGATCCGGTCTATGTATGTATCCAATTCATGGCGTTTCATGATCTGTAAAAAATGATTGACCGTCGATGAACTCGTAAAGGTTATGATGTCGATTTCATGGTTCTTTATAAGATGCACCAGTTTTTTTTCACTGCTTCGGGGAAGCACTGTATGATAAATAATCACTTCATCACACGATGCACCAGCTTCATTGATCGCCTCCGCAATGACCGCCCTTGCGAGATTTCCTTTTGCCAGCAGCACGCGTGCCCCCGGATCAAGCCGGGTATTGAACTCCGCCACGAACCCTTCGGCAACAAACTGAGCTGGAACGAAATCCGCCTTATATCCATGTCGTTTCAGGGCGGCTTCTGTTTTGGAGCCGATTACGGCTATTTTCGGAAGCTTTAAAGGCTGGTTTCCAAGTAACTTAAAGAAGAAATCCACCCCATTTTGACTGGTCAGGATGATCCAGTCATATGAAAGCAATTCTTCTAACCGCTGTTGCACATCATCCATATGATCAGGAAGAGTGAACTCAAGCAATGGCACGAGAAGCGGCGTTCCGCCATTTTTCTCGATCGACTCTTTTAAACCATCCGCCTGTCCTTTCCCTCTGGTGATTAATACCTGATAATCCTTAAGGGGTTGAACGGGATTCATTACTGATCAAGCTCTTCTTTTACGCGATCGATCAATTCTTTACCGCCCATTTCGCTAATCTGTTTGGCAGCAGCATGCCCAACCGCCTCGGGATCAGTACCCTCAACCATTTCTTTATAAATCACCTTTCCATCCGGGGCAGCGACCAAAGCCGTCAACGAAACGAATCCATCATCTTTTGCCACCGCAAATCCGGCAATCGGCACCTGGCATCCGCCTTCCATTTTATCCAAAAAGGCACGTTCCGCTTCTACCGTTCTTTTCGTTTTTTCACAGGTCAATTTCGCAAGTTCCGCCAACAGATCTTTGTCGTCTTCGCGGCATTCAATGGAAAGTGCTCCTTGCCCAACTGCCGGAATGCAAATATCTTCATCTAAAAATTCCGTAACGATGTCCTGCTCCCATCCCATTCTTGATAGTCCGGCCGCTGCTAAAATGATGGCATCATAATCTTCCGTTTTCAGCTTATTCAGACGGGTATCGATATTACCGCGAATCCATTTAATTTCAAGGTCCGGCCTTCTAGCCAAAATTTGCGCGCCACGGCGCAAGCTGCTTGTACCAATGATGGAACCGGGCTTCAGTTCGGAAAGAGTTTCACCGTTCTTGGAAATCAAGGCATCCCGATGGTCCTCCCTCGGTGGTATGCAGCCAATCGTCAAGCCTGGAGGCAGTACAGCAGGCATATCTTTCATACTATGTACGGCCATATCAATTTCTTTATCGAGCATCGCTTGTTCGATTTCTTTAACGAATAAGCCTTTTCCGCCTACCTTGGAAAGTGTTACATCAAGGATTTGGTCACCCTTTGTGACAATTTCCTTCACCTCGAACTCGTATGGAACCCCAAGCTCTTTAAGTTGATCGATTACCCAGTTCGTTTGGGTGATCGCTAATTTACTACGTCTAGAACCGACAATTATTTTTCTCATAGTTTCCTCCTATGTATTCCAAAAGTGGAATGTTGAAAGGCTTCCGAAAAGGAAAAAGTTAATTAACACAATCATGAAAGATCCAATATTCAGAAAGGCTAGCGTCCTTCCATACATTTGTTTCCGAATTTTCAAGTATAAAAACACACTGTAAGCGATAAGCAAAATGAATGAGCCGATGATCTTCATGTCCAGCCAGGATACCCCAGGCACTTTTATATAAGCCCATTGAATCCCCAGGATAAGGGAGACCACCAATAATGGAACACCTATTACCGCGAGGACATAAGACATATGCTCAAGCTTTGTTAAATCGCCGAGTCGAAGCAGGCGTTTCCCCCATTTCTTCCTTTTCAGTAAATCATATTGAATTAAGTATAAAAGTGAAAAAACGAAAGAAAGCGTGAATGCCCCATATGATAGGATGGCAAAAGTGATATGTATGAGCAATAGCTCTGAAACCAGGCGCTGTGCAAGCACTTGAGATTCTATCTGAACAGGTGCGAAGGTATGGATGGCCATGACCATGAAACCTAGTACATTCGTAAAAAAGACCGTAAAATCGACTCTTAGCAATCGGTTAATGATTAAAGATAGCGATATGAGGACCCATGCATAAAAATATAAGCCTTCAAAAATCGTCAATACCGGGAACCTTCCCGTTTTCAACACATACAGAAACAAAAAAATTGTTTGCAGTACCCAAACAATAGAAAGCAACCAGAAGGCGACCCTATTCGCCTTCTGGTTATTATTAAGGAAATCGATAAAATATAAAAGCATACTGACGGCATACAACAAAACAGTGGCTTCATGCAATCTTGTCATTAGTAATTCCATGTCTACCTCATTACTGGACAGGAACTGGATTCAATAGGGATGGCTTGGAGCTGTTCCGTTCTTTTTCATCCGCAACCAGCTGGTCTTCAATCAATTCCTCTAAATGAAAGATTTTCACGAAATTATTCAATTGCTCTTTTGCATTTGGCTCATCTGCCAGCTCTTTTGCATAAAGTATCGGATCTTTCAGCATTTGGTTGATGATGCTTTTCGTATGCTTGTTCAGAACTTTTTTGTCACGTTCGCTCAAATGCGGAAGCTTTCTTTCGATGCTTTCCATCGTTTCCTTCTGTATCGTTAGGGATTTTTCCCGTAAAGAAGAAATGACGGGAACCACACCAAGCAAATTAATCCATTGGTTGAAGTCCACAATTTCCGATTCGATCATCAATTCTATTTTCTCGGCAGCTTTTTTACGTTCTTCGATATTGGCTTGCACGATCCCTTCAAGATCGTCAATGTCATACAAGAAGACATTTTCCAGCTCACCCAATGTTGGATCGAGGTCACGCGGCACTGCGATATCGACCATAAAAATAGGACGTCCTTTACGAAGCTTATTGACGAATGACATCATTTCTTTTGTTACAAGAAGATCTTTCGATCCAGTGGAAGTAATCAGGATATCGGTATCCACTAAAGCGCATTGCAGCTCTTGAAGCTGTTTCGCCGTACCATTGAATCTCCCGGCCAGGTCGACCGCTTTCTGGAAGGTGCGGTTAATGACTGTAATGCTGTCGGCGCCATTGCTATACAGATTTTGAATGGCCAGCTCACCCATCTTACCGGCACCAAGAATCAAGACGTTCTTGCCATTCAGGCCACCGAAGATTTTTTTTGCAAGCTCTACTGCCGCATAGCTGACAGAAACGGCATTCGTATTGATCTCTGTTTCTGAATGGGCTTTTTTCGCTAATGTAAGGGCTTGTTTGAAGAGATGGTTAAAAACGGTACCGATCGTATCTTCCTTCTGTCCTAACAGATAGCTTGAACGTACTTGTCCCAAAATCTGAGTTTCTCCCAGTATCATGGAATTCAAGCCGCAGGTCACTGAAAATAAATTCTCGGCAGCCCCATCGCTTTCATAGATATACAGGTATTTAGAAAATTCTTCTTTATCGATGTTAAACCATTCCGAAAGAAATTCCTTTATATAATACCGGCTTGTATGAAGCTGGTCACCGACCGCATATATTTCCGTCCTGTTACATGTTGAAATAATAATGTTTTCCAAGATGCTTTTTTTATTTTTAAGAGCTTTCATTGCCTCGGCAAGTTCGGCTTCGTTAAACGATAGTTTTTCCCGAATTTCTACAGGGGCAGTTTTGTAATTTATACCAACCGCTAGAATATGCATCCTTTTGTTTTGCACCCCCAAAATTTTTCATGTAAATTTATTATACCATGTACTAAAATGGTTTCACGCAAATAATATGAACAGTTTATGAAAACGTATGCTACCATGGAAAAGACAGCCAAAACGCCTGATTTGCTACAAAAGGTGTCTAAGCGGTTTTGTATGTTACATACATATTTCGACATTGTGTACAAAAGTACCATATCAAAAATGGCAAAAAACTTCAAGTAATCGAATTGCATAGGAGGATAAAATGAAAACGCAGCGTATTTTCCCAGGAATCGTTTTAATCGGTTTCGGGCTCTATTTTTTTCTTGAACATTCCCAAATCGAAATCTTTCCAGGCTTTTTCACCTGGCCCACTTTATTGTGTATAGTCGGTGCCGCCTTCCTGATTCAGGCATATAGCGGTAATGAATATGAGTCCATCCTGCCAGGCGTAATCTTACTGGGGTTCGGGGCTCACTTCCACATCGTCGAGAACCTGGATATTTGGCCGGATAATATAGGTATCTTTATTTTAATCATCTCGCTGGGATTTATTCTCCGGGCACGCAAAACAAAATCTGGAATGTTTCACGGCATAGTAATATTCATCGTCTCGATCACTTTGTTATTCTATGATAAAATCACAACGTCTTTCGGGTTTGTTGATACAACTACTGCGAATATCGAAAGGTTTTGGCCATTTGCCTTGATGGCAATCGGAATTTATTTTTTGGTTCGAAAAAAGTGAAAATCATTGATTGGAAATTTTCATGAATTCCATAAGAAAAAAAGGGTATTCCAGTTGCGGAATACCCTTTTCTTTTACATGTATTTCTTAAGGACGCCCCATGCTTGTTCCTTACCTTCGCCTGTTTCTCCAGAAAATAGAAGCAATTCATCTTCTTTTTCCATATTTAACGTTTGGCGCGTGATTTTCAAGTGCTTCTGCCATTTGCCTTTTGGAATTTTATCCGCTTTGGTGGCAATAACGATCCGGGGCAGATCATAATGCTTCAGGAATTCATACATTGCGATATCATCCTTTGTCGGCGGATGACGCAAATCGACGATCAGAAGCGCAGCGCGAAGCTGGTCACGGGAAGTGAAGTACGTTTCGATCATCTTTCCCCAAGCATCACGCTCCGTCTTGGATACTTTTGCATAACCATAACCCGGTACATCCACAAAATGGAGTGCTTCATTTATGATATAAAAATTCAAGGTCTGCGTCTTACCCGGTTTAGAGGATGTGCGCGCCAAGTTTTTTCGATTGATCATTTTGTTGATGAAACTGGATTTCCCAACGTTGGAACGGCCTGCCAAGGCAAATTCCGGTATTGGGGTATTTGGATATTGTTCAGGCTTCACAGCACTGATGACAATATCTGAACTCGTCACTTTCATTCGTTCACACCTACCAATGCATGCTCAAGGACTTCATCGACGTGTGAAACTGGAACAAATGTTAATGCTTTACGGACACTTTCCGGGATATCATCAATATCCTTTTCGTTATTTTGCGGGATGATGATTTTCGTAAGTCCTGCGCGATGGGCCGCTAAAGATTTTTCTTTAAGCCCGCCGATCGGAAGAACCCGTCCGCGTAATGTAATTTCGCCTGTCATGCCTACCTCTTTTCTGATCGGCCTATTTGTAAGGGCCGATATTAACGCTGTTGCAATCGTGATGCCTGCAGAAGGGCCATCTTTTGGGACCGCACCTTCGGGGACATGAATATGAATATCATATTTTTCATGGAAGTTCGCATCAATCTGAAGTTTCTCGGTTTTTGAACGGACATAACTGAAAGCAGCCTGGGCTGACTCTTTCATTACATCGCCAAGCTTTCCTGTCAGGATCAGCTTGCCTTTACCTGGTGATAAGGAAACCTCGATCTGAAGCGTATCGCCACCTACCGACGTGTATGCTAACCCATTGGCTACACCGACTTGGTTCTCGACTTCCGCCTGTCCATAATGGAACACGGTTTTCCCTAAAAACTCCTCGACATTCTTTTCAGAAATGACGACCCGCTTTTTATCTCCGGACACGATGATTTTTGCAGTCTTCCGACAGATGCTTGCTAGCTGTCGCTCCAGACTCCGAACGCCGGCTTCCCGAGTATAGTAACGGATGATTTTTGTTAGAGCTTCCTCACGGATTTGCAGTTGTGTCTTCAATAAACCATGGTTTTCGAGCTGTCTAGGCAGCAAGTGATCCTTGGCTATATGAAGTTTCTCTATCTCAGTATAACCTGCAATCGAAATGATTTCCATACGATCACGAAGCGGACCGGGAATCGATCCCAAATTATTCGCCGTCGCGATGAACATGACTTTGGAAAGATCGTAGGTTTCTTCAATATAATGATCACTGAAATTATGATTTTGCTCCGGATCGAGCACTTCCAGCATCGCTGCTGATGGATCTCCCCTAAAGTCATTGGACATCTTATCGACTTCGTCCAGTAAAAAGACAGGATTGATCGTTCCGGCTTTTTTCATGCCTTGAATGATCCGTCCCGGCATCGCCCCTACATATGTGCGGCGATGTCCGCGGATTTCTGATTCATCGCGCACTCCACCTAAAGATATACGGACGAAATTCCTATTCAGGGAAGAAGCGATCGATTTAGCCAGGCTGGTTTTCCCGACCCCTGGCGGTCCCGCCAAGCAAAGGATCGGTCCCTTCAATGAATTGGTCAATTGCTGGACGGCCAAATACTCAAGCACCCGCTCCTTCACCTTTTCCAAACCATGGTGGTCCCGGTTCAGGATTTTTTCGGCTTTATGAATATTCAAGTCATCTTTGGTCGCTTTGGTCCAAGGAAGCGAAATCAGCCATTCGATATAATTGCGGATGACAGAACTCTCGGCTGAGCTCGAAGGAACCTTTTCATAACGGTCCAATTCCTTTAATGCCGTTTCTTTGATGTGCTCAGGCATATCCGCTTCTTCTATCTTTTCGTTGAGGACCTCAATTTCCCCTGTTTTTCCTTCTTTATCGCCCAATTCCTTTTGGATCGCTTTCATTTGTTCTCGTAAATAATATTCCTTTTGAGTCCGTTCCATCGAACGCTTAACCCGCTGGCCGATTTTTTTCTCGAGAAAAAGAACTTCTTTCTCGTTATTGATGATTTCGATTACACGGCTTAAACGCTCTTTCATATCAATGGTCTCAAGCACTTCTTGCTTCTCCTTCAATTTCAAAGGCAAATGTGAAGCGATTATATCCGCCAATCGCCCAGGCTCTTCAATATCCGAAGTGGACGAAAACGTTTCACCGGTTATTTTTTTGGACATTTTTATGTATTGTTCAAAATAATCCAGTAGTGTGCGCATTAATGCTTGATGTTCAGCATCCTTTTCATCACTGTCTTCATATATTTTAATCTTGGCACCATAATGTGTCTCATAATCGTAAAATTCAATGACTTCTGCGCGGTTCAACCCTTCCACCAACACCCGGATTGTACCATTCGGAAGCTTCAACATCTGTTTTACCTTTGTTAAAGTCCCCATTGTAAATAAATCCTCTTCACCTGGTTCGTCCAACGAAACATCTTGTTGTGTCGTCAAAAATATAAGATGGTCTTCCACCATTGCTTTCTCAAGGGCTTGCACCGATTTATCTCGGCCTACATCTAAATGAAGTACCATCGTTGGATATACAAGCAGTCCTCTTAGCGGCAGGAGGGGGACGATGATTTCTTTATCAGTCATTTCCTGACACCTCCATCTAATTAGTATCGTCGTTGTAAACTATTTACCCATGTTCTCAACCTTTTAACAATTCTATCCTATTTATATAGAAGTGTCTATTCGTTTACCTTAACACGTTTCGACTGCTTTTATTATCTCCAATATTGGATAAAAAAGCACGTCTGAATGCGTGTTTATTTTTACGTCAGGTTTGTCGGGAACGCCAATATGGTCCTTAAAATGCCCCGGTTCCATTTTTTAGCCGGGGCATTTCCTTTATACACTTTCTTTTTTCGATAGGTCTAAGGTTGTAAGGATTTGTTCCGACATCAATTCTTTTTTCAGTGCCTGATCCAGCACTTCTTTTACATTCGAAACGGGAATGATTTCTATATCCTTGATTTCAGATAGAAGCGGCTGCATGTTTTCGGCTGGGATGATTACTTTCTTTGCCCCGGCCAGTTTAGCAGCTTTGATTTTCGGAATGACACCGCCAATCGGTTTAACGCCGCCATGAATGCTTATTTCCCCAGTCATCGCCACGGTGTGATCAACAGGGATTTTATATATGGCCGAGTATATGCCTGTGGCCATTGCAATTCCTGCAGAAGGGCCATCAACTGGACTTCCGCCCGGAAAGTTCACATGGATATCGAATTGATCGGCAGGCACTCCCATCGACCGTAAAACCGTAATGACATTTTCTATCGAACCTTTTGCCATGCTCTTGCGGCGAACCGATTTCCCACTCCCGCCGCCGATACTTTCTTCTTCAACGATGCCGGTAATGTTTATCGAACCTTTTTCATCAGAGGCAGCCATGACCGTAACCTCGATTTCCAGCAACGCCCCGCTGTTGGGACCATAGACTGCAAGACCGTTGACAAGACCTATTTTAGAATTCGATTCTATTTTCCTGTCCATTCTTGGGGTCAGCTGACTGCTATGGGCCATCCAATCTATATCTTCTTCTCTGATAAAAGTCCTGTTTTCATTAATTGATATTCCTGCAAGAGTCTGAATCATGTTGACGGCTTCCCTGCCATTTCGGGCATAATCCGAAATCGACTGCAAGCCTTTTTCACTGATGGTGATCCCCACTTTATCAGAGGCATTCTTAGCCACGGTGATTATTTCTTCCCGGTCAAGTTCACGGAAAAACACTTCTATGCATCTTGAACGTATCGCAGGCGCGATTTCATTTGGCGTTCTTGTTGTGGCTCCAATCAGCCGAAAATCAGCCGGTAGTCCATTTTTAAAAATATCATGGATGTGAGTTGGAATATTTTGATTTTCCTCTTGATAATAAGCACTTTCCAGAAAGACCTTGCGATCCTCCAATACCTTTAACAGTTTATTCATCTGTATTGGATGAAGCTCCCCTATTTCATCTATGAACAGTACGCCGCCATGAGCATTGCTGACTGCACCCTGCTTTGGCTGCGGAATACCTGCCTGTCCCATTGCCCCGGCTCCTTGGTAGATTGGATCGTGCACAGAACCAATGAGCGGATCGGCAATCCCTCGTTCATCGAACCTGGCTGTGGTGGCGTCCAATTCAACGAAAACGGCCGAATTCTTAAAGGGGGATTTTCCATTTTTCTTCGCCTCTTCCAAAACAAGTCTGGCAGCTGCCGTTTTCCCTACCCCTGGAGGACCGTAAATTATCACATGCTGGGGGTTCGGCCCACATAAAGCAGCTTTTAAAGATTTAATCCCATCTTCTTGACCGACGATTTCATTAAATGTGCTTGGTCTAACCTTTTCTGCCAATGGCTCTGTTAACGAAATCGATCTCATCTTCCGTAATTGGTCCATCTCTTTACGTGAATCACGGTCAATGGAAACTTTTTGTGTCCGCTGGCCTTTCAATAAGTTCAAAAAATACAATCCAATAATGATCCCAAAAAACAGCTGGATAAACAACGCCAATCCTGTCCAATTCATCGTATTCCCTCCTGCACTCTCCTAGTTTGTCATTTCTGTTAGTATCTCCTTTGGAAGGGCGAAATTATCCAAGAAATTCGTGTTGAAAATTTTGGCGTTTTTATCCTAAATAACAACATTTTTTAAAAAAGACAAAGAAAAAGACTGCCAGGATGAACTGGCAGTCTTGCTTTTCCATATTATCAAGCAGATGTTTTCTTTTCTTGTCCTTTGATGGTTGTACCGTCTTTTAGGACGAGTTTTGGAGATTCATTTTTCGAAATCGTGCTGCCTGTGATTATACATTTTGCTACATCATCACGTGAAGGCAGATCGAACATCACTTCAAGAATGATGCCTTCGATGATGGAGCGCAGACCACGTGCACCAGTTTTACGTTCAATTGCCTTTTTAGCAATTTCACTTAGCGCTTCCTGTTCGAATTCCAATTCAACATCGTCAAGCTCAAGCAATTTTTGATATTGTTTAACAAGGGCATTTTTCGGCTGTGTAAGGATTTCAATCAAAGCAGCTTCATCCAATTGCTCAAGAGTCGCAATTACCGGAAGACGTCCGATGAATTCCGGAATTAATCCGAAACGAAGCAAGTCTTCAGGAAGGACTTTGGAAAGCAATTCTTTTTCTGCAATATCATCCTTTTTCACGTCAGAGCCAAAGCCGATGACTTTTTGACCAAGACGGCGTTTGATGATCGGTTCGATGCCATCAAATGCACCGCCGCAGATGAACAAAATATTGGTCGTATCGATTTGGATGAATTCCTGATGTGGATGTTTACGACCACCTTGAGGCGGAACGCTTGCAACCGTTCCTTCAAGTATTTTCAATAAAGCTTGTTGCACACCTTCACCAGACACGTCACGTGTAATGGAAGGATTTTCGGATTTACGGGCAACTTTATCGATTTCATCAATATAAATGATGCCTTTTTCCGCTTTTTCCACATCATAATCTGCTGCTTGGATCAATTTTAGCAGGATGTTTTCGACATCTTCCCCAACATATCCAGCTTCCGTCAATGAAGTGGCATCAGCAATGGCAAAAGGAACATTCAGTAATCGCGCCAATGTTTGCGCAAGAAGGGTTTTCCCGCTTCCCGTCGGTCCGATTAGGGCGATGTTACTTTTGGAAAGCTCCACATCGTCGACTTTGCTATTGGAATTGATACGTTTATAATGGTTGTAAACAGCGACAGCCAAAGATTTCTTTGCCTGTTCTTGTCCAATCACATATTCGTCAAGAATTTCGCGAATTTCCATAGGTTTAGGAACATCTCTGAATTCTACTTCTTCATCAGTGCCAAGCTCTTCTTCGACGATCTCCGTACAAAGTTCTATACACTCGTCACAAATATAGACACCTGGACCAGCAACCAGTTTACGGACTTGTTCTTGTGTTTTACCGCAAAAAGAACATTTTAACTGTCCTTTTTCATCATTAAATTTAAACATGTACGTTCACCCCTTTAAATACTCTTCCAACTCTATTACATAGCGGTACCCAATCGTAATGAAAAAAACTAGGCACACATCTACTTAAACATTCCAAAATCCTAAGTATGTTTTGCATTTTATCATGTTCTTGGAAGTTTAGTAACAAAAATGCTCACGGTCCGAGTTGTTAAATAAGTACAATAATCAATCAATATGTATTTGCCCTTTACCAGTATGCCCAAAACTTTGGATCTTTAAAAGCAGGATTTGCTGTATAAATATGTATATGCGGTATTAGAACTAATCTACACCGAAATCCAAAAAAAATCAATCAGGAAGTAACCGATATTTAAAATTTACACTAATTCTCAATATGTATAAAACAAGGCACGATTACTCGCGCCTTGTTTTTTTAAAGAAAATATTTTAATCTACTTATTTAATAAAAATTATTTTGCGTCAACTGTTTTGCTGTTTTCTACCAAGAAGTCAATCGCTTTCTTAATTTTAAGATCGCCTTTGATTCCTTCTAAGTTTCCAAGAGCTTGTTTGATCGCGTCAACTTCCATATTGTACATAGTAGCCATTTGTGCAAGTTCAGCTTCTACATCTTCGTCAGTAGCTTCAAGTTTTTCAACTTCAGCAATCGCTTCAAGAGTTAGGCTCGTACGAACTTGTCCTTCAGCTTCTTCTTTCATTTGAGCTTTTAAAGCTTCTTCGTCTTGACCTGAGAATTGGTAGTAAAGCTCCAAATTAAGACCTTGAGATTGAATGCGTTGAGAGAACTCATTCATCATGCGGTCAACTTCATTTGAAATCATTGCTTCAGGAACGTCTATTTCTGCACCTTCAACAGCTTTACCAATTACAGTGTTTTGAATGAAGTTTTCTTCTTCATGTTTTTTGTCATGCTCTAATTTATGTTTTGTTTTTTCTTTAAGTTCAGCCAAAGTTTCCACTTCGTCGTCGACATCTTTCGCGAACTCATCATCCAACTCAGGAAGTTGTTTTGTTTTGATTTCGTGAATTTTCACTTTGAATACTGCTGGTTTACCTGCAAGTTCAGCAGCATGGTATTCTTCAGGGAATGTAACTTCGATATCTTTTTCAGCGCCAGTTTCAAGACCTACAACTTGCTCTTCAAATCCTGGGATGAAAGAGTTAGAACCGATTTCCAATGAATGGTTTTCTGAAGCTCCGCCTTCGAATGCTTCACCATCAACGAATCCTTCAAAGTCAAGAACAACTGTATCGCCTTCAGCAACTTGTCCTTCTTCTTTAACGACAAGCTCAGCTTGACGCTCTTGCAAAGTTTTCAATTCGTTTTCAACATCTTCGTCAGTTACTTCAGTATTGAAATTTTCAACTTCAACACCTTTGTAATCTCCCAATTTAACTTCAGGCTTAACTGTTACAGTTGCAGTGAAGATCAGGTTTTCGCCTTTTTCCATTTTCTCGATGTCGATTTCTGGACGATCTACAGGCTGAATTCCAGCTTCTTCGACAGCATTTGCATAAGCATCCGGAAGAATGATATCAAGCGCATCTTGGTAAAGTGATTCTACGCCGAATTTTTTTTCGAACATTTGACGTGGCATTTTACCTTTACGGAAGCCAGGTACATTTACTTGTTTCACTACTTTTTTGAAAGCTGCGTCTAAACCTTCGTTTACTTTTGCAGCGTCAACTTCGATTGTTAGTACGCCTTGATTACCTTCTTGTTTTTCCCATTTTACAGACATGTGTTTCCCTCCAAAAAATCTATATACTTCAATAATAAGCATTGGATGAATATGCTTTGCAAGTGTTAACAAGTCATCCTTCAAATATACCCAAAAAATATTGGGGAAATCGTCAAAATTAGACGATTATACATTACAACCACTACATTATACCACAGGATTAATCTGTTACAACAGCAATAGCTTAAATAATGGGATAAGAAATTTCTTCAATTTCTTTTATATAGGAAAGAATATCCGCAACGCTTTCCTCATCAGCATGGTAAATGTCCGCTAATTCCCTCATGAAAACTTCCCCGGTCATGTATTCTTCCGCCAAGGCATGGTAGGCAGCTGCCCACGCAGGCAAGCTTTCTGGTCCTGGTTCAAAAGGAAACAATAAAAAAGAATGACGTTCAATCAAACTATGGACCATTTCAAATAAGCTCGGATTATCCTGACTGATTTCCTCTTCGGTCAGTCCGGTTACCTTCTTATAGAATGCCGTCTCCTTCAAACTTTTCAATTCCCTTGGTATGACCGACTTTGATTGATTGAATTTCTTCAACATCACTTCCTCGTTATATTCCTGGTCGATAAGGATGTTTAGGAGCATCGTTTTAAAGAAAGGGTGTCCCTCATCTTTTTGTAGAAATTCTTCGATTTGAGGGATAAATGGTCGAATATTGATATTCGTGAGTTTTGAAATGACCATAAACATTTCATTATCCGTTTTCCCTTCAAAAAGTTCATCCTCCTGCAATTCCTCTGAAAGCTGCTGCTTTTGCCTTTCCTTTTCCTCTTTTTTATCCTCGAGGGCCCTTTTACTGAACTGAAGCATCTTTTCAAAATGTTCCTCTTTATCAAAAGGGATTTGGTTTTCTTCAAATAACAGTTCGATCGTCGTGACCATTTCCTGATGCTCGCCTAATTGCAGCAGTACCATCAAATAAATATTGATCAGTTGAAAGTAGTCGCCGATGCCTTTATTCAACATCTCTATACACAACTCTTTTGACTCCTGGTAATACTCAAGTTCGACTAATGAGACCACTAGTCCCATGCAAACTTCATCATTTTCGGGCTCATGCTCCCTGGCTTGGCTGAAAAGCTGTGCAGCCGCTTTAAAGTTTCTGTTTCCAAGCTCATCCAGCCCTTTTACAATCAGCCTTTCACCGAGATTTGGAAAGGCGATAATTTTGGTTTCTCCGACCTTCTTTT
Organism: Peribacillus simplex; assembly: GCF_900156045.1. Classification (GTDB taxonomy): domain Bacteria; phylum Bacillota; class Bacilli; order Bacillales; family DSM-1321; genus Peribacillus; species Peribacillus simplex_D. Next base: position 581,075 of record NZ_FTMX01000001.1, on the reverse strand, counting down.
CGTTGTTCTCATCATCCATCCTATTTTCCGCCTCACCGTTCGCTTTTTGAGAAACAGTTTAGCATGTAATAGCTGGAAACACAAAAAATTATATGCCTGATGAACGCCTTTTCGTCATTCCCCGATAAAAAAAAATCCCGCATCCTATCAATCATGAAAGGAGAACGGGAAATGACATTCTTCAATTAAATACTCGATATAGCCTTTTTTTGAGATTCATAGGCAGAAATCTCTTTATCATATTGAAGCGTTATAGAAATTTCATCCCAGCCTTTGATGAGCATTTCCTTCCAATATGGATGAATTTCAAAGCTTGTTTCAAACCCTTGACCATCCTTCAATGTCTGATTGGGAAGGTCGATCGTCAACTCATAATCAGGTGCCGACACTCTCTCCATTAAATAGTTTACTTCAGTCTGGGTTAAAGCGATGGGAACCATGCCATTTTTCATGCAATTACTTTTAAAGATATCAGCATAAGAAGGAGCGATGATGATATCGAATCCGTAGTCTTTCAATGACCAAGGGGCATGCTCACGCGAAGAACCGCAGCCAAAATTCTCACCTGCTATTAAAATGGACGTGTTTTGATTTTGGGGCTGATTCAATTCAAAATCAGGACGTTCCTTTCCATTTTCATCAAAACGCCAGTTATAGAATAAAAACTCGCCAAATCCGCTTCGCTCAATCCGTTTTAAAAATTGCTTTGGAATGATTTGGTCCGTATCCACGTTTTTACGGTCAAGTGCCGCCGCTCTTCCTTTATATATAGTAATGGGTTCCATTCTCTGCACCTCCGGTTAATTCGTATTCTTAATGGACTTGTTCAGTTCTTTTCAAATTCCTGATATCGACAAACTTCCCATGAATGGCGGCCGCGGCAGCCATGGCCGGACTAACCAGGTGTGTTCTTGCTCCAGCTCCTTGCCTGCCTTCAAAGTTCCGATTACTTGTGGAGGCACAATGCTCACCGGCCGGAACAACGTCAGGATTCATGCTCAGGCACATGCTGCAGCCCGATTCACGCCATTCGAAGCCCGCTGATTTGAAAATCTCATCCAACCCTTCATCTTCCGCTTGCCTTTTGACACTTTGTGAACCGGGAACGACCATCGCCCGAACCCCTTTATGAACAGTTTGGCCATCGATCATTTCTGCGGCTTGCCGTAAGTCCTCAATGCGTGAATTGGTACACGATCCTATGAATACATGTTGGACGGGAATTTCCGTGATCGGCATGCCTTCCTTAAGACCCATATACTCAATGGCCCGATTCAGTTCTTTAGGATCCATGATATCTTCTGCGAAGGTAGGTACTTTTCCGTCCACTCCACTAGCCATTCCAGGATTTGTCCCCCAGCTGACCATTGGTGAAATCAGACTGCCATCAAGAATGATTTCTTGGTCATATACAGCATCCTCATCACTGGAAAGTGACTTCCAGTCCTGAACACATCGCTCGAACTCTTCTCCCTTAGGCAAATATTTACGACCTTTCAAATAAGAGAAAGTTGTTTCATCCGGAGCTACCAGCCCGGCTCTGGCACCGCCTTCGATCGACATATTGCAAACCGTCATTCTCTCTTCCATTGACATATCCCGGAAAACTTCCCCACAATACTCAATGATATGTCCCGTACCGAAATCGACACCGAATTTAGAAATCACATATAAAATGACATCTTTCGCCATCACGCCATGACCAAGCTTGCCATTAACCTCAAGCTTTAATGTTTTGGGTTTTGTTTGCCATAGGGATTGTGTGGCCAAAACATGCTCGACCTCACTCGTACCGATTCCAAACGCAATCGAGCCAAACGCACCATGTGTGGAAGTATGACTGTCACCGCATACAATCGTCATCCCTGGCTGTGTAAGACCTAATTCCGGCCCGATAACGTGAACGATACCTTGATCCGGGCTGTCTAAATCAGCAAGACGGATACCGAACTCCTTACAGTTTTGCTCAAGCGCCTCTAATTGTTTCCTTGCAATATCATCCTCGATGAAATAGCGATTAACGGTTGGCACATTATGATCCATTGTCGCGAAAGTGCGGTCAGGTCTCCTGACTGTGCGTCCTTTTAATCTCAAACCTTCAAATGCTTGCGGAGAGGTCACTTCATGAATATATTGAAGGTCTATATAAATTAGATCCGGTTTATTCTCCTCTTCATTTACAATATGGCGATCCCATATTTTCTCTATAATTGACTTTCCCATCACTATCCCACCTCGATCAATCTTGTATTTTTTTAAAAAACACGGCCTAATGTTAGGCCGTGAAAGAAGTTTATGCGTAAGCTCCCATGATGTTGGAAATGGCTTCCTGGTCTAAAAGATTTGCTTTAATTTCTGCAATCATTTCTGAAGTAGACGTAATATTCGGTTGGCCATTTGCGATATCACCTGTTCTCAAGCCATATTCAAGGACCGTTTCCACCGCCTGCTCAACGGCTTTCGCTTCATCTTCCAAACCAAAGGATAGACGCAGCATGGAAGCCGCCGATAAAATCGTCCCAATCGGATTGGCCAGATTTTTGCCCGCGATATCCGGTGCAGAGCCATGAATCGGTTCATATAGATTTGGCCCTTTTGTTGATATGGAGGCGGAAGGGAGCATTCCAAGCGAGCCGGTCAATACCGACGCTTCGTCGCTTAAAATATCACCGAACATATTCTCCGTCACGATAATATCAAATTGTTTCGGGTTTTTGATCAATTGCATGGCTGCATTATCAACAAGCATATGTTCAAGAGTTACATCCGGATAGTCCTTGGCAATTTCTTCAGCCGTCTCACGCCACATCCTGCTGGATTCAAGAACATTCGCTTTATCCACGGATGTTACTTTTTTCTTGCGATCCGACGCTAAGGCAAAAGCAAGTTCAATGATGCGTTTCATTTCGCTTTTCTGATAGAAAAGTGTATCGACGACCGCCTCTTTCCCCTCTTTTTCAACGCGCTCACTTGGCTTTCCGAAATAAAGGCCGCCAGTTAGTTCCCTGACAATCACGAAATCCACATCTTCAATGAATTCCTTTTTAAGAGGAGAAGATTCCGACAAGCTGGAATAATAGCTGATTGGACGGATGTTAGCATAAAGATTCAAATCTTTTCGGATTTTCAGCAACCCTCGTTCCGGCCTTAGGTGCGCAGGCTGGTCATCCCACTTAGGTCCTCCAACGGCCCCTAATAATACCGCATCGCTGTTTTTACAAATCTCCACTGTTTCATCCGGCAGGGGCGTACCTGTGTTATCGATGGCCCCGCCGCCAATCTCACCATATTGAAATTCAAAATCGTGTCCATATCTTTGGGCAACGGCTTCGAGGATTTCTACAGCGCCTCTTGTTACTTCTTTCCCGATGCCATCTCCTTGAAGCACCGCAATATTCCTTTTCATCGAAATCTCCCCTTCCTATAGTAATACTGCTTTTACTTCTAGTTCCTTCATGATGATCACACGGTTCACAGCATTCAAATATGCTTTGGCGGATGCTTCCAAGACGTCCTGATCAAGACCGCGGCCGCTTGTTTCCACTCCGTTATAATTAAGTTTCACAAAAACCTGGGCAAGGGCATCCATTCCGCCGCCCACCGATTGAATTCGATAATCCAGCAAGCTGATCTCGCCGCCCAAACATCTTTCAAGCGTGTTATATAGGGCTTCTACACTTCCTGCACCTGTAGCCGCTTCCTGTATCTCTTCATTGTCGCCTTTTTTCAGCGTGACCGTCGCAGTCGCCGTCTGATGGGTACCATGGGAAATCTGTAAGGAAACCATGTCATAAAAACTGATATCCGTCGCTTTCTCTTCAAGCACCAGCGCAACGATATCTTCATCTGTCATCGTCTTTTTATTATCGGCCAATTCCTTGAATTGGACGAATAACGAGTTCATTTCCTCATCCGTTACCGTAAATTTCAACTCTTTTAATCTTTCTTTGAAAGCATGGCGTCCTGAATGCTTTCCTAAAACGAGTGAATTGGACGAAACCCCTACCAGTTCAGGTGATATGATTTCGTATGTCGTTTTTTCTTTTAACACGCCATCCTGGTGAATGCCCGATTCATGTGCGTATGCATTGGCACCAATAATGGCTTTATTAGCAGGAACTTGCATTCCCGTAAGGCGGCTGACCAAATCACTGGTCCTTTTAATTTCATTCAATACAAGATCCGTTCCCGCTTGATAGAAATCTTTACGGATGTAGAGTGCCATAGCCACTTCTTCGAGCGCCACATTTCCTGCACGTTCTCCAATTCCGTTGATTGTGCCTTCGACTTGCGTAGCCCCGCCTTCGATGGCCGCCAATGAATTGGCTGTCGCCATTCCAAGATCGTCATGGCAGTGTGCGGATAAACTAACTTTATCAATAGAAGGAACATGTTCACGAAGATACCTGAAAATGTTTCCGTATTCGATTGGAGCTGCATACCCTACAGTATCCGGGATGTTAATGACCTTGGCACCAGCTTGAATGACCGCTTCAACGATTTCAGCCAAATAGTCAAGTTCTGTACGGCTTGCATCTTCAGCAGACCATTGCACGATCGGAAAACGCGCCGCTCCGTACTTAACCATTTCAACCGCCTTTTCAATCACTTGCTGCTTCGACATTTTCAACTTATATTCACGATGAATGGGCGAAGTGGCGATGAACGTATGCAATCTTGGTTCTGCGCCGCCCCTTAATGAATCCCAAGCTGCATCAATATCACCTTTTACAGCACGCGCCAGCCCTGTGACAGAGCTGTTTTTGATTTTGCGCGCGATTTCCTGTACGGAGTTGAAATCCCCTTTGGATGCTGCCGGAAAACCGGCTTCGATAATATCAACACCCAATCTTTCAAGCTGATAAGCAATTTCAAGTTTTTCGGTAAAATTCAAATTTACACCGGCTGATTGCTCCCCATCTCGAAGTGTAGTTTCAAAAATATTAATTTTTCGCAACGGCTACCACTTCTTTCTCTTTTTGTTGAGGTTTCACGAATGGCATCATTTTTCTTAATTCACGGCCAACCACTTCGATTTGATGTTGGTTTTCACGATTATTGATCGCATTGAAGACTGGACGATTCGCTTGGTTCTCCAAGATCCATCCTTTAGCGAACTCACCGTCTTGGATGTCTTTCAAGATCGCTTTCATTGACTCTTTCGTAGTTTCCGTCACAACGCGTGGTCCAGAAACGAAATCTCCCCATTGAGCTGTGTCAGAAATGGAATAGCGCATGTTTTCCATACCGCCTTCATACATAAGGTCAATGATTAATTTAAGTTCATGTAAACACTCGAAATATGCTACTTCCGGTTGGTATCCAGCTTCTGTCAATGTTTCGAATCCAGCTTTCACAAGGGCAGTCAATCCGCCGCAAAGTACTGCCTGCTCTCCAAATAGATCCGTTTCCGTTTCTTCTTGGAAAGTGGTTTCCAAACCGCCAGCTCTTAAAGAACCGATTCCCCGAGCGTATGCAAGTGCCAATTCCCTTGCTTCACCCGTTACATTTTGATAGATGGCGAATAATGCCGGCACCCCTGCACCTTGTTCATATGTACGGCGAACAAGATGTCCCGGACCTTTTGGAGCGACTAATAATACATCCACGTCTGCCGGAGGAACGATTTGATTGAAATGGACGTTGAATCCGTGTGCGAACATTAACGCTTGACCTGCACGCAATACCGGTTTGATTTCTTCTTGGTATACTTTCGGCTGAGTTTCATCCGGTAATAGGTTCATGATTACGTCTGCCTGTTCAGCTGCTTCTTTCACTGTGTAAACATTAAAGCCGTCTTCCACCGCTTTATCGAATGATTTACCTTTCCTGATTCCGATGATTACATCTACACCGCTGTCACGTAGGTTTTGTGCGTGTGCGTGTCCTTGTGAACCATATCCGATTACCGCTACCTTTTTATTGTTGAAAAAATTCTCGTTTGCTTCTGCGTTATAATATACTTTTGCCATAATAATTACATCTCCCTTTTCATCATTGTTTTTGTTTTGTTTTTTGTTTTTTTTGTTTTGGTTTATACGATTGTCGCACTCTTAGCGTGTGCAATTTGCATTCCACGCGGGATGGCGGCTGTCCCTGTCCTTGCCAATTCCTTGATGCCATATGGCTTGATCAGTTCAATGAAGGCTTCGATTTTATCCGATTCCCCAGTGATTTGAACTGTCAGGCTATCTTTACTGACATCTATAACTGACGCTCGGAAGGGTTCGATGACTGAATAAATCTCAGCTCGGGTTTGCGTGGTCACCAATATTTTGATGAGTGCAAGTTCCCTCGCCACAATCGATTGATTCGTAATATCAAATACCTTCAAAACATCGATCTGCTTATTCAATTGCTTGGTGATCTGTTCAATGACAGCTTCGTCATCAACATCGACCACGAAGGTCATCCTTGAAATGCCATTCTGTTCGGAGGGTCCGACAGTCATGCTTTCAATGTTATAATTTCTTTTCGTGAACAGGTTCGTAATCCGATTCAGGACGCCTGGCCGGTTGTTCACGGTGAGGCTAAGAATTCCCTTCATTGATTAAACTCCTTCCATTTCATCAAGCCCTTTTCCTTGTGCTACCATCGGGAAGACATTTTCGTTTTGTTTTACACGGAAATCAATCAACACCGGACCATCAGTCTTTAACGCTGCATCCAGGCAGTTGCTTGCCTCTTCCTCCGTCGTCACTTTGTATCCTCGAATTCCATAAGCATCGGCCAATTTCACGAAATCCGGATGCGATTGAAAAATACTGTGTGAGAAACGGTTATCATGAAAGAGTTCCTGCCACTGTCTTACCATCCCGAGTGCCCCGTTGTTGACGATGATGATCTTGATTGGCAGATTCATTTCGGCAATGACCGAAAGTTCCTGCAGGCACATCTGGAATCCGCCATCCCCCGAAATGGAAAGCACCGTCGCTTTCGGATTCGCCAGTTGCGCTCCGAGAGCCGAAGGTAAGCCAAAGCCCATCGTCCCCAATCCACCGGAAGTGACCCATGAATTCGGTTTGTTAAACGGATAGTACTGCGCTGCCCACATTTGATGCTGCCCAACATCCGTCGTAACAATGGCCTCCCCATTCGTTTTTTCATGAAGCATCTGGATGACACGCTGAGGTTTCAGTACGCCTTCTTCATGTGTATAACGCAATGGGAACTCTTCATTCCATGCCGTCAGCTGCGTTGTCCATACATCAATTTCCGGTTTCTTGCCATTTTGCGTAATCAACTCCGCCAGTGCTTCCTTGGCACTTCCGACGACCGGAATTTTTGTCTGAACATTTTTACCGATTTCCGCTGGATCAATATCGATATGGGCCACTGTTGCATGCTGTGCGAATTTCGCTAGATTCCCAGTCAATCGATCATCGAACCTGGCACCGATATTGATTAATAGATCACATTTCGATAACGCCATGTTTGCTGCATAGCAGCCATGCATACCACCCATTCCGATAAAGAGAGGATGTTCGGCCGGAAAGCCTCCAAGGCCCAATAAAGTGTGGACGACAGGAATGCCTTGCTGCTCGACATATTCCTTTAATAGATGGGAGGCCTTTGCATGCAGGACTCCTGCCCCTGCAAGAATGACCGGTCTTTTCGCTCCGCTTACGGCTTCAACAAGCTTTCTGATTTGTAAGTAATTAGGCTTGGTCGTCGGCTGATAGCCAGGGAGATCCATTTCTGGCTCCTTATCCGTCGATTCACCTTCTATAATGGCCATATCCTTAGGTATATCGATTAATACTGGACCGGGGCGGCCGCTTGAAGCGATATAAAAAGCTTCTTTTATAATGCGCGGAAGGTCTTCCGGCTTCCTCACCTGATAGTTATGTTTTGTAATCGGGGTAGTGATCCCCAGTACATCAGCTTCCTGGAAAGCATCCGAACCAATTACACTGGTAGCAACCTGACCCGAAATTACCACAAGCGGTAAAGAGTCAATCATTGCATCAGCCAAACCGGTGACAATGTTCGTTGCCCCTGGACCGGATGTGACTATGACCACCCCCGGCTTGCCGGTAATCCTGGCGTATCCTTCGGCTGCATGAATCGCACCTTGTTCGTGCCTTGTCAAAATATGAAAAAGTTCTGAACTGTAAAGCTTGTCATAAATCGGCAATACAGATCCACCCGGATAACCAAAGATGACTTCAACATTTTCCTTTTTCAATGCATCCAGCAGAAATTCGGCTCCACTATAATGTGTCTTTCCACTCTTCCGATCAGCAACAACTGACTTTTGTGTCATTTCGTAAAAACCTCCTTCACTTTTCCACTAAATGTTTTCCTAAGATTCAGAATTTTCAGCTTTTTAAGCATACAAAAAAGCCTTTTCACCCCAAATGTACTTGCACTCGGCAAGTTAAAGGGGTGAAAAGGCTTGATGAGCCACTCCACGGTACCACCCTTTTTCGCATGAAACTCCATGCGCACTTTGAATAGCCTACACTATTCTCTGTTTTGGTAACGGGTACTGGTACGCACCCGTTCAGCCCTACTAGTCTGACGTTCAAGCTGAAACTCCAAGGTGAGTTCATCTTTTGGGACAATACCGGCTCTCAGCTACCCGGCTCTCTGTGACTGCCTTTTTAAAAGACTACTTATCCTCTTCAATGCTTTTCGCATTATTCACATTTTTTGAAACGCTTATGTTTGATGTCTTGTATTTGTGATTATCTTACGTGTATTTAAGGTAGTAGTCAACAGGTTTTTTGAAATTTTTTGATAATTCCAAATTGAAAGATTTGTTGTATACGCTTACATACCTATCATGACCACATTCTACAAAAAAAAGTTTTTTCAATTTTTAATTAAAAAAACTTCAACTGCCCCATTACATTAAACTTCTCCACTAAAAATATCCTCGCACTACCCACATGATGCCAGCCACCAGTAATGATTTTCTCAAATTGCGGAGGTGAAGATTATCCAAAAAAAGACAGAGGGCTGAACACAGGTGATATTACTCATCCCCTGGTCCAGCCCTTTGGTTCATTTAGCCAATACATCCTCGTATTCTGCATTTTTTTCAAATTGTTTTTGAACGAACGAACATACCGGAACAATTTTCAGTTTTTCCTCCCTTGCGAACCCTATCACCTTTTCAACAAGGGCATTTCCTACCTTTTGCCCGCGAAGCTTGTCAGAAACAACGGTATGATCGACCGTGATTTCATCATCACCTGATTTAAAGAATGTGATTTCCGCTAGTTTCTCACCAGATTCTTCGACAAAAAAAGAACTTTCACCTTTTTTGATATCCACCATCTTGATGACCTCCTTATAGTTCCTCTTTATCATATCTCACAAAATGGAAATTAAACAAATATTTAAAACGTAAACGAAATTGAATGAAGTAAAGTACTTCCAAGAGTTTTAAAGCTAGCATTAACCATGTGAAGTTTATTTACAAACTGATGATGGCTGTTCATTATTTTTTCAAGGAAGGCAAAAGACAAAACTTGATCGTTCTTTTCCTTGCGGCTGATATTCCCTTCCGGTAAAAACTAAGTTTTTCCATGGGTGACGTGTAAAATACTGAATGAATTTATTTTTAAAAGGTTTTAATTACTCTTTCAAACCCAAATGAAATACATCGTTTTTCAAGCTTTCGTTTTTTGATAGCTTTCACTTAATGGAAGAAATCTTTCCGTGATGATGTAAGAATAAGTATATAATAGTAGAAACTAAAAAAACTGCCCTATAGGTTAGGACAGTTTTAAACTTTTATGAAAACAAAATATAAAATGATCATCGATAACAATACGACCATAAAAACAGCGATCAGAATTACGTGCGCACTTGAAGGCCGGAACGTCCCTTCATTGATTTGCCGCTTCTTCTGAAGATAACCGAATGTCGCCAGAACTGTAATCACAAGGCCCAAGGCACACGTAAACATCCCCAGCACGATACTGATCAAGTCAATCCGGTCATCCCGATGCACACCAATCGTAAAATGCAGGCTTGTCGCCAGAAAACCAACCCCCACTATCGCAATCACCGTTCTTATCCATGCTAAGAAGGTGCGTTCATTAGCAAGATGCTGCTGGGCATATTTCAATTGGTCTTTCTCCATGTCATCACCTTAATCGCACGATTTTGATCAATCCTAAAAAATCATCTTTTCAGTAGCCGAAATGCCCTGAACATAGACCCCACAAACATTAGCCCTGCACCGCCGAGCAATAAATATATACATAGTGTTTTATCAATGACATTCAAAGGATAAAGCAATGCCCCCAGCGCAACGATTGCTCCTATCCCCGTTATGGCCCATCCTATTTTTTTCATTCGCAACTCCTAAAATTAATTATTTAGTGAAGGTCCCTGGTTTTCCCTTATTTTAAAAAGTTCCCTCAATACTAGCTTAAACCATTTAAAAACTAACAACAAGTGAGATCCCCTAATTATCTTCACGCAAAAAAAAGAGCCATAAATGACTCCCTGTTTCGAACACGCCCAAACCCAGCCTTTTTTTATCCTTTTCCATACATTCGTTTATTTTTCTTCTTCCCTTGTGCAAAGGGTGGCAATTCCGTGTATCAGGAGACCAATCCCCACCCTCCAAAGGGATAAAGGAACCGCCAATAACCAGGAGGCGGGAATCGTGGAGAATCTCTAAAGGCTTCAAACAAGTCAGTTGGATTTCATTCTATTGTATCCCCGTTCTTCGTACGGCTGTATTTTTTCCAGCCACTCTTCTTCAAGTTTTTTCAATTCCCGTTTAGCATCAAAAAAACCTGTTTCTTTCGGTTTCAATACCTGCAGTACCTCAAAAGAAAAAGCATCTTTCCCATATTCGTTCCACTCACCTTGCAGCACTTTATTCGTGTTTGTTCCGATTTCCAATTCAAATTGTTTCCCCTTCAACGTCTTTAAATTCCTGGTGCTTCCGATAAAGACTTTATTATTTACCGTATTTCTTATTTGATATACACCTGCTTCAACTTTCGTTTCTTTATATAATTGCTTCAATTCTTTTTTACGATCCATATTTCTCGCCTCCAGTCATCATTTCTTCAGCCAATATTGGCTCCCATCAGCCTTTCTATCCAAGAATCCATATTCTATTAAATATCTTCTCAATAGAACATGATCAGGATAAACGGCACCCAATATTTGATTAATTTCTTTCTCTTCGTATTTCCGCTCTTTTTCAAATCGGTTGATAATTTCTTGGAGAATGATCAGTCTTTGTTTTTCCTTTGGCGGGAAAGACTTTAATGTATCCTGACTGCCTTTAGGGAAGTATTTTTTCAGTACAGCCACCTTTTCATCCTCGGTAACGTTATAACGATCATCGACCATCCTTGCCTTTTGATGAAGCGGGATGAATGCCGGCGCATGTTCATCTTTATCTTTCAAAAGTTCCATCAAGGCTAAAAACAACTTAGCCTGACGCTCTTTCTCTTTCAACACAAAGCGATGGTTCCTAATGGTGGAAGGACTCCCAATTCCCATTTCCTCCTGAACCTCAGCATCATTCTTCCCTTGGTAAAAAAGGCGAAGCAGGCGATTTTGATGGTCCGTGAGACCCGTAAGTTTTTTATCGAGATCAATCAAGTAATCGAAAACGGAGCGGTGTGCATGTTCAATATGAATTCCCATATACCTCTTTGCTTCATAAAGAACCCCATCTTTCGGGTATACGATCCCCTTTTCAATTGCATTTCCACACAGCAAACAAACATATTGATTCTCACCTTCGATATACCCTTGTTTAAGCTCATCCTGAGATGCGCTCCAAAACATTTCAGCATCCTTCATTAAACAAACACTTCCCTAAAAAGTTTATAATATAATAAACATAATATTAATTTGTTTGCTTTATGTCAATGTTTTTCCTGTTTTTTATAACTCCAGCAACCTGAGATCATAAAAAAGATTAAATAGAATCAGATATAGAAAAAAGGCATCCGATCATGGATGCCTTTTTTCTGTCATATGAAATTTCGTTAGAGCTCATTAAGTATTAGCTTGGCACAAACTTAAGTATTCCTTCCAGATAAACACCTTGTTCTTTTCGTGCGCATTCCCTCAACTTGATTCTTCCTTCTTTTTCTAACTCCTTGGCTAATTGGACCACTTCAGTTCCACCTTCGGTTATTTCGACTGAGAAGAAATTGCCCCGAGTGGAAGTTTGAATGAACTTGAATAATTTATCTTTATTCATCGAAACATCTCCTTATTTATAACAAGTTCGACATAAAAGGTCATCCACCTGCGATAAATATGAAATAAAAAACATCTTATCATTATGCGAACATTATAAAAGGATGCGAATCGAAATTACCCTCATTAACTTATAAAGCTCAAAAAAGAAAAAAAGCCAAAACCTTAGAAGGTTTTGGCTTTTTTAGTTAGTGTCCCAGGAGAGATTCGAACTCCCGACCGACGCCTTAGAAGGGCGTTGCTCTATCCAGCTGAGCTACTGAGACGTTTATGATATAAGTTGCGGTAAAACTTATGTATTACCTTAACTGTTCCCTTAGGACACTTCTTATTATAGTAGGATATCAAAAGAAAGTCAACGGTTTTTCAAAAAAAGTTTTTCTCTTTTTTTATGAACCAGGAAGCGGGGAAAAACGCTTCCTGTTCATTATACATGAAGTCATTCCATTTGATAAGCATTTCTTAGTTCCTCAACGATTTTTCCTTCAAGGTCATAAAAGATGATTTCAAGTTGGTCATTTCCAATATCCAAAATGGCATAGGTTTTCTCTTTTCGTCCACGCGGCTGCCGTATGCTTCCCGGGTTGATGAAGAGCTTGCCGTCAATCAATTCTGAACCCGCAGCGTGGGAATGGCCAAAGAAAATAATATCCGCCCCTGTCTCTTCACTTTTATATGATAGGTTCATCAAGGTCATATTTATGTTATAGAGGTGTCCATGCGTAAGGAAGAAACGCTTGCCTGCGATAGTCTCGACAATATCATTCGGATATGCCGAATCATAGTCACAATTCCCACGAACGGCTAAGAACTCCGACATGTGAGGGTCATTTCTTTCCAACTCTGAATCACCGCAATGGATCATGGCAGCAACCTCTTGTTTATGACGGTCGGCAATCATGCTGATTTCATGAGTTAAGCCATGACTGTCACTCATTATAAGCACTTTCATCGTCACATTCCTTCTTCCCTTTTTAGAAATGGATCAAGTTTTTCATCCAGAGCTCTCAATGCGTTGGCACGGTGGCTGATTTTGTTTTTTTCCTCTTTTGTCAATTCGGCGTTTGTTTTGCCCTGTTCCTCAACAAAAAAGATGGGATCATAACCAAATCCATTCGTTCCTGAAGGCTGTTCTGTAATCAAGCCTTCCATCGTTCCCGATACCGTAATCGTTTCCTGGTTGGGTGACGCTAGCGCCAAGGCGCAATAAAATCTCGCCGTCCTATCCTCTTTCGGCACGCCTTCCAGCTCCCGGAGGACTTTTTCCGTGTTTGCTTCATCACTCTTGGACTCTCCAGCATAGCGCGCAGAATATACGCCAGGACGGCCCTCCAATGCATCTACAATCAATCCGGAATCATCAGCAATGACAAAGTGGCCTAGCTGATGGGCAATGGCCTCTGCCTTCAGGATCGCGTTTTCTTCAAAAGTCGTTCCTGTTTCCTCGACATCAGGAGCATCCGGTACATCGAGAAGTGTTTTGACTTCATATCCTTTTGCAGAGAGTAAGCTTTCGAACTCCTTGGCTTTCCCTTTATTTTTCGTTGCAATGATAACTGTCTTCATTTTTCATTTCACCCTTTTTTATTTTATCGGCATGAAGCTCATTATGGGCTAAGAAAGAATTCGCTGTAACTCGTTATATGTAAAAGCCGCATCTTCTCCAATGCCAAACGGACGAATCCAGCGCTGCCCTTCACAACAACGGCCGCTGGATTATCCAGATAAGTTAAGTCTAACACAACTCCCTCATCTGCAATAACCCGAAACTTGTAATCTAACGTTTGTAATTTTCACTATGTTCAATATGGATATTAACTTTTATGTTATTTATTGAAGTCTTATCAAAGGAATTAATAATTTTATTATCCCACTTATTTACATGGTATCTGTATGCCTTTTCACTGATGTTAAAAAGGTCTGTTTTGATTTCCCCCCCTGTCTCCAATGTCTTCAAAATATCTTCCTTAATTTTTATTTCCACCTTTTTTTCGATTTTTCCCATATCAAAGTTATCTATATTTTGTTTTAATATTCCATTTGCTCTCACTTCTAGATCATATAAGGGTTTCTTTTGCCGCTCCAACACCATGATGTTTGTTTTGGGGTCCATGATTTCAACACTTACCTTTTGTTCGTTCAGCGAAAAGAACATCACTGTCGCCTTATTTTCAACCCAGTTTAAGCCTATCAAATCTTTTTTACTTACGAACCCTTTATATTGTTGTTTTGATACAACATAGCCGCCATTCAACGTTGGTATCTTCTTTCCTTTCCCTCCCTCTGAGAAATGATGCTCATTTATGACCAAAGAGGGAATTAAAATGGAACCAACCGGTTGATAAAACTTCGAAACCAGTTCACTGAATTTTAAAGGTGAAATGAAATAGTTCTCATTAATAACGGTCTCTGGCCTTTGAATGATCGTGAATAAGTTAGGAAGATTAAAGAAACTATCACTGTCAAACACCTTTTTAATATCCGCGTTCGTAACGAACAGCCATGAATTGTATCGCAATAAGGGCTCTTTCCCAACATATTCAATGAAATCATTCATTTTATTCTTGATTACACTCTCACTTAGAATGAAGGAGTTAATATGCCCGATATAAAGCGGTAATGCGGCATGTTGTTCTAAATCGGTAAATGCTTCCTCGATACTTTCCCCTTTACCTACCCCAATGACAACAGTAGATTTTTCTTGTAATGCAGTGGCCCCCTCTTGCTTTGCAATATCCGCAAAATTCAACGCTTGAAAGTATAAGATGAATTCACCCTTTTTATAATCGATCCCCAGGGCTGATCCATATGTTTGGGCTTGAATTTCCTTCATTCCCCAGCACCCTGTCGTCAGTAAAAGTTGACAGCCAATAACCATGACTGCAATTAGCTTTCTCATTTGTTTGACTCCTTTTGAGGTTCATTATCAGTGGACTGTATAGCTTGATTCCGCTTCCTTAATATCCCATACGGAAGCCTGAATAAGACTTTTAACATATCCGATTTATTTGGTTTGGAAAGTGGATTCACAAAAGGCTGACCGAAACTTTCCAAGGAAACCACAACAATCAAGATAAGGAATATTCCCATGAAGAATCCAAACAAGCCTAAGAACGCTGAACACGTAAATATGAATAACCTTATAAGAACGATATTCCCAGCAATATTCTGATTGATTAAGGTATAGCTTGCGAGAACTGTAACAGCTATTATTACAAGCATGGAGGGTGAAGTCAGCCCTGCCCGAATCGCTGCATCGCCTATGATCAACCCACCCAATACAGAAACCGTCGGACCTACAGCTTTTGGCAGACGAAGACCAGCTTCTTTAAATAGTTCAAACAATATGATCATCATGAAAGCCTCCACCGAAGCAGGTATCGGCAATCCCTGTCTCGTGATTGAAATCGTCGCAAGAAGCGAAAAGGGAATTTGGTCGAATTGATAGGAAACTAACGCTATAAAAAAACCAGGTAACGTAACCGTTACAAATAAGGCGACTGCACGAATGATGCGCATGAAACTGATGTAAAAAAAGCTTGCATGTGCGTCATCGGCAGAATACAGTAACTGATTAATGCTGGTTGGTCCGATCAGGCATGTGGGATTCCCGTCCACCAAGATGGCAAAGCGCCCTTGATTCAAGGATTCAACAACATAGTCCGGTCGACCGATATAATCCATTAAAGGGAAGATGGAAAATTGAGTATCATATAGGAGTTCTTCAACTTGGTAACTGCTGACTATGATATCAACCTTTAATGAATCCAATCGTTTTTTAATATCCAACAGAATCGACGGATTAATAATGTCATCTATATAAAGTAGCAATATTTTAGTTTTACTTCTTTTCCCGACTGTATATTCAATGCATTTAAGTGTTGAAGTTTTTAACCTTTGGCGAATTAAAGACATATTATCCGATATATTCTCAACAAATCCATCTCTAGGTCCGCGAATGGAAGATTCTATATTGGATTCTTCCGGACTACGCTTAGGGGAATTAGCTAATGGGGTATAGTAAATTTCATTAAAAGATTCATTAATAATGATTAGGTCTCCTGAAAAAAGAATGCTTTCTACTTCCTCTTTTAAATCGGAGTCTTTTTTTAGCGTACTGATCTCCATAATATTGCTTAATCGATCAATTGTTAGTTCCCCATTTTCTTGAACCGCTTTTGATATTGTAGGCAGTATCACTTCATTGATAAATTGCATATCCACTAAGTTTGGCGCATATAAAAACCCCAACAAATAACGACCTTCAGGATCAAATGTTTTTGTTCTTAAAACAACATCAGAGGAATGTTCGAACCATTTTTGGATTTGGACAATGCAAGAAGGAGTTCCATTCAATATTCCCTTCCTCATAATGTTTCACCTTTTCCTTTTCCCTTTTTTATAATAAGGAATAACAGTATGATTGCAGCACTTAACAGAAACAGACTACTGATCGGAAAGAAATATTTGTATATA
Source organism: Peribacillus simplex (assembly GCF_900156045.1). GTDB lineage: Bacteria > Bacillota > Bacilli > Bacillales > DSM-1321 > Peribacillus > Peribacillus simplex_D. The sequence continues at coordinate 564,407 of NZ_FTMX01000001.1, read as the reverse complement.
AAATAAAAAAATGAAGTGGCATCCCAATGGATTAGCGTACCAAAAACAATCATTGAATATAGGGAAAGCAGTATCCACTTCTGATGTTTTGAATTTGAGATTAATTTATATCCTAAAAATAAACATAAACTTACTCGAATCATGGCACCTGAAAGCCATTGGAAAATGGAAAGGAAATCGAGGCGTGTAATATAATAGCCAAACCTTAACAACTTCCATTGTTCATAAGCTGGATTCCTCATTTTCACAGCTTCCACAGAACCAAATTCGGCAATCGCTCCCATGAGGGGTCCTAACGTCAGCATGATTAAAATTACACCAACTAATAGAAGCCACTTGGCTTTTAGCTTATTTTTCAGGTAAGGAGTCAAAAATAGAAAAACGAGAATTTCTAAATATCCTGCACTCGTATACAAAATTCCATTTAGAGTATTGCGATACCCGCTTTCAAATATCGGGAACAATAATTCGTAATTCTTATTACTCGTATTCCCCAGCCCCACAAATATCCCGAAAAAGGTGACGAACGGAAGAAACAGGAAAGCCAAAGTACTTATGGTGCGTATTCCTTTATAAGTTGCAAAAATACAAATAAAAGTGAATAGGCTTACGACTACGATGTTTGGTATGTCATGAGTATAATTAGCTTTTGCCCAAATCACTGTAAATTTGACGGTAATGAAGGCGTTAAATATAAAGTACAACCCAAATGCTATAGTGAAAACATATGTAACAAAAGGTGTAGACCATTTTTTTAGAAAAGCGATTATATCTTCTTTATCTAGTTTTTTATAAATATTAAAAATAAATAGGGTCCAAACGATACAGGGAACAACACTGATTATGACACTTATCCATGCGTCGCGTTGAGATGCGGTTAAGATATTGGGAAGAAGCAGGACATGTACCATGAATCCTGTATTCATAATGATTAAAACATAGATGTGTACAGCCTGAATTACCTTTTGATCCATAATATCCCCCCATTGAAAGTAATTTCCCCTTTTAAAAATTTATTTATGTAAAAACTTTCTCACGGTACGAGAAATTGCCTGGCAGGGGTAGTATTTTCATCTCATGCAATAATTAAGATGTATAGGCCCTAAAAGGGTGGTAATTCAATTCCGGAGGCAAAAAAATAAGAGACAGCTTCAGGCTGCCTCATTGTGCTATTTCGAATGTAACGTTCTTTAAAAACTGCCTGTGTTGACTTTCTCTGGACGGACCACTGGTTCGGATAATTTCTTTCCTTCTTCATTAAGAACATCGGCGCTGCCCTGCACTTGTACTTCAACGCTTTCTATTCCTTTCTGTTCAGTTAAAGAAAGGACCAAGGCATCAAGGACTTCTTGTGATACTTTTTTCTCTTTAAAGCTTCCAAGGATATTTTCGTTAAAATTGAGGCTGACCTTACCTTCTGCCACTTTAGGCTCGTCAAGTAAAGCTACATCACTCATGAACCCTGTTTGCAGGTTAGAACCCGAAGGACTCTTCGTTAATTCCTGAATGACTGCTGTTACATTATCAGACACTGTTTCACTGATCCTGCGCGTCACCGGAACATAATAAGTATACTCCTCGTCACCGCCTACATAATAAACGGTCAGTGCTTTTGTATTGGAAATGTCGACTACGTCACTCGTATCGATATTGATTCCTGACGACCTTGAGATATTTTCATCTATCGGTGTGCCATTGACCGGCATTTCGGAAATATCTTCCCCATTGATTCTCATTTGGATTTTTTCGACCGAGTCGAATTGTGTCAGGGTCCATGTAATGGCTTGAAGGATTTTAAGTTCATCCTCTTTCTGATAGTTTTTGAACTCTGGCGAAAAGTCCGCTACAGCCACTCCGTCTTTAATGTTCACGCTTATTTGGGTATCGGCAGGAATGACGGCCCTGAACCCATTTGGAAGTTTATCCGTGACTGGTCCGTTACTGACAAGGTAATCAAGGGCCTGTTTAGCGACAGCTTCCGATTTAGGAAGTTCCAATGTCTGTGGAACCACATACCCGCTTTTATCAATTAAATATAACTCCGTCTTCACCGTTTTCGATTCAACAGCGCCTTCTTCTCCATCAGCCGCCGGCTTTTCCTCACCATTCGTTTCTGTTTCTTTCAATGAAGATTCATCCTCGACTAAAGAAACATCCTTTGGTGGATCAATTTCCTTTTTCTCTTCACCGCCAAATAATCCGCAGCCCGAAAGCCAAAAAGAAGATGCCAGAATGGTCACAGCCATTGTTACTTTTGATTTATTGGACATAAAATCACTCCTAGGACAGTTTGTACTCCTATTTATACGAGCCCTAGGGGAAAATAGACCAATTATTTTTCTCTCTGATAATGGAGCCGGGCAACTTGCCCGTACTGCTGCATCTTTGTCAGCTTCATTGGGATTTCAGGAACTCCTGATTGGAACAATCGAATCCCTTTCCCTTCTGTCCCTTAAAGCCAATCCATGCTTCCATCTTCTCTAGCGATATATCCATCCTGGCTTGCAGCTATATACATTTTTCCCCTCCAAAAAAAAAGACTTCCAAATGGAAGCCTTATAAGTGATCAATTTTAATTGTTTCGATGTCATTGACATGAATACCGAGCCAGCTCGACGCGATGGAACCGAACATATCTTTTGAACCGGTTGTGTAAAAGTGATGAACTGGTCGGAGCTTGCTTTTATTGATTAATTTATAGTAATCCAAAATGACACTTGCCTCACGGGCCGTCTCTTCCCCAGAGGAAATGACTTGTACTTCATCCCCCATATAGGTAGAGATTACAGGCCCCAGCAGTGGATAATGGGTACAGCCAAGGATCAATGTGTCGATCTTCGTTTTCTTCAACGGGTTCAAGGTTTGTGCCACGACCCTATTGACGATACCCCCTTGAAACTCCCCGCTTTCCACGATTGGGACAAATTTCGGACATGCCAAACTATCTACTTTCACATCGGAATTGATGGAAGCAAGCGCGTCGTCATAAGCTTTGCTTTTTACCGTACCTTCCGTACCAATAACGCCAATATGCAAGGAATCAGAAACTTTCAATGCCGCCCTTGCCCCTGGATGTATGACACCCAGCACAGGAATCGGAAGTATTGCCCTGATCTCATCCAATACGGCTGCAGTCGCCGTATTGCAAGCGATGATCAGCATTTTTATATCCTTCTTCATCAAGAACCTCGTCATCTGCCATGTGAAGGTTTGGACATCTTTTTTTGTCCTCGGCCCATAAGGGCATCTTGCTGTGTCACCTAAGTAAATTATATTTTCATTTGGTAGCTGACGCATGACTTCTTTAGCAACTGTCAAGCCGCCTACCCCTGAATCAATGATGCCTATCGGTTGTTTCAAAAAACTCGCCTCATTTTTCTTTCATTTCTTGATGTAGTTTTGCTAGAATCCCTTTGAGGGACCTTATGTCAGATTCGTTAAAATTGACTAACACGCCACTCAAGTACTGTTGTCGTTTATTTATTACTTCTTCGATAATCCGTTCACCCTCTTCAAGAAGGTGAATTCGAACCACACGCCGGTCCTTTTCATCCCTGACACGCTGAACAAGCTGATGTTTCTCCATGCGGTCAATCAGATCCGTCGTTGTGCTGAAGGCGAGAAACATCTTCGTGGACAATTCGCCAATCGTCATGTCGCCTGATTCAAAAAGCCATTGCAAAGCCACGAATTGAGGAATGGTAATTTTATAATCATGGAGAATTTCCCTTCCCCTTTGCTTAAGCCATGTCGATACATAGCGCAATTCCTTCTCGATTTCGGCTACATATGCCGCCTGCTTCTCTTCATCCATACACACAGCTCCCCACTTCATGAAACTTATCATACTACCATTTTGGATGAAAGTGAAATGATTTTCAAGATTGATTGCCTGGAAGCATAATGAAACCCCATACATAAAAATAAGCAGCATCCAAAGAAGTCAAAACAACCAAGTTGCTTTGCCCTTCCTTATATGCTGCCAATAAACGGGAGAGAAATTATTTATAAGGCTTACGTATTAAGAGTTAACACATTAAAGCTTAAGTTCTCCCATACGAAGGAGTTCTATGACTGCCTGCGAACGTCCTTTAACTCCAAGCTTCTGCATCGCATTCGAAATATGGTTTCGAACTGTTTTTTCGCTAATAAACAATTCACCTGCGATTTCTTTTGTTGTTTTGTCTTGTACTAGTAACTCAAATACTTCTTTTTCTCTTTTGGTGAGTAGTGGCTTATGAGTGAATTCGTTCTCCTTCAAGTAATGTTACCCTCCTTGCCTTCACCAGCATAAAACCCGGAGTGGGTGTCTATTTAGTCAAGATATAGTATGTCGGCTAGTGCAATGGAGTGACTCTTTTGCTTGTCTAAATGGAAATATTTTTAGGAATATTCAGCTCTGTATGCCACATCGATCGCTTCATCTCTTCCGTCCAAGCTACGGGCCTTCCGGTGGCCTTGGAGACTTGTACAATCGTCCCCCTGCCCGTTAAACAAATTGAACCATCTTGTTTGGTCCCCATATAATGTATGTCCACTGAAGAATTTCCGATATGGTCAGCTTTCACATGGATTGTCAGCCGATCATTGAAAAACACCTGCTTCAGGTAATCACACTGTATATTTGCAACAACCGGCATCTCACCGCATACAGCCGAGGTCCAATCCTTCATGAACCCCATACTGTTGAAATACTCAATCCGAGCCTCCTCAAAATAAGTAAAAGGAATCGTGTTATTCAAGTGCCCAAACATATCAGTTTCCGAAAAGCGAACCTTAATCTCATGTTTAAAAGAAAAATCATTGATCCACTCCGTTATATTATCGATATATGATATTCTGCCCAACTTGTGCACACCCTTTCTGAATTGAATGACTATTCACTCATTTTATAAGAAAACAACGATAATGAAAAGGATTTTCTATTGAAGCAGGTCAATTTTATCAAGCTCACTTCATTAATCAAACCCTTCACCGTTGGCTTGATGCTGCATTTACACTTCGATCCCAGTTATCAATCATTTATTATTGCTGTCGGTTCCCAACCAAGTCCACGTTTATAAAACAATGTAAAAAAAAGAACCCATATCATAAGATACAGGTTCTTTCTTGTTCATCATTAAACTTCATCGCTGCCGAAGAAGTTACGGAATTGTTGGATCGTAGTATCACGGTTCAACGCGGCAATCGAAGTCGTTAATGGAATGCCTTTAGGGCAAGACTGCACACAGTTTTGTGAGTTACCGCAGTTTGCAAGTCCTCCATCACCCATGATCGTATTTAAACGTTCAGCTTTGTTCATTGCACCTGTTGGATGTGCATTGAATAAACGAACTTGCGATAATGGTTGTGGCCCAATGAAGTCTGAATTGCTGTTTACGTTCGGACAAGCTTCCAGACAAACACCGCAAGTCATACATTTAGATAACTCGTAAGCCCATTGGCGTTTCTTTTCTGGCATACGAGGTCCTGGTCCAAGATTGTACGTTCCATCGATTGGAATCCATGCTTTTACCTTTTTCAATGAGTCGAACATACGGCTGCGATCGACTTGCAGGTCACGAACAACAGGGAATGTACGCATTGGAGCTAGACGAACCGGCTGCTCCAATTGATCGATAAGAGCTGTACATGATTGTCTTGGTTTACCATTGATAACCATTGAACAAGCACCACATACCTCTTCAAGACAGTTCATGTCCCATGCGATTGCTGTAGTGTGCTTGCCTTGTACAGTTACTGGATTACGACGAATTTCCATTAGAGCGGAAATTACGTTCATATTCGGGCGGTACGCTAATTCGAATTCCTCATCATAAGGAGCTGAATCCGGTGTATCTTGACGAGTGATTATAAAACGGACTGTTTTAGTCTCAGATTTAGTTTCAACCATTTTTTTGCTCCCCCTCTTTAGTGTTTCGTTGTGTAGTCACGTTTACGCGGTGCGATCAGTGATACATCAATATCTTCATAATGGAATTCAGGTGCTTGATCCAAGCCTTTGAATGTTGCCATAGTAGTTTTCATGAATTCCTCATCATTACGTTCCGGGAAATCAGGTTTGTAATGCGCTCCGCGGCTTTCGTCACGGTTTAACGCACCAATTGTGATTACACGAGCCAATTGCATCATGTTTTGCAGCTGTCTAGTGAATGCTGCTCCTTGGTTACTCCATTTTGCCGTGTCATTGATGTTAATTTTCTTGTAACGTTCCATCAGCTCAAGAATCTTGTTATCCGTTTCTTTCAGCTTGTCATTGTAACGAACTACAGTAACATGCTGTGTCATCCACTCACCAAGTTCTTTGTGAAGGATGTACGCATTTTCGTTACCATCAAGAGACATGACTTCATTCCATTTCTCCTGTTCTTGTTTTTCGTACCCTTCATACAATGAAGAAGGAATGGATTCTGAAGTTTTATCAAGGCCTTCAATATATTTAACGGCATTCGGTCCAGCGACTGAACCACCATAGATTGCAGAAAGAAGTGAGTTCGCACCAAGACGGTTACCGCCATGTTGTGAGTAGTCACACTCACCTGCAGCGAATAAACCTTTGATGTTAGTCATTTGGTCATAATCCACCCAAAGTCCGCCCATTGAATAGTGAACGGCAGGGAAAATTTTCATTGGAACTTTACGAGGATCTTCACCCATGAATTTCTCGTAGATTTCAATGATTCCGCCAAGTTTTATATCAAGTAATTTAGGATCTTTATGTGATAGATCCAGGTAAACCATGTTTTCTCCATTTATGCCAAGCTTCATGTTCATACATACGTCGAAGATTTCACGAGTCGCGATATCACGAGGTACCAGATTACCATAAGCAGGGTATTTTTCTTCAAGGAAATACCAAGGTTTTCCGTCTTTATATGTCCAGATACGTCCACCTTCACCACGAGCGGATTCACTCATCAGACGAAGTTTGTCATCTCCAGGGATTGCTGTCGGGTGAATTTGAATGAATTCACCATTTGCATAATTTACACCTTGTTGATAAACGATGGAAGCTGCTGATCCTGTATTGATCATTGAGTTAGTTGATTTACCGAAAATGATTCCAGGGCCGCCGCTCGCCATGATGACTGCGTCGCCAGGGAATGATTTGATTTCCATTGAAGTCAGGTTTTGAGCTACGATACCGCGTGCTGTTTGCTCATCATCGATAACAGCTCCAAGGAATTCCCAGCCTTCATATTTCGTTACAAGGCCTTCAACTTCATAACGGCGAACTTGCTCGTCCAATGCGTAAAGTAATTGCTGACCAGTTGTTGCACCAGCGAATGCTGTACGGCTATGTTGAGTACCACCGAAACGACGGAAATCAAGAAGACCTTCCGGAGTACGGTTGAACATTACACCCATACGGTCAAACATGTGGATGATCGATGGTGCTGCTTCGCACATCGCTTTAACCGGCGGTTGGTTAGCCAAGAAATCTCCGCCATAAACTGTATCGTCGAAGTGGATGTATGGAGAATCCCCTTCACCTTTTGTATTAACTGCCCCGTTGATTCCGCCTTGGGCACAAACTGAGTGAGAGCGTTTAACAGGCACTAAAGAAAATAAATCAACCTGTTGTCCCAGCTCTGCTGCTTTGATCGTAGCCATTAATCCAGCTAGACCTCCACCAACGATAACTATTTTACCTTTACCCAATTCTGTCACTCCCTTATTTCCATTAGCCAAGCTATGTTTTTCCTAATACTTATAAATGAACTCTATCTTCTTATACGAAAGCGAAAATTGCGCTGACTCCGATATAAGAAAGAAGAACGAAAACGATCAATGTAAAGTAAGTCATGATTCTTTGCGATCTTGGTGAAACTGTCAGACCCCAGCTCACAGCAAATGACCATAATCCATTAGCAAAGTGGAAGATTGCCGAGATTACACCAACAATATAGAACACAAGCATGAATGGACTAGAGAAAATATCTGCCATCATGTCAAAGTTAACTTCAGCACCCATAGCTGCTTGAATCCTTGTTGCCCATATATGCCAAACAAGGAAAATCAATGTTATGATTCCAGTTAGGCGTTGCAGCATGAACATCCAGTTACGGAAGAAACTAAATCTGCCTAAATTGTTTTTTGCTGTAAAGGCAATATAAATTCCGTACACAGCATGGAAAATGAGCGGTAGATAGATGACGACCCATTCCACCAAAATCTTCACGGGCGTAAACTCAATTAAATGAACTGCCCCATTAAAAGTTTCTTCTCCTTTTGTTGCCATAAAGTTTACCGATAAATGAAAAATTAGGAATAGACCAATTGGAATTACTCCTAGAAGTGAATGAAGCCTGCGATTCCCAAACTCACGATTCTTTGCCACTAAGTGCCCCCCCTTAATTTGTGAAAAATCATGCAAAGATAATCTGGTGGCTACCTTTTATCTCCGCGTGAAAATACAGTATAGAGTCAAAAAACTCCTCTATACTTCCTTTACAATTATGTGACATGTCCATTTTACTCCTGACTTCTATGTGCGTCAAGAAAACGGATACAAGAAATCTCTTTTTCAGAATAGATTTTATTGGATTAATTTGTCTATTTTTTATCTATCATGCATATATTTTGAAGAAATTACTCATTAATCTATTAATATCTCGCAATAATTTCTCATTTTTTTCCAATTGTTATTTAAATAAATAAAAAACAGTATAATTTGCAAAAGAAATGCGTTTATAATAGATTTACAGAAAGAGGCGATAAATTATGAAAAAAAATATTGCTGCTGCGATAGAAGAAGAGATTCATACTGAAGAAATTCAAACTGAAGAATTCAAAGTTCCAGCTTTCGGGTACGAATTAATCAGAGAAGTTCTATTGAACGATATTCTCGGAAAAGACTCAAATCAAATCCTCTATTGGGCAGGTAAACAATTAGCAAGAAAATTCCCATTGAATGGCGATCAGGAAGTTATTGAATTTTTCCAAAGCGCTGGATGGGGCAATCTGGAAATCTTGAAGTATACGAAACACGAGATGGAATTATCCCTGACGGGTGAAATAATCAGCCGCCGCCTGGATTTACACCCTGATTGTCACTTTCAGCTTGAAGCCGGTTTCCTTGCCGAGCAGTTTTCACTGCAAAAAAAATTCCTCAGCGAATCAACGGAAGAAATCAAACGCCGCGCAAAAAAAGTGATATTCACCATCCAATGGGATCCCAGAGATCCAATCTAATGAGCCCTTAAAACAGACTTACCCTTTTTACCGGAAGTCTGTTTTTTATTGGACTCCTGACACTTAAGCTAGCACATTTGCATGCTGACCAAGTTTAAATGCTTCATGAAGGGATTCAACCGCCTTCACCATTTCCTTTTCATTGACGACAGTCGAAACTTTAATTTCCGATGTGCTGACCATTTTCACCTGGATGCCTGTATTGGCCATCACCTCGAACATCTCGGCAGCCACTCCGGGATTGGATACCATACCAGATCCGACGATGGACACTTTGGCCAACCCGCTCTCCGTTTCGACCCGGTCGAATCCCAATTGTTCTTTATTATTTTCCAGCACGATCAAGGCCGCTTCCGTATCTTCACTTTTTGTGGAAAAAGATAGATTGGTCGTATCCTCGGCTGTCATGCTTTGAATGATGATGTCCACATTAATTTGGTTTTTCGCAAGTGTCGTGAAGATTGTGGATAATGAACCAAGTGATTGGGGCAAACCATAAATTGTGACCCTCGTAATACTGTCTTCAAAAGCAATGCCGCGTACAATTAAGTTTTCTTCCATAGTTGCTTCCTCCTCAATGATCGTTCCTGATTCTCTCTCCATGCTTGAACGGACTTCAAGCGGAATTTGATAATTTTTTGCATATTCGACTGCCCTTGGATGAAGGACGCCCGCCCCCAGGTTGGCAAGTTCCAGCATTTCATCGTAAGAAATGGATTGGAGTTTTCGCGCGCCTTTTATGTAGCGTGGATCCGTTGTGAAAACACCCGTTACATCCGTATAAATATCGCATCTATCCGCATTCAGCGCTGCGGCGATGGCAACCGCCGTCGTATCGGAACCGCCTCGCCCCAAGGTAGTGATTTCCCCATTTACATCGTTACCCTGGAAACCGGCCACGACCACTATTTTCTTCTCTTGAAGCTGAGCTTGGATCCTTGAAGCATCGATGTTTAAAATCCGGGCATTCCCATGAACGGATTCCGTTTGCATGCCAGCCTGCCAGCCAGTATACGAAATGGCTTCATGCCCTTCTTCAATCAATGCCATCGTTAACAGGGAAATCGTTACCTGTTCCCCAGTAGTCAATAGCATATCCATTTCCCTTTTGCTCGGGTTTCCGGAAATATCACGGGCCATGGAAACCAATTGGTCCGTTGTTTTCCCCATAGCTGAAACAACGACGACTACCTCATTTCCATTCTCAGCTTCCTCGATTACCCGATTGGCAACATTTTTGATTTTTTCTACGCTACCGACGGATGTTCCGCCAAATTTTTGAACGATTAACGCCATCCTCATGCACCCTCTCTACTTTTTAGGCAATAAAAAAAGCAATGAGAAATATCTCATTGCTGTGATCACATATCTAATACTGTAAACACAGTGAGATAGCTCTCCAGGGTATAAACCCTGACAATCCGCCATTTATTAAATGTCGGACCAGGAAAACAAGGTATGAGTCTTATCTTCCTTCGGCGTCATCCCCTTTCAAAACCTTTCATGGAAGCTCATACTTCTCCAGGTTTTTACTCTTGAATTCCGCACCTCTATCAGCACTTTTTAAGTTGTCTAGTTAAAAATTCCTTTTAATCATAGCATAGTGATTTATCGGTAGCAAGATTATTCTTGTAATTTTCTAACGATTCCCTCGGCTACCCCTTTTGGCATACCAGCTTCCATGATTTCCTCGACTGTTGCCTCTTTGATTTTCTTCAATGATCCAAAATGCCTTAATAATTGCTTCCTTCTTTTTTCCCCGACTCCTGGAATATCATCAAGCTGAGAGTGAACCGCATTTTTCCCGCGTAGCTGGCGATGAAAAGTAATCGCGAACCGATGCACTTCATCCTGAATTCTTTGCAATAGGTAAAATTCCTGGCTCCGTGAATCAAGAGGTACGATTTCAAGAGGATTTCCGATCATCAATTGCGATGTCCTATGCTTTTCATCCTTAATGAGGCCTGAAAGTGGAATCTCAAGGCCCAATTCATTTTCCAAAATATCCCGAACGGCTTCGACATGTCCCTTTCCGCCATCAATGATGATCAAGTCCGGAAGCGGCAGCCCTTCTTTCAATACTCGTGAATACCTTCTTCTGACCACTTCACGCATCGATTCATAATCATCGGGTCCCTGGACCGTCTTGATCTTATATTTTCGATACTCTCTTTTTTCCGGCTTCCCATCAATGAACACGACTAAAGCGGAAACAGGGTCACTTCCCTGGATATTGGAGTTATCGAAAGCTTCAATTCGATGCGGTGTGTAGATACCCAGTTGGTTCCCGAGGTTTTCCACCGCATTGATCGTTCTTTCTTCATCCCTTTCAATCAAAGAGAATTTTTCCTGAAGGGCGATGGAGGCATTTTTATTCGCCAATTTAAGCATGTCTTTTTTCGCCCCCCTTTTGGGGTGAATCGTTTTGACACCAAGCAGCCCTTCGGCCATTTCGGCATCCACTGATTCAGGCAGCAAGATTTCCTTTGGTTTAAAATGGTTCGTAATCTCGTAAAATTGACCGAGGAATGTAAGAAGTTCCTGTTCGGGTTCATCATAGACCGGAAAAAGTGAAACATCCCTTTCTATTAATTTACCCTGCCGGACAAAAAATACCTGAACGCACATCCAGCCCTTATCATAGGCAAACCCAAATACATCCCTGTCGATGAAATCGGTCGTCATCATTTTTTGCTTCTCCATCGTAATATCAATGTGGGCAATCTTGTCACGGAACTCCTTGGCCCTCTCGAAATCGAGCTCTTCTGATGCCACTAGCATTTTTTCAGTCAGTTCTTTTTTTATTTCAGTATGCCCGCCGTTCAAGAACCGGTTTATATCATCCACCATTTTTTTATATTCATGTTCCTCTACTTCATATACACATGGGGCCAGGCACTGTCCAAGATGATAGTAGAGACAAACGCGATCGGGTAATGTATTGCATTTTCTTAGGGGATAGATGCGGTCGAGCAATTTTTTCGTTTCGTTAGCTGCAAATGCATTCGGATAAGGACCGAAATATTTCCCTTTGTCTTTTTTTACTTTTCGCGTAATGATTAGACGTGGGTGGCGTTCCGCAGTCAGCTTGATGAAAGGATACGTCTTATCATCCTTTAGCATGACATTATATTTTGGGTCATGTTTTTTGATTAAGTTCAACTCTAAAATAAGAGCCTCTATATTGGATGAGGTGACGATGTATTCGAAATCCTCAATCTCATTCACGAGCCGAAATGTTTTTCCATCATGAGATCCCGTAAAATAAGAACGGACCCGATTTTTCAACACCTTCGCTTTGCCTACATATATGATCGTTCCCTGACGATCTTTCATTAAATAACAACCAGGTTGATCGGGAAGAAGGGCAAGTTTATTCTTTATTTGTTGATTCATGCATTCAGCCTCCTGTTCTCCCATTATTACAATCATTATATATCAAGATAGCGAAAAAAGCTTCAAGTCCGCAGACTTGAAGCTTTTTTTAGCTAACTTACTATTACGCGTGTTTTGCAATAAGTTCAGCAAGTGCTTCTTTAGGTTGGAAACCAACAACCTTATCAACCACTTCACCGTCTTTAAGGACGATTAATGTCGGGATGCTCATCACACCGAATTTTCCTGCTGTTTCTTGGTTTTCATCTACATCCACTTTTACGATTTTTGCTTTATCGCCAATTTCAGTATCAAGCTCTTGAAGAACAGGAGCGATCATTTTACAAGGTCCGCACCATGGAGCCCAAAAATCTACAAGAACAACACCTTCGCTTGTATCTGTTGTGAAAGTTTGGTCAGTTGCATTTACAATAGCCATATATATTTCCTCCTCAAATTTACTCAAATAACTAAAGACAGTATACCATTGTTGCTCGAATCGATGCTAATATTTTGCTTCAGTGGTAGGATGTCCAAAAAAAGAATAAATATGCAGGCCGAAAGTCCTTGCCTCTTAATCCAAATAAAAGGCAAGACATGTATCGGCTTATGCCAAATGTCTTGCCCCCTTATCTGTATTATCTCTATTATGCGTTAACTTTTAGTTTTTTGAATTCTTCCGTAAGTAACGGAACAACTTCGAAAAGGTCTCCGACAATTCCATAATCAGCCACATTGAATATGTTAGCTTCCGGGTCTTTATTGATGGCAACGATAACCTTGGAGTTGGACATCCCGGCTAAATGCTGGATCGCACCGGAAATTCCGCAGGCGATATAAAGGTCAGGTGTTACGACTTTGCCCGTTTGCCCGATTTGCAAAGAGTAATCGCAATAGTCCGCATCACATGCTCCGCGGGAAGCTCCTACCGCTCCGCCAAGAACTTGTGCAAGTTCCTTTAATGGTTCAAAGCCATCTTCACTTTTCACGCCCCGTCCACCTGCGATGATTACTTTCGCTTCGGAAAGGTCTACCCCTTCGCTAGCTTTTCTAACAACATCTTTAATGATAGTGCGTAAATCCTTAATATCCACACTTAATGTAGAAACATCACCAGAGCGGGACTCATCTTTCGCTAATGGTTCGATATTGTTCGGACGGATTGTCGCGAATATCACGCCATCTGTAACAATTTTCTTTTCAAATGCCTTACCAGAATAAATCGGGCGGGTGAAAACGATATTTCCGCCTTCTTCTTCAATAGCTGTAACGTCCGAAATCAAACCTGACTCAAGCTTTCCTGCCAATTTAGGTGCAAGGTCTTTTCCTAGGGCCGTATGTCCAAAGAAAATCCCTTCTGGCTTTTCCTGCTCGATGATGGCAATCAAGCTTTGCGCATATCCATCTGAAGTATATTGTTTCAATTGATCATTCTCTACTGCAACAACCCGGTCCGCGCCATATTGGATCAATTCATTTCCGAAACTTTGAACACTGTCACCAACCAAAACACCTACGATTTCCCCGCCATCTGCAGCAAGTTTAGCCGCACCGATAGCTTCAAATGATACATTTCTTAGTGAACCGTCACGAACTTCGCCCAATACAAGAAACTTTCTAGCCATTTATAAAGACCTCCTGTGCTCTATTTTTCTTTTTTGCCGTGTTTGTTGTTTTGAAAAGTACGTTTAAGATTAAATCACTTTTGCTTCACTGCGTAATAATTGAACAAGTTCGCTAACTTGATCACTGATTTCTCCGTCCAATACTTTTCCAGCTTCTTTTTTAGCAGGAAGGTAAATTTCAATCGTTTTTGTTTTTGCTTCAACATCTTCTTCTTCCAAATCCAGGTCATCCAATTCCAATTCTTCAAGCGGTTTTTTCTTCGCTTTCATGATTCCTGGCAATGAAGGATAACGCGGCTCATTTAGCCCTTGTTGAGCTGTCACCAACAATGGAAGGGATGCTTCGATCGTTTCAGAGTCCCCTTCGACATCACGGATAACGCTTACATTTCCATTTGCGATGTCCAGTTTAGTAATGGTTGTAATATAAGGAATTTCTAAAATTTCGGCAACGCGTGGTCCCACTTGACCAGAACCGCCATCGATTGCAACGTTTCCTGCAATGATTAAATCGGCATTTTTACCTTTTAAGTATTCACCGATAATTTTGGCAGTCGTGAATTGGTCGCCATTTTCTATGTCGTCTTCTATATTTATCAATACGGCTTTGTCAGCACCCATTGCCAGCGCTGTACGTAATTGCTTTTCAGCCTCTTCGGTTCCGACAGAAATAACCGTTACTTCTCCGCCTTGTGCATCACGCACCTGGATTGCTTCTTCAACTGCATACTCATCGTATGGATTAATGATGAATTCTGCACCATCCTCATTAATTTTTCCGTTGGATAGTGTAATTTTTTCTTCTGTATCAAATGTTCTTTTCAGCAGTACATAAATGTTCACGATAATACCTCCCGAATAATTTGAGTTTTGAAGATTATGAATTTTATTGATATATAGTATTGTTCTACAGATTTCATCAAAATCCTGCATGATATATAAAAATAGTTATTTCTATCATTTCCCTTTGAATACAGCTTCCCTTTTTTCAATGAAAGCGCTGATTCCTTCTTTTGCATCAGCGGTATCGAAAGCTTGGCCAAAGAGGGCGGCTTCCCTTTCCACACCTTTATGGTAGGAATCATGCTTAGAATAATTCAATAACTCAATGGCCGACTTTAAAGCCAATGGGCTTTTCTTGGCAATTTTATTGGCTAGTTCCTTAGCTTTTGGAATCAGTTCTTCATCCGTGAAGGCATGATTCGCCAATCCGCATTGCACAGCTTGCGTACCAGATATCGGTTCACTTGTAAACAGCATTTCAGCAGCCTTTGCCATGCCTACATAACGAGGAAGTCGTTGGGTCCCCGCAAATCCAGGGATTAAGCCCAACTGCAGCTCAGGCAAACCAAGTTTAGCCCTTTCGGTGACCAATCGGATGTGACAGGCCATAGCCAGCTCCAATCCTCCGCCAAGCGCTGCCCCATGGATGGCTGCAATGACCGGTTTTGGAAAAGATTCGATTTTCTCAAATACAGATTGGCCATTCTTGGTCAGCTTCTCGAAGGCTTTCCCGTTCTCCACTTCAGTAAACTCTTTAATGTCTGCTCCAGCAGAGAAGAACCTTCCTTCACCATGAACAAGGACAACCCGTACGGCATCGTCTTTCTCAATTTGATCGAAGGCCTCTGAAAGCTCTCCGATGATAGCCGAAGAAAGCGCATTTGCAGGTGCATGATCAATCGTTATAAAAGCCACATGATTTTCGACAGAAAGCTTAAGATATTCCATATCAATCCCTCCAGGCATCCTAGTCAAACTCTTTTGAAAATTCAATATGTATCACTTCCCTAATGAAACCGGAAGCATGATTAATCGATTCTTTCGAGGATGGCTGGCCATCCTCTATTTAAATCGTTAACTTTTCTGGCCACAGCCACCAATTAGAAGGCGGTGAACGTCTGGTGCAAGGTCAGGAAGAGAGTACTTTTGCTCATTCATGACCCAAGTCGTCACTGTTTCGTCAATCGTTCCAAAAATCATCTGCCTGGCAAGTAAATTATTTAGATCAGGCAGGAATTCGCCGTTCTCTTTTCCTTCAATAATGATCTGATCGATTAAATTTAAATACCCTCTTAACACATCATTAATTCTAAGGCGCAATTCTTTATTCGACTGTCTTAATTCCAACTGAGTGACAATTGCTAAATTCACGTCTTCTGAAAGGTTTTTAAAATGTTTTTGGATGAGCACATGCAGTTTATCCGAAGCAGTGGTCTTTCCTTTTATTTCTTCTTCGATCTGTTCCACAAAAGAGCCCATCTTTTCATGGAATAATGATATTAATATATCTTCTTTATTTTTAAAATATAGATATATGGTGCCATCCGCTACGCCTGCCTGCTTGGCGATTTTGGATACTTGGGCTTGATAGTACCCGTTTTGGGCAATGACGATAACGGCCGCTTCAATAATTTGATTATACTTTGGTCTGTTGCTTTTCACTGGATGTCCCCTTTCAGAAAATGAATGAATCATCATTCATATTTCTATCATAAAATGACGACCTTTTACTGTCAAGCAAAAACTTCAAGAGTCCTGACATTCCACTTATGTTCATTGTACAGCCCCCACCCATAGCTTGTCCAGCCGTTCGGCAAAACACGGAGCTCTCTTCCGCTGCTCCGTTAAAAAGGGGGCCTGTTTACGCTTCTTTTCTTTCCTCGGATATTTTTTTCTTTTCCTCCTCGATAAGGACTCTTCTCAGGATCTTTCCAATCGTCGTTTTAGGAAGTTCATCCCTGAATTCATAGCTGCGCGGCACCTTATAGGAAGCCAGGTTCTTTCTGGCAAATTCATTCAATTCCTCTTCAGTGGCCCTGGCATTTTTTTTCAGTACGACATAGGCCTTGACTGTCTCACCGCGATAGGGGTCAGGGATACCTGCCACAACCACTTCCTGTATGGCCTCATGCTCGTATAGCACTTCCTCCACCTCTCGTGGATATATATTGAAACCGCCTGCAATGATTGTATCCTTTTTCCTCTCGACCACATAAAAGAACCCCTGCTCATCCATGTAACCCAGATCTCCTGTAAGCAGCCAGCCATTTTTAAAGGTGTTTTCCGTTTCATCCGGACGGTTCCAATATCCTTGCATTACCTGTGGTCCCTTTATCGCAATTTCGCCTATTTCATTCGGAGGAAGCTCTTCAAAGGTTTCCAGGGACAGAATCACCGAGTCAGTATCTGGCCACGGCAGCCCGATGCTTCCTTTTACACGCGGCTGATCCCAGATGAAATTAGCATGGGTCACCGGTGATGTTTCAGAAAGTCCATAGCCTTCAACAAGCTTCCCGCCAGTAATTTTCTCAAACTGCTCTTGAACCTCTACGGGCAATGATGCAGAACCGCTAATACAGGCATCGATGGAAGAAAGGTCATATTTAGCGATATCCGGATGGTTCAAGAGGCCGATATATATCGTTGGCGCTCCTGGAAACATGGTCGGTTTCTGTTTTTGAATGGTTTTAAGCGTCGCTTCGACATCGAACTTTGGCATGATGATCATGGTGTTCCCTTCCATGACGGAAAGAACCAAGACTGTAGTCATACCGTACACATGGAAGAAAGGCAGAATCGCAAGGATCCTTTCCTCACCGCGCTTATTTTTATAAAGCCAAGCATTGCACATTTTCGTATTCGCAAGCAAGTTCTTATGAGTAAGCATGACCCCTTTTGGAAAGCCTGTAGTCCCGCCAGTATATTGCAAAAGGGCAAGGTCATTATCCACATCGATCGGCACAGTGACTTCTTCAGTCATCTTTCGTTTCATGATTTCGGAAAATAAATGATGATTCCCTTCATGCTCCACATTGATGACAATGCCATATTGCTTTTTTTGAATAAAAGGATAGATAAGATTTTTCGGAAAAGGTAAATATTCCTTGATAGCGGTTACAATTATATGTTCTATATCCGTTCTTGATGCCACTGCAGCAACACGGGGAAATAAAATATCCATCGCCAAAATTATTTTCGCTCCGGAATCTTTCATTTGATATTCCAATTCACGTTCAGTATAGGTTGGATTCGTTTGAACCACGACTCCGCCGGCCATCAATATCCCAAAAAAGCTTATGACACCCTGAGGGCAGTTAGGAAGCATGACGGCAACGCGTTCACCTTTTTGAAGACCGATACTTTTTAAATAGGCAGCAAATTTTAAAGCAGATTCATGCACTTCCCGGAAAGTTAATTCTTTTCCCTGGAAATGAATCGATACTTTATCGGGGTATTCATCGGCTGATTCCTTTAAAAAAGAATAAAGAGGTTTATCTTCGTAAGACAAAACAGCGGGTATCTGTTCCGGATAAATAGCTTGCCATGGCTTATTGCTCATTTGCCCCCTCCTTCTGAATATTCTCAATACTCTTTTCATTATAATACAATCGGGATTTTCTTACAATTGCCGGATTTCAAAGTATAAAGACCCTATGATGAGATATATGTCCTATACCGACCCCAGGGAATATTGGATGCAACACTTAAAAAGGGGAACAAAAAAAGGGTGTCCATTTCGAATATCCATCCGTTAACCGGATCACCCATCCGTCATGGATTGGCATTTGCATGGCCAGTAAAGCATGCAACGATAATTCTTCAATCTTTTGTATCAATTTGGACTGATCCATACTCCTCCTCTTCCGAAAAGTCTATTTGATATATATGCCACACCAACTCTTTTTAATGGAACTCAAATAAAAGAAGCGGCACAATGGCCGCTTCAGTTGAAGAATGTCATATAAATGATTCCAAACAGAAAAAAGATTCCGCAACAAACAATTAAGACTTTTGCAAGTTTCTCCACAGCTTACTCCCTCTCATGAAGGGCATTAGGAAATCCCTGCGCCGATGACAAAAGATAATGCGATTGATATGATCATCGATAGGAATCCAACTGCCCGATTATCGTTTTGTATCTCTTCATCTATTTTAAATCCAGGAGTCATAAATTCAAAAATGAAATAACCGATCAATAGCAGGACAAATCCGTATACGCCCCAGCCAATCATGGTAAGAAGCGAATTCTGATGGAGAATGGACTGTTGGAATACATAGGCGATCCCAAATATTTTACCACCTGTTGCCAACGCGACAGAAAGGTTTCCTTGTTTGATTTCCTCCCAGTTCTTGTACTTTGTGACAAGTTCAAAAATGGCTAAAAAAACAATCATGCACAGAATGACGACACTGTAACGAGCAGCTATATATACATATTCATTTTCCCACATGTTCACCATGGTCCAACTCCCGAATGGTAACTAGCCACCCGGCTTGGCTGAATGACCGGAGTGACCGCTTTCCTTTATTTAAATTCCACCACCGTAACACCTGTTCCGCCTTCACCGGCTTCGCCGAAGCGAATCCTTTTGACAGAGCGGTGATTTTTCAAGTATTCCTGGACCCCGGCCCGGAGAGCACCCGTTCCTTTACCATGAATGATGGAGACACTGGAATAACCGGCCAAAAGAGCATCATCAATGTACTTTTCAACTCTTGATATTGCATTTTCAAAGCGTTCCCCACGGAGGTCAAGTTCGACGCTAACGTGATAATCGCGGCCTTTGATCGTGGTGAGGGGCTTTGTTTCTTTTACTTTTGTGGCCTTGATGAATTCCAGGTCTGACTCCTTCACCTTCATTTTCATGATGCCGATCTGAACCTGCCATTCATTATTTGAGACCTTCTCGATCAAGTGACCTTTTTGACCGAAGCTTACGACCTTAACTTCATCTCCAGGTTTCAAGCTTTTATCCAGCGGCCTTGCAGCTTTATTTGAAGTTTTTTTCACTTTTGGCGCTGCTTCTTCAAGCCGCTTTTTGGCATCGATCAGCTCATGCTCTTTAACATCGGCATGCTTTTCAAGTCGCAGTTTACGTAAGTCGGCAATAATCGCTGCCGCTTCCTTTTGTGCATTTTCAACGATTGACGCTGCCTCTTTTGCTGCCTTTTCAACCATCGCATCCCGTTCTTCATGGTATTCATCAATTTGCCTTTGAAGGTCTTTATGAAGAATTTCCGCCTGTTCCAGGTGATTCTTGGCTTCCTGTTCTTCTTCTTCGGCCTTTTTGCGGCTGTCTTCAAGGGACGCTATCATATTCTCAACTTTGTTCGTATCCTCACCAATATGGCTGCGGGCGCTGCTTATCACGCTTTCTTCCAAACCAAGGCGTTTGGAAATTTCAAACGCATTACTCCTACCTGGTACACCGATCAAAAGTTTATAAGTGGGACTCAAGGTTTCCACATTAAATTCGACGCTTGCATTAATGACACCTTCCCGATCATATCCATACGCTTTTAATTCCGGATAATGTGTCGTTGCGATCACACGTGCTCCGCGCTTATATACTTCATCCAAAATGGAAATGGCCAAAGCAGCACCTTCCTGTGGGTCAGTTCCCGCTCCAAGCTCATCGAATAAAACAAGGCTGTCATAATCGACATGCTTAAGGATATCGACAATATTGACCATATGTGAAGAGAATGTACTTAAGCTTTGTTCAATCGACTGTTCATCGCCAATATCGGCATAAACGGAGGAAAACACAGCCGTTTCGGATCCATCCAGCGCAGGGATTTGCAGACCGGACTGGGCCATTAACGTACAGAGGCCGATCGTTTTCAGGGTAACCGTCTTACCACCTGTATTCGGACCGGTGATGACGATTGTAGTAAATTCATCACCAAGAAAAATATCATTGGCCACGACAACATCACTCGGAATGAGCGGGTGTTTCGCTTTGAATAATTTCACGCGTCCCTCATCATTCAGAATCGGCTTGGATCCTTTTATCGCTTTTGCATACTTTGCCTTGGCGACAAGGAAATCGATTTGTGCAAGCACTTTGACATTATGAAGCAATTCAGGAGTGTACGCACCGACTTTTTCCGATAGTTCGACCAATATTCGTTCTATTTCCTGCGTTTCCTTCACTCGGGTTTCCTGCAGGACATTATTCAGCTGAACGATTGCTTGCGGTTCAATGAACAACGTCTGCCCTGATGAGGATTGATCATGGATGATCCCGCCATACACACTCCGGTATTCCTGTTTTACCGGGATGACGAATCGGTCATTCCGGATGGTGATGATGGCATCGGATAACATTGTTGATGCATTGGAAGAACGGATCATGCTTTCTAGTTTTTCCCTGACACGGCTTTCGTTCGTCCGAATTTGGTTTCTTAGGGCACGAAGCTTGTCGCTGGCAGAATCCATCACTTCGCCATGTTCGCTTATAGAAAAAGTAATTTCCTGCTGCAAATCTATCAATGGATGCAGGGAATCGATATATTCGGCCAAAAGCGGAACATCAATCTCCTGCTCTGCAAGTTCTTCAAAGAAACGGCTGAGGATCCTGCCGGCACGAATCGTACTCGCAAGTTCCATCAATTCCATCGGTGAGAGCATTCCGCCAATCTGTGCCCTTTTTGCATGCGGACGGATATCAAAAATCCCGCCCAATGGCAAGTTACCTTTCAACCGGACGATTTTGGCTGACTCATCCGTTTCTTCCTGCCATCTCGACACCTCTTCAAAATCCGTGGAAGGCATCAATTGCTCTGCCTTCTCTTTTCCTATGGATGAGGATGCGTGTGAAATTAATTGTTCTTTTATTTTATGAAATTCCAATGTCTTTAAAGCTTTATTATGCATGGAGTTAAAGCTCCTCCTTATTTATGGGCAAATAGTTAATCATTTCTCTTTAAAAACGCCAATAATCCATCCGTATCCCTTGCATTAAGAACCGTTGATTCCTTGATCCAGCCTTTTTTGGCTGATGAGACCCCAACAGGCATATGTTCAAGCATGTCGATGCTGTGGGCATCCGTATTGATTACGATCGGAACGCCTGCTTCCTGTGCCTTGCGCAGATGGGGAGGTGCCAAATCCAATCGGTTCGGGTTCGCATTCAATTCCAAGACAGTATTCGTTTCACGGGCCAGTTCAATCAGCATTTCTATATCAACATCATATCCGTCCCGTCTGCCGATGATCCTTCCCGTTGGATGGGCAATGATATCGACATGCGGATTATTCAGGGCCGTTTTTAAGCGCTCCATTATCGTTTCCCTAGGCTGTGAAAAGCTTGAGTGAATCGATGCGATCACCAAATCCATCTCTGCAAGCAGCTCATCTTCATAATCAAGGGTCCCATCAGGAAGTATATCCATTTCAATCCCTGAAAGAACGGTAAAGTCAGCGTATTTTTCATTTAGTTCATGGATGATACGTTTTTGTTCACGTAAACGTTCCACGGTCAAGCCGTTCGCCACTTTCAGGTATTGCGAATGATCGGTGATGGCCATATACCGATACCCTTTTGCACGGCATGCTTCAATCATTTCTTCAATCGTATGGGCCCCATCACTCCATGTGGTATGCATATGCAGGTCACCTTTGATGGCCTCTAAAGATATGAGAGGTTCATTAGCATCATAATGCTCCACTTCCGTTCCGTCTTCACGCAGTTCTGGCGGAATGAAAGGAAGACCAAAATGATTATAAAATTGTTCTTCCGTTTCGAACGTCAATACCTCACCGGTTTCAGCCACTTCCACCCCATATTCGCTGATTTTCTCGCCGCGGTCTTTAGCAAGCTGGCGCATCCGCACATTGTGATCCTTCGAACCTGTAAAATGATGGAGTGTCGTGATGAATTCCTGATCCTTCACGATCCGGAAATCGACAGAAATATCATATTCGTAATCAAGCACGACCGATACTTTAGTATCACCGGCCGCAATAACCTGCTTAATCCCCGCTAATGCAAGCAGTTGATCCTTAACTTCTTCGGGATGATCTGTCGAGATGATGAAGTCGAGGTCCTTGATGGTTTCCCTCATACGCCGGATGCTGCCTGCCCTGGAAGAACGGATGATGTTTTCCATGTTAGCAAGGGCCGTTTCTATATCAGCCGCAATCGGCCTCATGAAGGCAAGGGGCAGCCGATCGGGCCTTGAACCCGCCTCGGCAATTGCAGACAGGATCTTCTCTTCCGTCTTTTTGCCGAAACCGGCAAGCGCCGCGACCCTGCCTTCTTCACAGGCGATTTTAAGATCATTCACATCATTGACATGCAGCTCTTTATGAAGCTTGGCAATTTTCTTCCCGCCCAGGCCTTGAAGCTGCAGAAGCGGAATCAATCCTTTTGGCACCTGCTCCTGCAGCTCTTCAAGTACGGTCGATTTCCCCTCATTTATATACTCTTTGATGACGGATGCCGTTCCTTTCCCAATTCCATTTAAAGCGGTAAAGTCCTCGATGGCCGAAAGGCTCCGTTCATCCGTTTCTAAGGCACCCGCTGCCTTTCGGAAAGCTGAAACCTTGAACGGGTTCTCTCCTTTTAGTTCCATATATATTGCAATCTTTTCTAATAGTTTAATGATATCTTTTTTATTAATTGTCATTTAATTCACCGCCGAAAAAATTAGTAGGGTGTCCATTGTTCACTTTCTTAAAGATACCTTTCTTGGAGGTAAAGTACAAGCAGTCAGGTTCTTAACTTTCGAATCAAATAGGGGGAAGTTACATCCTGCCACATAAAAAGGGGCCTCCCCCGTTCAAAGTATAGGAATCCAGGACTTTGAGAAAGGGAGGCAGGCCCTCTTATACTGACATTAAGATTGTTTTACACCATTAAACCAAAGTTCCTTCACTTGCTCGGAAAGGAACGGCGTATGTTTCACGATCGATTCTGCCATAAATGAGCCAGTTAATGGTTTCTGGATGGAATCCATTGGCAGCATGGCAGCTATATATAATATAATAAACATGATAAGATAGACTTCTAGAAAACCCAATATCCCTCCACCCCAGCGATTCAGCTGCTTTAATATCGGTAGATGGGTAATGAAATTGAGCATGGATCCTATCATTTGCCAAAGGATCTTGGCAGCAAAGAAAATGATTGCAAAGGCAATTGCATTGTAATACGCGGTATCAAGCCCGACTGTATCGAAAAACATATTAAGGGTCGAGGAATCACCCATCGTTGGGAACGGAATCCACAATTTCAAATTGGGAGCAAGATCTCCGTAAAATACATAAGCGACGATGAAGGCTACAATGAACCCTGTCATATGAACCGCTTGTAAAATGAAGCCACGCTTTAAACCGATTAATAAACCGATTAAAAGAATGGCCAGAATTGCTAAATCAAGCATGTACTCAGTCCTTCTCTCTCTTTAATTCCAGTTGAAGCTGGTCTAGTTCATCTTTTAATTTAATATATTCGTGGATGGTATTCACGGCCGTTAACACCGCTAGCTTGCTTGTATCCAAGTATGGATTTTTCATCCTGATCTCTCTCATTTTTTCGTCAACCATCGAAGCGACCAGGCGCATATGACTAGCGCTTTCTGTGCCGACGATTGTATATGGTTGTCCGTATATATCAACTGTTGTTTTATTTCGTTTATCGTCTGACAAAATGATGCCCCCAATCTAACAATCCTAATTCTATCATATCATGAAGTTTTTCGTCACGAAAGAGAGTACATCGTCATTTCTCGCATAAAAATTTCAATAATTTGTCAAACGAAAGCGGATTTAGGAAGATGATCACCTTTAAACAAAATGAAGTTAGGAGCTAACCCATTATGTCCCATGTTGTTTTACTTATCAGTCCTGAACAAATAAAGGAGATGAAGTCCCATTACTCTTCATCCTTGGCTTCCAAGCTGCCGCCGGGGAGCATCTTTTCCGCAAAACCGCCGCTATGTACGGTGACGGCCTATAAATCCGGGAAGGTCCTTTTTCAAGGTAAGAATGCCGAACTAGAAGCGGTAAAATGGCAAAAAGGATCCACTGCTGCCGCTCCAAAGAAAAAAACGGCATCCTCTGCATCAGTCAAGGCCCATCGATATTCGCCGCCTGCAAATATCGGAACGATGTCAGTGATCGGCTCCGATGAGGTCGGAACAGGAGACTATTTCGGCCCGATCACCGTCGTAGCCGTATATGCAAAAAAGGAGCAACTTACACTATTGAAGGAGCTTGGTGTCCAAGATTCCAAAAATCTGAAAGATCCACAGATCATCGAAATTGCCAAACAGATTAAGGATGTCGTGCCATTCAGCCTCCTTACATGCGACAACCCGAAATATAATGCGCTGCAGGCAAAGGGAATGTCACAAGGAAAAATGAAGGCACTCCTCCATAACCAAGCAATCAAGCATCTGATGCAAAAAATCCAGCCGGAGCAAGCGGAAGCGGTTCTTATTGATCAATTCGCTCAACCAGAGGTATTTTTCAATTACCTCAAAGGCCAAGAACTATTCCAGGCTAATGCCACCTATCTATGCACAAAAGCGGAAGGCGTTCATCTTGGCGTTGCAGCCGCATCCATCCTGGCCCGATATGCATTCGTCAAACGCTTTGACTTGCTGAGTGAAAAAGCCGGATTCAAAATCCCTAAAGGTGCCGGATTTGCAGTCGATGAAGCAGCCGCAAGATTGATTCATGAAAAAGGAATCGATTCATTACACGAATTCACGAAAACCCACTTCGCCAACACAGAAAAAGCGAAGCGACTATATCAACAGAAATATCATAAATAGAAGAAAGCGGCTGACCTTCCGGAACAGCCGCCTTTTTCTCGTGAGTTTACGTTTTACTCGTGAGTTTACACCGTTTACTCGTGAGTTTACGCCTTTTACTCGTGAGTTTGTGCCATTTACTCGTGAGTTTACGTTTTACTTGTGAATTTACGCTGTTTACTCGTGAGTTCACGCCTTTTACTCGTGAGTTCACACCATTTACTCGTGAGTTTACGCCTTTTACTCGTAAATTTACGTTTTATTCATGAGTTTCACCGTTTACTCGTGAGTTTACGCCTTTTACTCGTGAGTTTGTGCCATTTACTCGTGAGTTTACACCTTTTTCTCGTAAGTTCACGTCATTTACTCGTAAATTTACGTTTTACTCGTGAGTTTACGCCTTTTACTCGTAAAATCCAAAAAAGACAGCTCCTCATGATTCAGGGAGCTATCTTTTTGGTTTTATCCTCTTAGTTCTGCGCCAGCTTTTTCTTTAACGGCTTCAAGAACTTTATCATGTGCTTTTGTAATGTCCTCGTCCGTTAGAGTTCGTTCCGGGTCGAAGTATTTCAGTGAGTAGGCGATGGATTTCTTGCCTTCCTCCATTCTTTCACCTTCGTATAAGTCGAAGATGCTTACTTCTTTCAGCAGTTTGCCACCGGCTTCTTCAATAATATCCTGAATGTCCCCGGCTTTCGTAGCTTGATCCACAACTAGCGCGATATCGCGTGTGGTTGATGGATAGCGCGGAATTGTTTGGTAAGCAATCGGCGCGACTTCGGCTTCGGCCAATGCTTTTAAGGAAAGTTCGAAAATGTATGTTTCTTTAATATCCAAGTCTTTTTGGACAGTTGGGTGCACTTGGCCGATAAAGCCGATCACATTACCATTCAATAGTACTTCCGCTGTCCGTCCTGGATGCATGTCGTTAATTTCCGCTTGGCGATAACTGATTTGATCAGCTAATCCAAGTGTGTCGAACAATGCTTCGATCACGCCTTTGGCTACAAAGAAATCGACTGGTTTCTTTTCACCTTGCCATAGATGTGACTCCCATAGACCGGTGATTGCTCCAGCAATATGTTCTTTTTCTTCAGGCAGTTCTTGTTCGTCACGCTTAAAGAATACCGAACCGATTTCATACAGTGCCAGTGAATCAATTTGGCGGGCGTTGTTATATTTCACGACTTCCAGCAATTGAGGCACGATGCTTAAACGCAGCTGGCTTCTTTCTTCACTCATTGGCATAGCTAATCGAATGGATTCTCTTGCTTCCAATGCGAATTGGGACGCTTTTTCCTGGCTTGTCAGTGAATAGGTCACCGCTTGATAAAGGCCTGCGCCTTCAAATGTACGGCGTGCTTTCCGCCGTTTAATTTGATAGTCAGTCAATTGGCCTGGGGTAGCAGAACCAATTGGCAGTGTAGCGGGAATGTTATCGTATCCATATAAACGTGCAGCCTCTTCGACTAAATCAGCTTCAATCGTAATATCACCACGGCGTGTCGGGACTGTGATCGTGAATGTTTCATTGTCAAGTTCAACGCCAAATTGCAGACGTTTGAAGATCGATTCCACAACCGATACAGTCATGCTTGTTCCAAGAAGTGTGTTGATTTTTTCAAGAGTGATGCTAATGACCGCAGGTTCCATTGTCAATTCGTCAACTTCTGCTGCTCCTTGTAGGACTGTTCCGCCTGCATATTGTGCAATCAATTGTGCAGCACGTTCTCCAGCTTCACGTACACGGGCCGGGTCAACACCTTTTTCAAAGCGGGCACTAGCTTCACTGCGTAATCCATGGTCCTTTGAAGCTTTACGAACTACTGTACCTGCAAAATATGCACTTTCAATAATGATGTTCGTCGTATCATTTTTCACTTCGGAATCCGCTCCGCCCATCACACCAGCTATCGCTACAGGCTCGCTGCCATTTGTGATCACTAAATGGTCAGGTGTCAAAGTGCGTTCCGCTTCATCCAATGTTACGATTTTTTCAGCATCCTTCGCTCTGCGGATGACGATTTCCTTTGAACCAAAGCGGTCATAATCAAAGGCATGGAGCGGTTGGCCGTATTCAAGTAAAATGTAGTTCGTGATATCCACCACATTATTATGAGGTCGGATACCTGCAGACATCAACCTAGTCTGCATCCAAAGCGGTGAGGGTCCGATCTTAACATCCTTGATGATTTTAGCAATGTATATCGGGTTATCTTCTTTCGCTTCAACTTTGACACTGATATAATCAGTTGCTTTTTCAGCTGCCTCTTCTTTCTCGACAACCGGCCATTTCACTTCCCGGCCTAGAATGGCTCCCACTTCGTATGCAACACCAAGCATGCTCAATGCGTCGGAACGGTTTGGGGTCAGCCCAAGTTCAAGCACTTCATCACTTAAACCAAGTTCCTCCAATGCATCTTTCCCTACTTCCACATCATTAGGGAAGACGAAGATACCTGTAGCATAATCCTTTGAAACGAGCTTGGATTCGAAGCCCAATTCCTGAAGCGAGCAAATCATTCCGTGCGATTCCTCTCCACGAAGTTTTGCTTTCTTGATTTTGAAATTACCTGGAAGGACTGCGCCAACAGTAGCGACTGCGACTTTTTGGCCTTTATCGACATTCGGTGCTCCACAGATGATCTGAACGGGATTTTCGGCCCCGATATCAACTTGGCATTTATTCAATTTATCCGCATTTGGATGCTGTTCACGTTCAATGACATGCCCGATGACGACCCCTTTTAGCCCTTCACTTTTCTTTTCCACCCCTTCAACCTCAATGCCGCTTTTCGTGATTTTGTCAGCTAGCTCCGTCGCATTGATGCCTGAAAGGTCAACATAATCTTGTAACCATTTATATGACACAAACATGGTAGGTCCTCCTTTTTAAAATAAAAATTTATGCTTCGTGATGGTTGAATTGTTTTAAGAATCGAACATCATTCGTATAGAAATGACGGATATCATCCACACCGTACTTCAACATGGCAATCCGTTCCACGCCGATTCCAAATGCGAATCCAGAGTATTTCTTGGAATCGAAGCCAGCCATTTCAAGGACGTTCGGATGAACGATCCCGCCGCCAAGCACTTCGATCCAGCCTGTTTGTTTACATACGCTGCAGCCATTACCACCACAGATTTTACAAGAAATGTCCACTTCGACGGAAGGCTCCGTAAATGGGAAGAAACTTGGACGAAGACGGATTTCACGGTCTTGCCCGAATACTTTTTTCGCAAATACGTCCAGCGTTCCTTTCAGGTCGCTCATGCTGATGTTCTCATCGATGACCAAGCCCTCAATTTGCTGGAATTGATGGGAGTGTGTCGCATCATCGTTATCACGGCGATATACTTTTCCTGGGCAAATGATTTTAACAGGACCTTGACCTTTATGTTTTTCCATCGTTCTGGCTTGAACAGGTGAAGTGTGCGTACGCATCAGGATTTCATCCGTTATATAAAAGGAATCCTGCATATCACGTGCCGGATGGCTTTTTGGCAAGTTAAGTGCCTCGAAGTTGTAGTAGTCGCTTTCAACTTCAGGACCTTCCGCAACGGTATAACCCATACCGATGAATAAGTCTTCGATTTCTTCCACGACACGTGTTAATGGGTGTAGATTCCCCTTGTTAACCGGACGTCCAGGAAGTGTGACGTCAATCGTTTCAGTTGCTAGCTTTGCATTGACTGCCGCAGTTTCAAGTGCTTTTTGTTTTTCCTCGATCTTTGTTGCTATCGCTTCCCGTACATCATTGGCAAGTGCCCCGATTTTCGGGCGTTCTTCGGCAGATAATTTACCCATGCCGCGCAATACCTCAGTGATTGGCCCTTTTTTCCCTAAATAAGCAACTCGGACTTCATTCAGTTCTTTTAATTCGGAAGCGGCGGCAACTTTTTGCAACGCTTCTTCCTGCAGTTCTAGTAAACGTTCCTGCATCATGTCTTCCTCCTTTATTTTCCTTTTGTAAAAATGAACACAAAAAAACCCCAATCCCTAAAGGGACGAGGTTTATGTATCGCGGTACCACCCTTATTAGTGCACGAAAAAAAACTTCAGCACTCACTTCATTAAAAATAACGGCTCTTCACCGGAACATTTTTCGGACATCATGTCTTCCCAATGCCAACTCGAAAGGTGAATTCCCTTAAGCAGTGCCATAAAAATGCTTTCAGTCAAGGCATCTTTTCCCTGGATATGGTTAACTTAAGCTACTACTCTTTGTCATCGTTGTTTTCATTATAAAATTCTGTTTTATTATATTATAATTCTTCCGCCGTTTCAAATCGATTTTCGTAAATAGTACATTAATATCCCGGCAGCGATCCCCACATTCAATGATTCGCTTTTTCCGTAGATGGGAATATAAAGGTTTTTAGTCGTTTTATCCAGTAATTCCTTCGATACTCCTTGGCCTTCATTACCGACCAGCAGGGCAAACCGGGAAGACTTTTCCACTTCTTCAAATGGCGATGCGCCTTCTAATGCCGTGCCATATACCGGTGTGCCGCTTTCCTTCAGTTCATCGATGATTTCGAAAAGGTTCCCTTTGATGACAGGCATATGAAAGAGGCTCCCTTGCGTCGAACGGACCACTTTGGGATTATACAAGTCAGCACACCCTTCACCAAGTATGACCGCATCGATTCCAGCTGCATCCGCTGTCCTGATCATCGTTCCAATATTCCCCGGATCTTGTACGGCATCGATCAACAATAGTTTATCCGGATTGATGGACGCCATGCTCGTTGATTTCTGTTCACAAACCGCAGCAATTCCCTGCGGGGCTTCGGTATCACAAATCGCCTTCATAATATCATTTTTCACATAAATGAGCTCTGTGCCTTCCACTTTAAAATGGGCAGGCATTTCAGTTTCTTCATTGATGATCACTTCCAAGACGATTTCTTCTTTTAAAGCTTCTTCAACTAGGTGAAAACCCTCGACTAAATATTTACCGGTTTTATCTCGTTCTTTTTTCGTCAAAAGTTTTTTCCATTGCTTAACTTGCGGGTTTTTTACGGATTCGATATATTTCAAGGGTAAACGCTCCTTTAACTTCACACTGATTTTCCTATTATAACGCAATTCACATACATATTGCATGCGAGTTTGTGAAATGCTATTAATGTCAGTCATTATGTGTTAGAGGAGGAATAATTATGAATTTAAACTTACGTAATGCGATCATCCAAAATGTATCTGGAAATTCGCAAGAGCAGCTGGAAGACACGATTGTCGATGCCATACAAAATGGCGAGGAAAAAATGCTTCCTGGATTGGGAGTATTATTCGAGGTCATCTGGCAAAATTCATCTGAGCAGGAAAAACAGGAAATGATCACTGCCCTCGAATCAGGATTAAAAAAATAACAGCCTTCAGAGGCTGTTATTTTTTTGATTTCGCTTCGCAAGCCTTCAGTTCTTCGATGGAGACTTCTTCCTCAAGCAGCAAGATGAATTTTTTTGCGCTCACTTCTTCAAGCATCGCTTTTGTCTCATCATAAGAGTAGCCGTATTTCGTGAAAAAGCTGCGTAAATCTCCAGATCCTTCATCTGTGAAGTAGTGGAAGATTCTTAGAAAAAGAGTGTCCTCCTTATCCTGATTGGCGATGATCAGGATATCCGTATGTTCATTTCCAAGCTGCACATCATTTTTTATATTAGCTGCTACTGTCATTTGGGTGCCAGATACGCCTTTAGCTTTTAAGTCTTGAATTGCAGCAAGTAGTTCTGGAATAGAGTCAAAAACACCATATACGTTTTTTTCCATGTTTCTCCCCCTCCTTGTTACTCTACTTAAAATAAAATACCTTTGTCATTATACCTTGCAGCTTTAACAATAAACAAGCAAATAGTCCATTGAGAATTCCTGACTAACCCTTTGCCTAAAGGTTTTTTTAATAGGCTGTTTACGCATACTTTGTTGTTATTTACCAAGTAAATCGGTGTGGTTGATTTCCCCTCCAGATGCTCGCTTTCCGCGGGGCGGGCGGTGAGCCTCCTCGGCGTAAACGCCTGTGGGGTCTTCACCTGTCCCGCTGCTCCCGCAGGAGTCTCGCACTTCCACTCCAATCAATCTTAAATAGTCTCGTTTAAAAACAACAATCTTAACGAAAAGAGCCTTTAAATAAAAACAACATGGTTCAGTTTGCAGATAAAAAGGGTTGGGAAAATATATCCTTCTTATGATTTCCATCAAAGGGAGACCCCGCGGAAAGCAACGTCCAAATTTCACAAGCATAAAGAAACTGCAGACAAACTCGATTTTCATCTAGTTTGTCCGCAGTCTGAACAGCCTTGTGCAGGCTATGATTTTGCGTATTACAGATTGTCGGTATTTATTCGATTTTTGATGTATTCATCCTGCAAGCCTTCCTCTTGCTGTCCGCTGGCATTCGGGCTCACACTCCGATCCAGTGAGCCTTGAGAATCCAGGGCTTTGTCAGTATCGGCAGAAAACGGGTCTTCATGAGGGTCGCTTGCTAGTGTTCCTTCATGGTCCCCTGGTTTTTTCTTCTTGAATTTTTCTGTGGAGTTCCCCCAGATTTCCTTTTCTTGAGCTCGCTTTGTATCCAGCTCTTCATTTTCAAAGATGTTCGCAGAATTCCCATGAAGTTCTTCGCTTCTTCCTGGCTGTGCTTCCACTTCCCCTGTTTGATAGGCATTTGCTGTTGTTTCAGGAAAAAGGTTCGGATCCGGATTGTTCACCACCCCAGTTTTAAGCGGATTCTCTACAGGATCGTCCGTATCCTCGCTGCGATTGGCAGTTAAGCTCTCCCGTGTTGATACGGTTTCAGATTCATCTAAAAGAATCAGGAATTTTCCAGCCTCCACTTCATTTATATAAGCGGTGGCTTCACTATCGGCAAGCCCTAACTCACCTAGTTGGTTCCTTATATCTTCAGAACCCTCATTCAGGAAGAAGTGTTTCATCTTATCAATGAAGGAATCCTCGCTAGAGTTAGTAACGACGTCGACATCCGGATCACGCTTTTGATTGACGAAATCCAAATCTTCTTTCTTATCAGCCATTACCGTTATTTCCCCTTCATGGACCCCCTTTTCTTTGAGGGATTGAATAGCCTGGATTATTTCTCTTTCCGTATTAAAAACACCATATAATGTTTTGCCCATCCATCTTCCTCCTCCTATTATTCCGATATTTCTTCTTATGTGTATTTATACCCTGATGGGTGCCAATTAAACAAAAAGGTTTGTCTTTCCTAGAGTCTTTAAAACCCAAAAGAAGCCTGCAGTTTTAATAACTGCAGGCTATTTCCTTCACCCTTAGAAGCGGTCAGTTCTACGTTCAGCTGCCTTTTTCTCATTTACGATCGATTCATCTGTACTATCAAGGTGGATATCTTCCTTTTTAAGAGTATCCTGAACTTGTTCCGTTTCTTGTACAGCATGCTTCTTGATGACAATTTCATCTGTGACGACCGGTTTTTTCGAAACTTCCAATTTTTCTTCAACTACGGGGATCCGTAATGTTTCCCCATCTTCAATGCTTCCAGCTTCCAGATCCGATTCACGTCCGGAAACTGATCTATGCTCGACTGTCACTTCTTCGTGTTCAACAGGGACATTAATCGTTTTATGCTGTTCATTGACTTCTTTGTTAATGACGACTTCTCCTGTCTGAACTCTTTCTTTGTCAATGTTCAACTGTTCTTCACGAAGTTTAAGCGTCCTTTCATCTTCTGTCAATTCACGGCCTTGTCCGTTGACTCCATAAACATCTTCCTTATTTAATGCATCGGTTTTTTCAGTGCCATTGTATAGTTGGTTAGTGGAATTTGTATCAAGCCGTGTAGCGGCAGCATCCATATTCCCGGTCGTGAATTTATCTCTTGCCGTACCAAGATGGCCTTCACCTTCTTCTACCAGAACCAGGACTTTTCCATTTTCTACATCAAAGACATGTTCAGCCGCTTCACTATTCGAAAGGCCTGCATTCGCCAATCTTGTTGAAAGGTCTGCCGTATCATCCGGCATGAAGAAACGTGCCACCTTGTCCATAAATGATTCGTCATTAGGAACATTCGTCATGGTATGAACATCCGTTTCACGTTGGGTATTCGTGAAATCCAATGTTTCTTCCTTGTCTGCGACGACCGTGATATCGTCCCCTTCAAAGCCCTTTGCCTTAAGTGCATTGATTGCCTGGATCACTTCTGCATTTGATTCATATACTCCATATACTGTTTTATTCATTTTACATTCCTCCTTAGGTTTTGTTGTTTCGTTTAGTGGGTGCTATGTATAAACTCTACCCGCTATGAGCCTAATTAAACGAGGAATCAATATTTCATTTTTGTTATATCATTTACAAATTGTTCTCAGCACAGAACGCTTTTTCAATTCAAATCCAGACTTTTCAAGGGTTTCCCCATTTATAAAAATGTAATGTTTAACCAAATAATGCTATTTCATTTTTTCTTTTCTTCTATTATAATGCCACAGCCTTTATTAGCAGGTCCGCTATATGCACCGCCTTCGTACATTCCCCCAAGTTTTCCCTCTCGATCCCCAATTGCATTTGCAACAGACAGCCAGGGTTTGCCGTGACAACAATATCGGCCTGTGTCGATTTCGTGTGTTCCATTTTGGAGTCGAGAATATTCATGGACATCTCTGATTCAACAATATTATAAATCCCAGCAGAGCCGCAGCATCGATCGGCATCTTTCATTTCCCTGAAATCGATCCCTTCTATCGATTGAAGGAGAATTCGCGGAGCAAAGGATGTGTTCATCACATTCCGTAAGTGACAGGAATCCTGAAAAGTTACGGATTGAGCCGGCAGTTTCAAACGAACTTTTTCCTGAAAACGCAAATCAACAAGAATCTGACTTATATCTTTCAACTTATTTTTAAATGCGATTGCACGGTCATGCCATTCCGGTTCGCCTTGGAGCAAATGGTCGTAATCTATGAGAAAAGCTCCACAACCGCCGGCATTCGTAATGATATAATCAACTTCCTCCGCTTCAAAAGCTTCTATATTACGCTTGGCCAGTTGCTTTGCACCTGCTTTTTCGCCACTGTGCCCATGAAGCGCCCCGCAACATGCCTGGGATTTCGGAATCACGATTTCACATCCTGCCAGTTGAAGAAGCTTTAGTGTGGCCTTGTTCGTTTCCAAAAACATCGTATCCATCAAGCAGCCGGAAAAGAAAGCCACCTTTTTGAGCGGCGTTCCGATTGCAGGCAGCCCGGTTGGCCTATTTTTCATTTCCGATTTTTTCGGGACTTTCGGCAGTACCTTTTCCATGGTTGCCAAATTATTGGGAAGCATATTGAGGACTCCCGTTTTTCGGGCCATGTATTGCAGACCTGATCTCTGATAGAAGCCAAGTAAACTCGTCATGGCCTGCATTCGCTCCTGGTGCGGGAATAATCCACTAAAAACGGCTTTGCGGATCGTTTTTACAGGGTAACTGTGGTTTTTATTCTGATGGATGATATCTCTTGCTTCTTCAAGAAGATGTCCATATTTCACACCTGAAGGACACACGGGTTCACATGCCCTGCAGCCGAGGCAAAGACTCAATGAACGTTCTACATCCTCATCGGGCTCAATCACACCATCCGCCACCGCTTTCATAAGTGCAATCCGGCCCCTTGGTGAATGGGATTCCTTCAGCCCCGATTCCATGTATGTCGGGCAGTGGGGTAAGCAAAAGCCGCAGCGCATACAATTCAACAATTCATCTTCATTCATCCTGTCAGCGAATTGCTTGGCAATGGTTTCCCTTTCCTGAACTGTCGTCATGATGAAACCACCACCCTTTTCCTGGTTTCCTTGGCAAATACCTTGCCGGGATTCATGATGTTATTGGGATCGAAAGCTTGTTTAATCGCTCTCATGGCATCAATCCCTTCTTTCTTCAGCTTCCATTCAAGATAAGGGGCCTTCATCGCCCCTACACCATGTTCACCGGTAATCGTCCCGCCAAGGTCGATAGCCGCGGCAAAAATGTCGGCAAAAGCGAGCTCCACTCTCTCCATTTCCTCATGATCACGAGCGTCGGTAATGCACGTTGGATGCAGGTTCCCATCCCCAGCATGGCCGAAAGTGCAAATGTCCACGTTATGCTTGACAGCGATCTCATTAATCGCTTTAACCATTTTGGCAATTTCCGAGCGTGGAACGGTGGCATCTTCCAAAATGGTCGTCGGCTTAAGGCGTGCCAGTGCAGAGAGGGCTGTCCGTCTTGCGGTTTTCAAGGCAACAGCGTCAGATTCCGTTTCGGCAATTTCCACGGAAACCGCCTTTTCCTCTAGACAGATATCGGCCATCCTTTTCATATCACGTTCCACCACTTCAGGCGGACCATCCTGTTCAATCAGCAGGACGGCTTCCACATTGGTGGGCAAACCGATTTTCGCGAAGTCCTCAACCACGATCAACGTCGGCCGATCCAGAAATTCCAATGTAACTGGAATGATTTTATTAGAAATGATCTTAGCCACTGACTGGGCTGCAGCATCCAGATCTTGATATAAGGCAAGCATCGTCTTTGTCGTTTCCGGCATTGGGATCAACTTTAAGATCGCTTCGGTAACAATGCCCAAGGTCCCTTCTGAGCCGACAAAAAGTTTTGTTAAATCATATCCGGCTACATCTTTGGCAAGCTTGCCCCCTGTTCTAATGATGTCCCCATTCGGAAGGACCACCTCAAGGCCAATGACATAATCACGGGTTACTCCATACTTTAAACCTCGTAGTCCACCAGAGTTCTCATTAATGTTTCCGCCAATAGTGGAGATTTTCATCGAACTGGGATCCGGCGGATAAAACAATCCCTTTTCTTCTACTGCTGAAATCAAGTCCAATGTGATAAGCCCAGGCTGTACGGTCGCCGTTAAGTTCTCCTCATCTATTTCAAGTAATGAATTCATTCGATTGAATAAAAGGACAATCCCCCCCTCAGTCGGGCAAGTGCCTCCGCTTAAATTCGTCCCAGACCCGCGTGGAACGATCGGAACATTGTATTCGTTGCATACTTTGACGATGGCTGCGACTTCAGCTGAGCAGCCCGGTTTAATGACAGCATCCGGCATCGCTTGAAACCCTGGCGTTGCATCATATGAGTAGACTAGACATTCCACTTTCGAGTCATCGTAATTCTCCTGACCGACGATGGTAAGAAGTAGCTGCTTAACCTGCTTTGTTAACATGTACATCCTCCTCATATAAACATAGGAAATTCGAGATTTTTTATATGATGTAAGTATAAGAAAAAAACACTCAACCATCTATGTATGAACATACAGAATTTAGAGCTTTCCACAGAATTAATTTGTATGTTTACCCAATACATTTAATGCTAGATACATAGTGACTAAATCGGCTAGCTTCCTAGGATTCAGCCGGGTCAAATCTTCTATCCGCTTGAGCCTGTAATGGAGGGTATTGATATGGATATGCAGGGCTCTAGCGGTCTCCTTTAAAGATAGATCACATGCAAAATACATGGAAAGGGTTTTAAGCAGCTCCTCATTAGGAAGCAACTCCTGAATCGTCCGGGATAAATATTCCTGTCTTGTTTCAGCGGTAACTTCATCAAGCAGGACCTCAAGCTTCAAGTCCTCGTCAAATATGATCCCCGATGAAGGAAACGCGATTTTCAAAGAACGTTCCGCTTTAAAAAACGCTGACCTGAACGCAGATCCCGATGCACGCGAACTAACTCCTGCACACACTTTATAACCTGAACTCTCTTCCAGCTTTTTTTGCAGATTACTTAATTTCTTTAATTGCTGGATTTTTGACCCGATGAAATCGGCTATAGAAAGAATGACGAATTGGTTCCTCCCCCATCGGACTGCGATGTCATCGGGATGCTGCTGTCTTATGTATATCTGAAGCGTTCTCCACACATGAGGTTCAATGATTTCCTCAGTCTTAAATTCACCAAGGGTGATGATCCGGTCTGCATGAACATCGACCCCAAGCAACTTGGCCTTCTGAAGGAAAAGCTCATTGAACGTCTGCAGCTGGTGCCATTCAAATACAAAGAATTCCATCAGACGTGATTGGGATTCTGCTTGTTCGATATGATAGCTTTCCTGAATGAACATCTCCGTCATCTTTTTTAAAAGTTCCGCATAGGGCGAAACATGTTTAGGGTCGCCCGTAATTCCAATGACACAAACTGCTTCCTGGTTGAAGAAGATAGGTAGATTTATACCTGCCTTCACTCCTTTCCAACTTCGTTCATCCTGTTTATTGATGATCAATTTCTCACGATTATTGAAAGCGTGGATAGCTCCTTCATGATAAGATCCAATACGGCTGTTATCGGTACTGGCGATAATCGTGCCAGCATGATCAATAATGATGATTTCCTCATCAATCAGTTTACGAACCTCATGAACCAATTTTCCTGCAACAGCTGTCAATTGCATGATATGTCCTCCTTTTTTGAATGGACTTGAAAATATTTCGAGGCTCCCCTATGAAAAGGGAGCCTCATTCTACTTATGGAATCATCCAGGAAAGGACGCCATTTTGCAAGAAGGTAATTACACAAACAAGCAGCAATAAAAATAAACTATGTTTGAGTGTGAATCTCAATAATTCCGATTCCCTGCCCGCCAATCCAACGGCAGCACAAGCAATCGCTATCGATTGGGGGGAAATCATCTTTCCGGTAACCCCTCCGGAAGAATTCGCCCCAAGTGCCAAGACCGGCTCCATCCCCACTTTAAGGGCGGTCACTTTTTGCAGACTGCCAAATAAGAGGTTGGCTGATGTATCCGATCCGGTAATGAACACACCCAGCCAGCCGAGAACCGGTGCGAAGAACGGAAATAAATCACCCGATTTTGCAAGGGTCATCCCTAATGTCGTCGACATGCCTGAAGCATTCGTTACATAGGCAAAAGCCACCACGGCAGAAATCATCAAGATTGGTTTTGCCAACTCTTTCATCGCTTCAACAAAGGTGCCAAAAACGTCTTTTGCAGACATGTGTGCGATGAACTTCGTTACGATGGCAGCCAGTAAGATCGCAGTCCCGGCCGCTCCGAGCAGTTCTATTTTATAGAAAGCCGCAATCGGCAATCCATCGCTTCCGATTATCGCATTATGCAGACCTGGGACTTCGATTTGGAAGGTTAATAGTTTCCCGAGTTCATTGATTCCGCCAAGCAACACATTGTTGCCTTCATAATGTCCAGAGAGCGCCGGCTTTATCGGGTTCATCCCCCATATTGTTATGAAAAGCGTTAACAGAAGGAATGGTGACCAAGCATGGAATATCTGCCATTTCGTGTATTTTGTTTCCGCTTCTTCCGGATATAAAGTTTCGACAGCTGCTGCCGTTTCCTCGGATGCAAAGCGAAAGATCGTTTTAGGTTTCCAGAATTTAAGGAAAATCGCCAATGCAAATAGTGACACTAATGCGGAAAGGATGTCCGGTAATTCCGGCCCAAGAAAATTCGAACTTAAGTACTGTGTGATGGCAAAGGAAAATCCGGAAACCAATATTGCCGGCAAAACTTCAAGCGACCTTTTCCACCCAGTCATTATTAAAATGAGATATAGCGGAATGAAAGCCGAAAGGAATGGCAATTGGCGGCCGACCATTTTTGAAATCTCCATGGCGGCTATGCCAGTGGGGCCTTCCATGGCGATGATCGGTATTCCAACCGCCCCGAATGCTACCGGAGCGGTATTCGCGATCAAACAAATCCCGGCTGCATATAGCGGGTTAAATCCAAGACCGACCAAAAGCGCGGCTGAAATGGCAACCGGTGCCCCAAATCCCGCGGCCCCTTCCAAAAAGGCCCCGAAAGAAAATGCCACCAATAATGCCTGGAGGCGGCGGTCTTCCGTAAGCGAAAGCACCGAAGAACGAATGATATTGAATTGTCCGCTTTTAACAGTCATTTTGTACAAAAATACGGAAGTGATGATTATCCATCCGATTGGGAGCAGCCCATATACGGCTCCTTGTGAAGCGGACATCACTGCTTTTCCTGCAGGCATTCCATATATCAATACAGCCACTGCAAGAGCTACAAGCAACGTGGTTATACCTGCAATGTAACCTTTCATACGTTTGATGGTAAGTGCCCAGAAAAAGTAAAGAATTGGAATGAGTGCGGCAAGAGATGATAAAACTAAATTATCGGTGATCGGCGTAAAGTTTTGTGTCCATGTCATTCATTTCGACTCCATTTTCTATAAATTTTTTAAAAAATTCAGAAATCAACCGCTAATTGAAACCCCTTACATATTCGAAAATTCTAAGTCATCAGATGACTTGATGAGTACTCATTAAAATTAAAGTATTAAAAATATAAAATCAAGATTTTTTTTATTTTTTGTTGATTTTTTTATCCTTCCGGAAGTGTCAAAGATCATTTGTGTTATATAATATTAACCAGAGAAACTCATAGAAAATAGAGGTGCTACTACTTGGTATATAAAAAAATAAAGCCGAAAAAAATTTATGAAGAAGTCAGCGATGAACTTTATGAAATGATTCGGTCAGGCAGCC
Organism: Peribacillus simplex; assembly: GCF_900156045.1. GTDB lineage: Bacteria > Bacillota > Bacilli > Bacillales > DSM-1321 > Peribacillus > Peribacillus simplex_D. Next base: position 524,140 of record NZ_FTMX01000001.1, on the reverse strand, counting down.
TGAAACCAGGTGAACAATTGGATTCCATTCAGCAGCTTGCGGAAAATTTCCAAGTCGGGCGCCCGGCCATCCGCGAAGCATTAAGTGCATTGAGTTCAATGGGTCTTATTGAAATAAAACAAGGTGAAGGAACATTTGTCAAAACCTTCGACCCCACCATCATGAACCACCCTTTGTCTGCCGCCCTTTTGATGGATCAAGACAATATCAAGCATTTACTGGAAGTCCGGAAAATACTTGAGTCCGGTACAGCAGAAGTGGCAGCGAAGAAGAGAACAGAAGAAAACCTTATCGAACTCAAGGAAAGGCTTTTTGATATGGAAAAGGTGTCAGATGATGAAGAACTAAGTGATAAAGCAGATATCGCCTTCCATGTTGCAGTGGCAAACGCATCACAAAATGAGCTGCTGATCACATTGATGAACCACGTTTCAGAATTAATGACGGAAAAGATGCGGGATATCCGTCGGATTGCGCTTTATTCCGAAGAGATGTCACTTAAGAAGCTTTACCAGCAGCATGTCAGGATTCATGATGCAATCGTGGCACAGGATGAAGACGGAGCCCGCAGTGCCATGCTGTTTCACCTTCAAAGCGTCGAGGAAGCACTGGATCGGGTCATCCAAAAAAATCAGCAAAAACACAGTTGACCTTCTTTTAAATTTCAAAAATACCCTATACAAAAAAGGATTAAATTGATATATTATTTTGAAAACGATTACTTCATTTAAAAAATCTTGGAAATTGGTATATTCTATTAACCATTTCCTTTTTCCATTTTCTAGTCATCAGATGACCTGTTAACCTATTACAAAAAGGAGGAGTTCAAATGAAAATCACTCTCTTTGCAACATGTTTAGTGGATTTGTTTCAATCCAACGTCGGCAAAGCGACAGTGGAGCTACTCGAGCGATTAGGATGTGAGATCGATTTTCCGGAGTCCCAGATATGCTGCGGACAGCCCGCATATAATAGCGGATATACGAAAGAATCGAAGGAAGCCATGAAAAAGATGATCAAAACGTTCGCGGATGCTGAATACATCGTAACCCCTTCCGGTTCCTGTGCAGCGATGTTCAAAGAATATCCGGTCCTTTTCAAAGGCGATGCCGAATGGGAAAAGAAGGCGGAATCATTAGCGGCCAAAACATATGAATTGACCCAATTCATCGTGGATGTCTTAAAAGTGACCGATGTCGGGGCGACCCTTAAGGGAAAGGCCACTTATCATACTTCATGCCATATGACACGGCTGCTTAAGGTGAAGGAAGCACCTGCCATTTTGTTAAGCCATGTAAGGGGACTGGAAATGACACCACTCCCGGATGCCCAAAACTGCTGCGGGTTCGGGGGGACCTTTTCGGTTAAGATGGGGGACATTTCCGGGCAAATGGTCGAGGAGAAAGTCTGCAATATTGAAGCTACCGATGCCGATTTTTTAATTGGCGGGGATGCCGGATGTTTGATGAATATCGGCGGACGGATCCAAAGGAAGGGGCAACCGGTGAAAGTGCTTCACATTGCGGAAGTCCTGAATAGTATTTAAAGAAAGCGAGGAGGGGAAAACTAATGGCTATGAAAACCAGCTCTGCCAAGTTTAAAGACCGGGTGGATGAAGGAATACATAATGATTTTATGCGATTGGCCGTATCGAGTGCCCAAGAACGATTACACGGACGGCGGCTGACTGCCGTTGATGAATTGGGAAGCTGGGAGGATTGGCGTTCCCTTGGGGAAGAAATCCGGCAGCATGTGCTTAATAACCTTGATTTCTATTTGCACCAGCTTGCAGAAAACGTTTCGAAAAGGGGCGGTCATGTCTTCTTCGCTGAAACCGCTGAAGAAGCAAGCGGATACATCAAGGATGTCATTGTAAAAAAGAACGCCAAAAAAGTCGTGAAATCCAAATCGATGGTCACGGAAGAGATCAATTTGAATGCAACTCTTGAAGCAGTTGGCCTTGATGTCGTTGAAACGGACCTTGGTGAATATATTTTACAAGTGGATGATCATGACCCACCTTCCCATATCGTCGCACCTGCTCTCCATAAAAATAAGGAGCAGATTAGGGATGTTTTTAAAGAAAAGCTTGCATATACGCAAACCGAAAAACCGGAAGAGCTTACCGCCCATGTGCGGGGCATTCTGCGGAAAGATTTCTTAAGCGCCGATGTGGGCATTACCGGCTGTAATTTTGCCATTGCGGAAACGGGCTCGATCGGTTTGGTGACGAATGAAGGAAATGCCGATTTGGTTACTGCCCTCCCAAAAACGCAAATCACCGTGATGGGAATGGAACGGCTTGTGCCTACATTCGATGAATTCGAAGTCCTTGTCAGCTTATTGACAAGAAGCGCTGTCGGCCAAAGGCTGACCAGTTACATCACCGCACTTACAGGGCCTCGAGATGATGGCGATGTAGACGGACCCGAGGAATTTCACCTTGTGATCGTAGATAATGGACGCTCCTCCATTTTAGGAACTGAGTTTCAATCCGTTCTTCAATGCATTCGATGTGCTGCCTGTATAAATGTCTGCCCGGTTTATCGCCAGGTTGGCGGTCATTCATATGGTTCCATATATCCGGGTCCAATCGGAGCTGTGCTGTCTCCCTTACTCGGGGGGTATGATGATTTCAAGGAGCTGCCATATGCCTCCACTCTTTGTGCAGCCTGTACTGATGCCTGTCCGGTCAAGATTCCTCTCCATGATTTACTGAGGAAGCATCGTGAGGTCATCGTCGAAAAGGAAAAAATGGCGCCATTTTCAGAAAAGATGGCCATGAAAGCCTTTGGAATCGGTGCGGCCTCGCCTATGCTTTATAAGTTCGGCTCCAAAATGGCTCCATCCGCGATGTCTCCTTTTAAAACGGGGGATATCATCTCGAAAGGACCGGGACCACTCAAAACTTGGACAGAAAGCCGCGAGTTCCCTGCTCCAGGGAAAGAGAGCTTTCGGGACTGGTTCAAAAATCGGGAAAAAGGAGGGAAACCATCATGAATGGAACCATCCATAATGAAGGGACTTTTTTAAACAATATAGCCAAAAACCTGGGAAGGGCTCCTATTACGGAAGGCATCTCCGTTCCGGAATGGAAGCACGCCCCCCAAAAAGAAGTTTTGAAACATGCGACACCAAATGATCTTGTCGCGGAATTGGAGGAACAATGTAAACGGGTGCATACTCAGTTTCACGTCACCGACTCCAAGCAAGTGATGCATTGTTTAAAACAGGTGATCGAGGAACTTGGAAACGGCCCCTTGATCATCCCTAAGGACGATCGATTTTCCGACTATGGATTGGATGGTATCTTAAAGGAAAAAGATGTCCATATATGGGATCACCAAGCCGGGAAAGAAAATATCGAAAAAGCAGAAAATGCTAACATCGGAATCACATTCAGTGAGATGACACTAGCAGAATCTGCGACCGTCGTCTTGTTCAGCGACAAGGACCATGGCAGGTCCATCAGCTTCCTTCCTTCCTGCCATGTTTCCATCATTCCCAAAAGCACCATCGTTCCGCGGATGACACAGGCTGCTGCGGCCATCCGTTCAAAAGTTACCCGGGGCGAAGTCGTTCCCTCCTGCATCAACTTCATAACAGGGCCGAGCAATTCGGCTGATATCGAAATGGACCTTGTCGTCGGCGTCCATGGTCCCATCAAAGCGGTCTATATAATCGTCGAAGATAAGTAGAAATAAGGAAAAGAAAAAGGAGAGGAACCTAATTAGGCCTCTCCTTTTTTAACTTTCCATATTACTCGTAAATGATCCGATCAACCGCTTCACGATCGAGGCGTTTGATCACCTCGACAATTAGCTTAACCGCATTCTCATAATCATCCCGGTGGAGCATTGCTGCGTGTGAATGAATGTAGCGTGTGGCAATCGTGATTGCCAGTGCCGGAACACCATTTGCCGTTAAATGGATGGAGCCGGCATCCGTCCCGCCGCCTGGAATCGATTCATATTGATAAGGAATATTCATTTCATCTGCCGTGTCGGTGACAAAATCGCGTAATCCCTTATGTGCCACCATCGATGAGTCATAGATGACGATTTGCGGGCCTTCCCCCATCTTACTCATCGCTTCTTTTTCGGAAATCCCCGGTGTATCACCAGCAATGCCGACATCGACGGCAAAACCGATATCCGGCTGAATTTTGAATGTGGATGTTTTGGAGCCACGCAAGCCGACCTCTTCTTGCACAGCGCCAATTCCATAAACTACATTAGGGTGGTCGCTGTCTTTCAGCTGTTTAAGCACATCAATGGCGATTGCACAGCCAATTCGATTGTCCCAGGCTTTGGCCAGCAGCATCTTTTCATTATTCATGACCGTGAATTCAAAATATGGCACAACCATATCCCCTGGCTTGACGCCCCATTCCTTAACCTCTTCTTTGCTGGATGCACCGATATCAATAAACATATCCTTAATATCAATCGGCTTCTTCCGCGCCTCCGCTGACAGGATATGCGGCGGCTTGGAACCGATAATCCCAGTTAGATCACCTTTACTTGTAACGATCGTCACGCGCTGTGCCAGCATTACCTGTGACCACCAACCCCCTACCGGCTGAAAACGCAAAAATCCTTTATCATCAATTTGGGTGATCATGAAACCGACTTCGTCCATATGCCCTGTAACGACGATTTTCGGTCCGTTTTCATCACCCGTTTTCTTGGCAATCAAACTTCCCAGGCCATCTGTCGATATTTCATCCGCAAATGGTGTTATGTATTCGGTCATCACTTTTCTTACTTCACTTTCATTTCCTGCAATTCCTTTAGCATCCGTTAAGTCAGCAAGCATCCTTAACGTTTCATCCAATTGAGCCATCCTTATACCTCCCTATAAATTACATTACAAGAATAATTATACAGATAATCGATTGCATAAACAATCAGTAGCCTTGCTTTTGCCTTTCATAGTTCACTTCATTTTTGCTTACATATGCTTTTTCCACATCCACTGCTGAAAATCCAAGCAACTCCCCTAAATGTAAATACGCAGCAAAAACCTTTTGGAAAGATGACTCTGTCAACTGTGTGCGAAATTCACTTATATATCCGTAAATAGCCGTAAATTGAAGCGTCAAATCCTCCTGATCCACCTTGAGGGCGGATGGAACTTCCGGTACAAATCCCCGTTCGATCCCGAGTGACAAAATGAAATGAATGCCATCCACGTATTCAGCCAAAATCGTTTCTTTATCAGATGGGCCTTTAAGACTCCAGAATTTAAAACATCTAGTTTCATTGGCAAGCTCTCCAAGCTCCACTAAAAGAGCAAGTATCTTTCTTTCCACTAAATCTTCAGCACCCAAATCATGCTTGGATTGTATATGCTCGTCCAAGGCTGCCTGCATTTCCATTAATTTACTTATGTTCATTTTCATCACTTCTTTCTATCGTCTTCCCCTAAATTATATCAAATAAATGAAACTTATTAAAAACCCATACGTAAATGAAGGGAATCACTCTGTTTAAGGAGGTAGCGCCATGGTATTGATCATGCGGTTCATTCTTTTGGCTCTCATCATTTTCTTAATATATACAGTCATCAAATACCTATTTAATCCGAAAAGAAAATTAGAACTGGCACATGAACAGAAAAAGTTCTTTCTGCTCGACGATACAGCCAATATACGAAAGAATTTTTTATTGACGTACAATGGGGTGATGTTTGAAGGGGAAAAGTATCTAGGGACGACGGATCGCTCCTTCGAGGTCATCTCCATCTTCATATGGCCTAAAAAAATGGCCGGCCTGAAAGGCTTGAAGCGAAATGACTTCTTAAAAATCGAGGCAGCCATTAAAAAACAATATCCGGATGCCGTCATTGATTGGAAGAGCCCGGTTAAGGAGTTTTTACAAAAATGAAAAAAATCAAACGTAATGAAGAGCCTTGAGAAAAATGGACTCAAGGCTCTATTTTAATCATCTGAACGAAAAAATTCCTTCCAAGGGACGACCGTCTGCTTCTCCCTCAATAAATAGATCAATAAGGTTAAGGATAATAAAATGATGACAATCAGCGTTGGACTGAAATCTGCAATATAGTGGCCAAAAACCGTGTATACGAAGGCTACAGGGAGATTGGTCATGAAGGATAGATAAAAATAATTTTTCAATCCTTTATTGGATTCCAATAAGCAAAGCGACAGTAAGTAAAAGTGTATGAATGGTATTAGCCTCAGTACAGCAATTTGCCGGCTATTTAGCTTTCGATTTCCAAACAGCTTATTCTTAAGCCGCAGCAGCCTATCCTTTGTTTTCGGAAATTTGCCTATCACGAAATAAAAGGCCATACTGGACAACGTCAAACCGATTACCGAATAGATGGTTCCAAAAGCTGCCCCGAATAATACTCCGCCAGACATGCAAACCACAATGACGGGAATGAATAAAAATTGCCTTAATAAATGAAAAGTGATAAAAATCAACGGTGCAAACACGCTTCCAGATTGAACGTAGCTCATCACAAGTGTCAGTTTATCATTCATGCTCTCCCTCCAGCTACTCTTTGCTGCTTCTACAAGCATATACACTATACGGGCTACATATTACAATTGAATGAATATCTTGATCAATAAGGCTATCTGAAGAATCATCAATATGGGCAGGCCCCACTTAAAAGCCGCATGCTTCGTCTTATGGCGGAATTGCTTCATCCCCAAAAAGGACCCAGTCCCTCCGCCTATGACCGCCCAAAACCAAAGTGTCCTTTCGCTGATCCGGTACTCCCCATTACGCGCTTTCCTCTTGTCGATTCCCATTAAGGCAAATCCGATGATGTTCGTGATGATCATATAAGCTGCAATGAACCATACTCCTTGCATTTTCATTCCCTCCTTTAAATATGTAAAAAGCCACCCTCTTGAAAAGAGAGTGGCTGTATCAGTCAGACTTATTTGTCTAATTGTTGTTTAGCAGCAGTTGCTAATTGAGCAAAAGCTTGTTCGTCAGCAACAGCAAGATCAGCAAGCATTTTGCGGTTCACTTCGATACCAGCAAGCTTTAGACCATGCATTAAACGGCTGTAAGAAAGACCGTTGATGCGTGCTGCAGCGTTGATACGAGTGATCCAAAGTTTGCGGAAATCACGTTTCTTTTGACGACGGTCACGGAAAGCATAGTTTCCTGACTTCATTACTTGTTGGTTAGCTACTTTGAAAAGAATATGTTTCGCGCCATAGTAACCTTTAGCTAATTTTATTACCTTTTTACGACGTTTGCGAGTAACAGTACCGCCTTTTACACGTGGCATGTTATTTCCCTCCTATTTAACTCGATAAATCGAACTTATTTAATGTTGTCTAGCATATGACGAATACGTTTGAAGTCACCTTTGCTTACAAGGCTAGCTTTGCGAAGCTTACGCTTTTGCTTAGTAGATTTGTTAGCAAATAAATGGCTTGTGTAAGCGTTAGAACGCTTAAGTTTGCCGGATCCAGTCTTTTTGAAACGTTTAGCAGATCCGCGGTGAGTTTTCATTTTAGGCATAAGGTATTCCTCCTCATTACAAATTACTTTACAATTACTTTTCGTTTTTCGGTGCTAAGATAATGAACATGCTGCGCCCGTCCATTTTTGGGTGTTGCTCGATTGTAGCCACTTCTTTACATGCTTCAGAAAAACGAACGAGTACACGTTGACCAATTTCCTTATGCGTAATGGCACGTCCTTTGAATCGGATAGAAGCTTTTACTTTATCGCCTTTTTCAAGGAATTTAATACCGTTGCGAAGCTTCGTATTGAAATCATGTTCTTCAATCGTCGGGCTCAAACGAACCTCTTTCAGACTGATGACTTTTTGATTTTTACGTGCTTCCTTGTCTTTCTTTTGCTGCTCGAAGCGGTGTTTTCCGTAGTCCATGATCCGGGCTACCGGAGGCTTTGCATTTGCAGCAACTAAAACTAGATCAAGATTTACACGAGCGGCAATTTCCAATGCTTCGAATTTCGTTTTAATTCCAAGTTGTTCTCCGTTTTGGTCAATAAGACGAACTTCACGGGCTCGGATGCCCTCGTTTACCATCGCGTCTTTACTAATAGTTAGCCACCTCCAAAGATATTGGCGAATACGAATATTTGAATAAATTCGGTCACGCTCACAACTCGCTTACAGGATATAATCATAATAAAAAAGTGTGGATGCATGCTGCACCCACACTGATAGACTCATTCAGAAAGATCCAAATAATCAAATCATGACCTGTTAACTGCATTGTTTGCGTCAACCAGGTGAGAAGCGGGTGCTTCTTCTTTTCATCAAACACGTATTCAATTCACTTTAGAAATATATCATAAACACTGATGACTTGTCAAATGCTAAATTTTATTCGTTTTTCACAACAAAATTAATATTATCAGACATTCAGTTATTTGACAATACGTTTTTTAAAGTAATTTGGACAAAAAATATTCATCATGATACTTTCCATCAAAAAACAGTGATTCCCGCTTTATTCCTTCCTTTTCAAAACCCATCTTTCGATATAAGGAAAGCGCAGGGGCGTTGTTTGCGATCACGGACAATTCCAGGCGCCGTATTTCGTTTGTCCGTGCATTCTCCTCCATTTTCTGAAATAGCTTCGTACCGATGCCTTTTCCTCTGTCCTGTTCATTGATGCCGATGACGATTTTGGCGGAATGCCTCGTTCGGCCCATTTGATTGCCCAATAAAATTAGGTAACCATTCAACTCATGGCCGCTAGCAGCAACGAGGAAAACGGAAAGGGGATTTTTTTCGATTTGCTCCATTTGCTTTTCCATTTGTTTCCCCGTCGCTTTTCTTTCCCCAGGGTTGTACAGCATATACCCGGAATCTTCGACATGATTGAACAGAGCAGCCAGGTTATCCGCGTCTTTCCTTGAAGCCTTTCTAATCTCCATTTTTCCCCACTCCCCCTTTGTTACAGTCCATACTGAGCGAAGCGATCAAATGCTAAGAGTTTTCCTTCGCCTTTTTCTTTTTCTCGATGGTGTCCCAGGAAAATAGGACTATCCAAAAAAGCAGGACCGGGACAATGGCATATTGTCGATAATCATCCAATAACAATAAGATGATGATGACAAGGAATGTCGGTCCGAATAGATAAGAAAATTTCTTTTTCATGCTGACCCTCCTTTTCATTGCTGTACATATTTTCACATGATGGTTTCATTTTATCATGACTTAATTAAAAAGAGGGACACAACTGTATGTGCCCCTCTTTTTGTTTTTGGCTGTTTTCGCTTACTTTGTTGCTATTTTCCAAGTAAAGCGGTGTGGTTGATTTCCCCTCCAGATGCTCGCTTTCCGCGGGGCGGGCGGTGAGCCTCCTCGGCGTAAACGCCTGTGGGGTCTCACCTGTCCCGCTGCTCCCGCAGGAGTCTCGCACTTGCGCTCCAATCAACCTTAAATAGTTTCGTTTTAAAAATAACAATCTTTACGAAAAGAGCCTTGTTTTTAACGGCTTACTTCCGCCTTAATAGCTGAAACGAAATCTTCAAAAGCGATCGTTTCGGATTTTTGTTCACCGTATTTACGTACATTCACGCTGCCTTCTTTGACCTCATTGTCTCCAACAACGAGCATGTACGGGATTTTTTGCATTTGCGCTTCACGGATTTTGTAACCGATTTTCTCGTCGCGTGTATCCAGGTCGACACGAATGCCTTGCGCTTTAAGTTTTTCCTGTACTTCTTTCGCATAATCCAAGTGCACTTCAGGTGAGACCGGGATCACTTGTGCTTGGATAGGTGCAAGCCAAGTCGGGAATGCCCCCTTGTATTCTTCGATCAAGTAAGCGACAAAACGCTCCATTGTGGAAACGACGCCGCGGTGGATAACAACCGGACGGTGCTGCTTGCCGTCCTCACCGACGTAATTAAGATCAAAACGTTCAGGAAGCAAGAAATCAAGCTGGACAGTGGAAAGCGTTTCATCTTTCCCTAAGGCAGTACGCACCTGAACATCAAGCTTAGGACCGTAGAATGCCGCTTCACCTTCCGCTTCAAAGTAATCCAGGCCAAGTTCGTCCATGGCGCCTTTTAACATACTTTGTGCTTTTTCCCACATGTCATCATCATCGAAGTATTTTTCTGTATCCTGAGGATCGCGATAAGACAGTCGGAATGAATAATCCTTGATATCGAAATCTTTATATACTTCCAGAACCAGGTTCACAACGCGCTTGAACTCTTCTTTGATTTGGTCGGGACGGACGAAAATGTGCGCATCATTCAATGTCATTCCACGTACACGCTGAAGGCCTGAAAGGGCACCTGACATTTCATAGCGGTGCATCAAGCCTAGCTCGGCAATCCGAATTGGCAGTTCGCGGTAGCTGTGGATACTGTTTTTATAGACCATCATGTGATGCGGACAGTTCATAGGACGCAGGACAAGCTGTTCGTTTTCCATCTCCATGACAGGGAACATGCCGTCCTGGTAATGATCCCAGTGTCCAGATGTTTTATAAAGGTCCACGCTTCCCATTACAGGTGTGTAGACATGGTCATAACCCAGACGTTCTTCCTTGTCCACGATATATCTTTCGATTGTCCGACGGATGGTCGCGCCTTTTGGCAACCACATCGGCAGCCCTTGTCCCACTTTCTGTGAGCTCATGAACAAGTTCAATTCTTTGCCGATTTTACGATGGTCACGTTCTTTGGCTTCTTCAAGGAAACGCAGGTGTTCGGCCAAATCTTCTTTTTTATAGAAAGCCGTACCGTAAATTCGTTGAAGCATTTTATTTTTGCTATCGCCTCTCCAGTAAGCTCCAGCGATGCTCAATAGCTTGAACTCTTTGATTTTCCCGGTTGATGGAACATGAATTCCACGACAAAGGTCAAAGAATTCACCCTGCTCATAAAGCGTTACCTGCTGATCGGCAGGAATCGCATCGATCAATTCCAATTTATACTCATCGCCGATTTCCTTAAAACGGGAAATCGCTTCATCACGACTCACTTCGATGCGGGAAACTTCCAAGTTTTCGTTGACGATTTTCTTCATTTCTTTTTCAATCAATGGAAGGTCTTCAGGAGTCAATGATTCCTCCAGATCCATATCATAGTAAAAGCCGCCCTCGATGACCGGACCTACGCCGAATTTGGCGTTTTTGTACAAACGTTTGATCGCTTGTGCCATCAAGTGTGCTGTACTGTGACGCAATACTTCAAGAGCATCCGCTGCGTCCTGTGTGACGATTTCGATTGTACCATCTTGTTCAATCGGACGTTTCAAATCAAATAATTCACCATTGAATTTTCCGGCAATGGATTTTTTCCTTAAACCAGGACTGATGGATGCAGCGATGTCTTCAGTTGTTGTGCCTTTAGCAAATTCCTTAACCGCTCCGTCAGGAAAAGATATTTTCAGTAATTCTGACATTCAGTTTCACTCCTTCTTATTGTTCGAACAAATTACAGGTTTTTGATTCCATTACAACACAAAAAAGCCCGCCCCTGTATAAAACAGGGACGAGCTTAGTAACAAATATCATTAACCCGCGGTTCCACCCTCGTTCCAGCTTGCTTTTCACGGCAAAATGGCACTTGTAACTTGGTAACGGCAGCTTCCCGTCAGCTCATATTCGCAGAATGCCTGCTTTCCGAGCCGAAGTTTAAAGGTGGTAAGTGTTCCATGCGAATAGGAAGCTTACAGCCTGTTGGCTCCCCTCTCTGATAATCGGCGACTAGAATACCCTTGTCCTCATCATAACTTTTAGTTTTTTAATAGTATGTAGGAAATTATAATTTGTTATACGGTGAAAATCAAGGTTAATTTTCTTTTTTCCACGAAAGGTCATTCAAATGCATTGAAAATGACGAAAGTGGCAAGATGGTCGCCCGTTCTTCGAAAATCCTTGAAATGGTCTGGATCAACCCTTCTTCCTTGTCATCGGTATAGATGCATAAGTTTTCGGGAGCAATCGATAAAAGCGGGGCAAGTATCACCGTATCGAGAAAAAGTGAACTTTTGGCAAGAAGCCTCCTGTCGATCATACTATTGATTTTTGGACGGTCGAGTTTGCTGAATTTTTGATCATAGAAATGAAAACCATCCCGGTTGACCAGGTGAAGCTTTCTTAATTTCGACTCCTGCCCATGAAGGCAATCACGGAGAGTGGCAATGAAATTTTGATAGTCCTGCTCCAGCTTGTATTCATCAATCGCCTTAAGGACATACTTTTCCAAAGTGTGCTGAAATGATTTTAAACGGAAGGTCGTAAAAGAATCGAATGAAAAAGATACCTTTCCAGCCAAGATGCTTTGAAGTCCTTCCTCAATCAATCGTTTCTCCGTACTGAATGCTCCATCTTGATTCCTGGCTCTTTCCACCTCGATGATCGATGATGCAATTTCAATGATGGCTTCAATTTCTTCCCGTTCCCTATAAAAAAATTTACCGACTATTATTTGCTCCAAAACAGGAAGTGTCTTTTCTTCCAATAAAAAAGAATGAAATGCATCACGAAGCAGAATTAGCCATTTATCACCTGAAGACTTCGTCATATCCACATGCATGCCTTGTTGCGGAAGAAATCGAATGTATGCTTGAAATTCTGCCCCGAGTGGATGGACAGAAACGAAATTCAGTAATTTCAATGCCTCTGAATCGTTTTGAAACGAAATTTGCACTACGACATCCCCCCTTCCCCCTTGCCTCTTTGTTCATGTATATGGGGGTGGGGACATGTTTAGAAGTAGGATGGGCCTTGTAAAAGAAAAAAGTGACCTCCATTAAGAGACCACTTTCCTTCATCTTCTCCGATTCACGCCATCCAGCTTGACCGGCTCCGCTAAATATTGAATTCTTTCCATTATCCTGGCCGCCTTCACTTCTTCCTTCTCTCCACGCTGTGAAAAGGTTAGGTGGTTCTCCAGGCCATTCAGGTCAAAATTCGAAGTGAAAAACGTCGGCAGGTTTTCCAGCATCCTAAATTGCAAAATCGGTCCAAAAACCTCATCGCGTCCCCAGCTCGTCATGGACTCCGCTCCAATATCATCCAGCATGAGGACAGGTGCCGTTTTCACCATCTCAATTTTTTCATTGACCGTATTATCACCTATTGATCCCTTAAGTTCCCGCAAGTAGTCAGGGACATAGACAATAAGGGAAGAAATTTGCCTTTCTGCGAGTTCATTGGCAATCGCACCTAATAAGTACGTTTTCCCAACACCGAATTTCCCATATATAAATAAGCCTTTTTGCATTTTACCTGGCTCATATTCCATGATGAACGACATCGCCTTACTTAAAACACCCAAGCGTTTATTTTCATTATCCGTTTGCGTAAAGTCCTCAATGGTCGCACTTAAAATATCCTTCGGTACATACAGGCTGCGGATCAATTTTTCCCGTTTCCGCTTTTCATCCTCTGCCAATTTCCGCGGGCAGATTTCATAATTCAGGTTCAGGGCCTTCCCTTGAACCACCAATTTGGGATAATACCCTTGCATCATATTGATGCAGCCATTCAAGCTTGGACATTTATCACATTTATTGCTTTGTGAAGTGAACTCATAAAGCTTCCCCAAGTTTTTATCAATCATTTCCTTCGTGACCGTCGAACTGTTGGCATTCAAAAATAACCGCACTTGTTCGTCTTCAAAAATCTCCTGTTTCAGCTTTTCATAACGCTGTTGAAATTGGTTTGTATTGGCCAATTTATTAAGGGATCTATTAATCTTTTCCATCGTTCATTTCACCTCCTGCTTTCCACAGCTTCCATTTCTCTTGAAGCTCGCGTTTCTGGGCATTCAATTCCGGCTGATCTGCATTCTGCTCCTGCTGTGCTTCTTCTTTTTTCTCAAGCCACTCCGGAACCACTTCTTCCCGTATCGCCTTTTTCCGGCTGCCCTTCGCAGCATTCCTGCTTCCTTGAGCCCAGTCCTGATATTTCCTATGTTCATTTTTAGCCAGTTCCATCGCCTCGACGACCGTAGAGACCTTCAGCCGTGCCCAATGGCCTGCCAGCTTTTCCACATAGCCCTTGGTGAACTTCATATCCGTTTTGAGCATGACGTATTCAATCAAGACATTGACCACACCCGGATTCAGCTTTTGATTGATCATCACGCCCTCAACCACTTTCAAATCACCGCTTGATGGCTCTGCACCGCCAGACAATTGCATCAGCCGCTCCCTCGGGGAAATCGTCTCCAAATGACGGATTAACTCTTGTTCCTGTGTTTTCGGTTCTTCTTTTTGTGTCCGTTCACGAATCGGCTGCACCCGATTGACCAGGGAAGGCATATCTGCCTGCCGTTCGATCTGATACCAGTCCCTTGCCGCCTTTCTGAGCACTTCCTCATCGATCTCATCATCCAATGAAACGGCATCCATTACTAGTTTTTGCATTTCCAGCGGATCGATGCCATATAAAAAAGCAAGTTTGGCGATCGTACTTTTTATTTTCGGAGTAAAGGCCTTTTTCGGTACGATCGATGATTTCATCCCGGATAATAAAAGGTCAAAATCAAATAAGTCGTCAAACCCCGATGGCTCGACGCCTTCCGTCCGATCGATGAATTGCTGTTCAGGCATCGGTTTCCATTCGTTTTTCGCTTCATCCGTTACATATAAAGAGTCCAAATGATCTGATGAGAATACTTCCGCAAAAGATTTAGTCACACCTTCATATTGATCGGTTAAGATATGATCATCACAAAAGAATCTCTTTAACCGGTTGAACTGCGCTTTGCCGACTTTTTTGTATAAGTAAATATTCAGCATTCCATCCGTGAAAAACTGCTGGGGGGAAAGCGGCGGGTTTAACTCATAGATGAATTCCTTCGTTTCATTTTTCGATTTCTTATATACATTCAACAGACCAATTCCTTCAAGTAAAAGGCGTGCTTCGTAAATATCACCTAACTTAAGGCCGATGGTATTCATTAATTGATAATGTGAGGAGGTTTCCGACCATAGCCTGTTTTCCTCCAGCTCACTCCATAACGTCATATATAGGCTAATGCAGATAGGTCCAATAAGAGGTTGATATAGTCGGGTAAGTATTTTCCGATCATAATCATGAAGCAGCCCCGCAGATGAGACCAAATATGAATCCGCTGGGAGCAATTCTTGCCAATGCATTGACATCTCCATTCAAACCTTTCAAAAGATGTAGTGAAAAAAGAGCCAAAGTGAATCTTCAGCTCTACTTTCTTTCTTTATTTATTAAATCTTTCAATTCATCGATAAAGACATTGATATCTTTAAATTGTCGATAGACGGATGCGAACCTTACATAGGCAACCTCATCGATTTCCGCCAGCTTGTCCATCACCATTTCTCCGACATTGTCGCTTTTCACTTCCGATATGCCCTGGTTGCGCAGTTCTTTTTCTACATAACTGGTAATTTGCTCTAGTTCCTTCAAGGGAACCGGGCGTTTTTCGCAAGCCCTGATTAAGCCACGCAGGATTTTATCACGACTGAACTCTTCCCGTGTCCCGCCCTTTTTCACTACAATAAGCGGTGTTTCCTCCACCTTTTCAAATGTCGTGAATCGAAAACCACATGCCTCACATTCACGGCGTCGTCGAATTGATTTACTTTCATCGACTGGCCTGGAATCGAGCACTCTTGTTCCGTTATATTGACATGATGGGCATTTCATCATTATCAGCTCCGTATTTTATGTAGGACTCCCCTATCTAAATGTTCCCCAAGGATTTACTTCTCTATCTTAATCTTATATTAAAAGGAACGGCCAGTACAAGTAAAAAGTGTAACTTCCAGCAGCAGGCACTTTTTGTTCTGCCCTTGGAGCACCGTTGTCAAGGTCTTTGTGCTGCAAGACAATCCTTAGCAATAAAGTGAAGCAGGCTGCCGATTCATTGCATTAAAAAAGAGATGCACCCATGGCATCTCTGTGTATACGTGTTTTTTATAGGGCACTTATATTGGCTTTTTTCATTTGTACAGGACCTAGTCCACGTGGTAATTCTATGTTTTCACGTGTTTGCGCATTCAAAGCTTCTGCAATATAATCTGCCGCAATATTCGGATCCAAGTTACCGCATGTATAGACATCGATGCTCGCATAGCCGTGTTCTGGAAAACTGTGAATCGTCAAGTGCGATTCAGAAATGATGACAACCCCGCTGACTCCTTGTGGAGCAAATTTGTGAAAGGCAACTTCCCGTACCTCTGCACCTGATTTCAAAGCAGCATCAACAAAAATCTTTTCAATTAAATCGATATTGTTCAGTTTTTCAAAGTCACAACCCCAAAGTTCAGAAATGACATGTCTACCCATTGTTTCCATAGTGTAAGCTGTTTCCATATTAAGCTTCCCCCTTACCATGATTTAAAAATAAGTTCTGATAACTACCACGGGGGAAAGTTAGTCCAAAGAGGTCCTAACCCTTTAAGTAGCCATCATGCAAACCGCTTTTGAAGAAGTTCACGATTCATAGTATATATGGTTTGAATTTTTTTTGCAACTCCAAATTGAAATTTTGGAAAGATAAACTTTATATGTAATAGGGATATAGGGAAGGTTCCAATGTGGGGAAATTTCAGTTTTCGGGTTTATTCAGCGCCTTAAAGCAGCGAGGAATTGCTGGATCACTGCATTAAAAATAGCCCGCTAAAAAATTTTAGCAGGCTCGATTTTTTTCATTATTTTACTGATAGTTCGACTTCGGAAGTTTTTTTCAACTCGGATCCCACCAATTTCACAAGGTCCACTACCCGGTTGGAGTAACCCCACTCGTTATCATACCATGCAAGGACTTTCACTTTCCTGTCCCCAATCATCATCGTCGTCAAACCATCGATGATTGCAGAGTGAGGATTCGTTTTGAAATCACTGGAAACTAAAGGTTCCATCGTGAATTCCATAATTCCTTTGAGTTCATTTTCTGAAGCATCGATGAAGGCTTGGTTCACTTCATCAATCGTGACATCACGGTTTAAATCCACAACAAGATCGACTAGAGATACGTTAGGTGTCGGTACGCGGATCGCCATTCCATGAAGCTTGCCTTTTAATTGCGGCAACACTAGTGAGATGGCTTTTGCAGCTCCTGTAGTCGTAGGAATCATGCTTTCCGCAGCGGCACGGGCACGTCTTAAGTCTTTGTGCGGGTTATCGATATTATTTTGATCATTTGTATAAGAATGTATCGTTGTCATTAAACCGTTGTTAATGCCAAATTTTTCATCAAGCACTTTTGCAACCGGTCCAAGACAGTTGGTTGTACAAGATGCATTGGATATGACGAAATGCTTGTCGATTTCCAGCACTTCCTCATTTACACCCATTACAATGGTAACGTCTTCATTTTTACCCGGCGCTGATAAAATAACTCTTTTTGCTCCTGCATCTAAATGAAGAGCAGCTTTAGAACGATCATTGAATTTGCCCGTGGCTTCAATTACAATATCTATGTTCAACTCTTTCCAAGGCAATAGCTTTGGATCGCGGTTATTTATTAGTTTTACTCGGCGGCCATTCACTACTAGTGAATCATCTTCCGCAATAATGATACCGTCGAATTTACCATGTATCGTATCATATTTTAGTAAGTGTGCTAAAGTTTCAGCTGGATAGCTTGCATTAATGGCAACAATGTCCAAACTCTCATCTAATATGGCCTTTCGGAAAACCATTCTTCCAATTCTCCCAAACCCGTTAATCGCTATTCTTGAATTCATTGTTCGGACCCTCCAGAAAATATTAATGTTATACTTATTACCCTTCACATGTAATTAGTATAACATAATTCGAAGGAATTGTGCTAATAAAAATGCGGATTGTACTTATTTTTTCAACACAAAAAGAAGAAACCGGCTGGTTTCTTCTTTTTATCATAATTATATGACATGCCATTCGCTAAGTATGGTCTTCACTTGCCTCTTCGTTTCATTAATGTTCCCATTATTGTCGATGACGGCATCCGCTAAAGCCTTTTTATCGGCTAAGGGCATTTGCGAATTGATCCTGGCAAGTGCCTCCGTCTCCGAAAGACCATTCCTGTTCATTAATCGCTGCAATTGGACTTGCTCATCTACATAGATCAAAAGCGTCTTTTCCACCATGAATGTCAGCTTACTTTCGAATAGGAGCGGAATATCCATGAACACCGTTTCTTCCCCTGATGATAGTGCCTCTTCCGTTTTGAGGCGCATCCAATTCCTGACGGCAGGATGCACGATGCCATTCAATAGCAATCTCTTTTCCTGATCATTGAATATGATCGACCCGAGCTTTGCGCGATCTATATTCCCATCCGGCAATAAGATCTCTTCACCAAATGCCTTCACAACTTGATGATAGGCTTCTTCACCTGGCTCAACGACAGCACGGGAAGCCAGATCTGCATCGACAATCGTGAATCCGAGTTCCTGTAAATAAAGGCTGACTGTGCTTTTCCCACTGGCGATGCCTCCTGTGAGTCCAATGATTTGTCCCATAAGGCTCCCCCTTTTAACCATGTATCATAACTTGAATATACCGATGATAATCAATAGTACACCTGGAAGAAAGGTCAAATGCTGGACAACTTTATTATTTGAAAGCAATTTCCCGCTTTGAATTCCGCTCCAAATGAAAATTGAACTCATAACAGCGATGCACCCTGCGAGGATAATCGGTGAAATGCCGATCATAGCCGCTCCAACTCCGGCCCCGAACGCATCCAGCGAAAGTGCAAACCCCAGAACAAGCGCTTCAACACCCGTAATCGTACCTGATTTATCAAAATCGGCATTCAATGGTTTTTGTAAAATATTAATGACTACCCCAAGTGATTTAATTTCAAAATTAAAGATGATCTTTTCATGATATCTATCATCTTTCAAATCTTTTTCAGGCTTAAAATACTGGTATACCATCCAGGCACCTAGGAAAATGAGGATGATGCCACCCGTTTTTTCAGCCGCCCCGATCGATATGAGCTGACTGATGAATTGTCCGATGACCATCGCAATACCTAAACTCAATGCAGAACAAATTGAGATGACCGCTATTGACCTTAAGGGGATTTTCATCTTCCGCATACCGAATGTCAAACCTACGCCAAATCCGTCAATACTAACTGCAAATGCGAGAAAAATAATTTGTAGCCACATCGGAATAATACTCCTTCCCTACTCGTTGCTACCCTAGTATATGGATGGAGCCCATCCGATGTGTTTGAAAAAACATTACCTATTTTAGCGGCTGGCACGACGGGCAAATATGTGTGCCGCGTCCTGCCACAACCATTTTTTCAAGTGGCGTGCCGCATGTTTTGCAGTTCTCGCCTTTTCGTCCGTAAACATTAAGTTCCAACTGAAACATGCCGATTTGCCCTTGGGAATTAATGTACGAACGAATCGTACTCCCGCCTTTTTCCACAGCTTCACCTAACGTCGCAATGATTTCTGCATGCAACGTTTTGATTTCCTGCAACGAGAGTGAAGAAGCGATTCTCTCCGGATGGATACCGGAACGGAATAACGACTCGTCTACATATATATTCCCAATCCCGACGACAACCGTTTGATCAAGGAGAACAGGCTTGATTTTCCTGTTGGTCCTTGCCAACTTCCTACTTAGCCCCTCGACAGTAAAATCTTCAGACAACGGTTCAGGCCCTAAATGCAACAGTGGCAGCCGCTCAAGTTCTTCCCCTTTGGCAAATAGATGCATCGTTCCGAATTTCCGGACATCCCTGTACCTAAGTTCACTGCCATCGGTGAAAGTGAAGATCACATGGGTATGCTTATCATACGGCTCTTCTTTTGGATGCACACCGTATTTCCCCTCCATTCTTAAATGCGAAACCAACGAATAATCATCCAAGGTAAAAATGAGGAACTTGCCCCGACGGCCTATTCCAGAAATTGTCTGTCCCCTTAAAGCATCCTGAAACTGTTCGACAGGTTCAGGCGCTTTTATGATCTTTGGCCAGAAGACTGACACTTCCTTGATCTCTTTTCCGAGTACGAGCTGCTCTAACGTTCTTCTGACTGTTTCCACTTCTGGAAGTTCTGGCATTGCAATCACCTATCTTTTATTATTTGGCATCAAACCATGTTGGCCCGAAAGCATAATCCACTTTAAGGGGCACGTTCAATTCAATGGCATTTTCCATTTCCTCCGGAACGATCACTTTAAGGATTTCGAGTTCCTCAGGAGGAGTTTCAAAAATCAATTCATCATGCACCTGGAGAAGCATTCTCGTTTTAAGCCCTTCCCGTTTCAGGCGCTTATTCATGTTTATCATGGCTAGCTTGATGATATCCGCGGCACTGCCTTGAATCGGCGTGTTCATCGCTGTCCGTTCGGCAAAGCTCCTGATATTGAAATTCCTGCTTGTTATCTCAGGTATATAGCGCCTCCTTTGCATCAGAGTCGTGCTATATCCTTTTTGACGGGCCTCATGTATGCTTTCTTCCATATATTCCTGAACACCAGGAAAGCTTTTTAAATACTTCTCGATGAACTCTCCCGCTTCTTTTCTCGTGATGCCAAGACTTTGCGATAGCCCGTAGTCACTTATACCATAAACGATTCCGAAGTTGACCGCTTTGGCATGGCGCCTCATGTTCGAAGTGACTTGCTCTGCCGGTACATGGAATACATCCATGGCTGTCCTTGTATGGATGTCCATCCCGGCCTGGAATGCTTCCACCAATCCGCTGTCATTGGCGATATGCGCCAGGACGCGTAACTCGATCTGGGAGTAATCGGCAGCAAAGATGATCCAATCCTTTTCGGAAGGGATGAAGGCCTGCCTGATTTTCCTGCCTTCTTCCAGCCTGATCGGGATATTCTGCAGATTGGGATCTGTAGAACTTAACCGGCCGGTCTGGGTCAATGCTTGGTTGAACCGGGTGTGCACCTTGTCCGTTTTGCCATTGACCACTTTAAGCAACCCTTCAATATAAGTTGATTGCAACTTACCAAGCTGGCGATACAGCAATATCTCCTTAACGATATCATGCTTGCTCTCCAGTTTTTCCAGCACATCGGCTGAAGTCGAATAACCTGTTTTGGTTTTCTTCATGACTGGAAGCTCCAACTTTTCAAACAGGATGGCCCCGAGCTGTTTAGGTGAATTGATATTGAACGCCTCTCCAGCCAAATCAAAAATTCGGGCTTCGATGTTTCTTAAGCGAATGGCTAATTCCTGTCCCATGTTTTTCAATCGGCCTATATCCACCTTTATTCCCTGCCATTCCATATTGGCCAGGATGATCGACAGTGGCAGCTCCAGTTCCGTAAATAGGTTAAATTGCTCGAACTCTTGCAGCTTATCGATCATCGGCTCTTTCAGAGAAAGGATCGCCTTCGATTTTCTTGCGATATGCTCCCTCAATTCCGCTTCCTCAGGTATCTTCCGTTTTGCACCTTTTCCATAAAAAACATCATCTGTTTCAAGACGGATCGTACCTTGAGTTTTCGTGATTTCTGCCACTTCGTCCACTGACTCTGCGGGATTCAGGATATAGGATGCCAAAAATACATCAAAATCGATGCCTTTTATTTCGACTCCTCGATGACGCAGTGCCACAACCGTACGCTTCGCATCGAAAACCGTTTTCTTTTTTGTTTCATCCTCTGCCCAGGATTTAAATGCCCCGGAACTCAGAGCATCATCACCATTGAAGTAAAAATTACCTTGTTCATTACTGATGGCGATCCCCATTATATCGGCACGATGATAGTTATCTTCTAAAATCTCAACATATAAGGCACTTTCATCTCCAAACATGGCTTCTGTCATTTCGGCCGTGTGCACCTCTATCTTCTCCTGTTCAAGCGGTGCACTTTCCGTTACATCCAATTTATCGAGCAAAGTCGAAAAGCCAAGCTCCTTATAGAATGAGATGACTCGATCCTGATCCATGCCAGTGTACTCGGTCTCGTTCACGGAAACTTCAAGCGGGGCTTCCCTCGTTATCGTAGCCAGCTCTTTGCTCAATAGGGCCAGGTCTCTATGTTCTTCTATTTTCTCTTTCAATTTTTGTCCGCTTACCTCATCAATCGACTGCAGAAGGTTTTCAACCGTTTCAAATTGATGCAATAATTTAAGGGCAGTCTTTTCACCAACACCCGGAATACCGGGAATATTGTCGGAAGCATCTCCCATCAACCCTTTTAAATCAATGATCTGCAAAGGGGATAGACCGTATTTTTCATGTATATGCTTTGGAGTGTATTCCTCAATTTCAGTAATCCCCTTTTTCGTGATGGAAACTGTCGTATTAGGGGAGGATAATTGTGTTAAATCCTTATCACCGGAAATGACCTTCACTTCAAAACCATCTTTTTCCGCCTGTAAAGACAGCGTACCGATAATATCATCGGCTTCGTAGTTCTCCAATTCATACCTTTTTATTTGAAAACAATCAAGCAGTTCGCGAATGAAAGGGAATTGCTCCGATAATTCGGGCGGCGTTTTTTGGCGCCCACCCTTATATTCTTTAAATGATGCATGTCTGAATGTCGTTTTACCCGCATCGAATGCCACAAGTATGTGTGTTGGCTTTTCTTCTTCAAGAATGCGGTTGAGCATCATCGTGAATCCGTACACGGAATTCGTATGGACCCCCTTATCATTATTCAAGAGCGGAAGCGCAAAAAACGCACGGTATGCAATGCTGTTTCCATCTATGAGTACTAACTTTTTATCCAAATCCGTCTTCCTCCAGTCATACAGGTTTATGTAGTTATAGCTTCTATATAAAAACGCAAAAAGCCGTTCATTTTCCTTTCTCTATTCTACCATGAGTAGAAGCGGAAAGAAAAATGACGGCATCAAGGTTATTTGGTATTACCCATTAACAAGCTGGCATAAGGTGAATCCGAAGGCAGAACGATGACCGTTTGATCTCCAATCGTTTTTTTGTAGGATTCAAGAGTCCGGTATAGTTTATAGAATTCAGGGTCTTTGGAAAACGACTTATTATAGATTTTCGCTGCTTCCCCTTCTCCTTCAGCCCTGATCACTTCTGCATCAGCCTCTGCAGTGGAAAGCAATTCTTTCACTTTCCGGTCAGTATCCGCAATGATACGGTTTTTCTTCGCATCACCTTTGGATAGGTATTCTTGCGCTTTCGATTCCCGCTCGGAAATCATCCTCTTGAAGACGGATGCTTCGTTTTCGGAGGGTAAGTCAGTCCGCTTTATCCGGACATCCGTCAAGCTGATTCCATAACTGTCCTTTTGCAGCAGATCGTTGACTTTTTCGGTTATGCGGTCGTTTAAACTTCCCCTGGATGACTTCTCATCATTGATGATCTCATCATAATTCAGCTGGCCCAGCTCTGAACGAACTGCCGAATAGATGAACTCTTCCATTTTCGTTTCGGCATTCTCAAGTGTCCTTGCATTTGTAATCAATTTCTTCGGATCTTCTATTCTCCAAACTGCATAGTTATCGATCAGCATCCGCTTTTTATCTTTCGTATTGATTTCCGCTTCGGACACATCAGAAGTCATCTGATACTTCGGCAAGGTCATGATACTCTGTATGAATGGCACCTTCGCCTTCAATCCCGGTGTCTTATCGATCCTTACCACCTCACCGAATTGGCGGACGACTTTGTATTCGCCCTCTTTGACGATATAGACATTGGTGAGGATGATTAGCAGCAACGCGATGAAAATAATCAGGAAAATGCCAATTCTCACATAGCCCCTCCAATGAAAATCCCCTTTTTTCAACTCAGAGAAATCTATTATTTTTCCGCTCATTGTTTAGTGCCCCCTTCCCCTACCGCTTTTTCTTCCGATGCATTCCCTTTATTCGTTTCTTCTTCAGGTATAGCGGCTTCATCAGGTGCAGGAGTTTTTTTCGTTTCCTCCTTTTCAAGCGAGCGGAGCGGCAAGTACTTCATGGTGTTTCCATCATCATTCATAATATAAATCTCTGCATTCGGCAATACTTCCTCAAGGGTTTCAATAATAAGGCGGTCCTTCGTAATCCCCTTATTGCCCTTATACTCACTGAGTAATTTTTCAAAGACCGCTACATCCCCGCGGGCAGCTTCCGTACGGGCAGCTTTATCCCCATTAGCCTGTGAAATGAGGGCATCTTTTTCCCCTTCCGCTTCATTCATACGCTTATTTTCATATTTATCCGCTTCGTTGATTTTCGTATTCGCCGTTTCCCGGGCATCCGTTACATTGGTGAATGCTTTCCGCACTTCTTCATTCGGTAACTCCACGTCCTGGAGTTTAACCGCAGATATGGAAATCCCGACATCATATTTCTCCATTAGCTGTGACAATAAATCGCGTACATCCGCTTCGATTTGCGCTTTACCGGATGTAAGGGCATCATCGATTTTCGTGCTGCCGATGATGCTCCGTAATGCAGCTGAAGTCGTATCATACAATATTTTTTCTGGATCATCTGCATTGTATAGATATTTAGGAGGATCGGTGATTTTCCACTGGACCACCAGGTCGGCCAGCACAATATTTTCATCACCCGTAATCATTTTGGTCTCACTCGGGTAATCCTTCACCTCTCCATCCTCTTCCTTATATCCAAATTTAAGACTGAATGTTTCTTTGGATAATTTCTCGACCGATTGAACGGGCCAAGGAAGTTTAAAGTGAAGTCCTGGTTCCGTTATCGTCTGCTCCACTTTACCAAACGTCATTATGACAGCTTGATCGGATTCATCAACCGTGTACCAGGTCGATATCGCAACTATACCTAAAATTAAAATAAGAAAGACAAGTCCTGTGATCGTATATATCCTTTTTAAGCTAACGATATGTATCACCCCTTCTTTGCAGTTATATCTTATTTACGCAAGGAAGGGCCTAAAGTTTCATAAAAATCTAATATTTTTCCAGGAAAATAGGATAGAGGGATGGTTCGCGGGGAATATAGCCAAAATTAAAAGACAGAGACCATGTCTCTGTCAATGTTTAACTCCTTGGATGAGGGGTTGTACAACCATTGTACCCCTGCATTATGAAGTCCGTTTTAAGGAATTGTAAAGGAAATGTAAATAAGAAACCCTCTACATTTTTCCTTTTAAGCTTTTATTTAAGGTGACTGTAAAAGTCGTCCCGGTTCCAGGTGTGCTTTCCACATTGATTTTACCTTTATGGACTTCTATTATATGCTTGACGATTGCCAGTCCAATGCCCGTTCCTCCTGAATCGCGGCTCCTCGCCTTATCGATCCGGTAAAACCGTTCAAAGATCCTCGGCAGTTCTTTTTCTTCGATGCCGATCCCGCTGTCTTGCACTGCAATATCGACCGTCTGTTCATTTTCAATGATATCAACGGTGACCCTGCCGCCATTTGGTGTGTAGGTCAATGCGTTCGTAATCAAATTGATGAAAACCTGTTTGATCCTGTCAGATTCCCCTTCAATGAATACCGGCTCCGGTGATGTTTTAATTTCAAGGGATACTTCTTTTTCTTTCAGCTTGCCTATAAGCATCTCTTGTATTTCGCCAAGCACTTTTGTAATATCCACGACCCCTGCGTTTAAAACGAATTCCTGTTGCTCCATTTTGGATAAATTCAGAAGCTCCTGAATGAGTTCTTGCAGCCGATCACTTTCTTTCAGGATAATCGATAAAAAGTGCTTTAAGGTCTTTTCGTCTTTTAAGGCGCCATCCAACAATGTTTCAGAAAAGCCTTTAATAGAAGTGATCGGGGTCCTCAATTCATGGGACACATTAGCCACGAAATCCTTCCGCATCTGCTCGAGCCTTTTCAATTCGGTGATATCATGGAAAATGAGGAGGATCCCCTTCCATTCATCATGATTCCCGATAATGGGAGCCCCATAAATCTCAAAATGCTTACGTTCTATGGCAAGCGGTATCTTCACCTGTCGTTTAATCGTTTTTTCCGTTCGAAAGATTTCTTCGATGATGGCTATGACTTCCTGATCTTTAATGACCGAATAATATTCCTGAAACAAAAACGTAGCGGAGTTCACACGGAAGCTTTTCTTGAATTCCCGGTTGATTAATGTGGTATACCCTTTACTGTCTATCAGCAAGACACCACTACCGATGTTTTCAACAAGTGTTTCCAAACGATCCTGATTCATTTCCCTCGCTATCTCTGTTTCCTGAAGATTCCTCGCCAATATGTTCAAGGAAGTTGTCAGCATTCCCGTTTCATCGGAATGCCGCCCGAATGTCCGGGTTCCATAATTCCCTTTGGCCAGTTCTATGGCCGCCATCGTCGCCTCCTCGATCGGCCGCGTATAATATGAAGTGATTTTGCTGGCAAGCATGAGAATGATGATCAAGGCCACCCCTAAACAAATGATCAATATTTGCCACATTTGTTTATTCACTTGATTGATGGCCTCTATTTCATTGCTATGAACGACAAAGCCTTCAATCTCTCCATCCTTTTCAACCGTCTTCCAATAATAATGGAGGTCCGATTCGCCTTCGACCACTTCAAACCCTTCCCCATGCTTTAGCCCTTTTTCCAAAGTTATTTTACGAAGGACATTGGCATGGCCTTTAAATATTTCATTGGATGATGTCGAATCGTATAATATTTCCCCATTCGTGGAGAGAATGGTTAAATTCGAATCTAAAAGGGGTGTCAGTTTTGCCGTCTTCCCTTTTTCCAAAAAGGACTCGATCCCGCCATGCTCCTGAATATATGTAGAAATGAAAAATGTTTCGTTCTGTATACGGTCATTAAACGTTTTAATATAATAACTTTTGAACAAGTGTCCTAATAAAAAGCCCACGGCCATCAGGACGACCATCACCAATGTGATGAGGGTATATAAGAGCTTTTTACGATAGGTCGTCATTCTTTTTTAGGCTCCTCAAGCTTATAACCCAAGCCCCTTATCGTTTTAATATATAGAGGTTTTTTTGTATCTTTTTCTATTTTTTCACGAAGATGGCTAATATGGACATCGACGATTCGTGAGTCTCCCGCGAAATCATAATTCCATACCGCACTGAGCAGTTGATCCCTGGTCAGCACTCTTCCTTTATTCTTCGCCAAGTATAAAAGTAATTCAAATTCCTTTGGAGTCAATTCTAATTGCTGTTCATCAAAGAAAGCTTCGTATCGTTCCGGGAACACTTTCAATTCCCCTAATTTCAAGAGGCCATCTTCTTGATCCTGACTTGAATCACTGCCGTTCGATTGTAACTGGGATCTTCTTAAAATGGCTTTAATCCGGGCCACTACCTCCCTAGGACTGAATGGCTTGGTCAAGTAATCATCCGCCCCCAGTTCAAGTCCCAGCACCTTGTCAAATTCATCGTCCTTAGCTGTCAGCATCAAGATCGGTATATTGATTTTTTGCTGGCGAAGCTGCTTACATACTTCAAGCCCGTCCATTTTAGGCAGCATCAAATCCAATACCACTAAATCGGGGCGTATATCCACGGCAGCCTCCAGCCCTTGTTCTCCATCCAAAGCTGTGATTACCGAATAGCCTGCTTGTTCTAAATTGTACTGAAGTAAGGTAACTATTGATTGTTCATCATCCACTACGAGAATTTTCTTTGACATTAGATCCTCCTGAATTATGTATTACCCAAAAGACCAATTTCTTGGTCTACTCATCCACTTCCATTATAAAGAATATTATATGAAATTTACACATAAAAAAACGGAAAGAAAGTTATTCCTTATCTTCAGCAGGGAGATTATTAGTTCCAAGGACTTTTGAAGCGTAAAAAAACTGTCCGGAGTCGGAAAAAGGCCATGGCCTTTTCTTCCTATATCCGAACAGTCTGATATGATCACTTATTGAAGGACTTGCATTACTGCTTTAACTGATTCAACTGATTTTGAAAGTGCCGCTTTTTCGTCTGCGGTCAATTCAAGTTCGATGATTTGTTCAATACCGTTCGCACCCAGTACAGTCGGCACTCCAAGGTAAATACCTTCAAATCCGTATTCACCTTCAAGATAAGCGATGGATGGAAGAACGCGACGTTGGTCTTTAAGGATCGCTTCAGCCATTTCCACTAGAGATGCAGCTGGTGCATAATAGGCGCTTCCGTTTCCAAGAAGGTTAACGATTTCTCCGCCGCCAGTGCGGGTACGGGCCACGATTGCTTCTAGACGATCTTGAGGGATCAATGTTTCCAAAGGAATTCCGCCTGCATAAGAGTAACGTACCAATGGAACCATATCATCTCCGTGTCCGCCAAGAACGAAACCAGTTACATCTTTAACCGATAAGTTTAATTCTTGAGCTACGAAAGTACGGAAACGAGCTGTATCAAGGACACCTGATTGTCCGATAACGCGTTCTTTAGGGAAACCTGATTCTTTGTAAACAGTGTAAGTCATTGCATCTACAGGGTTAGTCAAAACGATGATGGTTGTGTTAGGGGAATATTTAACGACTTCTTTAGTTACTGATTTCATAACCTTTTGGTTAGTTTGAACTAAGTCGTCACGGCTCATGCCGGGTTTGCGGGCAATTCCGGCAGTTATGATCACTACGTCGGAATCAGCTGTTTCTGCATAGTCGGATGTACCGATGATGTTAGCATCGAAACCTAGGACAGGTCCTGCTTCCGCCATATCAAGGGCTTTACCTTTTGTAGGGTTTTCAGCTTGCGGGATATCAACTAAAACGATATCGCCAAGTTCTTTTTGAGCGGCTAGGAATGCTGCTGTAGCACCAGTGAATCCAGCACCTACAACTGTGATTTTTTTACGTTTAGACATGTTATTTCCTCCTTAAAATATATGAATACTTTTGGAATACTTTTAACATCCTCATGAAAATATATTAAGCCTCCTGGAAAAGCAGCCCGTTCAGGCACTTTTCCAGAAAGCATATAATGAATTATTTAAGGTTTTTGATAAGCTCGTCTGCGAACTCAGAACATTTAACTTCCGTTGCACCTTCCATTAGGCGGGCAAAGTCGTATGTAACAACTTTAGAAGCGATTGTTTGTTCCACTGATTTAGTGATGCTGTTTGCAGCTTCGTTCCAGCCAAGGTGCTCAAGTAAAAGAACACCTGAAAGAAGAACTGAAGATGGGTTAACTTTATCAAGACCAGCATATTTAGGAGCCGTTCCGTGAGTTGCTTCGAAGATGGCATGTCCAGTTTCGTAGTTGATGTTTGCTCCTGGAGCGATACCGATTCCGCCAACTTGTGCAGCTAATGCATCAGAAATGTAATCTCCGTTCAAGTTCATTGTTGCAACAACATCAAACTCTTTAGGACGAGTCAGAATTTGTTGTAAGAAGATATCAGCAATGGAATCTTTAACGATGATTTTGCCTTCAGCTTCAGCAGCAGATTGCGCTTTGTTAGCAGCTTCAGTGCCTTCAGCTTCTTTAATTTTGTCATATTGGTTCCATGTGAACACTTTATCGGCGAATTCTTGTTCTGCAACTTCATAACCCCAAGTTTTGAATGCACCTTCAGTGAATTTCATGATGTTACCTTTATGAACAAGCGTTAATGATTTACGGCCTTCTTTGATCGCATAGTTAAGCGCAGAACGAACAAGACGTTTCGTTCCTTCTTCGGAAATCGGTTTAATTCCGATACCTGAAGTTTCAGGGAAACGAATGTTTTGAACACCGAATTCATTTTGCAGGAATTCGATTAATTTCTTAGCTTCGTCAGAACCTTTTGCATATTCGATACCAGCATAGATGTCTTCAGTGTTTTCACGGAAGATGACCATGTCAGTGTCTTCTGGACGTTTAACTGGTGAAGGTACACCTTCAAAGTAACGTACTGGACGAAGACATACGAATAAGTCCAATACTTGACGCAATGCAACGTTCAATGAGCGGATACCGCCACCGATTGGAGTTGTAAGAGGTCCTTTAATAGCGATTAGATATTCGTTAATGACATCAAGAGTTTCTTGTGGAAGCCATTCGCCCGTTTGGTCAAATGCTTTTTGTCCAGCTAAAACTTCTTTCCATTCGATTTTCTTTTCGCCATTGTAAGCTTTTTCAACTGCTGCGTCTAAAACGCGGGATGCTGCAGCCCAGATATCAGGACCGATTCCGTCTCCCTCAATATAAGGAACGATTGGATTGTTTGGTACGTTAAGAGCACCGTTAGTAACTGTGATTTTTTGGCTTTGTGTCATGTCTCTTACCTCCGATTCAAATTCAAAGGTTAGATGGCCTGCCATTTAATGAGGCAGAACCACTAACCTTTTTTACTCACATCTATTAATTTACTACAAATTCGATGAAATAAAAAATGATTTTTCGAAAAAACTTTTAATTAGCGTTTTTCAATCGGTACATATTTTTGCATACCTGGTCCAACATACTCTGCACGCGGACGGATAAGGCGGTTGTTTGAATATTGCTCAAGGATATGAGCGATCCAGCCTGAAGCACGGCTTACGGCAAAGATTGGTGTAAATAGGTCATGCTCGATACCTAAACTGTGGTATACGGAAGCAGAGTAGAAATCCACGTTCGGCGGAAGATTTTTTTGACCGGTCACGATTTCATGAATTTTGATGGACATATCATAATATTGAGGTTGTCCAGTAAGTTCAGTCAGTTTTTGTGACATTTCTTTAAGGTGTTTAGCACGAGGATCACCTTTACGGTATACACGGTGGCCAAAGCCCATGATTTTTTCTTTATTGGCTAATTTTTCGTTGATATATGGCTCAACGTTTTCAACTGAACCAATATCTGTAAGCATTTTCATGACTTGTTCGTTAGCTCCGCCGTGAAGAGGGCCTTTTAAAGCGCCGATGGCAGAAGTTACGCCAGAATAGATATCAGATAATGTAGCCACACAAACGCGTGCAGTGAATGTAGAAGCGTTTAATTCATGGTCAGCATGAAGAACCAATGCTTTGTTGAATGCTTCTTCTTCGATTGCCGTTGGTTCGTTACCGCTTAACATATATAAGAAGTTAGCAGCAAAGCTTAAATCTGTACGTGGAGCAACAGCTTCTTTCCCTTGACGGATGCGAGCGAAAGTTGTTACCAATGTAGGGATTTTTGCTTGGATGCGGATAGCTTTACGATAGTTAGCATCTTCACTCATTACATCTGCTTCTTCATCATAAAGACCCAGAAGAGATACTGCAGTGCGAAGAGCTCCCATTGGATGTACTTTATCGATTGGGTATGTTTTGAAGTGATTAACCACTTCAGCTGGAATTTCAGCATTTTCAGCAAGCTGTTTAGTTAATTCTTCTAATTGGCTTTTGTTCGGAAGAGCTCCGTGCCATAAAAGATAGATTACTTCCTCGAATGTTGCGTTAGAAGCTAAATCATCGATGTCATAACCTACATACGTTAATGTGTCATCGATAATGGAGCTTACTGATGAAGTTGTTGCTACCACACCTTCAAGACCTTTTGTTGCTGTCATACTAAATCTCTCCTTTTCCTAAATATTCCCCTATGCCCTTGCTATTAGCGTATAAATATAGCGCTTCCAAGAAATTAGCTATTGTAAACAACCATCTATTTTTTAGCAGAAGACATACATCTTGTATTGGAAGCGTTCACAGAATATGACCCCAACAATAGTAAAATGTACGATAATCTTTAAACGAAATTCTAAAAATAATGCTTGTAGCTATTCCTAGTGAGCGCTTGCTCAATAACTACATCTTTTTTTTAAGATTCCTCAAAAATATCAATGATATTCTGAATCCCAATTTTAATAAATCAGAGCAGTTACAACATTATTATAAACAATAAACACTTTTTTGGGAATGAAAAGCACTTAAAATGTGAAAAAATTATTATTTTATTAGAAAAATTAGCTACATATTCTCTTGCTTTTTTTTATGCGATTCAAAACGTTTTTTTGAAAATTCGCCCCAAAGCAGAATAAACGAAACATTAAATAGAAAATTTACATTCTCAGTACTGACGGGATTTTCTCCCCTTTGCCATTCGCTTCATTTAAAAAAATTGAAGATCTGCATGCATAAATAAGCAATTCCGGCCCCGATTAACGGACCGACAGCAACCCCTTTGAATAATGCGACTGCCAAAATCGTCCCAAAAACAAGAGCCGTGGTAATGTGCGGATCATGTGATAGGAGTGTAATCCCATTTTTCGCTATGAGCGCAACAGCTATTCCAGATGCAAGCGCAATCCAGGCATAAGGTGATTTAATTGCGTCTCCCAGTTCCTTGAAACCTATCGCCCCGTTTGCTATGGGTATGAGTACCGAAATCGTAATGATCGTAACGCCTAGATTGATTCCTTTCGCTTCCAGGTACGGAAACACTTTAGTGTCAAGGCCAATCAGTTTCATGCTTAAAAGAAAACCCGCAGCCATGATCAGTGAGGTGTTTTTCCCAAACCAACCGATTGCAGCAAGCAGAATTAAAAATACGACAGGACCGTTGATCATTCTCCCTTCACCTTCTTCCTTCTTTTTTGTTATTTTAACATAACAAACTCCCGTGTTTCCTGGGAGAAAAATGATTTATGGAACGATGCATCGGCGGAAAAAAGTTAAGCCGAAAGATGAAAGAATCTTTCCTTTCTTTTCCATCATCGTTACAATTATAATACAAACTTTATGATTGAAGGAGGATATGACTTGAATCCGGTATATATGTATCGTTTCATTCGCTCTTTACTGGTCATCGGAGGGATAATTTCAGGCGGAATTGCCTTGTTTTATTTATCTAAATATACATATCCATTCATCATTGCCATGATAATCGCTTTCTTGATGAATCCCCTGGTCACTTTTTTCGAAAGGAAAGGAAGGCTGCCACGGGGGTTGGCTGTATTCGTTTCCCTTTTACTCATTTTCCTTTTATTTGCGGGTCTTATCACCTTACTGGTCACCGAGATCATTTCAGGGACCAATTACCTTGCCGGAGTCATCCCGAAACATATTGAAACCATCGTGGATTATATAGAAACATACATCGCGACCACCGTCATCCCTTTATATAATCAAATAGCGGCCATGTTCAATAATTTGGATACCGAACAGCAGGACACAGTCCTCAAGAATATCCAAAATATTGGCGAATCTATCACGACCGGAGTAAGCGGCTTCATTCAAGCTTTCTTGAAGAACATCCCCACGATCATCGGATGGTTTCCAACTACAGCAACAGCACTCCTTTTTACCCTGCTGGGCACTTTCTTCATCAGCAAAGATTGGGATACCTTTAGCCGCATGACCGGAAAAGTTTTGCCTGATAAGATTTTTGCGGGTGCCAAGCGTTTATTCAGGGACTTAAAACGGGCTTTGTTCGGGTTTATCCGTGCTCAATTCACTCTTGTTTCATTGACGACTGTCACGATTTTAATCGGATTTCTCATTTTGGGGGTGAATTATTCAATTACCATTGCCCTGATATGCGGACTGGTCGATATCATCCCCTATTTAGGGACAGGTACGATTTTCATTCCTTGGATCATCTTTGAATTCATCGCCGGGAATACAAGTCTTGGAATCGGTTTGTCCGTTCTTTACATAATCGTCGTCGTCCAGCGTCAGTTAATAGAGCCAAAAGTACTTTCTTCCAGTATTGGTTTGGATCCGCTTGCCACTCTCATCGCCTTGTTCATCGGCTTCAAATTGATCGGTTTCCTAGGTCTGATTGCAGGACCAGTCGTACTTGTCATATTCAATACACTTCAGCGTGCCAATGTCTTCAAGGCCATATGGACATTCATCATCGGGGATACGAAGAAAACGACTTAAGATACTCAGACATCTATTAGCATTCACCCATTTCCATTTAAAAATCCGCCTCGGGTGCAAGGCGGATTTTTGGTTTTACCCCAAAATTATTTTGACGTCTCGAATTGTTCTGTTTCAGTAGAACCTGCAAGCGCTGTTGTGGATGATGTTCCACCAGAAACAACTTGTGCCACTTCATCAAAGTAACCGGTTCCCACTTCACGCTGATGACGTGTTGCTGTATAGCCGTCAGGCTCACTAGCGAACTCCGCTTGTTGAAGTTCTGAGTATGCAGCCATGCCGCGGTCTTTATAACCAAGAGCAAGGTTGAACATGCTATGATTCAATGAGTGGAATCCTGCAAGTGTAACGAATTGGAATTTATAACCCAATTTACCCAATTCCACCTGATAATTTGCAATTTCTTCATCACTTAATTTCGCTTTCCAGTTAAATGATGGGGAACAATTGTAGGCTAGCAGTTTGCCCGGGAACTCTGCATGGATCGCTTCGGCAAAGCGGCGAGCATCCGCTAGATTAGGTTCAGAAGTCTCACACCAGATAAGGTCGGCATACGGCGCATAAGCAAGGCCTCTTGCAATAGCTTGGTCAAGACCTGCATTCGTGCGGTAGAATCCTTCTGGAGTCCTTTCACCAGTGATGAATGGTGCATCGACCGGATCGATATCATCGGTGATTAAATCTGCAGCATCTGCATCCGTACGGGCAATCAAGATAGTCGGTGTACCCATTACGTCGGCTGCCAATCGGGCGGAAACTAAATTACGGACTGCCGTTTGGGTTGGAAGAAGGACTTTACCGCCAAGGTGACCACATTTTTTCTCGGATGAAAGCTGGTCTTCAAAATGAACGCCAGCCGCTCCAGCTTCGATCATGCCTTTCATCAATTCGAAGACGTTAAGGGAACCGCCAAAGCCTGCTTCAGCATCCGCCACGATTGGAGCGAACCAATCGATATCATCTTTTCCTTCAGCAAAGCTGATTTGGTCTGCACGCTGAAGTGTCTGATTAATGCGTTTTACTACTTGCGGCACGGAGTTGGCTGGATATAAACTTTGGTCAGGGTACATTTGCCCGGCGATGTTAGCATCTGCCGCCACTTGCCAGCCGCTTAAGTAGATTGCTTTTAAACCAGCTTTCACCTGCTGCATGGCTTGGTTACCAGTCAATGCCCCTAATGCATTGATGAAATCCTCCGTATTCAATAGATTCCATAGTTTTTCAGAACCACGGCGTGCCAATGTTTGTTCGATATCGATGGAACCTCTCAGTTTAATAACTTCTTCGGCCGTATAAGGACGTTCAATACCAGTCCACCGTGAGTCATTTTCCCAGCTTTGTTGTAATTTTTGCGCTCTCTCATTCACCATCATCATTATTTCCTCCTGATTCATCTTTTATATTTTGAATATTAAGATAATTTTTCGTATGCCGCGTTCGTTAAGAAATCAGCAAAGTCATCCGCTTCAATCAATTGTTCAAATAGTTTAGTAGACTCTTCAAACTTTCCTGATTTGAAAGTTTCTTCCCCTACTTCCGATTTAATGACCGCCAATTCTTCTTCTTTGATTTGATGGAATAATTCCTCGGTTATTTTCCTGCCATCTTCGAGAATGCCTTTTGGATGACGGATCCATTGCCAGACTTGAGCCCTTGAAATTTCAGCGGTTGCAGCATCTTCCATTAAGTTATTGATGGGTGCCGCACCTCTGCCGCTTAACCAGGAGGCGATATATTGGATGCCTACGTTAATATTCGTCCTTAAACCTGCCTCTGTGATCGTTCCCTCCGGTACAGCCAGCAACTCTTGAGCTGTTACATGGACATCTTCCCGTTTTCGGAAAATTTGATTCGGTTTTGGGACGAGCAGGTCAAAAACCTCTTTTGCCGTACTTACCATACCTGGATGGGCAACCCATGTTCCATCATGACCGTCTCTTGCTTCGCGTTCTTTATCTGCCTTTACTTTCGCAAAAGCCTCATCGTTCTTAACCGGGTCGTTTTTAACAGGAATTTGCGCCGCCATCCCGCCGATTGCAGGGGCATTACGATTGTGACATGTTTTGATTGCCAGTAAGGAATACGCTCTCATGTTCGGGACGGTCATCGTGACCTGCTGACGGTCTGGGAAAATGACATCATCCGAGTGACGGAATTTTTTCAGGAAACTAAAGATATAATCCCAGCGGCCACAGTTCAGGCCTGCTGAATGTTCTTTCAGCTCGTACAGAATTTCGTCCATTTCGAATGCAGCAAGAATCGTTTCTATCAAGACCGTTGCCTTGATGGTTCCTTGCGAAATTCTCAGATCGTTCTGTGCATATACGAATATGTCATTCCATAATCTTGCTTCTAGATGGCTTTCCATTTTTGGTAAGTAAAAGTATGGACCGCTTTGCCTTTCGACCAATGCTTTTGCGTTGTGGTAAAAGTACAGTCCAAAATCAAAAATGCTGGCTGATATAGGCTGTCCATCCAAAAGGACATGTTTCTCCTCCAAATGCCAGCCGCGTGGCCTTACCTTTAGGACAGCTGTCCTTTCATTTAATTCATACACTTTGCCATTTGGATTTTTAAATGAAATGGTTCCGCGGATTGCATCCCGCAGATTCAATTGGCCATCAATGCAATTCTCCCAAGTGGGTGAATTGGCATCTTCAAAGTCCGCCATGAAAACATTGGCACCAGAGTTCATGGCATTAATGATCATTTTGCGATCAACAGGTCCAGTGATTTCAACCCTGCGGTCCTGCAAATCATTCGGGAGGGGCGCAATCGTCCAATCACTTTCGCGAATATGCTTCGTTTCTTCAAGGAAATCAGGAAGCTTACCTTGATTCAGTTCTTCCTGAACGCTTTTCCGCCGTTCTAGAAGATCTGCCCTTCTTCCACTGAAATGCCGTTCAATTCTTTCAATGAATTGAAGAGCTTCCGTTGTAAGTATTTGTTCATATCCTGGCTTAATGTTGCCTGTAATTTGTAAGCCTTTTGCTTCCGTAATCATGTTGCCTCTCCACATCCTTTCTAACTCTCCTATGTTATAATACAGTTGTTTTATTTCCTGTTTGTATTATATAACACGTTGTATAAATTTGTCACCAGTTTTTTCTAAAAAATCTAAAAAAAGATTTTTAAGCATGAAAAAGCCTGATTTACCAATGTTTCCACAGGGTTAATCTTTATAAATCCTGTTATTATACACTTTTTCATTCTCGTGGAATTCATCATTTAATAGTGAAACAGGCAAAATTTGATTAACATTGAAACTCCCATTTCCATGTTAGTCAAAAAAGCACCCTATAAAAAACTTGTATGCTTTTTGTTGACCTTTTTTCCAGACAAAAAAAGGCTGCCTAAAAGCTTGAGCCTTTAGACAGCCTTATATTATTTATGCTGAATGATGGTAACTTTCCCTTTATTCATCCTGTTCATGATAAACC
The DNA here is from genome assembly GCF_900156045.1 of Peribacillus simplex. Taxonomy (GTDB): domain Bacteria; phylum Bacillota; class Bacilli; order Bacillales; family DSM-1321; genus Peribacillus; species Peribacillus simplex_D. Next base: position 487,082 of record NZ_FTMX01000001.1, on the reverse strand, counting down.
GGATAACAATCGGTTTGAGGAGATTCCGGGTTGGCGGAAACACAAGGATCAATCCCATGATATCCGAGATGAGCCCAGGGGACAGCAACAGTGCAGCTCCGATAAAGATACAGATTCCATCAATGATTTCATTTCCTGGCATCATTCCGTAACGAATCTGTTCCTGTGCCTTTTTCCACGTTTCCATCCCTTGCCGTTTAGCCAAATAGGCTCCGATCAAACCTGTGGCTACAATCAGGAACAGGGTTGGCCAAAAACCAATCAGGTTGCCCGACAGCAAAAGGACTATAATTTCAACGACCGGCATCGCAATGATAAACATTAAAAAATATTTCATCTACATTCCTCCTGCACAGCCCATTTCTGGTGCGGTACATCCATCTTACCTCATCGGCAGGGAATCAGCCAAAATTTCGTTTTACAAAACGTTGGCATGTCCATCGTAAATGACTCCGCGACCTGCATCGACTGTTATTCTTTGACCATCCTTGAAAACCTTGGTCGCGTCTTCCGCCCCAACGATGACCGGTATGCCCAATGTAACTCCTACAACAGCTGCATGGCTTGTCAAACCGCCTTCTTCCGTAATCAAGGCCGCACACTTTTCAATCGCCGGCATCATTTCGCGGTCTGAACCGATCGTAACCAATACAGAGCCTTCCGTCACTTTCTCCAAAGCTTCCTTGGCATTCTTAGCGATAACCACTTCCCCTTTAGCTGATTTCCTGCCGATTCCTTGAGCTTTCAAAAGAACCTCTCCTAACACATGAATTTTCATCAAGTTAGTCGTACCTGTTTCACCTACAGGCACACCGGCTGTAATGACGACTAAATCCCCATGGGAAACTAAGCCAGAATGCAAGCTTTCATCTATTGCGGTTTGAAGCATTTCATCGGTAGTCGTTGCTTTTGGACCAATCTGCGGATAGACTCCCCAAACCAATGCAAGCCCTCTTGTAACATGATCATTGGATGTAACCGCAATGATCGGTGCTTTAGGGCGGTATTTGGAAATCATCCTTGCCGTATGACCGCTTTCTGTAGGCGTGATGATTGCCCCTGCATTAAGATTAAGCGCGGTGTGGGCAACGGATTGACCAATAGCATCAGTGACATTATGGCGGTTCACTTTGCTTCTGACTGATAATATATCCCGATAATCAAGGGCAGTTTCAGCACGTGAAGCAATGTTATGCATCGTTTGCACCGCTTCTACAGGATAGGTTCCGGCAGCTGTTTCACCAGAAAGCATGATTGCATCCGTTCCATCAAATATGGCATTGGCCACGTCACTTGCTTCTGCACGGGTCGGCCTAGGATTACGTTGCATTGAATCGAGCATTTGTGTAGCCGTTATGACTGGTTTCCCAGCATTATTACATTTTTTGATCATTTGTTTTTGGACTAGTGGCACTTCTTCTGCGGGAATTTCCACTCCCAAGTCTCCACGTGCTACCATCAAGCCATCTGATACTTCCAAGATTTCATCAAGACGGTCCACGCCCTCTTGATTCTCGATTTTAGGGATGATTTGAATATGTTCCGCTCCATTTTGCTGCAATAATTCACTTACTTCAAGTACATCGGAAGCCCTGCGTACAAATGAGGCAGCAATGAAGTCGATACCCTGTTCGATTCCAAAAAGGATATCCTGTTCATCTTTCTCCGTTATGCCAGGCAGGTTAACCGAAACTCCAGGAACATTCACGCCTTTTTTGTTCTTAAGTGTACCGCTATTCAAGATCTTGGTATGGATTTCTCTTCTTACCTGATCTATCTTCAACACTTCAAGCCCGATCAGTCCATCATCCAAAAGGATTTTAGATCCTGGGTAGACATCATGCAGAAGCCCTTCATAGGTAATAGAGAATTTTTCAGGTGTTCCCAGGACTTCATTCATGGAAATAATGATTTCATTACCGGCAACAAGCTCTATGGAATCATTCTCCATATTATTTGTCCGTATTTCAGGTCCTTTTGTATCCAACAGGATGGCAACCTGTTTACCCGCTTTTTCGCTCGCTTCTCTGATATTGCGTATTCTGGCGGCATGTTCTTCATGATTTCCATGAGAAAAGTTAAGCCGTGCTACATTCATCCCCGCCTCTATCAATTGAACCAGCTTTTCTATACTTTCACTTGCGGGGCCAATCGTACAAACAATCTTGGTTTTACGCATGTGGTCATCCTCCTTTAAGGAAAACTGCCGCCTGTCCACCTTTTGAAGACAAGGGCGCAGTGTTTTATGTCTTCTTTAAACAATCTATCGATCAATAATGATTAAATGGATAGCTCAGCAGATAATTCATACATTTTCTTATCAATTGTATGCGGTTTAGCAAGAGCTTCGATGATATCATAATCAACGAGTTGATTTTGTTCTATCCCGACAGCCCTGCCTCCTTTTCCTTCAAGAAGCAATTCAACGGCTTTTGCTCCAAGACGGCTTGCCAATACACGGTCATTTGCCGAAGGAGATCCTCCGCGCTGAACATGGCCCAGGACCGTTACACGGGTTTCAAACCCTGCCTTTTCCTCAATTTTCCTGGAGATATCAACGGCACTTCCAACACCTTCAGCTACAATGATGATACTGTGCTTTTTCCCACGGTCATGTCCGCGGTTCAGCTTCCCAATCAGATCTTCTATATCATATTCATATTCAGGACAAAGAATCGTTTCAGCTCCGCCAGCCAATCCAGCCCAAAGTGCAATATCGCCGGCATCTCTTCCCATCACTTCAACCACATAAGTCCTTTCATGAGAAGTGGCCGTATCCCGAATTTTATCGATAGCATCGATGACTGTATTAAGGGCCGTATCGAAACCAATCGTGAAGTCCGTGCCCGGTATGTCATTATCGATCGTTCCAGGAACCCCGATACAAGGGAAGCCCCTTTCCGTTAAAGCTTTCGCTCCGCGGTATGATCCATCGCCACCAATGATGACAATGCCCTCGATACCTAGTTTATTCAATTGTTCAATCGCTTTCAGCTGGCCTTCCTCCGTCTTAAATTCCGGACAGCGAGCCGTATGTAACATCGTGCCGCCTCGATGGATGATATCCCCGACTGACCCAAGTTCAAGCTTCTTTATATTTCCATTTATCAGTCCCTGATAGCCATGATAAATTCCGAAGACCTCAATTTCATGAAAAATTGCTTTCCGGACAACCGCTCGGACTGCCGCATTCATGCCAGGAGAATCTCCTCCACTTGTCAATACACCTATTCTTTTCATAAATGTCACCTCTCTACAGCACTAATCAATTTTTAGCCTCGTTATATCATTGTACCCTTTTTCAAGCCTCAATAAGCAGGAAACTGCTTCACTTATGCTTACTTGATGTTATAAGACTAACCGATTCTCATCAGAAATTGAAGTAAAATGGCGCAAAAGTTTACATTCTACACACAAACCATATTCTTTACACGTTTCTGTAATGAATGCATATGCGCCCATGAAAGGATGAAAAAACGTGTTGCCCGAGGCAGCACGTTTTCCCTTTTGTAAATGTGATTATGAATGCTGTTCAACTTCCTTAGGTTCGCCCTCAGGCTGTTTTGCAAATTCATATTCACCGATTTTCTTGAATTTCATATAACGCTGGTTGATAAGATCATCACTATTCAATGGCAGAAGTTCATTGAATGAACGTTTTAGAATATCCTTGATGGCCTCTGCCTGTAAATTTGAATCCCGATGGGCTCCGCCCCTCACTTCAGGAATGATCTCATCGATGACTCCTAAGCGGTTTAAATCAGGAGCCGTGATTTTCATCGATTCCGCAGCTCTCTTAGCCTGAGAAGCATCCTTCCACAGCAAGGCTGCAGCACCTTCAGGGGAAATTACCGAATATGTTGAGTTCTCAAGCATGAAAATTCGGTCCCCGACGCCAAGTGCCAATGCACCGCCGCTTCCGCCTTCACCGATGACAATACTGATGACAGGCACCTTCAGCCCTGCCATTTCGAAAAGGTTCTTCGCAATGGCTTCACTTTGCCCGCGCTCTTCAGCAGCTTTACCTGGGAAAGCTCCCTTCGTATCAATGAAACAAATAATCGGACGGTTGAATTTTTCCGCCTGTTTCATCAGACGTAAAGCTTTTCGATAGCCTTCAGGATGGGGCATGCCAAAGTTACGACGGATGTTTTCCTTCGTATCCTTACCTCGCTGATGACCGATGACAGTCACGGCAAGTCCATCAAATTCTGCGATTCCAGCGACAATCGCTTCATCATCCCCATAATAACGATCACCATGAAACTCGATGAAGTCATTGAATAATAGCGGAATGTAATCAAGCGTCGTCGGACGGGCTGGATGCCGGGCAATCTGAACACGATCCCACGGTTTAAGATGGTTATAAATATCCACTTCCAGCTTCTCTAAACGCTTTTCCAATGTTTCGATTTCAGCTGTAAGGTCTACATCAGCGTCCTTCGAAATGGACTTTAGCTCTTTAATTTTATTTCTAAGGTCCGTAATGGGACGCTCGAACTCTAATTCGTAAATCATGACCATTCACCGCCCGGAGCATGGATTTTAAGGATTGTCGTCAAGGTTTCCTTCATTTCAGTGCGTTTGACGACCGCATCCAATTGGCCGTGCTTCATCAAGAATTCAGCCGTTTGGAAATCTTCAGGAAGCTCTTCATGGATTGTCTGTTCAATGATTCTTCGTCCTGCAAAACCAATAAGGGCTCCAGGTTCGGCTAGATTAATATCGCCAAGTGACGCGAAACTTGCCGAAACCCCGCCTGTAGTAGGATGGGTCATCATTGATATGATCAGTCCGCCTTCATTGCTGAATATCTTGAGTGCCGCACTTGTCTTCGCCATCTGCATCAAGCTTAAAACACCCTCCTGCATACGAGCGCCGCCTGATGCCGTAAATATGATGAACGGAATCTTCAATTCACCTGCACGTTCGATGGCACGGGTGATTTTTTCCCCAACAACGGATCCCATGCTTCCCATCCGGAAATTAGAATCCATGATGGCTGTTGAGACTTGGTACCCATTGATGCTTCCCACTCCTGTAACAACCGCCTCATTAATCTTGGCTTTCTTTCTATCTTTTTCCAATTTATCTAAGTAATCCGGAAATTCAAGCGGGTTAACTGAAATCATTTCTTTATCAAATTCATTGAAAGTGCCTTCGTCGAATAAAAATTCGATGCGCTCATGGGAAGACATCGGATGATGGTACCCGCAATGCAGACAGACTTTCTTGTTTTTCACCAATTCTTTTGTATACATGATTTTTTTACAGCCGGTGCACTTTGTCATGATTCCTTCCGGTACATCTTGTTTCTCCCGGTCTAAAGGAACCGTTGCATATTTCTTCTTAGATTTCGCAAATAGCTCTTTAAGCAAGCTTAATCCTCCCTTTACCACCAATTATCTATTATATGATACTTGGTACAAACTATATCAGAAATAAAATTAGTATCGTGTAAAAAGGTGTCACTCGTCCTTCGACATATTTCTAATTCTAATAAGATACGTTTCGATGGCTTTTTCTTCATCACGTTCGAGCAAATATGTAAGAAGTGCCAGATAATCTTCTTTTTTCACATTACCCTGTACCATCTCTGATGTTCTAGCATAGCTGTTGACAATGCGCCAAATTCTTTCCAGCAATCGATTGCGATTCAAAATGGCAATTCTTAAGAAGAAATCATCATCATGAAACTCATCCGCTTTGACCCAGACCATTAATCTTTTGATATCCTCAGCCGTAGCGAAAAAGGCGACGATCCGCAAACAGTCAATTTCAATCAGTCTTTTCGTCTCTGACAAATCTTCTTGTACTTTTTTATCTTGCAAAAAAAAGGTTCCCAGAAGCTCGACTAGCTTATGCTCCTGGAAATCCCTGATAAACGTCCCTTCACCACGCCTTGTTTCTATTAACCCTAATAGTTCTAAGGCACGCAATGCTTCACGGACAGAGGAACGGCCAACATTAAAACGATCCGATAACTCCCGTTCTGATGGGATTTTGTCTCCCGGCAGGAGGCCGTCCGCTTCAATCATGGTACGTAGGCTCTCAACGACATCGAGATAAATTTTGGATGAAGAAGTACGACCTGCCAAATTAATTATTCCTCACTTTTTCCAATGATCGCTAATTTCCTTGTTTTTTCTTTAATTTCCTCTGGATCTACATTAATCCTGGCTACTCCGGTTTCCATCGCTGCCTTGGCAACAGCAGCCGCGACGGCAGGTGCTACCCTCTCATCGAATGGAGCAGGGATGACGTAGTCTTCGTGTAACTCATGTTCCTGTATTAAACCGGCAATGGCTTGCACTGCAGCAACCTTCATTTTTTCATTGATATGAGTCGCACGTACATCCAGGGCACCACGGAAAATCCCTGGGAAAGCAAGGACGTTATTGACCTGATTCGGGAAATCCGAACGGCCTGTTCCAACAACCTTGGCACCTGCCGCTTTTGCATCTTCCGGCATGATTTCCGGATCTGGATTGGCCATCGCGAAAATGATCGCATCCCGGTTCATAGTAGAAACCATTTCTTTCGTCAATGCACCTGCAGCAGAAACACCAATAAATACATCAGCGTTTTGAATGACAGTTTCCAAAGGTCCTGAAACCCTATTTCGATTGGTCACTTTCGCCACTTGTTCTTTTGTATCATTCATACCTGTCGAACGGCCCTCATAAATGGCACCCTTCGTATCACACATGATGATGTCACGAACTCCATAGCTATAAAGCAATTTAATGATGGCAATGCCCGCAGCGCCTGCTCCATTCGCAACCACTTTAATTTCTGACATTGATTTATTAACTAGTCGTAATGCGTTCACAAGACCGGCAACAGTAACAATGGCTGTACCATGCTGATCATCATGAAAAACAGGAATATTCATTTCTTTCTTGAGTCTTTCTTCAATTTCAAAACAATTCGGTGCGGCTATGTCCTCTAAGTTCACTCCACCGAAAGTCGGTTCGAGTAATTTAACGGTCTCTACAATTTTGTCCACATCCGTCGTTTTTAAACAGATTGGGAAAGCGTCTACTCCAGCGAAACTTTTAAATAGAACGGCTTTACCTTCCATAACCGGCATGGCAGCTTCCGGACCGATGTTTCCAAGTCCCAATACAGCCGTTCCATCAGAAATAACAGCAACAGTATTCCCCTTCATTGTATAGTCATAAACGGTATCCGGCTTATCGTAAATATCTTTACACGGTTCTGCGACACCAGGAGAATAAGCCAGGCTTAAATCTACTGCATTCCTTACCGGTACTTTCGAAACTGTTTCTAATTTTCCTTGATTCAAGCGGTGCATATGTAATGCTTCTTCTCTTAATGTCATAGTTTCACTCCTAAACCAAATTGGGTAACCCATATCTTATATGCTGAAATCTAGTGGTCAGACCACAGCGGCCTGTTTTCAATATAACATAACTATTAAAGTTGTAAAACAGTTATTCTTTCTTGTAAACCACATTCCCTTTTCCGACCAAGTCAAATAATGCCTGCATCAATCTATCTGTAGGATTGACCCAATCCCAATAAGATAGCTGTACATAGCGGTTTTCCCTCTCGTAAAAAAGCATGACCTTCGTTTCACCGCTATGCTGCATTAAAATTTTTTTTATTTTTTGCAGTGTATCCTTCGTTTGCTTGCCGGCCTCGATTTTCAGGAATATCGTTCCGTTCTTTTCCTCTTTCATCTGTTTCACTTTTTCAAGCGGGTATACGTTCCTGATCAGGAGCTGTGTCTTTCCATCCCGCTCTTCCAATGTTCCTTGCAGCATAACGAGTTGTCCGTTATTCAAGTCGGCAGAGTGATTTTTATAAACATTTGGAAAAACGACCGCTTCAATATCCCCCTCTTCATCACTAACGCTCAAGAAAGCCATCACATCGCCCTTTTTTGTCCGTATGGTTTTAACCGACGTAATGTATGCGCCAAGCAACACTTTTGATTCCTTTTTATTGGTAGCTTCATCTATGGTCAAACAGCCGAAGTGCTGAAAAAGTTCCCTGTAGCTTGTCACCGGATGATTCGATAGATAAAGCCCCAATGCGCTTTTTTCCAATGAGAGTTTGTGCTCGATGGGTATAGGCTCGACCCGGTTGTATTTCGGTTTGAGTGAAAACTCGCCATCCGAAAACATATCGAAAAGGTCATCATCCGGATTGACCAATTCCGTATGATTAATCGCAACGTCCAAGCTCGCCAACAATGTTGCCCGGTCTTCACCGAATTCATCAAATGCACCTGAATGCACAAGCGCCTCCAACACTTTTCTATTTACGATTTTCCCCGAAACGCGCAAACAGAAATCGAATAAATCAGCGAACTTCTTCTGCCTCCTTGCAGCAAAGATTTCTTTCAGGACCGTACCGCCTATCCCTTTAATGGCTCCAAGGCTATAACGGATCCCTTCCTTTTCCGGTAAAAACGGGTAACCGCTCCGGTTAATCGAGGGAGTCAGAACCATTATCCCTTTCTTTTTGGCTTCACGGATATATTGCGAAATCTTTTCATCATTCCCGACGACCGATGTCAGGAGTGCTGCCATGAAATATTCCGGATGGTGGGTTTTCAAGTAACCCAGCTGATAAGCGATGAAACTATACGCCACCGCATGGCTTCGGTTGAATCCATAGTTAGCGAAGCGGACAATCAAGGAATAAATCTCATCTGCCGTTTTTTCGGAGTATCCTTGTTTCAATGAGCCGTTCACGAAATGCTGCCGCTCTTGATCCAGAACATCCTTCTTCTTCTTCGAAACGGCACGACGGAGCAGGTCTGCCTCCCCTAATGAAAACCCGGCTAAGCGGGAGGCGATTTGCATGATTTGCTCTTGATAAACGATGACCCCGTATGTAGGCTCGAGGATATCCTTCAAATCCTCGTGCAGGTAATCAATCGGAGCCAGTCCATGTTTTCGTTCGATGAACAGCGGTATATTTTCCATCGGACCTGGACGATACAGGGCATTGACCGCGACGATATCCTCGAATCGATTCGGTTTCAGCTTGATCAAAACCTTTCGGATGCCATCCGATTCAAATTGAAACACTCCGGTTGTTTCGCCTCTCCCTAAAAGAGCCAGCGTCTCGGGGTCATCCATTGGGATATGGGACAAGTCGATCTTTTTCCCCGTTCCCTTTTTGATATTATTTAAAATATTATCGATGAGCGTTAAATTGCGGAGTCCCAGAAAATCCATTTTAAGAAGTCCCAGTTCTTCGAGAAGGTCCATTGGATATTGAGTCAGATGGATGCCTTCATGCCCCCCCTGAATCGGAATATGCTCGGTCAGTGCCTGATCGCTGATGACGACGCCTGCGGCATGTGTCGAAGCATGGCGAGGCAGTCCTTCAAGCAATAAAGCGGTTTGAAAAAGTTTTTGATTCAGGTCACTCTCATTAACGAATTCCCTGAGCCTTTTCGATTCCTTGAAAGCCTCGGGAAGCGTGATGCCCAGGCGGCCTGGAATCATTTTCGATACCGCTTCCTGTTCCTTTGAATTCAAGCCGAAAACACGTCCTGTGTCCCTTAACGCAGCCTTGGCAGCCAATGTTCCGAATGTAATGATTTGTGCCACATGAAGTTCCCCGTACTTCTTCGCGACATAGGCAATCACTTCTTCACGGCGGTTATCCGGAAAGTCAATGTCGATATCCGGCATCGAGACACGTTCCGGATTCAGGAAACGCTCGAACAGCAAGGAATGTTCGATCGGATCGACATCGGTTATCGACAGCACATAAGCGACCATCGATCCGGCGGCCGACCCCCTTCCAGGACCAGTCAGGATTTGATGTTCCTTAGCGAATTTCATGAAATCCCAAACGATCAAAAAGTAATCGCTGAATTTCATCTTGGTGATGATATCCAATTCATATCGCAGGCGCTCTTCATATTGAATGGATGGCTCCGGCAACCTTTTCTTCAGCCCTTGGAAACAAATGGCTTCGAGCATTTCCTCGGCTGTGACTCCATCTTCAGTGGGGTACTTAGGAAGCAGTGAACGGTGAAATGGAATTTCCAGATTGCATTGCGCGGCAATATGCAGTGTATTTTCGAGTGCATCCGGTCTGTCATGGAATAGTTCTGCCATCCGGGCCCGGCTTTTTAAATAAAATTGATCGGATTCAAGAACCGTATGCGTCTCATCCGCCAGCTTGTCGCCATTTCCAATTGCCAATAGTACTTCTTGAGCGAGTGCATCGCTTTCATTCAAATAATAGACTGGATTCGTCGCGACAATCTTTATCTCTAAATCTCTCGCCAACTGACTTATGGCTTCGTTACCTTTTTCCTCATTCGCGATCGAAAGTCTCTGTATGGATACATAAAAGTCATCATGACCAAAAATTTGCAGGAATCGCCCCGCTGCCTGTCTGGCTTCCTCAGGATTTTCTTCTCTAAATAGCGTTTCTATTTGCCCCTCCGCACCCGGAGTGATTGCTATCAAGCCCCGGGAATAGGCTTTAAGCCAATTCATTGGAATGCCTGACGGGGATTTCGTTTTTATGGCACTGCTTATTTTAAGCAGGTTTTGATATCCTTGTAGACTTTTTGCCAATAAAAGAAGTCCATGTGGCGAATCCCGTTCATCAAGGACATCGGCAAGTATGCCGATGATCGGCTTTATACCCTGTCTCTTGCATTCTTTATAAAAATAGACCGAACCGTACATAACATTTCGATCGGTTAAAGCAAGACTTGTACAGCCATCCGCTTTCGCTTTGGCCACAAGTTCAGTGATCTTCACCGTACTTGTCAGCAGGCTGTATCCGCTCTGAATATGGAGATGAGTATACACGTTTTTTCCCCCACCTTTGTAAGGCATGTTTCTTTTCATTATAGTGTTTTTTATCAAAAAAAGAAAATATGTTCTCATTTCCAATGCAATTTAACTTCCTGATTTCCGGCGACTATCATATTACCTCTGAACTTCCCATATAAATGAAATAGAAGAATATCAATAAAAAAAGGATGATGATATATGAATGAAGCCTTTGTTCCAGCCTTCCTCAACAGCTTTTTCATATCGCTTGGCGTTTTGCTTGGCGGCTCGATAATCGGGGGCCTCGCCGCTTTTTTTACTGGACAGGCCCCGATGACGACTGTATTCCGGCTATCGGACAGCCTTCGTATTTGGGCGATCGTCGCTGCGATCGGGGGTACTTTTGATATGGTCTATAATTTCGAACGCGGTATTTTCCACGGGGAAACGAAGGATATAGTCAAGCAGGTCCTATTGATTCTATCTGCACTTGGCGGAGCACAGACCGGAGCACTGATCATAAACTGGTTCACGCAAGAGCATATTTCATCATGAGGATCCCTCCCTATCACCGGTCTCCCACCTGGCAGCGCTTCTTTGCCGGAGCCGCACTTGGCGGATTGATCAGTTGGATGATTTTCTTTTATATGCATGGTGTCCAGCAGGAGAAGCAGATCCGGACCCTTCACGAACAAAGAGAAGTGATCAAGGATTTAAACGGGAAAATCGCAATTTGGGAGCAGGATTATAAAAAATTGAACCAGAAAAACGAGGAGATATTGACGATTCAGGAAGTGGAAGTAACCATTACGAATGAAAAATACAGTCTGGATCGGCTGAGTATTGCAGAAGCCGAGGATGTGATCGAGGACGACCTTTCCTCTCTTCTCGCCAAAGATGTCGCCAGTGTCTATGATGGAAAGGTGCTTTTGAAGAAGTCCATAGAAAATAAGATCGTGACCATCAATAAAAAGCGCTATCGACTTGAAGTCGTCGAGATCATGTTTTATACGAAAATGAATATCGAAATCGAACTAAAAAGGACTACTTCTTAATACTATCCACTAAACGTAAAGACCAAATCATAGGCGATTTGGTCTTTACGTTTTTTTCATTCCGCTTTATTCAACTCTTCCATGTCGGCAAGGATATTATCCACTTCATCCCAAGAATGAATCGAAGCCCCAGCTGCAAGCGGGTGGCCTCCTCCGTTATACTTACGGGCAATCGTATTGATGATCGGTCCTTTAGAACGGAAACGGACTCTGATTTCTTTATTCTCTTCAATGAAAAAGACCCATGACTTTACATTTTTAATCGAACCGAGCGAGGAAACGAGCTGAGATGCCTCAGATGTAGAAGCCTGGAACTGTTCAAGTATATCTTTTGTGATGATCATTTTCCCTGTGCCATATGGAAGGATTTCGAAATGCTGCAGCACATAGCCATTCAACCGGACTATGCTTTCCTCGACGTCATACATTTCCTGATATAACTGCGGGCGGGAGAACGAATAGTTGATCAATTCACTGGCATGGGCAAATGTCTTTTCAGTCGTATTCTGGAATAGGAAACGACCTGTATCGCCAACAATTCCTGCATATAGAAGGCGTGCCGCTTCATCACTCATCTTCAAGCCCTGTTCTTTACCGAACTGGTAAAACTCATAAATCATTTCACTTGTTGAACTTGCCGATGTATCGACCCAACGCATATCCCCATATGGATCTTCATTAGGATGATGATCGATCTTAATCAGTTTATCACCCGTCGTGTACCTTGCATCACAAATCCGGTCCGTATTTGCGGTATCACAAACGATGACCAAGGCACCTTGATATGTTTCATCCGAAATCACATCGAGCCTTCTTAAATAATTCAATGATGGTTCTTCTTTCCCGACCGTAAAAATTCGCTTTTCGGGGAAAGATGCTTTCAGGATTTCCGCCAATCCCCCCTGTGAACCATAAGCGTCCGGATCTGGACGGACATGACGATGGAGAATGATAGTATCATAACGCTTTATATCTGCTAATATTTCAGCTTTCATATAGATCTCCCCTTAACATATGTATTATCGAGCCTTATAAAGATGATATATTTCATTTAATCAAAAAATTGGGGAAATAGGAAGACTCATCTTGTTTACTGTGGCATTCTCTTTCATTTCCCGCTACAATAAAAAGGTACATATGTTAAATTGGGGGAATTTCAAACGATGCCTATTCTTGTCACCTTGATCGTTCTTTCGCTAGGGGTCTATCTGTTTTATAAAATCAAATCGGTCCGAACCAGGATGCCGATGGAGAAAAAATGGATTTCAGGTAAGTCTTCCATTGCCCTTGGTGCGTTTGTCGCACTATTCGGAATCAATCAGCTTTTTCTGTTCCACACGACCATCACTTATATCATTGCTGCCGTTTTCATCTTCGTTGGGCTATTCAGTGTTTGGGGCGGCTATAAAATGTATAAATTTTATTTGCCGCATGCAATCGAAGAAGCTGCAAATCAAAAAGGATAATCGAATTTCGATTATCCTTTTTATTTTTCATGATCGGTCCAGCAATTGGCAAGTCAACATCGCCTTGCCGACAAGTTTGCCTTGGTTAAACACCTCGACATCCACTTTTCCGAATTTACGTCCTACATCCAGGACACGCGGATGGATTTCAAGCGTACTGTCGATCTGGACTGGCTTGATGAAGTAGATCGTCATGTTTTCCACGACCAGGTCACCGCGCTTATAGCTTCGAAGTGCACGGTTTGCCGAGTCGGTGACCAATGTCGTGAACACACCGCTTGAAATGGTTCCAAGGTAATTGGTCATCTGCGGAGTGACGCCATAGTTATACACTTCCTCGCCCTTGCCGCGATTCGAAGTCATCACAAGCTGGCTTGTGATCGTATCGTCGATCGTTTCGCCGACCTGAGGCTGCCTTTGACTCATTTGCAGTGCCTTCAGCACATCCTGCCTGCTCACGATTCCCTTTAGGATATTACTGTCATTCACGACCGGGATTAACTCAATCCCTTCCCAAACCATCATATGTGCAGAAGATGCCACACTCATTTTATCGCCTACGGTCATCGGGTTTTTCGTCATAACCTTATCAATGAGCGTCAGCTCTTCCTGTCCGATGATATCTTTTGATGTGACCATTCCTTGAACCTTCATATTATCATCGACAACAGGGAAACGGCTATGCCCGGATTCCTGATTCAGTTCATGCCAAGTCTGAACCCGGTCACCCACAGTCAAAAAGGTCGTTTCCTGTACGGGTGTCAAAATATCTTCCACCAGCAAGATTTCCTTTTTGATCAATTGGTCATAAATCGCCCGATTGATCATCGTTGCGACGGTAAACGTATCGTAACTCGTTGAGATGACTGGCATCTCCAATTCATCGGCTAACCTTTTAACGGGCTCTTCCGTATCGAATCCCCCGGTGATCAGCACCGCTGCACCCGCTTTTAACGCGTGCTCGTGGGCCTGTGTACGGTTCCCGACGATCAGCAGGTTCCCTGCCCCTGTATATCTCATCATGGCATCCAGCTTCATCGCCCCGATGACGAATTTATTTAATGTCTTATGAAGTCCCGTTTTCCCTCCAAGAACTTGTCCGTCAACAATATTGACTACTTCTGCAAAAGTGAGCTTTTCAATATTCTCTTTTTTCTTTTTCTCAATACGGATCGTGCCTACCCGCTCAATCGAGCTCACGTAGCCCTGGTTCTCCGCCTCTTTAATTGCCCGGTATGCCGTACCTTCACTAACATTCAATGCTTTCGCAATTTGACGGACGGAAATCTTTTCGCCAACAGGGAGCCCATCGATATGTTTTAATATTTGTTCATGCTTTGTAGCCAAGCGCTTCACCCTTTTCACGGTATTCCTATTCTCCATTATAAGGTCAAAGAGCCTAGTTTATCAAACAACTACTAGTATTGGCGCAACCTTTTGTATTCCTGCTTGCGTTTTACCTTTTGTTTCTTAGGAGAATATAGTATGCCCGTCAAGTTTCCAGCTACCGCCAACAATGCAAACAACAGCCAGGATCCAGCAAACAGGCTCTCCAGACCGCCACTTTCCAACGACAAACGCGGCACGGCATAATACAGCATCACACCGCATAAAAGCAAACACAGCAATAATCTCTGTTTCATCCAATCCCCCCCTTTTTTTACATCTATTCATTTTATGCCTGTGAAAGGAAAAAAGACTTGGCTGCAGAACGAGACTTTACTTTTCATTGCTGGAATCATCTGCGTAAAAGGCAATGCTGCACGGAGATCGGTCAATTCGGTCGGCTATCCCAACACGTTACACAAAAAAACGGAAGCCCATGCAGGCTCCCGATCCTATTAAAAATCTATTTCATCCCCGGCATCCATGATCAGTCCATTTCCCTCTTCAAGCAAGTCGATGAATTTGTCAGGATCTTGTTTGATGACAGGGAATGTATTGTAATGAATCGGCACGACTTGTTTGGCTTGAAGGAATTTCGCAGCAAGTGCCGCATCTTCAGGGCCCATGGTGTAATTGTCGCCGATTGGCAAGAACGCCAAGTCAATCGGATGTCGCTCCCCGATCAGTTTCATATCGGAAAATACCGCTGTATCCCCTGCATGATAGATCGTTTTCCCATCTATCATAAGCAATATGCCAGCAGGCATTCCTAAATAAATGATTTGCCCCTCTCCGTTATTGAATCCCGTTCCATGGAAAGCTGGCGTCAGTTTCACTTTTCCAAAATCGAACTCGAAAGCCCCGCCGATGCTCATCCCGTGGGTCCTAACCCCTTGAGCACCCAGGTAGTCGGCAATCTCAGCAATGCCGATGACAAGTGCATCATGCCTTTTGGCCAATTCAACCGTATCACCGACGTGGTCATTATGGCCATGTGTTAAGATGATCACATCCGGTTTCACATCTTCTACCTTCAAATCGGTCAATTCGTTTCCAGTAATGAATGGATCGATTAAAATCGTTTTACCATTCGTTTCGACTTTTACAACTGCATGTCCATGAAAAGATACTTTCATTTTTGATGCTCCCTTCCCAATACCCACTAATTTTTTAAGTAGCTTTCTTAGGCCTTTCCCATTTACTATACTTTTAAATATTGCTAAGGTAATTATATCTTATTAATGGAGGTATCGTCATGAATGAACGTTTGACAGAACTACAAAATTGGCTACAGGCCAATGAGGCTGAAGCCGCTTTACTTACATCTACAGAGAGCATCTTCTATTTGAGCGGTTTTTATAGTGATCCTCATGAAAGACTGCTAGCACTTGCCATTTTTGCAAATGCCGACCCATTCCTTGTCTGCCCGCAGATGGAAGTCCCGGATGCTAAACAGGCTGGATGGGCTGGAGATATCATCGGCTACACCGATATTGAAAATCCTTGGGAAAAAGTTAAGCAAGCAGTGAAGAATCGCGGGTTGACCATTAATACAATGGCCATTGAAAAAGAGCATATGAATGTAGAACGTTATGAAAAGGTCCAACAATACTTTGGAGCACCAAATCTCGTTTCCGCAGAAGAAAAACTTCAAAGGATGCGAATGATCAAATCGGAAGATGAAATGGTCAAAATCCGTGAAGCTTGCCGACTTGCCGACTTTGCGATCGAAGTGGGTGTCAGCGAAATTCATGAGGGTAAAACGGAAATGGAAATCCTTGCAGCGATAGAATACGAATTGAAAAAGGCAGGCGTCAGCCAAATGTCTTTTTCCACCATGGTCCTGACTGGTAAAAATGGCGCTTCCCCACATGGCACACCCGGTAATACGAAGGTTCAGCGCGGCGACCTTGTCCTATTTGACCTGGGCGTCGTTCATGAAGGGTACTGCTCTGACATCACTAGAACGGTTGCTTACGGGGATATCAATGATAAACAGGCAGAAATATATGATACTGTACTTAGAGCCCAAGAAGCTGCCGTTGCAGCCAGTAAACCTGGTGTATCCTGTTCCGAGATAGACTTGACTGCCAGAAACATCATCAGGAATAAAGGATACGGTGATTTCTTCCCGCACAGGCTCGGCCACGGACTTGGGATCAGCGTGCATGAGTATCCATCCTTGACTGAAACGAATTCCCTCGAACTTCAATCCGGAATGGTTTATACCATCGAACCTGGCATATATGTTCCGAATGTTGCCGGCGTAAGGATTGAAGATGATCTACTGATCACCGATACCGGCTGTGAAGTTTTGACCAAATTCCCTAAGAGCCTGCAAATCATAAAGTGATGATGTCTTAACCAATTAATAGATCGAACCCCGGATACCCCCGCCTTCATTTAAGACGGGGGTATCTATTATTCAAAATTCATTTCAACTAATCGGTCCGAACCAGATATCTTCTTGTGGTGAACCTTGATTCGCCTTCATTTACCCCTGACATAACCACACTATAATGGAAGAAAAATGCCAATCCTTGAAATGATTATAAATCTAATCCTTTTATTATGCTGATCTAAGAATATTAAGCTATGCATTATATTTATACGTGATTTGCATGCTTTAATATAATCATTTATTTTTTTCACATCACTTAATATGGTTAGAATCTTTTTCCAGATCATTGGCTAAAACATTCGCTAATTTGTTACAATTGAAATCAGATCCATCAGGTAAACCATAGTATAATAGGAATATAATAGAAGGAGGAGATTCACTTGAATAGTATAGATTATAAAAATATTCTTGTAGCAGTGGACGGTTCGGAAGAAGCAGAGTGGGCCCTAAAAAAGGCAATCTATTTAGCAAAACTCAGTGACGCTACCCTTGTGCTCACACATATCGTGGATACAAGGAATTTCCCAACTGTCGAAGCTTATGATATGACTATCCGTGATCACTCTGAAACCTTTGCCAATGAGCTTTTGGACAAGTATAAAACGGAAGCCATTGCATCCGGGATTGTAAAGGTCCAAACAGAAGTTGCATATGGTTCCCCTAAAGTTCAAATTCCAAGGGATTTAGCGAAAAAGCATTCGATCGATTTAATTGTATGCGGTGCAACGGGCCTTAACGCAGTCGAACGTTTCCTTATCGGCAGCGTGTCGGAAGGCATCGTTCGCCATTCCAACTGTGATGTAATGGTCGTGCGTACGAATTGATAAAAGAAAATGATATAAAAAGCTCGTTCGCCAAATTGGTGAACGAGCTTTTCCTGTTATTCACTTACCAGTTTTTCCGCCTTTTCAATCGCAAGCAAGACTTGGGCAAAACCTGTACCGCCCGCACTGTTACGGCGTTTAACTGCTTCATAAGGATTTAATGCATCATAAATATCCTGTTCAAACAACTCGGAAGCTTCCTGGAATTGTTCCATGCTTAGGTCCACTAAATAGCAGCCATTCTGGACACAGAACAATACAAGTTTCCCGACCACTTCGTGCGCCTTACGGAAAGGCATACCCTTAGAAGCTAGGTAATCAGCTAATTCCGTCGCATTCGAGAAGTCATTTTTTGTTGCTTTTTCCATTACGTCCGTTTTCACTTTCATCGTTGAGATCATGCCGGCAAATATTTTCAGTGAACCAACAATGGTCTTAACCGTATCAAAAACGCCTTCTTTATCTTCTTGCATATCTTTGTTATAAGCAAGCGGCAGTCCTTTCAAAACAGTCAATAACCCCGTTAGGTTCCCATAAACCCGTCCTGTTTTACCACGGATCAATTCCGCCATATCAGGGTTTTTCTTTTGCGGCATGATGCTGCTTCCCGTGGAAAACGCATCATCCAATTCAATGAATTGGAATTCCTGGCTTGACCAGAGAATGATTTCTTCGCTGAAACGGGATAAATGCATCATCATTGTCGCACTGTTGCTCATGAATTCAATGGCAAAATCACGATCACTCACTGCATCAAGGCTGTTTTCGTAAATCCCCTCAAACCCCAAGAGTTCCGCACTGAAGGCACGGTCAATCGGGAAAGTCGTCCCAGCTAATGCCCCGGCACCCAATGGAGAGATATTGATCCTTTTGTAACTCTCGGTGAAGCGCTGCTTATCACGCTCAAGCATCCAAAAATAAGCCATTAAATGGTGGGCAAATGAAATGGGCTGCGCACGCTGCAGATGTGTATAACCTGGAATTAGTGTTTCCACATTTTTCTTGGATTGTCCCAAAATCGCCATTTGCAAATCATTGATGAGTTCCAGAATCACTTTCGTTTGGTTCCGCATATACAGATGAAGGTCGGTTGCAACTTGGTCATTACGGCTTCTTCCTGTATGAAGCTTTCCGCCAACTGGACCGATTTCGCTTATTAGAATACTTTCCAGGTTAAGATGGATATCTTCCATCTCAACCTTAAAAGTCAATTCACCCTTCTCAGCTTTTTCCTGTAAACTTTTCAGTCCCGCAATGATCTGATCCGCATCTTCTTCAGGTAAAATGCTGCATTTCTTTAACATGGTTACATGAGCTAAACTGCCTTGAATATCTTCAAGGACAAGTTCCTGGTCAAAGGATATGGAAGCTCCAAACTCATCTACCCATTCTTCGGCAGATTTCGTGAACCTTCCTCCCCAAAGCTTGCTGCTCACACTGTCACCTTCTTGTTACTGACCATGCTGTTCACTTTCGTTGGAAGTCCCCATAATTTAATGAATCCAACTGCTGCATCATGATCGAATTCGTCAGCTTTTGTATAAGTAGCCAATTTTTCATCATATAGGGAGTACTCGGATTTTCTTCCTTCAACAATCGCATGACCTTTGAATAGTTTCACACGGACCGTACCGGTTACATTCACTTGTGTTTCTTTCAGGAATGCAGCCAAAGCTTTTTGAAGCGGAGAGAACCAAAGTCCTTCATAAATCAATTCAGTCATTTTCTTCTCGATCACCGGTTTGAAGTGAGCCAATTCTTTTACAAGCGTGATATCTTCAAGTTCTTTGTGTGCAGCTATCAATGTCATCGCACCAGGAGCTTCATAGACTTCACGCGATTTGATTCCTACTAATCTATTTTCAACGTGATCGATACGTCCAACTCCGTGCTTGCCGGCAATTTGATTCAACTCGACGATCAGATCAGCCAATTTATAGTTTTTATCATTCAATGTAACCGGCACACCTTGTTCAAAGCCAATTTCAATGATATCAGCAGTATCTGGCGTACTTTCAAGGCTTGCAGTTAAATCATATGCCTCTTCCGGCGGAGCTGCCCATGGATCTTCCAGGATTCCACATTCGTTACTTCTTCCCCAAAGGTTTTGGTCAATCGAGAATGGACTCGCCATGCCAATCGGAACGGGAATGCCATTTTTCGCTGCATATTCAATCTCCTCTTCACGAGACCATTTCCAGTCACGAACAGGTGCAAGAACTTGCAAATTAGGGTTCAATGCAGAGATGGAAACTTCGAAACGCACTTGGTCATTTCCTTTTCCCGTACAACCGTGTGCAACGGCTACCGCGTTTTCCGCTTCAGCCACTTCCACTAATTTCTTCGCGATCAGCGGACGTGATAAAGCTGATACCAATGGATATTTCCCTTCATACAAAGTATGTGCCTGAAGAGCCGTCAATGCGAATTCATCAGCGAATTCGTCCTTCGCATCAATGACATAGGAACTTACCGCACCAACAGTGATCGCTTTTTCTTTAATGAAGTCCAAATCTTTCCCTTCACCGACATCCAAGCAGCATGCCACAACTTCGTACCCTTGATCTTGTAACCATTTAATTGCAACGGAAGTATCCAAACCTCCGGAATATGCTAAAACAACTTTTTGATTATTCATTTCCATCGTCCTTTCGTGTGAATAAAAATTCATCGTTTGTTATTTTTATTCAATCTATGATTAGTACTTTATCATCTTTATTAAAGGAATACAAGGGGTATTTTAAAGATTTTGCTAAATAATCCGCTAATATTTTCAAGTAATTTACACATTGGATGCTTCCCCGAGAATATAGTAAACTAGGAGTATGATAAATCGAAAAGCGGAGGGCATATGAAAGAACTATTTATCTATGATGAACGGCTTGGCATCTCCATTCCCGATTTGAATCTGGAGTGGGATGAATATACAAAAGGCGAGCAACAGCAAATACTCGTACATTGGGAGAATATCCGGGGAAGCATCCCGGACCGCATCAAGGAACTGGAATCCACCATTAACCGAAAGCAGTTTCGGCTCTCCGACGAAAGTAATTTTGCCAAATCATGCCAGCTCAATTCCGAAATTGCGGAACTTGCTTCCATCATCAATGATTTATGGCTATGGTATCGTGCCAATCAAGGCGTAACTGAAAAGATGCATAATTAAGGTCATTTCCATGCAAAAAAAAGCCACAGTTTAAAACCGTGGCTTTTTTTGCATCCCTCTTATAATTCCTTGCGAAGTTCACCGACGACATGTCCCAATTCCGGGAGAATCAATTTATTCATCGCAAGCCTAACCGCCCCTGAAGAGCCTGGGGTGGAAAAAACCGCTTTGTTGTTCACGACTCCCGCAATCGCCCTGGATAGAATGGCGGCAGACCCGATATCCTCTTGATAGCTGAGCATTCGAAAAATCTCGCCAAAACCGGGAATTTCCTTGGTCATCAACTCTTTGACCGCCTCGATCGTCACATCCCTATTGGCGATGCCAGTGCCTCCATTTGTTAATATGACATCGACCGTACTGCTTTGGCTACCGGAAGTGACCGCATCCTGAATCGCTTTCCGCTCATCTTTAACGATTACATAATCCGTCACTTCATGCCCATTCGACTTCAGCAATTCCATCATCAGTGCTCCGCTTTTATCCGTTTCTTCATTTCGCGTATCGCTGACGGTTATCACCATGCAGCGAACTGCCTCCGTGATGGCTTTTTTATGCTTCTTGACACTCATTCTTCATCAGCCTTCTTCTCCAGTAAATAACGGAATTGATAGAACTTCTGGGCAAATTCACTGACACTCCGGGTCATTTGATAATTGGACCCGGCCCCTATGGCCATGCTGATGAATGGTATGCCCCGAACCAGTTTTTTTCGGAAAACAGTAATGGATAATGCTTTCAACAGCTGCTTCAGCGGCTGTTCCATCCAGGTAGGGTTTGTCAGTTCCTCGATTCCTAAATAAAAATAATCATCTTCTGCGGTCTGGACCTCGCGGATCAATTCTTCCCAAGCTATTCCTTGGAGCCTCTTTGGCATCGCTCCTGCATTGAATACCTTAAGGGCCAGCATCATTTCAAACGGTGTATTCACCTCAACACCATAAGACATCGCAATCAACTGTACGATCCTGACATTGATGACCGTCATGGCCGGAATATCGCTCCCTAGCAGAAGCAGGCCTCCTGATCCGCTCATCCCGCCTTGTGCAAATGAATATAAGCGATGCTTTGCGATATGCTGATTGGCTATGTAATTCAACTGATCTATCGATAAGTGATTCAAATCACTCAACGTTTCGATTTCTTCATTAAACACGCGCGCAGATGCTAATATCCGCTCTCTTGCATCTATTTGAACTTGTGAGCTCTGAACCATGGCATGCAAATGAAAAAGCCAAGTATCAAGCTTGTCAAAAAACTGTTGCTGGACGTTTTCCGGTAGCAGGGCAAACCCCTGCTCCAACCATTTATCATACAGTGCAGCCAGGTCCGTTGGCTCATATTGATAAAGTTTTTCCTGCCATTCACTAATTTCATTCCAAAGTTTCATTTCCCGGTTCGTGAATTCCATGCATCAAGCCTCCTATGTACAGAATTGGTGGATTCTACCTCAAGTATAACATAGAGGGAAGCTTTTTTAGAGATAGATGATGGCGATCCAGCGTTCAAGGGTTTGGATTGCATGGACATAAAACCATGAGAAGGCGGATTTTGAGGATGAAATTTCATGGGAAAGACCCCTTACCAGAGAGATAAGGGGATCATTATTAACAGGAAGTCATGTTTTCCAAGTTTCGCTCAAAGCTATTTTCATGGTGTCCCTGACAATCATGATTTCTTCATTAGTTGGGATGACCATGACTTTCACAGGGGAATAGGGTGCATTGATGAACGCTTCCTTACCCGTGGTGCGATTGAGATCCTTGTCCCAATATACCCCCATGAATTCAAGTCCCTCCAAGATTCGCCCCCTAATGGTTTGACTGTTTTCACCGATGCCCGCGGTAAAAATGATGCCGTCCACACCTCCCATTTTAGCCGAATAGGAGCCTATGTATTTGTGAATCCGGTCTGCGAATACTTTAAGTGCGAGTTCAGCCCGCACATTGCCTTTATCCGCTTCAATTTGAATATCACGCAGGTCGCTGGAAAAACCGGAAAGGGCCAGAATGCCGCTCTTCTTATTCAGGACATCCAGCACTTCATCTGCTGTTTTTCCCGTCTTCTCCATGATATAAGGAATCAATGCAGGGTCGATGTTCCCTGAACGCGTTCCCATAGTAACACCGGCCAATGGTGTAAATCCCATTGATGTATCAATTGATTTGCCGCCCTTTATGGCAGTAATGCTTGCACCGTTCCCTAAATGGCACGATATCAACCGAAGCTGTTCAATTGGGCGGCCAATCATTTCGGCAGCACGCTGCGATACATATTTATGTGAAGTACCATGAAACCCATACTTCCTTATTCCGTAATTTTCATAATATTCAAGGGGTAAGCTGTACAAATAGGAACCTGCTGCCATCGTTTGGTGGAAGGCAGTGTCGAATACCGCAACCGCTGGTACATCATCCAGTATTCGCCTGAAGGCTTTAATCCCGGTGATATTGGCAGGATTATGAAGGGGCGCCAACTCGGAAAGCTTTTCGATTTCCTCTATTACGTCCTCCGTAATCAAGACCGAGTCCGTGAATATCTCACCGCCATGCACCACCCGATGCCCTACGCCATCTATCTCTTCAAAGGAGCCAATGATGCGATGGTCAATCAGCTTTTTCAATAAAAGCCCTACAGCTATTTCATGATTGGGTATATCAATCGTTTCAGAAACATTTTCGCCTTCGACGCTTAAGGTAAATGCGGAATTTTTCAAGCCGATTCTTTCTACAAGACCTTTTGTAATTACTTTTTCACAAGGCATCTCAAAAAGCTGAAACTTCAATGAAGAGCTGCCCGCATTAATAGCCATGATTTTTGACATCCATCCTGCTCCTTTACTCTAAGCTAGTTCTTCCTATGTTCATCCCAACGAAACGTGCAGTGTATTGTACAATCTTATCATGGCAAGCGGATTCAACCAAATAATAATGAAAAATTGCAAATAATCACTCTTTCAGAAAAAAAGAAAGCCAATGCCTGCGGCATCAGCTTTCATTGACTATTTTTCCTCTTTAAACCAATCGTCCATCTGTTGCATGACAGACCTGGTCGCTTCAAAATCCGACAACTTCGGAAGTTGTACGAGCAATGCCTTCTTCGGAGCTTCGATACCCTCTTTTTTCTTTTGCAGGATCAGGATGCTTTTAGCAGCCGCTTCACTCTTAAACATGGAAAGCGGCAGTTGCACCATCCCTTGGATATGTGTATGCTTCTTCAGGAAATCATTGAGTTTCGGAGCTTCCTCCGAGACGAACAGGTTATTCGGGACAATGAAGAATAGGTGTCCGCCATCCTTCGCGTGTTTAACACCTTGTTCAATAAACAAATGATGTGCATACGAATGTCCCTTATCGGCCTTCAATTCATACTCAGCTGCACGCACATCATTCGGGTAATAACCAATCGGCAAATCGCTGACCACAACATCTGAAGGATCGATGAAAAGCGGCTCCAAGCTGTCCTGGTTGAAAAATTCCAGCGGGTGTTCTTGCAGGTTGGCACCTGCATATGCAAGCCTGATCAAGGTTTCATCAATCTCGACACCATATGAAGCGATGTTTTTATCAGTAAGCTGATTCAAGATCGCAAATAGTAAATTCCCCGTTCCAATGGCTGGATCGAGCATGACTATCTCTTTTTGATCCTTGGTGAATTTACCGACTAAATAGCTGACGAACATGCCGACTGCATCAGGGGTCATATGATGATTCGGCTGAACGCTCTGCTGCATGCCTTTTAAAATGGCAAGCTGATACGCTTTTCGGATTGCTTCCTTCTCATATTTCTCTGGTGAAAAATCTGCATAATGCTTCACTAACCTTTTCTTCGATACTTCACTGATTTCCTCCTGCAGGACTTTCCCTTGGAAGAAATTCTCGCCCGTTTCACCCAGGGCATCCAGATACGTACATGATAGTTCACTTTGCAATATTTGAGCTGTTTCATCAAATTCATAAAATAATTGTTCAACTGGGGTAGACTTCACTTATTAATTCCTCCTGTTTGCTTCTGTCCCTATTTTAAAGGTAAGAAGAAAGAGATACAAGCCGTACGTCCTGGTTATCATTCTTCGGTTGTTTAACCTACTGTTTTCCGATTTGAAAGTTACATATATGGACTCTCGCGGGCAACTCTTTTTTAAAAATCAGGCGTAAATAAAAGGTATATAGGGTTGTTGTTCTGTATTTTTTATTACTTGGAAAGGCTCAATGAATGCCCAAACCGAATACCATACATGAGGTGGTGATTATTATGGATAATCAATATCAATACTATCATGGGCAGGTTAATCCAATAAATCAGCAACATGATACACAGTCAGCAGATGAATTTAACAGGCAACAACAAGGGTTTCAACAAGGGTTTAGGCAAGGATATCGCCAAGGGTATCGACAAGGCTATAGGGATGGATATCGAGCAGGGCAACAAGCGGGGTTTTTTCCTGGACCTCATCAAAGACAAATGCCGTCGTGGCCTAATGAAATTGACATAAAAGTGGGTACACCTAATGGTCAAGAGTGGTCTGGCAAAATTGTTTTACCACTGAATGGTCCGAGTTTGGAGCCATAACTAATTCAAGCGTATAGATAATAAAAACAGTGTATTAGAAAAGAGCTAATGGTCTGCACTCAAAATTAAATATACACAGCTCCATTGAAAATCAGGCAAGAATAACATCCGTTAAATAAAGCTAAAACAAAAACCGGGCACATAGCGCCCGGTTTCTTAGGATTGCATCTTATTTTGCCGCTTTAGCCGCTTCGATTGCACCTTCGTAATTTGGATGGTTGGTACCTTCACTCACATATTCTACATATGTGATTTCATCAGAGCTGTTCACTACGAATACAGAGCGTGCCAATAGACGAAGTTCCTGCATGACGACACCATATGCTTCACCGAATGATAGGTCACGGTGATCGGAAAGAACTTGAACATTGTCCAAGCCGCTTGCAGCACACCAGCGTTTTTGTGCGAAAGGAAGATCGTTACTGATCGTCAGTACTTTCACATTATCCAATTTTGCAGCTTCTTCATTGAATTTACGTGTCTGTGCATCACATACACCTGTATCCACGGATGGAACCACGCTGATAATACGGACAGAACCTTTGGATTCGCTTAATGTAACCGGTGATAAGTCATTAGCCAATACTGTAAAATCAGGTGCTTTGTCCCCAACTTTTAGTTCTTGCCCCACTAAAGTGATCGGGTTGTTTTTAAATGTAACTGAAGCCATTAATAATTCCTCCTTTTTCTGCTATATGTACAAGCATAATCATATTTGTTTTACCGGAATTTTGCAATAAATTGAATTGGGAAATGTGAAGGGTGCTTGCACATTTCCGACATCCAGGCCTTTTATGGTCTATTGGCAGACTGCAGCAAAAAGAAAACTCGGCGGGTGCCGAGTCACAGTTAGAAATCTATATCCTGTTTTGGTTCTTGGTACCTCTTTACAGCTGGTTGACTGCCGCCTTGATTACTGCCTTGCTTTTGATTACTGCCTTTCTTGGATAGCATGGACTGAATTTTATCGACGACTTGAGGAGCTAAATCCATCATTTTTTCGAGAAGATGCGTCCCTTCATCCAGATGAATCATTTTCACCCCATGGGAACCGACAATCAAAAAGGCAATCGGTGTTATGGAAACCCCGCCGCCGCTACCGCCGCCAAAAGGCTGCTTGGAACCGCCTTGCTGTCCTTGATGGTTCCCATCCATCATAAATTCGCTGCCACCGGCTGCAAAACCAAATCCCACTTTGGATACGGTTAAAATGACACTTCCATCCGGAGTTTCCACCGGATCCCCGATGATCGTATTCACATCGACCATTTCTTTCAGATTTTCCATCGCTTCTTTCATTAAACCTTGGATCGGATGATCTGACATTTAAATTCCTCCACTCTAGAACGATTGTTTATTGGAATCACCTGATAGCTTCGCTAATCTCCTGGACTTGAAATGCGGCTTTCCGCCTTTCCAATAACGAAGCAGTTTTATTCCAGTCACCATAGCTTGCCCGATTCTAAATTGTAATATGCAGGAAATCGACGTGTTTGCCTGCCATCTCTGAAAGTCGGGTGTAATGGAATAGGAGGGCATGATCCGGAAGTTGAAATAGGTTGTCAGCAACCCGATGATGGAACCTTTAAGTGCCCAGCACGCTCCAGTTAAAACACCGGTGTGTGCAGCGTTTTTAGTACCGACCATGCTATGCCAGGTGAATTTTTTGACTTGGACTTTCCCTGTGAATTGACGGACGATCCTATGAAATCCGATTATATGCTGAAGCATCTCCAGACTGTCTGCGAATTCGTTACGCAAATCTTCGGCTGTGATTTTTTTCTTTTCTTCCTTTTCGGTTTTTCCGTTCATTTCTTTCTCTTCCTTTACTACTATAGCGGCAGAGTCAGCTTCCATTTTGATGACCGGAACCTTGAATGTATAGTGAAAAAGTCCATACCAAGCTGATAATTTAATATGTATTAGGTCATCCGTTTGGATACGTTTGTAGTCGATGGACATTCTTACTTTAGTGAAAACAACAATCAGCAGCACCAAAAGGAGGATACCTATAATCAACAAAAGCCACTTCATGCACCCACACCCCTTCAGCCTATCATTATCGGCATATGAAAAAAAAATAAACCTGCAAAAGCGAAAATCCCGCTCTTACAGATTTATGTATGGAAGAATCATCTTCTGATCAGCACAACGCCCGTGTCTGCAAAGACATCATGCAATGCCTGTTTCTTCGGTAAAAGGCCTGCCAAGAGATAGCCAATCCAAGTAACTTTTGAAATATAGCGGCCAATCAGCTCCCTGAACAATATCGTCCCCCATGAAATGGTTTTTTTCTCTTCCTTCAATGCAACGACCTTCAGTCCAAAAATCATCTTGCCAAGGGTTTGGTTCAAGAATTTGGTCATCAAAACAAAGTATAAGAAGAATACGATCCCCGTTAAGAAGCCCTCTGCGGAAAACCAGAGATCATCTGTCCCTTCATAAAACTTGAAGATGGGATGAATCAAAATCCGGTTCAAACTTCCAATAACCAATAGATCGGCTAAATAGGCCCAAAACCTCATCCAAAAACCAGCAAAATGCACTTTCTTGACTCCGTCATCATCCACGGTCTTACTGGCTGGTGTAAATTCCTGCTGAACGGGAACCCCTGGATCTGCCATTAGATTGGATGAAGCGATTTGTTCATTGTTTTCATTTCGTTCCGTCATCCTTCAGCCCCCCTATTCCGCATACAAATACATTAAGCGTGGAGAATTTGAAGAGGAAAGGATTTTTGTCAAGACTGCCGTTTCCACATCATTTCCCAACATTTTTTGCGCACCCATACTGAATAATGAACCGAAACCAGCCTCATCTGTATAACGGATAACTTGAGCATCCTTTTTACCGATATCCGTTTTCATTGCGGCAATTACATCATCCAAATGGCCGAAATCATCGATTAGATGGTTTTCTTTAGCCTGACGCCCATCATAAATGCGGCCATCGGCAATTTCCCTTACTTCCTTCTCTGTCATACCGCGACCGTCTGCAATGACTTTTACAAATTGATCATAAGAATTATTAATCATATTTTGCAGTATTTCACGTTCTTCACCAGTCATTTCCCGAGTCGGGCTCATAATATCCTTGTGTGGTCCGCTTTTGATGGTTTCGAACTCGACACCATACTTCTTGGCCAGCTTCTCGTAATTATACCCATGCATGATGACACCAAGTGAACCCGTCATCGTTTCTGGGCTAGCATATATCTTATCGGCTGGTGCAGAAATATAATAACCGCCGGAAGCTGCCATTGATCCCATGGAAACATAGACAGGTTTTTTCGCTTTCTTGATATCAAGGATCTTGTCATAAATCTCTGCACTTTCGACGACACCGCCGCCTGGAGAATTCACCCGAAGGATGATGCCTTTGATATCATCATTCTCCTCTGCCATCTTCAGCTTATCCATGAAGGCACGGTGATTATATGTTGCAGAACTAAGTAATGAGGCTTCCCCTGTATCTTGGATCGTACCCTCTACATCAAATACGGCAATAACATTTGAGTAATCATCACCTTCTATGACTTCCTCGTAAAATGCACTTTCGGAAGCAAATAATTCATCAATGATATTTTCCGTATCCGCTGTAACTAGAGTCGTAGCCGCCCCAACAGCAATAGAGACAAAAAATAAAACGGCCGCGATTCCAAGTGCCGCCCAACGCTTTCCATTCATCTGTTTTCCCCCTTAAATATATGTATCCTTCTTACCATACGAACTAATAACAAAAATGTTTCATTCCATGATAAACTAAGTCATATAAAATTGTAGCAAATAATCCTCAAATTGGAAATGCATTGGTCCATTTTGCACAAATTGCATTTATCGTAAACAGGATAAAGAAAGCCCTTTCATCACCATACATACATACTAGGGGGGAACATGATGAACACTCGAAGGAATATTTATTTTTTCCATGCACCGAATGCAGAGATGATTAGCAAGGTAGAATACTTGTCAGACTTGGCGAAGCAACATTCGTATGAAGTCATCCAGGATTTCACGAAAGCAAACATCATCGTAAGCATCGGTGATGACGGCACATTCCTGCAGGCAGCCCGAAAAACCGGATTCAGGGATGACTGTTTATATGCGGGCATTTCCACCACAGGTAACTTGAATATGTATTGCGATTTCCACTTGGAAGACAGTGATAAAATGATCGATGCCATGACAAAAGAGCAAATCGAGGTCCGTAAATACCCAACCATCGCTATCCAGTTGGACGATCAGCCCTCCTTTTATGCCCTTAATGAACTCAGTATCCGGTCTTCCATCACCAAAACGTTCATCATGGATATCTTCATCGATCAACTCCATTTTGAAACTTTTCGCGGGGACGGAATCATCATTGCGACTCCGACTGGAAGCACCGCCTATAATAAATCGGTCAATGGGTCCGTTGTCGATCCCCTCCTCCCTTGCTTTCAAGTGAGCGAGCTTGCTTCCGTCAATAATAATACCTATCGGACCCTAGGTTCCTCATTTATTTTAAGCGGTGATAAGACGCTGACCGTCCGCCTTGAAGAAAATGGGCCAAGCTATCCGATCATCGGAATGGACAATGAAGCACTAAGCATCAATCATGTCGAAAAGGTAAAGGTCCGGTTAAGCGGTAAAGTCATCAAGACCGTTAAATTAAAAGACAATTCCTTTTGGGAAAAGGTTAAAAGGACCTTTCTATGAACTAAAAAAGGTACCGGGTATGGTAACCGGTACCTTTAAATATGATAAAAACCTTTCGTATTTTGATAAAGGATTTCATAGACATCCTCAATCGGCAACCCTTTAATCGAAGCAATCTGGCGCACACTGTCATGCATCATGCCAGGGTGGGTCCATTTCCCATTGAAATCCCCTTCAAACAGCCATGGTCCATCCGTTTCAATCATCATCAGCTTAAGTGGGTATACCGAAACTAATTCCTGTATTTCCCTCTCATAACAAACATCAGGTGTAATCGAAATGCGGTAGCCCTTTTCGGCCATTCTTTCGACTGTCCGGATATCGCCTTTAAACCAATGAAAGTGTGCCTGTGTGATTTGATGCTTATCCAAAAGGTCGCAAACGATTGGTGCATCGTCATGGACGGCATGGAGGATAACCGGCTTTTCAACCTCTTTAGCTAAGGTCAGGAACCTCTCCAGTATCACTATATACGCTGAGTTATCAATATCGGGATTTTCCTGCCTTAAGTAATAGGGTAGCCCAACCTCACCTATCGCAACCATATCTTGACGATGTTCCCGCATCCAGTTCAAAAGTTCGTTCACTTCTTCATCACTTGGGAGGGGCTGCTCTGGATGAAAACCAAAGGCAGGCTTTATTCGTGAATCCTGCTGTGAGAGCTGATAATTGTTAATCGAAGAAGCCAAATTCATGGAAACAGTCAGCAAGGATTCCATATGAACCTTTTCCATGTCAGTCAGAATCTGCTTCCGCTTAACAACATCATACCGGTCCAAATGGACATGACTGTCGATGATCCTCAAGTTCAATCGCCTCCCTTAAGTAGAAATAGTTGGCTTCAGTGCTGCATATAAGTCTCTCTTCAGATGAAAAAACTCATCACTAAGAAGCTGTTCTTCACTTCTTGGCCTTGGAAATGGAATTTCCACTTCTTTGATGACAGCAGCCGGTTTTGCTGATAACACATAGATTCTATCTGAAAGGAAAACCGCTTCATCTATGCTATGCGTAACAAATAGCACCGACCTCCGATTTTCTTCCCAAACCGACAATAGCCATTTTTGCATTTGCAATCTTGTCAGTTCATCCAAGGCAGAAAAGGGTTCGTCCAGGCACATCAAGTCCTGTGGACTTAAGATACTCCGAATGAATGCGGCCCTTTGCTTCATGCCTCCAGATAATTCATGCGGATATGCTTTCTCGTACTCTCCTAATCCAGCTTTCATCAAAAGGGCTTTTGCCTTTTCTTTATCTCTGATTCCAGCAAGTTCACTTCCAAGCAAAACATTTTCCAATACCGTCCTCCAAGGTAAAAGGGAAGGCTGCTGAGGCATATAGCTGATATGGCCCTTTAAGCCATTTATCTTTTTACCATCCAGTGAAATGATGCCCTGATCCGGCTTCAAAATGCCGCCGATCAAGTGGAACAACGTACTTTTACCGCTGCCTGATGGCCCAAGGATCGTGACAAACTCCCCATCATCCACATGGAAATTCATATTCTCCACTATATTCTGTTTACCATCGAAAGAATAGGAAACGTCTTTAATTTCCACCTTCATCCTTTTCGCCCTCCTTTCTCTTCCAAGAAACTAAGTATTTCTCCAGGAAGGTGATGATTCCAAAAAAGATCAGGCTCATTCCCATGATGATGAAAATGGCAACAAACACCCGATCTGTCCTGAACGCAGAGGAAGCGAGAGTCATATAAACACCAATCCCCGATTTTGCCCCAAGCCATTCCGAAATAACCGCACCCATTACACTATAGGTGGCCGAAATTTTCAGGCCGGAGAAAATGAACGGGATCGAGTGAGGAAGTTCCAGCTTCCAAAATAACTGGTTTTTTCCCGCTCCCATCATCTTGAAATAATGCTTAAGTTCGTATGGTGTCTGGCGAAAACCGTCCAATGATGCAACCGCAACCGGAAAAAAACATACAAGCGAAATGACTATTAACTTAGGCAGCATGCCAAAGCCAAACCAGATCACCAAGAGCGGCGCCAAAACAATGATGGGTATATTTTGTGATAGTATGAGCAGAGGATAAACCGCGTCCTTCACACCTGGAAATAGGTGTAAGATTGCTGCGATCAGTAAGCCGATGCAGCTTCCGATAAAAAAACCCGACAACGCAAGCTCGGTTGTGGATATAAGGTGTCCGTAAAGATTGCGGGACGACTCAATTCCTTCAATGAAAATGGCCGATGGAGCGGGAAGCAGCCATTCTTCGACTTTCAATAAGACTGTCACTGACTCCCATACTATCAGCAACAATAATAAAAGAAAGAAGGGAGCCCCCTTCTTCCAAATTTTCCTTCCGATCATGCCCGATATTTCTCCGTTAACGTATCCATCGTTATCCCGCTTGGCTGATATAATATTTTCACTTGGGAAATGACATTCGGCGATCCTATTTCAATCATTCTTACATTCATTTTTTCTATCACGGCAAAAAGTTCGGAAAGCTCACCCTCCATTGTCGTTTCAAGCGGGTGAACCTCATACTTGACACCTGATTCTTCAATGATCTTGATTGCTTCATCGACCATAGGGATGACATTTTCCCCTTTAGGAATAATTTGTATACTAATTAATGAGTTGGCCATTGCATTTCCTCCTATTTTGGTAAAAATTCATTGGTAAATGCCTTTTCAGGATCGAAATCACCTTCAAGAAGCTTATTTTCAGTCATCCAATCACTGTAATTCTTCCAAATTTCAAGTTTTTGTTCACCCCATCGCGGAGCATCATCCTGATACTTATCTGCAAGCCACTCCTGGCTTTTCTTCACTAGTTTTGCATCAAGATCCGGTGCAGACTTGGTTAATATGTCTGCTGCATCGGCAGGATTCTTGATCGCAAACTGGTACCCTTTCGATGCTGCATGAACGAATGCTTTAACAGTCTCGGGATCTTCTTTTATCATCTTTTCATTTGTAGTCAAAACAGGCGTATAGTAATCAAGCTTATCAGAGTATTCGGTTAAGTAAACCATATTAAGCTTCTCATTTCGTAATTCAGCCTCAATGCCTGTCCATCCATAATAAATCCAGGCAAAATCTATATCCCTTTTAACCGAAGTGAAAAAATCCGTGTCTCCTGTATTGACTATATCCACTTTATTTACATCCGCATTTTCTTTTTTCATGAGTGAATCAATAATGGCCTTTTCAACCGGAGACCCCCAGCCACCATACGTTTTCCCTTCAAAATCCTTGGGGGTTTTAATGTTCTTTGCCTCAGGGGAAGCGAATCCCGAGGTATTATGCTGAATGACGGCAGCTACCGAAACAATCGGCACACCCTGCACGCGGGCCTGCGTTATGCCCTCCTGGTAACTTACGCCAAATTCAGATTTCCCTGAAGCGACAAGCTTATCAGCCCCGGCTTCACCTGGCATGATAATTTCCACATCAAGACCTTGTTCTTTAAAATAACCTTTTTCCTTGGCTACATACAATCCTGTATGGTTTGTATTCGGTGTCCAATCGAGCACGACCGATACTTTTTTTAATTGTTCATTTCCTTCATTTTTAGATGCTTCTTCTTTTTCATTAGTTCCGCCTGCACCGCATCCACCCAAAAGGAACAACGAAGTTAACAGTGGCAAGAATTTATTCAAGTTTTTATCCTCCTACACATCATATAAGATCCATATGCCCGGAACCATAATGGGGCTCAAGGGTTTATTCAAATACTTGATAAAAAAGCAAAAAACGCCCGAAGATGAATTCGGACGTTAACATACAAAACAGAAAGTCAGTAATAATATGTTCCCTCCGCTGGCATCATCCAGATCAGGTTCAAAGAGTCAGCATCTAAAGGATGCAATCTCAGCCAGCAGTACTGGCCCCCCTACATTTCTCGCACATATGATCTTTTCTCTCTCATTATATCAATTCATGGGGAAAAAGGAATACTAATTTGCTTCTTCTCGCTAATTGGAAAGGTATTCCTTGCACTCTAGGATATCTAGCAAAACATCTTTTGGGATGAAAGCAATAAAATTCTGCCTCTTTTTCATTCCAATCATTCACGGCTGCACTGGTGACTGACACGTTCCAAATAGTCAATTCCTTGCCGGCATTCATATAATGAGCATTACATGTAGACATTTTTGTTTACCGGTTTTATAAACCGTTAATTTCATAAGTAAAAGGTGGATATGATCATGATAAAGATTAATCACAAATGGTTAGATGTCAGTCAAATCCAACCAGGAATAGCATCTGCTAAATCGCTTGAAATTGTCCAATTGCTGGCGGAAGATTCTAACGTTTTTGAATACCGGAACTTTGGAGATTTTAATTTCGAGATACAACTGAGGAACCGAGTCATTGCGGCAGCTATTGCGTTGGATAAAAGTAATGCAGAATTTTCCACACTCGAGGAATCGGAATCCAATAAACAATATTGGCGCCTTTCAAGGGATGGCACCTTTACCCTTCAGCCAGGGGTTCTCCCCCATGCTGCAATCGTTGACATTTTTATAAATGGAAGGCTTTATGCTTTCGAATGCGGGACAGCAATGGTCGTCACTTTTTTAAAGGCCATTTTGGATTTAATCGGCCCTAGGAATTTCGACGACCTTTTTTCAAACCTATTTTTATATGACTGGCACCCTCCACAAAATATGGCTCTCAATATTCATCAAGGAAGGGATTATATACCGGGTGATTGCGTTTACTTCAAAAACCCTGATCACGACGAGGCAACTCCTGAATGGCAAGGTGAAAATGCCATATTATTAGGGCAAAACCTCTTTTATGGCCACGGTATCGGGATTACCAGTGCACAGGGAATCATCACTGAATTAAATAGCCATAGAAAGCCGTTCGCCACCATATCAGCATCCCTGACAGATCATATCATTTTCCTGGATAGTTCCTTCTATAGTCAATTCCAACTAAATATCCCCCGTGCAATGCCAGATCACAGCCCTTTCAGCCTTTCCAATTGTATTGTTTCTGAGATAGGTTCGAATATTTACCTTTTATGACCCTGGCATTTCCCCTATGCCGTAAAACCGTTTCATTAAATACCGCCATAAAAAAAATGCTTGGAGAGAATTCTCCGAAGCATTTTTTGTTATTCACGCACCAATATTCCCTTTGCCTTTGAACCTGCGGGCACTTGCCTGACCCCATTTCGTTATGGATAATGTATAAACAGCCAAGGCTGACCATATGAACAAAAAGGCTAAAAGATGTGCTTTGGTAAAACTTTCATGATAGACGAATACCCCAATCAATAAAGATAAGGTCGGAGCGATATACTGAAAAATGCCAAGCATCGATAACGGGATCTTTTCCGCCCCTTTCGCAAAATATAAAAGTGGCAATGCCGTGACAATCCCGCCGCCCACCAACAGTAAGCTTGTGCTCCACTCTGTAAAGAATTGCATTTCTGATTGGTTCATCAAGTATATCAGGTAGCCCAGGGCAAGCGGCGTTACCATCATCGTTTCGAGCGTCAGCCCGATCGCCGATTCGGCCTTGATCATTTTTTTTGCCAGACCGTATAATCCGAACATCATGGCCAAAACAAGCGAGATCCACGGGATCGTGCCGAAATGAATGCCAAGGATCAAGACTCCGATTCCTGCAAGCAGGAAAGAAATGATTTGGGCCCGGCTCAATTTTTCTTTTAAGACTATCACTCCCAATAGTACACTGACTAGCGGATTGATATAATATCCAAGGCTCGTGTCGAGGATCCGTCCTGAGTTAACGGCCCAGATGAACACTCCCCAATTAGCTGTAACAAGCAGTGACGCCGTTAGTAATGCCGTAAAGAGTTTGGGATTTCCCATAATGTTTTTGACATAAACAAGAAACGCTTGCCATTTTTTCATGAACATCAATAAAACCAGCATGAACACGAAAGACCATAATACCCTCTGAGCTAAAATTTCTGTTGCACCGACTCCCTGAAGGAACTTCCAGTAAATCGGCACGATTCCCCACATCATGTAAGAAAGGGCTGCATAGATCGCCCCTTCTTTTTGTTCATCCACTTTCATAACAAGCCTTCTTTCCATTTACATTCCTTTATCTAATTCCATCTAACAATTTTGTATTTCCATTTCTTTTTTTGCAACTGTTATTTTTTATCATACATGATTTTGTCATCGATGACCGTCATGACCGCCTCAGCTTTTAGAAGATCATCCGGCGCGACAGCAAAAACATCCAGATTAAACACAGTAAAATCGGCATCGTACCCATCTATGATCACACCGCGGCGTTTTTCCTGGCCGATTGCTGCAGCACTGCCTTTTGTATACAGTGAGAAAGCCTCGTATACGGAAAGCCTTTCACCCAAGCCATATACGGTCCGGTCCTCACTGTTGATTTTCATCCTTGTGACAGCTGCATGAATGCCCAAAATTGGATTTAATGGTTCAATGGGTGCATCCGACCCTCCCGCACAAATGATGCCCAAATTCAAATAGGTTTTCCAGGCATAGGAGGATTCCAATAAATCCGCTGGCACCTTTTCTTCCACCCACGGAAAATCGGACGGGACGAAACCCGGTTGGATATCAAAGATTACCGGCAGCTTTGCCGCCCGCTCCAACAGCTCCGGCCGGACAATCTGCGCATGGATGAGCCGGTCCCTCTGCCCCTTTTTCGGGGGAAGGGCTTCTATTGCATTCAAGACGTATTCAAAAGCGAGATCGCCAATCGCATGGACAGCAATCGGCATTCCGGCATCCCTTGCTTTTTTCACCCATTCCTGAAGCTCGTTTTCAGTGAATATCGCGACTCCATTCGTATCCTTTTGATCTACATAAGGCTCGCTCAACAGGGCTGTGCGTCCGCCCAAGGAGCCGTCGGTAAATATCTTCATACTGTCGAATTTGATATATCGCGTACCTTTCTGATAGCCCCCGCCTGCTGCCAGCATTTCTTCAAACGCTTCGTGATGGACGAGCAAATTGGCGCGAAAGGCCATTTCCCGGTCCTCGATTACCGATTTAAACGCCTGATATGTCGGCATGAAGCCATTGTAATAATAAAGGTCCTCAGTATGCCCGCCAGTCAAACCTAGCTTATATGCGTCTTCTATTGCCTCTGTGAGTGCGTTTTCGATATACTCTTGATCAATGCCGGGAAGGCTGTCTAAAATAAGGTTCTGCGCCTGGCTTTCTTTAAATAAACCATTTAAACGCCCGCCGGGATAACGGCAGATCACCCCGCCTGAAGGTTCTTTTATATCCTCTTTAATATCGGCTTCCAAAAGGGCGCGGGAATTGACCACCAAGGCATGACGGCAAATCCTTTTCAATACGATGGGATGTTCTGTCGATATCGCGTCAAGCTCATCCCGTAATATCAATTCAGGACTCGGCCATTCATTTTCATTCCACCCTTCGGCAACAATCCACTTTCCTGCTGGGGTTTTAGAGCACTTTTCCTTCAAGGATTTCAAGATGGACTCCCTGCTATCCATCAAAGAAAGGTCTAAACGAAGCAGCCTTTCACCATGCCCGACCAAATGAAGGTGACTATCCACTAACCCCGGCAGCATCGTTTGTCCCTTTAAGTCGATTTCCCTGGAAATATTGCCGGCATATTCATTTTTCAAATAGTCCAGGCTGCCGGTATCAACAATTACCCCCTTTTCAGTGAAGACTGCCTCCACTTGATCGTTTTCTTTAATCATCGTATAAATCGACCCATTGAACCATAACGTTCCCATACCGGCTTTACACTCCTTATTAAATGATTGTTACTGTGCAGATATGCAGTAAGTGTACCATCTCATATCATGAATTCCCATATTTACGCTTTTATCCAAGCACCTATTAA
This sequence comes from Peribacillus simplex, assembly GCF_900156045.1. Lineage (GTDB taxonomy): Bacteria > Bacillota > Bacilli > Bacillales > DSM-1321 > Peribacillus > Peribacillus simplex_D. Next base: position 448,914 of record NZ_FTMX01000001.1, on the reverse strand, counting down.
TAAAAAAACGCCAGCCTTGGAGGCTGACGGTAATGCTTTCATTCAATTGTTAAGGAGTGCTTCTTCCCTTTTGCGTAAATCCACCCGTTTGATTTTACCTGATGTCGTTTTGGGCAGCTCTTCTAAAAATTCGATTTTCCTTGGATATTTATATGGGGCAGTCAATTCCTTCACGTGCGATTGGAGCGTCTGGATCAAGCCTTGGCTGTTCGGATCGATATCCTCCATCAAGACTACATATGCCTTGACCACATTTCCCCTTATTTCATCAGGGCTTGCTATAACGGCACACTCTTTAACAAATGGATGCTTAACGAGTGCATCTTCCACTTCAAACGGTCCAATCGTATATCCCGAGCTGATGATGATATCATCAGAACGACCTTCAAACCAGAAATAACCATCTTCATCCTTTTTCGCTTGGTCGCCGGTGATATAATAGTCCCCACGGAACTGCTGCGATGTCCGCTCGGGATCTTTAAAATATTCTTTAAAGAGAGCAGGTGTATCTACATGTACGGCAATATCCCCCACTATGCCAGGAGAACAAGGTTTACCGGAATCATCAATGATTTCCACATGGTTGCCCGGAGTCGGTTTGCCCATGGAGCCCAATTTAATTTCCATCCCTTTCGTGACGCCTACCAACAGGGTATTTTCGGTCTGTCCATATCCATCACGCACTTCAATATGGAAATGGTTTTTAAAGACCTCGAACACCTTTTGATTTAAAGGCTCTCCCGCTGATACTGCACTATGAAGATGGGATAAATCATAGTCATCAAGGTTATCCACCTTTGCCATCAATCGATACTCGGTCGGTGTGCAGCATAATGCATTCACTTTGTAGTCCTGAAGCAGCTGAAGATATTTTTTCGCCTCGAACTTCCCATGATAGGCAAGACCGGCCGCTCCCGTTCCCAGAACCGCCAGGAAAGGACTCCAGATCCACTTTTGCCACCCTGGGCCAGCAGTTGCCCAAACCACATCCGTTTCGCTGATGCCAAGCCAGTTTGCTGCAGACGTTTTCAAATGGGCATAAGCCCATCCATGAGTATGGACGACCCCTTTTGGGTTTCCTGTCGTTCCGGAAGTATACGATAAGAACGCCATATCCTCACTCTTCGTATCGGCCATAGTCAGCTGATCTGATTCCTCATCGGCAAGCTCATTCAAATCCAGCCAATTTTCGATTCGTTTTCCGATTGAAAATTTCAGGAGGCCTTCCGCCCCTTCTATTTCATTCAATTCATGAGTATATTCATGATAACTGATGATTCCTTTGACATTACCATGGTTGACTCGATACTGTAAGTCCTTCGCACGAAGCATTTCGGAACAAGGTATGACAATCATGCCAATTTTCAATGCGGCTAAATACACTTGATAAGCTTCAACCAAACGAGGGATTATGATAAGGACCGTATCACCTTTACCCAGTCCTTTTTTCTTGAAGGCATTTCCAATTTTATTTGCACTCTTTAATAAATTCTCATATGTAAGTTGTTTTTTGTCACCGGTTTCGTTCTCCCAGAGGACGGCAACTTTTTTTGGATCTTTTGCAAAACGTTCCATTTCACTCACTAAGTTGTAATGTTCCGGAGCCAATAAGTCTTCACGCTTCATATTCTTCCCCTCCAATTATGAACTCTTAGTACCTACTCATTATACAAGATAATTCTCTAATATTTCTATTTATTTTTACAAATAAATAAAGGGAGCGGGTGTTACAACCCGCTCTCTTTAGACTGTAGAATTCGATAAAAATCCAGTTTTCACTAAAAAAACCGTTCCAGTTGATTTCAGAAACCCGATCCCTTTCCGCCGACTGTCTGCCAAGCCTCCTCGACGCAAGCGTCTGTGGGGTCTCGGCTAGCCAGTTTTTCGGCAGGAGTGTCGCACATTTCTTCAATCCAGTGAGTTTTCATTTTATATAAAACAGTAAAAAATCATGTAGTATAGCTAAATCTTGTTTAAAATAATGGTTCACACTTTATTCGGACGCCACGAATTTTGTCAACAAAAATAAAGAGAGCGGGTGTAAGAACCCGCTCTCTGTAGCCATATTTATTAAATTATCTGTTGAATCCTCCGCCTAATTGTTGTTCAGCCATTTGAACAAGGCGTTTTGTGATTTCTCCACCAACTGAACCGTTAGCGCGAGATGTTGTGTCGGCACCAAGTTGTACGCCGAATTCTGTAGCGATTTCATATTTCATTTGTTGTAGAGCTTGTTCCACTCCAGGTACCAATAATTCGTTTGAGCTGTTGTTGTTTGCCATGTGTTTTTCACCTCCTTGTGATTATAGAGTGTGTTAAAACACATGGCTTCATTCGTACAATTTTATTGGTAATTACAGGATATTAAAATAAGTCTTCCATCGCTTCTTCCTTATCGAAAGTCTGACCAGGTTTAACCGTTAATATTTCTGTTTCGGAGACCGCTTTTTCAATCAAGGATTCAAAGTCGACGAAGCTTTCATAGTAATTGACTTTTTCACGTTTCGGTTTCGTTTTTGGACTTGCCGGCGTAAAGACCGTGCAGCAATCCTCGTACGGCAGATTGGATATTTCAAAAGTATCAAGCTCTCTGGCAATCTTGATGATTTCTGTCTTATCCATTGTAATCAGCGGACGCAGGATCGGTGTATTCGTCACCTCATTGATGGCAAACATGCTGCTCATCGTCTGGCTCGCAACCTGTCCAAGGCTTTCACCGGTAATCAGCGCCATGGCTTCTTCCTTTTCACGGATTCGATCGGCGACCCGCATCATTAAACGCCGGGTTGTAGTCATTGAGTAGTTTTCCGGGATTTGTTTTTGAATCAATAATTGGATTTCCGTAAATGGAACGATATGCACTTTCATGCTTCCATTTATTTCTGCAAGCTTGCCTGCCAAATCAATGACCTTTTGACGTGAACGTTCGCTTGTGAACGGCGGGCTGTAAAAATGGATCGCTTCCACGTCCAATCCCCGTTTCATCGAAAGGAATCCCGCAACAGGGCTATCAATCCCTCCTGAAAGCATCAGCATCGCCTTCCCGCTTGAACCGAATGGAAGACCGCCTGCCCCCTGGATGATTTCACCTGTCAAATACACGGCTTCGCGTCTCACTTCCACTAGCAGGTTCAAATCAGGGTTCTTTACATCCACTTTTAAATCTTCTGTATTTCGGAGTAAATGCCCGCCGATTGCCCTGTTGATTTCATCCGTATTATATGGAAAATCTTTATCCGCGCGTTTTGTCGTGATTTTGAACGTGTTCACCTCTTCAAGAGTATGATTAAGATAATACAATGCTGCCGTTTTCATCACTTCCAGATCACGCTCTATTTTTATTGCAGGGCTTAATGACTGAATTCCAAAAATGCCTTTCAACCGGTCAATGACAGGCTTATGGTCCGCACCGTTCAAGAGAACGTACATCCGCTCCCGGTTGGCTGTAAGCACTACGCCTTCTATATCTTTTAAACTCCAGCGGATATGTGCCTTCATTTTGTCCACAAAGCCTTTACGGTTTCTTTTTTTCGTGGAGATTTCTCCATAACGGATAATTATATGATCAAATTTCATTTTGCAACCCTCATTATTTTTTCTAAATTAGCGACTATTTTCTGTATCGCCGCCAGAACTTGCTTTGCTTCTTCCATTTCATTTCCATAGGTAGTGCTGATTCGGATGACGCTTTCGGAACGGGCTGAATTATGGAACATCGCATCCACCGTTTTGCTTAAAGTCCTTTTTTTCGAAGAACAGGCACTGGTCGTCGAAACATATATTCCTTCCGATTCAAGTGCATGCAGCAATACCTCGGATTTAAGCCCCGGAACGGAAAAATTCACAATATGGGGTGCACCCTCTTCAGGACTGTTAACCTGTACCCCGTCCATTTCCTTCAAGCCTTTATATAAATAAGTTTTGATTTGCTGCAGCTTATCATGATACAGCAATTGATTGTCCATACTAATACGAAAAGCCTTCGATAGGGCGACGATTCCCGCAACATTTTCGGTGCCGCTCCTGATTTTCGTTTCTTGATTGCCACCATGGAAAAGCGGATCGACCCGAACGCCTTCACGAACATAGAGGATGCCTGTCCCTTTCAAGCCGTGAACCTTGTGGCCGGAAATTGTACATAAATCCACATTGGCTTCACGCAATGACAACGAAACTTTGCCTGTTCCCTGTACATTATCGACATGAAAGAGCACGTTGGGACATTGTTTTAACAACTTGCCAATTTCAGCAATCGGCTGAATCGAGCCAACTTCATTATTAACATGCATGACGGAAACCAAAATGGTATCTTCCCTCAATGCTTCCTTAAGATCCGTTACATCAATTTGCCCAAATTCGTTAACCGGAAGATATGTGATCTCATAGCCCATTTTCGTCAATGATTGGCATGCATCTTCTACAGAAGGATGTTCAATCGCTGTCGTGATTATGTGTTTGCCGCGATTTCCCTGGGAGTGGGCGGCCCCTTTGATGGCAAGATTATTTCCTTCCGTCCCCCCGGAAGTGAAATATATTTCCGAACTCTTCACCTTTAGTAAATCAGCGATCTGCTTTCTAGCTGCGGAAAGCAGTTTTTCGGATTGCACCCCAAGTCCATGAAGCGAAGAGGGGTTCCCGAAATAATTCGAAGTAACCTTCATGAATGATTCGATTACTTCGGGATACGGTTTTGTTGTTGCGCTATTATCAAAATAAATCATGGGTTCACCTTCCATGTTTTTGTATCTATGATGGTCACTCGACTAAATATATGTTTCAATGTTGCTGTTGCAACTTCTAATATTAACATAATTGAATTTGAAAGAGAATGTAAAACACTGGTCTAGGAGACCTGCTTCTTTATAGTCCCGCAGATTTAACTTCCCGCCTAATCTATTACAGGGTCCGGTAAAAGAAAAAACCCGCCTTGGCGGGTTTTTCAGGAAAGGACTTCTTCTATGTTCGCCCCGATTTTTCGTAAACTGCCTGGGTCGACCTTTTCTATGGCCGTGGCTGCCGTTTCCAATGCGGCTTGATATTCATAGCTTCGGAATTTGGCCTCGGCATCCCTAAGGCTCTCGGCAATCATATCATGACTGCTTCGATAGCGATTTCCAAATTGGATCACCTTTTCGGCCAAATACATATGTTCGATCAATTCATTGGTTTTTTCGTGGACCTTATCCACCTGTTGAACCGCCTTTTCCAAATAAATATAAACAACGGCCATGTCAAGCGGCTTTTCTTCAAGTTTCCCCTGAACGTCGTCCATGCTTTCTTTGGCGTCCTGAAGCACCACTTTATACTCTTCTGGAAGACCTGGAATATTGCTTTTGGCAATTAAACGTCCAGTATCGACCATTTTGCGTTTCAAGTCGGCCAATGCATCCCTGGCATCCATTTCATCTTTTCGTAAAGCCTGTAATTTAAGGGTAAAGTCTTTCTGATTTTCCTGTAATTCCTTCAACTGTACAGCCAGTCCCTGCATCTCTTCGCTGATAAGGGAGCTTGCCATCACATTATCCTCCATCTTCAAGACGAGCAATTGATGGCGTTTCGAAATCTGGGCAATCTGCTTTTCCATTTTCCGTTGTGCATCGAGCTCATTTTCCGTCAAATGATATGTGTGTTGAACATGTATGGTTTCAACTTTAAGTTTATCGTTTTCATATTCAAGGTCACTTAACGTTTTTCTAAGAACTTCATCATTTTTCAAGATATACTGTTTTGAAAGTACTTCTTTTTCCAAAAGGTCATAAAGCACCTCAATGCTTTCGCGCATTTCCTTTATGCCCTTTTCCACGGCTTCCGTTTCGGCATTTTCCAATTGTGTTTTATATAGTTCCAGTTCTTCCTCAAGCCGTGATATTTCCAGCTCGAATTGGATATGGCTCAACAGATACCCTTGTCCTGACATCTCCTCATAACCATCCTTCAATTCATGAAGCTGGGAATGCAGCTCTGATTGGCTATCTACCAATAATTTTGGGAGCATTTCCATTTTAACTGACAGAACCGCCAATTTTTCCTTAATGGATAGAACAAGCTCCCTCGCATTCAAATAATTGCCGTTCACGGTCTCTTCTTCATACTTCTGGAGGATTTGCACTACTTCATCCAAGGAATTTTCCAGCTTATCAGCCGCTTTCCCATAATTATGCCTATGCGCAAGCAGGGATTTCTTCAATTGACGGTAGGATTCCTTGATATCCTCAATTTCCAATCGATTCTTTTCCTCACTGCCTACGAGTTCATTCAGTTCGTATAAGATCTTTTTGATCATTTCCTCGATTTCATTCAGCTTGACTGTAATTTTGCGCTGTACCTCTTTTGATCGGCTGAAACGGTATTTATCGACGAATTCCTCGGCATCGAATAAAAGCTCTTCGACTTCGGGCATATGATCCGTAATGATGGCGTCCCATTCAATGCGCCAGTTTTCGAACATTTCCTCTGTTTCACCTGTCATGTTCAATTGTTTGACTTTAGAAAGCTCTTCCAGCACGGGGCGGTGCATGATGCTTATTTTCCAGGATTCCAATCGATCGATTTCTTTAAAATATCTCTTTTTGAAAAAATAACCCCAAATGATGAAAATCAAAATTAATACAATTACCCCAATTATGTAATCCATGGTAAGCCCCCTGTTCTAATCCTTACAGTCTTGCTCGTTTATATATCAATTTTAAAAATGTTAAATTTAATGCTTTTATGATACCATGTTAGCAATAATTTTTGACGAGAAAAATGATTTTTTTGTAGAAAATTGCTACAAATACCTGTTTTTTGGGAGGGAAGAACCATGAAAGCTGACGGCCATGTGCACACTCCGTTTTGCCCACACGGCTCTACGGATAAATTCGATGAATATATTACGCGGGGAATCGAGCTAGGATTAAAGGAAATCACATTTACGGAACATGCTCCATTGCCACGAAATTTTCAAGATCCTACTCCTGAAAAAGACAGCGGCATGGACGCTGCCCTGCTCCTGAATTACTTTCAAGAGCTCCGCGTACTGAAAGAACGCTATAAAGACAAAATCCTGATCAAAACAGGCCTGGAGGTTGACTTTATAGAGGGATATGAAATTGAAACGAAAGAATTCCTCGACGAAATCGGAGAATTCCTTGATGATAGTATACTTTCCGTCCACTTCATCAGGCATCAAAACAGTTGGCATTGCATCGATTTCAGCGATGATGGGTTTGGCGAGATTGCCAATGAACTAGGTTCAGTGGATTCGGTTTATACCAAATATTACGATACACTGGAAAAATCAATAGAAGCTGATTTAGGCATATATAAACCAAAACGGATCGGGCACATTACGCTTGTCCATAAATTCCAGCATCGATATCCGCCGGCATCAAGTTTTGACGAGCGGGTTTACAAGGTTCTCGACATGATCAAGGATCAAAGGTATGAACTAGATTATAATGGAGCAGGACTTGTAAAGCCGCTATGCGGTGAACCCTATCCTCCTGAACGATTTGCAAATCGTGCTTTAGATCTCGGCATTCCGCTTATTTACGGTTCCGATGCCCATCAGGCTAAAGATTTGGGTCAGGGCCATCAGGCACTGATTGCAGGGTTTAAAGGGTAACTCATGTATACACTTAAGGCCGGCCGGCTAACAGTGGCTGTAAGTCTTCGGCAATGAAAAGGGTATCTTGCAGAAAACGTCCGACTTCATTGGCATAAATATTCGTGTAATAGGCTTCTTGCGGGAAGACATGAAGCACATCCATCGCATAATGGGTATGCAGGACAGGTGCCGTCAATAATCCCTTCAACTGCAGCATATACATGGGAACGGAGACCTGCTGGAAACTCCTGCTCTTGATCCCTTGTTCCAAAATATATTGAAAGTAAGACTTTTCCTTAGTAAAATAAGTCGAATGAATTTCGCGGTTCAAATTGGAATCAAGTGAAGATTCCCCATATATGAACCGTGCAGCAAGGAAGTTTTCCCTCTGGAAAGCGAGAATATCCTTTACAAGATTCATCAAGCAATGCTGCGGGCCTTTAAGTTCGAGCAATGTCATGTTCTTCTCAAGGACCAGGATATACTCTTCTAAATAGGAAATGAAACAGAATTCCAGCAATCCCTGCTTATTCTTGAAATAGTAGGCAATATTTGCAGCGTTCACTCTCGCTTTATTCGCAATATCCCGTATGGATGTAGCATGATAGCCTTTTAAATGAAATAAATGCAATGCAGCTTCCACAATGGCTTGTTTCGTTGGCGTCTGGCGATTCATTCAGGCAATCCCTCGCTTTCTTTGAGACAAGTCTTGTGGACTACTTCTTCACGGAAGAGCCTGAATCCTTTAGTAAGTTCTCGACAATTTCCCAACAATAAAGCATCATGATTAGATAGTGCTGTAAAAATATGCGGAAGACAGGTGAACGCTTTTGTTTAATGTCGAAATGTATCAAGGAAAAAAAGAAAAAAACTATGAACTGGTCCAAAAACAACTACTTGCCTTAATCGAAGATGAAACGAACCGGATAGCCAATTTAAGCAATGCGGCAGCTTTACTTAATCTGTTTCTCGATGAGATTAACTGGGTAGGCTTTTATTTATATGAAGATGGCCAATTAATTCTAGGACCCTTTCAAGGTCTTCCAGCCTGTGTCCGCATTCCAATGGGCAAGGGCGTATGCGGGACTTCAGCGGCAACTGAAAAAACCCTGCGCGTAGAGGATGTCCACCAATTCCCTGGACATATCGCCTGCGATGCGGCATCAAGATCTGAAATTGTCATACCGCTCATGAAGGATGGCAAATTGCTCGGTGTCCTCGATATCGACAGCCCGATAACGGACCGTTTTGACGAAATGGATCAGCAAGGACTGGAGAAGTTCGCTGAAATCCTTTCCAATCATCTATAAAGTAAAAGGGAGCGGCAAACCTTGCCTGCTCCCTTTTCCATTACTTGTACATGTACCCGTTCCTTCCTGAATTCATCGACCCTTTTGACATTTTTAGCAAAGAAACAGGATTGAACCACACCCATGGCTCAGGCACCCAAGAAATGTCTCAAACCCTCCATGATTTTTGGATCCATTACCTCATTACGCTTACAATGGAAAAAACCTCTCTATAGATTGCATTTTTTTAATATATTATATTTTCTTGCTGCGATTCACTTTATCTATTCATTAATTAATCACAACTGTCCTTGACTCATTGAGCAGAATATTATACAATACTCTTTGTGTAAAATATTGCAGCCTATGTGACAGCCTTTATGTTCTCATTTTGTTCCTCAATACAGAGGTGTATCTCGTAACTCTCTGCTGCTAGGGCGAAGGTACATGAAAACAAAATGGTCATGATCGTACATTCACACGGTTTTTATTTTACCAAAATAAAAACATTTAAAGGAGGAGTCATCCTATGGCTCGTTATACTGGCCCAAGCTGGAAACTATCCCGTCGTTTAGGAATTTCCCTAACAGGTACTGGTAAAGAATTAGAAAAACGCCCTTATGCTCCAGGACAACATGGTCCTAACCAACGCAGAAAAATTTCTGAATACGGAATGCAACTGCAAGAGAAACAAAAACTTCGTCACATGTATGGAATCACTGAACGTCAATTCCGTACAATGTTCGACCGCGCTGGCAAACTTAAAGGTGTTCATGGTGAAAACTTCATGATTCTTCTTGAATCACGTCTTGACAACCTTGTTTACCGTCTTGGTTTAGCTCGTACACGTCGTCAAGCACGTCAACTTGTTAACCACGGTCACATCACTGTAGACGGAAGCCGCGTAGACATTCCATCTTACAAAGTGTCTCTTGGACAAACAATCTCAGTTCGTGAAAAATCACGCAACTTCTCAATCATCAAAGAATCAGTTGAAGCAACTAACTTCGTTCCTGATTTCCTTACTTTCGATGCTGAGAAATTAGAAGGTACTTTCACTCGTTTACCAGAACGTTCTGAATTGCCTGCTGAAATTAACGAAGCTCTTATCGTTGAGTTCTACTCTCGTTAATAACTTCAAAAAACCCCATCCTTGGATGGGGTTTTTTTTGCACCTAAACATATCCTTGCATGACAAAGCCCGGCTGGGATTCAGCCAGGCTTTGAACAATCATTTCACTAATGTGTATTTCTTCTTGCCGCGACGAACAAGGATGAACTCCCCTTCAATCTTGGAAGCTTCCGTCACTACATATTGCAGATCAGTCACTTTCTCCCCATTTATGGAGATTGCCCCATTCTGAATATCTTCACGGGCTTGACGCTTGGATGGCGAAATTTTCGCTTCAACGATTAAATCGACCAAACCGATATCTTCTTTGCTTTCACGTTCGAAGCTTGGGACATCCTTAAAGCCCAATTTGATTTCCGCTGCACTTAAATTCTTCACCTCACCGCTGAATAGGGCGGCAGAGATTTTGATTGCTTGGTCAAGAGCTTCCTGACCATGAATCAAACGGGTCATTTCTTCCCCTAAAGCTTTTTGCGCTTTACGCAAATGCGGTTCGGACTGTACGGATTGCTCTAACTCTTCAATCGTCTCACGAGATAGGAATGTGAAGAATTTCAGGTATTTCACAACATCAGCATCGGCTGTATTGATCCAGAATTGGTAAAATTCATACGGAGTCGTCTTTTCCGGGTCAAGCCAAATCGCTCCGCCTTCCGTTTTACCGAATTTCGTTCCATCCGCTTTCGTTACGAGCGGGATCGTCATACCGAATGCTTTAGCATTCTCATCATTGGATTTCCTGATCATTTCAAGACCGGTCGTAATGTTTCCCCATTGATCACTGCCGCCAATTTGCAATTTACAGTCGTAATTGCTGTATAAATGACCGAAATCAATCCCTTGTAAGATCGTGTACGCAAATTCAGTAAAGGAAATTCCCGTATCCAGGCGGGAAGCAACCGTATCTTTTGCCAGCATGTAGTTAATGCCGATGTATTTCCCGTAATCACGCAAGAATGTAACCATATCGATTTTACCTATCCAGTCATAGTTATTGACCATGACCGCACCATTTTCACCGTCGAATTCAAAGATGTGGGATAGCTGCCCTTTTATGCAGTCTGCATTATAAAGCACTTTTTCCAGTGTTTGCAGCTGGCGTTCCTCTTTTTTACCGCTTGGATCACCAATAAGTCCAGTCGCACCGCCTACTAGCACAAGCGGACGATGACCGTGCTGCTGGAAACGGCGCAATGTCAAGAATGGCAATAGATGTCCGATGTGCATACTATCCGCAGTTGGATCGACACCACAGTATAAAGAAATTTTCTCTTTTTCCAAAAGGTCCTTAAAACCCTCTTCATCCGTTTGTTGATAAATAATCCCTCTCCACTCGAGGTCTTTAAGCAATTCCATTAAATATTCCTCCTCCATCATAGAAAAAAACCGCAAAAAGCACACAAAAACGCCCCTTCATAAATATGAAGGGACGAATGAATTCGCGGTACCACCCAACTTGAGGACATAATATGCCCTCCGCTCAAGACGAATAACGGTCGTCAGCCGTTTCCTGCTACTAATCATTTCACAGCAAATGCTCCAGGAAGTAATTCATCATACCATTTGTACCGATTTCCACTAACCACCGGCTCTCTGAAACAGGGATAGTCTGACTACTGGGTCCTATCATCGCGATCATTTAATCATTTTATTGTTGTTAATAAACTTTTATCATACATAAGTATCCTTGTCAACATCACCCTTACAGATTATAGAAAAATAAGAAAGATGCCCTTTCCCCTACCTGTTATATGCTATAATATATGTGATTTCAGGGGGTATGATACGATGAATAATAATCAAAAAGATAGATTTCAAACAGTCTGGAAGCAGCTGACCCGTTTTTTTCAAAATGAAAAAACACAAAAGAATGCGCGGGTTACATACCAAGTCATTTGGAATTTAACGCTGATCCTCATTATTGTCGGGATCCTAGGATTCTCATTCGCCGGCGGCGTCGGAGCCGGCTATTTCGCTGCCCTCGTCAATGATGAGCCAGTACGCTCAAAAGAAGATTTGAAAAAAGACATTTACAATTATGAAGAGACCTCTGAAGTATACTTTGCAGATGAAGTATACTTGGGCAAGCTTAAGAGTGACCTTGAGCGTGAAGAAGTGTCCATCGATAAAGTTTCCGAGTATCTTAAAAATGCAGTCATCGCTACAGAAGATGAGTATTTTTATGAGCATGACGGAGTTGTCCCGAAAGCCATCCTGCGTGCCGTTTACCAGGAATTTTCGAATGCAAGCGTCCAATCGGGAGGAAGTACATTAACACAGCAGCTCATTAAAAACCAGGTCCTCACCAACGAAGTATCATTTGAACGGAAAGCAAAAGAAATCCTTCTTGCGCTCCGGGTCGAAAAGTTCTTTGAAAAAGAAGAGATTTTGGAAACCTACTTAAACGTCTCCACTTTGGGACGAAACTCTTCAGGCCGTAACATCGCTGGTGTCGAGTCCGCCGCTGAAGGTATTTTTGGCGTGGAGGCCAAAGATCTGACATTGCCCCAATCAGCCTTTATCGCTGGATTGCCGCAAAGCCCTTTCGGTTATACACCATATACCCAGAAAGGAAAACTGAAAGAAAATCAAGAGCCCGGCATCAACCGGATGAAAACCGTTTTAAAGCGGATGTATAGTAACGGATACATAAAAAAAGAAGAATATGATAAGGCAGTCGCATACGACATAACAAAAGACTTTATCGGTAAAACGGAGATGCCATCCGAGAAATATCCATGGCTCACCTATGAAATCGAAAAACGCTCCATCGAAATCCTATCTGTCAGTCTGGCAAAAGATGATGGATATGAAGAGAAAGATTTAGAGAATGATGACTTAAAAGATCAATATCTAGCACTTGCCGATCGTAAGCTGCGTCAAAACGGCTATCAGATCTATACGACAATCGATAAAAAGATTTATGACAAGATGCAGGAAGTAACGAAAAACTATCCGAATTACGGATATGATAAAACGGCACAAGTTGTCGATCCTGATACGAAAGAAATGAAAACGGTGAGTGAGCCCGTCGAAGCCGGGGCCATTCTTATCGAAAATAAAACAGGAAAAATCATCAGTTTCGTAGGCGGCCGTGATTTCAAGCGGGAACAGACGAACCATGCAACCGCATCACTGCGATCAAATGGATCAACGATGAAGCCTTTGCTCGTATATGGTCCAGGGATTGAGTTAGGAAAGATCTCACCTGGAAGCGTATCGGCCAACGTACCCATTTCCATTCCAGCAGGCAGCAAAGCGTGGCGTCCAGGAAACTATGGCGGCGGAAGCTATACGGGGGTAACGACAGCCCGTGAGGCACTGAAGAATTCCTATAATATCCCGGCAGCGCTCTTTTACATGAAAATAATCAACCAAAGGCCTGCTGCCTATTTGGAAAAAATGGGCTTTACAACTGTAACGAATGGGGATTACTCAAATCTTGCCATGTCATTGGGTGCCATGGACAAAGGTGTAACCGTTGAAGAGAACGTCAATGCATTTGGCACATTTGCCAATTCAGGGGAATTCGTCGATGCTTATATGATCGATAAAATCGTATCGAAAGATGGCGAGGTCATCTATGAACATAAAGCGAAACCAGTGGAAGTATTTTCTCCGCAAGCCGCTTACTTGACGCTTGATATGATGCGTGATGTCGTAAACAGCGGGACGGCCGCTTCGGTCAGGAACCGACTTGCTTTCTCAAGTGATTGGGCAGGTAAGACCGGAACTTCCCAAAACTATTGGGACGCTTGGTTCGTCGCAAGCAATCCAAATGTATCATTCGGTACATGGCTCGGATATGACACACCTAAATCCTTGCAAGGGACCTACAATGGTCTGGAATATAATAAACGTAATATGTATTATTGGGCAGATCTGATCAATGCCGCATACAAAGTCGATCCTAAACTCATCGACCCTGATAAGCGATTTGAAATGCCGGGCGGAATTGTCAACCGTTCCTTCTGTGGCGTTTCAGGACTGCTGCCTTCAAGTGCATGCCAAAAGGCAGGTCTTGTAAAATCAGATTTATTCATCGCCAAATATGCTCCATCCAGGGCGGATGATAGTTTCATAGATGGACAATATGTATCAGTCGGCAGCAAACGCTATGCAGCCCTTCCGCAAACGCCTGGCGAATTCACAAGCGGCGGGTTCATGTTGAATCCCGATTCCTTTGCAGATATCGGATTGAAATATGTCGATGACCCGGGATCCGTGATTCCTGGAGGCGAAAAATCAGGAAATGTCGTCGGGGCGAAAGCGAAATTGAATGATAATGGCAAAGCACCAGATCCCCTATCCATAACGATCAGTAACGGTAAGATTACATGGGGCCTGCATCATGAAGGAGATGTCGTCGGTTATCGTGTCTATAAAAACGGCAAAAAAGTGGCGAGCATCAATGCCGGAGGGAGTCTTGTTTACAAAGTCGGCTCAGGCGGTTCCTATTACGTAACGGCCGTAGACATAGTCGGTAAAGAATCAGCCCCTTCCCAACGTGTTGAAAGCGGCGCTAAAAAAACAGGTTCAAAAGAAGATTCCGCAAAAAATAAAGATGATCGCGGAAAAGATAAAGTAGCTAACGAAGATAAAAAACCAGACTCAAAAGAAGATACCGTTTCAGATAAAAATAAAGAAAAAGAACCAGAAAAAGAAACGGATAAAGATAAAGAGCCAGCTCAAGACATAGATCAAAACAAGGAAAATACAGATAAAGAAAATCAAGAGACCGACAAAGGTCAAAACACAGTCAATGATAAAGAGCAAGACACGGATAAAGCTGAAGAAGAGGAAGAAGAATGACCCTCTTTCTTGAACTAAAACAGGCTGTCGGGTTTGCCCGACAGCCTGTTTCCATATAATCTCCCAAAAAGGCATCCATGAAAGTGACCATGGATGCCTTTTTCCTTCTCAATAATCAGCATGAACCAGATTCTCAATCCTCCATCGATGATAAGTCACCAGTTGGCAAATCAAGTTCCCAAGCCTTCAGGACACGGCGCATGATTTTACCGCTTCTTGTTTTAGGAAGTTTATCCCTGAATTCAATTTCACGAGGTGCCGCATGTGCTGCTAGACCATGTTTTACAAATGTACGAATTTCCTCAATCAACTCATCGTTTGCATCGTATCCGTCACGAAGGGCGATAAACGCTTTGATAATTTCCCCCCGAACCGGATCCGGCTTACCGATGACCCCCGCTTCAGCTACGGCTGGATGCTCGACCAACTTGCTTTCCACTTCGAAAGGACCGACTCTCTCCCCTGCCGTCATGATGACATCATCCACACGTCCTTGGAACCAGAAATAACCATCTTCATCCATATATGCGGAATCTCCAGAAACATACCAATCACCTGGCATAAAGTAGGATTCATATTTCGCTTCATTCTTCCAGACGGTCTTCATCATCGAAGGCCAGCCTTTCTTGATGGCAAGGTTCCCCATTCTATGCGGCGGGAGCTCATTGCCTTGATCATCCACTATTGCCGCCTTCACCCCAGGAATCGGTTTGCCCATCGAACCAGGTTTGATTTCCAGGCAAGGATAATTGCAGATGACCTGAGCCCCGGTCTCCGTCATCCACCATGTATCATGGATACGGTGATTGAACACCTTCATTCCCCAGCGAACCACTTCCGGGTTCAACGGTTCACCGACACTTAAAATATGGCGGAGAGTGCTTAAATCGAACCGCTTAACGATTTCGTCACCTGCGCCCATCAGCATCCTGAAGGCCGTCGGGGCACTATACCATACCGTGACACCAAAGTCTTCCAAGGTCTTGTACCAGGATTCAGGCTTGAACCGCCCCCCTACAATGACATTCGAGGTCCCTGTCAGCCAAGGTCCAAAGATCCCGTAAGACGTCCCTGTCACCCATCCAGGATCCGCTGTGCACCAATACACGTCCTCATCCTGCAAATCAAGGACCCATCTTGCCGTTTGATAATGCTGGATCATCGCATTATGAACGTGAAGCACTCCTTTTGGTTTACCTGTGGAACCGGAGGTATAGTGAAGAATCAGACCGTCATTACGATCCACCCATTCAATTTCGAATCTTTTGTCGGCTTCTTTTAATTTTTTATTGAAGTGATGGTACTTCCCTTCTTCTTTTATATTTTCCCCCACCAAGAAAATATGCTTTAAATGAGGTAGCTCATCCACTGGGACGCGCGGCAAAAGTTCAGGTGTCGTCACAATCACACTTGCCTCACTATCTTCAAGACGATCCCTTATTGCACCTTCCATGAAGGCTTCGAACAACGGCCCTACGACCGCTCCCGTTTTAATCGCACCCAACAATGCAAAATAAAGCTCCGGGGAGCGAGGCATGAAGATGAAAACACGATCACCTTTTTCCACATTGGCAATGTTCCTGAACACATTGGCCGCTTGATTCGTATAATCTTTCATTTCCTTGAATGTATACTTTTCATTTCTTGTATCGTCTTTGTAATAAAGGGCCACTTTATTCTTTTTATATGTTTCGACATGGCGGTCAATTGCTTCATATGCAAGATTCACTTTACCGGTTTCAGACCAGGTGAATTCCTTTTCCGTCTCAGACCAGTCAAACTTCTTGTATTTTTCATCATAATTCTTTAAATTAAAATTACCTTCCACTACTGGTAACGCTTTCACATTCATACGACAAACTCCCCCTTCATTCGGCTCTATATTTTTATTATAGTATAAGAAGACAATTTTCTCAATTTTTAAAATATTGTGCACTTCCATATTAGGGAAAATCCAGCTTGCTGAATTTTGAAAATTACAAGTATGCTATAGTTAAGGTGAATTCATGTTGATGGCTGGAAAAGAAGAAGCACTGTAACAAAAGATTCATATATGTGTTGAACTTTCTAAATTATGCCCCTTGTTTTTATGTATAATTTATTTAAGCTTTCCATTCGGTCAGTTTTTAAAGCAACGCTTCTTATACTCCGGAATGCTAGAGTGTGAGATTACTACATAACAAGGGTGGTGAAAGAATGGAATATAATAAGACCTTTTATACTAAGGAACTGCAGACATTAAGCGGGACGCTCATCATCGAGGGGCCGTTAAGCGGCGAAAAAATGTCCGCTTATGAGTTTCACGAAGACTTGGTCGCCTTCCGCCCGCCTGCTTTGCAGCATAAAGCGTTAATAGAGATCGCAGACTTACCTGAGGGCAGGATCTTTATCGCCCGTGAAAATGAAACGATTGTGGGTTATGTAACATACTTATATCCCGATCCCTTGGAGCGCTGGTCGGAAATTAAGATGGAGGACCTGATTGAGCTTGGTGCAATCGAGGTCATCCCTAAATACCGGGGTGCCTCCGTCGGGAAGAACCTGATCCGCCTTTCCATGGAAGACGATTCGGTTGAAGACTTCATCATCATCACCACTGAATACTATTGGCATTGGGATTTGAAAGGGACAGGTCTGAATATTTGGGACTATCGCAAGGTCATGGAAAAAATGATGAGTGCGGGTGGCTTGGTCTACTTTGCAACAGATGATCCAGAAATCAGTTCCCACCCGGCCAATTGCCTGATGGCCCGTATCGGCAAAAAAGTCCCGCCGGAATCCATCCAGAAGTTCGACCAATTGCGTTTTATGAATCGGTTTATGTATTAAAGAGGCGAGGAAGAGGAGGAAGGAAAATGATTGTAGAAACAATAATGAATGAGGATATTATCACCCTCACTCCAACGGATACAATCCATAGCGCTGTCATGATCATCAAGGAGAAGCGAATTCGCCATATACCCATTGTCGATGACAGCTATCAACTTGTGGGATTAGTCAGCGACCGTGATATTCGGGATGCTGCCCCTTCTATATTCCGTACCGCAGAATACAAAAATGATTTACAAAAACCATTATCAAGCATCATGAAAACGGAAATAATCACGGGGCACCCGCTGGATTTCGTGGAAGAAATCGGGGCTGTTTTTTGTGATAACAATATCAGCTGCCTTCCAATCGTAAAGGGAAGGAAGTTAGTGGGCATCATAACCGGTTCCGATTTACTTCATTCATACGTTGAGTTGACTGGAGTCAATCAGCCCGGTTCCCAAATCGAAATCAGAATCCCGGATAAGGCAGGTTCCCTTCATGATATTGCCCATATTTTCAAAAGGCGCAATTCGAATATCCTGAGCACCCTTGTTTATCCTGAAAAAAATGGAACCGATTATAAAATTCTTGTAATTCGTGTACAGACGATGAATCCATTTATGGTGGTGGAGGATTTGAAGAAAGAAGGCTATACCGTTTTATGGCCTAGCCTACCGGGGATTTCACATGAATGATACATCCCTTTTCGTCTATTCGGATGAACTCCTTACCTACAAATTCAACGATGAACATCCATTCAATCAAAAACGGCTTAAACTCACGCTTGATTTATTAAAAAAACACCATGCCATCAATGATGATCAAATTATCAAGCCCAGAATGGCTACCGATGCAGAATTGGAACTGATCCATGATCACCATTATGTAAACGCTGTCAAATTGGCGGGCCAGGGAAAGCTCCCCCCTGAAAAGGCAGTAAATTATGGGCTGGGAACAGAGGATACCCCCATCTTCCCCAATATGCACGAAGCGAGTGCCATGCTTGTAGGCGGTACCTTGACGGCTGTGGATGCCGTCATGACCGGTCAGTCCCTGCACGCACTTAATCTTGGCGGGGGCCTGCATCACGGTTTCCGCGGGAAAGCCTCAGGCTTTTGCATTTATAATGATAGTTCGGTCGCGATCAAATACCTGCAAAAAAAATATGGGGCACGTGTCTTGTATGTCGATACCGATGCACATCATGGTGACGGAGTCCAATGGTCATTTTATGATGATCCCGATGTATGCACCCTATCCATTCATGAAACGGGGCGCTACTTATTTCCCGGCACCGGCAATATTAACGAGCGGGGCCAGGGAAAAGGCTACGGCTATTCATTCAACATCCCGGTCGATGCGTTCACTGAAGATGAATCCTGGCTCGAATGCTATAGGGCTTCCTTTAAAGAGGTCATTGAATTCTTCAAACCGGATGTCATATTAACGCAAAACGGGGCCGATTCCCATTATTACGATCCGCTCACGCATTTATCTGCCACCATGAAGATTTATAGGGAAATACCAAAGTTGGCCCACGAAATGGCCCATAAGTTTTGCGAAGGACGGTGGATTGCAGTAGGCGGCGGCGGATATGATATATGGCGCGTCGTCCCGAGGGCTTGGGCGAGGGTCTGGCTCGAAATGACGAACAATGATATATCGGGTCCCCTATCAAAGGAATGGCTCGATTGCTGGCAGCCTGAGTCCCCTGTTACCCTGCCGGATGAATGGGATGACATGGAGGATATATACGAACCCATTCCGAGGAAGCCTGAAATTACCGA
The DNA here is from genome assembly GCF_900156045.1 of Peribacillus simplex. Classification (GTDB taxonomy): domain Bacteria; phylum Bacillota; class Bacilli; order Bacillales; family DSM-1321; genus Peribacillus; species Peribacillus simplex_D. Next base: position 429,495 of record NZ_FTMX01000001.1, on the reverse strand, counting down.
GAAGAATGCCCTGACGCTTGAAAAGGTCCTTTATCCCATCAGGTCCTCCAAGCAAACGTCGAAAAGCAATGAATAAAGTTAACCAAAAGATCGTTGAAAAACGATCTTTTTTGTTCGGGTGGGAAACAAAAAGAGAGTGCCCCCCGGGACACTCTCCAAACAAGTTTATTTCGTTGATTGACGGTTTTCAATCCGATGCGGCAGGATCACTTTTTCAAGACCTTCCTCCACTTGTTCTTTATTCATCAGCTTTGTAAGAAGCCTCATCGCAACCGCACCAATGTCATATAAAGGTTGGACGATCGTCGTGATTTGCGGACGCACCATCAATGTTAATCTCGTGTTATCGAAGCTGATCACTTCAAAGTCTTCCGGTACATTATACCCTTTGTCCTGTGCGGCATGGACAATTCCAAGCGCCATTTCATCAGCACCGGCGATGAATGCCGTCGGTCTGTCTTCAACTTCCAGGTACTTTTCAAAAGATTCAATTCCTGAATCATATGTATAATCACCTTCAACAATATATCTTTCATCAAATGAAAGACCAGCTTCTTTCAATCCTCGTTTATAACCAGTCAATTTCATTTCATTAATCAGCGCGGAAGGATTTCCGCTTACAAAAGCGATATGCTTGTGTCCTTTTTCAGCAAAGAATGTCACTGCGTCGAATGCCGCCGCCTCATAATCAATATTAACCGATGGAACTTGCCCGCTTTCATCCACCGAACCTGCCAAAACGATTGGAACCGGTGAATTCTTAAACTCTTTGACATGCTCATCAGAAATGTTGCCGCCCATGAACACGATACCATCCACTTGTTTTCCAAGCATCGTATTCAGCAAATGGAATTCCTTATCTATATTCTCATCAGAACTGCTTAGAATGATATTGTATTTATACATCGTGGCTATATCTTCGATGCCCCGTGCCAATTCGGCAAAAAAGATGCTCGAGATATCCGGGATGATGACCCCGACTGTAGTCGTTTTCTTTGAGGCAAGTCCCCTTGCCACTGCATTGGGACGGTACCCTAACTTCTCAATCACATCGGAAACTTTCTTCCTTGTTGCAGGCTTTACATTTGGATTCCCGTTAACTACACGGGAAACGGTGGCCATGGAAACATTCGCCTCACGCGCCACATCATAAATGGTTATATTATTCATTCATCCATTCCTCCATTTCTTTCATTTTCCCCATAAAAGCCCGAATTATTTCGGAAAAAAATCTTTTATGCGTTTTTCTCTATAAGGAAGATTATTTTAGGAACGATCTGCCTAACAAAAATGCAGTCCTACTCTCTTCTCAGTCAAATATTCAATACCCTATTCAAGTATAAAATTCACATAGATATCACTTTATGTATGACTCAATCTTCCGAACAGTTCTCATTCTTGTTATTTATCATACGATAGTAGAATCTTTCCTGCAATCCAATAGTGCTTATTTCGAAGGTTTTTCTGCAAAAACTAGTATTTTACCATTAAAAAAAGCCCTTGCCAAGTTGGTAAGGGCCGTAAGTAGATCATATAAAGACTTTCTTGGCTTATACAGTTACCCAGTTCAAACGTTTAATTTCATCGTAGAATTCATCAAATTGTTTGAAGTCCATTTGCTGTGCAGAATCCGATAAAGCAACGGAAGGATCTGGATGCACTTCAGCCATAACTCCGTCAGCACCGATTGCAAGAGCCGCTTTAGCCGTAGGAAGCAGAAGGTCGCGACGTCCAGTTGAATGCGTTACATCAACCAAGACCGGTAAATGAGTTTCTTGTTTTAAAATCGGTACAGCAGAGATATCAAGCGTATTCCTTGTTGCTTTTTCGTAAGTGCGGATACCGCGTTCACAAAGGATGATGTTGCCATTGCCCTGCGACATGATGTATTCCGCTGCATGAATGAACTCTTCAATCGTTGCAGCCAGTCCGCGCTTTAAAAGAACTGGTTTATTTACAGCACCTGCCGCTTTTAGCAAGTCGAAGTTTTGCATGTTGCGCGCCCCGATTTGGATGACATCGATATGATCGATCGCCGCTTCAATATCGTTGGCACTCACGATTTCACTGATGACAGCCAAGCCGTATTCATCAGCAACACGTTTAAGTATTTGTAACCCTTCCAAACCAAGCCCTTGGAAGTCATATGGAGATGTACGTGGCTTAAATGCACCGCCGCGCATCAATTTCAGACCTTTAGCTTTAATGACTTCCGCCACCGCAGCTGTCTGTTCATAAGATTCAACGGCACATGGTCCGAAAACGAAGCTAGGGATCCCGTTACCTACCAATTCACCCTTAATGTCGATGATCGTGTCTTCAGCCTTTTGTTTTCTTGATACAAGAAGCGTTTTCTTCTGATCATCTTTTTGCAGCTCCAAGCCCAATTTAAAGATTTCTTTGAAAATATGTTTAATCGAACCAAGATCAAGCGGTCCTTGATTATTGGCTTCGATAAGATCCAGCATAGTTCTTTCACGGACCGGATCGTAACGGTTTACACCTTGTTTTTCTTTAACGCGACCAATTTCCTGTACAAGTTCAGCACGTTGATTAATAAGATGTAATAACTGAAGGTTCACATCATCCAGTTGATTACGAAGTCCATCAAGCTCTTTGTTGCTCATTACATATCCATCCCTTCGTTTTTTAAAATAGAAATCGGTTCAGCGGACTTAACCTAAAAAAATCCCATCTGGATCCTCGAACATCCACCCCGATTGTATTATCAATGAAAAATTTAGAATATTTCATGTATGATTAAATCAATTATAAATGAAGTGCCCATAAATGTCACTATATTTTTCTTTAATAATTAAACGCTTTTAAGCATTAAAGTTATGAATGCATAAAATCAGGTGTCACACATGCAGGAAAAAGGATTTAGACTGAATATTTGAACAATCCATTGTAGGAATTATATTGGAAATAGAACAAGAAAGCTATAATTTAATTGATATTTATCTCAAAGAGCATTGGATCATGATCAAACCGTCTGCCACTTGCCTGGAGCTACATGAAAAAAAGGACCTTTAAAGAAAAGGTTTCCCCTGGAGTCCGTTTAAAATTCCCATGGCCACAATAAAAGGCCGGACCCCTTACTAAAGGGATCCGGCCTTCGTCATTCATTCAGTAATGGCCTTGCTCAATGATTCATATGTAATCCGCCAATGAGATTCATTCCAGGCAGGTTTCCCACTTTTAAAAAGGATGGCCTGAGGTGATTGATGTTTGACATCAAATGTTTCTGCCACAAAATTAGATAGTGGACGAGCTTCCTGAACAGCTAAATAGGCCGTTTTAAGTTGTTCGTTTTCCAAGATGTACCTCTCATATTGTTCAAATGCTTCAGCACTGACCGGGCATGTTACACTATGCTTGAAAAGCAGGAATGTATCCTCTTTTAGAAGCTCATTGAATTGTTCTTCTGTTTCGATTTTGCTCATGACCATAAAACATTCTCCTTTCCTTGTCCATATAAATTTTACCATCAAAAAGGCGATGAAGCCATCGAAGCACTCACCGCCTTATTCTTCGTCCCTTTATGCCTCTTCATCCCCATTAAAGGAATCCAAGGAGTTTATTTCATTAGTTTATTCTCTGTTTCATCAAATGCCTTTTTCGCTTCATCAAGTTTTAATTTTGCCGCATTCTTGTTTCCGCTTGCAGGATCTGCAGGATTATTTTCCGAGCCATTGCCGCTAGCAAAGTTCGTTTCGACGGATACGATAGGAGAATCGGAAGTTCCGGTTACATCTATATCCTTATTGCTGGAATTCGTCGTATCATCAGCCGCGTCCCCGTTTTCTTTACCCGTTTTTAGGCTTTTCACTTTATTGACGATATTTGAAGATTTATTGGAAACGATTTCCGTGACGGAACTTGTTTTTTCTTTTGCAGTATCAGCAAGGACTGTCCCTTTTTCCATCGCCGTTTGTCTTAATCTTTCTGTTTTCTCTGAAATGTTTCTAGCTTGTTCATTGAAGTCATTCCTTAATTCCTTGCCTGTTTTCGGAGCCATGAACAAAGCTGTTGCCGCTCCGATCATGCCGCCGATCAAGGCGCCAATCATAAAGTCCTTCGAATTGATCGAGTCGCGTTCGTCCTCATAAGATTTCTGATAGTCCTTTGCCGCAAATTCTTTTTGAGTCATAATACATTCCCCTTTCAATTTTCAGTTCATTTTTTATTTAACTAGATTTTAAGATCTAGAACGTAAAAACCTTTTTTTAGGCAGGTTATCTGTTTCAAGCGCTTCCCTTTCTAACTCCGCCCTTTCAGTCGGGGTCGGGGCAGCCTGTTTGCTTCTGGCCTTCCACTTGTCCCTGATCTCCATGGCTACATTGCTCCATTGTACAATTTGTGAGATTCGTTCTTGATTATTATCAATCTCAGCCTGCACTTTATGGGAAACCTTTTGGATCGAAGAATTAAAGCTAGAGATGGATGTGCCTACATCCTTCACGGCATCCACCACCGTATTCAGGTTTTCCGACTTTTGCTGCAAATCTTCAGCCAACGTATTCGTTTTATGTAATAACTGAGTAGTTTCGAGCGTTATGCCCTGCATTTGGCTCTCTAGTCCTGTCAGCGTCCGGGCCACACTGTCCAGGGTAGTTTGAAGTGATGTCAGTACTTTTGTTAGAAAAATAACAAGTACCAAAAAAGCTATCGCTGCAACAGCAGCACTTACGTATAAAATAATCTCCATTGGAACACCTCCGAAAAAAATCGACTTATTTAATAGCTGTTAGATATTAATTACCCCTTCCCTATTATTATAAACTTATTTATTTTTTCAATATACCCTATCAAACCCTAATCTGGAAATATTGTTGTCTGCATCCAGTTCCTCCGTGAAATTCATGGGTGACACTTATGGCAGGAAATCGGGTATGATAGAAAAGATAAGTCGAATTTAAACAATGGAGGTATTTTTTATGAAAGATCCCAGAATTGGTACATTGGCCAAAAACTTAATCAATTATTCCGTGAAGCTTCAAAAAGGTGAAAGAATCTTGATCGAAAACTTCGGATTGCAGCGTGAACTTGTTAACGCACTTGTGAATGAAGCCTATGCAGCAGGTGGTTACCCATTCGTCCTTTTAAAGGATCACCAAGTGGATCGTGCCTTGCTGATGGGTGCCAAAGAAGAACAGTACAAGTTGATGGGTGAGTTTGAAGCAAACGTAATGAAACAGATGGATGCTTATATCGGGCTTCGTGCCGGGGATAATATCAATGAACAATCCGATGTCCCTTCAGAGAAGATGGCGATCCATGGACAGACAGTCGGTAAAGTACATAGAAATATCCGCGGGCCAAAAACAAAATGGGTCGTACTTCGCTACCCGACAAATTCAATGGCCCAATTAGCCAAAATGAGCACAGAAGCATTCGAAGACTTTTATTTCGAAGTCTGCAACCTCGACTATGGCAAAATGAGCGCAGCAATGGACAATCTTGTTGAATTGATGGATAAAACGGATAAGGTCCGCTTAACTGGGCCCGGTACGGACCTAACCTTCTCCATCAAAGACATTAAAGCCATCAAATGTGCGGGTGAGCTGAACATTCCTGACGGTGAAGTATATACGGCTCCGGTTAAAGATTCCATCAATGGAGTGATTTCGTATAATACTCCGTCCCCTTATCAGGGTTTTACTTTTGAAAACGTGAAGTTGACATTCAAGGATGGAAAAATCGTTGAAGCGGTTGCGAATGATACGGAACGCATCAACAAAATTTTTGATACTGATGAAGGCGCACGATATGTCGGTGAATTTGCAATTGGTGTAAATCCTTATATTCTACATCCGATGCAAGATATCCTCTTTGATGAAAAAATTGATGGAAGTTTTCATTTCACTCCCGGACAATGCTATGATGATGCCTTTAACGGAAACCATTCAGACATTCACTGGGACCTGGTCAATATCCAGCGGCCTGAATATGGCGGCGGGGAAATCCATTTTGATGACGTCTTGATACGTAAGGACGGACGCTTCGTGTTACCGGAACTGGAAAATTTAAATCCAGAAAATTTAAAATAACATAAGGCTGTTTTCGCATACTTTGTAGCTATTTACCAAGTAAATCGGTGTGGTTGATTTCCCATCCAGATGCTCGCTTTCCACGGGGCGGGCGGTGAGCCTCCTCGGCGTGAACGCCTGTGGGGTCTCACCTGTCCCGCTGCTCCCGCAGGAGTCTCGCACTTCCGCTCCAATCAACCTTAAATCGTTTCGTTTTAAAAACAACATCTTTACAAAAAGAGCCTAACATCAAAACCAATAAAAAAACGACCGACCCGCTACTAACGGATGGTCGTTTTTTTTATTTTACCTGCAGTGAATGCTCATAGGCTGCCTGGAACTTTTGAATGTCCCCCGCACCCATGAATAACACGACACTGTTTTCATGATGTTGCAATTTTGATGTTGTATTCTCCGTAATCAGCTCTGCACCCGGAATCTTATCTTGAAGGTCTTCGATCGATAACTTCCCTTGATGTTCACGAGCAGATCCAAAAATTTCACATAAGTATACTTTGTCGGCCAAATTCAAGCTGTCGGCGAATTCATCCAGGAATGCCTGCGTTCTCGAGAAAGTATGTGGCTGGAATACCGCAACAACTTCACGCTCTGGATATTTCTGACGCGCCGAGTCGACAGTCGCAGAAATCTCGGTCGGATGGTGTGCATAATCATCAATGATGATCTGACTTCCGATTTCCTTTTCGGAGAACCGGCGTTTAACTCCGCCAAAAGTCCGCAATTGGGCTTTCACAGCTTCCGTATCCAAGTTTTCATATTTACAAAGTGCAATGACACCAAGTGCATTCAACACATTATGCTTTCCAAAAGTAGGAATAGTGAATGTATCATAGTAATTGTTCCTTACATGCACATCAAAAGTCGTGCCATCCGGAGTGACGGAAACATTTTTCGCTTGAAAATCATTTCCTTCTGCAAATCCGTAAAAAATAACCGGTACTTTCGCCTGAATATGTGGTAAATGCTCATCATCCCCGCACGCAATGATGCCTTTGTTGACTTGAAGGGCCATCGTTTGGAAAGCCTCGAACACGTCTTCGACATTAGCGTAATAATCAGGATGATCAAAATCGATATTCGTCATGATTGCATAATCCGGATAATAGGAAAGGAAATGACGGCGATATTCACATGCTTCGAATACGAAGTAATCAGAATTCGCGATTCCCTTACCCGTTCCATCCCCAATCAAGAAGGATGTCGGTTTAGCGCCCCCCATTACATGGGCAAGCAGGCCGGTCGTCGATGTTTTACCATGCGCTCCCGTAACAGCCACGCTGATGAAGTTTTTCATGAAATCACCCAGGAAGCGGTGATAACGGATGATCGGCAAATCAAGTTCTTTTGCCTTCACGATTTCCGGATGACTATCCGGAAACGCATTTCCTGCAATGATGGTCATTCCAGGTTGAATATTTTCCTCGTTGAAAGGAAGGATTTTAATCCCGGCTTTTTCTAATGCCAATTGTGTAAAAAATTCTTTTTCGTAATCGGAACCCTGCACTTCAATATTCATATCATGCAGTATTTGTGCAAGAGCACTCATACCCGATCCTTTAATTCCCACAAAATGGTAAGCAGTCATAAAGCGAACCTCCACCAATCGTCTACCTGTATGACAGTATATGACGTCATCTTTTATTTGTTTTTTCCATTACGAGACTTGTTAGTAACGCAATTTCTTAATAGGTTTTTCAAGCTCTTATTTTCAATCATTCATCAACAAAAAACTATTATATCACTTTTTTATTCATTCATCCATGTCAGGCAGATGCCAATTTATCAAAACATTGGTTTTTCCCGCAATTAAGGTGATAAAAAAGGGTTTTCACCCTTTCACATTATATTCAATTTCCTTTTATTAGGTTCTCTTAATTAACATGTAAAAATTCCAGTTCTTCTTCCGTAATCAATACATCCCTGGGCCTTGAACCCCTGGATTCGGAAACGACTCCACGTTGCTCCATCATTTCTATTAGACGCGCCGCACGGTTATAACCGACACGGAAACGCCTTTGGACACTCGATGCAGATGCAGCCTGCTGGCTCACGACAAATTCACAGGCCTCGAAAAACAGTTCATCCGCTTCTTCCGTGACCTCGGCCCTGTTCAGCAAGTCTTCCTGTTCAAACAGGTATTTCGGCTGCTGCTCCAGTTTAACATGGTTGACGACTTGATCGATTTCTTCATCACTCACAAAAGTCCCTTGCAGGCGCACCGTTTTCGATGAGCCGTTTTCAGCGAATAACATATCTCCTCTTCCCAGTAACTTTTCTGCTCCGCCGCTATCGATGATTGTACGGGAGTCGACTTGTGAAGAAACCGAAAAAGCGATCCTTGTCGGGATATTTGCCTTGATCAATCCAGTTATGACATCGACTGAAGGTCTTTGAGTGGCTACAATCAAATGGATGCCGCAGGCACGGGCCTTTTGCGCAATCCGGCAAATCGCTTCCTCTACATCAGCCGGGGACATCATCATCAGATCCGCAAGCTCATCGATGATCACCAGGATATAAGGCAGCTTGCTTGAATATTGACCGGCTTTTTCCGCTTGGTCATTAAAGCGGGTGATATCACGCACACCGGCATGTACAAACAATTCATAACGCCGTTCCATCTCCTCTACAGCCCATTTCAACGCAGCCGTAGCGGCTTTTACATCGGTTATGACCGGACTGACCAAATGCGGGATCCGGTTATATGGGGCGAGCTCGACCATTTTCGGATCGATCAACAGTAATTTCAACTCCTGCGGCGTCGCTTTATACAGCAAGCTGACCAGCATGGTGTTGATACAGACACTTTTCCCCGATCCAGTTTGCCCGGCTATCAATCCATGCGGCATCTTTCTCAAATCCGTGATGATCGGCTGACCGGATATATCGAGTCCCAAAGCGACAGCAAGCGGTGATTCATGCTCTTGAAACTCAGTACTTTCCAAAACCTCACGCAAAAATACCGGTTTGCTTTTCCTGTTCGGAATCTCGATGCCAATTGTATGTTTACCCGGAATTGGCGCTTCCATCCGCATATCCTGAGCGGCAAGGCTTAATTTGATGTCATCCATCAAGTTCGTCACTTTATTCACCTTCACTCCCGGCTCCGGATGCACCTCGAAACGAGTTACTGCCGGTCCTTGAGTGACATTGACGACCTTTGCACGGACATTGAAATTTTTCAATGTCTCATCAAGTAATACAGTCTGTTCCTCGAGCCACTCATCGTCATGCACAGCATAAGTGGGAGGCGTCAGCAATTCGATATTCGGAAACACATAATATGGATTATCCTCCGCTTCCACGGAGCCAAAAACTGCCGGGGTATCGCCCTGGCCGCTTACTGCTGCCGCCTCTGTATTAACAACCGCTTCTTGATACCCATTTCCGGAAGTGGGGGATTCCTGTTCCATGAGCGGCTTAATGAACGGGCTGGAACCAATATTGGATTCAACTGTATTTTCAGGCACGGCGGCGGTTTGCGAACCAGCCTTCGTGTCCAAAAAGGTTGATGTAATGACCGGAGTCCCCTCTTTCGGCATAACTCTGCCATCCTCCTGTTCCCGTTCAGGAATGGCGGATGGTTTCGTTTGTCCTGCCTCCGTTTCAGCAGCATCATTCATTGTTCGCTTATCAGGGGAAACTACTGCCCTTTCCGAATTAAGGCTTTTTTTTTCCGGCATCATTTTATTCATGAAGCTGTTTTTTTCCCGGTCTTGCTTAAGCATCATCACATTGAATGGCATATGTTTTTTTGGACGTTTTGGCTGCACTTCAGGTATTGCCTCAGATGGATCACTTTCAGGCAGTGTCCCTTGACTAACGGATGGTTGATTAGATTGTGCAGGAACCGATATGGCTTCAGGCGGTGTGTCGACCGCCTGTTCCATGATGGATACAGCGACTTCGCGTCCAAAATCTACCTGGTCCTGTTCAATGGCCTCTTTTTCCGCCGCAGGCTCAATGATGTCAGTCCGGCTTACCGCTTCTTCTGGCAGTGACTCAATGGAATTCCTGCGAAAGAAAGCGGGTATCTCCGTATCTTCCCTTTTTTCTTCCGCTTGTTCCGGTATTAGAACGGATGGTTCTACCGTCATTTCCTCATGTGACACTTCTTTTGAGCTTTCAGGGATCGATACCGGAATCTCGATATCGGGTCCTTCTTTTTTAAAGATGGGCATTTTGCTTTCTAATTCATATTCGACAATTTCTTCAGAAGGGACTATTTTTTTTTCCGGACGACGGAACCCATAAATGGGTGAAGGGGTTTCCGTTGGGCGGAATGGAGTATTTTTACTTTCTAATTCATATTCGACATTTTCTTCAGAAGGGACTATTTTTTTTCCCGGACGACGGAACCCATAAATGGGTGAAGGGATTTCCGTTGGGCGGAATGGAGTATTTGACGGGACTATTTTTGAGGTTTCCTCCCGGTCGAAGTTTCTCCGTTTTGATTCCGTATCCCTTACAGGCCTTCTCGTTGTTTCTTCGGTCACATTCTTCCCCTGTTTGGGTTCGTTGTCTTCCCTGTTTCTTTCCCTAGGCTTTCTTTTATTCTGCTCCCGGTCTGGAATGAGCGGAAACTTGAACTGTCCTTTTGGATATTGAAACAGGATTTTCGTATCCGGGTCTGGCGTCTGGGACATTTTTTCGACTTTTTGATTGTAAACCTTTATTTCTTCTTCCTTTGACTTCGAAAGCTTCGAAAAATCCATTTTCCTTAATGTCTCTTCATCAAGCGGCTCATCTATAATAATTTCTTCGATTTCAATAATTTCCTCTGCTTGGAACCATTTTTTCATCTTATTTAGCCATTTCAAAACTATCACTCTTTCTACATCTGTAGTTATGTAACTAATTCTACCAGTTATTTTAAAAATATCGAGAAAATTTAAGCTGAATTGGGATTAGTATCTATTTTTTTATCGCTTTCTTACTAACTTAACGTATTTCGCAGAACTCCTACCCTATTAAACCCCTTCTGGAATGAGTCTAAACCTATCCATCACGAAATAACATTAGCCCCTAGTCTACTATTTAAATAAAACACCGCTGTTAAATCGCGTTTACAAAGAGATTAAGTTTTCATGCAGCCTTGGAAGCAGGGCCAATTCATTGCAACATCCTTCAGTGAAACCTCCGGCGGCATCCAATCATCTGCCGCAACCCACAAAACACCGTTCGTTAATACCGAACGGTGTTTTGTGGGTTTCTGCGTTTTTTTTGCAAACAAGGACCAAAGGTACTAGTTCCATTCATAAAAACTGCATACTACCTGCGCCACTGATTTGGAAGCGATCAAAAGGGCATCTTCATCAATGTCGAATTTAGGATGGTGATTGAAATATGCCTTCTCCACCCCTTTCGGTTTACAGCCAATGTAAAAGAAGCAGCCAGGAATCTTTTCTGCATAATACGAAAAATCTTCCGAACCAGAGAAAACCGGAAATTCCACGACCTTCTTAATATCATTGTCATCCATGCTTTCCAGGCTATTTTTCACGAATCCAGTCAGTTCAGGGTCATTATATAACGGAGGATAATCAGGGACATATGTAAGTTCGCACTGAACATCAAATTCCGTTTCTATCCCTTTAACGATCCGGTGGATTTCCTTATCGATCAGCTGTTGGGTCTCTGCCGTCATATAACGGACGTCCCCTTCAATTACTATACGGTCTTTAATGACATTAAAACTTCCTTTTCCATCGAAGGAACCGATTGTGACTACACCCATATCAAAAGGGTTCAAGCGACGGCTGATTACGGTTTGTACGGCTGTCACGAAATGGGCGCCTGCCACGATGGTATCATTAGCCATATGCGGGGATGAACCATGCCCGCCTACACCCTTTACGGCCAATTTGAAATAGGTCCGGCCTGCCATCGAATAGCCGCCGCGATACCCGACAACCCCTGCTGGATGAGACGGAAATAAATGGATTCCAAAAACAGCATCCAGTTCATCCAAAAACCCTGACTCCATGATGCTTTTGGCTCCACCAGGGGGTGTTTCTTCTGCATGTTGATGAATTATTTTGATCGTACCTGATAGGGAATCTTTTAGCTCAATGATGCAGTCCGCCAGTACCAATAAATAAGCGGTATGCCCATCGTGTCCGCAGGCATGCATGACACCTTCATTTTTTGAACGGAACGGAACCTCCGCTTCTTCCGTAATCGGCAGTGCATCGAAATCGGCACGGAGTCCTATCGTTTTCCCTGGTTTTCCGCCTTCGATCGTCACGATGATCCCCAATCCATTTCCTACATTCGTTTGGATCGATACATCTTTCCCCTTATAAAAATCAATGATATATTTTGCCGTTTTCTCTTCTTTGAAGGATAGCTCCGGATTCTCGTGTAAATGACGGCGGATTTGAACCATTTCCCCTTTACGGGCTTCCAGCATGTTCATTAATTTGCTTTTAACATTCACGATCAATCTCCCCCATTATTTCAAGTTGATTAGCATATTAGTAAGTTCATGTTCGCTGCAGACCTTCTGTATGCAAAAAGCCGAATAAAAAAGGACAGGGAAGGGTTGCGTAAACTTACCGCCCCCTTCTCTGTCCTTTTACCTGAGAGTTTAACTCCATTTTGGCCATGGAGATTCCCCCGTTGGCGGCACATTTCCTGCGCGCTCTCCAGAGTTGCGTCCAGCTGCGGTTCCATTTACCTGAGAGATTTGCTCCAAGGGATATTTTTGGAACTTGCTCCTTCGGTGGCTCAATGCTTTGCACTCTCCCACAACGTTCATCCGCTCGTTCTATTGTTTTATTCCATATTTTCAAAATATTACAATTATATTATCGCCGATTAAAAAATAAATATCAACTCCAAGAGTCATGAACTCTATTAAACTTTAAAAGGACCGCTGCCAGATGCTGACACGGTCCTTTTGTGATTCAATATATTATTGTTCACGCTTTTTGTTTTTACCCATAATGAAGATGGGCTCCAACTCATTTTCTTCATAAAGAAATGATAGAGCCGTTATCGGAACATGACCGCTGGCAAAGAAGCTCATCGCCATTTGCGCAAGAATATCATAGCCCGTATCATTCTTCACATCGGCAATGATGATGACGTCCTGATGGGGAATGGCCACAGCCATGGTTCCCTCAATCTTGTCCTTCATTTCCCGAAGCCATGATTCATTCAGGATCCTGCTGGCATCATATCCATCATTCGTGTTCAAAAAATAAAATGCATTACCTGCAACGATATCCGACTTCATTTCAGTGGAGAGGGAACGGGCATTAAAAAGGGCAATTTCACGGATCCTGTCACCCTGCCAATTTTCCCTTTGAATCATCTTTTCATCTATAAGACGGTAGGTTTTCCCTAGATCAAGGGCATAAAAAATCCGGGTTTCAGCCGTATGCTCATCGAATAAAAATGGATTTCCTTCTTCCGATTCCATTGGAAAGGAGGTCGAGCGGATGACTGGGAAAATGAATTTCTCCTTGCCTTCCATGCTGTGTTCTCCCCCCATCACATTCAGGGCCTCTTCCACGTAATAGATAATTTCATCGATGGCCTTTTCCTGTACGTTTTCATAGTTAGCAAGTACAGGAGGCAATTCGATGGTGATCCCCTTCCCGGTCTTCACATTTTCCACCCGTAACGTATCTTGCTTGCTATCGAATTTGAATGCGCGATTTTCATCTTTTAAACGTTCCTTCAGGATATTTTTCAGCTTCGTGCTGTCCATTTTCATGACTGACCCTCCTCTTCATTGAAAAATCCCCAGCGAGAAGGGGAAATTGATTATAGTGATTGTATGAATTCCTCAATTTGTTCTTGCGTTTTGCGATCCTTGCTCACGAATCTGCCTAGCTCTTTACCATTATCATACGCGATGAAACTTGGTATACCGAATACATCATTAGCCGCACACACATCGATGAATTCATCACGGTCCACATGAATGAATGTAAAGTCAGGAAATTTCGTTTCAATCTCCGGCATTATCGGTTCGATTACACGGCAATCCCCACACCATGTCGCTGAGAAAAGAAAGATATGTTTGCCTTCATTTTTTAATGCATCATATTGCTCGACTGTTTGTAAATTTTCCATTTGAATATTCCTCCTGCTCTAAATGACACCTTAGTATTTATAATCCCATCATACCAGACTCTCCAGAAATCAACCATTAATACGGATCGGTTGAAAGGAAGGAATCAGCTTATTTCTGGGGCACGGATGAAACGATTTCCATCATTTGTTTCGCATCGGCTTTTAATTGGTCTTTATCCGTTTCGGTTGTCAGCTTCACCCCGCCGATCCCCACTGCAAGCTCATACTTTTCTTTCGGTATCTCTTTGATCGAAATAAAGCCGAATTTATCATCAGTTTGAAAAGAATGCAGCATTATATTTTGATCATCTTGGTCCTTTATCGCCAAATATAGCACGGAGCTGTCTTCTTTTTCATTTGGATTGACAAATAATATATAAATCTTATCACCTTTTTGTAAAATCAAATTATTATCATGTTCTTCCACTACTTTATAATCCTTTGGCAGATAGACTTGAATTAGCCCTGCCTCTTGATTTGGCTGTTTTTCATCGTCACGAAAAGCCACTTCAGCAGCCTTCATTGCCTTTTCGGTTTGTCTCTCTATACCTGAGCAGCCCACGATCAAACTGCTTATCAACAGGAAAGCAAGGATATTCTTATTCGATAAAGCCATCGTCATTCCTCCAGCCGTCTCTTTTACTATCTTATGGATAATATTATCCTTATTTATGGAATTCATCCATTTTCCAAAAAACATGGTACAATGAAAGCAATTTTAATACCAAGGAGGAAAACTATGAAGTTAACCGTGTATCTTGCTGGGGAGATCCATTCCAATTGGAGAAGTGAACTGAGAGATAAGGCCGCTGCACTGAAGCTTCCTTTAGAATTTGTCGGCCCGATGGAAAATCATGAACGCTCCGATAATATCGGTGAAGATATCCTCGGGGAACAGCCGAATTCCATCCTGAAGGATGCGGCCGCTTCCCAAATCAATAATTTGCGGACAGGTCTTTTGATGAAAAAAGCTGACCTTGTCGTCGCTCTGTTTGGCGAGAAATATAAACAGTGGAATACTGCCATGGACGCAAGCACCGCCATTTCCCTGGGTAAACCGCTTATTTTGATCCGTCCTGAATCCCATCATCATGCCTTAAAGGAATTATCGGAAAAGGCGAGTGTCACGGTAGAATCCGTTAACCAAGCCATGAAGGTGCTTTCTTATATTTTTGAAGAAGGGCTGTAAATCTCCCTGTCCTTAACTGTCCGGCTCAGATTTATAAAGAAACGAAAAAAGCTTGCAGGGCATCCCCTGCAAGCGAAAAACGAATCGTTTATCTTATCCCTTTTTAATGGGAATCCAAATTTCGGAGTAATAGTCAGGGTTTGATGCGTCGTCATTCGCGTATACTTCCAATTCTGGAGTTCCGGCATGTTCATAACCGCTGGTAGGGAACCATTCGGAAAAAATTCGTTTCCAAGCTTGTTGGATGGCTTCAGGCATAGGACCGTGAACTTCGAATGCAACCCACTTGGAAGCCGGTATCGTAAGGGTTGAAAACTCTTCAGGCACTTTCCCGGAATACTCTGCACCTATCCAATAATCCATCGTTTCATTTTTTTCCACAGCCCGCTTATCGACACATACACCAATCAAGCCATCTATTTGGCCATTGTTCAACTTCGCTAACCTATCTCCTGTTCCATCCGAATTCACTTTCTCCCACAACTTTGGAATCCCAATCAAATTCTCTCCATTAACCAAGGAAAACTCTTGCATGATTCCAATCAATTGAAAGGAATCCATTTCAAGGATATTGTATTTCATCGGTTTTGCCCCTTTCAGAATCACCTGTATCACCAGGCGTTCATAGAATTTCAGCTTCCCTATATACTTTCGGGCTTCGCTTGGAGATACCCCATGCTGCCTTCGAAAAGCTTTCGAGAATGCCTCGGGGGTGTCATAGCCATACTTGTAGGCTAAATCAATGACCTTTCCATTTGTTGATGAAATTTCCTGGGCCGCTAAGGTCAGTCTTCGTCGACGGATATAGTCACCAATGGTTATATCCGTTAAAATCGTGAATGTCCGTTGAAAATGAAAAGCTGAGGCATTCGCCTGCCTGGAAATATTCTCGATCGTCAGGTCCTCCAATAAGTGCTCCTCGATATATTCGATGGCCTTTTGGATTGATTCAACCCACCCCATTTCGCTCCCCCCTTATCACTATACTAACAATGCCGCTCTATAAAATCCTGTCCGTTCCTGCTCTGTTTTGGCAGTGTTCGTTTCCATCATTCGAAATTCGCTTTTCCATGACAGTGATTCAAGAATCCTGCTTTCCCATTTTCAGCCTATACTCGTGTTGACCGGCTAACATCCTCATGATATGAAGAAACATTTCCCCCCTGGTGATTCGCTCATTTGTAAATACGCCGATCGCACCTTCCTTTTTGCTAATATTCTCTTGCCTTGTGAAGGCGTCCATCACCGGTCCCAACTCTTCACCGTCCAGCAGCTTCCCAGCAACAATTCCCGGAACCGGGATTCTCGCTCCGGCAGCTACAAAGACCTCACCGTCCCTTGTTGCCATTGCACCCCAATTACATAGAAACAACGCTTGTCCCATTTTCACGACACCGCCTTCAAGCCCGATACCCATTTCGGCATCACTGTGAATCAAGCAGTTCCGGGCACGTGTCATTGCCCCCTCCATCGTTTCCTCGTCTGAAAAAGGCTGTTCCGGGACCCCGCTCTCCACTTGAAGCGAAATGATTTCTGCATCTTCATATACACCAAGCACGGCACTTACTTTTGCCGGATTTTTACTGCCTACTGCTATTTTCAATATAATTACCTTCCTTCTATGTAAAAAAAGCTGATGGAATAGGATTCATGACATCATCCCTTTCCCATTCAGCTTCCACCATCAACCGTTATTAATCAAGGTCTCGAATGTCGTTTTATCACAGGAACGAACCAATTTCCCAATCAGTTCACGTGCAGCGGCATAATCATCAATATGAATCATGGATGCATGTGTATGAATATAGCGGGAACAAATGCCAATCACCCCGCTTGGAATGCCTTCGTTTGCAATATGGACTTGCCCTGCATCCGTGCCGCCTTGGGAAACGAAATATTGATACGGAATCTCATTCGACTCGGCCGTATCAAGGATGAATTCCCTCATGCCGCGATGAGTGACCATCGAACGATCGAAGATGCGGAGCAGTGCCCCTTTTCCTAGCTGGCCAAATTCACTTTTGCTGCCGGACATATCGTTCGCCGGACTTGCATCCAAAGCGAAGAAAAGATCCGGTTTGATCATATGAGCTGCAGTTTGCGCACCCCGTAATCCGACTTCCTCCTGGACGGTTGCCCCGGAATATAAGATATTCGGTAACGTTTCACCTTTTAAATCTTTTAACAATTCTATCGCAAGTCCGCATCCGTAACGATTATCCCACGCTTTTGCGAGGATTTTCTTCTCATTGGCCATAGGAGTGAATGGACAAATCGGTACAATCTGCTGACCTGGCTTAATACCGATTCTCTTCACATCTTCCTTATCATCCGCCCCGATATCAATCAGCATATTTTTGATATCCATTGGTTTTGACCGTTGCGATTCATCAAGCAAATGGGGCGGAATCGAACCGATGACACCAATGACCGGACCGTTATCGGTTATAATCTCGACTCTTTGGGCCAATAGCACTTGGCTCCACCAGCCTCCCAGAGTCTGAAAGCGGATCATTCCATTTTCCGTTACTGAGGTGACCATGAATCCCACTTCATCCATGTGTCCGGCAACTAGTACAGTCGGCCCATCCTCATCGCCTCTTTTAACGCCAAATATTCCGCCAAGGCGATCCTGGACGATTTCATCCGAATACTTTTCCAGCTCCCTCTTCATGAAACTCCGAACTGCATGTTCATTTCCCGAGGCTCCCGGCAATTCCGTCAATGTTTTAAAAAGTTCCAAAGTCTCATGATTCATTTTTATAACCCCTAACCTATGTATTGTTTCTTACTATTTTACAAAACTTAGCATCGTGATACACTAGAAAGTTCTAATTTATCAGTTAATGGGTAAAATTTCAAATTATTAGTCAAATAAAGCGTTCTTCTGTATACTGGAAGAAGCGATTTTAATAAATGCAATGGAGGAGAAATCAATGAATTGGAAAACGTTTTTACTAGGTACTGCAGCCGGGTTTGCTGCTGGCTATGCGACAAAACAACTATTGGATCAATCAAGTAAACCTTCTCCCGATAAAGTCTTGGCCCAAGTGAAGGAAACAGTCAAAAAGGATGGAAATATATATGGCTCATGGATCTTGATGAAGCCGGAGAATTATACAAAAAATGACTTGGACTATGAAGTGTACAAAGGCGGGATCACCAGAAACACAGAGGGTAAACGTGAGCAATTCGAATTTGTTGCAGATGCCTCAACAGGAACGATATTGGAGCTTAATGCGCAAAATGATTAAAACAACAACAGGAGGGCCGTCAAATGACGTCCTCCTTTTGCTTTCCCTCTTATCGCTCCCGTTTCAATTCGGCTATGATTTCCTTACCCGTTACATCCCATTTGATGGCACAATATTGGGCATCATGGTAAAAGCTGTACCAGGACCCATTTTCCAGTCCGGATTTCATCCACTTTTCCTTCGCCTCAATGGAAGTCATGGGATAATCATCATAAGCGAGGACCCAGAGAACATTCGCATGTGCGTGCGTCGGCATGATATCTGCCATGTGAATCAATCTATCCCCGCCATCCTCAATGATGATGATCGCATGTCCATCACTATGCCCCCCGGTATGGATCATTTTAATGCCGTCCGTAATTTCCTGCTCACCTTCAAAAGGACGTACAAGAGAAGCGACAGCCTCCCAGTTTTCTGCCCAATATGTACTTTTTGAACGAATATTCGGGTTTTTCATTTCCGTCCATTCTGTTTGTGTCGTGATGATTTCTGCACGCTCGAAAACAGGCACCCAAGTTTCACCTTCACGTTTCGTCAAACCGCAGGCATGGTCGAAATGTAGATGGGTCATTAAAATGTAATCGATATCATTTGGCTGAATCCCAAGTCTGCCAAGATCTTCGACGAGGTTGGATTCCTCCGTCACCCCAAAATTCCGTTTCTGCTTGTCATTCAGCTTTCCATTGCCAATACCGGAATCTATAAGCATGTTCAATCCATTGGCCTGCACCAAAATCGGATCCGTACGTAACTCGATTTGGTTATTTTCGTTAACAGGATACTTCTTGGCCCAAAGCGGTTTCGGTACAACACCGAACATCGCACCGCCATCCAAGTGAGTCACACCGCCATTCAACCATGTTAATTTAATTTCCCCTATTTGCATCGTTTCCATTTTACCCCTCCTCTCCCTTTAGTTTAACATCCACTTCCATATATTGAAATCGATAACAATCAAGTCATCCTCGTGAATGAAATACACCGCCTTAACAAGGAAAAAAACCAGATGCCGTGCACCTGGTTTTTGATCGATGATTATTGGAACATTGCTTCCAAACGGTATATCCGGTTGCCTTTACTCGAGAACTTTTCTTCATATTCAGTCATGATGTTGCCTTCAAAATTGCTATTGTGTAGATCAAGGCTTACATATTTCAAGAGCATGCCGTACTCGGAAATACTTTTCAAGGAAGATTCGAATAACCCTTGGTTATCCGTCTTGAAGTGAATCTCGCCTTTGTCTGGCAGGATGCCTTCATATACTTCGAGGAAGGTCTTATACGTTAACCGACGTTTTGCATGACGTGATTTCGGCCATGGATCAGAGAAATTCAAGTAGACGCGGTCCACGTCACCTTTTGCAAAATAGTCCCCTAAGTTCGCTGCGTCAACATTCAACAGCTTTAAATTTGGAACATTCGCTTCAATCAGCAAATCCAAAGCAGCTACAATGACGCTTCCATATACTTCAATCCCAATGAAATTCACATCAGGATGGGCTTTTGCCATTTCTGTGATGAAACGGCCTTTTCCCGTACCCACTTCAATATATAACGGATTATCGTTACCGAAAACTTCATGCCATTTACCTTTATGGCTCACTGGCTGATGAATTACATATTGTGGAAAATCATTCAAACGGTCTTCAGCCCAAGGTTTATTTCTTAAACGCATGATGACACCCCTATTTAAAATATAATCGTTCAAACCATAACACGAGTGCATGGATTCCTGCAAGTTGATTTTTTCAGGAAACACACACTGACCAAATAAAAAAACTGCCGGCCATCCAGGCGACAGTCTCTGTAGTTTTCATGTATAAAACTTTCAGCAAAACACACCATAAATAAGTGAAGGGCAGGCGAGAACCGCCTGGGAATCCCTTGAATCATATTCAAGAAAGGAGAGGTATTATATGCCGCTTTCCCATGAACATCAAATGTCACTATTGAAAGATATATTGACCAACCATCAAACAGACTGCTGCGGATCCGTTTCTGAATGTGAACAGGTTGAAAGGCTCGTCAAATCATTAATGATCAATATGGAAATTGACAGCAATGTGAAAACGATACTGTCGGAGATTTACGAATACAGTCAGACAGGCATCGGTACCGCCGATTTAGATGCACATATTTCAACCCACCAGAACGACCTGTCCCAGTGGGTGGATGATATAGATCAATTCTGATCAGCCAACCATCAATAATGCTTCCAGTTTTTGCAGTAACTCATTTCTTTCCTCGTACCGCTTTCTGCGATGATGCCATTGGATGGAAAGCACAAGTTGTGAAACCGTGTGCCATTTCATCCTCATCTCCAGGCCTGCGTCAAGCTTCTTGCCGTAACGGGCAAGCCATTGATTCCACTCTTCCCTTGGGACATAAGAATACAGGAGTATGCCGAGGTCAATGGCCGGATCGCCAATGACCGCTCCGTCCCAATCAATCAGGAACAATCCGTCGGTTTCGGTCATGAGCCAATTATTATGGTTCACATCACAATGACAGACGACTTTTTCGTCGCATTCAATCAACAGGAGATTATTCTGTAAAAAATGGATGGCCTGCTTGATCATCGGAATATCCGTAACATCCGAAGATAACCCGGTTTCTATGTCTGTAAGTATACTTTCAGGTCGTAAAGGGGATTTCCCAAGCCTTTTGAGCATGCTTAACAAAGGATCGGATTGATGAATTTTTTGAAGCAGCTTTGCGACTCTTATATTGTTCATTTCCTGCTGAGATAGCTCCCTGCCTTCCATCCAATGCTGGGCCGTAATTACATCCCCATTTTCCAGGCGTTTTGTCCACATTAACTTTGGAACAATGCCCTCAGCCGAAAGAACAGCTAAAAATGGCGATGAATTTCGTTTAAGGAAGAGCTTCTGCCCCTCTTTCTCGGCAATAAAGGCTTCTCCCGTAGCTCCTCCGGCAGGGGATATATCCCACTCCTGACCTAATAAATGTTCCAACTGGTTCACCTTCGATTTCCTCGCTTAATCATACAAATGTGGGTACGTTCACCTAGTGTATGTATTACCACTACTTTGAGTCCATGTTTTATAAAAAATCCGCCTGCTGGCGAAGCTGCATATATACTTGCATCGGGATGATACCCGCAATTAAAAACATCCTCATTTTAGAGAAATAAAAAAATAGCTATTGAGCAATTAAACAATAGCCATAAATTAAATTTTAGTTGAAAAACGGTTTCTTCGTCAAGTACTATAAAACGATTATACTCATAAAACAAAAACAAATAAATCATTTCATATTTTTGCATGGGTCATCACCCTTGAACATGACGCGCATTTTCTCTTTCAGAACCATTGCAGCTACTTCATGCGTACCAACAATTTCCCCATCGGACTGGATTTTTACTGACCCTTGATTCTTCATTTTTATCATTTTACCGGAAAAAGAATCAACATTTTTAATGTTTAGGTGACCGCCCCAAAAAACGGTGATGAAGACGGTCAATAATTTCAACAAAGTAATATCATGGACCGCAATCACGTTCAACCTGCCATCATCCAGTTTTGACATCGGTGAAATTTTCATCCCACCGCCAAAGTAGGGCTGGTTCGCAATAACAATGAACCAAACCTTTTTCAAAAGATGCCGATCACCATCAATGATCAATTCCATGCAACTGGGCTTGTAAGTAAATATCTTTTTTATAAAAATGAACAGATAAATTAATTTACCCGCCCTGACAAAATTAAACCATTTTTTCAGAGGGGAACGTTCTGCTTCATCGGATATTTCAGCATCAATGCCCATTCCCAGGCAGTTCACGAAATAACCCGCCTTGCCATTCGTCTCGTACCGTCCAATATCAATGGCACGGAAGGCATTATCCTGAAATAAAGAAAGAGCTTCTTCCACACTCTCCGTTTTTTGAATGCCCCTTACATAATCATTGCCGGATCCAGCCGCAATTGAGCCGATGATAGCGTGAGGGAACCCGATGGCGCCATTTATCATTTCATTAATCGTGCCATCTCCCCCGACAGCGATCACCCTGGTATCCTGATTCGTCCCTGATAGAATTTCCTTCGTCAATCTTAGCGCATGCCCCTTTTCACGTGTAAAGAACACCTTATGGGGAACGGCTTTTGATTTCAGTATTTCCTCGGCTTTTTTCCAAATCTTCAAACTTTCTTCATTTCCAGCCATTGGATTGACAATGAAATATACCGTTTCATTAAGGTGCGGCATGCTCATTTCCTTCTGTTTGGTTATAATCGGCTTCCCATTCAGGTCGCAAGCTGGATGTAGTTTGGCAATATTCAAGCAATGCCTGCGCCCCTTTTAACTGCTGTGCCTTAAGAGGGGACGATATAGCCCGCAGCCTTTCAAACCATTCCGGGAAGGTCCGTTTATCCAATATCGTAATATCATAAGGGGCTTCGGGATAATCGACATATCCATTCCGGGATAAAACCACCTTTTTAATCGGCATGTTCACTTCATATAGCTCAAATAACCGGGAGACGATGTTCGTCATCCGATTTGCACCCAACAAAGGGCTGAGCACTTTTTTATCAGGATGCTTATGATGCCTTCGGACCCAGAACCGTTCACTCGAACCGATGAAAGCAGCGTCTTCTTCCGCTTCCAGAAAAGTGATGCACCAAGCATCAACAGGGGTCAATAAAATGACTTCGACTTCAACAGGCGCATTTTTCAATAGAAAGATAGGTTTATATAATACGAGAAACGTATCCGGAAAACGCTGCAGAAAAAAGCGGAGCCTCTCATCCAAAAAGAATGATTGGTCCACAAATGACTTTTCACGAAGCGTCGAACTCCCCCATTTCATTTGAAAACGGAGCAATTGATTTAAAAAATTTTGCTTTAATTCATCCAGACTGTCCGGCTGGAACGGAATTCTTAACGAAAAAACATTAGTATCTTCGATTTGGTTCGGTATTAGCAGTTCTTCCGCTTCTGCCTCCTGTTTACCTGACCGGTGGAATATACCTTTCACTTTTTTAAACAGGCCCTTTGAAGCTTCCTGAGTCGGATCAAATTTGACCTGCGTTTCACTTTCAGTATGTTCGCTATACAGCCCTAGCTCGCCCGCATTATAAGCAGCCTTTAATTTATCCCATTGCTGTTTTTTCAACCGTGCAAATTGTGTTGGATAACGATAAATATCCTGCTCATACCGTGAAATATAATCCTGCATCTTTATGAGCTGTGCCATTCGACCACCACCCATTTCTCTCTATTTTTGAAGGTTTATCGTGAAAATCTTTTCATATGAAGGGGAAGCTCCAAGATGTGTTTGATATAACGCAACCTGAACTGCCTCAAAATGCTTATCCTCCAAATTCGCTATCTGGCGAACGCTCTCCAACGAAAAGGGACTATCCCCCTCGAATTTTCTTGCAAGCGTAATATGAGGCTTAAACGGCTTTTTATCAAGTTCAAAACCTGCTTCGATACAAGAATTATAGACTTTCCTTTGAATGGAAAAAAGCCTTTCTTGCTGCTTGACGCCTGCCCAAAGGATCCTTGGACTCTCACTCTTGCCAAAACCGCCGATATCGCCGAGTTCCAAGCCGAATGAGGCCTCATTGGCAAGCTCGTTTTCCACACGCCTCAAAGCATCCTCTTTCAATGTATCGGGAGCATTGCCCAAAAATGCCATCGTAATATGATAATCGGCTGGATGCAGCCATTTCTTAAATGGAAAGTCTTGCTTTATTTGTTCCGTAACAGCATATAAATAAGCCTTAATATCATCAGGCAATACTAAAGCAAAGAAAAAATGAGTATTCATGGTCACTTACATTCCTTCCTGTTTTCCCTTTAATTTTACCATAATCCCCATTGCATATACCTTTTCCTGGGCTTCCTAATAAATATTCCCTCCTTCAGGAACATTCCCAATCTACCATACTATGAACGAAGGGTCGCATAAAACGAAAAATACAGCAAGAATAAAATAAAAAAGGACCAAAAAATTGGTCCTTTCCTGACATTTCTTCTTTTAGCTGAACAGTGTTTCGTACAGCAGGAACAAGTTCAGTCCAATGATAAGTACAGCTATAAGCCATGCGATGCCCGAGGTGATTTTATGGTTTACCAGGCTGCCCATGATTTTTTCATTGCTTGTAAACATGATCAATGGCACTAAGGCAAACGCGATGCCGAACGAGAGTACAATTTGGCTCATAACAAGTGCTTTGGATGGGTTCACTCCCCATAATATTATGAGCAGGGGCGGAACGGTGGTAATGACCCTTCTTAAATAAATCGGTATATGCCTTTTAATGAATCCTTGCATGACTACATCACCTGTCATTACACCAACGGATGAGCTGGATAAACCGGCAAATAATAATCCTATTCCAAAGAACATCGCGACTGATGGTCCAAGCATCGCACCGAATTGTTGATAGGCAACATCCAAGTCCTCTACAAGTATTCCATTCTTATGAAATAGGGCAGCTGAAACTATGACCATGGCGGCATTGATCGCGCCTGCAATCAACATGGCGATGACAATGTCAATTAGCTCAAAACGATAAATCCTTTTTCTTTCCAAATCGTTTTTTCCGACTATTCTTCTTTGAGTCAAAGAAGAATGAAGGTAGATCGCATGTGGCATAACTGTGGCTCCAAGCATACCGGCCGATAGTAAAATACTGTCCACTCCCTCAAACTTTGGAGTGAAGAGTCCTAATACAACGGCTGAAGTGTCAGGTTTTGCATAAAAAACTTGAGCACCAAATGCTATCACAACGACAAATATCATGACCGTGATCAGAGCTTCGAATGTTCGATAACCCCTGCGCTGGAATTCGAGAATGGCAAAGGAACCAATCGCTGCAATTATTGCCGAAGTGATAAGCGGTAAGTCAAATAGCAAATAAATCCCTAGTGCAGCTCCTATGAATTCAGCTAGGTCGGTTGCCATTATAACGGCTTCGGCCTGAATCCATAATAAGAAAGATGTTTTTTTCGAAAATCTTTCCCTGCATAGCTCTGGAAGGTTCTTTCCAGTGGCTATCCCCAATTTAGCTGATAGTGATTGGATTAGCACAGCCATTAAATTGGATGCGAAGATAACCCATAATAACGTATAGCCATATTTTGATCCGGCTGTAATATTGGTCGCATAATTCCCTGGATCAATATAGGCCACAGCCGCTATAAAGGCAGGCCCTAGATAGGGAAGCAGTTTTTTTATTCCTCTTGAAGAAGATTGATGCAACACATCGGACATATCTATTTCAACTCCTTTTTACACGCAACTCAAATTGTTGCGACAGGTAAACTTTTTAGGTTATTAGCAAGTATATTCCTGGTTCTTGAAAATGTCAAAAAGAGATGATTGCAAAAAGATGTAATTAACGTAAACGGGGATTCGGTGATGGCATCCGCTTCCGGCTACAAAGATAAAAACCCCTTTGCCAATAGTGGCAAAGGGGGTTTTATCTATTTAACGGAACCGCATTGCTTCTCGATTTCCTCGGAAAACAGTTTTTGCAGTCTTTTGGTTATCGGACCGGGTTCCCCGGCTGCAATCGATTGGCCATCGATATTAATAATTGGTGTCACTTCGACGCTTGTGCTTGTATAAAGGACTTCATCGGCTGCCATCATTTCCTCGACGGTGAAGGCCTCCTCGACATATGGAATCCCATGATCAGCGCAAAGTTTCAGCATCACCTGACGGGTAATTCCATTCAGGATCAAGTTTGTGGCCGGATGCGTTTTAAGTAGGCCATCCACCACGATTGAGACATTGGACGAACTTCCCTCCGTCACCGTACCATCACGATGCTGGATCGCTTCATCACAGCCGGCCTCTACCGCTTGCTGTTTAGCCATTATATTACCCAGTAGATTCAAGCTCTTGATATTACAGCGCAGCCAGCGTATATCGTCGGTGGTCACTGCCTTGACCCCTGGCTTGTTTTTTCCTGTATAAGGAATTTCCTTGGTATAGGCAACAAAGACCGGTTCCACCTCAGCCGTTGGAAATGAGTGTGTACGCGGAGATACGCCCCTTGTCAGCTGCATATAGACGATACCGTCCTTCAGTTGATCTTCAGCGATCAGCTCTTCCATGCGGGTTTTGATTTCCGCTGCAGTAAAGGCAACTTTCATCTGTATCAACTTCGCACTGTCCATCAGCCGGTTCAGGTGCATGTCCCCCGCAAATAATTCGCCATTATAAACCCGGATGACTTCATAGACGCCATCTCCGAATTGATATCCCCGGTCTTCAATATCTACCTTTACTTCGGACCTGCTTTTTAGGTCGCCGTTAAAAATGATTTTCCCCATGTCTTTCTCCCTCTTTGCCTCTTATTTAGCCAATTCATGAATGGCACGTGCATAAATGGACGTAGCCTTAAGCATATCTTCAATATCAATATATTCATCTTTCTGATGTGCAATGTCTTCGCTTCCAGGGAAAAGCGGGCCAAATGCAACGCCTTCTTTCAATGAACGGGCGTATGTGCCGCCGCCAATCGAAAGGAGTTCAGCTTTATCACCTGTCTCCGCTTCATAAACTTCCTGCAGCGTCTTGATCAAGAAGCTTTCACTGGCCACAAAATGTGGAGTTGAATGCGAATTGGTCTTCACTTTCAAATTATATGCCGCAAGTCTTTCCTCCAATGCCGCCTTTTGCTGTTCCCACTCAAACGTCACCGGATAACGCATGCTGAAACCAATCGAGCTGTCACCTTGTTTAGAATAATTGAAAACGCCGGCATTGACCGTCAATTCCCCTGTTTGCTCATCCGAATAAGCCACACCCAAATTATTTCCGCGGGAATCTTCAAACAAACGATCCTTTACGAAAGTGAAGTAGGCTTTCGCATGCGGATCAAGAGTAAGATCAGCTAAAAATACGGCTAAATGCAGACCTGCATTCTTTCCATTTTTCGGTTCCATCGCGTGTGCCGAGACACCGATCATTTCAAGCAGCACTTGATTTTTTTGCGGAACTGCTTGGCCCCTCAATGAGTATTTTTGCAAATAATCCTGATAGTTTGCCGCCACTTCAGCAGGGTTGGCCGCTTCCACAATGGCCGTAGCAAAATCCGGTACCATATTCGTCCTTCGACCTGAAGAAAATTCCATAACATTCACTTCAGAGTTCGTGCCATTTCCTGCATCGGCAGGGTGTATAACCGAGAAATCCCAGATTCCTTTTTCCGCACTGATGATCGGGAAGTCAGCATCTGGTGCGAAGCCGATCGAGGGCATTTCCTCCACTTCAAAGTACCGGTCAACGCAGCGCCAGTTCGATTCTTCATCGGTTCCAATGATCATCCTCACACGTTTGTTCAAAGGTTCTCCTAGCTCCCGGACCAGCTTCATCGCATGATAGGCAGCCATCGTCGGCCCTTTATCATCGATTGCCCCGCGAGCATATATGCGGCCATTGCGGATTTCAGCACCGAACGGATCCGAACTCCAGCCATCTCCCTCAGGTACCACGTCGACATGGCATAATATCCCGATTAACTCCTCGCCTTCACCCATTTCGATATGACCAGCGACATTATCGACATTCTTAACAGTAAAACCGTCTTTTTCGCCTAATTGAAGCATGAAATCAAGCGCTTCCTTCACACCTTTACCGAATGGGGCCTCCTCTGTCGGATCTTCTTCATCCAATACACTTTTTATTTTCAATAAGTTTTGTGTGTCCAGTAATAAGTCCATTTTCCGTTTTTCAACTTCTTCTCGCCAATTCAATTCACTCAAAATACGACAACTCCTCTTTTATATATATTTTTCATTTTATCACTTTTACTACCTGATTCGCCAAGCGTTGCTACCTATTCTTCGTATTCCCGTATTATCGCCAACATCAAACTACCGAAAATTCCCTGCATTTTTAAAAAAACATCCTCTTTTATTAAGGCTGTTTTCGTATACTTTGTTGCTATTCACCAAGAAATGCGGTGTGGTTGATTTCCCCTCCATCGCTCGCTTTCCGCGGGGCGGGCGGTGAGCCTCCTCGGCGTTAACGCCTGTGGGGTCTCACCTGTCCCGCTGCTCCCGCAGGAGTCTCGCACTTCCGCTCCAATCAACCTTAAATCGTTTCGTTTTAAAAACAATCTTTACGAAAAGAGCTTTTATTAAAAAGAAGATGATTTCATTAGACTATCGGCATCCATAAGCTTTGCCACTTTTCGGTTCAGCCTTGGGATGTATAGAGCTAAAAATACGGAACGCCCTAAACTGAAAGCCAGGAATGCAAGCCATAATCCATGATTGCCATGATTGCTGACCGCTGTGAATTGGACAAGTAGAAAAGCGAATAGTGCAAGGAGCATTGAGTTCCTTACTGGAACGGCTTCTGTGGCACCGGTAAACACTCCATAAAAAATGAGTCCGATAAAGGCACTGAATGGGAATAGGACTATCCAAAGTCCATATTCATGGGCAAGTTCGATGACGCCGGGAATGTCCGTGAAAAGGAGAATGACCCTATCGCTGAATAGATAGTAAGATGCGGCAAGTATGAACGAAGCATACAAGCCCCACCGCGCCGATAGTGAGAGTGTTTTTTTATAAAGGTTTATATCTCTCGAACCAATCGCCTTCCCGACCAGAAGACTCGACGCGTTCGCGAAGCCATCAAAGCAATAGGCCATCAGGTAATGGATTTGAATGAGTACGGCATTGGCCGCCAGTGTCTCTGTCCCGAAAGTGGCTCCCTTGGCCGTAAAAAGATTGAAAACCGTGATCAGGCAAATGGTCCTGATGAATAAATCCCTGTTGACCACCATCATTTTTTTCAAGGAAGCCCGATCGAACCCCTCCCGGAATGAAAATGAATCCGGTACGTTAACCGCTTTCCGGATGACCCATAGGCCCAGCAAAAAAGCGGAAATCTCTGATATCAATGAAGCGGCAGCAACCCCTGATACAGACCACGAAAAGCCATTTACAAAAACGAGGCATAAGACAATATTGATCACATTCATGAAAACTTGAATGAACAAAGATGTTTTTATCCTGGATTTCCCGATTAACCAGCCTAAGATGACATAGTTCAATAATGCAAAAGGTGCACCCCATATCCTGATGCCGAAATAATCTGCGGCGAAGGCGGAAACGTCCGAATCCGGACCGATTGCACCTAACGAGATATTCAAAATGGGTTTTTGGATCACGATAAAAAGCAGGCCGATGATCGCTGCAATGAAAAAAGGCCGAATCAAGGCCATCAGGCTTTGCTTTTCATCCCGTGCCCCCTCCGCTTGTGCAGCAAAGGCAGATGTACTGACCCGCAGAAAACCAAAAAGCCAATACATCGTATTAAAAATTATCGTTCCGACAGCCACCCCGCCAATATAAGCGGGATCACTCAACTTTCCAACCACAGCCGTATCGACCGCACCGAGCAAGGGCGTACTCATCGTCGAAATCGTAAGCGGGATGGCCAAGGAAAGATACATTCTGTTATTCATAAAATGATGACCTCCTATGTACATAAAAGTTCTGAAAAGTCAGAATTGGAATGACGTTATAAAAATTTGTATTCAAAGTACAAAAAGATTGCAGTGTTCAATTTTAATCACTAGAATTGAACATATGGTGCACCCGACATGCATGAGATGCCTCTACAAGATTACTTGTGAATTGTTTCAAATAGAACGGGTAAAACTATTTTGGATATTGATAATTTACGGTTTCAATATTAGAAGATTGAAAGATTGATACTGCTTTCAACCAGCATCAGTTATGGGAAGTCCATTTTTTCCACAGGCATTCATGCACTTTTTATCCAGCAAGAAAAAGGAAATTCGGAAGCCGGAAAATAAAATGCTTGACGGATTTCCGAAGGAGTTATAGTATTGCTCGTTGATAATATTACTTTTGAACCATGCTTGAACATATATTCATCGTTATAACAACTAATTAGGAGTGATCATGATGGGAAGATTAACTGATAAAGTGGCCATTATCACTGGCGGAGCATCTGGTATGGGCAAGAAAATGGTAGACCTATTCACAAAAGAAGGAGCACAAGTCATTGCTGCTGATATCAATGAAAAAGCTGTAGCTGTTGTGAATGAACTGGATAATGTCCATGGAACTGTACTTGATGTATCTTCAGACGAAAGCTGGAAAAAGGTGACGGACGAAGTTATCGCTAAATTTGGCAAAATCGACATTTTGGTAAACAATGCCGGTATCTCAACAGAAAAAGGCATCAACGATACAACATTGGCCGATTGGCAGCTAATGTTAAGCATCAATGGATTTGGACCATTCCTTGGAATGAAACACGTTGTTCCTCACATGGCTAAAGAAGGTAAAGGCGCAGTTGTAAACATTTCTTCCTTCACCGCTCAAATCGGAATGGGCTTAAACTCTTACTCAGCTTCAAAAGGTGCCGTTCGTGCTATTTCCAAGGCTGCCGCAACGCAATATGGCCGCATGGGCGTCCGTGTCAATGCCGTATTCCCTGGTATCATCGAAACACCAATGACTCAAAAATTAGAAGAGTCAAAAGAGTTAGTCAACCAAATGATCAAAGCAACTCCATTACAACGTTTAGGTCAGCCGGCGGATATTGCAAATGCCGTGCTTTATCTAGCATCCGATGAAGCTTCATATGTAACTGGTGCAGAGCTTGTCATCGACGGCGGATACTCAGCTCAATAATTATAGGCAGAAGAAATGGAAAATCCCGTTTCTAAAGATCCAGAAACGGGATTTTCTGATTCCAATAAAGAAATTTGGTAAGTTGAAATGAGTTACGTTAAAACACCAATGAAATAACCAAAAGTCGTAAATACCAAACACCAGCTGAAAGCCCCTGCTCCTGCAAAGATAAAGTACTTTCGTTTCCCCATTCCATTCATCCCGGAAATGTAACTGGCGAAGTGACGGACTCCTGGGATGAAATAGGCTATGATAATGGTCCAAGGACCGTATTTATTGAACCATTGCTCCAATCTCTCCAACCTCGCGGGGGTCATTTTAATCCACTTGCCATGCTTCCTCAAAAAAGGCTTCCCCACCTTTTTTCCGATGAAATAACTGACAAGCATCCCGGATATCGACCCAAGGAAACTGACAAGGAATGCTCCCTGGACATTCAAAACGGAAATGGATGACAAATAGCCGACAAAAGTCATCATGAACTCATCAGGTACCGGCAAGCCAATAATCCCAATGGCCAACAGTCCATATATCGCAAAATAACCATAGTTTGATATTAAATCTTTTACTATATCCATCTAAAGTACTCCATCTCAGCACCCTATTTTAAAGTAATCCATTTTCTTATGCGGGCCTGGGTAACGTGATTACTCCTTTTTAATAGGATAACCTAATTTAACCCAAATGAGTGGATTTTCATAAAAAAAATAGAAAAAAAAGAAGAATGGACACGTTTTTTGTTGAAATGCCTGTATGATCATGCTAATCGAAGTTTCCTCTTTACGGAAATGAAAAAACGGCAACAATAAAGCGGACTCTATACCTGAGTCCGCTTCTTCTTAATTAACTAGCTTTATTTCATTGATTGGCCAATACACTAGATTCGCCTTGCCTACAATTTCATCGACGGAAATCGTGCCTATTTCACGACTATCCAAACTATTTTGGCGATTGTCCCCCATAAGGAACAACTGGCCTTCCGGCACTGTCATGCTGCCTGTTAAATCTTCTAGCTTGAAGGATTCAGTCAGCGGCACCCCTGCCATCTGATTCTTATATTTGTCCAAGTAAGGTTCTTCATAAGCTTTCCCATTAATATAAAGCGTATCATCTTTATATTCAATATGGTCACCTGGCAGACCGATAACCCTTTTTATATAATCTTTATCTACCGTTGCATGAAAAACGACAATATCAAACCGGTCTATATTATCAATATTCGTTCCAAACTTGGTAAGAACAATTCTCTCGTGGTCTTGCAGAGTCGGCATCATTGACTCACCGTCCACGACAATCGGTGCAAAAATATACGTTCGAATTAAAAAAGCTAGAATGACTGCAATCAATATCGCCTTTATCCATGAAAAAACTTCTTTTCTTTTTTCCAATCGAAGTCCCTCTCTCTATTTTTTATTCATGTCATTATATCATAATCCTTTAATGATCACGTCATACAAATACCTACATTTTACGCACTAACAATTACTTCCATTTCCCATACTGAATTTCGATGCTTTCCAACTCTATTTCCCTGCGCTGCATTGTGGCTGGACAAATCGCATTATATGTACGGACTTTCTCATTTATCTCATCCATTCGTTTCATTAATTCAGATTCCGTTCCATTCATTTTTTTCAATTGAACCAATCCGGATAGCTCTTCCCGAATTTCCTTTTGCCATTTTATCCAAAGCGGAAGGTATCCGGCATCCTTGGCCTTCGTCAAGAAGTTGTCATATATATTTCCCGATAGCGCCGACTCCGGAAGCGGTTTTCCAAAGCCAGGATTATTCTTCAGCCCGCCGTCCCTTTCATATTCCTTAAAAATCTGATCCATCCAGTTCACATGCCCGTGTTCTTTGCCCATAAACATTCCCCCTTCAGATCACTTTTAATTACATGTATTTACAATTATAACATTTTTATCAATATCCACTCCACCCTGGAGAAACAGTCGCTGAACACTTTCTACTATTATATATGCATATCTTTCAGCCAAACACATTCATGCAGCAAAAAAAAGGATCCCCCTATTGCGTAACGGGTTCCCTTTGAGGTGCAAACATTGCAAATCTCATCATATTTTTGTCACTAATATCAAGGGAATTCTCTGATTAAATAACATCAATAAACGCAAAGAAGGGATAGCTTAATGGCTATCCCTTAAATTCCTATCGACTACCTTTAATTAAATAAATTTGTTGTCTATTTTTATAGCTCTTTTCGCAAAGATTGTTGTTTTTAAAACGAAACGATTTAAGGTTGATTGGAGCGGAAGTGCGAGACTCCTGCGGGAGCAGCGGGACAGGCGAGCAATGGAGGGGAAATCAACCACACCGCATTACTTGGTGAATAGCAACAAAGTATGCCAAAACAGCCATTTTTATTGAGTGTCTTCGTCGCTTTTGTATTCCAAAATATCACCTGGCTGACAATCCAAAGTCTTGCATATCGCTTCTAATGTTGAAAAACGAACCGCTTTTGCTTTTCCATTTTTCAGAATGGAAAGATTCGCCATAGTAATTCCAACCCTCTCCGAAAGCTCCGTTACGCTCATTTTTCGTTTTGCTAACATCACATCAATATTAATAATAATTCCCATATCCTCCACCTCAGACCGTCAAATCATTTTCTGATTTAATGTTAATCGCTTCTTTTAGAAGCCGTTGGAGGACAGCAGCAAATACAGCGATAACGATAGAGGCGAAAATAATGATCAATCCGATTGGTATGAAACTTGGAGGGTCAACTCTCTTCCCCATGAGATAGTAGAGCGGCATACCTAGCAGATACAAGGTACTGATTGTGATGGCACAGTATTTTATATTCTGTAATGCTTTTACCGATAATGCCGAGAACGCTTGGTTCTTATCAATATAGCTTAAAAGTTTAAAAGCCTGATAAAGAGCAAAGTAAAAAGGAATCGCTGCTGCGTACATATCGATTATAACGAGAAATTTCATATAAGCCATTTTTGGATACAATTCTCCAGCAAAATCCCCAATCTTAGGCACTAAAAATATGCACAAAGCGAGAATTGGGATTCCAATAAGAATAACAGCCATCTTCAAAAAGAGTGTTGTTCCTCGTTTCATAAAGTCACCTCACTTATTTAATGTCAGTTTTGACTTTACCACGCGTTTTATTGTTTTACAATAAATTATTATTGTTATCAAAATATCCTTTTAATTTCGACAAAAATGCATTTCTCATTACAAAGAAATGCTCTTACTTTAAAATGTTAAATTTACAACTTGTTCAACAAAACTTCCAAATAGTTTAATAAAGTAAATCAACAATGAAAGATAACAGAGCCTACTTAAAATAAATAAAATCCTTCGTAATTCACAGTTAAATTCGCACTGTACAATACTTATTTCCATATTCGAGAAAAAACATCAAAGAGTGTAGTAATATCAAGGAAATAAAAAACGTGAATTCATGTGTGAATTCACGGTAAAAATGTATTGTGAAATTGACTTTTTCCCTTCTATTTAACAGTGATTTTCCGTTTTACTTCTGCCTTGTTCTTCGATTTATCCGTAACTGTGTAAGTCAATGTATAGGTGCCTTTTTTCTTCGTATTCACAGTTCCTGTTATTTTGATCTTACTTGTTAAACTTCCATCAAGATTATCTTTCGCGGATACACCTGATTTAGGATTGAATGACGAGTTATAGGCAATGGTTTTGCTTTTTGCACCGGAAATGACCGGATTGGTGCTGTCTACGGTAATCTTTCTTGTGACTGCCGCAGTATTTTTCGATGAATCAGTGACTGTATACTTTAATGTATACGTTCCTTTTTTCTTTGTATTCACCGTACCTGTCACCTTTATTTTACTAGTCATGTTGCCATCCAGGTTATCTTTCGCGGATACACCTGATTTAGGGCTGAATGTCGAATAATAGCCGACGGTTTTACTATTGGCTCCCGAGATGACTGGCTTGGTGCCATCTATCGTGATCTTTCTTGTGACTGTCGCTGCATTTTTCGATGAATCGGTGACCGTATACTTCAATGTATAGGTCCCCTTTTTCTTCGTATTCACTGTACCCGTCACTTTGATTTTACTAGTCAAGCTGCCATCGGCATTATCCATGGCATTCACGTTTGTTTTTGGATTGAATGAAGAATTAAGTTTGATGGTTTTATTCCCGGCACTTGAAATCACAGGCTTGACTTTATCATAAACGGTTATTTTCCTTGTGACCTTGGCAACATTCCCAGCTTTGTCAGCTACCGTATAAGTCAAATTATAGGTGCCCACTTTCTTGGTATCCACCTTACCTTCCACACGTATGGCACTCGTTAAGTCACCATCTTTATCATCCTTCGCCTTTACGCTGGTTTTAGGATTGAAAGATGAGTTGAACGGAATCGATTTACCAGCAGCACCTGAAATCACAGGCATATTCGTATCCTTGATGGGCAGGACAGCCGATGGCCTATTGGAGATGTAAGCCGATGAAACATACCCCTTAATACTCTTGTCTTCCGTTTGTACAGGGTAAAAGACAAATTTATTTCCCTTGGATTCGTGATAGACAAAATCCCCTGTGACGATCAAGCTTGTATTGGGCGGCACAAGCACCGCTCCTGCCGTAGTGCTTATTTCTTTCCTGATATTTGCACTGGATGTCGTCACAACTTTGTCTCCTGCCTTGAACCAATAAACAGAGTCATGCGTTTGGTCTGTCAGTGTGTATTCAAGATTTTTAAAGATGATATTTTCTGTGCTTTCCCGGTCATATTGAAAATCCGTTGTTTTGAATGGATATTTGGCCAGTTTTGTGCCATCCAAATAACTTTGCTTTTCTATCTCGGAAAAAACTTCCTCTTGGTAGGCATTAGGATTTATTTTACCGTTTTCCTGGTAAAGAGGACTGTTAACCGGTTTTGTCCCATTGTATGCCATGACAGGGAAATACCAATTTTCGATGACCCTGCGTCCTGCACCTTTGATCTTGGGCAAATCCCTTCTTGAAT
This sequence comes from Peribacillus simplex, assembly GCF_900156045.1. Lineage (GTDB taxonomy): Bacteria > Bacillota > Bacilli > Bacillales > DSM-1321 > Peribacillus > Peribacillus simplex_D. The sequence continues at coordinate 393,267 of NZ_FTMX01000001.1, read as the reverse complement.
ACATGCCACTCAGTACCTCGACGCCTGCCTCTATATTGTAGACTATATCATTTTCCAGCTTTTTCTGGTCATACCCACTTTTATTGGTAAGCTGCATAAGACCGGTACCGCCATCGCCTGATATAATCGGTTTACCGTCCTCATTAAATTGCCTCCAATCCCCGTTTTCCTGCGTAGCCACCGCTTTTACAACTTCAGGAGGGATTTCGGCCTCTATTGCCGCATTCGTCAGTAAGCAGTTAATCTGCTTATGGGAAGGATTCACATTGGATTGAATCTCACCGAATGATGAACACGCATTGGTTATTCCAGACTCCGCAAAAGCCTGTCCATTGAACAAACCGAGCGTTAAACAGGTCAGTGCCCCAACCTTCATTAAAGGTATCTTCATCGATCGAACTCCAGTCTATCTATATTTAAATCTATAATAATAGTAACATGATAGACTGGTGATTGCAGGTATAAAAAGGTATATTCCCCTAAAATATCCCCACAGTACAAAAGGAGCTTACCCGCATTTTCGGGACAGCTCCTTTGTTCTCAACTCACACTATGTACAGTGTCGGATCAAACGATCACTTCCACCGTTTCCCTCGGCTTCCTTACAAGGCACATAATGCCCGGTATGATGAAGAAAATAAGCGGCCACACATGAAAGATCGTCAGAATGCCCGTAATGATCAATAAGATCCCGGCTCCCTTCGCTTTGCCGCCTTTTAATAGAAAGATAGAGATCAAACCGCCCGCCAATGCAATGAACAGCGATATGACTCCCGCCCATAGTATGCCCATGAACAACTTGATCGACATATCTACCTCAGACGAGGAAAACTCAGAATCTGTCATTAAAGAGTAGTCCATCATTTCTTTCATATCGATACTGTTGACATAAACGGCCGCTATGATCATCATGATTAAAAAAATCGCAGCGATACCTACGCCTATGATACTTAATACGAATTCCCATGTCCGTTTCATTTACTTCGCCTCCCTGGAAAAGTCACTTATATATAATACCCAATCTGTGAAGGAATAAAAGACTTTTATTCCTTACTCCTCAAATCCTATGAAGGTCCATTGTCTGACCAAATCCATTAACACCCACCTCTACCCTAATGACCAGAAGAAAGGGCAGTCTATCATCATTTTTTTCAATCGTTCATGTAATTCATCTCTTTTAATTTCTAAATTATTCATCTTTGTCATATGTATATCGCCAATATTAAACATGAAGTCACCCCCCATTCCTGAAATCCCCAATAAAGGCAGTAAGTGCGGGCTGTTATTAAGGATTTCCAGATTCTCCCGTAATTAAATGATAACACGATAGGCCATAATACTGAACGCAAACAACATTTCAACAGGTATGAATAACGAATCCCCACCAAAGGAAATAGACTCTGTTTTATCAGAGCCTAGAGACATTCCTATTCAAGATTAACTCCACCAATTGTTCGACAGACGGTTCTTTCGGCATCATGTCCAATGTAAATCCATAGTCTTTAAGTCTATTGCCGGTACTTTCCCCAATTACCCCGATGGAGGCTTGGTTTAGAAGCCCTTCAACATCCACGTCTGCCTTTTTCCCATATTGCATCAGCATATCAACTGAATGCCGATTCGAAAATAGTACCGTTCCGACAGCTATCCCTTCCAGCATTCTCGGAAGGATTTCAAGAAATCTTTCATCGACGGATTTATCGACTGATTGAAAATAGTCTCCGTCCCCATGAGCCGGATCTCTTTGATCTCTGTTTCGATCTCCAACAACCAACAGGGTTCCGGCTTCCGACATCTCGGATATGAGCTCGGCCATCAGTCCCCGTTGCTGTAAAGCCTTTTTCGATTTCCTTGATAACACATAAAGTTTAGAAGAAATCCGGCGGAAATCAATAGCATGTTCAGTAAGTGAATCCAAGAATCCATGGACACTTTCGGGCGAAGTGAAGAGAATCCGATCATACAAAAGAAATGAGAGCAGCTGACTTTCATCTATTTTCACTTTAGCCGCATTCCATTTAGGAAACTCGATGACTTCGCCGCCAAGCTCATGCAGGGTTTCTGCCAAGGAGCTTTTTGCCGTCCCTGTCCGGGCCACTAAAAATCGTTGCCCAAAAAGTGGCTTCTTTTCGAACCATTGCAGTTTTCCCCTTAGTGAAATGATATCCCCGACCAAGGTTATTGCAGGATTGCCAAGCGACCTTTCACTTACCCTTTCGACGATATCATCCAAGGTCCCCTCGACACTTTCCTGTCTTCCATAAGTGCCCCATTGTATGACGAGTGCCGGCGTATCCCTCGGCTTTCCATGATTGATCAAATTTTCACGGATATACGGAAGGTTGGCCACACCCATATAAAAGGCAACCGTATCGATACTTTTCACAAGCCCGTTCCAATCCATATCCTTCTTCGTTTGGTCATGGCCCGTCACCATCGCAAAGGAACGTCCATAATCCCGATGCGTGACGGGGACTCCCGCGTACATGGATGCAGCAATGCTGGAAGTAACCCCAGGAATGACTTCAAATGGAATTCCCACATCTATCAACGATTCAGCTTCCTCCCCAACTCTTCCAAAAACGGATGGGTCCCCGCCTTTCAAGCGAACGACCCGATGCCCTGCCAATGCTTTGGAAACAAGCAGCTCATTGATTTCCCCTTGACTGATGCCATTCGTATAAGGTGTCTTGCCACAATATATCAATTCACAATCGAGGGTGGCAGCCTCCAACAGCTTGGGATTAAGCAATCTGTCATATAAAATGATGTCCGCCTTTTCAATCGCTTTTTGACCTTTTACGCTAATAAGGCCCACATCACCCGGACCAGCACCCACAAAAAAGACCTTGCCCTTGGTCATGCCGAACTCACCCCTATCTGCTTGCTATTCCATGATAATATTTCACCAGCTCCACCATTGCACTGCCCATCCGCTGATCTTCAGGATATATGACCCGCTCGATCCCTTCATCGATTACAACCTGCGCCGTTACCTTTCCGACCGCAAGAGCGATTACATCTGATGCAAACAGGTCGGTTATCTTATCCTCCACACCTTGTTCACGAACAAATCTCATTAAATTTCGCGGCTGCGGTGCACTCGTGAACACAACCGAATCAATTTTGCCTTCAAGGATTTCTTGGATCAGCTGCTGCATCGTTTCTTTTTCAGGCGGTATATGTTCATATGGCAGGATTTCTTTATGTTCCACTTTTTGTTCATCCAACCAGTTCATCAAAAGAGGCGCCGGATCGCCGTGAAGCTGCAAAGCGACCTTTACACCTTTAGGCAGATGGCCTTCCAGATTGCGAACAAGCCCTGCCGTACTGCCATCATCATCCCGGATTAATGGCTGCAGGCCAAGCTTTTTCAGCATATTCACCGTTTTATAGCCCCTGGCTGCAATTTTCATGGACTTTAAAGCTTCTATGAAACGATCTCCCGCTTCCATCTTCACTGCCGTTTTATATAATAATTCCGTCCCCACTCCCGTCGTAAGGATGATCCAATCGAACTCCCCTGCCATCAACCGGGTGACATCCTCTTCCAAATGGGAATCATCCAGGAATACCGTCCCCTGTGCCGGGCGAACGAGCGGGACTCCTCCAAGATTTTGAACGATTTTACTAAGTTCTTCCGTCTTCCGCGCTCCCAATAAAGCAACGGTCCTGCCATTAAGCTTACTCATCCATGCCCCTCCTATATGTACATTCAATTGAATCCATCTCAACCATTATACAAATTTTCAGTCTTTGAAACTATAAAAAACGAATTCCATATCAAAATCAACGCTTTTTCTTTCTCATATCCTATATAGATTCAATGGATTAGCAGCATTTTTCTTCTTATAAGTCCCATACTCGTGAATTTCGGGCTTTTACTCGTAAATTTTGAGCTTTTACTCGTGAGTTTGGAGCAAATACTCGTGAGTTTTGGGCTTTTACTCGTGAGTTGGAAGCACAGTAAAAAAAGCTGCCAGCAGGACAGCAATTTTTCAACGATCTGACTTTTGTTAATTCTTGTTTAGTGCCCTTTGGGCAATATGCTCCTGTTCCTTTTTTACAAAAACATCATATTGAGTATTTTCATGGCGATTTTGAAAGTTTTCAGAGCCTAAATTCATAGGCGTTTTCGTTTTGAATCGTATCTCTTCCCTTTCCAATTTCGCAACCACTTTAAAATAATTTTCATTCCCGAATGCCGTATAAATACATGTCCAATATTTATAGGAAATTAGTTTGGCAGTTACTGCACATGCAATCACGAAGACTAGTATTCCAATCATTATATACACATTTTAGCTCCCTTTCGTTTCGGACTTTTTCGAAAAGCCATCCCGTACACTATATTCTTTGCCATACATAACATTTCCTTTAAGTAAAAAAGGAGACCCAGTTTTGGGTCTCCTTCTTCATATCTGCATTATTTTTCCGGCACGTTACAAGATCCGTCCGTACAGGTGTCGCCTGTTGCTGGATCATTCACGATTGTAAGCGGATTTTCCTCAGCCCATACTTTTTTTATCGTATCCAGGAATGCTTCCGTCGGCTGGGCGCCGGAGATTCCATACTTGCGGTTAATGACGAAGAATGGCACACCTGTAATACCAAGCAGGCTTCCTTCTTGCTCATTTCCCCTAACCTCTGCAGTGAATGCCGTTCCTGCCAGCATGGTCTCCGTCTCGGACTTTTCAAGGCCAACCTCTTCAGCCAAACTAGCCAATGTAGCGTGATCGCCAATATGTTTGCCTTCCGTAAAGTAAGCTTTAAATAGGCGTTCATTCATTTCTTTCTCTTTACCTTTTGATTCAGCAAAGTGCATCAAGCGGTGGGCATCGAACGAATTCGTTAAGACCACTTTGTCCAAATGATAATCGAGTCCCAATTCTTTAGCCTGTTGAGTCAGGTTTTGGCTGCTCGCTTCCACCTGCGCCGGAGACATGCCGTATTTCTTGGCCAGCATTTCATTTTGAGTCATATTGATATCCCGCTCAGCCTCTGGATTCAACTCAAAACTGCGAAATGAAACCTCTACCTTATCTTTATTCTCAAACTGCTTTAACGCCTCTTCGAATCGACGCTTTCCTATATAACAGAACGGACATTGATAATCCGACCAAATTTCCACCTTCATGTAAAATACCTCCTCATTTTAAATGCAATCGCATTAAGCACATTATATAATCCTGGGTATCCTCTTGCAAGGATATTACCCCAGACACTCATTTTCAAAGTTGGTGAAATCGACTTTTTTCATGAATTCTTCCAATGTATAGCCCTTTAGCAGGCGCAATGTTTCCTTTTCGGCTTCGTTCATGATCTCCTCCAAGGCCGTATCAAGCTGCTTCCCGACTTCACCGCATTCGCTCGTTTCCAAACAAACAAGGCATTCCGGCCTTACCGCTTGATACACATCGGCCAAAGTAAGCTGATACGCAGGCACCTTCATGCTATATCCGCCTTCCCGTCCTTCCTTCGTTTCGACGATCCCCGCAGCTGCAAGCTGGGCCATCACCCTTCTTAAAAAAGTGGCGTGTGACTTCACCTTTAAGGCGATTGCCGAACTTGTCAGGAGCTTTTCACTTTGTGCGAGCCAAACCAGAGAGTGAATGGCAATAGCAAACCGCGGCGGCCCGATTTGATTGTTTCGATTACCTGAAGACATGATTATCCCCCCTTACACCTTATCCATGGTAAGGCCATTATACTATGTTACGTGCTCCCGAACAAATGTCGCCGTTTCCGTTTTTTTCGATCGCAGCGCAAGATTTCCATCCTTTTGCCGGGTTTTCCAATTCTACTGAATGATTTGTACATTTTCATATAAATAAGCTTCTTCGGGCGCCTTTATTTTCTTCGACTCTTTTAAATCGATCACAGGTACGGGTTCCCCTTTATAGTTTCCTTTTTTTAACGTCCCTGTAATCGTATACCAATCATTTGTCTTCATTCCTTCCACATTCCCGTTGACCATATATCCGTATAACGTCGCATCGACCACACAGCAGGACATGGAGAGGCGGGAGATGGCCATTTGTTTTTTCGTAAATGCATCCTCACGGTATATGAACCCCGAAATCTCTATTTCCTTCCCCTCGATCGTATCGAGGTTGTTCAGTAAATCATCCAGCACTTCAAAATAATTATCATCGGTTACGGAGATTTTCTCCCCATTCGCATGTTTCCCTGAATCATATGAACTTACCATCTGTGCCTTCTGCTTCGCCAGCCCCCTTTTCGCCAACACTTCACCGCTTAATGTAAAATCGGTCAAGATGAAGCCCAGAAGAATCGGAATGAAGAACAAACTATATTTCAGGATCAGTGCGGACGCGGAAGACTCTCCATTCGATCCGCAATCACAATGATGTCCACCTTGTTTTTGTTTTTTCATTCGGATAAGGCTGATCACTAAAAAGGCAAAAAGCGCCGCCAATGCATATGGAATCATTTTGGGTGCAATCAATTTCGTTAAATATCCTGAAACATACAATTTAAAGATCATGAGACCCAGTCCAAGCAGCAGCAATCCTTCAAGTCTTTGGATAAATAAACGTTTCATCAGAAGCCCCCCTTACTGATCAATCCGCCTGCAATCAGGCAGAGGCTGAAGACGACTGCGAAAACAAGCAGGACATACGTGACGACGAAGCTCCGCTTAAAACAGGACATCATGATCAGGACATTTTTCAAATCCAGCATGGGACCAAATACAAGGAAACCGAGTATGGAGCCTGGCAGAAAGCTATGGGAAAAGGAGGCGGCAACGAATGCATCAGCTGATGAACAGAGTGAAAGCACAAATGCTATTCCCATCATCAATGCCGTGCCTTTTATTGGCGCCTGACCAATATCGGCCATCACGGACCGATCCATCAACACTTGAAAAACACTGGCAAACAAGGCCCCGATGATAAAGTATCTGCCGACCATAAAAAACTCCTGTGAAGTATGTTCAATGAAGCTTGTCCATTTACTGGACTGAATATCATGTTCATGCCCGTGTACCAGTACCAGTTCCAGCTTCTCCTCTTTCACCACATCTTTAGTGCTGAATATATGAATGAATAAACCTGCGATTATGGCCGTCAGGACACAAAGAATGATTCTTCCATATAGAATGGCCGGATTATTTTGGAACGCATAATAAGTGGAGCCGAACACGATGACATTCAATATTGGGGCAGTTACGAGCAAAACCACACCTGCATGGACCGGGACACCCTTTTGGATCAATCTCCGGACGACCGGGATGATTGCACATTCGCAAACCGGAATGACCAGCGCCGCCCCTATCGCAGCAAAAATGGCCGTCAGGGGTCTTTTTGGGATCATCCGCTGAATGATTTCTTCACTGATGAACAACTGGATGAACGATGAGGCAATGGCCCCCAGGAACAGGAAAGGAATCGATTCTAAAAACAATCCCAAAAATACGACGAACACGGAGTGAAGCATCGGGTAACCTGAGAAATCAATCGCTTCGGGAATGAATACATCGCCTAGAAAAAAGAATGCCAGCATCAAGAACAGCAGAACCACTAACAGCAAATTTCCCGTGTATCGTTTCAAAAGCATATTCTACCACCTCGCAAATCATAATTATTACGATTTAAGTTCGGATTCGGTCTAGTATATGCTTTTGATAGGATGAACAGAACAAGATAAAAAGAGAATGGAAGACATTCCCCACCCTCATTTATTTCTTCGATATAGATCCCTGCTCTTGTAACCTTCCCCTAAAATCGTTTTCATTTCCTGGCGCCGTTTCACTTGGGTCGCCTCTTGTTTTGCACTATACACGTAACGGGCCCAATCCTTGCGATACCCCGGGGTAAGTGATTGATAGAACGCAAGCAAATCAGGAGAATCCTGCAAATCTTTCTCAATTTCAGAAATCATTTCGATATAATCATCTACTGATTGGCTTGCTTTAGTAGATGGACGGTTCCTATTTTTCGAATCTTCTTTCAGTCCGACTACCGTAAAGACATCATCCAACCCGACCATACGTGCAAACTTCAGGTCACTCGAGCCAACATAACCGTCATCATCCGCACCAAGGCCTTGCATCAGATCATCACGATGAATATATGTAGCATATTCTTTATTACCTTTCTTGGGGTAAGCCAAAAAAATATAACCGTTTTTACTCAAATGATTTTTCTCGATCACCTTATCCACGATTCCTTTTAAAGAATCCATATCCAATACAAAAGCAAATATAAGATCATAGGCACTTTCATTAAGCTCTGTATCGTAATCCGGCAGCTCTGCTAAATAATCCGCCCCGGCTGGCAGATTCAAGACTGCCACCCTTTCATATTTATGTAAATTCAGTTTTTCTACTATTGTTTTAGCCATTGGCAATCACCATCCTCGTTCATTTGACTATCTTCAGTTTATAAGCTCCCCATTGCGTTAGCAACTTTTCTAATTGTTTCCTTCTTCAAGAGAAACAGGACGGGAAATAATTCTTCCGTCCTGTTTAAATATATTTGTTTGAACACCGAAGGCTAAAGCACCTAGTAACACACCAATCGACCAGCCTCCCATTGCATCACCCGCAAATGTAACATCATATCCCAAGCCCAGCAACATGCTGAACAAAGTTTCGACTAAGTAACGGATTCTTAGCCAATGAACTTAACGTAATTTAATGGAACCGCCATCCACCATGATTGTTTGACCAGTAATATAATCAGAATCCTCACTTGCCAGGAATACAGCTGTACGTCCGATGTCACTTTCAAGCTCACCAAGTCTTCTTAGAGGAATTTTAGCTAGCATGTTTTGATAATATTCTGGTTGCTCTTCTGCCCATTGAAGCATGCCAGGTGATTTGGCGATCGGGGAAATGATATTTACATTGATGCCGAATGGACCGAATTCATTTGCTGCAACACGGGTAATTCCTCGGATTGCTTCTTTTGCTGCTGCATACGTACCTTGATTGACATCCCCATTAATCCCGGCACCTGATGCAAAGTTAATGATTTTACCCTGTGTTTCCTTTAAGTAAGGCAATGCAGCTTGCATGAGGTAGAAGGTTGGATAGAATCCCGTATTAAAGGATAAATCCAATTCTTTTTGTGTTGTGTCAGCAATGGACGCCATTCGTGAAGCGTGTGCATTATTTACCAAGATATCAATTTTCCCGAATTTATCAGCCACTTCTTTAACGATTGAAGCCAATTTGTCATGCTCTGCAAGATTAGCTTGGATGAATAGGGATTCAGGTTGATATTCTTGTAAGTCTTTTATCGTTTGGTTCCCAAGCTCTTCATTTAAATCGATGATTGCCACTTTTGCTCCTTCTTTAACAAAAGCCATGGCCATACCTTTACCAATTCCGCCAGCTGCACCAGTGATGATAGCGGTTTTCCCTTGAAGTCTACTCATTTTTCTATCCCCTTTTTATATACATGTATTTTTGAAATGCAATGAACTGCCTCTATGCATATAGCATTCAATCATGCTTTTTTAAATCAGGATTGTGAATATGCACATGAGCATGAACCCATAATATATAACGTTGACTTGTAAGTCAATCAAAAAGTTGACTGATGAGTCAATCAAAAATGTATTTGCTGAAAAACGAGGAGAATCACCCTTTTCCATCGAAATAAGTTAGTGAATGTTAAAAGCCCCCTCACTATTTTTTATGCTAAACTTATATGGTAGAGTGTTTATGAACAGAAGAATTTCCTACCGGTCTTTTTTTCAAATAAGCCCTAATGATGAAATATTATTCAGCAAGTGAGGAATCAACGATGGCTCCAAAAAATGATGAACAATTTAAGATAATCCGAGATCAACGCTATGAGGAAATCAGTAGTGCTGCACTGAAGATTTTCGCACGCAAGGGCTTTGCCGCAACAAAAATCAGCGATATTACTTCATCCGTGAATTTAAGTCATGGACTCTTTTACCATTACTTCAAATCAAAAGAGAATATTTATGTTTCCATTATCATGAACGTACTGGATATGTTTATTGAAACAGTGAATGAAGCGGAAAATAGAAAGGGCACACCTTGGGATCAACTGGTTTGGTTCACCGAACTCACTTTTTCCGGTTCACCAGAGGAAGCATCGGACCGCCGTGTTCTTGTTAATGAAGCCCAGCATTCTGACACGCTCTCTAATGAGATTAAACAACAATTGAATCAAAAATATGCTACAGCCATGAAAGGGATTGCCCGTATTATCAGTAAAGGACAGCAGGGAGGAATTTTTGTGGATGGTGATCCATTGGAACTTGCCATATACTTTATTTCACTTAATCAAGGACTTTTATTATGGAATTCAAAAGATATCCATCCCATTAAGGTTTCCGTTAACCAAGTAATGCGTCAATTACAGGCATAAACTTAAGTAATGTGCATAGGCATTAGGGTATCAACGCACCTGAAAAAATGAATACACCGGAAATACAGACCTTACTCCGGATCTGTATTTCTTCCTCCAAACATTATTAATACCATTGAAAACATTTCTTTTCGTTGTACATGCGAGACATCTTTTAAACTCTTTCTAAACCCTGCTTAAAAGCATAGTGTCACACTCCGGCAAACATGAAGCACTACTATCCATGGATCCAACTTTAAATCAGGTGTTTTTTCCGTCGTTTTTATGCATTCTTTATGCAATCAGATATCCCTTTATTTTTTTCCTATATCAAAAATTCAGTGATGCTTTCATATGGGGGTGTCACAAAAGGGGAGTTCTCATGAACTATATCGAGTATGATTTGCTATTCGAATCAAGGAAACAGTTAATAGAGGAAATTACGGAGTTGGATGAAAATATGCTCCACCATAAGCCAGCACCTGAAGTATGGGGCATCGCCCAAATTTGCCATCATTTATATCTTACGGAACAGGTTTTTACAGAAGCCATAACAAATGGCATTCGGGAAAGGGATTTTAATAATATCATTCAAAAAAACATTTACCTGGTTACTAATAGAAAAAAGAAATTCGTAGCCCCTGACATCGTTTCACCCTCTTCAACCCCATTTCAATTATCGAGCCTTATGGATTTGCTGGGAGAATCTAGGGATCGATTATTACAGGTTCTTTATGATATGGATTCAGATATCTTGTTAAATAGAAAGAAAGCCAAGCATCCCCTATTCGGGGACCTCTCATTGGATCAATGGATTGAATTATTATCCTTACATGAACAAAGGCATATCAAACAGATACAAGAAATAAAGTCCGCCCTTATATAAGCCTTTCATGGCAATGGCAACATTTAAATCGATTTCCAAACAAAGAGACCACTTCATTTTTTGTGGTCTTCTTTCATGCATTCTATGAAACGAACTCAACTTTCGGGGCTGCACCAATATGATAGAAACCATATTTCCTATTCTGGCATCAAGATGATACTTTTAGTTTCCTTTTGATTTGTGTTGCGAAGATTTCAAGGCAGATTGCAATCATCAGGATAAAATAAGTGATTGCTCCAATTTCACTCAAGTCGAAGTAAAATCCACTTGCCATGAACATATCGAAGCCGATTCCTCCTGCGCCTGCCGCTGCACCCATTGCGACCGCCACTGCAAAATTGATTTCAAAGCGCATGAAAGTCCATGAAATGATATAAGTGATCGAAGATGGAATGATGACTTGGAACACGATTTGCCACCAATTCGCTCCGCTTGCTTGCAGGGCTTCTATAGCACCTTTATCAATTTCCTCGAAGGATTCCGAGTAGGCCTTTACAAGGTAACTTATGGAGTGAAACGTCATCCCTATAACTGCCGCTACACTGCCCAACCCTGCAGCGACTGCAAAAATGAGGACCCATAACACGGTAGGCACGGCTCTAATCAGGGCAACCGATCCCTTTATGGCAATCGATAATGACTTGGACGAGATATTTCCAGCCGCTAATAGTCCCAACATCAAAGCAATGATTGCACCAAATATTGTCGTTAAGAAAGCTAAACCTAATGTAACCGACACCTGATAAAGCGCTTGGGTGAAGGTAAAGTGCTTCAAATGCGGCTCAAAAAACATGGTCTTCAAATTATCGACGGTCAATAATAGCGCGTCCCACAGTTTAACATCCTTATAATCAAAACTGGCAAAAGCATATATGGTCAAAACTGCTAGTACCAGCACACTCAACCTAATGGAGATCGAGGATTTCGAGAAGGGCTTTTTGGATAGTCGTTCAAGTAGCATTTTATCTATATCCTGGCCAGTAGGAGAAGGAAATGGTTTGATCGGACCCTCTGCCTGCATCATAAAATCACCCTCCTCACATAATTTGAGATCAATTCAATACATAATATCGAAATGATGATCGTTATGACGACAAGACTGGCAATGTCATAACTCAAGTTTTTATAATAAAGATTAAACGTAAAACCAATACCCGATCCTGTAAGCAGTCCGACCAATGTTGCATTCCTGATATTCGTTTCTATCATAAAAAGTACCCAGCTGATCATTTGCGGAATTGCTGAAGGGATGACAGACTGCGAAATGACGGTTAGATAACTTGCACCGGTAGTCTGCAAAGCTTCTACGGAACTGCAGCTCACTTCATCGATCGTTTCGATGAAAGCTCTTGTTAAAAACCCGAAAGATCCAAAAAACAAGGCAAAATAACCGGTCAAGGAACTTTGTCCGAATGAAAATAACAGAACTAACGCCCATATTGAGACATCAATATTTCTAAATAAAACGGCTACCCCGCGGCTAAACCCTCCAAAGAAAGCATTCACCCTTGTCGTATTGGAACCCAATATCGCAAATACAAAGGCCAATATTCCCGCGAGTGTGGTTGCAGCAACGGATATTAAAAGCGTTTCTTTCAGCTTTATCAAAATGTCCGGGAGTTTGGCAAGGGAATCCTTTGTTGGATAAAAATTCGATAACGACCATTGTATGGCCTTAGGAACCGAAGTAACCCCTTTTGCGATGCTGAATTCTGTAATGATAATGGAAACAGCCGTCGCAGCCCCTATAAGCAAAAACAATGCAAGTGAATTTCTTCTCTTTTTTGCAAAAACATCAGCCGACATGGGAACCTCCCAAATCAAAAATCAATTTTCCTTCATCTGATCCATAAATCTGATGGATATCATTTGAGGTAATATTTTGAGTTGTGCCATTGAAAACAATCTTCCCGCCATTCACACCGATGATTCGATCCGAATATTTCAGGGCAACATCGACCTGATGCAGGTTGACCACAACTGTGATTCCCATGGAAGTGCAGATATTCCTTAAATGATCCATGATCACTTTGGAAGAATTCGGGTCAAGGGAGGCAATCGGTTCATCGCATAATAGCAATTTAGGATTTTGGATAAGTGCCCGCGCAATGCCAACCCGTTGTTTCTGGCCTCCGCTCAACTGATCGGATCTTTTATAGATCAGATCTTCCAGACCGAGAATTTGGAGAACTTTAGCAGCCTGAAGTTTCTCCTCTTCACTATAAAGGCCAAGGATTCCAGCCAGTGTAGATTTATAGCCTAATCGTCCATGCAGGGTATTTTCAATCACACTTAGTCTATTTACAAGATTGTAATGTTGAAAAACCATCCCTATTTTCCTGCGTACTTTCTTTAACTCCCTTTTATTCACCTTGTATACATGATCATTATCAAAAATGATTTCTCCGCTAGAAGCATCGATCATCCTATTGATGCATCGCAGAAGAGTTGATTTCCCTGCTCCAGATGGCCCTATGATGGAAACGAACTCTCCTTCTTTCACAGTGAAGTCAATATTGGATAACGCCTTTGTACCATTTCCAAAATGTTTTGAGACATTTTTCACTTCCAATAATGTTTTCATGTATGATCCTCCTGCATTTTACTGCCTTTATTTAGATAATTCCCGAATTGGATTGAACCAGTCATCCTCAACTTCCACCATTTTTTCTTTTCCGCTCACCCGTTTAAATAGACCTGATGATTTAGAATCTTCCGGTACAAAAACTTTCTCGTTATTTGCCATTTCATCGGACATCAACGTTTCAAGAATTTTTTCACGTGTTTCCTCACTGACCAATTCGGTGTTGACAACGAAAGGTGCATTCAGAACCGGAGTCACAGAAATGAGTGAGAATGTTTTATCTACAACTGTGTTGAAGGGTTCAGCTGCATCCTTCTTTACCTTATACACGGCACCTGCTTTATTCTCTTCCCCATCAGCCAGCTCTACATAATTATTGACACATGTGTCACAAAAAGCCGCCACTTCCGCTTTCCCGGTCAAAAGATTAACGGCCGATCCTTGGTGTGAACCGCCATATAGCACTTCACTGAAGAATTTATCTTTCCCGCCTTCCAATAAATCCTCGGCCTTTAATTCCTTAAACTTATCTTGCTGCGAAAAATAATCAACGATTCCTGTGGAAGGAACTTTGAAGCCGGATGTGGAGCTATTTGATACGAAAGAGAACTTTTTCCCTTGTATACCATCAATCTTGTATTCGCCGTTGATTTTATAGTCATCTGCATTTTGAACGGCCAGCCAGCTATTATAGACTGCATCATCCAACGTACCTGATTCACCGCTTGGAACAACTAGAGGTTGAACACTATCGTTTTTGTTGTTTGCTTCAATATATCCTTGCGCTCCCAGGAATGCTAAATCTGCGTTTCCATTAGCAATTGCCTCGATTGCAATGTTATAATCCGTAGTGGTCTTATGTTCGACTTTCATTCCTGTGGCATCCTCCAGGATCTTCCCGATTTCATCGCGGGTTTCCCCTAAATCTTCCCCGGATTCATTTGGCAGCCATGCCACGGTTAATGTATCATCTTCATTTGCACCTGTTGAATTAGTGGAAGAACAGCCTGTGAACACCAGCAAAATAACTAACATCAATATGGACATCATCGATTTTTTCACGTTAAATCTTCCCTCCCATTTAAAAGATCTTTTCTTATTTAAGTCACTTCCCATATAACAATACCGGTACAATGCTAACCTGCCGTTAAGACGGCTGAATATTCAGTAAAATTCTTGTGAATTCGCCGTTAAATTTTTTGAATAGCTTGAGTGAAACATCCATTCTGCATGCTATATTCTTTATTTACTAACCGATTCATGAACTCCAAGTCATGAAAAATGCCCAGCATTGTCGTTCCTTCGTTCATTAGCTGTTCCAGCAGGGTTTTCACCTTCACTTTAGAATCGTGATCCAAACTTGCAGTCGGTTCATCCAGCAGGAGGAGACGCGGCCTTTTCACCATTGCCCTAGCTATATTTAACCTTAGCTTCTCCCCTCCTGAAAAAGTAGCAGGGTAGCTGTCCCATAGCTCTTTTCCTATTTCAAAGTGGTCGAGGATTTTTTCCGTTTCGATATGGGCCATTTCCCTGGTCCGTCCAATTTCAAGGATGGCACCGGTAACGAGCTGCCTTGCTGTAGTTCTTGGCATGACATTTAAAAATTGGGATACATAGCCTATCTCATGCTTACGCAGGTAAATCATTTCCCTTTCAGTAGCTTTTGCCAGATTAATCGCACCATAGTGGGAAGATTCATACCAGATGTCTCCTTCTTGAACCCGATAGGTACCATAAATCGATTTCAGGATCGTTGATTTTCCGCTGCCGCTCTTGCCTGTAATGCCAATGAATTCGCCTTTTTTCACTGTGATCGTAATGTTGCTGACCGCATGGATTTTCTTGCGTTGATTATGTAAAATAAAAGACTTGGATAAATCATTGATCTCCAATATGTTCTCCACTTTGCCACCCGCTTTCTAAAATTCAGATCCTGTAATTCGTTTTTTGAATCAATTTTCCGTCTACAATCACAGTTGTTATTACAGGGAAATCACCCGAAATTTTTTCAATGATAAGAATGTCAGCCTTTTTCCCTTCGTGAATCGATCCAATTTCGTCCTCCATCTTGACTGCCTTTGCGGGATTAATCGTAACTAGCTTAAACATATCGACAAGATCCATCCCATGATTTTCGACCAATTCAAACATTGAATGCAGCAGTGCCGCAGGGTAATAATCACTGCATAATATGTCTATGCTTCCATCCTGAATGGCTTCAGAGGCACTTAAGTTCCCGCTGTGAGAACCTCCCAAAAGCACATTTGGTGCACCGGCTATGGTATACATCCCCATATCATGGGCCTTACGGGCAATTTCAAGTGTGATTGGAAATTCACTTATACTCGTTCCAAAGCTGTGAACCAATTCAAGCTTCTCTATTGAATCATCATCATGTGAGGCAACGGCAATATTATTTTCCCTTGCTAGAAGTGCAATTTCCTTCATTCTTTCAATTGTCAGCTTTTCTTTCACTTGATGAGTCCGGATCATCACATCAATGGCTTCATCACTATAATTGTTATATCCCCTTAAAGTGTTTCGATATATCTCTAGATGCCGATACTGCCCTTGTCCAGGAGTGTGGTCCATGAATGAGACCAGATGCACTTTCTTTTCGGAAACATATTCTTTTAAACTATCAATATCCTCCAAATTATCGATTTCATACCGGGCATGAAACCGATGACGGACCAGGTGCTTCATCGTATGTGTTTGATCAATTAAGTCGATGAGCTTCCTTACATTCTCAGGCTCCCGAATTGGCTTATATGCGTATTCAGTCGATTTATAGAGCGACAGGGAATGAAACATGGTCGTGATCCCGTGCGTGATCAGTTCCTTTTCCGTTTCTCTTAAGCTCAAATGAAAATTCATTAAAGAAGTCGGGCGCGGCGCAGTCATATGTTCAATATAATCCGAATGGAGATCAATGAAACCAGGTGAAACATATCCACCCAAAGCATCCAGCACTTCCATCTCAGGACTCGTTTCTATTTCCCCCACAGGTGCAATCCGGCAAATTCTATCATCCTTAATTAAGAGATCATGGTCCATCAGGATCGAGTCTTCCGTTATTATTTTTCCATTTTTAATCAGCAACAATGTCTCTTCCCCCATTTTCCTTTAGTTTCTTTTACAGCAGTGAGTGTACTAATTGTTGGGTATAAGGATGCTGTGGATCTTCGAGTATTTGATCTGTTAAACCTTGCTCGATTACTTTACCCTCCAGCATGACGAGCGTACGGTCTGCAAGCATACGGATTACGCCCAAATCATGGGATACCAATACAATGCTGATATTCAAATCTCGTTGGAGACCTTTAATTAGATCCAATACACTTGCTTGAACTGATAAATCCAAACCCGTGGTGACCTCATCCAAAAGCAGTATGGGGGGATTGTTGGACAATGCTTTGGCTATCTGGACCCGTTGCTGCATTCCGCCTGAGAAATTCCTTGGTTCTTCTTTCATTCGATGAATGGGAATATTGACTGCTTCAAGGAGCTCGGCGCCTCTTGTTTCCATGCTGCCAACATGTCTGTTCCCAGCTGAAATTAACTTTTCGGCTATATTGCCTATAGAGGAGAAATCCATTTTCAACCCTAGAATCGGGTTTTGATAAACCTTCCCCATCAGGTGGTTTCGAACGAATCTTTTTTTCTGGGCAGACTCCATGAATAAATTCTTTTTTCCATCCTCAAAGCCAGCTACATACATTTCTCCATCTGTTACTTCATCGTCAAAATATAAACTTTTCATTAAAGTGGATTTGCCGCTGCCGCTTTCCCCTACAATTCCGAGAACTTCACCATGATACAAATCAAACGTCACATCTCTACAGGCATATACCGTCCCGCATCCATGACAATAGTTTTCCGCCACTTTTCCCGATTTCATATGTTTACAAATTGAACATCCATTACCGTACTGTTTGTTCATTTGTTTAACCGATAATACGGGTACCTCAAGCACAGACATTTAATTCACTCCCAATGATTGTTTTTGATTGACCATTTCAAGGCAATTGCTAGTATCATTGCATTGGAAATACGTTTCCCCTGATTCCTCATCAACAAGTTCATCCAAAAACACATCATTGGACTCGCAGAGAATGCAAGCATGATTTGTAAAGGACTCGATTTCAAATTCATAATCATCAAATGCCAAAGATGATACATTTGTATAAGGAGGTACTGCATAAACCTTTTTCTCCCTGCCTGCACCTAACAAAATGAGCGCTTCACTTTCGTCCAGCTTGGCATTATCGAATCTTGGTATGGGACTTGGTGCCATGACATACCTGTCGTGGACCATAACCGGATGGTCTGCATCCGTCGCCATTATTCCGTACTTCATGATTTGTTCAAATAACATAAGCCATGCTCCGCTATACTCTCTCTCAGCATGAAGCTTTTTCGTTTCATGTTCGCTCGGCTCAAAGTTCCTTAAAGGTTCCGGTAATGGAACTTGAAGAATTAAAATTTGGTCTCGTTGCAACGGCACTTCCGGCACCCTGTGCCTGGACTGGATTAAAGAGGCATCTTTTGTGCTATCCGTTGTCCTTACCCCAGTCGTGTCAGATACGAGTTTTTTTATGTTAACGGCATTAACGGATTCATCCGAGCCTTGGTCGATCACCTTAAGGACGTCATCCTTTCCGATCAATGACAATGTCAACTGCAGGCCGCCCGTGCCCCAACCACGCCCAATCGGCATTTCCCTTGAAGCGAATGGGACTTGATAACCGGGAATGGCAATTGCCTTCAGTGTCGCCCTTCTAATTTCCCGTTTCGACCCTTCATCAAAGAATGCAAAATTATAGGTTTTATTCATGCAATCCAACCTCCTGCTCTGTGGTCTTATCTTTTGACTTCCGAATGCTATCAAGCTTGGATTGGAACGTAACATAATGAGGCATCTTCAAATGGGAGATGAAACCCGTTGATTCCACTGAATCTATATGATAAAGGACGAATTCCTCGTTGTGACTTGGAAACTCCTTGTTGGGTTTTTCCAGGCAATTATCCAGGATGCCCATTGCGATTGCTTTGGTTTCATTCTGTCCCATGCACATGCCATAGCCAACTTCAAACTCCATTTCTTTTTTGCCTTGTTCTTTCTCTACCGTAAGCGGAATGAGCATCTCTACCTCCGTTGCTGTAAAGTCCCCAATATAATAGCTATCTTCCTCTTGCCCTTCGTCCAGCAGCGGGTGATCGATATGGACGGGCAGCTTGCCTACGCGTAGCTCTCCTACTGTCGGATGCAGTGCACCATATCCACGAATGACTGCATAAGCAAGTGATGTCACTGCACCGGTTTGACCTCTTGTTAAAACTTGCAGGCGTTCACTCCGCATTGAAGGAAACTCAAGACTTTTCCTTGTAACATCCCCAGGCTGCAAATCATTGTTTTCACAGCTTGCTAATAAGCCTTCACTTCTTAAGTAGTCCAAAACTTTAGTCAGGGAGTTTAAATCAGCCGTATCGTTCTGATATTCTGTTGAATGATTTTCTTCTTGAAAAGCCCGTAACCAATCTTGAATGCTTAGATCCGATTCATTTTCCAGCTCCGAATCTAGTAATCGATGCGTATAATCGGTCGTGGCACCTAAAATCTGTCCGCCAGGTACATCCTTAAAACTAGCAGAAATCCGCCGTTCCACTTTCATATTTTCAGAACTGATCACTCGTGAAACATGTTTTCGCGGCAAAGTGGATCGATAGGCCCTCAAGAGGAAAACAGCTTCTTCCGGATTGCCTTCAGCCTGTTTAATGGCTAGTGCAGCCAGTGATTGATCATACAAACTGCTTTCTGACATAACCTGATCAATCAGCCCTCTCATCCCAGCTTCTATCTTATGCAGCTCTATAGCCGTCCCTTTTTTGACCCGTTCATACTTTAAGCGTTTGATGGATTCCTCAATCGCCTTTGTTCCGCCCTTTACTGCAACATATCCCATATAATCTCACCTCCATTTTCTTTGATTTCAGTCGTTCTCGGTAAAGCTATTAAACGATCTTGTCGATCCACAAAATACATATCGATTCCTAAAGGGAATTCTATGTTTTTTTCGTTCCTTACGCCAAGCCAGGCGGAGACGTTCGGAAGGCTTATGAATGATTCCTCTTGAATTCCCGGTCCTGAAAGGATCATTGAGTCCCCCTTCGTTACATCCGGTACTTCCAGAATGATCATCGCCGATTCATGGGGGTTCAATAGATTTCCTACCTTTGCTATATTTATCGCTTCCTTCATTTGCTCCTCGGAGGCATCATGTAAAATAAAGATGAAATCCGCTTCCGGCAAATCGACAGGCTTTGAATAAGTAAGCTGATTGATCATTCTTGACACCGCCTCCCCCTCCTTTGCAATGACCTTAAAAGTCACTTCAGGGTCAAGTACAGTAAGCGCAAGCAGGATGGTCGAGGATAAGCATTCCATTTGAACATCCAATGTCCTGGCTTCCCTTTCCAAAACCACTAAAGTTCCAGGTCTTGAAGTCGCCGTTACAAGCTTTCTATAAACAGTTTGTATATCATGAACTACATCCAAATTCATTGCTTTCCCCCCTTATTGAACATCCATTGTTTCAAAGTTGACCTTGGTTCTTAAGATTGATCGATTCAGCTCTTGAAGATTTTTCTGTATATTCTCCTTCTCATTTTCCAAAACATGTGACCATGATCTCGTTTCGCCAAGATCAGCCTGATAAGCAGCATCAATGATAGCTAAACGATGTGCCAGCTCTTCCCGATGTCCCATAACGATGCCATTCCCGATTGACTCCTGAATTTGGACCGTGCATTCAGTCACCAGCATTTCCCCAAGATAAAACAAGCTCTTTTTTGCCGTTTCCCTTGTCTTTAGCAACACAAGGGCACTCTCTGGCTTTTGAATGACGGTAACTTTATATTTCATTGCTATTTCCTTGGCAAATTCCTTCGCAATGTCCTCAGAGCCTTGAATCAAAATCTCGGTTCTTTCCCTTCTTCTCATTCCAATGGCCTCCAATGTTTTAGTTTCCCGCTACATCTTCAATGTATCTTGTTGCCAAGTGAACGTACGTTAAGAAAGAGTAAATCTTTGTATGAAATTTGTTAAAGCCGACCTGCACTATTCAAAATTTCGTCCCATTACTCGTGAATTCGAGCTTTACTCGTGAGTTTCGTACTTTTACTCGTGAATTCGAAGCATTTACTCGTGAGTTTCGTACTTTTACTCGTGAATTCAGAGCATTTACTTGTGAATTCGAGCGATATCTCGAATGGAAGTTTTTATATAACATATGTGAAACAATCGCTTCGATAGATTATGACCGTGTGCTCAAGGACTTGATTGCTCCGCTTATCCCGGCATAACGATTCCACTTGCAAAAGTGGAATTAAACTTGAACACTGCAAAATATCCCGTTCGACAAGAGTAGGAAAAATCACGTTCAGTGTGCTGCTGCTGGATCCGAATTCCACAAAACCACGCTGCCTATAATACTGAAACATAGAGGTAATGTCAGGACCGTCATTTTCAATTTCAGGAAATGTTGATTTTGCTACAAAAGATGTATGAAGAGCAATCGGGAAATCGTCCATTAACCTAAGCCTGCCAATTTTAAAGACCTTGTCATCCCTGTCCACCTCGAGGCTTTGAAAAACCTTCTGATCGTAAGAAATTTCTTCGCAAAAAATAGTTCTCGTTTGAAAGGAAAACTGGAATTCTTTCATTTTCTCGGTGAAACTGACATCTCCGGATAGAATTAACGGAATTTGCTTCTTGCTTTCCTGGACATAACTTCCCTTACCTTGCTTTGAATAGATAAAGCCTAAATCTTGAAGCTGCTCGTATGCCTTCCTGACAACCATTCTTGGAACATTAAATTGATCAGCGAGTATATGCTCCGAAGGTAACTTTTTATCCAATTGAAAGGTCCCACTCTTAATTTCCGATATTAAATGATCCACTAAAAAGTTTTTTTCCGCCAACAGAAATCCCCCTTTAAATATTAGATCAGCCCAATACCCATTTTTCCTTGTTAATGTCAGTGTAATGAGAAAATATGAAGCTACCATGATTTTCTTGTAAAAAAAAAGTCCTGGTCAATTACCAGAACGAAAGGGAATACTTTTTTTATGGACCTTTTCAATACAACATCCTGCATCGTTCAGTCTTTCAAAATGCTCATCCAGCATATGATCAGGTCGCTTTCACAGCAAAATTCCTGGTTTCACAGATCGATATTTTTCAATACGACATCAGTAATGGACATGCTTTTTTTCCTTAATTTCAAAGCATCCACACATTCCTTTCCTGGGCTCATACTGCCAAGCAGAATCGGGTTCTCCCCATAATCCCCATGAAAATCCGAACCTCCTGTCTTAATGAGATTATATTGATCTGCATATGAAATCGCTCTTTCCTCTTCTTCATGACCATGATGCGGATGAAGAACTTCAATCCCTTCAAGCCCTGCTTCTACAAGATCAGGAATCATTTCGAAGCTCCCGTATTGTCCAGGATGAGCAAGGACCGGAACGCCCCCGGCAGCACGAATCGCCTTCACAGCAAGGATGGCATCCACATACTCCATAGGAATAAAGGCAATGCCTGGCTCTTCTCCATTTTGGCCGCGACTGAAGATCTTCTTATACAAATCTCCATAGATAGAATCCGTATACCCCGATTCCCTTAGCGCCAGCATAATATGCTGTTTATAAACACCGGTTCCTCCCTTGAATTTAGAAACCTGATCCCAAGTTATTCGATATCCTGCATGAATCAGCCGTTCCACCATTTTTTCAGAAGCTGCATTCCTCTTATGAATCAGCGGATTACATAGCTCCTCAAGTGCCTTATGACCAGGCTCAACAAAATAGCCCAAAATATGTACACGCCTTCCTCTTGCAAAGTCATAACCAGAAACTTCTATACCAGGGATGATTTCGATTCCTACTTCCTTCCCACGTTTCACCATCTCTTGCACTCTCATCGTTGTATCGTGATTCGTAATCGCTAAATGGCCAATGCTCTCCCTTTTTGCAACCTCCAATAGTTCTTCAAAAGAACTGGAACCATCTGAAATGTTCGTATGACAATGTAATTCAACCTTCATGCCAATCCCCCCATTCTTTTTCGTTACACATTATCATTTTAACTTAGTGCCATGTCGGTCCCGTTAAGAAGATGTAAAAAAACGTAAAGGTGTAAAAGCCATACAGTTTGGTGAAAATACTTAAGTATTTAAGGCAGTGGACAAATAAAAACATCCAAGTTGATTTCAGAAATCCGTTCCCTTTCCCAGGAGTTTCGCAAATTTCCTCAATCCAATTAGGATTACAGGTATAAACCTTTAAGGACAGTTCTAGAGTCTTTTTTAAAGTCATGCTATAGGATGAGAACAGCCTGTTGTTTTTACTAATAAAAACGTTCGAGTTGATTTCAGAAATCCGCTCCCTTTCCGCCGACTGTCTGCCAAGCCTCCTCGACGCAAGCGCCTGCGGTGTCTCGGCTAGCCAGGTATTCGGCAGGAGTGTCGCAAATTTCTTCAATCCAATTAGGATTACAGGAATAAACCATGAAGGGTTTTAAAATCATGCTTCGGGATGAGACCATTCCAATTAGGTCTCAAACATAAAGAAAAGCGAGTGCCTGGAGAGGAAATCAACGTTCCCATTTTACAAACCCACAAAAAAACTGTTGGCAAACAATGATTATCTAGTTTGTAGACAAAAGCAGTTCTATCTTTTAAAACAAAGTTGATTGGAACGGAAGGCGCGAGACTCCTGCTTAGAAAAGCGAGTGCCTGGAGGGGAAATCAACGTTCCCATTTTGCAAACCCTCATAAAAACTGATTGGCAAACAATGATTATCTAGTTTGTAGACAAAAGCAGCTCTATCTTTTAAAACAAAGTTGATTGGAACGGAAGGCGCGAGACTCCTGCTTAGAAAAGCGAGTCCAAGGGAGACCCCACAGGCGCAAAAGCGCCGAGGAGGCTACCGGACCGCCCGCGGAAAGCGAGTGCCTGGAGGGGAAATCAACGTTCCCATCCACAAACCCTCAAAAAAACTGATTGGCAAACAATGATTATCTAGTTTGTAGACAAAAGCAGTTCTATCTTTTAAAACAAAGTTGATTGGAGCGGAGGGCGCGAGACTCCTGCGGGAAAAGCGTGTCCAAGGGAGCCCCCGCAGGCGCAAAAGCGCCGAGGAGGCTCCCGGACCGCCCGCAGGCGCAAAAGCGCCGAGGAGGCTCCCGGACCGCCCGCAGGCGCAAAAGCGCCGAGGAGGCTCCCGGACCGCCCGCGGAAAGCGAGTGCCTGGAGAGGAAAACAACGTTCCCCTCAAAAAAACTGTTGGCAAAAGAAATCATGTTCGTTCGTCTTTTTCAGCTACCGCCCTGTAACGGATTTTCCATCTAGCTGAAATAAAATCAAAATAAAACCATTAAAAATTTTGACTTACTGTCAAAAATGATGTACATTACCTATTGGGCGAACAATTTTAATATTAAAAGATAAAAATATTCGTATATAGAGGTGCATAACATGGAAAACGTGTTTGATTATGAAGATATTCAATTAATTCCTGCAAAATGTGTAGTAAATAGTCGTTCTGAGTGTGATACATCCGTTACTTTGGGTAAACATACATTCAAGTTACCTGTAGTACCTGCCAATATGCAAACGATCATTGATGAAAAGATTGCTATTTACTTAGCTGAAAACGGTTACTTTTATGTAATGCATCGTTTTGAACCAGAAAACCGACTGACTTTCATTAAAGATATGCATTCACGAGAATTGATCGCTTCCATCAGTGTAGGCGTTAAAGAAGAAGAATACGGATTCATTGAACAATTATCGGCTGACAACATTGTACCTGAATACATTACTATAGATATTGCACACGGCCATTCCAATGCCGTGATAAAGATGATACAGCATATTAAAAAACATTTACCTGAAAGTTTTGTCATTGCCGGAAATGTGGGAACTCCTGAAGCGGTACGGGAATTGGAACATGCCGGTGCGGATGCTACAAAGGTTGGCATCGGGCCAGGGAAAGTTTGCATCACCAAAATCAAGACTGGATTTGGAACGGGAGGCTGGCAGCTAGCTGCACTTCGCTGGTGTGCAAAAGCGGCAAGCAAGCCAATCATAGCTGACGGCGGCATTCGCACGAACGGTGATATTGCTAAATCAGTTAGATTTGGAGCTTCCATGGTCATGATCGGCTCACTATTTGCTGGACATGAAGAATCTCCAGGTCAAACGATCGAGAAAGATGGAAAGGCATTTAAAGAATACTTTGGTTCAGCTTCTGAATTCCAAAAAGGTGAAAAGAAAAACGTTGAAGGTAAAAAGATGTATGTCGAGCACAAAGGATCTTTGGAAGATACGTTGAAGGAAATGGAACAAGATCTTCAGTCTTCCATTTCATATGCCGGCGGAACCAAGTTGGAAGCCATCCGGAATGTGGACTATGTGGTCGTTAAGAACTCAATCTTTAACGGTGACAAAGTTTATTAAGAAGGAATCATTAATAAAAAAACGGCCTAATCAATCGATTAGGCCGTTTTTTTATAATCATATCTTTTTAACAAATTGGGATTTTAATTTCATTGCACCAAAACCATCAATCTTGCAATCAATATCATGATCTCCATCAACTAGACGGATGCTTTTGACTTTAGTACCCATTTTTAAGACGGATGAGCTCCCTTTCACTTTAAGGTCCTTGATTACCGTAACGGTATCACCATCGTTCAAGGCATTTCCATTAGCATCCTTGATCGTCTTCTTTTGATCACCATTTTCCGTTTCCGCTTCCACCGCCCACTCATGGGCGCATTCCGGGCAAACAAAAAGACTTCCGTCTTCGTATGTATATTCTGAATCACATGCAGGGCAATTAGGAAAATCAGACATAAATTCACTTCCTCCATTCGTTATTGTCAATTCTAATATAATAATGGTTTACACACAACCGGCAGGCTATTACAGCTCCTGTTCCTCCCTTCCTCTAGAACCTATTGAGTTTTTACTATATACTTTTAAGAAAAAGCTGGAAAGTGCGGTGAACCCCTTGTTTAAACTACTATTGATAGAGGATGATACGACGTTATTCAATGAAATTAAAGATAGATTGGCGCAATGGTCTTATGATATTTACGGAATCGGCGATTTTAGTAAAGTGGTTCAGGAATTCACGGAAATAAAACCTGATTTGGTCATCATTGACATACAGTTACCGAAGTTTGATGGGTTTCATTGGTGCAGAATGATCCGGTCCCATTCCAATGTTCCCATCATCTTTTTATCTTCCCGTGATCATCCTACCGACATGGTGATGTCCATGCAGCTTGGAGCTGATGATTTCATTCAGAAGCCTTTTCATTTCGATGTACTCATCGCAAAGATACAGGCCACCCTACGCCGTGTCTATAATTACAATACCGAAAAGGTCGAATTGAAAACCTGGTGCGGGTCAACTGTGGATTACGAGAAGAACACGGTAACGGCCGAGACTGGCACAATCGAATTGACGAAAAATGAAATTTTCATCTTAAAAAAGCTCATTGAACAGAAAAACAAGATCGTAAGCCGCGAAGAATTGATTAACAGCTTATGGGATGACAAACGTTTCATAAGCGATAACACCCTTACAGTGAATGTGAACCGTTTACGAAAGAGGTTGGATGAACTGGGTTTAGGGCATTTCATCGAAACGAAGGTTGGACAGGGCTATATCGCCGTAGAAGAGGCAAATGCATGATCAGAAAATATCTCATGGAAAGGTTCAGCTGGATTCTATTCTACATACTTCTTCATCTATTCATTATCTTTGTCGCTTATCTTGATTCGGCGATACCGTTAAAGCCCATACTGTATATTGTTTTTTTATCATTGCTCATATTTATTATTTTTTTGATATTCCGCTATAAAAAAGAAACGTATTTTTATAAAAGTCTAGAAGCGCGGGAAGACAACCTGGATATTACGAATATAGCTGAACCGGAAAGCCCTTTCGAAAAAATCATAGAAAACAGCATCATTAACCAAACCGAAATATTGAAGCAGTCCGCATCAATTGGTCAAATGACTTTAGAGCAGGAGAAGGATGAATTATTAGCTTGGATTCATGAAGTGAAGACACCATTGACGGCGATGCATTTAATGATTGACCGCTTGGATGATGAATTGCTGAAATCGCATTTGACTTATGAGTGGCTCCGCATTCACCTACTTCTTGATCAGCAGCTCCATCAAGGGCGCATGCCTTTCATCGAAAATGATTTGTATATAGAGAAAACCGATTTGGAAACAATAATCTTTGATGAGATTAAAACGCTGCAATCATGGTGCATTCAAAAAGGGATCGGCTTCGACATACAATTGGATGTAACCGAAGTGCTTACCGATGCCAAATGGCTGGCCTTCATCATGAGGCAGCTCCTGACCAACTCCATTAAATACAGTGAAAACTCGGATATCGCGATATATAGCCATGAACAAGCTGGACAAACGGTTCTTGAAGTGAAGGATTCCGGACGGGGCATCGACCCAAAGGATTTATCCCGCATATTTGATAAAGGATTCACTTCCACGACAAATCATCGTGACACTGCGGCAACCGGCATGGGATTATATTTAACAAAGAATGCAGCCAAGTCCCTATTCATCTCCATTGATGTGAAATCAGAGCTTGGAACCGGAACGACCTTTGAGTTGACCTTCCCAAAAAGAAATGATTTCGTGAATATCACAAGCATGTGACAAAAGTGTCACATGCTTTTATTCTTTGTTCGTCCAAACGAAGGAAAAGAAATTCATGGCCTTTTATAATGAGGATATAGAAAAGAAGGAGTGTATCCAAATGAATATATTAGAAGCGAAAAAAATCCATAAAAGCTATGGTAATAAATTTAATAAACAAGAAGTTTTAAAGGGTCTTGATATAGGCATACAAGAAGGTGAATTCGTAAGCATCATGGGTGCATCCGGTTCAGGAAAAACGACTTTGCTTAATGTCCTCTCCTCGATCGATAAAATCAGCAACGGCACCATTACGATCGATGGAAAAGTGATTTCAGGGATGAAAGAAAAGAAGTTGGCCGAATTTCGGAAGAACCACCTTGGCTTCATCTTCCAGGAATATAACTTATTGGACACACTGACTGTCAAAGAAAATATCCTTCTGCCCTTATCCATTACAAAAACACCTCATAATGAAGCGGCCCAAAAGTTTGATAGCGTGGCGAAGGAACTGGGCATATATGAAGTGAAAGATAAATACCCAAATGAAATTTCCGGTGGTCAAAAACAGCGCACGTCTGCAGCACGGGCTTTCATCCATGATCCAAGCATCATTTTTGCGGATGAACCGACTGGGGCGCTTGACTCCAAATCGGCTTCCGATTTACTGAACAAACTGAGCGAAATGAATCAAAAGCGCAAAGCGACCATCATCATGGTAACCCATGACCCAGTGGCGGCCAGTTATTGCAGCCGAGTCATTTTCATTAAAGATGGACAAATATATACACAATTGAATAAAGGGGAACAATCCAGACAAACCTTCTTCAAGGACATCATGAAAACACAAGGTGTATTGGGAGGGGTTCAAAATGAGCATTAATCAACTCATCTTTCGAAATCTGAAGAAGAATCTGAAGAACTATTATCTGTATGTGTTTGCCCTGGTCTTCAGCTCTTCCCTTTATTTTGCCTTTGTCACCTTGCAATATGACCCATCGCTGGATGAAGTGGAGGGTACGATGAAAGGGGCCGCCTCCATCAAGGCTGCATCGATCCTGCTTGTTGCAATTGTTTCCATATTCCTTTTATATGCCAATAGCATTTTCATAAAAAGACGCAGTAAAGAAATTGGCTTATTCCAATTGATAGGCATGACCAAGAACAGGATATTCCGTATCCTGAGTGTGGAAAACCTGATCCTGTATTTCTGTTCCGTATTCCTGGGAATCTTTGTAGGGTTTGCCGCATCAAAATTGATCATCATGATACTATTTAAAATAATGGGTGTCCAGGCGATCGCGACCCTAAAATTTTCTTTTCTGCCGCTTGTTCAGACCATTCTTGTTTTTAGCGCCATCTATCTTTTCATCATGTTGATGAATTATGCCTTCATTAAAAGGCAGACCATTCTTTCATTATTTAGAGTGACTTCAATGACGGAAGGAAAAGTGAAAAAGGTTTCGATGTTCGAAATGATCATCGGGATATTCGGAATCATCCTGATCATTGCCGGCTATGTCGTCTCATCCAAATTATTCGATGGAGCTTTTTCAGAGATGACCGAGCTATTTATGGCCATGGTCTTCATTTTGGGAACCGTCATCATCGGTACCTACCTATTCTATAAAGGATCCGTAAGCTTCATCTTCAATATCGTCCGTAAAAAGAAAAATGGCTATTTGAACATCAATGAAGTATTGTCCCTTTCATCCATCATGTTCCGGATGAAATCGAATGCGGTATTATTGACGATCATCACGACCGTTTCCGCTCTGGCGATTGGATTATTATCATTAAGTTATATCTCCTACTACTCCGCGGAGAAGAGTGCACAAAGCAGTATCCCTACCGATTTTTCGATGACGGATATGAAAGATGCAGATGCATTCAAAGAAGCTTTATCAGACAGTAAAATAGATTATGACGCAAAGGTGATCGATGTCATTCAAGTGGATGTCAATGTAAAGGAAATAATGGAGACCAGCCTGGAAGGAGTGAACTTCGATCCGGACATCATGACCGTTCCCGTCATCAGTGATGAATCCGTCAAAGGAATCAACCTCGCCGAAGATGAGACCCTTTTCAGCGGATACAGTAATATGATGGAGAAAGTCATGTCCTTGAAGGATTCCGGAAAGATTGAACTGAAGGGCAAACACGAAGTGATTCCGCAAACATATATGGGATTGAAAGATGATACCTACTTGTCCTACTATTTTACGAGTGGCGGAATGCCCGTTGCCATTGTAGACCAAACGATTTTCGACCGTTTGAAAAAGGATATCGACCCGAAAATCCAAAAGGTTTCATCTGTAAATATCGGAATTGATGTGAAGGATGAAGCTGAACTTGAAAAAGCGAATGATCTATTCAATAAAATGAGTTTCAAAGAAGAACATGTGAATGATTCCCAATTTGAAATGTTCAATACCCAGAAGAAGAATATGGGCCTTATCATGTTCATCGTCGGCTTCTTGGGATTAACCTTCCTCATCACATCCGGTTGCATCCTCTATTTCAAGCAAATGGATGAAAGTGAAGGTGAAAAATCCAATTACACCATCTTAAGGAAACTGGGATTCACGCGAGGTGACTTACTAAGAGGAATCCAAGCAAAACAAGTTTTCAATTTCGGCATTCCTTTAGTCGTCGGGCTGCTTCACAGTTATTTCGCAGTCCAATCAGGATGGTTCTTATTCGGGACCGAAGTTTGGACACCGATGATCATCGTAATGGCATTATACACGGCATTGTATTCGATCTTCGGAATCCTATCCGTATTCCATTACAAGAAGGTCATCAAGGAATCTCTATAAGTGCTAAAAAGCTCCAGGGCCCATGAGGCCCTGGAGCTTTTATTTTCCCTTTAAAGTACCCCAGCCGGTTTCATCATTTCCTTGATCAATTCCCTGTTGCGCTTTTTAAAGATTTCATTATGGGAAGAAACCATCCCCACTCCGTGAGCGTCAGGCTGGATATATTGCTTTGCTTTGTTTACGGCGTTTGCTGCATCTTGAAAAGTACCTGCTATCAGGTTCAACTTACCTTCATGCTTAAGGATATCACCGGCAGCGTATATTCCATCCATCGACGATTCACTTGTAGAAGTACCTTCAATATAATAATTGTCGGCTATGGCTATATCCACTTTACTATTTCGAAGCAGCGATGTATCACGCTCATAACCATGATTGATGATGACTTCGTCAATCGGCAAGTAAGAAACCTCTCCCGTTGCGTGATTCGTCAATTCAACATGCTCAATTGATTCATGATCAGAGCAGGCGATCAGTTTTGTAATCGTCGTATTCAAGAAACAAACAGCAGAGCTTTCCATCAATTGCCTTGCTTGTGATTCATGACCTGCTAAACTATCTTTCCTATATGTCAGATACACCTTTTTGGCGATGGGCTCCAATTCATTTGCCCAGTCTATTGCAGAATTCCCGCCGCCCGAAATGATTACAGTCTTATCCTTGAAACGATTGAAAGACTTAACAGTATAGTTTAAATTGGAGACTTCAAACCTTTCTGCCCCGTCTATTTCCAACTTTTGCGGATTCAGGATTCCGCCGCCAACCGCGACAATGATCGTCTTGGAAAAGTGCATTTGACCTGAAGCCGTATGTAAAACGAAGATACCTTCTTCATTGCGTGTGATGGATTCCACTTTTTCATTCAAGACGACTGCTGGATCGAATGTTAAACCTTGCTCCACTAGCTGCTCAATCAATTTTTCCCCAGTAGTCGGTGTCAGCCCTCCTACATCCCAAATCATTTTCTCCGGATAGACATGAATTTTCCCGCCTAGCCTTGGCTGGTATTCAATCAGTTTAACTTTCATTTCTCTAAGTCCGCTATAAAAAGTGGAGTAAAGGCCTGCTGGCCCTCCTCCAATAACCGTTACATCAAATAAATCTTGCTTCATTTACGTCCACTCCCCGGTAATCAACTGTGATTGATTATCATTCTCATTTAATCGTACACCCTTTTCTCACTTTTTACAATATGGATTTATTAAAAAACTCTGTTCATTTTAAAAATCAACAGAGTTGTTTATTATCAATCACTAAAACTTACCATTCATTTAGAAGGTATGAATGATAAATGGAACATTACCACCAGAATGTAAAATTAGGTTAAAAATGGTGTATAGAGAGTTTTTTCTATTCGTCTCATTCCTCTTAGTAGACGGAGAGATATTGCGGAACACACTGTTACCTATGCGCCCCGTGGTTGGCGGCTGATAACTACTTCGTAGGTACTCCCACTTGCTGAATGAGTTGATATGCTTTCAAAGCCATTTCAACGTTTAATCTGTTCTCTGGCATATCAAAGTCAAGATCAAGAATCTTTTTTATTTTTTCCAGCCGATGATAGAGTGTTTGTCTTACAACATGTAATTTTTGAGCAGTAAGCTTCTTTGAGCGATCAAGCTCAAAGTATTTTGCTAAAGTCATAAGCAATTCCGTTCCATATTCCTTATCATAGGATATTAAAGGAGAGAGATAGTCTTCAATAAAATGGGCTGTATCTTGATCATGCTGAATTAATTGTATCAACCGAAAGATGCCAAGGTCTTCGTAAAAGGCACTTGTTGAAAACGTACGATAATTTAAAGCTAACTGCGCTTCTCGATAACCAGTATGAGCATCCAAAAGTAACTGGTATTGTCGCCCAACGCCTATACGGATTTGGATAGATTCACCTTCTTTAACATATAGCAAGGCATTGATCACTTTCGTGAAGCGTGCCTTAGAGGAATCGGCAGTTCCAAGATCAGTAGCTAATACAATAATCTGATTTCTTACTGATGTGATATAGGGTGTAAAAGAATATTTTGCGAACCCAGATCGAATTTTTAAAGAATAATGATAAATAGCAGATTCATTTTCTTCATCCGATAAACTTAATGAAGACGGATGAAGAACATCTTCGATATCAACGATTGCAATTCGATATTGTATAGAAGCACGCTTAGATTTTAACGAAATAAATCCCCTTGCTTGTTCCTCATTATTAATGCGTCTATAAAGTAAATCATTTAGCCATGTAGATTCTAAACGTAATCGTTTTTCATCCAAATAATGTTTGCGCAATAGGTCTTGCGAGATTGCTAGAGAAGCACGATCAAGGATTAGGAAATCAAATTCATCCGATTCACGATCTAAAACCATAACAAGGTACGCCCAGATTTGATCCATTGCTCCGATCGGTTGGAGAAGAATGGTATGGTTTAGTGCCTTCCATTCAACGGGCGAATCATTTGTAATTCGGTCTTGCCAGTGTTCTTTATCTTCATAAATGGTTTGAAGTAGCTGTTCCATGAATTCATTTTTCAATCCTGGAATCGAAAAAGGTGTTCCTTCGATTGGAAGATAGATAATTGGTGCTTCTGTCTTCTGTTGCAACAACTTTAAAATATTTGATAACCCATGAGTAGTGAGTGACAATGAATGGAACTTTCTTGAAATCGAATCTAATGTAACCAACTTCTCATGATGAGCATTAATGATAAACGAATGTAGATCCTGTGCTATTTCGACGAAATTTATGAATTCTTTGAAAATAATAATCGGAAAGTTATACTCATCTGCCATTTCGATCATTTCTTTAGGGACCTTTTCGAAGTGGTGTCCAAGTTCTATACATAAACATGAAGCGTTTCGTTCGATAAGATTTAGCAAAAATGATGTATTAGAGGAGTCTCTCCATTCAAACCCAAATCCGGTGGAGAGTATCAGTTCCCCTCCCTGAAAGATGGTATCATCAAAAAACGGAATTTCAAGGACATGTGTCCATTTGACTTGACGGTGCAACCCGTTTGCCCCCGCAACTACCTCCGTCTTTGAAAAGAGTGAGCGCTTAAGAACATCTTGTACTGTAAGCATATGTACCTCCTCATTTAATAATTGTTAGCTGTATCATTTTATTATAACTATACTAGAAAGTCTAAACCCACAAAATATGGATCCCCATCCCTGTTTAACCCCAAGTAATGCGTTCTGTCACTTGCTTCGATGAAATACCTTAATCAACCTGATAATCTTTCATAATGGTATCCATTTACACCATTTTTCCTTAGTTATAAGTGGGCATGAACGATGGATTACTAAAACTTAAAACGACTAAAACATTAGATAAACAATGGAAAAATCACCACTTTTTCACCAATGCTTATTCATAAAAGTTCAAAATGACCAAAAGTGCTTGGTTAAAAAAAAACTAATATAAATTTAACCTCGTGTCTAATGAAAGGGTTGTCATTACCCTGTAAGATTTTAGAATGTTCAATAAATTAAATACAATTAAAAAGGAGAATGAACAATGATAGTAGGAGTTCCTAAAGAATTAAAAACTGCAGAGACTAGAGTGGGATTAAATCCAACATGGGTAAAAAAATTAACAGCTTATGGTCATGAAGTACTAATACAGAGCATGGCAGGGGAAGCTAGTGGTTTTTGTGACGAGAAATATGTTTTGGCTGGAGCAAAAATAGTAAACACGATTGACGAAATTTATGAGAAGGCAGAATTTGTTGTTAAAGTGAAGGAACTTCAACCCTATGAATACGGCCTTCTTAAAGAAGATCAAATGATAATGGCATGGTTTCATTTGGCGGAAGATGTAAATCATGAAATGACACAGGCATTACTAGATAAAAAAGCAATTTCATTATCAATGGAATTAATCGTTTTACCTGATGGGACTAGACCTACGATTAAACCAATGAGTGAAATTGCAGGAACATTAGCAATGCTTGAAGCAGTCAAATATGCTCAATATGGTTATGGTGGAAAAGGAATACTTCTCCGGAAACTGGCCGGTTTACCGTCGAGCAATGTACTCATACTTGGTGGTGGCAATGCTGGACTCAATACTGCGCAAGTTGCTGTGGGTCTTGGATTGAATGTAACAATCATGGAAGCATCAATGAAACGCATTGATTATTTGAACAATCAGTTGCCACAGGTGGACATTTTGTGTTGGGATAAAGATATGATGTTCGAAGAACTTATTCAAAGTGATGTTTTAATTAATACAATTTATCCGATGCCAGGGGTAACCGAGCCTCTCATTACACGAGAGATGGTCAGTAAGATGAAACCTAATTCTATTATTATTGATATTGCAGGGACGGGTATAATTGAAACCTCACGTTATACGACTTTAGAGGATCCAGTTTACTACGAACAAGAAGTCCTACATTACTGTGTCCCGAATATGCCGGCTCTATGTCCACAAACCTCGACAAATATGATGTTAATGACAACCGGCCCCTATATTATGAACATTGCGAATAATGGTTTGAAAGAGGTTGTAGAAAATGATGTAATAGTAAGAAATTGTATCAGCACTTTGAACGGTGATATTGTTCATCACGAAGTTGGGATCAATCATAACATGCCTTATACAGATATAAAAACAGAGTTACTAATGTCAAAATAATAAAGCGTCCTTAGATTTATCTCATATTCTACTTTTCATTTCTATTGATTAGAAATCAGTATAAACGTTATTGAACAAGTCGCTACTAAAGAAATTCCAGGAGTCAGTAAAGATGCCAGCGAGAAGATTTTTGCAGGAATAACCTTTGTTATTCTGCAGTCGGAATTCCTTACGAGGAATGGGGAAATAAGACAACAAATTCATGGATCATTCAAAGTAGGCTCCCTAGCATCTTTCTGACTTTTTTATAATTTCTAGAAAACCACGTATTAAAAAAGCCATGGATTTAATAATATTGTTCCTATTTCTTACAAAAGGTTAAATCAGGTAAAAGAGGAGAGTGTTTCACATGTCAAATTTAAGAAAAACGGATAGAACACTGACACTCATTCCAGTTGTATTGTTTGGTTTTTCATTTATGGGGTTAACCACAGCTTTTACTACGTATGGTATTGCGGCCAATATTTCCCACGGCACTGTTCCAGGGGCAATGATAGTTGCTCTAGTGGTAATGATGTTTACTGCTTACAGTTATGGGAAAATGGCAATTGCGTTTCCATCTTCTGGTTCTGCCTATGTTTATACGCAAAAATCGCTCAATCCCTCTGTTGGATTTCTTGTCGGATGGGTGATCTTAATGGATTATTTATTTATGCCAATGGTGAATTATTTAGTATTTGGCATTTTTTTCTCAGCTGCCTTTCCTACAATTCCAAGTTACATCTGGATTGCAGGTATGCTGATTCTCGTCACTTTTATTAATATTAAAGGATTGAAGATCGCCACAAATGTAAACGCATTCATAACGATTTTTGCCTTTCTTTTTATCCTTATCTTTATAGGTTTTTCTATTAAGGAAATTTTTATGGGAGAAAGCACGGCAACTCTTTTATCTCTTGAGCCATTCTATAATTCGAAAGAACCCTTTTCTTATACAATAGCCGGAGCAGCATTATTATGCTTTTGTTTCCTTGGGTTTGAATCAGTTACAGCGTTTGCGGAAGAGACAGTGAACCCTAAGAAAACAATTCCCCGAGCTGTTATTTTAATTACTCTTGGTGGCGGTTTAATCTTTACAAGTGTTTCATATTTCTCGTATCTTGTATGGCCAGAATATAGCACATTTAATAATCCTGATTCGGCTGCCTACGAAATTATTAAACTTGTTGGTGGAAAGGCGATGTACTCCATATATCTTGCGCTGTACGCACTAGCTGTATTGGGTAGTGCCATGTCGTCTCAGGCAAGTGCATCACGAGTCCTCTATACGATGGGGCGAGACGGACAGTTTCCTGAAAAGTTCTTTGGCACCCTGCATCCGAGATATAGAACACCCGTAAATAATATACTGATCATCAGTTTTGTCTCTTTGCTTGCTTTATTTTTAAGTTTAGATCTTGTAGCATCATTTATTAATTTCGGGGCGTTTCTTGCGTACACTTGTGTTAATATTTCAGTAATTGCTCATTATTATATTAGAAATAGAGAACGTTCGGTAAAAGGAACTGTCTTATATTTATTTGTTCCTATCATTGGAGCTGCTCTTGATATTTTACTGCTTGTGAATCTTGATGCGCACTCAAAAGTACTTGGAGTAAGTTGGTTAATAATAGGCTTCATTTATTTACTTGTATTGACAAAAGGACTTAAAAAACAGCCGCCAGTACTGAAAATCGAAGAAAATTATAGTGTAGATTTAAAATAAAGTCACGATGTTTATAAAAAAGATGAAAAACGATTTAGACACAACTATTTTCGGTATAAGACCTACAGATCATTATTGGTCTATCGAATGGTTATCTACCGAAAAGATTGATGGCGTAAGTTATCCTCACCTTGTAAATGAAATAAAAAGAATCAAGATAACAATCAGTCCAAAAGTGAAAAAGTGCAGCATCTTTCCTACTCAAGGATGAAAGATGCTGCACTTTTCTGGCACTGAATGTTAGCTTGAACGAGGTCTTTTCCCTTCTGGTATAAGAAGGTTGATTCGATCTATGAGTTCAGGCAGTTCTTCGATCGTTTTGATGGTGAAGTCTGCCCCGTTTTGCATAAAGGTGTCTGCCGTTTTAGAGATGAGATTTTGTTTATCTCGTTCTGGTAAACTTGTATACTCATTCAAACTCAATCCCATCTCGGAGCTTCCGACAATGATTCCGACCGACCATACCCCAGCATTGACTCCCTCTTGCATATCGGAAATGGTATCACCTACCTTCACTACCTTCCATGATGCGGTTAACTTCAATTTTTCCATATTCCGATATATCATGTAAGGGTAAGGCCTTCCAATCGAATGGGTTGCATCCGGGGTGACATGGAAATCCGGCCGATACCCTTTTTTCAAAGCATTTGCTACGACGACCTCCATCATTGTATCCGTATAACCAGTTGTCGACCCAATCTTCAGGCCACGGTTTCTTAACACTTCCACTGTCTCGATAACCCCTGGTATTGGATCTGTATAATCCGCCAATGACATCATCAGTGCCGGTTCGAATTCAGCATATAGTTTTTCAACGTCTTCCTCATTGAATGGCCTTCCGTATTGTTCTACCCATAATGAAGATATCCTTGGCATGGTCAGCATCGCACGAATATGGTCGATTTTCAGCATGCCCATCGGAGCTCTGGCTTCCTCCATCGTCACGTCCAGTCCAGCATTCTTAAAAATATCCACAAAAACATTCACTGGTGCAAAACATCCAAAATCCACAGCTGTTCCAGCCCAATCCAAAATGATTCCCTCTACCTTATTCATACTGTCACCACTTTCATATATTTTTCCACGATCCTGCCAAGTTCCTCGATATCTTCTTCATGGATTTCACCAATATTGCCGATTCGGAATGTATCTATGTCAGTCAGCTTTCCAGGGTATATTACGTAACCCCTCTCTTTGATAAAATTGTAGAAGTCCCCAAAATTAAAGGTTTCATCAGGAAAAAGGAATGTTGTAATGATGGGTGATTGTCTATCAGGTGAGATATATGCCTGAATGCCCAAATTACCCATCAGCTCCCTCAGCCTATCATTATTATTTTTATAGCGGGCGAATCTGGCTGGAATGCCGCCTTCTTCCGTTAATTCTTCCAACGCTTTAGCAAACGCGGCCACTACATGTGTAGGAGATGTGAAACGCCATTTCCCATCCTTGTCCATCTCTTTCCACTGATCATATAAATCCAGGGACAAACTGCGGGCATTGCCTTCACAAGCCAACAATTTATCAAGCTTTGCAATGACGAAACCAAAACCAGGGATTCCTTGAATGCATTTATTTGCACTACTGATCAAATAATCAATTCCGAGTTCAGGTACATTCATGTCCACTCCGCCAAAGCTGCTCATCGCATCAATGATCAAGGTTTTCCCTTGTTCCTTTGATATCTCAGCAACCATTTCTATCGGATTTAACATCCCTGTCGTCGTTTCACAATGAACCATTGCAATATGTGTAATGTCACTATCATCCAGTAAAATGTTCCGGATTTCAGTCTCCTTTGGAAATTCATTGTACTCAACGCCATATTCCACATGATTCAGTCCGATGCACTCGGCCATTTTCACAATCCTTTTTCCATATGCGCCATTCGTTATGATCAGCACTTTATCGGATTTTGAAAGTGCAGTCGTCAGCACTGATTCTACAACAAACGATCCGCTTCCCTGCATAAGTACAGCCGTATATTCCCCGTTCGCAGCATATGCCAATTCAAGAAGCTGGGCTCTGATTTTTTGCGTGATTTCTTTATAATCATTTTCCCACGTACAGCGGTCAACAAGCATTTCCTGTTTCACCGTACTTGTAGTGGTCAGCGGTCCAGGCGTTAAAAGTTTATATGTATTCATTTTCCTTCACTCCTCACTGTATTTATCATTGTGCTGATTTAAAGAACTCTTGATGCTGTTTTAATAATTCGACCGTTAGGGGCTGCTTGAATTTCTTAGGGTGGGCCGGTTTGTTCTTTTCCGTTACCTTTTCACCTTCATAAAGTGCGACCGGGTAATGTTCCAACAGTTCTTCTCTAGCATCTTTACTGATCGTTTCTGCCATTTTCATCGCTAAATTTGTTTTAGCTTCATTATCTTTATTCACGACAGCTACGGATTCCGTGTAGGAGAAATTCCCCTCAATCGGATCGACAAACTTGATCGGTAAGCCCGACTCTTTAGCCATCACGGCCTGATAGCGTAAACCAAAACCGGCAGCCACTTCCCCTGCTTGCACTTTATTGATTGGACCTGAACCTGAGCTCTCAAGATGCGGACCGCTATTTGCTATTAGGTCATGAAGAACCTTTTTCCCTTCTGCGTCACCGTATTGACTGATTATTGCTTGAACTAACAGCCACCCTGTTGAAGAGTCCAGGATGTTAGGAATTGAAACGAGCCCTTTATATTCCGGCTTTGTTAAATCCTTAATCGTGGTAGGCATCGGCAGGCCTTTTTGTTTGAGAACTTCCGTATTCACAAAAACGGAACCGGTATTTGCCAAAATCGGCGTATAATAGGCAGGATGTTGTTCCAATGCTTTTGTACTGAATGACAGGTCCTTAAACATGGAGTGCTGATCTTGGGCACTTTCGATGAAATAGGAACTCATCGTCACGACATCGGCCTCGATTTCAGCGCCTTCTGCCAGCAGTTTCCCTCCTAATTCAGATGTGCCTAATGATTGAAGGACATATTTCCCTTCGTATCCGGCATCTTTCAGGGAAGTCTCCATTGCTGCAGTGGCTTCTTCATCACCATTCGTATAAATGACCACCTTTTCTTCATCCGCTTTGCCGCTGTTACGGCCCACCAATGCAAATACCAAACCTAAAGCAACTAGAGACAGTAAGGCTATCTTCATCGTTTTAAACATAATATCCCCCTCATTAATGTTTGAATTGTCGTTTTTGATAATGATCACAAAGCAGTTTCACGACTAGATTTGTAAAAAAGATAAGTAAAGACAGGATGAATATTTCATTGAATTTGGCAAAATGCTGAAGCTCTTTAATTTTACTGGCCACTAATGTGGTTTGGGCGGTGACCAAAAAGATGATTCCGCTGATCGTCACCATACTATTGATGAAATAGTAGCTGAACATCTCGATGACCGTGGATGCCGAGTTAGGCAAGATGACACGATAGATTGTCCTGATCCAGCTATCCCCCAATAGATTCCCTGTGGTTTCCCAAGCAGGGTTCATTTTGGATAAAGCGTTCTTCGCCATTAAATAGGGTGTCGTAAAGAAATGGACCATGTTACATAGAATGATGATGGCAAAGGTCCCCTTCCAGCTGCTGCCGTTGAACAGCAGCAAATACGATAAACCCAACACCATTCCCGGTACTGTATTCGTCAACATCGAAATGACATCCATTGACGATTTCCCCTTAAGGGGCGTCCGGACATTCAAAACAGCCGAGCTAAAGGCGATGAACGTTCCCAGTACGGCCGTCATCAAGGCGACGAATAAGGAGTTTTTATAGACTGCCGTTAAATCGCTCGATTGGAATGTGTCGATAAAGTGCTTTAAGGTGAACGAGAGGTCGTAAGGGAAACTAGTTAAAAATGGTGCAATGAACATGACCGCAAATACTGAAAGCATCCCTAATAAGACCAGCAGCGAGATACCCCCAAAACATATATCCCTCCCTTTATGCTGCGTCAATTCGATATCGCTGAACTTGTCATAATGAAAGTTCAGTTTTTCGAGATAGTTTAATAGGAAAACACTGAATACTACCGGAATGAGCATGAGAATGGCAATCACTGCACCATTATTGAAATCAGGGATTGAACCCAGCATGACTTGATACAGTTGCGTCGCAACAACGGAGTAAGTCCCGCCGACCGAAGCCGGTATCCCAAAATCGGTAAAGCTCAAGATGAAGGAAAGTACAAAAGCTCCACCCAAAGTTCCCGCCAATGGCCGTATGATCGTATTCATGAAACTTCTTATCGTTCCGTCACCCATTAATTTTGAAACGATGATGAACTTTTTATCCATGTACTTGAAGGCATTATTAATGAGTAGAAAAGCTGATGGCAATGTATAAATCACATAACCTATCAATAATCCATTAAATCCGTATATATCGAATAGATTCCTTCCAAAAATCTTCGTTATGATACCTTGATTGCCGAAAGAGTAGATGATCGCAAACCCGAATGTGATTGTCGGCAGCAGCATTGGAATTAGGATCCCAGTTTTAATTACACTTTTTAACGGCCTATATAATCGGGTGCAATGGATGGAATAGGCCAGGAAAAAGGCTAAAATGGTCGTAATGACGGCTGTGAGACCCGAAATTTTCACGCTGTTTCCAAACGACTTCATCAGCTCTGCATTCGAAAGGACCGTTAGATAGTTCGAGAGATTGATTCCATCAGCCGTTTCAAAAGAACGGACGAACAATGTGCCAAGCGGCAAGAAAAGAAAAGCGGCAAATAGCAGTAAGATAGGTATATAAATGACTCTCATTGCCGGTTTTACATCAGGCATACTTTTCACCGAATAAGTTATAAATGTTTTCTCTCTTGATCTCCAGTTGCTTAAGAATGAATTGCTTAACAAAATCATTGGCTGGCTGATTGATGATCTCTTGTGGTGATCCAAATTGAGAAATATTCCCTTGATTAATGATCAGAATTTTATCGGACATCGTCAAAGCCTCTTCCGGGTCATGTGTCACTATGATTGTCGTCAGCTTATATTCCCGGGCAATGGATTTGATGCGTTCCTTTATCGATTCCTTGATCACACCATCCAAAGCACTCAGGGGCTCATCAAGTAAGAGGATCTTCGGTTTCATCACCAGAGTCCTTGCGATCGAAACCCTTTGTTTCTGACCCCCGGATAATTCACTGATCCTTTTTTTCAAATGCGGTGTTAATTCCAGGAAATCGATGTATTCCTGAAGCTCTTCCTTGGAAACGGATCCCTTCCTGTTCCTCAATCCATAAACGATATTTTCATAGGCGTTTAAATGCGGGAAAAGAGCGTAATCCTGGAAAACGATATTAAATCCCCGGTCTTTCATGGGCACGTTACTCAAATCGGCATCATTGAAAATGATTTTTCCATGATTGATACCCGTCAAGCCCAAAATTATATGTAATAAAGTAGTTTTGCCGCTTCCACTTGGTCCTAATAGTGAAACGATCTCCCCCGTTTTAATTTCAAGATTTATATTATCCAAAACTGATTTTCCATCGAATTGCTTGCTAATATTTTGTAATTTTAGCAAACCGTTCACCTCCTTTAATACACCCTTAGTATAAAAGCCATTTGTAAAACGAATTTGAGTTTTTTGTAAATACTCTGTAAATATTGAACATTTCTTTACTAACTTTATACTAACTTTTGACCAACTAGTGATATTATTATCATCTACTTGTTGAATATATTTATGGTACACAGTACACTTAAAATGATTACCAGGAAGAAAGATATGAAGAATAGGCGGGTGAAACTTATGCTTCCTCTTGAAAGGCAAAAGAAGATCATCGAGTTATTAACGATTAGAAAAGTTATGAAGATTGCCGAGCTTACTGAAGAACTGCAAGTTTCCATCGAAACCATCAGAAGGGATATGAACCTTCTTACAAAGCAAGGAAAAATAGAAAAGATCTACGGCGGCGTCAAGCTGGTTCAATCGAAGTTTGGAGAGTCGACAATAGATGAACGGATGTTCAGTCAATTAGAAGAAAAGGAAACCATCGCCCAAAAATGCAGTGAGTATATTAACGATGGGGATTGCATTTATATCGATAGTGGTTCGACAACCTATCAAATCGCTAAATATATAAAACAGAAAAAGAGACTGACCGTGATAACCA
This sequence comes from Peribacillus simplex, assembly GCF_900156045.1. Classification (GTDB taxonomy): domain Bacteria; phylum Bacillota; class Bacilli; order Bacillales; family DSM-1321; genus Peribacillus; species Peribacillus simplex_D. The sequence goes on along the minus strand of NZ_FTMX01000001.1, from coordinate 350,404 downwards.
GTTCGATCCCAGTTATAAATGAGCTCATTCATAGCGATATCGAGATTTTGATCATAGGGGGGAAAGTCAGGCGAAATGAACAATCCATTGTTGCATTTGAATACTTATTCAACTTTAGTGAGTTGAATATTTCGAAAGCATTCATTTGTGCGAGTGGCATAACCGTTGAAAAAGGCATATCCGACTATAATTTAGAAGAAGCGAATACACGAAAAAAAATCATAGATTTATCTCAAGAAGTCTATGTTGCCGCTGATAGCACAAAGTTCGGGAAAGACGTGACCATCGGGATATCGCCACTGGATAAAATCGATTACATCATCACTGACGATCATTTACATAAAGATTTCATCTCTTCGTTTAAAGATACCGACACACATTTGATTCTTTCTTAAAAGCAAGAAAAAACGGGAACTATACAGTAGTATGGTTCTCGTTTTTTCTTGAGGTTTTTAAAATTCGATCGTTGATTTCACCTCCAGGCACTCCCTTTCCGCGGGCGGTCCGGGAGCCTCCTCGGCGCCTTTGCGCCTGTGGGGTCTCCCTTAGACACGCTTTTCCCGCAGGAGTCTCGCGCCTTCCGCTCCAATCAACTTTGTTTTAAAAGATAGAGCTGCTTTTGTCTACAAACTAGATAATCATTGTTTGCCTACAGTTTTTTTGTAAGTTTGTAAAATGCGAACGCTGATTTCCTCTCCAGGCACTCCCTTTCCGCGGGCGGTCCGGGAACCTCCTCGGCGCTATGCGCCTGTGGGGTCCCCCCTGGACGCGCATTTCCCGCAGGAGTTTCGTGCCTTCCGTTTCAATCAACTTTGTTTTAAAAGATGGAGCTGCTTTTGTATACAAACTAGATAATCATTGTTTGACTACAGTTTTTTTGTGAGTTTGTAAAATGGGATCGCTGATTTCCTCTCCAGGCACTCCCTTTCCGCGGGCGGTCCGGGAGCCTCCTCGGCGCTTTGCGCCTGCGGGGTCTCCCTTAGACACGCTTTTCCCGCAGGAGTTTCGTGCCTTCCGTTTCAATCAACTGGTGCTGGATTTCCGATTAACGGTTCCGGACAAATAAAAAAATGCCCTTTCATACAGGGCATTTTCATTGATCCAATTAATTTACGAATAGATATAACTTTCGATGATATTCCACAAATGCCTGCTGGTCCTTTTCCGTGAAGTCCATCCATTTTACTTTCTTGCATCTTTCTTCTAATCTTTCATTCAGTTCATCTTCTATTTCATTCATGAAACGAATGATTTCCCCATAAGACATATTGAAATGACGGGCTGCGAGCCTGGGAGGGGAATGCTTTACCAGCAATCTCATGAATTGATCGACCGTGTCCGCCTTCGATGCAAGATAATCTTCTTCGTTCACGATGAATTCATACACTTGTTTTTTGACACCAGAAAGTCTGGTTACTTCGTCGCGCAATAAAAACTCCATTAATCTTTCGTTCATATGGCTCTACCTCGAATTGGTTTATATTTAAATCCTTTTAGATATGTATGAAAAATCTATACTGCCCGATACCTCATTATGACATCGTAACAGCAAGCCATCAAGCACCTATTCATACACAAAGCGTAGTAATTACGATTTATGATCATTTTAAGGAAAGTAACATGTATATTCCTTAAAAGTCAACGTTCGTGTTGTGTGACATCTCGAATGTTGAAATGCATATAAAGCGTCCTGTATTGGCAAAATATGATCAAGAATAAATGGAACAACTCTTTATTAATTTTTGTATATGTATAAAGAATACTTTTGTTAAAATTTGATATAATAAATGTAATATTTAGTCAATTAGTATCTTTTCCTAGAATTTGCTTTTGCAAAGGGGTAGAATGAAGCTAATGACATCTTATTTTTTCTAAATGTTTCCGAGGAGTTATAGGGTGGGTATAGCAAGTACATAGTGACAGCTGAAATGCTGTCCGACATATCGGTTGTTTTCATTTGTTCAAAATAACAATGAAAAGAATAAGGAGTGATTTTTTGAAACCTTCAACAAATCGCATGTTAACCCGTATTAAATCCGTTTATATGTTCATTAGTAATAACGGTACGGTTTCTACTCAAGAGCTTGTAGAAGAATTTGGCATCACTCCTCGAACTGTGCAGCGCGATTTAAATGTCTTAGCATACAATGACCTTGTTCAAAGCCCAAGCCGAGGCCTTTGGACGACAACAAGTAAAAAGGTGAAGATGTCATCGTAAAATGAACGACCACCCGAACAAGATCGATATGTAAAATACTTTGAGGCGGACAATTTTTGTCCGCCTCATTTTTTGTGTCCATATATCATTCAGCCGGTTGGCCCGCCTTTAACTGTTCAAGCTCCTCCGCCGTCAACTCACGGTATTCACCAAGCTCAAGTTCCTCATCAAGCTGTAAACTCCCCATGGAAAGACGCTTTAGGTAGACGACACGTTTGCCAACGGCCTCAAACATCCGCTTCACCTGATGGAACTTCCCTTCCATGATCGTCAGCTCGATATCCGATGTCAGACCTGATTTTAAAATGTTCAATTCACCTGGTTTTGTTTCATATCCATCATCCAAGGTCACGCCGTTGCGGAATGCCTCGATATCCCGTTCCGTCACTTCACCATCAATGACCGCAAAATATGTTTTAGGGACATGTTTTTTCGGGGAAAGCAGTTGGTGGGCAAGTTTTCCGTCATTCGTGATCAGCAATAAACCTTCTGTGTCCTTATCAAGACGGCCTACAGGAAATGGCTCGAAAACCGAATCTTCCGGCTCCAAGATATCAATGACCGTTTCTTGGTAGTTGTCTTCCGTTGCCGACAATACGCCTGGCGGTTTATTCATCATTAAATAAATGAATTCCCTGTATTCAACCCGTTCACCATGAACCGTCACGATTTCCGTGTCAGGGTCCACTTGTTCCTTCGGATCCTTGAGCAGCCTGTCATTGACCTTGACGGCGCCGGATTTCAGGAGCTTTTTCACTTCTTTCCTGCTGCCATAACCAATATTGGATAAAATCTTATCAATTCTCATCGTTTCCTCCTAAAGCCTTTTCCATAAAAAGCCTTGCCCACTTTAATGACAGGCAAGGCCACGATATTTTAATTTGGGGATTCACCATTCAATACCCTTTTTTTTACACATCAAACTTCCAGCTTATAATCCTAATTTAGCTTTTAACCGATCGATCCGGGCACCGAATAAACGATGGGCAAGTTTGCTTTTCAAGGAAAGCGCCGCATAAATGAGCGCTCCAAGAATTGCACAAACGGCCACGATCAAGATCGCCTGGAATCGCCCTTCCGTTGTCAGCCACAGCGATAATAAACTGTTCATGCCCCATGCAGCCAGTCCCATTATCACTGAAAAAACACTGATCAACACAGATCTTCTGATGGTAAGGCTGTAACGATATCCAGTAAAGTAGGTAATGACATACAAATTCAGCAGCACAGCAGCCAAGTAGCCGAATGCCGTAGCATAAACGGAGCCTTCCGTTTCAAACAACTTGATTAACGGGATATTCAAGCTCAATTTGATTAAAAAGCCCACAAGCAGGCTGAGCACCGTATATTTTTGCTGATTGATCCCTTGTAAAATCGCCGCCGAAACGGAAAAAAGCGCAAACAAGATGGAAACGGGCGCATATGCCTTCAATACACTGATTCCAAGTGGATCATGGCTGTAAAAGGCACTATAGATCGGATCTGCCAGCACCGACATGCCAACGACCGCCGGAATCGTAATGAACAACAAAATTTGGAAAGCTTGGTTCAGCTGGCGGTTTAACTCTTCCGAATCCTCGCTTACATATGCCTTCGTCACCGAAGGGAGAAGCGCCATTGAAAACCCGGTTGCAAGCGTCATCGGAATCAAGACAAGCTTCTGGGCATATACATTCAACACCCCAAGGGCATCTTCTGCGACATGCTGCAACCCGATGGACGACATTGCCTTATTGAAGGACAATAAGTCCGCAAACTGAAACATTGGCATCGCGATTCCGACGAATATGAAAGGAATCGATGATAGAAATATTTCTTTATAGATCTCCTTAAGGGAAATGTCCATCGTCCCCCGGTCTTTCTTCATCAAGCTGTCCAAATGGGGTTTTTGTTTTTTCCAATACCAAAATAACACCACTAAACCGCCGACAGCCCCGACCGTCGCCGCGAAGGTAGCTATTTGGATGGCTCTCACTAACTCTCCATCCAGGACATTCAAAACAACATACACACCGGCCAAAAGGAACACGATGCGGACAATTTGTTCGATTACCTGAGATATGGCCGTTGGCTCCATCGCCTCATGACCTTGAAAGAAGCCGCGGATGATGCTCATGAACGGTACAAAAATCAAGGCGAAGCTGACTGCACGTATGATCTCCGTGACATCTCTGACATCTTCCTGCCTGACCCCAAAGACTCCAGTGAACAATGGTGCCATCGTATAGAGAATCAAAAAAGCGAGAAAACCGGTTACTAGCATTAATTTCAGGCTCGATTTAAATAACTTCTCACCGACGGCGTACTCCTCAAGCGCATTATACTTCGAAATGAATTTTGAAACAGCAAGCGGCATGCCTGCCGTTGCAAAGCTAATGAAAATGGTATATGGAACATACCCATATTGATAAAGGGTAGCCCCTTTATTCCCAACCATATGTTCAAATGGGATGACGTAAAATAAACCAAGTACCTTGGAAATGATCGCTCCCAGCGTTAATATAAAAGCCCCTTTTAAAAACTTAGATGACATCTAATCCCTTCCTGCCTCTGTCAGTTACGTTTCACACGCTCTTTATCTTATCATATTAAAGTATTTTTTCTATAGAAAACTACACTCAAGTTTATCGTTTTCGAAGATAATACACAAACAAATAATTCCTTTTTATCTACATTCGCAATCTGACGGGCTCTTGCTATATAATGAAGGGACTGAAAATGATAAAGTGGTGATCAATTTGAAATATGATGTAGTGGTAATTGGCGGCGGTCCTTCCGGATTGATGGCAGCAATAGCTGCCGGGGAAAAAGGGGCCCATGTATTGTTAGTGGATAAGGGCGAGAAGCTTGGCAGGAAGCTAGCCATCTCTGGCGGCGGACGCTGCAACGTGACGAACAGGCTCTCAATCGATGAAATCATTCAGCATATCCCTGGAAACGGGCGATTTCTATACAGTGCTTTCTCAGAGTTCAATAATGAAGACATTATTCAATTCTTTGAAAAATTGGGCGTGGCCCTTAAAGAAGAGGACCATGGCCGGATGTTCCCTGTCAACGATAAAGCGCAAAGTGTCGTGGATGCCCTTCTGACGCGCTTGTCTAGTTTAAAAGTAACGATCTATAAGAACTCTCCAGTAGCGGAAGTTCTCTATGAACATGGAAAAACAAGCGGTGTCCGGTTGAAAGATGGACAAACCATTGATACAGATGCAGTCGTGATTGCAGTCGGCGGGAAATCGGTTCCCCACACCGGTTCGACCGGCGATGGCTACGCATGGGCTAAAAAGGCGGGGCATACGATTACCGAACTGTTTCCAACTGAAGTTCCCGTACTTAGCCATGAAACATTCATTAAAGATCGAACACTCCAAGGTCTCGCACTTCGCGATGTTTCATTGAGTGTCCTTAACCCAAAGGGCAAGGCCCTGATCACACACCGAATGGATATGCTCTTCACCCATTTTGGCGTCTCCGGTCCAGCTGTTCTAAGATGCAGCCAATTCGTCGTGAAAGCGATGAAAAAATGGAACCTGTCGGAAGTGACAATGAAACTCGATGCCCTTCCGGACCGAAACAAGGAAGAGGTCTTTCAAGACATCATGAAGGAAATTAAAGCCGAACCGAAAAAAGCCATTAAAAATACCTTAAAAGGTTTAGTTCCTGAACGATACCTTCACTTTCTGCTTGAGCGAAGCGGCATCGACCTTCAAGAACAAGGAGCGACGATATCAAATGAAAAAATCCGCCGCTTTGCAGAACTATGCAAGGACTTCCAATTCGGAGTACACGGCACCCAGCCGCTAGAAAAAGCCTTCGTCACGGGCGGCGGCGTATCCGTCAAAGAAATACACCCAAAAGAAATGGCATCCAAACTGATGGACGGACTGTATTTCTGCGGTGAAATTCTGGATATACACGGATACACAGGCGGCTATAATATCACATCGGCATTAGTAACCGGAAGACTAGCCGGTATGAATGCTGCCATACATGCCCGTTCATGATTCCTAAAAAGAGGCTGATCCGCTTGGATCAGCCTCTTTTAATGCGCTTTCGTAAGTCTATACATCATTTCGGTGTTTGTTAGGCTTCAATCCCTGGCATAGGCGCCGTTATTTGGGCCGTCCGCACCCGCGCCGCCTCTTTTATCCGGCTTTCCCGTTTAAAATATTTCTGGATGATAGCGGAAAACTTCGAGGTCAATGGTATTTCGTTCCGTGAATGTGATGCCTTCACTCTCGAGCATCGCCTTCTGGTGTTCTGCGGCGCCCTCTGCTTTTATGCCGATTTCTCCCTTGGCATTTATTACCCGGTGCCAAGGAAGGTCATGTTTTTTGCTGCTTGAATGAAGGATCCTTACGACCTGCCTTGCACCGCGCGGACTACCGGCGAGCTGTCCGATTTGACCATATGTCATCACTTTACCGGAAGGGATATGCTGTATGATAGTAATTACCCGTTCAGTAAAACTTTCCAAATAACTCGCCCCTTTTATTCTATCCGTTTGCCAACATCGTGATTTTTTCATCGGTTATCAAGACCCCATGATGCTTGATCAAGTTTGATTTAAGCTCGGCAGGCATTCTGCAGTCATCGTATGCACAAACGGAAATCAATCCTTGTTCCTTGATCAGTTTGTCGATTCCTTTTTCATATTCGCCTATCGCTAAGCTGACTTGATCGTCATGGCCCCATTCAACATGGCCCCAAGTCCGTACGTGCTGATTTCGTTTAGTGAATGTATCGATATTTTCCAAAAAATAATTAACCATCGTTGACGGATGGAAGTCTCCATGAAAACAATAAAAATCAAAATTATTCATAAGATGCACTTGCTCCAATTGCTCCTCATTTAAATGAAGCTGCAATTTCTTATACACGAAAGGAAAGATACGGTCATTTTCGACGACCAGGATATGGTCACCCTGTTCAACACCGGCAATGATGAAAGTTGCCTCATTTTCAATGTAGGCTTCCAATTCATTAAAACAGTATAAAATATGGCCACCATCCGATTGCTGTATTTTTTCTAGTAGTTGTATCATTTTATTACCCAAAATGGATCTCTCCTTTAAATACACCAATCCGCACTATGTATTATGTTTAACTTTAACCATTATCTCCGTATTTGTAAAATTCATAGAAGAATATAGTCATTTTTTCCTAATGTTATCTGTTTTGATCGGGAATTTCGTTAAGTCGAATTGAGTCTGCTTTTAGTCCACTCATTGAAAGACCAAGGCAGCCCAATTCAGCAGACTCCGTTCTTCATACATTTTCCTTTTTTTATGTTAACCCTTAAATCACGGGATAATACGGCACAAAACGAGGAGCAGCAATGCATCAATACCGTGGAAGACACCATCGAAACATTTGGAAAGCTCGATATTCTCTGTAACCACGTCGGTATTCAATTTCAGCAATTAAGCTTGCTTGATATTACGGATGAGCAATTCGATGATACCTTTAAAGTCAATATCTATTCCCACTTCTACACGACCCGTGCTGCCCTTCCCCATCTAAAAGCTGGGTCCTCCATCATTAATACATCTTCTGTCGTGACGTTTAATGGGAATATGCAATTAATTGATTACACGGCGACTAAAGGGGCCAATATTGGTTTTACCCGTGCCTTGGCAAACAGTCTTGTCGATCAAGGCATCCGGGTTAACGCCATTGCGCCCGGAAGGTTCTGGACACCGCTCATCCCGGGAAGTAACGAAAAAAAGACTACCTTGGATTGCCCGCCTTGCAGCAATAGGTAGTCTGATATGAATGTTATGGCCTTGCCGGCCGGCCTTTATTTTTTCTTATAAATGATCATCGCACTGAAACAATAGATCTGTTCTTCTTCCTCTTCACCTGTAGTGGCGACATTATATTTGATATCGACGATTTGATTATCGCGAATGTCTTCAAGGAAAAAGTTCATTTCGTCCTCTAGATCCTTTTCATGCTCATAATCAAATAATTTGACTTGTATCATCGGCTCTCCCCGCCCTTTTACTATAATGATAGTTATTGTGCAGGATGCCCATTTATCATAATGTTTATACTTGATTTGTTTGGAACGCGGATAAGATTGCAACAACTTCATCCCCGACTTCTTCTGTAGTAGCTGCCCCGCCCATATCAGGAGTCAGCGCCTTTTTATCGATCATCACCTGTTCGATCACGTCCAAAATTTTTGCACCCCAAATCTCATGCCCAAAGAAATCGAGAATCTGACTGGCGGACCATATGGCCGCAAGTGGATTGGCGATGCCTTGATGTGCTATATCCGGGGCTGAACCATGAATCGGTTCGAACATCGAGGGATAAATCCGTTCCGGGTTTAAATTGGCACCTGCTGCCAGTCCCATCCCGCCTGCAATGGCAGCACCTAAATCCGTGATGATGTCACCGAATAAATTGGAGGTGACGACGATTTGAAAGCGTTCGGGCTGTTTGACAAAATACATGCTTGCCGCATCGACCAGATAGGAATTCGTTTCTACTTCCGGATACTCCTGTCCAATTTCTTCAAAAACCTGATCCCAAAAAACCATTGAATAATTCAATGCGTTCGCCTTGCTTATGCTCGTTAGCGTCCTGCCCGTCTTGCGCGCAAGTTCATACGCATAACGGATGATCCTCTCCGTCCCTTTTCGAGAAAAGACCCCCGTCTGCAGCACCACTTCTTCCGGCTTGCCTTTAAATAGCCAATCACCTGCACCGGAATATTCCCCTTCACTGTTTTCACGGATGACAACCATATCGATTTGGTCACGAGTCACGTCTTTTAATGGACAGGGTGCACCTTGAAGTAATTTAACGGGTCGAACATTCACATATTGGTCAAATCCCTTTCTGATTTTAAGCAGAAGTTCACGTAAGGAAATATGGTCCGGGACACCAGGGTAACCGACAGCCCCAAGATACACGGCGTCAAACTTCATCAGTTGTTCCAGTCCGTCGTCGGGTAGCATTTTGCCGTGCTCAAGGTAATATTCACAGCCCCATGGAAAATAGGTGAACTCGAAAGAAAAATCCCCGGCAATTGCAGCCACTTCCTTAAGTACCTTTACACCCTCATTAATCACCTCAGGGCCAATCCCGTCACCCGCAATGACCGCTATTTTATGAACATTCATTCTTCCACTCTCCTTTTTCTATATTTTCTGATTTCGACATCCTAATTTTAACATATAATTTTTGCATTCCCGTCAGGTGAGGTTCACACAGAAAAAAGAGCCCTTTCATGATGAAAGGGCTCTTTTTTTCACGCCTTTAAATATGCGCGTCTTTCCGCATATTCACGGCACTGTGAACAAACCATGATCTTTTTTCTTTCTTCATTCAAATAAGCCGTCACATTCTTGGATTTACGCTTACAAAAGTAACAGGTCTTTTTGAAGAACTTCACTTAACGATGACTTCGCCGTCCCATTCAAGCATTCCGCCAACCATGTTTGCCACTTTATATCCTTGTTCCTGAAGATAATGGCATACATTTTCACTGCGGCGTCCTGAACGGCAGATAAAAATATATTCTTTTTCTTTATCAAAATAGTCAAGATTCGCCGGGATGTCATTCATGCGAATATGTTTCGCGCCTTCGATCATTCCCTCTTGCACTTCTTCGTCTTCACGAACATCGACAAGTTCCATCGCTTCTCCTGCCTCAAGCTTAGCTTCCACTTCTTCAGTTGTAATGATTTTGATTTCTTCCATAATTAGCACCTCGAATTATCGTTTGATTTATCTTTTTCATTATAGCAAAATTTCCAGTTAAACATCACGTAATGGATTCGCTGATGAAAATTCCCTCATGCCATGCATTTATTTTCAGAAATTATCTTCAAAGCCGCTATCAGAATACCAAAGGAGATCGAATAAATGGCTACGATCCCTATCCCTACTCTAGGCCAGAATTAAAAAACGCCGGCGAATATAATATTCGCCGGCGTTTTTAAAAAAATCCGTATCAATGCTTGAATCCCAGTTGATATTGTTTAGGGATTTCCGCTTTTATATTCAAAGCTTTAGATGCTTCAAGTGCCCAATAAGGGTTTCGCAGCATTCCTCTGCCGACGGCAACCAAATCCGCTTCTTCATTGCCAATGATTGAATTTGCAAGAATCGGATCATCTAATCGACCTACAGCAATCACGGGAATATCCAATGCATTTTTGATTTCCCTGGCCAACGGAGTTTGATAGCTAGCATGGGTACCAGGTCTTCCTTCTGCTCCAATCGGGCCTTCTCCTCCAGAGCTTACATGGAACATATCGACGCCCGCTTCTTTAAAGACTTGTGAAAAGGCAATGCTTTCCTCAATGCCATATCCGCCTTCAACGTATTCTTTTGCAGAAATGCGCATGATTAAAGGCATGTCGGCAGGCATTTCGCTTTTCACTGCTTTAATGACTTCCACTCCAAATTTGGTCAGGTCTTTTCCATATTCGTCATCACGTTTATTCGTAAGCGGTGATGTGAATTGATGGATTAAATACCCGTGTGCACCATGTAATTCGATTACGTCAAATCCTGCTGTAACAGCCCTTCTGGCCGATGCCCGGAATTTATCGACCATTTCCTTCACTTCTTCCGTTTCTAAAGCTCTTGGTGTTTTGTATGTTTCATCAAACGCAATGGCTGATGGTGCCACCGGAGTTTCGGCATCCTCCGCTTTACGGCCTGCATGGGCAATTTGTATCCCGATTTTTGCACCGTATTGATGAACTTCCTTAACGATGTTGGAGAAAGCTCCAATTTGGTCGTCGGACCATAATCCAAGATCACGATTCGAAATGCGCCCATCAGGCTCCACATCGGTCATTTCCACTATAATTAATCCCGTGCCGCCAACTGCCCTGCTTACATAATGTTGCTGGTGCCAGTTTGTTGGTATACCATCTTCCGCTTCGACGGAGTACTGGCACATCGGCGGCATGACGACCCTATTTTTAAGTTCAAGTTCTTTTATGCGATAAGGTGAAAATAAATCATTCATAATTTTTTATCTCCTTTTTTATATAATGCATGCACATGCATTTATATCATCTGATGAATTCTGTGTCAACTAATCAGATTCCCGAATCTTTCCTTGTAAACAACATCGTCTGTTGGTACAGCTTTCCCATCCCCACCAATGCGGAGATCCAATAAAAAAAGGCTGTTTTCGCATACTTTGTTGCTATTTTCCAAGTAAAGCGGTGTGGTTGATTCCCCCTCCAGATGCTCGCTTTCCGAGGGGCGGGCGGTGAGCCTCCTCGGCGTAAACTCCTGTTTGGTCTCACCTGTCCCGCTGCTCCCGCAGGAGTCTCGCACTTGCGCTCCAATCAACCTTAAATCGTTTTGTTTTAAAAACAACATTCTTTACGAAAAGAGCTAAAAAAAAGAGAAAGACGGATATCCCGTCCCTCTCTTTCATACTTGATTAAAAGTCGAAATTATCAGGATCTGGACCAACACGGTGATTCTGATTCAATCCATCAATTTGGTTCATTTCCTCTTCCGTCAATTCGAAATCGAATATAGATGAGTTTTCTACAATACGATGTTCTTTAGTGGATTTTGGAATCGTTACAATCCCATTTTGTATATCCCAGCGCAAAATGACTTGTGCAACTGATTTGCCATGTTTGGTCGCAATTGCTTGTAAAACGTCATTATCCAGAAGTTCACCTTGCATCAATGGTGACCACGCTTCAAGTTGTATCCCTTGTTCTTTACAGAATGCCTGAACTTCTTTTTGAGTTAAACGCGGATGGCATTCCACTTGATTGACCATCGGCTTCACTTCTGCATCTTCCAGTAAATCTTTAAGATGGTGAATCTGGAAATTGCTCACACCGATCGCTTTTACTTTCCCTTCTTTATAAAGAGTTTCCAACGCTCTCCAGGCTTCTTTATATTTTCCTTCCACTGGCCAATGGATAAGATATAAATCCAAGTACTCCAAGCCAAGTTTCTTCAAGCTTTTTTCGTAAGCCGCAATTGCTGACTCATATCCTAAATCGGCATTCCAGACTTTTGAAGTTACGAATAAGTCTTCCCTGGAGATACCGGCTTCTTTTATGCCCTCACGGATCCCTTGTCCGACCCCTTCTTCATTTTCATAAATGGCAGCCGTATCGATACTGCGATAACCATGTTTAATGGCCGCTTTAACTGCATTTACCAGCTCCGGTCCTTCTTCCACCTTAAATACGCCCAATCCGAACCAAGGCATTTTAACTCCATTATGCAACGTCGTTGTATCTTGTAAATTTTTCACCATTATACTCTACCTCCAAATTTTTTCTTCATTGTTTTAAGATTGTAATGCGTTTAAGTATCAGTATCATTACATCCCTTCAAGGAACCTTCCATCATTCGCTGAAGGGATGCAATGATACTAGCTTATTGATACTCTAAACTCATAGCATGCTTTTTCTAACATGCATCACTTTTTCAATCCTATGCTATTTTGTGATTGCCCTTGGAACGGTCTTTACTTTCCAAAGCACGGCTCCAAGCTGTTAAAATCACTGCTGCAAACACCATGACTCCACCTATCCACGCTGTATGGATCAGTCCGATCGAATCCGTAATCACCCCTCCTAAGTATGCACCAAGGGCGATTCCCGCATTGAAGGCGGCAATATTGATGGCTGACGCCACGTCCACTGCACTCGGCACGAAACGCTCCGCTAACATGACGACATACACTTGAAGCCCCGGAACATTCATGAATGCAAACAATCCCATTAAAATGATCGTAATTAACCCGGCTATCTTAAACGGTGCCGTGAAAGTCAATACCACAAGTACAATGGCTTGAATAAGAAACATATAGAATAGGGCATTAATAGGATTGCGATTGGCGAATTTCCCGCCAAGGGTATTTCCTATTGCTATTGCTACTCCATATATTAGCAAAATCAAGGCGACAGTTCCTTCTTTAAACCCTGTCACTTCCTGAAGTAATGGCGACAGGTAGGTGAAGACAACGAATGTACCTCCATACCCTAATGCTGTAATGATGAATACCAGCAGCAATCGGCCATTCGTCACCAATTTGATTTGATCACGGAACGTGGTCCGTGCAGCCTTTCTTAAATCGGATGGGACCAGGATGCCGTTTCCGATGAAAGCAATCAAGCCGATTGCCACAATGATGATGAAAGCGAATCTCCAGCCGAATTGCTGACCGATGAAGGTTCCAAAAGGAACTCCGGTCACCGTTGCCACCGTCAAACCTGTAAACATGATGGCGATGGCACTCGCCCTGCGGTTTTCAGGGACCAAATCAGCCGCAATCGTAGCGCCGATTGACATGAAGATACCATGTGCAAGCGCTGAAATGACACGTGCGATCAATAATACACCGACCGTGGTCGCAGAAGCCGCTAATGCATTTCCGGCAATGAACACGACCATTATCCAAAGCAATAAAGTCTTTCGCGACATATTCGATGTCAGGGATGTCAGGATAGGTGCCCCGAACATGACCCCCAAGGCGTATAAGGAAACCGTCAATCCCGCCGTCGTCACTGTAATGTGTAAATCTTTAGAAATGAGCGGCAATAATCCCACGCTGATGAACTCTGTTGTTCCAATTGCAAAGGCACTGATCGCTAAAGCCAGCAATGCCCATGTACTTCTATTTTTATTTGAAATCATATCCTCTTCTCCTTCTTGTCATTTTGTACTATCATTGAAATTGCCTAAGCAACTTTTTTTATAAATGGTACAGTGGAATTCGGTGTGCAAATGTTATTATGAGATATAATGCAAATAAAAAACAGTACGTACTTTAAAGTTATATAGGAACCTTTTAGTACCTATAAAATAAGGAGAGTATGCCAATCATGCAAAAAAAGAAATACAATATATCAGTTGAAGCGACACTGGAAGTAATGGGCGGAAAGTGGAAATGCGTAATCCTCTGCCATCTGACCCACGGAAAAAAGCGGACCAGTGAATTGAAGCGCCTTATGCCGAACATCACCCAAAAAATGCTGACCCAACAATTGAGGGAGTTGGAAAAGGACGAGGTCATCAATCGTATCGTTTACAACCAAGTCCCCCCTAAAGTGGAATATGAACTTAGTGAGTATGGGCAAAGCCTGGAAAGTATCCTGTCCGCACTGTGTACGTGGGGGGAAAATCACATAACCAGAGTGTATGGAGATAAGTTTTCGGTTCTCGAGGAAAGTGTATTGAATGATCCATTGAAGTAATTCCAAATAAAAAGATTAGCTCGAAGCGGCTAATCTTTTTTTGTATATAATGAATGATCCTGATTTAACTTCCGCAGTAATAAATTTCACCACCGTTTTATCCCTTCTTATTTTTGGTATAATATGTAATAACACAACTTAAAATTTTTGATTTTGTAAACGAGGAAGTATAATGGTGAAACCAAGGAGTGACATATGAGGGTCATATTAGAATTGATACGCATCATATTAATATTCGGGATAGCCGGAACAATCATTTCGACCATTGTAAACGGCATATATATCAACATAGGAGTGAATCAGTACGGCTGGCTAGGCTCGATTGCGATACTGCTTTTATTATTCGTCTGGTACAGAAATAAACTTCAGTTCAGTGGCTGGTATTCGGGAAAAGGGAAGGAAAAGCTTCCAAAAATGGCCTCACAAACACTCATTCTGTGTTCAGTATTTTTGTTATGTGCCCCGCCTGTTTTAAGTGTGCTGCAGATGATCTTTCATTAATCGGGATTCTATATCCTGGATAGAGCAGGAGTGAACGATTTGCGGAAATTGTTTAATATTGTGGTCCTCATACTCCTACTCTCTGGATTATGGTATGGATATGGTAAAGATATTCAGGAGTCTGGATTCAAAGCGGGGTTCGGTGCCTTTGCAGCGGATGTTCGTTCCTTTATAACCGGGCCCGAGGTTACGACTGGCTTGGAAAAACTGAGTACTGGAGTCAGCAGTCTCATTGGCTCGTTGACGGAAACATTGGATACCGCTTCTGAAAAAGAATCGCAGGAAACGGAGAAAGTGAAAAAACCTGCACTGGAGGCACCTGCTGATGCATCCTTCTCGGTCCGTAATATCGAAATTGGCGACACGAAGGATGATGTAGAAAAATTGGCTGGTGAAGCTAAACGGAATACGCGGAATGAATATGGCGTGGACTGGTTTGCCTATCACGAAAATTATCAAAATTTCTTTATGGTTGCCTACGATAACAACAATAAAGTTGTTGGTTTATATACGAATCAAGATTTGATTTCCTCGAAGGAAGGCATTAAACGCGGCACTCCCAAAGAAACCGTGACCGGGAAAATGGGGGAGCCTGTAACAAAACTGCTTAAAGGAAACGTCTATTACCAGATTCGAAGTGACAGCGGCGAATACGATATGTTTGAAATGGATAATAGCTATGTGACCATTTTTTATGACAAACATGAGAAAAATACAGTAACGGCAATCCAAATCATCGACGCAGAACTCGAAAAGCAAAAGAGCGGCTATTTTGCAGAAGCCGGCCCCGGATTAAAGAAGGGCTTTGAATATCAATTATTCGATTTGACTAATGCATCACGGGTCAATCATGGCCTCTCCGTGCTTTCATGGGATAAACGAGTGAAGGTCACGGCACAGGATCATAGTGCAGATATGGCCGTGAATCAATACTTCAACCATACAAACCTTGAAGGGGAATCCCCCTTCGACCGGATGGAAGATGACAAAATCACTTTTCGAATGGCGGGGGAAAACCTGGCTGCCGGTCAGAATAGCAGTATTTTTGCCCACGAGGGCCTAATGAATTCCATTGGCCACAGGGAAAACAAATTACAGAAGGACTTCGAATCGCTCGGTGTCGGAGTTGCTTTTGATGAGGAAAATAAACCATATTATACGGAGAACTATTTGACGAAATGAACGAAAAAGCTGTGCATGGGAAAAATCCTGCACAGCTTTTTTCATACAAGAGAGAGCATCCATTTATAAAAATGGATGCCCATGTTTTAAATCACCAAACGAATAATCCAACGACCATGGCACTCAGCAAGGAAACAGCCATCCCGCTAACCAGCAGTTTCCAAACATTCCTTCCAATAATGTTCGATTTCTCATCGTTGAGGATGGAATTGAATGTTCCATAAATCATGCCCACTGTACTGAAGTTGGCAAATGACGTCAGATAAGTGACAGCCACAGCAACTGTATGCGGAGACAGTGTACTGACTTTATCTTTTAAATCGAGCAAGGCAACGAACTCATTCGTGGCAAGCTTGATTCCCATCAATTGAGCGACGTACATGGCATCTTGTCCAGATAGTCCAAGCAGGAATGCAAATGGACTAAAAATGACAGAGAAAATCTTTTGAATGGTCAAGCCATCCACAAAGAAACCGAAAATGCCGTTTACGCTAGCCGTTAACGCCACATAGCCGATAACCATTGCCATGATGACGAAGACCATTTTGGCCCCGACCAGCATACTGTTGGAAATGGTGGAAAAGAAATCTTTACGTTCCTCTTTAGAAGGCACATAAACGACGTCTTCCTCTTTACTGACGTCGACGGGATTCAGCATGTTAGCTATCAGCAAGGCATTTAAGCAGTTCAAAGGTATCGCTACAAAAACATAGGTTGCCGGTACCATGGACAGGTAGGCTCCAATGATGGAACCACTGATGCTGCTCATGCTCATGATTCCAAATGTCAATAGACGCTGATCCTTAATCGCACTGAGCTGCATGCGGAGAACGGCAAGTGCCTCGGTATTCCCAAGGAACATCATCTGAATCGAAAAGAAACTTTCAAGTTTTGGCAAACCGGATACTTTTGAGATGAGCCATCCCACTTTATCAATGATCCAGGTAAGAATACCGAAATACGATAAAACATCAAAAAACGTAATAATGAAGATAATTGGCATCAATGCGCTGAAAAAGAAATCGACTTGTTCATTTGCCATAAGTGAAGGAAAGACAAAAGAAATCCCTTCATTTGCACATTCAATCAACCAGGTGAAGAATGAAGCGATCAGATTGATTACCCATGCCCCAATTTTAGTGGATAACATGAACCATGTGATAAGTAATTCAAGAACCAGCAAGGTAAGAATGGCTTTCCACTTAACGTTCCTTTTATTAGGTGAACAAAGGTAAACGATGCCCATTACAACCAAAACACCTAGTATATTCAATAAGAAATACATGCTTTCATCCCCTTTGGATATATTATTTCCCATTCATATTTTTTATATAAAAAGCCCTCACCTTTTTACACTTTCAGCCGTAGGAAGAAAGTGTGAAAAAGTAAGAGCCTTCATTGAAACGTTATGTGGATCAAGCCTCTTCATGCGAACCAACATAAACCTGTTCATCTCTTCTATTTTCATACTTCCTTGTAGTCCGGCATTACGGCTGCCAGGTAGAAACTATCAGACCATCATCACTGATATTATACAAGGATATTTTTTTAAATAAATTTCTCAGGAAAGATATCATTTTAAATCAGTTTATTTTTAATTACAATACGTTTCAAAGTAGTTATATTAATATAAATTTTTCGAAAACAGTCAAAAAAGTCTCCAAGGGCCAATGTTGGGTAATACTTATGAAGGAGCTGGCTTAAACCCTCCCAGTTGTCTCAATTCACCATACTAACCACTACATCTCCTTTACAGGAAATAAGGACGTGAATTTTTTGTGGATTTTTTTAATAGCCAGGAAACTCTTACTGCAATTCAGTGGACTTTAAGAGCCATCATATCCTTCTTCTTCTTACTTTTTTCGGTTAAATTGATGGGGCAACGGTCCATTTCCCAATTAAGATTACTTGATTTCATAATGGCATTGATTATTGGGAACATTCTTGCCCACCCTTTGTCTGATGAACGGTTAGGTTTGAAGGGCTCAATGATCACGACCTTTGCATTAGTCATCTTATATATAATTAGTGTGTTTACGAGCCTTAAGTGGGGCAAACTCCGAAAGTTTTTTGACTCAGCCCCCTTTCCGCTTATCGAAAATGGACAAATCATTTACAAAAGCCTAGCAAGGGCCCGAATCTCCATCGATGATTTATTATCGGAATTAAGAAAGGAAAAGGTCGAAGATATTCAAAAGGTATCCCTTGCATTATGGGAACCGGGTGGTACCATTTCATTGTTTTTATACCCTCAATATGAAGCCGTAACACCAGCAGATATGCACCTAGCAACAAATGCCTTCCATTTTCCTAAAACGATCATTAAAGAGGGGAAGATTGATTCTAAAGAATTAAATCGGGGCGGTAAAGACGAAGAATGGCTGAAAAAAAAAATCAAAACAACATATAATGCCGACGTGAACGATATTTTATTAGCAACTCTTGATAATAACGAAAACTTAAAGGTCTTTTTCTACAAATAAGAACACTTTTGCAGCCAAAATAAAATCCCCTTAAGCATGGTGTAAAGCCTACGTATGAGTGTAGGCTTATAACACGTTCAACTTAAAGGGGATTTATTAACTCTTTTTTTACTCCGACCAATTCAGTGTATTCAAGAACTTATAAACATCTTCATACACTTGATTACGTTCCTTACCCAATGTGATGATATGACCTGATTTTTCGTACCATATCAAGTGTTTATGCTGCGTATCGACTTCATTGAAAATCGCTGTAGCACTCTCCGTATAGTCGGGATCATCCAAACGTCCTTGTAAAACAAGAGTTGGCGATGTGATTAAATCTAAATCTTCACCTGTCTCATTGATAATATCCAACACATCTTGTAGTTGAGGCATAGGCTCTTCTTCCAGCAGCTTCACTTCTGTAGCAATTTGGTCTGCATCTTTGCCCTCAAACTTCTTATAAGCCTGTGCATAATTGAGCAAACGGTTCTTTTGTCGATCGATACTTTTTCCTTGTGTCGGAGCGCACATTGAAACCACCCCTGTTACAGGCAATTCAATTCCCACTTTTAATGAGAAAACTCCTCCTAAAGAAATTCCCACAACGGCAATTTCCTCATAGCCTTCCTCTTTAAGGAATTGATAACCATCAACTACGTCTTTCCACCATTCCTTTGGACCTGTTTTAACAAGTTCCTCGGCTGATACTCCGTGCCCACTATAAAGAGGTCCGTGGCAAGTATAGTCGAGATCATTCAAGTATTTCCCCAATTTCTTCATATCTCCTGTACTTCCGGTAAACCCGTGAAGTAAAAGAACAGCTCTTTTTCCACCTATATATGTGAATGACTCAGGTGCTTTCACTTTCATCTATCTAGGACCTTCTTTCTTTGCTCTTGTTGATAAATAGAATCTAAATGATTTTCGAAAAAAAATCAATTAATACCCCTTGAGTAGTGATTCTTCTATCCTATTCCGAATTTTCATTAAAACAATTAAAACATGTATATAATATCCTTACCACACTCTTCACAACTCATCCGTTCCGAAGCACATTTTACTATGATTAAAATTATTTAGCAATCGTCATTTAACCATTTTTTTTTAGAAAAGTAAAATGCACCTTGTGATACGATGTACAACGTATTACACTTTAAAAATGAAAAGGAGGAGAATTTATTTGGATAAAGAATTAATGAAGGGAAGCATTGACCTCCTTTTGCTTTCACTTCTCTCACAAAAAAAGCTATACGGCTATGAAATCACGAAGATCTTGAAGAAAATGAGCATGGGCACATATCAAATAAGTGAAGGCACCCTCTACTCCGCCCTTAAACGGTTAGAAAAAAAAGAATTCATAAAAGGCCATTGGAAAGAGTCAGAATCAGGCCGCAGGAAATATTATCAAGTCACCGAAAAAGGACAAACCGAACTTGAACGGAAACGAGAATGCTTTTATTTCCTGGAAAAACTAGTTCGGAAAAGCGCAGAGCAATTCTAAACAAAATAAAAAGCTCCCTGCACCCATTATTGGAACGGCGCAGGAAGCTTTTTTTGCTGTTTTACTCATGAATTCATTCTGCATTCATTGATTTCGCACCGTTTACTCGTGAATTCATTCTGCATTCATGATTTCGCACCGTTTACTCGTGAGTTTGGGCTATTTACTCGTGAATTCAGCATTTTTACTCGTGAGTTTTGCTGTTTTACTCGTGAATTCAGCACTTTTACTCGTGAGTTACTCCGTTCACGCAAAAAAAGGACCTAATTAGGTCCTTTTTTGTCTATTCCTTTATGCTTGCGATAATTGGCACAGGAGAGCTTCATGCATTCCCCTTGGACATGCGGGCCATATTTTTCACGAAAGGCCTCGAGGCAATAGCATTTATCTTCTTCTTTTTTGGTTCCATCCATCGAGTGCATCCCTCCTAGCTTTAACTGGAGACTACACGTTTCTCCAGTTCTACGTTGATTCGACCCAACAGTACGGCACCGATTGACTGAATGATCGTTTTAACGATGATTTGGCCGATGACCGCAGCGGGTACTGCTTCCCATGGCAATATATTGGCACCCAATGGACTTAGGCCCATCACGACAAATATCACCGAATCAAAAAACCCTCCAACGATTCCGCTGTAAAACACCCTCCAACTCATCGGAAGTTTTAAACGGGTATAAATTTCCGTATCCGCTGTTTCTGCGACCACGAACGATAATGCGGAAGCAAATACGATCAATAACGTATCCCCTAATAAAAATGATACACACGCAGATAAAATAAGTGCAGTGACGATACATATATAGGTCTTTGCGCGGCCGAATTTATTCTGGACGAGATCTCGAAAGATGAAGGTTCCCCCGATGAGCAATGTACCCATCGGAATGATGAACATGCCAAAATGCAAGGGCGCAAAGGCTGCTGTAACCACATTCGCCGTGATGATGGATACTAAATACAATAAAATTCTTAACATTTCTTAATTCTCCTTATACAGAAAAAACAGCACCCTAAGAAAGAGCACTGTTCCCCTTAGTTTTTTTGAGAGGGTAGCTAGAACCTCTTCCGCCCGAGCGGATTATCATTTTCCTTATTTATCGTAGCTTGAAAGCGATTGGAAATCAAGAAGTTTCCATATGGCTTGCACGAACAAATGTAAACGCAATGACCCTGCCGATTTTTGTCGCAGAAAACTGCTTGACCGGCTGTATATGAAAAGACGACAATGATTGATAGAATAATGTTACGATCTTGATATGAAGTATAAACGCGAGGAGGAAAAGGATGATGAAAAAGCCATCGTTTGTTCATGTTATTTATATCGCGACCACACCAGAGAAGCTTTGGGAAGCCCTGACGAGCGGTGAGGTCACGAAGAAGTACCATTTTGGATGCCAAGTCCAGTCTGACTGGCAAGAAGGCTCAAGCGTTAAATATTTGCTGGAAGATGGGCATATTACTGATCATGGTAAAGTACTTAAGTGTGAGCCGCTGCACCTGCTCTCGTTCACTTGGAACATGGTAGGAGACGAAACACCTCGCGAGCAGCCTACTCGTGTCACTTATATACTGCAGCCTATGGATGATTCGACTGTGAAGTTAACGCTTAGGCATGAGGAGCTTTTGGAGACGGATTTCGTATATGATGATAATACCTTTGAAGGCTTGAATAATGGATGGCCAGCGATTCTAAGTAACCTGAAGAGCTTGCTTGAAACTGGACGGACCCTGCCGCCAATAACAGTAGATCGGAATAATTAAGTGGTAGAAAACTATAAAAAATCGAAAGAGAGTTGACAGTGATGGATACGCAAATAATCACGAAATTTAAAATAGCCAAACCAACCAATGAAGTATTTGAAGCTATAGTGGACCCAGAAAGAATCGGGAATTTCTGGTTCTCATCGAGTTCTGAAAGATGGGAACAAGGCAGGATGCTTACATTGAGATATAACGAATACGAAGCTGAAGTGGTTATTAATGTATTGGAAGTCGAGGAAAATAGGAAAATCGTGTTCTCATGGGGAGGAAATGATCAAGAAACGATTGTTACAATTACACTAAAAGAGTTGGATGATATGAGTACAATTATTGAAGTGAACGAATCAGGTTTGAAAGAGGATGACCCCGAATTGATAAATAAAATGATCGGACAAAAAGAAGGTTGGGTTTATACATTAACATGTTTAAAGGGTTATTTGGAAAATGGCGTTAATACTTTGAGGGCATCATTAGTTTTTTAATTATTAAAGGGTGCTGGTTCAGATGTTATGTCCTTTTGATAAGGCACCCGTTAATCAATCGCCTTCTAGATGTCGATTGTCTATAAAAATCAACTAAATTTTTATACTGGAGGAGGCTTAGATGTTTCCAAGAATAAACTCAAGGATGAATATCGCCTTTGAGTTTTTTTACTTTCCGTATGGTTTCACATGAAAATCAATCGGAAATCACTTTTAGATATATGCCCTTCGAAGCTTTTTTATAGGCTTCAATTCCTATTTTCTTGACTTTTTCTGATAAACTAGATTCACAATCATATCCATACTTCTTCAGTATAAATGGGATTTCGGATTCCATAATGACATGATCATATATCTTTTCATGATAATCTTCATCCTTACAATCCAGAACGAAATCAATAACATGTGAGAATGCAGTATGGGATAAGTCATGCAGCAAGCCCGCGATTTGTTCCTCCAATGAACCTCCAAGCTCTTTAATTAAAAGTATCACACCAAGTGAATGGTCAAATCGTGTAACGTCCCACTTCTCATTAACTAAATAACTTGCCCCGCCTTGATGTATCCCCTTCATTCTTGGGACGGGTTTGCTTACTATCAGCTCTTCAAGAACTCCCTCTACAATATTGTTCCCATAGACACTATCCAAAACTACCAGTAACTGCCTCCTCGCCCATTAGTTTACTCATTACAGGTAGGTGATCTCACTGATCTTTTTCTGTAAAAATTATTTCCCCCATTTCATTTTGCTCATATTGCTTTTTTGCCAATTTTTTTATTTCCTCCTCATCATTCAAATCGATATCACCTGGATTGACCTCATCAATTCCCTCTATGATTATCATTTCATTTATTATTACCTGATCTCTTGGATTCACTTTAATAAAGTCTTCTACAGGTTTTGTTTTATCTTTATACGGTTTAGTTAATAAAAAATAGCCGGTCAAGACTATAAAAATTGATGCCAAAATACCGAATTTCTTTTTCATTTATTCATCCCCTCCAACACTTCACGAATACCCTTACAATACCACATAAGGGTATTTATGGCATTTGAATTCAAGCGTATATATTGTTGGTTCCTGTTTTTCTGTTACAGGAATTTCTATCTCCTATGATTTCAACCTTTAAAAATAGCTGTAAATTCCTGCTTCATTGAGTTGCTATGGATATAGGAACATCATACCCACTAGTATTTACGCTAACTGGTTGCGAGGGAATAATCCATCTGCAATGTCCTGCATCCTCTCCTTTTCTCTCTCTTGATCAAATGGAAAAATTCAACTTAAAAAACAGTACTTTATAATATGATCTAATAATTGACATTTGGAAATCAGTGAGTTATTATCCTAATTAACCAGCGGTCAATAAATAAGGAGGTGTCCAAATGTCGCCAAGGAAATCGGCAGGTAAAGAATTGTCCAGGGACATGGTCTTGAATGAAGCCAGAAACCTTTTTGCAACGATGGGGTATTCGAATGTCTCGATGAGGCAATTGGCTAAATCATTGGATTGCAGCCATGGGGCCATATACTATCATTTTAAAAATAAGGCAGAAATATTTTATAGTTTGGTGAAAACGGATTTTTCCGTTTTAAATACTTTAATCGATGATATCATCATGTCGGAAAATGACCCTTCTGTAAAAATGGAAAAGATTTTATTGTGCTTCTTGGAGTTCGGTTTAACCCAACAGAATCATTATTCCATCATGTTTTTATCGAAGGAAAAAGAAATTCAGCAGTTACTTCAATTCGATTCTAATAAAACATATGAAAAGCTAATCCAGTCCCTGACGGACCTAACGGACAACAAATTGAATCCTGCATCCATATGGTCGATTTTTCTTTCTCTTCACGGATTCATCACTTTTTATATTAATTCTGAACTATCTTATCAAGATGTAAAAGGCCTAGCTTACTTTCATGTAAAAAATATCATCAGAAACATCATATAATTTTTAAGTATTATTGACCATTGGTCAAATAACAATTGGGAGGGTTTAAAATGGTAAAGAAATTCCTTCATATGGAAGGAATCATGGTGCTTTTAGCGGTGATTTACATCTATTCGTTATATGAATTCAGCTGGTGGATTTTCCTGTTATTGATTTTGTCTCCTGATGTTTCCATGCTTGCCTATCTGATCAATGATCGAATTGGAGCAAAGGTTTATAACCTATTTCACACGTATACCCTGTCCATCTT
Organism: Peribacillus simplex; assembly: GCF_900156045.1. Taxonomy (GTDB): domain Bacteria; phylum Bacillota; class Bacilli; order Bacillales; family DSM-1321; genus Peribacillus; species Peribacillus simplex_D. The sequence goes on along the minus strand of NZ_FTMX01000001.1, from coordinate 325,875 downwards.
CATGATTTTGCTTGCCATTTTTCTAAAGTCTGATGCTCTTTTGATGATTGGTTTAATTTGGACCGCACATATTGGAATGGATCGCTTTTTTGGGTATGGCCTCAAATACACATCTTCCTTCAAAGCTACACACATTCAAAGGCTTTAAAAAGCTTAAAAGGCAGTGTGATAATGCCATCACACTGCCTTTTGCTCACTTTTATACGCCCCGCTTATTTCCCCATATATAGGTATGAAGCTGGGGCAGCACTTTCACATCATTCAATTCATCATCTGCTATCACTTTATCTATTAACTCTTCGTACTTCTTCAAAAGACCGCTGATCAATTGACGATCATCCGCCGTCCTGCTATCGTCATTGCCGACCTGCAAATAAAAAGGAATATCCGGGTAACGCCCATGTACATGTTTGGCATATTGATAATCTTCCTCGTTAAAGACGACAATCTTCAATGAGACATGGTTTTCAGGATTTCGATTGGCAAGGTTCGAGAGGATTTGGTCGAGCACCGAAAAGTCCGTGTTCATTTTAGAGCTCGGCGGCTTGGGTGAAATCGTCAGTTCATCAATATCGAGAAACCAATCCTGCCATCGGCTCCCTTGTGTTTCGACACCTATCTTCATTTTATTTTCATGTAAGATCGCTATCAAGCCGTTTAGGTTTTTCAGCAGAGCCGGGTTTCCGCCTGATATCGTCACGAAGGAAAAACCGGAACCCCCAATTCGCTTCAGCTCATCCCATATTTCTTCAGCAGTCATTTGGACGGTATCTTCCTTACCGGTGCCATCCCAAGTAAATGCGGAATCACACCAGGCACATGAATAATCGCAGCCGGCCGTCCGAACGAACATGGTTTTTTGACCAATGACCATTCCTTCACCTTGGATGGTCGGTCCGAAGATTTCCATAACCGGGAGTTTACTCACTTTCCATCCACTCCCGTCTGGCTTCGGCATAGCTTGTCGGCGTTTCGTATAGTCGAACAAATTCGACTCTAGCACCCTCATATTCTTTTAATGAAAGGGCTTCGGCCATTTTTTCATAAATCCAGACAACCATATTTTCAGCTGTTGTATTCATGAGCGGTAGGGTTTCATTCAAATAACGATGATCCAGGTGGATTTCAATTTCATTTTTCCATATATCCTTGATGTCCCCGAAGTCTATCATCAAACCGCGTGAATCCGTATACCCGCTCAATCCGAAAATGACCTTATATGTGTGGCCATGCAGGTTCTTGCATTTGCCTTCATAGTCATGCAGATGGTGCGCCGCGTCAAAGGTGAATTCCTTACTCACGAGAACCCTCTTGTTTGTATACTTCAATTGGCTGCGCTGAATATCTTCATCTATTTTTTGGAGTTTATCCACTATAGTAAAACCGTACATCATGAAAGCACCTTCCGTCTGCTTACATAGTCATCCAGTCCTTTTTTTCGCAGATTACATGCCGGACAATCTCCACAGCCGTCGGAGATAATTCCGTTATAGCAAGTCAGGGTCTTTTCGCGGACAAAGTCGAATGCGCCAAGCTGATCCGCAAGCTCCCATGTTTCCTCTTTATTAAGCCACATTAGCGGCGTATCAATCACGAATGACTGGTCCATCGACAAGTTCAAGGTCACATTCAACGATTTAATGAATACATCGCGGCAGTCTGGATATCCGCTGAAATCCGTTTCACAGACACCGGTGACAATATGTTTAGCGCCAATCTGACTCGCCAGCACTCCGGCAAACGAAAGGAACAGCAAATTCCTCCCAGGTACGAAGGTAGACGGCAATTCCCCTTCTTCTCCGTCCGCAACTGCAATATCACTTCTCGTCAATGCATTCGGTGCCAGTTGGTTCAGCAGCGACATGTCAAGGATATGATGGTTCACACCCAATTCCTTGGCAATGTTTTGAGCACATTCGATTTCCAAGCTATGGCGCTGATTATAATCGAACGTCACCGCTTCCACTTCCTCAAATCTCTCCAATGCCCAGAACAGGCACGTCGTACTGTCCTGACCTCCGCTAAACACAACCACTGCCTTTTCTTTCTTCTTCATTTCTATAAAACTCCTTTTTACGGAAAAAAACAGCACCCTAAGAATAGAGCACTGTTTCTCCTTAGTTTTTTTGAGAGGGTAGCTAGAACCTCTTCCGCCTTAACGCGGAATATTATATTTTTCCAAGTCAATAGTAACTTGAAAACGATAATAAATCAAGATGATTATATTTAGTGAATATTAGATCTGATGGAAAATTTGGTTATCTTTTCATTGCTTAAATATCCCACATATCCGTCCGATAAAATAGTGTAAATAAAATATCGATAAAGGGGTCCATTAATTTGAAAAGCATTAAAGGAAAGGTATTGGTGGCATTTTCACTCATCATATCTTTATGTGTCATCTTAGGAGCATTCAACATTTACAGCAGCAACAAGTCACTGGTATATTCCCAGGATATCATCGAAAAGGAACTTCCGCTTCTTATCCAAGATGAAAAGCTACTATATAATCTAGCACAAAGAACCGCATTCGCCCGAGCCTATATTCTATATGGTGACGAGAGTTATAAAGAAAGGTTCTTACAATATACTGAAGACAGCAAGGTCATCCAGGAAGAGCTCCTCGCTTTAAGCGATTCTGATAAAGCGAAGGAATTGATCGAGAAAAGCGTGGATTGGAGGACGATGATTGTAGACCGGGTATTCACACAATATGAAAAGGGAAATGAAGAACGCGCGAAAGAGATACTCAAAAATGAAGTGGCGCCAATCAGCAATGAAGTAATGGAAGGTTTCAAGGAGCTTGCCTCGGAACGCGAGGAATTGATTGTCGCTTCAGGTGAAACCGTCATCGCAAGCGGGAAATCGGCTAAGACGACAAGTATCATCATCTCCATTGCGGCAGTCCTTATCGGCCTTCTGCTGGCGCTTGTGACTGCCAACCTCATTACCACCCCCCTTCTTAAAATTAGGGACAGGATGAAAATGGTGGCTGACGGAGAGCTGAATCATGAACCCCTGGAACAAAAGTCATATGATGAAATGGGCGAATTAACGGTATCCGCCAACCAAATGCAGAAAAACCTTCGTGATACGATCGAAAAAATGCTCGTTGTATCCGAATCCGTTTCCAACCAAAGTGAGGATCTGACTCAATCAGCAAATGAAGTCCAGCAGGGCAGCAAACAAATAGCGACTACAATGCATGAACTTTCGGAAGGCTCGGAGTCACAAGCCAACCGGGCAGCTGAAATGGTTCGCATGATGGATGATTTCACCGGCAGGATCAGGTTGGCCCGCCTGGAAGGAGTGGATGTAGCTAAAAGTTCTACCGAAATCCTTTCCTTGACCAAGGAGGGCACCACTTTAATGCGCAGTTCGGTCCAACAGATGCAATGTATTGATGGGATTGTAAAAAATGCCGTAGAGCAAGTGAAAGGGCTCGATTCTCAATCGCAGCAAATTTCGCAGCTTGTGCAGGTCATCAAGGATATATCCAATCAAACCAATCTATTGGCGCTGAATGCAGCCATAGAAGCCGCTCGTGCTGGTGAACATGGCAAGGGCTTTGCCGTCGTCGCCGATGAAGTGCGGAAACTCGCTGAAGAGGTCACACACTCCGTTGGGGATATCACCAATATTGTCTCAGCCATTCAAACGGATTCAAAAACAGTCGTCCACTCCCTGGAAGATGGTTATGCACAAGTGGATGAAGGCACGAAACAGATCACGCTCACAGGCCAAACCTTTGAAACAATCAATCACTCTGTCGGGAATATGGAAATGAAAATACAGCATATTACAGACGAATTGAACTATATCTCCACAAATAGCCAAGTAATCAATCAGGCTATCGAAGATATTGCAGCGGTTTCTGAAGAGTCCGCGGCTGGAATCGAACAAGTTTCCGCCTCTGCTCAGCAATCCAGCTCTTTAATGGATGAAATCACGAATCATGCAAGTGAACTTGCATCTTCGGCAGATCTGCTGACTGAACAGGTTAGGAAGTTCCAATTATGACACTAGCAATTTCCCGTCACATGTATGCGGGAAATTGCTTTTCCTTCCCATTATATTTGGTTGTTTCATTTCCGTATATTCGGGGAATAAATAACTATACACAATAATAAACCATTAAAAGGCAAATCTATCAAAAGCGGCTGGAAGTGAACATTTTCCTTTATTTTCAGAATATTTAGTGTATAATTGATTAAAGGAATATTTTAACTTAAATAACCATCACTTCCAATAACCGCTACTGCAATTCCCGTCATTTCCTTTCAACACCATGCACAGGCACTTATACTCAGTAAGTATCCATTGCATGCTTTCTCTCGAATCAAACCGTTCATAACTTTATTCACACAAAAACACGATTTCCACTCCAAATCTGTAAAAAAAGGTTAAATTACACGATTGATATGTTACTATTAAACTAAGACCTTTTAACCCCATAAGGAGGAATTCATATGAAACGTTTTTTCAAATTCATAACAGATTTTAACGAAAGAAGAGCACTGAAACGGGAAACCGAAGAATTCTTTCGCAAAGAATACGAAAATTATATGAAGATGAATCCTGACAATCAAGGAAAAAGAAGGCGATTAGTTCCTAGACTTTATGTGATTGATGGCGGTAAACAGGGCCCCAACCTTGAGATTTCTGACAGAAAGAAATCAAGTTAACCTGATTCCTTCCATAATCGGCTACAAAAGCTGTAGCTCAAGACCCACAAACGTTAAATGTCAATGATGATCGGAAATTCGTGACCATTCCATTCATTTACAATATATAAGCCGAAAGCTCAGATATGCTTCTGAGCTTTTTTTATTTTGCATTCATCTATAAACACTATATCTATAGAAGAAACTAGGTATTTTTTAAAAAAAATGGATTAACTTTAGTTTATTTCATGTTTCAGGTAAAAGATCAATAATAGTCCCGCGGGTATTCTCTGAGGAAATAACAGGAAAATATCAAAAAAAAGAGATGTGTTCTTTTACTCATCTTTTTCCAAATTCAAAAGAGTTCAACTAATTGAGTCGTTAGATGCAATATCTTACATTGAATGACAAATGCATAAATATTGTTACGTTTATGTCGAACATTGGGTATAAACAATTATCAATCTGTAATAAACGTCACTTTTAAAAACCAATTATTATTCAAATATAGCCATTAAGAATCAGGTTCAAATACTCATGAAACTACTTTGATTCTGACCAAAATGGGTTTTTATTAAACTTTCCATAATTTAGTGTAAATAAACCGAGGATTCCCTCGATTTCCAGCCATATCTTTGTACTCATAAAACAATTTACCCCATTAGATACTATTACACTCTAATATACATTTATTTGAAAAAGATGATAGTAACTATATTACGATAGAATAATTGGCTCTTGCCTATTAAGTTTAAAATCATGTAGTGTGTATTCAGTAATTCAAATATTTGAAAAAAAGAGAGGTTAAAAAATGGCACCGATATTTATTTGTGCGATCTTTTTGCTTGGTTATGGCATTTTTGAACAAAAACGCCATCAGAAGCGTCTCGACTCCATCCCGGTACGTGTGAATGTGAATGGGATTCGAGGGAAATCGACTGTAACGCGTCTAATTACAGGTGTGATCCAGGAAGCTAAGTACAAAACAGTAGGTAAAACAACCGGAACATCAGCAAGAATGATCTATTGGTTTACCGATAAGGAAAAACCGATTGTACGTCGCCCGGAAGGACCAAACATAGGAGAACAGCGGCGTGTAGTTAAAGAAGTTGCCGACTTAGGCACGGAAGCACTGGTTTGTGAGTGCATGGCCGTACAGCCTGACTATCAACTAATCTTCCAAAACAAAATGATCCAAGCAAACATTGGCGTAATCGTGAATGTATTGGAAGACCATATGGATGTCATGGGACCGACTTTGGATGAGGTTGCTGAAGCTTTCACTGCTACCATTCCCTATAATGGTCACTTAATAACCATCGAAAGTGAATATTTGGACTTTTTCAAGCAAATTGCCAAAGAACGCAACACAAAAGTGATCGTTGCAGACAATTCGAGAATTTCGGAAGATTTTCTACGCGAGTTCGACTATATGGTATTTCCTGATAATGCATCACTGGCCTTGGCCGTTGCGGAAGCTTTAGGCATTGATGAAAAAACAGCTTTTCGCGGAATGTTGAATGCACATCCCGATCCAGGTGCCATGCGGATCACCAAATTCGGGGATCCCATCCAGCCAACTTTCTTTGTCAATGGCTTTGCTGCAAATGACGCGTCATCGACGCTGAACATCTGGGAACGTGTCAATACGTTCGGATACAGCACAGAACCTCCTATCGTTATCATGAATTGCCGTCCCGACCGCGTGGACCGTACTGAGCAGTTTGCCAGAGATGTATTGCCTTACATAAAATCTGAAATCGTCATTTCCATTGGTGAAACCACATCACCGATCACTCGGGCATTCGAGCAAGGTCAATTGGATACAAAAGAATATTGGGATTTAGAAAACTGGTCAACTGAAGAAATCGTTGCCCGCCTCCGCCCATTGATGAAAAATCGCATCGTCTACGGTGTCGGGAATATTCACGGTGCAGCGGAACCTTTAATTGAAGCATTCATGAAATCTAAAACAAAGCAAAAAGCAAGTTAAGTAGGAGGAACCTTAATGTTTGGATCGGATTTATATGTAGCCCTAGTACTGGGAGTAACACTTAGCCTTATATTTTCAGAAAAGACGGGTGTCGTACCCGCAGGACTTATCGTGCCAGGTTATTTGGCATTAGTATTTGACCAATGGGAAATCATGCTGACCATCCTGATCATTAGTGTCGTAACTTATTTGATCGTCACTCACGGCCTTTCAAGATGGGTGATTTTATATGGAAGAAGAAAATTCGCAGCCATGATGGTGACCGGGATTTGCTTGAAACTACTATTGGACTTCGTCTACCCCGTCATGCCATTTGAAATATTCGAGTTTCGGGGAATCGGTATAATTGTACCCGGATTGATTGCGAATACCATACAAAGACAAGGAATGCCATTGACACTTGGCAGCACGCTTTTATTATCCGGCTTGACTTTCGGTTTAATGAACGTGTACTACCTATTCTGAGGTGCAAAAAATGAAACGGACTTTAAATGCAAAAGAAAAAACACTTATCTTTATTAAACGCACGAAGAAAAAGAATCTTAAATACACTGGAATCATACTACCTATATTACTAATCGCTTTAGTCATTACCACTTGGATGGGACGGGCTGAGGAAGTGAAAATAACCGCATCAAAATCCGATCAGCCATTGACGATGACAATGGTCGGTGATGTGATGATGGGACGTTATGTTGAAGAAGTGACGGAAAAGCACGGGCATGAATACCTCTTCCGTTATATGAAGCCTTATTTTGCCCATTCAGACTATGTCAGTGGGAATTATGAGCATACCGCTTTAAAAGAAGAAGTATCCAACTATAAGGGAGCAGATACGCCCATACGGTTAAACTCCAATGTTAGCGGTGTGGAAGCGGTTAAAAATGCTGGCTTCTCTGTAATGACTTTGGCCAATAACCATATGATGGACTATGAAGAACAAGGACTTATAGATACGATTGATCAATTCAAAAGTGCGGATATGCATTATGTCGGTGTTGGATCGAACACTGAGGAAGCCAAAAATAGCATCGACTATGCGGATGTTAATGGCGTACGTGTCGCAACACTTGGCTTCACAGATGTTTACGGTAAGGATGCCGTGTCAAAAAGTGATAAAGCCGGACTATTGAACTCCAACCCTGATTTATTATTTGAAATGATCGGCAAAGCAAGGGATGCCAAGCAAGGCAACGCAGACTTGGTTGTAGTGAATATGCACTGGGGACAAGAGTATTCAACATCTACAACCGACCGTCAAACGGACTTGGCTAAAGCTATCATCGATGCTGGGGCTGACATCATCATTGGCCATCACCCACACGTGCTTCAATCGTTTGATGTGTATAAAGATGGAATCATTTTCTATAGCTTAGGAAATTTCATTTTCGATCAAGGATGGACACGCACAAAGGATTCAGCCATGGTTCAATACCATTTAGCGGAAGACGGAAAAGCTACAATCGATGTCGTTCCACTGCAAATTGAAGAAGCAACACCAAGGCCAGCTACCTCTTCAATCGACAAATCACGTGTTTACCGCCAGTTGACGAAGGAAACGAGTGAAAACGCCCAATGGTCGAAAAAAGAGGATCACATCGAGATTAACTTGGATCACAAGAAGGTAATCGACCATAAGGCACAGCGTGAGCAAGAAGAAAAAGCAGCACAAGCAGCAAAGGCAGCGAAAGAAGCAAAGGAAAAGAAAGCTGCACAAGAGAAAAAGGCAGCACAAGCTATACAACAGGACATGCAGCCTATTCAGTAAGGATCGATTGGATACTACTATGTGAAAAGAGAAACAACTTGGAAGCTCAACGAGAAGGGGGAATAATCGATGATTAACCGTACGACTGGAAAAATATTCATTTCACTTTGCGTGCTCATATATTTAGCTGGATGTTCGAAGACACCCCCTATTTCTGACACGAATGATCCGATAGAGAGTAAAACGGAACAATCATATGGGGTCAGTTCTTCAAATCCAATCGCAATAGATGTCGGGATGGATATATTGAAAAATGGTGGAACGGCGGCGGATGCCGCCATTGCGGTATCCTATGTATTAGGTGTAGTTGAACCTTATGGATCTGGCGTGGGTGGCGGCGGCGGTATGCTGATTGCACCGGAATCCGGCGATCCCAAATTTATCGATTATCGTGAATCCTCTCCGGAAGACCCAAGTTCAAGGCACAATGCAGGGATTCCTGGCTTAGTGGCCGGCATGCAGGTTATAAGTGATAAGTATGGGAGCGTACCAATGGCAGACCTTCTCCAGCCGGCGATAGATTTGGCTGAAGGCGGATTTGAAGTCGACAAAATGTTATCATCACGCTTAGAAGCGGCTCAGCCAAGGATATCTTCCGATGCGACTTCACTTTTTTATCCTGATGGCGATGCCATTGAACCAGGCAAAACACTCGTCCAGGAAAAACTTGCTGAAACATTGAAGCAGATTCAAAAGGAAGGTCCTGATGGTTTTTATAAAGGGGAAATCGCACGGGATATTAAAAGAGAAACAGATATCGACTTGATGGATTTAAAGCGCTATGAGGTGAAAGAACGTAAGCCGGTCCAAGGAACATTTGCCGGTTATGATGCCTTTACCGCCCCTCCGCCCTTCTCCGGGATTACCGTTCTTGAAATGTTAAAGCTCTCCGAGGAAATGAACCTCGGTGATTCTTCAAGCAAATCAGCTTATATGAAGGTATTGGGGGGCATCACAGATACTGCTTATCAAGATCGGTCCGCCAATATTGGGGATGGAATAAGTCACTCCAAGGCGGAAAAATTGCTCTCCCCCATTCACTTGGATAATCTTAAAAATAAGATCAAAAGTGAAAAATGGGAAGATAAAGAATCGAATGGTTCCGAAGAACATGAAAGTACGACACATTTTGTGATCATGGACAAGTATGGCACTGTCGTTTCCGCAACAAATACGCTCAGCAACTTTTTCGGATCTGGTGATTATACGAATGGATTTTTCCTTAACGATCAATTGAAAAATTTCCGGTCCGGCTTGAACGCCCAAGAGGCATATAAACGGTCTAGAACTTTCACCGCTCCTACCATTCTCAAGAAACCAGGGCAGGAATCGATCGGGATAGGCTCACCAGGCGGCGATAGGATTCCTCAAGTATTGACGCAGGTCCTTTATTCATATACAGAGAATGAAGGCTCATTTCAGGATATCATCGACCGTAATCGGTTCGTCTATGATGGAAAGAAGATTTATACGGAATCCAGGCTTTCGAATGAAATAATATCAGACCTGGAAGATTCAGGATATGAAGTCATCCAGAAGATCTCCCCCATGTATTACGGCGGGGTTCAAGTACTCGTTAAAAACGAGAAAAACGGACAAGTATCCGGAGCTGGGGATAAAAGAAGAAATGGAAGCTGGAAAGCCCAGCAATAAAAAGGGGATCCATCCCCTCCTTTTCTAAATACCATATGAATTTTAGCGATGTATAAGGGGACTTAGAATATGAATATCGTAAAAAAAATTACAAGCTGGGTCATACCCGTTTTTCTAATAGCAGCACTGCTTGTGACCATGAATACATTTAAACGGACAGAAACGTTAACACCCGAAGAGCAAAAGAAAATCGAACAATATACGACTATCGAAAAATAAAAAAAGCTGGGGCATCCCCGCTTTTTTTATTTTTGCCGTCAACGGATATGGAAGATTAAATACACTTCAGATACGGAGGATAACCATGAATGAAAATAGCTATACCGATTTTATTGAACTGCAGCAAAATGAACAAGAAGAACTCGATTACCGCATCATGGCTCACCACAGGAATCCTGATATCGCAATTCTAGCCATACACGGCGGGAACATCGAACCGGGAACTAGCGAGATTGCAGCCGCACTTGGAGAGAGACTTTGTGCAAGCACCTATCTATTCGAAGGTCTTAAACCAAGGGGTAACCAGGTCCTCCATATAACATCCTGCTTGTTCAATGAACCGGCCGGCGTTTCAATGGCAGCGAACGCCCAGACCACCCTTTCGATCCATGGCCACTACGACTTGCATAATGCGCTGGTTTACATTGGCGGTAGGAACGAACCCTATAAGAACCTTATTCAGCAATGCCTAAACAAAGCTGGATTTCAAACTGATCATGCACCGCAGCACCTTTCAGGCATGAAAGGAAACAACATCACCAACTCATCCAAGACGGGTGCAGGCGTACAATTGGAACTTTCCACAAAGCTTAGGAAAAGCTTTTTCAAAGGTGATGACTTTACCAGTAAGAACAGGGTCAATCCGAGTGATCTTTTTAATCGGTTCGTTACTGCCATTGAAAAAGCGACCCTTGAATATAAACAGGTTGAATGACTTTCTTAGTCCATGAGGCTTTCAACTTGACCGAAGCTTTCGAATTTCTCGGCAAAATAACCTGACGAAAGGTTGGAGATATGAACGCCTGCATTTTCCGTTGTATGGAGAAAACGGCCATCACCTAGATATATACCTACATGGGTCACACCCAGCCTTGTTCCTGTATCCCTAAAAAACACTAAATCCCCGGCCTTTGGATTTTCGATTTTGGGGAGCAATGAGAAGTAATCCTCAGCGGAGCCCCGTTTTACTGAAAGGCCCTGCTCCTTCATGACCCAATAAATGAAGCCGCTGCAATCCATTCCATTCATCGGATCTTCTCCCCCGAAAACATAGGGGAATCCGCGAAAAGTGTATGCATACTTGATGACATCATATGCTTTATCATATGCAGCCTCCTGGTTTACATAAAACGGATATAACGGGTTGCTGTATAGTTGAAGGTACTGTCCATTCATCAACTCATCAGTACTTAACGCGTTACGACTTTTGATCGTATTCACTGAAATGCTGTAATTCTCCGATATACTTTTAAGCGTTTCTCCCGTTTGGACGATATGCTCTCCTTTTGGCGTGTATGTTTTGTACACCACTTGGTATTTTGCAAAGTAATCTTCTGTAGTGGATCTCACCTGAACCGTTTCTGCACCATATCCAGAATTGACAAATTGGTTTTTGCCGACATATATACCCGCAGTCACGACCTTTAAGCTGTCTTTATCCAGAAAGAATATAATATCCCCGGTCTTCGGAGTGGCAGTATCCATCCCTTGCTTATAGAAACCATCTACTGTCAAACGGTCAACCGGCACATTTAGCCGGGAAAGCACCCAATGAATCAATCCGCTCGAATCAAACCCTTTTTCTGGCGTCTCCTCTCCAGCTGACTTTTTAAACCCTATAAAAGATTTCGCATATCTCGCAATTTTTTTTCCTCTCTCCGACCATTGATAGACGGAAGGAGTATACGCCGTTTGAATGATTGCCAACTTTTGGCCCGCAAATAACCTATCATCCGGTAAACCATTCGTTTTCATTAATTGCTTAGCCGATATATCATATGTCCTGGCAATCGATTCTACCGTTTCGCCAGGGATTACAGTATGCACAGGATCTGCAGCATCGGCCTTTAAACCAGGTAAAAAAGTAAAACTAACCATGAATACCACTGTAAGTATCATACGGCTTATTTTTCCATTAAACATTTTAATCCTTCCTTTATACACTGAAATATTTTTTAATTTACGATGTTCAAGTAAATTCCATCATATGAATCTTCGATCCTATCATCCACTCGAGCGGATGTGTCTTAATGCTCATCACCACAATATTATCGGCGAACCAAATGAAACCTTTAGCCTATTTTTTACAAAAAAAATTATCAGCAGGATTCAATAAAACACCTTAAAAATAAATCAGCGCTGAAAAATTTCACCCCACCCGAGATAAGTGAAAATCGAAGAATTCCTAGAGGATTTTATTTTTTTGTGCAGAATGGGTAAAGTTGGATTAAAGGGATCCCGGTCATGACGTGCATATACGGCTTGCCCTATTTATGAAGTGGATAACGATATAGGAGTGAAGATTTTTGATTAAGATGACAAAGAAAGCCCGGCAGGCAATTAAAGATATGCAGCATAGTTTGGGAGGGGAAACGTATTTAAGGTTTGGCATAAACAGACCTTGCTGTAACCAGATGAACTATACATTAAGCTTGGCAATCTCTAAAAAGGAGCATGAGGAAATACTCGTTTTACATGATATAAAAATGTTGCTCGATCCATCGGACTCCCATCTTATAGATCAAACGGAAATTGATTGTGAAGGCGATGGTTTTTTGATCAGGAACCCGAATCCGCTGGTATCACCCATCATCTAGCAGAAGAAAATAAGGGGAAAGCTTAAATGGCCTTCCCCCCGTTTCTATGAAACTATGGCATGTACACGGTTTTAATATGTGATAGCTTCAAAAACACATGATCTCCATTGGCTGTCTTTAATTCAACCAAGTTGTTTTCCGCCTTTTTAAGCATACCGATTTTCATCGGGTCCTCTCCCCCATCAAATACTACTAGCTTTCCTGCATTTTTCTTTAATTGGTCTTCCAAAGAACGTAGCATCGGTACATCTGAAGGGTTGACAGGAAAACTCTCTTTACTGAGTGTATAGGGTGTGGCATTTTGATTGTACGGAGTAAGCCATTTAAGGTGATGCAGCGAGACATACATCATTTTATATACAGGCGAGTAGAATGCAAAGTAATCATTGAAAACATTGGTGATATAGCCGTGTAAAGGAATGTGTCCAGCAACATGGATTGCTGAAAAAACTCCTTTTGCGCTCATTAGTGTTTTACGATAGGAAATCGACGCCATGTCTTCCATCATGGGGGACTCCATAGGATTTTTAATCTCGTTATCTATCTCTGTACTCAGATTGAATCTATGGACGTGCAGCATAGGAAAATACAAAAACTGCTTTCCATTGAACAACACTAGAATATCCGTGCTCAAATCAGTTAGAATTCCTTTGAAAGTTTTTTTTCCTGAGATTTGGACATCAATCTGTTTACCCAGTAATGCAAACGCATCACTCATTACTATCTCCTCCTAGGGGGTTATTCAGCTAAAAATCATTTGCACCCAATAAAATAATAAGAGCAGTGTCAGCACTGTCGTAATTGGTATGACTATCAGGGATACACTTAAATAATCTTTCCACTTTATATTCACTTTGTATTGTTTCAGGATATGCATCCAGATAAGTGAGGCAAGAGTACCGATGGGCAATAACAATGATCCCATGTCACTACCGATTATATTAGCTAGATAAATAGTTTTTAATGTGATCGGATCCAGTCCCATTTCGGTTAAGGTAATGGTTCCTATCATTAGTGCCGGATGATTATTGAAAATGTTTGATAAAATCGAAACCAATCCTCCCATGACAAAGCTAGCACTCAGTAACCCTTGATTTACAATCGGTTCGCATATCTGTACGAGCATGGCTGTAAGGCCTACATTATGGAGACCATAAATGATGACATACATGGAGAATGCGAATATCAGGATGTGCCATGGGGTCTTTTTTAGGATATCGACAGGGTTTGTTCGTAAATGATACCATCTCCAGATCAGTAAAGATAAAGAGCCAAGTACAGCAACCCACTCGATTGGAATGGAAAAATAAGAAGCTACAAAGAGTAAACAGCGCACCACGAACACATAGAGCAATACTTTCAACATGAATCTTGTGCGTTGCCTTTTTGTTTCAACCGTCATTTTTCCCTTTAAAGGATGGAAATTCTTAGTGAAGAAACTTTCCTCAATGTCATAAGAAATATTCGGCAGTTTCTTGGGCAGTTTTTTCTTGACCACTGCGAACATCAACCATGACATGAAGATCAACCCCAAAGTTGCAGGTACAAACATCATGGCAGTATGCATATAAAGCGACATATGAACAATTTTCAAAGCGATTAAATTGACTATATTACTCACGCCTATAGGCGCACTTGAAGCTGTTGCAATCAATGCTCCACTCAAAAGATACGGGATGGCTTCATGTGGTTTTAATCTGAGATTTTTCAAAAGCAAGATCAATATGGGGGTCGTAATCATGATGCTGCCGTCGTTATTGAATAACAAGGTCATTAAAAAGCACAATAATTGAATGTACCAATACAGGCGATACCCCGATCCTCTGGCAAGGTTGGCAAGTCTCGCAGCCGCCCAGTGAAAAAAGCCGAAACTTTCCAAGATGACTGCCATGACAATCGTTGCCATGATGGTGATCGATGCGCCCCCGATTTTATTGATGATATCCAAAATATCGCCTTGGGATACTGTGCCAGTCAGCAAAATTATCACGGCACCGATTGAAGCTGGCCATGCTTCATTGATACCTCCTGGCCTCCACAATATAACTATCATTGTCATGACAAACACAAAAATAGTCATTCCTATTTCGAAATGCATGTTGTTCTCCCCTTTTTGGGCCTTGAGCCATTGGGCCCTACTTGTCCGATTCCTATATATTATTCCCCTTTGTAAAAAAAGCATGGATACTTGACCAGCTCCTCTAAATTGTACTTTTGTACTTCTAGTGATTTTGTCCACTAAAGAGAGATGCCCTGTTCACAGAAATCAGGGTCAATGGCAATACAACCAAAAAGGGGAAACCACTTAGTGGCTTCCCCTTTTGCAACGCTTATGTTTTCCATTCCGCTAATTCTTTATCTGGAATTCCCCAACCGTGTGCTCCAAATCAGTTATTAACTGTGTAAGCTGCTGTGTATATTGAGCAAGTTCATTGGATGCAGCGGCTTGTTCTCCATCGATGATGCAATTTCTTCTGATGAAGCCGTCGTTTGCTGAGATACGGCTGTGATTTCTTCTATCACTTTAATTACCTAGCAGCAGAATCATTCCGATAACTACCATCCAATTAAATACTTTCCTCAAAAACTCCATCTTTTCCTCCTTAGCCAAATCTATGAGGCTGACAAATATCCAATCCCCTATGATATTCAATAATATCCTTATCTGCCGGAACTGGCTCCAGTCCTTCATCTTGCCAGTGATGTACCATTACTCGGGGGCATCTTTCGAGATCGGTTTTCCGGCTTCGATCAACACTTTGCTGCCCAGTAGGAAAAAGCCTTGAATGAACAGCAATAAACCAGTTCCTATAAGCAGCCATTCTATTTTAATGATATCGGATATCGGTCCGAATACAAGCATCCCCAGCGGCATCATCGAAGTCGAGATCATCCCTAAAACACCAAATACCCTCCCAAGAAGATCACCCTCGACCTTCTCCTGTAACAAGACCGTGGACGGCGTATTAAAGATGGGCATCGCCAATCCGACTACCCCCATGATGACCAAGTAAATCCAGAAAACGGGGATGATTCCAAGAGCGAAAGTACAGGCACCAATTATAAGGCTCGCAAGTGTCATCGTATGGATCTTGTTTTTAAAGCCTCCCCAGGATGCCATGAAAATCCCGCCTAGCATCATACCAATGGCAAAGGTGATTTCTATCGCAGTCAACCGCCAAACATCATTCCCGAAAGAGCGTGTGACCTGAAGCGGTGTAAGAAATGCAACAGGTGCGGCAAGCACGAAGAAAAATGCGAAAAACATAAAGAATTTCTTAAGAAAGTCGTGATTCCTGATATAGCTGAATCCTTCTTGCAAATCGGTGAAATAGCTGGTTGTTTGCTTTTGTAATGCCTTCGCATGTGCTGGAATTTTCAAAAATGCCAACAATGTGAAGATGGCAATTGCAGCTGTAATCACATCAATGAAGAAAATGGTTTCGATTGAAGCCATCGTAAGCAGCGCGCCGCTCACCATGGGGGAAACGAGCATCACTAGCGCTTGTATGCTTCCATTCGTTCCGTTCACCTTCGTAAGCTTATCCTCTGGCACAAGCTGAGGAAGAATGGCACCGACGGCAGGAGTCTGGATTCCCGTTCCGATTGCCCGGACAGCGGACATGACGAAAAGCAGCCAAAGCTCATCGTAGCCGATTAAAAACAGGATGGCCAATATCAGCGTTGAAATGGCAATCAATGAATCCGAAAGAATGATCAGCATCTTCCGATTATAGCGGTCTGCCCATACCCCAGCGATTGGGGAGAGTATAAAGGTAGGCACGAAACCACAAACGATGGATATCGTCATCATGACACCCGACTGTGTATTCAACGTGATATACCACATGATGGCATACTGAACCAAGGACGAACCAAAGAGGGATATGGTCTGACTGCCTAGAAAAAGAATGATATTCTTTTTCCAATTGTCCTTTACTTGTTCATTTAATGATTTCATCTCTCAAACACCTCATTCTATTTTCAATATTTTTTTCTTTATGCCCTAAAAAAAACACAGGCTATCTGCCTGTGTTTAGAGTAAATGGATCAGAACCTATCTAAAGAAACCTGAGATGATGATTATTTTCACGATAAAAAATAATCTCCCACCGGCCTTCGGTTTGGTCAATATAATGGAGAATCAACCCTCACGTATCCATATGACCTCCATGGATAGGTAAGGTATTTCTCCTTAATCATTCTTCTATTTTAAAGTCAACTGGAATAGCGAAACCCTTTGCTGCGGCTTCAGCTGGCCAGCAAAAAAAAGAGGTTGACTCGTCTCTTTTTCGCAAAAGCGTAAAATGAAGGTTTCCTTAAAAAATAGACAGACCATTCCCATCTACCCTGCGGACATGCAGAGTCCTTGAACGTATTCAATTAACGGTTCAAAGATTGGAAACGCAGTCTGATAAAAGTCACTAGGAAAACCTCCATTTCTTAAAAGTTACAGTCATCTTAACATGGCACCATCTGGAATATCAACAATAAACTTCCTTCATATCATTAGCATCAGTTCGGTTTTATTTATTCACCTGCATTCCATTCATCCATCAAGTCGTTCGACGGCGACCGTATATTCCTTATGCCATTTTTTCCATTCATCCATTGGGAAGTCCTGATGATGACCATCAATTAAATCACTCAACATATCGAGGCAAACATGCCAGCCAGCCAAATCTTTTGATGTATGATCATTAACTGGCGTGATGTATTCTTTCAATACTAATGAGCATCCATCCTTTTCAGGGGATACCTCGAAACGAACCCAGCCCTCACCCCAATCAAAATCCAAAACGGCAGATTCTTGGAATTCCCTGATCTTCATATCAAATGATTTCCCTGACCCATCATTGAAATTGAACTTTATGGTCCCGTCTTTTCGAAGGTCCTTCATTTCCAGGTTGGACATCCACTTTTCCACCTTATCATTCTCCGTTAAAGCACTCCATACCTCTTCCACCGAATGATTAAGCGGGCGATTGAATCTTGCGATAATCCCATTACCCTCTTTTTGGATTACAGCTTGCATATACATTCCCCCATTCAATTCTTTTTTTTATAATAAAATATGGTTGGATGGAAATCACCATTTGCAGATTGCGCATAATCGGGAATCCTGCCTGCCTGAATATATCCCAATGAATTATACAGGGAGTTAGAAGGATCTCCTTCCCTTGTATCAAGGACCAATAATGTCCGTCCCTCCTGCTTGGCCCTCTTCTCAGCCTCTAGCATTAGTGAACGCCCTATTCCATTTCTTCTATACCCAGTATGCGTCATTAATTTTGCGATTTCCGCACGATGGCCGCCGTTTTGCTTTGAACATAAATGTAACTGTACGCTCCCGACAATCTCACCCTGTAATTTAGCGACAAACAGAATCACATCAGGATTTAGGGCACCACCCCAGTAATCTATGGCCTCAGACTGTTTCATGGGAGGTAAAAAACCAATGGACGCGCCATCTTCCACCACCTGCACCAAAAGTTCCGAAAGTTCATTAAGATGGTATTCGATTGATGTTAATTGTTCGATTTTCACATTGGCATTCACATAATCACACCTTTCAGAGTCATATTCACCATCCCTGGCGCTTTGATAAAGAAGTAATGTGAGCCAGATGATGGCGTCCGTGCCATGCATAAATGCCTATATTTTTACCGACTGTCACCTCTCCTGAATCAGGATGGATAAATGTTCGGCTCAGGTCATCCGCATGAAGACCAGTTAAAAGTTTGCACATTCGGATATGTATACTTTCGATTAGTGTTAGAGAAACTTCAATCGGCAAATCATAATCAGGCAGCTCTGCCCATTGCCCTTCCTCGTACGTTTTAATGACCGGGCTTTCTTCCGTAAGGGCCAATTTGAAGCGGATAACCGCATTCATATGACTATCAGCAACATGATGCACCACCTGGCGGACAGTCCATCCTCCAGGCCGATAAGCCGTATCAAGCTTTTCATCATCCATGTTACATACCGCTTCCCGCAGCATCCGAGGCAAAGCTTCAATCTCGTTGATCCATCCCTCGGCTACATCACTAGTAATTTCCCCGTCAAACTGAAACTTTCCAACCGGATATCTTAAATCCATCTTCATTCCCCCTTGATGCTCAAAAAAAAGCATCTATATATATTCTTTATTCTTATTCTTTATTGATTAAGACAAATCCTTTTTACCGGCAATTCTTTGTTTTGCAAGCCTGCACATGCTTTCATTAACAGGAATTTTAATCCAATCATTATTACGTATACTTTTTCCACATTTAGCAACCATAACAAAAGAATGGCATGTGCATCAATCCACTCTTTAAACAATGGAAATGGGGATAGGATCATCTTGAAGAAAATCAGTTCGATACAAACCCTTAGTATCTTCTTTTTATCAATCGGCCTTCTTAATCATGTTATTTTGATCCCTTTCCTCCTATCCACCGGCGGAAGGGATTCTTGGTTTTTTTCTATCCTTATTATTGGTTTGATACCGATTTGGGTCTACATATTATCGAGGATAATCAAGAATATGAATAATCAATCCCTGACAAATTGGCTTGATAATAGATTTGGGAAACCTATTAAAAATATCGTTTTATTCTTTATCGTGATTTATCTGATCAGCCTTGTATTGGCAACAACCAAGGAAACGATTGATTGGATCACGACAACCTTTCTTTTTGAAACCCCAAGTTTAGCGATTATCATTCCGTTTACGCTGCTATGCATCTTTCTTGCCCATTCAGGTATGCACTCCATCGCCATTTGCTCTTCTGTATTATTGCCAATAGTCATCATACTTGGCATTTTCGTTGCGACCGGAAATATGCCGACTAAAGACTATAGCCACCTCCTTCCCCTTTTCGAGAATGGCTATTTTCATGGTGTTAAGTCCTTGCAGTATTCTGGTTATGGTCTTGCCGAACTGATTTTAATCGCTTTTTTCCAGGAAAAGCTTACTGATAAGATCAGTCGGAAAGTATTGGTTTTCCTATGTCTCGGTTTATTGTTTCTACTTATGGGCCCATTAACAGCAGCACTCGCCGAATTCAGCCCGACCTTAGCCGAAGCCATGAGGTACCCTGCCTATGAACAGTGGCGGCTGCTGACTATTGGAAAATATATTGAACATACAGATTTCTTTTCCATTTATCAATGGCTTGCTGGTGCATATATCCGTGTTTCACTGGCATTATTCATAATAATGGAAATCTTTAATAGGAAAACGGAAAAAATGAAGGTAGGAATTCTTTTCGCTGTCGGCTTTCTCATGGTCGTCATCTCCATCGTACCATTCAGTAATTTCAAGTTTTTGCATGTGACCCAGACCTATTATTATCCTGGCGTTTTTTATTTCCTGTTACTTTTGTCCGCCTTTTTGTTTATCGGCACGTTCATTAGATCTAAGGAGGGGAAACGACATGAGAATGAAACGATCCAAAAATGAACCAACCCTGATTGAATTAAAGGAGGAAACATTTCGGGAGTTATTCAGTTCAAGCTCGGATATCATGTTTGATACGATTTATATCGGAGAAACCGAAAGACCCATTCCTGTCCTTATATTTTATTGCTCGGGTATGGCCGATATCAGTTTACTGAACGAGGGGATTTTGGAAAAGTTAAACAAAATGATGGAATTGGATGAGAGAATCGATGAAGAAGAGGCAATCAACAAGCTAAAACCATTGGTAGATTTGACTAAAGTGACGATTGATAGTGAATTCAATAGCGTCCAGCAGCTGATTTTCTCAGGGAATGCCTTATTATTCATTCCATCAACCCAAAAGTTATTTTCAATAAATTTGTCCAATGTTCCGAACAGGCAGCCTGAGGAGTCTTCCTTCGAGGTCTCTGTAAGAGGACCAAGAGATGGATTTGTCGAGGATTTATCCATGAATACCGCTTTAGTCAGAAAGCGGCTAAAAACAAAATCGCTTGCCTATGAAGACTTTATTGTCGGCAGGCGCAGTCAAACAAAAGTCGCACTAATGTACATGGATGACATCATTGATAAAGAACTGGTCAAAAATGTGAGGTCCAAGATTAACTCCCTAGATATTGATATATTGGTAAGCAGCCAACAATTGGAGGAATTGATCACAAACAGTAAATTTAGTATCTTTCCACTCACTCATTATACAAGTCGCCCCGACTTTGCAGTGGAAGCACTCAATCAAGGAAGATTCATTTTGATCGTGGACGGTATGCCTACAATAATAGTGGCACCTTCTACCCTACTATTGCAAATAAAAACAGCAGAAGATTCGAATCTTCCTTATCTATTTGTAAGTCTTGAGCGACTTCTTCGCATTATGGGGCTTGGCATTACCGTTTTATTGCCGGGGTTCTGGATATCCATTTCCGCTTTCAACATTGAACAGGTGCCGTTCCCATTATTGGCCACCATCACCCTTTCAAGGCTTGGACTTCCCTTATCCGCCACCATGGAATTCATTCTCATGCTCCTTTTATTTGAATTATTTCGAGAATCCGGAGTCAGGTTACCTAAAGCGGTTGGGCAGACAGTTGCTGTTGTAGGCGGCCTCATTGTCGGTGATGCCGCGATAAGGGCCGGACTGACCTCACAAACCATGCTTGTGGTTACTGCCGTAACCTCTGTCGCATCCTATACTCTTGTAAACCAGTCTTTAACAGGGGCCGTAACGATTCTGCGTATGTTTGTGCTGTTACTAAGCTGTATTTATGGAATCTACGGCACGATTATCGGTTTCCTTACCATTGTCACTTTACTATCCAGGCTTGATTCATTCGGAATTTCATATATTGGAGGAATGAACCCGCCAATATTCCCTAAACTACTGGATTCATTCATAATGAGGCCATGGAATTCCCTGAGCAAACGATCCTTGGCCGCTAATGATAAGACCAGAAAGGGGCAGTAGAGCCATGTTCCGCATCTGCAAAATATTATTAACCATCCCTCTATTGCTTTTACTTTCTGGCTGCTGGGATGAAAAAACGATCCAGGACTTCCATTATATAACGGCCATCGGGATAGATTTCAAAGATGGGGAATACATTGTATATACGCAACTTGTGGACTTCGCTGCGGTAGCTAAAACGGAGGCAAAACCCTCTCAAGCTCCGCCCTTATATGTAGGGAAAGAAAAAGGGCGTTCCATCTCAATCGCTGTAAATAAACTAATGCAGAATACTCAACAGGCTCTCTATATCGGGCATGTTTCCACATTTGTCATCAGTGAAAATGTATTGAAGCAGCAAAGTACAGAAGTGGTGGATTTTATATACAGAAATCAATTACTTAGGTACTCAGCCAATATCTTTGCCACAAAAAGTTCCATAGATGAGCTTTTCTCCATTAACGGTTATTTTAATTTGTCGCCTTTATACACGACATTATATTTACCAGAAGATGTCTATCGTAATCGATCATACATCGAGCCCATTACGGTCCAAAAGTATTATTCCAATCAGCGGGAAAAATCATCAACGACCATCCTGCCCTCCATTTCCTGGAACGATACAGTATGGAAAGAAAAAGATAAAAAAAGAAGAAGCATCTATATGGATGGTGCATTTGCCATTTATTATAAAGTGTCCCAGCCCTGGTTCTCTGAAAAGGAATTGAGCGGCATACGCTGGCTCACTAAAAGGACCAACAAAACTCCCGTAAACATTAACATGAATAAGCAAGACATCTATGCATCTTTCTCCCATCCGCATTATCAAGTAAAGCCTGTTCTCAAGGATGGAAAGTACAAATTCGATATTGACGTTGACGTATCTGGAAAAATTCTGGGGCTTGATACACAAATGGATATCCATAAAATAAAACGGAAATTCGAAACCCAAATAAAAAATGAAATCCAATCAACATTCATGAAAGGGATTCAAAAGAACGCAGACCCTTTAAGCTTAGGCAAAATCCTTTATATCAAAGAGACAAAATACTGGCAAAAAAATCATATAAAAGAGCCGAAGGATTACTTAGATAAGGATTCACTACATGATATAAACGTAAAGGTACACATCCTTAACACAGGCGGATTAGAAGCTAAACCACTCGAGTAACGAATAAAAGAGGATTTGGTTTGTATTTTCAGTGCACAATTAAATTTGATAATGTTACATTCACGAGTAAATCGGCTTAATTCACGAGTATTTGCTCCCATTTCACGAGTAATCGCTTATATCTCGTGAGTATGCTGCTGCATTCTATGAGTAATGCCCCTTTCACGAGTAAATTGACTTAACTCACGAGTATTTGCTCCAAACTCACGAGTAAACGCTTATATTTCGTGAGTTTGCTGCTTAATTCTATGAGTAATGCCCCTTTCACGAGTAAATCGGCTTAATTCACGAGTATTTGCTCCCATTTCACGAGTAAATTGACTTAATTCACGAGTATTTGCTCCCAACTCACGAGTAAATTGACTTAATTCACGAGTATTTGCTCCCAACTCACGAGTAAATTGACCAAATTCACGAGTATTTGCCCCAAACTCACGAGTAAACGCTTATATTTCGTGAGTTTGCTGCTTAATTCTATGAGCTATGCCCCTTTCACGAGTAAATTGACCAAATTCACGAGTATTTGCTCCAAACTTACGAGTAAACGCTTATATTTCGTGAGTTTGCTGCTTAATTCTATGAGTTATGCCCCTTTCACGAGTAAATCGGCTTAATTCACGAGTATTTGCTCCAAACTCACGAGTAAATTGACCAAATTCACGAGTATTTGCTCCAAACTCACGAGTAAACGCTTATATCTCGTGAGTTTGCTGCTTAATTCTATGAGTAATGCCCCTTTCACGAGTAAATTGACCAATCTCAATCCATGAGTTTGTTGCCCAACTTGGGTTTAATAGCCCTTTTCATGTAGGATGGCGCCTTTTTGGGCTCCATCCTGATTTTTGGCGAAGGAAAATGTGCTCCTGAATTTGGCGGGAAGCATGATAAAATGGTAAATTTAGAGTATTCTAACAATTGGAGGTCCATTTATGAGCATACAGAAGGCTACATTACATGAGCTGGAATCACTGACGGAACTTTTTGATTTATACAGAGTGTTTTATGAGCAAACATCCGATCTTGGTCGTGCAAGGGAGTTTTTAAGGGAAAGGCTGACAAATGGGGAGTCTGTGGTTTTTATGGCCTATGATGAAGGAAATCCTATTGGTTTTGTACAATTATATCCTTCTTTTTCATCTGTGAGTATGATGCGGTCATGGGTATTGAATGATTTATTCGTGAAGGAGTCCGCTCGCAAAAAGGGATTTGGCGAGGAGTTATTGAACGCGGCCATCACTTTTGCACGTGAAACAGGTGCCAAAGGGGTTTCACTGGAGACAGGCAAGGATAATGTAAACGCACAGAAACTTTATGAAAAGATTGGTTTCGTCCGTGAATCGAACCATTTTTTTTATTTCACCATTTAATATAAAAAAGTGTAGGGAAAACCTTCCCTACACTTGGATGCTATTTATCTAGTATATTATTTAGCAGTTTCCATGCTGGCTTGAATTTCTTTAATTAGAAGTTCGGCACCTTCAGGGCTAAGTATTAATTTACCGTCAGCAAGTTTCATATTGTCATCGGAAACTTCACCTGTAACTTGGCAAGTCATGTTAGGTTTATATTTTTGAAGGATGATGCGGTCTTGTTCTACATAAATCTCAAGAGCGTCTTTCTCATTAATTCCTAATGTTCGGCGCAGTTCAATTGGAATGACTACCCGCCCTAATTCGTCAACTTTACGTACAATACCTGTAGATTTCATTTAATTTACCTCACTAACTTTCTTGCGAATGTTGCATTTATTTATTTCGTCACCATTCGACATTATTTGCACTTCTATAAAGATACCACTACCTACCATATTCGTCAATTCTCGTATCTTCATATATTATCTGCCTCTATATGTTTTTTATATAAAATATTAGCACCCCCTCATAATCCGCGTCATAATAACGTTTCTTGTTTGTTTTGTTGGTACATATTGTTAAATAAAACATTAGAATGGTAACGTCTTCATTTAATTCCAACAGCCATTCTTTTCATTTGATGTCGAATGATGGAGAATGAATTTCACTAGGCTAAAAGAATCCTGTTGATTTTCTATTGCTTTTGAAGGACAATTTAAATTGATCGCTTATAATATTTCGAAAATTCATTCCATTTTTACATAGTGGATTTTTATGGGGAATCTTTCAGAAAGCCGAAACGATTGCCATGCTTCCAGAGTCTTACTGACTCCTAAAACAGATTGAGGTGAGTCAATTGCGTCCGATTATATTAGGTATTTGTTCCGCTTTCTTTTTTGCATTTACATTTGTTTTAAATCAGGCCATGGAGTTATCTGGCGGAAGTTGGATATGGAGTGCTTCGCTGCGTTATATCTTTATGGTGCCTTTTCTGTTGTGTATCGTGTTGAGCAGAAAAAATCTGCGTCCCCTTTTACGAGTGATGAGAGAAAAGCCGGGTCCTTGGCTGCTTTGGAGTTTTGTCGGTTTTGGGTTATTTTATGCTCCTTTATGCTTTGCATCCGCCTACTCACCTGGCTGGTTAATTGCCGGCACTTGGCAAATCACTATCATTTCGGGTGCATTACTTGCGCCGCTGTTTTTTGAGAATGTCCAAACGAAAGATGGGCTCGAAAGGCAAAGAGGAAAGGTTTCTGTGAAAGGTCTCCTCATGTCCATGATCATCCTGCTTGGAATCATCCTGATGCAGCTGGAACACACCAAGCACATTTCAATGGCCAATCTTTGGCTGGGAGTCATCCCAATCGTCATCGCCTCTTTTGCATACCCATTGGGAAATCGCAAAATGATGGAAGTATCCGAAGGACGGTTGGATGCTTATCAGCGGGTATTGGGAATGACTTTGGCGAGTCTGCCATTCTGGTTCCTGCTTTCATTGTACGGTTTCTTTACAGTAGGGGCGCCGACGAAGATGCAAAGTTTCCAATCCCTTTTGGTAGCACTATTTTCCGGAGTCATCGCCACGGTCCTTTTTTTCAAGGCGACCGATTTGGTAAGCGGAAATATGCAGAAATTAGCTTCCGTTGAAGCTACACAATCGATGGAGGTCCTTTTTGCACTGGCTGGCGAATTACTATTCCTATCTTTACCGATGCCTTCTCCGTTATCGTGGTTCGGCATCTTTATCGTCATCATAGGAATGATCCTGCATAGCTATGTATCACATAAAAAAGAAGGTCCATCCCGGAAACGGATAGTGAGTGCCTAAATAGCAAGTTCAAAAAGCCCCGAAATCTTATCGGGGCTTTTTCGACCTGAAAACAGAACCTGACTATGTACTTTTTTTCCATTGACAGGTCATGATAAATTGATGATTTTTTAGTGAAGCAAAGAGCTCACCATCCATTTTGTTCATTAAACTTTTTGCAATAGATAGCCCTAGTCCCGCTCCTTTTTTATTTCTTGCTGTATCTCCTGTATAAAACCTATCAAAGATCCTCTCTACATCTTGTTCTGTCATTACATCTGTTTTGTTACGAATGGTAAAGACAATGGAAGATGATTCTTCTTTTAATGATATCTCTACCGAACCACTTGCATGCTTAAGAACATTACTCACTAAATTTTCAACAACTCTTTTTACTGCCGCTGGATCTGCATATAACATGATCTCTTCATCAGGCATGTCGATATCCACTTGTAAATGTCGCTCATGAAATGCATCATAATAGTTCATGAGCACTTCCCAGATACTCTGATTGAGATGGAATGTTTGAAACTGTAGCTCATGATCCATGGACTCCACTATAGATAATTCAAAAAATTCATTGAGTAAGTCTTGTAATCTTTTCGTTCGCCTTTTGACAATTCCAATATACTCTGCTCTTTCTTTTAAAGTTAAGTGCTCATCTTCTAACAACTGAATATAACCTAAAATGGAAGTTAGAGGCGTTCGCAGGTCATGGGACATATTGGCAATTGCCTGCTTCAATGTCTCTTCCGTTCGCTTTTGTTCCACCTTCATCTCAATCATGGAATCGAAATAACCATTGATTTCCACTGCCAGCCTTTCGATATCCCGATCAAAATATTCAATATCCAATTTCTTTTCTATATATCGATAACGATAATCTTGGAGCTGTTTCGTCATTCTTTTCATTTCTCGCTTCATGAAAAAAAGCCGGAAGAGAAAAACAACCGCTATGAACATACATATTACTGTTAAATGGATCATTTGCCTCCCCCTTTTTCATTACTTGATTTCTTTGCGGGAAAATACAAAGCAGCTTCCTATTGCACATACGGCAATAGTTAAAATTGGAACAATAAGCATCGTAAATAACTCTGTTTGTTCAAGTATGGTAGTAGGAATATCTTTTGATAATTTAATGATGCTATGATCATATATAGTTTGAATGATAGGGGAGTTTTTCGCGAATATTGAAAATGCAGCTTCCAATCCGAAAATGAACACAAATAAAAATGAAATGGTCTTTCCACTATCAGTAAAGATGAATCCTATGAGTGTCATAAAAGAGGCAAATGCTGCCCCATACAAAGCAAGTAACCCTATCAATGGAACAATAATTTCAACTACGGACAGGTTAGGGAATAAATGCGACCCTGATCCAAAGAATAAAGTGGACACTATCCAAAGAACAAGTGGGAATAAAATAGAAATAATGATTGCCCCGATCGTAAAGACTGACAGTTTCGCAAGAACGATTTCCATTCTTTTATTTCCACCGGATATCAAATTTTTCATCACACCTGTTGAATAATCACTTGAAATAAAAAATCCAGCTAAAATACAAGGTGCATATTTCAAAACAAGTTCATTCTGATTAACAAACGCTATCACAACGTCTAACCCTTTCATCTCTCCACTTGTACCCCTAATTAGCATCTCACTGGGAGCAAGAATTCCTATTAATATAATGGTTAATGTAATGGCCCAGAAAGAGCGATCATGTTTTAGCTTATAGAATTCCGCTTTCATAAGATTATTCATGGTTGCCGCCCCCAATAAGCTTTGTAAAGTATTCTTCTAAATCTTCACCCATTGGCATAAACTGCTCAATCCCCATTGGCAGCTAATGTTGTAGAAACAAGGCCTGGTTCACCTACAAATTTATATAATTTGATGATTCCGTCAGGCATTACTTCAAATTCTTTCGTACCTAATTCTTCTTCCAGCACTGCTACTCCCTGATGCGGCTTGTCTACTTTTATGTGTAAATAATGCTGACATTTTTCTTGTAAATCTTTCGCTGTTAACTCCTCTAATAAGTTTCCATCGTGAATGATCCCATAATGAGTTGCCAATAAATTCAATTCACTTAAGATATGACTGGAAATAAGAATCGTAATTCCTTTCTCACGGTTCAACTTCAATAGCAACTCACGGATTTCGACTACTCCCATTGGATCTAAGCCGTTTATCGGTTCATCCAGAATAAGAAATTCAGGCTCTGACAACAACGCCATCGCCAGTCCCAGTCTTTGTTTCATACCTAATGAAAAATTTCTCGTTTTTTTCTTTCCTGTATGTTGCAGCCCTACAAGTGCCAACGTTTTTTCAATGCATTCTTTCCCGGGAATGCCTCTTTGCACTCGATGGACCTCCAGGTTTTGCTTAGCAGTCATATGAGGAAATAAAGCTGGCCCTTCAATAATGGTTCCGACTCTTTTTCTTGCTTCAATCAATTTTTTTGGATCGGTTTCCCCAAATAGTTCGATGCTTCCCTCACTTGCAAAGGCTAATCCTGCCACAAGTTTAATGAAGGTTGACTTCCCTGCTCCATTTTGACCAATGAAGCCATATATGGCACCTTTTTTGATAGAAAGATTCACGTTATTTAATGCAGTGGTATGTTTATATTTTTTTGATAAACCGGATGTCCTTAATATATATTCACTCATTTTTTTCCTCCCTTATCTGTGATTCATCATAAAATGAAAATCATAAGGGATTATAAAGAAAACCTTAAGAAAACCTTAAGTTATTTTAATCGATATCCCATTCCCCAAATGGTTTCAATATACTCTTCATTAGGGTTCGCTTTAGCCAATTTACTTCTCAGATTACTCATATGGACGTTCACCGTATTCTCATCCCTTAAATAATCATCTCCCCAAACCGCTTCAAACACATTTGCTTTTGAAAATATTTTTTGAGGATGGGAGATAAGTAATTCTAAAATGGCATACTCTCTTGCCGTTAGTATTACCTTCCTCTCATTTACGATAACTATTTTCGTATCAGTATCCACTGCAATGCCTTTATATGTAAGCTGGTTCTTTCCCACTATTCTTTTCATGGTTGAGGACCTTCTTAAATGAGCATCAATTCTTGCCAATACTTCTTCAATATCAAATGGCTTCGTAATAAAATCATCTGCCCCCGCACGCAAACCATTTATTTTCGTTTGCTGTTCTCCTTTTGCGGAAATAATCAAAACAGGGACATGATGATTCTCTCTAATTTTCCGAAGAACTTCCTCCCCGTCCATTCCTGGAAGCATTAAATCCAATAACACCATATCCCAGTTCTTTTTCTCTACATACAATAATGCTTCCGTCCCTGAAAACGCCGGCTGAGGGACATAGCCACTTTTTTTCATCATATTACAAAGCAATCCACTAATATCATTATCATCTTCAACAATTAATATATGTACCTGTTTCAAGGAGCCACCTTCTTTCCCAATGCAATCTAATTCTTATATTAGCATTCTTTGTTAAAGTCCGAAAAATTGACCTCACCCGTTTTCTATAACATATCTATCCTTTCATTATATCGATGATGTTTGTTACCTGACAAAACACAAACTGGAATATATCGTTTTAAAAAAACGTTCAGTTGTTTCAGATTCCTTTCCGCCGACTCGGCTAGTCAGTTTTTCGGCAGGAGTGTCGCAAATTTCCTTAAGTCAGTTAGGGGGTTCGGGAAGAGGCCATTCCGAACCCCTCCGGACTATAGCAAAATTCGAGGAAAAGCCAGTTTGACTATAGTTTTTTTATTTAGAAAACGTTCCAGTTGATTGGAGCGGGTGTTCGAGTTCGAGACTCCTGCGGGAAAAGCGCGTCTAGGGGAGACCCCGCAGGCGCATGCCGAGGAGGCTCCACGACCGCCCGCGGAAAGCGAGTGCCTGGAGCGGAAATCTACGTCCAAATTGTACAAGCATAAAAGACGTTTGGTAACTTATCTCTCAGCAAATGTTCCCGAAACAACTGACTCAAAGCAGCCCTTCAACTCCTCAGGCATGGTTTCCATCTAACTGTTGTAACTAAGTTGATTGGAGTGATTGGAGTGGAAGGTACGAGACTCCTGCGGGAAAAGCGCGTCTAGGGGAGACCCCGCAGGCGCATGCCGAGGAGGCTCCACGACCGCCCGCGGAAAGCGAGTGCCTGGAGCGGAAATCTACGGCCAGATTCACCGCAATAAAAACGTTCAAGTGATTTCTTTCCATATATATTTAAGTGAAAATTCATCATGGATTACCAAGTCTTGCTTTCAAATCATGTCCCTCGATAAAATTGACGCAGTGCAACTCACTGCGCCTTGCTGTATATAGATGAAGGGCATTTTTTCTGATGTTATATTCAGTCATCCCAGGCTGCAAACGTTACGGGACAATATTAGGAAAAAATGGGCATGGCCCTGGCAAATCTTTTACCTTGAGTAAGTTCAAAAAGTATGTATAATGAAGGGTAATTGCATATGTCAAAGGTTTTCTAGGGTTCCGCAGTGCGTCCATTGCTGGTCTGGTCCGAGAGAAAACTCACAGCATGCTGTGCCACGGAAGGATAAAAGCCTGGGAGAAACTGTTTAACGGTTATCTCTCGGGCTTTTTTTGTTTTTTGGTAAAGAATAAAATTGGAGGTGCGGTATTCATGAGCACAAACTGGATTAAAGTATTCATTGCAGCTTTTTTTGAAGTATTTTGGGTGATTGGCTTAAAACATGCAGATGACTTTTGGACTTGGTCTGGAACGGTCATTTCGATCATCATCAGTTTTTATTTGATGATAATGGCTGGCAGGAAGCTTCCTGTCGGAACGGTATATGCCGTTTTTGTCGGTATGGGGACGGCCGGGACCGTTTTTTCCGAAATCATTTTCTTTGGGGAATCCTTCAAGCTGAGCAAAACGCTATTGATCCTCCTCTTATTATCAGGAGTGATCGGCTTGAAATTAGTGACTGATGATAAAGCTGAGAAAGGGGATGAATCTTAATGGCTTGGGTCTCTTTAATCTTAGCGGGGCTATTTGAAATGTTTGGGGTTGCGATGATAAATAAATTGCACAAAGACCGTAATTGGCAATCCTTGCTGCTGTTATTCATCGGATTCGGAGCAAGTTTCCTATTTCTTGCTTTTGCCATGCAAACCTTGCCGATGGGGACGGCTTATGCAATCTGGACAGGGATTGGCGCATCAGGAGGAGCGATAATCGGGATGCTCTTATACGGAGAATCCAAAGATTGGCGAAGGGTCATTTTTATAGCCATGGTCCTTGGCGCAGCAGTTGGATTAAAACTTGTTTCATAGGAATGAGTGATGGTGATTTTCGTAGAAATTCAGAAAGTAAAAAGGCATATGACACCACAATTCTTTATAAAAGATTTTGAAAATCAAAGACGACACATATATGTCCTTATGTGCCGTCTTTTGCACTAACTTGAATTAAGTAGTATTTTTCACGCGAATGCCGGATTTCATTTTATAAAAATTGACTTGCATCCATCTTAGTGGACTCTTTCCCCTTAACCTGTTTTAGCGTCGCTACTATAAGAAAGCTAACAATCACTAATAAGAGCCATGAACTTACCTTTCCTAGATGAACGAGACTCCATGCATCGGTTTGGTTTGGATATTCCCAAGCGCCAAAGAACGTTGCGATATTTTCGGCTATCCAGATAAAAAATCCGATGAGAACGAATGAAAGCGCGATTGGCATACGATAACGAGTTCCGCCAACCTCGTAAGTGACCCATGACCGCCAAAAGACGATGATGACAAGTCCAGATAACCACCAACGGACATCAATCCAATAATGGTGGGTGAAAAAATTCAAATAAATCGCAGCGGCAAGAGATACAACGGCCAAAAACGGTGGCCACTTGACCAGTTCAACCTTTAGCCTCCTCCACGCCTGGCAAAGATAACTCGCTACACTTGCGTACATGAATCCGCTATACAGAGGCACTCCAAAAACTTTAAAATATCCTTCCCCTGGATAAGTCCAGGAGCCCATATGTACCTTGAAAAGTTCAAGAGCAAGTCCAATAAGGTGGAACAATGTGATAACCTTTAGTTCATCCTTTGTTTCAAGCCCGGAACGCACCATCCACCACTGCATCAGAAGGCAGATGATGAGCAGCCAGTCATACCGCGGCAGGAAGGGAAGCGGTATGAATTTTGTAATAGCCAAAGAGGCAAAAATAACGGCAGGAAACAAGCATGATAAAGCCTGCTCCCAACCAAAACGAACGAGTTGTTTCAGTGCTCTCGTGATTGGTGCCTCCATTTTTTTAATGGTTAAATTCATGAGTAACTCCCCTTTGATGAAATCTTTCTTTTTCTTCCACTTTTTAATTTTGAGTGTCTTCATCATTTCGGTATTCTAAAATATCTCCGGGTTGACATTCTAAAGCCTTACAAATCGCCTCTAAAGTTGTTAATCTAATCGCTTTTGCCTTACCGTTTTTCAATATGGAGAGATTGGCCATCGTTATTCCAACCCTCTCGGAAAGTTCTGTAACACTCATTTTCCTTTTAGCCAGCATCACATCAATATTGATTATAATCGCCAAATTATTCACCTCAGACTATTAAGTCATTTTCTGATTTTATATCGATGGCCTCTTGTAAAAGCCTTTGAAGAACAGCAGCAAAGACTGCAATCACCAATGAAGCAAAAATAACGACCATTCCGATCACTATGATACCTGGGGCATCGTCCTTTTCCGCTATGAGATAAAAGAGCGGCATGCCTACCACATACAAGCCACTGATCGTGATTGCACAATTTTTTATAGTCTTTAAAGCTTTTACAGATAATTCCGAGAAAGCATTGTTCTTGTCAATATAGCTTAAAAGTTTAAAGGCTTGATATAAGGCAAAGTAAAAAGGTATCGCAGATGCATACAAATCGATAAAAACGAGATATTTCAAATAAGTCATATCCGGATATAATTCTGCTGCAAAGTTCGCTATCTCAGGCACCAAAAAGATGCACAAAGCAAGAACCGGCATTCCAATAAAGATAACGGCTATCTTTAAAAAGAGTGTTGTTCCTAGTTTCATTAAAAGCACCTCACTTATTTATTGTCCATTTAATTTAACATATGATTTATCGTTTTACAATAAAACATTGTTGTTTTTTATTATATTATTATTGTTACCGAATTATCCTTTTCTTTTTAAAAAGGCTGTTTTCGCTTACTTTGTTGCTATTTTCCAAGTAAAGCGGTGTGGTTGATTTCCCCTCCAGATGCTCGCTTTCCGCGGGGCGGACGGTGAGCCTCCTCGGCGTAAACGCCTGTGGGGTCTCACCTGTCCCGCTACTCCCGCAGGAGTCTCGCACTTGCGCTCCAATCAACCTTAAATCGTTTCGTTTTAAAAACAACAATCTTTACGAAAAGAGCCTTAAAAAAAGAAAAAAAGCATTCCTCATTACAAAGAAATGCTTCATGACTAAACTATTCAATTCATAAATTGTTCCTGTCCACTATTTTACGTAACTGTATTTCCCTCCTTATATCATCAGGATTTCCCTGATATCCTCTTCTGTAAGGGCAGAATGAGACTTATCGCCAGGGTCGATGATTTCTTCAATAAGGTGTCTCTTTTTCTCTTGAAGTTCATTCATTTTTTCTTCGATTGTGCCGCGGGCAATAAGTTTGATGACTTGAACCTCATTCTTCTGCCCCATTCGATGGGCACGGTCCGCAGCTTGTTCTTCAACTGCCGGATTCCACCAAAGGTCATATAGAATGACTGTATCGGCACCCGTCAGATTGAGACCCGTACCGCCCGCTTTCAATGAAATGAGGAATATATCCCGTTCTCCCGCATTAAACCGATTGCAGATTTCCACACGGTCCTTTGATGGAGTTTGTCCATCCAGGTAGAAAAAGGGTTGTCCTTTCATGGCCAAATCCCTGCCGATAATTTGAAGCATTTTTGTAAATTGCGAGAAAATCAGCACCCGTCTTCCAGAATGCTTCGATTCCTCGACAATTTGCATCAGTTGCTCATATTTTGCTGAACTGCCTTTATATCCGTCCACAAACAAAGCGGGGTGACAGCATATTTGCCGAAGCCGTGTCAAGCCTGCGAGGATCCTGATCCGATTTTTCCGGAGAGTGTCCTTGTCCAGGTGTTTCAGCGTATCATGCCGCAGCTTCGCCAGATAGGCGCCGTACAGCTTCTTCTGATCAGGGAGCAGTTCCATCGATTCCAGCGACTCGATTTTTTCCGGCAGTTCCGCCAGTACGTCCTCTTTCATTCTCCGCAGCAAAAATGGACGGATCCTGCGGGAAATCTGCTTCCTTGAGAGGTTGCTGTACTCCTTTAGCCCCATGAATAGTTCAGGGAATACGACGTGGAAAAGGGACCAGAGCTCTTCCAGTGAGTTCTCGATGGGCGTACCAGTCAATGCGAAGCGATGTGCCGCTTTTATCTTCTTGGCGGCTCGTGCCGTTTGTGTCACTGGGTTCTTAAAGGCCTGTGCTTCATCGAAAAACACCGTATGGAAGTCCTCTTTTCCAAACGACGTGATGTCTTTCCGGAGCAATGGATAAGAGGTGATCACTACATCCACGTCCCCTACTTCCTTAAACAGCTTCGTCCTTTCCGTCTTGTCGCCATCCACGACGACGGCTTGGATATCAGGAGCGAATTTAGTGAATTCACTCAGCCAATTGTAGGTCAATGATGATGGGCAGACAATAAGCGCCGGAACCTTTTTCTTACGGATGTCAGGAAGCTCGGATAAAATGAACGTGATGCTTTGCAATGTTTTCCCCAGCCCCATATCATCAGCAAGAATCCCGCCAAAACCGTATTGGGCAAGCATTTTCATCCATTTGTAGCCGTTTTTTTGATATTCGCGCAAGATCGGGTCCAGACTATTTGGAACCACGAACTCCAAGGCGCCCGGATTCCTGATGTTATCCAAAAACTGCCGGAAGGATTCTTCCATTGTGAATGTCTGGCTGTCATTAACGGAATCCAGGAGCTGCAGCCCTTTTACGATTGGCATGTTCAGCCTGCTTTCCCAGTCTACATCCTGTACGGGCAGTGCATTCAGAAAACGATTGATTTCCTCGTATTCCCTTGTTTCAAGGGAAAGCAGCGATCCATTCCTTAAACGATAGTATTTCCTTTTTTCTTCAAGTGCAGCTAAGACCTCACGTATTTGCTTATCTGGGATATCATCCATTTCAAATTTGAATTCGAGCCAATTAGTACGTTCCTTTTTAATTTTCACCCTAATGCGCGGTGCAGCATTCCCACGGGAAATTCGGTTTCTTACAGCAGTCGTGGCATAGATTTGTACAAGCTTCTGGAGTTTCGGAACGATGTGGTACAAAAACTCATACTCCAACTCTTCGTTATGCAAGAAATAGCCGCCGTCCGTCTTGGCAAACTGGCTATCCTCCATCAGCTTTAATATCTCCGCCTCCTTCTCTACATCCCTTATAACTTTGGATTCCTGTTTTTCCAAAGGGTTGATGACGATATTTCCATATTGGAATTCCAGTCCGGCAAGCAGTCTGTTTTTCACGCGATCCAAGTATAATTTCGCAACCAGCGGTGTCTTCAAGAACAATTCGGTGATGGATCTTGCTAAATGGACTTCACCGAGTCTTTTCAAACCTGGTACCACTTTGTCCATGAATAATTCCAGCTGGTCATGATGGATTGGAATTTGATTCATCCCCGAATCCTCCATCATTTGCTTTAACTCTGAAAGGCGTTGGAAATCCTCATTTTCGAGCTGAACCAATTTCCCCTCAAATAAAACCAATGTGTATGCATTCATGACGATCATCTCATGCAGCCTTTTAATATTAAGTTGATAACCTTTGATATCGCTTTCGGTAAAGTCAAACTGTAAAGGAAGCGGTCCTTTTGATAAACGAAAGCCATTGAATGCAAGGCCACCATAGGCAAGCTTCACCAATGGCGCTACTTCAAGGATCGGGACAAGCCTTCGAAAAGAAGATGGAGGCAAAAGTAATAAGTGGTTATCCAATGTATATTCAGATTTATCCGTCAGGGCGTCAACATAGACTTTTTCATCCGATATCACTGTAATGAGCTCCTGAATCACGATATCATTTTCATTCTGAAAACAATGCAGCACCGGGTCATATATAAATGAAAGGGACACTTGGGCAGGCTTTCCTTCTTTAACTCGCTTCAGGAAATCCCGGACATTCGCCACATTGAAAGAACCGATTTTCATTTCCAGTCCTAACATATATTGATCCGTTCCCATCCATACTGGTTTACATGTAAATTCTGCTTCAAGCATCTTTCTTTTTTCAAAGTGGCGCTGATGACCGCTTTTGCGTACAGGCTGATTATTGAAAAGGGTCAGCAAATCTTCTGACAACTTCTTATTGGCTGAAGCATCAGAACTGTCTGCATTTACAGGGATCGTTCCATCTCGCTGATGGTCGTAAACCGATAACAGGACGGCTGCAATATGCTGGCAATCCCTTGGAAAGGAAGCTAGCGTAGGACAGCTGCATTTCGTCCGGAACCCCCCGACAGCATCCACTTCTATCGTGACATGGAAGTCTTCCTTGCCTTTAACCGTCGCTTCGCATCCAACAGGCAGGTAACTTTCAAATGTCACCTTATTGGCACGATGAAAAGCTTCCCCTCTTTTGAAGGAGACGGCCCCGCACATGTCTTTTATGATTTTTTGATTCAATTTGATATCCAAATTGCCGTCCTCCTTCCGAGGTTTTTTGTTGAGTGATTTTACATTCCGCTGAAAAAATAAGCTCATTTTATCATCATACTATGAAATGGGTTTACGGGGTTGTAAAAAAGCAAAAAGACAAACTCCCATATTCGGAGTTCATCTCTATTTCAGCACCGGGAATTTGCAGCATCATTGTTGTCCTTTCGTGTTGCCTTTCTTTTTTTTTCGATAAAAGAAGCTGAACAATAGGAATACAAGAAGAATGAGAAACAGGATAAATTCAGCGGGGTCCTTCACCAAAAATGGGTTAAAGGCATGCTTGATTGAATTATCCAAATCAAATCCCATTAATATATCCATACCTAAAGATATGACCAATAAAGGGGCTAGGATCAAAACTGTAATACCAAAGATTTTCATTTCTCATCAATTCCACCTTTTAGGAACTTATTTTGGTGCTTTGTTTTCCTTTTTTTCGATTCTTAAAAAAGGCAATGATCAAGAGAAGCAATGGGATGATCACCTGAAATGGCAGATGGATGTAATTTGGTACGGCACCTAGCCCTTCATAGATATGTTCTGTATAGCTGCTTGCTATAATGATCGAGATCAATAAAATGATCATGCCAACAGGGTAAGCAAGTCTGGAGGGCTGTTTAACATTGAAAACATTCGCCGTACCCGATACCGCTACATAAGTAAATACACATATCTTGATGAACCCGCCAATCATCAACAAAAACAAGAAGTACACATCGAGACGTTCGAGAAAGCCAGCTACCTCTATGGACTGAATGAGGCTAAGAAGAGGGTATTGCGAACGTGTTGTAAGGTCCACACCTAGTACAGCAATATTCACAGCCATTATTACCGAGAGAAAAATGCCGCTTGTCGCCAAGCCCGCCATTCCAATTTTTTTCAATCGCTGAGGTTCTTTCATATAAGGAAAAATCATTAAAAACACTATGACCTCGCCAAATGGAAAGAATACGGTTTTGGTGAAACCCATTTTCAACATCTCTGTCCCGCTGATTTCAAAAATGGGTTTTAAGTTGTTTAAATGGATCATGCCTGAAGCAATAATTAGAAGCATGAAGGTCATTAAAAGTAAATTCTCCAGGACAAAGAATAGTTCCCCCGTCCTCGCCAATACTTCTATCCCCTTACGGACCGTATACACCACGACTAAAATGAATACAGCGTTCGCAACAAATAACGGAATATGAGGATAGGCAAAAGTAAGCAGTGTATCTCCGAAATCCCTTAGCACCCTTGCAGAAAGATAGATGAAATAAAGGATGTATAGAAAAGCTACGATCCTGCCTAGAAAATTCCCCAAAATAAGTCTTATAAATTCTGTTAACAGCTTATCTGGGTAGTATTGAAAGAGGCCATAATAAATGAAAAATAATAAAAATCCGCCTATCATCGCAATAAGGATGACTAGCCAAGCAGCCTGCTTGGCTTCACCTGCAAGCGGAACCAAAAGTGCACTGCCCATTTCAAACAGGAAAATAAGGACGAACAGCTGGTAACCGCTGATTTTTGCCTTTTCCATGAGGATGCCACTTCCTTTCCATCATTGATCATTCTTTTTTAAATTCGAAAGATACGGCTTATTACGTAATCCAGTACGGCGAATGAAAGCTTCTGCCTGCACATCTACTTCCAGTTTAGGAAAAGAAACATCGTCCCAGTTTTTTTCGATTTTCTTCCATTCTTTAGGGTGGGATTCATGCATGATTTCACCAAAGCCAAAAATATCGGCTTTATTTTTCTGTGCCCGAACGATCGCATCTTCCATCGTCTTCTTCAAGTCTTTCCCTAACTTCTTTTCAATATCTATCAGAACATGCGTATCGGTTAGATCCAAAGGAACCTTCACCTCCCGGATATCTCCTTCTGCACGGACCTTTATAAATGCCTTAGGTTTTCCATTTTCCATTTTTACCGAAATGTTGGTTTTTTGACGAATCACCGAATAGATGATTGCGTCTTTTTCCCCCCCCCAATTAAGGTTTGTATGGGTATTTTCGATCCTATCCAATACCCACATAGATCCTATTGCCTTATCACCATCCAGCCAGTCAATCAATTTCCCATCTTTAAAAACAGCAATTCCTGCTGCATTAGGGTTTGCCTCAATATCCGAAGACATGGTATTCTCCATTTTATCCTCTTTACCTGTGTTTCCTTTCACGGTAAAACCACTTATTATCGGTTCTTTCCCGGTACTAAGCAAATTCTTGATCACTTCTTGGAGATTGATGCTAATACTTTTCCCCTGGGTTTTCTCAGTGGTTTCAATCGTCTTAATAACTTTCTCAGCAGATACCTTATCGATTGCGGTTAACGTTTCGACAATGTCCCTTGCTTTCACACCCCGTGCAATCACGATCCTCGTAGTTGCCCGGAATTCCGGTGAGCGCTCAAATGCGTCGAAAATATCGTTGAGGCCCTCTTTTTTTGCTAGTTCCTCACCGATGACAACCAAGTTGGCATGGGCAAAATACATATCCCGCGAGATTTTAGTTGAAGCGATACTATCCAGTTCAAGCACATTATCTCCGGTGGCCCTATAAATGGATATCGGTGGATTTGTTCCGCCGCCGCCCTGAAGAGCTCCCGCAACGTTGCCTGGATTAATGGTTTGGAACGTCCCCACTAACTTCCCTTCTTTATTTCTGTCAAGTCCAACCGCCGAGACGATGGCCATTTCGTTCAACTCTGTTTTATCCCAACAGCCTGAGGTGAATGTAGTACAGATCACCAACAAGGATAGAATTAGCTTTTTACGATTCATTGCCTTCACCTTTCCCGTCAGAAGTTTTCATTCCACGCGATTCAGGAGGCAGAGGTCTTTGATTATCGCCTTCCCTTATCAGGTTATTTTCGTTGGATAATAATTTTGGCCTTTCCTTGAAAGCCCACATAGGTCTTCTGAAAAATGTGTCGCCCAGCCCTTCCGGATTCAGAGGGGCGAGCGGTGTCATATAAGGAACTCCAAGTGAACGCAGGCTGCATAAATGAACAATAAGTATGAAAAAGGCTAAAATCATCCCATAAAAGCCTAAAGTTCCGGCACAAATGATGAATCCGAACCGCACAATGCGGGCAGAAATTGCTATGGAATAAGAGGGGGTTGCAAAACTGGCAATCGCCGTGATCGAGACGATGATGACCATTGCCGGCGATACGATACCAGCTTGGACAGCAGCCTGCCCGATGACCAATGCTCCGACAATGGACATGGTCGAACCAACAGCCTTTGGCATCCGAAGACTTGCTTCCCGTAATATTTCGAAGGTCATTTCCATTAGAAGCGCTTCAATGACGGCAGGCAAAGGAACCGTTTCCCTTTGGGCCGCTACAATGACCAGCAACTTCGTTGGGATCATTTCCTGATGAAAAGTCGTGGCTGCAACATAGACAGCCGGTCCGACTATAGAAATAATGAAAACGATGATCCGTAAAAAACGTGTGGCTGAAGCAATGTCGAAGCGATTATAGTAGTCTTCGACAGATTGGAAAAACTGTACGAATAATGCCGGGGCTATCAAGACGAAAGGCGATCCATTAACGAATATCGCCACTCTTCCTTCCAGAAGATTTCCTGCAACCATAT
Source organism: Peribacillus simplex (assembly GCF_900156045.1). Lineage (GTDB taxonomy): Bacteria > Bacillota > Bacilli > Bacillales > DSM-1321 > Peribacillus > Peribacillus simplex_D. Next base: position 285,438 of record NZ_FTMX01000001.1, on the reverse strand, counting down.
CCGGTCTTTCTGTATGATTAAGGGTTGGGAATGGGGTCATGACCTGGTCTTCTATCAATTGTTCAATATATCCTGATTCAAGAATGCTATCGATGTTAATTCGATTTAAGCGCTTCTTGACCTCTTCGACAATCCCTTCTTTGACAATTCCATTTATATACATGATGGAAACGTCCGTTTTTGTCACCGTGCCAATTTTCATCGACTCTATCCATAAATCCGGGGTATTGATGATCCGGCGTAACATGGCGATGTTCGTTCCATTCGATTCCGTAAACCCTTCTCTTGATCCCCGGACAGTCAAATGCGTGCTTGGCTCCTGAATCGAGCGCTTTTCTCCGCCTCTTGTACTGGCAACCAGGGCGATGTTTATTCCATCAACAAAAATGATGCTATCGCCTGATAATAATGACAAAAACAATTTTTCCCAATCGTTAACAGTTTCTACACCACCGAGGGAAACCACGTCTTCTGAGATTATATCCAATGCTTCTTGTGGAAGCATTTTTTCTGCTAGATGAGGATTTTTCATGATTGACTCAATTAAAAAGTCCGTAACGCTTGGATTATCAACCAGTCCTTGCACATACAAGATAGTTGTTTTCATCTCCGGATTTTGACCGATTTTCAACGTTCGGATAATGATGTCCGGACTGTTTCCCGTCTTTTTCTTCACGATTTCCAGATTGGCAGAAATGGAACTTTCAATATAATCAGGCGTTTTGCTTTTGGATTGATTTTCATCTTCCTTTTTCTTTTCACGTTGCTTCACTTGTTTCTTTTGTTTGAAAAAAGAAGCCATAGCACCGAACCTCATTCCTTTTTCGTTTCACTCATTTTGTCCAAAGCACTCCCCCTTTATTCTGAGTTCAGCCGCCTTCCTTTCATAAGAAAAAGGCTGTCGCAATGACAGCCTTTGGTGTTCATTTCGGTTATGTAATGAAAGGCCGGCTCGAACGGGCCCAATCAACTAAACTGAAATTATACTTTGCCTTTATTCCTTCTAAAAATCAAAACAACGAAAATAATGAATAGCAAGGCCAATATCGCATAAACGATATTTGAATAAATGTCCATATACCCTACAATATCTTCCCATGAAGATCCAACAGCTGCCCCGATATTCACTAAGATGATGTTCCAAATCAATGTTCCGGATGTTGTGTAAAGCAGAAAGAGCCAAAAGCTCATATGGGACATGCCTGCCGGAATCGAAATCAGGCTTCTGATCAGCGGAACCAATCTGCAGAAAAACACGGTCCATGACCCGTACTTGTCAAACCATGAATTCGCCTTATGGACGTCCGATACCGTTAACCTAAGAATATGGCCCCATCTTTCCACGAACTTTTCAATAACCTTCACATCAAGAAGTAAACCAATTCCATAAAGGACGACTGCTCCCGCCACTGACCCTATTGTCGATGCGATCACGACGCCCAATATCGTCATGTTCGCTGTTGTCGTCATGAAACCGCCAAAAGTAAGAATGACCTCAGACGGGATCGGCGGGAAAATATTTTCCAATGCTATCAATAGAAAGATTCCCATATATCCAAAATCATTCATGAATTCCGTAATCCAGTTTTCCATTTAATACGCTCCTAACTTTCTTGAATCAACAGCTGACTTATTACCTGCCGGCTGCTTATCTTGCAATAACCTTGCTCCCTTTTTTAACGATCTTTGTTCTTCCGACGGTCTTGATACCTTTGGAAAAACCAAATGGAAATCGCAATCCAACAACCCCCCGCCAAATATCCGGCAATGATATCACTAGGATAATGGACCCCTAAATATATCCGGCTTATACCGATCGAGAGGATCATCATCATGCTGATCAGAATCAATAGAATCCTTGCCCACCTAGCCGTTATGTGACGCCATAGCAGAAACGTGAGAATACCGTATAAAGAGAATGCATTCATGGCATGTCCACTAGGGAAACTGTACCCCCCTATTTCGATGAGCCGATGTAAATCGGGCCGGGCGCGTTGAAAGATTAGCTTAACCATCAAATTGAGAAGAGGTGAACCAATCATGACTGCAGTGAATAGGACTAGTTCCAGACGATGCTTCAAAACCGTATATAAGAAAAATAAAATGACCAAGGAAAGGATGATGATGGAACCGGTTGAACCTATGTAGGTAAAGAACTTCATGATGTCCGTCAGAAGGGGAGATTCCATTCCCTGCACCAAGGAAATCACATCTTCATCAAATTTCAGGTATTCATTTGCACTTATGGTAAATGCCATGAAACTGAACCCGATTAAAGAAAGTGCACTTACTATAAAAGCAATGGTTAATTGCTGCTTTAATTTCATAATAACATCCTTTCACTTTTTAAAACCGTTTCATTTGGAAATTTCCATTTTATCATATCTTCTTCATTGCATGGTTAAAGTAAATGCTTCATCGCCCGCCAACCTAATTCGGGGAACATGCCTGGGCAAAAAATTTGCTACTTTATCATACTACTCTATTCGTCATTGTCACCTCAACTTCAGGTTACTATAAGATTTCCTGTCGAACGTTTCAGGAAGTGGCAGGAACATATATGCCATGCGTCCCTGCAAAAAAGAAAAGGCTGTTTTCGCATACTTTGTTGCTATTTACCAAGTAAAGCGGTTGGTTGATTTCCCCTCCTGATGCTCGCTTTCCGCGGGACGGGCGGTGAGCCTCCTCGGCGTAAACGCCTGTGGGGTCTCACCTGTCCCGCTGCTCCCGCAGGAGTCTCGCACTTGCGCTCCAATCAACCTTAAATAGTATAGTTATTAAAAACAACAATCTTTTCGAAAAGAGCCAAAGAAAAAAACCTTATGCAGGTTAGTGCACAAGGTTTTTTCGTTTTTTAAACTGTAGGGAACGCCCTAAGCGGCAGGGATGTCAAAGTTTGCCCGGTCGCTGAATCGGTAAGATTCTCTTCTAACTGGAATGATGGCACCGCTTCAATATGTTTGAATTTCTTCAGGAATGCAGTAAGCGCAATCTTTGCTTCGAGTCTGGCCAACGGCGCTCCCAGGCAGAAATGAGGGCCATTTCCGAAGGTAAGGTGTTTCTTATTATTAGGGCGATGGATATTAAGGGTGAAAGGATCTTCAAACATCTCTTCGTCCAAATTAGCTGCGCTCATCCAAACAACCACGTTATCGCCTTCTTTCAATTCCACTCCCAATAGATCGTTATCTTCCTTTACGGTGCGATCCAATTTAATAAGATTGAATCGGAAACGGAGCATTTCTTCGACGGCCTCCGGAACCAGATCCAGGTTTTCATGCAACTCTTGATAAACTTCTTTGTCATCATATAGCAAGGAATAAAAGCTATTGGCCAGTAAATGACTTGTTGTCTCGACCCCCGCCCCTAAAATCAGCATGGTCGTCCGGACAACCTCATCATCCGTAAACATTTCCCCATCCACTTCTGACTTCAATAGATCTGAGATGATATCATCTGCCGGGTTTAATCGTTTTTGCACAACAATCGGATACAAATACTGATAGTATTCTTTTGCTGCCACTTGCTTCAATTCATTTACTTCTTCTTGTTTTTCTTTATCAAACGGAAGGAATAAGATATCCACCCATTTCTTAAACAATAAACGATCTTTCGAGGGAACGCCCATCAAATCCGACATGACAATGATCGGAAGCGGACTCGCCAATGATTGCACAATATCGATTTCCGTATCCTCATCCATTTCCCCGATCAATTCATCTGCAATTTCCTGAATGCGAGGTTCCCAGTTTTGAAGACTTCTAGGTGTGAAGGCTGCGGCCAGCAGCGAACGGCGTTTTCTATGCTCAGGTGGATCAGCTTCGGTTATTTGGATCTTATCAGGCACAGAACCTTCATCACTATCCGTTCCAACCGATATGGTAGTCCGTTTCCGAACACTTGAAAAATGTTTATAATCACTAAGAACCCGCTTCACATCTTCATATTTAAAAACATTCCACGTATCCGTTCCTTCGTGATAACTCACGGGGTCATTTTCTAGCATCCGTTTGCACCAAGCATACGGACTAAACTCCTCCGTTCGTGTTTTAAACCTAGTAATTTCTTTTACTGCAATAACTTCTTTCATGATACCGACTCCTCCCACTTCTCAAAAGTTACCTAACAAAAGGATCGAATGTTCAGCATTCTCCATCTCCGTCGATTTGTTATAGGGTCGAGCATTCCTGATAGACTTTTTCACGAATCCTTAAATACACATCTATTCCATTATAGGGTAAAACGCCGCAACAAACCATGCATCTTCCATACCAGCAGCCTTACATGAAATTTGCACCACAATCCCAACAACCCTATGTAAAACTGCTTATTTTTTACAATTCACTTTCTTTTTCTATTTTTTTATGTCTCTCAATTGATGCTCAAAATCCAACCCTCCTTTTCAAATTCGGAGACAGTACTTTTCACTAAGTTATTTCAATATAGATTATTTTTATAATTGCCGGAGTGTGAACCGGAATGCCTCCACTGCATAGAGAAAACAGCTGCACAAGCAGCTGTCCAGTTACTGGATTGAAGAAATTTACGACACTCCTGCCGAATAACTGGCTAGCCGAGACCTGCTAGATGCTTGCTTTGATGAGGCTTGGCAGACAGTCGGCGGAAAGGGAGCGGATTTCTGAAATCAACTGGAACGTTTTTTAAATAAAAAAACTGCAGGCAAACTCGTTATTCTTCGAGTTGCCTGCAGTCTGAACCGCTGCACGATGCTGCCGTCAATTTTTACCCCTTTTAATCATTTCATGTAAATCATCCATTTTCTTTTCCATGATATCCAGTCTGGTTTTACGTTGCTTCATGGAACGGAAAAGAGATACGGTCCCAACAATGATCAGGATTAGAAATACAAGGCAAATCAATTGGTATATCATATCGGCAATATTAAAACCACTACTCACTATGTAATCCCCCTAAATGGCATTCTCAATATTCTATTATACACCAGGAAAAATGAACAATTTAACCTTTTTAAGGGGAATCGGGAATAAAAAACCGATAGCCATTTGCTATCGGTTGATCTTTTATCCCTCTATTTGTTGATCGTCGTCAATATCTTCTTGTGGCACGATTAATTCGTTATAGAATGCAGCAGTTGTTGTTCCTGCATAAGGAATCAACCATAGTAAACCAATTCCCAGCGTGAACATGCAAAGGATGCCCCAACCGATGAAGCTTAGGTGCATAAGGAAATACTTCCATTTTAAGCCCTTCATTCTTTTTCTGCTCTCTGTAATGGCTTCAAGCACCGTGTATTCAGGATGATCCTTCAATAAGAAAAACTGCTGCGAATAAGCGATAGCCTTGATGATACCCGGAATGATTAATAATAATGACCATAAAAAAATGAAAATTGCTTGTAAGATGGATGCCCCAATAAGCTTGAAAGAGGTTTTTCCATCTTTATAGATTGCGAATACTTCTGGAATATCAGGGTTTCCTTCCCTAACCAAATTCAGGTAGAACCATGTGGTTGAAATGGTAAGCGGGATTAGGGCAATGGAAAAGACCATGCTGAAGATATCAGTCCATAATGGTGCTTCTTCCTGCATGAGCCATTGTGAAAACCCACCGCTTCCGATCACTTCGACAATTAAAGGTAAAACGAGGTTGATCAAGAACAAAAGCAACATAAGCGAAACAGTTACTCCCCATTTACCTCCCAATGACTGAAGGGCTTTCCTCTTTAATTCTGAGATTCTCATACTCTGTTTTAACTCCCCTTTTTTTAATGGCGGAATTCTGAATGTTCCTTTTTCATTGATTCAGAAAAACCACTATTTATTTGTTGTCTAAATCGCACGTTGTATTTTAACATAATATCGCTAATCGTGGGCTTATATTCCTAGAAAGCACACACGGATAGAGTCAAGCGGTTAAACCGGTTTCGAGCAACCATGATCAACTCCTTTCTTGCCTTTGGTCTACTGGCTTGTTTGTTCCATAACAGTTTATGAAGGGGAATATGTCAATATGCCCTTCTAAATTAAAATACCTTCGCGAAACCAAACCCTGATAGGAGGGTAAACGGTCAGCGAAGGCGCTTGTATTTATATTGGTAAAAAGTCCTTTCGTTAATCTAGTTCTTTTTTCCTTATCCCGGGTGGACCGGGCCGCTCATTTAATTCTATCCTAAAATCTTTTGAACAGCATGGATAAAAATGTTAACACCGTACTCCATGGCATCTTCGTCAAAAGTAAAACGCGGATGATGGTGGGGATAGGTGATTCCCTTTTTCTTATTCCCTGCTCCTATCAAAAAATAATTGCTAGGTGCTTTCTGTTGGAAAGCCGAAAAGTCCTCAGCCCCCATCGTGGGTTTTTGATGGTCGACCGAATGTTCTCCATAAACTTCACAGACGGTTTCTTCAATGAGCTTGCTGACTTCATTGTCATTTATGACTGGCCGATATCCAGTAAGATAGTTAAATTCATAAGAGGCACCATGTGCTTCCGTAATGCCTTTGATTATCCTTTCCATAAGAATTGGCATGGATCCCCGGAATTTCAAATCAAAACTTCGAACCGTCCCGCTGATCTCTACGGAGTTTGCAATGACATTGGCCGCTTCCCCTCCAACGAACTTTCCGATGGAGAGAACCAAGTTGTCCAAGGGATCTGTATTGCGGGACACAATATACTGAAGATTCGTAACGACCTGGGCACCGATCGCGATGCTGTCAATCGTTTCATGAGGTGCAGAACCGTGGCCACCCTTTCCTTTAATGGTCAGAAAGAACCCATCCGGCGCAGCCATCATCGGTCCATACACGATGCCAACTTTCCCGACTTCAAAGGTGGACATGAGGTGGGCACCTATCACGATATCCACACCTTCCATAACGCCTGCATCTACCATTTCCTGCGCTCCCCCAGGAAAATACTCTTCGGCATGCTGAAAAAAGAAGCGGACTTCACCTTTCAGGCTATGTTTCATTCCGGAAAGGATTTTCGCCGTACCAAGAAGCATCGCCGTATGACCATCGTGACCGCAAGCATGCATGACACCTGGTGTTTTGGATTTAAAATCGAAAGAGTTCTCTTCCTCGATCGGCAGTGCATCCATGTCTGCACGGATGCCTAATGTTTTTCCTGGCTGTGTACCAATCAAGCGGGCCATCACACTGTATTTTGTCGGACGAGTAACTTCCAGGTTTCCAAATGACAACAGGGTTTCGTATACGAATTGCGATGTCTTCTCTTCTTGATAGGATAATTCCGGATGCTGGTGAAGATGACGTCGCCAAGCAATTACATCTTCTCTTACACTTTTTATTTCCGGATATAACTTCAAACTTTGCATGACCATTTCCTCCTCCAATATGAACTATAAGATCTATCCATCCAGTAAATCAGCAAGTTGTGTGCCAATTATTAATTTCCTGCAATTAACCTGCCCGCTCCTTGAACAAAAGGATTTCAGCAACCCCTTTTCGTCTTATACAATCAAACGGCAACATCGATTCCAAGGCTTCCTCGCATGGAAGTGTAAAAATTTTTACCCTCTAGCGTAAAATTTTTTTTACTATTATTGACCATCCATACCAAGAAAGCGAAAGGAACGAAAAGGAAACCCGCCCCCTTTTCGTCCCTATTTCTTCTATTTAGTTAGCGTCCTTTCTTTTTGATAAACCAAGGAACCTCCCATATAGGTTTCTTCCACTGTAATCCTATCGATTTCCTCCGGTCTGATCGCCAAAATATCTTGGTCAAGCACAATGAAATCTGCATGATAGCCCGGAGTGAGCTGGCCGACATCGGGGATTCTCGTTATCTCCTGAGCGGCCCTTGTATATAGTGTAATCGCGGTAGGCACATCTACACGCTGATCCTGACCTGTGTCCGTACCGTCATAGGCGACGCGAGTTACGGCTGCCTTGATTCCAACGAACGGATTGACCGGGTCGACCCATGCCGTTGCAGGTGCATCGGAAGAGAATGCCAGTTTAATGCCTGCTTCTAACATGGATTGGATGGGGTAGGTTCGCCTTGTGCGATCTGCACCCAGATTATTAAGGTAGCTTTCTATTTCGGCATATAAAAAGATTGGTTGGGGAACAAATGCGATACCCGTTTCAGCTGCCCGCTGAAGTGCTTGCTTTGTAGGCATGGCTGCATGTTCGATCCTTATCGATGGACCATCCGCGATCCATCCCGTTTTTCCGTAAAAGGTATTCACGATTAAATCGATCGCTTGCTCCCCCATTGCATGTATGACCAATTGAATATTGTTTTTCCTGGCTGCCTCAGCTGCACTTAACAACTCTGCCTCTGATGTCATCTGTATGCCATGGTTCTTTTCTTCCCCTAAAAATGGCGGATCGACCCACGCCGTTTGACCTGACACACTGCCATCCGAGAATAACTTAACCCCGCCTATATGATTCTGGCTTTCTCTGTTTGTTTTACCCTTATCCAGGATCATATCATTCTTCATATCTTCCCAAATGTAGTATAAAACTGTACGTTGCATTAAGCCCTTTTCGCTTGCTGCCCTATACATATCCAAGTAATCGATCGGCTGGGTCCTTGCCAGGAGTTCAGTGATTGCCGTAATCCCATGAGATAATAATTTGGGACTCAGTTCGGCAAGAGTATCTGTTTCTTCCTCAAATGTTTGAACCGGCATCACTTTATTGACCAATTCTTTTGCATTTTCCCGTAATATCCCTGTCGGCTCCCCTTCTGAATCCCTGTCAATCTCCCCCCCTGCTGGATTTGGCGTGTCCTTCGTGATACCGGCCAATTCCAATGCCTTGCTGTTGACGACGATAATATGGCCGCAGGTCCGCGTTATGACAACAGGGACATCCGTTGTCGCCCTATCCAAATCGTAGCGTGAAGGAGACCGTCCTTCCGTCAATTTCCCTTCATCATATCCCCAGCTTTCAATCCAATCCCCTGAATTATGGGATTTACACTGTTCACGAACGGCCTTGATCAAATCCTCAATCGATTCAACGACAGGGGGCATACAGGGAATTTGCTTGGCTGCCTTAGCTAAAAATAGCGGATGCAGATGTGCATCAATTAGTCCGGGAAGTACCCGCCGCCCCAGGAGATCGATCCGTTCCCCATTCATTCCATCTGTCTCTGACTGTTCTCCAACCCACTCGATGCGCCCATTACGTACAACCATGGCACTCGCATAAGGTTGTTTTGGATTCGATGTAAATATTTTTCCATTTATATAAATAAAATTCATATTTCGTTTATTCTCATTCATACTTTCCCTCTCCTTAATAAGTAAAATCAAATGATGAAATCTTAACCATTCATTTACCACATTAAAACTTATGGCGTTTCAAAACATTTAAGATGAATGGTTTTCGCCATTCATGGGGCTTGAAGGAATTCCCTGAGCCTGTTTTCCGTGGATGAACGTTCCTGCCACGAATCCCAGTACTGCCGGAATGAGCCATGCAAACCCATACGAACTGAATGGAATGATGGAAATGAAATCATTCATGAATCCCATATGGACGCCGATGCTTTCCAATGTTTCGCATAAACTGATGATGAAAGTGGCCAGGACCGCCCCCTTATAGGCTCCCGCGTTTGGTATGTATCTGCGGAAAACGCCAAGTAAGACAATCACAATCGATACAGGGTAAATTCCCATGAATAACGGTACGGAGTAATCGATGATCTTTTCGACACCCATTAGCCCCATCAACACCCCAGTGGCACAAACGACGATCACACAATTGCGGTAACTCACTCTTTGCTTCGTCAACCCGCTAAGGAAGTCTGCTATCGAAGCAGTTATTCCAATCGAGGTGGTAAGGCACGCTAATGAAACCGCTATAGCCAATGCAATGGTGCCGTAATCACCAAGCAGATTATAAACCAGGCCCGTCACCAGCTGCGCACTATCCATGTCATTTGGGAATAACCCGCTGCCTGTAGCGCCGATATACAGAAGCCCTCCGTATATGATAAGCAATCCCAAACCGGCCACTATGGTTCCATTCATGACCACTTTCTTCATTTTGGAAGGCTCCGCATATCCTTTTGCTGCAATCGAGCCAATGAAAACCGAGGCACAAAGAAGGCCCGTGAACACGTCACCCGTCTGATAAGCACTAAAAAACGAGTGGCCAAACGGATTTTGAATTTCCGTATTTACAGGCGCCCCCAATGGATCGAATGTGCCTTTGATGACGATAAAAAGTAGAATCGCGAACAGTGCAGGCGTTAGCACTTGTCCGACTTTATCAATGAGATTGGATCGATCGCTGGCAAAATAAAAATTCAATCCAAAGAAAACGATCATCGTCACAAAAGATGGCACATTCGGGAATAATGTATGAACCCCCATCTCATGGGTGGTAGCGGCCGTCCGGGGTACAGTGACGAGCATCGCAATCCCTATCATGACGACCAGATTGTATACCTTATAAAACCAGGGGCTTATCGGCCTTGTCAGTTCTTCAAATTTCCCTTTTGAATTCAGGACCGCCACAACTCCCAGTATAGGGAGTATGATTCCCGTAAGAATGAAGCCAATTAGCGCCGGAAGCCAATCCGACCCTGATGCAAGTCCAATCGACGGAGGAAAAATCAGGTTGCCAGCTCCAAAAAATACGGCAAATAAAGCAAAACCAAAAATAAGGCTGTCACGTACTATCTTGTTTGTATTCATCCATTCACCTCTATTTTTTTTATCACTCAATGAAACTCTCTTTTAATACGCCTATCACTTATGTAAGCAAATTCCGTGCCAATCTTAACAATATTTTAATTATTTTTTAACATGACTGGCAGATGACGCTACCCACAAGGCAAAAAGGGTCACGATTCTATTTAGCCTATAGAATCGTGGCCCTTTGATTATCAAAATCCATTAAGAAGGGGTGAAATTTTTCCCTCTAGCGTAAAAAATTTTTTACCGCAATTTATGTTTTTCCATTTTATATTTCAATAATTGTTTGGAGATACCAAGCTGCCTGGCAGATTCCGCAATTTTCCCATTCGAATTTTTCAATTGACGTTCAATGATCTCTTTTTCATATTGCTGAACCGCATCCTTTAAGGAATCCACATTAAGATTATTGTCTTCAGCCATTGGAGCTCCCGTATAATCTCTGATTCTTCCAGGGATATCATCAAGGGTGATTATACTGGACTGGACATGATTATATGCCGTCTCGACCGCATTTTTCAATTCCCTGATATTCCCTGGCCAAGGATATCTTTTAAAGCATTGGAGCACTTCATCCTGAACACCGTCTATATAAATGTTCATCGTATTGTTGTAAAAATTCAGATAATGATCAACAAGGACTTCTATATCCTCTTTTCTTTCCATCAAGCTTGGCAAGTCAATCTGCACGACACCAATTCTATAGAATAAATCTTCCCGCAACCGTTTCTCCGCCAGTAAAATATCCGGTACCTCATTCGTTGCTGAAATCACCCTAATGTCCAAGCGGATATTTTTCTTTCCGCCCAGTCTCCTGATCGTTTTCTCTTCAATCGCCTTCAGAAGCTTCACCTGAAGATCAATATCCAGGGAATTGATTTCATCCAGAAATAAAGTTCCGCCTTCCGCCTGTTCGAATAGACCCGGCATGTCTTCCGATCCGGTGAAGCTCCCTTTATTCGTACCAAATAAAGTGCTTTCCCATAAACTAGCAGGAACCGCACTGCAGTTAAGTGAAATGAAGGGCTTTCCAAATCGATCGCTTAAATTATGGATCGCCTGGGCGATAAGTTCTTTCCCTGTGCCCGTTTCCCCAACGATCAAAACATTTGAGGTCGTTAGTGCAATTCTTCCAAGCTTATCTTTAATGCTTTCCATTTTAGGGTTAACCGTAATGATATCATCGACCGTATAAACGGTATTATTTCTCCTGAAGATTTTATGGCTCGAATATTTGTCCAAATATTGAATGGCATCCTTGGAAAAGAAACGCTTAGAGAATTCTACGGCTCCAATGATTTTACCGTTTTCGGCTATCGGATATGTGGAATTGATCGTTTCGATGACCTCTCCCGTTTTGGTGATCATCTCTTGTTTTATATTACATAACGGCTTTCCCGTCCTTAACACATTCATCAGCGTACTATTTTCGTTCGTGATGTTTTTATAAAAGGAAGTGACACTCTTACCCATGAATTCTTCCGGCCTTATCCCAAGCTCTTTTAGGACATTTAAATCTGCCATATCATAAAAAATGATCATCCCTTTATCATCTACGACCAAAACGTTATCAAAATCGGATAATTGCCTGAATATATCCACATTCATATTCCCCTTCCAGCCTCCTCTCAGCTTTACATATTCCCCGACAATCCCCACAGGTCGGTCCATTCACTTTGAAGCTTCCTGGTTTGGAACTGCTTCGTGCATTGTCCAATCATTCTGATATTTTACCATGAAACAGGGCGTTTTTTCTTTTCAAACTTTTTCCTGGCTTTATCATCACCTTTTAAATGATCACAACAAAAAAAGAGCATCCCAAAGCGGAAATCGCTTCCGCCTTTGGAATACCCTCTTTCCTATAATCAATCAGAGCCAGTTATAACAAAATCGTCTTGGAGCAAAGCTAAAGGAAGCTTTCTATTAATAGGATCCCCTGCCGAAACATTAATTTCAGTAATGTGACCACTGGCACCTATTGAAACATCAATCAATTTCCCATCCTCCGTTTTCACTAAAAAGAGCCTCTCCCATTCATAAACATAGGAATTCTTTTGAACGTAAACTTGTTCGACGGTCCCATCCTGAGCACACTCGATGGTATGAATCGGTTTTAACACGGAATCACTCCTCCACCCTCCATTATTTGACTAAAGCTTATACCCAGCCACGGAATATCGAGGCTTCTGCCATTTTTCTGACACCGACCATATACGCCGCCAGCCTCATATCCACTTTTCTTGTCCCGGACATTTCATAAACTTGATTAAATGAATTGACCAATAACTCTTTTAATTTGGTTTGGACTTCTGCATCTTCCCAATAATAACCTTGATTATTTTGAACCCATTCAAAGTAAGAAACTGTCACACCGCCTGAACTTGCCAATACATCAGGTACGAGAAGTACATTGCGTTCCGTCAGGATCTTGGTCGCCTCCAAAGTGGTAGGTCCATTCGCTGCCTCCACGACAATTTGGGCTTTGATAAGATGTGCATTTTCTTTGGTGATTTGATTGGAAATGGCAGCAGGCACTAAAATATCACAATCTTGTTCCAGAAGTTCCTGATTGGTGATTGTATTATCGAATAGTGTCGTTACCGTTCCAAAACTATCCCTTTTATCAAGTAAGTAATCGATATCCAGACCATCTTGGTTATAAATGGCACCATATGCGTCCGATATGCCAATCACTTTCGCACCTGCATCATGCATGAATTTGGCCAAAAAGCTTCCTGCGTTCCCAAATCCTTGGACGATGATGCGTGCACCTTTCAATTCTATGCCCTTACGCTTTGCCGCTTCCTCGATACAGATGGTGACACCTTGTGCAGTCGCCTTTTCCCTGCCGTGTGAACCGCCCAGTACCAGTGGCTTACCTGTAATGAAACCAGGAGAATCGTGTTCTCTTATTCTACTGTACTCGTCCATCATCCATGCCATGATTTGTGAATTTGTATAAACATCCGGGGCCGGAATATCTTTTGTCGGCCCCACTATTTGGCTGATTGCCCGAACGTATCCACGGCTAAGCCTTTCCAATTCACCAATGGACATTTGGCGCGGATCACAGATGATGCCGCCTTTTCCTCCGCCATATGGCAGATTCACGATTCCGCATTTCAAACTCATCCACATTGAAAGTGCCTTGACTTCTTCCTCATCCACTTCGGGATGAAAACGGATTCCGCCTTTCGTCGGACCGACAGCATCGTTGTGCTGGGCACGGTATCCAGTGAAAATCTTCGTCGTATTGTCATCCATCTTAATCGGAATCCGGACGGTCAGCATCCGGAGAGGCTCCTTCAAAAGCTCGAACACTTCTTCAGAATAGCCAAGCTTATCAAGCGCCTCCTTGATTACGACCTGTGTTGAATCAAGCAAGCTGGCAGTTTCTTTTTCTTCTTTGATCGTTGTACTCAATGGAATTCACCTCATAGGTATATTAGGATAAAACTCTTTTAATGCGTTCGATTGCCCAATCCAAGTCTTCTTTTGTAATCACTAATGGCGGAGCAAAACGGATAACTGTATCATGTGTTTCTTTACATAGCAGTTTTTCTTCTTTAAGCTGCTCACAATAAGGTCTTGCTGCTTCTGTTAATTCGACTCCGATGAATAAGCCTCTGCCGCGGATATCTTTAATCATTGGATTCTTGATTTCTTTTAAACTATCCATAAAGTATTGTCCAAGCTCCAATGAACGTTCCGCAAGCTTCTCTTCTTCAAGGACTTCCAATGAAGCGATGGAAACCGCACATGCCAATGGATTGCCGCCGAATGTAGAACCATGGGAACCAGGATTGAACACGCCAAGAATTTCACGGTTTGCAGCTACGCAAGAGATTGGGAAAACCCCGCCGCCAAGCGCTTTTCCTAAAATGTACATATCCGGAACTACTCCATCCCAGTCAGAGGCGAACATTTTTCCTGAACGTCCAAGTCCTGACTGAATTTCATCAGAAACGAATAGGACATTATTTTCTTTACATAATTCGTAAGCTTCTTTTAAGAATCCTTGTGGCGGTATGATGATTCCCGCTTCACCTTGAATCGGTTCGATTAAAAATCCAGCCGTTTGCGGTGTAATCGCTTCTTTCAATGCATCAAGGTCGCCGTAAGGGATAAGCTTGATCCCTGGCAGCATCGGTCCGAAGCCCCTTCTATATTCCTCATCGGATGACAAGGACACCGCTGCCATCGTACGGCCATGGAAGTTCCCGACACATGCAATGATTTCAGCTTGGTTTTCTGCGATTCCCTTAACATCATAGCCCCAGCGTCTAACAGCTTTGATTGCTGTTTCAACGGCTTCAGCACCCGTATTCATAGGCAGTGCCATGTCTTTTTGCGTAATGCGTGAAACCATTTCATACCATGGGCCCAATTTATCACTATGGAATGCACGGGACGTTAATGTTACGCGATCAGCTTGCTTTTTTAATTCGTCGATGATTTTCGGATGCCTGTGGCCTTGGTTCACTGCTGAATAGGCACTAAGCATATCCATATATTTGTTGCCTTCAGGATCTTCCACCCAAACTCCTTCTGCCTTCGCAATGACGATTGGAAGTGGATTATAATTGTTTGCACCATATTGTTCTGTTTGCTCGATTAATTTTTCCGTTAAAGTTGTCATGTTGATTCCCCCTAAAATTTATAGCGTTTCAGATGTTGTTTTTCCTTGAAGGTGAAGAACTAAATAATCAGGACCGCCCGCTTTTGAATCCGTACCTGACATATTGAATCCGCCAAATGGCTGATATCCTACAATGGCACCAGTACAGCCGCGATTGAAGTACAAGTTACCTACGTGGAAATCCTCACGCGCTTGTTCAATATGTTCAATGTTGTTCGAGATGACCGCACCCGTTAATCCATAATCCGTGTTATTGGCAATCTCGATTGCATGATTGAAATCTTTTGCCTTACAGAATGCAACCACCGGTCCGAAAATCTCTTCTTTCATGACACGTGCGTTCTCATCCACATCGGCAATGATAGTTGGCTGGATGAAGAAACCTTTTGAATTGTCTCCTTCTCCCCCTGCAACAAGTTTCCCTTCTTCTTTACCGATTTCAACGTAGCTCATGACTTTGTCGTAAGCTGCTTGATCGATGACCGGACCCATGAAGTTGTTTACATCCGTTGGTTCCCCGACTGTTTTTTCTTTCGTTAATTCAATCGCACGATTCAAGACTTGGTCATATACATCTTCCACTATGACGGCACGTGAACAAGCAGAACATTTTTGACCGGAGAATCCGAATGCAGAAGCGACGATTGATTGTGCCGCCAATTCCAGATCAGCCTCTTTATCAACAACGATCGTATCTTTACCGCCCATCTCAGCGATGACACGTTTTAACCAGATTTGGCCTTCCTGAACTTTTGCAGCACGCTCATAAATGCGGATTCCAACATCACGAGATCCAGTAAAGCTGATGAAACGTGTACGAGGATGATCTACCAAATAATCGCCCACTTCTGCACCGCTTCCTGGAATGAAGTTCACGACTCCTGCAGGCAAGCCCGCTTCTTCCAACACTTCGATGAATTTAGCTGCAATGACCGGTGTTGTACTCGCCGGTTTCAATAAGACTGTATTTCCTGAAACAAGAGCAGCCGTCGTCATGCCTGCCATGATCGCAAACGGGAAGTTCCAAGGTGAGATGATGACACCGACACCAAGTGGAATATAACTGAAAGCATTATGTTCAATCGGGCGGCTTTCCACTGGCATGCCATCTTTAAGCTTCAGCATTTGACGTGCATAGTATTCCATGAAGTCGATCGCTTCCGCTGTATCTGCATCCGCCTCATTCCATGGCTTTCCTGCTTCTTTAACCAATAGTGCCGAGAAATAATGTTTTCTTCTCCTAATGGTGGCTGCAGCCCTGAATAAAATATTTGCACGCACTTCCGCGTTAGTTTTTCTCCAAGTTTGGAATGTTTTATCTGCCGCTTGCATCGCTTGCTCAGCAAGATCCTTATTCGCTTTAGACACAGTTCCGATAACTTCTTCTTTATTTGCCGGGTTTACAGAGGTAATGACTTCATCAGTAAACACTTTTTCACCATTAATGATCAGCGGATATTTCTTCCCTAACTCACTAGCTACATCATTCAATGCCGCTTGAAAAGCTTTTTTATTTTCTTCGATTTTAAAATTAGTAAATGGTTCGTGTTTATATGGTTGGACCATTATGGCTCATCTCCCTAAAGTTTATGTTTTTACTTCTCGCTTATTAATCAAGCAAGTTCCGTGCCAACTTTTCATTTTTTTGAAAAAATAATGTTTTTTCTTTAAAAATGCAATGAAATTCAGCACTTTTGGGGCAAAATTGACATAGTATGCCATTATTTTTTGCTCTAAACCCTATTTTTGTCGTTTTAACCTTACACTTTTTATTAATGCAAAATTCATGCCAACTCGAAAAACCATAAAAAACAGCTTTTTTTCACTTTTTCCGCAAAATATTTTTGCACTTCAATGCAAAATAATCTTGCTGTGCAAATTTTATTTGCGCCTTTGCTTCAATTCCTCTACAATAGCTCTAAGAAAAGAAGAAAAACGGGAGGCATTCATGCATTTAGATCAAATCGTTAAAATAGAAGGTTTCCAAACCATCCTCCATTCACTTGTGGACGTAATCGATATCGGGTTACATATAATCGATATAAAAGGCCGGACCATTATATATAACAAGAAAATGGCAGAAATCGAAGGCATGGATTCAGAAGAGGTATTAGGGAAAAAGATTCACGAGATCTTTATATTCAAGGAAGAAGCGGAGAGCACATTAATACGGGCGCTTCATTCTGGAAGGAAAACCGAAAACTCGAAGCAGACCTACTTCAATAATCTCGGACAGGAAATTACAACAATTAATAATACGTTCCCGATTTTGGATCAGAACCAAAATATCATTGGAGCCATTGAAGTGGCAAAGGATATAACGAATCTTGAAAGAATCATTAAAGATAATATCCTGAATAAAGGCGATACGAAATATACGTTTGACAGCATCATCGGCACGAGTGAGAATTTCTTGGAAGTCATTGAAAAAAGCAAGCGTTCGACCAGGACGGCATCCTCCATCCTCATCGTTGGGGAGACGGGAACGGGAAAAGAACTCTTTGCCCAAAGCATCCATAATGGCAGCAGCCGTTCGACACATCCTTTCATCAGCCAAAACTGTGCTGCCCTGCCAGATAGTCTTATTGAAGGAATTCTTTTTGGTACGAAGAAAGGGGCCTTCACCGGATCGATTGAAAGGCCAGGTTTATTCGAACAGGCACAGGGCGGGACCATCCTGCTAGATGAAATCAATTCCTTAAATCCGAATATGCAGGCGAAATTATTAAGGGCCCTTCAAGAAAGGACGATTCGCCGTGTTGGGGATACGAAGGATAAAAAAATTGACGTACGGGTCATAGCAACGATAAATGAAGATCCAATAGATGCCATTTCAAATGATCATTTACGAAAGGATTTATATTATCGATTAAGCGTCGTTTCGTTATTCATCCCGCCTCTTCGTGAACGGAAAGAGGATATTCCCTTGCTGGCGCAATCTTTCATCGAGAAATTCAATGCGCTGTTCGAATTGAATATTGAAGGGATCAGTGAAGAGGTCTACTCGCTTTTTTATGATTACGACTGGCCCGGGAACGTAAGGGAACTTGAACATATCATTGAGGGGTCCATGAATTTAATGGAACCTGGCGATACAAAGATTGCCATCACCCACCTTCCGACTTTATTTAGGAAGAAAGCCCATTTGGAAGACATTCATCCCGAAAGAAAAGAGAATCATGCAAATGGAGATTTACAGGAGTCGACCTTATCTCTTGATGATTATATCGCCAATACTGAAAAGCAATATTTGGAGAAGATCTTGAAGGAACATGGCATGAATATCTCCAAGGCTGCCAAGGCCTTGAATATCAGCCGCCAAAGCCTTCAATACCGCTTGAAAAAGTATCAGGTCAAATAACCTCATTTCCGCACAAATAAGGCCCCCATTAATATGGAGGGCCTTATCTTATTACCTGCTATTCATTCAACTCGCAATCAGAATGTTTCAGCCGCTTTTGCAACCTTTTCCAAACCATCCGCGATGATTTCTTGTGTCCGGTCCGGATACTGATTATGGCCTTCAATGACCACGACCTCCGGATTGTTGATCCCCCATAGGCCAATGATATTTTTCACTAAATTCACGGCCATTTCAGCAGAAGCCATACCTTCCAATGCATAATCGGAACCGCGGGCATTCAATAGCATGACTTTTTTATCACCAGCATACCCGACAGGACCTTCCGCCGTATAATTGAACATTTTACCGGCTTGTGCCAAATAGGAAAGATATGTGATTAGCGGTGCAGGAACCGTTGAGTTCCATAGAGGGAAAGCGAATACCACTTTATCCATGGCCAGGAATTGATTTAAATATTGGTCAACCAGTTCTGCTGCCTTTTCCTCTTCGGCTGTCAGTTCAAGACCTTGGTTGCGTTTATACAACCCGGTTATCGCCGTATTTCCATAGTAAGGAAGTTCTTCTTTAAATAAATCCAGCTCGGTCACTTCATCTGTACGGTGTGTCTCTTTATATGCTTTTAAGAATGTGTCATACATTTTCGAGCTGATTGCCTGATCTGCTGGACGATCATTCACTTTAACGAATAATACTTTTGTCATTTTTTCATTCTCCCCTGCCGCGGTTTCTTTATTTCCAAATAATCTACTTAAGAATCCCATTATTACCCTCACCCTTGCTTTCTGCTTTTAAATTAGACTACTAAATGAATCTCATTGCCAGATGGATCTGTTACAGCGAAAAACCCTTCTTTTTCCGTGACGGCAGCCCCGATTCCTTTCAGTTGCTCCGTTACTTTGTTTCTCGCATCTTCATCTGCAAAAACGAGAGTATACCAGTTCAGCCCCACACTATTTTCCTTTGGAGCAGGGGCGCCCACGCCATTCCATGTGTTCAACCCAATGTGATGATGATATCCGCCGGTTGAAGTAAAGAGCGCTCCTCCATATCGATTCACAACGGTAAAACCAAGACCTTGCATGTAAAACTCCTCCGTTTTACGTAAATCCGCTACATGCAGATGAATATGCCCCATTAAAGTACCTGCAGGGAGTTTGCTCCACTCACCATCGCTTTCTTCCAGAAGGTCATTCCCATCCAACGGATCCGTGCCCATAGCGACTTCCCCACCGGCCCATTTCCAATCAGTGGATGGCCGGTCAGAGTATACTTCAATGCCATTGCCATCCGGATCGGTAATGTACAGCGCTTCACTTACTTCATGATCCGCCGCTCCAAATGGATATTTCGTTTGAAGTAAATGGCGTAAAAAAATCGATAAGTCGGCACGGCTTGGCAGCAAAAGGGCAAAGTGATATAAGCCCGTCGTCCGCCCTTCTTTCGGAATCACATCCGCAGGCTGCTCAAGTGTCAGCAACGGGGTTTTTCCGTCTGTCGTTAAAACAGCTTGCCGGTCGGTTTTCTTCAATACTTGAAGACCGATGATTTCTTGATAAAACAGAATGGCCTTATTCAAATCCAAAACATTTATACTGACTTCGCCAACAAAAGTAATTGGTTTTTGATGAAAATTTTTATCCATATTATCACTTCCCTTTTTTATTGAAAATCACATGATCCAAAGAAAGAACCGTGCGGTTTGCACACGCTAGATAGACAGACATGGCCAGCAGTGCCAAGTCCAGTTCGTAGCCCGCCGCTTGCCCGTTTCCAAGAAAGCCGGCAGGTAATTTTGCCGTGAAAATCGCCATCGCCATAATGACCGCAAATAGGACGGAAACGATTCGTGTTCCCAAACCCAGTATAACCGCAAGTCCTCCGATCAATTCGATTATTGCAACGATGTACGCCATGAAGCCTGGAATGCCAAGACTATCGAAAAATCCAGCCGTATTCCCTATGCCCCCTTGAAACTTTGAAACTCCGTGAATGAAAAAAGTTAGACCTAAAATCACTCTTAAAAAAACTTGACCTGCATCATTTTTATTCATGTATGAATTCTCCTTTTGTTAGTTACTTTATGTAAGTGATTATATTTTAATAAGCTTGTAATGTCAAGTAAGTTTATAGGAATATCTTTTTCCTCCCCAAAAAAACGAATTGCCGAAGCAACCCGTTCCATGTTGTCACTATTTGAATGTGTAATAAATGGTTGAATTGATGATGAAAGAATCCGCAATCGTTCTTCCGACTTCCTCACATGCCACTTTACTGAACTTTGTCGCATCTACGGGCTCATATAATAATTGATGAATGCCGTCAACCGACCGTATTGCGACGGTTGCGCCAGGGTTCGTCTGAAATATCCGTTCCAGTATTTCTTCTTTATTAGGAACCAGGCTGGCAATCCATAGAAGATCGAACTCCGTGTAGTCATGAAGGGCGCCATCATTGAGGATATAGTCTGAATTCCCTTCGTCATCCAGTTCTTGGACGATGCGTCTGCCAAGTGAATGGGCTTGTTCATCTATATCGAGACATGTCATTTTCGCACCCAACTCCCGTTGAAGCAGCAATGGACTTAATGGCAGAGGACCCGTCCCTACAAATGCGAATGATTGAATATCATTTTTCACCTTTTTCAATTCACTGATTTCAGTTTGAATCAGTTCTTTGTAGTTATCCCAATATATGAAAGAACGGAAGTCATCCAGGGTGTTCACACTGCCAACAAATAATTTGGCATAATGATCCTCCATCAATGTTTCAGCAATCGTCAGCTTTTCAAGCATGGTACCCCGAGTCGACAGGATTTCATCATGGTTGAGAATTTCTTCTGCTACATGCTGATCCAAAGGTTTCGAAATCATCGAAACCAGCTCGGTTAAAACGCGATTGATGATTTCGTTATTTGGTGATAAATCATCTTCTTTTAGTAAAATTTTATAAGTATCCATATATGTATGAATGATTTTTTCCTGGTTTCTAGACCATTTGATCGTTTTCAAGGCACACACTCCCATTAGGAAATAATTTTTTGCTTAACCATGGTATATACAAAGCCAAAAATACCGAGCGTCCTAGGCTGATTAGGAATGGCCAAGGCCAAATATGATCGATGGTTCACCTTACTTCCTCCTTAAGAGTCAAACTCCTCTTTAATCGAAACCATTACGATTTATATCTCAAATAAACTCAACCTCATTATTCAAACATCGAAATAAGTTCTTTTGTGTATGAATGGCGATCGCTGCAAAAAAGCTGTTCGTTTTCGAAAGAATCCACAATAACACCCCCTTTCATCACCATGATCCGTTGGCTCATCTCCTGTACAGCCGACAGATCATGAGAAATGAAAAGGTAGGAAATGTCCAAAGTCTCCTGCAGCCCCTTTAACAATTTCAGCACCGCTGCTTGTGACAGAACGTCCAGGCTTGAAGTTGGTTCATCCAATATAATGAGGGCCGGTTCAATGCTGATCGCTCGTGCAATGGTCACCCGCTGCTTTTGTCCGCCGCTTAGCTCATGCGGGTAGCGTTCAGCAAGACTCTTTGGAAGCTCCACGGTTTCCAGCAGCTGGCCGATATAGTTCGCTTCACTTGTATACGTAAAATGTTTCATATTGACCTGGCTGCCAAATTGAAGATATGGATCCATCAGTGAATCTTTTATCCTTAGTTTTGGATTCAAGGCCGATACAGGATTTTGCAAAACGGCTTGGATGTTCTTGCGATACGGTTTTAAACTGCGTTCGCTTTTGTTTTGCAGTTCGGTTCCTTCAAATAGGATGCCGCCCTGGTCAAAAGATTCAATCTGAAGGATGAGCCTTGCCAGTGTGCTTTTTCCGCAGCCGCTCTCGCCCACTAACCCGAGGCATTCCTTCCTTTCGATGCTGAAATTCACGTTCCTTAGTATTTCCACTCCGTTATCATAGCTTTTATGAACATTTCGCACTTCTAATAACGTCATCCTGACACTCCTTCAAGCTTAAATGGAATTCTGCTCAATGATGGCGATGATTGAATCATTTTATTCGTATAAGCATGCTGCGGATGATTCAATACCTGATTTTTATCACCGGTCTCAATGATGGCCCCGTCTTTCATGACCGCAATGCGATCCGCATACTTCTTGACATGACGTAAATCATGGGTAATGAACAAGACCGCACATCCGGTTTCTTTTTGGAGCCTTGATAACAGCTGTAAGACCTTAAAGGAAGATACACTGTCCAAGGCTGTGGTCGGTTCATCCGCTATCAAAATATCCGGTTCAAGCAGCAGGGCTATCGAAATGGATACACGCTGAAGCTGCCCACCGCTTAATTGAAAAGGGTATCTGCCGTAGATATCTTCATTTAGCCCCACCGATATGAGCGCCTTGACCGCTTGCTGCCTCCTTGCCTTTTTGGAAAGGTTCAAATGTGTTCGCTGATATTCGTCGAAATGTTGGCCGATAGTAAGGAACGGTGTGAATGATCCCTGGTAATCTTGAAAAATATAAGCCAGGCGCTTTCCGCGAATCTTCCTGATTTCAGAGGAAGATAGCGTTAAAAGATTCTTGTCCCCGTACCATATTTCCCCCTTCGCTTGGAGATTGGGTGCAAGCAGCTGACATATGGCCATGGCCGTCATGCTTTTGCCGCTCCCGCTTTGTCCGACAAGTGCGAACCACTCACCTTCCTGCACATCTAACGAAAGATCCTTGACGATATTTTGTTGCTTTCCCATGATATTTAGCTGCCTCACGGATAAAATGCTCATGATTCCACCTCCTTTTTCACATCGAATGCATCGCGCAAATAATCACCGAGTATGTTGGATAGAAGGACGACAAATACGATGGCGAGCCCCGGGTAAATCATCAGCAACATATTGGATTGAAAGTATGGACGGGCATCATTAAGCATGGCTCCCCACTCTGGTGCCGGCGGCTGTGCCCCGAGCCCGATATATGATAAGGAAGATATGAGCAAAATGATTTTTCCTAAATCAAGGCTAGCCAATACAAGCACGTTCCCGATAATGTGCGGAAATAAATGCTTCCTCATAATCCCAAATGGACTTAATCCATTGATTGTAGCAGCTGTGACATAATCCTTCCGACGTTCGGTGATCACCGTACTTCGCACAAGCCTGGAATAATTCACCCATTTCACTAGAACGATCGCCAACAGGAGATTTTCAATCCCTGGTCCTAATAAGCCACTAAGCACAATGGCAACGATCGTATCAGGGAAGGCGAGAAATGCGTCCGCAATGCGCATGAAGATCCGATCGATCAGACCTCCTTTAAAACCGGCAATCAACCCGAACGGGACGCCGATGATAACAGCGGCAAACAGAGATATGAGACTGTAGCCAACCGTCAGCTGTGCGCCGAGCAGAAGACGTGTCAATACATCACGACCTAGATGATCCGTCCCTAGCGGATGTTCCAAGCTTGCCGGCCATAGCCTTTCTCCCAGATTGACCAGTGATGGATCATGTTTCAGGATAAGAAAGGTGTAAGCCGTAACGGTAAGGACTGTAGCCATCACCGTAAAAAGGATGGTCATTCTCCAGCGCCTTTTGGATCTTTTTTTGATAACTAACTCCATTTTCCATGCTTCCTTTCCTTCAGCCTTAGCTCCGGATTTAAATAGTGATAAGATAAATCCACGGCACTATTAACCATGAATACAACGATGGCCATGACCAACAGGTACCCTTGAATGACTGGATAATCCCGTGACCGAATCGAGTCCACGACCATCTTACCTATGCCTGGATAGGCAAAAATCACTTCGATCACCACTACACCGCCGATCAAGCTGCCAAGGCTGACACCGAATACGGTAATGACCGGGGGCAGGCTATAACGAAATGCATGGGCAAAGAATATCCGCATTTCTGAAATCCCCCTTGATCGGGCAGCCCTGATGAAATCATGGCTGAGGGAATCTATCAAACTCGAACGTAGCAAACGGACGTACACACTTGTGATGGCAAGCCCCAACGTGACTGACGGCAGAATCAAAGAACGAAATCCGTCCCTGCCCATTGTTGGAAGGGCCCCCCACCGTACCGCAAATAAATCCATCAAGAGCAGCCCCAGCCAAAAGCTAGGAATGGCTGCGCCCAACAAAGAAACGGCACGGCTTAACTGATCAATCCAGCTTCCCCTGTACAAGGCAGCAAGCGAACCTAATGGAATGGCTATACCAAGCATCACAAGCAATGCGCCGACCGCCAGCTCAAGTGTTGCAGGCAGCCCGCTCATGATCATCTCCATCACAGGCTGATTCGTCATATAGGAATTACCGAAATCCAATTGGATAAAGTCCGCAAACCAATCGCCATATTGCACGAACAGCGGATCATTGAACCCCAATTCTTCACGAAGCTCATTGACTTGCTCGTTTGTGATCGAAACATCATCCACTTGTAGTATCGAGAGAACCGGGTCCCCTGGTGCAAGCCGAACAAAAAGGATAGAGATGAATGTAATCACAAGGACAAAAATCACGACCTCAATGAATCGTCTGACTAAGATGCGGAACATTCACTTCACATCCAGTTCATTCGTCAGCATGTAGTATTCGCTTCTCGAAGTGATCCAGTTTTTAACTTTTTCGGCATCATAAGCAACAAGTGTATTCGGATGTAAAATGAATGAATTATACACCTGTTCATCAACATACATCGCAATATCCTCAGCTAAATCCGAGCGCTTATCCTGCTCGACGGTTACGTTCAGCTTATCAATCAGGGATGTCAGGTGATCATCATCGGCCCCACTGAAGTTCAAGGCTCCCTTTGGATGATAAGTAGCATTTAAATAATAGCCGGCATCCCCGCGCGGAGCCGTTAAATTGCTGTAGGTCGTTAAATCCCAATCGCGATTGGCAGCCATATACTCTTCAGGGATTTCTATTTGCTTGATTTTCACATCAATCCCCAATTGGCCGGCATCCGATTGAAAAACTTGGGCAATTAACGGCAGGTCGGCACGTGAACTGTATGTAAGAAGTGTAAACGTTAACGGTTTGCCGTCTTTTTGTATGACGCCATCCACTTTTTTATATCCCGCCTGATCAAGAAACCCCCTAGCCGCTTCCATTCCATTCTCTTTTTTCGGATAGTCCGGAGCAAAAGAGAAAGTGGATGGAAATGGCCCTGTTGCCACTTCTGCATGACCATGTAAAATCGTATCCGCAATGGATGAACGGTCGATCAAGGCATCTATCGCCTTTCGGACGTGTATGTCCTGCAATGCTTTTCGTTCCAAATTCATCGTCATTTGATGTACGCGGAAAGTGGATGTCGATTCAACCTTCACACCATCTATCGCCTCTAAATTTTCCAGGCTTTCCGCTTCCGGACGGAAAACGATATCGGCGTCTCCCGATTCAAGGGCGAGAGACCTCGCATTCGCATCCTCATTAAACGAAAACCTGGCTCTCTCAAGCTTTGCGGCTCCATCCCAGTAAGACTCATACCGAATTAAATCAACAGCCGTACCAGGCATGAATTTTGAAACGGCAAATGGCCCAGTTCCTATCGGCTTGTTTATATAGTCACTTTCCTTCACGTCAATAATCGATGTATTTGGATGGACCAATTCAGAAGGAAACTCAGGAAAGGGAACCTCCGTCTTAATGGTCAGCGCATTCCCGTCCGCTTCAATCGATTCAATGCGCAAAGCATTCTTGATCGCCGGACTATCCTTCATCGCCCTCTCCAAGGAAGCCTTCACCGCTTTGCCATCCATCGGCCTTCCATTCTGAAAAGTCACACCCTCCCTTAACTTGAAATTCCATAACTGACCATCCTTGCTATCCCAGCTTTTCGCCAGCCAAGGTTCGATGGTCAAATCCTCATCATTGAGATGCACCAACGTCTCAGTGATCCCCGCCCTTAGTGACACATAACTTGTATCAACATTCGGATCAAGCGAGCTAGTCGCAAAATTAAAAAGCAAATTCACTTCCTTCTCCCTTCCCACTTGTTCTTTCTCAGACTCGGTGGAACAAGCAGCCAAAAGAAAGAATGATAAACATACAATAAAAATCGTTTTACTTTTTCTGAACACGATAGATTTCCTCCATTACAACTATTTTTATTGGCCGATGCAAAATCGTATTGATTACGATTTATATTACAGCTTTGCCTTACTATCATGACAAATCAGGCAACGCATTGCCGAATGCTTATCCGAAATCAAACTATGTAATGCCTCGAGAGTAAACCTTAATTTACGAGTATTTGTGCCAAACTCACGAGTATTTGCTCCAATCTCACGAGTAAATGAACCAAACTCACGAGTAAATGCGCCAATTTCACGAGTATTTGCTCCAAACTCACGAGTAAATGAACCAAGTTACGAGTGAACGCTCTAAATCTCGTGCATTACCCGCAAAATCTTGTGTAAAATCAACCTACTCGTGTTTGAACACCCATTCACGAGTATTTGTGCCAAATTCACGAGTATTTGCGCCAATTTCACGAGTATTTGCTCCAAACTCACGAGTAAATGAACCAAACTCACGAGTATTTGCTCCAAACTCACGAGTAACGGCTCTAAATCTCGTGCAATAGCACCCAAAATCTTAAGTAATTGCGCCTAACTCTTGATGTACTGCACCAATCTGGATTTTGTAAAACCTAATCTCATAAAAAATCTCCTTTCAAACAAATCAAAATGATTACGATTTACACTGTAAACTGTCTTCCATTATAAAACGTAATGATTACTGTTTACAAGGTTTTTTTGAGTTTTAAAGTTTAGCGTATACATAATTGGCTTTTTGATTAAGAAAAAACTCCTGAAAAATGATTTCAGGAGTTCTTCGGCTTTTATTTCAAGTTGTTGTAGTGGTTGATAACTTCTTTGGTTATTTCGTTATTTTCGTCCAATCCGCTAACTTCCTTAAGTGCGGTAGCAATACCGTGTTCTTTGATCATCGTTTGCATTTTTTGGGCTTCTTCATCTTCGTTAAAATCAAAGAGTAAAGCGGCGGCTATCGCTTTCGCCAGATTAGTATAGGAAAGTCCGGCTTTTTTAGCTTCTACGGCAGGGCGGACGAGGCGGTCGTTTGGCCCGAGCTTGCGCAGCGGTGAACGGCCGACTCTATTCACCGAGTCATTCAGGTAGGAGTTTTTAAATCGATTAATGATTTTTTCGATATACTGCTGATGCTCATCTGCATCCAAACCGTATTGCTTTATTAAATAGGCGCCCGTTTCCCCTAGGGTATTCTTGACTTGCTCTACAATGCCTGCGTCCTCCAATGATTGGTCAATCGTCGATTTTTTATTTTTGAGATAACCGAGGTAAGCAATGACAGCATGTCCTGTATTAACGGTGAACAGTTTTCTCTCAATGAATGGAGCCAGTTCTTTTACAATGGTCATCCCTTCAACTGCAGGAATGCTTTCATCCGTTTCAACGACCCATTCATAATAAGGTTCCACCAAAACATCGAGTGATCCTTCGTTATTTTGGATAGGAACGATGCGATCGACTGCTGAGTTAAAGAAGTATACTTTACCAGCTAGTTTTTCTTTTGTATCTTGATCCAAGTTTTCTAGAATGTAGCCTTCTAAAAGGTCTGTTGCCGATATTTGGTTTTCACAAGCTATCACATATAGTTTTTCATCGGTTTCCTTCACCCTTGCGGCTAGTCCTTTTGCAATTAAAGGAGCGATATGAGGCAAAATATTGGGACCGATAGCAGTGGTGAGGTAGGTTGCTTCGGAAATTGCTTTAATGATTTCCTCGTCCTGCTTTAAGCTGTTTAAACCCGAAACATTTTTTACTGTTACGGATTCTTGTTGATCAGTAGCCAGTTTGACTTGATATTGCTTTTTATCATTTAACTGATCGATGATTTGATCGGCTATGTCCACAAAAGTCACATGATATCCAGATTGTGAAAAGAGTGCTCCGATAAATCCTCTTCCAATGTTTCCTGCACCGAAATGTACTGCTTGTTTCATTACAATCATCCCTTTATCAAGTTAGTATATAAATAATCCAAAAATATGGCTTCCAGCCTTCTGTTAATCATTTCCTCGTCCGAAGATGAAAAAATCATGATGGATTCATTGCTTTCAATTAAGCTCGAGCTTATTAAGCTGACGATTTCCTGCTGCTTCACACTCAATTCTTCAGGTGCCAGCATCAACAGTAAATTTTTCATATGGACGTCATTTCCATCCATACCTTTGACCAGACGATATTCCTCCAGGTGCGCCACCTGGAATATCAGTTCTTTCACATTTTTGTGTCTCGTATGGAAAAGGCCCATTCCAGTGCCAGGAATGCCTAAACCACCTTTTTTTTCCCGTTCGTTCAAGGATTCGACCACATCACCCGCACCCATTAGAAGTGATTCTTTTTCAGCCATCCTGACCATTTCTTCGATGATTTCTGGATGTCCTTTCAGATGCGGCAGCCGATAAAACCGGAAATTATCCATGATCGACTCGATGCTCTGCTGGGCATCTTTCAATTCCTGCAGCACTTCTTTCAATTCGCCATCCTCTTTTTTGGTCAGGGTATCCTTATGGGCTGAATGACTGCCATAACGCTTATTCTTCGTGAAGTTTTCGATATTCTTCCTTAAATAATTCCTGATGTTCAATATATTCTCTTCACTCAAAAGAGGGGATACAAGAATATAATCACTATCGATATACGGAAGCCGGACGGTAGAAATGATTACATCATAGTTTTTCAGGCTGCCCTGCTGCTGGATGTCTTTGATCGTCTTGATTTCGACAGTCTCGATTTCGATGATTTCTTTTTTGATCCGGCTTGCAAGCATCTTCGACGTGCCGATACCTGTCGGGCAAACGATGAGTGCCCTTATTGATATTTCTTCTTCCCGCAGCACTAATGCAGATCCGAAATGCAGGACGATGAAGGCTATTTCATCTTCAGGAAATTCTTTTATTTCTTTGAATCCCTTTTCCAGACTGGTCTTTACTGCCAAAAAGAGAACCGGATACTTTCGTTTAATATCTTCGGTTAAGGGGTTGTACAATCCCATTTCTTGTTTGATCCGGAAAAGCGATGGTTCCATATGGGCAAGGAGCCCTTGATACAATGGGAAATCCTTGGTCAAATCGATTTGCAGTTGTGCCGAAACATCTTTTATCAGGTTTCTTATCAGTTGGCCAAGCAACACACTGTCATATGGAACGGCATCCGCCGCATGAAGCTTGGAACCTTTAAGGATGGCTGCCAGGTAGCTTATATCATCGATGGTAAAAGAGACTTCCAGCATGGTGCTTAGTTC
This sequence comes from Peribacillus simplex, assembly GCF_900156045.1. GTDB lineage: Bacteria > Bacillota > Bacilli > Bacillales > DSM-1321 > Peribacillus > Peribacillus simplex_D. Next base: position 255,488 of record NZ_FTMX01000001.1, on the reverse strand, counting down.
CTTGCCTATTTTATTCATGAGATTATTCTCATCGGAAAGTTCGCTTATTTTCTTGAAGTCCTTCTCCAAAAAAAATTGGCTCTCATTCCTTTGCAGGGTCACATAAATATGTACAATCAACCCTATATACCCGCTATCCGCCAAACGGGAATGGATACTGTTAAAAGTGGAAAACAGCACCCCATCGATAGCCAGAAGATATTCGGGATCGAAATAGTCGAGGATTTTCGCCTCTGGGAATTTTCCTTCTTGCAACAAAAATAAACTTTCAATCAACTCTTCATTAAAAAAGTGCAAAAAATAGGCGGCCTGGGCTTTCCGTTTATTTTCTTCGGTTCCGGCAAGCTCTATTCCGACTCCCCTTTTTCTCGTAATCACGATATTGAAATTCTTTAACCATTCAGTCAGTTCGTCTAAATAGGTTGTAAGAGTCGTTATGCTTATACCGAGATCCCCCGCAAGAACTTGGGTTTTATATGATTCTTCCTGCAGTAAAGCTAAAAGGAGATGTAACTTTCTTTCTTGTGGCGTTTGATCGATTGGATGATTGCCCATCAGGTGCTGTACAAGCCGAAAGACTTGTTCATTCTTCCCGTCGATGGTCAGTCCCTCATGTGTATTGCGTGTTAAATGCAACTCAAATGATTGCAGGATTTTTTCTATGGACTTCAGATCACGTTGAACAGTCCGGACACTGACATTCAATTGTGTCGCAATGGATAAGGCTGTATGTTTTCCAGAAGTTTTTATGATCAATTCTATGATTGATTTTTCCCTTGAAGTAATATACATGCTACCAACTCATTTCAGGTGGAGTAACACGAGAAAATACTGAATAGAAAAGCGTAAAACGCTTTTCTATTCTTGGTTAAGTTTATTTAATTATTTCCGACATTTATAATATTCATCAATTCCCTGGCTGACGTGGCTTTAACCATCTTTTCGATATTCTCCATCTCAGAGCAGGTAACTGCAATGCCAGATAGAATTTCAAGATGTGTCCCGTCCTTGCCGGCAATGCCGAATATCAATCGTGCCTTTTGGCCGTCAAAGTCGACACCATCAGGAATTTGTAAAACGGTAAATCCGGATTTAAGAACATCTTTCTTAGCTTCCTCAGTTCCGTGCGGAATGGCTACATCATTTCCCATATAGGTCGAAGTCAATTCATCACGGGCAATCATTGCTTCAATATAGCTTTCCTTAACGTAACCTGCATTGACCAAAGCTCTTCCCGCAAAGCGAATCGCTTCTTCCTTATTGGCGAATTGTTGATTAAGGAAGACGTTTTCTTCGCGAAGCAATTCATTATCATCCTGTTCATCATCGTTGATGCCAGGTTCGATAGAATGTTCACGAACACCGGGAACCTTCTCTCCAGCATCTTCGACGATTTCATGCAGCTCATCGGTGCCATCGTCCTGAAGCCGTGCAAGCAATGAATCGTATTCAGGGCTCGATAGGAAATTATCGACGGATACATGATAAGCATTCGGTACTTTATTCTGTGCCCTTGGAGTTAACTCTTCCTGTGTTATGACGATTTGTGCATCAGCAGGAATGTTCGAGATCGCCGTATTGGTCACGGTGATATTCAATCCGGCTTCCTTCACCTTCTTGCGAAGCAGCGAAGCTCCCATCGCACTTGATCCCATCCCAGCATCGCAGGCAAATATTATTTTGCTGACGTTTGTTGGCATCGTTCCCGGATCTGAAGCGAATACATCGGCAACAGAGCTTTTCTTGCCTTTCATTTCTTGCATTTTTTTCGCGGCATCTTCAATATTCTCTTCAGATTGCTTTCCTGTTTTCAGGATGAATGCACCGACGATGAATGAAACAAGGGCGGCTACGATCACGCCTGCAAAGTTAGCAATATAAGCGCCCGCATTATGCGGAGTTACTGCTGTAATGGCAAGTATGCTGCCTGGAGAAGCAGGAGCGAACAATCCTCCGCCTAGCAGGACCAATGTGAATACTCCACTCATGCCTCCGAGAATGACCGCTAAGAATAACATCGGCTTCATTAGGATATAAGGGAAATAAATTTCATGGATCCCGCCGAAGAAATGAATGATGGCAGCTCCTGGAGCCGATTTCTTCGCCGTCCCTTTTCCAAAAAAGCAATAGGCAAGCAATACGCCGATACCCGGTCCAGGATTCGATTCCAGAAGGAACAGGATGGAAGCCCCTGTTTGTTTAACTTGCTCTACACCGATTGGTGATAGTACACCATGATTGATCGCATTGTTCAAGAACAATACCTTGGCAGGCTCGATCAGGATACTTGTCAACGGCAGTAAACCTGTACCGACAAGCCAATCGACTCCTGCTACAAGCCAGCCTGTAAATACGTCTACAGCAGGCCCGATGGCCAAGAAGGATAGAATGGACAATAAACCGCCAATTATCCCCGCTGAGAAATTATTAACAAGCATTTCAAAACCGGCTTTTATTTTCCCTTCAATCAATTGATCGAATTTCTTGATGACATAACCGCCGAACGGTCCCATTATCATGGCGCCGAGGAACATCGGGATATCAGATCCGACGATGACACCCATTGTCGCAATGGCACCGACTACGCCGCCACGGTGGTCATGGATTAGCTTACCACCTGTATACCCAATTAAAAGCGGCAGTAAAAACGTAACCATCGGTGTAACCATTTTGGCAAGGCTTTCATTTGGCAGGAAACCAGATGGGATGAATAGGGCAGTGATTAGCCCCCATGCTATGAAAGCTGATATATTCGGCATGACCATTGAACTTAGAAAGTTACCGAACTTTTGAACTGCAACTTTTATATTAAAGTGAGCCATTTTGCTCTCTTCCCTTCATATTGATATAGTTTCCTTTAATTTTAAGGTACGTACCTTCCGCATTCAATAAAAGTAAAAGCTAACTTTGTCGCGAAAGAGAAGACAAACATAATGTATCTCACTTTTCCAGATTTATTCAGCACTTGATGCAGACAGAAAAGAGTCCCGTTCGCATCTTGACGAACGGGACTCTTTAGGACTTTATAGTGGGATGATTCCCAATAGGACACATACCAGTATCATGACAAGCGTCGATCCGCATGCCCATTTCAGGAAGGTGCGCTGCAATGCACCGAAATCTTCCCCTACCATTCCAACCAATAGATAGGTAGATGGAACAAGCGGGCTTAATAGATGGACGGGCAACCCTAATAGTGAAGCTCTGCCGATCATGGCAGGGTCAATTCCATAAGCAGCTCCCGCTTTAGCAAGCAATGGGAGTACACCATAATAAAATGCATCATTAGACATGAAGAACGTAAATGGTGCTGAGATGATGGCCGTGATGACAGCAAAATGTGCGCCCATTTGATCTGGAATATGCTGAATCAAAGAGTTTGCCATGGCATCGACCATTTCCGTACCGGCAAGGATTCCAGTGAAGACACCTGCTGCAAAAATCATCGAAATTACAGATAAAGCATTGTCTGCATAGTTTGCCACACGCTCTTTTTGATCACTGAGTTTCGGATAATTAACCGTGATGGCAATGGCAAAACCTATCATGAACAGTACCGCTGAAGGCATAAGCTCCATGATCAGCGCCACTAGCAATGTAAGAGTCAATGCGTAATTGAATATTATCAATTTAGGACGCTTAAGATAAGCATCTTCCGTTGCAGCTGCTTGCTGTGCCATAACACGATAGTCGACTTCTATGATCCCGATTCTTTTTCTTTCTTTTTTACCCATGCAATATGCCATGAAAAGGACGAACAGGACTCCGCCGATCATCGCTGGAATGACAGGGGTGAAAACATCGGACATATCAAGTTTTAATGCGGTCATCACCCGCGCTGTAGGGCCTCCCCAAGGAAGAAGGTTCATGACTCCAGATGATGAAACGGCAATACCGGCCAATACAAGCGGCCTCATGCCAATCCGTTTATAGAGCGGAAGCATGGCTGAAATCGTTATCATATATGTGGTTGTACCATCTCCATCCAAGGAAATCAGCAAAGCCAGGACTGCCGTGCCGATGGCAATTTTCACTGGATCTCCTTTTACAACCTTAAGTATCGTATTAATGATTGGATCAAAAACGCCAGCATCGATCAAAATGCCAAAGAAAAGGATCGCAAATAAAATCATTATTCCAGTTGGCGCAACGTCTTTGATCCCTTCCAGCGCCATCTCACCCATTTTACCGCCAAACCCGCCAATAAGTGCAAAGGCACTTGGCACTGCAATCAAAGCTATCATGGCTGAAAGTCGCCTTGTCATAATTAATATCATAAACGTAACTATCATCAAGTATCCTAATAAAGCGAGCATATCAATCACTCCTTATCTTCTAATAAGGTAAATTGTATATGAAACCGCTTCATTTGTAAGCGTTATCAATTTATTGTGTTTTAAAACTATTTTGTTAATTTTGTTCATTGTGTTCACGGAAACGATTTTTCGAGACTGAACCGGCGCCACTCCCCGGGTTGTATGGCGGGTTCTTCAAGGAAACGATTGCAATTATTAAGAAAACTTAGACTATATCTTCATTGCTGGCAAAGGCATGATACAGCGCATTTATTCTTCAAAAGATAGATTTGCCGGTCCATCCAAGAGGTCACAGCCGTAATCTATATTGGTCGTTGGTGTATCTTTACTGACTTCCTCGAATTCTAGTTCATCGATCCATACTTTGCCACGCCCTGATAGAAGGACCCCGAATGAAATGATGGCACTGTTTTCGGGTACATCCAGGACAATATAATAATGGTTCCATTCCGTATCGTTAACGATGGGCCGGTTCCCCATATTGTCGAATTGCAAAACATCATGAAGGGCATTATCCACCCTCATCCATAAGCCACAAAATCCATCAACATCTTTTGATTTTAAAAAACCCGACAGTTTCATTCTTTTACCAAGGTAATTTTCCGCCTTGAATTGTTGCATCATCGTTGCAAATTCCTCCTTGGATTCAGCAGTGACGGATTTCAGGAAACCTGATGCCTGGCCTTTATGGAATGTCTCCCGGTCAATTCCCATTTTATAATTGAATGGATGACTCCCGCTTAAATTCCATCCTTTTAATAATTGTTCGTTTTTCATCGTCATTTCCTCCTTTTGCAAGGTTAATTTACTTACGAGTTTCCGATATTGCCCTGGCGGCAGTTCATAATATTTCTTAAATGAACGAGTAAAGGATTCTTGTGTTTCAAAGCGGTAATAAAAAGCGATGTCGATTATTTTTTCATCTGTATAAAGCAGCATGTTAGCTGCATTGGCGATCCTTCGATATCGAATATATTCTGATACGGTCACACCAACCTCCTTGTGAAAAATACGATGGTAATGATATTTCGAAAAACCTGCGAATCGTGCGATGTTTTCCAAGGATAACTCCTCTTGTAAACTATTCTCTATATATTCAATCGTTTTTTGGATGATGGGACTGTATCTCATTTCCGAACCTCCTTAAGAATAAGATAACAGATTAAAACATCGTTTTTTTGACAAATATTGCTTTTTTGAAACCTGCATAAAAAAACACCTTCAATCTTGAAGGTGCTTCACACTTAATTCTATTGAACTTTATAATATCTTCGCTCAGGTCTTCCCACTACCCCGTATACGACTTCCGCTTTACATTTCTTTACGGATATCAAATATTCCAGATAGCGTCTCGCGGTTGTCCTGGAAGCGCCGATCTGGCCGCTCACTTGCTCAGCCGACAAACCGATATCGCTTGCTTTGAGTACCTCGATCACTTTCGCCAAAGTGATTTCGTCGACCCCTTTCGGTAAGGCCGGCCCATCGTTCGTTTCCGAAATCGCAGATCCCTTATTCAAAATGAGATCAACAAAATCCTGATCTATCTCTTGTTTCGATTTCATCAGATGGACTTTCTTCAGATACTCTTCGATAACTTGATTGAAGCGCTTCATTTCCACTGGTTTAATTAAATAATTCTCTACACCATAGTGTAGCGCCTTTTCAAGTTGGTCTTTATCCGTTGCCGCGGTAATCATGATGATATCCACATTCGGGAACTTTTTCCTTATGTCCGGAAGGAGGTCTGTACCAAGTTGATCTGGCATATATACATCAAGCAATAGCAGATCCGGGCTTTTTTGTTCCAAGATCCGAAGCGTTTTTTTGGCATTGACGGCTTTTCCGACCACTTCTATTTCATCAAAGTTTTTTAAGAATTTTTCATGGATATCCGCAACACGAAAATCATCTTCTGCGATGACTGCTCTTATCTTCAGCATTCTTTCCCTCCTCACTTTTCTTTAGGAAGATACACGGTGAATATTGTGTTTCCATCCTCGCTGTAAACTTCGATGATGCCGCCAAGCTCTTTGACAACATGATCAGCATTCGCAAGTCCATAACCACTCGGACTTCCGCTGTTTTTCGAAGTGAAACCCCGATCGAAAATGTGGGCGATGGCATCCTCAGGTATTCCTTTTCCGTTATCACTCACTTCAAATACCATATCATTTCCGATATCTGTGGCGAAAAATTTCACGAGCGGCTCTTCCACGCTTGAAACCGCTTCAAGTGCATTATCAATAATGTTGCCTAGAATCAATGTTAATTGTGACAATTTTATATGATCCGGCAGTTTCTCTAGATAACTTTGGGTGTCTATTTCAAAGATGATCTTCTTCTCCGATGCCTTCCCTATCTTTCCAAGTAAAAGGGCTTGTACCTTTGTATCTTTTATCTGTTCGAACACGACACGGTTCAAGGAATGCAATTCGGATGTTTCGCTTTGAATCATATCTATTGCTTCATCATATTCGCCTAATTGTATCAAACCTGAAAGGACGTATAGTTTATTGGTGAACTCATGGGTTTGTGCCCGTAAATCCTCTGAATGCATCTTCACTTCCGATAATGTGTTGACCATTTCCTCAATTTCCGTTCGATCACGGAACGAAGCGACAACACCGCTTACCCCTTCACTATCGAAGATTGGCGTACAATTGACGATAACGGATTTGTCTTTCCATGAAATCTCCTTATCCACCTGCGGTTCACCGGACTTCAGCACTTCAAATAAATATTTCGAAGGAAATAGGCCATCCACATTCAAATGGCGAACGGACTCTTTAATATCCAGCAATTTTTTTGCCGGCTGATTCATCGAGGTAATCAACCCATTTTGGTCAATGGCCAGAATCCCCTCTTTCACCGATTGAAGCACTGCATTTTTTTCTTTATATAAATTGGCGATTTCGAATGGTTCCAGCCCCAATGTATCTTTACGTATGCTCCTTGCCAGCATATAACTGCCAATGATCGATATCATGATGGCCACTAAAGATACAATCATCTCTTTCGACAAGTCCTTGAAAATTTGGGCGCGGACATCGTCAACTAAAAAACCGACGGAGACGATTCCAATTATTTTTCCATCCGCATTGAATACCGGTGACTTCCCCCGAATGGAAAGACCGAGTGATCCTGCCGCTTCGGAGACATAATATTCGCCTTCCTGAAGGGCCCTGGCATTATCCCCGCCTTCCATCCGCTTCCCAATTTCGGAAGCCAGCGGATGTGAATAGCGAATTCCCTCTTTATTCCCGACTACGATGAACTCAGCCCCTGTTTCCCTGCGGATCTTTTCGGCAATCGGCTGAATTGTGCGAGCGGGATCATCCGTTTCAAAGGCATCCGTTACGGTAGGCATGAAGCTAATCGTCTTTGAAAGTTCCAACGCCAATTGACCTTTATCCTTCGCTATTTGCCTTCCTTCCATATAGGAAAAAGTAGTCGTCAATAATATAATCAAAAACAGGCTCAACGATAAGACTAACCCGAGAATCTTGGTTTCCAGTGATACTTTCCTCATATTCAACAGCATCCTCTATTTTCATTTTCATTCACTAAATTTTATAGGAGCATAATGATTTTACCATTTCTATTAAATATTGAACATTGTTGGCCGTTTATTTCGCCACATTCAAAAACGAAGGAATATATGACTATTTAAGAAAGAGTGTCACTCCGATCATGATATGAGGATCAAGTCGCAATTGTTTTACACCATGTATCTCCTTTCCCTAGTCGGAGTGATGACCGCTTTTGGGGGACATTCAACGATAGGCTTTTCCTTTAATGATGTTTTTCTTTGGATAGTGCTGCTTCTGTCTTGCTGCCATATCTTTTCGTATTGGAAGCAAAACAATCAGAAACATAAAATGCTCAAAGGAAACATCTCCTTTGAGCATTTTTTCAAAAACAGCTAAATGAATTGATTTGTCTTGTATCGATACCAAAAAACGTCCAGAACCTGCCATTCCACCTGAAGCCGGCAACAGAACGCGGACCGACGAAAATAGGGTAATACCAGAAACGTGCACCATTATTAAGCCATATAAAAGTATTCCTGAACAGGCAAAACGAAATGGCACCTGGATCTATGGCAAATGTTGAAGCCGATTGCTGTTGGGGGATAAATGCTGGCGGGGGAGCTGTTGGTGCTTGCGAACCCGGCGGTGGACCTGGCTGCCCTGGAAATTGAGGCGCACCGGGAAAACCGGGTTGGCCTGGAAAGCCCGGTGATCCTGGGATGCCCGGAAAGCCGGGTAGACCAGGAAACTGCCGTTCAAGATAAACTTGATCTTCATAATGATACGTTGGGTACATATACATGGTCATTCACCTCTATATGATTGAATGTAATAAGTTATGATATATGGACTCAAGGTGTTTGGGCTGGAAATGCAATTTATCTCCGAATTTAGATATATATTAACGCAATCTGTAGTTTTATCTCCGAATCTAGAGCTATATCGACGCATTCTACTATTTATCTCCGAATTTAGGGATATATCGACGATTTCTACTGTTTTATCTCCGAATTTAGGGATATATCGACGCATTCTACTGTTTTATCTCCGAATTTAGAGATATATCGACGCATTCTACTTTTTTATCTCCGAATTTAGAGATATATCGACGCATTCTACTTTTTTATCTCCGAATAGGGATATACACGAAGTCAATATAGCAATCTCCATAAATAGAAGGTCGCATAGGATTCCCAATCGGCCCACGCTTCCGAAAGTTTCAGGATTTCCGCTTTCGTTGGTTTTGCTTCCGTTTCCATGACCAGTTTCATGGAATTATGCAGACCGACGTCATCGATGGGAAAGGCTGCGGGAAAACGCAAACAGCGCATCAAGACATAGTTCGCTGTCCACGGACCGATTCCCCGTATTTTGGTCAGCATTTTTTCGGCCTCTTTTACATCCTTTGCACTCAACAGCTTTTCTATAGTAAGTTCCCCTTCTGCAATCAGTTGAGCGACGCCTATTAAATATTCACACTTCTTCACCGTCATCCTCAAATCGGCAAAATCTTCGACCGTCAATTTCGCGATCACATCAGGCTTTGGAAATAGCCAATATTGCTTTCCTTCGAATTCAACAAAATCACCAAATCCCTCCACAAGCCTCCGTTTCAAGGTATAGGCATAAGTCAAGTTAATCTGCTGTCCAAGTATTCCCCAGGCAATCGCTTCAAATAAATCCGGGATGCCCATATTTCTCAAACCGAAGAATTGGCTTACCGGCTTTTGCAATAAAGGGTCATTTTGGGCCAGCTCATAAAAAGGAAGCAGGTTTGTCTCAAGATCGAACCAGTGACGAACGTATTGGGAAACAGCATCCTTTACCTGATTATCCATCGGTGTTGTTCGTCCTGGAAACCGCACGGTCAGCTCCGTTTCATTCATCGCACTGATTTCCACTAGGAGTGTCTCGTTTTCGACAACAAGTGCTCGATAAATTTTTTGATCAACAATATCGAACAGACATTCATTGGAGGATCTTGATAAGTATGTAAGATTTTCCGAAAAACTAAACTCCTTTGGTGCATGAATCCTCAATTCAATCATGCCTTCATCCATTGATAATGTCCTCCTTTGTCATATTCTCTTTATTCTATTGAAAAATGGATACGTTATCTTGCGCTTTCATTCAACTCCCTTATTTTAACAAAACAATCCTATCCATAGGAAAATTTCCCCTTATTTAATCATTACGTTATCTTGCTTTTATATTATCAAAATGTTTGTATATCACCCCTTTCTTGTATACTAAAAGCAGAGGTGAATGTGTTGAATCCGAAAAAAGCAGATTTCCCGAATGAATATTGGAAAGCTATTATAGATTGTGATGCAGCATATGATGATCATTTTTTATATGGAGTAATAACGACGGGCATCTTTTGCAGGCCCTCCTGTAAATCCAGGGTGCCGAATAAGGAAAACGTGAAGATTTTCAAAAATGCCATGATGGCTTTGGAAGAAGATTTCCGGCCTTGTAAACGATGTAAACCGGAAGGATTGAATTTGCCGACAGAAGAATGGGTTGAACAAATAGCCGAATGGATCGACACCCATTACACCGAACCCCTTACATTGAACAAATTGGCGGATATTTCCCACGGCAGCCCCTATCATTTACAACGATCATTCAAGCGTGTGAAGGGGATATCGCCAACTGAATACATTCAACGGCTACGCCTTGAAAAAGCAACGTGGCTGCTGGAAAAGTCCGAACAGCCAATAACTGAAATAGGCTTGGCTGTCGGGTTCTCCAGTACACCCTATTTCATGGCGCTATTCAAAAGGAAAATGGGGAATACCCCTTCAGGATATCGGAAAGCTTATCTCAAAACTCAAGCTTTGGAGCGTGATGAAAATGAAGAATGATAAAGAACAAACCATTGATTGGTCCATATTGCGTTATGATAGGTGGCAGTTATATGTGGCCAAAACGGAAAAAGGGCTTTGCTATATAGGCTCACCCGGTCAAACGTATGAAGAACTGGAGTCTTGGCTACAAAAACGCTTTCCAAATGCGAGACTTATTGAAAATGAAAAAGCATTAACACCCTATCTAAAAGAACTCCAAGAATATTTCGAAGGGACCAGGCAGACCTTCTCTCTTCCGACAGATGTAAAGGGCACGCCCTTTCAAGAAGAAATTTGGGCAGCGCTAAATCAAATACCTTACGGAAAAACCTGTTCCTATTCCGATATTGCCCAAATCATCCAAAGACCTGCAGCTGTTCGGGCGGTCGGTACGGCCATTGGTGCCAATCCTGTTCTGATTACGGTGCCATGTCATCGGGTCATCGGAAAAAACGGGAAAATTACCGGTTACCGTGGAGGTACGGAGATGAAACAATATCTACTTCACTTGGAAGCGGAAACGAAAGTGTGACTACAATCTGACCGCAAAAAAAAGCATCCTGCCAAAGGATGCTTTTTGCCTTTGTATTTTAGTACCAAATGGTCACCGCTTTATTATATGCATCACTATTAGGGATCGCATGTATCCCTTGGGCCTGTGCCTTGCGCGGGTCATAATCATATACCATTGGTGTATAGCACGAGGTCTGCCCTTTGTTCACGACACCATTGCCCCCCGAACTGGCACATGTATAGGCCTTACCATCAGTACTTCGGACGATCCTGGCGTCCGCTTCATGGTTGTATACGGCGGGACGTGTCACGGTCACTTTTGCCCAGGCGGTTTTACAGACAGTGCTGAATTTCAATTCTACGTACGAATTTGAATCGATCCATTTTTTATCCTTCGTTACCGCCGAACTTGCACAACTATTATAGAATGGACTTTTTCCATCATAAGTATGTGTTTCGGCCAGAGCCTGATTTTTTCCAAACCCAAAGTCGACAAGAAACATCGACAGTGTCATCACCATGGATAAACCTATCATTTTAAGCTTTTTATTCAATTCATTCATCCTTTCTTTCCATAAAAATTGATGAAGGCTTTCCTTTTTCATTAATACCAGTCGGTTTCACCTGCTGTATATGGCCAAAAAGCGACCGCTTTTGCTTTTCGCGGATCTAAATCATAGACCATTGGTGTATAGCATGACGTTTGACCTTTATTTATTTCGCCATTTCCTCCAGGAGATGCACAGCTAAATTGTTTATTATCAGTATTTCGGACAACCAAAGCCGTTGCCTCCCCATCTGCTTTAGCCGGTCTGCTTAGAGTGAGCTTTGCCCAAGCCGTTTTACAAGTCGTGCTGAATTTCAACTCCAAGTTGGCGGAAGCACCGTTGGCATAAATTTTCACGGCCTTCTTCGTTACTGCACTATTCGCACAATTATTATAGTAAGGACTTTTTCCATCATAGGTGTGTGTTTCTGCTGATGCTTTGCTTGCAAAAAGATCAAGGGAGCCAAAAAGGACTAAAGAAGCTACAAAAAATGAAATACATAAAACCATTTTCTTCATTATCTCACTCATCCCCTTAACAAAATTTGTACACTGTTCATCTTACAATTTTGTCATATTCTTACAAGTGATAAATTCCCTAGTTCATGAAAAACTACATCTCCACCTTTAACTTGCAGCCTGCCATCACTATTACAGTCTAGTATGTCTCGCTTTATCAACCGAATCACCACAGGACAAAGTCATTATCCCTATGAGCGATTCAGGACAAATAAGGTAACAACTAAGGACTTTTGCGTATCGAGCTGAGACAAAACGAGCCAATAGACTGCAGTTGATCAGGAAAGATACAGGTCGATGTACTTAATGTTTTTTTAAAGAAAAAAGAAAAAGCCCCGACAAAACTCAAATCGTTTTGCCGGGGCTTCATTTTCATTTAGCGAGGTTTTCCCTGATCAATCTAATGATGCTTTCATAATAGGAAAGATCATGCGGAACGAACTCGTCCCGTCCAACATACCGATCGATCATCATCCTACGGCCTTCGTGATTCATTTCAAATCCCTTAATATTCACTTTGTCCTCCGCTCCGGTCCAAAGCTCTTCGAAGTCATTCAGCGCAACCTTCACCATTCCGGAAACCTCTTCTGGCTGCAGGGTGAAATCATCGAAGCTATGTGCACTTTCATATAGAAAGACGTTTGCCAGTTCTTTGTCGATGAAATCTTCTTTCGTTTGATGGTATTCAATGATCCCTAATGGAACCAACTCGTCAAAGGAAACGTCAATGCCTATTTCTTCTTTAATCTCCCTGACTCCGTCGTATACCGTTTCATGAGCCAGCAAATGGCCTGCAGCCGTAATATCCAATAGGTTCGGATAATCTTTTTTCATCGCACAACGATGCTGAAGATATAGGTGATCCACGCCCGCTTCCGAACTTGCGAACCAGCAGTGGAAAACCTCATGCCAATGCCCCAATCTATGTACTTCCTCACGCGAAGCCACGCCTGTTTGTATGCGATTGGAATCGAAAACTTTCAACAACTCAGTTTCCATGGAAGCTTCACCCTTTTTCTTTTCTCCAATTTTTCGGGTTTAAATAACCTTTATATTTAGCAGCCACTTCTTTCCCGACCAAAAGCGCGCCTGCCCAAAACATGACTTCCGCAAAGACGATCGCACCTGTTATGACCCCTGCTTTAGCCGCAGTCGAAAATGGCGTAAAAGGAGCTACGACAGGAATGATCCAAGTGAGAAGGGAAATGATCAGGAATCCCATCCCTACTTTGTAAAACCTCGACTTCTTTACTTCCTTAACTTCTTTATCCAATTAAATAACCTCCGTCATGATGATTTTCATTTAATTACCCTGCCAAACATTCCACTTTCAAATATACCATTGAATATATTCTTTTTTTATACGTTTGATTGTTCATTTCGTTTCATAAATATGAGAAATAAAGAAATTCCATTTGAGGAAAACTAGTGCAGGTATTTGATAAGAGGTCATGGTATCCATTAATGAATTGACTTTACTATTCTTAATGGATTTAATAATCTTATACAAACTGTTCTTAAAACACTTGCATGCAGGAAAGGAAAATCCAATGTACATTGAATTCATTGCCACAACGATAGAAGATGCCATTATTATCGAAGAGTCGGGCGCAGACCGAATCGAGCTTGTCAGTTCTTTGTCCGAGGGGGGATTGACTCCCAGCCACGCCCTGATAGAAGCTGTCGTCCATTCAGTAAAGATTCCAGTCAACGTGATGGTAAGGCCTCATAGCCAGTCGTTTTGTTATACGCAATATGATTTGGAAATCATGAAAAAAGATATTCAAATCATTCGATCACTGGGGGCGAACGGGGTCGTATTGGGTGCATTAAATGAAGAAAATGAAATCAATCTACCATACCTCGAAGAACTATTGACAGTATGTGAAGGGTTGGAGATTACATTTCACCGGGCCATCGATGATACAAACGACCCAGTCATTTCAGCTGAAATGCTGGCACGATATCCTGAAATCACAACGATATTGACGTCAGGTGGGCATGGGGATTTCCCCAGCCGCATGAACACGATTCAACAAATGAAAAGAGTCTGCGGCGACATAGCGATACTGGTTGGAAGCGGCTTAAATAAGGATAATATCCTTGCTATCCATTCCGAACTGCATACCGGCCACTATCATTTTGGTACGGCTGTTCGAAAAAACAACAGTATCATTGAAGGAGTTACATTAGAAAAAGCTAAGGAAATCGTAAACATGCTAAAGAAATAATGTTGGAAAGGGACCGCTTCTTTGGTCCCTTTTATGATGTAGATCTCTTTTTTTGTAAAAGACTGTTTTCGCATACTTTATTGCTATTTACCAAGTAAAGCGGTGTAGTTGATTTCCCCTCCAGATGCTCACCTGCCCCGCTGCTCCCGCAGGAGTCTCGCACTTGCTCTCTAATCAACCTTAAATCGTTTTGTTTCAAAAACAACAATCTTTACGAAAAGAGCCTTGTAAAAAGACCGAGTCCCAAAACCAAAAAAATAATGCCGCCGAAAGACTTATTGCATAGTGATTCATTGTAGTTAAAACTTCCATACTGAAGTCAAAATTGAGCACCGAACTATAAATGAATACAGCCAGCAAAGAGAAAAAAATATAAAGGCATAAATAAAGTAAACTGAATTTTTTAGGATGTTTATTGAAAAGGACCTGTAGCGGAACGGCAAATAATAAATAAGGGATAATGACATAAAAAGACAACACGATAATACCAAGCAACCCCCAGGAGCCCCAGCTAAACATAACCATCCCTGTGGAAAGCGACAGACAGGATGAGACTAGACTAAAAAAATAATAAGGAATTACATCGCTTAGATCCGAGACCTTTTGACTCATTTTCCAAAGTTCCATTTTAACCCATACCTCGAGATGACTGAATTTTTTTATTTCTGGATTGCCCATCATGTTTTTTCCTTAGACATAACTTCTTTGTTGCATTCGTTATAAGAAGAAACACCTCTAAAAACAGTTCTTTAGAGTGTGGGCCTAGTTCCAATTACGACAGTGGCGTCCAGTTCATCACACTTTACCACCCGTGGCATCATTCCGTATCTACCAAAGATTTCTACGGTCTGCATCGCTTGCCGCTCACTGGTCTCGACTAACAAATGGGAGCCCGGTGCCAACCAAAGTGTTGCCGAAGCCGCCACCCTTCTCTGAACATCAAGCCCATCCGCCCCGCCATCTAATGCCACCCTCGCCTCATGCATGCGCGCTTCATGGGGTAAAAGACCGATTCCCTCAGTAGGGACGTATGGTGCGTTTGCGACAAGTACGTCAACACGTCCCCGTAAATTGGCCGGAAGCGGTTCATAGAGGTCCCCTTCGTATACCTGACCATTGACTGAAATGACGTTACGACGCGCGCACCGCACCGCTGCTGGGTCAATGTCGACGGCGTACAGCTCGATATCTTCGAGAACATCGCCCACAGCGGAACCAACCGCGCCCGTGCCGCAGCACAAGTCCACCACGACTGCTCCTGGCATAGCGAGCGCTGCCGCTTGGCGGACTAAAAACTCGGTCCTTTTGCGGGGTACGAAGACTCCGAGATCAACCTCTAACCGGATACCGCAGAATTCCACCCAGCCGATGACGTGTTCAAGGGGCAAACCCGCAATCCGTCTATCCACCATCCCGGCCAGTTCGGCCGTTGTCCCCGCCGCGATGATGAGCAACCGGGCCTCTTCCTCGGCGAAAACACAACCTGCGGACCGAAGTTTAGTGACGATGCTTGTATAAATGGCATCTCCATTAAAAACAGCCACTTTACTTCCATCAACATCATTGATTTCCCCAAGGTTAAAGGCGGCATTCCTAAATTCCATAAGTTTCCCCCTATTCTCTATAAATCCGAATATTATAAATATTACCATAACTCCCTTTAGCTATAAAATAAGAAGGTTGCCGGAGCAACCTTCCATCTAATCTTGGGATTCAATTTTTGTTAGCGTCAGCAAAATGCCCCATCGCATCGCACATGAATTTTGCTAAACCATCACCGTATTTGTCGATATTTTTGGTGAAGCGTTGATCATCGACGTACATTTGACCTAATCCTTTAAAAGCATCCAGTGAGTATGTGCCGAAGTTATTGTTCAAACAATCATACCATTCTTTAATTGCCTCTTGTGCCTCCTCCGACTTGGGCGAGTCATTTCGGATTGACGCAAGTTTTATATAGATATCCGATACAATTTTCTGTGCATCTTTGGACATGCCCGCCACTTTTGCCTTCGACTCATCGACAGCTTTATCCCCCCAAAGCCTGCGGGCTTCTTCTTCATATGGATTCTGACTGAAGTCAAATCCTTCAAATTTTTCTTTATTCGTCATTTGAATTTCCCCTTTCATATGCTTAATCGATTTTTCGACCGTCTTAATTAATTTATCGAGCTGCCTGCGTTTCTCCAGTAACATTTTTTGATGTTGCTTTAACGCATCCTGTTTATCGAACGAAGAGCTGGTTATCATCTGTTTTATTTCCTTTAACGACATGCCAAGTTCCCTGAAAAACAGGATTTGCTGCAACATTTCAAGATTATCATTCGAATAGAGGCGATAACCTGAATCGGTTATTTCCTCTGGCGATAATAACCCGATTTCATCATAATAATGCAGTGTCCGCACACTAATTCCAACTAAATCGGCCAGCTCTTTCACTCTCATTGCCACGGCTTCTACCTCCTTTCGATATCATTTACTTTAAGGTATTACGCAACGTCAGAGTCAAATGGAAAAATGAAAATTTTCCGCCCGATTATAAAAGACGATCCTTCCTAATGAAGAATCGCATGTTAGTATAGTTCACTCTTTGTAAAAGTTTAGGATTAAAGCCAAATCTATGTATTAACTTTCCCATTACACGTTAGTTTCTGTCTTTTACTTTTGCTGTTTTTGCATACTTTGTTTATATTTACCAAGTGAAGCGGTGTGGTTGATTTCCCCTCCAGATGCTCGCTTTCCGCGGGGCGGGCGGTGAGCCTCCTCGGCGTAAACGCCTGTGGGGTCTCACCTGTCCCGCTGCTCCCGCAGGAGTCTCGCACTTGCGCTCCAATCAACCTTAAATCGTATTGTTTTAAAAACAACAATCTTTACGAAAAAAGCCTTTACTTTTGAGTTTGCGCCTTATACTCGGGTCACTTTAGGTGTTATTTTGCACTTATTTTACGTGAATAACAAAAAGGTCCGGTACCACAGTTCGTGTAACCAGGGGCAAAGTAGACAATAATCATGCAGCATCTATACTTTGCTCCGTTCATTATTTATTGTCTGTGTTACCATCCTGTATCTTCCGGTATAGAGTCATACAAGAGATACCGGCCTATTCAGCAGCATCCGTACGACTCATCCCTTGATCCATTAGATATAAAGCTTAATTCACCCTTTCCTCATCGGTTTTCGTCTTCCGGAATTTTCCCCTCGTTTCCTTGCACCCTGAATCCCTTCCTTTGTCCTTTCAGAAGTTAAATCTCTTTCAAATTGAGCAAATAAGTCCGACTTTAAAATACGTTTAAAATCCCCAAGGAAAGCCCAAAATGCTTATATATCACAAGAAGAAGAGAGTTTAAATGAACTATGGATTTTTGTTAAATAAAGAAGGTGGAAAATAGATGCTGGATACCGAAAAAATATCAGCGCACCAATATAGAACACTAGTGATTTTTTTTACGATCGGGACAACAATTATCACTGTTCCGACAACAATGGCCGCCGAGGCGAAACAGGATGGTTGGATTGGAGCTGTTTTAGGTGTAGCTGTTGGGTTAATTATCATCTGGTTCTACAGCAAGCTTGGGCTGTTGTTTCCTGAAAAAACGTTTGTAGAAATGCATGAAAATTTGTTTGGAAAATGGATTGGTAAAATGATTTCTCTTTTTTTTCTTTCCATGTCATTTTTATATGGATCTGAACTTTTGTTCTATGTAGGAAAATTTATAAGTATACAATTTTTCCCGGAAATACCTATAGCCGCAATTAATATTTCAATGGCCACTATTGTAATCATGAGTGTTCGTCTTGGATTAGAGACGTTTACCCGTAGCGCTGAAATTTTCATTGTGTTTTTCTTCATTCTTTTTATTATTTTAACAGTTTTTATTGCTCCTCAAATCAATCTTGAAAACCTTCAGCCTGTATTTGAAGTAGAAACTAAACCATTGTTAAGGGCAGTCTTTTTCTTTGTAGAATTCTCTACTGTTACTTCCGTAGCGTTGTTAATGATTTTTCCGGCTTTTGTAAATCAACCTAAAGCCGCAAGTAAATCTTTCATGATTGGATACCTAATCGGCGGTCTTGTAATGATTATCGTCATCTTCTTAACTATATCTGTACTTGGAGCTGAGAGTACTGCCAGGCATAACTATCCCACTTATACACTAGCGAGAAAAATTAATATAGGAAATTTTGTACAACGAATTGAAGCAGTATTAGCTATCATGTGGATTCTTTCCATCTATATGAAAATGACAATTTATTTATATGCTGTTGTTATCGGTATCGCACAAATATTAAATTTAAAAAATCATCGACCTTTAATAGTACCTTTGGGGGGAATTAGTGTACTCCTTTCACTCGTAATGTTTTCGAATGTCATTGAGCAACAAACTTGGGATCAGGAAATTGCAGTATTTTTTTCATATACCGTTGGGTTTCTTTTACCTTTAATCATGCTTTGCATCGCCGTGTTTCGGAAAATGGTCAAGGTACAAAACAGTTCGAGGAAATGAACCGTGCGATTCCTGGAATCACAAAGCAGGTGCTGACCATTCAACTTCACGAAATGGAAAAAGACGGATTGATATCGAGGAAAAAGTAGAATATCAAGTAACATGCTTTGGTTTGAGTTTAAAGCCCAGTTGGAAGAGACACCGACGAATAATGAGTCCGTGATTAGTCCAAGAAAAGGGCGCGATTGAACAATAAACAGTTGCTTTTTTTACTAAACAGATCAAAATGGTCCTATAAATGATTTGATGTAAATTATTAAGAAACCCAGCCTATCTTCTCATGTGAAGGTAGCTGGAGTTTTAAAGTTGGATGTGCAAAGTAACACTCGTGAATTTAAAAACTTTCTTATTCATGAAGCGTTTGCTCTGCATGAAAATTAGCGCCGATCTTAGCTTTACTTCTACCTCCAATGATCGGGAATGCTTAATGAGAGCGGTAATTTTGTCTTCATATCGCCTTTAGCCGAGTTAATCTGTGCTTGTGTGATAAAGAAACTTCCGGTAAGATTGGCACCGCTTAAATCAGCGTCCCTAAAGTCTGCACCGATAAGATCCGTCACTCTCATGTCAGCTTCTCTGAGGTCGGATGCGATAAGCAAAGCTCCTCTTAAGTTCTCTCCCCTAAGGTCAGCACCTCTCAACTTTGCCCCGATAAGGTCACTTCCCCTACCTATTTTGTTCTGTTTTTTTTGTTTTTTCTTAGTTGAAACCTTAGCACGTACGAGTTCACTTGTGCGCAGAAGTAAATCATTAACGATCGCTCTATGAGCTGGTACATTCAGGTCCATGATAGACTTTGGACTTTGCTTAGTGAGATAATCCGTTTCTTCAAAAGCCGCTTGCAATTCCCGGTGAAGAGGTTGCGCATCTTCTAAATTCAGTGCTTCATTTAAGTAGCAAAGCATTTCATGAAGTTGTTGCATAATAGGAAAAACCTCGAACATTTCCTTTGCTGACAATGGGTTGTCTCTCCAATCGTTTCCATTATATGTGAGTTGAGATACCTTTTGACCGGCACCGAAGCATTCATAAACCGTGCAGCCCTTATATCCTTTTGCTCTGAGGTTTTCATGGATGCCGCAACGATAATCCGATTGCAGGTTTGAACATGGTGTTCCTCCATCTTTATCAAATGCAAAATCAGCAGATTTTGCATAAGGCAAAGCTACACAGCACAAACCAAAACAATTTTCACAGTCTGCACGTAAATGATTAAGAATACTATCGTTATTGGTTAATTGGTTAAACAATACATACACTTCCTTCTATTAAATAAAACCAATCGTTTCATACTAGTAGATTTTTTGTTTTCTTCTATTTTATCAAAAATTCCAGTAAATCTATATATTAACAAAATACAAGTAAACACGAAATGAGGTAATGAGAGGGAAAACAAGTGATCTCCAAATTATTAATCATGTTATAATTTCTACAAGATGTCACGGGACTCTAGTTGAATAAGATAAGGGAGTGTAGGCATGTATCCTTTTAATGGCCGGAAAAAAGGGGAGACAAAAAAAGAAATGCAGTATTGCAACTACACGTTGGAAACAGAGGCAGAAGGAGATATAGACGAAATGTCTTTTCAAATTGCAAGAATTCTTCGGGCAACTTCCAAAGAGATCATCTTTTTATGTATTGGTTCAGAACGTTCTACAGGAGATTCATTCGGACCTTTAGTGGGGACGATGCTAAGAGAAAAACAAGTACCTTATCATGTCTTTGGAACACTCGCAGATCCTGTTCACGCTCTTAATTTGAAAAGTGTTTTGAAAGAAATAAAAAAGCAATTTAATAATCCCTTTATTTTTGGCATCGATGCTTGTTTGGGTGGTTATCATCAAATTGGTTCCATTTTTCTGACAGAAGGTCCTTTTAGCCCTGGTGAAGCCATGAATAAATCCTTACCTGAATTGGGTGATTATCACCTAAAAGCCGTCGTGAATTATTTAGATCCCCCTTTCCCCCAACAATCCTTAAATGATACGAGTCTGGATACTATCATGAACCTGGCGAAGATTACCACAAGAATCATTGTTAAAACCGTCTAAAATAATAGTAAAACCCCAATAAAGCTTTAGCTTTTTCGGGGTACACTTAAATGCATGGTCTTGAAGGAAACTCGAATGTTTTGTGTTTTAATCATCATATTTTGTAAAGTTCCGCTTCCAATTTCATATTAACCTTTTATTGTTAACTAGCCATAAACACCTCTACGATTCATACTATCATTATGCTAAACCTGGGTCATTATAGTAAATGATTTCTGAAAGAACCTTATTGCCTTGAATATTCCAGAAAACTTCCCTTGCTGCTTGTTCTGTTTCAAATTCATACATTACAATATCTCTGTTTTGATAGAGTGTGATGACCCACATTGAAAATCCTCCAATTTAAAAAATATCGATTTGCTCAATCGGCAAGATAGGGTAACTATATGACTCCCAAGATTATCGCTGCTATTGTCATGACAGTGACAGTCCCTAATGCCCATTTCACGGCAAACCGCTGTAAATCCCCAAAGTCAGTGCCCACTAAACCTATTAGCAAATGTGCTGCAGCTACCAAAGGACTCAATACGTGTATCGGCTGCCCTATTAACGAGGCGCGCCCTATTTCTGCCGCGCTGATTCCATAAGCATCAGCGGCCTGAGCGATAATTGGAAGTACGCCAAAATAGAATGCATTATTAGACATAAAGAAAGTAAATGGGGCACTTGCATACGCTACAATTACCGGTAAAAATGGTCCTAAAGGTTCTGGAATAAGCGAAACCAACGTAATGGCCATTGCATCAATCATTTTCGTTCCAGACATGATGCCGGTAAAAATCCCGGCTGCAATGACAATTGAAACAACGGCCAATGCATTTTTCGAATGAACGGCTATTCGATCCTGCTGATCTTTCAGATTAGGATAATTGACCAATAAGGCTACGGCGAAAGCAATCATGAATAAAATGGTCAAAGACATAAAATCAATGATTAAAGATGCCATGAGCACAATCGTTAAAATGAAGTTGAACCAGACCAATTTCGGTCGACGATAATCATGGGAGACCGTTGTTGCCGCTAACTCGGAATTGGCTTCTGAATTCATTTCTTTAGTGTGATTATGCTGGATCTCCACTACGCCCAATCTCTTTCGTTCCCCTTTTCCCAATATAAAAGCCACGACAAGAACCCAAATGAGCCCAAAACCCATGACAGGAATCATTGGCAAGAACAATTCCGATGCGTCAAGATTTAACGAAGCCATTGCCATAGCGGAAGCTCCCCCCCAAGGTGTCATATTCATTACACCCATGGATAACATGGCAACAGTGGCTAATATTATTTTGTTCATACCTAAACGCTTATATAGGGGTAAAAGAGCTGAGACCGTAATGATGTAAGTAGTTGTACCGTCCCCATCTAATGCGACGGTCATTGAGAGAATAGCGGTTCCCAAAACTATTTTTAAAGGATCTCCTTTTACTATCTTCAATATTTTAGAAATGAGAGGATCAAATAAACCCGAATCTATCATTATTCCAAAATATAAAATCGCAAATAAAATCATTATGGCTGTAGAAGCTATTCCTTCAACACCATCCTGCATCATGGGTCCCAGTTCTGTAAAAAACCCTCCGATCACGCCAAATATGATTGGAACGAGCATAATGGCCACTAATGCCGATAATCGCTTCGACATAATTAAATACATGAATACAGCAATCATGGAAAATCCTAAAATGGATAACATCTTCAAGCTCCCTTCTGTTTAACGCCACCTGTTTTGATAGCGCTTTCTTTAGAGACTATCATCCATCAAGCCTTTTTCACATATAATGAAAGTAATAAGAGTTTTAATCATTTTTTTCACGCCTGAAAAAGAAAAAACCCCCATTGATGAAAACGAACTTCATCAACAGGGATTTAAAGGTGTTTTATTTTATATTTTCTTTCAGGCCTTCCAATATTTCCATACAAAACCTCAACTTCCATTTCATCACAGGATACTAAATACTCCAAATACCTGCGCATGGTTGAATAACTAATTCCAACTAGTTGACCTAGTTCATCAGCATTTAAACTGCCATTGACGTTTTGAATCTTACTTCTGACCATTTTCAAAGTATGTTTGTCAATCCCCTTGGGAAGAGGATTTATTTGGATATCATTTGCTTTATTTGGGTTACTTATGGTCCGAAAAAGAGTATCGACTTTATCTTGATTTACTAAGTTGTTATTATGCAGCTGCTGTCTCGTCAGGTCGTATTGGTTGAGCGTCGCTAGAAGCTTATCGATAATGATGGGTTTTATTAGGTAACCAAAAGCCCCTCCCCTAATCGCTTCACTGACTGTTTCGGTATCATTTGCTGCGGTGATCAGAATTACATCAATGCCCCGGTATTCTTTCCTAATTTCCCGAAGAAGGTCAATTCCATTCATATCCGGTAAAAAGATATCCAATAAAATTAAGTCCGGCTGTGCGGCATGTAATATATTTAACGCTTGCTTGCCTGTGCTAGCCGTAGCAATGACAGTAAATTGATCTAATTGATTGGTAAATTGTTTATATATATTCACTGCATTCTCGTCATCTTCAACAATGACAACTGTAATCGGTCCTTTGGGCATTCTCACGCCTCCTTTTCTGCTTTTATATCCTTCGGGAAGGTGATTGTAAATCTTGCTCCGCCCAAATAACTTTGACCAATATAAATTTCACCACTTAAAAGACCAATGGAGTTTTTTACAATGGCCAAGCCGATCCCATGATTTTCCCCATTTTTAGTCGTATATCCATCTGTAAAAATAATATCTTCCATTGCATGAGGGATACCTGGACCGTTATCCTCAATATCAAATATAATTTCGTTTCCTAAATCAGTAAACGAAACTTTGACCTTTCCCTCATTTTTGTTTTTTTGCCGTGCTGCCTCCATCGCATTATCGATGACATTACCAATAACGGAAACCAAGTGATGGGAATCCTCAGGTTTTAATGAACTGTTTAAATTGCTTTCCTGTTCTATTTCTAATATAACCTGCAATTCTTTTGAACGGTTTATCTTTCCAAGTAAACAGGCGGCGATTAACGGATCTTTAACCGATGACATAAGAAACGAAATGATATCTTGCCTCTCCCTCACTTCAGAAGAGATGATATTCAATGCCCTATCATATTGTTTTAAACTTAGTAATCCATAAATGGTATTTAATTTATTTAAAAACTCATGGTTTTGTGCCCGCATATTTTCTGAAAAGGCCTTGATTTCTGAAAATTCATTTGTTAATTGTTCAATTTCGGATACTGTTCTTATTGTTAAAACGATGCCCCTGACGTCATTATGATTTAGGATTGGGGATAAATCCAAAATGTATAGCTGTTGGCCTAAAAGTAACTTACGATTGAACTGTCCCTCTTTTGTGCTGATTACTATTTTGATGAGTTTTTCTAAATGCCCATTCACAACCCGCTTTCCCACCATAAGCTGATGATCATGAAACAATTCACGTGCTCTTTTATTCATGGAAGTAACCTGTTTTTCAATATTAATCGTAATGGTAGCATATCGAATGGCATCAAGTGTCGCTTCCCTTTCTTGAAATAGAAAAGAAATTTCCTCCGGCTCAAGACCTAAAATAAGCTTTTTTAAGCGTCGCGCTATAAATATTGCCCATAAGATTCCTACACCAATTGGGATAAGTGACAAATGAATAATCTTCATTTTATAATCGGATAGTTGATCTTGCACATTCTCTACCAAAAACCCTACAGATGAAACACCGATAACTTCCCCTTTATCATTCCAGATAGGCGCCTTAGCTTTAATCGCTGGACCCGAAATCCCATTTCCTTGATAAATAATTGATTTGTGTTCAATAAGTACTGCATCATTACTAGTAGCAGTAGGCTTCCCAATATATTCTGGATTAGGATGGGAGTATCGAAGTCCTTTATGGTTCGCAATGGTTACATAATCGGCACCTGTTGTTTGACGAATCATTTCTGATGCGGGTTGAATCACCTCTGAGGGCCTATTATCGTTAAATGCCCTGATGATCGTTGGATTTTGGGCTGCTAATTTAGCCACCGTCATTGCTTGCTTACCCATCTGGTTTTCGACGATGTCTTCCAGCAGTGTAGAGAATAGAAGGCTCACAAGCAAGGTACTGATAAAAACAACGAATATGATAAGTAATGTCATCTGAGTTAATAAGTTCACTCTAATTTTAAACTCCACATTTATGCCCTTAACCTTTCTGTAATAATTGCTCATACTCGCAGAGTATAAAAATACAATGATGTTTCGTATCACATATGGAATTGAAATAAAAATTCCACATTTTTTAATTCTAAATTTCTATGTAAGAAAACAGTTTATTTATACCATGATTGAGACTAGACGGGAAACGTTTCCTTTACAGTGTTCACTTAGTTAATAGATCTTCCCATTCTTCAAGTGAAAGTTTTTCAGTCATATGCTTATATGCATCGGGGACTTTTATCGAACACATAAGTTCCAGACTATTGCCATCAGGATCACTGAAGTAGACGGAAGCGTTTCCTTGGTTCGGACGCACAAAAGGTTCAATCGATGTCCTTTTTCCAAAAGGGACGACTTCAATTTTTAGGGATTGGAGCCAGGTTAATGCATTTTTCATATTTTCATAGGATACCCGAAATGCGATATGCCTTAGTGAAGGGTGGTATGGAGTTTGATATTCTTTCCCTTCCCATAATCCGACCCAGCTTTTGTTTTCCTCTATCCAAAAGAAGGCAGTCTCTTCATCCCTCCAAGCTAGCTTCAAGCCTATTTTCTTATAAAAATCCATAGAGATGGCCAGGTTCTTTACGGGCAGATGGGCTTCATATAAACCTTCTATCATATTATATTATCCTTTCTCCTTTTAAGTAATGAAATCTTTTGCCGCGAAAATATCTCGGGATTATTTCTTCTTCTCTTAAATCGTTTACAATTTTATGCGGTTTATTAATAGAAGAAAATAGATTTAAAGGTTCCTTATATAATGGTAGAATATTAGCTTTTGACCCGTATCCGCACTAATTTCCTCATTAATCGAAATCCGTTCAAAACCGTTTTTCACTAAAACCTTTTGGGAGGCAAAATTGTCGCTTGTCGTTTTGGCTTGGATTTGAGTCACATTCAATCCCGGCGCCAGATTAACCAAAAGCTTTAAAGCTTCGTTCGCTATCCCCTTTTGCGTAAACGCTTCACCAATTCTGTAACCGACATGAGCCGTACCATTCTTGGGATCGATATCCACAAGGTTAATCCTGCCGACGATTATGCCTGAACGATCCTTAATTAAATAAAATGAGGAGATGGCATCTTCTTGTTCTTTTAATAATTCCTTATGCCTGATCTCTAACGTTCCAAAGCTATAATAATCATCTCCCCTGCCTGGCACCGTTTGCTCGAAAAAACTTCTATTATTGCATTCAAAGGCAAATAACGCTTGTGCATCCTGTTCATTTAGCCTGTGAATGTATATATCCATCATTCCTTCATCCTTTCAAAAAACGCTAAGATATGCGACCTGATATATCATTCAAGAAAACCAAGGGCTTATCCTTCCTGCTAAATATATAACGAATATTTTTTCATTCAAAAGTCTTTAGCAGCAATCAACATCCTTCCCAACAAAACCAGGAATTGCTCACAAAGAATTGGTAGTGGATGATATTGTGACTTCTTTTTCTGTCCATGAATAGAGATATATACATGAATTACTTGAAAAGTCAAAAATAAATTATTTTCTTCTGGTAAAAAATCAACGGATGATGTATCATAGTCATCAGATATTTATTATTCTTATTAGGTTAATCGGAATTAGGAGGAATATATATGATTGGTTATGTGTTTTTAAATCTTGCCATAATGCTCGTTCTTTTAGGCGTTTTATTTTACATGAGTAAGAAGCATGTTTCCTTTACAAAAAGGGTCTTTACTGGACTTGGTTTAGGGATTGTATTCGGGCTTCTATTGCAGTATTTCTTTGAACCCCAGTCTGAAGCGATCATTAAATCTGTCGATTGGTTTAACATTGTAGGTTCCGGCTATGTCAAGTTCCTGCAAATGATCGTCATGCCGCTTGTCTTCATTTCAATCTTATCCGCATTCACAAGATTGAAGCTGACTAGCAATATTGGAAAGATCAGTGTCCTGATCATCGGAATCCTGCTTGGAACGACTGCGATTGCAGCAGCTGTTGGGATCACCTCGGCAACTGTATTCAATTTGGAAGCCGTTCAAATTGAGCAAGGGGAAGCGGAGTTAAGCCGCGGAGATCAAATCTCGGAAACATACGGTACGATTCAGGATAAAACGATGCCGCAGCAGATCCTTGAATTGATTCCGTCCAATCCGTTCCTTGATTTAACGGGAGCACGTCCGACATCAACCATTTCCGTTGTAATTTTTGCTGCATTCCTTGGGATTGCCTATTTAGGAGTCAAGCGCAAGCAGCCTGAACATGCTGAATTTTTTGCTAAAATAGTAGATACATTGCACAGCATCATCATGCGTGTCGTAACATTGATCCTGCGTTTAACGCCATACGGGATCTTGGCGATCATGACGAAGACGGTAGCTACGAGTGATTTGGATGCCATCCTGAAATTGGGGAAATTCGTGGGAGCCTCTTATGTCGCACTGATCGTCATGTTCCTCATCCATTTGCTATTGCTGATGCTTGCAGGATTGAACCCAATCGTATATTTAAGAAAAGCTTTCCCGGTATTATCGTTTGCCTTCACCTCAAGAACAAGTGCAGGAGCTCTTCCATTGAACATCCAAACACAGAAACAACTAGGGGTGTCGGAAGGTATTGCCAACTTTGCCGGATCCTTCGGCTTGTCGATCGGTCAAAACGGCTGTGCCGGAATCTATCCGGCCATGTTAGCGGTCATGATCGCTCCAACGGTTGGAATCAACCCACTGGACCCTTCATTCATCGCCATGTTGATTGCCATCGTGGCCATTAGCTCTTTCGGGGTTGCAGGTGTAGGCGGAGGAGCAACATTCGCTGCCATCCTGGTATTATCTGCAATGAACTTGCCAATCGCCTTGGCCGGACTGTTGATTTCCGTCGAGCCATTGATCGATATGGGAAGAACGGCAGTGAATGTCAGCGGAAGCATGACTTCCGGCATTCTGACCAGTAAAGTGACGGGTGACCTGGATAAGGAACAGTTCAGCGAAGAATCATCTTTGAAAATTGAAGCTGAAATGTAAAAGAAAAAAGCATCGGACTTCCTGTAAAGGGAGGTTCGATGCTTTTTTTCATGGGCTGCCGGTATCAAATATATGTTAGCAGACACACGCCATGCTTTACTTGTACATTTTAAGGAATAAATAGATGCCAGATATTTTCTTGTTTCTTATATTTTCCCTTTATTTCTCCAACACCATCAATTGTAAACGAATCACTGTTTTCAATGGGGCTTTTCCCTAATATCAGATGTAATTTATTTATATATTTAATTCCATTACCAACATGGGCAATAACAGGTTGTTGAAAAAGAAAGTCTTGGTTGTTCATTCTTACTATTATAAAGCTCTTATGTAAAAGTCTATCTTCTAATGGGATGATATTCATCGGGTCAAAGGACTCAGCAGTTATTTTCCCTTCAATATATAGATGAATTCCTGCTTGTTCATTATACTTTTCAAATGCTTTCATTCTCTTTTCCATGGCAAAGTTAACGACTTCCTCTGTTTCAGAACTTACCTTCACATCAGTTATTAAAGCTGCCATATAGTCACCGGTATGCTGTTTTAATAGGTCATATAGTGTTTCTTCTCTATCAAAAAAACTTTCCATCCAGCCTGATGAAAGCTCCTCCAGTAACAAACACATAAACAAACTGGAACTATAACAACTTCTTCTAATACTAGAAGTAGATTCATATTTGTTTATTAATTGTTGTGCATACTTTTTTAAAACTGAATGGTAATCAAGCGGGCTTTTTTCCGAGTAAGCCCTTAATTCGACATACCACGCAGGCCCCTCAATGGTTTCAATCAGTTTTTCATATGTTAGGTACTCTTCAATACTGGCTGCTCTTTTTTCCCTTAGGGCAATGAAAGCATCAAGGTATTGTTTCTTCTTCATTATGTTATTTTCCAACAACGCATGATAAAGATTTGTTCTTTCCTGATTTCGCAATTCCACATTTTCTTTTGACAACGGATATGTAATTCCCATCATTTCATCAGGAAACCGTTTTTCATCTTTAATATGCTGATAGCCGTGAAATAATTCGTGGACCACCATTGAATACAAATCTTCATAATCCTCATACGAATCCATATTAACAATTGCGGTTGGATATTCTTCATACAAAATAATTGTGTCTCCAGTAAACCTTTCATCCCACTTTGAAATATGATATGTACATTGTGGATTGTTACTGAATTTGGGATGATTGAATAGATAAACACTTCTCTTATCATATAAAGCATAAGCAACAAGTTCAAAACCCGGCCAATAATTTTCCAACTTCGCTTTAACCAAGTCTTCAGCCATTCGATTAAGATAATGAGACATTCTTTTCCTCCCTCCATTGTTTCAATTCGATAAAAACATAATATCATATAACATAAATATCCAAATTATTAATAGACAAAAAGCCACTGTAACTTATCAGCTCATGGGAGCTAATATAATTACAGTGGCTTTTTCCTGTGGTCACTTTTTAATTTGCCTCGCTGCGTAATGATTGGCCTGATAAGCCGATAGGGCTTGGAACATATACTGGACAGCTGCATATACCCCGCATGCTAGAAGAATCCCTGCGAGTACATCCAATACAGCATGCTGTTTCGTAAATAGCGTGGAGAGGATAATCAGTGTTCCGAATGCAGTGACACTGGCATACTCCCATTTATGCTTTTCTTTCCGCTTATGGGCGACGATCATCATGATGAATGTAGTAAGTACATGAATGCTGGGAAGACAGTTGACAGGTTGATCATGACTATAAACGATTCTCATTAAATGGGCAAAGATATCGTTCCCCACCACTTCTGGACGGGGGACTGTCGTTTGCCAAAGGCAATAAACAAGAAAACAGAGAAGTTTCCCCGATATCAAACTGCCTAATCCTACGAAATAATGCTTTCGGTCAACAAAACAGTAATAAATCAGCAATCCATAAATATATGGATACCAAAGTAAATAAGGCACGACAAATTCTTTAATAAAGGGAATCTCCCCATCTATTATAGTCGTAACATCGACAGCATGACCTGAAGATTGGTTGATGATTGAATAGATGGAACTAGTAATCACCAAAAGTAATAAATAATATAACGGGTGAAAGGATAAGATGGAATTGTTTTTCATAGCTCGCTCCGGCTTTCAATATATTGGTTTTTTCCAAAGATTATTATACAACATTTTTCACTAGATTCACTCTTTAATTGCTAAAGTTAATGATTCCCATGAACTAGTAAAATGGATATCTCTTACTTTTAACGCGACCAAGAATACATAACGAAAGCCATGGCATGCTACCATGGCTTGAAACTGACACTTATATGCGAGAAGGCAAAAGCGATATTCCCGCTTTCTCTAGATTTTGTTGTGGCGTTTTTTCCATACAAACGTCAAGGAAATGAAGATATAGATGCAAAGTGTAATGATCGTAACGATTATGGATGTCGTGAAAATGATTCCAATCAGGATCGTTATTAAAGCGATGATCGCAGCCCAAGTCGTATACGGGAACCATTTTACCGAATAGGCACTTGTTTTTCCGGACTGTTGTTTACGTGATTTCAAATGGGCGAAAGCAATGATCAACCAGATGAATAATACGGTATATCCCAGCGAACCCATAAGGAAATCGAATGTCTTGCTTCCAGCAAATAAGGAAATCAGTACACCGCCATATAAAGCGGAAGTACACATCAAGATTGCGGGAACAGGTACTTTCTTCTTGGATAAACGGGAAAAGATTTTCGGAATGCGACCATCCACTGCTTGTGTATATAGAACGCGGGATGAACCATACAACCCGGAGTTCATCGATGAAATGATCGCTAATAGAACAACGGCGTTCATAATATGGTCGGCACCAGGAATCCCGATCATTTGAAAGACCATTACAAACGGACTTACCTGCACCCCGTTTACTTCATTCCAAGGAATTAAGCTAACGATGATGAAAAAAGGAATGATATAGAAGGAAATGATCCTGACCAATGTACTGCGAACGGCTTTTGGAACCACTTTTTCAGGATTTTTCGTTTCAGCTAATGTGACCCCGATGATTTCCGTACCGCCATATGAATAGATTACCACCAGCATCGCCGTGATCAAACCTGTCGATCCATTCGGAAAGAACCCGCCATGCTCAGTCAAGTTAGAAAAACCGACGGCTGTATGATCACCAAAAGTAACGAGCAGCAATAATAATCCAGCCATGATGAACACAATGATGACGGTAATTTTAACTAAAGCAAGCCAGTACTCCGTTTCAGCAAAAACCTTTACCGACAGCAAGTTAACCGCAGTAACTAAAACCGAAACAGCTAATGCCAGTATCCAGATTGGATATCCAGGCAGCCAATATTGAAGGAAGATCGCCGCAACCACTGATTCGGCTGCGATATTCAATACCCACATTTTCCAATAAATCCAATCCAGGAAATAGGCAGGATACTTTCCTAGAATCGATTGGACCAAATCCCTGAATGTGCGTGCACCGCTATTGCGGACCGCCATTTCAGCTAAACCTTGCATGATGAATAATAGGATGATGCCTCCTATCAAGTACGCAATGATTACGGAAGGTCCTGCCATATCAATGGCTGAACTGCTTCCTTTAAATAAACCTGCCCCGATGGCACCGCCTAATGCCATCATCGTAATATGCCTTGAAGTCATTGTCCTCTGTAAATTCCGTTTGTCCGTTTCCATATCCTTACCTCCCAAAAAATCAAAAAAAGCATATCGTCTCTTCCTTCATAATCAAATGAAGAAAGAGACGATATGCCTTAAGCTTACCGCGGTACCACTCTTATTGGCTCTTTTCTAGAACCCTGCTTTAAAAACCTTGTAACGAAGGTCAATCGTTAAAACAAAAGAATGGAATCATTCCAATCTTTCACTTTACCACTCCCAGGCAAGTTCAAAGTATCATTGGACTGCGTTGCACCAACCCGCAGCTCTCTTTACCGAATAATGTTCTTTTACTACTCCTGATCATTGCGTTTCAAAAATTAAATTATATCTGAATATTTTTAATAATATCCAATACTATACGGACTCGAATTAAATTTGTCAATAACTTTCTCAGGATAATATTTTCAAAGAAA
This sequence comes from Peribacillus simplex, assembly GCF_900156045.1. GTDB lineage: Bacteria > Bacillota > Bacilli > Bacillales > DSM-1321 > Peribacillus > Peribacillus simplex_D. The sequence goes on along the minus strand of NZ_FTMX01000001.1, from coordinate 223,142 downwards.
CAAATCATGGGAAATCGCGTTAAGCCAGCACTATGAAATCAGTAAAATACTATTTGGAATAAAGTTGATGCATTACTGGGGAATTGCTTTTTCACGGTTAATGATTCTGTTTCTTAAAAGTATAATAGAGTTAAAAGTGAAAGAGGGGGTTATTTAAGATGATTGGTCATGAACCTAAAGAGTTATTAAGAACTCTTCTAAATGATTATAAAATGCCTGCAGCATCATTAAGTAAAATTACAGGAATATCTGAGCAAGTCATTCTAGATTTTGCAAATGGTGAAAATATTCACTCCACGGTAACTCAAACAGAAATGATGGACCTAATAGATTTAGTGGGCCTATTAGTCATAGGCGTGCCTTCATCCGATGCAAATGAAAGGGTCTCTGCTATAACTCAAGCACTGAACAATGAATTTGGTATACCAGTAGAGACGATTTCCTTATTCTCTAATCTTGAGTGTGAAGATATCGAAGAATTCATGAAAGAAAAGGATTCTCTGTCAATTGAGAAAAGATACAACCTTGCAGTAACCGTCCTTTTTTTGCATTATATCTTTAAAAGATGATTATTTTATTTATGAAACACCTACCCGGGTCTGACTTTAATTTATGCAACGGAGCATTTCCAGGACAAACAAAATGTTTCAGCAACCATGCTTCAGTAACTTCCCTTTTCGGTGTCTGAATATTCACATTAGAATTGGGGTATGATCCTAATATAAACATAAACTAATAAGACCCCATGCTCGATACATGAGGGTGATAACTGCAAGAGTAAGCAACCATTTTTCAGAACGATTTCACCTTGGTCAGAAGAAGAACCACTACTGCCTTGTGGGGATGAGTGGTTCTTTTTCCGTTTCTTGGAGAACGCAGACAGGATTGCCGTAATTAAGCTTAATACCTTCCCTATCTTTAATTAGATGGAAAGGCAAAACCGTGACCTTCTTCCAATCCATCATCCATAATTCCCACTAGAATAACCGAACACTAATTTCCTGTTTACCTTATCAAATTAATCTAATCTAAACGTTTAAAACTATATCCCTAACCATGATGCAGCGACCATCAGGACCCCAACGACAATCACTATAACCGGTCCTACAACAATTAATCCAAATAGCAATGAGACTACTGCGTCCAGGAAGATTCGTAATGGTCCTGCTTTTTCCTTTTTATTTGCTTGATCCTTTAATAAGTCTTCAAGATGACCGACTTTTTGCTTCAATTCCTGCAACTCCTGAATCACTTTTGTGTCTTGATCCATTAAATATCACCCTCTTCAATTAACAATAAGTGTTAATTCTATCATTTACATCCATTTTTAAAAAGTGAAATTTAACCTCGAATCCAACTCTATCTTTCTATTTTCATCCTTAAAATTAAAACTTTTTTTTCAAATTCTGTCATAAATGATACAATAACAAGGTTGAAATCAATCTATAGAACACGTGAGGTATCCTATTTTTTATGAAAGCAATACGATTATTAAAGGGTTTTAACTTTTTATATTTTGGACTGCTTGCCATTTTCATTCCGTTTCTCCCAGTCTATCTGGCTGATCAAGGTTTGCGTCCTGCCCAAATCGGCTTCATCGTCGGTACAGGAGGTTTTGTCACCCTCATCACCCAGCCTTTATGGGGAATGATCAGCGACAAAACAAGGACGATACGAAAAGTCCTGTTGTTACTCATCTTTTTCTCGAGCGTAATCGGTTATTTCCTCTATGATTCAAGCAGTTATCTTCAGCTCATCCTCTTTGCCATGCTGCTATATTTCTTTCTGATGCCGATTGATCCCCTGACGGAAAGCCTTAACTTTACGATGGCAGAGAAATCCGGGATCAGCTACGGCTCGATCCGGACATATGGTGCATTGGGCTATGCGGTCATATCGCTGATCACCGGCTATGTTATGTCATATTTTGGAGCGAACAGCCTGGCCTTCCTTTTTGCGGGCATAGGATTGATCAGTTTCATTATCAGCTGGATGATGCCTGATGCACCCGTATCAGGGAAACCTGTCACCTTTAGCAGCCTTAAGCACTTTTTCGGCAATAAAGAGACGCTTCTCTTTCTGTTATTGGTCTTTATTTGTGCTGTTCCAGCAAGGATGAACGATACTTTCCTTGGAGTGTATATCCGGGAACTTGGAGGAAGTGCCAAGCTTGTAGGCTTGACCTGGTTCTTAGCGGCTGGAAGTGAAATCGTTGTGTTCGCCCTAAGCTTCTGGTGGCTTCGCAAGGGTAAGGAAATTATCATCATTTCGTTTGCAGCAGCGTTTTTCTTTATCCGTTATTTCATCTCTGCGTGGATTACCGATCCACAGCTATTAGCTTATTTGCAAGTCATGCAGCTATTGACTTTCCCGATTTTCTACTCGGCGGCCATCCAATATCTGTATCGGATCGTTCCGGTGGAATGGCGTGCCACAGGCCAGACCGTACTGGCGCTGCTATTCTTCGGGGTTTCGGGAATCATTGCTTCTTATGTAGGCGGAGCCATATATGGGGCTTACGGCGGTAAGACCCTCTACCTGTTCATCTCCTCCATCTCCTTTATAGGAATGGTATTCGCTTTGGTTCTTTATCGGATATACGGCAAGAGGCTCGATACTTCAGAGGAAGCCGTATAATCTAAAAAACTGTATAAAAAAGAGCATGTTTTGATCAAAACATGCTCTTTTTTATACAGTTAGCGAAATAATGGGGCAACCGTTAACATTAGCACAGAGAAGCAAAGCAAGATTGTCGTTGTCCTGTTTGAGAGTTTTACTTGTCCGGCATTTTTATAGAACCCAGAAAATTGAAGGCGATTTTTATAGAGTACATAAAGTAATGGAAAAATTGCCATACCAACAATCCATCCGCCTGCGGTATTCTCTACGGTTATTCCAAAAATCGCATAGATTGAATTAATGATGAACCCCATTATCATACCAATAACAAGAATAATAGTGATTATACGAAATAATTCTAAGATAACTCTTAACATCATTTCACCTGCTTTTTTCCCGTATCCGTAAAAAAAGGCTGCAATCAGCAACCTTGAAAGAACTTTACGGGATGGGTAGTTCCCTAAATATAACAAAATTTCCTCTATTGGTAAATAGGCGCACTCTACTCTTCTTCTGGAACGAGCGAATGTTTAAATGCGTAAATCACTGCTTGCGTGCGGTCCTGTACGGCAAGCTTACTTAATATATTACTGACATGCACTTTAGCTGTTTTCAGGGCTATGTATAGTTCATCGGCAATTTCCTGATTCGTTTTCCCTTGTGTCATCAGCAGCAAAATTTCCATTTCACGGTTTGTCAATTGATCATGAAGCTGGGTGACCTTTGGGCGACGCAACTTCTCCATCATTTTTCCCGTCACTTCAGGTTCAAGTACGCTTTGTCCCTGGAAAGTGGAACGGACGGCTCTCGCAATCTCGCTGGCCTTTGATGTTTTCAACATATAGCTCGTCGCTCCGGCTTCCAATGCCGGGTATACTTTTTCATCATCCAGGAAGCTTGTCACAATGATGATCTTTGCTTCAGGCCATTTTTCGATAATTCGTTTCGTCGCTTCTATGCCGTCCATTTCCGGCATCACCAAATCCATCAAAATGATATCCGGACGCAATTCCAATGCCAGCTCGACAGCTTTCAAGCCATTGTCCGCTTCCCCGATCACTTCGATATCCGACTGTGCGGATAAATAAGCCGATACCCCTATCCTTACCATTTCATGGTCATCGACAAATAATACTTTAATCATCATGATCACCTCCAGCATTTAATAATGGGATTTTCACTTCAAGTTTCGTTCCTTTATTCGGAACGCTTACAAGTTGCATCGTTCCGCCTAATTCAACAGCCCGTTCATGCATGTTTTGCAGACCATATGATCCCGTTTTCGACTCCTCGACGTTAAAACCGATGCCGTCATCCGTTATCCGTAAAATGATCATCCCATCACGAACGATCAATAACACTTCAAGCGAATTCGCTTTTGCATGTCTCAGTGTATTGGAAATCGATTCTTGTAAAATCCGAAACAGATGGTCCTCAATCCCCTTATCCAGAGTGACAGGCTCCATCTTCCAATTTATATCCATCGTCACTTTTTGGGCCAATTCCAAAAGAAGCTCCTTCATTCCTTCATGCAAAGATTTTCCCTTTAATGCAACAGGTCTCAAGTGAAGCAATAACGCCCTCATCTCAAGCTGGGATTGATGGATCATTTCTTCCACTACCTTGAATTGTTTCATTTCCGTTTTTTCCATATCGGATTGTGATTCGGTGATGGCCGACATGAACATCGAAGCTGCAAACAATTGCTGGCTCACCGAATCATGCAGCTCCCGCGCCAAACGGTTTCGTTCCTGGGAAACGATTTCCTGGATCTGTTTCTCCTGATCGATGGCCTTTTCATTCGCCATTTTTTGCGATAATTTTGTCTGCTCATTGATTTGCTTATGAATCAGTTGCATCCGTTCCGCCATTTTAGCCATCTCTTGGACCGGATACGTTTCCTGTTGCGAAGGTAAGCGGCCCTGTTCAAGTAAATGCAGCCCTTCATCCACCCTTTCGAGCTGCCTCTTCCAAAACATTCCCGAAACGACTCCATAAATCAGCCCTACCGTCATGACCAGGCTTGGCAGGAATATGACGAAGGGTAATCCCATGACCATTTTCTCCCACAATAAACTCCAGTCGGATAAAGGAAAGATGATGAAAACCGCCGCCGGCAAGGCAAGGGAAAGAACGAAAGCAACACCAAGGGCGATCAATATCTGCCGTGTCAGTATACTCATATACGCTTCACCTCTAAATCGCCAACTAAGATTGAAGTGATGATATGAACCTTGTGATCCGTTTCATTGAACCCTTCCGTTTGGTAGGAGTAAATTTGATTAAAGACCCTGGATTCAGGCTTATTTTCAAAAATCCGCGCCCTGCCTGCAATGACAGAATGATGGACCCTGATTTCGATGCCATACGGTACAAGCACAGTGATATTGCCAATGATATTCCTGATGGAAATGACAGCGTCGCCTTTCGGTAAAATCGTTTTGCTTAAATCGATAACCGTATCACCGACCCCGCCCTGAACATTCACGGAATTCCATTCATATACATGCTCGGCCGTCTGTTGATGACCAAACAACTTATTTTTAAATAGATAATCGGTTTTCAGCAATCGTTCCTTATTGATCTTTTCTTCGTCCGAATCATCATTGGTTAAAATGGGACTGACCCAATCAGGATTCTTTTTGGACTGATAATATAAAAACAATAAATAAATGAGGATCGCCATTAGGAAAAATTTAAAGACGAACATATTCAAGACATTGATGATAAGGGAAATCAGCCCTATGAAAAATAGGATTTTCCCGATTGTCCGTTTGGTGAATTTCCTGCCTAAATAGATGCATCCTATTGAAAAAGCGAGGGAAAAAAGGAGACCTCCGCCCGTAAATGCAATCTCTAAAAAAATCAGGACGACTCCGATGAGAAGTATCCATCCCATATAGTCCGTCTTCATCTTGTTCAACATCGGTTCGCCTCCCCTGCATATGATCATGATATTCTTAAAAGGCACAGGAACCCGTGCCTTTTAAGAATACCATGAAATTATCATGTTCTGACAGCCTGTTTTCCCCTGCCCCCATTCCAAAAGATCAGGGGATAACAGCGTTGCCTTAAAAAAACCGTTACGCTTCTTTCTGTTCCAATTCTTTTTCAAGCTGAACAATCCTGGCATCGATCGTATGCCGATTATAATCAGTATGGACCTGGTGCTCGATGCGATCGATATAATGCTCCATTTCTTCAAACATCGCTACCGGTTTGGCTTCGGATCTGCCCCCATCCAAAACCCGATTGATCCGGTTGTTTGCCCGGGCAATATTTTCCCTGCCCATCAGCTCCAGACGCTTTAGATGCATATCCTTCAGCTTATGCTTCATTTCTTCATATTTCCGCTCCAGTTCAGCCAACTGAACCTCTGCACTTTTATGCGCCTCCTTCAAACTTAGCGCTCGCTCTTCATAGTGCAGGCTTTCCTTTACAGCAAACTCCATTAAATCCGTTTCTCCCGACTGCTTGGCAATCTCAGCCTGATGCTTACGTTTTTCAGCCAGATTTTGCGCTTGATTATATTCACGCGTAAACTCTTCTTTCAGAAGATATTGACGTTCAAGCAGCTTACCGACCTTTTCTGTCTCCTGCTCACATTGACGCAAATATTGATTTAACATTCCGATTGGATTTTTTTGCTCCTTTTTATCCAACAAGTCGTGAAAATCCGCTGAAATCGTTTGTTTCATTCTTGAAAATAAATTACCCATACCAATTACATCCCTTCTATTAGTTCTTATTCAACTCTTTCCACTCTCTTTCAAAATTTGAGAATGGGTCATTTTCTTTAGATGATGCACTTTCATCATTTTCATTCCATTTTTTATAAACCAGGTAAAGAACATAAGCTGCCACCAGTCCCAATATTGCCGGGATATGGGAAATAGAAACGATCAGCACGATAATGGAGACTGATCCCCACGCAATCTTCGCCCCTGTCGATTCGGACTTCATGAACTGCTTGAATCCAAAGTATAGGATCGCCAAGCAAATCGCCAGGCTGATCAGTGGACCAACGTTCGCCAATAACAGGAAAAGTGCGATCAGTCCTACAATAAATAAACCAAATTTCTTCATTGTTTTCGTCCTCCTTTCTATGTTTATATCTTATCTACTTTTACAAGTTCGTATAATGAGCCTTAGCTATATTTTCTAGTAAGACTTAAGGCGTAGACGCTGTAAGTCCGATGCTAATGAGGGCGCTTTATTAGTGTGTTTGGGCGGTTTACTCGTGAGTTTGGGCAGTTTACTCGTGAATTCTGCGGCTTTACTCGTGAGTTTTGGCGTTTTACTCGTGAGTTTGGCGTTTACTCGTGAGTTCCGCCGTTTCACTCGTGAGTTTGGGCAGTTTACTCGTGAATTTTGCTGCTTTACTCGTGAGTTCTGCGGTTTTACTCGTGAGTTTGGCGTTTACTCGTGAGTTTGGGCAGTTTACTCGTGAATTCCGCCGTTTTACTCGGGAGTTTGGAGTTTTCGTTATAAATGCCTAATGGCTGTAAAATCTTGAATAAAAAAAAATCTTCCGATATAACCGGAAGATTGGTGAGCTGCCATTATCATTACAAATACAAGCCTTCGACGTAAACTGAGGTGATGGTTTGGGCAATTTCTTCGACAGAACTTTGATGTTCGTTTCGGACAATTTCCCATAGATACATTTCATTTGTGAAAAACCACCCTCTTGCCACAAGTTCATGGTTTAGTTCAGCTCTTGCCAGCCCATTTTGCTGTGCATAGGCGACGTCCTTTGAAATGCGCTGAATGAACTTCATGCGGATTGCTTTCCATTTATCTGAAATAATGGTTGAGATCCCAATGGCCTGTTCGAAAACTTGCATCATATTGCGTTCAGCTTCTGCCATTTTCAAAAAAGCATTAGCTTGTCTGTTTATGATATGTTTTGCTTCGTCTTTTGATTTTGGAAAGAAAGAGGTCTCGGCAATTTCATAAAATTGCTCCATTACATTTTCCATTAATACAATTAACAGATCCTCTTTCCCTTTAAAATGAACATATGCCGTTCCGTATCCGATGTTTGCCCTTTTGATCATTTGGGAAATAAGCGCAGCTTGATAACCTTCTTCAAGAAATGTTTCTTTTGCAGCTTCTAATAACTTTTGCCGTGTCATGAGCGAGCGTAAATGCCGTTTATCCCCTACTTTGCCATTCTCCATGCTTATTCCTCCCCTTATCTTCTAGCATAAAGGATTTCCATAAAATAAAAAACATTTGTTGGAAAGATTGATTCAATGTTTATAATTTTCTGATTTAACTTATTGACACCATGTCATATTCTTTGGTACGATTCTCCTAGAATTATTTAGAATACTAATATAGGAGGATGATTATGGTTTCTGAATACACATTGGATCACGCTAAACAAATGGATGAGAAAGATACTCTGAAAGGTTTTCGAGAAGAGTTTTATTTAAAGCCAGATTCCATCTATATGGATGGAAATTCATTGGGACTTCTTTCTAAAAGGGCTGAACGCACTCTTTTGGAATCTTTGGAAGATTGGAAGGAACATGGGATTGATGGATGGACTCAAGGGAATCACCCATGGTTTTTCATGGCTGAGAAATTGGGCGCGAAGATGGCCCCATTGGTCGGAGCTTCTCCCGAGGAAGTTATCGTAACCGGCTCCACAACTGTAAATTTGCATCAGCTTGTTTCCACTTTTTATAAGCCTGAAGGTACGCGCACAAAAATTTTAGCAGATGAATTAACATTTCCGACTGATATTTATGCTCTTCAAAGTCAGCTGCGTACACATGGATACGATCCTGAAACCGATCTCATCCGCGTCAAAAGCTCGGATGGCAGATTCCTTGAAGAGGATGACATCATCGAAGCAATGACCGATGACATCGCTTTGATCATCTTGCCAACAGTCCTGTATCGCAGCGGTCAAATATTGGATATGAAACGTTTAACTGCTGAAGCTCATAAAAGAGGAATAGTAATCGGATTTGACGGATGTCATTCTATCGGTGCGATTCCGCATTCATTCAGCGAATGGGATGTGGATTTTGCGTATTGGTGCAATTATAAACATTTGAATGGCGGCCCTGGCGGTGTTGGCGGTTTATATGTAAATCGAAAACATTTTGGAACGATGCCTGGATTGGCTGGATGGTTCGGCTCCAAAAAAGATAAACAATTCGATATGGAACATACGTTGACACCAGCTGAATCAGCAGGCGCGTATCAAATCGGCACGCCGCATGTGTTAAGTTGTGCACCTTTGATTGGGTCTTTGGACATTTTTATTGAAGCGGGAATCGAGAATATTCGCGAAAAATCCCTGAAAATCAATCAATATTTAATGGATTTAGTAGAATCCGAATTGGCAGACATGGGATTTTACATTGGAACTCCTAGAGTGGACATACGCCGCGGAGGTCATGTAAGTCTCGAGCATAAAGAAGCTGCACGGATATGCAAGGCATTGAAAGAGAACGGTGTCATTCCCGATTTCCGGGCACCTAACATCATTCGTCTCGCTCCGGTTGCACTATATACTTCCTACGCAGAAGTTTGGGAAGTTGTACAAATACTCAAGAAAATCATGTCAGAAAAACAATTTGAAAAATTCAAGAATGAGCGTGAAGTGGTCGCATAATGCAATTCCGCCAGATGGGGCTCATCCCTCAAATGGTTAGTTAATTAGGGCAGGATAAAATCTTTTTAGATAAAAAGGGGATGAACTATGGAGAACAAAAATACTCAATTGAACTTTAAAGATGAGCCAGAAAAAGGATTAAAACGTGAACTGGAAACAAATCAGCTTTCAATGATCGCAATGGGCTGTGCCATCGGGACAGGGCTATTCCTTGGCAGCGGGCTTGCCATTCAAGCGGCAGGGCCAAGTGTATTGCTCAGCTATGCACTCGGGGCGTTCATTGTTTTACTGTTGATGGGCTGTTTAGCCGAAATGACGGTTGCCCATCCCACTTCCGGATCTTTTGGGGCCATTGCTGAAAAGTACATGACTCCGATGGCTGGCTATCTTGTCCGCTATTCTTATTGGATTGCCAATGTTTTGGCTGTTGGGGTTGAGGTAAGTGCAGTCAGCGTGTATATGAAGTATTGGTTTCCGACCGTGCCGGGAATCGTATGGATTTTGGTATTTGCAGGTGCCCTGATTTATGTAAATGCTACTAGCGTGAATACATTCGCTACATTTGAGTATTGGTTCTCCTTCATTAAAATAAGTGCCATTGTTGGTTTCATCCTTCTTGGATCCTATGTACTATTCGGTTCTTCCGATAAGCCACATATAGGACCTGAGAACTTCGTAAATGAAGGCGGTTTTTTCCCATTTGGCGGATGGGGAATGTGGGTAGCGGTATTTATTTCTTTATTCAGCTTTCTTGGAACCGAAATGATAGCGGTTACATCAGGAGAAGCAAAAGATCCGGATGCAGCTGTTCCAAAAGCTTTAAAAGCGACCGTGTTCCGTTTATCCACCTTCTATGTGCTGACAATCGGCATCATGTTGATGATCGTTCCGTGGAAAACGGCTGGGATCGAGGAAAGTCCATTCGTCAAAGTAATGGAAATCTTGAACATTCCTGGTGCATCCGGGATCATGAACTTTATTATTTTAACGGCTGCAGTATCTGCAATGAATGCTCAGCTCTATGCTTCAACACGTATGATGTTTTCATTGGCTCGCGGAAAACATGCACCTAGCTTTTTAGGAAAGTTAAACAAAAGGGGCGTTCCGGGAAAAGCACTTGCTGTCTCTACAACCGGGATTTTCATTGCGGCAGGCGTTCATGCGCTACTTCCAGGTTCATCCTATGCATTCATGATGGGGATCTCCATGTTTGGTGCCATGTTCACATGGCTCATGATCTTCATTTCCCATTTGTTTTTCAGGGTTAAATGGGAGAAAACCGGAGGACGCAAATTACCGGTAAGGATGATCGGTTTTCCTTATTTAACGATACTGGGAGCCGTTCTTCTATTCAGCTTAATGATTACAACATGGTTTACGGATTTCAAGATCATGCTTCAATTCGGGATACCTTGGTTACTATTTTTAGCTGTTGCTTATTTAGTTTCAAAAAGAAGAAATATTAACCATAATGTAATGGAAGAATCCCTGGAAAAGAAGATAGAATAGAATGACGGAATAAATAGTTTTGCATATGGAAAAGTGAGGAGAATGCGGAATGAAGAATATGGATAACAATGAACAAACAATAACTGGTCTAGAGAAAGAAATTCAAACCGATTTTCAAAAATCGATGTCTTACGGAGATTATCTCCACCTTGATAAGATTTTAACTAGTCAACATAGATGTTCCGATCATCATGATGAAATGCTATTCATCATTATCCATCAAGCGAGTGAGCTATGGATGAAGCTCATTTTACATGAGTTGACGGCAGCAACTGAGTCCATCCGCCAAAACAAGTTGGAACCTTCGTTTAAAATGCTGTCACGCGTTTCGAGGATCCAGCAGCAATTGATCCAGTCATGGAATGTCCTTTCAACTTTGACGCCGGCTGAATACATGGAGTTCAGGGATAAACTGGGACAATCTTCCGGATTCCAATCTTATCAGAATCGTTTGATTGAATTTGCATTAGGGAACAAAAATGTCCATACGCTATCAGTCTATCAGCACCAAACAGATTTATACGAGCAAATGCAGCAGGCCCTTCATGAGCCAAGTATTTATGACGCGGCGATCAATGCACTTGTGGCGCGCGGATTACCTATTGATCAAGAAGCCATCAGCAGGGATTGGTCACAAAGATATGAACCAAATGCCAGTGTAGAAGAGGCGTGGCTGACGGTTTACCGCGATGTTGAGCAATATTGGGACTTATATGAGCTGGGCGAGAAGTTAGTGGACATTGGCCATCAACAGCAATTATGGCGTTTTAATCATATGACCACAGTGGAAAGAATTATTGGTAATAAACAAGGTACTGGCGGATCATCAGGTGTAACGTATTTAAAAAGAGCACTTGATCAACACTTCTTCCCGGAACTATGGAGTCTAAGAACGAAGCTATAAGATATTCAAGAAACAGCCAGAAGAGATGGAGGTAAGGTTGATGGGGACATGGATTGATATTTCACAACGTCTGGATGAAAACGTTGCAGTTTGGCCTGGAGATACACCTTTCTCATACAAAGTCAATTGGAGTAAGGAAGAAAGTGGATCTGTCAATGTAGGTCAAATCAATATGAGTATCCACACCGGTACCCATATTGATGCTCCTTTTCATTTTGATGACGATGGAAAAAGAGTGATTGATTTGGATCTCGATTTATATATGGGAAGTGCCCGAGTCATCCATTTACCTAACAAGGCAAGCATCGGTGTCAATGAATTATCCAGTATAGACCTGCAAGGCGTTACCCGTCTGTTAATTCGGACGGATGCTTGGAAGAATCGGAGTGTGTTTCCACAAACGATTCCTCATATCCAACCAGAATTAGCGGCATATCTTTCAGAACACGACGTTCGTCTTATTGGTCTTGATTTACCTTCAGTAGATCCCTTGGATAGTAAAGAACTGTCTGCACATCATGAACTTGCCGGTCATGGAATTCACATTTTGGAAGGTCTTGTACTAGACGGTATAGGACCGGGTAATTATGAGTTGGCTGCCCTCCCTCTTCCATTAGTTGAAGCAGATGGAAGTCCGGTACGTGCTGTGTTGAAAAAGTTACCCTAACATATAACAGTGCTTGTATTAAATTAATAAAAAAACGAGCCAGATCAAAAATGATTTGGCTTGTTTTTTGTTTCATTAAGGCTGTTTTCGCTTACTTTGTTGCTATTTTCCAAGTAAAGCGGTGTGGTTGATTTCCCCTCCAGATGCTCGCTTTCCGCGGGGCGGGCGGTGAGCCTTCTCGGCGTAAACGCCTGTGGGGTCTCACCTGTCCCGCTGCTCCCGCAGGAGTCTCGCACTTCCGCTCCAATCAACCTTAAATCGTTTCGTTTTAAAAACAACAATCTTTACGAAAAGAGCCTTCATTAAACACCGTATTTATAGTCACGCCGCTTTCCTCCATTGTCCTGAAATAATCATGATCATCAATTTTTTTCCCTAAACCAAGTACATCTATGTTATAATTTTCAGAATTCATCACCAAGAGTGGAGGTCTCCGAATATGGAAAACTTTTATTTGTTCATCATCATGTGCATCCTTCTCATCATCTTACCTGGTCCAGATACAGCAATAGCCACAAGGAATACCGTTACCGTGGGAACGTCGGGAGGTTTTAAAACGATGTTCGGCACATGCTGTGCCCTGCTTATTCATACATCAGCTGCCGTGTTCGGACTTTCAGCAATCATTGTGAAATCCGCTTTACTATTTTCCATCTTCAAATATGTCGGTGCCGTTTACTTGGTATATCTAGGCTTCAAGACCCTATGGGGATTAAGGAATAAGCAAGTGGCCGCAGCGGCGGAAACGCCCGTCAAAAGTAAGTACGAAAACCAGTCTTGCTTTAAGCAAGGGTTCCTTACCAACCTGCTGAACCCTAAAGTGGCCGTCTTCTTTTTAACGTTTCTGCCTCAGTTCGTGAATCCAGGGAATGATACGTTTTTACCGTTCCTGATCATGGGCATGACGTATACCGTGTTAACTGCGTTGTGGTTTGTATTTTATATCTATCTGTTGAACCAGATCAGTGCTTTTATGAAAAAGCCTAGAACCCAAGCGATTTTCGAGGGTATAACCGGGACGGTCTTAATTGGTTTCGGGATAAAGCTAGCCCTGGAAAAAGCTCATAATTAATTTGAACTGCACCCTAATCGTTAGACAACATCTAACAATTGGAGGTGCAGTTTTTATATTTTGGTTCTGATACAATAAAACCATAATTTGGTGTTTTTGATGCGAAAAAAAGGAAAATTAAAGGGTATGAGTCCCATAATACCGAACTCATACCCCACCCAAACCTTTATTAAAGTGTTTACCTTGTTGTTTTCTTTAGTCCTTGCATCACTCAACATACCCATTTACGAAAAATCCAACCGTTTCGAGCTCGTCCTCCGTTAAATCCCGCTTTAATTCTTTTACCAATTCCTGCTCCATTAAATCTCGGTTTCCCAGATGCTTGACCACGGTTCTGGCACATTCTTTCATTAGCTTTAACTCCGCCTCCATCTCCTGTCTCGTGCAAGGCCGGGCATGATGGGAGAGTATATATGTTTCGGCATCATAGGCTTCAATTTTCTTAATGAGCAGCGAAGCCTGTTCAGCCGTATAATTCCATTTTTCAGCATAAAGATTGGCATAAAGGGAGTCTCCCAGAAATAATGTTTTTTCTTCTTGTACATAAATGATGCAGGAATCCTTGGCATGGTCGCCGCCAACATGTTCAATGATACAGGTTATATTGCCGAGATCGATCGTCATCGTTTTTTCAAAGATGATATCCGGCAGGGGGAAGGTAATCTCTCTATTCGTCCCATGTTCCAATTTGATTGCATCGGCGCAAAAGGGAATCTCCGTCCCTTCTTCGACCCGTTGATCAAGGGATTGATCTTCCCATGAAAGCTGCTGCATATCTTTAATGTTCGTGTATGTTATTTCCTGACAAATCACCGGAATCTCGATATTCTCCAGCCCGAATACATGGTCCCAGTGTGAATGGGTAAGAACGAGGAAATTCCCGCTTATATCGTTCCGAAGCAATTCTTCCTTAAAGAGCCGTGCATGCCGGACTGAGTTACCGGCATCGATGATGAGCGTTTTCTTATCTCCCGTCACGGCGGCAAGTACCGGGCGATCCGTTTCCTGAACTGCCGGCAGGTAGGCAATATGTTTCGATAGGTGCTGTAATGTTTGCATGTTACTGTTCTCCTTACGATAGTTGTGATTAGCTTGCTCAAGTATAGCAAATTACACATGCATTCATAAGATAATCCCCGCGAAAGGCAAAAAAGACAACAATCAATCAGATTGCTGTCTTTTCGTCATCATTCAAATGAACCTATTCAAATATACCGTAACTTTCGAGAGGGCATTTAAAAAGGTGGCTTTAAAAAATGACTCTTCCTTTTTCTGATCTTCAGGTGGTTCTATATATTTATTATTGTCCGCAACGAGTGTACTATTTGAGATTTTCGACTCGATGGCTCCTGTCAACTGCGCTGCAAATGCTTCACTATCGATGACCACCATCGATTCTGTATTTAAAAAGGCAGATCGAGAATCCAAATTGTAGGAACCCACTGCACTTAATCGTTGATCATAGACAACGGATTTACCATGTAAAGAATAAGGCTTTGAATATTCATAAAGCCTTGCCCCCGTCTCAACGATCCTATCCCTAAGCGCCAAGTATCCGGAAAAAGCGATCACATTCGGGGTGGATGCCGTCGAGTTGGTAAGTATCGTCCAATCAGCCTTTGAATCCATCTGCTTCGGTATATATTCATTCAAGGCATCAGCAGGAACAATATAGGGACTTTGGATAAATACAGATTGTTTGGCATTCGCCGCAATATCCACTAGAGATCTCCACAAAAAAGGGTATTTATTGAAACGTTCGATTGGATTATGAATGAAGGACACTTTTTTAGTAGATGTTGAAGCCTTGCTCCAATCGACGGCCGGATTAACGAAATCGGCTTCAGTTTGCAAAGCTTTCCTGTATTGATTCGCCAATGCATCTCTTTCACGTTTCCCTTTTTCCGTTTGCCTTTTCGAAAGGTCCGAAAAGACATCGCTCGTATATGGATGGGTCCATAATTCATTCAAATAGTCCTTCATTTCAACGATTACACTATCTTTTTCCTCTTTAGCATTGAAAATGAGTACATCCCTGTCATAGACAAAATCCCTCGGCGGCTTGCTTGCTAAATACTTATCGGCGATATTTCTCCCTCCGATGATGCCCAACTTTCCATCTACAGTGATGATCTTGTCATGAAGGCGATTATGCCAGGTCCACGGCTTAAATGGCTTAACTGTTTCGTAATATCTTAATTCAATGTTGTCATGCGAGGCCAATGCATAACGGGCATCGCTTAATTGACCTCTGAGTCCATGAGTTATTCCATCCAGAAGGATTTGGACTTTGACACCCCGGTCAGCCGCTTCGATCAAGGCTCCAAGAAAAAGTTCGGTTGATTTGCCTTTTCCAAAGGAATAGTAGGCGATATCGATTGAATGCTGGGCTTCCTGGATCATACGCATCCGGGCGAGTCCCGACTCATAACCGTCTTCGAGAAGCAGGACACGATCCACGGTGGATTCCTTCTCTCCCATATATTCACTTACCTGTTTAATCGGCCTATTTTCTTCTTTTTCCGCTTTGGGGAAAAGAACCACTGCCGTCACCACTACATAAAGGAAATATAATAGAAGAACGAGCAGAAATCCTTTTATTGCCGTTTTTACAGTCATTGAGCACTCCCCCCCCCCTTCAAGCGATATTTTATTACTATTCGTAATATGCAAAGACTCTATTCAACATCTGCATGCTTGATAAATCTGTCTTGTTAGGGAGCGATGTCACGTACCCATTTTGCTTGATTATGGGTGTAACTTGGTGCACTTTTTTTTCCTTTTAAATGTGACAAAGTGGTGAACATGAAAGCAGTTGCATAATATGATATAGAAGGAGGGATTTCATGCTTAAACAACCTGATAGAATAAGTATCTTCAATTATTGTTTTGCATTAGGGGTATCAGAAGTTTTCTTTTTATCCAGCTTTTATCTTTCCATTCTTGACGTTTCATTATTTGCGATCGCTTTACCATTTTCCGCTTTATTTCTAATGTTCTCCTTGTACCTATTCCTTCGAACGCACAAAGCAGTAAAAACCTTACCCAACCAAGAGGAAAGAAGAAGGGAAATTCATGCATTCTATCATCAATCTTTCGGGATTTTCACGATCATTTTTTTCACTTTACTTTTTGTCGCTTTAGCCTATATTCCCTCGCTGGAAAACGGAGGGCATTTCTATCTACTTTATTGTTTACCGATGGCCTTGCTTTGTATGATCCCGTCGATTGTCTCTTATAAAGGAATGAAATTATTCAAACCGGAAGCCGGCGGGAAATTAACGAAAATCTAATTTGGCACCAAAAGCTTCGTTAATCCAAGAGCTCCCCAAGGAAACTCTTGAAAGTACGTAAAGGAACCAATCGATGCCCTTTCCATGTTTTTTAGTTGAATGTATGGGTAAAATGAGGATATAATAATGATAACTAACATATATAAAAAAAAGACACTGGTTAAACCAGCGTCTTAATGAACAGCAAACTGCATAAAGAGCAGCGGCTTTCTGTGGTAAGTCAGTAGCTACTCAATCATGAAAGTAACCCTTTTCCTACATACATCTGGCCGGATGGTATGGAGGGGGTTACTTTTTTAATGTAACCGCGATTATTGCGACGATTAAAGAAGCGAATGAAATCATTAGCATCAGTCCGTCCATAATAGAAATCACCAGCGCGACACCCCCTTTCTGAAAAGGAGTGACCGCTGCCCACTATACCAAATTGCTGTCCATTTACTATTATATCTATATTTACTTTTATAGCCAAAAATAGGTGTATTTAGTCTTCTTATTATTTCATGCCTTACATAAAAAAAATCCCACATAAAGTGAGAACATTCTTTGCATGTATATCCTTTTATTGTTCCACTACACGGCCATCTTTATAAATGTGGAACCACCCAATCGTTCCTGTGCCGCCTTGATCGATCCAATCTTTATTAGCTGCTTTATAGTTGTAATAGGATTTTCCTTTGCCATCTTTCAGCAATCTGCCATCACCGCTGAATACGATCTTGTTACCCAGTTTCTTCTTCCCTAACGCGACCGCTTCTTTCTCCGTGAACTGTCTTCTTTCCACCTTATTTTCATCTAAAGCCGCCCATGTCAGCGGTCCGACGATACCATCTGAAGCTAAGTTATGATCCACTTGAAACTCCCTTACCACATTTTGTGTTTGCGTACCGAAAATCCCATCAACGCCTACATTATATTTAACATCTTTAAGGCTTTGCTGTAAGTCTCTTACATAACTCGAACGTGAGCCTTTCCTGAGGGTCGGGCGCGTTTCCGCCTTCTTTTCGATTTTCTCCTTTGAAGCTGCGTGGGTAATTGAAGGTCCCGCTCCTAGTGGGGCCAACATCAGGGCAACTGTTGGAATAATGACCATTAATTTTTTCTTCAATACATATAACCTCCATTCATATGATCACTCCTGCAGGTTTCTGACACTTCCCTTGGAGCCCATTCATTATAACGTATGGAGTTATTTTATTGGTGTTTTATTACTTAAATTATAAAAAATGGTAAATACGATTCATGGTGTGTATGAAGCTAATATGATGGAGGTCCCTTTTCTTGACTAAAACAAAATAATCCCCTAAAAGGGAGATTACTCTGTTTTAGTGATCTTATGGCTGTTGTTGATTCTGCCCTTGCATCCCAGTTCCCATGCCCATCAGGTTAGTGGCAAGCGGAACCATATTTTTCATTTTTCCGCCATTTCCACTCAACATTTGATAAGTAGCGATACCTACTCCGACCGAAGCGACAACTGGCAAAATTTTATTCATGTTTGCCTTCATTAACATCACCTTATTATATATATTTTTGTTCATTTCCTGAACTCTTATATCTTGTTCAAAAAAAACCAAAAAATTCAAGATGTTTGTTACCGAAACAATTCGTAATAAAAATACGTTTTAAAGGGAAAATTCTTTCAGGAGGGATATTATGCAAGTACTCTTCGAATGAGGTGAATATTCATGCCAATGTTAGATGTGGACGGTATTAGCTTGTATTATTCCGTTAAGGGAAAAGGGGTTCCTATTGTCTTTATTCATCCTCCAGTACTGACAAGTGTTAATTTCCAATACCAAATGGAAGAATTATCGAAAGAGTTCAAAGTTATCACATTCGATATTAGGGGTCACGGAAGAAGTCAGTATTCAAGACTGCCAGTAACTTATCCCCTGATTATAGAAGATATCAAACATCTGTTGAATCATTTGGAAATTAAAAAAGCTATCATATGTGGTTACTCGACCGGCGGCTCCATCGTATTGGAATATTTGCTGACTTGTAGCGATAGTGCTCTAGGAGGCATTGTAATAGGTGGAATGTCAGAAGTGAGGGATAAATATTTAAAGCAAAAGATTTCTTTAGGAATTTCACTTGCAAATAAAGACGCAGTTCCAATTCTTGCGCTTTCCATTTCATGGAGCAATTCAAATACAGGAAAGTTGTTCAACGAAATGTTTAATGACGCCCTAAAGGGAGATGCCCGAAATATCGAGCAGTATTACCATTATAGTTTGCATTATAACTGTACACACCAGCTAGAGAAAATCACCCTGCCCATTTTACTGATCTATGGTAAAAAAGATAAACCATTGCATCATTACGCTAATTTATTGCATGAAAAATTGCCAAGTACGGAATTAAAATTCATTGAACATGCCAAGCATCAGATCCCTACAAAAGCGGCTAATGGTTTAAATGTAAGCATTAAGCGTTTTATCCATACACGAACTGTTTGATTCGATCAACTGATAAATTTAATGGAGTGAAAAAAATTGGGAAGAGATAAAAGCATACTGATTCATTTATTATTTCTATTGCTAGTCACTGCCGTTTTTATTTGGTCGGTCATTAAGCCTGAAGGATACTTGATATGGACAATGGAAGCACTTCCTGCCGTCGTGTTTCTGATTTATTTACTTGCTACTTATAATAAATTCCGCCTCACTACATTATCCTATTTCGTTATTGCCGTCCTTTCAATCACCATGTTCATCGGTGCCCATTATACGTACTCAAAAGTCCCACTATTTAATTGGCTAAAAGACCATTACGATCTAAACCGGAACCACTATGATCGGTTTGGGCATTTCCTGAAAGGTTTATTTGCGATTGTGATTAGAGAAATAATAATACGTAAAACCCCTCTAAAAAAAGGATCGTGGTTATTTGCTGTTACATTAAGTTTTGCGCTTGCCATTGGAGCCTTATATGAAATCATCGAATGGATAGCTGCCATCGTTTCAAAAGGCGGAAAAGCTTCAAAAGAATTTTTAGGAACACAAGGTGATATTTGGGACGCACAATGGGATATGTCGTTAACATTGATCGGCTCCATCATTGTCTTGTTCACCTTGTCCAAACTTCATGACAAGCTGTTACGAAAAGTGAAAAATTGAGTAGAAAAAACCGAAATCAAAAGATAGATTTCGGTTTTATTATTGTTCAATCATGATTGTACTTGCTTACTTCCCTTTTTTTCATTGATGGCTTTTTGGTCGATTTTTGTATAGATGCGTTCCACTTCCATTTTGTCATGCAACAGAAGTTCGCGGTTTTCTTTTAGCAGTTCAGTATAAGATTTCCTTCTCCTAGACATTTTTTAATTCACCTCTCAAGTGATTGAATTCCTTTTGTAAAACAACTATCGGAAGCTCATATAGTTGTTTATTATATTTTTTAAAAATCCCTAATTTCAGAAGTTCTTGTATAAGTTCCTCTTTTTTTGCTTCTCCCTTTGCACTTAATTGGGTAATCATCAAGGACCCTCCTTAACAAAAATGCTGACTTTTGGTATTTTGGGCTGCCTAGCATCCGATCCCACATGAAGAATCTCCACTTCTTCCTATTGCTTCCCCATATAAGGGCATGCTCTGCAAAGTCTTCACATTTCCTTAATTGTTCGTATGTACTGCTATCCTGGTGTATTTTCAATACTCGATCATATACATCAAATCCAACTTGCTTCATTTTATCGGAAAGAGTATCTATCGCGGCGCAAGGTTTCGAATGGGTCAAGTCGCCGGCACCAAAGAATGCGACTTTCACTCCAGCAAAGTCCACCTGGTCCATTTCTTCATAAAACTCGTGTGCTTCATACGGTAAATCTTCAAGATTCCATGTATATAAACCAATAAAGGCCAAATCAAAATCCTTTAAAGCATCAACTTCAACAGTATCCAATCTTTCCATATATACTTCACAGCCGACAGCCTTCATTCTATTCTTTATGTTTATAGCCATATTCTCGGTATTACCGGATAAACTGACATAACCAATGAATACCTTCATCTATATCACTTCCTAATTGAGAATTACTTTCATTACACATATCACTATAAATGAAAATGATTCTCATTGTCAATTATTTACCTCCACTATTATATTCAGGATGAATATCGGCAACGCATATTTTCGCTTCACCTTCCCTGTATCTGTAATGCTTCTGGAACGTTTCTTCAAATAAAAAGAGCACGTTTTACTCATTAAGAGTAAACGCGCTCTTGGTTAATCTAGTATCCCAACCCTAAAATTTTGAATTAATAAAATTTCACAATATCCTCGAAAGGCAGGAGCATTTTTTCTCCTGGTTGTTCATTCGGCTCACCAAATGGCATTTGAGCTATCAGCGACCATTTCCCTGGAAGATCCCAGGTCTTCATCACTTCTTCATCTATGATGGGATTATAATGTTGTAAAGATGCCCCTATACCTTCCGCTGATAAAGTCATCCATACTGCATACTGAAGCATAGCATTTCCTTGATGGGACCAATATGGAAACTGTTCTTTATAGGAGGGTGCTTTTTCTTGCATTTGTTCTATTGTTTCTTGATTTTCAAAGAATAGAAGGGTACCCACTCCATCACGAAATCCTTGTAATCGTTCTACTGTTGCCGCAAAGCTCTCTTCCGGAACTCGGGAACGAAGTGTTTCTTTTACAATATCCCAGAACTTTTCATGCTCGTCATCCATCACTACTACCACTCGTCCACTTTGCATATTAAATGAAGTTGGTGCATGTAAAGCCGTTTTCAATACTTCAATCATTCTTTCTTTCGTAATATTTTCGTTCTTTTTCACCTTACGGATGGAACGGCGATTGATAATTGCTTCTTTTAAATTTGTTGTAGTTGCTGACATTTTGACTCCTCCAAATTATGATGTTTTTAATTTTTGGCTGTTTTCGCTTACTTTGTTGCTATTTTCCAAGTAAAGCGGTGTGGTTGATTTCCCCTCCAGATGCTCGCTTTCCGCGGGGCGGGCGGTGAGCCTCCTCGGCGTAAACGCCTGTGGGGTCTCACCTGTCCCGCTGCTCCCGCAGGAGTCTCGCACTTGCGCTCCAATCAACCTTAAATCGTTTCGTTTTAAAAACAACAATCTTTACGAAAAGAGCCTAATTTTTTTAATCCTCAGAAGGTTTTTAGCAATTCCCCTTGCCATCACATTGCAAGCCCTCAAGTTCATTCCGTTTATTTTTTGCCTCTTCCTTCTCAATGACTTGCGCTAACCTTTCTTTGCTGGCTAGTCCTTGAATAACTTCATCACCAATAATAAACGTCGGGACAGCCCTGATATCCGCTTCTTCATAAGCATGTTTCAGTGCTTCTTGGTGCACTTCCCGATACTTTCGTGACACTAATGCTTCTCTAAAAGCATCTATAGGAAGTTCAACTTCACCCGCTAATTTTGTCAATACTTCAATATCTTCAATATTTTGTTCCTCTTGAAAAAACGCTGTAAATACTCTGTTGTGGAACTCTTTCCCTTTTCCGTGCTCCTTTGCAAAATGGCAGCCTTCGAACGCCAAATGTGTATATGGATGCGGGGAGACACGGGGTAAACGCATATCCACTCCCAGTTTTTTCGCAGCAGGCAGAATGTAGGAATCCCATGAATTCAACTTATCGGGTTCATTCCATGGATCAATTTTGGAATATGGACTCGGTCGCAATTCAAATGGCATCCATTCCACTTCTACATCCTTTTCCTTTACGATTTCGTCCAAAGGACCTTTACCTAAAAAACAAAATGGACATATAAAATCAGAATACGCTTTAATTTTCACTGTCATTATATATTCCCTCACTTTTCATCATTGGCTAAACTTGTAATCGAACCAGTTACAACACAAACTAAAAAAAATATAACATTGTCACTAGCTGTAATCATTTTAGTTACAGGTCAAAAGAAAGTCAACCATTATTTTAAAAAAACTAAAGAACATGTACCATTTTACAGAAAAAAAAGTTTGTAAAGAAAGCGTTGCTTTCTCTACAAACTTTTTATTATTACATCTCGATTTGTTCGTTTACGGGTTCCCTCTTTTTCTTTCTCTGTTTTTTCGATTTTTTATAGTACAGCAATTCGTATATACATGGAATGACGATAAGTGTGAGCAGGGTAGACACGGCTAACCCGCCAATGACAACGATCGCTAAACTTTGTGAAACCAAGCTTCCTGTTTCGGCCTTTTTATATAATAGGGGCAGCATGGCACAAATCGTGGCTACAGCCGTCATTATGATCGGACGGAATCTTGTAGCTGTCGCTTCGACGATCGCATCACGGATAATCATTTTTTCTTCATTTTGTTTGACTCGATCCAGAAGCACAATCGCGTTTGTCACAACAATTCCAATTAACATAAGAGCACCCAGCAGTGCTGTAATATCGACTGGAATTCGACTGATAACCAATCCTAATACCGCTCCAATGGCAGCGAATGGCAAGGAAAATAGAATGGCGATCGGCGCTTTGATCGATTTGAATGTTATAACCATGATTAAAAAGACAATGCCGATCGATATTAACATCGTAAGGAACAAATCGGAAAAATCGTCTGTTTGCTGAGCACTGGCTCCCCCGACTAGAATATCTACATCATTCGGAATATCAAGTCCTTTGTTCTTCTCTTTATCTCCAAATATCTCAAGATTTATTTTGCTTGCAATTTCGGAAAGCTTAGTCGGATCGACCGTTGCCGTCAATTGAAGATACGTTTCCCCATCTTTATGGAACTGCGTTGTTGCACTCTCTTCGCTCTTTAAAGAAGCGACCTTTGACACAGGGGCTAGACCGCCATCTGTCATGATCGGAATGCTTTTTAAATCCTCTGGTTTTTTAGGATCTAAGATTGGTTCAAGGACGACAGGTGTCTGTTTATCCTGTAAAGTGATATTGCCGATAGGCGTTTTATTAAGCATGATACCTAATTGTTGACCGATTTGTTCTGTATTGCCTTTAGCCGGATCTACCTTGAATGAATAAATGGTTTTCTTTTCGTCTTGGTTCGTTGTTACTTCTTCAATTCCTTTAATATCCTGTATGCTTTCTTTGACCTTATTGGCCGTCAGTTCCAAATCTTCAACATTACTGCCGATCACATCTATCGTAATGTTCGTCTTTGATGCCCCCATCATAAATGAAGAGGCTTGGGCCGTAAGCTTCGCATCAGGATAGTTTTCTTGTTCCTTTTCCATCTTCTTTAGGATCGTATCTACATTTGCTTTATCCTTCACCAGGAGGCCGAAAATCGCTTCTGTAGGTGATGCGACTTCACCATATTGCGCCATCTCGGCAGAGTTTCCTAATTGCATGAAGATATTATCCACTTCACTCATATCCTGCATCGTTTCTTCGAGTTCAATCGCCTTTTCCTTCACTTTTTCATAGGGCTGATCATTTGGATAAGTTAATGTCACGGAAACATAGTCTGCTGAAGAATTATCAATCGCCCCTTTTGGCATGGCAAAATATGTACCAATGGAACCGACAAACAACAGCATGGCAATAATCAAGACAACCCACTTATGGTTTAGTGACCAAGTAACCAGCTTGGTAAAACGCTTGGCCGGGCGATGTTTTGGCAGCTCCGTCCTTTTCAGCAATCCTGCACTCATTAACGGAACAACTGTTAATGCCACGATTAAAGAGGCCAGCAAAGAATAAGTGACAGTCAAAGCGAAAGGAAGAAGAAACTCTTGTAGCCCTCCATTCAATAAAGCAACCGGCAAGAAAACGGCTACAGTCGTAAGGGTTGAAGCTGTTATCGCCACTCCCACTTCTTTAGTTGCACCCATCACCAATTCCATTGAAATCTTCTCCTGCTGCATTTTCCGGAAAATATTTTCAATAACAACAATGCTATCGTCCACCAAGCGCCCGATCGCTACAGCGACACCGCCCAGCGTCAAAATATTCAGCGTCACTCCCGACAATGACAGCAAAAATAACGTAAAGCCAAGAGATAGCGGTATGGATACAATTGTAATGAATGTGGATCGTACATTCCGTAAAAAGACCATGATTACTATCGTGGCGAATAGCGCACCTAGCAGAACTTCCTTTACCATCGTCTGAACGGAAGTCTCCACCATATCAGCTGTAGATAAATAAATGGTCGATTTTTGGTCACTATACTTTTCATTAATTTCCTTAGCTACTTTTTCAACCTCTTTACTGATTGTGACGGCATTTGATTGACTGTCCTTGATAATGCTTAAATCAATGCTTTCCTCCCCGTTAAAACGGCTGATGAGGTTGCCATCCTTCGTTTCTTCAACTTTTGCTATCTCTCCAAGTGTGACATTTGGAGTGACCTTTAACGCTTTTAATTTTTCAATACTTGTTAAATCCCCGATAACCTTGATGTTACTTGCCTTCCCATCAATCACTTTTTCACCTACGGCCAAAGCTGCATTCTGACCGTTAAGGACGCTCATGACATCTTGAATGGAGACTTTCTTTTTAGCCAATTCCTCATTATCCACCTTGACTGAAAGAACGGATTGGGAAACTCCAAATGTCTGTACATCCGAAACCCCTTTAATATCTTTATACAGAGGCTCTAATTCTTTCTTGGTAAAGTCTATATTTTCAGCTGTTAATCCATCCTTAAAAGTAACGGAAACAAATGAAATGGGAATCATTGATGTATTTAACTGTGTAACAGTAGGCTTTGCCATGCTTTGTGGCAATGCTACACTGCCTAAAGCCTCTTGAACATCAAGTTTCGCTTGTTTCATATCCGATCCGGCTTCAAAGAATAGATCTACTTTTGAAAATCCATCTCCCGTGGTGGAGTATATTGAACTCTTTCCCTTAACTCCAGTGACTGCCCTTTCAATCGGATCTGTAACTTGCGCTTCCATCGTTTTCGAATCGGTGCCCTGCCCCATTGTGATAATCGTAACTTGTGGATTATCAGCAGCTGGTAAAAATTCCATCGGCAGTTTAAAATAACTGACAACTCCTATCAACAAAATAAAAATAGTTACCAATGATACGGCAGCCTTGTTCTTAAATGACCACTTAGTAAAAAACTCCACGTACTAATCACCCCTGAATATAATTTAAAAGAAAATAATTCCATTTCAAATCTTACCATATATTACTAATCTTGGAGTGTTAATTTTTTATTGATTTTTATTTTTTTTTATGTCTCTCGATGTAGAGAACTTTTTTCCACATAAAAAAGGCTGCCGCAGCAGCACCCAGTTTTTAGACAAAAGGAGTTCTATCTGAATTTTAAAACTACGAACTCCTGCGGGAAAAGCGTGGCCAGGGGAGACCCCGCTGGCGCGAAGCGTCGAGGGCGGACCGCCCACGGTAAGCGAGTGCCCTACGTTCCAATCAACGTTCAAATAGCACAACCTAAAAAAATGCAAACAAACTCGATCATTTATATCTCTTGAAAAAAAGCATAGCGATAGCCAAAACCATTACACCGATAAGCAATAACGGGCCGATGCCCGAGCTATACACGAAGTATACCTTGATGTGGCGAAAAATGAGCACGACAAGAAATAGGAATAACAGGAAACTCAAAAGGATGATCAGAGCGGTATTTTTATTCCGATACAAGTAACCAGCCCCATTTTGATAGCTTTATTTACACTTAGGAAAAATTCATGCGAATGCATGCCCTTAAAACGGATTCCGTTAAGAAACAATATGCAGACCACGTTTTGTACTATTCTGTATATCAATTAAAAAAGGGCTGCCGCAGCAACCCTTTTCTTCGAAAATCGTACATACGGTATAAATGAAACTACAATTCTTGAAGTTCATTGACCGTTACAAATGTATACCCTTCGTTCGTTAACTCTTGTAAGATCCCTTCAATCGCTTGAAGTTCTTTACCCGTATCATCATACATTGGATGCATCAGGATGATCGAACCTGGTTTTATATTTTCCTTCACATACTTCATTTTGTCAGAAGCGGAAGTGTAATAGCTATCTGGTTCCAGATTCCAGGTAATGGTCTCTCTATCATTTTCATTTAAATAATAAGGCAGACCCATGATTTTTTTCCCATTGGGTGGCCGGACGTCAATTTCACCCTTATATCCGGAGTCCTGAATTAATTTATCCGTTTTCTCGATTTCCGCCTTGATAAAAGAAGGCGATTTAAAAACCATTCGCTTGTGGGAATACGTGTGATTCCCAATCTGATGTCCTGCTTCCGCTATTTTTCCAGCTTCCTCTGGGTATTTTTCGATTTCGTTACCAATCAGGAAGAAAGTAGCTTTTACATCGTATTTTTCCAATAACGGAAGGATCTGATTCACATTCTTCGATGGGCCATCATCAAATGTCAAAGCGACCACTTTTTCATTCGTCTCGACATTATCCGTCAGTCCTCCGAATACCTGATATGTTCTCGAATTCATTAATTTATACGTACCAAGCAATAGCAGGAAAACAACCACGATTCCCAATCCAATGAATGTCAGTTTCTTTTTCATGCAAATACCTATCTTTCTATAAGTTTTTTAATCCAATGACCTATTATAGCAAATCACTGAACGAAAACACTTATTGTTCCCTTCTGTCACTTTACATGTATCAATTCAAAACGCTCACACACAAGCAGCATATCTTCTTTAAAGGTGTGGCCGATTTTGCCCAATTCTTCTTTCAGCCATTTTTCATGAGCATCCCACCAGTATGTATAGGTTCGATCACCCTCCCCTTCTGCAATCGCAAACTCTTCACTCACTTCATTCATGGGCAATACTTCGACTTTCACTGTTTGGATGATGGCTAAGGGCTCATCCTCACTACTTAAAATAATGCTGTAATCACCTACGGATGGTAATGGTTCATGTTCCTCTTCATAAAAAACATAACCAGAGCACGTAGCCGTTTTTATCCCATCCATCACTAATTGAGCCAACTGATCGGGATCAGCCCCGAATTGCCATGCACTGACTGCCTGGGGTTTTTCTTCATCTTTCCCCTGCCAAAATTGATTCCAATATAATTCCGCTTTGACATTCATTCTATGATTCTCCATTCTGTTTTTAGCTGTCCGTGATGCATCACGAAAGGTCCATTTGGTTTCAATCTATCTCTACGCCTTTTATCTTCCAATCATATCCAAATACTAATTTATTCTACTGGGCAATTCTATTTCACCAGTTAACAACAAGGTGATGACGATAACCCCAAATATAAAGAATGACGAGGAAAAAACCAAAGAAATGATAGAAATCACTTTTTTCTCCGTTTTCTTCAAAATTCCTATGACGGAGAGGACGATGCCTGCAATCGTAAGGAAAAAAGTTATATAATCACCCGTCATGCTCCCGATATTTGCCATTCTAATAGGTGTAATAAAAACAGTAAAAAAGCAAATGATTCCAATGATGAATGAAGTGAAACTAATTACACCGTACCTCTTCTGAATACATGCTTCGTTTTCCATCGAGCACACCCTTTCATCAGATCCTGCACATCTTAATATCTCAAACATAATTTTAACATATAATACCAGACGAATTGTTGTGCATAGAAAAAGGGGTCAAAAGACGGTGAATCAAAGCTTCATTTTCATCCCTTCATGAGTGGCTTTAAATCCTAAACGTTCATAAAATCGCAGTGTTTCTTCCCGCTTTTTATCGGTCGTCAGCTGAATGATATGGCAGCCACGCTTCCTGGCACGGTCAATCGCATATTGAATCAACTTGCTTCCAATGCCTTTCCCCCGTTCTGAAGATGCCGTCCGAACCCCTTCGATCGTTGCTCTCCAACCGCCTTGATGGGTAATATATGGAGTGAAAGTGATCTGCTGCACCCCAACGATTTCCTCACCAAGACATGCTACGATCAATTCATTATTGTCATCTGCATCAATGGATGCAAATGCTTTTAGATAGCTTTCAGGAAGGGGATTTTCATAGCGTTCCCTTTCCCTCCCCAATACATCATCCGCCAGCATCCGCACTATTTCACTTAAGTCTTTTACTGTTGCATTCCTGAATGTGACCAAGATATCCCTCCTGTACAGTATTGCCCTTTTTTCGTCATGATGGAAAACCGATCGTCCATTAATAATTTCAACTAAAAGTTAGGCTGTCCTCTTTTCTGGAGGAAAAATAATGACAGTTTTATAATTGGGCCAACAAAAAAAGGATCCCTTTTAAAAGGAAGTCCTTCTTAAGTAAATCATTATTAGGTAATTGGCGCAGGATTGAACAGGACCAAATCATTATGCAGTCCCCAATGCTCTGCCCAGGTTTTCTTTTTACCGCTGGCCACTTCCAAAATGAGGTGAAATATTTCCCATCCGACATCCTCTATGGTTGCTTCACCTGTAGCGATAGTTCCTGCATTTATATCAATCAGATCTTTCCATTGCTCGGTCAATGTATTTCGTGTAGATACTTTGATGACGGAAGCCATTGCCAGATTATAAGGTGTGCCTCTTCCAGTTGTAAAAACTTGAAGGTGCATGCCGGAAGCGAGCTGCAGCGTTCCGCAAACGAAGTCACTAGCTGGTGTAGCTGCAAAAATCAGCCCTTTTTCCGTTGCTTTTTCACCTGGGGCCAGTACGCCTGAAATGGGGCTGCCTCCGGATTTGGCAATGGAGCCTAATGATTTTTCCACTACATTGGCCAATCCGCCTTTTTTGTTTCCTGGCGACGGATTGGCACTTCGATCGGCGTCACCTAAAGCAAGGTAGTTATCATACCAATCCATTTCCTTTATTAAAGCTCTCCCCACTTCTTCATTCACTGCACGGGGCGTCAATAGATGAATCGCGTCCCGCACTTCTGTGACCTCAGAAAATAGAACGGTTGCCCCTGCCCTAACTAACAGATCTGTAGCATATCCTACTGCAGGGTTAGCTGTCACACCGGAAAATGCATCACTTCCTCCGCACTGCGTGCCGATGACTAATTCGGAAACCGGAAACGTCTCCCGCTGCCTGCGGTTCAACTTGATTAAACGTTCCTCGGCCATTTCCATAATGGATTGGACCATTCCCGCAAATCCCTGCTGATCCTGAAGGGAAATGATATCTGAATCGTCCCCGCTTGGATTTATTCTCATTGGAGACAGTTTTTCACACCCCAATCCGACTACCAACGCTTCCCCCCCGAAATTCGGGTGTTTCGCAAGGTTCTGTATTGTGCGAATAGGAATAACCGCTTCCGGTGCATTGATTGCAACTCCGCACCCATAGTTGTGATTTATGGCGACAACATCATCAACATTGTGATACTTCGGGAGAAGCTCTTTTTTTATCCGGTTCACGACGAAATCCAGCACGCCTACTACACATTGAACGCTTGTTGTAATGCCTAATATATTCTTGGTTCCAACACTGCCATCTTCATTGCGGAACCCTTGAAATGTATATCCTTCAAGCGGGGGTAAAGCTTCGGGTATATCATTCGCTACCGGCAATTCCTTTAAATCCGGAGAAGCCGGAAGCATCACCAGTGACTCGTCAATCCAACAGCCCTTACTGATTGATTCAGCCGCATGACCGATAACTTCCCCATAGCGGATGATGGCTTCATTCTCGTCTATATCCATCAAAGCCACTTTGTGTCCTTGTGGTACTCTTTCTTTCAATTCAAGCCCACAAGGGAAAACGGTTCCTTGATCCAAGCCCCCCGTATTAACCACGATGGCGACATTGTCCGACCTATTTACCTTAATATAAAGCGGTACCTCCGTCAGTTGCGTTTTCGTATCCACTTTACCAACCCTTTCCATATAATAAAGCTAGCATGCTTGTCTGTTATGGATATACATGTTGCTTTTTAAATAAGAATCTTCATTTTTCAAAAGTTCGTTTTCTTTACTTCTGTTAATTTTTATCTATCAATACGATTCTTTCAGGTTTATTTACTATGAAAATGTAGGATAGAGCTCCTATGAACAATACACTGGCAACAAAGATCAGGGCACCGCTAAAGGAATTTGTTTTGGCTAAAATAAAGCCGATGACAAGTGGTGTTACAATACCTGCGATATTCCCAATGGTATTAAAAATACCGCCAGTTAAACCAATAAGTTCTTTTGGTGCCATATCACCGACAAGGGACCATGTAAGACCTGCTAAACCTTTTGCGAAAAAGGCAATGGACATGATTAGGATAAGAAGAAAAATATTTGAAGTGAAGTTAGCCAATACGATCGTGCTGGATAAAAGAAACCCAGTGATGATCGGTGTTTTACGTGCAACAGCGAGCGATTTTCCTTTTTTCAATAATTTGTCGGAAATGATACCGCCAACGATACCTCCAAAAAATGCTCCTATATAAGGTACCGATGCTGCAAATCCTGTTTGAATTAGAGATAAACCCTTCTCCGTTACGAGATATGTAGGGAACCACGTTAAGAAAAACCAAACAATTGTATTCAACGCATACTGACCAATATAAATTCCGACCATTTGTCTGTTTGACAACAAAAGACGGATATCAGACCAGTTCACTTTTCTTTTTTCTTCTTTGTTTGCTAACCCTCCACCAGAATTAATATAATCGATTTCTGCTTGATTTACACGTGGATGGTTGTATGGTTCACGTACAAATGCAAACCATAAAATGGCTACAAAGATACCTGCTCCTCCTGCAACAAAGAAAACATCGTGCCAGCCAAACTCTTGTAATATCCATGCCATGACTGGCGTGAAAAGTGCCAATCCAAAATATTGTGCGGAGTTATAAATCGATACCGCCCGTCCGCGTTCATGTTGTGGAAACCACATCGTCGTCAATCTGCTATTCCCTGGAAAAGATGGAGCTTCAGTAATCCCAACCAAGAATCTTAAAATGAATAATCCAAGTAAGGTGCTGATAAATCCTTGAAAAAAGGTGAATATGGACCATAATAATAATGCAACACCATAAACTTTACGTGCTCCAAATCGATCCAGTAACCAACCTCCTGGAATGTTAAATGCAGTATATGCCCAGTTAAAGGCCGAAAAAGCAACACCTAATTTCACTGCATCGAAGGCAAGGTCTTCTTTCATTACTGGAGCAGCTATACCCAAAGCAGAACGGTCAATATAATTAATGACGGTCACGATAAATAACATGGCAAGTATCGTAAAACGCACATTGGTTTTTTTAGGAGATTCAATCTCATTGCTGATGCGTTGAGCACCGCTACTGTTCATAAGCTCCCTCCTTTTATTCTTAATTTTTAGATAAATGCGCTTTCAGTTTAATGCCTTTAGAATTGTAATAAAGTAAGGGCTTACAATTCATGTATTTTTAGCAACTACCATGAGTAGAATGCTAATATTTTCATCTTTAATAGATTGAGATATTCATTCTTTTACTCATGGTAATTACCCATACATTTAAATCGAAAAGTTTATCTCACCATACATGGTTTTTTAGAGTTATATTTCCACTCTTTAATCAGATACTGCATGGAAGTTGAATCATCACGATCATGATATGGCAGACTACGATATAATTCATTTGCTTTCATCACTTTATCCATATTTATTTCTACACCTAAACCAGGTTTATCAGGCAGTTTAATCATTCCATCTTTAATTTGTAAAGAATCATCACATAATTCTTGGCCATCTTGCCAAATATAGTGTGTATCGATTGGTGAAATATTTCCTGGCGCAGCAGCTGCTACTTGTGTAAATGCCGCCAATGTAATATCAAAGTGGTTATTGGAATGCGACCCCCATGTTAAGCCCCAATCATTTAATACATGCGCCATACGAATACTGCCATTCAATGTCCAGAAATGCGGGTCAGCCAACACAATATCGACTGCTCTAAGTGCTGCTGCATGATGGAATTGACGCCAATTTGTCGCAATCATATTTGTAGCAACAGGCAGACCGGTTGCAATCTTGAATTCAGCCATTATTTCACGGCTGGAGAATCCCGCTTCAGGACCACACGGATCTTCAATATAGGCAAGTATATCTCCTTTACCTTTGCAAAGCTTAATGGCTTCTTCCAGTGACCAAGCACCATTTGGATCAAGATTAATTCTTGAATCAGGGAATGCTTCATGTAAAGCTTGAATCGCTTCCATTTCTTCTTCTCCACGAAGCACTCCACCCTTTAATTTGAAACTCTTGAATCCATAACGATCTTCAGCTGCTTTTGCTTGAGCGACAATTCCTTCAGCTGTTAACGTTTCAATTCGTCTAACGCGGTCCCAATCATCCTTAAAATGTGTTTCACGTAAATAATCAAGATTGAGTTTTTCCATATCCGCGATATAGAATAAATAGCCTAAGAAAGGAACTTCTGTACGTTGAATACCTCCATCGCCAAGTAGCGCTGCAATTGGTTTATTAACAAATTTACCAAGCAAGTCCATCATGGCGCATTCAACAGCAGCTTCCGCTTGCACAACAAATTTTAAATTGGCTAAATTCAATCCTTGTAACCCTTCACCAGAGTCACCTTTTATATTCAAACCACCTTTACGTATTGCAGTAATACAACCTCTATAATCGGCAATCTCTTGTCCTACCACAAATGGACGATAACTTTCTATCATTCTGGTAATATCATCGCCGCCATGAATCTCACCGATACCCGTATTCCCCGTTTCATCTTCTAAAATAACAATATTACGAGTGAAATAAGGAGCATGACAGCCACTTAGTGTGAGCAGGGCACTATCATGGCCTGCTACTGGAATAACCTTCATATCTGTAATAATTGGCGATCCCTGCGATTTCATTATTTAACTTCCTTCCAGATTTATTAACTTCATAAGTTCTATCATCATTAATTCGAAAGCGTTATCCATTGATCGCATTCACGTTATATTATTTTACAAACACCGTTTTAATGGATGTAAAAAACTCTTTTGCGGCTTCTCCTTGTTCCCTGGAGTGGGAGCTGGAGTTTTTCATGCCGCCAAATGGCGCCTGCAATTCAACGCCTGCGCTCTCAGCATTGACCCTGATCAATCCGGCTTCCATATCGTTAACAAATGATAGCAAATGTTGGATATTGGCAGTGAAAATCGAAGCACTAAGGCCATATTCGACGCTGTTCGCAAGTTGCAGGGCTTCTTCGACAGAATCAGCTTTCAATAAAGCAATCACCGGGCCAAAAATTTCTTCCTGTACAATTGCCATATCTGACGTGCAGTTATCAAAAATCGTAGGCTCTACATAAAAGCCATTAGCCTGAGTGCCTTCTTCAGCACGCTTTCCGCCAGTTAGAAGTGTAGCGCCTTCTTCGACTCCTTTTTCGATATAGGAAAGAACCGTATTTAATTGATTTTCACTGGCGCATGGCCCCATCCATGTCCCGCTGTCCAATCCATCCCCGATGGAAATGCCTTTCGTTTCTTTCACCAGCAGCTGCTTGAACTCTTCATAAACTTCAGCTGCAACGATGACGCGGCTTGTCGCGGTACATTTTTGCCCCGTCGAGCGAAACGCGCCTGTAATGACTGCTTCTACAGCCAGATTTAGATCCGCATCCGCTGCAACGATTACCGGGTTTTTCCCGCCCATTTCAAGCTGGTATTTCGCTCCGCGTGCTAACGCCGCTTGTCCAATCCTTTTTCCAACCCCGTTTGAGCCGGTAAAGGTAATGCCGTTTATATCTTCGTGATCGGCGATGCCCTGCCCGATGACACTGCCCGGCCCTGTGACCATATTGATAACACCCGCCGGTAAACCTGCTTCTTCAAAACACTCCATGATCTTCGCACAGGTGATGGCCGTCTCGGTGGCTGGCTTCACCACAATCGTATTCCCATAAACGAGTGCAGGAGCCATCTTCCAGATCGGGATGGCAATCGGGAAATTCCAAGGTGTAATGACGCCTACTACACCAAGCGGGACGCGCGTCGTGAACATAAGCGCTGAACTGTCGGTCGATGGAATGACATCCCCCACTTTACGCATTCCTTCTCCTGCATAGTATTTCAGGATTGCAATACCGCGTGCCGTTTCCCCTTTTGTTTCTGCAAAGGTCTTACCCATTTCCCGTGTTGCACATTCTGCGATTTCATCAATCCGCTTTTCAAGAATATGCGCCACTTTATATAGATACTCCCCGCGCTCTGAACCAGCTAGTTTGCGCCATTTGTCTTTCGCCTTTTTCGCCGCTTCCACAGCCAGGTTCAAATCTTCCTTGGCAGATTTCTGTACATATCCGACAATTGCCTGATTATCTGCCGGGTTTAAACTTTTTTCAACTTCATTTGAAATGGAAGCAACCCATTCACCGTTAATATAGTTAAGATACGTTTTTGTTTGAACTGTAGTTATCATATATAATCCCGCCCTTATTAGATTGATTGAATTGGTGTTTCTTTTGGAAAACGATCTAAAGCATTCTCTAATATCGTTTGCATTTCTGCATAATGTTCTTTTTCCACTGGAAGAATTGGTAATCTGACTGTTTGCCCAACCGGCATTCCCATGATCTCCATTCCTGCTTTAATGAGAGAAACGGCATACCCTTTTCGCTGACGGCGAATATTGTTGATTGGCATGATGACCTGTTGGTAAATTTCTTTGACCGTTTCTTGATCTCCGCTCAAAATGCCATTATAGAATTTCCGTGAGATGTGCGGGATGTAATTGGATATCGCGGATGAGTAAGAGTCAAAGCCAAGTGGAACGTAGGCCGACATGGTAACTTCCGCAAGCGGCATTCCGTTCAGCCAGCCGAAACGCTTTCCGAACGTTTGTGTAAGGAGTCCATTCAACTCCATATTGCCTAGACCGTCTTTGACGCCGACCACCTGCGGGACCTCAGCAAGCGCTTCCAAAGTTGAAATTGAAAGTGAAACATTATCACGCTGATATACGATGGAATTTAAGTCCGTACTCTCTGCGATAGCTTTGAAATAAGCCGCCAGACCTGCCTGTTCTCCAGTAACAAGATATGGAGGTAATATTAAATATCCGTCTGCCCCTCTATCCGCTGATATTCTGGCAAGTTCCAGGGAAGTTTGAATATTCCCGCCTACCCCTGTGTATACAGGGACTTTACCAGCTGTAACGGATACTGCTACCTCTACCATCGCTTCATATTCCTCTTTACTTAACGATGGATATTCCGCTGCTGCGCATGCTACGAAAATAGCCTCGAGTCCCTCATCCAGTAAAAATTGGATATTTTGGGCTAGTGCTTGTTCATCCAGCTTGTTACTCGTTGTAAATGGTGCTACGGGAAATCCGAGAATCCCTTTAGGCGCCTTGCGAATTTTATTCATTTTCTATTCCTCCTTGTGTATTATTGTTTTATTGTAAGACAAATATACCGTCTGGTCAATCGTATTTTTTTTATTTTCTGAAAAATCGAGCATCACCTCATCCCACAATAATTTCGCTTCTAATATATACAAAAAAACACGATAATTAAGGTGCTAAACATGAAAAACGATTTATGAAAAAAGCCATTGACAAACAATTTTATTTGTCTTACCATTGGACAAAACTAAATATTAAGAATTTTCACGAAGGGAGAAGCGGCCAACATTGTAAGCGGTATCAACTAAAAAAATATAATTAAATACGTTTAAGGAAGTGAGTATATGAACGCTGAAGAAAAAGTTTTTCAAGCATCTCCTAAACTGCCAAATGCCCAGAAAAAAACACGGACACGATGGTTCATTGTCTTCATGCTCTTTTTGGTTACCGCCCTGAATTATGCAGATCGTGCGACGCTATCAATAGCAGGTACGGACATGTCTGGTCAGCTTGGTCTCGATTCAGTCATGATGGGCTATGTTTTCTCCGCTTTTGCATGGTCTTACGTAGCTGGACAAATTCCGGGTGGATGGCTTTTGGACCGTTTTGGCTCAAAAAAAGTTTACTTTTGGAGTATCACGCTATGGTCTACCTTTACACTTTTACAAGGATTTCTCGGTTTTTTCGGTTCTGCCGGAACGGCTGTCATGGTATTATTCGGACTGCGTTTTTTAGTTGGATTGGCAGAAGCCCCTTCCTTTCCGGCCAACAGCCGCATCGTTGCTACCTGGTTCCCAAGCCATGAACGCGGAACCGCGGCTGCCACTTTCAATTCAGCCCAGTATTTTGCAACCGTTCTCTTTGCACCGATCATGGGCTACATTACGTATAAATTTGGTTGGGAATACGTCTTCTTCTTTATGGGCGCTTTAGGTATCATCGTTGCTTTCTTCTGGCTGAAAACGATATATGGCCCAAAGGAACATCCGCGCATCAACAAAGCTGAGCTTGAATATATCGAAGCAGGCGGCGCTTTGATCAATATGGATCAAACCTCTAAAAATAAGGAAGAAAAGAAAGGCGTCAACTGGAATCATATTAAGCAGCTTTTATCAAACCGCATGCTGTTAGGTGTTTATCTCGGACAATATTGCATTACGACGTTAACGTACTTTTTCCTTACATGGTTTCCTGTGTACCTTGTACAAGAAAGAGGCATGACCATTCTTGAAGTTGGACTCGTCGCTTCCCTTCCGGCCATTTGTGGATTTTTTGGCGGCATTCTCGGAGGGACATTCTCGGATTTCTTGCTACGGAAGGGATTCTCATTGACTGTCGCCCGAAAATTGCCAATTGTAGTTGGGATGCTTCTATCGATGAGCTTAGTAGCTGCAAACTATGTAGATACGGAATGGGTGGTCATTTTCGTTATGGCCCTAGCGTTTTTCGGTAAAGGATTTGGGGCACTCGGCTGGGCGGTAGTGGCCGATACCTCACCAAAGGAAATGTCCGGTGTCAGTGGCGGGCTTTTCAACACATTCGGTAACATTGCAGGCATTACAACACCAATCATCATCGGATACATCATTGCCACGACAGGATCATTTAATGGGGCGCTAGTCTTCGTATGTGCCAATGCTCTTGTCGCGATTTGCAGCTATTTATTCCTTGTTGGTGAAATTAAACGTGTAGAGTTAAAATCATAGTTAACCAAATATTCTGGTAGGGGGAAGAATCATGAACAATCAATTGCTTAAGGATAATGTAAAAATCGACACACCGGTAATTTCAGAAATGAGCGTCATCCCAGTTGCAGGCCATGACGGCATGCTGCTGAACTTGAGTGGTGCCCATGCTCCTTATTTCACCCGGAACATTGTCATTTTGAAAGATAATGCGGGTAATACTGGTGTAGGTGAAGTTCCTGGAGGCGAAAAAATTCGCCAAACACTCGAAGATGCTAAACAATTGGTTGTCGGCCAGTCCATTGGGACATACAACAACATTCTGAATACCATCCGTAAGCAGTTTGCGGACCGGGATGCAGGAGGCCGCGGCCTTCAGACGTTCGATCTCCGTATAGCCATCCATGCCGTAACGGCATTGGAAGCGGCACTTCTGGATTTAGTCGGCCAATATTTAGGTGTTCCAGTTGCAGCCCTTCTCGGCGAAGGACAGCAGCGTGATAAGGTGGAAATGCTGGGCTACTTATTTTATGTAGGTGACCGCAATAAAACGGATCTTGGTTATTTAAGCGAGCCTGAAGCGGCAGATGACTGGATTCGCCTTCGTCATGAGGAAGCGCTCACACCTGAATCGATTGTCCGCTTGGCAGAAGCCGCCCACTCTCGCTATGGATTCAATGATTTTAAACTGAAAGGCGGGGTTTTGCGCGGGGAAGAAGAAATCGAAGCGGTGACGGCACTTGCGGAACGCTTCCCTGAAGCCAGGATCACCCTTGATCCAAATGGCGGCTGGCTGCTTAAGGATGCGATTGAACTTTGCCGGGATCAACATCATGTTTTAGCCTATGCGGAAGATCCATGCGGAGCGGAAAATGGTTTTTCCGCCCGGGAAATCATGACGGAATTCAGGCGCGCAACGGGCCTTCCGACCGCTACTAATATGATTGCAACGGACTGGAGGCAAATGGGGCACTCCATTCAACTTCAATCCGTGGACATCCCACTTGCCGATCCGCATTTTTGGACGATGCAAGGCTCCGTCCGTGTCGCTCAAATGTGCAATGACTGGGGATTGACATGGGGATCACATTCGAATAATCACTTTGACATTTCACTTGCCATGTTTACACACGTTGCTGCAGCCGCACCAGGAAAAATCACTGCGATCGATACCCACTGGATTTGGCAGGATGGGCAGCGTTTGACGAAAGAACCTTTTAAAATTGTCGGCGGAATGGTCGATGTCCCTTCCAAACCAGGACTCGGAATTGAAGTGGATATGGAACAAATCGAGAAGGCACATCAGCTTTATAAACAAAAAGGACTTGGTGCCCGTGATGATTCAATGGCGATGCAATACCTGATTTCCGGATGGGAGTTCAATCCAAAATCACCTTGCCTTGTCAGATGATCTTTTCCAACAATGCGTGCGTCTCTCTCTTTAGAGCGGCGCATTTTACTTTTTTTGGGCATAGATCTTCTCTCCCTCACATGCAAATAAGTGTATTATATTATATAATTAGTCTTACAGTATGAATACATATAGGATTTAACAGAAAAGGGGTTACACAATGGAAGAATCGTCAAAGAAATTAGGCGTACAATCGGTACATCGCAACACTCTTTCACAACAAGTCGTGGATCAAATCGTGCACCTGCTCGTCAGCGGACAAATGAAAGCGGGCGACAAATTGCCTCCTGAAATGGAACTTATGAAAGAACTTGAAGTAAGCCGGCCTGTTTTACGGGAGGCGCTCAGTGCACTTGATACACTAGGTGTCATTACACGAAAAACGCGTGAAGGAACCTTTTTTAACGATAAAATCGGTACACATCCATTCTCTGTCATGCTGGCGCTGGCTACGAATAATTTACCAGCGATCATCGAAGCGCGAATGGCATTGGAGTTGGGATTGGTAACAATGGCTGCCGAGAAGATCACAGACGAACAACTGGAGAAACTGCAAGTTACGATTGACACGATTGCCAATAGTGAAGACAACGATTATGGAGAGGCCGATAAAGAATTCCACAAGATCATTGCTTTAAGTGCGAACAATCCCATTATCGAAGGCATGATCGATTCCTTATTGATTACCCATAATAAAATAAATAGCCTGATACAATTCAGGGAACGGGAACTGACTGTAAAGTATCATAAAGCCATATATGCGGCTCTTGCAGCACATGATCCACACGAAGCATTCAGCCAAATGTACAAGCACCTTGATTACGTACGTCAGAAAGTCCTTCAATATTCTCACGCAAATTAATATTTCGTTTGTGTGGAAGGTGAAAGTAATCGCAGCAAACTAATGGATCACTCAATGATCCAATTTCATAGGGAAAGTGGATTTTTTTGGGACCTATAATGCTTCCAAGATTTCAGAGTTCAACTTATCTTTTAAATCCAATTGATAGCATATTCTTTTTGAAAAAAACTGGATAGTAGTTGAACTATCCAGCCCTCACTTATCCACTTTCGATTGAAATGAAAATGTTCCCCGCTGAAGGCGAAACCTTCCCCTTGCAAATTGTTGGCTAACCACAATCCCCATCAATGCTCCACTCAAAAAAAATGCATCCCTGCTTGTTAGCAGGAATGCATGTGTCAGTCCCAAGTTCTTGACCTTCCTCTTTTTAATTTACGCTTAATACGCACTCCAACCAGCATCTGCCGTGATGACAGTGCCATTAACAAAACTGGAATCGTCTGAAGCAAGGAACAAAGCCACTTTAGCGATTTCCTCAGGTTTGCCATTGCGTGGATTGATGGCCATACCCAATTGTTGGCGGGAGAAGCCAAACTCATTGATATTCGTCATGCTGGAACCGATATTGGTTTCAACTCCGCCTGGTGCTATTGCATTGCAGCGAATCCCTTTATTGGCATACATGAAGCCCGTGTTTTTTGTGAACCCAACCACTGCGTGCTTAGAGGCAGTGTATGCTGCGCCTGCTCGGGCACCGTACAAACCGCCAGCAGAAGCAATATTGATGATGACCCCTTTTTGTTTCTCTAAAAAGATCGGCAGTACCTTTCTAGTCGAACGCATGACGCTTGTCGTGTTAATAGCAAAAATCCGATCCCATCTAGAATCTTCTATGTCTCCAGCAGGTTCCATGCCATCCATGATACCCGCGTTATTCACTAAAATA
Source organism: Peribacillus simplex (assembly GCF_900156045.1). GTDB lineage: Bacteria > Bacillota > Bacilli > Bacillales > DSM-1321 > Peribacillus > Peribacillus simplex_D. The sequence continues at coordinate 182,422 of NZ_FTMX01000001.1, read as the reverse complement.
TCCACCGTGCCATACGTATTTACCGTGGTATCGATCAAATGTTGAATATCTTCCTCCACTGCTACGTTCGTTTTAATGGCAAAGGCCATTCCGCCATTCGCTTTTATTTCTTCTACCGTCTCGTTCGCGCCATCGAGATTCAAATCCGATACGACGACTTTAGCCCCTTCTCTAGCATAATCTATAGCAATTTGTTTCCCCATGCCAGATGCTGCGCCTGTCACTACTGCAACTTTGTCTTGTAATTTCATTTGAACTCCCCCATTCACTCTATTGAAGTGATACTTATTGTACAGATGTTCATTTACTAACTTCCTTTATAGTATAATTAGTTTCAATAGGCTTATACAATCAGCAAATGATGATCTCGATGTTGAACAATGAACAGAAAGTGTTCATTATGTTCATTAAAAGTACAATAACGAACAAAGGGTGAAGAAAATGTCCAATAATAATACTGGGATTGATAGGAGGATCAGGAAATCCAAACTGGCTTTGAAAGAATCTCTCATATCATTAATGCAACACAAGGATTTCAGGGATATATCGATTACTGACATTGTAGAACGCGCCGACCTTAATCGGGGTACATTTTACAAACACTATCAGTACAAAGAGGAACTGCTTGAAGAGGTCATGGAGGATGTAATTGCCGATTTGATCATATCTTACCGGGAACCTTATAAAAACGTTGAAACTTTCACCATCAATGAACTAACGGCTTCTGTGATCAAAATATTTGAACATGTAGCTAACTATGCAAACATTTATACCCTCATCCTAAAGTCGAATGCATGGCCTAAATTACTGGAAAGGATTTGTAATGAATTAAAGAAACTTCCATTGGAAGACCTGGAAGATTACCGGCCGAATCCTAAGATCAATACAGAACTTGCCTCCAGTTATCAGGCATATGCGATCTTAGGCATGATCATCGAATGGGTCAACACCGGTTTTAAATACAGCGCTGACTATATGGCGGAACAGTTACTGGAAATCATTAATAATAAATCGGTAAATGCCGTCTATAAAATAAACCATACATTTAAGCAGAAATAAGAGGGCTGCATCGGCAACCCTCCAATCTCATTAAAGCGCCTGCCCTTTGGAAAGAAACCTTGTTACGGCAGCCAGGAAAGCTGATAAATTATCTTCATGCACAAAGTGTCCTGCATCCTCTATCGTCACCAATTCGCAATTCGGAATAAGCTCGGAAACTTCCTGCAATATATTTTGGGGTATTTGGCTCGACCCGCCCCCTATAACAAGCGTCGGCATCATAATATCGGTAAGACGTGCCCACCATTCGGGATTGGGTTCATTAAGCTGCTGTATTATCGAAGGCACAACCTGCCAATCAAACGTCAGAGGGACAGAAGGTTGGGAAGGAACCTCAATTGGTTCATCCGAGAAAGGTGGAGGCGTATCTTCGACAATCAACCTATCTATCCTCGAAGGAAAAGTTTGCGAGAAAAGATAGGAAACTGTTCCCCCCATGGAATGCCCTATTAGCGAAAATCTTCCCAAATTCAGCGCATCCGCAAAATGAAGCAAATCATCGCGCATCAATTCGAATGTGTATGTATTGGTTCTCTCACTCCCACCGTGTCCCCGTTGATCTAAAGCTAATACACGATAATTTTCTCCTAATGCGGCAGCCACTTGATCCCATGACTCTGCACTTTTACCCATCGCGTGCAGAACAACAAGCGGTGGTGCAGAAACATCCCCGCTCTCCCGGTATTGAAACGTGTGTCCATTCAATTCAATTTGATTAACCCGTATTTCCATCTCCATTCATCTCCCAGGATCGGAATTGGTCAAACCCGATCTATTTAAGAAAACCTCCTAAAATACTATGTTCACGATAATTAAATTATACTTTTTATGCCTTGACCCATTAATTCTCCCTAACAGCGATTCATTCCTGTCTTAATTCCGATTATTTTGACCTTTACCATATTTATTCATCCTTTGGTCTGGCGGAGTTGGCGGCAGCGAAGTAATCCATGACAAATAACCTAAATTGCTTGGCTACTGGGGTGAAGTAGCGTTTTTCTGACCAGCCGAGCCCTATTGTTCTTTGACAAGCAGGTTCGGTTATCCGGATTTTATGGGATAATGACCCGGTTTGATGGAGCCATGTCAATTCGGATACGAAGGCGACTCCCAGCCCTTTCCTGACAAGGTCCGAGATGACAGCAGGTTCATCTCCTTCAAATGCAATGTGCTGGACGAATCCCGCCTCGAGGCAAAATTGGTCGGTGAGGCTGCGGAACCCGAAGCCTGTGTTCATACTGATGAATGGTTCATCTTTCACTTCTTGAAGTGTAATGCTTTCCCTGCCTGCCAACCGGTGATTGGGAGGCACGATCAAGTATATTTCTTCGGTGATCAGCGGTTCCCACTTTAAGTCCGGGCCTTCAATCGGAACAGATGAAATGCAATAATCAATTTCTCCTTCTATTAGAAGCTGCTTCATGGATGATATGGATTTTAGGAATTGTTGAAAACGGACATCCGGGTATTGAGATAAAAATGTACCCAATAAATCAGGCAGGACCCTGGGAATGGTAACGGCCAAGGTGATGTTCTTTTGGTCTTGATCTGTTAATTCCACTATTTCGCGCCTCCCTTCATTCAGTTCCGCAAAAGCGCGTTCAACACGGTTCAAGAAAATTCGTCCTGCTGCATTGAGCTTGATTTTCCGGTGTTCCCTATCGAACAGTGCGACTCCCAAATCCCCTTCAAGCCGGGATATGGTTTTACTGAGGGATGGCTGAGCAATCTGAAGTTGTTCCGCAGCCTTCGTCATATGTTCCAGCCGTGCTACGGTTTGAAAGTACTGGAGCTGTAATATTTCCATTTTCCCACTCTTTTCACATAGATTTAAAGCTATTATTACATAATCAATTATGTATTATACAGTATCTAAAAAAGCCATTATGATGAAATAATCTCTTAGTCAGAAAGGGCAGGCTCAAATAATGAAAGGTTTACAACTTGTATTTCAAGATATAAAAGCGATGTGGAAACATAAACACGGGAGAATCGCCTTGCTTTTCCTTTTGGTCGTTCCATTGATTTACTCAGGTTTCTTCTTGGCAGGATATTGGAACCCTTATGGAAAGTTGGATCAGCTCCCTGTGGCAGTGGTCAATCTAGATGATGGTTCAAAAATGGACGATAAGCCAGTCGAGGCTGGAGAGGATTTCGTTGAACAATTGAAAAAGCAGAAAGAATTGGATTTTCACTTTGTCACGGCAAAGGAGGCAAATACGGGTCTTAAGGAAGGTACCTATTATATGGTTGTCACGATTCCGGAAGATTTTTCGCAAAATGTCACGACTTTAATGGATAAAAAACCGGAAACGGCTAAACTTTTGTATACTGTCAATCCAGGTAAGAACTTCGTTGCCTCACAGATCAGCTCTACTGCTGTTGAAAAGATGACTGCAAAAATCAACGCAAGCATCACGAAAGTCTATTCTGAAGGCATCCTTTCGAAATTCCAGGACGTTTCTAACGGCTTGGCGGATGCCGGGGCTGGAGCGGAAACGCTTCATCAAGGAACGGCGGATGCGAAAAGCGGAAGTGAGAAATTGAATGATGGCATTCAGGATTTGAATGATGGCGCCCAGAAGCTGCAAACAGGAAGCACCAAACTCTTGGATGGACAAGAAGCCTTAGCGGCTGGTGCGAAAGGATTAACATCAGGTTCCCAGACCTTGCATTCCGGCATGAAGCATCTATCTGATGCACATGACTCATTGGAAAATGGGATGAATGAAGTAAGTAAGGGTGTTGAGAACTGGTCAGCCGGAAATGCAAAATTGATGCAGGGGCAAGAACAGGCTGCCGATACAGCGAATACTCTAAAAAAACAATTGGATGCCTATATGAAAAGTCATCCTGATGCGATAATGGATCAAGACTTCAAACAAATCGTTGCCCTTTCAGAAGGTTTATCCAAAGCAGCCGCCACTTTACATGCCGGTCAAAAGCAATTGGGCGAAGGTGCTGTCAAAGTGGCTGATGGACAAGCAGCCATTCAAACCGGGATGAATGCTTTTGGGGATAAAATGGCACAAGCTACCTCGGGTGCCAAGCAATTAAACGATGGTTCTGTAGAATTGGCGAATGGATTATTTAAATGGAAAAATGGTTTCTCCACTTTACATGACGGAATCGATTCGCTAGCCGGCGGAAGCAGCAGGCTAGCCAGTGGATCGACGGAACTTCAAGACGGACTGGCTTCACTGGAAACGGGTTCAAGCAAATTATCCACCAAGCTTAATGAAGCTGCCGATAAAACGGCCAGCCTTCAGTACGACGATTCGACAACTTCGATGTTCTCTGAACCCGTCCAATTGGTCCAATCCAATTTATCTGAAGTACCTAACTACGGAACCGGGATTGCTCCTTATTTTCTGTCGTTGGCCTTTTATGTAGGCGGCATCATGGCTTCCAATATCTTGCCGCTTGGCCGCAGGCAGAATCTTAAGGTTACTGGAACCGTTCATTTCACGAATAAATTAATGCTCGTATATGTAATCGGCTTGGTTCAGGCACTTCTAGTGGATACAGTCGTCCTTCTCGGATTCCATTTACACGTGGCCAGTGTCCCTGTATTCATTCTATCAAGCATCATCGTTTCATTTACCTTCATGACATTCATTCTTATGTTGGTGACCGTATTCGGAGTGGTGGGCAAATTCGCAGCCGTGACTCTTCTCGTGTTCCAATTGGCGACCTGCGGCGGAACATTCCCAGGCGAACTGGGCATGTCATTATTGACGAAAATCGGTCAATTTTTACCTATGGCCCACTCATTAAAGGAACTTCAAGAGGTCATCTCATTAGGCGGCTGGGAAAACTTGCGAACGCAGATTTGGATCTTACTTGCCTATCTCGTTTCTGCAGCGATCATTGCCTGGATAGCCAGTCATATCCAGCATGCAAAAGTAACTTCAGAGGAAGTGACATCTTGATGTAAAAAAGCGCAGTGCAAATGGCACTGCGCTTTTTTATATGGCTGTTTTCGCATACTTTGTTGCTATTTACCAAGTAAAGCGGTGTGGTTGATTTCCTCTCCAGATGCTTTCCGCGGGGCGGGCGGTGAGCCTCCTCGGCGTAAACGCCTGTGGGGTCTCACCTGTCCCGCTGCTCCCGCAGGAGTCTCGCACTTGCGCTCCAATCAACCTTAAATCGTTTCGTTTTAAAAACAACAATCTTTACGAAAAGAGCCTTTTATATACAAGTGAAATTACATGGGTGAAACATACTGATTAAGTCGACTGAACTTAAAAGAAAAAGCCCTATGCTGCCTGAACGGTTCAGGTGGCATAGGGCCTTTTATTGTTTCATTTAAGCGGTTTGATCTTTTTTCACAGCTGGTTTTTCTTCAGCCGGCCAAGCACGCTTAATGAATAATGCCAGAATCAGCGCCACACCGGCAATGAAGGTGGATACAAAGAAGGAGAAGTTAATTCCATCCAGCATTGCCTGCATCCCGATTTGGGCTTTCATTTGGCCCATCATCTCAGCGGTGGGCTGGCTTGTTAATTTGCTCATCGCTTTCGTCATTAAATCTTCGGCAGTAGAAGCTGCACGGTTAGACATGACCGTAACCAGCAATGCCGTACCGATCGCACCGGAAATTTGGTTCAGTGTGTTATTCATGGCTGTACCGTGCGGGTTCATGCGGGCTGGCAGCGAGTTCAAACCATTTGTCATGATCGGCATCATGGACATTGACATCCCGAAGGAACGAACGGAAAACAGGATTACAATTTCTGTATACGTAGTTTCCATTGATAATTTACTTAGCAAATACGTAGTTACCACGGTGATAAGCAAACCGATTGAAGCAAGGATGCGGGCACCGAACTTATCGAAAAGCTTACCGGTAACCGGTGACATGAGGGCCATTAATAACGCACCTGGAAGCATCAGTAATCCAGAATCGAATGGTGAAATGCCACGTACTGTTTGTGTGTACATCGGAATTAAGATCATCCCCGAGAACATCGCCATGTTCAGTACGATTGAGATCGTTGCGGATAAAGCGAACATCGGGTGCTTGAAAATCTTGAACTCAAGCATTGGTGTTTCCATTTTAAGCTGGCGGGAAATGAAAAAGATCAGGGAAATGGCACCGACAATCAGTGTTCCATATACCCAAGGGCTATCCCAGCCTTTGCTGCCTGCCGAACTGAATCCGTAAAGCAAACCGCCGAAGCCTAAGCTTGAAAGGATGACCGATATTTTATCAATTGAGATATCGACTTTTTCCTTGTGGTCTTTAAGTTTAAAGAAGCCGAAAATAAGCACTATTAAGGCTAGCGGAGTAATGAAATGGAATAGCATTCTCCAATCATAATGTTCGATGATCCAGCCTGAAAGCGTCGGCCCGATTGCAGGGGCAAACATCATGACCAAACCGAATAGTCCCATTGCCGAGCCCCGTTTTTCAACAGGGAAAGAAGTTAAAAGTACGTTCATTAATAATGGCATCATGATTGCCGAACCGGCAGCCTGAACCATACGTGCGCTCAATAATAACGGGAATACATGCGCTACACCTGCAACGATCGTCCCGATTGAGAATAGGAGCATGGCTGTCAGGAACAGATTACGCACCGAATATTTTCTTATTAAGAAGGCTGTTGTCGGAATCATGATTCCGTTCACGAGCATGTAGCCCGTTGTCAGCCATTGGACTGTGGAAGTCTCGATTCCCAGGTCTATTTGGATTGATGGCAGTGCAATATTTAAAAGGGTTGAATTCAGTATCGATATGAACGCCCCGACCATCAGTATGGCCAAAATGCCATACGAACCCTTTTTCTCATTTGTTTGTGCAGTACTCACTTTTTATCTATTCCTCCATTCAAACTGTTGGTTCATTTTATTATACGAGCGGTATATTCCAATCTCACAAAATCAATAATATACCCCTAGTTCATTTTTTGCAATAAAAATTTACTGGTTTAAATAAGGGTTTGTGCTGTGATGAAAAATAGAGTACGATTACTTTTATACAAGCAGTATAATGAAAATAAGGTGATAATGATGAATAATCGAAGGCAGAATGTCATTGATACGGCTCATAAGCTGTTTATTGACAAGGGCTACCAAGCCACGTCCATCCAGGACATTCTAGATGGCAGCGGTATATCAAAAGGTACATTCTATAATTATTTCCCTTCGAAGGGTGAATTATTTATAGCCATTTTCCGTTCCTTCTATACAAAGATTCGCCATGACAGGGAAAAACTGTTGATTGGTCAAGATTCAGCCGATATTGAAATTTTCATCCGGCAGCTCGATTTGCAGATGATGGTGAACAAGCAAAGCAAATTGCTTATCCTGATCGAAGAAGTCCGTGTTTCCAACGATGAAGAATTAAAACAATTCATCAATAAGACGGTATTATTGAACTTACGCTGGATGTATAGCCGTTTTATCGATATATTCGGAGAAAGCAAAAAACCCTATCTTTTGGATAGCGTCATCATCTTTCATTCGATGATGACCCACATGAATCACTTTAGCTATCGTGCTAATCCCGCCGGTACACCGGACATACAAATTATCCACTATTGCATGAACCGCATTGTCCATTTAGTCAATGAGGTGGCTGAAAGCGGGGAACAGATCATTGATCCGGAACTAATGGATAAGTGGTTTCCAAACTTTACAAATCATCTTGATTCTTGCCATAATGATTTGCTTCATTCCACCACGGAATTGAAAAAAGCGATAAACAAAGCTTTGCCTTGCGATGAAGATCGAACAAGAGCCATTGAATTGATCGACTTTATCCAAGATGAGCTGATGCAGTCCGACAAGCCGCGAAAATTCTTGATAGAAAGTTTGCTGCACACTTTGAAGACTGGATATGCATCACAGGTCCAAGCATATATTGAGACTTTTGAAGAAAGTATCAATTCTTGCTTGAGCCGATGAAGATTGGAGATGCACACACCTGCCGAAAACGGCAGGTGTTTTTTTTATGGCTTTTTGAATTTGCCCTGTTTTAAAAAAAAGAGTTGGTTTTATAAAAGGGTCCTAAGGAAACACTATCCTTATCATCATAAAGGGAGGTCTATCTACTTGAGTTTGAAAGAGAATGCTTTGTCCATACTGGCTCTGGGCGGAGTGAATGAAATCGGTAAAAACATGTATGTGGTTCAATATTCCAACGATATCGTCATTATTGATTGTGGTGCAAAGTTTCCTGATGAAAGTTTATTAGGAGTCGATTTGATCATTCCCGATATTTCCTTTCTTCAGGAGAATAAGGAGAAGATCCGCGCTTTAATTGTGACTCATGGGCATGAAGATCATATTGGCGGGATCCCTTATTTCTTGAAAAAGTTGAATGTCCCCATTTATGCCACACGTTTAACACTTGGTTTGATTGAATTGAAGTTAAAAGAACATAACCTATTGGCTGATACGGAATTAATCCAGATCGATTCTGATTCAAGGTTGGAATTTGGGGAGATGGTTCTGGACTTTTTCAAAACGAATCACAGTATACCCGATTGCCTTGGAGTCACCATGCATACGCCAGAAGGCACGGTCGTTCATACAGGGGACTTTAAGTTTGACTTGACACCCATGAATGATCAGTACCCCGATATTCATAAAATGGCCAAAATCGGGAGTGAAGGTGTACTGGTTTTATTATCTGAAAGCACAAACGCTGAACGTCCCGGCTCAAGCCCCTCCGAGCATCTGGTTGGCAGCCATATTGAAGAAGCCTTCATGCAGGCAAAACAGAAAGTCATCCTTTCGACCTTCGCTTCAAATGTCAATCGCGTTCAACAAGTTGTGAACGCTGCACAGAAGACAAACCGGAAACTCGCCCTGATTGGACGAAGCATGGTGAACGTCGTAAACGTTGCCATTGAACGCGGCTACCTCGATGTTCCTGATGGGATGCTTATCCAACCACAAGAAGTCGATAGTTATGCTCCTGAAAGGGTCGCGGTTTTATGTACAGGAAGTCAGGGAGAGCCGTTTGCTGCCCTTTCCCGCCTTTCCAGTTCGAATTATCGGGATATGAGTATCTTGCCTGATGATACTGTGATTCTTGCCTCCACTCCAATACCCGGAAATGAACGGGATGTTTCACGGATCATCGACAACCTATTTCAGCTTGGTGCCAAAGTCATTTACGGTTCTGGGACTGTAACGGGCATGCATGTTTCCGGACATGCCTATCAGGAAGAATTAAAGCTCATGCTTACCTTGATGAAACCTAAGTATTTCATACCGATTCACGGTGAGTATCGGATGTTGCACCAGCATCGATTGTTAGCCGAGTCTGTCGGAGTGGAGAAGGACCATACTTTCATCATCAATAATGGTGATGTTGTGGATATTGAAAACTCCGTTGCCCGTCAAACAAGAAAGGTGGCTGCCGGCAATACCTTTGTTGACGGTGTTGGCGTTGGGGATGTTGGAGAAATCGTTCTGCGGGACCGTAAGCAGCTTTCCGAAGATGGAATGCTCGTGATCGTCATAACACTAAGCAAGACGGAAAGAAAAATAGTATCAGGACCCGATACCATTTCCCGTGGATTTGTATATGTTCAAAATTCCGAGGACCTCCTTAAAAACGTGAATCGCCTTGTCACGAAAACGGTCAACGACTTACAAAGTGAAAAAATATACCGGTGGAACATCATTAAACAAACCATTAAGAAGGAACTGGGGCAATATCTCTTTAATCAAACAAAGAAAAAACCAATGATCCTTCCGATCATCATTGAGGTTTAGCGCCCAATCGAAAGGAACTCGATTTCGTATAGACGAGTTCCTTTTTTCAATCAAGCCCTGATTTACTCGCTTTTGCGGCCATCGCCTTGTTCTTATTCCAAACCTTGAACTTCATGAAAACGGCGGCAAGACCGATGATCACGATGAATAAAAGGCTGATGAAAAACCCTGGACGTATCTCTTTTTCAAGCAGGGTGCCACTTACGGCGGCCAAAATTAAAAGAAGTCCGAAAACGGCCGTAATCTTACTCCAAATCTTATTTTCCAAGATTTTGAATGAAGAGAGAATGATGAATGCCCAGTTGTACAAAAGTAATATTCCAGCGGATGTTGTAATGTATTCATAAATCTCGCCTGGCAGGAGCAAGGCAGTGATGATTGATCCTAAAAGTCCCAAGGTTCCAAGACCGAGTGAGGGCAGTGGAAGGTCCTTGAATTTCTTGATCTTTTGCATAAATAATGCGGGTGCATTCCCATCATCGGAGAGCGTTACCAATAGATTGGTTACCCCAAATAGTGAAGCGGTCATCGTCGAGAAACCGGCAATGATGATCGCACCATTAAAAACGTGCGGGAAAAATGCCAGGTGATAACTGTCCAATGCCGAAACGAATGGGCTTTCTTTTTCACTGAATGCTCCTAATGAAATCATGGTCACGGCTAACCCCAATGAAACCACATATATGATGGTAAGAACCAAGAGCATGATCGTCCCTGCCTTTGGCGCATCTTCCTTTTTCTTAAGCTGCATCGCCATCAGTCCAATGACCTCGATGCCTCCAAACGCATAAAAGGCATAGATAAGGGATGTCCAAAACCCTTTTAGTCCTTTTGGAAATAATTCATTGAACTTATTCGGAAATGAGGGCGGTTTCCCTCCATCAAGTCCAAACCAGCCGAAAACTGCACATATTGCAATAATGATGAACATTACGATCGCTGCCGTCTTAATTATCGCAAGTATATTTTCCACTCTGTCGAACCCTTTTGTTCCCAGTAATACCACCACGATCGAAACAATGGCAAAACCGGATGCAAATAGCCACAGCGGGACCTTCGGAAACCAAAATTGAGATAATAGCGAAAGCGCAGTAAGCTGGCTTCCCATGATCAATATATTGGAGGACCAATAATTCCAGCCACAGCTAAAGCCAGCCCATCTTCCAAATGCTTTATTGGCATAATAACAAAAAGATCCCTCTTGAGGATCGGCAGCCGTCATTTTAGCAAGCAGATTATAAACGATATAAGTACCTAGGGCAGCCAATACAAATGAAAATACAATGGATGGTCCCGTCGTTTTAATCCCTATGGTCGAACCGAGGAAATACCCTGTCCCGATCGTACAGCCAACACCGACCAATGATAACTGCCACCATTTCATATCGCCTTGTTGTTCACCAGATGCTTTGGAATTTTGGGCAACCTTTCCTTTCGCTGAACTGCAATTGGCTTTTGTTGTCATAACATTACCCCCTTCCATCATTCATAGTGTTGATAATGCCACAATGAATTATGCAAGGAAGAAGTTTTCAAATACCCTGCCCTATGTATTAACCTGAAGCATTCTGCTTTATGATATGATGGCGGAAATGCCTTGATATGCAAAATAAACACCAAAGCCGACCATGATAATCCAGAGATGATCGAAATGGCCATTAAGCTTCTTTCATTTAAAAACCTGCGAAATCCATTCGTTAATGCCGCTACAAAAAAATCCCAACAGGTAAGACCAAGAAAAATCATCCCGCTATAAATGAAAAGTTGGGATGTCCCATAGGTTGAAGCCGTTTTAGCTAAAACAGACCCATATATCCCCAACCAGAATAAAATGGATAATGGACTGGTCACTGACATGATGAATCCGGTCAAAAAACAGGAAATTAAAGAATCTTTATTCCTGTATTGATTTAATAGTATCGTATTAACTCGTAAAACACTTTCGACCCCAGAATAAATAAGCACAAATCCGCCAAAAAGCCATAGAAAGATCTGACGATCGGAATTTCTAAAAACCGTACCATACCCACATACACTAAAATCATGAACAAGGCATCTGCAATCATCGACCCTGCCCCAACGATCCAGGCATGCCAAAATCCGTTCTTGATTCCTTTATCGATACGAGCGGAATTGACCGGACCGATCGGTGCTCTGCAAGGGTTAGTCCTAAGAAAAAGTAACTCAGCAGTAAATGTACACTCAAAAAGCATCACTCCTTCGAGCCAGTTCATGACTTGTACATTCTATGTGACACCCCCGCCTTTAACCTCATGAAAAAAAAATTTTGCGAGTTACAAAACAAAAAAAGCCGTGGGAAAGCCCGGCTTTTTCGGGAAATTTCTATTGAAGCCTATTAGGCAGCAGCTTCTTTTTTGTCTGAACTAATGAATTTCAAAACAATCAAGACGATGCCTATGCCTATGATCCCTGTAATGATATAGCTCAAATTGAGATGATTTTTCATGACAAGGGACATGACCGGAGGGCCTGCCGCAACTCCGATGAACCTGGATGACATGTAGAAGGAGGTTATCGTTCCCCGCTGTTCCTTTTTTATATTTTGAGTGATGATTGCGTCAAGTGTCGGCAATAACGCACCAATTGCTATGCCCACCAAACTTGTTACGAGTAATAAAAGGAAAACTTTGTTTTTTGTAAAGCCGACAAATACAAGGCTGATTGAAAGGACAATTATACTGATCATGATGATCTTTTTCATGATTGGCAATTCACCCTTGATTTTTTTCCCGGCAACATAGGAAGACACACAAAGAAAAAATAGCGGGATCGCTATCACTAAACCTTTTTTGATTCCATGCAAATCATGGATTTTTTCCAGATTATCAGACAAAAAGAAAAGAACACCGAACAAAACCAACATGACAAATACACCAATCAGGAAAACTGTATATAACCATTTTCCTTCCTGCCTGAATATTTTTTTCGTATCATGCCAAAATTCTTTGAATTTCTTCGGATCATCCTTTTCCTTTGGTACCTTTATAAAGAAAAAGACCAAGACAATAGATATTAAACTGAAGAATGAAATCGAGAAGAATGGTAAAAACCAGATAAATGCAGCAAACAGGGAACCCAATATTGGACTAAGCACTTTCCCAAATGTATTCGAGGTTTCAATGATACCCAGACAAGAACTCGTTTTTTCATCATCATCCTTGTATAAATCCCCCACCAGAGGCAAAATGATGGGCGAGGCTCCAGAAGCCCCAATCCCCTGCAATACCCTACCGATGATGATCCATGTATAGGGATCTTCCAATTTCCATGATGCATACCCTGCGACCAAGCCACCAATGAGGGCGAGGATCAGACTTGGCAGGATCACCATCTTCCGTCCGAATCGATCTGATAAATAACCTGCTATGGGAATTAAAAAAATGGATGCAACGGAATAGCTTGTTATCACCATGCTGGATTGAAATGAAGAGATTCCCACCTTATCCTCGAAAATGGGCAAAACCGGGATAAGCATTGAATTTCCAAGGGTCATTACCAATGGAATCGATGCCATACTGATCAGGCACCACACGCTTACATCTTTATTTTGCTTCTCATGACCTTCCATACTTACACTCCTCATCCATTATAAAAGCAACTAATTGCATAAAAGGTAACCATTTGTGAAACCAAATGTTTTGCATCATTTTTTAGATGTCTTAAATTATTATGTTATAGCATTGAAAGATTTATTCAGTTGCGCTTCACCCAAAAATTACCCCTTTTGACCTTTAAAACAACTAAACCCATTCTGTGTAAGAATGAGTTTCCCGCTTTCGTTTTCATAAAGGAAAAATATCCTTCTCTTTTTATCAATTGTTACGGCTAGGAGCCCAACCGGACCATGATTCCACTCAAAAAAGGACTAAAAAGGTGGTACAAGTCCAATTGTTTGAATACATTCAAATAAGCGAAGTTGTATTAAACGATGAGGTGATGAATTGGGTGTTTTTTTCAGCTATGTATTATTAGGTTTATCACTGGCGGCTCCTATCGGTCCCATAAACGCTGCTCAATTGGACAAAGGTATCAAGAAGGGTTTTTGGCATGCCTGGATTTTTGGCTGGGGTGCCATTTTAGCGGATTTTGTTTTTATAGCCCTCGTCTTTTTCGGTGTCGTCCACTTTTTGGACAACTCCTTCATGAAAACATTTTTATGGCTTTTTGGATTTTTCGTCCTGACCTATACCGGGATCGAAAGTCTGCTAAGCGCGGGTAAGATTGAAGTGAATGCACGAAATGCGAAAGATTCCCTGTTTTCTTCATTCCTGACAGGATTCATCATGTCCCTTTCGAACCCTTTATCCATTTTGTTCTGGCTGGGGATTTATGGATCCATTCTCGCAAACTCCGCTTCAAAATATGATATGGATCATTTACTTATATACAGTTCAGGAATCCTTATCGGCCTCATAATCTGGGATTTCGCAATGGCCCTCATCGCCAGCACCTTCAGACTCCTTTTATCCAAACCCATTCTAATGGGCATCTCCATCATTTCGGGTATATCCCTTATAGGGATTGGCATTTACTTTGCCATCCAAGCAGCCAAAGTTTTATTTACATAAGCATTACTCGTGAGATCGTATTAAATGGATAATCCCTGCTGTCGGCCGGGTATGGATTTGTAGATAAAACAAGACAGCCGGTTTATTCGGCTGTCTTGTTTTATCCAACCCTAATCCAATGCGCATTTACTCGTGAGTTCCGGATTAGGCTGCTTTTTTGTTAGATGCTGCGTTCTTTTATTTGCTGGGCCATTTTCTTGATGAACGTTTCTATTGCAACATTTTCAACTTCTTGTTCCCCGTATTTCCGGACATTCACTTCATTTTCTTTCTCTTCTTTATCTCCAAGGACCAGCATATATGGGATTTTCCCCATCTGTGCTTCCCTGACTTTATACCCCAGCTTTTCATTCCGATCATCGATTTTCACTCTTATGCCTTGATTCTTCAGTTCTTTTTGAACCTTTAAACAATAATTTAAATGAACTTGAGAGACAGGGATGATCTGTGCTTGCACCGGTGCGAGCCATACCGGAAAAGCACCGGCAAAGTGTTCAATCAGGATTCCGAAAAAACGATCGATCGATCCAAAAATGGCACGATGAATGACGACCGGACGAACCTTTTCATTATTTTCATCGATGTAAGTCAGATCAAATTTGTCGGGCATTTGAAAATCAAGTTGGATTGTTGCACATTGGTGGCTTCGTTTTAATGCATCTTTAATATGAAAATCAATTTTCGGTCCATAAAATGCCCCGTCCCCTTCATTTACTTGATAATGTATCCCGATGCTTTCCAGAACATTTTTCAAGGCTGTTTCAGAAGCTTCCCAAAGGGAATCATCACCCATTGAATCCTCTGGACGCGTCGAGAGTTCCACGGAATACTCGAATCCAAAAGTACGATACACCTTATCAATCAGATGAAACACTTGTTTAATTTCACTTTCGATTTGATCCTGCCGAACATAAATGTGGGCATCATCCTGACAAAATGTACGGACACGCAGCATCCCGTTCAATGCACCGCTATATTCATGACGGTGGACTTGACCGAATTCGGCCATCCGGATGGGTAAATCCCTGTAAGAATAAAGACTGTTTTTGAAAATAAGCATATGCCCCGGACAGTTCATTGGCTTCATAGCAAATTTTGTTTGGTCCACCTCAGTGAAGTACATATTCTCATGGTAATGATCCCAGTGACCCGATTGTTCCCATAACCGCTGGTTCATCATGAAAGGAGTCCGAACCTCGTCGTAATCAGCTTCAGTCTGAAGCTCCCGCGAGAACTTCTCCAATTCATTTCTAACGATTTGCCCTTTCGGTAAATAAAATGGCATTCCAGGGGCTTCCTCCGAAAACATGAATAACTCCAGCTGCTTCCCTAATTTACGGTGATCGCGTTTGGCCGCTTCTTCCAGGAATTCAAAGTGTTCCTGTAGATCCTTTTTCTTTTGGAAAGCCACGCCATACACCCTTTGAAGAACTTCATTTTGATTGTCTCCCCGCCAATAGGCACCAGATACACGAGTCAATTTGAATGATTTTACAAATGATGTGGATGGAAGGTGCGGCCCTCTGCAAAGGTCGACGAATTCCCCCTGTTTATAGAGCGTTAATTTTTCTCCATTAGGGATATTCTTTGCTATATCCAACTTGAATGACTCCCCTCTGCCCTCGAATAACTTCACAGCTTCTTCATAAGTCACTTCGCTCCTTTCGATTTCCAGATTTTCACTTATGATATGTTCCATCTCTTTTTCAATGGCTTGTAGGTCTTCTGAGCTCAAAGGATGGTCTAACTTAAAATCATAGTAAAAACCATTTTCCACGACTGGCCCCATTCCTAATTCCACATTCCGGTATAATCTTTTCACAGCCTGCGCCAAAACATGCGCCGCTGTATGTCGTAATACTTGTAATCCTTCATCCGAATCCAGAGTCAAGATCGACAATTCGGCATCCTCATTAAGCTTGTGACTTAGATCAACCAGTTGCTTATCCAGTTTGCCTGCCACTGCCTTTTTCCTTAAACTTGAGCTGATGGACCCTGCCACACTTTCCACTGTCATCCCTTGCGGATATTCCTTTTGCTGCCCATCCGGGAATTGAACTTTAATCATTTTTTCCCCCATCACATAACACCCCTTTTTTAGTAATAAAAAAACGCACCCATCCCTATATAAGGGACGAGTGCGTTTACCCGTGGTTCCACCCAATTTCCCATAAGCAAAAACACTCATGGCTCTGGAGCTTGTAACGCAGCTTAGACGATATCAGTTACTCTTGTTCACCGATATAGCTCAAAGGCGGTAAATCAGTTTCCTAAGCCAGGAAGTTCGCAGCTACCCTTCCCTCTCTGAAGACCGTAAAAATGATTCATGTCCTTATCATGGCAATATTTTTATATATAAAAAAACGCACCCATCCCTATATAAGGGACGAGTGCGTTTACCCGTGATTCCACCCAATTTCCCATAAGCAAAAACACTCATGGCTCTGGAGCTTGTAACGCAGCTTAGACGATATCAGTTACTCTTGTTCACCGATATAGCTCAAAGGCGGTAAATCAGTTTCCTAAGCCAGGAAGTTCGCAGCTACCCTTCCCTCTCTGAAGACCGTAAAAATGATTCATGTCCTTATCAATGCTTCTAAAATGTAAATGGATTTTTATATTGTTATACATATTACAATATATTCCCATAAGTGACAACCTCAATTTTTTTAATTTCATTATAAACACCAAATTGGTATAATTAGTAAAAAAGGAGTCTCTATGAAAAGTTTAAGCAATTGGTCGATCGTATTTGCAGTGATTGGTATACTATCTTTTTGCTATTCCTTTGCTTTACCAAAAGTCTCCGAGCTGCTTATGATTTCAGGATTCGGTGCGTTAGTTATTGGTATGTTATGCAGTTTCGGGGCCATATTTAAAAATGAAAAAGGAAAGTCGAAATTCTTGGCTGTTGCTGCATTCTTTCTTTTAAGTTTCATTCTCGTTTGGAATGAACCATTTCAAATTGTCAGGCTCTTGACCTGGATGAAAAATTAATCAAAATGAAAACCCGTTCGCCATGACGGGTTTTTCATTTTGATTCAATCTTCAACGGCTATCGTTCGATTTGACTTCTTTAATCTAAGCCATAGCGAAAGTCCAGTGGACCAAAGAATTAGCGCGCATCCAAAGCCGAGCAATGATAACGGTGCAAGGATTTGATGTTCCCAAAACATGACAGTGTCTGGCACAATAAGCAATGTGATAAGCGCCAATAAACAGAGAAGCACTCCTGTTGCATAGTACACCTTGATTTGGAAAAGTGACGCCAAAGGTAAAAAATGAATCCCTACAATAATGGCGATGACTCCTGGTATAAGATCAGTCTGATTGATCAAGTTACAGATGATAATGGCAATCCCAATCAGCAACCCTTCGGCAATGAAGACCATATTAAACAAAAATCCGATACGCTTCAGACGCCTAGCCCCATCTTCTGAAACTTGATTGGACATTTTTTGTGATGCATGAATTAATGAAATGCCTTCAATAACCATTATGATTCCTACGAATATGGCTGCGAGTTCCACGTAGGGAAACCCCCACCCCTGCAATCCCATTATACCGGTACTTGCCCACAGTGTACCGAAGACCGCCATGAAAATGACTCCAATTCCAGAACCGCGATAAGCCTCTTTCATCTCAGATTCCTTTCATCCACAGAATTAAAAGTACATAGATTAATAGTATTGCACACCTTCCCCAAATATTCAGTTATAAAAAATGATTTATTGAAAAAATTACCATGATGCGGATTTTAATAGATAATTGCCGTTTTCGTCGATATAATCCTATTTTCGGAGATATATTCCGTTTTTCGGAGATATATTCCGTTTTTTGTGAGATATATTCTTATTTTCGTCGATATAACTGGATTTTCGTCCGATATCGTCTAATTAGTGTCCATAAAAAAACCTGGGTCCCCAAAGGGATCTCAGGTTTTTATCTATTCATGCCACATCCGATTTATCAAATTGACAATCTTTCAATGATATTAATTTGGTCTTGTGATAAATCTTGTATCCTAACCAGATCGCCAGGAATATCGGTAATCCGATATAGGAGACGGCGACGCCATACCAGTCGATGCTGCCGCTTAGGAATGCTTGATAGTTCTGCCCTGCTATGACACCCATGCAAAGGACGAATGAAAGAATCGGGCCTAGTGGAAACCATTTTGCTTTATATTTCAATTCGTTCAGGTCACCACCCTGTGCAATATAGGCACGTCTAAAGCGATAATGGCTGATTGCTATTCCAATCCAGGCGATGAAGCCGGTTAGCCCCGATGCATTCAATAACCATGTAAATACATGGTCCCCAAAAATGGATGTCAAGAAAGCGAGCCCGCCAATTAATGTCGTTAAGATCAAAGCATTCATCGGGATTCCCCTGCGATTGACTTTGGCGAGGAATTGGGGAGCTTGTTTATCTTTCGCCATCGACCATAACATCCGCGTTGAAGCGTATAGTCCCGAGTTCCCGGCGGATAGTAAGGAAGTCAACACGACCGCATTCATGACGGATGCCGCGAATGCAAATCCTGCACGTTCAAACACAAGTGTGAAAGGGCTTACAGAAATGTTTTCGACATCCCCGTTCAGTAAACTTGGACTCGTGTACGGTATTAAGAGGCCGAGTATCAGGATGGCCCCGATGTAAAATAATAGGATGCGCCAAAATACTTGGCGGATCGCATTCGGAACATTTTTTTCGGGATTCTCACTTTCCCCGGCAGCAATACCAACCAGTTCCGTGCCTTGAAAAGAAAATCCCGCGATTAGAAAGATAGAGATGATCGATAAAAATCCTCCCTTGAATGGTGCCTCATCCATGGTGAAGTTTTCAAATCCGATCACCTTTCCACCAAAAATCCCCAATATGGTCAATAAACCAACAATGATGAAGCCAATGATGGCGATGACTTTTATTAAGGCAAACCAATATTCAGATTCACCATAGCTTTTAATGGAAAGGGCGTTGAGGGTGAAGACGATCCCAAGGAATAATGCACTCCATATAAGGCTGGGTACATCAGGGAGCCAGAATTTCATGATGATGGCAGCTGCAGCTACTTCCACGGCAAGGGTGACTGCCCAGTTAAACCAATAATTCCAGCCAAGTGCAAAGCCGAATGCGGGATCAACAAAGCGTGTGGCGTAGGTGGAAAATGATCCCGACACAGGCATATATGTCGCCATTTCCCCTAAGCTCGTCATAAGGAAATAAACCATGATTCCAATGCAGGCATAGGCAGCAAGGGCACCGCCTGGCCCCGCGCTCTGGATGGTTGCCCCGCTTGCCAGGAATAATCCGGTTCCTATTGAACCGCCAATGGCAATCATGGTCATATGCCTTGCTTTCAGTTTCCTTTTAACTGTCGGTTCTTGATTATCAATGAGATTCATGTCCATATGGTTCCTACCTCATTTTCTTTTAAAGTTAAAAGTTCAAGAAATAAAAGAGTTTTTAACAACCGCTTTGTGAAAGTCTTAATAGTTCGCTTCACTTGCTGGGATACTATCCAGTTTAATTGCCATTGCCTGGTATCGTCTCCTTATTCCCGTCCTTGTTGACCCCATCTTGCTCAGGCTCCATTCCACACCATTGAATTAATGTAAGGGCAATGATTTCGGCTGTTGAGAACACGTTGTCGAGCAGGATGTATTCATTTGGATAGTGTGCAACCTCGGTCACTCCTGGCCCGAAAACGATTGCAGGCGTTTCACCGACATGTGTCAGCAATCCCCCATCCGTTCCCCAAGGGGAGGCTTCAATGACAGGGTCCTGTCCGGCAACTTGCCGATATTGATGAATAAGCGCATTCATCAGTTCATGCTCTACATCAATTGCTCCTGGAACCCAGCGTGCCCCGAACCATTCCAATACGGGCGGGTTTTCCTTGAACCATTGGTCCACTTCCCCAAGCTGCAATAACCAGGCGGCCATTTCGTCTTTCGCCTGCTCCATCGTTTCCTCCGGCGCAACGCCCATCCTTCCTTCGACTTTCACAAGGTCGGGAACGGATGACGGCCAATTACCGCCTTCAATGACACCTAGATTGATCGGAATCGGAATAGGCGTGTTCTGATAAAGCGGATCACTGATTCGTGCATTTCGCTTTTCTTCCAAGTCACGAATATGATTGATGACGGTCATGCTTTTTTCAATCGCACTAACGCCTTCATACCTTGTTCCGCCATGGGCTGACCGTCCTTTAACATGGATTCGGAACCACATCGAACCCTGCTGTTTCGGAAAGATCCTCATGTTCGTCGGTTCAGGGATCAGGGCGGCATCAGCTTTATATCCCCTCAGGACGGCCGCCAATGTTCCAGCCCCGCCGCTTTCTTCTTCAATTACACTTTGAAAAATGACATCTCCCTTCAATTGGATGCCATTTTCCTTCAATGCCTGCATCGCAAGGATCAGCGATACATTTCCACCCTTCATATCGGTTACTCCGCGTCCAAACATCCTTCCATTCTTAATGGCTCCACTATATGGGTCGTCATCCCACTGATCGCGGTCCCCATCCGGAACCACATCGATGTGTCCATTCAAAATGATGGAGCGTCCGCCTCCAGTCCCTTTCATGATACCTACCACATTGGGGCTGTTGGAAAATTCACTGCGTGGAGAATAGAAATAAGAATGTTTTTTCAGCTCGCCGCCGTCGGGTTCCCAACTATCGATCTGCAAACCCATTTCCTTCAGCTTTTGGGCGACGATGGCCTGTGCCCCTGCTTCATTTCCTTGCGTACTCGGGGCTTGTACCATTTTTTGCAATAAGTTTGTTCCTTCTTCCCGATGATCCTCTATCCATTGGTTTATCCGTTTTTTTATATCCGGCACATTTATCCTCCTTAAATACACATATTCTCATAGATTACTGAAAGTCCCATTCCACCTGCCATACACAACGTTACCATTCCGTACTTAACTTGTGAACGCAACATTTCATGCATCAGTGTGACTGTCAATTTTGCACCTGTTGCTCCTACAGGGTGACCAAGTGCAATTGCCCCTCCATTGACATTGACAATATCCGGATTCAAATCTAACTCCTTGATCACTGCAAGTGCTTGGGCAGCAAAGGCTTCATTAAGTTCAATCAGTCCGATATCCTCTAACGATAGACCTGCTTTTTCCAATGCCTTTCGAGTAGCTGGTACTGGTCCAATCCCCATAACTCCAGGTTCAACTCCTGCACTGGCAAAAGCCTTTATTTTCAATAGCGGTTTTAATCCCTTTTCTTCAGCTTGCTGCTTGGACATTAATAGTACAGCTGCAGCCCCATCATTCATAGGACAGGCATTTCCTGCCGTAATGGTTCCTTCATTTTTGAATACTGCTTGAAGACTGCCTAGTTGATCTAAATGAATGTCCTCGCGTACCCCTTCGTCATGGTTGAAGATTTGAAGTCCTTTTCGATCCTTGATTTTAAGCGAAATAATTTCTCTATTAAAGCGACCCTCTTCTATAGCTTTCCAAGCCTTCTTGTGGCTTAGATAAGCAAATTGATCCTGTTCTTCACGACGGATACCGTATTTTTCAGCCAAGCGCTCGGCAGTTATTCCCATATGCTCATTTCCCAAGGAACATATTAATCCATCTGCCAGCAGAGCATCCTCCATCGTTACGTTTCCAAATTTACCGCCCCATCTATTTTTCACGATATAAGGCACATTGCTCATGCTCTCCACTCCGCCGGCAATGATTACGTCTTCTTGACCAGCAGCGATAGTTAAAGCGGCGTTGGTAATGGCCTTTAAACCTGATCCACATGCTTTGATTACAACGTGGCCTGGGACACTGTGTGGGAAACAAGCCATCTGCGACGAAATTCGGGCCGAGTTAAGTCCGCCTCCGTGGACATAGCCGTGTCCGAAAATCACTTCATTGACCTTTTCTTTACCCAACCCAGAATTATCCATTAAACCTTCCAATACTTGACGGCCCAATTCGGTAGCTTTAACATTCCGTAGTGATTTGCCAAAGGATCCAACTGCAGTTCGCGCTCCAGCAACGATGACAACCTCATTCATGCTTTTTCCTCCTCTTACCTATTCAATGGTGTTAACAGCAGCATGGATTTTCAATGTCGCCTCTGTATTCCTTATCACATCATCCACGGTATATGGCGCCATGACTTCCTTCAGCACCAATCCCGCTTCTGTAACTTCCATGACAGCCATATCGGTAATGATTAAATCCACACTCTGCCTTGCCGTCAATGGAAGCGTACATGACTTCAATATCTTCGATTCACCCTGCTTATTCACGTGATTCATCAGGACGATCACCTTTTTGGCCTTCTGGGCAAGCTCCATTGCCCCGCCCATACCCGGCACCCGCTTTCCTGGGACGATCCAATTCGCCAAATCCCCTTTTTCACTGACTTCCAGGGCTCCAAGGATGGTGATGTCAATGTATCCTTTCCTGATCATCCCAAAGGCGGTTGCACTGTCAAAATAGGAAGCTCCCATTACAGTGGTGATCGGGAACCCTCCCGCATTACAAAGAGCAGGGTCCTCTTGCCCGGGATCAGGACTTGGCCCTGTACCGAGAACTCCGTTTTCCGCATGGAACAGCACATGGATATCTTGAGGTATATGGTCGGCCACCAAGGTAGGGATGCCGATGCCTAAATTGACGATCAATCCGTCATGGATTTCCTTGGCGGCGCGTTTCGCAATCCGATTTCGTACATCTACTGCCATGCCCATTTCCAATTCACCCCTTTTGTCGGAATCACCATATCTACATAAATGCCTGGTGTGGCAATACATTCCGGATCCAATTCGCCTACAGGAACGATTTCCTCCACTTCCGCAATCGTGAAGGTTCCAGCCATCGCTACCAGCGGATTGAAGTTACATGCAGTCTTGTCGTACACTAAATTCCCCAGCGAATCTGCCTTTTTGGCATGGACGATGCTGACCTCAGCCGTCAAAGCGGTTTCCACCAAATATTCTTTTCCTTCTATCACCATCTTGTCCTTGCCCTCTTCGGCTATCGTACCAATCCCGACATCGACAAAAATCCCGCCTAAGCCTACACCGCCAGCACGAATCCGTTCGGCTAATGTCCCTTGCGGTGAAAATTCCACTTGCAGCTTTCCTTCCGTCATGAGCCTGCCGGCATTAGGATTGGAACCGATATGCGAGGCGATTACTTTCTTTGCCCTTTCAGCAGTCACAAGGCGGCCAATGCCGATGTCAGGGAATCCAGTATCATTGCCAATCAAGGTCAATTCCTTGACGCCCTTGGCAAGGATACCCTGTATGAGTGTCGGAGGAGTCCCCACCCCGCCAAATCCGCCGTACATGAGTGTGCATCCATCGGAAATATGCTCCAATGCTTCTTCCATGGTCACAATTTTGTTTTTCTTCGTAATGGCCTGCTTCATAGCGTTCCTCCTAAATAGCCTGCATGTCCTCAATCAAACCTTCCGTATGCAATTCTTGCTGCAATTCTTCAAGGGAAGCTTCCAGTATCTTGACGAGGGTATCGATTTCTTCATTAGTAATGATTAATGGCGGAGATATGATGACCGCGTCGCCAGCGATTCCTTCAATCGCACCTGCAGCAGGATAAATCAACAACCCCTTGGCAAAAGCCTTATTGACAAGCCTTGTAGTCAGGCCGATTTGCAAGTCGAATGGCTTTTTTGAAATCCGATTGGAAACAAACTCAAGCCCAAGTAGCAGCCCTTTCCCTCTTACATCACCAATGATGTCGAATTTCTCAGCCAATCCTTCCAGCCTCTCAAACAGATATTGACCTTTCTCTTCCGCTGCCTGAACCAGTCCATTTCGCTCAATGTAAGAAAGCACTTCCAATGAAACGGCTGCAGATAGTGGGTTTGCACTATATGTGTGTCCAGCCATGATTGATTTCGAACCTTTTAAAATGGGCTCCATGACACGGTCAGTAATCATCGTGGCTGCGATTGGAGTATAGCCGGCACTCATTCCTTTACCCAATGCGATGATATCCGGGGTGACTCCCCAGTGTTCCATTGCGAACATTTTTCCTGTCCGGCCGATGCCAGTCATTACTTCATCGGCGATAAAGAGAATGTCATAGGTTTCGCAGATTTCCTTAATCCTTTGATAGTAGCCATCCGGCGGTGTTACAGCACCAGCCGATGCCCCGATTATCGGTTCTGCGATGAAGGCTGCAATATTTTCGGAGCCGACCCTTTGAATAGCTGTCTCCAGTTCATCTGCACACTTAAGCTTGCATCCGGAGGTTTCATTATTATGAGGACAGCGATAGCAGTAGGGAGCAGATATGCTAGGAAAATCCTCCAATAGCGGCACAAAACGTTTTCTTCTTGGTACATGGCCTGACATCGATAAAGCGCCCATCGTGATCCCGTGATAACTCGTCCACCGGGATATGATGCGATTTTTTCGCTCAAACCCTTTTTCTTGCCAATGTTGTATCGCGATCTTCATTGCCGTTTCGGTCGCTTCCGATCCACTATTCACAAAAAACGACCAATTCAAATCCCCTGGAGCCAACTCACTTAGCTTTTTTGCCAATGCCTCTGCGGCTCCACTCGTAAAATGAGACCTATATGCAAAAGAAACTTTGCGGGCCTGCTCGGTCATTGCCTCGACAACATCCAATACACCATGACCTATACTTGCTGTGACAGCACCTGATGAGCCGTCTATATACTGTTTTCCATCTGTATCATAAAGATAAATTCCATTCCCATGAGAGATAGTGGGATAGTGATGATCCAAAGTAGGCTTAATCAAATGATTCCGTTCCATTTCATCTCTCCTTTTAACGTTTGTACGCACTGCTCATTATCTATTAATCAATTAAGTTCTTAAAAGAAACCGATTCTACCAACTAAAAGGTTCATCCTGAATCAGGATGGATTCGGTAGGGCAGCCTTCCATAGCATCTTGCATGTCATCATGCAGGATCTCAGGAACTTCGGCAATCCCCTGATTATCGTCCAAGATGACGAAAGCGATCCCTTGATCGTCATAGTCATAAATCTCGGGACCTGTTGCACCGCATGCCCCGCACGCAATACAGGTTTCTTTATCAACCCATGTGTATTTAGCCATAGAAACAATCCTCCTACTTGACGGATAAATCTTTACCCCATATATTCATGTCCTCATACTTATCCCAAATATTGCAATTCTTCGTTAATCTGCCTCCATATTCATATCCCAGCTGATGAAAGACTGCGTTCATGCCCATTGACAATGATCGCGCTAATGAATAAGAGCAATAAATGTTTTTCCTGAACAATTCTTGTTCCAATGCGGAGATAAGCACCTTCATGAAACCATGCTTTCGATGTTGGGGAATCGTTGCACAGTCCGTTAATTCAGCATTGTGATACATCTCATTCACTTCAGCGGATGCAGCACTCACGATTGTTACTCCATATTCGATAACACTAAAGATCGTGCCTTCCTCCATCACTTTCTTGATATATCGCTCATCATTCATCGGTGTAGGATAGGTTTCAAAAATGGCACCATATAACTTCGCCAGCTCTTCTGCATCTTCAACCGTAGCAAACCGGAGGATATAACCCTCAGGTACTTGCTGAGATTCCAACACCCTAGGAATCCTGCTTACATCTTGGATGACTTTATCTTCCTTGACCCAAAAGTCGCTCGTTCGCCTTTCATCCGTTAAATAGAATGCCATGCAATAGGCATCATTCCCTTTAAAATACTTGCTCAATATGCCTTCCAGCATGAATCCTTGACCCAATGCCGCTGATAAATCTTCATTTCTGGCTTTAAGTATCACTTTAGTGAAGCCCTGCTCCTTTGCGATGGCAAGGGCCCGATCGATCGCTTTTTTGATATTTCCCCGATAATCATCCATGCGTAAGCGCTGATTGGCATGATCATGATAGAGTTCCATCGTATAACAATCCCCAGTCTCCACTTGGGTGAAAAAAGGCAGCTTTTGAACAGGCATTACGTACCCCCCTTATTTAAAGAATTCGGGAGAAGAGATGCATATCATCCGCTTCTCCCGGCATTCTATTTCCAATTGAATAGTTTTTTGATAGGTGCCTGAAGAAGCTGGTCATACGTAAACTCATCAGGATATTCACTCACATCATATATAGATAAGGCTTCATCCACCTTTTGATTCATCGAATCGGACACATAGATTCCACACTCAGGACAGTTCACGGCTGGAACTTGAAGGACTTTTATTGAGCGTTTCCCGTCAGGCATGATCCAGTAACAATCCTTCACTTCACTTTCTTCCACGTTCGGGGCGTTGCACCACAAGCAATCCATCTTCATTCCTCCTTGCCTTCAGATTTAACCGAGCCACTAACGGCCATGGCTTTCTTTTTTTCTTGGGCTAGCCTTAATTTTTCCTTCATTTCATCCCGTTTATCACGGCGATCCTTCAAGGAAGCATGTTCATCAGTGCTTTCATACGCTTTTCTCTTGTCAAGACGACGAAGGCCCTCTGGCACCAAATTGAATTTCTCGTCCGTCATGAGAGCTGAAATCCCGACGGCTTCTTTCCTATCTGCAGTGCCATACACTTCATCAAAGTAAGCATCCGCACTGCCGGCAACATAATTCTTTGGCTCCGGATAGCTTGTGATAACTCCTTCAAAGTTCCGTAAAACGACTTTATCCGGACTTTGCGAAAGAAGGTAATTCGGAGTCAGGGCAATCTTTCCGCCTCCGCCAGGAGCATCCACCACAAAGGTCGGCACTGCATATCCTGATGTATGGCCGCGCAGCGCTTCAATGATTTCCAGTCCTTTTGAAACCGGCGCCCGGAAATGGCCAATCCCTTCAGATAGATCACATTGATAAATGTAATAAGGTCTTACCCTTGCTTTTACACAGTCATGCATAAGCTTTTTCATGATATGTACACTATCGTTGATTCCAGCCAGGATGACTGCCTGATTACCAAGCGGCACGCCTGCCATCGACAGCATATCACATGCTTTTTTCGCTTCATCCGTCAGTTCAAGTGAATGATTGAAATGCGTATTCAGCCAAACCGGATGATATTTTTTCAGAATATTACATAAATTCTCTGTAATCCTCTGCGGGAAAACGACCGGTGCACGTGTGCCGATCCGAATGATTTCCACATGCGGGATGGCACGTAAGTTACTCAATACATATTCAAGGATCTTATCATTGATCAACAGGCCGTCCCCACCAGAGATCAGCACGTCCCTCACTTCCGGAGTGTTCCGGATATATTCAATCGCCCCGTCAAGCTGCTTCTTGGGAACACCCATGCCAACCTGACCTGAAAAACGGCGTCGTGTACAATATCTGCAGTACATGGAGCATTGGTTCGTTACAAGGAATAGAACGCGATCCGGGTAACGATGAGTCAATCCTGGAACAGGGGAGTCCTCATCCTCATGCAGCGGATCCTCCAAATCATATCTAGTCTTGTTCATTTCTGCCGAAAGCGGTACCGACTGTAAACGAATCGGACAGCGAGGATCATCGGGATTCATCAAAGAAGCATAATAAGGCGTAATGTTCAACGGAATCGTTTGAGTCGAAATCCGGACTCCTTCCTCTTCTTCAGGTGTCAGGTTAACGACCTTTTTCAGATCATCCAGTGTTTTAATCGTGTTTGTCAATTGCCAGAGCCAATCATTCCACTGCTCTTCCGTTACATCCTTCCACAGTTCGATATCATTATAATGCCTGCGTCCACCTAGGTATTCTTTATGTTTTACATCCATTCCCATCAAATTCATTAATAATGCCCCCTTTATTATAAGAACTTATATATATACTCTCGCAAGAATGATGCCAACATGAATAACAAGGAAAACATAAGCAAAAGGAGGAAAACCGAGCTTAAAATCGCAAGAAATTTTTCAATATGCATAATTTTTTGCAGCCAGATTCTTTGCGCCAAGCAAAAAATCAAAAAAGAGGGTCTCTTTACAAAAGAGCCCTCTTCAAGTTACAACATGATCAAGAACCTGCATTCACTTTGATTCCTTCGATCCTGCCGTATATACTTTTTCAATGCCGTACTTGTTTAACTTATATTGCAGTCCCTGTCTTTTAATATTGAGGGCTTCTGCCGTTTTGCTGATATTCCCGTTATATTTCTCGAACATATTGATGATCATTTCCCTTTCCATTTCTTCAAGAACGACAGGTAAATCAATCTTGTTTTTCAATGAGGAAGGATGGCTCTGCGCATTTGCTGCAGCATAATTTCCTGAAGGGAAAAGATAAGCTGGAAGATGGTGTTCATCAATCATATCTTCCCCTGCGTCCATGACGTTAAAGGTCAACTCGATGGCATGTCCCAGTTCACGAATGTTCCCTGGCCATTGATATTGAAGAAGCCGCTGCATCGCCTTTTGACTGATTCCCCGCACTTCGGTAAAAAAAGATTTGTTGAACTTTTGAATAAAGTGATTAGCGATTTCCGGAATATCCGTTTTACGCTCCAAAAGAGAAGGCATTTGGATCGTCACGACATTCAGGCGGAAAAATAAATCCGAGCGGATGATTCCCCGCTCCAACGCCTCTTCTGGAGATATGTTCATCGCAGCGATGATCTTCACATTAACCTTCTGCTCCTTCGAACCGCCAACACGGCGCACCTCACCTTCCTGAAGCACTCGCAGCAATTTTGCCTGCAGACCGAGGTCGAGGCTATTCAGCTCATCAAGGAAAAGAGTTCCGCCATTTGCCTGTTCAAAAATGCCCATGCGATCCATCGCTCCGGTAAAAGCCCCTTTCGTCGTGCCGAACAGCAGCCCCTCCATCAATTCCTTTGGAACAGCTGCACAGTTCTGTGCGATGAAGGGCTGATTTCGCTGAGCACTTACATTATGTATACTTTGAGCGACCAGTTCCTTCCCTGTCCCGGTTGGCCCATAAATCATGACTGGGGAATGTGTACGGGCCGCTTTTTTCGCCAATGAAATCGCTTGCTGAAAAGCAGGACTATTACCAATCAAATCGCTAAAATGATAGGTCGCCGTCCCTTCAGAGAACTTACTTTTCTTATGTGTCTCGGCCAGCTGGGAACGCAAATCGACAATTTGGTCGTACATATTCATGACCTTCGTAATATCCTTTGCGATTTCCACTGCCCCAATAATTTCACCATCCTCATACAAAGGATACGTACTATTGATCGACGTTATTTTTTTCTCCTTTAAATTGACATATGTTTGAATGGACTCAATCGTTTCATTGCCTCTTTCCAATGCTACATGCAGCGTACTGGATTCATCAGTCAATGAAGGATAAAGCTGAAAAATATTCTCCCCCAGCACCTGTTCACGATCAAGCCCGTCGATATGTGCCATCATTTCATTGTAAAAAACCGTATCCCCATCTTTATTCACAATATGGACACCCACATTGATCACATTCAATATCCATTCAAATTGAGTGGAAAACTGATTTACAGAAGATTTCATTTCTTCATCTCCGTTCTCTGCCATTTGATAGAATCACCTGTAAATTATAGCATTTAATGGGAAACATTCATCTCTTTATTCTTATTAAAATCAAACTTCAACACAAGAGCAATAGAATAATAAGATCAATTGAAGGAATCTCGCATTAAGCCAAGAAGATTATAAAAGAAAATATAAAATTTAGGGGTGATTCGGATTTCAGAACGAAGCAAAGAAACGAAAATAGAAATTAAACCGTGGGAAGATAAAGACCTGGAATTACTATTTCAACTAAATGCCCCAGAAATGATGGAACATCTTGGCGGACCAGAAAATAATGAACAAATCCTGAAACGCCATCAACGGTATCTGCAGATTGGGGAGAAGGGATGCATATTTAGCATCAACTCGTTTCCAGAGGCAGAGGCAGCCGGTTCCGTTGGCTACTGGCAAAAAGTGTGGAATGATGAATTTGTGTATGAAATCGGTTGGAGCGTCCTCCCTTCCTTTCAAGGAAGAGGAATCGCATCTCATGCCGTGAAGGCACTGATAGAGAAAATCAAAGCCGAACGAAAATACAAATTCATTCATGCATTCCCTTCAATCAATAATCCTGCATCAAACGCAATTTGCCGCAAGCTCAAATTCAACCTCATCTCCGAATGTGAATTCGAATACCCGCCAGGGAGCTTCATGCTTTGCAATGATTGGTGCTTGGAACTTGAATGAATTCTTTAGATGAATAGCGGATTTGTGGAGGCAGGATTATTCCTCGGAAAGTCGAATTATGACGGGTTTAGGTGAATTATTTCCCGGGAAAGTCGAATTATTCCCGGGGGCGGACGGCTTGCATCCTATCCGCCATCATTTTTCATTCACATTAGATGTTCAGTGTTCTTATACTCTATCAAGCAATTCATTCCATGTTTCTTGACCTGCAAGCTTATCAGAGGAAATCTTGCTTGCCTTTTGGTATTGAAATAATGCCGCTTCGGTTTTTCCCCCGAATTCTCCGTCAAGGGACCCGGGATTAAATCCTTCCATATATAGCGCTGCTTGCAGGATCCATGTGATATTGCCAGCAGCTCCTTTTTTTAAGGTGACGGTTGCTGTCTTGGTTTTAGGTCCCCATTTTCCATCGACAATTAGTTTTTTATTGTATTGCTTATTCAGCTCCGTTTGTAAACCTTTGATTAGGGCCGATCGAGTTTTTGGACCATAAAACCCATCAGCCTCAATATTCGTTATATATCGGCTATTTAACGTTTTTTGTATCGAAATTATATGACCATCTCCTTTGCCGGTCTTCGGCACTTC
This sequence comes from Peribacillus simplex, assembly GCF_900156045.1. Taxonomy (GTDB): domain Bacteria; phylum Bacillota; class Bacilli; order Bacillales; family DSM-1321; genus Peribacillus; species Peribacillus simplex_D. The sequence continues at coordinate 151,291 of NZ_FTMX01000001.1, read as the reverse complement.
CATTTTTTCTAGTTTGAAGGTAAGGTGAGGTTCTTTTCCTGCTTGTAACTGTGTAAAAGATAACCCGCCTGTCATCTCCAAGTGGGGATAATCCTTGAATGAACTCCAATCCCCGCCCCATTTAAATCCTAACCCCTTACCTATAGCAGCCACGCGCTGCCACTTTGAATCAACTGTCCATATCGCCATCTTGCCATCATCACTCACAATGAAGAAATCAATGGCCAGTCCATAATTATGATAAGATTGCCCTGGTTTAGCGTTCGTCACAATATGTTTAGCTAGATTGCTATAGTTTTTTCCATTGTAGCTGTAAACTCGTCCTTGACCATAAAGCGCAGCTTGTTCTTCCAAAGAGCGATGGCCTGCACTTATCTGTACAGTGATTCTTTCAGTATAAGCACATTCCACCATTTCCAATGCTGATGCCTTCACCACAGGATTCATCCCTTTGCCCATCTTTTTCAATGATCGATCCAATAATGTTCGTAATGCTACCGTCAATGTAATCCCTCCTTTTAAATTCCCATCAGGCTTTATATAAGCCTTTTTAATGGAAAAGTAGCATGATTGGAAAAGTTTGTTCTCATTTATTAGAGAATGGAAGTAATATGTTATTTAACAAACGTTCCAGCTGATTTCAGAAATCCGCTCCCTTTCCGCCGACTGCCTGCCAAGCCTCCTCGACGCAAGCGTCTGTGGGGTCTCGGCTAGCCAGTTTTTCGGCAGGAGTGTCGCAAATTTCTTCAATCCATTAAGGATTACAGTAAAAAACATAAAAGATAATCTAGTCTTGAACATCATTCAGGATGAGCCGACTGCCTGCCAAGCCTCATCAAAGCAAGCGTCTGTGGTCTAGCCAGATATTCGGCGGGAGTGTCGCGAATTTCCAGATTTTTTTTGAATATATCATCCATCCAAGATTGATAAATGAGGGTGAAAAAGCCTGTTGTTCCTTCATAGAAAGGGAATTTACCCAAAAAAATTAGACTACTTCCTTTCGCAAACTGGCGAACGGAAGTAGTCTATTAATGAATTATTTTATTAATCTCTTTGAACTTACGCCCTAATTTCAATAGAGGGGCTTATTGTAAAGTCAGCCTCTGTTTTACTTTTCACTTCATCAAGTGTTATGCCATTTTGCAATTCAATCAATTCCATGCCAGCTTCTGTAAATTGAAAAACAGCCAGTTCGGTAATCAGGCAATGGACGACCTTTTCCCCCGTCAATGGCAATGTACAGCTCTTTTTCACTTTGGATTCCCCATGCTTGTTCACATGGTCCATAATGACAACAATTCGTTTTGCGCCTTGGACGAGATCCATCGCCCCTCCCATTCCTTTTACCATCTTCCCTGGAATCATCCAGTTTGCCAAGTCCCCATTCTCGGAAACTTCCATCCCGCCTAAAATGGCCAGGTCGATGTGGCCGCCGCGAATCATCGCGAATGATTCAGCGCTATCAAAAAATGATGCCCCTGATTTTGCCGTTACTGTTTCTTTTCCTGCATTAATCAAATCCGGATCGACTTCATCCTTTTTTGGATACGGCCCGATTCCCAGTAAGCCATTTTCCGATTGAAGCATGACATTAAAGTCATTTGGAATCATGTTGGCAATCAAGGTCGGCATTCCAATCCCTAAATTTACACACATACCATCTTGGATTTCTTTAACGGCCCGTTCTAAAATTAGTTGTCTAGTCATTCGAATACTCCTCCTTTTTATGCGTTAGCAGTTGTAAGTCTTTCAATTCGTTTTTCATAGTCATTTCCTACAAGCACTTTCTGTACATAAACCCCTGAAGTATGAATTTCATCTGGATCGAGTTCTCCTGTGCCCACGAGCTCCTCCACTTCGACAAGCGTGACTTTCCCTGCTGTGGCAACTACAGGGTTAAAATTCCTTGCCGTTTTCCGATATACAAGATTACCGAAATGATCTGCTTTCCAGGCTTTTACAAAGGCAAAATCTCCGACTATTCCTTTTTCCATAATGTATGTGCGGCCATCAAACTCTTTATGTTCTTTACCTTTCGCGACTTCCGTCCCTACTCCTGTAGCTGTATAAAAGGCAGGAATTCCCGCTCCGCCCGCTCTTAAACGCTCGGCCAGCGTTCCTTGGGGAACTAGTTCGACCTCCAGCTCGCCACTTAAAAATTGCTGTTCGAATAACTTATTTTCCCCCACATAAGAAGCGATCATTTTTTTGATTTGCTTATTTTCAAGCAAAAGACCTAGACCCCAATCGTCGACTCCACAATTGTTGCTGACAATCGTCAAATCCTTTACACCTTTGTTACGCAAAGCAATGATCAGTTTTTCTGGTATTCCGCTTAATCCGAATCCGCCAACGATAATGGTTGCTCCATCCTCGATTTGTTGAATAGCGCTATCAAAAGATGTTAATAATTTACTCATTTTCCATCATCTCCATTCTTAATACTATTCTATTAAATAAACAGTGAAGTTGCAAAAGCTATGATGAACACGGTCACTGTTTTCAAAACCGTAATCGCAAAGATATCCTTGTAAGATTGACGATGTGTCAGTCCAGTAATGGCAAGCAAGGTGATGACGGCACCATTATGCGGCAGCGTATCCATTCCGCCAGATGCCATGGATGCAATTCGATGAAGCATTTCCGGGGTGATTCCGACACTTTGGGCCACCTGCAAATAGTGACTTCCCATTACTTCTAACGCAATCGAAAGTCCACCAGATGCGGATCCGGTAATCCCTGCCAGCACATTGACGGCGATAGCTTCGGATACGAGTGGATTGCCGCTTGCATCGAACACCCAGTTTTGAATGACCGAGAATCCAGGCAGCGTTTTCACCACATTTCCAAAACCAACTTCAGATGCAGTATTGAATATGGCAAGCAATGATCCCATTGCCGCAGCTGTTAATCCACTTGCCAATTTGACCTTGATACGACCAACATTCAGCAGCATCGCTGCAATAATACCGATTGTCAATGCAACAATCAAAGACCAAGATGAAGTGACTGTGCTTACATCGGCAATGTTGAAAGTTTCCTTCAACATCGATGCATCATACCAGTGCTTAACCGAAATGGCACTCCGGCTTAAAGCAAAATTAAACGCTACGACAAGGATGAGCGGTACGATGGACAGCCAAAAGTTAGGCAGGTTTTGCTGTTCTGCACTTTCTGGTTCATTAATATGTCCTTCCCCGTAGCCTTCACCATTTGCCAACGCTTGTTTACGGCGACGCTCTAACCAGAGCATTCCTCCAGTGAATACCATGATCGCGCCAATAATCCCCATTATTGGAGCTGCATAGGTATCTGTTCCGAAATAATTCGTTGGAATGATATTCTGAATCTGAGGTGTTCCAGGAAGGGCATCCATCGTATAAGTGAAGGCGCCTAATGCTATCGTTCCTGGCAATAATCTTTTTGGAATGTCTGCTTCTTTAAAAATTGCCGCTGCAAATGGATAAACGGCGAATGCCACTACAAACAATGAAACCCCGCCATATGTCAGCGCCGAACACGCCAGCACCACGGCAAGAATAGCTTGCTTTGAGCCTAGTGACTTTACGATGGTCTTGGCAATGGATGCTGCTGCACCGCTCATTTCCATGACTTTTCCAAATACGGCCCCTAATAAGAATATCGGAAAAAACGCTTTAATATAGTTAGCCGCAAATGTCATATATGTCTCTGTATAACTCGGCAGCAAATGTCCACCGGATAAAATGACCGCCAATAAAGTAACGATTGGCGCTATGATAATGACCGGATAGCCCCGGTAGGCTAAAAAGATTAAAAGTCCCAGCGCCACAACGATGGCTAAAATTTGAATCACCAACTCAATTCCCCCTTTTCTCCCCTTGCCCCAAAGTAATTTTGGAAGCCCTTAAGCAGAACTAGTAATCTCCTAAATTCCATATTTTCAATTTTTCCGCTTTTGCCATCCAGGCCTACCTTCCCCAAGTCAGGCTGAATGATCTTCCTAAGTGGTTTCCATTTTTTTGAGAACGCTTTCAACAATCTGCTGAATCACGAAATCCCCTTTCATTTTACGTGGAAACACAATATAAAATGACAGATAGGCCATTCACTAAAGTAATTATGCAATTATTGTGCCAACTTAAGTACAATGAAAAATCACATCTTTTAAAGCTTTTTCCAACATTTTATTTCCCTTTTTATAAATATAATCCCTTAAAACTGTCAAGGTTTCAGTACACATAAGTATAAACTTCAAAAAAGTGTAAGCCTTTTCTTACACCATTTATATTTCCTTTCATTTTTTGTACGGATTTTCTAACACACTCAAATATGTGCTGGGGAAAAATTTCTTAAGAGGTAGTTAATAAGTATAAAAAAAGTGCCCTTGGGCTAAAGGGCACTTCAGACTGTAGACATACTCAATGAAAATCGAGTTGGTCTATAGTTTTTTTACGGTTTGTACAATTTGATCGTTGATTTCCTCTCCAGGCACTCGCTTTCCGCGGGCGGTCCGGGAGCCTCCTCGGCGCTTTTGCGCCTGTGGGGTCTCCCCTGGACTCGCTTTTCCCGCAGGAGTCTCGCACACCAGCTCCAATCAACTTTTTTTAAAACTTTAGATTTAACCTCTGTTCCTACATTTTTTTAGGTCTTTATACTTTGAACGTTGCGTTTACTCCGGGCACTCGCTTTCCGTTCCAATCTACTATTTTAAAAATTTAGAAAGTACCCTTCGCAAAAGGACAATTTCTTCAGTCATAAACCATATTTATTCATTTTTTCATACAGTGTTGTTCGGCTCACTCCGAGTCTCTTTGCCGTTTCCGATTTATTACCAGAAGTCATTTCCAAACATGAAACGATTGCAGCCCGTTCGGTTTCGTCCATTACTTCAGCTAAAGTGCGGATCGATATGGATTCTTTATGACCCGTTATTTCTTTAGGGAGATGCTTGGAACGTATCATCTCCCCTTCTTCAACAATATTCATTGCTCGTTCAATGATATTCTCCAACTCACGGATATTACCTGGCCATTTATAAAGTCGCAACAGCCGTAAAGCTTGTTCACTCATCCCCGTTACGCTTTTTTTCATGAGGTTCTGGTACTTTTCAACAAAATGATTTACCAGTATTTCAATGTCCTCCGGTCGCTCTCTTAAGGAAGGAACTTGGATTTGCAAGACCTTCAATCGGTAATACATATCAAGTCGGAATTCCCCTTTCGAGACCATTTCCTCCAGATTACGGTTCGTTGCAGCGATTACCCGTACATCAATCGGAATGCTTCCCGTCGAACCGACCCTCTCGATCTCTTTTTCTTGTAAAACACGGAGCAGCTTAACCTGCATATGCAGTGGCAGCTCACCGATTTCATCGAGAAAAATCGTTCCGCCTTCAGCCGCTTCGAACTTACCTGCTTTTCCGCCTTTTTTTGCACCAGTGAAAGAACCCTCTTCATAGCCAAATAGCTCTGACTCCAGCAGCTCTGCCGGGATGGCGGCACAGTTCACTTTGACAAAGACACCCATGGCCCTTCTGCTTTCATTATGAATGGAATGGGCAAACAGCTCCTTACCTGTTCCGCTTTCGCCCAAAATCAACACATTCGAGTCACTTTTAGCGGCAATTTTAGCTTGACCTTTTACTTCCATGAAAGCAGGACTTCTTCCCATCAAATGATCAAACGTATATGAGGCTTTATTTCTCTCGCGAAAATCGCCTTTGTACTTTTTCAGCTCTACTTCAAGTGAATTTATCCGCTTGGAAAGAGCGGTAAATTGCCCGACATTCTTAAAAAGAATCTTACCGACCGCCCCTATTAATTTTCCTTGCTTCCTTATCGGGGAGCGGGTCGCAATTATATAATTATCTTTAATTTTTTGTAATTCAGCGACTTCTTGCTTGCCAGTTTTGGCGACCACATGCATACGGGTATTTTCAATGACCTCGGTTACATGTTTCCCAATGGAGCTTTCCTGATCGACGCCAAGAAAATCCGCATAAGCGTGGCTCAGCATTTGGACATACCCTTCCGTATCGACCATCACCAAGCCGTCATAGGCAAATTCGATAATATCCTTAAACAGAAGTTCTTCATGATTATCGATATTAAGAAAATCACTTTTATTATTTGTAAATAACAGGAGATAAATCTGATACTCCTCATCACCCAATTGAATGATGGCTTTTCTGATAATTCCATTATTATCATTCAAACGGATCGGAGTATTTACTGCTGGTACAAGATTTTTTTCAATAATCAAATTTATTTGCAGATCAAATTCATTCTCAGCAAAAGCCTCGGATAATACGCGATTGCAGAGAACGATTTCTGTTTCGTTTTTCGTTACCAAAACACCAAAAGGCAATTCTTCCAATATCGCTTTCACTAATTCCAATTGAATAGTTTCATTATCGCTGGCCATTCCTATTCTCCTTAACCCGTCTGAAGTTTCCTCCATTATATCATAGGAAAATGTGACCAAGTCATTACCGTTCCACAATCAGCGCAGTTCCCTGTCCGCCACCGATACATAATGTGGCAAGGCCGGTTTTTGCATCTTTACGCTTCATTTCATACAATAAAGTCACTAAGATGCGGGCACCGGAAGCACCTACCGGATGACCCAGAGCTATCGCACCGCCATTTACATTCACTTTCTCCGGATTCAGTTCAAGGTCTTTAAGCACGGCGAGTGATTGTGCCGCAAAGGCTTCATTCACTTCCATCAAATCAAGATCATCTATTGTCAATCCCGCTTTTTCCAAAGCCTTCCTTGTCGCTGGCACAGGACCGTATCCCATTATTTTCGGATCAAGCGCAGCGTTTGCATATGACTTAATTGTCGCTAATGCTTCCAGTCCCAGCTCGTCCGCTTTTTCTTTAGACATCAGGACTAACATCGCACCCCCATCATTGATTCCGGATGCATTTCCTGCCGTAACCGTTCCATTTTCCTTAAAAGCAGGACGCAGCTTCGCTAGCTGGTCGATCGTCAGCCCATGACGCGGGTGTTCATCTTGGTCCACCAAGATCGTCTTTCCTCTGCGTTTATATTCAACAGGTACGATTTCATCTGCAAATCGTCCTTCAAGCTGTGCCTTCTCAGCCTTCAGTTGGCTCTCTAAAGCAAATTCATCCTGCATTTCACGGCTGATTTCCCACTGCTCGGCGATATTCTCCGCAGTCACGCCCATATGATATTGATTAAAAACATCCGTTAAGGCGTCATATGTCATGGAATCGACTGCTTCGGCATTCCCCATTTTCTGTCCAAAACGATAATTTGGAAGTAAATATGGAGCATTGCTCATGCTTTCAATCCCCCCGGCAAGAATCACATCAGCATCACCAAGGGCAATGAATTGCGCTCCCATTATTACCGTACGGAGGCCAGATCCGCAAAGTTTATTAATGGCCATGGCCGGCGTCGTTTCCGGAATCCCTGCATGAATCGCAACCTGACGTGCCACATTTTGCCCTAATCCAGCAGATAGAATATTCCCTACCAATACCTCATCGATCATGTCAGCCGAGATATTTGCCCGCTTAATCGCTTCCTTGGCGGCCACAACTCCCAAGTCAACCGCCGACACATTGGCAAGACTGCCTCCAAACGCACCAACTGGTGTTCTTGCTGCCCCTACAATCACTACTTCTCTCATAATACTTCCTCCTTCTCCATTTTTAATTTTCCCAGTTTAATAAAATTACGGTCCCTCTCATTGATTTTCTGAGAAACGGCAGATCCTTCATACGTAAAAATCCCTTCTCCCGACTTCGTCCCAAGTTTTCCTTTAGCCACCAAATCACGAATCAAATCAGGGGCCTCCTTACCTTGATCCAATACCGGTGCAACATTATCAAAAACGCGCTGCCATGTATCCAGTCCGCCAAAATCAGCTATCTCGATCGGTCCAGTAAATGCCCAGCGAAAACCAGGTCCAGCCGTAATCGCCGTATCGATATCCTTAGCATCGGCAACGCCCTCTTTCAATAGATAAAAGGCTTCCCGCATCAAGGCAGTCTGGAGACGATTGGCGATGAATCCTGCTATCTCTTTTTTCAAGAGAATCGGAGACTTGCCGATTTTACGCATTAAATCCATTGTTGCCTTAACGATTTCGGGCTTTGTTTCGTCATGCTGAACAATTTCAACCAACGGAACCAAATGGCCAGGATTAAAGAAATGCGTGATGACCATTCTGTCCGCAAACGAGGCCTTCTCCATCAATTGAGAAATCGGAAAGGTCGATGTATTTGAAGCAACAATGGCATCCGTTTTGATCATTTCCTCCATTTGCTGATATAGATTCAACTTCAGCTCGATGACTTCCGGAATCGCCTCAATGATAAAGTCAGCATCCCTTACAGCCTCTTCCAAATCTGCGCTATACGTAATATTCGCTAAAGCATCTTGCTTTTCCTGATCAGTCAAGGCCCCTTCCTCAATGAGCAGTGATAGATTCTCAGAAATTCGATTTTGGGCATGGTGCAGCAACTCTTCCTTTATATCGTTAATGGTGACGAAATACCCGCTAACTGCAAAAGACTGAGCGATCCCGCTCCCCATTACGCCTGAACCGATAATGGCTATTTTTTTAATCATCCAGCTTCCCCTTTCCGTTTCCATTACCTTTATTTACTCATCTTTTTATCTATGCAATATTTATGCCAAAGATAGGGTGGAAATAAAATTCTTTTTTTATCTTGAAAATCATGATAGACTCTTACTCATTAACCTAAACCATATTTTTATAACCTTCCCTTTATATTTCCAATGGAGTTTACCTTGTGAAATATTCCCTATGTACGACATAAAATGACAGACCTGGACCATTACATTTTTTATTGGAGGAATGTAATATGGTTAAAGATAAAGTGGCGATCATTACCGGATCCGCTAGAGGAATCGGTTTTGAGATTGGAAAGATATTCGCTGAAAATGGCGCAAAGGTCGTTTTGTCCGACCTTGATCAAAACACAGTGGAAAAAGCTGCATTGGACCTAAGGAATAAAGGCTTGGAAGTTATCGGCTTAAAAGCGGACGTAACAAGTGAAGAGGATATCATCCAACTAATCAAACAAGCTAAAGACAAATACGGACGAATAGATATTTTCATCAATAACGCCGGCCTTCAGCATGTTGCTCCAATCGAGGAGTTTCCAACTGAAAAATTCGAGCTGATGATCAAAATCATGCTGACCGCGCCATTCATTTCAATCAAGAATGTTTTGCCGATCATGAAAGAACAAGGCTTCGGCAGAATCATCAATATCTCTTCCATTAACGGCCTGATTGGATTTGCCAACAAAGCAGCGTACAATAGTGCCAAACACGGTGTAATCGGATTAACGAAAGTCGCCGCCTTGGAAAGCGCCTCTTTTGGCATTACCGTCAATGCCCTTTGTCCAGGATACGTAGATACACCACTCGTCCGCGGACAACTGGAGGATCTGGCGAAAACAAGAAAAGTGCCTCTAGAAAGCGTTTTGGAAGAGGTCATCTATCCACTTGTCCCACAAAACCGCTTACTCGATGTAAGTGAAATTGCCGACTACGCCATTTTCCTCGCTAGCGACAAAGCACGGGGCATCACAGGCCAGGCAGTCGTGTTAGATGGCGGATATACAGCTCAATAAATGAAAAATGCATCTGTAATAAACCCCGGATAAATGACACCAAAAAAGGTGCTCTGTATTCGGGGTTTTTCTGTCTTCATGGAATTGTGGAAAAATTTGGTGGTGCAAAGAGCTCGCTCATGTTACAGTAATATAGGGATCTTTCCCATTTTACAAATAAAAAGGAGGCCTCGTCATGATTATTAAGTGGGTTAGACTGCGATAATTAAAAGCGCAGGCCAATCATCATGCTCCGGAAAGAATTTATTGATCTGCGCCATGGTAACGGCTATTAGATAATAATTAATACGGAGGTAAAAAACATGAGTGAACAGATACTGAAAATAAATAAAGTGGATATATGTACAGAAAGTTTTGGAAACCCAAAGGACCCTGCTGTGCTTTTGATCATGGGAGCGATGTCTTCATTAGACTGGTGGGATGATGACTTCTGTCTCCGCCTCGCTGATTCGGGGAGATTTGTCATTCGGTACGATCATCGGGATCTGGGACGATCGGTCAGTTATGAACCCGGTACCTCCAACTATACAATAACGGACATGGCTGACGACGCCGCGGGAGTCTTGGACGCTTATTCCATAGAACACGCTTCTATCGTTGGAATGTCCCTAGGCGGTTTGATCGGCCAGATTCTTGCATTAAAATATCCGGAACGCGTAACTACGCTTACGCTAATTGCATCAAGTGTGTTCGGGACTGTAATGGAAAAACTGCCTCCAATGGACCAAAGCATATTGGATTATCATGCAAAGAGCGCTTCCATGGATTGGTCAAATCGGGAGGCGGTCATCGCTTATCTTGCGGATGGGTGGAAAACTTTAGCCGGTTCCAAACCTTATGAGCAGGAAAGAATGTATAAACTGGCAAAAAGAGAGGCGGACCGCGCCAAACAGCTGCCGAGCAGATTTAATCATGCCTTGCTTGCTGGCGGAGACGAATATTATGATAGAATGGGTGAGATATCCGTACCCGTCCTCATTATTCATGGCACAGAAGATCCAGCCTTGCCGTACGAGCACGGGCTTGCTCTTGCAAAAGCCATTCCTCATGCAGAATTAGTGACTCTTGATGGATCAGGACATGAGATTCATAGTGAAGATTGGGATAAAATTATCGATTCAGCCATTAAGCTTACTTCGCGATAAATTAGTACGAGAATAAATTAGTCATAAGAGAAGCCGACCAATAAAGGTCGGCTTTTTTTTATTACTACTTTTAGCAGAAACCGCCATATCCTTGTACGGGGCTGCAATCTCCGCCACCGCCGCCGAAACAAGCCGCTCCAACGATGATTAAGAGTATAAACAAAACGACTATAAAAGCGAAGCCGCCACCAAATCCACCAATATCATTACAACTACTTGATTCATGACCACAATTTGACAATAGAAACATCTCCTTATTCGTTTTAGGAGGAAGAAATTAAATGGGTTAATTCAACTTATGTTGTAATTAGGATAATGACACAAAAATCTCCGGAAACTTTTTATCACCACCCTCACGACCTGAAATAAACAGGTTAACAGCTACATTATTAATAGTTAAGGTTGAAGTTCCCTCTATACCCCTCATAGATAAACGAAACTTCGTTTAGACGCCTTAAAAAGAGCGTAGGACTTCTTGTTCACTTTCCGAAAAGTCGAGCAAAGGAGCCCTTTTTGCGTTTATCAGTATTTTCGTAGGCACCGTTTTTCTATGTTTATCTTTTTGCCTCCCTTTTGGATTCATCCATTTCTTTACCTCGTCCCATACTTCCTCAAAAGCTACATTATGAACCTATAAATATTTACGGTTTGTCCAGAAAAATAAGTAACATGTCCAAGCAATTGCCTTAATTTATTAATACTATATTTTGTAACTACTACGAAAATACTTTTGGCAGTGCTTTAGTACGGTTCGATACTACACTCCATTTTATTTTCGAAAAAAAAAGAGTTACAAGAAAGGATTGTGATTTTGTGGGAAATTTTGGTATGAATAATCCGATGCACAGCAACTGGGGTTCTGCATGTTCCGACAGCGACTGGGGTTTTGGTAGTGATTCAAGATTCGGTGATGATCGTCATTCAAAATCTAAAAAGTCATGTAAGGTTTGTAAGTCTGACGACGTTTCTACTTGCAATTGTAATTTTAGAGCTCCAGCTCGCCAACTTGCTGCACCATTAAACAGCGACTGTGTCCTAGTTAATTCAGTTGTAGGCTCAAAAGCGGTACAAAAGGTTGCAGAAGCAACACTTCCTTTTACCGCGTTTACTCCAGCTATACCAGCTGGATCCACTATTGTTTCGGTATCTGTAGTACCGAATGTAGCTGGTGTTACACGTAACACGACAATCATAAGGGACAAAGTCGTTAACATCGGGCTTATTCCTGTAACTATTACGGTAACATTTATGGCTCCAGGATCAACAGTTACTGCAACAGCGACACTTACAACGAGTTTACCATTCCAGGAGCACACAGATTTTCCAGGTGCATGCCCTGAGGATACAGTAATAGAACCCCCATTAGTATTAGAAGGGATCTTTGCTCAACCAGGCGTTCCAGTCATCGGCACAACGGGCCTTGTTACTACCAATGCCATTTTAGTCAAGATTGTACTACGCACTACAATTACAGTTGTTCGACCAGTTATTGTAGATAAACACGGTGGTATTTGCGACGTAAATGAACGTCGTTGTGAAACTACAACTACCCCAACAACTAATACTCTTCCTGCTCCGTAAATGACTGTGTTGAGTAGTTTTTAATCTTGACTAGCAAAGCCCTCTCTAAATCGAGAAGGCTTTGCCTTTATTTATTTATAGGGTAGAAAGGAGTGACATTTCTATGTCTTATCACGAGGATTATTGTAAGAAACATCACTGCGATGAGGACCATCATCACGATTGGTGGAAGAAAAAATGCTGCGATGAGGTCCATCACCACGATTGGTGGAAGAAAGAATGCTGCGATGAGGACCATCACCACGATTGGTGGAAGAAAAAACACTGCGATAATGAACATCACGATTGCTGGAAGAAGAAAAAACACTGCGATAATGAACATCATGATTGTTGCAAGAAGAAAAAACACTGCGATAATGAACATCATGATTGTTGCAAGAAGAAAAAACACTGCGATAACGAACATCATGATTGTTGCAAGAAGAAAAAACACTGCGATAATGAACATCATGATTGTTGCAAGAAGAAAAAACACTGCGATAATGAACATCATGATTGTTGCAAGAAGAAAAAACACTGCGATAATGAACATCATGATTGTTGCAAGAAGAAAAAACACTGCGATAACGAACATCATGATTGTTGCAAGAAGAAAAAACACTGCGATAATGAACATCATGATTGTTGGAAAAAGAAAAAATGCTGCGATGAGGACCATCACCACGATTGTTGGAAGAAGAAACGCTGCGATGATGAACATCATGATTGTTGGAAAAAGAAAAAATGCTGCGATGAGGACCATCACCACGATTGTTGGAAAAAGAAAAAACACTGCGATAATGAACATCATGATTGTTGGAAAAAGAAAAAATGCTGCGATGAGGACCAACACCACGATTGTTGGAAGAAGAAACGCTGCGATGATGAATGTTATGGTAATTGGTAGTTTGTTAAATGGAAAGTACTTTGATGACGTACTTGATCAAAGTACTTTTTTTAGTTCCCAAAAGATGAGTTATTCAACTTCACAAATGCATCTGAAAACAAATACATATCCTTCGTCAATCTCATTCTAATTGTCTCAAGCAAGTTGTTCACGCCCATCTTAAGACTTCAACTACCCTGCCCCTTCAGTCTTCAAGAGAATCAACAATACCCTTTACGAGAGTGATTTTAAAAAAAGTGAAAATTTCACATATTCCCACTGGAACATTTGTTCTATTTATGTTATTCTTATAAAAACAAATAAAAAGATCAAATCGCTGCAGAAGATTTGACCGTAATTATAATTAAAGGTCGGTTGTATCCGCGGGCCTTACACGGTTGTACCGCTGAGCCGAGCCATTTGCTAACGTTCAGGGTGCCGGTGATAAAGACAGCTCCGAACTTCAACTAAAGCACCCGTTCGTTCATTAATAACCAGTAATGTATAACAATTACAGCTATTAATCAATCATTACTCCCCATCCATCTTTTTACCCGCCATAAGGTTTACTTAGTCCATTAAGTCGTTTTTGCACATCAATAATTTTTGTAATTTAAAAGCATTTATCTCTTCTGCAACAAAATAAAGACAGCAGCCCCTGATATTTAAAATAAAGCATTAGACAAGGTTAGTGCACATTCTCGGCAATCTTTTTCAGTGCCTTTGCACGAGAAATGATAAATTCTCTCATATACTTCTCTAAAAACAACTTATCAGCTAAAACTCCAATTGGACCGAACGGTGACTTATATTGAAATTCATCTATCATTATGGTTCCGCCTGATTCTTCCATAAACTGATGTGTGTGCACGAAGGAATGGAAGGCTCCCTTCACCATAATATCCACAAACTTATTTGGCTTTTCCATTAATGTCACTTGGGCTTTCAGCCTTTGTTTAATACCAAAGTGAATGGCTTCCCATGTTACAGTATCACCCTCCTCTAATAACCCTTCTGTCACACCATCAACAGCAACTTCCATCGTTTTCGCTGTCGTTTTGGTATGGATATCCACGTTCCTTGCAAGGTCAAAACATAATTCAACTGGTGCTTTAATAAATTGTTGATGTTCAATAATAGGCATTTCCCAATCTCCTTATACAAGCACTTTTCCCCATCATTATAGCTGGTAATAGCAAATAATACCTAGCCCATATTCCATTATCCTGCCCTGCTTGTTACATAAGAAAAAGCTGCCTTAAGCAGCTTTTCGAATAAATCTTTCGTCCATCCTCACTTTTTCAAAACAGGGATCCATATTTCACTTCTAAATGTTGGTGAGGTTATATCTTTATTTTCGTTCCAAAGGATTTCCGGTCCTTCCCTTTGTTCATAGTTAGAGGATGGAAACCATTCGGAATAAATACGCCCCCATACATTTTGCAGTGTTTCAGGAAAGGGACCTACCGCTTCGAATACTGCCCATGTAGATGCATCAACTTCAAGCTGTGTTAAGTTATCTGGACATTCCCTCGTTGTCGCTGCACCGATATAATGATCAAGCTCCCCTTTTTCCTCCATTCGGCCTTCGGAAAAATTCGCAGATGCACTAAGCAGCCCCAATGGCTCGACATTCGATAAGTTTTTAAGTTCATTTATCGTTTTCTCGTCTAAACTTTTCCACATAGATGCAATCTCTGGATTAACCCCGTTAAAAATGATTGGTACTCTTTTTTTAATTCCAATAATGTGAAATGCCTCTTTTTCTTCAATTCGATAGTTCATTTCACTGCCTCCTTTAATGGATAATTGGAAGGACATCGGTGGATAGGCTTTAAGTGAATGGCCATTACTTCTCGCTTCTGATGGTGTGATGCCATGCAAATGCTGAAACGCTCTTGCAAAAGAATCAGGTGAGCTGTATCCGTACTTTATCGCTACATCAATGACCTTTATTTTGTTATCTCTTAGTTCAAACGCCGCAAGTGTAAGTCGTCTTCGGCGGATATATTCGGATAGTGAAATACCTGCAAGGAAGGAAAACATCCTTTTAAAATGATATTCCGAGCAATAAGCTATCCTCGCAACTTCTTTAAAGTCAATTTCGTTCGTAAGATTTTCCTCAATGAAGTTAATGGCACCATTCATATTTTTTAGCAAATCCATTCAATGACCTCCTTATATCAAAAGAATAGCAGGACTTGAAACGAATCATCCGACATTCTGTGCACGATTATGCAGGGTCAAATCCCTTTCGCACCCGTTAATGAAATAAACTTATTGTTAAATCGGAGATTTACGGACTTTTTGCATAAATAGCTCTGGATTATCGATCTGATTAAAACCGTATTTTTTATATAATGAATGTGCATCATTAGTAGCTAACATAAACCTGCGAACCCCTTCCAGCTCGGAATGGTTGGTGATAACATCCATTAACCATTTTGATAATCCTAATTTACGATAGTCAGGCAATATAAACACGTCGCAAAGGTATGCATGTGTTGCTAAATCTGTTATTACCCTTGCAAATCCAACTTGTTCACTACCCTCATTACCTACTTCACCTTTATAAACCCCAAAACATAAGGTCGTATTTTCAATTGACTTCATTACTGTTTCCTTTGTTATTCCCTTTGACCAGTAAGCTTCTTGATTCAAAAAATTATGTATTAAATCTACATCTAAATACTTTTTATCAGTAGAAATCGAAAATCCTTTAATGTTCATTTTTACATCCCTCCAAAACTTTTTTAATTTTCTGTAATTATATCAAATAACAGATTTTAATCTTTTGAACTAGCTTGCCACGTTAGTCTAAATGATTATAAGCTGCCTTAAATATAACTCGTCCTTCAGTTGACGTACCAGTTAGTTAAGTAAGGGTGTAAGGGATTCTTGGAAGAATTTTGATTACAACAAGTATATCTAAGTAATTCGGAACAAATATTATACATGTTGCAAATTCAAAGGAGGTGGCTAAAATGAACGCACAACGAGCAGAAGAAATTGCTTCTTCACCAAATATGGTTAATGTAACCTATAATGAGGAAAGTATCTACATTGAGCATGTGGATGAACAAAATGGAATAGCTACAATCCATCCCCTTGATGATCCAAATAAAAAACAAAGTGTTTCTGTAACCAGCTTAAAAGAACAGTAATTTCCTCGATTCAATAATAAACCTCCACTTTCGGGTGGCGGTTTATTGTTCGATTAAGTTCAATCTCCATCTTATTTAACAATCTATCCCCTTGTTGAACGATCCTGCCCAGTAAGTTCCAAAGAAAAGGAGCTTCTGGGAATGAAGTAAAGCTCCTGTTGTTGGTTTAAAAGGTAAAAAAACAAGCGAATTCACGAAATTCGCTTGCCTTTTGATTGTAAGGTATGTGTAATTTACTGACTTTTTAAATACTATTTTAAGCGATTAATGATTAGTAAATCTTCAACCTTCATTTCGTATGCACGATTACCAAGCTCTTGTTTTAAACGTTCATTATCTTCATACTCTTCTGGAGTGAAGTCATTTTCACGGCCTTTTTTCAAGTAATCATAGAAAATTGGCGGTAAGAAGTCTTCTTTTAATAACACTTCTACTGATTCGCCATTTTCTTTTGTGAATACATAGGCATAACCTGTTGGGCGGTATGGGTCATATTGTGCTTTTGGATAGTTTGCATCAACAGTATATACCCCACGAGTTTTTGCACGTGTGACAAATTCAAATACATCTCGGAATCCTGGGCCACCATGACCGGAAAGAATCGAAAGATCTTTGCGGTCTGGAATTTCATCGCCGTATAATGCTTCAAATGCTGCTTCAACTACACGGAAACCTACGCCTAGTGCCATATATGCTGCGTAGCCATGGTATTTTTTAATGTCGTCGAAAGAAATCTCAATTAGATCATCACGATCATAAATTTTAATTGTTCTCATTTTTTTCTCCTAATTGTGTTATTTAATCCTATTTATTAGTGAAGTAGTTTTATTAACGTTCTAACAATGCTCCAGAATTTTCTTTGTAATATCCCCTTTACTGATCCATTGGAACATACCATCTAAAAAGCGTTCTGTCGCTGGCATGAAATATGAACCAAAGTGATAGTCCGGGTCTAATGTTGTAATGATCCAAGTACCTTTTGTTGATTGCTCATCAATGTATAACACGGATCCCCCATCTATTGTTGAAACAAGTGTTGTTGCATGAGCTGGAGGCCAAAATACACCATGCTGGTGCCATGTGCAATCTTCTAGCGTTATATATTCAAAGAATGGTTGTTCCGCATTTTGAACACGTAATCCACTATCTGCATTTTCTTCAATCCACCACCAGAAATTCGTTGTGCGCTCCTCCCAATTCTGGTTCGGGAGCCATTCCCAAGGCTGTGGTCCAAAGGCTATAACCGTTTTCCCTTCATCAGCAAAGTCACGAATTTTTTTCGCATTTTGAAGTAATAAGTTCGAGTTTAACTGTGAGGGAACAATTAGTACATCATACGGTGATAAGTCTGTCTCGGCAAACTCAGGGAAGTAAATTAGTTTGTCAATAAATTGCGCATATTTCGGCTCATGGAATGTACGATAGTGTGGTGCATGCCCACTATAAATAACTGCAATTTTTCTCATTATACTTCCTCCTGTGCAACTTCTTGCTCAAGTAGTGCCAACATTTGAGTTCTAATTTTACCTGTTGTTTTCCTATCGCTCTTATAACCTAATAAGCTACGTCCAGAGTGAACAATGACCGTACCATTTGTTGTATGACGATCTATGTACGTAATGACCTTTCCGTCTGTAAACGTTAAACAAACCTCCGCGTCTTTTGGAGCTCGGTAATAGCCGCGTGCAAAGAATCCTGCAACGCCTTTGTTATATACCATATCTTCCACTTCCACACCCTCAAATAGTGGTGCACCAGGAACTGGTTGTACGTAATAATCTTTAAAACTATTAATTTTCGTTGGCATCATTAATGAACAGCCCGGCAACCAATTGCGGAATAAGTGTCCACAAAAAACAACTACTTTTCCATTATTCAAGAATTCAGAAATAACCTCCTTGTGATTTAATAAGTATTCTTGATCAACAAATTCCGTGATATATAAAACGTTATACGGAGATAAATCCGTCGTCCCTAGCTCATATTCATCAATTACGGTTGTGTTCAATGAATTATCCGCCGGTTCTTTTACGCTAAATGCATGAGACGGGTTCAATTCCAAAATGTTTAAATTACTCATTCATTCTTCCTCCTAAACTATAGATTTCTTTCTTTTTTCGAAATACAGACATGCTTCCAGAAGATTTTTTGTGTAAGGGTGCTGAGGATTTTTTAATACCTCTACAGCCGTTCCACTTTCAACAATGCTTCCCTTCTCCAACACTAAAACTCGGTCTGCTACATCTTCAATGGCTTGAATACGATGCGTAATGTATAAAACACTCATATGGTAAGAGCTTTGAAATTTTTTTAGCAATTCAATTATCGTTCTTTCTGTTTGTGGATCTAACGCAGATGTTATTTCATCGGCAATTAATAGGCGCGGGTTACATAGTAATGCGCGAATGATGGCCATACGCTGCTTTTGTCCGCCAGAGCATTGGCTCGGCATATTTTTCAGAAGCTCCAGTGGCAATCCTGCATGGTTCATCATCGAAGTAATTTTCTTTAATGCTGATTTCTTTGAATACTTTTGTAGTAAAAGCGGCTCCATTAAGCTTTGTTCCATTGACCAAAATGGGTTGAAGGAGCGGTCTGGATTTTGATAAACATATTGTGTGAAGTTACTCGAGTCTTCTGCCCAGCACATCTCGCCTTGACACGGTTCATTTAATCCAATTAACAGCTCAGCAATCGTGGACTTGCCAGAACCCGACTCACCAAGTAAACAAATAAATTCTTCTCTTCCTACACAAAAATTCACATCTTCCAACACAACATTATTTCCGAACTTTTTACATAAATTGCGAACCTCGAGCATTGAATAATACCTCCTCTTCCACATGCCCATCAACGATTGATAGCGTACGATCTGAAATGGCATAGGCTACGTCCATATCATGCGTTATAAATAATAAGCTAATATTGTAGGCTCTCACTTTTTCCTCTAGCAAAAGAACTATTTCTTTCTTTAAAATCGGATCAAGTGCACTCGTACATTCATCCGCAATAATAAATTTCGGCTTATTGGCGAAAGCTAATGCAATTAACGCCCGACTTAGCATCCCGCCCGAACATTCATGCGGATACTTTTCTAAAATATTTTTAGGCAGAGATACTTCTTCCACAGCTGTAACTGACTGCTCCATCGTTATCCCAATTTCCAAGAACTGATCCTTCAGTTTCAATAATGGGTTAAATGCTGAACGGGCATCTTGATAAATATAGGCACACGTTTTCCAGTAACAATCATTGGCAAAGCGTGGATTTCTAACGGATTGTCCATCATATTGGATATCTCCTGACCATGCATCAGTTGGTAATAATCCGTACATCGCCCGAGCTAAAGTCGTCTTGCCTGAACCTGAAGGACCAATCAGGCTCACAATTTCCCCGCTTTTAATTTGGAACGAAACATCCGATACAACCTTTTTCTTTTCAAAGGCAATATTGACATGATAGGCGGCTAAATCATCTACCTCATTCTGAATCGTATCAATTGTTACCTTTTTCAGTTTTGAAGGTTTCTTCGTTTTTTCCTCAAGTAAAAACGCTAAGCTCATTGTTAAAATTGTAAGGAATAGCACTGGGGGGATAACAATCCAAGTCCAGCTTGAATTCAAGAAAATGGATGGCTGTGAAAATGCTTCATTTAACATGCTTCCCCATGAAATAAAATTCGGGTCACCAAGTCCTAAAAATGCCAGGCCCGCTTCCGTCAATATCGCTGACTTACATGTTAAGATAAATTTTGTCTTCACTATTGGTCGTAAGTGTGGCAATATGTGTGCACGTAAGATATATAAGGAATTACCGCCGAATAATTGGGAAGCTTTCACGAATTCCCGTTCCTTCAATGTAAGGACAGCCGACCGCACTATCCGCATATACGAAGGCCATGACAGCAAGCTTAATATAATGACAAGCTGTGCCATACCACCACCAGTGAACGACATGATGATTAAGATCAATAGCAAATTAGGCAGTACTAATAAAACGTTCGCAACGCCATTAATGACTTTATCCAATATAGGAAAATACCCTGCTAATAAACCTAGTACTACAACTAAAATTGTCGAGCAGGCAGCAATGCATAACCCAATTAAAATACTAGTGCGTGTCCCATAGATTAATTGACTTAAAATATCCTGTCCTAATCTATTCGTTCCAAGCCAGTGATTGGCGGATGGGCTTAAAAAGGAAGCGGCATCATATGAAAAGGGATCAAACGGAACAAAAAATGGACCAATAAAAGCTACTATAAATAACATACCAATTACTATAATCGGCAGCTTATAGACCTTATTCATTTTTATTTCCTCCCTTAACACGCGGGTCTAGCTTCGGATATAGGAAATCTGCTAAAGCATTGAAAAACAGGATGATTGCTGAAAATACAAAAAACAGTCCATGCATTAACGGATAGTCCCTTGATAACACTGCCTCTTTTAACAGCTTTCCTATCCCGGGGTAAGAAAACAATGTTTCTACAAAAATAGCGCCAGTAAATAGTGTACCTATACGAATCATCATTAATGTAAAAATCGGCAGTAGTGCATTTTTTAAAATATGGCGATACACTAAGCGATTTCGTTTAATACCTTTCATTTTCGCAAATTCAATAAATGGTGAAGAAATTACTTGAATCGTTTCATTTCTTACTAACAAGTATGTACTTGAAATACTTACAATCGTTAATGTGATAATCGGTAGCGCAGCATGCTGAGCGTAGTCGGCAATGACCGTCCACCATGAATCCGAGCTTAAAAATGGTTCACTTGCACCGCTCATGGGCAGAAAACCCAAATAAACAGCGAATACTAATAATAAAATCATTCCCATTAAAAATTCAGGCAATGCCCCGACTGCCATCATGGTTAGCATAAAGCGCCGATCACCACGTTTAAAATGGAACCAGCCCGACCATAAACCAAAAAGTATTCCGATGATTAATGAAAGACTTGTTGAAATCCCTACAATCCATAACGTGTACGGTAAATGATTTAATACTATATCAGTAACTGGCTCCTTATAAGAAAAAGAATAGCCGAAATCCATATGCAGGAGACCTCCTAGATAATCGATAAATTGATCACCTAATGAAGCATCGAGGTTGTAATATTCAACCATGGAAGCCCTTTGTGCTTCGGTTAGCATCGGCCCACTATCCTGGCCATCCAAATACTCAATCGGCCCCCCCGGCATAAGTCGGGGGAGAAAGAAATTGAGTAATAATAATATGACAAATACTGATCCGTATAGCGTCAATATTTTTTTAATCATTTGTAATCCACAAATACTGCTTTGTTATCAGTTAATGGAATACCATCCGCAATACCGCCACGGGTATTGAACCAGCCAGCAAATACGCTTGAATCATACACGTAGTAGAATGGACGGTGGTATAACACAAGTGTTGGTAATTCTTCTGCTAAAATATCTTGCATTTCATCAACTGTAGCTTTACGCTCTGCTTCATTTCCTTGTTTCAATTGAAGACTTGCAAGCTCTTGGAACTCTTCGTTATCGAATACGCCTTTACCAGCTAGAGAGTTACTGGCTTGACCGCTAAACCATAAACGTAAGAAGTCTGGGTCACCGCTTAAACCGATATGCCCTGTAATTGTCATATCATATTTCCCTTCAGCCATGGCCGTTGAGAATGTTGCTGAGTCGACTGTTTGAATATCAAGATCAACCCCAACATCAGCAAGCATTGATTTCATTAATTCAGCTTCTTGAGAAGTTGAAGAAACTAGTACGCTTAAATCTAAATCTTCACGGACACCTGCATCATTTTTCTTGTATCCGAGCTTATCCAGGATGGCATTTGCTTGTTCAACATTGTAATCATATTGTTTCACGTCTTCTTTATACCAAGTTGAATCTGGCGGGATAACACCTGCACTACCAACCATTACTTTTGAGTTACCAGTTAATTTTTCAGCAATTGAAGCACGATTTAATGCATAAGCAATCGCTTGACGCAGATTTTTATCACGTAATTGTTCGTTTTCTAAGTTGAAAACGATACGAACGGCGCTACCAGTAGGTTCGCTTTTCAGAACGTCATAGCCTAATTTTTCAAGCTGTTGCACTTCTGTATAGTTAAATGTCATACCGCCATCGATTTCTTTGTTTTGTAAAGATAACATACGGTTTTCAGTTGCTAAATATTGAACTTCATCCACTGTCACGTCACCTTTAAAGTAGTCTTCGTTTTTCGCAAATTTATAATTACCTGTTGCTGAATCATAGCTATCAAGTGTAAATGGACCTGAGCCAATTAAAGCTTCATCCTCTTGATACTCTAATGGTTGTTCAACTTTTGACCAGATATGTTCTGGAATGATCGGTAACTTACCAGCAATTTCAGAAATGAACGGAACATACGGCTCTGCTAGAGTAATTTTCACTTCATGGTCAGAAATTTTTTCTGCTGAGGCGACTTTTGTCATATCTGCATTCCATTGAAAAGTATTTTCTTTAAAATAGTTATAGGAGAATACTACATCATCAGCTGTTAATGATTCTCCGTCATGGAATGTTACATCTTTTTCTAATGTAAATGTATATTCCAAATTATCTTCTGATACTTCCCAAGATGATGCTAACCAAGGAATAACCCCAGTATCATCCTTCCAAGTTAACGTATCAAATAAAAATGAGTTACGTAAAAATCCACCCGGACCATTTGTATCAAATGTAAACGGTGATGGGAAACCACTGTTTTGCCACCCGATTTTCACAATTTTCTTACCATCTGATTCAGGTTTTGAAGTACTTGAAGATGATGACTCATTTGATTGTGAGCATCCAGTTACAATTAAAAGTACAGCAACGAATAAAAATAATATTTTCCTCAAAATGATAACTCCCCTTTTCACCCCTATTGAGATTGATAATTATTATCAACTAGGCACGAAACTAATTCTAATTCAAATAAATTTTATTTTCAAGTATTTAAATAAATTAAATAAAGGTTAAAAGTTCCAAATATAGGATAGAAAGTCAAAGTAATAAAACGGTTGTTACTATTCAAACCAAAAGAGGAAGAATCAGGTTTTTGGCATTTACAACGTTAGTACAGAAATCCTTGTTATGCACCATCCAGAAACATAACAAAAAAGCCAACATCAATTGTTGACTTAATATATATCGACATTTAAGTTTATTAAAATTTATATAGGATTACTTATATACCTCATTTTCCAATATAATTACTTTTTCCCCATTCGCTGCTTTCCCGATTTGTTTCGTATTTTCAACCAGCCGAAAAATATTATCACAGCATTGTTTGGCACCTATAAGCAATAATGGTACACCTATAAAATCAATTTTTAGTGCTCTTGATAAATATCCCCCTATAGACATGGCAATAGGTACGGTTGGGGATGTATTGGAGAATACTATTACTTCGTTAAAATGAAATTTCTCTTCTAGTAGTAAAGTCAATTCTTTTAATGATGGAACCACAAGTTTTTCTCTTTTATGTCCAATTGTATAAACTGAGTTGCCATCTTCATCGATCCCGCGAAAAATTAGCTTTCCAGCATCTTCTTTCGTTAATTTATTAAAATATTTTACATGTAATATTTCTTCCGACGTTAATTTTCTTTCCGATTGTGGTAATTGTTTTAAATGATATGCGGCAGCCAACGACGTGGTATGTGTACCCCCATAATCATTATAGATATACATCATGAAATCATCCCTAATAGTTTTATTTAACACTATTATGGTCATATACTCCATTTCCAATTCGGTTACGGTACTTTTATAAGAATATTCCTGTCCTGTTATCATCATAAAAAAGAGTACACTTATCACATGAATGATAAGTGCACTCTCTTATTATTTATATTAATTATAAGCTGGGTATGTATAGACAGCAACGCCTCTGATAGCCAGTCAGTGAGTTTCTTTAGTAACGAGTTCTAAAATCCTCCCAATCCTAGAAATGGGACAGAAAATTTTATTGGCTTATCATTGATTGTTTCTTTTTTAATCGGGGCAGGCAATACTGTGTTCCTGACATCAGCGACCTTTTTAAGGTCAAAGGATTCTATTGCTTCCCCTTCTTGGTTCATGATTGAAAGAATTCCATCATTACTCGTTTTAAGACTAGGTTGATCACTGATTAAATGAGTATAGTATAAGTCTTCGTTCAGCGTGTAGGAATTAGAATAGTCCGCTGAAAAAAGTTTGCTTTTTTTATCAATTTTGCCTGATTTAAAGTTGTTAAAGCCATAGTTGAATAAAAGCTCAGTATCAGAGTAGGCAACCTTGTCCGAAGGAGCTTTCAGAGTGACGGCAATCAAGTCCTGTTCTCCCCTAGTGGCAGTAGAAATCAGGGTGTAACCGGATTTACTGACGAAACCGGTTTTCCCGCCGGTTATTCCCTGATAGGGGAGTTCGCCCTTTAACATTTTATGATGGGTAACTAGAGTTGTGTCCCATGTTTCCACTTCCCATGGTAACGCCTTCTTCCCAAAGTACTCACGGAACGTTTCATTTTTCATTGCATATTGGGTAATTTTCGCAAGGTCACTGGCTGTCGTTACATGGTCTTTGTCAAATAATCCATGGGGATTAGTAAAATGAGTATCGGTGACGTTCACTTCTTTTCTTAAAAACTCATTCAAATCTTCCATGAACAGTTTTTCACTGCCAGACATATGCTCGGCAATTGCGATGGCTGCATCATTTCCGGAGTTGATCAGCATTCCTGCAATTAATTTGGAAAGCTCTATTTCCTCCCCAGGTTCAATAAATACCGAAGACCCGTCTGCCTCCGCTGCTTTTTTGCTTATCGTCACCAGTTCATTCTGATCCCCGTGTTCTATAGCATATATAGCAGTGGCAACTTTCGTTAGACTGGCTGGATACATCCTTTTATTCATATTTTTTTCGTATAATACATTCCCGCTTTTCGCATCAATAATGATCCCTGCTTCACTATTGAGAGGTAAGTCAGATTCTGCACTTACAGTCGTAGAGGCGAAGGGGATTAAAGCCAAGATGAAGATGAAGAAAAACTTTCTCATATGCCTCTCCTTTAATGATAGTAAAATCTTATATAGTCATAATAAAATAAATCTGAAAGTTAAAAGATGTTTTATTGAAAGTGAAATACAAAAGTAATTACCCTTTAATAATTTTGGAAACATTTCGGTTAATGACCTTCATTTTCTTTCCTGAAATAACTTTTTAAGGGGTATTGCCCTTTTAGTGGGAGGATCCATTCAAACAAAAAAGATTCCCCTTTTAAATTGTAAATCACCAAAATGGAGCCCTCCTGCATGACAATATCTTTTCATGAAAAAACCCTTCAAACTGAAGGGCTAGGTGCTTGATCATTACATTACTAATATGAAATATAATTTTTTGGACAGTTTCCTTCAGATTCTGATTCATCTAGTTTAAACCAGCCTTATTAAACCTATCCTCAATTACATGATTAAAATTCTGTTATGTTTTCATTTTCATTCCTAATAACATACATTCCACTTTTACAATCGGTTTTCTTGATAATATAAATATAATCGTTACAGATATGACTAATAAAACATAATATTGGCCGCTTTCTTTGATCCAATCATAAATAAATGAGTTATAAACATATTCCAGGATAAACATATGAAAAAGATAAATAACTAATGTAATCGATCCAATTTCAGTAAAAAATGTATGCTTTCTAGGAACAATACAAAGAAAACAATAAGTTGCCGCTCCCATGATTAAATAAACGATCAACTTATATATAAAACCGAGGGCAATGGGACCTTCCATTAATTCCTTATAACCTAAACGGCCATAAAACCATTCCCTCCAAGTAATTTCACCATAGAAATAAATGCCGGCAAAGATTAACCCTAGTAGTCCCCAGCCAATTAGGGCATTACTTTTCTTTTTAACCCATTCAAAATGATCTTTTTCTAAAAAATGTCCAATTAAAAAGAAAGGAAAGAAAAAGAACGTTCTCGACAAACTTAACCATTCATTTACTTCACCGATGTAACCGATTATTAGAGATACAATTATCGAAAAAACGATTCCATATTTCCTGGAAGTAAATATTGACAATAATATATTCCAACAGAATAAGCTTATTAAGAACCATAATGCCCATCTTGGAGTCAATATTGTGAATTCAATCGGTTCATCAAATAACTTCTGATAATAGAAGGTATAAATCACCTGGAATATTACATAGGGAATTACGATTTTCTTTATTAGCACCCAGAGGTCCTTTTTACTTTTTATCTTTCTTGAAAAATAGCCGGATACTAAAATAAAAGCTGGCATATGGAATGAAAAAACAAACAAATAGATAGTTAAAATCCATTCGTTTTCTTCTACCATTCGAGCTAATGTATGTCCCAAAACCACTAGTACGATTAAAACAGCTTTCGCATTATCAAAATAAGGATCACGTTTCATTAAATCTTACCTCCTCTAAAGAAACTGCTCGTTATATCTCCTAATCCTTAATTATTGTTTGAATGAAAAAACCGGCTTTCCTCTAAAAAAGGATTGCCGGCTTTTTTACTAAAGGAAATTCATTGGAGTATCTACCATACCATAGCTTGTTTACAGGATAGTTAATGGAAAATAACAGTTTGATAACAGAAACTTAAACAAGGGGGCCAACCGCCAATTGCGGCCTTCTTATGGCACACACACCCATTTAGTGACTTGCCGGAACGAACAATCACTTCCAAAATTTCGAAACTCCAAGCAGTTCCATACGTTTTCGCCTTACCAGAACGGGTAGTGTATTATAGAAGCATGAGTATGATAACGTCTCTCTATAGGAGGAATGTTCATGAATCCCGTCATTTTATTTGATGGTGAATGCAACTTTTGCGATTCGAGTGTCCAGTTCATCATAAAGCGGGACCCGCAGGGGCTTTTTCATTACGCTTCGCTTCAAAGTGACGCGGGCCAAGAGTTGCTGAAGAAGTATGATGTACCTGCAGATATAGATAGCATGGTGCTGATCGAAAGGGATAAGGCCTACTATAAATCGTCTGCAGCCTTGAGGATTTGCCGCCGCTTGCAAGGGGCGTGGAAATTGCTTTACGGTTTCATCATCGTTCCAAGCCTCATCCGGAACTTCGTTTATGATTTCATTGCCAGGAACCGTTACAAATGGTTCGGAAAGAAAGAGGAAAGCTGTATGCTGCCGTCGCCAAGTGTTCGAAAGCGATTTTTATAAAAAAGGCCTCATCAACAAGCAAAAAGGACTTCAAGTATTCGAGGTCCTTTTTGTTTTTTGTTTTAGAATGCTTTTCGTCCTTTCATTGTGTAAATGTGGAGTATCTCCATAAATGATTGGCCGTTGGATGTGCCATCATTTCGAGACCTTTGTTTTCCGCTAGGTGCAGGGGTTCCCAGTTTTGTTCATCTGCCTCCTTTAGGTAGACTTCATGATGCGGTGCCTGATCATGATACCCGGCTATATTGATTTCGCCATTTCGGTAAAAGGTCCCGATCACTTTATAATCCACGGCAGGAGAAATGATGATTGGGTTGCCTACAGAGTGTGTCAGCTGAATCGTTGTTTTCTCATGATTGGATAATACATGCTTCACCACAATGTCTTCATCCGAGGCCACTCCTTCTTCGAGGAAATCCCCATCATGATTGTAGGCCTCACTTTTTCCGACTGCTTTGGTAAGTTCAATCTCGGCTTCACTTTCCTTTTCGTGAATGTACACATCGACTCTAGTCCTGAATCGGGATGATTCAGGATCAAACCCGCGGTTGTCTCCTTTAAAATAGGGAACCTTTGAGGCAAGATTGGGGTTTTTCAGCCACTCTTCAGGTAGAAAGGTGGAATAGCGCAGCTGCAAATTTCTTTTCTTTTTACCTTCCACATCGTTTTCAACCGGCTGCAAAAGCTGTTTTACAGGTCCTATCTTTTTTGTATTCGTTATTTCCTCGATCGCTGCCTGTGCTTGGGATGAACCTTTTTTTACGGCTCCGACAATACTCGCAACAAGGGATTTCACGGCATAGGACTCCTGCTCTGAACGTGGAAGGGGCCGCTTGGCTTTAATGGTATATGTGTATTCATGATCCTCTCTAATACCCCGATCACTGAAGGAACATCCACCCACTTTCCCAATATCCACGCCGTTTCGGTAAACCCGATACTCTTTTATTCCTTTAATGGGCTCCCATTCCAGGCTGGCTTGGCCTTTTGCGACAATCGTGGTGAATACCAAATCCAAAAGGATATTATCCTCTTTTTTATTCTCGGCGGTCGTTGATGTCTGTATTTTCATCCTGTTCACTGCCTGTTCTTTTTCATTCAGGCTATCTATCGTGTACGTATAGATGGTTCCTGGAGTCAGTCCCCGATCTGCCATCCTTGGCTCCGGGCCGCTGTAAATCAGCTCTTGCCCCCTGAATACCCGATAGAAACCACCTTCATCAGGCCACATAAGCTTAATGGTATCTTCTTTCCGTTCGATCTTACACATCAATGAAGCCGTGTTGAATACCGCTTGATGCGTCCTCTTATTGGAAATGAGATAAGCGATGCCCGCAAGACCAAGAGCAAGCAATGAATGCCGTGCAGTGAATGTAACTCCGCCTACTTTTAAACGGGGAAATGAATAATGGACGATCAACTTCTTCATCACCTCTTTCTTTTCTAGGTGTTATTTCTTTACCCACTTTAATTTCCAAGCACTCTTTGTAATGTGCTGAGAAGGTTATTTCCATTGGGATGGCATAAAAAAACCGAGGGAATGTTAACTTCCCTCGGCCGGTCATTTATGAGTTTTCCTGGATTATATTTTAACGGCGGCTTTTTTCCCCGCCTTTGCGTCCTGCTTCTTCACGGCTCATTTTTCCATCATCGGAACCATCTCGTTGATTGGCCCGTGCCTCTCCGCCTTTTTCGCCGATTTCCTGATAGAATTCCTTATCATGATTTTCGGATGTCGCTTCTCCGCCTTTTTGGCCAATCTTCTGATAGAATTCCTTATCATGATTTTCGGATGTTGCTTCTCCACCTTTTTGGCCAATCTCTTGATAGAATTCCTTACCATGATTTTCGGATGTAGCTTCTCCGCCTTTTTGACCAATCTCTTGATAGAATTCCTTATCATGATTTTCGGATGTCGCTTCTCCGCCTTTTTGGCCAATCTCTTGATAGAATTCCTTATCATGATTTTTCGCTGTTGTTTCTCCACCCTTACGGCCTGCTTCTTCACGACTCATTTTATCATTGTTGTTAGTCATTAAAAATTCCTCCTTATTATTTGGATTTTCATTGAACTAGCTACATATGTCATGTACCCGCTTGAACAGCTGTAAAACTAGAATCAGCTAAATGCTTCAGGTCTTTATTTAGCGGCGACTTTTCCCCGCCATTAAGTCCTGTTTCTTCCTTCTCATTTTTCAATCATCGGACCCATCACGTTGATCGGCTCGAGTCTCTCCGCCTTTTTTGCCAATTTCCTGATAGAATTCCTTATCATGATTTTCGGAAGTGGCCTCTCCGCCTTTTTTACCAATCTCTTGGAAAAATTCCTTATCATGATTTTTTGCTGTCGTTTCCCCGCCTTTGCGGCCAGCTTCTTCCCTGCTCATTTTTTCATTGTTGTTAGTCATTAAAACTCCTCCTTATTGTTTGGATTTTTGATGAACTAGCTACAGTTCTATGTATACCCGATAGTTTTGATATAAAACTAGAATCTATTAAAACTTTACCATTTAAAAGGAAAAGCATCATGAATGATATCACTCATGATGCTCCCCGCTTATCCTTAACCTGACTTGGGAATCCCTTCTCGCAGGCGATCTGGCAGCTCTACAATGGTTTCATTCAAAGTATCCAATTTCTTTTCAATCCTATGAAGCAAATAAAGGGTAACAATGATCGGGAACCCAATATCACTGACAAATGGCAGGATTTGATCCACTTTTATTCACCTCAATTCAAGTTTGCCCGACATTGATGACTCTCCCGTTCGTCAGATAAGTTCCACTTCCTCGACATTCCGCTCGACAAGGCGTGCCGCTTTCAAATCGACGAAATCCCCGGAAGATGTAACGAACACGTTCCCCGCAATGATTTTTTCCATTGCCAGTTTAACCGTATTTACCTCGACCGGCTCCTTCGGATTATCAACGGAAATCGTCGCTGACTTTCCTTCCTCCGTAACGAAAATCAATTCCAATACTTTAGCCATTTCAAATCACCTCCCCTTCGTACGACATCAAAACCGTTTAGCCAATCAATGAATACGTATCCACCCGGGTCACTTCACCCATTGGATGATTCTGCACACTTGCGATTGAACCAGCCGCCGAAAACAACTGTTCCGCTGTCGCCTCGACCTTGATGTTCGAAAATGCCCTCCGCTTGAAAACGAGAGCCCCTTTTTCATTTAACCCCGTCTCAAAATCGATCCGCAACGTACTTGATACTGGAATCTGACTTGCCATATCACTCACCCCCTTTCACACTCTATATAAACTTTTATGGGATGAAAGTAGCATGGCCTTAATATTTTTCAGGGGAAACGCATAAAAAGCTCCCCATCATTTGGGCAGCTCTATAAATCCATATTTTTCACTATTTTTCAGGAAATCCCTTAAAACAATATCCACATTTTTTACTGGAATTCCAATTCTTTACTGGCCATTATCCATTGTCTTCTTCTCTTTCTAAGAAATCTTTCTCGATTATTGGCGGTTTTTCTACAAAATTAATTCTTCTCATTATTTGTTGTATTACTCTCGGAAAAAAGTAAGCTCCAAAGAAAGCACAGATAAAAGCCTGTGACCAAGTTTTCATCCATGTAGATAAGAATATATGATCATAACCACTATTTATTGAGACTAATATAAATGAAATAAAAAAGGACATACTAAAAGCCATAAAAAAGGCATAAATAATATTTCGGTATTTAACGTTAATACTCATTATTTTTCTACTTCAACTCCTGACCCAATAATTCTTCACAACTATATTTTATTTCTTCCATTTACATTAGTAAAACCAATTTTTATAATAGTTCTATTACAATTACTAATGCAAAGGGGTTAGTGGGGTTGAATTCGTATTATGCTTTTATCAAAACCGTAGAAACAGGCAGTTTCACAAAAGCTGCCGAAGAACTTGGCTATACTCAGTCCGCCATTAGCCAAATGGTGCATTCATTAGAGGAAGAACTTTCCACCACTCTTATTTTACGTTCTCGAAAGGGCATTACGCTGACACCAGATGGCGAGGAATTTTTGCCATTTATCAGGAAGATTTGTAATTCACATAGGGAACTGACTGAAAAGCACAAAGAGATGGAGGGACTGCAAAGCGGCCTTATTCGAATTGGCACCTTTTCCAGTGTTACATGTCATTGGATACCGGGAATGATCAAAGATTTTAAGGAACTTTACCCAACTGTCCATTTCGAATTACATCAAGGAAATTATACGGAAATCTCAAATTGGATTAAAGAAGGAAGCGTGGACTTTGGCTTTGTGAATTCAAATGTTTCGGATCTAACTACGATACCCCTGCAGGAAGATGAAATGCTGGCTGTACTGCCAGTGAATCATCCTTTAGCATCCTCCACAAAAGTATCATTGAAAGATTTGCTAAAAGATCCTTATATCCTGTTGGATGAGGGAGTTATAAATGAACCATTAATAGGCTTTAAACAGGATAATTTTGAACCTGATACCCAATACCGAGTATTTGATCCCTATGCGATTATGTCGATGATTGAACAAGAGCTTGGCATTTCGATTTTACCGAAACTTCTCTTAAATAAATGTCCCTATAATATTGTGACGAAAACTATCTCTCCCTCCATTATTCGGACAATTACTTTGGCATACAAGGATAAAAGGGTATTGCCAATAGCAAGCAGGTATTTTATTGACTTCATTATTGAAAGGTATAGGGAAGATTAAAGTAGCCAATTCGTTGCTGCAGCAATTCCTGAGCCTAAAAGCCGACCGGAGTTTGTTTCATAAATCCAAATACTTTTTTGCTATTCAGCTTATTTTCCCGTTAAATTACTTTTTTATAACTGACATTTTTGATGCGAAGATAAATGGCATTTGGCTTTAAATGGCACGTCATGTTCGTCTTTTCTGGGAAATAATAATCACGAAAGGATGTGGATGTTGATGTCATTAGAATGGTTTGACAGAGTTAGCGGGGAATTGCAGGATCACCTTGTATCAATTTGTGAAAAATACGACCGTAATGGCAGTATGATCGTGGAGCGCGGGTCGAAGCATCCACGGATCGAGTTTTATACAGAGCTGGATGACAATGAGAGGGATTATTTTTCCACGCTGTTTTTTGATCCGTATAATGAAGAATTTTATATGGAATCGTTCGAGCCGGATTTAGGGCAGATCAGCAAGGTCATCCTTACAGACATTGAAGATATCGTCGATGCTGTCCACGAGAGCTTCCATAACTATTTGGAAGAGGATGATGCCGATTACGAATATGCTATGGATATGGATGATGAAAATGATGATTTATATGATCCAGACGGCGAAGATTCCGATATATACGAAATAGATGTAGATTGGGAAACGCCTGAAGTGACCGCCTATATCCAGGATAATGAAGTGGAGGTCACGTATCAATTCGGTATCGTTCAGGAAACAGGTGATGGTGTGCTAAAACGGATCAATCGGATTCGGACAGCGGATGATGACCTGATAAAGGATGAAACGAACTTCATTTTCAGCAAGGAAGAAGCAAGCACGATCATCGCCATGATAGCCAGTCACATGGATTCACTTAGTGAAATGGAATAAAAAACAACAAAACCTTGTCCATGATCATCATGGACAAGGTTTTATCATATAAGAATCAGTTCATATACCTCTGATAATTGCGTGACCCGTTCCGTATCACTCGCTTCCTTCGCATGCTTGATTTCCTGAGGAAGAATATGGTTAAGGAGTCTGGCTTCTTTACCGGATAGCTTATTGACGAGTTCTTCTTCAGAATGAAAATGTCCGCTTTTGATTTTATTATAAATTTCCTGTGCTTCAGGATATTGGTCCGTATAGTTAGATATTATCTCACGTAAGTAACCAATCGTACGATCCATCAAACCATCCCTCTCGAATGTTAGATTTTTGCTTACACGCTCCATCTATACCTTCCCCCATTTTTTGATGATAAATTCCTGAAAAAAAAGATATCCAAGTCAATGGATATCCCTAATCAGTCTTTCTCCCAAAACAAATCATCCAATGTTCGCGATAATGCTTTACAAATACCGACACACAAACTTAATGAGGGATTATACTTTCCGGATTCAATTAATCCTATCGTTTGCCTGGAAACACCGACAATCTTGGCCAGTTCATCTTGTGACAAGTCCTTTTCTACTCTCGCAAGCTTCAGTTTTATATTTTTCAAGGGAAGCCACCTACAATTTCTTATTATCTTCGCTATTTTTCATTCCGATTTTCTTCGCCAGCAAGTATATACCACCAAAAAACAAAAGTAAAATCGGCAAATAGATCATAACGGATACAAACGATACCATTACAAAATACCATACGCCCTGTGAACTGCCATCCGCATAGGATACAGCACTATTCACCCCCATGAATATAGCGATGATCAGTGCTAAAGCAACCGAACCAAGAATCGTCTTCCTGCTCATCGGTGTTTTGCTGGTGCGGTCATGCATTTCCACTTCATCCCAGAAAACACCCAAGAAAATGGAACGAGCCAAGTAGTACAGCCCTCCTGCAACGATTATCACGAATTCCAGATATAGCTCCCCGCTGCCTGCACCATATTTATATAGTTTGAAAAGTGCACTCACCAGGCAAATGGCCAAAATGACGTGATACATTTCTTTATAAATTTTATTTCTTACATGCTCAACTCGCTCATCCGTGATCTTTTTCGTTCGTTTAAATAAATCCATCATCGATCGACCTCCATTTAATTCCATTACTTACTCCTATTATATGATTTATTTAACTTTTTGCAACATATATATTACATTTTATAATTTATAAATTGCAATATGCATAAAAAAAGGTATCCACATATCAAGTGTGAATACCTTTTTATGGCTTTACTCGTGAGTTTTGGGGATTTACTCGTGAATTTATCATTGTTACTCTTTTTATCTAAGGCTGTTTTCGCATACTTTGTTGCTATTTACCAAGTAAAGCGGTGTGGTTGATTTCCCCTCCAGATGCTCGCTTTCCGCGGGGCGGGCGGTGAGCCTCCTCGGCGTAAACGCCTGTGGGGTCTCACCTGTCCCGCTGCTCCCGCAGGAGTCTCGCACTTCCGCTCCAATCAACCTTAAATCGTTTCGTTTTAAAAACAATCTTTACGAAAAGAGCCTTATCTAATTATGAATTTTTCACAAAAAAATTTTGATCATTTCAATTACCCTTCATTAAGATGATAGCAAAGTTGAACAACGCCAGAGGAAAATCTTTTTGTATCAGCCAGTTTTAAATTCAATCTCTCCTTCATGTCAATAAACAAAGGTTTCCCTTCCCCTAAAACAACAGGGTGAACAGATAACCTAAATTCATCAACCAGCCCAAATCTTATAAAAGTTGTAATAAGACTTGCCCCGCCATAAAGCCAGATGTCTTTACCAGGCTTTTTCTTTAATTTATTTACTTCTTCAACAATATTATCATTTATGATTGTTACTTTATCATCAGTGCTTTTTTTTGTTTTGGAAAACATGAATTTTTCTTTGCCATGAACTAATTTCCACATTTCTTTTTCAGAATCAGATACCTCATTTTCCGGAGTATACTGTCCCCAAAAATCATAGCTTTTTCTCCCATAAAAAATGGTATCAATTTGATTTAAGAAATCCGTGAACCCCATTTCGGGATCCATAATGCACCAGTCAATTTCGCCTTTCGGCCCTTCAATAAAGCCATCTAAAGTAACTGCTAAATCTAAAATTATTCTTCTCGGTCTTTCGTTAATTGTCATACTTTCATCTCCTTTTGTCTTATAGAATGTCCCCTAAGGATTCGACCGCTCAGCGAGACACTTGCCCCTGACCGATGCCGGACAAATACCTGCTGCTTTTAAGCATTCATTCTTCCTTTTCGCTTATATGTAGTTTTATATTACAGCTTCTATCATAGTATTAAAAGATTGTATCAAAAACGAAGGAGACACGCGATGAAAGCAATGGTATGCACCAAATACGGTTCACCCGATGTACTGGAACTCAAAGAGGTAGCAAAACCAATACCCAAGGATAACGAAGTTTTGGTAAAGGTTCATGCGGCAACAGTGGCTTCAGGGGACATAAGAGTCCGGAGCTTCAAGAGCCCCTTCTTATTATGGCTACCGATGCGGATCTTCCTGGGTCTTAGAAAACCGCGAAAACCAATACTTGGAGTGGAACTGGCCGGAGAAATAGAGGAAACGGGCAGGAGTGTGACAAAATTCAAAATAGGCGACCCGATTTTTGCCATGACTGGAATGAATTTCGGGGCTCATGCCGAATACACCTGCTTACCTGAAGACGGGCCAATCGCAATGAAGCCTGCCAACGTTACCTATGAGGAGGCCGCTGCCGTTTCTTTTGGGGGAACGACAGCCCTGCATTTTTTCAGAAAAGCCAATATCCAGGACGGGCAAAAAGTCCTCATCTACGGAGCATCCGGTTCAGTAGGCACTTCAGCCGTGCAGCTGGCCAAATACTTTGGAACAGAAGTTACCGGAGTATGCAGTGCCGCTAATTTTGAATTGGTGAAATCATTGGGAGCAGATGAGGTAATTGATTATACGGAAGAGGATTTCACGGAAAAACAAGAACGATATGACATCATCTTTGATGCAGTCGGGAAAAGCTCGAAAGCCGCTTGCAAGAAGGCACTGACCCCGAACGGGCGATACGTGTCCGTCGAAGGACAAGGAATAGCAAAGATACTTACGGAAGACTTATTACTCCTCAAAGAGCTAATCGAAACTGGAAAAATAAAATCGGTCATTGATAAACGCTACCCGCTGGAACAGCTTCCCGAGGCCCATAGATATGTAGAACATGGACATAAAAAGGGTAATGTAGTCATAACCTTGGTTGATCATGATAGACCCTGACAAAACCTATAGTTTTTTTATTTTAAAAAAGTTTCAGTTTGATTTCAGAAACCCGCTCCCTTTCCGCCGACTGTCTGCCAAGCCTCCTCGGCTCAAGCGCCTGTGGGGTCTCGGCTAGCCAGCTATTCGGCAGGAGTGTCGCAAATTTCTTCAATCCAATGAGGAGGTTATAAAAAAACTATTAAGAAAACCATAGTCTTGTAATCATGAATCAGGATGAGCCATTCCGCCCCTCCAGATTAAAGCCAAATTGGAAGAAAAGTCAGTTTACCTATAGTTTTTTTATTTGAAAAACGCTCCAGTTGATTGGAGCGGGTGTTCGAGACTCCTGCGGGAAAAGCGTGTCCAAGGGAGACCCCACAGGCGAGCGCCGAGGGCGGACCGCCCGCGGAAAACGAGTGCCCTACGTTCCAATCAACGATCAGATTTACACGAAAACCATAGTCTTGTAATCATGAATCGGGATAAGCCATTTCTCCCCCCTCCAGACTATAGCCAAATTAGAAGAAAGGTCAGTTTGCCTATAGTCTTTATATTAAATAAACGTTTCAGTTGATTGGAGCGGGTGTTCGTGACTCCTGCGGGAAAAGCGCGTCTAGGGGAGACCCCGCAGGCGCAAGCCGAGGAGGCTCCACGACCGCCCGCGAAAGCGAGTGCCTTACGTTCCAATCAACGTTTCAAACAAATCACCACCCTACAAAACACGAACATTAAATTATTTTTATATTTTAATGTTCACTTTTTTATTGATTATCTATCATTTGTTTGTTATATTAGCAAAGTAATAATCGTAATTTACTCGTATATGCTCGGAAATATGGTCTGAGCGTTTCTACCTGGTTCCCAGTGAAAGAACTAGACTACGAGTTAAAGTATTCGGCTGCCCGCTTTCTTGAGCAGCGCATGATTTAGCTAATCATTTTGCTTAATCATCTTTACTTTGACTATCGTAGGTCTAGAAGGCAGTAATCATTCTGCCCGTTCTGGACCTTTTTCTTTGACCGCAACTGCGAGTGCATCAAACAATCGAATAAATATGTTTTAAGGAGAAATTAAATGAGAAAAAACATGTTCAAAAAGTACACGATATTAGGAATCATTACATTACTTTTCATGTCGGTGATTGCCGCATGCAGTTCTGCTTCCAAAGATGAAACGGTCGAAAAAAAGACTCAAAGGCCTATCATGATTCAAGGTCCAATGCCGATTGAAGCTGAAAATTTCGCTAAAAGGTTAAAAAATGTTAAAGAAGAAAAATCAGGAGATTTTGTGTTTTACATTGGAACGTTAGACAATTATCCTGTAATCGTTGCAAAAACAGGTAAAGGGATGGAAAACACAGCTGCCGCTACAGCTTTGGCCATTGAAAGGTATAACCCTATTGCCATCATCAATCAAGGAACATCAGGCGGACATGATCCAAGCTTAAACGTTTTTGATATTGTTTTAGGAAAAAGAACGGTAAACCTAGGTTCATTAAAAACGGCTGATAAAGCTGAAAAACAAGGAATCGATCCAACCATTTGGAAACCGATGGACCTAATGGCTTCTGAAGGAAGTGCAGGAGAAGATCCTAACGCTGAAAAACCACGCTTCTACGAGGGAGATAAAGATCTACTCGCAGCTGCCCATGCAGTTAAAGATACTTACACAAAAGGTAAGGTTGTCGATGGCACTATCGGTTCTGCAGACGTTTGGAATAATGAAGTGGATCGGATTAAGTGGTTCCATACGAAATATGGTACATCTGTAGAGGAAATGGAAGGAGCTGCGGCAGCGCAAATCGCCAAAGCTTACGATGTTCCCTTCTTAGGTATACGAGTGCTATCCAATAATAAAGTGAACGGCGGTAAATATAACCCGAATACAGCAGCTGCCAATCAAGAATATGTTTATGAAGTGGTCAAAAAATATATATCCACGATGCCAAGCAAATAAGGCCGGCTCGGAGTATACTATCCCTATAATGAATAAAAGAAGAGCACATATTATCGTATATAATATGTGCTCTTCTTTTATTCGCTGAGGGCTGTGCCCGATTCTTCCTCCTTGCAAAATAATAAGCTGAGGTTATTCAACGTATAGAGTCTAGCGGTAAAAATGAATAAATCGCTGTAGTTGTTTTCAACGTACTCTTCAATGATGCCCATCCCTTTCCTGAATCTATCAACTAATAAATGCGTGTAGTTTTCATCCCAGGTAAACCGATTGATTCGTTTAAGTTCATCGGCCAAAACTTGAAACTTGAACTCCTCGACAAGAAGCTTCAATTGATACAATTTATCTCTATTTAAACAAAAGCAATTATTTTCATTTTCATGATTTTCCCGAACGAATGTAATGAAGCCATTTATATTATCGGCCAGCATATTCGCTATTTGCATCCCGAAGTTCATTCCTAACATCTCCTCAATGTCTAAAATCTATATGAAGAGTGTATGATTTCAAATGATATTTTAACACCAACAATTATTCTTTTAAGATAGATTTCCTTATTTCGTACTATGATAGATTTTTACAAAAAAAATTGTCCCCTTTCCTTCCAAGGGGACAATCTCACTTTATCGTCATCACATCGAATCCAGAACCAAAGAGATAAGCAGGCCGGCGGCGGTGAATATGCCCGTAATCGGTCCTCCGTCTTCATATGCTTCAGGCATCATCGTCGAGGCAATCATGGCGATGATTCCACCGCCTGCAAATGCCGCCATCGCTGCCAGGATATAGTCCGGGGCATGATCGAGGAATAGATAGCCCGACATCGAGGATAGTGCCGAAATGAGCAATACGGAAAACCACAGCAGCATGATTTTCTTCTTCGAATAATCACTTTTGAGCAGACCAGTTGTACTTGAGAGCCCCTCCGGAATATTACTGATGAAGATGGCAATGACCAATAACCAGCTTACCGAGCCACCGCTTATTAAGCTTGCGCCAATCATGATCGACTCCGGTATGGCATCCATCACCGTCCCGATGAAAATGGCCAGTCCCGCTTCCTTCGAAGAGCTATTATTGGACCGTTTCCTTTTATCCGCACCTTTTTTGGAAATAAGAAAATCCAAGGCGGTAAATACGGCGGCCCCTGTTATGAATCCGATCGCCGTCGCCCAGATTCCTCCATCACTCACCGAATCGGCAAGCAGCTCGTATGCCGCTGCACCGATCAATACACCTGTACCAAAAGCCATAATATAGCCAATGATGTTTTTCCTTATCGGAATGGAGATGGCGGCTAGTGCGCCAAGCAGGACAGCAGAACCCGAAACCCCTCCCCAAAAGACCGCATTCCACATAGAATTCCCCCATTTCCTTTTTATAGGATAGTGTACCCTGGTAGATGTTGGGGTAAACAAGGGGCCGCTTTTTTGCAAATTCCAGCAAAAAAAAGCAGTTACATTCGCTGCCATGGTTTTTGTGTATAGAATAGTAGAGTCGCTATGATTATCCTAGCCTTCGCTGCCTGCCTTATATGACTGATATTTGCGGTTTTCCTTCTTCTCTTTCACTAACCTTTTCAATTTTATCGACAAACATTTGAAAAACCTTTCTCTTTTCTTCCAGCTCTTTTATTGATTCTTTCAATTCGTTCAATTTTTGTTCAAAAGGTTTATGATAGAGCTCACGGATATTTCGAATGATTTCATCATTTATAGTTGATTGTACCACTTGCTTGGTAATATTGAATTTATAGGAATAAACCTGAAGATCACGCTTAACTTCTTCATACTCTTTTTCTATCCCATTTAACACATCACTGATTTCTTCATTCCATTCCACTAAAGCCTTTTTCACATGTTCCTCCACCCTTATTCCCCCTCTTTAACTAACAAAAAATCCATCTCGATAAAAACTTATTTTATCAAAAGTTCATTTCGGTTTCTTTTCGGTTAAGTTACTTAACATATACATTTCATTAAAAACAGATAACAGCGAGTTACGAAACACTTTTGAAAAATCACATAGAATGAAACATGACAACTATAACCTATGGAGGTGTTCAGACTGATTCATACAGTTAAACCAGGTGAAACACTGACACAGATATCCAGGGACTACCGGACACCGCTATCGGAAATCATCAATGCTAACCCGAACATCAATCCAAATGTCATTTATCCTGGTCAGCCCATCATGATCCCTGGTTTTCCCCCTCCTGATACCATTCCATTTCAGATCGATGTGTCCGTTAACAATCGTAAGCTAAGGCTGCTAAAGAATGGAGTCCTGCAAAAACAATATCCAATTGCTGTTGGAAGAATGCTGTTCGGTACACCAGTAGGGCAATTCATCATCGTTAATAAAGCCCCAAACCCCGGAGGCCCATTCGGTACAATGTGGATGAGTTTATCGAAAGAACACTATGGCATTCATGGAACGAATGATCCCAGCTCGATCGGTAAAGCCGTCTCAAAAGGCTGTATTCGCATGCATAATCGGGACGTGGAGGAATTATCTAGGATCGTTCCAATCGGGACACCGGTTACGATTCATCCTTAATGTGTATAGGGAATGATGATAAATAAGCCGATGGAATTGTCCCATCGGCTTATTTTGGCATGAACTTAAAATCACACTTGAACCAATTTCTTCGCCTGAATCTTATACTGAAGATCGGCTACATGGTTTATGAACGCTTGATCATGGGATACAAATATGATCGTCCCATCATATGCCGCGATAAATCGTTCCAATGCTTCAATGGCCGTAATATCCAGGAAATTGGTCGGTTCATCTAAAAGCAGAATGTTGTATTCCCCTAAGAACAACTGACAAAGTTGGAGGCGAATCGCTTCACCGCCACTTAATGCTTGAACACTTTTCAGTATATCCGTCCCGACAAACTGCATCGAATGCAGGACGCTTCTTAAAAATCCTTCATCATATTCTGAACGGTTTCCCAGGAATTGCAGAACCGTTTCATCTCTTGCAAATCGATAGCTCATTTGACGGAAGTAACCAATTTTCGCTTTTGGAGAAAGCGCCAAGCCTGCACCACCATTTGCAATATGGTGAAGCAAAGTACTTTTACCGCTGCCATTTCTGCCTGTGATGGCTATTTTTTTACCGAGCGGCAGCTGGAAACTCACTTCATCCAATAATACTTTTTCCTTCACTTGAAGAGTCAATCGGTCCGCCATTATAGGGAACTTATTATGCAATTCCAATTGCTTTGACTGGCGAAATACGATTTGCCTTTCCTCTTGTACAGCATCGACTTCCTGAAGCTTTTCCGCTCGCTGCTCAATTGCCTTCGCTGCACGTTGTGCGGCTTTTTGGCTTGTGCCTTTCGATTTCGTCATGAACGTCTTATTCGGTTTTGCATTCGCCTCTCTTTTTGACAACCTACCAGCTTGAGCGATTTTTTCAGCTTTTTTCATTTTTTCCTGCGCTGCTTTTTCAAGCCGGCTCTTTTCTTTTATGAATTGTTCATGAGCCTGCCTCTGTTGTTCACGTTGTAACTGCTTCTGTGCCATGTACTCGCTGTAATTTCCTGAATATACGTATACCTTGCCTTCATGCACTTCCCAAATCGTTGTCACAAGTTCATCCAATACAGCCCGGTCATGACTAATTAATACAAGCGCACCATAGTAATAGCGTAATTCATCAAGTAAAAACGAAATGCCGTCTTGGTCCAAGTTGGTTGTCGGCTCATCGATAAGTAACGCTTCAAAATAGTGGGTAAACAATTGGGCAAGCTTCAGCCTCGTTTGCTCACCGCCGCTTAGCGACCCTGAATTTCGCGGAACTGTTAATTTTCCCAGTAACGCTGGATCAGCCTCTGCAACAGCAGGCGCTTCTACTTGCTCAAAATAGCCACGATCAACGTAACCCTTTACTTTTCCGCTTGCCGGTTGAATTTTTCCAGCAAGTAACTTCAATAACGTACTTTTCCCTGCACCATTTTTCCCGACGATGCCGATGCGGTCAAATTGATGTACAGCCAATCGTTCAATCTTCAATATCTCTTTATCTAAATAAGTCACTTCGACATTTTCCAATTCAAAACATATTTGTTCCATATTCGCTACCTCCGAAATTTGTGATTTCGTATCGATAGCTTGGATCGATACGAGCTTCTATTTCAAGCTCGCATCAAAAGAATAATAAAAATTGCAATTTACATTCCCCCCACCTTCAAAGTCACCGCTGAATGACCATGTAATCGAAAAGAGCTTATCTTCCAAACTCGTATCAATAGAAAAGTAACATCATCATGTAAAAATCCCTACAAAACAAAAAGTACACAGAAGGCTCTGTGTACTGAAAAAACGGCATAGATATCCGGTAGAACGACAAAACTCCTACAACATATCCATCCTATACACACAGCAAATAACCCCTTATGCAAAGTGGTTTTTTCCATAATATGTGTGTATATCAGTATAGTTGTAAAAATGCCACGTTTATCGCTCCTTTCAATTCTTGCCCCTATTCTAACCAGGAAATTTCCATTAGTCAATATTTTTTGTTTTATGTAATGGACAAATAACTACAATAATTACCAAAATAGTAATATATGATAAAATATAGAGATCAAAAGTGGGGAACAAAATGGCCGGGAGCTGATATACATCATGAATTGCCAATAAAATATGGCGAAAAAAACTCGATGTCTAATTTATTTCCTTTGCCAAGAGAACTCCATCAACAAACAGGAACTCCTTGGTGGGCTTCATATTAATTTGATTTGGAGGGATAAGTAAATTGAGCCATTTTGTACAAAACACCCTATCTGGCCTTAAAGAATTGTTGAATAGCACTGACCAAATGAAAATAATATCATACGAAGGGGAAGTTAGAGAGGTAACTTGTTCTTTTAATTCCGAAGCCATTACAGCTGAAATTGAAAAGTTTGAAAATGAAAATAACAAACTTCCTGAAGACTATAAGGCGTTCTTAACCCTCCATAATGGAGCGAGAATATATGAGTCAATCGATGAAGACGGTGAAACACTAGGCGATGGTCTTGAGATATTTAGCTTAGACGAAATAAAAGAACATCAAGAAATTGAATATTTAAGTGAACACGGGATTCCGATTGCACATCTGTTGAATGATTGTTATCTAATATTAGATACAGAAAAACTAAAGAGTGGGGATCCAAATTACCTTATTATTATGGAGTTTACAGAACTTTCATCTCTAAGTCTTAATTTTGAAATCTTTTTAGACCGCTACATTATTTCACAAGGTGAAGCGTTTTGGAGCTGGCCCATTTACACAGCTGAAAACTACTACAGGACCAGGTAAATAAATAATAAGAGCGATTGCTAACTAAATGCAGTCGCTCTTTTTGAATATTATTTCGATTCGAATTCAAGTATTTTGAAAAAGAGGGGGCGAATATTGAAATCTACTCTTTCAACATAATACTAATTTAGTTGAAAGACTGACATAAACAAATCATTTGGTTTTGCTCCTTGTTCTATGCTGATTTATAATCATACCATCGTGTCGTTATAGTCAAAATACAGAATAAAAATGACAGGGATCTCCCCTGCCATTTCTATCAATTCATATTGATCGGCCAATAATAAAACACTAGTGTAACCATAATGATCATGACGCCGCTTATCATCAAATAGGCTGGGTATCTGCGGGTGATGCTCATTTCTTTTTGCTCGTCTATTTCAATTGGGGTTTGAAGGATATTTGCCTGAAACTCCCTTTCTTCGATGGTGATCGTTCCATACTTGGAGCCAATGATAAGTGCGCCTATGCTTAAGATTAAACCTATGATGACAGGATTGAGGTAAACGGGAAGGCTTATTCCGAACATGCCGAGGCTTTCTCCGAGAATGACTCCAACGAAGCCGAATACGATG
Source organism: Peribacillus simplex (assembly GCF_900156045.1). Taxonomy (GTDB): domain Bacteria; phylum Bacillota; class Bacilli; order Bacillales; family DSM-1321; genus Peribacillus; species Peribacillus simplex_D. Next base: position 106,977 of record NZ_FTMX01000001.1, on the reverse strand, counting down.
CTCCAAAAAGCTCCTTCTTTCGTTACCTTCTTTGAAAATACGCTTGATATGGCAATCGGTCCCCATGATGCCGCAAATAATGTTGCCGCAAAGTAGCCGATCCACATGACGGCAGGCGGCTGGAACAATCCAATCAATAAGATGATCAAGCTAATCACGACCATGGAAATGCGGCTGGCCCGTAATAGATGTTGATCGGTGTATTCCTTTTTCCGTGATTGTTCCATGATATCCCGAGTTATGCTGCTTCCTATTATTTGGAGGAAGCTCGAACAGGAAGATAATGCCGCAGCCATGATGCCGCTAACAATGATGACGCCAAGCCATGTCGGGACAATATTCATCGCTGCCCAAATGAATACCTTTTCCGTCGGGGCGATATCCGCTTTAATGGTGGTGATTGTCGAGATGCTAATATGAAGGAACAAATAGACGGTCAAAATGGATATCGTTGCCCATACGCCGGCCCGGATGGCTACGTGTTCATTTCTAGCCATTAAGTACCGGCTGCTTTGCCATGGACTCACTGCAATGACAATGCCCCAGACCAAGCCCATGATGACTGCCCAGGCCAATGCTTCCCAAGGAGTGCCCATCGTTGCGGCAGGTCCGGTAATGCCATGCCAGCTTAATAAATCAGGCCGTTCTGCCAGGTTTGCCGCTTTCATAACAGCATCAGGGAATCCGCCTGCAGATTTGATGATATAAGGAAAGCTAAGATACGTTGCGATCGAGAATAAAAAGAACATCACGGTATCATTCACCATGACCCCCTTAGCACCTGAGAGAATGGTAAAGGATGAATACACGACCCACATGATCACCAGGGCCATTGGATAGGAAACCCCGGAAACCTCGGCCAATAAAACCGCAGCGCCTTGGGTAACGGCTACCAAGTATGCTGCGATTCCGAGAATCGTCGTGATGGCAGCTGCCAGTCTTACCTTCTTCGAATGAAAGCGGTTACCAAAAAATTCAGGAACTGTCAAGGATTTGCTTCTTCTTAAATACCTGCCAAACAGGAATACCCCGAAAATATAGCCGCTTGCATTAAAAATAACAAGAATAAGCAGCAGGATCGGATACCCTTCATAGGAAAATCCCGCTTCTCCCATAAATGATACGGTACTTAGGAATGAGGCAACAAGCGTACCCGTTATCATCAATGTGTTTCCGCTACGTCCAGAAACATAATACTCCTCTGAGCTTTTCACTTTCCTGAATAAAAAAATGCCGATCGAGACATAAACACAAAAGGATATGATAATACCAAGCAGAAAGGCCACTTACATCCCCACCTTTTCAATCGGATCTTTTGCTTTTATTTCTTCTTGGCTCTTTTTCATTTTCACTAGAAACACCTTCGTGATCCACCCCATGACAATTAAGGAACCCCCATAACTTAAAGAGAAAATCAACTCACCCATTTCTTGACCCCCTTATCAAAATAGAAATAATCAATAATGAAATATGCAATATCCATACCAAGTTTTTGAATATTCAGATTTCAATGGAGGTAAATTTTATTAATCGTCATGATAGCTAAATTCGTATTTGCCTAGTTTGCGCATGATCGTCGTTTGGCTGACCTCCAAGGCTTTGGCCATTTTCCGGGTAGATTTAAAGGTGGAAAGGGCCTGGGACAATAATTGCTTTTCCGTTTCCTCTAACGCTTTTTTCAAGGGAATGATCCCTGTTAAATTGACTAGCGCCGTATCTTTATAGGTTAAATCGGAAGGCAAATCCTCTATCGTTACGATAGGTTTTCTAGCCGTCACGACAATTTGTTCTATTACATTTTCCAGTTCCCGGACATTACCCGGGTAATCCTGCAACTGAAGAATTAACTTCGAATGATCATCGATCGTGATGGATTGACCGTATTTTTCATTGAATTTCTTTAGAAAATAATCGGTTAATAATAGAATATCTTCCTTTCGCTCACGCAGCTGCGGTATTTCCATTGGAACGACATGCAGCCGATAATAGAGATCTTCGCGAAACTGATTTTTCTTGATCATTTGCTTCAAGTCTTTATTCGTAGCGGAGATAATGCGAATATTCACCTTTTTCTCCTTCGTTCCTCCCACCTTCATGAATGTTCTCTCCTGGACCAGATGGAGGATTTTCACTTGAATGTCGAGCGGCATTTCCCCGATTTCATCAAGAAACAGCGTGCCTCCATCAGCACTCTCAACAAGACCTTGTTTCCCGTGCTTATTGGCTCCCGTGAATGCACCGCTTTCGTAACCAAACAGCTCGGATTCGATTAATGCCGATGGAATCGCGCCGCAATTCACTTGAATGAATTTCTTATCCTTTCTGCTGCTAAGATCATGAATGACCCTTGCTAATACGCCTTTTCCGACTCCGGTTTCTCCATGGATGAAGATTGATGAATCCATCGGTGCGACTTTTTCAGCTAATTCCAACACCTTTATCATCTTATCCGAATTTGTAATGAAGTTATTGAACGAAACGGTTCTCGAATTCCCATGCTGGGCCCGCTGGTTCCTAAGATTCACCCTGTTCAATTTACTCTTCATCTCAACCAATTCCGTAATATCCCTGGAATTCGAAACGATTCTATATAAGTTCCCCTCCTCATCAAAAATCGGCTTCGCTGTGCAGAATACAGTCAGCCCATGCGGATAGGTTTGCTCCGCTGAATGGATCGCTTTCGTTTTCATGGTCTTTAATGTAACCGAATTGACGATCAATCCCTTTTCCACTAACTCTTTAATGTTCTTATTAATAAAGGCCTCCGGCGGCAGCCCTGTAAGCTTCTTGCACGCTTCACTCACGAATAACGTGTCCCCGTTCGCATCGGTCACGAAAATTTCATCATAGCTGGAATCCAAGATTTGCGTCAGCTCTTTGACCTTCTTTCTTGTCACCTCAAGCTCTCCATGCAGTGATTCATTTAGACTTATTAAGCTCTTAATCTTCTGTTTAAGCAGAGTTTCCCTGGCTTCAGTGATCGGATAGCATCTATATTGGTTATCGCCATGTTGAATCACAAAATCATAGGTGCACATATCCTCTTCACTTAGCCTATCTAAATCATCAACGACGACAAACGATGTATTCAGATAAGCCGTGATTTCCTGATTTTGCCCCTCACTATCCAATCTCTTCAAAAAGAAACCTTCCTCTAAAATGCCGAGGATTTCCAAGTGATTTTTCATGACAATAAAAGGAGAAGAATTGATTTTCAGTAATGCTTTCACATCCAAAATAGAAATATCGGAAAATACAATTAGTGATTCTTTTTTTGCTTCCGTATCCACACACTCACCCCATCATTCGATATTGAACCGATTTTGTTACACTTTTTAGTGCGCAAAGAAATATGTGACCCTTTCATAAGCAACGATTGTCTCTATACCAACAATTTTAAAACTGAACCTTTTATGAATCACCACTTTCCAAAAAAGGTTCAGTTATCTATCTATAAAATACTATATCCATGAGCCATACCCTCCTTATAAAAGTAAAAAAACGATGATGTACCCAAATTCCTCATCGGCATGATTATTGCATATTGAACCTGTATAGGGATAGGTAGAGGGCGATTGGTGCCCTCTATCCTCTCATTCTATCTAACATTAGGGAGTGGTCATGATCATGGCTCAATTCAAGAATCTGTTTACCCAATTAACGATCGGATCTACTGAATTAAAAAACCGGATCTTAAGCACAGCACATCAAACAAATCATGTCACGGACGGAATCCCGACTTCGGATATGGTGGCCTATCATGAAGCCCGTGCTAAAGGCGGCGTCGGATTGATCATCCTTGAAGCGGCATCCGTACATCCATCCGGCATGCTTACGTCCAAAACAATCGCAGGATATGACAAAAGAATCGTCTATGCCTACAAAAAGATTTCCGAAACGCTCCATAAGTATGGAACGAAGGTTTTCTCGCAGCTATTTCATGGCGGACGGGAAGTCGTATCGAGCGACTACCGAAATGCAGCATGGGCGCCATCCGCCGTTCCCAGCCTGCGCTTCGGCGTTATGCCAAAACCAATGAGTTTAGAAGATATTGAAGGAGTGGTTGAAGGGTTCGCCCATTCAGCACAGCTGGCAAAGGAAGGCGGACTTGATGGAGTGGAAATTTGCTGTTCACACGGATATCTTCCTGCCCAGTTTTGGTCGGTGCATACAAATAAACGCACCGATAACTACGGAGGATCTTTTGAAAACCGGATGCGATTCATCGTGAAAATTTTGGAGAAAGTATGGGAAAGAGTCGGAGAAGACTTTACCGTCGGCATTCGCATGAGCTCAGACGAACTGACGATGGACGGAACAACGATGAAGGATTCCGTGCAAATCGTCGAATATCTCGCGGAAAAGGTCCGATTGGATTTCATCAACGTCACGGCCGGAGATTCAAGCACCTTCGAGGGTTCAACACATATCGTTCCGCCATCACCGATAAAGCACGCGTACCTATCTCCACATGGATTCAAAATCAGGATGGCAGGAGCCGTACCGGTCTTTGTCGGAAATCGAATCGTCGACCCCGTTGAAGCCGAACAGATCGTATCAACCGGAAAAGCCGATGTCGTCGGAATGACCAGGGCCTTAATCGTCGACCCTGACATGCCCAACAAAGCAAAAAACGGCGACCTGCAGGCAATCGATGCATGCATAGGCTGTTTACAAGCCTGTATCGGCCACTATCATAAAGGACTGCCGATTGGCTGTGTCCAAAACCCGACAACAGGTAAAGAAGCATGGATATTACCAGAATTAAAGAAAACAAGAAACAAACAGAATGTCCTGGTCATCGGCGCCGGACCTGGCGGATTACAGGCAGCCATAACTGCTGACTACCTAGGTCATTCCGTTACACTGATCGATCAAAGCAAATCAATCGGCGGCCTGCTTCGCACCATGCGTAAAGCACCGATGAGGCATGAACTCGCAGAATCGATGCTCGATAACTACTCCCGGAAATTAATGAGAAGCAACATAAATGTTCAATTAGGAAAGACTGCCACCGCCCAAGAAATATCCGAAGCGAAACCGGACGCCATCATCTGTGCAACCGGCTCACGTCCCTATACACCAGCCATCGAAGGAATCGATGACCCACGGATCATCATGAGTGATGACCTCTACAGCTCAACAAAAAAAGTCGGGGACAACGTCCTCGTATTCGACTTTGGCGGCGACTGGCCCGGCATGGAAGCAGCCATCTACCTAGCCGAAAAAGGACATGGAGTCACACTCATATCATCACGACTGCACATCGGCGAAACCGTCCACCAATATCTCAGGAACGAATACCTAAAAAAACTATACAACCTAAACGTCAAACTCCTTCCCCACTACGACATCGGGGCAATCAAAGAAGATCACGTCATTATCAGAAATCTATTCACCCAACAAAAAGAAGAACTAACAAACTGGGATTCCATCGTCCTCTCCCTTGGCCGCATTCCCAACACAGAACTATTCGAAGAAATGAAAGGCCATGCGCCTATTGTGAAACAGATTGGGGACTGCCTTGGACCACGTACGATTGAGGAAGCTACGCATGAAGGGATGATGAGTGCAATAAGTTTATAGAGGGGAAGAGACATTCCTTGGGGGGGATGTCTCTTTTATTTCTTTTACTTAGCTTTGCGCTCAAAGTGATAATGAAGTCTATATTCACTAATATCCTTGGTCATTTCAAACAAGACCCTCTGATCTTCTGGTCTGACATCAAAGTTCAGCTTGAAAATATCATCTTCGTAAGAAATTAACCCTTTAGAGCTTCCACTCCACTTAGCCATAGGCATAGTTGCAATTAACTTACTAACTCCATCTTCATCGTAGTTCCATAGCTTTTTAGAGGATTTATCAGCAAAGTCGATTTGTTTTCGATACTCTGTTTCTGTTAAGTAACTATGAAAGAATGGTGCTGCTTCCTCAGAGGTGATTGGCTTGAACCAACTAACCTCTCCCCGATCTAGCATGGCTAGCAGAACGACCATCTTATAGCTCTTCGCCATACCCGTTTTCTCTACTTCCACTAGCCATGGTTCATATCGATGAAATATTTCAGATTCACGTTCTGAAAACTCTTTAGCATATTCCAAGAATCCATAATATGAAGAGAATTCCTGACGATACTGAGGGGAATCAGAGGCACCTTTTAAATGCAATTCCAAATAGGAAGGCCTTCTTCCTAATTCCTGCTTTAATATGTGATAATCATTTACTAATTTATCTCGTCTAGGCTGTTTCTTTCTCGTCATTTCCTTTAAGAGATTAATAACCTGGATATCTAATTCTATTTCACATAATTCAGGAACAACCGGCTCAATGGTTTTCGTCTTTTGCTTGCTCAAATTTGTATCAAACAAACTTAATTTAACATCTGCATTACGATAATTACCAATCAGATCTATAATAACGCAATGATCCTTAGAGTCATGTAGTCTTAACCCTCTGCCAATCTGCTGGGTAAAGACCGTTAAAGATTCTGTTGGCCTAACAAATAAAAGCGTATCAACAGCCGGGATATCGACTCCCTCATTGAATAGATTGACAGTAAAGATAATATCGAGGTCTCCAGCTGCAAGCTGATTTATTGCATCATCTCTATTTATGTCTTTTTGCCTTGAATGCAGACTAATTGCCCTATAGCCCTTTTGATTAAAAAAGTCAGAAAGAAAATCTGCTTGCCTAATGGATGAACAGAAACCAATTGTACGTGTTTTTCTTTTGTCCTTCCACGCATTCAATACTTTTTGGGCCATCTCATCCCGTAATTGAAGCTGTAGCAACTCCTTTTCATCATATCGATATCCTAGCCAAGTAATCTGACTATAATCTGTATCATCATACACACCAAAATATTTAAACGGCGCTAACCAGTTCCTTTGTATAGCCTCAAGGAAATCCATCCGGAATGCTACATTTCCACCACAAATGGCGTATACATCCTTGTTATCATTTCGATCAGGTGTGGCCGTGATTCCAAGCAAAAATTTCGGTTTGAAGTAATCTAGTACTCTTTGATAAGATTCAGCCGCTGCATGATGAAACTCATCGACGATTATCAACTCAAATTCTTCAGGATCAAACACTCGAAGATGCCGCTGCATACTTAACGTGTAAATCGAAGCAAAAATGGTATGTCCATACCTCTCCTTCACCTTGCCATTATAAATAGAAAAGCTCTCTGCCGGCATAACCATTTGGAAAGACTTCTTAGCCTGATATAAAATTTCTTCAAGATGGGCAATAAACAGCACCCGTTTGAAATTGCGCGCAAAGAACCCGGCTAAATATGTCTTTCCTAATCCGGTGGCCATCACAACTAACGCCTTATCATAATCTTCTTCCATTGTTTTATTTAACTCTTCTAATGCTTCAATTTGTGCAAAGCGAGGATAGACTTCCCCATATGGTGCAGATGGTTCGTGAATGATCTCCGTTGTTGGAATAGACTCATCAATTTCACTTGGAAGCATTAAATCCATTTCCTCTGTTTCCGTCCACTTTTGAGGAAGACTTGGATTAGTTATATGAAACTTCTCATAGCTTTCTTCATAATACTTCAACGTTTCTTGATTTAAAGAAATCGTATGATCACTATAAAACGTTTCTAAAAATAGATGCAAGCCTTGAGAAAATACTTCTTCATCATCACTAACAGAAAGACTCCATTCCACTCCATTACTTAAAGCAGAACGTGAAAGATTGGACGAGCCAACAAACAGGCTATCTTGGTTTTCTTGTTGAAATAGATAAGCTTTAGGATGAAAGGACACCCCATTACTCCTCCATAATCTGACCTCAATCCTTGAATCAATCTCTAACAACATCCTTAATGCTTCTGGCTGGGTCACAAACAAATAATCGCCAGTACACACTTTAATTTCCGCTCCACGTTCAGCAGCTGCTTTTAATGCTTCTCTCAAATATTGAACACCAGACTTCATCACAAATGAGGTCAAAATACAAATAGAAGAAGCAGAATCAATCTGCTTCAATAGGTGTGACCCTAATTGACTGATAATTAATTGGACCTTACTCATCTTCAACCTCAATCAGATAAATCTTCTCCTTAAACCCCCCGCGTTTATCTGCTTTGATCTTCCTTACTTTCTCCACTTCCTGGATAGAAGCCCCATGATACTCAGCCAGAGCATGGAGGATTTCTAACACATCAGCCAACTCTTCAATCGCATCCTCTTTACTTTCAGTCTCTACATATTCCTGTAACTCTTCAAAGCTCTTCTTTTTCAATTCTTCTATGTATTCTTTCTCATCTAACACTCTCGTTGTAAACTTTTTACCTGTAGCTTCAATCACTTCTGGAATCCGATCACGGACTAATTTATTGTGGACTGGCATTAATGGTCCTCCTTCAGATTTTATCTTACAATTATATCACTTACCCAAATTCTGTATTTATCACAAAACTCACTTAATCATGATATTATTTAATCATAGCAAACCTATAGGAGGATAACATGAAAAAGCAAGTTAAAGTAGTTGCAGCCATCATTGAAAATGAAAAAGATGAAATACTATGTGCGTTACGCTCTCCAGATATGAGCATCCCGAACATGTGGGAATTCCCAGGTGGAAAAGTAGAAATGGGTGAAGATATTTTTACTGCTTTAAAAAGAGAGATTGATGAAGAATTACAATGTAAGGTTGAAACAGAATCTTTAATCTTTAATGATAATACGCATGAATATGAAACCTTCATCATTAACCTACTATCAATAAAATGTAGAATTATTGAAGGTACCCCAACTGCCAATGAGCATTCAAAACTGATATGGTTAAAGGGAGAGAATCTAAGCTCTCTAAAATGGGCTCCTGCTGACATTCCAGCTGTAGAGCAATTAATCAATGAAAAAAATAGTCTTCTCAAATGAGAAGACTATACTCTTTTAGTGAACTCAGTATATAAACTAGCTGGGACTTCATTCTCTAATTCCATTGTAACGGTAATTGGCTTTTCCCCTTCATATTCCACCGTGTTACCCTTCCCGATATAAATATAAGGTTCTGTCTTTCCATCTATTTCTTTATACTTTCTAATAAATAAATGTAAATGAATCCCTCTATCCTGGTTGAATACAATATTCTTGCCTCTCTCAGAACTTGGGGCTGTACTATTTGGAGTCTGCCATTGAAAAATACGCTCATTTATAAATTCATCGTGGTAATTAATGCTCTCTTTAATATCTTCTTCCTTGTGTAAATCAATAAATAAGAAATAGTCATTTCCATTCGAAAGTAAACCAGAACCCCTAAAAGCACTGTGGCTTTTGCGATAATTCGATAGTAATGCAGCATCACCCATTTGATATTGTTCATAAAGCTTCAAATGCGGGACACCATAGTAATCTTCTTTAAATTCCTTTTCATATCTAAAGATCCCATAAATAATAAGATCTTCGATATACGGTCTATATTCTTCATTCTGTAGAACTATTTGATAAGTAGAGGTCTTAGATAAATGACCATCTTCAAGTGTAAATAACTTCAAGTTCCTCTTTTTCTGACCAGGATCATAAAAATCCTGATTTAGACACTGAAAGGCATGTAATACACTATCTTCATCTACCTCTTTAACTAACTTCAATATCTCTTGTGTTGCGGTTTCTAAAGAAATCTCATCATGGTCCAATAGATATTTAGCAATCGCAAACTCATACACTCGCTTTAAAGGTAGCTTACTCGATAATTCCCTTATTACTCCTTCAAAAGCCTCGTCTAGTAATAGCCTTTTCAAGGAATCCTCTTTTTCTACTTTTGCTACAAATTGCAAATATGTTTTTTCACGATTAATAAACTTAATCGGATCTGGAGCTCCATCAAATTTCATATAATCCATTAATAAGAAAGGAATTTTTCCTTGATTCATTTTCTTAAATTCAAAGTACTCTTCCTTCAAATACTTCAAAGAATTAAAGTTTTCCTTATCAATTTGCGCCAATATCCGTTCTTCCGAGATCTTATCCATTTGAATATGTGTACAACCTGGAATATTTGCAAAGCCAGTCGCAATAGCAACCTTCAAGCTTTCTTTATCATAATAACGACTTCCATTTAATGCGATGGCAATCAAGAACGTTTTACTATGATTCCCGATAAAATCAAGGACTGTTAGGAAACTCTTGTCTTTATGTTTACGAAGCCCTCGTCCTAGCTGTTGAATAAAAACTATCGGAGAATTAGTTGGCCTTAGCATTAATACAGTATTTACAGAAGGAATATCAACACCCTCATTAAAAATACCAACCGTGAAAATAAATTCTAAATCATCATGATCATCTTCTAATCTATTTATATAATACGATCTCAGCTCGACTGAATCATTTCCAGATAAACAGATACTTTGAATACCTCTTCTATTAAATTCTTGTGCCATATATTGTGCATGTTCAACGGTTACGCAAAAACCTAAACCTTTTCTTTTGTCCCCGTCATGGCCATAGAAATTCATATTCTTAATAATAAAGTCTACTCTCTCGTTAACCTTTAATCTCTTCGTTATCTCCGCTACATCGTCAATATCTACATCACTTAAATCAATTCCCTCAATGTCGGTAATACCAAAATAATGAAAGGGAATAACCAGTTCATCCTCTAAAGCCTCATGTAAACGAACCTCCAAGGCAACATTATTATCAAATAAGTCAAAGACATTTTGTTGATCGCTTCTCTCTGGAGTAGCTGTCATCCCTAATGTGAATTGTGGGTCGAAATATTCTAGCACTGCTTGATAGCTAGGGCTTGTCGCATGGTGGGCCTCGTCAAAAATAATATAATCAAACTCATCTCGTTTAAATTCCTCGTAGCATTTAGACATAGTTTGAATGGTAGAAAAAATATAATCAGCATTTTTTTGCTTTTGATTACCAGTCAGTAATCCAAATGTCAGTTTTTCATTAGGAAGGAGCTTTTCAAAGGTCTCTTTTGCTTTTTTTAATATTTCTTCTCTATGTACAATGAACAGTAATCTTTTAGGCTTGAATCCCTTTACATCAAAAGCAGACATATACGTTTTACCCGTCCCTGTTGCTGCTATAACTAAGGCCTTCTTTTCCCCAAACGACCTAATCCTTTCTAGGTTTTCAACCGCACGTTTTTGCATGTTATTAGGAATGATATATTCAGAGCTTTCATAAATAAATTGCTGTGTATTCGTATAGCCCTTTAATTTACTCAGAAACTCTTCATACTTACTTATGAAATTGTCATCCGCTACGACACTACTATTCCATAATCCATCATATTCCTTTAATACATCTTTCAGAAATTGAGCATCCTCTTTAGCAATAATCTCAACGTTCCACTCAATATTACTCTTAAGTGCACTTTGAGTTATATAGAAGAACCAATAATCACCTTATAACTATCCTTAAATTCAAAAATATACGCTTTCGTATGAAAACCAATCGCCTTTTCCGTTTCAAAAATCTTCAAACGGATATTACTAAACTCATTTATTTTCTTTAAAGCCTTCGCTTCAGTAAAATTCAGATAAGTAGAAGTAATAATCTTCCCCTTTACTCCCCTTTTCTCCGCGTTCTTAAAAGTATCCAACAACAGCTGAAGACCACTATAATTAATAAAAGCCACGCTGAAATAAAACTTTTCACACTCATTTATTGAAGAAATTAATTCATTTAATAAATTCCCCTTGTCTGAATTGACAATTAGCTTTTTCTCGATGCTCATGATTTGCTCCTGACTGTGGTTATATAAGAAAATATTTCAGATTTCAAAAGATACATTGAATAATTTGTCGAACAATAATACATTTTTCTTGTTTGTTTCTAAAGGCGAATTTTCCCTTCAACTAGTGTCAGAAATAGTGTGTCATACATATGTTTTTTGTGCATGCTGTGAGAGCAGTCTTAAATACAATGAAAAAGTCGCCGACTCTTCCCAATCTAAATTGAAAAAAGAGAACCAAAATAAGATTTTTTTGGTTCTCTATAGTCCTAGTCACTATATTGTGAATACCAAGCAGGTTCTTTTTTAGTTGAACGACTACCATTAGGAGAGAACTTAAAGGTTATATTCCTCCTTGAAAGGCTTTCCATTAAAGGTTGTAGATTTTCTCCCCCAACAACCCAAATACTCCCCCCTTTATCTCGCTGATCTATAACTTCATAACCTGCAGATTTTAAGTAGTTATATAACGAGAATGATTTTGATTCTTGATTGATAATACCCAGTTTAACGGTTATTTTGTCGTCACTTTTTTTCATGTGTAAGGTTGGATTTTCATTTTCAAACAAACTAGTTTGCTTATGAGAACCTTTCGATTTTAAGTCAAAAGGGGCTTCTTTTACCTCAATAATTGATTTTTTTTCCATACCTACGGGAGGACCCAAATTCAATTTACTTCTTTGTATCTCTGGTATTTTTAGATTTTCTTGTATTCGTGCCTTTTCAGCAGATTTTTCTAAATCCCTTGAAGTTATATTTATTTTATTATATCGTGATTGACCTATTGACGGTTCAATTCCCATGCTTTTTAATTGTTCCCATAAGCTCTCCATTGCTTTTATGCGGTCATAGTAGAACTCCCTACCCCTGACTCGCCAAAATTTCCAACCCGCACGCTCGAGAGATTCTTGCCGTTGCATATCCTCATCAAATTTCTCTGGGCCATGCCATTTTTCTCCATCACACTCAACTGCTAATCTGTCTCGTAAGCCTTCTATGACTAAGTCGATTCTGTATCTTCCAACTTTAACTTGTGGAGTTACTCTATACCCTCTTGCTAAAATCATCCTAAGTACATCTATTTCAAATGGGGAATCACATTTGTCTTCAAGGTTTGCTAGTTCTTCATTTAGACGAGTTGGATGCTTACAATAACTTAAGAACCTATAACGTAAATCATCAGAGCTTAGTTCTTCTAAGTCTACAGAATGATAAAGTCTCATTTGATTTTTCGCACGGCTTGCTGCCACATTAAAACGCTGCTTTTCAGATGTTTTTGTTAATGCTCTAAAATTCCTATTAGGAGCGACAACCATTGATAAAAATATTATGTCTCTTTCATCACCTTGAAGAGTATAAGGATTACCACAAATTATCTTACGTTTCACAAATTCACTGTCGCCTATTTCCTCCCGGATTCTTATTTCGAGCAATTTATGTTGCTTTTGTCCTTGTAGAGTTATGACCCCAAAGGTTTGCTCGTCATAAAGTGGATCATTTATCATTTGAACCATATCAGCAATAATAGCATCTATTTCTGGTATGTTAACATCCTTATCTTTTTCATCATTGTATCCATCATTTACTTTAATTGCTTTTACCGGCGGTTCAATTTTATCTTCTTCTAAAGGTAATCTAAGTGGAATCATCTCTCCCCCGTAACTTAGGTCATTTGAGAATTGAATGATTTCAGGCACACAGCGGAAATGCTCTCTTAGCATAAGCTTTCCTTCCTTTGGGAAGGTTTGTTCTGCAATTTCATATAAAGATATATTTCCGTCAAACAAATTTGCATTTGGGATACCTGAAAGATGCCGACGAACCAATTCGTAAACATCCTCAAGATTAGTACCAATTGCTTGGGGGCTAATTTGCTCATCATCACCAACTACGATTATCTTTTCTCCACGCAACAAAACATTTATTGAAAATAAATCGCATTGGCTACTTTCATCAAAAATAATGATATCAAATTTTTCATTTGTAACAGGGAAGTTTTCTAAAACTTGATTTATAGGCATAATCCACACAGGGATGGCACTTTGAGCTGTCTTCATTTCTTCCCTGGCCCCTTGCAAATGCATCTGTGCGTATTTCCCACTTCCTTTCCCAAAGCGTTTAATATATGTTTTCCATGCCGAAAGCGATCTTTTTTCTTCATCTGTTATTCTTGCGACTTGGTTCTTCCATGTAGATTTACTAACAATATCACGCACTAACTTCATCTGTTTTTTATGCTCATGATCAATTTGTTTTTTTAATACAGAAAAATTCATATCCTTTGTTTCATCTAACCATGACTGCAACTTTTTTAATTCAAAAGCTGCTATATGTTCTACTGGTAATTCTTGTTCAGATCCTACAGTAAGTTCGATTGATTTTCCTGTTAATGGCAGCCTTTCCTTTAAAACGTTTAGTAACTCATAGAAACGGTTGACAATCTCTTTTGTTTGATGCAGTTTTTGCAATAAGTTAACCAGTCTTATCCAATTTGAAACATCTCTTGATTGCATAGTACTAATAAATTCATGTAAGATTGGATGACTATTTTCTTGGATACACAAATTTCTTAACTGTAAGAGTGTTTTTTCATAATTTTCGAGCCAGTCTTGATGTTGTATATATTTGATTGCATTTTCGATTCCATTAATAAGTTGTTTGTTAATTTCAATAGAATACAGGTTTAGACCATTCATTTTGTATATTTTTATCTTCTCATATATAGATACAGTGGAGTCAACGACTTGTATAACAAGCTTTAGCTCTTTAATCCGTTCCTCAAGGATATGTGGATACCGTCTCTCTTTTTCATCGATCATTGAAAGACCTATTTCCTCCATATTTCCGTTAAAAATCCGAGCAGTCTCTTTTTTAATCTCCTCGTATTGAAGATAAATCTCAATTGCACTGATATCGTCAATAGTACTAAGAGGTTTATCATTTAAAATAGGATCTTCAAACAAATATTTAGCCTGCTTACCTTTTAACATAAAAAAGAGTACATTTGGTTTTTTTCCACTTAAAAGTCTTTGCTTAGCGATATTTATTTCCTCTTTCAAAGTGATAAAATCCTTATCGGGTAATTTGATCCTTTGAGTAATCAGACTATTATAGTGTTCGAACATTTTTTCATTTGCCTGTTCTAATTCACTTAATAATTTTCGCCACCGTTGTTCTCTAACCCCGCCTGCTTTGCAGTCTTCGATAATTGATTTGTACTCGGTATTTTCTAGTATAGCTGACATACTCAAAAGGCCTTTAAAATCCTTTAAAAGTTGTTTAAGCAACCTTTCATCTTTAGGATAGTCATATTTTTCGATCACTTCGTTTCCTAATTCAACGTATTTACTTAGCTCTTGGCCGGTCTGTATAAGAGAAGAAAAGGAAGCGCTATTCTGAATATGTATACCTACGGTAGGAAGAAACTGATCTCTAAGTAATAAGCTTTCTTTACTTAATTTTTCTTTCAGTTCCCAAAGCTCTTTAAAATCTAATGGAGATAAAGGGAAAGTTTCGTCTAATAATATTTCATCTTGAATCCAAGTATAATCAATAGTAGATTCAGATAGTTTTTTTGCAATATCAAACTTAAATAATATTTCTCCATTGTAAAGAAGTTCTGTTCCTTCTTTTTCAGCATATATTTTTAGTTGATTTTTCAAATGAGCTTCGTTAGCTTTACTTTTATGAAGTTGTTCCTTGTCTCCGTTTATTTCAGTTTCCAGTCGATAAACATCTAATTCACCAAGCTTTTCACCAATTACTCGAATAGATTGTTCAATTTCTTGTAAAGACTCACGCCCTCCTCCGAGTACAGGAACACATAAATCTCTAATTTCTTTGGGGATTTTATTTTTTAATACTTTTAGAGGACTCTCTTTCTGACTGGTTATTAAAATCCTTTTTCCTTCTGATAAGAAGTGAGAAACCAAATTTGCTATTGTATGAGTCTTCCCTGTACCCGGAGGCCCTTGTACGGTCACACCATGATGTCTTTCAATTCTGTTTATAATTTCTTTTTGTTGCTCGTTAGACTCAAGTGGAAAGTATAAATTGTTTTCCAAAAACCCAGTAACACTGTTTTCTTTCATTATTTTTAATTTTTCAACCGAATTGTTACTATTCTCTCCTAAAATAGAGATTACAGTATCAGAAAGTACTATTTCGCCTGTAGAAATACCGGAAATAATTTGTTCAAGATCATCCCGTAAAACCCTAACATTTTTACTTCTTAATGAAAACATCGAATGTTCATATATAAGGGGATCCTCAGTTGCTTTTTTTGTCGAAGATTCTTCAATGAATTTACCATTAGCATCTAATAAATGAATAAAGTGAGTAAAGAAGTCAGATAAATCCGTTGTTATCTCTCTTGATTCAACATCACGAATTAATTGATTTATCTGCTGAATATTTGGAATTTGTATTCCTGAAAACATTTCACGCTCGACGCTTTTTATGCCATCAACCTGTTTAGCTGAAATAATACCTTTATCAGCTTCTAATTCGAGTTCCAATTTAGTTGTTAGGAGTGGAGAACGAATCGTTCCTACCTTATTATCTGGATGTTTCCAACATAACAATCCCCTTCCAAAAATAAATTCGAGCGATTCCCCTTCCTTTTCAAGTCGTGAAATCAAATCAAAAAATTCCCCATACAGTTTTAAGACGCGCTTTTTTTCCTTCAGATTATTAGCCCAAATGTTCCATTCAGAAACCCATCTTATATAAGAAGATTTACGGTCACTGTTATCGCTAAAAGATTCTTTAATCTCTTCTCCTTCTTTATCAGTTACCAATTTCTCTTTTCTATATGAAGTTTGTATATTTTCGTTGGAGAAGTCGAAGTCTATCCAATCGGTAATTATTTTATCTGGCTTAGGGGGTTGCTTATCCTTTTCAGTAATGTTTGGTCTATGTATTTCAAAAATGTTATCCTCGCTATGGCAATTTCCTAATACAAAGCACCCGTTTAACTCTTTAAGGTCATCTATAAACCAATTTTTCTCAAATTCCGAGAAGTCTCGGGTTACTTTTCCAACTAAATTATTTAAAGCAAGTAAATATTCAAAAAAATTCTGTGCTTTTTCTGTTACTATATTATTTATTTCCACTCTAAACACACCCCATTTATTTTTCATGTATAATTTTACAACTTTTGTAGTTTCAATAAAAGGATATGTAAAATATAACAATATTATTATTACATGCTGCTTTTATTTTTTTATGTATAGTGCTAAAGGTAAAAGTCCCGTAAACTGTATTGAATCTCTC
Organism: Peribacillus simplex; assembly: GCF_900156045.1. Lineage (GTDB taxonomy): Bacteria > Bacillota > Bacilli > Bacillales > DSM-1321 > Peribacillus > Peribacillus simplex_D. Next base: position 89,991 of record NZ_FTMX01000001.1, on the reverse strand, counting down.
CCTTTCAAACTAACTCTCTTAAGTAATTTTATTATTTTATGTATACAAAAAGACCGGATACTAAATCGTAACCGGTCCCACCCTCGATAGTCTACTTGACCCAAAAATGACCAGCGGTTAATCTCTTGTATTTGAGTCCAAGCAATATAAGTAGAAGGGTAAATTGGAAGCGGAAATAAAATATTGTTTCACTTTTATTCTTCTCACATATCCGATGTTATTTACAAATAACTCCCCAATCTCCATTGATTCCATGCATCCTTAATTCTACCTGGTTTTACACAACGGTCATTAATTATCGTTTTATCACCATTAAAAGAGATATTTAAGTCTATGTGGTTATATTTCACATAATTTGCAATCCAACGTCGAGACTCTTGAATCCCATTGAGGCTATCGTTTAATCTTTTTACACTTCCAGAGGGCAAATGCAAATCCACAGTGTAAAAATCCGTTTGTTTACTCCCGGAGATAATAAAGTAAACTTCATGTTCTTTACTAACTCCCCCAATAATCTCACTAGGCATTCCTGATGATCTTCTTCTTTCAGGATTCATATCCTTATACTCCGACAAAAACTGCTGAATCAGAAAGGCTTCAATCGGCTTGGTTGATAGATCCAATTTATTAAAAGACTCAAAGACTTTTTGCCAGGAAGCTTCAATTACTTTTGCGGGTTTCGAAAACTTTGTTTGGTGAGCTGCCAATTGACTATCATCCAGCGTACCTCTCACCTTAACTTCAACGAGTATAGTGAAATTTCCACCAAATATCCAAGCATCTGGTATTGAATCGAGATTTCCCTCTAACCCACTGTTAGGTAGTTTTCTCTTATAGGGTGCTATCCCTAAGATATATTCAAATTCTACATTTGGATTCGGGTTAATAGGACTGAATAACTTTATTTGATTCCTTTCATGATTAAAATTTTTAGTTGCCTCTCCTATTAATAAATCTAAAAATGGTCTAGTAAGTTCTGCATTATGCATTGATAATATATTCATCAATATATTTGTAAGGTGATTTTCATATTGCCCATAATATTTAAATAGATTCATATATTTCCCTTCTTTCGCAGAAATACTAACTCATTTTTATACTACCTTTGAAAATCTCACATTAAGAATAGTGGAGTTAGAAGTAACCATTTATATATTTAAAAGAACTTACTCTTATTGGTTTTATGGAAAGGCCCTGACTTAGCCGCCATACAGAAGGAAAACCCTAGGTTACAGCAGGGAGTAGAAATCTTAAAAAAAGCTATGGCATATCCACGAATAAGTATCAGAAACCGATCTTAACTAATTTATCGAGGAACAAATGAATCAATTTCCTGTACAGAAGGTATGTAAAGTGTTTGGAATCCCCTGATCCAAACACTGATTATTCCCTTTATTATCTTCATTCCTTGAATTAATACTACTTCTTAATTAAATATTCTTCTGTTAACCAAAACATTAATTGAGGGTTCAGCTACAACTTTACAACTTAGATTGAACGATCACTTCATCTTTTCCACATGTAATTTCTTCATATGTATAGTAGGTGTGGCCTGCTGTATTTCTCCCTTGAGGTCTAGGTTCGTGAGGTAGGGATTGTTCCTCTTTTAGGACAAAAAACTTATAAGTATGATTCTTTTTTTCAAAGCCAAATTTTGTAGTTTTTCGTGCATTTATGTATCTTAAAATTCTATCTTTACTATCATCATCTAAATGATGAAGTTTGCACTCCAAATTTTTATCAGAAGGGTTTAATACTACTTCATTCGTAACGCTGTATAACATATCCATTTTTCCGCCTTTTTCTGCTCTGAATGCTATATATTGTGATTGATCATACGTAGTATTCCTTGGATAAGGGAATGCATGAATACCATATCCTTTAATATTTTTAATTGTCTTTCCCGCTGGTATTGATAAAACTTCTCTCATCTTCATACTCCCTTTATCTATTAATATAGTTTTAACTTATTATATCACCTAAGGGTACTTTTTCTTTATTTTCCAATCGATTGAATTACTTAGAACAACCCCTTTCATTCCACATAAGCATGTGACTTATTAAAAAAGACAATATATTTAAATATCGTCTTTTTTATCCTCTTCTTTAATCTTGCTATATCTACCACCTTCCCTCTTTTTACCTTATAACCTATAATTGCTATAAAAACAAAAGGAGTTCCTTCCTTAATGAAACTTCAAACTTTACTCAATAAAGCTTTAATTTACAAATCAAATGAACAACTCCTTGCTGAAAAAGAAGAAGGACGCCAATCATTCCTCAAACGTTTTCCATTTGCCTCTTTAATCGATCTAACAATAGATGAATTTTCCAATACAAAAACAAAAGATTGCTTTAACTACTGGCTTGAACGGAAGAAAATTTTAGGTGGGATAGGTGGAGGCAATTCATCTAAGTTTGGCATTTACCTTTCAAAAACAGGAGACTACTGTAAAGGTTATGGTAAACAAAAAATCGAACTGAAAGGTGAACAGTTAAATAAAGAATTTCAATCTCTAAAAGAAAGAATTATTAAAGCCATCAAATTTGCAGAGGAAGACCATATTTCTGATATTTCCTCATTGGAAGTACCTGTTTTTAATATGGTGCTACTCAAGATATTAAACATCTATATTCCAGATAAATTTTTAAACATTTATTCACCACCGATTTTGATTGAACTTGGAAAAGAGCTGAATATAAATGATGCGCTACTTGCTTCAAAGTATTCTATAGAGCTAAATCACGAAGTATTGATTGCACTTAAGAAGCAAGATGTCTTTTCAAGTTGGTCTAATGAAGAGATTAGCCGCTTTATTTGGGATACATTTTCAGAGCGCGATAAAGCGCTTGACAAAAATATCAATTATTGGTTAATTGAACATAAATCTGACAATGAAGATTCCATTCGAGATTACTTACTACAAAATAACTGTATAGCCATTGATATTTTTCACGAAGATTTATCACCTTATTTAAATGAGGAAAGTATTGAAGACATTTTTGATGAAAAAGAAGAGTCAACAGCAGGACAAAAAGCGTTAAAGCAGTTTTTCACAATGAAAGAAGGCGATTTAGTTGCCTTAAAGTCAACTTACACTCTTAAAGTCGAAGGAAAGAATCGGGCTGTTTTACGGATTAGCGCAGTCGGAAGAATAACTAGTGATGCCACTGATGGCTATGAGTTTTCTCAAAAATACGGACATCTTCTTCCAGTTCAATGGACAAATACAGAGAAAAGAGAGTTTATTGGCTATGGGGGATATCGTAGTGTCATTAATGAAGCGAAAAGTAAGAAAACGATTAATTTAGTGTTTATGCAGAGTGAAGAAATAAAAGATCCCTCTCCATTGCCGGAACCAATATTAGATACAGTCCCAAAAAACTATATATTTCATGGACCACCTGGTACAGGGAAAACGTATACGGTTACAGAAAGGGCTGTTAAATTAATTGATCCAAAAATATATGAAGAACTGATTGCAGACGGACGTGAGGCCATCCAACAGGAGTTTTCCCGTTTAGTTAAAGCAGGTCAAATTAATTTTGTAACATTCCATCAGTCGTATGCTTACGAAGATTTCATTGAAGGGTTAAAGTCGGATGGAAATGGAAATTTCATTCCAACAGACGGTATTTTAAAAAAGGCAGCACTCGAAGCTATGTATGAAGGAATCGAGAGCAATAAACATGACTATTCAGGGGAAGTGCATTTTGAACAGTTATATAATTATCTAGTTGTAAATGGGATACCTCACAATGTTCAATTTGAATCCAAAACTGGGGCTGCAAGTTTTATCTCTCATATCTCACCACAAGGTAATATTGTAGTAACAAGTGAAGATGTGAAAACCAACTCAATCGTCTCCAAAGAACGATTGTTAAATTTATATCGCTTTATTCAAGAGCATGACATTGATTGGAAGCATAATAATATTGGATTTATTCGCGAAGCGATTGGTGGCTGTAATCAGACCAGATATTGGTCTGTACTGAATTGGATTTCAGAAAAAATGGAAGAAGAAGAGACCATTGAAATTGAAGGAGACGAGAAAAAAGCGGTTATCAAAAAGGCGCTGATAGAAAGAAGCAGTTCATTTGAATTTACTAATGTGAAAAAACATGTTGTGATCATTGATGAAATGAACCGTGGCAATATTTCAAAGATTTTTGGAGAACTTTTAACACTTTTAGAAGAGGATAAACGCCTTACAGAAAAAAACGAACTAATTGTTGAACTTCCCTATTCAAAAGAAAAATTCACTTTACCTCCAAACTTATTTATTATCGGAACAATGAATACAGCAGATCGCTCAATTGCATTGTTAGATACAGCACTTCGCAGAAGATATGTATTTGAAGAAATGATGCCGAATGCGGATCTATTAGAATCCATAGGTGAAGAGATTGATCTTACTGTCATGTTATCCATTATGAATAAGCGTATAGAAGTGTTGTATGATCGAGATCATACAATTGGTCACGCATATTTTATAAACGCTACAACGGATGAGGAAGTGATTTCTATTTTCCAAACAAAAATCATACCACTCTTGCAGGATTACTTTTATGATGACTGGGAAAAAATCGGTCTTGTTTTGGGAGGAATTGGAAAGTCAAAGGAAGATTCGTATATCGTTTATAAAGAAGAAGTCGATGTGAATCAATTATTTAAACAGAAACCGTCTATGCATATTCCAGCACTGTACCGCTTAAAACGTAAATTAACACCACAGGAACTAATAGCAATTTATGAATAAGACGATTACTGTTCGAGAAGCATTTGACTGGATTACGGAAAATACTGTAACAAACGCACAATTTGAAGAACTGGTACAGTATATAGAAGAAAAATATCCGAACGAGAAGGTGCTTGAACTTCAGTATAAACGGCTGCGTTTTATTAATTATGTCGGTGTAATTCAGTGCTCGGATGTACGATATGAAATTGTTCCGAAAATTACATTGAATCCAGTTAATGATCAAAAAGCATTATTAGCGATGCTGTCGGTCACAGGGTTTCTATCAATTTCCTTTTACGATCAGGTACAAAACGGGGAAGAAAAAGGTAACCTGCTTGATGCTTTTCTTACTTCATTTATCACTCGTTTACTACCTGAACTACAAAAAGGTATCTATAAAACATATGAACGCCAAGAAGATAATTTATATGCACTTCGTGGCAAACTTCAGCTAAGTAAGCATGTCCGTCAAAATATGTTTCAAAAATCAAATGCTTACTGTGCATTTGATGAACATACAGAAAACAATTCTTTAAATCAACTTTTTAAATGTGCCTTACTTATTGTGAAGCGCTCTGCAAAAAATCATAGGTTAACACTGCACCTTGAACGTTGTTTAGGCTTTTTAGAGCAGGTGGATTTAGTGCAGTTTTCCCAGTCAAATTTTAAAAATATAATGTTTAACCGTCAAAACGAACGCTTTCGCGATGCCGCATTGTTTGCAAAACTGATTATTGAACGAGCTGATATATACAATAAACGACGAAATGCCTCATCATTTTCTTTCTTATTTCAAATGAATTTGCTATTTGAAAACTACATTGAAGCCGCATTAAAAGAGGCTGTTGGTACTCATGCAGTAATCAGTCAGGATACAGGAAAAAGGCTGCTCCGAAATAAAAAAAGTGGCTATGGTAATATTTTATTAAAACCAGATTTTGTGATTGATAATAAAATAATCATTGATACCAAATGGAAGAGTTCATCATATAACGGAAGAAGCCAATACGTTCAAAGTGATATTTATCAAATGTATGCATATGTGACTGCCTATAAGGATGTTGAGCGTTGTATTTTGCTTTATCCTAAACAGGAAGGAGAAACGGATTATCCTGTATGGGAAGTTATTGATACTGAGAAGACAATTGAAATGTGCGCCGTGAGAGTTGATGAGTTTAGTGAGACTGTGAGTGAGTTGAAAGATATATATTATAAATTAATATAAAGAGCATGATTTCAGGGAAATCATGCTCTTTACATATAGGAGATAGGGCAAAAAAGATATTACTCCCGCTGCAACCGGCTATGACCTACTGCTCCTTTTGACACTAGGATTACGCTGTTATACCAATTTGTGATGGTTCTAGTAAAAAACGTTGATACATTGTTTGCCTAGGAATTAAGGATATCCTTTTTAGACTAAATTAAATTTACCCCTTTGTGCGTTTAACATGTTTCTTCTTTATTTTTGCAAAAAATATACTCTCCATGGATAAAAAGCAGTTTGGATCATAATCCCTACAATATACCATCTACTGTCTGTTTTAATTCTTCATATATACACGGGTGAGCTATTTTTTTTAGTGAATTTAAAGATATTGTTTTTTGATGGGGAAAATGCATATCTAAGTCTTTAGTTAATACAATATAAAATTCCCATTGTGTCATATTTAATGGTTCAATTAATTCTAAATTTTTTTCTTTTAGTAAACAAAAAACATTTATATCTGCATGCCGTTTTATGGTAGGGCTATTTTTATTTGTTCCATAATCATATTCTTTTTTTTGCCCCAATACTAAAACTGATGTTTGAATATTTTTCTTTATGCCATGCTTGGATATACGCAGAAGATTTCACCTCAATTTTCATGCCTTTATAAACTAAATCAAATGCATCCCATTCAACTCGTATTTGATTTAAACAGCCAAGAGCAGTCCCAATTAAAAACTCAGCAAAAATACCACTTAGGTTATTTGTTAATATATTTGAAAAGTCCCATTGCCAAAATTCTAACATAGTATGGTCTGTTCCTAATATTGGGGTTTCTGATTTAAGAGGTAAATCATTATTCAATTATAACCACATCCTTTTATGCACATTTCATGCAAACCACCAACGTTTCCCAATACATTTTATCTTCCCAATTAAGTTTCACATAAACCAAAAAAATATATCCCATTGGATGATATCCCATTTATAAGTTGCTTCTAGTTATCTATTTTAAAAATCTGTTGTTCCTACTACTTTCATGACGACTGTTCCAAGGGCATAAGTTACCCAATGAGACCGCGAATAGGCATCACCATTTACCATATCCCCTTCATAAAATCAGATATTGCCTTTGAAATATATTTATAGGTTTATATAGGATGCACGATTGAATTTGCCACACCTTCAACCGTTTCCCTAGGGTCTGTGACAAAGTCCCAAACCCCCGCAACAAATTCATTATAAAGGCCTAGTCCTATTCCCTTTAATGTATGCCGTTGCTTGGATACTTCTAGCTGCATAACATATTGCTGTTGGGTATGCCTAAGTTTTCATACCTGATCTGCTTGGCGATTTGCGGAACTCATCTGGTCTGTTACATGATCGAGTTGTGCCTTTAATTCTTTAATCCGGCGATTCTCCGCTTCCGCTAGTTGATATCAATTTTTTTGGACTCCGATGAAGCGACTTGGACTAACAAAGATTACTCGTTTTGCAGGCTGCTTCTTCTACATTTTTGTCTCCAATAACTCTAACAGTTTTCTGTACCTTTTTTGACTCATAATTTTCCCTCCAATAGAAAAAACCCTCATTCTGTATATAGAATGAGGGTTTTTTCTGAACATATGTTCATAGCTATAATATATATTTTCATATTTATTTTTTACGATTCTAATCTATGAGGATATAAAATAAATGGAATCATTAAAGTGAAAAGTTCATTCAGAAACCCAAGATGGCTGCCTTTTAATCAATTAATAGCTAAAATACTTTTTACCCAAATCAGTTAAAGTTGTGAATCGAGTTACCGCTCTACCACTTATAGTTTTTTGAGCTTCCGAATAATCACTCGAGTCATAAAGGTCTGTTACTTTAGTTAATATATACTCTGTAGGAATATCCATATTAATGATTTTATCTAGATTTTCTGCTATACCGATTGCAATAATTTCAAAGCTAGATAGCATTACTTGCCCTTTAAATCTTTGCTCTTCATTATAGTATTTTTTAAATGCAGACTCTCCAAGAGCATTATTAAGAAGTTCAAATGTTTTATCAAAAATCTCTTTTTCCTTAATTAGATCAAGACTGTTTTCACTGCAAATGTCTCTCATTTTTTTAGTTAGCACTTCATGTATATCATCTGTAAATGAATACTCATCTTTTTTGATATGCCTATAAACAACAAAGCGTAAAACATATTCTAAATTATTTTGTTCATTTTTCGCTTTTTGACTAATTGGTAAACATGACATAAAGTCAGGATTCATTGATAAATTTCTAAGCCAAACATAGAATTCTCTATTAATCATAATTGCTAAGCAATTTCTAACTTCTTGATGTGTTAATTTACTACCACCTGTATTTAATCTATCAAAAATATCATATTTTGCCTTAGGATTACTTTCGTTCCCTACAACAATTACTTTTAATTTCGAGTTTAAAAATCTGTTTGCAATACCAATTCCTTGTTGAAATGAGAAACGATGTTTATGTGGAGGATGATCATTATCCCATACTTTTCCTTCTAGGCTTGGTAGTTTTTCTGTACCTACCAATATACTCGGAGATATTATTTTCTCTTCATCATCTCTTAGTACACCCAAAAACTCAAAGATTGTTGATAACCTTTGTACACCATCAATTACATCCCATGCAGTTCGTTCATCTTCAGCAACAAAGAGAGGAGGGATAGGGATACCTAACAAAATTGATTCAATCAATTTTGTTTTTTGAGTCATTGACCATCTAAATAGCCTTTGAAACTCCGGATGGATATCTATTACTTTTCGGTTTGAATACATATTCAGAAGTTCTGAAATAGTAATATCCAATGTTTCAGTTTTCATTTCCTTTCTTTCTTCAGTAATCTGATCTTCCAATTCTTTTATAGTTCCATAATTGTTTACATCACTGGAAATAATATCGAAAATAAGCTGTTCCTGATTTTCCATTTTCATATCATCCTCTCTTAAAAATAAGTCATCATTCATTTCATTTCTGATTATAATTGGTTCTAAGACGCTTCCTACTTTATAACGAATTTTTTTTATTTCATTTTCCTCATTTACTTCTTTAAAAATTAGATCTGCATAAACTCCGAAATATTCTGATAATTCTCGACTCTCATTGGTGGGACTCTTCTTTTACCCTTTATCTAATCGCTAACTGATTGTGGAGAGACCTTAAAGTAATTTGCAACTTCCTTAAAACCATATTTTTTAACTTTATTACTCCTTCTAAACCAATCACCATTTCTTCTCCTTACCTGATTTGATGATAAAAGGTAACAAGACTGATTCAATTATTCAAATTAATAAAATTACTCAATTTATCCAAATTATTCAAACTGCAAAGTCTAATTTATAACGACTGATTCAATAAGTCAATTTTTTTTTGAAAAAATAATAAAATAAGTCAAAAGCCACCTAAATACAATATGTATCTAGATGGCTTTTTTAAAATCATAATTATCAATAATTTTGTCAATTTCTTCTTGTGGAGGTAATTCAGTAAACAACCTACCAATTTGTATCAAGTCTTCTTTATAGGGGTATTTTATTGCTTTTAAATCTGCAACATTAACTTGGGTGCTGCCACTAAAAGTTCTGAAGTAGAAGTCTACCAATGATGAATTAAGATATAAACATAAACCTTTTGCTAAATTCAAATCATCAATTCCACCTTGTGCTATATGGTAATAATTTATTTTATTGTCAAATCCAACCTTTTGATCTGAATACTCCTTATTATTAAAAACAGCAGCTACAATCCTTTTTCTCTCTTCTTTCGTAGTCATTCTTTTAACTAAGACATATATTCCGGAAGGTCTTAATCTTTTATAATTTTTATCATCTTCAACAATGAGACCTGGTTTTTCACTCTCAATAGGCCACTCTATTTTTCCCTGTCTAAAATTCTCTTGATAAATCATTGGAAATGACCATAGATTATATTCAAACCTGAGACTTTCTGGTTTTTCTCTGAAATCAACTATAGGTCCCGTTGAAACACTAATTCCCAACTTTGATAATGTGCAAGGAAGGGAATGCATTTGATCTACAATCATTTTATCTGGAGTATGGATAATACGAATTATTTTCTTAGAGTCCAATGGAAATATTACATTATCAAAACGTTTATGTGTTCGTTTAGTCTCGGTAAAATCATCTTTTAAAGACTCTGTTATAAGAATAGTGTCATTTAACTTCTGTACTTTTTTCTGTAAGGATAAAATAATAGTTTCTTGTAAAACTTCATCATAAAATAAATCTTTTCTCGATTTAAAAATATGAATTCGATCTATTTTTGTTTGTGTAATTAAATCTTCTCTAAACGACTTAAAGTAGGTTCCACTACAGAAACTTCTAGGCAATATAACTACTAATTGTCCTTTAGCTTTTAATAATCTATACGATATAGCTAAAAAAGCAGCATAATAGTTTGGAACATCTATTCCACATTCCATTAGAATTCTCTTATGATTAGATTCACTATATAACTTACGATATGGTGGATTTAAAATAATATAGTCAAATAAATCATTACATTCATTCACCTTATTCAATCCAGCAATGATAAAATCTTCATATCGTGTTGTGAAATTTAAAGTAATTCCATTATCTCCGCATAACTTTTGGAGCTCGGACAAATTCTTATTTAACTTTTCAGAAAGCGTCTCATCAATTTCAAAAAGTTCTAAATTAATCACTTTAGGCTTTCTTTTCCAATCGCAAACCATAGCAATAAAAGCTGCGGAAAGATTGCCTGTACCACAACCTGGATCCAAAATATTAATTTCATTTTTTCTAACTTCTTTAAACATAGAACTCATAAAACTTGCAATGCTGATTGGTGTAAAATACTGCTCATTTTGCTCCTTTTGCTGAATTCTAGTTTCATCAGAAGTTGCCTCAATGGAACATTTATTTATTTTTTCTAGTAAATCTTCAATCATTAGAAACAACCTCCATCAGTAACATTATATATTATTTAATAACTGCTTTGAATAAAAAATAATTCCTCTTTAATACAAAAAGGATTGAACAAATACCTTCTTTTGTTCAATCCTTTTGTATCGGCTTTAAGTACCCTGTTTTAAAAAGTAAAAAGTGTAAAAATTACATCTGAATAGAATGAATTTTCATATCTTATTGGAATTTAAAACATTATAATTTTCTGCCATTGTTCAGTTTTCATTCTAAAACAAATATAATTTATTCTTCCGTTTCTTCGAGCTCTTCTACTTCAATTTCCTCATGTGTAATCCCAAAAAGAGATATAATTCTATCAATCAGATTATTTAATTCACTACCTTTAGTTCCTAAAATTGCAGACTTAATTTCTCTTCTCAACCTTATAGGCCTTACTTCTGGTCCTTCACTAAGTTTGGCTACAACTCTGCCTAATACCGACTTACCATCCATATAGTCGTGCCAATTTTCTTCCCAATTTTCACCCTCATAAAACTCCTGCATCTGGTCAAAAAGATTCATAAGTTCTTGTTTTATATTTAAGAACTCCTGTTTATTGAATAAATCACCAATATACTGATTATAAAGTGCTTTATCCTCTACCTTTATTTCATTATGATTAATTAACTTTTTTACCTTTTCCATTTTATGATGAAGATGATAATTTAAATATTTTTTTCTTGTATATTTTAGTTGTTCGGTGGCAACCTCATAAATTTTACTTTCTATTTCATCTTCAGTTGGAGGCTCATAACTATCACTTTGATGCTGCTTAAGGACATCTGCAATAATTTTAGGTTCTAAAAAATAATTTTCTAGCTCATGCTTATCCATTACTATAAAATGATTATCAAAGTATTCCCCATGTCTATTTCTAATAGATTCAATCTCTTGTACACTTCTAGTATCTCTATCTATTAAAAACACAAACATTGGATCCTGTAAAAATGCGCTCACTCTTTTAATACCTTCAAATGTTTTAATTATCTCAGAACAACTATCTAAAGATCTAACTTTTATAGTATATCGGTCTAATATACTTTCAAGTACTTCTATATCAGTATCGCCTTCAACAAATAGTATTTTGTCATTAACATAGCTAATCCCTAACTGTCGAAGCATTTGCTCACAAGAAGCATAATCAATCGGCTTAAGTGTTTCACCTAATACAAAGTTTGTCCCTTTTGAAAAGTTATGGTAGATTAACCCTTTCGAATGTGTTAGCAAAAATACTTGATTTAAACGGAATTTATCATAACCTTTTTCAAGTTCACTCTCAATTGTCGTGAGGGATTTCTGACCAATATTCAATTCACTAATAAATTTTTTGAAATCATCAGAGTAGGTAATGTCATGTAATAAAGTAGAAAGTTTACAAGCAACTTCCTCATGCAAATGATTCTCTGGCTCATCAATAATTAGAATCCCCATATTTTTTATATAATTAATAAATAGTAATGTATACCATATTAGTTTTTCTCCAGAACTAAACTGCCTCATGTCATATTGTTTGGTTCTTAAAGATTTATTTTTTGCACTAAATATAAACTGATTTTCCCTTTTAGAGCCTGATAAATTTGTAAAGGACAAATCAGGCATTAAAGTTGCAAATAACATTTTAGTTACATGATAATATAAATCTTTTCTTGGGGATGGTCCTTTTCGAGTAACAGGAATAATTTTTTCATGTAAATAATCATTTACTAGAATTTCATATAAATTCTCGAAAATACTAGTAGGGTCTAAAACAAACTTAACAATTGGAGAAATAATCTTATCTTGCCTTAACTTTATATCATCAAATGTAACGTCTTTTTCAATAATATGCTTATTTGAACTAATAAAAGCAATAATATTCTTAGGACTTTTAAGATTCCAAAATGAACTTAGAACAGCTTCTTCCTCGTCAGTAATCTCTATTTCCCAATAAACTTGTTCATTTTCAATCTTTTTTGCCTTTAATACAACTTTAACTTCGATAACTTCGTCCTGAACTTCTATTGCTGGAGCAGCCTCTTGCTGTTCATCTCTAATTTCTGGAGCTCCAGTAATTGAGCTATCATTTTCCATATCTTGGTCTATCTTATCAAACTGAAAGACAGCTTCAATATACGCTTTATCATCAATCATAAACTGAAACAGTTCTTTCCCTACTTCAGTATATAAATCTCTACCCTCGTAAGGAATTTCTTCTGTTAGAATTTTTTGTACAAAATATGCTTTCTGTAACTCGATTAAAGCTTCAAAAATAGTAGACTTCCCAGCACCATTCTTTCCACTTATTGTGTTAATATTTTGTCCTGCCATAAATTCAAAAACAACTCGATTGTTATATTTCTTTATTTTATTTAGAGTTACTTCTTTTATTTTCAATTGCCAATACTCCTAATTATTTCTAATTAAAATTTTAATTAAAAAAATAGTTAATTTACACTAGTATTTATAAATTTGTGTATTTCGACATTTTTTAGGTAAATAGAATATAATCCTAATTCCTAGTCGGTATTGCATATTAATTAAGTTCTAAATTTAAATTCCTATAATTAATTTAATTCGAAAACAACTACCAAGGTCTACGCCAATTCCCTTTACAATGACTTGAGGATTCTATATGTGGGAAGAATTGCTGGTGGGTCGACTGCAAAATGGATAGTCCCTTTGATTTTCGAAAGGCTCTATCCATTTCTTCTGATATAAAAATAATTCAACTTTTAACAAAACAAGATAAATAACTTTTACCTTCAGCTTTTACCCTCTGCTTTTACCAATCTTCTTCATCTTCATCCCATTCTTCTTTTGCCTCTTCAAGACTTTCTATCAAATAGTCTAGGAAATTATCAGCTACGGTAAAACCATACCCCTCCTGATTATCCCACGTAATAACTGGACATTCGCCATTTTTCATTTTATTAGTATCGAGACAATAAGCAAATTCATCAATATCTTCTATAACCACAAGACCATCTATTAAATCATAATACTTTTGATGACCTTTGGTAGCATCTACTACCGCTGGACCCGTAAAACCATATCCAATTATGTCCACACCAAAAAATCCACCATAACCATAGTTTCTTAAAAACCACTTGTAACTTTCCGGTAATGAGACCTGTAATTTTTGTTCAGTTTCTCTTACTTTGTCTTCACTTACTCCACCTGTAAAATCATCATCTTCGCCATACTGCTTTATAAATTGCTGTAAAGCTAAATATTTTACCAAAATCACCGTCTAATTCTTAGTTTCGTAACGCATGAAGCACGGACAAGTATGAAGATACACTAAGGGAATAATCAAATTAGAAGTATAAATTCAATTCTCATTTTTCTTGAATCTTTCTGGAATTTTACTTTTCCATATTAACATAAGTTCTTTAAATTCTTCAGTCTCCATTTCGTTTTCATAAGGCTCTTCATATCTAAAAAAATGTTCAAGTACTGTCATATCTTTTTTTATTAGCACACTTGTGGCATTAAGTTGAATTTCAAACTTTTCGTGTAAACCATTTAATACATTTTCAACTATCGTAATATACTCGTCTGCTTCTTCCTCTGTAGGGATGTCTTCAATAAAATCAGCGAATAATTTTATTTCATCCGATAATTTTATTCTCAATGTCCCAAAAGGATCTCTAAAAAACTCGTATGAATATTTCATCCTCAACCTCCTTCGTAAATTGGATAGGCAGTGGCAACTGATCCGTCTGGTTTAAGATACATATCTATTTGTAAACCAGAAGAAGTTAAACCAGAATATTTATTTTCACCAATTTGCGTTTTATTTTTAAAAGCCTCATCAATAGCTTTTAAAACTTGTACCCGGTCCCATTCTTTTGGGAAAAAACTTGATTTTGCTCTCTTTTCTACTCCATCTATTACCACCTTAGCTCTATATACTCCATTTCTATCAGGCCTTGTTTCTGTACCTGGAACTATTTTACCACCCATCATACTCTCGTGATGATAACCAACAGCTTTCCCACGTCGATTAATCTCTCCATGATAAACATGCCTCATAGTATCTAAAGTGAACTTATTTCCACCATTACCACTAACCTCAGACTCCACTTTCGCCATCGAAATTAACTGTTCTTTTAATCCAGTACCATTAACCACATTATAAGGTACTCCACCTGCCATGGACAGTTGGTTTTTAGGGTTGTATGGCAATAGATTAGGGATAGTGGCCAGTTCTTTTGCTTTCGTAACACCTTTTACTGCAGCCGCTTTTGTAGTCACGACCCCTGTCTTCGTTATGGCTCCTGCGCCTTTTGTTCCCACTACTGATGTGACGACTGTTCCGAGGGCATAGGTTACCCAATGAGACCGCGAATAGGCATCGCCATTTACCATATCCCGTTCATATGAGTCCGAGATGGATTTTGAAATATATTTATAGGTTTTTATCGGGTGCATGATCGAATTGGCTACACCTTCGACCGTTTCGCCAGGATCTGTGACAAAGTCCCAAATTCCTGTCACGAAGTCTTTACCTACATCATAAAGGCCTACGCCGATTCCTTTTGCAATGTCAGCCGTTTGCTTGGATGCTTCTAGCTGCATAACATATTGCTGCTGGGTGGGCGCTAAGTTTTCATACCCGATTTGCTTGGCGATTTTGAGGAACTCATCCGGATCTGTTACATGATCAAGCTGTGCCTTCAGTTCTTTGATCCGGCGATTCTCGGCTTCCTCTTTCTTAACCTTCAGATATTGCGCGGTCTCTTTTTTCCTAACTTCCAGACTTTTATAGGCTTCACTATTTTTATAGGCTGTTGCATTAAAATAGAGCGGGGATACTACTCCTCCCCTTGTACTGGATACTTTCAATTGCTCCATGAGTGCCGCCACTGCCGCTTGGTCCGCTTCGGATTTAGCATATTCAGCCGTCCACTTATGATCGATCTCGTTTAATTTGTCTATCGTTTGGTTCCGTTTCCTTTCAGCTTTCTCCATATTCTCAAAGAACACATCATCGGAAAAGGGTTCTAACTGAATGATATCATCAATTCCAGCCAATATTTTTTTCAGATCATTTTTTTGGGCTGTGACCATTTCCTTGGAATTTCGACTGGCGCTTTCCAGCTCTTCCTCTAAAAATGGGACCGTAACCACGGTTTCACTCAGGTTCGCCTCGATTGTATCTCCTTGAATTCCACTTAAAAAGGCAACATGCCGATTGATCAGACGCAGCCAAGAATCCACGACATCGATCTGTGCTTTGTAAAATCCTTTAATGGCCTCCGCGCCTTGACCCTGCAGCTCATCGTCCAAATGAACGATACTCTCAAATCCTTTTTTTAATTCCGTGAGCTGTTCTTTTAGGTCCTTATATTGTCCGACACGCGTTTGCATGGCAGAAACTAGTGTTTGAGATTCGTTAATCATCGACATAATGGAAAGTCCTTTCAACTTCTTTTCTTATAACTAGATTTCATTTATATGTAATATTTTTATTCACTGTAAAATTATGGACTAAATATATTTTAGAAGAGTTTCTATATTTATTCAAGAATTGAAGGGGAATTGGACAGTATTTTTAATAGTAGCTAGACGGTGGGCGATCACAAAGTTAAACCAATACGTAAATAAGGGCTATTCCCGTTGAAGGAATAGCCCTTTCTTTGTATCAAAATTAAAATGCCGGTATAGCTGTTTCACTATATTTCTCTTCTAAAAATTTGCGTACCTCCGGGCTTGTCATGGCCTTGGCCAACTTTTGGACTGGCTCAGAATCCACGTTATCCTTGCGTGCCACTAATGTAATCGCAAAGTCATTTTCAACACCTTCTGTGAGAAGAGCGTCATTTTTTGGTGTCAAACCAAGCGGTGCAGCGTAAGCAGGTGTGATCACGATCGCATCTGCTTCATCATACGTTCTCGCCAGCATTAATAAATCCACTTCTTTAAACTTATAGTTTTTAGGGTTCTCAGTGATATCAGACATTGTATAGTATGGACCCTTTTTTTCCTTTAAAGTAATGACTTTATGCTGTGCCAGCAATGCCAATGAACGATCGATATTCGACACATCATTTGCAATGGCAATAACGGCGCCCTCTGGCAATTTATCCATTGAATCGTATTCTTTGGAATACACCCCATAATTGGCAAAATAAATCGGTTTCACTGGTACTAGCTCGGCATTTTTGTTTCGATTGAATTCCTCCATATATGGAACGTGTTGGAAGAAGTTCACATCCACTTCTCCTGCCGCTAGCGCGGTGTTAGGCTGCACATTATCACCTAATACAACCATTTCCAGGTTAATGCCCTCCTCTGCCAGCTTTGGTTTCACAAGCTCAAGAATTTCCGTCATTGGGGGAATGAGTGAGGCCACTTTCAATGTTACCTCTTCCTTCTCCTGATTCTGAGTATTTTCTTTCTCTTTTCCTTCATTAGCCTTTCCGCATCCTACTAAAAGCAACATGATTGCTGACATGAGAAAGAGTATTTTTTTCATGATGTTTCCCTCCATTATTTATCTTTTATCAATCATTCTGGCTACAGCCGTTCCAATGAATTGGATAAGCTGGACTAGAATGATCATAATGATAATCATATAAATCATTAACTCTGTTTTAAACTGCTGATAGCCATACCTGATGGCAAAATCGCCGATACCGCCGCCCCCGACCACTCCCATGATCGTTGAATAGGAAATAAAGCTGATAATCGAGGTTGTTAGTCCGAGGACAAGTCCTGAACGAGCCTCCACGTAAAGAAATTTAAAGATGACACCCTTAACAGAAGCCCCCATGGAAATGGCTGCCTCGATCACACCCTTTGGCACGTCCAATAAAGATTGCTCGACCAACCGCGAATAATGGGCAATGGCAATGATCGCTAATGGAACGCAAGCAGCTGCTGTTCCAATGGCTGTGCCGATTATGAGCCTTGTAAACGGGATTAAAAAAACAACCAATAATAAAAATGGGAAAGAGCGGATAGTATTGACAAATAAATTCAAAATCGAGAAAGCCCACGGATTTTCAAGCAAATGCCCCTTCCTGCAAAGAAACAGCAAGGTCCCGACAGGCAATCCAATCAAAATCGCAGCTAAAATGGACACACCAACCATGGTAATGGTTTCTCCAATTGACTGCCAAATTTCTGCCTCATACTGAACTAAAACCTCAGGCATGATCCAGCCCACCATTCTCTGCTAATTGTTCGATGAAGTATTCCGGCCGATTATCCTTTTTTTCAATCCCAGTTGGTTCGATTAAGACAGTGTCATAAATCTCTCCACCTTCCATGATCGTAACACGATTGCATATACTTTTAATGACATCCAGCTCATGACTGACAATGACAATCGTCACACCGAAGCGTTTGTTTATGTTCTCCAGCACGTCCAATATTTCAGCCGTTGTATTTGGATCAAGGGAAGAAGTCGGTTCATCACATAACAACACTTGCGGGTTATTTGCCAACGCCCTTGCAATGGCAACACGCTGCTTTTGTCCCCCGCTTAATTGTGCAGGATATCGCTCCATCTCACCCTTCAACCCGACAAATTGAAGACACTCTACAACACGGCTCCGACGTTCCTTCTTTGGATAATTTGCCAGTTCTAATGAGGCTGCCACATTGTCATGAACCGTTTTATTTGCCACAAGATTAAAATGCTGAAAGATCATGCCAATCGACTTCCGTGCCCCTCGAAGTGCTTTATTGTTCAATGGGGTCAACCTTTGGCCGTTTACCTCCACTTCGCCCGCATCTGGGGTCTCCAACAAATTCATCAGCCGCAGCAACGTTGATTTCCCTGCTCCGCTTGCTCCGATTATTCCATGAATTTCACCTTTAGGTATTGTTAAAGTAACAGACTTAATTGCCTGAAACTGTGAAAATTTTTTACTCACTTGATGCAGGTTAATCATAAAATCCCACTTTCCATTTGTTGAAAGATAAGCATATCGCTCCTCATTAATAGTTTCATCAAAGAAACACAACTCATTTTATCAACTAATGAGGACCTAATGCAAAGACACAAATTAACAGTTAAAGACTGCCAACCCTAATAAGCTCCCTCTTCCTATTGGCTTTTTATATACCATTCTTATTATCATCATCCTTAATGACTGGATTTTTCCTTTCAAAATAATAAAGAGTATATTATGATTATAAATGATAATGGTTATCATTATCATTTATTTTTTTTCTAAGGCTGATTTCGCATACTTTGTTGCTAATTACCAAGTAAAGCGTTGTGTTGATTTCCCCTTCAGCTGCTCGCTTTCCGCGGGGCGGGCGGTGCCCCCGCAGGAGTCTCGCACTTGCGCTCCAATCAACCTTAAATCGTTTCGTTTTAAAAACAACAATCTTTACGAAAAGAGCCTTTTCTAAACTTCAACATACGAATATTCTAAAGGATGTGGGAAAATACATGATCCAATACCTTGATGAGAAAATTGCCAACTATGAGGTATGTGTCATCTTACCCTCAAGTTATGATCCAACCAAGAAATACCGAACGATCTATATGCATGATGGCGGAGAAACGGCCAAGCAAGCTGTAAACTATATCGATCATTTAATTCTTTCAGGTCAAATCGAACCATTTATCGTTATTGGAATTGAACCGATTGATCGCAAAAATGACTATACGCCGTGGGAAGCACCATCACTTGCACGACATGCTTCTTCCTTTGAAGGACAAGCGCAAGTTTATTTACATACTCTTGTAAGCGAGATAAAGCCCTATATAGATGCCCATTATGCTACGAATCCTGAACCTTCACATACAGCGATTTCCGGCTGCTCATTAGGAGGACTTGTTTCGCTTTTCGCCTCCTATTATTATCCAGATGTATTCCATCAATATATCTCATTATCCGCTTCCTTTTGGTACGAGGATGTTCTTCGCTATCTGCAAGGGGAAAAGATTGAACGGCAAGGAAATATCCATATCAAGCCAACTGTGAATCGTCAAGATCATCAGCTCTATTTATATGTCGGGGAATTAGAGGGAATTTATAAAGAAACGATGCAAAAGCATATGGTTGACTACACGAAGAAGGCCCACCTTGAATTTATCAAGGAAGGCTATTTGGAACCAAATCTATTATTTGCGTCAGATCCAGAAGGAACTCATGATGACCTATTCTTTTCAAACTACTTCATTCAGTCACTTCGTTGGTTATTTGGCATAAAAAATAAAAACGAAACAATGGATTATTGATTAGTCTTCATGCATCACAATAGCTTATTCTATATAACCATTTTTTCTGAAATCCAATATTTTTTCACACATTCACATTCAATAGGTAAAAAGGAAAGGATAGATGAACAGTGAGGAATCCCTGTTTACATCTATCCTTTTGTACGACAATTTTCGTTAACGGGTGAAAGTTATCGTTAATTCTTTACTTCCGTTATTTCGACGACACCACCAGAAACCGGACAATTTGATCCGAGAAGTTAAACCAGTAATGGGCTTTTCGAGCATCGAACATGAACGACTGCTGTTCATGGAGTTCTGTCCTCTCTCCCTCTATTTCCACGGTTAACTTCCCTTCGATAATGAATAAGAATTCGTGTCCGCTATGGGAAAAGGCGCTTCCTTTGTTTTCCCCTGGCTTTAAGGTGACAAGAATGGGCGAAAAAACAGCATCACGAATGCCGCTGGATAAATTCTGATAATGAAATTGTTCATGATTATAATCTGAATTTTCTTGGGATCGGTCCTCAGAAAAAAAGAAACTTGGGCTGACATCTAATGTATCAGCGATTTTTTTTAATGACTCTAATGTGACGCTTGATTTTCCCCGTTCTACTTGTGATAAAAAACTGATTGAAACGCCTGTTTGTTCAGCCAGACTTTTTAATGTTAGTTTTCGCTCTTTCCTCAATAATTTCATTTTTTTCCCGATTGAATCAAAAGGCATACGGATGCCCCCTTTTTTACATAGTATCTAGCTACATTATACAGTACAAGTTTTGATGAATGTTCCGTCATTAATAGCTTATCAAAAAAATATTGACAGAAAATTTGTAATTATTTAAAATAAAGGAAATCAGAAATTGAAGTGATACTTCAATTTTAAAGGGGTGACTCAAGATGGAGAAGAAACAAATGCGGCGTATTTTAATCGCAAGTTTAGTCGGAAGTTCGATTGAGTGGTTTGACTACTTTTTATATGGGACCGTTTCAGCTCTCGTGTTTAACCAGATATTCTTCGTGAATGAGGATCCGACAATAGGGCTGTTGCTCTCCTATGCATCCTTTGCGTTAGCATTCTTCATCCGCCCTTTTGGCGGGGTGATCTTTAGCCATATTGGCGATCGTATCGGGAGAAAGAAAACACTTGTTTTAACACTTAGTTTAATGGGGGTCGCAACATTTGGGATGGGGCTTCTTCCTACGTATCAAGCCGTTGGTATTTGGGCGCCGATTTTATTGATCACGTTGCGCTTAGTTCAAGGTCTGGGAATTGGCGGTGAATGGGGAGGCGCGCTTTTATTGGCCGTTGAATATGCTCCCGCTGAGAAACGGGGCTTGTTCGGAGCCATTCCTCAGATGGGTGTCACTATAGGAATGCTACTTGGAACCGTTGCCTTATCTATTATGACACTGCTTTCTGAAAACGCATTCATGACCTGGGGATGGCGTATACCATTCATTTTTAGTGCTCTGCTAGTATTTTTTGGCCTATGGATCCGTAAAGGAATTGATGAAACTCCGTCATTCAAAAAAGTAAAGGAATCCGGAGAAGTTCCAAAGCTGCCGATTGTTGAAACTCTTAAGAATTATTGGCGTGAAGTCCTTATCGCCGTGGGAGCCAAAGTGGTAGAAACGGCGCCATTTTATATTTTCAGCACATTTGTCGTATCATATGCTACTGCAAATCTCGGTTTCTCTCGGACTGCTACATTAACTGCAGTCATGATTGCAACAATAATAACGACGATTTTAATACCAATCATGGGGAATTTATCTGATACAATTGGCCGCAAAAAGCTGTTTATAGGCGGAACGATTGGGATGGCACTGTTTGCATTCCCATACTTTTGGCTGCTGCAGCAAAAATCGGTCCTGCTATTAATCGTTGCAACAGTGATAGGTTTAGGGGTCATTTGGGCTCCCATCACAGCTGTTCTTGGAACGATGTTCTCGGAAATTTTCGATGCAAAGATCCGTTATACCGGCATCACGCTTGGATATCAAATCGGGGCTGCTCTTGCAGGAGGAACAGCGCCGCTAGTTGCAACGGCTTTACTTGATAGGTTTAATAACTCCTATGTTCCTGTTGCCATTTATATTATTTTTGCATCTGTCCTGTCACTAGCAGCGATTTGGGCAGTCAAGGATCGCAGCAATCAGAAATTAGACGAAACGCATAATAGTAGTGCCATGTAATCTATGGTTTTTAACTCAAGGAGGACAATGGAATGTTGGTTATAAGTGAGAAGGAAATTCAACAATCATATGGAATGAAAGACGCAATATCAGATGTAAAGGCCGTATTACGTGCACATGGTGCTCAAAGTATAGACAACCCCCATCGCACCGTTCTTGCTTTTCCTAAACACGAGGCATCGGCACTTTACATGCCAAGCGCTGATTTATCTGAAGAAGTTTCGGCGGTCAAAGTCGTTACCATTTTCCCGAAGAATCCTTCAAGGGGGATGGCAACAACACAAGGAGTCATCTTGCTGTCTGATGCTGAAAATGGCGAACATTTAGCATTGTTGAATGCCTCCTATTTAACACGTCTCAGAACGGGGGCATTGAGCAGCATTGCCACGGACTTTCTTGCTCGTAAAGACGCCAAGGTTCTCACGATCATCGGAACGGGTGCTATGGGATTTGAACAAGCAATCGGGGTGTTAGCCGTAAGGGACATTGAACGTATTTTATTAGTAAATCGCACACGAGAGAAAGCCGAGAAATTCGGGGAAAAGCTGCGGGCATTCGGAGTAACCGTTCCTTTTGAAGTTTTCGAAGATGTATCAGCAGCCGTTCGTCAGGCAGATATCATTTGCTGCGCAACCCGCTCGAACGAGCCTGTATTCAATGGGCAGGATTTAAAGCCGGGCACACACATTAACGGGGTCGGGTCTTATTTGCCGGATATGAAAGAAGTGGATAATACCACGGTTTCACGCGCCGCTAAAATTATCGTCGACGATTTGGTGGGCGTGAAGGATGAAGCAGGAGAACTCATTTCTGCAGCCAATCAGGAAAATTGGTCGTTTAATGATATTCATGGCGAGCTTTATGAACTTGTCATGCTGAACAAAACAGGCAGGGAAAATGAAGAGGAAATTACCTTCTTTAAATCAGTCGGTGCCGCTTACTTTGACCTCGCTGTGGCAAAAGGTGTTTACCGCCAATCGAAAGAACGGAACATCGGGATGGAGATTGAGGTATAACAAAAGCCCATACATTTTGCTATCACTGAATGTAGTAACAATAAAAAAAAGAGACCCTTCTTTCGGAAGGGCCTTTTGAATAATCCTTATCTTTCACAAGCGATCAAGTCTATATCACGATCGCTTTTTTTAGTGGCTTTGAAACATGGGCTTGTATATCAGTCTGAATCCATCTTGAATAAAGATGGATCATGTTGCTGTGTCAACTTAGTTTTCATGCAGAGCTGATTGGAGCGAATGTGCGAGAATACTGCGGGAAAAGCGTGTCCAAGGGTGACGCCACAGGCGCAAAGACCGCCCGCGGAAAGCGAGTGCCTGCAGTGGAATGGAAAGATCAAAGTATACCCTCCAACATAGGCAAGTTGTATGCCCCCTATAATGCGGAAGATTGACTTAATTAATTCATGATTCACTTGTTTCTGCTTCAGCTACCCTTTTGACACGTTCCAAGAATTCAACGACCACTTTATCGGTAGCAAACAATAAAAGTAATTTCAAAAACCACTTTAACGGGCGACTGGTGACTGTATATGTAAAGGAAGTTCTATTGTCATTGATTTTATTTAGTTCATAGAAAGCTGTAATTTCAAACATTTTAGCAAGTATGAAGCCCACTTTTAGCTTTTTCTCATTCGTTTCATTCAAATATTCCAATGTTTCTATATCATACTCTTCTGTTCGTTTTCCTTCTCGGTACTTTTGGCGATATACACTCCCCACCACTTCTTCCGTTATTTTAACGGGCTTCTGTTCAACTACTTGAGGCATGATTTTTTGCATATTTTCTACAGAACCATCAAGAAACTTCCAGACTTGTTCAATCGGGGCGTTTATTTCTATTTCCCTTGTCCATTTTTTCAATGAAAATCACCTCTAGTTATAATATATTTACTTTACAACAAAAAACCAAATATTAACAACCTAGGGTCAATGTGTACGGAGGAATTTTGGTAACAGAGGTTTGTTAATCAATGGGGAGCGTGTGAGGAATTAAGATTCTTCCTTTTTTATGAGGTAAATAAGGAAAGGCTTAAGGATTCGACTTCACCTTAAGCCTTTTCTTGTCCTATTTTAAAAACCCATCGATATATATTTTTCTTCTAAATATTCTTCAAGGCCTTGATGGCCGCCCTCCCTCCCCATGCCGCTTTCTTTCATGCCGCCAAATGGGGCTTGTGCAACGGTGGGAATGGCGTCGTTGTATCCGATGATGCCGAACTCCAGAGCTTCGGATACCCTGACTCCCCTGCTTATATTCTGTGTGTAAAAATAAGCGGCCAGCCCGTACTCTGTATTGTTGGCAAGCTCAATCACCTCTTCTTCTGTATCAAACGGGATGATTGGTGCGACCGGTCCAAATGTTTCCTGGTATGTGATGAGCATATCCTTGCTCACTCCACCCAGAACGGTCGGTTCATAGAATAATCCATTAGCCAATTCCCCTTCAACTCTTTGTCCGCCACAAAGAAGGCTGGCACCTTTTTCCAAGGCATCTTTTACATGTTCCTCTACCTTTTCCAGGCCATCACTGCTGACAAGAGGCCCGACTTCAACGGTTGGATCAATGCTATTTCCAACTTTTAGAGCTTGTACCTTTTCAACAAAAAGTGCGGAGAATTTATCGATGACAGAACGGTGGACATAAATTCGATTGGCGCATACGCACGTTTGTCCGGTGTTCCTGAATTTGCTTGCAACGGCACCAGCTGCTGCAGCTTCCAAATCAGCATCCTCAAAAACGATGAACGGCGCGTGTCCTCCAAGCTCAAGGGAAAGTCTCTTGAGTTGCGGGGCTGACTTGGTAACCAGCAATTTGCCTACTTCAGTAGATCCAGTAAAAGAAATTTTCCTTACTATCGGGTTTTCAAAAATTTCATCCGAGATAGGTCCGGCACTCCCTGTTACGATACTGACCACTCCAGCAGGCACTCCCGCCATTTCTACCAATTTCCCAAACGCTAACGCACTAATAGGAGATTGTTTAGCAGGCTTGACAATGACTGTACATCCAGCGGCCATGGCAGGTCCTACTTTCCGCGTCATCATGGCCAACGGGAAATTCCAAGGGGTAATGGAAGCGACCACTCCAATCGGCTGGCGAATCACCGATAGCCTTTTATTTGCTGCAGAAGCAGGGATCGTTTCCCCATAAATCCGGCGGCCTTCTTCAGCAAACCATTCCAGGTAGCTTGCAGCAAAATCCACTTCTCCCCGGGCTTCTGTAAAGGGCTTGCCCATTTCCATACTCATGATTTCCGCTAATTCATCTTTATATTCATGCATAAGGTCATGCAATTTCTTTAGATATTTACTGCGTTCCTGTGCTGTCAGTTTTGACCAGGTTTTAAACGCTTCCTCTGCAGCTGCAATTGCCGCATGCGTTTCTTGGCGACCTCCATTTGGAATCCTTGCCACCACTTTCCCTGTTGATGGATTTGTTACTGGTAAAGTTTCTCCGTTATGTGCTGCAGTCCATTCACCGTTTACATACATTTTCAGTTCAGTTAAATTGATTAATCCACTAGTTTTCAGCATGAATATGTCTCCTTTTTTCGTTGGATTTACAAAGCGCTTCATTATATACACAAAAAGATTAGAGTCCTGAAACTTTAGTTCCCCCGTCAATGTCCGTGTTAATGGAAATCCTTTCATTTTTAAGCACGAAGGTATACCCCACAGCAGCAATAAGGCAAATGACTACAGGTATGATCAGGGCTATATTGAAATTATTGAACTTCGCTATTAAGATCCCTGTTGCGACTGGAGCTATCCAGCCAGCGAGGTTCCCCACGAAGTTTTGCAGCCCTGCAAGCTTTCCTTCCGCACCCTTTGGAGCAACATCCGAAACAGTGGCCCAGAGAATGCCCGCAGCCAATCCTTCACCGCCGATTGCTATTGAGATATACGTAAGTGCCATTAGGGCGCTGTCTGTATAGATCGTCGGTATAATAGCTAATGGAAAAAGCATGCCTATGGTTAAAATAGTCTTTCTTGCTTTGATGGAATTCCAGCCTCTTTTAATCAAGAAATCTGACAACACCCCTCCTAGAATATTTCCCAGAAAGGACATGATCCAAGGTAGCATCGTGAAAAATCCGGCTTTTAAAAGAGTCATTTGCCTTTCGACTACAAGATAAGTGGGAAGCCAGGTCATCATTAAATAAGTAAGATAGTTATGGGCAAACAAGCCATATAACATAGGGTAAACACTTCTAAATTTTAAAAATTTAAATGGCGAGATGTTTAATGTCGTCGCTTTTTCGGTTTGAGTTTGCTCCTCTTTGATATAGGCTACTTCGGCCTCATTTGCAATCTTACTTTGCTCTGGATGGTTTTTGAAAAAGAATAACCAGAATGCCAGCCATACAAAACCGATGGAGCCAATTACCACAAAGGATGCTTGCCATCCCCAAGTCTGGATGATCCATGCTAAAATGGGTGTCGTTATGCCAATCCCGATAGCTGTACCGGAATTAAAAATCCCGTTTGCAATGCCCCGTTCGTGTGACGGCAGCCAGTCTGAAATAACGCGCGTATTGGTCGGAAACGCTGGAGCCTCTCCGATTCCCATTAAAACGCGAATACCGATCAGTCCGCCAAGCGAACGTCCCATTCCAGTAAACACCGTACAGAGCGACCACCAAACAATGGCAATCGAATACGTTAACCGTGCCCCCAATTTATCAACGATTACCCCGACCGGGATTTGCATTAAGGCATACGACCAAAAGAACGCTGACCCCAATATCCCGAATTCGACTGCCGAAAGCGAAAGATCCTTCATCATCGAAGGTCCTGCAATGCCAAGAATTGCCCTATCCATATAATTGATTGTTGTTGCGACGAAAAGGAGTACCACTACAAGCCATCTTCCATTGGTCTTTTTCATACGTCACCTCATTAGAAAATTATATTCAGGTAGAAAAAATGCTGCGGGAAATCCATATTTCCGAAAAAAGTTGAAAAGGGGAAACTGATTCAAAATCCCTAGAAAATTCCAGGTGATTGTCGAATGTAATGATTTTTATACATTCACGATGGCCGTTACTGAACTTTTGGCACTGCTTGCATTGCGATTACCATTATTAAAACCTTCAAAATCCCCCTCATAAGCCTTCTCTATAATCAGTTGGATATCCGATGCCTTCGTCAGCCTTGGATTAACGACCACGTTACCGCTTCGCATGGAATCTTCCACTAATTTCGGCAAAACGTCCAATGAGACTCCAAGTTCTTTAATATTAAGAGGAATATTCATGCTCCGATTCATTTCGATGATGGTTTCGATTGCTTTCTCGGCTGCTTGCGCATTGGATAAACCGCTTACATCCATTCCTAAAGCTATTGCAATTTCTCTATACTGATATTCACATGCCGGCAGATTGAATCTCATGACGAATGGCAAAAGTGCTGCATTTGCGATGCCATGCGGGATATTAAAGACTCCTCCAAATGTATGGGAAATGGCGTGTACATTACCCAATCGGGATTGTGAAAAGGCTGCACCAGCTAACAGGGAGGCTATAAGCATGTTTTCCCTGCTTTCTATGTCCGTTCCCACAAAGTACGACCTTGTTAAATTTTCACCGATCATCTTAATGGCCTGCATAGCGAAAGCCTTGCTGACAGGGTTGGCAGATTTGGAGGTGTAAGATTCAATTGCATGAGTCAGAGCATCCATACCAGTTGCTGCAGTGATCTCTTGAGGCAAATTTAATGTAAGGGCAGGATCCAATATAGCTAGCTTTGGAAACAGAAGTGAACTAAGTACTCCTAATTTAAAAGAGGTGTCCTTATTCGTTACCACTGTCGAATTAGTAGCTTCACTGCCCGTTCCAGCCGTAGTCGGGATTGCTATGATAGGGAGCGGATGGTTGGAAATCTTTCCAACTCCTTCATAATCCAGGATATGGCCGGGATTAGTAGCCATTGCAGCGATGCCCTTTGCTGTGTCAATGCTGCTTCCTCCGCCTACAGCCAGAACCGCCTCCATCTTTTGTTGCTTAAGATACACTGTACCCTGGTGGATTGTTTGAGCTGATGGATTAGGCTCCACCTCATCGTAAATCTCAAAATAAAGGTTTGCCGAAGCAAGGGATTTTACAATGCCTTGTAAGAGACCGGCTCCTCTAACCCCTTTATCTGTTACGATCAGCACACTCGATACACCTAAATCCTTAATTAGTTCCCCTGTTTTTCCAGATATTCCGTTACCGCACTCCACCCGTGTCGGCATACTATATGTAAAAGGCAAAAGAGACATTTTCATCTTCCTCTCCATTTATATTCTATTAGATAGTGAAACCCTTTCGGCCCCGGTCTGCAGATCCATCATGAATGACGCTTAACCCTCCAGGGACACCATTCCTTCAAGCAATCTATAAAGCTTTTCTAAGTAATTCTTCTAAACTGTGCTGGGTTGGAACTCTTGGGTTATTCCGAATCAGGCGATCGATTTGGAGGGTCTTCTCAGCAATTTCGGGAATATCTTCTTCTTTGATCCCAATCTCCGTCAGCTTTGTAGGCAGTCCAATTTCCCCAAGCAGGGAAAGCACAGCTTTTGAAGCAGCCAAAGCGGCTTCCTTATCGGAGAGGCCATTCGAGTTCACATTGAATGCCTGGGAAATCCTCACCATTTTTTCTGTTTCTACAGTTGCATTATATTCCATGACATATGGAAGCAAGAGCCCGGTCACCTCTCCATGCGGTGACTTCACTAGCCCTCCGATTGGGTAGGCCAATGCATGGGCTGTAGCTGTACCTGCATTTGAAAAGGACATTCCTGCAAGCAGGCTGCCCATTAGCATATTGGAACGGGCCTCGAGATTGCTTCCTTGCTGCACAGCAAGCGGCAGGTTTTTTGCAATCAATTCAATAGCTCTATAGGCGAGTGCATCGCTTATGGGGATTGAACCTTGAAATAAAATGTTTCCTTCTGCCTGGATGTATGCAGAAGGTTTGGCTGTGTATGCCTCTATCGCATGTGACAGAGCATCAATTCCGGAACAAGCTGTTACATAAGCGGGAAGCCCTAACGTTAATTCTGGATCAAGCAGAGCAACGGTTGGTCTTAGGTAGTTATCTGAGATACCAACTTTTAGGTTATTTTCCAAATCGGTCAATACCGCTACTGATGTCACTTCCGAACCGGTTCCAGCCGTCGTCGGAATCGCTACAAGAGGGGCGATTGGTCCGGGAACCTGGTTTTCCCCGCCATAATAGTCCAGGGGATGTCCACCATGGGCGACCAACAAGGCGACGATCTTGGCCATATCAATGCTGCTTCCTCCGCCAAGGCCAATTACTGCATCAATATCCATTTGAGATTCCGCAAACTTATAACAGTCCATTGCCGAATCTACAGGCGGCTCCGGTACGACCTGGTCATAGATAACTGTTTCGTAATTTGCTTGCTCCAACAACGATGAAATTCTATCCACGATACCAGCGTTTTTGATCCCTGGGTCAGTAACGAGCAAAATGTTTTTCGCCTTTAACCTTTGCAGGATTGAATCCAATTGCCCGATCGCACCGTTTCCAAATACGATTCTTTCGGTAGAATAAAAATCCCATGTGTTTCTCATATCCCTTACCTCCAAAGTCTATAGATTGATGACGACAAGTTTTTCGTCTGTCATCTCTTGCATGGCATAGTGCGGTCCTTCTTTGCCAATTCCGCTGTCCTTCACGCCGCCATACGGCATGATGTCGGCACGGTATGTAGAAACATCATTGATGATCACACCGCCAAAATGAAGTTCCTGTGTTGCCCGCATGGCTAAAGTGATATCGGATGTAAATAAACCAACTTGTAAGCCGAACTTCGTATCATTGGCCTGACAGAAAGCCTCCTCGATGCTATCGAAAGGAATGATGCTGATCACCGGTGCGAACACTTCCTGGCAGACTACCTTCATTTCCGGTTTCACATCTATTAATATAGTAGGTTCCAGGATCGATTCCCTCCTTTTCCCTCCATATACCACTTTGGCCCCTAGACTCCCAGCTTCCTGAATCCATTCCTCCGCACGCCTTGCTTCCTTCTCGGAAATCATGGGACCAATGTCCGTGGAAGGATCTGCAGGATTTCCGACCTTCAAGCCCTTCGCCACCTTGACTGCCTTCTCCACAAACACATCGCAGATATCTCTATGAACGTAGATGCGCTGCACAGAGATGCAGGCTTGCCCTGCATTCACATACCCCCGCGTGACACAGAGCTCAACTGCTCTGTCTAAATCAGGGACATCCTTGTGAATGATATTTGGGGAGTTATTCCCTAATTCCAAGGTAACCTTACGAATTCCCGTACTGCTCTTAATGTGCCGGCCTACGCCGGGACTCCCTGTAAAAGTGAACATCGCAATTCGTTCATCCTCCAAAAGGTATTGACCTGTTTCCTGCCCAAACCCGTTGACCACATTGAGGAAACCTGCGGGCAATCCAGCTTCGGAAAAGATTTCTGCTATCTTGCATGCAATGAGCGGCGTCATTTCAGCCGGCTTCAAAACGATTGTATTTCCCGCTGCCAACGCAGGAGCCACCTTGTGGATGGTGAGATTGAACGGGAAGTTAAACGGGGTGATCGCACCGATTACTCCAACAGGAACCCGGATGGTGAAAGCCATCTTATTGTCGTTTCCAGACTGCCCCAAAGGAACGCCCGTACCGGCAATCCGTTTTGCTTCTTCAGCTGATGCAATCATTGTTTGAATTCCTCTATCGATTTCCCCTCTGGCGTCCTTCAATACTTTACCGACTTCCCGAACCAGAATCATCGCCAGCTCTTCTTTTCTTTCTTTCGCGATTTCCGCTGCACGCATTAAAATCTCGTAGCGTTGACCGGAATCTAGCTTTCTCGTATTAAAGGTTTCCAATGCATTGGTCACCGCTTCAGAAACAATTTCGCGGGATGCCCTGCCAATCTGGGCAATTTCTTCTTTATTATATTTGTTCATAACAGCGATTGTATGTTGATCGGATATCCATTGCCCATTTATGAAATGGCCATAAAATACATTTTTTCTACTAAGCGATGTGCTCATTGAAGATTCCTCCTTTGAAAAATAACGATCACATTTTTTCACTTCACAGTTATTTCTGCTAATAGATGGAATAAATTCAATCAGGAAAACGCTTCAGGTAAAGCGCTTTCATTTCAAACTTATAATTTTGTCTGCCTATCAATACTCTTTAGCAAACTGTTTATCTCATAGAGTCCTATTTCAAAAATCATATGTAATCGTTTCCGAAAATATATCACATAATATACAATTATGTAAATATTTAAAATTAAAAAGATTCAGTTTATTATTTAAAAACATTGATATTACAGCGTTTTTAAGAAAAAATAATAAATATAGATTAAATATTTCATAATTATTTGAATGATTTTATATATAATTTCTCCAAATTCTATCAAATATCATATATAATTATCAGTAAGGAAGATATATTTTTACAGCTTTCCAGCAGACTAGTCGGTCTCTTCCAAACTGTCTATTCTTGATATCAATATGGATTCACCTTATCTTATTGATAGGGTAAATACGTTTTAAGTTACTTCAGATATAATTTAAGTTGTTACACCAATATACAATAACACTTTTTCTCATAGAATTTTTTCAAGTTAGGGGCATTTCGATGATAAAGGAAAAAGAACGCGGAGAGACAACGGAATATGTATACAATTTATTAAAGGAAAAGATTTTTGAATGGGATTTATCGCCGGGCCAAAAAATCAACATCAGCCATTTAACCCGGGAAATCAACATTAGTGCCATACCTCTCAGAGAAGCATTGTCTCGTCTCCATTCCGAGAACTTAGTTGTTTTAGAACCCAATAAGGGGTATCGCGTCAGTGACATATTAGATGCGGAAAATATGGCGAAAATGTTAGAGGCCCGGATTTTACTGGAGACGCATGCGGTCCGGAATATGATCCGCTTAAATAATGTAAGCGCAACGGAAGAAATGGCCGCGCTTACAGATGAGATGTTTTCCACAAACACAGGTGCTTCCAACAAAAAAATACTCGATTTCACTCATTTAGATCAACAATTTCACCACGTCATCATGAAAGCTGGAGGAAACTCGTTTTTATATGAAGCGTATAAAGGCATGCACTGCCATCTTCATATAGGCCGGTTTTATCATGTCAAAGGTGAGATCGACCAAAAAGACGCACCATCGGAACATATGGAAATCATTGAAGCCATCCGGACAAGGGATGTATATAGAGCCGAGATTGCAATCTCCAGCCATATACAAGATTCCATAGATCGTTTATTGGAGAGAACAAAGAGATAATACTTGGAAGCTATCGAGGATTAACTTCTTCTGATATCAGTAACGGATTTGAAAACATTTCATTTTCAGGGGGGCGGTATGGTTGAAAATCCCAAAGGAAACTTTAAAAAACTTGATCAAGACTAAACTGCACAAGGCAGGCCTCAAAGAAGGACACGCTGACATCGTGGCTGATGTGCTCGCCTTTGCAGATGCAAGAGGAATTCATTCACACGGGGCTATCCGGGTTGAATATTATTCTGAGAGAATCGCCAAAGGCGGCATCAACACCAACCCTAATTTTACATTCGAAAAAACTGGACCAAGTGCAGGCGTGTATCATGGTGATAATGGCCCTGGTCACGTTGCAGCAAAACTAGCGATGGATGAAGCGATTGCAATTGCAAAAGAAACAGGCGTTGCATTCGTTGGGGTAAAGAGAATTTCCCACAGCGGGGCTCTTTCCTACTTTGTTCAACAAGCAGCAAAAGAAGGTTTGATTGGAATTTCAGTTTGCCAGGCCGATCCGATGGCAGTCCCGTTTGGCGGTTCGGAGCCCTATTACGGAACTAACCCCATCGCATTCGCCGCTCCGTCAAAAGATAACGAAATGATCACTTTTGATATGGCGACCACAGTAAAGGCTTGGGGAAAAATCCTCGATGCACGTTCAAAAAACGAATCAATCCCGGACAACTGGGCAGTGGATCAACAGGGTGAACCTACAACGGACCCTTTTCAGGTCAATGGATTATTGCCGATTGCCGGCGCAAAAGGATTCGGGCTAGCGATGATGGTGGACATTTTATCCGGCATTTTATTGGGACTGCCCTTCGGGAACCGGGTCTCTACCCTATATGGCGACCTTTCCCAAGGCCGTAATCTTGGGCAGCTGCATATTGTCATACATCCGGGATTCTTCACAAACTCCGAAATATTCAAGCAAAACATTTCCCAGACAATGGCTGATTTAAGCGGGATGAAGCCAGCACCCGGATTCGATCATGTTACATATCCCGGTCAAGGGAGTGCTTCAAGGGAAAAAGAAAGTGAACAAAACGGAATCGAAATTGTTGATGAAATCTATAACTATCTCACTTCCAACGTCATTCACAGTGATAACTATGGGAACAAAGATCCTTTTGCAAGTAAATGACCGAAAATTTAAACTTCATTAGACTATTTAATTGCCATTATCTATTTTCACTCATTTAAACTCAATTGAATCACACTTTCGGCTTTTGCTTTCAGCAAAGCTGGAAGGCATTCCACTACGTTAGAAAAGAGAAAAAATGGGAGTGAAGAGGGATTTGTATCATTATTGGATGGCAATAGACATTGAAATTTATTGTCTCACTATTTAACCATGTTGGAAAACCATTCTATGCTAATCCTTTCTTCCATGAAGTTTAACTTCTTCATTCTCCACTTCATCCATCCCTATAAAACAATCTAACGACAAACTTTCTAAATAAATACATTTTCTTAAATAGGCGTTATTAAACAACTCTTTTTTTGAATTTAAATGTCTTTTTGTAAATAAATTACTTTATTAAGATTCTCTTTTTTACTGTTATTCTTGTATAATAAACGAAACGGTTACTTTTTCAGGAGAATCCAATGAATTTTATTTATATTAATCAAAACATATTAGATAACCTCTTTTATATCTTGGTAAGTATTTTGATTTATTATTTTTTATTAGATCATGGCAAAAGGTTAAGTCAGTATGGCAAGACCCTTATTACTGCATGCATGAGCATTCCTATTATATTATGTATGAAGTTTCCTATTTATATAGATGAATATTGTGTCCACGATCTCAGGCAAATTCCTTTTATAATAGGGACCCTTTATGGTGGTTGGCCTGTAGGGGCTGCCCTGTTAGTCATCATATTAACTTTTAGGTTTGCTTTTTATGGTTTCAATTTCCTTACGTTAATTGTTTATATCGTTATCTTTATTATAACGGCTTTATTTTCTTCCAAATTCAATCATTTCAATCGAAAAAATAAGCTAAATGGCTCGATATTATTAATTTTGTTTCTAGGAATACTGACCAGCCTTATTTCACTCGGTATGTCTGATTATTTTCATATAACGGAGGCGTATTTGTTTTACTTTATCATCCTCCCTCCTTTCATTATCGCTTTAGCTGTATATATCATGGAAATTTTAAAAGATGCCATTTTAATCCGGACACAAATGATACGGCTTGAAAAAATGGAGGTAGTCAGTCAGCTTGCGGCCAGTATTTCACATGAAGTTAGAAATCCTTTAACAGTTGTGAAAGGATTTGTTCAACTGCTAAAGGCTCCTGATCTTACTCAAGAAGTAAAGGAACAATATATACAGCATGTTGTCAGAGAGCTTAATAGTGCAGAATCCATTATTAGTGAATATTTAGCTTTTGCAAAACCTGCACTTGAAAAAGTGGATACCATTTCAATTAACCGTGAAATAGGATATGTACTTGAAATGATAAAACCATTGGCCAGCATGAATTTAGTTACGATATCTGAACAGTTGGCTCCAGGCATTACCAGGGGGAATACTCAACATTTCAAGCAATGCTTCCTGAACCT
The DNA here is from genome assembly GCF_900156045.1 of Peribacillus simplex. Classification (GTDB taxonomy): domain Bacteria; phylum Bacillota; class Bacilli; order Bacillales; family DSM-1321; genus Peribacillus; species Peribacillus simplex_D. The sequence continues at coordinate 54,815 of NZ_FTMX01000001.1, read as the reverse complement.
GATTAAAAATGGTATAGAGGCAATGCCTGACGGCGGGGAACTTAGCATTGTTTCCTATATAAATAATTTCGATATCATTATCGAAATAAGTGACAATGGAATAGGCATGAACAAGGAACAAATAAATCGTTTTGGCGAACCTTATTACAGTTCCAAGGAAAAAGGGACAGGGTTGGGATCAATGGTAGCTGTCAAGACCATCCAAACGATGAATGGCACACTTCATATAACTAGCCTTTTGAATAAGGGAACAACGATTTCAATAACCCTTCCCGTTTATCAAGAGGATTATTCTGCAAAATAATAAAAAGTCCGCCATTTACGGCGGACTTCAGACTGTAGACAAACTCGATGAAAACTCAGTTTGCCTGCAGTTTTTTATTTAAAAAGTTGAGATGATTTCAGAAATCCGCTCCCTTTCCGTCGACTGCCTGCCAAGCCGCATCAAAGCAAGCGCCTGTGGGGTCTCGGCTAGCCAGTTATTCGGCAGGAGTGTCGCAAATTTCTTCAATCCAATAAGGATTACAGTAAAAAACGATAAAAACCGGAGCACTTTATTCGACCAGCTGCACTGTCTTGGGCCATTGACGCAGTTTATCGACCTAAGCCACATAGTATTCGGCCGTTCACGCACAGTATTCGACCTTCACTCACTATTCGGACTCTGAACCTCTTTTATATTCAAACAGAAGTCCGCCATTTACAGCGGACTTTTAGTTTGTAGACAAAAGGGGTTTTATCTAAATTTTAAAACAAAGTTGATTGGAACGGAGGGTGCGAGACTCCAGCGGGAAAAGCGTGTCGAAGGGAGACCCCGCAGGCGCAAAGGCGCCGAGGAGGCTCCCGGACCGCCCGCGGAAAGCGAGTGCCTGGAGTGGAAATCAACGTTTAAATTGTACAAACCCTTATAAAACTGTAGACAAACTCGAGGAAAAGCGAATTTGCCCGCAGTTTTTTTATTTAAAAAATACTGGTGAATTTCAGAAATCCGCTCCCTTTCCGCCGACTGTCTGCCAAGCCTCCTCACCGCAAGCGGCTGTGTGGTCTTGGCAAGCCAGTAATTCGGCAGGAGTGTCGCAAATTTCTTCAATCCAATTAGGATTACAGTAAAAAACTTGAAAGATAATCCAGTCTTGTTTAAATAATTTAGATGGTACCCCTTCTGTTTAATAGAGTGCTGTCATTATTTATTTTTTCTGTTCAAGGCATTGATAAACCGCCATCATATCTCGTTTGTTCAATTCACGAATCCGGGCGAAGATGGGGATATCGGCAACGGCCTCGGTACGTTCACTTTCAGCCACAACATCGCTTACTTTCCCTGTCAGCCAGGTCTGGACGTTGATGTCTTCGACGATCGCTTTACGCCCTTCATCATTGATGCCACTGGCATGACAGCTCACACACGGTATCGTTAATTTATATACGCCGTCATGGAGGTTATCTTCTGAAATGACTTTCTTGCCATTACAGAATGGGCATTTATGACTTGCTTTAATTTTATTGATTTGGGTAACGATTTTTTTGTAGCCAAATGTTTCATAGACATAGGTTAGTTTTTTGTATTTGCCATTGGTGAAGTATTTATCAATAATGGTTTCTCTTGTTTCGTTAATATCGGCAAAGTCACAGACGGTGATCTGGTTTTTGCTGCTGATCGCTTCGAGATTGCTTTTGATGCTGCCCCAGAATGGCAGGGTATTTTGTAAAGCCACTTCATAGCCGACGAAGCTTGCTAGTTCGAGCTCTAGCATTTTCAACGCCGCTTTTGTTTCACGTGGAAGGAATGAGACATCATCAGTGAGTGCGATATCGCCGCCCACAAGCGCTTTTAGTTTTTCCAGTTCCGGCAGCTTCCCTACAATTTTGATGACTTGATCAATTGGCTGTTGGATGATCTCGCGAATGTCTGTATCACCAAATGTCAGTTTTTTATGATGGTTCAGGATCGTTCCTTGACAGACTGGACAGGCGATCATTTCTTTTGATTCTTTCATCTGCTCTTTAATGATCGATTTCGATATGAACATATAACGTCCAATGATGAAATTGAAGCCTTCCCAAATTCTTGATGCCTTGCCTGCTTTATCATAAAAGGACTTTTCCCAATACCCATATAAGAAGGTCTGCTTTTCTGCATCTGTCATCTCATTATAGCTTTTACTAATGTCGTGACCGAGTTCATTCTTGATCTCATCAAACAGGAATTGCAGTTTTGAATGTTGATAATATTTCAGTACTTCCATCACGTCTGGATGTAATAAGCCATCCCAGAATGGCACGTTTTTGTCTTGAATGACAACATCAAAGTCAAATTTTTCAATGACTCGGCGGCCCGAACAGCTTGGACAATGATTTTCTGCAGAATAGAAATCAAAGCTTCTTGTATCTTTATTGGTCGGATGTGCAGCGACTATATGGTTGATCATTCCGCCCACTTCATAAAGAAACGTATATTGGCTGTACAAGTGCCGTTCAAGATCGATGGCGATCACAGGTGCAATCGTGTCTGACTCGTATTCACCATAAATCACACGAGCGATTGGTGATAAGCTTTTTAAAATGCCGCCCTTATAGACGTTCTCTGCCTTTTTGAAATAGTCTAGATGATTTTCCTGTAAATAATTGATGCCATTTTTTGACCGAAGTGTGGAAGAGATATGCAATGGCTCCGCTCGATTCCCACTGTCTTTGTGACGATAATGCTCATCATGACTGACAACGTCAAGATGTTGAACAGGTGCAAGCTGTCTTTTACCGAAATCAACGATATAATCCGAGCTTTCCAGCATATAACCATTATGTTCAATCATGATGATGGAGACCGATTCATCCTCGAGGATGACCCTGACACTATCGATGAATTGGTTCAAAATGTTTTGCGATAACCCTTTTGAAGGCTCGTCAAAAATGAACAGCGTGTGTGGGTTTCTTGTCTTCGCGAACAGCTCGGAAACTAAGTGGACACATTGAAATTCACCTGTCGATAGGGTTTGTGTTTTTCTTTCTAACGTCAAATAACCAAGCCCAAGTTTGATCAATAAGTTCAAGCGTTTATGGGCGATGTCCTCCTTTGGCAATTCTTCGATGATATCTTCAATCGAACGCAGAAAAATATCATCAATTTCATCACTGTATTTGGTGAGTTTCTTTTTAATATCAAGAAACGTCGCAACGGTTGATCGGCTTGTAATCGATTTGTTTCGGTCCTGCCCGACCATGACCAGCTTATCCTTTGGATACCGCTTCTGAAAATCCTTGGAGATACATTCATTGACAAGTGTAGATTTACCGCATCCCGACTCACCTGTAAAGGTAACGAGCCTATTCTTGGGAATCTGGATTTCCTCCATTTGAATATTGCGGCAGTATAGATCTTGAAATTGATAGTATTCCGTTGGCGTCGCTTCATTTCGTTCCCAGCTGATTGGTTTTGGACGCGGTGATTCCTCAACGATTTTCCCGCCATATTTACCGCTGCCAGGTCCAAAGAACAATTGTTCATCCGTGCTATCTAACACCGTGTCTGAATGATCTATGAGCCAAATTTGATTTTTATAGCCTAATTGCTCAATCTGTTCCAAAATTTTCAATAGGGTTTGATGATCAAGACCGACGGAGATTTCATCAATGATGATCACGGTATTTTCACTTGTTGCCATGAATTCGGCCAAATACAGCCGGGTTAATTCTCCCCCTGACACTGTCCCCATAATTCGGTTCAAGCCTAAATAACCAATATTCATATTGATTATATTTTGGAGAATATGTTGTTTAGCTTCACTAATATGTAATGTCTCTGCGAGTGAAAGGATTGTTTCAATGCTTAAGTTGTTGATATCGGAAATAGTATGCGGGCGATCTAATAATTCAATGGTATATTGCTCGACGTCTTGATTGTAGCGTTTCCCCTCACACTTAGGACACTCGACATTTTTCGTCGTACCGCGTCCTTTACAGCTGGGACACCACCCTAAGGCATTATTAAAGGAAAAAACTTCCGGAGAAAGATTGAATTTTTCAGCAAGACAAACACGAATCTCTTTAAACACACCAGTATGTGTGCCAATGGTTGAACGGGGATTGGCTGAAATGGATGATTTGCCGAGAAAAAGGACCAGCGGCATTTCTTCCATCTTGATGGCGCTGAAGTTTGTTTCCATAATATTAGGAAATAAATACTGATATTCAGACTTCGGCAATAAGGAAACGAGACGCTTCTTGGATTCTTCCCCAATGGTCTGACAAAAAGTCGTTTTCCCGGAACCGGATAACCCAGCAATTCCTAATGATTGATCGTCTGGTATTGCAGCATCCAAATGGTTTATATTGTTCGCTATTAATCGATTTATTTTCATTTGTAACTCCTCTCCATTTTATTAAGCTCAGTCTTTCATATTAGCACAGCGACAAATGTATTTGGTACTTTTTTAACGGTAGCTCCATCCTTCTATTCTTTCACATTCCACTGCTCCAAAAACGTATGATTCATCGACAAAAACTTTATAGATTATGGCTCTTTTCGTAAAGACTGTTGTTTTGAAAACGAAACGATTTAAGGTTGATTGGAGTGGAAGTGCGAGACTCCTGCGGGAGCAGCGGGACAGGTGAGACCCCACAGGCGTTTACGCCGAGGAGGCTCACCGCCCGCCCCGCGGAAAGCGAGCATCTGGAGGGGAAATCAACCACACCACATTACTTGGTAAAATGGCAAAAAAGTATGCGAAAACAGCCTAGATTATAAAAGCCCCTCTCGATATGAGAAGGGCATTCTTTATGAAGTATGACTATATTTTGCCCAATGCGCTTATTTTGTATTGGACTTTTTTGCCTTGTTTTCAAGATCGCTTTTTGGCTCAGTGGAGAATTCCACATCTTTTCCGTGTCCCTGCGGGTTAACACTTGGTGCGATGCGACCTCTTCCTGTCTTTTTACTCATTTCCTTCACCTCCAAGTATATTATGTCCGAACTGTTATAAATTAAAAACGAGGTCGTTTCTATAAAGATCCCCCCAATAAAAAACCTGCATAGAACTAAAGTCTACACAGGTTTCAAAACAGCTGTTTGTTGGAAGGACCTACTTTAAAAGACGAGTGTAATTGAATGTGTCCTTGTTCTGAGGAATATCGGGATTTTTTTTCCCGGCAGGCTGTACCGCTCTTCCTGTATTTCCGCTATAGCCCTCTTCCACGGGCCCTGGATAATGATAATGACCATCATTAACTGATTGAGTTGTTGATTCACCAGTCGTCTGGCTTCCTCCCGTGTTCACCCCATCGAGCCTTACGGATTTGTTTTCTTTCTCGTTAGTCAAACCGTCTCCTCCTTTTCTAAAGATTCTTTTATAGTATTTGATAAAAGGACAATAAAATTAAAGGAGAAAAAAGGAAGCGTTAATCTGTCAGAAGGAAACGCTTCGTTGCATCGTTTTGCAAGAAAGGACTCGGTTCGCCGACCGTATATAAATGTAAGTTATGCATAGCCCTGGTACATGCGGTATAGAACAATCTTCGCAGGCTCTCATCACCGTATGTTTTCACAGATGCATCATAAATGATGACAGCATCAAATTCGATGCCCTTGGCCAAATAAGCTGGAATGACAACAACACCCTGTTCATATTCATTTGTGCCTTTCCGTACGAGTTTAATTTCACCGTGGATACTAAGGGCATCGTATGCAGCGGCACTTTCGACAGCGGATTTACATATTATTGCGATGGTATTATAATCACGACTTTGAAAGTCCTTGACTTTAGCCACGATTTTGCGGTGCAATTCATCTCGGCTGGACACTTGAGTCAGTACTGGCTTCTCGCCTTCACGTTCGAATGCCTTAATTCGATGGCCTTCAGGAACTAGTTCACGTGTAAATTCTATAATCTGCTTTGTGGATCTGTAGCTTTGATCCAAGGTTATACTCTCGGTTTCACTTATCCCGTATAAACTGGTAAGAGTCTGGAAATCCACCCGTTCGCTGGCATGAGCAAATATTGCCTGGTTAAAGTCACCGAGCACGGTCATCCTTGCAGAAGGAAACAACCGTTTCAAAAACTCGAATTGAAATGGAGAATAATCCTGTGCTTCGTCCACAAGCACGTATTTTATAGTAGAATTCGTCTGAAACCCTACAATTAGTTCCTTCAGCAGCAAAAATGGAGTCGCGTCTTCGTAATGCAGTTTACCTTCGTCCAGCATTTTTTGCGTTGATAAACATATATCCCTTTCGACAGGTGTTTCACCATCATGCCACAGTTCATTCCGTATTTGTTCGTCAAAGAGTTGCTTGTATATTTGCTTAATATTGATAAAATGAAGTGCTTTTACCCGTTTGCGTAACGCCTTCAATTTCTTGCGAACAATCATACGCGCAAGCATTTTATGCTCTATCTCATAATCATCAAAGGAATCTTCACTATGGCCCCGTTTTTTCTCTAAGCGGTTGTATACCTTTTGATAGTCTTCTTTGCTAAGGTACTCGATTTCCTCCTGGACCCAAGGTTTTTCCAACTCAGACTTTTCCGTTTCATCAAGAATCTCACATAACCACTCTTTCAACTTTTCAACCCTATTGTGAAAACGTAAGGTGGTGTCTGTGTTATAAAATCTTTCTGAGATTTGTTTGGCTGAGACAAGCGTTTCCCCTCGGAACTTTAACCCTCTAAAGATCATTCCAGATCGTTCCAGTGATTGCCTGTATGTTTTGATGATCTCAAAGAAGCGAATCGATGCCTTAAATTGGATGCTCGCTGTCCTGGTGCTATAGGATGGATCATCCGCTGCAGTCAATAAAAACTCCAATTGATCATAAGGATCCTCCACTTGAAACGAGTCAGTCAGACGATGATCCAAGTATTCCTGGAATGTTACCTGCTGCATATTCTCTTCGCCAAGTTCGGGCAACACATTGGATACGTAGTTATTAAACATTGAGTTAGGAGAGAATAAAATGATTTGGTCGGCTTTAAGCCATTCCCGATTCTTGTAAAGCAAGTAAGCGATCCGTTGGAGGGCAGCTGATGTCTTGCCGCTGCCAGCGGCACCTTGAACAATGAGCAGACGTCCGCGATCGTTCCGGATGATCCTGTTTTGCTCCCGTTGAATGGTGGCCACAATACTGTGCATATGCTTATCCGTTCCCTTGCCAAGCACCTGCTGCAGTATCTCATCTCCAATGGTGAGACTCGTATCGAACATTGATTCGATAACGCCTCCCTTGATGATATATTGCCACTTTTTCTCCAGCATCCCTGAAATTACGCCTCCGGGAGTAGAGTATTCTACTGGACCGGGAGGATAGTCATAATAAACACTCGAAATCGGGGCCCTCCAATCGTAGACAATGAAGTTTTCTCCTGTTGTATCAGTAAGGGTGGAGGTCCCAATATAAATATGTTCCGTAAGGGCAGACCCTTCTTCAGTGATATCGATCCGGCCGAAATAAGGCACTTCCTGCATGCGGCGCAGTGTTGACAACCTCTTGAAGGAATATCTATATGCACCTTCGCTTTGAGACAAGTCTTGAGCCTGCTGCCTTAAGCCAATGATGGTCTCGAGGTAATCATCGAAAGTATCCATATTAACCTTGAGGTCATCCCAAAAGTGTTTACGGATATTAACAACTTCTTTTCTGCGCTGGGAGGTTTCTCCTTCAATTTTGCCGATTTGTTTCGTAATTGTTTCCATCACCTCATCCAAACGTTCTTGCTCCTGCCGAATTTCATCGTTCATATCAGACACTCCTTCAAAAAATAAAAATAGGGGTTGACTAGAGGTGAGTTTTACCTTATACTTATAGTAAGGGGTAAACTGTTTTTGGCTATTGATAAATGTGTTTCTATACTAATTTAACACAATTTCTGAATGATATCAATGTATATTGCACAACAGTTGCCATAATAAATCGTCATTTAAAACTCTAATTTAACATTTTAAGCCATAACCAGTTGAGCGAGTAGCTTGACTGGTTATTTTCATGACTATTTGAAAAGCTGAATGCTTCACTAGTCCTGCCGCAACGCCCACATCAACGGTTGAATCGTCGTTTCGATGACATGTGATACATATTGTCTTGACTTCATTTTGTTTGTTGGATAATGTTTAGGATAAAAACTTTTTACAGGAGAATTTATAATGAAAAAATATAAAGCATGTCAGAGTTGTGGAATGCCGCTATCTAAAGATGAACTAGGTGGAGGAACTGAAAAAGATGGCAGTAAAAGCATTAAATATTGCAGTCATTGTTATATGAATGGTGAATTCACTCAAAATATCACTGCGATGGAAATGCAAAAATTCGTTCAAAATCATATGATGGAAAATATGAAAATGCCCAAATTTATTGCTAAGTTTTTCAGTAGGGGCATCCCGAAGTTAGAGCGATGGAATTAGTCAACTATTAGGAACGAATGAACTTTTTTATCTTCTTTCTTTAGATTTGAAAGAAGGTCGTACCGTTTATTAAAAAGGCTGTTTTCGCATACTTAGTTGCTATTCACCAAGTAATGCGGTGTGGTTGATTTCCCCTCCAATGCTCGCTTTCCGCGGGGCGGGCGGTGAGCCACCTCGGCGTGAACGCCTGTGGGGTCTCACCTGTCCCGCTGCTCCCGCAGGAGTCTCGCACTTCCGCTCCAATCAACCTTAAATCGTTTCGTTTTAAAAACAACAATCTTTACGAAAAGAGCCATTAAAAAATACGAAGAAAAAGCGATAAAGACAAATCCATATAAACAGATTTGTCTTTTTGTTTCTTCCATTGAAAAATATGAAAATGTTTTTGTGAATTTTCAATCTATTCAACTTGTGTTTCTGGTTTATTATTTCATCATCTGTCTTGCTTCCATAAACAGCACTTGGATAAACTTTTTCATGTTATTACGGCTCTGGCTGCTTACTTTATTGCTTTTGTCTTCTAGCTCCAGCATTTTTTTGCGGACTTCCGAGAAATCAAAAAATGTGGATGAATAGGCTTCGAATTTTGGATTCATATAATCCGTCAATCCTAATGAAGCGATATGGATGAGGGCCTGGTTAAGAGCGCGGCGGACACGCTGCTCAGAGGCTTTCATTTCTTTCTGGATTTCGGCCTCTTTCGCTTGATCTCCCAGCTTTTCAGCGGCAATACCCGCAAAAATGTCCTTTAGATATGGAAACGTATAGGCGGAACCGAGTCTTCGCTTTTCATTTTGAAGGAATCCTAAAATGTTTAGTAAATCCTCGCTTCCCCCTTCGCCAATCATACCTAAATCGGAAATTAAGGAACGTCCGGCTTCCATAATATTTTTTGTATGAGAGGAGGACACTTTCGAAGACTTCGGGCGGCCCGTAAACACGTTCAACGATTTTTGAATGCCCTGGATCGATTGATCCACCAGTATTCGCTCGTTCACTTTGTTTAATATGCATGAAATTTCAACTTGGTTCAGCGGTTTTGTAATGTAGTATTCCGCCCCTAATCTATACGCCTCTCCTATCAGTTCTTTCGATTCCACTTGCGAAATCATCACAAACTTTCCTTGAAATCCATCAGCAAGAGCTCTGATCGTTTCAATTCCGTCCCTAATTGGCATGAGCAAATCAATTAGGACAATGTCTGCTTTTTTAAAAGACAGTAATCCATTATTCACTGCCGATCCGTCTTCTGCTTCTCCCACAACTTTGCCTAAATCTTCATCTTCAATCATCTCTGTCAGCATTCCTCGAATGGCAGGATCGTCATCTATAATGAAATAATTCATCTCGTTAATCCTTTCTCCATAATCGCATCAATCGGAATTTCTACGATGAATACGGTTTCTTTATAGTTATTCATTAACCTGATTTGTCCTCCAAATTTTTCAACAGTTTGTTTCACATACGATAACCCGATTCCTGTCGAAGGGTTTCCTGCCTCATCGAATTTCTTTGTGTATCCTGCTGTAAAAATGACTTCCTTCTGCTTGGGTGCAATACCGGGTCCATTGTCACTGATGCAAAACTCCGCGAATTGATCTTTCCTTTTCACATGCAGTGATACGTATCCCTCATCTTTGATGGCTTCCACGCTATTTGCCAATAAATTATTTATTAATGATAATACCATATATACATGGTAGGGCGGATGGTCACCATCTATATGCAAGGAAAATGAAATATCTTTGAGAAGGGACTCTGCATATCGTCTATTGGACACGATCATGATGTTACCAAGCTCTTCGATATTCATGTATTCCTGCAGGTTTTCGGAAGACATGAGTTCCGATAGCCCCGCATAAATCCGCTGGTTATCTTTTTTGATTTCATGCACGAGACCGGCAATCTGCAACGCCGTTTGCGCATCGCTTCCATTAGTCCCCTCTGATTTTAATCGACGGTAAAAGTCATAACAAGTGCGGGTGATTTCTTCCGCATTTTGCATCGTTTTCTTCAGTTGAACCGATTCTTCATACAAACTTGATATGAAAAGCAGCATTTGTTCCTTTTGCATCCGCTGCTCCGCTTCTGCGAATTTTGCTTCTCTCAGCTTTAATATATTAAAGAAGCCGAGAACGAAAAAGCTTCGAATAAAGGCGATTAAAACGAGTTGGTCGATGGCTAGCAAGGGTGTGTCCTGATTCGCCAAGAAGGAACGGATGCCCATTTCGGATACACTTGCTAAAAGCTCGATCAATACCCCTAAAAGCCCGATCATTAAAGGCTGATCGTGGCGTTCGTTCAATTTAGTCTTATGAAATGCGAACGCGTAAATGAAATAATAGAAAAAGGCGGGAAAATGAAGATACATCGCTTCCTCAACAGATATGTCCCGTATTCCGACAGCCAGTGAAAAACGAAAAACAAACACACTCATCCCCGTTAAAATGCCTGCAATAATCGGGTGGATCCCCCTCCCCCATAGCAAAAACAAGAAAAAGACGGGAGTTCCCAAACTGACTCTGAATGTACCGTCGAATGGATAAAACTTGAATTCACCCGCAAGAGGCACCGCAATCATAATCAATAATAATATCCTTATACTCTTTTTCAACACGGTCCCTCCCCAGTCGCTTTATAAAAACATAACACTGAAATGCTAAAAAAGAGAGAGGGATTTTAACTGAAATTTTTATTTTTTCTATCACTTGTAAATATCAGTAGGTTTCAGTAGGTTCCAGTAGGCTGATCATAAACTTGAAATAATCTAAAAATTGAAAGCGCTATCAAATAAACTGCATAGGGGGATTAAAATGAAAAAGTTTGGATTGGCTACACAAATTTTTGTTGCACTTGTACTAGGTATCGGTGTCGGTGCTTTATTCCATGGCAATGAAACAGCCATGGCCATTATGGAACCGATTGGCGATATCTTCATTCATTTAATTAAAATGATTGTCATCCCGATTGTCATGGCTGCATTAGTGGTCTCAATAGCGGGAGTGGGCGATATTAAAAAACTAGGAAAATTAGGTGGGAAGACTCTTCTTTATTTTGAGATTGTCACCACAATTGCCATTGTTATTGGAATACTGGCGGCAAACTTGTTCCACCCGGGGGCTGGCTTAGATACAAGCAACCTTGAAAAAAGTGATATTTCAAAATATGAAGAAACAACAAAGGAGGCTGGAAGCAGTGGCTTTGGGGAAACAATTTCCCATATTGTTCCTCAAAATGTATTTGAATCAATGGCTCAAGCGGATTTATTACCAATTATCTTCTTTTCCGTTTTATTCGGCTTAGGTGTGGCTGCGATAGGAGAAAAAGGAAAGCCTATTCTTGGATTCTTTGAAGGTGTGTTAGAAGTCATGTTTTGGGTGACGAATCTAGTCATGAAATTTGCCCCCTTTGGTGTGTTTGCACTCATTGGTGTAACAGTTGCCAAATTTGGTATCGCCACATTAATACCTTTAGGGAACTTAGTAATTGCTGTTTATGTGACGATGGTATTCTTCGTGTTCGTCATTCTTGGAATTATAGCGAAAATGTCCGGTACAAGCATTTTTGTTATCCTGAAAGTGTTAAAGGATGAACTGATTTTGGCCTTTACAACAGCAAGCTCAGAGTCTGTATTACCAAGGCTTATGGACAAAATGGAGAAGTTTGGCTGCCCGAAATCCATTACTTCATTTGTTATCCCAACAGGCTATACGTTTAATTTGGACGGCTCATCGATTTATCAAGCACTTGCTTCGCTTTTCGTGGCACAAATGTATGGAATTGATCTATCCATTACAGAACAGATTACTTTGTTGCTAGTATTGATGTTAACGTCAAAAGGAATAGCTGGCGTTCCGGGTGCGTCATTTGTTGTTATTTTAACGACACTTGGTTCTATGGGACTGCCGGTGGAAGGTGTTGCGTTCATTGCCGGTATCGACCGAATTTTGGATATGGGGAGATCAGCGGTTAATGTCATGGGGAACTCATTAGCGGCGATTGTCATGTCGAAGTGGGAAGGCGAATTTGACCAGGATAAAGCAAACCATTACGTTGATTCCATTAAACAATCAGACGTAGCATAAACTATATCTATATAAATCATAACGTACGTATTGAGAATCTACAGCTTGAAGCCCTCCTTTTAAGTGAGGGCTTGTTTGTTTTGCAGAAGAAGTAATCATACTAGATATCAAAAATGGATAGCCCCATATAAGGCTATCCATCTTAATTTATGGCTGTTTTCGCATACTTTGTTGCTATTTTCCAAATAATGCGGTGTGGCTGATTTCCCTCCAGATGCTCGCTTTCCACGGGGCGGGCGGTGAGCCTCCTCGGCGTGAACGCCTGTGGGGTCTCACCTGTCCCGCTGCTCCCGCAGGAGTCTCGCACTTCCGCTCCAATCAACCTTAAATCGTTTCGTTTTAAAAACAACAATCTTTACGAAAAGAGCCTAATTTATAAATGCTGTTAAAGAAATCACTTCACCTTTACACCAGCTTTAATCAAGGTAGGCGGAGTTTCTCCCTGCAATCCGGCTACAAGGTTGGTTGCTGCCAGCATCGCCATTTTCAGGCGGGTTTCATATGTTGCGGAACCGATATGAGGCAAAGTGACGACATTCTTCATCGAAAGCAATGGATTGTCTCCCTGGACGGGCTCTTGTACAAAGACATCCAGTCCTGCCGCGTGGATTTCACCAGTTTTTAGCGCAGTGATCAAGGCTTCTTCATCAACGGTTTTCCCTCTTGAACAATTGATGAAGATGGCGGTCTCTTTCATGAGCTTGAATTCTTTTTCCCCCATCATCTTTTCAGTTTGGGGAGTCAGCGGTGTCATCAAGCAGACAAAATCAGATTGCTTTAACAGTTCTTCCAGGGAACAGTATGTAGCTTCATACTTTTGTTCTGCTTCTTCGTTTCTAGATCTGTTGTGATATAAGATGTTCATATCGAATCCAAAACGGGCCCTTTTTGAAACGGCAGAGCCTATTCCGCCCATCCCGATAATCCCTAATACTTTATGATGGACGTCCAACCCAAATGATTTTTCTCCGATATTCGATGTCCATTGCCCTGACTTTACCATTTGATCCATCTCTGGCATTCTTCTCGCTGTGGACAGCATCAAGCCCATAATCGTATCTGCGACTGTCTCATTCAATACCTCTGGAGTGTTCGTGGCCAGGATTCCGCGATTGGACAACTCGGTTATATCCAAATTGTCGTAACCAACTGATGAGTTACAGACGATTTTTAATTGCGGTGCTTGGTCCAGTAAAGTTTTATCCACCTTTAATCCTGAACCTAATATACCTTGTGCGTTCTTCAGCTCTTGAAGAAATTCAGGGTATTTTTGTGAGTCAAGACCTTCAAAATAAACGACATCACAAGTCTCGCGAACATAATCCAACACTCCTTGATCCACTTTCTTATAGATGATTACTTTCGGTTTCATCATTGATACCCTCACTTCCAATAAAGTAGGACCCCACCGGGATCAAATGCAGACACATGTATTTTGAAATACCTCTACCTCTAATCTACCATTATTTAAAAAAAGGTTGTAGCTAATTGAATGGCGGACCAAACCGCTAAAATGGAAGCTAAAGATAGAATGATATTTTCGAACCAATTGTTTTTATATTTTCCCATCAAGCTTTTTTTATTTGATAGCACCAGCATCCCAATTGCGATAACCGGAAAACCGATGATGTTTATTGCATTTACGCCGATTGTCAAGGCGATGAAACCTGGCATGCCGGGAATGGACCAAATGATTGGGGTAACCAATACAAATATCATAACCCATTTATACATTGGATCTTTTTCATATTTGCCATTGTACTTTTCGCGACGATCCTTATTTATTACGTAAAAGGCATCAACTATCAATCTAGGAAAACCAGTTGACTTGCCCACTACACTCGCGAACAATACGCCAAATACACCAAGATAGAAAATGTACCAGCCAAATTGGCCTAACGACATTTGTAATGCCATTGCCAAGTCATCAATCGTTTCCACATGAATTCCATTCGGTTTTAAAATTTCTGCCCCGACAACCCAAATGGCCAAATTAATCACGATGCAAACTGCGATGGCAAACAGCAAATCATTTCTTTGAACCTTTACATGACTCGGTTTCGTCCAGCCCTTTTCCTTCATGAAATATGGATGAACAAAGTTCGAAATCGATCCTGCCACTGCACCGATAATTGAAATCGCCACCAATAATGCTCCATGAACGCCAGTATCACTTGGAATGCTAAAACCAACCGTTCCCTTAATGATTTGCCCCGCATCCGGTGTTGCTTGAATGGCCAGGAACAAGAAGGCAATGGTCAATAATGCCAAAAGCACTTTCATTACACTTTCAATTCTATTATAAATATTCCTGCCAATAAGCATAAAAACTAATCCCACAACTACCATTGAAGCTAAGAATGGCTGATTAACATGGAATAGGGTTGATAATACCTCTCCCGCTCCCTTAATCATATATGCATTAAAAAGATGACCCATTATTAGTGCATAGCCAAACATGAAGTAACCGAAAAACGGATGAATGCGCCCATATCCTTCAAGTATGGTTAACCCTTCTGTGTTACAGAGCTGGAACCGGGCGATAACATTAACGATAAGAAAACGAAGGATTAATGACAGAGCTAGAATCCACATTAAGCTATATCCATAATCTGCCCCGGCTACAGAAGAAGTCACCAGATCTCCGGCACCAAGCCACGTTAACACGGCAAGAATCCCCGGACCATAAGATGTTTTGAACTTCGTGATGAAATTCGGTTTCTTACTTACGACCTCCGGAACAATCACAGTGGATTCAGCAAGGTTTGATTGATTTTTCAAGTTATTCACTCCATTCCAATGAGTAATGTATTCGCTTTCATTTTTTCTAAAGCATTAATACTTTGATAACTCTCGACATACAGATATTGCAATTATGACAAGACTTTATGTCATTTCCGAATTGACATAAAGTATACGCTGCAGGATGTTGTCATGCTTCATGGTGAAGTGAATCAGCTCGTTAAAAAAGCTCCCCCTCCATTTGATTGAATGTTTCGACTATTTACATTGAAATTGTAAGACAATATAAAATGTAAGTCAATAATAATATTTTTTAGTTTCTTTATAATCATTTTATAAAAAAATCCTTGTACCTATCGTACTAGATGACAAATCAAGATGAGCGGTGTTGTTGCAGATTAGAAAAGAAAGGATTCATTACTATACGGATAAGGGATTAGTACAGCGTGCGAATAGATTAATGCCATCAGCGAATAATATAAGCGAAGGAGTGAAATATATGCCACAAGATCATAACAATGATCCATTTAATAATGCCGGGAACCGTAGAGACCCCACTAATAATAATGATGACAACAATACAATTGATAGACCTAGTTTGAACCCCGGATTTCAAAGCGAAGAACGTCCTGTGCCTAATGGTAATATCCCAACAATAGAGGGAGTTGTAAACGTTAAAGAACGTTTTGCTTCGGACCATGAGAGACTTATGAGCAGAATCAATCTTGGTGATGCAATTATAAATCGAGAAAATACACATTTTGGACGGTTTGAAAGATAAAAAAGAGAATTTTTAAAAACATAGTTGATTGGAACGGAAGGTGCGGGACTTCTGCGGGAAAAGCGCGTGCCTGGAGCGGAATCCCAGAACTTGGATCGATTTCATTAAAACTAAACGAGAAGGCCAAAGAAATGACCAATGATATGTTGGAAATACAAAAGACCGCCAATTCGGCGGTCTTTCCAACATTCCTTCCCTTACCTGTAATGGACGTCCTGAGACTTACGATTAATGTAAATCGGCCCAATCTAAAAAGAGACCTTTCATTTAAAAGGTCTCTTTGAATAATCCTTATTTTTCACAAGCGATCAAGTCTTTGTCACGATCGCTTTTTTTATTGGCATCATATAGCGCCTTTGAAACGTGAGGTTTGTATTTCGTTTTTCCTCCTTTATTTTTAACGGAAGATGTACGAGCTACGCCTCCTTTATAGTCTTTATTCAATGCTGTACAGTTTTTATACGTCTTCACCTTTGTTTTGGCACCTGCAACGTCATTCGCGCCAAACGAGAGACCCATAACTAGTCCAAAAGATAGTAAAATAGCAAATAAACGTTTCAAAATATGTACTCCCTTTCCTAAAAATTAACTTTTTACTAATCATAATGTATCATTTCATTTTTTACAATAACTTTATTTCCATATTTTAAATTAAACCCGCTCTCACTCTATCTATTCCGAAAAAAAGACCGCCAATTCAGCGGTCTCATTAATTATGTTATTCCTCCCCTTTCACCCTGTAATGGACCTCCCCAGGTTCTTTGCAAAAGGTGATTCCGCTTCCCGGTTCATAATAAAAGGTCTTTTTGCCTAATGAGCGTTCATGGAAGGTCGTTTGCAAATAGGATGCTTGATCTCTTTTGAAGGCAAGCTGATTTTTACTTAAGTCTACAGGAAGGCAATGTCCGTAGTTTGTGTGGACCAATGTTTCTTTTTCGTTCATTTCCTCTAAGTCGCAAATGT
This sequence comes from Peribacillus simplex, assembly GCF_900156045.1. GTDB lineage: Bacteria > Bacillota > Bacilli > Bacillales > DSM-1321 > Peribacillus > Peribacillus simplex_D. The sequence goes on along the minus strand of NZ_FTMX01000001.1, from coordinate 37,853 downwards.
GGATGTAGGAAAACCAGATCCCTCCCCTTTTCCGGAAAGAACGGGAGGAGAACCAGACCATTCCCAGCTGGGCGTTTATGCAGACAGGCAGCCTGTATTTACCGCCAAGCACGGATTTGGCTGCTGCAAGTCCGCCATCCAGATCCAAACCAAAGTGGTTCAGCGTGTTATTCAGGATTTCCAGTCGCGGTTGGTCAACATGGAATGTGTTCTCTCCCTCCACTACCGTGGTCATCTCGACACCATTGGAATCGTAACGCTCCATCATTCCTATCGTTTCCACATTCAATAAATAGTTTTTTCGTATCATCCTTCCATTCACTCCCCATTTCCCTATTCATTTTTTTTGGAGTATACTGGATATAGAGGCAGGTATACTCCTGCTCGCAAGCCCTTAGGTGATGTCTTCCAGGACGTCCTCACCTAGGGGTTTTTATTTCCGTCTCTCGCACTTCCCTTTCAGATATGTCATTCACCTCCATGCGCCCATTATCCTATTTTATGTATTTTTTGTAAAATCCATCTTATTTTACCTCTATCAAAATTCGTTCCCTTTTGTGGCTGCATTGCCTGTTTAATTGGCTCAATCTATTAAAAATCTCGAATTTCCTTTTAAAATCTGCTGCTCAGATCGCTATTTCCTTGTTATTTTGTGTCCATTTAGAGAACAAACAGCCAAAATTCATATAAAAGTGAAATGAAATGACATTTTTGTGAAGTTTTAAGACATAACAAAAAAAGTCTATCGTGATGATAGACTTTTGACGTGGTTATTCTGCCATCTTTTTTTCAATCGCTAAATTCCGTAAATAATCCAATAAGGGCCTTACGTCCTCTGGAGCTGTTATGTCAGTAAACGAGAAAGATTGCTTCTTCTTTTCATCGGCTATATCCAGTTGATATGAAAACGAGTCGAACCCCTGCGCTTTCACTTTTTTACATTCGGCAGCATGAGGAAGGTCAGCTGCCTTCATTAAGTTCTGCAATTCCTCATTTTGCTCTTTCGGCAATTCATCTGTATCTATCTGGCAATTCAAGTCGAGGTTGGCAAATCCCCCTATGCAGCTAAATTTGATATGCATGTTAGATGAGGCCTCCTATTCATGGAATATGACTACTCAGGCAATCCAACCGCTTTAAAAGCATTTTCAATTGTTCCTATGGCTGTTTCAGGCACTTCTCCGCCATCAACAAGTTTTTGCGCTGCTTTGATGACGATTTGCACGAATTGATTGAAATTTGCCGTTGCAAATAAATTCTGCATTGCATTAAACCAGATCAAAGCCGCCTTGTCCGTTCCGATTTCCATGGATGTTAGATAAAAGGCCTTGTTTGGTATGCCGCTATTGATATGGACACCATGATTATCGCGTTCTCCTTTATAGAGGTTCTTCATATGATCAGGCTGAATATCTTTACCCATTAACTTATTGTCAAATGCAGTACCTGGCGCTTTCATCGAACGGAGTGCCTGCCCTTTCAGTGTTGGTCCCATTATATCAGCACCGATTAACCAATCGGCATCTCCTGCCGTTTGCTTTAAGTGAAATTGTTTTATGGCAACTCCAAACACATCCGAAAGATGTTCGTTCAAAGCCCCGGACTGACCTACATACTCCAATCCACTTGTGAACTGCGTAACCCCATGTGTCAGTTCGTGTCCAATTACATCGAGTGAATTGGCAAAATTGCTAAAGATGACCCCATCGCCGTCACCAAATACCATTTCATCTCCGTCCCAATAGGCATTCGTGAACTTATTCCCATAATGAACATTCAGAATAAGATCAAGGCCTTTGTTATCAATTGAATTACGGTGCAAAACATCCTTGAAATAGTCACGCACAACTCCGCTATAATCGTATGCAGCGTTAACAACAGGGTCTGCACTTGATCGATCTCCTTCTTTCCTTGCCTCATTCTGCCGGAGTTTCGTTCCCCCTTTACAATCGTAAACATGTCGGGCAGATTCACCTTGACGTTCAGATCCTGCATCCGTTAAAGCGACAACACCGTCAATATCATATTCTTTAAAAATTCTGCGCCTGCGCATTTGACGGCTTTTCGCTAAACTGATCCGTGCTTCTTCCACTTCATTTTGTGCCAAATTCTCAAGAATATAGTTAGGTACGATGAAACACTGACACCTTTTGGAACAATCCTTATTATGCATATTCGTCACTCCTTTAAAGTTTTTTACGATTTATTCAATTACTTTTTTCAAGGGTGCTGCTTTTCTTCATGCATTTGTCTTCAACATCGGTTCATCCGTACATTGAAATCTTGATGCTCTTCCTATTTTCAACACATTTCTATAGATTACTTTCGCCATATTTACCTCATATCCCTTCATTCCATTCCTACTCTACTTCTTGCTGAAAGTTCACTCCTTAGTTACAGTTGTTCTTCTTAGTCGATATGACCATTTAATCTTTCACAAATACAAACTTCCTTTTTTTTAATAAATTTCATATTTTTCTCACAACTTTCTTTTATCATCTATTATAGGTGAATTTATTAGTATTACTCGGAGGTTCTGTATAAATGGAAACTAAACAACCAAACACCTCTCTATATAGAACAGTATGGAGATGGCATTTTTACGCTGGAATCATTTTTGCACCCTTACTTATTATTCTGGCAGTTACTGGCTCAATCTATTTATTTAAGCCACAGATTGAACAGGTGCTTTATCAAAACTACCAAGAGGTTATTCCGCAAGGAGAAAAGATACCAGCATCCCAGCAGATTGAGACAGTGAAGAAACTTTACCCTGATGCAGTTGTGACAAATTATCATCCTGGAGAAAATGCATCTCGTTCAAGCGAAGTAAGAATCACTTCTAATAATGAGTCACTTACCATTTTTATAGATCCGTATACAGGTAAATCTATTGGAGTGTTAAATGATGAAGACAGAATTATGGATAAAATCGAAGAATTTCATGGTGAACTGATGGCCGGCACCTTGGGAGATAGAATTGTAGAGTTAGCTGCGTGTTGGGCAGTTGTGTTAATTGTTTCTGGTCTTTATTTATGGTATCCCAAAAGTAAGCTAAGTCTTTCTGGTGTGCTTTTTCCAAGAATAAATAAAGGAAAAAATATTTTCAGAAGAGATTTACATGCAGTACCTGCCTTTTGGATAACTGCGGGCATGTTATTTTTAATTATGACAGGATTGCCTTGGTCTGGTTTTTGGGGAAGTAATTTTCAATCGTTAGCTACCAATTCCGGGTCTGGGTATCCTCCTTCCATATGGACAGGAAGTGCTCCAACATCCTCAATTAAAACAAAAGACATTGCAGATGTTCCTTGGGCAGCAGAAAATTTAGATGTACCTATCTCAGATATTCAAGGTTTTATCCCACTGTCCATTGATGATGTAGTCACGATAGCGAATCGTGAGGGTATGCATCCAAGTTATAGCATTAATATTCCAAATGAACCTGATGGCGTTTATACATTGTCAGCTTTTCCACCGAAAGCACAAGATGAAGCGACTATACATATTGACCAATATTCAGGTGCAGTACTAGCTGATTATCGTTATGATCATTACGGTTTAATAGGAAAAATAGTTGCTTGGGGAATTACCTTGCATAAAGGGACTCAATTTGGTTTGATTAACCAAATAATCAGCCTTCTTATATGTTTAGGAATTATGCTTGTTGCATTTAGTGGTTTTTATTTATGGTGGAAGCGAAAGCCAAAAAAAGGATTAGGTGCACCAAAAGCTCCTAATATAAAGAACATGAACTTCTTTTTATTTCTGTTAATAGGTCTAGGAATTTTGTTTCCTTTGGTTGGTTTGTCTCTTATTGTTGTTTGGCTAATTGACTGGTTCATTATTAAAAGAATTTCTGCAGTTAAGAAGTTTTTGAATGCATAATTTGAAATGTAAAGGGTGGCTTTTGCCGTGAAAAAATATATATGTATTACTTTAATCTTTATTTTCAGCTTATTTCTAAGTGCTTGTTCACTTGAAAAGGATGTCACTAATCTATACATAGAAGAAACACCCCTTGAAGCTGAAATAATTATACCAGAATCCTTTTTAGTTCATACACAAGAGACCATGAAGGCTGTTCTCACTCAAGGTGGCCAAATGGTTGAAAACGCAGATTATGTTCATTTTGAGATATGGAAACAAGATGGCTCGCTCAAATATAGTATGGAACAAGCTAAAGAAGAGGGAAACGGTACTTATACTTTAAGTAAAAACTTTGATAGTGATGGCCTATACTATATAAAAGTTCATGCTAGTAACAATGGTTCAATCATTATGCCTCAAAAACAGTTTATCGTAGGAAAACTGTCTGAAAGTGAATTGAAATTCTTGCAAAAAGGGATGCAGAGACAAGAAGAAAGTCATGAACATCATCATTAAGAAATTTATTTGAAATCCGGTTTTCAATGGAAAACCGGATTTTTTATGAACCTGGGAGAATGCATTTACAGTTCTTCACCTTTGTTTATTAAATCATTCTGCCCGTGCTGCATATACTGCTTTAAACAAGGAATCTTCCTCAGAGCATACACAACCTTTAAGGGAGGGCATAGCATTGGTAACTTCACAGGGAACTGCTTCGGTTAGCTTTCCATTCCCATCTGTATGGGGGATCCACTCTTCAATAGCTGGCAGAACGATCATTTGGGGTACACTTGCCATTAACTCCATTATAGATAATAAGGTGGTGGGTACGATTAATTTTCGTGGCAGACCCATTCCGATTAATGGATTTTGGAATGAAAGCACCAAACAAATCGCATTTGATTCACCTTATGCCACTTTCTCTGGCAACTTAACCATAATTGATGATCTACAGAGTAGAATTCGACATTTCATTCTTCAAGGACGTTTTCTTATGAAGCCTCCCTCTTTGCAAGCAGGTGAGACTGGATCGTGGATTGCCACTACTGATATAGCTCTGAATCAATTTCCTGTTAGCGGCAATGCGTATACCGGGCAATTGCCTCCTGTTGGAGCTTTTTTAACATCGAATATCCTTCATCAGCAACAGAATTTTGGGGGAAGAACAATATAGGTAATCCATTCTGTATAGAAAAGGTGTTTAACATAGGAATCGTCTCTGTATCTCATTAGGACGATTCTTTACTTAGCTGCGCTGAATTGAACGTAAGCAAGGGGCACACAGTGACTCCATTGATTCAGGTTCGCAACACTTTGCTTCCTGGCGTTAAGTTGACCGCAATTCTCCCCCTTTTGGGTACCGTTTTGCCTATCTCACTAAGTAGAAATTTATATGAGATAGTTATTTTGGTAGATAACTTATGAATCCATTAACTCAAAATGAGTACAAATGGAATATAGATTGACATCATTTTCCCTGTACTTCATACTATAGTAATATATAGAAGTGACAGAATATTTAGTTAATTAGGAGGGTGAAACTATGAAATTAGCAGATGTTCTAGCAGAAAATGATTTTCCAGTGGCTCAAGTGCTTGATGTATTAATATTTGAGGATAAATGGGAGGATGACCTATGACTAAGCACAGAATCCTTTTAACCATTCCAATTTTACTGTATGGAATTTACATATTTGTTGTCATTCAAAACGATAAGAACATTCCCCTTTATTTGCATCTTCTATTCGCACTCTACTTGATGTTGTTTGTACATTATGAAGAAAAACCTGATGTGAAACCATGACAGGTTTTTTATTGGAGAATTTCGATGCTTAGCAATTCGTGATGAAAGAAGTTTTGTTCTCAATTGTTCGTTGTAATCCCTAGGTTATGATTACCGTATTTTTTTCAAAATTCATTAACATTGCCTAAAAAAAAGCCCCAACTCCGGTAAGGAATTGGGGCTTTCACTTATTATTTGAGCAAGAAAGTCTTCCTGTTCAAATTAGATAATGCGAGTTGTAACGATGCCTTCGATTTGTTTGATTTTTTCTTCCAAACCAGGAATGATATCGCCGTTTACTTCACCGTCAATGTCGATGATCGTATATGCATATCCCCCACGGCTTCTGTTAACCATGTCAGCGATGTTCAAATTAAAGCTTGATATAGCCTGTGTGATTTGCCCAACCATGTTCGGAACGTTTTCGTGGAAAGTTGCCACACGACGGTTTCCTGTATAAGGAAGGGAAGTATTTGGGAAATTCACAGAGTTCTTGATGTTCCCTGTTTCCAAAAAGTTCTTCAACTGACGAGCTGCCATGATGGCACAGTTTTCCTCTGATTCAAGCGTAGAGGCACCAAGATGCGGAATTGGAACGACATTGTTCATTTTCAACACGTTTTCATTCGGGAAGTCAGTAATGAACTTGCCTACTTTTCCGCTTTCAAGTGCAGCTTGCATATCCTCTTCATTCACTAGCTCGCCGCGTGAGAAATTCAAGATATGTACGCCCGGCTTCATGATGCTGAATGTTTCTTGGTTGAACATTCCTCTTGTGTCGTCCGTTAATGGAACGTGTACTGTAATATAATCAGATTCTGCAAACAATTCTTCAATCGTCATGGCGCGCTGTACATTGCGGGACAAGTTCCAAGCTGTATCAACAGAGATGAACGGGTCAAACCCAATGACATCCATGTCCAAATCCAGGGCATCATTCGCTACAAGTGCACCGATCGCACCTAAACCGATTACGCCAAGAGTTTTCCCCTTGATTTCTTTACCAACGAATTGTTTCTTTCCTGCTTCAACAAGCTTTGGAATTTGTTCTCCTTCGCCTTCAAGCGTCTTTGTCCAAGCCACACCTGCAAAAAGGTTACGAGATGAAGCCATTAATGATGTCAGCACCATTTCTTTTACAGCGTTTGCGTTAGCACCAGGTGTATTGAAAACGACAATTCCTTGCTCGGTGCATTTATCGACCGGAATATTATTGACTCCAGCCCCTGCCCTTGCGATTCCCTTTAACTGATCGCCGAATTCCATAGTATGCATGTTAAAGCTGCGAAGAACGATCGCATCAGGGTTTTCACTGTCATTGTCGACTTTAAAATCGCCTTTATTGAATACATTCAGCCCGCTTTCGGCAATGTTATTTAACGCTTTGATCGTTTTGACTTTTTCTAAAAGTAATGTGCTCATTTTGTTTGCTCCTCTTTCATGATAGTTTTGAAATTTCAAAATACTGACAAGATTTTTAAGCCCATGAAAATCTGCATACTTTAATCCTTCACTATCTGTTTAATATACAGAAAGAGGCAAGGGATAAAATCCCTTACCTCTGCCCAGGCGAACGGCTACGACACTATGTGTTCCCTCACGGTTATCCGTGTTTCGCCAGTTGCACATAGTCTTTTTCATTTATTTCATTCTATCAAACTATTCAGCAATCTTCAATATCATTTTAAAGGTTTATCTCTTTTTTTGCAGAAACGGCAACTCACCAGAAATATCGACCAAATTTACAGTTTTATCTCCGAAAATTGGAATATATCGACGAATTCTATCTTTTTATTACAACTCTAAAAAGTAATAAGACTAAAAACAGGATGAAAATGATTACGAACGGTATGGTCGTTGTTAAAAGGGTGACCCATCCACTTGTCTCTTTGTCTTCTGGCGTAAACTCAATTTTTTCTATGTCATGTCCCCTTATGGCGTGATTCATTCTATCTTGCCAAATTTCACTATTCGGTACAGATGCGATAAAGTATTGATCCTTTTCATATCCTACCAGCCGACCGCTTATTTCATAAACACTATTTTGTTGCTCCACCTCTAAAAATGTCACTTTCCCATCTTCTAAAGTTGTAAAAAATTCATCTTCAGTTAATTGCTCAGTCGGTTCTTTGTCATTATTAAAAACCAGCACAATCCCAAATGTAACCAAGAAGATTAATAAATAAAATACTTTACTACGGAAAATCCGCTTCATCTAATACCTCTCCCACAAAAACAAACTACAGGCAATAGTATCATATATAGTTAATTATTAACAATTAAGCTATCATTGTATCACTTGCAAAATGGATAATATTAGTAAAAAATAGGAGATATAGCAAACTTAAAAAGGAGGAACCAATATGCTAATAAGAGAGGCAACAGTGACTGATGCTGAAGGCATAGCAATCGTCCATGTGGATAGCTGGAGAACCACATATAACGATATAATGCCGAGTGATTTTTTAGATAATCTGTCTTATGGGCAAAGGAATGAATTATGGAAAAAGAATATATCCAGTGATGGGAATTATGTTTATGTTGCTGAAAACAGCGATGGAAAAATAGTTGGATTTATTAGTGGCGGGAAAAGGGAAAAAAATAAAGTTGAGGATTCAGGTGATTTAACTGCGATATATATCCTCGAAAATTCCCAAAGAATGGGGATAGGTAAGAAACTCATCAAAGAGTTATTCTTTAAATTCGAAGAACTGGGATTAAAGACAATTTTTGTTGAGGTGCTTGAAGATAATGAATCTCGATACTTCTATGAGGCATTTGGTGCTGAATTGCTTAAAACCGAAAAAATCAAAATGGCTCGTACTGAATTGAATCTATTGGTTTATGAGTGGAAAGACATTAGCCCAGTATTGTACGAATGAAATCCAGATAAGATCGCTTACTTAACACTTCAAAAAAAGGCACAATCCTTCACGAAGGATTGTGCCCTGCATTTAATTTAATTTTGATTAAATCCGCTTTCGTCCATGTAAAATACTTCCCAAGAATGTCCGTCGATATCCAGAAAACTCCAACCATACATGAAGCCATGATCTATGGCTTCATTGAAAGGCTTTCCGCCAGCATCCAGTGCCCTATTCACGATTTCATCGACTTCTTCCTTACTTTTAACGGACAGGGCGACGATGGCTTCCGTACTCGCTGCAGAATCCGGGATTTCTTTCTTGGTAAACGTTTTAAAGTAATCTTCCACCAATAACATGACATATATGGACTCGCTGATAACCATGCATGTTGCATTTTCATTGGTCATTTGCTCGTTAAACTCAAAGCCGACCTTTGTGAAAAATTCTACTGAGGCATCCAAATTTTTAACAGGCAAGTTTACAAAAATCTTTTCTGCTTTAACTCCCATCCCATTCACCCTCGCTTGATTTATTTGTTCACTCACCTACTATTCGCTGCATTTTTCGATTATCCTGCTTGCAGCATAAAAGGAGAGATCACCATAAAATCTTTCTACTTCAAATAAACACTCATGATTTGTGTTTCGTTACTATTCGCTTGGGTGCTATTTGTTTTTTCCAGTTTTTCAACTAGTTCGCCGTTCGTGATAACAATCGGAGTTACAATGCTTGGAGCTTTGGATTTTATAAAATCGATATCAAATGTTACAAGCTTGTCTCCCGCTTTTACATTTTGCCCTTCTGCGACATGGACTTCAAATCCCTCACCATTAAGGTTAACTGTTTCCAATCCAATATGAATCAACAATTCAATGCCATGCTTCGTGCGGAGGCCTAGTGCATGTTTAGTATGAAAAACCTGGATTACTTCTGCATCGATTGGAGATACGACCAGTCCCTTCTCAGGAAGTATCGCTATTCCGTCCCCCATCATTTTACCGGAAAACACCGGATCCGGAACATCTTCAATGTTTATTACTTGTCCATTAATGGGAGCAAGCAGCTGTTCCACACTTTCTTTTTTACCGAATAATTTTTTGAACATACTATTTCCACCCTTCTCTTTCAGTCTTGAATCTCACAATCATATGTTAAATATTTGATGAATTCTGATAATCATTTCCGTTATTTTTTCTTTTTTGATTTGCCTTCCGCTTTCTTCTTTTTGTTCTCTTCCACTCTAAATATAACCATCTCGGTTATTAATTCATAAGGAATTGGCTTGTTAAGCGGAAACTGAACGGCCCCTTTTGAACATTTATATTCCGTTAAAGCAGATTCAAACGCAGAGATTGCGCTAGGAGTTGGATAGAATCCTATATGTTTTTTATAAGCAGCGAAATGTACCAGATTTCCATATAAAACAAAGGTAGGCATTTGATAGCTTATCTTTTCCTCTGCATCCGGTGCTGCATCCTTTATCACTTTTCTCAACGTTAGTAGTATTTCCTGAACTTTTTCGGGAAATTGTATAATATATTCATCAATTGAATGAAATGTATTGGTTCCTTCCATGATCTCTCCTTTCTAAAACCAAATGATTAGTCATCCATACCTTTAATATAACATTTTATCCCTCCACTATCATGTTCCGTTACCTTTAAGGAAAAGGAACCCGGGCACTCGCTAGGCTACTTCCGGCGGTTTTTCCCGGTACAAATCATATGATTGGAGATCAAAAAGATAGTTGGATACTATCAATAAAAGCTGGGAGGCACAATTAACGAGGCAGCTGCTTGGCATTTGAATGACAAAACCCCCGAATTCGAGTGAATTCAGGGGTTTTGGATTTTTTATATTTAACGGCTCGTGTAACCTGCATCGACGTGCAAGGTTGTGCCCGTTACATAAGAGGACTGGTCTGAAGCTAACCATAAGCTAGCCTGTGCGACTTCCCTTCCTTGCCCAAACCTGTTCAACAGGCTAAGCTGCGGTGCGTATTCTTCTTCGGTGAAACCAAACTGTTCCAATGCTCCACGTAACATCGGAGTATCAATGGCACCAGGGGCCACAGAGTTAACACGGATGTTTTTGTCTCCATTTTCTAGTGCAGCGACTTTCGTCATTCCGACCACTCCGTGCTTTGCCGCGACATAGGCCACATTATCCGGCTGAGGACGGAAGCCGCTGACGGATGAAATATTGATGATCGATCCACCGTTACCTTGCTTGATCATCTGTTGCAGTTCATATTTCAAGCATAGTGCTGTTCCTTTAAGGTCTATTGCCATGAGCTTGTCCCAATAATCTTCATCAAACTCGGCTACTGGTTTGTCATCAGGAGTCAGGGCTGCATTATTGACAGCAACATCCAGCCTTCCATATTTCTCAACAGTTGCATCGACCAGTGCTTTTACCTGTTCCGTTTTGGAAATATCGACCTTTTGGAAGAATGCGATTCCGCCGTTAGCCTCAATTTCCGAAACTGCCTGCTTACCTTTTTCTTCGTTAAGGTCAGCTACCACCACTTTGGCACCTGCTTCTGCAAATAGTTTAGCCGTTTCGAGACCCATGCCCATTGCAGCTCCTGTTACGATTGCCACCTTATCTTGTAATACTGGATATGTCATTCCAATCACTCTTCCTTCCTGTATCTTAGAGTATCGTGTAATTTCATCCAAACCGGGGTTCAGGTGATTTATCCCACCTAACCTTCCCTTTATCTTGGATATTATCCAAATTGGTAACTATCTCGACATTGAGATATCATGAAACAATTAAAGTATAAAATGTTTATGAAAGGGCTTCAATATGCAATACTATAAGAAATGTATGATACCCGACAGATTCATCGTTTTTGTCCATTAAAAAATCAGGAAGGAGTATTTCCATGTCCATTCAGCATCCAGATAGACGAGTAAGAAGAACAAAAGAGAGCTTTAAAGCGGCTTTATTATCTTTGATGGAAGAAAAAAACTTCCATACTATCACCATTACGGAAATCGTGAATATGGCGAATTATAATCGAGGAACATTTTACTCCCATTACGAGCAAAAGGAAGATTTATTAGATGAAATAATCGGGGAGATGTTCGAAAAATTGAATGAAGCTTACCGTAAACCTTATCGCGGTTTATCAGTCGTCGAATTCAATAATTTACCTTCAAAATCGATTGTATTATTTCATCATTTCTTAGAAAACAAAAAATTTTATAAACTGATGTTACACCCAGAAACTGCCTATAACTTCCGTGAAAAAATGACAAACAAATTAGCTGAATTATTCAGGGAAGACTATCAATACTCGACTGAGGTAAATCCAAATATTGATATTGACCTTTTTAGCACGTATCGGATCCATGGAATCATTGGATTGATAATAGATTGGATTGACAATGATTTCGAACAATCACCTGCGTATATGGGCGACCAGCTTATTCAAATATTGAATTTTCACACACCGAAATTCTATCTAAAAGACCGCTGACCCCCACATAGCTTCATTGATTTTCTTGTTTTCTTTGCCTACCTCCTATCGTTTAATCGCGATTGTCCTATCCCTTTATAAACTCTTCCATACCATTCATTACACTTTCCAGCATGGTAATCGACCTTGAAGCATTCAAAGGTTCAATATCCAATGAATGATTTGCATGCGGGATTTTATCGATGCTTATGTTCGTTTTATTTTCAATTGCTTGAATTTTATCTGGAATATAATGATGGTCTTTATCTCCGATTACTATATGTGCTGAATGATTGCTGCTCAATAACCCAGCAAAAATCGAATCGAACTTCAAGAGCGGCGTAAGCAAAATCATTTTGGCTTTCATAAACCGCTCACTTTTCATAATTCCATTGATGATGGGGATGGTGCCAAGTGATTTACCTAAAAACACTGTTCTTTGATATTCATGATTTTGAAGTACTTCCGTAATGACGGGATTCACATCATTAACGATCACTTTTGTGATATCTACCAATGGATGCTTGAATATATCCTGGTCGTAAGCGTAATGAATATGCACGACATCATACTGATTTTGAAGCATGATCATCGTCGAATAATAGAATAACGGCTTCTCATACGTGTACCCCGCACCTGAAAACATAAAACAAACGGCAGGACTTCCGTTTTCAATATGTGTGTATGTAATTTCTTTTTCATTACTATTTATTTTTCTTTGGTTAACCTCCATGATAGATTCCTCCCATTCTTTCGTTTGCTTTATATATTCATTAGCTACCCTCTGCTTCCCTCCTTGATCGATACTATCTAAACAGAATCCAAGAATTAGGTTTCGTTTTTTATCGGGAATAGGTATACTTTAGCCATCAACCTATTTTTTGGAAATTACTTCTGATGATGTATCAATCCATCCTTAAAGGAGAGTGTGTAATGAAAATCAAAGCGTTATGTTTCATTCTTGTCCTGCTAGTCACTGGTTCCATGGGTACGATTCACGCAAGTGCAAACGATCAAAAGGTGAAAGAACTGGATATCGGGGAGTCTTTCGATGGTGTGGAAGGCACGATGGTTCTCCAAAACTTAAAAAATGATAAAGTATATATCTATAACAAACAGAGAAGTAAAGCGCGCTACACTCCGGAATCGACATTCAAAGTCGCGAATGCATTAATCGGCTTACAGACAAAAGCGGTGAGCGATGAATATGAAGTGAAACGCTGGGATGGCGTAATTAGGGAATTTGAAGATTGGAACAGAGATCATACGCTTGCTTCAGCCATGAGGCATTCTGTGATCTGGTATTATCAAGCAATGGCCCGCGATATCGGGGCGGGAAACATGCAGCGATATGTGAACCTGATTGATTACGGCAATCGTGATATCTCCGGCGGGATCGATCAGTTCTGGCTCGACAGCAGCATAAAGATTTCTGCCCTGGAACAAGTCCAATTCATCGAAAACCTTGTAGAGGAAAAACTGCCTATCGATAAGCAGCATATGAGAACCGTAAAGAGAATCATGATCAATGAAGAAGCAGACTCATATGTCCTCCATGGAAAAACCGGTACACGCCTTTCTGATATGGGATTAGGCTGGTATGTGGGGTACATCGAAACGGACAAAGGCAAATGGGCCTTCGCAACGAACATGGACGGCAGCGGAAGCAAAGCCAAAACGATTACGCTTGAAGCCCTGAAAGAGTTGGATATCATAGAAGAATAAAAGTTTACGCATGCTCAAAATTCTTGGGCATGCGTTTTGCCTTTTCTTAAAGCTCTCTTTTCGTAAAGATTGTTGTTTTTAAAAACTAAACGATTTAAGGTTGATTGGAGCGCAAGTGCGAGACTCCTGCGGGAGCAGCGGGACAGGTGAGACCCCACAGGCTTTTACGCCGAGGAGGCTCACCGCCCGCCCCGCGGAAAGCGAGCATCTGGAGGGGAAATCAACCACACCGCTTTACTTGGTAAATAGCAACAAATTATGCGAAAACAGCCTTTTCTTAAAGATATCTGATAAACCGTGGGGTAGATTATTATAATCAAAGAAAATGAGCATCTGCCAAAAGCAGATGCCTCATCTTCCTAACAGGAGTCATGTTAAACCTATCTCCCGTTTTCTTTTTTGTTTTAATAATGCAGGCTTTTGGACTTGCTGGGAGAGTGCGGTACATTCAGCAAAAGAAAACTGTTTACATCCTTTACAACGGTTCTCATCCAGTTTGGATAAAGCTTTATTAATGGCATCACCCGTACTGGAAAAGAATTGTTCCTCACCTACCAGTTTAATGAATCCGGTTTTTTCCAGTATTTCTTTAGGTTCCTGTTGAATCCCGGAAATCAACACTTGTAGATTATGAGACTTGAATTGCTTCACGATTTCGGTGAGAAGCGCTTCTCCCGATGTATCGATAAATGGCACATTGCTCATTCTTAATAGAAGGACTTTAGGTTTTGAACGCATTATTTCGTCGATTTCTTCTTGCAGCCTTTCGATCGAACCAAAGAATAAGGGTCCTTCTATCGTATATATGTTAATCTGCGGGCAGCTTGAACCTTGTTGCACCATTTCTGGTTTAACTAGTTTATCAGCTGGATCTGGTAATACCTTCGATAATTTCAATGTACCGCTCATCAGTTTAACGAAAGATAGGATGGCTAATAGCAATCCGATCCCGACACCTGTTGTCAGGTCAATCAATACGGTTAACACGAAGGTGACGATCAATACGATCGAGTCCATCGTTTTTGCTTTTAAGATATGCGAAAATTCCTTTCGTTCGCTCATGTTCCATGCGACAAACATAAGAATGGGGGCCATGCTGGCCAATGGAATCGCCGATGCATAAGGAGCCAAACTGACCAACACAAGCAATACCACCAGCCCATGAATCACACCTGATATAGGGGAAACTGCACCGTTTTTAATATTCGTTGCGGTACGTGCGATGGCACCTGTAGCTGGAATGCCTCCAAATAAAGGCGTGATCATATTGGTCAATCCTTGCCCCATCAGCTCTTTATTGCTGTTATGTTTACTGTTGGTCATGCCGTCTGCCACTACAGCTGATAATAGTGATTCAATTCCTCCAAGCATGGCAATGACCAAGGCAGCCGGAAGGAGTTCAATCACTAGTCCGCCAGTGATTTGGGGAAACTGAAAATGGGGCAATGCATTAGGAATGGCGCCATAGGCCGATCCAATTGTCGCTACCTGACCTGGAAAGAATAAGCTGGCTACTAGAGTCGATACGATCAATCCCAGCAATGCTCCAGGAATTTTCGGTATATATTTTGGAGTCAGAATGACGAGAGTTAAACTTATGATAGCTACCAGTACACTATAGACATTCACTGTATTGAAGTTCAATAAGATTTCTTTCATATTTAAAAGGAATGCTTCTTCTTTTTTTAAGTTACTGAGTCCAAAGAAATTGGCAATCTGCCCAGAGAAGATAATCACGGCAATTCCAGCAGTAAAGCCGATGGTAACTGGACGGGGAATAAACTTGATGAATCTTCCCAGTTTGAAGACGCCCATAAGAAAAATCATGATGCCTGCCATGAAACCGGCGATTAACAGTTTTTCATATCCGTACTGCATGACCACCCCGAACAAGACCGGGACAAAGGCTCCAGTCGGGCCTGCAATTTGATATTTGGATCCTCCAAAAAGGGAGACCATGATTCCTGCAATAATGGATGTGTACAGTCCGTATTCCGGTCTTACTCCAGAAGCAATGGCAAAAGCCATCGCTAAGGGAATCGCTACAATCCCAACTACCACCCCGGCAACCAGGTCTTTCTGAAAACTGCCTAGATTATATCCTTCAAGCCTGCTAGATCCCATCATTCTATCGCTCCTTCTTTTGAATATGTATTTCGCCCTTGCTATATCCATCTATGATTCGATCCAATTTACCCGTTTCGGGATGGATGACCATACCGTGAACGGCAATGGATTCCGGTAATAATGGATGGTTTTCGATCAAACGGACACTATTCGTTACGCTCTCCTCTACGCATTGAAATCCTGACAGCCACTTTGATAATTCAATACCAGAGTTTGTAAGGACATCAATTTGCTCCTGACTGACTTTCTTCTGTTTTGCGGCATCAAGAAGTGAAGAGTATTGAAGCCCCACCATACCGCATCCATGATGTCCGATCACACACACTTCCTCCACTTTTAGCTCATAAATAGCGACAAGGATACTGCGCATGATGCTGCCAAAAGGATGGGAAACTATAGCTCCAGCGTTTTTAATGATTTTCGCATCTCCATTCTTTAAACCCAGCGCCTTTGGAAGCAATTCCAACAGACGGGTATCCATGCACGTTATGATGACGATCTTTTTATCTGGATACTTTGTCGTTTGAAACTCTTTATATTTGTTTTGATCGACAAACATCTTGTTGTAATCCAGAATACTGGAAATAATTGACATTACTTATTCTCCTTTCTCGTGTTGAATATGATGGAAATATTCTATGTACAATAATCCAGATGCCTTTCATCCACCCAACTTATTTGGCCCTGATTTATCATTTGGTGCTTTATTCCATGTTAGAGAAATTAAATTAGAGTTAAATGATAGAAGGATTAGAAATTGGTGAGAATTATTACATTTTCTTCTCTTTCCTTTTGCATTTTCCTTACTCAACGAAGCCAAAAAGGGTGATGCCTATTAATAGGCATCACCCTTTTTTATGATTTGCTCCATTGCGTCTTGATTAAAAAACCCTTTAATTAGTTTTCAGGGCCATCATTATCATTCTCTTCATCATCTTCCCATGTTATTGTTTTTACTTCTTTTGTGTAGCCGTCAACTTGGACGACCGCGTCTCGATCATCCTCTAATTCAACTTCGATCAAATAATAAGGTGTCTGATCTGGGGGCTGATAAAATTCTGTATCGTCACCTGTTCCTTTTACATGTTTTTCCGCAATCTCAATTGCTTCCTTTTCTGTAATGATACTTTCTGCCACCATTGTCGAGTCAATAATAGCTCCAGTATATGGGTCGAGTATCAATGTGATTTTTTCGTTATTCTTATTTACCACAGCTTTATAAAAGGAATTGTCTTTCTCCTGCACAAAATCAATTTGTTCCAGATCACCCTGTGAGGAAATACGTGCCTTTATTTCTTTTTGGGTCAGTTGCTTTTGGGGTATGTTTTCCGTCGTTTCTTCAGCTGCATGAACTATGTTTTCTTTTTTTAGAGAACGAACTTCACCGCTTTTCGCATCCATCCTAATTTGATATACCCCAGTCTCAAGCTGCATTTCAATCCGATATTCTCCACCTTCACTTTTCGTTGTCTTTATAATGGTTCCAGGATATTTATCCTTTGCTGTCTGGTTCACTTCTGCTTCCGTCAAGCTTTCCGCGGATAATGATGGAGCCCACCATTGAAATCCGACGAATAATAGCAGGCCAAAAACGAGGGTTGATCCAGCTGTTATCAGCATTTTTCCACTCTTCATCGTATCCCCCATCCAACGTCATTCTGACTTTATTAATCTTGATAAAATGAGACCGATAAGAATTCACTATTTAAGAGACTCAATTAAATAAAAGGGTGACGATCGTTCCCCTGCCTTCGAGACTATCCATTTCAATCCGCACATCAATTGCATCAGCAATTTCCTTTGCCATGGTAAGCCCCAATCCTGATCCGCCTTGCTTTCGGCTTCTCGCTTTATCTACACGATAAAAGCGATCGAACACTTTTGGCAATTCAGCCTTTGGAATTCCATCCCCTCTGTCTTCGATGCGGATATATGCTTCATCACTTGTTTGTCCTATGTAGACTGAGATATGCTCGTCACTATATTTTCTTGCATTGTCTAAAAAAATGAACAAAAGCTGTTTTAACTTTTGAATGTCCGTTACTGCTTCAATTGCATCGCCACTATATATCTCCACTGTTCGATTGTACGCATTTTTATACACTTTCGCTAACTCTGCAATGATGTCGTTCAGAATGATGGTTTCCTTCTCTATATTCCATTTTTCCTGATGCTTTGCAAGCAGGAGCATTTCCTCTGTCATTTCCCTCATTCTTATGGCTTCAGAATGTATGGCCTCTATAGATTCATCAAACAAATCAGGGCGCTCCAACCCTTTTCTCTTCAAAAGACTTGCATAGCTTTCGATGACAGTTAGCGGTGTTTTTAATTCATGTGAAGCATTCGATACGAATTGCTCCTGTTTTTCAAAGTTGGCTTGCAGCAAATCGATCATGTGATTAAAGGTATTTCCCATTTCCACAAGTTCATCTTTTGATTTTTCCTCTAGGCTAAGTCGCTTAAATTGGCCGCTTGTTTGAATCTCCTTCATCGTATCAATCATCGATCGAATCGGACGGGCGATGAAGTTACTAAGAATGGTGCTTGATATTAGAACAGGTATCATGGCAATGACCGTTACAGCGGTTAATACGATGCGCAGAACAGCGAGCATTTCTTCCGTTGCTGTCATGCTTTTGGTGATTTGCAGATTAACTACACTTCCATCTCCCCAAACGATCGGGTTTGAAACGAATACATACTTTTTATGATGATAAGTGATGATCGCACTCTTCTCACCCGGATAAAAGCCACTATCCCGATTGCTCAATTGTTTTTCAGAATCGGATGTAACGAGTGTTCCTTTTCGTTGATCTTCGTTTACAATACCGATCATGCCATCTATAGGCAGATAGGCCCGAAGTAAATCATTTGGTGAAATATCATTAACATTTTTACTAACATCGAAGGCAATTTTCTTTGTCTCCGCTTTCGCACGGTTAAGTTCATTCACCATCATCAGATTACTGAATATAAAATAAATGGAAACATTCATTAAAAGGAGCAGGAAAATGAATAACACCGCTGTATATAAATTTATTTTCTTCCGTAGCCTCATTTTGCATCCTTCATGACGTAGCCAACGCCTCTTACAGTATGAATAAGCGGGGTATCAAAGCCATATTCGAGCTTTTTGCGAACATATCGGATATACACATCCACAACGTTTGTTTCTCCATAGAAATCATACCCCCAAACCGCTTCCAGAATTTGATCCCGGTTTAGCACTTGACGCTTATTCTTCAGTAAATAAAGAAGTAAATCATACTCTTTTGGTGTTAGGTCAATTTCACTTTCACCTCTAATGACTTCGCGTGTTTTGACATTCACCTTTAAATCAGCGGTATTGAGCCATCCATCGTCTTCATCTTCCATTGAAGGTACAGCAGTCCGCATTCTTAAAACTGCTCGAATTCGGGCAAGCAATTCCTCAATTTGGAAAGGTTTAGTGATGTAGTCATTCGCGCCGAGATCAAGACCGGAAACTTTATCTTCAACAGAGCCTTTTGCAGTTAACAGGATGACTGGGGTGGAACTGTTTTTCATACGAATTTTCCGAAGCAGCTCGATCCCGCTTATACCTGGAAGCATCACATCCAATAAGATCAAATCCCATTTTCCTGATCGATACGCTTCAAGGGCTTGATTCCCGTCCATTGCCTTTCCAATTTGGTAGCCTTCAATTTCAAGCTCCAATTCAAGCAGTCTCAAGATTTTTTCTTCGTCTTCCACGATTAGTATTGATTCTTCACTCATTTGTAAGGCCTCCTTTGCGGGGGTGTTTGTGTGGGACTGTCCCTATTTATGTATTCTGTCAAACAAAGATACTACAGTTGGAATACTAAGGAAATAGGGTATTATAACGAGTTAATAGGGCCCAATGCCAGAAGCTATCGTAAGTAAATGGAAACAATTTTTTTCAGAATGGTTCCCATCCACATGCTGAAATAGCATCACTTGAATAGAAAACTGCGAATTTACGACATTATTAAAATCCAAATATAAAAAAGCCCCAATTCCCGGTGTTGCAGGCGGGAATTGGGGCTTTGGTTACTACCTTTATGATTTAAATGTAATGAATTATATTATTTCGATATACCCTTCTGTTCCATGCACGCGAATTCGTTGCCCGTCTCTTATGATCTTGGTGGCATTTTCAACCCCGACAACCGCCGGTAAGCCATATTCACGCGCGATAACCGCCCCATGGGTCATCAGTCCACCAACCTCGGTAACTAGACCTTTTATGGAAACAAACAATGGTGTCCAGCTAGGGTCGGTAAATGGGGTGACCAATATATCTCCCTCTTCTAAATTCGCATCATCCATGTTTAAGATGACACGTGCCCTTCCCTCAATAACTCCGGAAGAAACAGGTAGACCTGCAATAGCTTCGGCTGGAAGATTTTCTCGTTTGTACTCCCCTGCAATGATTTCACCATCAGAGGTGATAACACGTGGCGGAGTCAGTTTTTCATATAAATTGTACTCTTCTTTACGTTTGCTGATGATCTGGTAATCCAATTTATTTGTGCGTACGACTTCGTGAAGTTCTTCAAAAGTGAGGTAGTATATATCTTCTTTTTCACGAATGACTTTGGCTTGTAAGAGTTGTTCGGCTTCTTTCAGTAAAGCCTGCTTATAAACGAAGTAGCGATTAACCATGCCGTATTTGGGATATTCCCGATAACCGATGAAATTCCGGATTAGGCTGATCATCCGTTTTGTTTCTTTGGCTTTTTGTTCACCATCCGGTAATTGCTTCAATCGAGCCAATAACTCTTGTTCTTTTTTCAAAGCTTCCTGTCGCCCTTGCTCAAATTTCCGATTGCTGGCATCAGGCTCAAAGTTTTTGATATTACTGAGAATCATAGGGATGAGTGTAGTTGGTTTTTCGCTCCAACGAGTTTTAGTAATATCGATTTCTCCGGTACATCGCATTCCGTATTTGCGGAGATAATCATCGATAGCGTCTTGGGTTTCCTGTCCACCATCAAACTTAACCAGTTCATTCAAAAAGTTATCATCTTTTACATGCTGTAAATAATCAATTACTTCTGGATTAGGACGAATCACATCTGCGATATCCAATAGCGCCAGACCCATTTCCGAAGTAATATTGTTTGGTACAGATTGAGAAAGCGTATCTGCTGCGTTTTTTTCACCTAACCACTTGTTCATTTTTTCATTGATCCATGATGAAGCATCCATAGCAGCCATAAACACAGCTGAACTTTGTGGGTCAAATAAAATCTTCTTTAATAGCTGGATATCTTCCAGAATAAAATCAAATAAATCCGATCCTGATTTCGTTTGGATGTTTTGTTTTAACTCTTCTATCGATGTTTGACTGCTCTTAATCAAATCAGAAACGATTGTCGGGTCGTTTTCGAATTGTGCCCTTGAATCCGCAGACGACACACTTTTATTGCTTTTACGGGAACTCTGTCCTTCCTTATCATTTGGTAAAGGTTTTATGAAATCTCCCCGCTCTATTATGGTAATGAGTGCGCCTTTCATGAGCGGATCGTGTTGTCCCATGGCATCTAATAACATTTTTCTGCTGTCAGGTGAAGCCAGCATATGTGTGACATCAACAAACAACCTTCCACCAGCTTTACGCATGGGTGCATTAGTCGTTAACAGGAAAAAAGACAATCCCAGTGGTTTCATGGAATCGGTCATCATTTGTTGGTGACCGACAGATACATACACGTGATTCTCCTGATCATTCGCTTCGGGTATCGGGTATAAAGTAGTGATTGGCCGACTCTGGACAATATAAAATGTATCATCAACCAAACACCATTCGATATCTTGCGGGTAGCCAAAGTAAGCTTCGATCTGCCTTCCTGTGCGTGCCAGTTGTAATATTTGTGGTTCAGTAAGTGTTTGATTCTTTTGCCGACCGGGATCGATCTGCTGGATCTCCGTTCCGCCTTCTTTTAGTCCATGGATAGCCAATTTTTTGGTTGCTATCATCTTATCGACGATTTTCTCTTCTTGCACTTTATAGTTATCGGCAGATACCAAGCCAGAGACCAGTGCTTCTCCAAGTCCAAAACTGGCATCGATTGATAGCAGCTTTCGATTAGAAGTAATCGGATCAGCGGTAAATAAAATCCCTGAAGCCTGTGGGAAAACCATTTTTTGAACGATAACGGATAAATAAACTTGACTGTGGTCAAAACCATTTTGCATTCGGTAGATTACCGCGCGATCCGTAAACAGGGAAGCCCAACATTTGCTGATATGCTGCATGATTGCTTCTTTGCCAATGATATTTAAATAGGTGTCTTGTTGACCAGCAAAAGAGGCATGTGGCAAATCCTCAGCTGTCGCACTAGAACGCACTGCATAAGCATGTTCATCACCAAACCGGGAGAGATAGTGGGCAACAGCCTTTACTACATCGGAAGGAATTTCCACTTCCATAATGATTTCCCGAATCTTCCTGCTGATTTCACCAATTTGATCTCGATCCTCCACTTTCAGCAGTGTTAGTTGATCCACCAATGCGTAGAAAGCTTCGTTTTGTTCGAGGGCTTTTTGATAGCCTTCTGTCGTAACACAAAATCCTTCGGGCACTTGTATTCCCTGAATCTTCGATAGTTCCCCTAAATTCGCCCCTTTTCCTCCGGCGAGCAAAAGTTGCGTTTTATCGATTTCCCGAAACTCCAGTACATATGGTTTCATTTCTTTCCCTCCCATTTATTGCTTCATACCAAGACGAATCTTATGACAAAAAATATTAATCTGATCAACCAATTGCGCGGTCCGCTCGTTCTTGCTCCTGGTGAAGTTCCATGTTCATCAAACACTCCTTAAAAAAATAAAAATAGGGGTTGACTGAAAAGGACTTTATGAAGTATAATTAAAATAGGGATAATTTATATAAAAATCCTTCAACAGTGTGTAACTATATAAATTTACCACAGTTTTTCTTTTTTATCAATGATTAAAGGAAGAGAAATTTCACAAGACTACAAAAATGATAATGAATTCCTATATTAATGAGCCCGATTTCTATTTTAAGAAATCAGGCTTTTTTCGTTACCCTTCAATAAGAACACTGAGAACTCTGCTGTTAACAGTGTTCTCAGTGTTCTTTTATTCTTCATCGACCTATATCAGTTTTCTGAAATATTCGCGAGGTAACCAGCGAGTTGAACGAAGGTTCCAGAAAAGCCCGCCTGTACCATTTCCTGCGATTCCTCGTAAGTTTTCATTTCCTCCTCAGTTGGAGATACAGGTGTCCCAATCATTGTAAGTACTGTTTTACCTTCATGCTCGGTGAATGTAAAAGTATTGAGAATTTCCAATGGCCAGTTGTCGTTAAAAGGAGCACGTACGATGTTACCCTTTTCATCAGAAAAGAATGAGGTGTAAACAAGTTTCTCTGGAGCTTTTACTTCTTGATAAGCAAATTTGACCCACATTACATTACCGTCAGGAGATGTCTGGCTATAATGTAAGACACCATCCTCGCGAACCTCAAACTCGGAAATATCAAAAGCCCATCCTTTTGGGCCCCACCAGTTCTGCAGATGTTCTGATTCGGTAAATGCCTTAAATACAAGCTCACGAGTAGCGTTGAAACTAAGGATAATTTCAGTTTTTGTAAACATTTTATTCCTCCAATTATTGTGTTTTATTTTGTAGCTCCTTTAAGATAAAGTTTTCACGATACCGTTCCAACCAAATGTTTAATGCCTTAAAGGGTTCTGAACGAAGCTTATAAATTCGACGATTTGCTTCCGCATAAAATTCCACCACTCATGATATATAAAGCACACTTAGATGTTTAGATGCCAATGGAAGTCGAATCCGCCCTTAATCGAATTGGCTCTGCAAGAGCACTTAATAATGTAGTATTCATCTTTATACTACGATTTATTAGCATTATATTCCTTCACGTGGAGAATAAAATAATGATATTTTTGTACATAATGATACAGGTTTAAGTTTTTAATAAAGGCGCTCTTTTCGTAAAGATTGTTGTTTTTAAAACGAAACGATTTCAGGTTGATTGGAGCGCAAGTGCGAGACTCCTGCGGGAGCAGCGGGACAGGTGAGACCCCAGGAGTCTCACCGCCCGCCCCGTGGAAAGCGATCATCTGGAGGGGAAATCAACCACACCGCTTTACTTGGTAAATAGCAACAAAGAATGCGAAAACAGCCTTAATAAAAAAGAATGATTTAGAAGTTTTTATTTGAAAATAGAACCTACGTTCGTATATACTGGTATGAAGACAAGGAATCCAATCTTAATTCAAAGGAGAATGAAAATGATTAAACCTTATTTAATGTTTAATAGAGAATGCGAAGAGGCTTTCAAACTTTATATGGAGGCATTTGGCGGGGAACTTATTGCGATGCAGAAATATAGTGAGCTCCCATCAAGTCCAGACTTTCCTGTTGAAGAGAGTGATAAAGAACTTGTTCTATACTCACAATTAAGAATCACAGAAGATGGATATATTATGGGTTCTGATTCAAAACGCGAATTGAATGATAGTGACAAAGTGGTTGTAAGCGTGGAGCTTAACTCGGAGGAAAAAGCCAGAAAGGCATGGAGCTTATTAAAAGAGGATGGATCTATACATATGGATCTTCATGAAACATTCTTTGCGAAACTTCACGGTTCTTTGAAGGATAAATTTGGTATTTCATGGATGTTTACTGTCAATTAAATTGAATCCAAGCCAAAAGACAACCCGTTATATGACTGGTTGTTTTTTTATTATTCTAATCATAATCCTTTAAAACATAAATCCCTCATTTCATTAAAAAGTTCCTCAACAATCCGGCTTTAGCTCCATAAAAAAAAGAGCTGCCAATGCAACTCCCTTATTGATGTAGTATTATTCACATGATACAGACCAGTTAATAGCCAAGAAGCCCTTTTCAACGTTAGGTGTTTTACAGTTTTCAATACATGCACTTTTGGTGCTTTCGAGTGAATTAAAGTTTGAGATGATAACAATTGCAGAAAATGACAAAACTATAAAACATAGTATCAAAGACTTTTTCCTCTTTATATTCACGAACATCCCCCTCACCCTAAACAATAGCCAGCCATATAGTGAAGAAGGATTGGATAGCATAGCTTAATCCAGTAGTTGAATTTTAATCCTTTTTTTCGTCGGGCCTTTTTGTTGAATTTTCATAACGGAAAAGTCTTTAATTTCATTTGTGTTGTTGACGTGGGTTCCGCCACACGCTTGCTCATCAATATCTTTGATTTGAACGATTCGAATTTCGTTAAGAGAGGCTGGAAGTAAATTAATGACCGTTTTAATGAACCCTTCCTTTTGCTCTGCCTCAGTCCTGCTAATTGTTTTCGTGTAAACATTATGGGGCTGTGCCAGGACCTTCTTTATCGATCGTTCCAAGTAATCAAATGGTATTTCTTCCATTACTTCAGGAGAGAAAGACAGCTCTAATCTCGCATGATCTTTCTCAATTTGACTGCTTGTGGCTAAAGCATGGTAATGTTGGTATAAATAACCTGACATGACATGCAATAATGTGTGATACTGCATATTCCGAAACCGCCAAGACCAGTCAATCTGCATGTCTACCTTTTGATTCATATCCTGTAATGGGCGTTCTAGTTCATGCATGATTTCACCATCAATTTTTTTTACCGTTACTATATTATAGGTTTCATCACCTTGTTTAATAACCCCCCGGTCACAAGGCTGCCCGCCGCCACCTGGATAAAAAATGGTTTGATCGAACACGACAAACCGGTCTTGTATAGAAACAATATTTGCCGAACATTCTTTTAGATAACTATCCTCTAAATATAACTCTATCGTGGCCATTTTTTTCTCCTTTTGTTGCCTTGATATCCTCTACCAGCATTTCAACATGTTCTTTTTTCGTAGCCCAACTGGTGCAAAATCTCACAGCACTGTGTGTAGCATCGACCTGTTCCCAGAAGGAGAATGAATACTTTTTGCCTAATTCCATAATTACATCTTCAGGCAAAATGGGAAACTGCTGATTTGATGTGGAATCATATCGTAATGAAAATCCATTTTCAACAAATGCTTCTCGAATCATCATGGACATTTCGACGGCATGATTGGAAATTTCATAGTATAAGCCATCTTCAAATAAGGTTTCAAACTGGATTCCCAATAGTCTCCCTTTAGCCAGTAATCCTCCCTTTTGCTTGATAAAATACCGAAAATCCTTTTTCAGGGCATCATTCATGATGACTGCCGCTTCACCAAACATTGCACCAACTTTCGTTCCCCCTATATAGAACACATCACATAGCCTTGCAACATCCGCCATGGTTAAATCGCTGTCTTTTGAAGCCAAACCATACCCTAATCTAGCTCCATCCAATACCAATGGCAAACCGCATTCCCGGCAAACTTTACTTAATGCTTCCAATTCGGCTTTACTATAAGTCGTTCCATTTTCCGTAGGGTTAGAAATGTAAACCAAGCCTGGCTGTACCATATGCTCATGAGTAACATCATTCCAGTGAGCATCATATAATTCTTTCACCTGTTCAGCTTGAATTTTTCCATCATCACTCGGCAAAGTAAGTATTTTATGACCAGTGGCTTCAATTGCTCCTGTTTCATGTACCGCAATATGCCCGGTAATTGCAGCAACTGCACCTTGATGCGGCCGTAAAATGGAAGCGATTATCGTTGTATTCGTTTGTGTTCCCCCTACTAAAAAGTGGATATCTGCATTCGCCGCATCACACTCTTTCCGAATGTAAGCCCTCGCTTTTTCACAGTGTTCATCCACTCCATATCCGGGTGTTTGTTCTTCATTGGTTTCTATTAATCGTTTCAGAATTCGCTTATGAGCACCTTCTGTATAATCATTTTCAAAACGTATCATCCTATATTCTCCCCAAACTATCCAGTTTCTTCTGAATGAACATCATAGAAGCATGGATTTCTTTTATTTCATTTTGTGATAATCCTTGGAATAACCTCACTATTTGTTCATCAGATCGTTCATTAAGCTGGTTAAATAGAGTCAACCCTTCAGGTGTCAACCGAATCAGACTAGTTCTGTTATCCAAGGTCGAGTTTTCCTTCATAACCAGTCCATCTTTACTCAGCTTGTTAATTATCCTGCTCATATAGCTGCGATCAATTTCCAGCTTATCAACCAAATTGTTTGCTATACACTGCTCCATCAAACCGATTTCTAAAATTACCCGTGCCTCAGTGAAAGAATATCCGGTATCCAAAATATGCTTATCC
The DNA here is from genome assembly GCF_900156045.1 of Peribacillus simplex. GTDB lineage: Bacteria > Bacillota > Bacilli > Bacillales > DSM-1321 > Peribacillus > Peribacillus simplex_D. Next base: position 10,770 of record NZ_FTMX01000001.1, on the reverse strand, counting down.
AATACACCAAGTATATTGGTATAAAATCTATTGAATTGCCGTATATCAGCCATGGTATTTTTACTTATATTCATTCTTTACTTCCTTTTTTAGTGGACTTTATCCACTAATACTTTATTTTGATTAGTGGACTTTGTCAACATTTTTCGTAAATATTTTAAGAATCAATCGATACCACTAGTTTAACCAATTTCAAAAAATTCACTTTTAGAGCTACCACATAAAAAAATCAGGCATCCTTAATGGATGCCTTTAAATAGTCGAGCTATCTTATATTTCATTTTCTTTATAGAAGTCCTTTGGCAATATAACGGTAAAATCATGGGTTATTTTAATATCCAGTTTAGAACTGCCCTTAGGGATAAAAGCTAAAAGTCTAAAAACACCCGAAAAATGGGTGCTATTTTAAACGATAAATTTTACTTGGTCTTCCTCGAGAAGAATAAGATTCCTCACCAATGATTTCTGCTAAATCAACATCACATAAACCTACTACAATACGCCGTGCATTACTTTCATCCCAATAGAGATGCGTTGTTAAATCTTTTATTGTAAAATCGTTCAGTTTCAATCTGTTAACTAAAGCATATAATTTATTATAATTTTTCACACTTATTTTGGCTTTTTTTAGTTTTTCCATAAAATCCTTGTCATCTATCCGGTAAGAAAAACGTAATTCTTCCTCTTCACCCGCAGACTCGATCATTGTTCCGTCCTCTTGTACAATGACGATGCCCTTCTCTGACTTTTCTTTTGAAAGTTGGATGGCACGCTGAGCGTTTATTTCTGCTGAGTGAAGTGTTTGACCATATCCAATTCCTACGGTTACAGTAGCATTGGATTCATTTGACAACAGAAAGACCGTATCTTTTAAATCTTTGATTTTGGATTCAATTGTACCCCGTGTACTAAAGATAAAGTAGCGGCCATTTCCCTTCTCAACTAATGATCCCTCCAATTGTTCGCAAAATCCAAGAAGGGTTTCTTTTAATTTTATCTCTAGAAATTGTAGATGGTACGAGCTTTTAGCTTTCTCAAATATTTTCTCAAAATGTTCAATTTCAATAATTTGAACACCAATTTGGGTGTCCCTAAAGTAAAAAGTTCTCGATTTTTCTGCAAGAATTCTTAATGATTGGCGAATTTCCATATCGGTTGTGGATATTCGATAGGTTGGTACTCCTGCTTCTTTTAAATTTAGATATACAGCCTCGAAACAAGTTATTGCACCTTCCGTTTTTCCGGCTTTCCATAAATCAAGATGGAATGCGATTAATTCTTCCGTGCTTGAATCAATATTGAAGTTTTTTATATACATTTCTTTTGGAGTAATATCTATTTGTTTTAACGCCTGCTCTAAATGGGTTGTAGTTATTTCATCGATACTTACTTTACTTAAAAATTCCTTTTGGAAATATCCCATATGCAAAAGGCTTTTATAGATGCCTGATTCAGTATGATCAATATATAATAGGTTATCCCCTATTCCCACAGTATTTTTTGCAACCATATATGAAATTTGGCCAGAAAAAAACCAGACATCCACATTTTTATTGAATTCCAAAACGATTTTTTCAGTTTCTCTGAAATCCTCATATGGGTAGGCTTTAAATTCCATGATCGACTCATATTCTTTACCTAAATTAATAATGCGCTCAACTGATGAATTAGGACCAACTACCCCAATTTTATACATATTTTTCTCCTTAGTTCAAAAAACTTAATTTCTTTAATCTTATCTTTAAAATGAAAGAAATTAAAGTTTAATCCTTCTTCTGTTGGAAAAACATTTATCACATCACAAGACATTGTATCTCTTGTTTTAAAAGGGGAGTTTGATTATGTGTTTTAAAAAATATAAAGAGCTATTAGCATAGATCGTACTTATCTTCTATGCTATAGCTCTTCAATTGAAAAAAACTAGATTATTTTAATAAGTTCACCTTAATGCCTTTATTTAATATATTTTGATAATCAATAAAGTTAAATAAGTCCCCTTCAATTAATGGATTTAAGCTCTTCAATTCGTCTAGAGTCAACTCTTCTATTGCTTTATTATGATCTTCACAATAAATGACGATAGACCCAACGATACTGTGGGCATCTCTGAACGCAACCCCTTTGCTAACTAAATAATCAGCGACTTCTGTTGCATTGAGAAAGCCATATTTTACAGCTTTTTTCATATTCTCAGTATTCACCTTCATGGTAGAAATCATATTGGACATAATTTCCAGACAAGACAAAACTGTATCCAATGCATCAAAAAATGGTTCTTTATCTTCCTGCATATCTTTATTATAAGCCAATGGTAACCCTTTCATCGTTGTTAAAAGTGAAGTAAGAGAACCGTACACTCGTCCTGTTTTTCCTCTTATAAGCTCTGCTGCATCAGGATTTTTCTTTTGAGGCATGATACTGCTTCCTGTAGAATATGCATCATCAATAGTAATAAATTTAAACTCTTGACTGCTCCATAAAATCAGTTCTTCACTTAATCTGCTTAAATGCATCATGATGATCGAAAAGCTAGACATTAGTTCTAAAAGGTAATCTCTATCACTAACACCATCGAGGAAATTGTTTACAGGCTTTGAAAACCCTAACTCCTCTGCTGTCATTTCTCGGTCTATAACATGAGTCGTCCCTGCCAATGCTCCACACCCCAGTGGACTTTCGTTCATAATTTCAATTGCATTAAGAACTCTTTTTCTGTCCCTATCCAGCATATTGAAGTAGGCCATTAAATGGTGCTTAAGAGTTACTACTTGAGCTCTCTGTAGATGGGTGTATCCTGGCATGATCACATTGTTTGCTTTTGCCTTTTCTTCCAGGTTATTTTGAAGCTCTTCAATATACTCGATCACTTCTAACGCCTTATTTTTAGCGTAAAGCCTGATATCTAAAGCAACTTGATCATTACGACTTCTTGCTGTATGGAGTTTTTTTGCTGTTTCACCTATTCGTTCCGTTAATGTTGCTTCAACAAAACTATGAATATCTTCAAAATCCCCTTCGATCACTAATGCTCCGCTCTCGATATCTTCCAATATAGAAAGAAGTGACTTTACAATACTTTCTCCTTCTTCCTTGGTAAGCAATTCACATTTCACAAGCATATTTACATGTGCAATGCTCCCTTTAATATCTTCAGAATATAGCCTCATATCAACATGAAGAGAACGATTAAAGTCCTCCATTAATTTATTTTCTTCTTTTCTAAAACGTCCACCCCAAAGCTTCATAACCATTTCTCCTTTTGTAAAATGAAATTACATTTAATTTTATGTGTTATCCATATCCAGCAACTCTTGAACATTCCCCTTTTTCCGCATGTACCAGACTCCGTTATAAACAGCGAAATAGTAAAAAACGAACCCTATTATTGCCACGATGTAAGACATAAATGGCTCTGGAATAATACCCTTACCACCAAAATTTCCGATTGATGATATCCCAACGAGCATCAGAATATAAATGACGAGATAGATACCGCCAATGATTTCCATCGATTTATGTTTATTGATAAAGTGTGTAATCAAATATCCAACAATTCCAATTGCCAATCCCCAAATTGCAAGTTGAACCCTGCTCCAATTTGTCCAATAGATAAGTAGAGTGGCAAATACAAAGGCTAAAGGAGCGATAAAATTCATGCCTGGGATACCGTTGTCTTTTGTCAAACCAACCTTACGAAACACCATTACTGTGACGCATGCTGAGGCGTATTTAAAAATCCCGATCGCTCCAACGATTGCGACAATTGCAGTCCAACTCTTTAAAGGGAACAAGAAAAGCAACCCAATGAGGAAGTTGAGAGTGAGTGCACGTGTTGGAACGCCAAATCTTTTATTAATAGTTCCGAAATAAGAAGGGAGAAATCCACTCTTCGCCATTCCAAAAACATGTCTTGAAGTTCCAGCTGTATAAGCAAGCGCCGATCCAGTTGGGGAAATCATTGCGTCCGCTGTAATGGTCCATGACAGCCAAACCATATTCGCCATAAGTGCTAAATTCGCAAATGGAGAGTCAAATTTAATTCCACTCCAACCATTAGCTAGCATTTCGGGCGGTACGGCCCCTATAAAAACGATTTGAAGTAAAACATATAAAACTGCAGAGACTGACAGCGATGTGATAAGGGCAAGCGGAATATTCCGTCTTGGGTTTACCACCTCGCCACTCATCATTACCACATTCCCGAATCCTGTATAGGCAAAAAATATACCACTAGTTAAGATTGCGCTTAATCCTGCGCCATATCCATTGGGGGCAAACCCATGACTTGTATAATTCTCTTCATGAAAACCTGTCATAAAAAAAGCAACGATGGTCAGGACAGGCACTATAAATTTAATCGTGGTAATAATGGTATTCGTGACAGCAAATAATTTCACTCCAAAATAGTTCACCACAACAAAGAACACCATTAAAACAGTCGATGCTAGAATTCCTGTTGTCGTAAGTTGCTCCTTGGATATATCATATAGGCCTGGCCAGAACTCATTAGCGTATTGAATAACTCCCGATGATTCAACGGGTGCAGTGGCACAGTAGCCAAGCCAAATCGAATAACTAGTCACTGTAGCGAGCAATTTTCCATGGGAATAAAGGGGATAACGACCTAAACCGCCTGTTTCAGGTCTTACCCTTGCTAATTCAGCATAAACAAGGGCTATTAGCGTAATGACGAATGCAGCAATGATCCAAGACATAATAGCAGCTGGTCCAGCCATTTTTGCCGTATTCCATGGTCCAAAAAGCCAACTTGATCCAATAATTCCTCCAAGAGATAATGCAGTAAGTGACCAAAAGCCCATTTTCTTTTTCAAATATCGTTCTTGATTCATGAAATTCCCTCTCTCTTAATGGGGTATATTATTATTTGCAAACATGGATAGCTTTGTACTGTACTCCTTTCAAATTTTTTTAAGTTAATACTTCAGGAAGCTAACATTACCTAATGGATGGACAAAATCCCCCAAAAACAACTAGGACACATTAGCTTAACCCACAAGGATTAGCTCAATTGTTTATTTTAAGGTTAAAAAAATGTAATTACCTTAAATTGATTTTATTTGAATCGTTTACATTTTGCAATATTATTTTTTGAAAATTCGCAACACACATACTAAAGGAGTTCGTTCACTGAGTTAAGGCATGCATGACCCGCTGATCAAGGGTACTTTTTACATTCAAAAGGCCGCCAAATGGCGGCCTTCTTATCCAAAATACATTGATTTTCTTACTACCCTGCCCCGTTAGCTCCATAGGAAAAAGAGCTGCCGAAGCAACTCCCTCATTGAAGTAAGGACCCGTTATTTGAAGGTTCAAAAAGCTCTTTGTTTTGTATTGTTCGGATCGATTGTCTTAATTTTTTTAATGAAATAATAATGTTTGTAGAGCGCGAGCACAATCAATAAGATTTTCACTAATAGGATGTCCACATAAAATACAGAAATGACGATGAAGAAATCGGCAATTAAATTGATTCTGATTTTCTCTCTTCGAGTCATACCTTTTTTTTGCAGGAATGCTTCAACGTATTTTTCATATAATGAGGTGCTTTTAAACCAGTTTTCAATCGACTTGGAACTTTTAGCAAAGCAAAAAGCAGCAAATAAGTAAAACGGACCGCCCGGCAGAACTGGTAACACAGTCCCTGCAATACCAATCAAAAGAGATATGGACCCAAGAAGAAAAAATAGGATACTTTTTACTTTTTTAATTGTAATCACCTTTTTATTTATATTCTATCCCCTTATAACGTAAAGAGGAAGTTTAATTGATTCAACATCACAGATTAGTATCTTCCCTTTTTCTACTTGAACTAATCTGACCCGTTATATAAACTGGGTTTCTTATCCATTCATTCATACAGCATAGTTACGACACCAGCATATTCTGACAAATTCCCTTTGGAAATATCCAATGTCTCAACTTCGGTTGTTCGCTGTCCGGAAATCTGAAGAAACGTATCTAGCTTTGAAAACATCAGGCCAACAACCGACAATGCCTTTGTTCTATAATGCATGGGAATTGTAATAGTAGACTTCAATTGACGCATCACTTGAGTGGCTTCCAGTGAATTTATCGTGAATGTACCTCCTACAGGAATGATAAGAATATCTACTTTTCCAATTTCATTTACTTGTTCTTCTGATAGTAGATGCCCTAAATCTCCACAGTGACAGATAGTTAGTCCGTCCATTTGGAATCGATATAAAATATTGGGGCCTCTCTTCTCGCCATTAACCTTATCGTGAAATGTCTTGAATCCACTAATTCTTACATCTTCGCGGATGTATTCCTTCGGTTCATTTACAAGCAAGTATTCACCTGTTGCAGCTTGAATTTTATTGTGATCGAAATGATTATGTGTAACGGCAACTATATCTGATTCAACACTCGGCATACGGTAACGGATGAAACGATAATATGGATCAATAAGAATCCTGGTTCCACTTTCGGATGTTAGTAAAAAGGCAGAATGTCCAAACCATTTTATTTTCATACTAAAATCCCCCTTACTATCCAATTAAAATTATTAAAATCAAGTAACTTTTTAGGGAACCTCGGTCCTAAAGTTCAATATTTATTCCATTTATTATAATTCCATTATTCATGAAATAGTCCTTCTACACCTGATCTGCCCCTTTAGTTCCATAAGAATAGCGATTCTCATTAAAGAATCGCGCCCAATTGTGAAAGAAAAATATTTTCATTAAAACGCAGGCGGGGTAACGGAAAATAAAACAGCTGCGTTCTGATTAAAATTATTTTCCCATTTATGTTTGAAATTTGCTGGTATTTTCACACTATCACCAGCTTCCAATATATATTCTTCTTCACCTAAATACAATTTGATTTTCCCTTCCAAAATATATGCCACTTCCTCACCTCTATGTTCTAGAGGATTTTCTGACGAGGAAATATTCGGAGGAACTTTCATAATCGCTGTTGCCAAATTACCCGTAAAATCTGGTGACAATAACTCATAAGACAAATGATCAATGATCATTTTCTTACGTTTACTGGACCTAACGATTAAATCCTCCGTAATCGTTTCTTCCAGTAAAAAACTAAATGTTGGAACATTCAGGGTTTTAGCTAAGACCTTTAGGGTTTGAATAGAAGGATTCGCCAACCCCCGTTCAATCTGGCTTAACATTGAAGGTGTAATTTCAGCTAATTTTGCTAACTCTCTACTACTCAACCCTTTAGCTTTTCTATATTTTTCAACTTTCTTGCCAATATCTATATTTTCCATAACCGCTACTCCTTAACGATATATTAAATCAGATTTAAATAAAATTAATTTAAATTAACAATGAGATGGTTGTGTGTTAAACTATATTAAATTTTATTTAATTATAATTCACCAAACAACTTGTTACAAGAAAATGAGGAGGGGCCCAATGAAAGAGATTGAAAGCAAAGAATTACAATCATGGAAAGACAAATATCCCTTATTAAAGAAGCTCATTTCGACGGATGAAGTATTTTGGCTCAATCCAAATGTCGAAAAATTTCAAACAGGAATTAAAAAATCCCCCCTTACTCAAGAAGATGTAAGAGATGCAGAGGAAAGATTGAAACGTTTTGCCCCATATATCGCAAAGGTTTTCCCTGAAACAAAAGGGACGAACGGTATCATAGAATCTCCTTTAGTGAGAATTCCTGCCATGAAGCAATCCCTGGAACAGGATTATCAACAACCTATATTAGGAGAATTATTACTAAAATGTGATAGTCACCTTCCTATATCAGGATCCATTAAAGCAAGAGGCGGGATCTATGAAATTCTCAAACATGCGGAAGAATTAGCTTTCCAACATCAATTGTTAACAATTGATGATGATTATTCGATTTTGGATAGTGATAGGTTCCGAACCCTTTTCTCAAAATATTCAATTGCAGTAGGTTCGACTGGAAATTTAGGACTTAGTATTGGCATCATCAGTGCAAAGTTAGGTTTTAATGTTTCCGTTCATATGTCAGCTGATGCAAAACAGTGGAAAAAAGACTTGCTTAGAAGCAAAAATGTCAAAGTCATTGAATATGAAGCTGATTATAGTAAAGCTGTAGAGGAAGGCCGTATCCAAGCGGATAGTGACCCAACATGTTATTTTGTGGATGACGAAAATTCCCACGACCTATTTTTAGGATATGCAGTGGCTGCATCCCGTTTGCAGAAGCAATTGGAAGAGCTAGAGATAGTTGTCGATGAAAATCATCCTTTGTTTGTTTACCTTCCATGTGGAGTGGGTGGTGGTCCTGGAGGCGTAGCATTTGGTTTGAAATTATTGTATCAAGACCATGTTCACTGTTTCTTTGCAGAGCCTACCCACTCGCCATGCATGCTACTCGGTTTAATGACTGGACTCCATGATAAAGTTTCTGTACAAGATGTTGGCATCGATAATGTAACAGACGCGGATGGACTTGCTGTAGGAAAACCATCCGGGTTTGTGGGTAAAACGATGGAAACCTTTTTAAGCGGCAATTATACGGTTAGCGATGAACAGTTGTATAAGTTGCTAAAGGAACTGGTCGATACAGAGGGGATCCATTTAGAACCTTCCGCACTAGCAGGCATGATAGGACCAAGTAAATTATGTAAAGAGGGCATAGATTATATACAAAAGCATCATTTAACGGAAAAGATGAGCAATGGTACACATATTATTTGGGGGACTGGCGGAAGCATGGTTCCTGAAGAAATGATGAAGCAATATTATCAAAAAGGGTTGAAATTAGCGTTAGAGAAACAGAAGTAATGTACGTGGCTATATAACAAAGGCTCTTTTCGTAAAGATTGTTGTTTTTAAAACGAAACGATTTAAGGTTGATTGGAGCGGAAGTGCGAGACTCCTGCGGGAGCAGCGGGACAGGTGAGACCCCACAGGCGTTTTCGCCGAGGAGGCTCACCGCCCGCCCCGCGGAAAGCGAGCATCTGGAGGGGAAATCAACCACACCGCTTTACTTGGTAAATAGCAACAAAGTAAGCCAAAACAAAAAAGACTGTAGGCAAAAGGATTCTATTTAACTGTTAAAACAAAGTTGATTGGAATGGAAGGTCGAGACTCCTGCGGGAAAGCGCGTGCCCTATGTTCCAATCAACGTTCGCATCTTCAAAGACTGTACTGTAGACTGCAGGAATGCTAGCTTGCCCCTTTAGTTCCATAAGAAAATTTGCCTATATGACAGATCTGATTAACTGCTATTGCACCTGAACTTTCGATGGAGTGTCAGCCCCCCTGACGATCACATAGGAATGTACCCTTTTGTTAGATATACAAATATCATAACGGGAATAAAACTAAAGACCATAAATAAATTGCTAAAAGCTATTAATCTGTTATTTGAATAAGAACCTAATACTACTCCAATTGGGTTAAGAACAAATGTTAACATCCCATAAGATTCTTCCATTTTAAAGACCAAATAAGGTATCCAAGAAACAATTCCACAGAGTAAAAGTGTAACAGATAGCCAAAAGTAGATCTTTGTTTTTCGATTGACTCGACTCAATTATTCCAACGCCTTTCAAAACAACAATGCCCTAATCTTAACATAGTTTCCAAATAAAGTTGCCAGATTTCCTGCCCCTTTAACTCCATAAGAAAAAGAGCTGCTAAAAGCAACTCCCTTATTTAAGTGTGCGTTCACCGATCGAAAATTGAATTAAAGTGTGACAATAATCGGACCATTTTTAGTAAGGATAATCGTATGCTCCAATTGAGCTACATAGCTTTTTTCTGTCGCATAGGTCCAACCGTCTTCTTCCTGGAATACTTCTTCTTCAAAGGTTGAAATAAATGGTTCGAATGCGATAACCATCCCTTCCTTTAATAGTTCATTATCCCATGGATCATTATAATTACAAATATGGTCAGGCGCTTCGTGTATTCCACGTCCAACACCATGTCCTGTAAGGTTTTTGATAACGGTGAATCCATGCTGTCTCGCTGTTTCGAATACCGCTTTTCCGATTCTGCTTTTTTTGGCACCGGGTTTTGCTTTCTTAAGACCTGCTTCAAATGCCTTTTTGGCAACGTCGCATAATTTCGTTAATACTTCTTCTCCCTCCCCTACTACAAAAGAGATTCCTGTATCTGCGAAATAACCGTTCTTTGAAGCAGATACATCTATATTCACTAGATCCCCTTCATGAATAACCCGATGACCCGGAATACCATGTGCCACTTCTTCATTAGTACTAATGCAAGTATAGCCAGGAAAATCATATTCACCTTTTGGAGCTGAAACTGCACCTGCCTTTTCTAAAAGTTCTCCAGCTACATCATCAAGTTCTTTGGTCGTTATCCCTGGAATTGTTCTTTTTACCAATTCATCTCTAATGGAGGCAACGATTTTGCCAATTTCCTTCAAACCATTAAAATCCTCTTCTGTTTTTGCAATCATTTTATCCTACCTCATCATCTTTTATAATCTATAATCCTTAAGCTAAATAAGTATTAATTGTACCTTTATTTTCTCGAAAAATAAAAGCAATGTAAACGTTTTGGTACAATATCCCTTTTTTCACAAAGTTACTATTAGTTTACCATAACTAATTCTAAGAACGTTCAAAAATTATATTATTGAAGATTCCTTTACTAAACAATCTGGCCCAATTGTTGAACAAAGAACAAACAGCACCCTTTAGTTCCATAAGAAACTCCTATGGCGGCGCTCCTCGCCGCCACCATCTACTACGAAAATCTAAACTCAAAAATAGAGTCTAACCCATCAACCCCTTGACGA
>NZ_FTMX01000017.1 GCF_900156045.1 Peribacillus simplex | reverse complement strand
TTTATTTTTGCTAAGTAGGATGGTTTATTGAATGCAAAATCATACATTTTATCGACAAAATAAGATTCATCATCGTAAATGACACTATCAGCAATGTAATATTCACTTATATTTTCATCCAACACATCTGGATTCCCGACTAAAGCAGCTTCAATAATTTCTTCTTCATTATTCTCCAACATTTCTTTTGCAAGCCTAGTTATCGATTCCGTATAGAAAATTTCATCATAAAAGATTGTGTCTTTAGGTAAGTCCCAGCCAAACAAAGAACCAAACTCTTCTTCTACTCCTGTATTGGTAACTTTAGTTTCTAGAAAACTTTCAATTTTTACTGCGAACACGTTGTTTGAAACCTTATATAAACGCTCTATGACCCAGTTTAAATGTTTTATGATTTCAGCCTCTTTATCAAAAGCAATGTATTTTATATAATCATTATACTCATCACCATTAGGTAGAAAGGATTCAATATGCCAACCAGGATCCATTTCAAACAATGGGATATAATATTCCCCAGCATTGCAAATCGCACCAATGTATTCATCTCTTTCTAATGCTACTTTGATAAGATTCTTAAGGTTTTCCTCTCGCTCTATTATTTGCTTACTGTCATATACTTTCTTTAAATCAAATTTTATATTGTATTTCTCTCGGTACTTTGTAAAATCTTGAGATTTTAATATTAAATTAAATACCTTCTCTGACAAAGACCCATTGTAATAGAACTCTGGGTCAGGTGATTTTACCATTTTTTTAGAAAACACAGCTTTCTCCGGATCAATCTTGTAAATTACACTATTAAAGATATATTTATTACCTTCCCTTGCTATTGTAGCCCAATTTTTAGTGATGTTATTATCTCGGTTTATTTCAAATTTAACCGTATAAAATTTTCCTTTCTTATTTTGTTTAACAACTAAATTTTTAATCTCCACTTTTTTCAACACCTCTAATCTATGGAAGAAAAAGAGCATATTTTTAATTACAAAGATAAAAGGTTTATGTTCCAAAACCGCTAACAATGACCTAAAGATACGCTCCTGAAAACGGGAATATTAAGTTCGCGTTGCATATTTGCAAGCGTAAGACACACAATAGTAATAACTTCCGGTGATGTAATTTATGATTAGGATTCATTAATTACTGCTCTAACTATACTTAGAATTATGGATTATGAAATAAATTTCTCGATTTTTTTCTATCTTTAAACTTCTACTTCAACTAACGGGTGCTTTGCTGAAGATTGGAGCTGTCTTTAAGGCAGCTTTTTCTTTATGCAACTATCGGGGCAGGATAGTTGAATAAGAAAATACAAAATGAAATATAATGAATTTAAGTGTTAAAAATTGTAAGGTTTGATTTAAAAAGAGAATTTTTTGTAAAAAAAATGTTATAGCCGTATATTTGATAATGTATCGAAAAAATTTAAAGGAATCGATATAAGGATCTATAAAGTAAACATCATCCCATGATTTGGAATGGTGTTTTTACTTTTGGTCTCAGACAACTCCAATACTTATTCATTGCGCTCACCTTTTTTATGTTTGAAGTCTTTATTTCACGTAATGAAGGAAGCAGTGGCTTTGATTATCGCCTTCCCTTTGGTTTCTAAAACGCCAAGTGAAATCCTTCACCGTCCTACTTTGACGGGCACCCACCTCAAATATTCTACTTGACAAGTTGAGAGGGATATTGTAAATTCGGTTAATGGCTTACATCATTAACTATATAACGAGAATAATATGGTGTCCATAAAATTGAAACCATATTTGCACAAGTTACAGTGAGATGGTTGAAAATGACATTTTGTCTGGAACATATAATCCGGAACTTGATCATTTCAACCAAACTTCTTGATGAACTCCACCTCAAATATTTAACTTGACAAGTTGATAGGGATATTGTAAATTCAGTTAGTGGCTTGAATCATTAACCATACAACAGTGGGGGAAGGTCGTGCCCATGAGAACTGAAAAACATCTATTTGCACAGGTTGCGGAGATGATTGAAATGACATTTTATCTGGAACATATAATCCGGAACTTGATCATTTCAACCAAACTTCTTGATGAGCACCCACCTCAAATATTTAACTTGACAAGTTGATAGGGATATTGTAAGTTTGGTTAGTGACTTAAATCACTAACCATATAACAGTGGGGAAGGTCGTGCCCATGAGAACAGAAAAACCCGTATTTGCACAGGTTGCAGAGATGATTGAAAATGACATTTTATCTGGAATATACAATCCGGATGACTTGATTATTTCAACCACTCAGATTTCTAAGCTTCTTTCAGTAAACCCAACAACATCGGTAAAAGCCGTTAGGGGACTCACGGATAAAGGGTTACTTTACAAAAAGCGTGGAATCGGAATGGCGGTAACCAGTGAGGCAAAGCAAATCATATTGAACGAGCGGAAATTGGAGCTGTTAGATACGATTCGACAATCGGTGAATATTGGTATATCACGAGAAGAAATAATTAAATTAATAATGGAGGACCACTATGATTAATCTATCCAATGTAACCAAAAATTATGGAAAAAATGATGGGATACGGAACTTTTCCGTAACCTTGGATTCACCCGGCATTTATTGTTTGCTGGGTAAAAACGGAGCAGGCAAAACTACCTTTCTCAAATTAATTGCTGGTCACCATAATGCTAGCACTGGCAAAGTCACAGTGAACGGAAACCCCGTTGATATGCTGCATATGCCGGATCAAGTTCATTTTGTTGCAAGTGATGCTGCACATTTTAACATGCGTATAAAGGATTTATTCAAGACGGCAAACGAATTACACAGTCAGTTTGACATGGAGTTTGCAATAGAAATTGCGCAAAAATTCAAACTTGATTTAAGCAAAAAGTATGAACAGGCATCTTTTGGGATGAAGGTTATGGTCAATACAATCCTTGGTATGGCCAGTAACAAAGCTGTGATTATTTTGGATGAACCGGTTTTAGGCTTTGATGCTATTACACGCAAAAACTTTTACGACTTATTACAGGAATGCAATGACCAAAAACCAAAAATCATTATTGTTTCCACCCACCTGATAGATGAAATCTCCCGAGTTGCGGAAAAACTTCTTATCATTGATAAAGGGGAACTCAAATTATATGCCGATACCAATGATATTGATGAAATGGCCTATTCCGTAACAGGTCCGGTTGATGTCGTCGAGCAGGTGATAAAAGGTCTAAATATTATCGGTACAAAAAACGTGGGTGGATTTGTATCGCAAAACGTTTTTGACAATCCGATTGAGGATACAGACATGATAATTGTTTCGCCATTAGGCCTACAGGATTTTTTCATTAGTCTTGTTGGAGAAGAATAATCAGTTCTGGTGGAGGAAAAGATAAATTAGGAGGAATCAAGATGAATGCACTTGCTGTATGTATTTTTGTATCATCATTACTTAAAGTGTATTTTCATTGAATAAAAACTTTTAGAGTCTTTTTTTATGCAAAGGAGTTAACAATGAACGTAGAGTGGTACAAACTAGATAATGCTGGAAAGCTATATGCTTCAACTGTTACATCGAGAGTTTCTACGGTTTTTAGACTCTCAGTAAACCTTAAAAGCATGGTTAATCCTGAAGTTTTACAATGGGCTATTGAACAAACAGTAGAACAACTCCCTCTATTTAAAGTAATCGTAAAGAAGGGGATTTTCTGGAATTATTTAAAAAAAACTAATGAAATTCCTATTGCTTCAATAGAGCATTACTATCCTTGTTCTAATCTGTTTTTTAACAGTCATAATACATTACCCTATCGTATTCTGTATTATAAAAGAAGAATATCTTTTGAAGTTTCACATATGCTGACAGACGGTACGGGAGCTCTAGAATTTTTAAAACTTTTGGTGACTTATTATGTAATAAGGAAAGAATCTCTTGATTTGCAAATGGAAACGAAAAATAGAAGTAGCTTAGAGTTTGAAGATTCTTTTTCTACATATTACGAAAAAAATGTACCAAGCTGGCAAGAAGGCCTTGATTATGCATACAAACTCCCATTTAAGTTTGATAAAAAGGGAATATATCATATTACTACAGGAAAGATTGATATAAGGGAAATTAAACAGTTAGCTAAATATCATGGTATAAGCATTACCACTTATTTAATATCTAAATACATAGAGGTATTAATCGAAATTCAAGCTGAGCTAGCAGCTAAACCTAAACCTATCACCATCAATGTACCTGTTAACTTGCGGAATTTTTTTGAAAGTCAAACTCTTCGTAATTTCTTTGTTAGTATACCCATAACAATTGATCCTCGTTTAGGAGAATACACATTTCATGAGATTGTACAGAAGGTTCAAATAGAATTTAAACGATATTTAAACATCAAACAGTTGAAACCGCTTATTGCTCGAAATGTTCGTGGAGAAAGAAATGTCTTGCTACGACTTTTACCACTTACTATTAAGGACCAATTGGCACCTATTATACACTCAAAATTTGGGGAAAATTTGTATACAAGCTCCATCTCTAATTTGGGAGTAGTATCTCTGAATAAGGACATAGACCCTTTTATTGAACGATTTGAATTCTATCCCCCGCCCAGTGTAGGTAATAAAATAAAAGCCGGAATTATTAGTTATGGTTCTTACATGTATATCACTTTCGGAAATATATCTGATATTCGCATTGTAGAACGGGAGTTCTTTAGAAAACTTAAAAAAGATGGTATTCATGTGAAAATAGAATCTAATAGGAGAGGATATTAGTGGCTTATTGTCCAAAGTGCGGTATTCAGGTAGAGAGGGACCAAATACCTTGCCCATTATGCTTTACCTATATTCCTAAGGTCTCTAGCGATAAACAGCTTCTTAAAGAAAATGGTTTTCCACATTATTACAGTGTGTATGAAAATGTAAGAGATAACATCCTAAAAATAATTTTTCGTATTTTTAGCGTAGTGGCTCTTTTAGCTCTTTCCATTCCTACATTAATTAATTTTATATTAGCTAGAACTTTAACATGGTCTCTATATAGTAGTAGTTCAGTCATTTCTTGTTGGATTGTAATTTATGTATTTTCTAAGAAAATTAAAAGGAAAGCTCTTATATTAAGTATTACAACTACATGTTTATTTCTTGCATTAGATATCGCAGATGATCAAATAAATTGGTCTGTTACTATAGCAATTCCTATTTTTTTAATGTGTGTTACTTTAATTTGGCTGAACAGAATGTTTTATAAAAAGAACAAAAAAAGATGGCTTGCTTTTGTGGGGATAATTACAATATCTGTATTTATTTTAACAGCATGGATCAGTTTTATATTAGGACAATATACTAACCGTCCCTATACCTTTTCAAGGTCTCTTGAGGATATGAAAGTCTTTTTATCTATTGGTACCGTTTGTCTAGTTCTTTCCTATGGTTTTCCGAATAAATGGAAAGAAATATTGAGAAGTAAATTTCATATTTAACTTTTAAAACAATTGTACTTTTTTATCCTGAGAATCAATGACATCTCTAATAATAAGTAAAGGCAGTAGTCATAGGTATTTTACAAGTGCTCATATAATAATGTAGCGCTTGTTCTTCTATTCTTGATTAAATAAATAATCCCCCATTAATTTTCTGACTTCTATCTGTAATGTAAAAACTTCAACTTTTAAAAAGATCATTGGATCCATTACAAAATGTTAAGAGAATAAATATCATAAAGGTAATTAATATCGTTAACAAAATAAAAAGCTCCCACATAATGGATAAAATTAGGAAAAATCAAAAATATTGTTTCGTGTATTCAGGGAGTACTCGGAATAAAAATAAATTACTTCTATAAATTACAAGATATAGGATTTTCTAAAAAATGTGAAAATAATCACATTGTTAATTCCTTTATAATCCAATAGAAGTAAGGAAATATTGACGAGCACCCACCTTAAATATTTAACTTGACAAGTTGATAGGGATATTGTAAATTCGGTTAGTGACTTAAATCATTAACTGTATAACAATGGGGAAGGTGGTGCTCATGAAAACTGAAAAACCCGTATTTGCACAGATTGCAGAGATGATTGAAAATGACATTTTATCTGGAACATATAAGATGAAAGTTTGTCCCAAACTACATGCGATTGGAGCGAGATACAACCCAATCGACCGAACAGGAAAATGAGGATTAAGGTGCAAATGAATTTCATGTTTCAACTCAATTGGATTATAAACTGTGGCAAGAAACGAGGGCTGGTAAAAGCAACGTGAGTTTTAAGCTTTATCCAGGACTGAGTCGTTTGTTCATGCTAGGCGGTTCCCCAGATAAATTTGACGGTAGTATTTACAATAAACTTGTTCATGTTGATTCTTAGGAGTTCGAGGATGTTTTAGAACGGATTAATGTCCGTCATTAAACCTGAATGGGAACAGCATTACTCCTTTGAAAAGCATTACAAATGGATATTAAATCCACATAAATTTAGAAAGAGGCATCATAAGATATGAAAAAAGTTATTAAAAATCTTTTGTCTGTCAGTGTTACTCTTGGATTAGTACTAATCATTACTACTGCATGCACAAAGGGTTCTTGTTCTGTTAAGCAAAATTATTCAACACAATACAAAGAAAAAAGCTATTCAGTAAACGCAAATAAGGTTAATCAAATATCACTGTCTTATAGAGATCGTAACGTTGAGTTGGTAAGATCAACTGACAATGCGGTTCATATCACTTATTTTCAAAATGATATGGAATCATATGAAATAAACGTCTCGGATCAAAAGAAGTTAAAAATGAAAGCTATCACTAATAATCGGTTGAAAGACTATATCGGTTTAGACACAGACAAAGCACATCGGTATGTAAAGATAGCTGTTCCAAGCGGTGTTGCCAGCGGGATTGATATAAAAACATCCAATGGAGATATTGATCTATCAGAAGTAAATATATCCGGTGCCGTCGATGCAACAACTTCAAATGGTAAAATAAAAGTTTCTAATGTGGCAGTTGACAAAATTCTAAAAATGGAATCTAAAAATGACGATATAATTTTATCTAGTGTGGGAATAAAAGGTACGTTCGATGCAACAACCTCAAATGGTAACATAGAGGTAACAAAAGTTGCAGTTAAAGACACATTAAAATTGAGTACCACAAATGGTGATATTACTGGGACTATTAGAGGGGCATATGACGCATTTAGCATTTCAAGCCATACTTCCAAAGGTAAAAATAATCTACCTGAAAATAAAATTAATGGTGATAAGACATTAGATGTCAGCACTAATAATGGAGACATTAATCTTGAATTTGTTAATTAATACCATGCTAGACCCTTTCACAAAAGTGAGGGGGATTACATTTTAGCTGTTCTAAATAATCAAACTGGACATGGCCCTTGCCATGTCCAGTTTCCATTTTTGAAGGTTTATGGTAGCGAGAGTAAGTATCGCTTGCATTAAAACTTTTAAGTCGACTAGCATCCCTTCTTTTTTTAAAGATATACGTCTCTCGTTCTCGAACGAGTAGGAATTTTGAGATATAGTGTCACAAATATCCAGCATTAACGTTTTTATTGAGTACGTAATTAAAATTTTTCATTTACAACACAGCTAAAATCGCTTCAATAGCTCTAGAGATTCAAAGAGTAATTGGAAGCTCAGTTTTAATAATAAAAGCAATTGCTTAAAGTCATTTCCTTTTCTCCAGTTTAATACCGTTATGTTACGACAAGCTAAAAAAACAGCATTCTAGTTAGCTATATACTGTTTTGTCTACGATAAAGGTATTAGAAGTTCAATAGCTGACCAGATTGAGGTTCCTGAGTAATATAACAGCCTTATTAAAAGGAGAATTTATAAGGGAATATGACAACGTGTGTCTTAAAAAGGAGCGATGGCATGAAACCAATCAAAGTTAAAGATATATGGAGGTGAGTGCTTTTGGGGTAGGTCAGATCAAATCTTAAAGAAAATACACAGTTCACCTATATCATGCAACCGTTGTGTTACCAGTTTTGGATTTTTGACTCAATATTATGACAAAATAATAGGACTGGCTAACAACATGTTTTTAATCAGACACACGTTGAAACATTGGAGTAGCCTTGAAAAATCAGGTACGCTTCTGGTATTTTATGTTCGAAAATTTTTTTCTATTAATTTACTGATATGCAATTACCAAATACCCAATGGGATGCAGATTAATATGGGTATTATCAACAGTCCTATTCAACCATATGCTAAGCCTCAACTGCCTAAAAAACACAGTTTTGAGGTTTATTTTAGCTCCAAGTAACTTTTCTACACAAGAGTATAACTTTTAGGGCATGAAACCTTTACGAGAATAATCTTCGTCAAAACTTAAGAATGATATATTTAATTCTGAAAATTTATAAAAATCAAATATTGCTATTGAAAGGTTGGTAAAAAGGTAATATAATGATAAAAATGAAATATTTACTTCATTTTTATATTTTTTCAAAGTAATTACTTCAATGAAAGTGGGGAGAACAATGAAAATCTTGATAGGTGAAATTGCACACGAGACAAACACATTTTCCAATGAGAAAACAACAGTTGAATCGTTTAAGGAATGGAGATGGATTCATGGCGATGAAATCATTCTTAAACACCGTAAAGTAAGAGATTACTTAGGTGGTATGATTGATCGTGCTGAAGAAACAGGAGTGGAAGTGATTCCAATGTTTTCCGCTTTTGCGATGCCTTCAGGGGTTATAACTCAAGAAACCTACAAACGGCTTATTAGTGAATTAACTGATTCGATTAAAGCGGTAGCAGAGTATGATGCCGTTTGTCTTGCACTTCATGGTGCTGGGGTTGCTGAAGACGTTGATGATCTTGAAGGCGGTATATTAGCTGCTGTTAGAGAAGTTATTGGATATAAAATCCCTGTTGTAGTTACGCTGGATCTTCACGGAAATATAACTGATCAAATGGTTAGAGAAGCAGATGTCCTGTTGGGTGTTAATTTCTACCCTCATATTGATTGTTATGAAAGAGGAATCGAAGCGATTGATATTACGAAAAAAATTCTTTTAGGTGAAATACAACCAAAGATGAGCCTTAAGAAGCTTCCACTTATGATTCCTACATCTACTACGGATTTACCACCTGCAAATATAATAAATGAATTGTGCTGGGCACACGAAGAAAATGAAGCAATTATTGATTGTACATTCTTTCATGGATTTCCTTACACGGATATTCCTGAAGTCGGAGTTTCGGTTGTAACTGTTACGAATAATGACCAGGCGCTTGCAGATCAAATAGCAGAAGAAATTGCAATAGAAATATGGAATACAAAAGAGAAGTTTTTTCCTGATATTGATAATCCTGAAGAAGGGATAAATAGAGCACTAAAAATAGAAGGAAAACCTATTGTAATTAACGAAAACTCTGATAATCCTGGAGGAGGTACACCAGGTGATGGAACTCACTTGCTTTCAGCCATGATAAAGGCAAATCTTGAAAATGCTTGTTTCGGTTTTATTTATGACCCCGAAGTAGTGAACATTGCACATGAAAGAGGAGTAGGAGCTTCAATCGAAGTATTGCTCGGTGGCAAAACAGATGACATGCACGGAAGGCCTGTTCCAATAAAAGCATACGTTAAAACTCTCACTGATGGAAAGTTTATTCAATCTTCTCCAATGGGAAGAGGTGCAAGAGTAGATTATGGTAAGTCAGCAAGGATAGTTGTTGGCGGCATTGATATTGTTGTTTGTTCAAAAAGGTCCCAAACACTGGATGAACAAATCTTTTTGTTACATGGAATTAATATAAGATCATACAAAATCGTCGCCTTAAAATCAAGCCAGCATTTCCGTGCCGGATTTGAACCACTGGCACATGAAATAATCCCAGTTGACTCTCCTGGGTTATCCAGCTTTAACCTTTATTCTTTTAAACACACGAGACTTACAAAACCAGTTTATCCTTTTATTAAGGAGATAGAATTTTCACAGGAAGATAAGGTTAAATAAAAAGGGGGGGCGAAAGTGAAAAAGAAAGCGTGGCGAATTCTATTAATCGCTATATTAAGTACCATGGTAATTTTAGCAGGTTGTACCCCAAAATCGAATGAACAAAGTTCAGGAAATGGAGAGGGCAAATCACGGAACACATTAGTAATCTCTTCTGTTCGTGAACCTGATACCATTGATGTCCATAAAACAACTTGGGTTGATGATTCAAATGCCCATATTTATGACACATTGTTACGAAGGGATCTAGATGGAAATATAATACCTGGCCTTGCTGAAAAGTATGAAATCTCAAAGGATGGGAAAGTTTGGACATTCTATTTAGATAAAAATGCCAAGTTCCATTCTGGAGAGCCGGTTACTGCTGAAGCGGTTAAAAAGTCGTTTGAAAGGTTCCTTCAACATTCTGCTATTAAGTTTCTTGCTGGGCCAGTGGACAAAATCGAGGCTGATGCACAAAAATTAATGGTTTATTTCACAGAGCCCTTTGCACCTTTTGCCAGTGGATTAACTACTGTATATTTAGCGCCGATGGATCCTAAATCACTTGATGAGTACGGAGATGATTTTGGAGAACACCCTGCGGCTTCAGGAATATTTAAATTTGGAGAACGGATACGGGGATCTTCTATTACTTACACGAAAAATGACGATTATAATTGGGGTCCTTCGTTTGTGGATAACAAGGGTGTTTCAGATTTTGATAAATATGAATTCCGCTTTATCACGGATGATGACACTAGGGTGCTAGAATTTAAGAAAGGTACCACACAAATTATGACAAGGGTGCCACCAAACTATATTAAAGACCTTGAAACAACAGAAGGTGTGAAAATTGATAGTATGTACGATCAAGGTATAACTTACTTAGGCTTCAACAATAAGAAACCAATGTTCCAAGACAAACGCGTTAGACAAGCTATCGCACTCGGTATTGATCGTGAACCAATCGTTGAATTTGCTTTGGAAGGCTATGCAAAACCGCTCTTTGGTCCGCTTCCTCAAACTATACCTGGATATAGTGAAAAGGTTGAAGGAGAAGCAAAACAAAAGTACACCAAAAATGTGGAAAAGGCTAAGTCGTTACTGGCGGAATCTGGGTGGAAGGATTCAAATGGAGATGGGATTGTAGAGAAAGACGGAAAGCCTTTCTCATTTGAAATATGGTTATCTGATGAACCGGTAATGCAAAGAATTGTCCAAATTCTTCAAGGACAATTAAAGGATATTGGTATCAAAGTTAATATTTCTGTTCAAGAAGCAGCGGCAATGGCTGCAAATACACCTAAGGGGTTACATGATGCAATTCTAGTTGGTTACGGATGGTCAGATCCAGATGTCTTATATATGCTTTTTGGAAAAGGAAGCTCAATAAGAATGCATTACGAATCTGAGAAATTACAAAATTTGCTCACTAAAGCACGTCAAACGATGGATAATGAAGAGCGCATGAAAATTTATGAACAAGCACAGCAATTTCTTGTGGAAGAATCTCCTTGGGTTCCATTATTTGTCCGTGAGAATGTAACCGCTTACCGTGATATTGATGGATTTAAACAAAATCCTTATTCACAATCTATTATATTTAATGATATTACTTCGAAATAAATTCAACCGATAAAGTTAGGGATGCACATCCCTAACTGCCTTATTTAGAAAAGGAGGGATCTGAAAACTTGTCTAAATATATTTTGAATCGTACTTTATCCATGGTTGTTACTCTTACTGGTGTATCGTTTTTAGTCTTTTTGATGATGCATCTTATCCCTGGTGATCCAGTAACTTATATTCTAGGAGATTTTGCCTCAGAAGAGTCCATAGCTGAAATGAAAAACACTCTAGGTCTAGACCAGCCGCTTTTTATTCAATACATTGATTATATTAAGAATGTGTTGCAAGGGGACTTAGGAACATCATATGTTACAGGTCTGACGGTGGTTGAAGAGATTACGGTTCGCTTTCCAATTACAGTTCAACTAGCGCTTTATAGTTTAATCATCGGGTCTGTATTTGGGATTTTAATGGGTATTTTAGCAGCAGTGAAACAAAACACAATCTTTGACCAACTAGCTATGGTGATTTCCTTAATCGGGATTTCTGCACCAGGATTTTGGATTGCTTTATTCTTAATTTGGATATTTTCATATCAATTCAGCCTTTTCCCTATTTCTGGATATCAAGGGTTTTATTCGTTAATTCTGCCATCTATTACACTTGGTTTAGGATCAGCTGGTAATATAGCAAGAATGACGAGGTCAAGCATGCTTGAAGTAATTAAACAAGATTTCATGAGAACGGCCCAAGCTAAAGGTCTTGCCATGATTCCTATGATTTTTCAGCATGCTCTCCAAAATGCCATGATACCTGTTATTACTTTAATTGGTCTGCAGTTTGGTTTCTTATTAGCAGGTGCTGTAGTCATTGAAAATGTATTTGCATTACCAGGATTAGGGAGTTTTTCTATTGAAGCAATCACTAAAAGGGATTTGCCGACGGTACAAGGGCTTGTCCTATTTATGGCATTTCTTTTTATTATAACTAACTTAATAGTGGATCTTGTATACAGTTTAGTAGATCCACGTATTAAATATTAGAAAGGGGTGCAAGCAATTTGAGCAGTTCCGCTCCTAAGCTTACAAATTCAGAAACCAAATTCACACCTCCCCAGAATAATAGAAATTCAGAGTTAAAGTCCAAAACATACTGGTCATTAGTGGGGAAAAGAATACTAACTAACAAAAGTGCCGTTATTGGAGCTTTTATTTTATTGTTTTTCGTTTCAGTTACCTTACTTGCTCCTTTGATTGCTCCATATCCAGTTGATGTAATGAAATTCGAGCAGAGGTTCTTACCCCCAGGAGGACAGCATTTATTAGGAACAGATGATTTTGGGAGAGATATATTTTCTAGAATGTTATATGGAGGCCGGGTTTCATTAATGATGGGGCTTGTTGCAGTACTAATTGCAGGGATTATCGGGGTCATTTTAGGAATTATATCAGGCTATTACCGTAGAGTTGATATTTATATTATGCAAGTTATGGATATCTTATTGGCCTTTCCCTCCCTCCTTCTTGCAATTGCCATTATTGCTGTACTTGGGGTCGGATTAACTAATGCGATGATTGCGGTTGCAATCTCGGTTATTCCTTCTTATGTAAGGGTGGTCCGAGGATCGGTCTTATCAATAAGAGAAAAAGAGTATATAGAGGCAGTAAAGGCACTTGGCGTTTCGGATTTTAAAATAATTTTGAAGCATATATTTCCTAACGTATTATCACCAGTAATCGTTTTATCCAGTTTGCAATTTGGGACTAGTATTCTAGTAGCTGCAGCATTAAGTTTCTTGGGGCTCGGAGCTCAGCCTCCAACACCTGAATGGGGATCTATGGCGTACGTCGGGAAAGCTTTTTTAGGACAGGCGTGGTGGATGTCACTCTTCCCGGGTATGGCAATTATGTTAGTCGTACTTGGATTTAACCTGCTAGGTGACGGATTGCGAGATGCACTAGATCCAAGACAAAAATAACTGCTTGGGAGTGAAGAAGATGGCAATTGACCTTGTAGAAAAAGAAGCACTTCTGAAAGTGGAAGACCTTTCTATTAAGTTTAAAAAAGGGAAAAAAGGTTTTGTAAATGCAGTGAGCCAGGTGAACTTTACAATTAATAAAGGTGAAACACTTGCTTTGGTAGGAGAATCAGGGTGTGGTAAAAGTGTTACGTCCCTTTCCATAATGAGATTAATATCAAATAGTGTTGGGAAAATTGATGGGAAAATCATCTTAAAAGATATAGATTTCAATCAATTATCTGAAAAAAAAATGCGTTCTATTCGTGGAAAAGATGTTGCAATGATTTTTCAAGAGCCTATGACATCCTTAAATCCTGTTCATAGAATTGGAAGACAAATTAGTGAGGTTCTTAAGCTTCATACTAATGCCTCAGGGGATGAGTTAAAAAAGCAAACTGTTGATATATTAAAAAAGGTTGGTATTCCACGGCCAGAAAAGATTGTAAACGATTATCCACACCAACTTTCTGGAGGAATGAGACAACGGGTAATGATTGCAATGGCTATGGCTTGTAATCCTAGCCTGCTAATTGCTGATGAGCCGACAACAGCATTAGATGTAACTATACAGGCACAGATTTTGGACTTAATGAATGACCTCAAAACCAACTTTGATACAGCAATACTTTTAATAACTCATGATTTAAGTGTAGTAGCAGAAATGGCTGATCGAGTTATGGTCATGTATTATGGACAAATAGTTGAAGAAGCTCATGTAAAAACAATTTATAAAAATCCACAACATCCTTATACAATTGGTCTATTAAATTCGATTCCTAGTCTTGAAGATGAACGTGATAAGCTGCAGCCAATTGAAGGCAATGTACCTAATATCGGAGAAGTAACGAAAGGGTGCCCATTTTTTTCTCGATGCACCCAAGCTCATTCAAAATGTTTTGAACGAAATCCACCTCTAATAAAAACAAATAACGAGCACTCAGTTAGATGTTGGCTATATATTAACGAGGAGGCATTAGCATGAGTGAAATACTGCTAGAGGTGCATGACCTAAAAACATATTTTCCTATAAGTAAGAGTTTTATTTCTAATAAGAAAGACTATGTTAAAGCCGTTGATGGTGTTACTTTCAACCTTTTTAAAGGAGAAACATTAGGAATAGTTGGCGAAAGCGGCTGTGGCAAATCCACAACTGGAAGAAGTATCTTAAAATTAATTGAACCAACAAGTGGTGAAATTAAATTTGAAGGCAGAGATGTCCTAAACTTGAGTAAGTATGAGTTGAGAAAGCTCAGAAAACAAATGCAGATTGTTTTCCAGGATCCATTTGCTTCTTTAAATCCCCGCCTTCGAATCTCTTCCATTTTAGAAGAAGCACTTTCAACACATGGTATAGGAAAGAGTAAGAATGAACGAAGGCAGAAAGTGTTAGAGATATTGGAATTGGTAGGATTGAATGGTTTTCATGCAGATCGCTACCCCCATGAATTTAGCGGGGGACAAAGACAAAGAATAGGAATCGCCCGCGCAATCGCGGTAGGTCCATCTCTTATAATAGCTGATGAGCCAGTTTCTGCTTTGGATGTATCTGTACAAGCACAAATACTTAATCTTTTTCAGAGTCTTCAGAAAAAATTAGGGCTAACATACATTTTTATTGCCCATGATTTGAGTGTTGTTAAACACATTAGTGACAGAGTTGGAGTAATGTATCTAGGCAGAATGGTAGAGTTTGCTGATAAAAACCAATTGTTTTCAGAACCGCTTCATCCTTATACAAAATCACTCATGTCTTCTGTTCCTGTACCAAATCCTGAAAGTGTTAAAAAAGACCGGATTATTCTAACTGGTGATGTTCCGAATCCGATAAATCCTCCCCTTGGTTGTACATTCCATCCGCGATGTTTTGCATGTATGGAAGTATGTAAAACCAAAAAACCTCGTAACATTGAGGTTAAACCAGGACATTTTGTAGCTTGTCACCTGTTTGAACCTGAAATAATGGAAGTACGAGACTAAAAACATTTTTATTAAAAAGGAAGGTACTACTACATGGATATAAACCAAATTTCATTACACCGAATTAAATTACCTTTAAATTCTGTATTTGAAACTAGCTTCGGTAAAGTGACTGAAAAGGATATTATCATCGTTAAGGCACATAGCGGAGATAAAGTTGGTTTTGCTGAAAGTGTCGCGATGCCTTTTCCGATTTACAACGAAGAGACTACAGGTACAGTATGGCACATGCTTGAAACGTACATGATTCCACAGCTATTAGATAAAGGAATTAAAGAGCCAAAAGATGTCTCAGAAATGTTTTCCTATATACGCAGAAATAACATGGCAAAAGCATCACTTGAAATGGCAGTTTGGGATTTATATAGCAAGCAAAAAGGACAGACACTTTCTGCTGCATTAGGAGGCAAGCGTTCAGAGATTGAAGTGGGCGTGAGCATCGGAATAGAAGACAGCATAGAATCTCTATTAAACAAGGTGGAAGGTTTTTTAGGGGATGGATACAAAAAGATAAAAGTGAAAATTAAGCCAGGCTGGGACATCGAACCATTAGAGGCTATTCGTAAAAAATTTGGAGATCAAATTCCGCTGATGGCGGATGCTAATTCTTGTTATAGCCTGAATGACAAGCAACTGTTAAAGGAATTGGATCAGTTTAATTTAATGATGGTTGAGCAGCCGTTAGCTCATGATGACATTATCGATCATGCCAAACTACAAGCAGAAATGAAAACACCGATCTGTTTAGATGAAAGCATTCATTCTGTGGAGGACGCGAGAAAGGCAATTGAAATTAATGCTTGTAAAATTATCAATATTAAGGTTGGGCGTGTTGGAGGGTTATCCGAAGCAGTTAAAATGCACGATTTCTGTGAGGAAAAAAATATTCCTGTATGGTGCGGCGGTATGCTTGAAGCAGGAATCGGCAGGTCTCATAACATTGCTATTGCTTCATTAAGTAATTTCAGTATTCCAGGTGATACATCTGCTTCCAGCCGTTATTTTCATGAGGATATCATTTTACCTGAAGTGACTCTATCAAAACCAGGCATTATTACAGTTCCAGAAAAACCGGGCATTGGAATTGATATTAACCAAAAACTCATTAATCAACTCACAGTTAATGAAAAGGTGTTTAAAAGAGAAACTGTAAACTTCTAATGAATGATTTACCGAGGCGATTTTGTTAATTATAGGTGGAGGGATGTACCAATGGTATTAACACAACCAATCTTATATAAAAATGTAGAAAGCCTAAAGGAAATACAAGATGTGGTTTGTTTTCAAGAAGAAATTTGGGGCAAAGACGCTATTACACCCCTTCCACAGCTTATTGCTGCTGCACACCATGGCGGAATCATAATTGGAGCGTTTAATGAAGGGGAGTTGATCGGGTTTTCATACGGTTTTTCGGGCTATAAGAATGGGAAGAAGTATTTAATTTCTCATATGACTGGCGTCCGCAATAAGTATCAGAATTGTGGAATCGGATTACAGCTAAAGCTTAAGCAAAGGGATTGGGCCATTGATTACGGTTATCAAAAAATTGTATGGACATTCGATCCTTTAGAAGCTAGAAATGCGTTTTTTAACCTTAATAAGCTAGGGGCATATTCCAAAACTTACTATCCTTCCTATTACGGTGAAATGAGCGATAAACTGAATAAAGGTCTACCTACTGATCGTTTTTTAGTGGAATGGGATATTTGTTCAAACCGGGTAAAGAAGGCACTGGCAGGTGTACTTCAAAATGATATTTCAGTTGAAAATTATCGGCATCTTCTTACGTGTCGGGATATTAGAAATGTTCCATATCCCCTTGGAGAAGCACCAATATTGAATGAGGAAGGATATTTAATACCTGTCCCCGTGAATTTCCAAGTATTAAAACAAGAGGATTATGAAGCTGCGAAGGCCTGGAGGTATAAACTGAGAAATGCGGTAAGCAATGCTTTTTCAGAAGGTTATGCAGTGACTGGAATGTTAAAAAATAGTATAGCCAACGTCCATTCTTATGTTATCGAAAATAAAACTATGGAGGCTTTACATGATTGAAAGAATCAAAAATTGGGTTGATGAGAATAAAGATTTAATAAAATTAACGTATCATCATTTTCATACTAATGCCGAAATTAGCTGGAAAGAAAAAGTGACAACCGAGTACTTATGTAAGCAATTAGAGTATTTGGAAATTCCATTTGAGAGGTTTGAGGATCATACTGGTGTTGTAGGATATTGGGGAAATAAAGAACATGGTCCAACCATTGGAATAAGAGCGGACATTGATGCGTTATGGCAGCTAGTCGACGGGGAATGGAAAGCCATTCATTCCTGTGGTCATGATGCCCATATGACAATGGTTCTTCATACTATTTTTTGTCTTAAGGAATTAGGCTTTCATCCTCGAGGTCTTATCAAAATTATTTTTCAGCCAGCCGAGGAATCCGGTAAAGGAGCTATGGCTCTAATAGATAAAGGTATAGCGGATGATATTGATTATTTGCTAGGGATCCATGTACGCCCAATTCATGAATTAAGGTTTGGCCAAGCATCTCCTGCAATATATCATGGTGCGACCACCCTGCTGAAAGGAAAGATTCAAGGAATTCAGGCCCATGGTTCACGACCTAATCTAGGAATAAATGTTGTTGACTCACTGGGAGCCATCATCCAGGCTGTTAACTCAGTCAAAACGGATCCGACATTATCCGCGTCTGCTAAAATAACCATGGTTCAGGCAGGGGGAAACAATATTAATGTCATTCCCGACTATGCTGAATTTGGCATTGATGTCCGAGCACAACAGAACGATGTGATGGACGATTTGATTAGGAAGGTAGAATATGCCGTTCTTTCTTCTGGCTCAGCAAACCGAGCAAAAGTTGAGTTGGAAACGCTTGGATCAATGAGTGCTGCGGAACCTGATCCGCAAATTGAGGAACTTGTAGGATCCGCCATTATTGAAGCTCTTGGGCATGATGCGATCATACCTCCAGTCACCACTCCTGGAGGGGAAGACTTCCATTTTTATAAAAAGAATTTTCCTAATATTAAAGCAACAATGGTTGGACTTGGAACAGATTTACAACCAGGACTTCACCACCCTAATATGAATTTTAACTTGGGTTCTTTACAAAATGGTGTAAAAATACTTTCTATTACTATCCTTAAGTTATTAAAACCACAGGTGAAGGACATTAATTGCGAATCTTTACCTTTATAATTTTCATGCGGAGAGTATATAAAGGTTTTTGAAAGTATCACAATAGTTCATTCCTTGACTTTTTAGATAAGTTAATAAGGGGAGATAAAAATGAGTTTAAGAACTACAGTGCCAGAAGATATTTATAAATTTGAATGGCCAAGCAATCCTGTCATTTCGCCTGATGGACAACAAGTGGTATATGAAAGAACCATAGCACGTGATAAAGAAAATATTTATGAAACACATTTATATTTAAGCGATGTACAGGGTAAAACGAGAAGAGTTTTGACATTCTCCGGCACAATTAATATCAATCCAGTCTGGTCACCAGATGGAAAAACAATTGCATTTATCTCGAATCGAGCTTATGGAATGCAGGTCTGGCTGTTATCTCTCGAAGGCGGGGAGGCCCAGTGTCTGACAAGGTTTCGGCGAGGGATTAGTTCAATCGTATGGTCGCCTGACGGTAAGACCATTTATGGGCTGGTGCCTGTAGTGGGAAATTCAAATCTAGAAACTTTTCATGAAAATGCAACAATTAGTGAAGCCAATAGTGAGAATGAGCAAGAGGATAAGTCATGGAGAGATGGAACTAAACGTTATAATCATCTATATTACAAAAATGATGGAACTGGTCTACAGAAACCGCATAAACGTCAAATTGCGGCTATTAATATAGATACTGGAACATTTATTCTTTTAACACAAGGAACAAATGAAGCCAATGAACCTGTCGTTTCTCCTGATGGTAAGTATATCGCGTTCAGCTCAAGTTCAGAGGAGGATAATTTTCTTTTTGGAGGCCAGATTTACCGTGTTCCTGCTTCCGGAGGAGAAGTGGAATTGCTGTACAGTAATACGAAAGCAAGCGCTCCATCTTATTCACCTGATGGAGAGTGGCTGGCGTTTTATGGAATCCGTGGAGACCAGAAGGAATTGTTAGTTATACCTTCAGAAGGTGGTAACGCAAGGTGTTTAAGCAAAAAATACCCTGATACACTTGTTGATATGACTTTTACAGATATGCGCAACCTCAGATATTCACTTTGTCCTCAGTGGTCAAATAATAGCAGCTATGTTTATGCTCTAAGTACTCGTGAAGGGCGAAATGAAATTGTTAAATTCTCGAATAATAAAAACGATAATTGTACAGTAATCATTGTAGGCGGAGACCGGGCTATTTTTCATTTTTCATATGACGGAGATGAGATGATTACTATTGCCTATTCGACAGTTAATCACCCTGGTAAAGTAACAGCAATTAGAATTGATGAAAACAGTACAGTCGATTGTGAGTATCGGCATCCAATGGAAGATTTTTCCCAAACCCACGTGGCGCTCTTTCCAGAAACCGAATTTCGTCTGGATGACTGCAACGACCAGTTGTTATCCGAACTTATCGTGGTTGAACCTGAGGTCTTTTCGTATAGGTCTGAAGATAATTGGCATATACAGGGGTTTTTACTGAAACCGGCTAACTTTGATCCTGAGAAGAAATATCCCGTTCTGCTAGATATTCATGGAGGCCCACATTCTGCATATGGTTTCACGTATTTTCACCAATTGCAGTTATTTGCTGCACAAGGTTACGCTGTTGTCTATACAAACCCACGAGGTAGTTCAGGATTTGGTGAAGAATTTACCAATGCAGTACACGGCGATTATGGTGGAAAGGATATGAATGATATCTTGAATGGGCTAGAATATGCCTTACAAAAAAATACCTATCTTGATGTAAATCGGGTTGCTGTTAATGGAATCAGCTACGGAGGATTTATGGTGAATTGGCTCATCTCTCACACTGATCGATTCTTTGCAGCGGTTTCTGAAGGCTGTATCTCGAACTGGATTTCTATGTATGGTACAAGCGATATAGGCCCATATTTCCTTGAACAGGAGTTTCTGGGAAAAACAGACTTGGAGACACTTTGGGGATTTTCTCCACTTGCTTATGTAGATAATGTAAAGACACCACTATTGCTTCTACATAGTGAAAATGATTTGAGGTGTCCAATTGAGCAGGCCGAGCAGTTTTATTCTCATATTAAGCGTCGAGGAGGAGAAGTAGAAATAGTTCGTATACCAGATTCAAGTCATGGACTTCTCCAATACGGAAAGCCTGAATTAAGAATAGCTAGATTGAATGCGATGCTTGATTTTGTTAATGCACATCTGTGTGTAGAAAATCTCCAACCTGATAAATACTAAGAAACGAGAATGATAGGATAATTGTATAATCTATAAAATCTAAATTATAAATACCAACCACGGAGGAGGAAAAGATTTGAAAGTAGAAGTGAATTTAAAAGCATTTGAAGAGGCTGTTCAAAAGATAACGGAAAAATACATGATTCCTGGTACCTCAGTTGCAATTACCCAGGACGGGGAAATCTTTTATCATAAAGGATTTGGATTCCGTAATGTGAATGATTCACTGCCTATAACTGAAGATACTGTTTTCGGTATTGGATCGATTACAAAATCATTTTCTTGTGTGGCTATTATGCAGCTGCAGGAGGCCGGTAAACTAAATGTACTTGATTCTGTAATCAAGTACTTGCCTGAATTCAAAGTTAAAAATGAAGAGGCTTTAAAACATATCACAATTCACCACTTCATGACACACTCATCTGGATTACCTCCAATGTCCTCTCTATCTTATGCAATGAAAAAGTCAATGGATTTTGACCCATCTGTAAAAAATTATCCAGGTTTAAATATTGACCTGGAAGATCGCGAACCGATCGACACTTATGAACAACTTATGCAGTTTATTGCCGAACAAGATTTTGAATTATTAGGAGCACCAGGCACACATTTTAGTTATTCCAATGATGCTTATGCTTTATTAGGAA
Organism: Peribacillus simplex; assembly: GCF_900156045.1. Lineage (GTDB taxonomy): Bacteria > Bacillota > Bacilli > Bacillales > DSM-1321 > Peribacillus > Peribacillus simplex_D. Next base: position 18,093 of record NZ_FTMX01000017.1, on the reverse strand, counting down.
CAATAATCGAACGTATCAGCGGAAAAAGTTATGAACAATATGTATATGATCATATTCTTATTCCTTGTGGTATGGAAAATAGCTTCTTCATGATTGAGGAGTACGGTGAATATGAAAATATCACCACTTGTTATGCAGAGGATAGAAGCGAAGGGACAAAGCGTATTGTTGCTGCACCGATTTGGTGGGACGCTCCTTCAATGAGGGCAGCAGGCTTTCTGAAGTCTACAACTAGAGACATGTTAATGTATGCAGAAATTTTCCGAAATGCTGGTGTAGTAAACGGTAAGCGAATATTATCTGAAGAAAGTGTAAAAGAAATGGTTAAACCCCATATTCAAGCACAGCCAGGAAGGTTTTATGGCTACGGGTTAATGATTACTCCTGATTATTTTGGTACTACTCTAGTTGAACATGGTGGAGGGTTAAAGGCAATTTCAGCACAATTAAGTATTTTACCTGAAAAAGGGGTTTCTGGTGTTGTATTGACAAACTTGGCAGGTGTACCTGCTGCACGTGTTATGCAACTTGCATTTAATGCTTATGGAGGAAGGGCGGTAGACGCATCTCACCTTTCCTTTGAAAAATACGACATTGCTGAAGAGCGGCTAGAACAGTATCAAGGAGAATATCAATCGAATGAAGGGATGAAAGTATCAATTAAAATCAACAATGGAAAACCGGTTCTATTATCACAAAATATTGAGATACCTATAACTTTTGTGAAAGAAAACATTTTTATTGCAAATGTTAACGACTCTATAGAAATAGCTGAGATTTTAGTCAATGATAACAGTGAACCATATGGAATTTCATATCACTTTAGACAATTTCCAAAAGTTGCAATAAAGCAATCCACTTAACCAGTTTCACTCCAAGCTTTTTTAATCAAGAACACCTTATGTAAAAAATCGGGAGGATGTTGGCTATGGGACTACAGGATCGTTTGGAAGAAGTTATACAGGATGCTACTGGTACTTTTGGTGTTTATGTGAAACATCTGGAATCTGGGGAAACTGCTGCAATCAATGAAAATCGTTTTTTTCAAGCTGCCAGTGTTTTTAAGATTCCTATCCTGGCTGCATTATACCGTGATGTTGAAATTGGAAAGGTCAGGCTGCAAGAGCGTATAAGGCTCGAAGAAGTAGACTTAGTAAATGGTTCCGGTATTTTTAAGGAGTTAATCCCGGGAATCGATGTCACAATAAAAAATTTAGCAACAATGATGATAATTGTTAGTGATAATGTAGGAACGGATAAGTTGCTGAATATTTTGGGTAAAGAAAATGTGAATCAATTTATGAAAGAAGTAGGCCTAAACAATACTTACATTCGTTTCAGCTGCTGGGAACTTCTTTGCGCATGTGTTGGAATACCGCCACAGAGCTTCTCACTTGGAGTTTATAATGACCTAAACCTCCGATTTAAAAAAGGTGAAATTGATCATAATTCGATTGTGTTTAAAGAAAGTATTGCAAACAATGTAACAACTGCATCAGATATGGCGTTATTATTGGAGAGAATTGCATATAAGCAATTAATCTCTGAAAAAGCTTGTGATGATATGTTTGAAATCCTTGCAAAACAGCAATTCCGTAGTAGAATACCTTATTTATTACCACAGAATACTGTTGTCGCCCATAAAACTGGCACAATTGCAAGTGTTGTAAATGACTCAGGAATAGTACAGCTACCTGATAACAAAGGAAGGTTCATCATTACCGCTTTTTCTATTGGCAACAAAACAGAAGCTGAGGGTGCAGGAATAATATCTGAATTAGCTAGAGTTGCTTACAATCATTTTCTTAATAAGGTAACCGTGTAGTTATTAAACCTCTTTACTTATTCTTTGAAATAAAAAGTATATAATTTGATCATAAAACCATTTATGATAGAAAGGTATACACTCATTGCATTTCTAATAAATGGGCAGTAGGACGTTACAACGAGTAATATTAACTCATCAGGAAGGACTAGCTGTATGGATAATTATAACGAAAGAATAAGGAAACGATTTAATGAACTAACAAAAAGGCAGAAGATAGTTGCAAAATATATTGTCGACTTTCCAAAAGAGGTTGCGTTTCAAACATCGAAGCAGCTAGGGATAGCAAGTAAAACAAGCGATACAACTGTGATTAGATTATCGTATGCACTTGGATATTCTGGATATAGCGAACTGCAAAAAGAAATTCAATCTACCTTATTGGAGGATTCTTCAACTAATGCAGATCCTATAGAAGGCCTTCGCTCTACTTCCAAGTCTCTAAAAGATATAAACCTAATTCAACACGTAATCGAGCAGGATAGTGCTTATGTTCGCGCCACTTTAGAGCAAGTAGATTACAACCAGTATAAAAAAGCTGTAGATCTATTAATAAGATCAGAAAAGCGAATAGTCATCGGCTTCCGTGGATCATACGGTCCTGCTAACTGGCTATCATTCAGCCTAAATATTGTAGTTGGAAATACACTTTTATATCGGGGGGAAATAGAGGATGCTAATTATTTATTATCACTAGTAAACGAGAGAACATTAATGGTTGCAATCTCTTTTCCTCGATATACAAAAGAAACTTATTCGTTTGTAAATGCAGCAAAGAAAAAAGGAGCAAAGGTGCTAGCAATAACTGATGATGAATTGTCCCCATTAGGACTGCTTTCGGATATTTTGTTCAAGGTTGTTGCTCCTCCTCCAATTACTCTAAAAGGGATTACACCAACCTTTGCTTTACTTAATTTACTAATTACAAGTATAGCAGCTTCAGAGGAATTAAAGGTTCAAAAGAGAATGGAAGAGTACGACCAGACAAGTGATGAATTTTCTCCATATACAAAATAGTAATTTGAGAGGGAATTATATATTTGAGGCATTGATTAAAAATTTAGTCTTGAAAAAAGAAGGTATATTAATTGACCATGTGAGTATAGAAAATCGATTTGAAAATATGGTGTATTTAGAAATTAACTAAGTAGGATTATTACTGCTTATTTGTAATCGGTTCTGTTTTCAGGTGGAGGTCTGATAATTATTCGCCAAATGGTAATCGAGAATGAATTAATGGGTTCAACCAGAAATATCTGGCTGAACTTTTTTACTAAAGGGTGCGTTAGCTGAAGATCAGAGCTGTCTTTAAGGCTTAGTGACAGGGTTCTTGCTGTAGACCGCAAAGTAAATTTGGAGAAATAATAAAACGTACCCCTATTTTTTTATTTCTTCAAACTTTCTTCTATTGACCGCCCTATATAAGGATCCTTGAGAAATTCCAGTTGCCGAGACTATCTCCTTTATAGAATATTCTTTACTATCATACATCCGTAGCGCAACAACAAGCTTTTCTTTATCTAGCTTTGGTCTACCTAATGTTTTTCCACGCCTTTTACTTGCTTCCAGTCCCTCCTTTACCCTTTCAGCAATGAGGTTTCTTTCTAATTCTGCAATTACACACATCATTTGGAACATAGCTTTTCCTGTAGAGGTTCTTGTATCCATATTTTCCTTTAAAGAAATGAATTGCACTCCTATCTCTTCCAACTGTTGAATAATGTTGAGGATATCCAATGTTTTGCGTCCTAAACGGGATATGCTTTCCACTACAACCGTATCGCCTTGTCTGATTACATCAAACAGTTGATGTAGTCCCTTTCGATCTTTAATGGTACCTGTAAACTTCTCCTTCACTATTTTTTCACAACCATATTCAGTAAGTATAATAATTTGCCGATCTAAGTTTTGGTCAATAGTAGAGACTCGTGCATATCCGATAATCATATGTAACCTCCAATATACTTGTATATCTTAATTTTACTAGAGGTATCTTTATTGAAAAGGTATTTGGAAATCTTTTTGGTAACCGGAGATCTTAATAAAATCAAAGGCAAGTAGATGGATGAACAATCGTTACAAAAATACTGGTTTTTGGTAAGTTTAATCCTTTCCTATATGTTATCCCATTGTGTTACCTAACTTATTAATAATTCAGAGTCCTTATCCTTTTTCATGTAGTTATAACTATTACGATGATTGTCAAACTAATGTAACAAACAAAAACTATTATTTAACTAGAATAAAAGTTCATCAAAATATTCGTCATGATGGCTGTTACGAATTGCTAACATTTTTTCGTTATGTAATGTAAAGCAAAATGATTGAATTATTTTGTGGTTTATATGGAGGGAAATATATTGAATAATAGTACATTTTTAATTACAGGTGGTACAGGATCATGGGGTCTTGAAATTGTAAAACAGCTTTTTGATCATAAGCCGAAAGAAATTCGTATTTTTTCGCGAAATGAAACAAGACAAGTTGAAATGCAACAACAATTTGCTAATGATGATAGATTCAAGTTCATTATCGGTGACATTCGTGATAAGGAAGAACTTATGCAAGCATGTGAGGGTGTCGATTATGTTTTTCATCTGGCTGCATTAAAACATGTACCTGTTTGTGAATATCAACCTTTAGAAGCCATAAAGACAAATGTACTTGGTACGCAAAATGTGATCGAATCAGCCATTGAAAACGATGTAAAAAAAGTCATATACGTTTCAACTGATAAAGTTTCAGATCCGTCAAATACTTACGGAATCACGAAGGCTCTTGGAGAAAAGCTAATTATTCATGCAAATTTAAAAGAAGCAAACACTAAATTTATTTGTGTAAGAAGTGGTAATGTTCTCGGATCCAGTGGCAGTGTTATTCCTATTTTCAAGAATCAAATAAAAAAAATTTCACAAATAGGTATTACTGATCAACGTATGACACGGTTTTTCTTAACGATTGAAGCTGCTGTTCAATTGTTGTTTAAAGCAACAATTAACGGTAAAGGTGGAGAAACATATGTTTTGAACATGCCTTCTATTAAAATAGCTGATCTAGCCCAAGTGTTAATTAAATCATCAGGTGAAAAAAATATTGAAATAAAGGAAATAGGTGTTCGTCCAGGAGAAAAATTGAACGAAACACTCTTTACCGAATGTGAAAGCAGCCGAACAGTAGATTTTGATAAAGATTATTTTGTAGTCCTTCCTTCTCTTACTATCCCAGGACTTCAAGAACATTATACTAGCAGTACTCCGGTAAATCTGAAGGAATATAGTTCTGCTACAAAGCAAATTTCAATTAGTGAAGTGGAACAAATGTTAATGAAAGGAGGTTTTCTGTCGTGGAACAAAAGCTAACGATCTCACCCTGTGTAAAGAGCTGATAAATGATGGGGTATGTTGGCGAATTAAGGAAGGCTGTAGGTCATCGACCAGTTATCCTGGTTGGCTCTGTTGTGATTCTAATTGATAAAGATAATGGTGTTCTATTACAACAACGTAAAGAACCGGAGGGTTTATGGGGCCTTCCTGGCGGTCTAATGGAGCTGGGAGAATCAACTGAAAATACAGCAGAAAGAGAATTGTACGAGGAAACCGGGCTTCTTGTATATAATCTAACCTTAGTTGGTGTATTTTCTGGACAAGAATATTTTGTGAAATTGCAAAATGGAGACGAGTTTTATGCTGTAACAGTTGTTTATACTTCGAAAGATTTTAAAGGAGAATTGTTAGTATCCGATACAGAATCTTTAGATTTACGTTTTTTTAAGTTGAATACAATCCCAGAAGGTATGATGGACTCTCATAAAGACATTCTCCATAGTTTCTTAAAAACGGAAACTTCATTAATTGAATTTTAATAGGCTGAAGATATGCACGGATAGTATGACTGTATTTAATATGATGATATTTGTTAATGATAAAGGCAGGGGAAATTAGTTGAAAAAAAGTATTGTTTTTACTGGAGGAGGATCTGCTGGCCATGTAATGGTCAATCTAGTGCTCATCCCGAAGTTTATTCAAGAAGGTTGGGATGTGCATTATATTGGCTCTGAGAACGGAATCGAGAAACAATTAATGACAAGTATCCCCTCCGTTCAATATTATAGCGTTTCAACTGGGAAGTTAAGGCGCTATTTTGATTGGAATAATATGAAAGATCCCATTAAAGTAATTAAAGGAATCTTTCAATCATATCGGTTATTTAGGAAGTTAAAAGCTAATGTTGTATTTTCTGCAGGAGGATTTGTAGCTGTACCTGTCGTCTTAGGGGGATGGTTAAATAAAGTTCCAATCGTGATTCGTGAACCGGATCGGACACTAGGACTTGCCAACAAACTATCTCTCCCTTTTGCAACAAAAGTATGCACGACTTTTCCTGACACTGGACAAGACCTAAAGACCAATAAGAAGATTCATATCGGTGGTATCATAAGAGATGTATTAAAAAAAGGCCATTACACTCAGGGGTTGTCCTATTGTGGATTTACAGAAGAGAAACCCGTGTTACTAGTTATGGGTGGAAGTCAGGGCGCGCAACGTATTAATGAAATTGTCAGATCATGTTTAGATAAATTACTAACAGATTTTCAAATTGTACACATTTGTGGTAAAGAAAAAGTTGATCCATCTATTCAGATAAGAGGCTATCAACAATTTGAATATATCAACGATGAATTATCTGATGTAATAGCTATGACCGATTTTGTGGTTTCAAGGGCAGGTTCAACAGCTATTTTTGAATTTTTGTTTTTACAAAAGCCGATGCTTCTTGTTCCACTTTCCAATGGTTCCAGTAGGGGAGAGCAAGTCTTAAATGCTCAATCTTTTCAAAATGCTGGATATGCCGAAGTACTTCTACAAGAGAATTTGAACAATGATACATTTATCGATGCGATATACATGTTATATAAAAATCGTGAAAAACACATCGAAAATATGAAAAAGAATAAAGATAACCAGGCAATAGATAAGCTAATGGATTTAATTAGGAAGGTGGCTGTATAGAAGTTTCTGGCTCAGGAGATTATTTAAGATGTAAATACTAGTGTGTGATTAGTCAAGTTGAAGAATCAAATCTTTATTTAAATTCCCTAACTCGGAGGAAAAAATGAACGTACTAATCGCAGATGATGAAAAAGATATGTTGAAAATTTTAAAGGTTTATTTTGAGAGGGAAGGATTTCATGTATTTCAAGCTGAAGATGGTGAAGAGGCACTAACTATTTTTCATAGTAACAAAATTGATTTAGCTATATTAGACTGGATGATGCCTGAGATAAGTGGTTTGAACGTATGTAAAGAAATAAAGAGTAAAAGTGACACGAAAGTATTAATGCTCACAGCAAAAAGTGAAAATGATGATGAGTTTAAAGCGTTAACGATTGGAGCAGATGATTTTGTTCGAAAACCTTTCCATCCAGGAGTTCTATTAGCAAGAGCAAAGAAACTCCTTCGTAAAGAAAAGATATTTCATATTAAAGATATCAGTGTTGATTTAGAAGCAAAAAAGATTTATAAAAACGACAAGGATTTGAATGGGACAAAAACGGAATTCGAACTTATGAGATGTTTTATTAATCATAAAGGAAGTATATTGACTCGAAAAAAACTTCTAGATATCGTCTGGGGATTTGACTACTTTGGCGAAGAACGAACTGTTGATACCCATATAAGAAGGTTACGAGAAAAAATCGGAGAAGGCGTCATAACAACCCATAGAGGTTTGGGGTATAGTTTGGAGGAAGAGGATGAATAAGCTTGGAAGAAAGCTATCTATAAGTATCTCCTTAGCCGTAATCGTCATTTTTTCTATCTCAATCTTGCTTACCCAATATTTTTTGCCTAAATATTACTTGTATAAAACAAAAGAGAGGTTACAGCAAGTTTCTAATGAGATAAAAGAAATGGATAAGACTACATTTATCCACTCCAAAGAAACTATTGATAATAAATATGGAATAACCATTGTTTACGAGCCTATTCATAGCAATGTAGATGAATTAAATGAGACAGTACGTAATCAATTAGACAAAAATCGAATCACATTAAATAAATTTTGGATTACAGAAGAAACACTTCAAAAATTGGCAGAAGGAAAAAAAGTGAATAAACTATATGACCAAGGAAAGTTAAAATCAAGCTTCTTAGTCAGTTTTATGCAAAGAGACAATATGCTCGTGTTAGTAGGCATTTCCATTATACATTTTAGTGATACGGCAAACATCGTCAATGAATTTAATTTATATATGTTGCTATTTTCTATTATCCTCATCGTTGCATTAGTCTGGATATTGTCAAAAAAGATAACCACTCCGTTAAAAAAGTTAAAAGATGTTTCTAAAGAAATTTCAGATTTGAAATTTGAAACCGTTCATATCAAAACAAATGATGAAATTGAGGAACTGGCAAACAGCATTAATGTGATGAGTAATAAGCTTAATGAGGCTCATCAAGATTTAAAGCGAAAAAATAAGAACTTAAAAGTAGTTATGTCTGATCTTACGCATGAACTGAAAACACCGTTGTCTTTAATAAAAGCCTATTGTGTGGGTATAAAGGATGGATTAGACGATGGTACTTATATCGACACAATCATAAAGCAAACCGATAATATCACCAATTTAATAGAGGATTTATTAAACTTTACAAAAATTGAAAGAGATGAGATTGAAAAGACCACTTTTGAACTTAACGACCTATTTCATACGTGCCTTGAAAAACATAAAATTGAGATCGAAATGAAAAAAATAGATGTTAGAATTTCTAATTCTCATGTACAACAATTATTTGTGTTGGCGGATAAAGATAAGATTGAGATGGTGTTTAACAATTTAATAAGTAATGCCATTAAATATACAGCAGATCTTAAAATTGACATTGCATTTGAGGTCTTAGACCAAGAGATTGTATTTCAAATTAAGAACGGCAGCAACATACAAAAAACAGAAAAGGTTGAGCAAATTTGGGATCCATTTTATGTGTTAGAAGCCTCCAGAAATAAAAAAGTCTCTGGAACAGGCTTAGGGCTTGCTATTGTTAAATCCATTCTTAATCGTCATCATTTTAAACATGGAGTCTCTATCTTCAATAATCAGATACAATTTTATATTTGTTTTCAAAAGAACCCTGTCAATCATTAGGGTTCTTTTTTTATGAGCCACAAAGGCCAACGCAACTTTGAATTGTAAAACTAATGTAACAAAAAGAAATTATAGTGTACGAAGACAGGAGGGAAAGAAATGAAAAAAAAGCTGATAATGACACTATGCGTCACCCTGATTATTGGGTTTTTTGCGGGCTGTGACAATAAGGAACAGAAGAAAATAAATAAACCCACCCATGTAAAACATTCGGATTTCACATTCGATGTTAACCCAGAAACATTTGAATTGTTTATCGAGAAGGATGGCGTGAGAGAAAGGGCCTCAATGCCATTGCCGAAAATGAATGTGGCAAATGTGAAGAAGGATAACGAAAGAGTAACGTGGAGTTATCCGGATGAGAAAGTAAACGTGAAGGTCGAGAAAAAAGAGAAGTATTTAGATATTGATATTGAATCGACAGGTGCCGAAGCGTTTCAATGGCCTAAGGTAAGTGCAGACAGCTACATGTTACCTTTAGGGGAAGGGAAATTCATCCCGAACGAGGATCCGTATTGGAGAGAATTTTTGAAGGATGAGAAGTTGACCTTCAGTGAGTCCTTTTCTATGAGGTTTTTTACCTTAAACCATTCGAAATATTCGATCTCGTATATCGTGGAGAATATGTTTAACGATACGATTCAGTTTGATACAGCTTCCACGATTCAGTTTGCGTTCACTCACGAATTTCCTTCAACAAATACGCACAAAGAATATGGATTTAGAGTGTATGTAACCGACAATAACCCCGTGCAGGTCGCAAAATTGTACAAAAGCTATATAAAAGAGCAAGGAGAATTCAAGACATTAAAGGAAAAAGCAAAAGAGAATCCGAACATCAAAAAGCTATATGGAGCCCCTCATATTTATTTATGGAACGATGAAGCGGTGACAGAAGAAAACATTCAATGGAATCAAATCATACAGCAATTAGATGCGAAATTTCTCAAGTGGATGAAGCAATTGCTAGAAAACCATACAGAGGACGGGTCAAAGGAATTCGAAACGGTTATTCAGCAAATGAAAACCCAGGATTACATGGATCGCTATCAAAAGAAAGTCATCGTTCGATCATTTAATGAGGTATTGAAACTCGAACAATTTTACAACAAGGAAATTTTTCCTAATGTAAATAAGCAATCTAAAAAATTGATTGAAAAGGGGATTAAAAACCTAAGTGAACAAGAACTGTATGAAGTAAATAAACGACTCTTGAAAAGTCAATTAAAAGTAGCAGTGGACGAGATCGACCAATGGGGGAAAAAGGAATCCACGGATCTTCTAAAGGATATAAATAAAGCAGGAATAGAAAACGCGTGGATCGGACTGCCAAACTGGGCCAATGGCTTAATGAATCCCAAAATGGTAGAAGAAGTTAATCACTTAGGCTATCTTATTGGACCTTATGATTCCTATCATTCCATACATCAAAAAGGAAGCAGAGATTGGAACACAGCTTCTTTTGAAGATAAATCCTTATATGAAGATGCTACCATTACCAGCGAAAACGGGGAGAAAATACATGGTTTTCTTGGAAGAGGAAGAAAGCTTAACCCAACATTGTCCCTACCACTTGTCAAGAAGCGTGTTAACGCAATTCTAAGTGAAGGGATTCGGTTTAATTCGTGGTTTGTCGATTGTGATGCGACAGGGGAATTTTACGATGATTATTCTCCAGAGCATATCACCACACAGAAACAGGATATGACCGCAAGATTAAAGAGAATGGCGTACATCGACAAAGAAAAACAGATGGTGATAGGGTCAGAAGGAGGAAATGACTATGCCAGCCAGGTTATCGCATTTGCCCATGGTTTAGAAACCCCTGTCATCAAATGGAGCGACCCAGATTTGAGAAAAAACAAAGAGAGTAAATATTATGTGGGGGGCTATTGGTCTCAACAAGGGGAGGTTCCAGACAGATATAGCAAACAGGTTCCAATCAAAGAGCTATATCAACACATCTATCTAGATCCCACCTATTCTCTTCCCCTTTATAAATTGGTGTATAACGATTCCGTTATCACCACTCATCATTGGGAATGGGGAAGCTTGAAAATCAAAGATGTGGTAGAGGAGAGAATGCTCTATGAATTCTTGTACAATGTGCCGCCGTTATACCATGTAGATAGGAAACAATGGGAGGAAAAGAAAGACAAGATTGTCTCCCATGTGAAAGATTGGTCCCCTTTTCACCGAAAAGCGGTCACAAAGGAGATGACAGGATTTAAGGTTCTGTCAAAAGATCGTCTTGTCCAAGCAACCGAATTTGGCACAAATATGAAAGTCGTGGCCAATTTCTCTGAAAAAGACTTTACCTATAAAAACGAAACCATTCCAGCAAAAACGATTGTGATGTATGACGGAAAAAACAAAAAAATCTATAAACCGTAAAAACATCTCAATCAAGACTCGGGTTCGGCGAGACGAACCTGGGCAGATACATGATGATTAAAAGAAAGAGGACGAAAAGTGGAACAGTCAAAAAAGAAATTAAGTTTGAAATGGAAAAAAGTGATTGCAAGTCTGGTTTGCTTATTAGTCTGCCTTAGCGGATTTTTCAGTTTTATCATGTATCACTCCATTGCCCAATCGGTCCATAACATGTATAAGCCACTTCTAAACGAATCCAATCAGAAACACACCATCAGTGAACAAGATCCCATCTCAATTTTGTTGTTAGGGGTGGATGAACGACCTGGTGATATTGGGCGTTCAGATTCTATGATTGTCATGACCGTTAATCCAGAGACAGAAACATCGACAATGGTGAGCATCCCTCGTGATACGAGAGCATTCATTGCATCCAAGAACACCTATAATAAAATCAATGCGGCATATGCCTATGGCGGAATCGAAGGAACTGTCCAAACGGTCGAACAGTTTTTGAACATTCCTATCCATTATTACATCAAAATGAATATGGACGGGTTTAAGGATATTGTAAATGCAGTTGGCGGTATTACAGTGAATAATCCGTTTGCTTTTACCCTTGAAGGTGTACACATAGCGAAAGGAAAACAGCATGTAAACGGTGAAGTATCACTTAAATATGCTCGGATGAGAAAAGAAGATCCACGCGGTGACTTCGGTAGGCAGCAGCGACAACGTGAGGTCATTGAGCAAATCATTCATGAAGGCTCTCAATTAACTTCATTAGCTAACTATCAGAAGATATTAAAAGCACTAGAAAAAAATGTTCAAACGAACTTAACAATGGATCAAATGATTGCTATTCAACATTCCTATAAAAGTGCTGCTAAGCATTTTAAGCAAATGGAGATCCCAGGTGATGGAGGTATGATTGGTGATATATGGTATTATAGAGTGAGTGAAGAAACAAGAGCGACATTATCCAACGAGCTTCGCCAACAATTGAAATTACCTATAGGAAAATTTAATAAAAGAATCGAAAGTTGATCTCACTATTACTTGGTTGTAGGAATACTGGTACTCGGTTGTGGTTGAACTGCATCGTGAAAGAAGAATTAATTGATTTGAATATTCAGAAAAGGGCGCTTTTCTGGAATAAGAATTGCGCTCTTTTTGCATGTAAGTGTACATTACAAAAAACCAGCTAATGTCTTGACGGGATATTAGCTGGTTTTTGTCACCGATTAAAATGATGAAACTACGACACTTTCAACTTAATAGGTATTCGCTGATCCATATTGAGTTCAAAAGTTCCGTATGGATTGACATGAAGATAAAATAAAGGAGTTAATCCCCTAAAATCTTCTGGAGTCATTTTCTTCAACCAATATTGATTGTTGTCATAAAGTACTTCTTGTACCATTAAGGTATTCATATAGACTAAGCAATTTTGCAACAATTGAAGTGATAAGGCAGACACCTCTTGATCTTCTATAGAATTGGAACGAATTTCACTGTTTTTTCCATAGAAAATATAGGTATTTACTGAATTCCATTGTTCCACTGTATTTAATCCTTCATGGATTTCTCTACGAATCTCTTTATAGTGTAAATAATCACATAAAAAGATCGTTTTAATCGCTTTTCCTAATTCACATAAAGCCTGATATGTTGGATGTTTTGTATCCCTTGTAAATCGCTTTAATATGGATTCGGCAGAAGCAGTACCCAACCGTAGAGCAGTTGCATACTTAATGATTTGTTCATACTGTTGTCGAATAAGATCCCAGTTAATCGGTCTACTTAAAACCGGTTGGAGGTGAGGATATTCTTCATTCATTCCGGCTTCTGCAACGGATTTAATGGCCATATTGCAGGAGTCATTAAAGGCATCTTCGGGAATCGATGTCAAAGACTTGCTTGAGAATTTCTCAGGAAAACGAAATTTGCCATTTACAACCATCAGCCTGGAGAATGTCGAAGCGAACATGAATATGGCAGCAGGCAAGGAAGAGTAATGATTAGGAAAAAATGGTAAATAATACGTTCAACACGAAATTAAAGCTGATGTATTACCAATACAGATAGGTTATTAGACTTACTAATAGAGAATAAACAACCAAGGATAATTGGTTGTTTATTTTTTAATAAAGCCTAAATTCGTTTCTCTATTACTAAATGGTTGAAACCGATATTTGGATGTACTTAATACTTAAACTTAGTAACGTATATAAATTAGCCATGCGGAGAAAACTCGTTTTATTTTTGCTAGGTAGGATGGTTTGCAGAGTACCGATAAAAAGTGAAGCAAACAAAACATAGTCCCGAAATACACCACCCATGTAGTATTTGGAGGCTACTTGTTCACACTTTCTTATGGGGTCAGCTGTTGGACAGCTGATTAATAAACAATACATCGAATTTGAGTTTACTGAACACGGTTATGTTTGTATTTCTCATTTTTATCTTTGGTTCATTCACAGTTAGAACAAGCTATATTACTTGCGACTTAGAAATCGTTATGAATTTAGTTTGTAACCTGAAATTTCAAAAAAAAACAGCCCATCCTTTAAAGTTTGAGCTGTTTTTGGATTTCTACCTATTGATTGTTGAAATTGTTTCTGTGAAGTAGTATTGGAGAGGTACACTGATAATATTGAGTATTTACAGTGGGAATGTAATGGAGTTGGATAAGCATGTATGTTTTATTACATCTTTCATATAGGATTTTCAATAGACTTAGACTTAGAAATATTGAAAAAATTAAGCACGTGGCGCTGGTCGATAAAAAGAAGAGAGCATCTGTAAACTACATAGATGCCCTCCTGGTTTTCTCCAAGAACCATAATTAATCTCGTAATTCTGTACAATGAAGTATTTAATCTACCGGACGGTCATCAAAATCATAGTCTACCGTTCCAGGAGCTACACGTGCATTTGTTAATGCTGGAGTTTCCGGACGGGCAATTTGATACACACTGGCACCGACAATTTCAGCTGCTTGCTGCAATTTTTCTTTTGATATCTTATCCAGTGTATCTGTAGGCTGGTGATACCAAGGCTCTACAGGGGAATGGATAAACAAGGCGGATGGAATGCCAAGCTCATGGAATGGTTGGTGGTCACTCCTGCCCAGCTGTCCATAAGGAATCGCAACATCCATCGTTCTGGCACCTGCTGAGGAACCCAGGTCCGTCACAAGGTTTTTCATACCATCAATGGTATACATAATCAAACCACCTGCAGGATTATCCTCGCCAGCATCACGTCCGCCTATCATATCCATTTGGAAGTGTGCCACCATGCGGTCTACATCCTCTTTGGGAAGGGAATCTGCATAGAAGGATGATCCAACGAGCCCTCTTTCCTCAGATCCGAACGTGAGGAAGCGAATTTCAGTGTCAATTGGCGTTTTGGCCATGATCCTTGCCAGTTCCAGCACAGCTGATACACCCGAAGCATCATCGTTTGCACCAGGGCCGCCCGGGACAGAATCATGATGGGCTCCAACAGTCACGATTTGACCATTATCCTTATTGGCTTTTGGTTTTAGGGAAGCGATGACATTGTAGGATGTCTTTTCGATTCTTTCAGCTTTTCCCACTTCCAGAGTGGACGTGATTTGTTTAGTTTTAAGCTGTTCGACCAACTCTAACCCTTGGGCTTGGGTAATGGCTACAGCAGGTATATTTTGCCCCGCTGATACTTGTCCGAAATTATTTCCTGATGGTGAGTTGTTGTACATTAAAACGCCAACTGCTCCTTTATTTAGGACATTCTGAACCTTTTCAACAAAGGTAATGTCCCCACGTTCAACTAGTGCAATTTTCCCAGATACATTTTCTCCAACTTCCTCTG
The DNA here is from genome assembly GCF_900156045.1 of Peribacillus simplex. Lineage (GTDB taxonomy): Bacteria > Bacillota > Bacilli > Bacillales > DSM-1321 > Peribacillus > Peribacillus simplex_D. Next base: position 2,893 of record NZ_FTMX01000017.1, on the reverse strand, counting down.
GCTTTGCTTTTCCAACATTAACAAGTTCGGCCGTTACCTTTCCGCTGACACTGCCGCTAAAGGCACGCGGTGTTCCTCCTAAATCACTGTCACCAATTTTTACTTTTATATTTTGCACCGTATCATAGATGGGAAAAGGCTGAACCTTTGTTTCAAAACCAAGACTTTTAAACTGACTTTCTATGTATTTGACTGCACGGAGCTCCCCTTCTGTACCAGCAGCCCTCGGTTGCTCAGATAGATAGGCAATCGTATTATACATATTGTCCGCACTAATTTTTTTGATAACTTTGTTATCAAAAGCTGTGTCAGACTGGGCATTTGTTGCCCCGTTTATTTGTGCAAATACTGTACCAGTTGATAGAACCATACCCGCAGCTAATAGTACTGATAGTGACTTTTTATACATATAATCCCTCCTTATTCATAATATTCCTAATTATGTAATTAACTGAATAGTTTGTAAATGAGTCGATAGTCTTTAAATTCCAACTATCAATCGGTGTCTTACACCCGCTCTCCCTTAAGATTATGCCGCAAAGAAAAAGCGATCCTTCTTAATGAAGAATCGCATCATGTATTGAAGCCGTCAATATATTGCATTTTAAAAGAATATTGAAAGTTATAATGATGACTCTGAATGATTGTCTCTAATAATGATTTTAACTCATCGATTTGAGTTTCTATATCTAAATCTACCATTTATGATCCAGCTTTCAACTATGCTACGATATGATTTCGTTTTAAAGATTTGTCTTTTTACTGGAATATTGACAATAGATAAATCTCGTAATCTTACAATAAAGCTAAACCTTCTAAAAAATTAATTACTGTGTTCCTATCCGCCATTTTCTGACGAAACGCCTGTGGAGCAAAGCTAACTCCCACACGAAACGATTGCTGTATCAAAAGGCATTCCTAAAATTAAATTGCCAGTCTTGCTTTTTCATGATAGGAAGGTAATCGCATAAACGATCCAGTTGTACAGAAATCTGGTTTTTAACCTGAAAATGGATTCTTCATAATCTAAACTTCCCTATTCCTTTCCTTATTTTCGTTCCTTTCCTCGTATTTCTTTGTTTTTCCGCAGATGATGCCCCCAGCATTCCGTTATAAGCTTTCTGGCAGCAAACACAGCGAGAGAAGAATTATCCAATTTTGGTGATACTTCTACCACATCAAATCCAATGATCGGCAGTTCAAACAAACCATACAATAAGTCAAGGAGTTCACGGCTATCTAACCCACCAAATTGAGGAGTTCCGGTACCCGGGGCATGAGCAGGGTCAAGCGAATCGATATCAATGGTAATGTAAATGTTTTCAAAACGGTCCATTTTTTTCTTGATGGTTTCTATCGCTTTGGCAACACCATCATGGCGAACTTCCAGAGCTTTAAGTTTGTAAAATTATAAATAGGGATAGTCCAATCACTATCCCTAACATTACATATGATTTCGATTAACGAGTTCTTCCGCCTAATTGTTGTTCAGCCATTTGTACTAAACGTTTTGTAATTTCTCCACCAACAGATCCGTTTGCACGAGATGTTGTATCAGCGCCAAGTGTAACACCGAATTCACTAGCGATTTCGTATTTCATTTGTTCTAGAGCTTGTTCTGCACCATTAACTACTAATTGATTACTGTTGTTATTTCTAGCCATGTTGTCAGCTCCTATGAATGTAATGTGTTGCTAGTCATAGGTTTTGATAATGTTAAGAGTTATATACTATAGAATTTAAATTGAATTAAGCCAGTGATTAAGTGAAATTAAAACTCATCTGTAGCTCTAGAAGGGAAGAGCACAGGAAAATATTGAAGCCACCGGGTTGCAAGGTGACAACAGATACTTTTGCAATCATTTTAATCCTGCCAAAAATGATGACAGCCGTTACGATAGCCAGGATGATTGCCGTAACTCATTTTTCGATTCCAAACGATTCATTGAACGCGCTTGGAATCGTGTTGGGTTGTACCAAATAGTAATTCAATCCCTATCCTTTTTGAAGGTGGGGATATTTTACGCTTACTCATAAAAGAAGAAACGCTCTTCTTTAGTAGGGAGCACCTATTTCTATTACTTCATCTTAAAGTTTTTAAAGTTAAACTCCATTTTGTTCCAAAGATAATTAAAACGGTTTTATAAATTCTGGCGTACGTTTTACTTGCTTCCGTCATAGTCTATTTTTTTACAACATAGAGTATATTTCTTCTTATGCGAGAAATGATAAATCTGAGAGAAAGGGGGGCGTTTCATATTTTTTTCTCCGGTTTATTTAAGAGAAAACGTTATTCAAAATACCAGCAAACAAACCAAAATGTTTATTCAGAAAAACTTAGTTCGATAGATCATTATCCGCTGTATCCTGATTTATCGATGAATATACAAGTACTTCAGCAGATGTTTCACCATGCTCCGGATTTGGTGATTCGCCACTTCGAATTCGCCGGAAAGGGAACAAAGGCAGCTTTAGTATTCGTAGATGGTTTAACAGATAAAAATTCAATAAGCAATAACGTTCTAAGTGCCATGATGCAATCCTCTTTCGACCCAAAGAAGGGATTGCCTACCACTGTAGGGGATGTTGAAGACGTCCATTCATGGAAATCCGTTGAAAATGCACTTTTTGCAGGTGACAGCGCCTTATTCATCCAAGGGGAAACTAAAGCGTTTCTTTTGGATACAAAAGGATGGCCTCAAAGAGCGATTGAAGATCCGAAGTTAGAGACATCACTGAAAGGTGCCCACCAGGGATTTGTAGAAACGGGAAGTCAGAATGTAGCAATGTTGCGAAGATATATTCCTAACCGAGAATTGATCATAAAGGAACTTACAGTCGGTGTTCGCGGAAAGTCAAAGGTCTTTATCGTTTATTTGGGAGATGTTGCTAG
>NZ_FTMX01000014.1 GCF_900156045.1 Peribacillus simplex | reverse complement strand
AGGTGAATTCCAATTTATTGCTGCCAAGCTCGCCTGCCGGCAAATTTCCAAGCGTGACTGTACCAAGTGCCGTCTTCACCTGATCGACTTGCTTCATTACGGCAGGATGATTCAGTTTGATTGTCGTCATTAAAACAACCACCCTTTTAAATATGATATTTTACTTTCCAATTGATCTATGACGGCTTCCCCTTTACCTAATAGAACATCCGCTTCATGTGCTATTGTGCCTGCTGCACTCAGAGCCTTTTTTTCTATATTAAGCATCATGATTTTACCGTCGATTTTCTCTTGATAGTCGTCATAATCATCATGAATGATCGTTGACATTGCCTTGTATGCATCACTGCGGGCATCCTGAAAGTCTTCTGCACGGTTTCCCGTCCAGCTTTTACCCAAGTCCGGATTTTTAATTTTAGCAATTTCCCCCAGACAAGCATTCTGTTCGTCTTTGATTTGTCTTTTTGCCTGCTCCAAACGATTGATTTTTTCATTAACATCGGACATTTTGCTGGAGAGGGCTGAGTGAATTTCACTCAATGAATTTGCATACACTTAAAAAATCACCTCAAACGTACTATTCTCATTATGTAGACTGTCATATTTTTCATAATTTTTATTATAAGGATTATAGTCTTAGAGTTAAATAGGGATAAATAAGCTATTTATGCTAGGTATTTAGGGAATCCTTCCCATAGTCATCAATTCCGGATTAGACTAATTGCCCCTTGTTTTCCATTTTTAAACATAAAAAGAGGATGCAGTCTGCACCCTCTAAATACTTACTGCATTATTTGTATTCCTTTTCGTCAAATAAATGCGGTACTTTCACCTTTTTCCCTTTTTTATGATTGAGATCAGGTTTTTTAGCTTCGATTTTAGCTTGGTCATAGACAGCTGTGCCGACAATTTCAGCAACATCTTGAAGCTTTACCTTTGAGATTTTATCAATGGTATCATCAGGAGTATGATACCAAGGTTCTGATGGACTGTGGATGAATAAAGCAGCGGGAATCCCAGCTTCAGCAAAGGATACATGGTCACTTCTCCCGCCTTGTCCATATGGAGTCTGCTCTCCATTCAGTCTTGTACTTGATGCTTGGGCCAGCTCGGTTACAAGGTTCATTTCTCCATCATTAGTCAATATGACCAAATCCCCGGCATCCCTGCTTCCCACCATATCGAGATTGAAGTTGGCAATGGTCCGCTTGATATCATCATCAGGGAGATTGCTCACATAATGCTGTGAACCTAGCAATCCATTTTCCTCTGCCCCAAAGGTGACGAATCGAATTTCCGTATCTGTCGGAAGATTCTTCAGAACACGTGCAAGTTCAAGGGTGACGGATGTTCCTGATGCATCATCATTCGCTCCGGGTGCCCCCGCAACGGAATCATGATGTCCAGTAATATAAATGATATCGCTCTTCTTTGCTTTATTGTTCTTTGTTGCTTTTTTCGTTGCCACTACATTATAAGAGGTTTTTTCTCCGGAATAAGCTCCTTCGATTTTTAATGATGCTGTCAATTTAACTCCGGCATTCAATTTTCCCAGCAGGGCTTCCCCATCCTTTTTGGTTATCGTGACAGATGGAACATACTTGTCATTATCCTCACCGAGTGTCCCGTTTAAATCCCCATCTGCATTATTGAATAGGATGACTCCCGCTGCCCCTTTTTCTGCTGCATTCAATACTTTCTCTGCAAAAGTGAGGCTCCCTCTTTGTATAAGGGCAATCTTCCCTGAAACGTCGGTTTCCTCCAGCTCTTCTTTCGTTCCTAAACCTGCATATACCACTTCACCGGATAGGTCCCCATTAACAGAATAGGTTAAATGGTTCGCTTGGATTTCCCCTTCAAATCCGGCAACGGACAGCTCGACCAGATTTGGGTCTGTATAAGATAAAAAATTGAACTCTTCGATATCGGCTTTATAGCCATAAGATTGGAATTGCTTTTTGATGAATTGGACGGCTTTATACTCAGAATCCGTACCGGCCACCCGAGGTGTTTGTGAGAGGTATTCAATATTCCTGTAGATTTTATCGGCATCGATTCTTTTAATGACTTGCTTGTCCATGGATGGCGCAGATAGCACCGTCGATGAATGTGGCGCTGCTAAAGCGGTGGTTGACCCCGCTGTCCCGAGTGTCAATGCTGCAATCAAGGTTACCGATAGAAATTGTTTTTTCATAGATTGCCTCCCAGTTTAATAGATTTCACCATAATTTTACAATATATAGAAAACACTAACTAGGTAGGTTTATCCCTATTCATACATGTCTAAAGTAACGAATTTACAATTTAAAGAAATTAACAGGAGATTTGACCCCTGCTAAAAGTTCTCCATCATTAGATATTTTGTCAGATTATATAAAAATTCCTGGAATCATAACAGGATTTTCGCTCTTTTTCGGGAAATTATTACAGAAGAGATAGAATATATACAGGGAGAAGGCGCAATGATGTCGATAACTAAATTCGTGATGCCGGAAGTGATTTTTGGAAAAGGTTCGATTGAACAAGCTGGCGAGGCCTGCTTGCGTTTGGGTGCCAAAAAGGCCTTGATAGTCAGCGACTCAGGGGTGGCCAATGCCGGCTGGTTAGAAATAGTCATAAAATCCTGCAAAGATGCGGGCCTTGCTTTTGCTACCTTCATTGAAATGACGACCAATCCGAAGGACAGGGAGATTGAAGCCGGCTGTTTGACATTTAAAGAACAAGAATGTGATGCCATCATTGGCTTGGGAGGAGGCAGTGCTTTGGATGTCGCCAAAGGGGTCGCCCTTTTAGTAACAAATGGCGGCATCATCAGTGATTATGAAGGTGTTGATAAAGTCCACTCTCCCCTCCCGCCCATGGTGATGATCATGACCACTGCAGGATCTGGATCGGAAGTATCACAGTTTTCGGTGATCGTCGATTCATTCCGCGAGAAAAAAATGACAATCATTTCAAAATCACTCGTCCCCGATATTGCAATAGTCGACCCTGGTACCTTAACCACCTTGGGACCGGATTTGACCGCCGCCACGGGAATGGATGTTTTAACACACGCCATTGAATCCTATGTCTCACTCGCTGCGACACCTTTGACAGATGTACAAGCCAAAAACGCACTTTCCATCGTTTCCCGCCACTTACGCCCCTCTGTCGCTACCAGGCATAATGAGGAAGCAAAAAAAGCGATGGCGATGGCGAGCCTGCAGGCTGGTCTGGCTTTTTCCAATGCCATTTTGGGAGCTGCCCATGCCATTTCACATGCCATAGGCGGCAAGTACCTCCTTCCGCATGGTGAAATCAATGCGATACTCCTTCCCCATGTCATGGACTTCAATCGAATTGCCTCACCAAGGCGATTCAGTGAGATTGCAGGTATCATGGGCATCGATACACGGGCATTGACCGAGCAGGAAGCAGGAATGGCAGCCATACACTTCGTAAGGGAATTATCCCAGGATATAGGGGCTCCCAATAGTTTAAGTGATGTCGGCATTACAAGAGAAATGATAGACCCCATAGGGATGACCGCTCTTGAGGATGCGTGCATGATCACAAATCCTCGTGATATGTCATTAGAACAGATTAATCAGCTGCTTCTTACAGCCCTTTAAGAGGTGAAAAGCATGAACAAACTTGAATTGATAGATTTAATGACAGGTGTGAAATCTTCAAAGAAAACGTATTACACGGAACTTAAGAAAACTGTGGATCAGCTGAAGAAGAAGAATATGCAGCTTGAAATCATGAATGACATCACTAAAAATATGAATATGGACATTGACATCCAAGAAATTCTCCGAAATGTTATTGCAAAACTTAAGCAGCTCATTACCTTCGATGACAGTCATTTTGTCATATTGTATGAGGAAGAACCTGCCCTGCTTCATATCTGCCCTAATGGTCACTGTGAACTTGAAATGGATGCAAAAAACTTGTTACACCCTTTTCAGGATTTCTCGTCCGCCTTGAAGGACAAACAGCCGATTCAGGTGGAAGTTAAACGGTTACCGGACTTCCGGGAAAAGGAACGTCTATTATCCCTTGAGATCGAATCACTTCTATTGGTTCCTTTATACGGAAAAAGTAAAAAAATCGGAATCTGGACTTTCGGCAGGAAGAAAAAGAAAACATGGCTTGAAGATGAACTTGAATTTCTTGAGCAACTATCCAACCAGCTTGCGTTAACTTTGGAGAATGCCCAGCTTTATAAGGAAGTTCTTCATTCCAAACAGGAATGGGAGGATACATTCAAGGCAGTTGAAGATATGATCATCGTCTTTGATCACAAAGGAACGGTCTATCAATCCAATGATTCAGCAAGGGACTTTTCCGACCTGGTTGCTTTAATTCAAAAATCCCAATCTCTGATTCAAGATACCTTTTCATGTAATAAGCCAGGGTTTCAGGAAATTCCCCTTCAGCATGGTACCATCCTGGAAATGCATGCCTACCCGATTCAGAATAAGGAGCATCAAGTATATGGGGTCATTGCTTATTATAAAAATGTCACCGAAAGAAGACAGATGGAAGTCCAGCTATTACATGCCGGTAAACTTGGGGCGATCGGTGAAATGGCAGCAGGGATTGCCCATGAATTGAATAGCCCATTAACGGCCATTCTTGGTAACTCGCAAATTTTATTGCGGAAAACCCCACAGGACAATCTGGATCATATGCTGTTAAATGATATTAAGATTTGCGGAGATCGATGCAGGCAAATAGTGAAAAGCCTTCTTACCTTTTCAAGGCAGGATGAGTATAGATTCCACTATTACTCTATTAACGAAGCCATTCACCAGGTACTGAACCTTTTGAAGTTCCAACTTGGGAAGAAGCAGATATCCCTCCATCTTACCCTTCAGGAAGACCTTCCTTACATAAAGGGCAGCCAGCCGCAGATAGAACAGATCATCATCAACTTGCTATTGAATGCGAAGGACGCATTGGATGAGTCCGAACAAACGGAAAAATCGATTGCGATCACTACCTATTCAGATAACGAGTTCTTGGTGGTTCAGGTGACTGATAACGGAACGGGGATTGAAAAAGAACGCCTGCCCTTCATATTCCATCCCTTTCATACGACTAAAGACCGTGAAAAAGGTACCGGTTTGGGGCTGTCTGTAAGCCTTGGCATCGCCAAAGACCATGGTGGGAAGATCGACGTTTTGAGCACACCAGGACAAGGAAGCACTTTTTTCCTGAGGCTTCCCTTACAAGCAGAAGAGGAAAGGGGATGATAATGTGGTTCATTTACTTGTGGTAGACGACGAGAAAGAGGTTGGGACTTTTCTATCCCGCCTTTTTACGATGAAAGGTTATATCGTACAAGTTGTGAATAGCGGGAAGGATTTTCATGAAATCGATTGGAATCAGCAGCGTTTTGATGTCGCAATGATAGACCTGAAGCTTCCTGATTGTGATGGACTTTCCCTCCTGCAGCATCTAAAACAGCTGCAGCCGCGTTGCAAGGTACTGATCATGACCGGATACAGCACCGTCAAGACCGCTGTTGATGCAATGAAACTTGGCGCGAGTGATTATATGGAAAAACCCTTTGTGGATATTGAAGTGCTGGAAAGGCAGATTGACAACCTTTTGAATGAAAATGAAGATTTGAATCAGCATTTCATCCATAAACTGGCCGAGGATTCAGGACTCATTGTCGGCGAAAGTCCTTTAATGAAGAATTTGATTGAAATGGCTTTCAAGGTGGCTCAAAAAACCGTCAATGTATTAATTGAGGGAGAAACCGGTAGCGGTAAAGAAGTGCTTTCACGCTTCATTCACATTGCCAGCCCCCGAAATCATGAACCTTTTATCGGCATCAATTGTGGAGCAATCTCTGAGTCCCTGCTTGAAAGCGAATTATTCGGTCATGAAAAGGGTGCGTTCACGGGAGCGACCCAGCTGCGAAAGGGTTTTTTCGAAATTGCCGGGAACGGGACGCTTTTTCTTGATGAAATTGCGGATGCGAGTCCCGCCATCCAAGTCAAATTGCTCCGAGTTTTGGAAACGCGGGAATTCATGAGGGTTGGCAGCAGCGGGACATTAAGGACGAACGCCCGGTTAGTGGCGGCCTCCAATGAAAATCTGCAGCAGGCAGTGGACAAAAATAAATTCCGGGAAGACTTATTTTACCGACTGAACGTCGTGACTCTCAATATCCCGCCTTTAAGGAACCGAAAAGAGGATATTCCCTTGCTTGTCCGTCACTTGATTGAGAGGAATGGTCATGGAGATATCTCTTTTTCCAATGAAGCCATTGAAAAATTACAGCAATACAATTGGCCAGGCAACATACGCGAACTATCTAATGTGGTCATGCGCACATTAACTCTATCAGACCATAAGTCGGTAATATCAGCCAATGATATCTCCCTCACTAACAGCCAGATCACCCCTGACAAAAACGTGTCCACTAGTGGAATTCAATCAACTGAAAACCTTCTTGAAGAATGGCGAAAAAGACTGGTGGCTGACTTTAATGAGAAGGATGAACTGATGCTTGAAGAAATTCTTACGGAAATCAAACAGCTTCAATCCACTATTGGAAAGGAGCTCGTCATGCAGGCACTGCAAAAAACCTACGGTAACCGGAATGAAGCAGCCAAACGCTTGCAGATATCCATAAGGAAATTACGTTATATATTAAATGAGAAGAACCAGACATAAAAAGGAGGATGCCCCGTTCCCTGGGGCATCCTCCTCTGTTCCTATTCCAGCGTCAATACGATGCGTCCGTTGATTTCTCCCTTTTCCATCATTGAAAACACATCATTTATTTCATCAAGTTTCCTCGTCTCTATATTCGTTCTGACTTTACCCTCAGCCGCAAATTGAACAGCTTCCTGTAAATCTTTTCTCGTGCCGACGATTGACCCTTTTACAGTTACCCCATTCAGCACTGTATCAAAAATCGGGATTGGAAGTTCATCATTCGGCAATCCGACTACGACAAGTGTCCCGCCCCTCTTGACTGAACTGTAAGCCTGTTCGAAAGCTTTTTTCGTAACCGCTACAGAAATGGATGCCTGCACACCGCCAACTTTATCCTTTATAGCCTGTACAGGATCGGTCTTCAGTCCATTAATCGTGTAATCCGCCCCAAGTTCCGTTGCAAGATCAAGCTTATCATCTTGAATATCGACAGCAATGACATTAAAGCCCATCGCTTTCGCATATTGCAGGGCAACATGTCCCAATCCGCCAATTCCATAAACCGCTACCCAATCACCAGGCTTTGCTTCTGATACCTTAAGCGCTTTATAGGTCGTTACACCTGCACAGAAAATTGGTGAAACCTCCGCAAAGTCAAGCCCTTCAGGAACCTTCACCACATATTTGGCGGGTGCTTTACAATATTCAGCATACCCACCGTCCACGGAATAGCCTGCATTTAATTGATCCAAGCAAAGCGTTTCCCTTCCGGTCAGACAGTATTCACAATCGCCACAAGCCGAATAAAGCCATGGGATCCCAACACGGTCACCTACTTTCAAGGAAGTTACGCCTTCTGCCACCTTTTCTATAATGCCCACACCCTCATGTCCGGGGATAAGCGGAAGCTTGGGTTTTACCGGCCAATCACCATGTACCGCATGCAAATCGGTATGACACACGCCACATGCTTTAATTTTCACTAATATCTCACCATATTCCAACTCTGGGATGGGAACTTCTTTAATCTCAAGTTTTTGGTTAAATTCATTGACGACCGCCGCTTTCATTGACTTGACCTTTTGTTTTGCATTTACAGTGCTTGCCCCTTGATTTACATTCATGATTCATTTTCCTCCCTTATTCCAGTGGATATTATTTCTTGCTACTACTTACACGATGCAAGTGCCATGCCACTGCAAAAAGGCAAAGAAGACAGCATTCACTTTAAAAAAGTGCCGAAAACTCGGCCCATTTGGACGAATCAATGGCTCAAGTTGGACGAAATCCGGTTTGTATATTGCAGAAAAAATGGCTCACCCTATAAATAGGAGGTGTCTAAAACATGGACCAATTTGAAAAGGCCTATGAATCATATAAACAGCAGGGAACACCGCAAGCAAACCAAGCTGATTCAGCAGGAAAAGAAGAAATCATCGCTGTAAGGAAAAATGAAGAGGACAATATTATCGCCATCAAGACGAACTCCGGCCGCGAACTCGACTACCCCACAGCCCTTTCGGAAGCCAAAGCAGGCAACCTGGCCAATGTTGACGTCTTTCATAAATATGGACGTGACATATTGCGGAGTGAGCCCGATGGGATAAAAGAAAATAACCTGGATCAACTGCCGGAGTTTTGAGGGGGAGACTGCCTGATATGGGCAGTTTTTTCTGTTTGGATGGGCTAAAAAAGAACCAGCATGATTAGCCGGATCCTTATTTTTCATACTGATAAGATTCAGAGATTTCGAGCAGTCGGCCACAGGTCTCGACAACCTCGATGATTTCCATCCATGACATGTCCAGACCCAATTCATTAGCATGGGAAATCTTATCCCGTAATTTCCGGATGGCATTCGCATCCTTTTTCCCTTTACTTTTTGAAGGGATTTGGAAGAAGCGCCTCAAATCTTTATCTTTATGTATGATATCGAATTTATCACTGATTTGCAGGCACTCTATTATATTGATATCCTCGTTTTTATCGATTCTCCTTCTATATAATTCGGTTGCCTTTTCTAAACGGTCTTCGCTGATCATTGGATACCAGCTGCCATCGCCGAATCTATCCTGGATGATATCGCTAATCCTCATTTCCAATAAAGTAATATATCCGAATATCAGCATCCTAATCGGAGGCTTTTGAAGGTCGGCATGGGTAATCAACTTTTTAATCGAATTATTCTCTAATACGAACACCCTTGTTTTATACTTGAAAATCTGGAGAAGCTGGATCAAAGGGGTTGAATCCGATACCATTTCCCTTGGTGAGAAGTTTCTCAAATATTCAGAGATGCTTCCTTCACCGAGTTCTTCCCTTTCGATATACCCGATGATTTCCCCCTGATCTTGGACTGCCAATATATCATAATTCTTTTTTTCCAATGCTTTCTGGATATCCTTCGCCAGATCGTTATTATGGCAAAACTCAAGCTCCTGGGCAATGCTTTTAACCGTTATATTCTCTTCATAAAGAGTTTTAAGACTAAGATAGCTGTTATTGCTTTTTCTTTTGCTTTCATTTAACATCTTTCAACCTCCGATCAGGAACACTTTCTGCCCGATTTTCCGCTTAAATCATAGAAAATGTATGCGGTCGCCACTAAAATAAAGTCCACCATAGTGGACTCAATTCCATTCATGTGCATTTTTCGAAACCATCAAAGGCCATCAACTGCATTGCCTACCGCCGCTTCCTCATTCCCCTTCTCTTCCCAACCTTTGCAAACATCCACCCAATCCTTCGCGCCTGAATATTCAAACAACTCGGCGAGTTTAAGTTCTATTGCAGAGTTCGCACTGCCGCATGCCGGAAACAATGACTCAAAGCGTTTCATCGATACATCAAGAAAAACAGCTAGATCATTTGCCAGACCAAACGGGCAAACGCCTCCGATGGCATGGCCGGTCTGTGCAAGCACTTCTTCTGGTGAAAGCATTCGTGCCTTGAAACCGAACGTCTGACGAAATTTCTTATTATCCACTTTCGCGTCCCCTGCGGCAACAATCAAAATGGCCTTTTCACCTTCCCCCTTAAAGGAAAGAGTCTTAGCAATCCGCGCTGGGATAACACCGATGGTTTCCGCCGCTTCAATCACCGTAGCACTCGATGTTTCGAACTCCATCACATCGCCTTCCCGATCCCATTGTTTAAAATGGCTTTTGACACTCTCGATCGACATAATATATTCACTCCTTAGAAGTACATATTGAAATAATATCATCCTTCATTGCAATAAATCAAAATCCATTTAAGCTACCTCCCCTGCTTGGAAACTTATAAATTAAAACCATTCTTTACAAATTGACGAAACAAGCTTACATGGGATACTATTAATAATCGGGCAAACGCCTAAACGTGGTTCGTAACCATCCCACGATAAAAAACTAGGGAGAGAGTAAAATGAATGTTCGTACACTCGTGATAAGCGGGTTATTGGCTGCCTTGTATGTGGCGGTCTCATTGGTGTTCCAACCAATATCATTTCAGATGTTCCAATTTCGTGTACCGGAAATATTGAATCATCTGATTGTATTCAATAAAAAGTATATCTACGGTATCGTCGGCGGAGTCTTCATATCGAATCTGCTTTTTTCGCCGATGGTTCCATATGATTTGATTTTTGGGGTGGGGCAATCTCTGCTCGCCTTATTGCTTGTCATTTTTGTTTCTCGGTTCATAAAAGGCATTAAAGGACGGATGATCGCCACGATTATCTTTTTCACCTTCACAATGTTTTTAATTGCAATTGAACTGAACCTTGCCCTGGGCTTCCCATTCTGGTTAAGCTGGATGACCACGGCTGTCGGTGAATTCGTTGTCCTCTTGATTGGGGCGCCAATCATTTATGGAATGAATAAAAGAATTCAGTTTGAAAAGTGGCTTTAATGGAATCTTCGCGTCGTGAACCCACTATAATGGAAAAGAGCTGTCTGCATGATGCGGCAGCTCTTTTTTTCACCAATGAACTCGAAAATGATAAACTACTAGTAAGAATGGTGGTGGCCCTTTGAAAAAAGTCCTGACCATAATCGGTCTATTGGTAATTGCAATATTTATTATTTCTAATGCAGAGTTATTCACTTTGGTTTGGAAAAGTGATCTGGATTCTGTTATTGGCATTTTGAAGGAAAACCTTTTACTTACATTTATTGTGACATTCGTATTGATGTTTGTACAAAATTCTTTTACAATCATTCCCTTAATTTTGCTCCTGACTATCAATGTCACGATATTCGGATTCATATATGGATATCTATGGAGTTGGTTTACAAGCGTTGTTGCCTCAGGTTTCATTTTTTATGCAGCAAGAAACTGGTTTCAGGAGCCTCTCTTAAAGAAGATTGGTGAAAAGTGGCAAGAAACTGTTGTGGAGCATGGCTTCATGTACGTTTTTACAGGCAGGATCTTCCCTCTGATCCCAACAAGCTTAATTAACTTGGTAGCTGGTGTCAGCACCGTCACTTTCAAAGATTTTTTATTAGCGACGGCACTTGGCAACCTTATTTACTTTTTCTTCCTTTCGCTCATTCCATATGGACTGCTATCTGTTGAAATGAACCAATATACGCTAGCAGCACTCGCACTCGTCCTCTTACTATTTTTCATTATTTATAAGCGTGCAAAAAAGAAAAAGAAACTGACCTTCTTCAGAAAAAACAGGTGACCATTGGCCCCTGTTTTTTTATTTAGGATTCTGCATATATTTTTTTCCGATAGTTTGTTAAAATGTGTATGTAATTTTACCATAGAAATGTCTTAAAATCAGGGAGAATCTCCATGTCCAAACGCTCCATCTTAGCAATATATATCCTATTCGGGATTCTTACACTAGTCGTGTTCGACTATTTTTTAACTACAAATATCCAAAACAAAGAGGTCTTCATTCAACTTCAAAGAGCGGAAGGATTTGTTTTCCTTTTATCAATAGGCTTGGTTTTATATCTTTATTTGGCTAAAAGGGAAGAATTCAAACAATTAAAAGAAGCGGAACAACGTCGGCGTACACTCATAAATTCAATGGTGGATTTCGTTAACTTCAAGGATGGTGATGGCCGATGGCTTGAATCCAATACCTTCGGGCTGCAATTATTCCAATTGGAACATGTCGACTATAAGGGAAAAAGAGACAGTGAGCTCGCAGAATACTCCGAATTTTATAAAGAGTCGTTGATCTACTGTGAAGTTTCCGATGAAGAAACGTGGATAAAAGGGGAAATCACAAGGTGTGAGGAAATCGTCCCTCTTCCCGATGGCAATCACAAGACCTTTGATACGATCAAAGTTCCCCTGTTCAATGAGGATGGTTCACGAAAAGGCTTAGTCGTCATCGGCAGGGATATTTCTGAAAGAGTAGTCGCGGAGAATCAATTATTCCATAGTGAACAACGCTATAAATCATTGTTTGAACACAACCCTTATCCGATGCTGATGCTTGATTTAAACGGAATGATCACGACCGTAAATCCAAGGTTTGAAACTGTAACAGGCTTTCAACAGGAAGAAATACATGGAGCCTCATTCATTAATTTGAACTTCTCAGCTGAAGACGCGGAATTGATCCGTACATCTTGCCAATATGTCATGGAAAACCAAAAGGGGATAAAAAAAGGGAAAGATATAGAATTCCTGACGAAGTACGGGAAGTCCATCTTACTTTCTTGTACGTTTGTCCCGATGATGGTTGGAGAGGATTTAGTCGGAATCATCACTTATGCTAAAGAAGTCACTCAAATCCGGGAAACCGAAGCACGCTTAAGAAGAACTGAAAAATTATCTGTAGTCGGCGAACTTGCCGCAAGTGTGGCCCACGAGGTACGAAACCCGCTGACTTCTTTAAAAGGTTTCGTCCAGCTGCTTAAAAAGAGCGACCATCCCTATGAACAATACTACACGATCATGTTAAGTGAATTGGACCGGATCAATCTTATTGTAAGCGAGTTACTCGTTCTGGCAAAACCACAGGAACTTCCATTCACCAAACATCAAATCATCGACCTGATGAATGATGTCAAAACCTTATTGAAACCAGAGGCGGACTCGTACCCCACCCAAATATCAATATCTGTTAAAAACGAAATACCACTTCTATTATGTGAGGGAAACCAATTAAAACAAGTATTCATAAACATGCTCAAGAATTCAATGGAGGCATCCGCCGATCACATTTGGATAGATTTCGAACGCATCGACAATAACCTTTCCATTACCATCAAAGATAATGGAAGCGGAATTGAAAAAAAACGGATAAAGCATCTTGGCGAGCCTTTTTACTCTTCCAAAGAAAAAGGAACCGGATTAGGACTGACAGTCAGTTGCCGAATCATTGAAGCTCATCGGGGAAAGGTCCGCTTTAACAGCGAACTAAACCATGGAACCGAGGTCCAAATCATTTTGCCCATAAAAATATAAATCCGAGGACAAGCCTAAACCTTGTCCTTTTTTTCAGGATTCAGACCCATTCCTATTTAATCAGGGAGGTGAAGAAATCCTTTATTTTCCCAAAGAATGACACGGTCTCAACAGGTTGTTCGCCATTAACCTGGCCTCCAGTATTATTGAATGTATCGTTCTCCAACTTGCCAGCTGTACTCATTTGCGTTGCCTCAACTTCCACCTCTTTTGTTTCGACATCATCCACGGTTTCTTCCTCATCCATTTCCACATCCATATCCTTTTCGAAAACAAGGACGTAAGTACGGCGCTCCCCATCCTTTGAAACGGTAACGGAAATGGCCGTTTTCGCTTTATCCTTGATCTTCACTTTATTACTGCTCTCACCGTCATATTCAATCGTTGCTCCACTGGCATTTGCCGTCGCATTCATTTCGACTGAAGAAATATCATTATCGACCTCGATATGATAGGTATGCTCATTAGATTCAAAGGATTTGTTCCATACTCCTGATGATACAGTCAGATTGTTCAACACTGGAGCATCATTGCCTTCCTCACCTAAAGAATCTGCTGACGTTACCTTCTCTATAGAATCCGTTTTCGCTTTTTGTGTTGAAATGCTTTCAAGTTGCTGTGCCTTCGGTACTTGGCTGACACCACTGCTTGGCTTTAGATTATTGGTGGTTTCCGTTGAGGTTACTGATGATTTATTCCCCTTATCGGAGGATTCCGTTGGTGTTACAGATGATTCATTCCCCTTATCGGAGGGTCCCGTTGGTGTTACAGATGATTCATTCCCCTTATCGGAGGAAGGTTGAGTTTTACTCGTTCCTGTTGAGGGCTCCTGTTGAACTTCATTCTCTTTAGGTGCAGTTTGCGATTCTTCTTTTTCCTTGGCTGCCGCCCGTGTAATCGTAAGCGTATAAGTTTTTCCCTCTCCATTTTCTGCTGTAACGACAATCTTCACCGTTGTCTTACCGATTGGAAGGGTAACTTTTACACCTGCACTGGTTGCATCCTTTCCATTCACCTTTACAATTGCAGTACTGTCACTTAATGTCGGAGTTACTGTAATGGACTGGACTTCATTTTCAACAGAAGCATTATAAGCTGTCACTTTAGAATCGAATGTCAATGAGCCTTTTGATAATCCGATCGATGTTAAAAGGTTATCATCACTTTCAAGTTTTTTGACCTTGAGAGTATAGGCAACCGTTTCATTTTGCCCATCGCTGACGATGATTTCAAATGTATTCATGCCAGTTTGAAGCGGTAAGTCCTTCACCTTCCCCTCTGTCATTTTGACACCATTCACATAGATGGATGCATTCTCGTTAGGACTTGCTGCAAGTAAGTTGATCTTTTCCACATCATTCCCCACTGCCGAGCTATAGTCGTGTACATCTTCTGAAAATTTTTGATCCAGTGCTAAACCCTCTATTTCTAACTTTGAAAGACTATTTACCGTTTGTGCCTCTTTTTGAATGACAGAAGTGACTTCCGCAGCCCCTACTGCGGGCATATAAGTGAATGTTCCCATCCCCACAAGGGAACCAACCAAGATTACTTTCACACTTTTTTCTTTTAATCCCTTCTTTAGCAAAGCCTATCCCTCCTATAATTCCTGCAAACATGATAGGTTCAGGTTATCAAAGGAACCTTAATTATTTCTTAATGCAGTTTATAACAACAGGATGCCTATTAATTTTTTGCAAAGCGGAATTCCAAACCAAGATTTATGGCTATAATGGAGGTAGGAAGGCAAATCTAAACTTATTGTTATCACTTTTCTAGCGAACCTTTCAAACTGCCTCTAGATAACTAATTTATTTTCACTGTTTTTTCACATTTTCCTTTTATAATGGGCTTACATGATCTGATGAAAGGATGATGGCACACCAAGATGAAAAAATATTTATGGCTGGTAGTCAGCCTATTCAGTTTGCTTTTATACCCAGCAATGGCTTTTGGTCATGCTACGGTAATTAGCTCTAATCCTAGCCCGAATGAAGCGATGGATACTCTTCCTGAAAAGATCAGCATTCAATTCAGCGAGAATATTCAACCATCTTTCCATTCGCTTGAGGTATTCAGCCATGATGGGGACAAAATTCAAATTCAAGACAGTACAATCTCGGAACAAAGTGAAAGAATACTGGAAGCTAAGTGGAAGGGCACTATCGACGAAGGGATTTACTACATTAAATGGAGAGTTGTTTCAAGTGATGGGCATCCCATTGAAGGAACAATTCCCTTTCAATTTGGAGATTCAGCGGGCCTTTCAGACCAAGAAAATCCCGTAGTGAATGCAAGTTTTCCGAATTCCATCAATGTTATCCTTCAAAGTCTTCAATACGTATGCTTCGCTGCACTTACTGGAATCCTTTTTTTCAGATTATCTTTAATGAAGGATTCTCGACTTTTTGAAGAAAGCAGAAGAACACGTCTATACCTTTGGCTTTCATATGCAGGCTTAGCATTTTCCATCTTATTCAATCTGCCTTTAAAAGTTACGATTGACGCTGGCGTAGGTTGGACAGATGCATTTAAATTGAGTTATATAAAAGAAGTATTGAATGCTACAAACTTTGGAACTGTCTGGATTATTGAAGTTCTAATATTGCTGCTTCTATTTTTAGTGATTTATTTCATGCTCGAGAACTCCCTGAATAAATCATTGCCGTTCCTTTCTTTCATCATAATGGCAAGCTTGATGATTTGTAAGGCTTTAACTGGACATACAGCAGCTGTTCCTAATCAGTTTCTGGCCGTTTTGATGGATTTCCTTCATTTGTTGTCCATGGCTTTATGGCTCGGTGGCATTATGGCCTTATTGGTGATTTTACCTGGTCTTGCTGAACGGCAGGCAGTCCAAGAAGATAAGAAAACATTTTACTGGTCGATCATTCAAAGATTTTCCAGATGGGCATTTCTGTTTGTAATCATACTGATTGTTAGCGGGATATATAGCAGTTTACAGCATGTTCCGACTGTCCATTCATTGTTCAACACAACATATGGACAATTGTTACTGGCGAAAATCGGTCTCATGTTAGTCATGATCGTTTTAGGAGGCTTTCATTTTCTCAGAGGGAAAAAACAAACGAAAAAACTTGGTTATAGTGTGGGAATGGAGTTTGGTTTAGGGATCGTCATACTTCTCGTTGCAGCTCTATTGACAAATGTCCAAACTGCCATGTCTTCTCCAGGGCCCATTGAAAAGACGTTAATGACTGAAGAAAATAATGAGGTTACATTAATGGTGACTCCCAATGAAGTCGGGGATAACCTGATTCAAGTAAATCTTTCCAATGAAGGCAAACCCATTGCTGAAATAGAGCAGCTTACAATCACTATGCAGCCATTAGATACGCCAAGCGGTGAAATAAAATTGCAAATGAAGGAGAAAAACACAGGTACATTTACATCCAAGTCTTTATTAACCATGCCAGGAAAGTGGAATATCCATGTTCACGGATTAACTGAAAACCTGGATTCAATTAATGCTGATTTTATAATTTTGATAGGGAATTCATAACAGGAGGGATTTATACTAATGAAAAATATTTCAAAGCTACTTATTTTCACATTTGCCGCATTATTCATTTTTTCCGGTTCAGCATATGCTCACGTTACAGTCAAGCCTAGTTCATCTGCACCTGAGGCGTGGGAAACTTATACACTCAAAGTACCGGTAGAAAAAGAAACTGCCACTACAAAGGTGACTTTAAAAGTACCTGAAGGGGTTACTTTTGAAAGCTATCAGCCTGTACCGGGGTGGAAAGTAACAACGGAAGATGACAAAGATGGACATGTAAAATCGGTAACTTGGGCAGCAACTGATGAAGGAATTGCCGCTGGACAATTCCAGCAATTCTCTTTCGTAGCACAAAATCCTAAAGAAGAAACGAAAGTTGCCTGGGATGCATTTCAATATTACGAAGATGGTGAAATTGTTGAATGGAGCGGTGATGAAGGCTCAGACCTACCGCATTCTGTAACGGAGATTACAGTTGCGCCCAAGGCTGATGCAGAACCTGCGGACCATGGCCACAAAGATGAAGCTGACACTAATGATTCCACGGCAACTGACAATTCAAAGGATTCAGCAACAACAGAAGGTGATGGCAATCAAACACTGATCATCACTCTGGCTGTCATTTCACTAATTCTGTCCATTGTAGCGCTTTTTGCAGCTCTAAGGAAAACTAAAAAATAATCATTATGGAAGGTGCCCCAAAAATTCTTGAGGCACCTTTTTTCTCTTCTATTATTCCATGACCACCGATTTACTCGGTAACTTAATGTTTTCTGATTCTATGGTAATCTTAATCGATTTTTCAGCTCTTTGGTCCGCTATCGTTAAGTTAAGCAATCCATTTCCCTGTGCTTTTTTGCTTATTCCCAGATCTTCCGTACTTTTCACCAGCTGTGCATATAATTCCGCTTCAGTTAAATTGCGGTCAAATTCCTTTTCAGCAATCACTTTCAAGAGGGCTGCTGCACCGCTTACATGAGGCGTAGCCATTGACGTTCCGCTCAACCTGGCATATTTATTCCCTGGATACGTAGAAAGAATATCAACACCTGGCGCCACCAGGTCAATTTCATCATTTGTATTCGAAAAATCCGCTAAATTTCTGCTTAAATCCACAGCTCCGACTTCCACTACCTCGGGATATGCTCCTGGATAATCCAATTCATCCGTTTCATGACGCCCATCACCGCTATTTCCAGCTGCGCAAACAACAAGGATATCGTTCTGTAGGGCTTTTTGAATGAGTTTGTGTTCAGCCTCATCCGGAGGCCCGCCAAGTGAAAGTGAAATAACCGAAACCTTTTCTTCATTAGGTCCCCGCCAATTGATTGCATACTCTAGAGCTCCATTAATCCAATCTATATCACCTTGCCCTTGACCATTTAAGGCCTTTAACGCTAATATGCTCGCTTTCGGAGCCACTCCCACTACACCAGCATTATTGACGGCAGCCACAATCGTACCGCTAACATGTGTCCCATGTCCATTATCATCTTGATAATCCCCGGTATTGGTAAAATCCTTCCCACCAATGATTCTTTCTTTGAGGTCTGGATGTCCCTTATCAATGCCTGTATCGATGACGGCAACTACCACGCCCTCACCATAATTGCTTTTCTCCCAAATTGCCGGGGCTTTCACAAGCTCGACACCCTCAGGAATCTTCTCTTTCACCGTTTCCATTACTTCAAGAACTTTGTAAGGTATTAATCTTTTTTCTCTTGTCATTTGATTACCCCTTCCTTCGTTCAATAAGTTAAACTGCCATCAGTGTAGGGATATTCATCCCGTCTGGTTGCCGTCTACCGTTGAAAGAGATGAGATCAAAAAACTCTTCTCTCTTATATATACCAGATTTATGAAAATAAAAAAGAAGTTTTTGGAAAATTCCATCTAAATGACTACTTTTTATTTCCTTTTGTATTATTATCTGGTACTCTTATTATAGAACGAACGTTCGTTAAATACCATATTTTTTTATTCATTACTCAATTTTTTCCCAAATAAAAAAGAAGCGACCCCGAATCGAGTCAGCTTCCATGAGATGTTAAGCTGCGCCGCAGCATTTTTTGTATTTTTTCCCGCTTCCACATGGGCAAGGTTCGTTTCTGCCAATGACCGGTTCTGTATGAACATGCGGCATTTTAGCTGCCTTTGCACTTTCCATGATGATTTGGGTGCCTTTATCCTTCATTTGCTGATACCGCTGTTTAAATAACTCCATTACATCTTTACTGTATTTTAACGTATCTTCCGCAATATCCATCGCCTTTTGCTTGGAAATATTATAGTCCTCCAGGACAAATTGATTATCCCCGAAAGAAACCCTCACTCCAAAATGCTGTCCTGCCTGTTTATTGCCTTTAACCTCCTCAACGAATTCAAGGTATACTTCCTGGCAATCACAAGTCTGATGCATGCAATAATAATCATATATCCAATACATTTTATCTTCGTATTTACTCTTTAAAGCAATTCCATCCTCCATGCCAAAAACATCCAAATATTTTATCGCTTTTCCATCAAGTATCTCGAATGGATCAATCGTTCTCATCTATAGACACATCCTAATTCATAAAAATTTACTCTTCCTATGTATTGTACAACCTAATTCATCAACCGTCACTTGAAACGAAGCCTGACGAATCCAAATCCCTTTCATTAAAATCAGATTTGAGAAAAGGCAAAAAAAAGCTGCATCAGTGTGTATATACTGATGCAGCTTCCCCTACCCCTTCATCCGATCCATGTGGTCAATTCATCAATCGGTGTTTTCTTGGCAGGTTTTGGCTCCATATCAGGATAACCCAAGTATATGAAAGCCAATACTTCTCCTTTTGGGGATAAATTGAAAAATTCACGTACTTTTTCATGATAAGTTATTTTTCCCGTTCTCCATACTGCTCCCAGACCTAAGGAATGTGCTGCAAGAAGCATGTTTTGAATGGCACTGTTCACTGCCGCATATTCTTCTGCCACTAGGACATTATTCTTATCACTAGGCTCTATGCCCACTGCGATGATGACTGGAGCCCTTAATGGATTCTTTTTTTGCCTTTCGAGCTTGCTGATTAAACTTTCAGGGGTATCATCAGCATTTTCAATTCTTGTGATTTCTTCGAATACCTCCCCAAGTTTATTTCTTCCTTCTCCAGTCAATACAAAAAAGCGCCAAGGCTCAGTTCGATGGTGATTAGGTGCATACGTTCCAGCCTCAATGATTTGCTCGATCATTTCCTTTGGTACCGGATCTTGCTTGACGATTCCAATGCTTCTTCTCGTTTTTATAGCCTCGATAGTTTCCATATTATCTCCCCTTATCCCTTTATCTCTAATAGTTTCTGTTTCAGTTCATTTTCCATTGATGCCAATTCCTGTTCGGCTTGCCGGCGTTTATGCCTTCCTTCTTCTTGAATCCGCATGGTTTCCTCAAGCGTGGATATCAAGTTAGCTTGGGTATTCTTTAATGTTTCGATATCGACAAGTCCGCGCTCATTTTCTTTTGCCGTTTCGATGGTATTCGTTTTCAGCATCTCGGAGTTCTTCAATAACAAGTCATTTGTAGTTTTGGAAACCTGCTTTTGTGCTTCTACAGCATGCCTTTGCCTGATTAATGTCAATGCAATCGCAACCTGATTTTTCCAAAGGGGGATGGCTGTCATGATCGAAGATTGTATTTTCTCGACTAGTGCCTGATTCGTGTTTTGGATCAGCCTGATTTGCGGTGCGCTTTGAATCGTGATTTCGCGACTCAATTTCAAATCATGAAGCCTTTTATCCAACCGTTCAGCAAACTGCAGCATATCATTGACTTCCTGGAACTTCATTTGATCATTGCTCGATTCAGCGGACTTCCTTAACTCCGGAATCGTTTTCCCATGGATTTCTTCGAGTTTAATTTCCCCGGCTGCAATATAGACATTCAATGCCTGGAAGTAATCCTTATTCGTTTCATATAGCTTTTCAAGGATTACGATATCCGATAGCAGGATATTCTTGCTCCGATCGAGTTTCACACTGATTCGATCAATTTGGGCCCCAGTTTTTTGATATTTGGATAGCACTTCCTGTACTGATCCCGAGAGCTTCCCGAACATACGCGCAAAGAAAGAGGGCTTATCCGGCTTTAGCTCATCCGGGCTCAGCTCGTTTAACTTTTTCATTAAATCACTGATAATGTTGCCCACTTCACCTACATCTTTTTTCTGGACATGCTCAAGCATGGAATTAGAAAAGGTCAGAAGCTTTGATTGGGCGGGTGTACCATAGGATATCATCGCCTGATGATTCGTAGGGTCGATTTGTTCCGCAAGCTGATATGCCTTTGCCCTGTTCTCTTCAGGAATGACATCAATCAGTTTAACAGGTTTTGCTTCCTGGGAAGATGTTTTCTCAAGCTCCTGCACCCCATCAAATGGATTGGCTAAAAGATCATCGATTAAACTGGCATTATTCGTTTTATTCAACAGGTTGGGATCATTGTTATTCATTTTAACCTCCTGCTTTCATCAATTACTTGTGACTCTTTTCTAGTTTTAATGGATTGCTTAGCAACATCCAACTCGAAGTTAAGGTTATCGATATCATCGGCAATCACTTTATATAAATCCTTTTCTATCGTATTAGTGAGTTCCTTTAAAGTTTTGCGAGTCTCTGTTAAGGAGAGTTCGAGTTCCCTATTCTTTTTTGGCTGCTGTGCTAAAAAAACATATTTCTCCGCAAGCTCCATGGCGGAATCCAGATGTGAGTAATAAAATTGTTCCGCCTGGTAAAACCGCTTCGGTTCTTTTTTTGTCAGACTATATATTTTCCTGATCATTTTAATCATATCCTTCCTCTGTTTAAAAGAAGAGATATGCCTGACCGAGATTAGTGCTTTTTGAACCCGCCATATCTTCGATTTTGCTTCAATTAAATTTTTCTTTATATATTGATATTCTTTTCTCGTCAATTCATGTTTTTTGAGGTATCTTGATGAAAAATATACGGAGCTTAGACAGTATGCAAGCACCCCTCCTGCTAAAGATATGACAACGGATAGGGCAAACGGTTGATCCAATGCAAAATAGCTAATTATCCAAACCGGCAAAACCATTGGAAATGCAATCAATATCGGAACAAAATCAGCAAGAAATCGATTCATAATCATTACACTCCTGACTTACACTCTTTTCTATATATACGGATTATCCCACGGATTGGTTTCAAGATGGATTAAAAGAATTTCTCCTATACTAAACGATATAGGAACCGGAGGGTTTCTGCAAATTTATTGAAATTTTTTCTGTAAATTAACTCTTCTCCCCTCTCGCATGGGCTAACGCCTAGTCACTTCACCGGAACTTACATAAGTTATAACGTATCCATCCTGATTAAAAAAAGGAGAGTTGACCATGAATTCATACGGATTTTATCCTTTTCCACAACAAAATGGAAATAACCAGTACTTTCAGTCTAATTATAACCCATATTTCCAACAGCCTGAACGATTTGATTATATGCCACAGCAAGATTGGAACGTTCAGCAGGTACAAGAAAATCCATATAGCCAGGTGCCCGACCAATTCGATATTGAAAGACAGCCTCAACAACTTGAAAGAAGAGTCCGGGAACTTGAGCGTCAAAACGAGCGACAAACGAGGGAACTCAATCGGCAGAACCAAGAAATCACAAGGATAAATCGAGAAGTGAACCGCATTAACCAGGAAATAACCAGACTGAGTCAAAATGATCAACGTCATACGAATAGGCTGAATCGACTAAATCAAAGACTTCGTGCCGTTGAACGAAACCTTAACATCCCCTTTACCGCAACAGATGATGGTTTTTAAAGAAAAAGCAGGAGCTCCTTATGGGCTCTCGCTTTTTTATTTTCTCCCTGCTTTTATTGAAGGCTCTATTAAGATTCAATCAAACGATTGATTAAATCTTTAAAGCTCCGCTAAACCCTTGTCCGCGTTACTTAAAATGATTAATCAATTAAGCAGATACAATTTTTGATGCGCTTTATAAAAAGTAAATAGGAGTCAGCCACATTCCCGCGGATACTTTAATTCATTTGACAGAAGATTCCATGATGAAAAAACAAAAAAAGAACGGGAGTCATCCTTGACTCTCGTTCTTTCTCGTTTACAGCATGATCCGTTTCAACTTTTCGTTTCTAGATTCCTGTTCCTCCTGGGTAGACAAGTCATACTTCTTCAATAGATGAAAAAGTTCATTCAATGTTTCTTGCGAATTCCCTTTTTCAAGATATCGATCCAATGTTTGACTCAATTCGGTTGGTAAAAATGCCTTTTGACTCTCAAATTTCAGCCTGACATCTTGTTGCGAATGATTAAGATTGCATGCACCCATTTAAAATTCACCTCTTACTTGATTCTACCATTGTATAATGGACATTACCTTGTCAATTCTTCATCCTGCTTATAGTAGTCCTCTACCTTGATGAACTCCGGTGAAGTATGTGTGGCCATGATGCCATGATAACTGATATCCAACCCAAGTTCTTCTTCTTCTTCAGTGGATCTTATAGGCAGCCAAACATTTATAACTTTAAAAACGAGCCATGTCACTGAAAAGCCCCAGATGCATAACACCAATAACCCTAACGTTTGAACTCCGAGCAAATGCCATCCCCCACCTGCAAACAATCCGTTTTCAGTGGAAAAAAGCCCTACCGCTATCGTACCCCACATTCCTGAAGCCGCATGAACGGGAAACGCACCAACCGGATCATCGATTTTTCGGGTTTCCAACCAATTTGTCGCAGCTAACATCAACATTCCAGAAACCGCTCCAATCAGTAACGCTGCCAGATCACTAACGAATGCACATCCAGCTGTAATCCCGACAAGACCTGCAAGTGAGCCATTGATGACGGAAGGTGCATCGGAGCGTCCATATCTAAATAGTGTATAAAGCAAGGTCACCGCTCCGCCTGATGCAGCTGAGAGCATCGTGACTATGGCAATATGGCCAATGCGTACATCCGTAGCCTGCAAGGTACTTCCTGCATTGAACCCAAACCAGCCAAACCATAAAAGGAATGCCCCGACAGATGCCAGTGGAAGATTACTCGGCAGCGAAATGGAGCTAGTCCCCCGTGAAGAGAATTTACCTGCTCTCGGACCGATTACAATGGCAGCCGCAAGTGCAGAAAAGCCGCCTAGTGCATGAATGACCGCAGACCCCGCGAAGTCCTGCATGCCCAACCCGCTTAACCAGCCACCACCCCATACCCAGTGACCGGCAATCGGATAGATGAATGCCGTCATCATTACGACAAAAATAAGATACGCCCGAAAGTTAATCCTTTCCGCAACCGCTCCCGAAACTATCGAAATAACGGCGATGACGAATGCCCCTTGAAATAACCAAAATGCATCAATGGAAATCGTAAGGTCGATGTGCGACAAATCACCTTTCAGCAGAAAGCCGCTTGTCCCAATGGTTCCAAATACATCCGTTCCATACATTAAGCCAAAACCAACCACGAAATAGCAAAGCGTTCCGATCGTAATATCAGCAAAAACCTTCATGATGATATTCACATTATTCTTCGTACGGACGAACCCCGCCTCCAATAAAGCAAACCCGCCCTCCATTAATAGAATCATGGCTGCTGTCAGAACCACCCAAACCGTGTCCAATCCAGTGTTCAATGTTTCTAGAGTCATCTTGGCGTTCCCTCCGCTTTCTGCCATTCCATTATTTCTTTAATGATGTCTGTTGGTAAATTCATTTCCCGTTTTTCCGAATCAGCTTCGAGTAAACCGATCAACTGATTTAAAAAAGCAACCTTCTGTTTTATCATCTCAATTTTTTTATATCTATCTTTAACATTCACCAAATGCTCAACGGCCTGGTGATGACTTGGGGCACGTCCCGTAAAAAAACGTTTAAATGGTGATAGGGATTGGTACCAAGCTTCCTCAGCTCTTCGTTTTTGCTCATATTTATGTATTTTACCTTTAATCGATTCAATTTCCGACTCCTGTTTGTTTTTATAAAATAACAGGCCTTTTAACACTTCCTCAGATGAAATTTCAAAAACAACTCTACTATGCAAATCGTCCCGAATATAAATGTCATATCACCTCACGTAATCGTGTTATGTTTTCTGTAATTATATTAAGATTTCTGAATTCAGTCAATAATTAAACAATAAAAACAATTTGCGTAACAAATAGGTGGAGAAAGATATTAACTACACTTCTGCCTTCTCCCTTTTATTAATCAAACGTTTGATTAATTCGATTCCTAGAGAAATTTGGAAGGTATAGATAATCATTTTTTCCTTACTCTAATAAGGCAGTTTCAAATTAAGGAGGGTTCATACATGACAGTTATAAACGATGTCAAAACAACTATAGCAGGGCTAAAAAGCGCTCAAGCGAGCTTTGAAACCTTCGCCCTTTCCACAGATAATGAGCAAGCCAAACAACTATACCAACAAGCTGCCCAACAAACACAAACGATCGTGGACAGCATCACACCTCGTATTGAAGAGATTCAAAACGAGGAACCTCAATATAAACAATAATCATTCATATAAAAAAGGTTGGTTAAAACAACCAGCCTTTTTTATATCTTTATTCCATAAGACAGGATTTTTAATAAGGGCTTGAATATGCCATAAGGTTACATACAAGCAATCCACTTGACCGAACTGCGGTCTATCAAGCCTGAATAATGAAGCAGGACGAAGTCGCTGAAGCAATTAATAAGACCTTATCAAAAGAATTCCAAAAGGATTAAGCCATAAGCTTACTCCTATCCATCAGGAACATCAGCAGTTTCAAACTCATTTGGAAATGAAAAGGACAGTAATGACCGGCGGGATCAGGATCATGTTTCGCTGATGCCGCCATATCCGCAGCCATAGAAAACCGGGAGGATGGTTTCGTTTTAGGAAATGGCTGTAATATATTCAAGTTGACTGAAGGATCTATGTTATTCCAAGGTTTTATCTTAACACTGACAATACTCTACAATGGGGTGGTTTAAAATGCTTACGGGGCATCGCACATGGGTGTTTGATCAAAAGCCTGTCATCGTCTCCACAGGAACCGTTGGCGGTCCATTTGAAGCAGAGGGTTTGCTTGCGGATGATTTCGATCTTCTCCATTCCGATTTATGGATAAATCAAGATACTTATGAAAAGGCACATAAAGTCTTATTGGAAGAAGCGAGTACAAAAGCAATCGAAAAGGCGGGTCTTCAGAAAGAGCAGATTCAATTTTTCCTTGGAGGCGACCTTATCAATCAAATAACCCCTACAAGTTTTGCCTGTCGTACACTGGGAACACCTTATCTCGGCTTATTTGGCGCTTGCTCCACCTCCATGGAGGGACTGGCTCTTGGTGCATACCTTGTCAATACCAAAGGGGCAGAGTACTTATTGACAGGAGCATCAAGTCATAACGCCGCAGTAGAAAAGCAATTTCGCTACCCTACTGAATACGGGGGGCAGAAACCTCCAACAGCCCAATGGACCGTTACGGGTGCAGGAGTGGCTTTATTGAGTAGTGCCGGGGAAGGCCCTAGGGTCACTTCAGCTACGATAGGACGTGTCATCGACATGGGATTGACTGATCCTTTCAATATGGGCGGTGCCATGGCCCCAGCTGCTGTAGATACGATTGAAGCCCATTTAAGAGAACGGAACATTGACCCATCCTATTATGATTTAATAGTGACCGGGGATTTAGGAAAGATCGGACATGAAGTTTCTCTGGCATTATTTGAAAAACATGGTACGCCGATTAAAGAAGAGCAATATAAAGATTGCGGTTTAATGATATACAGGGATGGTCAACCGGTCTTGTCCGGGGCGAGTGGCCCTGGATGTTCCGCAACCGTTGTTTATGGTCATTTATTAAATCGCATGAAAAAGGGAGAAATAAAACGATTGCTCGTCGTGGCTACCGGTGCCTTGTTATCTCCCCTATCCTTTCAACAAAGTGAGACGATCCCATGCATTGCGCATGCCGTTTCGATCGAATATCAATGAATGATTGAATGACAGCCATGATTCACGTGTCTAATCGGGTCGTGACTGCTGACATTGTTTCGGGAGGTTAGCGGATGGGGAAAATCATGGATTGATCGGTTGTTGCCACTGGCACAATTTATGTAATCAGTGCCGGAAAAAACAGTCTCGGAGTGTTACAAGCCATTATATTTAGATCCAAAGGATAAGGAGGATGCTGTATGACGATAGCTTCTAATGTAAAACAATGTGTCTCTAGCCTAAAAGGAGTTGAAGCAGGTTTATCCAGCTTAGCACTCCGGACTCAAGATGATGAATCTAAACGCATCTTGCATGAAACGATGCTGGTGGTGAATGAAGTTATGAAGGATGTACAGAAGCGCGTGGGAGAGTTAGAACGGGAAGAACCGCAATATAAAGGTTTTTAAATACAATGATCAAGCAGGGGGTGTTTGGTAATGCCGGATTGGATAGAAATTGTTTTGCGTTCATTATTCTTTTTAATTGTTCTTTTTGTGATAACAAAAGTGTTAGGAAAAAAACAATTGTCCCAACTCTCCTTTTTTGAATATGTAACGGGCATAACCATTGGTAATGTCGGGGCAGAGTTAGCTACGAAAGTTGAGGGCAATATTATACATGGCGTACTGTCCATTCTTGTTTTTGCCATAGCTCCCTTCATTGCAGGATCAATATCCCTAAAAAGTAAAACTTTCCGTGATCTTGTGGAAGGAAAAGCTTCGGTTTTCATCAAAGATGGGAAAGTCATGGAAGATAATTTAAAAAAAGAGAAATATACCATCGATGAATTATTGGGATTGCTCCGGAAAAAGGATGTCTTCGATATTTCTGAAGTTGAGTTTGCCTTATTGGAAGCCAACGGGGATTTTTCCGTAATGTTAAAGAAGCAAAATCAACCTATAACACCTAAGGACCTTAACCTGTCAGTGGCTGCTGTAAAGGAGCCACAAACCATTATTATGGACGGCAGCATACTTGATGAACCGCTTTCCACAATTGGACTGAACCGAAATTGGCTTCATACTGAACTGGATAAGTTGGGTGTTATACTCGATAATGTGTTTCTTGGTCAGGCTAATTCCAACGGGGAATTAACCGTGGACCTTTTTGATGATAAACTTAAAGTTCCTTCTCCTCAAGAAAAACCTCTTATGCTCGCGACCTTGAAAAAATGCCAAGCGGACTTAGAGTTGTTTGCACTTGGAACTGAATCAAAGGAAGCTAAAGAGATGTTTAGCAAAAATAGCGAAAAGCTGCAAAGAGCAATAG
This sequence comes from Peribacillus simplex, assembly GCF_900156045.1. Taxonomy (GTDB): domain Bacteria; phylum Bacillota; class Bacilli; order Bacillales; family DSM-1321; genus Peribacillus; species Peribacillus simplex_D. The sequence continues at coordinate 35,319 of NZ_FTMX01000014.1, read as the reverse complement.
ATGAAGTGACCCATATCTTAAGGAACTGATTATATATTCATTTCCTCACTTTCATAAGCGAAGTGATCAGCCCAATGATGACGATCGTCACACATGAAAAAAGAAAAATTTCGATACCTAAGGTGAATGCTGCAGCTGAAATGATTAGTGTATCTATAACGATAATCGCTAATGCAATATCCATGGAAGTAGACTTTGAGATAATTTTGGCTAACATATCCGTTCCCCCGCTGCTTGTCTCATACCGAAGCATGAGACCTATGCCCATCCCTATGATGGCACCGCCAATCAAAGAGCTTGTTAGTATCGACATGGAAAAGACTTTTTTCAATGGATTAAGCCAATCCATAAAAAGGGATGTCAGAAGCAATCCGTGAACACTGCTATAGAAAAAAGGCCGTTCATAATACCATGCATATAAAAATATAGGAATACTGAGGATCAACATGGATAGCCCTGTTTGAAAACCAAAAAAATAATGAAGGATGAGTGCAATCCCAATAACGCCGCCATCTATTAAATGGTGCGGAACTAAAAACCCATTGATTCCAATACCCACCAAAAAGCTACCAACAATTACAGCAACCGCTTTTTGAAAATTAATAAAATCACCTGCCTTGCATTTTATATATCCTTACTATATGTCCAAGTCAGAGCGTCAAGAATATCCATTCAAAAAAAATCCCCCCCCTCCTTTCACTTCAATTTAACTACGCGAAAAAGGGCCCGGTCATTCAGACCTGGCCCCATTCCATCATTTCAACTCTAATAACACTACATTTTCAACATGTGTCGTCATTGGGAACATATCGACAGGCTGGATATCAACCGCTTTATATCCTCCGTCTTCCAAGATATGAAGATCACGCGCCAGAGTGCCTGGGTTGCATGATACGTATACGACTTTGTTTGGCTTCATCTCGATGATCGTATTCAGAAGGGACTCTTCACAACCTTTGCGAGGAGGATCCACAACGATGACATCCGCAGTGTTGCCCTTTTGGTACCATTCAGCAATAACGTTACCCGCATCTCCAACCATGAATTCCGCATTTGAGATATCATTCAATTCAGCGTTGCGGCGTGCGTCTTCTATCGCTTCTTCGACCACTTCGACACCGATTACTTTTTTCGCTTTTTTAGCTAAAAATAAAGAGATGGTTCCAATGCCGCAATAGGCATCAATCACCGTTTCTTCACCAGTCAGCCCTGCATAGTCAAGAGCTTTATCATAAAGGACCTTCGTTTGGTCCGGATTGATTTGGTAGAAGGACTTTGCTGAAATCGCAAATTTCACATCACCGATCATATCATGGATCACTTCGTCGCCCCATAGTACAGTCATTTTATCGCCTAAGATAACATTCGTTTTCTTGGAATTAACGTTTTGAACGATGGATTTCACTTGTGGAAGACGTTCAACGATTTCCTTCACGATTGTTTCGATGAAAGGGATACTATTCGTTCTTGTAACGAGAACAATCATTAATTCGCCTGTTTGCTTGCCATAACGGGCCATGATGTGCCGCAATACACCTTTATGTGCCTCTTCATTGTAAGCAGGGATACCAAGTTTACTGAAAATCTCTTTAACAACTTGAACGGCTTCATTGATCACTTCATTTTGGATAATGCTTTCTTTCGTTTCAACAATTTCATGTGTCCGCGGTTTGAAGAACCCTGCTATTAGCTTGCCATCCTTTTCACCAACAGGCACTTGCGCTTTATTACGGTAATGGGTCGGATTCTCCATCCCGATGATCGGGTGAACCTTCACATCCTCAAGTTTCCCAATGCGTGTCATCACTTCACGCACTTGCCTTTCCTTGAATTTCAACTGTCCTTCATAGCTCATATGCTGCAGCTGACATCCACCGTATTTATGGTAATCTTCAGTCGTGACCTCAACCCGGTATGGACTGTTTTCGATAATCTCCATCAAGCGTCCGAAGCCATAACCTTTATTAGCCTTCATCACTTTAATTTTTGCTTTTTCACCTGGAAGGGCGCTCTGAACAAAGATCGGATAGCCATCGACTTTAGCGACGCCTGCTCCTTCATGTGTTAAATCTTCAAATAAAACCTCTATAATATCATTTTTAGCCACTGGTGCTGTTTTTTTCATGTCATCTTCTCTTTTCTTTTTTATGCTAGCCTGTATTTTACCACAATAGAGGCCTAGCCACAAAACCACTCACCAATTTACCCTGGTTTTCATAAAAATATAGTGGAAGGAATTACGGATTTTTCATAGTTCCATGAATAAAAGTTCAATAAAAAATGAAAAATAAGGAAAAACAGATGAGGTGAGGAAATGGGTTTATTTAACTCTATATCAGCCTGGAATGCTACAAGGTTAGAGAAACATCGAGCGAGTATGGAGGAAAAAGGCCTCTGTCCGGATTGTTACGGACGTGGATACAGCTCCTTCGTACCCACGGAATATCATTTTTCCGATATACACGACTGTCCCGGCTGTAATGGCACTGGAGTTTACTCTGATTGGGCTGCCATGAACGGGCAGCAAATGTAACCGCATACAGTGCCAAATTTCAAATGACCAAAAAGGACCCCCTGTTAAACAGGAGGTTCTTCTATTTCCTTCACCATATAGCGAAATTCATGGCCGCTAATCGAAATGGTTTTCATTTCCATATATCCTAATCTGCTATAGAGACGATTCGCCGCTTCATTTTCATTTTCAACGACTAAAGAAATTCTTGGATATCCCTTATGTTTAGCGTATTCCTCTACATACTGAATCAGTGCACTACCAATTCCTTTTCCTTGAAAATTCGGGTCAACCGAGACTGTATCCAAATAAAAGTCTCTCATTTCCGCTTCCTTATCGAGCGTAACGCTTGGGTCTTTCATTTTCATCCTTAATTGTTTCACTATCGGTTCATCCAAGCTTTCGGCATCCTTGCCATGGTAAGCAATGATCAATCCAGATACTTGTCCATCATGTTCACTGACAAGCGTATTTTCATAGCTGATCCGATTCCCACTTTTCCGGAACAAATCGGCAAGAACGGAAAGTATTCTTTCTTCTTCCGTTTCACCTGTCAAAACCTCTGCAATTTCCTTAATCGCTAACCGGGTCAATACGGCTGCCTTGTCCGCATCTTCCGGTGTCGCTTTCCTGATATACATGTTTGCAATTCCCCTTGCTTCATTAAACTGAAAAGGCCACCAGATTCAGTGGCCTTTTCACCCTATTTATTTGCCGGATCGTCCGGCAGTATTCCTTGCGGGATGAATACATCAAAATGGCGGTACTGATTTACGAATTCAGCTGGGGCCATCCCGCCAAATTCCCCATCCAAATTAAGCATCATGTCATTTTTGGCATGTACTTTAATTCGATTGGCTTTTTCATAAATGACGTTCTTATCATGGATATGCTCACCGCGCATTGCCAATGTCGCGACACGGACAATATCAGCGAGGTTTGCCTTTTTCAAAATAAGCAACGTGAACATACCATCATTTAAAGAGGCGTCAGGAGCCAGTTTCTCGAAGCCGCCGACCGAATTCGTGTTAGCCACCAAGAATAGCATGATCTCTCCTTCAAAAAGCTTTCCATCATATTCAATAGAAACTTCCGTCGGCTTAATTGAAGGAAGCATTTCAATTCCTTTAATATAGTACGCTAGCTGACCAAGCATGGTTTTCAGTTTGATCGGCACGTCGTAGGTCAATTCGGTCAATCTGCCTCCGCCGGCAATATTGATGAAATACTTATCGTTCATTTTCCCAATATCGACAGGCATCGTATGCCCACCGGCAATAATTTCGGCTGCCCCTTCGATCGTCTTCGGTAAATGCAGCGCCCGCGCGAAATCATTGGTCGTTCCCGTCGGAATGATTCCTAGTTTCGGACGTTTCTCTGCAGTGGCCAGTCCATTAACAACCTCATAAATCGTACCGTCGCCCCCTGCTGCAATAACTATATCATAGCCGCGCTCAATCGCTATCTTAGCCGCTTTCGTCGCATCCCCGGCACCGGTCGTCGCATGTGCAGAAGCTTCATAGCCAGCTTCTTCAAGTTTTGCTAGCACACCTGGCAGGCTCTTCTTAATGGCTTCCCGGCCCGAAGTCGGGTTGTAAATCAACCTTGCTCTTTTCATTTCCCATCATCCTTATACATATTGATTCCATAATTTACATCTTAATCCTTCGTTACATGAAAAGCAATATTCGAAAAAAGAGGACCGTATTCCGGTCCATATCTTTTGCATTTTACTAGAAATCGTATCAGGGAAATTATAATGCTTTTTACAATTTTATTCTAGTAAATGATTTCATGGATATTGAACATTCACGTTAAATGTATCTGTAACCGTTAAAGTATGTTTCCCTTCACCAATATTGAATATCCCATTCTTTTTTACAATGCCCTCTTCACTTGTTTCTTCTTTCACTTCAGTCATCTTCCAGCCATTCTTAGGACCTTCAAGTTCCTCGACCCCTCTAGCATCTATCTTGATATCACTATTATCCTGAAGGAATACACTTAGATTTCCGCTGTCCTTCACACTCCAGTCATTCAAGAGTTTCCTAGGCTTCAGGACAAGATCGGTACTTTGTCCGTCTATCTCCACTGCCAACTCAGCAGGGATTATAAGAGTTGCCTTAAGATTCATTGTACCATTGTCAAAAAGTCCATTTTGAATCGGCAAATCCTTGAAGCTTATATAAAGCGTATCACCATTTCTCTCAACGAGTAAATAATCCTCCGCCTTCTTCAACGACGAATCAGCATCTTCCATTACCCGCTCACCATATGTTCCAAAAACGGAAATTTCCCCGACATTACCACTTTCAATTGTTAATGGGTACGGGCCAGAGTCCAGGACAACTCTCTGTATGTCTTTCCCTGCCTTTTGATTGAAACCAGGCAAATTGACCGTTTTCACTTCACTATTCACGGCAGCCCTAACTTGATCCATCAATCCGCTTGATGTTAGCAGAATTAAAACTATTCCCGTCGTTCCAAGCAATCCCACGAAAAGAATGCTAAGAATATCATACTTTACAAAAGAACTTTCTTTTCTGGAAAAATAAATGTAGAAGAGAATCTCTGCACCCAAGATAATGAACAGCAACGGCCACCATGACAGCAGAATCGTCGTCAAGTTCATATCTGCAATTTGTGAAACCAGTAAAACCAATCCCAAACCAACCAGGGAGATTCCCATCGAAATCGTTCCGACTCTCCATGTTCTCATTTTGTCTCCTCCTTGGCTCTTCCTTTTTTACTTCCCGACAGCAATTTAATTCCCCCGCCTATAAGAAGGATGCATACAAGACCTTTTTGAAAATAATCTCTAAACCAGTATTCCAAGTTGCTTCCAATCCATTCATCTAAATGAGGAGCAATGGCCGGGACAATTATATTACTGGCCAAGAAATAAATTCCAAGTCCCACCAGCCCAAATCCTACCCATTTTTGATGATTGACCATTCCCGAAATGATGGGCGTATCTTCTAATGGACCCTCTTCCATTTTCGAGGCTTTTTGCAATCCATCAAAAAAACTATAAAACCAGATAATCGGAATAAGGAAAAAGAAGAAACCTAACCGGAGTAAATCCAGTATGTAAATGGCGAATAAAAAGCCGGCCATCAATTGTATCCCACGTTTTTGCAGCCCCAAATATAAGTGACCTGCACCAGGGAAAATAGCAAATAAAGTCGCGACCGATTTACTCTTCTTCCCGGATTCCCGTCTCTCCTCGAAATCTTCCAAAACGGTCCGATCGATAAGCTCCTCACCTCTTTGCTTTTTATTCAGCTGTTGAACAGAATCAAAAAAGCTGTAAATCCATATAACAGGCAATAGTGCCATGAATATTAACAGACCTTCCATTTGTGTCATTACACTAATGAATATCACCATGATGCCCAGGCCTAAAAAGCCGATAAGAAAAATAAGCCCACGGTTCATGAGGCCCAGCTGAAAATGCCCTAATCCAGGAACGAATGAAAGGATGATTACATAAAATCTTTCCGCTTCCGGCTGATCTGTCATACGCTCTACATCCTCTTCCCTTTTAGGATTCCTCAGTGAGGTGACCACCAAATCAAATATACTGATGAAATAAAACACCATTCCAATAATGGAAAAAGCCAGAAACGCATCCGATTGACTGATCAACGAAAGAAAAAGACCACCAAGCCCCAATCCAGCCGTGGCCAGAAAATAAAATAACCCTTTATATTTCCTTCCTAGGTAAAAATGTCCGAAACCTGGCAAAAACGATAATAAGAAAGCTAATACCGGCCTTTTATTCATTTCTAAACCCCTCCTTATTTTTCTTTTCGATAGTGTCCATCCAATTAAATGTTTTATCAATAAGTCCATCGGTTAAGGACTGCGTTTCCTTTTCACTGATTGATTCCACAGAATCCACGTATTCTGTCAATGATTGAAATACTCCCCCTGCCATTAATAAGATCGTAAACCCGGCCGCAATCAGGTAATGTCTTGTTATCGTCCGCAGTGATTTCTCTTTTCGGAGTTGCTTTTCCCCTTCAACAGGGCCTTCTTTCAATCGGCTAATCGAGTCCATGACAGGACCTGCAATATCAAATCCTTCAATGTCCGGACCGAATTCTTCTTTTTCCATCGCTTCCATATAGGCGGACAAACACTTGTCACAGGAGTATAGATGATTTTCATATTCAATTTTTAGAGCCTCTGGTATTTTATCTGCTAAATATGCAACCCATTCTGCTTCAGGCACATGATTCATGAAAAATCCTCCTCTTTCCAATGTTTTCTCATCCAATTTCTTGCCCGATATAGTTTTACCTCCACGGATTTCACTTGAATCTGCTGTTCCTCTGCAATTTGCTTGAATGTCTTTTCCTTTATGTAATAGCCATATACAACTTCCCGATATCCCTCTGGAAGGTCATTCAGCTTCCGTAATACTTGCTTTCGCCTTTCATTCCGAAAAAATACTGCCTCGACATCATCAGTTAAGCCCAAATTAGCTTCCGATGAATGTTCGTCCTGCAATTCTTCCTTTTGGCGTTCCCTCTTTCTCTTTAGATCGATTGCATGATTGACCGCAATTCGGGTAATCCACGTTTTGAAACCTTGGTTCTTATATTGAGGAAGGGAAGTGTAGATTTTGATAAAGACTTCCTGGGTAACATCTTCTGCATCCTTTTGATTCCGCAAGACGGAATAGACGGTTCTATAAACCGTCTGTTTATAAGTTTCGATCAACATTCGGAATGCATGATCATTCCCAGCCCTAACCTTCTCAACTAACTCATCCGTCACTTCTCTTCCTCCTTTCCTGTTAAGCATTCATGTAATAGACGACAAAAAAGGAGCTACCCCTACAGGTAACTCAAAAAAAATCAAAAATTATTTTAAGCTTTCCACAATGAACCCTTATCTTAATCAAGAGAAAACCGTACCACTTTAAAAGTGATACGGCCAATATTAACGTTTATTGATTTCTTCCACCAAAATTTTATTTACAAGTTGTGGATTGGCTTGTCCTTTTGTCGCTTTCATGATCTGCCCGACAAGGAAGCCGATTGCTTTTTGTTTACCGGCCTTAAAATCTTCAATTGATTGCGGGTTATTATTCAATGCTTCTTCAACGGCTGTACGCAATGCGCCTTCATCGGAAATTTGGACTAGTCCCTTCTCCTTGACGATCGTTTCAGCATCTCCGCCATTTTCAATCAATTCTTTGAAAACTTTTTTAGCGATTTTAGAAGAAATCGTGCCATCTTCAATCAGCTTGATCATTCCAGCCAACGATTCGGCAGTCAATTTGACATCATGCAGCTCTTTTCCTTCTGCATTCAAGAAAGCGGAAACCTCACCCATGATCCAGTTTGATGCTAGTTTCGCATCCGCGCCTGAAGCAACTGTCGCTTCAAAGAAATCAGCACTTTCTTTCGTTACCGTCAAAACGGCTGCATCATATTCAGGTAAGCCGAATTCTTCGACATAACGTTTTTTCCGGGCATCCGGAAGTTCCGGAATCTCGGCAGCAATACGTGCTTTCCATTCTTCATCGATATGGATTGTCAATAAGTCCGGTTCCGGGAAGTAACGGTAATCATCGGAGCCTTCCTTAATTCGCATTAGTACCGTTCTGCCTGTAGCTTCATCGAACCGGCGAGTTTCCTGTTCGATTATGCCGCCTTCATTCAAGATTTCCGCTTGTCGGATTTCTTCATGTTCCAATCCTTTGCGGACAAAGTTGAATGAGTTCAAGTTTTTCAATTCGGTTTTCGTACCGAATTCCTTTTGCCCGACAGGTTTCAAGGAAATGTTAGCGTCACAGCGAAGTGAGCCTTCTTCCATTTTACAATCGGAAACGCCTGTGTATTGAATGATCGATTTCAACTTTTCCAGATAAGCATAAGCTTCTTCCGGGGAAGTGATATCCGGTTCAGATACGATTTCAACAAGTGGCGTACCTTGGCGGTTATAATCACAAAGTGAATAGTTCCCTTTATGTGTCAGCTTTCCAGCATCCTCTTCCATATGAATGCGGGTAATGCCAATTTTCTTTTTCTTGCCGCCCACTTCGATCTCAATCCAGCCATGCTCACCGATCGGCTGATCGAACTGTGAAATTTGGTATGCTTTAGGATTGTCCGGGTAAAAATAGTTTTTCCGGTCGAATTTCGTAATTTCCGCCACTTCGCAATTCAGGGCAATTGCAGCCTTCATTGCAAAATCAACAGCCTTTTTATTGACGACAGGCAATACACCTGGGTAGCCTAGGTCGATTACAGTCGTGTTACTATTTGGAGCGGCACCAAAATGGTTTGGGCTCGCCGAGAAAATTTTAGAATCCGTTTTTAATTCTACGTGTACTTCTAGACCAATCACCGTTTCAAAGTCCATTTTTTTCACCCCTTACAGCTTAGGAAATTGTTTATGAAAATCTGTTGCTTGCTCAAATGCGTGAGCCGCGCGGTAAATCGTGCTTTCATCAAAATGCTTTCCAATCATTTGCAGTCCAAGCGGAAGCCCATTCGCTGCGAATCCACACGGCACGGATATACCCGGTACACCAGCAAGATTGACTGGAATCGTCAAGATATCATTTGCATACATCGTTAATGGATCGTCGACTTTCTCACCAATTTTAAATGCAGGCGTAGGTGTAGTCGGCCCAACGATGACATCGTATTTTTCAAAGACATCTTCAAAGTCCTTTTTGATTAACGTACGTACTTTTTGAGCCTTTTTATAATAAGCATCATAATAACCGGAACTTAAGGAGAACGTTCCAAGCATGATACGGCGCTTCACTTCGTCACCGAATCCTTCTGCACGGGTTTGCTTATACATTTCTATAAGAGTTTCTGCATTATCGGTACGATGCCCGTAACGCACTCCGTCAAAACGTGAAAGGTTAGCCGAAGCTTCAGATGAAGAAAGCAAATAATAGGCAGCTAAGGCATATTTGGAATGCGGCAAGGATACCTCTTCCCACTCAGCTCCAAGCCCCTCTAATACTTTTAACGCTTCAAGTACGGAATTACGTGCTTCTTCGCCAACGCCTTCACCAAGATATTCTTTAGGCACGGCTATTTTCAATCCTCTAACATCGCCTGTTAATGAATTCACAAAATTCGGCACATCAACATTAGCAGAGGTCGAATCCATTGGATCTACACCTGAAATCGCTTCAAGCAAATAAGCGTTATCTTCAACCGTTCTTGTGACCGGTCCAATTTGGTCCAATGAAGACGCAAAAGCTACAAGTCCGAATCGGGAAACCCGTCCATATGTAGGTTTTAAGCCGACAACTCCACAATATGCAGCTGGTTGGCGGATCGAACCACCCGTATCGGAACCTAAAGAGAATAGGACTTCACCGGAAGCGACAGATGCAGCTGATCCACCCGAAGAACCTCCTGGCACATATTCCGTGTTCCATGGATTGCGTGTAGCTTGAAATGCGGAGTTCTCATTAGAGGAACCCATCGCAAACTCATCCATATTCAATTTTCCGATCGTAACCGTTTCTGCCTTTTGTAGTTTTTGAACGACGGTTGCATCATAGATTGGATCAAAGTTCTCCAAAATTTTGCTCGCACAAGTCGTACGCAAATTTTTAGTGACAATATTATCCTTCACTCCGATTGGCATACCAAATAAAGCGCCTTCGTTCTCGCCTTTTACCAATTGATCATCCAATCGTTTTGCTTGACTGCGGGCGTTTTCTTCATCAAGTGTCAAAAATGCCTTCACCTTGTCCTCTACCTGTCCGATCCGCTTATACGATTCGTTAACAAGATCAGTGACACTTATCTCTTTCTTATGTAAGCGTTCATGAAGCTCAGAAACTTTTTGTTCGAACAACGACATCATTGTCCCTCCTTATTCAATTATAGATGGTACACGGATATATCCTTCTTTGCTATCCGGTGCATTTTTAACTACTTCTTCTACTGGCAATCCCGGTTTTGCGACATCTTCGCGCATAACATTCTTCATATCCAAAACGTGAGAAGTCGGGTTTACTTGATCCGTATCAAGCTCATTCAACTGCTCCGCGAATGAAATCATTTGGTCAAGCTGATGCTGAAACTGTTGTGCTTCTTCTTCCGTAATGGCCAAACGAGCCAAATGGGCAACGTGTTTAACTTGTTCCATAGAAATACGTGACATTCTCTTCACCTCCGAAAAAATATCCAAATCGACTGAATTTCGTCGCTTTTCTCCATATAATCATCGTTTAAATCATATCAAACTATTGCACAGTAAAGCAACAAGAGATACAATGTCGAAAATCAATTATTTCATAAGGAAAAAGAGATATTTTCCGGGAAATATGGGAAAGTTGCCGGAATTTCCGGGGAAATGACAATTAGGCCTGTAAAATTCGACAAATGTTCCCTTTATAGTACATTTGCTCCCTAAGATGGAAGGGTTTACTTCCTATTATATCTTTTTATTCCTGGTTAGAGGTTATTTTGAAATTCACAAAAAACAGATCCGAATTTTAAGCGGGACGCAAAAAAGATGAAGCCGTTAAGCTTCATCTTTTTTCATTCGTATATATGCACGGTTGGTTCGTCTTGATTTGCTTCACGGACTATGAGCGCTTCAGGTCCATTTACAGAGGTAATGGATACCTGGACGGCAATGTAGTTCGGGAAACGTTCCATTACAAGCCCGGCAACATATTGGGTAAAGCCGATCGCTTCCGAGTTCCCATAAAATTGAATGGGGATATCGATGTTCAGACTTTGCAATTGATCATCCATATAGAATGCCCTGCCGATGACTCCGTTAAAGTTAGGGAAGTATTCTTCGACATCTTCTTTAAAGTTCGTGAAGGTATTGACGTCATCCCGGTATTTTTTTTCAGCACTAGCAGAAGGAAATAGGAAATACTCTTCGTTCAAGTCCGTCCATTTTCCAATATTGTCAGAGTTTTTATCGATATTTGTATAGGAAATGAAATTCCCAGGGACTACTGAGGATTTTTCATTTTGCTCGAATAAGGCAATCGTAATCGGAACATTTTTCAGCTTGTCCATATTACGCAGCCTTTTTAAGACTACTGCAGCAATTTTCTCCCCTTCTTGCTTCAGCTTATTACTATCGATTTTATTTTCATAGGTGGCACCGAATGCCTCTTTTTGATAGTAATGCACTGAATTCAACGCAAGACCTATGACAACCCCGCCAAGGCTCACCGAATTATCCTTTGTTTTGACCAAGTAATTATGTTCTAAAATATGAGCAAGATAGATCGGATTTTCTTCATTCCGTTTATCAATGTCTCCTTTACCTGGATCAACAGGATTCAAGCCAACGTTATCTTTGGCCTTTATCTTCTTTTCTTTCAACTGACTATCGGTATATTTTCTGTTCAGCCAGGAAGATATCTTGGAACTATCCAGCGTTTGCCCCTCTTGAAACAGGTAATCTTCCGGATCGAATTGGGTTTGGGCCAACCGCATCAATCCATTTTCGAATTCTTCAATGTCATATCGCGTATTTAGATTGGATACGACCAAACCGCGTGCTTTTGATGGTTCAAACGGTAGGATTGTTTGATAGTATTCTTCCGAAATTTTATACTTCGGAATAATTGCCGTTTCTTTTTTGTCTTTGGAGTCTTGAACTACCTCTTGCTTTTCCTCAAAACTAGGCGCACATCCAGCAAGAAGCAGTATAAGAATCATCCCCAAAATAGAGTGTTTCCTCATAGCTACACCTCTTAATTATTTAGTTCCTCAATCAGTCTCTCTTCATCCCATACCATGACGCCTAGGCTTTCCGCTTTTTCCAGTTTGGAACCGGCATCTTCGCCAGCTATGACCAAATCGGTTTTCTTGCTGACACTTCCAGCAACGTTAGCTCCTAGCGTTTCTAATTTCTCTTTTGCTTCGTTACGCGTTAACTGATGCAATTTACCCGTTAAAACGACTGTTTTACCGGCAAAAAAGGAATCGATTTCTTCAATAGCAACAGCTCTTGGCCCTTTAAAAGTAAGGTTTACACCGGCTGCTTCCAATTCATTCAGTAACGCATGGACTTCTTCCAATTCAAAATAGGCTACGATGGAATCGGCCATCTTATCACCTATTTCATTAATTGCCGTTAGGTCTTCACGGCTCGCCTTGCTTAAGGCTTCCATCGTCCCGAACTCCCGTGCCAGTGTCTTGGCCGCTTTTGAACCAACATGGCGAATGCCCAGCCCGAATAGTAATTTTTCCAACGAATTTGTTTTCGAAGCCTCGATTGCTTGAAGGAGTTTATTGACGGATTTATCCCCCATCCTTTCCAAAGCAATCAGTTGATCGTATGTAAGCTTATAAATATCAGCCACATCTTGTATGAGTTGTTCTTTAAACAACAAGCTAATCACTTTTTCACCAAGACTGTCTATATTCATTGCTGTACGGGAAACAAAGTGAATCAAGCCTTCCCTTATTTGTGCAGGACACTTGGGGTTGATGCAGCGTAAAGCAACCTCCCCCTCCAGCCGGACAAGTTCACTGTTGCATTCCGGGCACTCAGTCGGCATCTTAAACTCGACTTCTTCCCCTGTACGGCGCTCTGCCAGTACATTGACCACCTCTGGAATGATATCACCCGCTTTTTTCACGACCACTTGATCTCCGATTCTGATGTCCTTTTCACGGATTAAGTCTTCGTTATGAAGTGAAGCTCGCTGCACTGTCGTACCTGCTACCCGAACGGGATCCAAAACGGCGGTCGGAGTCAACACACCCGTACGGCCCACATTCAGCTCGATATCCCTAAGGGTTGTAATGACTTCTTCAGCCGGGAATTTATAAGCAATGGCCCATCGCGGACTTTTTGCAGTAAAACCTAATTCATCCTGCTGTTCAAGGGAATCCACCTTAACGACAATTCCATCAATATCATAGGCTAAGTTTGGACGGTGTTCCGTCCATTCTACTATATAAGCCATTACTTCCTCTATATTCGAGCACGTTTTTCTTTCCCGATTCGTCTTAAACCCGAGTCGATCCAATAAATCCAGACCCTCACTGTGGGAACGGACCCCTGTTTCCCCAAAATCGGCAATTGCATAAAGGAAAACATCCAAGTTCCGTTTTGCAGCAAGTTTTGGGTCAAGCTGCCTTAACGAACCGGCAGCTGCATTTCGTGGGTTTGCAAATGGTTCCTCACCGCGTTCTTCTTTAGCCTTGTTCAATGATTCGAATGATTTTTTTGGCATGAAAGCCTCACCGCGCACTTCTATGGCAACCGGCTCCCGCAACTTCAATGGAATCGACTTGATCGTTTTCAAATTAGCGGTAATATCTTCACCGATCGTTCCATCTCCACGAGTTGCCCCTCTTACGAAATATCCATTCTCGTACTGAAGAGTGACGGCAAGTCCATCAATTTTCAATTCACATACATAGGAAAAATCGTCACCTACAGATTGTCTGACCTTTCTGTCAAAATCCCGTAAGTCACTTTCATTGAAGGCATTGCCTAAACTTAGCATCGGTGTGGTATGCTCCACTTTTTCAAACATATCCAAAATGGCGCCACCGACCCGTTGTGTCGGTGAGTCCGCCGTTTGCAGTTCCGGAAACTTCTCCTCATACTCAATAAGTTCACGGAGTAGCCGATCATATTCAGCATCAGGTACTGATGGCTGGTCCATTACATAATATTCATAGCTGTATTGGTTCAATAAAGTTTGCAGTTCTAAAACTTTCTTCTCTGCAGCTTGTAAGTCCATACGTTCAATCCTTTCTAAAGAAGACTCCACCGCACTTCTTTTAGAAGAGCGGTGTCTAAAGTCAGATATCCCTATTCTTCACCAGTAGAAGCATATTAATAGCTTATGCTTTTTCAACTGGTGCAAATTTCGCCAATAGGCGTTTGATGCCAATTGGACTTGGGAAGGCAATATCCAGTTCCTTCCCTTCGCCTTCCCCTTTTACGCTCACCACGGTTCCTATACCCCATTTTTTATGGGATGCACGGTCGCCGACAGCCCAGCCGATTTCTTCACCGCCCGTTGCGGATGGTGCAGAAACAGCTCTTCCAAAGGCAGGCACTTTTCTTGCTGAAGCTGTTGAAGGAGATCCGGTTCTTGAAGAACTGAAAGGTGTTTGCCTTGCTCTAGGAGCCGGTTTCGGTTTTAAATCTTCAAGTAGTTCCTCTGGTATTTCATTAATGAAACGTGATACAGGATTCATGCTCGTCCGTCCATACAATGTCCGCATTTGAGCATTGCTTATGAATAGCTCATTTTCAGCCCTTGTAATTCCCACATAAGCCAGACGGCGTTCTTCTTCCATCTCCTCTTCATCCATAAGCGAGCGGCTGTGAGGGAAAACCCCTTCTTCAAGGCCCAATAGAAAGACCACCGGATATTCAAGTCCCTTCGCTGAATGCAGTGTCATCAACGTTACCGTATTTGTAGCTTCTTCGGAATTCTCATCAAGTTGGTCTATATCGGCAACCAACGCCAGGTCAGTCAAAAAGCCCACCAATGATTTGTCCTCGCTGTTATCTTCAAATGCTTTCGTAACAGATAAAAACTCATCTATATTTTCAAGCCGGCTTTGTGATTCAATCGTTTTTTCCGCCTGCAGCATCTCACGGTAACCGGTTTTCTGAATGACTTCCTCCACAAGTTCCGTCACGGATAAGTACTCCTGCTGATTTGTATAGTTAGTGATCAGCGTATGGAATTCCCTTGCCGCTTTGGTAGCCTTCCCGCTTATCCCTACCATTTCAACGGATTCGAGTGCTTTATAGATGGAAACATCATATTGATCTGCATAATCTGCCACTTTGTCCATTGAAGTCGCACCAATTCCGCGTTTTGGTACATTGATTACACGGCGAAGACTGATGTCATCATCAGGATTCGCAATAAGGCGAAGATAGGCAAGTAAATCCTTGATCTCTTTACGGTCATAGAACTTGGTGCCCCCGACTATTGCATAATTTATATTGGATTTAAGCAAAACTTCCTCCATGACACGTGATTGTGCATTTGTCCTGTAAAGTATTGCTATATCTGAATATTTCCTGCTGCCGGCCTGAACCAACTCATTTATCTTTCCGGCTACAAATTGCGCTTCCCCTTGTTCATTGTCCGCACGGTAATAGAATATCTTATTGCCATCTGCATTCTCGGTCCAAAGATTTTTCGGTTTCCGGTTTTGATTGTTATCGATGACCTTATTCGCCGCTTCAAGAATCTTTTTCGTCGAGCGGTAATTCTGTTCAAGGAAAATCATGTTGGCATTCGAATAATCTTTTTCAAATGAAAGGATATTCGCAATATCCGCACCGCGCCAGCGATAGATCGATTGATCGGAATCCCCGACAACACAGAGATTACGGAAGCGTGAAGCCAATTGTTTAACAAGCATGTATTGAGCCCTGTTCGTATCTTGGTACTCATCAACATGAATGTATTGAAATTTACGCTGATAATATTCAAGCACCTCAGGTACGAGCTGGAACAATTGAATCGTCATCATGATCAAATCATCGAAATCGAGCGCTGAATTTTTACGCAGCCGTTTTTGATATTCCGTATATACATCGGCAGTTACTTTAGTGAAGTAATCAGACGCCGTCTTCAGGTACTCTTCCGGCCCGACCAATTCATTTTTCGCTGAACTGATGCTACCCAAAATGGCACGGTAATCATATTTCTTTGTATCCATATTACGATCTTTCATGATTTGTTTTATGACCGATTGCTGATCCGTCGTATCCAATATCGAGAAGTTCCTATTAAATCCGATACGGTCGATATCTCTTCGTAAAATGCGGACACACATCGAGTGGAAAGTCGAAATCCAGATATCTTCGGAAGCACCGCCTAGTATGGCACGGATCCTCTCCTTCATCTCACGTGCTGCCTTGTTGGTGAACGTGATTGCAAGGATGTTCCAAGGCGCTATTTCCTTCTCGACCATCAAGTAAGCTATTCGGTGAGTCAGCACACGCGTCTTTCCACTTCCTGCCCCAGCCATGATTAAAAGTGGGCCATCAGTTGATTTCACTGCTTTTTGTTGCTGTTCATTCAAACCTATTAGTAATTTTTCCGCTAAATATTGCATTATCACACCACCTATACGAACATTCGTTTCTGTTTTAGTATACTATATTTATTACATGTTTTCATTTAACTGCCGAAACTGTTGCAAGTGCCACTTTCAAATCTTCATAAATTACATTGCCGACAACGATGACATCCGCAATCTTAGACATCTCTTTGGCTTGTTCAACCGATTTTATCCCACCGCCATAGAATAGTATGGTATCCTCCAAACTCTCTTTGGCCGCTTCCACCATCTGGACATCGCCGTAATCACCGCTGTATTCCAAATAAAAAATCGGCAGGTTGAACATTTTTTCCGCCATCATCGCGTATGCACCCACATCATCCATATCCAATTCGGTATTGGCTTTCGTCAATTGGGCCGCCTTGCACTCAGGATTCAGGATACAGTACCCTTCAACGAAAATTTCATCCCAATTCAAAAGGTATCCGTATTCCTTGACTGCTTGCTGATGCAGCTTCATCATCCAATCAGGGTTGGTGCTATTCAGGACACTCGGAATGAAATATAAATCAAAACCTGGCGTCACCGTTTCTACAGAAGAAATTTCCATCACACATGGGACGGTATATCGTCTGACACGTGCCATTAAATGAAGCACATTCTCAAGCGTGATTCCATCCGTTCCCCCGACCATTATCGCATCGGTACCGGATTCACAAACTTTTTCAAGGGCTTCATCACTTATTTCTTTATTTGGATCGAGTTTGAAAACATGTTTCCACTCGCGAAAATCGTACATTATAATCCTCCATTCACACTTCCCATTACACCATTATAGCATTAAGATTTTTCATTAAAAAAGAGAAGTATCGATAAAATGTTATTACCAAATAGAACCTCTGAATCTAGAATCCAATATAACATGGATACGGCTGAAAGACAGCCGGCAAAGAGAGTGCTGGACTCAAAGTAAAAAGCCGGGAAATGAATTCCCCGGCTTTTTATTATAATCGAAAGAATTAAGATTCAGTTGTTTCCTCGACGTTATCCTTAATACGGTTAAGAGCCATGGAATAAGCGTCATTTCCGTAATTCAAGCAGCGTTTGACCCTGGAAATCGTAGCCGTGCTTGCACCCGTTTCCGTTTCGATTTTATGATAGGTCTTCCCTTCTTCAAGCATGCGGGCTACTTCAAGACGCTGTGCCAGTGATGAAATTTCATTAACTGTGCATAAATCGTCGAAAAATCGATAGCATTCGTCCAAATCACGCAAGGAAAGGATAGACTTAAACAGCTGATCCGTTTCTTTTCCTCTCAACTTATCAATTTGCATGTTACTCCCCCTCAATTTCATGGGTATCAAAATGAGACGTCTCCTACTAAACCAGGTTCATCCGGAATAATATTGACCCAGGTTTTCCCTGGAATCAACCCTACTTCTTTATCGTTTTTCACTGGTATAATTTGACCATCCTTATTAACCCATTCTACTTCATTCGCTTTTCCTTTTTGAAGTAAATAACCTTTTCCGCCACTTTTCAAGTCGATTTTACGACGCCCTTTATCGTCGATCACTTGATGAGCAGCCTCAATGATCAATATATTATCCAGTAAAATAGGTTTACTCGACTTATGTTCGACTGTTTGCTCTCCATTCGAATAACGTTTATATTTCTCTTCCGTGGCTTCGTATTCATACTGAACATCGTACTCGTCTGATCCGTAGGTAACCTCGGTTTTCAATGCCGGTTCCCCTTGAAGGCCAGCCGCCTCTTCCTTTGTAAGGAAGGCATAAGGCTCCGGTGCACCATTCAACTCATATCCCTTTTCCTTCGCACCTTTTTGGATATCCTCAAAGGTGGTGTAGGAATTATGCGGTGCTTTTCGATCTGCCGAACGTTGAAACAAAGTACCATCATAATATAATCCGTTCAAGTTATCAATATACCCTTTGTCCAGCATGGTTTTTGCCTCGGGGCTATTCCCATGACAGACATAGATGCAATCAAGGCCTTTAGCCAATTCGATATAATAGTCCCTTGCACTCCGAATCGGACCGATTTGGCTTGGCATTTCACTTTGGAAGATAGCTAAAAATCTGGTTATGTCACCTTCTGCAAGCATTTCGTAGACCATATCGGCTTCCGAGAGGCCCGATTGTGGGCGTGCTTCTGGATGATTATTAATCATCACTGCTACAGCCCTTTGCTCACTGCCTGCATCGGTGGCTATACCTGTAAGTGGAAACTCATTGGAAGGTTCATTTTTCACATCTGTATTTTTGATGACAGCTTGGTCTTTCGGCTTACTGTCATCCAATGCAGGATCTTCTTTCGTAGAACAGCCTGCCAGCAGCAAAATAGCAATAACCATGAAAAGAACTCTCTTAAAATTCATCTTTCCACTCCTCTGATTTATTAGCCATTTCTTCTCTTATATTTTAACGCATTATAGTGGGAAAGAGTATAGTTTTATTCATTACATCATATACTCCTCGCTGGGTTAGCCTTATATATGGCAGATGGGTTGTCGAAAAGAATGAAAGGGTGTACACAGGATCGGCGAAGCGATAACCTCTCTCCCGCAGCAAATGTTTCAATTCATTTTCTTCTTCTATCAGTTCAGGAACCTCCTTGGTGGACATGACTCCCTTTAATTTCAAAGGAAGTTCATGGATCACCTTGCCTTGTTCCGTTAAAATGATTCCACCGCCGATTTCCTTCAGCCGGTTAAATGCCAAATGCATATCCTTTTTCCTTTTACCGATCAGTATGATATCACCTGTATCTGTATAGGAGCCAGCAAAGCCACACAATTTGTCCGCAAACCCTTTTAATATCGTATTGATGCGCCATTTCCCTTCCCGATCAATAAGCATGAAAAAGCATTCATCATCCTCAAAGTTCAGTTCTTCATAGCCAACATCATTGGCAAGGGAGTACGGTTTCGTAATTACATTATTGACCAATTCAATCCCAAACGGCATGGAAAATTCAAAATCTTCCTTTAAACTAAGATCCCAATCAAGATCAAGTGGTTTAAAATCGAAATCACTCCATTCGATTTCCTGTTTATCCGGAATGATCTCACCATCCCTTTTAACCCATTTCCCTTTTGCCATTACCGAAACCGGTGCGGGTTCCTTTACATCGGTCAGGAAGTTGATATTCGCTACCCTTCCCGTGGCAATATTGCCATGAAGGTATTCAATGTTATAATATCGTGCAATGTTTATAGTTGCCATATTGTATGCATCTATGACCGGAACGCCATTTTCTATCGCTATTTTGATCAAGCAGTCTATGAAACCACCTTCATAAAAGGATGGCGGCGATCCATCTGTCGTATAAAAGAATTTGTCATAATGATCGATGCCCAGCTCATGGATTTCCTGTATCATCTTAGGTAAATCCGGCCGGATCGAAGAATGTCTTAACGATACATAATAGCCCTGCAGCAAGCGCGACATGACTTCATCACCTGTCATTGCCTCATGATCACAATCGGCGCCGAATAAGGTCATTTTTGCTAAAGTCTTCTCTGAGGCACCTGGAAAGTGTCCTTCTATTTTCTTCCTCATTCGCTTGGCTTCCTGAATCCAGTGCAACATCATGTCATCCCCATCGAGAAGCTTCGGCCACCCAGTCAGCTCCCCGCCCTGTAATACGGCATCATGCTCCAGCCATGATTTAACGGCCCCATGGGAAAAGACCATGTCTTCATCGATCAGTTCCGTTTGTCCGTCAAAACGGCTCCACCAATACATTGTTACAGGAATGTTACGTAATTCTTTCAAAAGAGAAAACGCTTTCTTTTTATCTAACTGCAATAAAAACGGCAGGTTATCATTGATCAATGTCGTTGTGCCGAAATGAGATGCATAACGTGAAAAAGAAAGGGGATTATATAATTGAGAAGGGTGTGAATGCGGCTCAATATAACCCGGGACTAAGTATTGGTTTGTACAGTCGACCATTTCACAGCGGTCTATATTATCAGGAAGCTTATCGCCAACATATACGATGCGGTCATCATATATCCATATGTTCGCTTTTACCCATTTTCGTAAAGCCTGATTTAAATAAGTCGTATTTTTTAGCAGAATGTGTGGTGCCCTATTGCCATCCAGCACATCTATATGTTCTCTTAGATGTTTATTTTTCCATCTATAGCGCTGTTCAAGCATAAACATTCCCCCATAATTTTATAGAAACAGATGTATGAAAAAAACCATTTTCAATCCAATTTTATTTCATAGTAACATACTTGCCTCATTAGAACAGTAATGTTATCCAGAATATTGTTAAATTTTTGTGAAGGGATGGACTTTAAGTGAAGTTTAAACAAAATATCAGTATAATAAATGCATTAATGCGAATTACCTGTGGTTTTACATTGCTAACATGGGCTATGACTAAAATGGTGAAAAAACCATGGAAAAACCAATCTTATATATTCGTGGTCATGCTTTCTGCCATGAAAATAGGCGAAGGCATACTCCGATATTGTCCTGTCGTCGATGCAATGGAAAACGGACAAAACTTAATGACAAATGAACCAAAACAGGGACATGAATCTAATCAATCTGATCACTATTAAGTTTTTTCTAAAGAAGAAGCTGACTCCGCTTAGAGTCAGCTTCTTTATATTATGATGAAAAATTGAATTTTATTGCACGGTAGCCAATATCCGTTCGCCAGAATAAGCCTTCCTTCTCAATATTCCCCAACTCTTTATATACTTCAGCTTGGGCTGAGGCCAAATCTTTCCCTTTTGCAGCAACCAGAAGTACACGTCCGCCATTCGCGATGAAATTCCCCTCACTATTGAGGGCCGTTCCAGCATGATATACATGGGCATTCGGATCGATCTTTTCCAAGCCATTAATGATAGAACCCTTTTTATATTCCCCTGGATATCCATCAGCTGCTACGACCACTCCAAGAACAGCTTCTTCATGCCACTCAAGTTCTAAATCCGCTCCAGAAAGAACCGCTTCAAGCGTATCCCCGAAATCTGTTTTTAGGCGTGGTAAAACAACTTGCGTTTCCGGATCTCCAAAACGAGCATTGAACTCAATGACTTTTGTGCCTTTTTCAGTTGCGATCAACCCGGCATATAATATTCCTGTAAAACTCCGATTCTCCGAAATCATCGCATTTACCGTGGGCTTAAGAATTGTTTCGACTGCAGTCTGAATCATTTCATCGGAAATTTGCGGCACCGGTGAGTATGCACCCATTCCACCTGTGTTCGGACCCTGATCTCCATCAAAAACCCGCTTATGATCTTGAGCAATGACCATCGGATACACTTTTTCCCCATTAACGAATGCCATCAATGAAAATTCTTCTCCATCAAGGAATTCCTCAATAACGACTTTGGCAGATGCTTCACCGAACTTTGCTCCGACTAGCATATCATGGATGGCGTCTAACGCCTCTTCCATCGTCATAGCGACTACGACACCTTTTCCTGCAGCCAAACCATCCGCTTTTATGACGATGGGAGCACCCATTTTTTCGATATATGCTTTTGCTGAATCATAATCAGAAAATGTTTCATATTCTGCTGTCGGAATGCTGTAGTTCTTCATTAAATCTTTAGCAAAGGATTTACTTCCCTCGATGACTGCAGCACGGCCATTAGGGCCAAATACCTGTAATCCCGCCTCCGTGAAATCATCGGCAAGTCCATTCAACAATGGGGTTTCGGGCCCGATCACAGTTAATGAAACTGCATTCTGCTTGGCAAAGGCAACTAAATCACCGTGATTGTTTTCATCAATTGGAACAAGAGTCGCTACATCGGTCATCCCTGGATTTCCCGGTGCTGCAAAAACAGTCCCAACCCGTTTACTTTCAAATAGTTTGCGGGCTATGGCATGCTCCCTGCCGCCCCGGCCAATTACTAGTACATTCATTATCGCACCTCATTTTTGATTAATGTTTAAAGTGACGAATTCCTGTAAACACCATCGTAATCCCATATTCATCAGCTTTCTTGATTGAATCTTCATCTTTGACAGATCCACCAGGCTGAATGATTGCCGTGACGCCCGCTTTCGCTGCCGCTTCTACAGTATCATCCATTGGGAAGAAAGCATCTGATGCCAATGCACTTCCTGTCGCCCTTTCCCCAGCTTGTTCCAGAGCAATTTTTGCAGCTCCCACACGGTTCATTTGACCTGCGCCAACACCTAATGTCATTTGATCGTTACAAACCACTATTGCATTCGACTTGACATGTTTCACGATTTTCCAGCCAAGTTCCATGGCTTTCCACTCTTCAGGGGTAGGCTCACGTTTCGTTGCCACTTTTATTTCTGCATCCTTTAAGCTATGTGCATCCCGATCTTGAATAAGTAATCCGCCTTCAATGGATGTCAATTTACGTTCAGGCTTTTTAACCGCATCGAAATCGATCGTTAATAAACGAAGGTTTTTCTTGCTTGTCAATACTTCCACTGCCTCTTGTGTAAACCCAGGGGCAATGATGATTTCAAGGAAAATTTCATGAAGCTTTTCAGCAGTCGCCTTGTCAACTTCACGGTTCAAAGCGATTATCCCACCGAAAATGGAAGTGGCATCTGCCTCATAAGCCTTTTCATATGCTTCCAAAATGGTCGCACCGACACCGACGCCGCAAGGATTCATATGTTTGACTGCAACTGCAGCCGGCTCATTGAATTCTTTAACGATTTGAAGTGCTGCATCAGCATCATTAATGTTGTTGTATGAAAGTTCTTTTCCATGTAGTTGATTCGCTTCTGCAATTGAGAAAACGGAACCAAGCGGTTTTTTATAAAATGCGGCTTTTTGATGTGGATTTTCCCCATAACGAAGCGACTGTTTCAATTCATAGGTAACAGTCAATGATTCAGGATTTTCTTCATCGGCAAGCTCTGTCATATACTCTGAAATAACGGCGTCATATGCTGCTGTATGGCGGAAAACTTTAGCAGCCAGGCGGCGATTCGTGGTTTTTGAAACCCCGCCGTTTTGTTTTAGCTCAGCCAATACGGTAGGATAATCATTGGAATCAACGATAACAGTCACATATTCGTGGTTTTTAGCAGAAGAACGAAGCATTGTCGGTCCACCGATATCGATGTTTTCAATAGCATCTTCCACAGTGACTTCCGGTTTGGAAATAGTCGCTTGGAATGGATATAGGTTCACACAGACAAGTTGAATGGGTTCAATATTATGCTCTGCAAGTTGTGCTGCGTGATCTTTGTCATCATGTTTTGCCAACACTGCTCCATGGACATTCGGGTGAAGTGTTTTAACACGTCCATCCAATATTTCCGGGAAACCGGTGACGTCACTGATTCCAATTACATCAATACCATTATCCTGCAGCGTTTTTTTGGTACCGCCTGTAGAAATGATTTCAAAACCTGCTTCAATTAAACCTTGAGCAAATTCTACGATACCTGTTTTATCCGATACACTAATTAATGCACGTTTCTTCATGTTATGTTGGTCCCTCCATTAAGTAAGTTTCTTGTGGCATAGCTCCTGCAAAACTGACGGATACAAGTCATGCTCCATTTCCTGAATCCTTTTTTGAAGGATGTCTTTCGTATCCCCCTCAAGAATTGGCACTGCCTTTTGGGCAATGACCGGTCCTGTGTCCATTCCATCATCGACATAATGAACCGTTACCCCCGTTTCCTTCACTCCGGCGTCAAAAGCCTGGCCAATTGCATCCTTGCCTGGAAAACTAGGCAGAAGTGAAGGGTGGATGTTCACAATCCTTTGTGAATACTTTTGTAATAAAGTCGGACCGATCAAACGCATATACCCAGCCAGAATGATAAATTCTATCTCATACTGGCGAAGTTTTTCGAGGATTTCCGATTCATACTCAGTCTTGTTCGAGTAATTCTTCGCTGAAAAGGAGAAAGAATCAATATTCTCAAGCTTAGCTCTCTCAAGCACATATGCGTCTTCACGATCGCAAACGACAAGACAGATTTCCGCCTCTAACTTTCCACTTTTTATTGCTTCAGCAATTGATTGAAAATTACTACCGTTACCTGATGCAAAGACAGCAAGGCGTTTCATTATTTGAACGACACTCCATTTCCGTCCACAACCGTTCCAATAACTGAGGCTTCTTCACCGCAAGAACGTAGATGGGCTAGCACATCTGATGCCACTTCTTTTTTCACGACGGCCGTCATTCCAATTCCCATATTGAAAATATTGAACATTTCCTCTTTTACAAGGTTCCCTTTTTCTTCAAGGAATGAGAATATAGTTGGAATTTCCCAGCTTCCGAGCTCGATTTCAACACCGCATCCTTCAGGAAGTATACGCGGAATATTCTCGATGAATCCCCCACCAGTGATATGCGCAAGACCATTAACCTCAAATTTTTCCAAAGTAGATAAAACGGACTTCACATAGATTTTTGTTGGTTTTAATAATTCCTCTCCCAACTTGCAATCCAGTTCCGGTACGAAGTCATGAAGCCCCAAACCTGAGTCTTCAAGGAGGATTTTACGAACAAGGGAATACCCATTACTATGGATGCCGCTTGAAGCGAGTCCAATGACGACATCACCCGCCGAGATTGCTTCACCAGTAATTAGACGTGATTTTTCAACGGCACCTACAGTAAAACCTGCAACATCGTATTCTTCCGTCTCGTACATGCCAGGCATTTCAGCCGTTTCTCCGCCGATTAAAGCACAGCCCGCCTGCTCACAGCCATCTGCAATTCCTTTGACGATCATTTCAATTCGTTCAGGATCTGCTTTACCGCAGGCAATATAATCTAAAAAGTATAAAGGTGCAGCACCTTGAACGACAACATCATTGACGCACATAGCTACACAATCCACTCCAATTGTATCGTGTTTATCCATCATGAACGCCAACAAAAGTTTTGTACCCACTCCATCCGTACCTGAAATGAGCACAGGTTCTTTTAGGTTCAAGGAAGATAAATCAAACATGCCGCCAAAACCGCCCAGACCATTCATAACTTCTGGACGAAATGTGCGCTTTACATGTTTTTTCATTCGATTTACCGCTTCATAACCAGCCTCAATATCCACACCAGCCTGTTTATATGCATTAGCCATTTGAAATCCTCCTCCGAAAATCAATCATCATTGCCGACTTGATTAACATTTTGTTTTTTCTCGTTCGTATTCAAAAATTTCAGTCGGATAATTTCCGGTGAAACAAGCTAGGCATGAACCGCGCGTTTCTCCAGGAAACGGTCGTCCAATTGCTTCGACCATACCTTCGACACTTAAAAAAGTTAAGGAATCGGCACCGATGATTTCCCTAATTTCCTCCACCGATTTAGAGCTCGCAATCAGTTCTTCCTTTTTAGACGTGTCTATGCCATAAAAACATGGATTCTTGATCGGTGGTGAGCTGATTACTACATGCACTTCTTTCGCTCCAGCATCTTTTAACATGCGGACAATCCTTCTGCTCGTTGTCCCACGGACGATTGAATCATCAACCATTATGACCCGCTTACCTTCCACTACTCCTCTTACAGGTGATAGTTTCATCTTCACGCCTTGTTCGCGCAGACTTTGTGATGGCTGAATGAACGTCCGTCCAACATACCGATTTTTTATTAAACCCATTTCATAAGGAATGCCTGCAGCTTCAGCATAGCCAATCGCTGCCGAAATGCTGGAATCAGGTACACCTGTAACTACATCGGCTTCAATTTTGGTTTCCAGTGCCATTTGCTTGCCAAGGTTTTTTCGTGCCGTATGAACATTGATACCATCAATGTTGCTATCCGGACGGGAAAAATACACGTACTCCATCGTGCACATTGCCTGTTGACTGGAAAGCGAAAAATACTCGGATGTGATTCCCTCATCATTAATGACAACCAGTTCACCCGGCTCAATATCGCGGATGAATTCTGCACCTACAATATCAAGTGCACATGTTTCTGATGCAGCGAAATATGCATCGCCTATTTTTCCCAAGGAAAGTGGACGGAAGCCATGCGGATCTCTTGCCATGATCATTTGGTTTTCAGTCATGATGACAAAGGCATAGGCTCCCTTCAGCATGCTTAAACTGTTCTTCACGGAATCTCTTACATCCGAGTAGCCGGAGCGTTTAATCAGATGTGCCAAAACTTCCGTATCAGATGTCGTTTGAAAAATGCTTCCCTGACCTTCAAGCTGAGCTTTTAACTGATGGGCATTGACGATATTCCCATTATGGGCAAGGGCCAGCCCTCCTGTATGCGAATTGAACAGGAAAGGCTGAACATTTTGATAGCCGCCGCCGCCTGCCGTTGTATAACGGACATGGCCGATTGCCGCTTTTCCGGAACCGGAAAGTGCCTGCATTTTTTCGGCAGTGAATATCTCCGTGACAAGTCCTTCGCCCTTAGAGATGGACATCTGCTCACCATCCGTCACGACGATGCCTGCTCCCTCTTGACCACGATGTTGCAAGCTATGCAAACCGTAGTAAGCAAGCTGTGCAGCATCGGGATGTCCCCAGACTCCTACAACACCACACTCTTCGTTTAGGCTTCTTATTTCAGCAAGCATGGTATGGCTCCCTTCCAAGCTGTTTGTAAATCTTCAACGTCCGCTTCCAATACTTTGCTATCAATGCTTGTCTCCACGACTAATTTATTATCAGCCGTTACTGAACCTATGCATATCGCGTCTTCAACAAGTGCTTCAAATGCCGATTTGTTTTCAGGTTTGATGGACAGTAAGAAACGTGATTGCGTTTCACTGAATAATTCGGATACCAGTTCGCCGGATATATTCACTTTTGCCCCAAGTTTGCTAGCCCCGAATAAAGATTCAGCTAAAGCCACTGCCAAACCGCCTTCCGAAAGGTCATGGGCTGATGCAACAATTCCTTTTTGGATTGCAGTTAGAATTTGCTGTTGACGTTTTTGTTCAATGGCCAAATCAAGTTCTGGAGCGCGTCCAAAGATTTTACCCTCAAGCATTTTCTGTAATTCACTGCCTCCAAATTCAACTTTCGCTTCGCCGACCACATAAATCAAATCGGATTCATTTTTAAATGTTTGTGTAGTGATGTGCTGAAGGTCACTGACAAGACCAACCATCCCAACTACAGGTGTCGGATAAATCGCTTCACCATTCGTTTCATTGTAAAGGGAGACATTTCCGCCAATTACAGGAGTACTTAAGCTTCTGCAAGCTTCACTCATACCGTCTGCCGCTTTTTCCAACTGCCAAAATATTTCAGGTTTTTCTGGATTCCCAAAATTCAAGCAATCCGTGATCGCCAAAGGCTCCGCACCCGAGCAAATGATGTTACGGGCAGCTTCAGCCACTGCGATTTTGCCACCTGTTTCAGGATCTAGATAAATAAAGCGGGAGTTGCAATCCGTCGTCATGGCAAGAGCCTTATTCGTACCCCGTACACGCACTACCGCCGCATCCGATCCAGGTGAGACGACTGTATTCGTGCGGACCATGTAATCATATTGGTCGTAGACCCATTCCTTACTCGAAATTGTCGGTTGTTTCAAAAGTGATACCAATGTATCTTTATAATCTCCAATGACAGGCACTTCTGCCGTCATGCTTTGGAAGTCACGGAAATATTGCGGTTCTGCAGATGGCTTGTGATAAATTGGAGCTTCTTCAGCCAATGCATCAACCGGAACCTCAGCAACGATTTCACCTTGATGGGAAAGTGTTAGATTTTTGTCATCCGTTACTTCTCCAACAGCAACCGCTTCTAAGTCATATTTCGTAAACAAATCGACGATTTCCTGTTCGCGTCCTTTAGTTACAACGATCAGCATCCGCTCTTGTGATTCAGAAAGCATCATTTCATATGCTGTCATTCCCGTTTCACGCTGCGGTACCAAATCAAGATTCATTTTTATTCCTGATCCAGCTTTACTCGCCATCTCAGCAGATGAGCTTGTAAGACCCGCTGCTCCCATATCCTGAATACCAACAAGGGCATCATTTTGAATCAATTCAAGGCAGGCTTCCAAAAGCAGTTTCTCCATGAATGGATCGCCTACTTGTACGGCAGGCCGTTTTTCTTCTGAAGACTCTGATAGCTCTTCAGATGCAAATGTTGCTCCATGGATTCCATCACGTCCAGTTTTGGCACCCACATACATCACTGTGTTGCCCACTCCATGCGCTTGGCCTTTTTTAATGTCCTTATGATCGATCAAACCTACACACATGGCATTGACTAGAGGATTCCCTTCATACGATGGATCAAATTGAATTTCTCCGCCGACAGTTGGAATTCCGATACAATTTCCGTATCCTGCAATCCCGGCAACTACTTCTTTAAATAAATATTTCACTCGATCATTGTCTAACTCACCAAAGCGAAGCGAGTTCAACATCGCAATCGGACGGGCACCCATGGAGAAAACATCACGGATAATACCACCGACACCAGTAGCAGCACCTTGATAAGGTTCTATTGCTGAAGGGTGGTTATGACTTTCAATTTTAAAAACGACAGCCTGATCATCACCGATATCAACGATACCTGCTCCTTCACCAGGACCTTGCAGCACTTTCTCCCCTGTAATCGGGAACTTCCTTAAGATGGGTTTCGAATTTTTGTAGGAACAATGCTCTGACCACATAACCGAAAACAATCCAGTTTCCGTATAATTCGGCAGTCTGCCTAAGATTTTCTCCACCATTGCAAATTCATCATCGGATAGTCCCATAGTTGCGTACAAACGATCCGATTTAATTTTTTCCGGACTTGGTTCAAGCTGTAATAACATGTGATTCCCTCCAGTTTTTTACGATGGATTGAAAAATCTTTAAGCCGTCTTTACTGCCAAGCAGCGAATCAACAGCACGTTCGGGATGAGGCATCATTCCGAGGACATTTCCTTGTTCATTTGTAATTCCCGCTATCTGTTCCAAGCTTCCGTTTGGATTTTCACCGTCATACGTGAACAAGATGCGGTTATTTCGTTTTAATTCAGCCAATGTCTCATTATCGCAGTAGTAATTCCCTTCACCATGGGCAACCGGGATCGTAATCGTTTCATTTAATTCATATCCTGTCGTGAACATCGATTGATTATTTTCAACCTTCAATCCTACATTGCGGCAAATGAATTTCAAGCCTTCATTACGGCGCATCGCTCCAGGTAAAAGTCCTGCTTCAAGTAAAATCTGAAAACCATTGCAGACACCCAAGACAGGCTTTCCAGCTTGTGCCGCTTTTACGACTTCGGCCATTACATTCGAAAATCGTGCAATTGCTCCAGAGCGTAAATAGTCTCCATAAGAGAAACCTCCTGGAAGGAGAATCCCATCATACTGATCTAGATTGTCTGTAGAGTGCCAAACATACTCCACTTCTTCCCCCAGTGCATCCTTTATCGCATGGTACATATCGACATCACAATTGGAACCAGGGAAAACTATGACAGCAAATTTCATTGGGTGATAACCTCCTCAACATCATAACGGTAAGCTTCAATTACCGTATTGGCCAATAGTTTTTCACACATTTCCTTCACAAGTTGATCTAAATCACGATCCGTATCTTTAATTGTAAGTTCAATGTATTTCCCCACTCGAACATCACTGACTTCGTTATATGTCAAGCTATGAAGTGATTGTTGCACTGCTGCTCCCTGTGGATCTAGTACACTTTCGCGTAGTGTGATATATACCTTAACCTTATACATGTTGAGTGCCCTCCAACTTTGCTAGTATTTTTTCGTAAGCATCCGTTAAACTTCCTAAATTACGGCGGAATACATCTTTGTCTAACTTTTCGTTCGTGTTAATATCCCATAATCGGCAGGTATCAGGTGAAATTTCATCTGCCAGCAAAATGTCTCCATTCGGGGTTTTGCCGAACTCTAATTTAAAATCAATCAATTTAATGTCCAATTCTTTAAAGAAGGAAGTTAAGACGATACTGATCTCTTGTGCCTTTTCTTTTAAAATGGCTACATCTTCCTTGCTTGCAAGTTCCAATTCTTCAATATGGTCTTCCGTTAACAGAGGATCGCCGAGCTCGTCGTCTTTATAGTAAAACTCTATCAGCGTCTTCTTGAGCGGCTGGCCTTCTTCAATGCCAGTCCTTTTAGAAAAACTGCCGGCTGCCGTATTTCTGACAACTACTTCAAGCGGAATGATGGATACCCTCTTGACTAGCTGCTCCCTGTCGGAAAGCTTTTCAATAAAATGGGACGGGATATTTTCTTGGGCAAGCTTTGAAAAAAGTAAGCTAGTAATTTGATTATTCAACTTACCTTTTCCGGCAATCTCTGATTTCTTCTCACCATTGAACGCTGTTGCCGAATCCTTGTATTCCACCCATACTATTTCACTGTTGTCCGTTGCAAAAATCTGTTTCGCTTTTCCTTCAT
This sequence comes from Peribacillus simplex, assembly GCF_900156045.1. Taxonomy (GTDB): domain Bacteria; phylum Bacillota; class Bacilli; order Bacillales; family DSM-1321; genus Peribacillus; species Peribacillus simplex_D. Next base: position 4,415 of record NZ_FTMX01000014.1, on the reverse strand, counting down.
ACAACAATTCTCGTTTTTCCATCTGTCCAGACCCCCACATTGTGAATATTATGAATCTTCCTGCCATTGATCAGGCTTGGCAAACATATCACCGTTTAGAGGTGCCATGTTTGCCGCCTTCACTTTTATAAACCTAAACGATCAAAGATTACATCAACATTTTTCAGGTGATGTGTAGGATCGAAACAATCATCAAGTTCTTCTTTCGTAAGCAAGCTTGTGATTTTATCATCCTTTTCGATCAGGCTTCGGAATGGAACCTGAAGCTCCCATGCTTCCATCGCTTTCGGCTGAACCGTATCATAAGCTTCTTCACGGACAAGCCCTTTATCGATAAGGGAAAGCAGTACACGTTGTGAGAAAATCAATCCAAGCGTACGGTCCATATTGCGTTTCATATTTTCTGGATAAACGGTCAAGTTCTTCACTATGTTGCTGAAACGGTTCAGCATGTAGTTTAATGCGATCGTTGCATCCGGCAAGATGATGCGCTCAGCAGAAGAATGTGAAATGTCACGTTCATGCCATAATGGCACATTCTCATATGCTGTCATCATGTAACCGCGGATTACACGAGCCATACCCGTCATATTTTCAGAACCGATTGGATTCCGTTTATGAGGCATTGCCGAAGATCCTTTTTGTCCTTTTGCAAAGAATTCTTCCACTTCGCGTGTTTCACTTTTTTGCAAGCCGCGAATTTCCACTGCGAACTTTTCAATTGATGTCGCTATTAAAGCCAATGTGCTCATATAATGTGCGTGGCGATCGCGCTGCAATGTTTGTGTTGAAATTGGCGCTGCTTCAAGGCCAAGTTTTTCACAAACGAATTTTTCAACGAACGGGTCGATGTTTGCGTATGTTCCGACAGCTCCAGAGATTTTCCCAACCTCTATGTTCTTTCTAGCTTCTTCAAAACGTTCGACATTGCGTTTCATTTCTTGATACCAAAGAGCCAGTTTCAACCCAAAAGTGGTCGGCTCAGCATGAACTCCATGTGTACGCCCCATTTGAACCGTGTATTTATGTTCTTTCGCTTTATTTTTCAGGATCTCCACGAAGTTATTTAAATCCTTGGCAAGGATTTCATTCGCTTGCTTTATCACATATGAAAGAGCTGTATCCACTACATCAGTGGAAGTCAGTCCGTAATGGACCCATTTCCGTTCTTCGCCCAACGTTTCAGAAACCGCACGTGTAAAAGCAACAACATCGTGGCGTGTATCTTTTTCGATTTCATTGATACGGTCCACATCGAATGTTGCCTTTTCACGAAGAAGCTTCACATCTTCTTTTGGAATGACACCTAATTCAGACCATGCTTCACAAGCTAAGATTTCAACTTCCAACCACGCATTAAAGCGGTTCTTTTCTGTCCAAATGTTTCCCATCTCTGGGCGGGTATAACGTTCAATCATTTTACTTCCTCCGTTTCAACCTGTTGATTCCAAATTTTGCTTCGATCACTTTCCAAAAGAGCTTCCTCAATCGTTGGACGTAAAATATTCACATGACCCATTTTCCGCTTAATCTTGGCTTCTTTCTTACCGTAAAGGTGAACCTTCCAATCTGAAAGCGTAGGAATTTCATCCATTAAGGGCCCGATATGCTCTCCAAGGATGTTTATCATTACCACAGGCTTCAATAATGCCGTATTTCCAAGCGGCCAATTGCAGACAGCCCTTATATGCTGTTCGAACTGTGAAGTCTCACATGCCTCCATTGTATAATGCCCTGAGTTATGAGGTCTTGGCGCTAATTCATTAATGATGATCTCATCCTGAGCGGTTAAAAACATCTCGACTGCCAATGTCCCCACCAAATCAAGTTTCTCTGCAAGCTGCAAAGCTTCGTTAATAGCTTTCCGTTCAGCTTGTTGACTAATACGGGCGGGAACAATACTTTTATGAAGAATGTTTTCAATATGAATGTTTTCCGCAATCGGAAAATGACTTGCCTCACCATTCGCCTTGCGCGTCACGATAATGGAGATTTCTTTTACGAAAGGAATCCAGGCTTCCAGCACACATTTACCTGTTTTGAGCAGGGATTCAGCCTTTTTGATATCGGCTTCTTCCTTAATGACCAACTGCCCTTTTCCATCATAACCGCCCCGCGTCGTTTTTAACACACTAGGGTACCCTAAATTCTCTATATGAAGGTAAATTTCTGAAATATCCTGTATTTCCCGATATGGAGCAACGGAAGCTCCTGCATCGGATATGGCTTTTTTCTCCGTCAATCGATCCTGTGTCAGCTTTAATAATTCTGAGCCCTGCGGAAGAACTGCATGTTGCTTTAACCAATCCAGGGCTTCTGAACTGATATTCTCAAACTCATACGTTATGACGTCACTGACCTCAGCTAATCTTTTCAATGCTTCGATATCATCATAAGCACCAGTGATTTCAATATCCGCCACTTGAGCACATGGACCTTCTGCAGTCGGCTCAAGGACCGCTATCTTAAAGCCCGATGCCTTAGCCGATAAGGCCATCATCCTGCCCAATTGCCCGCCGCCGATTATTCCAATGGTCTGTCCCGGTAAAATGACTGTATTATTTAAGTTGTTCACTGCTCTGTAACACCTTTTCTCTGGTTTCGTTTCGTAAAGCCTCTAACCTATCAGCAATGTCAGAATCAAAAGCTGCTAATATTTGAGCCGCAAACAAACCGGCATTGACTGCGCCCGCTTTTCCGATCGCAACCGTTGCAACCGGTACGCCACCAGGCATTTGAACAATCGATAATAACGAATCCATCCCATTTAATGCCTTCGACTGTATTGGCACGCCTATCACAGGGACAATCGTTTTAGCGGCGGTCATACCTGGAAGATGTGCAGCCCCGCCTGCTCCGGCAATAATCACTTTAATATCTCTGTCTTTTGCACTCTCTGCATATTCAAATAGTAAATCCGGCGTCCGATGGGCGGAAACGACTCTTTTTTCATAGGGAATCTCAAGCTGTTCCAATGATTCACAAGCGTATTTCATCGTTTCCCAATCCGAGACACTTCCCATAATAACCCCAACTTGCGGTTTCATATCATCTTTCCCTCCAACACTCATATTATGGCGTCCCGAGTATGTAGACGGACGCTTATCATTATCTATAACATGTAAATAAAAAAACCGGACAGGTTGCTTCCTCATCGAGAAAGCAACCTGTCCGGAAAAGAAAGCCTTTTTGAAAAAGTGCAAAAAGACTTGGCTAGTTTCCGAAATAGTCAGATGCTTTTCTCATAGTCCGATGATTTACGGTCATCAGGTAGAAACTTTTGGGCCATATCCCCATGATTATATGAGATGTATTAATGTAACTTCATCTTACCTTCCGGCCATTTTAATGTCAAGTTAAAATCGAATATTTTTACATGATATTAATTAATCGTTCGTGTTTTACTCAATTAATTTTGCTTCGAATACAATTTTTCGATCAGCTGGCACATATTGGACTTTGCCATTCTCAATTCTCTCGGCAAAGATAGGCTCCTCCGTCCGCCTTACAGGAAAGTATCCTGCCGCTTTAATTCGATCTAAACACGCATCGATCGTCTCGCCCTCGATGACCTCAAACTTTTCCTTACTCTTTTTACTCACAATACCGATCCCTTCCATCATCTATTTTGCCTGTCTTCGTCCTTAGCATTCATCAACAATAAATTCTTCCTAGTATAATGAAAAGAACAAGTAAAGACAAGAATACATTTCAATAAAACCGATTTCATCATAATAGAAATTCCATAATGCCTCAGATAATGATATCCCTGTCTTCAGTTAAAGCCCTACGCTCATAAATTATGCATCCCCTTCACTACCCTACCCTTCTCCCCTTCTGAATTACTATAGCCTGATTCATGAAATTAACCATTGCTCCATGATCGGTACATATCCGTATCTTGCTCTCATGAATTATTTCAATTCAAGTTTTAACGATAGGTCGAATTAAATAGGCTAAAGGTCGATTTTTCCAATTTTGGTCGGAATTAATAGTCTCCTGGTTTAACTATTTCGTTTAAGGTCGACTAGATTAGTCTATAGGCCGAACAAGATGTTAATCTACCTCACTTCTCCCTGAAAGATGAAAATATATCAATACAAAAAAAAGACCAGCCAGGATGGCTGATCTTTTTAAATGGCTTGGCGGCGTCCTACTCTCACAGGGGGAGACCCCCAACTACCATCGGCGCTGAAGAGCTTAACTGCCGTGTTCGGAATGGGAACGGGTGTGACCTCTTCGCTATCGCCACCAAACATGTAAGGAACGTTGTTCCTTCAAAACTAGATAATAAGAAGGTATTTCATTTTTTAAAGCGTAGGTTAAGTCCTCGATCTATTAGTATCAGTCAGCTCCACATGTCACCATGCTTCCACCTCTGACCTATCAACCTGATCATCTTTCAGGGATCTTAC
>NZ_FTMX01000013.1 GCF_900156045.1 Peribacillus simplex | reverse complement strand
GTAAGATCCCTGAAAGATGATCAGGTTGATAGGTCAGAGGTGGAAGCATGGTGACATGTGGAGCTGACTGATACTAATAGATCGAGGACTTAACCTACGCTTTAAAAAAATGAAATACCTTCTTATTATCTAGTTTTGAAGGAATGAAAATTCTTCAAAAATGAATATAGTCTGGCAATGATGGCGAAGAGGTCACACCCGTACCCATTCCGAACACGGAAGTTAAGTTCTTCAGCGCCGATGGTAGTTGGGGGTTTCCCCCTGTGAGAGTAGGACGTTGCCAGGCTATTCATTTAAATCTTTAAATGGGTTTTAGGAAACATTATATTATTCCGCAGTAGCTCAGTGGTAGAGCATTCGGCTGTTAACCGAACGGTCGTAGGTTCGAGTCCTACCTGCGGAGCCATATGCTTCCATAGCTCAGTAGGTAGAGCACTTCCATGGTAAGGAAGAGGTCAGCGGTTCGAATCCGCTTGGGAGCTTCCCGATCTATCTATGAACACAAAACAGTTCGGCCCGTTGGTCAAGCGGTTAAGACACCGCCCTTTCACGGCGGTAACACGGGTTCGAATCCCGTACGGGTCACCATTTTAAATCATTAATCCGGAGGATTAGCTCAGCTGGGAGAGCATCTGCCTTACAAGCAGAGGGTCGGCGGTTCGATCCCGTCATCCTCCACCATTTCATTCTTTACTTGCCGGTGTAGCTCAACTGGTAGAGCAACTGACTTGTAATCAGTAGGTTGGGGGTTCAAGTCCTCTTGCCGGCACCATTTACAACCATATATTGCGGAGGGGTAGCGAAGTGGCTAAACGCGGCGGACTGTAAATCCGCTCCTTCGGGTTCGGCAGTTCGAATCTGCCCCCCTCCACCATTTTAATAAAATCCTGTGGATCAGTTATATATTCTCTGTATTGGGGAAATATATGATTACCACCTTTTTATTTTGTTGATTTATCATTGCATATCATATATTGGGCTATAGCCAAGCGGTAAGGCAACGGATTTTGATTCCGTCATGCGAAGGTTCGATCCCTTCTAGCCCAGCCATTTGCGGAAGTAGTTCAGTGGTAGAATACAACCTTGCCAAGGTTGGGGTCGCGGGTTCGAATCCCGTCTTCCGCTTAATAAATTTTAAATCCCTTAGGGGCCTTAGCTCAGCTGGGAGAGCGCCTGCCTTGCACGCAGGAGGTCAGCGGTTCGATCCCGCTAGGCTCCACCATCAACTACATACACCAAAACTTACGTCTTAAGCCAAAAATGGTTTAAGACTTTTTTTTGTTTAAGACATAATTGGGTAAACTAAACCCCAGAAAGATATTATTTCACAAAAAACATATGTGATAGGAACGTGCATCTTTATACATGGAAATGTCGAGTTGAACCAATCGGCATATACGATATAAAATGATGGAAAGGGGGAATTGTATGTCTATTCAGAAAATTTCCGTCATCGGTTTGCCAATGGACCTTGGTCAAGCAAGGCGAGGGGTGGATATGGGACCTAGTGCCATTCGCTGCGCAGAGATCGTCGAGCGTCTTGAAAAGTTGAATATAGAAGTAGAGGATTTAGGGGATATAATTGTTGGCCGTCCTGAAAATGCAGATGAGCCTGGTACAAATCTAAAAAACTTACAGCTTGTAGCGAAGGGTAACTCCCTGTTAGCTACAAGAGTTGATGAAATAATAGAAGGAGGTTCCTTTCCGCTTGTATTGGGAGGAGACCATTCAATAGCTATAGGTACACTTGCAGGAGTCGCTAAGCACTATGAAAATGTAGGTGTGATTTGGTATGACGCACACGGGGATTTAAATACGGAAGATACTTCACCATCAGGGAATATACACGGTATGCCCCTGGCTGTCAGTATTGGGCTTGGACATCCGGACCTAATCAATATCCATGGTTTTGCTCCAAAAGTGAAACCGGAAAACATCGTTATAATTGGAGCAAGGTCATTGGATGAAGGGGAAAAAGAACTTATCCGTGAAAAAGGGATTAAAGTATTCACGATGCATGAGATCGACCGCCTGGGAATGACACGCGTCATGGAAGAATGCATTGATTATTTAAGGGAGAGAACGGATGGCGTCCACCTTTCATTGGATTTGGATGGAGTCGACCCAGCAGATGCACCCGGAGTGGGGACACCGGTGATTGGTGGTATAAGTTATCGGGAAAGTCATTTGGCCATGGAAATGCTTGCGGAATCCAACTTGATTACATCAGCTGAATTCGTTGAAGTGAATCCCGTTTTAGATGAGCGAAATAAGACGGCGATCGTGGCCGTGGCCCTAATGGGTTCGCTATTTGGTGAAAAATTACTATAACTGAAAAAAAATAAAAGAAACAGTAACCGGCTTGTAATGGGTTACTGTTTTTTATATGCTAGAAGACGTAGGTTTATTTACCAGGGTGTATGTAATAGGAACATATCTATAGATAAATGGTTGCAATCTTATATCCATATTCACTTGAGGGCGCGTCTGTCTGTGAGATCTCCATTTTTAGTTAAATGGATGTATTGGATGATTAGAGAATCCAGTTTGCTGCTAACTTCAACAACTTCATTATCCACCATCGAAGAACGGGAAGCCAAAAACATCATTTTCTGTCTGTATTGTTCAATATGGTCCAAAATTTGTTCTGCAGTCATATAGAGAATCACTCCCTTGAATTTTACAATTTCTTACTATATAACCCTGTTTTTTTTTTCTTAAACATAAAATGTAAAACTTTGTTAAAATTAATGTATTAAATTTTTGAAACCTTTTAGCTTACGGTTCGTAGTAATCGTATAGCCGCATGAGCGGGGGTAATACCGGAAAATGGATGCACTCATTAAAGAGAGAATTAATCAAGTATTAAAGGGAGACCATAATGCATTTGGGGAAATTGTCGAAATATACAAGGACAAAGTGTTCCAAATATGTTTCAGGATGCTCGGTAACAGGCAAGAAGCAGAAGATTTGGCACAAGAGGCCTTTGTAAGGGCCTACGTGAATATTCGAAGTTTCAATATACAAATGAAATTTTCTACATGGTTATACCGGATTGCGACCAATCTTTGTATTGACCGGCTTCGCAAGAAAAAACCGGATTACTATTTAGATGCAGAGGTGGCAGGAACAGAGGGATTGAATATGTATTCCCAAATTGCATCGGATATGGCGAAACCCGAGGAAGAGGTTGAATCTTTAGAACTACAGGAAACCATTCAAGTGGAAATAATGAAATTGCCCGAGAAATACCGATCGGTAATCGTATTGAAGTATATTGAAGAGTTATCCCTAAAGGAAATCAGTGAAATACTCGATTTGCCGGTCGGTACGGTTAAGACGAGGATACATCGCGGTCGGGAAGCCTTGCGTAAACAACTACGCCATTTATAAAAAGAAGGTGAGAAAAATGAACTGCCATGAGGAAATCATTGAATATATGCATGATTATTTAGATGAGGACATCAAACCGGAGCATAAAGAAGTTTTACGGGAGCACTTGCATAACTGTGCTGAATGCCGGGATTACTTTCATGAAATGAAAAAGGCGGTCGCTCTTGTACAAAGCACTTCCCATATAAAGGCCCCGGATGACTTTACAGCAAAGGTTATGGCTCAATTGCCAAAGGAAACGAAAACAACAGGTGCCAAACGTTGGTTCAAAAGCCATCCCTTCATGACAGCGGCAGCGATGTTCATCATATTGATGACAGGATCTGTTTTTTCCACTTATAATCAGGACGAACATTTTTCAGTATCAAAGCAGCCTAACTTAGTGGTCGAAGGTGAAACGGTGATTGTGCCTGAGGGTGAGACAGTCAAGGGAAATGTGGTAGTTCAAAATGGTAACATTCAAATAGATGGTGAAGTAGAGGGAGATGTGACAGTCATAAATGGGCATAAATATATGTCAAAAGCAGGGAATGTGACTGGGAGCATCCATGTTATTGACCAAGCTTTTGAGTGGATGTGGTATAAAGTAAAGGATACTGCAACCTCGTTGGTTCCTGCTAAAGAGGAGAAAAAGGAATAAGGAATGAAAGCTGGGAGGGGGCACCGTTTTTTCATTTACGGTGACCTCGCTCAGCTTTATTTTTTAAAAGGAAGGGAACCCTTTTTCATGATTCGTTTTTCCTATGTAAATTTCTCACACTAGTTTTTAGATGTATCATTTAAAAAATGGTATACTATTAAGGTTATCGTATAAAGATTGTAATTTGTATTTGGAGTAATACTGACTGGAGGAAACAACATGTCTTTAACCAACTTGACTGTTTGGGACTATGTAGTAAATTTCATTGATATTCTCCTTGTATGGTTTGTGATATATAAATTGTTAACTATTATTCGGGGCACGAAGGCTATTCAGCTGCTAAAAGGAATTTTTGTAATTGTCATTGTAAAAAGCTTAAGCAACCTGTTTGGTTTCAATACACTCGGATGGTTAATGGCACAAGTCATGAATTGGGGAGTATTGGCGATTCTCGTCATTTTTCAACCTGAACTGAGAAGGGCACTAGAACAATTAGGACGCGGGAAGCTCTTTGCAAGGGGAACCGTTCCAGAAGAGAATCAGCAAGAGCGTTTAGTCGAAGAAATCCTAAAGGCGTCCACCTATATGGCAAAAAGGCGGATCGGAGCCTTGATTACGATAGAAAAAGGTACGGAGCTAGGGGATTATGTTGAAACTGGGATACCTCTAAAATCCTATATTTCTTCAGAATTGCTCATTAATATCTTCATCCCTAATACGCCGCTCCATGATGGCGCAGTTATTTTACAAAATAACCAGGTGGCAGCTGCAGCTTGCTATTTGCCATTATCAGAGAGTCCATTCATATCAAAGGAACTTGGCACACGGCATAGGGCAGCCATAGGCATGAGTGAAGTTACGGATAGTCTTACGATTGTCGTTTCAGAAGAAACGGGAGGGATATCCGTCACTAAAAACGGGGAACTTTACCGTGATTTGAATCAAGAATCATTTAGGGCCATGCTTACAAGTGAACTGGTAGTGGAAAACATCAAATCAACTTCCTCAAGCATCTTTAACTGGAGGGGGAAAAAGAATGGATAAATTCACCAATAGCGCTTGGTTTATGAGAATCGTAGCTTTTGCCTTGGCGGCACTTTTGTTCATTTCCATTAACTTTGAGATGGAGTCGGATAAAAAATCACTTGGTTTATCGACTGCCCCTGAAATCAGTACGGAGACCATCGAAAATGTACCGGTTGAAGTGTACTATGACCGTGAGAATTTAGTGGTGAGCGGAGTGCCGGAGACGGTGGATGTTACTCTAAAGGGAGCAAAAAGCCTATTGATAAATGCGAAAAACCAAAGGGATTTTAAAGTGTATGTAGACCTTTCGGATCCTGCAATCTCAATGGGGGACAGAACTGTCACATTTAAAATAAGTGATTTGAATGAAAAATTAGTGGCGACGATCGATCCGGAATATGCGGAAGTCAACGTTCAGGAACGGGTGACGAAGGAATTCTCCGTTGAAGCCGAGTATAATAGCTCTTTACTTGAAGAGGGATATACCGCTGGTCAGCCAACAGTCAGCCCGAAAACTGTCAAAATAACGGGTGCTAAAGATGCGATTGAACAAATTTCCTATGTAAAGGCAAACCTTGAAATAAGTAAGGGGCTTAACGAAACGGTGAACGGAAAGGCAACAGTTAAAGCTCTGGATAGGGACCTGAATAAGCTGGATGTGACGATCGAGCCATCTACTGTTTCAGTTTCCTTAGAAGTGAGCATTCCTTCCAAGACGGTGTCGATAGCACCGAAGCAAACTGGCAAGGCAAAGGATGGCATAAGGGTCACGAGTATAAGTGTCGACCCAAAAGAGGTCACCTTATTTGGTTCGGAAACGAGCCTTGAGAAAATAGATGTAGTGAATCTTCCTGTAAATATCTCGAAAATTGATGGTGATACAGAACTGGAACTCGATCTTGATAAACCGGAAAGTGTACAAAAAATGTCCTTGGGTAAGGCAAAGGTCAAGGTTCGTACAGAGAAAGTCGAAGTGGATGAAGAGAATGCAGAGCCAGTCGTAGAAGAGGAAGAACCAGAAACCGAACAAAAACAAGAAGAACAAGTAGTCGAAGAAGAAGCAGAAGAAGATGAACCGGCTGCCATTGAGTCTAAAACTTTCAACAATATACCAATAGTGCCTGTGGGCATGAAGGATGACCAAAATGCCGAATTGGAATCCGATGTAACAAGCATCACTTTGCTTGGTGAGGCGGATGAATTGAAGAAAATAACTAAAGACGACATTAATCTTACAGTAGATGTGAGTAATTTAGATGAAGGTACGCATGATGTGGAATTGGCGGTATCAGTGCCTGAGGGAGTGGAGTGGGAACTGGATTCTAAAACGATTTCGGTCACCATCACACCAAAAGACGAAGAGACATGATTTTCCTTTAACATCATCATTAAATTCAGTAACGATTCGAAGAAGGAGCGATAAAGATGGGTAAATATTTTGGAACAGACGGAGTCAGGGGTATAGCGAATAGCGAATTAACACCGGAGTTGGCATTTAAACTAGGCCGTTTTGGTGGCTACGTGCTTACTAGAAATACAGAAAAGCCCAAGGTGCTGATAGGGCGCGATACTCGTATTTCAGGTGAAATGCTGGAAGGTGCGCTTGTTGCCGGTCTTTTATCCATTGGGGCTGAAGTGATGCGCCTGGGTGTCATTTCGACACCGGGAGTTGCCTATTTAACAAAGGCCTTAAGTGCTGAAGCAGGTGTCATGATTTCCGCTTCTCATAATCCGGTAGCGGATAATGGCATTAAATTCTTTGGACCGGATGGGTTTAAGTTATCCGATGAACAAGAAGCGGAAATTGAAACACTATTAGATATGGAAAAGGATGAACTTCCACGCCCCGTTGGCGGAGATTTAGGCCATTTGAACGATTATTTCGAAGGAGGACAAAAGTATCTCCAGTACTTGAAACAATCAGTGGATGAAGATTTTACAGGCATTCATGTTGCTCTTGATTGTGCACATGGGGCGACCTCTGCCTTGGCCATGCATTTGTTTGCAGATCTTGATGCGGACATCTCTACGATGGGGGCATCTCCCAATGGCTTGAACATTAATGATAAGGTAGGTTCCACCCACCCTGAGGCACTTGCCGAATTCTTAAAAGAAAAAGGTGCGGATGTCGGACTTGCATTCGATGGTGACGGAGACCGCGTCATTGCGATAGATGAAAAAGGAAATATAGTGGACGGCGACCAAATCATGTATATCTGTGCGAAATACCTTAAAGAAAATAACCGTCTGAAACAGGGAACAGTGGTTTCCACGATCATGAGCAACCTTGGTTTTTATAAAGGTCTTGAAGAGCATGGCATACAAAGCGCCCAGACGGCAGTGGGGGATCGCTATGTGGTCGAGGAGATGCGAAAAGGCGGCTATAACCTTGGCGGCGAACAATCCGGACATATCATCTTCCTGGACTATAACACGACAGGCGATGGCTTATTGACGGGCTTACAGCTTGTGAACATCATGAGTGATACCCAAAAAACCTTATCGGAGCTCGCTGGCGAGATGAAGAAATATCCACAAACGCTGATCAATGTCAGAGTTACCGATAAACACGCTGTAACCGATAATGAAAAGGTACAGGAAGTCATCAAGGCAGTCGAAGAGGAAATGGACGGAAACGGTCGTATTTTAGTGAGACCATCCGGTACTGAACCGTTAGTCCGTGTTATGGCTGAAGCACCGACAGCTGAGGAATGCACTAATTATGTAGAGCGCATCGTCGCAGTTGTAAGAGCGGAAATGGGAATGAACGAATAACTGATCCTATGCATAAAAGGAACGTAATTTCCTTTTATGCATATTTTTATTAAGAAGTTCTTTTTTTAGGTCTTGGTAATAAAGAATTGACCTATGTCCCTTGTTTAAGGTATGATTATCCTGATTTACAACTCATTTTCTAAAAATGGTTGTGTTAAAAAGGAGGGTAGGCAAGGAGAAACGGATTCACAAAAGCGCCTGAACTAAGTCTGGACGAGAAATGGCTTAGTTGACGAGGAGGAGGTTTATCGAATGATCGGCGGATACCTCCCGGCTGAAGTGCACAGCCGCAGTAATTCCAATCTTAAAACAGTAGGGCAACTTACTGCACAAAGGGTTGGAAATGCACAATGGGAAAAAGTGCTTTAAGGCATTTCCTTTATAAAAATATATATCAGAGATGAGGGGGCAGGGATGCCCCCGTGCATTCCTGTCCCCTCTAATCGGTTGGAGGAACAGAAATTATGTGTGGAATTGTTGGATATATTGGACTTAACGATGCAAAGGAAATTTTATTAAAAGGTCTTGAAAAACTTGAATACCGCGGTTATGACTCTTCTGGGATTGCTGTGCGAAATGAAGCAGGCGTTACAATCTTTAAGGAAAAGGGAAGAATCGCGGACTTACGCGGAGCCGTTGATGAAAATACTATGGCACATACTGGAATAGGACATACGCGCTGGGCCACCCATGGTGTGCCAAGCCGTGAAAATGCCCATCCTCACCAAAGTAATTCAGGTCGATTGACTTTAGTTCATAATGGGGTCATTGAAAACTATGCGATTCTAAAACGTGCATATTTGAAGGATGTTGCCTTTAAAAGTGAAACGGATACGGAAGTCATCGTTCAACTTATAGAGAAGTTCGTAAACGAGGGCATGGAAGTGGAAGAGGCGTTCCGTCAAACACTCACTCTTTTGGAAGGTTCATATGCCATTGCCCTATTGGATGCTGAAAATGATGAAACCATTTTTGTCGCAAAAAATAAAAGCCCGCTGCTAATCGGTGTCGGAAAAGATTTTAACGTTGTCGCTTCGGATGCAATGGCCATGTTGCAAGTCACAGATCAATTCCTTGAACTGATGGATAAGGAAATGGTTATCGTGACAAAAGAAAAGGTAACGATCAAGAACCTTTCCAACGAAGAAGTCATGCGTGCTCCGTACACTGCTGAACTTGATGCAAGTGATATTGAAAAAGGTACGTATCCGCACTATATGCTCAAAGAAGTCGACGAGCAGCCAGCTGTAATACGTAAAATCATTCAAGCATACCAAAATGAAGAAGGTAAACTTGCAATCGATTATAGCATTACTGAAGCCGTAAGTGAGGCTGACCGTATTTATATCATCGCTTGCGGAACCAGCTATCATGCAGGGTTGATTGGTAAGCAATTCATCGAAAAAATGACTGAAATTCCGGTTGAGGTCCATGTGGCATCGGAATTCACTTACAATATGCCGTTATTATCGAAAAAACCGCTATTCATCTTCATTTCACAAAGTGGGGAAACTGCAGATAGCCGTGCCGTGTTAGTGTCGATCAAAGCGCTTGGTCATAAAGCCCTGACCATCACGAACGTACCTGGCTCTACATTGTCACGTGAAGCGGATTATACGCTCTTGCTGCATGCTGGCCCTGAAATTGCCGTTGCCTCGACTAAGGCTTATACAGCTCAAGTGGCAGTCTTATCGATCTTAGCGAATGTAACTGGCCAATTCCGTAACATGGAGTATGATTTCGACCTTGTAAAAGAGCTTGGAATCGTTGCGACAGCAATGGAAGCCCTATGTGATTCGAAAGAAGAGATGGAAGACATTGCCCGTGAATACTTGTCCGTTACGAGAAACTGCTTCTTCATTGGCCGTTCTCTTGACTACTATGTTGTGCTTGAAGGGGCCCTTAAGCTGAAGGAGATTTCATACATCCAGGCGGAAGGCTTTGCTGGCGGAGAGCTTAAACATGGAACGATCGCCTTGATTGAAGAAGGAACACCTGTCATAGCCCTTGCTACGCAAGCGGGTGTCAACCTAAGCATCCGTGGTAATGTTAAGGAAGTGGTTGCCCGTGGCGCCAACCCTTGCATCATTTCCATGAAGGGGCTTGAAGAAGAGGATGACCGTTTCGTCATCCCGGAAGTGAATGAACTATTAACACCCCTTATCTCTGTTATCCCGCTGCAGCTCATTGCTTACTACGCAGCCTTGCACCGCGAATGTGACGTGGATAAACCACGTAACCTTGCGAAAAGTGTAACGGTTGAGTAAGTCGGAATGAATGCAATGTATGTTTTAGATTTAAAATGAAATCTAACTCTTTATAAAGAGTTGCGAAGCTTCACCCCTTTGGCTATGATTAGCCAAAGGGTATTTTTTTTATGTCTAAAAGAACGAGAACTTCTCAAGTTGGCAAGTGGTTTAAAGCAGGCCGAGGAATCGATGCGCAGTGTAAATAAAGTCATTTCATACATATTGATTATGATACGGATGAGGGGAAAATGACATTATTCAAAAAAATTTCAATTTTAGGAGAGAGTGACATGGAAGTTTTTGCAGAATTTTTAGCGAAGATTGATGACCCGCAACATCGGGACCGAACGGAGGAAGTTTTGGCTTGGGTAATTAACAAATATCCAAATTTAATTCCGAAAATCGCGTGGAATCAGCCAATGTTTACCGATCATGGCACATATATCATTGGCTTTAGCGTAGCCAAACATCATTTGGCTGTTGCCCCTGAAATAGCAGGGATTAATCATTTCTCTGATGAAATCGTGCAGGCTGGCTATGATCACACCAAGCAGTTGGTGCGCATCAAGTGGGATCGTCCGGTTGATTACTCATTACTTGAGAGAATGATCGAGTTTAATATTTTGGATAAGGCAGACTGTTCAACTTTTTGGCGGAAATAAAAAAATCGGATTATTTAGGGTGGAATTATTTTTAATCAAACTTTAACTAAACCAATAGATTTTAAAAACAGCTGCCATTGCAGCTGTTTTTATCGAATCACGAATCTCTTCATGAAATAGGAAGCAGGTTGCTAAAAGTCTTTCCCTTTGCGAGTTCAAGGATATATTTCCATCATGCATATCAATGATCTTTTTCACGATGGATAGACTAATTAAGCACGCCCATGCCAGGTCAGCTTTATAAAATCGCTCGAATATGTGAAATTGGTCTTTCGCGGAAATGCCAATTCCATTGTTGGAAATCTTTATGGATGCTGGATCATCAATCTGTTGTAACCGAATCGTGATTTTCCTCTGGTGGCGGGTGAATGTAATACTATTGTGTATTAAAAGTTGTCCATACTGATATTAATGGAGTTAATGGCAATTGAAGGACATAGTCATCCAGGAAGACAGTGTTTCAGTGTAGATTACGAGTTTCTTTCTCTGTACTCCTGATTATTCCGGTGCATGATTGTGCGGATTTCCTCTCTTTAATTATAAAAGCTTGAAAAAACCGATAGTTATGGTGATTTATTCAAGCGCATTCTCTCAATACAGTCTCTAAGTCTCTCAAAGTCAATTCTTTTTGGAACGGAACTCCACACAAATACTTTTGCATCATATTTTTCAATAGACATATATAGGCGATCAGTGATTATTAAATCAGGATGTTCACCTTCGTTACAGAGTTGAATATGACTGGATATCCTTTTTATTTGATTAATGATATATTCGCTTGGATTTCCTTCCAGGATTGAAAAGATTTTAATCTTGATTGGCTTGTTGTCCACTTTAAAATTAATTGTGCGCTTTAGTAATCCATGATACCTGCCCAATAATCTCTCCCGATGTTTCAATATTCTCGAAAGCGCCTTTTTCTTGGCAAGTTGATCATAGAAACGATTCATTAATTCAACTTGATTAGGGGAATCCTGTTCAAAAGCTATCTTATATGGATCCTCTTTAAATAGAAAGGTAGGACCATCAAAAATCTGAGTATAGTAATGAAGGTATAATAGATTTGCAAACAAGGCACCATACTCTTCCGCGTCAATTTCCATCGAAAAGAATTCCATGAAAGTTTCCAACCAGTGTATGGTCGTTTGTACAAAAAGATCTTGGTTATGATGCTGGGCAAAATTCATGATTAAACTGATTTGGGGATTTTTTTTATCATAAAATTCAAAACAACTAATTACAGTAAAGGAAAACATCATTTCTAAAGTGATTTGCACTTCCGTTAAAGTTGTTAACTCTTTAAATAGAGGTTCTGCCAATCTTGAAAATGATTTAAATAAATGATGATGTTTCGTGAATGATTCATAGGTGGGATCTTCTTCAATGATAAACCCCAACTTAGCTCTAGTAATGGATATGGCCAGCCAATACAACACATGCTCAGGGATGTTTTCCCTGTCTCCTTTTAGCATCCCAAGGATTTGCTCTCTGTTGACAGATGAGAATGGCCAAACCTCGCCCCAGCATGAATTCCAATAAAACAAGTAGAAGAAATATCGAAATTGCTTTTCGGTACCATTGAAAGTCGCCATATGCTGTGTTGTATACTGTAATTTGAACTGATCTAAAAGCGGTTTAATTTTATTGATTCGTCTGTACATGGATGCATAGCTTGTATAATTCTTTTTTGAGAAGGCATGTATATCACCAAACTTGTTATAGAAAATCTGATCACACGCCTTATACGTTAAAGAATGTTCTAAATACCTCCTCTCGACCGATTTGATTGAGAAATTATCCTCTGTCTTTAAATAAAAGTTTTTATGCTCACGTTCAATGATTTCTGCTTCTGGTCCAATTTCCTTCAAGTCATGTTTTAGTTCGTCAATAAATTTTAGGATGGTCCTATCTGATGCATTTAAGCTTTTTGCGATATCAGAAATGGAACAAAATTGATTTATTGAATGCAAGTAGATTAAAATCCGTACTTTTTGATAAACTGAACGATCTAAAAAGTTATACATCCAATCCTTCCCCTCACTCTAAAACGTTATAAAAACTCCAATCGCCTTTTATGATTCTTATTACCCCCTCCTTTTATACTAGAAACATCATCTTCTACAATGGCAAAATAATATAAATTTATCAATGAAACTACCTTTCATTCTTTTCATTCTTTTCATTTATTGCCACAAAAATGGAAACACCCCACTTTTTAATGACATTAAAACCATATAAAAAGCAATGAACCGTTATCTAAATTATCGGTTTTTTTTAATGTTTTCGGAAAATATGAAATGAGATTATGGTACATGGTGTAATGCTCGAACTGACATATTTAGGGAATGAGACCTCCAGATCAAAGATCATGTACTGCACAATCATGCTTTTTAATCGGTTCCAATGGCTAATAGAGAAATAAAGTGCCGTACCTGATTAATGGTATCGGGATAAAAATGGTGAGTATCGTAATGTAAGGCTTAAAAAGTGAATATTGTGCTGTAGGAAGAATGGAGTATGAACTTGAAAGGTACTCCGCCCATGGTAAGCGGTATCCTTTTCAGAGTTCATATATTGTACTTAACAATAACCGAATTTGAAAAAATCCGATTATTCATTCGAATATTAACGATTGAATAGTTGGCATTTTTCGAAAAATGCTTAATTAAGGTACTAAATATGAACACTTCATTCTCTTGAATATCGCGATGAACTGTAATTATTATGAGTTGTAGAAACCCTGCGGCATCATGAAAAATTTCTATAGGAATAGAGGTGAATAATAATGGGAAGCCAAACAAACGGATAGAAAGTAGAACAACAAATAATGGGAATTTTCTACAGGATTAGAGGTGAAAAATAACGGGAAGCCAAACAAACGGACAGAAGGTAGAACAACGAAGGGGATCAATAATGGGAGTAGAGGTCTTATTCTTAACAAGGGTCGGTAGTGGATTTTAATAACCGGAAAATCTCAGGTTTTTCCGCGATAGTCTTTTAGGACCATCTTATTTTCAATCTAAATGGCATCATTTTTATGGCAATGGAAGAAAGTCCACCAAATGATTGAAGGAGGGTGGAATGGTGAAAAAATCAATTATATATATAAGTATATTAATAGTTTTACTTGGAACAAATTTTTCAAATGTACATGCCGAATCAAGCAGTTCATATGGTTCTGACTCAAATGTAGGGTTTTATGGAGAATATATTCATAAAAAAGATTCTGACAGTAATAAATCCCCCGAATCAGGTGTATCTGGAAATGAATCAAATGAAAATGGGGCATCAAATGATGCAGGGCCTGAAAAATTACCCCAAACGGGTGATCAATCGAGCACTCAAAATATGTTTTTGGGAGCTCTAGTAATTTTGTTAGCTTTCTTTCTCTTACAAAGAAAGTCATTAAGAGTCATAGATAAATAAAAGTCATGGAGGGAAATACATTGAAAAAACGGTTGAAAGTACTTACAGGCTCGGCTTTGGCAACATCACTAATTTTAGGCGGTACTATTTCGGCACTTGCGGCAGATGGAGGGGAGTATAATTCCTCTAGTACAGTGAAGTTCAAACCGTATACAGGAATCACGAAGCCGGTTGACCCGAATGATCCAGATAAAGAGGTGAAACCTGAAAATCCGGATGGTACGGATCCAAATCCAGGAACGAATGGTCCATTAAGTATCGACTTCGCTTCAAGTTTAGACTTTGGCGAAAATGAAATTTCAAACGTGGATCAAGTATATTATGCAGCGCCCCAGAAAGTTAACGTCACAGATGATCTAGGTGCAGTCACTCAGGAAAATAGAGCCAATTATGTTCAGATTTCGGATAATCGCGGGAGCAATGCAGGCTGGACTTTAAAAGTGAAACAGGAAGGCCAATTTGAAAACGACGCTACACTGAACCCTGTTCTGACAGGAGCTGAAATAAAATTCACTGATGGTGTGCCAGTAACAAATATGGAAAATGTAACTGCGCCTACCGCTTCCGATATCACCTTAGATCCCTCAGGAGCCGAATCATTAGTGATGACAGCGGCTGAGAATACTGGTGCAGGTAAATGGCTTGATGTTTTTGGGACAGTGGAAAATGTGGACGGTGAGTCTAAAAATACTGCGATTACATTATCCGTACCTGGGAGCACTCCTAAGGATGCAGTCGAATACAGTACAAAACTAACATGGGTTTTAACGGATTCACCGGCAAATAACTAAACTAATAAAAGGGGGAGTTCACTATGAAAATTGCAAAATATCTTGTTGCTTCAACGTTATTGGTCACAGGTTTCGGAATCGCAGGACAAGGAGCCTCAGCAGAAGGCGGAGAATATGAATCTGGCGGTACCATTACATTTGCGCCATATACAGGTATCACACCTCCAGTTGACCCAGAAAATCCAGGTGAAGAGGCTAACCCGGAACCTACCCCAAATCCAGGGACAAGCGGTCCATTAAGCATTGATTTCGCTTCATCATTTGATTTTGGCACTCAGGAAATCACAACACAAGACATGGTTTATAATTCTGCTGCACAAAAAGTCAATATTACGGATGATCAAGGAGGGGCCACGCAGGAGTTAAGGCCTAATTATGTACAAGTCAGTGATAATAGAGGTACTGAAACAGGCTGGACACTACAAGTACGACAAGATGCACAGTTCGAAACCACTGATAATGATGTATTGGATGGTGCAGCCATAAAAATCTTGAATAATAATGTAAACACATCTTCGACTTCTCCAGTACCAAGTACAGTCCCTGCTGAAATCGACTTAGTACCAGGGACACCATCAATAGTGGTGGCAGCAAAAGATGCTGAAGGTGCCGGTACTTACGTTTCTCGTTTTGGTAAAGCAGATGACGGCAACATGGATAAAAGTGTTCAATTATCAGTTCCAGGCAGTACGACAAAATATGCAAAAGAGTATAATACGACACTTACCT
Organism: Peribacillus simplex; assembly: GCF_900156045.1. Lineage (GTDB taxonomy): Bacteria > Bacillota > Bacilli > Bacillales > DSM-1321 > Peribacillus > Peribacillus simplex_D. Next base: position 70,917 of record NZ_FTMX01000013.1, on the reverse strand, counting down.
GGATTCTGACTGACACACCGGCAAATTAAAGTGACCGTGGTGCATTCATAGAGAAGATGATACATCGTATGAATTAAATACGGTGTATCACTATTTTATGACTTGTAGAATATTTCACTAGATTAAACTGGAATATTATTGAGCGGAAGATCATGAACAACACTTTTTCAATTGGAATAGAGGTGGAAACATAGGTATGAGAAAAGGACGTCTAACATATAAACGGAGATCCAGAAGGGCTTTAAAGGATTATTCATATATAGGGATATGGGGCATCATATTGGTTATTATGCTGCAGCAAATGAATATAAATGGTTTTTTCAATCTTGAATCCGCAGCCGCCGCAGCTACTGTAAGGCTATCATCGGAACAAAGTACTGTAAGTCTAGGTGACCAAATAAGGCTAGAGGTGAACTCGACCATAGAAGAAGCTGGAATTATTTCAGTAAAGGTTCCTGAAGGGTTGGCATATGACCAAGATGCTACAAGGCAATCATTACAAAATAATGGTAGTCCACCTATGGTGGATTATGAATCTGCTAAAAAAGAAATCACTATAGAGTATAGTGAACAACAAATAGGTGAAAATGAAGTTCATTTATTCTTTCAGGCCCAAAATGCCGGGAACTTTGTGGTAGTTGCGACATCTGATGGGAACCAATCAAATGAGATCAGCATAGATATAGAGGCCATGGAAAAGGATGTACCAGATATAGAGGGGGGAACGATAAAAGAAGATGAAGCAAAGGCTGATGATCAAGAAATAAAAGAAGAACCTGGAGAATTGGTCCAAGTTGAGGAAGAAAAGGAAGAACCTGAAGAATCGGGCCAAGTCGAGGAAGAAAAGGAAGAGCCTGAGGAGTCCGGCCAAGTTGTGGGAGAAAACGAAAAAACAGATGGTGAAAATGTAGATGCCGATCAAGGGGATGCATCTATTGATCAGAGTGATCAAGAGAAGGAACAGGATAATGAAGGTATAGCTAAGGAGGAAGAAGATCTTCCAGAAGTGGATCCTTCCAATAGTATTGAAGGCAATATTATGGCAGCTGCTTTATCCGCTGACGAAATAGACGTTGATAGTTGGGATACTTTTGTAGCTGCGGTGAAAAACACTTCCATATCTAAAATAAATGTAACTAAAGATATTGAAAATCCAAGTGCTTCTGGAGATACTCTAGGATTACGGACTTACCAGGTAACCAGAGATTTGGAGATTAACGGAAATGGACATAGGCTTTCCTTTGGAAACACATCCATTTATTTAGGCGATCCAACCAATGGTATGGGTAACTTCCATATGCACGATATCGTATTGGCACAATACTTTGCAGGTGCATATTCAGAAGATATAGTCGGCTCAAGGCTTAATGTCTCATACACAGGAAAATGGAAATACCGATTTGGAAATATTACTACAGAGCCCTCCGTACAAAGACTAGCTAGGGCTAAATATGCCGAAGTAACGGTTTATGGAGAAATGAATATTGATACACGCGCCGAAAATTTCTATCTGGGTAGCTTCAAAATGGAAAATGGCACGAAGTACATCGGGAATGTAAATTTTTATAATTTTTCGACATTTTATTACGAGTCCGCTGCAAGACCAGGGGATACTGGGGAATCCAGGGAATTTACAATCGGAGATGAAAGTATTGTTCAGCTAACTCAGTCTCAAAAATTAGGGACAACCTATCCCGCAGTCTATCTGTATTACAAAGATATCACGGTAGGGGAAAACGCTAAGCTAGATATCAACATGCCCGGAAATGCTGTTAGATTCAATTATGGAGATGGTTCATTTACTGTAAAAGGCGGTGCTTACGTTAATTTAACAAGCAAGCAAACTTCTGGATCTGTTATTGAATATTATTCAAGCAATAATTCTTTCCATGTTGCTCCAGATGCAGAATTGTATGTTATTGGGAATAGTTCAACGCCATTAATTAATTTAGGACCTCTTACCAGCCATAGGGGAAATAGCTTCACATTGGATAATCCGAAACAATATGATTTGCGGAATATAGGAAATAATACCGCGGTTGGTTTGGGGGCAGATACCTCTGCAACAGGATATGCGAATACTTTTGAAATCAATAAATCCGATATCGATTTATGGAAAACTGGCAGTAACGTTTTGGGGCCATCCGACTTCTCATATGCGGCAGTCGAAAACTTTACTGCTACCGGCCGTCATTCTAGTACTGCCGGCCGTCAAACGGTAGTCTCCTCTGAACCGGCATTACAATCTGGGTTCAATACAACGTACTATAGGCGAATTGCGGGAATGAATACAAAACCTATATTAGAGTTTGAACCAGTGACAGATGCTGATTTAACCATTAAGGCAAGGGTGAAAATCGGGGAAACACCTGATAATGATGGCCTGGATGAGAACGGTGTCGTTCGTTATATGGATGTATATGCTTCCGAGAATCAGGCCAGTGTTGATATCACTGATACACATGGTATAGTTCATCGGGATTTAAAAACGGATGCAAATGGCTATGTGCAGTATATGGATTCGATTTTTAATGTCGGCGGCCAAAAGATGTCTGGAGTATCAACAAGGGGGCCTTGGGTACAAGATGGACAATCCGAAACGACAGTATTTGATGTAACCCCCCCAACACCGGCAGAGGTATCACTTCTAGAGATTGAAGAAGGAACATATCAGATAACTGGAACTGCTGATGAGGTGGGAGCAACTGTCCTTGTTGAAGTGGATGGGAATTCGTTAAAGGATGCTGAAGGGAATCTAATTAAAACGACAGTAGCGGAAAATGGAACATGGACCATTGATTTACCAACACCATTGGCCGCAGGCCAAACTGTACAAATATTACTGAATGATAATACCGGTGAAATTACAGGGTTACCCGATGTTCCAATAACGAACAATATTATGGGGAATGTAAACCCGACTGTAACTATTGAATACCATGATGCCATTTTTAAAGCAGGTCCATTATTTACAGTGGCGGAATACTCAGGAAGTTTAACATTGCTTGCCCCTGACTCTTTATCATTTGGTAGTGATGTTCAAATATCTCCACAATCTAAACGCTATCAAATTGAATCGATGAATCAGAAACTTGGTGTACAGGATGATCGGAAACATAAATCCACTTGGAAGCTGAAAGCAGCCTTAGTGGATGAACTTTACAACTCTGCTTATGATAGTACGTTAACTCTGGTTTATTCAAATAATGGTAGTGACACAGTTCTTTCAAATACAGGATCGCTAATTTATGAACATCTTAGTACCGATGATGAACCACTATATATAAATGACTTATGGTACGGAGATACAAAAAATGGCTTGTTTGTCGAGGCGAAGGCTGGAGAAGCTAGAGTCGGGGAATATGAGGCAAAGATTAAATGGTCATTGGAAGATACTCCAGCAAATGAATGAAAATAGTCAAAGAACCTTATCAAATTAACCTTAATAGAACTTGATATTTTAATAATACTGCTAACAGATGCCCCTGCAAATGGTGTTACAAGTTGGTGTTTGTATAATAAATGAAGATGATACATTGTAAAGTAAGCCGCGCATCAACTTGGAGGTGCTGTCATATGAAAAAGAAATCCATTTTCATTTTATTACTAGTAAGTTGCCTATCCATCATTTTCACTTTTACTATCCTTAAGGCTTCGGCTGCGGAATTCAATTTTGCCGTGGAGACAGTCATTCCAAAAAATCAAGTGGATAAAAAAAAGACATATTTTGATTTGATGATGAAGCCAGGACAAAAACAAGTACTGGAAATCAACTTGCGTAATGATACAGAGAATGATGTTAAAATAAACCCGCTTATCCATAGTGCAACGACAAACCTTAATGGTGTAGTTGAATATGGAGAGAATGATATAGAATCGGATTCGACTTTGCTGTACAAGATGGAAGATATAGTGAAGACGGAAGAGGAAATTATCATTCCAGCTAAAGGAAACTACAAATTAAAAATGGATGTAGTGATGCCAAAAGAAGATTTTGATGGTGTATTAGCTGGTGGCATAATCCTTCAGGAGAAAACTGAAGGTACTGGTGATAAACAAAAAGAGAATGAGAATAATAAAGGTTTGTCCATTGAAAACGAGTTTGCCTATGTCGTCGCCATTTTATTAAGGGAAAATGAAAATGGAATCAAACCGGAAATTCAATTGAATGATGTGTTCCCAGATCAAATAAATGCAAGAAACGTAATCAATGCTAATATCCAAAATATCATGCCCATGTATATGAATCAAATGACCGTGAAAGCGAAAGTGACCAAAAAGGGAGATAGCCAAGTCTTGTACGAGTCTAATAAAGAGGGCATTCAGATGGCTCCAAACTCTAATTTTGATTATCCAATCTCACTGCATGGTGAAAGGCTTCAGGCCGGTGAATATACATTGGAAATGACCGCTGCCTCCATGGGAGAAGAATGGCATTGGAAACGTAATTTTAAGATTGATGGGGGTCTAGCAAAGAAGCTTAATGATAGTGATGTGTCCATTCAAAAGGATTATACTTGGCTTTATGTAATAATAGGGAGTATCGTCATATTATTAGCCTTAATATTATGTGTTATTTTTATGCGAAGAAAGAAAAAAGAGAATGATGAGAATAAAGAACAAATAGCCTGTGCAGAAGAATAGATTGAATGATGTTATATGATTCCATATTTGAGATGCTAAAAAAAAAGAAAGTTATAATATGTGATGTTTTAACAATCATTTCATTCTTTTTTCTTTTATTAATAGGATTTTTGTTGGTTCTTTCACCTTGGGTACAAGAAGCGATGATCAAAAAGGAAATCACAAAGTACAATATAGCTAGTTTTTCTGAAGAGGAAATCCAAGATAATATTGATCATAAAAAGCCTTTTCCTGAGAATGCAAGTATAGAAGCACCCGATTTTCTAAAGGTATTAGCGAATATTTCTTCAGTGAAACGAGAAGACGTGATAGGTGCAGTAGTAATTGAGGGTGATACAGTATCTTTACCGATCTTACATGGTACGAATACACGAAATTTACTTGTAGGTGCCACGACAGTAAAAAACGGTCAAGTGATGGGTAAAGGAAATTATGTGCTGGCTGGACATCATATGAGAGATGACCGCCTGTTGTTTGGGCCTTTATTAAAGATCGAAAAAGGCGCATATATCCATATATCGGATAAACGGAAAATATTCACCTATAAAGTGAAAGAAAAGAAGATTGTCCATGAGACGGACGTTAGTGTTCTTGCAGATACACGAAGTCCTGAACTTACTCTGATCACTTGTGATGTTACGGGGATCGATACGGACAAACGTGTCATCGTTAAAGCGGAATTAGTAGATACGAATGATAATTCCAATCAGGCTGAATTCGAGGGAAAGTATGGATACGGAATGGGAACAGAGCCGACTTTGCATTCAAATGTAACTTATTTCCTTTGGGTTTTATTAGTGGTAGGCTTACCGTGTGTTCTGGTGTTCATCATGTTAATCATAAAGAGACGAAAAGATGAGGCGAGATAGTGATATCTCGCCTTTTTCCTTTGTTCACAAATAATCTTCAAGCTAGAGTGGATGGGCAAAAAGACATATTTAAATTTCACTTTTCAATATGAATATAATAATAAATACCTATATAAGCTAAATACTTACCGCTTTTAACCGATTAAATATGGAGATACAAAAAACAGTATAAGTTAGGTGGAAAAAATGATTATTTTGAATGAGTCCATTGTGTCGCCAATTCTTCTAAAGGTGTTGGAGGAACAGCAAATTCCAGTGCTGGAACAGGGACAATGGGGAGACACATTAACATCAGAAAAGCTAAACATTCAAAAGGATACCGAATTTTTCAAGTCCATGGAAATGGACAAAAGAATTCTTACAAACTCTGAAAATGGCATAACATTGTTAGGTCATTTCCAACCGAATAGTAATGAATACATATGGTCAAAGCTATTGAAGGATAAGAGTCAGGTGCGAAATTTGACGAAATCTTTATATCCTGATTTCTATTTCCAAGATATCGATTTATCCATAATAAGTGACCTGGATAAAAATCAAATACTGTTTCCGGTAGTTATCAAACCCAATATTGGCTATTCGAGTGTTGGGGTCCACAAAGTCAAGAATGAGCAGGATTGGGATATAGCCGTGAACCAGCTTAAAGCGGATTTACTTCATTCGGATGGATTATATGATTCAGAAGTGGTCGGTTCCCAGACCGTTTTAATAGAAGAGTGGATTCAGGGTGAAGAGTATGCCGTTGATGGCTATTACAATCAAGATGGTGAACCGGTCATTTTGAATGTCTTTAAACGATTATTCAAGGATGATTACGATACTTCCGATCGAATTTATTATACTTCGAAATTGGCCATTAACGAAATCTATCATGACGCACTAAAGTTCATGAAGAATATTCAAACGGTCCTTCCACTTAGGAATTACCCTGTGCACTTTGAAATTCGCAAAAAGGGAAACCGGGTGATACCCATCGAAATCAATCCCCTGCGTTTTGCTGGGGCGGGTACAACGGACCTAGGTTACCATGCCTATGGAATGAATATGTATGAACACTATTTTTCAGGAACGAAACCCGATTGGAATCGGATATTGGAAGAGATGGACGATCATATATATAGCTTTTTCTTTGCAGAGGTTCCACTGGAAATAAATCCGGAAGATGTTTCATGTGTGGATCATGATGGACTTCGTCATGAATTCGAACATGTTTTGGAATATAGGCAGCTTCCTTTTCAAAATGACCGGAGCATGGCAATCATCTTTTATAGAAGTGAGGATTTGAATGAAAATCTCCAATTGCTTCATTTGGACTTAATACCATATTTAACTATAAAACACCTGGTTTTCATCTAAGGGGGGCATGGAAATGAGATTTTCAAAGCTTAATCCTAATAAATCTTTGCTGGCAAAACTATTCTTGTTTTATATTATTCCTTTCGTACTTTTCGCAGGGGCCATGGGCCTTTGCTTTTCCTATATTACTAATAAAATGATCAATGAGAATGTCCTTCCGCAATTCGATGAACGCCTTTCTGAAAATGCCCACAGTTTAGCGGCAAGCCTCAATCCGACTTTGATAAACAAAGCTTCCGAACGGGGCGAAGAGATTAGGCGGAACCTGGATGCCTTTGTTGAAGATAAAAAGGGAATTGAATATGTTTATGTGTTGAAGCGGGAGAATGGTGCCGACATGATTGCAGCCTTGAACGGCAGCGAGGACTACATGGTGGAATCCCCTTTCACGCCGGAACAGGCAAAATCGATAAATGGAAACGAAGACGTATTAAGTGAAATATATAAAGATAAGTGGGGTACACACAAGTCGTACTTTACGCCAATCAAAGGAACGGACGCGATTGTCGGAATCGATATGGATGCAAAATTCATCGATGAATTGAAAAGCACAATGATATTCTATAATATCTTATTTCTTGCAAGTGCCATTATATTAGGGGTGCTATGCGCTGTTGTCATCGGGAAAAAGATCTCGGGACCCGTCAATGAACTTGTTGGTTACACGAATGAAATGGCAAAAGGGGACTTAAGTAAATCGATTCCCGTTGATAGACAGGATGAGATTGGCGATCTTTCAAATGGATTCGAAGATATGAGGTTAAGCTTGGCCCATATTATCCAGAATGTCCGTGAACATGCCCAAACGATGAATCAAACGACAGTATCCATTCAGCAATCCTTTGAAGAGATGGTGGAATCCTATGGCCAGATAGTGACGGGGACAACGGAAGAAGCAAAAGCTTCAGAAGAACGTGCCCATCATATTGACCGAATTTCCAATATGATCAGTGAATTAACGGATACAATCCGTTTAATGAATGAACAAACGAATGAAATGAATGAATTTACCTTGCATACGAATACACTTGCTGAACAAGGAAGTAAACAAGTGCAAGATGTAACGAGCCAGATGGATAAAATCATGGAAAATGGCCAAGCGACTAAAGCCAATTTGGTGAGCCTGGAAGAGGATGTAGTGAAGATAAATGAAGTGATTGGCTTAATAAGGGTGATTGCTTCCCAAACGAACCTGCTATCCCTGAATGCTTCCATTGAAGCGGCACGGGCGGGTGATGCCGGCAGAGGTTTTGCCGTAGTGGCTCAAGAGGTGCAAAAATTGGCTGTGCAAACAGATGAATCCATCGATATCATTTCAGAATCCATCATGCGGATTAATGAACAAACAGCCAAGGTCATCCAAAATAATGATGAAAGTTTTCAGGATATAGTAAATGGTGTTTCCTTGGTGGAAAACAATGGCGAGATTTTCAATAAGATATTTGAATCCGTAGAGAAATTGCTGAAAGGCACGGAACGATTGGCCGCCCACTCGAAAAAGATCAATGAGTCTTCGGATGAAAGCCTGGCATCCATTCAGGAAATTGCGGCGATTTCAGAAGAAGGAGTCGCAACGACGGAGCAAATCTCGGCAGCTGCCATTCAACAAAGCACCATAATGACTGGATTGAAGGAACAAAACGAAGATTTAGCAAAAGAATCGGCCATTTTAGAAGAAATGGTAGAAAAGTTTATTACCAAAAATAAATAATCGATGGAACATTTACAAAAACCTCTTTAACTTTGTTAAAGGGAGGTTTTTGTTTGGATGAATGCGTGTGGGAGGTCATGAATCCATTACCTGAAATAGATAGAGCTCATTGGTTAATGCTTGGTTTTAAATGAATTTAGAGAGTATTAAAAATTGCTGGAAAAAAGTTTCCCCAAACTATTTGCAATCGCTACCATTTAATGTTATGCTTAGTCTTAATTATTTTTGTTCGGTACTAAGGATACTAAAAGTACTACTTTTCGTTTTCGATGATGACTTAGAGCAAGGATAGTAATACATTGTGCTTAGATGCACTAGGAGGCAACAACAATGGAACAAGGTAAAGTAAAATGGTTTAACGCAGAAAAAGGTTTTGGATTCATCGAACGCGAAAACGGAGACGACGTATTCGTACATTTCTCAGCTATCCAAAGCGAAGGTTTCAAATCTTTAGACGAAGGTCAAGAAGTTACTTTTGAAGTAGAACAAGGTCAACGCGGACCTCAAGCTTCTAACGTTCAAAAAGCATAATTTCAATAACAAAAAAAGACGGATCCTAATTATAGGGTCCGTCTTTTTTTGTTATGTGAAAATACATAACAAAAAACCCTGCCCAACGATGAGCAGGGTAAATGGTACAAGTAAAGTAAAACGCTAAAAAAGGTTTGCCTAAGTATATCACAGTTTTTCTAAAAAATACTAAATTAAATATATTATACTTATCAAGGCATCAATTAGGAAATTACTGAAATCGTTGGATTGAAGGGACGTGAAGGAATTTATGTCCCTTCTTTTTTTGCCTGAAGTATAGAAGTTTCGGATCAGGGATTCATGGATTCCCTGGAAAGAGGACAGCCTGCCCTTTGTGTTCAGCGAAATTCCAGGGGAACGGCTGCGAAGTGAAACAAAAAACGATGGCCTACATATAAAGACATATAGGCACTTTCACTAAGGCGCTGTGAGGAAGGAGAAAAGATTCTTGTACATTCAAATATAGATTTGAATATTCAGGGAATTGTGTTATATTATAATCAAACGCAGATTTGAATGAGAGGTGTGAGAAGATGACGGAACTGAAAGATATCTGTGATGTCCACCTGCATGATGAAGTAAAGGTTAATCGCATTCACGAGGAAATGAACCAGGTGAATATATCCAGCGTGTCGAAGCTGTTTAAAGTTATCGGAGATGAAAATAGGGCGAAGATAGCTTATGCGCTCTGTAAGGACGAGGAATTGTGTGTGTGCGACCTGGCCCATATCATTGGTGCTTCGATGGCTACAACGTCACATCATCTTCGTACCCTTTATAAACACGCAATCGTAAAATACCGAAAAGAAGGAAAGTTGGCTTTTTATTCTTTGGATGATCACCATATAAAGCAATTAATCCTCATTGCATTAGAACATCAGCAGGAGGTAAGGGTCGATGGCTGAGTCCCCATTAAAAATCTATCGTATCCAAGGTCTATCCTGCACGAATTGTGCGGCTAAATTTGAGAACAATGTCCGTGAACTAGAGGGTGTGGAGGATGCTAAAATCAACTTTGGTGCCTCGAAGATTTCTGTACAGGGCAGTGCGACTATCGAAGAGATCGAAAAGGCGGGTGCTTTTGATAACCTGAGAATCCGCGGTGAACAGGAACAGGTAAAGCAAAAGGAACCATTTTGGAAGCAAAAAGAAAATATAAAAGTGGTGTTCTCGGTTATCCTTTTGCTGATCAGCTGGATATTGGATAATCGATATGCCGATGGAAGCATCATGCCGGTGATCGGTTATGCGGCTGCAATCATAGTTGGGGGATATTCATTATTTGTCAATGGATTGAAGAATCTTGTCAGGCTTCGCTTTGATATGCACACCCTTATGACGGTTGCCATCATCGGGGCGGCCGTGCTTGGTGAATGGGGCGAAGGGGCGACTGTCGTCATCCTCTTTGCGATAAGTGAAGCACTGGAAAAATATTCGATGGATAAAGCCCGTAATTCTATAGAATCATTAATGAACATCGCGCCTAAAGAAGCCTTGATCCGTAGGGGGCATCACGAAATGATGGTTGCTGTTGATGAGATTGAAGTGGGCGACACCATGATCGTTAAACCGGGTCAAAAGCTTGCCATGGATGGCAGGATCATGAAAGGGGCCTCGACACTTAATCAAGCAGCCATTACTGGGGAATCCGAGCCGGTTTTTAAAACGGTTGAGGGTGAAGTGTTTGCCGGAACCTTAAATGGTGAAGGGTTGCTCGAAGTGGAGGTCACGAAGCGAGTCGAGGATACGACTATTGCAAAAATCATCCACCTTGTTGAAGAAGCACAGGCCGAAAAAGCTCCTTCCCAAGCCTTTGTGGATAAATTCGCAAAATTCTATACGCCGGCCATTATGCTAATTGCCTTGGCCATTGCCGTGTTACCCCCGATTGTGATGAACGGGGATTGGAGTGAATGGATTTACCGGGGGTTGGCTGTACTTGTTGTCGGTTGTCCTTGTGCTTTGGTCATTTCTACACCCATTGCCATCGTGACAGCTATCGGAAATGCTGCGAAACATGGTGTGCTGATTAAAGGCGGGGTCCATTTGGAGGAAGCGGGGGCCTTAAAGGCGATTGCGTTTGACAAAACGGGTACTTTAACAAAGGGCGTACCTGAAGTGACTGATTTCACAGTGTTAGCTGATGAGTTGAATGAACAGGACGTGTTGGCTATCGCTGCTGCTTTAGAAAGCAGGTCACAGCACCCCCTTGCCACGGCCATTCTTCAAAAGGCGGAAAACCACGATGTGGACTATCATTCTTTATTGGTAGAGGATTTTACTGCAATCACCGGTAAAGGTATAAAGGGGAAAATCAATCAAACAATCTATTACATTGGTAAACCCAACCTTTTTGAAGAAGAGGCAGGTTTAGTTTTCTCTGATGATGCGCTTAAATTAATCAGCCGCTATCAAAATACAGGGAAAACGGTGATGGTGCTTGGTGATCAAGTGAAGATCCTGGCACTCATCGCAGTGTCTGATGAAATAAGGGAAAGCAGTAAGGAAGCAATTCGGAAACTGCATGCATTGGGCATTGAAAAAACGATCATGCTGACCGGGGATAATATCGGAACAGCTAAAGCTATTGGAGCGGCAGCTGGCGTTCATGAGATCGAGGCGGAGCTATTGCCACAAGATAAATTGACAATCATCAAACGATGGAAACAAAAATATGATCGAGTGGCCATGGTAGGCGATGGTGTCAATGATGCCCCGGCCTTGGCAGCTTCCACGGTAGGAATCGCAATGGGCGGGGCGGGTACAGATACGGCCCTTGAAACAGCCGATATTGCCTTAATGGGTGATGACTTATCGAAGCTGCCTTATACAATCCGCTTAAGCCGCAAAACATTAAAAATCATTAAGCAGAATATCACGTTTTCATTGGTGATTAAAATCCTGGCCTTATTATTGATAGCGCCGGGCTGGTTAACACTTTGGATGGCGATTTTTGCCGATATGGGTGCGACGTTATTAGTTACATTGAATAGTCTTAGGTTATTGAGGATAAAAGAATAGAATATTATGGGCTCCCTGGTGCATCTTAAGGTGCATCAGGGAGCTCTTATTTATGAGTTTTCCAATTGTTTCATGTGAAACTTTGAAAAAAGTAATCGGTCCCGTTATTTTTTTGTTAAATTTTCTTTTATAGTAAAGGGAAGCCCGTTAAACTTGGGCAACAATGCTACAATGTGGCTGGCTTTTAGGCAGTATGATAGGTTTTTAAGCATAATATAGGGAGTAAGGTATGTACGGAAGGGATTTGAAATGATGGAATTACAGCAGAGGGCAATCTTGGTTGGAGTTAATCTCAACGGTCAAAAGGATTTTGAGTATTCAATGGAGGAATTGGCCAATTTAACGGAAGCATGTGAGGTAGAGGTTGCAGGGACCATCACACAAAATTTGCATCGGGTGAACTCATCACATTTTATCGGCACCGGGAAGATCGAGGAAGTGAAAAATCTCGTTGAGCATAAAGAAGCTAATGTCGTCATTTTTAATGATCAGCTCTCCCCTTCGCAACTTCGTAATTTGGAGAGGGACATGGATTGCAAGGTGATCGACCGGACAATCTTAATTCTGGACATCTTCGCGCATCGGGCGAAAACGAAGGAAGCTCAGCTTCAGGTAGAAGTGGCAAAGCTTCAGTATATGCTCCCGCGTCTCGTTGGTTTGAGGGAGTCATTAGGCCGTCAGAGTGGCGGGGTCGGTACAAACAAAGGTGCAGGTGAAAAGCAGTTGGAGCTTGACCGCAGGAGAATCGAGGAAAATATAAGTGTTTTGAATAAAGAACTGGAAGACCTTGTTGCACACCGGCAAACGCAGAGGAAGCAGCGGAAAAAGAATGCCATCCCTGTTGTATCCTTAGTCGGTTATACCAATGCAGGAAAATCTTCGATCATGAATGCTCTGATTGAGATGTTCCACCCAACGGCCGAGAAGCAGGTGTTTGAGAAGGATATGCTGTTCGCTACGCTTGAGACATCCGTCCGAAACATCCCGCTGCCGGATAAAAAGGAATTTTTATTGACGGATACAGTGGGGTTTGTGTCTAAATTGCCCCATCATCTCGTGAAAGCATTTCGCTCCACATTGGAAGAAGTGGTAGAAGCGGACCTGTTAATCCATGTTGTCGATTTTTCCAATCCTAATCATGAGCAGCAAATAGAGATAACGGATAAGACTTTAAACGAGATAGGCATTAAAGGGATTCCAACGATTTTTGCTTATAATAAAGCGGACCTTACCGATTTGGATATTCCCCAGGTGAATCGTGGTTCTGTGTATATGTCAGCGAAAAACAAAGTTGGCATCGAGGAATTGATAGATCAAATTCGTAAGCATATTTTTGTCGACTATATTCGCTGTGAAATGCTGATTCCATTTGAGCTAGGGCAGCTGGTTTCTTATTTCAATGAAAATGGTCACATAACGGAAACAGAATATGAAGCAATCGGATATCGAATAAAGCTTGAGTGCAAGAAAACGGATTATGAGAAATATAAACGATACGTTATTCATCCGGAATGAACCTGCCTGTTGATAAATTGTTAACTGTTTGTTGATAAGTGGAAAAGTCGATTCATTAATGTGGATAACTTTTGGTGGAATGCTTCTGTTCTGCAAAAACAAAGAGAATAATGCCATATAATATGTGAATAAGTTGTGGATAAAAGTGAAAAGACCCAGGAAACCAAGATTTGAGTTTCCGGGATTTTTTTTTATGTGGACAAAGTGTTGATAATTAGGCCTTCAGAAAAAATCATCCAAAGAATATCAATAAGTAGGATGAAAAGTACGTTTGAATGTAGAAAAATGACGATGTTTATCACTTATTGTTAGGAAATATAACATGATTATTACATATTGCATATCTAACATATGGAAATACTTTACACTTTGTATAATGTAACTTACTTTTTAACATTATAAAATAAAGAATACTCAATTCTCTGATTTATCATCAGGATTTGAGTTTTTAAGATTAGTAGGGGGGCTTTTTGTGTTAGAAGGAAGCAGGGACCGAGGCGTGACCAGTGAGAGAATGATAGAAAATAATAAACAAAACGAGAGAATTTTGGCTGGGAAATCGCCATGACTGTTAGTTGAATACATTGATGAAAACCATGTTGGCAATGCTTTCAATCGTTTAAATATGAGGACAGTGGAAAGAAAATCAATTCCTCCCTTTTTTATTTTTCAAAAATAAATGTTTGGAAGGAGAAATAGTGGATGAGTATGACGAGCCCGTTAAAAGGTGATCTGGAGATTAACTTTCAGGAAGCGGAGAGGGGTTTATCCCCGAGGGAAGCTTTGGAAGAATCGAATCGATGTTTATACTGCTATGATGCCCCATGCATCCAAGCCTGTCCGACCGGAATTGATATTCCAGGTTTTATTAAGAAGATAGCTTCAGGTAATTTTAAAGGGTCGGCCAAGACGATCATGACAGCCAATCCTGTCGGTGCCAGCTGTGCGCGGGTATGTCCGACAGAAGAGTTATGTGAGGGGGCATGTGTCCTGAACCATTCTACAAAGCCAATCATGATTGGCAATCTCCAGCGTTATTCCACAGATTGGGCCATCCAAAATAAACAAGCCCTATTCAAGGCCGGTAAGAAGAATGGCAAAAAAGTTGCCATTGTAGGAAGCGGTCCGGCGGGTTTGTCTGCAGCAAGGGAGTTAGCCTTGCTTGGCTACAGTGTAACCATTTTCGAAGCTGAAAAGAATCCAGGCGGATTAAATACATACGGAATTGTATCGTTCCGTTTACCTCAAAGCATTTCTTATTGGGAAGTTGAACAAGTAAAGAGTTTGGATGTTGATATTAAAACGAATACAAGGGTCGGAGTGGATGTTTCCGCAAATCAGCTGACTGCCGACTATGATGCGGTCATTTTAGCGATCGGCATGTCCGATGTTCCTAAGCTTGGAATTGAAGGGGAGGATTTGGCTGACGTTTATGATGCAATCGATTTCGTGAAAGCGACGAAAACAGGGGCAATCACTGATAAATTCATTGGGAAGAAGATGGCGGTTATTGGGGCTGGAAACACGGCGATCGATGCCGCGACCTGTTCTGTACGCCTGGGCGCCGAACAGGTGAGCATTATTTATCGTCGTACCCAAAAGGAAATGACAGCCTATGATTTTGAATATGAGTTTGCCAAACAAGAAGGTGTCGGGTTTCACTGGCTGACTGCCCCTTCCAGGATACTCTCGGATGAAAGCGGTCAAGTTACGGGCATCGAGTGCGTGAAGATGGTGCTTAGCGAGGCGGGGGAAGATGGCCGGCGCCGTCCAGTCCAAATTTCCGGATCAGAGTTCGTCATACCGGTCGATGGGGTCATTCGAGCTATAGGCCAATCCAGGTATGTAGGGTTGATTGAACAGTTCGGCATCCAGCATGATGATGGTGTCGTAACATTGGAGGGTGATTCCTATAGGACATCGAATGAAAAGATTTTTGCGTGCGGTGACGTGATCTTCGGTAAAGGCCAAGGTGAGGCAATGGTTGTTTCAGCTGCCCAGCAAGGGAAGAAGACAGCCTATGAAATTGACTCGATTTTGATGGGCGAAGCGGTGGATATTGCTTAATAACTATGAAAATTAGGAGGCTTATCATGGCTGATTTATCAATTGATCTTGCAGGTATTAAATCCCCCAATCCTTTTTGGCTTGCTTCTGCACCACCTACCAATTCGGGTTATCAAGTCCAGCGCGCATTTGAAGCTGGCTGGGGCGGAGCTGTTTGGAAGACATTGGGTGAACCCATCCTGAATGTCTCATCACGTTTTGCAGCGGTCGGCTTTAATGGACAGAGAGTTGCCGGGTTCAACAATATAGAATTGATTACGGATCGTCCACTTGAAGTGAATCTGAAAGAAATATATGAAACGAAGAAGAGGTTCCCTGATCATGCAATCATTGCATCGGTGATGGTGGAGCCACAACAGGAAAAGTGGCATGAAATCATCAAGCGAATAGAAGATGTAGGGGTCGATGGTTACGAGTTGAACTTTGGTTGCCCGCACGGTATGGCAGAGCGTGGGATGGGAGCTGCTTCGGGACAGGTTCCCGAGCTTGTCGAAAAGCAAACATACTGGGCGAAGGAAGCTGCATCCAAACCCGTCATCGTCAAGCTTACACCCAATATAACCGACATTACGGTTACGGCTGAAGCGGCGGTGCGCGGCGGTGCGGATGCAATAAGCATGATCAATACGATCAACAGCTTGGCAGGAGTGGACATCCATTCATGGAATACGATTCCCCATGTAGGCGGCAAGGGGGCTCATGGAGGGTATTGCGGTCCCGCCGTGAAGCCGATTGCTTTGAATATGGTGGCTGAGTGTGCAAGGAATAAAATGATCAATGTTCCCATTTCCGGAATAGGCGGCATTTCAAATTGGCAGGATACGGTTGAATTTTTATTGATGGGTTCGACTGGAGTTCAAATTTGTACGGCTGCCATGCATCACGGTTTTAGAATAGTAGAAGACTTGATTGATGGCCTGTCCAATTACCTTGATGAAAAAGGGATTTCTTCTGTGATGGATATTGTTGGTAAGTCGGTGCCGCGTTATTCCGACTGGGGGAATTTAGATCTTAATTACAAGGTCGTCGCGCGCATTAATAATGATGTGTGCATTAACTGCAATAAATGCCATATTGCGTGTGAAGATACATCTCACCAATGTATAGATATGTTAAAGGATACATCAGGCAGCTCCTTCTTGAGAGTGCGCGAAGAAGATTGCGTAGGCTGTAATCTTTGCTCGATCGTCTGTCCGGTCGATGGGGCGATCGATATGATCGAATTGACAAATGAATTACCGCCAATGACATGGAATGAACGCCAGTCGTTCCTTGGGGGCATAAGCAGTGAAAGTGTTGATTTCGTAAAATGATGGAGGGGTCGAAGATGAAGAAAATCATTAAAAATGGAACGATTGCAACCGCTGCAGATACGTATCAGGCGGATATATTGATTGAAAATGAGAAGATTGCAATGATTGGCAAGGACCTGTCGTCTGAGGGGGCTGAAATCATTGATGCAAAAGGCGCTTATATTTTTCCGGGGGGCATTGATCCGCATACCCATCTCGATATGCCGTTTGGAGGGACAACGACAAAGGATGATTATGAAACGGGGACGATTGCTGCTGCATATGGAGGCACAACAACGATCATCGACTTTTGTCTGACCGAAAAAGGGGTGCCGTTAAAGAAAGCAATTGAAACATGGCATGAGAAGGCCAATGAAAAAGCGGCCATAGATTATGGTTTTCATTTAATGATCAGTGAGATTAATGATGATGTATTGGCTGAGCTGCCAAGTATTATTGATAATGAAGGGATTTCTTCCTTTAAAGTCTTCATGGCTTACAAGAATGTTTTTCAAGCTGATGATGCCACGTTATACCGCACTTTGTTGCAAGCAAAGGAACTTGGCGCACTGGTCATGGTTCACGCTGAAAATGGTGATGTCATCGATTATCTTACAAAGCAGGCGCTTGCTGAAGGTAACACCGATCCAATTTACCATGCACTGACAAGGCCTCCGGAGCTTGAAGGGGAAGCGACTGGACGGGCAGCTAAACTGACGGAAATGGCAAATGGTCATCTCTATGTGGTTCATGTCACCTGTGAAGATGCGGTTGAAAAAATCACTGAGGCAAGAAATAAAGGGGTGGATATTTGGGGGGAGACTTGTCCGCAATATTTGGTTCTTGACCAATCTTATCTTGAAAAGCCCCATTTCGAAGGATCTAAGTATGTATGGTCCCCGCCGTTAAGGGAGAAGAAAAACCAGGAAGTGCTATGGAATGCTTTGAAAACGGGGCAGCTGCAAACGATCGGCTCCGATCAATGCTCGTTTGATTTTAAGGGACAGAAGGAGCTTGGACGTGAAGATTTCACGAAAATACCGAACGGTGGTCCAACAATTGAGGACCGCATGAGCATCCTCTTTTCTGAAGGGGTCATGAAAGAGCGTATTACCTTGAATCAATTCGTGGACATGACCTCTACGCGTGCTGCCAAACTATTTGGGTTATTCCCTAAGAAAGGGACGATTGCAGTGGGCTCGGATGCTGATATTGTCATTTTTGACCCGAAAGTTGAAAGGGCCATTTCTGCAGATACTCATCACATGGCTGTAGATTATAATGCGTTTGAAGGTATGGAAATTACAGGTGAACCAGTTTCCGTTTTATCGAGAGGTCAATTCGTCATTAAAGACAAACAATTTGTAGGCGAAGCTGGAAAAGGGCAATTCCTGAAACGGGCAAAATATAATGCGGCGCTGAAGCCGGATACCGGGAAAAAGCTTCCAGTCTAATTTCGGTAAGGAATGTTGCAAATTATTTTAGGGGGATTTTCTATGAGTGAGAAGAAAGAATATTTAAAGTCTCCCGATTTGCTGCCTATACCTCATAGTGAGAAAAATATAAGTGCAGCCGGATTTGGTTTCATTTGGGTGGGCATGGCTGTAGTATTGGCTGCCTTCGCAATCGGTGGGAACGGTGTTCAAAGTTTATCCTTAGGCTGGGTCGTTCTTGCAACGGTCATTGCCTGTGTGGTTCTCGGCTTTTTGATGACAATGACAGGAGATATTGGTGTTGAACATGGAATATCATTCCCGGTCTATATGAGGGCGCCGTTCGGTACGATTGGCACCCACATCCCTTCGGTTGTACGGGGTTTTGTAGCGTCATGCTGGTTCGGCCTCAATACTTACTTCGGAGCCACTGCAATGAACGCTATCTTCACAACCCTTTTTGATTTTGATAATTGGTTTATATGCTTCCTCATTTTTGCCGTTTTACAATTAGTCAACACGGCAATGGGAATAAAGTCGATAGAACGATTCGCCGACTTGGCGGCGCCCGTTATCATTTTAATTTCTGGCTGGATGTATTTCACTCTATCCGATCAGGCAGTGGCCCAAGGAAGAGATGTATGGTCCTGGATTGAAAGTCCGGTCACTGGCGGGGCTGCTGCCACGGCTTTCATGGTAGTCATCATGGCTAATATGGGATTTTGGGGCACGTTGACTGCGGATATGCCCACGCTTTCCCGCTATATAAAGGCACCAAAAAATGAAAAAAATTGGTTCAAGCGCAATAAGGGGCAAATAATTGGGAATATTATCACTTATCCCATCACGCAGACGTTCATGGTGATCATCGGAGCGGTTTCTTATATGGCTGTTTCCAATTATGATCCGGTGGTTGCCATACAGGGATCAGCAAGTGGAATTGCTCTCGGCGTCCTTTTAATCATGATCGTATTCGCTCAATGGTCGACGAATACTACGGCCAATGTCATTCCCGCAGCTACCATTTTCTCCAATGTCATGGGTCCTAAAATGCCATTTTGGGCAGGAGTCGTTGTGGCGGGGTTTATTGGGATAGTGGTTCAGCCATGGAGCCTGTTCGGCATCATAATAGAAGTTTTATTAATAATAGGTGGGATCCTGGCATCCATTGTCGGCATCCTTATAGCGGATTACTATTTCCTCCGTAAACGGAGAGTGAATGTAAAAGAACTCTATGAGAGTGAAGGCCAGTATAAATACTTGAATGGGGTGAATTGGGCAGGAATCATTTCTTGGGTGATTGGAGGAATCGGTGCCACGATTTTTTCGAATTATTCGTTTATTATTGGCTTACTTCTCGGCGGTGCAAGTTATTATATATTAGCTAAGTATTGGTGGTTCAAGCAATATGAACAAGCTGAAATAATGGATCCCAGCGATGAGAAATATTTAGGCATTTCCGTTGGCAGGGATTGGAGTATCGAAAAGGATCCAAAACTTGAGGAAGAGATGGTTTTTCCGGCTTCAACCGGCAAGGAGAACGTATGAAAAAAGGGGGGAATGGAAATGTCCGAATATCAAGAGTATCGCTTAGAAAGGGAACAAATCGATTTTTTACTTGAAAGAGGATATCGAATCACCCGTGTTTCCGAAAGTTTAAGTGGAGCTTTTCTCGATTTTGAACTGATTGAAGGAACGAAGCAGGAATGGAAGCAATTGAACATCAAAACCCCGGAAGGAAGGAAATACTTCTCTACATTGCTGTTCAAAAAATTGAATTGAAATAGTTATGGACCGGGCCTATTCCTCGCGAATGGGTCCTTTTTCTTGTACCTGTTCGAGTTTTTTGTAGAATTTTGACGTTAGATTTTCTAACAAGTGTCTGGAGATTTAAAGGTTGTCCGTTTATAATAGATTTTAAAGCAGTTTTATAAAAGGATGTGTATGGATGAATACATCGATTACAATCGAGGAAATTCTAACACGCAAGCATTTTAATCTGACGGATATAATTGCAGGTAGCAGTGGGATAAAGCGTCAAGTGAAGTGGGTACACTGCATGGAAGTCACCCAAATCAGCCATTTGTTAAATGGAAATGAACTGATTCTGACTACCGGTTTAGGGTGGAAAGATTGCGATGACACATTTCTATCCTACTTAAGGCAGTTAATTGAATGCGATGCAGCTGGACTCTGTATAGAGATTGGCGCCAACACCATGGCCGTGCCGCAATGTGCGATCGATCTCGCAAATGAACGGCAATTCCCTATCATCCTATTTCATGAAGAAGTCCCTTTCGTAGAAATCACGCAGGATATTCATTCCCTTATCATCAATAAACAATATGAGATGATCTCCAACTTAGAAAACTACTCCCAGCAGTTAAATAAAAATCTCCTCGAAATTGACCATTATGAACCAATCCTAAAATTTCTCCACAGCTATTTAAATGTACAGGTTATTCTTATCTTTAATGAAAATGATATAGCCAGCATTCCAAAAATAAAGAAAAAAATAACCTATCAAATGGTGGCGGACATATACGAAGAGAAGCGGAAATTGGATAAAACCGTTCTTGGACAGCCGATTCAAGTGCTCGGTGAAAATTATGCGGAACTGCTCATTTGCAGCAACGACAGAGAGTTGACTGATTTTGATTCACTGATCTTGGATCGAACGGCTACCGCATTGGCACAGCATCTATTAAGGGAGTTATATATAGAAGAAAAGAAAATGTCGGAAGAAAGTAAATGGCTTACAAATTGGATTGAAGGTGAATATAGTGACGAAGCAATCCGGGAGAGGCTTTCCTATATTGATCCGAAAATGCAGTTGGATGGCGGAATTGTTTGCATTTGCAAACAACACCCAAAATATAATAAAAGTTCCACAAAATTAGATGGAACCTATTTTAAGATAATGTTTAGAACAGTTTTTGAACAGTACGGCTTTCAGATATTTTCCATGGAAATACATCAGCATCTTGTTTTTATTTTAGGTGATAATCGTGCATCTGAAGATTGGAAATCAAGGGTTACAAGCGCGGTGGATCGAATCATGAAAATGGATGCAAGCGGGCGTAATCGCATGGGGCTGCTTTCCATTGGGTTTGGAAAGCATGTTCAAAGGTTAAGTGAGATTTATAAAAGTTATGAAACGGCCCGTGAGACTTTGCTGCTTCAGGATACATTACCAGAGGACAACAGGAGCTTCTTTTATCAGGACTTACATATGCATCGCATGATTTCGCTCATAAATAAACATGGTAATCTGGAGGAAACGGTATACGAATATTTAGGTCCGGTCATTGAATATGACAAGCAAAACAATGGTGAGTTAATGCCTACCCTGAAGACCTATCTTGCTTGTAACGGTTCCAAGCAGGAAACATCGAAACAACTATTCATTGTCCGGCAAACGCTATATCATAGGCTTGAAAAATTGGAGAAACTGCTAGGTTCTGATTTTATGCGTTCGGATAAGCGCCTAGGCCTTGAATTCATGATTTTTGCATTGGACTTCTTACAATACAGCAGCAGGCAGATAAGCGGAAAATATGTAGACAAATATATTGGGAGATAAAAAAATAAGTACGGCTGAAGGGTGTCCCTGGGACATCCTTTTTTGAATGCAAGGAAATAATGCTGACATCAAATTTGCCTATATAGCAGCTTCTTGATGTCAGCATCTTATATTAATATTCATCTTTTTTGGAAAGGCAGAGGTCACATTCCAAGAGGTAGGATTCAGCTTGTTCAGTGATATGGGTCCCGCATTCCGAACATTGTTTAGGCGGCAGTGTCCTGAAGAATTCCAATGGGTTTTTCGTTTGCATGATGATTCCTCCTTATGATTTGGTTTAATTTAGTCTTCGTGTTTCGAAAGGCAGCGGTCACATTCCATTAAGTAGGATTCAGCTTGTTCAATGATATGGGTCCCGCACTCCGAACATTGTTTAGGCGGCAGTGTCCTGAAGAATTCCAATGGGTTTTTCGTTTGCATGATGATTCCTCCTTCTTGATTTGGTTTAATCAGTCTTCGCGTTTGGAAAGGCAGTGGTCACATTCCATTAAGTAGGATTCAGCTTGTTCAGTGATATGGGTTCCGCACTCCGAACATTGTTTAGGCGGCAGTGTCCTGAAGAATTCCAGTGGATTTATAGTTTGCATGATGATTCCTCCTTTTTTTTATTTGGTTTAATCAGTCTTCGCTTTTGGAAAGGCAGCGGTCACATTCCATTAAGTAGGACTCAGCGTGCTCAATAATATGGTCACCGCACTCGGGGCAATGTTTAGCAGGGATATTGTTAAAAAACTCAATCGATTTTTTCATTTGCATGATATTTCCTCCTTTTAATGGTAGATATATTTTCCGATCGCTTTATTCTTCACGTTTGGAAAGGCAGCGATCGCATTCCATCAGATAGGAATCTGAGTGGTCCACATGTGTTTCACCACACTCCGGGCAATGTTTAAATGAATCGATTATGAATAAATCTGATTGATTTGCTTGCATGTCTCGCTCCTCCTCTTTATAGTACAGTTTTGGGTGTTTACTAGTTGTTATAATACAGTATATACCCGAATTTGGAAATTGTATAGGTATTTTACAGAAAATTTGAAATTTTTTTCGTTGATAGTGTGAAAACCTTATAGGAAAGGGATTTATCATCCATTTATTTTTGTATTTTTCTTCACGGCAAGTAGGGAATGGAAGAAATGATGCTTTTTATGAAAGGGAAAAACAAAGAGGGAGCGAAAGGGACAGGCGATTTTCAATTGGTTGAGCAAGGTATTAATGTAACAGATGTGGAACAGGAAAGTTCAGTGATAAGTGAATGCCTGTTTCAAAGCCTATGTAACAAATAATAGCTTGTTTTAAAATGAAGGCAATATTCAAGTGGCAGCGATTATTTGTAAGTTACTGGGGGAAATGCTTATTTAACAATCAGAAAAAATGTCCGTGTGGTTTTAGTACATCAGTAAAGAGGTAACTTGCTAGTAGAAGTACAATAATGGGAGGTAGCATATGTCGAAAGCGATGATTATCATCAATCCGTCTTCAGGTAAGGAAAAGGCAGGAAAGATTTTGCCGAAAGCGAAAGAGGCCCTTGGTGAGATTTATGATGAGGTAAGTGTTTGTAAAACGGAGGGAGAGGGGGATGCTACGGATTTTGCAAAGGAGGCCTGTGCAGAAAGGTTCGATGCTGTCATTTCCATGGGTGGGGATGGAACGGTGAATGAGATAGTGAATGGCTTGGGCGAGCAGCAACATCGGCCTATTTTCGGAATCATTCCACTAGGAACTATTAATGACTTCGCGAGATCTTTGGGAATACCCCTGAATCCCAATGCAGCCATTGAGATATTAAAGGATATGCATATTAAGGAATCGGACATAGGGAAGATCAATGACCGTTACTTCATGAATGTGTTGGCAGTAGGGGCGATCGCCGAGGCTACCTATAATGTTACCGTTGAACAGAAAACCCGTCTGGGGTCTTTTGCATATTTCATTGAAGGAGCAAAAGCGATCATTAAAAAGACTCCGTTTCCTTTAACGGTTGAACATGATCAGGGAAAATGGATGGGCGAGGCTCATTTACTAATTGCAACAATGACTAACTCTGTCGGCGGTTTCGAACAACTTGCACCAGAGGCGGAAGTGAATGATGGAAAGCTGCACACATTCATCATTAAGGATTTATCTCTTCCTCTCATCGTCAAGATCATTCCCAGTTTGATTAGGGGGGAGATCAAGGAGCATGACGAAGTTGAATATATTAAAACATCCAAGCTCCATTTAGCCACTTCAGAGGAACTGGCAGTCAATATCGATGGCGATGAAGGCATCCTTCTTCCTTTCCAGGCAAATGTACTGCACAAACATCTTCGTCTCTTTGTCCCGGGAACTAAATAAGTTTTTAGTCCCAGCTTGTTATGTGGGTGTCTTTTCACAAGGCTCTTTTTGTATAAAGATTGTTGTTTTTAAAACGATACTATTTAAGGTTGATTGGAGCGGAAGTGCGAGACTCCAGCGGGAGCAGCGGGACAGGTGAGACCCCACAGGCGTTTACGCCGAGGAGGCTCACCGCCCGCCCCGCGGAAAGCGAGCATCTGGAGGGGAAATCAACCACACCGCACTACTTGGTAAATAGCAACAAAGTATGCGAAAACAGCCTTTCACAAAGACCATTTTCATTCATCATGTGGGAAAAGCTGATTATGGTTAGCCAATCAGCTTTTTTCTGTTTTATGCGTACCTAAGTTTGTTGATGGAGTCGATTTTATACATCCAATCACCTCGAACTTCAGATATTATTACAGGTATCATTATTCAGGAGGATTCTAGGTTAAAATAGTTAATGCATGAATGAATGGGTATAAATATGTTACGCTAATAGTTATGAGAATAGATGAGAGAGGAAGTTTGATGTTTGTATGGAGTTTTTTCTTGTTATATTAGCCCTTCTTATATTGATTGGAGTGTCTAATGTAATTAATCATTTTATACCCTTTATACCTGTACCATTAATACAGATAGCACTGGGTGTCATATTTGCACTTTTACCCCTGGGTATGCATGTTGAGATGGAGACGGAATTATTTTTGCTGTTATTCATCGCGCCGCTATTGTTCAATGATGGAAAAAATGTACCCCGAACAGCACTATGGAAGTTGAGGGCACCCATTCTAATGCTTGCACTGGGCCTTGTATTCATAACGGTTTGGGCAGGCGGGTATTTAATTAATTGGATGATCCCTTCGATTCCATTGCCGGCAGCATTCGCTTTGGCGGCCATTTTGTCACCCACGGATGTTGTGGCAGTGAGCGCTTTGGCGAGTCGGGTCAAGTTACCGAAGAGCATCATGCACCTTCTCGAAGGAGAAGGACTAATGAATGATGCCTCAGGTCTAGTTGCCTTTAAGTTTGCCGTTGCAGCTACAGTCACTGGTGTTTTCTCCTTAGTCGATGCAACCTTCAGTTTCATATGGATTGCAATTGGTGGGTTTGTAGGTGGAGCAATACTTGCTTTCATCATTATCAGGCTTCGTGTATTTCTTCGCCGTTTAGGGATGGAAGACGTCACGATGCATATGCTGATCCAAATCCTAACTCCTTTTATTATTTTCCTCGCTGTGGAACATTTCCACCTTTCTGGGATTTTAGCGGTCGTGGCTGGGGGAATTGTCCATGCCATTGAACGAGATCGGGAAATATCACCAACTGTAGAACTTCAGGTCGTATCAAAGAGTACATGGTCCGTCATTTTATATGTATTGAATGGCCTTGTATTCGTTTTGCTTGGCTTGCAAATCCCAAGCGTTGCGAAAACTATATTTCAAGATCCAGCCTTCAATAATGGACAAGTGATCCTTTATATCGTAATCATTACACTTTTCCTCTTCGCTTTACGATTCATTTGGCTTACGGCTGCCTGGTCGATTGGCTGGATGACGAAAAAAGCAGGCGCCCAAAAACCTGACTTCAAAGCGGCCGGAATCATTACCATTTCCGGTGTTCGCGGAGCTGTAACGTTAGCGGGTTCGTTTTCGATTCCGTATGTGTTGGCGGATGGAAGTCCTTTTCCAGAACGTTCGTTAATCATCTTCATTGCAGCAGGAGTCATTTTGCTGACCTTGATTGTTGCGAGTGTATTTCTGCCAATAGTGGCACGGTCCGAAGAAGAGGAAGTGGTGGACAAGCAGGCTGACAAAACGAAAACTGCAACCATTCACTCACATCAAGCGGCAATTCGGGTGATTGAGTCTCAAATGACAGATGAAAACCGGGAAGCGGCTTTATCGATCATTTCGAGATACTTTACCAAGATCAATGAATTATCCTATGTAGAACAGGAGAAAGAGCCTGCTGCATTAAGGGAAGAAGAGAAAGAACTTCGCTTCAAGGCCCTTGAAGCAGAGCAAAGATTCCTGGATAGGCTCATTAAGGATGAAAAAGTGGACCGGGAGACGGCGTATATATGCAAGGAATACATCCAGCGTATGGAAAGTGCCGTAACAAATCGACTGAAGTTCCGTTTTTTCAGGTCGGTAACGCTTTTCAGAAGAAGTATGCTAAGGGTTTTAAAATTATTTTTCCCTAATAAAAGTGAAATAAGAAAAATCAATCTTGAGAGATTGGAAAAGGTCAGGGATCTTAAAATCAGGATGTATAAAGCTGCCATCCAAGAGGTACAGGCCGGAATTACAGCTGATAATCATAAGACATCCTCGATGATCATAGAAGAGTATAAAGTGCTGATTTTAAAATGCAAACGTGAAAATAGAGGCCGGACCCCGAGTAAAATGGCCGATTATGAAAGAGAGCTGTTCTACAAAGCGATCCAGGCAGAACGGGACGAAGTGCAGGATATGTTTGAAAAACGAGTAATTTCCCGTGATGTTGCCAACATACTCCGCCAGCAAATCAATTTACGGGAAGCACTGACAATCAATGAAAATACACATTGATTTACTTAAGGAGCACTGCCTATATATTCGGCAGTGCTCCTTGCGGTTTGTGAAGGGAATACCGGACTAGTCATCGAATCATTAATGTATCCATAATTGATGAAAGGGGGTGTGCTCAATGAAACAGGACAAGGAAATCGGGACCATCACCTTAACGCCTTATTTACCGGAACATCTTCACCAGCTTTCCCAGTTTTATTTACCGGATACACAAACCCCTTTTTCAGCTCTCCCCGAAGAGTCACTGAAATATTGCCGGGAAGATTGCGACAGGAATCCTATCGTAATATTGGCTGAGGGTATTCCAGTTGGTTTTTTCGTTTTACACATTGGCGAGAATATCACTCCTTTCACCAACGATAAAAAAGCGATATTACTCCGTGGATTTCTTGTTGATCAAAAGCATCAAGGTAAAGGGATTGCGAAGAAAGCCTTGCAAATCCTTCCGGAATTCGCAAAAGGGATTTTTCCAAACAAGGATTCGATCATCCTGGCAGTGAATGTCGGAACGTGATTGCAAAATCTCTATATTCGAAATCGGGGTATCAGGATACAGGGATTCAAAAAGTAGGCCGAAGCGGGTTGATGGAGATTATGGAGTATAGATTAGATACGATGAACAAGGATATGGAATAAGGAACGAAATACAAATATTGTTGAATCTAGACTTTTCCAAGAGGAGAGGTCTTTTTTGTCCAATTTGTTACAGGTTTCATTACGAAACCAATGAATTAGAAGGGCGGCTTTTAATAATGCCGCTGCCTTATGGTACACTTTACTTAATGCAAAATTCGTTAATCGAGGTGTAGTCCCAATGAAAACAGTCGTAGTCGTAGGTGGAGGCATTACCGGTTTATCAACCATGTATTATTTACAAAAAACAGTTAAAGCGAGGAGTCTCTCCGTACGATTGATATTAATAGAAGGAAATGAGGAACTAGGCGGTAAAATAAGGACTGTGCACAATGGTCCATTTAAAATTGAAGCGGGTGCCGATTCGATTGTCGCCAGGAAACAAAATATAAAACCATTTATTAAGGAATTGAACCTAGAGGATGAAGTTGTCTATAATGCGACGGGAAAATCATTCATCCATACAGATGGGATGCTGAAGGGAATCCCCGAGGATGCCCTATTCGGAATACCAATGAGCCTGGAGTCGCTGGCGAAAAGCGATCTGGTTTCCGCCCAAGGTAAGGTTGACGCCTTAAAGGATTTCTATACAAAAAATGAGACGTTTACGAAGAATGACTCAATTGGTGTATTTCTTGAAAGCTTCTTAGGTAAGGAATTGGTGCAAAAGCAGATATCGCCTGTCCTATCGGGTGTTTACTCAGGAAAATTAAATGAATTGACCATTGCCAAAACACTCCCGGAGATGCTGGATTATAAAAATGAATATGGCAGTATAATACGCGGTTTATCGGAAAATAAGCAGAAATACCAAAGCAAGGGAAATAAGAAGTTCCTTTCGTTTAAAAATGGCTTATCAACATTGGTTGATCGAATTGAGGCAAGCCTCGATATGGTGGAAATTTTAAAAGGGGTCAGTGTAGATAAAATTGGAAAAGGAGATGAAGGGTACGTCATTTCATTGGCAAACGGTGAAACGCTGGAAACGGACTTCATCGTATTGAGTACACCGCATACAGTTGCCCAGAAATTATTGGGTGATCGGGAGTTGGATGAGGACTTCGACGGCTTGATCAATAGTTCGATGATTAGCGTTTATCTTGGATTCGATATCCCGGACAGCATGCTTCCTAAAGACGGGACAGGTTTCATTGCAGGTGATAATAGTGATTTGATCTGCAATGCATGTACATGGACAAGCCGGAAATGGGAGCATACTTCTGAAAACAGTCAGCTTTTGGTAAGGCTTTTTTATAAAAGCTCTAGTCCGGACTATGAACGCTTACGGTCCCTTACAAACCAGGAATTGATCTCTGTGGCTTTACGCGATATTAAAAACAGTCTAAGCATTTCCGGGAATCCAGTAACGAGTGAAGTTACGAAATGGCATGAAAATATGCCCAACTACCATATTAAACATCCTCAAATCGTTCAATCACTGGAGGCAAAAATCTCCAAGGATTATCCGAATGTCTTACTTGCGGGCTGTTCATACAATGGTGTCGGAATACCGGACTGTATTGCTGATGGGGAAAAGAAAGCGCAGGAGATATGTCTGAAGTTGTAAAAGGGGACTGCCAGGTGGCGGTTTCAGACTGTAGACAAACTCGAGGAAAAATATCATCTACTGTTTTTTTGAGTGTTTGTAAAATGGAACGTTGATTTCCGCTCCAGGCACTCGCTTTCCGCGGGCGGTCCGGGAGCCTCCTCGGCGCGCTTGCGCCTGCGGGGTCTCCCCTGGACGCGCTTTTCCCGCAGGAGTCTCGTACCTTCCGTTCCAATCAACTTTATTTTAACTTTTAGCGATTTTGTAATAGGTACGATTGCAGCACCAGCTATGATAATAATATCTAAGAATTACAATTAGAAAACGTGATTGGAAGAGGACACCAAACATATTTGCGGTTCTTTTTTTAGCAATGTACGGAAAGAAAGGATCATCAAAAAGGTTTGACACGTCACATTTGGCAAGAATACGTGGAAGAATCATGAGAGGTAACTATTTCTATACCCTGCTTTGCTTCATTTCCAATAGTAAATCAGAAAGGACTGCCCTGTGGCGGTCCTTTTTTGTATTCACGCCTGGAAATACCGTTTGAAGTTTCCCGCATTTCCTGTATAATGATATTCGTAAAATTAAACTGAAAGTTTACTTATATAAAACTTTATCTACTGTGGGTTTACTATAAGTAAACCGATTGAGGGTAATGGGATGCAAATTGGAAAAAAAATAAAGAACCTTCGCTTGAAAAAGGGATTGACCCAGGAAGAATTGGGGGAAAGAACGGATTTAAGCAAGGGATATATTTCACAGTTGGAAAGGGATCTTAGTTCCCCTTCAATTGAAACTCTTTTCAATATTTTAGAAGTACTCGGCTGCAAGCCGAAGCAGTTCTTCGATGAAGAGGATCAAGTCCAAAAAGTGGTTTATGAAGAAGAAGCACAAACATTTTTCATCGATGAAGAACGCGGGTATCAAATCCAGTGGCTTGTGCCTGAATCGAATGAAAAGGAAATGGAACCTATTCGGCTGACTCTTCAGGAAAAAGGGGAGTTCAAACAGTTTGAACCATCCTTGTCTGAAACTTTCGGTTATGTATTACGCGGAAGAGTCATTGTAAAGCTAGGTACACACACGTATTTTGTCAAGGCAGGGGAGTCGATTTATTTTCATGCTTCAGATGAACATCAAATCATCAATGATTTTGAAGGTCCGTCAGAGTTATTACTCGTGGTGACGGAATCATACTTATAGAATTCAATACAAATGCAATCGTTGAAGATTGATGAGTAAGGTAATGGAGAGAGGGAAGAAGCTATGTCAAACGGGAATATAATACGCTTCGATCAGGTTACGAAGCAATTTGATGATGATACGGTAGTTCTCGATAATGTTAGTTTTGAGATCGAGAGAGGGAAGTTCTATACGCTCTTGGGTCCTTCCGGATGTGGGAAGACCACGATCCTTCGCTTGATTGCCGGATTTACGGAAGCCTCCAAAGGTGATATTTACTTCGAAGGAAAAAAGATCAATGATGTGCCAGCCAATAAAAGGCAGGTGAATACGGTATTTCAAGATTATGCACTTTTTCCGCATTTAAATGTATTTGAAAATGTAGCATTTGGTCTTCGGATCAAAAAAATGAAGAATTCGGAAGTGGAAATCAAGGTGAAGGAAGCCTTAAGCTTTGTTAATTTGGAGGGGTATGAAAAACGGGAGATCAGGGAAATGTCCGGCGGTCAGCGGCAACGGGTAGCGATTGCCAGGGCGATTGTTAATGAACCTGAAGTCATCCTACTGGATGAACCGCTATCTGCACTCGATTTAAAATTGCGTACAGAAATGCAATATGAATTGCGGGAGCTGCAACAGAGGCTTGGAATCACGTTTATCTTCGTCACTCATGACCAAGAGGAAGCATTGGCGATGTCAGATGAGATTTTTGTCCTTAACAAAGGGAAAATTCAGCAAAGCGGGACCCCTACGGATATTTATGATGAACCGCTGAATCGGTTCGTTGCCGATTTCATCGGTGAGTCTAATATTGTAAAAGGAAAAATGATTGAAGATTACCGTGTGGAATTCGTTGGCAGACAGTTCGAATGTGTCGACCAAGGATTGAACAGTAATGAAGCTGTCGATATCGTCATCCGCCCGGAAGATTTAGAGATTACTTCCGTAGATCGCGGAAAACTGCAAGTTCGGGTGGATTCCCAGCTATTTCGCGGTGTTCATTATGAAATCAGCTGTTATGACCATGATGGAAATGAATGGCTTGTCCAATCAACGAAAAAAGTGGCAGTTGGAGATGAAATAGGTCTTTATTTCGATCCGGAATCGATTCATGTCATGCGATTGGGTGAAACGGAAGAAGAATTCGATAAACGCCTGGAAGCGTATCATGATGGGGAAAGTCATGAAGAATAAAATATCCCGGAATATTTACTTCATACCCTATGTCTTATGGATTGCTTTATTCGTGATCGCACCCATTTTGTTAATCCTTTACTATTCCTTCTTTGACATTGAAGGCAATCTATCTTTGATTAACTATCAAAAGTTCTTTACGCCTGTATATTTAAAAATGACTTTAAGCTCATTTTGGTATGCTTTCCTGATTACGGGGATATCCCTTTTAGTCGCTTATCCGACCGCTTATTTGTTAACGAAAACAAAGCATAAGCAGTTGTGGCTTTTGCTGATCATCGTTCCTTCCTGGATCAATTTACTTTTGAAGGCTTATGCCTTCATTGGTATTTTTGGCACTTATGGTGTGGCGAATGGTTTTTTAGAAGCGGTAGGAATCGGAAAGCAGCAGATTCTCTTTACGGATTTCAGCTTCATATTCGTTTCGGTTTATATTTTCATCCCGTTTATGATCTTACCGATATTCAATGCGCTTGATAAAATGAATCCAACCCTTGTGGATGCGGCCAATGACTTGGGAGCGTCCCATTGGATGACATTCCGCCGTGTCATTTTCCCATTGACGTTAGATGGTGTAAAGACGGGATGCCAGGTAGTCTTCATCCCGGCACTTTCATTGTTCATGCTTACAAGACTGATTGCCGGTAACAGAGTCATTACGCTTGGTACGGCTATCGAGCAGCACTTCCTTGTGACACAGGATTGGGGAATGGGTTCCACAATTGCGGTATTTTTGATTATTATAATGTTCCTGATTATGTTTGTAACGGGTAACCGAAAGCAGGGTGTGTAAATTGGGCAAAAAATTATCACCAATATCAAGAGCGTTTCTCGTTTTGATTTTTCTCATACTCTATGCACCGATTTTCTTTTTAGTCTTTTACTCTTTTAACAGCGGTGGAACGATGTATGACTTTAAAGGGTTCACGATGGAGTGGTACAAGGAACTGTTCCAAGATACAAGGCTGCTGATCATTGTATTGAATACACTTGTGATCGCCTTATTATCCGCAGTGATCTCAACGATCATAGGCGTGATGGGGGCGATTGGAATTCGGTCCTTTACGAGCAGTAAAGCTAAGAATACGGTATTATCATTGAATAATGTATTGATTGTCAGTCCCGATGTGATCATCGGTGCTTCCTTCCTGATTTTATTCACAATGGCCGGGATCAAGCTTGGATTCTACTCGGTACTGTTGTCGCATATCGCCTTCAGCATCCCGATCGTAGTGCTGCTGGTCCTTCCGAAACTTCAGGAAATGAGCCCTACTTTAATTGATGCGGCCCGAGATTTAGGAGCAAGCCGGTGGGATGTATTGACGAAGGTGATCCTTCCATACATCTTACCAGGTATCTTTGCTGGTTTTTTTATGGCATTGACTTATTCACTTGATGATTTTGCAGTTACGTTCTTTGTGACCGGTAATGGCTTCTCCACTCTTTCTGTGGAAATCTATTCATTGGCCCGCCGTGGGATTTCATTGAATATCAATGCACTATCGACACTGCTGTTCGTCGTGACACTGCTATTGGTTGTCGTATATTACTTTATAACTCAACGTGCAAGGCAAACGGGAATGGGGGGGAAACGATGAAAAGGCTTGTCCAAATGTTTTTGATCATTTCCCTCGTATCCGCTTTGCTGCTATATGCGATTTCAAGGTTGAATTCATCGCAGGGGTTTACGAGCAGCAATACGCTTACCATCTATAATTGGGGCGATTACATCGATACGGATCTAATCGAACGTTTTGAAGAAGAAACAGGGATAAAGGTCATTTATGAGACGTTCGATTCGAATGAGGCCATGATGACTAAAATCGAACAGGGCGGTACTACTTATGATATTGCCATTCCGTCTGAGTATATGATCGATAAGATGCGGCAGGAAGACTTGCTGATTCCCTTGGATCATTCCAAGCTTCCTAATTTGAAAAACATCGATGAACGGTTCATCGACCTGCCATTCGATCCGGAGAATAAATATTCCGTCCCTTATTTCTGGGGAACTGTTGGAATTGTTTACAATTCCAAGATGCTCGGCGGCAAAGAAATAACGGCCTGGGCGGATTTATGGGATAAAGATTTAAAAAATGAAATCCTTTTGACGGATGGGGCTAGGGAAGTGATGGGCATGGGTCTGAACTCATTGAATTATTCATTGAATGATATAGATGAAGAACACCTTCAAGAGGCAAAATCCAAACTTGATGCCCTCACCCCGAATATTAAAGCGATAGTGGGAGATGAAAGCCGCATGCTATTGGAAGCCCAGGAAGCGGCGATCGGCCTTGTTTGGTCGGGAGTTGCTTCTGAAATCATGGCTGAAAATGAAGATCTCGAATACGTTGTTCCAAAAGAGGGGTCCAATTTATGGTTTGATAATATGGTCATCCCGAAAACAACCAAAAACGTCGATGCGGCTCACCAGTTCATCAACTTCATGCTGGACCCGAAAGTTGCGGCACAGAATGCTGAATATGTAAGTTATTCGACACCCAATAAAGAGGCACTGAAATATATGCCTGAAGAAGTGGTGAAGGATGAACGTTTCTATCCATCACCGGAACTGACAAAGAAACTCGAAGTGTACGAAAACCTCGGGAAGAAAAACTTGGCCCATTACAACGAACTCTTCCTTGAATTCAAGATGCATCGTAAATAACACAAGAAGAAAAGCATGGTGTAGGAATTCCCTCCGTACACCATGCTTTTTCCCATTCCGTTACCTGTATATCAAAAGTCGATATAACGGTATAATTTCGTTTTTTGTAGTGATCAACCAAATATCAAAGTAACTTGGTAGTAGAATGAAATACACTAAAATATCTGTAGAGATATAAGTATGTTAGTATAATGATAGGTTAGTGCATATTGAAGGTAAGATTAAAATCTTAAGGATTAATTAATATTTCCACGCTATCATTATAGAAAAATTAAGGGAGAGTATTCATGAAACTATTAAGAAGCACGAAGGCATATATTTGGGCAGGGAGCATTTTGATCATTGCCGGGATCATGGCATTTGCGATGATATCTTCCACGGATAAGACAATGGCGAGTATCGATGGCGAGAAAATCAATAAGGATGAGCTATATGATGCGCTTGTTGCGGGGTACGGAGCAGATACTTTGGACCTGTTGATTACGAATAAATTGGTTGAATTGGAAGCGGAAAAAGCGGGAATTAAAATTAAGGATGAAGAAATCCAGAAAGAAATCGATACTATGGCTGAGTCCTATGGTGATGAAAAGTCGTTAAAAGAGCAATTGGAAGCAAGCGGTTCTTCCATGGATGCCTTAAAAAAGGACATCGTGGTTTATCTGCAAACGAAAAAACTGGTCGAACCGAGAATTACCGTGACGGACGATGAAATCAGTACGTATTTTGAAGATAATAAAGAAACATTTGATCAAGCTGAACAAGTGGAAGCTAGTCATATCTTAGTAGAAGACGAAAAAACGGCTAAAAAAGTTGCGAAAGAAATTGCAGAAGGCGGTGATTTCGCTAAATTGGCAGCTGAATATTCCACTGATACACAAACGGCGGATAACGGCGGAAGCCTGGGGTATTTTGGGAAAGGTGATATGGTGGAGGAGTTTGAAGATGTTGCCTTTGATCTTGATATAAATAAAGTCAGTGATCCAGTCAAAACCGATTATGGGTACCATATCATAAAAGTAACCGGAAAGAAGGAAGCAAAAAAAGCTAATTTAGAAGACAGTAAAGATGTAATTAAAGAAACGCTTCTTTCTGAAAAATTACAAGAGGAATATCCCGTTTGGTTGGCCGAAGTGAAAAAAGATCATGAGATAACGAATAAATTAGAGGACTCTAACTAAGGTTATCAAGTGAAGTGATATACCGAACAAAGAAGCTGAGGCATAACGCCTCAGCTTTTTTAATGACTTGTATAATTTGGATGTTGATTTCCGCTCCAGGCACTCGATTTCCGCG
The DNA here is from genome assembly GCF_900156045.1 of Peribacillus simplex. GTDB lineage: Bacteria > Bacillota > Bacilli > Bacillales > DSM-1321 > Peribacillus > Peribacillus simplex_D. The sequence goes on along the minus strand of NZ_FTMX01000013.1, from coordinate 35,481 downwards.
GGCGGTCGTGCAGCCTCCTCGGCTTGGGCCTGCGGGGTCTCCCCTAGACGCGCTTTTCCCGCAGGAGTCTCGTACCTTCCGTTCCAATCAACTCCGTTATTAGATTTAGATAGAACCATACCTATTGAGTTGAAGTTGTTGCTTTTGGGTCAAATGGCTCGTGAACATCATTTGATGAAAGGCACGTTATCCGACCCCCATTTGCCTCAGCTTTCTAATGGCTTGTACAATTTGGACGTTGATTTCCGCTCCAGGCACTCGCTTTCCGCGGGCGTTCCGGGGAGCCTCCTCGGCTAGCGCCAGCGGGGTCTCCCTTGGATGCGCTTTTCCCGCAGGAGTCTCGCACCTTCCGCTCCAATCCACTTTGTTATTAAATTTAGATAGAAACCATACCTGGGAGTTGAAGGCGTTGCTTTGGGTCAAATGGTTCGGGAACATCATTTGATGAAAGGTACATTTTCCGGACCCCTTTTGTCTACAAAAACAAGCTGGGGCTTAATGCCTCAGCTTGTTTTATATATTAGAAGTTGGATGAAATGGATTTTTGATTGGATAATCCAGATTTTTTAACGATTTCATCACTCTCTTTTTCACCTTTATCATTATCGGATTTCAATGATTGTGATGGTGTTTCTTTCAGCTGTTTACCGGCAACGACCACTTTTGAACTGATGTCTTTCAATTCACTTGTTGCGTCTTTAGCTGTACCAAGGGCATCGGTGGAGATATCCTTTACTTCGGATACTTTACCCACCACGTCTTCATTAACGGTTTCATATAGTGTTTCAACGTCATTGATTGCCTCTTTAATCGTCTCCGTTGCCCCTTTGACTCCTGATACCATCTGTTCCTTCATATCGCCGGGATTTTCCTTGACCTGTTCAATCATATTCATGGAGTTGTCTTTTAAAAGGACGGCGGAACGCTTTACTTTATTTCTTGTATTGGAGTCAAGCAAGGTCAACGCACCACCAACAAGACCTCCAATCAGAATCCCTTTTAAGAGTTTGCTATTCGGTTGAGTTTCGATAGTCGATTGATTTTCGATGGTTGATTGAGTCATTTATATTTCCTCCTTTAGAATAGTAGATTGTGTGCTTACTTTGGGTTTTCCCTTATTTACCATAAGTTAAACTGGAAATAATAAACTATCATGGGATTGACATAATAAATAAAACAATAGTAATCTACATATAGTTAAATGACTGAACTACTTTTCGGGAGGTGCAACGATGACTAATGACAAAGTTTCTGGATTGATTGATCGATATATGAGGGTTTCCTTCTATGTCAATAAGATGGGTGAGCTTTTAATAAAAGATCAGATTTGTGATGTACTGACGAACGAACAATACTATACTTTACGGTTCATTCAACAACAGCGGTTGTGTACATCGACGGAAATCAGTGATGCCTTTTATATTAATAAGAGTGCCGTCACGTCCAACATCAACAGGCTGGAAGGCAAGGGATTGATAGAACGGGAACAGGACCTGGTTGACCGAAGGGTCTTTCACTTGAAGCTTTCCAAAGAGGGGGAAGCATTGTTACAGGAAACGGAAAATAAGATTCATAAATTGGTAGAGAGCATCATGACGAAATTCGATTATGAAGAGATCGTTAAATTCCTTGATACATATGAGAAGCTATCACAAATTTTCATTCAAATGAAAAATGAGGAATGGGAGGAAATATAAATGAGGGGGATCATTAAGGGAAGATGGCTGGTCATTATCGTTTGGGTTGCAATTACAGCAGGATTATTGTTTGCGGCACCGAATATGGCGGAACTTGTCCGGAATAAGGGACAGCTGGATGTACCGGCAGAGTATTCCTCCGGGATGGCCAATGAGCTAATGAAAGAGATCCAGGATAAGGATGAGTCACAAGTGGCTCTCGTATTCCATGGTGATAAGAAGCTGTCTTCCTCGGAATTGAAAGAGATTGAGATAGCGATCCAAAAACTTGAAAAGAATAAAGCAGAGCTTGGCATCAAAGAGGTCATGACCCATTTTAAAGAGCCCTCGCTAAAAGGTCAGTTGGTCTCGGAGAATGAATCAACAGTTCTGACTTCCATCACGATGGTGAAGGGGGACCGAGAAGCTAAGGACGTGATCGATGCCCTTTATAAAGAGTTGGATCAAGTGGATGTCGAGCATTATTACACAAGCAGCTGGATGATCGATGAAGATCTTAATGCCAATTCCCAAGAGGGGCTGAAGAAAACTGAAGGCATCACGGTCGTCTTCATTCTGGCTGTATTGCTGATAGTCTTCCGTTCAGTTGTGACACCGATCATTCCGTTAGTAACAGTCGGTTTCACTTATTTATGTTCACAATCCATCGTCTCATTCCTGGTGGATAAATGGGACTTTCCGATTTCGTCTTACACCCAAATATTCCTGGTAGGCATTTTATTTGGAATCGGGACTGATTATTGCATCCTGCTTCTTAGTCGTTTCAAGGAGGAGCTATCGTCACAGGATTCCTTGCCTGAAGCGATCGTGGAAACATACCGAACTGCCGGCAAGACTGTCTTCTTCAGTGGGCTGACCGTAATGATTGGCTTTGCGGCAATCGGTTTTTCTACTTTTAAGCTCTATCAATCTGCGGCGGCCGTTGCCATAGGGGTTTTCATTTTAATGATCGCCCTATATACGATCGTTCCATTTTTCATGGCGGTTCTTGGCAAGAAGCTATTTTGGCCGGCAAAAGGGAAGCTTGAGCATAGTGAAAGTAAACTATGGGGAATTCTCGGTAACTTTTCCTTGAATCGCCCATTGCTGGCGCTTATGATCGTTGCAATCGTCTGTGTTCCCTTTTTGTTTATGTATGATGGGAAGATTTCCTATAACTCCCTTGAAGAAGCGGGCGATGATGTTCCTTCCATCATGGCATTTAATATCATTTCCGATGAATTCGGGCCAGGACAATCCATGCCAACACAGATTGTCATAAAAAATGACGAACGCATGGATTCGGAGGATTACGTCGCACTTGCTGAAAAAATCAGCCAGGAAGTCGTCAAGGTAGATGAAGTCGATGTAGTTCGTTCCATGACCCGTCCGACAGGTGAACCCATTAAGGACTTATTTGTCGCGAACCAAGCCGAAACTTTGGAAAAGGGAATCGGGGAAGGAAATGAAGGCATTAAACAAATCAGTGATGGATTAAAAACGGCAGGCAGTGAGCTTTCCGATTCAGGACCGCGCTTGAAGCAAGCGACGGACGGAATAGGGGGTCTCATATCCGGGACCAATGAATTAAAGAGCGGCGTAGGTCAGGTGGAGAATGCGTTAACAAGCATTGAAGCAGGCATTCGCGATGGGTCCTCAGGGACTGGGGACATTAAAAACGGACTGATTGAGGTCAAGGCAAATTTGGAGAAGCTCGCCACCGGAAGCGGACAGCTCCTCGAAGGCTATAAACAATCAGCTAATGGGTTAAGTGAGCTGACAGGAGGATACAAAGAGATTCAATCTAACCTTACGGGCGTATCACAAAGCCTTGCTGGGTTAAATCCTTCTTTTGAGCAAATGGAAGCCACACATCCAGAATTACAGGCTGATCAGTCCTATCAAACGATCAAGCAAACGGTACAAGGGGCACAGGGTGGCTTGGAACCCATGGCAGCTGGCCTTTCCGAGCTCAATAGGAATCTTGGTTCAGTGTCCGGGGGTTTGAATACGGCGAATCAAAATATGGCAGAGATCGTAAAGGGTCAAACTTCTCTTGGGGAGGGCCTGAACCAATTGATTTCAGGTGTTGACACTTTACAAAAAGGTCTAAGCAGCATGGCCAATGGTCAGGGGGAAGTCATAAATAACCTGTCAGGATTTAAAGGCGGCCTTACCAGCTTAAGTAATGGGCAGCAAGAGCTCCTAAATGGTTTTTCAAGCCTCGGCGGGCAACTTACCGATTTGACAGATGGCTTAAATGAAAGTGCGGATGGTCTGAATGAAGTCCATGATGGACTATCGTCTGCACAGGGTTATTTATCAGGGCTGGCAAAAACGGATAAAACGGTAACAGGTATGTACATTCCCAAAGAAGTAGTGGAAAGCGAAGAATTCGGGGAAGCATTGAACGCGTATTTATCTGAAGATGGTAAAATCATGACCATGGATGTGGTATTCAAGGCGAATCCATATTCCAATGAAGCAATCGAGCAAATCGATTCGATTGAGGCAACTGTCGAAAGAGTAACGAAAGATACAAAGCTTGAAAATGCGCAGGTGGCGATAGGGGGAATCACAAGTACACATCATGACTTGGGCATGATGTCTGAGGAGGATTTCTCACGGACGGTCGTTTTGATGCTGTCGGGTATCGCAATCATTCTCTTTTTCATGCTGCGATCACTGGTCATGCCGGTCTATTTGATTGTGTCGCTCGTTTTGACTTATTATACAGCGGCAGCCATTACAGAGTTGGTTTTTGTTAATATTCTCGGTTATGCCGGCATCGGCTGGGCAGTTCCTTTCTTTGCTTTCGTCATCTTGATTGCTCTTGGCATTGACTATAGCATTTTCTTGATGGATCGCTTTAACGAGTGGAAAGATAAACCGGTCAAGGAAGCGATGTCACTGTCCATGAGAAAAATGGGAACGGTGATCATCTCAGCGGCTGTCATTCTGGGTGGAACCTTTGCTGCCATGATGCCAGCAGGTGTTTTATCGCTCTTGGAGATAGCCACTCTAATTTTGGTGGGGCTTGCTTTATATGCGTTTGTCATATTGCCATTGTTTATTCCTGTTATGGTTGCGGCGTTTGGAAATGCAAATTGGTGGCCGTTTTTGAAAAATAAGGAGTAAAGGGAAGTAACCATTAAATAAAAGAAGGCATCCTAATGGATGCCTTCTTTTATAGTTCACCACGACTGCTTCACGATGAACATAAAGCATATGTATTCCTTTTTGGCATATCGAATCATAATTGGGGAATTCTTGTTTTATATTTCGCGATGATCTTTTGATTGTGTTCATCTGCCCCTTCGATATTACTGCTCAGGAATACAGGAGGGGTCTCCCCTGATTCAATAATCGTTTGGATGACTTGCGTGAAAATCATATTGAGGAGAACGGCGCCGATCACGGTCGATCCAGAACCAAAAGATATATTATTTGATTTCAGTAATGTGTCACCTTTGGCAATATGATTGTCTATGACCAAATCAACGACATCGTGGAGATAATGCTTCTGTTTATGCCGTGAAGGACAACTTTTTGCATACTCCGGTGATGTTAGTCCAATGACGAAGGCCCCTTTTTCTTTTGCGATAGTGGCGACATCTATGGGAACGGGATTTACCCCGGATGATGAAATGACGATACAGACATCACCAGGACGGATATCCTCATCATGCATGAATTTCTCTGATAGGTCATTTTGCCGTTCAAGTTGGGATGACCTTGAAGCTCCCTTAAAAAGCATCAAATCTTCAACGAAAATAGGACGAATTGCGGCTAACCCACCTGCCCGGTAGAATACCTCTTCGGTCAAAATATGAGAGTGTCCGCTTCCGAATAGATGGATGATTCCATCCGACATCACCGCTTTTGAGATATGGTCCACGGTTTCCTTAATTGATTGCTTTTCCTGTTCTCCCACAATTGTGAGTAAAGCCTGCACTTCTTCAAAGTATGTGTTCATATTTTGTGACACCCTCCGATTACCTTTGGCAATTAAAATACTTTAGTGATGAAAATATTCAATTTTATCTGCTTATAGTGATAGTGAACTTATACCTGTCCGCACGATATGCCGATTTAACATATTCAAGGGGAGTTCCATCCATTAGGAACGTATGCCTTTGAATGAATAATATGGGTGAGTGCTTTGGAATCGCTAAATGGGTGACTTCTAATTCAGAAGCAATTGATGATTCCAACGTTTGTGTAGCATAGTCTATTTTAAGTTTAATGTAATTCTCCACATATTGGTAAAGGGAGAGGTTAATGATTTCTTCCGTTAATCCTTTAATTAAATTGGCAGACATGTACACGGTCTCGAGCGCCATTGGAACATCATCAGCCAACCGAATGCGTTTTATTTCATAAACGGGAGCATAAAGGGAAATGTGCAATTCACTGGCAATCTTCTTATCAGCCGGAATGATTTCAAAGCTCAGCAGCTTACTGCTTGGATTTAATCCCCTTGCTTTCATGTCCTCGGTGAAGCTGGTCAACCCATTGAGCTGCTGCTCCAGTTTCTTATCGGCGACAAAGGTTCCCCTTCCTTTTTGACGGTATAAGTATCCGTCATTCACTAAATTATTTATGGCTTGCCGGACGGTCATCCGGCTAATTTCGAATTGCTCGGCATATTCACGTTCAGATGGAAGGGCATTGTGCGCTTGGAACTCACCGTTTTCTATTTGTCTTTTTATTTGTTCTTCGATTTGAAAATAAATCGGAAGAGGTGAGTTTTTATCAATCATCGACTTTCGCTCCTTTTAGGGTATTATCACTCCGGATAACGCTTTTTGGTCTGCGATAATTGTAACACTATTATGTTTTTTTAGGATAGATGCAGGGAAGTCCTCGGAAATGTCACCGTGTATCAATTTCTTCAAGGTTTCAGCTTTTTCTTCACCAGATATCAGCAGCAGAATTTCCTTGCTTTTCATGATGGTTGAAATTCCCATCGTAACGGCATGTGTAGGAACTTCGTCTATGGAATCGAAATAACGTGCATTCGCTTGGCGCGTTGAATCTTCAAGTGTCACGACATGTGTACCCGATGTGAATGAAGTTCCAGGTTCATTAAAACCAATATGGCCATTTTGCCCAATACCAAGTATCTGAAGATCGATCCCTCCCACGGAATCAATCATTTCGTCATACCGTTTACATTCTCCGTTGGTATCATCGGCTGTGCCATTTGGCAGGTGAGTACGCTCTTTATTTATATTGATGTGAGTGAATAAGGAGTCATTCATATAATAATGGTAACTGTTTGGATCATTTGGTTTTAAGCCGATATACTCATCAAGATTAAAAGATGTTACATTTTCATAAGAAGTATGATTATTCACATGGTCTTCAATCAAATTATCGTACATTCCTTTTGGGGTGCCGCCTGTAGCAAGGCCCAATTTGATTTTTGGATTCCCTTTGACTTTTCCAATCACTATTTCTGCAGCTGTCCGGCTCATTTCCATGTAGTCCTGCACCTGTATGATCTTCATTATACATTCTCCTTTTTAAAAGCTAAATTTCCTCTGCAGAACGTCATTTCAACGTCCAAGCGGTCATTCAATATTACAAGGTCGGCGTCTTTGCCAACCTGGATGCTTCCTTTTCTGTCAAAAATCCGAAGCTGTTTGGCAGGGTTTTCTGCCGTCATTTTTATAATGTCAGTCATGGAACAATTGGTATATTCCAATGTGTTCTTGATGGCATCGTTCATTTTCAATATACTGCCGGCTAGTGTACCGTCTGAAAGCGTTGCTTTCGTTTCGTTCACATACACAGGCTGACCACCTAAATCATAGGTTCCCTTTTCAAGCCATTTGGCACGAAGCGAGTCCGTTATCAAGATCATGCGTTCACTTGTAATTTGGTTATATGCCAGCTTCACCATTTCCGGCCTGCAGTGAATGCCGTCAGCAATAAGTTCAACATATAGCTCGTCTCGAAGATAAGCAGCTCCCAAAACACCAGGTTCGCGGTGATGGAGTCCCCGCATCCCATTATAAAGATGTGTAACGTGGGTAGTGCCTGCCTGGATTGCTTCATCTATTTGGTCATATGTTGCATCTGAATGTCCAATGGAGGCTACGACGCCAGTTCCCCTTAAGTGGGCGGCTAGATCTAATCCATTTGGTTGTTCAGGAGCAAGCGTTACAAGCTTGATTTGATTTTCGGCCATTTCCTGCCACTTTTTAAATAGAGTGACATCAGGATCAATGATATAATCCTCAGGCTGCGCTCCTTTACGGGCTGGTGAAATGAAAGGACCTTCTAAATGAATCCCAACTATTTCAGCGTGTTCTTCCGTTTGATTTTCAATATATTTACCAGCATTAAGAAGTGCTGATTCAATGGCTTCGGTAGATTGAGTCATTGTAGTGGCCAGAAAGCTCGTGGTTCCTTCTTTGGGAAGAGTCTCCGCCATTGTTGATAATGCTTCATGTGTGGCATCCATTGCATCGGAATTGGATGCCCCGTGAATATGAATGTCGATGGCACCGGGAATTACCTGATAATCCGGTGAAAGAGTAATGACCTTTGCATCATCTTCCTGTTTGTAATGGCTGACTGGACCAACCTCGGCAATTTTTCCATCCACGACTTTAATATACCCATTTTTGTATGTTTCCTTTTCGCCATGAACTATTAGATTATTAATAATGAATGTTTTCATACATAATCTCCTTTATGAAAGTAAAACTTAATGAATGAGTCATGAAAAAGTTTCATATATTTTGCCCTCATTTTATCGTTTTTATCAAAAGTTGTCTAGACCAGTTAAGGGGTATAAGGAATAAAAAAGATATTATTGCTTTATTTTCGAAGAATATAGTATATTTTCAAGTAAATTGGTATAGACATCTATATATTTTCTGTGCTAGTATAATCCAAAGAAAAGTTATTATATTGATAAAATGAAAACGCTTTATACGTCTTTTCGTTCTGCTGAATTAAAAGAAGTTAGGAACAAGGGAGATGAGTTCGATGTTAAATTTTTTACAAAAGATTGGGAAGGCTTTAATGTTACCGATTGCTGTTTTGCCGGCAGCGGCTTTATTGCTTCGTTTAGGGCAACCGGATTTACTTGATATTCCATTTATGGCTGCCTCGGGAAAAGCGATTTTTGATAACCTTGCCATATTGTTCGCTTTAGGTATAGCAATTGGTTTATCAAAAGATGGAAGCGGTGCTGCGGCATTAGCAGGTCTTGTTGGTTACTTTGTTTTAACGAATGGTACACAAGCGATTAATAAAGATATCAACATGGCTGTATTAGGCGGTATTATATCGGGTATAGTTGCAGCTCTTCTATATAATAGATATTCCGAAATAAAACTCCCTGAATGGCTTGGATTCTTTTCAGGGAAACGATTCGTCCCGATCATCACTTCGCTGGCGATGATTATACTTGCGGGAATATTCGGTTTTGTTTGGCCTCCGATTCAAGATGTAATCAATAGTGTCGGAGACTGGATTACAGGTGCAGGGGCATTGGGTGCCGGCGTATTCGGCGTATTGAATCGCTTATTGCTTCCAGTAGGATTGCATCATGTCTTGAATAGTATGGTTTGGTTCGTTTTTGGTGAATACAATGGAGCGACAGGTGATATAAATCGTTTCTTCGCAGGGGACCCGACTGCTGGGCCCTTCATGACCGGTTTTTTCCCGATCATGATGTTCGGTCTTCCAGCCGCAGCATTTGCGATGATTGCAGCTGCTAAAAAAGAGAAACGTAAATTGGTGACGGGGATGCTTGTTGGGTTAGCTTTCACTTCTTTCCTAACAGGAATCACTGAACCTATTGAATTTTTGTTCATGTTCATCGCACCGGTGTTATATGTAATACATGCCCTTTTAACCGGGGTCTCCCTGGCACTGGCTGTTATATTGGATATCCATCATGGGTTTGGATTCTCCGCAGGGGCCATTGATTATTTCTTGAACTTTGGTATAGCGCAAAAACCGCTATGGCTAATACCGATTGGTTTGGTATACGCGGCAGTTTACTTCGTGATTTTCTATTTTGTCATCAAGATCATGGATTTAAAAACACCTGGCCGTGAAGACGATGAGGAAGTTGTGGAAGAAGAAACAATTGTGAAAACAGGGGATAAATATACCGATATGGGATCGCTTTTCATTCAAGATCTTGGCGGTAAAGAGAATATAAAGCTAATTGATAACTGTGCAACGCGCTTGCGTTTACAAGTGGCCGATTCAGGAAATGTGAATGAAGCAGCCTTGAAAAGGCATGGTGCACGAGGTGTCATGAAGTTGAATAAATCGAGTGTGCAGGTCATTGTTGGAACGAATGTTGAATTCGTTGCAAATGCAATGAAACAACTTGTCAAGAATGGCGTCGATCCAAGCAAAGTGAAAACAAGTTCAGCTGCACAAGTGGCAGAGGATAAAATGGAAGAAAACCAAGCTTTGGGTGCAAATGACTTTGTCCTTCCGATTGAAGGAACCGTTTTACCGATCGAACAAGTTCCCGATCAAGTGTTTGCCATGAAAATGATGGGGGATGGCTTTGCTATCGAGCCAGTCAACGGAAATCTAGTATCCCCAATCGATGGGGAAGTTCTAAGTATCTTCCCGACAAATCATGCACTGGGATTAAAAATGGATAATGGTCTGGAAATTCTGATCCATGTTGGGTTGGATACAGTTAAACTAAATGGCGAAGGGTTTACATCCCTTGTGCAAGAAGGTCAAAGAATAACAAAAGGAACACCTCTTTTGGAAATTGATTTAGATTTCATAAAACGGAATGCACCATCAACGGTCACTCCTATTATATTCACTAACTTACCAGAAGGAACGGCAGTGAAATTGCAAAAGTCAGGGATCCAGAAACAAAATACACCAGATATCATCCAATTGGAAAAACTATAAAACAAAGGGGTGTCGATATGTCGACACCCCTTCAGGCTGTAGGCAAACTCGAAGAAAAGCGAGTTTGCCTGCAGTTTTTTTATGGCTTGTACAATTTGGATGTTGATTTCCGCTCAAGAAACTCGCTTTCCGCGGGGGGGCGTGGAGCCTCCTCGGCTTGCGCCTGCGGTGTCTCCCTAGACGAGCTTTTGATTCGGGAATATCATTTAATGAAATATACGTTTTCCGAACCACTTTTAGAAGCACACCTTTCAATTGGATGAAACGGCTTCTTTGTATACTTCTTGCTGTGATAAATTGTCATAACCAAAACAAACGGGCGCCCCATTGGCAGGATCTATCATAACCCTTGCATGAATGCGAAAGACTTCTTCTAAAACGGCAGGTGTAATGATTTCGACCGGGGTACCGATTTTAACGATTTCACCTTCTTTCATCGTTATGATTTCATGTGAAAACCGGGACGCATGGTTGATATCATGCAGTACCATCACGGTCGTTATTTTTTGTTCTTTATTAAGCTTTTCAACTATTTGCAAAACTTCCAGTTGGTGGGCCATATCAAGATAGGTGGTCGGTTCATCCAGTAATAAAATCTCCGTTTTCTGTGCTAAAGCCATTGCCAGCCAAACCTTTTGTCTTTGACCACCGGATAGATTGGCGATTTGCCGGTTCCGAAATGAAAGGGTTTTTGTGATATCCATGGCCCATTCAATCGTTTCTTTATCTTCTTTCGTTAGTTTATTTACATTATTGCGGTGCGGATACCTTCCATATGAAATGAGTTCCTCTACCTTCAATTGGGCTGGTGCAACAGGGTTTTGGGGAAGTAACGCCAGCTGCTTGGCAATCTGCTTCGTATGGATCTTATGTAAATCCTGTCCTTGTAAAAAAACGCTTCCGTTCTTTTGTTTTAGAATACGGCCAATCGTCTTCAGTAATGTGGATTTACCACAGCCATTAGGACCTATGATTGTCGTGACCAGGCCCTTTTTTATTTCCAAATTCAAGTCTTTGAATACCGTGAATTTCTCGTAATTCGTTTCTAGATTTTCCGTACGGAGAATACTCACTGATCATCTCTCCTTCTACGCTTTAGCTTTAATTAGTAAATAAAGAAAATATGGGACACCAATGATTGAGATGACGATCCCGACTGGCAATTCAGCCGGTGCAAAAACGGTTTTTGCGATAAAGTCGGATAGGATGACTAGTAATGCGCCGACTGCCCCGGATACGGGGATGACCTGATTATGATGGATTCCTACTAGATGCTTGGATATGTGGGGAGCCATTAAACCTACAAATCCAATATTGCCCGATACGGAAACGGAGGCGCCCACCAATCCGATGCTGCAGAGTAAGAGGATGATCGTTTCCTTTTCCACTGTAATCCCCAAACTTTTAACACTCGATTCTTCCAACTGATACAAATCAAGTAAATAAGCCTTTTTCTTAATAATCGGAATCAGGACTATCATCCAGGGTAACATGGATGCGATGTATTTCCAGTTGCCATCATATATCGTACCTGAGAGCCAAACTGTTGCCATTTCAAAATCGCTTGATTTCATTTTTAATGATAAATATAAGGAAAGGGCACCAAACGCCGAGCCTATGGCGATTCCGGTCAGTAACAGGCGACCCATGTCCAGGGTGCCATTCTTCCAAGAGAAAAGGAAAATCAATAGGGCAGCCAAAAGCCCGCCCACCAAACCGAATAGCGGAAAACTCATAATGGAGAACCAGTCCGAGCCGCTGTTTTGACCTTGATAGAAAAACATGAAAATGACAATGGCTGTCCCAGCACCGGCATTAATACCGAGAATACCGGAATCGGCCAGGCCATTTTTCGTGACCCCTTGAATGACAGTCCCTGCAATTCCTAAGCTCACTCCCACCAAACCGGCAATCACAATGCGGGGGAGCCTGAAATCAAAGATGACCAAATCAAAATCGGACACTGGATTCACCCTGAATAAGGTTTGAAGGACAGCTTTGACGGTCATGTCGAATGTACCGGATATCAAGCTAAAATAACTTGTAACAACGATTAAACATAAAATGATGCTCATCGTGATGGTGAAGCGCCACCGTAAATTCTTATCCATTCTTTTCTCCTCCTTTCGTTCTTATTAAGTACAGGAAGAAAGGAATGCCGATCAGGGAAGTGACGACTCCTATGGGGGTTTCGAATGGATAATTAACAAACCGGCTCAATACATCGCACAGAGCTAGAAAAACCGCACCAATTACCCCTGCGCATGGAACGATCCACTTATAATCGATCCCGATTAAAAACCGGGTGATGTGGGGGATGATAAGTCCAACAAAACCGATTTTCCCTACAAGCGCCACTGCAATTCCCGTTAAGCAGATGACGGAAAGGAGGGCCACAGCTTTTATTATTTTTGTGCGCTGACCTAAATTGATGGAAATTTCTTCGCCTAAAGATAATATCGTAATGGATTTTGAGATGAATAGGGCGAGGATGATTCCCACCATTCCACACGGTATCGCCAATTTCAGTACATTGGGATCGATCTGGTGCAGCCTTGAGTTGTACCAAAAACTTACATTTTGGGAAATTTGGAAATAGGATGCTATGGCTGCCGAAATACTGCTTAGAAATGTCCCGATGACGGTTCCGATTATTGCCAATCGAACGGGGGATAATCCATTTGGAAGCAGCGACCCAAAACCAAAGACAATTCCGGCTCCCAATGCAGAACCTATCATGGAAAAGAGGATCATTTGGAATGAAGACATACCCGGAGCAAATACCATACAAAGTGTAATCACGAACGCAGAGCCATCAGTCACTCCCATAATTGAAGGGGATGCAAGATAATTTCTTGTCATCCCCTGCATGAGTGCTCCTGATATGGCTAGAAATGCCCCAACAAGGAGGGCACCCAAAACTCTAGGCAAGCGAGAAGCCATAATGATGGTATGGTCGACGTTACCAGAGTCATAGTGGAAAATCGCATTCCATACCGTTATGGAATCTATATTTTTGGCACCGTATAAAATGGATAAAACGATCGATATACAAATCAATAGGGGTGCCATACAAAGAATTATTATTGGTAATGAATTTGTTTTTGCCATATCATTCAACGCACCTTACTGTTTATTTAGCTAATTCTTCCGTGGCAGCCTTCAGGAAAGCCGTTTTACTCCAAGCCGTTCCGCCTTGAGCAAGAGGATCAACCGAGTTTACAAACACTTTATTATCTTTTACTGCCGTGATGCTCATCCAGATCGGGTTATTTTGCAGCTCTTTTAAAGCTTCAGGTTTTTGCGCATTTTCACTTTCCGTGAATTGCAAGAAGACATAATCTGGGTCAAGTTCCGCAAATTTTTCTAATGAAATCATTTCTTGTGCTTTAATAGGCTTGATTTCTTCAGGGACAGTCAAGCCTAGATCTTTATAGATTACTGGGTTGAAATACACATCCTCAGGATAAAGGAATAGGCTGCCGTTCCGGATCCTCACCACTAATACCTTTTTATCCTTCAGTTTTTCACCGAGTTCCAGTTTTGTTTTTGCGGCGTCATCATTATAGGTTGTGATGATTTTTTCAGCTTCATCTTTTTTACCTGTAAGGCTGGCCATTAACCGCAGGTTGTCTTCCCAATTTGTCGAAATATGTGAATAAGGGAATGTTGGCGCCACTTTTTCCAACTGTTCCGTCACATTAGCTGGAGATTTAGAAGACCACATGATGACATCAGGTTTCATCCCAAGAAGAGTCTCATAGTTTGGCTGCATTTTTTCACCGATCGACTTAGCACCTTCGAGGTCTTTAGCTAAATATTCAGGTATTTCCCCACCTACAGTAACAACACCAGCAGGTTTAACTCCTAATATGGCTGCATCTTCCATTGATTCCAAACTAGCAGTGGCGATACTGGTAACTTTGGCTGGGATTGTATACTCCTTATCCAGATATGTGACAGTTTGGGTCTTTGCTTCTTTTTTAGCCGAATCAGTCACTTTGCTTTTTTCTGAAGCATCCTCGGAAGTCTTTTCGGCATTACCGCAAGCGCCAAGCCCTAAACTGAATACTGTTGCCATACCAAGTACGAATAATTTCTTTTTCATTTGTCGGTTCTCCTTTTTGGATTTCTGGAATATAAATTTATCGCTTCTTCATTGTTCACGCAGAAAAAACTTTAATTGTAATAACCGATTTTTTCACTTCCTTTACCAGCTGGGTTGCAAAATAAAGATTAATATTTCTATGTAGTATTTGATAACGATTATCATTATCAATTCAACATGCTATTAAATATATAATTAATTTTCTATTATTTCAAGAATAATTTTCCATAATAATGTTTTTGGTATTTCAAAAAGGCTTGAAAATCAGGGGAGAAAGGGATCGAAAAGCCCCTTTTTGTAAAATGATAGGAAAAAAATTGCGGTGTATGGTTGATAAATTAATTGAGAAAGATTATCATTACCGATGTTGTGGTGATCTTTCTCAATTTCATTCTAGGCTGAAATTAAGAGAGATTAAATTATTTGAGAAGTAAACAATGAATAAAATTACTAGTATTAGAGGTTGGGGGGGATTCATTTAGATGATGCATAAAAAAATGGACAAAATAACTGCCAGTACAGAGGTTACGATCAAAGGAACTCAACAGCTTCACATGCATTCTAGTAATGGGAAACGTGAATACCAAATCTTTGTATCAAAACCATTGGGAGAGCCGCCACCCTCGGGATATCCGGTCATTTATTTGCTGGACGCAAATTCTGTTTTTGGAACGATGGTTGAGGCGGTACGATTGCAATCGCGCCGGCCGGAAAAGTCAGGAGTGGTTCCCGCCATCATTGTGGGTATTGGATATGCCACCGATGAACCATTTTCTTCTGAACGATATTATGATTTCACTCTGCCTGTTGAGGTTAGTGAGTTACCTGTAAGACCAGACGGAAGTCCATGGCCTTCACATGGAGGAGCGGAAAACTTTCTGAAATTCATAGAAGAAGATTTAAAACCGGAAATCGGTAAAAGGTATAAGGTCAATCTCAATAGCCAAACGCTTTTCGGGCATTCCCTTGGCGGTCTTTTCGCTTTATATGTTCTTTTTGAAAATCCGTATGCTTTCCAAACATATATAGCTGGAAGCCCTTCTCTCCATTGGAACAAAAAGTGGTTTCGTGAGGAGGAGGGTGGGTTTCTTTCCCGATTAAATCAAGGAAATGGTGATATCTCCTTATTGCTTGGTGTGGGGGAGCTGGAAGGCACCCATAAAAGCGGCATGAACGAAAATGCTTTGGAATTATCAAAACGTTTATCCAGAAAGGCTGGCAGAGTAAATGTTCAATTCAAGGAGTTTGAAGGGGAAGGGCATCTTTCAGTTTTGCCACCTTTGATTAACAGGGCCTTACGTTTTGCTTTGAAGAGAAATGTGCATGGTAAGGAATAGGTCTCTCCCAGTAAATCCATGGAAGGAACTTGACATAGAGACGCTGGTCAATGTTGCCGGAGTGTTACGGGAAGAAGTACAAACCAAGAAAGGCAAAAAGCAAATATTGTTCTTTGGATTGAAGCAACAAGGGGAGGAAAAATCGGAAAGGAACATATCGTGTTGATTAGGATGGGGAATTTCCATCTGGTTAATTTCCTGCAATCATTTATTTGTATTGCGGCCATATATGATAAAAAAAAGAGCCTGTAGATTGGAAACAGGCTCTAAAAATTATATTAGGTACTTAAGACTCAGCGGAAAAGAGTCTTAAGCATTCGAGCATATGCCGGTTATTTCTGAAGCATCAACGATACGCTGAACCTCTGATCCCTCAAGTGTCTCTTTTTTCAATAACTCTTCAACGAGCTCTTCATATTGTAAGCGATTCGAATCAATCAGCATTTCCGTTTCAGAAATCGCTTTTGTGAATAATTCCTGCATCTTTTGCTCCTTCTCACCTTTATTAAAGGTGAGGGTAAATCCATCTTGAAGCATTCCGGTATCGACCATTTGTTCAAGCAGGTGCTTCGCCTGTTGTACATCTCCGCCTACACCGATGCTATGTTCTCCTAGATACATTCTTTCCGCCACGCCACCTGCTAAGATCATTTTGACTTGATCAAGCAATTCACTGGCTGTTGCCAGATGAAGTTCTTTTGGTATTGGCGCTACATATCCAAGGGCTTCCCCACGCGGAATGATGGTCGCCTTTCGGACGGAACCGGGCTTTGTCAAAGCTGCAATCAGGGCATGTCCACTTTCATGAATGGCCACGCGCCGCTTCGTATCCGTATCATTCAAGGTACGTGATGTCGCTCCAAGTATCGTACGGTCAATGGCGTAATCAAGGTCCTGTTTACGAATCATGTCCTGTTCATTCCTCAGGGCATGACGTGAGGCAGTATCGAACAGGGAGCTTAAGTCAGCGCCGGAGAAACCGGATGTACTTTCAGCCAACTCATCCAGGGAAGCCAGGACATCTGTCGCTAGACGCTTTCCTTTCGTATGGATATCGATGATTTCCTTTCTTCCTTGTGTATCTGGAAGTGGAACTTGGAAAGAAAAATCGATCCTGCCCGGACGTAGAAATGCCTCATCGAGCATATCTTTCCGGTTGGTCGCTGCAATGAATAAAATGCCTTCATTTGGATGGCCTCCATCCAATTGCACAAGCAGTTCAGTTAACGTTTTTTCGCCTTCTTCCCCGCCATGAGCTTTCCTTTTACCAGCCAACGCGTCCACTTCATCGATGAAAATGACAGCTGGCGATTGCTTACGTGCATTTTGGAAAAGGCTGCGGACACGGGCTGCCCCGACTCCAACAAACATTTCGTTGAAGGCTGAACCGCTCGTTGAGAAGAAGTTTGCACCTAGCTCTTTTGCAATTGCCTGTGCAAGCAGCGTTTTCCCCGTTCCAGGGGGGCCATATAATAAAATGCCTTGAGGCGGCTTAATTCCAATTTTAGCTGAACGTTCAGGTTCCTTCAGTGTAGTGAGTGTCTGTAGGATTTCCTGTTTGATTTCGGATTGCAAACCGCCTACATCATCCAAAGTTATCTCTGGCAGGGGCTTTGGGGTGGAAAGGCTTTGTTTTTTACTGCCGATCCGCAATCCGTTCTTTGATTTTTTCTGTATTATGACACCGGTTGTGACGAGAGCCGCCATTAATCCGCCTAAAATCCATAATGCAGATTTATTAGTTGATGAAAAAGAATATTGAACGTTATAAGTTTCGACAAGTTTATTGATCATTTGACTGTTGGGAGGAATATTGGAAACATATTCTCCATCTGGCGTGGAGATGTGAAGAGTGCCATTTCTTTTTTCTTCAATGGTGACTAGGGCTCCATTTTGGGCTTTAATCGTCTTTTCCACCGAAGAAAAGGGAATGACCATATCCTTTGACTGAGTAACAACATACCAACTGACTCCAGCAATTATCACAATGAGAGCCGTAAGGAACGGCAGCAATTTCGAAACTAATTTAGAGTTCGAGTTCAATTTTTCATCTCCTTTAAGAGTATATATCCAGTATAAAATTTTTAAACATGTAATCTATAGGTCTTTATACCTTAAATTAAAGGTAAATGATGTAAAATGCAAGAAATAATATCTATTATGGAAGTTTAAAGAGACCGGAATTTAGAAATATTTAATCTAACCAGCATATTAGACTTTTTAAAAGCGAAATGCTAAAGTGAAATGGTCTAAGTCATGAAAAAATAAAATGGTAGAAGAGTGTGAAGTTCTATGAGTAAATTTATAAAAGACTATATGATTACGATGAAGGATATCGTTAGGGAAGGGGATCCCATTCTGCGTCAGGTAACGGATGAAGTTAGCCTGCCGATTTCGGATGAAGATCGTGAAACGTTGGAATGCATGATGCAATACCTGAAAAATAGTCAGGATCCAAAATTCCAAAAGAAGTTCAACTTGCGTGAAGGAGTTGGGTTGTCTGCAAATCAGATAGGCTTGAATAAACGCATGTTCGTCATGTATTTTCCCGATGAAAAGGGGAAGCTGTTTGAATATGCCCTTGTAAATCCGAAAATCATCAGTCATTCGGCCACAATGATCTATTTACCGCAAAGTGAAGGCTGCCTTTCTGTCGACCGTGATATTAAAGGTTATGTACCGCGTTATGAACGAGTTAAAATTAAAGCGTTGGATGGTAATGGCAAGGAAATAGAGATGCGGCTGAAGGGCTTTGCTGCAATCGTTTTTCAGCATGAGTTAGATCATTTAAACGGGATGATGTTTTATGACCGGATCAACACCGAAAATCCATTCAAGCTTCCGGAAAACGTGGAAGTGAAAAGTCTGTAAGGTCAAAAAAGGCAAAGCGCCATGCTTTGCCTTTTTACTGTTTTATGGCTGCGGAAGGATATCCTCTTCCATATGTTTTGCAAATCACTGAATATGGCCAGGGTGATTTGCTGGTACCCTTCTGAAGTGAAGTGGATGCCATCATCATTGATCAAGCGACCCAAGTAGCCTGAGGATTTAGACACCTCTAGTTCCGCTGCAAGGTATTTCAATAGTAGTAGAATGGTTTTTCGGAAAAAAAGCGCTGCAAGTGCAGCGCTTTATGTTTATTGCAATGATTCCTTTTTTGAAGGTGTTTCCACTCTTGTTTTTCCCATGAAGAACACAGTGACTGCAGCAAGACCGATTGGAATAAGGGCCAAGGTGAATATCAATGAAATCGAATCGGACATCGCATGAACGATTTTATCCAGGATGAAGTCCGGAATCTCGGCACGTGCATCCGATTGGAAGAGCTCACGTGGGTCATCCATCAATCCGGCTGTATCCGGACCACCTTGCATTCCTTTAAAAGCATCCGTCATTTTACTTGTGAATACATTAGTCTGAATCGCTCCATAAATCGTTACACCGAGTGTCATCCCAAAAGAACGGAGGAATGAGTTTGTGGAGTTGGCCGACCCCCTGAACCTAGGTTCCAAGTTGTGAATGGACGCAATAGGCAAAAGTGAGAAGGAAAAGCCCATGCCAAATCCAGTCAGAATCATGTACATGGTTAATAAAGTCCTGCTGGTATCAGGGGTGATGGTCCCTAATAGAAGCATTCCTGCAAAATAACAGATGACGGAAATCGTCATTAAGTTGCGAAAGCTTGTTTTTGTATTGAATATCCCGCCAACTGCACTGCCGAAAACAGAACCAAGCATCATGGGAGTTAGGATCAATCCGGCATTTGTTGCGGAACCACCATAAACTGCCTGAACGAAAATCGGGATATAGACGGTTAAAATAATGAATGTACCGCCATAAAGAATGGCTAAAATCTGAGAAGTGGCAAATAATCGCCTTTTAAACAGCCATAATGAAATGATTGGATCTTTGGCTCTTTTTTCGAAAAAGAAAAATGAAACGAAGAAAACCACAAAACTGGCAAACAGACCTATGATAGGAGAGGAACTCCAGCCATACTCCCCGCCCAGTTCGAGAGCGAACATTAAGCTGATAACGGCAATGACGAGAGTTGCTGCGCCACCCCAATCAATTTTTTGCTCTTGGGTGTTGGGTGACTCCTTATAATAATTCCAGATGAAAAATAAAGATATGACCCCAATCGGAACATTGACGTAGAAAATCCAGTGCCAGCTGGAGTATTCAGTAATATAAGCACCTAAAAGCGGTCCCAATACACTTGAGGCCCCAAATACAGCGCCGAAAAGGCCAGTTAATTTCCCGCGTTTTTCAGGTGGGAAAATATCAAAAATGATCGTAAAGGCTATAGGCATCAAAGCGCCTCCGCCTATCCCCTGGATTGCACGGAAGATACTTAACTGCACGATGCTCTGAGCCATGCCGCATAATGCGGAACCGACCAAAAAGACTATAAGTCCAAAAATAAAAAACCGCTTTCTTCCATACATGTCGGAAAGCTTACCGAAAATCGGCATACTTGCCATAGTTGCGACCATATAGGCAGATGTCACCCATACGAACTTATCGAACCCGCCTAAATCAGAAACGATCGTTCCCATTGCAGTCGCAACAATCGTATTATCCATTGCTGACATCAAGATACCCAATAGTAAACCGGCAACAATGAACTTTTGTTTTTTTTGATTGTTCATTTATTTTCCTCCTTCAAATCAACCAGCTAATGAATTTCCTTTACATGGTTGAGTGGTAAACGTTAAGATGAAACAAAATATTTATCTTGAAAATCAAGATAAATTTAAGTGTAAAAGGGGTGGCATTTTATGTCAAGCGATAATGGGTTGAATGCAGCTCTGTTAGAGAGTTTAACACACAGATTGCAGCGGTATGGGATGAGGTCCGTTTTATTTCAGCAAAACATGGCCCAGAAAATAGGGGTTTCCCATACGGACTTGAAGAGTGCTGAAATATTGGATGAAACAGGATCGATTACCGCCGGTGAATTATCTAAAATTACAGGATTGAGCACGGGATCGGTTACGGCACTGATCAATCGCCTTGAGAGATCCGGTTATGTTAAAAGAGAACGAGATCAATTGGATGGAAGAAGGGTAATGATTGCACCGATACCCGAAAGGCAGGAACAGATTAAATCGCACTATCAATCGCTCTCAATGGCAACCAAGGAGTTATGTTCGGCTTATAATGAGCAAGAGCTAATGTTAATCAATAAATTTATTGAGGATATCACAAAAATCATGGACAAAGAAAATGACAAGTTAATGAGTGAGCGTGAAAGGTAGCTGATATATAGGCTGCCTTTTTTTATCTTTAGCAGCCGGTGGCTTATCATCCGAAAGGAAAAGGGATATAGTTGAATATTTTGGAAGAAAATGAACAATGTCATGTTTCCATTAAAATATATATTGATAATGAATTTCATTATCTGCTAATATGAATCTACAAATCATTTCAAAGGGAGAATACAATATGAAGAAAGCAAAGGCGTCATTAGCAGTCTTACTATCAACCAGTCTATTATTTGGCTGTGCGCAGGAAAAGGAAGGAACTAAACCGGCAGATGATAAGGCCAAAGAAGTGAGTGCGAGTAAGCTTGATGGTGTATCTAGCGAGTACCGGGAATATGCCATTGGTGAAATAGAAGAGTTCGTAAACGCAACGGAAGAATTCACTACGGCCGTATCTGCCGGTGATATTGAAAAGGCGAAGGAATTATACGCACCAGCACGGATGCATTATGAGAGAGCGGAACCCATCGCTGAAGTTTTTGGCGATCTTGATCCCAAAATCGATGCGCGTGAAGGGGATGTCAAAGATGAAGAATGGGGCGGTTACCATAGGATTGAAATGGGATTATGGAAAGAAAATACAACGAAAGGATACGAAAAGTATGCAGAGCAACTAATGAGTGATGTCAATTTGCTTCGTGCCAAAGTTGAAACGGTTGAGGTAACACCCGATTTGTTGATCACGGGTGCGGTGGATCTATTGAATGAAGTTTCCACGAGTAAAGTGACAGGAGAAGAGGACCGATACTCCCATACCGATTTATATGATTTCGTGGCAAATGTTGAAGGTGCAGAGAAGATCTATGAACTGCTTACTCCAGCTCTAAAAGAAAAGGATGAGAAGCTTGCTGAGGAAATCCAAAAACGTTTTGACGATGTATACGGCTTGCTTGAAAAGCATAAGGAAGGAAATGGATACATCTCATATACGGATTTAAAGGAATCTGAAGTCAAAGAGTTAAGTCAAGCAATTGATGCATTAGCTGAACCACTTTCACAAATAGGGATTGTAACGGAGGAATCTTAATTGAAAGAACATACGCCGAAAGATGAAACCGGACTTTTTACAAAAAAGGTGAGTCGTCGAAATATGTTGAAAACGGCAGGGGTCGGTGGAATCGGAGTCGTGATAGGGGCATCCGGGTTTGGCGGGCTGCTGACACTTTCTGAACAAAAGGCGAAGGGACAAACTAAGGATATTGTTCCTTTTTATGGAGCGCACCAGGCTGGTATCACCACTGAAGCGCAAGATAACCTTTACTTCGCATCATTGGAAGTAACCACGGATAAAAGGTCCGACTTAATCCAGTTATTTAAGGATTGGACAGAGGCTGCAGCTCAGATGACAGCGGGGAATTTGATTGGTGAAGCATCACTTAATACGAATATGCCCCCAAAGGATACAGGTGAAGCGAAAGAATTATCACCTTCCAATTTAACGATCACTTTTGGAGTGGGTCCGACCCTGTTTTCGAAGGATGGTAAAGATCGATTTGGTTTGAAATCAAAAAGGCCTGCTGAATTAAAGGACCTGCCCAAATTCCCTTTAGATGCTTTAGAAGAAGAATGGAGCGGTGGGGATATTTGTATTCAAGCATGTGCGGATGATCTTCAAGTGGCTTTCCATGCCGTCCGGAACTTAGTGAGGATCGGCAGAGGAAAAACGATCATTCATTGGGCACAAACAGGTTTTCAACGGACTAAGCAAGCCGATTCACAAAAAACGACACCTCGGAACTTATTCGGGTTTAAGGATGGGACGGTCAATCCGGATACGAATGATGATAATGAAATGAATGAGCATGTTTGGGTGAAGGGTGAGGACGGTCCTGACTGGCTTGTTGGAGGCAGTTATATGGTGGTGCGCCGAATCCAGATGTACATTGAAGTTTGGGACCGGACTATATTGAAAGAACAAGAAAATACATTTGGCCGTCATCGCGACAGTGGAGCTCCACTAGGAATGAAAAGTGAGTTCGATACCGTTGATCTCGAAGCTAAAGACCCAAATGGAAATCGGATCATTCCAGAAGATTCACATATGAGTCTCTCCAGGGGGGACGGAAAAGCAAAGATATTGCGGCGTCCCTATTCATATGCAGATGGAATGGATCCTAAAACGGGGAGCTTCAATGCCGGCTTGCTATTCATTTGTTTTCAGCGAAACCCAAGTAAACAATTTATACCCATACAAGAGCGACTGGCGAAAAATGATAAGCTCAACGAATATATCGTTCACAGGGGCAGTGCCATGTTCGCTTGTTTACCAGGTGTGAAAAAGGGTGGCTATATCGGGGATTCCCTTTTTGGATAAATATAATTTCAAATGATGACGTGAAAATCGCCAGCATGGATATTATCCAGTTGGCGATTTTAGTTCATGAATAAGGAGGGACCACTATGACCGTTTCTAGATGGAAGAGTGGGATATTGGTTTTAGTCGTCAGTCTTTTATTTCTTTCGACTGATATAAAGATGGTTTCGGCGGGTGAAAACCATGATCAGCTCTTTGTTTATATTGGCGATAGTTTAATGAAGGTAAAATCAGGCGACCTTGAGGAAGTATCGAAAAATATCGCTCTATTCGAGCAAGATTGGAAAACGATAAAAACGGACAGCGAGAGTGCGAGGAAAGTCGACGAGAAGCTATCCGCTGTAAAAAGTGCTGTGAGCGACCAAGACTCCACAGATGAAATCAAAAAGCGATTATCGGCATTATCAAGTACTCTTGTTATTTATGATACAAACGAAAACCCTGTTGACAAGACTGACTATAAAGAACGGTTACAAGGGATACTTCCATTAATAGATAAGTTGGAGGTTTTGATAACTGAAGGTGACTTTGATCAAGCTAAAGTTCAATATACCAATCTCCTGAATCAATGGACCGATGCAGAGGTCATTGTCAGGGAGAAAAGTGTTGCTACATATGGTGAGTTTGAAACGAAAATGGCCTTTGTGCGGATAGCGATTACCCAAGACCCACCTGATCCGGAAAAAGCCCAAAAAAATCTAACTGAATTGAAGGGTCTAATCGAGGATTTCCTTGCGGGTAAAGTTGAAGAAGGAAGCCAGAAGAACACCTATTCACTTGGGGATGTAACAGAACTTTTACAAGGAAGTGCAACGGATATTGAAAAGGATGACATCGATTCTGCCGTTGATAAGCTTAATGAAATCTTAACAATTTGGCCCAATGTCGAAGGGGAGGTCTCCACAAGGGACAGCAAGCTTTACAGTGATATGGAAACGAAAGTCCCGACCGCAATCAGCCTATTGCAATCGAAAAATGTAAAGGTGGATGAAGCAAAGGGAATCGTATCCGATTTAAACACAAGGTTACTCCCTTTAATTGATGATACGGGCTATACAACATGGGATGCCGCTCTGATCCTTTTACGGGAAGGGTTGGAAGCACTCTTGATTGTAGCTACATTATTGTCCTTCCTTAAGAAAATCGGGCAAGCGGACAAACAAAAATGGATTTGGACAGGAGTGGGTGCGGGTTTAGTTGCCAGTTCCATATTGGCGGTCATAATCAATATCGTTTTCTCTCAGATCACGGCTGCTTCAAGCCGGGAATATATTGAGGGAATCACTGGGATAATAGCAGTATTGATGATGTTGACAATTGGTCTTTGGCTTCATGGTAAATCGAATGTCCATGCATGGAACCGTTATATCGGCAAGCAAATGAACCAAGCCATTGCGACGGGTAGCATCATCTCTTTCGCTTTAATCAGTTTTCTATCGATATTCCGTGAAGGTGCCGAGACGATTATCTTTTATGCTGGAATGGCTCCTTATATGGATTTAAAGCAGCTGCTTAGCGGGATTTTCCTGGCCTTCCTCATTTTAGTGGTAATTGGTTTCATCATGCTGCGGTACAGTGTGAAATTACCGATGACCCTATTCTTTAAAGTGGCTACAATATTCATATATGCCTTGGCTTTCAAGATTCTTGGAGTCTCCATCCACTCACTTCAGGTTTCTCAAGTGATACAGACAAATACGATCAGCTCCTTCCCATTTGTAGAAACGATAGGTCTTTATCCAACAATGGAAACGCTGGTGCCGCAAGGTGTATTATTATTGCTGATTGCATTGGCCACCATTTGGGTCAAAAAGAGTAATTCCTTACGTGCAACCGAATAATAAAATGGGACTGACAAATGTCAGTCCCATTTTATGTGTGGGATTAGCGAATAGATCGGCGATAGGAATATTGCTTCCATTGATAAAGGATGAAGCAGCCGATGCAGAATCCAAGAATGGCTATGAGAGAAGCCACCCCGACCATCAAGGTGAATATATAACCGGTAACGTTCCAACCGAGCAAGAAAGAAGTGAATCCAAGTCCTAAGCAAACGACTGCTATGGCCTGGTTGAATTGTTGCTGTGAATGATCTTCAGGAATATAATCGGAGGGATTCTTTTTCAGAAAGAGCTTTGCGAGACGCATCACTGGATTGAAATTAAAGAGAAGACCCAAAAGCCCTGCTGTTAAAGGAATCACTAATATCCATATTTGTCCCGTAAATAAGGCGGTGGCTACGCTTAACAAAATGACCCATTGATTCGTTCGTACTAAGGGACGGGGAATGGAACGGATTTCACTCGCCATACTAATACCAACCTTCCTTATGTGTTTTATAATATTTTATCTTTATTTTAATCACTTGTGAAGTGGAAAGCTAATAAAATAAAACCAAAATCTCACCTTATTTATAATTATTTTAATTTAGTATTGATTATCATTATAAAGGTGTTATAATATATACAACAAGCAATTAAAGTGAGGAGGACAGTATAAATGGTAGCAAAAGTTTGTGAAACATGCGGAACACCAATAAAAAAGCTAAAGCATTCTTCCCTATGCCAATGCGGTCCTAAGATATTGAGCAATCAATTCTCAGTTAAAACAAAAAAATAAATCCGTGGATTAAATGATAAAATTAAACCGATTATTCAATTAATCGGTTTTTGTTTTTCCGTTGAAGGGTAAAAAGAGGGTAATAAATATTTTTCAATTCAAATAAAATAATGTACGATTATGGAATAAAACGTCATGGAGGAAATGACATGCTTTCAGTTTGTCAAACCATCACGTGACGGTTAGGAGGGGTTATGTTGGGAACGAGACTTTAAAAATTGGCGAGTTGGCGGAAATGGCGAACGTTACGAAACGAACTGTAGATTATTATACGAACCTAGGCTTGCTTAAAGCAGAACGTTCCGCCTCTAATTACCGTTATTATTCAGTCGGTGAACTTGAAAGGCTCCGCCGTATCGAGGGATACAAAAGAGAAAACCTTTCATTGGAAGATATTAAAGAACTACTTAAAAAGGATAATGAAGACACATCAGCAATTGAGGAAAAAGGTCTTCAACTCAAGAATAAAATGGATGGCCTGAACGAGGAACTTCAGGAATTCATCGGCTTGATCGAAAAGGGCGGAAAAAGTGAGCTTCTTCTAAAAAAACAGATATCCCGTGAAAGCATGGCCTTGATCCAATCATTACTAGTGTTGCTGGTATGATTAAAATTTATCTCTATAGTTTTATGCACGAAGGTGCATATTAACGAATATAGGCTAAATGGTTTTGGTTCATGTAATAAGGCAAAAATCGCTTTTGAAACGAAAATAACCATTTATACAGGAGGTGCTTGGGATTAAGCTGTACATGTTAATCCGAAGGTCAGAAGGATTGGCACTATATGGCGAACCCGCACATATTGGAGATTTTTATAAAATTATTAGCAGTAGCTGTATTAATAGCATTAACCGCATTTTTCGTTGCATCGGAATTTGCAATCGTGAAAGTCAGAAGTTCCCGAATCAATCAATTGATTGAGGAAGGGCATAGAAATGCCCTCGCAGCCAAGAAAGTGACATCCCATATTGATGAGTACTTATCTGCCTGTCAATTGGGGATTACGGTAACGGCCTTAGGTTTGGGGGTGTTGGGTGAACCGACGGTCGAGGCGATCTTGAAACCATTGTTCACCAAATGGGGATTAGAGGAATCCGTAAGTCACATCATCTCGTTCCTGATCGCATTCGGTTCCGTAACATTCCTTCATGTTGTAGTCGGTGAATTGGCACCTAAAACGGTTGCGATTCAAAAGGCTGAAGAGGTAACCTTGCTTTTTTCAAAGCCGTTAATTCTCTTCTACCGCATTTTATACCCATTCATTTGGTTACTGAATGGTTCTGCGCGCCTTCTGACAGGCATTTTCGGATTAAAGCCAGCATCTGAGTCAGAAATGGCCCATTCTGAAGAAGAACTGCGCATCATTTTATCGGAAAGCTATAAAAGCGGTGAGATCAACCAATCGGAATACAAATATGTAAATCAGATATTTGAATTTGATGAGCGTATTGCCAATGAAATCATGGTTCCGCGTACGGAAATGACCGTTATCGAAAAAGGCATGCCATTATTGGAAGTTGTTGAACTTATTCAAGAAGAACAATACACAAGGTATCCGGTCATAGACGGTGATAAAGATAATGTCGTGGGAATGGTCAATATCAAGCGACTTTATACAGCGACGATTACAGAAGATAATGTAACAGCTTTGACGGTGGATTCCTTTGTGACACCCATCATCCGTGTCCTTGAAACGATCGCCATTCATGATTTGCTGCTGAAAATGCAGAAGGAACGGATCCATATGGCAGTTTTGACTGATGAATATGGCGGAACGGCCGGTCTTGTTACGGTTGAAGACATCCTTGAAGAAATCGTTGGGGAAATCCGTGATGAATTTGACCAGGATGAACGTCCGCTCATTCAAAAGATTGATGAAGGGCATTATGTATTCGACGCTAAAACATTGGTTGAAGATGTCAATGATACCCTTGCAATCGATTTGCCGGAGGAAGATATCGATACATTGGGAGGATGGTTCCTGACAGGCAGATTTGAGATTGCTGTCGGGGATAAAATCGAATACGCCGGATATGAATTTACTGTAAAGGAAATGGACGGCCACCATGTTTTATATGTTGAAGTGCAGAAGATAAAATAAACAGGATCACAACAAGAGCCGAAAGTGGAAACTTTCGGCTTTTATTAGGTGTGAACAAGTCTATTTGGTGTTGATGGCAATGGTCAAGGCAGACTGTTACTTAATTGGAAAAGGAATTCCTTAAAAATTACACTGAGGGTAACCATTTCAGCTTGGGAAATGTTAAAATTGACTTTGAGCAATGAATCTATCTATATATCATTTTAAAGTTTCAAAGAATAAAAGTAATATTAATGATAGTTTTCAGATTTATTTTGCAATGCCGTTTATTATGGCTGGTATAAATAAGTATCGAAGGTGGGCGGGAAAATGGGTTTTAAGAAGAAGCAAATGCTGGGATTTGGTTTAATCTTGCTTTTCTTGGCTATTTTACTTTCTTTCATGATGGTTACGCTTAACAATTTAAAGAGCAGCATGACTGAAATAGTTGAAAATCGCTATGAAAAAGTTCAAGATTCGATGGAAATCCGTCAGCTTTTTTCCAGGTCGGACCGTGAGATCCTGTTTGCAGCTAATGATGCAAACAAAGAAGAAAGAGCAGAGAGCCTCGAAATCATCAATGAGAATCATAGTTTGATTGAGTCTAAAATTGCTGGGTTATCAGGTTCGTTAAATAAGGCGAAAGCAAAGCAATTATTGAAAGAGTTCGAGACTCAATATGCTTCTTACTCCATAACGGAGGCTGAGATCATCCAAAAGATAAAGTCGGGAGACTCTTCGAGTCTAACAAGCCTGATGAATGACCAGAGGGAAAAACGAACGAAAGTCATCAGTACGATGGACGACTTTAAGGATTACCAAGAAGGTGTCATGAAAGATACATTAAGTAATTCGAAACAAACCTATGAAGATATGATCGGTTTTGTAATTTTTGCTGTTATTCTCAGCATTTTGGTTATTTCCGTAACAGTTGTTTGGATGATTCGCAGTACATCGAAAGATCTGCAATCGATTACGAAGGTCATCGAAAATATCGATTATAAAAATTTATCGGTCATACCAAGAGTTCCGGTTCGGACTACTGATGAAATTGGTGATATAGCGAGATCGTTCAATGATATGGCGGAATCGCTTGAAGACTATAATCGAAAAGAGAAAGATTTCACCGAAAAGATCAGTGAACAGAACTGGATCCAGACCCGTGTTGCAGATATAGCTACCATGTATCAGCGCATTGTTGATGTGGAAGTTCTGGCTGACCGGTTCATTACAAGGCTTGCACCGATGATGGGAGCTTCAATTGGAGCTTTTTACGTCAAACGGGGTGAGGGTGTGGATATGCGTTTTGTGAAGCTTGCCAGCTTTGCTGGAGATGGCGAAGACTCAGGCAGACGTGAATTCCGTCTTGGCGAAGGGTTGATCGGACAATGCGCCCTTGAAAAGAAATCCAAAGTCATTGACGATATCCCTGAAGATTTTCAATTGGTTACGACAGGATTGGGGGAAGTCAACCCGAAAAGCATTTTCATTGCACCAGTCGTTTTTGAGGATGAAGTTGTGGCGATGGTTGAACTGGCAAGTCTGGAGACTTTTACGAAGTTGCAAAAATCTTTCCTTAACCAGGTTCTTGATACTCTAGGAATCACGATTAATAATGTAGAGGGCCGGATGGAAATAGAGCGTTTATTGAAAGAATCACAAGCACAGACCGAAGAGTTACAGGCTCAATCGGAAGAATTGCAGTCACAGTCAGAGGAAATGCAAGCCCAATCGGAGGAACTGCAAACCCAGGCTGAAGAGTTGCGAATGATCAATGAACAATTAGAAGAGAGAAATCGTGAAACTGAAGAAAAATCGAAAGAGCTTCAAGTCGCAAAACAAAATCTTGAAAAACAAGCGGAAGAATTAAAGTTAAGTTCAAAATATAAATCTGAGTTCATGGCAAATATGTCCCATGAATTGCGGACGCCGCTCAATAGTATTCTGATTTTATCAGAAATGCTTTCAGATCCAAATGATAGTAAATTAAATGAAGAGCAACAGGAATTCGCTCGTGTCATTAATTCATCGGGCCAAGATTTATTAACGTTGATCAATGACATTTTGGATTTATCAAAAGTTGAAGTCGGAAAGCTTGAAGTTGTCTTTGATGAAATGAATTTGAGTGAACTTCCTGAGTTATTGCACCGTAACTTCGACCATGTAGCGAAGAAAAAGAACATTGACTTTATAATAGAAAAAAGTAAAAACGTTCCGGATATTTTCTTTACGGATGAACAGCGCTTCCAGCAAATTTTGAAAAACCTATTATCCAATGCATTTAAATTCACGGAAAAAGGTTCTGTGTCCGTCCAAATCCAAAAAGCTGATGAAGAAAATGTAGCACAATGGATACAGACAAAAGGAGCTAGCAATTGGGTTGAAATTAAGGTGACGGATACGGGCATCGGAATATCAAAAGAGAAGCAAAAACTTATCTTTGAAGCGTTCCAGCAAGGTGACGGAGCTACTATGAGAAAATATGGCGGTACGGGCCTAGGGCTATCGATTTGCCGGGAGTTTGCCAAACTTCTGGGAGGCTGGGTCATTGTAGATAGTGAAGAAGGGCAAGGCAGTACCTTTACTTTCTTTATTCCAAGCATGCCAGAGGGCTTCAAAAATGTCGGTGAAGCAATAGCTGCTTCTCCGGAAGTGGCAGCAGCTAACCACGATGATTCTGCAGCGCCTTTTGGCGGTGAAGGAGAATCGGATGTAGTTATAATGGAAGAAGAAGATCGGGATAAGGCCAAACCATTCTGCAATAAAACAGTACTGGTCGTCGATGATGATCACCGTAATATATTTGCGCTGAAAAATGCGCTGAAGCATGAGGGGATGGAAATCCTTACAGCTGAAAACGGCTACGAATGTTTGGAACTTCTTGAAAAAGGAAACGATATAGATGTTATATTGATGGATATCATGATGCCGGGCATGGACGGTTACGAAACGATGACCAGAATTCGCGAGCAAAGTAAGTTCGAGGATCTTCCAATCATCGCGCTAACTGCGAAAGCGATGAAAGGCGATAGGGAAAAATGCCTTAAGGCCGGCGCTTCCGATTATGTCAGCAAGCCATTGAAATTGGATCAGCTGCTATCCGTCCTAAGAGTATGGCTGACTAATTGATTGATAGAACGTACGGGTAAGGAAGGTTTTGCATGAAGGATACTTTAACGATTGAAGAAAGAGAAGATTTGGAAATCGAATTATTATTAGAAGCCATTTATTCGGTTTCTGGCTTTGACTTTCGTAAATATATGCGTTCTTCAATAAAAAGAAGAGTTGAAAATAGAATGAGACTGGACCATATTCGCAGGATTAGCGGAATGATAGAAATGGTTTTATATGAAAAAGGGTATGTCGAGAAGCTTTTGAGAGATTTTTCAATAAATGTCACTGAAATGTTTCGCGATCCGGAGTTCTTTAAAGCCTTTCGTTTGAATATTGTACCGCTCCTGAAAAAACTTCCTGAAATCAGAATTTGGCATGCGGGTTGTTCGACCGGTGAAGAAGCCTTTTCCATGGCTATCATCCTCAAGGAAGAAGGACTTTATGATAAGGCAAGGATTTATGCCACTGATATGAATGATGAAGTTCTCCGTCATGCGGAAAAAGGGATATTACCTTTAAATAGAATGCAGTCTTATACGAAAAACTACTTGCAAGCTGGAGGTAACCAGGAATTTTCGGAGTATTATACAACCGATTATCAAAATGCTTATCTTCATTCGGATCTCCTTAAAAACATTGTGTTTTTCCAGCATAATTTAGTTACTGATGGTTCGTTCAATGAGTTTCATATCATCATGTGTCGGAATGTGATGATTTACTTTACCGGTGAATTACAAACCTATGTTAATCAGTTGTTTTATGACAGTCTTTGTAAAGATGGCTTCCTTGCGGTTGGCAGTAAGGAAACACTTCATACATCATCCTTTTCGGAAGATTATGAGGACTTTGACTCAAAGGAACGAATTTATCGGAAATTGTAAAAAGAAAGAGTCCGCATATAAGCGGACTCTTTCTTTATGATTTAGTGCATTATTTTCACTTTTTTTGCATTTCTATGTTTAAGGTATCGGAAGAAGGGGTATATATAATGAGTTGGTCTCCATCCAGAATCGCTGCCATGGTTTATCATTATCAAATGAGACAGAACTTCGTTATAATATTTAAGGGAGTTTTAGAAAGTGCCGATCCATAAATGAAGATAAATGTTGCCGCTCGATATAAGCCAAAAGGGGAATGAAAGAATGACGATTTTAATCGTAGATGATAACCAGGTTAACCTTTTCGTTATAGAGAAAATTCTAAAACGAGCTGGCTATACGGATTTTCTATCATTAACTTCAGCTGTTGAGATGTTTGAATATTTACAGGTGGATAGTCCGCAACCTAAAGAGACTTCAGTTGATATCATTCTGCTTGATATCATGATGCCGGAGATCGATGGGATAGAAGCGTGCAGGAGACTTCAAAGTATTCCTCACCTTAGAGATATACCCGTCATTTTTGTGACCGCCCTTGAAGATTCAAATAAGGTCGCCGAGGCACTTGATGTTGGTGGAATTGATTATATAATGAAGCCTATCAATAAAATAGATTTACTTGCGAGGATTCGCGTGGGGTTAAGACTTAAATATGAAAAAGATTGGCATAAAATGCAGGATGAAAAAATCCGCAATGAATTGGATCTTTCCATGCAGGTTCAAAGCAGCTTATTAAGTGAACCCATTATAAATGACCACTTAACTATAAGGGCATCATACTTACCTGCGAATAAATTAGCAGGGGATATGTACTACTGGCACCGCATCGATGAAAATCGGTATGGGATCATCCTGTTGGATATGATGGGGCATGGCATATCCGCCTCACTTGTGTGCATGTTCATTTCCTCCGTATTGAGGGATGCCATCAGGACACATACAGATCCAGTGGCAGTAATAAACGAAATGAATCACTGGATGAGTACCCTTAATAAAGAAGATAATCAAGTGCATTATTATTTTACCGCGATTTATATGATCATTGATACAGAGCAAAAGACAGTGGAATATGTAAATGCCGGACATCCTCCGGGATTTGCTTTAATGGACGATGGAAAAGTGGCCTCACTTTCAAAAGGGACATGTCCTGTTGGGTTCTTCTCGGAAATGAAAATAGAGAAATCCGTCATTCATTATGAAGAGAAGATTCAGCTGATGCTATTTACGGATGGAGTCATGGAAGCGATAGATCGAGAAGGGACGGAAGGACTCGACCAAATAAAAGAAGTGGTCTCGACGAGGTGGTTTGATTGTAAAGAATCTCCCCCTATCGATTTATTGATGTCCCCGGAAATGCAGCAAGATCAACCTGATGATATGTGTGTTGTTGTTATTCAAGCAAATTGAAGAAGGAAGAGGCGGCAGATTATCTGCCGCCTCTTCTCTATAAAAAGGGGGGTCACTTTTTATATGAAATGAGAATGTTCGTTAAGAGAGTGAATCCTGTATGCGGCTATTTGCAATTAACGGTCATCTTTCAATTTACTAATGCCATCTTGGAGATTGCCTTTTAATTTATCGACTTTACCTTCTGCTTGTAAGTGAGGATCATTTTTCGCGTTTCCGACTTGGTCTTTCGTTTCACCTTTAACTTTATTTACAGCACTTTTTACTTTGTCTGATAAACCGCTCATTATGTTACCTCCTTTTTCTTTATATGCTATATATACCCATGAAGTGTATGGGTAAACCTGATTTATATGAGAAAGGAGTTTAAGAAGCGATTATTGCCCTTTTGCTTAACCTTTGGATGAACTGATATGACCGATCGATGATATGATCTTTGTCATGATCCAACGAGGCCACATGATATGAATTTTCAAGGGGAGCCATCTCCTTATCACCGGACATGACAGCATCGTAAATCTGATAGGAGCAAGAGTCTGGTACAACGTGATCTTCTGGAGAATGGAAGATTAGTATTGGGCAAGAAACGTCTACTAGTTTTTGACTAGTATGTTCCATTATATCGAGCAATTGATTAATCGCTTTTGCCGGAACTTGGTCATATGTGATTTCTTTAGTTGTATCGTCTTTTATGTCAGGCTTGCCTTCAGGAACGAAGCGCGGAACCGATTGGTTACGATACTTTTCATATTCAGGAACCTGGAGAGCGGCATTGATGGTGAGAATTCCATCACAAGCCACTTTTGTAGCTAAATCGAGAACAAGGGCGCCTCCCATTGATTGTCCGATGGCGAATACATGGGTGCAGGTTCGCTTTAATTTTGCATAAGCCATTTCAACATCTTGTATCCATTCCTGGTAATGACTCGTTTCCATTTCATATTCATCCGTTCCGTGGCCCGCCAGTCGAGGAGCGAAGACAGTAAAGCCTTTGGCGGCAAATTTTTCACCTAAATACCTTACACTTTGTGGCGTTCCGTTAAAACCATGGCAAATAAGAATGCCGATAGAATTGCCGGGTAAGAAAAAAGATTCCGCACCTGGTATTACCATTGCTGCTGTCATAATCCCATCTCCTTTAATTTAGCTAAGTTTTATTGAAAGAAAGTTTATGAATAAAATTAACTATTCCGATTATTTTACTTGGTTATATAATAGCATACGGAAAAATGTGAAGTCAACTTGGTTATATTCCGAATTTCATTATCATTATGAAGCATTAAAAAAAGGATATAAAGATACTTATTAGATCTATTCCATGTATCGTTGCCATTCTTTCTACTATATAAGTACTGTCTTGTATTTGTTGATAAAATGAAGAAGCTAATAACCTGTGCAAGATATAAATATAAGAAATAGAAAAAAAGGCGTTGACTTTAAAGTGAAATGGGATTAATATAAATAAGCACCAACTAAGACAAACGAAAAACTTCATCACTTTCGGCAGATTGCTGAAAGAAATAACTATTGACTTCTTACTATGAAAATGATAAGATGAAATGGTCGCTGAAAAACACAGCGATTTAAAATAAGTTAAAAACTTCGCAGAAGTTGACAACTAATCAATAAGATGTTATGATGAATAAACAGTCGTTCGAAAGAATGATTGTGAAATTGCTCTTTGAAAACTGAACAAAACAAAGCGCCAACGTTAAATTTTAAGTGAGCACACACTATCAAAAAAGCAAATGAGCAAGTCAAACATT
>NZ_FTMX01000006.1 GCF_900156045.1 Peribacillus simplex | reverse complement strand
CCTACTGCACAAAATGCTTGGCAAATGGGTGAGCTTGTTGGATACAACCTATATGCAGCATTTGAAGGCAAGAAACTTGAAGAATTTGCACCTGTAAACTCAGGTACACTTGCGAGCCTTGGCCGTAAGGATGCAGTGGCAACCGTCGGGGCCAATAACACTTCCCTTAAAGGCCTGCCGGCTACATTGATGAAAGAAGCAAGTAATGTCCGCTATCTATCACACATCAAGGCCCTATTCAGCCTGGCTTATTAATTCATCATCGCCGTGACATGACATCCAGTTCATTGATATGTCCGCGGTACATGCCCTTTCTTCCCGGTCATCGGGATTAAAGGGCATTTTTTTCATGAAATTATTATTATGCCTGATCATGATGAAATGATTGACGAAAGATGTTAATAATGGACGGTACTCCATTTTGTTGATTATCCATTCTATAAATCTCCTGGGATAAGGCAACTCTCCTAAATCCTCTCCGTTAATTTTTATTAGCCCGTTTGTCGTTAACTAACGCTCATGTCTGTACCATTGCGCATATCATAAAATTAACCTTATTAAGGAGGGTTCTGTATGAAAGGAAAAAAAGGAAAAGCAGCTGGCAGTTCATCTACCGGTAGCACTTCTACTGGCAACAATTCCACTGGAAATAAATCCACTGGCAATAAATCCACTGGCAATAAATCCACTGGAAAATAATCTACTGGTATCATAACTACTGGTATCACATCTACACAACAACATCTACTTCATCAAGTTCAAGTTTAAGCTCGTCCACTGGACGTGGCAAAAAAAGAAGAAGATAGATAGTTAAATATAAAATGCTTCAGCTTGATTGATCCTGATTAATCAAGCGGAAGTATTTTATGATATTACGGCTTCATTAAGGTCAAGACTGTCCATAAAACATCTTATACAAGGAAGGAAGGTGAGTGTATGTCTTACCATATTCCATCTTATTTCTTAATGATAGAAGAAGAAGATCTAGAAGATTTACGTGCGGATATTTGGAGCGATAACCCTATTCCTGCCAATTTGAAAGTAGAAAACGACATTTATGTTATCGATATTGCCTATCGGGGTTCTTATACCCGTAAATTCCGAAAAAGGTCCTATTGGATTGATTTCATCGAGCCAGAACGATTCTTTGGCGCCCACAAAATCCATCTCAATGCCGAATACAGAGATCCTTCCCTCATTCGCAATAAACTCTCACTCGATTTCTTTCAAGACCTTGGTGTCCTTTCCCCTCATAGCCAACACATCAACCTAATCCGAAATGGCACGTTTAAAGGTGTGTATTTACAATTGGATTCCGTCGATGGGGTTTTTTTAGAAAAAAGAGGACTTCCTGCCGGCCCGATTTATTATGCTGTCAACAATGATGCCAACTTTTCATTGAAAAGGGATGGGATAGCGAAAGACTCCCTTACGTCAGGCTATAAACAAGCGTTTGGCAAACCCGCCGATGATGAATATCTAATCGAATTGATCAAAAAAATCAACACCACCCCACTTGCAAAGTTTCCTGAAGTAGTCTCGCAACATCTTGATATCCATAAATACTTACGCTGGCTGGTTGGAGCCGTTTGCACCATGAATAACGACGGTTTCACTCATAACTATGCACTATACCGCAATAGTAAAACGAAGTTATTTGAAATCATTCCTTGGGATTACGATGCCACTTGGGGACGCAAAGTCAGTGGAGGGATCATGGAGCACACATATGTCCCTATCGGAGGAAAAAAGACAAACCACCTTATTCATCTGCTCTTGCAGATTCCGGAATACAGTAAGTTCTACAAAGACCTCTTGGTTGAAACATTAGAAACCACATTTACTGTGAAGTATATGGAAAATAAAGTATTACCACTGCACCAGGGCATACGCCCCCACATCCTTCATGATCCATATAAAAAGAATAAGATTGATCTATTCGACAAGGAACCGGAATTCATCTTCGAATTCATTCGCAAACGCAGTGCTTACTTAAATAAACACCTTGGTGGCCTAGATGAAAAAAATGCCACGACACAACTGATAGCCAAACAAGACCGAAAAAGGGGAGTTGCTTCCATGTCACCAATCTGCATTAAAAATACGGGGAAGTATGGCAGGGGAGTATATGCTACAAGGGATATTAAAAAAGATGAACTCATTGAGGTATCACCTGTCATCATTTCACCCAAACATGAATGGAAATATCTAAAGAAAACCGCACTCTTTCATCACTGTTTCTATTGGGGAGATGATGATGAAACTGCCATTGCCTTAGGAAATGGTTCACTATTCAATCATTCATACACTCCAAATGCTACATTCGATAATAATTTTGAAGATTTAACGATAGACTTTTATGCACATAAAGATATAAAGGCTGGCGAGGAAATCACGATCAATTACAATGGTGAACCTGATGATAAATCCCCGTTATGGTTCGATGTCATCGAGTAGGCGTTTTTTGCTTCCATTTTATTTTGAAAGAATCCATTTTGAAGGAAAATTGATCAAAATGGATTCTTTTTTTATTCAGTTTTCTTCGCTAATGCAAGGACTCTTTAACTTTACATTTTATTCGGCGCTGAAATTCCCAATAAACTAAGCGCATCCTTTAATACAATCGCTACGGAAAAAGCGAATGAGAGCTTCATTTGTTTCAATTCATCTTCAACCAAGATTTTCGTATGTGCATAATACTTATTGAATGCACGCGATAAATGAAGGCTGAATTTCGCGATTTGTGATGGATCGGCTTGTTCAAATGATTTTTGGACAATGATCGGGTATTGCTCCAACAGCTGGATGACCGGCCACGCATATTCTCCTAAAGCTTCAAAAGTGATGTCCTGCTCTTTAAATTCACCTTTTTCAAGCAATGAGGAAATTCGCGCAAATGTGTACTGTACATATGGACCCGTTTCTCCCTCAAAATTCATCATTTGCTCTAATGAAAAATCAATATCGTTCATGCGGTTATTTTTTAAATCATTAAAGATTACAGCTCCGACACCAACCTGTCTTGCAACCAGTTCCTTCTGTTCAAGCGCTTGATTTTTTTCTTCGATATTGCGCTTCGCAGTTTCGATCGCCTCTGCCAATACATCCGCAAGCAGCACGACTTTCCCTTTACGTGTCGACATTTTCTTGCCGTCTTTTAACATCATGCCAAATGCTACATGCTGCAAATCTTTTGACCAATCATATCCCATTTTTTCAATGACGTTAAAAAGTTGCTTAAAGTGCAGGGATTGTTCGTTTCCGACAACATAAAATGTTTTCTTGGCCCCGTACTGTTTTTTTCGATACATGGCTGCAGCCAAATCACGCGTGGCATAAAGTGTCGCCCCATCGGTTTTCGTAATCAAACAAGGCGGCATATCTTCCAATTGCACGACATAGGCACCTTCGGATAGGGTAAGCAAGCCTTTTTCTTTTAGTTCCCCGACAACAGCATCCATTTTGTCATTGTAAAATGCTTCTCCTGCATAGGAATCAAAACGGATGCCCAATAAATCATAAATCGTCTCGAATTCTTTTAAAGACGCATCCCTGAACCATTTCCACAATGCCAGTGCTTCCTCGTCCCCATCTTCAAGCGACTTGAAGCTTGCGCGAGCTTGTTCATTCAACGATTCATCCGTTTCAGCTCTTTCATGGAACTTCACATAGATTTTCAATAATTCCTGAATCGGCGAAGCTTCGATTGCCTCTTTATCGCCCCACAGCTTATACGCGACGATCAACTTGCCGAATTGCGTGCCCCAATCTCCCAAATGATTGATACGCACGGCATTGTAGCCATTTTTTCCGGAAATGTTAGCCAGTGCATTCCCTATGACCGTTGAGCGTAAGTGCCCCATGGAAAAAGGCTTGGCGATATTCGGGGAAGAGTAATCAATCACGACATTTTCCTGTACAGGCTGCATCGAACCATACTGATCCTTTTCCCTTAATATCGATTGCAGCACATTTTCCGTCACCATCTGTTGATTGACGAAGATATTCAGATAACCACCCACAACATTCACTTCTTGGATCAACTCACTGTTTAATTGTTGGGCTATTTCAGATGCAATCACTTGAGGCGATTTTTTGAATTTTTTTGCAAGAGTAAAGCATGGAAAGGCGACATCACCTAACTCCATCAATTTAGGCTTTTCCATTAACTTTTCTATTTCACTTGCTGGCATTTCATTGTTCAAAGCAGTTGAAATCAATTCTGCAATTGGTTTATTCATCGACATTTTCCCTCCTAAACAAAAAAGCCCCCGCCTCTAAATAAGAGACGAGAGCATGAATTCCCGTGGTACCACTCTAGTTGCCACAAATTGTGGCCACTTTCCATTGTTAACGAGGTGACTCCCCGATGTTCCCTACTAAACGTTTCAAGAAATTTCTCCAAAGTGCGCTTCATTCATCCGTCCTGCATTAGGCTCCCACCATCCCTAACTCGCTTTCCATTTCGAAATGAACTACTCTCTTCATCACAGAATTTTCAATATTATAATTTAATCCATCGTACACAATTTAAAAAAACGTGTCAACAGGATTTAAGAAACAAATCCTAACCAGCCGGTAACTTCATTTTATCCTTGATGGTCGAAAAATATTTCCTTACTGTCCCTATTGTGTCGCTTTGCTTATTAGACGCTTCCATTTTGGATTGACCATCTGCTAACAGCCCTAACACTCCCATTTCCCGGCCATTATTGCTGGGAGACTCATCTATAAGTTCCGGGGAGTAAATTCGCTTGCCGTCCATTATGCCGCGAATCGAGCAGGCTAACTCTTCACCCGGGCTATCCTTCAATAAATAACCACTTACATTAGCTTTTAATGCGAGTTGAAAATAACCAGTCCTTCGAAATGTCGTTATAATGACCACTTTGCATTCAAATGACTTTAATGCTTCCGCTGCCTCAAGTCCGCTCATTACAGGCATCTCCATATCCAAAATACACACATCAGGCTGTAATTGGTGTACAAGGGCCATCGCTTCTTCTCCATTACTGGCTTGCCCGACAATTTCTATATCTTCTTCAAGATTGAGTAGAGAACTTATTGCCTCTAACAGCATTTGCTGATTCTCTGCAATGACAATTCGAATCATTTTAAGTTCTCTCCTTTATCGAGTTCCTTATATGAAACAAAGACTCCCCCAAATCCAAGGATTATTAAGGGAGTCTGGAATGATACATGAACGTTACAGTTCAGATTTCACTTGAACGGGAACACTTTTTTTCGATAAATATTTAATGTCTTTGAAGCTAACAAAATTCTTGGATTCCTCATCCCATAAACGGAAACGGAGTGAGCGCAAGCTTGTCGCAAGAGTAATCGTTGGAACGTTCTCTAAAGGCTGCGTATTATTGTGCGCCATTTCCAATTTATAGTTAGGTACCCTTGGACTTAAATGGTGAACATGATGGTAACCGATATTACCAGTAAGGAATTGCATCAGTTTTGGAAGCTTATAAAAAGAACTTCCTTCCACTGCCGCCAATACATATTCCCACTCCTCATTCTCTTCAAAATAAGAGTCCTCGAATGTATGCTGGACGTAAAACAGCCAAATGCCCACTGAACCAGAAATCATGAAGATTGAACCTTGTACCAGAAGGAACGACTGCCAGCCTACTGCCAGGCAAAGCAATGCCACTAAAGCGACGATTATTACATTCGTCAAATACGTATTCATCTTTTCCTTCTTTCTAGCACCTTTACGGTTAAATCTGTTTTTAAGAAGGAAAACATAAATTGGTCCCAAACCAAACATAACCAATGGATTGCGATAAAAACGATAGGCAAAACGAAGTTTAAGCGGTGCAGCCAAATACTCATCCACCGTAAGGGTCCAAATATCCCCTGTACCCCGCTTATCCAAATTGCCGCTTGTTGCGTGATGCACAGAATGCTCATGTCCCCATTGATCAAACGGGAATAAAGTCAAAACACCCATGATCGTACCGACTGTTCTATTCGCACGGCGGTTTTTGAAAAATGAATGATGCGTGCAATCATGAAAAATGATGAATATCCTTGTCAAGAAACCAGCAGCAAACACAGCTGGAATTAAAGCTAACCAATAAGAAACGGAAAGACTTATATATGCTAGGTACCATAAAATAATGAATGGCCCCAAGGTATTGACGATTTGCCAT
The DNA here is from genome assembly GCF_900156045.1 of Peribacillus simplex. Lineage (GTDB taxonomy): Bacteria > Bacillota > Bacilli > Bacillales > DSM-1321 > Peribacillus > Peribacillus simplex_D. Next base: position 380,694 of record NZ_FTMX01000006.1, on the reverse strand, counting down.
ATACTTTGCTTTGTCGTTGATTGTTCAAAAGGAGCAATTTGTTTTCTCAAGTTTTTCGTATTTTGCAAGGTCATTATTCAATTGCACTTCCTTGTTATTTGTCGTTATTTCATATTATAAAGAAAACAACCTGAAATTATTAGTACCAGGTGTCATGACTAGAAGATGACAAATGTCATGTACAAGTCATTTCAACGGCAAACGTAATAAAGGCCAACCAGTAAAAAATGATTAACCTGTTCATATGTATAGGATTTCGTTATCTTGAAATAACATGTAGCCTTACTTTTAAGAACGGGACTGTCAATATCAGGCTTACAGTACCAGCAGTAAGCAAAAATAATTCGACCTACCATAGAGTGACAGAATCGTAATTAGACTCCCTATTTACTTCTATATAGGGCCTTTCCACAATGTACCTCTATTTTATAGCGATTCTCCATAGTAAACTGGTAAAGTTAAATTTTACAAAGGGGAATAAAATAATTGTGAAAAAATTCGTTGGATGTTTTATTATGGTAAGCCTTCTTTGTACATGCCTCTTTCCGACCAATGGTAATTCATCAAGTAAGACCCTTTACATAGGTTCTGTTAAAGTGGACAATACAAAAGTTTTCAGTTCTCCTAAATTAGGTTCCACTCAATTAAAGACCTTAAAAAAGGGCGAGGAGTTTCCCGTCATTTCTTCTTCCGTTGGGGATTCCGCGGGGCCTATCATTCATAAAGTAAAGGCTGGAAACACATTATGGAAGGTAGCAAATCAATATGGTGTTTCAGTAAGTGAGTTACAAAAAGAAAATAAATTAACTTCGACCGAAATAAATATTGGCCAAAACCTGAAGATTCCCCAGAAATATAAGATCCATAAGGTTGTATCAGGAGATACATTGTGGAAGATTTCTACTAAATATAAGGTAACCACAAGTGATTTGACGAAATTAAACAACTTACATACGGTTACCCTTAAAGTTGGCCAGAAATTGAAGATTCCGGATTATTACTACCAAGTTCAATTGCTTGATGGTAAAAAGGGATGGATAAAGGCATCCCAGCTTCAAAAAAAGGCGCAAAAACCTATTGTCATGGGCTGGACGCATAATGGATCGAAAGAAAACTACACCCAACAAATTAAACAGCCCAATTTAAATGTAGTTTCTCCCCGTTCCTATACGCTGAAGGATTCCGGTAATTTCGTTTCCGTTTCTGCTGATGCAAAATTCGTCCAAAACGCCCATAAACAAGGAAAACAAGTTTGGCAGCTTATCGGTAATCAATTTGACCCTGTTTTAACTGGTTCTGTACTAGGCAATACAAAAAAACGCCAGAAATTAGTTTCAGCTTTACGTGATTCACTTGTTAAAACTAAAAGTGATGGAATAAATGTGGATTTTGAAAACATCGATCCAAAAAACAAGAAGGACTTCGTACTTTTCATAGGCGAACTGAAAAAGGCACTAAAACCCCATGGAATTAAAGTATCCGTCGATGTCACCCGAGAAAATGAAGACCCTTTTTGGTCAAAAAGTCTGGATAGGAAAGCACTTGGCAAAATAGCGGACTACATCATCATAATGGGTTATGACGAGCATTGGGGAGGGAGCCCGGTAGCCGGTTCCGTTTCCTCGTTACCTTGGATCAAAGAAGGAACCAAGCTTTTAATGAAAGAAGTACCTGCCCATAAGATTATATTGGCCGTACCATTTTATACGAGAGAATGGGTAACCGATTTATCGACCAAAAAAGTGAAAAGCCACGACCGAACCATGGCTGAAGTCAACAAAATCATTTCATCTCATAAACTTAAAAAGGTATGGGATAAAAAGGCTCAACAAAATTACGTGGAGTACACTTCCAACGGGGAAAAGCACCAAATATGGATAGAAGATAAAAAATCGATGAAGCTCCGTATTGACCTGGTAAAACAAAATCATCTAGGCGGTGTATCTGCTTGGTACCTTGGATCAGAAACCCCTGACATTTGGGATGTCTATCATTTTAATCAATAGATTAATAGAAAAACCATAAGGAAAAAAGGCCTCACATTGTGTGCGGCCTTTTTTGAATGGCATCATTTTCAGTTGGTCTTGCCGTCTTAAGTGAATAGAGCACCCCAATAAATATCAATGTAATGCCCAAGATTTGAATCCTGTCCGGTTGAAATCCTGAAAGCAGAATATCCAAAAGGATGGCAACTGCCGGATCGACAAAAATCATGAAAGAAACTACATTTGTAGGCAAGTGACGGATACTATTAAAAAACAGCAGATACACGACGCCTGTATGGATGATGCCAGTAAGTACCGTATAAAACCATTCGGAAGATTTTAGCGTTGTGTAGACTGAAAAATCGACAAAAGGGATCAGTAATAGAAATCCAATGAACATTTGCAGAAAGGTGGTCGCGTATACACTGGTCTTTGAAATGCTCTTTCCTAAAAGCATGGTTGCCGCATAGAAAAATGCAGCAATGATTCCATAAATGATCCCTTCCCATTCAGGGGTTGATGATCGAAATCCATCTGTTCCCATAATGAATAATGTGCCAATGAAGCAAAGTGAAATGGCCAGGATGGAGAATAAACTCATTTTCTCCCTGAAGATGAAGCTCCCGATAATGAGTACAATGATCGGTGCTAAATGATAGAGCGAAATGGCTATTGTCACGGATATCAGCTCGAAAGATTTAAAGAGGAATATCCAGTTTAACAAGTTGGCCACTGCGCAGAAAATGATGAGCATTACCTCTCTGGAATTCCATATTTCGTTCTTGAAATGCCCTGTAATCATCCATGCTGCACATAAGAAAATGGCAGCACAAATGCAGCGGACAAAAACCAATTCCAATGCAGGAAGTCCTGATAGTCCTGAAAAGAAACCGACAGAACCAAAGATCGTCATGGCTAGAGTCAGTTGAAGAAGTGCTATTTTATTCATTTAATTTCCCCTCAAGAATTTTCCATTTTTTACATTCATACTAACATTTCTCCGGCATGCCGTCACGTGTGATGATATTCGCCCACATTTGATCTGGAATCATTCATGTACACCTGCTATCGCACGGCAAGGTCGTCATGATCTCGTCTTCCCTGCCTTCCTTCATTTTGGCGGCCCAGTCCGGCTCCATCAGTAATTCCCTTCCTAAAATGAAGAAGGCTGTTTTCGCATACTTTGTTGCTATTTTCCAAGTAAAGCGGTGTGGTTGATTTCCCCTCCAGATGCTCGCTTTCCGCGGGGCGGGCGGTGAGCCTCCTCGGCGTAAACGCCTGTGGGGTCTCAACTGTCCCGTTGCTCCCGCAGGAGTCTCGCACTTCCGCTCCAATCAACCTTAAATCGTTTCGTTTTAAAAACAACAATCTTTACGAAAAGAGCCATGAAGAAAAACCAAGAATCCCCTTTTCATGAAGAAGGGGATTCCTTTCGTGCAGTGATCATCCTAAGAATAGATCCAGCAGATTACTGCCTGCCGATGATTGCCTATTATAAAACTCCGAATAACCGCAATTCTTGCAATACACAACCGTAAATTGATTATTCTGGACATCGAACATTTTTGACAAGCCTGTTCCTGTCATGGCTACATCCTTCTTAGCAGCATCATTGCTTCCGCATTTCATACAACCCTTTTCGTTCATGATCCTTCATCTCCCATTCTATATATAAATACCGGTCCAGCACCGTACATAATTAAATATACGGATAAAGTAAGGAATGGTTTCAGAACTTATAAAAAAATGGAAAATTGTTCCTTATACATATTCTTTATTGCATCCCTTTCTTAAACGGCCGAACCTCTTAATCGAGGGCACTCGAGAAAAAACATTACATGACCTCTGCATCGTCCAATCGTATTTCTGCAACCCTTCCTCCTTGAACACACCAAAATTCTAAAGTAATATTCCGTTTATGATCAATGTAGCCGATAATATCTGCTCCCTGTTCATAACTTTTATAATAATGATCTCCATACTTCGAAAGAACGTCCGCTTTCTTACTCCCTAATTTAATACCTTTGCTTGTTTGTAGGGAGTTTTCAAATAGATCGTCGTCCGTACTTGAAATGATTAACCGCATAATTTTCCCTTTATGCTCTTCTTTATTGATAGAGGCCGTTTTTAAACCGCCTTTCCAATAATAATAATCATATGCATTATTATTATCTTGATCGATGGGCTCTCCATATTTCCTAATAAATTCCAGACTCGATATGTTATCCAAAACCTTAAATCCCCCGATGGATTCATCGGACAAATCTGTTGATTTTGTCAATTTTTCAGAGAATGCCGAGTACACATAGAAACCTAATGCTGTTCCAATAATAATAAGTACAATTATGAACTTTCGTTTATCATGCATTTTTCCCATCTTTGAATCTACTCCATCTCTATCGGATTATTTCCGTGGGTCGACTATTCTGTAAATTGAGCTGCTAACTAGCAAACAGGTAGGAACTGACCCCCATTATGAATCCTCCGCCTATCCCGATCACTACGCCAACAACTGTCCATTGTGAAATAATCATGCCCGTTAGAAATAAAGAGAATCCTATAAGTCCAATTAACAAAAACTTTTTTTTATTCATTTTACACCCCTATGCCCTACTAAAAATCCTTATATTATCTTATACGGATATATTTGGATAAAAGTTTCACTTTATGCCAGATTCAAAGTAGCCACATTCCTTTTGCATAAGAAAAACCGAAATCAGCTACTGATTTCGGTTTTTCGCTCTATTTAATTAGTGATATCTTTTTTCTGGAAGAAGAAGAAAGTTAGCGCTAAAAAGATAAGGTAATAGATTCCCAGTACACCCATCGAGAATCCTAGTGTAGCTCCATCGAACATTTCTATGGTTCCGGAAATATAGCCCCTTAAATCAAGGTGGGGGAATAAGACGAATTTTAACCACTCGTATTTATCGATGAATGATTGAATGACCATATTTAATGTCGAGGAAGCAAATAGGATGAAAATGGATATACCTACAGCAAGTGCTTGGTTTTTAAATAATGTGCTTAACATGAAAGCGATTGTCGTGATGACCAGGAATCCTGGTATCCAGTATACGATCATGTCCACGAAATATTCGCCGACCACCACCGTACTGAATTCACCGAAAGATGCGGGATCCATGATTTTGTCTGAATACGAACCATTGCCAAAGAATATGATGCCGATAAGATAACTGAATATAAGTAGGCTCGCAAGTAATAACGCTGCAAATAATAGGGAAGTAATATATTTGGAAAGTAGAATCTTCCAACGTTTATAAGGCCTGATCAAAAGTTGTTTAATGGTGCCATCCGAAAATTCAGAGGAAACGAGCGAGCTGCAAACAATAACGACGAATAAAGTGACAAATGAAGTTAATGATGTAGTCCATTCCGCCATATAGGTCCAATTCGTGTTTAAGTCAGGGTTTATATTATCAGCCAACAGTTGCTTGTTGAGATTAATATCTTCCATGATCATGGCTTTTTCATCTTCACTGATTTCCTTAGCTTCCAAAGCCTTTTCCTGTTCTTGTATATCTGCCTTTAACTCTTGCTTCCAATCTTTACCCGATTCGTCGGGACTTAGTTTATAATCGATGACTGCAGCCCCTAATGCTGCCAATAAAAGAAAAGCGATGAATATATAAGTTGATACTTTTGAAAAGATTTTCATCCATTCATTTTTTACTAAGGACATCATACAGACTCCCTCATTTCCTGCTCAGTGATTTCAAAGAATTTGTCTTCCAGTGATTTTCTAGTAATGCCAATTTCATAGACATCGAGTTGATTTTCAATAAAACTCCTATTTATATTGGCCGTTTGTTCTCGAGTGGCCGATACGGAGATTGTCTTCGCATCAAATTTCAGAATCGTAATATCCCTAAACTGTTCTTGAAGGATTTTCTTAGCTAGCTTCCCATCACTGACAGTGAATGAAACTTCATTGATCGTTTCGGTTTTTTCATCAACAATATGCTCTTTCGTATGTATCAGTTTTCCCTTTTCGATAACGGCAAAACTATCGCACATCAATTGCATTTCCGATAGTAAATGTGATGAAATCAATATCCCGACGCCTTCACTTGCCAGTACTTTCAAATAATCACGGAACTCGCGAATCCCTTGTGGATCCAAACCATTCGTCGGTTCATCAAAAATTAATAACTTCGGTTTATGTAAAATGGCCTGTGCCACGCCAAGGCGCTGGCGCATCCCTAATGAATAGGTTTTAACCTTCTTATCGATGGCATGATCCAGTTTGACAAGCTTGATGACTTCTTCTATTCTCTCATTGGATATGTCATTGGATGACATTCGGGCATAATGGAGGATATTCTTTCTGCCTGTCATGTACTTATAAAACTCCGGGTTTTCAACAATGGCCCCCAATTGATTCATTGCACCTTCGAAATCATTATCGAGGTCACTGCCATTGATCATGACAGTACCGCCCGTACGGTTGATGAGACCTGTGATCATACGGATGATAGTGGTCTTACCAGCACCATTCGGACCAAGCAAACCAAATATTTCATTACTTTTTATTTCAAAGCTAACATTGTCCACGATGGTTGCTTTTCCAATTTTTTTAGTTAAGGATTGAACCTTAAGAACCGATTCAGACATATAATACCTTCCTTTTTTCATTTTTTCCAAAATCACACAAACCCTACATTACCATATTATGCATATTATTACTATACTGATATTCTTTCATTCGGGTATATTGAACCAATGCCCCCATCGGCGTCACCTTCCCGCCCGCATTATCATAAACACCTTTTTCCTCGAAATAGCAACAACTCCTATGTACCTTTTTCTTTTAATACGTTTTTGTTCGAATAAAGTTACAGGATTATTTTATCTAATCAGGAAAATTTACGGATAATCACAAACTAAGCAATATATAAGTAAAGCCGATGGAAATGGCCAGGCCCAATGCAAAAAGAAGGACTTTTCTAACAATAGATGGTAAAAGCTTATATATCATCATTAAAATTACATCGATGAAATTCGTTGATATTCCGGAGCCGAACTCTTTGATCTCTTTCTTTTTGCCAAAAACGGCGAACCACATTACAAAAAGACCGCATAAAATAAAAATGATGGAAAAAATCTTATATCCCATTGTATGTCACCCATTTCCTCATAGGTTAAACGATATTGTTATATTCTTATCTTAACTGGTTTTTAGGATTCAAGTTTCAAGATGAATTCTTCGACCTCTTCCCCTCTTGCATGGGAATACCCTTTGTCTTCATCGAATCTTTCAAATCCGCATTTTTTCAGCACCCTGATGGATGCGAGATTATCCTTGGCTGCCCGGGCATATAGAGGACGAACTTTTATTTTCGGCAAAAAATTGAGTAGTGCCTCTGTAGCGATTCCTTTACCCCAATATTGCTTCCCGATCCAATAACTCACTTCAGGGTTACCAAACTGCTCAAACTTGAGAATGCTGCCCGCAACACATCCGTTGTGGATTATGGTCATTTTTTCAATATCCCGGTTCGATAAGATGTTCTTCCAGTGTGTCAAAAACGCCACTTTGTCTGATGGATCCTTGGATGTGAAAGCAGCCATATAGTTTGCGGCAGGATCCAGTTGCTGCTCGAAAAAGATAGGAAGATCACGATCCATGACCTCCCGCAGCCGTACTCCTTCGTCATTGGTTTGCAATCCCATAATGTCACCCTCCCCACCAATTCATTAAAAACCGGAAAAACCGAAGACTCTGCCATCTTCGGCGCGGTTTCATTCCTTCATCATACTATAATTTCCTTCGAACGCTTATTGCTCAATATGTTTTATAACGTCAGACAAGCTCTTATCCATCATGGATCGGAGGCGTAAATGATGATTTTCAAAAGCTAAAGCTTCAGTAACGGGATTAGGAACGATTACACACTTTAATCCTGCCGTCAGGGCCGCTTGAAGCCCATTTAACGAATCTTCAAATGCCACGGCTTCTGAAGGCCGAATGCCCAGGACTTCAATTGCCTTTACATACAAATCAGGCGCAGGTTTTACTTTTTCAACATCATCCCCTGTAATAAGAACTTCAAAATAGTTTAACAGCCCAAGTTCCCCCAGATGATGAGTGACCCACTCTTTTGTCGAGCTTGAAGCGAGGGCGATTTTATATCCATTGTTTTTTGCTTCTTCTAAATAATCCTTTACACCTTCACGTGCCTGTGATGTTTTCATTTTGACTTCATGAAAGCTTTTTGCTCTGGATTCAATTTCTTCAATATTACAACTTTCCCCCAGCTGATCCTTGAAGTACTGATTAAGTTCAGTATTATCCGTTCCGATGCATTTTACGAAATGTTCGAGGGGCAAATCAGATTTATAAAAAGCCATCGTTTCTTTATAAGCCTCATACCAAGCCGTTTCTGTGTCTAAAATTAAACCATCAAAGTCGAAAATAACTGCTTTAATCATAATGATTTCCTCCTTTAACCTTGAAATTGAATTTCTATTAACATAAACGTACATGAATGAATTCCCTTGTTCAACCAAACGGTTCCGTTCGTTCCATGGGAAGTTTGACCTTTTTCCATAATTAGTTAATCACTAAGGATATGGTAACCCGATGTCCGCCTCATTTCTTTTTTATATGTTACATGTTTTAACAATTACTTAGTGCCTTCGCGGTGTTTTTCCTTAACTGCGCCTAAAAGAGTGATAGTTTAACGAATCGTTTATTGCAGGAAACAACGAGGAGGATAAACATGAAGAAAATTTTATTAACGATCCTAACGGCTTCTGTATTCATTCTAGGAGTATGCATGCCAACAAAAGGCGAAGCCGCTGCTTTGGATCGCACACTTTCATTTGGAATGAGTAATAGTGATGTAAAAGTATTACAAGAATTATTACTGACAAAAGGGGTCTTTCCCTATCACGAAGCAACAGGTTACTACGGACCGATTACAAAAGAATCCGTAAAGAAGTATCAGGAAAAATCAGGACTGAAAGTCGATGGAATAGCAGGAACACAAACGAATAAGAAAATACAGGTACTAAAAAGCGGGGATATGGGAAGACCTGTAGCTGAACTGCAAAGGTTATTGAAAGCCTGGGACGTTTACACATCAACGATCGATGGCATTTATGGAACAGGTACAAAGCAAGCCGTCATCACCTTTCAAAAGCAAAAGGGATTATCAGCTGATGGAATAGCCGGTGCACGGACCCTCAGTAAATTAAAAGAAAGAGCAAGTTCAGCAAGCTCTGCCGTTAAAGAAATAACGGTTACAAGTACAGCATATACAGCGAGCTGCGAGGGATGCTCAGGAACTACAAGAATGGGCGTTGACCTAAAAAAATATGATGATGCCAAACTGATAGCAGTCGATCCGAACGTGATTCCGCTAGGATCCATCGTTGAAGTTGAAGGCTATGGACGAGCAATCGCTGCAGATACGGGCGGCGCGATCAAAGGAAACAGAATCGATGTATTCATCGCGGGTGAAGCGGATGCTTTAACGTGGGGAAGAAAGCAAGTGAACGTGAAGATTATTAGATGATGCGTGACATACACATCGTTTTCATATAAAACTAGATACATAACCAAACCGAAAGAGCATGTATTGAATCGATTCATGCTCTTTTGGTCTGTTCAAACCATTTTGTACATGATGATATCATCGACGTATTCACGTTCGCTCATCTTGAATTCCTTTATTTTACGTCCTTCTTCAACAAACCCCAGCCTTTTATACAGTGATATTGCCCGCTGATTTGTTGAAAAAACTCCCAAGCTCACCTTTTCAATGAACGGATTGGCTTCTGCCCATTCCAATAATGCTTTAATAAGCTCTTTTCCAATCCCCATCCCTCTGTATTTTTTTCTGATCATCACCCCAAATGAGCCCTTGTGAGACATTCTCTTCCTATTTTCCGATTGAAATCCTATCCACCCAATCACTTCACCATTTATTTCGGCCACGATGATGGTTTCTCGTTCATTTTCCAATAACCTTCGGATCCAATCTCTTTGTTGTTCTGGTGTTTTATCGAACTCCTCCGATACCGCAATAAAATACTCTCCTTCGGAAATAACGGAATTCTGTACATCCAAAACCGCTTCCGCATCTTCCAATTCACCGGTCCGAATCAGATATGCAAGTCCATTATTTTTCATCTCTGACATTCCAATCCCCCTTAATGAACCATGTTCGGATCGAAGTGAACAATAGGACGGCTTTCAATTATTCTTTGTTCGATACTTTTGACGGTTTTGAATAATTGACCATCCGCATTCTTCAAATCATACTTTTTATGAAAAAAATTATATAACGTTAGATCCCTTAACTTTAAAAATAGAGGAATCGCTTCGTATTCCTCAGGTGCCAGGATATTTTCCGTTTCATAGCCTTTTATGAATTCCCGCATGAACTTGGCGGCATATTCATCGAGCCCTTTTATCCCTTCACGTTCCAAACTCCATATCAAATAGTACAGAGGTATGGCCAAATCGCTGGCAAACCAGTGATAAGAACAGTCATCAAAGTCAAAAACATGAATCTTCCCCTCATGAAAATGGAAATTGCCGTTATGTATATCAGAATGGATCAATCCAAAATTATCTTGATGAACCGGAAGGGCATTTAATTTCTTCTTGATTAATTCTTGTTGGTGCATCAATTGCTCTGGAACATCGGATTGGTAGAGTTCGGCATTCAATAGTTCCTCTTCATGCCAATCCAGCCTCTTAAATTTTGTTTCAGGCTGATAGTTTTTAGTTTGTTTATGCATTTGGCCAATCGTTCTTCCCCATTCAAAAAATAAAGGTCCATCGAAATTTTCATCAGTGACTTTCATCCTTACACCAGGAGCTTTTTCAAACAGGCAACAATAAAATTCCGTACCATCCGAACCCTTTACAATTTCAACTAAGTTATTTTCTTTCGAAGAGAGAACTTTAGGAATTTCACTACTATTATTCTGTAAATATTCAATCCACTTTAACTCAGCAAGCACTTGACCTTTTGTACGATGCGATTGATGTGTCATTCTTAAGATGTATGGCGTTCCATCCCTGTAAACCTCAAATACATAGTTCTCTGCATCTCCAAGTTTAACCGGGTCCCCAGCATTCACTTGAAAAAGATGCCCAGCCAATTTCACCAATTCATTAGAAAAAATCCGTTCTACCGACGCTTCCATGATCTTCACTCCTTAATGATATTGCTAAAAAAATAAGGGTGTTTTCGCATACTTTGTTGCGATTTAACAAGTAATGCGGTGTGGTTGATTTCCCCTCCAGATGCTCGCTTTCCGCGGGGGGCTCGCACTTGCGCTCCAATCAACCTTAAATCGTTTCGTTTTAAAAACAATAATCTTTACGAAAACAGCCATTAATAAAAACGATTTATACTATGCTTTATACGATACCAAAATGCCTTTTCCCTTTATTTGTATATTATTTTTTATTAATCTTGGACTCTGCCCCCATCCCTGAAGCAGAGCTCCTCATCACCACTCTTAAATGAATCCATATTTTTCATAGGATTCTTTGTGGCGAGTACAAAGGAAAACTAATGTTTGTTATACTATGCTTATTATCATTAGGGAGCGTGTTCTATGAAAACAGAGATGTTTCAAAGTATCCAAAAGTTCCTAATAGACAAAATTGATCCTTCCTTTATCTTCGTATTTGGTTCTTACGCGAAGAACACTGCACATAGGGATAGTGACATCGATGTAGCGTTCTACAGTCAAGATTCATCACATATTACATATGAGTTATTTTTATTGGCACAGGAACTGGCAGATATCCTGAAAATAGATGTGGACCTGATTAATCTAAAGACAGCATCAACCGTTCTTCAGGCACAAATATACACAACCGGCATTGTGATTTATTCAAAAGATGACACACTTCTAAAAAACCAACAAATGATTGCTCTTAGCATGTACGCTAAATTGAATGAGGAACGGGAAATTATCTTTAAAAAAATAGAGGAAAGTGTGATTTTGAACAAGACCAGTGTAATCGAGCGTTGCATGAACCGCGTTAAGGTTGTATACGCGAATAATCCAGAAAGCCTAAAGGACTATACGAAACAAGATTCCATCATCCTTAATATACAACGTGCATGCAAATCCTCGATTGACCTGGCCATGCATATTGTAGCTGATCAAAGACTTGGGTTGCCTCAATCAAGCAGGGATGCTTTTGATATGCTGAAGGATCATTCGGTTATTAATGAAGATATAGCTAGGCGCTTAAAAGCTATGGTTGGATTTAGAAACATTGCTGTTCATGATTACCAAAACATTAATTTAGACATTTTAGAACAAATCGTAGTGAATCATCTCAGCGATTTCACTGTTTATACAAAACAAATCCTGAATTTCCAAGGTACCCGGTGAAAGAGGTATCCAACGAAAAGCTCCTGCTTGTTCATACTTCAAAAAAAAACGCCCTATAGGGCGCGTCCAAAATCAAGTTTCCGTTTCTTCTTCATTCGCTATCTTATTGAACTTCAAGATCGTTTCTTCAATTACTGGATTATTGAATTCCTCTTGGATCGCTGATTGTACAAATTTATCTTCATCATTCATTTCATCCCAAGCATTAACCTTGTAATCTGGATCCCGACGATTTGATTTACCGTTTTGTTCCTCATTATTTGACAACTGTCTTCACCTCTTAAACATAGTAGAGTTCGAACCAATCATAAGCAGACAAAGATAACTTTTTAAAAATCTTCCTTGATTGAAATGGGTGAACCCGTTGAGGTATGTTGATTAACCCAGTCAAGCGACACTTTTGAAACGGTATCCCACTCAGGTATTTCGGCTTTATGTTGTTCCACCCAGCTCATGCAATATTGCGGGTCTATATTGCTTTCTTGAGATTTCGCCAAGAATGACTGAATTGTGGTTTCGGTACAGTTTTCCCATGATCCACATGTATCCTGCCAAATATGCTCCATTTTCATTTGTATATTTTCGTTAGCCATTGGGTTTCCTCCTTAAATGAATGTTACTTTTTGATATCTTAATTAAGTATGTCCAAGGCTAAATAAATCATTACAAGAATTTTAAAATAAGGCTTTTTAACGAAAGAATGAATGTACAGTTGTGAAAATGATGAATAAACAGATTCCGATGAACAGAATCCGCCAGCGCCAATAACTGCTTATGAAAGGGAAATTATTGCCTTCTTCAATCTCTTTTACACCCTTATAAAGCCAATTGTATTGCAACAAACCAAAATATAGAAAATTCACTCGTGAAATTTAAGCATTTACTCGTGAATTTCGGGGATTTACTCGTGAGTTTAGCCTGTTTACTCGTGAGATTTATGCATTTACTCGTGAATTCCACGCTTTTACTCGTGAGTCGGCGTTTACTCGTGAGTTTAGCCGATTTACGAGTGAGTTTTAGCGATTTACTCGTGAATTTCAGCAATTTACTCGTGAGTTTCACCAATTTACTCGTGAATTCCACGCTTTTACTCGTGAATTTAGCCTGTTTACTCGTGAAATTTAATTTCCTATGCCGGGCGAATTCATTAATACTATTCTCCAACCATCCGGATCTTCAATGGTAACACCGGATTTTTCCCAATATGGATTTTCCGGAGAAACCGGTTCATAGCCCATACCTTTTAATCTATTCGTGATTTCCTCAATGGTTTTACGTTCAGGAATATAAAAGACAAGCAGATTATCTTTTGTTGGGGCAGGACAAGGACTGCCATCTTTATGCTGAGTAAACTCCAGATGATAGCTGGAATCTGGAAGCCCGATCATGATGCCGTCATATCCCTCATGCTCTTCAAAAGAACCGATCTTTTTCAAACCTAAGCCTTCACAATAGAAGTTTACAACCTTTTTTAGTTGATCAGTAGGACGTGCAACCCGGATTTGCGCTACTTTCATTTCATTCGGCCATTTACTTTCCATTGTCCCATCCCTCTCTGTAAATCGAATTTGTTGGAAGGCTTTTAAATTGAGTTCATTGACTCAACTTTTAATTACGCTAACAATTAGACTTTATAGCTAACCTGTCCATTTTCAAGCTTCCTTCATTCTCCCCGCCAACCCCAGCTAGTTCTTTAAGACTCAGGAGTTCACAATTTCCTTTTTCATATTTTGAAAGGAATAGATATCATTTGTAACTTTAAATGGTTCCCCGTTCTTGGAGAAAATTGCACTTCCATTTGGTATTGCATATATCTTTCGTTCATTTGATAAGGAAATTAGATCTCCATCTATATTATCCTCGTAATGGACCTCGACGCTAAACCTGACTAATCCCAAGCCCTTGATCACTATCGTTTCTGGATAGTCTTTATCTTTTGTTATTATGCAATCATTGCAGAAAGCTAATGAACCCGCACTATAACCAATGATTAAACCTTGAAAGTCTTTGATAATTGGGGCAAGTCCTTTTCCTTCTATAACATGGATCAACCTTTCTGGCCTTCCACCAATAAAGTAAAGAATATCATGTTCATTTATAGACTTTTTCATTTCTTTGTCTGAAAGGTCTTCGTTTAATAATTCAATACTTACATTCTCCATTATTGAAAAAGCTTGTCTGATACTTGCCATCCAACTTTCATACCTGGAATTGTCGGTTGCAAAAGGAATTATTAAAACCTTAGCTTCAGGTTTAATCATTTTTGAGAGTTCCAGGAACACTTCAACTAATTCATTATTCGTGTGATTTCCGCCGCCAATAAAACAAATATCCATATATATCCCCCATTTAGCCAGCTGCTATTCTCTTAAAATATTCTATGTAAAAAGGACAATACCTTTATATGTCACCGCTTATCAGCCTGATAGTTGCATAAAGAAAAAGCTGCCTTATAGACAGCTCCGATCATCAGCTACAGCACCTGTTAGTTTAACAAGGTTTAAATTATCCCTGACGTAATATCTTTTGAAACATTCTCGGTTGTTGTTGTTCAAAACCTTTTACCAGTCACCAATGGCAGCTGAGAAATTTTTATATTTAGATATCATATTGACTTTTAAATTCAAAAATCTCATCAACAGCTTGGTGATATCCACCCGATTTTTGAAAGGATTCCCTTAGATTTGAAACAGTTTTATGGAAAGATGGGTCGTTTAACACGTGATCTGCGGCCTCACGCAGTTGATTTACAGTCAAGCTTTGCATTTGTAATTTAATACCTGCTCCGATATTGGCAACTTGCCCTGCAATAATTGGCTGATCCGCGCTTTGTGGGATTACAATTAGCGGAACCCCGTAGTAGAGCCCCTCATTGGTACTATTCATTCCACCATGTGTGATAAATAACTTCGTGTATTTTAGCACTTCCGTTTGTGGAACATATTTTTTTACAATGAAGTTTTGGGGGATCTCTCCTAAATCAATTAATGGGGTTTGTTGACCGATCGACATTACAACCGTGTGATTGCTATTTCCAAATGCTTCAAAACAAAGCTTATAAAAATCAACATCACGGTTAAAAACTGTCCCGAGTGAAATGTAAATGGGACTTTGTCCTTTGATAGCAGCAAGGTCAAAGTTATCCTGTTTTAATCGTGAAGAGATGGATGGACCTACAAATTTGTAAGTTTGGTCGAATGCTTCTCCAATAGGTTGAAACTCCCTAGTTGTATAAACGATTGTAAGTTGTGCAAGATTACAAAAAACTTCGTAAGGAGAATGGATCTCCACATCATATTTCCCCTTCACCCTTGCCGTCAGGCTTTGAAATTCATCGTATATACGTGTAGGGATTCCTTCAGAAAGCTGTTCCAACATTTTATCGAATGATGCTTTTGTCTGCGCAAAAGAAGTACAAGAATTGATTGCAGGAAGCTTAAGGATTTTGGCAAGTAAATGTCCACAACCAAACATAGAATCGTGGATGATGTAATCAAAATGCTCTCCTTTGATCTGTTCAAGAACGCTAGGTATGACGATATCTGCCGTACGTAAAAGACCGTTGATTCTTTCAAGTAAATAATTTCTTCCACCTGAGATAAAAGCTTTTATAAATTTTTCACCGTCAAATGTTCGTACAGTAGCTCCCGTCTTCTCAATACGCTCCCGAAAAGCTTCTATCGTAAAGTACACTACCTCTTCTCCACACGAAATAAGCTCTTGCACAACTCCAAGAGTTGGATTGATATGTCCTTCTGATCCACCATTAATAAATAAAACACGTGCCATTTTATCACTCCTTAGGTCATTCTGTAAGAGTATGGTCACTGTCCCTTACCCTTCCCAACTTAAATAATTTAAATTTATCATAGTACAATACTCGAAAACCTCAAACTCCTAATAACCCATGTAATCTAAAATTAATATCGTTTAAATACCATTCTACATAAGGCTCTTTTCGTAAAGATTGTTTTTTAAGAACGAAACGATTTAAGGTTGATTGGAGCGCAAGTGCGAGACTCCTGCGGGAGCAGCGGAAAGCGAGCATCTGGAGGGGAAATCAAACACACCGCTTTACTTGGTAAATAGCAACAAAGTATGCGAAAACAGCCTTTAATAAAGGACCTATTAATATAACCCCCGCTTAAATGAACCTTTTATTTTCTACCAATTCCTCCTCATCACTTAACATATTGATAAATTTTATTAAAGACGCAGGTGCATACTTATCTTTTCGATAAATGAATACTGTTTTGACTTTTCCGCATAGATTGGGAATTGAATGTTGCCTAAGGCCGTCTTGTTCATGCTTTGCAATAACACTTTGTGGAAGCATACTTATTCCTAGACCAGCTGCGACACAACCGATGATCCCATCTATAGTGCCAAACTCCATTATCTTATTGGGTATCATCTTCTCTTGTTTTAACCATAGTTCAAACTTTTCCCGATAAGCACACCCTGCATGAAATACAAGCAGCGTCCTTGTTTGAATATCTTCGATAGATGATATAGGAGGATGGGCTGTATCTGTAATGAGAATTAGTTCCTCTTCGAACACTTCTTTCTGAATGAGATCAGGGTGATTAATGGGTCCAGCCACAAATGCTCCATCCAATTCATTCTGAAGCACAGCTTGAATATTTTGTTCAGTGGAGCCTGTTTTTAAAGTTAAATCGACCTCTGGAAAATCTTTATGATACTTTGAAAACAAGACTGGTAAGCGAACTGCTGCGGTCGTTTCCATTGAACCAATAGTTAACGGACCTCTAGGTGTTTGATCATCATTCATCATATTTTTGGTTTCCTCTATAAGATCGAATATTTTTTCTGTATATGTTAGCAACATGCTTCCTTTGTCAGTTAATGCAGTTCCACGATTATGTCTATAAAAAAGAGTTGTTTGAAGATCCGATTCCAACTGCTGTATTTTCATCGTGATATTTGACTGTGCATATTGAAGTTCCCTCGCTGCTTGAGAAATACTCCCCATCTTAGCAACACTCTGGAAAATTTTTAATGAATGCAAATCCAAAATAATCTCTCCTTAGTTGATTTATCTTTTAGCCATCAATAAGAGTGATACCAAATATAAATTTTAAGTATTATACCATATAGCAAATAAAAGATATGCTTATAATATCCTACATGTAAATGGACACTCTAAAACCATTATTTATTTTGAGGGGGATAAACAAAATGCCATTATTACGTTTTGATTTGGTAGAAGGAAGAAGCGAAGAAACGTTAAAAAAATTATTGGATTCGGCTCACCATGCGATGGTGGAAGCTTTCCAGGTGCCTGAAAGCGATCGTTATCAAATCGTTCATCAGCACCCGCCGCATGAACTAATGATCGAGGATACCGGACTGGGGTTTAAAAGAAGCAGAGACCTAGTAATCATCAGTATTGTAAGTAAAAAAAGAACGGTAAAACAGAAAGAAACCTTATACTCACTTCTTGCTCATAAACTTGAATCGGACTGTGGGATTTCTCCACAGGACTTGATGGTCTCCATAACGGAAAACAGCGATGCTGACTGGAGTTTTGGAGGAGGGGAAGCACAGTTTCTAACAGGTTCATTATAGCTATGAATGTATGCGTATAGTATACAATTTTTGGAGGAGAATCTTTGAAGAATCAATCTTATCTTTTTTTAATAGGGGGAATATTTTCTTTAATCATTGCTATGGGGATTGGAAGATTTGCATATACTCCCATTCTTCCCCTTATGCAAAAAGAACTTTCTTTATCAAATACAGTTGCTGGTTATCTAGCATCCAGTAATTACGCAGGATATTTGCTTGGAGCAATTTTAGCAGGTGCCATTCCTTTTAAGAAGTATAGAACCAGTTTGTTAAGAATAAGTCTGATCATCAGTATCTTAACCACTGCCCTGATGGGTCTCTCATACTCTCCTTTACTTTGGAATGGACTTCGCTTTCTATCAGGATTTGCCAGTGCCTTTGTGTTGGTCTCAGCCTCCGGTATCGTGTTAGATAAACTTGCAACTATAAGAAAAACCAGTTGGTCGGGGGTTTTTTATGGGGGAGTAGGTTTGGGAATCTTTTTATCCAGTCTAATGATTCCGACTTTAAACCATGTATTTCGGTGGGAAGGAACATGGATAGGGCTAGCTGTTGTGAGTGGACTTCTTGCTATCTTTGTTTGGATCTGGCTCGATGATCCCCCTAACGTTGTCGGGAAGAAAGATAAACAAGATATGATTGTAAAAGTGCCCCCCGCTAAATGGCTTATATGGTTGATTATTGCGTATGGTTTAGAAGGATTAGGTTACATTGTTACAGGAACGTTTATCGTATCCATCGCTGAAAAGACCTCATACTTTCATAATGGTGCTACCTTAGTTTGGATGATGGTGGGATTGGCCGCGATTCCATCCTGTCTCATCTGGTCTTTACTAGCTAAAAAATGGGGATTCATTAAATCTTTAGTGCTTGCAATGGCTCTGCAATCCTTGGGTATTGCGATGCCAGCCTTTTGGATGTCAAAAACAAGTTTTGTCATAAGTGCTTTATTATTTGGAGCCACGTTTATGGGTATCACCACCCTGGCTACAACATTGGGACGGGAAATGAATCCATCTGATAGCAATCGGACCATTGGCATGCTTACCGCTATTTATGCTATTGGACAGTTGATAGGACCAACCCTTGCTGGGGTTTTATCATCACTCACACATGATTTCAATGCTGCTTTTATTGGCGCAGCGAGTGTTGTCTTCTTTGGGGCAATTTTGCTTTCAAGTGGGATTCATTTCGAGATCAACCCTAACGTTCATCCATCCAATATAAAAAAAACAGAAGAGAATTAAGTGGGATCAAAATACAAAATTGGGGGAGTCAATGATGTTGAATAATGAAATGATGAAGCATTTGAAGATTAAGAATCCTATTATACAAGCTCCTATGGCTGGCGGGATCACCACTTCGGATTTAGTGGCCGAGGTATCCAATGCTGGGGGACTTGGAATGATCGGGGCAGGCTATCAGACACCCATACAAACGAGAGAGCAGATTAGAGAAATCAAGCAGTTAACGCCAAACCCTTTTGGCATCAATCTATTCGTGCCAAACGAATTTAACGTAACGCCTGAAGCGGTCCAATCAGCCAACCAGCTTTTACACACCATTCGTAAGCAATTACATTTAGAACGAACAGACAGCTTTGACATTCCTGAGTATAAAAAAATTCATGAAAGCTTCATTGAACAAGTTCAGGTTGTCATTGAAGAGAATATTTCCATTTGTTCCTTTACATTTGGTATTCCTCCTAAGGAAGTGATGGATGAATTAAAACAGCATAACATCACTCTTATAGGAACAGCTACAACGGTTAGGGAAGCCGTTGAAAATGAAAAAGCGGGAATGGATATGGTTGTTATGCAAGGCAGTGAAGCTGGCGGGCACCGCGGGAACTTTATTGATGGTCATCAGGAGAGCCTGGTAGGTTTAATGTCACTTATTCCGCAGGTTGTTGACAATGTGAGCATACCCGTTATTGCTGCAGGAGGAATTATGGATGGAAGAGGATTAATGGCTTCACTCTTCTTAGGGGCACAAGGTGTACAAATGGGCACAGCTTTCTTGACTTGTATAGAAAGTGGGGCACACAAGGTACATAAAGAAGCCATATTGAATAGTGATGAAGACCAGACAACCTTTACTCGTGCCTTTTCTGGTAAATGGGCAAGAGGTATTAAAAACAAATTTATTGCAGATATGCTGGAGCATGAATTGCTTGTACCCGATTTTCCTGTTCAAAACCTATTAACTCAAGTAATTAGAAAAACGAGCAGTGGACAAAATAATCAAGATTTCATGTCACTCTGGTCTGGACAAAGTCCAAGATTAGCCAAAAGTCAACCCGTTGAAAGATTAATGAAAGATATTATGTCTGAAGCTAAAATGTTGAGGCAGCAGCTCACTTCTCTTTAATAACAGTTTGTTGGATAACTTCATCCCCACCCGTTCCATTTATTGCAGTATCAAGTCTTGCGTGATAAATCAATAAAGAGAACTGATGTCGATATATCAGTTCTCTAGTAAAAATTTTTTCTATATTCTTTATTTGTTATATGAGAAGAAATTTATAGTGGAATCAAAAAAAATCAGTCACTACTGAATCTCCCCATTATTCTTTCTTATCATTATTCTCTTGGTTATTCTTTTCTGAAATTCGTCTTTGATGGGCTTTCGTCGCAGCATTCACATGGTTTGCATCATTTGGTTTGTTTTTTTTAGAACCTCTTGCATCATTACTCATACTTACTCACCTCCCGCGGCAGCTTATATACGTATGTTAGCTTACTCTTGCCTCCAAATTTTATACGCCTTTTTGGAATCGTTTTGTTGTTTTCATCCTCTGTTCCTCCTGACAAATCATTAAGACGTTTAAACTGTTTTAATCCTGTATCTAATTTTTCATAATTTTATTAAGTAATAGATCTAATTCCTGGCTATATTCAATCGTTCTTGAATCACATAGGCCATACTTTAATGCTGATGACTCCATTTTGGATTTTAGATCATTTTATTCCTTCACATATTTCATAAGTTCTATTTCTTATCCCCCTTGAAGCAAAAAAGGTCATACAATATTCATCTACTAAATGCACTCTAAAAACTGTATAGTTTCTATTAAAATAAGTTGATAAGATTGTTGAGACTAAAAAAATGGCCAATAAATATTGAGTGACTGCTCAATATTTATTGGCTCCAGGCAAGGATTTTCTATCCTAGTTTTCCACTTCCCTCTAAAATTTGATTAAGAAACTGTTCAACCTCTTCCTGACTTTTTCCAACTTTACTTACAAAGCGGTTCAGTTCCTTCCCTTCTTTAAAAACAATAAAGCTTGGGATTCCGTACACATCCAGCTTCTCTAATACCTCTGGAAAATGTTCACGATTTACTGCAATCATATCTACTTTTTCTCTATACGCTTCTTCCAAGATGGGCATAAATAAATCGGTATGCTGACAGTCTGGGCAATATTCGGCATAGAATTTGGCCATAACTGGTTTTGTTGATAAAATCGCCTCTTCAAACTCTTGTTTTGTTTTAATCTCTTTCATTATTAAAATCCTCCCCATATTTGGTTCTCATTGATAGATTGATTGTTTCCACTACATAATTCACTTGCATCAAGATATTTTTCGCAATCCAGAGCAGCCATACAACCACTTCCCGCAGCCGTAATGGCTTGGCGGTATTTATGATCTTGAACATCCCCGCAGGCAAATACACCTGGGATATTCGTTTCGGTAGTACCAGGATTCACCATGATATATCCAATATCGTCCGTTTTGATTTGATTGTCTAAAAATGCTGTATTCGGTTTGTGCCCAATGGCAATGAAAATACCATCAGCTTCCAGAATTTCCTCTTTTCCTGTTTCGCTGTTTTTTACTTTCAAGCCAGTAACGTGTCGATCCCCTGCGATCACTTCTTCAGGAATGGAATTTAAGCTCCACGTAATTTTTGGATTCTTTTTGGCACGGTCTTGCATAATTTGGGAAGCGCGAAGCTCCTTTCTGCGGTGGACAACCCGAACCTCCGAAGCAAACTTCGTTAAAAAATTTGCTTCCTCCATAGCAGAATCTCCGCCCCCGACAACGATAATTTTCTTTCCTCTAAAGAAAAATCCATCGCATGTTGCACAGGTGCTTACCCCACGCCCAATATTTTCTCTTTCCCCTGGAATCTCCAAAAGTTTCGCTGAAGCTCCCGTTGAAATGATTAAAGATTGCGTTTTAAGCTCCCCTACTCCTTCCACCGTTAAGGTAAAAGGGTTATTGGAAAAGTCGACTTTTTTAACCCAGCCTCTTATAAACTTTGCTCCAAAAAACTCAGCTTGCTTTGGCATGTTCTGCATCAACTCTCGTCCCATAATCCCTTCAGGAAAACCAGGAAAATTCTCGACATCTGTTGTCAATGTCAATTGCCCCCCTGGTTCAGGCCCTTCAATGACCAAAGGACTTATGTTAGCACGTGCTAAATAGATTGCTGCGGTTAACCCAGCAGGTCCAGTCCCTAGAATAACGGCTTTATACATCGCTTACCTCCTTATCTCTTAGTCATGAATATTAATTTGCAATATTCGTGCCAACCTTTAATTCCTTGCAAAATCACTATTTTTTCAGCCTCTTATAGGTTAATCATTCCTATTTCCTATCACGTTTGAGAAAATTTTTTTCAAGACCAAGAAAAATGTACCAACTCAAATTTCAAACGGTGGATTAAAAGCCAAAGCAGGGGAGTATTCAACCCGCTTTTCTTTTGCAAGATATAGCCCCTCTTCGTCTAAAGGGGTGAATACCCGAAATTTTCTCAATTGCTTTCCATAAACATGGATCGTGATAGCTGATTTATTACCTACCCCCTCCAAGATATGACAGTCTGCTGGAGGCAGTAGCTTTCCTGTATTCTGCTCGTTTACAATGATGGTATCAGTATGCTGTAACTTAACAATATTGCCCCCAGATAATTCCTCTAATCGTATATAATTAGTCACTTTAACCTTACCCGCGACAACTCCTTCTGCTCCCCATGTATCATCGTGATCATGAAGAGTGGTCTTCTGGCCGGGCTTCCAGACTAGCGCGATCACTTCGAAACGATTCTCTGGGTCACAATACAACAGATGCCGCGAGTAGCCTTCCTCACTTGGTCTTCTTTTCTCAAAAGGAAGCCATGATTGGGATTGAATTAATTTACCAACTAACCTTTCTGCTTCCACAACACATTCGTTATCATTCTGACTCCGTTCCACCATAACCGTCATATCTTGAACAAAATTTTTGAAATCATATTTATTCATGTGATCCATTTTAATTCCTCCTCAATATTCTTATGTTTTACTTTCCTGTATGGGAAAGTTGCTTGACTGCTTGTTCTAACTGAAGTAGGGCTTTTTCCTTTTCTTAATTATTCAAAAAAAGATTGCAATTGAAATTTGCAATCCTAGGGTAAAGTTATAAGATTCTGTCGTCCTAACCTGCGGGAAAGTGCCGAGTAACGAGTTTTCCATTCTTCCGCAGCTTAGGCTATCGGTCCTTACCTATGAACAAAGTCTATTTAAAAATTGTAATGTCCGTTCATGCCCTGTTTGTTCAAAAATTTGTTGAGGTGTTCCTTCTTCAACGATTACACCTTTATCAATAAATACGACTTTATCCGCTGCTTCACGCGCAAAATTCATTTCATGTGTCACTACAACCATGGTCATTCCCTCTTTAGCAAGTTCTTTCATGACCTTTAGAACCTCACCAACTAACTCAGGATCTAACGCGGAAGTAGGTTCATCAAAAAGCAGAACTTCAGGTTCCATAGCCATCGCCCGTGCAATTCCTACACGTTGTTGTTGTCCACCGGATAGCTGGGATGGATAGTGGTTCGCCCGTTCCGATAATCCTACCTTTTTCAGCAATTGAAGAGCCTTCGTACGAGAGGCTTCCTTGTCTTGTTTACGAACGTAAACAAGACCTTCCATAACATTTTCAAGTGCAGTCATATGAGGGAACAAATTGTAACCTTGGAAAACCATACCCGTTTGTTGACGGAACTTAATTACCTTATCTTTTGGAACTGATTTTTTATCCTGAAAATCCAAAGAAAACTTTCCAAGCTTAATGGTCCCTTCTGTAGGCGTTTCCAATAAATTCAGGCAACGTAACAAGGTTGTTTTCCCTGAACCCGATGGCCCAATAATACAAACTGTATTGCCTTCCTCAATTTTTAGATCGATTCCCTTTAAAACCTCTGTTTGTCCAAATTGTTTATGCAGGTTCTTTATTTCAATCATGTATAGTTCCCCCTATCAAATTAGCCCGTCACATAACGATCGAGCCGTTTTTCCATCTGTCCTTGTGCATTCGAAAGAACGGTACTGAAAATCAAATAAATAAATCCTGCTAGACAATAGAGTACCAATGGTTCATAGGTTGTTGCGGTAATTTGCTGAGCAACTCTAAACATTTCAGTCACCGTAATGGTAGCAGCCAACGATGTATCCTTTACCAAGCTAATAAAACTGTTTGCCAAAGGCGGGACAGATACCCTTGTTGCCTGAGGGAGAATAATTCTTTTTAATGCCTGCGGATAGCTCATCCCAATAGAATAAGCCGCCTCCCATTGACCTTTGGAAATGGAGAGTATAGCCGCACGAATAATCTCTGAGTTGTAGGCGCCAACACTAAGCGTAAAACCGATAATCGCAGCAGGAAGGGGGCTAATCGTAATGCCTATACTCGGAAGGCCATAGAAAATGATAAACAACTGAACAAGCAGCGGTGTTCCCCTAATCACCCATACATAAAATCTTGCAACAGCGTCTAGGAGTTTAATTCCCGAGATTCGAGCTAATGCCGTAAGTAAAGCAAGAAGGAGTCCCAGTAAAAAGGATACTAATGTCAAGGGAACCGTAAACGCAACCCCAGCTTTTAACATCGGGAAAAAGGAATTTACAATGATGTCAACAATTTGGTCCATTCTTTCATCAGCAAACATGTAGAACCCTCCCTATTTTGAAACATCTTTTCCAAAATATTTTTGTGAAATACTTAAATATTTACCATCCTTCATCATGTCGGAAAGCGCTTTATTTACGGCCTCTTCCAATTCTTTATTCCCTTTTCTCATCATGACCCCCATTTTTGCCGGATCATCAAGTTCTGCGACAGTTTTAACCGGTGCATCAGGTTTTTGCTTTTTGAAATCTAGGTAGGATAGTCCGTCATTTACAACCGCATCCGCACGTTTTGAAAGTAATAAATCAATGGATTGATTAAAACCTTCTACTCCAACGATCTCAGCACCATAGGATGCTGCTATATCTTTATAGTTACTAGTTAATGTCTGAGCTGATTTTATTCCTTTCAAATCTTCAAATGATTTAATCGTATTATTGTCCTTGTGAACAATTAAGAAAGGTTTTGACATAATATACGGCACTGAAAAATCGTATTTTTTCTGGCGGTCAGGAGTAATTCCTACATTATTAGCAATAATATCGAACCGCTTTGAATCGAGTCCTGCGAACATACCGTCCCATTGGGTTTCAATGAATTCTGGTTTCACACCAAGTCTTTTTGCTACTTCCTCCGCGATTTCAACATCAAAACCGGTTAACTTCCCTGAAGAATCATGGTAGCTAAAAGGTGCAAAGGTTCCTTCTGTTCCAATTTTAATGGTCCCTCTTGATTTAATTTGCTCTAGTATATCCCTGCTCTCATCTGCCTGTTTGCCTGGTTGACTTGCTGCCTGATTTTCAGGCTTTCCGCACGCAGATAATACAAGTGCTACGAGTATCGAAAAAGCGATGATGATGAAACTCTTTTTCATAAATAATTCCCCCCTCACCAGCGTTGTATAAATAGTGTCATAATTTTCAGTTTGATTATTCTTTCTGTTTGAAGCCAAAAAGGTAAATACCTTATAAAAGGTGGTTCTGTCCATTTTGGAAATTCATTTACAATTAAATCTGTGCCGACAACAACAACCAAATTGCTCATTAAGGGACGGCTTTTCATTCAATCTTTCGAAGTCAGATATACACTGGTTTCCATAAACAGCCCTCAAATAACAGCTAATTTGTAAAGTTTTTCGGTTGATTTTGTTTCAAGAATGTGTTTTATATTCTGTATATTTTTAATATTCTGTAAATTTTATCTATACTTTTCAAATGGACTCCACCTCCTCCTTTTCGTTATCATACATATTATTTGCAAGAGTTGTGCCAAAATAAAATCCTTGTTAATTCAACATCCCTTCTATCGAACTAGTTGATAAATTCCCATATCCGCGACGAATATAGTGGTAACCTACCGATCCGCACTGTTTTTCGCTTCCCAAATTCGGAATAAATATTTCCAAATATGCGAAATATCCACCACGGAGACGAAAAAAGATTGCAAATAAAATTTGCAATCTTAGGTAAAGTGGATAAAACTTTTAGATTGTATCGTTTTAGCTTACGATAAAGTGTCGATAAACTAATTTTTAATTCTTCCGCTACTAATACAAGGATTTTCCTAACATTGAAAACATCTCATATACTGATTATTCCGTTCTTCAATGACATGATTTAATTCTAAAGCCAATGGGTAATAGCATTTTACATCTTCTTTACCTGGTTGGATTTTTCCAGATTATATTTAACCTAAACACTCAACAAATCTCCCGGTTCAATTCCTATCCCCGATTGCGGAAGAAAACGACCCTCGATGATTGATACTGCACTGATTCTATCAGATTTCAGGAGCTTCCCTTTTCCTTTCTATACATTACTTGGCTCCTTGGTTCGCTAATCTCTTAAATATGAATATTAATTTGCTATTCATGCCATTAACCGCAATGAAATTGACAATTCCTTCAGCTGTACCTTTATTCTAATGCCATTTCGAGATCCTTCCATATATCTTCTACATCTTCAATGCCAACCGAAAAACGAACGAGTCCATCATAAAGGCCTGCTTTTTCTCTTTCTTCTTTAGGGATTATCGCATGTGTCATCGAAGCTGGATGTTGGATTAATGTACCTACATCTCCTAGGGAAACTGCTAAAGTACTCAGTTTTACAGAATTCATAACTTTAACACCTGTTTCGTATCCCCCCTTCAAGACAAAAGAAATCATTGCTCCAGGACCTTTCATTTGTTTCTCCATGATATTTTTATCTTCAAAACTTGCTAGCCCTGGAAAATAAACCTTCTCTATAGCCTTATGTTTTTCCAAGCGTTCAGCCAAAATTTGTGCATTTTCTTGTGAGCGGTCCATGCGAATGTGCAATGTACGTATCCCCTGAAAGAGAAGCCAGGCATCCATAGGGGCCAAATTTGCTCCCATAGTCTTCTGCACTTCTTTTCTCATCGGATCAATAATTTCCTTGCTGGAAATCACTAGTCCGCCAATAAGATATCCATGACCCGACAAATATTTCGTTGCACTGTGGACAACAATATCAATGCCGCATAGAATAGGATTTTGTAAATATGGGGACAAAAACGTATTATCAACAATAGTCAAAATACCCTTTTGCTTAGCGATCGCCGCTACACTCTTCATATCCACTAAGGAAAGCGTGGGATTAGAAGGAGTTTCGAAGTAAACCACTTTCGTTCTATCTGTAATGTGTGGTTCAAGCTCTTCCCCTGTCTTAAATGGTACAAATGTTACATCAATTCCAAATTTCTTTACCGTTTTGGATAGAAATGCGTGCGTCGCCCCATACAACGCTGTGTGTGCAACAACGTGATCTCCTGCCTGCAAAACACCCAAAAGGCAGCCAGTTATAGCAGCCATGCCAGATGAGAAAGCCAAACAACCTTCACCAAATTCCAATGCCGCTACCTTCT
This sequence comes from Peribacillus simplex, assembly GCF_900156045.1. Lineage (GTDB taxonomy): Bacteria > Bacillota > Bacilli > Bacillales > DSM-1321 > Peribacillus > Peribacillus simplex_D. The sequence goes on along the minus strand of NZ_FTMX01000006.1, from coordinate 352,942 downwards.
CTTCCAGTTCTCTTACATTTGGATTTCCCAGACGTGAATACATAAATCCTGGATCTTCACCTGCGAAGCGTTGTGCTCCTACTTCTGCATTATCAAAAACAAATGTTGAAGTCATATAAACAGGAGAGATGTGTGAGCCATGCCCTGGATCTTTATTTACTTTTACTAGCTTTGATGAATAGTTCATTATTATTATGCCTCCTAATTTTAGTAATCTGAAATGCTGCCGTTTTTATTTTCTCATTAGTTGTATGCAAATCTTTATATGCAAAAATTATGCCAATTCTGTAAACCTTATAAAATCTACAGTTTTACTATTAAAATTCTTTATTTATTTTCATTTTTGGCAAGGTTCCCTGCAAAACATAGTAATTATCGAAATTACCAATTTAGCAATATTGATAATATTTTTCTAAAATTGAAAAGAATTTAGCTGCCATTCTAACTTCTTGGTATTTCATTTTGAAGACAAGTCACTGTTCCTTCTTTGATCAAAATAGAGGATCAACCTGATCCTGTCCTTTCTTTATAATTATCCAGTTGAAAAGCCTATGATCTTTAAATATATATAAAAGTTACCTAAATATAAAGCCTGTACCTTAGATTACCGAGTAATCATTGATACAGGCTTTTTTTATACACCTTTATGAACTAACGCACTCGTTAGTTCATTAAGAAAAGCGTTTCTTATTAAAGAATCGCGCCCTATTGTTGAAGATTGATTAATTTAATTTAACTGGTGTTTATAACAGAACTTTCATAAAGTGTCTTATCAGCAAAAAAGGTTGGATATCCAAAAAAGCACCTAACCTTTTTTTTACCATAACGGGTGTTATAGGCCCAGTGACAGGGTTCTTGCTCTAATTCGTCAGACAGTTTCCAATTACTAGAAAATAGTTCTTGCTAGTATCATGTAATTCACACCTCTGCAGCTTGCATAAGTTCGTATATTTTGCGAGTTGTATTTACATTCCTGATTGTTATTTGTTGATATGGCTTTGAACCAACGAGTTTAGCCATACCGGATTTGGTAATTTTTTTTTTTTCAACCGACCATAGAATGGCTCCAGGAACGTATTTCACCGTATCAATTTCTGGTTTGATGACCAGCTTATTAAGCACTGACTCATCATCAATTTCGTCCCATAAAAACAGCACATCGCTTCTCATCTGCTGGTCGTTCGTCCAAGACTCTGGAAGGGATTGTATGACTTTTTTAACATCATCAAAACTACGGACTAAAACTTTGATTTGTAATCCGAAGTTTCTATGTATAGCCTCTTCTAAAATATGGGATATTGTTGTTTTCGATTGGCCATTCACTGTGAAAATAATATTACCTGAATTGATATATGTAACTACAGAGCTCATACCCACTCGTTCAAAGGCTTGTTTAAGCAACTTCATGTTAATTTTATTTTTCCCACCCACATTGATTCCCCTAAGCAGTGCGACATAGACCATGATAATCCTCCTATTAGTTTGCATTTTATATAAAACATTTGACGGATTAGAGTAAGAACTCTGTCACTGGGCCTTATAGACAGTTTTTATTTTGTCATATTTTATTTTTAAAATTTCTTAGATTCTCCATTTCTCCATTCACTATCACATCAATATGAGCAGAAATGATTTCAATATCTAAATCCCACCATTTAATTTCCAGCAATTCGTTAATGATTTCTTCTGAGAAACGGGTATTAAGTTTCTTTGCAGGATTTCCTCCAACGATAGTGTAAGGTTCCACATCTTTTGTAATAACCGATTTGGCTGCTACAATTGCACCATCCCCTATTTTTATTCCAGGCATAATGACAGTATCCATTCCTATCCAAACATCATTTCCAATTATGGTATCACCTTTAAACGGCAACTGATCTAACGTTGGCGTATATTTCTCCCAACCGTGTCCGAAAATGTTGAATGGGTAGGTTGAAAAACCATCCATTCTATGATTAGCTCCATTCATAATAAACTTTACACCAGGTGCTATGGCGCAAAATTTTCCAATGATAAGTCGGTCACCGAAGAATTCGTAGTGATATAACACTTGATCTTCAAAAGATTCACCATTTCTTGCATCGTAATATGAGTATTCACCCACAATAATGTTTGGTCTAGTAATTGTATTTTTTATAAATTGCACGACGCGATTCCCTTTAATCGGATATTTATCTTTAGGATTTGGTCCATGTTGCTTATTTGATTCCATGGATATCCACTGCCTTTCAGGATTTTTATTATAAACTTAGCCGACCTATCTTATTGCATTCCTCAGCGAACCAAATGGCGCCATCAGGGCCTAATACAATTCCATGTGGCTCCGCATTTTGTGTAGGAATTGGATATTCCGTAATTTCACCTTGCATTGTAATTCGGCCAATTTGATTACTTCCCCATTCAGTGAACCATAAAGCACGGTCAGGACCCGTTACTATTGCGTGTGGGCGAGCATTTGCAGTAGGGATGGTATATTCACTTATTGTTCCAGAGGTAGTAATTCTTCCGATTTTATTTTCGTTAATTTCCACAAACCAAAGTGCATCGTCCGGTCCACTTGTAATACCTACAGGACCAGCATGTTTTGTTGGCAAAATGTAATTAGTCACTTCTCCGAGCATCGTAATCCGACCAATTTGATTACTCTGATTCTCAGTAAACCAGATGGCACCGTCAGGTCCAGCAACAATAAAAGAGGGATAGGAGCCAGGATTCGGTATATCATACTGAATAATTTCACCTGATGGTAAAATTCGCCCTATTCTATTTCCATTCATTTCGGTAAACCAAATGTCTCCATTGTGTCCTTCAGTTATTCCAAAAGGTGCTGAATTTGGACTCGGGAGAGTATATTCGATGATTTCACCTGTTACTTTCAGTTTTCCAATTTTATTCGCCCTATTTTCCGTAAACCATACATCCCCCTGAGTTGTGGAGATTATAGATAGCACACCTGCACTGGGTGTAGGAACAACGAAATGAGTGACTTCACCGTTAACAGTCATTCGACCAATTTGATTGGCTTTATGTTGTGTAAACCATAGCGCACCATCTTTTCCAGCAGTTATTCCATAAGGGCCTGAATCTATGTCAAGAAGTTCGTATTCGTCAATTTTTATCCCCACTATAATCCTCCTTCCTCTTGTATAAAGTTCTTCTAGTAATTCGTTATAAAATGATTGAATTCCTGCGAAAAAGGTCTTGCATACTCTATTCATATTAAGTTAACATAATTAATCTAACGGAAGTTTCCCCTCACAAACCCCCTTGGGCGCCAAGAACCTGTCACAATTTATTATTTTTTCAGGATTTTATCATTGTTAAATCAACGTTTGTGCACACTCGCGCACCTGGTAGCCATATAAAAAAGTAGGATTTTATGCAACTTCTTATTCAAGAAAATGGCACGATTGCGGAAAAAAAAATCCTTCATAAAAGAAAACCAAAATCAAGTATTGATTTTGGTTTATTATTTTTATAAAAGGAACGACTTTATTATTAAACTACAAATTAGTAGTGTACCAAAAACGGTCGGTTTTAGTACACTACTGAAAATATAATATTTTGATTTATATGCTAATGTGAAATGAAGAATTGTATTTGTACTTAAGCTAAAAAGGCTCACTTTTGTGAACCTTTTTTAGCTTAAACCCATCAAGTTGTTTAGATAGTGTTTATTTTTTTCTTAAATCCTTTAGTTTATTTAAAGTTACAATAGTTAGATGTACAAAATAATTCCTAAAGTAACACATTTCAGAAATTATACGCTAAATGAATACCAACCTAAAAAGTCGATCTCCTCTAAGTTAATTTTTTACATACTCAATAAAAAGAATCGTTTTCCCTATAAGGAAAACGATTTTTTTGGTAAACATGGCAACAAATTGGCCAACGTTATATCCTTGCAATCACTTTTTATACATTTCGAGAATCCGATACTGCTTCCTTCACTCCATTGCGTTTTAAAGCAGCAGTACTCAGTATCACAATCATACTTATTAATCCAATCCAAACAAAGACTGTAACTGGAGTGTTCCAGGTTAAGCCTTCACCAAAGAAGAGTAATTTCCGAAGACCTTCTACCATAAATCGCATGGGCAACCAAGAGTAAATCCAATCCCGATAAAATGGGGACATCATTTCAGGTGCCATTGCCAGTAAAGGGGCACCGAAGAAAAGTAATAAGACAAAGACTGCAATGCCCTTAATTCCAACTAACGAAAATACTGCCGAAATCATTAAGAAGAAACTAAAGGCGGAAATTGATAAGAATAAAGCCGTATCCATGAAATTCGGGATATTCAAACCAACCAGTCCATCTGCTATCCAGGTAAAGCCAAATCCAATTACCAGAGCTACAACCGCACCCATTAAAATTTGCCCGGCCTTCGTGACAAGTTTTTCTTTTCTAGTGCGGATCGGCATTTTGCTAATAGAAATAAAGATTATCGCAGCACTAGCCAAACTAGCCATCCATAATGGCTGGAATAAGGAAACAGGAGCATTTCCGTTCGCACTATTCGTGCCGGTTTCATTGACATTCGTGACTTTCTTAGTGATTGGAACTGCAAGGCTTGCTGCCTGTTTTGCTGTCAAAGTTGCTCCTTGTTTTTCAAATCCATCAAGTAGTTGTTTTCGGACCGTGTTGTTCATGTTGTCAACTACTCCATTCAAGACCTGTCCTGCCATCGTCGAAGCAGCCGCATTCATCCCCTGGTTAATAAATATTTGCACTTCAGGTGCAGAAGGTGCTGGTGTCCGTAATGATGCCTGCTTTGGACTAAAATCTTTGGGGATAACTAAAGCCGCGTAATACTTTTGATTATCCAAACCTTTTTGGACTGCCTCCATACTGTCCACTTCCACCCATTTTACAGCAGGGTCTTTATCCCTTGTCGAGGCTGAAGACTTTTGTATCATTTCAACAATCGTTTGCCCCATGTTCATCTTTGGTTGATTAGGAATTTCCACTCCTTCATCCTCATTTACGATTGCAATCGGCAGATTTTTCGGCTGTGGTTGAACCGATGGAAATAATGTCAGTGAAAAAATAAAAATAACGGCCAATGCGATGATCGGTGAAACCAATACCAGTTTATTTTTGAACATATTTTACCCCTCCTTGGTTTCGGTTATAATAAAGAACAACCTGTTGTTTTATTTACTACAATCCAAATTATAATTTGGGGACAAGTTCTGTTTCAATAATCAAAAATGGCACATGTGTTGGTTACGGAACACCGTAAATAAATGTGTTGGATAAAAGTAAGGAGGCATTAGCTTGCTAGAGAGTAATACGGATTTGCGGATCATTCGGACAAAAGAGTCCATCCGAAATGCACTAGTAGAATTAATCGATGAAAAAGGTTTCAAAGCAATTACGGTCAAAGATATAACAACCAGGGCAAAAATTAATAGAGGCACATTTTATGCCCACTATCAAGACAAATTTGATTTAATGACTAAATACGAAGAAGAAATCATGCTTGAAATGTCCAGAATAGCAAAACAGAACTTTCCAGCTGTTATTGCCGCACTTGGAACCGGCGCCCCCACTTTAGAGCCATTTACCCTCGCAGTTTCAATATTTGAGTATTTTAATGAAAATAGTGGATTCATGAAAGCGGTGTTAGGTCCAAAAGGAGATTTATCATTTCAAACAAGACTGAAAGATTTTATGTGGAAAACAATGTTTGGAAACGATCCAAACGCACTTATTAAGGAGGATCATTTACTTGTTCCAGGACAATATTTAGCCTCTTACGTTGCATCTGCACATATAGGGGTCATTCAACAATGGCTGGATAGCGGCAGGAAGGAATCCCCTCAAGAAATGGCCCGCATCCTATCGACCATTACAGTCAATGGTCCCTTCTTTGCAGCTGGTTTGAAAAAATAAATCACACGGGATAAAGGGACAATACCATGTAAAATAGGTACTGTCCCTTTATTAGTAAAATGCTTATTCAACTAATCTGCCCCTATAAGAAAAAGCTGCCTTAAAGACAGCTCTGATCTTGAGCAAACGCACCGTTAGTTTAAGTACAATCCTTCACAAATTAAATTTGGAATAAGAAAAAGAGGTGCCGCAGCTACCTCCGTTGTTCAACTCAATCTCCCTATAGTTAAATAAGGTCAATGAGTTTTGTTCATAAAAATGGTATCGACAATCTTCAACAATTTTTCTATGTATGTATTCCTGATCCGATTGATTCGGTACTACAATCTCTATGTTATGAGAAATAATGGTTTTTTGTCCTAGTTCCTAAACTTCAAGAATAGTCAATCAAGTAACCAAATCCATTAACTAGTTCCAGTGCTCATTTTCCTATTGTCAAAATATTCTTTCAATGTTATGATATTGAAAACTATTATAGTTTCTATAGTTTCCACCGGAAGATTGAGAGGATGATATGTATTAGGGATCGAATTATAAAAGCTGTTATTGAAGAAATTCAACTTAAAGGGGTGAAATTCCCATTAGATAATTTGGCGAAACAACTAGGCATTAGTAAAAAAACGTTGTACAAGTATTTCTCTTCAAAAGTGGAAATGCTGGATGCGGTTATTGATTACACATTTGAAGATATGGATAAAAAAGCCATAGCCATTATTGAGAATGACCAATTATCCTTAATTGAAAAAATTAAAGGTGTTATAACAGTTTTGCCAGATCATTATGAGTTTATTGATCAAAATATATTAGACCAAATAAAACGGTATTATCCTGAACAGTGGATTAAGATGGATACCTTACTAAAAAGTGATTGGGAATTGCTTCGCAATCTAATCGAACAGGGAATTAGGGAAGGCGTCATTATCAATAGGAATGTATCCCTTATTATGAAGGTTATTATTGAATCGATTAATTCCACGCTAAATCAGAAATTTTATTTAGAAAATCGAATAACAGTTCCCGAAGCACTTTCGGAAATTGTGGATATTTTACTATATGGGATAAGCACTAAGAATAAAAGATAACAATCTTTTATTCTTCCTTTATACCATCGGAAACCACGGAAACTGTATTAGTTTCCATTTTTTAAAATTAGGGTTCGCAAGTATAGAATCAATTAACTGGATTCTATGCTTTCATAATAAATTTCAGATAGTAGAGAGGCGTATGTTATGAGGAACAAGCTATTTTACCGCTGGTTTCCCCCTAACAAATCTAATTGCATCAGTGATTTTTATTTAAAATACAGTATGTATTTAAAACTAACAAAGATATCATGGAGGTTTTTCGAAAATGTCAAATCCATTTGAAAATTATCAACCCGATTTTTGTACTTCAGGCTCTTTTATGAGATTGCCTTCCGAAAGTAAAAATGCAAAACTTTCCATCTTAGGAATGCCTTTTGATACAGCAGCCTCCTACCGTGTGGGAGCTAGATTTGGCCCGCAAGCCATTCGTCAAGCATCTATGTGTTTATCTTCTTATCATGCACTTCTAGATGTTTCTCCTTTTGAAGACACAAATGCAATCGATATTGGGGATGTACCTGTCATTACGCAAAATATCCATAGAAGCTATGGGGTCATGGAAAATGCCATGTTAAATCTTATGAAAAAAGGAGTCATTCCTATTGGATTAGGCGGCGACCATTCCATCACATTAGCAAGTCTGCGTGCAGCAGCCAAAGTATATGGACCTGTAGCTTTACTTCACTTTGATTCCCATACAGATACCTGGGATACCTATATGGATGAGAAATACTGGCACGGTTCTCCTTTTATTCGTGCACATGAAGAAGGTCTAGTACAGCCAGATAAAGTATTTCAAATTGGTATGCGCGGCTGGGAGGTAACCTCCAGTCTTGAGTTGGGGTATAACGTCATTACTCAAAATGAGCTGTTTTCACGCGGGATCGATGATGTTGTTAAACAAGTAAAGGGCACGATTGGCAATACTCCTTGTTTCCTAACCTTTGATATCGATTTCGTTGATCCTGCTTTTGCTCCAGGAACCGGTACACCCGAAGTTGGTGGTTTCAGCAGTCATGAAACACTTAAAATGGTCCGTTCTCTCACTGGCTTTAACTTTGTTGGATTTGATCTGGTTGAGGTACTGCCTTCGTTTGATCCAACTCAAACTACTGCTCTTTTAGCTGCTACATTAGTCCACAACTTTGCAAGTCTTGTAGCTTTAAAAATTAAACAAGAAAATGACCAAGTAGAGATCCTGTCGTAAACCTATCAAGCTAAAAATTCAGTATGATAAATTTGCATCTTATTGGCAGTATCTCTGAATGTAAAAAATGTGCGTGAAGCTTTGGATAATTAATAAATAAAGAAGCAGCTGTTTATTCCAGCTGCTTCTTTCAAGAGTAAAGGAGGAATATAAATTGAACGAACATGGTGATTTAAAACGTTTACTCAATTTATGGCATATTGTCATTATTGGACTTGGATACATGGCGCCGACGATTGTTTTTGATACTTTTGGTATTGTTTCAGAAGAAACAAATGGTCACGTCCCAGCTGCTTATCTTTTTGCCACGTTAGCTATACTGTTTACAGCATCTAGCTACAGGAAAATGGTGGTGGCCTTTCCAACAGCAGGCTCCGCTTATACGTATACGGGAAAATCACTTCATCCATCGACCGGGTTTCTGGTGGGATGGATGGTTTTGCTTGATTATATTTTTACACCTATGATTAACGCATTAATCAGTAGCATTTATGCTACAACGATTTTTCCTAATTTTCCGTCTTGGTTATGGATTATTAGCTTCATAGCTATAATAACCTTGGTAAACATTTTTAGCGTAAAAATATCAGTTTCCATTAATACATTATTTGTGCTATTTCAATCTTTGGTCGCGTGCGTCTTTATTATTTTGTCTATTAAAGAACTTTTGCAGGTAGAAGGAACAAGTCACTTATTTTCACTTCATCCATTCTATACTGCTAATATGGAAATGTCTTCGCTGTTAAATGGCGCAGCCATACTCTGTTTTTCCTTTCTTGGGTTTGATTCTGTTACAACACTTGCTGAAGAAACAAATGACCCTAAAAAAACAATTTCTCGAGCGATATTTTTGATTGTAATGATCGGAGGAATCCTTTTTATCACTGCTTCCTACTTTGCTCAATCATTACTACCATTGTTTCCGGATATTAGAAATATAGAAGGGACTTCGTCGGAGATGGCTTTTCATATGGGAGGAATCCTTTTTCAGTCGATTCTCTTTGCAGCTTCACTAACTTCAACTATTGCATCCGGTATCGTCTCTCAGATTAGTGCATCTCGACTGTTGTATGCAATGGGGAAAGACAACGTAATACCGAGGAAAATTTTCAGCTATGTTCATCCGCGCTTTGGGACCCCCATAATAAACATCATACTAATTGGAATTGTTGCACTCACCGCTATTTTTCTGAATTTAGCCACTGCAACTTCCTTTATCACTTTCGGCGCGTTAACCGCCTTTACATTTGTTAATATTTCTGTATTTTCACACTATTTTATACGTAAAAAAATGCGTAATCTCAAATCAACAGTTACTTATCTCGTTTCACCGTTTATTGGTACAACACTTTTGGTTTTTTTATGGATAAATCTTAAATTAAGTGCTATTATGCTAGGACTTGCTTGGGGATTACTTGGGGCGATTTACCTTTTTGTAAGTAAAAAATCCGAAAAGGAAGTACCCAAAATTGACTTTGGCGGGATAACCGAGGATCAAATTAAGTAATATTTTTTGATAGCCAAATGATTTAACGTAAGCGGTTTCATGAATCTCTTGAATATGTTTTGTGGTCAATTTGTTAAAGAATGTGGGACATATTAACGCCTCTTTTCCCATTGCAAAAAGACATCCTTTGTCAACTTTTGCTTCATAACACATATGCAAAAAGGCATTTCACCAATCTCAGAGATAATCGTGGCTGCGATTTTTTCTCCTATACCGGGAATCGATTGGATGATTTTATATTCATAATAGAGAAAAAAAGAATTTGTATTGGTGCTGAGTTAAATTTCCAATATATTACAAAAACATTAACATAACAAAGTTGGTTTTATAACCGTGCGTCTTGGCACTTACCTGGGTTGGACTTTCGCCAACTAACAATTAACGGCTTGCTGGGCATGCAGGAAGTAAAGAAAAGAAGCCTAGAGATTTTATCTCCAGGCTTTTTACATCATTTATTCAATAAAGTACATCTTCCCATTCACTTCAAGAGACACTGATGATTGTTTCATCTCTTCCTTTAGAGATTTAGCATAGGTAACTACTTTATTAATTTTTTTCTTGTCCAAATCTTCTGCATAGCTATAGACAATCGTTACTTTCTCTTTAATCAGCTGATTATCATCAGATAGCCATGATCCTGTCCCATCGATGGCTGTTGCTCCTCCAAACATTTTTGAGAATTCCTCCAACGACTTGTTAACATATGGAGTATTATCAATGGGTTGATCAACATTATATGTAGATGGTACATAAATTTTCACTACGTCTTCAAGGTAGAATTGCCCCTTTAATGCAGAAGATTGTTTCTCTTTAGTTTCTTGTTGTTCTGCAGCGTACACAGCATTACCTATAAAGACAATTAACAGAATCGGGATGATCCAATAGAAGATTTTTTTCCTTTCCAATATTCCCACTCCTTCATATTCAACAGTATTGCTGACAAAACAATGGTGAATTTTCTATCTTCATTATACATGCAATAATCAGATTTATGGGAAATATTTACTTAAGTTTATTGTAGTGAGTGACGAACGAGTGCATTAATTCAATAACGAACATAAAAGGATCTTCGATTGAAGATCCTTACCTAAAACATCACATTATGTAAAATAGGTAGTCAAAGAAATATGTTATCCTTATTCCGTAATCGGGCACTTTAGTGAAAGAAGAGATTGCATAAAACCCCAGTTTATACAGCAGCTAGGCTTCTTCAGAAGCCCAAAATGGTGATAAATCAACGATGTTTAATATTGTGCTTAATCGATAAAAATCAAATAAACGCCAATCCTAATAGATATGGGATTGGCGTTTTGGCGTACTTCTTTAAATTACGATTATGTTAAGTTCATTTCCAAATCATCTCGATATATAATACAACGTTTTAAGAAATGTTTTTTAATTCCTCAGTTAATCGTAGGAATTCTTCTTTGTTTTTGTCCTGTAATGACTGGTCAATTTCTTTTCGGATTTGCTCTTTTCTGAAATTACGAAGGGCTTTGTTTAAGACCATTTCAGCAAATTCAGAATCCATGACGTTTACTTCAGGTTGTTGTGGTGTATTAACCAAATTCCTATCCATAGGAAACCAACTCCTTAACCTTTTTTCTATTATACTAAAAGTTTTCTGACTATTCAAACATTTCACTTAGTAGTTCAATGTTTTTTTTAGCCAATGAGTTCACATCTTAAAATGAAAGCTCATTGAAACCTTCAGTTATGGTCTCTAAACAAGAATTTTTAATTCATCTCAAATAATTATTCTTTCAGTTTATTTAATCGTTAATCTATACCATTCTATCTTTAAGATATGATTTTATACATCTATAACAGCCACTTTCCCCTTTTTTTACTTATGTACAGATGATAGTCGTTTTAGGCATTATTTTTATTAGTTTCATAAGAAAAAGAGCAATCTTCCTTATTAAATGAACTTAAAGTAATGTAACCAAGCGAGGAAAAATGGAATGGAGAGATAATAAATGTTTATTAAGCATCCTAAAATCATTACGTACTTTATGAATCTTTTCTTAATAAGAACGGACAAAAATAGCCCCATAACCGGTAATAGAATAATTGCTAGTTGTATCGTTATATTAACAAAATTGTTCATCCCCCAAGGACTTACATTCAACATCCCCCTACCATGGATGAACAAAAAAGTTCCTGATAAGATCCAAATCAAACTAGTAATAAATATATATATTAGATTTCTCATCTTTCTCTCCCTTTACAGAATCCCCAGTCCTATTAGTGAAACTTTAACACATAATTCCATTTATTTGGTTACATATTAAAAATTGCTCTGAACTAATCTGCCGCTTTTATTCCACAAAAAAAAGGCTGCCGCAGCAACCTTTCTTATTGAAGCACAGTGTCCAAACCATTCATTTTTCCAATGCCATATTAACAGCATCAATGGCATGGATTGCGGCCGTATCAAATAATGGCACTTCTGAGTCCTCTGGTTTTATTAGTAATCCAATTTCGGTGCAGCCTAATATTATTCCTTCCGCTCCATCATCCACTAATCCCTTGATGACCTTTTTGTAATGATCTCTTGATGATTGCTTGATTTCCCCTAAACATAATTCTTCATAAATGACTTGATTGATCACTTTTCTATCCTCGGCATTTGGTATCAGAACCTTGATACCATTAGACTCAATTCGTGTTTTATAAAAGTCTTGCTCCATCGTATATTTAGTGCCAAGTAAACCGACCGTGCTGATTTTGGACTTTTGAATTTGTTTTGCGGTTGAATCAGCAATGTGTAAAATCGGTAAACTGACTTTTCCTTCAATATATCCGACCACTTTATGCATCGTATTTGTACAGATTAGAATCATTTCGGCACCTGCCTTTTCCAAAGACAGGGCTGCTTCCCCTAATAATTTTCCGGAACTATCCCAATCCCCTTCAGCTTGATAGCGTTCGATCTCTTCAAAATCCACGCTATATAAAATGCACTTGGCTGAATGCAAACCTCCCAATTTGGCTTTTACTTCTTCGTTAATGGTTCGATAATATTCCAGCGACGATTCCCAGCTCATGCCGCCAATGAGGCCAATAGTTTTCATGAACATTCCCCTTTTCATGTAAAAATGGCTTATTTATCAGTCGAAAAACTCCATATGTGCTTTTTCTTGTTTGTAGTAATCTATTCTATCTTGTAAAGAACCTGTATGAAACTCGAACTTATGGCCATCTGGATCAGTGAAATAAATGGACTTCTTATCTTTCTCATCTCTTGGACGTCCTGACAAGATGTTTACATTCAATTCCTTTAGTTTCTCGTACATGTGCATAAAGTCAGTTTCTTCTATGGAAAATGCTATATGTGTGTATGATTGGCTTATTTCATTACGGGGAATATCCTTTTCTGCATTCAGGGCAAGCCACATTCCATTCAAATCAAAATAGGCAGTGTTTCTCCCCTTGACTAACAATTTTGCATCAAAAACATTTTGATAAAACTCAATGGATCTCTCTAAATTAGTAACTGAAAATAAAAAATGATTCAAACCTTTTATAGACACTCTAACACCTCATATTAGGATTGCTTTTTTTTCGCCATTAGACGCTTATAAAGAGGATAGCCAAACATGTAATACCCTGAAAATGACAGCAGGATTAGGGATAAACCGGTCATTGTGAGGATACTGTATCTATACCAATCGCCAAAGAAGGATCCATCATGCAAAGTGATGAGGAACGTCGAGTAATCCGGATTTGTGGATAACACTTTTCCCGTACTCACATCTAATTGAACACCTTGACCGTTATTAAAGCGAACCTGGTAAACATTTGCACTTGGTCTATATTCTATTCTAAATATATCTTCAACCGAGTCCGCACCTGGAAGATCCTGAGACGTGGCAATGGACACGACCTTCTCCATAGGTATCGCTTGATCTGGACCCGCCTCTTTCCCCGTCCTTAACTCATCAGCCACTCCGAGTGGTAACATATAAACAAGCACGAGGCCTGTGACTGCGATGAACATAAAAAAAATGGATAAAATCAATCCAGTCCATTTATGTATTTTTCGGCTTAATTGATACAACTTTACAGATTTCGACAATTCCATCACCCCTTGACCATTTTTCAAAACAGTAAAATTCATATAATTATAAATTTTTCTTCATAACCACCCGATCTTCATTTACAACATAATCATTTTTCAGATAAAATGCTTCTGCAAGACCGTCATTAGCAGTTAATAAATATAAACTTTTAATCTCTCTTTTCTGCAGTTCATCTTCTAAAGATTGAAGCATATTTGAGCCATGCCCTTTACCTTGCATTTCATTATTCACACAAAGTTCTGCCAAATAATACGTTAAACCTTGATAAGACACCTTACTATTTCCAGCAATGAAACCAACTGGATCGTGATCAATATGAAATAAAAAGCCAAGAAATTTAGGCGTATGCAATAAATCGGAAAGTCTCTCTTTAGCCGTTTCATATGTCCAACTTTCATTCCATGGTTCACGATTAAAAACGTTCATGTAGAGCTCGATACATAGCTCCAAATTCTCCGATGTCAGTGGCAGCATTTCTGTCATATTCATGCTTCCTTTCTATTTTCATTAAAATTTTGTATATTAATCCAAATTATATCTTATCTTATGTGAACTAACCTGTTTCTATAGAACCATAAAAGAAGGGCTGCCAAAGAAGAATTAAATCACCTAAAATACTAGACAACTACAAAATCATGGAGGAGAAAACAATGAACAGATTGGAAAATTATGAGGTTCTGAATCAACTGAAATACATTGATGGCATCACCATTATCGATAATAAAGGGACAATCTTATTTACAATCAAATTTAATCCGCGATTTCACTCTGAAACTCTCGAACGGGAGGAAATATTAGGAGAAAGCTTATTTTCTGTATTTCCTACGTTGAATGAAAAATCGAGCACGTTATTAAATGCCCTGAAAACAGGTCGCCCTATATTTAAAGGCAAGCAAGAAATTGTAGATTTCATGGGACGGAAAATTGAAACCACAAATATCTCTTTACCAATCAGGGCCCATGGGAAAATTATTGGAGCAATTGAATTGTCGAAAGAAAGAAGTAAAGAAGATTCCATTCCTAATAATGTAATCGAGATCAATTCAGATATGTTTAAAGGCGATAAACGATTACTGGAAAATATTCGGCCGGAACGGGCCAAATATACACTAAAAGATATTATTACCGATAACGAGGAAATGAAGAATTTAAAGCGTTTAACCGAAAAAATCGCTAAAGGAAGCTCACCCGTCTTTATATATGGTGAAACAGGAACAGGAAAAGAATTATTTGCCCAATCACTGCATAATGCCAGCACTCGTGCAGAAAAGCCTTTCATTGCGCAAAACTGCGCAGCCATTCCGGAAGCCTTAATTGAAAGTATTCTGTTCGGTACAATAAAAGGAAGTTTTACAGGAGCAGAAAATAATCCAGGTTTATTTGAAATAGCGGAAGGAGGAACCATATTCCTGGATGAGATCAACTCGATGCCCATTCATCTCCAATCCAAGTTATTAAGAGTACTGCAGGACGGATATATTCGAAGATTAGGAGATAGAAATATTAGAAAAGTTGATGTGCGTATAATCACGGCGTCCAATAAACGGCCTGAAGATTGTGTAAAGGATAAAGATATGCGGCTTGATTTATATTACAGATTATGTGTAATGACGCTCAATATTCCGCCATTACGTGAACGGAAAAATGATATCAAGCCTTTATTGGATTTTTTCATCTCTAAATATAATGTGCTGCTGCACAAGAACATTACCAACGTATCCAAAGAAGTATATGACTTTCTCTTAAGGTACAACTGGCCAGGGAATGTAAGGGAATTGGAACATATTGTTGAATTTGCGATCAATCAAATGGATGAATGGGAAGATACACTTCAAATGAAAGATATTGAAGAGCGTGTGAAAAATTTCATTAGACATAGTGAGGAAGAGTATCAGATTGAACCATTAAAAGATGCTGTTGCCAGATTAGAAAAGATCATGATCGAAAAAGCAATCCATCAAACAAAAAACAACGTATCTCAAGCAGCTAAATTACTCGAAATCCCTAGACAGACTTTGCAAAATAAGATCAGATTGTACGAAATAGTGCCCAAAAGCTAACAATGGATAAATAAACGATGTAGAAAGTGCCCAAAATATAACATCCATTGCTTAAATATTAACAATTTAATCATTTTCACTATCTGAAATCGACATTATCATAATGTGAAACTCTTATTTTCCTGCATAAAACGGCGGAAAATGATGAGATCTCTTGGCATACTTCTTGCTTAGTTTACAGATGTAACACAAAGCATTTCCTCTCTATAAAAAACTAGGAAGAAGGGGTATAGTATGAAAATTGGTATGCCGAGGGAAATCAAGGCTGGGGAAGACCGCGTTGTATTAACACCAATAGAAACGGCTGAGTTAGTCGGAGATGGGCATTGCGTGTTGATCGAGACAGAAGCTGGTTTGAAGGCTGGCTTCACTGATGAGGAGTATGTGGAAGCAGGCGCACAAATCAGGCTGACCATGGACGAAATATATAAGGAAGCTGACTTTATTGTGAAAGTTAAGGAAATTTCACCCGAAGAATATGAGCTGTTGAGGGAAAATCAAATGATCTTCGCCTGCCTCCATCCGGCTTCAAACAGTGAAGAAGTGGACGTATTAATGAAGAAAAAAGTGATTGCCCTTACAGCAGAGGATTCCCATAGATATGGTTCCCCTAACTGTGAAGTTGCCGGCAAATTAGGCGCTTTAATGGGAGCTTATCATTTGCTTAGTATAAATGGAGGAAACGGACAGCTTATATGCGGAGTCGGCGGCGCATCGGGAGCGAATGTCCTGGTCCTTGGTGCTGGAATTGTTGGAAAGGCAGCTACAGAAATTGTTTCCGCCTTAGGTGCTGACGTTACCCTAACGGACATCAATATAGGTGCATTAAGACATTGCCAAGAAATTTTCCCTAAAAATGTAAACACAATGATTTCCAATCAACAAAGCATTAAGAAAGTCCTTCAAGATATAGACTTAGTCATCAATTGTGTTAAATGGCCAAAACATAGAAAGGATCATTTAATTACTAGAGATATGTTAAAGATCATGAAAAAAGGTTCAGTGATTGTGGACATAAGTGCGGATGTTGGCGGGGCAATTGAAACCTATAAACCGACAACACATGCAGACCCTACTTATGTGTTAGACGGCGTAGTACATTACGGGGTCGATAATATACCCGGAGCTGCACCACATACTGCCTCTAAAGCCTATGCTTCAGCCGTACTGCCCCATATCCGGTCCATCGCGAACAACGGTGTAGCGGAGGCGTGCAGGAGAGATGGGTACTTAAGAAGAAGCTTAACCGTATATAAAGGCATTCTTACACATGAAGAAACATGTGTCGTTCAAGGCAGGGAATTCACATTTCCGGAAGAAGCACTGGGTTTGACGGATCGCAATGATCTCGATTTTGTACCTAGTGCTACAACAACAAAATTACCGATGAAAATGAGTTAGCCCATCAACTATTTAAAAAGAAAGAAATGTTAAGGGGGGAGAAAAATCCATGAATGAAGTTGAAAAAAAGGTTTCACTCAAGGTGGCATTGCTGACTATTCTTGTATTGATAACGGTTTTATCAGTCGGTAACGGCATTTTGAAACTGCCTACCGATATCGTATTTATTGTCGCAACGATCGCCATTTCCATCGTTCTATTAACACAGGGATTTAAAGGCAAGGAACTGCAAGAATATTTCGTTGATGGTTGTAAGAAATCATTGCTGGTCGTGTTGATTTTAATGAGTGTAGGAATGGTTATCGGTTCTTGGATTGTTTCGGGAATTGTTCCCTCCATTATTTTTTACGGACTAAAATTACTATCTCCCACCGTGTTTTTAGTATCAGGCTTTCTGATATTATGTGTTACCTCCTTTTTTATCGGCAGCGCTTATGCATCAGCAGGAACACTTGGGGTTGCATTCATGGGCATTGGCTATGGAATGGGAATACCACCGGCATTAACGGCAGGCATGGTTGTATCGGGAGCCATATTCGGAAATAAAATTTCGCCATTTGCCGACACTACAAACTTGGCAGTGGCCGTTACGGGGGTTGAACTCACGAGCCATCTTCGGTCCATGCTTTATTCCGTACTACCAATACTAGTCATCAGTACCATCTTGTATGGATTTCAAGGAATGAAGTTTTCCCATAATTCGTTGGATGTGACCAAAATAGATTTAATTACAGATACGTTGTCTAAACACTTTGTGATCAGTCCCTTTTTGCTGCTTGTACCGGTTATAACGATTCTATTGGCTGCCAAGAAAGTCCCCCCATTAATTGCCTTGTTAATATCAGCCTTAGGCGGGGTGATTGCCGCTGCTTTAATTCAAACAAATTATGATATAAACACCATTTTCACCGCTTTATCTAAAGGATTCCAAATACAAACCGGGGTGGAACAAGTCGACAACCTACTCAATAGAGGCGGTATAGCAAACATGATGCCGACTGTTACTCTGTCCATTTTAATTCTTGGTTTTGGCGAGATATTACAAAGAACAGGTATTGTAAGTGCCATTCTAGGCAGCATTAAGAATGCAATCAAAAGTGCACGAAGTCTTGTTTTAACAACCTTATTCTCGGGATTGGTCACAGATATGCTTACAGCAAGTCAGTATATGTCCATTATATTGCCTGGTCAAATGTTTAAATCCGCTTATAAAAAACATAACGTATCGCTAACCGTTCTTTCCAGAACGTTAGAAGATGGCGGAACCATGTTTTCCTATCTCGTTCCTTGGTCGTTAACAGCCATTTATTTATCAGGGGTACTGGGAGTCTCGACTTTGGATTTTTTCCCTTATGCTTATCAAGCCGTCTTAACACCTATTCTTGCCATCATTTACGCACTAACAGGATTTGCAATCTTTAAAGAAAAAGGAAATGTGAACAAGGATAAAGAAAATCCGGAAGAAAAAACGTTCATGCAGAAAAAAATAAGCAATGAATAAAAAACACTTTAGCTGACAGCCCTGCTATATAATATTCCATGAAAAAAGGTCGGCCAGCAATTTTTACTGGCCGACCTTCGACATTAAGAATAGGATTCATTGCCAATCCCCATAATTTGATAGCTGTTTCATGAATAAAACTCTATCTTGATCTAGTCCGTCATAGTCAGAGTGGACTGAAACACCATCAATTAATTTATCTCCCTCTTCCATTTCAAATCCCATCTTGTGATGATAGGCAATTGAAGATTTGTTGACAGGAGACGTTACACAACGGACAATATTGCTACCATTTTGATGAACGACATGAAAAAACTGATGGTATAAATGTCTTCCGATATCATTTTTTCTGAATTCAGGATGTACGCCAACAAAGTGAATATATGCCTCATCAGATTGAGATTGAGATAGAATCCCTATTAGGAAACCGACTATTTCCCCTTCCTTTTCGGCAATGAAACTTGTATTTGTAAAATGATCAAAAAATAATTTCGGTAACATATCAGACATTTGCCTTCCGCCCCACCACTCATTGATCAGTGGAGATATTGCATAGTAATCTGACCCTTTCACTGAACGAATTTCCATTCTTCTCCCCCTTTAATGATGCAACTAAACTAATTTTATCATTTGCCATATAACCCAGAAACATTTTGCACAACTACCCCCGATAGTTACATAAAGAAAGAGCTGTCTTATAGACAGCTCGAATATTAAGCTAACGCACCCGTTTTGCAACAGCATGTCACGGTTCAGTGCCCGTCACCCTTCTTCATGTTAGAAGTCTTCATTCCACGTGATGTAGGAGGCAGTGGCCTTTGATTATCGCCTTCTCTTTTCAGATTAGTATTGGAGCTTAAAAATTTGGGTCTTTTTTTTAACGCCCACAATGGTCTCCTGTAGAATGTATCGCCTAGTCCTTCCGGATTAAGCGGAGCAAATGGTGACATATAAGGAACTCCGAATGAACGCAGGCTGCATAAATGGACTATGACGACAAAAAAGATTAAATTCATACCATAAAAACCCATTACACCTGCGCAAATGATAAATACGAACCGCAGCAAGCGAGCAGCAGTTGCCATGGTATAGGAAGGGGTCGCAAAACTTGCAATGGCCGTGATCGATACCATGATGACCATTGCCGGTGATACAATTCCAGCCTGAACCGCCGCCTGACCAATCACCAGGGCACCAACAATGGACATGGTCGCCCCAATGGCTCTGGGCATCCTTAGGCTTGCTTCTCGTAAGAGTTCAAATGTTATTTCCATGAAGATTGCTTCGATAACAGCCGGCAAAGGAACGGAATCCCGTTGTGCCGCAAGAATGACGAGCAGCTTTGTAGGAATCATTTCTTGATGATACGTTGTAGCTGCTACATAAACAGATGGGGCAATCAGCGAAATAAAGAAAATGATAATACGTAAAATACGTATAGCTGAGGCTATATCAAAGCGAGCATAATAGTCCTCGACAGATTGAAAGAACTGAACAAATAACGCAGGCGCAACCAAGACAAAAGGCGTTCCGTTAACAAAAATGGCTACCCTTCCTTCAAGGAGATTGCCAGCGACCTTATCAGGTCTTTCTGTATGGTCAAGGGTGGGGAATGGGGTCATGACCTGATCTTCTATCAATTGTTCAATATATCCCGATTCAAGAATACTATCGATATTTATTCCTTTTAAGCGCTCTTTGACCTCTTCGACGATTCCTTTTTTTGCAATCCCATTTATATACATGATGGAAACATCCGTCTTTGTTACAGTGCCAATTTTCATCGACTCTATCCATAAATCCGGACTGTTAATGATGCGGCGTACCAGGGCTATGTTTATTGCATTCGATTCAGTAAAACCTTCTCTTGACCCGCGGACCACCGAATTTGTGCTTGGTTCCTGGACAGAACGCCTTTCTCCCCCTTTTGTACTGGCAACCAGGGCCATGTTTATGCCATCAATAAAAATGACGCTATCCCCTGATAATAATGACAAAAATAATTTTTCCCAGTCCGTGACGGGTTCTACACCGCCGAGTGAAACCACGTCTTTAGAGATCACTTCCAGCACTTCATGTGGAAGTAACTTTTCTTTTAGATGAGGATTTTTCATGATGGATTCAATTAAAAAATCTGTAACACTCGGATTGTCTATCAGACCCTGTACATACAAAATGGTCACCTTGATCACAGGATTTTGACTAGTTTTCAACGTTCGTATAATGATATCCGGACTGCTTCCTGTTTTTTGCTTCACGATATCCAGATTGGCTGTTATAGAGCTCTCAATATTTTTGGGTTTTTTCATTATAGATTGATCTTTTTCATTTTCGTCTATCTTTTGCTTCTTGCGTTTCTTCATTTGTCCTTTTTGTTTAAAAAAAGAAACCATGGCATCGGTCCTCTTTCAATCCTATTTCTCTTTATTCTGTCCAACAAAATTGTTTTTTATGGATAACTTCATTCCCAACAATATTATTAGATCTAATATTTAGGTATTCATTATGGAACTATCCTGCCCCTTTAATTGCATAAGAAAAAGGTTGCCGCAGCAACCTCCCTTTTTGAAATAATGTACCCGTTAGTTGCACAACAAAAATCCATTTACCCACTAAAAAATGCCCATAACGCTAAAATGCCGATTGCAATTGGAATAAGTGATATTAACAAAATAATCACTTTAGCTATAATGTATGATTTACTTGCAATTTTGTGGAAAAGGACTAACTCCCACTCTACCCAAGATAGAAATCTATCATTTCTCACCCATTGATACTTTATTAATTCCTTCTGATGCTCCTCTTCCGTATATTTAAACATGACTAATAATAAAAAGATTATTCCTGGAATTAGAAACAACAATCCAACAACCAAAGCACCCATATATCTCAGTTCCTTTTTTTAACATCGTTTTATCGCTTTTTATACGTTTCCCAAGTCAATAAAATTTCACCCCTTATTGAACTATCCTGACCCTTTAGTGCTATAAGAAAAAGGCTGTCTCAGCAACCTTCCTATTGAAGCAGGCACCCGTTAGGTCAATAACCAAGCTTACCACTATGGTTGATGGGGTGTCTTTTTATTTTGGTTTTATTCTCCCCATACATATTCAGGATTAAATTCCAATGGCATAATATCTGCTTTTTTGTAAGAAAAGTGGGAATTCAGCTAGTAAAATGACTAGGATTGGGAGAGTATCGAGGGTACCCATTTAATCCTTGGGGAATATGAATAGGAAAAAAGTAAACAGGTCACTTAATTGTATTTATCACCATTAGTGACCTGTTTTTACACTATATTGGCTGCGCACCTATGTCTCTGGGGCAGCGTCAGGAAAATGCGGATTTACAACGTTAAGCTGTTATAGGAAGTGGGTATCGTTGGTGTAGCAACGATACATGTGTTGAGACAAGTTATACGAGACACTAGTAAGCCTTGTTTAACGTAATATTGACTCCATATCAATAGGCTAGATCCTATTGATACAAAGTGTACTATCTTAATGTTATAAATTGTCAAAATCCTGACGTTACCCCTACATAAATTTTAGTGAAAATAGATTTAAAATGACCGAAGATACTTGACTGCCGTCTCAGCATATATCTCGGCAGATTCTATTAAGTTCTCCACTGAAACCCGCTCATCATACCCATGGATGGTGTGATCCAGGCCAGGACCGTAAAGGACGGTATCAATGCCATGGCGCCGGAAGTGACTGGCATCACTTGAACTAAGCAAAAGTACGCTGAAGACGGGTTCCTCCATTCCGAGGACACGCTGGATTCCCTGTTCCATGGACCTCACAATTGGACGATTCTCTAAGGTCCAGTTTGGGTTAGTACAGGGTACCATTGGCTCTACAACCGCACCTGGCGCTACAGCACTAACAAGATTCCTGGCGACATCAAGTACAAACTCGGACTTCATGCCGAATGGAACACGGGTATCCACTTTAACGATACACTTGTCTGCGACGACGTTCAGATTTGTTCCGCCCTGGATTACACCTGGATTGTAAGAGGGACGATATAGTAACTGTGACAATAAGGGATTTCCTGGATACTGAGATAGGAGCCACTCAGTATTGTACAAAAGTTGATAAGGTTCTGCCGGAGGCGTTGCCTTGAGGTCCCATAGTTTGGTTAGTTCTTCGACCGCGGCTGCCCCTCTTCGTACGGCGGAGATTCCATAAAGCGGTTGTAGGCTGCCATGATCTGCCTGACCTGGTATGATCACCTGCATCCATGCCTTGCCCTTTTCGCCGGCATTCGGATGGTAGGGGTCCGTTGGTTCACCAATCAGACAAGCATCACCCTTAATCAATCCTTGATCCAGGAGCGAGGCCACCTCAATGCCGCCAGTCTCTTCATCCGGAGAGGCTATAACTCCCAGGCTTCCTTTCAAATTAAGAGCGGGGGCGAACTCCTGAAGCAGTCCAGCCACAAAAACCAGTGATGCCAAGCCTCCTTTCATATCGGAAGCTCCCCTACCCAAAAGCATACCTGCTCTGACTTCTCCTGAGAAAGGATCGAAGGTCCAATGTGAACAATCGCCTGCAGGTACGACATCTGTATGTCCACAAAATAGGAGCCGTGGACCAGGTACCCTGGTTAAGGGAGCATCACAGACCACGGTAACCAGCGCATTTTCGCTACGGCGGTGCTCGGTAATCAAGAACCCTTTTGCTGCTAGGTATCGGCTAATATGGCGCCCCATTTCTGCTGACCGCTTCTTAAACTCGGGCGATGGATTTTCAGATGGAATTCGAATAAATGAAGCAGCAAGTTCGACTAATTCCTGTTGCCTTGACCGTATCAGCTGCCGGATTATTCTGGTACTCATATAAATACATCCCCTCCATGTCCGGCATTAGCCGCAGTATTTCTATACTATTCTATGTGCTGTTCCTAGATCATATTTCTGGGGATAAAAGTGGGGAAACATTTGATACGTGTTAAAAGTAATTTTTAAATGATTATGTTTCACAGTTCGAATAAACTATGCTACTTAAACTAATCTGCCCCGATAGTTCCATAAAGAAAAAGCTGCCTTAAAGACAGCTCTTATCTTCAGCTAACGCACCCGTTACTTTAAGTACAATCCTTCACAATCTTATCGTACTATGAAACAACCTCAAATTTCAGGGTGTTTCGTTTTACTATGATATATTCACCTGTTGATTTATTCATTACTTGAGACACTTCCTTCGTATGCGTTATCTCAAACCAATCATTTTGTATATCCACCAGTAATTTTACTTCCACATCACTTTCCCCATATTTTAAACCACTATAAGATAATTTTGTCATCGTTATCATCCCTTTCTTAATGAATAATATGAATCTGATGAGACATAAGACATATTCTTCTTATTGTATTATCCTGCACCGTTAGTTCTATAACAAAAAAGGCTCGCCGCAGCGATACCCTTTCTTTCACTATCGCCCCCATTAGTTGAAGAAGGACGATCACCATTTATGTGGAAATCGTCCTTTTTTATTTCCAGCTGAACAGTATCGTTGTACTGTGCAGCTGGAAAGTTGTTCTTCTTAAAGATAAGCGCCCTACAGACCAAAAAGAGATAGTGGGTTAATCCTTTACATCTTCCTTGCATATTTCACTAACTAGCTGCCATAACGCGTTGTTTTCTTTATTTTTCGGTCCAAGCCTATTACAATTTTCATATTGAGGCTTTGAATTCCTTTATTTTTTGCATTAAACCCTAATAAATTTTTCAGAGGTAACTAATTATTATGTCGTTTGTTAACTTCAATTGTAATGAACTCCGGCAAATAGCTGGGAGTACATCCTTTTGCTACTATTTCATCTTTGTAAAGACCCGTTTTCTCACCAAGTTTAATACAACGTGCACGATTCTTTTCATCATAAACGCCTATCCAGCCTGCGGTGAAATTCATAGCCCATTGAACTTCCGGTTCTTCCTGCGTAATATTAGCTTCTAATGCAGATAGCAAGTATGCGGTGTTATCAGGCGGTGTTTGTCCAGTCCATCTCAATCGCCCTTGATAATACCAGAAAGCTCGCCTTTGAAGAGCAGAAGGACTATTTTCCCATGACTCCATCAATGCAATTTTCTTCTTGTCTTTGGTGAGCTGATTAGCCATTAACCAATCCATTAAGTTATTTCGCTCATCAAAAGTGTGAGTCTGCATATCCTTATCAAGCTTATTTAGCACATCTTGTGAAAGAAGTTTTTTGTCCATAATTAAGATTGCTAATAGTCTGGGCAAAAACTCTTCGGTTGACCAAAGTTCCATAGCTAGTTCGTGATCTTTTTTAATGTCCTTCGCGATTTTCCGTAAGTCGCCTAGCTTAGTTTTACTATTGATCTGAGGTAGAATGTTTTCTGCTTTTGAAAAGCGTTTTATTTCTGTACCTTTATTTTCATTCATTTTATACAACTCCTTTATTAAAGCACTGTTTCATAATATGTCCTTGACGGGATATATCAAGAACTTAATTTCGTTATATGTCTTATTGCAGTGGTGTGCCTCCAAAGTTAATATTGTAGTATATATCGTATTAAAGCTTTCTCCACCTATAATAGAAGAGCAACCATCTTTCATATAATAATAACATTTACTTCCTTTTAATTGGATACGAAAAGAGCACTCCTCTTTAAAGAAACGCTACCCTTTAGTTTAACAAGCATTTATATCAAATCATGGTATTTATAAATAAAAAGCCCCTCAAATTGCTCTGAAGGGCTATATAGAAGAAATATCCGTAATAGAAATAAAAAAAGCAAGGCATAATATATCCTTGATTTCAGTATTGACAACAAATTTATGAATCAGTCAGTTTAATAGTTATCTTAGGCGATTATTTCAAACCAAGCCTCGAAATTAGGGCTGCCAAAATCACACGCGAAACTACCATTTACAATTACCCCTTCTTTTTCTGAGGCTTTGAAAAGTTCCCCTTTTTTAACGTTATATCCATTCGTTCTAAAATCTTCTTTCGCTCTTACAATTATTAATTCGTCATCACGTATAAATATTTTAAACATATTATTTCCTCTCAATCACTGTTATTGACAATATAATATCTCCTGCCTCGTTTATTGTACGAAGACACAAAGATAAGTACATTGGGGACATGAATTTGAGTACATAGAGTTATTAATCCACTCAAAACCGCACCAATTCAATCTCTAACTGTTTTGAGATACAAAATCGAGTACATTATATACAGTAGTTGCATAAAGAAAAAGCTGCCTTAAAGCCAGCTCCAATCTTCAGCCTGTTAGTTCTATAAGAAAAGCAACCCTAATTCAAGAATCGCGCTCGATTACTGAAGAACGAATATAAAACCTTGGTACGAAATGGCCTTGTCATTTATTTATGATACGGTTCACCGCACCTATTCAAGCAGTGGTTTTTTAAAAACTTTCAGCCTTTTGATTTTACACTTCTAATTTAAATCGACGCTGCTGAGGAAGCAGCTGCTTGATCAGCCTTCACACAATCAATTGCAACAACGAGTGCAATAATAATGGTCTCCATCTCTTCATCTATTATTTGAACCTTGTAGCTATCGCCCCAAGTGAACCACTCCTTGCCCACTTTACCTACGATTTTACCATGCTGTAAAACTTGAAAATCCATATCCCACCAATTACCATGTACTTCAATGCCTGCCGCATCAATTGTATATCGTGCTTTAAAGAAGGAAAATTCCTTCTTTATTGTTAATACCTCTCGACCATTCACCTCAACCAAAAACTTTGGTAAAAAGCTGAACACCTTTTTCGTAATGAGTGCTACTTCATCTCTTGCTGTATTCATAATGGAGAAAGTCTTTGGAACTTGCATAAAACTTCCCTCCACGAAATATATATCCTTCTCCTGCTGATCCTTTACTGTAAATTTCCCGCTAAGACTGAATACCTTCTGCTTTATATAAAGCTGCCTCATACTTATGCCTCCCAACCTTAAGTCTTTTACATTACTTACGTTTGAAATGGGCATTGGTTCCAATCTTATGCATTAAATTCCAAATAATAGCTCCACTCAAAAGCGCCTTCTTTTCGGTTCACCACCATTTACCTTAACTAATTTACCTTTTGTAAAGTCAGCAATTCTTCCTTCGCAATCTGGCCCAATTGTTGAACAGCTCCTTATGTACTCTTGAACAATCCTGCCCCGTTAGTTCCATAAGAAAAAGGCTGCCGTAGCAACCCCTGATATTTCACCCGTTTGTTCAAGGAATACTACCAAATTGGCTCCTCCTTGTTACTGAGTTTATATAGAAATGGCATCCAAACAAACACTAAAACATAAGAAACTAATTCTGAAACTAAGATAAAACCCTTAGGTACACCAAATGATACTAACGGTAACCAAATCAAAAATGGAGTAAATACAAATAGACTTAATCGGTTTTTTGATTTTTTTGAAACGTATTGGAATCCTTCACAGGAGGAACATTTTAACCTACTTTTAAACGTGAATATTTTTACAAAAGTTTCTCTCCATCTCCACTTATAACCACAATTCTGACAGGTTGGCATATTAAACTACCTCCTTTTTTATACATATCTCCACCTCTATTTTAACATAAAATTACATTTTCTCATTCAACTAATCTGCCCTTTAGTGCATTATAAAAAGGCTGCGTCAGCAACCTTCCTTATTGAAGTAAAAGTTGTTAAAATCCATTACCCTGGAAAAAAAGGTTGCCATAAAGACAGCTCCAGACTGTAGACAAACTAGATGAAAATCGAGTTTATCTACAGTTTCTTTATGGTTTGTACAACTTTGACGTTGATTTCCATTCCAGGCACTCGCTTTCCGCGGGCGGTCAGGGAGCCTCCTCGGCTTGCGCCTGCGGGGTCTCCCTTTGACGCGCTTTTCCCGCAGGAGTCTCGCACCTTCCGTTCCAATCAACTTTTTTATACTTTAGATAGAACCTTTTTTCTAAAAACTCTGTCTTAAAGGCAGCTCTGATCTTTGCTATAGCACCTGATATTTTAACAGGGTGCCCCTTATTTGAATCCTTCGTCTATTTCATTTCTGTCGTAGTCTAATATCCAGTCGTTGTATTTATCATAAACATCTCTTATCGTTTCGGGCGAAGTCGCCAATAAATCACAACCCCTGTCATCATAAACGTGAAATATAGTTTTCCTGTTGATGTTTATAAAATAGACTCTATTAAAAATACTTGGCCTTATTCCCATATCTTGATTACAGATTGCTTTTAGCATAGGAATGTATTTGAAGTCAGACGTTCTGCACTTTAACGTAAATCTATGTGTTTTATATGTTCCTTCTTCATCATCGTCATGAAAAGTTGTCGTTTGGTTTAACCGGTATAAGAGCGGCTTCTCTTTAATATACCGTGAAAAAGTGTTTGATTTATGTTTAAAACCATCGGAATAATCGTTTACGTCAACTACGATATAAATATCATCTTTATGAGAATGCAAGGACTTGAATAAAGTGATAGCCCTTTTATATACTCCTTGTAGATATGGGCTATTTTCATAAGCATAATCACTATCATAGTCCACACCTAATTCAAAACGGATGCCCGTTTTCCAAGTATAAAACAACGGCGGTCTAAGTTCTAAGTTCGGGAAATTTTCATTCATAAATTCGTTTAAAAGCATTTTTTCACCTCATTATGTTCCTTCATTATACCTATCCATGTAACATGCCCCTTTGGTTGCATAAAAAAAAGAGCTGCCTATGCAACTCCCAGACTGTAGACACTAGATGAAAATCGAGTTTATCTACAGTTTCTTTATGGTTTGTACAACTTGGACGTTGATTTCCATTCCAGGCACTCGCTTTCCGCGGGCGGTCAGGGAGCCTCCTCGGCTTGCGCCTGCGGGGTCTCCCTTTGACACGCTTTTCCCGCAGGAGTCTCGCACCTTCCGTTCCAATCAACTTTTTTATACTTTAGATAGAACCTTTTTTCTAAAAACACTGTCTTAAAGGCAGCTCTGATATTTTAACAATTAGACATCCTTTATTAGAATACCTTGTCTATTTCATTTCCAATCGTTTTCGCTTCATTAATACCTCATTTCCGTTCATATCTCCCCAATCTCGCATTAGGTTAATAATAGGTTTTAATGTTTCCCCAAAGGGAGTAAGAGAATATTCAACTTTTGGAGGAATCTCTCGATAAATTTCACGATGTACAATACCATCCTGTTCCAATTCCCGAAGTTGTAACGTTATCATGCGTTTTGTGGTATAGGGCATAAGTCTCCCTAACTCGTTAAAGCGTTTAGGGCCGGAGATTAAGTTATATAATATGATCCCTTTCCATTTGCCTCCTATCACATCTACTGTAACTGCAACAGGACAAGCAGTGGTATCAGGGCACTTTTCCGTTTTAAAGTCCTTCATATTGACACCCCAATCTTTTAAGTATCAAATTGTATACTATATTACAAATTTTATCCTATTAAACAAAAATGTGCGTACTTTTAATTTTATATTATATAAAGTATCATTGATTTTGCAAGAGAAGACTAAATATTCGTTCTTTTCATACTATTGATCATCAACGATGTTACGAAAATAGTCTGATGAGACATTTTCCTAAAAAATAAGTAGGAGTGACTAAAGTGAAAGCACAAATTATTCAATCTTTTGGTGAACCCTCCGTATTTCAATTTAAAGAGATTTCAAAACCTGAACTAAAACCTGGACATGTCCTCATTCAAGTCAAAGCTACAAGTGTAAACCCCATTGATACGAAAGTCCGTGCTGGTGCAGTTCCAGCCGTTTCCCCCGAGTTTCCGGCAGTATTACATGGGGATGTTGCAGGTTTGGTATTTGCAGTGGGTGAAGGAGTAACCGAGTTTAATGTTGGCGATGAAGTATTTGGATGCGCGGGTGGCTTTAGAGGGACTGGCGGTGCACTTGCAGAGTTAATGCTGGCGGATGTCGATTTACTTGCTCACAAACCGAAAAATTTGACGATGGAAGAAGCCGCAGCTTTACCATTGGTTGCCATTACCGCATGGGAAGCATTATTCAATCGGGCAAATCTACTCCCTGGACAGAATATACTGATCCATGCAGCGACCGGCGGTGTAGGACACATTGCCATTCAACTGGCGAAATGGAAAGGCGCCACAGTCTATACAACTGCCTCTTCGCAAGAGAAACTGGAGATTGGCACAAGTCTTGGTGCAGATGTAACTATTAATTATCGCGCAGAAAGCGTTCACGACTATGTACAGAAATATACAGACGGAAAAGGATTTGACGTTGTGTTCGATACGGTAGGAGGAGAAAACCTTGATCGCTCCTTTGAGGCGGCTGCGGTACATGGAACGGTAGCAGCCATTGCTACCCGTTCGACCCATGACCTCTCCCCAGTGCATTCAAAGGGACTTTCTCTGCATGTTACCTTTATGTTGTTGAAGATATTAAACAAGGACATGCATAAGCATTATGGAGAAATTTTGAAGAAGGTTGCTCGGCTGGTTGAGGAAGAGCAGCTGCGTCCGCTTGTGGATCCAAACATTTTTACGTTTGATGAAGTTTCAAAAGCCCATGAATACATGGAGTCAGGCAAGGCGATTGGAAAAATTGTTCTGAAAAATAGTTGGTGATATTCTAAAAGATTCTCACGTAACGTCTGCTTTTAAACTTTGATTTATTTAATTAAAATAGATAAGGAAATATACAATGCGATAAATCCACTTACACTAAAGCTATTGGTGAACCATTGAAAAAAGCTCCTTTTCAGAAGCTTTTTATATCTTATAGATAAAAGATAAATATGTAAGAAGTGGGTTTTTCGTAAAGTATTCTCACCTTGTTTACGCTTTAGAAAAGGAATATCAAAAAGGCAGCATATTTGCTGCCTTTTATTCAGGGTAGGTGAACTGTTTTAATATGATGAAGATTTAAATATACAGGTTCCTCCCTTGCCGTAATAAGTTCAACAAAATTATCTTCTAACTTATTAATTTGTCCAATTAAATTGGAGTTTTCTCCTATATTAAAAATAATTAAGCTACCGATCAGTTTTTCCACTTGTACGTCAAAGGTTCTTGCCAATGAAAGGTTTGAAGGATGTACAGGAAGATCCTTGTTACTTAAACCATAAGGAGTTTGATTGTCCGTGTATGGGATAATCCACTTTAAATGAAATAAAGGTATATACATAGTCTTATAAACTGGTGAATAGAATTCAAAGTAATTATTCATCACCCTTGTTATATACCCGTGTAAAGGCTGGTTACCAGTTACGTATATTTCCGTGAACATCCCTTTCGCGGATAAAAGAGTTTTTCGTAGTGATAATTCTTCCTCAGCTTCAATTCCAGGTGAATCTACAGGGAGGGAAATCTCCTCGTTTTCCGTAGTATTTACTTTGCAATTTTGAATATGAATTATTGGAAGATACACAAAATCCTGTCCATTAAAGATAACCACTACATCAATACCAGTATCAACCAATGTACCGAAAAAGAATTTTTTTCCAGAAAGTTCTATTTTAATTGTTTTTCCTCTGAGATTTTGTAAGATTTTATTCATAATCACCCCTCCTTCCTACATTAATAGCCAAGCGGTCCAAAAATACAAACTTACGATTAACCCTATAGGAATTATCAAAAAGGTAACTCTAAGATACTTCCCCATGAGATATCGATGGAGTGTTTCTTCAATATAAACATCCAAATTAATGTAGCCAGCGTACCATCAGGCGTCAACAAAGCACCTATATCGCTTCCGATCACGTTAGCAAGATAAGCAATTTGCACAAGGTGAGGATCCTATCCCATCTCTGTTATCGACAAAGTCCCTATCATAACTGCAGGAAGATTATTAGTTAATAATATGCCCATGATCATGGTTGCGTTGAATGGGCTATCCATAATTAAGGGTTTTAAATTGCTGACTATATAATCGTTCAAGCCAACATTCTTCAAACCATATACCAGCACGTACATATTGAAAGCAAATGAAAGAACATGCCAGGGTGTTTTCTTTACAATATCGCTAAGACCAGTTTTGGTTTTATACCATCTCAGTAATATCAAAAGGAACGCTCCCACCGACCAATTCCAAGGGAACCCCAAATGGTGTAAGTGCGAAGAAGCTCGCCGAGTTAAGATGATGATTGCAAAACTCATTTTAAACAACTTCCAATCATTATCTTCGGATTGTTGTTTAACATTGAGTGGATGAGTATGCACATAGCGTGAAAGGTTTTATCCCATTTTTTCATTAATCCCAAATGGTCTCCATAACATGAGAATAATAGTTAAAGTAAAAATTATTGACATCAAGACAATTTGTAAACTAAGTATTTACCTCCGCCGCCTTGTTTTTGGATGGTGTAATTTTTTACGGTATCAGGAGTGGTTTGATTTTGAGGTTTTACAAAAAAGGAATAGAAGACTCCTCCAAGTACAGAAAAAAACAAAATCATCATTCCATGTCCTCCTTTCAATTGGCCTTTAATTTTATCTTAAGGCTTTACCCGTTTTGCCTTCAATTTCCCCTTCATTCTTTCAGCAAATTTCATCAATGAATAATATTCTGTTTTTCGTTTTCCATTTTCTGCATACACCTTTTCAGTGGACTTCATTAATTCGTAACATTTCTTATCTATCAGTTTCCTTTTTTCTTTTAAATTATTTTTCTTTGCGGATTGTTCATTCATTTCTTCAGGGCTTGAGTTCCTGAATTCCCCAGTCGGGTTTTCTTGGATTGCCTCTTGAATATCTTTTTTATTAGTTACTGAAGGGTTTTCCTTCTTACTTTCTTTTTTCTTCTTTTCCTGGGATTTTTGTTTCTTATGTTTATCCGTACTTTTCTTTACATTGGATTGATTTTTGCTCACTTTTTTTATTGTTGATTGAACAGTCGGTTCTTCTTTCACGTTAGATAAAACTTCCGGAGGGGCAGGATTACTTGCTGTAGGGTTTTCCTTCTTACTTTCTTTTTTCTTTTTTTTCCGGGATTTTTGTTTCTTATTTTTATCCGTACTTTTCTTTACATTGGATTGATTTTTTTTCACTTCATTTACTGTAGAATGAACAGTCGGTTCTTCTTTCACGTCAGATAAAACTTCCGGATGGACAGGATTAGTTGCTGTAGGGTTTTCCTTCTTACTTTCAGGGGATTTTTGTTCCGTATATTGATCCGTACTTTCTTGTACATTGGATTGATCTTTGTCCACTTGATTTACTGTAGATTGAACAGTCGGTTCTTCTTTCACGTCAGATAAAACTTCCGGAGGGGCAGAAGTTGGTTCCTCTTTTCCAATAGTTAAAATGTCCTGTTCTTGTTTCTGGTCAACAGGCTCTTCCTCCCCTTTGGAATTAATTTCAGTGTCTTCCTTCAATATGGAATCACTTTCCTTAACTTGATCCCCTTCTGACTGTTTATTTTCAGTTTTTTCGTCCTTATTTTCCTGCTGTTTGTTCTCTGACGATTCCTTTTTATCTATCCCTTTGAAAATATAGAGTATATTTGATAATTGTACATAAAGCTGTTTATCCTTATTTAATAAAACGATATAATTATTAGTTACGGTACTTAAAAATCCGTCAAACGATAGATTATTATCTTTGTTTACTGTCACCCAATGGCCTTGGAGTTCATTTATTAATTCTGTAAAACTTTGTTTCTGTGTTAGTTCGTGATCAAGTATTTGAGCCTGGAATTCTTTGGTGTTTTTTGATAAGGCATAAACCTGATTTAAGTTGAAATAACATTGTTTATTTGGATTAATTTGAATGACAATAAAGTCGCTCTTCACATCAAGTACTACCCCATCATGAACAGTTTTATCATCAGAAATAATACTAATATTAAAACCTATCAGTGAATTAAGTGCCTCTTGAAAATTTTGTTTTTTCATCTGATGAGTCCCCCTTTTTAATTGGATGGTCGCTTCTGTCCGGAAGCGACACATCATTTATGGGAAATACTATTTTTCTTTTTCTTCTGCTTTATTATCTTTATTTTTTTCCGATTTTCCACCGTCTTTATTATCTTTATTTTTTTCTGATTTTTCTTCTTCTTTAGGTTTCTCTACTCTTGCACCGTAACTGATGCTGCGGATATGGAACATTGACAGGCGAATAACTTCTTCGTTTAGTATTAATGTTATGAATTCATCATTAATATCATGAAGTACTCCTTCAAGCTTCTCGGGGCCGCCTCGGTTAATATTTACCCATTGATTTCTGAGGTCACCTAGTAAGCCTTTAAAAGTTGCAGCTGTTTTAAAAGTAAAATCTTCGGGAACCTCCAGTTGAAATTGGAATCCCTTCTTTACATTCTCGGTAATACTTTTGATATGGTCGGTTTTATAGTAGATAACACCTTCTTGTTCAGTTAAGATCGATAAGTGGTCATCGTATATGCCTAATAATAATCCTGTCCGAGATTCAGGCCCTCCTCTATCTACCTTTAGAACTTTCCCAACCAAATTAGTTAACCATTCCTTATTCATAATGTTGCCCCTCCTATATAATCATTTACCCTGTATGTATATGTGTCATGGAATGACATTGTGTCGTGGTAAATGTCCATCTTCTATCAATAAGACTGGAATTCATCAAAAATGTGTATATGCACTAACCTTTAGAATTTCCTGAAGTTAAATGACTGAAATTCCTGAATGAACTCTATGGCCAGAATAATGGATAGTTTAAAAAAGTACTTTATTCGAAGCAGAGAACGCCTTTTAAGATAGCTGAAGGATATTGAATAGCCAGGGGTAAAGAGATGGCCTAAATCCATGTGAGAAATTCGCTCAGCATCTAACAGATGAATTGGTGTAATGGATAGTCACTTTAATGAACTTAAATGAAGAGTGGGTCGCTGCGGTATCTGCGCTTCATTAACCGTACTTTGCTAGACCAAATACCTAACGGTGTGTATTATGTGGACGAGTTATTGTTAAAAACAAACAATCGTTATGCTCAATATTTGACCTATTACATGACGGATTTTGTGACAGGGGAAAATGAAAATACAGATGGTTGTTTGTTAATTAGGACGCTTCTGAAATTATTCATTTAGGTATGGATCAAGATTTGCAAAAATAAATGTATTGGATCTAATCGAGTTTCGGATTTTTTTCATAAGTTAAACAAGAAAATAAATTTAATAAGATGGTGAAAAAATGAAGAAAAAATCTAATAAAAAGGGACACCCAGTGCGTGCAACTCAAGAGGTAACAGAAGAAGACAAAGGTGCCTAAGGAAAAAAGAACCGAAAGATGGTACAGCCTCCTCCGAGTCAGTGCAAACCCAGGAGCTCTCGGAACCTAAAGGCCATGAAGGTTTTTATGAAGGAGGAGAATCGGCGGGAAACAATGAGGGGAAACAGGGTAAAGGTGCCTAAGGGAAAAGGAACAGAAAAAAATAGCATCAAAAAGTTTGTGTGAAAGGGGTTTTAACCTTTTGAGCCTCTCGATGTCTTTCTTTTGGAAGGTATCCCCCAATCGCATCGCCCACAGACCTTTTTGAATTTAGGAGCTGACCATTAAGACAGCTCTTTCGTTATTCAATTAACACCCGTGGGTCTTCTTTGGCATCGCCGTTTTTTGGAGTTAGAGAAATTTATTTTAATGATAGTTTAAAACAGACGATTTTGGTTTGGTTGGGAAAATAAATTGAATTAGTGATTTCAACTAATACTTAGGCATAAAAACTTATGCTCCTTCTTAGTTCCTCATTGTGTTTCAACATTAATGTATTTGTAAGAACCACTTAAGGAAACCGTAAATATTGAGAAAACTGCTTAAACTATCCTACCCCTTTAATGACTTAAGATTGGTCTAAGTAACATCCCTATTCGATGGGCACTAAAAATTGGAAGGATTGTTAAGGAAGTAAAGTTCAAATAATAAAGTCTGCAAGAAAATATTACTGGCTGACCATTTAGTTTAAGTACAATATTTCACACTATAATTTCTTAACTTCATACTACATCCATTTATTTCAACTCTAAAGGACCTTCGACCAATCGGCTCCGAAGACCCTCCTGCCAATGATTGGACACATCATTCGTTTATTGTTTTTCAAACATTTTATTTTTTAAAAAATCCATAAAAACAGATTTGGTTTTACCTTTTAAATAGATAAAGTCTATACTAATATTCGTTTTTACGGGAGGAGTCATTTCCACTCTAAATAACTCTTCATTTTCTATTTCCTTCCTTACACAATGCTCAGGTAAAAAGCTAATGCCTAGGCCTTGTAATACTAAATTTTTAGCCGTTTCCATATTGTCAACTTCTACATATATATTCGGATTTACACCATTACTTTGAAATAGACGATGAATGATGAGCCAATCGATGGATCCATAATCAAAAAAGATTAGAGGCTGTTTACTTACATCCTCTACTGTTACTCTTTCTTCTTTTAAAAAAGGATGATTTGAAGGGACAACAAGGCTAATAGGATCATTATAAAGACGAATTGATTCTACTTGAGGATGGGTTTCTGTTCGTATAATGCCAAAGTCAACCTCTTTATTAATGACCTTGTGTAAAATATCTTTAGAATGTCCTGTTATAATTTTGATTCTAACATCCTTGAACTTAGATTTAAAAGCAGGCAAAATATCAGGGAGAATGTTGTTGGAAATGGACAATGCACTCCCAAGTACTAGCTCAAAAGGTACAGTTACTTGTTGTAATCCGTACTTTGCTTCCTGATAAGATTGAAGAATTTTTTGTGCGTGCGGAAAGAAATATTCTCCCTTTTCAGTTAAAGAAATTTTATTTCCGTTTCGATGAAAAAGCTTTAAATCAATTTCACGTTCAAGGGATTGAATACGTGCCGTTACAGAAGGTTGAGTTAAATAAAGAGCCTCAGCTGCTTTATTGAAACTACCTAGTTGACAAACATAAATGAAGGCTTCAATATTTTCAATATTCATTTTTACTGCTCCTAATTTTAGTTCACCATTTATCTAATTTACCCAATTGCTTTAGCTGATTCTGGCTCAGTAGCTGTTTTAATTGCCGATTTGGCTAAAATTGCTGTTGGGTCAATCATACAAATATTTTGGGATGATTTAAGTACAAGAGGGATTTCTGTACAACCTGCTATTATAGCTTCTGCCCCTCTTTTTATTAATTTATCAGCTACTCTTGAAAGGTATAAACGACCTTTCTCCAAATCACTCCCTTTAATAGCATATATTCCTTCCATCACTTCCTTTTGCATTTGCTTATCAGGCTCAATGGCTTGAATATCAAAGTATTGACAACTTTGTTGATACAGTTTTGTATTTATTGTTCCATCAGTGGCCAACAAACCTACTCTCCTCATATTATTTACGTGTAAAAAGCGAGCTGTTTCTAAAGGCATATGTAGAATCGGGATACTAACGGATTCTTTTATTGATTGAAAGTAAAAGTGAGCAGTATTGCAAGCCATTACCAGAAAATCCGCACCAGCATTTTCTAGCCTTTGTGCCGATTGTACAATAAAAGGAGTCGGATCTGCACCCTTTCCCAAAATAGCTGTTGTTCGATCAGGTATTTGTGAATAATTGTCCACGATAATATGGATATGATCCTGGTCTTTCTTTGCAGGTGTATAAAAAATTATTTTATTCATTAAATCAACAGTTGCTAATGGTCCCATTCCACCAATAATCCCAACTACTTTTTTCATGTTCTTCACCACTTATATTTAAAATTTTATAATATAGTTTTTTAATACTTAACTTTATTATAATTTTTATACGAAGCGATGAATTATAGAAATAATCTATACACTAATAGAAACAATAAATTGAACTTTACTAATGATGAAGCTTCCATTGAAACATTTCCCCTCAAATTCTCGAAGGACTTCTTACAGACCATTAAATGTCCCTCCTCAAGTCCATCATAACTGTTCCCTGTACTTGAACCATCCTGCCCCTTTAATTCCATAAGGCTGTTTTCGCATACCAAGTAAAGCGGTGTAGTTGATTTCCCCTCCAGATGCTCGCTCCAATCAACCTTAAATCGTTTTGTTTTAATAACAACAATCTTTACGAAAAGAGCCTTCCATAAAGAAAGAACTGCCTTTAAGGCAGTTCCGATTTTAAGCTAACGCAGCTGTTAGTGAAGGAAGACTTTATTTCTCGACTTTCACTCTCAACAATGGGGCGAGAATATCAGGTCCGTGCTTCTTGTATCTTTGCTTTTCCCCATTCTTCTGATGTAATGATGCTGCTTAACGTTTCATCAAAATGTTGGCGGCACCTGCCGAATGCCTGACTGTTCGGTTTGGGCTTTCCAATCTCCCTGACGGAATTCTTTTTCCCACTTCGAAACAACGATACAAGCGAGAACATGTCCAGGAGTATTACAAGCAGTACGTGCCATATCCAGCACACGGTCAATTCCTGCAATAATTGCGACGCCTTCTGCAGGAAGCCCTACTGCTGAGGCGGTAGCTAAAAGGACAACTAGCGAACCGGATGGAACAGCGGCAATTCCTTTTGAGGTTGCAACAAGAACCCCCATTACAATCAACTGTTGGCCAAAATCCATCGGGATGCCATATGCTTGTGCCAAGAAAATAGAGCAAACAGAAAGGTACAATGTCGAACCATCACAATTCAGTGATAGCCCAGAAGGAATAACGAATGAAACAACGCGTTTCGAACAACCGTATGCTTCCATTCGTTCCATTAACTGAGGCAGAATGGTTTCCGTACTTGTTGTTGAAAAAGCGATAAGGAACAAATCCCATACCATTCGAAACACTTTAAAGTAAGAAATCTTCAAGATCCATCCAATTATTGGGAATAGAACGAAAATAACTATAGCAAGCCCAAGATACACAACCCCAATCAACTTTGTCATAGGGATTAAAAGGGCAATGCCATACTGACCTACAGAGGCTGCCATGAGAGCGAGTACACCAATCGGTGCTGTTACCATGACCATTTGTGTCAGTTTAAACATGATATTTGCAACTGATTCCATAAACTTCATTGCCGGCTCTGACTTTTTGCCAATTGCTCCAGCAGCTGCCCCAAATAAAATGGCGAAGAATATAACAGCTAATAAATCACTTTTTGCCATCGCATCAACAATGTTGCTTGGAATGATATTAACAAGCATCGTTTTAAAATCGACAACTTTGGTAACGCTTTCATTCAATTGTGTGATATCCTTTTGAGCAAGATGGGACAAATTGAGCCCGGCACCAGGCTTTAAAATGTTAACAAGTATAAGACCTAAACCTAGAATCAGAGTGGTAATAAATTCAAACCAAATAATTGTTTTAAGTCCTAATGAACCCATTTTTTTCATGTTCCCGTCGCCTGATGACCCAATGACGATAGTGGTGAAAACAATAGGCACAACAATCATTTTAATAAGATGAATAAAAGCGTCGCCAATTGGTCTTAAGGATTGGCCAAGTACAGGAAAAAAATGTCCGATAAGTGCTCCAATAAACAGTGCTATTAATACTTGAAAAGCAAAAAACTTTTTCATGTGTTGTCCTCCCTGAACGAAAGATTAATAGCCTCATCACACAATAAATAGATCATTCCATTCTCATTTGACTATGAAATGAGAAAGAAGAAATGGCCTTTAAAAATTGATTCTACATTTCCATAGACAACCCCCTTTTAAAAATATTTGTAAATATACCAAAAACTGTATCATTTTTTCGCGATTCAGTAAAATACTGAATTACTATAAGGTTATAAGAATTAATTATTAATCCTGACTCCACCTTTTATTGTTCCTTAATCAGCTAACGCACCAGTTAGTTTAGGTGATCCATAATGGTACATTTCTATTGCACTTAAACAAGTATAACCCTGTCCTAAAATTAGGACAGGGTTAGCATAAAGCTGTTTAAAGAACAAGTTACATCTTTTTCTACATAAAGTTATTGCTGCGCTATCTGTATAAGGTTGCCGCATGTATCGTCCAAGACAGCTATTGTGACTTCGCCCATTTTTGTCGGCTCCATAGTAAACTTCACGCCGTTTTCCAATAATCGTTTGTACTCTTCATGAATATCTGCAACGCCAAACATTGTTGCCGGGATGCCATCTGCAAATATCTTCTTTTGATACTCCTGTGCGGCAGGATGCTCATTCGGTTCGAGTAAAAGCTCGGTACCGTCATGAGCTTCGGGAGAAACAAGCGTGATCCACCTGAATTTCCCCATTGGAACGTCTTGCTTTTTTACAAATCCCAGCTTTTCTGAGTAAAATTCCAGTGCCTTATCTTGATCTTGTACGAATATGCTGGTAACAATGATTTTC
Organism: Peribacillus simplex; assembly: GCF_900156045.1. Classification (GTDB taxonomy): domain Bacteria; phylum Bacillota; class Bacilli; order Bacillales; family DSM-1321; genus Peribacillus; species Peribacillus simplex_D. Next base: position 312,942 of record NZ_FTMX01000006.1, on the reverse strand, counting down.
ATTTTGTTTTGCCTCCTTTGATATTTGTGACGCATGGTGTTGTGCTAACAATCTGGCTGCAAGCAAAACGGGCCCACACATTTGTCAGAAGTCTTGTTCCGATTTAATAAAATTACTCTATCCATCCTTTTAGCAAATTTTTAAGTGGTTCGTTGTTGAATATAACGACTCGATACTTTCCCTTCCGTTTTGATTTTACGAGCCCTGCATCTTCCAATACAGAAAGATGTTTAGCTATCGCTTGCCGCGAAATGGAAATGTCGTGCTTCATAATGAGACGTACCGTAAGTTCATACAACGTCAGCTCGTTGCGTTCGGAGAGTTCGTCTAATATAAGCCGCCGAGTCGAGTCTCCAAGTGCCTTGAATATTGCGTCTTTGTCCCAATTCATATATCGAGTATAAGCAACTCTACGGTTGCTTGTCAAGAACAGGCAACCGTAGAGTTGCGTGATAAAAGCACCGTATCATGTATTCCTAACAAGTTAAAGTCACATAATTGTAGTTTGTTCCATTATCGAAATATAATTTCTAAAAAGTGCATGAATCCTCATTGGATCATCACACTAGTTAAATTTATAAGCACCTGCCCCGTTAATTCCATAAGAAAAAGGCTGCCGCAGCGGCCCTTGTTATTGAAGTAGAGCACCTGTTAGTTAATGTTTAAATATGAAAGGATTGCATCAAACATTCTTCATCATCTATCATTTTCTTTTTTTCTTCAAAATCTATATTTAGCGCACTAAAAATCTTTCTCCAAAATATAACGGCAGGAATGTTCTTGGCTAATTCAACAACAAAGTAGCTACCCTTTTTTTGTTTGAACAATTCCTTTACTAATGCAATGGCAATACCCTTTCTTCTATATTTTTTCAAAATAAAAATATCATTAATGCTGTAATCATATTCCTTATTTAAAAACGGCCTTTCCAAGAGTAATAAAAACCCTACAATTGTCTTATCTTTTTTCAAAAAATATGGTGTTACCCCTTCCATCTTCCAAATCAATTCAAATGAATCAAACTCAAACGAACCATCTGATGATATGTCTAAACCCTCGGTATACTCCGAAAGGTCATGTAAATAAAGGGAATATAAATTCTTAAGAATATGCCTTTCATCTGAGGAAATTTGATTTAATGAAACATTCATTGTTATACCTCTTTTACAATTAATCAACTCTCTTAATTATTTCGGCATAAACTTCCATTTGTCCTTCATGAACTAACCTGCCCCGTTAGTGCCATAAGAAAAGGGCTGAACGTCACTGCTCTTAACGCATCAGTTAGTTACATAACTCGTCTCCAATAGCGTATTTTCAAAGGGAAAAAATTTATCATAAAAATTCAGAAAATTTTAAGTTGTCCGTCATATCTTCGGGTGATATACTAGATTCACAAAAGTAATCATGATTATAAAATTACTATGATTGCTTTATAATTCCGATTAAAAATTTATGGAAAGCGCTTAAAATGAGTTTAAAAATGATGATAATGACTACTTTATGGAGGATGAAAAATGTCAACAGAATATAACGAAAAAGAAATTATCACCCATTTTCCTTATGCGTTTCAAACCATTGAAAACACTTGGATTGTTTTAAAAGATGGAACAAGACTTTCAAGTCGTATCTGGTTGCCTGAAATTGGGGAAGGTCAGAAAGTACCTGCCATTTTAGAGTACATTCCTTACAGAAAAACAGACGGTACAAGGGCAAGAGATGAACCGATGCATGGTTATTTTGCCGGGCACGGTTATGCTGTTGTCAGAGTGGATATGAGAGGTTCGGGAGAATCAGATGGTCTGCTTAGGGATGAATACTTAAAGCAAGAACAAGACGATGCTCTGGAAGTTATTGATTGGATCTCAAAGCAAAATTGGTGTGATGGAAATATCGGTATGATGGGTAAATCATGGGGGGGCTTTAATTCCCTTCAAGTTGCAGCCAGGAGGCCCAAAAATTTAAAAGCAATTATTACACTCGGGTTTACCGATGACCGGTATAACAATGATATCCACTATAAAGGCGGCTGCCTCTTAAATGATAATTTCTGGTGGGGGGCCATTATGCTAGCCTATCAGGTGCGTCCACTTGACCCTCATATTGTCGGGGATAGCTGGCGTGAAAAATGGCTGGGAAGATTAGAGGAAATGCCTTTATGGATGGCGCAATGGATGGAGCACCAAACGAGAGATGCTTATTGGAAGCATGGTTCAGTTTGTGAAAATTATGATGACATTGAAGTGCCAGTTCTAGCCATCGATGGTTGGGAAGATTCTTATACGAATACCGTATTAAGTTTAATGAAAGGGCTTTCAGTCCCTAGGAAGGGGATTATTGGTCCTTGGGCACATGTTTACCCTCATGATGGAGTTCCAGGACCAGCAATGGGCTTTTTGCAAGAAGCTGTTAAATGGTGGGACCATTGGCTAAAAGGAAAAGAGAACGATGCGATGGATGGACCAATGGTGAGTGTATGGCTTGAGGAAAGTATGCCTCCTTCTTCCATTAAACCAGTCAGTAAAGGAAAGTGGGTTGGACTCGATTCCTGGCCATCAAATGAAGTTCTAACGAAAACTTATCAATTGACTCATGGTAAGTTGCTAGCAGAAAGAGATGAAACAGAAGAGCGAGTGTTATTAAAAACACCTTTAAATCACGGCCTTTTATCAGGTGAATGGATGGGTGCCGGCGTACCGGGAGAAAGTCCGTCAGACCAACGATTGGATGATGGTATGGCAATGGTATTTGAAGGGGATTTCTTGAAAAGCCCATTAGAAATAGTTGGTTATCCAAGATTTGAAGTACAACTAACAAGTGACAAACCAAAGGCAATGCTCTTCGCACAACTATCAGATGTGGCACCAGATGGAGCCGTTACCCGTGTTTCTTATGGAGTGATGAATTTAACACATTTAAATGGACATGATCAAGTAGACTTGTTAACCCCTGGTGAAAAGGTAAATGCATTTGTTGATTTGGACTGTTGCGGGCATAAGTTTAAAGCCGGCCACCGGGTACGTTTATCTATTGCAACAACTTTTTGGCCAATGTTTTGGACAATGCCTGAGGATGCAACCCTTACCCTGAATCTTGAAACCGCAAAGTTTTCATTACCAGTCTTTAAAGGAAGCCGGGTATCTGGACCGAATATGAGTCCTCAAAGTGCGCCATTAACTCCGACAACTATGCTTTCAGAGGGAAAAGTCGATCGTTCCATTTCATACGATATTTTAACGGATACATGGACTTGCATAACCGATGGTGTTGGAGGGGTTTTTGGTGAAGGCGTCTATCGTTTTGATGACATCGATGTTACGGTTGAACACAATTTGAGACGAGAGTTGACATTAAGCAATGCTAATCCTCTTTCCGCGAAATATACCATTTTTCAAAAAATGAGAATTGGCCGTGAAGGTTGGTGGATTGAGGCTGATATTACCGTTACGCAAACTTCTGATGCAGAAAACTTTATCATTGTTGGGGAAATGGATGTTAAAGAAAACGACCGACCGGCATTTCATAAGAATTGGGATCAAAGGATTGAACGTTTAGGACTTTAAAAAGCCAGCGATTGGAGAGAAAGAGATGAAAGGAAAACTGAGGAAAAATATACCTACTCTAGTCATTTTAATCATTGCAGGTGAAATGATTTATACATTGCCTTATTTTCGAAACTATTATTATGATGTATTCTTAAATGCCTTTCACTTAACCAATACACAAATGGGTACGCTTGGCAGTGCGTATGGAGTTTGCTGTTTGATTTCCTATATCTTTGGAGGGTATGTGGCGGATCGATGGAGAACGAAGCACTTGTTGTCAATATCCTTATTTACGACAGGGATTCTAGGCTTTGCTTTACTATTGTACCCCCCTTACCCTGTGTTGCTGCTAATCTATGCAGCTTGGGGTATAACATCCATCATGACCTTTTGGGTAGCGTTAATAAAAGCCGTCCGGTCGTTAGCATCTGAAAACGAACAAGGAAAAGCATTCGGCTTTTTTGAAGGCGGACGCGGTGCTGCCAAAGTTATCGAATCTGCTTTGGTATTAGGACTCTTCGCCTTTTTAGCAAAGCAACTGAGTGACAAGCTGGCATTGTCCTCTGTGATCATTTTCTATTCCGTGATGTGTATTCTTTTAGGGATCATGATTTTGTTACTTTATAAGGAACATGATGATGACAACAGTAGCGATGAAATAAAAGAAAAGGCAAATAAAAAATTTGATTGGGCAATACTTTTGAGGATTCTCAAAATGCCGACAACCTGGTTGGCAGCCATTCTTATTTTAACGTCTTATGCGATGATTAATAGTTTCTATTATATTACGCCTTATGCAACGGCTGCCTTTGGTGCTTCAACAATAATCGCCGCTGCTTTGGGTTACTTTTCACAATACTGTCGCCCAATCGGAAGTTTTGGCTCTGGCATTATCGGGGATCGAATTGGTATTTCGAATATGGTCATAATTGGCTATTGTGTTCTGGCAATCGGTTTAGCCGCTCTCATCGTATTACCCGGAAAGCCTTCTTTCATCTTATTACTGTTAGTTTTTATAGCGATTATTTATATATCGATGTATGCATTACAGGCAACGCACTTCGCTATTTTAGTGGAAGGAGACTATCCTGTCGAAACAACGGGAACAGTTGCCATGCCCTTGATGATTATTGGGTATAGCGGAGAAATCTTTATGCCGATTGTTGCAGGTGCTTGTTTGGACCACTGGAGTGGTACAGACGGTTATAAGGTATTATTCACCATTTTATTAGCCTTGACGATTGTTGGGTTGATAACGGCTATAATTTGGCAAAGAGTAACGAAAGAAAAACGAAAAGAAATTGTGCTTCAGAAGAGAATAATGAAAGCAAGTTAGTAAAAACAAAAGGATTAAAAGGCTGCCAAGTGATAGAATAATGAGGTTTTCTTAAAAATCCCCAAAAATGTAAAGTGGCTGGCGATAAACGTTTTGTTTTTTGCCAGCTTTTTATTTTTATACATTTCTATTGTGGGCTAATGTTCTTTCGGCTTCCATGCCATAGTTTGGTATAATTTATCCATCAGCACTTTATTGATTAGCACGCCACTTAAAATAAAGGTAGAAAACAGGAAAGCTTTGTTTTAAAGGGTTCAGTGAAAAAAATAAGGTCATCTATAATCGAAATGGACCTATATCTTTTTAAAAATGCGAGGGGAATGGATATGAAAAAAAAAGAAATACAAATGGGCCGCATGTGGAAATACTTTGTGGACGCAACAGCTGAAATTATCGAAGAAGAAGGTTTAGAGAATGTAACAATAAGGAAAGTTGCGGATAAAGCGGGCTATAATAGCGCAACCATTTATAACTATTTTTCTGAGGTCTCCCATTTGATTTTTTTCGCTTCAATGAAATTCTTGAAATGCTACACAGATGAGGTAGCTGATTATATTGAAAAAGGAAAAGATCCAATTGAAAAGTACTTATTAGCATGGGAATGTTTTTGTAATCACTCTTTTAAGCAACCACAAATTTTCCATGCGGTTTTTATTATGGACCTAGCTGATCAACCTGAAAAGCTGCTCGAAGACTATTATAAAATCTATCCGTCTGATTTGATTAACATTCCTGAAGAATTAAAGACTATCCTATTCGAACGTAATGTGTCAAAAAGAGGGAGATCCTTTTTAGAAATTGCACTAAGAGAGGGCTACATTAAAGAGGAAAATGTTGATGCGATTAATGAATTAACCATTTTAGTATGGCAGGGAATGTTTACAAACATTTTAAATAATCGCAAAAGCTACGATATTCAAACGGCTGCAAAAATCACCATGAACTATATAACAGAGATTGTACACAACGCAAATCTATTTCATTTTAAAAATTGGGATCATGCCAATCAGCAGTAGCATTCCCTTACCATTCTTCTGACACATACAAGTTTCGCAGCGACATCGAAAAAGCCCTCCTCTATTGATCGAGAAGGCTTGGATAAGGATATTTATTTTATTATTTCTGTTTTTTCTAGTGTACCTTCGTTAATCTTCCTTATGCAAAGGCATCGGCTGCTAAGAGCGCATTTCTTGCCCCAGAAACGCGCCCTTTTCTTGAATAACTTAGGTCGTTGAAACGGGGACATACCTATTGAATATTAGCCATTCCGCGAATGAAATAAAACTTCAGTTAAAAATGACGTTAGAAAACAGCCCAAGACATAATTACTATGACAAACATCAATAATCCAAAAGGGTATCTATAAACATTGAATTGTCCATCAACTTTAGCTGAAATCAGTTATACATATTAAACCCTATATGGGTGTATTCAACTCAAAACGAGGCCCTTCCCCCGTTTGGTGAATAAGTCGCCATCTATTAGTCCATCTTAACAAATGTAGCTATATGGAGGGAGGTTCTAAGCATGAGCCAAAAGCGTGATAAAGGCAATAGTCAGAAGGGAAAAGCTAATAGCGATACAGTAAATCCAGTGATCGCAGCAGAAGACTTGGAAAAAGCAATTTATCCAACTAATAAGCCCCCGCGCAATGCTAAATAAGTTACAATCTCGTGCCTTCTTTGCTTTTCCGATGGCTGTTTTCGTAAAGAGTGTTGTTTTTAAAACGAAACGATTTAAGGTTGATTGGAGCGCAAGTGCGAGACTCCTGCGGGAGCAGCGGGACAGGTGAGACCCCACAGGTGTTTACGCCGAGAAGGCTCACCGCCCGCCCCGCGGAAAGCGAGCATCTGGAGGGGAAATCAACCACACCGCATTACTTGTTAAATCGCAACAAAGTATGTGAAAACAGCCTTTCCCATAAAAACTTGCAGGTAACGAAATGAAGAGTCAAGCAATCCACTAACTTGACTCTTCATAGATATAATAGACTTTTATTTTAGTCATTATATTGTTCATTAAGTGTTGAAATTTCTTCTTTACATACTCCATCGCTTTGCAAGGACTGTCTTTTTTATGAGGCAAAACCCCAATGTCCAACTTCATTAATCCACCTAATTTAGTAGATAAACTTATTCTTTTGTCCTTAGTTGTCTCATAAGTCCTTTAAATGGAGTAGCATATGAGTCTTCATATTTCTTAATATGTTCTGTTAAAACAGACCAATTACTTTCGTGATGTGGATGTATTTGGGTTGTATCGGCAGCACTATAGAGTTCACTTAAAAAGTAAAGAGTTTCCCATATTAGAAAGTCATTGTTTAATGTAAGTAACACCTCAATGACATTTGGAACATAATTAAATGCATCTTCCGGAGACATTCCATTAGTAATTGATTCGAATGCATTACTAAAATACCATTCGTCAGTATCTAGTTTATCTTCCCATCCAACATATATTTCTAATAGCCTGCTATCCGTTTCAATCACATCCCAAATGGTTATCTAAATACATACTTTATCATTCCTTATTAAACATCCTGCCCTGATGCATAAAGAAAAAAGCTGCCTTAAAGACAGCTCCGATCTTTACTAACTATTTAGCATTCGTGGTTATTAAGAATGCTGGCACATCTTACTGAACGTCATTAGTCAATCGACCGATGTTCTCGACTTCAACAACGACCTCATCCCCCGACTTGATCGGGCAGCTGCCAGATGGTGAACCCGTAGCCAAAATGTCACCGGGCTCCAGTGTCATTACTTGTGAAAGCCAGCTGATTAGAAACGGAATGCTTAGAGACATTTCATTGGTATTACCGTCTTGGACAACGCGGCCGTTTAAAGTGGTCACAATCCGCAAATTAGTCGGATCTACCCCGGTAACGATGCACGGTCCCAAAGGTCCGAATGTATCAAATCCTTTACCCCGCGTAAACTGTGGATCTTTTTTTGTAAGATCTCTTGCAGTGACGTCATTGAATATCGTACAACCGAACACATAATCAAGCGCATCTTCTTCTTTGATGTTTTTTCCGCGCTTTCCAATCACCAAGGCTACTTCCCCTTCGAGTTCCACTTGGTTGGATAGCTCGTTTGGAGGAAGGATAATTTTCTCCTTGTCTGCAATAAGCGAAGATAATGGCTTCAAGAAGAGAAATGGTTCTACAAGGTTCGCCTCTCCCCCTGTTTCCTTTGCATGACCTGCATATGTCCAGCCGAAATTAACAACTTTCGAAGGTTTTACAGGTTCCAGAATTTTTACGTCACTATATTTCAGCTCTACCCCGTCATACTTTATTTCCTTGTTGACAAGTTCAGCAAAACTGCTGGATAGTTGTAATATCATCTCATCCTCAACAATACCGTAATGTATATTGCCCTGTTGATTCTGATAGCGAACTATTTTTTGTGTTTTTTGTAGCACATGCATTATGAAAAAACTCCTTTGATGATAAAGATTACCTCAGATAAAATAAAATCCGGTTCTCCTATACTATAACATGCCTGTTCTTTTACGTGAAAAAAGAGCTCTCGTCGCAACTCCATCTTCTACTAAACCGGCCTTTAGTCAATAAGATTGTATTTTATGGAACCTACAATTTATTTATAATTTTATCTGTGTATTGCCTTATATAGGCTCCAATAAATTTTCCGATTGGCAGCCCTTGTAATACATTCCCCATGAAATGTTCACTTAATTTCATGCATACAATTGCACCTATTACATTCAAAATCTTGGTGCTTATTGATTATCTCAAAAAATGAAAACTTTTGTACTGGTAATTCGTCCCTTATCCAGCTAACCTGCCTCGTTAGTGCCATAAGAAAAAGGCTGCCTCAGCAACCTTCCTTGTTTGAAGTAAACCCTGATCATTCGCCCCTGTAATGAGAGCATAAAAGTATTCGTGCTTTTATGTATCTGTACTTATTTCTTCCCATTCTTGATTCATATAATTTACTAGCCAATTAAGAGTGTAGTGTCTTTCATATACAACGCCTTCATTTAGAGATGATGGAACTTCCAAATGATTTATTTGAGCTTCCCTTACCGCCCAATGTGCTCTATAAATAAAATCAAGGCTATCCAATATATCACTGGTTGGTTTTATAGAGGATTTATCAAGCAACCCTTGTTTAGAATGAAGAAAAACCGTCTCAAAAACATATTCAGCATTACATGTATCGGCTGGAACCTCTATATCGGATATTAGATTTACAGACCAAAGCAGAAGCCAAATACATTCCAACTTCCAAGAGTACTGGATCAGCTCGTTCTGGTTCAGATGTTTTTTCATTAAAAACTTTTTTTCTTCTTCTGTGAATAATTCATTAGCATTATACCTTTCAATAAACTCCTCAATTTTTTCTGGCGGAGCCTCCAAAGCTTTCGCTGAGACTATCGCTAATGAAATAATTCTGTTAATGATCTCTTCTGTTGTTCTAAGCGAAACTTCTTCTTCATTTTCCGTTAAGGGCAAATGTTTATTTATTGGTACCTTTAGGGTCTTTAATATTTTTTCGGATCTTTTTTTTCTATGTTTCGAACTTCTCATTCCGCACCTCACTATTAGGTAAATCCCGTTAACTTTAAAACTACGATTAGAAAAACTTTCCACACACCATCTTTTATTATACCATTAATCTCAACTTTCCTGAGACTTTAGTTGCATAAAAAAAGACTGCCTTATGACAGCCCATTGGTAAAGCTAACGCACCCGCTAGTTCAAGAAGGAATAATCATCTAGACCTCCCCTTTAGGATTCCACTTTTATTCCCCCATTAAATAAAAATAGTGCCAACTTACCTAAAGAAATCAGCACTTCGTTTATACACTATCCGTTATCGTGCAGCCTTAGGCGGTTGGCACACGTCACATTTACGTTGTTTATTATTTTTAAACTTCGTAAACGTTTTTTCAAAATTGCTACCACATGTACATTTAAATAGTAACTTTTGAGAAAAACCGTGATATTCCGTCGTTAGCAACTTACTTTCCGAATTGTTCTCAACAAATTCTTTAATTTTGCCAATCGTCCATTGTTTATTCAATCTCTTACACCTCCATATTTTATCGCTATGCGGAGGCTTTACTTGGCATCCGTCCAAAAACAGTAATAATCGTAAGTTATTCATTATAGCATGCGCTGGCACTCAATAATACAGATTGATGTATCTTCTTAATCTAACCTGCCCCATTTGTTGCAAAAAGAAAAAGCTTCACCAACTCACCTTATTGCCTTATTTCCCCCATTGCTTTTTTCATTTAATTTTTCTAAAACTGATTTCAATTCAGCTAAGCTGTTAATGATGATATCTGCTTGCGCAAGCTCATTTTCTTGAGCAAAATCAAAATTACACCCTATGGCTACTAAACTATTATCTTTTGCTGCTTTAATATCCGATAAGCGATCACCAATTACAGCACCTTTTTCAACATTATATTTGTTCACTATTGTATGTACTAAATCTGACTTATTTTGAGATTGTATTTGTTGTATACTAAATGTTTCCGTAACCCAATTATCTAATTGATAATACTTTACGATTGCATTTAAATATTCTATTTGCCCATTGCTTGCTATGTATATTGCACAATCATTATCTTTTAAATGGCCAAAAACTTCCTTTACATACGGATATAAAGCACCATTACCTACATTAATATTAGTAATCAATTTCTCGTGGAATAATTCATTTGCTTGTTTTCTGATTTCGCTCGAATGTTCAGGTAATAAGGTTTCCCATACAACTGGTAAAGGTACTCCCATAATTTCTCGATATTTTTCTATAGGCGTTTTTTGCTCCCACAAACTCAAATTTCTCAAATGATCAAATGTTTCTTGAAGGGATATTTCTAAAATTTTATCTGTTTGAAATAATGTACCATCCATATCAAAAATCAATGATTGTGACATTTTCTTCCCCCTTTGCAAAAATGAAATTTAAGCAAGAACATATTAAAAATTATCTTGCAACATTCTGTTTTTCACACAATACCCTGCTCTGTTGAATGAGCTGCCAAGGCTCTTTATTGAAGTAAAGTGCCCGTTAGCTTTAATAATTTTCTCTAAATAAACGGTTGCCAATTAGGGTCTTTTATATCTTTCTTATTTGGCTTCCTTACAAAAGCAATACATCCTTCTTCACATGCCCCAAACTTAACAAAGTTTTTTTGTGCTTGCCATAATGAAACTTCATTTGCCCCGCCTTCGTAATCAGGGTCTCGAAATTGAACACCGTCATCTTCCCAAAAGCATATTTTGCAAATTGCATAAGTATCGGTCGGTTCTTCATCTAATGTTTTATATCCACAGCAAGGACAAGTATATTTCATACAATCACCTCGAAGTTGTTTGTTATTCTTTTTTATGGTTAAACATCATTCTTCAACTAAACTGCCCCTTTAGTTCCCTAAAAAAAGGTTGCCGCAGCAACCCTTTGTTAAACTATCGACCTTTCAGATGAAAAATGGTTAATGTTTAATAATTCTTCCATTTCAAGTAGTATTGTAAAACACTTTTTTAAAAGTCCTTTGACTTACCTTTCTTTTGTTTGGATAGGGCAGATAGAATGGATTGTTCGCCTTGATTCCCCAAAAATTTCTTGGTCAGTCTTAACTTAAGAACCATTTTGTAAACGATCGTGGCTGAAACAATACTGATGATGGCTCCGACAAGAACATCTGCTGGATAATGGACACCTACCCAAATTCGCGAAATACCTACAGTGACAGCTAAAATTACCCATAAAATCCCCCAACCCCTTTTGAACAACCAGAAGGTTATACAAAAGGAAAAGAATATGATCGTATGGTCGCTTGGAAAGGAATTATTGACTGCTTTTTCAACTAACCTATTAACGTTGGGCAACTCAGCAAATGGTTGATTATTCGAGTGGAATTGCCCTGCTATTTTTGCCAATAGTTCCGAGATAGCTAATGTAATAAATGCACAGATTACCATGATTCTATTTTTATTTCTTCGAGAAAACAAAAACAGAAGGATTGCCAATACTAAGAAAAAAATCATGTATTCCGCGATGAATACAAAGAAAGGATTTAAATCCGTGTATTGTTTACCTAGATTATTAATCATTCTAAACAATTTACTATTCATTTCGGACAAAGCCATTGAAAAATTCCTCCTGATTGTATGATCACTTTATCTTTATTAAGTGTAAATAAGATGAACTTCTATTAAACCTATAGAAAAAGGCTGCCTCAGCAACCTTCCTTAATGAAGTAAAGCACACATTAGTTTAAGAAGGATATTTTCATGTATCCAATCAACTATCGAGAAGGTAATAACCTTTTCACGATAGTTGATTCATAATGCGAGGCTAATTTTTTAACATCTTACATATTTGCGTTTAAAACCAAGCCTTCCTTTATCGACTTCTTTTTGAATACTTTCGTAAGCATTTAGAAAACTGCTTTTTTTCTTGTCCCGTTTGACTTCTACTATTCCTATTGCCTTTGCAGTCTCGACTGCCTTTTCATGGAGTGGCAAATATGAAATCCCCACGGTGTATAAAAAATTATTCATAGCGGATTTCGTTCGTTCCGGCGAATCGTGAATCGTATTTTTCACAATATCAAGCATATTGGAATTCTTGCTTTCTGAAAATTCAACGTCTAGCCGATTCCCTAAAAGCCAGCAGTAGCAGCTCCAGCCCGCTGACATTCTCAGCTCTTCACCGCTTGCGATCCATTTATCAGCAACTTCTTGCGCAATATCTGACTCTGCTAAGGTTACGGCCACTACATAATCGGACAGCATATAAAAATACGCAGCATCCATCCAACGATCATAATCCGACTCAGTCATGGCTTTTGGATCTGCAATAATGCCTGCAAAGTACATTACATCGTAGTTCCCCGTGGAATAAAGCTCTTCTGCTAAACGTTGACTTATTTTTATTTTCTTGGCAATGGGTTTCATAGCGCCTGTAGCAACGCCAAAAAGCGGCTCATGCGCACCATTGGATATGTATATTTTTTTAGTTCGTTCCTTGCCAAAGGCTTCAAGTTCCTGCATAACCATCTCTAAATTCATCGCTAAGCACTTCCTTCTTTTCAGTTTTCCCCCTAATATTTTGTCCATCAAATATATCACCATTATCCTATAACAAACTAGCATTTGTCAGCAAAACTACAGTCTAAGTACATGAGTGTTACGCAGAAACCCACTTAACACGTTATTCTCGCACGTAAGAAACATTGCCTTCTGTTACAGTTTCCTACAACGTTTAGAATCATGAGGTTTCCCCTTTGTTCTTGTTCAACTAACCTGCCCCGTTAGTTCTATAAGGCTTGTAGATTTGACACAAAATGTACGTTTAAAAGGACAAAATACATTTCTTATCCTTTGCAAATAACACAAGCACTACGCGTAACGGCTTAGAGCCAGACTACTTATCATAGGGGATATGGACAAGGTTGAGGATATCATCCGATATTGACCATCACATACCACTGTACTCAATCTAGTACAGTACATTCAAAAATTCCTTTCCTCATAACCCTTTTTTTTAAAAAAAGGCCATACCCTTACTTTAAAGGAATATGGCTGGTGATATAAAGTTACTTTCATTATGGAAAGCTTATTGCGTTAATATCGGCATTTATAGCATTTGAGGAGGTTACATTTGATGCTACTGTAAAAGCGATTCTAATTTCATATGTTGAAGTTCCAGTGATAGCGGCAGTATTTACATTAGTAGATGCAACAGGGAATCTTGATGTACCTGCAGAACTTATACTTCTTTGAACGGAACGTGTATCAACTAAAGCCCCATTACGATATAACCTAGTTTGAAAGGTGAAATTTGAGTTGGCCGTTGTGATCACATCAACTGATACCACATAGTCCACTTTAACGTTCTGGCCAATAATAGTTGGTACATTCATTGTAACCACTGACGTTTCGGTTCCAGTAGTTGTGAGAGCGACTGGACCAGCCACTTCTGCAAAAGTTAATTGAGGAGTGGCTCCCGTTGCTCCCGTGGCCCCTGCGGCTCCGGTGGCTCCCGTTGCTCCTGTTGCTCCCGTTGCTCCTGTTGCTCCCGTTGCTCCCGTCGCTCCTGCGGCTCCCGTTGCTCCTGTGGTTCCCGTCGCTCCTGTTGCTCCCGTTAATCCTGTAGCTCCCGTGACTCCCGTCGCTCCTGCGGCTCCCGTCGCTCCCGTCGCTCCTGCGGCTCCCGTCGCTCCCGTCACTCCTGTGGTTCCCGTCGCTCCCGTCACTCCTGTGGTTCCCGTCGCTCCTGCGGCTCCCGTCGCTCCCGTGGCCCCTGCGGCTCCGGTGGCTCCCGTTGCTCCTGTTGCTCCCGTGACTCCCGTCGCTCCTGTTGCTCCCGTTAATCCTGTAGCTCCCGTGACTCCCGTCGCTCCTGTTGCTCCCGTTAATCCTGTAGCTCCCGTCGCTCCCGTGACTCCCGTTGCTCCTGTGGTTCCCGTCGCTCCTGCGGCTCCCGTCGCTCCCGTTGCTCCCGTCGCTCCTGCGGCTCCCGTCGCTCCCGTTGCTCCCGTCGCTCCTGCGGCTCCCGTCGCTCCTGCGGCTCCCGTTGCTCCTGTGGTTCCCGTCGCTCCTGTTGCTCCCGTTGCTCCTGGCTCCCGTCGCTCCTGTTGCTCCCGTTACTCCTGTAGCTCCCGTCGCTCCCGTTGCTCCCGTCGCTCCCGTGGCTCCTGCATCTCCGGTGGCGCCTGTTGCACCCGTGGCTCCTGTTACTCCTGTTGCTCCTGGATCTCCGGTGGCTCCTGTCGCTCCCGTGGCTCCTGCATCTCCGGTGGCTCCGGTTGCACCCGTCGCTCCGGTGACTCCTGGATCTCCCGTGGCTCCCGTAGTTCCCGTTGCTCCGGTGGCTCCTGTCGCTCCCGTGGCTCCTGCGGCTCCCGTCGCTCCGGTGACTCCTGCATCTCCCGTGGCTCCTGCATCTCCCGTGGCTCCTGCATCTCCCGTGGCTCCGGTTGCACCCGTCGCTCCGGTGACTCCTGCATCTCCCGTGGCTCCCGTTGCCCCTGGATCTCCCGTTGCCCCTGTGGCTCCCGTGGCTCCCGTCGCTCCTGTGATTCCTGGATCTCCCGTGGCTCCGGTGGCCCCTGTGGCTCCTGTGGCTCCTGTGGCTCCCGTGACTCCTGCATCTCCCGTGGCTCCTGCATCTCCCGTGGCTCCGGTTGCACCCGTCGCTCCGATGACTCCTGGATCTCCCGTGGCTCCGGTGGCGCCTGTTGCACCCGGCGCTCCGGTGACTCCTGGATCTCCCGTGGCTCCCGTGGCTCCTGGATCTCCCGTTGCACCCGTTGCTCCTGGATCTCCCGTGGCTCCTGTTGCTCCCGTCGCTCCTGGATCTCCCGTGGCTCCTGGATCTCCCGTGGCTCCGGTGGCGCCTGCTGCTCCCGTGGCTCCCGTGGCTCCCGTGGCTCCCGTGGCCCCCGTCGCTCCTGTGACACCCGGAACTCCGGTGGCTCCTGTATTTCCAATAGCTGACGCATTAAAGCTCTCTGGGCCGACACGCGTTACATCTGTATCAGCTGAACCAGTAATGTTACGAACAAAAGCTGTATAGACTAAAAATCCTGAACCTTTTGGGACATTGTAATCTGAAGCTGAAAATGCGTACTCTTGAGATCCGACCTCAGAGCCATTAAGAACAATAGTCTTAATACCGCTAAAAATTGTATTAGCATTAGGATCGGTCCCTCTAACAATTTTAATTTCAACAAAATGTGTAGGAACGCTTGCTTCCGGATTTACTTTCAAGGTGATGATCCCGTCAAATTGAACCCGAATAATTGAAGTGGGATTTGCTTCGCTAACATTTAGACCAACTTGACCAAATAATTGGTAATCAGACGAAGTGGGAATGTTAATGGAGTTAGCATAGGAAGCATTTTGAGATGTTCTTCCATCAAAGAATTCTGGCATACTTTGTTTCACCCTCTAAATGTTTTTTTCAAATACTAGGTGTTTTAATTTGGCGTTAGAACCTTATAGTACTTTATGAAATTTGCAACAACAGTGAAACGGCACAAATCATTTACCATTGTTAAATATCCAGAGTTATGCAAAAATGATAAAATAGTAGTATGTATTATTTAATCTAAGGATAATCAATATTTTGATAGTGCTATTCTCCCCCCTTACATGCAATTAAAAGACCAAAATTAACTTTTCGAGAAGCAAAAAAAGCTAATTCCTTGGCGTTCAAGGGATTAGCTTTTTTCCTTTTTTTCGATATTCTGAAAATAATTGCGGTTATAGAGGACGGAAGGGTGATCAGGCAAGTATTCAGCAGCCAACTCATTATGTCTTTTTGATTCTTCTAGCTTGCCGATGCGGTCAAAACATACGCAAAGCTGAATGTGCGGCAGCCATGTGTAACAATTCCGCTCGATAAAAGGGCTTTTTGTTTCTGGTATTTCTATTTGTGTTGCTAGATTGTACCAGAATATGGAGCGTTCATATTCATGTTGCTCCATATGGATGTATCCGAGCCGACAGCAGATTTCCCCTCTTGGTGTATCGTACTCGAAAGACTTTAAACAGCTCTGGACTGCTGAACCCCAATCTTTTAATTGAATATGGCAGTCCGCCAACTTGCCGCATGCTTGAATGTTATCCTCACTCCATCCTTTACCCTCATCAAGAAATTTACGATACCACTTGATGGCATCATCATATAAACAATGGTCTTTGCATTCATTTGCATAGTAATATTTGTCGCGCGGTGAAAAATCAATTCCTGATTGAAGGGCCTTCTTGTAAATTCCCAAATTACGATCATTAAAACTTTTTTCCTTTTTATGATGTATGGCAATATCCGATTGAAATGTGTTTCCGTTTACTTCAAGATACTCATGAACGAATCCTATCCATTGGAAGTTCTTTTCCCGTTTTACGAGCCGGTTCCGCCTGGAACTGAAGCTGGGGTTTCCATTCCCATCAAAAGAAAGATGATAAAACATCATGACAGAATCGAATTGAGGTGGAAGTACTTTTTTCAGGGTTGAAAATTTCTCCTTATTCTCTTCTGTTAAAATATCATCCGCATCAAGCCAGAATATATATTCTTTTGTCGCTTTAGAAAAAGCGAAGTTTCTCGCAGCCGAAAAGTCATCGATCCATTCAAAATCATAAAGATGATCAGTGAAGGCTGAAGCAATTTGTTTCGTGTTATCTTTTGATCCTGTATCAATGATAATAATTTCATCAACTAGTTCCTTAACAGAAGCCAGACAGTTAGAAAGTGAATCTTCTTCATCCTTTACAATCATGCATAAACTAATTGAAATCCCGCCCATTAAATCACCTCCAGTAAACAGCATATTAGATTCTGCCTGTAATAATGTCTGGGGATAGGGGATGTATGATCCAATTAATTCAAGACATGACAAGGAAAATCGTCAATTGCAGGAAATTTAAGATCTTTTTTTGCAACCGCATCTTTTGTCACAATTCCTTTGCTGAAGGACTCTAATTTATTAGTAAACACCAAATATATATCTAGCGTTTTCATATAATTCAACTAATCTGCCCCGTTAGTTTTTATTTTCTTTTGGAACGCATACCTTTGAGTTTTGTAATGTCGACTTGATTCAGCAATTGGTTATACATTTCACTCTTGGCGTCATATATGGCGATTTTCCCTTGATTATTATAATGAATTCCCCAACCATAATTTTTTACTAACGGAGAAGTTCTGAAGCAAGCCTTGGATTTTGAAAAGAACTGTTCTCGAAGTTCAGCTGCACTTTCCTCTTCTATTTGATTCCTGATTAAGTATGTTTTGAATTGCACGTCGTCTTGTGTAAATTTATATGGGTTATTATTAATTAAATCATGCTCAATATAAGCAATTGTGGGTTTATCATTTTTGATGACAGGTACCTTTGCTGAAGTAACTTTTGAATCCTCTGAAATGGTAATAAGTGTGTTCTTATAACTCATACGACAGCCTCCTTCTTCAGCAGCGTGATCATTTACGTACCATATTATACCATTATTTTCTTCAGGTATCCCGATCCGTGAGTTACAAAAGAAAAAGGCCGCATCAGCAACCCCCTAATTGAAATAAAGCAACCAGTTAAGGTTGATTTGTTTTACTGAAAATAACAGTTCTTTTGAAACCTCATACCCTTTCAAGAGGTGTATGAGGCAAAGGAGGTAATTGAATTCTAACCACGTCCCCGGGGTGAACCTCACCACTTTCCAAAACTATGCTCATTATTCCTGCTTTACGTATCAAGTTCCCATCCTTATCCCGGTCTAAAACAGCGTTCGTCAGTCCTGATTTATATTGATCGATTTGGGCACATGGATTTCGTAAGCCTGTTACTTTAATAACCGCTGTTTCCCCAATATACAGTAACGAATCCCTCGGTAATCCAAGCAGATCAATACCCTTTGTGGTGATATTTTCACCCATTTGTCCAGCTGTAACATTAAACCTATCTTTCAATTCATCTAATAATTCTGAGTGGATTAGGTGAACTTGCCGCAAGTTAGGTTGATTTGGGTTAGCAGCCACACGTGAACGATGCTTAACGGTTTTACCTAAATGGGCATCTCCTTCAACGCCCAAACCTTTCAACAGTTTTATACTAGTGCAACTTTCCTTACTGAATGTGTGTTTATCACTTTTACTTACAGCTATTACTACTCCACTGGCCGAGCCGATTTTTTCGTCATTCATTTTCATTCATCTCCCCCTATTACTTATATTTGATATATTTGTTCATATATCCTGCCCAGTTAATTCCATAAGAAAAAGGCTGCCTTAAAGTTTAAGGACCTTCCTCACAAACTCTTTTCCAACTTAGTAACGATTACGAAGCATTCAATAGAAATATAAATAAAATTGCCTAATAGAAGGAAGGATACGATAAAGGCAGGGAATTTAGTAAATTTGTACAAGCATGTTTTTTAAAATCTCATATATATAGTAGAAAAAGGAGTGATATATATGAAATCTTGTCAAAATATATTATGCCGTCATAACCCATTCTGTGTTCATAATCGATTCAGCGGTGATAAATCATCCCGCTGTCATAAATCATCTTGCTGTGATAAATCTTCCTGCTGTGATAAAGGAAAGGATAGGAGTCATAAAACAACATTTGCGCCAATCGGACAAGCATGTCAGACTCGACGTGAAATAAGTGAGTTTTTAAGGACTTCTATCATAGGTTCAGTCATTGGATTTACTACAACCGCTGAACCATTTACGCCTATATTTGTAGAGTTACGAAGTTTTGATCCTGTTACGGGGCAAGTGACAGTTAATGACAGGTCAATGGGTAATTTTACCATTAGCCTTTCATCTATTTGTTCCGTTAAAACTGTTTGTTCCGTTACAACGCAACGGATTATTTAATGTTTAAAAAGACTTTATAGAGAATTAGGAAAAAAATAAAAAACTCCCTAAGGGAGATGGGGGTCAGGAAGTTCTAAATTTCTACACATCTTGAAATCCTTTCATTTTCTCCTCCATTCCATGTGGGGTAAAAAAGACAATTAATTTAATTAATTGTCTTTTTGCTGTTGGTACTGTCATCAATGCATCGCCCCCTTCTATATCGTGTGTTGAAGGCTTTGGCACTAAATTTCTTGTGTAATCGGGGTTAATAGTAGTACGCCACTTTTCCTTCAGACCATCAATATTGTATTAATGGCAGAGTCTATCTTTAGATGAATATTGTCTAGCTCCCACGGAAAGATCGTGCTTGCTTTTACTCATTAATCACACCGAAATTTCTTTTGATATGTGTTTTGAAGCGTTGGGAACTTTTTTGGTCTCATAATTAATCATATCCGAAGAATAAACCGTGATGCTCACAATTCCTCCATATGTTGCAGCTCGGATTAGGATAGGTTGGTTGTACTTGTTTTTAAAGCTAAAATCAGGACCATCCCAGCTTACTGTAGCATCCCGACCGGATGGAACATAAGGAACGTTCCTAGAATGGGAATAGCGTTGAACAGTTTGCAATCCTGCATTGTCGATAGCGTTAAACAGGGTGGATGACACCTGACAGATCCCTCCACCGATCCCTTCAGAAAACTCTCCTTCGACTATGACCCGAGCGGGCATATATCCTTTGTCTCCCGTCCTCCTGCCAACGGCTTGGTTAAAAGAAAACGTCTCTCCTGGAAATACGACATAATTATTAATGGCTTTTGTAGCAAGCAAGATATTATTAGAACGATTTTTATTTTTCTCATTAAAATAGGTTCTATATTCACCTATTTTTTTCACACGAATCTGAGCAAGCAATTCGATGTCAACTTTTGGATAAACGGCAAGCAAAGGCACTTCCACTTTGTATGCTTTACTGCTATACAAATAGGAATAAAATTGCTCATTAAACGCCTGATGGTAAAGCTTATAACCTAGCCGCCCAGGTAGAATATTACCATATTTATCGATGGTGGCATTTACAGGTTTTTGGTACACTTGGCGGTCTAGTTTTTCGATAAACCGATTGTATTTATCCAAGTCCATCATAGGAACATTTAGTGAGGGCATAGTAACATCAACACGGTTGACAGTGGCAATGGTTTGCCCATGTTGAGTTACCGATAAGCTTTCAGAGATATTCACTTGTTGAACGAATAGTAAAATTCCAGCAATCCATGTTAATCTCATTTGAATGCTCCCCCACACTAATATAGTTAGGATTCATCATTTCATGTTTCCCTTACTTCACAAATCTTATTTTAAATCTTCACGGAGCGAATCTTGATCAATAAACCAACGATCAGTCAAACTTTCCCTTCGGATCATAAAATGCATAACCTTTTTTTCTTTGCCTTCTCTCTTCTTATAAATAGCTACTTGAACGGGTACATCCACTAGAAATAGCCCATTTAGTTGTTCCGGCGGTTGTCTTAAAGGGTCAACAACTCCAAAATATGTAATATCGTTAACAAGCTTATTGACACGATCGGGATGTTCCGGATTTGATAAGGTCATTGCCACTAATTTCTGATTTCCTTGATTAACGGCAATGGTAAAAATGCGTATAAGTTCATAGGGACTCACCGTTTGTAAATAATCATCAAGCTTGCCAGCCGCTTTCAATACCATTAATTTATGAGAAAGATCCTCGTTTTTCAAACGATGCGTAATGCTTCCAGAGAAATGAACACAGAAATGACCTGCAAAACCATTTTGAAGAGCACCGGCACCATGTGGCATTCCGTGCATGGATGCAGCAATCATTTGATTATTGATCAATACAATAATGGCCCTTCTATTCCAGCTCCATTTATTATTATAAATTTTCTTCATGATTTGAGTATCTTCTTTGGTTAGCGGTTGTACATCGGCATGATGGCTGCCTGCTCTTCGCTGTACCTTAAATGATAAGCCCGTTTCAATATCAATAATCGTGAAAATAGTTTTATTAGGGATAATGTTGTTCACAATCTCCCAAGGTAACATCTCAATTTTAAAGCTTATTGGTCCTTCTTCATCTTCCCATTCCGCTGCATGGACCGGGTGATCGGCAATTAAGACAAGTATAAAAATAGCGATAATCACTTGATAAAGTTTATTGTTTTTCATTTGGTTTCTCCCGCATTTTTTACTTATTATTTCAGAACTTTATCAGTTGAATACCTTCGAATATTTGGAAATTAAACTCTTCCTTGTTCATTTATTTTCTAAACAAAAGGTTTTGGGGAATCAGCTATAAAAGCTTAAAATGGCTCAGTCATATTAGTGGTGAGGGTCCAATCCGTATATAAAAAAAATAAAACCCCTTGGCGGCCAAGGGGTTTTCTCCGTTTATGCATTGAAACAAAGTTTTTTCATTTTCATCTAATGAAAGGCTCTTTTCGTAAAGATTGTTGTTTTTAAAACAAAACGATTTAAGGTTGATTGGAGCGCAAGTGCGAGACTCCTGCGGGAGCAGCGGGACAGGTGAGACCCCACGGGCGTTTACGCCGAGGAGGCTCACCGCCCGCCCCGCGGAAAGCGAGCATCTGGAGGGGAAATCAACCACACCGCTTTACTTGGTAAATTGCAACAAAGTATGCGAAATCAGCCTAATGAAATAACGCACCTTTAATTGAACACGAGTGCAGTGTATGTAGTAAATCAAGTTCTCATTATATGTATTCGATGTCGAAATGAGGGGATATTAATTCCATGCTTTGTAAATCCCATTCAAAGGTAAGTATCGCTGATTGTTTTGATTTATGTGTTAGGAGGGGAACACCATTTTTTATGATCATGCTTTCTGCATCCCAAAAACGGACAGTTTCGTCTTCGCCAGTACGATTGCAGACAATTACAGGCAGTCCTGTATCCAATGACCTTTGTTCCCATTCTCCCTCTGGACCATGTAATCCGGGACCCCAGGAAGACGGTGCAATTAATATTTTTGCCCCTTTTTCAAATAGGCTGTTAGCAATATCTTTGGTATATGCGTCAGCACATATCATAATACCAACCTCAACATTATCTGTTTTTATTGGCTCTATTACATCCCCCGAAGCTGACCAATCATCAATAACACTTATTTTTCTCTGTTTACCTAATAAATGACCTTTTTTATCCATGACAAACACAGAATTATACAACTCTCCGTTACTGCCTTTTTCAGGGCAGCCCAAAAATACAGTGCTATTCGAATTCTTTAGTTTACGGCTCAAATTACTCATCCAAGCATCAGGTTGCCTGTTAATCCATCCAGTCCCAATCTTATGATTGAATTGAAGTCCGCTGACACAAAGTTCGGGTGTTATAATCCATTCGGCATTATTATTTGATGCTATATGAATGGCTTGTTCAATTAGTTTTTGGTTATACTCCACATCACCAGCGATAGGCAATAGGTGTAATAAAGCTATTTTTATTTTTCCCATAGTGATCTCCCAAACATCAACTTATATTAATGGCCATGCTTGTAATGATTGTAGCATAGACATTGATTGGCTTGTTCAACTAATCTTCCTCGATAGATTTTGCCACTCGCTGATGTAGCAAAATTCTCCGTTACAAGGGCTGATTGTTATATCATCAAGAAATTGAAGTAGAAGGGGTAGAGATGAGGGATTTTGGACGTTAAACAGATACTTATTTCTATTTCAGGTGTTTTTAGCGTTGTTATGTTAATTAGTAAGTGAAAAACATAAAAAGGGCACTTCCTCGGAGAAGGAAGCGCTTCCATGTTATATAAAGCTATTGGACTTTCATTATAGCATGAGTTAACCTTCAAATAAAAGGTATTAATGATAAATTTAGTTATTTTTAATATATTTTTACATTTAAAAAGACTTGGGTAGAAGTACTTTTCTCCTTTTAAAGTCACGGGAAAACTACTCCAATTTAATTCAGTATCATCAAAAGACCGTCCAGTTTTTGCACATCGGACGGTCATACGAATAATAGAATGAAATTTTAATATCCTTCGTGAGGGAAAATATTCATTTTGCTGTACCAGCTTTATTTATCACTTCCTTCGCTGCCTGCAATGCGGATTCATAATCTGGGTGATCCGTGACTTCCGGTACATATTCCACATACTTAATAGTTCCTTCTTGATTTATTACAAATACTGCCCTGCATTCCAGTCGTTGTTCTTTCATATACGTTCCATATGCAGTACCAAATGACAAATCAAAATGGTCGGAGAGAATGGTTATGGCTTCCACATTACTCTCTTTACACCATCTTGCTTGAGCAAAAGGAAGGTCAGCGCTGATGGCCAACACTGCTACATCATCACCCATTTTGCTTGCTTCTTCATTTAAGACCTTTGTTTGTAAATCACATACACCCGTATCAAGCGAAGGA
Organism: Peribacillus simplex; assembly: GCF_900156045.1. Classification (GTDB taxonomy): domain Bacteria; phylum Bacillota; class Bacilli; order Bacillales; family DSM-1321; genus Peribacillus; species Peribacillus simplex_D. Next base: position 289,261 of record NZ_FTMX01000006.1, on the reverse strand, counting down.
ACAGTCGTGATGATGCATGCCTTATTTTTATAGTCTGTTAAATGTGCTTTACGGCGGTCATTTGTTAATAGTGCAAAGTCAGGGGCCTTATCCCCTACCCTTAGTTCAAGACCAATTAAGGTCACTGGATTACCGCCTAAAGTCACTACACCAGTACGCTCATATGCCAAATTGAACCCTCCAACTCCCTTACTGATTCACTAACTTCCTCGGTAGGTGCTATATCCTCCTGGAGCAACAAGCAGAGGAACATGATAATGTTCTTCATTACTTCTTATTCCAAAACGAAGTGGGACCTTATTTAAAAATGGCCTTTTATAAGGATCATTCGCTCCATCATTGAAATATTCCCCAACATAAAAGACAAGCTCATACTCCCCTGGTTTGAGATCATCCCCTTGAAGTAGCGGATCATCCACTCTCCCATCTTTGTTTGTACAGACTTCTTTAATGAAAGAATGGTCTCCCTGTTCTGCTATGGCCCAAAGTTCTATCTTCATCCCTTTTGCCGGCAGGCCTTTAGACAGGTCTAAAACATGTGTGGTCAGCTTACTGTCCATTATCGGGAAACCCCTACAGTTGAATCAGCTGCCTTTTTTTGTTTAACGTCTTCTTGTGTAACGACAAAGCCTTGGAAGCCAAACGGAGGACGAGGTTCCTGATAAACACTTCCTTCTGAATTTGGAATAGTATCTACAACCGTTTCCCAGGTACGATTATTGGTTTTAAATTGAACATTTGCGAGCTGAGGGAAACGTTCCAGAATCCTGATGCCAATATGATAAATGAGCTGCTGAATCGAACGGTTATTCAGTTCATGGAACACTGTGTTTGCAATATCACTAATTTGTTCCGCTGCTACATATTTTTCTGGATTTGCTCCCGTGGCATCCTCCCAGCGGCTATATTCCCAATCGAAATCCAAGTAGATAAATAGTGGACGATCATGAGCTTCTGGCAGTGTGGTGTATTCATCTTGAATAAATCCATAAAAAGAGCTTCCTTTAACCTTGATTAACTGGACATCAACTATTCCACTTGAATGCTTGACGATTTTGCTTCCGGTAGGTGTCCTTTTCACTTCGATTGTAGTGGTAGCCCTCTCATTTCTGGAACATCGAAACACAACATCACTATTTTCATGTCCTTCCCCTTTTGGAACAAGTACATGATCGAAGGGAACTTCATTTGCTGTCAATTCTACTGCATCTATGTGGCTATACTTATCAAGGAAAACTTCACATAAGAACTTTAAAAATCCTTCCGCCGTATTTCCTTGATAATTGGCGGCCTGGCGATGAATGATGTTTTTCATGGAATCCGTTGCAATCACCAAGCTATTATCTCCTTCCGTAAAAGAAGATAAGAAAGCTTCCCCTTTCAGAGAAATCTGGCAATTGAATCCAAAAATAGTGTTATCTCTTTCTGTGAAACCTGATTCCGGTATTTTCCTCAAACCTGTAAGAGGCTGTACAAAAGTCCTATATACAAATACATCCCCTTTACCGTAATACATCGTTCTGTTTTCATTTTGAACTGTCATATTATTCCTCCTCCTATTTAATAAAATCAGATAACCTGTGGCTAGCAATTAAGTGGATTTGCTTGATCGCTTCCTTAAGTTCATTTGCCTGATCCAAACCAATCCTTCTTTTCATCTCTGCCTTTATCAACGTTTTATCGCTGCCACGGACAGCAAATATGAACGGAAATCCAAACTTTTCTTTATACTGATTATTTAACGCATGAAATTCTTCATATTCATCCGGAGAAAGCGAATTCAAACCGGCTGCGGATTGTTCTTTAACTGATGCTTCAGCCATATCAATCCGGGCTGCCAAGTCCGGGTGAGACTTGATTAATTGGAGCTGTTCCGATAATGATGCATTCTGCACAACTATTTCCATTTTCTCTTTTAGGTCCTCTAAGGAAATGAATGGCTTGTAATCCCATGAACGCTCTGCTATCCATGGAGAATGTTCATATACCCAACCTAACTTTTGGATGAATTCCACCTTGTTCAACTCATTTATGCTATTAAGGTCAGATATCAATGCGGGGCCTCCTTTCTTCAGATTATTTTTACAATTCAAAACATTCTTAACTTAATTGAATTATATACGTGCGCTTATTTATAGGTCATTAGCTGAAAAAGCTAATATTTTTCCAAACCCTTTGTGCTTACCGCACTCACCTTTAAAAAACAGGCTATCCTTATAGCTTAGCTTCAGTTGCCAATATTCAAAAAATTAGTTAAATTAGAGAAAAAGGGCACAGCGAAGGGGACCTATCATGCATTTAACGATGACTGATGCATTAAAATTACCACAGATCAAACAATGCCAAGTGGTAGCTGGCATTCAGGGACTTAATAGAGAAATAGAATCCATCAATAGCTTTGATGCTCCTGATGTGCTTTCCTGGTTGAAGCCAAATGAATTGATTCTAACAACAGGATACTTATTTCAAGATAATCCGCAACAATTAGACCAATTCGTAATCGAATTAGCAAAAATGAATTGTTCAGGATTGTTCATCAAACTGGAAGAAATTCCACAAACTACTATCAGCATCGCCAATATGGCCAATTTGCCTATTCTCAGAATCCCCACTGAGTTTTCGCTATCAGATATCATGTCTCCCCTGCTTCGTGAAATTGTAACGAGACAGAATGAACAAAAAGAGTTGAGTTATAGTATTGAAGATTTTTCGGGAGATGGTGCCGAAAATATAAGTTACGGGATTTTAGGGATGACGGAGGTCAAATCCAGCTTCACTCAAATTACTGGAGGATACATATGTACTGTTTTACCTTTAACGCTGCAATGGAATCAAAGGAATGATTCCATTGCTTATAAACAGCTTATCAAGACAATTGAAACATTAACCGGGCAATATAAAATCGATAAGCTCATAAGGAATATCAAGGGCAGTCTAGTTATCATTTATCTGGATACCATCCCCCTAGGGAACACCCACTTTTATTCACAAGTCATCCAGATAAGCCAACAAATTATCTCCACTTTATCTAAACACCTGCCAATGGAACTTACGCTGGGAGTCGGTAACTATCATACAGGTATTAAAAATCTAGCTATTAGCTTACAGGAAGCTTTACAATCTATTGATTTGGGAAAACGATTGAACCCAGGAAAGGAAGTTTACAGCTACAAAGAATTAATAACATTTAAAATTTTGCAGTATGCTCCAAAAAATATGCTCATGGATATTGTTACAGGTAATTTAGCACCGCTGAAGGACCATGACGATGAAACCCAGTCTGACCTTATCAAAACCTTGGAGGCATATTTGCAATGCAATCTTCGGCCTGCTGAAACGGCCAGAAAAATGGGGGTACATCGAAACACTATCCATTTTCGAATAAAAAGCATAAAAAAACTATTGGGAATGGACTTAAGCAATGATGATCTGTTCACTTTAAAACTTGCCCTATATGCCAAACGTCTGCTGGATGACCGATAAGAAATAGTCCATACCATATGAAAAACTGCCAGAGATACCTATTCCCTGGCAGTTTTTTTCTAAGTCCAGTAACACTTGATTCCGGATTCCTTCAAATCCTGCTACCTTTACCTAGTCATGTAATAATAACTTCGCAGCTTTTATACTAAACTGCAATTTAAAAGCAATATCCCTCGATTTTAAATCAACTCCCAATAAGTCCTCAATCCTGGACAAACGGAACTTTACAGTATTTCGATGAACAAACAAAGCTCGTGCCGCATCTTCTATTCTCCCTCTTGAAAATAGATATGTTTCCAGCGTTTTTAACAACTCCCCCTCATTTTCCCTATCATATACAATAATCGGTTGAATCATGGATAGCACGTATTGAGTTATTGCATCCTTAGGGATTTGATTTATTAAATCTTCAACTTCAATGCTTGCGTAATCATTGATGTTAGTCGGGTTGACCCTCGAGCCAAGTTGAATAGCCTTTTTAGCTTCAGAAAACCCTTCTTTCATATTGTGGATTTCTTTTTTCACCTTACTTAACCCCATGGATAGTGAAGTGCCAGGATTATCTTCGGATATAAGACCTTCTAAAATGCCGGCAATTCTTTGGGCCTGCAGAAGTAGGTGTTCATCAGTCACCATTCCTTTTCCTTGCAGGATAATCAATTGACCATCGAAGTCGATATTCCAATACTTAAAATCTTTTTTTTCCGTTTGGTTTAATTTCTCCAACATTCTACCAATTGGAAAGAATGAATCCCCTTCTTCTTTCGTTACATTTATTAAGAGCAGAATATATGGCCTATCGGGATTAAAGCCAAATTCCTGCAATTGGGGGATAAAAGGTGAAGTCCTATTTTCCCCATTCAAAAGAGAATGAAAAACTTCAAAACTTCCTTTTCCATTGTTTTTCACTTTTTCCTTATTAACAAGTTCATATGTAAAGCTGAATAATAAGTCGGATAAAGGCATTTCATAAGGAATCTCCAGTAAGGGGAAATTGTGCTTGTTCGCTTCTTCTACCATTCCAGGAGGAATCGTAGAAAGAAACCTCTTAATCTTGATAGCTAATCCAGCACTTCCTCTTTTCGACAATTCCCTAACAAGATTGATTTGAGCATTCAGGTCATCTTTAAACACATAACCAGTTGTCAGTAGGAGTTCCCCTCGTTTAATCCATGATATATCCGGATGATCCATTATACTTACTGAATTAATTACCCGAGCTAACCCTTGATTTCCTCCAATAACTTCCACTTGGTTTAGGGCAGGAAGCTTCAAAGCTTTTTCGATCGTTAAATACATATTTCTCCCCCTATTCTTCTTAATTATAAACAGAATGCACTTGAATGAATATTCATATTTTTCCAAAAAATAGTCTTGATTTAGCATTATGGCGGTGATAATATAAAAACAGATTAATTTTGTAAATGCTGTTTCTTAATAAGCAACAATAAATTCGACCATAAGGAAGCGTTTACAAAATCACAAGGAGGCGATTTCATTAGATCCACATAATTGGAAAGCTCTTACTAATTAAAAGGGGGCAATCATGGAAAATTTGAGCAAAGTAAACACGCTATTGTTAGGTTTACAGCATGTTTGTGTAATGTATGGAGGAGCGGTAGCTGTTCCACTAATCGTCGGTCCTGCAATCGGCTTGACACAAGAACAGATCATATACCTGATCTCGTTTGATTTACTCGCCTGTGGGATAGTCACCTTGATTCAAGTTATTGGCGGTAAAGGATTTGGTATAAGGTTACCGGCCTTAATGGCTGTTTCTTTTATCGTGGTTGAGCCAGTAATAGCTATAGGAACAGTCCATAGTATAACCGGGGTATTAGGCGCAGTTATGGTATCTGGATTAATTGTTGCTATTTTATCAGGAGTAATTGGTAAATTAATACCCTTTTTCCCACCAATTGTTGCAGGGTCCGTCATTTTAATTATAGGCGTGTCATTAATGCCAGTTGCCATGAAAAATGCAGCGGGTGGAAGCGGTTCCCCCACCTTTGGAGATCCTATGAATCTAATGCTAGCTGGTTTTACACTACTGTGTTTCCTTCTGTTGAATACACTTACTAAAGGTTTCTTGAAAGCGGTTTCAGTTCTTTTCGCCATGGTTCTTGGTACTATATTGGCTGGTTTCTTAGGTATGGTCGATACCTCAGGCTTTACAGAGGCCAGCTGGTTTACAATGGTGACTCCTTTCTATTTTGGGGTACCCACCTTCGACTTTTCATCTATTATCACTATGACAATCATATCTTTAATCATTGCTGTTGAAAGCATAGGTGTCTTTTTGACACTCGGGGAAGTATGCGGGAAGGAAATAACCGAAAAAGATGTGGAAAAGGGGCTCCGGGCAGAAGGAATAGGGAGCTTCATAAGTGGTATCTTCAACTCTTTTAACCATTCTACCTTCTCACAAAATGTTGGCTTGGTCCTGCTGACAAAGATAACTCAGCGCTCGGTAGTAGTCACGGCAGGCTGTATTCTAATCATTCTAGCTTTTGTGCCTAAGGTTGCCGGTCTTACGACGATGATCCCTTTACCTGTTCTCGGTGGGGCTATGATACCAATGTTTGGAATGCTTCTATCTGCAGCTTTGGGAATGGTAGCAAAAGCTGATTTGAGCAAACCATCGAATCAATTGACGATTGCACTTGGAATAGGAGTCGGTCTAGCAATCAAGGGGGTCCCTGAAGCATTCGATAAATTCCCTGAAACAGTCCAATTAATATGTGGAAATGGAGTAGTGATGGGTACAATAACCCTAGTTGTGTTAAATGCCATCCTGAATGGAAAAACAAATCCATCCATTACACACCATCATTCCATACCCGATATTCAACCAAGTATAAGCCAGAATATTAATATACACCCTTAGAAAGTAGCGGACAAGGCAAGTCTCTAAGGGTGTCTAGTTGGCTAAATTCTCCAACACTTTTAATTATAACCTTATTCAGATAATTTTCAAACAAATAATGCAAGCACCTTGTAACAGCCTATTTAATAGGTAAGCAAGGTGCTTTTTTTACTCAATTTTAGGGTTGAAAAGAGAGCGATATACCCTCCAATATGGAAAATGCCCTTTTTTTGAGACTATATTCAAGGGTCCCTTAAATTGTATTTTTTTTATAAGGCTGATTTCGTAAAGATTGTTGAGTCAGGGGTGTGATTGACAAATTTATTGCATAAAATTGAAACTTGGGGTGGTTCTGGAGAGCTTTAAGCTTAACTTGCTTAGCTTAGAGGGGGCAGTAGGGGTAGGTCCTGAAAATGCATCATCACCTAATTTTGTTTTCCGTACCCTTTAGGAATTGTTCACATAAATGTAATCCTTAACCCCTGCATCACCAGTGACAAGTGGTTTAGTAAGCGCAATTCTCATCTACTCTTGATTGGTTATACAGTTATTTTTTCCAAACTTCAAGTATTTCAGATCCTACTCGATCCCATTCATATAAGGTAAGGGCAAGTTCTCTGCCTCGTTCGCCCATTTTTTTCATTAGGGCTCTGTTTGATAGAATTTCTGTAATCTTCTCTGTAAAACATCCAGGATCTTCTGGATTCTCCACTACAAGCCCATTCTCTCTTATACGAATGACCTCTGGATTTCCGCCCCTTGCAGTTGTTACGATTGGAAGCCCTGCAGCCATTGCTTCATAATGGACGCGTGCAAGTGGTTCTTGCCATATTGATGTACACACGAATAAATCAGCAGCAGCAAACCAATTTTGTATTTCACTAGGTGCAACAAAACCTGTTGAAACAACTGGGATAGGCAGCTTTTTTGCCAATGCTCTTACATAAGCTACATAATCGGTAACATCATTTTGGCTGAACCATTTACTTCCGACAATAACTATAGCCAAATCCTTAAATTTACTTGAAAGCTCAGGTAATGCCCGAATTAGCCTATCGACTCCTTTATTATTTGAAAGTCTTCCTGCAAATAATATGACCGTTTTGTTTTCAAGACCGTTTGCTTTGCGTAATTCATTACGAATTTTTTGCATTTTCGGGTGACTGCCGGGCAGAAATCGATTGGTGTCAACACCAGAATAGATTGTGCGAATCTTTGATGAAGCTTGTGGATATAAAGTTTTTATGACATTTCCTATATAGTCACTGACAGTCACAATATTTGTAACTTCATCTATGGCCGCTTTTGCTTCTTCCGGATTGATTTTCTCTGGATTAAACATATCATTATGCATGCTAAGGGTAATTTTTGAATTAGGTGCCGCTTTTCGGACAGGAAGGACTAGTCGAGGTCGATTGAATATATGAATTAGATCGAAATGATTTGCTTCAAGATAGTGAATAACCTCTTCACGATATACTTCGAATATTTTTCCAGGTACACGTACATAATGGTTTCCATCAATCGTCTCTTGATCAGGGAGTGATGGATCATTAATTCCTAAAACCGTAATATCATGGGCTTTACTTAAATGTGGCAGGACGCCTGAGATATAGGTTTGAATGGCACCACCTAGTACCGGAGGAACAGGAAGCTTTTCGGTACAAATCATTAAAATTTTCATGTTTGTTCCATTCCCTTCCAATCATCTTTAATTTCTTCTAAAACTGGCCATTTTGTCTGATCGGTATCAACAATTGTTTGAATCATGGCTGTTGTTTGATCATTTAGAAATAATTCAGGTTCATATACTACTTCTTTAATATTCTTGTAAAATTCATTTGGACCAGCTAAATCGATCATTAAAATATCATATAGTTGCGATGAAATTGGATTTGCCTCATGATAGGATTTGATCATTTCTCTTACCCAAGTTGCATCCCATCTATATAAATCTGCCATTGTGCCTGTAATCAGTTTTCTCAAATCGCGAATGGGAAGGTCATAAGCAACACCATCAAGGTCAATAATCCACATTCCATTATCTCCCATTTGTCCATTTGACCAGCCATAATCTTGATGCACTAATCCCCAATATTCATTTCCTTGTTGTGCTAACTCTAAATAGCTTGATTCATTTAATTGTTCTAAACTTCTTTTTGCTTGTTCTTCGAATTGATCTAACACATTCAGCAAGTGGGGGCTTGCAGGCATTTCTTCATATGCATTGGCAATGTTTCGAAACCAATCCATTTTATTAATGACTTTTTCATAAGTCGCTGGCCATTTATATAATCTGGATGCAACTTCAGCTTGTTGAGGCGGAACATACCCTTTGCTTAAAAGGTGGAATTCGCCGAGGGCATTGCAAAGGTGTTTGGCTCCTTCCAAATCTTTTGTTACAGGTGCCAAGGATTCGATCCACTCAGCGACGAACCATAACTTCCCTCCAGCCTCAACATAATCTTTTCCATCTTTGGTTTTCACGATGGGCGGTACTCTTGCTTCCTTAACATTGACTAAATATTCTTGAGCTCCCAAGCTAAACATGCTTCTTGTAGGTCTTCTGTGTAAAAGCTTTAAACTCTTTGGCCCTGAACTTGTTTCCATTTTCCAAATAGAGCCGCCTTTATCTGGTTTTGTTGTAACAACATGCATGTTCTGAACGGAGAAACCGTAATGTTCAAGAACTTCCAGTGCCATTTTTTCAATATATTCAGGAACAAAAAACTCATGAGTAAGTTCATCTTCTTCCCAAGGCACAATTATTGCTTTCTCCATGAAAACCCCTCCTGTGATATATATAAAAGTATTTTCCGCCAATATAAGGGTAAGGTCACGACAGATTTGTTATGTTCCAATATCAGGTTGTATCCATATACAAGCATAATTTCATACTCTAATGTTGAATATTGTTCTTTATTAAATATCCGTGATTAGTCGACACCGCTGGAGTAGTCATACTTTTTATTAAACTATGTGGAAAAAAAACTTTTGTATCAGACAATTCACCCAAATTGTTAGGTAATTGGGTTCTGGTGTAAATATGACCTGTTAGAATCATCGAATCTCGATATCATTTTCGTCAATGAATTCAAGCTCGACTTGGACAATTCAATTGAATATATAAAAGCATGTTTCGATCAAACTTTTAAAACATGCTTTACCTTTCGTTTGTTTGTCGCTTTTTTATCATGGCTGTTTTCACATACTTTGTTGCTATTTACCAAGTAAAGCGGTGTGGTTGATTTCCCCTCCAGATGCTCGCTTTCCAATCAACCTTAAATCGTTTAGTTTTAAAAACAATCTTTTCGAAAAGAGCCTTCATCATAGAAGGGGAATCACACAAACTACGGTATTTTGTATGATAAGCAAATCCCAGCAAAAAAAGCCGTTTCCTATACGTTAGGAAACGGCTTTTTTATTTCGCTTATTGTGCTAAAGCATTTGTTAGTTCAAATTTTATTTTTGCTTCCCCGGGACCAGATAACCACTGGAATCAATAATAAAGATAATAGCCCTCCAATAAATGATAATGTTGTATAACTTGAACCAGCCACGATCATTCCGGATAAGGCTCCGCCCGAAGCTCCTGATAATGCAATTAAAACATCCACTTTACCTTGAGTTTTAGCCCGAGTTGAAGTTTCAGTTGAATCAACAATAAGAGCAGTCCCACTTATTAAACCAAAATTCCAACCTAATCCAAGTAAAGAAAGGGCAATTACTAGGAAAATCATGGAATCGCCTGGTGCAATCGCTGATATTAAACCTGCCAGAAGCAAAGTGGCTCCAGAGGCAATAGCCATGGCAGTACGACCGAACTTATCAACAAGGAAACCTGTAACCAGTGACGGGAGATACATGGCACATACATGAAATCCAATAACAAGACCTATATCACCCAAGTTATGTCCATGATGTCCCATATGAACTGGTGTCATTGTCATGATAGCCACCATTACGATTTGAGTAAGAACCATAATTGTCGCACCAACAATAATTCCTCTTTTGTTTACTGTTTGTTCAGTATCAGTCGAATGTTCTATTCCCTTACTTTCTTGGTTGGACGCTTCTATCGTTCTTGCTATTACTAATGGGTCTGGGCGAAGCATGACGAAAAGTACAAGACCTGCCAGGATAAATGCTGCTGCCGATAAAATGAAAGGACCAGCAAGTGATGGAATGCCTATAGATGCAGCAAAACCCCCCATTACATTCACTAAATTCGGACCTGCAACTGCACCAAATGTTGTAAACACCATTGTAATACTAATAGCAGTAGCTCGTTGTTTATTGTTTGCTAAGTCCGTTCCAGCGTAACGCGCTTGCAAATTCGTCGCTGTTCCTGCTCCATAAATAAGCAGGGAAGCAAATAAAAGGAATACACTATTTATTATCGCTGCAGTTATGACTCCTATTGCTCCAAGTCCACCTATCATAAAACCGGCTGTTAGACCTGTACGACGGCCGTAACGTTGAGAAAGTCTCCCTACGACTAAAGCAGCTCCTGCAGACCCTAAAGTAAATAAACCCGAAGGAAGTCCAGCAAATGCATCAGTGCCAAGCATTTGTTGAGCAAGAAGTGCCCCCACCGTAATTCCAGCAGCTAACCCAGCACCACCAAAAATTTGTGAAATACTTACAATAATTAATGTGCGTTTGTATAACATTTTTTGTTTTTCTTGAGAATCTATATAGCCCTGGTTCATTTGATATGCTTTATTAGACATTTGTTAATACCTCATTTATCATTCTGTAATTTCCAATCATGTACACCTTCCTCTAGACGAAATGCATTAAAACCTTTGGGCTTAAAAGTTCAACAGCTTCCACTGACATTAAACAGTAACAACCACGACAATAAACAACCACATCACAATTGGTTGGTAAAGTTGAAAGTTTCTCACTTAACTCTTCAATTGGCATAGAAACTGCACCAGGAATATGAGCTTCTTCATATTCCTCCATAGGTCTTACATCCAACAAAATAACTTCACCTTTATCCATCCGTTCTTTAAGTTCTGAAGGTGAAACCCCATCCATGCCAAGATTGACATTCAAGAACTCCTGCTTAATTTGTTGAACCTGTACGAACTGTTTTTCTGATAATGTATGCAAGGAAGTTAAAAAATCCGAAATGGCTGCATCCGCTAGTTCGTAAATGACGTAGATCCCTTTCTTCTGAAACTTTACCAATCTAGAATTAGCAAGGGTTCATACATTCGCCACAGACATATCAATAGCTTTAGATAATGCCTCCACCGACTTTGGACCCTTGAGATAAAATATAGAATTTCCAATCGTTTTGGACTAGAAGTCTTTTACCTATTCTTGCGAACTCTTAATACAATAAATCTTTTAAATTTCGATCGTTAAACATGTAAAATCACCATCTATCTATTCAGATGTTTTATTAAATACTTGAATATTAAGCAAAGCTATAAGAAATGTCAAACAATTCCTTATAAAATTTTACTCCAACCGTTTGTTAAAAATTCCCCTTACATCCTTTTGTACTTAGTATGGCACTAAACCATTTTAAAGGGGGCAGTTTGTTTTCATGCTAAATAGGCTGCAGAGTCATCACCAGACCATTATCGTGCCGTACGAATAAACTAAGATTACCTGCCCCTTTAGTTCCAAAAGAAAAAGCCGCCTTAAAGACAGCTCCAATCTTCGGCTAACGCACCTGTCAGTTCAACAAAACCAGGTTTTCACCGTGTATTATGTTCATTAAAAATCAACTAGTGGGACATCCGTTAGTTCCTTAACGCTTTTCTGACTTTCTTTGCAAAAACTAATGGATCATCAACAGCTTCGATATTAACGTAAATCAAATTCGGATCATCAAATAGCCACTCATTGTGTATGGATGAAACTATTATTCCTTGTTTAAGAATCAAAGCAACAAAATTCTCGACTTCACTTTGCAAGAGTGCTACCCTACCTAGGCACAATGCTTGTCCAGTCTTATCTCTTGATTCAAATGAGAAAGAAGAGGTCACTCTAAAACGTTTTCCTAAAATTTTTGCCTTGATTTCATTTCGATTTATGGTTGTCACACATTTTCCACCCGCAAATCCTTCTTGGCCGCCGATAATCCTAGCAAACTTTTGACAAATTAATTCATCATTAGATGCCATCTATTCATCCCCTCCCTAATATTAATAGGATATGAATCAATGGATAGATTCGAAACGGATATGCATCTATTTTGAAATGAAAATTAACTATCCTGCTCCTGTTAGCTCCATATGAAAAAAAGGATAGAGCCTATAGGCTTCTATCCCTTTTCTTCCTATGGTTTGTTTAACTAATAGAAAACGATTTACTTTTATTTTAAATTTTGAACGTCAGATAAAACACCATCTAACTCATTTGCAGCTTTTGTAAGTGTTGGCAAATCAAGCGGTGAAGACGTTGCACCAGCTTCTATCGTGTGAAGGGGAGTTTCGACCTTGCCATATAAATCAGGGCTTTTATCTTTCACCTCGTCTTCAAATGTTTGCCAAGATTCCTCAAGCTTCGCTCCACTTTCTTTTACTTTTGTAGCATCCTTGGCTTTTAGTTGTGCATTTAGATCAGCAATCGTTTGTTTCATATCCTTCGCACCATCACTAATGGAAACAGATTTTGGAGAGGACTGTTCTGTTTTCTTGGTTTCATCTGCTGCCTTTTCATTATTGTTTCCGCAAGCAGTTAAGCTTAATGCAGCTACTACGAGGATAGGGGCTAGTAATTTACGAGATTTCAATTTTGTTACCTCCAGTATGTACTTTTATTTTACTATTTTTTCTTTTATTTAAAATTGCTGTAATAACAGCGATAACAAGTAAGATCACCTGAGGGATAAAACTTTCCCAGGTTGAATATATACCGAAAAAGTCAATGCTAGGGATGGGTGCTTGAGTCGCGGGTAATAACCCGGCAAGCTGCAGCCCATGAATCCCCATGCCAGCAAACTTAATGCATAGGTAGAACATCAAAATGCTTGATACGAGAAAGAATGGACGCATTGGAATTTTCAAACCTACCTTGAGTATGAGGTATGTAACAATTACAAGGATGAACAGTCCAATGGCAATCCCTAGTAAAAGCGATGCTAACTTAATGGAAGCAGCCATCCCGATAAAGAATAGGACAGTCTCTGTTCCTTCACGGAAAACAGCCAGGAACGAAAGAATGGCTAGGGAGAACAAGCTACCGGTATCAAGTGCTTTTGTACTTTGTGTCCGAATATATCGTTGCCATTCAGCAAGACTTGATTTACTGTGAAGCCAATAACTCATATATAGAAGCATCACTGCTGCAAATATCCCTGTCCAGCCGGATATCAAGAAATTGTTACTTCCAAATGTACCTGTAGAAAATAATAGGTTTACAATTACGCCAAGTACAAGGCTTACTCCAAGTCCGGCTCCTACTCCGTACCAGATCCATTTACTTTTCGCTTCATGGCCAGCTTTTCTCAAAAATCCAAGCAAAGCCACCACTACAAGCAATGCTTCCAATCCTTCGCGAAGAAGAATGGTGGTGGCATCCAGCATGGTATAGCTTGTCTTTGCTACCAGTGGAGAGAGGTAATCACGCATACCTTCAATCGTTTTCTTTGCACTTTGAACATCCGCGGGATTGGAGGATAACATGGCGTAACTATCAACCATATCCCTTTCCGCATTACCATATATCTTTGAGGATTGCGTAAGGACAATTCCTTCGACATTCAACCATGATTTTCGGAACTTCTCTATGTCCCCCTTTGCGCCTTCAATATCATTATCATTAATCTTCGAAAGAGACTGATTCAGCAGTGTCACAAGTTCTGCTACATTTCCAGTGGTACCTGAATTTTTACCACTTTTAGATGAAGAAGAATACTTACCTTCTATAAAATTTTGGTTGGTCTCTTTTAATCTAATAAGTGCATTTTTTAATTTCTCATGATCCACAGGCTGCTGAGCAAAAGCGAACTGAGCTTGACCCATGATATCTTCAATATCATGATAAGCCAGCTGAGATTGGTTTTTCACTCCATCTTCAATTGAAATCCAAGTAGATGTAAAGGTTTCGTATTGCCTAAAAGCTGCCTTTGTGTCGCCCTTATCCACAGATTGGATAGTTTCTACAACTATCTCATTTGCCTTTTTCATGTCATCGGATGCATTAGCTGCAAAACTGTTTATTGGTAAAATGACAAAAGCTGTGAGTAAAATTAAAAAAGTCGTAACTAACTTGCTTTTCATAAAGGCCTCCTTTGGAATGAAAAGTATCTTTTTATGCAAAAAAATTTTGTAATCCGTAATGAAAATAATTATGAATTATATCTATAGAAAATAAACGTTCTTTAATTAATGGATGTCAATAAATATTTTGATATGAAGGAGTTTACTAATACCCCTAACGAATATAAAAAACTATTGCCTTTTCTCGGTATTCAATCGGGGTAAGGCTGTTAAATTTTTCTTGGTAGCGATCTTATTTGATGGTAATTCTCATGTTTACCATGTGTCCAATTAATCATTAAAAGAGACCCAGTTTTTATTTTCATTTGCCTCACTCAAAAGCGGGCTGGGGCAAAGTATTTTAATTCTAAAATATCTGTCTAAACTTAAAATCAATGCATCTTTCCTAAAGAACAATAATCCGAACGCAGATGTATAGAGAGTTAAGCTAAGCAAATTCATATTACCGGAAAGGATGAAATTAATTTGCATAAATAAGCAGATAAAAATAGCAGGTAATGTCATAAAGCCAACTATTAAGCATATGC
Organism: Peribacillus simplex; assembly: GCF_900156045.1. Classification (GTDB taxonomy): domain Bacteria; phylum Bacillota; class Bacilli; order Bacillales; family DSM-1321; genus Peribacillus; species Peribacillus simplex_D. The sequence continues at coordinate 274,139 of NZ_FTMX01000006.1, read as the reverse complement.
CCATAATTATTTGGGTAATGGGTATTGTGTAATTTAAAAACGGCACATGATTTAAAGCTGCCCCATCAATAAAGTTCTTATAAAATTCGGGTACATTTGGCTTATCCAATGATTTTGTCAAATATTCAGTTAGGAACACTGTGGGTTGTTCGTACCATGATACTTCACCTGTTTTACCTGTAATTTTGGTTAATCCCGCTAAAAACCACCCTAATCCAAATAATATTCTCATGAGTACTACTAGAGATTTAAATATCATATTATCAATTGAATTTTTCATATCGTCACCTCTTAATAAATTAACTTTTTTGTGTCAACTTTGAATCAAATTTATAAAATCCCCATTAATAATTGGACAATTATTTAGATTCTTCATACTTGAATTTCCATTTGAATGTCATAGGTTCATAGAAACCTTTAACATCTCCAACGTGACGAGCTAAATCAGGTGCACTGATCTCATAAGTCAATTCATAATTTCCTGATTGTGGAATATAAACATTTGAAGCATAATGCGGATCGCCTGCCACCATTTGATATAGTTGCCCTTCTTCTATCACTTTATTTGAATCTAGATGATGTATTTTATACTTAATTGATAGATAAGGAATCCATTCACCTTCATGGAATCCAAAAGTATTATCCCCCGTTGCATGAATGTCTGCTTCTAAATGAATGTTACCTTCTTTTCCTCCATGTTCAACCGGTGCCACTTCAACTGAATGAGGCATATAAACTGCATTAATCTCCATTCCGTTTTTATTTACCTGACCAATTGTTACATCTTCTCCAGCTTCTTCATGTTGTTCATGTTTTATACTTTTTCCCTTTTGTTCAGAAGCCTTATCTTTTTGATCGGTACAAGCAACAGATAAAGCAAGAATTACGATTGATACCAAAATTAATAATAATTTTCTCATAAGCTATACCTCCATATATGATCTAAAGTGTGTAAAAAATGATTTCATTCTTAAAATTTAATTCTTTCAATTATTTTATTTTTCAACATGATTTTATTTTTCTATCTATAGGTGCAATCCTTCTAACTCTTAGTGTTACATCATTAATTCCTCCATCGGATAGAAAGTTAAAATAATAATGATAATCATTATCAATAACTTGTCGATGTTCGTATGCTACAAAAAAAAAATTAAAAATACTTTAAAACAAAATTAAAAAAAATTAATTTTTCACTCCGAGTTCTAAAATCCTCCCTTATGATACGTTTTTTTTCCTTAATTAAATTAGGTTTTAAATTTTCTCGTTCTAGTCAAATAATCATAAAAATAGTTAGTTTTTGTAGTAAATTCCACAGAGAAATAGCAATGGTACCAGAGTATGTTTTCTTATTAGCTTTTAAATGGAAATTATTGTTCGATTGACCAGGTCAGAGCGTTAATCTAAGATATTGTTATAAATAATTTGATAATGATTATCATTATCTAATTGAAGTGAGTGAATTTGTTGGGGGAAATGGGATGCGGTTATTATTGGTAGAAGATGAGACAAAAGTAGCGCGCTTTATATCGCAAGGGCTAAAAGAATACCATTATGTTGTAGATGTGGCGAGTGATGGTGAAATGGCATCTGAGCTGGCTTATGCAGAAGATTATGATCTTATTATTGTTGACCTTATGATTCCCAAAAAAAATGGAATGCGGTTAATTAAGGAACTAAGGTTGAATGGAAGAAATGTTCCTATTCTTATTCTGAGTGCCAAAGATTCAGTAGTAGATAAAGTAGAGGGACTTGATTTCGGGGCGGATGATTATATGACAAAGCCTTTTGCTTTTACGGAGTTATTAGCACGTATACGGAGTCTGTTAAGACGAAATCAAGAGAAGTCATCACCTCTTTTGCAAGTCGCTGATTTGACGTTGAATCCTTCTACGAGAGAAGTGATTCGAGATGGACTCCATATATTCCTTTCCAATAAGGAATATGCAATTTTGGAATTTTTGATGAGAAATGCAGGTAAGACTTTGTCTCGAACCTTGATTTTAGAGCGTGTGTGGTTAGATGCTTATAATATAGGAACAAACGTGGTTGATGTTTATATTAATCACCTAAGGAATAAAGTCGACAAAAATTTCAATGTAAAACTCATCCAAACGATTTATAGTGTAGGTTATATGATTAAAGGAGAAAAATAAACCATCATGAACTTTTTTAAAAGTATCGGATGGAGAATTACGATTTGGCATTCAATTATGTTTATGTTCATTTTATTCCTATTTAGCGCATTCTTATATTTTACATTTACTGATATGTTAACCAAAAAAGTTGATTCGATGCTGGCCAGAGAGCTCAGTTTAATTACATATTGTTTGGGAAAAAAAGATACGTTTTCTGAAATCGAACAGCACATTAACGGATCGCCAAGTTTTGAGATGGTTAACGAAGAAGAAATATATTGGCAAATTGAAAACAAACAAGGACAAATCATCGCGGGATCTCATAACTTGCATGGCAAACGAATCAAACGTTCAGATGTGTTGGAGAAGAAGGATGAGAATGTTTTGATCTGGAATACAGAGTTGAATGGTACACCTCTTCGCGCCATGTCAGCACCAATGAGTTCTAAGGGAATATTAAACTTTCAAATTACAGTTGCAACATACAGCAGAATATTAGAATTATCAATTTTGAATTTAAAAAGCATTCTTTTATTTTTTATTTTCGGATTTGCGGGGATCTCACTGGTCATGGGACGGCTGATATCGAAAAAAACGTTACATCCGATTCATCAAATAATCAATACTACCAATCAAATTACCGCATCAAATTTACATGAACGGTTGCCTATTGAAGGGCCAGAAGATGAATTGCAGAGTTTATCTAAAACTGTTAATCATATGATTAACAGATTAGAAACCTCTTTCACTCAAATCCAGCAGTTTACTTCCGATGTTTCTCATGAACTTCGTACTTCCTTAACGATTATGCGAGGGGAATTAGATGTTGCTTTTATTAGAAATAGATCGGAAGAGGAATATAAACGTATCCTACAAACTGTTTTGGAAGAAATCATCTATTTATCTGATATGGTAGAAAAATTCTTATATTTATCAAGAAATACCTCCAATTCAAATCAGATTGAACAAAAAACAGTCGACGGAATGTTGTTGTTCCAATATGTAAGGAACCATTTATTATCTTTGAGTATGAAAAAACAGATTGAAATGCATATTCAAATACCTGATCCATTCATTTTATACGGGGATGAAGATCTCTTGCGAAGATTATTTATTAACTTGATAGAAAATGCGCTTAAGTACACCCCAGAAGGTGGTAAGGTAGAAATCAAAGCATGCAGTAAAGAAAAATTCATTTATATTGAAGTACATGATCATGGGATTGGGATTCCAGATAAACACTTGCCTTTTATTTTTCAGCGATTTTATCGTGTGGACGATTCCCGATCAAGAAGTCAAGGAGGAACAGGTTTAGGATTGTCTTTATGTAAATGGATTGTAGAAGCTCACAAAGGGACGATTGAGGTTTTTAGCAAGCCTGATGAAGGAACTAGAGTGATTGTAAAATTGCACGCTGGTTAATGGTATACAGACGGCTCCCACTATCCAAGATTGCAATTTCAAAACAAGTTTTTCCAGGTTTGTATTTTTCGGTACCTATTTCTTCTTACAGGGGTCCAGTAGTTTTTCGCTGAGAAAATACGCTAAGCAAATTCTCACATGAAAAATTGATGTTTATTGTACTTTAAGACCATCAATAGTGTAACTAAACTTAATTTGACCTATTAACTGACATAGATAAAGTGATGAGGTTATTAGACATTAAAAAAGAGTTAACCTCTCATAAATCCTTTAATGATAAGGTGTTTAGAAACTCGGATTTTTTTGAACAGAATCTAAAGCATATGTTGTCCGCGTTTTGATACAGGAATCCTAAATAACCTTGATAAATATACAAATAGAAAGGGCATGTTTTGAAAAAAATTTAATCAAAACATGCCCTTGTAATATTTATTTGGACTATCCTTTTATAAAAAGATTGATAATTTTGTGTTCCTTAATGAACTAAAGTGCCCGTTAGTTCTATAAGAAAAGTAATTCTTATTAAAGAATCGCTCTTTAACGGAACAACTCTATTACCACTCAAAAATTCCCTTGATCCATTTTTAAATTTCAGATGTACTTTATCTTTTGGACATAAAAACACCCCTTTAGAGGATATTATCCAAAGGGGTAAAACGGCGTAACTTTATTATAAACATCGTGACTTTATTTCACAGCCATATCATTTTCCCTTTAATTCAGCTAAATAGTGTCTTACGGCACTTTCAACTAGTTCATAAACCGTACTATCATGAATGATTGCTTGTATTTTTAGTTCCTTCATAAGTTCAACATCCATATCGAATGAAGAACGTTTTCTTATAACATTGGTTCGTTCTATGGTTGGTGCTGATTGTTCGTTCGCTTGTTTGACCTGTTCTTTACCACGTTTTATGCCAACGTTAGAACGTTGGTTGGTATCGTTAATAGATTCTTTATTTACATTAGTTGTAACGTTCGCCTTTGCTTTTCCTGCTGTTGCAAAGTCATAAATAAGCTGCTCTTGTACCGTTTCCTCGTCACCTTCACCAACGAAATACCAGCCTTTTTCGCCTGAATTTCTATACTCATAACCAGCTTTTTTCAATGCTTTTCTTAGTAATTTTTCTGAAAGATGAAAATCAGCCTTTTTGGCAATATTCGCTGGTGTATCAGTTTTAATTAACTCCAAGATTTCCCCGATTTTCATTTAGTGCGCTCACGGGAAAACCAATACTTTGTTTTGATATTTCGATAAGTCCCAATGTCTTTGATCAGCTCGGCAATAAGATCATAACCGCAATATGTGTGCCTCAGCGTGCTAAATTCATCCAATGTGACATAATCATCACTCTTTAATTCAACGTGACACTCTCCACAACAAATCCCCATATCCAACACCTCCAAAAAGTATATTGATATATTCGTCGAAACTTGGTGGCCATCCTTCTTTCGTACAAAAAACAGGTCTATTGACGGTCCTTTAATGTTTGTTAGTTTTTCAAAATTATCTAGACCTAATCATAAAAAACCTTTAATAAATAAAGGAGAGTACATATTAGCCATGTATAGTATGTACTCTCCTTTTTTCTTTAGTGAACTAACGCACCCGTTAGTTTAAGTACAACCCTTCACATTCTAATTTTTTTGTTATCACAAAGAAAAAAATGACACATTACTGTTTATGAAAGCATACTGTTATTAACAGTAAATTGTTACCGGAAAAATTTTTTACATTAAAATTAGGAGGTTTTATATTTCATGAAACATACAGGTAGACATACAGGTGCATTTCTTTTGCTGTTTTTAACAGAGGGAGATAACTATGGAGGGAAACTTCTGCAAAAATGTGAGAAAGAGCTTCCCATCAATCCAATTGATAGTGCCATATTATATCGCACACTAAAAAAATTAGAGGAAGAAGGTGCTGTTGAATCTTATCTGGATATATCTAATCATGATAAACCGATAAGGATGTACAAAATCACTACAGTTGGAAAAAGAAAATTAGAAGATTTTCAAATAGATATTGAAGAAAAAATTAAAAATTTATCGTTTTTCCTAGAAAAGTATAAAGAATGGAAGGCTCAAAATAATGATTAATGGAATTATTCTCTATACCATAGCCATTATTTATTTGGGTATTTCTTTCATAAAAGACAAACATAAAACAAAAGCAGCTTTATTAAGTTCATGGAAAATGTTTCGCAATGTTTTGCCGGATTTATTAGCTATTATGCTTTTTGTTGGGCTAGCATTATCTTTATTGACACCGTCCCTTATTTCTTCAATTATTGGCGAAAATTCTGGCTTACTAGGCATCATTTATTCAACAATCATTGGCTCAATTGCTTTAGTTCCAAGCTTTATCGTCTTTCCTCTCGGACATACATTAGTTCAAAATGGTGCTGCTCTTCCACAAGTAGCTGTATTAATGTCGACATTAATGTCTGTAGGACTTGCAACTTTACCTATGGAACAAAAAACTTTTGGACGAAGTTTTGCTTATGCTCGAAATATTTCTGCCATTATAATGTCGCTTCTATTTGCATTAATTATTTGGGTGGTGATGACATGACAAAACTAAAAAGATATCGGTTCTTTTTCATTTTATTATTAGGGCTTCTTCTTATTGCATTTATGAATCAAGCTATTGCTTTGAAAACAGTTCAGTTAACTGGTAAAAGTATTTTGGATATGTTATTCCTACTTCCGCCTATATTCATATTAGTGGGATTATTGGATCAATGGGTAAAGAAAGAATCACTCATTCGATATATGGGTGAAAAATCAGGTATATATGGTGTCTTCTTCACCTTATTATTAGCAATAGTAGCTGCAGGCCCTCTTTATATAGCCTTTCCAATTGCAGTACTTTTATTGAAAAAAGGAGCCAGTGTCCGATATATAGTGTTTTTCTTAGGCGCTTGGTCAACAGTGAAATTGCCAGTTCTAGTGTATGAATTCACTTCATTCGGTTCTAAATTTACACTTATTCACATTTGTTTTGGCCTCGTGTTTTACTATTCAACAGGAATTCTTTTTGAAAAAATTTATGGCCAACAAAAGTTTTTAAAGCATGATATAACTAAGGAAGTATAGATTTAAACCAATAAGTCTTTAAGCCCCTCAATCCCAGATTCTTTTGTAACTGTAGCTTTTAAATTTATAATATTCCATTAGGAGCCGGACTTTTTACAGAAACTAGGGATATAATGAGGGAAATAAGTTGCAAAAAATTTTGAGAGTATTCACTTGTCGCTGCTGGACTTGGCTCCAGAATTTGATCATGAATACCATCATTTTCAGTTAATCCTGCACCTACAACGGACTACTGTATGCAGCAAAAGATTAGAGGATACAGTACATACTGTATCCTCTTTTTAATTCCCTTATTAAACTAATCTGCCCCGTTAGTTCCATAAGAAAAGAGCTGCCTTAAAGACAGCTCAGATCTGCAACTAACACACTCGTTAGCCATCCATGAAACGCAAAAATCGGCGACTCACCACAAAGAATGAAAATGGTTAGGAAGTGTCAATACTGATACTGACCTTAATCCAGTCAACCCTAATCCATAGACTAATTAATTAACGCTCTCCTCTTTTTTTAAACGATTGAGCAGGGTCTTCTTATGTATTGTCATTTTTCCATTTTTAAAGAAACATATTTTCATTGTAGTTCTAAAAGAAAAGCAATTCTTATTAAAGAATCGCGCCCTTTAATTGAATAAGAAGGGATTATATTTTATTGAAATTATCGTCAACAAACCTCTTCATTTTATCTGTACAAGAACGCTAAGTTTCCAAGTTAGTAATTTTGCCGAAAAGTAATGCATCATAATACTTATCCTCTATAAAATAGTGGTCTTTTAATCGTCCTTCTAACTCATACCTGTTCTTTTCAAGTATCCGTGCAGAGCCAATATTGGCATGCACTACCATAGCATGGAGCTTATGAAGATTAAGTGATTTAAATGCAAAATCACTTATCAATGCAACAATCTCTGTTCCATACCCCTTATCCCAATGATGTTTATGCAACACATAACCAATTTCAGCTTGGTTTGCTTCTTGGTCAAAATTAAAAATTATGGCTGTTCCTATAATTGCTTGAGTTAATTTTTCAACAATGGAGGAATATAAATGAGTTCCTGCCGACTCACGTTTTAACATTATTTCAATGAACTGACGAGTTTCCTCAAAAGTACTCATCAAATTCCAGCCAATAAATCGTGAAACCTCTTGATCTGACGCATAATGATGTATCTCTTGAACATCCTCTATCCTTAGTGCTTTGAAGTAGATTTTTTCACCCTCTAATGAATGAAATAAAACAGCCTGCTTCTCCATTTTAACCTCCTCTAACTACGCTTTGTTAATGAACCTCCGATGGTAGCGAAAATGTCCCCAATTAAGGTTAAATATCATCGCACTCATCTTAGTATATCCTTTCAAATAATTTTTCATATATATGTTCATTGTTCCCTTGGCAAACTCTTGAAAAAACATATAGAAATAAAAGCATCACTGCAAAAGAATTAGGAATGTCTAGAGCTACTCTTTATAAAAAAATGAAGAAATACGGAATTGATTTTACCAAATAAAGTATCTTACCCTTTTATTAACACTAGGTTAATAACAATATTTTAGTTATGAATCCGAAAAAAATAAGGTGTTCATCAATATTAATTTTTGTTACACTTAAAAAAATTATGAAATTTTGGTAACGAGGTGACTAAGATGTTTTGGACTCCATTATTTGAAAACGATGTACCAACAGTACTCTCCCACGCTTAACGGAGAGAGCTTTAGAATAGCTATTTCTCTCCGTTAAGGCATAACAAGCCTAAAATAAATACGGAGGGTACAAACATGAAAAATACACTAATTGGTTCTTTATTTTTAATATTAGCTTCAAGTATTTGGGGAGGTATGTATGTTGTCGTTAAAGTAGTAGTGGCAGTCATACCACCATTAGAACTTGTGTGGATGCGTTATCTTATAGCACTTGTTGCGTTAGTAATCATTGGATTTGTGACTAAACAAAATTGGAGAATTAGAAGACAGCATTTTGGAATTATAATTGCCATTGCAATTATAGGATACGTCATTTCCATTGTTACTCAAGAAACAGGTACAATGCTTTCTACCGCACAAATGGGGGCTATTATCACTTCTACAACACCTGCATTCATGGTTTTGTTTGCTAGTATAATTCTTAAAGAACGTTTAACTTTTAAGAAAGCTATTTCTGTTAGTTTAGCCACTATCGGTGTCATTATTATCGTTGGAATTGACGATATTGATATGTCTAGTTTGCTAGGAGGAGTCTCCCTTATTATAGCTGCATTGACATGGGCTTTAATGTCAGTACTTATAAAACTCTTGCCTGGTGACTATTCACAAATTGTTGTAAATACCTATGCTACTTTAATTGCTTTTGTTGTTCTAACTCCTTTAGTTATAACAAGATTACCTAAAATAAATATAAATGATTTAATGAATCCTACCATTTTTGGGGGAATAATATATTTAGGGGTAATATCAACAGCTATTGCATTTCTATTATGGAATCGTGGTTTACAAATGCTAAATGCATCTAGTGGAGGAGTTTTCTTTTTTTTCCAACCCGTTGTTGGAACATTATTAGGTTGGTTGATATTAGGTGAAACGATTAGTATCACTTTTTGGATAGGATCTTTCTTGATTCTGATAGGAGTCTTAATCGTTATTAAAGATAGACAAGAAGAACAAAATCAATCATTATCTCAATAAATACAAAAAAGAATAACATTGGCAACTTTCGACGATTTTCAAAAATTAGATATGCGTGTTGAGGAAATTACAAAAGCAGAAGAATTTCCTAAAGCAAGAAAAACCAGCCTATAAATTATGGGTTGATTTTAGAGAAGAAATAGGGATTAAACAAAGGAGCGCTCAAATAACAGATTGCTATGATTTAAATGATCTAGTTGGTAAGCAAGTAATAGGAGTGGTCCATTTCCATCCTATTAAAGTTGCTGATTTTAGTTCAGTAGTTTTGGTGATGGGGACTTATTCAGAGCAAGGTGCTGTTCTAATTGAACCTCAACAAAGGGTTAAAAAAGGCGACCGATTAGGATAAGTTCAAAGAACACAAATGATACATTTCATTTGTGTTCTTTTTTACCCTTCTTCCTCTATGCTGCCATTATAGCGAAATAATAAAAGGGAAAGCCCCCGTTATTCACCACTGGTATTTACTATTTAATCCTTTTCACTTGGGTTAGTACGGACGCGTGTTTTAGTTACTTCAATTCTAAATCCCACCGTTCTTCCACGATTCTTTGCCCCCACAATAATTGTTCCTCTTTTGTTTCAGTGATTTTAAATCCAAATTTTCCATATAATCGTCTTGCTATTGGCAAACTACTCACAGTCCATAAAAACACTCGTTCATATTGTTGTTCTTTGCAGTAATTAAGTAGCGTTTGAACTAAGTGTGTACCTACTCCTTTTCCGCGAATGGATGGCTCGACAATGAACCACCTTAATATAGCTGTCGCTTCATTTTCTTCGACTAAACCGACACAACCTGCAAATTTTCCGTTATCTTCTGCAATCCAAATTTTTTTGATTTTCCCATCAAAGGAATCGTGAAGATAATCTAGAAATGTTTCATCAAACCCATAATTATCACTATAAAAAGCTCTTTGCTTTTCAATAATAAGTTCTTTGTCTTCAGCTGTATATTCATCTCGGATGGAAATGGCAGATTCATTTTGTTCCATATACTCCGACAAAATCATTTCAATTGTTCTCATTGATTCGATTAGGTTTTGTTGTTTTTCCATTTCTAAATTTTTCAGAAGAAATTTGACTTGCTGTTCGGCTTTTGTCTCCAAATCGTGGTAAATAATCTTCCCTTTTTCTGTTAAATGAATAAAATATGTACGACCATCTTCCTCCCATTTCTGCTTATAGATTATATCTAGTTCTTCGTAACGTTTTAATATTCTACTTACATACCCACGATCTAAATCCAGTTCTTCCTGTAAAAACTTTGCTGTACAATTACTTGTACTATTAATTTCAAATAAAATCCTTGTTTCAGTTAAAGAAAAAGGACTATCGTACACTTGCTGGTTGAGCAAACCAAGAACTTTAGTATAAAACCGATTAAACTTTCTAATTTCAGATACGATTGGAACAGTAGGTTGCGTCATACATAAACAACTCCTTAAAAATTAAGATGATTGACTTTGGCAACTATAACGAAATCATAATGCAATATGATTGCTTAAGTCAACTATTTAAATGAGTTTATTATAGTATTTTCATGTGAAATATTACACTTAATCAAAAATGCCCGATAGTTCCATAAAGAAAAAGCTGCCTAAAAGACAGCCCTGACCTTCAGCTAACGCACTCGTTAGTTGATTAAGAAAAAAATCCTTATTAAAGCCCCCCATTGTTGAAGACCGACGAACTTCTATTATCTGCTTCGTAGTTGAACAAGAATAGCTTTATCCCCCTGTTGAAGTAAACTTTGTTACAAGAAAAGAACCATCCTGATGTTGGATTGAAACAAAGTTTGATCTAATTGTTCCCATTTGGATAAGCCTCCACTCCTATAGCTATATTCACTTTATCCTTATCATTTGATATCTGCCTTGGGTGAATGAAGTATATGAGCCCTACCTTTTTCATGTTAAACAGAAGATATCTTGGAAAAAATATTAATCTTCTGATGGACTAACAAATAAAGAATCGGTTTGAGAGATTACACATAGCTTTTTTCCTTCTTTTTCATAGATTGTCAATGCCCCTTCTTGTGATTTTTTATCCCACCCCCATAATTTAATAACCGTTAAATAATAAAGTGGAAGTCCGTTTTCTTCGGAAGCTGGGCCCCATTTATATTCTTCATACATCTTTTTAGCGTCTTTATTTAATAATTCGGCCCCTAATGGTATTGGGAATCCTTTATTTATTGCTGATTCACGATAAGATAAGAAAAAATAACTAAACATTGAAACTAAAATAACTATACTAATAACAAGAATAATAGCTTTTTTCTTTATAAACACAAAAATCCCCCCCTTTTTACGGTCCTGAAAGTGCTGCGTGTTTTTAAAAATTTAATCTCCCTCTTTTAATTTTACATTTAAACAATTTTAATCCACATATCGTTAATAGCCTACTCCAATAATCTTTCCCATTAGCTGTATAAGGGTGATTTTCGTTTGAATATGACAGTACGATAATTTTTAAAATCATACTTTAAAAAGGCAGCCAATTTTCGGCCTTATTATGAAGCTAACGCACCAGTAGACCAATATTTCGTCATAGATTCTGTTTAAGGTTTGCTATTAGTTTTTTTCAAAAAAAACAATATATGAAAATAGGTATGTACTGCTATTCCTACCATTAAATAAGCCCACAAATTATCAGAGTCTAATATGTAGGCAAGAGTGATTGCAGAAATAGTATACAAAGAAAATTGTAAAAGATATACTTTTAAGTTTGTATGTAAACCCACAAAATAAGTTATGGTATCAATAATTAGAGTTACAGGAATACCAATAATGCAATATATTGCTAATTCATATAATGTGCCAATAATTACTCCATTTAAAAAAGGGAAATATTCATCTTTTGGAAGATCCTCATTTAAAGATATTAAACTATCAATTGAAGCACTAAGTAACGATGACAATGGAGCTGCAAGAAGTATAGAAATAGGGATCAAATATAATTTTTTCATAAACGCCACCTCAGCATTAAATATTACCATTTCATAAAGAGTGGTAGCAAAATGTATTGCAATTAATTCACAGTACGGATAAATTACGCTTCTTGAACTAATCTGCCCCGTTAGTTGCATAAAGAAAAAGCTGCCTTAAAGACAGCTCCGATCTTCAGCTAACGCACGCATTAGTTCGATTCACTTATTTTAGTATATTCTGGAGTATCACAGAGTGGACATTCCTCATATTGCTTTTCCTTTGCTAGAATAAAGTAAATCCCAAGAATAAAAGTAATTATTAAAATGACATAAATTACCCAATACATCAAAGGATATTGATATAGTACTGATGCTGTTGTAACTCCTGAATTCATATCTGTTGTTGTTATTTTATTCTCAACAGGATCATAAAGCATGTCCACAATTAAGTATGTTAGTAAAGATGAAAGAGTAAGAAATATTCCTATCGCACGTTTCATCATTTTCACCTCCTAAAACCGTTAAACTGTATACAGTTTAACGTAAAAACAAAATCCTTATTCAACTAACCTGCCCCGTTGGCTTAATAACAAAAAGGCTACATTGCCTGCTCCTCCTATATTCATTCAGGTTCAACAGTAAAGTTTTTTACTGGCTTTACTATGACTTCTTCAATAGTAAAATTAGGAGAATCATATTTAAGATATATATGTCCTTTCCTTACGTATTCCTCAGCTTCCTCAATGGTTTTAAAGCGTTTAGCATAACCATCACCAGAGCACCTGTCCGGATAGCCTGTTGAACGTGAATCCTCATAAATATAGTATTTGAATTTATTTAAGTAGTTGGACACTATGTACATTAAAAATCCTCCTTAAATTCCGCGATTTATTTACCATAAAAATCCAATGTCTTTCTTCAAGTATCCTGCCCCGTTAGTTGCATAAGAAAAAGGAACCATCCAAAGTACGAAAAATTATAAAGGTTTAATCAAATAAACCATCTCCATAATTTGTTCCATCAGTATCCAAAATGACTACCTTTGATTTTATACGAGTAAGTGCTACAGCTATGTACGGATTTGGCTCAGGGTTTTTATTATAAGATGTCCGAATGCGGATGATAGTCTTTTCACTATCTTCGTTCACTTCCAACACTTCAATGGTATTTCCCTTTCTTTCACCACCCATTGATATTAATAAAAAGTCCTCCCCTTCACCTCCTTTAAACTTTTTGTAACCGACAATCGATGTATCTTTCTCGATTTTTTCAATATAATTCCCGGTTTCATCCTCCGTCAGTCTTTCTTTATCCACTACCCTGTAGTCAACTTGATTGATAAATACGAATAATATATGAAGAGCAATGAGTAATGGAACCCCAATAAAGAGAATTTTCCTTCCTAAGGAATACCTATTTAAGAAAAAATATAAAACCGCCAGTGTCAATACACCAAGGCTCAATACACCATACGGCATCCCCTCGAACCCACCAATCACAAAAAGTGAAAACACTAAAATTAAAATGCCTAGTGAGAATAGAAGTAAGAATTGAGTTCTGTCCTCTATCTTTCTCAAAAATAGATAGGTGAGTCCACACATAATAATTCCCAGTATAATTCCTGCTTCATAAACGTATAAAAAAATACTTATCTCTCCCTTGGTTAGTATTTATATAAGCATATGTTTGTATAAATGGTTGTTAAGGAATTCCAGTCAAATTTTCACCCGGTTCCAAGAGCTCCTTTCTTAATATTGTTTGAGTAACATTTAGGGCATTGGTCGTCGTTCATTCTCTTTTACACGCTCAACTTTGGATAATATTACTAATTAGTAGGATACCACATTCATTTATTTTATTACTATTCTTAAGGAGTATTAATGTTTACCGCACAGTTCGAATACACTACATTTCTTGAACTATCCTGCCCCGTAGTTGCATAAGAAAAAGGCTGCCTTAAAGGAAAGGGAAAAGACAAAAAAAGAAGAGTAGCTTTCGCTACCCTTCCTCTACAATTGCGCCCGATTGTGGAAAGAATTACACAACAGCGAAAAATAATAGTGAGACTAAAACAAGAACAACCAAAAATAAAACAAGAACAACCAAAATTAATGATAAATTTTTACCTATTTTTGCTCCCCAATCATTTTTGAATTTATAACCAACCATCAATCCTGGTATATAAAAAGTAAGCGCATAAAATATCGTATAATGTAAACCTGTATCGCCATTTGACCAAGGATTTATCCCTATAAAACGCAATATATGATCGCCAAAAGCTCCGTATTTGCCAAACGAAAAGGAAAATAATAATCCTAGTAAAAATAGTAATAGAGACAATGAACCCAATCCCAATTTCTTATGAGTTTTAACGTTTTCAAGACTATTGCCAACCACCATTTCTTCCCTCCCTTTGTATTTCAATAAAGTATTAAATGACCCGTTTACTGACTACTGCTTTAAAAAATAATTTCTACACTCCCAATTCCAATAAGCCATAATACTATAAGCGTCTTGGGACTATGTATTAGTGATCGGCTTTTTTCTTATCAAAATCTCCCCATAACCAACTAAAAAGGGAATGAAATGCTACGAAACAAAATGCGTATGCTAAATTCCCTAACCAATTTATCGTTTGCCCCCTGAAGTATTGCAGACCAGAGCTTGCAATATACATGAGTATGAAAACCACTATATAACTAATGAAGAATCTTTTCTTTGTTATTGCCATAAATACAAACCACTCCTATTCTTTGTCAGGCAATCCAACTAACCTACCCCTATAGTTCCATAAGAAAAAAACTGCCTTAAAGACAGCTCTGATCTAAAGCTAACGCACCCCTTAGTTTAAGTGTAATTCTTCACACTCCTGTTGTTGAAAAAAGCGGTCTCCATCTTGAAGGATTGCACGATATTTAATAACAATAATCAATAACCTTTTGTTCACAGGGTTGCAAAATAACCTGTTTGAGGACGAAACAGGCAGCCGTATCCTACCGCTATGGCTTTTTTTCTTTCATTTTTTTTGGCTGTACTTTCTGCCTTTCTCATCACCCATTACAAACAAAGTACGTTTAATAAATTCCCGTTTGGCTTGCCCGTACTGCCACTCAAACGTAGTCTTCTTATCCTCGTCGTATTTTTTATATACTCGATGGAGTCTTTCCTTGGATGTTTAGCTACATAATCCGGCTCCTGAAAAATAAACATATACTGAATGATACTTTTGACCAGATTAGAAAGGAGAAATCAGCTTTGACAAAATATCGAATCATGTCCTTTGATGGAGGCGGCACATTAGGTGCTTTAAGTTTACAACTTTTGAACAGGCTGGCTCGGCAAAACCCAAAATTAATTAGTCGAACCAATGTTTTTTCGGGAAATTCAATCGGTTCATTCACTGCCCTTGCGCTAGCAAGTGGAAGATCGCCGAAGGAGACACTCCAGTTTTTTAAGGATAAAATCCTGCCGGCATTCAGCGTTTCCCGACCAGGCGGACCTGTTTTTAACCAACAATTACCATATTCCGGATTCATTAAAGCGGTACAAACATTTTTTCCCCCAGATCTTCTCCTCAAAGACTTAAAAAGACGAATTGTTGTCCCTGCATTTCATCTATTCTCACCGGAGCTGAATCGTTGGACTCCTGTGTTATTCCACAACTTTCCTGGCTCTCCCTATTTAAATGAGAAAGCGAGTGATGTAATACTACGGAGCAGTGGTGCTCCCGCGACGCAACGAGCCTATCAAAACTACGTGGATGGGTATACAGTAACAACTAACCCCAGTACAGCCAGTATCGCGTTTGCAGTTGGGAAAGCCAAACAGCCGTTGGATCAAATTGCGGTATTATCCATTGGAACAGGTGAAGAGCCGACTCAATTAAGAAGAGATACGAAGGGGTGGGGGATGGTGAGTGCAGATAACATACGCCCCGAAAATATGAAGAACCTTCCCCCAAATTGGGGAGTTCTTTTGGACCGATCGCCCAATGAACCCTTACTGCCATTTCTTCAGATAGTCGCTAGTGGATCTGGTTACTATGAATCCATGGTCAGTTCTCAGCTTCTAGGAAATCGTTTTTTTCGGTTAAATCCACGGATCCCTAATTTATCCAAAACGGACCCTTCTGTGGTTCCCATTGTCATTTCAATTGCTAACAATACAAATTTACAACCTGCAGTTCAATTTATAGAGAAAAACTGGAATTAATAAAATTATCCCATAAATCTGATTGAATTTTTGTTTTTATTGTAAGCATTTGGATTTTTTATAAAAAAACAGCCAGAACCTGGCTGTTTTTATTTATTCAGTTCTTCTTCAACTATACTGCCCCGATAGTTGCATAAAGAAAAAGCTGCCTTAAAGACAACTCCGATCGATCTTCACCTAAAGCACCCGTTAGTTCATTATCAAAGGTTCGTACCCTTCGCGGATTACCATTTAATCATTTCATTTGTTCGATTGAACGATTCTATAAAATAAATTGTGTAAACATACCAGCGATGTGAGTAGTACAAACTGGGCATGCGTTAAGCTGAATGCCGACAGCTCGGATCACGCTTTTCTGGTCGAACCTAGAACTTCCAAATAGTGCTGATTGTACATAATGCCCAGTATGTTCCCAAAGGGATCAACCACAGAGGCAGTAATGAACCCCTCACCGCGAACTGTAGGTGCTTCGTGTTCTTTCGCTCCCATGGACAACAGCTTCCCGAAAGTTGCTGTCACATCATCGACGTGCCAGTACACGACAGCACCACCGGCCTGGCCGGTCGACGAACCATCGGGCGCGTAGCGGCTATCGATCAGGCCAAGCTCGTGCTGGTAGTCGCCGAGGCGAAACTCGGCATATCCTGGGCGTTCGAAGTATGGGTCGATACCCAACAGCTCGGCGTACCACTTCTTTGCTGCCACTAGATCAGCCGCCCAAAAACTGACGGTGGTGAGTCCTCGTAATGTCTTTTGGTCGCTCATATTCGATTTCCTCCTCAATGTCGAGTATGTAACTGTTCTTTAAAATTCAGGGTCGCCGGGTTATTTCCTGGTTGTTGTTCCAAAAGCTAATGTAAACGTCTAATGCTGACAACAGTATGTCAGTGGAGATGAATATTTTTTCAAAAGTGCTTTGAACATTTATTCCTTTGATTAATTTCGATTTCCTTACGAATGATCCCTTCCCTTATTCAAGAAAATGGCCCAATTGTTGAAGTAACCTAATTTTAGCTCCATAAAAAATGAGCTGCCGAAGCAACTCCCTTATGGAAGTAAAGCACCCGTTAGCTCAATATGAATATTTACTTTAGTAAGCTGACTCCCCGTTTTCAGTGTCAAATCCCATTCCCCTTAGCAACTGCTGGGTATAAGCTAAACTTTCCTCTGTCTTCTGCTGCCAGTCGATAACGGTATCCATGAACTCTTTAAATTCACTTGGAGCATTTTCCCTCATAACCCTTAACCATTTCGTTACTTCCTTGTCTTGCTTCAACCCATTATTAACACATGCAACCAGGGCTTTAATAATGGATTCATGGTATTCACCACTCTGCAATCGTTTTGCGCAGCCTAATGCTGTAACCCGGTGATAGGAGGCTGGAATAAGATGATTATGCATTTCTGCGTGTCCTTTTAGATTTTTAGTGACAGGGATATGAAATAATTGCGTCGTCATTGAACAAACCATTTGTTCGCCGTTCAGACTGTAGTTTAAATATTCCAATACAGTAGACCAGTCTTGCCGGTAGGGAAAATAATAGCTCAATACATTCACCCACTTTTAAAAATTCTAAAATATGCTATGTATCATTTATATTTTGGTCTACCCTTGTTCAGCACTCGTGCCCGTTAATTCATTCAAAAAACCTATATTTTTTTAAAACTAAATTCTTTATTCAACTAGCCTGCCTCGATAGTTCCATAAAGAAAAAGCTGACTTAAAGACAGCTCTAATCTTCAGCTAACACACCCCATAGTTCTATAAGCTCTATATATAATTTTATTAAAGTCCTCCATCTAAACCGTCACTTTTATGAAATACCCCTTCTTAATCGATTTCTTCTCTTCCATAAAAAATAAATGAATATTGAAAGGACAAATAAACTCGTAATCACATAAATACTGTATGTTGACATATATAGTTCAACATTGTTCCAATTTTCCCCTAATATTCTTCCTAATGTGATAAAAGTAAAACTCCATATTAATGCACCAGTATAGGCGTAAACAATAAATTTTCTAAAAGAGAAGCGATTGACAGATGCTATATACGCTGTAAGGTGCCGTACCCCAGGAATAAAATAACCAAATAATAAAAGATAGGGTCCAAATTTCTTGAATAATTTCTTTGTTATATTAATTTTTTGTTCGGTTATGTGAAGTTTTGGTCCAAACTTTTCTAATAAAGGCAACCCAAATTTATAACCAATGAAGTAGCTAAGCGAAATCCCCCCTGTTGCTCCTGCAAAGGCACTTACTATTGAAATTAAGTAAGATAATTTACCCTGAAACACATTGTAACCAATATATGTAAGAAGAACCTCGTCGGGTATAGGAAGTCCTACAATACCTCCGATTAAAGCAAATATTATTCCGACGTACCCATAATGTTCTAGAAGGTAAGCAACATGATTTTCCACTTTCTCACTCCAACCTTTAGGTAATGTCTAACAATCATTTCTGATTATTTACTATCAGCAGTATTTAAATAATAAAGGCTGTTTTCGCTTACTTTGTTGCTATTTTTCCAAGTAAAGCGGTGTGGTTGATTTCCCCTCCAGATGCTCGCTTTCCGCGGGGCGGGCGGTGAGCCTCCTCGGCGTAAAACGCCTGTGGGGTCTCACCTGTCCCGCTGCTCCCGCAGGAGTCTCGCACTTGCGCTCCAATCAACCTTAAATCGTTTCGTTTTAAAAACAACAATCTTTACGAAAAGAGCCATAATAAAAAAGGAAATTCACTCTTCATTGGGGATGATACCTTTAACAATATTAAAGGTATCATCCCCAATTTTTGATTTTCTTATTGCACTATCCTGCCCCTTTAGTTTAATTACGCTCGTGCGGAAAGTAGTGCAATGCGTTATCGGATTCCCGGCCTAATTTGGTACTAATAGACGGTTCTAATCATATTCTTATAAGAAAACATTAGAAGGGGTGCAAAGTCAGTTGATAAAAGTTAAGGTTGGTTTACGGCCCATTGTAAGTAAGATAAATTTACCTACTGTTTTAAAGACAACCATACTTCCAGGTGACTCAATTGAAAGATTATTTATTGCAACCCAGGTAGGAGAGATCTTTTACATAGGAAACGGAGTTATAAGGACTTTTTTGGATATTCGCCCGCGAATCCTAAAACTAGGTGCTTCTGGCGGCGGATATGATGAACGGGGATTGCTGGGGCTGGCGTTTCATCCCGAATTTTATTATAACGGTCTGTTTTATCTTCATTATTCAGTAGCAGGATCACAAGGACCAGGTGCTCTTCCTGAATCTTTTAATCCAGACCCGTGTGATCCTAAAACTTTAAACCTAAGGTGGATAAATAGAGAAACTCGATATGATCATATAGATACAATTGAAGAATGGGTTTTACAATCGAATGGTCAACCCCAAAAAAGGCGGACATTACTTAACTTAAGAAGACCATTTTTAAATCATAATGGGGTCAATAGTTTAAACTTTTCACCTGAAACAGGAAAGCTTGTTTTAACAACCGGTGATGGTGGATCAGGCTATGATCCATTTAATTTAAGCCAGGACGATTTGGAAATCGCGGGTAAAATAATTGAAATTGATGTTAATAAGAATATATCCTTCAATAATCCACCCATTGTCACACGTCTTAATGAACTGCCCACAACTATTCAGGAAACGCTCATGGTAATGGCCAAAGGGGTTCGCAATATACCAGGCATTTCATTTCAAAGGTTTTATAATCAGTATATTAAATATGCGGGAAATGTCGGCCAGAATTTGGTCGAGTCGATATTTTCATTCGTTCAATATAAACCAATACCGGTTACTCAGCTTGTTCAAGCTTCTTTCATGAATTCTGAACCTGACAAAGAAGGATTCATTAACTTTGGCTGGCGAGGCTGGGAAGGTGCTTTTCCTACTTCGATTATAAGTGGCTGCACTGATAATCAAAATCAGACTTTGGATAAGAAAACGATTGCTTATTACAATGAAGCAGTAACACATTCAGCGAGTCGCCTTCAGCCTTTAACCAGTTATTTTCATAAAGATACCCGACCCGATAAGTTTGGAGGAACTGCACTTACAGGAGTGCAAGCCTATATGGGGAATACAATCCCTGGTTTAACAGGAAGCGTTGTGTTTACCGATCTTGCCCGGAAAGATTCTCAACCCCAGGTTAAAGGGGCATTAGCTTATACCACCGTAAGACCAAATGGTGAACAAAATGATTTCAGTGTGATACAAACCGATTATGATTTTGGGTCCCAATCAGCCTATTATGTTAGTTTGGGAACGAACCTGAATCAAACCAGCTTATATTTAGCGGTTTATGGCTCTATGAAAGTGACTGATTTTAACCAAGGCACTGTTTTTGAAATAGTTCCATGAATCAAAACAATACATTTCAACTTAATCTTGATAAATCTCTTACATGGATTAAATGAATCGAAAAACCAGGTAATGGAGAATCAATTTAAAGCTCTTTTCGTTAAGATTTTTGTTTTTAAAACGAAATGATTTAAGGTTGATTGGAGCGGAAGTACGAGACTCCCGCGGAAAGCGAGCATCTGGAGGGGAAATCAACCACACCGCATTACTTGGTAAATAGCAACAAAGTATGCGAAAACAGCCTAATTCAATATAATCATTTTTAGCCTTTTAAAAATGATTAAAGCAATTTCAACCCATACCCAGCTATAAATGAAGGCAAATAAAAAGCCAATTGTAAGAAATGAAAGTGAAACAGAGACGGCTGGACCTAATACCGGAAAGTGAAAAATAAATATTAGACTCATAATTCCTAATATTAAAAGAATGGCACCAGTAGCAATAATACTTAACCTCTTTCTAAAAAGGTGAAAAGATGCCCCTATGCCAAGTCCTAACAATCCTGTTGTAAAAGGAAATACAATTAGTTCAGTTGGCTGCAGGATGAATAACAGCATCATTGTCAGAAAGTAGGACATTGCCCCAAATGGAATGGAAAACATGGAACATAACAGGATAGGTGCAGTGGCCAGCGGACTTATAAAATATCCTACCCCCGGTAAAACTCCGGCAGCCTGCAGAATGGCAGCAATACAGGAAAAAATAGATACTTGAATGAGCTTCATCGTTTTTTTATGTTTATTGAATATTAATTGAGATAAACGAGCCTCATCAGAAATAGGTTTTAAAAAATACACCTTTCCACCTCATTTTAAATGGTTTATACATTACCATACATTATATTTACCATTTATAGAGGTGGAACAATTATTAATGATCCAAGCATCAATATTCTCTGTAATGAAAAATAAGCTTAATAAAAACTCTCTCTAAACCTTAATCGATAATACAAAGTAGAGAAGTCCGTTCGCGGAGGAAGTAAGTAATTTCCTTTGCCTATAAAAAAAACAAGGCCTTATCGGCCCTGCATTTTATTCGACTATTACTTTCCCAACCATTCCCTCCTGGAAATGGTACCGGCATATCAATTCATATGTACCGGGCTGTTTCGGATTCACGGTAATGTTTTTTTCTTCACCTGGCTGAACCTCAACGTCAATTCCGAGCTTTTCCAGTGTGAAGGTGTGCTCTTTACTGCCTTTGTTTTTCAATATCATCGTTGTGGCTGTTCCACTCGGAATGGTGATGACTTTCGGATTAAAGAAGTCATCATTCAACACGACCTCAATCGATTTCCCCGTCTCCATAGGCTGTGTCACAACACCGGATTCGGCAAATACGCCGAGTGAGCCTAGTGTTGTCACAACCACAAACATTGCAAGCACAACGACCAATCGTGTTACCCACTTTTTCACAGACATTCGCAATCCCTCCTTTTCTCTATTTTTTTCTAATCCATGAAATATTATTACGATAAATTTGGTTGCGTACTTTCAGATAGTAGCTTTTTATCTGAAACAGTGAAAAGAAAAAGCTCGACTCTAATGACGATCTTCTGGTATCTATTCTTATGCAACAAAAAAGAGCTGCCAAAGCAACTCCCTACCCCTTATTTCTCGTTTAATAAGCCAATCTTGAGTAACTGAATTTATTTTTTGGTAATACTTACTCAAAAGCAACTTATGCGAATCCCTGTATGATCCCCTTCATTCTTTCAATGAATGGTGAGAACTTTCATGGGGATACTTCTGTTGGATATAATTTATAAGTGCAGTGACAACTTGTGGACCGGATTCTACGAGCCTACCTTGTTCAAATGCAGTGAAGTTATCACCGCCTGAAGCTAAATAATTACTAACCGCTACTTCATATTCGTTGTTTGGCTGAATCTCTTGACCCTTCATGTCTTTCAGCGCAACAATGCGGTTGCCAATTGGAGCATTGGGGTCCCAATTATACGTTAAACCAACCGTTTGTAACCTATTTTCATAATTTTTCGCCCACTGCTGTTCTAAAGCAAGCTTTATTTGGTCTCCTGTTAAGATTAACTTACTGACATTATGTCCCATAGGCAAGTCTGTATAAATGTCTTCTACAGTGATTTCCCCTTTTTTTAAATTTTTCCGCATTTCTCCTTGATGGACAAAAGCTATATCTACCCCCATGGCTTCCCGCTCAGATTCTGCAATCATTTTCGCTAATGGGGATTCACCGTTTGCATCTTGATTTCGTGTTATTTCTTCAGGCATTTCTCCTATTATCTGATTAAAATAGCTCCCCAATCTTTTTCTATATTTAATTTGAAGAGCAGCCGTTTCTTTATCTGGTTTTATATGATGATGTGAAGTGACAATAACCTTTGCCTGTTTCTTAACAATATTTTTAGTCTGTGGGTCAACTTCAAGATTTACTTGAGAAAAGGCTTTCCCATTGGAATAAGCTTGAACGATCAGTTTACCGGCTACAACGGTATTGGCATATTCATGGCTGTGACCGGCAAAAATGACATCGACCTCATCATCGATTTTTGGAGCCATCTCCACTAAAGCTCCACTGGAATTTTCTCCTGCCTTATCTGATTTAGCTGAATCATGTGCCAGAACAACAATTACTTTGATCCCTTTTTCCTTTAAAAGCTTAACGGTTCGGTTAATAGCTGAAACTTCATCCGTAATTTCTACTTCTTTTCGATTTTCAGGGGCCACATACAGGTTGGTTTCTTTTGTGACCACACCGATAAATCCAATATTAATCCCGTCAATTTGTTTAATAACATACGGTGGTAACAAGGGAGTACCCGACTTTCTATCGATGATATTTGCAGAACTGTAAGAAGTATTGGCACCTTGAAAATAACCTGTTTTTTTGTTGAATCCTCCATGAATAAGACGTTTCATTTCATTTACGCCTTGGTCCAATTCATGATTTCCAGGTGTCCCGACATCAAAGTGCAGGAGGTTTAAAAATTCAATCGTGGGTTCGTCTTGAAATTGAGAAGAGATTGGAGGACTTCCTCCTACCATATCACCAGCATGAACAAGCAGTGTATTCGGGTTTTCTTGTTTATATTTTTTTAAATAGGCAGCCAGGTATTCAGCACCGCCTGCCGTGTTCCCTGAAACCATTTGATATTTGTTCAGCTGGCCGTGAAAATCATTAACGCCTAACAATTGTACTTGGATGTTGCGGTTGGATGTGGAACGATTCGTTGTGGAATGTTTGGTTGAGTGTGCTGTGATTTTAAAAGTTACGAAAATGATGAAAAATACCAAGATGAACAAAGAAGCTATGGCCTGAAATTTTGACAACTTCCGATCCCTCCCTCTGGATGTAAATTAAGAATAACTCTGGAATTTTATATCCGTATAAAGGGACCGTGATTTTTTGTTATATTTTAAATAATAATTATTAAATTAACCCAGTACATGCATATTTTTTTAAAAATGCCCATACGGCTTTACATTTAGAAATTTGTTAAGATTTTGACTAGATTATTTAAAAAGGATCCAATTTTTCTTCCATTAACACGATAGTGAAAAAACGTTGCTGCTAATTACATTAGTATTGAAATCTGCTCCGTTAGTAACAGAAGTTCAACAAAAAGAGTGTAAATCCTTATTGGATCAACACTCACGTTAGCGCAGTAACATTCAACGTTATTTTTTTAGGTTTGCCTTCATTAAAGAGGAAATTTTTTGCTCATCTGTATTTTGGATCTGTTCCAGTTGATTGATAACCAGCTCTTGTCGATGTAATGAATGGTTTTGACTTAACTTCGCTTTCCCCTCTATTTTGTTAATTTTAATTTTGAAGCCTTGAATCCCTTTGTTCATCCCAGCGAGAAAGTCAGCATCTAAATCTTGCAAATTGTATGAACTATCAGGGGCTTCATACTTCAATACCATGTCATGCAAGGTATCCGTTAACTCCTGTTCATCCTCAATAAGTTCGACTTCGCCGTATACATGAACAGTCACATAATTCCATGTTGGTACTGCTTGGTTCGTCTCATACCAAGAAGATGAGATATAACAGTGAGGACCATGAAAGACTGCTAAGACAGTTTGATTTTCAATATCTTTCCATTGAGGGTTCGGACGAGCAAAATGACCATACAAATAGGTTTTCTCCTTATTCAACAGCAGTGGTAAATGTGTAGCAAAAGGCATGCCTTCATGCATTGAACACAATGTTGCAAAACCATTCTCCTGTATTACATCGCAGGCTGCTTCTAATTCTTTTATTTCAAATTGCTTAGGGATATACATAAAAAATCTCCTTTCATCCGTCAATATTATTCCATTCACAATCATAGCGACTTTTACTAAGTGTCCATCCTCATTTCTGCTCGTGAACCTCTTCTGTAAAATATGGTAATATATAAACTGACATATAAAAAGGTACAATTCTAAACAAATAGACATGTCAAAGGAGATCGTAAATGATAAATGCCATTTTTGCTTTTAAGGAGGATTCCCCCAGATACAAACAAATTTACGAGCAGTTTAAGTCATTTATTGAAAGGGGTGACTTACTTGCCGATGAACAATTGCCCTCCATCCGCCAACTGGCAGATTCCCTTCAAGTAAGTCGCAATACGACATTAATGGCTTATGATCAACTTGTAGCTGAAGGCTATATTCGTGGAGAAGGGAGAAAGGGTTATTTTGTAAATGAATTAGAGCCACTTTTATCCCAAGAAGAGTTAATTCCTCATAATAAAACGCAAAGGGAGCCAGTGACACCTACCCTCATTGATTTCCGGGCTGGTGCCGTAGATCAAGCACATTTTCCTCTGAAAATTTGGAGGAGGATTGCCAATCAAGTATTAACGTTACAGGAGAGTTTTCAATATGGGGAACCCTTTGGTGAGGTGTGCCTACGTGAACAAATTGCCACATACTTACTCCAATCCCGTGGGGTGAAAACAGATGCAAATGCCATCATTATCGGCAGCAGTACCCAACAAATGCTTATCAATCTTGGACATATACTGAAGGGTGATTTTCCAAGCGTTACAGTAGAAGACCCTGGATATGATGGCGCTAGGGAAGCTTTTCAATTCCATTGTTTTACGATTGAGACTTTACCAGTTTATGAGACAGGTGCTGATTTTTCGCAATTGGAACAAATTAAATCACGTCTAATCTATGTAACCCCTTCCCATCACAGTCCATATGGGGTAAGCATGTCCATTCAACAACGGCAAACGCTTATTCATTGGGCTAACAAGATGCAAGGGTATATTATCGAGGATGATTATGATAGTGAATTTCGCTATACGCAACAACCATTTCCAGCTCTCGCTTCCATTGATTCTGCTAGAGTCATTT
Organism: Peribacillus simplex; assembly: GCF_900156045.1. Lineage (GTDB taxonomy): Bacteria > Bacillota > Bacilli > Bacillales > DSM-1321 > Peribacillus > Peribacillus simplex_D. The sequence continues at coordinate 247,961 of NZ_FTMX01000006.1, read as the reverse complement.
ATCTAGGGAATTTCTCAAAGTCCTTTCTTCCAGGAATTCGTTTAAGTTATATGGTGTTGCCAGAGCCACTTTTAAACCGTTATAAAAATCAATTTCTTCATTTCGAAAGTACCACTTCACTTCTAAGCCAGCTCACAATGGCTAAATTTATGGAAGAGGGAGAATGGAATCGCCATATTAAACGTATGCGTCTTGTTTATAAACGAAAAATGCAGCACTTGGCATCAATATTAAAAAAGCAATTCAATCAAAATATATCCATTATCGGTAAGCAGTCAGGTTTGTATGTATTAATCAAAGTACACCTGGAACGTTCAGAAGAATGGCTAATAGAGCGAGCTTCCTTTCATGGTGTTAAAGTGTACCCCACCTCACTCTACTTCATTAAAAATAATACCGCTGAACCAATTATCAAACTTGGCTTCAGCAATCTTTCTTGTGAGGAAATCGAGCTTGGCGTGGAACTCCTAAAAAAGGCTTGGTCATAAAAAACACATCGTAATCGCAGCTTATATCTATTACTTGGCGGGGCAGATCATGGACTTTCAAAACACAGCTCCTCATTCCACTGACATGCCCCGTCAGCTCCATAAGAAAAGAGCTGATCGTCACAGCTCTCTAATGAACTAACTCCCCCTTTACTTTAAGTACAATCTAAAGAGAAGCTGCCAATATGACAGCTCCGTTCCGTTCTTTAATTCTTGCATTTGAGGGTGAAATAAAAGTGGGCTTATCATAATAGTTCACCCTTCCAAAACAAGTTATAGAAGTGCTTTGGTCATTATAAAGTCCATTTGTTCTTCATCACCCATATAAAAAGAATGGGCACCAGTTTGAACAAACCCCAGTTTCTTATAAAAGGCAATAGCATTTTCATTTTTTCCCCATACGCCGAGCCAGATTTTCTTTTTATTACGTTCCTTCGCAATTTCCATAGCTTTATTTAGCAGATATTTACCCAGCCCATGTTTTTGAAATTTGTTCTTAATATAAATCCTCTCGATTTCAAGTGATTCATCACCCATTTCTTCAGTCTGAGCATCATTGATATTGACCTTTAAATATCCAGCTACTTGATCATTAAAATAAACAAAAAAGAATTGCGAAGAAATATTGGATAATTCTTTTTCTAATTGTTTTAAGTTAAACGCCCTTTCCAAATAGGCATTCATATTTTCGGCTGAATTCTGATCCTTAAATGTCTCATCAAATGTTTCATAACTAATTTCTTGAAGTTCGCGTGAATCTTCAAGGGTACACTTTTTAATATTTTTAGTCATTTAAATATGTCGCTCCTTCATATAATCAATAATTTCTCTTATTTCCCTTTTTAACAAATTCCATATTCTTTAAATTCTATATTACTTATAGAATCTAATGCTCTTGCTATCATTCCAATTTCACGAAGAATTTCCTACATGATTAACTCCTCAGCAAAGATTTTTGTTGTAAATGCAATAAAAATGACATATATTAAATGTAACCTTACTTTGTTGCATTTGCAATAAAAAATAATATTAAAGGGGTCGAGCAAAGTGAAATATGTTTTTTATGTATTAGGAATTTTACTATTAACTCTTGGTATTTGTTTCACTATACAATCAGACCTTGGAACTTCACCTTTTGATGCACTTTTAGTAGGACTGTCCATGAATGTGGGGCTTACTGTCGGAAGTTGGGAAATCATAATGGCTTTAATATTGATATGTTGTAATTCATTTTTAAAAAGGCAAAGACCAGAAGTTTTGGGGTTGTTAACAGCTTTTATAACGGGCATTGGTATTGATATGTGGCTTTTTTTATTGCACAATTTGCTAACACCTGAACTATGGTACAGCAAAGTTGTTTGTTTTGGAATCGGCTTGGTAGTTATAGGATTAGGAACTGCTACATATTTACACACAAATTTTGCACCGATTCCAGTTGACCGATTAACATTAATCATACAAGAATTAACTAGAACAAATATTTTTTTTTCGAGAACCTTCATTTACCTCGTATTCTTGCTAATGGCAATGGTCCTAAATGGACCAATTGGCGTTGGAACTTTATTAACCGTTTGTTTAGGGGGGCTAATGCTTAATTTCTTCATGCCGCTTACTGAAAAAGTATTAGACCGCATATTAACAATCTCTAGTCCATCACCAAATTATGATAATGATAAAAACCATTCAATATAGAGTTCAACTATCCTGCCCCGATAGTAGCATAAAGAAATGCTGTCTTAAAGACAGCCCCGATCCTCAGCTAACGCACCTGTTAGTTTAAGTGCAATATTTCCCATACTACACAAGAAAACGCCGTTCCTCTTATAGTAACCTTTCACAAATTTCTACTTTTGCGAACGGTAGAACAATGCTATACCTCCCATTTCGAAATTCTTATACGAACAAGGGTAAAGACCAAAAGATAAAATACTAGCCTTAAAGGCTAAAAGGTTGCCATCAATGCAACTAAAACCATATTTGTACATCATCAGATGGTATCGGCATTAAAAAAGGATCTTCAAAACAGAAAGATCCTTTTTGCTGCTTATTCAATATAAGTGGAGGATGGTTGAAGAAGAAAAGGATTTTCAATACAATTATTGCACTTTTATTATTGGATCACCTTTCCAGTAGAACATTCTTCACCCTATAATGATGCGCTCTTTCGGATAGTGATACGCATGTTTAACTGGGTTGCCTCCCATACTGAATAAGAAGGTAAACATGCCGATTTTCCCTATAAACATTAAAATCATGATTACGACCTTCCCAGCAGTACTCAATTCCGGTGTAATGCCAAGCGAAAGGCCTACAGTGCCAAAAGCAGAGGAAACTTCGAATAAAATTTCCATTAGGGAAAAGGCAGATTCAATGCGTGTAAGAATGATAACTGCCACACTGCACAGTATCATACCTGTTGTGAAAACGATGAATGACTTGATGATATCTTCTTCATCGATCTCCCTTTTGAATATTTTTATTGTTCTGTTCCCTTTCGCATAGTTGTAAATGGTAAGCAGCATCACAGCAAACGTGGTGGTTCTTATCCCACCCCCAGCACTGCTGGGGGATGCCCCTATGAACATAAAAATACTCAGTAACAAAAGGGTAGGTACTGAATATTGGTTGGTATCGCTGATCGCCATTCCGCCAGTCCTTGAAGATGTAGAATAAAACAAAGAATGGACAAAGGATTGATGCCAAGTCTTTTCTGAATATAAATGACTGTACTCAAACAGATAGATGAAAATGGCTCCAATTACGATCAGTATGAAAAAAGTTACGGTTGTAATTTTTGTGAACAAGCTGAACCGGAATGGCATCTTTCCCTTATGCCTAAGCCACTGACCTACCTCCATTAAAACAGGAAACCCAAGGGATCCGATAATGAAGAGTACTATATTTAGGGTCAGGACAAAATAATCGTCTGCGAACGGAATCAATGATTTTCCTGTAATATCAAAACCAGCATTTGTCGTAGCAGACACAGAGGCGAAAAAACCTTGCAAATAAGCCTCTTGCCATGTTGGGAAATACTTCAAAAAATATGTACCGAATACAACAGCCCCTAATAGCTCAATCATGACAAAGAAAAAGAAGATCATTCGTATGAACCGAACAATCCCTGAAAAAGTGGGGCTGTTTTGTTCTGTCGTCATGAGTATTCTTGCCCTGAGCCCTATTTTCTTTCCTGATAGCCATAGTATGGTTCCGAAAGCCACGATCCCAATACCACCAAACTGGAGGATAATTGTAAAAATAAACGTACCGGGAACACTAAGCAGCTGGCTTACATCTGCCGTTGATAATCCTGTTACAGTTACCGCACTAATAGAAATGAATACTCCATCAATAAACGCGAGCTCTGCATTCTGCTTTTGAGTAATAGGTAGCAGCAATAAAATGGTTGAAACCATTACAGCTACTAGGTAATAAAAAACAATTATTTGAGCAGCAGATAGTCGTTTTGTTAAGTCCTCTATTTTACTATTCATTTCTCTCCAACTTCTATATGTTTTTTGACAAACTTATACCTAATTTGTATTAACGTACCCTTGCACAATTTCAACTTATAATAATTTGTCCATTAAAGTAAGAAAATAAACTACCTCGTTGAAGAAGACCTCAAAGGATCGAATGAATACGATATACAACTCTAGGAAGTAGCTAAAAAAGCCAAACCCGTGTATCAGGGGTTTGGTTCTTAGTCATTTTTTATCGTTTATTCAGGATTTTATACAACCTTGCTGTAGCAATGGTTTGCTAGGTGATCAGTAAACCCCAAAATACCTTTTTGTATTTTTCATAAGTTAAGTTTACCTAACCTTCTTTCACTAACGTGCCCCTCTAGTTCATTAAGAAAAGCGATTCTTGAATAACTCTAGATTAGCTATAAATTCATTCATTTAAAAATCTATAGGACTTTGATATTTAATAATCTTGTTTTAGAGACCATACCAGCACTTTCTAACGTTTGTTTCGAGGGAGCGTTATAAAACCAACAACCGCAATCGGATTTAGATTATTGTCATAACACCATTCCTTTAAATGATGTATGATCGTTCTGCCAATTCCGTTTTTTCTGTATTGTTCATTTGTAAACATGCCGATATTTCCATATTTGTCGAGTACTTACTTGTTTCTATAATCCCTATTCCAAGAAGAATACTTCCTTTGGTGTAGGTGAATATTTCCCTATTTTCAATACGTTCCTCCACTTTATCAATGAACTCCCGACATACCTCAGTTATTTTTGGAGCACCCTTTCTTACTTTATATGACGTTATAAGTAACTTTAAGTTTCAAGCATATTTGTTCAACTAACCTCCCTCTATAAACATTGATGTATCAACGGTTTGCATCACTCGGTGTATTAGGGGAATTATTTTCCCCACTCTACTTTTAAACATAATATTAAAATTTTAGTTTTTATTACCAAATTGAGCGAACGCTTCGCTAAAACTAATGGAAATCATTAGCTATTTTCATGAGTTTTCCCATAATGTTAATCCCGCTAGTTTAATCAATTGGCGTGGATTTTCATAAAGTAAAAAGCTTCCAACTTCTGAAAGCAAATCAACAATAGAATCTATTATATCAGTAGCCAGGGTATGACGTACGGGTGCGTGGGACTTGATCCCGTGAACTGAACTGTCCGCCCCCCTACTTGTAGAAACATGTTTGAGGCTGGTTGGGACTTAGATCTCGTATAACAAGCGAAGTTATGACACTACATGGAGGACTAAGGGGTACTGGCTAGTAAGTTGAGGAGGAAAAAACGATGAATCCATTGGTCTGGATGTGGCAAAAGGAGAGAGCCAAGTTCATTTTTAGATCAATCTAAACCGTATGGGAAGAGTTTTCAATGAAGCATATCATAGAGGAACTAGATCATTTTTTAGACTTTCTAAAAGAAATTGAAGAGGTGACATGGCAGCCCTATTGCGCTATTGCGGAATACTCATTAAAGAATGCTGCTCTGTGGATTCCTCTTTTCTGACGAATATTGCACCTGTTAGTTCAATAACCCTTCATGTGAACGATTTCAATCATGGGCAACATTTATGAATGGCTACTGAAGCTACCCCACCACAAACAATAATAAGTGCTTTTCCTATTCTAATCTCCTAACTAAATAGATTTTGTAAATGAAAGAGGGAAGTCAATAACAAACTAACTAGCAGTGCATCAACTTATTAGGATGCTGTAGAAAACAAATGAATGCAGTGTCTCTGCTTATCATTAATCAGCCTATTCAATCCATTTAAGTCTTTGATGCAATAATCCATCGGAGCCTTTATTTTCTCCTGTGACAAAGTCAGTCATATGGTAGGTTAAATACCCTCCGTACTTGCTCTTGGTGTTGAGCAAAAGCTCATCTACATAATAGATACCCAAAGAAAGGTCATCCAGGATTATGCTCGCCATAGCAGCATAAATGCCACAAGCAACTTGGAAGTACGTGGCGTTTGTTTTGAATTTCGGATATATTTCACTACTTTTCATCACATTATATATATACTTTTCGCTATCCTCGTAAACTAATAGGACACCAACTAGGTCTTCACCTTCAATTTCACCTACATCTGGATCAAGTAATTGTTGATTCCAATCCCAGAGAACGTCTACATTAGCCAAATTATTTCGGATTGATTCCGTTGTATATTCATTTACACGATAAATAAACCCCAATTGCATATCAAATAATTTACCTAATGTAATCACTTCTTCATGTGGCATTAGACAACCATAAAACTCTTTTTGCCCTAACTTTACTTTATACTCCATTGCATATACTTCTTCATAAAAATATTGTGGCAAATGATGATGGACAAACATAGGGTAAGATAATATCGCTTCATCCAGGAAGCATTCGACCGACCAAGAAGTATAGAGTGTGTTAGGTTTGATCAACGTTTTGTCTTTAAAAAAGGAATCGTCATGCTCCACAATGTAGCAGGCTAATGGTTTTCGATCCGGATTTTCGTTTATGAGTTTTATGGCCATCCATTGCACTACACCAGGATTCATACCCGAGCCAACAATCGCCTTCATATTGGTAAGATTTTTTTTGCTATCTTCAAATCTAATATATCGCTCGGTCAATGGGAAACCATATAGACTTTCGTCCTCATCGACCTCAGTGTTCTCGAGGGCTGAATTGATGTAAAAAACACCTAATTCGTTACAGCATTTCATCATCTCAATTGTATCAGCCCATGAAACATCAATGACTACTTTCGTTTTTGTCCTTTTTAAATGTTTCTGAAAGTGACTTACATCCATGAGATCAAGCTGGGAAATTTTGATTTTATCCGCAAGGTTTGGGAATAATTGGTCGTAATACTCTTTATCCTTTTGTTTAATATCAATTAGGTGAAGCTGGGAAATGCTAATGATGGGGTACATAGGGTCATTTTTATCTTGGGCGGATTGATTTATTATGGCCAATACCGCTTTTGCAACACCTCCACTGCTGCCTAATATAGAAATGGAAAATGAACTTGTCCCATTTAACATTTCATCACTCCTTTCGCCAATTAATACTGTACGTGAAACATGTGCAATGATTTCTTAAACAATATATGATTCTAATGATCGCTTCGTATGTGCTTCTGTCTATGAATAAGAGAGGTATTAGAATTAATAATATGAGATTTAGAATAAGTGCTTTTTCAACTAAGGGGGCAGTAGTTTAATAAAAAGGGGTTATACCATTGAAGAAACATATCTGATTGAAGGTGTATTCGGCATTCAAAAGTTATCGTTTATGGCAGGATGATTTTTGAATGTAAAAAAGCTCCCGATTGTGGAACAAGAATAAAAGAGCTTTCTCGTTTTCCAGGGGGGACATTCCGCTGATTGAACTTGGATAAAATACGCTAATGAACGGTCACTTAATCGAAACTGCTGTATATAGTAATAGTAAGTTTTGAGAAAGGGTGAATAGAATCAATGATACATCCAGATACCGAGATTCGGTTTGTCAATGAAAAGATTGGTGTGGGCGTTTTTGCCACAAAAATGATCCCCAAAGGAACGATCATCTGGGCATTGGATGATTTGGACATTATTCTCAAGGAAGATGAAATTGAATCGCTTGATATCGTGCGAAGGGAAATCGTCTATAAATATGCCTACCTCAACGATGACGATTACTACGTGCTGTGCTGGGATCATGCCAGATACATGAATCACAGCTTCAGTCCAAATGTGGTATCGACGGTCTATGAGATTGAATTGGCGTCGAGGGATATTCTTCCCGGAGAACAAATCACATGCGACTATGCTACGCTCGGGTTGGACGAACCTTTTGAGTGTGAACCGGAGGGAGGGACTTCTAGCACCGTAGTGATGCCTGATGATTATCTGTATCGCTATAAGGAATGGGATGAGTTGGCTAGGGAGGCATTCAAACAATTGAATCAAGTAGACCAGCCGTTGCGTCATCTGATTCTACCGGAGTTCGTCGACAGGGTAAACGCGATCGCAGAGGGACGTGCCGAGCCAGATTCCTTTCTTACGCTCTATGAAGAGGAGTAAAGGCAACTAAACAACCACCAGGACAGACGGATCTGTTGGTTTGTCTATGTTAATTTTACCAGCTTTTTTTGGCGATCTAGCAAGATCGAACTTGAATCATCAACGTGAGAGTTTAAAACCCAGAAAAGTTCGCACCTCTGACAAGTAGAAAGTGCTAAAAAAGACTATTACTTCTGTTTTCTTAGCTTCCTTCATCGTTTGACGAATCTTTTCATACAGGTGTTCAAAGCCCTCTTTTGATTGATGGACTGCGAAGGCTTTTTCTATCACGCGCCCTCGTTCATCAACAAAACAAGCGTAATGAACACGCTTGGCAATATCCATACCAACAACGAGTGTATTTTCAGTAACTTGATTAATTTTTCATTTCATTTAAACTGGATAGAGAAGTCCTCCTGTTTGATGCTGGGTCAATTGTCGTTGACACTCATGCATCTTACAAGAGGGCTCTTTTTCTTTCAAGACCTCGAACAACCTTCTAACAGGAATGCTGCCCCTTTAGTGCCATAAGAAAAAACTGCCTTAAAGACAGCTCAGATCGTCAGCTAAAGCACCTGTTATTTCATTAACAATTGAGTTAATAAATATATCTAAAAGTCTCATATTTTCCATACTTGATAACAGTTTTAAATTCTTCTCCACCATTTTTATCATTTAACAAAGCATCCATCTTATCATCTTTAATATTGTAATGTCTCTTATTCAGAAAGCCTACACTTCGGATTGTTGGATGGTCTAAAATTGGTGATAAGTCACCATCTAGCACATTAGTATCAACAAATCTAAAGTCAATTAGGTTAGGAAATTGATTTAAAAATTTCAAATTATCAAGATTACCGCAAGAATTAAGACACAGAACCCGAAGATTTTTCAGAGAGAATAATTCTTCATTTGGTACAAATTTCTTTGATTGATTAATATGTAAATGTTCTAGCGTATTGCCTAAGCCAGACAAACCAAAATCCTCTTGTAATTTAGTACAATAATGTAATTCTAAACGCTTTAATTTATTCATTTTTTCTATCCCAAGGAAATCTTGTATATTAGACCAGTTTAATTCTAGATAGAGGAGATTTTCAGGAATACCAACAAAGTTGCCCAGCTTATTCTTTTTATGATGCCAAAAAGTTAAATACTTAATGTTTTCAAGCTGCATCTCATTAAACTTATCTTCTTTTAAGTTTAAGTAAGACTGAAGATTATCTGGTATTTGTTCAAACCAAATCGTATTATTTCTCCAGTTATCCATTTTGAATCTCCCCTATATTCACCTTTATTTCTTTATCTTATCATTTGAACTTATTAAACTAAACTGCCCCGATAGTAGCATTAAGAAAAAGCTCTTAAAAACAGCTCTGATCTTCAGCTAACGCACCCGTTAGTTTAAGTACAATCCTTCACAATCTTGATAACCCGCCCCGCGTTAGCTCAATAAAAAGAGCAGCCCACAAAGAGCAGCCGAATCCTAACCATTTAGTTTAGTAATCCTATTAGTTCACGAAGAGTTCTTGTTTATAAACTAAATATTAAGTCTCTTATTTAAATCTTTTAAGCTATAAATGGCTAAAGCTTCAGCATCCTTATTTTTACTATTTGAAATTTCATTTAAAACTTCTCGTAGATAGTCATCTTCTATAATCCCTTTATTGTTCCCTTCTGCACATTCAGATAAGAACGTCATTAAATAATATTGCACTTTAGGTTTTTTGTGGTGTCTCATTTTTTCAACCATATATCTAATTAGTTCGTTATTTGTTGAAAGAATTTTTATAAATAGTTGGTCTATTTCACCTGGTTTTCCATTTATCATGCCATGATCAATCTTCGAATAATACTCCTCGATTTGTTGTCGGGTTAGAGAACTATCGTCAAATTGATCCATTTCCTCTTCTTTAATTTCTTCAACAAGACCATTCATAAATTCTTCAAAATCTTTCGCTAAATTTATCTCTTGATTTGCTTCAACATCGATAAAAGTAACAATTGGATTTTTTCTACGTCTATAATCCAAGCATATAAACGCAGGAGCCTCTGCTGAAATGATGACTAATTTTTTACTCCGTATCCCCCATTCTTTACGTAAATAGATTGTGTCGATTAGTCCTGAGTCTTCCCCTATTCCGTATAAAGCATCGACATATACGGAATTATTGGCCCAACTATTAGGGATACTGGTAGGAAAATATTTCTTTTTTAGATAGAATCCATTTCGTTTATTCAGTACGTTAATATATGACTCGGGTAAATCCACTTGTAATTCTCTTTGAACTTTTTGAAGCGTTTCCGCATTTAGTTCACCTTTAAAATTATCATCAAATTCTTCTTCCCACAAATCCATCCTCTGCCACTCCCATAAAATACTAATATCATACTTTTTAAAACTAATCACCTATGGCAAATATATGTTTTTTTCGCTGTAACGCTTCTATGCAAAAAAACTTTAACTCTTTAGCAAAACGTCTAACTTTTTGTTCTTTGTCCTCCCCTGTGTATTTATTAATTACGCCATCACATATACCTATTAATTCATTAATCTCGTCTCTATACAATATTGTTACACCATAAATATTAAGATTTAAAAGTAAACCATACTCATTATTAGAGTCCTTTTCCTTGCTTAAAAGATATGAGTGTATTCCCTCTTCAAATTCTACATGTGTTTCTTCCTTATACGCTTCTTTATAGGTGTTAGCTAAAATGAAATTGATTCCACACATTTACTTCACCCTTCCCTACCTATTTCTAACTATTTTAGCAGATTGTACTCAAGTCCCTTATTGAACAAACCTGCCCCGTTAGTGCCATAAGGCTGCCGCAGCACCCCTTGTTATTGAAGTAAAGCACCCGTTATGAATACACTACGCTTCTTAAACTAATCTACCCTTTTCAATATGAAAGGAGCTGCGGAAGCAACCCCCTGTCCGTTAGTTTATACCGCACGCCCCAAAAGGAAAACGTTGCGAGAATGGACATATTTTCGAAAGAAAAAATGGCCATTCTTTTGGTAATATAGAGGCAGCTGTTTATAATGAGGCATTTATAACATACGGAGATGATGAAAAAATGACAGGACCCGTTTTGATTTTGACCATTATTTTAACGATATTTAAACTAGTTGTTACCTGCCTTCCAACCGATGTCGTCAATTGGCTTTTGAATAAATTTAAGATGCATCCAACACTTAGTGACGTGAATACCGTGATCACGATGGACGGAAAACGATTGGAAGGGGAAGAGAAGAACCAAGTGATTCAGGATGTTAACCACGCGATGGTTTTGAAGAAAAATCATATATTTCCTGGAAACGAATCCTTGTTTTTACAGCCAAAGAGCGGTGTTAAGCCATTGGTCATCGATACGAAAAAAGGCAAAAAAGATATTCGGTTATTGGTGTTCGTATACGGCGACCATGTGGATGTCGTAAAACAGGACAAGAAGAAGCTCGTGGCATATAGCATGCGTTCCGAAAGCCTCCAAGACCGTTCGATGATGAAAGGACTGGATGTAAAGGAAGCATAAAAGGAAGAAAAATGACAAACCACACCATGATGTGTGGTTTTTTGATTAGGAATTATTTATTTTCTTACACGTCTTCTTCTTCTCTTATGAGGATGCCTTCATTTTTTGTGCTCGCTCACCTAGATCGCGGTCTTGATAATCAGTGACCATTTTCTAGTACGACGCACACTTTAGCCGAACAAGGGAATCTTTTTTACTAAATTTTAATGTATGATAATGTAAAGAATCGTACATTTAAAAGGCCCAAAAATTGGGGGCCTTTTCATTTAATTTATTTTCTTTTTATAAATATATAATACAATATTAGGAACGTTAATTACTTCTAAAACTACGCATTGCTCTCCGGCGGTCGTGCAGTACCATCAGGATAATTATTCCCATCATCACTCCCAAGACGCTACCTAACTCTGTGGTTAGTACATATGCAAGCGGGTTCTCTAGAGCAGGTTGTGCATCGGGGCGAGTGGCGGCCAAGCGGTTAAAGAGGTTATAAGAGAACAGCATTCCCGACGAGATCCATGCAGTTGCCATAGGAGGGAAGAACCTCTTCAACCCGCGGCGGGTGGTCAGTACCAACAAACCCCACGCCCCCGCGAAGGCCCATACACCGGTACTCAACGACAATAGGTGCCACCATAAATCGCGGTTATCCAACATAGCTGGGTTGATGCCAATAGTTCCACCGACCGCCCAAAATAGCTTAATAAATCCAAGCAGGATACATCCAGCCGCGACAAGCCTAGCCAAGGTGATATGCAGTCTCTGGCTGTTGCCCGGGAGTAATTCAATGTCGATTGGTTCGGCAAATACCTCTGGCCAACGCGCTTTAGCGTATCCAGCTAAGGCGAAAGGTAGGCAGATGCCGACTCCAACCAGTGAGACCATTACGAAAATCTGCTCATATACCCAAACGTTGGCAGCTCCTGCCTGCTGATCGCGTATCATAGCAGCAGGACCAAGCACAGGCGCCAGCAACAGCATAGGAATAAGTAAACCAGTACCTACCCAGACGGGCAAGGCAACCAACCAGGCGGGCAGTCGCTCACCCCATGTCATGCTAAACGCCAATGCTAACAGGAAACCAACTGCAGCTAGAACCATTGTTACTGCGTTTGCAGTGCGCCAACTTGGGTCGCCCATTTGTTCGGTCGGCATGAAGAGACCGAAAGTCCAGGCGATTTTGATTAACAGATAAGGCATTACCGCTATAGCGGCACCATAACCCCAATATCTACGCTTTTTCATCAAATGTGAAATTAGCTGCTTTTTCATTACTGTCATGAGGTCACCTCGGCCGCCAGACCAGTGAGTTCGTAAATCTCTACCTCTACAATGAACAGAGCGCTTCCAATTAAACTCTCATTTTTATTTCTATTTATAACTATAAATAAACACCCCTTAAGAATTATAATTTAAACTGTTTTAGTTTTAATGAATCATAGGACTTTTCACGAAGATAATCATTTCCCCCAATACTCTCACCATCAATACCCTAAAAACTGCTCTGCTCGCGTTTATTTTAACATAATATCCCAATTATAAATCACTTATTCTAAAAATTGACACAAGAAGATCGCCTTCATTGACGACCTTCTTGTGTCAATTCTTCTTGAACTATCCTGCCCCTTTAGTTGAATAACAAAAAGCTGCCTTAAAGACAGCTCTAATCTTCAGCTAACGCACCCGTTAGCTCAATAAGAGGTACCTCCAACATTTTATCCTATGAACAGAGATGGAGAGGAGACTATTGTGTCATTTTCCTAATTTGAGCATAATGTGATATTACCCATTTAATTAATTTCCTCCTTAAAAACAATTAAGGAGATGTTTCTAGATGTCACGTTGTGAATCAAGTTGTGATGACGGTTTTGGATTTGGTGGAGGTTTCGCCTTTATAGTCGTTTTGTTTATACTCCTAATCATTGTTGGAGCTAGCTTTGTCGGTGGATACGGCGGCGGTGGATATGGTTACGGGGGCGGTTACGGAGGCTGCTGCTAAATAGTATGAAAAAAGCCGACCTTTATTGGTCGGCTTCTTCAAATTTGATTCCTATTTCTGGGGAATGATAGCTATTTTGAACACTCTAATTATGGTCCAGATGACAAAACGCGAAAAACTATGATAATACATTTTATGAAAAATAAAGCCCCGAATTTCCAACGCTTAGGATCCTAGTTGAAGAGTGGGTAATAAATTATTAATAGTATTCCTAAAAAGATAAAACCAAAAATAATGATTAATCCACTGGTGTCTAGTAGAACACCTATTACTACCCATAAGAAATAGAAAATCTTAGTTTTTGTACTTTCATTTTTATAATTTTTATAAGACTCTTTAATTAACCACCCTAAAATGCTACAACCAGTTACAACCAATAGAATACCAATAGCCACTATTTCCATAAACGTAATGTTTTCTTACTCCTTTTAAGGAAATTTATATACCTGTTAGTTTGTCACTTTTCTACTGCAACTAACCTGCCCTTTTAGTTGCAGTAGAAAAGAGCTACCTTAAAGACAGCTCTGATCTTCAGCTAAAGCACCCGTTAGTTCATTAAGAATTCTTCAGACTCAACCAGTTAAAATAAACTCTTTACTAAACGAACTATCATTCTTGGGATAAGAGTTAAGATGTTAAAAACCAATTCAGATAAGATTGAATCACGAATTTCATTCATTACGCATTTGAAAAAACCTTCTTTGCCTTTCTTTTTTTCTTTATTCATCATTTGTATCCTCTTTATCTTTCATAATTACTCCAATTATATTCCTCTAAAATACTTCCTCAATTATTCTACCTTTTTAGATAAGAAACAAAACTGCTGTTCGGCTCCTGATATTGAAGTAAAGCAACCGTTTGTTCGATCACAAAAAATATATTACCCACAATAGAGATAAAATGCTTAGTAAAAATGTCAAACCTAGCCCTATTAGTTCCTTTTTTGTTGCCTTTTCTAGTAAATACCGTTCAATTAATATTAAAAACAGCCCAATGAATATGAGGATATAAGCCATAGACCGATAATCATTGTAAACACCGTAATACAAGGTGGAAACAAAGTGGATAATTCCTGCTGTTACCCATAAGAGTAACGCTGGAATAAACAAGGGCTTTATTCTGTTTTTTAAAATTTTCATTGTAATATCACTTCTCCATAAAGACATCTTACCAAAAATCATCCTTTATACCTCAAGAATAAATTTCCTTATCTTATGGAACTAACCTGCCCCGTTAGTTCCATAAGAAAAAGCCGCCTTAAAGACAGCTCCGATCTTCAGCTAACGCACCTGTTACTTTAAGTACATTACTTCACAATTTTGAATGGGTATAAATAACTTGAAATTTTAGTCGCCAACATAGAAAATTGCTTGAAAAAGACAAATAAAAAATTCTGGCTCTTGTATAGGGCATTCCTCTTCAATTTCTAAATATGTCTTGGACCATTCAGTAGTCTTCATTTTCCATCTTGCTACTTCTCTACCTTGATGATAAAGTTTTGCCCAATCCATCATTTCCTTTTTTACTAAATATTCTGATGAATCATTTGTAATGAGGAATTCGGGGACAACTACTTGCCAAGATTTATAACTAACATTAAATACTTCTTTGGTTTTACAGTTTATCACTCTATATTCTGTTTTTCCCATCCACTTTGTTACTTTTTTACACTGATAAACTAAATCGTTATCATTTGAATAAACATCAAACTGAACATACCAATCAAAACTCCATAAGTAAGTTACTATTCTGGTAATAAAGTTTTTAAAAGTCCTTTTGAATTTACATTTCACATTACCTTGTTCATCAATCACATCAATTAATTTAGTTGAATCCTTAATCTTTGGGGGAAAGTATGTAAGTTTCTGCATTTAAGATCCTATATCCTTTATTTAAAATTTACTTTGAACCTTTGATTTACTTGCTGACTAAACGTCTTCATAAATTCCATTTTTCTTCATCAATTTTCCACTATTAAAATCACTGTATAAAAATACCATATTTTCATTAATGTTGATATACTTTTTCTTTCACTACACTGCCCCGTTAGTGCTATAAGAAAAAGGCTGCCTCAACGACCTGCCTTATTGAAAGAAGAAAACTAATAGTTTTTGTAACAAGGAATTATTCACTCAACCTCGAGGTAGTTGTAAGGTTAGTAAGGGCACAAAATCTAAATACACTACAATAATATTTATATGGTCCAGGTTAAGCTAACCTGAACCATTAAAAAGCTGCCTTAAGACAGCTTCAATCTTAAACTAACGCACGTTGAATGGCTATTCCAGTAATTACTCGGACTTAAATACGATTACAGCATTTCCCGCAATCCTTACTTCCTCTTGTTCCTGATTACAAATTTCCACTTGAACATCAATGACGCCCGGTTTATAGCTTCGCCCTGCACTGCTTTAAAACTAAATAAAGTATTATCATGTTTGACAAGTCCATGGTGTATTAGGTATGCGCCTAAGATTTATGCTGTTTTTAGCCGTTCTATTTTCACTGTTTGTACTATATTGTACAAACAGTTTTTCTATTAATGAATATAATAACTCGAAAATAAAAAAAGAGGTGATTAAAATAAACCCTTTTAATCCTATTCCACATTGTAAACCTTTTGTAGATACCACATATCTTCATAACAAATGTGAACCTGCTTGGGCAGCTCAAAGAGAACGGTGTAATCAAAGACGTCGTCAGAACTGTAACTGTACTTGTCCTCCGAGAAGTCCCGGCGAAACGTGTATAGAGAGATGCCTATCAAATCTTAGTGGGTGTCTTTTAGCTTGTAGGCGTGATCGATCATGTGAAGATTTATGTTTAAGACAATTTGACGGGTGTCGTCAACAATGCTAATTTTTTAAGGGGATTTTTGAAATTAGAGTGTCATAAAGTCGCATTGGTTTGTTGATAATTATTTTTGTAGATACTGGTGGAAGGAATCCCGACTTTTCCTAACAAGAAAAAGAGAGCCTGTTGTTCCGGCTCTCCTCTAAGTTGAGATTTTCACGATATTAAAAAACCAATCTCCTTCACACTCACCGAATTCTTTACTTTTTAAGTCTCGAATTTACCGTCAGAAACTTTCAAGTCAAATTGCTTGGTAAGTTTCTGCTTTAAACTTATAAGATCATATGGAACTGATAAAGAATAGACCTTTATATTAATGTCAATAACTCCTTTCATTCACTTTTATAAGAAATATCGACCTATGACCTGTTATCTAGTTCATTATGATTTCTTATGCTTTCTTATGGTTAATGGTCGCATCATGTCATGGTCTTCGTGCTCCAACTTATGACAATGCCATACATACTTTCCAGCAAATGGTTCAAATCTCATGATGATTCGAACCGTTTCTCCCGCGTTGACTGTCACTGTATCTTTTAAGCCAAAATCAGTGGGAAGAGGTTGTTTGAGGTTTCCATTACTGTCACGGCGTTCAAGGACGAGAAAATCCACCAAGTGAAGATGAATTGGATGGCCGCCGTCAGTTATGTTTTCCAGCTCCCATATTTCAACCGAATCAAGCAGAGGTGTTTCTGTCACTGGATCATCCCACTCTTTTCCATCTAACAAAAGCATAGGACGTCCAAATTCATCCTGTGTCTCCACAAGTGTTAAGTGTCTTACCTTTTTGACTTCTGTGAGTGGAATATGATCAATATTACTTAAAATCGCCGGCACTTGACTGTTGTCCTTTCCTTTTAAGGGCTTTGTCACTTTGAATGCCATCACATCGCCTGTAGGATTCCCTAATTCAAACTGGTTTTGCAAGATGATGGTTTCGCCTTGCAATTTAGAGAAGTCCACAACGATGTCTATCCGCTCAGCTGAACCAACTAGTAGACTTTGTACCTCAATCGGCCGTTCAAGAAGCCCCCCATCTGTTCCGATTAAAAAAAAAGACTGAGAATTACTTAATTGAAACTGGTATGCGCGAGAGTTAGAAGCGTTTACTATACGAAATCTGTATTTGCGGGGCTCCACGTTTAAATAAGGCCAAACTTTCCCGTTCACTACGATTGTTTCTCCAAAAAAACCAGGAACGATAGATGGAAAAGGTAAATCTGGTGAGGGATTGCTTGGCTGGGCTGGATAAAACAGAGATCCATCTGGATTAAATGACTTATCCTGGACGATGAGTGGTACCTCATATTTTCCCTTCGGAAGAGGCAGCGCCTTCTCTTCTTCATCGCGTATTAAATAAAGCCCTGCAAGACCTGCATACACATTTAACCGGGTGATACCAAGGGCATGGTCATGATACCAAAGAGTGGTCGCTCTTTCTCGGTTTGGGTATTTGTAGGTCTTTGTTACAAACTCTGGCCCTGTTTGCCCAAAATTTTTGGTAAACCACGCCTCTGGGTGTCCATCACTTGCTGGTGCACTCGGACTTCCGTGTAAATGTACAACGGTTCGAACTTCAGGGGTATGAGAAGCCCCATGAATCGTTGTATCGATGGGTAAAAAATGTTTTTTAGGTAATTTATTTTTCCATTTCACGTATATAGGTTTGTCTTTCTTGACTTCAAACGTTGGACCAGGCACTAACCCGTTATACGCCCATACTTTTGTTTTGGGCAAATTTTGATGAAATTGATGTCGTGTTTGTACCATGCTTACAACATAAGGGTTATTTTTGGTAGTTTTTCTTGATTTGATTACCGGCGGAATTGGGAGTCGATCAACAAATTTCTTAAATTGCATATTTTCTTTTTTTCACTCCTTTAATTTATAAATATTGAAAACAAAGGAAGGTTCATGGCTTGAACCGTGAGACTGGTCGAAAGCAAAAAGAGATTTAAATGGCCTTGTACCAACTCTTCAAATTGAATTTCGGGAAAACATCGGAAACTTCGTTCACTAATGCCACACGAACACAATGGATACTACCTCATTAAAATACAAGCTATATATTATTTTATGGCGTTAAAAACGTTGTGAAACGACACATGTCCGAGATGTAAGTATAAAAACACTGGAAATAGTAAAATGGTCTACCCCACTCCCCCCCTTTCTATCAAATTATGAAATGAATAAGGGGAGTGCTTGTGTAAAGTGAGCAAAACAAATGTATAGGTATAGCATTAAAATTTTCCGTTTTTTTAGAATTTGTGTCAAATACGACATAAAAGAGAGATAAAAATTTCATCTCTCTTGTTCATCTATCCTTGCCTTTTAGTTCCATAAAGAAAAAGCTGCCTTTAAGGCAGCTCCGATCTTTAGCTAACGCACCCGTTAGTAAGGCGCGATTCTTATAAAAGAATCACGCCTTTAATGGAAGCATATTCATTTTTTGTTCATACTCTGCCTAACTACTTATAAACTGCATCCTATCAATCTTTTAAGATCTATATTGCTTTTCTAACGTTAATGGAGAGCATTCTAAATAACAAAATAGATGCGATCAATGCGATGATCCCATTAATCAGGAATGAAACTTCAGCGCCAAATATCTGCCATAACAAACCTGTAAGCAAAGAAGCCGGAAATAGGCCAATCCCCGTAATCATGGCATAGAAACCAAGTGCAGTTCCCTTACTTTCTGGATTGGATATATCAGCAACCAGCGCCTTTTCGACCCCTTTAGTAAAAGCTGAATACAGCCCATATAATGTAAATAGACCGATTAAACCAATCGTTGTATTTACTTCCGCAAAACCAATATACACAAATCCATATAACGCATATCCTACAGTTAGTATACCTCTTCGTCCGTATCGATCTGAGAACGCTCCGGAAATATAAGAAAATAAAGACGCAGTAAGGTGAAAGAGTAGATATAACAATAGAACATTGGCAGTAGAAACTCCCAAATCTGCAGCTCTTAGTAAAAGAAACGAATTTGATGAATTCACAATAGTGAAGAGAAATACAATAAACAATAATTTTTTTACATTCGGATTTAGAAGTTTCACATCAAGTTTAGGTTTCGTGGCAGGCGGCATTTCTTTAACTAGTGGTTCATGCTTTCTTTCCTTTATGCCCAATAACAGTAGCCAACCAATAATTACAGGGATTAAAGAATACAGGAAAACATCATGAAAGTTTTGATTTCCATTCATCTGTAATATGAAATAAGCAGCTCCAATCCCGATGGAAGCACCTAACATATCCATCATTTGATGTAATCCGAAAACTCTTCCTTGTTTATTTTTTCCTCCAGACTCGGATATAAGAGCATCTCTTGGAGCCGTCCGTATCCCTTTTCCCGTACGATCTATCAGTTTCCATATGAAAACGCCGACCCAGGTACTTGAAATAATCAAAGATATTCTTCCTAAACCTGATAAGCCATAACCAAACAAAGCAAACCCTTTTCTATTTTTCAAACGATCCGAACGACGACCAGAGAAAAATTTCAAAAAACTTGCCAAGGTTTCTGATAAACCTTCTACAATCCCAATAATTAAAGGGCCTGACGAAGCAAGAATAATCGGGATTAAAGGAGTCACCATATAGGTGCCCATATCTGTAAAAAAACTAACGAAGCTTAATAACCAAATGTTGCTGTTTTTCAATTCGAAACCGCCCCTTAAATATAAATTGCCCATGATCAACTCTGGTAATGAACTAAATCACCCGTTAGTTCAAGTGAACCACTTCACAATAATGAACAATTTACAAACGAAGAAATATTAATAAATTTTCCCAATAAATGAAATTATATCATTTTATAATCTATAGAGTAAGCATTGAAATCGAAACGTTCGAAATATTCCAGTTTGTTGGTCACATACATTTATAAGAATGCAATCCCTGCTTCGGTCTGCAATTGAATTACATATCCTCGTCTTTAACCAACTTTTAATGCAACATCTTTATTGTCTTCAACATTATCAGGTCTTTTGAATCGGCCACCATCTTCCTATTTATTTATCATTTGGTAAAAAATGTAGGTTGATAGCATTATTTGATTTGGAATGTATTGTCAAATATTTTATTTTGTAGTAACCTATCAGCGATTTAAATCACACCGGCCTAATAGCGCACTAGTCCATGGGTAATAAACAGCTGTTACTGCTCAATAAGGGAGGAATTATAATGTCCAGGTTAAACAAGCAATTTTTCACAATTGTCCTTGTCATGCTTTTGACTCTTGGCATCTTTGCACCTGTACAGACACAAGCAACTTCAGAAGGTGGAGGATACTGGGTTCCAGACGACAAGATCAAGAAGGCAACCGAACTGATGAAGCAAGGCAAATCCCTCGGGAAGCTTGAAATCAAACAAGATCAAATCCAGCAAAAAGAAGGCATTCAGACATTAGATGAATTGATGGAGGTAGACCAGCAAAGTAAAGCGACATACAGAGCGAACTTGGCACCTCCGATCAAGACGGCGGTCGGATGGGTACCCCCGGAATTTGATTATGATCATATCCAGACTGTAGATGAATGCCGAAGAAGTCCTGACAGCAGTTCAGAAACAGGGTATATCAAGAACCGTTATTCCTTCTGTTGGTCCCATGTGGCGACATATCAAGTCCCTATAAAATGCATCGGAGGGATCTGTATAAACGCAGGGGTTCAATTCCAATTCACGGAAATAGGTTATGGTTCCAACCAAAGCCGGAACATGAGAATCTATTATACACTTGACGATATCATCGTGACCGATCCAGCTTTAAATGGAGCCAAGTTGAAAATCGATATGGTATGTGAATCGAAATTGAACGCAGGTGACTGTAAAGAGGATCCAGACTATCCACCGACGGAACGAACGATCGCCCACTGGAAAAACACGAACTTCGATACAGAAATCTTCACCTCAGAAGCGCCCCCAGCAACTGATTCAAATCCTGACCAGTTGGGATACATGGAATTTTGGCCGAAACTCACCCTTACCCATTCAGCAAGGAAATACAAAAAAAGCATTGATGGCATCAAACAGACCGTCCGTTATGACTCTGCAAAATACATGTTCGCTTTCCCAGATCAATATTTCTGGCAAGGAGCCGTATTCAGCAAAGCCACACCGGTCTTCAATGTCCCGATCACGAAACCGGAATTCGAAATGCTAACTGAAGCCGGCCAGCATTGGAAGGACGCCATGGACCACCCAGAACAGACAAAGCCTCAAATGGTTGGAAAGAAAATACCTGGAGCCGTTGGAGACAGTACACTGACACGGATGTATACAAAACGTCATCAGGAGGAATACAACCGTAATAGGAACAAGACAAGAAGGATTTGTGACCGGGAGTTCGGAGATGAGGATCGGACAGGAAAGCAGTGTGACGAATATCCTTTCGCTTCCACCTGGGAAGGTTCATCGACGAACGGATCGGATAATTTTTCTGTAAGAATGATTTCCGCTGATTCGAACGGTGCTGCAGGTACATGGCTCGGTGCCTGGTACGCCTATGACCGGATTCTGGATGGAGACGCTTTTAATGTGGAGGTCGAAGCTCCCGAGAAAATCGCGACGATTCGATCGGAAGGTCAGCCTCAGGACGGCCAGGATAACCGATCGAGTGATAACTTCACGATCGGGAACATCCCTACTTACGCGACCAAGTTACAATGGAAAATCGTCGACGGCCCTAAAGATGCAAAATTCGATGTCATGAAAGACATCAGCTTCGGAATCGACGAAACGATCTTCTATGATCTTACAGACGGATCCGAGTCAGAAATCAAAACGAGTGAAGATTTCTACATCGCCAGACCGGAAAACACCAATGGAGAAAGCTTCACTGTCGAAGTCTATGCAATCCCCTAATAATAGAAGTTTAGTTGAATAAAAGACGAAGGCTAGTCAAAAGAGCTTGGACTCCAATCTAAGCTCTTTTGACTAGGTATTTATAGTGACTGCCTCCATCATATCCCCGATAACGAAATAAGCAAATTATGTATTATTCACAGATAACATTCCAATTCATTTTCAAGAGAGTTAGAAACACTCCTTAATTCTCTTCTATATTTAAATCCACTATGGTTCTTGTTTCACTAATCTGATACGTTGTTTTTTCAAAGCTACCACTTTTATCCCTCCCAATGACAACTTTATTTCTTGTTTTTTTCCTCCTTTGTATCCTTTAAAGAGAAAGAAGTATGTATTACAATATATCAATAGTTATAAAATGTAATTTTAGTTAATGATTACATATCACTAATAGGGGGCTAATAGGGGAATTTTCTGCATTTCATAGCGATTATCATTTGAAATCCAATCATGGTAGTATCAACAATTTGCTTGTCGTTAAAAAGAACCTTATTGCATATTAAATAAGGCCGCCCAAAAGGAGAAACTTATTAACAGGTCATAATACAATACAATCTTATGTATTTAGTCCGTGATCAATTTTTTGAAAATTATTTCTTTTTAAAAAAGTAAAATTTAGTTCTTTCATGGAGGTTTTAATTTGGCTACTAGAGTACCATTTTCATTTATATTGGTTATTGGTTTAATGTTATTTGCTCTATTTTTTGGGGCAGGAAATTTAATTTTTCCACCAATGCTTGGTCAATCAGCAGGAATGAATATCTGGTCGGCAAATGCAGGGTTTTTAATAACAGGAGTTGGCTTACCGTTACTTGGTGTGTTAGCACTTGGTTTTTCGGGGAAAGATGATTTACAGTCGTTAGCAAGTCGGGTCCATCCTGTATTCGGCATTGTATTCACAACCGTTCTTTATTTAGCCATTGGTCCTTTATTTGCTTTGCCTAGATCAGGAAACGTTTCTTTTGAAATCGGTGTAAAACCTTTTTTGTCCGACAATCCAGGCTCTGCACCTTTACTTATTTTTACAATCATCTTTTTTAGCATTACGTGCCTTTTTTCGATCAATCCCGCGAAAGTTGTCGGAATTGTCGGGAAAATATTAACACCAATCAAGATAACGTTCATTGGAATCCTAGTAGTGGTTGCTTTTAAACATCCAATCGGGGATTTTCAAGCACCTATTAAGAATTATTCAGTTCAACCATTTTTTAATGGGTTTAGAGAAGGTTATTTAACAATGGATACGCTTGCATCTTTTGTTTTTGGCATCATCATCATTAATGCCATTAAAGAAAAAGGTGCTAAAACAAAAAAACAAATTATGGTTGTTTGTGCAAAAGCAACTGGGATTGCTGCCTTTTTCCTGGCAACCATGTATTCAGCCCTTTCTTATATGGGTGCTTCAAGTGTAGAAAAACTTGGGCACCTGGAAAATGGAGGCACCATCTTGGCAAAAGTCTCGGATTATTATTTTGGAGCTTATGGCGGGATATTATTAGGATTAATGATTACAGTAGCTTGTTTAACAACAAGCGTAGGACTTGTTACATCTTGTTCCTCATTCTTCCATAAACTATTTCCAAAGGTACCTTACAAAACAATTGCTATTAGTTTATCTATTTTCAGTGCAATAGTTGCCAATATTGGGTTAACACAGTTAATCGCTGTTTCCATTCCTCTATTAACAGCTATTTATCCATTAGCCATTGTATTAATTTTCTTGACATTTTGTCATTCTTTATTTAAAGGGAAAGCTGAAGTATATCAAGGAAGCTTACTTTTAACATTTATAATTAGTTTATTTGATGGATTAAATCGAGCTGGTATACACTTTTCTTCCATTAATAATTTTTTTAATGAAATTCTTCCTATGTACGATGTCGGACTGGGGTGGATCATTCCAGCAATTGTTGGAGGATTTATTGGGTTTAGCAGCAGCATACTACGAGGGAAATTCGGTCTTAATCCCCCAACTAGTAGTTAAGTAAATATTAAAATAAGGTCAACCCAGTGATTCTTTACTGGTTGACCTTTTAAAATTGTATGTCCAAGCCAGGAACTCCCTAGTCCCGCGGATAATGAAAGACATCACCATAACAATCGTTTTAGTAATTAAACTACTAAAAAAGGCTACTTAACGTTCTATTTATTTTTGGCTTTAAGGGCCTTAATTACTTCTTTTGTTGTCTCAGCAATAAGGTCGTCGTTGTAATCGGCATCTTTTTTATCACGACTTGAAAGTACAGCAAGAACAATAGGGTCTCCTTTTGATGGCCAAATGATCGAAATGTCATTTCGCGTACCATATGATCCTGCTCCAGTCTTATCAGCCACTACCCAACCTTTCGGCACTCCAGCACGAATTAACGCATCTCCAGTAGTATTTCTCTTCATCCAGTCTATTAAAAGTTCACGTTTCTCAGTTGGAAGTGCATCTCCCAATGTAAAAGCCTGAAGACTAGTAGCAAGTGCCCTTGGTGTACTCGTATCATGAGTTTCACCAGGATTCACTTCATTTAAATCTGGCTCAAATCGCTCAGGGTTGGTAACATTATCCCCGATTTCCTCCAGTGCCTTTTTAAATCCAGTCGGCCCCCCCAGTTGTTTAAGGATAAGGTTTCCAGCAGTATTGTCACTGTATCGAAGAGAAGCATCAGAAAGCTCCTTAAGAGTCATCCCCGTATCAACATGCTTTTCTGTAATCGGATTATAATTAACAAGATCTTCAGGTGTATAGGTAATTCTTTGATTAAGATCTTCTATTGATTTCTGTTGTAAAAGTGCTCCTACAGCAAGAGCCTTATGAGTGGATGCATAAGCAAAACGCTCATCTGGATGATAGGCTACTGTTTGGTTTGTACCAGTGTCCAACGCAAAGACACCAAGTTTAGCATCAAATTTTTCTTCAAGCTTAGCAAAAGCATGATTATTGGCAGTTTCTTGTTTTTTTGGTTTAGTTAATTCAGCATTAACGTTATTGTTTGAACAACCTACAAGCGTTGCACATGAAAGAAATAGAACTGGCACAATTTTTCTGAATGCGGAAGTACTAAAAATGTTGCTCAATGATTTCATAAGATTCAACCTCTTTCTAAAATATATTTATTCTCCTGGGATAGCAGCCGGCTCTTTAACTCTTGCACCCTATCTTTTGTTCATGATGCAGACCTCCTGATTATTTGATTAGACTCTTATGTACGAGTTGAAAAAACCAAGGAGTTTTAACGGATTACATTTGTAGTCTTATTACATCTGTAGTACAGTATTACATATGTAATCAAATAAAGTCAATTTTTTATTTTTTCACCCTCAAGCCACTATAAATATGCTATATACCTGTTTTTAAAATTTAAAAGTCGAGAGTTGGTATTGAATGACATGTTTTTAACTCATTTTATAATAGGTCTATTGGTGTCTTCATTTTCCGTTGCTGTCATTCTGCTTATACGAAAATGGTTTGGAAGACAATTAACAGCAAAATGGCACTATCATTTGTGGATGTTTCTTTTCATGGCTTTAGCACTTCCATTCATACCTACTGATTTATTTAATTTTAGTACTCTCTTTAGCGGTGGGGATGCATATCAGGCTAATGCACCCAGCTCTAATATGAAAATAACTGGAACTGATATGATACAAGGCCTGCACCTAATACAAGACTTTTCTGTATCGGTCAATCGGCCGGACCTGTCCTTACTTAATATTGGAGTGATGGGTTTATGGATGTCAGGGATGCTTTTATTTACCTTTACTCTGGTTCGTGGATGGCTCACACTTAGAAGGATAAAGAATTATTCTTCTCCGTTTTCCAATCAAGAAGTTCTCGTGCTTTTCGAGGAATGCAAGAAAAGACTACAGATTAAAAAATCAATAAAGATTATTATTTCGAAAAGAGTCCAATCTCCAATGATATTCGGACTTTTTCAAACATATATCGTCTTACCTTCCCAGCATGAAAACTGGCTTAGCTTGAAAAATTACGAGTATATCTTTCTTCATGAACTGAGTCACTATAAAAACAAGGATTTGCTGACGAATTACGTGATATTGTTCTATCAAATCATTTATTGGTTTAATCCCCTTGTCTGGCTTGCCTTTAGAGAAATGAGATTGGATCGGGAAATCGCATGTGATACATCTGTTTTACAGTTACTAGATGATCATTCATATATTGAATATGGAAATACAATCATTAATTTTTTGGATCTTTCAAATCGGTCAAGTAAGCTACAGATAGTGACACATTTAAACGGTTCGAAGCTTCAAATCAAAAAACGGATTGAACGAATTTCTGCCTATAAACATTCCACAAAAAAATCAATAAGAAAAAGCGTCGTTATTTATGTGTTGGCCAGTATCATTTTGACAATCCAATTACCTTTCGTTTCCGCATTTGCGACGGAAAACGACCGATACTATTTTAATAATGATGGAGTCGTTTTTGAGGATTTACATCAACTCTTTAAAGGGTATGAAGGAAGCTTTGTTTTATATGATCATGACGCACAGCAATATCGCATTTATAATGAAGAGAAAAGTACATTGCGGGTATCACCTGATTCCACATATAAAATCTATAGTGCCTTATTTGCACTGGAATCGAATGTGATATCTCCCGAAGAATCCACCCTTTCATGGGATGGGACGGAGCAACCCTATGACGCTTGGAATATGGATCAGGATGTCTCATCTGCTCTACAAAATTCTGTAAACTGGTATTTCCAAGCATTAGATCGCAGAACAGGATTCGAAACAATACAATCCAATCTGCAAGAGATAAACTATGGAAATTCCGATGTATCTGGGGGATTGGGTGAATTCTGGCTCGAATCCTCATTGAAAATTTCTCCAGTCGAGCAGGTTCAACTGCTGCAAGCCTTTTATTACAATCAATTGGGATATAAGGAAAGGCATATCCAAGCTGTAAAGGAAGCCCTACTCTTAGAAAAGAATGAGGAAGCCCGCCTATCAGGGAAAACAGGTACAGGAACAGTGAATGGAAAAAACATCAATGGTTGGTTTATCGGGTATGTAGAGACGAAGAACAATACTTATTTCTTTGCTACCGATATACAAAATGAAGATGATTCATCTGGAAGCAAGGCGGGAGAAATTACTTTATCAATTTTAAAAGATTTAGGAATCTATAAAGAAAATGGAGGGGAGAAAAATGGAGAAAAACATTCCTAGCATATCAGAATCAGAATGGGAAATCATGAACGTGCTTTGGGATAAAGCCCCTCAAACAGCAAATGACATCATAGTTTCCTTACAGGAGAGTAGCCATTGGAAGCCGAAAACCATACGCACTCTTCTAGATCGATTGGTTCAAAAAGATGTAGTAGGTGTCAATAAAAATCTAAGAGTTTACACCTTTTACCCGCTCTATACACAGGAAGAGTGCCAGCGTGCCGAGACCGAATCATTCATCAACCGTATCTATGGAGGTACCTTGAAATCCATGCTTGTCCAATTCATTCAGGAAGATACCCTATCTGATGATGATATCAATGAATTACGCTTTATTTTAAATAAGAAGCCTAAAAAGTAATAATAAAAAAAGGCTGTTTTTGCTTACTTTGTTACTATTTTCCAAGTAAAGCGGTGTGGTTGATTTCCCCTCCAGATGCTCGCTTTCCGCGGGGCGGGCGGTGAGCCTCCTCGGCGTAAACGCCTGTGGGGTCTCACCTGTCCCGCTGCTCCCGCAGGAGTCTCGCACTTGCGCTCCAATCAACCTGATCGCTTTTTTCGGTCGAAATCGAAATAGCTGAGGACATATTTCTCATGTAATTATCGCTTTCTTCTCTGTAAATACTGCGCCCGTTAGACATAAACTAAAAAACAAGTGCAGGCTATATGAAAGAGGCCATTAACTATGAAGGATGAATTTATTCAATTAAAAATGCCCCGTTAGTTCCGTAAGAAAAAGCATCAGGTAGTTGAAAAACTCATATCCTTACTTAGTTTCTCAAATATACGACACTGTCGCTTCTTTCTACTTGAAAATTTAAATCATCTTTAATATAAAGCATATAACCAGCATCTTTATAATTCTCAGATTCAAAAGATATACCATATCCATTATTCTCAGGATAACCATATAAATAGCAGACCACTTTTCCATCATTCAAAAATACAATTTGATTCATTCCTTCATTTACAGTTTCACTAATAGTATCCCATTTATAGCCTACCGTTTCATAAATATCCTCTTTCGGGGTATATGGTCCAAAGGAATATACTTCATCCCAGTCAAACGGTGTTACATCCAATAAATTTATTGTTTCAACAGAATTTTCAATTGATAACACTTCTTCTTTTAATAACTCTTCGTTTACAATCCATATATCCTTCTTTAATAGATTTATAAAGATAGTTATACATATTATGCCAAAAGCAATAATCACTATTGTCTTTTTAGATTTCATATCTATCCTCCACCTTGAATAGCAACCTTCCTACCGAAATTAGTTACTTCATTATAACAATGATTTCCAATATAGGTGTGAATTCTTAATGAACTAAACTGCCCCGTTAGTTTAAGTAGAAATTTTCACAATCTCCATAAAGTTAATATTCTAGAAAAATTTTCCTTAAAGGAAAAGAAAAGGATTATCGAATACGATATAATAAGGATATTAGTAAGATGATAAATCAAGAAGGAGCTCAGATAGACATAGTGTCAATGGGGTCATCTGTTTTCCCATTTACTATAGGAGGTACATTTTGAAAGAATCTAAATCGAATAAAGGATGGTTAAGTTTGGGGGCAATCGGGTTATTTTTCCTAGGAAAAATGAAATGGTTGTTTGCGCTATTGAAAATAGCAAAAGTAGGTTCTCTGATTTCTATTTTCGTTTCATTAGGAGCGTATGCCTTGGTTTACGGTTGGAAATTTGCCGTAGCCCTAGTCTATCTAATTTACATCCATGAAATGGGGCATTTACTAGCTGCTAAGAGAAAAGGCATCAAAACATCCAATGCCATTTTCATCCCTTTTGTCGGAGCGTTAATTGCCCTTAAGGAAGAACCCAAGAATGCTAATCAAGAAGCTTATCTTGCCTTCGGAGGTCCTTTATTAGGTACATTAGCATTTCTACCAGCCATCCCTCTATTTATGATGACGGAAAATCCATTTTGGCTTTTAGTTATTACACTTGGAGCCATGATTAACCTATTTAATCTAATGCCTGTACATCCTCTTGATGGAGGACGTATAGTGGGAGTCATATCCACAAAGCTTTGGATATTAGGGATTATTGGAATGGTTGTATATTTGTTTCTCCATCCAAATCCATTTTTAATTCTTTTCTTATTATTGGGTATTTCTAAGTGGTGGAAAGAATTCCGTAGCGAGACAACCAGAAATCAAAGAGACAACATCATTGAATTGAATCAATTTGGTTTAAGGCAACTAGAACAATATGAAGGTGCAACAGATGAAGAAAAAATTCGCCTGGTTAATATTTGGAATATGGAGTTAAGCCAACTACATGAAAAGTTTAACAACATGAAGAGTTGGCATATCCCGCTATTTGATGATAATAAGCTAAAAGAAAAACAGCTGACCGAGGTAAAATTAAATATTTATAGGTCCTTAATCGATGCTGCTAATTCGAATGAATATCAGTACGGACCGACCGATTTTAAAAATATAGGCACGTATGAACGAATAGTAGCAACTTTCTTTAAAGAAGTTCAAGAACAAACTGAAATTAGGGATAAAGAGAAATCCTATTACTCATCGAGTCTCAAAACAAAAGTCATCTGGTTCTCATTATACATTGGGCTTGCCATTTTCTTAATGATAACAAGCTTATATGCAGGTGATTTAATGGAACATTATAAAACGTTATTACCTTAATACATTATGAAAAAGGGACCTCGATTATGAAGGTCCCCTTTGACTGTCTATTTATTTAGGCCTGTGAAACATTAATGTTGTTTATGTATAAATAAAAGAGACTACTTCTTGTACTCTCTTTTATTACACCCTATTGTACTAAAGCACCCGTTAGCTTAAGCACAATAATTCACAATCTTACTTTTTTAGATAAAAACTATTACTAAAAGTTTTATATTGTATAAATATTTTAAATATGTAAAAAAGCTTACTCAAAGAGTAAGCTTAACCTCTATAAACACTATCACATGTTCCAGGTTTTGGTTCATAAAAACAATGGTCTTTAAATTGACCAGTATGAGGTTGATCATACCATGTTGGAGGACATGGCGCATAGGGATTGAAATACCAAAGG
The DNA here is from genome assembly GCF_900156045.1 of Peribacillus simplex. Classification (GTDB taxonomy): domain Bacteria; phylum Bacillota; class Bacilli; order Bacillales; family DSM-1321; genus Peribacillus; species Peribacillus simplex_D. The sequence goes on along the minus strand of NZ_FTMX01000006.1, from coordinate 217,423 downwards.
GCATATCTAGCCGGATGCTGTCTCCAGTGCTTCAAATTCTGTTCTGCTAATCTTCTTTCAACACCTCTCGCTCTTTGATAAAATACATTCCCTTTTTGAACAGCTTCAAAAGAATAATTTCCTCCTTGTACTTGATAAATGACTTGTGGAATTGTTCTTAAACCTTTAAAGTCTAAACAATTAGCTACAAGACGATTCACAATTACATTTCCAACATATAACATTCCTAGTCGTCCTTCACCTTCGGCTTCTGCTCTCATCATCCTTGCCATTAAGTCAACGTCTGAACTTCGGTAACTTGCTCTTGCCATTTTTCCACCCCAAAAATATTGTATGAAAGATAGCCTACAGTCATGTCATTATTTATATAATATAAATGCTTAGTTATAATAACTTAAAGCTTTTAAGTAAAATGAAAACTTTTACATTCTTTTTTCCCTTCATTCAACTAAACTGCCCCGTTAGTTGTATAAGAAAAGAGCTGCCACAGCAACCCCATTACCTTTTAGCATATAACGTGGAACGTGGAATTCCTGTAGCTTTTACTATGTCATTTACACTCATTCCGTTTGTTTCACGTTCATTATAAAGCTTAATAGCTCGTTTTAAAGTCTTTTCATCTTGTCCTGGTCTTCCCATATGTTTCCCTTGCCCTTTTGCTCTCTCCCGACCTTCTGTAGTTCTTTCTACAATAAGATCACGTTCAAATTGTGCAAAAGAACCTAAAATATTAAAAAGGAGTGTTTGTAAGCTATTTCCTTCGTTTGAACCATCAAACTTCATATCCTCTTTTACAGATCTAACTTTACCCCCTTTTCAGCCAACCCTTGAACTATTTTATTTAAGTCCATAATAGAACGAGCTAAACGATCTATTTTTGTTACCACTAATGTATCTCCTTCTCGCGCAAATTCCATAGCTTCATAAAGTTGAGTTCTTTGTTTGGTACTTGTTCCAGTTACTTTCTCAACAAAAAGCTTTTCACACCCTTCATTTGCCAATATTTCATTTTGTGTTTCTAAATCCTGGCCAGTAGTTGAAACTCTTGCTGTCACTTTGGGAGTTAATTTGCGCTTATTTTAAGTGCTATTTTGCACATTCAACATTAAAAACCCAGCTATCTTCAGAAGATTAGCTGGGCTTCTTAATTATTTACATCCAATCATTTATAGAACTATTCGGATCCACCTAGTAAAAAGCGAATGCTTATTGTTCAGCAATCGCGCCCGATTGCTGAACAAACTAAAAAAAGTATTTAGTCCATTACAGTGTATCCATTTATGGAACACCCTATTTGTTTCATAACTCGTCCTTTTCTGAACACACCACTTTTCCGATTTGAAAAGGCTGTTACTTTAGGTGATAATTTAAACTTATTTTAAGAGTTATTTTGCACGTAAAAGAATCAACTGTAGGGATTGATCAAAAGGTCCTCCTGAACCCCCATATTAGCGTAAATAAAAAGAATCTATTTTGAAAAAGATGATCAAAATGGATTCTTATCTAGTGATTTAGTATACGGTTTTTATTAAATAGTTTGATTATTTTTAGTAATCTTTAATGAACTAACGTACCCGTTAGTTTAAGTACAAAATTTCACATACTTTTTCTATGCAAAAGCTATACCTTCACTGTTTTTTTAGTAAAGATAAGCCAAAAAAATAATTATTCATCTCCATTACCCATTGCTATACAGGCCTACTAAGCTTCCTGGACTTCTTTTAAAACTTTTGTACGCTGCTTAATCCTGGTGCATTAGAAGTTTATTAAAATGTAACATCAACTTTAGTACTTTATTAATTAGCGTGAAATAAAATAGTTACTATAATAAGTAATTCTAGACCAATAAAAGAGAGAGCTATTTTGAAATACTAGCTCTCTGCAATTTATTATGTTTATATGATTAAATGGATAGTACTCCGAACAATACACCAACAATTATCATAACTAATGCTGTACCTACCGCATACTTGGCTGTAAAGCGAATATGATCACCTATTTCTATACCAAGAAGCCCCATTAATATATAGATAGAACCTTGGAGTGGACTTAACAAGTGCAAGGGTTGTCCTAATAAAGAAGCTTGTCCAACTTCCATCGGATGGATACCGAAGTTGGCAGCTGTTTCTGCCATAATCGGAATAATCCCGAAATAAAAGGGAGCATTCGCCATGAAAAATGTAAATGGCATGCTTATAAGTGCAACAATGACTGTTAATTTTGGTCCGAGAGAGTCTGGAATAACTGCAATTAGGGTATCTGCCATCGCGCTAACCATGCCAGTACCATCTATAATCCCAGTAAATACACCTGCTGCAAATATCATGGAGACAACAGTTAATATATTACCTGCATGTGCGTGTAAGCGATCCTTCTGGTCCTGCAAGTTTGGATAATTTACAATCATAACGATGGCAAAGCCGAGCATGAATAACGCAGGCAACGGTAGAAAGCCCGTAAGTAAAGCTGCCAATACTAAAATCGTAAGGCCTAGGTTAAACCAAAATAATTTAGGTCGTTTTATTGATGAATCCATTCCTACCTCAACTGCAGCAGCAATTTCTTCTTCGTTAAAAGCTTCAATATTGATAACTCCTAATCTCTTACGCTCACGTCGACCCAAGAAGTAAGCCACTCCTAAAATCCATAACACACCCGCAATCATAGAAGGAATGATTGGCAAAAGCAAGTCTATTATATCCACTTTTACCGCCGCCGTAGCTTGGGCAGCTGGTCCCCCCCACGGTAACAAGTTCATAACCCCCATCGCTAATGCAGGAATGCAGGCCAAAATGAGTTTATTCATACCCAGTTTATTATATAGAGGAAGAAAAGCTGTTACTACAATAAGGTAGGTAATAGTACCATCACCATCTAAAGCAACTACCAATGATAAAATTGCAGTGCCCAGTACAATTTTTAATGGGTCACCGCCTACCATTTTTAAAATTCTTGTTACTAGTGGATCAAATAATCCTGTATCAATTAATACACCAAAATAAAGAATGGCAAAAATAATCATAATAGCAGTAGGAGCTATAGTCTCGAGACCTTTTAACATCATCGGTCCTAAATCCGTAAATCCTGCAATTAGCGCAAAAATGATTGGAACAACCGTAAGTGCACTGAACGCTGATAAGCGCTTACTCATGATTAAATACATAAAGACCACAATCATGGCAAATCCCAGAAATGTTAACATAGTATGCCCCCTCTTTATCTTCCCTGACTTTTTAGAATACATGTTGAATACATTATTTCGAATCATATATGAAAATTTTCAATAATATAAGTTAGCACTGCTTAATGGACTATTAACATCATTTCATTGTAAGGGTTTACAAAGTTGACATTATTGAATTCCCCTATAATTGTTGCTATGAACCATATCTTGAAGTACTAGTAATTATACATCCAATTGATCATTAGATCCGTTAAGATAATATTACCAATACGCTGGTAACTTGCTCTTTTAATAGTCTCATCTGATTTTTACAGTTTTAAATTATTCACTTAATTACACCTCTTTTTCAATTTAAATTTTTTTATGAATCACCACTTTAATTAAAGAGTGCTCATTACATGTAAGAAATTTTTCTAATAGTTAAAGTAACATAAAGATCATTCAATACCTTTAAACAAAAAACTCAAAAAGATAGCGTTTTCAAAAACCTTTAATTTAAAAATAAAGCAATATTCGGTGATTCTTAGATTCCAATAGTCATTCAGCATATTATAATAATTACTTTTGTCAAAATATTCCGGCATATACTGGTGATATTTTTAACAAAACCAGAAATTGGAGAAAAATAACTATATCTCTAAGAATCAACGTCCTTTTTGTAGTAATATTTTTTACTCATACAGTTTATGTTGTAATATTTTTAACTATTAAAAGCATACTATCATGGATGCTTATTAAAAGTAAACCTTTTTTTATCAACCAGAGAGTAGATGATGGTTAGTAGGATATCTGGTTAAGAAGAAATAAAAAGGTGATAGGAGCAAGGATTCATCTGAATCCTTGTTCCTATCACCTTATAAATTTAATCACTATAGTGATAATTCATTTTGGTAAGAATTGAATTAATTTCATCAAGACGATTTTTGGTTTTTTCAGGATAATTGATGGCTATGGCGCTTACAAGATAATCTGCTACAAGCATAGATGCTATTGGTGAATTATGAAAAGCGATACTACTAGAATTACATGGCAATACTAAATCCGAATACTTAACTAGAGGAGAAGAATAACTATCAGTAATAGAAATAATTTGTGCGTTATTGTCTTTAGCTGCCATCGCGAATTCAACAATTCTTCTAGCGTATCTTGGAAAAGAGGTTGCGATGACTAAATCCTTCGAAGTAAAATTAATTCCTTTATCAACCCAATCGCTTAAATCAGCAACAATCAATTCACAGTTTCCAAGTAGACGATTAAGTCCAAAAGTTAAATGTTGTGCCACAGGTAATCCACTTCTCACACTGGTACAAAATATTCGATCTGCAGACACAATCATTTCCACCGTTTTATTTAAACTCTCCGTGGAAATCATCTCTACTGTAGATTGAATATTATTGAGTTGACTTTCTGCAGAGCGAATCCACAAATCACTTTCATTTAAATCTTTTAAATTTGCCTCTAATCTAATTTGAGGAGCTGCTCTATTACGTAAAAGTTCCTGAAGTCCTTTTTGAAATTCAGTATATCCCGAATAATTCAGACTAAAAGTCAATCTCATAATGGTGGTAGTACTAGTTCCTACAATTCCAGCCAACTGATCAACGGTTAAAAAAGCGACATCCACAGGATTTTTAATAATATAGTCCGCAACTCTTTGTTGTGTTTCTGTTAATTCTGATATCTTGTTTTTTAATTTTAATATTGGGTTTTCCATAAGATTCGCTCCAATTGAACATATTATAGTGTAAATTTTATATTTTTTTATTCTAATAAAGTATTTATTACGATATTTAATTGAATTTTATCATTTTTATTTATTAATGTAAAAAAGAGTCCCTTAAATAAGAGTATTAATAATTTCCTTACCTGAAACTTCTAGAACGTATCCATAAACGTATGCATGATTACTTCATAAATAGTAAATAAAATTAATTTCTTTTAGCACTCCGGAATAAATGAGCTAATAAAGGTGATTGAACCTTTCAAGTTAACAATCTAATTCGCTTTCTTTGTTCTTAAGCCCTTATTCTTCTTAAAATTCAGTTTCTTTTCAATGTCATTAAAAAAAAGGGTTTACTTTAATAAATAACGCTGTTAGTATACATTTAAGTTATTAGTAATAAATATTACCCCCAAACAAGTTTTAGTAATATTTATTACTTTAAAACTGAAGTTAAGAAAAATAGTGGATTTTCCAATGACCTACAAATCTTTTTTTTGTCAATAAACTTAGAAAAATAACGTGACAAAGTGTTGAAGAGACAGGAAATACACTAAAAATTATGTAATTTTTGAAAGCGTTATCTTAGTTGATTGTACATCAAAGATAACAAGTTACATTTAGTAGCTAATTGTTTAGTTAATGGAAACATAAAAAAGTAAAGGAGTGTATGTCATTGAGTAACTTAGCACCGTTATTGTCGGAAGAAATTATCGAAAGAGCAAAACGTCTTAACACTACACTTATATCAGATGCGATGGGATGTACAGGTTCTATGGATTATAAAATAAAGCCTGTAGCACCAGGTATGAAAGTAGTTGGTACTGCTCTAACTGTAAGCTTAAGACCTGGAGATAATTTGTTCCTTCATCAAGCTATCTATGATGGGAAAGAAGGTTATGTATTAGTTGCGGATGGAAAAGGACATACTTCAAACGCCTACCTTGGAGAATTGATGGCAGGAGCTGCGAAAGCCATTGGACTTGAAGGAGTCATCATTGATGGATTAGTTCGTGATAAAGAAACACTTAGCGAATTAAAATTCCCTATTTTTGCAAAAGGATTTATTCCAAATGGTCCTCTTAAAGATGGTCCTGGTGAGCTTCATAAACCTATTTCTTGTGGAGGGGTATCCGTAATTCCAGGGGATTTGATCATTGGTGATGATGATGGTGTTATTGTGGTTCCAAGAGACAAGATTGAAGTGGCTCTTTCTAAGGCAGAGAAAAAACTAGATTATGAGAAAACGCGCATAGAAACCATTACAGCTTATGAAACAACCCGCAAGCAAGGCAAACCAGAAGGAAGCATTGAACCTCCATGGTTGAGAGAACAAATAAAAGCGTATGGACTATAAAAAGAAGGGAGAACTTTAGAATGAAATTAGGTTTTATTGGATTTGGAGAAGCAGCCTTTGAATTATCCGTCGGATTAAAACAAGAAGGTTTAGAAAAGATTCTGGCTCATGATGTCATGTTAGACCATCCTACTTTCGGTCCGCAAATAAAAGAACGGGCTATACAAGCGCAAGTGGAGCTTCGTTCCAATCCCGAGGGTGTATTAAATGAAGTTGATGTAGTCATGGTAGCAGTACCAGCAGATAAAGCTTATGAGGTTAGCGAAGTGTTAAAACTTCATCTGAAGAAAGATTGTATTTACGTTGACGTATCGGCTTCGACTCCTGTAGTAAAACAAAATATTAATAAAAACATTCAAGAAAAGAATGCATTTTTTGTCGACGCAGCAATGTTAGGGCCCTTACCAGTTTATAAACATAAAGTTCCTATTTCAGCAAGTGGCAACGGAGTGGATCGGCTTATCGCCTTAATGACTCCATACGGCATGGATATAACTAAGGTGAGTGAGAATCCTGGCGACGCTTCTGCTATAAAACTAGTCCGTAGTATTTATATGAAGGGAGTTGCCGCCCTTTATCTAGAGTTGTTAGAAGCCGCCCATGAATTTAATATAGAAGAATTGGTTTTAGATTCGATAAGTGAAACTATGGATAGCAAGAGCTTTAAAGAAACCATGAATCGATTAGTAACGGGATCGTCTATTCATGCATTAAGAAGATCAATTGAACTAGATGGTTCTATCCAAATGTTAGAAGCTTCTAATCTTAATTCAGTCATGTCTAAGGCAGCAAAAAACAAATTAGAAAGATTAGCTACATTCAATTTGAAAGAGAAGTTTAAAGGTCAAAAACCGAATCATTGGTTAGAAGTCATTAAAGCATGCAAAGAAGAAAATACAATTGTAAGTAGTTAAATGAAATAAGCTATATCACTAGGGTACCACCATTGGTACCTGTTCCTTTGTGCTTCGAATCAATAACACCTCCCCTTTGATTTTACATTATCTACCTAAGGGAATATTGATTTTTAGTGCGACAATTTTTTATGATGGTAACTTTGTTTATCTTCCCAACGCTATTACACAAAACAGAGCAACCCTTCGAAGATCGAGATTTTATAACTGAACTTCAATTATCAAGACCAAAATTATAAAAACCTTAATATTAAAGGAGAGCACATATTAACCATGTATAATATGTGCTCTCCTTTTATCTTTTTACGAACTAAAGCACCTGTTTAAAAGAAAATTGCCTAGCAGGAACTTATCTTTTTATTCAGCTATCTAAGCCAAGTGAGTATCCAAATGTTTTAAAAATTCCTGCTGGATATTACTGGTGTATCCAAAATAACGGCTGGTCTATTGATTCTGCTACTGAAATTTATGGGAATAATAAACTCTATCATCAATTGATAAAAGAACTTCGAATAAGAAAAACATAGGGAGATTTTAGTCTTCCTATGTTTTCATTCATATTATTTATCTGTTTGTTTTTGCTTCTTTTTCAAATACTCCGCACGTATTTTTTCAAGTTGCTGCTTTTTATCAAATTTGGCAGGCTTCTGTTTTTCATGAAACTTTCTCACAGCTACCTGACCTTTGGTATCCAATTGATATTTTCCCACTTTGTTCACCTACTTTTCTTGTCTTTAAAGAGAATCTATTCAACAAATATAATATACCTTATTTTACTGAAATAAACCTTATTACTTTATTAGTGTACTGCTAACTTTGCATATATCAGTAAAAACATAAAAAAAATTAGTAAAATAATTGGTATTCGTTTCATTGCTATAATCAAGCCTCAATAATTCTATTTCTTGTTTGTTCAGCTCTCTTCTAAAGGTCCAATTGTTCGATAAATAAGGTTTAAAATATTAAAATAATCTAAGTCTACTCCATCTTTTAAATGGTTCTTAATGCTAATAACCATTACGTTCTCGTGATTTCAAATTTAGGTTTCTGAGGGGAAATATTGTTTTTTTGCAAAGTCTTTTTACTACTTGTTTAAAAAAATATACATCCCCAATATTTTTCTCCAAAAAATCACCCCTTGTTATTAACTTTTCTACTTATATCTATCTTGATCCAAATATTACCTTATAAGAAAAACGGTTAAACTTTTTTCAAATCGGTACGACTTTATTGTTAATTAAACACCTATAAGAATAAGGAAAGCCTACTTTTCAATAAAAAATAAGCGTATTCGATTTTAAAATCGAATACGCTTATTACTTCGTAGGGCGAATACTTTAATATAGCCCCCATATTCAAAATACTTTTTGAATGTAACGGTCTTATATTAAGTTAATTGATTCAGTAAATTTTCCCCAGAGGCATTTCTCCATATAATTTCCGCAATGTAAGATGCATGTTTATCTGGTACATCACCCATATAAATACCTGGATATGAAAATAGATGTAATGTATAAACCGTTCCATCAATATCTTTTATATCCATAAAAATCGTTATTTCCGATAATCTTTCATAATTTTCATAAAAGAACAATTCAATTTAATATTTGTAATCAGCTCTTTAAAAAAGTTAACAGTGCTTCATTAAATTCTTTGGCATGTGTTGCATTGAACCCATGTGGACCACCCTTTATTAAAGTTACCTTAGAATCAGGAATTGCTTCATGTGTCAGCTTCCCACTATATTCAAATGGAACAATTGCATCTGAATCACTATGAAGAACAAGGGTAGGTATATTAAACTTGGTTAAATCCCCTCTGAAATCCGTTTTGCTGAAAGCAGCGATACAATCTAGTGTCCCTTTAGGCGATGCACCCGCTGCAATATCCCTATTGTAAAGTCGGAATGGTTCACTGACTAAGTCAGTTCGATCTCCAGCAGAAAAAAATCCTCTCGTAAACTCATCAAGAAATGCTAGGCGATCATTTTTCACTCCATTTTCCAATCCTTGAATGTCTGCATCATCAAATGCTCCCTCAGGATGTTCTGCTGACTTGTAAAGAAATGGTGGTACAGCTCCTGCAAATACAGCCTTCTCTACTCTATCTGTTCCATAAGTTCCGATATAGCGGGCTACTTCTCCACCCCCCATTGAAAATCCGACCAGTGTCACACGTTGGATATCCAAATGCTCTAGTAACTGGTGCAAATCAGTAGCGAATGTGTCATAATCGTAACCGTTCCATGGCTGAGAAGAGTTCCCGAACCCTCGACGGTCATAAGTTATGACTCTGTATCCAGCCTCAACGAGAGCAGGAACTTGATATTCCCAAGATCGGCCACTTAATGGCCAACCGTGAATTAATACTACTGGCTTCCCTGAACCATGATCCTCATAATATAGTTCAATCGGTGTTTCATTTTCAGTTCCTACAGTAATTTTTGCCATTTTTCTACCTCCAAAAATATTCCGATATATATTCTATTCTCCAATGATACGGATGAATCCCGTAGCCTATTTCACGTTTTATCTTGCGGACTCCAAGCATAATAATCCTTTTGTTTGTAACAATTCCCCACCTACTACCTTTTTTATCATGAATGCAACTTAAAAGAAGGGTATCTAAAACTGATAATCTCCTTTTGTTAATCTAGAAGAGGAGTGTGATCGATCCAATGAATAAATTGTCGTAAATAGCTCTGAAGATATCGTTTCCTTTTTTCGTCGGTAAGTGCTTTCTGATTGGAGTCAATCGTTTCGTGTACTTGCGAAATTAGTTAATGGATGACATTAGCTTGCATGACTTTTAATCATACCCCCTCCTTGTTTGTAATACCTATTCATGATACTATACTTCATCAAATGTGGAAATAGGTTCCAATAATGGAATAAAAAAGATGAATAAAAAGGTGATTTCGAAAAGCCTTGAATTAATAGAGTCCAAGGCTTTTTTGTGTATGGGTTCAATTACTATAACTTCTGGATGAAAAGAATAGAACAATTGACATCCAAAGTAAGACAAAGGGCTGCAATTCAAGATATATCCCTTTCGTCTTTTTGAACTTTACATTCAAATGGCAATATGTTAGATAAAACCACCTTGTTGAACTATCCTTCCCCTTTAGGGATTCTAAATCTCAGGTCTTACTTTCAATTAAACCCCAGGTCTGTTTTCTTAAGATGGCTTTGTCAGTACACTTAATCATACAAATAACATTCACTTAAAAGGAGAAAGAATACTGTGATTCTTGGAAGGAAACCTGAGTTGTGGACGCATTTATTGATGGGCACTTTTGTAGCCATCTGCATTTTTGTGTTTTTGCCATCGCTGCTGACAATATATAAAGTTATATGTACAGTCATTTTAATGGGCATTCTGTCTATTAATCTTGTTTTAATAATCATGAAAAAAGAAAACTATTTAAAACTTACACGCCTCGCATTAGTGTACTTGAGCATTTTTTTGATTATTGCCTGTCTGATTTTTTATACAACAAAGCTTTTGGTTCTGACTGACGGGATCGGTATTGGAAGCGTTTTAGAAGGAAACCCCCTCTTAAGTAAACTCCTTTTCCTCCTTATTTGTTTCCTTCAGCCAATCGTATTGCCCTTACCTGAAGCTTTGACGGTTCCTGCAGGCAGTGCAGTTTTTGGTTCATTCACCGCAACTTATCTAAGTTTTTTCGGAACTATTTCCGGAATAGCAATCATGTTCCTTATAGCTAGGATTGGTGGGCAAAAGCTTGCATTAAGATTAGTAAAAGAAAAGCACTTGCAAAGCTACCAGAAATATATGCAAAAAAATGAAACGGCTATCCTCTTCCTCCTGTTCGTTATCCCGATTATCCCAGATGAAATCATTTGCCTGGGATCGGGTATAGGCGGAGTTTCTTTCAGCAGATTTATCCTGATCGCTTCACTATCAAAACTAATGACAGCCTCATCCCTATCCTATTCAGTCGAATTGGCAAAAGCCCTCTCCCTGACAGGACAGGAATTAATCTGGGCTGTGTCACTTGCTGCCGGTGGATTGTTTATTTTATCTTTAGGGGTAAAATGGGTTTTAAACAAAAGAAAAATGGAATAGAGCATGTATTATGGGAAAAACGCTGGAAAGGAGAGCGTTTTTTTTTTGTGTAATAAAAAACACCAGGCATCAAATTCATTCATAACACTGTTGCTACGTTTATGAACTAACCTGCCCCATTAGTATTAAAATCCGCTCAAATCTTCGGGATATACTGAGTGCCATTTGCGAATAATAAGAGTGTTAACAATGGATTAAGGAGGACTTGCATGCAACAGGATCACCAAGCTAAAAAGAGTTCGGGATCAATTATGAAACCAGGATTTTCCGGAACTGATCCACAAAAAGTAAAACAACAAATCCAAAAAGATGTAAGCGCAGGACAAGGTGCAATGACTTCGCGAGAGGCAGGATCAATGCGCGATTAAAAAACCACTCTGAGTGGTTTTTTATATGCTTGAACACAAGTTTCAAAAAGAATAAAAACAAGGTTAACTTAAGGTTTTTTGTAAATAAATCCTTTCGATTACTTCATGCATACTATTATTTGAAACAGCACATTATAAATCATGTCTATTTATTACTTTCGAAAAAGAGGATTCACACATGTATCCATGGTTTGCTTCGATTTTATATATGATTGCCATGATACAAAAAAATATCAATGACCTTTTAATACCCGGAGATTCCGTCGGACATGGCGCATTGTTGTTATTCGGTTCAATCCCGCTACCCCTGCTTATTATCTCAAGAGTAAAAGAGGAAAGTATGAAACAATCACAAATCAATATACGGCCCCTCTTCCTTTCACTCTCCATTCTCTTATTCTTATCTCTTACAGGATGTTGGAGCACTCGTGAAATTGAAGAGCAAAGTTTAAGTATAGGTTTGGCCTTCGATAAAGGCAAGGAGTCCATCATTGAGAAAGAGTTTAATGAACAAAAGGAAGGATATTATTCAAAAAAAGACCTGATTACTTCAACCTATCAATTTATCACTCCAGAAGTTGCAAGTTCAACAACTAAACAAGCCGGACCACAACAAAAATCTTATATGAATGTTTCCGAAACTGGAGATTCCGTCCATCAGATGATTCGTGAACTCTCATTAAAAGTTGAAAATCCCATAACAAGTAATCATATGAAAGTGATTGTCATCGGTGAAGATCTTGCAAAATCGTTTAAATTGGGAAATCTACTTGATCAAGTTCTTCGTGATAATGAAATTAGACCAAGCTGTCTTGTGCTCATTAGTAAAGGAAAAGCAAGCAAAACTCTGGAAACAAAGACAGCAGGAGAGATTCCAGCGTTTCGCCTGGTTGATATTATAGAAAATGCCTATCGAACAACGAGGATTTTGCCTCCTATGCCGCAAATTAAAGTACAGAGCAAGCTCCATTCAGGATCTAGTTTTCTGTTGCAAAAAGTATTATCAGTGAATGGGCAAGTCAAACTTGTGGGAGCCGCCGTTATCGATGGAAAGACCCACAAAATGACCGGTGTTTTGAATGAGGAAGAACTGGAAGGCGTAACATGGATAACAGGCAAGGGAAAAGGCGGTGTAGTGAAAAGCTATTATAAAGAGACTGGTCAGCAGATTGTGTATGAGATAGAGTCCATGAAAAGCAGAATTAAACCGCGAGTTAACGGAAACAACATCTCTTTTGATGTAAACATTGAATCAGAGGGAAGGCTATCTGAAACCTGGGTGGTTCCGGGAGATACTTTTAAAAATGAATTTCTAAAAAAAGTAGAAAAATCCTCTGAAAAAGAAGTGAAACGCTTGGTGAAGAATGTAGTAGAAAAAATGCAAAAAGAATACCAAGTGGACGTTGCGGGCTTCGGAAATCAATTGAGAATTGAGAACCCCAAAGTATGGAAGAAGGTCAAAAAGGATTGGGACCAAACATTCAGTGAAACCACGGTCAACTTTAATGTAAAATTAACGATTAACGATTATGGAACATCAGGATCTGCAAAGAAGTGAAAACGTATGTAGAAAGATAAAGAAAAGCAAGATGAAATTGTAGAAAAAGTAACCTTGATTGGACAATTGTCCAGCCCCCAACATGAACAAATGGACCTGCTGGAAGGCAATATAAACTCGGAGATTTTTCCCCTTCAATTTATGGGGGATTTTATGTTAAGTACGATTGAATAAGGCACGTATATAAAGCAATCTAAACATATGAAAAGGGAGCATTGCAAAGTTTTAAGGCATCTCTCCCTTTACTCTTTTTAAATTTATTGACATCTTTTTCATAGAAGATTAACTTTCATTATTTGAATTTGTCAGGTTCTTCTACATAGAACTCTATATACCCACATTTAGAACAAACATAAGGAGATACTTTGCTGTAAACCGGACTATCCGTGAAAATACCCCTTGGTTTTTTGTTTATCTGAAATTCTCCTTGAATTCCAGAAATATATGCTCTCGTAAGTTCGTTGCCGCATTTGCTACAAGTTTCCATTATTTATCATCCCTTATAAGTTATCGTATCCTACCCGCATTACTCTCTTTTATACGATTCCTAAATTAATAAAGTTTCAATCCTTCTTCAACAAACCTGCCCCCGTTAGTTCCATAAGAAAATTTCTTTAATTACATAATTGTTTATAAAAACTGATACATTGGATTACCTGTAACGCCATATGCGGTGAAAGTCGCACGGTACTGATGTGAAAAAAAAAAGATATAAATCCTAACTCTTACGTATTTATGAGCTTTATAAGTGTTTGTCGTTTAATGATTAGATATAAAATCGGTTTTTTGAGACTAAAAAACAAAAAAATACTTGTTATAAAGACGAATGGAAATTGCATACATATCAGTTATTTTTTCTAAAAAAAAGAACATACTAAGGTGACACTGTATATAAGGTGGTTAGGATAATCAAGAAAATACTTACGAGTCTCCAAGAAAACACCAAACAGCTAAAGGAACGTTTCAACGACACAGCTGATTTTAGAGTCAGGAAATTAAAAATCGGGTCTAATCGTCCTATAATGGTACATCTTATTTATCTTAACGTAATTAAACCACTATTAGATCCAACGAAGGAGACCATAAAAAAATACTCGCTTTTAGAGGATGTTTCAGAGCATATTATTAAAACAGCAGAAGTACTCGTTGCGAATGAGCAAAAGGAATTAATTGATGCTATTCTTAACGGTAAAACGGTTATCCTATTTGAAGGTATCGAATCAGGAATTATTGCTGGTACTACACAGTTTAAAGAGAGGAATATTGAACAAGCTATCAGTGAGCGTTCACCAAGAGGGCCTTTAGTTGGACTTACCGAAAATCTTAATACAAATGTAAGCTTACTGCGCGGAATGATTAAGACACCTAATTTTTGCGTGGAATCAATAGAAATCGGAACACTTTCCAAGACAAATGTTTCTATTCTCTTTTTAAAGGAAGTTGTTGACAAGACAGTATTAGCAGAGGTAAGAAATCATATTGATAAAATATCGATTAACTATGTACTAGAATCCATGACGATTAAAGAAGCATTTGAAGGTAGGTCAACCATTCTCTTCCCGATGAGTGAGGATTCAGAACGCCCGGATGTTGTTATATCTTCTTTATATGATGGAAAAGTTGTGGTCCTGGTAGATGGGAGTCCATACGGCATTATATTACCAAGTCTATTTGTTTCGATGTTCTCGGCACCTGATGAATACGATCAAAAGTATGGCAGACTAATGAATCGATTATTAAGGTTTACGTGTTTTTTCCTATCCATTTACTTACCGAGCATATATGTGGTACTTGTAAAGTTTTATGCAGATGGCTATCCAGATAAAGTTACAAAAACCCTTCTAACAAACGATGAACTGGTTCCTGCATTTTGGACGATGATAATACTTATCGTATTAACAACTATCTTAATAGACGTTACTTTTAGAGTTCCTCAAAGTGCCATCATCCTTATCTCCTTGTTAGCTACAATTGCAATCGGAGAAACGGCAGTCACAGCTAAGATCATCCATCCTGCAAGTCTAATTGCGATAGCGATAACCTTTCTTTTAGGTTTGGTCATTTATAACAAACAATCAGCGGCTGTGATATCAACACTTCGCATACTATTTTTACTTGTGGGATATCTCTTTGGGGTTCCAGGAATGATAATAGTCACAACGCTATTAATATCTATATGGTCTCTCTACGTTCTGTTGGCGTCCCATACTTGTCGCCTATCATACCGTTTAAACTTGAAGAATTAAAAGATACGTTATACAGAGGGAAATTGAAGAAATTACACAACAGTAAGCATAGCTTTCCAAACGATAACGATAGCTAAAAAAACATCAAAGAGAGATTACGGTTTAATTAAATCGTAATTTCATCTTTGTTGAACTAACCTGCCCATACAGTTCCATAAGAAAAAGCTGTCTTAAAGATAGCCCCGATCTTCAGCTTACGCACCCGTTAGTTCTATAAGACTTATTGTTGAGTTGACAAGTGAAGGAGGAGGAAGCAGGATGGGGAAGATCATTAGAAAAGATAGAAAAACGCCCCAAAAAAGGCGTTCAATTTAATCATTTTTATTTATTTTACCGTCGTTCCCCTTGTCGATACCAGTGGCGTTATTAACTATTTGTGGAAACAAGTTTAACCCCTGATCCAAAGCATTCATTGAATCGGCTTTTTGGCCGAGATTTTTTGATTTTTCTTGTTTTTTCATTTTTATCGCCTCCTAAAATTAGGATTCGTAGTAAATCAAAAAATATTCCAAAGAAATTTTTAAATGATGATGTTGCACAGTTCGAATAAACTATGCTGCTTAAACCAATCTGCCCCGTTAGTGCCATAAGAAAAAGCTGCCTTAAAGACAACTTCGATTATCAGCTAACGTACCTAATAGCTTAATAAGGCCTAATTTAATATTTAATTTTCTTTTTAAAAGAAGTTACAGCTAGACGTTCTGTCACATTTGTTTCTCCTGTAATTGAGAAACCATTTTTTTCATAGAAATTTATTGCTGGTGTATTTTTAGAACCAGTTGATACTATTATTGTTTCAATATCTTCCTCATTTTTTTCAATGAATTCTAATAACATTTTGGAAATTCCTTTTCTAAAATGTGTTGGATGAACCATTAGACGATGTATATCGATTACACCTTTTTCAACTTTTATAGAAATGACTCCACTTAACTCTTCATTCAAGTAATACCCATAGAAAGTTTCACCGGATTGTTGTAACGTGTCAACTGTATCTTTTAATGGCGGTATTTCATAAAAATGAATTAACTTTGCCTCTACCATATAGGAAGGTAATTGAATGTTTAATACTTCCTCAGCTAATTTAGGATTAGTTATATCGATTTTTTTTATCAAAGTTGTTCTCCTTTTAATTTCTTCTTAAACTAACCTGCCCCGATAGTTCCATAAGAAAAATCTGCCTTAAAGACAGCTCTGATCTTCAGCCAATGCACCCGTTGCACTTAAATCCACTCTTTTCCATGTTCACGAATGAATTTAATATCGTTTTGATAATGTTCAAGATGCCCTTCATCTATCATCATTTGAAAAGCAATGTCACCTTCACTTGCTTTTCTTGTAATGGTTTTACATAACCCCTCCAATCGTAGCAATACCATTTCCAAATAATCTTCTTCTATTCCCTCACCGTAAGATTCAAAAAACAATCTAACTCTTTGTTTTATACGGTTAGCGTGCTGTATTGAATTATAATTAACTTTCTCACCTGTTTCAGAAAGATAAAATCTACTTAAGGGGACGCAAGTGTAAAGAGTGTAAGCTATGTCCCAAAGTTTTGGGCCGGGTCCAGCGACATCGAAATCAATAATACCTATTGGTCTTTCATGTTTAAAAATAATGTTGTATATCGCAAAATCATTATGGCATAGTACCTCAAATTGTTGAGGGGTGTTATCTATCGATTGCCAGCTACCATCAAATGAAAAATCGCTGACAGAATCATGATAAAGACGGAGCATTTTCGCTATTTCCATTAAAACATCATCAGACCGCATGTATTCTTTTAAAGGATGATTACCAGCTTCTCCTTCAATAAATGATAATATCTCTCTTCCCTTTTCATCAATACCTAAAAACTTTGGGGCATAACTGAAACCTTTGTTCTCCAAATGCTCTAATAGCTTATGAACTCTAGGACTATCTGGCTTTAATTCTCGTCGCACAGTATCTCCCGAACGATAAACGTTAGAGACATTCCCTCCTGTTAGCATTTCTTCGTTTTCATGGTTTGACATCTAAATACCCCTCCCTATTTTTATCTTCACTCATTTGAGCACCCCATTGAACAATCATTCCTTTTGATGTTTCACCACAAATATCCATTAATTTTGTTGAACTATCCTGCCCCTTTAGTGCCATAAGAAAAAGAGCTGCCAAAGCAACTCTCTTATTGAAGTAAAGCACCTGTTATTGAAGAATTGTCATCGTATTATCTAAAACTTAAACACCAAATATCAATGTTCCTAAAATCATATATACAAAAGGAAAAAATAATAAGACCGAATTTACAATGATAGCACCAATCGTCAAAGCATCCTTTTGGATTTTATGTGCTTTTGAAGCGAAGAAAAGACCAAAAAGACAAAATACTAAAGGAAAAAATATAGGCAATCCTTCTATCTTTTCGAGTGTAACTATATCAAACAGAAAATTCACAATGAAAATTAGAGGAACAAAGAATAAAGAATAAGAAACAATAATAAATGTCTTTTGCATAAAAAGCCCCTTTGAAAAAGTATGTTCCTTAAATGCTAACATAAAACAAGTTATATTTGGGTCAATTTCCCATTATTTTATGCAACTAACCTGCTCCGTTAGTTGAAGAAGAAATGGAGCTGCTGATCAGCTCCTTTTAATGAAATGAAGGACTGTTAGCTGAAGAACAACAATTATAAATACCTTTCTTGAAGAAAAAGGCGACCCTCGATACTGACACGACAGTATTAAGGGTAGGTTTTTTGGGGGCACCTCTATATTCTATTCCATCCACTTTTTGTAGAGGGCATCAAATTTCCCCTGCAGCTTCATTTCATCCATCCACATTTCCAAGTAGCTTGCATAAATGAAATCACCCCTCGGGATCATATAACCTTTTTCACTGTTTGTGAAAGGCTTGTCAGTTCGAGCCGCATACAGTTTGGAATCAGCTTTTGCATACAGCATTTCTTCTACTGTGTCAGTGATCATGACATCATACTTACCTTCTGCAACAAGATGCGGGATATCAAGGTTGTTTTCTACAACGGTTACGTTAGCATTGCTTAGATACTGACGGACAAATTCTTCGTTTGTTCCGCCAGGATTTACACCGATGCGTACAGAAGGCTTGTTGATATCCTCAATGGTAAGATACTTGTCTTTATCTTCCTTGCGAATCAAAGGCACCTTACCGAATGAAAGGTAACCTTGTGATACATAAGCGCTTTTTTGTCTGGCTGTATTTCGGGTCACACCGCCCACAGCGATATCGAATTTGTCCGCTTCCAGGTCTTTCATCATCGCAGGCCATGTGGTGGCGACAAATTCCACCTTCACACCAAGGTCTTTGCCAAGTTCTTTGGCAGCGTCCACATCAAAGCCTTCATACTCATTTGTTTTCGGATTCAAATAGGTAAAAGGTTTGTAATCCCCGGTCATTCCTACCCGAATGTATCCACGTTCGATTATTTCATCAAGCTGGGAAGCCTCTGCATTTTTCAAATGCCCTGGTGCATGTCCAGTTGCGGGTTCAGCCGAGACGTTTTGCGAGGAGATCAGGTCGTGACCGACGTACCCTGTACCTAGCAAGGATAAGCTGATCACTCCAGCCATTAGTGTTTTTTTCCAATTGTTAAACATGTGATTTTACCTCCATTTTTTTCTATATTTTTAATTAATCTACCAATTATTAAAAATACAACAAAATAAACGAATCACCTTCAAAAAAACAAACACTTTTTTATATTTAGGTTGAATTAGCGTAGCCGTTAATATGAAAAGGACT
Organism: Peribacillus simplex; assembly: GCF_900156045.1. Taxonomy (GTDB): domain Bacteria; phylum Bacillota; class Bacilli; order Bacillales; family DSM-1321; genus Peribacillus; species Peribacillus simplex_D. The sequence continues at coordinate 198,224 of NZ_FTMX01000006.1, read as the reverse complement.
GCATATATTGGACATATCTAACATGTGCAATCCTCATTTAATTTCTTGCTGAACTGAACCACCAAATGAAAAACTTATTATTTTGCACAAACAATGAAACTATTCAATGAATTCTCATTTCCATTTGAAGTGTTCATCAATTCATAATAACTAGTTATCAACGGCTGTATCATGGAAGGAACTTTAATAAATTCTGCACGGATACTATTTGCATAATTTTTTTCCCATTGACCGTCTTGTAATAAGGTTGCATCGACTGTGAGTTGTTTCACCACATCAAAATTTGCTTGCTGGAGTAGCTCGTGTATTTGAGTTTTATGAAACAAGTTTTGGATATTTCCTTCATTCTTTACGAAGTTTGAATACAATGCCAGAATGGAAACTGCACAAAAGTGGGAACGTTGCGTAATGCAGGTAAAATCGAGGTCCCATTCTGCAAAACATATATGTTTTGCCAAACCACGAATTTTTTTAAAGTATTTCAATAAATCCTCTGGTTGCTTGAAATACCAAGAACAATGGGATAATACCGCCACATCAAATGGCAAAGTTGATTCAAAAGAATCAAAATCCATTTCAAAATGGAAGTCAATACGTTCTCCTAATAGAGATTTCTTAATACGTTCAGTTGCTTGACCTAAAGTTAACGGTGCTCCGTAATCGGGACTAGCAATATCCATTGCGACAACATATCCGTTTTCTCCTACCGCGTCGGCTATTGCAACGGTTGTATCCCCCTGCCCGCAACCTATTTCTATTACACGCATTCCTTTTTGAATCCCGAATGCTTTTACTAAGTCCAAACGGTGCTGCAACTGAACTTGTTGTATCAAATCATCCTCAAATAATTGATATTTCGATAAAAAGGATTTTGTTTTTTCGTTTAGTTGAAATGACTTCAAGTATCATTCACCCCACATTTATTGTGCATTGGTTCATCAACACTGAAAAAGGATGCCTAGCAATCTCCTAAGTAAAGCACTCGTTAGTTGAACAAAGTAACGAACATCTCAACTTTGGCCAAACCATTTCGCAGTTGGCTAATATGAGCCTGATGATATCTATTATGGTCTGCCATGTGCCAAATACTCCATTTAATCGTGGCTTCGTTACCATTTTCATATTCAACTTGTTGATTTATTGGTTCAAATCCCTCTTCAAGTTCCAATGGTATCACCTCGGATTTCTACCAATATTATACTTTAAATAGACGATTTCTAGTTATGAACTATCCTTCCCTATTTGCTCCATAAGAAAAGGAGCTGCCAAAGCAACTCCTTTTTAAAGGAATATTATGTTTCACGATCTAGTGGAGGTAATTATCACCATTACCGACGAGATGGCTTGGCAGACTGTCGGAGGAATGGCAGCGGATTCGGAAATGACCTGGAACGTTTTTTTAATAAAATAAAATGCAGGCAACCTCTCTTTTCTTAGAGTGTTGTCAGAGTAATATATCTTTAATTCTTTTATATGAGTGATAATTGGGTCATAAACGTTTCCTCCACTTTTTTATGCTTAGTACAACCAAAAGAAGAGGCAAGTATAAAACAAGGAAGGCCACGCTGTATGGATTGATTACTTTATTTAATATAAATAAGGATTCGACATCGAAAAAAAGTATATTGACAAGCAGTATGATTATGGACATTACCCATAAGGGATACCTTTGCTGGACGTTGAATAAACGTTTGACACCCCTGCTGGCAGCCCACAAAGGAATGATCATGTTGGGTATGATGACGATGGCCCACCAAGAAACAGTTATGTATTCGAAACGTTGAATAAAGGGCAATTCAATGACACTGGTCAATGAGAGTGTTGGCCATAGGGTAAGGACCAGCTGTTTCTGTGAATAAAAGACTGTCGAAACAAAATAAAGCAATAGGATCAATAACGTAGTGGTCAAGGCTCCTCCATGAGCATACTTTTTTGATGTTTCAGGATTTTTGATGAACGGATAAAACATCAGGATCATTTCAAAACCAAGCATTGATAATGAAGTAGTTCTGGTTCCTTTCATTATTTCGCTTAACGTATGATCGAAAATAGGAAGAAAACCGGTGAAATCCGCGAATTTAAAGCCATATAGAGGTACAAATAAAAGCCAGTATGAAGCGATTACGGTTAAAAAGGCGATACCCGTAATGGTTCGGAAACCTCCCGTACATATATAATAAATCAGGATCAGGAAAACCAAAGCAAATGCCCAAGAAGGTATCTCTTCAAACATCCAAACATGAATGATGTTTATATAGCCGATTATGATCGTCATTCCAAGAATAAAAAAATAAAGAATGAATAAGAAACTGAAGAAATTCCCAATCCATTTACCCCATGCCTGATTATTAGCAGAAATGATATCACCGGGAACAATACTGAAAATCTTATATATAAGCCATATTAATATATGAACAATCAGTCCGGCTAGGAGTATGGAGATCCAGCCATCGGTTCCCGTCGCCTTAGCTAAATCCCTTTGAAAATTTAACACGCCTAATCCAGTTTGCATGGAATGCAATAAAAAAAACACATAGAATGGCGATACCTTATACTTTTCATTCACACCAGCTTGGTTCATAATGTACCCTCATTTATATCACGCTTATTTCCTATGTTAATAATCTGGCTTTTACAGGACTAATTTATTCAAAGGAAACAAACGTTAAGTAGGTATGCTTACTCATTTTGAAGGTCTAAAAGTTTTCAATATCTATCTTTATATTAAGGCTGTTTTCGCATACTTTGTTGCTAATTACCAAGTAATGCGGTGTGGTTGATTTCCCCTCCAGATGCTCGCTTTCCGCGGGGCGGGCGGTGAGCCTCCTCGGCGTAAACGCCTGTGGGGTCTCACCTGTCCCGCTGCTCCCGCAGGAGTCTCGCACTTGCGCTCCAATCAACCTTAAATCGTTTCGTTTTAAAAACAACAACCTTTACGAAAAGAGCCTATATTAAAGAATAATAAATTGGCTTTGGCTTAATTGGGATTAGCTGAAGTATCTCCCCAATTGAATCCGGAGCCACGTAAGTTAAAGCACAATCATTCGCGATGCCTGCGCTATTTTCAAAAGTGTAATGCAGCCCTATACGATAATCATCACTTCCTGGGTGCAGGAAATTACGACCACTGTAAAGATGTTTAAAAAATGGGACCATAGCGCAATAATATAAGCAACGTATGTCTGTCTTTATCCCACTAAAGGAGGAGTATCTATTTGAAGATCTCTTCAATATCATTCAAAGAACCTCCTGTTTATCATGAATTCCCTCCCCTCTATGAAGGTTTAGGGCTGCTTGAGGTATCTTCATTCATTCAGCAGCGATTTGAATTTGCATACACCTTGGGAAAAGTCGAAAAAACGGGGCTTGGCAGCATTCGCCTTTATAAACTTCGGGGGGATCTCGAAGTACATATATCTGATAAATTGCCAGGAGTGGTACCAATAAAGCTTCAGCAATTAAAGTGCTTGTTACTGGAGAAAGCCAAAACAGCTTTCATCGAAAATATTGAATCCGAACCAGAAAAGCGAAAGGTGTACTACGGCGAATTTCGTCGCACTGGAAAAGACGCTGAATAGATGTGCTGTTCCACAAACTGGCGGCCTGTTTATGAAAGATCATTGTTTTCTTGGTGAATTTGTTTTAAAAAAAGAGTTCAAAAAAGGCTGCCGCAGCAACCTCCAATCCGTTTTATTTATCATTATCTAAATCATCATCAAGAAAAGACCTTTTATCTTCTATAACTCCATACTTTTTTTCAAGAATTTGACCGATATTTGAATTGTTAATTCCTTTTCTTACTGCTTTTTCAATAACTATATAGAGAATGAATAACCCAACAACAAAAAATATAATTTCCTTCACTAAAAATCCCTCAAACAGCATGCCATTATTTTCCTTTATTTTACCATAAAATCCACAGTTCCTTGTTGAAGTAACCGTTTGTTGCATAAAAAAAGGAGCTGCTGAACAACTCCTTGAAATGAATAATAGCCCATCCACAGACAGGCTAACCGGTATAAACACTTTCACACGTACCAGGTTTTGGTTCATAATAACAATGATTTTTAAATTGACCAGCAAAAGGTTGATCGTACCATGTTGGAGGGCATGGAGCATATGGATTAAAATACCAAAGGGCATATTTCCCTGGGTGTTGTCTCCAATATTCCAGATTCTGTTTTGCTAATCTTTTTTCAGCAGTTCTCGCTCTTTGGTAAAATACATTACCTTTTTGAACAGCTTCAAAAGAATAATTTCCTCCTTGTACTTGATAAATGACTTGTGGAATGGTTCTTAAATCTTTAAAGTCCAAACAATTTGCTTTAAGACGATTAACAATTACATTTCCAACATATAACATTCCTTGTAATCCTTCACCTTCGGCTTCAGCTCTCATCATCCTTGCCATTAAGTCAACGTCTGAACTTCGGTAACTTACTCTTCCCATTTTTTCACCCCAAAAATATCGTATGAAAAAAAGCCTGCATTAATGCCATGGTTCATAAAATAAGAATGCTTTTAAAGCTCATCGTTTTTAAGTGAGACGCAAACTTAAAGACAGCTCCCACTGAAGCATTGAATAATCACAGGAAAATTGTACCCGCGGAGTATATCAATAACAAACACATAATTAACCGAAATGGCTTGTCATGTTTAGCAAAAAAATCTTTGAACAGCGAGCCGAATCCTGACCACAGAAGCAATGCCATCCATCCCAGAAAAATAGTTATCGCTAAATAGATAACAACGAATTTAAGCGACTCATTAAACGGCAGAATAAACGCACTCAACACGGTTAAATAAAACAATATGCTTTTGACATTGATAATTTGAAGAATGAAACCTGATAAAAAAGAAGATTGCACATCTCTGGATTCCTTCTTTGAACCCTTTGGAATGCCAATCTGCCAAGCTAAGTAAAGTAGATACGCTGCACCGGCTATTTTAAAATATGGCTCTGCAATAGGAATCCAATTGTAGAGGCTTGCTGTAAATACTCCGCTCAAGATCCCTAATGCTGCAAATCCTGCCAAGATGCCGCCAGTGAACCTCCAAGACCCTAAAAAGCCAAATCTCCTTGCTTCATTCATCAATAAGATGTTACTTGGTCCAGGCGTAATCGATGTGATAATCACATACGATAGAAATGCTATTATACTCATGATCTCACCTTCATTTACTATTTCCTAAAGAACAGTCTTTATTGTAAGATGTCTATAACTATAAATAAAATTGAAATTAAAAAATTCATTATCATTTTTTTCGATACATCATCCAGCATAAGGAGAAACGATATGGAAATTAGACACCTTATAACGTTTCAGACGATTGTAGAAATAGGAAGTTATACAAGGGCTGCTTCGAAGTTGGGTTATACTCAATCCACGATAACTTCTCATATACAGGCACTCGAACATGAGATTGGCGGTGAACTTTTCACTTATGCAAATAGAAATTTGCAGCTTACCGCTCTAGGCAGAGACTTAATGCCGTTAGCGGAAGATTTACTTTCCACCCACGAACAGATCAAGAATTTGCACTGCACCAACGAAGTTAAAGGTATTTTAAAAGTGGCTGCACCAGAGTCTTTAACAATCTCCAGGTTAGGTCCAATAATAAGGGATTATTCCTTGAAATATCCTGATGTCAAAATCATATTAACAAACGGTACATGTGGCCAAAACCAAATCGACTTAATAAGTGGGCGGGTAGATGTCGCTTTAATGGTGTATCCAGAAATAAAATCGGAAAAATGCATTTCTTATTCCTTGATTGAGGAGAAAATCGTTCTTGTGAGCAGTCCTGATGGTCCTGATCATTTTGATGAATATAAAAAAGGCGGCACCAACACCAACCATTTTTTCATCACAAATGAAGAAGGCTGCAGTTATCGGACAATGTTTGAAAGATATCTATTCAAGCATGAAATGGATAACTTTCAAACCATGGAGCTATGGAGTATAGAAGCGATCAAACAGATTGTCATGAGCGGACTTGGGTTTTCCGTTTTGCCTTTCATTACAGTGAAAGAAGAAGTGGAGAGCGGCAAGCTTAAAATCCTTGGTCATTCTGAAAATCTAGATCCAATTTATTCCTATATGCTGATAAAAAAGAAAAAATGGCTTTCGCCAGCAGTGGAGGCTTTTGTTGAAGTTGTATTGAACTCGTTTAGTAATACCGAGAAAATGTGTCTTAATTGAAGGCTCTTTTCGTAAAGATTGTTGTTTTTAAAACGAAACGATTTAAGGTTGATTGGAGCGGAAGTGCGAGACTCCTGCGGGAGCAGCGGGACAGGTGAGACCCCACAGGCGTTCACGCCGAGGAGGCTCACCGCCCGCCCCGCGGAAAGCGAGCATCTGGAGGGGAAATCAACCACACCGCATACTTGGTAAATAGCAATAAATTATGCGAAAACAGCCTAATTGAATAATCATATGCTAGTAAGATAAGGATATTTTTTGGCGGATAAGGTTGCCGAAAGAATCCACATGACAAACACTCTCCCCTTAAATGGACAGAAAAAAAGAGAACTTGATGTTCTCGATTGTCTATTTGAAGGGGATTTTTTATGGCCAAAAAGGGGCAAATCTTCTATCAATAAAATTAATGCCTTTTAGGTATCATTTTCATGCATATTAACAATTAGAAGTTATGGGTGAAGGAGCATAGTATTAAAGAGAAATAATAAAAAAACAAGTGAGGTAATTTAATGGATTGGCATCAAATCAATTATTTTCAAAAAGTTGCAAGTGTCCAGCATATCACTCGTGCAGCAGAACAATTATCCATATCCCAGCCTGCGCTCAGTCGGTCCATTTCAAAGCTTGAAGACGAATTAGGTGTACAGCTTTTTGATCGAAAAGGCAGGAATATATATTTGAATCGATATGGAAAGATGTTCTTAAACCGTGTGGAGCAATCAATTAAACAAATTGAAATTGGAAAACAGGAAATATGGGATGAAATCCACCCTGATCATGGCACGATTTCCTTGTCCTTTTTGCCCTCTCTTGGGATACATGTGGTTCCAGACATAATAAGTTCATTTCAAAAAATGCATCCGAATATCAAGTTTCAATTAACTCAAGCCTCGAATCGGCAAATTATAGAGAAATTAAAATCAAGAAAGGTCGATTTGGCTCTTACCTCACTGCTCCATGAGGATAAAGAGGTGAACTGTCAGCCACTCTTAACCGAAGAGTTATTTTTGGCCGTATCTTTCGATCATCACTTAGCATCTTGGGATGCTCTTGACTTAAATATGGTTAAAGATGAACCATTCATCTCTTTTAAAAATGATAATGTACTTCAGACCATTATTAATGATTTATGCAAAAAAGCCGGATTTTCGCCGGATGTTGTGTTTGAAGGCGAGGATATTGGGACGGTATCCGGGTTAGTCGGTGCAAAATTAGGCGTTTCTTTAATACCTGAATTACATGTTTTGGATAGAAGCAAAGTGAAGCTTATACGTATCAGTAACCCAGTCTGCAAAAGGGAAATTGGAATGGCTTGGTTACAAGATGCCTACTTGTCGCCTGTTGCCGGGAGATTCATTCAGTATATAAATCGCTTTTTCAAAAACGATTAAAGGAGCAGCCTTGAAAAATGACTTACATGAAGCGTGGAACAAAAGAATTTAAAAAGGTAAACTTTGCTTTATTTGCAGGTGGATTCTGTACCTTTGCCATACTTTGGGGAACACAGCCCCTCCTTCCTGAAATCGCAAAGGAATTTCAAATATCACCGGCGGCTTCAAGTTTGAGTCAAACATCCACAACGATTGCATTGGCCATTAGCCTATTGATCGCTGGCACATTATCAGAGATTTATGGGCGTAAGCGAGTCATGACCATATCTTTGGTAGCATCATCCATGCTTGCCGTATTAACAGGGTTCATGCCGAATCTTGATTTGCTGATTACTTGCAGAATATTACTGGGCATAACGTTAGCAGGGCTTCCAGCGGTGGCGATGGCATATTTAGGAGAAGAAATCGACCCAAAAAGCTTAGGAATGGCCATTGGTTTATATATAAGCGGAAATTCATTTGGAGGAATGGCAGGGCGGATCATTACTGGGATATTGACTGATTATTTTGGTTGGCGCACCGCATTAACCGGGATTGGCGTCGTTAGTTTGGCTGCGACTTTTATTTTTTGGTCATTCCTCCCTCAATCAACCAATTTTAAAGTGCAAACCTTTAAAGTAAAACAATTTGGGATTGGGTTGTTTAGCCATTTTAAAACACCCGGTCTCATTCATCTTTTTCTGATTGGTTTTTTATTGTCGGCTGGCTTTGTTTCTTTATATAACTACATTGGGTTTCAGCTCATTAACCCGCCCTATTCACTTAGTCAAACCTTAGTTGGATTTATCTTCATCGTCTATATTGTTGGTACATTCAGTTCTACATGGATGGGAATGTTAGCAGATCAATATGGTAAAAGCAGGATGTTGCAATTATCCATCATTATATTAATGTTTGGGGTTTGTATCACATTGAACCTCAATCTATGGATAAAAATTTTCGGAATAGCAATCTTTACTTTCGGTTTTTTCGCCAGCCATTCTATAGCTAGCAGCTGGGTTGGCAGATTGGCCGCTCAAAATAAAGCCCAAGCAGCTTCACTATATTTATTTTCCTATTATTTTGGGGGAAGTATTGTAGGAACGGCCAGCGGTACATTTTATATTAATTTTGGGTGGATTGGCATTGTCATCATGATCGCTGTTCTTTCAACAATATCACTCTTGATTTCAATTAGTTTAGGAGCGATTTCTTCACGAAAAATAAAGTTCTTGAAAGTTCAATAAAGCAATTTTATTGTAACATCCTCAAAAAATGTACTAGTTACCCCCAACAAAGTAGAAGATTTGACATCCTGCTTTGTTCGGGGTTTTTTCCTTTGAATAAAAAACATAAATTTTTCAATTGACTTTTTGAGTAAAATAAAATAAAATTCAAAGCACTTGATTTAAACTACTCTAATTAGAGTAGTTTAAATCAAGTACTATACTATTAAATCAAAAGGATGGATTCAACATATGAAATTTACTGCATTCTTAAAAACAAGAGGTGCAACTGCAGCAATCTTTATGGGGATTTTCTATGCAGTTGCCATGCTAGGCATCTTCTTGCCTGGGTATACAGCCATACCAGGAAATGTCGATAAATTACCTATCGCCATCATCAATGATGATGCTGGTGAAAGTGGTGCGATGATTGCCGATCAGTTAGAAGAAAATTTACCCTTTAAAGAAATAGAGACGGATATAACCAATAAACAAGCCTTAAAAGATTTAGAGAAAAATGACTTAGCATTAGTCGTTCACATCCCGAAAACGTTCTCTGAAAATATACAAAAAGGTGAAGCGTCATCAAGCATTGACTTTACAATCAATGAGGCAGGGGCAACAGCCGTTTCTTCTACTATGAATTCTGTCGTAACTGAAATTAACAATCAGTTAAGCACGCAATTCTCACAACAAACGGCCCAGGGCGTATTGATGAACTTTAATGTACCAGAAAAGCAAGCCGCTGAATTAGCGGAAAAGATTGAGAAATCCTATGTAGGAAATGTAGTTACAATCAACGAAATACCAGATGGCATGAATCATAATATGCTGCCCATGTTCTTGACAATGGCCGGTTATGTCGGGGCGATGATCGGGGCGATGCAAATAGTAGGTGCATTTAGGGACAGCCGGGGAAAAGCAAGTAAAACACGTTTATTCATTTATGTGCAATTGGCTGCGTTATTGATTGCAGTGGTTTCATCACTCATCGCTGTAGGTGTAGCGTATTTAATTGATAAGCCAAGCGGTGACCTATTCTTCGGTATAGTAGGTCAACAAATACTGAACTATATGGTTTGTTTTAACTTCACTGCGATTTTAATCTTCTTATTGGGTGAAGGCGGCATGATTTTAAACTTACCGATTTTATTAATGCAAACAATAGCAAATGGTGCCACCATCTCACGTGATATGATGCATTTACCATATGAATGGATGAGCCACATTTCCCCGATGTATTACTCGGTGCAAGCGTACTTTGCAAACCTGTATGGCAGCATCAGTCCAAGTCCGTATATTTGGTCAATGGCTGCGGTTGGTGCCGCTGCGATGGTAATTAATATGGCTATTGTCGCGTTTATACAAAAACCGATGCCAGAAGAGGTTTCTGAAACAGAAGTCGAAAAGAAAGCGGCTGAAATCACAGCTTAAGTTTTGCTACAATAAGGAGATGATACTTCTTAAAGGAGCGTAGAAAATGTCCATTCAAATTTTTATATTGAGCAAGCTGATGGAAGATAAAAATTATCCTTATAAATTAAAAAAGCAGCTTTCAGAACCCATTCCTTTGGATCGTCTAGGCGGGTTAACGGAAAGTAAACTGTACTACCATTTTGAATCATTGGTAAAACAAGGTTTAGTCGAACCAGTTGAAGTGATAAAAGAAGAACATCGGCCTGATAAACAAGTATTTGCGATTACGGATAAGGGTCGCGAAGAACTACCAAAGAAAATCTATAAATTATTTGAAAGTGCGGATGAAATTAAGGATATGATTGTTGGTTTAGCCAACATCAAGTATGTAGATCGGGATAAAGTAGTGGATATATTAGAAAAAAAAGTAAAGTCCATCAAGGCACTTTGGGAGCATCTTGGGAATTTCGAGCCAGAACCTAAAGGCAACGAGAATATTCGTGAATTTTTGGATGGTTATTTTTCGACCAGAACAGATCACACAATATATTGGTTTGAAGAGTTAATTAAAAGGATTAAGACCAAGGAATTGTAAGTCTACTTTTGGCAGGCGTTTCAAACTTAGATTAAAAACAAGATTTACGTGCACATGGCGGTACTACGCCGAATGTAGCGAAATTAGCCCAATCGCTTAACCAAAAATAACAGCTATGTGAAAACACATAGCTGTTATTTTTCATATTTCCCAGTTTGTCGGCAAAAGGAGCTCCATCTGAATTTTAAAACAAAGTTGATCGGAACGTAAGGTACGAGACTCCTGCTTAGAAAAGCGTGTCCAGGGGAGACCCCGCAGGAGTCTCCCGGACCGCCCGCGGAATGCGAGTGCCTGGAGTGGAAATCAACAACAATTATTGTATAAACCCTCACATACTTAATCGGAATAAGTTAACGAATCATCCACTTAGTCCAAACCAAAAATTTTCCCATATATTCTGAATTCTCGGTTCCATATTCTCTTTACCATAATAAGAAAATTCCATGAATATCCCATCAATCAAACAGAGATAAGACATGATTAAGTTCTCGATTTTCCCTTGGCGTATTTCTTTTTTGTCAATTCCTTCGACAAAGATGGCATGTAAGATAGCGGAAAATAATTCTTCAGATCTAAGGAATTTATCATTTAAGATGTGCTTCAAATGCTCCGGCGGAAAGATCATTGCCCTCTTTAAAAATGTTGCTTTATCTTCATGGTTTTTATAATAATTACAAGTATCAAGAAGGATGTGCTTTAACTTTTCTTCACAAGAGAGTGTATTTATTTCTTCGACAAATTGTTCGACCTGGTGTATATGCTCTTCCAGAATTTCTTCAAACAGACACAAGAAAAGGTCATCCTTACTCTTGAAATGGTTATAAATTGAAGGTTTTTGTATACCTACCCTCTTGGCAATTTCCGATAAAGCGGTTCCCTCGTATCCGTACTTAGTAAAAAGTGTTAAGGAAATGTTTTTAATTTCATTTTTTGTCATAATGAGCCCCCAAACTATCTAACGTTAGTTAATATCATTATAAACTCATTTCCTTTTTTAAACTAAACATTTGCTACCTCTATTCCTCTATTGATAAGAGAATTAGAATATGCCGGATAAAGAAGTTTCTTCGCTTTTATACACAACTTCCCCATCATTTATTGTAAGTTCCACTTTAGTTTTGAGCACTTCATTTTCAGGAATATCAAAAAGATTTCTGTCTAAAACCACAAGATCGGCAAGTTTTCCCGCTTCTATCGTACCTAGCTCGTGCTCTCTAAAACTTCCATAGGCTGAGCCATATGTATATGCTTGCAATGCCTCTGCCAAAGTGAGCTTTTGTTCAGGATGCCATGTGTTTTTTGGATCTCCACTACTATCAACTCTTGTAATTGCCGTATATATTTGTCGCATGGGATTTAATGAGATAGAGACCGGAAAATCCGTTCCTAAAGCTAAAGATGCCCCTGAATTTAAAAGCGACTTCGTCAGAAAAACATTTTTTTCCCTTTCAGGACCTATAATTGAAGAATATACCTCTCTTGATGAAGCAGCCATATGATCAGGTTGCATGGAGGCAATGACACCCAGTCTCGAAAAACGTTCAATGTCATCCGGATCGATTACTTCAATATGCTCTATTGTATGCCTTGAGTCCCTTTTTCCATTTTTACGTACAGCTTCTTCAAAAGCGTCTAAAGCTAAACGGATTGCCCCATCTCCAATAGCGTGAAACCTGATTCTGAATCCAAGTTCATCTGCTTTAACAACTCGATCAATCAATACTTCTGGATCTAGAGCTGGATGACCACAGATATCCAATTGATCGGAATAAGGTTTGAGGAAGTAAGCTGTATGACCCGTGACTGTTCCATCAACAAACTGCTTTAATCCTGAGAATTGAAGTTTCTTTGATTCATATTTATTTCTCAGTATTTGAGCTCTCTCCAAATTGCCATCCAATTCAGGAGTGATATGAAATCTAGTCGTTAATTCTCCTCGATTATCCAATTTTTCATAAAGGTTATAGTCTTGAATGAAGTCATCTATCGGCGCATACAAATCGTTTACAGAGGTTATTCCATATTGGGATAACAATTGCAAAAACTTTTTTAAAATCGTTTCTTTTTTATTTTGTGTTAACCGTAATGCCTCTTTTAAAACGATTTGTTGAGCATCTTCATAGAAAATCCCAGTAAGTAAACCATCTTTATCTCTTTCATACCGACCAAAATCCGGATCACGTATATCCTCAGTAACACCTGCTAAATCCATGGCTTTACTGTTCACCCATGTATAATGACCTTCAGCATGAAAAAGAACCACAGGACGATCTGGAATAACAGAGTCGAGTATTTTATAATGGGGTTCTTGTTTATCATGCCAATAACCTGCGTCCCATTGCATACCTATAATCCATTCATCCTCAGAACAACCTTTAGAAAATTCCAGTACTTTTGCAGCTACATCTTGGGCTGACCTGGCATCAAATAAATTAATACTATTTAAACTTAGTGCACTAAACATAATGTGGAGATGAAAATCATGAAATCCAGGCATGATCAATTGATTTCCATAGTTAAATACTTTTGTCGTACTTCCTATGAAAGGTTCAATCTCAGCCTTTGATCCTACACTCATGATTTTGTCACCTAAGATAGCAATTGCACCAGACGTCGGCTCATGTGTAAGCCCCGTGAAAATAGCATCACTAGAAAGAACAATATCTGCTTTTTTAATAGCCATAGGAGTTACCTCTTTTCATTTAAAATAATAGGCTCTTTTCGTAAAGATTGTTGTTTTTAAAACGAAACGATTTAACGTTGACTGGAGCGCAAGTGCGAGACTCCTGCGGGAGCAGCGGGACAGGCGAGACCCCACAGGCGTTCACGCCGAGGAGGCTCACCGCCCGCCCCGCGGAAAGCGAGCATCTGGAGGGGAAATCAACCACACCGCTTTACTTGGTAAATAGCAACAAAGTATGCGAAAACAGCCAAATAATAAAACAGTAACGGATCATTGTACTAGCTTTACATCGAACTCTTCTTTTTGCTCTTCAAAATTCAGTTCAGGAGGACGTTCCTTAAACATTTTTGTTAAGTACAATAAGTAAATGAACCCTACTGCCATCCAAGTAATTCCTAATACTAAAGAATGGATATCTAACTTTGTCATAAACAATATAGTTATACCGGTGCCTATTAAGGGAAGAAGTAAATATAAAATGATGCTTTTAGGAGATCTCTGCTTCTGTCTCACAAAATAATGGATGAGCACAGAAAGATTAACGAATGTAAAAGCAAACAGGGCTCCAAAATTAATGAAAGAAGTAGCTGTTTCAATATCCAAAAAAACAGCAGTCATGGCAACACACGCAATCATCAAGATATTGAATATGGGCGTTTGGAATTTTGGAGAAACATATCCGAAAATCCTCTTAGGCAGAACACTATCTCTCCCCATTGCATATAAAATCCTTGCTCCGCTTCCTCCTGAAGCAATAGCAGAAGCAGTAGCAGATGTCACCACTACCGAAATAAACAAACTATTCAGTAAATTACCACCGGTATAAATCATGATATCCACTATAGCTGTATCAGGGTTCTTAAAAGCATTAAAATTCGGGAAAATCGATTGTGCAAAATAGGTAGATGCAACAAATAATAAACCCCCAATTAATGTCGTAGCATAAATAGCCTTAGGAAGTGTTTTTTTGGGATTTTTGGTTTCTTCAGCTAATGTAGTAACCGCATCAAACCCAAGAAAACTAAAACATAATAGAGGTACAATCGAGAGTAGATCATTAAAATTCACGTCAGGACTAAAAAAAGGCTCATTAGAAAATAACTCCCCGGTACCCTTTCCTGCTAAAAGTCCATTTATGCAAAGCAGGCTGAAAATAATAATAAAAAGAAATTGAAATATTACCAAAAAGGTATTCACATTTGCAGCAACCTTAATCCCAAAAATATTAATGGTTGTCACAGCAATAATAAAAGAAACAATAACTGCAATGATAGGAATACCAGGGAAGTAAGCATTCACCATAATCCCAAAAAGTAAAGCACTGATCATAGGACTGAAAAGATAATCCAATAAAATGACCCATCCTACCAGAAAACCAAGGTGTGAATTAATCCCTTTCTGCACAAAGGTATAAGCTGAACCGGTAGTGGGAAATACCTGAACCATTTTTGCGTAACTGTATGAGGTGAATAGCATAACGATTAAAGCAATTATGTATGCCGTAGGGACCATCCCATGGGTACGATCAATAGCGATACCATATGTGCTAAAGACTGTCACAGGCGCCATAAAGGAAAGTCCAAATACAATTACATATCTTGTATTCAGTGAACGCTTAAGCTCGGGTAATCCTTCCATCGCAAAGAGCTACCTCCTTTATTAAATATAATGGTTGTTTTTAAGTTAAAGTGATTATCAATTATCCTCTTTCTCACTTAATGCTGCGAGGCTGGCAAATTCATGTACAAGTGTTGCCGCTAAAAGTGAAGTGATTTGACTTGGATCATATGAAGGCAGCACTTCAACCACATCGTATCCTATAAAGTTAAATTCAGTTAGGGAACGAATCATTTTTAGTGTTTCAAAGCTGCTAAAACCACCTGCTTCAGGCGTACCTGTTCCCGGAGCAAAAGAAGGATCGACGAAATCTATATCAAATGTTAAGAAACAAGGTGTGTTGCCAATGGTTTTTCTGATTTCTTTCAAAACATCATCAAATCCACGATTGGATAGTTCACCAGTTGTAATCAAACGATAACCTAAATCAAGACTTGCCTGTAAATCTCCAGAGTGGTTTAGCGTGCCTCGGATACCTATTTGAAATACTTTATCCGTCTGCAGCAAACCTTCTTCGTGTGCACGAATAAAGGGAGATCCATGCCAATATTTTTCCTCATAATAAGTATCCCAAGTATCTGTATGGGAATCAAAATGAATCATGGCTACAGGGCCATATACCTTTGCCGCAGCGCGTAAACTAGCTAAAGTGACAGAATGATCTCCCCCTAATCCAATAGGTATGACTCCTTTAGACATCAATTCATACATGGATTCCTTCATTAAATCATAACTTCGGTGAATATTATGAGGAATGACAGGGATATCGCCAATATCAATAGCCTTCATTTGTTCAAAAGGATATACCTCATGGACAGGATGATAAGGAAACAGGGTCATGGATGCTTGGCGGATGGCTTGAGGAGCAAACCTGGCCCCCACCCGAAAAGAAGCTGCTGTATCAAAAGGCATACCTACAATTGCCAGCTTTGCATCATGATTTTGGGAAGGTAAACGCATAAAAGTTCCTGTTGTACAAAACTCTGGCTTTACATCTGGTGTAAGTGGATATTTCATAAATATCATCTCCTGGTTTTAAATAAAAATCATTTCATACAAATTTTACAAACACAGGGTGTAATCGCTTACAACCTATGGTTCATTCGCTTACTTTTTATTTCTAACACCCACTTTTCGTACTTTATTAACTAACGGTAGTTAGTTAAACCAAATATAAACATAGTTGTAAAAAAAGTCAAACTATTTTTTATTGTCTATTAAATTACCTTTTAATCAAAATAACCTTTCCTTTCAATCCTGCCTCTATTAAAGTAAAGCCACCAATTCTTGTTACACTAACCTGACCCTTTTGCTCTCCATAAGAAAAAGAGCTGCAAAACAGCTCCCAGACTGTAGACAAACTATATGAAAACTCAGTTTGGCTACAGTTTTTTATTTAAAGGGTTCAGTTGATTTCAGAAATCCTCACAAACTTAATCGGAATCAGCAAGTAACCAGTTTGTCGGCAAGGAGTTTCATCTGAATTTTAAAACAAAGTTGATTGGAACGGAAGGTACGAGACTCCTGCGGGATAAGCTTGTCGAGGGGAGACCCCGCAGGCGCAAGGCGCCGAGGAGGCTCCCGGACCGCCCGCGGAAAGCGAGTGCCTGGAGTGGAAATCGACGGTCGAGGTTTATAAACCCTCACAAACTTAATCGGAATCAGCAAGTAACCAGTTTGTCGGCAAAAGGAGTTTCATCTGAATTTTAAAACAAAGTTGATTGGAACGGAAGGTACGAGACTCCTGCTTAGAAAAGCGTGTCCAGGGGAGACCCCGCAGGCGCATGACGCCGAGGAGGCTCCCGGACCGCCCGCGGAAAGCGAGTGCCTGGAGTGGAAATCGACGGTCGAGGTTTATAAACCCTTATAAAAACTGAGACAAAGTAAAAAATTGTGCCTTTTAATGGAATAACACCTGAGCTTAAAATTTCACACTATTTTCTTAACAAATAAGACCCGACCTTAGTTTGATCCATCAATTTTCTTAACTTTGGCGATTATTAGTAGGATCAATGGAAGCAGAAACCCGAATGTCATAGCATAAAACGGCCAGATGTCTGAAATGAATTTACTATAGTGGACGATGCTGGGCGACATAATCAATGTAAAGGCAATCAAAAGGATACCAAACGGAAAAACCAGAGGACGATAATCCTGCATTTTTAACGTTTGTGCCATACCTAGAACGGTCACATAAAAAAACAAACTAAATCTTATAAAAATTGTGATGAACCATATTATGGCTAGTATTGCTTCCAGACGCGTCAAGAAATCAGCGATATTGATTTTCTTAGCCAACATATAGATTGGATAATTTTGTCTTGCTGTTAAATCTGGACCAAGTACAAGAATGGCTAACATGGTTATAATGATCAAAACACTTCCAGCCAACCATTGACCGATAAAAAGGCTTTTTCTTATTTTGTCTTTTTGACTCACGAACGGGAGGATCATTAGAATCGCAACCGGTTCAATAAACGGAAAAACAATAAATGGTATAGATCCCCGTATAACCTGTTTCAATCCTCCCTCCCCGACTGGCTGCAAGTTTTGAAATTTAACCTCAGGAAGTAGAAGAATCATCAGTGCTGATACAAGGATTACAACAAAAGGGAAAAATATTTCCGCGCTTCGGGCCAAGGGTTCCAAACCGAGACGCGCGGCCATGAGGACGACACTCATAAAAAGAATCATAATCACTTGAATGGGAGTATCAGGCATAATATGATTTTTCATAAAATCCCCAATTTCACTCAAGTAAGTCGCTGTGGTTATGAAAAAGTAGCTTATAAATAAAAGAGAAATTGCAATTCCCAGCCATTTACCCAAAATTTTTTGGCTGTATTCCACTAATGTTAAATCAGGATAGCTTTTCCTTAAAGCGTCATATAAAAAAACAACCAATAACGGTGCTATTGCCACGCTAATAATACCTGAAATCCAGCCATCTTGTTCGGCTTCAGAAGCGACAATGGAGGGTATAACTAAAATAGAATCACCAAGCGTATATAATATCACTAATATCATTAGTTGACGGCTTCCGATTTTACCCTTCTCGAGCATATTCATAAGTTCCTTTCACAACAAAACGGTAAGTTATATACAAACGAAATAACAAAGAAATGCTGAATTTGTTTCCTTTTTGCTGGCGCACCCAGCTCATTTGTGATTCCATACCATTATTGACAGAAGAAGAATATACAAACCCTGTTGAGTACGAGTTATTTTTTGCCACTGCAAGCCGCAGGCAGTTTGAAAAGTAAGAAATAATGTGTTTTATGAATCCTGACTAAACCCCCTTATGTCTACAAACTCAAGAGCTGCCAAAGCAGCTCCCATAAAATAAAGCACCCATTAGTTTAAGTACAGGTTCAGAATGAGAAAAAGGGCGTCCCGGTTCTGCAGAAGCGACTAATAAATTTCTTCATCCAATGTGGGATTCATAAAACAGTCGGATCGGGATGACCATTCCGCCCCCCTTTACTTGACAAACTGAAACCTTTTTCAGGTCTCAAGGATTAGATTGATCAATTCCTCTATAGATATCCCTAGCTGGCAATCAATAGCATTTCTGCCCCCATACTCCACGAGATTTGGGTTTTTATTTATCATTTTCCCTGTTTCTTTTTCCTTCAAAATATATGAATGCCGATAGAACAATGATTGCAATTAACACAATGTTAGTTAACCAAAATAAGTCCTTATCCGTGATAAACTCAACCATACTTATTATAGGAAGCCCGAATAAGAAAATTAGTAAGAAAACATCTTTTTTACTTTGTTTCCGTTTTTCAAAGAACAATCCCATTATTTTTTCAAAAACTGATCCCATTATAAAACACCGCCTTAACTTTTCCACTCTAAAGTCCGCCGTCTAAACCGTCAATCTTTATCCCTCTGCTCCAATCACGAGTGACTTTTAATTCACTATCTATGATGGCTATCGTGAGCTCTCCTTCTTTCTTATAAATCTTGGATGAATTCTCGTCATAAACCTTAAATACCGTTGTGTATGTGTAATCCACTGTGCCATCTTCATTTATACTTTGTTCTTCAAGCTTCACACTTTGCACTTCAATGCTTTTCTTGATTTCTTTGGCTACCAGTGCAGGCATTGAATAAAAACGGTTAAGAATTTGGGCATTATATTCATCTTCTGATAAATATCCTTTAATATTTTCTGCAATTTCATCAAACGTTGGAGGATTGGCCGGATCTTTAATGGTATATCGTGCAGTATAATAGCCTTTAAATAACTTTTCTGCCCCTCTCAATTTGACCGCATTTCCCTCTTTAACAGGGATCCCCCCTATAACTTCACCGTTTTCCTTGACCACTTCCTTGTTACATGCACCTGCACCGAAAAATACTGCGATTAACAACAAAAAGCTAAGAATTTTTTTAATGTCAACTCCCTCATTTCCTTTTTACATTTCATTTGTTTAAAAATGAATTTCTTTAGTATGAGCAGCCTTTAAATGTTCAAAATAAGGTAAGGGCGGACCACTGATCATCAGGGGAAATAATAAAAAACAAAAAATATATTGAAATATTAATTTAATTTAGATATAATACGATACGGTCTTGAAATTAGTCTGTGTATAATTTTTAGAAAATTTAATAATTTTCTAAAATAGCAAATTTTGGTTTTTTCGGAGGGTTTATTTTGTCTAATAAGGTACCATCATCATTTATAGTTGTGATTGGGTTCATGTTATTTGCCCTTTTCTTCGGGGCAGGGAATTTAATTTTTCCGCCAATGCTTGGTCAATCAGCAGGTACGAATATCTGGTCAGCCAATGCAGGGTTTTTGGTCACAGGAGTGGGATTACCATTACTTGGTGTGCTGGCACTCGGTTTTTCTGGAAAAGATGACTTACAATCATTAGCGAGCCGTGTCCATCCAGTCTTTGGTATTGTATTCACAACCGTTCTTTATTTAGCCATTGGTCCATTATTCGCAATGCCTAGAACAGGAAACGTTTCTTTTGAGATCGGTGTAAAACCTTTTTTACCTGAAGATTCAGGTCCACTGCCTTTACTTATTTTCACCATCATCTTTTTTACAGTTTCGTGCCTTCTTTCGCTCAATCCTGCGAAAATTGTCGAAATTGTGGGGAAAGTTTTGACACCCATCAAGTTGACATTCATAGGAATCCTTGTGGTAGTCGCTTTCGTTAATCCAATTGGGGATTTTCAAGCACCTGCCGAACACTATATGGTTCAACCATTTTTCAATGGGTTCAGAGAAGGTTATTTAACGATGGACACTCTTGCATCTTTTGTTTTTGGCATCATCATCATTAATGCCATCAAAGAAAAGGGTGCTAAAACAAAAAAACAAATAATGATCGTTTGTGGAAAAGCGACTGCGATTGCGGCCGTTATCCTTGCTACCATTTATACAGCTCTCTCTTATATGGGTGCTTCAAGCGTTGGAGAACTTGGACGCTTGGATAATGGGGGCGTTGTCTTGGCAAAAGTCTCGGATTATTACTTTGGAGCATATGGCGGGCTATTATTAGGATTAATGATCACAGTAGCTTGTATAACGACAAGTGTAGGACTCATTACATCTTGCTCGACGTACTTCCATAAGCTATTTCCAAACCTGCCTTACAAAACAATTGCCATAAGTTTATCCATATTCAGTGCAATAATTGCCAATATTGGACTAACTCAGTTAATTGCCATATCTGTGCCGGTAATGACAGCCATTTATCCATTAGCCATTGTTTTGATCTTCTTAACATTTCTTCATCCTTTATTTAAAGGCAGATCTGAAGTTTATCAAGGCAGCTTACTTTTAACATTCATCGTCAGTTTATTCGAAGGATTAAATGGAGCAGGTGTACACATTTCATTCATCAATGATTTCTTCACCACAATACTTCCTATGTATGAGGCAGGACTAGGATGGATCATCCCTGCCATTGTCGGAGGATTCATTGGGTATGCCAGCAGCGTCTTACGGTCCAAATTCGGTCATAATCACCAAATACATTAAATGATATAAAACCGGTTCAGGCATATTTGACTGTAGACAAATTCGAAGAAAAGCGAGTTTGCCTACAGTTTTTTTCTTTGCAAAACGTTCAGTTGATTTCCCCATTCCGACGACTGTCTGCCAACCCTTCTCTATGCAAGCCTGTTATTCGGCAGGAGTCATTCATTCCGTAATTTCTTCAGCAATTGAAAAATCTGGCCCCTATGATGTGCTTCATGTTCAATCAAATGGTAAACGACCCATTCAGGTGTGACGTCATATTGTTCAAGTACCCTCGGTTTACGCCAATCCGTTAGGTCCATTGTGCGAAAGTTTGAAAGAAATACTTCACGTACCTTATTGAGGCGGTAGAAATGTTCTTCTAATGTTTGTCCTTCAATGCGGGCTAGGGAGCCATCTTCAGCACGGCATCCAAATGGAAACAACGCGCGTATTTCCGAATCCCATTCCGTTACAAGGACCTCCTCGTATAACCAATCTGCCTCTATCAACGCTATGTGATATAACAACGAGCCAATCGTTTGCCTTTCATCGATTTTCGAATCGAGTAAATTTTGGCTGATTCCAGTCAATTCCGCTATAAGCGTACGGCGAACATCTTCTAAACACCATAACCACCGCCCAATTTCCGCTTCATATCCCGGTAATGCAGATACCATTAATGCTCTTCTCTCCACCAAGATCATCCTCCTCTTCATGAACGTACATTCTATTTAAACTTGTTGTTTCCTTCTTTTAAATGGAAAAATTACCTTTGAGATCAGGGCAAAAAGAGCAATCTTTTTAGATTGCTCTTTCGCTTGTTCCTGATTGTTTCGTTTATGTCATCGATATCGTAGATCGTAATTAACTCCCCAAAAAGAGATTGGCTCTCATCTCCTCTGTTATACGCCTGCTTTTTAGATAATCCTGTTCCCGTTCTTGTTCAACCATCATGCGTTGCTCCAGTTTTTGAGCATATAGTGCATAGCCGATTCCATGAGCCTGAAACATCGCTTTTTCCATTGCCGACGTGTACGTTAATTCGAGAAAATTAATGAAGAATCAATCCTTCCCATAGTAAATTTCGTACTCATCTTATCATTGTTAGTGATAACTCACAAAGTTGCTATGACTCCATATTCACTGATAATTCAGATTTTTCAACAGCTGTTTCCATCACCGTGTCCATAAACGCCAAATCCCTCCATCTTCCTCTAATTTCCTTTTTTCACTTACAAAATGAGCAGGTTGAAGACAAATTAAAAGTCCCATTAACAAACCTGTTGTTAATGGGACTAAGTGTTTATTTATATGAACCGAAAATTTCCTTTGCTAATCTGCGTCCGGTAGGAGTTGCAGCCAGTCCGCCCTCTGCCGTTTCGCGAAGTGCAACCGGCATGGTCAATCCTATTTTATACATGGCATCGATAACTTCGTCACATGGAATGCGGCTCGTAATGCCTGCAAGCGCCATATCAGCTGCCGTTATCGCGTTGGAAGCACCCATTGCATTACGTTTCACGCAAGGAACTTCAACCAATCCAGCCACTGGATCACAAACCAGTCCAAGCATATTTTTCAATGTGATCGCCATCGCTTCTGCGGCTTGGCTTGGTGTACCGCCGGCCATTTCTACTATCGCAGCTGCGGCCATGCCACTTGCCGAGCCCACTTCTGCTTGGCAGCCACCAGCCGCTCCAGAAATGGAAGCATTGTTTGCAACCACGAATCCGAATGCAGCGGAAGTGAAAAGAAATTCAATCATCTCTGCCCGGGTCGGGTTTAATTTTTCTTTCACGGCAAATAATGTACCAGGAACAACGCCTGCCGAACCTGCAGTCGGAGTGGCACAAATCATTCCCATTGCTGCATTCACTTCGTTCGTTGCAACAGCTTTACTGACGGCATCCAATAATAAATCGCCTGCGAGCGCCTTGCCCGACTTGATATAATTTTGCAAAAGAACGGCATCCCCGCCCGTTAGGCCAGTTACTGATTGCACACCTTTCAGACCTCTTTCCACCGCTTGCTCCATAACTGTCAAATTCCTGTCCATCTTTTCAATGATCTGTTCTCTCGACAGGCTTGAGAATTCCATTTCTTGTAAAATCATGATTTCCGCGATTTTTACATTTTTACTTTCAGCAAGTTCTACTAACTCTGCTACATTTCGGAACATGTTTTTACCTCCATATCTATGCCAACACTTTTAATGATTATCATTCAACCATCCTTATGACTTGCGACACGTTTTCCAATCCTTCAATTTCCTTCATGACATCGCTCTTGATTTTCTGATCGACTTCAATCACCATGAGGGCCATTTGACCTTTTTCTTTTCGTGAAACTTCCATATGTCCAATGTTAATTTCATGGTTAGCCAATACTGTCGAAACGGAAGATATGATTCCGAATACATCGTTATGCACGACTAAAATGGCTGGGTTTTCACCCGACAATTTAAGCTTGAACGTATTTAATTCCGTTATTTCTATCGTTCCGCCGCCAATCGAGATCCCAACTAGTTCCAATTCTTTATCTTCGTCGAACAGTCTGATCTTGACTGTATTAGGATGATCCATCACAGTATCCTCGATTGTAAAGGAAACTTCCATGCCGGCTTCTTCCGCTATCGTTAAAGAGGCAGGGATTCGTTCATCATCCGTATCGAAATCCAATATCCCGCCTACGACAGCGACATCCGTACCGTGTCCCCTGTATGTTTTTGCAAAAGAACCATATAAAGAAATAATGGCTTTCTTCGGTTGCTTTCCGAATAATGTCCTTGCTACTCTGCCAATTCTGGCAGCTCCTGCTGTATGTGAGCTTGAAGGTCCAATCATGACGGGACCGATTATATCGAATGCAGATCTGTATTTCATCGTGTAATGCCCCATTTCTGGCAATATATTTTTTAACCGTCTTTTAAGGATGAATGAAGATCAAAAAGCGGCGTAATTACTATATTAAAATATTTTTATCATTCCTGCAATGAAAACCCTTTCATTGCATACCCCATATTAACATATATTACATAACATACCTACCAAAATCTATATTATTTAACGCGAAACAAATGATTGATTTTTCAGTATATTGAGATAATTAACTTTCGATCATTAAATTTGTAGAAAAGCATGAAAAAAGCAGCCATCAGGCTGCTTTCCCTTCTATCTCCGCTTTAACTCGCCTTTTTCTCATCGATGGATTTAGCGGCACCCCAAATTTCGGATGCCCATTCAGGATGGTCGATGAATGGATTGCGGTTATTTTGCCAGTCTTGAATGACATCATTGCGATGGCTCTCGAAATCGTCGACTGGATCGAGTTCATTCCATTTCAAGAGTGTCGATAGCTTTCCATGAAGCGGCTTCGGATACGTATTGACTGTATCGGATAATTCAAGATCAAGCTCGCCGTTTCCTTCATACCGGACCGCCATGTAAAATAACATCCTTGCTATATCCCCTTTAACATGATCTGGCGGCTCCCATGAATCTGAATCAAACTTACATTCACATCCACTATATGTTTGACCGCCCTCGTCGAAATCAAGGTGGCCCCGTTTGCCATTCACTGTCACATCAGCGGGACGGAGGTGATGAAGGTCTGTCCCGGGACCTTTGCTTGTCCCAAAGTCACCGTGGGACTTTGCCCAAACATGTTCACGGTTCCATTGTCCGGTATTGCCCCCATTCGCGTTCTTCGAGATGGATTTTCCAGAGTAAAGCAAGATGACATTCTGTTTGTTCACCGGGTCTTCATCCGTTTCTTTAAGGGCATTCCACACTTGATCATAAGATAACATCGTATGCCCCTTAATGATCGAGTGCAGTACCGCTTTCAATTCCGTTCCCGTTTTCCCTGCAGCCGTTTCGTAATAAGCTTCCAGCGGCTTTTCATTCGATACGGTCAACGTGAAACGGGCTACCGTTTCCGCTTGCCGGTCCTCGGCCTTGACTGCGACAAGGTATGTTCCAGCTTCATTTGCAGGAAGGGTCAATGTCTGGCCGGTGACCGTACCGATAGTGGATGAAAAGGTTAGTTCATCTCCATCTGGGTCTGAGAAGTGCTCACTCAAATCGATGGTGACCTTGGAACCTGCTTTCACTTCAAGATTTTCCAAGTTTTTCGTTACGACTGGTGCATGATTTTCTTTAGGGTCGAAAGGGGAAGCAATCGCTTCCCCCTTTGAATCGAAAAACTTGATATTCGATGTGTCGACACCCTCTGTTACCGACCACTTCTGAACGTTTTCAGCGCCCCTGATTTCTTTTACATTGGCGTTATCGATGATGACTTCCTTCACCGCCATGCCTCCAAAATCAATGATTGCGCCTTCCTTATCCGGTTTTATCGTCACAGCAGCATTCTCCAGCCCAAGGCCTTTGAGTACAGCATATGAACCTTTTAACCAGATACCTTCTTCGATGTTGGATGTTTCGTCAAGATCGATCAAAACACTAGGCGAAGCAATCGTAAGTCTTTTTGTTTTAACGTTTGTTAAATTATACGTTTTTTCTGGAGCAGGAGTTTCGACTCCGCCTGATCCAGATAAAGAGGTTGAGACCAGTACAGGGTCATGATCGCTTGCTCTTCCATGAACTTCCATGAAGGATGAGTTAATATGGACAATATCGACTTTTGTCGCCTCGGCCATATTATTCGATACAAGGATATGGTCCAGTACTTGAGAATTGCCTTGATATGTGTAAGAATATCGTTTTTCAAAAGGGACTTTCTCGATCATATTGGTTAGATCATTGCCCTTTAATGTTTTAAGCGGTGCCGAAAATTCAAAATCATTAAAGTCTCCAAGCAAGACGACATTCGCTTTGGCATCCTGTGACTTAATATCACTGACAAACCGATTGACGATGGAGGCAATTTGAAGCCTTTGCGTTTCACTTGAAAGGACAGGAGGCTGGTTTTTGCCGAATAATGGCTGGTCACCGCCCTTTGAATTAAAATGATTGGCCACCACCACTACGCTTTCGCCTTTAAATTCGAATTGAGCGGCTAAAGGCTTCCTACTTGAAGTGAAGGCGGGGTCGGTAGGCTCGATTCGTCCAGGGTTCAAGGTAAGTTTTCCATCCTTGAAGGCAACGGACTGTGTTGCCGTTCCTTTCGTTCCTTCAGTCAATTTGACACGGTCGGCATTATATAAAAAGCCTACACGGATATTCCCGCCGGGTGCCCCGCCATCAAGTTTATCTTCTGGAGCGATATCGATGTATTGATATTGCGGTCCGCCCAGCTCTTTTATTTTGTCGGTTAACTTCTTGGCACTTTGAGCAGAATCCGTTGTCCCGCTATCCGTTGCCCCATCATTATCTTGCATTTCCGTTACGCCGATGATATCGGGTTGTTTAAGATTGGTAATGATGGATGTTGCGATCGTTTCGACTTTAGAATTAGCTGTTTGAGTGGAAAAATTCTCTATATTATAGGAAGCGATCGATAGCTTATCAGCATCCTTCTCTAAGGATGTCACTTCCCGGGCCGTACCGCCATCCTTTATCGCAGGAAGCTGGTCTTTATCCTTCACTACCCTATAGTTGCTATAACCATAGCTGATCACACCCGTGACCGAGCCTTCAAAGGAATCACCCGTTTTCGCTGCAAATGATTCATCATTTATATCCAGGGTAATTCTTTCAGGATTGAAATCCGTTTCCGTTATTTTGACGCCCCCTACTGCAGTCGTCGTTTCCATATTCCCTGGAATCACGACCAATTCACCATAGTCTTGAGGAGCGACCACTTTCGGGTTATATACTTGCACAAGCATTCCTTCCAGACTCTCGTAGAAATCAATGCCGTCTTCGCTCGGATTAAAATCTGTCAATCTATCATCATCGATGTTCTCGGAAGGAGGAATGACATCTTTTCCAATGACGATCGGTTCTGGCATCGCTGCAGTGCCAAGCTTTTCAATCGTCGTATTGGTCAATTCAGTTGTTGGCAGATCCGTCGTTTTCATTTCAGCGTATCCTTCGATATACCACTCAGCAACTTTACCTGCCACTTTGACATGATCTCCCGCTTTCAGACCATGTGCTTTGTTGTACACAAGTATTCCCTCGGAAGTCGTTAAGTCCTTATCCGGGTTGGGATCTTGCATATAAAAATTATTCGCATCCTTTACATAAGTGACGACACCTTCCACACCTGAGACGAGTTGATTTTCATATGATGAAAAATGATTCATCCCCTGAATGTCACGAATCTTCACTTCATTGGTTTTGGTAACGGTATAGGCAAAAGTGAAAACTTCCGATGTCTTATCGTTGACAGCGATTGCCTTGATGACAGTATCTTTCGTTAAAATGATAGGCTCCGTGTACAAGGCACTTGAAGACGTCGGTGCGGATCCATCCAGCGTATAATGGATTTTCGCTCCTTCCCAGCCAGATTCAAGTGATACTTTTGTATTTTCACTAACCGTACCAGGGAAAATATCCGTGTAAACGGCTGGTTTGTTCACCAGTTCATAATCTTCAATGCCACGCGGCTTCAACTGATACGTGTCATTGAACCTCGACCCGATCCCGGTTACGGAAATGACATCCCCTGCTTTATAGTTCCTCACGAAATCTTCATAACTCGAACCGGTCCGGTTATCATGGCGAACGATAACAGATTTCCCTTCAGTATCTTCCGCCTTGAATTCGAATGTTCCGTATGTTCCCGATGCCGCCAATTCTGTAATGGTCGCTTTTTCAATGGTGACCAGCTCACCTTGTGTTTCTTCATTGACGCCGGATGCATCAATTTTTTGGATTTCAGGAAGTTCATTCCCGGAAGAAACCACTTCAAGGGAGGTTGGCTGGATTTGCAATTCCTTATTATAAGCGGATACTTTTCCGATTAAAGTAACCTTATCTCCTTGCTTTACATCTGCAGGCCACGAAGAACCATAAACATATAGCCCAGCCGTTTCATCTTGGATATAAAAGCCTTTTCCTCCCCAATAACCAAGCCCGGTGGTGACCACTCCATCGACCTGCACTACATCTTCAGTATTCGTGCGCGCCTCGGCAATGGAGTCAAGAACCTTCACATCAGGCTGTTCAGGAGTTGTTCCCCCATCAGTGATGATCGTGTAATCCGTTGCGGATTTCAGCCCGGGTACTGAAAAGTACCTTTCCAGCTTCCCCGTAATCGTCACCTGCGCTTTAAGTAAATCCGGATGTTCGACCAAATTCAATGCCGTTCTGATATTTCCGGCTGGAAGCTGGACAGGCATGATTTTCTTAACATCCGTTTCATCCGGACTATCCGCAATACCTATGTTCGTACTTTCAGTAAAAGGCGATGTTTGCTGATAGCTTGTACCGCTTTTAGCTGTACCGACGATATATCCCTTCACCGTCGCCGTTCCGCTGTTATTATTAATCGCTTCCATTACCGATATTGTCCCTTCCGCTTTTGCAGCGGCTGCATTTGGCAAAACCGTTGAAAGCACGATCAGCACGGCAAAGAAAAGCTTGCTTATCCCGTTCTTCTTCAAGATCTCAACCCCTCCAACTTTTTTTCACAGACAAGGAATCATTTGAATGCCGCTTAAAAAATGGTTTCGCCATTCACCGTGACACCGCTCATGCTCACGGTCTTACCGTTAAGTCCCGATAAATCCAAATTACCCTCGACAGTAACCTGTGAAAAAGTAAAGTTATCCGGAGGAGTTCCCGTTAATGTAAGATTCCCTTTAACCACTGCATTTTCCAATGAAGCGATATCCGTGATGTCCACAACTACATGACCTTCATGTGTTTTGGGGGCATCAGCCGTTCCGCCAAAGTCTTTGGCCAATACGACAGTCGGGTCTGTATTGCTCCCGGCAACATCTTTGATGCGTCCTTCGATGCTTGGATCGACTGTTTTCAGCCCGCTTACGTAATCCCGTAAATTCTCCCAATCAGCGAGTCCGATATCCGTCACCCTTCCTTCTTCATAAGCCTTCTTGAAAACGGTGAATCCATCTCCGCCCTTGGCTGTGAAAGCATTGGTCGCCACGACATATTCCTTCACTGCATCCAATTCGGAATATGTTCCATCTTGTCCAAGGACTTCAACCTTTGTGACACGATTTCCCGCTTCCTTCGAACTGTCGTAGCTGAATTTCATTCCGGAAACATGCAAGAAGCCGCCATTTTCCTTAGGAGCGAGGCTTACACTATGCTCTAATGCTTCATTGATTTCTGCTCCCGTAAGCTTCATCGTCGCTAACGTATTCCCAAACGGTAAAACGGTCAGGATTTCCCCTAAAGTGATCTCACCTTGATCGATGCCAGCGCGGATGCCACCCCCATTTTGGAAGGCTATGACCGTTTCCTTATTGAATTCTTTCGCTTTGCTTAGCATTCCATCCGTAATTAAATTGCCCAGTTCCGTTTCATTTTTACGAACGCTCGGCTTCGTTTCATCCCCTGCATCACGCGGCGTTTCCAGGGCTTTCACAGCTGTTGCACCAGTCTTCGTTTCCTTCAGCTCCTTAATCTTAGAGGAGTATGTTTCGAGCACTTTTGCCGCTTCGGTATCATCCTGTTTTTCAGAAAGCTTAATCAGCTTACCGGCTTGTCCGACAATCTTGCCATCCTTATCGAATTCCACATCGATCGTTCCTAAATAGTCGCTATACTGATAACCTTGAACGATGACAGTCGGCTCTTTCGTTTTCCCTTTATCATCTTTGTCAACAACAACGGGGGCGTCTAACTGCGTATGGCTATGTCCGCCCACGATCACGTCGATGCCCTTGACCTTGGCAGCCAATGTTAAATCATTGTCATAAGCCGCATTGTCATCGTAACCAATATGGGATACGGCAACGATCTTATTGACTCCCATGCCTTTGAACGCCTTGACCGCTTTTTCGGCTTCTTCAAGATAGTTCTCGAATTCTATACTTCCAGGACTTGAAATATCTTTCGTCTCTTCAGTTGTAAGCCCGAAGAACCCTACCTTTTGGCCATCCACTTGTTTTACGATTCCATTGTATATCTTCCCTTGCTCTGGCTTACTTGAAATCAAGTCCGAGAATAGTCCCTTGAACTTATCATCTTTGGAGAAGTCGACATTCGAACTGACAAATGGGAACTGTGCCCCTTTAATGAAGTCAGCCAAAGCTTGATGCCCTTCGGCGCTTGATCCCAAATCAAACTCATGATTCCCGAACGTCATGACGTCATATTTCATTAAATTCATGAAGCGAAGATCGGCTTGCCCTTTGAATTCATTAAAATAAAGAGTTCCCGAGAATACGTCACCAGCATCCACCAAAAGAGCTTGAGGCTTACTCTTACGCACTTCCTTAACAGCCGTCACCCTTTTTGCCACATTGTCCAAGTGGGCATGCGTATCATTCGTATGCATCAAGGAAAGGGTGATGGCCTTCGCTGGATTTTTCAAGGCCTCTTCGGCTGCAGCGACTTTCTTATCCGCCAATGCCATTTTCGAAAGGAATTCCTTTCGGTCCGACTCCTTGATTCCATTTAAATTAATGGCTGCCTTCGCCTTTTTTGCCGCATTTATCTGTTCTTTCGTTTTAAGTTCCCCATTGGCAAGAGCTACATAGGCATTGACCCGTTTTGCCACTTCTTTTTTCTTTTCTGCATATACCGCATCATCATACTTACCTTTCACTTCTTTAACATAGGCGTGTATGGCTTTTCCGAGCTTGGATGTTTTGCTGACCTTTTTCAACTGCGAAGAAACGGTTTGCATCCGCTTGTCCGCAGTCTTTAAATCACCCTTCTTCACCCAGTAAGCAGCTTTTTCATAGTAATACGGAACTTTCAGGTCACCGTTCAAAGCTGTTTTGGTCGATTTGGTGAATTTATCGTATAAAAGCTTTTCGATTTTCGCACCGTAAACGGTATCTTTAATATCTTTATCTGCCTTTTTCACGGCTTTATCCAGTGCCTCGTATTGATTCCTGATATCAACTGATTTCTTGGCAACGATTGCATTCGTAAGGGTGCCAATCGATTTGCCATGTGCAGCTTTTGCTTTCTCTGCCGCTTTATATCCTTTTACATAACCTTCTGAACGAGTGATGTACTTATCATAAGCTTCGATTTCTTTATATTTGGCATCTTTTTCTTTTTTGCTTAACATTGATTTTTTAATGGTAGAGTTGATGTCCTTTTTTGCTTGTTTTGCAGATTTGATTTGTTTTTCAACAGTGGACACTGAAGCGAGTTTAGAAGTGTAGAAATAGGTATCGAATGGTTTTTTGATGGCGGCCTTGGCCGTTTTGATTTTACTATTCAGGCTAGTGGCAGCATCAGAAGGTGCCGGTGCTACCGCTACGATCGTTGTCGCAGCCATTATGGTAGCTGATGCAATTTTTACGATTTTCTTTTTCCCCATTATAGTTAGTCCCCCCATAAGTTATATACTGACATAACATTCTGCTAACTTATCCATAGAATTGACACGCTTTTCCAAAAATTGAATCCCGACAAATTTACTTACCCATACACAAATCCACCCTACTTTTTTCCTCTAAAGATCCGTGTATCTCCTATATTACAACAAAATAATCCAATTTTAAAACAAATTTACAATACAACATGGAATATTAACAGAATATTATCAATATATCCACCCCAAAATACCCACTATTCGATAGATGATATATCGATAAAATGATTTAATGGTAAATTAGTTCTACTTACCTAGTGACCACTCATGGTCTTTATACCCGATTTGTCGAAAAGCAAAAAAAGAGAGAGATTTAAATCTCTCCCAGACTGTAAGGGCCTCGGCCAGCCTGTAATTCGGCAGGAGTGTCGCAAATTTCTTCCATCCTATGATGATTATAGTAAATAACATTAATGATATTTTAGTCTTGTTTTAAAATAATGGTCGGGGTGAGAGCATTCCGAACCTCCTTTATTATCTATTTGTAGACAAAAGGAGTTCTATCTTTTAAAACAAATTTGATTGGAACGGAAGGCGCGAGACTCCTGCGGGAAAAGCGAGTCCAGGGGAGACCCCACAGGCGTAAAAGCGCCGAGGAGGCTCCCGGACCGCCCGCGGAAAGCGAGTGCCTGGAGTGGAAATCAACGTTCCCATTTTGCAAACCTTCATAAAAACTGTTGGCAAACAATGATTATCTAGTTTGTAGACAAAAGCAGTTCTATCTTTTTCAAACAAATTTGATTGGAACGGAAGGCGCGAGACTCCTGCGGGAAAAGCGAGTCCAGGGGAGACCCCACAGGCGTAAAAGCGCCGAGGAGGCTCCCGGACCGCCCGCGGAAAGCGAGTGCCTGGAGTGGAAATCAACGTAATTTTGCAAACCATCAAAAAAAAACAAAAAAAGAGCATCAGTTACGATGCCCTTGTAAATCCCACGGTAATGCTTGAGGAAAGTGCCTTGCCGATACTCAAATTATGCTTGATCGAATAGAGGATCAACCTTATTATACAGGCTTTTAAGTTGGATAATAGAGGATCATGCTTAATCGAGTCATCGTTTCCCCTGAATTATGGTAGGCATGCGGTCTGTCAGCCTTGAATCTGATAGAATCGCCATTCCTTACTGTATATTCTTCGTTATTTACACGTACAGTCAGTTCCCCTTCAAAAACAGTTATGTACTCTTCCGTTCCTTCCCTATGCGAATCGGAACTTAGGAATCCGCCTTTTTCTATCTCGACTGAATATACTTCAAAGCGCTTCTCATCTTCAAAGGGAAAGTGGGGATAAACTCGATATTTGCCGTTATCTTCAGATAAAGATTGAATTTCACTTTTTAATACGATTTTTGTATCCGGCTGCGGGCTATTTATTAATGAAGAAAATGAAATCTTCAATCCATTGGCTATTTTCCAGATTGTTGTAATCGTTGGGCTCGATCCCCCTCTTTCTATTTGTCCGATCATCGTTTTACTTACTCCAGTTAATTCAGCAACCTTTTCAAGACTTAATTTCTTACTTTCCCTGATGGCTTTTAAATTGTTAGCAATAATAAAATTTATTTCTTCCATAAAAATGCTCCTTATTTACAATATAACGTCGGCATTGTACAATAAAAAGGAAGTCGTTATAATGTCACTTTTGGTCATTATAGCATACAAAGGAGAGTCAACCATGCATTTACTATCTTTTTTGCTATTTGTTTTCGTTACAAGTTTCACTCCAGGTCCAAATAACATCATGGCCATGTTATTTGCGAACAAATACGGGTTAAAAAAGACGATTAAATTTTGTTTCGGGGTAGGAGCCGGTTTTTTTGTAATCATGTTATTGTGTAGTTATTTTAATGTTTTGCTTGAAAATTCCATACCGAAGATCGAATTTATCATGACTATCCTAGGTGCAATCTATATGCTATATCTGGCCATAAAAATCATTTCAAGTTCAAATAAATCTAAGGACGATAATGATGACAGGAACAACAGTTTTATAGCGGGCATGCTTTTACAATTCATAAACCCAAAAGGTATCCTTTATGGCATCACGGCAATATCGACCTTCATCCTTCCTTATCACTCTTCAAACTTCAGCTTACTATTCTTTTCATTATTTCTGGCTTTTGTCGGTTTTATGAGTACGTTCTGTTGGAGTATGTTCGGTTCGGTTTTTCAAACGTTTTTATCAAAATATAGGAGTCAGTTTAATGTAGTCATGGCTTTGTTATTAGTGTATAGTGCCATTTCGATTCTTGTACACTAAAAGGGTAACCGGTTGCGCGACTTCGGCAGGAGTCTCGCATATTTCTTCAATCCATATGGCGGCCTTTTGGATTCATTTTTTTTCATTCAAAGTTTCAATATGGCGTCCTCGATTAAGTCCCTTTATCGACTCAGATTCCAAACGGTTTTTAACGTTGTTATAAAAACCCTGTAAATCTTGAAGTGCATTTCGAAATCACTAAAATGGACAGCTTTATAAAAAAAGCTGCCCATCACTATATCAATTATGTGATCCACCTTGCCGTAACAAAACACCCTACAGTTTCCGTACAATAAATGTATCCCCAAGCAGTTCCCAATTCTGGGGAAAAGGATAACCAAGTACCCAATAACTGAGACCCCTTGACCTGTAAATCTTCACCAGGTCGAATTTGGCTTTAGCACTGCGTGCGTCCTCAAACCAAACTTCATGTGTGCGTCCCTGATTATCTTTGTACCTATAATAAGGTGATTGGGCTGTCTCGTCATATTTTATTTCAGCATTATATTGGACGGCGCGTCTGATGGCTTCCTGCATGTCGAAAGTCTCTGCTTCCTGCCCCGCTTCATGAGGAATAAGCCAGTCCCGTGCATAAATTTGAAATCCTATGAAGATTTTATTTGTTGGTATCACCGTTACGGCATAGTCAAGGACACGCTTTATTTCATTAATGGGGGAGATTGCCTGCGGCGGCCCTTTTCGGTAACCCCATTCATATGTCATCAGCACCACGAAGTCGAGAAGCCGTCCGTGAACTGGATAATCATGTGCCTCAACCAATGCTCCCTTTTGATTGCCGCTAGTTTTTGGGGCAAGGGAGGATGACACAAAGTAGCCCTCAGGATGCAATCGAACCACTGCTCTTCGGAGAAAGCGATTATAGAACTCACGGTCCTCTGGTGCTACACTTTCAAAATCGATATTCAACCCACGATACCCTTTATCTTTCATCGTTTTTATGACGTTGGTTAATAATGTTTCCACTAAATTTAAATCGGAAAGTATCGTATGTGCAAGCTGAGTTCCCGCTTCCGTCGCGGAAAAATTCGTTATGCACATCATGGGTATGACGCCAGTCGACTGTGCCGCCCGTATCGTCGGGGTGTCATCTATGACCTCTAAGCTGCCATCTTTCCTCATTCTATAACCAAATGGACTTACGTAAGTCAAATGGTGGGCTACTTCACGTACCTGCTCCGCGCCGGCTTGCCCGTAAACGTTTGTAAAACCATTTACTTCAATGATCGGTTTTGGTTTCTGGGGAATCCTTATGATCCGTCCGATATGGATATTGGACGGATCTGTAATCCGATTCATCTGCATAATGGCTTGAACTGTCGTCGTTCCATAACGTCTTGCTATATCATAAAGGGTATCCCGTTCCCTTACGGTATGATAAATAACCGGGATGGTTAGTCTCTGCCCTGGATAGATGGCGGAAGGATTTGTGATGCGATTCGTTTGCATGATTTCCTGTACCGTAATTCCAAACTGATTTGCGATATTATTTAGAGTATCCCCTTGCTGAACCCTGTACTGAAGATAAGGTTCAGGAATCAAAAGAGCTAGGCCAATCACCAGCTTATCTGGATTTTCAAGTCCATTGATCCGAACAATCCGGTTGATACTGACACCATATTGCTGGGAAATTCCCCACAAAGAATCCCCCCTATTCACCACATGGATTTTCACATGCACTGCCCCGCTTTCCTTCAAAATATTCCCTTCATTTTATTCCCCAGGTAGCGCTAATATGTTTTTTGCGTTCAACATTCCAGTATTCTTAGTTTTTTCGCTCTTATTGCGTATCATTTTTGTTACTCATTGTGGCCCGGATTCTTAAACAAGGTAGTGATTACGGTAGAGGAAAAGAGGTGAACAAATCCCCCAATGACAGGGACATTGCATCAGTCCGACCAAGAGATGTTACATGCAAAGCTGGTGATCATTGACTAAGGATAATCTAGTCTTGTTTTTAAAGAGCTCTCTTTATCTCATTAAAATGAAAAAAGACCGCCATATGGCAGTCTTTCGTATTTAAGAGTTTCACCATTCACCCAAAATTTCTTGTGCATATTATTTCTTTATGAACTTTGATTCCAAACGATTATCTATCTGCTAAACTTGATAAAAGGTGAACGCAATCATAGCCTTTCTTGGTTCGAATCCAATGAAAGGCTATGACTTTTTCTTTAAATTAAAAAGGCTTCCCTAAAAAGTATTGCCAGTAACAAACAATCCTTCGTTACCTCTATTAATCTGTTAGAAAACCCTCACATCAAAATAAATCAACACTTCAAAATACACCCCCGCTTTTTCAGCCTCATTCCTGACTCCTAAGCGACGAAAGCAAGTGCTGTGTACCTCTCCATCAAAATACATATCAAACGCGTCACAAAGAGCTATAAAAGCCCGAAATAACCCGTTTCAAATCAAGATTCCGCCAAACCGAAACCCTATTAGTATGGTATAATTACAGAAGATGAATTTTTGCTTCAGGAGGTTAAATAATGACGATCAGCAGCATCATATTGGTGGTAGGTGCAGTCTTTATCGGCGCCTTGATGCGGACGATGTTCGGGTTCGGTGAAGCGATAGTCAGCATGCCCCTGCTTGCCTTACTTCACATTCCGCTTAATACTTCGGTTTCCCTGATTGGGTTGGCAGGTCTTACCGTTGCCTCACTAACCGTCGTTAGCGGATGGCGTCATATCGAACGTTCGGTATTAATCAGGCTCGCGCTTTCAACGGTCATCGGCATACCAGCCGGCCTCGCTTTGCTCCATTACGCACCTTCGATGATCATTACTTCTGCACTCGGTGTTTTTTTGATGGCATATGGAGGATACTCCCTTCTTAAGCAAAAACTTTTCCAGGCAGTGGATAAACCGTTACTCACCTCTAAGGGCTGGGTATGGCCGTTCGGTTTTGCGTCGGGAGTCCTTGGCAGCGCCTATAACTTTAATGGAGTCCCGGTCGTCGTCTATGGAACTTTAAGAAGATGGAATCCCGATCGATTCCGCGGAACATTGCAAGCCCATTTTCTTATATCCGGAATCCTTGTCGTGATGGGGCATGCGCTAGGCGGACTGTGGACAGCCGATTCATTAATTCTCTACGTTTATTCCATCCCAGCCATATTACTGGCCACAGGTCTCGGAATCTTCATGAATAAGCGGATTCCTGCGAAGAAATTCGAAAGCTATTTATTCTTTATCATCATTGCGCTAGGTGTACTATTATTGCTACCCCATGGCTGAAAACCAATAAAAGCCTGATTTCTCATTGAAACATCGAGAAATCAGGCTTTTTGCAGGATTAATAGAATCATGGTTGAATCGTCAACCCCGGATATCCCGCTTGTTATATCCGATAAAGCCAACAGCCAGCAATACGATGGCCATGATGGTAAGTATGGATACTTTCATGAAGTCCATATCTTCAATAGGAAGTTTCGGAATATGGCCAAATGGTGTTAATTCACCCATCCATTCCGGAAATTGAAGCATTCCCCCTAAATAAACGACTAAGATTGAGTATGTCAAGTAAAGCCAAGTCAAGCCAGATAATTTCGGTGCAAAGCCAACAAACAGCACAGTGAGACCAATCATGATCCACATTGCAGGCAGGTAGACCATTGCTGCGCTATATAAAGTGCCGAAAGCAATCCCTTCATCCATCACCGAATTCCCGACTGCCCAAAGACCGATTGCAGCAAGCGTAATCATGAGAAAACCGGCCATGACGGAGATGATAAGATAGCTGCCCATAAGCCTTGTACGTGATACAGCGCGGCTCAGTAAATGTTCAGTGTGATTCTTCTTTTCTTCCCCTTTAAGCTTTAACATCGCCATTAAAGGCGGAATGGTGCAAATCATGGAGATGACTGACATCAACATCGTCAAAAATTGTTCTGTCAGCGAATAGCCATCAACAGGCGTCAATAGTTCGGCCATCATTTCATTTTTTGCAAAAAATGATTCCAAATCACCTAAAACCGAACCGTAAGATGCTCCCAAAACGAACATCCCGGATGCCCACGCAATCAATCCTATACGCTGAAGCCTTAGCGCAAGGCCAAGCGGACTTTTTAAAAACGATGAAGCATATTTCCTGCCTGGCTTAGCCGGTATGAATCCAGCTTCCAAATCCCTTATGGCATTCAAATATAGAGATAGGACAACCAAAGTGATTGCCGCACCGATCGTAAGGATGATGGGCCACCAATAATTTTTCACATATACTTCTGAACCTAAAACCCAACCCAATGGAGAAAACCAGGAAAGGGTTTCATTGCTAACGTCCCCAATCGCCCGAATAAGATAAGAGAGAAGCAATACAGTGATGGAATAACCAATCGTACCTCGCGCACTCTCCGTAAGCTGGGCAAATAATGCCGTTATCGCCGAGAAGAAAATACCTGTTGCCCCTAAAGCTGCTCCATACATAAGGGAACCTTCCAAATCCATGCTTTCAATTCCCAGAGCATACAATCCGAAACCCGTTATTATCGCGATCAATGCATTCGTTCCAAACGATACGGAAATGGTTGCGAATAAATTAGCCAACCGGCCAGCCGGCAAAGAACGGATCATTTCGATGCGGCCGTCCTCTTCATCTGCGCGTGTATGGCGCGTAACAAGTAAAATACTCATTATCCCCACGGCCATAGCGGTTAAGAGTAACATTTGATGCGCCATCATCGCTCCGTTTGTATAGTCATCCAGACCGTAACCTTTCCCCACCATCGCTGTCATTGCAGGGTTCCTCATCGTTTCTGCAATGATTTGCCTTTCTAGCCCAGTCGGATACAGATCGGTGAATGCCATTGCAACCATAAATGAAAGGACCGATAGGGAAATTACCCAAACAGGGATCCTAATCCGATCTTGCCGTACGATGAATCGTGAGAGCCTTCCTGTATTATGATAGGACTGGTTCGCCATTATAACGCACCTCCCGCCCCAGTATCTGAAGTCTTCCTTTCGCCTTCATAATGACTCATGAATAAATCTTCCAATGTAGGCGGCGCGCTTTCCAATTTCACGATTCCAAACTGGCTTAGATACTTCATGACATTATCCAATTCATTTGTATCCACTTGGAATGAAAGTGCTTGATCTTTCTTCACGATATCCCGAACACCGTTTACATTCGCTAAAGCAGGGATAGGTTGCTTCGTTTCGACAAGCAAGCTTGTTCTCGTTAAATGACGTAACTCATCCAATGTTCCCGTTTCAATTATTTGTCCTTGACGAATGATGCCCACTTTATCGCATAATCTTTCCACTTCAGAAAGAATGTGACTGGAAAGTAATATGCTTTTCCCTTCCTTTTTCGCATCCATCACACATTCCTGGAAAACTCTTTCCATCAATGGATCTAAACCTGATGTTGGTTCATCCAATATATAAAGGTCGGCATCAGATGAGAAAGCAGCAATCAAAGCAACCTTTTGCCGGTTCCCTTTTGAATATGTTCCGCATTTCTTGAAAGGATCCAAATCGAATTTTTTTATAAGTTCTTCACGTCTGCTTTTATTGTTTGCCCCGCGTAATTCAACAAATAGGTCAATGACTTCCCCGCCTGTTAAGTTGGGCCACAGGTTCACATCTCCTGGAACATACGCGATCCGCTTGTGAATTTCAACGGCATCTTTCCATGCATCCATGCCAAAAATCTTCGCTTCCCCATCCGTCGCTTTTAAAATCCCGAGCAACACACGGATCGTTGTTGACTTTCCAGCACCATTAGGACCGATGAATCCAAACACCTCACCTTTATTCACTTCAATGTTCACCCCATTTAAAGCGGTAAACTTTCCAAACTTTTTCGTTAAATCCGTTGTTTTCAATACTGACATTCCTCATCAACCTCTTCCTCATTGGATTAAATACGAAGAAAATTATGAAATATTTTAATTAATTTAGTTCATAATATATAAAATAATAATTCCTGACAATAGTTTATGAACTTATTTTATTGTTCTATTACATATTTTTAATTAAACTAAAGTTGAGGTGAAATAAATGGACGGATTTCAACGCCGCAGGGAACAAAAAAAACTGAATATATTAGAGGCTGCCTTAGCTTTATTCATGGAGTATGGTGTCCAAAAGATTTCTATTGGAGAAATAGCTAAAAAAGCAAATGTATCTCAAGTAACGATATATAATTACTTCGAAAGTAAGCATAACTTGATTCATGAGGTTTTTATTCACTATACAAATAAGGCCTTGGATGAATTTGAACAAATACTTACCAGCAACATTGCTTTCCCTGAAAAAATAAAGCAGCTGATGTTCACGAAGAATGAAACCGCGAAGCACATTCATGAAGATTTTTATCAATATTTAATGAGGGAATATACTTCCGGAGTCAATTATATGGAAAAAATATATACAGAAAAGGCTCTGCCACGCTTTATTGATCTGTTTAACCAAGGGAAGGAACAAGGATATGTCGATCCAAATTTATCCAATGAAGCGATTTTATTTTATATAAAAGCGATGAATGAATACATCCAACGGGAAGAGGTTTATCAAAGCATCCTGCCTTTGACTGAAGATATCATGAAGATTTTGTTTTATGGGATAGTTGGGAAAGATGAGAAATGAACCGTAACCCCGGAATTAAAAAAAACGGTGTGAATCGATAACTCCAATTCACACCACCTTTTTAAGTCAATGTTAACAGTTTGGCCGAAGTATAATTATACTTCTCGATTGATAAATCAAAAACGGCTCCCGCTTTTAAAAAGACCGTACTTTCAACGATTAAAGTCGGATCTCCTGGCTGCAAGTCCAAAAGCTTGGCATCATCGTCATTTAGTTTTTCACACGAAATGATTTTATCTGCAAACCCGATATTCAACTTCAAATCCTCGACTATATATTCATAAATGGAACCATTTGCAATTTCTTTATTTAAGATGGGGATGATGTCTTTATTGAAAAAGGACTCTTCTATTACAATGGGTGCACCATTTAAGTATCTAACCCTTTTGAGGTTATAGATTTTGGTTTTCACCTGGCATTTCATTTGTTTGGCCAATTTTTCATCAGCTTCTATTAATTCTAATTTCAACACTTTACTTTTCATTTCATCATTCGGAAAAACTTTGGTTAAGCCACTCATATCCCTCATCGAAATGCATCCCGGTCTGGAAAACTCCCTTAGGAATATGCCGCTTCCTTGCACTTGATAGATATAACCCTGCTCAACCAATATATTGATTGCTTTTCTAATGGTATTCCTGCTGACATCGAACCTCTTCATCAACTCTTCTTCAGTAGGTAACTTAGTATTTAATGTATATTTTCCTTCTACTATTTCTTTCTCCATTTGTTCTACGACCATTCTATACTTTACATCCATATTTCCATATACCTTCCTCTATACATAATGATTTAGAACAATATTTTAGACTGAATGATAGGTTTTCTTTACAATAGTTTATTTTATAACGATTGTAAAGAAACCTCTGCTTCTTTCAGACTATACTTAGCCTGCAGGTTTTTTATTTTGGCTTTGTTTAAGGATGCTGTTAATTTTCTTACGGAAGAAAGAACTTCAAGCTAGAAGATGAGGTTCGAATATTAAAAAATCACAAATAGTAAACTACGCATTAATGTATTAACGGGTTCGTAAGCTGAAGATCCGAGCTGTCTTTAAAGCAGCTTTTTTCTTTGTGCAACTAAAGGCTACTATAACCTGGATTAATTTGGTAAAATTATTTAAAAACTGGGGGAAATCTTTTGAAAAAAAACCCTTTCACTTTTAGCTTACTATTAATTTTGTCCTTGATCATAATTTCTGGTTGCACTAATTCTAAAGACAGCATAGCTACTATTTCAGTTAATTCCGATTCTGAACATGCGAATACTTTTAAAGAATTAAATTTAGGGGAACTTTATGATTTTGATTTTAAATTAAATAAAGCAGATAAGGCATGGGTAAATGTTTGGATAGAAAGTTATAAAGATGGAAAAAAAGAACCTCAACCGTTAGCTGAACTATCTTATGGGGAAAACCCTAACAAAGTGGTGGAAGGAAATTTAGGTTTTGGAATATTAAATACTGATGATACTCGTTTAGGTATTCTTTATGCACCAAATGTAACCGCAACACCACAAAAAATAGACCAAATACATTCTGTCGGTGTGTTTAGTGGATGGGATTATGCCATAGGGGAAGATAAAGTAGAATTAAAATTAGGAGAAACGTATTTATTAGGTGCATACAGGGAATCCAAAGGAAACTCTATAAGGACATATAATTTACAAGACGAAAATGAAGTGAAGAAAATGATCAAGGATGATAGGATTATATTTTTACTTAAAATTAAAATAGAAGAAAAATAAATGAATACTTTTTGACTAAAAACGTTCCCTTTGATTTCAGAAATCCGCTCCCTTTCCGCCGACTGTCTGCCAAGCCGCATCAAAGCGAGCGCCAGTGGGGTCTCGGCTAGCCAGTTATTCGGCAGGAGTGTCGCAAATTTCTTCCATCCATTGAGGGTTACAGTTAAAAACAATGAAGGATAACCTAGTCTAAAACTTGGTTCGGAATAGACCAGCTTGCAGTTGTTATTAAAAACACGTCTCAGTTGATTGGAACGCAAGGCGCGAGACTCCTGCGGGAAAAGCGTGGCCAAGGGAGACCCCACAGGCGCAAAAGCGCCGAGGAGGCTCCCGGACCGCCCGCGGAAAGCGAGTGCCTGGAGAGGAAATCAACGGTCTATTCTTTATCAACTAAAAAAAGACATCCTATCAATTAACGATAGGATGTCTCCAAATCTATAGAATAATGTTCCCAGACACGCAGTTGTTTATAGATCCTTCATTCTCTTTAATGTGTAAACAAAGTATTCCCAGTTGTTTATGGTCGAAGGGATGCTTAAGTGTTCTTCAGGTGTATGTACGGAAAACATATCCGGTCCGATTGAAACAGTATCCAACCCTGGTATCTTATCTATGAATACCCCACACTCGATCCCTGCATGCACAGCGATGATTTCAATGTCCTCTTGATATTTTTCTTTATATGTCTCTTCAAATAATTTCTTGAGTTTCGAATCAGGATTATAGGGCCATTCCGGATAATCCGCGTCAACCAATAGCTCGCACCCAAGCATGTCGGCAATCGCCTTTGCTTGCGTGACCATATTATATTTGATGCTTTTGACCGAACTCCTGATTTCACTTTCGAATAGCATTTCCGCTTCATTTGTTGTAACGACACCTAGATTCGTCGAACTTTCCACTAATCCTTCTATTCCCATGCTCATTCCTTGAACACCATGCGGGATTACCAGTAAGGAGGTAATGGCTTTAGTCACCGTCTCTTTGGAAAAAACGTTTGAAGAAACCGTTTCGATCTTTTCAAACTTGATCGATACCTCAGGGTCGGAAGATTGCAGCTCATTTTTAAAAGTATCTTCCCATTGCTGGAGTTTCTCCGTTATCTTCTGAACATCTTCTGCATGAATCAGTACAGTTGCCTCTGCTTCACGAGGAATGGCATTCCCTTTCAGTCCCCCGTTCATTTGCTGTATGTAACAAGGGAAGGCTGTCGTTAATCCATGTAATACTCTGCCCAAAAGTTTATTGGAGTTCCCTCTTTCCTTATGGATGGACATACCGGAATGTCCGCCCTTCAACCCTTTAATCCTGATGTGATAAGATACAGCATCAACAATAGAAGCCGATTCCCATCCGATTGGCAGGACCTGCCGCACGCGTATTCCTCCTGCAGAGCTGACAAGCAGCTTTCCATCTTCCTCCGAATCGATATTGATCAGCATTTTTCCCTTGAAGTGAGCCGGATCCACGGCAAGTGCACCGTTCATTGTCGTTTCTTCTTCAGTCGTTATGACTATTTCAAGAGAGGGATGCGGAATATCATTTGCATCCAATAATGCCAAAGCATACGCAACAGCGATCCCATTATCCGCCCCCAATGTTGTATCCGTCGCATACAACATGTCTCCCACAATCCTTAATTGAAGCGGATCTTTCTCAAAATCATGAAGCGTACCCTTGTTCTTTTCGCAAACCATATCCATATGCCCCTGGATAATGACGGTAGGTGCACTTTCATATCCCATTGTCGCAGGCTTTTTAATAATCACATTCAGCGCTTCATCCTGGATCACCTCCAGGTTCCTATCCTTAGCGAAGCGAACCAGATAATCACTGATCGCTTTTTCATTAGCCGATCCCCTCGGGATTTTGGAAATCGCTGCAAAATAATGAAACACCGGATGGCTCGATAATTCTTCTAACGTGCTATACATGAAAAAACATCCTTTCATTTTAAATATTTATACTGTCTTTCATCATTTTACTTTTCCAGAACGGAACACTGCCACTCTCGTGAACAAAGGATACAGAACGTACCCCAGATAAACACCGATCATA
Source organism: Peribacillus simplex (assembly GCF_900156045.1). Classification (GTDB taxonomy): domain Bacteria; phylum Bacillota; class Bacilli; order Bacillales; family DSM-1321; genus Peribacillus; species Peribacillus simplex_D. The sequence continues at coordinate 154,017 of NZ_FTMX01000006.1, read as the reverse complement.
TTCAGGATTAGGTCATCGACATCCAAACTTCCGCGCCGAAAAACGAACTGACAGATTTCGATGCCCGAAATCGAAAGTAATGGATAAAGAAATTTCCTTTTAGCGGAGGGCTCTTTCCCTTCCCTCGACAACAAATACAGCCCGAATGGAATGAACAACCCCACATTGGCGCTAAGGTTATAAAATGACACAAGCCCGTTCATTTCGTTCGATAAATATGAAAGGATCGTAGAAAAAGGAATTAAATTGTACGAATATACCTGCCCTTCTGGTCGAAAGAACAGCAAAACCAATAATGATAAACTGTAACCAAACAATACAACCTGCCACAAAAGGTGCGGAATCATGACCGTTTCACCTCGAAAAAAAAGAACCGCAAACGAAACGAAAAGAAGTATACAAAACCAGACAACGATGACCGCCAAAGGATTCAAATATAATCGGAGCTGAAGAAAAAAAGGCAAACCGCACAAAAACAATGCTTGCGACAGCAAAAGGGAAAGCATGACCGATTTTAGAGACATATAACTCCCCTCTTCTATTTCTTACCAATCATTGCATGTCCTTATATCCTAGGACAACTTTAAGAACCCGTCAACAAACTGCATTAACCTGTCAGTAGAAAACCTTCGGGGGGACGCTTTTCGAATTACCGATGGGAAGGATAATCTTCCGCTATAACAAAAAAGCAGGTTCCCCATGTTCCGGGAATCCTGCTTTTTGTTTAATGATAAAGTTCATCTTATAGTGAACGGTACTTTTTTAAACTAATAATATTGATGGTGATAAAAACGGCTGCAAATGCTAGGAGAATGAGGAGATCCAGTAAAACCTCATTGAACGTGAAGCCTTTGTACATAATGCCGTTCATGGCATCCGATGCGTAATAGAGAGGCATGATCTTGCCGATTTTTTGCAGCCAGTCCGCCATGCCATCCAATGGGAAAATCCCTGTAAAGAAGACTTGCGGCACGATGACCAGCGGTATGAATTGTACCATTTGGAATTCGGATGTCGCGAAACTCGATAGTAATGTACCAAGCGATAATGCAACGAGCGCGACCAGTATATTCGTCAGTAAAACGAGCCAAATGGAGCCAACAAGGACGATATCCAATACATTGACAGCATATAGTACGACAATTATGGTTTGAACGAGAGCAAATAAGCCATATCCGATTACATAGCCCGCTACGATTTCGTATCTTTTAATCGGGGTGGCAAGCAGCCGTTCCAGCGTACCACTTGTACGCTCTTTCAAAAGCGCAATCCCCGCTATCAAAAATACAAAGAAGAAAACGAAAAAGCTGACGAGCATCGGACTGAAAGTATCAAAACCCTTTGTGTCGGCATCTCCGTATACATATTGCGCCTCAATTGAAGGCGTGTTTTTTTCATCCCCTTGCAAAGCATGCATCATTTGCATTTGAACGGCCTTTGCACGGGACGGTTCGTCGTTCAATAGTGTCAGTTTCATTTTGCCATTTTCAACATGCAGCCAGCCATCAGTATCATTCTCAATCATTTTTTTCTGAGAAAATTCCTCAGCAGCCGTTACTTGAAAATCCGCCTGTTTCAATGCTTTGACCATGGTTCCATCACTGCCTGTAACTACGAGTTTCAAATCACTTGCTTCTGTATCGAAAATAAAATACATGAGCGTTAAAATGAGCAATGGAGCCAGGAAAAATAAAGCGAGTGTCCTTCGATCCCGGCGCAGCTGCTGTGTAATTCGAGTAACTAGAGAGGCAATTCTCATTTTAGGCCACCTCCAATCCTTAAAAAAACATCATCAAGCGTTTCCGCGGCAAATTGTGTCTTTAAAGCTGCCGGGGTTCCTGCCGCGATGATTTCACCTTCACGCAGCATCGCCAGTTTATCGCATCGTTCCGCTTCATCCATCACGTGCGTCGTGATGATGATCGTCTTATGATCTTCATTTCTTAAACGCTCAAGTTCCTGCCAAATCGATTTTTTCAGCAAAGGGTCTATTCCTACTGTCGGTTCATCCAAAATGAGAATCGCCGGATTTTGGATGAGTGCCACTGCCAGTGACAGACGGCGTTTCATTCCCCCGGAATAATGCGCAACCCGAACATTCAAATCACTCGTCAACTGTACGATTTCAGCTGCATATTGAATGCGTTCCCTTCGTTCCTTTTTCGAAAAACGGTATAGCTTCGCAAAAAACTCGAGATTTTCAGCTCCTGTCAGTTCTGTATATAAAGCATCGGACTGTGCCATATAGCCGACATCCATTAACAGTGATTGATTTGGCACTTCATGATCCAGAACCGTGACTTTACCCGCATCGGGCTTAATCAATCCGACAATCATTTTAATCAAGGTCGTCTTTCCGCATCCGGATGGACCCAGCAAGCCAAAAATCCCGTTTTTTTCAATCCTCAGGCTTAATGGCTGAATGACCTTTTTCTGATGAAAACCTTTGGCAATTCCTTCAATGGAAATCGCATTTTTCAATGTACACACATCCTCCCTCTTTAATTAACACGGTGTTGAGTGTATCATCATTCTAAGGCAGCATTTGGTCTAATACAATCAACATATTTGGAAAAATGTTCAGTGAAGGAGACATTACATGGCATCGATTCATGAGGATATGGTACAAAAGACGGAGATGCAGATACAACATCATTTTATTGCACTCGTTGAGGCAGAGGGTTTCTCACATGTAACAGTGAAGAAAATTGCAGAGCGCGCCAACATCAATCGGGGTACATTCTATTTGCATTACACAGATAAATATGAATTGATGGATCACTTACAGCAGGAATTGTTAAATGAACTTCAAACCCGCATTACTGCCATATTGCCGAAAGAGGCTTTCATGGCTCTTCATCAACAACAGCTATACCCGCCCTTCGTAGAGATTTTTCAATTCATCAGTGAACATGCCCACGCTTTGAGGGCCATTCTTGGCGATCAGGGCGATCCTTCTTTTGCCAAAAAAATAAAGCGCGTATTCGGTGAAGAACTATTGGAGCGTTTGATCAGCCAGCATCCAGCAGCTAAAAATGAAGCGTTCCGCATGTATATGCACGCCTTCCTGACATCGGCGATTTTAGGGGTGATTACTGAGTGGCTGGAGAATTGCGAAGAGCAAACGGCGGAAGAAATGGCGAAAATCCATTTTCAAATCTTAAACTTCATCAGCCAATTGCGCACATTCATACAATGAACGAATCATCAAAGGCATGTCCCATCAACATGCCTTTAAATCTGATTACATCTTTTTCTTCTCTCCTTTATTATCAACGGTATAATACCTGCTCTTAGAGGTTTTCATAGCAAAAAAACTCATTTTCAAATAAATGAGTTTAAAAGCAAAACAAGATATGGATTTTTCGCTCAGCGTTCCCGGATAGAACACAGGGATTTCATAATTGAATACCGCTAATGATGTTGGGATTTTAGTTGATTTACCTAAGGGAAAACAATTTTAAAAACGGATTCTTTTTCTTATCCGTTATCCTTAACTCATCCATGATGATTTGATCCTCATGATCGGCTATCCATTTCCTTAGTGCATCTTTATCCTGGCATTGTGTTAAATATGTCTGGCCACCCTTGCCTGTAGCATTAATAACATATCTATTGAACGTTTTCTCCATAATTGCCCGCCTTTTTAATAAAATGTCTTGAATCTTTAAATACGAATGCACTGCATTTTCTTTATCATTTACAAAAGAAACATAATATATATATTTAGAAATTTTGATTGGCAATAGCGTGTTCTGCTTGAAAGTATTGAATAAAGTAAATCGATGCTGGTTATCATAATTGGATTAATCGAACCTATCATAATGTGCTAACTAATATTTGTCAATACGTTTTTAAAATGTAAATGAAACGTAAATTTTCAGTCTTGTTAAAGAAATGTTTTTTTACGATTTAGGGGTTTACAACTGCCAATTGATGGGAGTAGAATACGTTTATCAATTTAATGCATTTCGGCCTAAACTCAAGGGAATTGAGTACGGAGGACCCAATCAATTGGGGTTAATTCTGCCTTGCAGAAGGGATGAGATCAGCTCTTTCGCCATCCTACCCGTCAGCTAACTTCGTCGGCTAAAGCGAAGGAGGTCATAAGACCGCCTATTTTGGGAGTTTTTTTGCACGCTTTTTGTGGCAAAATAACTGTTCCAAGTTTTCGCTGGTCTTTTTATTATGCCTATAAAAAGATTCTGAAAGCAGATTGATGATTAAAATATCATACAATTTTACACAATTTTTTTATAGGTAGGGATGATTTATTTGAGAATGAAAAAAAATTTATTGGATCCGCCAAAAATACTTGTACTCGGCTTTGCCGTCCTGATACTTATTGGGGCCTATTTATTAACCCTGCCGATTTCCACTGAAAATGGCAATGGTCTTTCTTTTCTGGATGCTTTATTCACCTCGACTTCCGCTACATGTGTAACTGGACTTGTCGTAGTGGACACTGGATCGACTTTCACCACTTTTGGTGAGTTGGTCATCTTAACACTGATTCAGATAGGCGGTTTAGGGTTCATGTCGTTTGCGACATTTTTCTTTTTCCTTTTAGGCAAAAAGATTTCTTTAAAAGGCAGGTTACTCTTGCAGGAATCCTTAAATAATCTATCCATGGCAGGTGTAGTCAGGTTAGTGAAACGGCTTTTAATTTTCACGGCCATCATTGAGGGCATTGGTGCCATTATTCTATCGATTCGGTTTTCTTTTGACATGCCAATCAGCAAAGCAATTTATTACGGGATTTTTCATTCCATATCGAATTTCAATAATGCCGGCTTTGATTTAATGGGGGAATTCAGGAGTTTGACCCCTTATGTATCGGATCCATTCGTAACCCTTACGGTCGTCTTCCTCATCACGTTTGGCGGAATAGGTTTTATCGTGATGAATGAACTATACGAATACCGTGATACCCATCGTTTATCCATACATACGAAGGTTGTTCTGACGACTAGCTTGGCACTTACGATTTCCGGCGCAATTTTAATCTTTTTATTCGAGTTCGGCAATGCCAAGACATTGCAGCCTTTATCTTTCATGGGTAAAACGCTGGCATCATTATTTCAATCGGTATCACCAAGGACGGCAGGCTCCAATACGCTGAATATCCCTGATTTAACTCAGCCTACATTACTGCTCATCATTTTCTTGATGTTCGTCGGGGCTTCACCCGGATCGACAGGCGGCGGGATTAAAACGACTACATTGGCGACGCTTGTCGGAACGGTCTGGTCACAGATTAAAGGAAAGGGTGATGTGGTATTATTCCGTCACCGCATTGTGAGTGAAACGATCTTTAAAGCATTATCCGTTACATTCATTGGCGTATTCATGGTTTCAATCATCTCCATTCTGCTGACCATCACTGAAAGTGGAACTGACTTCTTGATGATTTTATTTGAAGCCACTTCAGCATTCGCCACCGTGGGACTTTCAATGGGTTTGACCCCCGAATTATCACCGGTTGGCCGGATGCTCATCATTTTCACGATGTTCGCAGGCCGTGTGGGTCCTTTGACTTTGGCCTTTGCAATAACTATGAGGCGCAAACCAGATCCGTTCCGACGTCCAAAAGGGAAAATCATGATTGGTTAAACATAAATGAAGGAGTGTAAAAGATGGGAAAACGACAATATGCCGTGATCGGTTTAGGCAGATTCGGAACCAGTGTGGCCCATAGATTATATACGGCTGGCCAAGAGGTATTGGGTATTGATGTCAACGAGGAAAGAGTCGAGAATGCGGAACTGAGCGTTACCCATGCGATCATGGCGGATACGACTGAAGAAGAGACTTTGAGGTCAATCGGAATCCGTAATTTCGATTGTGTCATCGTAGCCATCGGAAATGACATGCAATCGAGCATTTTAACTACCTTGCTTTTAAAAGAGATTGGGGTAGATAAGGTCATTGCCAAAGCACTTAATAAAAATCACGGTCAGGTGCTCACCAAAGTCGGTGCCGACTGGGTCATCTATCCTGAGAGGGATATGGGGGAACGGGTCGCGAATCAACTCCTGTCCCCTAACATGCTGAACTATATAGAGATCTCTAAAGAATACAATATCGAGGAAATCATCCTGCCCATGAGCATGAAGGGAAAAAGCCTCAGGGAGCTTGATCTACGGGCAAAATATAATATCAGCGTCATTGCCATAGTGAGTAATGGAGAAATCATCATAGCACCCTCACCGGATCAGGATATCCATGAAAATGATATGCTTTTAGTGGTTGGCAATAAAGAAGATTTAGCCGTCTTTGCCAATATTGAATAAACCAACAGATTCCGGCTCTTGCTTATATGGGCCCTGTACCCATTTTGAATGCAGATACTTATAAATGCAAGGAGACCGCCATATGGAGGTCTTCTTGCTGAAGGTTTATAACGAGCATCCCATGCCCTGGATATGTATGTATTATTTTATCGTACTGATTGCTTGGGCAAGAGTGGACTTTATCGTCACTTTATCAAAAGGAAGTTGAAGCTTTACGGCAGTCATGGCTATTTCCGGCCGAAGTCCTGAAAGGGTTGTCTGAATACCGATCAATTGTAAGGATTCAATCAATTGCGACAGCTGGTGAGCGGATGCACCATCAATTGCATGAACGCCCGATAGGTCAATGAAAAGCCTGGTGACATTTTTTTCAGCGCATTTTTGTAATGTGTTTTCAAGCAAGGACATGCCCCTCGTCGTGTCAATATCGCCTATCAAGGGAAGCAACGCCGTGTTATCTTTAAGGGAAATGATGGGTGTGCTCAATTCATCGATCGTTGCCTGTTGGGCTTTCATGATTTTATTGGCATATCTATGATTCGCTTCAGTAAACCTCTCCATCACTTCACTGAACACCTTCACCACTATCCGGTACCAGGAATTTATTTCCTCCTGTGTATATTGATCTCCATGCAATCCCACAAACCGGTCAATATAATCAAGGTATTGCTCTTGCGTTCGAAAAAACTCCCTCAATATAAAATAGATGGGTGTATTCAAATGCTGCTCATCCTGACCGATATCTTCAATCCAATCACTAAGCCGCTTAAAGAATTCCCTCTCCTCTGTAACAAAGACCTGAAAGAAACGTAAATGGAATTCATTATTTTGTTGCTTAAGCTTTTGAATCACTTTGGGATCGGATGAGCTATAAACACCCGCCTTACCGCTTTTATTCAATGTTGCGTACCAATCCTCAGTCAATTGTGCCGCCACACCCAATAAAAAGGAATATAATTCTTTATTTCTATGCATAAACTCCTCCTAATTAGTTTTTATAAAAAGCAGTCTGTAAATCCAACGCTGAAATCAGCATTGTCAGGTTATTGAAATATCAACAAAGTAAGCATCGAAGATAACCTCTTCCATACTCAAAATCTTATGCTCTGATGCCCAATGGTCCCTTCTTTCCATATACCTTCCCAGCTGTTTTTGAAACCATACAACCACTGTTTTTCAAAAAAAAAATCAGCAAGAACCTACACCTATTATTCTGGTAAATCTACGTTCATCCATTAATATAGTTTACCATTTTTATATTTCGTTAACAAATCCTCCCTTTCCTTCATAACAAAAAGGACCTGCTCTCAGATCCTCCGTTTAAAAACATTGCATCACCATCCAACCTTACCTTTTCATAAATAAAGCCGTCCATAAACCTCGCACCCCAAATATTTCATCCGTTGGTTCTATTTTCCTCATTTTACGTATTTCCACCACTTCAAAATCCTTGAAGATCATTCTGAGTTTTTCTTCAGTAAAACCTAATCCGCCTTTAAGGCTTCTTTGCCTATATACTTCCCAATCTGAAAGATCTGCACCACCTAATATGCCGCCTTCGACAAAACAAGTGATCGAATACAATCCCTTAGGCCTTAGCGCCCTTTTCACCATTTCCAAATAATTGATCCTTCGATGTGGAGCAATATGGTGAAAACAACCTGAATCATACACGAAGTCATATTGCCCTTCCTCAATATCCAAATCGAATATATTCCTTTGAATGAAGTTCACGTGCACTTTCTTTTCTGCCGCTCGTTCTTTTCCCCATTCCAGGGCTGCCTTCGAAAGATCCACCGCATCAACGGAACAGCCCTTTTGAGCAAGGTAAATGGCATTTCTCCCAGGTCCGCACCCAAGCTCAAGAACCTTTCCTCGCCCAATTGACCCACCATCAAAATAGGTAACCAAATTCTCATCAGGGAAATTTTCGAAAAAGGGAACCCCCTTTTCACGGTCCTCATAAAAATCATTCCAGAATGCAGTTGGCTCACGCAATAACGAGTCCAGCATATTCAATAGATCTTCATAGGTTGTAATCATCTCCGACAATACCCTCACCTCTTCCCATCGTATCCCGCCATTTAATTATGCTGGTTTTTAGCCTGTGCCTATGTAACAGCTGCATCAAAAATACGTAACATATGGCGTTCAGACACTATTGGACCTTGTTGTTTATATAGTGGTCACTGGAATTTAAAGGCATCAAAGATGTCTTCAAACGACCTTCCAATGGTAAGATCCATTCTTACTTAATAACCCGATGAACAGCTCCTTATCCATGTTAGAGAAGACATGGCTTTTATACATGCATGTCAAATATTACATGCTCCTTACAGCGGGACATGGTTTAACAGACCATCCCAAGGGAACAGTGGAGTCAGGATCCTATTTTTTTAGCTTCCAAACCGCTTCTGAAACATCCCTCATCCACCTTCTATCAAATCCGTTTACTGATGATTATCTTCCTGTACATTCCATTCAGCATGATCGGTCGATCTTCTTCAATTTTCATATTCTTATCATGTCTGCTGAACAAGTCTTCAAACCGCAAGCCAATATCCGTTCCTAAAAATCTAATGATGGGCCGCAGTACCTTTTTGGGTAGTGAAAGCCGTTCATCTTTAGAAATAAACTTATCGAATAGTATGATTTTCCCCTCGCCTTTTAAAACCCTGATCATTTCCCGAAGGCATTCATCGGCATCAGGTACGACGGAAAGAATCAAACTTCCCACTATATAGTCAAACGATTCATTATCGAATTCCATATGCTGCGCGTCCATCTCGAGGAAATTGATCGATGTATGATCAAATTTCTCCATCGCTTTATTTAGCATATCGGCTGACAGGTCTATCGCCGTTATCTCCAGGTCAAGGTTGTTGATCAACTCCAAATCGGCCCCAGTACCTACGCCCACAAACAGAACCTTTGCATGATCTTGAAAATGCATCTCTTCAAATATTCTTTTTCTGGCATCTAAAAAGAGATGCGAATTGAAGATTTTGTCATAGATTGGCGACCAAACCTTATAAATCACTTTATTCCACGAATTATTCAACATCCCCACCCCCCTTGCTTACTTTTTCTATAAAGCATTAAATATCCCTTCAAAGCGATATTATATCTGGCTAATTAGTACAATTAAAAAAGTATGCGCCGCATTGATTCGCGAAATCGGACATGTTTCTTTCCATAAGGCTCTTTTCGTAAAGATTGTTGTTTTTAAAACAAAACGATTTAAGGTTGATTGGAGCGCAAGTGCGAGACTCCTCCATAGTAACCAAATTACCTTGACTGTCATAGTAATATATTATAGGATATACCAAAGGAGGTGAGGAATTGGTTCATAGACAACTATCCTCTGACTTGCTTCGCGGACATGTAGATACGATGATTCTAAAACTCCTGCAAAGTGGCGATAAATATGGTTATGAAATCAGCAAACTGATATATACGAATTCCAATGAGCAATATGAAATTAAGGAAGCGACGATGTATTCCAGCTTAAAACGACTGGAAAAGGACGGATGCATCATCTCTTATTGGGGAGATGCCACACAAGGCGGAAGAAGGAAATATTACAAAATCACCGCGATTGGGGAGGACACATATACCCAAAATAAAACTGACTGGGAGCAGGCCAAGCGAATACTTGAGCGCCTCCTATAAGAAAGGAAGATGAAATGTGATTGAAAAACTGAATGCACATGTTCATAGCATTTTTGCCCCCTACAAAAGTGCAAAAACAGCAAAGGAATTGGAAGAAGAACTGCTTCAAAACTTACTGGAAAAATACAATGACCATAGAAGGAATGGTGCCAGTGAGCATGAAGCGTATAAGCTGACTGTGGATTCGATTGGGGAAGTATCAGAGCTCATGGAATCACTCAATCTTCAATACAATGTGCTTGAGCAGGCGATAAACATGGACTATTCCAGGCATCGATTATTGGATTCCGACTTCCGCTCGGTTTCGGTGCATGATGGGAAGTTTAATTCTTGCGATTTAAGCCGTTCTGATTTCAGCCATTCCGACCTGACGAACAGCACATTTAAAAGCAGTAACTTAAATAATTGCATCTTTGAAAACGCAAATTTAACTGGTACCTTATTTAAAAGTGCAAATTTAAAAGGCGTGACTTTCAAGAACAGCATTTATAATAAAACCCATTTTAAAGGATGTAATTTATCTGGTCTTATATTTGATGGGGAAACATTCAACCAAACCATTTTCGAGGGATCTTCATTGAAAAAGGCATCCTTTCGCGATGCCACACTCATCAACGTTCAATTCCGGATGTCCGATTTAAAGAAAATCGACTTTACGGGAGCTTCGATGGATAAACTCACTTACAACTTTTTATATGGAGCTAAGGTTGATCTTAGCGGCGTGACCCTCATCTAAACAAAGGAGGGTCTGACCTGACCGACAGCGATTGTAAGTTTCCACCTTAATCATATGCGTGACCGTGTTTCTGACTGCGGTCGTTTTAAACGGAATGAGCACGGGAAAATGATTAAATAAGAACCCTTTGCTAAGACATGAAACGTCTTAGCAAAGGGTTTTTTATATACTTATCATTCAACCGCCCATCCTACTATGCATGAACCTTTAGACTTCCACTTCAAATTCTTTAACGTAGACAGCATTCCCGGTGATTTCAATATCGTATGTGTCATGGTTTTTGGCAGCCGTAACGCGGACTCTGCCATCCTTCCCGATTTCATGTCCCTGTTCGATTAATAGGTGCACTTCATCTTCAAGACCATCCTTAATGTATTTTGCATAATAAGCGCCCATTACACCTGAAGCCGTTCCTGTTACAGGGTCTTCAAGCGTACCTGAAAATGGTGAGGAAAAATGCCGGGCATGCATATGGGCATCACTATCATACGTTTCCAGGCAAAAGGGATGCACTGAAGCTCTTGGCATTTCCTTTAATAATTGCGGAAACAGTTTATTGTTGGCCTTCATTCTTTTGAATGAATCGCGTTCTTTTACCGGAACCAATAAAGTCCATAAACCTGTACTTCCATAAACTATAGGTAATTCATTTTCAAGATCATCTATATTTAGTCCGAGGGAACTGGCCAAGCTACCCTTATCTCCGCTAAACGCTTCAAACTGTGGCGCGGCCTGCTTCATCGTGATGTATACCTCTTGATCCGCGGTCGTATGGATCTTGATTGGCAATATTCCCGCTCCTGTTTCAATCATCAGCTCATCCTTATCCAGTAATCCCCTTGTCTTCAGTGCATGGATGGTAGCCATTGTCGCGTGACCGCAGAGATTCATTTCGTGTCCTGGTGTAAAATAACGGATTCTAAGATCCGCAATTTCAGACTCCATGGGAAAAGAGGTCTCATTGAACCCCACCTTCAGCGCTATATCCTGCATTTCCTTTTCCGTCAGTCCATCCGCATCTAAAACCACACCTGCCGGATTTCCTTTATTCGGTTTACTACTGAACGCATCGTAATGAAAAACCCTTACCATCTTCAAATCTAACATCTCCTATTAAATGAATGGTGCTTCTCTTGAATAGTAATTCTATATCTCCAACAAAATCCCTTTTCTTCGTCCTATACTCAGTGAAACGACCATTGATTTTATCATTTCCCGCCAGAAGACTCCCTCTTCAAGCGTGTGAAGTGCGAGAGCCAAACGGTAAGGGGGAGATGAATGGCGGTTGGCCTTAGCCAAAGTATTCTTTTGAGTTGGCTGGTCTCATCCCTAAATATATTTAAGACCAGTTTATCCTTTACGTTTTTTCCTGTAACCCTTAATGGATTGAAGAAATTTGCAACACTCCTGCCGAATGACTGGCAAGCCGAGACCCCACAGAAAGGGAGAGGATTTCTGAAATAAACTGCAACTCTTTTAAAATAAAAAAACTGCAGGCAAACTCGTATTTCTTAGAGTTTGCCTGCAGTCTGAAAAACGACCATCGAGGCCCAAGGGACCATTAATTCATTTGAGATTTATGCCATTTCCACGCACTTTCAATGATTTCTTCCAAATCTATCGATGCTTTCCATCCAAGTTCTTCATATATCTTATTGGCCGAAGCAACCAGGCGGGCTGGATCTCCAGGACGACGGTCTGCATACTCGATGGTCGGTTTCACTCCCGTGACTTTTTCACAAGTGTCGATTACATCCTTAACCGAAAATCCTTTTCCATTCCCAAGATTGTAGGTAGCCGTATCCTTCTTCCCGGATAATAGGGCTTGAAGCGCGATTATATGAGCTTCGGCTAAATCCGTTACATGGATATAATCACGGATGCAAGTGCCATCTTCTGTGTCATAGTCCGTACCAAACACGGAAATCTTCTCACGCTGACCTAATAAATGCTGTAAAATGATCGGAATCAAGTGTGTTTCCGGATCATGGCTTTCACCGATTTCTGCCGATGCATGTGCTCCGGCAGCATTAAAATAACGCAAGACGACATAATTGAGTCCATATGCTTTTGCGAAGTCTCCTAAGATCTGCTCTACCATCAATTTCGAGCGGCCATATGGATTAATCGGATTTGTTGGCTGACCCTCATCAATCATATCAACTTTCGGTATCCCATAAGTAGCTGCCGTTGATGAAAAAATGAAATTCTTAACATCATGCTTGAGCATGGTATTCAACAATGTAAGAGTTGCACCTACATTATTTTCATAGTATTTATAAGGATCTTGGACAGACTCCCCAACCAAGCTATTTGCAGCAAAGTGCATAACGGCTTTAATGGGATACTTAAGGAATATGTCATTCAAGACCGCTTCGTCCCCTAAATTCCCTTCCACCAAGATGGCCTTCGAATCGACCAGCGAACGAAAACCGGTTGAGAAATTATCCAGAATGACAACCTCTTCAGTATTCACTAACTCTTTTACAAGATGACTTCCAATATATCCTGCACCGCCAACAACCAAAATCATATAGAATTTCCCCTTTTACTTTAAGCTTAAATGAATTCTTCATATATATGCCACAAGTGTGAGATCTAATTATAAGCCCTCCCTCATTTTATAAGCATTTATTGAAGGTTTCCATGGCCAATCCATTATATTGGGTGTAATCAAACTTCGCTAGTTTAGGATTATCATTACTAACCATGGTAGATAAGCCCTTTTCCAGTCCATCTATGCTATTTTCGACAAGTAAACCATATTTGCCGTTTTCCAAAACGGTTCGGTTAGCCACTATATCAGTAGCCATGATTTTCATTCCTAAAGTCATTGCCTCCAATAATACCATAGGCTGCCCTTCATAATGTGAGGAAAGAACGAAGCAGTCACATTTTTCCATGAACGAAAATGGATTTTCAAGCTGGCCCAAAAGATGAATGGAATGATTTAAGTCCAGCTCATCAATGATTGCCTGCAAATCTTCCTTTAAAGGTCCTTGTCCTAAAATATATAGTTTACTATTTTTGTGTTTCTCATGAAAGCCTGCGAATGCACGAATCAAATTATCTTGACCTTTTTCAGGTGATAATCTTCCCATATTGACAAAGTTAAAATCATTTTTATCAGGATATGGAACGAATTGATTATTCACTTCCAATCCATGGACCTCCTGTACGCTTAACGCCTGTTTATCGATCCAGCCTATAGATATCCCGTCCAATAATATATGGGCATAAGTACCAAGTTGGGTAACCGCTTCTTTATCGAATTCTACGATCCGCCCATTGAAGCTTGGCCCATTTTCCAAGACCATGGCATCTTGCAGCCCATAAGGCTTATCCCAAATATTATAATCGCCCAAGTTAATTTCGGCAGTGCCGCGCACTTCCCGTTCTTTTAACAGGATTGGCTCTTCTATGACTTCGAATGCCCCCGTATTTAACCAGCCAATTTTCTTATTATCGATTTCGAAAAGGTAATAGCCGCCTTTGTTGGTTCTGTTATACTTTATGATCCTGACGATTTGCCCTTCAAAATCGATTGCCCTGCTCACTCTTTTGGCCTTGTAGTTCGGATAAGCCTTCGTCCAGATTGTATGGTCCTCCGGATTGGTTATTTTTCCGTACTTCTGATTACCCGTATTTATTTCCTTCAGCGTCCTATTCTCGATCTTATCAATGAATTTTTTATTGTTTTTATAGTTTCTGGATATTATATACTTTCTTTTCATCATGATTTGCAGCTTGTCATTAAAGCTCATGTCTTCATTGATTGTACAATGTTCAAGCATGGATAAAGCCGAATTATCTATCCAGCCTATTATTTTATCCTTTACAGATATTCTGCTATAAATCGAATGCTGGGTTTTTGCTTCCCTATCGACTTTTACAATGATCCCTTTAAAATCATGACTGCCGGAGATTTTGTACGTGCCTTCAACCTTATACGGCAACGACCAAATATAGTTCGATCGAGGTCTTACTAACCTTGCAATTTTATCCACTTCTTTTTCATAAATGATGCTGTCTGGCAACAGATCAACAGCTTCTTCACTGATCCAGCCAATGATTTGATTGTTATGACTGAATTTGTAAAAAGTGTTCTGATCAGCATGGGCCTTTCTCGAAATCACGATTTCAGCACCTTCAAATCGTTCTTCCAGTGGAAGTTGAGTGGCATTCGACATTCCCGGAAGAGTATTCCAAACATGATTATCCTTAACGTCCCTTAATATCGCCCTTGCTTTGAAGTTTTCTGTGATCAATGCCTTTTCATCATTTTCGATAACTTCAGATTCATTTGGCTCGATTTGAAGGATTTTATCCGGGTTGATCGAATTCATTACAAAATCAAACTTATCGTAGTCTGCGTACTCCAATAGATTCTTTCGGTTTAATTCCATCGTTCCCTCAGAAACACTTACAAGCTTATCAAATCGATTGTATACCGAAAAAATCCCCCGTAGATTAATACGGTGAGGTCTCTTTCCATTTATGACGCGCTCACTATCAGAAAGCAAATCATTATGCATATAACAAACTTTCTTTTTTGCATCTGCCGCCAGCAGATATTTAGCCCAATAATGGCTATAACCGCTAAAATCGATAACAAAATCAAACTTCGTTTTACCGAATAAACGGGCATGCTCCCTAATATAGGCATTTTCCGGGTAAAGCTTCTTCCCTAAGAACCCTCTTTCCCCTCTGTTATGGATGAATTTATCTTTGTAGACTTCCAAAATTTTATACACAGGCAAGCCAGGTTTGAATAGAAAACGCACATTCTTATTAACCTTTCCCATATTTTTCAAAACCTCTTGCGAGTGAGGAGTGGCAGTAAAACAGCTGACATCATATTTATCATAATCAATATTATTCATTAAGTTAAGGAAAGAGGAAGTAATTCCGTTATCCCTCAGTCCACCTGGATAAATCAATATTTTTTCCTTAACGGAATCAAGGCCGGTAATTATGTTCAGTTGTTTCGTAGACTTATTGAAAATATTTTTGACTATTCTCTCTGTTACTTTTCCATCTTCATGGTTCGTGAATTTTTCCTGCATTTTTTTATATTTATCGAAATATCTCAATTTCACATTTTTAATATCTTTAATGGCAAGTGCCAATTCTTTTGAATTAAAAAGCATCGGTCCCGGGAGTTCGTCATTTTGGAGATATTGTCCCCTTTGCTCAGCATAAACGTCCGTATCCCATGTGTAGAACAGAATTGGCTTATCGGTAACAAGGTAATCGAAGAAGATGCTGGAATAGTCCGTGATAAGCAAATCGACGGCAGCAAGCAATTCATTTGTATCCACATGGTCAGGTATTAGTCGATCCTTGATTTCCGAATGCTTGGCAGCTTCTTTATATAGAAATGGATGCACCTTAATGAATAGGTTATATCGCTCACCGATTTGGCTTTGTAAATAATTAATATCTGCAATGATTTGAAGAAGATCGTTATCCACTTTCGCCAGATTCGTCCCCTTCCAAGTCGGGGCATATAAAATACTTTCCTTGGCATCGCTGATTTTCAAACCTAGAGTCCTTAGATAATCCTTATACTCCCCCGGATTCGTGTTCAGCGTCAAATCGATTCTCGGATATCCTTCTTCTATAATTTCACCTTTATACAATCCATTTAGCTTATAGCTATGTGTAAATATGTTGGTAGTATGGGCATTAGGGCTCAAAATGAAATCCGCACTTAAAAAGTTCCTAACGACGTTTTGAGAGACCGAAGGGTTACCGGGTATATCAAAGCCCATATTCTTAAGAGGCGTTCCATGCCAGGTATTGATGTAAATTTGATCGCCTTTAGGGATGAAAAAAGACTGGAATGTGGAGTTATTGATTAAATACTCACTTGTAGCCAACCATTTTAAATATTCCTTTGAATTGCGTTGAACGAATTGAACATTCGGCATATCCCTATACTTCGCCATTACACCTGAGAGGACACTGAAATCCTGGATGGACCAAATGTGCATGAAATCTTGATAGTCTTGATTTTCCAGCATATATTTAAACATCGCGTATGGACTGTCAGTCATACTGTTTCCATCACGACTCTCATATAGAATTGTGTTTTTTTGCACGCTTAATTTCTCATAATACTTTGCATATCTATTTACACGCTGATGATTTTCCTTTAAAAAGAAATTGGCGATAGGCTGTTTAAGGAAATCGACTTTTCTTTTTATTACCTTCTTATTCACTAAATAGGCATCCCCTTTTATGGATTTATATTCACCATTCAAAATTATGTTAGCCTTTCATTAACCAAAAATAACAACTATGAATGATCAATAGTTGGAGATTTTTTAAAAAATTACTCTATTAAATTCAAAGCTTATGAATGGGCAGTAAAAGTTTATTTGTCCACTGCCTTGTGCAGTTCGAGGATATTTTCCATTACTTTTATGATATCGTCCCTTAAATCAGGACGTTGCAGGGCAAATTCAATGGTCGTTTTCACAAAACCATCAACAACACCGACATCAAAGCGTTTTCCTTCAAAGTCGTAAGCGAAGACTTTTTGGATTTCATTCAGTTTTTGGATGGCATCCGTTAACTGGATTTCACCGCCAGCTCCTGTTTCCTGCCTGGCCAGGAAATCGAATATTTCCGGAGTCAGGATGTATCTTCCCATGATGGCTAAATTGGAAGGTGCCGTTCCTTGTTTTGGTTTTTCGACGAAACGGTTCACTTCGTATCTTCTGCCTTCTTGCATAAGCGGGTCAATGATGCCGTATCTATGTGTTTCGCTCTCATTTACCTGCTGCACTCCAATGATCGACGAACCTGTCGCATCATATTCGTTGATTAATTGGCGCAGGGAGGGCACATCGCTTTCCACGATATCATCGCCTAAAAGGACGGCAAAAGGCTCATCACCAATAAAATTACGTGCACACCAAACAGCATGTCCGAGTCCTCTCGGTTCTTTTTGCCTAATGTAGTGGATATTAGCTAAATTGGATGGGTACCGCACCTTCTCCAATAAATCGAATTTCCCTTTTTCACACAAATTATTCTCTAGTTCATATGCATTATCAAAATGATCTTCTATCGCTCGTTTATTCTTTCCTGTGACGATGATTATATCTTCAATTCCCGCTTTCACGGCTTCTTCTATAATATATTGAATAGTTGGTTTATCGACTATCGGCAGCATTTCTTTAGGCATCGCCTTCGTTGCGGGCAAAAATCTAGTTCCCAATCCCGCTGCAGGTATAATCGCCTTTTTAACTTTTTTCATACTTTGTAACTCCTTCATATTAAGATAAATCTACAAAAAATACCATTTTTTTCTGAATCATCCTTTTTATAGTAACATAGACTCGTTTATTGTAAATATATTAACAGAAAAAATACCCTTCTTTTGTAAATTCAACCATAATTTCGACTGCCATTCAATGCAATATCCCGCTTTCTTCTTGAAAAAAATAAGGCCATTCCCCGATATTTCAGGAAAAGGCCTTATTTTTTTTCACTATATGACCAATAGGTCCAAGGACCTGACTATTTAGGTCCACTTATCATTTCATTCGATTTTAACAAGTAGTCTGCATCCGGATCTGTTGCGATCAACAGCCTGCCTATGATTCATCTATTTCAACGTAAAAAAATGGACGTCACCACAAGGAGCGACGTCCACTAAATTATTCAGCTTCGGCAACAACGGTAAAGCGTTGGTTGATGTGCTGCGGGTTTTCAATTTCATCAAGTACTGCAAGGGCAAAATCGGCATAACTTACATAGCTTTCACCCTTTGAATTTACAAGGAGATTGTCTTTTCCCAGTGTATACCCACCTGTTCTTTTTCCTTGCGGATCAAAGAAGGCGGAAGGACTGATGAACGCCCATTGGATGCCAGTGGCATTTTGTAAATCCCCAAGGTTCTTGGATTGATTATAGGCTGTTGCATAGTACTCTTTAGGGAACTCAGGCGTATCCAATACGCGGATCGTTTTTGCCTCGTCAACGAAAAGGCTTCCAGCTCCGCCAACAACGATCAGTTTAGTTTGAGGAGCCCCTTTCATAGCCTCAATCAAAATTTTTCCTGCCTCGACATGCAGATTTTCTTTCCCTGGAGCAGCGCCAAAAGCATTCACCACCACATCGAAACCTTTAATATCTTCAGCTTTCAGATCGAATACGTCTTTTTCCAGTACGGAAACTCCTTGAACTTGGACTTTAGCTCCATCCCTGACAATGGCCGTAACATCATGTCCCCTAGTCAATGCTTCCTTTAAAATCAGACTTCCAGCTTTTCCGCTCGCACCAATAATGCCGATTTTCATTTTAAATTCCTCCTATATATTGTTATTGAAACTTCAATTGTAACTTAATTACTTACATGTAATAATATAAGTTACAGGTTGCCATTTTGTCAACTTTATTATTTAGAAGAGTTCGGAGATATATTCGAGTTTCGGAGATATATCCGGTTTTTCGTCGATATATTGCAATTTCCGGAGATATATCCTGGCTTTTCGTCGATATATAGCAGATTTCGGAGATATATCCTGTTATTTCGTTGATATTTATTACAATTTCCGGAGGTATATCCTGATTTTTCGTCGATATATTGCAATTTCCAGGGAAATATCCTGATTTTTCGTCGATATATTGCAGATTTCGGAGATATATCCTGATTTTTTGTCGATATATATAAAAAAAGCACCATTCTTTTTAGAACGGTGCGCTTAAATTACATGCTGTTTTTCTTTTTCATTAGCAGTCCCATGCAGATAGTGATGAGAGTAAAAGCAATAAAGGCCAAAAACGGGATCGTGATGAATCCTAGCCAATTTATATACTCACCTGAGCAGGGAACACCGCTTTGGCACATTTCGAAATGCTTTAGTGCTGGGATTTTTTGCAGACTATAGTGATACCCTGACACCACCATGCCCAAAATCGATAATGGAAGGATGTATCGGTAAATTTTCAGGTCTTGCTCATAAAAGGCACGGCCCAATAAAATAACGAGCGGGTACATCAAGATCCTTTGATACCAACAAAAGGTACAGGGTACATAATGAAGAATCTCACTAAAGTAGAGACTTCCAGCAGTGGCGATGATCGATAGGATCCAAGAAAATAATAATGGCTTGTTCATCACTATTTCTCCTTCGCTGCATCATCAACCATTTTCTCTAAATCATCAATTGTATTTCCTTCAAACTTCTTGCCATTGACAAATAAGGAAGGAGTCCCAGAAACGCCCAATTCGTTGGCCAAATCCATATCTTTGTTCCATTGGTCCTCGGAATTACCGGCTTTAAAGGAGGAAACTACCTTTTTCACATCTTTGTCATTAGCGATTTCTTTCAATGTTTCTTCTAAGAATTTATCCGTAAACACATCTTTCTTTTCATATTTCAGGTCCTCTGGCTGCTTATCGTACAGAAGCTCATGGAATTTCCAAAAGGTATCATTTCCTAATTCCTGATAAACACTTTCCGCAAATTTAGCGGATCTGGTTGAATCGACGTTAATGAACGAATAATTCATGAAATAAAATTGCGCTTTTCCTGTATCAATCAATTCACTTTGTATAGAAGGAAAGAATTGCTCCTCGAATGTCTTACATACTGGACATTTATAATCACCAAATTCCACTATTTGGACAGGTGCTGATTTTTCACCTAAATAAGGCTGTGATTTATAATCGATTTCATTAACGGCTGTATCTTCGTCCTTCCCATTTGCCAAAAATATAAAGCCAATAATGATTACAGCGATTAACCCAATCATCCAGAACGTGAATGCAGAAGATTGTTTTTGATTACCCTTTTTTTTATTAGCCATCATATACCTCCATCACTTGTAGTTGTGTCGATATTTCTTCTCCAGCCATAGCGGCCGATTTCGGTTCCCCCTTCCTGTTGCTTTCACCTGTAACTGATTCATTTACACGTTATAATATAAGTTTCACCATGCTGGTTTGTCAATTACACATACTTTTTATTTTTGCCTTTGCAGAAACGGCGTTACTTGACAAGGATACGGTTAATGGATAAATATTATTCTTGCAGGCCATTATAACTTGTAACCACTTGAATTACATGTTAAATAATTTATACTATATAAGAATAGAGATTTTAAAGGAGAGAAAAAAGAGATGTCCATCAGTACCCGCTTTTCCGTAGGAATCCATATATTATCTCTTTTAGAAATAAACAAAGAAGGCGTTAACACTTCTGATTTTATTGCAAAAAGTGTAAACACCAACCCAGCCTTAATCAGAAAAATCACCGGCATGCTAAAGAATGCTGGTTTAGTGAACGTTCGTCCGGGTATCGCCGGAGCAACATTGGCCAAGGAATTATCGGATATCACTTTGCTTGATGTTTATCAGGCTGTCAACGTTGCCTCCGATAAAGAATTATTTGGAATCCATGAAAATCCTAATCCAGCATGCACTGTTGGAAGAAATATACAAGATACAATAGAACCCATCTTTTCAGTTGCGGAACTTGCCTTGGAAAAGGCATTGGGAGTGGTTACGATCGAGGATGTCGTTAGGGATATTATGGAAAAGGATAAAGCCAAATAGCAAAAAAAACACATGAGCCTGACTCATGTGTTTTTTGCCGTTTTTCTTATTTATACTTATACTTAGGAACTTCAATCGTCAATTTATAGGAATCTAGTAAACTATACAAATTATAAATCTGTTTCACTTGTTTTGTAGCCCAGCCAATATCAGTCGCATACTGGTGTGAAGCATATCCATATTTCTCTGCAGCTGTAGGATTCCATCTCATTTTGTAAAGCGTGTCCTGTCCAGCAGAGATATATCCTTTGGCGATGAATTCGGCACCGCCTATGATGGCCGCCTCCGGAGTGAACCAGCCAGCATTATAGGCGTATTGAGCGCCGCTGCTTAGCGCCGTTCCGTCAAATGCTCCCACTCCATACATATTAAAGACCGTTTTCCCGTTAACCTTTACGCCAGTCGCTAACGGTGAAGTGCCATTCCCGGTCTCCAGCAAAGCATGTGAAATCAGGTAGATTTCATTGACCCCATATTTCTCCCCTGCCGCAGTGAAGGTTGCAGCTTGGCCTTGCAGAATCCCTTTACCTGAAAGGATTCTATCATTCACTTCAGAAACGTCCATGTTGGTGACTTGAGAGAGCTTGACGAATTGGAATGATTTGATTGGGTCATCCACAAAATTATTCGGGTTAAGATTATATTCTATATCTTCCGGACTGGCATTTACCCATGTCTTGTTATAGTCCACCTCATACCAATAATATCCGTCAGAGCCCTTTACCTTTGATTTAATATTCAATGATTGATTATTACTGACAGGACCGACTACCCAATAATTAGATCCAGCGCCGCCCCTGACACGCCATCCGGTTCCTTCAACCGTACCTTTTGTAGAATTAATTAAAGTTAATCCATCTTCACGTATGTAGGTATTATAATTTTTATCCGTTTGACCATTTACGGCCATTTGAATTTCAACCATCTTTTCCATCGTAAGATCATACTCTTTATCGATCCTGATTATCGATCCATTCGAACTTCCTGGCCCTTCCGGTGCTTTGACCGTTAAATATTGCGTACTGACATATCCCGTTTTTCCATTTGCCGTGACTCTTGACCAGCCATTAGATTCTGAATACACCGTTACGGCCGTATTGTTTACAAGCTTGGCTGTTATTGAAGCGGAAGCTGATGCTTGTGACCGCATATTCAGACTGGAGCCATCATTCACATTTACATATTTAACTAACGTGTTTTCTTCTCCGTCCGGATTCAGCCCCGGTAAAGAACCAGGCTTCGTTGCTGATATATATTGCGTACTGACATAACCTTCCCCGCCATACGCTTTAACTTTTGACCAGCCATTTGATTCCGAGATGACTTCTACCTCTACACCCCTTGCCAATTTCACAATGATGGAAGCACTTTCTGACGGCTTATTCCGCATATTAAGTGAACCCGAGCTGACATTTACATATTTCGTTGTCGTTTTTTCAGGTATGGATGGCTTGGAGTCCATTTCAGGTTTTGTCGTAGAAAGAAAGTCAGCACTGACATACCCTTCCATCCCATTGGCCTTGATCTTCGCCCAACCTTTGTATTCCGAATAGACCGTCACTTCCGTTCCTTTTGACAGCTTTGCGACTATGCTCGCGCTTTCCGACCCGCTTTTTCTCATATTGAGCGTTCCAGAGCTTACGTTTACATATTTCGTCGTCGTTTTTTCAGGCGTTACTGCCGTTGATCCCGTTCCTGGTTTTGTTGTCGATAGATATTTGGCACTGACATGGCCGTCTTTTCCATTGGCTTTGACTTTAGCCCAACCTTTGGATTCCGAATAGACCGTCACTTTCGTTCCTTTTGAAAGCTTTGCGACTATGTTCGCACTTGCCGACCCGCTTTTTCTCATATTGAGCGTTCCAGAGCTTACGTTTACATATTTCGTCTTCGTTTTTTCAGGCGTTACTGCCGTTGATCCCGTTCCTGGCTTTGCCGTCGATAGATATTTGGTACTGACATATCCGTCCTTTCCATTGGCTTTGACTTTCGCCCAGCCATTGGATTCCGAATACACCGTCACTTTCGTTCCTTTTGAAAGGATTGCGACTATGCTTGCGGTAGCTTTTCCGCTTTTTCGCATATTGAGGGAACCCGTGACATATTTCGTTGTCGTTTTTGCAGGTGTGGCTGACGTTGATCCCGATCCTGGCTTTGAAGCAGACAAATATTTGGCGCTGACATATCCATCCTTTCCATTGGCTTTGATTTTCTCCCAGCCATTGGATTCCGAATAGACCGTCACTTTCGTTCCTTTTGAAAGGATTGCGACTATGCTTGCGGTAGCTTTTCCGCTTTTTCGCATATTGAGTGAACCCGTGCTGACATTCACATATTTCGTTGTCGTTTTAGCCGTTACCGCAGCTTTGGTTACCGTTCCTGGCTTCGTTGCCGATAGATACTTCGTACTTACATATCCATCTTTTCCATTGGCCTTGATTTTCACCCAGCCTTTGGACTCCGAATACACCGTTACCTGTGTGCCTCTTGTCAGCTTTGCGACTATGCTGGCACTGTCTGTCCCGCTTTTCCGCATATTAAGCGCACCTGTGCTCACATTCACATATTTTGTTGTCGTTTTAACTGTTGCCGCAGCATTTTTTACCGCTCCAGGCTTCGTTGCCGATAGATACTTGGTACTGACATATCCTTCTTTTCCATTGGCTTTGACTTTCGCCCAACCTTTCGATTCCGAATACACCGTTACCTGTGTGCCCCTTGTCAGCTTTGCGACTATGCTGGCACTATCACTGCCGCTTTTTCGCATATTCAGTGAACCTGTGCTCACATTCACATATTTTGTTGTCGTTTTAATGGTTAATGCAGTTTTCGTTAAAGTCCCTGGCTTCGTTGCCGATAAATACTTTGTACTGACATACCCATCTTTTCCATTGGCTTTGATCTTCGCCCAGCCTTTGGACTCCGAATACACCGTTACCTGTGTGCCGTTTGCCAACTTTGCAACTATGCTTGCATTCTCCGTCCCGTTTTTTCTCATATTGAGCGAACCGGAACTTACATGTACAAACATGACGTCCTCAATACTGGCTTGTTCCGCATGTAGTGGAGCTGCAGATATTTTTTCTTCGAAAGCAACTGTAGACAACACTGCAAAACAGAAAGTTGGTATAATTAATTTCTTCATCTCATTCTCCCTACTAAAGAATTATATTTTTAACATTTATTTAAATATCGGTTAAAATCAGTAT
This sequence comes from Peribacillus simplex, assembly GCF_900156045.1. Taxonomy (GTDB): domain Bacteria; phylum Bacillota; class Bacilli; order Bacillales; family DSM-1321; genus Peribacillus; species Peribacillus simplex_D. The sequence continues at coordinate 129,534 of NZ_FTMX01000006.1, read as the reverse complement.
AATAATATAGGCATATGTACTCATTCGTTTAAAATATATCATATTTCTTTAGATCTACAGGAGGATAAAGAAGATTGTAACATAATAGTAAACTTATAGACATTTAAGTAATAATATAGAAACATTCGCAACGAAGGGTACCTGGCAAGCAAATGATGAATATAAAGTATATTGATATAATTACTTACCACTCAAATTAATGCTTGTGAGACGAGCATCTTTCTTCATTTACTGAATATACATAAAGGGTGAGCACACTATCCTTATATTTGACGGATCGAGGCAATAACCTATATAATTACTGTATATAACTTATAAGAATCCTTCTGTTAAGGGGAGTAGCTATACAATAAAGTCGTCAGTACAGGATTGAATCCTCGGCTTTATTGGCAACAGATTTTAGTTGTTTGCAAGACCTTGCCGATTATTTGGTGAGGTCTTTTAATTTTTAAAAGACGGTATAACCAATAATCGGTTATACCGTCTTTTTTGATTCGAAAAATTGCACAATAGAGGTGAAAAGTATGCAGAACTATAATGAATTAGCTCAAAGCGTTAAGATTTCCGATGATAAAAAGCATATATTGCTTGATGCCGACCCATCTTTATCACTTATCGGAAAAGGCCGCAGCGCATATGTATTCAAAATACATTCCACCAATAAGGCACTAAAAGTGTTTTTCCCGGATCATACTCATACAGCTAAAGTTGAAGCTGAAATATACAAAACCGTCCAATCCATCGAATACTATCCAACCCTATATGATGCAGGGATAAATTACCTGGTTATAGATCACATTGAAGGCAACACTCTTTTTGAATGTTTAACATTGGGAATCCCGATAACGGAAGAAAACATTGCGGAGATAGACCATGCCCTGCAACTGGCACGGAAAGAGGGGTTGAACCCTTCGGATATCCATTTACGAAACATTTTCATCACTTCCGAAAAAAAGGTGAAGATCATTGATGTTGCAAGGTTTAAGCAAGTGAAATCCTGCAATCAGTGGCACGACTTGAAAAGTGCTTTTCACCTTTTCTATTCGAAGTCATTTTTTCCGAAGAAGATCCCGAGTTTCATACTGAATTCCATTGCAGCAATTTATAAAAAGAGATTTCTGCCCATCTGATCAATACTTAAAAAATCACATTGGAGGCACATATGAAAAAAATAATGACCATTGCTCTACTGTCCATCCTTACATTAAGCGGATGCTCAACTTTAGAAGAAGTCAATTCATCATTGGAATATGCAGATAATGCGACGGAGTATGTAAATACCGTTAAGGATTTCGCCAATGAGGTGCCTGCATTGTCACAGGATGCCGTCACGAATGACGAAGCAAGAGCAAATCTTGAAAAAGAACTGGAATTGATGAAAACGGAGATTGAAGAATTCAATGCAACGGAACCACCCCAAATCGCTGAAGGCATCCATGAGAAGATCGTCAGCTCGAATCAACAGCTTTCAGATGGAATTGAATTATATCTGAATAATATTGAAAATGGTCAAATTGACCCTAAGGCATTGGAAGATTCAGAGATAATGAAATCAATCGATAATATAACAGGATTGGCAAAACAAATTGAAGACTTGGGTAATTAAGCATCCTGCAATGAATAAAAAGGAATCGCTTGAAACAAATTATTGACATGAAACCAAAAGGTTTTATATAATCAACAAAGCAAAACCAATTGGTTTCATATTTTCACTTAAAAAGGAGAATCAGTATGGAAAATCAACATACACTACAGGATATCAAGAAGACGGTCATTCTTGAAGCCCCCATCCAACAAGTTTGGGACACAGTTTCGACTGCAGAGGGCATTGCTTCATGGTTCATGCCAAATGATTTTCAACCGAAAGTGGGACATGAGTTCCATGTGCAATCACCTTTTGGTCCATCTCCTTGTAAGGTAACGGAGTTAGATGCTCCTCATCGTCTTTCATTCAGTTGGGATACGGACGGTTGGTTCATTTCCTTCATTTTAAAAGAGCTTGATGGCAAAACGGAGTTCACTCTTATTCATGGTGGCTGGAAAGAGCCTGAAACGATTCTTCCGAAACCGAATGAAAAAAGCTCAGTGATCCGCGATAGAATGGATCATGGCTGGGAACAGATCGTTCATGCAAAACTTAAAAAGGTTGTTGAGGGCTAAGTGTCCGCAGCAGAAAAGCATGATGTATTTCAGGCTATCGCCGACCCAACCCGCCGAAAGGTCCTGCAATTGCTTGCTGAAGGGGATTTACCCATTTCAGAAATCACTTCTCACTTTTCCATGAGCCGTACAGCGATTGCCAAGCATCTTCATATCCTTTCTGAAGCTGAATTGGTCAGTGGCCGGAAGGTAGGCAGAGAGAAACGCTTTCGGCTTCAGCCTGAACCTTTAGCGGAATTGAAACAGTGGCTTTCTTTTTACGATCAATTCTGGGATAACAAATTATCCATCCTTAAACATGTAATTGAAAATTCAGGGGAAAATGGATTGAAAGTCATCGATAAAGAAAAGGACACGGATGAACCATCTTAATGAAGAAAACCCCCGGCGCATTGCACCGGGGGTTTTTTTCATTAGTTTATGCATCCATATCCACATTGTGTTCTTTACGCTTCCTGATGACCATCGTTAGCAATAGCAGTAGATTGAAAACAATGATGCATCCAGTAAGGAAAACTATACTCGTTGTCAATGCATCCGCTCCAAGGCTCGTGCTCATCGCCTGACGGAAGCCCATGACAGAGTATGTCATTGGTATGAACGGGTGAACATGACTGAAGAAGTTATTGGTCAGTTCCACAGGGAACATTCCTCCGCTTGCACCTAACTGTAATACAAGGAATATCATCGCTAATAAACGACCCGGATTTCCAAATCCTACGGTCAAGAAGGTGACGATGAACATGAAGGTAAGGGAAGTCAGTATGGAAACCCCAATGAATTGCCCCATGTTCTCGACCTGTAAATCCATTCCCCAAATCATGATTGCATCCAACACTAATGCCGAAAGCGTCGCTTGGATAAACAGGACCGTAAATTTACTGAACCACCATGCCACTCCTGAAGTAGGCCTTGTAGAAGGCAAGCCTGTCGGGAATCCCATATTGAAGGCAATAGCTCCTACAAATAAGCCAAGAGACAATACATAAGGAGCCAGTGCATGACCATAATTCGGCACGTCACTGCTTTTTTGTTCTTTAACCTGTGTCGGTTCGGCAATCATGCTGTAATTATCATCGGTTGTTTTATTTTCACTTATTTCTTCTGCCCCATCACCGAGTTTTTCCGAAAGTTCGACCGTTCCATCTTTAAGTGAGGATATTCCATCACCCAATTTTCCGGAACCTTCAGCAAGTGCCGAGGAACCTTCATTGATCTTACCTGCCCCATCGGCAAGCTGGATGACTCCATTGCTTAAAGTAGGCAGATTGCTTGCCAATTGTTCAGTGCCTTTAACAAGTGCTGATGAGCCATCGTTCAAGGCAGCTGAGTTGGCATTCAGTTCATTGGCCCCACTCGCAAGTTTGCTTGCCCCTTCGCCAACTTGGCTAACACCGAACGCATACTTCTGAAGACCATTCCCAAAGGAGGTTGAACCTGCTTGAAGTTGTGAAACTCCATCAACCAACTGACCAGATCCTTCAGTTAGTTTTGATAGGCCATTATTCAACGAGGAACCGCCTTGTGCTAACTGGTTGATCCCCTTCACTAATTCTGGAGTCCGTTCATTTAAACTTTGTGTTGCCGCCGTTAATTGATTGCTGCCTTCAACAGCCTCATTCAAGCCGCCATCTAATTGAGTTGCACCAGGAATCAATTGTTCTTCAAGTGCGTTCCTAATTGCTGTATAGCCGTTTAACGCTGAAACGGCGTTTGGATTGACTTTATTCACCGCATTATTTAAATTGGCCACTTGTTCTGGAAGCTGGCCTAATCCATTCAATACAGGCATTACTTTATCCTTTAATTGCGTTGATAAGTCGGATACACTTGCAGCAAGAGTCGATGCGATTTGTTTTTGTGCTTCCGCTTGGTTTTGAAGTTCATTTTGAATGGCCCCGATTAATTCGGATTGTTGTTCGCCGGTCATGCTTTTGAATGCTTCCGTGCTTTGAACGGCATTGATCGTGCTCTGACCATTATTCGCAATGGTTGATTGTAGTTCCGTTAAGGCCGCTTGACTGTTATTGAGGTCTTCAGTAATGCCAGATACGGTACCGGACGCGCTGCTCCCTGCAGGAACAGCTTCTTGCAATTGATTCACACCGCTTTGAATGCTTGTCAGTCCTTGCTTAAGCTGACTCAGCTGTTCTTCTGCAGGCAATTGGCCATCCATTTTTTTCAGGCCGTCATTTAACGCCTGGCTTCCTACTGCAAGTTTATTGATTCCCTCATTTAAACTTTGCTGACCTGCTGCCAATTTTGGAATTCCTGTCGATTCGTCTGTCAGCTGGCTTGCATTTTGTGATAATTGATTCAATCCATCATTTAAATTCGCACTGCCTGTTTGCGCTTGTGCCAATCCCGTATTTAAAGTTTGGGCCCCTGGAACCACTTTGGCGAGCCCAGTGGAAAGTTGGGATGAACCTTGTAAAAGTGCTTCACTATTATTAGTTAATTCCCCTGTGCCTGATGCAAGTTCGTCCGCACCCTTTTGCAACTGACCGACACCGGAAGTATATTGTGAAACTCCCTTATTTAATTCCGACGCGCCACTTTCAAGCTTGTTGGCTCCTTCCAAAAACTCGCCTACGCCAATTTGAAGTTTATTCGCTCCATCTTTAAAAGTTAATGTGCTTGAAGCCAATTTATTCAGATTTTCCGTCACTTCTTTGTTTCCATCATGCAGTTTTTTAGCGCCGTCATCCAGCTTTGATGCTCCATCTGCTGCATCATTGAATCCATCTCCGATTTTATCAAGCTGGGAGAAAATCGCTTCCGCATATTCTTTTGTGACACTTTCGGCAATTTCCGTTTTCAAATTATTCGTTGCCTGTTTTCCGACCGTTTCAGAAACGAAACTGCGTCCAGGATTCACGTCATACGTCAAATTCATTTTTTTTGGCTTATCATCCATGACGGTTGCAGCATTTTTTGAAAAGTCCTCCGGAATGGTAACGACCATATAATATGTACCATCATCAAACCCTTTTTTCGCCGCTTTTTCCGTTACGAAATGCCATTCCAAATCATCATTGTCCTTTAATTGCTCGATTAGCTCATTACCGACTGTTAAGGTTTTTCCCTCATATTCCGCCTTCACATCCTTATTCACGACTGCAACAGGCAATTTGCCTGTATTTCCGTATGGATTCCAAGCGGAACTAAGAAATAATCCCCCATAAATAATCGGTACGAACAGTAAAACGATTGCGACACCGACCAGTTTTCGATTTGTTAGGAAAAGCTTCCATTCTTGTTTAAGCATGTTCACTTCTTTTCACCTTTCTTTTCACGCAGTACATCACTCAATGACGTCGAATTCCAATTAAGAGTCGGTATGTCCGTGGTGCCAAAGCTTTCTTTCAGCAAATCTGCCACTGTTTGGCTGGAAAAGAACTCTATCAAAAGTTGATCCGCCCGGGAAAACATCCGACGAAGGACGTCCATCCCCTTCTCTGCATACTCTCCATCTTTAAATGCTTTTTCTATAAGCCCCGTATCCGGAAACATCGAAATCGGGCCTTCCATCGCCTCGATAATTTCAAGGTTTTTAATCTTATCTACACTTTTGGCAAGAGTAAGGCCGCCGTTATTACCAGGAACGGAAGTGATTATCTGCTTAACGACCAGTTTCCTTATGATTTTTTTCAAATAAGAAGGAGACACCTCCAATCGTCTGCTGATCTCATTGGACGAAAGCGGTACATTTTTATCCTGGGTGGAGAGGATAACGATGATGCATATAGCTTGCTCGACCCCTTTTGTTAATTGCAAATCATTTCACCTCTTTCAGTATGTATGTGGATGTTTGATATCCATAATGGATATTCGGTATCTATAATTAAAACCCGTTTCATCATAGAAATCAAGTTAATTCTAGAAAAAATTTCTAAAAAAAAGTGAACCCCTTATGACAGCGTAATAAGGGGTTCACCTTTCAAGGTTTTTTATAGGTCATTTAGAAATTCATTGACCGCTTCTGGAGTTTTAGCATTTGCACTGTGCAGATGTGCAACCTTTTCCCCATTCTTAAATACTAATAGTGATGGAATTCCCATTACCGTTTGCTCGTCAGAAATCTCAGGGAACTCGTCACGATCGATTGTAAACCACTGTTTGTCTTGATGTTCCTGAGTGATTTCATCGATGAACATGTCTAAACGTTTGCAGTCTGGACACCATGTAGTCGTAAAAATCCCGACCGTCAGTCCCTCTTGATTGATTTGTTCACGGTATTCTTGTTCAGTATTGATATTTTTCATGATCTTCTCCTCCGGGCTTTCTTATCATCATACTTTAATCCATGAATTAATGTACACAAGGATTAATATATAATTAATTCCTTTACAGCACAAACGGTTCATCCTGGATCCATCAAACTCTTGCCCGGTTCATGTACCTTTTCTATGCTTTGGGCAAAGCCGCTATTTCATGGAGTCCTAATCTACCGTTCATGAAAGAGGAAATCCTTGAAATGAACTCCCTATTTTCATCAATGAAAACATAATGACAGCTTTTTTCAAAAATGATCAATTCACTGTCAGGAATCTTTTCGGCGATGAGAATGGATGCCTCAACAGGGGTGATCCAATCATGACGGCCGCCTGCCACTAATGTTGGACACGGTATTTGATCCAGCTGGTCCATTAAATCAAATGTTTTCAAAAACTTGGCCCCTTCATTAGCCGCTTCCCAATTAAAATTCGATTTCTTCTTTCGCATCATCTCTTTTTCCGCTTCAGTTCTTACCTTTCCCCTTGATGAGTAAAAATAGAGCGGTTCCATGACTATACTGAATTCAGCCATATGCTGTTTTTCCATAGCCCCCTCAAATAGAAGTTTTGCCATCCTTATTTGATCATCCGTCCCGGTTTCCTCTATTTTCACCATTGCCTCTTCTCCAAAGACATGGCTTGGTGAAGTTGCGATCAGAAGAAGGGCAGCCACATTGTCCGGATAGCGAATGGCGTACTTTTGTGCAACCATCCCCCCGTAAGAATGGCCCAGTACAATAACCTTTCCCAACCCCAAATAGTTCCGGATCGCCTCTAGATCCTCCACGTTATTCTCCAGGTTATATGTCGATTTCGGACCGCGCTCAGAACGTCCGCAACCGCGCTGATCAATGTAAACCAACTGCATTGATTCCGAAAGCGGCGTCAGGAACGGTTTAAATCCAATGTGCTCGCCCCCGGGTCCGCCATGAATGACGAAACAGACCGGCTTCTTTCTCCATGAATCTCCTTCAGGCACCAATTCCGCCCCTTCCACATCGAAATATATCTTTGTTCCGTTTACCTTTGCAAACATCATGCCCCTCCTCTTTTTTTAGGCTCTTTTCGTAAAGATTGTTGATTTAAAACGAAACGATTTAAAACAAGTAAAGCGGTGTGGTTGATTTCCCCTCCAGATGCTCACCTGTCCCGCTGCAAAATAGCAACAAAGTATGCGAAAACAGCCTTTTTATTAAAATCCAAAATTATCAAGCAGCTTCCAATTCACCTTTATTATCCTTGGAAAATTTCCTTGCAATGAGACTGACTCCAATCATTACAATCACATTTATGAGGAGAGCAACAAGACCAATGTTCAAATCTTTAACGGCTTGCGGCAATGCCGGGAAAAGTGTCCCAATTGTAGCGCTTGTTATGGTTGTATACCCAACAGTGGCTAAACCGGCAATGATGCCCGCTGACGCACCCTCTTTCGTCACGAAGTTATTTTGCAGGAGACTGGCGATAAAAGATGGGAATAATTGAGTCACCATGCTATATCCCATCAATAAAAGGGCCACGATCGTATTTCCTCCAGTCAAAGTAAAATACACGGCAATGAGAGCAAGAACAGGTACGAGCAACTTGGCAATCGTCGTGATTTGTTTATCCGAGGCAGAAGGAGAAAAATGCTGAAACACGTTTTTGGCAAGCAGCGTCGCTGAACTCATTAAAATCATCGAGCCAGGAACAAGGGCGGTCAATAGACCCGCTGCCCCGATGACCCCCACAAACCAAGGATCGAAGGTATTGATCGAAAGCTTCAATAACGCAAGATCCATATCCGGCCCCTGCAGCCCGGGAACTTTAATGATGGCGGCATAGCCCACAAAGATCGCACCGACGGATAATGCTCCGTAAAGCGGAAGGATGAACGCATTTTTACGGAATGTCTTGGCACTTTTAGCTGTATATGCAGAACCGAATGTTTGCGGCCACATATAGAAACCTAACGTCGTCAAGATGATCGTGGATATAAACCATGAAGCACTCATCCCCATATCCGGTAGTGTCAGGAAATCAGGCTTGACGGCATTGACTGCTTCGAACATCGGCTGGATTCCGCCAAAATAATGAAGCGGAATGTAAATCCCTAAAAATAACGCGACCAAAGCGATCATGATGTCTTTGAGAACAGCTGTCCAAACCGATCCATGGATACCTGAAATCATCACATAAGCCGTAACTGAAACAGCTCCGATCCAAACGGCAACCGTCGGTGAAATCGAACCATAGGAAGTAGTAGATACGATGATTCCCAGACCCTTTAATTGCAGCACCAAAAACGGTACCAGGGCCAAAACACCTACGATTGAAACGAGTACCCCCAATAACGGACTTTTGTACTTTTTAACATAAAAGTCTGCTTGTGAAATGAGCTTATGTTTATTTCCGTAGCTCCAAATGGCAGGATAAATCCAATATGAAAACAGGTAGCCCAACGCTGCGAACGCCGTTCCGTACAATGCCGGACCGCCTATACCATATGCCCACCCGCTGGACCCCAGGAAAGTGGAGGTGGAATAAATCTCTCCCGCCAGTAAAATCATGATGATGAAAGGACCGAACCCGCGTCCGCCGACTGTCCACTGTTCAAGGTCCATGTCCTTGCCTTTTCTTGCCCTAATCCCTAAATAAAGTGACAGCAACAGGAAACTGAAAATAATGATGATCGCAATATTCATTTCTCTTCCCTCTCTTTATTCTTGGGATCTAGCATATAAATGATAAAAACGACTAAAGCGGTAAAGATCAGCCACGAAAAGTTCCAAAAAAAGAATAGCGGCATGCCAAGAATGTACGGTTCGATACTATTAGCCCAAAAAGGCCCGCCAAGTATGGCGATTACAGGAATTAAAGAAAGAAAATAAATTGGTTTCATGAGATTCTCCTCTTGTCTAATGATATGAACTAAATGTGGTAACACGAACATTGATACCTTCGATTCATCACCTGCGCAGCAATCTTGATAAGTACTGAGCCGCCGCAGTTTCATGGTCCCCCTTTCTGCCGTCGTCAATATGTGATATTACTTTTAATCTAGCAATCCTCATGCCAATGTTGGAATTTTCAGAAACATCAGGAGTGAATGGGGTATATATCAAGGGAATTAGTTGGGCCATACTTATGCTTGAGGAAAAATCAACGTGCTGTTGATGGGGGAATCCTTATTAATGGGTAAAAAAATTTTTACAAGTAAAAAATTTTTTCATCCCTTATAGAAACAAGAGTCTCTCTACAGTTTTTTTATTTAATAAACGTTCCAGGTGATTTCAGAAATCCGCTCCCTTTCCGCGAAACGGTTTCTATCTGAATTTTTTAAACAAGGTTGATTGGAGCGGGTGTGCGAGACTCCTGCGGGAAAAGCGTGTGCAAGGGAGACCCCACAGGCGCGGAGGAGGCTCCCGGACCGCCCACGGAAAGCGAGTACCTGGAGTGGAAATCATGTAGTACAACCAGGTCTCGTTAAAAAAGTTGGTTCGCACTTTTTTCGACCGTCTGGATCTCATGGCCCGGGGTGTCACTTACGAACACCTTTGGTCAAACAAACTGAAAAAAGCCACTATTCAGTGGCTTTTTTTCACGTTATTCATATTGGGAGAGTAAGCTTCCAGGAAACACCAAATTTATCAGATATCCACCCGAACTTCTTACTAAAAGAATAATCACCCAATGGCATCAGCTCCTGCCCGCCATCAGCTAAGCTCGAATAAAGCCTGTCAATTTCCTCTTCACTATCACATGTAAGGAATATTGAAAACGAAGGTGTAAACGTAAATTGATGCTTAACATTGCTATCGATGCACATGAATTCCTGATCCTTCAAGGTAAAGGTGGCCTGCATGACACTCCCTTCTGTACCTGCTTCATTGGCACCATACTTAATCATGCTGGTTATTTTTGATCCTTCGATTAATGATGTGTAATAATTCATTGCTTCTTCCGCATTTCCTTCGAACATCAAGAAAGGTGTGACTTTCATCATTCTCATCAAACTCCTGTTCATCTTTAATTAAGTTTCTTCATTTATTAATCAGTAATAAGATTAAATGGTGGTTTGGAGATACACCAACGGCAGGCAGCCCTGCTTCTGCGTTAGCTTTCATGATGGAATCGGTCGAATGAAGTGTTACCAAAATATCATTCCACTTTTTTCAATTCCATAAATCCTTTGCCATCCATTGAAATATCCAGTTGCTGATTTATGACTATCGAAAGCGGAAAGATTTTCGACTCTTTATTCGAAAAAATCCACCGCCGTTTCCTTGGACCTAAAAGTAAAAACGAACCCGCTTCATGTTCCCCCATGAAATTCAATCCATCTTCACTTATTTCTTCACCATTCCTTACAGGTACACCATTACTGATCAACTGGTTTCCCAAAGCCCTGACTTCATCTGTCGTAATGTTTATTTCACTGATGCACAGGACGTCTTGAGCTGAAAAATACTTAGCCTCGGATTTGGGTGATACGGAATATCTCGATATAAACTCGACAATGTTGCCTGAAGGGTCTGTAAAATAAAAAGCATGTGCATCAGAATAGCTGAAATAAACTTCGTCATAATCATCTTCTCTAGTCAATTCCACTTTTGATTTCGCCCAGGCTTTTGCCGAAGTAAATAAATTGGTCGGTATGTTCATGGCAAAATGATAAAAAGGCTTTTCATTGTGATGATATTTTTTGATTTCAAGCACACTTTCCCCTGCCTTCATTTCAAATACATCATCAGTTTGTGATAGTAACTCAAATCCTAACACATCAACATAAAAATTCCGCATTTCATCCCATGCATGACTATATAAAGTGACCTTATTGATAATCAACGTTCAATCCCCCTTCCACTTAACAAATATTGTAAAGTAATCCTGCATTTGTGCAAACATTCCGTACTTTCATATGCAAGCTGCCCATTTTTACTACAAATCGCCAACAGTTAGCGACAAGCCAACTCAAAAAAGGACCACCAAATTCGGTGGTCCCTCGTTTCAGCTCCATTGAGTCATTTTTCCATCTTAAAAGGTTCACTCTTTAATTTTCAGCCCCAGTATGGTTGCAAAAACTATTGCTTGGTCCGGGGAAACTTCGCATCCATTTAAATCTTCCAGGGAAACGGTAAGCCTTTGGAATGTGGAACTGCTAATATCAATTCCCTTGAGCGGTGTCCGGGAAAAGTTCACTTCATTTAATCTGCATGTTTCGAACTTCACTTTTATGAATTTACACTCATAATAATCAGCACTTTCCAATGAGCAATGATCGAACTTCACTTGCTTTAAACTGGAATAACCAAAAGCACTTAAATTCAAGTTGCAATTCTCAAAGTAGACATTGCCTAAACTCGCGTCAGACAGGTTAATGCCTAATAGTTTGGACTCTTTGAATTCCACCCGATGAATCGAGCCGCCCATGAAATCGGCATTCGTCAAATCGCAATGATCGAAAATGACATCCGTCAGCTCGATATTCCTGAAAGATACATCGCTGAATGTCACATTTTTAAAAACTACCTGTGATAATACGATTTTGTCCATCTTTTCTCTATCGATCGTACAATTGGTTATAAAACATGAATCCAGATAAGGCTCATCTTGATAATATATTTCCTGAAAGTTCGCTTGAGTTAAGTCTTGAGGGATCTTTGGCTGTTCAATTTTGATTTTGCCTGACATATTATCACCTTTTCACTTTATTTCTTCAATCACTGGATAACTTTTTTCCAACTGCATCACACTTCTTTAGCGGCAACGGTATGATTTATTTTTTAAAGGTCTGAACCGATTCACCGCCGGTAATATACTAACCGTAAGCTATATTTCAGTGAAGTTCAATCTAAGAATTTCGTGAAAATGACTATTATTTTTCGTTATTTTGTGTCATCATCCATCAACATTTTGCAAAAGAAAAAGCTGCCACATCGGCAGCCTTGCAACTTTAAATTTCAGTATGTAATCCTGTTAGCATCCGGAAATAATATAGCGCTGCACCTATTATCGCTATCATTCCGCCTATCAGAAAAAATGCTTGAAAGATATTTCCTCCAACAGTCGGGGAATTGGATACAAAACCAGTTGAAAGCAGAAAAAGGACACCCAATCCAAACAAGAATAGAGCCACTTTTTTAATACTTCTTTTAAATAGGATATATCCCGTAAGTATGATTAAGTACGATGCGGTAAGAACCATAAGAAATGGAAATAACGGTTTGAATTTTGCGGCATACACGAAATGATCGAAATTCGAAATATCACCTGCATCCATCGCCTGATCATCATCTACTTGTGTGAAATACGTGGAGTACTTCCATTCCCAAGGTCTATCCATGATTTCGCTGCCTTCATACCAGGTACAGAACGTAAAAACAATAAGGAAAAGTGCAGCAATGATCATTTGCAATAAATTGTTAAAAGTCAATCTCATCTCCCCCATCTGCCATTATACCAATAATTGGTTTACTTTTAAATGTGCCGGTTAAAGCAATATGTAAACAAACACTGTTTCCTGAATAATATAATCTAACCACTTTTAAGGAGCGTTTGAGATATGATCACTCATGGAGAGGACCTCCTTATTTCAGGAGCATGGTTACTTGGCATCGGCACACTTGTAGGTGCAATCGGGCAAACCCGGCAAACTTTAACGGGCACTAACCTCGGAAAAGACCTGGTCCTTAAAGGGAATGGCATTGAAGCCGTTGGAAATTCGCTGCAGGCAATCGGCCGTTCGAAAATGCTGAACCCGGAAAATGAAAGTATAGAAACCTATTTCATATTCGGTGCTTGGCTTGAGGCTATTGGCAATACGGCAAATGCAGTTGGAATAGATATGCAGTTGAATGGTTCAGAGGAGGAGGGCACCAGAACCGATGCAATCGGCAGTGGAATCCAAGGCCTAGGTGCCGCTTTTGAAGCATTCGGGGCATCACTGACGGAGGAGTCCCTTTCACGCTCTTTTGAGATCAAGGGAAATGGCCTCATTGCAGCCGGTTCTTTTTTGGAATCGATCGGAAATATTTTCATTTTAAATGAAAAACAACGAATGGGAGAACAAATTCTTTTACTAGGCAGCTGGACCCAAGTTTTCGGTGCATTCATATTGATCGATGCCTTTTCACTTGGCCCAGAACCCGAAAAGCCCGAGAAAAGTAAAGATGGACATAACGGCCAATATAGCTATGCCAACTATTATGTATGATGATGAAGGGGCCATCCAAGATCAATGGTCCTCTTTAAATTTGAAACATACAGAAGAAATATGACCGCTTTTGGCCGGTTTACTTGTGAGTTTCGGCGTTTACTCGGGAGTTTACGCCTTTTACTCGTGAGTTTACGCCCTTTACTCGTGAATTTCGACGGTTTACTCGTGAGTTTGGGCGGTTTACTCGTGAGTTTCGACAGTTTACTCGTGAATTTCGGCGTTTTACTCGTGAATTTCGACGGTTTACTCGTGAGTTTACGCCTTTTACTCGTGAATTTCGTCGTTTTACTCGTGAATTTGGCGATTACTCGTGAGTTTACGCCTTTTACTCGTGAATTTCGTCGTTTTACTCGTGAATTTGGCGTTTACTCGTGAGTTTACGCCTTTTACTCGTGAATTTCGTCGTTTTACTCGTGAGTTTGGCCCGTTTACTCGTAAGTTTCGACAGTTTACTCGTAAATTTCGTCGTTTTACTCGTGAATTTTTGGCGTTTACTCGTGAGTTTGGTTCTTTTAAGCACTTCAAATCCGAGTGGACAGAAAGGATTTATTTTGCTATTATAGTTACCGAGGGTAACAATTACTAAAGGTAACTATATATTAAGTATAAGGGGTGTTTCTGATAGAGATTTACCAAAAGTTCTTTCAGCAATTTTTACTGCTGTACCGTCCGTTTGAAAATAATCTTAATATCCAGCTTGGTAAGCATGATTTACACAGGGCGCAATGGTCCATTTTACATTTCTTATTCAATTATGATTCGGCAACGCTTGTAGAGCTTGCCAATTATCAAAGTGTGGAAAAACCCACGATTACGAGGACCATTGCCCGCTTGGAAGAGCTGGGTTATGTCGAGCATGTGCCCAGCAAAGATAAACGCGAGAAAAGAATGCGGCTTACGGAGCTTGGCAAAAAGATCTACAGCGAAGTCCGCGTGACAATCGATCGATACGAACAGGATATCTTGAAAGGGATCACTGAGGAGGAACAACTTGCAGCCATACGTATCATGGGCGAAATAAGAAATAACATTATAAAGTAGGGAGATACTAACATGGATCAATTCAGAACCAGACTGTGGACGAAGGACTTTGTCATCGTTTCGTCCATCAATTTTTTCATAACATTAATCTTTTATTTACTGATGGTGACGCTTGCCATCTATGCTGTTAATGAATTGGATGCTTCTACAAGCGAAGCCGGACTCATATCGGGAATTTTTATTATCGGGACGTTAATCGGACGTCTGTTCATCGGCCGTTTCATTGATTCAATCGGCCGTAAGAAAACATTATTCATAGGTTTGATCTTTTTCACTTTGACAACACTTCTATATTTTGTGGACCTTGGAATTGGCTTCCTGCTTGTTAACCGCCTGATCCATGGGATGGCGATGGGGATGGCGAGTACTGCGACGGGAACGATTGTCGCCCAGATCATCCCGGCAACTCGAAAGGGAGAAGGCATCGGCTATTACAGCATGAGCGCGACACTTGCGACGGCAATCGGTCCTTTCATCGGTCTGTATATGGCTCAACATACAAGCTTCCAAGTGATTTTCAGTTTCTGCCTGGCTTTAGGGGTAATCAGCTTGATTACTGCATTCTTCCTGTATGTCCCGGCATTGAAAGTGACGGCAAAAGTTACGGAAAGCAAAGGATTCAAGCTTTCCAATTTCATTGAACCTAAGGCACTGCCCATCTCAATCATCACTCTGTTATTGGCATTCTGTTATTCCAGTGTCCTTTCTTTCATCAGTTTTTATGCCATTGAAATTGATCTGGTCAATACGGCAAGCTTCTTCTTTGTAGTATACGCAGTAGCCGTATTGTTATCACGTCCTTTCTCAGGACCATTAATGGACCGGAAAGGATCGAACTTCATTATGTATCCGGCGTTCATAGTTTTCGGGATCGGCTTGCTGCTTTTAAGTATCACAACCAATAGTTTGACTTTACTGGCTGCTGGTTTCCTCATCGGCCTTGGATTCGGTAATATGCAATCAAGCTCGCAGGCGATTGCCGTTAAACTGACTCCGCCTCACCGAATGGGGATGGCAACGTCCACCTTCTTTATCATGCTTGATGCAGGACTTGGTTTCGGCCCTTATATTCTGGGATTCATCATTCCAGTAACAGGGTATAGCACACTTTATGTCATCCTGGGCGTTTTGGTCATCGCAACCTCCGTCCTTTACTACTTCTTGCACGGCAAGAAGGAACGTACAGCCAGAACGAACTTGGCTTCCATTTAAATAAAAAGGGATATCCCATTTGGGGATATCCCTTTTTTTATTTAAAGCTTTAGTAGGTCCTTATTTTATTTCCAATTCATCGATAATAAGTCCATAACCTTTGCTGTTCTTTTTATTTATGACTGTTTCACCTTTATATAAAGTCTTTCCAGTCTTTATATCTGCAATCAGAAGTTTGGCAGGCTTGTATGTTAAAACGTCTTGATCCACTTCGTTGCCTAATAGGAAATACACATGTTCGTTCTTAATGGCAGCAAAGTATTGTGCCTTTTTATTAACAGCCATATCAAGCTCCGTATCATTCGTTAACGTTTGACTGCTGAGGTCAAATGTTTTAATGCGGTATTTTCCTGATTTCATTTCAACTGCATATAGGTTTTTCCCGTCTGCATATCCTGATCTTGCTATGTCAAGGCTAAGCGGTCCTTTTTTAACTGTTTCTAATTTTTCCGTTTCATAATTATAAGATATCAGCTTGCTTTCTTTTAGTTTTTCCTCAAAGGGACCCTCCTCATGATTTACTCCTTTAATTAACGAAATTAAAACCATGCTGTTTGGCTGGGAAGGAGCAACTTCAATTGGCATCTCAAAATCAACTTGATTAGGGTAAGTAAAGGATTCAGATACAAGGGTTTTATCGCTCAAGACTTTTTTATTGGCTACATCGATCGTATACAGATGAACCTCTTTTGTTTGCTTCTCATTGTTTGAATTCACATCGATCATCGTTAACACCTGTAGTTTTGAATGGACCAATTGTACATCCCTGACATCAACATTCATGATTCTCTCTTGATCGGGAAGTTTAATTTGGAATGAAGTTTCCTCTTCGTCCTTCTTCTCCAGTAAACCGATATCAAACTCCGCTTCCATTTTGCCGTTATTCGTAAAATCGCTATTCACCCAAGCGTAAGCGAGAAAATCATCGTCTTCATATAAAGAACTAATGGAATCCTTGCCACGCATAAACGAACGATGTTCTTTTACTAATCTTTCAATTTTCTGATCTTGTCTTCCAGTTAAGTTCTCCAAGTAAGACCTTTCACTGGCATATGTCGTTGTATTGGATTCAATTGTTAAAGGTTCATAAAAAGTACTGCTATTTTGAAGCGTACCATTTATGATCACCGGATCAAGCTCTTTATCGCTGCCTTCCAGTGTCTTGAACGTATACTTTGGAAGGCTGGAAGCGGAGGAAGCTACTTTGACATAATAGGTCCCGATGCTTAAGATGACAACCATTCCAATAATGATGCTGCATAAATAACGTTTCACCTTGTTCACTCTCCTTTAAAGTTGTTGTTATACGGTAACGCGATTTTTCAATAACCATGCACCAAGCCAAACCGATAATCCTGTCAAAATGATTCCTAATGCGAGCATCAGGCCAAATAATTCATTAGGATAGAAATAGAAATTCCCGATTTCCATTAAAACTGGAGCTAAAAACAACACAGCAGCGAGTCCGCAATATACCAAACCCAAAATGATTC
The DNA here is from genome assembly GCF_900156045.1 of Peribacillus simplex. GTDB lineage: Bacteria > Bacillota > Bacilli > Bacillales > DSM-1321 > Peribacillus > Peribacillus simplex_D. The sequence goes on along the minus strand of NZ_FTMX01000006.1, from coordinate 112,153 downwards.
CTTTTATGCGGAAACTTCTTTCAAACATGATCGCCGTGAATAATATCGACATGATCATAAGACCAATGCCATAAGAAAGCAGGAATTGCGTGAACGTGCTTGGGATGATCAATGACAAAACCGGATTGGCTTTCGAGATAGTAGAAATTGACATTTCATTCAAGAGCGCTTCCGGCACATTCGAATTAAATAGGGCATTTTCCATTGGTAAAATGATGATTTGGAAAGCAATCAACCCTAATACCATCAGGAAGATGGCCGTAGCTTTTGAAAGGTAGATCGATAATCTGGATGTTGGCAACATCAATAGACGATAAATGAACGTATTCTTTCCAAACCAATCACGATACCAAATAAGGAAAATGTAAAAAATAAGGGCAACCGCACTCAGCGCAATCGGTCCTGCAAAAAAGAGGGTATCTGCGATATGATTAAAATCAAAGCTTCCATAATTGGTAATATAAGCGGCTTCAGATAGTCTTTCTACTTTCATGACATCCCTGGCATCATTAAGAAGACTCTTCGTTACGAAGATCACTCCTGCAAATTGCGAAACCAAGGTTATCAACAATAAGCTAAGATAGATTTTACTGAAACGGTTGATTTCAAAGTTCACTAGTTTTATATATCGCATCATGATTGATACACCTCTCTCATTACATCGACTACCGATTTCCCTTCTTCTTCACGCATTTCTTCTGTATTGAACTCTTTAAGCACCGTACCGTTATCCAATAAAATGACCTTGTCGATCAAATGCTCGATATCACCGATTTCATGGGTCGTGATGATGACGCCCCTGTCCTCAATGAGGTGGCTCGCAAAAACATCGGCGATTTGCTCGCGGCTGAATATATCGATACCCGAAAATGGTTCGTCCATCAGCACATAATCGACGTCAAGTGACAGACCAAGCATCAGGTTGAGCTTAGCTGTATTCCCTTTTGACAGTTCCGAAATGCGACTCTCCTCTTTAAGCTTGAAAAACCCCAGCAGTTGGTTAGCTCTTTCCGGATTCCAGGACGTATAGAAATCCGACATGAAAACCATGGCCTGTTTAATGGTCATTTGCGGAAGCATCGTCGGTGCGTCCGGAATGAAGGTGATTTTTTCATAACTGTCCTTAGTCATCTTTTGATCATCGATCAGGATTTCACCTTTATATGGAGTCAATCCCATGATCGCTTTGAGTGTAGTCGTTTTACCGACACCATTTATTCCGATCAGGCAAGTGACTTCCCCTTTATTGGCTGTAAATGAAACACTATCCAAGATCTTTTTCCGGCCATAATTCTTGGAAATCCTTTTTACTTCTATCATTTTTCTTCCTCCTCCCTTATTTCTTCCGAGTATTTTTCTTTAACCACACGAAGCAATTCATCGACTGGTACATTAATCGGCCGAATCGCGTCGACAAACGTATCGACGGCTGCCAAAATCAATTCCTGCCTCACAGCCTGTAAAATCGTTTCATTCGTCGTGATTTGACTGGGAAAATTTCGTTCAGTATGAATCAAGCCCTGTTCCTCCATTTCTTTATACGCTTTTTGAGCGGTATTAGGATTTATGTTCAGTGTAGCCGCCAGTTCTCTTCGGGAGGGAATTTCCTGTCCAGCCACGAATTTGCCTATGGCTATTTGTTCTTTAAAATGCCTAACGACTTGCAGATATACCGGTTCCCTGGTATTTACGTTCATTAAAACCACCCCCTATTTATTTAAAAAAAGTCTGATATGCATAGAGTCTTGCGTGTATGTACTAAGTGGTTCATACACATTATAGATGTACTATACCCGTAATACACTTGAACTGTCAATAATGAATTTCAACAAAATGAAACCCCCGAATGCGAAGTGCAGTCGGGGGCTTCATGCTAAAATCTCATTCGAATAGATGATGAAGCAGCCGATCTTTATCTTCAAAAAACTGTTTCATTAGCAAATAGTGATTGGACTCCTCTAAAGTCACCTCACTCATTCCCTCATCTGAAATTTGGAGGATTTTAGCATCCGGGTAGGCCATGATGATCGGTGAATGGGTGGAAATGATGAATTGGGATCCTTGTTGAACAAGCTCATTTATCCTAGCCAGCATCGATATTTGTCTCAATGGCGACAAAGCAGCTTCAGGCTCATCGAGGATATACAATCCATTGCCTTGAAATCGTTCTACAAAAGCTGAAAAAAACGATTCCCCATGAGATTGCTGGTGAAGTGATTTTCCACCGAAGGAATCGATGATTTTCGACCCGAACGATGCCTCCCTGTCCAATTCCTCTATATTCGTTGCTAAATTATAAAAGGTTTCCGCCCTAAAGAAAAAATGATCCCTCGGTTTGTACACGCCCTTTTTCAAACGGAGATATTCGTCCAAATTGGAATGTGAATCATAATTGGAAAAATTGAAATTCAACGTTCCGCCTTCAGGATTGAAGCCATACGCAATCGCAATGCCTTCAAGCAAGGTGGACTTCCCCATTCCATTTTCCCCGATAACATAGGTGACACTGGGATGAAAAGCCACCTCTTGAAGGTGCTTGATAACCGGCAGGTCAAGAGGGAAATGGTCAAATGAAGATATTCGGTCTCTATTCAGGTAGATGCCCCTGATATACTGTGAATCATAATCTAGTTTCATTTATAATCACCTTCTGTAGAATATATTTAGAGCGTTGAAATGTCCTTCTTACATTCATAGATTGATAATGTTTGATTCTAAATGACCGCCCACTTTGAATGCAATTCAAATAAACTTCCTGTATTACCTCCCGATTCCTTTATCAGGGCAGCCAATTCCTTATCCACATACCGTTGATGTGAATATTCATTGTCCCATATTGATGCGGCCAGGTATGTCCCTGATTGCCTTTTTCCGATTGCACCAGACAGCATGCCCGATGTCATCCCTTTGTTCCATATGTCCCTTTGAACCTGCTCAAATCCGGCTTGTTTATCATTTTCAACAGAACAGTCAGCCACTCGAAGTAATTTTCCCTTGCAAAAAAATTCCGTAATGTCTTTGTTCCTATATTGAATATTTTCCCGTAGATATCGACAGAAATATTTGTATATGTACTTCCTTGGTCACTCTTCCCGAATATTTCATCATGCTGATGCTGCATGAAACTTTGATAAGAATGAAGATCTTTCCAAACGGAGAGAATGCCGGCTTCATAGGGTTCATTTCTATTCCACCCTCCGATTTGTCCCATGAAACCAGCACAATGGCGCAATTCCCTCCATCTCTCTTGTGCTTTTGAGAATGAACGCTTGTTTTCCTCATTCACTTGGCATTTAATCCACTTCATTAACATGATGATCCCCCTCATTCAAGGACGCCGCCCAATGTTTCGCTTTTTCGTCAACCTCTTTTATAAAATCATTTTTCCCGTTTACATATCCTTTGATATCATCTGGGAATTGAGCTGCCAAGCGCTGCTTCAACCTGCTATACTTTTGTGCTTCATCAGGGTGTGATAGCAAATAATCCCGAAAAACGAGGTGTCTGGCTATTTCGTCATGTCCTTTTTGAAACATGTGAATATGGTGTGTCCTCTCATCCCCGCCTTTACGAAAAAACCGCCGTCCAGCGATTCCGTTTTCCCCCCTGGCATCATACCCTATTTCTTCCATCTCTTTATTAAAATCAGCGACACACTCCACATCTTTTACCACTGCCAAAATATCTATTACTGGCTTGGCATGGATGGTCGGAATGGCCGTACTGCCAATATGGTATAACTTTATCAATTCAGGCCCGAAAATACCCTCTAATTTTTGGCATTCATCATGAAATAGCTTGGACCATTCTGTCCTATATGGTACGACCTCGACCTTTCTCATGAAAGCCTCCTTGATAGGAATTGGCATTTACATCCCTTTTTCCATTTCCTTATTTTAACATCATTGTGCCTGTATCACAAAAAAAGCAGCCGGGATAATAAACCCAGTTGCTTTTTAGATAACGCTTACATTTCATTTGTTTTACTTCGCTTTTTGGATGGGAGTCACAGTTGGATCTTTCAAAATAGTTGGTTTCATGCCTCTTCGCTGCGGAATCCCTCTTTCTTCTTGTTTCTTTGCAACCCACATCGTCAGCATGGGTGTTAGAATTGCTGTCACCAATACACTTGTCGCGATGATTGCTGTTGCTGATTCTGCTACAGGAGCAAATTGCGGGTTTAATTCGGCAATAATGAAAGGCACTGCAACTGCGGCCCCCGCTGTTGAGGATGCTGCGACCCCGGCAACACCATCCGAGCCTGTAACGTAGCGGTCCAGTAGATATAAGACACCCCCGGAAAGGAAGACGACGGCAACCCCCATTAAAATGCCCATGAATCCGGATTTTATGATCATTCCAAAATCCAGCCCGAAACCTAGAGCTAGTGCGAAGAACGGGATAAGGACCGGTACGGCCTGTCCAAAGAATTTCCGGCATTCTTTATCGATATTACCTACAATCATACCGACTGCAAATGGAATCAAAGTGGAGACGATCGTTTGCCATGGAAACGTTGCAAGGCCCCCAACACCAAGGATGATCATCGTGAAGAACGGTCCGCTTTCAATACTGATGAACGGGAATGCAGCAGCATCTTCCGTTCTGCCCAATTTTGTCATGAGTGCGGTATAAAGACCGCCATTCGTTTCATTAAAAGCTGCTATTAACACTAAGACCGAAAGACCGGAAAAGAGACCAGTTTGAATCCCGTTCTCTGGAAGCAGCAAAGCTGCCCCATATCCTAATAATGCCGCAAATACGACTTTACCGATAAGCAATGTAAATCCTTTTCTTGCGATATACCCGGATTGCTTAACATCTATCGTAGCCCCGACACAAAAGAAAAAAACGGCTAATATCGATGCAGTACCTGTTAGCATCGCACCTGTGAATCCGCCAAAGAAGGTTGCTGTGTCAGGAAAAACAGTATGTATCAAAGCACCTATGAACAAAGGGACAACCATCATGCCACCAGGGATTTTTTCTATTCCGGCTTTTATTCTCATCACAATCTCTCCACTTCATTATCAAATTTATGATTATTTGTAATTGGAAGTCTAGTTGTGGAGTTAACTGGCTGCTGTTATCGATCATTCAACGTTTAAAAGTTTGTTCTGACTTTCGATAAAGTCCTGTAATTGTTTCCGGCTGGGCATACCATCCATATCACCAGGAGACATGACTTGCAGGGCGCCAATCGCATTACCCCGAGTAACGGTTTCCATCGTGGATATACCTTCAAGCAAGCCGCTGATCACCCCGACGGCAAAACCATCGCCGGCCCCTACTGTATCAATGACTTTTTCGGGTACAAATCCTTTAATATACCCTTCTTCATTCGCATTTTTGTAATAGGCTCCTTCTGCTCCAAGCTTGATGACGATCATTTTAACTCCTTTGTTCAAATAAAATCCGGCCACCTCCTCAGGTGTTTGGAGTCCTGTTAAAACTTCCGCTTCAGACATGCCTGGAAGAAAGAAATCACAAATGTAAGCAAGCTGATTAATGCAATCCACCATTTTTTGTTTATCCGGCCATAGGTTAGGCCGTAAATTCGGGTCAAAAGAGACGGTTTTTCCTTGATTCTTCATAAATTTCATGGCAGCAACTGTAAATTCATGGCAGCTTTCAGATAGTGCGGATGGGATACCTGTTGCATGCAGATGTTTAGCTTGCAGAAAATATTCTTCTGAGAAGTCGTCAATTTCCAGAGTGGAAGCTGCTGAATTTTTCCTGAAATATTCCACTTCCGGGTCTCCGTCTAGCACTTTAGACTTGATTAGCATTCCTGTCGGGTGATCACTTGTAAAACGGATACCTGTCGTGTCGACTTTTTCTTTATTCAATTCTCCGATGATGAACTTACCGAAACTGTCGTTGCCAAGTTTCGTCATATACGCAACATTTAAATCAAGACGTGCCAATCCGCAGGCTACGTTTGATTCTGCCCCCGCAATCGCTCGGGAAAAGGATTTAGCCTCATGTAAAGGCTCTACTTCATTTGCATAGAACATGGTCATCGGTTCCCCAAAGGTGATCACATCTAAATCTTTCATTCATAATTCCCCCTGAAAAAGGTGTATTTCGGTTTAGTAAACCTAAATTACAAGAAAGCGCTTTCTTTTTAATAAAGTCAGATTACCATATAAACCAGTTTTTAACAATACTAATCTTCAGATTTTTATTTTGCATAAAAACATAGTTTCAATCTCTTATTTTATGCAGATCAACCTACTAAAATTTTCTATTATCATTGACTATTTGGAAAATATTATATATATTTTTAATATTGATAGCGCTAACATTTTGAAAAATCATGATAAACCGTTTTACTAAATAGGAGGTTATTTATATGCATATGGAAAAACGTTATTCCATTCATCCGTCACAAGCCAAGCACTTTGATACAAGTGAAATCCGCAAAAACTTTTTAGTGGAAAATTTATTTCTCGATGATGACGTTTCTTTATGCTATTCCCTTGATGACAGAATCATCATAGGAGGAATCAAACCTGTTTCTAAAGAGGTTAAGCTTGAGGGCCATGATTTCATAAAAGCTGATTATTTTCTTCAACGAAGAGAATTAGGGGTATTCAATATAGGTGGATCAGGGAAAATCTCAGTTGATGGAGAAGTATATACCCTTCAAAATCGGGATTGTCTATATATAGGATTAGGCTGTAAAGAGCTGATATTCACTAGTGATTCAGACTCCGAGCCCTCCAAATTTTATTTAGCCTCTGCTCCAGCACATAAAAATTACCCCGTTCAACACGTAGCATTCAAGGAAGTGCAAGGTGATGAAATGGGGTCACAGGAAACGGCAAATAAGCGGACGATTCGCAGAATGATTCATGAAAATGGGATCCAAAGCTGCCAACTGTGTATGGGAATGACTGAATTGGCTCCAGGAAATGTCTGGAACTCCATGCCTCCTCATGTTCATGACCGCAGAGTGGAAGTTTATATGTATTTTGACTTGGCAGAAGATGCGATTTTGTTCCACATGATGGGCGAACCCGATGAAACAAGGCATATTGTCATGAAAAATGAACAAGCTGTCATTTCACCTCCATGGTCCATACACTGTGGTTCCGCTACAAGCAACTACACATTTATTTGGGCAATGGCTGGAGAGAATTATACATATGAGGATATGGATGCCTTTCCTATTTCAGATATGAAGTAACAGGCTAAGAGTGGTTTACTAATTCCATATGGGGATGGAGGAAACAAGATGAGTTTACTGGATTTTTCAATGGACTTTTTCAGTTTAAAAGGGAAAGTTGCCATCGTAACAGGAGGAAATACTGGATTGGGCCAAGGATATGCGGTTGCATTAGCAAAAGCGGGTGCAGATGTTTTTATCGTTGTTCATGGTGATAATTGGCAGGAAACAAAGGATTTAATCGAAACGACCGGCCAAAAAGCAGTCTTTTATCAAGCCGAACTTACGAATAAGGAAAGCCTTAAAGGTGTTGTAAAAGGCTGTCTTGATGCATACGGGAAAATCGATATCCTTGTTAATAACGCAGGAACGATTCGTCGTGCTCCTTTATTGGAATATAAAGACGAAGATTGGAATGCAGTAATGGACATTAACCTTAATTCCTTGTATTTTCTTAGTCAGCTCGTTGCCAAAGAAATGGTTGAACAAGGCAGCGGAAAAATCATAAATATCGCTTCGATGCTCACATTCCAAGGAGGCAAGTTCGTTCCCGCATATACTGCGAGTAAACATGGCGTTGCCGGGCTGACTAAAGCCTTCGCTAATGAATTGGCGTCTAAAAACATTCAAATTAACGCGATTGCCCCAGGTTATATTGAAACGGCCAATACTGCCGCGCTTCGTGCAGATGAGTCAAGAAACAAAGACATTCTCTCAAGGATCCCGGCTGAAAAATGGGGAACTCCCTTTGATGTGATGGGAACCGTCGTTTTTCTCGCAAGCAAGGCCTCTGATTATATGAATGGCCATATCCTCGCTGTTGATGGAGGCTGGCTCGTTCGTTAATCCGGTGAATAAGAATTGTAAATTAATAGTTTAAGGTTAACACCCTTAGCCAAAGTGCTTAGGGTGTTTCTTACATCCAATGTTTAACAAAATCATCTAACTGGCGTTGGAATCGTAATGCTCCTTTGTTATGATGAAGGTATCCCGTTCTATTTCAAGAAATAATATCCTTTAGGAGAACATCATGAAAAAAAAGAAAACTACCATATCAGATGTCGCTGAGAAGGCCGGTGTTTCCAAAAGTACGGTTTCTCAATATATTAACCAACGTTTTCGCTATATGAGCGCTGAAACAAAAGACAGAATCGAGCAAGTCATCCAAGAACTTGATTTTCGGCCCAATGATAATGCCAGGAATTTAAAAGTGAAAAAAACAAAAGTCATAGGCATACTCGTAGCAAATATTTTACATACTTTATCCACCGAAATCATTCGTACCGTAGAAGAACAGCTTCAGCAGCATGGCATGAAGGTATTCATATGTGACTCTGCCGATGATCCGGAGAAAGAAAAGGAATACCTTGATTTGCTGGTATCTACTCAAGTAGATGGAATCATCATCTTTCCGGTAGGAAATGATTTTAAAGTCTATAATTACTTGATCGATCATTCAATTCCAATGGTATTCGTTGATCGATTAGTTGATGGAGTTACATCTGATTCCGTCCTATTGGACAATCATGCTGCCATCTTTTTAGCTGTTTCCATGCTGGCTGAAAAAGGCCACGAAAATATTGCGTTTTTAACCCTGCCTATTGATATCCCGATCACACCGAGGTTGGAGAGAATCGAAGGATTTAAAAAAGCGATGGCATCTCATAAATTGGAAGTCAGGGAAGATGATATTCATTCTTTACCCAGAAACCAAATTCAAGAAAAATTGGCCCAGATATTCGATGCAGAAAAACCTCCAACAGCCATAGTGGCAGGAAATGATTTAGTGTTACGTGAAATCCTTAGCTATTTGAAAAAGCAAAAAATCTCGATTCCCGGGGAAGTGGCCATTGTCAGCATTGATGATGTCGCTTATACGGAGTTTTATGAACCATCCATCACAACAATTGGACAACCCATACAGCAAATGGGAATTAAAACAGCAGAGTTATTATTGAACCGGATAACTAATTTGGATCAGACCCCGTACATTACTTACCGGTTTGCCCCCGAACTTATTGTACGAAATTCATGCTAATGCTCATACAAAAACGGCAGTTTAAATTCACTGCCGTTACCATTTTCCTTCAGAACAGCTAACCGTTGGAGTTTAATTTTCTTTCAGGTAATTTACCAAAACACGGCTAAAACTCTCAACTTGGAGGTCACCCACCATTTGCTGATTCTATGATATTTAATAATATAAATGGAGCTTTCGCTTTCGTGTACCCCACTACATCCCCAGGATGCTTTTGAGCTAAGGATAATTTTAATTCCTGATATTGTCTTCGTACGTCAGGGTGGCTTATTAGATAGTCCCTGAATGAAAGTTGATTCTTCCACTGTTCACTTCCGTATTTATAGATATGCAAATGGTGTGTTCCCGCTCTCCATTGACCTTTTCTAAAAAAACGCCTTTCGGGAAACTCCTTATGCAGGACAAATTCATACCCAATCGATTTCAAGGGTTCAATGAACTTGTCAGCTTCATCTAAATGATGGACGCCAGCCATGATGTCCAAAATCGGTTTTGCTCCCAAGCCTTTGACGGACGTACTTCCAATATGCTCAACCCAAAGTGAATAGTTCTTTAATGCCTCCATTATCCTCGCTTTTTCCTGTTGAAATTCCCTTACCCAATCAAGATTATAATCCTCGATCTTCACTGTTTTTTCCATATAATCACTCAACTTTTCATGAAATGGTATTGTCAGCCATCATTTTTCATCACGTGACCATTCGACGAAAGGATCTTGCGCGCTCGGCTCATGATAGGTTCCGACATACACTTTTTCTTTTCCCGTTATTTTATTCGTTCGGATGATTGTATATCTTCCTTTATCATAATTTTTGGTAAGATAATATTTCCGGTATGAAAACCCCTCTTCCGGACCGGTTAATTTTTCTTTAAATTTATAATCATGCGGTTTGTTCAAGCTCTCTTTCACTACACTTTTAATATTCAGCGGCGTGCCCTCAAGCTTAACATCACTTCGGAAATCGCCGTTCCTGTTCTCGGTTTCCCCTGAAGGCACGGAAGCGATTTCAATCGTATCCTGGATTTGTTCCGAGAATGTTTTTGTGACACTGTATGAATAAAGGATGTTCATGGAACTTATATTATCTTTCATTTTGCCAGCAAATTCTGGCAGGGCAAAATTCAATAAAAAGGTGATCGATATACATACGATTAATAAGGTAAGCGGAAATTTCTTCATATTTCCTCTTTCTCAACTATGTATTCTTGTAATTCAACTTGTTCATTTTCCTTTGGAACAATCCCAAATTTAGCGATTAATAGAATGGCAAGAAAACTGAAACAGCAAAAACTAGTATTATCACTTGTAATAAATGAAGCCGGTATAATACGGGATGCCAATAATGAATTCAAAATATAAGAAAAAAGAAAACCTGAATAAGATAGGCAAATCAGATAGTTTCCAATCAGTATCCGCTTGTAATGTGCATACTCCGATTTATTTCCCTTCCTGATTCTGACACATTGTCTAAATTGCCTTATGAGACCGTATGTGAAACCAATAATTAACATGACTGCAATGAGAAAATCAATTATTGCTTCCTCCACTTTTTAATCCTCCTTGGTAAATTTGCTCTATTTAACTTGTAAAATATTACATCAAACTCATCATATACCATTTATGATAAAATGATAAATATTTCCTACTTTTTATATTGGAGTTGTATCATGAAATTTTCGTGAAAATTGTATGATTGTTATTTATGGTTCTATGTTGAATACTTCTCGCGTGGGTCGAATTATCCGCTTATGATGAAAGATGAATACATGCATGCTCTTATTCCTACGTTTAAAGTGAGGAAAAGTTTCAATATAAAGGAAAATATACCCAACATTACTTAGGGCGCATAAAAAAAGACCACCAGATTGGTGGTTAGAGACTGTAGACAAATTCGAAGAAATCGAGTTTGCCTACAGTTTTTTTATGGCTTGTACAATTTGCAGGGGATTTCCGCTACAGGCACTCGCTTTCCGCGGGCGGTCAGGGAGCCTCCTCGGCTTGCGCCTGCGGGGTCTCCCTAGACGCGCTTTTCCCGCAGGAGTCTCGCACCTTTCTCTCCAATCAACTTTGTTATTACATTTAAATAGAAACCATACCTGATGAGTTGAAGGTGTTAGTTTGGGAACATCATTTGATCAAAGATATGTTTTCCGAACCCCTTTTTTCTTCTAACTGAAACCTCCAGATTGGCGGTTATTTCAAATCATTAAATCCGTATTTTTCAAAGATTTTCATGGAGGCTTCCGTTTGGAGATAGTCATAGAATAGCTTGGCTTCCTTGGCATGATCCAGGTCATTGATCATTCCGACGGGATATATGATCGGATCATGTAAATCTGCCTGGGCTGTTGCAATGATTCCAACTTTTGATGAAGTGAGCGCATCCGTTTTATAGACGAGGCCTGCGTCCACGTTCCCCGTTTCCACATATGTAAGCACTTGCCGGACATCCTTGGCATATACCAATCGATCTTCAACCTCTTTAAAGAGGTTCATATTTTCCAAAGTTTGTTTCGCATACTGCCCTGCCGGTACAGACTCTGGAGTGCCAATCGAAATTTTTGCGGCCTTAGTGAGGTCTTCCAGTGATCCGATTCCCTTTTTGGAATCCTTTGGCACCACCAGCACCAGCTCATTGCCGACTAAATCGATTCCGTTTTTCTCTTCAATAAGGCCCTCTTCTACTAATTTATCAAATTTATCTTCTGCAGCTGAGAAAAACAGGTCAACAGGTGCTCCTTGTGATATCTGCTGCTGAAGCGCTCCAGAGGCTCCAAAGTTATAATGGACTTTCACATTCTCATTTTCTTTTTCAAAAGACTTCTTTATATCATTTAAGGAATCTTGCAAACTTGCAGCTGCCGAAATCGTCAGTTCCACTTTCTCGTCAGCCTGTTGCGCCTGCTTTCCTGCATCTTTTCCTTCATCACTTGAACACCCTGCCCCCACTATCACAAGCATCATTATCGAAAAAATCATAAGGTATATTTTCTTCAAAGTCCCTCTTCCTTCCTTACTAGTTATAATTAATTATATCTAATTATAACTAGTATAAGACGTATAAAAGGTTTTAATCAATGCCCTTTTTGCTGTGAATTTACTTTTTTAAGGACTCTAAGATACAATAAGGAACGGAGGGATGCACATGTCAAAAGAGCTTTCCTATACGATCGAGGAAGTGTCACAGCTTTTAAAGGTATCTAAATTGACAATTTATGATCTTGTTAAAAAAGGGGAACTCCCAGTATTCCGTGTGGGAAGGCAGATGAGAATGGATGCAAAAGACTTGGAGTTATATATTAATAACCATAAGTCCAGTACATCCCCCGTTGCCGAACCCCCTGGAAACGAAGTGAAGGATTCCCTTACCCTTGTCATAAGCGGGCAAGACATGGTGTTAGATATACTAGGGCAGCACATTCAGAAGCACTCCAGCTATAAAACACTGCGATCTAACGCTGGAAGTCTAAGCGGTCTTATATCTATGTACAATGGGGATTCCGACATCGTTAGTTTGCATATGTTCGATGGAGATACTGGGGAATATAATCTTCCTTATATAAAAAAAATTTTGGTCGGTTATCCTTATATTTTACTTAATCTTGTTTCAAGGAAAGCTGGTTTGTATGTTAAAAAGGGAAATCCCTTTGGCCTCACAAATTGGACTGATTTAAAACATAAAGACTTGGCCATCATCAATCGGGAAAGAGGATCCGGAGCACGGATTCTTCTTGATGAGCAGCTCAGGATTCACAGAATATCTTCTAAAGACCTTAAGGGATATGCAAACGAAGAGACCAACCACTTAAGTGTGGCTTCAGCGGTTTCTGCGGGGAAAGCGGATGTTGGTGTGGGAATTGAAAAAGCTGCAAAAATCGTTGGAGTTGACTTTGTTCCATTAATTACAGAACGTTATGACCTTGTTATGTTAAAATCTCCGAAAAACGAAGAGCTCATAAACGTCGTTAAGCGGATTTTATCATCGAATCCATTTCAAGCTGAAATCAACGCTTTAGGCGATTATGATATTTCTCAGACAGGCTCTATCATATACGAGACATATTAAACAGGAAGGCTACTGATTCAGCAGCCTTCCTGTTTCGTATGCATCAAGCCATGATCAATTACTTCAAATGGTTCCAATTGAAGCCACCCTGCTTTGAATGCCTTTTTTCGCGTTCTTCTGTTCATATATGCAATTCAAAAAAGAAGACTAGCTTTCTTACGGGGAACACAATACATCTCAGCTAAATAGGAGTTTGGGCTGTCGGGCTAGATAGGAAGGCGTACCATTTTGATTAAGGTTAAGGATCAATTTCATGACCTCCACTATTCCCTCAGGTTTCTCCAACTCTATTTCCTTATGATAGGATTCTATGGATGTGCTCCATTTTTTCATTTTTTTCTGATCTTTTAATATACTTCGCAATTGTTTTTCAAAAGGCGTTTTCTGATTAAGTTTAAATACAAGACCTTGTTGTTTTAAATACTGCAGATTAATTTCCTCCTGCCCCGGAAGCCTGGAGTGAACAAAAATGGGAAGCCTTTTTCGCAATGCTTCGCTAATCGTGACACCGCCGGGTTTCGTAACGATTGCGTCAACTTCTTCATAAAGCCTATTCATTTCAGTCCTTGATGAGATATAGGGCAATGGTTTGATATGAGGTAAGTTCCATGTATTGATTTCTTCATACAGCTTGTTGTTATTTCCGCAAAGGACTAAATAATCAAAGTCGGTTGAAGTCTTTAACTCATCACCTAAGTTCAAAATCCCTCCCAGACCGCTATTTCCTCCGGATATCAAAATTTTGGGCCGTTCTGTGTTTTTTTGAATAGAAGCATTTTTAGTGATTTCCTCGTGCACGGGAATGCCAGTGACCATCATCGTTTGTTTTGGTATTTGACGCTTGCTCATCAGCTTTTCTTTCACTTCTTGGCTAGGAAGAAAGTGGACATCTATCCCTTCGCTTCCCCACACATTATTAATGAAAAAGTCCGTGTACACGTTTATTACCGGTGTGCTGCACTTCCCTTTCATCTTTAGCTGGCTCAAAAGATAGGAAGGGAAACCATGTGTGCACACAATTAAATCAGGCTCTTCCTCTGCTATCAATTGTTCCAGCTTATTCATGAATAATTGCTGATACCATTTAAATATCCGTTCCTTTGAGGAGTGTACATAAAACAGATTCTTATAGGCAAGATTATAGGTTTCCGGCGCATAACGGATCCATGTTAGATAACTGCTTGCGATGATTTTTTCTAGAGAAGTATTGGTATAACTGATTAGATCGATTTTTTTATAAGTAATCCCATTTGAATGCTTTTTTAACATATCCATTAATGCCTCTGCAACTTGATGATGTCCCGACTGCATTCGAAAGAGAGGTAAAAACAAAATCTTCTTCATATGTGTCATCTCCTAAGAAATCATTCTGAAAATACGAAAATATATAGGTCATGATATCTTCCTCTTAAAATATCGTTGAACAAATCCTTTAAATGAATTTCATTCCTAACGGTTTATAATAAGGAGCCGACTCAACTTTTGGACATTTGTTTTCTCTTTTTCATGTATTTGATAGTAACATATAGTACAAAAATAACTAAAAATACAATACCTAAATATGGAACATATTTTGGATTAACATTAAAAGCATCCCCCACATAATAACCGGCCACTATAAAAGGGACGGTCCAGAGTATGGTGCCTAATAGGGAAAATAGGAAGTATTTCCGAAAGGGTATGGATGAGATCCCTGCAAAATACGGACTAATTTGCCTTATTCCCGGAATGTAAAATCCCAATACCAATGTTTTTTGTGCATTATCCGTATAGTTTTTCTTTGCTTTCTCCCAGCGTTCACTCGTAATCCCAATGAACCTTCCATATTTATTTAT
Source organism: Peribacillus simplex (assembly GCF_900156045.1). Lineage (GTDB taxonomy): Bacteria > Bacillota > Bacilli > Bacillales > DSM-1321 > Peribacillus > Peribacillus simplex_D. The sequence continues at coordinate 97,042 of NZ_FTMX01000006.1, read as the reverse complement.
AAATGGATACCCCACATATTTTCCGCATGCATAAGCTGCAAGCATTCCGATAAAGGCGCCGAGAATTGCACACAGCATTGCCAAACCCAGTGAGAGCTTACCTTGGATAGCCAACACCCCGATTAGGAATAGAAGTGATTCTTCTGGAGCAGGCACTCCCACAATGCCAAAGAATAAAAAAAGAAAAATGATCAGGTATCCATATGAATCAATAAAATGTAAAAGCGTATCTATATTCATAATACCCCCAGAATTAGTTATAAGTCTTTTAAAGAAATGAAGTGTGTTCCTTTTTCCTTACTTTCCTGCAGGTAAATTTTCAACATTTCAATCATATGGCCTGGTGCCTCTTTATCCGCCCCCAAGGTTTCACCACAGTCATGAAGCAACAGGATGGAACCTTCCGTCGCAGTGCTTCGCAGTTGATCGAGCAGAGTATTTTTGCAATTTTCGGCCTTCCAATCCCCGAAAATGCCGGACCACATTATCACTCTATATTTCTTACTGAAAAGTGGGGTGAATAGATTAAAATGTCCCCATGGCGGTCTATAAAAAACAACCTTTTCATTCGTACATTCACTTATCGCCTTTTCCGTCATTTCCAACTGCTTCCGTAGATGGATTGGTGATAGCACCCAACTTGAAACATGATGGAAATGATGGATACCGATAGCATGTCCCTCTTCATGCATTCTTTTAATAATCTCAGGATTGCTTTTCACTTTACTGCCAACAACAAAAAATGTGGCCTTTATCTTATATTCCTTTAAAAGATCAAGCAATTTTATCGTATATTCAGGGTTTGGGCCATCATCGAAAGTTAGCGCAATCCCATGATTCGAATTGATTTTTTTTGTTATTCCCAGACTGCATACACGAATAAGCACCGTTGGGATAATCGTATATAATATTAATAGCAATAATAAAATAATAAAACTAATCAGCCATATATGCATCACACAAAACTATCCTCTCATTATTGATATTACCAATACTGATCCTTTCCCTTTATCATGATCATTTACCACAATGCAGCAATGTTATTGCATTCAGGTAATTCATTATAAAACCTCTCCTTACAATTTAGCATTTTTTTTTCACTATTTTCACTTATCAATTATTTTTTTATTTTTGTAAAGATTGACAGACCAATAGCCCGCTTACAGCAAATTCATAAAACACCCAGACTAAAGAAGAAAACGGGTTCCCCTGCAGTTTTTGAAAAGTGTTCAGTTGATTTCAGAAATCCGCTCCCTTTCCGCCGACTGCCTGCCAAGCCTCCTCACCGTAAGCGGCTGTGGGGTCTCGGCTAGCCAGTTTTTCGGCAGGAGTGTCGCAAATTTCTTCAATCCAATAAGAGTTTGATAAAACAATAAAAAACCATAAAGAGCAAGTTTGCCTGCTGTTTTTTTAAAAAAAGTGTTCAGTTGATTTCAGAAATCCGCTCCCTTTCCGCCGACTGTCTGCCAAGCCTCCTCACCGCAAGCGGCTGCGGGGTCTCGGCTAGCCAGTTTTTCGGCAGGAGTGTCGCAAATTTCTTCAATCTAATGAGGATTACAGGAAAAAAACATTAAGTGTAATCTGGTCTTGTTTTATTATCACGGTTCGGGGTGAGATCAATCGGAACCTCCTTTTGTCGAAAAATGGGTTTCTATCTAAATTTTCAAAACAAAGTTGATTGGAACGGAAGGCGCGAGACTCCTGCGGGATATGCGAGTTCAGGGGAGACCCCACAGGCGCAAAGCGCCGAGGAGGCTCCCGGACCGCCCGCGGAAAGCGAGTGCCTGGAGAGGAAATCAACATTCTATATTATCAAACCCTCAAAAAAACCATTCAGTTCATTCTTTCATCCAATAAGTTTACCTGCAGATTTTTAAAAAAACATTCCTGTTGATTGGAACGGAAGGCGCGAGACTCCTGCGGGAAATGCGAGTTCAGGGAGACCGCGGAAAGCGAGTGCCTGGAGAGGAAATCAACATTTTATATTATCAAACCCTCAAAATACCATTCAGTTCATTTCTTCAATCCAGTTAGGGTTTCATAAAACAGTATTTTATCGACAAACTGAAAAAAAACACCCTAAGGGTGTTTTTTTAAAAAAATCCAATTAAAGAGCGCATTCTTCAATTTCAAATCCCAGGTCTTCGATGATTCCCCAATCCGCTGTGGGTTCTTGACCGGCTGTCGTTAAATAATCGCCGACGAAGATGGAATTGGCTGCATAAAGTGCCATGGGCTGCATGGAACGGAGATTGACCTCACGACCGCCGGCCAGACGAATTTCTTTACTCGGATTAACGAATCTCATCATCGAAATCAATTTCAGGCATTTAGTCGGGGTCAACTCGGAAGTGCCCTCAAGCGGCGTTCCGTCAATTGCATTGAGAAAATTACAAGGAATGGAATCTGCATCAAGGCTTCGTAAGGATAGGGCGATTTCCACCGCTTCCGCCTCAGATTCCCCCATACCGAAAATGGCACCAGAACATGGGGACATGCCAGCATCCTTCACAGCTTCAACTGTATCTACCCGGTCTTCATATGTATGTGTCGATGTAATTTTGCTGTAGTTTTCCTGTGATGTATTCAAGTTGTGGTTGTAGCGATGAACGCCCGCTTCCGCCAGTTTGCCGGCATGTTCCTCATTCAGGAAACCTAAACAGCAGCATATTTTAAGATCCGTCGATTCGCGGATTTCCTTTACCGCTTCAATGACATGATCGATTTCCCTGTTAGTCGGACGCCTGCCGGACGCAACGATGCAATAAGTACCCGCTTTGCGTCGAATTGATTCTTGCGCTCCCTCGACAATCTTTTCTTTAGTCAGCCAAGCATATTTATCGATCGGGGCTTCCGAAACGATCGACTGCGAGCAGTAGCCGCAATCTTCGGGACATAATCCTGACTTCGTATTGATGATCATATTCAATTTAACCTTTTTCCCATAATGGTGTTTACGTATGAGATAGGCTGCATTCAGAATTTCCAAAACCTCTTCGTCTGGGGCTTGTACGATGGATAATGCCTCTTCCTCCGTCACTTTATATCCTTTGATAACGTTCTCCGCTAACATCTTCCAATCCCTAACCAATGTTTCCAAACCTAATCCCTCTTTTCTTTTTATGTTCTATATTCCTTCCCATGAATCTTCCACGATTAATTACCTGAATCCTTGGAACGGATTGGTTCATTTTGCACACTCAAGACATAATAAAACTTTTAATATGTTAACCTTTAATATTTTAAGTTAACATATCGTTTGAATAATAACATACAAACAAAATATTATTCAATGATCTTTTTTCAATATTTTCCTAGTATGCCCTTCTAATCCTAAGAAAGCTGGTACTTTATATGTTAACTAAATATATAAATTAGTTGACATATAAAATGGGATTCAGGCAAACTAATAGTGGGCATTCTGCCAGTCATTTCTAAAAAGGAGGTTGAAAACCTTGAAGGCAAGGACGATTTCTTATGTGGCCCTTTTTACCGCGTTAACTGCCATTGGCGCCTTTATTAAGATACCTATCCCTTACATACCATTCACACTGCAAATTCTGGCAGTCTATTTGGCAGGCGCATTATTGGGGCCCCGTCTTGGGATGCTCAGTCAGTTATGCTATGTCTTGATCGGACTTATCGGGGTGCCCGTGTTTGCTGAAGGCGGGGGATTCGGCTATATATTCAAACCCACTTTCGGCTATTTGCTCGGATATATACTGGGAGCCTATGTAAACGGATGGCTGATCAACCGGTTTTCCCTCTCAACGATTCGTTCCATATTCTTTGCTAATGCCGCCTCTTTGCTGACAGTTTACTTTTTCGGCTGCATCTGGCTTTATGGTGCGATGAAGTGGATTGTGGAAACGCCGCTTTCCATCAACCAAACGATTCTTTACGGCTTCTTATTACCTGTACCCGGTGATTTAATGCTATGCATTCTATGTGCTGTCATCATTCAGCAAGTACGTCCGCGCATTGCAAAATATATAAACATAAAGGAGTTGAATCATCCATGGGCCAAGCCTACTTTATAACCGGAACTGGCACGGATATTGGAAAGACCATCGTCACGAGTGCACTCTATCTGTCTCTTCAAACATTGGGAAAAAGCGTCACGATATTCAAGCCATTTCAAACTGGAATCAATGAGGAAAATAATACATACCCGGATATTTCTTGGTTTGAGCAGGAACTCGGTGTAAAGGAATCAGGGTTTTACACACTGGAACCCGAAACCTCCCCACATTTGGCGATTAAATTGACTGGTAGTCAAATCGATGAGAAGAAAGTCGTGGAAAGGGTTCATGAACTTGAGGAAATGTATGACATCGTATTAGTCGAGGGCGCTGGCGGATTGGCTGTGCCGCTCATTGAACGGACGGAAGGTTTCTATATGACCGCGGATTTCATAAGGGATTGCGGCATGCCTGTCCTCTTCGTATCCACAAGCGGTTTAGGGGCGATTCATGATGTCGTGACGACCCATTCTTATGCCCAGGTCCATGATATAAACGTGAAAACCATTTTGTATAATCATTACCGGCCAGAAGATCGGATTCATCAAGACAATATCGAAACCATCGAAAAGCTGACAGGGCTGAATGGCCTCGCCTGCATTCCGACAATGGCCGATGTCAGAAAAGACTTGAGGAACTGCATCCTTGAATTGCTTGGTGATCAAAATTATACCCAACAACTGAAAGAGGTGTTCAAAGCATGAACAGTCAGGATTTAGAACAATGGGATAAGGAATATGTATGGCATCCGTTCACACAAATGAAAACGTACCGGGAAAGTAAACCGCTGATCATCGAGCGCGGCGAAGGCAGCTACCTGATTGATGTGGATGGCAAACGCTACCTCGACGGCTATGCTTCATTATGGGTGAATGTGCACGGGCATAACGAGCCGGAATTGAACGGCGCCCTAATTGAACAAGTGAATAAAGTCGCGCACTCCACGCTGCTTGGATCTGCGAATGTACCATCGATCTTACTGGCAAAAAAACTGGCAGAGATCACTCCTGGTTCTTTATCGAAAGTCTTCTACTCCGACACGGGATCTGCCGCAGTGGAAATCGCCCTTAAAGTCGCTTATCAATATTGGCAGAATATCGATCCCGTCAAGCATCAGAATAAAAACAAATTCGTCTCACTTGACGAAGCATACCACGGCGATACTGTTGGAGCTGTGAGTGTGGGCGGAATGGATCTATTCCATAGAATCTTTAAGCCCCTCTTATTTCAACGGATTTCCGCCCCTTCACCATATGCCTATCACATGACTGAATATGGGGATCAAGAAGCCGTGAAAAACCATTGCTTGAAGGAACTGGAGAAGTTACTGCAAGAACAATCAGAGGAAATTGCAGGATTGATCATCGAACCGCTGGTGCAGGGAGCAGCTGGCATCATAACCCATCCCCAGGGCTTTTTGAAAGAGGTCGAACACTTATGCAAGAAGTACAATATCCTCTTAATTTGTGACGAGGTGGCCGTAGGATTCGGTCGCACCGGTACAATGTTTGCCTGCGAACAGGAAGATGTCGTCCCCGATATCATGTGTATGGGCAAAGGGATCACTGGGGGATATATGCCACTCGCAGCCACCATCATGAACGAGCAGATCTTTCAATCCTTCTTGGGAGAACGGGAAGAACATAAAACCTTCTATCACGGCCACACCTATACAGGAAACCAGCTAGCCTGTGCACTGGCCCTGAAGAATATCGAGCTGATGGAAAGCCGCAATCTCATTAAAGACATCCAGAAAAAATCTAAATACCTATCACAAAGGCTGCAAGCGCTATATGAACTTCCGATCGTCGGCGATATTCGCCAGCGCGGCTTCATGATTGGAGTGGAAATCGTTAAAGATCGTGAAACAAAAGAAACGTTCACCCTCCAAGAGAACGTCGTTTCCGGAATCATCCATACAGCACGGGAAAATGGCCTGATCATCCGGGAACTTGGTCCAGTCATCACGATGATGCCGATCCTTTCCATGTCAGAAAAGGAACTCGATTTCATGGTCGAAACCGTCTACCGTGCCATCCAGGAAGTCTCCATTCATAAAGGATTGATTCCAGCAGCAAACTGATCCAGAAAGAACCGGAAGAGCAGGGCTCATCCGGTTTCTTCCTTTCTTCCCAAAGCACTTTGGAAATACGGAGTACTTATGCTGATTTCCTTCCATTGTCTGCACGGCAAAAAATCATTATTAGCCTCTTTTTCCGTTTTACAAACCTATAGATGAACCTAGATATTTTTAATATTTTTGGGTATTTCTGCTATAATCAGGGTAAAAGAAAAGAGGTGAACTGCTTTGTCAGGCATAGAAAAAGAGTATGATTCCCCTACCAGAAAAGACTGGATCAGGACTATTTATACTTTTGCTTATATAAGTCTGCTCATTCTAATTATCGTCTCTGGAATTATTCGCTATTTTCAGGCACCTGCTGGTAATGTTCAAGAGTCGAAACAGGAACAATCAAGTAAAAGTGAAAAAGTTAAGGAAAGTAAAGTCATTGAAAAGGATCCCACCGTTACATCACTGGTCTTAAAACCATTAGCGGAATCACCGAAAGCAAAAATCATATTTGAACATGTCGGTTACTTTTTAATCCTGCTATTCCTTTTTATACTGATACCAATCCCGCTATTGAGCGTTAAAAGATTTAAATTCATGACCCTCGAAGTTGAAAGAGAATCTCAAGCCATCGAGGTAGCTAAGAATTTGACCATTCAACAAGATAAATTCGGACTTCTCTCTTACTGGTTAAAAGAGGATTTTAAATCATTGTTTTTAGAAGTTGAAAGGGATAATACAAGCTATAAGGACTTTCTTGAAGAAATGCTCTATTACATGAGAGATCATTATAAAAATAATTGGGACTCCCATTTTGAATTTGATATAGTGACGGAAACCAAGTTTAAAAAGAATTACTCAGCTCCTAAACTTGTTAAAAAATCTCTTCCCTCAGCAAAAGTGAAAGGAATCGGGCTTCCTATCAATAAAGAGAATGATAGATACATACACTTTAAAAACTTTATGATCCATACAATTAACGTCGAAGAAAATCTGCTGACTGAGGAAGAATGCTTAATTACTTATGTCATTGTCCTAAAGAGCTATCGAACCATTTTTGATGAATATGACGGCCATTTAGTATCAGGCTTAGCTTCATTAACATATGAATTATACCGAAGATATCACACATCTTTGGCTATTCAAGAAGAGGAAGATGTTGAATCTGAGGAAGAAATTAAGTAAAATAAAGGAAAGAGGTGATAACGATGTCTTTACCTAAAAGAAAATATAGTAAATCCAAACTATTTAAATCCGCAAGTAAGGTTGGTAAGTCACAGCCTCATGAGGTCGTTATTCCAACTTATCATTCGAACAAGTTGACACCGAATAGTCCGTCAGTAAAAAAAGTATTATCAAATGTAAATTAAAAATAACCCCTGATGACTCACGGGGTTATTTTTTAAGTCCAAGATATGTATTAATATACGGTTCCAGAATGGGGCTCCTGCCGATCCAATCCTTAGCTGATTTTATATGATCGGGACTCCATACAGGTGAAGATGGCATTTCAATACCTTTAGGTTTGGACCCGACTTTCCTGGCGCTTCTCAATAGTAGCTCATACTTATACTTCCTTCCCTCCATATCTTCCCTCCTACCCATAAAAACACCTATCGTTATATATAATTATGCTTAAATGACTTTTTTATGCGCAGCGATTGGTCATCTTCTTCAATGAATCGATGGCATTAGAAAAGGCACCCTCGTGGGTATCATATTTGTTTATATTACAAAATCTAGCCTGTAATACTTCAAGGGCCAAACGATAAATTGGTTAGGGAAAAAACGTTCCAGTTGATTTCAGAAATCCACTCCCTTTCCGCCGACTGTCTGCCAAGCCTTATCAAGGCAAGCGTCTTCTGGGTCTCGACAAGTCAGTAGCTCGGCGGGAGTGTCGCAAATTTCTTCAATCCAGCGAGTTTACCTGCAGATTTTTTTGAAAAAATTCAGTTGATTGGAACGGAAGGCGCGAGACTCCTGCTTAGAAAAGTGCGTCAAAGGGAACCCCCCCAGGCGCCGAGAAGGCTCCCGGCCCGCCCCGGAAAGCGAGTGCCTGGAGTGGAAATTGCTTTCTTTCTCATTCTTTAAATAAAAAAGAAAAGTTATTCCTTATTATGGTATTATTTACACAAGATATTTGAGGAGGTTACAAAATGATGTTGGGAATTCCTCTCCTGGTTGCTTGTGTCCCTGGAATGTTAGTAATACTTCTGGCGTGGTGGTTTAGGAAATTACATTTATCTTTATTTGTAAGGCTTTTACCTGGCATATTAACTGTTATAACTTCAATTATTTTGTTTTACATTGGTTTTGTGAACATTAGGGGGTTTGAAGGAGCTGGATATGGAATACTGGCTTTCTTTTTACTTCCCTTCGCTATTGCGGCTTCAATTATTGCGAGTAAAAACAAAGGTGTACAAAGCTAGAATTCAGTTCAAATAACTATGAAAACTTAAATAGCTACTTGTAATAATTCAATTGGAAAAGACTAAGCAGGACCGTTAGATGGAATGAAATAATAATAAAAAAGATGACCCCGTTTAACTCGGAGGTCATCTTTTTTTGCTGCTGGCTAAGTGTTAGCGAATGCCTTTCATGTAACCTTGAATCTTTGGTGATAAGACCATCAGGACCAGTCCAAGGACCATTGAAGCAACACCAATCACGCCAAAATAAGCCATTTCGGTTTGAGGTGTGTAGAATCTGACGATTTGTGCATTCAGTGCTTGTGCTGCTGCACTTGCCAGGAACCACAGGCTCATCGTTTGTGCCGAGAATGCGGCCGGAGCCAATTTTGTAGTTGCTGAAAGTCCAACAGGAGATAAACAAAGTTCCCCAAGCACTACAAGGAAATAGCTAAGTACAAGCCATAGCGGATTGACTAATGCATCCGATCCACCGAAATAAACAGGAAGCAGGATCACCAGGAATGATAAACCGGCGAACAATAAACCTATTGAGAATTTTTGAGGAATGGTCGGCTGACGCTTTCCTAGTTTAATCCATAACCATGCGAATACTGGTGCAAGGGTGATGATGAACAAAGGGTTCAAAGATTGGAACCATGCCGGGTTTATTTCTATTCCAGCAAAATTCAACTGTGTCCGTTTGTCTGCATAGCTTGCTAATATAGTTGCACCTTGCTCTTGAATCGCCCAGAACATGACAGCTGCTATAAACAAAGGAATATAGGCAATCAAGCGTGAACGTTCAACAGAAGTCGTTTTAGGGCTGCGATACATGAAAATGAAATAAAGGGTCGGAATAACGATCCCTAGGATACCTACAAGATTAATAAAGGTTTCAATCGTTAAGATGCCTTTAGCGGCAGTGATGCCGATGATGGCAGCTAAGATAAGTGTAGCTATCCCCAATTTCGTGAATACTTTTTTCTTTTCATTCTGTGATAATGGGTTTGCAGGTAGAGTTCCAGCAAGGCCCAGGTTCTTTTTCTTTGTTGCAACAAAGACGATGAGTCCAATTAACATTCCAATTGCCGCAAGTCCAAAACCAAGATGGAAGCTGTAGTCCATTCCGACTGTACCGACAACAAACGGTGAAAGGAATGCACCCATGTTGATACCCATATAGAATATACTGAAACCGGAATCCCGGCGTTCGTCATTTTCTGCGTAAATTTCACCGACAATGCTGGAAACATTCGGTTTTAATAAACCAGTACCAAGAACAATGAGTACCATGGAAACAAAGAACATGGAGAGACTGCCTGGTACAGCAAGGACAATATGCCCGAGCATGATCAAGATACCACCGTAAAATACGGCTTTGGAAGTCCCGAAGATCCTATCGGCAAGCCATCCGCCAATTATACCTGACATATATACTAAAGATCCGTATATGGATACAAGGGCAAGGGCTGTGGTTTCATCAAGACCTAGTCCCCCTTTAGAAACTTCGTAATACATATAGTAAACAAGAATGGCCTTCATGCCATAATACGAGAAACGCTCCCAGAACTCAGTAAAGAAAAGGGTGAATAATCCTTTAGGGTTTCCGAAAAAACCTTTTTGAGGTACACTATCCACAATTTTCTGTTTATTTATCGTTGCCATACCTAGCCCTCCTTTTATTATTGTATAATAACTTTTATTTTCTATATTGTAAATAAATATTTAGTATATTTAAATAATTAATTTCAAAATAAATAGAAGAGAGTTGCCACCCTACATGACAATACCCGTATTTTACAGTAAAAAACACCCCTTATAGTCTAATAGGGATCTACCATCAAAGATATATTGCCCTAACTTCACCAATGGTATTACGTTTCATATCACTTTGGTTGCCATGCAGATGCAATCAGAATCGTAAAAATAGCAAGACCCATTTTTCAAAAAACTCACTTCATCCGTTATATACAACGTATAATAGATATAAAAAAATGAGGAGGCACGATAATGCTAGGGATTATAACCGTTGTGCTGATTTTTTCCATCCCTATAATCGGCATACTGACAAGCCATTTAGAAAAACAGTCAAAAACCAAACACAATATGCTAAAGGTTGAATTGGAACTTGAGAAACTGAAGCATGAAAATTTTCTAATGGAGACGGAAAAAATGAGGCTGGAACTGGACCAGATGAAATTCGAACAAAAAAGAGACGAGCCAAGGTTACTGTAATCAAGTAACGTTGGTTCGTCTTTTTTAATGGGTATTTTGCCGTTTTAAAAGCCTCCCGCCCGTCATAAGAATTACAAATAAGATTTTTTTAATGGATATATTGATCGCCCACAAGAAGGTCTGACAGCACCTTTGTCGGGATGACGAACTCGACGGCCCCCATATATCCCGGCGCAGCTTCAAAGCTGTTAAAGGCGATTACTAGCTTGCCATCTTCGTTTATATAAAAGTTTTGGTTTTCATCGATGCCTTTAAAAGCAGTAAGGTCATCATCTTCGACCCAATATATCTTTTCCGGATCTTCTGCCATCTGCCGCTTCATCTGTTCTTTGATGTTTTCACTGATCACCTGAAGATAACGATCATCTTTAAATAAGCTATTTAGCGTTAATAGCACTTCGTTTTTCTTGTCGACTGTATCAAATTGACTTTCTGTAGAACTGGAAGCAGCAATCTTATCCGTATAACGCTGTACGGATAAGATCGTTTCATTATCCGTCAATATCACATATCCGCTTTCCACCGACATATTGCCCTTTTCCCCTTCCTTCAGTTTTGACATGGAGTCCGTGAATTCCTTATAAAGCTGCTTGCTTTCCGATAAGTATTTCTCATTCAAGCTATCTTCGAGCTGTTTATTCTCCAGACCGGATATGGCAGGTGTCTTGATTACTGCCGAAGAATTATTCGCTTCTTCTTTCCATTCGACGAAGGTAATCACTTTGATGACCTTATCGACTATCGGGATTTCACTCATGGCTTTCGCCGCTGCCGGACTGATGTTTACGGAAGCTGTCACAATCAGAAGCGCTGCAGCCGCTGACATGAGGACATTCCTGCCAACCCTTGGCTTCTTCCTGGGCTTTTCATTCAAGGCCGCTTGAACGACATCATTCAATTCCTTTGGTATCGGTGTTTTAAGATATTCTTCCCGCAGATCTTTTAGTTTTTTTTCCATCTTTTCGTTTCCTCCCGTTCAGTCATGTTGATCCGCAATAGTTGCAGTGCTTTATATAATCTCGTTTTAATCGTGCTTACGTTCTCTTCCAGCACTTCCGCTATCTCTTCCAGCTTCAGGTCCTCGAAGAAACGGAGAACGACTACCGTTTTGTACTTGACCGAAAGTCCTTCAAGCGCCTTTTGCAAATCCAGGTCAGGATAGTGATCTTCCTCACCGCTGCGTAAGTATTCTATTGTTTCGTCATCGGCGATGGTCAGTTTCTTTTTCTTCCGCAAAACATCCAGTGCCGTTCGGACGATGATCTTATATAACCAGCTATCAATAGAAGCAGCGTCTTTGATTTTGCTGCTGGAGGCCAGCGCTTTCCTGATTGATTCCTGCACGATATCAAGCGCATCCTCTTGGTTTTTAACATAGTAAAAAGCAAGTCTGTACAAATTTTCTTGCCGTTCGGTTATCCGGGCCGCGATTAATTGATTCATATCTAGATTTTTCATTGCATGAAAGAGCTCCTTACATTTAAATTACGTATCCTGGGTACAAAGGATAGACGTTTTTGCAGCCATAAAAGTTTGAAAATGAACAAGAAATATATAAATATAAAAAAATGAAATTTTTTACAAACTTTTAAGGCTTTTGGCGCGTCTATATAGTAGAATGATTATCGAGGTGGAGTGCATCATGAGTAAATTAAATTATAAAAAAGTCTTTATTTTTCTATTTTGTCTAACCGCTACCATGGGAACGTTGGGGTTAGCCATCAAAAGCCTTGCTTTTGATAAGAAAAGAACCGTTTCGGCCTATACAACTGATAAAAATTACCCAGAAGCCGATATTCAAACGTATGTGAAAGATAATACGAAAGGCGGGTATTCAGCCAGCAGGCCCGTTCTGCATTTAGAAAATATCGACAAGCAGCTAGAAGCCTACATAAAGAAAGAAATTAAGGATTATGAAAAGAAATGGAAAGCATCCGACGGAAAAGCTTCCGAGCTTAACCTCACTTATACGATCCTCCATTTCAGCAAACAGACCATTACGATTTCCTTCGATAAATATGAGCAAGTGGAAGGAAAGAAGCAGTCTGGATCCCAGATCTTCACTTATGATATTCCATCTCAGCAAAAGCTCTCCATAGAAGACATCTTTGCCACGGATACTGATTATTTATCCGTTTTATCCGATATTGTTTTTGAAGAGTTAACGGAGAAGGAAGAAGAAGGCATTTCAAACAGTCTCATTAAAAAGGAAAACAAACTGAAGGCAGCCAACTTCAATTCTTTTTCAGTCTTGAAAGATACGCTTGTATTCCACGTTAAGACTGATCATTCAACTAAGATCCATACAATAGCCATCAAGAAGGAACTTTTTAAAGATAGTTTGCTAGATTCATATCAAAGTCAAGATTTGAATGCGGATCGTGTAAAGGAATGGCAGCCGAAACATATCGTCGCCAAACTGCCCGTGCAAAATGAATGGATCGACCCTTCAAAAAAGGTCATTGCCTTGACGTTCGATGACGGGCCGCATCCAAGTCATACCATGTCCATTCTTAAAGACCTGAACAAGTATGATGGACACGCGACGTTTTTCGTGCTTGGAAGCCGCGTACAGCATTATCCGGAAGTTCTGCAAAAAATGTTGCAGCAAGGAAATGAGGTCGGCAACCATTCATGGGATCACCCGCAGCTGACGCGCTTAAGCAAGAACAAGATCAAAAGTCAAATCGAAAAGACCCAAGACGCTGTAGAAAAAGCTACAGGTGCTGAGCCAAATCTCGTCCGTCCCCCATATGGAGCGATTAACAATAATGTCCGTGAATACATGGAGGATATGAAAGTCACACTTTGGGATGTCGATCCCGAAGATTGGAAAGAACGGAATGAAAAGAAAATCGTGAACAAAGTGATGAGCAAAGCCAAAGATGGCAGTATCATATTAATGCATGATATCTATCAAACTAGCGCCCAGGCTGCAGGAAAAATCATCAAACAACTGCATGACCAAGGTTATCAACTGGTCACAATTTCGGAATTGGAAAAGGTACAGAAAGAACGTGAACTTTCCGGAATCACCATAAATGAATAAGCAAAAGGAAAGAGCCTGTTCCGTGATTCGGAACAGGCTCTTTCCTTTCAAATAAAATAAGCAGACCTTTGATCATATAACAAAGGTCTGCTCATTTTATCATTCACCAAGATCTACATTATGATAAACTTGTTGGACATCTTCCAAATCTTCCAATGCATCAATCATTTTTTCGAATTGTGCTTGTGCATCTTCTGGAAGGGTTAGGTCATTTTGTGCAAGCATCGTCAGCTCGGCCACTGTAAAATCGCTGATTCCTGCATCCTTGAAAGCTTGTTGTACAGCATGGAATTGTTCAGGTTCGGCATAAACGATGACACTTTCTTCTTCTTCAATGATGTCACGTACATCAACATCCGCTTCCATTAACAGTTCAAGAACATCATCAGCCGTTTTGCCTTCAATCCCGATGACAGCCGTAGCATCGAACATATAAGCAACAGATCCGCTGACACCCATATTTCCGCCATTTTTCCCAAATGCGGCACGCACATCAGATGCCGTCCGGTTCACGTTGTTTGTCAATGCATCCACGATGACCATTGAACCATTCGGACCGAATCCTTCATAACGAAGTTCGTCATAGTTTTCTTCCGAACCGCCTTTGGCTTTTTCAATCGCACGGTCAATGATCGCTCTTGGGACATTGTACGTTTTCGCACGCTCCAGTACGACCCTTAATGCCTGATTGGACTCTGGATCTGGTTCACCTTGTTTTGCCACTACATATATTTCCCGTCCGAACTTGGCATAAATCCGACTAGTATTAGCATCTTTTGACGCTTTTTTTTCTTTAATGTTATTCCACTTACGACCCATTATATTCCACTCTCTTTCATCATTGATATATACGAATAGATTATTAAGATACGGCCCTATGAGAAAACCCACCAGGGGAATTCCTTTGAAGATAGGCTATACGTTTACTAGATTATATTATACATCAATTGTATAATTTTGAAAAAGTCCTGCACATCCCTCACTCTGGCATTTATCGGTTTCTTGCACTATTTCATATGAAATACTTTGGAAAACATCAGCAGTGGTATAGTATGAAGTGATTGGAAAGGAGAGATGATCCATGAAGGACAACCAAATCATCATCGGGATACCCGGTAAATGGAAGGACCGGACAGAATTGATTCAAACGGTCGCTTCCCAAAGCGAAGGGTATCTGTTAGCCGGGAATGTTTTTCACAACAGCGATAAGAACATTACTTTTCAGGCGGAGATCCATGATTATGAACCCACTTTAAAAGAGAGCTTTTCCTACGCCAGTAAAGACGCCTTTTCGGAGAATGCGTTAGAGGAAATCAATGACCATACCTTTACCGTTTATATTATAGCCGATGTATCCGATACCGGAACTGTTATCGATTTGATCGATGCCGGGGCAGCGATCCTAAGGGCAGGCGGAATGGCAGTGAAAATAGAAACGGCTGGAATTGCCCATTCAAAGGAAGATTGGCAGCATCTTCATCATAGCCCGGATATTCTCTCGGTATATGCCCATTTTGTCACGATCATCGGGGAGGAAGATTATTATTGTTCATTCGGAATGAAAGCTTTTGGTCTTCCGGATGCCGTGACACTTAACACAATGAGTCCGAAAGAAGCGGCTGCGCTGCTAAACACATTTAATTATTACCATTTAGGTGAACGTCCTCTCTTTAAGAATGGCGAAACCTTTAGCATTCAACAAGATGCACCCGACTTTATATTGACGGGCCTTCAGGACTTTAGATATGAAGAAGACCATCCATTCTACAACCCGTTTGGATTATGGAATTTAGGGACAAGTAAATAGAGGAGCGATTCGCTCCCCCAGACTGTAGACAAAATCGCATAAAGCGAGTTTGCCTGCAGTTTTTTTATTTAAAAAACGTTCCAGTCGTTTTCAGAAATCCGCTCCCTTTCCGCCGACTGTCTGCCAAGCCTCCTCGGCTCAAGTGCCTGTGGGGTCTCGGCTAGCCAGTTATTCGGCAGGAGTGTCGCATATTTCTTCAATCCAATAAGGAGTTCATAAAAAAAACATATAAAGCGAGTTTGAGGAGGCCCCCGGACCGCCCGCAGAAAGCGGGTGCCTGGAGAGGAAATCAACGACCTAGTCTTAATCATCGTCCGGAATGAGACCATCCCGAACCCCCTTTTTAGACAAAAGTGGTTCAGCCGAGTTTTTCACGCTTTTCTTCTTCATGCTCCTTCTTCACAAGGGACATGCCGCTCGCTTGGTATTTGAGGATCTTTTGAATGACCGTGCCAAGATGCGCCCCAGCTTCAACCGGGGGAATCCCTCCTTTATGGATGTTGGAAATGACCATCCTTTCTGCTTCAATGGTGCCCAAACGTGGTTTATAGCATATATAAGCGCTCAATGATTCAGCACTGACCAGACCAGGCCGTTCACCGATCAACAGGACAATGACCTCAGGTCCAAGGATTTCACCGATATCATCCATCACCGCAACCCGGCCCTTTTCAATATAAAAAGGTGTACCTGTATCCAGACCTGCCACTGCCAAAGATTGTTTGAAAGATAAATAGACATCCTCCACATTTTCTTCGATCGCCTTGGCACTTAAGCCATCGGAAATGATGATTTGAACCGTTGGGGCCTTTATGCATTTGGCTTCTATCACCCGCTTTGCTTCATCCGAAAGCTTCCTGCCATAATCCGGACGCCGTAAATAGACTTCCTTATCATCGGCCTTCGTTTTCACCTTGAATAAATCCAGGCGTTTCAAAAGAATATCACTGACTTCACCATATACAGCATCGACGGCCGCCGCATGGTCAAAACGGAATTTCAGCCAAGAATCGGTTTTCGGCCGGGTCCCTGACCTGCCCACCCCTATCCGCGCAGGGGTTTTAGCCATCAATGCAGCCAAATCTTCCTTATTATTCATTCCCATATCATCCACTCCTAATGGTTAAATATAGTCGGATCACCGGCACGCTTTGTTAATTTTCCATTCTCCATAATCCCCATCTTCTCCAGCCAGGCTTCATATAATGGGGCGGGTCGCTTATCCATCGTTTGCCTCAAAGTCGCTATATCGTGGTAACTCAAAGACTGGTAGTTTAACATGCAGTCATCCCCCATCGGAGTTGCGATGATGAAATTCACGCCAGCCGCCGTTAAAAGTACACCCAAGTCCTCGATATCATTTTGATCCGCCTTCATATGATTCGTATAGCAAATATCCACACCCATCGGCAGTCCATGCATTTTTCCCATGAAATGATCTTCTAACCCGGCGCGGATGACCTGCTTGCTGTTATATAGATATTCAGGTCCGATGAATCCGACGACCGTATTGACAATGTACGGATCAAAATAGCGGGCAAATCCATAGTTCCTGGCCTCAAGCGTCACCTGATCGATTCCAAAATGCGCTTCAGCCGATAACTCGGAGCCTTGCCCCGTTTCAAAATAAAGATGCTGCGGGCCTGTGCCGGTCCCATATGACTTCGCGACCTCATTAGCTTCTTCGAGCATTTGTACGTTAATTCCAAAAGAACGATTGGCCGTTTCCGTTCCGGCGATGCTTTGAAAAATCATATCGGCAGGCGCACCCTGCTGTACGGCCTTAATTTGCGTGGTCACATGCGCAAGCACACAATTTTGGGTCGGGATGTTCCACTTCTGGATGACATCCTGTGTCGCATGAAGCAGCCGCTTTACGCTTTCGACCGAATCATCGACAGGGTTGATTCCAATGAGTGCATCCCCGACTCCATAGGAGAGGCCTTCTTTTAAAGAAGCCAGCATGCCATCCACATTGTCGGTTGGGTGGTTAGGCTGAAGCCGCGAAGCAAGCGTTCCTTTGTATCCGATCGTGCTATTATTCTTGGTGAGCACTTCGATTTTATTGGCTGCATGGATAAGGTCGAGGTTCGACATTAACTTGGCTGCCGCAGCAATCATTTCACTATTCAATCCCCTGCTTAATCGCTTTAAATCCTCGCCGGTCGTTTCGTCACTCAAAATATATTCACGCAGCTCGGCAACGCTCCAGTTCTTCACGGATTGATAGATGGTTCCATTGATGAGACCATCTATGATCCGCGACACCTCATCCTCTTCCGGGGAGAGCAGGGGATAGTTCCTGATGTCCGCCAAAGTCAATTCGCTAAGCACCGCTTTCGCCGCAATCCGTTCTTGGACCGAATCTGCTGCAATTCCCGCAAGCCTATCTCCTGATTTCTCTTCATTCGCTTTGGCCATGACTTCTTTCAACGATTTGAATTGATGGATTTCCCCAAAGTATTGAGTGGATAATTTCATCGTATAATCCTCCTTTTCCTACCTGTGAAAGGTTAGCGTTTTTACTACAACCGGAACGACCCCTGTCCGCAGCAGCCTTCCTATATCTAAATAATCACCATGTTCCACTTCTGTCTGATCAATGCAGATGACCGGCAGATCCGGTTGGTTCGCTAGAATGGTTTGACCAAGTGCTTTCCCATAATCACTATCCATGACAATGATCAGAGGCTGCTGCCGATTCGGTTTTTGCATCAAGGCCTCGGTAAAAGCGACTGCGAGCTGGTGAATGTCCCGAAATGATTGATAAGGTAAATTCGTTAAATAAAAGGCAAAATTCAGGCCCTCCTGCAAGGGATCGTATATCGTGATCGCATCCTGAACAGCTTGTGCCATTCTCGCGGTTACATCATCTATCCCGTCATGAAAATCGACCCGATAGACCGGGATATTGCGAACGGGCAGATGAGAATCATTCACCTCGATGGTCGCACCGCTTATTTCAGTCGTATGTGCGCCTGCTCCAAGGACAGTCGCCCGAACCGTTTCAACGGGCTGTTCCCACTCCCATGCAGCCAATTCTTCATTTTCCTTAATAGAGGCGGCAAGCATCATGCCGATATCCCGGAAGCTTTTGTCCTCCCGTTCTTGATGATAGATGCAATCACTGACACCTCCCGAGAACATCAGCACATCGATTTGCCCTGTCCATGATGGCTCCTTCCCAATTAATAGAAGTTCATCTTCTTTTGTGAATGAACCAGACAAAAACCTCGAAAGCACCTTCGCCATTTCATTTGTGATGATTGACCCATCACCATTCAAAGGAGAGTGCCCCTTTGATTTCAGCCATTTCCCTATTGAAGGGGCAACCTTCACCTTCACTCCCTCCCACTCCACCAAACGGCCTCCTATATGCAGTGTGCAAGTTCCGCAAAGCATACCGGAACGGTATACGGCAATATTCGCCGTTCCCCCGCCAATGTCTATGTTCGCTACAGTCTTTTTGGTCTTTATGGAATGTTGATGGGCACCCGACCCCTTGGCGGCAATGATTCCCTCCAAGTCCGGACCGGCTGCCGCTACAAGGAATTCCCCCGCCGCTTTAGATAACCGGTAAACCATTTCTTCTGCATTTTGTTTCGTTGCCGTTTCCCCCGTAATGATGACAGCCCCTGTTTGTATGTTATCGATCGTGATCCCGGCCTGATGGTATTCACTTTCCACCATTCTTTGAACAGCAGGTATATCAATTACCGAATCGGATAAAAGCGGGGTCCTGAAAATGGGACTTCGATACAGAATTTTCTTATCGGTAATTTCGATTTTTGGCACCTGTCCGCCACCCGCCACATTCCTAAGCGAAAGCTCGCTGATGACAAGTTTTGTCGTACTGGTGCCAATATCAATTCCTGCACTGATGATTCGTTCCACCTGTTCATTCATTAAAATCACACCCCAGTTTTACACCACTTGGATTTCATTGCCGTTTTCTTCTGCGTTTTTCGTTTTATATTCATTTACGCCGATAACTCCTGCTTCACGATCCTTTTCCTCCAATTCCAAAGCTTTCGGAACGGACAGCCAGTAAGCAAGACCGATTCCAATCGCTCCGGCAGATAGCTTGCCGACGATGATCGGCAATATCAAGGAGGGCTGAAAGTTGGCTGTGAATGATAAATGATCCCCTAATAGGAAGGCCGCACACACGGCGAAGGAAATGTTAATGACCTTATCCTTCGGCGGCATATCTTTAACAAGTTTGAACATCGCCAATATATTGGCTACCGTGGCTAATATCCCTGCACTCCCCGCTTTGCTCAGCCCGATTTTGCTACCCATCGCTTCAAGCGGCTTGCCTGCGTATTTTTGAATGAGGTAAATCATTGGAAAGGCACCTGCCAGCATTATCCCGATATACCCCGCCGTTTCCAGGGCACGGAACTGGTCTGCCTTATCGGCCATGATCGGATGGAACCCCCAAGCACCAAATACATTGGAAAACAGCCCAGTGAAAATTTCCACGATCGAAAACACGAGTACGAGTTTGATTGCGGCATCTAATATTTTTCCAAACCACATGAAACCTTTGATCATCAAATCCGGCAGGAAATAAAGACCTAACGCGAGCAAGACCACAAAAATAAGAAGAGGGGAAAGATTCAGGGCAATTTTCAAATAGCTCAACGCGAATTCATATGTAGAATCCGCATTCGTGGAAATCACTTCACGGATTTTCGAATTCGTTGCCACCACCAGCACGCTTGAGATAAAAGCGCCAATCGGAATCGTCAGGATTCCTGACATGACACCAAGTGCCATGTATTTATGATCACGCTTCTCCAGCATCGCAAGCCCCATTGGAATCGAGAATACAATCGTTGCACCAGACATGAATCCGACAATCATCGCCATGATCCAGCCTTCATATGATTCCTGCAGCTCGGCCGCCAATTGGTAGCCCCCCATATCCGTTGCCAAAATCGTTGTTGCGGCGAGGGCGGGATCTGCACCGATCGCAGCGAAAATCGGGCCGCATACTGCATCGATGAACCATGATAAATAAGGGATTGATGCCATGATTCCAGCTGCCGGGATAAATATATGGCCAACGGTATGCAAACCTTCCATGAACTGTTTGCCCAAGCCTTGCTCACTGTCTTTAATCGATGCAATAGCACCGACAACGGCACACACCATAATGATATAAATTACGAATTTACCAACCATCTCCATACATATTCCCCCTGAATTCCGATTTGATTTGGCCTATCGTCTTTAAAAAAAGGGTATAAAAAAAGACGCCTCTTATAGCCCAAACTAGGTTGCTCGGCAGAAATGCCTGCCTATAACCAATTTGGTCCATCAAAGCGCCATTGCTTCATCTATTTACTTGTTTTTGATCATTTGCAATGATTCGACGTGCCACCGTCTCCATGGAAAGCTGCTTATCCATACTTAGCCTTCTCAGTTTATTATAAGCGATTTCTTCTGTTACATTCTTCCTTTTCATGATAATTCCTTTTGCCTTTTCAATGACTTTACGATTTGTGAGCGTTTCATCCAATTGAGCATTTCGTTCCTGATGCTTCTTTGTATTGGCTGCTTGCTGCAAAGCTATCTCCACTGCCGGAATCAAATTCGCCTCCGAAATTGGCTTTACAAGATATCCGACGATATTCGCGCGCTTCGCCTCGTCGATATATTCACGCTGGCTGAATGCAGTTAAAAGCAGGACCGGAATCTGAAAGGTATTGGATATCACATCGCTAGCCTTAAGCCCATTCATTTTTGGCATTTTGATATCCATCAAAACGAGATCTGGCTGTAGTGCATGTGCCATTTCAATCGCCTTCTCGCCATTACGGGCATGTCCTACCACATCGAAGCCTGCATCCTTGAGCATGATCGTTATATCAAGCAGAACAATCGATTCATCCTCCACGACCAAAATCCTCTTGACCACTTCTCCCACCTACCTCTTGTATGGAAATCTTACAGAAGCCAGGGTACCTTCTTTAATCCGATGAATCGAAAACTCCCCATCCAAATCATTTTCCACCGTCATGCGGATGATATCCAGCCCTAAAGTTGGTTTCACTGCAGGTGAATATCCGATGCCATCATCTTTTACTTGAATCTCCAATTGGGGACCATCCTTTTGAAAGCATACGGTAATCTTCCCTTCCGTCCCTTCCTTGAATGCATGCTTCACACAATTATGAATGAGCTCATTCACAACCAGTGCGACAGAAATGCCAATGTCGGAATCAATGGAATGAAGCTCACCACCACTATATTCAATGCTCAGGCTTTGACGGGCATGACCCTCCGTATGAACGATCATATCTCCAATTTTCCTAATAAGCTCAAGCAGGTCCACATGATCGACCTGACTGCTTGCCAGAATGATTTCATAAACCGACGATATGCTTAACACCCGATTCAAACTGACCAATAAATGGGGCTTGCTTTCTTCAGGGGCTCCTATCCGCATTTGCAGCCGAAGTAAACTGGCGACTGTCTGCAAATTGTTCTTCACCCTATGATGAATTTCACGAATGGCCACCGACTTGCTAATCAGCTCTCTCTCTTTATCCCGCAGTTCTGTCAGGTCCCGGATGATGATGAACGTTTCATCGGAATTCTTGTTGCCCAAATGGAATTTCTTTATTTGGAAAATCTTTTTACCAATGTTCATTTCCTTCATCAAAATGTCCTCTTTTGAAGCTAGAACATCGGCTAAGCCAGGAAAATAATCGAAAATGGATTCACCTAAAACACAGTCCTTCATACATATATCCGATACTAGATTAACGGCAGCAGGATTCGTATAGACAAGTCGGTTTTGGTTATTAATCAGGAAAATGGACTCCTCGATAAATTCAGGAACTAAGGAATTTTGTTGATCTTGCCTATCAAACTGTTTAGAAGTTTCAGGTTCTTCATGGATCACCTTTTCCATGATCAAAACGGCGATGACCCGATTGCATTCCCCCTTGATTGGAACGACACTTTGCTGCACCATTGCTCCCTCTTGAGTCAATGCCCGGTTCACGAACATGTCCTTTCCGGTGCGCAATACATAAAATACTGCCGGTTCAAAAGCCTCATAGGCAAATTTCCCGACAACCGGATGATCATAAACCGATTTCACGGAATGTCCGCATGCCTCTGCGACGACAATGGCATGCTTCCCTTCAAGCACAGGACAATCGATAAACACATTCGCTTTATTCAAGTTGGCTATCAACGATAAATTCATTGATAGGTTTTCAAGAATCTGAATATCCTTGTCCAGTAAATGAGTATACATCTCACATAATTCTCGGACAGTCATTGTCCGTTCCATAGGCAAAACTCCAATAAATGTTTATTCATGGATATTATTATTGATTATTATAGATACCGCCCTTATTTTTGTCAATATTCAAAATATTCTAATGTAATGTATTCTAACATTAGATGGAGATATTTAAAGGGTTATTTTCCAAACGTAAAAAAACGAATTTCCCCGAAATGGTCGTATGATGGATACATCATACTTCGTCAATCAAAGTCTTCCTTTTTTATAGTTCTGTGCCCATACTTATCATGATATTTCTATATTACACCCTTTACAAGGTAGTCAGATTTCTTGCATTACTCATGAATTCCACCTCTTCTGGTTATAGTAAAGAAGAAAATATCGGAGGAGGTACATTCCATGAAAAGTTCAAAGGAATTTGTTGAAAGCATTCAAGAGCAGCAGAAAAAGGAAGAAGGTAATTTCCGCCGTCAAGGTAATGGGAATCCCGCTCAGAAATTACCGAATAAAAAGCATTAATGAGGCCCATTCTCAAAAAATCCCAGCCTTAACAGAAGGCTGGGATTCTTTTCACTCCGATGCACTTTTTTTCTTCTTCATCTCTTCGATTTCCTGTGAGAAGGTGTCCTCTATCTCTTTTTTATTTCCATACAAAAAGAGGTTATCCCCTAATTTGATTTTATACTCATATAACTCTTTCCTGATTTTCACTTCTCCGCTTTCAATAAATAAAATATTAATGTCGGCTCCATGTGATATGACATCACAGGCTTTGACATCTATGAATTCGGAGTCCTCATAAATATCGATTTCCATGACCACGTCTTCATCTTCTAAAAAGAGGACTTCCTCTATCGGGTGTTCCCATAATTCATAATGATTGTACATTTCACTTTTCATCTTATTCGATAATCTATTATTCAAGAATGGAGCTTTCACTAATACGACCAGAACTAACAGTACCCCTATAATGATGCTTAACTCCATCAAGCGCAGATCATCCGTAAGCAATGTACTGATCGATGAAATGATGACTGCAAGTGAGAAAGCACCAAATAAAATTAAAAACATGCTTATTTTCCTTCGAACGGGATGATCAATGATGGATTTTGACTCGTCAGTTGTAAAACCAGTACCCGTCAGCATGGAGATAACCTGAAATCTGGCCACTGTGCTTTTTAATCCAGTCAATTTCATCAAGGTAACCGATATTTCAATAACAAGAACAATGATTAAAAAATAAAGCAACATAAAAAGTAAATTCATCAAAATGATCACTTCCTCATCTATGGTTTACCCCAATTCCGCAAAAAGAATCGCATTCGTTGTTCTTTTCAAGTTTCCATCCATATATTTGCTTACTGAAAATAACTACCATGACAAACCAAAAAAACGCAGTAAGATCCATTGAATCCTCCTGCGTTTTTCACTTATATTCCAATCAAATGCATTTGCCCGATTAAAATTGTTTTCTCAAATGGTCTTCAGCAGCAGTTTTTTTAACAGCGGTGTAAATTGCTCTGGCAATTCAGCTACACTCGGAATCATTAGGCGCTCTTTGCCATAGATGTTTTTCATCGTCAATTCTTCACTTTCCTCGATGCCTCCATCCGCTAAAAACAGGCCGATGACTTCTATGCCCTTTTTCCTGGCTTCCGAAACAGCAAGATGTGTATCGACAATGCCATTTTGATCATAATCGCTTGCTGCCGGCTCACCATCGGAAAACACGAGCAAGAACCGGTTCTTTTCACGCCTTTTTTCCAATTCCATTGTAGCAACCCTGATACTGTATCCGTCCCTGTTGTCTTCCTCTGGTTCAAGCTGCATGATTTTAGCTCCTGAGTTTAGATAAAGCGAATCGGAATGGGACTGGATCACATGGAAGTAGTTCGGCTGATATCCTTCTCTCACTTCATTTGCATCTTCCCAAAATCCAACGATCGAGTGGGGGATCTTTAATTTTTTCAGTACTTCATGAAACAGGACGACCCCTCGTTTCGTTTCATCCATTTTGTTATGCATGGAAGCGGAGCAATCGATCAGCAATGTGAATACGGCATCCATTTCATTTGAATCCTGGTTCTTTTTATAAAAGACCCGAGGATTTTCTTCAAATACAAGCGGCAGTAATTTCTTCGATAAGCGGCCAAAAACCAAATCTTTTCTTGGTGCGTTCTTTTTATTTTCCAGTGTCTTTTCAATTGTACTGGAGAGTTTTCTCTTGAACGGTTCGATATCCGCAACAAATTCACGGTAGCGTTTCTCTTCTGTAAGTGTTGGTATTTTTGCTTCCTTGATTACTTGAACGACGTCTTTGTTTTCTTCACCAAATGGATGTTCACCACTTTTGCCCATATTCGTTTGTTTCTTCTCCAGCGTTTCCTGCTGATTGTATTCCTTTTGCTGGCTTTCCCCTGATGAACCCTGGATGGAAGCCAGTGCCTGGTCGGCATCTTCCGCTTCCCGTGCACCTCCGCCCATCAGACTTGTTTTCGTTCCCTGCTCCAATTCAAATTGAAGAAAAGTCGAATTACTCTCGCCGTTCTTATTCTCCCGGTGCCATGTCGAGAATTTTTCATCAATGAACTCACTTTTTTCTTCATCAGCATCTTCTGTATCATCGTTCAACAGTTCATCATTTCTAGTCAGTTCATCAAATAAGGTATTTGCCTTATACTTTTCCACATTTGCAATGGGGAAGATGAAATATTCATTCATCGTATCCTCGTATCCATCGTTCACACGGAAAACGATTTGCTCGCAAATCTTCGTGATGTCACTCGTTTTTGTGGCTTCAAAGACAGAATGGATAAACGGTTTGAGTTTCTCCAGTTCTTCCAGCTGCCGTACATTGGCTCTTGGGAAAATCGGGTCCGGCCTGTCAGATTGAAGCAGTAAATAGATGAGGCAGTATAATTCATCCAGTGCAAAACTTCTTGTGACATTCGTCGCCAATTGGCTTTCGAAATATTGTTTAAGGTAAGCCCCCCTTACCGAGAACCATTTTTTCGTGCCTGGCCTTTCTTTCTTCACCAATTCTTCCAAACGCAAGTCTTCCAGTAACGCGAATAATTGGGCTGCAAACTTCGGAAGCGAACTTTCCCCGAGAATGTCCTTGTACTCCTTCATGCTCTGGATTGTTGAATGATGCAGCGTACCTATCGTCCTGAGGAGCACGTCCGTTTTCAGTCCCGCTTCCTTCACTTCCTTATTGCCATTTTCCCAAAAATGGCTGGCTGTGACCTTATTCTCGATCAGATCAATGAAGGAGCCATAATTGTATTCGAATTCCAGCTCAGGAATGCCGGATAATACGGTCGAAAGATCCTGCAGCTGTAAAAAAAGAGCCGTATCTATTATTGAATCATTGAAACGGATATACTTCATGAGGCATTCTCCTAGTTAGAATAATGTGTCAGCCAAGTTCTTCACAAACTCACGCTCCCGTTCCTCGTCCAGCTTATCCACTATGGAACGAAGAATCGCCCGTTTCGGCGGGATCAACACACTCAGATCGCAAGCATCAAGCAAAGCCCTGATCGATGCCGCATCTTCAGCCACCTTCCCTTGATTCACGGCATTTATCAAATCACTCGACAGTTTAACGAACAATTCAATGCTTCTTGGGTCCTTCAACTTTGTATTGGTTTCAATCAATTGCCTTAACTGCTCTCCTTCGATATAAGGAACTTCAATTACGACAAATCTATTTTTTAGCGCTTCATTCAGCGGCACTGTACCGACATACCCTTCATTGATTGCAGCAATCACATTAAAGCCATCTTTTGCCGTTATGACTTCATTCGTGAACGGATTCGTTATCGTCCTTCTGTAATCAAGCACACCATTGATAAGCGGAAGGGTTTCCGGTTTTGCCATGTTGATTTCATCTATATATAGGAAATGACCGTGATTCATCGAATTGGTCACAGGTCCAGGAACGAATTCTATCACCTGTTTTTCCTCTTTATAAGCCAACGTCTTGAAGCCCAATAAACTTTCGGCATCCAAGTCGACTGAGCAGTTGACACTGAACATCGGCTGGTTGAATAAATTCGATAATGTCTCGGCAAACTTTGTCTTTCCAGCCCCTGTCGGACCCTTCAAAAGGATATTCTTCCCCATGCTTAAGGCCGTGATGGCATCCACCATCAACTCCATCTCAGGAGGCAGATATCCGCCGCTCCTGATCAATTCCTCGAATTCAGCAGGATTTTTTCTGCTTGCTTGTAATGTATTTGCGATTTCTATTGGTAATCGATTAATCATTGTGTTCCTACACCCCTTTCTGAACATTTTAAGGCTCTTTCCCATTAAAAACAAACACTAAGAAAAGGAGCTGTCATCAAGACAGCTCCCAGACTACAGGCAAACTAGAAGAAAAGCTAGTTTGCCTGCAGTTTTTTTCGCATACTTTGTTGCATTTTCCAAGTAATGTGGTGTGGT
This sequence comes from Peribacillus simplex, assembly GCF_900156045.1. Lineage (GTDB taxonomy): Bacteria > Bacillota > Bacilli > Bacillales > DSM-1321 > Peribacillus > Peribacillus simplex_D. The sequence goes on along the minus strand of NZ_FTMX01000006.1, from coordinate 69,731 downwards.
GTGGTTGATTTCCCCTCCAGATGCTCGCTTTCCGCGGGGCGGGCGGTGAGCCTCCTCGGCGTAAACGCCTGTGGGGTCTCGGCTAGCCAGTTATACGGCACGAGTGTCGCAAATTTCTTCCATCCAATAAGGGCTATAAAATAATAAAAAACCAAAGTGTAACCTTGTCTTATTTAAGGTTCGAAATGAAACCAGACTACAGTTTTTTCTTTTAAAAACAAACCAGTTGATCGGAGCGGGTATTCGAGACCCCTGTTTAGAAAAGCACGTCCAAGGGAGAGGAAATCAACGTTATTCGAAGTTCACTCTGATATCCCTTAATAGGCTTCCTTAGGGTCACCTTTCATAATGTATACCATATAGCCCAATACACCGCCGATGATGGCAGGAATCACCCATCCCACCCCTACACTATATAGTGGAAGGTATTGAGTGAAAAGGTCCGAAACAGCTTCCATTTTAATGCCTGATGCCACTATTCCATCCATTATGCTGATGATCGCCGTTAATAATAAGCTTCCTAAATATACCTCCGATTTCCCTTTGAAAAAGGAATGGAAGAATGTTAGAACAATCAAAACGATCGCCACGGGGTAAAGCGCCGTTAACACAGGCACTGTAATGGAAATGAGCTTGGTCAAACCTACATTGGCAACAGCCGCACTAAAAACAGAGAAGATGACGACATATGATTTATACGATACAGCAGGCAGTATTTTATTGAAATACGTTGCACAAGCCGTTATCAAACCGATGCTTGTCGTTAAGCATGCTGCGATTACAATCAACCCTAACAACACAGCACCAGCCGATCCGAAAAAATGATTCGAGGCTTGAGCCAAAACGTCTCCTCCATTACCCAGCTGACCGAGCTTTTCCACACTTGTTGCCCCGACATAAGTTATAGACGCATAAACGATCACCAACAAAGCGGCAGCTATTAAGCCGGCTTTCATACAGAAGCCTAACACTTCTTTTCTTGATGTTATCCCTTTATCTTTGATTGCGTTGATGACTATGATCCCAAATGCAAATCCGGCCAGCGTATCCATAGTCAAATATCCTTCTTTGAATCCCTTGAAGAAAGAATTATCTGAATAATCAGCCACTGGTGACTGGATTTCACCCATTGGGTTAATGATGGCGACCACAATGAGGATCCCAATGAAAATCAATAATAATGGTGTTAATATTTTCCCGACGATATCCAGCATTTTTGATGGATTGATGGATAATAAACAGGCAATTCCAAAGTATATGATCGTGAATATCAGCAATGGTAAAAAGCCGACATCATTAGAAAGGAAAGGTTTAATCCCTATTTCGTAGGATACACTCCCCGTTCTGGGAAGCGCGAAAAGCGGTCCCAAAGACAAATAAAGAACGACTGTGAAAATGATGCCGAATAACGGGTGTGCCCTGCTTGCAAGCGATTGAACATCATTTTTACCCGAAAAACCAAATGCCAATATTGTAATGAATGGCAAACCCACCCCAGTAATGATGAACCCTAAACTGGCCGTCCATAAATTAGTCCCGGCGGATTGCCCGAGCATGGCAGGGAAAATTAAGTTTCCTGCACCAAAAAATAAAGCAAAAAGCATTAGCCCTGTTACAATGATAAATGAAAGTGGTGCTTTCTGTGACATATAGAGCCCTCCATTGTTTTGATTATCTTAACGAAGAAAAGAGTTGTCCATCATTTCCCGTACAAAAAGTGACATGAACTGCGAACGTATTCTACCTATCTGTTAAAATGTACCTTCATGAAACTATCAATCATCCATGACTCTCCTTACTATAAAATCAGGCGTAACGTTTGTCAAAGCTATTTCATTCATTATTCGGAAAAATCTTTCTTTTCTTACTACTTTTCAAGAAAATGAGCGAGGTATCTAGATTCAACAGGAAAGTTAAGTAAAAAGTACTGCAATTTATTTTGCGGGAAAAATATTTTAATATTCAGATATTTATTGAAACTATCTAAAAAACAAGAAAATAGGGGGAGTTAACATGAGTACTGAAAAAGAAAAAATGGTGAACGGGGAACCTTACATGGCCGCTGATCCGGAATTAATAAGAGATAGGGAAAATGCCAGAAAGTTGACCCGGTTATACAATCAGACAACGGAAAGCGAAGGGAACGAACGAACTGCCCTGCTGAAACAGCTTTTAGGTTCCACTGGGCTAAATGTTTATATTGAACCCACTTTCCGTTGTGACTATGGATACAACATTTCTGTCGGGGAAAACTTTTATGCTAATTTCGATTGTGTCATTTTGGATGTTTGTGAAGTGAAAATTGGCAGGGACTGCATGTTGGCTCCCGGAGTGCATATCTATACAGCCACACATCCGCTGGATCCCTTTGAACGCAGTTCTGGAGTGGAATACGGAAAGCCGGTTACGATTGGGGATCACGTATGGATTGGCGGAGGGGCCATCATCAATCCTGGTGTAACAATTGGGAATCATTCCGTCGTCGCTTCAGGGGCAGTCGTAACAAAGGATGTTCCTGAAGGTGTTGTTGTCGGCGGAAACCCAGCGAAGGTCATCAAGCATATTGAAGGAATTAAATAAGGCAGGGCTCACTCCCCCGGAGTGGCCCTGCCTCCTTTATTTCGTTAAATTTTCCTTAATGCTTCCGCGATTGCAGTATCACCAGAGATTAAATCAAATGAACGCTTGTAAGTATTTTCTTCAGTCAAAGAAGCAAGAATCGTTCGTGCCACATCTTCACGGGCAATCGAACCTCTTTCCAATTCTTCGGCGGCGGCCACATTGCCCGTCCCCGGCTCATTCACCAGACCGCCTGGCCTAATGATCGTATAATTTAAATCGCTTTGTAACAATGCCCTATCCGCATAGTGCTTGGCCACATAATACGGTTTGATGGCTTCATTCCAGTTTTCGCGATTATTGGCCTGAAATGCACTCACCATGATGAATCGGTTGATTCCCAAGTTTTCTGCCGCTTCAATCGTTTTAACAGCACCGTCCAAATCAATCAACAGCGTTTGATCAGCGCCGGTGCTTCCTCCAGATCCTGCTGTAAACACAATGGCGTCGCAGCCTTTTGCCGCATTCGCAATCTCATCCACCGATCCGGTTAAACTCACGACAGCGGATTCAATTCCGTTTTTCTCTAAATGCTTACTTTGTTCTTCTTTACGAACCATTGCCCGTACACTATGATCCGGGCTATCTTTTAATAAATCTACAAGATATTTACCGATCTGCCCATTTGCCCCAACTACGAATACTTTCATAAAGGTCAGCTCCCATAATGGTTAGTTTGGTTTCCATTCAAATTATTTCATGGACTCAGAACATTATCAAACAATCAGCCCGCCGGGTCTTCTTTACCATTGGAAAAAGTTTGGCAACCACCCTTATATATTTTATAATAAAAACAATACGTGTTCTTCAGGGACATAACGGGGAGGTGTAAAGATGGCAATAAGAATGTTAATGCCACCTTCTGCAGCATCTCATGCAAAGCCTAGTATTGGAGGCGATACTTTGCATGGGGTTGAATTAAGCTAATTAATCGCCCGCCTTATCATTTCTAATATTCGGCTTTGCACCTTATTTCATTCTTAAAAAAGAATAAGGGGCTGGCAGAAATGAAATATGTAAAAGCGACGGCCGTTTTGCCTGAAAAGCTGATCGTTGAAATTCAAAAGTATGTGCAAGGTGAAACCATATATATCCCTAAACCTGAAAAGGCCCATCACAAATGGGGAACCCGTTCGGGATCAAGGGAATTGATCGATGACCGAAATGCCTCTATAAAATATGCATTCAAAGACGGTCATACCATCCATCAATTAGCCGAAGAATATTTTCTCTCCGCGGAAACCATCAAGAAAATCGTTTATTCCAAATAGGATTGCATGGGTAGCACTGATAATGATATCAGTGCTATTCGTATGCCGAGTATGTTTCTTAGTCGTTTTCCCCCTTTTAAAGCTGATGCGATTTCGGTAAAGTTAAGAGCAACGGTATCATGTGACAAGTAACGAGCAAAGAAACAGGAGTGAAGAAAATGGAACCTTTTATCCGGAGCGAACAGTATAATTTCATAAAATCCCAAACACAGATTCTTATAAATGGACACGCGACTGCCAACGATAAAGATGTAATCAACACCCTGAAAACAGTCGCCAAAGAACGAGTATTAAGCTTATTCAGTGACTTGAGCGAAGAGCAAAAACAACTGCTGGATCCAGTAGATACCATTAAAGATCCCGCACAAGCCGAAGTCTTTCTCTTACAGGTAAAGCCATTTGTGATCCCATTTAAAGAAGTAACCGAAAAAACGATAAAAAAATTATTTCCTAAAGCAAAGAAATTAAAAGCTCCTTTGCTGGAAAACATTGATTTGAGGGAGATTTCATACTTGGGATGGGATGATGTCGGTTCCGGAAAGAAATTCATCATTGCACCCCATCATTATAAACTCACCGGGTTGCATGGAACCATTAAACCAGCCAACAAAAAAGGGATCTGTGCCATATGCAGCCGCTTTGAAGAAGTAGGGATGTTCATGTCTGAAACGAAAGGCACCGTCCAAGGGACATTCATTAAAAAAGGGAATTATATTTGTCTAGACAGTATGAAATGCAACCAGAACGTAACCACCTTGGATAAAATGACCGACCTAATCGAACGGCTGAAATAATAAGGAAAGCAATCCTTCAATGGCGAAGGATTGCTTTTTTTTGCTAAGCACTGTAGCCGTCAGTTAAAAAAATTCTCATTTTGTCCTGCTTATGGAATTCAAGTATAATTGAAGCGATAACAGGAAAGAAGGATTGATATATTGAAAAGCAAAATGAATCAGTTGTTCGAAGACCAAAAAAACGTTCATGTGCTGTATTCCTATAATGAAATGGAAAAGTACATTAAACAAGTTTTGAACTTCATCCAAGATGGCATCGCAGCGGGAGATTACATCATTCTTGTTGAAAATGACCGTATTTACCCCATTATTCATAAAGAACTGAGCACACGGTTAACGAAGGATCAGATGGAGTTCCTTCACTTTGTGAACAACTTCGATTTCTATTGTTCAAGCGGCAGTTATCATCCTCCTGCAATCGAAGAATACTTTAATAAAACGGTACAGCCCTATGTGGAAAATAAAATCTCTTTCCGAACATGGGCACATGTGGAATGGGCAACCATGGAAGAACCGCTGCATATAATAGAAGATTTTGAGAGAACAGTAGATGAAGCTGTAAATCTGATTTCGTTTCCTTTAATTTGTGCGTACAAAGGTGAGAGGATGCCAGACTACCTGAAAACCATATTGTTGGAAACACATCCTTATGTCCTAAAAGACGATGATATCATCATTTGTGAACAATACTTGCCATCTAGTTTGAAATAATAAACAACACGCTTATGAATTCTCCTAAGCGTGTTGTTTTCCGTTGGATTGATCATGAGTCCCTCGTGTATTTATACGGCAGTAATTCACCGATTTTCACCTTGACCGTTTCCCCATTAACATTCAGTATGACAAAGCACTCTTTGGCATAATCCGAGATTAATTCCCGGCACATCCCACACGGGCTAACCACTTTTAAAGCTCTGTCTTCATCATCGGAATAGGGATGCTTAACCGCCACGATGGTATCGAATCCCCTTTCCCCGTCCGATATCGCCTTGCCGATCGCAATGGCTTCTGCACATACGGTAACCCGGCCAATATATGCTTCAATATGTACGGCAGCAACGATTTTTCCTGAGCTCGTTTTTAATGCAGCGCCAACATGGTGCCTATTTTCCTCGTAAAGATCCCTAATTTTTGCACTTGCAGCTTCTATTAAATCACGATCCGACTCATTCAATGGATAAGTTTTGATGATGGGACCTCCTTACCTTCTAATATTTCATTTAGGGATTTTTTTTAACGCTTCTAAAGCCAATAAGCGGAAATAAGAAGCAGCTGGAAAAAGTGCCGTTTCATCTACTATAAACTTAGGATGATGCAGGTCATATGAACCGCCCGATCCTATCATTACGAAAGCACCTGGTATTTTTTCTTGGTAAAAAGCGAAGTCTTCCCCTATGGAGCTGGCTTCTAACGTTTTTGTCGTGTAACCTGCTGTGTCTCCAACCTGAAGCGCCAAATCTGCCCATTCAGGCGTATTATCAACTGATGGGGGGCCAGGATGCCAGGATAATTCAACATTTGCATTGAAAGTTTCACTTATACCGTGCAGGACTTGTTTCATGCGTTTCTGGATGAACTCTCGTTGAGTTTTACTGAAGGTGCGGACGGTTCCTTCCAAATATGCACGATCCGGGATAACATTCCACGTTGAGCCACTATGAATTTGAGTGATGCTCAAAACCGCAGTCTCTTTTGGTGCCACATTGCGGCTGATGATGGTTTGCAACGTTGAGATAATATGTCCTGTTATGATTATCGGATCATTTCCCTCTTCCGGTTTGGCCGCATGTGAGCCAGTTGCTTTAACATGCACTTCAAAACGATCGACCCCCGCTGTCAGTGCGCCATGTTTTGTCCCTAACTCCCCAACTTGCAATGTCGGATCATTATGAAGGCCAAAAATCACATCCACGTCATCCAGCACACCGGTTTCCATTACAGCACTTGCACCATGTCCCGTTTCCTCCGCAGGTTGAAAAATCAAGCGAATCGTTCCGGAAAGATCTCTTTCTTCCTTTTTTAATAAAATAGCAGTCCCCAAAATGACGGAAGTGTGAAAATCATGACCACATGCATGCATCACACCGTTATGCCTTGAAGGAAAGTCCACCTCAGATTGCTCCAAAATTGGTAAAGCATCAATATCGGAGCGAAGTGCTATCGTAGGTCCCGGCTTACTCCCTTTTATCTCAGCTACGACACCAGTTTTCAATGGAAAATCAAGTATCTTAATATCTTGAGATTGAAGCGCTTCTTTAATTTTTTTAGTCGTTTCAAATTCTTGGTTTGATAATTCAGGTGTCATATGAAGATCGCGTCTGAATGCCAATAGATAATTTTCCAATTCTACATTGCTTATGGTCAACGGTTGTCCATCTCCTTAAAATCCGAATAGTAAAAACCGAATATCAAATGAAGCAGCTATCAAATAAGCTAAGTGATAAACGTGTAAAGAATGAGTTCTAAATTAGGTCGCATCGTAAGCATCATTACAATGAATTTCCGGAAATGAAAAGTGTGTTTATTCCGAATATTTAACATTGACAATTTATTATATTAGATGCTACCATTTGATTTAATTTCTATATTATATTAACGTATCAATCCAAAAAAGGATTCCATTTCTATAGTAGAAAACAAGTAAGGAAATACATAGTCGGAAGGAACCCTCTTCTAAACTGGAAGCGGGTTTTATTTCAGCATTAATTCATAGTAAACCAGTAAGGATATTCATATTATAAATCCCCTGCGTTTAAAAGTGAAGACATAAAGGAGCAATTGACACATGAAAAAGAAAACAGTAAAACTTGGTGTATTTTTGGCCGGAACAGGACATCACGTTGCTTCCTGGAGACACCCTAACGCCAATCCGAAAGGTAATATGAGCATCGATTATTTTAAAGGGTTGGCCCAGACTGCCGAAAAGGGTTTATTCGATTTATTATTCTTGGCAGATAGTTTGTCAGTTGCAAAGGACTCGCATCCTAATATTCTGACTCGATTCGAGCCATTGACCTTGTTATCTTACCTAGCCTCGGCGACTTCCAATATTGGTTTGGTTTCAACGGCCTCCACCACCTACGAAGAACCCTTTAATGTTGCTAGGAAATTTGCTTCTTTAGACCATATTACCTCCGGCCGCGCTGGATGGAACGTAGTCACAACGTCCCTTGCCTCTACTGCCGTGAACTTCAATAAATCAGAACATTTAGAACATGGTCTCCGTTATAAAAGGGCGACTGAATTTGTGGAAGTTACCAAGAAGTTGTGGGACTCATGGGAAGACGATACATTGGTCATCGATAAAGAAACAGGCCAATTCATTGATGAAAGCAAGTTTCATGAAATCAATCATCAAGGAGAGTTTTTCAATGTAAAAGGACCATTAAATATTTCCCGCTCCCCTCAGGGGCATCCGGTCATTGTACAAGCAGGCTCTTCTGGCGCTGGGCAATTGCTTGCAGCAAAGCACGCGGAGATTGTCTTTACAGCCCAGGAGAACAAGGAGGATGCTGTTTCATTTTACCATGAGTTAAAAGGGCAATTGGCCGCTTTTAATCGGGAGAAAAGCAGCTTGAGCATCATGCCAGGTTTGTTCCCGATTGTAGGACAGACCGAGAAGGAAGCCCAAGAAAAGTACGAGGCATTGCAGGAGCTGATCATTCCCGAAATAGGATTGGCTGTTATGGGAAGGTATTTTGGAAATGTGGATTTTTCGAACATCCCTTTGGATACACCGTTTGCTGATATTTCGCTACCAGAACATGTAGATGGCATCCAAAGTAAATATGATTTGATCGTTAAACGGGCGATCAATGAAAATTTGACGTTACGTCAGACATATCAGTGGGTTGCTGGATCACGTGGACATCATATCGCCATTGGAACACCAACGCAGATTGCGGATAAGATTGAAGATTGGGTGAATGGAAATGCAGCTGACGGCTTTAATATCATGCCAGCCCTCTTGCCTGATTCTTTAACGGATTTTGTAGAACTTGTTGTCCCTGAACTGCAATCGAAGGGAATTTTCCGTACGAAATATGAAAGTAACACATTACGAGGGAATCTTGGCCTGGATAAACCGGCCAACCAATATTCCCATAAGCTTTAAATACCTTACACCTGGCTGATAGTTCTCAAAGACAGAATCACCGAACCGAAGAGGAATTAACTAGATAGAGTATAGGAGGCGCAAGATGAGTCAAATATTTCGTGAAGTACGTGTAGAAGATGTGGATAAATTCCTCCAATTAACATTGGATGCTTATTCGAGTATAAGAGAGTTGGATATTCACTTCTCTGCGGCAACGGCCACGAGAGAGGAAGCGATTAAGCATATATCCGAAAATAAGGTGTTTGTTCTGGAGGAAAATGGGACATTTATTTCGACCGTATCGATCCGGTTACCTTGGGGCCCTAATCCTGGACCGCTCGTATTGCCACACATAGGCTGGTTCGCTACAAACCCTGCATATAAGCGTCAAGGCATAGGGAAAAAAGTTCTGTCATGGCTCGAAGAAGAAATTTTGAAGAAGCAGCTGAGAGCCCCCGCGGTTACGCTCGGAACCGCGGATAATCATCCATGGCTAAAGGAAATGTACGAAAAAAGTGGGTTTGAAGAGATCGGGCAAAAGGATTTAGGCAAAGGTCATCTCACAATATATTTGAGGAAAATCTTGCAGCCGGGACAATATCAAGCTTGGACTGAAAAACATAATCAAACCATTTAATAATAGGAGGAAAATAACGATGAAAAAAATTCTTTCCCTTGGACTCTCTTTACTTTTCATATTAGTACTTGCAGCATGTGGCAGTTCAAAACAAGAGAATGCTGCCAAAGATTCCGAACAAAAAACAATTAAAGTGGGGTCCACTGGCCAAAGCTATCCAAATGGTTATCAAGAGGATGGTAAATTAATAGGATTTGACGTTGAACTTACAGAACTCATCGCCAAGAATTTAGGATACAAGGTAGAGTGGGTCACTTCTGATTTCAGTGGGATAATGGGGCAATTGGGATCAGGTAAATTGGACACCGTTGCAAATGCCGTTGCTATAACACCAGAACGCCAAGATCAATTTAATTTTACAGAGCCGTATAGTTATTATGGTGCACAAATTGTATCAAGCACAAAAAACGATGATATTAAGAGTTTGGCTGATCTTAAAGGCAAAACCGTTTCCGGTGTGCTGGGGTCTAATAACGTCGCAAACCTAGAAAAATATGATAAAAACGGCGATATCAAAATACGAACCTATGAAACCCGGGATGGCGCGATGCAAGATGCCATTAACAACCGTGTAGATGGATATATCAATTCCCGCCCAATCCTGGTTGCAGAAATAAAGAAAAATGATCTTCCGTTAAAACTGGTTGGTGATCCAGTGGCCTATGAAAATGTAGGGTATCCATTTCCAAAAACAGAAAAAGGCAAAAAATTAAATGATGAATTCACGACAGAAATCAAAAAACTTAAAGAAGATGGTACATTAGCGAAGCTGTCCAATAAATATTTTGGTGAAGATATCACCACGAATTCCGGCGAATAAGCATAGCGGAGGTTTTAAAGCATTATGAATTTTGATTTACAATATATGTTGGAAATTTCCCTGCAAATCGCGAAATTTATTCCAATCACTCTGGTTTTAGCCATCATTTCGATGGCTTTAGCCATTATTATCGGACTTGTAGTAGCCTTAATAAGGAATAGCAATATTTTTGGAATCACCCAATTGGCTGGCTTATATATCTCTTTATTCCGAGGTATGCCAACGTTAGTACAATTATTCATCATTTATTACGGTTTACCACAGTTATTCCCGTCGTTGTCTACGATGGAAGCAATGACAGCTGCGATCATTGGATTCAGTTTGAAAGAATCCTCTTATTTAGCAGAAATCTTCCGAGCCGGATTGAATTCCGTGGACAAAGGGCAGATGGAAGCGGGCCTTGCAACCGGCATGAAAAGAGTGCAGATTTACTCGCGAATCATATTACCACAGGCTGCTTTAAATGCATTGCCAGCAACAGGGAATACATTCATATCTTTGATTAAAGAAACATCCCTTGCCTTTACATTAGGAATTACGGAACTATTTGCAGAGGGAAAAATTATTGCATCCGCTAACATGCGCTTTTTCGAGACGTATTTGGTGGTTGGCTTGATTTACTGGCTATTGGTTATTCTTTATTCTTGGATACAACAATACCTGGAAATTTGGCTCAGCAAACCACTTAGAAGGTGATCATATGATAAAAGTAAGAAACTTATCTAAATATTTTGGTGATAAACAAGTATTGAACGATATTAACTTGGATATTAGAACCGGGGAAGTTGTCGCCATCATTGGCCCTTCAGGTTCTGGAAAATCAACGTTATTACGCTGCCTGAACCTGTTGGAAAAGCCCAACAGCGGCACCATCGAAATCAAGGATGTAAAATTGGATACCCAAAAATATAAAGAGAAAGACGCGTACCAATTAAGACAGCAAACAGCGATGGTATTCCAACACTATAACCTTTTTAAAAATAAAACGGCCCTAAAAAACGTGATTGAAGCTTTGCTTGTCAGCAAAAAGATGAAAAAAGAAGAAGCCATTCAAATCGGCATGGATTTATTGAAACGGGTTGGCTTGGAAACACAAGCCATGCAATACCCCGTTACCTTATCCGGCGGACAACAGCAGCGTGTCAGCATCGCTAGAGCATTAGCTGTGAAACCACATGCCATTTTATTTGATGAACCTACCTCCGCTCTAGATCCCGAATTGGTTAATGAGGTTTTACAAGTAATACGGGAGTTAGCGAAAGAGGATACCACAATGGTGATCGTGACGCACGAAATGCAATTTGCGAAGGAAGTTGCTGACCATGTCATATTCATGGCAGACGGACATATTATCGAACAAGGCACCCCAGAACAAGTAATTGAGCATTCCCTTAATCCGCGAACTCAGCGTTTTTTACGGCAAATGGGAGATGAAACGGACGGACCTGCCAGGCAAAAAAGGAAGTGAAGTGCATGAACACGGAAAGGTTATCTGAAATGATTTATCATTCCAATCCGTTGGTAAATGAAGAAGTATTACAGGCTGCAATCGAAGGGCTTCTTGATTATCTTGCTGTTTCCTATCAAACAAAATCCGAAAAGGAAATGACAATTTTAAAGCAAATCATTTTGGAAGAAGGCGGAAATGGGACGAGTTACTTGATTGGAAGTCACATGCATGCAACAAGATCCCAAGCAGCACTCTTCAATGGCTTTCAAGCTCATTTACTAGATTATGATGATGTACATTCAGATGTACGAGGTCATCCAAGCGCAGTCATTTTGTCTGCATTGTTAGCAGTTGGAGAGCCTGAAATGACCGGGAAACGTTTTTTAGCTGCCTATGTGGTAGGTGTGGAAATCATGGCTCGGTTTGGGGAAGCTATGAATCCCTATCATTATACGAAAGGTTGGCATAATACGGCTACACTTGGCGTAATAGCTGCAGCTGGTGCGGTTGCATATTTACGGGAATACTCACCACGCTTAATAGCTGAAACCATGAGTCTTGCCGCTACCCAATCGGCGGGTTTACGACTCCAATTTGGCACTGTAGTAAAGCCGCTCCATGTAGGGATTGCTGCTAAAAACGCTGTGGATTCCGCAGATTGGATTCGGATGGGATTACATAGCAATCCCGACTTTTTGAATGATAAGAATGGTTTCTTTCAGGTATATGCAGAAAATGGAGTTCCCGATTTGACGGTAAATTGGGGAAAGACATGGCGAATCGTAACACCAGGATTATGGTTTAAACAGTATCCTTTTTGTTCTGCTGCGGCACATGGCGCTGATGCTGCTGTCTTTTTACATAAGACGTACGATTTGTCGGAAGAAGATATTGAATCGGTGAGTGTTTGCTTTCCTCCAAATGGTGATTCCGCTTTGATTCACCATAATCCTTCGACTGGTGAAGAAGGAAGGTTTTCGATTGAGTATATTGTATGGCTCGCGCTTACAGGCAAACCCCTGACCTTTGCTTCTTTTGAATCGAAACCTATTCCCCATTCATGGAGAGAATCCTTTCAAAAAGTAAATAGAGAGACGGATGCAACGATCAAGCCTTCCAAAGCAGCACTCCCAGTGGGACGATTTACAATTGTGACCGTGACCACAACGAGTGGGGATGTACTATCGAAACGCATCGATACACCTAAAGGAAGTCCCGGAAATCCATTAACAAAACCCCAGCTAATAGAGAAATTGCATAAAGCCATAGGAGATGAAGTAGAGACAGAGAAAATAATAGCAGCTGTCCATGCACTGAATCACACATCACTTGGCGTCCTTCAAGAAGCTGACTTTAGAAGCTGATTGAAAGTAAATTAGGCGAACGGTATTTATATACCGCTCGCCTAATTTGTTTATCATCAATACGGTATCTTTACTCGTGTGTTTCGGCGTTTTACTCGTGTGTTTCGGCGTTTTACTCGTGTGTTTTGGCTCTTTACTCGTGAGTTTTGACGTTTTACTCGTGAATTCGAGGCATTTACTCGTGAGTTTCGGCGTTTTACTCGTGAATTCAGGGCTTTTACTCGTGAATTTCGGCGTTTTACTCGTGAGTTCCACATTTCCCACCACACAAAAAAAAGAAGCACCATTATGGCACTTCCTTTTTTAAAAATTAAGGCAATACTGTTGCGCCCATCAAGTAGCGGTCCACTTCTCGCGCTACTTCACGGCCTTCATTGATTGCCCAAACGATAAGGCTTTGCCCTCTCCTTGCATCTCCGGCAGCGAAAACCCCTTCGACATTCGTTTTGTATTCGCCATAAACGGCATCAATTTTTTGGTTTACTGTTTCTACGTCAAATTGAGTTAATAGCGGCATTTCGGTTCCTTCAAATCCGATTGCGATGAAAACGAATTGTGCAGGCCATACTTTTTCAGTTCCTGGAACTTCCCTGAAAATGTACATTCCGTCTTCGCCTTTAACTTTTTCCATTGAGATTGTGTGCAGTTCTTTAACGTTGCCATTTTCATCGGCTACGATTTTTTTTGTTTGGATTGAATATTGACGCGGATCTGCACCGAATTTCGCTTCCGCTTCTTCATACGCATAATCAAGGGAAAATACATTCGGGTAGGCTGGCCACATATTATCAGATGTACGGGCCGTCGGAAGGATTGGATGCTTCCCGAATTGCACGACGCTCTTACATTCCTGGCGAAGGGCAGTTGCGACACAGTCAGCTCCTGTATCCCCGCCGCCGATGACGATGACGTCCTTCCCCTTTGTGTCTATAAACTTGCCGTCTTCAAAATTGGAGTCCAACAGGCTTTTAGTCGAAGTCGTCAAGTAGTCCATTGCAAGGTGAATGCCTGATGCCTCGCGTCCTTCAATTACCAGGTCACGCTGCTTTTGGGCACCTGTGCAAAGGATGACTGCATCATATTGATTTTGCAGTTCTTCGGCTGTTATATCTTTGCCTACTTCTGTATTGGTAATGAAATCGATGCCTTCCTGAGTCAATAATTTAATTCGGCGTGCAACGACATCTTTTTCAAGTTTCATGTTCGGGATGCCGTATGTCAACAGCCCCCCTGCACGGTCTGAGCGCTCATAAACCGTGACTGAATGACCTGCTTGATTCAACTGGTCGGCACTCGCCAATCCAGCCGGGCCTGAACCGATGATGGCAATTTTCTTGCCGGTCCTGCTTTCAGGGATGCGAGGCGTGATCCAGCCATTTTCAAACCCTTTGTCGATGATGGTCCTTTCAATGTTCTTGATGGTAACGGCAGGATCGCTTATCGCTACCGTACAAGACCCTTCACAAGGGGCCGGGCAGACGCGCCCGGTGAATTCAGGGAAATTATTCGTTTTCGATAAACGGTCCAATGCTTCTTTCCATCTGCCGCGGTACACCAAATCATTCCACTCCGGGATCAGATTATGAATCGGACAGCCTGTTGTCACCCGGTTCAATTCCATGCCCATATGGCAGAAAGGGGTCGCGCAGTCCATACACCGCGCTCCCTGTGTACTTAACTTTTCATCAGAGAAAGGAGCTGTATATTCTCTCCAGTCACTTAAACGAGTGAGAGGATTCCGGTCTTTTGGTTTTTCTCGAGGGTAATCCATAAATCCTGTTGCTTTTCCCATCTTTCTCTCCCCTTCCTTACTGCATCACAGCTTGTTTAGTGATTTTTTTATCTTGAACGGCATTTGCTTGAAATGCACTCATGATCGCTTCTTCATCCGTTAGCCCTGCACCCTTCTGCTCATTGATGCTTTTGATCATCCGTTTGTAATCTTTCGGAATGACTTTTACGAATTTCTTAGCAAAATCCGCCCAGTTCTCCAGTACATACGATGCTTTGGCACTTTCAGTATAATGAACGTGGCTGTAAAGCATTTCTTTTACTTCGTTTGCATCATCCATATCATCAAGCGTCTCGAATTCTATCATTTCACCATTGCATAATGCCTTGAATTCTTCTGCATCATCTGCAAGTACATAAGCGATGCCGCCTGACATGCCTGCCGCAAAGTTTTTGCCGACGTTGCCCAGAATGACCACACGTCCGCCTGTCATATACTCACAGCCATGGTCTCCAATTCCTTCAACGACGACGTTGACTCCACTGTTCCGTACTGCAAATCGTTCTCCCGCACGGCCATTAATGTAGGCCTCGCCGCTTGTTCCACCGTATAAGGCGATATTCCCGGCAATTACATTGTCCCCAGCCTCAATCTGATTGCCAGCAGGTGCCGTGACAATGATCTTTCCTCCAGATAAGCCTTTCCCAACATAGTCATTGACATCACCTGTCAAATGCATCGACATCCCTTTTGGAATGAACGCACCAAAGCTCTGGCCCGCCGATCCCGTAAAGCGGAGTGTGATCGTATCTTCAGGCAACCCTTCTTCCCCATAGCGTTTGGATACTTCACTGCCGACAATCGTTCCGACCACACGGTTCACGTTTGTAATCGGGAAGCTTACGTCCACCTGGGTTTGGTCATTCAAAGCAGGCTCCACAACCGGTAAAATCTCACGGATATCCAGGGATTCATCAATTTTATGATTTTGAGGAAGTTGATACGTACGTATCCCCTCCGGTTGGAAAAGAAGTGTCGTCAAGTCCAGATGCTTCGCTTTCCAATGGTTTTGTGCCCGCTCGCTCACTTGTAAAACATCAGTGCGGCCGACCATTTCTTCCAGTGTTCTAAATCCAAGCTCAGCCATCGTTTCCCGCACTTCCTCAGCGATGAAGCGCATGAAATTCACGACATGATCCGGATCTCCTGTGAATTTGCTGCGAAGCTCAGGGTTTTGAGTAGCTACCCCGACTGGGCATGTATCCAAATGGCAAGCACGCATCATGACACAGCCAAGGACCACTAGCGGTGCTGTAGCAAAGCCGAATTCTTCCGCTCCAAGGATAGCTGCCATGACCACATCGCGTCCCGTCATTAACTTTCCATCCGTTTCAAGGACTACACGGCTGCGCAGGCCATTCAGCATCAATGTTTGGTGTGCTTCGGCAAGGCCCAGCTCCCAAGGAAGACCTGTATGTTTAATACTTGTTTTTGGTGATGCCCCCGTACCGCCATCATACCCGCTGATAACGATGACATCTGCGGCTCCTTTGGCCACACCGGCTGCAATCGTGCCTACGCCTGCTTTTGATACAAGCTTGACGCTGATCCTGGCATCACGGTTCGCATTTTTCAAATCATGGATCAGCTGTGCCAGATCTTCAATCGAATAGATATCATGATGCGGAGGCGGTGAAATCAGGCCGACACCTGGTGTGGAACCACGGACCTCTGCGACCCAAGGATATACTTTGTTCCCTGGCAGCTGGCCGCCTTCACCCGGCTTTGCACCTTGCGCCATTTTGATTTGAAGTTCATCTGCATTAACAAGGTAATGGCTTTTCACTCCAAAACGACCTGATGCAATTTGTTTAATTCCGCTGCGGCGGTCATCGCCGTTTTCATCCAGTTGGTAACGGCTAGGATGCTCTCCGCCTTCACCGCTATTGCTTTTCCCGCCTAAACGGTTCATCGCAATCGCTAATGTTTCATGTGCTTCCTGACTCAATGAACCGAATGACATCGCGCCCGTTTTGAATCGGCTGACGATGGATTCCACGGATTCCACTTCATCTATGGAAATGCTTTGGCGTTTTTGATCGAACGAGAATAAATTCCGTAAAAACCCGAGTCTCTCTTCATTCGCCAAGTTTGAATATTGCTTAAATAAATTATAGTCGCCTTTCCGGCAGGCCCATTGCAGTGTATGGATCGTTTTAGGATTGAAAGCATGATGTTCCCCTGTTTTTCTCCATTGAAAATCACTGCCGCTTTCAAGAGTTTGGTCAAGTGAATCAGCTGCAGCCTTCCTATGGCGAATCAACGCCTCATCTGCGATCGTTTCCAAATCGATCCCACTAAGCTGCGATGCCGTACCGCTGAAATAGCGTTCGATCACTTCAGCACCGATTCCGACCGCTTCGAAAATTTGTGCGCCGCGATAACTTTGAATCGTTGAAATCCCCATTTTCGACATCACTTTTACGATGCCTTCTGTCAATGAGCGTACATATTTCCTTACCGTTTCTTCGTAGCTGATGGACAAACTGCCTTCCAATACCGCCTGCTTATATGTTTCATAAGCAAGATACGGGTAAATCGCATCCACTCCATACCCGATCAGGGACGCATAATGATGGACTTCCCTTGCTTCCCCCGATTCAACGATAATGCTCACCTTCGTACGGTTCCCATGACGGATCAGCTCTTGATGAAGGGCACTCGCAGCCAGCAGGGAAGGAATTGCAGCTTTTTCTTTGCTCATATCCTTGTCGGATAATATCAAAAGGCTGACACCATCAGCGATCGCTTGTTCCGCTTCACGGCAGATGCGATCGAGTTCACTCTCTAAATCTTCTGAAAATAAAGTGTGAATGACTTTGCTCCTGAATTCAGGATAGGCATTTTCTTTCAACTGCTGCATTTGACCTGGCGTCAATACAGGTGAATCCAATTGAATGCGGCGGCTGTTCGTTTCATCCGGTTTCAGCAAATCGCCTTCCGCACCCAGAAATGTCATCGTTGACGTGACGATCTGTTCACGAAGCGAATCGATTGGCGGGTTGGTTACCTGCGCAAAGGATTGCTTGAAATAATTGAATAGCGATTGCGGGCGATCTGATAAGACCGCTAATGGAATGTCATTCCCCATGCTGCCAAGTGGATCTTTGCCTTCGTTAATGACTGGCAGTAAATATTTTTGGACATCTTCATACGTGTATCCGAACGCCTTTTGCCTGAATAATAAATCACTCAATGGCTCCCCCTCGAGCACAGGTTCTTCGTCACGTAATTGAACAAGCTGTTCGTCCAGCCATTGCTGGTATGGTTTTTCCTGAGCCATTTCCGACTTGATCTCTTCATCGGAAACAATACGGCCTTCCTCTAAATCTATTAAAAGCATTCTGCCTGGGCTTAAACGATCTTTATATAATACATTCTCCGGCTCCACATCGATCACGCCGACTTCAGATGAGAAAATGATGTAATCATCTTTTGTCACATAATACCTTGCCGGCCTTAAACCATTTCGATCAAGGATGGCACCGATTTGCTTGCCATTCGTAAAGGATATGGCCGTCGGACCATCCCATGGCTCCATGAGCATGCTATGATATTCGTAAAATGCCTTCTTTTCCTTCGTCATATGCGGATTCTCCGTCCACGGTTCAGGAATGAGCATCATCGCCGCATGTGCCGGTTTACGCCCTGCAAGCACGAAGAATTCAAGTGCATTATCAAGAATCGAGGAATCACTGCCGTCTATATCCAGAATAGGCAGGACCTTTTGCAGGTCATCCCCGAATGCTTCCGATACAAACTGCTGTTCACGCGCTTTCATCCAATTCACATTGCCTCTAAGCGTATTGATTTCGCCATTATGGATCAGGTAACGGTTTGGATGTGCCCGTTCCCAACTAGGAAAAGTATTCGTGCTGAAGCGGGAATGCACTAAAGCGAAAGCCGAAACGAAAGACTCCTGTTGAAGGTCAAGATAAAAAGCATCCACCTGCTCTGGTGTCAATAATCCTTTGTATACGATCGTAGCACTTGAAAGGCTGGCAAAATAAAAACGATTGCCGCGTTCACGAGCCCAGTTTTCAGCTTGTTTTCTGATAATGAACAATTTACGCTCAAAAGCTAAATCATCGTTCATCCCTTCGCTTGCCCCGATGAATACTTGGCGGATCATCGGACATGTCTCCTTGCCGACCTCCCCGATCTTCGCTGCATCAACAGGAACCGTTCTCCAGCCTAATAACATTTGGCCTTCTTGTTCGATAAATGCATTCAAACGAGTTTCGATTTCATTCCGTTCATCATCATTGTTAGAGAAAAAGAGCATGCCTACACCATAGCGTCCTTTTGCCGGCAAGTTCATTTCCGGGCATGCCAGCCTGAAATATTCATCAGGAATCTGTACCATTAATCCTGCGCCATCTCCTGTAAGGGGATCGCTGCCTTGTCCGCCGCGATGATCTAATTGGCACAGCATATTCAGTCCTTGTTTGACGATGTCATGTGTAGCAAGCCCTTTTAAATGAGCGTATAAACCGATCCCACATGCATCATGTTCAAATTCAGGATGGTAGAGCCCTTGTGCTTTTGGTATTTGATTGTATGTCATATTAATCGCCCCCATCGTATTCTTACACCGTTATGTCACTTACATTTATTCTAGGTTTTCAAATCGATATAAACAATATATAATTCTAGTAGAATCTATCTCACTTTGAGATGAATGCCAGGAGGATGAATAAATGGAACTACGACAATTACGTTATTTTGTTGAGGTCGCCGAGAGGGAACACGTCTCTGAAGCCGCAGAGCACCTGCATATTGCACAATCAGCAATCAGCCGGCAAATCTCCAGACTGGAAGATGAGCTTGGCGTTCTTTTATTCGAGAAAATCGGCCGGAATATCCAGTTAACACCCATCGGTAAAATTTTCTTGATTCATGCCAAGACGGCGATACAGGCGATAGAATATGCCAAATATCAAATTGAGGAGTTTTTGGACCCTGAACACGGAAGCATTAAAATCGGGTTCCCGACCAGCCTTTCCACCCATTTACTGCCTACCGTCATTTCCGCTTTTAAAGATGAGCAGCCGAATATTGGCTTCCACTTAAGACAGGGATCTTATTCCTCTTTAAAGGAAGCTGTCAAAAATCGCGAAATCGGATTAGCTTTCCTTGGACCGATTCCGACAAACGATCCAGATATCGAAGGTCATATCCTGTTCACGGAAAACATTTCCGCTTTACTGCCGATAACGCACCCATTGGCCGAAAGGAAAAGTCTGCGTCTAAGTGACTTGCGAAATGATCCCTTCGTCTTGTTTCCAAAAGGATACATCTTTCACACTATCGCTCTCGAAGCATGCAAAGCAGCCGGTTTCGCACCGAACATCGCCTCGGAAGGTGAAGACATGGATTCCATAAAAGGGCTCGTATCTGCAGGAATCGGAGTCAGTCTGCTCCCTGACAGTACCTTTTATGAAGTCATTCCAAGACTGACTGTCAAAATTCCGATCGATACACCCGAAGTCAAACGGACTGTCGGCATCATCACTCCCAAAAACAGGGACTTGGCACCATCAGAAAAACTTTTTTACCAATTTGCCAAAAAGTTCTTCTCTGTTCTCGAGCAATATCAATAAAACATGGCGCTCGTTCTAACCTGTGAATGTGAAGGAAGATGGGACAACCTACCTTTTCCATAAACAATTTACTAGACAACTTACCTATAGCCCACCGTTCGAATAACTTATCAAGATTATTCGTTCAGGAGGAATTTACATGAAACCCACCCATTCACATCTTGCTTGGCATGAAACACTCGAGCTTCATGAATTGGTCGCCTCCCAGTCCAATGCCCTTATGAAATTTAAAAAAGCTTATCCGAAAATAAAAGATCCCATTTTAAAAACGATATATAGGCAAACGATCGATTCCCTTACCCAAAACATCATGGATCTGCTGCAATTTTATCCATTGACGCCTAAGACGGGACGGGATGATGATGTATCAAGGGATGACGCATCGGCAGCTGCTGCCGGGGAATTGCTGGGCTTTGCCAAATCATCCATCAAAAGTTATGCAGGTGCCATTACTGAAACAGCCACCCCTTCCCTTCGAAAAGTATTTAGAAAACATTTAAATGGAGCCATCGATACACATACCAAGATATTCCACTACCTTTATGAACGAAACCTCTATCCAGCATACGACTTGAACCAATTGCTTCAAAATGACGTCGATGTTGCCAATCAGGCTCTTTCCCAACCATTCTAAATGCAACAAAAAGGCAAGCATAACGATTGATTGCTTGCCTTTTTGCCGCGTTCCGATTCCTTTTTTTATTATAATGTTATAATATATAAGAATTGGTTTTAATTAGGTAAATAGTATTCAAGAGATGAGAATCATGAAAAAAATCTTTTTATCCATCATCCTATCACTGATCTCGTTTTCGTTAGTCGCCTGTAAGGCTGATGAGCCAAAATCCTGGAATAACCTTTCAGTTCCTGAGTTGACAGAAAGGGAAAAAGCCATCCTGGAGAATTCAAGTGAACATTCCTTTCTTATCGAATTCAATGTTGATGATACATACAAGGAGATGTCAGTCTGGGTCGAAAAATATGAATTTGGCAAACTTGTCGAACCTGAAATGGGACGCATGACAACTGCCGTCGAAGATAATGGGACAATCATCTTTACGACTTCCAAAACGGTTGATGGCCAAAATCAATCGATGTTCAACATCAGCATTCAAAACGACAATGGTACGGATACAGCCACTTATCCTGAAACCATTGATGAAATGGAGTCCAGCGTTTGGGGCAGTGCTGGCAAACTCAAAATAAACAGCACAAACAAGCTTGCATTGGCGAGTATATGCTATTCAAGCGGAAACGAAGGCATACGTTCACTTTCCACTGATTTTTATGGTGATAGTGATAGCCATATGGACGAGTTGAAGAAATACGATGTTGTCTACCTCCTAAGAAGTGAATTCACTAAATGAGCTGACAAATGCAGGGGCAAGTTGATTTGAACATTCCCCTGCATAGACCTCCCCCTTCAGTCATCTTCCTAGCCTTACAGTAATCCCAATTATCCGAAAGAAAAACTCATGCTTTAAGAGCAATTCAAGATCAAAGTGGTGGAATTGGCGGATCAAAAAGCAAATGAGAGTCCGCCAGGATCTGACTCCCTTAAATTCACAACCTCTTATAATCCTCATTATTTAAAGCTTTCACTTCCAAATAAATACCAGCTACTTTATCTTTGATACATTAGTTAAAAACGGTCATTTAATGTTTGTCACAATTAATTCAACATCCATAAAAAGGGGGTTGAAGGAAGAGGCATTTGGGTGTAATCTTTAAAAATAATAAAACGGAAAGAAGATTATTAATTTGAAGAAAATCATCCTCCTCTTTGCAGCAGTAGTCATCGCGAGCTCTCTCGGACATCAAATAACCGGCGGATATATGGACCCTCGAAAATCCCGCCATAGGTATATACATTTGAAATAATAAGGAATCCGCTTTTGAGCTTAATTCCTTATCATTTCGGAAGTCAATATATATTAATCCCCTTAAATTAATCACTTTCTTGATTACTTTCCTCCAATACCAAATCACTACCGACAGTGATATTTTGTGATTCGCCTCAACTATTGAACAGATTAATGATATAAGAACGGCGAGTACGTGAAGTTTCAGAATATAACGCGAAACTCCAGATCTGACATCATGCAGTGACAAAGCTTGGCAAAAACACCGCTCATCATCGCTCGGTGTTTTCATTCGTTTTCTCACAAAAAAAAGCCGTTTAACCTGTAAGTTAAACGGCCTTCACCTCTTATTGCTATTTAGATTTTTTAACGGTAACTTTTGTTGCTTTTCCTGTATTGCCCGCTTTGTCTTTTGCCGAGACGTATAATGCGGATCCAGCTTTTTTCTTGCTGATTTTGATGGAGAAGTTCCCCTTACTATCAGCTTTTGCCGTTCCGATGTTTTTATTGCTGTACTTCACGGTTACGGTTGAACCGATTTCCGCTTTACCAGTTACTTTTGTTGCTTTGTCGTTTACTTCATTCACTTTCGGTGCACCTGGAGCGGTTTTATCTTTAACCGTTACTTTTGCCGCTTTTCCTGTATTGCCCGCTTTGTCTTTTGCTGAGACATATAATGCAGACCCTGCTTTTTTCTTGCTGATTTTAATGGAGAAGTTCCCCTTACTATCAGCGGTTGCCGTTCCGATGTTTTTATTGCTGTACTTTACGGTTACGCTTGAACCGATTTCCGTTTTACCAGTTACTGAAGTAGCTTTATCGCTTACTTCATTCACTTTCGGTACATCTGGGGCTGTTTTATCGAGAACAGTCACGGTTGCGGCCTTGCTTTCACGTTTTGCTAAGTCTGTAGCTGTGACTGAAAGTTTAGTGCCAGCCTTTTGCTTGCTGATTTTCACTTTGAAATTACCTTTGCTGTCCGTGTTACCTGAACCAATCACTTTTTTTGCGCTATTTTTGATCGTGATTTTCATGTCCGCTTGTGATTGACCCGTTACATACGTATCTTTGTCACTTACAGCTTTAACAGTTGGTTTGTTAGGGGTTGCACCCTTATTCACGAATACTTTGATTGAAGTTACTGCTAGTTTGGAAGAATCAGAGATATTCACAGTAAGCTGCTGCGCAGCTTTTTGGACCGGAATGGTAACGGTGAACGTTCCGTTAGCTGCCGCCGTTCCTTTACCGAGCGTTTTGTTTCCGCTTTTCACTTCGATTACTGAACCTTTTTTAGCTGAACCAGTCAGTTTTGTTTGCGTATCCATCACAAGATTGACTTTAGCTTGTAAATCTACTGCGCTAAGAGCGCTGTATGCATTCAGCCTTCCATATCCAGATACTAAATCTTTTCCGACAGGCAGTTCTTCTTCAGGGATTATGATTTCTCCATCTTCTGGTTGATAGTCCTCATAAGGATCTACATTATCTTCTTCTTCAAAAGCGACATATTCCGATGTCTCATGAAGGATTTCCCTTACTTCATTCACTTTCAACCCAGGGTTTCCGGATAATAACAGAGCTGTAGCTGCTGCAACATGGGGAGTTGCCATTGATGTTCCATCCATGTAGGTAACATTCCCATTAGGCACAAGGCTCGGGATGCCTGTCCCTGGAGCTACCATGTCCAATTTCGATCCATAATTTGAATAATCGGATACTAAATCAAGTGCATTGGTTGCACCGACGGATATGGCGTATTTAGATGATGCAGGATAAGAAAGACCCTCCATCCCATCATTACCGCTTGCTACGACTACCATTACATTCTTGGCAGCGGCATGTTTCAAGGCATATTCAATCGTCCTGCTATATTCTCCGCCCAAGCTAAGGTTTATGACCTTTGCACCATGATCCACGGCATATTTAATGCCTAGTGCAATTTTCTCATTGTCTCCAAATCCTGAAGAGTCCAAGACCTTCACTGGCATGATTTTAGCTACTGGATTGATTCCTTGCATGGAATATCCATTATCCGCTTTGGCAGCGATGATTCCGGATACATGTGTACCATGGCCATTGTCATCGATTGCTTTTTCTTTCTTATCGATGAAATTCTTACCTGACTCCATTTCAACGACACTCTGAAGATCTGCAAGTGAATCATCGACACCTGTGTCGATGACCGCTACCAATGTATCTTTTAAATTACGTTTCTTAATAAGGTTCTGCAGTTTTTCGTTATCGATGTCCGCGCCCTTTACGCCTTCTTCCCCACCGGCGTTATCCAAAGACCATTGATACGGTGATTGAATGTCGGCAGAAAGTGCTTTGTACGTTTTTACCGGTTCGATATATTCCACTTCTGAAAGTTTTTCGATACCGGATAGTGCCGCCGTGCTCATTTTAGCTTGGTTCTTTAACTCCACTACATACATATCATCATACAGAACCTCTTGTTGCTTAGGTGCCGATAATGTTCCATACCCTTTTCCGCTTATCTTGGATTGGACAGCGCTTAATGACTTCCCTGGTTTAAGTTTGACGATATATTTGTTCTTTACATTTTTCGAAGCCGGAAGTTCGATTCCCGCTTTGCTTGCGATATCGACGATTCTTTCACCTGCAAGCTTATCAAGATTGATTTTCTTTGCAATGGCGTCCATATCCTTTTTCAATCCGGCTGGAGCGACGTCTGTCGACTTTTTGAATAAGGCCTTGATCGCTTCTTGCTGCTTGTTGCTAATGACTGCCGTACTGCTTGCTCCATTTTCATTAAGATCCTCAATAAGGGGCTTAATCTCGACCAAGTGATTATAAACGGCTTCCCTTGCCGTTTTATTCCCGGCAAGATGAAGAGCCAGGAATGGCGAAGCTTTATAGTATAAAGAGGAAAGGGTGCGTCCCTCAGGTGACTTCGTGAGAACTTCATCTCTAAACACGCGGAGTGTTTTCAACATGGATTCTCCCGTTTTCTTATCATTTACACTCACTTCAACCGGGCATGATTCGAGTTCCTCCCCTTCGTCCCCGGCAGATGGCGGCAATGTTACTGAATGCGCATTGATGGAGTATTCAGCTACATTTTCCGCATCCGGGATCGGATTTCCCTCATCATCCGTATCGCCGAAATATTCAACTTTAACATAATATGTGCCTTCCCAGGCATATGGGAAATCGACTACGGCTTTTTCATCAGGATAAGAAGAGACCATATAATTGCTCTCATCTTTTTCTGCTTTTTCTTTATCTTGATATACGGAGATATTCAAGATTTTGTCCGAATTGACTTCGAACTCAATATGGGAGAACTTTTGTATTTCTTCTGTTGTGGGACTGATTTGGTACCATTGAACATCCGGTTTTTCAAACTTTCCATCCAGAGTGTCCCCATTTTTAATCGTTTTTACATTTTCAACGGGTGTTGCAGTTGCAGCTTGAGAATTTAACGGAACCATCAAGCTGAAAATCAGTGCAAAAATTAGTGCACATGCCGTAATTCGACTCACATTCTTAAATTTCACGATTTCCCCTCCAATAATTGGTTAAAAAATAACAGTACTATACCAAACTATCACACTGTAAAATTATATCAACCAATTTTTTCCCTTTTTTATGTCAAATGCTTGATTTATTTGGCCATCAAGTCGAAAAATGATTCACATGTACCAATTAAGCAAGATATTTGAGCTCCCCAAGGTCATCTCATGACGATAGTCGTTGCCAACATTCGGTAGATTCAAATCGGTGAAAATCCTAACATGACCTATTTCCTATGGCCGGCCGATGACAGCGAAAAAAAGCTGCCCCAGCAGTAAAAATATGCGGGACAGCTTGCAATCATTTTTATTTAGTTTGCGACGATATTGACTAATTTGCCCGGTACGGCAATCACTTTACGAATGGTTTTCCCATCGATTTGTTCTTTGATGGAATCATCACCCATCGCGATTTCTTCCAGTTTTTCTTTCGTGGTGTCAGTCGGCACCATTAATTTCGCTTTGACTTTTCCGTTGATTTGGATGACGATTTCGACTTCGTTATCCACTAACTTCGCTTCGTCGAAAGCCGGCCATGTTCCGTATGTGATGCTTTCGGAATGGCCCAGTTTAGACCAAATTTCCTCGGCGATGTGCGGTGCAACTGGTGCAAGCAGCTTTACGAAGCCTTCGATATATACTTTAGGAAGCGAATCCGCTTTATAAGCATCATTAATGAATACCATCAATTGTGAAATCGCCGTATTGAATTTCAATTCCTCATAGTTCTCGGTCACTTTTTTAACCGTTTGATGATAGACTTTTTCGAGCTTGCCCGTGTCATCCGTTTCTGTCATCTTATCTGTGATCGCACCGTCATCGTTGACCAATAAACGCCAGATACGGTCAAGGAATCTGCGAGAACCGTCCAATCCGTTTGTGGACCAGGCAATCGAAGCATCCAATGGCCCCATGAACATTTCGTACATGCGAAGTGTATCGGCACCATGGCTTTCAACGATATCATCCGGGTTCACGACATTCCCTTTGGATTTACTCATTTTTTCATTATTCTCGCCAAGGATCATTCCTTGGTTGAATAGGTTTTGGAATGGTTCCTTCGTTGGCACGACACCGATATCATACAGGAATTTATGCCAGAAACGAGCGTAAAGCAAGTGAAGTACCGCATGCTCGGCGCCGCCGATATAAATGTCGACCGGCATCCATTCTTTTAATTTTTCAGGATCTGCAAGTGCTTCCTTATTGTTTGGATCGATATAACGTAGGAAGTACCAGCTGCTGCCTGCCCACTGTGGCATCGTGTTTGTCTCACGGCGCCCTTTTCGTCCGTTTTCATCCGTTACATTCACCCATTCCGATATGTTCGCAAGTGGTGATTCTCCAGTACCTGAAGGCTTGATGTCCGTAGCTTTCGGTAAAATCAACGGAAGATCTTCTTCCTTCATTGCAGACATCGTGCCGTCTTCCCAATGGATGATCGGAATCGGTTCACCCCAGTAACGCTGACGGCTGAATAACCAATCGCGAAGGCGGTATGTTATTTTCTTCGTGCCGATTTCTTTTTCTTCCAGCCATTTTATCATGGTCGAAATAGCTTCTTCTTTATTCAATCCATCAAGGAATTCCGAATTTACATGAAGTCCATCGCCTGTATATGCTTCACTTGTCACGTCTCCGCCAGCTAAGACTTCCTTTATCGGCAAGTCGAACTTGACTGCAAATTCATAATCACGCTCATCATGGGCAGGAACGGCCATGATTGCACCTGTTCCGTAGCTGATCAACACGTAATCGGCAATCCAGATCGGCATTTTCTCGCCGTTTACCGGGTTAATGGCATAAGCCCCCGTGAACACGCCTGATTTATCCTTTGCCAAGTCTGTTCTTTCCAAGTCGCTTTTATGTTTCACTTCATCTAAATAGGCCTCAACTGCGGACCTTTGATCAGCCGTCGTGATTTTATCGACAAACTGATGTTCAGGTGCCAATACGGCATATGTTGCACCGAATAACGTATCCGGACGAGTCGTGAACACCGTGAATGTTTCATCAAAGCCATCGATATTGAATGTAACCTCCGCTCCCTCGGAACGGCCAATCCAGTTACGCTGCATATCCTTGATGTTTTCCGGCCAATCCACATCATTCAGATCGTCGATTAAGCGGTCTGCATACGCCGTGATACGAAGCATCCACTGTTTCATCGGACGGCGCTCGACCGGATGGCCCCCACGCTCACTTTTCCCATCGATGACTTCTTCGTTAGCCAATACCGTGCCAAGTGCCGGACACCAGTTAACGGCCACTTCATCAATATATGCAAGGCCCTTTTCATATAATTTCAAGAAGATCCATTGCGTCCATTTGTAATAGTCTGGATCTGTCGTATTAATTTCGCGATCCCAGTCATAAGAAAAACCAAGGGCTTTGATTTGGCGGCGGAACGTGTTGATGTTGTGCTCCGTGAATTCAGCCGGATCATTTCCCGTGTCGATCGCATATTGCTCCGCAGGAAGTCCAAAAGCGTCCCAGCCGATCGGGTGCAATACATTATACCCCTGTGCCCGTTTCATCCGTGCCAGGATATCGCTTGCCGTATAACCTTCCGGGTGCCCTACATGAAGACCGGCCCCTGAAGGATATGGGAACATATCCAGCGCGTAGAATTTGCGTTTGCCGCTTTCTTCACCCGTTTTGAATGTCTTATTGCCTTCCCAATACTTTTGCCATTTCGTTTCTATGCTTCTATGGTCAAAACTCATATGATTTCCTCCTAATTTCCGTATAAAAAAACAATAAAAAACCCCTCATCCCAAAATAGGGACGAGAGGATTATGTATATCTTCCCGCGGTACCACCCACATTGGCGATAGCTAAAATCCGCCCAGCTTAAAACATCCGTAACATGGATTAAAACGCCAGGCATTACTTTTCACCTTCACACCCGGGACTCCAAGGCGAGTTCACGACCATCCCAGGTTGACTTGCACCACCCGTCAACTCTCTTTACTGGTTTAAACCGCTACTATTCCTCATCACAGTCTTTATGAGAATATTGCATTTTATTTTATTCTAGTCAATTTCACCGACAATTGCAATAGCCGTACATAAACATTATCGACAGGTTTTTCATTATATATGCGAATTAAAGAAAAATTGTGCAAAAAAGGGAGCTATACATTCATAGCTCCCTTGCTTCCATTTAATGTCGCAGTAAGATCATTTCATTCCTCAATTGATTCAACTGCTGCTTCATCCGCGAAAGCATTTCCCGTTGCTGGTCATTCGAACTGGCATACAATCGCTCCATATCCGTCAAAGCCTCTTCGATATACCTTTGCGAATTTTGAAATTGTTCATCATCATAATGCTCCTGCCGTGAGGCCTCGTTAAATTCATACTCTGCAAAATGGAGAGCCCCTTCACATTGCTCTAAAAAATGATCGACGGATTGTCTGGTTGCCATTTCAAACCCTCTCCTTCGCGTCTCATTTGGATGATTCGGAATCATCTTGTCTAGTTTGAGCAAATAACGGTTGGATTATCATTTTTTTTTGAGCATTCAACCTTTATCCCAAAACTTCTCACCTTGATGGGAAATGAACTGCTCGATCCATTCAGCAAAGCCCATATGGAGTTTCTCGCCTTCTTCAAAATCATCGATATGGCCTTTTACCATTAAATACTCCTTATCGCCTTTAGCGACCGCTTCCCCATCGATGACGATATTATCTTGATAAATGCAGGCCACTTTATAGCATCCCTCGTAGGAATTTTCATATGTGTAATTAATAATATCATCCAGACTGTATAAATCATTTTCCCCACCCGATTCCACATTATCGAACAGACGGCATCCATTGGTTATTTTTAAAAACTCCTTATAATCCTCGGGCAGAAGCAGTCCGGTTTTCTTTTCAAAGGAATGAATTTGTTCTTCCGAAGCAGGTGAATTGAAGGTGCAAGTGGCTTTGTATATGAACCCATCTTCATTTACTTCGATCACCTGATTATTTTCGGCTAATTTCTTTTTCATTTGATTAATCGCTTCTTCAACTTGACCGGTCATGTCCATCAGCTCCCGATTGGATATAGTCATTCAAAGATATACTGGAAATAGCAGCAAAATGTTTAGCCTTCAAGTATACAGTATACGCTTATTTTTCGAAAAAAGACCTAGCTGCGAGAATGTTGTATAATATATGTTGCTCTTTATTTTATTTAGGAGGTTGCTGATTTGAATCAAGCAAACCCGTTTATATATGCAACGGATAACAAACGATATCATACATGGAATTACCACCTGAGGGAACATTTTGGACATAAGGTCTTTAAAGTTGCCCTGGATGGCGGTTTTGACTGTCCGAACCGTGATGGCACCGTCGCACATGGCGGCTGTACCTTCTGCAGTGCCTCAGGCTCTGGTGACTTTGCGGGCAACAGGGTTGAACCCCTCGACATCCAGTTTAAGAAGATCAGCGAACGGATGCATCATAAATGGAAAGATGGAAAATATATGGCCTATTTCCAAGCGTTCACGAATACGCATGCACCCGTGGCAGAGCTTCGCGAGAAATATGAAAGTGTATTGACCCAGGAAGGTGTCGTCGGACTCTCGATCGCGACACGCCCGGATTGCCTTCCAGATGATGTAGTCGAGTATTTAGCGGAATTGAACGAACGCACCTACCTTTGGGTGGAGCTTGGTCTCCAGACCGTTCATGAAAAGACCGCAACGATGATCAACCGTGCCCACGACTTCGATTGCTACAAAGAAGGCGTCGATAAACTGCGCAAACACGGCATCCGCGTATGCTCCCATATCATCAATGGCCTCCCTCAGGAAGATTACGGCATGATGATGGAAACAGCCCGTGAAGTCGCCAAACTCGATGTGCAGGGGATAAAGATCCATTTACTTCATTTATTAAAAGGGACACCGATGGTCAAACAATACGAAAAAGGCCTGCTCGAGTTTCTTGACCGTGACGATTATGTCAGCCTGGTATGTGACCAGCTCGAAATAATCCCTCCAGAAATGATCGTCCACCGCATTACAGGTGACGGTCCGATCGATTTGATGATCGGCCCAATGTGGAGCGTCAATAAATGGGATGTCTTGAATGCCATTGACGCCGAATTGAAACGCCGCAAAAGCTGGCAGGGAAAAAATCATCACACGGAGGTACAATCATGAAGCTTGATCGAATTTTGCCTTTCGCCAGGATTCTGCTGGAAAAAGCAGTCCGCCCCGGGGATATAACCATAGATGGCACGATGGGCAACGGTTTTGATACGGCCTTTCTTGCAGGGCTTACAGGTGTAAACGGACATGTCTATAGTTTTGATATTCAGAAAGAAGCGCTCCATACCACAGCGGCGAAACTGGAAGCAGAGAATTTACAAGAGCGCTGCACTCTCATTCACGATGGGCATGAACATTTAAGCAAGTACATCAAGAATGAACATTCAGGAAAGGTCACGGGTGCCATTTTCAACCTAGGCTACCTTCCTGGCGGGAACAAATCAATCATCACCCAAGCCGATACGACGATATCAGCCATTGAACAGCTGTTCGAACTGCTGGCGCCTGAAGGCATCATCATCCTCGTCATTTACCATGGGCATCCAGGGGGATCGGAAGAACGGGATGCATTGATGGATTATGTTGAGAACTTCCCTCAACAGAAAGCCCATATCCTGAAATACGGGTTCATCAACCAATCAAACAATCCGCCATTCATTGTCGCGATGGAAAAGAGATAGACTTTTGACACCGTTCGATACGAACGGTGTTTTTTTAAAACAACTTTCATGCAGCAGAATTACCAATCATAACTTTTTGAATTTTTAGTCTATAATGATTATAATGATAAAAAATAGATAAGAGGGTGCAGAAAATGGAACATTTGCCTACTTCATTACTGACGGATATATTGACTGAAAAAATCAAAAGGGATTCAAGTGAGCAATACGGGGATTTTGTCAGCTCGCTTAACTCGTTGACAGAAAAACAAAAAACCATGGAAGACCTCAAACAATTCGATCATCATTTTGATAAGTTCCTGCCACAGCTTGATTTAATGATTTCCACCCAAAACCATGAAGCGATCATGAATATGAAAGCGACGCTTTTAGACCTATTCGCCAATGACTTGACCTTCAAATCCATTTATCTTCTATCGACCGCATTATCCAATAAAAAAGAACTTACACATTTAAACCAATTTATGTATCCGGTTACTTTCTGGGCACCGGTCATCAAATCGAACGAAATGCTTAAAAACGCAGGCTGATCCAAATAAAAAAAAAGCTGCCGAGCTCTATCTTCGGCAGCTTTTTCATTTATCGTGACAGTATGTACTGATCAAACGACATACCCTAATATCTTTAAACGGTTTTCAACAAAACTCAGCGCATATTGAAATACATCATCACGCTCTGGTTCATTGAAGATTTCATGATAAAGCTTCGGCCATTCCTTATATTGCTTTTCACTGGCCAAGTTATAATTAAACCACTCACGAACCGCCTTCTTATTCACGATTCGGTCATCTCCGCCCTGCATGACCAAAAGCGGCACATCCTGAAATTCAGGAATCTCTTCAAAAGCATCCTTCATGGCCTGTGCCAGCTCGCGATACCATCGAATCGAAACCTTCGTGATATATAATGTATCGTTTCTATCGGATTCACGAATTTCCGCACTTCTCGTCGCCATTTCAGGTGTCAATCCGGAATCTACCCTGAACTGAGGCATCATGATGTTCAAACCATGAGAGATGGTTGTAAGGAACTTCGGCGGCTTCGTCACGAGGCCCAAGCAAGGAGAAGAAAGAATCACCCCTGCAATGTCCCATTCCTCTTCCTGAAGAAGGCGGATCGAAATCAAACCACCCATGCTGTGTCCAAGTAAAAAGACCGGCAACGAATATTCGTAAGCCTCTTCTATCCAGCTTTTCACCTCGTCCAAATACTCATCAAAGGAATCGATATGTCCCCGGTAGGCGCGAGTTGTCATACCCTGCCCAGGAAGGTCGCCCATGACGACATGGTATCCAGCTGAAAGCCACATTTGTGTTACCCACTTATAACGTCCGTGATGTTCCATTGCCCCATGAATGATGACAATGACGCCTTTTGCGTCTCCTTCTGTCTCCCATTTCCACATTCGAAATCCCCCTTTCCTTTTCACTTGTTGTGTACGATCCATGATAGTCAAAATAATATATATAAATTATAACCATATTCGTGATTTTCGACAAAAAAGAAATCTAACAAGTTGTACATTGCTATTATAAATAGCCAAGTGTATTTGCATACGGTATATTAAAATAATACATAAAAACATTCACTTCGGAAAGGAAATGATTGAAAATGATTATTTATCCGTATAAAGGCAAAGAACCTGAAATTGCTGAAAGCGCTTATATTGCTGAAAATGCTGTCGTGACAGGTGATGTCAAAATCGGCGAAGAAACATCAATTTGGTTCAATTCCGTCATACGCGGGGATGTATCCCCAACCATCATCGGGAAAAAAGTCAGTATACAGGATAACAGCGTCCTGCACCAAAGCCCAAATAATCCATTGATCATCGAGGATGAAGTAACCATTGGCCATCAGGTCATTTTACATAGCTGTAAAATCTGCAAAGGAGCTTTGATCGGCATGGGATCGATCGTACTTGATGAAGCCGAAATCGGCGAAGGGGCCTTCATCGGTGCCGGCAGTCTCGTTCCCCAAGGCAAAGTCATTCCACCAAACATGCTGGCATTCGGACGTCCAGCTAAAGTCATTCGCGAAATCAATGAAGAAGACCGCCAGGATATGGAACGCATCGTACGTGAATACGCCGAAAAAGGCCAATACTATAAAACGGCGGAACGAATAAAGTAACTCACGATCAATTGACTGAAAGTTACGAGTATTGTACTGAAACTCACGAGTAAACGTTCCAAACTCACGAGTAACTGCTACAAACTCACGAGTATACTGCTCTAATTTACGAGTAAATGCTACAAACTCACGAGTTAACCGCTCTAACTCACGAGTAACTGCTACAAACTCAAGAGTATACTGCTCTAACGCGAGTAAACCGCACTAACTCACGAGTAAATGCTACAAACACGCGAGTACCTGCTGCAAACTCACGAGTATACTGATCTAACTTACGAGTAAATGCTACAAACTCACGAATAGTTGAACCAAACAAACTTGTAAACGACCCTGACTCACGCGTATTGCACGTAAGTTGAATTTCTTTGATTTCTTGAATTATTCCCGCTGACGGCAAAATTAATCCATAAAAAAGGTGCCCCGCTAATTGCGGGACACCTTTATTTATATGGATTACGCTTGTGCTTTTAATGTTTCTGCTTTGTCCGTGCGTTCCCATGGAAGATCGACATCTGTACGGCCAAAGTGTCCGTAGGCAGCTGTTTGTTTGTAGATTGGGCGACGAAGGTCAAGCATTTTGATGATACCAGCTGGACGAAGGTCGAAGTTAGCGCGAACTAGGTCAACAAGGACTTCTTCGCTAACTGTACCAGTTCCGAACGTATCAATTGAGATGGATACTGGCTCTGCCACACCAATTGCGTATGCCAATTGAACTTCCGCTTTGTCGGCAAGGCCGGCTGCCACGATGTTTTTCGCAACGTAACGAGCAGCGTATGCAGCAGAACGGTCAACTTTAGTAGCATCCTTACCAGAGAATGCACCGCCGCCGTGACGAGCGTATCCGCCGTAAGTATCAACGATGATTTTACGTCCAGTAAGACCAGCATCCCCTTGAGGTCCGCCAATTACGAAACGGCCAGTCGGGTTGATGAAGTATTTAGTATCGGCATCGATCAATTCAGCTGGAACGACTGCTTTGATCACATGTTCTTTTAGATCGGCTTGAATTTGTTCAAGCGTAACTTCTGCATCATGCTGTGTAGAGATAACGATCGTATCTACACGTACAGGAACGTTATTTTCATCATATTCCACAGTTACCTGTGTTTTACCATCAGGGCGTAAGTAAGCAAGAGTTTCATCTTTACGAACTTGAGCC
This sequence comes from Peribacillus simplex, assembly GCF_900156045.1. Lineage (GTDB taxonomy): Bacteria > Bacillota > Bacilli > Bacillales > DSM-1321 > Peribacillus > Peribacillus simplex_D. Next base: position 34,862 of record NZ_FTMX01000006.1, on the reverse strand, counting down.
AAGCGGAATGAAAGTTTATGCGCCAATGAAATCGGAAGCGGCATAAGCTCTTCTGTTTCATTACAAGCAAATCCGAACATAAGACCTTGGTCCCCTGCACCGATTGCATCGATTTCTTCCTCTGACATGTTTCCTTCACGAGCTTCCAATGCTTTATCGACACCAGCTGCGATATCGGCAGACTGCTCATCAATGGAACTTAACACGGCACAAGTTTCAGCATCGAAACCGTATTTCGCACGTGTGTAGCCAATTCCTTTAATCGTATCACGAACGATACGCGGAATATCCACGTAAGCGGACGTTGTAATTTCACCAGCAACAAGTACAAGACCTGTAGTTACGCTAGTTTCACACGCAACACGTGCATTTGCATCCTTAGCTAGGATAGCATCTAAAATGGAATCTGAAATCTGGTCACAAATTTTGTCCGGATGGCCCTCTGTAACAGATTCAGAAGTAAATAGACGTTTCTTTGACATCATATTTCCTCCTTGGAAGTTAGTATATTGCAGGCAAAAGCCTGATTTTTACGGAACTCGTTTCCCTCATTAGTTTCAACTATAGACACAGAATTACTTATAAAAACACAAAAACCTTCCCTGGCAAATGAGGAAAGGTTTAACATTCTGTCTTCTATCCTTTCACTCTTATCGTTCAAGGGTTTTTTACCTTGCTCAGGTTAGCACCATCACCACTATTCCTTGAAGACCTTCGCTTTATTTTCGGCGATCGATCTTGGAGTCAAGTTCAATATGGCAGGTTGCTGGGTTTCAAAGGGCCTGTCCCTCCACCAACTCGGGATAAGAGAATCCGTACAATTTAAGATATTATCGTATCTGGCTTGAATTTGTCAATGCTTTTCTAAAAAGAACATTTCCATACAGAATGGCATTCATTTGAAAAAACATGTTGATACAACGTCCTAGATGGGTTTACAATGCAAAATACGAATAGAAATGTTGTAAATTGCCATTAATAATAAAGTAATGAGCATCCGAAATGGAACGACATCCTTACTTTCCCTTTAGACATATATTGCTTACTTACTTCCTATTAAAATAAAATTTTCTTCATGGAAGTATATGCGATAATCCTGAATTAGTTCCTGCCGGATTAAAATGATTAACGCAACCAGCTGAAAATAATCACAAATTAAAAGAAATAGTATAGACTAATTAAATGAATGTGTTATACTAATTGTAATCTAAAAACTTAAACAAAGGAAGGTACCTCATATATGAATTCTGTAGACGTTTCTAATGAGTTACACCAATTATTAACAGGAAACAATGTGCAAACTCAACTTTCAGTTCCTCAATTGGTCGAAAAAGTATTAAGCAGAAAAGAAGGCGTTCTAACATCAACCGGTGCGGTAAAAGCTGAAACTGGCAAATATACAGGTCGTTCACCTAAAGATAAATATATCGTGGAAGAAGCATCAGTTAAAGATAAAATCGATTGGGGTCCAGTGAACCAGCCAATTTCCGAAGATGTGTTCAATAAACTATATAATAAAGTAGTTGACTACCTAAAAGCAAAAGAAGAGATTTTTGTTTTTAAAGGTTTCGCTGGTGCAGACGAAACATCACGTCTTCCTATCCGTGTTGTTAATGAATATGCTTGGCATAACCTTTTCGCCCATACTTTGTTCATCCGTCCAAACGAAGAGGAACTGAGAGGTCACGAAGCTGAATTCACAATCCTTTCTGCACCTAACTTCAAAGCAGATCCGGAAGTGGACGGTACCACATCCGAAACTTTCATCATCGTTTCATTTGAACGCCGTACCATCCTGATCGGCGGAACGGAATATGCAGGAGAAATGAAAAAATCGATCTTCTCGATCATGAACTACTTACTTCCAGAGGCTGGAATCCTTCCAATGCATTGCTCTGCTAACGTAGGACGTGAAGGGGACGTCGCTTTATTCTTCGGACTGTCCGGTACAGGCAAAACGACTTTATCTGCAGACACTAGCCGTAAACTGATTGGCGATGACGAGCATGGCTGGTCTTCTAACGGTGTATTCAATATCGAAGGCGGCTGCTATGCGAAAACGATCAACCTTTCACGTGAAAAAGAACCACAAATTTTCGATGCGATCCGTTTCGGTGCGGTACTGGAAAATGTTGTTGTTGATCCGGATACACGTGAAGCGGACTATGATGACAGTTCATTGACTGAAAACACTCGTGCTGCTTACCAAATGCAAGCGATCGATAACATCGTGAACCCAAGTATTGCAGGACACCCGAATACAATCATTTTCTTGACAGCTGATGCTTCAGGCGTTCTGCCTCCAATCAGCAAGCTTTCCAAAGAACAGGCAATGTTCCACTTCCTAAGCGGATACACTAGTAAATTGGCTGGTACTGAAAGAGGCGTAACTTCACCGGAAGCTACATTCTCGACTTGCTTCGGTTCACCATTCTTACCGCTTCCAGCTACACGCTATGCCGAGATGCTTGGTGATAAAATTGACGAGCACAATGCAAAGGTATACCTTGTCAACACTGGATGGACTGGCGGAGCATACGGAACTGGAAGCCGTATGAAACTTGCTTACACCCGTGCAATGGTACAAGCGGCACTTGAAGGTGAATTAGCGAACATCGAAACGATCAAAGATGATATCTTCGGTTTGGATATCCCGCTTCATGTTCCTGGTGTTCCTGATGAAGTGCTTCAACCAATCAAGACTTGGGCAGATCCTGCAGCTTATAAAGCAGCAGCAACAGACCTTGCCGCTCAATTCCGTGCAAACTTCAAGAAATTCAAAAGCGTTCCAAGTGAAATCGAAGAACTTGGCGGACCGACAGCTTAATAAATTGTACACAAAAGGACCAAGCTCTTGCTTGGTCCTTTCAGTTTGTCGACAAGAAAAGACTCTTCCCGACCCATGATTTTAAAACGTTATCCTTCATGGTTTACTTTATTAAGCCAGGTATGACGAAAAACTGCGTATGCAGTCGATTACTGCCGTATATGGCACAAAGATGGCGTATGCAGTCGATTACTGCCGTATATGGCACAAAGATGGCGTATACAGTCTATTACTGTCGTATATGGCATAAAGACGGCGTATACAGTCGATTACTGCCGTATATGGCACAAAGACGGCGTATATAGTCTATTACTGCCGTAAATGGCGAAAGACGGCGCCTGCAGTCGAATAACTGGCTTGCCTCCCCCGTCAGATGCCCGCGGAGAGAGGCTTCCCAGGACAGTCTCGGTGGAAAGGAAGCTGAATTCTGAAACCAACTGGAACGTTTCTTCAGTCTGAAAGGACCAAGCTCTTGCATGGTCCTTTTCTTCATTGGAAAAAGGGCACTGTCATAGTCAGCGCCCCCTTTATCCTTATTCCGTCCTCGGTGTTTGTCCAAGTTTTTTAGATGATCGCTTTATTTCTGGCTTTTTTCATGGACATCGTTTTGTATTGATATATATTGCCCAGATTGGCCACCGGGACATCTGTTTTAGTTGCATCAATGCAATTACGTGTATCCAAAATCAATTTATTGCTCATGAGATTCGATAGCTTATCATAATCCATCTGTTTAAATTCATCATGGTCAGTCAGGACAAGTATCAAGTCGGCATCATTTACAGCGTCTTCGACTGATACGACTGGCATCTTTCCAGATTGGACATGCGGATCATGCAAGGCTACATCCATGTTTTCCATCCCCATCAAGATATTGACGACATCAATGGCGGGACTTTCACGAATATCATCTACATTTCCCTTGTATGCAAGACCGAAAACGGCTACTTTTGGCTTCCGGATGCCCTCTAGCATCATCCTTACGGAATTAACGATGTAATAAGGCATCGATACGTTGGTATCACGGGCCAATTTAATGATTCTCGCATACTCTGGTGCCTTTGCAACGACGAAATACGGATCGACCGCTAAACAATGGCCGCCAACTCCTGGCCCTGGTTGATGTATATTGACACGAGGGTGTTTGTTTGCCATCGATATGACATCCAAAACATTGATGTCCAGCTCGAAACAGATTTTCGTCAGCTCATTCGCAAGGGCAATATTGACATCCCTGAAGGTGTTTTCCATCAGTTTGGACATTTCAGCCGTTTTCGCATCCGTCTGAATGATCTCCCCTTGAACGAAGGTTTTATAAACAAGACTTCCTTTATATGAGCATGTTTCCGTGATGCCCCCGACGATACGGTTATTATGAACCAACTCTTCAAGAATCCTTCCAGGTAAAACACGTTCCGGACAATGAACGAGGAAAATGTCTTTTCCGATGGTAAGGCCCGTCCTCTCGATCATCGGTCTAATATGATCATCCATACTTCTCGGCGCTATCGTCGATTCGATAATGATGACATTCCCTTTTTTGATAAAAGGAAGAATGTTGGAGGTTGCATCCATGACATGAGTTAAATCACAAGATTGATGTATGTCCTTTTTATTTGGTGTAGGCACCGCGATAATGAAAACATCCGCATGTTCCGGGCTTAACGCCGCTCGGAACTTATTGGAAATAAGCACTTCTTGCAATACCTCATCCAAACCTGGTTCTTCGATATGGAGCCTGCCGCTATTCAAATTGGAAATAATCTCAGAATGGATATCCACGCCGACAACATCGACACCGTGTTTCGCAAACATTAAAGAAGTTGGAAGTCCTATATAACCAAGTCCGATTGTACAAAGTTTCATATAAACCACTCCTATCTATTTTTCTGCTACACTCTAATTCGTTAGGCTGTTTGATAGATTTCGATAAAGATTTCCTTCTCTTGTTTCCAATTGTATTTTTGTCGCGCCTTCAGGCAGTTATTGCTCATTTCCGCCCTTTTTTCAGGATGTTTCAATAAGTAATTGACGCCTTCGGCAATTGATTTTGGATCATGTGAATCGACACACACACCGATTTCTTCCGTATCGACAACCTTTTGAATTTCAGGAAAGCTGCAGGCAACCACAGGTACACCGCTCATCATGTATTCAAACAATTTATTTGAAGATGCGGAGTAGTGATTAAAGCAGACATTATTCAATATCTGAAAACCTAAATACGCATTTTTTGTATAATGGAGCAGCTCGTCGACCGGAACCTTCGGCAGGAACTTCACACGATGCTCCAGATTCATGTCGCTTACCTTTTTCATTAATTCATCCTTGATCCTTCCATCCCCGATAAAGACTACCGTCCCGCCTTCGATCATCGGTACAGCATCAACCAATTGCTCTAATCCTCTGCCCATTTGAACGCCGCCTTGGTATAACAATATCGGTTCATTCTCTGGCAAATCGAGCAGCTGATGCAAATTCACGGCCGTACTTTCCTCAGGATTGGTCGGAATCGGGTAGTTATGGACCACCTTCGGATACAGACCATATAAGTCTTCGTTATACTTAGCTCTCGTATGGTTTTCGGCAATCATTTCATCGACGAACATTAATAGGAATTTCTCCATCATCCCGTAAATTCGGCTATTATATCCCGTTCTGCTCGTTTGCACCTCATGCGAGTCATAAATCAGCTTTTTCCTTCTCAACCATTTACTGCTGATCGCTCCCTGCATGAGCGTATTCAAGTCATTCGAATGATAAAAATCATATTTCCTTTTCCGGCCATGATAGATCATTTGACCGAAAATATAGCTCCTTGTTAATAGGGTCGGCAGCTTCGTTTTAGTGATGAGCATGGTGCCCATCGCAAGGAGTGCAAGGGAACCGAACAGTATTCCCGATCCCAGCCAGCCATTGATCAAGTTCAAGTTCCACAACGTATTCCAGACCAATAAGGCCAATAAGACGATTTCAAACTTCTTTTTCTTTAATTTGCCTACGATCCTGAGAACCCTATGAAGCGCTTCCCAGCGGTTATTCACCCTAGTGACGGAGAATCCATTTTGGTGTTTCTCCTTTTTGGGCAAGCCCTCGATTTTCCAGTTATGAATGGCAATTAAATCGACTTCATAACCCGCTTCAGTAAGTGCTGTGCACTCTCTTAGAACCCTCGCATCGTTTGTAAAGTGATTCCACACGAACATACATACTTTCTTCGCCATGTTGTCCTCCACTTCCGGATTTTTCAGCCTGACGCTTCCATCACATTGATGAGACCTTTAATATTTTTAGACCATTGAAAATGTTGTTTAGCATACCGATGACCGTTTTCCCCCAGTTCTTCACGAAGGGCTGGATCTGAGGCCATGGTCAAGATATGCTGACAGATTTCATCAACATTCCTGCTCTCTGCCACCAACCCGCATTTCGCCTCTTTGAGCATCTTCTTGGCCCTGCCGTCCACATCACCGACGATCGGTTTTCCGACACACATATAATCGATGATTTTACCAGGCAAAACCTTATTGAAGACTTCTTTTTCAACCAAGCTCACATAGGCAATATGGGACGTTGAAACTTCATGAAGGGTCACTCTTCGATTCATCGCATTAATCATCTTAATATTAGTCAGCCCTCTAGAGCTTATCTCCTTCTCCACTTCGGATATCCGATATCCATATCCAATCATCGAGAACTCGATTCGTTTATGTTCCCTTAGCTTTTCAGCCACGGCTATCAGTTTTTTCAAGTCCTGAGCCAGTCCGATATTCCCCGCATAAACGACCTTGATTACTTTTTCCGATACGGGTGTAAGCAAATTCTTTAACGTCAGCTCATCCGCAGTAAGCGAATTAGGGATGAATTGGATGGCCTCTTCCTTGACTCCCTTTGCAACGATATAATCCCTGAAACCAGGACTATTGATGATAATAAAATCCGAATGCCGATATAGCTTCCTTTCCAGGAAGAAAGCGATTTTCAAGACCCACTTATTAGTGAATACCCCAACTCCTATCAACGATTCCGGCCATAAATCCCTTACATCGGTAATGAGTTTCGCCTTCATCTTCTTCTTGGCGATCAACGCTGCAAATGTCGGGAAGATCGGCGGGGTCGTGGCAAACACATAATCATATTTTTTTTCGAGACGGATGATTGTATAAATGAAAAGCCACATCGCTTCAAGATAATGAAGCAACCGCTTCCCCATATTGCTTGTATACCTCTTCACTTTGTCCGGTTTAATCCTGATGACATCTTCTTCAATGCTTTCTTCATCCCAAAACTTTGTATCTTGATATAAACTTTGATTAGGATAACTCGGCTTCAATGTGATGACCGTTACCTCAAATCCGTTTCTTTTCAAATGGAGATATATATTTTTCATTCTATTTCCCGCACTTCCGATTTCCGGATAAAAGTTTTGCACGATCATCAGGACGCTTTTCATATTCGCCTATCACCTCTATTCTGCTGAGCTATACTTCCTGCTTTATATTGTAAATGCCAGATATTAACTGAAGGTTAAAGAAATATAAAGTCCTCATTAATATTGTAAAAATTCTGTTAATTATTGTTTCATTTTTATATTTCCCATGAACTTCCCGTTATAATGGGGGAGACATTCAGAAGGGGAGGAAATGAGCATGCCTAAACAACGTATTAAGGTCATGACCGTATTTGGTACAAGACCAGAGGCTATCAAAATGGCACCAGTCGTTTTGGAACTGAAAAAGCATCCAGAGGAAATAGAAACCATCGTGGTGGTCACCGCCCAGCATAGGGAAATGCTCGACCAAGTCTTGCAATGTTTTCAAATAAAGCCAGATCACGATTTGGATATGATGAAGGATAGACAAACATTAGAAGAGATTACGACTCGAGGGCTTGAAAAATTGAGTTCGCTCATGAAAGATATAAATCCGGATATCGTCCTCGTACATGGGGATACAACGACAACTTTCATCGCAAGCTTGGCAGCTTTCTATAATAAGATACAGATTGGTCATGTTGAAGCTGGTCTCCGGACTGGTAATAAGTATTCTCCATATCCTGAAGAAATGAATAGGCAGCTGACAGGCGTCTTAGCTGATTTGCACTTTGCGCCAACCAATCAGGCGGCAGAAAATCTAATTTTGGAAAATAAAAAGAGTGATTGTATCCATATTACTGGCAATACGGCAATCGATGCTTTGAAAACAACAGTACGGAAAGACTATGAACATCCGATTCTATCTGGTTTGAATGGAGATCGTATGTTATTGATGACAGCGCACAGACGGGAAAATATCGGAAAACCAATGGAAGAAATATTCCGTTCCGTCAAACGGCTGCTTGAAGATCACACAGATATCCAGGTTGTTTTCCCGCTTCATAAAAACCCAGTAGTCCGTGAAATTGCTTACCGGATTTTTGGTGAAACGGAAAGACTTCACTTAATAGAGCCGCTTGAGGTGCTTGATTTTCATAATTTTGCGGCGCATGCCCATCTAATATTGACAGATTCCGGAGGGGTGCAAGAAGAAGCGCCCTCACTTGGTGTTCCTGTCCTTGTGTTACGCGATACAACAGAACGTCCGGAAGGAATTGAGGCTGGCACCCTTTTATTGGCAGGAATTGAGGAAGAACGAATTTATCAATTAGCCTCAGACTTACTTACAAATGAAGAAACCTATAAAAAAATGGCGACAGCTTCCAACCCATATGGAGATGGATTCGCTTCACAGCGGATTGTCGAAATCCTGTTAAAGCATTGCGGAATGAAATCCCCCCTTCCTTTATGAAAGAAAAAAAATAATGAGAAAAGCCTGTCACGTTAGCGGCAGGCTTTTTACTCTTCCATTTTCATCCTCCTAATTTGAATTTGAAAATGTGACCTTAAATTGCTTGGAGGTGTTTAGATGTTCGGGGAAGATCCCAAGTGTGGTAAATGTGGTAAAGAAATTAAGGGGGACGAAGTCGTTCTTGTGAAGATGCGTTATCCGAAGCGTAGAAGGGATGACTGAAATAAAGGCATATTTAAAAAATGAAGGAAGCTTCATCTGCGAAGTTTGTTTTGATAAGGAGGATAAAATCTCCCTGCCGAATCGATAGTCATGACACGAAACAGGAGGATTAGTATGAAAAATCAGGTAAGGTTAAGGATCAATTTGGTGTTCGCTCGGACTTGAATTTCACAATATGAATGTAAAAATGGCCGCAAATACGCTTTGTATCCCCGGCCATTTTTAATAGACTCATTCCCGTAAACCCTCCATCAAAGCACATGGAAATAATTAAGGACATTTTTCCCAATCAATAAGATCGTGACGCAAATGAATAATATCCGTACATATGAAGCACCTTTCTTAATTGCGAAGTTCGTTCCTACCAATGCTCCTGCGACCATTGCCAGACCCATCGGAATTCCATAGGCAAAATTGACGGTCCCCATGGATAAGAAAATGATAAGTGCGGCAATATTGCTTCCGAAATTCAATATTCTTGCATTCCCGGCTGCCTGGACAAAATCAAACCCGATGATCAAAAATGAAAATAATAAAAAGGAACCTGTGCCCGGTCCAAGAAAACCATCATAAAAACCAATCGCAAATATTATGACAATCAAAAGAATCATTTTCTTCCTTTTCAGCCCTTTATACTTTGCATCTTTACCCCAATCCTTTTTTACCAACGTATAAATCGCTACAATGACCAGCAAAATCAAAATGAGGGGCTTCAGTATCTCTGCGGAAACGAAATGTACAACGTATGCTCCTAACGCCGCTCCAATCACAGTAATCGGAAACAGCTTGATGACGAATTTGAAATCCACTTTTCCAGCCCGAATGAATGAAATCGTACTCGTTAAAGATCCCATTGTACCCGCCAGCTTGTTAGTGGCAAGTGCCGCTGAAGGCGAAATCCCCGTGAACAATAAAGCCGGAATGGAAATTAATCCGCCCCCGCCCACAACGGAATCGATGAATGCGGCTATAAAACCCGCAAGTACTAAAAATAGCAAAGTATAGAGATTGATATCCTCCATGTATTCCCCTTCTTTCCAAAGCACTATCTAAAATGCCATTACTCATTTTTCAGATAATCGAATAAACTTTCCTCTGAAATGACCGTGAATCCATGCCGCCTAAGCAAAGCCGCGGTCACTCCATTCCCGACCTTCTTCTCCCCATTGAATTCCCCATTATAAATCGTGGCACTTCCACAGGATGGACTATTTTCTTTTAAAACGACTAACGTCGCCCCTACCTCCAGGGCTTTCAATAACGTAAGATTCGCTCCCTTTATGTACAATTCCGTTACATCCCTGCCCGACTTTTCGATGATCTTCGCTTTTCCATCAAGGACATCCCCACCTTCACCGCCAACTATCTCCGCAGGATCCCTCGGTGTCGAAAAACCGCCAAGCAACTCAGGACAAACCGCTATGGCCTTTTTCTCCTTCACCAATTCCATAATTCTATCATCCAGGCTGTGTGTACCATTGTATCTTACCTCAAGACCCGCTAAACAAGAACTCACCAAAATCATCAAATCACCCAACCTCATGCGCTTTACACCATTTTACCATTCTTTTAATGACAGTGATTTCGAAGATTGAATCCGCCAGGGATCTTGTGCTGAAAGATGTCGGTTGGAAGATTGGCGTATAAGTCGAATATGGGAGTTTACGGTCGATTTCGCTGGTGCACAGGTCGAATTATGCACACAATCAAAAAAAGCGCTTGCTGCGAAGACGATTCCCGGCAAGCGCTTGTCTATTTAGTTAGTTGAGTTCAGTGATAGTAGTTGGTACGTAATGATGGTCTTTTCACTGGTCCATTCAATTTTTTGGATAACGGCTGTTCCGCTTGAGTCAGATTGAATCGTCTTGCGGACATCGATTGGAATATCGATAGGGTATAACCTGTAACCATCTTTCGACAGCCGAAAAATGTTTTCTTCTTCACGGGTTTCGTTCCCTTTTGTAACGATCATGGTATTTAGCTCCATAGGCATGCCCATGTGTATCTCCTCCTCTTGCCAATATATACTTCATTCTATCATTATTCGGTTTTACTTTTCATCCAAGATGTTAAATCTTCGACTACTTTTCTGTTCACGGCGGGTGGGAAGTAATGAGTGAATTGAGGGAAATACCAGCTTTCTACCTCTTTGTCCTGCATTTTCAACCTTTTTTCCAACCGGTACGCGTGTTCAATGGCGACATTGTCATCCTTTTCACCATGAATGATCAGAACGGGTACATTCAAATCTTCAATTGCAAACAATGGCGTACGGTATTCATACTGATCGGGGCATTTTTTAGGTGTTCCGCCGATGACCCGCTTCATCATCCGACGCATATCGACACGTTCGACATATGTTAAAAACATATCCGACACACCTCCCCATGTGACGATCGATGCTGCATTCCTGCAGTATATCCCAGTCCAAAGCGCCATGATGCCGCCACGGGAAAATCCGAGGATATGAATGTGATCCTTGTTCACGCGGGGGTGCTGTTCAAGAAGATTGAATCCTGATATCGCATCGAACCTATCTTCGCCTCCAAAATCCTCATCTCCCTCCCCGCCTTGATTTCCACGGTAAAAAGGGGCAAAAACGATGAATCCTTCTACGGCATACTGCACGATCCTTGCGGGCCTCACCTTGCCGACATTTTTTATTCCGCCTCGTAAATATAAGAAAGCGTCATGTATCTCGCCATCAACCGGTTCAGCTAAGAGCCCCTTCACCTTCAGGCCTTGTGATATGTATGTGACTGAATAAAGATGGATTCGTGGATGCGGTGATGGAAACCGCCGTTTTGAAATAATCGTTCCGTTCTCCAATTTCCACTCTCCTTTCTCCTTATTCTTATTGTAAAACATCCGCTTGTTTTTATCCCCTAAGAGGCATTCACATTTTCTTCTTCCGTTCATACGATAATGTAGGCAAAATACCTATATATCAAGGAGGAAGGAATTTTGAAAAAATGGTGTAAAGCAGGTGTCGTATTATTACTTCTGTGCATGCTGGTGATCCCGCTTGGAGCATGCGGCAACAAGCAACAGGAAACAACGAAAGTCAGGGTTGCCGAAGTAACCCGCTCCCTTTTCTATACACCGCAATATGTAGCGATTGAAAAAGGATTTTTTAAAGATGAGGGTTTAAGCATTGATTTGAAAACGACGGCAGGCGGAGACAAGACAATGACCGCGCTTCTGACCGATGGTGCGGATATTGCTCTCGTTGGCTCTGAAACATCGATCTACGTTCAGGCACAAGGCTCGAACGACCCGGTCATCAACTTCGCTCAATTAACACAGACGGATGGAACGTTTCTTGTTTCACGTGAAAAAATTGACAACTTCAATTGGGATATGCTGAAAAACTCTACATTCCTAGGCCAGCGAAAAGGCGGAATGCCACAAATGGCCGGCGAGTTCGTATTGAAAAAACATAACATAGACCCGAAAAAAGATTTGAACCTCATCCAGAATATTGATTTTGCCAATGTCGCAACTGCCTTCGCTTCCGGAACCGGCGACTTCGTTCAACTGTTCGAACCAACGGCCAGTGTGTTTGAAAAAGAAGGAAAAGGCTATATCGTCGCTTCTTTCGGCACCGAGTCCGGGCATCTTCCTTATACAGTTTATATGGCTAAGGAAAGCTATTTGAAAGAAGACAAAGAGACTGTCGAAAAATTCACGAGGGCATTGAAGAAAGCACAGGATTGGGTTCAGGAAAATGATGCTGCCGAAATTGCCGAAGTCATTCAGCCGTATTTTGAAGATACCAACATCGAGACGATGGAAACTGTTATCAACCGCTACAAAGACCAAGGATCCTTTGCCACAGACCCCATTCTTGATGAAGAAGAATGGAACAATCTGCAAAACATCATGGATGAAGCAGGTGAGCTGCCTTCACGTATAAGCCATGATGAGCTGGTCAATACAGATTTTGCAGAAGAAGTCACAAAATAGCATAACTAAAGGTAAGGAGGATGTCCGATGAGCTTTTTAAAAATCCAAGACATTCACCATACTTATTTTTCAAATCAGACGGCAGCGACCGCACTAGCGGACATTTCCCTCGACATTGAAAAAGGTGAATTCGTCTCTTTTCTAGGTCCGAGCGGCTGCGGAAAAACCACCCTGCTTTCCATCATCGCCGGGCTATTTCCGCCCACTGCAGGAAAGATCCTGCTCGAAAACAAACCGCTGAAAGCCAACAGCGACCTTTCAATCGGCTATATGCTGCAACAGGATTATCTATTTCCCTGGAAGACAATAGAAGAAAATGTTTTATTAGGATTGAAACTGATCAAAAAAGATGAAGGCCTTGAAAGAATAAAAGCGCTGAAGCTTTTAAGTGACGTTGGATTGGGAGGCACCGGAAAATCATATCCGCGCGAACTCTCGGGAGGAATGAGGCAAAGGGCCGCACTGGCACGGACACTGGCGGTCGACCCAAAAATCCTTTTGCTTGATGAACCATTTTCGGCTCTTGATTACCAAACGAAGCTGAAGCTGGAAGACCTTGTTTTTGAAACCTTGAAATCCTTCGGAAAGACAGCCGTGCTCGTCACCCATGATATCGGTGAAGCCATTGCAATGAGTGACCGCATCTACCTGTTTTCCGCGAACCCGGGAAGCGTGCACAAAATCTTCAAGGTGCCCGATGAACTGCGTGAACTCACGCCTTTCCATGCACGAAACCATCCCCAATATCCGATGCTATTCCAAACGATATGGAAGGAGCTTGAGAGCCTTGAATATTGAACAGCTTCATAACCAATATAAAACCTCATTAAAAAAGGAAAACAGGCTCATCCGCTTTTATCAGATCCTGATTTTCATCGTTTTTTTCAGCAGTTGGGAACTCTTATCCCGGATGGAAGTGATCGATCCGCTCATCTTCAGCTCCCCAACTAAAGTATGGCATCTTTTCATACAGAAACTAGGTGATGGAACACTGCTATCCCATTCCGGAGTGACGCTATTCGAGACCGTTTTCGGCTTTATCATAGGGACACTGCTTGGAACGATCCTGGCATCCCTACTTTGGTGGTCGCCAAGATTGTCCAAAACACTTGACCCCTATCTCGTCATTTTAAATGCCATGCCGAAAGTGGCACTCGGCCCCATCATCATCGTAGCATTCGGCCCTGGCTTTCCATCCATCATCTCGATGGGGGCGATCATCTCCATCATCATCACCACCATCGTCGTCTACACAGCATTTCGCGAAGTCGACCCGAACTACCTGAAGGTACTCCAAACCTTTGGTGCCACAAGAACACAAGCTTTTCGGGAAGCCATTTTACCCGCCTCTTTCCCAACGATCATCTCGACATTGAAAGTGAATGTCGGCCTCTCCTGGGTCGGAGTCATCGTAGGGGAATTCCTTGTTTCGGCCAAAGGACTCGGCTACCTCATCATTTATGGCTTTCAAGTCTTCAACTTCACCCTCGTAATGCTTGCCTTGATGATCATTGCCGTCTTTGCCACAATCATGTATCAACTAGTAGAACTGCTCGAGCGAAAATTAATCAAAGACTAACCAAACTGCCGATAACCCTCGGCAGTTTTTCAATCATGCTGACATAAAACAGAATTTAGTTGAGTTTCGGTGGTTTACTCATGAGTTTGGGCGATTTACTCGTGAATTCCGCACATTTACTCGTGAGTTTCGCCCATTTACTCGTGAGTTTCGGCGATTTACTCGTAAATTAGGCTTTTACTCTTGAATTGAACTTTTACTCATGAATTCCGGCCTTTTACTCGTAAGTTTCGGCGATTTACTCGTAAATTAGGCTTTTACTCTTGAATTGAACTTTTACTCATGAATTCCGCACATTTACTCGTGAATTCCGGCCTTTTACTCGTGATTTCCGCACATTTACTCGCGAATTGAGCTTTTATTCGTGAGTTACGACGGTTCACTCGTTTCTCAGCAAAATGGCATCATCCAGTCTTGATAAGCTCAACGGTACAATCTCATCTTTCATGATGAAGCTAAACTCCTCACCAAGCACATCCGGCAATGCTTCCAAAAAAATTGGGCCTTCCGTTTCCAGGTAATCCTGTTTCTTCTCTACTTCACGCAATGAAGCGTAGTATATTGATTTAACGAATGGCTTCACTGGATCATGTACTTTATATTGTCCTAAAAATTGCAGCTGGCCCACCAAGCCTCCTGTTTCTTCATACACTTCCCTTATGGCCGTTTCTTCAATCGATTCCCCTGCTTCCCGCTTTCCTCCAGGAAACTCCAATCCCCGCTCTTTGTGTTTGGTCAATACCCACCTGCCTTTATACCTGCTTAGCACGAAAACATGCCAAGACTCTCCAAAGACAGGATCCTCGGAGTATTCTACCTTATATCCGTTCTTATCAAGAAATCGCTTCATTTTTCCCCTTCTCTCCGTGTAAGAAATAATGCTATGTCCCTTCTCTCATTATATGGGTAAAAAAAACCACTATCCAGCTAGAATCTGCGTCACATCAAAAAAACGATGGACCCTCAATATTCGAGGCCATCGTCTGTTGGTTTTGCCTGTAAAATCCCCATGCTTTCTATATGCCTTCTTCCTTCATCAGTACCTAGAGCATAAATCATCTCGTAAATTTTTTGGAGTGTGATATCCTGTTTATCATTTTCACGGTCAAAATGGTATTGAAGGTATGGGACGTGTGCCCGGTAAAAATTTTCTTCCCCTACTGAATAATTATAATCAAATAATTCACGTAACTTGATGATTTCATCATCGGTCGCCTCGATTTCGAAATTCCATGGAGAACTTTCCCTATCTTGTGTTATCTGCCCATTCGGAAGCCAAATGTAGTATTTTTTCCTGTTTTCAGACACATCCATCCACCCTTTCCATATAACCTACGCTTATTTTTCACGTATTTCCCTACTTCATACAATGGAAAATTTTGTTTACAGAAGAACAAAGATGTTAAATAATAGATTAAAGTATCTTTCAAAGGGTAAAACATATAATAAGCCCAAGCATCCCTTAAGATTTTTATATGCACCCAGAGGTTTTTTTGATAACCTACATATAAAGAGATAACGGATTTCTAATAAATGTGAGGTGAGAGTTTTGAAGTTAATTGAAGAATTATACAATATGTACCGTGATAAGATGACTGGTGATGAAGAGGATATTGATATGCTTACTTTTGCGGTTCTGGAACAACTTGACCGCAAGGAAATTTTCGAATTGCTTCAAGAGATGGATGATCAAGAACTAACCAATTTAATGGGCCTTTACATTATTGAAACGTTAAAAGGGAAGTTCGCTCAAAATAGTTTGAACGACACGAAACCTACACATTTTCCGCCTAGGAATATTCATTAATACATACCTAGTCAGGTGTCCCTCTTTTGATGGATGCCTTTTTTATTGTTTTAACCTAAAAAAAAAAAAGCCCTGCCGAAGCAGGGCTTTTCCTATATCTTAATGTCCTAAATACGCTCGCAGCATCCAAGCATGTTTGTTTAGGCTTTTCTTCATGCCTGTCAGCATATCAGCCGTAACCGGATCTTCTTCTTCGGCAACTTCGATGATTTCCAGGAACTCTTCGGAAAGCTTCTCAAAATCATTGATGACGCTTTGAACCATATCTTCCGTATTTTCATTACCTGTCGCTTCTTCGATCGTCGTTAATTCCATGTACTCTTTAAGCGTAGCGACCGGTTTTTCACCAATGGCCAATAACCTTTCAGCCAATTCATCATAATTGGATGTCACTTCTTTATATAATTCTTCCAATTTTTGATGAAGTTCAAAGAAGTGCGGTCCATTCACGAACCAGTGGTAATTATGAATTTTGGTATAAAGAACACTGAAGTTTGCAATTTCCTTATTCACTAAAGTTCCTAATTTTTTCTGAGCCATAAATATCTACCTCCGTAAGTTGGTTATACCTTTATAATTCCCCCTATTCGAAAATTGAAACATTTTCTGACTCGGTTCTTATGCTAAAATGAATCTAAATTGTGAACGTTAGGAGCTGTGAAGTATGATTACGGTTTTAGTCATCTCCATCATTGTGATTCTGATTGTATTGGCATTATCGGTCCTAACAATCGGAAAAGGGTACAGCTACAAGCATACAGTGGATCCCATCGATCCTTTGCCTGAGGATGAGGAAAAAAAAGAAGAACCCAAAAAATGAAAAAAGTTCCTGTCACAATAGGACAGGAACTTTTTTATTAACCGAATACTTTATGAAGATCTTCTTTATTTTGTGTAAGCCAGAAATTCATTAATTTCTTGGCTCCTTCAAGATCATGCAATTTTGCTTGGCCGCATTGTTTTTCGTTTGCAGCGGGAATTTCGGTAATTGTAACAGCATCCTTGAATGTATCTTCAAGAACATCGATGATTTCCGTCACTGTCGGCTCACCGCTGACAACAAGGTAATATCCTGTTTGACATCCCATTGGCGAAATATCGATAATATCAAAGTGATCGTAGCGCTCGGAATGCTTACGGATATTGAATGCAAGCAAGTGTTCCAGGGTATGGATCGTATCCGGCTTCATCGCTTGTTTATTAGGCTGGCAAAAACGGATATCAAATTTATTAACAACACCGTCTGTTCCTACCTTATGGACACCGCAATGTCTAACATATGGGGCTTTAACAGCATTATGATCTAATTCAAAGCTTTCAACTGAAGGCATTTAATTCACTCCTTAATTGTATGTCATCTCTATTTTACCTTGAATAACAATATATTTCATCCTTTAAAATTAATTCTTATTATATCTATCGGATTACCCATATACTTATTCCTTTTTTACCCTTATTGGAAATATAGAAAATATGCTATAATGAAGGGTAGTGAATTTACTCGAAAAGAGATGAAAGCATTGTGTTGAAAAAAATATTAATGGGAATCATCCGTTTTTACCAAGTTGCCATTTCTCCACTAAAACCGCCTACCTGCCGTTTTTACCCAACTTGTTCCCATTATGGTTTGGAAGCGATCAATCGTTTCGGACCTATAAAAGGAAGCTGGTTAGCACTCATCCGGATTCTTAAATGTCATCCGTTTCATCCAGGGGGCATTGACCTCGTTCCTGAAAAAAAAGAAAAAAGTGAGGACCAATAGAAAAAATCCTTGCTTTCTTTTGCAATCTTTTGTATCATACAGAAGTCAAATCGTAATCATTTCGTTTTTACCATATAAAATTCAAATCGTAATCAATACGAATTATAAAGGAGCATTTCAAATATGAAAATCCGAGCATTGCTCTCACTTTTCCTTGTTACTGCGGTATTTCTGTCGGCCTGCGGCAACTCAAAGGGAGAATCGAGTAAAGAAGAAACCAAGGATGCCTTAGATATATATACGACGGTTTACCCTTTACAGTACTTCACGGAGGCCATTGGCGGGGAGTACGTAAATGTCGAGACGGTTTATCCTCCCGGAACGGATGAACACTCATTCGAACCCTCTCAAAAAGATATTGTAAAAATGGCTGAGTCAGACCTATTTTTCTATATTGGCTATAATCTTGAAGGCTTTGTAACCAAGGCTGAACCAATACTAAGCAAAGAAGGTGTCAGTACAATCGCGGTGGGCGAAACGGTTCATCTTGATGAAGATGCACACGAAGAGGAACATTCACATGAAGAAGACGGTCATGACCATGGGGGCGTTAATCCGCATTTGTGGTTAGATCCCATTTATTCCATTGACATGGCTAGAACCATCAAGGACGAATTAATAAAAAAAATGCCGGAACAGGAAGAATATTTCAACAGCCAATTCAATGAGCTTTCCGAAAAGCTCGAGGCACTTGATGAAAAATTCGCGACGACGATCGAGTCGGGCCGTACCAATAAAATCATCGTTTCCCATTCAGCATATGGTTATTGGGAGGAACGCTATGGTTTGGAACAAATTGGCGTCACAGGACTAACGTCTTCAAACGAACCTTCTCAAAAGGAATTGGGGAAAATCGTAACCATGGCTGAAAAAAAAGACTTGAACTACGTCATCTTTGAGCAGAATATCAGTTCTAAACTAACCGAGATCATCCAAAAGGAGATGGGAGCGAAATCACTTGAGCTCCATAACCTTTCCGTGTTGACGGATAAAGATATCGAAGCCGGTGAAGATTATTTCAGTTTAATGGAAAAAAATATCAAGACACTTCAAACTGCATTGCAATAGGAAAAAAAGCGGGCCCATTGGGTCCGCTCTTTTTTTGTCCCTCACTATTTGATGAGTTTTTTGGTTATTCCTTTAAATGCTTCTCACGGATCTTTTCCATCTTCATCATCAAATCGGTACCGATCGTTGATTCGAATTCCGGGTAGATGACGGTCATCTCATCCATCCATTCCTTCTTTTCTTCATCTGACAGTTTATAGATGTCGATATTCGATTTTTGCTGGATTTCCTTAAGTTGTTCCTGATTCAATTCATTTGATTTGATCCATAGCCATTTCGTTGTATCATCCATCGCCCGTTGGATTTGCTGCTGGATGTCCAACGGCAGTTTGTTCCAAAACGGCTTGTTTATCATGACGACATAGCCTAAATAGCCATGATCACTGATCGTTAAATATTTTTGCACCTCATATAATTTCTTGGAATAGATATTCGAAATCGTATTTTCCTGGCTGTCCGTTTCATTGATTTCAAGGCTTTTAAACGTTTCATTAAACTCCAGCTCTGAAGTTGTCGCCCCAAAATGATTGAATTGGCTTTCCAGAACTGCACTTGGCATGATTCTAAAATTCTTTCCTGCAAAATCACTTGGATGACGTATCGGTTTACTGCTTGTAATCTGTTTATAGTTATTCGACCAAAATGCGAGTCCCTCGATATCGATGGTGTTCAGCTGCTTAAGCAGTTCTTCCCCCACTTCGCCATTTAATGCTTCCTGCAAGGCTGCGTCCGTTGGAAAGACGTAAGGAAGGTCCAATAGCATCCATTTCTTTGATATGCTCGTGATTTTAGATGTAGTTGGAGCAATCATCTGCACCTTGTTTTCTTGTAATGCTTCGATTTCTTCATGATCACTATATAATGACTGATTAGGATAAACTTCAATTTTGACACGATGATCTGTATATTCATCGACAAGTTGGGCAAACCGGTTCGCAGCTAGTCCTTTAGGTGTATTTTCGGCAACGACATGACTGAACTTAATCACGATTTGATCCTTCATCCCGACCTGCTCCTCATCCTTTGGCAAATTGAAACCGAAGCTTGTAAAGAACGATTGAAACGATATATACACTGCTACCAACAGCCCCAGGCCAATTAATAATAAGTACCCCCATAATGCACGCATACCGACACTCCTCACCGCTCACTTCACATTATCACTATTCTATCACAGCTTTTTACTGTCGTAATACAATGCGCGAAAAATAGCGAAAAGTGATAGAAATTCTGTTACTATAAAGTATAGAAGTAATGGAGGAAAAACAATGGATAAATCCTTTCATATGCCCATACAAATTAAAATCACCCTGCTATCATTTGTAATCGTCGCTTTTTCGATACTAATAGGCGGGATTTTTATATTCGGAAACATCGTTTCGGTCAGGGAAGATGAAATCGGCAAACGATCCATGATCACTGCCCATACCATTGCCGAACTCCCTGAAGTACAAAAATTGGTCCGTGAGCCCGAAGGATGGACGCAGCTCAATCCGATTATTGAAAACTTGAGGAAAATCCATCAAGCCGATTATATAGTTGTGCTCAACAATCAGCATATACGTTATTCCCATCCGGTGTTCAGCCAATTGGGGACCCCTTCGGAAAGCAGTGATGAAAGCGCTGCGTTCGCTGAGCACGAGTATCTTTCAAAGGCGGCTGGCGATCTTGGCATTTCCGTCCGCGCCTTTGTCCCGATCCTTGATAAAAATAGAGAGCAAATCGGCGTCGTTCTGGTAGGGAATATCTTGCCCACGATACCCGAATTAATCAAGGATCTTAAGGGGGAAATCGCGATTATCCTGGTCCTTACACTCCTATTCGGGGTATGCGGCTCATGGCTCATGGCAAAAAGGATAAAAAAAGAGACCTTCCAACTTGAACCACATGAAATTTCACGGATGTTGGTTGAAAGGACAGCCGCATTCAATGCGATGCATGAAGGGGTCATCGCCATAGATAATAATGAAACAATCACGATTTTCAATGAAAAGGCTAAGCAAATATTCAATATCAACGATGAAGTCATAGGCAAAAATATCAATGATGTTATACACGATACCCGTCTCCCGGAAGTGCTCGACCGGACATCTCCCATCTTCAATCAGGAAATCTCCGTTCAAAACAGGAATATTGTAAGCAACCGGGTACCAATAAAGATTGCGGATAAAACGATCGGTGCCGTGGCCATTTTCCAAGATCGGACCGATGTGACGAAGCTAGCTGAAGAGTTGACTAGTGTCAAGGCATTCGTTGAAGCCCTGCGTGTTCAAAACCATGAACATATGAACAAACTTCATACGATAGCCGGATTGATCCAGCTAGGTAATCTTGACGAAGCGCTGCATTACATTTTTCAGATCACGGAAGAACAAGAGGAATTGACCAGGTTTTTAACGAAGCACATTCACGATGATAATTTAGTGGGGCTGATATTAAGTAAGATCTCATTGGGACGGGAACTCGGAATCGAGCTCATCATGGACAAGCACACGAAATTGGACCGCTTCCCCGCTGATTTGGATCATCACGATTTTGTTTTGATAATCGGAAACCTGGTCGAAAACTCATTCGCAGCGCTAAAGCATTGTTCCGAGGAAACAAAACAGGTTTATTTATCCATCTACCAGGATGAACGTCACTGTCAAATCGTGCTTGAGGATAATGGACCCGGCATTCCCGAGGACATTCATAAAGATATATTCGAGTATGGTTTTACAACAAAAGGTGCGGAAGGATCAGGAATCGGTCTTTATCTTATAGACCAAATTGTAAAAAAAGCGAACGGCGAAATGAAATTCACGACACGCCCTAACGAAGGAACAAGCTTTTTTCTTTCTTTTCCGATGCACGATATAGAGGAGAACCAAAATGACTAACGAAATTCGTGTACTTTTAATTGAAGACGACCCAATGGTCCAAGAGGTCAACAAACAGTTCATCGAGCGCCTGCCTGCCTTTAAAGTCGTTGATACAGCTTCAAATGGGCTTGAAGGTCTGGATAAAATCAGGCAGTCTAAACCCGACCTTGTCATTTTGGACATCTTCATGCCTTCTTTAAACGGGGTTGATACACTTTATCAAATCAGAAAAGAGCAAATTGATGTGGATGTCATCATCATTTCAGCGGCAAATGATCAGAAAACGATCCGAAAAATGATGCAGAACGGGGCTTTTGACTATTTAATCAAGCCATTTAAATTCGATAGGCTAAAACATACGCTGGAACAATACTTCGCTTTTCGGATGGAGGTTGAGCCTGACCATCAAATTTCTCAAACCCAGCTCGACCGAATTCTCTTTCAAAATAAAACACATTCTGAAACGAGTCCGAAACATGATGTTCCCAAAGGATTGAATGGCGCGACTCTTGAGCAAGTGACGAAGTTCATAAAGACCCAGCCTGGGTCACTATCTGCAGAAGAAGTGGCTGATGGAATTGGTATCGCCAGAGTTACAGCAAGACGCTATCTTGAATACTTGCATGGCGAAGAAGTCCTTCAGCTTGACGTACAGTATGGCAGCATAGGCCGCCCCGTCAATAGGTACCGGCTTAAAAAACCTTAAAATGCATGGGGACCGGCTCGAAAACGGTTCCCTTTTTACTTTTATTCTTTACGCACCTGTCTTCCGGTCATAGAGGCCCCACTTTCTCTTCAAATGAAACAGCTCGCACTCCTCCAAAGCCGTCACTTCTTTTACGACATAGTCAGGCATGCCTCTTCTCAGTAGAATTTCCGCAATTAGGTACGGTTTTTTCATACACTCTCCCCTCCCTTGCCATTCTTTTAAATTCATTATACAAAATAATCCAATAAAGAAAAAATAGACAAAACCCCATTTTCCGAAAAAAAAATATGGTTTATCCGGCCATTTAAATGAATTTTCTAAAATCTGTAGGGGCGCTTTCAGTAATTCCCCTTCCGCCCGACTGCCTGCCTCGCCACAGGCATCCAGCAGGACCTAGTGGTTCGGGGAGATGCCAATCGAAACTTCAAACTTTTATTTGTTATTTATCCTATTAAATCATTTACCAAAAGGGTGGGATTCCTGTCCAAAAAATACTAATTGGGTGATTTACATAGACCGTGGGATGTAAAAGGAAGGTTATCAATATTTGATCAAAAGAGGCGTGATGCACCTCTTTTGATGTTTTCACTTGTACAGCTTACTATATGTAGTCAATTCCTTTAGCCGCTTTTCATTGATGGCAAAACCAATTCCAGCTTTATCGGGAACTTGGATCATGCCGTTTTCGACAATGACTTCGGGATCGATTATATCCTCTTCCCAATAACGAGATGAAGATGATATATCCCCGGGAATCGTGAACCCTTTTAATGTGGCCAGTGCGATATTATGTGCACGTGAAATGCCAAATTCAATCATACCGCCGCACCATACGGGCACACCATTACCCAGGCATAGATCATGGATTCTAACAGCTTCCATCCAGCCGCCGACTTTAGCCATCTTAATGTTGATCACCCCACAGCTTTGGAGCGACAGCGCACTTTTGGCATCATGAAATGAATTTATGCTTTCATCAAGGCAAATGGGTGTCTGCAGCTGTTTCTGCAAAAATGAATGTTCCACGATGTCGTCATGTCCAAGCGGCTGCTCAATCATCATCAGCTTAAACACATCAAGCTTCTGGAGATGTGGGATGTCATCAAGACTGTACGCTGAATTGGCATCTGCCATTAGCGGGATATCGGGATAGGCCCGACGTATTTCCCCTAAAAACTCCAGATCATTTTGAGGATTGATCTTTATTTTATAACGCTGATAACCAAATCCGGAAAAATCCTCGATCTGGTGCATCGCGTCTTCTATATCATTGGATGCAATGACTACACCAGCGGCCACTTCACTTCGCTCGCCGCCAAACAGCCGTCCGAGGTAGACTCCTTTCTGCTTCGCATATAAATCGAGGATTGCCTGCTCTAAAGCTGACTTCGCCATCGCATTCCGTCTGATTCCGCTCCATAAGTTCGGCAGCTCATCAGGATGCCTGATCTGACTGGCCAATGTCAGCGGGATTAAGAAGTCATCCAACATATGAAAGCATGTCTTGGTCGTTTCTTCGGTATACCAAGGACTTGTAAAAGGGACAGCTTCCCCGTATCCTATCAATCCGTCTTCATCCATGGCTTCGACAATTATCACTTCCCGATCGCTTACCGTTTCGAGATGCGTCTTGAATGACCGCTTTAAAGGGGCCTTAATGAGCTTAAGGGAAATGGAGGATAACTTCATTGCCATTCCCCCATTTCCTTCTTCAGTTCCCGCCTCAAAAGCTTGCTTGCGCCATTCCGGGGAAGCTCCTTACAAAAAATCACGTTCCGGGGAATTTTATAAGACGCCAAATATCCCCTGCAATATTCCAGCAGTTCGCTCTCATCAAGCTCTGCATCTTGATG
The DNA here is from genome assembly GCF_900156045.1 of Peribacillus simplex. Taxonomy (GTDB): domain Bacteria; phylum Bacillota; class Bacilli; order Bacillales; family DSM-1321; genus Peribacillus; species Peribacillus simplex_D. Next base: position 10,422 of record NZ_FTMX01000006.1, on the reverse strand, counting down.
CAAGACGACAAAGGCAAGCGGGACCTGTCCCCATTTTTCATCGTCAGTCCCCGTCACCCCCGCTTCGAAAACATCAGGGTGCATACTAAGGACATTTTCAATCTCTGCCGGGTAGACGTTTTCACCGCCGGAAATGATTAAATCCGAGCGTCGGTCAAGTACATATAAAAACCCTTCCTCATCGAGATATCCAAGGTCCCCAGTATAAAGCCATCCATCGGTAATGGCCTGCTGTGTAGCGTCCAACCGATTAAAATAGCCTTTCGTCACATTCGGACCTGAAACCACGATTTCGCCCACTGCTCCCGGTTCACACATCGTGCCGTCTTTCTCTATCCGTAACTGCGAAGGAAACAAAGGCTTTCCCGCCGAGCCGATTTTTGTCATGCTATACTCCGGTGCCAGTGTCACAATCTGTGAAGACGTTTCGGTCATCCCATATGTTTGATAGACGGGAATCCCTTTCTCCTTACATAACTCAAGTAAATGGACGGGTGCAGGGCCGCCGCCCAACAGGAAACAGCGAAAGGTTTCCGGATAGCCGGTTCCCTTCAAATCCTGTACCATTCTATTCAGCATCGCCGTCACGACCGAAATGATCGTCACACCATTTTCCTGGATGCTCCGGTTTGCTTCCCGTTCATCGAAACGTTCTGCCAAAACGACTTTCATGCCATAAATCACATTTTTCATCAGGATGGATAAGCCGCTAATATGAAAGATGGGCACCGCACAATACCACGCATCCTCCTCATGCAATCCGAGGTTCAGAACCGACCCGACGGCACTCCACCAATGGTTGCCGAATGTTTGGATCACTCCTTTTGGATTTCCTGTCGTACCTGATGTATACATGATCGTCGCAGTATCCTCAAGGTAAAACTCTTGAAGTATCTCAGCAGTGCCATCCGGCAATCCTTCCATTAGGTGAAGGTTCAACTCCGGGAGAATCTCACCAATATCAGAGAGTTTGCCGGAGAAGGAGCCTTCTGAAACCAAATGGGCAGTTCCACTATCCCCGATCTGCCAGGACAGCTCTTTTGCCGTTAGCTTATTATTCAGCATCACAATCTTTACACCGAGGTAAAGTAGTGCATGGATAACGACAACACCATCAATATGGTTACGTAGCAAAACCGCACATGAATCGCCAGCGCCCAGACCAACGCTTGCCAGCTTACCAGCCATTTTCTCCGATAATGTATGCAGTTCAAGAAAGCTATACGTATGACCTTCAAACTCGATTGCCGGGCGATCCGGTGAAAGATGCGCCCGATTTTTCAGCCAGTTCGGCAACTTTTCTTCTGCCATTGCTGCTTACCCTCTTCCATTTTGATATAGAAAACAGCCCGGCGATTTTCCGCCAAGCTGTCAGTCTCATCGATTCACGCGTTTCATTAAGGGAAACGAGGGAATTGCCCAAAGTCCGGAGTGCGTTTTTCTTTGAATGCATCGCGGCCTTCTTTTGCTTCTTCTGTTGTATAGTATAAAAGTGTAGCGTCACCAGCCAATTGTTGAAGACCTGCAAGGCCATCCGTATCAGCGTTCATTGCCGCTTTCAAGAAACGAAGTGCAGTCGGGCTCTTCTCAAGCATTTCTTCACACCATTTAACCGTTTCCGTTTCCAATTCGTCCAAAGGTACAACCGTGTTGACCAATCCCATATCCAATGCTTCCTGTGCATTGTATTGACGGCATAGGTACCAGATTTCGCGCGCCTTTTTATGACCCACGATACGTGCAAGGTAGCCAGAACCATAACCAGCATCAAAGCTTCCTACATTCGGTCCAGTTTGTCCGAAAATTGCATTGTCAGCAGCGATCGTCAAGTCACATACCACGTTCAAGACATTACCGCCACCAATTGCATATCCTGCAACCATGGCTACGACCGGTTTTGGAATTACGCGGATCAAACGTTGCAAGTCAAGAACATTTAGACGCGGAATGTTATCTTCACCTACATATCCGCCATTTCCGCGTACTTTTTGATCTCCGCCTGAACAGAATGCTTTGCCGCCTACACCTGTTAAAATAATGACACCAATGCTTGAATCATCACGCGCCCTTGCGAATGCATCAATCATTTCAGCAGTCGTTTTTGGCGTGAATGCATTATGTACATGTGGTCGGTTGATGGACACTTTTGCAATCCCGTTATATTTTTCATACAGAATTTCATCATACTCACGTATTGTTTCCCATTGTATCGTCATCTTAATTCCTCCCTTTATTTCGCTTTAAAAACTCACTTATTATTTTACCAAACTTTTCTCCAACTTCCACATGAATCGCATGTCCCGCATCATTTATTATTTTCCATTCGGCCCGCTTCAGCTTTCTCTTCATGGAGTCTGCAATGTCACAAAATTTACGGTCAAGTTCACCGGTTACAAGGAGTACAGGGAAATCAAGAGTTTGCAATTGTTCCCAATATGATGCCTGACTGCCTGTCCCCATACCAAGAAGGCTATTGGAAAGGCCGGCAGGATCATTTGCCAATCGCTGCTCCCGAATGGCCGACCTGGTTTTGGACGACAGCCGTTTTTGACTTTCAAACAGCGGGATGTTTTCCCATTTATCCACAAACGCTTCCATGCCATTTACAAGAATCCGTTCGGCAAGCTTCCTATCATTTTCCCTTCGGATTTCCCGTTCCCCTTCTGTTAAAAGGCCTGGTGAAGCGCTCTCCAATATCAGTGTATCAACATACTCGGGATACAAACAGGCAAATCCCAATCCGAGCCTTCCGCCCATCGAGTATCCAAGGATATGGGCTTTCGGGAAATGTAACACATCCAAAATATACTTGATATCCTCAGCCACACGCTCCATGTCATACCTTCGATGATCGGCTGGTGACGCAGACATGCCATGACCGATGATGTCAACCATTATCATGGTGAACCTGTCACTCAGTAGCGGAATGAGGAATTTCCATGTATCCCGATTTCCCGTAAATCCATGTAAAAGTACAAGAGGATCCCCATTTCCCGTTATTTCAACAGCATAATTGACATCCTTGCTGACAATATTCATGATATTTCCCTGTCTAACACCATTTTTATTTCCTGGGAAACAAAGCTCCACAAATTTCGATGCTTTTGTAAATTGGACTCTCTTTCTGTCGGTACTTCGATGATTTTCAGACCTTGAATTTCAAATGACTCCGTAAATACCTTCTCAAACTCATCCCAACTTTGGACCTTGCTGTATTTACCGCCATAAAGCTGTGAAGTATGGGAAAAATCAAGCCCATGAGGCGTGCCGAATAGCGTTTCGAAATGTTCCCTCTCATTCGCCTGCGGCAAGAAGGAGAATATGCCGCCGCCATCATTATTAACCAGCAATATCGTGATATTTTGTTTTTGAAGTTTTGCCGCAAGCAAGCCATTCATATCATGGAAAAAGCTTAAATCCCCGATTGCCAGCACTGTATTTTTTGATACCGTGCTTACGCCAAGAGCAGTGGAAACGACACCATCGATCCCGTTCGCACCTCGATTTGCCATGGTTTTGATTCCTTTTCCATTATTCAAAAAGAAAGTATCCAAATCACGTATAGGCATGCTATTCCCGACAAACAGCGTCGATTCCAATGGCATCATATCAGTAAGCAGGGCGAACAGCTTTCCTTCACTTAACTCCGATTCATCCCTGACGGAGGCCAGGGCATCCTTCGTCGCTCCGTTGACGGTCTGCCATAAACGAAGCCAATCATCATCAGGGGAAGAAATAATTTTATCAGCAATTTTTAAACAAAAATCTTTCTCTTCGCTGTAAATCATATTCGCTGCCAATCCGGCAGGTTCACGCCAGCCTGCTCCGCCATCGACGACCAAAGTGATTGCCTGTTTTTGGTTTTTCATGAATAACAATAAGGGTTTAGAAACAGGCATTGCCCCGAAACGCAAGATCACTTCCGGCCTGAAAGCCGCTTTTGCCGTCTCATCGCGTAGAAACGTATCATACGCATCAATTATGACGGCTTTGCCGTGACTTCCGCTCCTTAACTGGGAAAGGGGATCAGCCAGTATAGGAAAAGCAAGTTTTTCCGCTAATGCGACGATGGCTTCCTTCATCTCCGGATACGGTAATTCTCCACATACAATCATACCTTGCTTAGCTTGTGACAATGTAGTTGCTACAGCTTCTATTTGTGATGCGGACAGTAACCGTTCTCCACTGTCAATCAACACTGCAGGCGTCATTTTATTTTGCCTGTACTCCTTTGCTTTCTCCAGATCCGGAATCAATGGTTCACGAAGCGGGAAATTCAAATGTACAGGCCCTGCAGGTTCAGCTGCCGCTGTAGCCACTGCCCTTGCACCGACCGTTCTGGCATACCGCATCATCCCATCCGTGCTTTCAGGAAGTGCCATTTCGACAAACCATTTTACATGTCTCCCGTAAAGATGTATCTGATCGATCGCCTGCGGGGCTCCGACATCACGCAATTCATGCGGGCGGTCAGCGGTAAGTACAATAAGCGGCACTCTTGAATAGAAAGCCTCAATGACGGCTGGATAATAGTTTGCTGCGGCTGTACCGGACGTACAAAGAAGTCCGACAGGTTCTTTTAAGGCCTTAGCCAAACCAAGGGCAAAAAAAGCAGCCGAACGCTCATCCACATTAATATGAATCTCGATATCAGGATGTTCCACCAGCAACAAAGCTAGGGGCGTGGATCGTGAACCTGGGCTCACCACCACATGCTTCACCTCATTTTGTGCCAGCTCATCGACGAATGAAGCAGCATACGCTGTCAATGCATCTCGGTCATTCATTAAGATTTCCTCCTAAAGCACTTAACATCGGATTGAATTTAATCCCTGTTTCCCTGAATTCACTTTCGGGAGTCGAATCTTCGACTACCCCGCATCCGGCAAAGAGGGATGCCTCATTATTCTGTAATAGGGCAGAACGTATCCCTACAGCGAATTCCCCGTTTCCATACGTATCCACCCAACCTAAAGGACCCGCATAAAAGCCTCGTTCAAGACCTTCCATTTCCCGAATCCGGACAACAGCCTTTTCTTTTGGAAGTCCGCCCATGGCAGGTGTTGGATGGAGGTTCTCGACGAATTCAAAAATCGTGACATCTTCCTTGGATATACCGCGGACAGGTGTGTACAGATGCTGGATATGACGGTTTTTCATAAGCGTCGGTTGTGCCGGAACCATCACCTTTTCGCATACAGAATCAAAAGCATTGGATATCATCGACACGACATATTCATGCTCTTGTAAATTCTTTTGGTCATGAAGCAATTCTTCACCAAGACAAACATCTTCCTGCTCATCTTTCCCTCGTCCCATCGATCCGGCAAGACAGGTTGAAAAAACTTCATTTCCCTGTTTCTTAATTAAACGTTCAGGGGTGGCACCTACAAAACAGTCACCTCCAGCCTCCAAACTGAAAATATAGCTTAATGGCTGCTCTGCAATCAATTGTTCAAGCACTTTCCCTGAATCGATGGAACGTTCAAAAACAAGTCGAAGCTCCCTTGCCAAAACGATCTTGTCGAGATCTGTCGTCTTGATTTCCTGAACAGCCTCTTCGACCGTCCGCTTCCATTCCTCAGGTTCGACTTCCCTCTGCATAACCAGGGAATTTGCAGCCGATCCATTGCCATCCAAGCCTTCTAAAAGAAAAGCTTCCCGTTCATTTATCATATCTATGAAGAGTTTTTCTGAATCATCAGGCGAACAAAGTAAGTTTGTCGTTAAGTAAGCTTGTTTCCCCACTATTGACAGCATGAAGGCAGGTATATAAAACAGGTTGTCCCCGAACTGGTTCCACAGGAGCGTACTGTCCGTTTCATAATCAAACGAAAAGCCTCCAAACAGTAAAGGACCTGTCGCTTCCACATCGGTCACTCCTGTTTTGACAGCAGTATTCTGCAATTTGATCCAGCTCTTTTCGACTTCTCTATAACGTTCGGCATTCGATGCCGCTTTGAGTTTCTTAACATTGCCTAAACCGGTGATGGTTATTTCCTTTGCAGGGTCCTCCCAGAAAAAGCGTTCACCCGCGTACCGTTCTCTTCCAGCTTGATAAAATGAAAGGGGGTTGTTGCAATTAACTTTCTTAATATGACTGAATAGAACTTGATCATTCAAGTCCTTCGCCTTTTGTATAGCTGAAGCCAGTCCCTGAAACTGTTCAGTTTCCTCTGAGATAGCCAAAAAAATCCCCCCAAATGTACATTTTAAAAGCTTTTTAACCTATTTAAAGATACACCTCCCTTGAACCTCATGTCAATAAAACGCCCCTTTACCGTCCGATTCTTTCCTGCTTTTTTCCTTATTATATGAATCTTAGCGAATGCAGAGAAATATCCTTGATTCTGGAAATGCATCATCCATGAATTCCAAATATCACCCTTGCCCACTTTTCCTGCATTTATTAGGATAACCTTTTGTGCAACATTTCAATATTTGTTATAATTTCGAGAGAACCAATAATGATTTTGAGGAGAGAAATAATGCAAACAGAATACGACGGACTTCCCCTTAAACGGACCTGGAAAATTTGGTGGGAGTTAATTCGTCCACATACACTAACCGCAGCTTTTGTCCCAGTCTTGCTTGGAACTGTTATTGCACTTTTGGAAGATGGAGTGAATTGGTTATTATTCGCTGCCATGATGATTGCAAGTATCCTGATTCAAGCTGCAACCAATTTATTCAATGAATACTATGATTTCAAGAGAGGTTTGGATACGGAGGAATCCGTAGGCATCGGCGGCGGGATCGTCCGTCATGGGATGACCCCCAAACTAATCATGAACTTGGCCCTTGGCATGTATGCCATCGCCTTGATAATTGGAATCTATATCTGTGCCGCATCATCTTGGTGGCTTGCTGCAGTAGGACTCGTTTGCATGCTTGTCGGCTATCTTTATACAGGCGGCCCCCTGCCCATTTCATATACACCATTCGGGGAACTTTTTTCTGGATTGTTCATGGGCTTTTTGATAATCCTGATCGCCTATTTCATTCAAACCGGTGATGTTTCTTCAACAGCCATCTTAATTGCCATTCCAAGTGGAATATTGGTCGGGTTGATCAACTTATCCAATAACCTGCGTGACCATGACGGAGATAAGGCACATGGCCGCAAAACGATGCCAGTAGTCATGGGTCGGAAAAACGCCCTGACATTCATGGCAATCATGTTCGCCTTCTCTTACCTATGGCTAGTTGGGCTAGTCCTTACCGGAAGCGTAACGGCGTGGATCCTCCTTGCCTTCCTAAGCATCCCGAAAGCCATGGCCGCAATCAAAGGCTTCGTAGGTAAAACGCAGCCGATCACGATGGTGCCAGCAATGAAAGCCACGGCCCAAACAAACACATTCTTTGGCTTACTCATGGCCATTGGATTATTCATCAGCTATCTTATATAACCTCCGAGGACTGAGCTCATCCGCTCAGTCCTTTTTTTCTATCATCCGTTCCATATTGTTTTCCTATCCCCCGAATCGGGTAATAGATAATACAACCATCTTACCAATATAAAATGATATTTAGACTTTAGAAGGAGTGAATCCGATATGGCAACGAAACAACAAACGCAAAAATTCAAAAAAGAACTGCTCCAGGAAAAGAATGAGCTAAGTAATAGAATTCAAAATGATGAACAATCCGTTCTGGATAAAAGCCAGACCGAATCCGTAGGGGAATTATCATCCTATGATAATCATCCCACTGACCTAGGAACCGAATTATTCGAGATGGAACGGAATCAAGCACTCGATGAGCACGCACATTCCGAAATGGAGAAAATCGATGAAGCTTTGAAAGCCATGGAAGAAGGTTCGTATGGCCATTGTAAAACCTGCAATAGGGAAATCCCTATCGAGAGGCTTGAAGCGATCCCAAGTACCCTCTACTGTGTCGAGCACGCCCCAGAACGGCCACTTTTACAAGACCGGCCTGTGGAAGAGGATATACTAATTCCTTCCAAGGGTGATCATTTTGAAAATCGTCATGGAATCGAAATGGTGGATAAAGAAGATAGCTTTGGTGAAGTTGCCAAATTCGGTACATCCGAAACACCATCCGATTACACAGGCGATCATGACAATTATAATGATCTTTATAAAACCGAGGATGAAACGAACGGGTTTCCTGAAGACTATGAAGGATATGCCGCAAATGATATCGAAGGAAAAAATAGAGTGAATATAACGAACAAAAAGCAAAAGGAATTTGAAGATACACTGGTGGAAGAAAATATAGAATCCAATCTTGGAGACATTCCCTATAAACAAAAAGATAGTTATATCAATGAAAAGAAATGAAAAAAAGAAGCATACATGAATGTATGCTTCCTTTTTTGTTATGACCCGTACGGGATTCGAACCCGTGTTACCGCCGTGAAAGGGCGGTGTCTTAACCGCTTGACCAACGGGCCAACTGGCGGAGAAGGAGGGATTTGAACCCTCGCGCCGCTCGCGCGACCTACACCCTTAGCAGGGGCGCCTCTTCAGCCTCTTGAGTACTTCCCCATGGCTCCGCAGGTAGGACTCGAACCTACGACCGTTCGGTTAACAGCCGAATGCTCTACCACTGAGCTACTGCGGAACAATGAATATGGTGGGCCTAAATGGACTCGAACCATCGACCTCACGCTTATCAGGCGTGCGCTCTAACCAGCTGAGCTATAGGCCCATATTTGGAGCGGGTGAAGGGAATCGAACCCTCATCATCAGCTTGGAAGGCTGAGGTTTTACCACTAAACTACACCCGCGAAATGGGGCGACTGATGGGAATCGAACCCACGAATGCCTGAACCACAATCAGGTGCGTTAACCACTTCGCCACAATCGCCGTAATTTTTTATAATATGGTGGCTCAGGACGGAATCGAACCGCCGACACAAGGATTTTCAGTCCTTTGCTCTACCGACTGAGCTACTGAGCCACATATGTATTCAATTTAAAGAATGGCGGTCCCGACGGGAATCGAACCCGCGATCTCCTGCGTGACAGGCAGGCATGTTAACCGCTACACCACGGGACCTAATAATTGCGGGGACAGGATTTGAACCTGCGACCTTCGGGTTATGAGCCCGACGAGCTACCGGACTGCTCCACCCCGCGACGGTAATAATGAAACGATTCGCATCAAGTTTTCGTGTATATCGTTTCGTCCGCATCCTTTATGTAAGGGTGTTTCAAAACAACTTGCTGCTTTTTTTAAAAAATGGAGGAGGTAGAGGGATTCGAACCCCCGCGGGATTTGACTCCCCTGTCGGTTTTCAAGACCGATCCCTTCAGCCGAACTTGGGTATACCTCCATGGCTTTTGAAAAGTGAATATGGTGGACCTTGTAGGACTCGAACCTACGACCGGACGGTTATGAGCCGTCTGCTCTAACCAGCTGAGCTAAAGGTCCTTATATTTATTGGTAGCGGCGGAGGGGATCGAACCCCCGACCTCACGGGTATGAACCGTACGCTCTAGCCAGCTGAGCTACACCGCCAATATAATATAAGTATCTGATTGAAAAATGGTGGAGCCTAGCGGGATCGAACCGCTGACCTCCTGCGTGCAAGGCAGGCGCTCTCCCAGCTGAGCTAAGGCCCCATTCATTAAAAATCACGTGGTCGGGAAGACAGGATTCGAACCTGCGACCCCTTGGTCCCAAACCAAGTGCTCTACCAAGCTGAGCTACTTCCCGCAATAAAAACATGGTGCGCCCGGCGGGAGTCGAACCTACAACCTTCTGATTCGTAGTCAGATGCTCTATCCAATTGAGCTACGGGCGCATATTATGATGGTGCCGAGGACCGGAATCGAACCGGTACGGTAGTCACCTACCGCAGGATTTTAAGTCCTGTGCGTCTGCCAGTTCCGCCACCCCGGCACATACGAAAAGTGGAGCGGAAGACGGGATTCGAACCCGCGACCCCAACCTTGGCAAGGTTGTATTCTACCACTGAACTACTTCCGCATGAAAGATGCGGGTGAAGGGACTTGAACCCCCACGCCTTGCGGCGCCAGATCCTAAGTCTGGTGCGTCTGCCAATTCCGCCACACCCGCATATAAAATGGTGAGCCATGAAGGATTCGAACCTTCGACCCTCTGATTAAAAGTCAGATGCTCTACCAACTGAGCTAATGGCTCGTGCTTGTACTATCTTAAAATGGTGCCGGCAAGAGGACTTGAACCCCCAACCTACTGATTACAAGTCAGTTGCTCTACCAGTTGAGCTACACCGGCAGGTGTAAAATGGTGGAGGATGACGGGATCGAACCGCCGACCCTCTGCTTGTAAGGCAGATGCTCTCCCAGCTGAGCTAATCCTCCATATGAAACCTGCTTGGCGACGTCCTACTCTCACAGGGGGAAACCCCCAACTACCATCGGCGCTGAAGAGCTTAACTGCCGTGTTCGGAATGGGAACGGGTGTGAC
>NZ_FTMX01000011.1 GCF_900156045.1 Peribacillus simplex | reverse complement strand
ACAGGTTACATTTACGTCCTTCAAAAAATTAGAATATGGTGGGCTTATTTTGTATGGCCTTTCACGTATATATTTTCATACAAAAAAGCTGCCTTGAGGACAGCTCTGATCAATAACTATTAGACTGCTTAATCAAGTTCAATAAAATAATGATCCTTACGGTATGACACTGCCTCCATGGTTGCGATCAGGTTTTGCTCATGCAAGACGTCTATTCGATAAAATCCTGTCCGATAGTTTCGTTTAATTTCCGTTGCACGGGCGACTATCTTGTCTCCGGGTTTAGCTGATTCAATAAACTGGATGGTTGTCGAGAGTCCTAATGATGTTTTTCCATATGCATTACAGGCTACGGAAAAAGCATGATCTGCCAAAGCATAAATAACTGCCCCGTGAACCGTTCCATATGCATTTACCATAGTGCCTTGCACCTCTAACGTTGCTTCTGCAGTACCTGCCTCGAATTTCGTTAACTGAATGCCTAACGACTGAGCATACGGATCGTTTTTCACTTGCTCATGAATTTGTTCATAGTGTTTTTCATGAATTTGAGACTCATCAATTTTCTTCTTCACCATTACCTACCCCTTCCAATACCATTATCAAATTAGAAAACCAATTGAACCAACATCATGTAGACAATCGTTCCCCCCGCTATGGAAAGGAGCATCATTTTCTTCCAAAAGTGAAGCAGTGCAACTACCGCTATCGCCATAAATTCAGGGAGGCCATGACTTCCGGATTGTAAGCTCACATCCTTTAAACAATAAATGACCAAAAGCCCAATTACCGCGGATGGCAGGATTTTACCGAGATACTGTACATACTTCGGTGTGGGTTTACCTGATGGGAAAACGATGAATGGAAGAAACCTTGTAAGCATTGTGCCCAGTACAACCATTGCTATTGTAATGATTTGCTGCGTTAAATCCATTGTCATACGGTCTTGACCTCAACTTTCTCTAATGGCTTTCTAAGTAAGGTGAGTACCCCCAAAATTGAAAACATGGCAGGGATGATGAAATTGTTTCCGCCAAAAATAATAAGACAGACTGCTGACAGCCCAAGCCCTGCGAGAGCACTATGATGGTTTTTCTCTTTCATCCACTGTTCAATGAAAATGACTACAAAGAGGGCCGTCATAACAAAATCGAGTCCTTCTGTGTTGAAATTGACAAGAGAGCCAAAAATGCCGCCAATCGCTGATCCCATCACCCAATAGGAATGATTGAGCAGTGTCACGAAGAACATGAACCAGCCCTTATCTACATTCTTCGGAACATCAACGGTACAATTGATGGAAAAAGACTCATCGCAAAGCCCAAAAATCAGATACAGCTTTTTCTTCCCGGTCCCCCTGTACTTATCCAGCATGGAAATGCCATAAAACAAATGCCGTGCATTCACCATTAATGTTAGAAAAAGTGCGTTAATCGGATTGAATGCGACAAGCAATAAATTGGCTGCAATAAACTCCATTGATCCTGCGAATATTGTAAGACTCATCAATATCGGGTAAATCGCACTGAAACCTAATGAATTCATAAAGATCCCATAAGCGATGCCTAAAAATAAAAAACCTGCAAAAATGGGCATTGTGTACGGAAAGGCCGCACGAAATGCAGGTAGCATTTGAGTTCTTTTTTTCATATAAATCACATCCTGATGGCTAAATTTATTTAAACTTAACATAGAAAATCCGTACAAAAAACAAGTTAATTGTATGGATTACAATTTAAATAAAATACCCCCATTTTATCAAAATGGGAGTACTGATAGATATTCCTTATATAAATCAACCCGTTTCATCATTAGAATTCCATACAAAAAATGATATGATTGTATGGAATAAGATAGTAGAGGTGAAGCATGCCAGTAAATTCATTTGACAATTATCCAATGTCTTGGAAACCTGATAAGAAAGCATTAAAGCGTCCTTTTTATAAATCTCTTGCAGCATTACTTGAACAAGATATAACAAATGGTTTTTTAGCACCTGGAACAAAGTTGCCTCCGCAGCGAGAATTAGCAGATTTTCTTGATTTAAACTTCACCACCATTACCCGTTCCTACAAAATATGCGAGGTAAAGGGATTAATATATGCCGTTACGGGAAGCGGAACCTTTGTGGCTCCCAATGCCAATCGTTCCATAACCATTTCCGTGGATAAAACGGCAAATAGCATCGATCTTGGTTTTGTGGCATCTTTTGAGCAAACCAATGATATTGTATCAGAAACCATTCAAAAAACCGTGAACAAAAGTTATTTGGAGCAGCTGCTGAATTACAACGACCCGACTGGTATTCCCCATCAAAAAACAGCAGCGCTAAACTGGATGGAATCTTTCGGCATCCATGCGGATCAAGAGCATATCGCAATCGTTTCCGGTGCCCAAAATGCATTGGCAGTTGCCTTGGCTGCCTTGTTTGAGCCTGGCAAGAGAATTGCAACCGACTTATACACCTATTCAAACTTCATCGAGTTGGCAAAGATGTTCCATATTAAGTTAGTGCCCATTCCCGGAGACCAGTTCGGCATGCTGCCAGATGAACTTGAAAAGCAGTGTTGCCAAACAAATATTGACGGCATTTTTCTGATGCCCTCCTGCAACAATCCAACCACAATCATGATGTCAGATATTCGAAAGCAAGAAATAGCTGCGGTCATCCGTAAGCATCGTTTAATTTTGATTGAGGATGATATCCATGCATTTCTGACGGCAGGCATTATCTCCGATTACCGGCAGCCTATGTACCAGTTGCTTCCAGAACAGAGCGTCTATATTTGCGGTACCTCTAAGTCAATATGTTCTGGATTAAGAGTTGCCTATATGGTCTATGGGGATGCATTCCGCGAGAAAATTTCCCAGGCCATTTTCAACATAAATGTAAAGACCTCTTCTTTTGATGCAGAGGTTATCACGGAGCTTATCCTATCAGGAAAGGCTCATGAAATTGTTTCTCAAAAGAAACAGCTTGCACAGACTGCAAATGACATTTATTCGGAATATTTCCCTTTTAGAAAGGACGTTGGACATCCTCTCAGTCTTTATCGTTGGCTTCCCATTCAAGGACATAACGATGCGTTACAACTGGAAACGGATCTGAAAAGGCGCGGTATACGAGTTTTTCATTCCAATCGTTTCCAAAGCGGGCAAACCACCCCTGATATGTACTTGCGTATTGCACTTTCTTCCACAAACTCATTTGATGAGTTAAAAATAGGATTAGACATATTAAAACAGTATCTCAACTGATTTAAAGATCGGAAAATCGGATTTTTTTAAAAAGGCTCTTTTCGTAAAGATTGTTATTTTTAAAACGAAACGATTTAAGGTTGATTGGAGCGGAAGTGCGAGACTCCTGCGGGAGTAGCGTGTCCTAAGGAGACCCCGCAGGCAAGCGCCGAGGAAGCTCCCGGACCGCCCGCGGAAAGCGAGTGCCTGGAGTGGAAATCAAATTGTATAACCCTCATAAAGTGAATGTCCCACCATGATAACAATAATAACTATCAGCTTTAAGATCTTTAATCATACTTAAAGACTGTTCCGCTTCCTCGACATTTAAACAAAATTGTGGATTGGCAATGCCTAATTCATGATTCTCTTTAACAGCTGCATCACCTGATATTAAACTTTTTAAACTTGGAAAATATAATGAAATATGCCCTGAAGTATGCCCTGGTGTTGCCACTACCCTGCATTCGTTATCTAAAATCAAATCACCATCTTGCACCTTTTCATCAATTGAAACATGCTTCAATTTCTTTAATTGTTGTATAAACCATTTACCGAATTCGATTTCTTCATTTGGCATATTTTCTAGCATTCCTTCGGCTTGAACCAATCTCTCTGACTTCATTTCACCACTAATGAATTTCGATTCAACTTCACTAGCTATAATGTTAATAGAAGGATACTTTTCCTTGAATTCAAATAAGGAACCTATATGATCAATATCATAATGAGTGATGATTATATTCTTTAAATTCTTCATTTCATAACCATTTTTTATCATTTCATATTCAATTAGAGGTAAAAAATTAGGATAACCTGTATCGACCAAAGTTAGTTCATTCTTCAAAATAATCAAGCTAGGATTAATGTAGTTTTTTTGCCCATTAAATTCAAATTCAATTGGCAGTTCTATTATCTTCATTTTTCCTCCTCCAACTTCCCGATTTGATATCCGGATAATCTATATATTCTCCAACTATTAATTTTAACAAAATCTCCCTTTAATTACATAACTAAAAGGTTGATGCAACGACCTAGTCATTGAAGTAAAGCACCTGTTAGTTCAAAAAGAAACCCTGTATGGAAACAAAGAAAAGAAATAATGATACAACAAGGCACCCAATAAATCCTCCTTTTCTATCTTTTTGAAATTCGACTAATCCTGTTACTAACATAAGTGCCCCCAAGAACAACATAGAATACGGCATCAACTCGAAATTTCCAGTAATTAGTTGATAGACTGATACTGCAAGAACAATCATTGCTAAGATGAGTTTAACTATTTTCAAGAATATTTCCCCTTAATTACTATTTTTTATTTAATCATACCATTTGACATCTTTTCATTTGTGTAGAAAATGGAAATTCATTGATTCACAAGCCAACTTTTCTGCATCAAAAAGCCAATTGCCTACATTACCCTGATGAAGTTTGCCTTTAAGGGTTCAAGATTCAAAAAGGGTACGATATTCGATAATGAGTTTTAGCTTATTGGAAGGGATACTGTGTAGATAGTATCCCTTTTTTAAGTAAGGCTGGTTCATGAAATATATGTCTGGCCATTTTCGTAAGTGAATGCATGGTTTCCTTCTTGCTTCAATAAAACCGGCAAATACTGCGCGACCATCTCAGCAATTCCGAGATTAAGCGGATGAAGTATCCAATCAATGGATTTCCAATCAAGAATGCCTTCACGCGTTTTTTTCGGTGTTTCATATATTAAATCTGCATCTGCCATATACAAATATACATATATTCCATCCAATTCACCTTCTGGAGTTTCCCAGGTTACCGTTCCTTTAGAAAAAAAGGTCCCTACCTCTATGCCCGTTTCCTCTAATACCTCACGCCGGGCACCTATATCAGGTGTTTCACCTTTCTCGATTTTGCCCCCCACCCCGTTCCAAACACCCATAATAGGAGCTTTCTCCCGGTTAAGCATGAGAAGTTCATTATTCTTCTTTATAAAACAAACCGTATACTTAAACATTATTCAAAGTGACCCCTTTATCGTTAATTACCTACATGGCAGTGTGCTGTTTACCCGTGATTTTTGCTGCTTTACTCGTGAGTTTCCACTATTTACTCGTGAATTTGCGTTTTACTCGTAAGTTTGCGCCATTTACTCGTGAGTTTGCACCATTTACTCGTGAATTTGCGTTTTACTCGTAGATTCGCGCCATTTACTCGTAAGTTTGCACCATTTACTCGTGAATTTGCGCAGTTTACTCGTGAGTTTCCACTATTTACTCGTGAATTTGCGTTTTACTCGTAGATTCGCGCCATTTACTCGTGAATTTGCGCAGTTTACTCGTGAATTTTGCTGCTTTACTCGTGAGTTTCCACTATTTACTCGTGAATTTGCGTTTTACTCGTAGATTCGCGCCATTTACTCGTGAATTTGCGCAGTTTACTCGTGAATTTACGTTTTACTCGTAAGTTTGCGCCATTTACTCGTGAGTTTGCACCATTTACTCGTGAATTTGCGCTATTTACTCGTGAGTTTCCGCCGTTTACTCTTGAGTTAGATAATTCAAGTTTAACAAATCCCCTTGAATTTTGTATGATAAGAAAGGAAGATTACTAAGTGGGAGATGTGATATTTTGAAAAGTCTAGCTGTATTTTGTGGATCAAGCAAAGGTGCATCTGCTGTCTATGTAGATGAGGCTAAAAAACTGGGTGCAGAACTGGCAAAACGTAATATTACCCTTGTCTACGGGGGCTCAAGTGTAGGAATCATGGGTGCAGTTGCAGATTCCGTTCTGGAAGCAGGCGGAAAAGTAATTGGAGTCATGCCAGATTTTCTAGAAAAAAAAGAAATAGCGCATAAGAGCTTAACCGAACTTATCGTCGTGGAATCCATGCATGAAAGAAAAGCAAAAATGGCTGAGCTTGCAGATGGGTTCATGGCTTTGCCAGGCGGGCCAGGAACATTGGAAGAATTCTTTGAGATTTTCACTTGGGCTCAGCTTGGTCTTCATCAAAAACCTTGCGGACTCTTGAATATCAATCACTATTATGATCCTTTGGTCGCTTTATTCAATCATATGTCCGACGAACAGTTCCTGCATGAAAAATTCCGTTCCATGGCACTGGTAGATGTTGATCCAAAAGGACTTCTTGATCAATTTAATACATATGAACCGCCAACCGTAAAAACTTTCATTACCGAAAAACAAACCTGATCATAAAAAACAACCGGCCAAGTTCAATAATGACCTTGGCCGGTTGTAATAAACTGCTGCCTACTTAATGGTTAGGTAAATATCAGGTTTAAATAATCTCCATGCCCTTTACTAAGCTGCTCTTCATGTTCGGATGAAATCCAGAAGAAATGGAATGTCAGCCCCTCTTCATCTCCTCCACCCGTTGGCTGATGATCCCATTCATCAGGAACATTGTATACACTTAATTGATAAAAATATCTATTATGTACGGCACCGTCGGCGTAATCCCAAAAATCTTCCGCAATTAATTCCTGCACATGAAAATTTTCCAGACCCGTTTCTTCTTTCATTTCCCTAATCACTGCTTGGCAAGCATCTTCTTGAGGCTTCACTGTTCCCTTTGGTATCTGTATACCCGCTTCCTTAATGGGATGTTGAAAAACCAATACCTGTGTTTTTCCATTATTGATTCTTGTCACATACCCGTAAGCTTTTTTTATCGGTATCACCATCATTCCCCCGTTATTGCACATGTTAGATCAATCACCAAAAGCAAATACGAGCTCTGTCTCGCATACAGTTTCTCCGTCGACAGTTGCCCTTCCTATTCCTTTACCGATAGGACCTTTCAGGCGAGTAATCTCTACTTCTAAACGTAATTGGTCTCCTGGTCTTACTTGCTTTTTAAAGCGACATCCATCGATTCCAGCCAAAAGCCCGATCCGCCCTTTATTTTCTTCTTTTGTAAGCATGACAACAGCACTTACCTGCGCTAAAGCCTCCACGATCAATACACCTGGCATCACTGGGTAATTTGGAAAGTGACCAGCAAAAAACTCTTCATTTGCTGTTACATTTTTAATGGCCACCGCCCTCTTTCCTTCTTCCAATTCCAGTACTCCATCAACTAAAAGAAATGGATAGCGATGCATGATAATGTCTTTGATTTCTTGGATATCAATCAATATTAAGTCCCCCATTGCAATGAATTGCTTTCACTTTATTTTACCATCCAGCATCATCATATGGATATTTTTGTATTTATTCACACTGCACTTCATTCAACAAAAAAAGGCTGCCTAAGCAACCCGTTTTTTTGATTCCGCTTACAAATCCTTTGCTTTTTTTTCCTTCGATTTTGTTAACGGGGATAGAACCATTTGTTCATACCTCTCATAACCCCCTAATAATTTATGAATCAAGCCTATTTTAGGAACAACAAGGTAAACCGCCATTCCTGAAATGGTGCTCAGGATAGCTCCTGCCAGCACATCCGCCGGAAAGTGGACGCCTACCCATATACGGGAAATGCCAACCAGGAAAGCCAGCATGATCCATAACAACCACCACCCTCTTTTGAAAAGCCAAAAGGAAACGCAAAACGAGAAAAACAAGATGGTATGGTCGCTTGGAAATGAATTATCCACTGCTTTTTCAATTAACTTATTAACATTAGTCAATTCAGCAAATGGCTGATTGTTTGAATGCAATTTCCCTGCCATTTTCCCCATCATTTCAGCTATTACAAACGTCATCATCCCACAAACAACCATCATTTTACTCTGTTCATTTCGAGTGAACCATATTACGATGACTGCTAAAGCCAAGAAAAATACCATGTACTCGGCAATGAAAATGGCAGAAGGGTTTAAATAAGCGTATTGTTTCCCTAAGTCATTGATCATCCTAAATACATGGATATTCAGCTCAAAAAAATCCATTTAATACCCAACCTTCCTCTTTTTCTTACATATTAAAGAGAAAGGAAGTAGATCTCCATCGTTCTTCCTAACAGTTTAATCCATTATCTTACAATTTTGTCACATGGTTGTTATGCTTGTTCAAGTTAGCGGAGTGAGTGCTGAAGTTCTTGTTAAAAGCACCACATCTATTATCGTGTAAAAAGAGGACATGATATGATCTTATAAACTTTAATGGAGTTATAACTAATAGTTCTTATTCCTTTAAAGGTTTTATTAAAGTTGAATAGAATTATTAATTGGGATGAATAAACAATATAGAGGTGATATCTTGCAGATACTAATAATTCGGCATGGTGAGTCAGAAGACGATTTTCTAGAAGAAAATTACGAAGGAACTACTGATTTACCCCTAACCATTAAGGGAGTTGAACAAGTAGAAAAAATGTGCAGTCGTGTATCCGAAGAGTTTCCACCAGAATTCATATGGTCAAGTACCTTGCTTCGTGCTAGTAAAACTGCTGAAACTTTATCAACTACCATTAACTGTCCCGTAACATTCCTGGAAGATTTAAGAGAGATGCAGGATCGGGAGAACCATTTAGATTTTAGATTACGAGCTCAAAGCGTACTTTCTTATATTCGAGAAAACAGTGCAAATTATAAACGAATTGCCATTATATCCCACGGAGGGATGATTACTAAAATTATTGAAAGCTTTCTGCAATTACCACCCGCCATTCATGATGTGTGGTTCAATTCTCATCATACAGGAATACATCTTCTTGAGTATACTGATCATCCATACAAACTTATACGATTTTTAAATAGTACTACGCATCTGGAGTATAGCTAACGATCAGGGCTGTCTTAAGGCAGTCTTTTCTTTATGTAATCACAGGGCAGGATAATTGAGTACTTGGTATAATAAAAAAGGTTTTTAGGGAGCTTCGTTGAATTCTTAGGTAAGGTTCAACGAAAGGTGGTAAACTATGAAATCAATAAATTCTCCTATTTATCCTAAAGTTAATAATGTTTTCATTCATGTTAAAGATTTAAAGAAATCAGCTGGATGGTATTGTAATCTCCTTGGCATTCCTCATAATAGTGATTCTGTAGAATCTCCTGTTTACAATATTCCTATAACATATGAAACTGGATTAACGTTAGACGACCATACATTTGATCCTGATTTTAGATTCGAACCATCCAGCCATGTATTGTTTAATTTTTACGTAAAGGATATAGACGAAGCCTATACATTCATTAAGGGTAATAACATATCTATTGTTAAAGAAATAGAGCGTATTGGCGATTTCGCATATTTTAACTTTCAAGATCCTGATGGTAATGTACTTATGATTTGTAATGGTTAAGGATGAAAAATCTGGTTGGCTTTTATATATATCGTTTAGTTTGAGGAGGGTAAAGATGCTGCACATTCAGAAAAATTCCGATACTGTCATCATTATCATTCACGAAATATATGGACTGAACCAACATATGCAGGGTTATTGTGAGTTAATATCAAAACAAGGTTTTGATGTGATTTGTCCGAATTTGTTAGAACGGGAGTCGCCTTTTGATTATTCCCAAGAGGAGGCTGCGTATCGGCATTTTATGGAGAACGTAGGTTTCACGGGCGCTTTACATAAAATAAAGGATATATTATCGGATATTAAAGATGAATACCAAAAGATTTTTATCCTTGGATTCAGTGCAGGGGCAACTGTAGCATGGCTGTGCAGTGAGGAAGAGAGTGTCGATGGAATAGTTGGATACTACGGTTCGCGTATTAGGAATTATGCAGAATTAGCTCCACAATGCCCTGCACTGCTATTTTTCCCACTAGAAGAGCCTTCATTTAATGTGGACGAGTTAATTTCAGCTTTGGAAATAGAGAATGTCGAAATTCATAAATTCAATGGAGAACACGGATTCAGTGACCCTTACAACTCAAAATATCATGCAGAATCAGCACAAGCAGCCGTTAGCAAAATGATGAAATTCTTTATGGATCATGAACATTCAGCCTAATGCCGTTTTGCATTGATCCAATGTATCGAACCCGCATCACTATGGGGATGACAGTCATTTTGAACCTTTTTATACTCTGTTTCCAATTCTTTTAAAGTTAACTTCATCAGCTGTTCCACACTCTTATTTACAGTATGGATCATCAGTTTATATATTAATTCCTTCCGCCTTTCTTCCACGCCCTTCCTCATTTCTCCCTCTCCTTTTATTCTGACATTATATGAAATGTATCCTTAGACAGGGGGAATGATCGTCGGATTCCTTCTCCTCGATTTTACTTATTTTAATATACTCATTCTCTAAATCTGTTAAGGTCAATTCAAATAGATGGATGTCATTCTTTTTATAAATCCCCTTGTTAATCAACTTGTTTATCAGGAAGTTTCTTTTTTTCTCAATCGCTTTACGTAATAATATCCCCATGATAAATCCTCCTTTTTGATACGTATTGAAAAATAATCTTTCGACTTGCCCATTCAAAAAAAACCGGAGACACCTCTTTACATGAAAGAAAAGTCTCCGGTTTTCCGGTCAATTAACCTATAATTCCTATTTAATTACTAGGTATTGTTGTTTTTATAATACTGACTCTATGCTCCGTAGTCAACAATTTTTTCCTGCATCTTATTTATTTTTGCTTCGCTTCATGAAATGCCGCTTTCACTTTATCCAACAGGTCTTGATCCGAAATCAATTTATAACCTGTAAGTGCAAGGGCTTTTGCTCCGGTCAGGATGGCTTTGTCTCCAGCAGGAGATTTGGCACAGTCGCGGAATTCATTCGTATGGGCAATCAGCACATCATGGCCAATTTTTATATAAGGATGTGCTGTTGGCACTACATGGCTTACATTACCAGCATCCGTCGAACCATAGCCACTCTCTTTTCGAGGACCCACTGCTTCCCCTAATTGAGCCAGTTCTTCTTTTAACAGTTCATCCAGAACTGGATTAATGACAAAATCGAGTACTTCATTTTGGAAACGTTCAACTTTAACCGTACTTCCTGTGGCAAGTGCTGCCCCTTCGGCAACAGCACGGATTTTATTGGATACTTCTTGGCAAAGTTTCCATGTTGTTGCTCTAATGTAAAACCTGGCGGAAGCATATTCAGGAATGATGTTAGGCGCTTCCCCGCCATTGGTGATGATT
Organism: Peribacillus simplex; assembly: GCF_900156045.1. GTDB lineage: Bacteria > Bacillota > Bacilli > Bacillales > DSM-1321 > Peribacillus > Peribacillus simplex_D. Next base: position 123,264 of record NZ_FTMX01000011.1, on the reverse strand, counting down.
CCGTGGATTTTGACCTCGGCTGGGAGCTGCTGGCGCAAAGCATTAATGCCATTGAACAGCTGAATCACCGCATCAAGTGCGTTCACGCCTTCTTCAGGCGCCGCTGCTGCATGTGCAGACTTCCCGTAAAAATGAAAATCAAGGGGGTCGACTGCCAAAAATGGACTTGTGACACGCGTTTGCCCGCCAGGATGGATAAGGATTGCCGCATCAACCCCATCAAATAGACCGTGCTTCACAAAGCTGCCTTTTGCGCTTCCATTCGGCCCGCCCTCTTCTGCCGGTGTTCCGAAAACAATCACCTCTCCGCCCGTTTCCTCCAGCACTTGAGCCAAGGAAATGCCTGCTGCAACACTCGTTGTGCCGATGATATTATGGCCGCAAGCATGACCTAAACCCGGCAATGCATCATACTCGGCTAAAAAGGCAATCGTGGGTCCTTTCTTTGAAGAGGTTTTTTTGGCTATGAATCCTGTTTCATGTCCGGCTATATTGCGGGTCACTTCAAATCCTTCATTGCGAAGGATTCCGGTTAATGTATCCGAAGCGAAGAATTCTTGATTCCCAATTTCGGGTTTGGCATGAATGGCTTGACTCGTTTCGATATATAATTTGGAATGAAGGTCGATGTGATCTTCAATGATTTGCTGATGCTGCTTCTGCACTAATTCTCTCGCCATATTCGTATCTCCCCTTTATGGTTTAAGGAACCGGATAGGCATCTTGAATCCATCCGGCATTCCTTCACTTGTTCTAAATCATTATTTTTCATTTGCTGGTTTTGTCCAAGCATCCTGGTAATTGACTAATTCATCTACAGAAACATATGCAGGAATGGTGTTTCCTTTAAACGTTTTTTCGATGAACGCTTCCACTTTTTTCGATTGATAAAGCTCCACTAATTTTTGCAGCTCAGGACGATCGGCATTACCCTTTTTAACTGCAATGATATTAATATATGGTTTCGCCGTTTTACTTTCATGGAATAATGAATCTTTTAAAGTAAGGCCCGCTTCGACGGCAAAGTTATTATTGATGGCTGAAGCATCGGCATCATCCAATAGACGCGGCGTATTTCCGGCAGCAACAGGCTGGATTTTCAAGTTTTTCGGATTATCCTTAATGATTTCCAACGATCCCGATCCATTGAATTCCTCTTTCAATGTAATCAATCCAGCTTCCTGAAGAAGGAGTAAGGCACGGCCAAAGTTTGTTGCTTCATTCGGAACGGCAATCGTAGCACCATCTGGAAGACTTTTAAGATCTTTATGTTTTTTCGAATAAAGGCCCATAGGCGCAATGACGGTCGACCCGATTGCCTCTAATTTCAGATTTTGGTCTTGAATGAATTCATCGAAGTAAGCGACCGTTTGGAATGAATTGGCATCAATTTCACCTTCACTTAAAGCAAGGTTCGGTTGGATATAATCATTGAAAGTGACCAGCTCGATATTCAGCCCTTCCTCTTTCGCTAAGTCGACAATGTATTCCCATGTTCTCGTATCCCCGCTGCTGACACCGACTTTCACTGTTTTCACATCATCCGAACCGCCTGATGCACCTTCTTCTTTCCCGCATGCTGCAGCCACGATGGCCAATGCCAATACTATGATCGTTAATAAGATTTTCTTCATTTCTCCTACCTCCTGTTATTTTTATCTTCTTCTGATTTTTCTTGAAATAAAATTCCCCGTGGATTGCAATAATTGAACGATGATCACGAGCGCCGCCACTGTGACGACCATCGTCATCGTATCGAACCTTTGATAACCGTAAGCCAAAGCTAGATCTCCGACCCCTCCTGCACCGACGGCACCTGCCATGGCCGTAGATCCAACAAGCCCGATTGTCGCTGTTGTAAAAGTAAGGATCAACGAACTAAGTCCCTCGGGAATCAAAAAGCGATAAATGATTTGCCATGTCGTCGCCCCCATCGCCTGAGCTGCTTCGATGATCCCTTTGTCCACTTCCAACAGGGAGTTCTCCACAAGCCGGGCAATATAAGGAGCCGCGTAAAAGATTAGCGGAACAATGGCCGCATTCATTCCGATCGCACTGCCTACAATCATTCTGGTAAGCGGAATAACTGCTACAAGCAAGATGATGAAAGGAACCGACCGCAATATATTGATGATCGGGTTCAATACATTAAAGACCCATTTATTCTCCAAGATATGACCCTTTCTTGTAATGACAAGCAGGATACCGAGCGGAAGCCCAATCAATCCGGAGAATACCAATGAGATGGCTACCATATAAAGTGTGTCACCGAAAGCTGTCAACAGCTGGTCTGCCGTTATTTCCATTCCCCAAAGCGTATTACCCATTTACCTGCACCTCCTGGACGAGAATCCCCTCATCTTTAATATATTGATAAGCCATGTCCACCTCATTTTTGTTCCCGGTCACTTCGATGATCAAATTCCCGAAAGGCGTTTCCTGAATTTCAGAAATATTGGCTGATAAAACACTTAAATGAACATCATATTTCTTCGAGATCGTTGAAAGTAAAGGAGTACCCGAAGTAGTCCCAATAAAATTAATTTTCCAAATAATCGGGATATGGGACCCTATGCTTTTTAGGAAACTTTGTGGAATTTCGTCATGTATGACCGTTCTCACGAAATTTTTTGCAATATCCGTTTGCGGCTTCGCAAAAACTTCGAAAACCGAACCTTGTTCAACGACGCATCCGCCCTCCATGACTGCTACCTTATTGCAAATTTCCCTAATGACAGACATCTCATGAGTGATTAGCAGAATGGTGATATTGTATTCTTTATTAATTTTCTTTAAGAGCTGCAGAACAGCACTCGTTGTTTGTGGATCCAATGCCGAGGTAGCTTCATCACACAATAAGATCGATGGATTGGTAGCCAATGCTCTCGCAATGCCGATCCGCTGCTTTTGGCCTCCGGATAATTGATCCGGATAACTCTTTGCTTTGCTCGATAAGCCAACGAACTCCAACAGCTCGCCTACCCGCTTTTTGATTTCTTTACCCGGGGTTCCCGATAAAATCAGCGGCATGGCGATATTATCAAAAACGGTCTTTGAGTTCAGCAAATTGAAATGCTGAAAAATCATCCCGATTTTTTTCTTTTCTGCCCGCAATTCCTTCGGATTCAATTTGGTTAAATCCTTGCCCCCAACAATCACCGAACCATCTGAAGGATGTTCAAGCAAATTGACCAACCTGATCAACGTACTCTTCCCGGCCCCGCTATAACCGACTACACCGAATATATCCCCCTTTTCCACTGTCAAATTGATGCCCTTCAAAGCCTCGACAGTCTGTTTCTTTGTTTGATAAACCTTTTTGACATTTTGAAACTCAATCATCCAATCTCCCCCCATGTTGTTTATTTGTACGAATTCATTATCCAGAGAGAGCTTTGCCAAGTTTCATAATGATAGGGTTAAATTTTTGGAATTCACGAGTAAATCTGCCAAATTCACGAGTAAATGCTCGAAACTCACGAGTAATTGCACCAATTCTCCAAATAACCATATACATTTTGAATAAACAAAAGAGGCCTCTTCCGTCATCAGACAGAAGAGGCCTCTTTTAGACATAAAAAAGAGTAAACTCTTAAATTAATTATCTAAGAAAAGCTCCTTCTTATCTTTCAAACTTTCGTCCGTTGGAATTAGCACAGTATTTTTACAAAAGTAAAAACCCGCTGCCGAGGTATCATAGGGCCAAGTCCCTCCACATCTCTTGATAAGAATTAACGTTTTATTTAATTATGTCCTTCACTATATATTCAAATTTCTCTAAAGTCAACCTTATTTTTCATCACGCTAAATATTTTTATAGTATAGTGAATTGATGCTTTTAAATTATATTAATATAATTTTATAATGATTTACTCATTCTCCATACAAGGTATTTTTCATTTTCTTCGCTTATCTTCTTCATACCTGAATTCGTATATAAACGAATCGCCCTTCCATTATCCGGAGAAACCCTTAAATGATATTCCGATACATTAAATTGCCTGAAAAAGTTTTCTGCGTAGCGAACCAATTCCTTGCCAAGGCCTTTACTGCGGTAATCGGGAATAAGATAAAAAAGATTCACATAGCCGATCTCCGTTCCTTCATACTCCCGAATTTGAAGTTCCATTTGGCCAATCGGTTCTTGGTCCTTTTCAATGATCACTTGTCCATCCGGAAATTTGCGGACCCGTTCTTTCATTCGTTGCAGATATGTATTCTCATCTCCAAAACCATCTTCAGATCCAAAACTTACAACATAGGAATCTTTCCTGAATTTAATAATAATATCTTTATCTTTGTCCGTATCAATGGTACGAAAAATCAACTTCACCCACCCCTATCATTTTATCGAAATAATTTTTAAGTAAGCAAAACTCATTTTACTTACGTTCTTTTTTTGATATTTATTTTTTTCTTTTCATAAATATTAGGCTTAGCGGGGCCCTATCGTTTTTGTGCCTTGATGAAAAAACATTTGCCATCTTCCATTCGTACATTTCCAGATTGAACTCCTTAAGGTATGTTCCACTTTATCTTCATCAAAAATCCGGTACGTAGTTAACACGGTATCATCAGACAATGGATGCATATCAAATTGACTTAGTATCATTTTCACCGCTCCGGCTCCCTCTTGCCCCAAAAATTCTTTTTTTGACCATATGTTACCCGAACTGCCGAACTCAAAGAAATCATCTTTCAATAATAATGAAAGCTCTTCTGGCGATGTACGGACTTCAGATTTTAACAATTTCTCCTCCAGTTGATACAAATGCTCTTTTAATAATGAAGATTCACTATCCATTCATCTTGTCCTCCTTTATCAACTATCGGTGAAATTCATGATCCATGACGGCAAAAATTTTTTATCCAGTTGGTTAATATTTTGCTGTCAGCAACCTTTTTTGCCATACTTACTTTGTTCCATATTTCCAAGAAACTGGACTCGCGACTTATTTCTAAGTGTTAAGGACAATTTATTCCACAATACTAGCGGTAATTCCTTTTTGACTGCCAATAATAAGTTCCTCAAAATGGATCATTGAGTCCATAAAAAAAAGAGCTGCAAATGGCAGCTCCTTTTTCTGTGCATACGTTTGTTCTCCCATCAGTGTTAACGAGATAGGGTACCTTGCAGACGATTCGTTTCGGCGATTACTTTTTCTTCATCGATCGTTAAGCAGCGTCTTTCTTTCACGACCATTTTGCCGTCGATGTACACATCGCATACATCATTTCCGCGTGCTGCATAAAGCAGGTGCGAATAGGCTTCACTCAGCGGCTGCAGATGTTCTTTGTCATATGGGTAAATGGTGATGAAATCTGCTTTTTTACCAGCTTCCAATGATCCTGTATGGTTCATGCCTATCGCTTCTGCGCCCATTCTTGTGGCCATGGCGAGTGCTGTTTGGGCAGGGAATTTGGTGGCATCCTTATAGATTCCTTTTTGCAGTAATGCAGCTGTCCTCATTTCTTCGAACATATCGAAGTTGTTATTGGAGGCGACACCATCTGTTGCTACTCCCACTTTAATGCCTGCATCAAGAAGGCTGACGACATCGGCAATTCCAGATCCGAGCTTCAGGTTACTGATCGGATTGTGGGCAACGCGAACATCATGCTGTTTTAGTATCGCCCGCTCTTCATCATTGAGAACCACACCATGTGCCATCACGGTAGGCTGATCGAACAGCCCCAGACGGCGAAGGTGCTCGACAGGACGGGATCCGTAACGCTTTTCGATGTCGAGGATTTCAAAGTCCGTTTCCGATACGTGGATGTGCACCATCAAATCATTCTCTTTTGCAATCCGTGCACTTTCCATGATCGCTTCAGGTGTGCAAGCATATGGGCTATGTGGTGCGACCATGGTAGTCAGGCGTCCATCGGCAAACGCTTTATAGTTTTTTGAAAACTTTTCTGCCCCCATGAGGTTCGCCTTTTGGTCTTTTTCGGTACCCAAGCTGAAGATCGTGTAGGAAAAGGCTCCGCGCATTCCTGTTTCGCCTATCGTCTCCATGACAGCACCTGCATCTATTCCATTAGGATTAAACATATCCGAAAATGTCGTGGTTCCTGATTTCATCATTTCCATAATGCCAAGCTGAGTGCTTACAGAGGCGATTTCCGTTGTAAACTGGCTTTCAAGCGGCCATATTTTCGTTTCAAGCCATGGCTTCAGCAGCATATCATCCCCGATACCGCGTAAAAGGGTCATTACAATATGCGAATGGGCATTCACAAGGCCTGGCATGATCCATTTCCCGCCAAGGTTGACCACCTGATCTGCATCTGCCAATTGTTGTTCATCACGCTGGCCGATGAAGGATATGGTATGATCTTGTACAATCATCATGCCGTTTTCAAAGATTTGATTTTCCTTGTCCATAGTAAAAAATGTAGCATTCACATATATTGTTTTCATAAGTAGTTCCTCCAAAGTCGTATCATGTAGCAGCATGTTCTATTCCGCATTCTAAACTAGTACCTTACAGGTAATCAAGTAATTCCATATTAACAGGGGCCATTTCCATTTACCTTAGGAACCTATTGGAAGAGCTCCACATGAATGGCCCCTTCAATATATCCGTTCAATCAGCAAACCGCCATTGCAATTTTAGCATGCGAATCAGTTGCTTAAGAAAATCTTTCCTCCATTGCTAGCGACATGAATGGCTTCGTGCACGTCTTGAAGGCTGTAGCAGGAAGCCGGCATCATGAACTTCAATCTTTTATCATTAATGAAACCCATCAAAAGGTTAAACGTTTCATGCCAAGTTTGAATGGAAGCCTGCTGATTCCAATGCCGAAGATGAAACATTTTAACATCCACTTTTGTCCTTTGTGAAATCTCAGCCCAATTTACAGACTGTCCTGATAAAAGGCCGATAGTTAATAAGATGCCATTAGGCCGAACACAAAAAGCTAGCTCTGAACCATCGATGCCGCCCACTGAATCTATGGCCGCTTTCGCTCCGCGTCCATTCGTCCAGTCCATCACTGCATCATGCAATGATGATCGGGACGTATCGATCACATATGAAGCACCAAGTTTAAGCAGTTCTTCCGTATACTTATTGTTTCTCGTTACAGCAATCAGCTTAAAACCGAGAATCTTCGATAACTGGGTGAAGATACGGCCGATGGCAGATCCGCAAGCATTCACGAGTAATACATCATCGGGTTTCAATGCCAATACTTCTGTACAGATTAGCCATGCGGTTACCGGGTTTATATATAATTGCGCTGCAATATAATCCTCGATTGAATCGGGAATGACGATGGCCAAGTCCGCAGATGTTTTAACATATTCCTGCCAGGTCCCTTCACCGCGCAAAGGCAGAACACGATTGCCTATCAGATCTTTCGAAACCGATGGACCCACCTCTTCTACAATGCCGACCCCTTCATAACCGGGAATGGAAGGCAAGGGAATTCGGTGGGAATATGCACCGCGAATGGGCAGCAAGTCAGACGGATTAATGGGACGTGTGGTCATCCGAACGAGGACCTCCCCCTCGAAAGGTCCTTGAATACATTTATTTTCAACTTTTAAAACCTTTTGCGGATTCCCGAACTCATAGAATTTAACACATTTGGCTTCCAAGATAATAAGTCTCCTTTAATCTATTAGTCTTTCTATTTTATCATTTAAACTGTGCCTGGCCAGTATTCTCCTCCGGATTTATGTTCTTTTATTGTGGTTTGTTTTAATCCTCTTTCCATAAATTTGGTCGTTAAGAATCTTCTTATTTTTCCAAGCATATGGTTTATAAAATGTTTATTTATACAAGGGGTGAAGAGATTGAATAAAGTAGGAAAAGATGATTTTGTTTCAGGGTTCGTACCACATCATAATCATGGATCTGTTGATTATACCTCCGTAGCGGATGGCCATGTCCATCAATGTTTAGATGTAACTTCCCCGCCAATTCCATCACAAGAGGGGGAACATATTCATTATACTGAAGGATATGTGTTATTTGAGGATGGGCATACCCATTATTATAAGGCATATTCGGGACCGCCCATTCCGGTTGGAAATGGAATGCATGTTCACTATTACGATTTTTACACCACGGAAGATGATGGGCATAGACATAGAATTAAAGGGGTTGACCAACCTGCTCCAGGGAATAAATAAGATACTTGATAAACAAAAAACATCAGGGTGATGTGAAATCCCCCTGATGTTTTCTTGCCTCCGATAGTCTGACTCTAAATGCATCTCACTAATCTTGAGATAAACCAATTGGAATGCATAGGGGCGTTTGATCAACAGGGTTTTCAATAATGCAGCATTCAAGTCCGAAGACGTCCTTGATCATATCTTTTGTGAAGACCGTTTCAGGCGGTCCTTCTTTATAGATTTTCCCCTTCTTGATGCTAATCAGATGATCGGCATACTGTGCCGCTTGATTCAAATCATGCAGAACCATGACAATCGTGCGCCCATGAGTGGAGTTTAAATCGCGCAGTAATTCCAATATTTCAATTTGGTGCGCTAAGTCCAGATAGGTTGTCGGTTCATCCAACAGTAATAGGTCGGTTTCTTGTACCAAAGCCATCGAAATCCATGCCCTTTGCCTTTGTCCTCCAGATAATGCATCCAATGTCCGATCAGCGAATTCCGTCATTTTTGTTGCGGATAATGCACGGTCGACAATGGCATGATCTTCCGGGGTTTGTCTGGAAAATAAGCCTTTGTGCGGATGCCTGCCATAATAGCATAGTTCTTTAACCGTTATATCTTCAGGAGCTTCCGGAGCTTGGGGTAAGATAGCCAATTTCTTTGCCACATCCTTGGAAGATTGAAGATGAATGGCTTTTCCATCTAAATAAATCGTGCCTTGCTGGGGTGTTAATAATCTGGCTAGAGACCGTAGAATGGTAGATTTGCCACAACCATTGGAACCTATGATTATACTGATCTTACCTTCAGGAATTTCCAAATCGATATCATCGATGATTTGAGTTGCTCCATAAGAGAGGGAAAGATGCTCTGCTGATAATGTTGTCATGATATTCAGCCTTCCTTATGTTATTTTTCGTTCTCGGCGTAATAGATATAAAAAATATGGCACTCCAATCACCGCAGTGATAATTCCCGCGGGTATTTCTATTGGAGGGAATAATCCTCTTCCAAGGCTATCGGCAACGAGCAGAAAGATGGAACCGAAAAGAGCTGAAGCAGGAAGCAAAACCTTGAATTTTGACCCTACCACCCTCAGTGCGATATGGGGGGCAATTAAACCTATGAACCCGATGGAACCCACCGCCGCTACACAGACCCCGATTAATATGACAGAAACACTCAACAACATATAACGCAGTAATTTTGATCTTTCACCGAGACCTGTCGCTATATCGTCGCCAAGGCTGAGTACATCCATTTTGGAAGTTAAGGCAATCAATACCGGGACAAGGACAAGAAATGGAAGCAAAATGAATACTTGATCCCATCCTCTTCCCCATAGACTGCCGGTCAACCAAAGCAGTGTCGTGTTTACATCATCCGGGAACTTGACCATGAAATACTCTATACCCGCTTGACATATGGCCCCTAAAGCAATTCCCACCAAAGCGATTGTATTTGGCTGGGCTCCTTTTTTATAAACAAATATCATCAAAATTGCCGCCATGACCGCCGCTCCGATAAAAGCTGAAAGAGGCAGAATGATAATGGGCGATTGCGGAAATAAAACGATGACGATAACAGCTGCCAAGCCGGCCCCTTTTGTTACCCCAATCACATCCGGAGAAGCCAACGGATTTCGAAGAACCCCTTGCAGAATGGCTCCAGCCGTTGCCAAACCGGCCCCCACTATCACGGCAATTAAAATACGTGGTATGCGATAGTTGTGCAGAATGAACGACTGGCTTTGCATGCCATTTCCAAGGAAATTTTGGAGAATTTCTAAAGGTGAGATATAAATGGCCCCTAATCCCAGGCTCACCATTGCTAAAATCAGCATGGTAACCGTCAGCATCAGGAGAATAGAATAAGGGTGCAAAGTTGATTTCAACCCAAATGTCCCTTTTCGTTTCATTGCTTTATATTCCTCCCTCTCTTCGCTAAATACAGGAAGAATGGCGCACCGATTATAGCTGTTACGATGCCTACCGGCGACTCAAAAGGGTAAGCGATAAACCGGGCGAGAATATCTGCGTAAACCAAGAGTAAAGCGCCGAATAATGCAGAAAAAGGGATGATTCTCCGATAATCCCCGCCCACCATTCTCCTGACGATATGAGGAATGATCAAACCTACAAAGCCGACCGGTCCTGCGACGGCAACCGAAGATCCTGCCAAAATGATCACCAATATTCCTGCCAAAATACGGATTCGGTACACCCGCTGCCCAAGTCCCTGCGCCATATTTTCCCCTAAGACAAGGATGGAAACAGATCGAGAGAACAAGGCAGCGATAAGTAGCCCGAAAAGGGACCAAGGAAGAATCATGTTAACGTGCGCCCATGTTTTCCCATTAATAGACCCGACTAACCAATAGAGCACATCTTTCGCTTGTTCATTAAAGATGATCATGCCTTGCGTTAAAGAAGATAAAAAAAAGTGAACAGCCATTCCGGCCAATGCCAGCTTTACTTGGGTCATCCCTCCTCCCGAAGCAAAAGAATAGACCGCCACCCCTCCCACTGCTGCACCAATGAATGCAACGCAAACTAGAGATACGGAAGAAAGGTCAGGAAAGAAAACGAAAGCGGACACAATAAAAAATGAGGCACCGGCATTAACACCAAACACTTGTGGAGAAGCTAATGAATTCCGGGTAATGGCCTGCATGAGAGCGCCCGCCACCGCTAAATTGGCACCGACCAATGCTCCAACTAAAGCCCGGGGCAATCGAAGGGTCCTTATAATAGTTTGTTCCTTGGACGAGTCGGCATCAAAAAAGGACTTCAAAACCATTGATGCATCTATATCGGCCGCTCCCACCGAAATACTCGTCAGGACTCCTAAAATCAGCAAAATGATTCCAGCGATAGCGGTACAATACACTTTCAGTTTACTTCTAGCTACAGATTCCATCGCTATACAACACACTTCCTAACTTAATTTAAACCTAATGGAAAGCGAAGTAAGAATGGGATCTCTTACTTCGCTTTTGTACCTTTATTCTTCACCAAGCATGTTTAAAGTGTCTTTAGCAATGGCCTCCGCTGATACAACACCACGGTATCTCGTCCATAAATCTCGATCAACACTATACACTTGTCCGTTTTTTACAGCCTTCAGGTCTTTCCAAAGAGGATTGTCTTTCCACTCATCAGTAAGTAACTTACCCTCATTATTCGCTAGAAGCAGCACATCCGGATTAATCTCGACAAGCTGCTCCAGGTTCATCTCGGCATGTGGCTGTTCCTGCTGAATGGCATTTTTCAATCCCATGCGTTCAAGCAATTCCCCATCATAAGAAGATGAAGTATGGGCTTGGAATGAAGTATCTCGTACAACTGCAGGTAAAACCGTCATATTTGAATCAACAGTAAGTTTTGCTTTAAGTTCCTTAATCGTTTTTTCATGCTCGCTCAATCTTTTTTCTGCAGCATCTTCCTGATTCACTGCCTTTGCAATCGTTTTAAATGAATCCAGGTTTTCTTGATATGTAGATTCCCGGCTTTTTAAGACAATGGTAGGAGCAATCTGCTGTAAATCTTTATAAATCCCTTTATGCCGCTCAGCATCTGCAATGATTAAATCCGGCTGTAAAGAACTGATCACCTCTAAATTAGGCTGTTCACGTGTTCCTACAGAAGTATAATCCATTTCTTGGCCTACAAGCTTTGTAATCATATCTTTTTTGTTGTCATCTGAAATCCCGATAGGTTTTATCCCTAGGGCATTTAAAGAATCAACGAAAGATAACTCAAGCGTAACTATTTTTTTAGGAGTATTTTTAATTTCCGTTTCTCCCATTTCATGCTTAATCGTCCTTGTTTCTTGATTACTTGTTTCGGCAGATGTCTTCTCTGCTTCTGTTGTTTTTTGAGAATTATTACATCCTGATAACATCATCATAATCGTGAATAACAGGATCAATGCTCCTCCCCCAAACGTTCTTGCTTTTCTAGATTCTCTCATTTTTCGCACCCTTTCCTTCATCTATACCTATTTAACTTCTTACACTACGAATACTACATAATTGAAAATGATTATCATTATCCTGTTGTTATGATAAAGTCATAGATTGATACCGTCAATATTAATAAAATTTTGTGAATAAAGATCATTTTGGCCATTAAGACAACCTGCATGGATTTTATTATTTCGTGAAGGAAATTGAAGTATGGATTCGGCAAGGGCTTGAAGTTGAACTTTAAAAAAGGCAGTTTTCACATAATTCGTTGCTATTTACCAAGTAATGCGGTGTGGTTGATTTCACCTCCAATGCTCGCTTTCCGCGGGGCGGGCGGTGAGCCTCCTCGGCGTAAACGCCTGTGGGGTCTCACCTGTCCCGCTGCTCCCGCAGGAGTCTCGCACTTCCGCCCCAATCAACCTTAAATCGTTTCGTTTTAAAAACATCAATCTTTACGAAAAGAGCCTTAAAAAAAGTAAAAAAAGAGCAAACCCGTTAAGGTCTGCTCTCCTTGCCTTTTCAAAGAATCTATTTTCTTTCAATCAACATCTCTTCAAGAGGATATTCTTCATTTGCAGCTTCTTTTGTTGATCGTTTTATGGAGGTTTTAATAAGAATGGTAGAAACAATTGATAATGCACCCATGATCAGGTAGCCTGTCGATCTAGAAAACACTTCAATCAAGATGCCGATTAGGACAGGTCCTAAAAACATACCAGCAGAATATAAACTTTGGAACAAGCCCATTCTCGTGGATTGTTTAATCTCCGGGATATTTTCAACAGCCCAGGAAGTGACGACCGTAAAGATCAATCCGTAACCGAAGCCTTGAAATGCCTGTAATAGAAAAAGCATCGTTAAATTTTCAGCATAAGGGATCAATATGATGATGACCCCTTGTAAAACTGCTCCCAAAATCGCTGTATTCATTAAACCGATTTTTTTATAAAAAAGGGCACCACATAATCCTGCGGCTAAGCCATATATGATCAGGTGAGTGTTTGCCAGCATGCCAATCAATAGTGGATTTGCTCCAAGGTCGGTTGCGACTAAAGGTGTGAATGTATCCCTTGTTCCAATGGTGACCATCAAAGCAATCGTTGCCAAAACCGAAATGACCCAGATTTTTTTATCGGTGATTTGCTCGACAAGTATTTTCTTATCGTATTTAACTTTTACCCCTTTAATACTTAGGTCTTTTGTGAAAAATGTTAAAGCCAGCGCAAGTATGGCGGCGGCCACCGCTACTAAAAAGCTATATCGATACCCATAACTATTGGCCACAACTGCACCGATCGTTGTCCCGAGTATGGAACCAACCGGCGATGCAACACCCAATATCGCCACTGCTTTTGCAGCTTCCTTCACACCAAAATAAGAGGCGAACATAATATTGTAAATAACCCAGGTGGAACCCGTTAAACCGTCCGAAATTTTCCCAAGGTACAATGTTGTTGAACTTGGTATGAAAAAGGCCAGCGTCCACATTACGATGGTTATCAGCAACCCCATTTGGATAAACAATCTTCGTTTATGCAGCATATCCGAAAATACACCTACCGGAAGCCGTGTCAATAAAGCAACAATCCCTGAAATTCCAATAATACTGCCTATCACAACTGAATCGAACCCAAGATCTTTAGCATAAGAGGAGATAAATGGATCAAATGCCGTAATGGTGACAAAGAACAACAAGCTAATGATAAAGAATAAGATGGTTTCTTTCCGATTATTAATTTTATTAGTTTTGTTCATATATTCCATCCTTTCATTCCCCTCCCTTTCGTCACTCTGGACAGAAAGGCGAATCTATTAATGTTTACACATATTTTCATATATTTTATAGGGCTCAAAACTAACCTGCAGCTACAGGTAAAGCAGTTCATCCACTTTTTCCTTTGATTCGTTTCTTCTATTATTATGTATTCAGATTCATTTTTTATATAAATATATTAATGACATCTGCGTAAACATAAAGATATTTTACTAAGAGATCAATCTTTCCGTATTACCTGAAAAGTTTGATCTCCCGGATTACGTGCCAGCTTATCAGTTAATTTTTCCAGAGTGAATGCGAAGCTCTGTTTCCGGTTTGAAGAAGTGGACTTTATTCATATCCAAGGCTAGTTCTAACAGTTGCCCAGGCTGCACCTCCGCACGGGCGTCAACGCGTGCAACAAAGCTTTGATTATTAATTTGGGAGTATAGCATAGTTTCGGCTCCCATTAACTCTGATACCTCTACCTTGATAGTCACCTTTGTACCTCGAGATGCATCGATGAGTAGAGGTTCATCGTGAAAATCTTCTGGACGGATGCCCAAGATGATGTCTTTATTAACATACCCTTGATTACGTAATACCTTCATTTTCTCCTCTGGCACTTCAATGCCTACTTCACCAATGTGGAAGGCACCATCTTTTAATGATCCTTTGAAAAAGTTCATTGCGGGTGATCCAATGAATCCGCCCACGAATACATTTTCCGGATATTCGTATACTTCTTTTGGGGCACCAACCTGCTGTATGATACCCTCTTTCATAACAACAAGACGAGTAGCCATTGTCATTGCTTCTGTTTGGTCGTGTGTTACATAAATAGTTGTCGTTTGTAAACGTTGATGCAATTTCGCGATTTCAGAACGCATTTGAACACGAAGTTTCGCATCCAAGTTAGATAGCGGCTCGTCCATTAGAAAAACATTTGCATCCCGTACGATGGCTCTTCCTAAAGCAACACGCTGCCGCTGACCACCGGAAAGGGCCTTTGGCTTACGTTTTAAAAATTGTTCAAGACCAAGGATACGTGCAGCATCATTTACACGCCGTTCGATTTCGCCTTTTGGAAACTTGCGTAATTTTAAGCCGAATGCCATGTTATCATATACACTCATATGAGGATATAAAGCATAGTTTTGGAATACCATTGCGATATCGCGGTCTTTTGGCAAAACATCATTTACACGTTTGCCATCAATATATAAATCACCTTTAGAAATATCTTCAAGACCGGCAACCATACGGAGGGTCGTGGATTTACCGCATCCAGACGGACCTACGAATACGATGAATTCCTTATCCTGGATATGAAGATTAAAATCGGTAACGGCCGTAACATTTTTATCATAGATTTTATAAATGTTTTCTAAGCGCAACTCCGCCATCTTAATATTCCTCCTTGAAAAAAAGGGATTTCGTTAACAATTCTCAGCATATCTACTTCGTTTACCTTTGTTAATTAAATAAAAATATTACTTGATACCGCCGGAAGTCATGCCAAGAATGAACTGTTTGCGTACAAGCAGCATAAAAATCACCGTTGGCAGAACAAATATAATGCCAGCTGCAGCCATTTGGTTCCATAAAACTCCCTCTTCCCCAATAAAGAAAGACAATGCTATAGGAAGAGTAACCGCTTCCTGTTGGGTTATCACGAGAGAAAACATAAATTCATTCCAGGTGATCACAAAACAAAAAACAGTTGCGGTAATGATGCCGGGCTTTGCAAGCGGCAATAGAATATGCCATAGCACTTGTAATCTATTAGCCCCGTCAATTGTTGCTGCTTCTTCCATATCAATTGGAATTCGATCAATGAACCCCTTTGTCAACCAGATGGCATAAGGAATTGTGTGACCAAGGTTGACAATGATTAACGCAAGTGTCGTATCCAGCATTCCCCAGTCACGAAACATCGTGAAGAAGGGAATCACATTTACAATTAACGGGATGAACTGAGTAGCAAGTATCATAAACATGAATATTTGTTTCAATGGCATTTGAAAACGTGAAAGGCTGTAAGAGGCTAAAATACTTACCGGAATCGTAATAAGCAGTGTCACTGCAACAACAATTAAACTATTTGAATAGTATTTTCCTAAATTAAAGGCTGATCCGAAGACTGTTCTAAAATTATCCAATGTTGCCTGAAAAAAAATACTAGTGGTATATACTTCGGATTCTGGCTTAAAGGCCGTTAGCACTATCCAGAAAATTGGAAGAAACAAGAAGATGACAATAAGAAGGACACATAACACTTCTAAAACTGACATCATTTTCTTTGAGTTGATTTTTTTTGTGTTGACCTTTTTCTTTTGGGGTAATGTAACTACCTGAGTCATTAGTTCCAATCATCTCCCTTCACCAATTTTCTCATATAGATAATAACAAATACGATTGTTATAAGAGCTAAAATGTAGCCCAATGCAGAGGAATAACCCATATCGAAATAACGGAATCCAGTTTTATAGATGAAAAAGTTTAATACTTCCGTTGAATCCCCTGGACCTCCACGCGTCATCGTAACAACCGGATCAAACGCTTTAAGAGAGAACATCGTCATCAATATGGAGGCTATGAGAATAATTGGCTTTAGCATGGGCAGTGTGATATGGAAGAGTGTTTTTAAAGGAGACGCTCCATCCATTTTAGCTGCTTCAAAAACCTCGCCTGGCATTCCCATAAGGCCGCTTATGAACATCAGGCTCATAAAAGGCAGCCAAATCCAAACCACTACTGAGATGAGGGCAATCATCGCAGTAGAGTTCGTTCCTAACCATACTACATCAGAAAGTGGCGGTATGAGGAACCCAATAATTTTGTCAAATAATCCATAATCAGGATTTAGCATGAATCTCCATGAATACCCGATAAGTGCAGGACTCATTGCAAATGGAATGATAAATACGGCCCGTAAGTATGAGAGATATTTTTTATCCTTGCTTAATAAAAGCGCGACAATAAGGCTTAATATTAATGTAAGCACCACTGTACTGGCAGCAAAAATCAGCGTTGCGCGTACGCTATTCCAAAATTGAGAATCAGAAAAAGCGCGGATATAATTATCGAGCCCAATGAAAGCTCCCATTCCAACAGAGGTTTTTAAATCCCATTCATGTAAGCTGATCCAGAATGACCTCATTAATGGATAAAAGGTCGTAGCGGCAATAAGCATGAAAGCCGGGGCTAATAATACATATTTAAAGAGCTTTTGGTTCAATTTAGCTTCCCCCTACCATTTTTGAGAACAAGATGTGATCCCCTTTAACAGATTAATATTGTTTGATTTGCTCGGCGATCAAAACTGTTAACAGTAATTTTTCATCACCCATAATCTCCTTGAGAAGAGTGAGAAACTTCTTCTCAAGGAATTTAAGGAAAACAACTTGTTCATCAATCGTAGTAACCAGCTTTATCTAAAAGCCGCTCCACTTGTTTAGCCGCATCATTCAATGTTGGCTCTACAGGCTCACCTGTAGCCATCTTCGAGATAGCTCCACTGATTATATCCGCTATGCGAGGCCACTCCTTCATTTTGGGCAGCGCTTTTGCATTTTCAAAGTTATCGGCAGCCACATTGTAGAATCCATCTGTCAATTCATTTAACTCCTCGTTTCTCAAGTTCTCCGTTTGGGTGATAACAGTTGACTGTACAGCTGAAGGACTTTCGTTTTTCACTGTTTTCAGAACCATGTCAAGCTCTTCCTCAGGTTCTGCAATCCACTTAAGAACTTCCCATGCCGCCTCTTTATTTTTTGATCCTTTCATCATCGCCAGAGGGAATGTAGCGACGTTCGCCTGGCTTCCTTTTCCTTCCCAGCCCGGTACTGAGGCGAATCCAACATTCCCAGCGACATCTTCTACAGATGCTTCTTTATCGTTAAACTCAGAGTATACCCACCACCAGCCAAGCCACATTGCCGCTTTTCCTTGCTTAAAGAAAGTCCTGGAGTCTTGTTCACCAAATGTGACAGAGCCAGGCGGTGCCACTTTTTCTGTTACAAGAAGATCTATATACCGTTGCGTGGCTTCAATGCCTTCCGGGCTGTTAAAAACAGGCTTCATTTTATCATCAAAAATATTACCGCCGTTGCTCCACAAGTACGAAGTCCACATAGGCAAATTCTGCCCATTATTCCCTGCCCCGTAATAAGGAACGATGCCAGCAAGGTCAGTTTTATCCGTAATTTCCTTACTAACCTTGTCAAGCTCTTCCCAAGTTGTCGGGACAGTCAGCCCTAGCTGATCAAAGATATCTTTTCGGTAAAAAAGCATTTGTACGTGTGCCCTGACAGGCAGGCTGTAAAGTTTATCATCGAATGTCGATAAATCCCGTATAGCTGCTGGCCAGCGATCAGTATTGAAATTATCACGCTTTACATATTCATCAAGCGGCTCCAAAAATGGTGTTATGGAAGAACCCATTGTATCAAGATGAACAACCAAGTCATAAGCCCCTCCAGATGCAATACCGTCAGAAGTGATATCTTCTAACAGGTTTTCATATGGCGTTTCAATAAACTCAATTTTAATTCCCGTCTTTTCAGTAAAATCTTTACTTCTTGCCTTCCATGCATTGAACTGACCGACACCTCCAGCAGACAATAGTACCTTCACTGTCTTTCCTTTCAAGCTCTCACCTGACGTATTCTCTGAACCAGAATTGCTGCAGCCGGTGACTAACAAAGTTAGTATCAACACGAGTACCGTAATCAAACGAAAGGTTTTTCTCTTTTTCATTATCATGTTCCTTTCTGATTTGGGTTTTGAATTGATGTATTGCTTTTTTCTTAAACTATAGTTTACTGCCCTTATGAAACCTTTTGAATACGTATTCAATTTCGAATTAAATGAATGCGCTTTCTTTGAAAATCAATACTCTTACGAATTCATGAGTATTCCTAGTGCTTATTGCATCGTTCTTTTTAAGAAAAACCTTTTTGAATACGTATTCAAAATAGGGTGAAAATTTCTTACACAAATCATTTTAAACCATATTTTTGAGGTGAAACATTATAAGGAATACGTATTCTTTCTAAACATTATCTTAATTGTGTAAGAAAATTCTGTCAATACTAAATATTATAATAATTTAAGGTGGATTAATTGTTTATTGCTTTTTATACGGGCATTTCTAATGAAAAACTATTTAGGTATATTGTCATAAAGATATCTAGCGAAAATTAGGCG
This sequence comes from Peribacillus simplex, assembly GCF_900156045.1. Taxonomy (GTDB): domain Bacteria; phylum Bacillota; class Bacilli; order Bacillales; family DSM-1321; genus Peribacillus; species Peribacillus simplex_D. The sequence continues at coordinate 104,199 of NZ_FTMX01000011.1, read as the reverse complement.
CATTGTCATGTTTGAAATCAAATTTCCTTCGAGCGGCCATTCATTATTTTGCAATTCTTTTAGAAGCGGCATCTAAGCCCAATCCCTAAATTGCTTAAAAGATACACTATCGAATCAGTGTTTGGTGGCGAGGATTGATTTCACCTATGATATTTTGCAACCTTATAATATCCTCATCCAATTGCTGACTGACCTTTATAACCTCCGGATGAGAGGTTCCTTTGATTTTCGTCAATACATACATATCCTGGCGATGCCCATTTATCATCTTACTTAATTCTAATACTGTCTTTAAGATCATTGATCCCGTATCCTTCCCGATTAAAACAACAATTCAAACATCAATTTATTATGAATATAGCAAATAATAAAAGTACAATAATCAAGATGCCTGGGTTTTTCCTTTACTAGCCAATACCTCAGGCAACCGTTGCAAAACCAACCATTAATTGTTTAATTCAAGATGCCTCTCAGAGTAAAAACTTGTCAAGGCAGATTGCTCATAAGCATACCCAGCACGAAATAAGAGGTCTTCTCTATTGTGATTGGCGATTAACTGTAATCCAAGCGGAACTCCATATTCTGAGAGCCCAAAAGGGATCGATAACGCCGGATGTCCTGTGATGTTAAAAAGACTGGTGTAGCGAATCATACAATCCCCGAGAGATTCACTTTGTCCCCCAATGGTCACTTCTTCTGTCTGTACGTCAGCTGTGGCAATAGGCATCGCTGGTGTCATCATTACATCAACATCCAAAAAGATTTCTGATACTCTACGAGTCCATTCCGCTCTTTTTTGCAAAGCATTTAAATAGTCAAAGGCCGAAATAAGTCGACTTTTTTCAAAAGTTTTTTGGGCACCTTCACTGTATAGGTGAATGGAGGATTGAATACGTTCTTTGTGAACAACCCCGACTTCAGATGTCCCAAGTGTGGTAGCGATACCTACTACATCTATTAAAAAAGAAGTGTCTATTTCTACTATGGCAGCTCCTAAATCGGTCATATGCTGAACAGCTTTTTCATACATTTTCTTTACTTCGTCATCCATATTTTCATTGAAATAATGTGTCGGCAGACCGATTCTCATTCCTGCCAGTCCATTCAAACATGCCGTTGTGTAAGGGATGCCTGTAAGGGTTTGCATTATTATCGCTGTATCCTCAATGTTACCTGCTATCGGTCCTGCGTGATCAAGAGTCCACGATAATGGCGTCATACCCTTCATGCCAACTAAGTTATAAGTGGGTTTCATGCCCACAACGCCACAACAAGCTGCAGGTACACGAATTGATCCAGCGGTATCTGTACCTATGGAACCTAAACAGAGATTTGCCGCTACCGCAGCGGCCGAACCACCACTTGATCCACCTGCGGTCTTATTCTTATTCCACGGGTTTATGACATCGCCAAAAAAAGGATTCTGAGAGGTGATGCCAAATGCATATTCATACATATTATTTTTACCAAGTGAAATACTGCCCTCCTGCTCTAACTTTGTGACGACTTCAGCATTTTCAGCAGGTATTCGCTTTTCATCGATTATTGAGCCGCTAGTTGTTAAGACACCTTCAGTATCGATCGAATCTTTATATGAAATAGGTACTCCTAACAGGCCGCTTACTTCTCCAGCATTAATTTTCACTTCCGCCTTTTTCGCCTGATTAAAAGCCTTTTCTTCCGTTATTGTAATGTAGGAATTCATCTTGGGATTTAATTTTTTTATTCTTTCTATATACCAATTTGTTATTTCAGTAGGGGAAAACAGTTTATTTTTATACCCTTCCATCAGTTCTTTTATCGTTAAAATCAATTTGCATATCCCCCTCTATCTGTGCTTTATATCAAATGCCAGTAGTTCCATTAACTAACCTGATCCGTTTCGGTTAGAAAGTTTTGGTTTTCATTTGGTTTCGTTGTAATAAAAAGTTTTATTAATATCCCTGAAACAGCCGAAAGGATTCCTATTATTATAAAACTAAAACTCCTTGAGAAAGCCTCTGTCAATATCCCCATCAAGACGGGGCCAAAAAACATCCCAAACGAAAACACGCTTTGAAAAAATCCCATCCTCGTGGATTGCTTATGTTCTGGAATATCCATGATACTTAATGACATTAAAACAGTAAAATTCAATGCAAATGCGATTCCGGAAAGCGCTTGCAACCAAAAGAGCAAAAGTAAGTTTGGTGCAAATGGTGTTAAAATGGCAACAACGCATTGTAAAAATGCCCCTGCAACAGCTGTGTTCGCTAAGCCCAACTTTTTATAAAAAAATCCTCCACATAATGCGGCAGCAATCCCCCCTGCAATTAAAAACGTATTGGATAGCCAACTTAGAGCAATCGCATCAGCCCCTAAATCTCTTGCTACAAGAGGTGTAAATGTAACTCTCATTCCAAAAGAAGCCATCAGTGCTATGATTGCTAGCAGAGATAAAAGCCATAAGTTTTTATCGGTTACTTGTTCCTTAACGATTTTTTTTATATCATATTTTTCCCTTTTCACTGTAACTTTTATCTCTTTCAAAAAGAACGTTAAAACAAAGGCGATTGAAGCAGCAAAAACGGCAACAAGAAAAGAATATGAATATCCGTAACTGTTTGCGACAATACCTCCTATTATCGAACCTACTAAAGCTCCAATGTAATCTGCCAAAGTTAAAAAGGCAACAGCCTTCGCAGAATTATGGACACCGAAATAAGAGGCGAACATTACAGTATAAAGAACCCATGTAGCCCCCGTTATACCATCCAAAAATTTCGCGAGATATAAAGTATTAGCGTTTGGTTCAATAAAAGCGATTATCCAACCAATGATTGTAACCAATAGCCCAGCTTGAATAATCAACCTTCTTTTGTTCAGCATATCCGAGAATACGCCAAGCGGGAAACGGAAGAACATGGATGCCAGTCCCGTCACTCCCATCACACTGCCAATCACTGCGGGTGAGATCCCTAAATCTTTGGCATATGATGATATAAATGGATCAAAGGCTGAAATGCTAATAAAGAAGAGTACGGTTATGATAAAAAACAATATAATATTCAACCGAAAATGGACTTTGTTCATTAGGTCACCTCATTATTATTTTTCATTTAACTCTTGCCAAAAAAACGAGCAGTTGAATTAGCTCGTCATTTCGTGATGCCTGATGACCTTTATTGAATGCTTTAAAGTAAATCCCTGTCCCGAAATCACAGTTACCAAAACACAACAAGGATAACAATAAGGAATAAATTGATTAAGGGGCAGTCAAAAACGCAGATATTATCTACTAATACATTAAAACGAGTATAAAATCCGCGCTTTGACGCCAGGACCCCTACACAATGAATTTCGACGCAAATGCGCCAACACCCAAGATAGACAGACTTTAAAAATCCTTTTTTTACATTAGAATAAGCTTTTGTTTGCTTTTCACATTTAACTAATAGAATGATATTTTACTTTTTATAGTTTCATACTTTTTGATTTATCCTGACAGTGGCCGATAATTTATGGCCTTCCAAGCCTTCGATTTCGGATTGATCTTCCGCATGGGATGCCAGGAATTGAATGCCTTGGCCTGTGATTTCCTGATGTGTCATGACTTTCACATAACTTCCTGCCCAAAGCCCCCCCGTATATCTTGCTGCCTTTTGTGTCGGCAATGTATGATTCGTTCCGGAGACTTTGTCAGAGAAGACGACGGAACTGCCTTCATCAAGGAACAATGATCCATAGTTATTTAGTTTATCCATCAATTCGCGGCTATTTTTGATATGCAAATGTAAATGTTCAATGGCATAATCATTGCAAATATCCAGTCCTTCTTGTAATGAATCCGCATGGATGATTTCCCCTCTTTTTTCCCATGATTCGTGTGCAGGGGAAGATGGTGAAAAGGTTTTCAAAAAGCCTTGGATTTCTTTTTCAGTTTCTTCGGCAACCGTTCGGGACGTTGTGACAAGAATGGCCCGTGCGTACGGATCGTGTTCAGCCTGGGCTAGTAAATCGGCCGCTATTTTCGTAGGTGACGCAAAATCATCAGCAAAAACCATCACTTCACTCGGTCCAGCAATAAGGTCTATGCCCACTTTACCGAACACTTGTCGTTTTGCTTCTGCTACAAACCGGTTTCCTGGTCCAGCGATGATATCCACTTCCGGGATGGATTCGGTTCCATATGCCATGGCGGCAATGGCCTGCGCCCCGCCAATTGCAAAAATGTCTGTAGCACCGGAGCGGATCAATCCATATAAAACTGCCGGATGGATGCCGCCTTCATAATTGGCCGGGCTTGCTGCAACGATTCTTTTTGCTCCCGCTACCTTTGCTGGGGCAACGACCATTGGTCCTGATGATAATAACGGGAATCTCCCGCCTGGTACATAAGCCCCCACCTTTTCGATCGGTACGATTCTATGACCCATCCTGATCCCATCGCCAAAATCCTTTTCGAATGGCGTCAGGCAGCTCAACTGTGCTTTAGCGAATTCGGATACTCTTTCCACGACCCGGTCAATCAGCACTTTTACCTCTTCAGGAAGAGTCCTGATACAACGCTCGATCTCCTCTTCACTAACCCGGACCGGACGATCGGAATCACCGAATTTTTTTTCATATTCCCGGACGGCATCATCCCCGCCTGCCTTTACATTTTCAATAATGGACTTCACCGTTTGTTCTACTTCATGTGAAGAGGTCTGTTCAAATACGTCCGCTTTTTTCAAATATTCCATCCTATTTTCCCCCTAATCGTTGTTTAGTGAATAGACGGCTGATGCACAGCCGTCAACTGGTCAATCAAGATACGCCGGTAAAATTCCCATCATCGATTGTGGATTCACCATCTTGTTGTGATTCGTTTTCATCAGGCAAATAGATCTGACGCAACACTTCCATTCCATCAAACAATAGCCATTCTTCCGAAATTTTTTCATTACGGATTTTATAGTGGCTGATGCCAGCAATATCAATGGCTTTTCCGCTAGGGGCTCCGAAGTATCCTGTTCCTTCGTGCACTCCTTGTATTCTCCAGCGAACCGCCACATCCCAATCACTGTCAGACCCGCGTCTATTACAAGTTACCCTTTCGAGAATCACTTTCCCATTCGGTATGGAGGCAAAGAGGCTCATGAACATTCCTTGAATTTCACTTACTCCGATTACATCCTTGTTGCAGACATAATGAACGACTGCATTTTCTTCATAAAATTCCCGAACAAAATTAAATGAGCGCCGAGCCCAAATTCGATTGAATACAAGCTGCATGAACTCCCCTATCTCGAACTCATCAGAAGATGGAGTGAATAGTTTTGGAGGAAGTCCCGTTTCTGCTGTCTCTTTAAATCCAAACTGTATAGACGGAGCAAGCTTCTGCGTACTTTTAGCCATTTTTTTAGCAAACTCGACCGGATCCAATCCGAGTTGCAGGACAAGATGATATGTATCCATCACAAGCCATTCTTCGTAAATCTTATTATTTAAAATCATACAATCGGCGCTTGTTCTGAACATCACTTTCTTTCCGGTGGCAGGACCGTATAAACTATCTCCAAGGTTCGTTGCAACGGAACGTCCTCGATGTGAAGTGAAAAACCCTGCTTCATCATCACCTGACCAAATTACACTCCATCCCAGCCCTTTCCGATCCGGAAAAGCGTGCAATGTTTGCAGTGTCCCTGAAATGACTTCGTTAACCCCATGGCTATTGATCAACCCTTTATGAACAGATATGCTTGTGCTATACGTATCGTAAATAAGCCCGATGTCTTTCTCTTTCCAGATTTGCCGTGTGATTTTCACAATATAATCAACGATGTTATTGTATTCTGGGTTAAAACCGTTCATCCTCTGTTTCTTTTGATTCATTTCTTCTATATTAATGTAATCATAATCATCTTTTGTATCGAGCATATTAACGTCTTCAGCATCAGCATAGAAGATGAAGTTTGCTGATTTCTTGACCGGTTGGATTGTATTCTTTACTGTTTTTTCTTCTTTTGGAGCTACTTCAATTGAACCTGTCTTCTTTTCTGCCATAATACCCATCCTTTTCGTATAAAGTAAATTCGTCAAAATGCAGGACTTCTTGTAAAGTCATTTAACAGATTGAGTGGCCTTGCTTGCAGAGATAACATCCGATAACGCAGTAGTAATCACATTATTTAACACGATGCAAACAAATTTTGCGCCTTTGTCAAAAGCCCCATTAGCAGCATCGCTGTTACTGGCTACGGTCCCGAGCGGCACATCGAGTTCTTTACCTTTTATGAATAGTTCATTGATGACCTTTTGCACTTCAGGATGACTTGCGCCTTCCAGTTGATAACCCATGTTCACCGAGAGGTCTGTGGAACCGATAAATGCCAAATCTATTCCAGGGACTGTTGCAATATCTTCAAAATTGGTTGCTGCATCAAGCGTTTCAATATGCACAATTATCATAACATTTTCATTACTCTCATCTAAATAGGGTTTTCCGCTATCTTTTCCGTAACGCGCTGGTCTGGTTGAATACGATACCCCTCTATTTCCATATGGAGGGAATTTAGCCCGCTTAACTACATCAAGAGCCTCTTCCTTTGTATTGACCATCGGTACTTGTACACCTTTTGCTCCGCGATCCAGAGCCTTTTGAATACTGGAAGGATCATATGAAACCCGGACGATCGGGACAAGCCCAACAGAATCTGCCGTACGGATAACGTTTTCAAGCTCTGATGGACTGAATGCACCATGCTCGTCATCTATTACGACGAAATCAAAGCCGGCATAACCGAGCATTTCGACTAATGGGGGGGAATTTATCCCTAAAAATGCACCAAGAACTTGTTCCCCACGTTTGATTTTTTCCTTTATGGCATTATTCTTCATCGTCTTCCTCTCTTTCCACAGACTCGTTCAATGCTGTTAAGATCACATTCAGTTCCCGGCATTTCAATCACCCGTCAACCATTTCCTCAATGCAGCGTTTACTTTTTCAGGCTGTTCCAAAGGACTCAAATGTCCTGAATGGCTTACAATTTCAAGGCTCGCCGTCGGGATGTTTTCCGTTAAATACTCGGACATATGCAGGGGACATACCCTGTCTTCCCTTCCTGCCAAAATCATGGTCGGACATTCAATGGCAGGAAGGATGGGACGTTGATCCGAACGCGTCATCACTGCTTTTAATTGATTGATATACCCTTCAATGCCGACTTTTTCAGCCATAGCGATAATCTTGGAAACTAATGCTTCATCATTTCTACGGTCTGGGTGGATTAACACCGGCAGAAGGTGATTGATTGTAATATCCAAAAACTGACCGTTATTCGCCATATCGATGAACCTCTCCCAGACTGCAATTTGTTCATGGCTAGGAGGATTTGGGTTTGTATCAAGCAAGGCCAATTTCATGATCCGTTCCGGTGCAAGTCGCATGATTTCCAGAGAAATGATGCCACCAAGTGATAAGCCTGCAAGTGCAAACTTATCAGGGGCCTCTTCCAATACCGCCTGAGCGATTCCTTCTATAGTATCAGCCTTCGACACATCACAGACTCTCACATCTGCAAGATCTGCCAGGTTCACAGTTTCCCATAGACGTTCATCACAAAGTGTGCCCGGAAGCAAAATGAGCGGTACTTTGTCCATCCTTATTTTTCACCCATTTTCAATTTATCGGCAATTTCCTTTTCAAGTTCTTCAAAGTTATCAGGTTTGATCATTTTTCCTAAATCATTGGCAAAAAATCCATATTCAGCTGCATCCTTGATCACTTTTGGGGACCAGTAAGGGTCTTTTCCATCAAATACTTTATGTTGTTCAAGAACGGCGAAGATCCAAGAATCTTCTTCACTGATGTTTTCGAAACCTCTCCATAAGCCTGGCGGTAATGAAATTAAGTCCCATTGATCGATGATCGTTTCGCCATCAATTTCATCTGGACCCTTGCCCCAGTAGAAACGCCATTTTCCTGAAAGGGGTAGGAAGGATTCAATGTAATCATGCGTATGGTAAGCAGGCCCGTTTCCTTTTTGGGCTTTCACCATTCCAATTTGAAAACCATGCGGCTCAGTAATTTCAGGAGTGAAGTTATCATTTTCACTTGCTGTATCGCCTATTAATGTATAGTTGATGCGTTGGTGACCCGGAATGATACTATCAATGAACATTAACGGTATTCCTTTTGATTTCATTTGATCGAAACGAACGATCCAATTGTTTTCCATTTCCTCATTCGTTACCGCTTTTTTTACTTTAGGCTCTTGTACTGACATTTTAGTTTCCCCTTCCGTGTTCGTTAATTTTTTTTCATTGCTCCATTTGGATGACATATCTAATTAGAGAGTAAAGACGGCTAGTTTTAATTCTGTCATTTCCTCGACTGAATACTTAACACCTTCCCTGCCAGTTCCGCTGTTTTTCACACCGCCATATGGCATTTGGTCAACCCTGAAGGATGGTATGTCATTCACGATGACACCTCCGACTTCAAGCCTTTCAACAGCATCAAAAGCTTTTGGCATCGAAGTCGTATATACACCTGCTTGAAGGCCGTATAATGAATCATTCACTAGGTCGATCGCTTCATCCCATGTTCCATAGGAATTCACTGAAACGATTGGGGCAAATGCTTCTTGGCAGCTTATTTCCTGTGCTGGCCCTGCATTTTTGATAATGGTAGGATGCAGGACTGCACCTGTTCTTTGACCGCCATATGCGATTTCCGTACCAGCCTCTCTAGCCGATTCGATCCACCCTTCCACTCGTTTTGCTTCATTTATGGTGATCAACGCGGAAAGATCTGTATCTTCTGATTCCGGATCTCCAAATTTAAGCTTCTTCGTCTTTTCTATAAACTTTTGCAAAAATGCCTCATATAAAGCTTCCTGTACATAAATTCGTTGGACAGAGATGCAAACCTGGCCTGAATAGGCAAAGGAACCTTCTGTACAGCGCAGTGCAACGGCATCCAAGTCATCAGCATTGTCAATAATGACAGCTGAATTTGAACCAAGCTCCAATGTCACCTTTTTCAAACCCGCTTTTTCTTTGATCGCCAACCCGACTTCGACACTTCCTGTAAATGTAACCATTTTAATTCTCGGATCAGTGACCAATACATCGCCGACAACGCTTCCTTTACCTGTGACAACATTCAGGGCGCCTTTAGGTAAACCTGCTTCTTCAAAAATTTCGGCTGCAGCCAATGCACTAAGCGGAGTCTGTGAAGCTGGCTTTAAAATGACTGAGTTGCCAGCTGCAAACGCAGGTCCAAGTTTATGTGCCGCTAAATTAAATGGAAAGTTAAATGGTGTGATGGCCGCAATAATGCCTAGCGGTTCACGCTTTGTATAAGCAAAACGGCCTTTGCCACTTTTAGCGGCATCCATCGGAATCGTTTCACCATGGATCCGTTTTGCCTCTTCTGCTGCAAACTTGTATGTTTCAATCGTGCGTAAAATTTCTCCTCTTGCAGCTTTCAAGGGCTTAGCATTTTCTTTGGCGAGTATTAAGGCAAGCTCCTCAAGTCTTTCCTTAAAAATTCCTGCTGCACGTTCCAATATATTTGAGCGCTCAAGGGCCGTTAACTTTTTCATTTCCTTTGCACCTTGTTGAGCACATTCTATCGCTTTTAGAACGGTTTCCTTTCCTGCCAAAGGCACTTGCGCAATCACTTTTCCGGAATAAGGAGACCGAAGATCGTAATGATCATTTCCTTCCAGCCACTCCCCGCCAATGTAAAATCTCTTTTTATCTGAATTGGTCGTGATCAATCAGTTTCCCACCCTTCCTTTAAAGGCGCTTTGGTAGATTCCGAGAATCTTTTGTTCATTTAGCTTATAAGGAGTATTCGAAAGCAAGCGATCAATTTTTGCAGCCTGTTCCGCCAGCATCGGTAATGAGTCCTCTTCAATCCCAAGTTCTGATAACGATGTAGGTAAATCAAGATCTTCCAGAAGCTGATACATATAATCAACAACTGCCTTTAGCGCTTCGCTTGGTTGTGCCTTGAAATCACCCAGCTGTAAAAAGGACGCTACTTCCATCATTTCTTCCGTGCATGTTTTCCCAATCACTTCGAAAACAAATGGCATTAAAAGGGCATTTGCGACTCCATGCTCAATATGATATTTACCGCCCAGCGGATATGCCAGAGCGTGTACCGCTCCAACTCCTGCATTTGCTAGAGCCACTCCCGCTAACGAGCTTACCCAGCTCATTCCGGTTCGAGATTTTAAATCCTTTCCGTTATGGACAGCTCTCGTAATGTTCGCAGGAAATAGTTTCATCGCTTTCTCTGAATAAACTTTCGTAAGTGGTGTAGCCTTGATCGCAATATACGATTCAATAGCATGTGTAAAGGCGTCCACCCCTGATGCCGCGGTAACCCGTGCCGGGCAGGAAATGGTCAATTCCGGATCGATGATCGCTACATCAGGAAGGAATACCGGACTTACGATCCCTCTTTTTACTTGCTGCTCTTCATCACCGAAAATGGCATTCATCGTCACTTCCGAACCTGTTCCTGAAGTTGTCGGCAAAAGAATGCATTTGACCGTTCTCGATTCAACCACTTTTTCGCCGTTTATATAAGTTGTTATATCGCCTTTCCCGCATAAAGCACTACTTGCTTTTGCTACATCCAGCGCACTTCCCCCGCCGATTCCGATGATTAAATCACATTTTTCTGCATCCAACGTTTGTACAGCATCCGTCAACAGCTGAAACGTCGGCTCTCCCGAAATCTCCGTATATGTGATGGTTGGTATGGAAAGGGGCATAATGTGATCCAACACTTTTTGAACAACGCCCACTTTTTCCAGACCTTTGTCACTTACAATCGCAACCTTCTTTGCTCCCAGCTCTTCTATTTCCTTTACTAACGTCGTAAATGCCCCAACACCAACCCGGAAAACTGTCGGCATTCGAAAATCATGAATTACATTTTGAGCAGCGGACATTTTTCACCCTCCTTTGAATACGTATTCAAAAAAACTCACCAGACAGTCCAACCGCCATCAACCACCAATGTTTGACCTGTCATCATATCTGAACAATCTGATGCCAGATATACCACCCCGCCAAATAAATCCTCCGTTTTAGCAAGTCTGCCAAGCGGAATCCTGCTTAATACTTCATCTTTGAACGTTTCCTCTTCAAACATCTGCTTTGTCATCGGTGTTTCAATGAAGGTTGGAGCAATGGCATTGACATTGACTTGATGCGGAGCCCACTCTATAGCAAGCGCTTTCGTCAGTTGTGTAATGCCTCCTTTACTGGAGGAGTATGCAGCCCGTTTGTAATAACCGACGAATGCCATTTGCGAAGACATATTTATGATCTTGCCTTTTTTTTGGTCGATCATATACTTCCCTGCAGCTTGGCTCGTAAAAAATACACTTTTTAAATTAATGTCCAGCACTGTATCCCAATCTTGCGATGTCAACACTTCAGCTGGCTTTGCCACGTTTATTCCTGCATTATTTATTAAAATATCAATCTTACCGAAGTGCTTGTATATTCCCTCCATTACTCCCGCCGTTTCATCAACCTTTGTTAAGTCAAATGAAACGGGTAAAACATTTGCACCGGTTTGCCCGATTTCATGTGCCGCTTCTTCGAGTTGCTCTTCATTGCGGGCAACTATCGCTATATCGGCTCCAGCCTGCGCGAGCAAATGGGCTAAGTCTTTCCCGATTCCTTTACTTGCTCCTGTAATGATGGCCACCTTACCGCTTAAATTAAATAAATGATTTATATCCAATCTATCACCTATCTTTACCTCATCGAGGCGATTTTTGTACATTCAGGCATTTTGCATTTTAATTTTGAATACGTATTCAAAATTAAACAAAATGCTTGTTGGCGATTACAAGTTAAAATATAAACAACTTTCTGACTTTTGTAAATAGTAAAAATAAGATTAAGTCAAAATTTTTAAAAATGACCGATTTCTTTCAAAGGAGTGTTAAAACACTTAAGGTCCAATCCAAAACCGGCCTTTACCCTTAATCTTGTTTGGGGGCTGGCCCTGTTGTTTTACGGACCATCAGTTCAGGCTTAAGGAAAATTTGTATGGATGAAGATGATGTTTCTTTATTTTCTATGAGGTAGATTAATTTTTCCAAAGCTGTTAAAGACATTTGATCCATTTGTTGGGATACTGTGGTCAGCCCTATAAATTCATTAGCGGACAATCTTATATTATCAAACCCGACAACGGATAAATCAGCAGGGATTTTCAAATTCAAGCTTGAAGCTGCATCCAGGACTGCGAGAGCCATCTGATCGGATGCGGCAATGATTGCAGTCGGCCTGTCCTTCTTTTTCAACAGTTTTTTAGTAAATGAATAAATCTTGTCATAGGAAAATTCGCTATTGAAAATCAAATCTTCATCAATTTCATACCCGTTCTCCATCAATTCTTCTTTATAACCCACCGTTCGTTCATAAGTCGCCAAGTATTTGGATGGGCCGGATATTTTCGCTATTTTTTTATGTCCTAATTTTATTAAATGCTGAACAGCGAGCCTGGCACCTTTATTATTGTCCATTACGATAAAGTTAACGTCCTTGATATCGAGGAAACTATTATATAATAATACGGGGAATCCATTATCATGTAGCTTCTTGATTTTATCAGTATAATTTTTACTAACGCTTGTAAGGATGATTCCCTCTACCCTTTTGCCAATCAGCAAATTAATGGCTTGTTCCAAGTTTTCATCTTTATGCCCAGTGTTGTAAACGATGACATCATATTTTAATTCTTGTGCCCTTTCTATGATGACTTCCGCCGTTTCGGCAAAGAATGGATTTGAAATGCTCCCTAATATCAACCCTATTGATTTGGTTCTTTTTTCTACGAGGCTTCTGGCAATTTCATCCCTTGTAAATCCCAGCTCATTGATTACAGCAAGAACCTTGTCACGCGTATTTTTCTTAATATAGGGGTAATCATTCAACACCCTGGAAACTGTTGATTGCGAAACACCCGCTATTTTTGCAACATCTTCTGTCGTCACTCTCTTCATGCTTCATTAATCCTTTCTACGTCTAGAAATTGTTATCCTAGGAAACTAAAATAACGTACTTATATCAATATAAACATTATGATTTCCCTTTAATATATCATAATATTTAAAATTTTACTTCCAGTTATGGAACTGTTTTGGGTTCTGAGTTGCGTCAGCTTGGACTTTTCCCAAAATATGAGGAATGAATCAGCCTTTGTTTCTTATCTTAGCTTCCTATAGAAAGAAGAGCCCATCTTTAAAGATGGGCTCCAGACTGTGGACATGCATACAATTTTAAGAAACGTTCGGAGTAGATTTCAGAAATCCGCTCCCTTTCCGCCGACTGTCTGCCAAGCCTCATCAAAGCAAGCGCCTGTGGGGTCTCGGCTAGCCAGTTATTCGGCAGGAGTGTCGCAAATTTCTTCCATCCATTGAGGGTTTCATAAAACCAGAAAATACATTAAGAATCATCAAGTCTTGCTTTACTATCATGGTTCGGGATGAGACCTGACTACAGTTTTTTCTTTAAACCACAATCCAGTTGATTGGAACGTAAGGTACGAGACTCCTGCGGGAAAAGCGCGTCCAGGGGAGACCCCGCAGGCGCAAGAGCGCCGAGGAGGCTCCCGGACCGCCCGCGGAAAGCGAGTGCCTGAAGTGGAAATCAACGTTCAAATTTTACAAACCAGTTTGGCTCTTCTTGCCTTCCAGGGTTATCTTAGTGAAACATTCCCTTTAAAAAGCGATACAGTCCATCTTCTCGATATGAATGCTCCGTCACTTCATCGGCCTGTTCTTTGACCAGGTCCGTGGCGTTTTTCATGGCAACGCAATTTCCGGCGAGTTGGAATAGCGGGAGGTCATTTTCGCCATCGCCTACTGCCAGGATATTTTCCGGTGCCAGCTGGAAATGTTTCAGCAGCAGTTGAACGCCTGTTGCTTTTGTGATGCCTTCCACAGTCACTTCTACATTATGATGGGTGGAGGAAGCTGTGGTAAAGGCATTGTGCTGCTTGATTTTCCCCAATTCCGCTTTCCATTTTCGAATCGTATTCATTTCATTGCTGAAGAAGTAGATTTTGGCTACGCTGCTTATATCCAGTTGTTCTGACCATCTTATTTTATCTTCCACTGCATCCTGTCTTGATAGCCATTCATTTTCATCGACTGTATCAGGCTTTGGCATCAAACCTTGTTTAACCATATAGTCTTTATCTTTAAGTAATGCCATCCGTGTTCCATCATTCGGATGAACTTCGTAAAAAATCTCTTCCGCTCCTGCTTTGGCGACCAATTCCTCCACAAGTTCGGTCGGCAGGGCGTGTTCGACAATCTGTTTCTTTCCGATGAATACGGACATTCCATTGGCGGTCACCATTCCATCGGCTTTCATGCCGGACGGCAAAACGTCCCTCACTTCTTCCAGCGTTCTTCCTGTTGCAATGAAAATCAGCTTACCTCTTTCCCTGAGTTCGCCTATGTATTGTTCCAGCGTCTCGTTCACAGTATTTCTTTCGTTCAATGTCGTGCCATCCAAATCGAGCACAATAGCTTTGTTGGTCATGTAAATCACCTCAAAAATCCTAATGATGATGAAAATGCCAACAGCCCATTATCTATAAAGATCCCAGGCTGTTGGTTTCATTCATTTATTTTTGTTTCTTTACCTTATCAGTATAACAGTTCAGGATAATCCTAAAAGTTTCATGACGCTTAGGATCAAGAGACCGACCACACCGAAGTCCGAATCACCAAATGTGGTTCCTTCAAACCCTACATCCCCCAAGAAGACCAGGAGTATTGCCGGCAGGAAACTAATGATGAGCCCGTTGGCAAAGGATCCAAGCATCGCTCCGCGTCTGCCTCCTGTGGCATTTCCGAATACACCTGCTGCAGCTCCGGTGAAGAAATGCGGTACGAGCCCCGGAACGATTACTTTCAATCCAAGTGCCGGAAGGAGGAACATGGATAATAGTCCAGCCAAGAAACTGAATAGGAACCCGATAATCACTGCATTTGGAGCGAATGGAAAGATGGTCGGACAGTCCAATGCAGGTTTTGTATTCGGCGCGACTTTATCGGCAATCCCTTTGAATGCAGGGACGATTTCAGCAATTAACATCCGTACCCCTGCAAGGATGATGTAGACTCCTGCAGCAAATGTTATCGCCTGGATGAAAGAGAATACAATGAAGTTCGAACCGCCGGATAATTCCGTTTCAATATAGTTCTGTCCCGCAAACAATGCGACGATCACAAAGAACATCGTCATCGTAAGCGATACAGCGACTGATGTATCCCTCAGGAATCCTAAAGATTTAGGAACCTTGATTTGCTCTGTCGTTTTTTCCTTATTTCCAAACCATTTTCCAACAGTCGCGGATACAAAATATCCGATTGTCCCGAAATGGCCGATGGCAAAATCATCGCTTCCGGTAATCTTCCGTACGTATGGCTGAAGGAGGGCTGGGAACATCACCATGCATACTCCCAATAGAATGGAACCGACCAAGATAAGCGGAAATCCGTTAAGCCCGCCGACCGAAAGCGTGACTGCAAGTAAACAAGCCATGAATAAGGTATGATGTCCCGTTAAGAATATATATTTAAATGGCGTGAAACGAGCCAGCAAAACATTGACAACCATACCAAAAACCATGATTAGTGCAGTCGAAGTCCCAAAATCACTTTGGGCGGCTGCGACAATGGCTTCGTTATTCGGTATGACGCCTTGTACATTGAATGCATGATCGAACATTTTACTGAATATATCAAGGGCGCCAATGAGCACTGCCGCTCCCGCTCCAATGATAATGAAGCCCATGACGGTTTTTAGCGTTCCAGATACAACATCCGCACTGGATTTCCGCTGTAACAGCAGGCCGATGAGGGCAAACAGCCCCACAAGTATGGAAGGTGTACCCAAGATGTCATTCATGATAAGTTCCAGCATTGCCTCTCCCCCTCTTCTTTATGTTTTCTTCTTATAGATGTGAAGCCAATTTCGATGTGATTTCAGGAATGCTCATCATGTTTTCCAGTGTGACGATCGTCCGGGTTCCATCATCCAGCTGACCGACAATATCCGCCGCTCCCAGGTAAATATCCGCCTGAACCGTTTTTGCGGATGCCAGATCCGTATGATCCACCTCGGCTGTCTTCCCCATTTCCGTCAACGCTTTCTTCACATTCATCTCCATGATGAAGCTGCTTCCCAATCCGTTTCCGCATACTACCATGATTTTCTTCATATCAATCTCTCCTTTTTTTATCCTACATGCATTTCCAATTTAGATTTGATTTCAGGGATGCTCATCATGTTCTCCAATGTAACGATCGTCCGGGTTCCATCATCCTGCTGACCGACAATATCCGCCGCTCCCAGGTAAATATCCGCCTGAACCGTTTTTGCGGATGCCAGATCCGTATGATCCACCTCGGCCGTCTTCCCCATTTCCGTCAATGCTTTCTTTACATTCATCTCCATGATGAAGCTGCTTCCCAATCCGTTCCCGCATACTACCATGATTTTCATTCCGCTTCCTCCTTCGAATATTTATGAACGTACTCCATAAGGACCGATTTATCTGAAGTGCTTAAAATATCTTCTATATTGGCTGGTTCATTCAATAATTGAGTGAGCTGGATCAATGCCCGCAGGTGCGAATCGTTATCCACGGCCGCCAAAATGATTATCAGGCGTACCGGTTTATCCGGCGCAAAGTCCACGGCTTCATCCAATTTCAGCAAACTCATGGATAAAGACCTGACCCCCTGCTCCGGACGCGCATGGGGAATCGCCACTCCAGGCGTTATCACTACATATGGTCCATTCGTTTCTATTGCCTCGATCATGGCATCCACATACCGTTCTTCTACGGTTCCTAAGTCCACGAGAGGCTTGGCCGCGACTTGAATGCCTTCTTTCCAATCGGAAACATGCGGCTGTAATTGAATCGTTTGCATATTGAGCAGTTCTTCTAACACAGGCTTCTCTGCCTCCTTTAAAGAAAATTGGGTTATTTTTGGTGTATGGGTATACACATTCGACTTCAAAGCCCTTTCAAGCTGATCCTGTTCATGGATGGTTGCATACTTGGAAATGATCTTTAATAAAGCTGCTACATCCACACTTTCCGTCGTATATCCATATAATTCCTGCATGACCTGCTGGCGCAATGTATGTTTGTCCTGCATTTCCAAAATGGGCGGTACAACGAATAATGCCGCTTTTGTTCTCATATGCACCGTTGAAAAAACAAGGTCGTACGACAGTGGGTATTCAGCCGCATTTCTAACGGACAGAACGTCCAGGAACAATATATCCGGAAATAACTCCCTCAATGTATAAATGAGGATATTGCTGATACCAATGCCATTCGGGCATACGACAATTGCCCGTTTTCGATCATCCAATGTCGTCCCTTGCCTGCGCAGCCATCCGCCAAAATAGACTGTGAAGTATGCGACTTCCTCTTCTGATACCGGACAGCCAATTTCTTTCTCCAACACCCACAGGGATTTTTTTGTCAAATGATGCAATTCAGGATAGACCTTCTGCACCCGTCCCGTCATCGGGTTCATTTGCGGGAGACCATACCGCAGGCGATGATATGCCGGTTTAAAATGAACGTATAATTGTTGGCATAGCTGTTCTTTGTCTTTCAAGTGAACAAATGCCAGCCTCTCGAACTCTGCCACGATTTCCTGCAAAAGGTGCTGAATGGCTTCATCATCCTTAAGAGGCGAAATATCCTTCGTTCGATTCATGCTCAGTAAATGTAAGGTTGCGTATAAGTTTTCGGTTTCGCTCCATACTGATCGAAAGGCATTCGTTCTGGTCATTTCCTCAACCATTTTGTATTCTTCCGTCGCAACAAACGGCGCCCAGCTCTGGTCTGCCTGTAACTCTTCCCCTTTTCCTATGAGCTGATCTGTACATAAAAATAAATAGCTCAATTCATGAAGCCGTTCATCCGTAAAGGTGATGCCTAATTTACGTTCGATCCTTTCAAGCTGTACCCGGATCGAGTTGATTTGCTTCTCATGATTTCCCCATATGCACTCCATGATCAATTCACTATTGGGACTGTTCAGTACATCATGCACAAGACATTCAATGATATATCTCTTTACTCGGGTTTCCCCAATCACCACATAGCCATCTTGTTTGGAATACTGGATCTTGAGCGATATGTCACTGTTTTTCTCTTTAAGTCTTTTTAAATCCTTCAACACCGTATTACGCGAAAGCCCGGTGATCGTCTGGAAATGATAGACGGACAATTCTTCTGGACTTAACAGGATCAAGAGGTAAAAAACTTTTTCCCTATCTGTCTCTGAAAATATATAATTGCGTTTTGTCAGTTTTACATTCAATTCTTCATCCCTGATCGTTTCAGAAAAGGAGTAGCCCATTTCACGATTATATTGAATCGGTTGATATCCATGAAATTGGAGCCAGTCATTCGCCTTGCTCAGACCATATTGGATTTGCCTTCTCGTCAGACCTGTTTGGGCTTCAAGTTCTTTCATTTTTGAAATGGGCGAATGCTGTAATAGTTTTAGTAAATTGGCGCTTCTTTCATCTAAAAACATTCTCAATCCCTCTCCCTGCTTCTACGATATCTCACTTCTTATTAAAAATGTAGCGTTTCTAAGTCCGAATGTTGTCATAGGCACTGCACAATAATATACTCTTTAAACATTTGTGCACAATCCTTATTACCATTCAGCCTAACAGAAAAGGGGCTAGCGAGAACCTGGAGGGTGAATTAAAAGTGGTGTATGCATTATTAAAATGAAATTGCATACACTCCTTAAAAGAAAACAAAAAAGTGGTGACAGTTTTGAGATTAAACGTCCACCACTTTTTTTATACTATTAAGAAATATGCCAACAGGACCTGTTTATAAATCACAAGTAAGTTCCGGATTACCATTTTACTTAGCACTTTTTTGATAAATCACACTTGTTTTTCCTACTTGTAATTTACGTGCCTTGTCTTTATAGAATTTCACAGTTCTTTTAGGGAGGTTATTAAAGGATGGAATGGTTTGCTATTTTTGTTTTTCCAGCATTCACTTTAGGTACAATAGCTTTAGGGCTCGCCCTTCACTCAATCAAAGAAATAAAGAACATGGAAAGGAGAGTTGAGGAATTAGAAAATAAAAATAAATAAATCTATGACTTTTGTCAATAAGGTGCCCCAGCTAAACTTTAATTACAATGATTTTTTCCATAAAAGGGCGCTTTAATTGAACAAACAGCCTTTCTTGATGTCCATAATAAACACGCTGCCCGTTGTTATCTGGATCTTTTAAAACGGGCATTAGCTGAGGCCATTTCTATAACCTCATTTTCTGCTGAGACGAAGTATTCACTATCGGAAATATATTCATTATTAACATATTAAAGAGTTCTATTTATTCATCTTCAGACAAATTCACACCATAAATTTCCAAATGATTTATTGATTTATTAATCTTTACTTCTGCATCTGATACTGTTGAAATGATGAAGTTATCGTTTTCAACACTATTAAAGTGAAGCTCCTCGCTAGTTCCTTCAAACAATATTTCTTGCTTATTCGCATACTTTGTTGCTATTTACCAAGTAAAGCGGTGTGGTTGATTTCCCCTCCAGATGCTCGCTTTCCGCGGGGCGGGCGGTGAGCCTCCTCGGCGTAAACGCCTGTGGGGTCTCACCTGTCCCGCTGCTCCCGCAGGAGTCTCGCACTTCCGCTCCAATCAACCTTAAATCGTTTCTTAAATCGTTTCTTTTTAAAAACAACAATCTTTACGAAAAGAGCCAAAATTAAAAAGGTTTCGGAATGAGAACATTCCGAAACCTTTTTGTTCTGTATAAGGACACAAGTAAAGTTATCTTTATATCTTGCTGAAATCGCGCTGAGCTCCCCTATAGCTTCCGATTATATTTTGATAACCAGGAAGCTGGCTGGAAAGTAAAGCACCAAAACCTTCGACATCGTTGCGCCAATCACGTTGTAATTCGCACGCTACGCTAAACCAGTTCATAAGCTGCACACCGCCATGGGCCATACGCGCTAAAGCCGCATCAGCCACCTGTTTGCTGACTGTTCCAGAAGCATCCGTGACAGCGAATACTTCATAACCAGCGTTCAAAGCGGAAAGTGCCGGGAAAGCAACGCAGACATCCGTAACCACGCCCGCGATGATTAGTTGTTTTTTTCCAGTTTCTTCGATTGCTTTAACAAAATCTTCATTATCCCATGCGTTAATTTGTCCAGGCCGAGCTATTTTTGGTGCGTGAGGAAATAGTTCTTCCAATTCTTGCATGAGCGGTCCGTTTGGCCCGTTTTCAAAGCTCGTTGTTAAAATGACTGGCAAATCAAAAAACTTAGCGGTGTTGGCAAGAGCCATAACATTATTCTTGAATTCATCAACACCATAATCACGCACTAGCCCTGAAATAAGACCGGTTTGATGATCCACTAGTAGAACGGCAGCATCATCTTTGGAAATACGAGAATAGAGATCAGACATTTTTAAAGTCCCCCTTTTATTAAAGCTATCGAAGAAAGTTCATATGTAGGGAAATCCCCCCAACCTCTTCGTTGGTTGCAATCAGTTTACAACTTAACTGATTGTTGTTTAAGTTTATCTATAAACTTATAACCTGTCAATCATATATATAGTAAGATTCATTGATTATTGCTAATTAATCTAGTACTGGAGTGTGATTGATCCAATGAATGAATTGTTGTAAATAACGCTCGAGATAACGTTTCGTTTGATCGTCAGTAAGCACTTTACGATCAGAATCAATCTTTTTATGTACCTGCGATATCAGCATTTTTTGAAATGGAAGAACATGAACTTGCATGGCCTCCAGTATTTGCCTGATTTGCATTTGAGCAAATGCAGTGCCCATTCCACCAGGGGTAGCTCCGATCAGGCCAACTGGTTTTTTGGTAAGTACAGCGGACTCCCGAGGTCTTGATGCCCAGTCCAATGCATTTTTTAATACGCCAGGTATTCCGGAATTGTACTCTGGGCTTACGATGATGATACCGTCAACGTCCTGAATGGCGGATTTAAATGACGTCACTGCTTCTGGAACGCCGCTTATTTCCAAGTCTTCGTTAAACAACGGAAGATCATTAATTTCGATCCAGCGAAATTGATAAGAATCAACCATATCTGTCAATGATTGAGCAATGATTCGATTATAAGAATTTTCCCGTAAACTGCCGCAAATAAGGCCGATGGTTCTGGTCATCTACTTCCCTCCCATTTTGAAATCATCTCCTATAGTACCATAATATACCAACGGCAAAAAAGTGACGTTATTCCTAATCACTAAATATGGAAAAACATAATAGCTGGGTAAAAAGAACTTCCTAAAATTGATCATGAACTCAAAAATTGCATGTACCAAAGTCCCCCTTCCATTTTCTGAATATTTACAACATACTATAAACTATAAGGCGATTGGGAGGAGTGCGGAAATGGATGAAAAGAAAGTTACATGGTTAGAGCTCTTTTATGATTTGTTATTTGTGGCGGCCGTTGCGGGCGCCACTCATGTTTTACTGCATGTTGAAGATGGATATATCCATCTGGAGTATTTGTTTAAGTTCGTGTTGATTTTTATTCCTATCTGGTGGGCTTGGGTAGGGCAAACCATATTTATTAACCGGTTTGGAAAGGATGTATTTCATCAACGGCTATTTTTGATACTGCAAATGTTTTTTGTCCTAATTATGACATCGAGCTTATCTGTTGATTTTGATCATTATTATCTTTCTTTTTTAATTGGCTATATTGGCTTAAGAGCCGTGACGGCCATCCAATATCTTGTTGTACAGCGGATAGAAGAGGGAGTTCGAAAAAAGGCAGCACTCTTTTTGGGAAGGTATTTTTGGGTTGGGATCGTCATTTCATTATTCTCCGTCCTTTTTGATTCTTGGCTTCGCTATGCTGTGCTGTATTTGGGCATCCTGATCGATATCATCATCCCAATCCTTGGAAGAAAGTGCTTGGAAAAGGTTCCTACAAATACGGCCCACTTGTTGGAGCGCTTTGGTCTATTCACCATCATTCTCTTTGGGGAAGCTCTTGTGAGCACTCTTGCGGTCATACAACCTAAACAAGGAAATTGGGATTCGATAGCCTTTTCCATCATTTCATTTGCCCTGATAATAGCTATGTGGTGGCAATATTTCGATAACATGGAGAAAAAGGTCGACAAGTCTGTACAATCTTCCGGCCAAATCATCATTTACGGTCATCTGTTTATTTTAATGTCCATTAGCATGATTGCAGCAGCCATCAGATTATTGTTTTTACATGAGGTCCATTACTCATTTATCCTATATTTTGTTTTTGGTTCCGTATTGCTCTATTTCATTTCAACCACTTTTGTTTTCCACCAATATAGACATAAGCATCAGCGGTTGCAAATATATCATTTAGGATTATTTTTAGGGATTTTGGCAGTCTTTTTTATTTTTAATTTGTTTGTCGGGGTACCGAATATTGTGATAATAGGCGAATTAACACTGTTTTTTATCATCTTTGCTAAACTAACGACCACATAATAAAGGAATCGAAACCAGTATCAATCGATAATACTGGTTTCTTTAATTTGAAGATGGATTTTTTTGCATTTGACACCATATTGGTTTATTCATAAACTGATTGTGACGAAGAAAGAATGAGGTGACATTCATGAAAGAAAACACAACGAATCCCTCCGCATCTACTAATGAGGAACGACTAGGTTTAATGTTATGGTTCCGAATAACAAGAATATATAACCAGAGTATCCGGGAATCCAATCAACATTTAAAGAAATGGAATCTATCGGCAGCCCAATTCGATATCTTGGTCCAAGTGGGTTCACATGAACGATTGTCTCAGCAAGAACTGGCAAACAAGCTGTTCGTGACAAAAGGCAATATCACTCAACTATTAAGGAAAATGGAAGAGTTGGGATTGATTAAACGGGAACAGGAATGGAAAACAAAATACCTTTCATTGACAGAGGAAGGAAAAGAATTTTTTCATGAAGTTGTTCCAAAACAAGAGCATTTTCAAGCATCACAGTTTGCCAACTTGAATGAGGCGGAAAAGCAGCAGCTTTTGGATTTACTTAGTAAAGTTCAAAAATGAAAACAGATCACCTGCTAGAATGGTGATCTGTTTTTTTATCTTTGTTATTTTATAAACTGCATTTTGATTTTTCCATTCTATTATCAGTTGACATTTTGTATACATATGTATACATTTAACACAGAACAAAAAAATGTATACATATGTATACACAGAAGGAGGTTTTAACATGAGAAATGAAAAACTCAAAAGGGATGGCCATCACAAAGGAAAAGACCATGGTTCACACCATCGTGGCCCAAAAACGTTTCGCCGCGGAAGGGCCCTTGCTTTTTTAGAAATGATGAATGTTAAACGTTCAACCATTAAGGAACAGTTAGATAAACCAGAGTTTCAATCCATTAATCAAATCTTAGTCGGTGAATTAAAAGCCATCGATATGTTAATCAACGAATTCATTCAATTATTTGAAATACAAGAAAATGAAGCAGCCGATAAGAAAAGTGAAGAAAAGGAAACATCCGATAACGGTGAGAAAGGAATGGAAATGAATGAAACAAATTAACAGTTATATCGATTCGTTGTTTTATACCAAAGATGCCCTTTTGGAAGAAGTCATAACGTCCATACAAGAAAACGGAATGCCGTCCATATCGGTATCCCCCTCATCTGGGAAACTTCTTACAATTCTCATATCCATTTCAGGAGCTAAAAATATTTTGGAAATAGGCGCTCTTGGGGGCTATAGCGGGATCTGCCTTGCCAGGGGATTCGGCAGCGAAGGAAAATTAACCTCCCTTGAATTAAAGGAGGAATACGCAAAGTTAGCTTATCACAATCTATCCAAAGCCGGCTTTGGCGATCAAGTATCATATATGACCGGAGCAGCTCTGCCAAGCCTTGAAAAACTCGTACGTGATAACAAGAAATTTGATTTTTTCTTTATAGATGCCGACAAGGACAATTATGAAAATTACCTGCAATATTGCATTAAGCTGGCGGAACCGGGTGCTTTAATCGTCATGGATAACGTACTTGCAAGGGGCAGTGTCGCAAATCCGGATGCCAAACCTGAACGGCACACTGCATTCATGAAGGCATTCAATGAAAAAGTTGCCAAACACCCTCAATTGGAATCCATGCTCATTCCGATCGGTGATGGGCTGACTCTTTCAAAAGTAAAGGCTCTAATTCACGAGTAAAACAGCTAAATTTACGTAATGTTCGAATTCACGAGTAAAGTGCCCATTTTCACGAGTAAATTGCTTAAACTCACGAGTAAAGTGCTCAATTTCACGAGTAATGTACGAATTCACGAGTAAAACAGCAAAACTCACGAGTAATGTGCTCAAATTCACGAGTAATTTGCTCAAACTCACGAGTAATATGTGAATTCTCGAGGATTTCGCCCGATTTCACGTGGAAATCGATCAAACTTTTGAATATATCGCCCAAACTTTCGAATTTATCGATCATACTCTCGTATTTATCGCCCAAATATCCTTTTCATGAAGAAAAATGAAATGAATTTCTATAATCTTGAATGAAAATGATTTTTATTATCAATAATAAAAAGAAAGAAGGGTAACCAGTTGATGGTTACCCCCGATGATTTAAATTTCTGGATCAAATGTTTTGCAATCCGTTTCTTTGCTATTTGATGCTTGATTCCCTTTATGACTTACAACATAAATAGCATCAGCACTGCATTTGTTTCCAGAATCCCAATATTTACAATTATTCACTTCACATAGAACATCTTTTGCCATCTTATCACACCTCCTCATTTGCTATCATTAACAAAGTTGGGGTTATTGATACTTTCCTTTTTCAGGTTTTTGTGTCTAATTTTAAGGAAAATGATATTGAGGGCCGCAACGAACGAAAATCCGGGCAGTTTCCGCCCGGATTTTTATGTTCATGCTGATCTTTTCAGTAGTTCTGCCTGAGGGATTTTCCAAAGCTCCCGCCATTTTTTCAAGGCGGCAACCAGAATGATCAAGCCCAGGATTAACATGGTGATCGATAATATTCCGTTCAAGATGCTGAATCCTGCAGAGTCCGGGTTCA
This sequence comes from Peribacillus simplex, assembly GCF_900156045.1. Classification (GTDB taxonomy): domain Bacteria; phylum Bacillota; class Bacilli; order Bacillales; family DSM-1321; genus Peribacillus; species Peribacillus simplex_D. Next base: position 79,040 of record NZ_FTMX01000011.1, on the reverse strand, counting down.
GGTATACGTTTCTGACCATCCAGTACCCTGCTACATTAACCGTTACATATAAATAGGCAAGGGGTACAAGGCATGTCCACATATACCAGCGTTTGTCTGCAATTTTCAATACGACGGTCGCACCGATGATGAGTCCAATTGAGGCCATGAGCTGGTTGGATACGCCAAAGAGTGCCCAGATCGAACTAATATCCCCAGAGTAAAGCAGGTATCCCCATATAAAGCAGGCTAACGCGCTGGCAAAGATGTTACCCGGCAGCCAGTCGACCCTTTTTAATGGTTTATAGAACTCCCCGAAGAAGTCCTGGATTAAGTAACGGGCAACACGTGTCCCTGAATCGATTGCGGTCAATATGAACACCGCCTCGAACATGATGACGAATTGGAAGAAAAATGAAGCCAGTTTGTCAAAGAAGGGGATTTCGGTAAAAATATAGGTCATGCCGACAGCAAGTGTAACTGCCCCGCCTGTCCTTCCTTCCAGATTAATGCCGATTTCTTCACTGAGTTCGTTAAGGTGTACGGTTTCCATACCTAATGTTTGAAATACTTCAGGTGAGGAGTTAATCGCAAAATAATCCCCTGGCTGCAGCGAAACCGCAGCAATCAATGCCATGATGGCAACGACACATTCCACAAGCATCGCCCCGAAACCGACGGATTTGATATCACTCCAACGGTTTAACATCTTTGGAGTTGTGCCTGATCCGACAAATGCATGAAATCCTGAAATCGCCCCACAGGCGATGGTTATTGAAATGAATGGCCAAACGGGTCCGGCTACAATCGGGCCCCCGCCATTAATGAATTCGGTAAACGCAGGGAACTGGATTTCTGGATTCACCACGAAAACACCGATAATCAATGCGGCAAATACACCGATTTTCATAAATGTACTCAAGTAATCACGAGGTGCCAGCAACAGCCAAACTGGCAATGCGGCAGCGAAGAAAGCATAGATCGGCAAAATGATGGCAAGTGTACTCGCCTCGAGTGTCAATAAGTCACCAAGTGCCGTTCCTTGAATGTTCGGACCAAGTAAAATCGCGGCCATGATAAGCGCAAAACCGACGATGGTCGCACCTTTCAGATTGCCGGTTTTTTTATGGTAAAGCCCTACTCCCATGGCGATGGGAATGGTGATCCCGACTGCAAACGTCCCCCATGGATTATTTTCCAAAGCATGCAGAACGACCATTGAAAGTCCCGCCATCGTGATCGTAATGATAAAAAGCATCGCGAGTCCTGTACAGAAGCCTGCTACAGGTCCAAGTTCTTCTTTTGCAACTTCCGAAAGGGATTTGCCGTCTTTCCGCATCGACGCAAAAAGCACGACGGCATCATGGACGGCTCCCCCGATTACAGCCCCGATTAAAAGCCATAATAAACTTGGCAAATAGCCGAATTGTGCAGCAAGGATCGGACCCACCAAAGGACCAGCCGCTGCAATAGCTGCAAAATGGTGGCCGAATGCCACCCATTTATTTGTTGGAACATAATCTTTTCCATCTTCTAATTTATGGGCCGGAGTCGGCTTCGAATCATCGAGTTTTAATACTTTGAGTGCTATGAATGTCCCGTATAAACGGTAGGCAATCATTAATATACAAATGGAGCCTATGACAATTGTAACCGCATTCATATTTGAACCCCCTCTATTTCTTACATCGTAAAATGATGATATCACAATGAAAGCGGCTTCAATGGGTTTTCAAGTTATAATGCAGATATCGGGGGATGGACTGCAATATGAAGAAGGTAAAATGCAGAATTATGAAAATTTTTAAAAACCGATAAGCTGCCTTAGTTCCTTCACATATGTGCGGCTTACCGGAATGTTTGATCCGTCACTCATAATGAGATTATAAGTCGAGTTGAACCAAGGCTGTATTTCAGATATATGGATGACATTCACGATAAAACCGCGATGCACCCGTAAAAATGAGCGCTTATCGAGCTTCCTTTCAAGCACGATGAGGGGCTCACCGATTTTATATTCTGTTTCTTCGGTTTTAATGATCGTCTTTCCTTCCATGAGTCCTATGAACAAAATATGATCCCGGTCAATCAAAACGATACGATCATCTATCACTACAGCCAATTTACCTGTCTGTTCCACCGCCGTACGGCTGGCGGGAGGTGCTGTCCTGGATTCGCCTTTCCCGATTTGCCGCTGCTTCATGAGCTTATCCAATGTTTGGCGAATCCTTTTTTCATTAAATGGCTTTAATAGATAATCAAATGCATATAACTCGAAAGCCTGGAGGGCAAACTCATCATAAGCGGTCGCAAAAATGAGCGAAGGTGCGGGGTCAAGTTCCGCCAATTGCTTAGCCAAATGCAAGCCATTGCCTTCTGCAAGCTCAATGTCCAAAAAGACAAGTTCAGGTTTAAGGCGGGAGATATCCCTCATGGCATCTTCTATCCCCTCGGCCTCACCCACGACTTCAACTTGCCTGCTTCTCTTCAATAGATATTTCAATTCATCTCTTGCCAGTGGTTCATCCTCTACGATAAATGCTTTCATCATCGTTGACATATGCTCCTTTTTCGTTGAGTGGTATTGATATTCTCACTTGTGTTCCGTGCCCCGGTTCACTTGCGATCGAGAGGCTGGCCTGTCCTTTATAGATCCCTTCCAGCCGTTCACTGATATTATGAAGGGCCGTTCCTGTACCCTTAGTCGATTCTACAGCATGCTTACCCAATTCATCTATTTTCCCGCTTGGAATCCCTTTTCCGTTATCTTCCACAGCAATGCGCATCGTACCGTCTTTAAAGTATGCGTGAATGATGATTTCACCTTTGCCTTTCAGAAGTGGAAATGCATGGTGTACCGCATTCTCAACAAGTGGCTGTAACGTGAATGGGGGGATGAGAACTTCCTTAAGCCTTGGCTCAATGCGATAGTCGATATGATATTTATCTGGAAAACGCGCCTGCTCCAGTGATAAATATGCGTTAACATGCTCTAATTCCTTTTCCAGCGGCACCAGTATTTGTCGGGCCCCTTGTAAATTAGAACGAAAGAACGCACTGAGCTCCTGCAATAAATTTCTTGCCTTCTCGACATCCGTCCGGCAAAGAACGGATATCGTATTGATTGCATTGAATAAAAAATGAGGATGGACCTGTGCCTGTAAGGCCTTAATTTCTGCATCTTTCAATAATTTCGTTTGCATTTCCGCTTTAGCGAGTTCCAATTGAGTGGAAAATAGTTTGGCCAACCCTTCAGCTAACTCTTGTTCCACTTGGCTTAATTTATCCGGATGCTTGAAATACATCTTCAAAGTCCCGACCGTTTTCTGCTGGACCTGCAACGGCAGGACCACTGCCGCTTGCAATGGGCATTGATCATGAAAACAATAAATGTCCTTTTTTGTTTTGGCCACGATGATTTTCCCTTGTTCAAGGGCTTTTTTCGTTAAGCCTGTCGCTATTCCCACCTTTGGGACATGGTGATCGGACGCAGCACCCACATGGGCAAGTACGCTATGTTCATTGGTAATGGCCACGGCGTCGGCCTCAGTCAGCCCCAAGATGATTTGGGCTATTCTCTTGCATGAAGTTTGATTCAGACCTTGCCGGAAAAAGGGCAAAGTTTGATCTGCAATCAGGAACGCAAGATTGGTTTGTACGGCCCGCGTCCGTGCTTCGTCCCTCGTGATCGACTGAATGATGAGCATGAATAGTAAAGTCCCGAACCCGTTGATGATGATCATGGGCAGTCCGATTACTTGTACGAGCTCCCACGCCCTTTCAAATGGTTTGGCCGTCACCAGGATGATGCCCATTTGGATCGCTTCCAATGCCATGCAAATGGGAAGGGCAAACCAAGGGGTGATCGTCCCATGCTTTCGCCGCCTTTTCCCCAAAAAACCCGATAAAACCCCAGCCAAAATCGCAGCGATTGCACAAGCCCCCGCCGTAAAACCCCCGAGAAAATAACGGTGAAGCCCCGCAATCAAACCTACTCCCAACCCAACAAATGGACCTCCCAGCAAACCGCCGATGGCCACGCCCATGATTCTTGTGTTGGCAATCGCGTTATCGGGAGCAATCTCAGCATGCCAATTCCCCTCTGGCATGGCATGAATCCCGATTTCGATCCCTGTATAGTTACTTATGATGCCAAACGTTCCAAAAAGTGCGATAAACATGATTTTCTTTGACATTTCATGTTCATGGCCTATCATTTGCCGAAACGGTTTCATATAAGAAAGCAGGAATGCGGCAATTACGATGATGCCCACTTTTTCAAACAGCGACGGTAATAAATCAACCAAAGCATTCACCCCATTTCTGGCTTTTTCATTCATCTTACACCAGCCATGAAATCCTTGTCGAATTTTGTTTTTACGATTAACTCCGATAATCCAAGAACATGGAACCTCCATATAATCTTGTTACATTTGGGATATACGCCTTCAGCTAGCATGGGGAACATTAGAATGCTGTGGTTGGTTCAATCCCGGTATGATCATTCAAAAAAAAGCCTATCAATACCAAGGCTTTTTCAAAAGAAGGAAATCACTGATTCGTTTATATAGGACCGAGTCACCATCCTCAGGTAGACATTTAACAAGTTTTTCGTCATGGAGGTTCCTTACAGATGAAGCTATTAGACCAAAAGCTGCATTTAACATCCTTTGGTCGCCTTTGAAATGGAACGCTTTTTTTTCAATAGTCCAATCACTAGCAATATCACCGGGAGCAGAAAACAAATGGTTAAGGAAAATGGCGTCCATGCTTTTAAAGTAAAATTTTGACTATGTACTGTATTTGGATGTGTAATGATGGAGAAGGCAAGAATGATAAATGCTAATGGGAAGTGAAGAATTTTGTGATTTTTTAATCCCAGTACTTGTGCTAACCCCAGAGACATTCCATAATAACAAATCGTTAGCTTGAAATACACGGAAAGAATCCAAATGAAGGCTACAATGACTTCAATACGTTCCAAAAAATTACCAACACTCAACCTCTTTCCTAATCTATAAGAAGGATAGTTTTGCAGTGCTGTTATATCAATACCCAATACGAGGATACTGAAAATGATCACCAAAAATAGAACCATGCCTCCCAATAATGTTCCCCGATAAAAGTTTTTTTTCATTTCATCCTTTTCATTTACATATGGCATGATCATTAAAAGGAAAACGAGCTGTACATACGGGAGTGCCAAAATGTGATATGAGCCCTTAATAATTGGTTTCATGCCGTCGTCGAAAATAGGCTGTATATGTTCTAATTTGATCTCAGGGATAAGAAGTAAAAATAACATGAAAAGCATAAAAACTATCCAAGGGAAAAAGATTGATGCAGTTCGGCTGATGACTTCCAATCCTAAGCGTACACCGATTATGCTTGTCAATAAAAAAAGAACCATGATCATTTCGATAGGCGTTCCAACCAAAATTTGTGTCGTTGAAAAACTCCCTATTTCATACAATAAAGCAGACAAAAGGTATAAAATATAAAAAAGAAAGAGCAGTGCCGAGATTTTCCCAACCCATTTCCCCAATATTTTTTCATTAACTTCGACATAAGTTTTAGATGGATAAATAGAGGCTAATTTATTATATAAGAATACAAAACATAAACTGATGAGCGTAGTCATGATATAGGAAATCCAAGCATCCTGCTTTGCTAACGTGACAAGTAAAGCAGGTACATTAAGTATCGAACCTCCTATCGTAAATATGATGACCAATATAAGAAATTCCCCGGAGCTAATTTTTCCTTTCTCGAGCATGATCAGTCCCCCCTAAGACAGTATCCGTTCCATGAAAGATGTGAAGGGATTATAAATTTTTGTTATCCAGTCTAAGGGATTAGGGATGGTAATATTTTTAATTAATAAAATACTCAACGTCATGCCAACTAAAAGCAATAGAATATAAACGGAGATTTCCCTCCAGCATTTATTTTTAATAAGTTGAGGTAATTCGAAATATGAAATAACAGCTCCAGTAAACACTGTTCCAATCATTGCCCACATTGATTTTACTCCTCGATTTCTTTTTGAAGGATTCTGGTTATCATCTTTGCTTTAAAGGTCACATTCACTTCCAAATCTCGAATTGCTGTTCCCGCAGCCAGTTAGACATAAAACAGGTAAGATGAATGTTACGGTTATGGTTTCACCCTGGATGCAAATATATCCATTTAAATAAAATAATTATGTAATGAAATAAAGGGCATTTTTTGAAAAAAGACTATTCAAAACATGCCCGCTTACAAAATTACCTTTGCGGGAGCGAAAAGGCTAGTTATCGGGAAACGCCCCCATTTGCATCATGAATCTACACACAAATAATAATTAAATCAAAATTCAATCCCATTTCTTTTCTACGAAATGGGATTTTTTATATTGACCCGAAATATGCTACGTGTTAAATAAGTGAACTTCCTATTGTATAAGAAGGATAAGCTTATATTATGTTAAAATTGGAATGGTATTATTTTTGTGCTTGATAAAAAGGTAATCATTATGAAAGTAACACAATGGCTAATGTAAAAAAGAGTATAAGGCTGCACAGCACATAGATATAAATGATATTGTGGACTTACTTTCAGTTCAGGAGATTCTAAAGAAATTTTATGGAGGCGATTAATGTGTTGGTAGTTACCACAGAAAAAATTGAAGGTTACAAAATTGTAGAAGTAAAAGGACCTACCTTTGGTCTAATTGTAAGAAGCAGAGGGATTGGCGGCGATATCATGGCAGGGTTGAAATCCTTAGTAGGCGGGGAGATCAAGCAATATACAGCTATGCTTGAAGATTCAAGAAAAGAAGCTATGGACCGTATGATAAAAAATGCCAATGAAATGGGAGCAAACGCAATTGTAATGATGAGATATGATTCTGGGGAAATCGGTACAAATATGAGCGAAATTGTTGCATATGGAACCGCCGTCATTGTGGAGAAGATATAATGAAATTCATCATAGGGTACTATATATTACAAATTGTTATAGTTATCTTATGCATTTTACTTGGATACTTTATCTATGATAAACGGTTTAGACGCAATCACGGTGCAAAAGTTCCTGATGGATTTCAATCGACAGATGAAATAAATATAGACCCTGTGACTGGAGAAAAAACAAGGGTGTATTATAATCCTGATACGGGTGAACGCTTTTATAAAAAGGAAAAATGATTATAAAAAGCCACGATTTTTACAAAAACGTGGCTTTTTATTTATTGAATCAAATGCAATTCCTAACTTTTGAGCAGGTGTTAATCCTTCGATGAAAAGTTGTCTACATTTTTTAAGGGTCCACTCCAGGCACTCGCTTTCCGCGGGCGGTCCGGCAGCCTCCTCGGCGCCTTTGCGCCTGCAGGGTCTCCCTTGGACACACTTTTCTAAGCAGGAGTCTAGTACACCCGCTCCAATCAATTTTTTTAAAAATTTAGATAGAACCCCTCGTAACCATACAAGCGATTTTAATAACATAATTATTTTTGCATGACAGGCTTATAGTGCCCTGGGATGTTTTGGGCTGAAATGGCCAATCGGTTCCAGCCGTTAATCGTGATGATGATGGTCACGAGATCGATATATTGTTTTTCATCAAAATGAAGGCGGACCCGCTCATACAGTTCATCAGGTACACCGTTTGCAGAAATGGCCGTGACCGCTTCCGTCAATTCCAGCGCTGCCCTTTCCGGTTCAGAATAGAATGGTGATTCACGCCAAGCACTCAAGCAGTAAATTCTTTGTTCCGTTTCACCCATTGCCCGGGCATCCTTTGTATGCATATCCAAGCAGTACGCACAGCCATTGATTTGAGACGCGCGAATTTTAATCAATTCGATTAATTCGCCATCGATTCCCGTTGTTTTTTTGTACTCCTCCAATCCCATCATTAATTTGACCACTTCCCGATTTGTCTTCATGTAGTTAATGCGTTGTTCCATGTCTATCTCCTCCATCAAATCTTTTTGGTTACACTTATAAGACAAAATGGAGATTTGATTTGTGACAAACAAAAAAGAGAGCCCGTAATCGAGCCCTCAGTCTCCCCTATTAAGGAACAGTAATATGTTTTAATTTATCTGGATTGGTAACAATAAAGATTTTTCGGATATTTTTTTGTTTTGAATCCAATTCAAAGCAGATGACTTTGACTGGCTTCCCGTCTTTCATTTGCAAGATTCCTTCCTGACCATTGACCATCACCGGAAGAAGTTCTCCTATGAAACTTCCTTTAGCAGAAATTCCTTTAAGAAAGGAGGATACGCGCTGTTTGTTTACAATCGGATTTAGTGCAGAAAGCACTTTTCCTCCGCCGTCAGTAACAAGGACAACATCTTCTGTAAGGATATCCAAAAACTCCTCAATGTTGCCTGTCGTAGATGCTTTTATGAATTTTTTTGCCAAAAGATCGATATGTTTCGTATCCTCCGGATGGACTGGAAGATCATTCTGTAATTTCCGCTTAGCCCGGCTATAGATCTTTCTGCAGTTCACTTCATTCTTTTCCAGCATTCCGGCAATATCTTCATAGCTGTAAGCGAATGCTTCTCTAAGCACGAAAACCGCTCTTTCAACAGGTGAAAGCTGCTCCAGCAAAACGAGGAAGGCATATGCAACCGTTTCATCCGTTACCACCTTATCTAAAGGCTGCTCTGTTTCGTTTACCCGGGGTTCAGGCAGCCAAGGTCCAGTGTAAACCTCTCTTCTCTTACGGGCTGAATTTAAAAAGTTCAGACAGCGATTTGTCGTCATTTTCGCAAGATATGCTTTCAAGTCCTTAATTTGTTCGGTATCAAGCTTGAGATGCAGGAATAAATCATGAACGATATCTTCTGCGTCGGTAACCGATCCAAGCATCCGGTATGCGATGGAAAAAAGAAAAGGTTGATATGTCTTATATAATGTATCCAACTCCACTTGCTTCACCCATTTTCTATCAAATTCGTTTTTTTGAGATGTATGACCCATTCCATAACTATTCTCTAAACCAATCACTTATCCTTCTTCACCTGGTTTAAAGCAGTCATTCAAACAACATAAAAAAGAGCAGCAAGGGCTGCTCCCAGACTGTAGACAAAATCGATAATCATTTCCAATTTTAGCTCATTATCAAGGTGCTTCATACCATACGATATCATCAAACATTTTTACAACCCGCGGTATGAAGCCTTCTTCATATTCTTCCGGGTATTGAACGATCGCATAGTAAACCCGATCGCCATGTTGAAAAACCGACACTGTACCCAATATTGAATAATTACTGCCCTTCTGACTAATGTCAAATTCAACCTCAGACCAATCAAATCGGTTGGGCGCATTATCAGGTCGCTGTTTAATCTCAAAATCGTTGCTTATCACAACTTCCCTCGCAAACTCCGCCTGTTCTTCTATTGTCGCATTCGCACCCTCTTTGGAAAATATTTGAACTTTGGCATCCTCATTTCTCTTGCCTGCAAAATTTGCAAAAACAATCATTGCATCTCCTTCACCAGAACTAGCCTCTTCAACGACCATGTCATCCACGATGTAGGTTGAGAATCCCAATGCCTGACTTTGATGAAGCGTGAATTGAAATGATTCTTCCATACCTTCTAATATGATTCTATCCGTTTTCGTAGTTGGCCGATCTTTTGTCAGATCGACCGATTCACCTGGAGGATCTTCAGCTTGTTCGTCGGTTTGCTTAGGATTATCATTTGGCTTTTCTGAAATTGGTGGAGATTCCTTATTTTCCTCCTGGACTCCGTTACAAGCACTAAGTCCTGTTACAAAAAAAACGGCTGCCAAAATCAACAATATCCTTTTCATTGGAACCCTCTTTTCATGTGTTTTAACAAATTATTATACGGTCCCACATGAAAAAAAGTTACACTATACCTCTTTGCAAGTATCAGACTTAAAAATGATTGATGCTCCACTCTTTCCGAAAAGAAAATATGAAATTGATCCATTTACTAATTTTAAGGAAATCGTTTTCAACAGTTAACGCTTCACGCATCCGTAAGCCATCGACATTAATACGGGCTTGCCGGAAATAAAGTTCCCTAATCGAGATCAGGAGTCCTTTGATGCATCCATATCTTTATTCAACTAAACTACTCGATAGATAAGATTGTTGTTTTTAAAACGAAACGATTTAAGGTTGATTGGAGCGGAAGTGCGAGACTCCTTCGGGAGCAGCGGGACAGGTGAGAGCCCACAGTCGTTCACGCCGAGGAGGCTTACCGCCCGCCCCGCGGAAAGCGAGCTTTGGAGGCGAAATCAACCACACCGCATTACTTGGTGAATAGCAACAAAGTATGCAAAAACAGCCTAATGTAAAGAATATCACGTTCAAAAGGCCGCCAATTGGCGGCCTTCATAACTTCCCTTGCCTTATCAAAAATAAATGTTTATGTATCGTTTATGGTTACGATCCAATGCTCTGTTCTACTGCAGTATCCCAACTAGGAAAATAATACAATGCATTTTTCATTAACTCAGGATCTGACTTCTTTACCTCTTTCTTTCGAGGTGGCTTCCCTTCTTTTTTTACTAATTCAGAAATTTGATTCACGACTTCTTCAACACTCATATTTACTTCCATCTTTGTTCCCTCCTTCTCGCTATTATTTTTATTTTTTCCCAATTGATGAAAAGTAATACAATTTTTCTTTAGCTAAACAACCAGTTTAGTTTAAGAAGGGAATTTTTTCTTTAATTTGACTGTATGATAATTGAAATGATCGTACAGACAAAAAGCCAACGAAATCGTTGGCTTTTTGTCTAAATAATTCACAAATGCTTTTCCAAGTTATCGTTAGATTCACCTAATAATCGGTTTCAAAGATCCTCCATCATTCTATGTAAAGAATATGCTTCATATTAGCTCAGGAATGGTTCCAGGATTTTGCTTAAAACGGCTGTCATGATGAGCTTCGATGGTTAGTAAGAAGCTTTTCATGGAGTTTGTCATATAAGCATCTTTACGGTGAATGAAGACAGTCGAGATATTGCCGTATTCTTCCGGAATTGCATGCACGTGCACGTTTTCATGGTCTGCAAGGTGATTTACCGCTGAATGGGGTACGAGGGTAATGCCAAGGCCGAGTGTTACGCTGGTTAGGATCGTTTCCAATACATTGAACTCCATGATCCTTTTGGGCATCACTTCTTCCTCTTTCAGCCATTGTTCCAGTTTAGAGCGATAGCCACAGCCCTGACTGAATACTAAAAATGGTTCTGTAATCATTTCTTCAAGGTTAAATGTTTCATTTCTTGTAACTAATACAAGTTTTTCTGTACACACATCGTATGGCTGAATGAGCGGATGTTTAATCGGTCCTGTAACAAAAGCGCCATCCAGCCTATGTTCGATGACATCTTTAATTAAATCCTCGGTTATCCCCGCCTTTATGGATAAATCGACATTGGGATACTGTTTATAATAAGAGGCTAGAATCCTGGGAAGATCGCTGACCGTTTCAACTGTACCGATGTTCAATATCCCTGTAGGTGTTTCACTATCCAGGAATACTTGCTTGAGTTCTTCCACATCAAGCAAAATTTTGTTTACATACTCAAGCATTTTTCTAGCCTCTGCAGTTAAAGACATGCCTCGTTTATGCCGATTGAATAAAGGCGTCCGTAACTCCTGCTCTAAATGCTTAATCCTTGCCGTTACATTGGATTGGACGTAATTCAATTCAACAGCCGCCTTACTTACGCTGCCATATTTAGCGACGCACTGGAATATTTGCAAATCCCGCATTTCCATAAAAGTGCCCCCCTATCTCAACTATCATTAATAATGATGATTATATTCATTTTAAGTCATTTTACATGATAATGACTTTATCATAAGGTGTGTATAGGAATTTAATCAATCATTATTTTTGAGGGGAAGCTTTTATGAAAAAAAATCAAGTTTTAATCGGTGCACTTTTATGTTTGACAGCCAGCATTTCTTGGGGAGCGATGTTTCCAGTTGCAGAAAGGGCCTTAATGTATATTGATCCTTTTTATTTCTCTTTTCTTCGATATTTGGCTGTTAGCGTAATTTTAACGATATTGCTTTTAATTAAAGAAGGGAAGAAGGCTTTTAGCCTGGAAGGGAAAGGGAAGAAATTATTGTTTTTTGGAACGATGGCGTTCACTGTATACAACTTTCTCATTTTCGCAGGTCAAGACTTACTGGGACATAACGGGGTGATTGTCGCTTCCATCATGGAATCATTAATGCCCATGATTTCAGTCTTGATAATGTGGGTTTTCAAAAATGCCAGACCGATGAAGTATACCATCGCCAGCATGTTCATTGCCTTGATAGGGGCCATTCTTGTCATTACCAATGGCGATATATCATTCCTATTTTTATTGAAAGATAGCCTCATCCCTATCCTTTTCATTCTCATCGGGGTTATAGGCTGGGTTATATATACGATGGGCGGCGACCAATTTAATGGATGGTCAACACTTCGCTATTCGACTTTAACGTGCATCTTAGGAACTGCAGTATCAGCAATCATAACATTCCTCGCAACTGCAATGGGCCTGTCTGTCCCTACAGCAGAAGTTATGCAATCCATTTATGGCGAAATGATTTTCATGATTATTTTCCCTGGAGCCATTGCCCTTTTAAGCTGGAATTTAGGCATTAAACTTTTAACGCCTATCAATGGAATCCTATTTATCAATTTAGTTCCAATAACAACGTTGGTCATCATTTTTATCCAAGGAAAATCACTAACATCATCCGAATTACTGGGAACTTTTTTAGTGATATATGCATTGATTCAAAACAATTATTATCAAAGAAAAAACTTGCCTTCCCGAGTTGAGAAAATGAATCCAAGTGAAAAGAATCATTTAATTGAAGGTACACAACATCAATAGGAGGGCAACGATGGATTTATTAACGCTTATGCTAATCTTTGGATTAGCTGTACTGTGGGAATTGGCCACGATTAATAAGAATGTAAAAAAGATGAATGAGCAAAATGCAGAATTAATTAATCTATATCATGATAGAAGTAAAAGAGTTCAGTAAAATAGCCTTTTAGCAATACAACGCAAAAAAGCCTGTCATTGGATAGGCTTCAGACTGTAGACAATTTGAACGCTGATTGGAACGTAGGGCACTCGCTTTCCGCGGGAGTCCCGAACACCCGCTCCAATCTACTTTTTAAAATTTTGATCGAATAACTGAAGCCTTTTAGAGAGGCTTTTTTGCATTTTTGATGATCGTACCATTCACAAGAACGACGTCATCATCCATGAATCCTTTTTCTTATAAACGATTGCACATCCACAATTGGATTACCCTCACTTTGTCGGCGGCCGCGAGCAAATAGAAAAGAGCATGCGTTGAAAAATGATTGATCAAAACATGCCCTTTTTTCAATGTACTTGTATTATAGTTCTTTTTGACATTTTATCATTGTAAATTTAAATGGAGGTTTATTTTCCATATTCTTATGCGGCTCGACAATTTCCGAAGAATCGATCAATCCATATTTTCCAAATTCCTGTTTTATCGAATCGGAATCATAAAAAAACATTTTTACCCCTTCCATTATCTCGAAATAGTCCTTACCTAGTTGTTTGCCCTTGCCAAACATCGGGGCTTCTTTTGAAATAGCAGTAAAAATCATATATCCGTTTGGCTTTAACTGATTATAGCAATCTTTAATAAACTTATCTCTCTCACGATTATTCAATAAGTGAATAAGCGCATAACAAAATATCCCCTCATAAAGTTTGTCATCAAAAGGCATATAGGTTACCGAACCATGAAAAATACTATTATTAAGCCCATTTTGCCTTGCCAAATGTATCGCTGTTTTTGAAATCTCAATACCTGTTATATTTATTCCGTTTTCAATAAATACCTTTGCGTTTCTGCCATATCCAATACCAGGAATCAATATATCCTTAACTTTATTCTCAAAGAAAAAGTCCTTTGCCAAGATTGCGGAGTCTGAAGGTTCAAATCCCCACATCATTTGATTTTCTATAAAACTTGATTCCCAGAATTCTGTCATGCCTCAATCCCCTTTACAAATATTAGCTCTTTTTCTTTGGCTGTTTTCGCATACTTTGTTGCTATTCACCAAGTAATGCGGTGTGGTTGATTTCCCCTCCAATGCTCGCTTTCCGCGGGGCGGGCGGTGAGCCTCCTCGACGTGAACGACTGTGGGGTCTCACCTGTCCCGCTGCTCCCGCAGGAGTCTCGCACTTCCACTCCAATCAACCTTAAATCGTTTCGTTTTAAAAACAACAATGTTAACGAAAAGAGCTTTTTCTTTTTAAAAATACTCTTATGCAGTCAAGGATTTTTATGCCTCCAAAAGAAATGCAGCTTCAACTAAATCCATGATGAGTCCAGCGGCCGCTTTATTGCCCTCCGCCGCAGCAATGACCAGCTGGGAAGGCGTGCTGAGTGATGTATCTCCGCATGCATATACTCCTTCAACCGTTGTTCGCCCAAATGAATCCACTTTAATCCCGCCGTTTGGAGTGATCTCGCAGCCGAGCTGTTCCGCAAAAGGAGCAGACTGCACCAAGTCCATCACCACAATCCCTGCCTCCCTTTTGATTTCCTGTCCGCTTTGCAGCCGGATCGATGTCAGCTGCCCTCCTTTCGATTCAACACCTTCAATCTTTTCTTCCACGACTGTCACGTTCTGCCTAGCCAAGATATCCTTCTCCTCATCAAGCATCTGATAGCCATTTGTAAACACAATTACATCATCGCTCCAGTTTGACAACAGTTTTCCCATATGAGAAGCCCGTTCATTTTCTGCAATCACCGCCAATGCTTGGCCCCGCATTTCCCAGCCGTCACAAAACGGACAGCTGAAAACACTCGTTCCGTATACATTCTGTATGCTTGGAATCTCCGGCAAAACATCCCGAAGACCTGTTGCAAGAAGCACTTTTTTCGCCATGTAATCCGTTCCGCCTTTCGTTTGAATCCGGAACACCCCACTGGCTTTTTCAATAATCTCCACCCGCTCCTCCTTAATGGAGACGGACGGGTATTTCTGGACATCCGTTCTTGCCCGCTTCTTGAACTCTGACGGCTTTACCCCATCCTGTGTGATAAATCCGTGCGACTCCTGCGTCACCCGGTTACGGGGTTTATCCTCATCAAACAAAATTGTTTTCCGTCCAGCACGCCCCATGACCAATGCGGCATTCAGTCCTGCAGGTCCTCCGCCAATGATTACACAATCCAGCACATGAAACACTCCTTCTTTATAAAATCTATTAGAGACCCTTAATATCCTTAATTTGTGTAAAAAAATTTATTTTTCTTTTTTTGTCTCATGACCATGTTTTTTTTCTATCTGCTCCGCAATGCTTTGAATCGTTCGTCCAGCCAGTTCTTTCTTCATGTTGCCTTCCGCCTCGAACATCACGCGCTCAATTATACACTCGCTTTCGTCATGGTCAAACGCACAGTTGAACAGCACCGACTGACCCTCCACCGCTTCAATAACATCCAGAAACGAAATGTCCTGTGCGCGTCGTGAAATGCTGTAGCCGCCTTTTGCCCCTGGCA
This sequence comes from Peribacillus simplex, assembly GCF_900156045.1. GTDB lineage: Bacteria > Bacillota > Bacilli > Bacillales > DSM-1321 > Peribacillus > Peribacillus simplex_D. The sequence continues at coordinate 63,509 of NZ_FTMX01000011.1, read as the reverse complement.
CTGATTCAATTAATCCTGCCTTCACAAGCTTCGTCAAAATCTTCGACAAGTACGTCGGAGACAAATCTTGCATGTACGCCAGCTGATCCACGCTTACCGCCTGACCTTTCGGTTCCATCGTTAAATGCACCATTGTATGTAGTGCATAATTGGTTGCCTTTGAATACTTCATTGATGCACCTCATAATTAAAACTATTACAGACTTTTAATATCCGTAATTGATTGTAACTCAAGCTGCAAAAAACCGCAAACTTTTTTACCTCACCTAACGATCGATCATCCTTCCAAAATCTTGTCTTGTTTAAACAACAGTACATTCCCATTATATATTCCTTTTTAAAATGTTTGGTCATGCAATAGATGTGACTGATAATGATCCACACGAGAAATCAAGGGAAAATTAAAGGGTATGAGCCCCTGTAAATACAGAACTCATACCCTGCCGATGTTGGTTTTTACATCAGGTTATTCACCAAGCTTCTTCCGGATATCCGCTGCTACGTTCTTTAGCGCTTTCTTTGACCCCCGTTCAAGGTCGTGGTTCAATTTCCTTTCTTTGTAGCTAACAAATAAAGTATTGAGATCATAGCCTTCAGGATATAAATCGACGGCCTTTATTTCCAACTCGAGCCTACTGGCATGAACCTCCTTGAAGGTATCTTCGAAAAGAACGGTGACATTATTGTAAGAATCTTTTTTCTTATAAACGATTGCATAGCCATTCAGTTCGCTTACCTTCACTTTGTCACCGACTTCATATTCATAGGATGCTTCCTTAGGAACGGCCGTTGGCTTCGCTTTTTTGATTTTACCTTCCTCGACACGCTCCAAGTCGTAGTCTTTATTGTCGATATAGAGCTTTGCCTTTTGCAGGACCTGTTCACGAACATTCATTTTTTTGGCTATCCAGAGGGCATTGCTTTCCCCGGATTGACCGATCAACAGCTTGTATTTTGGCTCAAGTGTTTCACTGTTGAATTGCATGGCCGCATTCATGAAATCACTGTGTATTTCAGAATAGCGCTTGATTTCACCATAATGGGTGGTCGCGACGGTTATGCAGCCCCTCTGATAAAATTCCTCAAGGATGGCAATCGCCAATGCGGCTCCTTCATTCGGTTCCGTTCCGCTCCCGATTTCATCGAACAGCAGCAAGGAGTTATTGGTTAATGCCCCCATGATTTCCGAGATGTTTTTCATATGCGATGAAAACGTGCTCAGTGCATTTTCAATGCTTTGATTATCACCGATATCGACGAATACCTGATCAAAGACGGCAAGCTCCGTTCCTTCTTTCCCGGCAACATGCAGCCCTGACATGACGGCCAATGTAAGGATGCCGATCGTTTTCAGGACGACTGTTTTACCCCCTGCATTAGGGCCTGTAATAATCAAGCTGCGATAGTCCTTCCCGATTTCAAAATCCAAAGGTACGCTGTCCTGCGGCAAAAGGGGATGTTTACAGCCCTGTAATTTAATATAACCGTGATCATTGATTTTCGGTTCGATGGCATCCATGCTTTTACTGAACTTGGCTTTTGCGAAGATCATGTCATATTGACTGATTAACTCGATGTTTATCTTGATCGGTTTCAGCTGTTCGAAAACCGTTCCGGATAATGTGGCCAAAAGTTGATACTCTTCCATCGATTCCTCCGCTTTTAAACTGGCCAATTCTACATTCAATTTCGTCACCGAGGCAGGTTCGATGAACACGGTAGCCCCTTTTGCAGATACTTCCACAATCGTTCCCGCCACTTGATTTTTATAGGAAGCTTTGATCGGAATTGTGTAGCGATCATCCTTTTTACTGATGAAAAATTCCTGAATGAACTCTTTATTGGCTCCGCTCTTCAAGAACTTATTCAGCCGTTCCTCTATTTTACTTTCTGTCTTGATGATTTGGTTCCTGATCCGTTTCAGGTCCTTGCTTGCTTCGGAAACAACAGCATTTCCTTTTATGGTGAATTGGATTTCTTCTTCAATGCTCCTGAATTCAGTCATGGACCGGGCATAGGAATGCAGTGTTGGTGCAAAGAACTCTTTATCGATCATGAATTTCCTGATATTCCTGCAGCCTCTTAAGAAGTCTGCTATCGCCACTAACTCTGACGGCTCCAAAATCATTCCTTTTTCCAGTTTGTCGATATGGAGTCCAATATGTGAAATGCCTTTCAAGGGAATATGGCTTTCCGCATTCAGTAAGTTCCTTGCTTCCGTTGTCTCGTTCAAACGATTTTTAACGACTTTCAAAATGCTGCTCGGCTTAAGCTGATCCAATAACGCTTTTCCTAAACCGCTTACGCAATGGTTTTTCACCATTTCCTTGAGTTGGATATATTGTAATTTTTCATAAGTCATTGTATTCATCTCATGATCCTCCTTGAATGAGTGAGTGATTAAAATTCCCGAATCCAAAAAAATGCCCGCAATGGTCCCCCTACCTTTACAAATGAACAAGCCATTTGAGTAGAAAGCTCCTGCGGGCATCGGCCTTATCTATGGATAAGTACCTAAAATCGATAACAAATTGGGCAGCTCGAATAGACCTGCGTACACAAAAAAGCATGATAGGACAAATCCCACCATGCTTTTCGCCGTAACACCTGCATGTTACACGATTTATGGAAAAGGAAGCAGTCTTAAGGTAGGTATTCACAATGCAGAATTGCACTGTGAAAAAAGGCATACTTAATCCACTGGCATACCAGTGATTAAATACCTTATTCAACTAAATTAGTTGATACCTACTCCCGACATAAAACACCACACCTTTTCTTAGATTGGAATTAACATACCATATCAGTAAGAAAGAGTCAATTCATTTTTTTGCCATCCTTCGAATCTATTCATGTAACCAAGGGGGTATTGGCTTTAACAGCCATAATGCTTCAGTAACTCCCCTTTTCAGTTCTGAATATTTACATTAGAATTGGGGTATGATATCCTTATATTAACATAAACTAAAAACACCCCCATGCTGGTAACATGAGGGTGACAACTGCAAGAGTGAGCGATCACTTTTCTAAACAATTTAATCTTGGTCAGAAGAAGAACCACTGCGATCTTGCGAGGATGAGTGGTTCTTTTTCCTTTTCTTGGCGAACGCAGACAGGATTAGACTGGTTGCTACAGCAACAAATATCTCTTTACCCATATCTGTAATTAAGTTCAATAAGAAATGCATCATACGGCCACCCCCTTTCCCATCTATAATTAGATGGAAAAGCAAAACAGTGACCTCCCACTCTATCCTCAGTTGTCCCTCTATTTTATCATATCTTTCACATTATGGAAAATATATGAAAATTAAATACGATAAGAGAGTGTGCGTCTTACAAGTGCAGCTAACATTTGACGCCTGTTTCGCCATTAAAAAAAGGGGATTATCCAGTGGATAATCCCCTTTGCGGTTTAAGCTTCATCACTCATTATGAGAGGGACTGTTTTCCCTTCATTCACGTTGATTAATCCATGGTCGGTTATTTTCAGGGCCGGACTGACAGGAAGCGATAAGGTGCTTAATGACATGATGACATTATAATGTTCGTAGCCTAACGATTTAAGTGCATCTGTCAGGTGCTGAACCTGCCTTGATACGATGTCCATTGGCTCTTCGGAAAGGATCCCCCCTACCGGAAGAGGAATCATGGATAGGACCTTGCCGTCTTCAACGCAGCAGACTCCGCCTTGCTTCCTTATTACTTCGTTCGCGGCCATCATCATATCCTGCTTATTATGGCCAATCACCAGGAGATTATGGTTATCATGCGAATAGGTTGTGGCGACCGCTCCACGCTTCAAGACATCGCCGGTGATCAACCCGTGCGCCCGATTACCGTTTTTCCCATATCGTTCGAATGTGGCGATTAAACCATAAGGGCTTTCTTCCCAGCATAATTGACCATTCTTCCCACCTAAACGATCATGGGTTTCAGATGTGAAAGTAGAACCATTCTGCACGTTTATGATCCGGCACTTGCTGCGTTCAAGCTGTTCCGGGATTGTGATGGTAAAATCGTTTTCCGTAAGTTCGGCAAGCTTCACGCTTTGATAGAAATGCCCAGGAAATTGTCTTTCCTTCACTTCTTGCACATATGGCCGTGAAGATTCATAAACGAGCTCACCTGTTTTGTATACTTGTTCAATTTCAAATGTTTCCAAGTCCGATAGCAGCAGGAAATCTGCCGTTTTTCCAGGTGCAATGGCGCCCCGGTCATACATCCTCATCCGCTGTGCAGGTGTATAGGTGCATGCATATATCGCTTTTTCCGGAGTCATCCCCATTTGAATGGCTTTCTTTAAAAGGACATTCAGATGTCCCCTGTTTTGGAAAGAGTCGGTCATGACATCATCGGTGACAAAGCAGAAATGCTCATCCACCTGATTTTCCTTCAAGTAATCTATCACTTCTTCAGTCATTGATTTTTCTTGAATCTCAATGAACATCCCGGCAGCGATCCTCGCATCCATCCCTTCCACGGTCTGGTGTGTATGGTCTGAATTCACTCCGGCATAAACAATCTTCTGCAAATCCAAGTCGAGCAGCTTTGGAACGTGCCCCTCTATGATCAGATCTGGATAACGGGAACGGATATGGGACAAAATCTTATTCGTTTTGCAATCCGGGTCGGTTATGACCTCATAGTAATTCATGATCTCGCCGAGACATTTAATGTCCTCGGTTTGCATCAATTCATCTATATCATCTATTTCGATAGAACCGCCTGTTGTTTCCATCGATGTGGCAGGAACGGAACTCGGGATGGCATAAAACATATCCGCTACGCAATCTTTACTCGCTTTGATCATTTCCTTCACACCGGAAATTCCGAAAACATTGGCCATTTCATGCGGTTCCGGAACGATCGTCGTCACGCCATTCTTGATTAACCCGTAGGAAAAAGTCGCAGGCGTCACCATCGTACTTTCAATGTGGAGATGGATATCGATCAGGCCTGGAACCATATACTTCCCTTGCCCATCGACGATTCGATCCGACTCGAAGGCATCCAATTCCCGGTTTCCAATATAATAGAACTTTCCATCCTTGATGGCTGCATTCCCTTTAATGAATCTTTTAAAATAGCTGTTAAACACGTTGATATCTCTTACAAGCATATCCATTCGCATAACTTACCCTCCTAAGCTAGTCCACAAGCACCATCTGGTTTTTCGGAATTTCAAGGATGATTTCCTGACCCGTCCGGTAGGATTCCGTCATTTCCTTATTCACGGTGAAATCCCCTATTGGAGTTTCAACGACATATTGATAGCTTCTTCCCAGATAGGTACTTACCTTAACCCGGCCAGATAAACTATTTTCCTGAACAGCTCCAGTGTTATCTTTTTCCCTGATCAACAGATCGTCCGGCCTGATGGCGCCTGTTTTTCCCGTTGTATTGGCCATCTGTGCATCCTTGTGCAGCACAAATGAGTAGCCGGATTTGTTCAGTTCTATTTTACCGTCATGATCTGTCCGCTTATCGAACTCAATGAAGTTCTTGAAGCCGATGAAGTCTGCGACAAATTTGGTTTCAGGATATTTGTAAATGGTTGCAGGATCACTAAGCTGCTCGATGATCCCTTTATTCATGATTGCCACCTGGTCGGATATCGAAAAGCATTCTTCCTGGTCATGGGAGACATATACCGTTGTAATCCCCAGCTCTTGTTGGATACGGCGGATCTCGACCCTCATATTCACCCTTAAGTTGGCATCAAGATTACTCAAAGGCTCATCAAATAATAGGATGTCCGGTTCTATCACCAGCGCCCTGGCAATCGCAACCCGCTGCTTTTGGCCTCCGGAAAGCTCTTGGGGATATCTCTTTTCAAACCCTTTTAAATTGACGATTTCGAGCACATTCATTACTTTTTTTTCGATTTCACTTTTAGAAATTTTTCTCAGACGGAGACCGAATGCAATATTATCGAATATCGACAAATGCGGAAATAATGCATAGTTTTGGAACACAAAGCCAAAATTCCGCTTGTTGACGGGCACTTTCGTATAGTCCTTTTCCTTGAATAAAAACTTCCCTTCGTTCGCCTGTAAAAACCCGGCAATTAACCTTAGAGTCGTCGTTTTCCCACAGCCGCTCGGGCCAAGAAGGGATACCAGTTTCCCTTTTTCAATCTCAAGATTGAAATCTTTTAATATATTCTGTTTGTTATATGCTACAGATATATCTTGTAAAGTGAATAAAGCCATCCATCATTACCTCCCTATCGTTTTGTGAAATAAGACAATCCCATGAGCCGTTCTACTATAAACATGAAGAATGCCGTTATGAACATGAGTAATACGGAAATGGCCGAAATGGTAGGATCGAAGTAGTTCTCTACATACGTCAGCATCTGAATCGGAAACGTACTTACCCCAGGGCCTGTCATATAAACTGAAATGTCTACATTATTGAAGGATTCCAAGAAGGCGATCATGACTGCCGCAAGAATTCCTGATTTTATATTCGGAAGGACGACTGTAAAGAATGTGCCCAATTTACTGGCGCCGAGACTCTCCGCCGCTTCTTCAATGGAAAAGTCAAAGTTTGATAAGCTTGAAGAAATCACGCGGATGATGAACGGAAGCATGATAACAGTATGTCCCACAAACAGGGCCGCATAAATCGGAAGCTGATAAGTCCCCACAATATAACGTAAAAACGCAAAGCCGAGCACAATTCCCGGTATTAATATGGGAGAAACGAAAAATGCATTGATCACGCTTTTCCCTTTGAAATCAAACCTGCTTAGTGCATAGGCAGCCGGCACTCCCAGTAACAGTGCCAAAAGGTTGCCTGCCAGTGAAACAAGGATGGACGTTTTAAAAGCGACCAAAAACATTTCCACATTAAAAATATTTTCGTACCATCTTAAAGAAAACTCTTCTGGCGGGAACTTCAAAATATTTCCGCCTTCGAATGACGTAACGGATATGATAAGCAAAGGCCCTAGTAAAAAAAGGAACACCAGGAGAGTAAACAGGGCCAATCCTCGATTTTTTTCCTGCATACACCTCTACCCCTTTGGATTTAATTTTTTTGCCAAACCATTCATGATCGATATGATAAGGACTGTCACCGCAATCATTATGGTAGCGACAATCGATGCCACTTGCCATTCGTTCAATGTAATCGCGTTTTGATAAAGAAATGTCGAAATGACCCGCTGTTTCCCGCCTAATAAAGCAGGCGTTGTATAGGCCGTGAAGCTCCCTACAAAAACAAGGATGCTACCAATGACCAAACCAGGAACCGAAAGCGGGATGACCACTTTCGAGAATACGGCCAACCTTGATGCTCCAAGGCTCTCCGCCGCTTTTAATAAGTCAGTCTCGATGTTCTCCATCACACCCACCAGCGTCACGATGATCAATGGCAGGAATAAATGGACCAATCCGATGATGATGGCCGTAGGCGTATACAAAATATCAAGCGGCTTTTCAATCAAGCCCATGCCCATGAGCAATTTATTCACCACTCCGTTTTTACCGATGATCACCATCCAGCTGAATGAGCGGACCACAGGGCTTGTCAATAGCGGGAAGATCGTCAGCAAAAGCATGATGGCTTTTTTTCGTTGTTTCAGTTTTGAAATATAATAAGCTGCTGGAAATCCTAATAGAATGCAAATGATTGTCGTGAACAGACTCACCCTAAGTGTCGTCAGCAGAATTTCAATAAAGTATCGATCTTGGAAAAAATCGAGATATCCTTGTATAGAAAAGCCGCCGTTTTCATTAAAAAATGTCGTGCCAATCGTCATTAGGATCGGAATGATCATGAAAATCGTTAAAAATAGAACGCCTGGAAACAGCAACAGGTATAGATAGCGTTTTTTCACCTCGGAACCCCCTGTTCGTATTATTTATGAATTGATTATGCGAATGAACAGGTCGAAAAACGCTTCCGCATCAACGTCCAGACAAACATGCGCATTTGGCGGCTTCATCAGCCTATTTTGAAAGTCACAGACCATCTGTCCGTCACAAAGATCACTCTTTGTTTCAACATCCACATAATATTCTTCTCTGGTGACAAGATCTGCTTGCAAAGCAATGGCTACAGCCAATGGATCATGCATCGCACAGGCCCATATACCGTTACGTTCAAAATACCTTTTCCGATAATCTGATGTACTTTCCCTTATATAGTCGGCAAGTTCAAGGTTTTGAATCAGTTGGATATGTTCTTCACCCAATAGAACCTTTCTCGTGACATCAAGACCAACTTGCGTGATGGATGTGAATCCCGCCTGTAATACGATTTTGGCTGCTTCAGGATCGACATACGTGTTATATTCAGAGGTTGGCGTGACATTGCCAACCCCTTGAACGACTCCGCCCATGAAAATGACTTCTTTAACGAGCTTGGTGATTTGCGGACATTTTTTCACCGCTAATGCCAAATTCGTAAGAGGTCCCGTCATGACAAGCGTCACTTCACCAGGAAAATTCAAAATGGAATTGATGATGAAATCAGAAGCAAATCCATCATCAGGCCGCTTTTTGACTGGCACATCCTTCAAGGCTCCGCCAATCCCGTCTTCGCCATGGACCCGGTGTTCAAAAAAGGGGCTCCTGATAATTGGTCTATCTGCCCCCTTTATGACTGAAATGTCCTGTTCACTCAATAAATCCAATATTTTGCATGTATTCAATGTGGCCGTATCAAGTGATACATTCCCGTTCACCGTTGTTACCGCCAATATGTCGAATTGACGGCTTTTAACAGCAAGAATGATCCCGATTGCATCATCTATTCCAGTATCCACATCAAGAATCATTTTTTTCTTCATCAAGCACACCTCGTTTCTTTCTTAGTGTGTAAGCTCACGATTCCAACGATCGATCCATTGTTTAGAGTCCTCATTTACAAACTTCATGTCCAATACACGGAGGCTGTTAATGACGTCATCTCCATAGGTTAAGCCTTTCGCTTCCGTTTTAGAGAGCTTGACTTCCGTATTGACAGGAGAATCCACTTTCGCTTTCGCTGATTTTTCCTGAACTTCCTTGCTTAAGATGTAATTCATGAATTCGCCGGCCAATTCTTTTTGATCGCTGGCTTTAACAATATTCACCGTATTCATCACTGCGTAGCCGCCTTCTTCAGGGGAAATGAACTTAGCATTGGGAACGGCTTCCTGTAAATCGCCAAAATACATTTCCATGATCGGGCCTGCAGCGATCTCCCCTTGCGAGAACATGTTGACGAACTCTGATGTTTGCCCATATTCCTTAACCGCATTCGGCATGATCTTTTTCATTTGATCGAAGGCTTTATCTTCATTGAACTCTTTACTTCCGCTAACTTTTGAAGCGGCATCCAAAAACATCGGTCCAGTTGTTGAAGTGATGGATGGGATCGTGATCTTCCCTGCCAAATCCTTGCTCCAAAGATCTTTCCAAGAGGTGATCGGTTTACTCACTTCATCGGGATTATAGGCAATGCCAAATTGTGCAATCGTATAGGCTGGTCCAAAGTCATCGCCATTCGGCGCTTTTGCCTTGTCGTATATATTATCAATATTCGGAATTTTGCTATGGTCGACTTTCTCGAATAATCCTTCATCGATGCCCTGCTGTGCATAGTAGTCGGATAAATAGATAACATCCACATCGCTATTCGCTTGGCGTACTTTGTTCAATCGATCTGCATTATTTCCTGAATCAACAACAATCTCTACATTATGCTTCTTTTCAAATGGCTCATAAACTTCCGGACGGAAGAAATCATCGGCGAATCCCCAAGTGGAAACGACTAATTTGGTTGGTTTTTCCTTACCATCCTCTTTTGAAGAGCATGCAGCTAAAACTAATGTGAAAAGTGATAACATCATCAATATTTTTTTCATCATCCAAACCTCCAAGTTCATATTTTTTAAAATTTCCTTTTTACTGATATAAATGTAAAAAAAGACAATCTTAAATAGAATTAAAATTCTACCCAAGATTGTCTTTTCTTTGTAAACAAAGATAAAACTTATCATTTGGTTCTATAGTGGCGTTCCCTCCAGATAAATCCGAAGTGAAATCCATTTATATGATTACTTAATTTTTTCCTTCAAAACAATATTGGTGAATGCCAGCTGCGTCGCTGAGTCATAATCCCTCAGGACAGCTTCAATATCCCAATTTGTTTGCGTTTCCAGCTTTTGTTTCAATTTCTTTTTATAAAGCAGGGACATATGAAAGTCCACCTCCTGCTTCAGGCTGGGAACTTCCCCTTCCAAAGCTTCAGAGCGCGGGGCACGTCGATGTTTGGCCTGAAATGTAATCACATTCTGCTCAACAGTAACCTTCAGCAGCGTCGTACCAAAGCCGAACAATTCCTTCGATACCTCATTATACATATGAGAAAGCAATTTCTTCGTTTCGTTAGAGTTTATCGGTAAGATGACTATCACCTGCCAAACTATCGTTTGAGGTAATTATATATACTTTTTTTTAATTGCACAAGATAATATTCGGATTTCGCACAAAAAAAATGTTTTTTTAAATTAAATAGTACATTTACTCACCAATACACGAATTATAAAAATAAGCATAAGGAGATTTCAATATATTTATATAACTTTATATTCAATCCAGCACTTCTATTAATGAAAACTTTTTCAGAGAAATAAGCGCAGGATTGAAAACAATTGATATAACCTTGCATCGCATTGAAAACGCTATCATTCGGATTTAATATAGTTAGTATAGAGCGATAAAAAATAGAGAGTATCAAAGGCTCGTTAAATAAGGGAGGAATTATTATGAAGAAAGCTTTTGAGAAAGCGCAGCAGTTCGGTAAATCTTTTATGCTCCCGATTGCCGTTTTGCCAGCGGCCGGTTTATTGCTGGGAATTGGCGGGGCGCTTTCCAATCCAAATACAGTTGAGGCCTATCCTTTTTTAGACTTTGCTTGGCTGCAGGCCATTTTCACGATCATGAGTTCTGCAGGAAGCATCGTATTCGGCAACTTGCCGGTCATTTTTGCCGTAGGTGTTGCAGTAGGATTGGCACGTTCGGATAAAGGGACCGCTGCACTGGCAGCCATGATCGGCTACTTCGTCATGAACAGTTCAATAAATGCACTGCTTCAAATTAACGGGGAACTTGCCAAAGAGAATTTGGCAGGTGCCGGACAGGGAATGGCGGTCGGGATCCAAACACTGGAGACCGGTGTGTTTGGCGGTATCGTAGTAGGTGTCGTCGCCGCATTTTTGCACAATAAATATAATAAAATTCAGCTTCCGCAAGTTTTAGGGTTTTTCGGCGGTTCCCGTTTCATTCCGATCATCGTTTCCTTCGCATCCATCTTGGTTGGAGCCGTGCTTTTTATCGTGTGGCCTTATTTCCAGCTTCTCATTAACCAATTAGGTGCGCTGGTAACGAGCACAGGTACGATCGGGACTTTCTTTTACGGATTCATATTACGGATGCTCGGGCCGTTAGGGTTGCACCATATTTTCTACCTTCCCTTCTGGCAAACAGCATTAGGCGGAACGATGGAGATAAAAGGGCAGATTGTAAGCGGGACCCAGAATATCTTCTTTGCGCAATTGGCCGATCCGACTACCGTCAAGTACTATGAGGGTGTTTCCCGGTTCATGTCCGGACGGTTCATCACGATGATGTTTGGTTTACCCGGCGCGGCACTGGCCATTTATCACTGCGCTAAACCTAAAAATAAGAAAGTCGTGGCCGGCTTGCTTCTTTCAGCTGCCTTGACCTCTTTCTTAACAGGCATAACCGAACCGCTTGAATTCAGTTTCTTATTTGTCGCCCCGATCCTTTATGTTTTTCATGCCTTGTTTGACGGACTTGCCTTCATGATGGCAGATATATTCAATATAACGATCGGTCAAACTTTTTCTGGAGGGTTTATTGATTTTACTTTATTCGGGATACTCCAGGGAATCAGTAAAACAAACTGGATTTATGTACTGCTCGTCGGCATTCCATGGTTTTTCCTATATTACTTCACTTTTAAATTCTTGATCAGGAAGAAGAACTTGAAAGTGGTCGGCCGTGAAGATGATGAACAGGCCGCCGTTACACAAGTAACCGCATCAGAGAGAACCCAGACCATCGTCAATGGTTTAGGCGGACAGGAAAATATCGATATAGTCGATTGCTGTGCAACCCGTCTGCGTGTCACGGTAAAGGATGAATCATTGGTGAAAGAAGACGTCATTAAACAAACCGGTTCAAAAGGCGTCGTAAAAAAAGGAAATGGCATTCAAATAGTATACGGTCCCCAAGTGACGATCATCAAAAATGAAGTGGAAGAATACTTGGGTCATTAAGAACATAGATAACGATAAGGACGTGTTAAACATGCAACAGGTGCTGGATAAAATTCACAAAAGCTTAATTGTATCATGTCAAGCATTGGAGAATGAGCCGCTGCACAGCTCTTTTATTATGGGACGCATGGCCATTGCTGCCAAAGAAGGCGGTGCGAAATGCATCCGCGCAAACTCTGTAGCTGACATAATCGAAATCAAGAAAAATGTGGACCTTCCAGTCATAGGGATCATTAAACAGGTGTATGGACAAAACGATGTCTATATCACTCCCACCATGGCCGAAATCGATGCATTGATGGAAACGAAAGCGGAAATCATTGCGACGGATGCTACATCCAGGGTAAGACCGGACGGTAAAACGCTAAAGCAGTTTTATGGTGAAATAAGAGCAAAATATCCGGATGTTTTACTAATGGCGGATGTATCCACCATTGAGGAAGCCATTTTCGCTGACGAATTAGGATTCGATATCGTAGCGCCCACTTTATTCGGCTATACCGACGAAACGTTCGGCCAGAAAATATATGAGGATGACTATGCTGTGCTCAAAGAGATAGTAAAAGCAGTGAAAAAAGCGAAAGTGATCGCGGAAGGAAATGTCATAACACCAGAAATCGCCCGCTCTGTATTGGATATGAATGTCCATGCAGTAGTAGTGGGCGGTGCCATTACCAGGCCGCAGCAAATCACTAAAAGATTCGTGGATGCTATCCAAGAATAGAACGTTGCACATAGTAATGAAAAGACCCAGACTGGCAACAGTTTGGGTCTTTTTTGCGATTCATGGCTCCTCAGGTTATTGACGCCGCCAATGGATACATTAAACTATGAATACATATAAGAAATTTGAAATGGGTGATCAAATGGAATATCTCGCAGAAAACCTCATATATGGCATTGAGTGCAGCATGGACAAATTCACCAAAACAGAAGAAGAATTGGCCAATTACATTCTGCAGCGCCCTGAAGAAGTAAGTCAGTTAACCATTAGTCAAATCGCTAAAAAGCTTCATATTTCACCTGCAACCATTACGCGTTTTTGCCAGAAATTAGCCTTTTCCGGGTTCAATGAGTTCAGGCATGAGTTAAAAAGGTTCGTGGATCTCCGAAATACACCGAAAAATATGAAGAACATCAAGCAGGTGGATTACTTCGCTAAACTGTATCAAGATCACTTAGGCATCATTGATAATACCTTTCATATAACCACATATGACGATATCCAAAAAGCTGTATCTTACCTTACACAGGCAAATAAGATTCATGTTTATGGAATAGGGAGTTCAGGTATAGCGGCACAGGAGTTCAAGTCAAAGTTTTTCCGTATCGGCTTAACTGTTGAAGCTATTACAGATCCCCACCAGTCAATGATGGATGCAGCTTTAAGTAACGAGAATAGTGTTGTCATCGGCATTTCCATTTCCGGAACAACGAAGGAAGTGATTTCTGCAGTTAAAATCGCAAAGAGGCAAGGCTCACGCATCCTGATCTTTACTGGGGATAAGAATTCCGAGCTCTCAAAGCTTGGCGATATATCGCTATTGGTCACGAGCAAGAACAGTATGCATATGGGGCAAAACATCTCCCCATTGCTTCCGCTGCTATTACTTTTTGATTTAATATATACAGAATTGGTCGCTAAAGATTATAAGAACAGGATAAGCATCAGGGAAAAGACTTTAAAGGTATTGACCGAGAACGACTGACTTTTGGCCGATCCATAAAAAGTACATGTACTTACCAATACACGAGTCATATAAAAAACTGCATCTCCAATTGCTTGTAAGTTACTAACAATTGGGGTGCAGTCCATTTTAAAGACGTCTTTTTTTTTATGTTCCTTTTAAACTAATTTCCTTATTACTGGCATGGAACGTTCTTGGAGGCTCTCGGAAAGAAGGCTATACGCAACTACCTTATTCTTGTACTGTTTGACTACATCCACGTGGTCGTTGTAAATGTACAAAAATAATCGAACATCGTTTTTTCCTCTTTTAGTATCAATCATTATTGGAATACCACCGTTCTCAGGATGTAAAAACAATTGCTCGTTCCCTGGGAATATATGATTTTTTTTCAAAAACTTAGCTTCGTTAAAATAATCAATTACTTGAATTTTGTCTTCACCTTCCAAACGTTTTCCATCAAAGGTTACGATTGCATTCGCGCCACTAATTTCTGAATGTATTTTAAATTTACTCAGAATCCAATTCACTGCATCGGTTGGAAGGCAGGTAACTAATAATTTAAGCAAACCTAAGATAATTGTCAAAATCAATACAGGCACTGTCATATTTCATCATCTCCGCTACGTTATAATTTAATGATTGGCTGTTTTTCGCATACTTTGTTGCTATTTACCAAGTAAAGCGGTGTGGTTGATTTCCCCTCCAGATGCTCGCTTTCCGCGGGGCGGGCGGTGAGCCTCCTCGCCGTAAACGCCTATGGGATCTCACATGTCCCGCTGCTCCCGCAGGAGTCTCGCACTTGCGCTCCAATCAACCTTAAATCGTTTCGTTTTAAAAACAACTAGCTTTACGAAAAGAGCCTAATGATTAAATGAAAGAGACGGTCAGTTCTTCTTTGTAGTGACCGTTCAGCTTACAAAAGCTATTTTTTTACGAATCAATCAGATTCTTTTCGTTCACATTTTCGTCACATATGTGAACAAATTCACATTTTTCCACAAATAGAGCATGTCTTTTATATCACTCGTACAAAACACTAGCTTTATATAATTAAGCCTATATTTCTAAACATTTTGATTTGCTATTATAGCAATCATTCACATGATATCTTAGGTTAATTTTATTACGAAGTAGATGATGCCCACAGTTAATATTAGGGCAAGACCCATATAAATATAACTTAGGTTCAGCAAATTCCCTCTCGTTGCTGCAGAATAATCACTATCACTCTTCCCCGCTAACGAAAGGGTGCCAACCAGGGCAACTAAACTAATGGCTACTACTAATATTACACTTATCGTCATGATTCAACGCCTCCTTTACTTCCTTGAGCCATTTCAAATTATTCCGATTCTCATCGCATATCGCTGTGTAACTACATAAAAATCATTCCTAATTGGCATGTCAAAATTAAATTGTCCAGGTTGATCGCTCATCGTAAATATATTAGAAAACCCTACTTCTCTATAATAAAAGAACAGCCAATTTTAGGACCATCCAATCAAGTGAAATTTCCACCATCCACTTGCTGAATTCTCGTTAATATACATAGAAAAGGGTAAAGCGCCTCTGAAGGAACGGCTAAGATACCACGCCTCGTGGTAACTCCAGACCTAACTTGCTTCCTCGAAAAAGACAAAAGTTCGTCGAATAACATAACTTTCATCAAATGATGTTCCTGAATCAACTGACCCAAAACAACACCTTTAACTCCTCGGGTATGGTTATCATTTAGATGTGGATTTCTGAAATCACCGGAACCTTTTAATTAAAAAAACTGCAGGCAAACCGAACCAGTTTGTCTACAGTATGAATATGAAAGCATATGATTATAAACTTTTTACAGCCTCCACAAACCTTTTGATGCCTTCGTGAATGGAATCCTCATTTTCCCTTCCAAAAGTAAAGCGTACATATTCCTTATTTGTACCTAATGTTGAACCTGGAACGTATATGACTCCCCTTTTGATGGATTCCTCCAGTAACTTTATTTCGTTCAATGGCACCTTCAGCTTACACCACAAATGAATTCCACCATTTGGCGAATAATACTCAACTTCTTTATGCAGGAATTGTTGAAGACTCGAAACGATTGCATCCCTTCTTTTTTCCAGTTGCCCCCTTAAGTAGGTAATATGGGCAGGAAAATACTCTGAATCCAAAAAATCATTTGCTATCCATTGAGTGAATGAGCCATGGCCGAAATCAACCTGCTGCTTAGCATCAGATAGTCTCTCTATAACGGGTTTCGGTCCGATAATCCACCCAATTCTTAAACCGGAAGCAACAATTTTTGACAATGAACTTATATATAAAACATTTCCGTTGTTATCCATCGATTTAAGAGTGGAAATTTCTTCACCGGCAAAGGAAGTTAAACTATAAGGATCGTCTTCTATGACCGGTATTCCATAATCGGATGAAAGTTCCAGAATCCGTTTGCGACGGTTGATATGCAGGACAGTTCCTGTAGGGTTTTGAAATACAGGGTTCAAAAAAATCATCCTGATCCGGTGTTTTTTATGGAGTTCCAATAAATCCTCCGGGTTGATGCCATCTTTATCAACTGGTAAAGGAAAAATCCTTAGCCCCGCGGATTGAAAGATGGGAAGGTTGTAACTATATGATGGATCTTCCATTACAACGGCATCTCCTGGCTTTAACAAGCATTGGACCACCAGATGCAGGGCCTGCTGTGCACCAGAAGTAATGAGTATGGAAGATGGATGCGTGTCAATTCTCCTATACTGTTTAACATGATTGGTTATCGTTTCCCTCAAAACAGCATTGCCCTGTGGGTGATCATAACCCAAACTACCAATGAAGGACCTATTGGAAATGATTTCACGTAAGGATTGGACTGGAAATAAGTCTTCTGAAAGCTCCCCGCTAGCTAAGTTAATAACTCGATGCCCTTCCGTCTCTTTACGTATTCTTTGGGTTACTGGCATATTGGGCAAAAAAGAACCCGCTTCAATATATCGATTCCAACTAGGTATACGTTTTCGTGTAACTCCCCAGATATCCTTGCTGATCACCGTTCCGCTTCCTTTTATTCGTTCAACCAGTCCATTTGCTTCCAATTCATCATATGCCTTAACAACTGTGCTTCTGTTAACTCCCAGTTCACTTGCCAAGAAGCGTTCAGACGGTAGCGGCTTATCCAATAAAAATGTTCCATCAGCAATGCCACTCTCGATGTAAGCTGCAATTTGTTTATATAAAGGCTTCTTGGATTTTCTGTCAATTTTCCATTCCATAAGCTACATCCTTTAAAATGTTTAGTTAAAAGCGTACTAAATTATGAATTTTATATACTTATTCATTCCCAAAAGCAGTAAAACCTTATAATTCAGTATAATCTTCAGCCGCGAGTATTGCACTTTTAGGTTGGAAGCTATACCATTTTTCAAGTTCCAGTTTTTTATTAAGGCTGTTTTCGCATACTTTGTTGCCATTTACCAAGTAATGCGGTGTGGTTGATTTCCCCTCCAGATGCTCGCTTTCCGCGGGGCGGGCGGTGAGCCTCCTCGGCGTAAACGCCTGTGGGGTCTCACCTGTCCCGCTGCTCCCGCAGGAGTCTCGCACTTGCGCTCCAATCAACCTTAAATCGTTTCGTTTTAAAAACAACAATCTTAACGAAAAGTGCCTTTATTAATAATTGGAGTTTCCTCATTAAATAGAAACGGCCTTCATTCTTTAAAAGAAATGAAGGCTATAATTACATCTTTAACTATGCAGACTCGCCTTCAGCCAAGGGCGATCATGATAGTGTCCGATCGGGATTTGGATCAGGCTCGTTTTCCTTTGCGGACCGCCTAACTTGTAAAGTTCATCACACATATTCACATCAAAGCCGAGCAGCGGGTGCCCGTTCATTCCGAGGGCTGACGACGCTAGCAGTAATTTCTGAACGAGCATCCCCGCTTCCATTTGCTGGATGCGGTATCCTCTATATCCAAGTTGCGTTTTGGAATAATCCCGCTCACCAACTACATGTATGCAGATCGGCACTTGCTGAAAATTCATGATATCGAGGGACATTCCGTATTGCAATAGGAGCCTCTGATCTCCTGATTGTATCTGTCGTAATGAATGTGTCGTGCTGTCGTAATGGTATGCACCATCTTGAATGTCTTCCACATTATACAAACAAGCATATAATGAAACGCGATGTTCGTTGTTCTCGTTTTTTCCATCCAAGTCATTTCGATAGGAGAAAGAAGCGGTTGCCTCCTGCAGGAGAGCAGCCAGTTGCCATTGACTGACTTTACCGAGTACGAAGTCCATTTCAGGTGAAAATCGCTTCCGGCAAACTGATGCCAAGTCATAGGACAACCGATTCACGATAGGAAGGGCTACAATATGTCCTTCGGGCTTCGCCCCCTTCTTCGGACTGATCCGCCGGAATGATTGGGTGGATTCGATCATGGATGCTCCATTCATTTTAGTTAGCATCGGAAATTCCCTGATTCTTTGCGACCGAACATAGTGTTCAGGCTGAATATCCGTCAATTCCAGCAATAATTCCGTTGAATTGACAGGCCGGTCCATACTCCTTTCTTCTCTAAATCTAAAAGAAGGTTCTTCCGATAAGGGGATTAATGCATACGTGCTCTCTTCCTCTTCCGAAAGCCCAAGCAGATGATTGATGGCCCGATCAAGGAATTGGAAGCACACCCCAGCTGCGATTCCAAACCGTTTCGCCACTTCGAGCAACTGTCCAAGAAGCACGCCTGCATCCAGACCTTGCAGACGGTATGAAAAGTTATTATATTTGTAGAAGTTTTTCCAAAACATCGTCGATACAAAAACGGTGCCAAAGCATGCTGACATATCAAAGGTTTCACCAAGAGCTTTTGTTATATATGAATCAAAATTCCCTTCCCGCAGCAAAACCAACCGGTGGTGTGCCGCATCATAATGGTATACACCAGCAGATAATCCCTCCAGCTTCAAGTACACGTACAATTCACTTGGATATAAAGCTCCCCCTGATGGCGGAAAACGCCGGAATGACTGCATGAGGTCCTCAGATTCCGAGGAGCTCGGTACCTGACTGACTTGGGTCAGGCCATATGCATACCAGAGGAAATGACCGATTCCTTCGAGGTCCTGTTTTGAAGGTCCGCTGCACCCCTCGAGCGTCAGCGGCACCTCCAGTGATAGCGGAAAAACAGGCAAGTCACGGTAAAGCTTATACGTCAGCGGTGCATCATTCCAATCCACTTCCCAATCCGGCGGACTTGCCTTTTCGATATCAAAATGCAAATTGTGTAAAAATGCCTCTAGACTCATCCTCCAACCTCCTAAATCACCGCTTATGGAAAAGGATGCGGATGCGGATTGAGCTGTTCGAATTCAAGCGGCCGTTCAGCATATCCTATTTCCATCGGAACCCTCAGTATTCTCTCAAGCCCCGTTATGCGGGTAAGATGATGGCCGAATGTCATCGGCAGCATCCCCGGTATCAGCACTTTCACGCAATGTAACCCATTCCGAGCAATTTCCGGTGTCGTCTGATCCACCACGATCACCTCGAGTTGCAATCGGCGAAACTCCTGAAGGATTTCCTGCAAATCTTCCGTCAAGTCCGGATGGTTCACCTTTTCCCCGTATTCTTCAGCGAACGTTCGCATCGGGCGGTCATCATCCAGCAGAAACTGCAGCCGCTCTTCGGCTTGCGGTAAACCGTAAAGCATGCCATGATCATCCATTTTCCGTACCAGTGAGGAATCATGCAGCATTTTCTCAACCTCATCCTGGTTCTCTTCCAATTTATCGTCAAGTGTCAGCATCATGCCCGCCAACTCGAAAACCGCGCTTTTCACAGCCCGGACCGGGTCCAAATGGGCCCCTGCTGCACAGATGATATTCAATCCTTCTTGTTTCCTGTTTTTCGCCAACGCCCATACGCTCGGGATACCATGTTCCATGGTCGAATTAAACAAATGGATATCATATCCCGCTGCCGCCCTCGCCCTGTCAATCATCAGCTCAAGTTCTTTGTCATTTGCTGAATATGGGTCAAGACGTGTGAGGGGCAGCTGCGCATACCAGGTCAGAAGAAACGAATCACGTTCTACCACTTCCATGATGCCGTAGAAAATGGCCTCCTCCAAACTTCCCCCTAAAGCACAGCCATTGGAAGTTTCATAGACAAATCCATGACCGCAGCCCAAGCTGTAATAGGAAAGCAATTCCGGGACCAAGATCGGCCGCTCTTGCAAAAATGAGTGGCCCCACACCCAATCTATCGAGCGGTCAGGATTAAACGGCTGAAACGGGAAATCGCGCTGTGCATAATTTTCCTTCGAGTGTACCCCTATCCTGATGGGATCGAGCGCAAAATCTTTAAGGTTGTTGTAACTGTCATGTATGACTGTCCGTTTACCGCGGGGCTCCATTCCGCAATACCTTTCCAATCCCTCCAATATGGCAGTCATCTCACTGACCGCATATGAGAGAGTACGGCCTGCCGCCCCCTCATCTCCTATGAACAAAGGCAAATTAACACTTACATCGGCAAATGGCGGCACAAGGTCTATCATTTTATTATTCAAGAAACCTGTGCGATGGTCCAAGTAATCCTTGGCCAGAACTTCATTCAGCTCCTCCATTGAACGGGTACGGTAACTGCCGGGACTGATTTTCGGACTTGGCTGCAACGAAATCCTGGCACGCTCCTTCGAGTCATCAGGTAATGCTGAGCAAACCGGACACAATGGATCTGGTAAAAATGAGTGCCACGAGCCATTCAGCGTTTTCAAGTTGATGATTGATACACACCCTTCCGAACGGGTGCCTTCTCCTTTCATCGCCTGCCTTACCTCTGCACAAATCAAGTGGGACATCTGTAAAAGGCCTGTGCGTGATGCAGCCGCATCACGATCTATCCCCCCATTTTCCTCCAGCTGTTTGCGGATTCCCCACATTTCTTTTCGATCGCGCCCGGCCATGAGATGCCTATGGTCCGCACACTGTGAGCAGCCAGGAACATCCGGGCGCACCAACGGACCTATCACTCCCTCTCCAAATGATACGAACCCCCGCAGCCATGGAATGCCCGCTTGCCTTATCACCTCTTCCGCCTTTAAATGGACAGCGGGATTCCAGGCATCTTGCAGCAGAAGGACCATAGCCGCCGTTTTCGGTATTCCCGCCTCGAAATCGGTTTGGCGATTCACCTGATATTGGCCGGACAGGTCCCCATGAACATGGTCGGCCAACACTCCTTCCCCGACAACCAATACGTCAGTTTTCACCCTGATTCCTCCTCTCGCAAGAACACCCCAAACACTCCTGCCATTTCTTCCTTCAAGAAAGGTTCCAGATTTAATTCGAAAACACAAATTCGCTTATTGTTCTTCTTCAAAACTTGAATGGCCGACTGTACTAGTTCGGAATTCCCTTTCACCCCGCATGAAGGAATCACAAGATTCAGGGGCATCTTTTCTTCCTCAAGAACAGGTGATGCCACTAAACCTGGAGCTGTTAAGCAAACCGTCTGATTTTGGACTTTCATGACGGCCATTTGCAAGGCATTCCGTAATGCGATCGTTACATTCAAACCGACAGCTCCGGACCAACCGTCGCTCGTTCCGGCCCAAACTACCGGGAAACCGGACACTTCCTCACCCAACGCGATGATCGGTTCTCCTTGAAGCCGGGTCAGCGCTTGTAGATAATATCTGCAGCGCTCATCTTCCACTTGAGCCAACTGCACCGTCACGAGTTTCTCCTGGTTGAACCTCTTATTGCCAAACTCTTTATCCAAACTGCTTTGCAATCCACGGCAAACACATTCAGCAAATGTTTCCCCTGCTCCGACACCGGCCGATTCCTTTATATCGTCTGCCCCCTGAAGCGGTGGAAGAGTCGGGACAAGCTGGCTGAGTGTTCGGGATACATATGCTTCAACTCCTGCAAGACCGGCTTCCCTTCTCGCTTCCTCATGCGTGAGGTCTGAACGGATAATTTCGGGCAGCAGTTCGGCCGGACCGGACGACAGCGGGTCAACAACCTGAACGCGGCATTGGGCCAACGGCAGCTGTTTTAAATCTCCCTCATCC
Organism: Peribacillus simplex; assembly: GCF_900156045.1. GTDB lineage: Bacteria > Bacillota > Bacilli > Bacillales > DSM-1321 > Peribacillus > Peribacillus simplex_D. Next base: position 41,445 of record NZ_FTMX01000011.1, on the reverse strand, counting down.
CAACGATGAAAGATTCCGGATTCCGCGGATGTCAACCGGCTGAAATACATAAACACCTTCCCCGGCTCACTCGGGTCCGATTTCTGCTCGAGCCGTTGATCAAAATCTTCAATCCATGCAGCAGTCCCCTTTCCCGTCACTCCCGGGTGGGGAATGAACGGATGCCATTTCCCCTCCAATGTATCCATATCCAACAGATAAAATTGATTGGCTTGTTCTGCAGTCGTAACGCCTGTAGCGTCTTTAAACCATTCGAATACCATTATATTGGCTAACATTGCTCCGGCTGTGGCGGGAGAGGAAGATGGTGCCTGATCTTTTTCCAGCTCAGCTTGATGTAAACGATGCCAAGCTGACTCCCAACACCCCTTGGAATCCGGATGGACGAGCGGACCAGCCATGCCTACTTGATTAATGATCAATGCAGGAAACAGGATCTTTTTCCCTTGCCTGCAAACCGAATGAAGTTCTCTTAACTCCTCTATATCACCTTCTTGTGACACATATAAAATTGAGTCAAAAGGCTGCACGATCTCCTGCCATTCAATCTCTACTCCCTTTTCACGCACGACCTCCCCTATGGCAACCTCGTCGTCCGTCTTACGCGCATGTGTCACGATTTCATTCAATCTTTTTCTATTGGTCGGTACCGTGTCCGTAATGAAGATATGGAATGTGGGCAATCCGGATTCAATCAGCGAGGACACCAATGAAAGGAACAATGGGCCAGAACCTATAGCCAACGCCTTTTTCTTTCGATAAGTTTCAAAACGGTAAGCCCCGGAATCGCCGCAGCTTTCCAGGAACTCGATTTGTGAAGCATACCTTTCAAGTACTTGATTCCTTAATTGATGGGGACTGTCCTGACTCACATCCCGAACAAACCCATTACCGTACAAAACCTCGGCAATTTCCATCACCCTGTTCCGGTATGGGCCAGGCAATCCGTCCGTCAACTCGCTTAATGTATGATTCCCGTTGAACATCGGTAATAGCTTTTCAATCCACTGTACGATCGAGCTGCCCTCCATACGGAACGAACTTATGTTATTCCTGAAATACACACCTCTGTTCGGTTCCGGAAGAAAAAACGTATCCCTTTTCACTTTTAAACGCATAGAAGGGGTCAAATTCACCATTCCGTTCCTCCTAACCCGATGCATTCTAAGTACTGCTATTAGCACAGCACTTCACTTTAATCCTATGTACGACAATTTGTCCCTTATGTCTCATGCTATAAAGAAAAGTCCCTGCACATGCAGGGACTTCCTTTAGAAAACCTGGATACTTAACCGCCGCAACGTCCGCAACGACCGCCGCAACCTCCGCAGCGTCCGCATCCTCCACAGCGACCACAACGACCACAGCGACCGCCGCAACCAAAGCAACCGAAGCACAAGAAACAGCCAAAACAGCCAAAGCAGCCACCCACACCAATGAATTGCCGGGATGAATCATCCAGATTGTACTGGTTTTGATCCCATGGAACCGGCTGAGTTACCTGGAAATCATCGACATTCAGATTTTGCAATTGATTTTGAAATTCATACATTTTATATAACCTCCGTTTATTATTTATAAGGTATTGCTTAGAACAGGAAACCGGAACGAAATGGTCAGGGAATAAAACCATGTCAAGTATTCCCTCCAACAAATTATGTCAGGGGAGTGGGCATTGCCACTTATTCAAAAGCCCATTTTTATTGAATCTTCATAAAACGGTTCAAGACGGAAACAGGATAATCACTTTATTAATAATGTGGCTTGGTACAAATGAAAAACTTCGAACATAGCTGAAAGAACCTGGAACTAAGTTGGCAGGCCTAGGATAGGAGGTTAGCTTATCAACTCGAAAAAGGCTCAGGTGCAAGTTAGAAACATAGAACCTCAATATCCTTTTTATAATGAATTACGATGCTACTCCAAACAATCAATTTATGAATTCAATCTCGCTTCGGACAAAAATAAAGCCCTTGCATTAACTTATACAAGGACTTTATTTAATCACTTTGAATTTTCTTTTGGTAAGTCTAATGTTGGAGTACGATCAAAGAAATTCCACGGTTTTAACATGGCGTGTACCCATTCTGTTGGCATCATTGGCCATTCTTCAGCTCGTGCTACATGAGTTGCACCTGTGGTCATCCATACCACATTATCTGTATTGTCAATGGAACCGTTGTTTGCCGAATATTTTCCTAATCCTGTATCTGTTTTGCTGCGGTTCGGATATTTACCTTCCGGATATCGCTCATCCGGGTCATAATTTGTGACCCACAACTGCTTGTCCATAAAGTTAACTCGCTTGAAAAGCCAATCATCATCACTAAATAAGGCTCCTTTGGCAATCGGGTGAGTGCCTCCTGCAAAAGGGATGATTTGATAGGAAACTGGATTTCCTACCTTATTCTCTTTATTAAGATTACTGAACAGTCGAATAGTGGAAGAATCAAATTTTTGAATCGACTCTTGCTCCGTCTTTACTGTTTTTTCTTCTGTTACCATAACACTTTTGCGTGGACCGCCCTCTTGATTTTTTTCTACCTTTGGATTAATTTCCATTAGGGAATTACTTTCGCCATCAACATCTAGGTCAAGTCTGAAATTGTAAATGTGCTGGTGTGTGGTCCCGACAATATTATTATCAAGCAAAGTACCATATTTTGTATCCTCTTTTGCAGTTTTGTCATGCATTGTTTTTGATTTAACACCTTTTACTGCTTCAATACCGGATGCTCCTACATCAATATTAATTACTCCATTTTGTGATAACTTCCAATCAAAGATATAATCATAGTTTCCTATTGTACTAACCCAGCGAACCACTAATTCACGGCGTTCACGGCTTTGATTTTCTTCTTTAAATGTCGCAAGGTCAGCATGTTTATATTCTGGCCCCGCATATTGTTCAAATACTGCAATGGCATTTTTAATAACGTAAGGATTGCCCGAGTTATCTGCAATTGTTGCATCCAGCAGGACGGCGTTTTCTGGTACGTCAGCTCCAAGTTCTAGCGGTGCAGTTAATGTGCCCATTCCATATTCACCAGCATCCAAATAGGATTTGAAGTACCAGCCAACGTCAGGATCTCCGTAAGGAACTATCATCCCGCCCAGCGATCCTTCATACATAATTTTTCTTTTTTTTCCATGGTCATCATAAGTAACGGTTGATAACACAGGTCCTACCCGAGTATCCAATCTCAAGTGGAAATCCCAGTTTTGCCAGCTAATCGTATTTCCTTTTATTTCATAGTTCTTGCCTTCAGGCTCGGTAATATTAAGCGGTTTTGCATCGGATTTCTTCTCATAATCTCTGCCATCATATGCGTTTAATTGCATCGGGATTGGAATGACACCTTCATCTTCTATTTTAATAACCGCTTTCTTTTCAAGATCTACAACAGCGACCAAATTTTCAATTGGATGCGCCCAAAAATTCCCATCCCCTGTATCCAAATAAGATACTATTTTCAATAGACGCTTATCATGCTCCAATTTATCTTCACCATCGAAATAACCTACTGTCAAAGGGGTCGCAACGACCTTTTTAGGGTCATCTATCCCCCGCTTTTTTAGCGCTTTTGCATAGTCTTCACTTGCTTCAATGGCTCCTTGAACAGTAGCAAAATCATCCAGAATAATCATGCCATGAACGCCGTCCATTTCATTCCATGAAACTAGTTTTTTTGATGATATATTCACTTCACCCTCAATAACTTGTTTGCCATTCAATGCAATGAACTCTGCTTTTCTTGTAAATGCGTTGTCTTTTTTCTCTTTATCGTAGTCCCACTCCCACACTTTCTTTTTATCGGGAAGCTTCAGTGTAATTTCTGTAAAACGAAGAGTATCTTTATATTTCCCTGCCTTTTTGATTACATTAACCACCGCTTTAATTTCTTTAGGAGTTAAAGGATCTAAAGGATGATAAGCGTCTTTTATTTTAGCTGTTTGCTTGATGTCAGGGAGAACTTCATTTACAAAATGATCAGTTACGTAGATTTTCTCATCTTTTTCTATCACGTTTGATTCAAGTGTAATCTCTTTTCCATTAATATACGCTTTATCGGAATCAGGTATTATTTTTATGACCGTATCATCTTTTTCGATGGTGATTTTTTTTGTGAAAAAACTCCAAAAATCAGATTTAACAGTTGCACCAGTACCTTCTAAAGCTGTTTCTAGCTTAATTAATTCCACTTCACCGCCATGAGCAGAAGCATTGTTATTATGAATTAGTGAATAAGGAGAGAATATGAAAGTTAGTGCAGTCATTCCAATAATTGCTGCTTTGAAAGTTCTTTTCTTTGTTTTCATAGAATGTTTCCTTTCATTTTTTATTTTGGCTGTTTTCGCATACTTTGTTGCTATTTACCAAGTAAAGCGGTATGGTTGATTTCCACTCCAGATGCTCGCTTTCCGCGGGGCGGGCGGTGAGCCTCCTCGGCGTAAACGCCTGTGGGGTCTCACCTGTCCCGCTGCTCCCGCAGGAGTCTCGCACTTGCGCTCCAATCAACCTTAAATCGTTTCGTTTTAAAAACAACAATCTTTACGAAAACAGCCTTTATTTTTAACTTTCATTAGCTAAATAATAGTCTTAACCACCGTACCAATTTAAGCCTTTTTCACCTAAATCAATCCATACACTCTTTGATTGTGTATACATATCCATGGCTTGGACCCCTAATTCTCTACCAAATCCACTTTGTTTCATTCCTCCAAAAGGAGTTGTACTATCTAGCATACTGTACGTATTCACATAGACAGTTCCCGCTTGGATACCACGTGCCATACGATGAGCTCTTTTTAAGTCATTGGTCCATATCCCTGAAGCTAAACCGTAAATAGTATCATTTGCTTGCCGTAGAGCATCCTCTTCATCTTTGAAGCGAATAACCGATACAACTGGTCCAAATATCTCTTCACGCGCAATTGTCATTTCGTTGGTGACATCTCCAAAGATGGTAGGTGTAAAATAATATCCATTTTTCTTGCCTCTTTGGCCGCCTGTCACTAATTCCGCACCTTCTTCAAGACCAACCTCTACATACTTTTCAATCGTCTTTAACTGTTGTGCAGAAACTTGTGGACCCATTTGCGTTGTCGCTTCAAGGGGATTTCCTACCCGTATTGACTGTACTTTACTAGCAAAAAGATCCATAAATTTATCATAAATACTTTCTTGGACAAATAAACGAGACCCAGAAGCACAAACTTGACCTTGTGCAAAGTAAATGCCAAACATCGCTCCATTAACTGCATCTTCAAGAGTGGCATCGTCAAATACAATGTTAGGTGATTTCCCTCCCAGTTCTAAAGAAACCGGTTTCAAGTTTTTTGTAGCTGCTTGCATGATTAAGCGCCCCGTGTCCGTTGACCCCGTAAAAGCAATTTTATCGACGTCTGGATGAGAAGCTAAAGCAGATCCCACGGTTGAACCTGGACCGGGTACAATATTAATCACTCCATCAGGAATACCGACTTCTTGGAACAGTTTAGCCAGTTCTAGAATACTTGTTGATGTTTCTTTTGCTGGCTTAATAACAATTGTATTTCCAGCAGCTAAAGCAGGAGCTAATTTCCACATCGTCAGCATTAAAGGAAAGTTCCAAGGGACAATGGCACCAATTACACCTAATGGTTCTTTTAGTGTGTAGTTGAAACGATTGTGAGGCGATGCTAATGTATCACCTTGAACCTTATTTGCAAGTCCTGCATAGAACTCCAGTACATCTATGGTAGAAGGAAGAGCTATATGCTTGGTTTCATTGATTGGTAAACCATTATCTTTTGATTCAACTTTCGCTAAAAAGTCTGAATTCTCCCACATTTTCTGAGCTGCTTTATACAGAAGTCTACCTCGGTCACTAGGAGACATAGTCGCCCATGGTCCGGATTCGAACGCTTTTCGAGCTGCTTTAACTGCATGGTTTAAATCTTCCTCGCCCCCTTGTGAAACAAGGGCATGAACTTCTCCTGTGCCAGGATTAATCGATTCAAATGTTTCTCCCGAGAGTGAATCTGTCCATTTTCCACCGATAAATAGTTGATATTTTTTCATTTTCTCCACCTCTTATTTATTTTTTTGATAAAACTTCGAAATTACTAACCATACAATTTTGAAAAACATAGATAGCTAGGTTTCCTTATGTGATGTGTCTTGAATAAGCTAAAAGATCCTAACTTTGTTTACACGCAGTGTTGGAAAGCGGTTACATCTTTGTGATTTTTCAACATGGATAATGAACTCTTAAGTGATGCAGGTTGAAATATGCTCATTTATAGTGCTTCTATTTCAGCACGAGTTAGCGTTTCAATTTCTGAATTGTACATGAAAGCATACCTCTTCCATTATTTTATTAGGCTGTTTTCGCATACTTTGTTGCTATTTACCAAGTAATGCGGTGTGGTTGATTTCCCCTCCAGATGCTCGCTTTCCGCGGGGCGGGCGATGAGCCTCCTCGGCGTAAACGCCTGTGGGGTCTCACCTGTCCCGCTGCTCCCGCAGGAGTCTCGCACATCCGCTCCAATCAACCTTAAATCGTTTCGTTTTAAAAACAACAATCTTTACGAAAAGAGCCTTTTTTTAAAGACATAGAGTAATTAATAACTCTAAAAAACACATAAATATACCAAAAAATTCAACAACCGTTATAAAAATGTTATATAAATAAACCTTACTCTCCTTCAAATAACCTTAAATCAATAACTCAAAGTGCACTACGCATCCACTTATTCAGTTTTGATAAGGAGATGTTTATTTTTCTACCTCACACACTGCGGCTTCTTTCATCTCCTTAGGTTAATTTTAAAAAACCTTTCTAATTTACTGACTATTACATGTAAGTATTTTATATTATCCAGAAAAATCAAAAAATTTACCATTACCCAAATGGGTCATTTTATATCAAAAAGTAATTCATTTTATTTTAAAATGTTATATAATCAAAAAAAGTTAACCTGGAGGAATGCCTATGAAGGAAATGTCTAACCGCAGCTACAAAAAAATTTTATCTTTTATGGATGAAATCACCTTTTCTAATGAAAATTTCCGTGAAAAGGTACTACAGACCTTTGAAAATTTATTCGGTTACTGCCAATCTATTTTTTGGTTATGTGATGATAATAATGATTTGTTCGAACCTATTACGTTAAATATAGATAAATATGTTATCGATGATTATCTTAATAACTTTTATCAATTAGATTTGCTAGTCCCAAAATATACTATGCCAAAAGCAAGTAAACAGACTGTTATAAAAAACCTTGATTTACTTCCTCCTGAATTATATGAAAAAAGTGTATACTACAATGATTTCATGCTAAAATATGGATTTTATTATGATGTGGGTGTTTTTTTACATGATAAAAACAGTATTAAAGGTGTTCTGAACTTCGTTAGATCCAAAAAGGAGAAGCCCTTTAGTACATCCGATATTATGTGTCTAGAGGTTATTTCCAGGTTCTTATCGCAAAAAACAAGCGATTTCCCTAATCATTCTGTAAGCGTTTCCAAAGAAAGCCTGATTAATCCTTTGAAAAATAAGATTCTGGCCAGTTCTCAAGATCTCAGGCAACCAGATTTAACAGTAAAAGAAGCAGAAATATTACAACTGGTTCTAAAAGGGCATACCAATATCACCATTGCCAGCGAACTATTTATAAGTGTTAATACAGTAAAAAGACATTTGCAAAATCTTTATAGAAAGTTTGATGTCTCAAACCGAACAAGTTTATGCTATAAAATTGTTAAACCTTAAACACAATCAAAAAAACCAGAAGGTCCCCAACACCCTTCTGGTTTTCATATTAATTGCCTTACAAGTAACCTTTTTCTTTGGCATTTACAATGAAAAAATCCTTATTATAAAGATTGTCCCACCCTTATTGATGGGAGAATCACTTATGTACTGCCGGAGGTTATCTATTGTGCTTAGTAAGAATTCCACACATCACTCTTTCCAATTAGTTCTCCAGTTGTTCATAACGAGTCCAGTTCACCGATTTTTCCAGCACGATTGATATCAATACGCCCATTATAAGCCCATTCGTCAAAAAGGGCAGTAAAAGCGTGGGAACGTTCGAAAATGCACTAGGCAGGATATTCATCAAGCTCACTCCAATCAATACGGGTACGGCAAGCCTGAATATCGTGTCTGAAGTGAAATGCTGGCCCTTGACGCTGTTGAAAGCCGTACCGAACAGCTGAAGGTAAGCAACGAACAATACTGCATTCCCGACTGTTATCGGCATGGTGGCCAGGAAAGAGATGAAAGGAGGAATGAGCCCAATTATGGTCAGTAACATGCCTCCAAGCAAGAAGGGCCTCCGCTCATAGATTTGAGTGCTCTGCAAAAATCCGATGGATGAAGTAAAAGGTGTATACGGAACAAGGCCAAGCAACGGGGCGAAAATGGTAAAACCGCCAGTCATGAATAAAGAATTTCGGTACTGCTTGTGTTCAGCTTCATCACCGATTAATTCCGATGCGGCTTGGATGGAAGCGAACGTGTTGCACAAATTCAGTAATCCTGCAAAAAAGGAAATCGCTATTATCCCGAATTCCAGGTTTGGTGCACCTAATGGGAAAAGTGAAAAAGCGGCACCCGTCGACCCCAATTCTCCCCCGGCTTCCGGAAATAACAGCTCGTAAAAAATCCATCCCACCATAATCCCGATCAATATGGAGAAATTGCTTATGGTCCTTGGTCCTTTTATCTTTAATATACTTACTAAAAGTACAATCCCCACTGATAGGAAACTGACCGGGATATTAATTTCCCCATTCTCCGTAATCCCAAGCATCCCCTTAAAAAATACAAAAATGAGCTGGAACGTCAGAAGGAATAAATAAACCGTCATGACCATGGGAGTGAAAATCTTCTGGACATAAGAAATCAGGTTGAAGGCAGCAATAATGAGGGTCACGATACCAGCTGCAATGAGACCAGTAGCAATTCCCCCTCCAATCTCGGCATAACCGAGCCCTATGGATGGTGCTGATAACCCTAAATTCAACATCACTCCCCACAATAGACCGGAGTGACCTTCCATAAGTGGATACTTATGCCCCTTCCACCCCTGAAACACGCAAGCGATCCCGGTGAAAATGAGCGAGCTTCTCATGGTCATTTCCGTAATATCGGGGGGAAGATCAAAAGCTGCGCCAATCGATATGGGCACAACTACCGTATTTGCAAAAATAAAAAACAACCATTGAAAAGAAGAAAATAGAGTCACAGAAGAACTCCAACTTTTCATAGATTCCATCTCCTTTGAACATGATACTTTTCAAGCTCATGGTGAATTTAAACTGCCCTTCCCTTGAAAAAGGCGATAAGAGAGCACCATGCTAATAAACGCGGTCCCCGGACGGGGCATGCGATATGATAACGTTACCATTAATAGTAACAAAGACTGCGGCTCCCTGCTAATTTGTTGGCTTGACTGAGGCTGCAAGGCAAATAGTAAAAAAATCACTTCCACAGCATATAACATAAGTAAGTAAAAGTACATGGAAGCGGAACCCGTTCCATAACAAAACGAAAAAGGAAATCCGGAAGTATCCAGAAATCCTTTTTCGTTTAGTCTTACCGTTCAATTGACTGCTTTTGTTTATACAGTGAACCGGAAACTAAGTTTCCTTTGTAAATGACTGCTTTACGTTCAGAACGCCTGGCAACTGCCTCTGCAGAACAACTTGCGTCAATTAACACCAAACTTGCGGCATCTCCCGCTTTCGGCCATACCTGGTTACCCTTTTCGTCCAATGGGGTTTTTCCGCCGGTTATATACCCGAGTGTTCGGGAAAGTGAGACTTCATCGATCCATTTGAAACGTTCTGCGAGCCTTCCTGCTCTCTCCAAGATGTCACCATTCCCAAGAGGGGACCATACATCAAAGATATTATCATTTCCTACTGATACTTCAACCCCTCTTTCATGTAATAAATCAACAGGGGGCATCTGCCTGTTAATAGGGACGCTGGTGACGATGGAAATCCCCGCATCCCTAAGATTGTCAGCCAAATCACAGGCTTCTTCCTTGGATACGTCCCCGATACCGAAAGCATGGCTTAATGCTACCCTGCCTTCCCAGCCCGCCTGCTTGGTCAGAGCTGCCAAACGTTTCATGGTGAACGTGCCCAGATGGCCTGGATCATGCAAATGCAAGTCCACATCAGCGTTCGCTTCCACTGCTAAATCCATCAATTGAACCAGCGATGCTTCAATATTGTTATCGACTGTTGCTGGATCGACCGCCCCGACGATTCCTGCTCCGTTTCGCAATGCCTCCCTGACAAGCTCGACAGAACCGGACCGCAGCAATCCGTGCTGCGCAAATGCGACTATTTCTGAACTGAGTCTATTAGAATAGCCAGCAAGCGCCTGTTGCACTTGATCTAAGTTTTGCAATCCCACTTCAGGATAGATATCAACATGTGTCCGTATATGTGCAGAGCCGGAAGCTAAAAGGATTTCCAGCAAAGATTCTGCACGTTTACATGTGCTTGTCGCAATGGAAGGCAGTACCCTTTTCTCATTTTCAAAACGTTCAATGACGCTTGAAGAAGGAGTGCACGCTCTCCAAACATCCCCCATCAGTGTCTTATCAAGATGAACATGCTTTTCGATAAACGATGGTAACGCCAGCAAACCTTTTGCATCCTCCACCGGTAAATCATCATGTATGGCTTCCCCACCTTTGACAATCTTCGCGATCCTTCCATCCTCCATCAACAGATGAAATAGCCCGGTCATCGTTCCTGTAACTCTTTCATTCTCTTTCTTGTAACCACATTCCAAACGAACATTCTTTAACCAATAGATTGTATTCATGATCTTCATCCCTTCTTGAAATAGACCTTCAATTCGACTTCAAGGCAGATTCGCGATCGAGTCCGCCGTAAACCAGATTTCCACCGACCATAACCGCAGCACGCTCCGACCTCCTGGCAACTGCCTCGGCAGAACATGAAGCATCCACAAAAACCATACTAGCGTCATTTCCCACATTCGGCCATAAACGATTTCCTTCAGGGTCCAGTGTCTTGACCCCTCCCGTAATGAATTGGAGCGATTGGGACAATGCATACTCGTCCTTCCAGTTGTACCTTTCGGCCAATCGGCCTGCCTTTTCCAGCATATCCCCTGTACCGAACGGGGACCAGGAGTCATAAAAGCCATCGCATCCGAGGGCAACATGGACGCCCTTTTCATGCAGTGAATCAATCGGGGGAATGACCCTGTTGATCGGAACTGTAGACATAATGGCTACCCCCAGGTTTGATAATTCACTGGCCAGTTCATTTGATTCTCCTATAGAAACATCACCAAGTGCAAAAGCATGACTGATGGCCGCTCTGTTTTTCCACCCTGCTTCATCGATCAAAGAAGCGAGTTTCTTGATCGTATATAAACCTAGATGACCGGGGTCATGTATATGAATATCAATATCCGCATCAAATTCAACGGCCAAATCGACCATTTCATATAGGGAAGCTTCTATATTATTATCCACTCCGCCAGGATCCAGGCCGCCCACCAAAGACGCCCCTTCTTTCATCGCTTGTCTCATCAACCCTTTTGAATTCGTTCTTAACAGTCCATGCTGTGGGAAAGCCACGATCTCGTATGTCATTTTCCCTTTGAAACGATATAATGCACGTTGAATCTCTTCCAAGTTCTTCATACCGATGTATGGATCAACGTTAACATGCGTCCTTACATGCGTCGCCCCGCCGCTTAACAATAGTTGAAGCATCCGTTCTGCCCGGAGCCGACCGGTTTCAGCCAGTTCAGCAAGCTCTTTTGCTTCTAACTTTAAGCGTTCGATTAAATTCGGAACCGGAGTGCATGATTTCCATGGCAGTCCTAAATAAGTCTTATCAAGATGGTTATGCATCTCCTTAAAAGGAGGAAGTGCAAGCAGCTTCCCCGCGTCGTGAACAGGATCATCCGTTTTCAAAGGCACACTTGAAGCCAATTGCAATTGCTTTATGATCCCATTTTTTATATACATGTTGTATGCAGCTGTCTTCGTCCGATCAATTCTTCCATTCTCAAAAACAAATCCACTATCAAGTGTAACGTTTGTAAGCCAGTATGCTTCATTCATCAAATCACTCTCTTTAATAGAAGATTAAACACCTGTCGTCTCAAAAGATGAAATAGATCCGCTAACAACATTGCCCCTGAAGATGACAGCGGCACGCTTTGCCCTTCTAGCCACCGCTTCCGCAGAACAGCTGGCTTCAAGCAACACGATATTCGCCTCATCCCCGACATTAGGCCACGCCTTGACCCCGTCCTGGTTTAATGGGGTCTTCCCTCCTGTTATGAATTGCAGGCTTTGCGCTAAGGAACGCTCTTCAATCATGCGAAATCTCTCTGCAAGGCGACCGGCCTTTTCCAGATTGTCCCCGATGCCAAAGGGTGTCCAATGATCAGTGAGGCTGTCATTACCCAATTCGACTTTCACCCCTTTTTCATGAAGCAGGGGGATGGGGATCGTTCTGAAGATCGGCACTGTGGATGTAATCGATATGCCCGTTTCCGAAAACCTTTCGGCTATGCCCGTTGCCTCCGGGACTGAAAGATCTGCCAAACCGCTTGCGTGGCTAACCGTGACCCTTCCTTGCCAGCCTGCGTCTTCCGTCAGTGAAGCGAGACGCTGCATCGTGAAGAGTCCAAGGTGATCCGGATCATGTAAATGGACATCGATATCGGAATTGTATTCAACCGCGATATCCATGATCGTTTCAAGGGACCGCTCTATGTTTTCATCAATGGTGGCGGGATCCACGCCGCCTACCAGATTCGCCCCATTCTTCATGGCCTGCCTTATCAAACCGACGGAATTGCTGCGTAATAGTCCATGCTGTGGGAATGCAACGATTTCATACGTCAATTTATCCTTATATCCTTCCAATGCCTGAATGGTTGCCTCTAAGTTTTTCAGACCTATGACGGGGTCAATGTTGCAATGTGTGCGTATATGGGTAGATCCGAAGTCCAATAATAAATCGAGCATTTTTTCCGCCCTTACTTTAGCGGTAGGCAATAATTCTGGCAGTAAGACCTGCTCTTCCTCTATCCGGGTTTTCACGCCATTAATGGCAGGCGTGCAAGCCTTCCACGGACCGCCATAATAGGTTTTATCAATGTGGATATGCATTTCCTTAAACGAGGGGACCATCAGAAGACCGTGAACATCATGCTGTGGGTCCTGATCCGTTATCGATTCCTTCGCCAATAAAATGGAGGATATTTTTCCATTTTCAATCTTAATGTGGTAATTTCCGGTCTCAGTGCCGGTGATCGTTTCATTTTCATTATAAGTAAAACCATTTTCCAAGCGTACATTCGTCAACCAATAAGATTGAGACATTAAACTCACCCTTCCACTCCAGATTGAATATGCATCACTTTCATTATAGTTCTAAAAATCAACAAATCATTTCAGAATTTTTACTTGTTTTTATGTTATTTTTACTTATTGTGCCAAAGAAAAAGGCTCACCCTAAATTGGATGAACCCTTTCGTCTTATCTCCCCATCACTTTATCGTGACTTCATTTATTTCCAGGTAGCCTGAAGGGCTGATTGAAAATCCTTTTACTTCTTTAGCGACTGCAGCAACATTTTCTATGACCCTTACAGGAATATACGGGGTGTCACCCATCTCGATTTCCTGTGCCTCTGCGTATAGTTCTTTGCGTTTGCCTTCTTCTTTTTCCTTCCTGGCGGCATCTATTAAACGATCAACCTTCTGATTGCTGTAAAAGAATGTATTTCCTGCCGCTCCCTGTGATTCCGTATGAAATAGATTATATTGATTATAATCGGCATCCCCTGTCGCGTTTCTCCAACTGATGATGAACATTTCCGATTGCCCTTTATTCACTTGTTCCACGAACGAACCGTACTCCATCACCTGTACCTTCAAATTAATCCCGATACCTTTTAGTTGGGATTGCAGGACCTCGGCCAAGTTGACTCTTTCTTTACTGTCCATTGTCAGGATGGTTGCATCCAAGCCTTCAGAATATCCGGCTTCGGCCATCAGTTTCTTCGCTTCCTTCAGGTTGTAATCATAGGCTTCGAGTTCTTCGTTGTAACCGAATACTTTAGAGCCCATCAAGGAGTTCGCCTTCACTCCCACATTATTAAAGACACCCTTGATGATCGAGTCCATTTCAATGGCATGGGCGATGGCTTTACGGACCCTTACATCCTTGAACGGTTCTTTATTGACATTGAACCCTAAATATTCGGTACCATACCCTTCACTGCGGTAAACATCCATAGCCGGTGAAGATTCAACCTGGTCCATGACCGCTACAGGAAGAGGCTCAGCAATATGCGCTTCACCGGTTTCAATCATCGATATCCTCGTGGAGTCTTCCGGGACGACCTTGAAGATGACCTTGTCCACTTTTGGCTCGTCTCCCCAATAGCTGTCGTTTTTCGTCAATGTGATTTCCTGGCCCGGGGACCATGAATCAAAAACGAAAGGACCGGTTCCATTCGGTTCCTGGATGATCTTTTTGCCATACTTTTCAATCGTTTTCGGACTGATGATTCCGCCTTCGTGATTCGCCAATATGGAAAGGAGAGGGGAAAAAGGTTCCTTCAAAATGAATTGCACGGTAAATTCATCAACCGGTTTCACCTCTTTTACCATTTCGAACACTACCGCCCTCGGAGAAGCGACCTTCGGATCTAACAGTCGATCAAACGTCCTTTTTACTGCGTCTGCATTAAATGGCGTGCCATCATGAAACTTTACATCTTCCCTAAGCTTGAATTCCCAGGTCGTGTCATTTATTTGCTTCCATTTTTCTGCCAGCATAGGCTGTATCTCACTATTCTCATCCCGTTGAACAAGACCTTCATAGACTTTATGGTGAGTGACGCTAGCGGCGTTAATCGTGGACATGAACTGCTGATCCAGATTCTCAGCGTCGGATAAGCGGGCAATGACCAATGTACCCCCTTCGTTTGATGCCCGGTTTGGATCACTTGCCGTTGTGTTTACGTCATTGTTAGAAGAACAGCCCGTAATGATGATAGCCATGATCATGACTAGAAAAAGCTTACCTGTCCCACGTTTTAACCCCATGGTCTTCTACCTCCCAATTTCGTTTTTTAACATTTATCTAATTATAGGAAATATTCTGACTATTTTTTTCGAATATCTTTACTATGTTTTTCATTTTCTTTACTTGTTGTCATGAATCGCTTCCGTCCCGCTTATCGATTCCACGACCTTGAATGATGGCTTAAACAATTCTTTCTCGGGAAGCTCCTGATAATCCCTTTCCATATATCCTCTTCTCATCTTCTTAAAATATTGTTGGCCCTTATATTTGATATCCGTTAAATCCAGATTGGGGATTATTTGATCCCTCATGACTACCTTTCCATTTATGATCGATAATTTAACGTCCCTCCCCGACCCGCTTACGAACATGGTTCGAATGGGATCATCGATCACTCCCATATGAAAACCGTCCAAGTCAATCGCGATGATATCAGCCTTGGCCCCCGCTGCGATGCGCCCTAAATCGTTCCTGCCAAGAAAAGCGGCGGCATCAAGTGTGGCTGACCGAAAGAAATCGGCATAGACAGAGCCTTCCGTTTCTCCTTCCACCATCCGTGAGAGCATGCTGCCCGTCCTGACGTTCTGGAACATATCCGGAGGGAATGTGTCCGTTCCAAGGGCTATATTGATCCCAGCCCGTTTATATTTAGCAAAAGATTCCAGTGCCTCCCCATGCCTCCCGATGATCAGAGGGCAATGAATCACCGTTGTGTTCGTTTCAGCAAGCAGTGCCAGGTCATCACCCTGTCCATATTTCGCTTTACTATATCCTGAAACAAAGTGGGCATGCGGGATCCCTGTTCTTGGACCGAGAAATCCAAGGTCGTACAAATATCTGATTGGTGTAACTTGATGGGCATTCCAGATGGTGTTGAATTCAAAACTTCCTTGTGCAGCATGCAGCTTTATGGGTACGTCCAATTTTTCGCTGTAATATTTAATCTGTTTTAATTGATCTGCCGTTTGGGACTCTATACGTTCTGGGGCAAGCATCCCTCTGACCATGCCTTCATAAGCACCATCGAATTTTCCCACAAACTCGACCGCTTTCCGTAATCCCGCTTCCCCGGCTTTTTCATCCCAATGCAGTTTAATATTCCCGTTAGGCTGGACGACCCTCATTCCTGATTGGAAACTCGGGCCAAGGTATATCCTTAACCCCAATCCAGCTGCATGTTCTGCCGCAGCTGCCAATTCATCATAGGTTTCAGCCCAGCTTTTATAAAAAACGGAAGTAATGGGCATCGCCGTCGTCACGCCATGAAGGATGAGTTGTGAATAAGCATATAGTGATTTAAAAGCTTCTTCTTCCTCGGTCATTAATTCAGGATGTCCGCTTTTTATATGATTCTCTGACCAGAGAAGATTTTTCTGTCTGCCGGCATCGGCTTCAAAATGTAAAATATCATGGTCAATGTCCCCTAATGCATTTAAATCTATGAACCCGGGACTGATAATGGCGTTACCGGCATCCATTACCTCGTCCACTTCTCCAGGATAATTTTTTCCGACATACAGAATCGTATCTTTTTCATAAACGATTTCCGCGTTTTCCAAAATGACATGATCGCATCCATCATACCCAATTACATATCTTCCTTTAAGCTTGGTTTTCATCTTATTCCCCTTTCACCATCGCGGCAGCGTCTTCTTCTCGTTCGTCATATCGCTTTTCATCTACATATGCCCTGGCATGGCCCCAGAAATATTTCGTCGGTTGCATATACTTTTCGAGCCCCGCACGCTTAATCGTTGAAAAGGCCTCCTCATTCGCTTCATCAAGCACTGTACTTTCATGGACCGTCCGTACATTCCTCCCTTCCATAATCAATTTCCCATCCACGATGACATGCTCCACATCATTCGCCACTGCTTGAAATACAAGCCGATGAACATGCATGAATTCGGGGGTCAGATGAGGCTGATGCAGATTGACCGTAATGACATCCGCTTTTTTCCCGATCTCAATGGAGCCTATTTCATCATCCCAGCCAATGCATTTCGCAGCATCTATCGTGATCATTTCCAACAGCTTGCCTGGGGGTAAATAATAGTAGTCCCTAAGCGCTGCCTGGTGAACAAACTGTGTTTTCCTCATTGCCTGAAACATATCGAAACTTGTGGAAGGGGAAGTCCCATCCGTGGAGATTGCCACAGTTGCACCCATCTCCAATAATTCAGTTATCGGGGTACGGGCATGAACCTGGCCAAATCCAGGTGATGCACTGACGTTGGTACCTGTTTCTGCCAGTATTCTTGCCTCATCGAAGGAAATGCCCCGACAGTGCTGTAAATGGACATCTGGACCCAATAGGGCATTTTCCTTATCCTGTATCGCCAAATGAATCATCCCGCCAAAGGCATCAGAGTGAATGCGTGTATTATATTTCCTGGCAATCTCCCTTATTTTCTTCGCTTGATAAAGGTCATGATCATTCAGCCCATAAAGCCTGTCAGGAGATGTGGGATTTGAGGGATCCACGGATGTCACGATGACAAATGGCGTAATGAATGCTCTCGTGCGGTCTTCATTCGCATGGTTCAGCGCCTCGATTACAGCTTCCGCCCCCTGTAGCACTTCTTCATAGGTAACTTCCTTCACCACTCTCTTTCCGTCGATCCACCTGCTGAATGAATGGGGCCATGGAGGGTTGCAAGGACCCGTGCATACCACTTCCCTGATTCCCACTTCGGCGTATGCTTTTGCATGATTGAGGGCAAAAATGGGTTCATCGGACCGCGGCATGGAACCTAACACGCTCACACCGGTTGTCACGCCCGCCTTTAATCTCTCAAGGGAGGATAGCTTTCCTTCGTAGTACCAAAAGTCATCTGTAACAAAATGCTTGTACGCATTCGTCATGATGGGCATCCAAAAATCAATATTTTCCATTGCGATCGTTTTGAACATGGAATGTCCCCCATGCCCATGAACATCTATCAATCCCGGCAATATGCATTGATGGCTGCAATCGATGACTTTTACAGCCTCATACTGCAATTTCAGTTTTTCGCTTGAATCAACGGCTAAAATCCTTCCTTGATGTATGGCGACCGCTCCATCCGGCAGAATTCTCCTGTTTTGATCCATGGTTATCACGGTCCCATGGGTTAGCAGTAAATCTATCATATTTTCCCCTCCTAATTGAGAAGACAGCATAACATCCTTATGCTGCCTTCCTTTTGTGATGAATTCCTACTTCACGGTTACGTCATCAAGCATTAAATAATTTGCCGGATTCAGCCAAAGTCCTTTAACCGTCCCGCCATATACGGCCAAGTGCTCATAGTTACGGATCGGAACATATGGAACTTCTTCCCTTTCAATGGCTTGTGCCTTGGAATACAGTTCCTTACGTTTATCGCCATCCGATTCTTTACGTGCATTTTCAATCAATTTATCCACTTCCGGGTTGCTGTAGAATGAACTATTTCCCGCAGCACCTTGGGATTTGCTATTGAAAAGATTGAATTGATTATAATCTCCATCACCGGTAGCATTGCCCCAGCCGCCTATCGCTACCTGGTGCTCGCCCTTGGCTGTCGCATCAATGTAAGCCCCATACTCAAGGACTTGAATCTTGACCTTGATTCCAATTCCTTTTAACTGGGATTGGATCACCTCGGCCATATTGATCCTTTCCTTACGATCACTCGTCGTCAGTGTAAACTCCAAACCATCCTTGACCCCCGCTTCAGTCAAGAGCTTCTTCGATTCATTAATATCATAGTCGTAGCCTTTTATATCCGGATCATATCCAAACACCTTTGGGCTCATTGTTGAATTTGCCCTCGTACCGACGTCGTTATAAACCCCTTTGATAATGGAATCCACCTCGATGGCATGAGCGACCGCCTTGCGGACCCGCACATCATCAAAAGGTTTTTTCTTAACATTGAAGCTTAAGTATTCAACGGCAAGTCCCTCCGTGCGATATAAATCCATCGTGCCCGAAGCTTCGATCCTATCTATCTCCGTCACTGGCACTTGATCTGTCACATGTGCTTCACCCGTTTCAATCATCGCAATCCTCGTGGCATCTTCAGGGACAACCTTGAATACCACCCCATCGATCTTAGGCTTGTCCCCCCAGTAATCCTTGTTTTTCGAAAGTGTGATTTCTTCACCAGGCTTCCACGATTTAAAAACGAATGGCCCTGTCCCAACGGGGTTTTGAGCCAGTTTGTCACTATTTTCCTTAATCGCTTTAGGGCTGATGATGCTTCCTTCATTACTCACTAAAATCGATAACAGCGGAGCATAAGGATATTTCAGCTTGAATTGTACGGTCGTTTCGTCAACGACTTTAATTTCTTTGATCATTTCCAATTTACCAGCCTGAGGAGAAGCTGTTGCCGGGTCCAGTATCCTGTCGAAATTGGTTTTCACCGCTTCGGCATTGAATGGGGCCCCATCATGGAATTTGACTCCCTCCTGCAATTTAAACTCCCACGTGACATCATCCAGCTGTTTCCACTCTTTTGCGAGCAGCGGTTTAGGATCCATGTTTTTGTCAGGAACGACCAATGTTTGATAAACCTTTTCATAAATGACGTTTGCCGATGGAATGTCTGTTATGAAATGAGGGTCCAAGGTGGTCGCGTCAGATAATCGCGCGACGATCAGCGTTCCTCCTTCTTTCGCTTTTTCCTCTGTTTCCTTGCTGCCGGTTTGTTCTGTTGCACACCCTGATAAAACGGATGAGATGCCTAATAAAGAGGCAAAAAGCAACCCAATCATACCTTTTCTCATTCTATTTCCTCCCTTTTCATCCTCCCTTTGTTTCTCCAAGTAACTTTCAGCTATGGGTACATCGGGCTTACTGTAAATTATAAAAAAAAATAAAATTTTATATTTTCAGAATCTTTACTCATTTTTTAATTATCTTTACTGCTTTTCCTCATCATATTTACTTCAATTCCTTTTTTGAATAAATTGAATGAAAGAAAAGGAGGAAGTCCAATGAAGCCAGAGGTCGTAATCAATAATACCGAATTGAATGTAAACGAAAGAAAATCTCCGAAACTAAGACACTGGAAAGCCTTTTATAAAAAATTCAAACGAAATAAATTGGCATTGGTAGGCGGGTATATCGTAATTTTTTATATTTTATTGGCTATCTTTGCACCTTTGATCTCACCGCAGGATCCGTATGAAATTGACTTAGTCAACAAACTCCAGCCTCCATCGGCCGAACATTTGATGGGTACGGATGATAAGGGAAGGGATATTTTAAGCAGATTATTATATGGGACAAGGCTTTCATTAACGGTCGGGTTTGTCTCTGTATTCTTCGGGGCGTTCATTGGGATACTCCTCGGGTTAACTGCCGGGTATTACGGAAAATGGATCGATACCGTCATCATGAGGATTGTCGATGTTCTGCTGGCTTTCCCGGGAATTTTGCTTGCTCTTGCCATCATCAGTGCCCTTGGTCCAAGTTTAATCAATGTAATGGTAGCGGTCGGCGTCTTTTCCATACCGATGTTCGCCCGGATTGTACGCGGTTCCACATTGTCAGTCAGGAAGCTGGAATATATCGATGCCATTCGTGCATTGGGAGCCACTGACATCACGATCATATGCAAGCATATTTTTCCGAATATTCTATCACCTGTCATCGTTCAAGCCACATTACGTCTGGCAACTGCCATTCTGTCGGCAGCCGGATTATCATTTCTGGGCCTGGGAGCCCAGCCGCCTTCTCCAGAATGGGGAGCGATGCTGAGCAGCGGTCGGGATTATTTGTTCAGCGCCCCCCACATCGCTTTGTTTCCGGGGATAGCGATATCAACACTGGTACTTGGTTTCAACATCTTCGGGGATGGACTTAGAGATGCCCTGGATCCAAGAATGAAAAAATAAGGAGGAGAGAAAATGTTCGTATTCATTATCCGACGGGTACTTCAAACCATACCGGTATTACTGGGAGTAAGTCTTGTTGTGTTCCTCATCATGCAAATGGTCCCGGGAGACCCGGCGACACTGCTTGCAGGTGAAGGAGCGACTAAAGAAACGATTGAATCGCTGCGGCATGAGCTTGGCTTGGATCGTCCAATCCTCTATCAATACGTCGACTATGTCCTTCATGCCGTTCAAGGTGACTTCGGGGAATCCCTCCGCAGCAGCCGCCCTGTTTTGGACGAAATCATGGTCCGTTTGCCCATCACCCTTGAACTGGCACTTGCAAGCATTTTCATAACGGTCGTGCTTGGAATGATCGCAGGAATCATCTCGGCCACCAAGCAATACTCGGCAGCTGACATTTCCATCATGATCGTTGCTTTACTGGGAATCTCGTTACCTAGTTTTTGGCTGGGCCTCATGCTTATCTACTTCTTTTCCGTAAACCTTCATTTGTTTCCGGTTTCAGGTTGGGGAACTTTCAGCCACATGATACTCCCAGCCATAACCCTTGGGGCCGGCGGAGCGGCCATTGTCGCCAGGATGACCAGGTCGAGCATGCTTGAAGTCGTTCGCCAGGACTACATCCGGACCGCAAGAGCCAAAGGATTGAAAGAATATATCATCATTTATAAACATGGCCTGAAAAATGCGCTTATCCCCGTCATTACAGTCGTTGGCCTCCAGTTCGGTGCACTCCTTGGCGGCACAGTATTGACAGAGTCCGTTTTTGCCATCAATGGACTTGGGAGATTGATAGTCGATGCAATCAGAACGAGGGATTTGCCGATGGTCCAAGGCGGGGTCCTCATCGCTTCCGTTATCTTCGTATTCATGAATTTGGCAGTGGATGTCCTCTATCGATACTTTAACAAAAGAATAGACTTGAACTAAGGAGGTATGATGATGAAACAGGTTGATGATAAAATACTGGAGGTAAAAAATCTGCAAACCCACTTTTTCACTGACGAAGGAACGAGTAAAGCGGTCAACGGAATCAGTTTCTCCCTTAATAAAGGGGAAACGCTTGGAATCGTCGGGGAGTCCGGAAGCGGGAAAAGCATAACATCGCTATCATTATTAAGGCTCATTCCATCGCCCCCCGGCAAGATTGCCGGTGGCAGCATCCTTTTTAAAGGGGAGGATTTGCTTACGAAGTCTGAAAAGCAGATGCGGTCCATACGCGGGAATGAAATTTCGATGATATTTCAGGAGCCGATGACATCATTGAATCCCGTATATCCAGCGGGCGAGCAAATTGCGGAAGCGATCCGGCTCCATCAAAAGCTGGGAAAAAAGGAAGCATGGAATAAAGCGGTCGACATGCTTCGGCTCGTCGGCATCCCCTCACCCGAAAAAAGGGCAAAACAGGAGCCGCATGAGCTAAGCGGCGGAATGAGGCAAAGGGTCATGATTGCCATGGCACTTGCCTGCCACCCTGAGGTTCTAATAGCGGATGAACCTACAACAGCACTGGATGTGACGATCCAAGCCCAAATCCTTGAACTGATCAAGACGCTGCAAAAGGATTTCGGGACGGCTGTCATTTTGATCACTCATGATTTGGGTGTCGTATATGAAACCTGTGATCGGGTTGCCGTCATGTACGCAGGAAAAATCGTCGAATACACTTTGGCCAAGGAAATATTCACAAACCCAAAACATCCATACACGATTGGCTTATTGAACTCCCTTCCGCGTCTGGACATGGACCAGGAAGAACTGACTACAATCCCCGGGACCGTTCCAAGTCCTTACAACATGCCCAAGGGCTGCAGCTTCGCTCCCCGCTGTGCACATGCGAGGGGCATTTGTGAACAAGCCGTACCGGATCTCCAAGCTATCGGCCCAAGCACCGAGGTCAGCTGCTGGATGTTCACCCCTCAATGGGAGAAGGAATATGACGCTCAAGAGAAGGTGGGAATGTAATGATGGGTGTACCAGCTGCAGAGAAAAAGGTTCTGCTTAAAGTTGATCAATTGAAACAATACTTTCCGATCAAGGGCGGGTTTTTCGGAAGAACCATCAATCATGTAAAAGCCGTCGATGACATTACCTTCGATATCCATCAGGGCGAGACCTTAAGCATAGTCGGCGAATCCGGCTGCGGAAAATCGACTACCGGAAGGGCCATCCTTCGATTGGATGAACCAACAAGCGGGAGCATTCACTTTCAGGATAAGGATTTACTGAGTTTAGGAAAAAAAGAAATGAGGCGTACAAGGAAGGATCTGCAAGTCATTTTTCAAGATCCATTTGCTTCCCTTAACCCGAGACAGACGATCGGCCAAATTCTCGGAGAAGCTTTGTCCATCCAAAATGTAGTACCTAAAGAAAACCGGAAGAGCCGGATTGAAGAATTATTGGGACATGTCGGGCTGAGACCGGAGTCCATGGAAAGATACCCGCATGAATTCAGCGGCGGCCAGAGACAGCGGGTCGGCATTGCGCGGGCTCTTGCAGTGGACCCAAAATTGATCATATGTGACGAAGCTGTATCTGCACTGGATGTCTCCATTCAAGCGCAAGTGCTGAATTTATTAAAATCCTTACAGCGCCAGTTCGACCTTACCTTTCTTTTCATATCACATGATTTAGGCGTGGTCAGGCATATCTCGGATCGGGTTATGGTCATGTATCTCGGAAAGATAGTCGAAATAGCCGATAAAAAGTCCATTTTCGAACAGCCGCAGCATCCATATACAAGGGCATTGCTATCGGCCATCCCAGTACCGAATCCTGTGCATGAAAGAGAACGGATCCTATTGACGGGTGATGTCCCCTCACCCATCGACCCTCCAAGCGGCTGCCGCTTCCATACACGGTGCCCTTTTGTACAGGATATCTGCAAAACACAGCTGCCTGAACTAAAAAGATCGGCACAAAACCATCAAGTGGCTTGTCACATTGTGTCATAAGCTGTAGATTTCCGGAGGGGTCTTTAGTATGATACTAATAAACAGAATAATTCAAGTTATTTAAAAATATAACCAGCAGAGGTTCACCATGCTAAGTTACGAAGGATTCACATTAATTATCATGCTCTTCATTTTAGCTCCCATCATGGGAGCTATCGCTCTTTTATTTCTATTCATATTCGAGAAAAGGATCGACCTTCTTGAAAATAAAAACAAAGAGATCCGCCTGGAGCAAGCACTGCAAGAAGCACAGTATAATAAATTGAACCAGCAAATCCAGCCACACTTTTTGTTCAATACACTGAATGTCATACTGGGCTTGGCCCGCCTGAACAGGACGGCTGAATTGATTCGTGCATTAGAGGCATTTTCGCAATTCCTGAAATTCAAATATAAAGCATCAGAACCATTGATCCCCCTTTCCCAGGAAATCCAGTATACCCAGCATTATCTCGACATCCAGACCCTTCGCTTCGGTGATCGGCTCAAGATTGACATGGAGTGCCCAGAACCATTATCTATCGCACTGGTCCCACCCTTCATTCTCCAGACATTGGTGGAGAATTCGTTTAAACACGGTTTGGAAAAAAAAGTGGGTGAAGCCCTGCTGCATATCCGTTTCCATCTGGATTCGCAGACGGTATATCTGGAAGTGGCGGATAATGGATTAATGGGAAATGAATCTTCCGTTACGGACGAAGGCGGCCATGGCCTGGATAATATCAAAAAACGTCTTTATTTGTATTTTAATGACCGTGCACAATTGAATATAGCTTCTAATGAATCGGGAACTAAGGTAGAGGTATCATGGCCACTGGTTTTTGATAAGGAATTGGAGGAGGCGGAGCCGGAATGAATGTATTATTAGTTGATGACGAACCATTGGTCCTTGAACAAATGGAATATATGATTCAGTCCATATACCCTTTTTGGAAGTTTCACAAAGCTGCTGATGCCTGTCAGGCACTGACCCTCAATCAAAATCATAAAATCAACCTCGCTTTCCTGGATATTAATCTGCCGGGGCGATCTGGTCTTGAATTCGGTGAAGACCTAAGGGCACTGAACAAAGAAGTCGAAATCATAATGGTGACCGCACATCAAAGTTTCGATTATGCCCAGCAATCCATCAGGATAGGCGTGGTTGATTATTTAACGAAACCTGTCATAGAAAGTGATTTGCATAAAGTCCTGGCCAAGTATGACAAAAGGGAATCTTCCCATAACTATTCAACCCTTATCCACCATTCGCTTTCATTCATTCATGAAAATTATGCCGAAAAACTCTCCCTTTCGGACATCGCTCGTGAAGTGCATACCAATCCGACTTATTTAAGCAGGAAATTCCATGAAGAAGTCGGCACTTCCTTTTCGGAATATTTAATGCACTATAGAATAAAGGCTGCTAAAAGGGCCTTGACCAATAACACCAGCTGGAGCATATCAGACGTCGCTGAAAACTCGGGTTTCAATAGCCAGCATTATTTCAGCACTTTATTCCGGAAGATAGAGGGAATCACGCCCAAGGAGTTCCGCGAGAAAGGAAAATGAACATTGCGATCACGTACATTTCAAGAATACGTACAAGGCCCCATCCAAATCGGGATGGGTTTAGGGATCATCTCCCTCCTGGCACGCTGGGTGACAGGAACAACGATATTATCCTCCCCCGAATCGATGGTGAAGTATGGAGTTTTCGGAGGGATCGGGTACGCACTGATGGGAGCGATCGCCCTGTCGATGTTCAGCTTCATCGGGAAAAGGGTTCGGCAGGATTTCCCCGTGGGTTTGACCATCGGGGACTATTTAAAAGCCCGGCTTCACCCGCTCGGATATTGGATATTGATCGTGATCCTGGTCATAACCAGTTTACACATCCTTTTCATTCAGGGAATGGCCGCGTCCACACTATGTCAGTTTCTTTTCGATACACCGCTGTATGTCGGGTTGTTCTTTTTTTTCGGTTTCTGTGTCCTTTATGCTGGATTCGGCGGGTTAAAGCTCATTCATGGGTTCGCAGCTTTTCAAGTCATCTTCATGTTTGCCGCAGTTATCTTGATTCCATTATACTTTTTCGTCAAGGAAGGGATTCAGCCTGTTTATGATGGGATTCGCTTATACCATCCATACATGCTCGTAATCAATAAGTATGATCTATGGAGTTTTCTTTTTGCAGGACTTCTTGTCGGGTTCGGCCAGTTTTTCTTTGACCTGACATCATGGCAGCGATTATTCATGATGGAAATGAAAAAGGTTCCCTTAACATTCTCTTTATCCGGCCTTATCTGGATCATATTCCCGCTCTCATTTTCATCCCTGTTCATCATGGTCATCTTTACGGGAGGCTTCACTGATATACACTCGATCCTGGATGGATTGGCAAACAAAATAACGACACCATTCTTTTTCATCCTTTTTGTGCTCTGCGCTTTCAGTGCAATCACCTCAACATTCGGCGCCTGCCTGCATTCATTGGTAAGCCTGATCGTAGCCAATATTCTTGAACCATTACAAACAAAAAAAAGCGACCAGCAAAAAATAAGGATGGCCTGCCTGCTTTCAATCTGTATTGGAGGATTGGTTTTCGTTGCTACACTCTTCTATTCCCCAAACCTATTAGAGCTCTTATTTTATTCAGGCAATATATATTCGGCATTGCTGGCCCCAATCCTGGTCATCGTATTCAGCAAAGGGAAAGTCGCTGATTACATACCGATAAGCGCGATCCTTGCCATTGTGGCTTCATACATCATCCAGCCTTATGTAAGTGAATTCCAAAGCATATGGTTCAGCGGATTGGCTTCATTGACGATCCTGGTGATTTGTATGATCCTTACCCTCATCAAGAACAAATGGAGGTTCGTGAAAACAAAACCATAAATAA
This sequence comes from Peribacillus simplex, assembly GCF_900156045.1. Lineage (GTDB taxonomy): Bacteria > Bacillota > Bacilli > Bacillales > DSM-1321 > Peribacillus > Peribacillus simplex_D. Next base: position 14,631 of record NZ_FTMX01000011.1, on the reverse strand, counting down.
TGCAAACCCCATTCATTATGAATGGGGTTCTTCTTTTTATCTCGTAATAACTTAGCTTGCCACCTTTCTGAAATACCGATAAACCTTTTCTAGCTTTTGAATCTGTTTCCCCTTTGGGCTTTCCATATTTCCGAATTCGAAAAACTTCACTTTTTTGATTCCGACAAAATTGAATAACGCTCTTTTCATCAAGAATTTATGCGCATCATTCAACCAGAGAAGCGGATACTTTGCAGGTCCCTTCATCGTGGATACACAAACGACCGACTTTCCCTTTAGGAGACCCTCTGGGAACAATCCCTTTTTATCCCTGTAGGCAAAATTCGCAGAAAACAATTGATCAATGTATCCCATCAGCATTGCAGGAGGCCTCCCCCACCAGATTGGATAGATAAAGACAATCTTGTCTGCCCAGGTAATTTGATTTCTATATTTTTCAAGCTGAGGATCACGATGCATATCACGCCTTCGTTTATGCTCATTGAACACCAAGAGCGGATTAAAGCCCTCTTCATATAAATCCAATACCTGCAGCCCCTTTATGTTGGAGTTCTCCTTACTGCCTTGGATGACTTTTTCTAAAAAAGCATGGCTTAAGCTTTCATGATTTGGATATGTGTAAATGACCAGCACGTTCATGACGTACCCCCCTATTTACTTATCATTTGATAACAATAATTATAACAGTACCTTTTTTGTTGTCAAATGATAATTGTATTTTGATAACACTTTTGATATCTTCACAAGAGAGGTGAAAGTTATGGACAAAAAAGCTCTTTTTGAAAAAATGGTCACATTTACAACTTCCGTACATCAAGTGACACACGAATTGACCCAAAACGCCAAATCCGATTCCATCACGCCGGTACAATATAAAATCCTTGAATATATAACAGTCAGCCAGCCTGTCACACCAAGTGAAATCAGTGACTGTCAGCACATTTCCATGCCTAACACGAGTCGTGAACTGAAAAAATTAAGCGAAAAGAATTTAATCGAAAAAATAAGTGATTCGGAAGATAGACGGAAACAATACATCCGCCTCTCCAAAGAGGGGGAAATGATGATGAACGAGGCTTTTGCAATCGTGGAATCCCGTTTCCAAAGCCGGCTGCAGCATGCATCAAAGGAAGATTTAGCGGATATTGACCGTGCCCTGGACATTCTTCAAACAAAACTTTTTTACTAAATAAACAAAAATGGCTCCCGGGATTGAAGTTGACAAAAAATCAATTCAATCCCGGGAGCTCCTTCATACATGCATGTTTTATAATCAGGTACCGCAAAAGGTCCGGTATGGCTTAGTTGACTCAGGCAATGCGGCGTATTCAGTTTGTTCCTCGCAGTGTGCATAAGGTTTTGCAAGAACAGCCAAAAGCCGTTCCATCACGCTGTAGTCCCCTTGTTCCACTGCCGCTTTCAACGCCTCTTCCACCCGGTGGTTCCGTGGGATCACTGCAGGATTGCTGTCCTGCATCAACTGATTCGAAGCTTCTTTCGATTCCTTCTGCCTGCCCAGTCTCGCCTGCCAAAGCTCTTGCCACTGAGCGAATTCCGGTGTACCGAAAAGGACCGTATCCTCCACTTTATCAAAGGTCAAAGCACGGAATGTATTGGTATAGTCGGCACCATGCTTCTTCATCATGCTGAGGATGCCATTAATAAGGGCTTCATCCTGAGTCTCTTCGTTGAATATCCCCAACTTCGCCCTCATTCCCGCTAACCAATTAGCATGATACAGATCATTAAAAATGGAAATCTTATCTTGTGCCAGTGTAACGGCCTGATCCTGGTCATCATGCAACAGCGGCAATAAGGATTCAGCGAATCGCGCAAGGTTCCATCCCCCAATAACCGGCTGGTTGCCATAGGCATAGCGGCCTTGTCTATCAATTGAACTGAATACCGTTGCAGGGTCATAGGCATCCATGAAGGCGCAAGGGCCATAATCGATGGTTTCCCCGCTGATCGTCATGTTGTCGGTGTTCATCACCCCATGAATGAAACCAACCAGCTGCCATTGGGCAATGAGCTCAGCCTGACGCTTGACCACTTCCTGCAGCAGTGAGAGATATCGGCTTTCATCTGCTTCAATGTCTGGAAAATGACGCTTAATGGCATAGTCGGCAAGTGTCCGGAGTTCCTCGAGCGTGCCCCATTTTGCAGCGAATTGAAAGGTTCCGACACGAAGATGACTCGAAGCCACACGGGTCATGATGGCACCAGGCAGCCCGGTTTCACGGATTACCGTTTCACCTGTCGTCACGACAGCCAGACTTCTGGTGGTAGGAATGCCGAGTCCGTGCATCGCCTCGCTGATGATGTATTCGCGCAGCATCGGTCCAAGTGCAGCCCGGCCATCGCCCCCGCGGGAGTACGGCGTTCTTCCTGGACCCTTCAGCTGGATATCGACCCTCTCGCCTTCTGGCAAGACCTGCTCGCCAAGCAATATCGCCCGGCCGTCCCCCAACATGTTAAAATGACCGAATTGATGCCCAGCATATGCTTGTGCAAGGGGTGAAGCACCTTCAGGAACCTCGTTTCCGGCAAACACCGCCACGCCATCTTCGCCTTGTAGCTTTTTCACGTCCAAACCAAGAGTTCCAGCCAAACTCTCATTGAGAATGACCAACTCCGGTGAACGTACAGGAGTCGGGTTCGTGCTCGTGAAAAACTTTTCCGGAAGACGCGCATAGCTATTGTCTAAATTCCATCCTGTTTCATTAGTCATGTTTTCTCCTTTTCTTATTTTGACTTTTGTATAAAGGTTCGTTCTCTCAAGATTCAGTTAAAACACGGTATAAAACTCAGTTGCAGTCCATTTTTTAATGTCTACCTCTAACAATTAATTATACCGTTTCTGTATAAAAATGGCTCTTTTAAAGTAGCGTTAAATCCATGATAATTCCCAGGTTCGCTAAGACGATTGTGTAAAGCGCCAATATCTCATCGGTCCCTTAGAATGAAAAAAAGAAGGCAACCTTAATGTTTTATTAGTCAAGAAAATGTTTAAATATAAAAGGATAGGTAAGCAGAGATACATCTGAATTTAAAGGTGCATTAATGAACTGTTGATTGAAAATGGAGTTGTTCCGTTAAAGGGCCAGATTGTGGAGGATTGGAAGAAGGAAAGTTATGTATAATTAGTGATGTAAGTTTATGCTTTTTATGTAATAATTATTTTGTAGAAATGGAAAGTTACAATTCATACATAGTGAAGGTGGGGATCATAATGGCAACGGGAACGCATACAGTAGTAGTTCCAGTAGATGTACAAGCAGTTTGGGATTATGTCAGTGATCTCGAAAAATGGGCAACGACAGTACCAGCCTATAAAGAACATGAAATCATAAATGACAAGCAATCTATTTGGACATTTGAAGGTAGTGTGAAAGGTATTAAAAAAACCATACAAGCGCAGGTAGATATTACCGAATGGAATGAACCTTCAAATATTAAGTTTGAACTAAAAGGTTTATCAGATAATTTTACAGGAAGCGGTCACTTTACTGCAGAAGATGTTAATGGTGAAACACTAATGACTTGTACGGTGGAAGTCCATGCAGGCGGAATATCTGGTGCGGTGTTAACACCACTTATTAAATGGGCTGTTCCAAAAGTAGCATCTCGTTTAACAGAATCCATCGCACGTAAAATTGCAGTATTCTCATAGTTAGCGAAAAGGGGGCTGTCCAAAAAGGATGGCCTCTTTTTTTCAATATTCCAGAGTCGGTCGCTTTAATGGCATAAGCATCACAAAATGATTAAACTTTTTTATGAAAATCTCATCCTTATCTATTAAGAGTAACTCCCAACCCGAACGATGATTTTAAAGAAGACTTGATTACCCTTCATGTTTTTTACTTTTTTATATGGATAAACCCCTCATTGGATTGAAGAAATTTGCGACACTCCCGCCGAATAACTAGCTAGACGAGACCCCACAGGCACTTGCTTTAATGAATCTTGGCAGACAGTCGGCGGAAAGGGAGCGGATTTCTGAAATCAACTGGAACGTTTTTCCAATAAAAAAAACTGTAGGCAAACTCTCTTTCTTGAAAGTTGTCTACAGTCTGAAGCCTGCCTTTGATTCGGCAGGCTTTTTTTATTTCATCTATCGTGTGGAGGATTCATGTTTTCAGAATGCCTCCCCACCTTTTTCTGTCTTCTTCCTTCCCGCTTCATCTCCCGCATCCCTCTTCCATTCAAGGGTAGTCTTAATTCAATAAAGTCAGGCTGATAAAGGCAATGCCAAATATACAGTACAGAATGAGGGTAAAGGGCTGGGGAAAAATAATATATACTATCATACTAATGATCATCAGCAGGATGCTGAAGGCATTTATCCTATCTCTCCACATACTCACCTTTGGTCAACTCCTTTTCCACAAGCGTAAGGTACATTTTCATCGCAAACTTCTTCCGGTGCTGCCTGGCCGGCTTTGAGGAAGCACTTCTCCCACAGTCAAAGCGTACATCAGCAAAAATAGAGTTTCTTCTTCATCCTTCATTCCACTTTGTTATAATGGCTTTGTGCCTAATTTGCATTTTTTCATTTTTTCGTTAGTAAGTAAGCGACTGATAATTTATAATTATAAAATTGAACCCGCTAAACAGCCATGTAGCCAAAATGATAAATCCATAAAAATAATTTAAATATTCAGACTTTTTAAGGGGTATGAAGTGAATGATCTATAAAACTTTCAAGGTTGTATTAAGAGCCTTGCACAAAGGCCAAACCGAGGAATTCGCTTATGTTTTTGAAGGGAAAAGCTTGCTGATCGGCCGTGCAAGCCAGCACTCCAAAGCTGATTTCAAGCTTTACAATGACTTCGTTTCCAGGGAACATTGCCGGATTTATATGGAGGAAGGACAGCTTTTCATTGAGGATTTGGCAAGCAAACACGGTACCTCGGTGAACCAGATGCCGCTCGTACCGGGCAATCCCTGTCACATTGAACCGGGGGATTCGATTACTTTGATCAATGGACTGATCGAATTCATGATTTCCATCGACAACGATTTAACACGGGATTTCACTCCGGTGAACCCTGAGTTCCAGCAAACCGTCACGATCAATGAGCACCTTCAGACCGTGATCATCAATGAAGAAACACCCATAAAAATGCCGACAAAGGAATTCAATTGCTTTAAGCTGCTTTATGAAAATTTGGACAACCTTATTTCAAAGGAAGAGATTGTCCAGCAAGTATGGCCGGAGAGAGTCGGTGATCCCGAGCAAATTGTGACGGCAGAAGAAATCGCTTCACTGCTGTACCGGGTGCGGAAACGGATAAATGGGCACTTCGCAATAAAAGCCGTCATTCAAAAAGGATATTATATGGAATCCATCCATTCATTCAATCTATCGGACTTATAATGACTATCATTCGAAGACATGAAAAAAAGCATTGCTGATAACAATGCTTTTTTCATGTTTTATATCTAAGACGGCAAGCAGGTATCCACCTGGACCATTATCATTTCTACGGTAAGTCCAGATTAGTGAATTCATCGACTGGAACGATGTCTTCTTCCATATCCATCACCTTCAGCACAACCCGGTCCCCTACATTCGTCAACACAATGTCAGAAAGCGCATTGACACCTGGATCCACCGAGAACCTCTTGGAATTGCCTTCGACGATCAAATGGAATACGTATCCATTTGAGAGATTGGCATCATTGATCCTTATTACCTTCCCCTTTATTTCTTTCATCTCAAATCCTTTTTGAGGCGTCACACCGCTCACTTTCCCTAAAGAGGCAATCAGTTTTTTATAATTGCGGAAAGCTTCGTCTTTCGTTTTCCCAAAGACCACTTGGGGATTATCGCTATTGGCGTAAACGATCGCCACACCTTGGAACTTGCTGCCCTTTGTAACCGGAATCACATATGTGGGAGCACCATAAATCGTATAGAAAATTCCATTAGTGGCTTTCCAGCCTGGATATTTAGACAAAAACTCACTCGCATTTGCGTTGGATTTTGCCTCCTTTCCAGTCAGAACGGACGTGACGCCTTTATAGTATGTCATTTCACCGGTTTTGGCATTGAAAACACCATAACCTACAAGGGTTTTGGAGTTGCCTTTTGATTTAGCCCGGGTAAAGTCCACTACATAAATCAATTCGCCTTTTTCATTAAACGTAACTTGCATATTATCCTCATTAGGAATCAGGACATCTTTCTTCGGCCCAATCAAGGACTGGTTTTTCCACCCGTGAACATATTTCCCCCAGTAGGTCCAATATTCCAGGGCTGTTTCCAATGTGAATGTCCGATCTACCCATTTAGGTTCTTTTCCTTTTGGATAGTATTTCGTGTCCCCCGTTTCCGGATTCACCAATACCACCCCGTCCACTACGGGACCGCTGCGGTATTTCAAATAATGTCCGACTGAAGCAATGAAGAAAGGCTTTCCATCTTCGTTCGGTTCCAAATATGAATCATGGATGATTTTATTCGGATATGCCTTGCGGATGGTTCTTTCCAAATCATGATCGAGATACTGTGAGGGAGCATACAGCATCTTCCCTTTGACAGTACTTGCCCCTTTATCCGTCGATACGGCGGAAATCAGATTATAACCTGGCGTGTATTCCGCTTTCCCGGCTTTCAAAAATCCGTCCATTTCAATGGGTGATGTATAAGCCAATTCATCATTGATATTGGTTAATCGGTATTCACCTTCAGTGAAATATGATGCATTTTCTATTTTATTAATCGCTGCATCGCCTTTTGCGTCAGCCATTTTCACAGTAACAAGCGGCATGGTTTTTATATCTTGAACTTCTTCCAGCTCTTTTTTCTTATCGACTTTCGCCAATCCATGCAGATCAGCGGCAAAAGTGATGGGGTAAAACAGCATGATGACCCATGCTAATATCAAAACGACACCTATCAAACTGTTGAAATGTACGTTCAAGGTGTTTTTGATTGCTTTGCTGTTTCATTTCCCCTCCGATTCCGTCGGGTGCTAGAAGAATCACTGGCACTGTACACATAAATTCTTGAATCGATGATGAGAATGAGCCCAAGTATAATGGCAAAACTCGAAAAGAATGCAGCGGGAGTGAGATCCAGCAGCATGATATCGATAACGAAAAAAAGTATGGCAGCAGAAACTAAAAGTCTCAGCACCTGTTCAATGAAAAAAGGTATCTCCTTTTTGGTGATTGCGTTTGTCCATCTCTGCGGAATCAAGGAAAGTCCCAATATGGCAAATGGCATCTTCAATAAAATTCCTTTCAAGATGAAAACGAGTAATGAAATTATCATGGTTTTAAAAATCTCTCCTTGTCATGTATGTTCCCATTTACCCATTTTATCACTTTTGTACAACTAATTTACTATTTTTTAAAATATCGAAATAACGTAAAAAAACTGCCAATATCATTTGCTCCAACGATGCTACTTTTATCGATTTAATGTTTATATAGACTCTAGAATAGGTTGGATGCCAAAGGGGGCGAAGCCTTATGATTTACGAAGAAACTTACCAATACCTATTAAGGAATGTATCTTCCACTGAATTCGATACGTGTTTGTACGCCTTGCTCCACAGTGATTGGGACGGTGTCATCCAGAGCCCGCTTCATATGATGGCCCGAGGAGTCGGAACGACAGAAAAGTACTTAAGGCAGATCATCAATAAATTCACCGCACCACAAGGATCACTAAAAAGAGTGTTTGTGCCTGTTCATCAAGGTGAAGATATTTTATATAAGTTTAACCTTGGTCCTGCAAGTAATCTTGGCTATAACAGGAAGACGGACCGTTATTGCAAGAAATACCGTTTCTTTTATTGCGATGCTTTCAAAACCTTAACGATTCATGGAAAACGGCTGCTGCTCATGGGCGCTTTCCGAATGTCTGTTTTGAAGTCTGAAGAAGTTCTATTCGATTATAATGAAATCGTTCCTGATTCCAACTCGCAATTCACGAGGAAGCGCCTATTGGATGCAGTCGATGCCATCCATGCCGCTTTAGGCCATGTAGTGACGATTTCTTTTGCTAGCAAGGCTTTTTCAAAGAAAGAAATCCTGGTATTCACCTTTACAGAAGGCATCTTGGAGCAGTATAAGGAAAATAGGTCGGAACGGACATGGTTGCGGAGAACGATCTTTGACTCTGGCTACCTTGGGCATATCAATGATTCTGTATGCAGGGAATTGGAACGGGTAGGCAAATATATTTTCCGTTCATTTCTGCAGGAAACGACAAACATCTCCAATGATATCCAAATGGAACTGCAGAAGTTAGCCCGTTTCGTCTATTCTCATTCTCTTAAGAAATTTGGCCAGGCGATTCCTGCCAAAGAGCAGTTACTTCTTGCCCCCAAACAAGCCTCTGCCTATTTAAGCAAGATCATGTACAATGAAGCATTGGAACAGATGGTCAAGTATGCCCACCAGGCGGAATCCATCAAAAGCCTGCTTGAACGCGTTCATTTTCATAGAAACATCTCCGAGAAAGCTCTCTGCCGGGAAGTGAATGATTTGAAAATGGCAGAACATATCAAGCCCATTCTCCAAAAGTACCATCAAGCAGACTTCATCCGTCATGTGCTGAACGACTGGTGCGAAACATGGCTCATTTCCCGTGTAAAGTCAGTGACAGAAGAATTTCAGGCAGAAGGAAAAAGGAAAAGTACCGATGCTGATAAGCAGGCCGCGGCCGAATATATGATGCGCATTAGAAACGATACATATGACCAGTTGGACAAGCTGTTGACCTTGATTCTTAAATTCGGCAATCATGCTGTGGCCCCAGCTGTCCGGAACTTCCCTCTCACTAAGAAAAAGGAAACCCTCCAATCCTATTTCGCGATTCAAAAGGAGCGTCTCGACGCTCTCCCCATTTCCTCTTAAAAAATCATCCGGTTTAAACCTTTTAATAGGTCATTTGTTTTCCAAGAGAACGGATCCGTTCTCTTTTTTTTTGCTTGTAACGATGGACGGCTGTGAATTGCAGAATGGCGAGTGTGGTTTGGTGATTGGCCATTGTGGATTTCTCCCCTGAATTCGTGTATTGCATATGGATTTTGTGGATAAGGGAACTTGGACAGCATTTTTTTTTGAAGGCAGGCCATGACCCCTGCATGGGCAAGGGCATTTATGCGGAGTTATTCTAAGGGTCTAAGAATGGGTCTATATAAAGGAACTGAAAAAGGTTTTGAACATCAGTATGAATAAGGTGTTGAATCCAGGCAGGCCGCTATTCGGGTAAAAGAAATGGGCCCCATTTAAAATGGAAAGCCCTCATGACTTGTTATGGCATTAATAATATTTTCCCCGAACTTTTCCGGCTTTCAAGAAGTCTATGGGCATCCGCCCCATTTTCCAAAGAGAAAAGAGTCGGTTCTTTGATGAGGATTTCCCCCGACAGAATCCATTGAAACAGCTCTGCTGTTCTTCTTGTCCGTTCTTCATGGGTGGTCAGGACATTCCAAAGGTCTCCACCTATTAATGCTTTCGATGTATCCATTAGCATTCTTGGATCGATTTTCTCTGGATCACCGCCTGCCATCCCAAAAAATACAACCGTTCCTCCAGTCTTGGTCGCCTCGAAACTATCCATCAAGGTTTGACCCACTGATTCATAAACGACATCAACGCCTTCACCGCCGGTTACATCCTTGATGGATTCCACCCAGTCCGAACCGTAAAGGAAAACATGATCCGCACCCATTTGTTTGGCAACCGCCGCTTTATCATTTGATGAGGTCAAGCCAATGACCCGACCGCCCTTCATCTTGATCATCTGTGTCAGTAATTGACCGACTCCCCCAGCAGCGGCATGGACCAGAATGGTTTCTCCTTCTTTAACTTGATGACTGTCATGAGTTAAATATTGGGCAGTCAATCCTTGAAGTAAAACGGATGCGGCCGTTTCAAAGGAAATGCCCTCAGGCAGCGGTAACAGCTTATCAGCTGGAACTGAAACCAGCTCCGCATTGGCATGGGGAACATCAGCGAACCCGACACGATCACCGGCTTTCACATGATGGACATCTTCCCCGACATATTCGATGACCCCTGCCCCCTCATAACCTAGAATAAATGGGGGATCACCCACCAAATGATAATTCCCTTTCCTTCTATATACATCAGCAAAATTCAATCCGATTGCTTTCATTCGTACGATCACGGCTGATCTTGAATGTTCAGGTTCTGCAATTTCCCTTACAGACAGAACTTCCGGCCCGCCAAAATCATCAAAGACAAGTGCTTTCATCATCCTAACTCCCTTCAATGCTTCTTCATTCTTTAAGATATAGGATGAACCCTTTGGTGGCAAGAAACAACCGCCCTGCCTTTTAAGGCAAGAGCGGTCACTAAGTTTTACTCAATCTGTATTGGACCCAGGGCCGTTCTTTCGTTTATTCGCAGAATATTCCTTACCGTGTGCTTCATGTTCTGCAATGATGTCCGCTTTCGGAATATGGTTATTCTTTTTCGGTGAACCGGTACGGTTACGATGTTTTTTTCCCATGATCTGTCTCCCCTTCATTCAAAGCTATTTATGTTGAACTATTGTTAGCTTGTCCGATTACCACCGAAAATACCGGCAAAATAGGCACTTCATAATAAAGGAAAAACCATCGCGGAGACCGAATAGATGTAAAACTGATATATGAGGAGGGAAAAAAATGTTTCCTGTATTGAACACGGAAAGGTTATGCTTTCGGGAAATTCGTGAAAGTGATGCGGAAGCTGTTTTCCAATGCTTATCAAAAGATGAAGTCACCCGCTTTTATGGGCAGGATTCATTGGAAAATGTCGAACAGGCGAAGGATATCATAGCGTCTTTTGCGAAAAACTATCTTGAAAAAAGAGCAATCCGATGGGGAATTGAAAGAAAAGATACACAGGAATTGATTGGTACCATCGGTTTTCATGCCCACAGTCATAAATACAGACGGGCGGAAATTGGTTATGAAATCGATCCAGCACATTGGCGGAAAGGATTTGCGTCAGAAGCTCTTAAAGAAATTATCGCTTACGGCTTCAACGACCTTGATTTAACCCGCATCGGCGCAGTCGTTTTCCTGGAAAACAAGCCATCAAGTGAGCTCTTGCTTAAGCTGGGCTTCATCCAGGAAGGAATATTAAGGAGTTATATTTACCAAAACGGTATCCCTCATGATACATATGTCTATTCCTTGCTGAAGCCTCTTTGAATGGTTCTTCGCGAAACTCCTGCCGAATGACTGGCTAGCCAAGACCCCGGAGATGCCTGCATTGATGAGGGCTTGGCAGTCAACCGGCGTAAAGGGGACGGATTTCTGGTTTCCCCATTCCATTTACTTATTTGAAAAAGATAAAACTGTAAATAAACTTCCTTTATATTCCAAATTACCTACAAAAAAAAGTCACCAAAACATGGCGACTCCAACTTCACGATTTTAGGTGACTACAAGATAGTCCTTCAAGGCCTGCTGCAGTGTACCCTTGGTCTCTGCTTTATTATCGAGCTGAATTCCTGCACGGATCATTTTCGTTACAACCTCTGGGCGTAATCCAGTCACCACAGCCTTACACCCCATCATTGCCGTTCCATCGAGGATTTTCATCAAATCATTGATCATTTCAACTTCCATTTCGATGATACCGGACAAATCCAAGATCAAGGTCGTTATCCGCAGTTTACCTATCTCCATCAATACTTTTTCTTCTATTATCTGTATTCGTGAATAATCGATTGTCCCAATTAACGGAAGGACACAGGTGGTGGGAGTGACGGGAATGATCGGGACGGATAGATTTTCCACCAAGTTTTGCTGAGCGAGAATCAATTTGTCTTTATAATCGGAATAACTGACGAAAAAGGATTTTAGAAAAACATCAACTTTTTCATTCACTTTTTTCTCTAATTCAAAAAATACTATGGAATCCTCAATAAACGCTTCCTTTTCTTGTTCAAACTTATAGAGAAACGTCCAAAGCGTTCTGCGAAGGGCCTGAATCCATTCCAGCTTGAATGAAAGCGTCAAGGAGTGGGTTGCCCACGTAACTCCCTCTTGTTCGGCAAAGGCAATCAAATCCGTTTCATTCTGTTCCACTATATAACGGATGAGCTTATGTGCATTATTCAAAAGGTCGACATTTCCAATCAGAAGGATTTCTTCGATTTTATCCCTTACATTGACCGCTGCTGATAAAAGATATTCTTCAAACTCACTTTTATTCTGTAAAAGGAATTCCATTATTATATCTTCCTCATAAACAAAACTCACTCTTCTCCACTCCCTTTTTGAACTCCAACTGTGATTTTTGTTACTATTTACTTTCTATATGGATGGAGCTTTTTCCTGCTGATTGCCCATATATTAAAAATATGGATAGTAAATGGTTAAAACCGATTTATATCTCCTCTCCTGAAAAAACATTTTTCGTTGCGGAAGAAAATATCAGATGTGTGGACGATTTCCCATATTTAATGGCTTCATCGACGAAGTCTTCCAGCGTTTCCATGGAAAATGTACTTATTTTAATCAAATAACTATATTGACCTGCTAACCGGTGGCATTCCAGTACTTCCGGATGGTTCAAGCTAAATTGATAAAAGTCTTTGCATCTGTCCGTTTCGAATAATATGAATGCCGTTATGCTCCTATCAAGTTTTTCAAGGGATATTTCAGTTTTATATCCTTTTATCACTCCGCTTTCCTCTAATTTATTCACACGTTCTTTCGTTGCTGGAGCCGTTAAGGAAACTTCATGTGCCAGTTCTTTCATGGACATGCGCCCATTAATCTCCAGCAAGGAAAGTATCTTTTTGTCCGTTCGATCCATTTCAATCACTCCCACTTTTTATTATTAATAAAATTCACCTAAATACATTATAAAATAAATAGAAATAAAACGATTACGTAATTTATCTTATGTATTAGGGAATTCGCTTTTTATATAATAAATACAAATATAAATAAGGGGGATGCACGATGAAAAAAGTATTGATGCTGCTATCAAATGGATTCGAAGCGGTTGAAGCAAGTGTGTTTACAGATGTATTGGGCTGGAATAAATTAGAGGGTGATGGTACGACTGACCTGGTTACGGTGGGACTTCATGAACAATTGAAATGCACATGGAATTTCATCGTGCAGCCGGAATTGACCCTCGATCAAGTGAACCTTGATGACTTCGATGCTTTGGCCATTCCAGGAGGTTTTGAAGAAGCCGGTTTCTATGAGGATGCCTATGATCAGAGGTTTCTTGATGTGATCAAGCATTTTCATGATAAGAACAAAATCATAGCAACCATTTGTGTAGGTTCTCTCCCACTAGGAAAAAGCGGGATATTGAATGGAAGAAAGGCCACTACATACACCCATCCAACCAGCAAGAGACAGGGGCAGCTAAAAGATTTTGGTGCGATTGTCGTTAATGAACCGATTGTCGTCACGGACAATATCATTACATCCTACAATCCATCCACAGCTTTCGATGTTGCCTTTACGCTCTTGGAAATGCTCACTTCAAGAAATAATTGTAAACATGTGAAGGAATTGATGGGCTTCCATTAAGATTGATTACCGCTCCAGGCACTCGGCGGAAAGGGAGCGGATACCTGAAATCAACTGCAACTTTTTTCAAAGAAAAAACTGCAGGCAAACTCGTCTTTTCGAGTTCATCTGCAGTCAGGGGTTCCGAATGAATTCGGAACCTTTTTCACGTTACTTCCAATAAGCCAATGAACGGGTTTTCATGGATTCACGGAACTGTTTTGTTGATTCTGGCAGGACTTTATTCGTTGCATAATCGATGATGACACCATACTGGCGAATGACATCCAGACTATCCAGCTCGCCGTTGGCGAATTTATCTTCCACGCTTTGTATGTTTTCCTCAAGCCATTGTTTACGGTTGTTCCTGATATTTTAAGTATAATTACACAACAATATTATTTATCAGATGTTTCCGACGTGCCTTCCTCACTGTTTTTGAGGTAAACTTCAGAAATTCCATTCATGCCTTCCAATAGTTGCGCTTCAGTATATTCCATACTGCCAACCAGTTTATGAAGCTTCTTATCATCATTCTCTTCTGTAAGTTTAGATTCTGAATCAGTCACATTTTTTCACCTCCAACTTTTAGGATGGCAAATCAAGATGGAAATATGTATGACAGGCGATGAAGATAGTCACCCTCAAAGTCCATTTTAGGTAAAGAATGGAATATACCAGCAGATTCTGTACTTAAATAAGCAGGAAAAGATTATTTTATGAATCTTTTTTAAAAAATCAGCTGTTTTCAAGCCACTAAAGGGATATACTATAGTTTAGCTTTTATTACATTTTTGTTAGTATTTTTTCTTGTCACATATTGTGTAATATTTTACAAGTTTTTCTATTTACATCAACAAAATGCTTATTGCAAAGGAGAATTGGATATGTCAGAAACGATTACCCAATCACAAACTGAACAACTTAATGCCCGCCAAAAACAATTAGATGTACTGGACCAATTATTAAAGCCTGAGGTTCAGGAATCATTGAACACTTTAGTCGAGCAGTTACCACAACTAACTGAGTTAGTGAATATTTTAACAAAGTCTTATGATTTCGCTCAATCGGTTGCGACTGATGATGTGTTGAAAAATGATACGGTCAGCGCCATTTC
>NZ_FTMX01000023.1 GCF_900156045.1 Peribacillus simplex | reverse complement strand
AGCGAAGAGGTCACACCCGTTCCCATTCCGAACACGGCAGTTAAGCTCTTCAGCGCCGATGGTAGTTGGGGGTTTCCCCCTGTGAGAGTAGGACGCCGCCAAGCCATTTAAAAAGATCAGCCATCCGGCTGGTCTTTTTTCGTCGTTCGGGACAAATCAATTGACCAATTGGATGTTGGAAGGATCAAAAATGGAACCTCTCGGACTTAATCCATTCAAATATTAAAAATGGCACCTTAGCTTGGCTTATTTTAAGAAATTGCACAATGCAAGGGTAATCATCATTGGGCATGGTTTTCATCAGTTCTGCCCACCATTCTGTCTCATAACGAGCTATTATGCTAAGGTTATAAGAAATCAAATAATGGATTAAAAGTTCAGGTAATGAAAAAGCTGACGAATCTTTATTTAGTGATAGCATGAACTGCCCCTCTGCCAAATTATACCGTATTGGGGAAGAAGCATTATGAATAGGAATGCCATCAGTTTTTAAATGCAGTGTCCCAGGCACTTCTGAAATACTGTAAGCTTGATTCGTTTTAGCTTTCAAAAATTCTTCCATCCGACTGCTGGACATTTGATAGCTATCTAATATCGCTGAGGGTAATTGAAAACCATTCGAAGAGGGTAACAGGGCGACGAAATTTTTCTTGGAAATGGACCATGTAAAGTTTTGCATATCCGGGATTTCCTTTATCAGCGTCCCCATGGAAAATTTTTCACCCTCCAGATGCTTGATATGAAATAACTTCTCGGCAATGCAGGTGAAAAGTCCGTTCTTTTGCGTTTTCACTTCGTCCTTTAAAAATTCATATTGTTGTTTTTTCTTTTTTCTCGTAGTTACCCCATGGGCAAGCATCGAAGTTGATTCTGGATAATTGGGATCGATCGTGAGCAGACAAGCCTTTAATAATTGGGCGAATCCATAAAATGTAAGGATTGGTTGTATGGAAAGTGGTGCAATGGCAGCCTGATTATAATAAGTTTTAGCATGTTCAAGATGGTAAATAAATGGATAACAATTATCGTAACTTTTTATTTCCGCTTCTGCTATTTTTTCATGCTTGTAACATTTTTGTAAAAAAAGTTGAGAGGAAGATGCGGAAAAAAAAGGTGTATATTTATCGAAATTATCATTGTTTTCAGGCATTGCAGCTATCCTCCGAATTAATAGAATAATCAAACATTTATTTCTCTTCTTGACAGTAGTATGTCCTATTGATAACCTACAAATAATATTTTTAAGCAGGAGGGGAAAATAATGTGGGAAAATAAATTTGCAAAAGAAGGTTTAACCTTTGATGATGTCCTATTAATTCCAGCGAAATCAGAGGTTTTGCCGAAAGATGTTAACCTTCAAGTCAACTTAGCTGAAAACTTAAAGCTCAACCTTCCTATCATCAGCGCAGGAATGGATACCGTGACAGAAGCTGAAATGGCAATTGCCATGGCTCGCCAAGGCGGATTAGGTATCATTCATAAAAATATGTCTATTGAGGCACAAGCTGAACTGGTGGATAAAGTAAAACGTTCAGAAAGCGGTGTTATTACCGATCCATTTTTCTTAACGCCAGATCACCAAGTATTTGATGCAGAGCATTTAATGGGTAAATATCGCATTTCGGGTGTTCCTGTAGTCAACAATATAGAGGATCAAAAACTTGTAGGTATCATTACAAACCGTGATTTGCGATTTATTTCCGATTTTTCCTTGAAGATTTCCAGTGTCATGACTGTAGAGAATCTGGTCACAGCGCCAGTGGGAACTAACTTGGAACAAGCAGAGAAGATCCTTCAAAAGTACAAAATTGAAAAGCTTCCCCTTGTAGACGATAATGGAGTCCTTCAAGGACTTATTACGATCAAGGATATAGAGAAAGTTATTGAGTTCCCGAATTCGGCTAAAGATAAGCAAGGAAGATTACTTGCAGGTGCTGCAGTCGGAGTGACTAAGGATACAATGAAGCGTGTGGAAATGCTAGTTAAGTCCCATGTCGATGCAATTGTACTTGATACTGCTCACGGTCATTCAGAAGGCGTCCTTGAAATGGTGAAGGAAATCCGCGGGACATATCCTGAATTGACGATCATTGCCGGTAATGTGGCAACAGCCGAAGGGACGAAAGCATTGATTGAAGCAGGTGCCGATGTAGTTAAAGTGGGAATAGGACCAGGGTCAATCTGTACGACAAGGGTTGTAGCTGGTGTAGGTGTTCCACAAATCACGGCAGTCTTCGATTGTGCGACAGAAGCAAGAAAACATGGTAAAACGATTATCGCTGATGGCGGAATTAAATACTCTGGTGATATCGTTAAAGCCCTGGCAGCAGGCGGACATGCAGTAATGCTTGGCAGTATGCTTGCAGGTGTAACTGAAAGCCCAGGCGAAACGGAAATTTTCCAAGGTCGCCGTTTTAAAGTGTATCGGGGTATGGGTTCTGTTGCTGCTATGGAAAAGGGATCTAAAGATCGTTACTTCCAAGAAGATAACAAGAAATTCGTACCGGAAGGCATCGAAGGTCGCCTTCCATACAAAGGACCTCTTTCAGATACGATTTTCCAACTGATTGGCGGCATTCGTTCAGGTATGGGATATTGCGGTACAGCCACATTGGAAGAGTTGAGAGAAAACTCCCAATTTGTTAAAATGACCGGTGCCGGGTTAAGGGAGAGCCATCCTCATGATGTCCAAATTACCAAAGAAGCACCGAACTACTCAATGTAATGAATTTAACATATAATTGTCATTAAAATTTATTGTTAAAATAGACAGAGTCTGCGATTACTCTGTCTATTTTTTTTATTTTTTCTGTGATAAACTAGACAAGGTGTCAAGGGAATTACATAAAGTTTCTTCTTTGTTATAGAGATTAGCTTAAAAGTTGGAGGTATTGGAAATTGAAAAAAATCAGCAAGATGACCCTCATTTTCACTTTTGTTTTTGTTCTTGTAATGTCGCAATTTGCCTATCAACCGGGGGAAGCTGTTGCTGAATCTGATAATTTAGGTTTAAAAGCAGAAGCAGCCATCATCATTGATGGTGAAACAGGACAAATCGTATATGAAAAGAATGCCGATAAAGTATTAGGAATTGCATCCATGTCTAAAATGATGACCGAGTACATCATTATGGAGTCAATTGAAAATGGGAAAATCAGTTGGGATCAAAAAGTTAAAATAAATAAATACGTACATGACCTTTCAAAAGCACCCAATTTGTCGAATGTTGGGTTAACGGAAGGTGAAGATTATACAGTTAAGGAACTATATCAAGCTATGGCCGTCTATTCCGGAAATGCGGCAACAGTAGCTTTAGCACAGTTGGTTTCCGGTAGTGAAAAGAGCTTCGTTAAGTTAATGAACGAAAAAGCAAAGGAATTAGGCTTGAAACACCATAAATTCGTTAATGCCAGCGGTTTGAATAACTCCGATTTATTAGGACAATATCCTTCCGGTAATGAAGATAGTGAAAATATCATGACAGCAAAAGATACCGCCCTTCTTGCTTATCGTTTAATAAACGATTATCCGGAAGTGTTAAAAATCGCCAGCATTCCTAAATTGAAGTTCCGCGATGGAAAGGAATATCCGAACTTCAACTGGATGTTGCCAGGTCTGATATTTGAATATAAAGGCGTAGATGGACTGAAAACGGGATCTACCGACTTTGCCGGTTATGGACATACAGGGACGGTTATCCGGGACGGTCAGCGCTATATCACGGTGGTTATGAAGTCCACTAATAAAAACGAACGTTTTGCAGATAGCACTAAGCTTATGAACTATGCGTATGCAACCTTTAAAAAGGAAAAAGTCCTTCCAGCCAATTACCAGGTGAAAGGGAAAGAAACACTTTCAGTAGTAAAAGGCAAGGAAAAAAACGTTAAGATCCAATCTGAAAAAGCAATCGAGCTACTTGTTGAAAATGGTGAGAAAGATAACTATAAAACAGATTTAGTGATCGATAAAAACAAATTGAATGATGATGGCAAGCTTACTGCACCAATCAAAAAAGGTGAAAAGCTGGGTTACATCACAGTCACTCCTAAAAAAGGAGAAGATTACGGATACATTAATGGCGATCCGGTTAAGGTTAACGTCGTAGCTGCTGAATCTGTTGAAAAGGCAAACTGGTTCGTATTATCAATGCGAGCGGTTGGCGGATTCTTTGGTGACGTATGGAGCAGTGTAGCTTCTACTGTTAAAGGCTGGTTTTAAGTTTCGCGTATAAAACGGTTGCGAAATGTATAAAATTATAGTACATTATGGAAAACAATCTGATTATATAAGAAAGCAATGACAGGAAATAGTAACAAGTATTTCTTTCTATAGAGAGCCGATGGCTGGTGGAAATCGGTGTGAGAGTTTTGTGAATCCCTCCTGGAGCAGAGTATGGAAAGCCTTTTGGGTCAGTAAATACTTTCGGTTAGAAGCCGTTATCGAGATAAGTGGTAGGCGTTTTTCATATGCCTTCAACTAGGGTGGCAACGCGGGTTAACTCTCGTCCCTTCTTCAGGGGACGGGAGTTTTTTGCGTTCTTTGATAAATCATCAAATTATTAAGGAGGAACTGAAAATGTTGGATTTGAAATATGTAAGAAATAATTTTGAAGAAGTGAAGCGTGTATTGCAATTTAGAGGGGAAGATTTGACCGATTTAGGTAAATTCGAGGAACTGGATGTTAAGCGCCGGACTTTGATATCTGATACGGAAAAGCTGAAAAGCCAAAGAAACGAAGTTTCACAGCAAGTGGCCGTATTGAAACGGGAAAAAAAGGATGCAGATCAGTTGATTGCCGAAATGCGTGAAGTTGGTGACCGTATCAAAGGGTTCGATGATGAACTTCGTGAAGTGGAAGCCCAGTTAGAAACATTACTTCTTTCCATTCCAAATATTCCGCATGAAAGTGTGCCCGTTGGTGAGACGGAAGACGATAATGTCGAAATCCGTAAATGGGGAGAGTTACCGGAATTCAAGTTTGAACCGAAACCACACTGGGATGTAGCTGGAGATCTAGGCATCCTGGATTTTGAACGGGCAGCAAAAGTGACCGGAAGCCGATTTGTATTTTATAGGGGGCTTGGTGCTCGATTAGAGCGTGCTTTAATTAGCTTTATGTTGGACCTTCATGTTGAGGAACACGGATATGAAGAAATGCTGCCGCCATATATGGTGAATCGTGCAAGCATGACTGGCACAGGTCAATTGCCAAAATTCGAAGAGGATGCTTTCCGTATCGAAAGTGATGATTACTTCTTGATTCCTACAGCTGAAGTCCCGGTGACAAACTTCCATCGTGATGAAATCATGAGCATGGACGATCTGCCGATAAGCTATGCGGCATACAGCGCTTCATTCCGTTCAGAAGCAGGATCTGCTGGTCGTGATACCCGCGGGTTAATTCGTCAGCACCAGTTCAATAAAGTTGAACTAGTGAAGTTCGTGAAGCCGGAAGATTCTTATGCAGAATTGGAGAACCTCACTGGACATGCCGAAAAGGTCCTTCAATTGCTAGGCCTTCCATACCGAGTACTGAGCATGTGTACGGGAGATCTTGGATTCACTGCTGCTAAAAAGTATGATATCGAGGTTTGGATCCCGAGTTATGGAACGTACCGAGAAATTTCTTCTTGCAGTAACTTTGAAGCATTCCAGGCTAGACGGGCCAATATCCGCTTCAGACGTGATGCAAAAGGCAAACCGGAACACGTCCATACTCTTAATGGATCAGGTCTGGCAATCGGCCGTACAGTCGCTGCCCTTTTGGAAAATTATCAGCAGGAAGATGGCAGTGTTATCATTCCTGAAGTATTACGTCCATATATGCGCGGTGTGGGAGTCATTAAACCGTAAGTTAAAAGGAATCAGCTTCTGATTAAAGAGGCTGATTCTCCTTTTTATCAAAGTTTGAAATTATTTTAAAAAAACTTTATAGAGGGCTTGACTTTGATTTTAATTCCATGTAATATAATAAATGTTGATACGGAGGTATACCCAAGTCCGGCTGAAGGGATCGGTCTTGAAAACCGACAGGGGAGTCAAATCCCGCGGGGGTTCGAATCCCTCTACCTCCTCCATAACTTATTAATAACCACAGCGCATAAATTGGATATCGATAAAATCCGTTACAGATATGTAACGGATTTTTTGTTTTCTAATATATTAAAAAACCACCGGATAACCGGTGGTTTTTTTGTTTTACACATTTCGCAATAACTTGGTTTGCTCCATATATTCGGCAATCCGTTTTATAAGAGGTTCAATGCTTGCTTCATCCTGCATAAGGTCGTATTCGTTTATATTTAACCGAAGGACAGGGCAGGCGTTGAATTGATCGATCCATTCTTCGTAACGGCCGTGCATTTCCTGCCAATATTCAATTGGGGTATGCTGTTCCATTGGACGGCCACGCTCTTGGATCCGGTCGAGGATATCATCCAGTGAGCCTTCGAGATAGATAAGTAAATCAGGGTGCGGGAAGTATGGCGTCATTACCATGGCGTTGAAAAGGCTTGTGTAAGTTTCGTAGTCCACATCATTCATCGTGCCTTTTTCATAATGCATTTTTGCAAATATTCCGGTGTCCTCATAAATGGAACGGTCCTGGATAAAACCGCCGCCATATTCGAAGATTTTTTTTTGCTCTTTAAAACGTTCAGCGAGGAAATAGATTTGCAGGTGGAAACTCCAACGATTAAAATCATCGTAAAACTTATCCAGATAGGGGTTCGTATCAACCTTTTCAAAGGATGTCCTGAATTGAAGGGCATCGGCTAAAGCATTGGTCATGGTCGATTTTCCTACGCCAACCGTCCCTGCTATCGTAATGACAGCGTTGTTTGGAATATTATATTTCTTTCGTAAGTTCATTTGACTTTACTCCTTTGTGCAGGGCATTCTCTATTTTGCTGATTATCATTTTCAAATCATCCTTGTTCCCGACAAAATCCAGCTCATCTCCGTTGAATGTAAGAACAGGTATGTCGGGGTGCTGTTTCTCAAATGCTTCCATGAATGTTCGATAATCCGCGGATAACTGCTCTAAATAAATGGAGGATATATTTTTTTCAAATTCACGACCTCTTTTACCGATTCGGGAGATAAGAGTATCAAGACTTGCATTTAAGTAAATCACCATATTAGGTTTAGGCATATCCCGTGTTAAAATATTGAATATTTCAAGGTATTTATTGTATTGTCCGTTCTTTAACGTTCGTTCAGCAAAAATCAAGTTCTTGAATATATGGTAATCAGCCACCACGGCTTGGTTATTAGTAAGATACTTTTTTTCGATATCTTCCAATTGTTTATACCGGTTACACAGAAAAAACATTTCTGTTTGAAAGCTCCACTCATCAATATCTTTATAGAATTTCCCGAGAAATGGATTTTCATCTACAATTTCCTTCAATAATGAAATTTGAAAATGATCTGCGATAACTTTTGCAAGTGATGTTTTTCCCACGCCGATTGGACCTTCGACGGTGATAAATGGGGTGGATTTCATCCTACTGTCCTCCTTCATGAGGTATCAAGCTGAAATTCCCGGTTATTAGGTTTTTCGCCAAGAGATATTGTATCACAGACTTGGGACTTTAGTGACATTTTTGTCAGGTTGATAAAGAAAGAGAATGAAAGAGTGTTTATTGGGGGTGGTATGCAGGTTAGTGCCTTTTCGATTGAATGCTTAAAAGTCTTCACCTTCTTTAATGGATGCCTTGAGAACATGGTTCATCATCTTTAATGCGTAATGATTATCTTCCTTTGATGCAGAAGCGATGCAATCCTTCGGAATCCATAATTTATATTCCCGCATATAGGCATCATTGGCTGTGAATAGCACGCAGATGTTGCCAGCTATGCCAGTAATGATCAGGGTTTCTACGTTTAATCGTTTAAGTAGTGTATTGAGTGCCGTCCCATAAAATGCAGAATGTTTCGGCTTGATGAGAAAAAATTCGTCCTGTTGAGGTTTTATCCTTTCGATTAATGAGGCATTTCCTTCATTTTTACATCTACTAATAATTTTATCGAAGTCAGCTTGCCATAAATCATAATGGTCGTTTATATAAATGATTGGAAAACCTTTTACTTTCATTTGCTTTTTTAATTTCAAAATAGGGTCGACGATAAGTTTCGTATGTTCAAGGAGCATATTTCCGTATTTGAAATCAAAATCATTGATCATATCAATGATAAGCAAAGCAAAAGAAGGTGATTCAGTTTGATTCATGGTATATCCTCCTGTATTGTGAGAATTTACTTGCAGCACGTATGCCGCATGCGTTACTATTCTTTAGAATAAGTAGTATGACCTTTATTTTTGTCTTATATTTGTCTGTTTACTCCTACTTAATATGAGGGGGTTTTTTTATGAAGGATGATGTTTATTACATGAATTTAGCCTTAAAGGAAGCAAAAAAGGCGCAGATGTTGAATGAAGTGCCGATTGGCGCTTTAATTGTAATAGATGATCAAGTTATTTCGACAGGGCATAACCTGAGGGAAACTGAACAGAATGCGACGGCACATGCGGAGTTGCTTGCGATCAATGAGGCTTGCAAGGAACTTGGCAGTTGGCGCCTTGAAAATGCGACATTATATGTAACGCTGGAACCTTGTCCCATGTGTGCAGGGGCCATCTTGCAATCAAGGGTAAAAAGGGTTGTTTTTGGAGCGCATGATCCAAAGGCTGGCTGTGCAGGGACATTCATGGATTTACTTCGTGATGAACGCTTTAACCATCAATGTGATGTAACAAGCGGTGTATTAGGGGAAGAGTGCGGCTGGATATTGACTTCTTTTTTTAAAGAGCTCAGGGATAGAAAAAAAACTTTGAAAAGAGAGCAAGCACTCAAGATTGCCGAAGAAAATGAATAGGGGAAAACGAATGTTGAAAAAAGGTTTGCTTCGTTTGATAAATTTGGAATCAAACTGTTCATGAACAACACTTGCGTTTTTTTTGTTACCTTAGTATAATGAATTATGCGTCGACGTGACGCTGTGAATTTGGTATTACTTTTGCCGTGCTAGACGGGGAGGTAGCGGTGCCCTGTACTCGCAATCCGCTCTAGCGAGGTTGAATCCCTTCTCGAGGTTAGCATTCTGTAGGGCCTGCCTTAAGTAAGTGGTGTTGACGCCCGGGTCCTGCGCAATGGGACTCCATGAACCATGTCAGGTCCGGAAGGAAGCAGCATTAAGTGGAAGTTCTCATGTGCCGCAGGGTTGCCTGGGTCGAGCTAACTGCTTAAGTAACGCTTATGGTTGCTAATCGACAGAAGGTGCACGGCAGTTATTTTACATAAACAAAAACTCATTCGTATCGGGTGGGTTTTTTTTTATGCCAAGAAGGTAAAGTGCTTGGCATTTTTGAAAAAAATGAGGCAATGATGAAATTTCTTTTTAGACTTTGAAATAAAGGAAATCAGTAATGTATAATAAACAAGATGGAGAAAAGAAGGAGGGATTTCCGTGGGGTATCAAGCATTATACCGGGTATGGAGGCCACAACAATTCATTGATGTAGTCGGGCAGGAACATGTAACGAAAACGTTGCAGAATGCCTTGGTCGGGCAGAAGGTTTCGCATGCCTATTTATTTTCCGGTCCACGTGGAACAGGGAAAACAAGTGCGGCCAAAATTCTAGCAAAAGCAGTGAATTGTGAGCATGCCCCGACAAGTGAGCCCTGTAACGAATGTGCTACCTGCCGCGGAATCACCGATGGCTCCATATCAGATGTTATAGAAATTGATGCAGCATCCAATAATGGTGTCGAGGAAATCCGTGACATTCGTGACAAGGTCAAATATGCACCTAACGCGGTTACATATAAAGTTTACATCATCGATGAGGTACATATGCTTTCACAAGGGGCTTTCAATGCGCTTTTAAAGACATTGGAAGAGCCTCCGAAGCACGTGATTTTTATATTGGCGACGACTGAACCTCATAAGATTCCACTAACGATCATTTCCCGTTGCCAAAGGTTTGATTTTAAAAGGATCCAGCCTCAAGATATAGTTGGCAGGATGTCACAAATCATTGCAGAAACAGGTGTTTCCTGTGATGAACAGGCCCTGCATATCATTGCGAGGGCAGCCGAAGGCGGGATGCGAGATGCACTAAGCCTTCTTGATCAAGCGATATCCTTCAGTTCGGAGACGGTTTCTGTGGAAGATGCATTGACTGTCACCGGTTCTGTGTCACAGGCATTTTTAAGCCGGCTGGCAAAAGCTATATATGATAAAGAAGTAGCGGTGGCGCTTGAAGTCCTTGAACAATTGCTGGCCATGGGGAAAGACCCGGCTAGGTTCATAGAAGACATGATTTATTATTTCCGTGACATGCTTTTGTATCAAACGGCACCGGCACTGGCGGAATCCTTCGAGCGTGTTTTGATTGATCCCCAATTTAAGGAATTGGCAGAAGTAATCTCTTCTGAATCGATTTATTCCATCATTGAAAGCTTCAATCAAACACAGCAGGATATGAAATGGACAAATCATCCAAGGATTTTCCTTGAAGTGGCTCTTGTGAAGTTATGTAATGAGCAAAGGCCAAATCAAAGTGATAACGGGCAGCTCCAACAGTTGCAGCAGAAAATAGAAGATTTAGAGAAGAAATTACTCGAAATGCAGAAAAACGGCATTCCGGCGGCCATGACGGAAAAACCTGCAGAGCAGGCTAAGGCGCAAAGGGCCGTTAAAAAGGCGTATAAAGCTCCTGCTGGAAAGATCAATCAAGTATTGAAACAAGCTACGAAGCCAAATCTTAATGCTGTGAAAAGTAAGTGGGGGGAAGTGCTTGAACAGTTAGGTCAGCAAAACCAAAAGTCATTGGCAGCTTTATTGACGGAGGCAGAACCTGTTGCTGCGTCTACTGAAGCTTTTGTGGTAAAATTCAAATATGATATTCATTGTCAAATGGCAATGGAAAATAACCGTTTCGTGGAAGTAATAGCCTCGATCATGCAGCAATTGACCGGACGCCGAATGGAGATAGCTGGAGTTCCGGAGAGCCAGTGGCAAAGGTTGCGGGAGGATTTCATATCGACACAGCAGTTCGACGGTCCAGAAGAAACGGAATCAAAAGAAGAAGACCCCTTTATAGCAGAGGCTAGAAAATTAGTCGGCGATGATTTACTTGAAATTAAAGAATAATTGGAGGTAAGAAGAATGGGTATGCGCGGCGGTAATATGCAGAACATGATGAAACAAATGCAAAAGATGCAAAAGAAGATGGCAGAGGCACAAGAAGAATTAGGTGAAAAAAAGGTCGAAGGAACTGCTGGCGGCGGAATGGTGACGGTCATCGTTACTGGACATAAAGAAATAGTCGATGTAGTTATCAAACCGGAAGTTGTCGATCCGGATGATATCGATATGCTTCAGGATTTAGTGCTGGCTGCGACTAATGATGCCTTGAAAAAAGCGGAAGAACTGACAAACCAAACGATGGGACAATTCACTAAGGGAATGAACCTTCCGGGTATGTTTTAAGCAAGTTCAAAAGAAACTTCCTTTTAGGGGGTTTCTTTTGAAATTTTTAGGAGGAATTCGATGCATTATCCAGAACCAATTTCCAAGCTCATTGACAGTTTTATGAAATTGCCGGGGATTGGTCCTAAAACGGCTGCTCGATTAGCCTTTCATGTACTAGGCATGAAGGAAGATACTGTTTTGGATTTTGCAAAAGCACTTGTAAATGCTAAGCGGAATCTTATGTATTGCTCAGTCTGTGGTCATATTACAGATCAAGATCCCTGTTATATCTGCGAAGATCAAAAGAGGGACAGAAGTTTGATTTGTGTGGTTCAGGACCCGAAAGATGTAATAGCTATGGAAAAGATGAGAGAGTTCAATGGTTTATACCATGTCCTGCATGGCAGTATTTCCCCGATGGACGGAATCGGTCCGGAAGATATAAATATTCCTGATTTATTAAAGCGCCTGCAAGATGAAACAGTGCTGGAGGTAATTTTGGCTACTAATCCTAACATTGAAGGTGAAGCGACAGCCATGTATATTTCGCGGCTGCTTAGACCATCAGGCATCAAAGTGACCCGAATTGCCCACGGACTTCCTGTTGGCGGAGATTTGGAGTATGCGGATGAAGTGACGCTATCAAAAGCAATAGAAGGAAGAAGAGAAATATAGATAGCTGGGAGGACTTCACTTGTTCTTTCGTAAAAAAAAGAAACTTCGGAATGAATTCAATGATTCATTGATCGAAGAGCTTGAACATTTGAAATGGAATTGGCATAATCAAAAATCATTACTTGAAAAAAGCGTTGATCCATCTGAGGAAGTAATCGCCCAAACGAGACTGGCGGAAGTGAAATATTTTTACTTATTCAGGGAAGTTAAAAGAAGGAATGTCCGCTTAAAAAGATGATAGGGAAATGGCTGTGAAGGATTGCTGATCCTCATGGCCATTTTTTTCGGTTCTTAATCCATCGATTTCTTCATATAAGTGTAGTACAAGCTTGCGGGGAGGAATGAGTTTGGAACCAGTTGTCTTTGTTGCCGTAATTGGCGGCCTGATTTTAATGCTCCTCATTATCGGGGCGCCATTAAGACCTGTCCGGTTTATAGGGCAGGGGATTATAAAGGTCATTATCGGTGCAGCATTTTTGTTCTTTTTGAATACACTTGGGAATCAAGCGGGCATTCATGTACCCATCAACCCCGTTACCTCGGCAGTCGCCGGCCTGCTTGGAATACCGGGGGTTGCCGCTTTGGCGGCCATTGGTTATTGGATCATTTAAAGGATATTGCTTCGAAGTCATTCTGATGAAAACCCCATGGATATCTCCTTGGGGTTTTCATCATGCTATAGTTTTTTTAAAAAAACTAATTAAACTATTGACGATAACCCTTCAACCTGATAATATATTAGGAGTCGCCAATAACGACATCGTCAATTGCTCAATCGAAAAAACAAATTGAAATAATTGTTGACATTAGGTTGAGTAAGTGATAAGATAATAAAGTCGCTTACGAAGTAACGACAAAAAATCGCTCTTTGAAAACTGAACAAAACAAAGCGCCAACGTTAAATTTTAAGTGAGCACACACTATCAAAAAAGCAAATGAGCAAGTCAAACATTTCTTC
>NZ_FTMX01000008.1 GCF_900156045.1 Peribacillus simplex | reverse complement strand
TCGTCAAGGGGTTGATGGGTTAGACTCTATTTTTGAGTTTAGATTTTCGTAGTAGATGGTGGCGGCGAGGAGCGCCGCCATAGGAGTTTCTTATGCAACTAAAGGGGCAGGTTAATTGAAGAAGGTATGAACGATAAAGAGAAAATCTATTATGAACGAGGAACAGAGGAACTAAAATTAAAAAATATTCGTGCTCATAAACTTGTTCAAGAATTTAACAATAGTGCTATAGAAGATTTCTCAAAAAGAGAAGAAACTATAAAGAATTTGTTTGGTACTGTAGGTGTTGATCCTAGTATTGAACACAATTTCCATTGCGATTTGGGCTACAATATCCACGTTGGCGATAATTTCTATGCTGGCTATAACTGCACTATTTTAGATATGGCAGAAGTTAGGGTTGGTGACAACTGTATGATAGGTCCCAATGTAGGGATATATACGGCTGGTCATTCAATCGAACCCAAGGATAGGAACAAGAGTGGATATGGAATACCAATTATAATTGGAAACGATGTATGGATTGGTGGAAGTTGCATAATCCTGGCTGGAGTCACTATTGGAGATAATTCAATTGTTGCTGCTGGTTCTGTTGTTACAAAAGATGTTCCTGCCAATACAATAGTGGCTGGAAATCCAGCAAAGATACTAAAAAGTATTTAATTTTCCAGTTGTTCTTTGTTGAACTAACGGGGCAGGATAGTTGAAGAAGTGTTTCTGGGTTAAATTGGGAGGAAAAAACTTACTGTTTTAATTCTGTTGTTAAAATAAAAGGTAAATCACGAACAGAGAGATAGATAGCGATAGTCATTTAAATACTCCCATTTTATACAATTAGCCAAAATTTACAGCGTTAGCCTAGCATAGAACGCTATAATTATCTGAATAATTAAACATTATGTTATATTATTTTCTAATTTTTTATATTCTTTGTCCAATGTAAATTAAGCGCCTTCATGTTAATATAAACCAAATTTAAAAAATGTTTAACTAATTAAACAACTATAAGGGGGGCATTTTATGGTAGACCAGGATAAAAGTCTTCAGCAGGGATTAAAGACACGTCATATGAGTATGATTGCTATTGCTGGGGTAATTGGTGCAGGGTTGTTTATTGGAAGTGGCGCTGTTATTAATGCTACTGGGCCGGGGGCGATTATTTCCTACTCTCTTGCCGGTTTAATTGTCATTTTTGTTATGAGAATGCTGGGAGAAATGGCTACTGTTAATCCAACTAGTGGATCCTTTTCTCAGTATGCCTCTGATGCCATTGGAACATGGGCAGGGTTTACGATTGGCTGGCTTTATTGGTTTTTCTGGGTAGTCGTTATTGCCATTGAAGCAATAGCAGGCGCTGCAATCATGCAATATTGGTTTAGCGATATTCCTCTTTGGCTGACTAGCCTAATTCTCACTGTATTATTAACATTGACAAATGTTTTTTCAGTTAAATCATTTGGTGAATTTGAGTACTGGTTTTCCTTAATCAAAGTTGTCAGTATTATTTTATTCCTTCTAGTTGGTTTTTCCTTTATTTTCGGACTTGCACCAGGTACTGGGTCAGTGGGACTAGCCAATCTTACAGGAAATGGCGGATTTATGCCGAATGGCTTTGGATCTGTTCTATTAGGTATAGTAATTGTCATATTTTCCTTTATGGGTACGGAAATTGTAGCTATAGCTGCAGGAGAGTCTTCAAACCCGAGAGAATCTGTCACGAAGGCAACAAATTCTGTAGTTTGGAGAATTCTTGTCTTTTATGTTGGTTCAATAACAGTAGTTGTTACTCTCCTACCATGGAATTCTGCTAGCATTTTAACCAGTCCGTTTGTTGCTGTTTTAGATCATATCGGAGTCCCTGCAGCAGCACAAATTATGAACTTTATCGTTTTAACTGCTGTTTTATCCTGCCTTAACTCTGGCCTTTACACTACTTCTAGAATGCTATACTCATTAGCTCAAAGAGGAGAAGCTCCGAAAAGGTTTATGAAATTAACTAAAAAAGGAGTACCGCGGAATGCTATTCTAGCTGGAACTTTCTTCTCTTATATAGCTGTAGTAATGAATTATTTTTCACCAGACACTGTCTTTTTATTTCTAGTAAACTCTTCCGGAGCCATTGCACTACTTGTGTATTTAGTTATTGCAGTCTCTCAATTGCGGATGCGCCGAAAAATGGAGCGAGAGAATCCCGAAGCTCTTAAACTTAAAATGTGGCTGTATCCTTACTTAACGTATCTTACTATTACCGGAATTTTGTTCATTCTAATATCAATGGCTTTTATCGAGTCTATGAGATCTCAGCTTCTTTTGACAGGATTAATTACAGCCATAATCATAGCATCTTATCTCATATTTAAGCCAAAAGTTGAAACTGAAGTGAGTGAAAAAAATGTTATTAGTGGTATAGAAAGGAATTTATAAATACATTTTCACACACTAGTGTTGCATAAATAATGTAATAAGTCAGTTTAGTTATCTTCCAATCAAGGAAAAACCTTAGAAATAGATTACGATTCAAACATTTAATCGCCGAGACAGCTGAGAAAGAAATAAAAGGTAACTACTTATTCATATAACAAGTGCTTTACTTCAATAAGGGAGTTGCTTTTGCAGCTCTTTTTCTTATGGAGCTAAAGGGGCAGGTTAGTTGAACAAGCTATGAAGATCCAGCTGAATACTTATGGAAAAAGAAGTTTTTGACAGTTATGTGAACTGGTAGGATTAGCGACTAGAAATACAGAATACCTTTTTTATCAAAAGGGGGCATCTTTAATGGAAAAAGAAAACTTACTTGCTGTAAAATGTTCGTGCTGCAAAAAGGAATTGGACGCAATAGACTTGGTCATCATCAATGAAGCACTTCAGCTGACGCATATTCAATGCCCTGATAAAGGAGAAAAAGCAATTATTGATGTAGGATATTTTAATGCTGTATCCCGAAAATACCTGACCTGTACTCGTGAAGAAGCCCCTATAAGTTTTTAGTGGAGCGTAAGTCCATGGCTATAAAATCCTTCTACAACTAACAAGTGTGTAAGCTGAAAATAAAAGCTATCTTTAAGTGAGTTTTTTTACTATAATTACCTTTTATTTAGATTCAGCATGAAATCGTTCCAGGATTTATTTGCATTGTAATAGGTTACGATATTAGTAATTTATCTATTTTAATTTTTATCATGATGAATTAAAGGTTATATATCCGAAATAATAAAATTAAAGTATACCAATTAATCTGTTTCTTTCACATATGGTTGTCTGGCTCCTGTAAGACACAATGTATTCTTTAGGGTATAATTGTCATATGACAGCAGAATCTTATTCCTTTTAGGACATAACTCCATATTAGTTAAATCCCAAATTTAATAAATCGGAGGTATGAATATTGAAAGACAAATTTAAAAAATTAATAAATGATCCAAAAGTTCAAAAGGCAGTAAAAGAAAAGGTAATTCCTTTGGTGAAAAAAGAAATTGAAAAAAGAAAAACAAATAAAACATAATCCTTATGAAGGACCTAGGCTGCACCGAATGGTTTCGATGTGATTAACTACGAACACACGGATGTTTCCGACATTAGAAAGATACCATTTGAAGCCAATTAAAATATAAACACATTATTAACTAACGAGTGTGTTAGTTATTTAGAAGGCCACCAAATTGGTGGCCTTTTGAATGTAAGATTTTTATACAAATCATACATTCAAATTAGAGAAGAAAGTACCCATATGCAACTAACGGGGCAGGATAGTTCTATAAGAGTAGTGTAGTCTCCTAGAGAAGTTACTTTAAAACTACTTTCATATGTGCCATCTTCCCAAAGAGTAATTTTATGACCATCTAGCCGTGCTAAATCTAATCTTTGTCATCATCATGCAATATATGGGGATCGGGGCGTAGAGGCGCTGTCTTCCCTGTTAGTGTCGCGGACGTTACTCCTCTAAAAATACCCGATATAGATTGTGAATTCTGATATGTCTTTGTTTTTTTGGGTGCTTGCGTCATTGTTAACCTCCTAAGTTGTAGTTTTAGTTTTAGCGATACAGTAATATTGTTTACAAGGAGAATGTTAGCTTATTCGATTAATTTCTTTAGGGACATATTCCCTATAAATTAAGAACTGATTTTCGTGGATATTTTGATTAAACTTTATTTTAAAAATACAATAGTTCAAAATTTGATAACAGTACTCTTCTCAGCCGGATTGCTTTTTTAGAGTGTTTCTATGTTTAATCTTTAAAAAATTTTACAGAGATTATTCCCTTTTCCATTTAGGTAAATTTTGGTATTGTGAGGGGGGTGAGGTTTTGGAAAATACAAGAAAATCGAACAAACAAGAAGCAATACCTTTGATATTGACTGTTGTTTTAGTTATAGCTGCATTACTGGTTTTTTTTATCGGCAGATCGGTACCGAATTTAGATTTAAGGATATCCATTTTTTTATTTTTTTTAATTGATATTGGATTTTTAGTGGCTTTGATTTTGGGAACCAAGGCAAAGCAATTTGGTATAAGAGTAATCAGCGTTTTGTCAAATGGCCTATTTTTTATTGCTTTATCTTTTCTTACTTTTGCCCTAGCTTTGGCCTATGGGCTTTCGGGACCATAAAGCAGGTTTAGCCATAATAAATCCAAATGATTAATTTTAGGTGCTTTAGGAGCTGTCTTTAAGGCAGCTTTTTCTAATGCAACTATAGGGGCAGAATAGTAAATAAGATATTAAAAAAATTATTTAATAACCGGAGAATTTATGAAAATAATGACTATTGGCATAATATTGGTTGTTGTTGGATGTAGTATTTTAGGGTGGCTAATTAAAGAAGCCTACAAAAATAATAAGGATGAAAGTACAAAAAATAAGATTCTCTATTTATTTTGGGTAATATTAGGTGTCTTACTAGATACAAGTGGATTAATCATTATCTATGGTCTTATTTTATTAGGAGTTCTTTTAATAGTCTATTACCCACTCTTCAACTAACGGGTGCGTCATTAAGGATAACCAAAACTAATCAAAATATATTATAAAAACTGGATACTAATCACAAGAAAAGAATAAGGGCTGTTAGGTATTTTTTTATCAAACTTATTTTCAAAGCTACACAGGCGGCTATTTCTAACAAACATTAAAGAACTGTCAATAGACCTGTTTTTTTGTACGAAAGAAGGATATTCACCAAGTTTCGACGAATATATCAATATACTTTTTGGAGGTGTTGATATGGCGATTTGTTGTGGAGAGTGTCACGTTGAATTAAAGAGTGATGATTATGTCACATTAGATGAATTTAGCACGATGAGGCACACATATTGCGGTTATGATCTTATTGCCGATCTGATCAAAGACATTGGGACTTATCGAAATATCAAAACAAAGTATTGGTTTTCCCGTGAGCGCACTAAATGAAAATCGGGGAAATCTTGGAGTTAATTAAAACTGATACACCAGCGAATATTGACAAAAAGGCTGATGTTCTTCTTTCAGAAAAATTACTAAGAAAAGCATTGAAAAAAGCTGGTTATGAGTATAGAAATTCAGGCGAAAAAGGCTGGTATTTCGTTGGTGAAGGTGACGAGGAAACGGTACAAGAGCAGCTTATTTATGACTTTGCAACAGCAGGAAAAGCAAAGGAGAACGTTTCAACTAATGTAAATAAAGAACCTATTAACGATACCAACCAACGTTCTAACGTTGGCATAAAACGTGGTAAAGAACTGGTCAAACAAGCGAACGAACAATCAGCACCAACCATAGAACGAACCAACATTATAAGAAAACGTTCTTCATTCGATATGGATGTTGAACTTATGAAGGAACTAAAAATACAAGCAATCATTCATGATAGGACGGTTTATGAACTAGTTGAAAGTGCCGTAAGGCACTATTTAGCTGAATTAAAGGGAAAATGATATGGCTGTGAAATAAAGTCACGATGTTTATAATAAAGTTACACCGTTTTACCCCTTTGGATAATATCCTCTAAAGGGGTGTTTTTATGTCCAAAAGATAAAGTACATCTGAAATTTAAAAATGGATCAAGGGTAATAGAGTTGTTCCGCTAAAGGGCGCGATTCTTTAATAAGAATTACTTTTCTTATAGAACTAACGGGTGCTTTACTTCAATGAGGGAGGTTGGTGAAGCAACCTTTTTGTTATGCAACTAAAGGGGGCAGGTTAGTTTAAATAGCGTACTTTATTCGAACTATGAGGCATATCAAATTATCCACTATGTTACAATTAAATTGGGTGTTTTAATGAAAAACCCACTGTTTTAATAAGGTTCTATATCTTACGTAGCAAGAAACGAATACGAGTTCTCAAATTAATTTTTCTGAAAATCAATAAAATCAAAGCTAAAAAAAAATTACCTTTAAGTTAAAAGTAATAATGGAAATATTTATTATCGTCATAACCACAAATAGAACGGCCAACCATCTTAGGGGGACAAAACACTTGATAGCATTACTATTACTTCTAATTTATATCGTATATAGAATTTATAAATCAAAAAGACCTTTAACAAAGTTTGGACATTTCTATGACAAAGCTTTTTATCTAGAAGAAAAAAAGGAATATGAAAAAGCCCTTGATCTAAGAAAACAAGCATTAGAATTAGATACACTTACTAATCTGGAACGTGCTGAATTAAATTTAGCTAATGCCAGAATGTATTTAAGGTTAGAACAATATAAAAAAGCAACTGACTACTTTGAAATATCATTTGAACTAGCAAAAGAAGAAAAGTTCCCGTTTTCTAAAGGGTTTGATGAGATAGTTGAAGCTTATTTACAGGCAAATCGCAAAGAAGATGCCATTGAATTAGTAAACAAGATGTTAGAAAGACAAAGCTACGATAAGAAATTTAGAAAATTACAATCCATAAAAGAAAAACTAAAATCAGTTTAAAAGAATACCATATTCATTTCCTAATTCAATTAGGGAGGAGCTAAGGCAGCCTTTTTATTATGGAACTAAAGGGGCAGTTTAGTTAAAGAAGTCTAATAAATAAAAGGCACAATTCCTTTTTATTTTATATATAGCAGAGGTATGTTAGAGGTGGTGGTTAAATGAAGGAAGATTACCCACGACAAGGATTAAGAATAAGATGTGAACAAGGCGTCTATCCAGAAGTTAGAAGGGCTTGTCTAGAGTTTGCAAAGTGGTTAAGAAAAGAATTTGAATTTCCCATTCGAGTTGTTGTATATCTAAAAAAAGATTATCAAATTAAAAGCAGGTTCGATAAAGAATTAGTATCGGGTACATTTTTTGGTCCTTTTGACAAAAGTGAAGAACCATATATAAGAATAGCTACTGGTGACTATTTAGAATTATTGGCGGAGAATGGGCAAGATGATGCACTTGCAGCTATTCTTGGTACTATTGCCCACGAGTTGGGACATTATTATCAATGGATTGATGACCTTGAACTTGATGAAGAAGGGGCAGAAAATAATAGTGAATATATGATGGATTTGTATGCTGAGACTAGAGACCATCCGTAAACGATTTAAGCACTTTGTTATTAAGCTAACGGGTGCTTTACTTCAATAAGGGAGTTGCTTTGGCAGCTCTTTTTTCTTATGGAACTATCGGGGCAGGATAGTTCAACAAGGATAATGGGTATTTGTGGTAAAATCTAAAAGGAATGATTGTTTAATTTACAAGGGGTGTTCAAATGAGTGAAGATAAAGAAACTCCTGAAAGAAGAAGAGAAAAATTAAGACAAGAAGAATTAAAAAGTAATCCTTCTAGCAGTGTTCACGGTGGAGGTCTTGCTGATTTAGTTGGTAGCTTAGGTTGGAAAGGTACGGGAATTCTTATTCTTGTAATCATAATTGGCTTTTTTTTTGTATCACTCTTCTTAAAGTAACGGATGCTTTAATTCAATAACAGGGGTTGCTGTGGCAGCCTTTTTTATGGAACTAACGGGGCAGGCTAGTTGGATTGCCTGCCAAAGAATAGGAGTGCTTTGTATTTATGGCAATAACAAAGAAAAGATTTTTCATTAGTTATATAGTAGGTTTCATACTCATGTATATTGCAAGCTCTGGTCTGCAATACTTCAGGGGGCAATCGATAAATTGGTTAGAGAATTTAGCATACGCATTCTGTTTCGTAGCATTTCATTCCCTTTTTAGTTGGTTATGGGGAGATTTTGATAAGAAAAAAGCCGATCACTAATACATAGTTTGTGTTAACTCTACAATAAGTCTTATAGAACTAAAGGGGTGCGTTAGCTTAAGATCGGAGCTGTCTTTAAGGCAGCTTTTTCTTTATGCAACTAACGGGGCAGTTTAGTTTAATAAGGATTCTTTTAATATGGTGAATTTTTTATCTAAAAAGGAAAGAAGCTTACTAATCTAAAAGACGATAATAACACTATTCCAATTTAAAAATAGCCTTCGTGTATATATTTAAAGTTCAATGTTCCTATAACTTCAAAATCATCTTGATGAATTTTCATTAATATTTCTTCAACACCATTTTGTTCATAACCTCTTCTAAATTGTACATTCCACCATTCTTCTTTGGAATTAGATATAACTACACCTATCTGTCCGATTAGTTCTTTTGAGGTAAATCTACAACTTTTCACTACAACTATACTATTTATCATATCTTACTTCCCTCCAATGATATTTCACAGTCCAATAGAAATGATTTAACACTTTTTCTAAATCATTCGTACCTTTTATAATAATATTTTTATAATATTCTTTATACTATGTGAAATCAATTTTTTTAACAAAGCAGATAAGAGAAAACTTCCCATGGAGTATGTAATTGAAAATGGTTGATATCAACGGTCAGGGGTGCTGAGGCAGCCTTTTTCTTATGTTTCTTTGAAATAAAGTTTGATCAAATTGCTACTTATAACCTTGATAAACGAACAAAAAGAAAATGCGTGTTTTGAAGTGACAGACAAGTGCTTTTAGATACAGTAGGCATATCAGAGATAGCAAGCACATATGACATAGCAACACATGATATGTCTTTTTTTCTTATTTCGTACTCTGTTTCAAACAAATGATGTGTTCATTTCAAATATCAAATCGATATTTTTGTTGTTATTTCCTAAAAACACTCTACTATTATAGTAGGAGGTAGCATTTGCCATGAAAAGAATACTAGTGTTTCTAGCTACATTTATGTGTTTGTTATGGATTCTTGCACCATTTGTAAAAGGTCAATTTCAAGAGGAACCAAAAGTCTCGGAAACAAAGGCAGAAAATAAAAAGAAACTTAAACCCGAAAGCGCTTCATCTCACGCTCATACACCTGTTCCGAAACAAAAAGTAACTGCGGCAACCATAGGCGCTGTGGGAGATATTTTGATTCACGATAGGGTGTATATACCCGCCCGCAAGTCAAACGGCTCATATGACTTTAATCCGATGTTCCGATTTGTGAAACTCTATCTGGGAAAAACGGATATTACGGTGGCTAATCAGGAAACGATGATTGGAGGGAAAGAAATAGGGCTTTCCTCATATCCTTCCTTTAATTCACCGGTTGAGGTGGGAGATGCTCTAAAGGAAAACGGGGTTGATCTCGTGACAATCGCCAATAACCATACACTTGACCGAGGAGAAAAGGCCATTTTGAATGCGCTTAACCACTGGAACAGTATTGGGATGCCTTATACAGGAGCTTATCAATCGTCTGAAGACCAGAAGATCATTCGAATATTAAAAAGAAACGATATTACCTTTTCGTTTCTCAGCTATACGTATGGAACGAACGGGATTCCTGTTCCTGAGGGGAAGCCACATCTTGTGAATTTAATTGATACCACGAGAATCCAGAAGGAAGTTAAAGAAGCAGAGAAAGTTTCTGATGTCGTTGTGGTCAGTCTGCATTTCGGCAAAGAGTATGAACGGTTGCCTAATGATGAACAAAAGCTGCTTGCTCAAACGACAGCTAATGCAGGCGCTGATATTATTATTGGCCACCACCCACACGTTTTGCAGCCTGTTTCATGGCTTACAAAACCAAACGGCGAACGGGCATTTGTTGCTTATTCGCTTGGGAATTTCTTATCCGGCCAGCAGGGAGATTACAAAGACATCGGCGGTATTATGCAAATTGGCGTAAAGAAAATCCAAACCGGGGATGATGTGAAAATCGAACTACAAAATCCCAAGTTCCTGCCAACCTGGGTCAACCGGCCATATGAGATCATTCCAATGAAAGCCTTGAGTGATCAGTCTGATAAATATAAAGAAATCCAAAAACATATGAATCAATTCATGCCTGAACTTTCATTTGATTTTTAATAAAGGTACGGTTTTTGGCATTGGGAAAAATTGTTTTACATAATGAAAAAGCCACCGGCTATGTAGCCGGTGGACCGCATATTCCTCCTAATAAGGTAAACACTATTCACCATGTTCCAGCTAAACGGCTTGAACCAACAGACGAACACGACTCATTGACAAAGAACCTATTTCCGTAAAACATACACGAAAAACTGTCATATGAGGTTATTTCTCTTATATCTAAAGTTGAAAAGTTGAAGAGTGGTGGAATTTAGATAAAATAGTCCGTTTTTTAAGAAAAAAGCAAAAACAAGATATTACCCCCTTGTTCAACGAACGGGTGCGTTAGCTGAAGATCAGAGCTGTCTTTAAGGCAGCTTTTTCTTTATGCAACTAAAGGGCAGATTAGTTCAACAAGGAATAATGCATTTGAAATAGAATTTATATAGTACGTAAATTAAGGAAGAAGGTTGAACGATTTTGATTAATACAGTTTTTCATATGTTCTTCTCGGTATAATAGTTTTCTACGCCTTGGAATGGGCAGCTGTTGGTTCAGGTTTTAAGGTACTAATTGGTGGGGCTTTTGGTTTACTTTTATATATAGCTGTTCATTTTAGTAAGAACCAAAAAATAATGAGTGATATGGAAGAGCACTATGACAGGCAATAAATATTATTTCAATACCCTAACAGGTGCCTTACTTTAATAAGGGAGTTGCTTTGGTAGCTCTTTTTCTTATGGAACTAACGGGGCAGGTTAGTGGTAGTAGAAGGTAATCAGGTGTTAATTAGAGAAAAAGGTAGTAATAAATATAAAATTAAATACTTGAGGAGAAAAGGATGGCTCATAATGGGATAGTTTTAGTAGTTAGTGTATCAATATTCAGAGATGATGAAGTCTTAATAATTAGAGAAAATAAACCAACTGCTATTGATAAGTAGAACTTTCCAAGTGGACGCATTGAATATGGTGAAGACATTCTCTATTCAGCTCGTAGGGAGGTAAAAGAGGAAACAGGCTTTGATGTAAAACTTAATGGTACAACGGGTGTATATAATTTTATCAGTAGTACAAACAATCAAGTTATTCTATTTCATTTTACTGGTGAGGTTAATGGTGGTTCATTAAATCTTGAAGAAGATGAAATTTTAGACAGTAGATGGATTAAGGTGAATGACCTTGTAAAATTTGATAATGAAGTACTACGTGAACCCAGGGTACTAAAGCAAATAATAGATAACTTATTAAAAGAGAAGGTACATTCAATTAGTATTTATAATGAACAACTAAGTAAATAATTCTTATTAAGCTAACAGTCCTTTACTTCATTACCAGGAGCTGATCAGCAGCTCCTTTTCTTATGGCACTAACGGGGCAGGTTAATTTAATAAGAAGATAAAAATAAGGAAAATGATTCCAAATGTTATGCTATTATGAAACTAAAACTATTAATAAACTATAAAAATAGTAGGATGTGTAAAATATGGTTGAATATAAAGGTGGTAAAGAATATTGGAACGGAAGTGAGTGTGATTATAATTTTGTATCTCGTACATTAGCAGATAGTTACCCTCAAGATTATGAGCGATATATAAATGAATCAATGGAATTCATAAAAAAACATACAGTTCTCCTCTGCTCGACTTGCCATTATAAGTGGGTACATAATGAAACTCATATATCTACCGCACAATGTCCTTCCTGTAAATCATTGGAGTTAAAAATTATAAGCCTTAATAAGAGTTGAATACGTACTTTTGTAATCGTGCAAGAGTAACAAATCAAGCTGTCATTTTGGCAGCTTGATTTGTTTCACTAACGGGGCAGTTTAGTTTAAGTGCAATATTTCACAAATTAAAAGCTGAGGCGCCTTATAGTACCTCGGCTTTTAATTCAAAATTTTATTTAATGAACACCAGGAATATTATTTTTTTCCCATTCACCAGGATTAGTGTTATCAGGAATCACCTGATTTATAATATCTCGGTAATGCTTTTCTTTATTTGTTATAAATTCTACCATTAACCTAGCTTCCTCTAATTGGGCTAGCGCCGCCTCCTTAGTCTTCAGTATTATTTCATAGCGTTCTAAGATGGACGAATCGCCTTCCGAACATAAATCTACATATTTTTTGATATCTTCAACAGACAATCCGCATTTTTTTAATTTTTTGGCACCTATAAGCCATTTCATGGAGTCTTCATCAAACACACGATTATTATTCTTATCACGCTTTAAATTTGGAACTAATCCCTTATCGGTGTAGTAGCGAACAGTATGTTCGGTCAGTTCAAGTAGTTTAGCCACTTCCTTTACAGTATACATATTTATACCTCCTTAAAAAAATAAAAAAAATAGAAATATCTTGCTTTCGTGCTACACGAAGGTGGTAGGGTTATAATACTTCAAGTTAATGAAATTGTAAATTCCAATAAGGAACTTACTAATGAAAGTGGATAGCAATTGAATTTGAACTTGATATTTAATTTTTAAAAAATGGAGGGAGCTATATTGCATAAAATAATTACTAATTGGAATAGGAGAGGATCTTTTTGTTTAAACGAAATAATTTAATTATATTAATTTTATCTTTGGGGATTTTTGGAATCATGAACACTGAAATGGGTGTAGTCGGCATACTTCCTTTAATTGCTGATCACTATGGGATTTCAGTTACTCGGGCAGGTTTGTTGGTGAGTGTGTTCGCACTTGTGGTGGCAGTATCAGGTCCAATAATGCCAGTACTATTTTCTGGATTTAATCGTAAAAAGGTGATGCTTATTTCATTGGGCATTTTCGTATTGGGTAATATCGTCTCCATATTTGCTTCAAGCTTTAATATTGTTTTGATTGCCCGTGCCATTCCGGCTATTTTCCATCCAGTCTATTGTTCATTGGCGCTGACGATAGCAGCTATGTCGGGTAATCAGGAACAAGCTCGTAAAGCAATTTCTACAGTCATTATGGGAGTCTCTGCAGGAATGGTACTAGGTGTGCCAATCACGACTTTTATTGCAAATGCTACTTCAATTGAAATGTCACTTACATTTTCTGCTGTCGTGAACGTAATTGCATTTTTGGCGACATTGTTGTTTGTCCCTTCCATGCCTGTACAAGAAAAAGTGTCCCACGGAGCACAATTAAGTGTATTAAAAAGGCCTCTTACTTGGTTAGCGATTGTAACAATTATTTTTATGTCTGCTGCCGTGTCTGCGCCAAATAGTTATCTGGCTGAATATTTAGGAGAAGTTACTCATGTTTCCGGTCAAACTTTAAGCATCATGTTATTGTTATTTGGCGTTGCAAGTATCTTAGGAAACCTATTAGCCGGAAAGCTGCTTTCCAAAAATGCGATGAAGACTGCTGTATTTTACCCTATTACAATGGGAGTCATATATGTTATTTGGTACTTCACTGGGGAATCGCTAGTTTCTATGGTAATCATTATGGCACTCTTCGGGATTATGTTTTCCATACAAAATAATATTAATCAATATTGGATTACCTCAGCTGCTCATGAAGCACCGGAGTTAGCAAACGGGTTATTTGTGTCCTGTTCCAATTGGGGAATAAGCAGTGGTACTGCAATTGGAGGGTTATTGTTATCAGGTATGGGAATCAAATACATCTTATGGGGAGGAATACTTTTTCTCATTTTGAGTTTGGTTTCTATTTTGCTTAGAAGTTTCCTTTATAGTGCACGCAGACATTCTGTCAGTAAGGTTATTTAATAAGTAATAAAAGCAGATTATTAGAAAAAATGGGCTATGAGAAGTGTAAATACCAAGCCTTTCTAATAATTTCTGCTCTTATAAATTAATTTAAAAAATGTCAGGAAAAACTGGAACTATGGGGTTCAGTCATGGGGATGGGCCTACCTGGCTCTAGTAAAATCGAACGAATTAAAGAGAACTTAGGCGTAGCTGACGTTTTCCTTACGAAGGAAGAATTTGACCAAATAGAATCTCAGTTGGTAAAAGCACGGGAATAGAACAGATGAAGATATTGCTAAGTTAAGATCTTTAAAATAAATAAAAAATGAAAATTTCATTATTGACTTCGTGTTACTCGAAGGTTATATATTTTATTATTGTTCAAGGATCAAAATTAAATACCCATTATGAGTTATGTAAAGTATGAGGGATTTATTTCAAGGAAAAACAAAGTATAAAAATAGGAGGATTTCATATGCAAAAGGTTATTTTAAATAATGGTGTTGAAATGCCTATACTTGGCTTTGGTGTTTGGCAGATTCCAGATGCAAATGAATGTGAACAGGCAGTTTACGATGCACTCATGGCTGGCTATCGTCTGATTGATACCGCAGCAGCTTATGAAAATGAAGAAGCTGTCGGCAGAGCAATCAAACGTAGTGGCGTGCCAAGAGAGGAAATCTTTATTACAACAAAACTTTGGATTCAGGATGCCGGTTATGAGAGTTCAAAGAAAGCATTCGCAAAATCACTGGAAAGACTGCAATTGGATTATTTGGATTTGTATTTAATTCATCAGCCATTTGGTGATGTATATGGCTCTTGGCGTGCGATGGAGGATTTATACGCACAAGGGAAAATTAGGGCAATCGGAGTGAGTAATTTCGAACCCGATCGTCTAGTAGATTTGATACTCCATAACGAAATAACTCCTGCTGTAAACCAAATAGAAACACATCCTTTCTTCCAACAGCTAGAGTCTGCTCAAGTTATGAAGGAGTATAATGTTCAACATGAGTCATGGGGACCTTTAGCACA
This sequence comes from Peribacillus simplex, assembly GCF_900156045.1. GTDB lineage: Bacteria > Bacillota > Bacilli > Bacillales > DSM-1321 > Peribacillus > Peribacillus simplex_D. Next base: position 205,558 of record NZ_FTMX01000008.1, on the reverse strand, counting down.
AGGTAAAAATAACATTTTTCAGAATGAGGTTTTAGTATCCATAGCTGAAAAATATGAAAAATCAGTTGCTCAGGTGATTTTACGCTGGTTCACACAAAGAGGAGTCGTTGCAATTCCAAAGTCTACTCACAAAGAGAGAATAATTGAAAACTTCAATATCTTTGACTTTGAAATAAGTGGAAAGGATATGAACGCAGTTGCGGCAATAGATACGAAAGAGAGTTTAATTCCTTCGAAAAGAGATCCTAAAGTCGTGAAACGATTTGCGAACTGGATATTTGATATTTAATTCATTTAAAAAAAGTATAAGGAATACTCCAAGATATTAGACAGTTCTTCCCTAAACTTTATTGTAATGTACTGGTACTACTTTGGTTTTAGATAATATAAAAAGGCTCAAGGGAAACTTATTTCATTCTGTTTTATGCCTTGAGCCGAAGGCGGAAGGAATGGGTATAATCATATGAAGGCAATGATGTTAAGAGAAATAGGTGGGCCAAATCAACTGAAACTGGAAGATGTAGAAATGCCTAAGCCTAGTTTGAAAGAGGTCGTTGTGCGATTAAAAGCGGCAGCTCTTAACCGACGGGATTTAATGGTCGTACATGGGCTATATCCTGGTATTAAGCTGCCGTCTATTCTCGGTTCCGACGGTGCAGGAGAAGTTGTTGAGGTTGGAGGCGAAGTCGAGGATGTCTTAATTGGTGACGAAGTGATTATTAATCCTGGTCTAAACTGGGGGAACGATACGAGCAAAAAAAGAGCTGGCTTCACAGTTCTTGGCAATCCAATTGATGGAACTTTTGCCCAATATGTAAAGGTGCAAGTGGAAAATGTCTATTCGAAACCGTCCCATCTATCTTGGGAAGAAGCGGCAGCACTCCCACTTGCTGGTTTAACTGCCTACCGTGCTCTTGTGACGAAAGGTAAAGTGAAAAATGGCGAAACCGTTCTGATACCTGGCGTTGGCGGAGGCGTAGCCACCTATCTCGTTCAGTTTGCAGCAGCACTAGGGGCGGAAGTTTTCGTAACATCCAGCAAAAAAGAAAAGATCGAAAAAGCAAAAAGATTCGGTGCAACCGGAGGTGTTCAATACACATCAGATGATTGGTCGGAGGAACTGGAGAAATTAACGGGCGGTATTGATCTATCCATCGACAGTATTGGTGGCGAAGTGTTCAAAACACTGATATCACTTGGCAAGATTGGTAGCAGAATCGTCAGCTTCGGTGCAACGAGAGGCCCAGTACCGAATCTCCTCCTGCCAAGCATTACTGTAAAAGAAATGTCTCTGATAGGCTCAACGATGGGAAGCCCGCAAGATTTTGCCGAAATGGTGAAACTCGTAGAGGAACACGAAATTCACCCTATATTGGACGAAACTTTTTCGTTGGGGCAGGTATCCGAGGCACTGTTCAGAATGGAAAAGGGAGAAAACTTCGGGAAAATCGTTTTGACCATTCCACAAGATTAACGAATTATCCAGAATATAGATTTGGTATTAGTGAAATATAAACCAAGTGACAAACAAATTATTCTTTAAGAGATAATAAAATGAAAACGTTAGTTCTTATTTTTCACCCAGACTTAACTGCTTCTCGTGCAATAGACCTTTGACGGTAGAAATGGAGAAGCAAGCCAATGTTACTGTTCACCGTGTTTATGAGGCTTACACCGATGAGAAGATTAATGTCGTATCCTAGCGGAGTTTAATAGAGCAACACGATCGTAACATTTTGCAATTTCCTTTCTACTGGTAAAGCACACCTACGTTGTTATAACAATGGTAGGATTAAGTCGTTACCTACGGCTGGGCTTTTGGAAGTAATGGAGAAAAGCGGCATGGAAAAGCATTGCTTATTGCCGTTACAACTGGTGTAGCTAAAGAAGGATATTCACCAGAAGAGGATGTTAAATACACCATCTCAGAGTTGCTGTGACTTCTCCAAGCATCCAATAACTTGATTGGCACACGCTATTTGACACCTTATGTACTATACGGTGTGGCTCAGACGAGGTACAAATCCTTTCCTGGATGGCGGAAGAGGAGAGGGACCGTATACGAAAACGGCAACGTGAAGGAATTGATGTGGCTTTGCAAAATGGTGTGCCCTTCGGTCGGCCGAAAGCTACTGTAGCAGAAGAGTTTAAACAAGTCTATGATTTATGGAAATCCCTGCCGGTATGGAGAGTCTGCTAATTTAAGGTTTTAATAAGTTAAGGAAGCTTCCCGCCCATCTCAAATAAGAAGTTTAAGAGGTGGAATTATCCAATATTAAAAGCCCCGTTTCTCAGTGCCACAAGAGGAATGGGGCTTTTTTAATACCGATTAGCATGCTTCTTATTCTAATCGACCCTTTTTCACCCTGGGTCGCTTCCGGTTTTTTAAACAAGATACTCATATATCGCTAAAAGCATGATCATTTTTTAACGTATTCAAAATATACTTTGTCAGATTTGATGCATCCGTGTTTTTCCAAACTGCCGATATGGAACTTGATAATTCCGAGTTATCGATGTTCAAGGCTTTGACTTGGCGTTTTCCCAACAAACTCACCATATCTTCCGGCATGAGGGCTACGCCTAAGTTATTGGATATTAGATTGGCGATCGTCAGTAATTCAGAGCCTTTACATAACTCTTTAGGTGAAAATCCAGCAGTCAGACAAGCCTTTTCCAAAAGGAATTGAAGGGAGTGTGCCTGGACGGCATCATAATGGATAAAAGGTTCGTCTTTTGCTTCGTATAAATGTATAGCATCTTTTTGGGCTAGTGGATGATCAATGGAGACGACTAATTGTAAAGGGAACCTCATGAATTCAATCATGCTTAATCCTTCATTGGCAATGATGTTACTGTGAATGGGCGTCCGGATGAAACCGATGTGATAATTTTGTTGGTTTAAGAGTTTCACTGCCCTTGAAGATGTTGTTTCATGCACGTAAAATTCTGTCTCCGGGTATTCCCCCACTATCTTTTTCAATAACTTCGGGATATATATACTGGCTGCAGAAGGGACGGTAGCAATCTTCAGTTTAGGCTTGGGGATAGCTTTATTTTCAACTATGTAATTCACTGTTTTCTCAATATCTTCAAAGGAAGGAGCTAGTTTTTTATAGATGTATTCTCCTTCGTCCGTCAATGTAATTTTTCTTGTCGTTCGATTCAATAGTTTAAAGCCTAATTGTTTTTCGAGGGATAAAATCTGTTGGCTAAGTCCGGGCTGGGAAATATGCAGGGTTTTGGAAGCCTCACTGAAACTAAGATGGTTAGAAACCTCTATGAAATAGCGGAGGGATAGGAAATTCAAACAATCACCCACTTCAGTTGGATTTGAAAATACAAGGCTAAAACCGGCTGGTAAAAGAAAGGGTGGACTTTTAATTCCCTCTCTAACAAAAGCTGGAAATAACGATTAAAGGATAGAAATGCTAGGATGTTGATTTTATAACATAGTCTTATAAGTTTATAACAATAATATATTTCTAAATTGGAAGAGTCAATATTATCCTTAAAGAAAGGAAGAAAAGGTAATAAAAGGTAAAATATCCCTATTAAATAGCTGATTTTTCTTGTTTTTAATAGGTGTTATTACACATTTATGCTTGTTGTTTTGATTTATATAAAACTTTTTTATGTATTACTAGTGCCTTTGGAGGGTGTTCCTAATTCTGTTAAAAAAGGGAAAGTGAGGTTGTGGGCAGAATAATAACATTATAATTTTTTGCAGTTGATGAAAACACATGAGGTGGAGTTTTTTTAACAAATTTATAAGTGTTTTTTTTATTGATTATGATTTTGAGGTTAACCGGTATTATCTCGGCAATCGGGAGGGGAGGGGGGGATTTTTGAAGTGAAATATCAAAGAGAGCAGGGAATGTGCCGACTGCTATTATAGCGATCGACCAGCATATTCCCACTTGCAAAAGTAGAGTCATTTGCTCGTATATCCAGTTGGCTTATGTTGAAACCCAATTTGTTTTATTTTGAAAGGAGACTAATTCATGAAATTTTTAAAAAGTTTTATTTTAGTTACTTTCAGTTTCTTTTGTATGATCACACCAGCTTTTGCAAGTGTCCCTGGAGTGGATGGGTCAATGGGAAAGGGAGCAACAAAAGGAATCGTATCAGTTTCCCATCCGTTAGCAGCCGAAGCGGGCATAAAGATATTAAAACAAGGTGGAAACGCAGTCGATGCAGCAGCAGCCATACAATTATCGCTAAATGTGGTTGAACCAATGATGTCTGGAATCGGCGGCGGTGGTTTTATCATGATTTATAATAAAAAGGAAAATAAAATAACGATGATTGAAAATCGCGAAATGGCACCGCAAAATGTTACGCCTGAACTTTTTTTAGATGAAAAGGGAAAGCCTATTCCTTTTAGTAAGCGGCACACATCTGGTAAAGCGGTTGCTGTTCCTGGAACTCTGATGGGTGTAGAGACTTCTCTTGAGAAATATGGAACATTGAAATTATCACAAGTCATAGGACCGGCCATTAAACAAGCTGAACAAGGTGTTAAAGTCAATTGGGCAACAGCACAATATATCGATGAAAATGTAACAAAGCTTAAAAATAACCAAGCGGCTGCAAAGGTTTTTGTACCAGACGGAAAGCCATTGGAAGAGGGAGACACCCTAGTTCAACCAGATTTGGCAAAGACTTTTAAGTTAATAAAAAAACAAGGTTCCAAGGCTTTTTATAAAGGTGAAATCGGGGAAGCCCTTACCAAAGAAGTTCAAAAGCGTGAAGGAACGATGACAACTGAGGATTTGCAAAACTATGAGGTGAAAGAAAGAGAGCCGATTAAATCGGAATATAGGGGATTTGAAGTGGTAGGGGCAGCTTCACCAAGCTCAGGCAGTTTGACCGTTCTACAAATCCTAGAGCTTATGGAAGGATTCGATGTACAAAAGATGGGGGCGAACACACCTGAGTATCTTCATTATCTCACGGAAGCCATGCATCTTGCTTTTGCCGATCGAGCTGCCTATATGGCAGATGAAGATTTTTATGATGTACCTACAAAAGGATTATTGGATGAAGATTATATTAAAGAAAGGCGAAAACTCATCAATCCAAATAGAGCAACAGCTGATGTCAAGGCAGGCGATCCGTGGAAGTATGAGGGCAAAGAACCCACTTCAATGAAGAAGGTAAAAGAGGAGAAAACACCGATCGGTCAAACGACCCATTTTTCTGTAATGGATAAATGGGGAAATATGGTTGCTTATACGACTACAATCGAGCAAGTATTCGGTTCGGGTATCATGGTACCTGATTATGGATTCATGCTAAATAATGAAATGACGGATTTTGATGCAACACCGGGTGGAGTTAACCAGGTGGAACCAGGAAAAAGACCAAGAAGCAGTATGTCCCCGACCTTCGTATTAAAAGATGGCAATCCCTTCATGGCCATTGGTTCACCAGGGGGAGCGACGATAATAGCATCTGTATCTGAAACGATTATGAATGTGTTTGATCATAAAATGTTAATTCAAGATGCCATATTAGCGCCACGTATTTATTCTGCTGGCTATCCGACAGTTAGATGGGAACCTGGAATTGAACAAAATACAAGGTTGGAGTTAATGGCAAAAGGCCATGTTTATGAAGAAAAACCCCAGCATATCGGAAATGTGCAAGCTGTTATTTATGATTATGAAAAAGGGAAAATGTATGGAGGAGCCGATAATACGAGAGAAGGAACTGTTCAAGGAGTGTATAATGTTTCCTATAAATCGAAAAAGCCAAAAGAAATAAAAGAAGAAAAAAAGGGACCGTTTACCTTAAAAGTGAATGGAGCCGTTTATCCTTATACGGCTGAACAAATGAAACTGATAGATGAAAAACCCTATATCCAATCAGACAAATTGTTACTTGGTTTGGGTGCAATTGGAACAGGGGACTTAGAAATATTTAAACCAGATAAAAAATCGTATCTACCTGTGTTAAGAGTAGCGAAATCATTAGGATATAAAGCAAAATGGAACGAAAAAGACAAAGAGGCACTATTGGAAAAAGATCCGGCGGATATTGAAGATCCAGACGATGATGGCAGTGTCACGAATTAATTTTGCCCTGATGAATTTTTGACTGAATTTCCTCCAGCAAGCTGTTAAAAAGGAAGTCGAGGAAAATGGCCAGAGCAATTAAATCAAACATTCCCCTTGTGCGATGTGCATATGGGGAATGTTTTTTTGTCATTACCGCTGGATTTTTTTTAGTCACCGTTCCTAACATCACTCTTAAAAAAGCTATGTATGTCCTCGATTAACCTACATACCGCAGGAGACAGATATCGATCTTTCAAATAGGCCAGGTAAACAGTCCTTTCCAAATAATTCGAATCGATTGCGCGAATTGCAGTATTGGGGGTTGCAGCGGATCTTATATAGTTTTCCGGTAAAATTGTCACCCCAAGCCCTGCTTCCACCAAACTGCAAGCCGTTTCAAGCCTTTCTATTTCGTATAGGATATTAGGAATTACATTTTCATCCTTAAATGCTCTTAAGATATCATCTCTTGTTTGAAATCCAGTTGTACTGATGATCAATTCTTTCTTTGCAATGTCTTGGAAAGTGATGGACTCTTTTTCGTTTAACTCGTCATCTTTATGGATCAAAAGCATGAATCTTTCTTTATAAAGGGGAGTGGACAAAATTTCATCGGTGTTGATGGGCTGGTTTGTGATGGTGAAATGAACATCATACCGATTTAACGAATCGAAAACCTTCTCTTCCCCTAATATTTCCCTGACTTTTAGATGAATATTAGGATAATTGATTTTAAAATTCCTGATTATCTTCGGGAACCAAAATTTGAATGATTCTATGGAACCTATTGATACTGTTCCGCTTCCAACATCCTTCATTTCCTTAAGCTCCACTTGCATATTATCGAATCTTATTAACAGATCAACAGATCTCGTATAAAAAATCCCTCCTGCTTCCGTAAGCTCAAGCCCCCTTGTATTGCGTTCCAAAAGCTGAAAACCAACTTCATTTTCTAATTTCATTATGGCATTACTTAGGGAGGGTTGTGATATATGCAGCATTTTTGCCGCTTTTGAGAAATTCTTTTCCCGGACAATGGTAGTGAAATATCGAAGTTGACGTAGATCCATATATTCTCCTTGCTATAGCTTTAAACTATAGATATATTGATTTTTTGTATTGGTAATTATATATTATCTCATTTATAATTTTAAAAAAAGATATTTCGGAATTTTTTAAATAAAGGAGAAACTATGTATACAAATCCGACTATAAAATATTGGAACGGAAGAATTGATTCCCAATCTGACATGGACAGCTTCAGATACCACCAAAGAGTACGTTTGGCACCGATTTCGGAATTAGCCATCTCTTCCAATGCATCAAGGACCTTTGGGTTGATTGGCTTCAAATGTGATGAAGGCGTCAAAAGGAATAAAGGCAGGATTGGTGCTGCAGAGGGCCCTGATCATATTAGGCAGTCATTGGCGAAATTACCCTGTCATTTACCTTCTCAAACCGAGCTGGTGGATGCTGGTGATGTAATATGTGAAGGTACAGAGATGGAGGACGCCCAATCCCAACTGGGGTCAGCTGTTACCCGTATATTGGAGAGTGAAGCGATTCCTATCATACTTGGGGGAGGGCACGAAACCCTGTATGGCCATTATCTTGGGATTAGGAAATCCATTGGACCAAAGGCTAGATTGGGAATCATTAATATTGACGCTCACTTTGATATGAGGCCTTATGAAAAAGAAAGTTCATCAGGAACGATGTTTAAGCAAATTTTGGACGAAGATAAAAGTTGTGGTTATTTATGTGTCGGAATTCAGAAGCAGGGGAATACGAAGGCACTGTTTGAAACTGCCGAGAGAAGTAAGGTCGACTACATATTGGAAGAAGATTTGTCATTGAACGAAATGGATGAAACTAAGCGGCGGATAAATGAATTCGCTAAGGAATATGACTACATTATTCTTACATTATGTACGGACGTTATTGATTCAGCCTACGCACCTGGGGTAAGTGCTCCATCGCCGTTTGGACTGAATCCGAAATTGGTCCGTGCCATTATCAGGCATATCGTATCGAATGAAAAGATCCTCTCCTTTGATATATCGGAAGTGAATCCTTCGTTGGATGAAAATAATAAAACCGTTACATTGGCAGCACATTTAATAAATGAGGTTTTACTGCATTTTAAATAATGAATGGCTTTCCTAAAATGCCATCTCCGTAATCAATTATCAGTATTGAATCGAAAAACCTTTGACAGCGCTTGACTGTCCATGAATCATTCATGGACAGTCTTTTTTACGCCGCCAATAAAAGGAGTTATGGTCCCGGGCATTGTTCGACTAACCCTTTAAAGTATAAAGGAACCTCCATACTGTCTCTTCATTAGTAGATTAACCATGACTCTGCAAGAGTTCAATACTGATACTTGTGTTTTTTTGGTTTATAATAACAAGCATCTAGCCTTTTGAGGGGGGATTCCATGAATGAATATAAAGTAACGGTAAGGAATGGCAGTACCTTAATTTTGTCGGAAATCATTAAAGCTGAAGATGAAAGAGAAGTCCTTGGCACCCTTTTGATTTCCAGTGAATTATTTAATCAGCCATTTACCGACATCAGGATTTTAGAACGTTGATTTGTACCTTCCTGTTCCATTTGATACACTGTAATAAATCTTAATACGGTAGGCGATATTATGTGTGGACGTTTCACCCTTTTCACTGACATTGAAGATATAAAAGATCGGTTTGGTATTCAGGGATCATTTGATGAGGAATACCAATTCAGCTACAATATTGCTCCCTCCCACTCCGTGCTATCCGTCATTAATGACGGGACAAGGAACCGACTTGGATATCTTCGGTGGGGACTTATTCCTTTCTGGGCAAAAGACGAGAAAGTGGGCTATAAAATGATCAATGCCAGAGCGGAAACCATTGCAGAGAAAACAAGCTTCAAGAATGCGTATAAGAAGAAGAGATGCTTGATAATCGCCGACTCATTTTATGAATGGAAGAAGACACCAGAAAGAAAAATACCGATGCGAATAAAACTGAAGAATCATGCTCCATTTGGAATGGCCGGTATATGGGAATCCTGGAAATCTCCTGAAGGCCTCAGCATCTACTCGTGCTCCGTTATAACAACCGTTCCTAATGAGCTGATGAAAAGCATTCATGATCGTATGCCTGTCATCCTTAAACCAGAAGATGAAAAAGATTGGTTGAATCCTTCAATTAATGATCCTGCATATCTGCAGCAGTATTTAAAGTCATTCGATTCGGAACAAATGGAAGCTTTTGAGGTATCGACTGATGTGAACTCGACTAAAAAAAATTCACCTAACCTAATACAACAAATTTGATGAGAGGTCATTAGACCTCTTTTTATATTAATTCCGTGCCGATTAACTGAACATGTCAAGATTTCTAAATAATCATTAAGAAGTGCATGTGAAATACTTTAAAACTAAACCTTGCGAAAATAGACAAAATGCTGTACTCTTATATTTGCTTTTCAAAACGACTTCGATGTCACTTCACAAACTGAGATGGTTTCAGCAAGTCTCCAGCCTGGTACTTTTCTGGCAGGCATCGTAATATTTGATAAATTATATAAATTTGATCTTCTTATCAAGAGAGACGGAGGGACTGGCCCGAAGATGTCTCGGCAGCGGACTTAATAGGAGTGCTGTGCCAAATCCAGCAGGCTGATTTACGCCTGAAAGATAAGGAGGGTGTTTTTTATAAATTAAAAGACCTCTTCTTGCTGTTTAATAGAAGGGGTCTTTTTTATGCCGACAGTTTTTTAGCCATAGCTCCATGACTGGAGAATCAAATTCAAATTGGTGCTAATTGCGAAAACTGTTAAAAGAATAAAAGCTATGACACATGTCATGGGAAAAATAAAAAGAGGTGTACATCATGAGTGCAAACAATAAAGGGAATCCATGGGCATTGATTCCATTTGTCGTATTTTTAATTTTATTTATAGGGTCCGGAATCGTCACTAAAGATTTTTATTCATTTCCGGTGATTGTAGCCATTTCTATTGCATCAGCAGCTGCATTGGCAATGAACCGGAAAGAAAGTTTAAATCAAAAGGTTGATATTTTCTGTAAAGGTGCCGGTGACGCCAATATTATGTTAATGGTTATCATTTTCCTTTTAGCCGGCGCTTTTGCCGAAGTTGCAAATGGCATGGGGGCAGTTGAATCAACAGTGAATCTTGCTTTAGCCGTTTTTCCGCAAAATCTTTTAATGGTAGGGATATTCATTATCGCTTGTTTTATTTCTCTATCTATGGGGACGAGCATGGGAACGATTGTAGCCCTAGCACCTATCGGGGTGGGAATTAGCGAACAAACCGATATTTCGCTTGCCTTTTCAATGGCGGCCGTTATTGGTGGTGCGATGTTTGGGGATAACCTATCATTCATTTCAGATACGACAATCGCTGCAGTTCGAACACAGGGAACGAAAATGAAGGATAAGTTTAAAGTGAATTTTTTCATCGTTTTACCTGCTGCCATCATAACATGTACTATCCTAGGAATATTAACGATGGGTGAACAAGCCGATATCACCCAAAATTCTTATAATTGGGTGAAGATTCTTCCATACCTTTGCGTATTGATCACTGCATTGGCGGGAGTCAATGTGTTCCTGGTCCTTTCCATCGGAATCGTCTTTGCCGGAATCATCGGCTTGGCTGATGGAAGTTATCAACCGTTGGGTGTCATTCAAAAAGTTGGTGAAGGAATGGCGGGAATGTATGAAATATCCTTCCTTGCCATTTTAATTGCAGGTATGGTTGCTGTAATCAAACATAATGGTGGCATCGATTATCTACTCCAACTCGTAACCCGAAATAGCAAATCAAAAAAAGGGGCGGAATTCAGCATTGCCGGGCTTGTTGGCTTGACGAACCTTTCAACGGCAAATAACACGATTTCGATTATCATTGCTGGGCCACTTGCCAAAAATATCGCTGAAAAGTATGGGATTGATCCGCGTAAATCGGCGAGCTTACTTGACGTTTTTGCCTGTTGTATCCAAGGGTTAATTCCATATGGGGCACAACTGCTTGTTGCAGCAGGGGTAGCAAAGATCTCTCCGATAAGCATCTTGCCGTATTCATATTACCCAATACTGATTGGACTTTGTGGAGTCGTGGCCATCTTGATTGGTTATCCACGTTTTCAGTCGGGAAATGATGAAACGAAGAAACGGACTTCTTAAAATGAGAATAGGAAATGAAAAACACCCTGGATCATTGGATACAGGGTGTTTTCTTTATGGGTGAAATCTTCGCACCATATGTCAGTATCAGTGTTCAAAAAGTAATCAAGGCAGTTTTCAATTTATCTGTTTGGTATTTCTTATGGTAAACAATTTTCAATAACCAAAATAACTGCTTCATTCTGGTCCAAAATGATAATGGTTTTTCGTGCGGCATTTGTCATGAATAGAGGACAACCCCAACTAAACCAGAAAGAATAATTACATAGACTGGGTGCCAGCGTAATTTCATCAGGGCAAATAACGATAATCCAAAAACGAGTAATAAGCTTATCGTATGCCATGAAAAGTTCGGGGCTATCATATGATTGGAAAGTGCTAAACTGATTGCTGCAAAGAGGATTAGACTAGTGACAATGGGTCTTAATCCATAAAACATGGATTGAATAACGGGATAATGATTCAATTTGCTGAAGAAGGTGGCTATAACGGTCACGAATATAATAGCAGGTAGCAAGATTCCGAGAGCGGATGATATGGCTCCAGCTAATCCAGCAGTCGAATAGCCAACGAGAATGGCACTATTGGCTGTGACAGGTCCTGGGGACATCCCGGAAATGGCGATTATATCGGTAAATTGTTGCGTCGTCATCCATCCATTCTGTGAGACTTCCGATTCTATTACGGGAATCATGGCGTATCCGCCTCCGAACGATACAAAGCCGATAATAAAGAAGGTGCTGAACAACTCCCACAATACCATCATTCTATCACACGCTTTCTTGAAAATTAGTTAGACCCTTTTTGATTTGACTATATGCCAGCACCCATGAAAGGTTCGAAATCATTTTCTACTTTTGTCAAATCTTTTCTGTCCAGCTTGACATCGTATCCTAATTTTCTCTTAATGGAGATTGTCACGATACCCACTACAGCTCCTGCTACTATAACTATCACAGGGTGAAGAAAGAAGAGGACTGGAATTCCTGCTAATAAAATACAGAAAGTTGATTTGTCAACAACAGCCGTTTTTCCTATCTTGATAGCCGCATAGGCGATGATGGCTACTATGGAAGCTCTGATCGATATGAATGCGGATTCTATCTTCGGATTATCCTGAATGAAAAAATACAAAATGCCTAGGAGCAGAACAATTAAAAAGGTAGGTAATGAAACACCGATCATGGCTGCCATTGCCCCCCTCATTCCGGCAATTCGATGGCCGATAAAGGTGGCGGAGTTTATGGCGACAGCTCCCGGTACGGACTGAGATAACGCAAAAACATCCGTAACTTCTTCGCTTTTCATCCATTTCCTCTTTTCGACCACTTCTTTTTCGATTAAAGGGATCATCGCAAACCCGCCTCCGAATGTGACAGGTGCTATTTTAAAAAAGGTCCAAAATAAATGGAATAGAGTTTTCCATTGTCCTTTCATTGACATCAGTCACTTCCTTTGCCGCTAAGTTTAAATCTTATTACTAACATATCAAAGAAAAAGGAATGGGTAAATTGCAACAAAATCATCGGGTATAACAAAACGTTATACCCAGAAGATTTATCCGTTTTATAAAGAATGTCGCCAATAATTTAATAGCCTCGCTTATTAAGGGATGTGGCACACTTTTTTCATTTCACCATTTACCATTATGATGCTATCATTTTAATTAACTATTTAAAAACATGGAGGTCGTTTTCTTGAAATTAGAAAATCTAAAAATGTTTTGTTTAGTGGTGGATGAAGGAAGCATAAGCCAGGCAGCGAGGTTAAGTTTCCTATCTCAACCCGCTGTAACCAGACAAATCCATCAACTGGAAAATTATTATAACACTTTGTTATTCGACCGTGAGGAAGGAAGGCTGAGAGTTACAGAGGCAGGAAAGTTGTTATACCCTTTTGCAAAAGCTATTGTAAATGACTTCAACCATTCAAAAGAAGTGATTCAGCAATCCACTGGCAAGTACAATGCAAACCTAATAGTAGGGGCATCCTTGACTATCGGTGAGTATTTGTTACCGAGCTTGCTTGGGAGATTCAAAAAACAACAGCCTGAAATAAAAGTGACATTAACGATAAAAAATACCCCCCGGGTTCTTGAGGATCTTTCAAACGATGTCATTGATTTGGCCTTGGTGGAAGGACTTGTGGAAAACGGCGATTTTATTGTAGACAAGTTCGCAGAGGACGAATTGATATTGGTATGTCCGTCCGATCACCCATGGAAAGACAGAAAAGAAATCCAGCTTGAGGAATTGGGGAATGAAAGGATGATATGGCGTGAATCCATTTCAGGAACACGGCTTATAGTAGAAAACATGTTAAGGGAGCATGGAGTTTTAGAAAAAATAGACAGCTACATGGAGATTGGCAGCACACAAGCGATAAAAAGTGCGGTTGAAGCTGGACTTGGAATCAGCATTTTGCCAAGGTTGACAGTGGCCAGGGAATTGGAGCAAGGCTTTTTGCGGGAAGTGGGTATTTCCAGGATAGATATAACAAGAAATTTATGGCTAGTCAGGAAAAACAATCGTTTTAATAAAATTGGGGTGTCTAAATTTGTTAATTTCCTTCAATAAGAAAGGAAAGGCATTATCTTTTTTATACACTAACCTTTCTTTCATTTAAAAGAGATTTTCAATCGTTTTAGGTTAGACTATTATGGATCGTTTTGTGGTAAATTTAAGGTGAAAGTAATTCTTTTAAGCAGGTGACAAAGTGTTAAAACTATTTTTTGAAAAACCAACTTCGAAAAAACAGGAGTTAAAAAAATTATATTTACTAATACATAAATATGGACCAATTAATAAAAATGAATTAATCGAGATGACAAACATCAAAAAAACAACGTTAGTTCGTATGATAGATGAGCTTTTAAAAAACAATTTAATCAAGGAAAGCGGATTTGAGGAGAAATCAATTGGCCGCCCACCTATATTGTACGATGTGGAACAAGAAAGTAATTTTATCATTGGTATACACATTTCTAGAATGAAGACTAATGTTGTACTGGTGGATTTAAGATACAATCAGATAGACCAAGAGTCGTTTGCCATGACCTCAATCCACACACCAGAATTTGTTATTATGAAAGTGGAAAATATAATTCAGAGATTTATGGAGATGTTCGATATTGATGAGGAAAAACTTTTGGGAATCGGTATTGTCACAACCGGCCCTCTGAATCGGAATGATGGGATTATCTTGAAACCCGAATCGCTTCTCGAAGCAAACTGGGGTAATGTTCACATTGTGAAAATGATACAGGAAAAATTCCCAGTAAGAGTAATACTGGAAAAAAGTTCAAATGCGGCTGCAACAGCTGAGTATCATGCGGCAAATTCTGTACATAAAAACATTCTTTTTTGCGTTAGTGGCGGCTGGGGTATGGATTGCGGAATCATTATGAATGGGGAAATTCTGCAGGAAAATTATGTGAGTACAAACGGCTATGGCCATATGATTATTGATGTGGATGGCAATGTGTGTTCCTGTGGTAAGCGGGGTTGCATTGTTGCATACACATCATTTAAAGGTATATTGAATGAATTGAATAAAGTAAAAGGATTAGTAGGAAACATGAATGATGAGCTTTTTCAGAAAGCATCGCTTAATGATATGATGGAATACTTTCTGCAAGGGGACAAAATAACTGAGGACGTAATAATACGGTCTTCCCAATATTTAGGGATTGGTCTTTCTAATTTAATTAATCTTTTCAATCCTGATTTAGTTATCTTAAATGGGCCGTTTATTTATGACTATAAGGATTATTTTATAAAAGTGATTGAGTATACGAAAAAAAATATTCAGAAAGAAAAAGAGGTGATATTCACACAGGGGAAACTCAAAGAAAACGCGGCAGCTGTAGGCTCAGCCATTTTGATCTTTGATTCATATTTCCTAGATTAAATATAACAGCTCAGAAAAAAGATTGATTTTTTAAAAAATTCAAGATAAAGTAACAATATAGATTATTTAAAACCAAAATGGACTAAAGTTGATGATTAACGTTAGTCCATTATATATATATAGCCACTTTAATCCATTTTGGTCAAAAAGAAAAGAAAGGGAGAGGAATATGAATAACTCAGTAATTATGCTTGGTACAGGAAGTCCTAGATTAAATTCAGAAAGGATACCATCGGCACAACTGTTAATCATGGGCAATTTGCCAATATTGGTTGACTGCGGTGAAGGAGCAACGATGCAATTAGTTAAATCTGGGATTCCTCCGCAGGAGGTGAAGTATGTGTTTTTTACACATCTACATGCTGACCATATTTTGGGATATGCCAACTTCTTAATTAGTGGTTGGGTTGAAGGGAGACGTGAACTGACAATTGTTGGGCCTTTAGGTACAAAAAAGATGCATGAATTGTTATTAGATATGCTAAAAGAAGATATTGCTTATCGCATGTCACTCGGAAGACCTGAAGCAGGAATATACGATGTGAAAATCATTGAAATTGAAGTTCCATCTACTGTCGCTTTAGATTTACCGATTGAAATTACCTGCGCCCGTATGAATCACAATGTCCCGACATTTGCTTACCGGTTTGAAAAAGATGGAAAATCAATTGTTTTTTCTGGTGATACGGCACCTCCGACAGACGGTCTTGCCAAGTTGGCAGAGGGAGCTGACATGATTATTCATGACTCAGCTCTCACATTAATTGAGGGTGATCAAATGGAAAATGCAGAAAAAATATGGGCGAACCTGCAAAAAGAACACTGTACACCTGCACAGGCAGCTTCAACGGCAGAAAAGGCTAAGGTCACTTCATTGGTATTAACTCATTTCTTGCCTAAGATGAACCCTAAGAAAGTACTAGCTGAAGCTGAAAACGTATTCAGTGGTGATATTTTTGTCCCGAATGATTTAGACGTAATCAAGTTTTAATGACTACCAAAAAGTTGGGTGAAACCCAGATTTTAGGAATTTTATAAATTCATCCGACAGAAATTGACTGAATAAAAAGAGTATTTTATTTGTAGTAGGCCTGCACTTAAGTGTTGATTATAAATTTCATCCCGTCCCTTTTAATACAGTGAATTTTTCGTACACATCTATTTGCTCTTCCGAAAATAAAAAAGGTTCATTTGTTTTGTAAGCGCTTTAACCGTGTGCCGACAGAATTTCATAGAGAAAGGTAAAAATCTTGTTAATGGATTTTGTATTTTATAGGAGGGTGAAAAAAATATGCGCTGGTATGTATTAGTATTTTTATTTTTTACCATGGCCATTAACTTTGCAGATAAATCAATCATAGGGTATGCTGCAGAATCTATTATGAGTGAATTTAATCTCACATATACACAGTGGGGGTTAATAGGAAGTAGTTTTTTCTGGCTCTTTTCAATATCTGGCATCTTAGGAGCAGCATGGTCAGATAGAATTGGAACAAAAAAAATTATTGCAGTAATGTTAGCAAGTTGGTCTATTTTACAATTTGGAGCATTTGCCATTGCAGGCCTCCCTATGTTGGTTGCCTATCGTGTTTTGCTTGGTATAGGGGAAGGTCCCTTTGCTCCAACAGCTATAAGTCACGTAAGTAAATGGTTTAAGCCTGAATCAAGAGGTATGGCTATTTCAATTGTAAACGCTGGAAGTATGTTAGGTACCTTAGCATCAGCCCCTATTTTAGTTATGCTTATCGAAAAATTTGGATGGCGTATTGGATTTGCTTCTCTTGGATTACTCAGTGTGGTTTTTCTGATTATTTGGATGCTATTACCTGAAACTCATTCTTTAAAAGTGGATGTAAATCATGTAAAATTAGCTCCACCCAAATTTGCATGGTCAGAGTTCTTTGTCATTTTAAGGTCGCCTACATGCCTATTTACATTATTGGCAGCGTTTTCAGGTGTTTGGTTAACGATGTGGCTGGGACTATGGATGCCTAGTTATCTTACTAAAGTCGTAGAGATGAAACCGATGCAAATGGGATATACCGCATTGATTATTGGAATTGGCTCTGTTATCGTATCAGTTTTTATTTCAACTCTTTCGGATCGTTTATATAAAAAGAATCACAATTTTCGGACATCACGTATATACTTTGCAGGAATTTCATTAATAGTAGCAGGCATGTTTCTTGCTTCCATCACGATTTTTCATTCTCCTATCTGGATAACAATCGCTCTTAGCATGGCTAAAGGCTTTGCTTATACAATTTTAGCGATTAGTCCGCAGGTATTAATGCAGTTGCTGCCTGACCGTTCAGGATTAATGACGAGCCTTGGCACATCGTTTATGAATATAGCAGGGATGATTGGACCTGTTATCACTGGTGTGCTTGTCCAGTCAGCAGGAGAAAACGTATCGCTTGGTTTTGCATATTCCATCTTATTAGCCGCGGGCTTACTTCTAATTTTCGGAATCTTGTTCTCAATCTTCGTTAAACCAGATACAGGGTTATGTTATTCAAATGAATTAATAGATAAAAAAGCAAAAACTTCTACAAGTTAAATAGTTAAAGGTTATACAGTTTATAAAAGCTCTTCTCAATCGAGAGGGGCATTTTTGTATTTGGGTATCCAGCTAACTCACCTTTTTTAGTAATGTATAACTAAATGGGCATTACGAATACACTTTAGAAATTTTCATTTAACAAGAAAAACTATCTCAAAGGGTTCTACTTATATTGCAAACTACATTGCTTAAATAGCCTAACAAACGAATTTCATTATGGAAACAAGCAGTTTATATATAAATAAAATTGAAGTTACTATTAGAAATAGGAAATATACTTAATGGCTAATTAATTATAAAATAAATTCATATTATTCTAAAAATTTCTATAAAAAGAGAAAGTTTACTTCTTCGACAAACGGAATATAGACATGATATCTGCTTATTCAATCGAGAAAGGGGTATGAGATGTCCAAAGTATCTATTATTAAAGGAATTGTTTCCGTTCCCATTGTTTTTGCTATACTCGCAGGATCTACTATTACAAATGCATCATCTGATGAGCCAATGCCAGCAACAAATGCAACTATTTCAGCAAATAAAGCTTTTTATGAACAGTTGAATTTTAAAGACAAGGAAGATTTTAAGGATGCACATAAAGGATTCATTGCACCCTTGAACATGAATCCAATAAAGAATTCAAAAGGTGACGTAGTATGGGATAGTAATCGATATTCATTCATCAAAGAAGATCAGCCGGCAAGTAATACTGTAAACCCTAGCTTGTGGAGGCAGGCACAATTACAAAATATAACAGGCTTATTTAAAGTGGTAGATGGCGTTTATCAAGTTCGGGGCCAGGATTTATCAGTACTTACCATTGTGGAAGGAAAAACTGGATTAATAGTTTTGGATACACTTTCTACAATTGAAACGGCCAAAGCAGCGATGGAGCTTTATTTTGAACATCGACCCAAAAAACCGGTAAGTGCCATTGTTATTAGTCATAGTCATGCGGATCACTTTGGTGGTATAAAAGGCATTGCTCAGTACGCTGAAAATCCAGCTAAGGTGCCCATTATTGTTCCCGAAGGTTTTAACGATGAAGCGCTAAGTGAAAATATTCTTTTAGGTAATATAATGTCTCGCCGTGCAGGTTATATGTTTGGAAATCTTTTACCCGCAAATGATAGAGGGTTTGTTACTTCTGGTATTGGCCCGGGATTAAGTAACGGAACTTTTAGCTATTTACCTCCAACAATGGAAGTAAAGGATGATATTCAAACGGTGGAAATAGACGGAATAGCATTTAAGTTTTTATTGACGCCGGATTCAGAAGCTCCATCAGAGATGCATTATTATATCAAAGATTACAAAACTTTAGTGGTAGCCGAAAACACCGGACACACGTTACATAACATTTATACATTAAGGGGAGCTAAAACCAGGGATACCTTGAAATGGGTGAAAGCACTTGATGAAACAGTCGATCTGTTTGGAAATGAAGATATAGATGCTATGGTTACCGCCCATACATGGCCCATATGGGGAAAAGACCATGTTCTGGAGCAGTTGGAAAGTCAGCGTGATTTGTATAAATATATTCATGACCAAACCATACGATTAGCTAATTTAGGACTCACACCTGATGAAATCGCGGAAAAGTTAAAGCTTCCTGAAAAGTTGGATAAAGTTTGGGCCAATCGGGGGTATTACGGAACATTGAAACACAACGTAAAAGCGGTGTACAACTTTTATTTAGGATATTTCAACGCTAATCCATCCGACTTGGATACTTTACCACAAGAGGAATCGGGCGCTAAATATGTGGAGTATATGGGTGGGGAAAAGAAGGTCATTAAACGGGCAAAACTTGATTATAAAAAAGGGGAATATCGCTGGGTGGCTCAAGTCTTAAAGCATGTAGTCATGGCTAACCCCAAGAATACAGAAGCAAAAAATTTACTGGCTAATGCTTATGAACAATTAGGATACACAGCTGAATCTGCTGTGTGGCGTAATTTCTATCTTACCGGCGCAGATGAGTTAAGGAATGGTGTGGCAGACTCCAAGGGAACTGGCGGAATGATGAGTCTTGATACGCTGCTCAATATGCCAATGGATGATTTCCTGAAATTCTTGTCCATTAAATTAAACGGAACAAAAGCGGAAAATAAAAATATGACATTCAATATTACATTTAAGGATTCGAAAACCAATTACATGATTGATCTAGATAATTCAGTATTGAATTTCAAGAAAGGGAAAATGGCGTCCAACCCTGATGCAGCATTAACAATGGATAGACTAACCTTTTATCAAATTGCTCTAGGACGTGAAGATTTATCCAAGATGGAAGCAGCAGGTAACGTTTCCATTTCCGGTGATAAAGAGCAGTTTGTAGATTTCTTGTCTTTGCTGGATCAATTTCAACCAAAGGTTAATATCGTTACTCCGTGATAATCAACTACTTTATATTCTGTAAACGGGATGAATCGGTGACCAATGTTTGCACCCACGAGTCAAATTTTTAGTCTCGTGGGTTTGAATGTATCAAATAATTTTGTAGGCATCCAGTTTCGTTTTAATAAATTCATTCATTGTTTTTAATGAATGAAACGCTCCTAAAAGTCACAGAACAAAAATCAATCAGTGAAAAGTGAATATTCAAGCTTTGGCATTTTGAAAGAAATTGTAAGCGCTTCCCTTAAGTGGATTCAAAAGTTTTGTGAAATATAAAAAATGGAGTGATGAGGAATGCAGCTGTATGCAAGTAAGAAACGAAAATTAATGATTAGCGGCCTTTTATTTGTTGGAATGATTTTAAGCTTTTTTGATCGCGTTGCCATAAATGTCGGAATTATTCCCATTGCAGATGAGTTTCATCTCAATACGTCCCAGACAGGTTTTTTAATTAGTATATTTTTTGTTAGTTACTCGCTCATGCAACCGCTTGGCGGATGGATGACCGATAAATATGGAGCCAGGGTCATGGTTACTGTTTCTTTGTTTAGTTGGTCTTTGTTCACTGTTATGTCTGGGTTTGCTTGGTCATTTATGTCTTTATTATTCATTCGTTTTCTGTTCGGTTTAGGGGAAGGGCCTTTCTATCCTGCCAGTATGTCCACTATAAGAGATAACTTCCCGGAAGAAGAACGGGGCCGGGCAAATTCATTTTTCCTGTCTGCCCAGAATATTGGCGGGATATTAGGTACCGCTCTTGCCGCTTCGATGGTTGTAGCTTTCGGGTGGCGGGGCATGTTTACCATTGCCGGGATTCTAGGGATATTAATTTCTTTCGGTATTTGGTTCATTCTAAAGCCTCAAGGAACTCAAGAGGTTAAAAAAGACAATCCGAAACAAAAAAAGGTAGCTCTGAAACTATTATTTAAAATCGAAAATATTTGGAAACTTATAACTTTCAAGTTTATCTCAAATATTATCAACTATGGTCTGATCACTTGGATGCCTATATATTTGGTTAAGGAAAAAGGGGTTGATTTAATAGCCGCCGGGGGTTTATTGGCAATCCCTTATGTTTTTGGTTTCTTGATGTTTAATGTAAGCGGATGGCTACTGGATAAGCATATGGCTAACCGGGAGAAGTATCTTGCTGCTGCAGGAGCTTTATTATCCGCAATTTTTCTCTTTTTAATGTCTAACGCCACGTCCATAGCACTTTTCATCACTTATCTCACTCTCAACTCCATAGCACTGTCTTTCTTTGGGACCGTTCTATATACGATTATCATAAAATACTCACCAAAGGAACTTACGGGCTCTGCCTCCGGACTCGTAACTTTTGCTGGTCAAATTGCAGGTGCGGTTTCTCCTTTAGCCCTCGGTTTGATTATCAGTTTGTTTAATGACTCCTATGACGCAGCTTTCCTGTTTTTGGTGATAATGGCGTTGTTGGGTACGGTTGTTGCCGTTTCTATTAAAAATAATCGGGCACAACCGGCTAAAGAATACGAAAAAACAACTACCATTGTATAAAACTGGCACTCTGCTTTTGAGGAGACAGTTCGGGGAGCCTGATTCTTCATCTCTAAAATTGAAAGGGCTTTCTGTTCGAGGTATGATATTGGTAATAGGCTAGAAGGAGAATGAACCATGAATATAGAACAATTGGAATATATCATAAAGGTGGCCGAGGTAAACTCGATTTCCACGGCTTCTGAGAGCCTCCATATCTCTCAATCCGGAATCAGCATGGCCATTACCAGTCTGGAGAAGGAATTAGGTATAAAAATCTTCAAACGGTCACGGTTAGGAACCATACCTACAGAAGACGGAAAGGAAATCATCCAGAAGGCTCTTGAAGTATTAAGCAAATTGGAAGAAATAAGAGACAGTGCGCAAATACATTCAGATACGATGGAAAAAGAGTTACGCCTATCCTCTACACAAGGTTTATTTCTTACGGTTTTGCCTAAATCATTGGCATTATTTAAGAAGAAGTATCCCGAGGTGAAAATCGTGATTGAAGAAAAAGGGGGACAAGAGATAACCGAAGAAGTACTGAATGCTAAGATAGACATCGGGCTCTTGAATATTCCAAAGGTTAAACCAAAAGAAAATGAGTTGGAATTTCAACCTTTAATGGAAGCAAAAGTGATTGTGTCGGTCAGTAAGAATTCCCCTTTAGCCAACCGTAAAAGCATAACCCCACAAGAGCTAATGGACCAAAATCTGGTCGTTTACAATGGACCAAGGATGAAGGCGTTCATCAAAGGTTTTTTTGATCATTACGGTGAGATGAATATTTTGTTTTTCACAAATAATACAGAAATCATCAAAAAAACCGTCGCTGAGGGATTAGCCATTGCCTTTTCCTATGATATTGGAATGAACAGCGACCCTTATTTCCTAAGCGGGGAACTTGTGGCCATTCCTTTGGTTGAGCTAGAAAATAATACAATGGAATTCGGTTATGTTCGCTCTAAGAAGCAGCATTTTTCAAAAGCTGCCAGAGAGTTTATAAAATGTCTCGAATTCTATACTGCTCTTAAATATTAGTTTCCTATGCTGAAGGGAACTAATATTTTTTTGTATTTACATCAATTTTTCTTATGTTTATATCATATTTCATTATTTTACTTAAATATTATTTACCTTTAAAATTAATTTTATAACATTTTAAATATTTGAATAGTTTGATAAAACCAAGATATGAAAGGGGAAACTTATGGTAACAACGCAGGAAGAGAAATTAGAGGTACTTCAAACAAAGTTGCAGGCTTTCATTCAAGATGAATTGCTTCCATATGAACAGGAGCATGGATTGAACGCTGAAGAGGATATACCGATGGAAGCCATAAAATGGGCAAGAAAACGATCCAGGGAATTGGGTTTTTACGGAATTAACCTCCCTGAAAAGTATGGTGGACAAGATGTTAGCTTAAAAGGATTATGCATGTTCAAGGAAGAATTGGCCCGTTCCGGAGCGGTGTTATGGGGGCAGGTTATCGGCGAGATTGGCGGGCCGTTAAGAATTGGTCAAATGTTGGAAAGTTTTACACCGGGGCAAATAGAAAAATATGTGATGCCCGTCGTGAAGGGGGAAGCGAGCTGCTGTTTTGCCCTAACAGAACCAAATGCCGGATCGGACGCCTTTGCTATCGAAACAACTGCCGTTAAAGACGGAAATGATTATATATTGAATGGAAAAAAACATTTTATCAGTGCTGCACCCTATGCTGATTTCGCCATTGTCATGGCGAAAGAATTTCAGGAAGGAGGAAAAGGTAGAATCACTGCTTTCCTAGTAGATAAAAGAACACCCCAACATTCGGGGTTTGAACTAGGAGACATTCAAGTTCCCCTATCAGGTGAGCGCATACATGCTGAATTAAATTTCAATCATTGTCGAGTGCCTGCCGCCAATATAATCGGAGAACCAGGAAAAGGGTTGCTGCTCGGATTGAAGAGAATAAACACAAATCGCGCTTCCCATGCGGCCGGCTTTATCGGAATGGCTCAACACCTTCTCAATTTATCTATTGAACATGCTAAAACGCGAGTCCAACACGGCCGGCCCATTGGTGACTTCCAGGCAATTCAGCATATGCTTGCAGAAATGGCGACGGAAATCTATGCAGCAAAGTGCATGGTCTATGATGTAGTTGAAAAAATTGATCAAGGAAAAGAAGATCGGGCCGGCACGTCCATGGCAAAACTGTTTGCTTCAGAAGTAAATTGCCGTGTGGCTGACAAGGCCATCCAAATCTTTGGCTCCAAAGGCTTGGTAAAAGGTCATCCTGTAGAAAAAATGTACAGGAGTGCACGGATGTATCGGATTCTGAGCGGAACCTCGGAAATTCAAAAAAATACAATTGCCAAAGCATTATTAAAAGGGTAAAACCTTTTTCGAAGGAGGAAAAAATGCATGCTGCATAAGTTGACATTTCAGTCACTGTTGAATAAAGGAATGAAACGGTTCGGCGAACTGCCCGCAATTACCTTGTTGCCAAACGGGGAAACGATAACCTACGACGAGTTATGGAAGAAAACAAACCTTATCTCTTCTTATTTACTTCGCTTAGGTGCAGGAAGGGGTGTCCGCATAGCGACCATCATTCCAAACAGTTTGGAAAGTGTGATGTTTGGTTTGGCCATCCAGCAATGTGGAGCTACCCTAGTGCCATTAAGTGAAAAACTGGGGAAACGAGAAATACAATTCATCCTAAAGGAAGCAAAACCAGAATTGGTCATAATAGCTACAAAGACACACTTTGATACCTTCATTGAGTATTTGGAAGTAATGAAGAAGGAAGATATCCATGTCATTGGGCTTCCTGGCTTTAATATTAATTATCCAGAGGAGTTTGAACGGTTTCAATGGCCCGGTGAAATAAATAATTTAGACTTGCCTTTAGCTGAAGCGGAAGACATTGCCCTTCTGTCATATACAGGCGGGACAACGGGTACACCGAAAGGCGTCATGCATTCCCAGAAGGGACTCGGCGCCGCCATACTTTCTGCCGCTATCGAAGACCCACTTGACGACCGAGACCGAGTATTGCTAAGTACGCCTATTGTGCATTCGGCCGGTTCATTACTTTGGAGATCCCTTGTTTCGGGCGTCCATGTCTATGTGATGTCATCATTCGACGCTGCAGAATTCATACGGGCGATAAAGGATCATGAAATTACGACGACATTCTTGGTACCGACCATGTTATACAGACTGCTTGATCAGACAAAGAAGATGGAATATGATATGAGCTCCATGCGCAATATTTTCTACGGCGCGTCACCAATTTCACAAAAGCGCCTTAAAGAAGCTTTTGAAGTATTCGGGCCCATTATGCGCCAGCAATACGGCATGACAGAATGTAATATTGTCATTACAAGACTATCGAAAAGCGCCCATGTATGGGCTTATCATAACAATTCGGAAATTTTGAAAAGCTGTGGAAAACCGTGCATCCTTACCGAAATTCGACTGATTGATGATGAAGGAAATGATGTAAAACCTTCCGAGCTTGGTGAAATTATCGTAAAATCGCCAGCGATGATGGCAGGCTATTATCAAAGACCTGATCTTACCGAGGAATACATCCGTGATGGATGGTTCTACACTGGTGATATTGGTAAATGGGATGAAAGCGGTTACCTTTATATTGTGGATCGTAAGAAAGATATGATCATTTCAGGCGGGATGAACGTATATTCTTCAGAAGTCGAGAGGGTGGTGAACCTGCACCCTTCTGTTGCATTAAGTGCTTGCATAGGTGTTCCCCATCCAGATTGGGGAGAAGTAGTGTGTGTCGTTGCATCACTGCAAGAAGGGTTGAACTGTACTAGTGAGGAATTAATTGATTTCTGCAAACAAAGAACCTCAAAGTATATGGTTCCTAAAGTTGTCTATTTTCTAGATAAGTTTCCATTAACGCCGATTGGAAAAATTGATAAGAAAGAATTAAGAAAGCTGTTTGCACAAGGTATTTTAACCATCTAGGAGAGACAGAACAAGGATATCATAAAAGACCTAATTTCAACATTGTGACCTACAGAAATCCAGAATATAAGATAAGAGAGGGCAGATGATTGCTAAATAAGCCTCGCACGTTAATCTGTGAGGCTTTTCTATATCCCGGTTGTTTTGAATAGGAATTTTATTAACGTTACAATGAATTTAAATGAAGTGAGGATGAAAGATTATTATCTAAAGGAAATGATATTGAAATATTATATATTTCGATAGATTACACCAATTCATGAATGAAAAAAATAGAGTGTTAGGATATAATATATTATTGTATTGGAGATTCATTACGGAATTTCCTTTTTTTATGGCTTCATTTCCCCCAATGAACAGGGAAATAAATTATAGCTGTATATGTTTTTATAATAATAATTAGAGTAAGTAGAGGGGTTTTTTAATGGAGATCTTAGAAAATTTTATTACTGAGACAAATGATGTGTTATGGTCTTCCATATTGATCATCATGTTGATTGGATTGGGACTTTATTTTTCCGTTCGCACGAAGTTTGTTCAATTCAGGATGGTAGGGGAAATGTTCCGGCTATTGGGCGAAGGGGCCACTGCGGAAAAAAAAGGTGTGACATCCTTTCAGGCATTTTGTATTAGTACGGCTTCCCGGGTAGGAACGGGTAACCTTGCAGGTGTTGCCATAGCGATCACGATGGGCGGCCCTGGAGCCGTTTTCTGGATGTGGTTAATAGCACTGATCGGATCTGCTTCGGCTTTCATTGAAAGTACACTTGCTCAAATCTATAAGGTCAAGGATGGGGATGCATTCCGCGGCGGTCCTGCGTATTATATGGAAAAAGCATTGAATGCCCGCTGGATGGGCATCACTTTCGCTGTGTTGATTTCGCTTACATTTGGACTGGCGTTCAACTCGGTACAAGCCAATACGATTACAAGCGCATTCAACGAATCGTTTGGGATCGAAAAGTGGGTTACGGCAATCATCTTGGCTATTGTCACGGCTGTCATCATTTTTGGCGGGATCAAAATGGTTGCAAAGGTCTCTGAAGTCATCGTTCCTATCATGGCAGGAGCCTATGTGATAGTGGCGTTGATTATCATCATCATGAATATCACCGAGTTACCTGGTGTTTTTGTCCTGATCTTTGAAAGTGCATTTAATGGCATAAAAGAAGTGGCTGGCGGAGTACTGGGAGCTGCCATGATGCAGGGAATCAAGCGCGGCCTATTTTCAAATGAAGCCGGGATGGGTAGTGCACCAAATGCTGGTGCGACGGCAGATGTCAGTCATCCCGTCAAGCAAGGGCTCATTCAGTCACTAGGTGTTTTTGTCGATACGCTCATCATTTGCAGTTCGACTGCCTTCATCATTTTGTTTTCAGGACTTTATACATCGAAGGAAACGGATGGAATCGTCCTTACCCAAAATGCCCTTGGAACGGCATTGGGATCTTGGGCGGGTATTTTCCTTGCCATCATTGTATTGTTATTCGCCTTTAGCTCCATTGTGGGCAACTATTATTATGGAGAGTCGAACATTGGCTTCATCAATGAAAATAAGGTTTGGTTAAACATCTATCGTATTGCAGTCGTAGGTATGGTGATATTCGGTTCACTTGCCTCATTGGATTTTGTTTGGGGACTGGCTGACTTGCTGATGGCCCTTATGGCCATTATCAACCTGATCGCGATAGCATTACTAGGGAAAATTGCATTTGCTGCACTGGCGGATTATCAAAAGCAAAAGAAAAGTGGGAAAAATCCTGTCTTCCATGTGAACAATATTAAAGGTTTGAAGAATGTGGAATGTTGGGGTGACCCGTCCGATAATGTGGATGTGAGGAAGGAAGCCTAAGCTCTAAATAAGCTTGCATGTAAGGTCCTTGAAAGGGGATTTTTCTTGTAAGCTTTTTTTGTGCCTTTTCCCTCCTTTTTTTATCATTATTGAATATTGCTTCAGTTTTTACACAAAATACCTTTGTCTTTAATACTGTTGTCAATGGATGATTGGACAATTTAAAAACTAGGAGTGAAAAAAATGGATAGCAAGCAATCAAAAAATGAATCTTCAGAAATTTCCGGAAGAACATATGATGTCAGTGATTATAAACGGGAAGATGATTTATCTTCTGGACTGGCTACAACCCACGAACAAGTCTCGGATACTTATGCGGAAGGCGAAATAAAAGCAGTCGTTGATGATGTAAACGGAAGAGATATTGAACTTGGAAAAGAAAGAACAGAGGAAGAAAAGTAATAAATAATAAGATTTTTGTTTTTTAGGAACAAGAATTATTGTCTGCCATTTTAAAAATATATCAGTTTTTTGATCCCCTAGCTTTTGGAAAGATGAAACAATAGCTAGGGGATGCTTAATTAAAAAATCCTTTCAGTCTCAAACATTTGAAGCAATTCTTCCTTCGTTCTTGGGTAAAGGTCCCGTACTAAAGGTTCCCTTGATTGAAGTAGGGCTTGAAACATTTCAAAAACCCACGGCTTCTCCAGATGTGCCTGCAGCAAAACGTCTTCATCATGGAAAACGGAGACGGGATCTCCTTGGTATATGACCTTACCAGCGTTCATGACAACGACTTCATCAGCCCATTGATAAGCTAAATTAACATCATGAGTTGATAGGATGATCGTTTTGTCATGGTGGTGGATACTGTCCAGCAGAGCCATGATCTGTCTTGAGAAATAAGGGTCCAATCCAGCGGTAGGCTCATCCAAGAGCCAGACATCAGGTTCCATGGCGAGTACCCCAGCAATGGCGACTCGTTTTTTTTGTCCTAGGCTCAAAAAATGGGTGGGTCTGTCTTTTAGTTCGGTTACTTCCGTTTCAGCCATCGCCCAATTTACTTTCTCCTGGACTGCATTTCTATCCCATCCTAAATTCATCGGTCCAAACGATATATCCTGTTGTACATTAGCGGAAAAAAGCTGCGAGTCGGGATCTTGAAAGACGATCCCGACTTGATTTCGTAATGATAATAATGTTTTACGGTCATATTTCATTTTCTTGCCCTTAAATCTGATTTTTCCTGCCGTAGGTTGTAAAAGACCATTTAAATGGAGGAATAAAGTCGATTTTCCGGCACCATTATTGCCTAATAATGCTATCTTTTTACCATGTTGGATCGTTAGCGAAAGATCGTTTAAAGCGAACGTTCCATCCGCGAATTGATGGGTGAGGCCTTCTATATGAAAAATATGCTCGTCCATTCTTGGGTTGCCTCCAATTTAGAAAAATCCATTAATAAAGATTAAGCTTCCTAGTATTACAATCGCGAAAAGCCAATTGCGTGAGGAATATGTGTAAGTATCCTCGATATAGGAAAGGTTCTCCTGATAGCCTCTTGCGTTCATGGCCATCGTCAAATGTCCAGAGCGCTGCAATACTCCTAAAAATAATGATGAGATTAGTAATCCGAGAGATCGAATGCCTTTCCTTAACGAGCCATACCCCAGTCGTGAAGCTTGTGATTGGTGAATGGCCAAAGCTGTTTCTAAAAAAATAAAAATGAAGCGATAGGTCAATTCTATTAAATCGACCAATAAGGAAGGCACTTTAAGTTTTCGCATCACGGATAGGATGACGGTAATGGGTGTAGTCAAGGTAAGGAAATATAAACAGCTGATGCTGCCTAATACGACAGTGATCAAATCGATCACTGTACCTACGCTGTCATCGCTGATGAATATTTGCCAGTTCCCGACCTTCCAGGACCACCATATATTCGAAATCGAAGTATATTTGCTTGTAAAAGAAAAAAGGATGGTAATTGTACCTGATAGTATAAAGAATCCTGGTAATAGAAGTAATTTAAGATAATAAGAAAGCGGGATTTTTGCCGCAAAAATGATTAAAGCGCTCATCACCGTAAAAGTGATGAGCGAAACGGTCATATCCCTTACCGTTAACGAAAATAGCAAAAGGGAGAGTGCAAAAACCATCTTTTCCAACGGATGTACATCCTTTAGCCCATTGAAATAGGCATATTTATCAATGAGTAACATGCTTCGATTTCTCGGGAATTTCTTGTTTGGTTTGCTTATTCCTTTGTCTCGTTACACCTATGAAATAACCAATGAAACCAGCTCCGATTGCAGCTTGCAGCGCAAATAATAAGCTTTCGGTTTCTGCACCTGGCGGCTCCCAAATACTGTTGAACCATGGCTTGTATTCCGGCTGGATTTTGGTGATGGCTTCCTCAGCTTCGCCATCGGCACCGCCAAATTCCGTTCCTTGTTGGGTGATTAACGGTATGGTAGCAAGAATGACGACCAGGAAAAGCAGCAGTAAACTTTTTTTCATGTTAACGTGCCTCCTTAGATAAAACTCGCAGCAACTTCAATTCGCCTAGATTGTATTTTTTCAAGAAATTCATCACGACGACTGTCAATAACCCCTCACTGATTGCCAAGGGGATTTGGGTCAGGGCAAAAATCCCGGCAAATTTACTGAAAGAGGCCATGAATCCCCCTACCTCGGATGGAAAAGCAAGAGCAAGTTGAACGGAAGTTACTACATAGGTTCCCAAATCTCCAAAAGCAGCAGCCAAGAATACGGCAAGTGAAAAAGACCAACCCAATTTAGTTGCGCCCTTGAAGACGAAGTAAGCAATGAACGGTCCGCAAACGGCCATGGAAAATGCATTGGCCCCTAATGTCGTCAATCCTCCATGAGCCAATAAAACGGCTTGGAATAACAGAACGATGGAGCCAACGACACTCATGGCCAACGGTCCGAATAATATGGAACCCAACCCAACTCCTGTAGGGTGTGAAGAACTTCCCGTAACGGAAGGAATCTTTAAGGCCGATAATATAAATACAAATGCGCCCGAAAGGCCGAGAATCATTTTTGTTTCTGGGTTTTCTCTTACTTTGGACCTAATGGACCGGTAACCCAAGATTAAAAATGGAAGCGTAACTGCCCACCAGAATATAGCCCATTCAATGGGTAAAAAGCCCTCCATGATATGCATGGCCATTGCCCGTTTTGGGACAAAAAGCAGTAAAATGACAAAATAAATGGTTTTCCAATTGGTTCTTTTCATTCTTTCTCCTTTCAACACTTTTAATTTTTCTGATCAATCTTGAGAAGAAAGGCGCGCCCAACATAAAAAGCACTTCTCTCAAAGGAAAGAAGTGCGTAATGAACAGGAATTTTGCAGCATAGACCAACCATGGGCCTTTCTGCCTGATCCGCACACCCATCCTCGTAGGTTGAAACAGTTTCACGCTTCATGGCAGGTCTCCTGGCTTTGGTTCATCATCCCATTACATCCTTCCCATCTCAATTGACAGTGGATTAAAGTTAAAGTAATAGGACTTCCCTTTACAGTGGCGGGACCGCTCCGGATTTTCACCGGCTTCCCTTTTAAGCTGAATTCCGAAAAATTCAACACCATAAAACTTATGTAATTATTTTGAAAAATCTCGTATAGTGTACCATAAAGAAATAATTCCAGCTACACTCTATTTTTTTTTATGACTAAGTTTGTTGCAAGGAAAGGCTTGTGGGCAGGATATTCACTATTAAACTTTTCTAAACAGTCGGAATAAACTATTGAATTTTGATAAAGTTGTTATATGATAGATAAAGTTAGTTAGGAATGTATATCAAAACCAAATATTTCATTTTAAAAGTGCTCTTGCTGTGAATAAGCAAGGGATAATAGGGAAATCGGTGAAAATCCGATGCAGCCCCCGCTACTGTAAACGCTGATGAAATTGTCGATAGCCACTGGCATTGTTGCCGGGAAGGGACAAAGTAAAATGAAGCGTAAGCCAGGAAACCTGCTTTTAAAATTGCATGATACTTTTCGGAGGGAAAGGTAGAGGACTATGACGATTTTGGGAGATTGGGCATTTTTGCCTGGGGCTCCTCATTCATATAGTTTTTTAAACCTTGACTCTTATGTTAAGGTTTTTTATTTTGCCTTTTCCCTGAACGCAGGAGGAAGAAGATGACTACTTGGAACTTAAAGGGTACAAATACACATCTGTTGATTTGTAATGGGAGCAGCTGCATGAAAAAAGGCGGGGAAGAAGTAACCCAAGCGATTCGCGATGAAATTACTTCCAAAGGACTGGATTTGAAAATCCATACAACAAGGACACGCTGTAATGGAAGATGCAAGGATGCCTGCGTTGTGATTGCCTATCCTCAAGGAAACTGGTATCGAGTGGAAACGCCTGATTTCGGTCGGAAAATTGTCAGCCATATTGATGATGGGGAGTTTGTTCCACAAATGATCTACCAATTCAATGATGGGGAAATGACACCTAATCCAGATTTTCCTGCTCATACGGGTATTTCAAAGAACAAAGCGTAAAAGGAGATGTCTTAATGAGTACAAACGGTAAATTATTCGTCGTGGGCTTTGGGCCAGGGAATTTTGAACACATTACCAAACGTGCTGTCGAAGCCCTTCAGGAAAGTGACTACATCATTGGTTATAAAACTTATGTTGAGCTCATTCAGGGACTGCTTACAGATCAAACGATTATTAGTACGGGGATGACTGAAGAGGTATCACGTGCACAGGAAGCAGTGAAACAAGCGGAGCTGGGAAAGAAAGTGGCGGTAATTTCCAGCGGGGATGCCGGAGTTTACGGGATGGCTGGGTTGGTTTATGAAGTATTGATTGAAAAAGGCTGGAAAGAAGAAACTGGAGTGGGCATTGAAGTCATTCCGGGCATTTCTGCAATCAACTCTTGTGCATCTTTACTTGGGGCACCAGTCATGCACGATTCATGTACGATCAGCCTCAGTGATCATTTAACTCCTTGGGAACTGATCGCTAAAAGGGTTGAAGCAGCTGCAATGGCAGACTTTGTCATTGCCCTGTATAATCCGCGCAGCGGCAGGCGGACCAGGCAAATTGTTGAAACACAGAAAATTCTCCTTCGCTACCGTTCGCCCGATACACCTGTCGGGTTGGTGAAAAGTGCATATCGCGATAGGCAGGATATTGTCATAACCAATTTGAAAGATATGTTGAATCACGATATTGGAATGTTGACCACCGTCATTATTGGTAATTCATCCACCTTTTTATATGATGACAAAATCATTACACCAAGAGGCTATCAGAGGAAATATACTTTGAATTCGGAAAAGCAGCCATTGAAGCCGCATCAGCGCCTGCAAAAAGAAGCGGAACCGTGGGCATTAGATCAAGAAGAGGAATCCGTGCAAGAAGCCTTCACCGAATCCGCTGGAGGAGTTGGATTACTTACAAAAGCACCAGAAAAGAAGCCAGATTCCTTTGAAATGGCAATGGAAGCACTGTCAAGAGTCAAGGGTCAAACCGTTCAGCAATCCATTGAGCCAATTGTTCAGCAAAAAATGGAGTCGGTATTCGAACTTGCAGTTAGTCCTGGTGTGGCGAATAAACAATTCACTCCCAAACAAATGATGACACTTGCGGAAGTTGTCGGGGAAAAGGGCACGATGGAATACACGCCAAATCATAAAATCGTATTAAAGATTCCGACAACGAATCCGGAAGTGATTACGGGGAAATTGCAATCAGCAAACTTTCTATTATCGCCGATTGGAGATGTACTGACATTAAAAGCCTGTGATTTCTGTGATGGTGAAAAAACGGAATCCATTCCTTATGCGGATGAAATACATCGGGTGCTTGGCGGAATGAAAATGCCCAAGGAACTTAACATCGGTTTTAATGGGTGCGGGATGGCTTGTTATAGTGCTGTGATGGATGATATCGGGATTGTCTTCCGAAAAGGGAAGTTCGACTTATTTCTTGGAGCTAAACCGGTTGGAAGAACAGCCCATCCAGGTCAGCCGGTTGCGGAAGGCATTGAACCGGAACAGCTTGTTGAACTGATTACGGACATTGTCGCGGAGTATAAGCAAAATGCCCATCCAAATGAGCGGCTTTTTAAATACTTCAAACGTTCGAAAAAGATACAGAATTTTTCTTATCGGGACATCGCTCCCAAAATAAACATAGAGCCTGCGCCTTGTGAAGACTAATCAAGAGGGGGAAAGTAAATGAAAGCAGTTTTGTTCGTAGGACACGGAAGCCGCTTGGCTTCGGGAAATGAAGAAGTCCTTCATTTTATTGAAAATATGATTCCGGCATTGGATGAGCGTTTCCTTGTAGAAACGTGCTTCTTGGAATTTGCGGCACCGAATATATCCAAAGGCATTGATAATTGTGTAAAACGAGGGGCTACTGAAGTTATCGTCATACCGATCATTTTGTTGCATGCAGGACATTCGAAATTACATATCCCAGCTGAAATAGAGGATGGGAAAACCAAGTATCCAGAAGTGAAATTCACATATGGCCAAACGATCGGGGTCCACCATGATGTATTGACAATCCTGACAGACCGGCTTGAGGAAGCGGGATTCGATACAACCTCTGAACAGGCTGAGACAGCAATATTGCTAATTGGCCGAGGTGGCAGTGATGCTGATGCAAATAGTGATATATATAAAATTTCACGATTATTATGGGAAAAATTAAATGTTAAATGGGTCGAAACAGCTTTCATGGGTGTAACGGACCCGCACGTTGACGAAGGTATTGAACGATGCATCCGCTTAGGGGCAAAAAAAGTAGTGATGCTGCCATATTTCCTCTTCACAGGGGTGTTGATGGAAAGAATGGAGGATATGCTAAAAGGCTATCAAGAGCTATATCAAGATCAAGAATTCATTTTGGCGAAGTATTTTGGATATCATCCAACATTACAGAATATTCTGCAAGAACGAGTAATTGAAGCTAGTGAAGGCAGATCAAGCGGGGCACGTGATTTGGAAAACTATCGTAAACATGTCGAGGAACATGGACATGCCCACCATCATCACCATCATGATCACGACCACGATCACCATCACGACCACGACCACGACCACGACCACGACCACCATCACGACCACGATCACGATGGGCAAGTGGTGGGGACGTCCAAATGATTTTGTTTTTGGCGGGTACAAGTGATGCAAGGGAATTAGCGATTGAGATTCAGCAGGTGGGATTCAAGGTTTTGGCAACTGTTGTAACCGGGTCGGCAGCTAAAAGTTTGCAAGATGCAGGCATATCCACCCGGATTGGCCGATTAACTGCAGAGGATATGACATCTTTAATCTCTGAAAAAGGTTTTCAGGCTGTAGTTGATGCAAGTCACCCATTTGCCGAGGAAGCATCCAAGAACGCCCTTAACGGAGCTAAGGCAGCAAATGTCCCTTATATTCGTTATGAGCGTGAAAGTCAACGGTTTCAGAATGATAAATTGATAGTTGTCCGTGATTATGAGGAAGCTGCCAAGCTTGCCGCTGCGAAACGGGGAGTCATCATGCTCACGACCGGAAGTAAAACCCTGGCCGTGTTCGCAAAAGAATTGGTAGGGCTAGAGAATACAAGAGTCATAGCGAGAATGTTACCACGCATGGACAATATGGAGAAATGTGCGCAGCTGGGCATTGAACAAAAAAATATCGTTGCGATTCAAGGGCCATTTTCCAAAGAATTAAATAAAGCTCTATATGAACAGTATGGGGTCACATTGATGATTACGAAAGAAAGTGGCAAGGTCGGTGCGGTTGATGAGAAGTTGGAAGCAGCGTTGGAATGTGGAATAGAGACGATCATGATATCGCGACCGGATGTTGACTATCAAAATGTTCATTCCAGTTTTGATCATGTCATCGACGAGTTGAATAAACAACTAATTGAAAAATAGGAGGAATGCAAGATGGATTTTAAAACGGATTTTAAACCACTAACGGTAGACCCAGACAAAATATATGATTATAGCTTCTCAATCATAGCTGAAGAAATGGGTAATCATGATTTTTCTGAAGATGAATGGAAGATCGTCCGCCGGGTCATTCATGCTTCAGCGGATTTTGAATTGGGAAGAAGTGTCATCATCCATCCAAATGCCATTCAAGCTGGTGTGGAAGCCATTCGCAAAGGTAGACATGTCATTGCAGATGTGCAAATGATCGAGAGCGGTACAGGCAAAAAAAGATTTCAAAAACACGGCGGGGACGTTCATTGCTATATTTCAGATCCGGATGTGATGGTCGAAGCAAAACGTTTGAATACGACAAGGGCGATCATTTCGATGCAAAAAGCCGTTAAGGAAAATGAAGGGGGCATTTATGCCATTGGCAATGCACCTACAGCTTTACTTGAGCTCATTCGTCTTATTAAAGAAGGGATTGCAAAACCGGACTTAATCATTGGAATGCCTGTTGGGTTTGTTTCTGCAGCAGAATCTAAAGAGGAACTCGCTAAGATCACGGAGGTTCCATTCATTACGAATATTGGCCGAAAAGGCGGAAGTACTGTCACTGTTGCAGCATTGAACGCAATTTCCCTTTTAGCTGATAGTTAAAAATCATGGAAAAGAAAGTAAAAAAAGACCCCTCGCAAATGCGTCATGGGTATACGACAGGGGCATGTTCGACTGCCGTGACTAAAGCGGCATTGACTGCATTGATCACGGGGGATGCACTTGAGGAAGCGACGATTTCCTTGCCCATCGGGCGAGATGCCACTTTCACTATTGAGAAATATGATATATCGGAAAATGCTGTTAGTGCCGAAACGATCAAAGATGCCGGAGATGATCCCGATGCCACCCATCTGGCACATATTATCGCAACTGTCAGCTGGTCTGATGCACCTGGGATTATCCTGGATGGAGGGATAGGTGTGGGTCGTGTGACCAAACCCGGGCTTCCTGTCCCTGTAGGAGAAGCGGCCATTAATCCTGTACCGCGCAAAATGATTTTAACCACTGTGAAACAAACATTGGAAGAATTTAAGATCAATAGAGGAGTGAAAGTCGTCATCTCCGTGCCTGCAGGTGAAGAAATAGCGAAAAAAACATTAAATGGCCGTTTGGGGATTGTGGGCGGCATTTCCATTTTAGGAACAAGGGGCACCGTCGTCCCTTTTTCCAGTTCAGCCTATATGGCAAGCATCGTCCAGGCTATCAGTGTCGCCAAAGCGAGTGGGTGCGAGCATCTTGTCTTAACCACTGGCGGGCGCAGTGAAAAGTATGCGATGGGCCTTCTCCAGGATTTACCTGAGGAAGCCTTTATTGAAATGGGTGACTTTGTGGGCTTCTCACTTAAGCAATGTAAGAGGCAGGGAATTAAAAAGGTATCATTGGTCGGTATGATGGGCAAATTTTCCAAAGTGGCCCAAGGTGTGATGATGGTGCATTCAAAAAGTGCCCCGGTCGACTTCGGTTTTCTATCGGAAATAGCCCAGAGCGTCGGAGCTGATGATGATCTTGTTCTTGAAATCAAGAATGCAAACACAGCGTCACAAGTTGGGGACATGATGTCAGCGATAAATAATTTTGATTTTTTTAATAAACTATGTGAATCCTGCTGTCACTCTGCCATTAAGCAAGTGAAGGGCGGAATTGAAATGGAAACGGCGATTTATTCGTTGAAAGGACAATTACTGGGAAGGGCTGTTGGAATTGAGTCAATCGATGAAGTTAATCGGGATAGGGGATAACGGTCAGGAAAGCTTACTGCCCCAATATGCCCAATGGATAGAAGAAAGTGAAGTGCTGGTCGGAGGTGAACGGGTCTTATCGTTTTTTCCGAACTACTCTGGCAAGAAGATTGTCATAAAGGGCGGTATGAACAAGGTGGTGGAACAACTGCAGGATGAAACTCGTCCAACAGTTGTCTTAGCTTCCGGTGACCCATTGTTTTATGGAATGGGAGGCTATCTTTCCAGCAAAATCAACATAGAGGTTTACCCATATTTCAGTTCAATTCAGCTTGCTTTTGCAAAAATGGGTGAAAGCTGGCAAGATGCCTTCCTAGTTAGTGTTCATGGCCGGAGTATGAAAGGTCTGGCCCAAAGGATAGATGGGAAAGCGAAAGTAGCTTTGCTTACTGACATCGAAAATAGTCCAAATCAACTTGCTAAATATCTCATTTCATTCGGAATGACTGAATACCGGGCATTTGTGGCTGAAAATCTTCAAGGAGAAACCGAAGACTCTGGCTGGTATGAACTTGAAGAAATGTTGGAGCGGGAATTCTCCCCGTTGAATGTCGTCATTTTGAAAAGAAAATCAGAAGGTCCAAGCTGGTCCTTGGGGATAGAAGATGAAGAGTTTTCGCAGCGTAAGCCCGACAAAGGACTCATAACCAAAAAGGAAATTCGGGTATTAAGCCTGCATGTGCTGAATCTCAGGAAAAACAGCATCGTTTGGGATGTTGGGACGTGTACGGGCTCAATGGCAATTGAAGCGGCCAAGCTTGCATCCGAAGGCCAAATTTTCGCAATTGAAAAAAATGAGCCTGATTTAGAAAACTGTTATCAAAACCAGCGTAAATTCCGTACAGATATAACGGCAATTCATGGTAAAGCTCCGCAGGGGCTGGAAACTTTTCCGGATCCTGATGCGATTTTCATTGGCGGGACTGGCGGCGAAATGGCAGATCTCATCAATACATGCTGCAAACGGCTTAAAGAAGGCGGCAGGATCGTTCTGAATGCTGCGACGATTGAGAATCTTTACAGGGCTAATGAGGCATTTGCTGAAGCAGGTTTTCACACTTCCATCATGCACGCCCAAATCTCCAGAAGTAAGCCAATATTGGGTATGAACAGATTTGTTCCGCTTAATCCGGTTTATATCATTACTGCACAACGAAAGGAAGACATGAATGAGTAATCTTGGTACATTATATGGCCTTGGCGTGGGCCCGGGCGATCCAGAACTTATTACAGTAAAGGCATTTCGCGTGATCCAGGAATCTCCGGTCATTGCGTATCCAAAAAAAAGAAAAGGGAGTAAAAGCTACGCCCATCGCATTGTTGAAGTTTACATTCGTCCTGAAGAGAAGGATATGCTGGGACTGGTATTTCCGATGACGAAAGATCAAGCGATTTTGGACCGGGAATGGAACGGAACGGTTGAAAAAGTTTGGCAAAAATTAAATGAAGGTAAAGATGTTGCTTTCGTTACGGAAGGCGATCCGCTTTTATATAGTACGTTCATACATATGATGAAATTGATGCAGGAGCTGCATCCCGAAGTCGAAATCAAGACAGTCCCGGGCATTTCTTCTTTTAATGGGTCAGCGTCAAGGCTGGGCATCGCTTTGGCTGATGGTGATGATCATGTTGCGATAGTTCCTGCAAGGGATGACTATGAAGCGATGAAGAAGGCGATCGAAGATCATGATGCCGTGGTGTTCATCAAAGTGGCAAAGGTCATCGATTTAATGATCACCGTTTTAAGAGATTTGGACTTGCTTGAAAAGGCCTCGGTCGTAACCAAAGTCACTTCCGATGAAGAAGTGATTTGGAAAGTGAGTGAATTGGAAGGACTTGAACTGGAATACTTAACATTGATGGTGGTGAGAAAATGAAGATATATATTGTAGGTGCTGGCCCGGGTGACCCGGATTTGATTACTGTAAAAGGATTGAACATTCTCCAAACGGCTGATGTGATTTTATATACGGATTCATTAGTTAATGAAGAATTGATTGCTAAGGCAAAACCCGATGCCGAGGTGCTAAAAACGGCTGGTATGCATTTGGAGGAAATTGTTGGCATCATGGTTGAGCGTGTTAAAGAAGGAAAGATGGTTGCTAGAATCCATACAGGGGATCCTGCCATGTACGGTGCGATCATGGAACAAATTGTCCTTTTGAAGAAAGAGGGTATTGGTTATGAAGTGATCCCTGGGGTAAGTTCGGTATTCGCCTCGGCAGCGGCAATAGGTGCAGAGTTGACTATACCTGATTTAACTCAGACACTCATATTGACGAGGGCTGAAGGGCGTACGCCTGTTCCGGAATTTGAGAAGTTACGTGATTTGGCAAGCCACCACTGTACGATTGCCCTTTTCTTGAGTGCGACCTTGACTAAAAAAATCGTTAAAGAACTCCAGGAAGCCGGTTGGAAGGATGATACTCCGATAGCAGTCATTCAACGGGCAACATGGCCGGACCAAAAAATCGTCCGTACCACGTTAGTGAACTTAGATGATGATATGCGTAGAAATGGTATCCGCAAGCATGCGATGATTTTGGCTGGATGGGCGTTGGACCCTACCATCCATGATAAAGATGAATACCGTTCCAAATTATATGATGCGAGTTTTACCCACGGTTTCAGAAAAGGTGTTAAGCCATGATCATTGAATTGAAAGAAGCGGAACTTGCTCCCATTAAACGGTCTCATACTTATGCGATCGTGGCGATTACAAAGCATGGTGTCGAGCTGGCACGAAAATTACATACCGTTTTTTCGAATTCCGATCTATATTACATGAGCAAGTTTGAAAAAGGGGACGAAGAGCATAAACAGATCCAGCTTTTTTCGGGCAGTGTCCGTATGCTATTACCCGCTTTATTCAAGGAATATAAAGGAATCATATTAATTATTTCACTCGGTGCGGTAGTCAGGATGATTGCACCAATTTTGAAGGATAAGAAAACGGATCCGGGTGTCGTTGTCATTGATGATAAAGGGGAAAATGTCATCAGTGTACTGTCAGGGCATCTGGGAGGAGCGAATGAACTGACTAAGGAAGTTGCTGCAGCCCTTGACGCAAGAGCCATAATCACCACGGCATCGGATGTTCAAAAAACGATTCCTGTCGACTTATTCGGACAGCGCTTCGGCTGGATTTGGGATTCTGCAGAAAAATTGACGCCAGTGAGTGCGTCTGTTGTAAATGAAGAGCTTGTTGCCGTTGTACAGGAATCAGGTGAACGGAATTGGTGGACTTATGAAACGGCATTACCCGAACGCATAATCGTATACCCATCCATTGAAGAAGCGCTTCAAGCAAAGCCGCAAGCAGCGCTGGTCGTAACTCACCGTATTCTTAGCCAGTCGGAAAAGAGGATCCTTGAAAATGGGATCGTATATCGGCCAAAAGTCATTGCTCTCGGTATCGGGTGCAATAGGGGAACAGCGGCAGCTGAAATTGAACAGGTGATTGCAGAAACACTAGCGGAATTATCGTTTTCCTTAAAAAGCGTTAAAGCGATCTGTACAATTTCCTTAAAGAAAGACGAAATCGGCTTGATTGAAGTAGTTGAAAAATACGGCTGGGAATTCGTGCATTATGAACCGGAAGAGCTTAATCAAGCCAAAATCGAAGCGCCATCGGAAACAGTATTTAAATACACGGGTGCATATGGTGTGAGTGAACCGGCTGTGAGGATTTATACTAAAGCTGAACAATTGGAGCTGGTTAAGAAAAAATCGGGTAACGTAACCATTTCAGTTGGGATCATACCTTTTTAAGGAGGGAGAAGCAAATATGTACGATAGAAGATTGGTAATTGCGGGTACCGGAAGCGGTGTCGGTAAAACGACATTGACCATCGGAATCATGGCAGCCCTCCAGAAGAAAGGCTATACTGTCCAAGGGTTCAAATGTGGTCCTGACTATATTGACCCTACTTATCATACAGCGGTTACAGGACGGATTTCACGCAATCTTGACAGTTGGATGTTCGATCATGACACTGTCCGAGAAATTCTTACCAAAGCAGGTACCGGAGCAGATATATCGATCATCGAAGGAGTCATGGGCTTTTTCGATGGCAAAAGTCCTTTATCCAATACAGGATCGACGGCTGAAATCAGCATCATCACGCAAAGCCCTGTCCTGTTGGTAGTCAACTGTGCCAGCATGGCACGGAGTGCAGCTGCAATCGTAAAAGGATTTCAGGCCTTTTCGACCGGTCCGAACATCATTGGTGTAATTGCCAATCAAGTGGGAAGTGCGGGGCATTACAATATTGTCAAATCAGCCATTGAGCAAGAATGCGATGTACCGGTGCTGGGTTATATGAAGCGGGAAATGGATATTGATATTCCAAGCCGTCATTTGGGTTTAATTCCTGCTATTGAACGGGGGGAACTAAATCCGTTTTTCGATAAGCTTGCACAATTAATCATGGAAACGATCGATATCGATCAGTTGTACCGTTTATCCAAGACAAGCTCCGTTTCCAGTGGAAACTCAAATATATTTCAACCCCAAAATGAAAAGAAAGTGTGCATTGCCGTAGCAAAAGATGCTGCCTTCAATTTTTATTATCAGGAAAACCTTGAGTTGCTTGAAGCATTTGGGGCGAACATCAAGTATTTTTCTCCATTAAAAGGGGATGAAGTTCCATTGGAAGCTGATGGTTTATACCTTGGAGGCGGTTTTCCTGAGGAATTTGCAGCTGAACTTTCCGGTAACTTGGGTGCTATTAAATCCATCAGAAGCTCCATTGAAAAAGGGATGCCGACTCTAGCGGAATGCGGCGGTTTCATGTTTTTGAGCAAATCGATTGAAACAACTTCCAAAGAAACGCATCAGATGGCAGGTATTATTCCGGGCAGGATTAAAATGCAAAAAAAACTTGCAGCACTTGGTTATCGAGAAATTACAGGAACTCCAGGCAATTTTTTGATCAATGAAATGGAGCAGGCAAAAGGACATGAATTCCACTACTCGACATTCGAAGCGGATGATGATCTTACACATGCTTATGAAGCCAAAGGCAGATTCGGTTCGAAACAAGAGGGATGTGTATTGGGTAACCTTGTTGCTGGATATACTCACTTTCATTTTGCTTCCAATCCAATACTTGCAAAGAACTGGATCGATGCTTGCTTAAAACAAAAAAACAGATCTATTCATGAAACTATCAACAAGTAAAAGATATTTTTTGAAGATTAAGAGGAGGCGCGAGCATGAAACCGGGAAAAGTTCATTTGGTCGGTGCGGGTCCCGGAGATCCGAAACTGATTACGGTATATGGACTGGAATGTATCCAAAAGGCGGATGTCATTGCATATGACAGGCTTGTCAATCCAGAATTATTAACTTATGCAAAAGAAGATGCAGAACTGGTGTATTGCGGGAAATCACCAGGGAAACATCATCTCATTCAAAATGAAATACATGAACTTTTAGTGGAAAAGGCCTTACAGGGGAAAAACGTCACCCGTCTGAAGGGTGGAGATCCGTTTGTCTTTGGGCGGGGCGGTGAGGAAGCGGAGATACTGGCTGCTAACGGGATTGAATATGATATCGTCCCAGGAATCACGGCGGGAATCGCAGCACCGGCTTATGCGGGCATCCCGGTGACCCACCGTGATCATGCCTCAAGTTATGCCATTGTGACAGGCCATGGCCGTGATTACAAGGGGCAGGATAACTTGAATTGGCAGGCTTTGGCTCAGGGGATCGATACCATCGCCTTTTATATGGGAATAGGTAATATGCCGTTTATCTGTGAAAAATTGATGGAGCATGGCAGGGACGGCAAAACGCCAGTGGCTGTCATTGAATGGGGCACGACAGAAAAACAAAGGACGATTACCGGTACTTTGAGTTCGATTTCTTTGAAGGCTATAAAAGAAGAAATTCAAAATCCATCAATCTTTCTAGTAGGGGATGTCGTCCAATTAAGAGATAAAATCCAATGGTTTGAAAGAGTGATTGAATCAGAGTCCATTATTGAAGGGATTGAGTCGGAATGTCCATCATTCAAGAATTGAAGGAACGCCGGGCAATAAGGAATTACGAAGAAAAAGAAGTGGAAGACCAAAAAATCAGGCAGCTATTGGAAGCGGCTACCTATGCCCCTAACGACCGATTGCGTGAACCTTGGAGTTTTTATGTAATCAAGGGAGAGGCGAAGCACCGTTATGAAAGATTGGCAGAAAGGTATTTACATGAACGCTTCCCGACCAAACCGAAATTGATTGAAAGTTCA
The DNA here is from genome assembly GCF_900156045.1 of Peribacillus simplex. GTDB lineage: Bacteria > Bacillota > Bacilli > Bacillales > DSM-1321 > Peribacillus > Peribacillus simplex_D. The sequence continues at coordinate 162,150 of NZ_FTMX01000008.1, read as the reverse complement.
CTGGAAGTTGTAAAGACGACACCGCTTATCATCGTCGTGACTTCCGATATTTTGCCCGATGATCCGGATTCATCCGAAGACAATGTATTCGCTTCTTGTTGTGCCGTCCATTCGATGTGGCTTGCCGCAAAAGAACTTGGTCTCGGATTCGTTTGGCGCACTAGAGGAGTTGGTCTTGTCAGGGATGAACGCCTGCACGAATTTATCGGTTCACCGGAAAACAAAAAAGTGATCGGCACCATTTTTGTCGGATACCCTAAAGGCGATCAACCGGTTCCTGCTACTAAAAGGACTTCATACATAGATAAAACAGTTTGGCTATGAAGGTAGGTGAGTGAGTGGCACGCAGAGGATTAATGCTTATTTATACAGGAAACGGGAAAGGGAAGACGACTGCCTCATTAGGAGTGACTTTAAGGGCAATCGGCAGAGGAATGAAAGTCAAATACCTTCAGTTCATAAAATCTCCAGAGCGTACATATGGGGAAGCATTGGCTTTAAAAAAATTAGGAGTTGAAATGGAACAGCTAGGTATTGGTTTTACATGGACCAAAACTCCAGAAGAGCATCGCAACGCATTATCGTTAGCTTGGGAAAAGGCGAGACTGGCCCTTAGTGATCCCGGCATTGATTTACTTGTTTTGGATGAGTTGAACAATGCATTGGCGATTTCCAAATTCCCGATTGAAGATGTCTTGCCATTGACTGAAGTCATCGATGCGATTCGAAATCGTCCAGCTCATATGCATGTAGTCATTACCGGCAGGGATGCCAAGCCAGAGCTTATGGAAATGGCCGATTTGGTTTCATCGATTGAGGCGACCAAGCATTATTATGACGAGGGCATCGGCGCTGTCAAAGGATTAGAGTTTTAAGGGGGTGAACGTAATGAAGGCACGATCCATCATGATACAAGGGACGTCATCTGATGTAGGGAAAAGTTTGATTTGTACGGCATTTTGCCGGGTATTTTCCAATAAAGGGTTACGTGTCGTCCCATTCAAATCACAAAACATGGCTTTGAATTCTTATGTAACCTTGGATGGCGGGGAAATCGGACGGGCTCAGGGAGTACAGGCGGAAGCAGCACGGATCACGGCAACGACCGATATGAATCCGATATTACTGAAACCGAAGCAGGATATGGTTTCGGAAGTCATCGTGCACGGAAAGCATTTTCTTGATATGAATGCAAAAAGCTATCGGTCCCAATTTGTCCAGGAAGCCATGCCGATCATCCGTAAATCGGTCGAAAAACTTCAAGAAGACTATGACATCATCGTTCTCGAAGGGGCAGGAAGCCCGGCTGAAATTAACCTTAAGGACCGGGATATCGCGAATATGCGAATGGCGAAACTCACGGATGCGGCAGTCATTTTGGTGGCCGATATTGATCGTGGTGGAGTATTTGCGTCCATCATCGGCACACTTGCTTTATTGGATCAAGATGAACGAGATAGTGTAAAGGGGATCATCATCAATAAATTTCGTGGCATGCGTGAATTGTTGGATGATGGCATTGAATGGGTGGAAAAGGAAACTGGGATTCCGGTTCTAGGGGTGCTGCCCTATCTAGACGTGAATATTGAAGCGGAAGATTCACTTGCTCTCTCCTCCTTACGTTTTAAAAAACCTAAAAAGGCCGAGTTTCCGATCGATGTAGCCGTCTTGAGATTTCCGCGGATCTCCAATTTTACAGATGTGGATCCTTTTTTTGATGAACCCGGAGTAGGTGTCCGCCTAGTAAGCAGTGTCCATGAGTTAGGTAATCCTGATCTGCTTATTTTGCCTGGTACAAAAAACACGATGGAAGATTTAGAATGGTTGAATCGTATGGGGTTGGATCGGGCCATCAATGAACTGCGGAAACAAGGAACGATGATCTTTGGCATATGCGGCGGTTTTCAAATGCTGGGGACTAAACTTTTCGATCCTGATGCGGTCGAAGGTGACGGTGAGAATGCGGAAGGGCTCTCGCTTCTTCCGGTGGAAACCGTTTTTCAAGCAGAAAAGAAAACGGTACAAATGGAAGGTGTCCTTTCTGCCGGGATAATGGAAGGTCAAATGAATCTTAACGGTTTCGAAATACATTTAGGCAGAACGACATTGAAGTCGCAAGTAAGGCCCTTTCTTTTATTGAAGGATGGAAGAGAGGATGGAGCCATTTCCAATGACAACAAGGTAATGGGAACATATCTTCATGGGATATTCCATAATCGCCTGTTCACTAGATTGCTTGTTAACCAAATTCGACGGAACAAGGGGTTGGAAGAAGTGAAGGAAAACGTCCAAAGCGACTCGGAGCGAAGGGAGGAAGCGTACAATCTCTTGGCTTCCCATTTGGAGGAAAACATTGATATGGATACCATCTATCAATGGCTGCAGCTGGAAACTTCAGGAAGTTAATGTTAATCAAAGCCCTTTTATCTTCCGAAAAGATCAATTTGGAGCTGCGATTCCTTTTATTTAGCCATAATAAGTGACAGAGGCATACAAGATATGTTATGTTGTCTTCTCTACATACTTTATACAAAATAAAAGGATGAGGTGTTCATATGAATAAAACAGAATTAGTGAGCAGTGTTGCAGCCCAAGCTGAACTGACAAAAGACGAAGCAAAAAAAGTAGTGGATGCATTGTTTGAAACAATCACGGCTACACTTGCTAAAGAAGAAAAAATCCAATTAGTTGGTTTTGGTACATTTGAAGTGCGTGACCGCGCTGCCCGTACAGGAAGAAACCCGCAAACTGGCGAAGAAATACAAATTGCAGCTAGTAAAGTACCGGCTTTTAAAGCAGGTAAGGAATTAAAAGACGCTGTAAAATAAAAGAGTAACGAAAAAACCTGGCGATGCGATATTCGCCAGGTTTTTTTGTATACTGTCTGATTTTGATTTGCGCTTCGAAGATCAGTAAATGACAGTCATCTTTATATATTAGGTGCCATTTTCAAACGGAGGCGTATAGGGTGTTCTCATGACCAACAATGGAAGAAGCCCACTCCATGAAGCGGTTATGGAACGTAACACAAATGAAAAAAAATTATAGTACTTATTAGTAAGGTTTATACTGTGTCTATGTTAGGCTAAGTAATAACAAGTTTTAAAACCAAAATAAAAGAGGTGAAAGATATGCTGAAGAAAATAATGAAAAAAATCAAACAGCTTTCCCAAGGAAGCAGTGAGCGAAGACATGGTCATTATCGCCGAGGCAGCAGCAGCAGCCGAGGGTATAAAAGGTATCCCATGAGTGGAAGTGACCGCTACAAGAGAAAGGGGCGTGGCAGCAGCAGCTAATTCAATTTCTTTGACTGCAATGCAGCTCGCAGGTCCATTGAGATTTCCTTGATATCTGAATAAGGTTCTTGGATGCTTAATAACCTTTTCAGTATATGCACGGTTTCTTTTTCTAACGAAAGCTCTTCTGTCCAAGGAAGAGCCTTTTTACTTTTGGAAGCGTACGTTGTATAAAGTACATATAGAAGTATTTGCCCCAAGTCGTAAAAATCCTGCCTTTTCTGCTGTAAAATGGATTCTTGTGCCAGATCTGCCGAGTTGAACATTTTAGACAAACCAAAGTCTATCAAAATGGGCTGATGGTTCTTAAGTAAAATATTTGGTATACGTAAATCCTGATGGCAAATGTCATGGCCATGTAGATAAGATACTAAACCGACCAGCTCATCCAGAAAAAGTAGAGACTCTTTCTCATTGAACGTTAATTGATTCAAGAAAATATGGTCTTCCAAATTATCCCCTTCAATGAAATCCATCACAAAATAAACATTTCCGTCATGTGAAAAATTCTCGTGAAATTTGGGGATGTTTTTGTGATTTAACATTCGTAATATGGTCATTTCATTTTCAAACTGTTTGAGCTCTTTTTTGCTGCGCCGTTTACTATTCCGGAGCTGCTTGATCACTATATTCTCATTCTTTTTCAAATTATTGCAAAGGTAGACAAGACCATAGCTTCCTGTACCGATTAAAGTTTTCACCTCGTAACGGTCATTCAAAACCACTCCTTTTTTTAAAGGAATATCCACGAAAAATTGATAGATCTTTCTTAAGGAACGCAAAATTGATACTTCCCTCACCACTTTCATATATTCGAGTCGAAAAAGACCATTATTCATTAAGCTGGAAATATGAATGTCCATGGATAGTTTAACACTGATTTTTGGTAATGCGGTAATGAAAGTCTTTTTTACGATAATTCACAATTAAAACGAGCTATTTAAAAAAATTTCCTTAAATTTCATAATATGAAATTATATGATTTTTAAAATTATTTAGTTTACTATAATGAATTCATAATGAAAGAGTAGGAGGTGATAAGATGGATGGGCGCAAGTTGAGAAATTGCTTTGGTAAATTCCCAACCGGAGTCGCGATAGTGAGCTGGTTTGATGGGAAAGTTCAAAAGGGCATCACTGTGAATTCATTTACCTAGGTTTCCTTGGATCCCCCGCTCGCTTTAGTATCCATTCATAATGAAGCAAAAGCCTGCACTGGCATGAAATATAAATCTTTTACCATTAATATTTTGTCGGATGAACAAGAATCCATTGCAGGGCAATTTGCGTGCAATAAACAGGAAACACTTGAAATTGACTGGGAGAACAAGGGGAATTCTCCAAAAATAAATGGAAGTGTCGCTTGGATGGAATACAAACCATGGAGAGAGTTTGAGGCTGGTGATCATGTATTTTTCTTCGATGAGATCCAGGAGTTACATTTTGAAGATTTGGAAGCGTTTACTTTTTATCGGGGGAAAATGGGGTCTGCTAAACAACTTGTAAAATAAGGGGGTTTCTTATGGGCATTAAAACCGGCGAAGAATATATTAATAGAATTAAATCAAGGAAGCCAGAAGTCTGGCTTGGTGGAAGAGTGGTTGAGGATATTTATAATGAGCCAATTTTTAAGCAGCCGATACAAGAAATTGCAAAGTTGTATGACATTCAACATGACCCGGAATATCAAGATGAAATCACTCACATTTGCAAAGAAACCGGGGAACGTGTCAATAATGCTTTTTTATTCCCGAAGACATCGGAGGATTTGCAAAAAAGAAGTAAATTATTTGAAGTGTATGCAAGGATGACATATGGACTAATGGGGAGAACGCCGGACTTTTTAAATGTCGTGGTCACTTCCATGGCACATAACTCCTGGTTTCTTGATGAATACAACAAAGACTGGTCACAGAACATCAAGGATTATTATGCCTATATTCGTGACAATGATTTATTCTTGACGCATGCAATCATTAATCCTCAAAATGATCGAAGCAAGCAATCTTATGAACAAAAAGAAACATATACCCACTTAGGGACTGTTGAGGAAAAAGAAGAAGGAATACTTGTACGCGGTGCAAAGATGTTAGCAACCCTGGCACCGATTACAGATGAGGTGATTATCTATTCTTTCCCAGGATTCACACCAGGCGATGAACGTCACGCGGTAGCATTTGCACTGCCAATCGATACGCCTGGACTGCGCATAATCTGCCGGGAACCTATGCAGGACGGAACACGCTCGATATTTGACCATCCACTGGCCTCCCGATATGAGGAAATGGATGCCTTGCTTGTATTCAATGATGTACTGGTTCCTTGGAATCGCGTCTTCTTATACAACAATGTGGATGCGGCAAACCGCTTGTATCCAATGACGGGAATTGCTGAACAGCCTGCTCACCAATCAGGAGTGCGTGGATATATTAAACTGGCATTTGCCGTTGAGGTTGCCTGTAAAGTGGCAGACTCCATCGGAGTTGATGGATTCCTGCATGTACAGCGTGATTTGGGTGAACTTGTTCAATCCGTCGAAGTCATCCGTTCATTGCTTCGGGTAGCGGAATATGAATATACGATTAATGATTATGGTGAGGCCCGGCCAAATCCGGATGCATTGGAAACGATTCGCGGCTTCCTTCCGGAGATGTATCCTCGTGCCATCGAAGTTATCCAGACCATTGGAGCTGGCGGGCTGTTGATGTCTCCGACAGGGGCCGACTTTGATAATCCGGAATTGCGCAGTGATATCGATAAATATTATGGAGGACGAAGCGGGGTTTCCGCGGAAGAGCGTGTACGGGTGTTTAAACTGGCTTGGGATTTATGCGGGGAAGCATTTGGACAGCGCCTCCTTCAATACGAACGCTATTACACGGGTGATCCAGTTCGGAAAAGAGCGATTTTTTATAATAAATATAAGAAAAACAAGAACTTTGCCATGGTCGATGAAGTGCTTAACAAACCGATTCAAGTAGCCATCGATGCGGTTAGCCAATAACTTTAATAGTTGAATGGGGAGGGGGCGGCCGTCATGATTTCGTCCGTTGAGAAGCTAATAAAGATACTTGATTTATTCACAAATGAAGAACCCTCACTTGGAAATAAGGAAATAGCCGAAAAATTGAATATGAGTCCAAGCTCATCTCATCATCTAGTGAAAACGATGTGCAAGGATGGGATGCTGATCCAAGGCAAAGATCGAAAGTACCGGCTTGGATGGAAGCTGCTTGAGTGGAGCAGTAGAGCCATGTATCAGCAGGATATTCATTATGAAGCAGGTCCAATTATAAGTAATCTTGTCCTGCAATTTAGTGGTAATTCTCACATCGGTATGTTTCACGAAGGCGAAGTCAGGTTTGTGATGAAAATGTCGTCCCCTCACGCCGAGCATATGACCACATATATAGGAGCAAGAAAACCGGCTCATTGTACGAGCGCCGGGAAAGTATTGCTTGCCTTTAACCCATCCTTTATTCAGCCTACGCTGGCAAAAGGGCTATTGAAGCACTCAACTAACACGATTACTTGCATCAACCAATTTAATGAAGAGTTAAAGGACGTCCGCAAACAAGGATTTGCGATTAGTGATGATGAAAATGATTTTGGGTTATATGGCGTTGCAGCACCCATTAAATCCTATAATGGCCAAGTTATTGCTGCACTTAACCTTGTCGGGGATCGGAATTATATGATTGGGAAAGAAAAAACGAGAATTATTCAGTCGGTGATTCGTTCGGCACAAATGATTTCAAAACAAGTTGGTTATATGTCACTAATATAAATTTTTTGACTATTATGAAAATTAAATGGGAGGTAGTTTATTTATGAAAGGACATGCTCAATCTTCAAAATTACAGGCTAGATCATTAAATCTCATGAAAGTTATAGAAGACAATAAAGATTTATTGAAACCGCCGGTTAATAACAAAGTGCTTTGGGAAGATTCCGAATTCATCGTCATGCTTCTGGGTGGTCCGAATTATCGGCGCGATTTTCATGTAGACCCTTCAGACGAGCTATTTTATCAGATAAAAGGATCCTGCTATGTAGAATGCATCAATCAAAGCGGCGTGCGTGAAGTAGTGGAGGTGAAAGAAGGGGAAATATTTATGCTGCCAGCTGACGTACCACATTCCCCTCACCGTGTACCGGATACTTATGGCATTGTCGTAGAGCGCAAGCGTGCTAAAGATGAGCTAGAAGATCTTGTTTGGTTCTGCGGGAATTGTAACCATGAGATGCTCAAAGCTACGATCCAATTGACGAATATTGAGGTCCAGGTGAAAGAGGCGATTGAGGCTTTCAACGGAAGTAAGGAACTTCGCACCTGTAGTGAATGCGGTCATGTCATGTCAGAAAACGTTGAGGCTTGGAAATGCGAATAGATTTCCATACCCATATTCTTCCGTTGGACCTGCCCGACTTAACCGGAAAATTTGGTCAGGGACGCTGGCCAGTGCTAGAGCGGAAATGTTCTTGCGGGGCAGATATCATGGTAAGCGGAAAGCTGTTCAGGAAAGTGACTGACCAGGTATGGGACCCTGAAAAACGTATTCAGGATATGGATGCGGAAGGAGTCGATATGCAGGTGCTCTCACCTGTGCCAGTGACATTTTCATACTGGGCGCCAATTGACCAGGCGCTATACATGTCCCAGTTCCAGAATGATTTCATTGCCGAGACTGTGAACAGGCATCCAGACAGGTTCATCGGTCTCGGAACTGTACCGCTTCAGGATTTGAAAGTGGCAATTGGGGAAATGGAACGCTGTAAATTTGAGCTAGGCTTGGCGGGAATCGAAATTGGTACTAACGTAAATGGAGAAAACCTGGATTCCCCTGTTTTGTTGGAATTCTTCCAAATGGCCGAAAAGTGGAATGTCCCACTGTTTATCCACCCATGGGAGACAATGGCAAAAGACCGAACGGAACGGCATAACCTCATGTATACAGTGGCGATGCCGAGTGAAACGGCATTGGCGGCAGCAAGCATTTTATGGAGTGGCGTCATGGAAAAGTTTCCGGATCTGAAAATCTGTTTTGCACATGGCGGGGGCTCATTTCCATATATTTTACCGCGGATCGATAAGGGATGGGAAGTATGGCCTGATTTAAGAAAAACATCAATGCAGCCAAGCTACTATGCGCAAAAGTTTTATTTCGATTCACTGAACTATGATACCCGGAATATTCAGTATCTGATTGACCGTTTTGGATATAAGAAAGTGCTGATGGGTTCCGACTATCCATTTTTATTGAGAGAAAATCCCCCAGGCCGGGTGATTGATGACACTCTAATTCTATCAGATGAAGTGAAAGCGGATCTTCTAGGGAGAAATGCATTGAGGTTTTTAAATTTGGAATCACGAGGGGAGAAGCATGGAAAAACAAATAAAAGTACCAGAACAAGTCCTTGAAGAACTTGGAATCATGCTTGAGCCACCAAGGGAAGCGGTCGGCAACTACGTAAGCCACGTCCGGGTGGGAAATTTGATTTTCACATCCGGACAAGGTGTTGATGAATATCACGGCAAGCTTGGCAAAGAGCTGAAGGAAGAGGAAGGGTATCAGGCAGCGAGGCAGTCAATGATTAATCTTTTGAGGGTACTGAAGGAAGAGCTTGGAGAACTATCCAGAGTGAAGAAGGTAATTAAAATTCTCGGAATGGTTAATTCAACAGAAAACTTCACTGGACAGCCCAAAGTATTGAATGGCGCATCAGACCTGCTTGTGGCCGTCTTTGGAGAGAGGGGTAGACATGCTCGGTCAGCAGTGGGAATGGCCCAGCTTCCAAATAATACTGCAATTGAAATTGAAATGATTGTGGAAATACAAGATTGAGGAACTCGAAATAAGCGGGTGTCTCAATAAAGGGAGAGGGATGTTTCATGCAAGCAGCAAAAGATAGTATAAATACAACTAAATCAATAGATTGCCGGCACTTTATTAACGGGGAATTCCTGAATCCAGATCAATCCAAGACTTTTGACAATATCAATCCCGCAACGGAAAAAATGCTTGGATGGGTTGCAGAAGGAGGAAAAGAGGAGGTGAATCAGGCTGTTTCTGCAGCAAGACATGCTCTTAAAGGTCCTTGGAAATCTTTTACCGATAATGAGCGCTCTGCGGTTCTAAGGCGAATCGGCGATATCATTTTGGAAAAGAAAGAAGAACTGACAATGTTGGAAACCCTTGATACAGGGAAACCATATAGCCTTGCACTGGAAATGGACATCAAGCGTTCAGCTCACAATTTCCACTTTTTTGCGGACTATATCACTACACTTGGTAATGAATCCTTCAATCAGGACAACATGGCACTTCATTATTCCATTAGGCGGCCCGTCGGGGTGGTAGGGATGATCAATCCTTGGAATTTACCTTTGCTATTGTTGACATGGAAATTGGCACCATGCCTGGCAGCTGGCAATACAGCGGTTATGAAACCGGCTGAATTGACACCGATGACAGCGACAAAGTTAATGGAAATATGTAAGGAAGCGGGAGTTCCCGATGGAGTTGTCAACCTTGTGCATGGATATGGTGTAAATTCAGCTGGAGCTGCTCTAAGTGAGCATCCGGACGTCGATGCGATAACATTCACAGGGGAAACAAAAACGGGAACGGCGATCATGAAAGCTGCTGCGCCCACGTTGAAAAAAATCTCCTTTGAACTGGGCGGGAAAAATCCAAATATTGTGTTTGCAGACTCGAATCTTGATGAAGTAATCGAAACGACATTGAAATCAAGTTTCATGAACCAAGGTGAAGTTTGTTTATGTGGATCACGAATCTATGTTCAGCAAGGATTGTATGACGAATTCCTTGAAAAGATGGTCGCGCGAACAAAAAAATTAAAAGTCGGGGATCCGTTTGATTCCGAAACGGATGTAGGAGCTGTAATAGGAAAAGAACATTATAAAAAAGTGATGAGTTACATTGACCTGGCGAAAGAAGAAGGAGCGAAAATATTAACTGGAGGAAGAAGAGCCGGACAGTTTGATAAAGGTTTTTTCATTGAGCCGACAATTATTGCCGGAGTTACGCGTGAATCCCGTTGTGTAAGGGAAGAAATTTTTGGTCCTGTGGTAACGGTCATGCCTTTCGAAACGGAAGAAGAAGTACTGGAGCACGCTAATGATACTCATTACGGACTGGGGGCAACGATCTGGACCAACGATTTAAGGAGGGCGCATCGTGTCGCTTCTAAAATAGAGGCGGGCATTATCTGGGTGAATACCTGGTATTTGCGTGATTTGCGCACACCTTTTGGGGGCATGAAGCACAGTGGCATCGGCCGTGAAGGTGGATCGCATAGCTTCGAATTTTACAGTGAATTGTCTAACGTAACGATTAAGTTATAAAGAAGGAGGGAAGCATTCATGAACGTTAGTTTAACAGAATGGTCTGCCAGGTTTTTGAAAGCGGAAAAAACAGGAATTGGGATTTCGGCCCCCACCAGTGAAATTCCGGATTTGGACGTGGAGGATGCCTACCAAATTCAGCTTGAAACCATTCGAAGGAAAATCCAGTCCGGTCTGGAAGTATCAGGTAAGAAAATAGGCTTGACTTCAAAGGCTATGCAGGAGGTTCTGGGAGTGAATGAACCAGATTATGGACATTTACTTGATGGGATGAAAATAGAAAATAATGGATGTATTTCGAGTCTGCGGTTGATCCAACCGAAAGTGGAGGCAGAAGTAGCTTTTATTTTAAAGAAAGATCTACATGGTCCCAATATTACGGTTGAAAATGTAATCGAAGCCACTGATTATGTGGTTGCTTCGATCGAAGTGGTTGATAGCCGGGTGATGGACTGGAAGATTAAACTTCCGGACACTGTGGCGGATAATGCATCATCGGGGCTATATATTCTGGGAGATCGCAAAATTCACTTGAGTGATATCGACCTCCCTACCATTCGAATGAGCCTTTATAAAAATGGCGAATTCATAAACCAAGGAACAGGTGAAGCAGTACTTGGAAATCCAGCAACGTGCGTAGCCTGGCTGGCAAATAAACTGCATGGGTTTAAAGGTTCATTGAGAGCGGGCGAAGTAATTTTGTCCGGTGCGTTATCCGCAGCAATCGAAGCGAAACCAGGTGACCGTTTTTCTGCTGACTTTGGAGAAAAACTTGGAAAGGTTTCGGTTAATTTTGAGTGAAAGGAGCCCAGAGGCCTTGAAAAAACTAAAAGTAGGCATTATTGGATCAGGGAATATCGGCACGGACTTAATGATGAAAATTCATCGGTCGGATGTTCTGGAAATGTCGGTTATGATTGGTATCGACACGGAATCAGAGGGTTTGAAGAAGGCAAGGATGCACGGACATCATGTCATTGAAAATGGCATGGATGGTTTTTTGGAAAGGCCGGAGCTTGCAGACATTTTATTCGATGCCACATCTGCGAAGGCGCATGTTTTTCACTGCAAAGCCTTGAAAAAGATGAACAAGAAGCTGATAGACTTGACGCCTGCCGCAATCGGACCGTTTATCGTTCCTTCCGTGAATTTAAAAGAAAATTTGAATGAGGCGGTCGTTAACATGATTACATGCGGCGGTCAGGCAACAATCCCCATCGTTCATGCGATCAGTCAAGTGGCCCTGGTCGAATATGCCGAGATAATAGCGACAATTTCCAGCAGGAGTGCCGGTACGGGAACCCGTGCCAATATTGATGAATTCACCCAAACGACGGCAAGGGCCTTGGAACAGGTGGGTGGAGCGAAAAAAGGAAAAGCTATCATTCTGCTAAATCCGGCCGAACCGCCACTCATCATGAGGGATACCATTCATTGTCTGCTTCAATCGGATTCCTTTGATGTGGAGGAAATAACAACGTCCATAAATAAGATGGCGGAAAAAGTCTCTGAATATGTTCCAGGATATCGCCTGAAGACAGAGCCGATATTTGATGGGAAACAAATAACGGTCCTTCTTGAAGTGAAAGGGTTAGGGGATTTTCTTCCCGTATATGCAGGCAATTTGGATATAATGACTGCTTCAGCTGTAAAAGTAGGGGAAGAGATCGCTAAAAGCCAATTCGAACAATTTGTTTGAAAAAGGTAATCGGAACTGTAAAGGTGGGGTTCATTTGGATAAAGATGTATTGGTGACTGAAGTTGCATTGCGGGATGGGAGCCATGTAGTGGCACATCAGTTCACCATCGATCAAGTAAAGAACATGACTGGGAAACTTAGTGCAGCAGGTGTCCCTTATATTGAAGTGTCGCATGGAGATGGCCTGGGAGGATCATCCTTACAATATGGTTTTTCAAAAGTGAATGATATTGAATTGGTGGAAGCCGCTGTTGAATCAGCAGGCCAATCGGTTATTTCAGTACTTTTAATCCCTGGAATAGGGACAATCGATCATTTAAGGGAAGCTGCTCAAGTTGGGGCGAAAATGGCGCGGATTGCAACCCACGTAACGGAAGCGGATGTCTCAAAGCAACATCTGGAAGCTGCGAAACATCTCGGTATGGAAGCAATCGGTTTTTTAATGATGTCTCACATGGCATCACCGGAAAAACTTCTTGAACAAGCCATTTTAATGGAATCCTATGGAGCGGATGCTGTGTATGTTGTTGATTCCGCAGGATCTTTCTTGCCCCAAGATGTGAAGAAGCGGATCAGGTTATTAAGATCGAAGCTGAATATCGATATCGGTTTCCATGCTCATAATAACTTATCGCTCGCTGTGGCAAACTCGCTAATAGCAATTGAAGAAGGGGCGAATAGGATCGATGGCAGCATCCGCTGTCTCGGTGCAGGGGCTGGTAATACCCAGACGGAAGTGCTTGTTGCCGTTCTGGATAGGATGGGTATCCGTACCGAAATTGACTTATATAAAATGCTCGATCTTTCGGAGGAAGTTGGAAATACAATCATGCCCAAGCCCCAGGAAATAACAGACTCGAGTTTAATCATGGGTTATAGTGGCGTGTACTCCAGCTTTTTATTGCATGCAAATAAAGCGGCGAAAAAGTATGGAGTTGATGCCCGGGATATTTTGATTGAACTTGGCCGACAAAAAGTGGTTGGGGGTCAGGAAGATACCATAATTGAAGTAGCTGAGCAAATGGCGTTTCAGAAAGGAGGGACTTTAAGATGAAACTAGATCAACTAGCAAAACGGGTAGCCGAATCGCAAAAAAGCGGACGTGAAATGGATAAGCTTACATTATCCAATCCTGAACTAACAGTAAATCAAGCATATGAAATTCAGAAGTTGAGCATAAATGAGACGATCAATGGTGATAACAGATTCATCGGGTGGAAGATGGGCTTGACGAGCAAAGCTAAACAACAGCAAGTAGGGGTAGAGGAAGCAATCTATGGCAGATTGACATCTGCAATGGAACTAACTAAACCAGTATTAAAAGTTGGGGAACTCATTCATCCGAGAGTGGAACCCGAATTTGCTTTCTTGTTCAAGGACGAACTGAAAGGTGCAAATATAACCGCGAAAGATGTCTGGCCGGCTGTAGAATGTGTATTTCTTGCACTAGAAGTTATTGACAGCCGTTACAAAAATTTTTCTTTCACACTTACCGATGTAGTAGCGGATAACGCATCCTCAGCCAAAATCCTGCTTAGCAATCAAGCTTATTCTCCGTACCACACGGACTGGGCTCAAGCAGAAGTTACGCTTTATCAAAATGGTGAAATGCAAAAGAGGGGTCTTGGAGAAGCTGTACTCGATCATCCGATTCACTCGATTGTGGAACTTGTAAAAATGATCAGCCGTGAAGGACTTTCCATTCAGGCTGGAATGATTGTATTGGTAGGCGGAATTACAGATGCCGTTTCCATACAGGCAAACGATGAAATAATAGCGGATTACGGTGAACTAGGGAAACTGACATTACATGTTATATCGTGAAATATGGCAAAGGGGAGGGAATTAATTGCGTGAAGTTAATGCTTCGGAAGTGGTAGGTAATAGTAGATTCGGCCGTTTTCATTTAATGGTCTTTATGTGGTGTTTGTTCGCAATTACCTTCGATGGATTTGATATAGCCATGTACGGAGTTGGTTTACCTTTGATGATGGAGGAATGGAACTTGACTCCCGTCGAAGCTGGAGGAATAGCAAGTTATTCATTGTTCGGAATGATGGTGGGAGCCCTCATATTTGCACCCCTGGCGGATAAAATAGGGAGAAAAAGAGTGCTTGCCATTTGTATATGTTTATTCAGTGTCTTTACATTACTTTCAAGTTTTGCCCCGAATCCTGCCTTTTTCTCGGTTATACGATTTATAGCAGCCTCGGGAATGGGAGGATTAATGCCAAATGTCATCTCCTTAATGGCGGAATACTCTCCCAAAAAGAATAAGGTGTTCATTGTAACCACTATGTACTGTGGTTATTCTATCGGAAGCATACTCGCTTCTTTAATTGGAATGTATGTGATGGAACAAATGAGTTGGAGGGTTTTGTATTGGATTGGGGCCCTTCCTTTACTGGCACTGCCATTCTTCATGAAGCAATTTCCTGAATCGCTTTCCTATAATGTTATTCGGAAACAAGGAGCAAAGCTTGCTGGAATCCTGAATCGCATTGATCCAGGAGGCGACTATAAAGAATCGGACGATTATGAGTTTGCCAAAGTCCAAGAAAGGGCAAAGGGCTTTCCAGTCAAGAAACTTTTTGAAAACAAGCGTACGCTTAGCACATTTGCGTTTTGGGTAGCTGCCTTTAATTGTTTACTTATGGTATACGGACTCAATACATGGTTACCCAAAATCATGCAACAGTCAGGATACGGCCTTTCATCCAGTTTATCTTTCAATCTTATATCGGGAATAGGACAAATTGGCGGATCGATAATTGGGGGGTACTTAGTTGGGAAAATAGGCCATAGAAGAGTACTTGTTTCCTTCTGTGCCATAGGTACGGTCTGTTTTGTAATATTAGGATTGACCTCAAATGTAGTAGCATTATATATTCTGATCGCTATTGGAGGAGCCTGTACAGTTGGCACGTTGAATTTGGCCAATACGTATATATCCGAGTATTATCCGCGGGAGATAAGGACCACGGGTATAGGTTGGGCCTTGGCTTTTGGTAGAATTGGAGCGATTGTTGCCCCTACATTAATAGGATTATTGCTGGCTGCAAATTATTCGCCACAAAATGCATTCATGGCCTTCACAGTCCCGAGCATAATGGCTGCCCTGGCGTTACTTGTTGTGAAAGAGAAGTATGGCAACTATGATAAACCGCTGATCGAGGAAAATATAAAACTAAAAACAACATCGAATGTATAATAGTGTTCTTGATTGCCTATATGTCAGTGGACAGCATGCAGACTGTTCCTTGACATATAGGCAATTTTTGGGAGTGGGAGAATTCACGAGTGAATCGGCCAAACTCACGAGTAAACCGGGTAAACTCGCGAGTAAACTATCTAAACTCACGAGTAAAACCGTCAAATTCATGAGTTAGCCACCCAAATTCACGAAGTAAACCGGCTGAAATTAAGGTAAACCAATCAAATTCATGTGTAACCATCCAAATTCATGAGTAAAACGGCCAAGCTCACTGGTAAACCATCCAAATTCGCGAGTAAAACTACAAACGAACTCCCATTTTATAGTATTTGGTTGGAAAGTTATGTATAGTTAGTATTATATTTAAATTGAATATTCTGATAAAAAGTAAGGAGCGGTGTTATGAGTTTAACAATCACTGATTTGTTCATCGGCCAGGTTGCTAGTATGCAGCGTACATTTAATGAATCTGACGTAAAATTATGTAATGAATTAACAAAAGACTACAGTCCGATTTATCAAGTGAATAAAGAAGCATGGAAAAGTAATTTCAGCAAGCCGGTTGTACCTGGTTTGTTAACGGAAGGCCTTATCACTCAAGTGATCAGTGAAAAACTCCCTGGTAGTGCCTGTATACTTTTACAAAAGGAATTGGTCTTTTATCATCCAGTACATATAGGCGATATGATTTCAGCCGAACTGGAGATCATTGATATTAATTTGAATAGAGATTGGGTTACGCTAAAGGTGACTTGCTTTAATCAGGCAGGAATTGAAGTCATTAAGGGTCAAGTTGTGATCTTTGTTTTAAGTAATCAAGGTATTGGGTGATGTGAATGGAAAATGTTAAAAACGTAATAAGGAATTGGGGATCGATTGAAGTTGATGAAAATGGAAGAATTATAGGCGCCACTGCTGATTTTTATGAATATTTCATGATTATGCCGACTGATTTGATAGGAAAGTCCATTACGAGAGTCATTCACACTTCTTCCAACTTTTCATTGAAAGGTCTTGCCCACAAACATGTGTTTTCTGGTGTGATCAGCGGACACTCATGTTTTATAAGGGTATTTCGACGAGGTTCTGATACCATTTATACCATAATCATCCGCCAAGACGAACTGGAATACAGTGACTTGGTGTATTTTGCCAACTCTTTGGAGAAGAATAAAGCCAAGAAAAATTCCGTGGTTCAAAGTCGATATAGCTTCGAAGAGATTGTTGGAAAGAGTAAGGAGATAGAGAGGGTAAAAGAGCTGGCCGCCAGAATAGCTACAAGCAGTTCTACAGTACTGCTTACGGGGGAAACGGGAACGGGAAAGGAACTTTTTGCCCAAGCGATCCATAGTTTGAGTACAAGAAAAACACAACCCTTCGTACCGGTAAATTGTGCAGCGATTCCAGATGAATTATTTGAATCGGAGATTTTTGGTTATGAAGCAGGCGCATTTAGCGGGGCGAAAAAAGAAGGTAAGCCTGGAAAAATAGAATTAGCCCAAAATGGTACGTTGTTTTTAGATGAGATTTCTGAATTGCCTTATCAGGCGCAAGGAAAGCTTTTACGAGTTTTACAGGAAAGGGAAGTGGAAAGACTAGGCGGAACGGGGACTAAAAATGTTGATATACGTATTATCGCGGCGACGAACAGAGATTTAAGAACCCTTATTCAAGAAGGGAAATTCCGCCAAGATTTATATTATCGACTTTATGTTTTTGAATTGAAAATTCCTTCTTTAAAGGAGCGGCACGAAGATATTCTTCCTCTGGCATATCATTTCATCGAGTATTTCAATAACAAGTTGGGGTCCAATGTGAAAGAAATTGATCCTAAACTCCAAGATTGGCTTATCCAATATGATTGGCCTGGTAACATCCGTGAAATCAAAGCGATAATCGAACGCGGAATGAATATCGTAGATGGAGCGACTCTAACTCTGGATTCTTTATATTTTACACCTAATTTCAAATTGGAGGTTCCCTCATCCATGGATAATTCAATGTCCGGTACATTGGATGAAGTTGTAGGTAATGCTGAAAAATCCGCCATTCAGCGAGCATTAAAAGATTCGGAAGGTGATCGTTCTTTAGCAGCTCAAAAGCTGAAAATTCATGTTGCTAGTTTATATAGGAAGATTGCTAAATACAAATTGAAATAGCAGTATCATCCAATGAAATGTAATCAGGGTAACCATTAGGCACACTTATTAAGTGTGTATTTTTTTTGTGAAGATTCGCAAATTTGATTTGCAGAAATGAGAAAAAATGCAAACATGCGAAAGGTTTTGGAAACTATAGCCAAAATTGTAACGAATTCAAGTTGGCACACAACTTGCAATAATAGTTTGACATGTAAGAGGTTTCATGTTTCGTAGAATGTTCTAAATATGGGTGTCAGATAAATTAGTATTTAATCAAGGGGGTAATGATGTGCTGAATTTTTCTTTTACGGAAGAGCAAGATTATTTTCGCAAAATATTGAAAGAATTTGCGAAGGAAGAGCTGCTTCCACATTATACAAAATGGGATCGCGAAGAGATTACTCCAAAACATTTGTGGAAAAAGCTGGGTGATCTTGGCGTGAATGGTCTTCGGATTCCAGTGGAATATGGCGGAAGCGGTGCGGATTGTGTGACAACGGGGATAGCTGCCGAGGAGATAGGTCGTGGTGATTTCAATCTTACTTACGCGGTGATGTTGAATGCATTAATCGGTGAAATTATCAATAATCACGCTAGCGAGGAACTGAAAAAGGAGTGGCTTCCCAAAATTTCAAGTGGTGAAAAAATTGTCGGCATTGCCATTACGGAGCCATCCGCGGGTACGGATGCGGGTGGGATTAAAACAACAGCTGTACATAAAGGAAATAAGTATGTGCTTAATGGAGAAAAGTCTGGAATTAGTGTAGCTATGTGTGGAGATGCCTTTGTTTTATTTGCAAAGACGGAACCTGAATGGGGAAATCGAGGGATAAGTGCTTTCATGGTTCCTGCCGATATTCCGGGTGTTGAATGTAGAGGGTACACGGACATGGGGAATATCCCCATTGGAAGAGGTTCGATATATTTAACCGATGTCGAGGTTCCGCAAGAGTATATGATCGGTCTTCAAAATAAAGGGTTTTCCCAAGTGATGAATGGGTTCGATTTAAGTCGGCTGTTAATAGGGCTGCAATGTGTGGGCACCGCTTCACAAAGTATCGATGAAACCATTGAATATGTGAAAATCAGACATTCTTTTGGTAAACCGTTGGCGACATATCAAGGGGTCTCTTTCCCCATTGTGACCCACTATACCCAATTAGAACTGGTGAAGTGGCAAGCCTACCGAGGACTTTGGCTGCGTGACCAAGGGCTGAATCATAGTAAAGAATCGGCTTCCGTTAAGTGGCTAGGTCCTAAATATAGTGTAGAAGCTATCCATGAATGTTTACTGTTGAATGGTCATTATGCTTATACGAAGGAAATGCCTCTTGAGCAACGCTTGCGTGATGTGATTGGGTTGGAAATTGGTGATGGTACTGCACAAGCCAATATGATGGTCATTGCAAAGGACATTATAGGAAAGGAGTTCCGTTCTCATTAATCCATTGGACTAGTATTTTTACATTCTGTTGAAACGGAAACTATTACGTAGAAATCGAAATTATTTACAGTCGTATTGGGTACCGATTAAGTTCGTGATTAACGGTGAATTGATGTGATGCAAGGCAAATCACTAAGATAATGAAGGGAATGAAAACGATGGAATTAACAGATGTAATCTATGAAAAAAATGGTGGAATTGCAAAGATAACAATGAACAGACCTAAAGTATACAATGCTTTTCGTGCCAGAACCATTCAGGAATTAATTTGGGCTTTCCGGGACGCTTGGGATGATAATCGTGTTGGTATAGTGATTCTGACTGGAGCTGGTGAGAAGGCATTTTGTGTAGGTGGAGATCAAAAAGAAAAGGGAGAAGAAGGAGGATATAATCATTCGGGTGGCTTAGGTGGTGGAATGGGACTGGAAATCGAAACGCTGCACCAAACGATCCGCAACATTCCTAAGCCGGTCATTGCAGCGGTTAATGGATTTGCCATCGGAGGCGGGCATGTCCTGCATGTCATTTGTGACCTAACCATTGCATCTGACACGGCAAAATTTGGCCAGAGTGGGCCAAAGGTCGGTAGTTATGATGCGGGTTTTGGTTCAGCTTATTTAGCACGAATTGTCGGAGAAAAGAAAGCTAGGGAAATCTGGTATTTATGTGAACAATATTCTGCACAGGAAGCAAAAGAAATGGGACTTGTGAACAAAATCGTCGCCCCGGAACAACTGCACGAGGCAGCAGAAGAATGGGCAAGAAAGATCCTTGATAAGAGTCCTACTGCGTTAAAAATGCTCAAATATTCCTTTAATGCAGATAGTGCCAACATTCAAGGGATTTCTCAACTATCGATGGGCAGTTTAGCGATGTTTTACAATACAAAAGAATCGGAAGAAGGAAAAAACGCCTTCCTAGAAAAGAGGCCAGTAGATTTTAAAAAATTCAGAGGTTGATGAGGGGGATGAAAACTGGTGAAATTGGAGACGATTTTGACTCAGGAATATGTGGGGGAATTTCAAGGCGTTTGGCCAAACCGAACCATCTTGGATTATTTGAATGATGCTATAGTAAAGCATCCAGATAAGATGGCGATTATCGATAAAAAAAGTAGTTTTACTTACAAGCAGCTTGGTAAGTTGGTCGATCGGATCGCTTTGGGTCTCTTGCATATAGGATTGGGTAAGGGGGATGTTGTCTCTTTTCAACTGCCTAACTGGAATGAATTTATAATCTTGCACTATGCTGTTACAAGAATCGGTGCCATTAGCAATCCATTGATACCGATTTATCGAGATAGGGAAATTGGTTATATGGTTGGGATGGCAGAATCTAAAATGATTGTTGTACCAGAGTATTTCCGTGGGTTTTATTACCCTGACATGATTGAAAGACTAAGTCATCAATGGCCATCAATGAAACATATATACGTGATGGGTGACAGTGCGCCGAATGGGATGAAACTGTTCTCCTCTTTAATTGAGGAACCTTGGGAAGACCGGATGGATTCATCCATTTTGGATGAAATCACACATGACCCCAATGATGTGACTGAAATTATCTTTACCTCGGGAACCACAGGGAGTCCAAAAGGAGTTATGCATACACATAATACTCTTTGTATATCAACGAATTATTGGATTGACCACTTACATTTAACATCCGATGATGTTCTTTTCATGGCGTCAACGTTCGCCCATCAAACAGGTTTTGGTTATGGAGTTAGGCTCCCTACACATATTGGAGGAACGGGAGTCTATCAAGACATTTGGAATCCGAGAGAATTTATTGAATGGGTTGAGAGGGAAAAGATAACGTTTACGGCCGGAGCCACTCCTTTTCTGCAAGATACGGTTCAAATGGAGGGGATAGAAAGATATGACCTTAATTCGCTGCGAGTCTTCGTGGCTTTAGGTGCCCCGATTCCCAGGCATTTAGTAAAGGAAGCCATGGAAAAAGTACCGTTCAAGATATTGT
The DNA here is from genome assembly GCF_900156045.1 of Peribacillus simplex. GTDB lineage: Bacteria > Bacillota > Bacilli > Bacillales > DSM-1321 > Peribacillus > Peribacillus simplex_D. The sequence continues at coordinate 141,008 of NZ_FTMX01000008.1, read as the reverse complement.
CAGGATGGGGGCAAACAGAAGATGGCTTGGTAACCTTGACGAGACTTGAAGATCCAGAAGAAAAACTGACGAATACGGACGGAATTCCGTTTCCGGGAATGGAGCTAAAGGTCGTCGGTTTTGAAGGGGAGACCTGTGCCCCGAATACAGAAGGCTCTTTATTAGTAAGGGGTCCGGCTCTGTTTGTAGGATATTTTAAACGGATTGATGACACTTTAGCTGAGTATAGTGACGGATGGTTCATTACCGGTGATCGAGCATTCATGGATGAAGACGGATATATCCGGATTTCTGGAAGAAACAAAGACATAATCATTCGTGGCGGTGAAAATATTCCAGTCTCTTATGTAGAAAATGTATTGTATGAACACCCGGATATTTCTAGCGCTCAGGTTATTGCAGTTCCAGATTCCCGTCTTCAGGAAAAAGCATGTGCTTGTATCAGCATGAAGGCGGGGAAGAACCCGATCACGATGGATTCCATGCAGCAATTTCTCTCGGAAAAGGGTTTGGCCAAACAATATTGGCCTGAATTTATTGAAATAATGGATGACTTTCCCCGTACGGCAAGCGGGAAAATCCAGAAATTCCGGCTCCGGGAAATGATAAATGAAAAGATAATCGACAATATATAAGCAGTTTAAATAAATCCTTATTGACTAAATGGTGAAAGTGGAGGGGAATATGATGAATAAAAGAATCGCATTTATTACCGGTGCCGGAAGCGGAATTGGCAGAGAGATTGCAAAAAAATTGGCTTCTCGCAATTTTAACATCATCGTGGCTGATATAAATCATAAAAATGCTGAGGAGACGGTTTCTTTAATCGGAAATTCGGGTTTTGAAGCCAGAGCGGTCCATTGTGATGTAACGAAATTAGAAAGTGTTAAAAAAGCCGTTGAAGAATCCGTGAACCATTATCATAGAATAGATATATTGGTTAATAATGCAGGCTGGGATAAGGTGGAACCTTTTTTAAAAAGTGATCCTAGCACTTGGAAAAGGATTATCGATATTAATTTACTTGGGCAGATCCATACTTGCAAGGAAATTTTACCTCTCATGATTGAAAATGGTTACGGAAAGGTAGTAAATATTGCTTCTGATGCCGCTAGAGTAGGATCAAGTGGAGAGGCAGTTTATTCTGCTGCTAAGGGAGGGGTGATTGCTTTCACAAAAACGATAGCAAGAGAAATGGCACGTTACAAACTCAACATCAATTGTATTGCGCCAGGTCCTGCTGATACGCCCCTATTTCAAGAAATAGGCTCTTATAATGAAGGTATAGCAGGCGCCTTGGAAAAAGCGATTCCATTTCGCCGGCTAGCTCAACCAGAGGACATTGCCAGTGCTGTTGCCTATTTCGTTTCGGAAGATGCAGGGTATATTACTGGGCAAACTCTTTCCGTAAATGGTGGATTAACAATGGTTTAATCAATCAGGTTAGGTGGTTATGCTAGAGTGAAAGGCAATTATTAGGTTGAAAACTTTTTCTAATACGTTTGACAATTGGATTTATCGTGTTAATATAAAGGCAAATGAAAATTAAATATACAATTTGTACCACTAGGGGTGCTTTATAGGTAAAAGTTGATTTTACCGCAGAAGCTGAGATTAAAGTATGACTTTAAGACCCTTAGAACCTGATCTGGTTTATACCAGCGTAGGGAAGTGGGGTCTGGAACAATATGATTCTATATTTTTTCAAGTACAACCACTTTCTTTGCGCATAAGAAAGTGGTTTTTTGTTTGCAAAAAAAGGGGTGATAAAAGTTTTTTTCCGTAAGATTCATTGAAAAATACAATTTGGAGGTAATGGGACATGAAGTTTTCAGAGGAAATTCGTCGGGAAGTAGATCACATTTGGGAAGCTAGTTTTAATCACCCGTTTGTTGCAGGAATTGGAGATGGCACATTGCCATTGGAGTGTTTTCGTTTTTATGTCATGCAAGATGCCTATTATTTATCTCATTTTGCCAGGGTTCAAGCTTTAGGAGCAGTCAAAGCTACAGATTTACATACAACAAGCAGGCTTGCCGGCCATGCACAAGGAACATATGAAGCGGAGTTGAGGCTTCATGAGAATTTTTCTGAGAGATTAGGCATTACAAAAGAAGAAAGGGAAACTTTCAAACCTGCCCCAACTGCTTATGCTTATACTTCTCATATGTATCGTGCAGCTTATTCGGGACATTTGGGTGATGTTATTGCAGCTATCTTGCCGTGTTACTGGCTTTATTATGAAATAGGTGAAAAGCTGCAAGGTTGCACACCTGAAGAGCCAATTTATCAAGAATGGATAGCGGCGTACGGAGGAGAGTGGTTCCGCACTTTGGTGGAAGAACAAATTGCGAGGCTTGATGAGATTGCTGAAAAAGTGACGGACGAAGATAAGGAGAGAATGAAAGAACATTTTATCCTTAGCAGCCAATATGAATACTCATTTTGGGAAATGGCTTATCGTTTAGAGACATGGCCTGTGCATCAGGAAACACTGGAAGTATAAAGGAGAATGAAATAATGAAAAAAGGATTGAAATTAACTGATATATTAGTCACGATCGTGATTGCGGTAGCATTTGGAGTCGTTTATATCCTTTGGGGTTCGATTTACTATTCCGTTAAACCATTAGGATTACATCTGGATCAACTTATTTATGGAATGTGGTTTATAGCTGGCCCCGTCGCCTTTTTAATTTTACGGAAACCGGGTGTGGCCCTTTTGGCGGAGATAGCTGCAGCTTCAGGGGAATTCTTTCTAGGTTCTCCTTGGGGACTGACTGTACTGCTATATGGGGTGGTCCAAGGTTTGTTCGCGGAACTGGTGTTCATGGCGTTCAAATATAAAAAATTCAATATGTCGGTGGCCGTTTTAGCTGCGGTAGCTTCATGCCTTGCATCTGTACTAATGGATTTTGCATACGGGGAAATAGGTGCGCTTTCTACTTGGAATCTATCTTTATTCATGATAGCGAGGTTTGTAGGTTCCATTTTCTTTGCAGGTGTGACTGCCTATTATCTAGTTAAAGTCCTGGAAGCAACAGGAGTAACTAATCTTGTTCGTCCGGTTTCAAATAAAGATTATGCAGAACTGGATCAAAAGTAGGTTGAGGGCCATGGAACCAATCATTTCTGTTGAGAAGTTAAGAATGAAATATCCCGGTGATGAATCTTTGATTTTCAAGGACCTATCCTTATCGTTTGATAAAGGAGAAAAGGTACTATTGCTGGGACCATCAGGATGTGGTAAGTCCACTCTTTTGCAAGTGTTAAGCGGATTGATTCCGAATTCCATCGAAGTACCGATGAAAGCGGAGAAATTGAAATGCCCTTCTTCATGGGGATATGTTTTTCAAGACCCTGATAGTCAGTTTTGCATGCCATTTGCCGATGAGGAAATCGCCTTCGTCCTTGAGAATCTTTCCGTCCCTAAAGATGAAATGAAAGGGAAAATCCAAAATCATCTCAGTAAAGTAGGATTGAACCTAGGCCATACAAGTATAGGAACATTATCAGGCGGGATGAAACAACGTCTGGCAATCGCTTCAGTATTGGCCCTTGAACCAGAAGTGATATTTTTGGATGAACCGACCGCCATGCTTGATCCGGAAGGAACAAAAGAAATCTGGGACTTGTTGAAGGAAGTTGGACGAGACAAAACGGTTATAATCGTCGAGCATAAAATTGACCATGTTTTAGAATTCATCGATCGAATCGTGCTTTTTAATGATGACGGTCAAATCATGGCTGATGGTCCAAGGGACACCATTCTTTCACGATATAAAAATGAAATGAAAGAATATGGAATATGGTTTCCAGGTGTTTGGGATGAATATATACAGAAGCATGCACCCATACGGGAACATCAATTTACAAAAGGTTCACCCCTTATGCATGTGCAAGGCTTTAGCGGTTTTCGGAATAAAGAGAAAAAAATCAAGGTTGAAGAGCTGAAGGTCCATTCAGGGGAATGGATTGTAATCAGGGGAGAAAATGGCGCGGGGAAGAGTACTCTTTTGCATGCACTGATGCAGTTCATAAAAACGAATGGTAAGTATGAATTAATGGGGACCCCCATTAAAAGGGTGAAAAACCCAACGGAGGATATGACGTTTGTCTTTCAAAATCCTGAGTTTCAGTTCGTTGCAAATACTGTATATGAAGAGATTGCCTATTCATTGCGAATTGACAAAAGGCCGCAACAAGAAATAGATGAGAGAGTCCACTCATTGCTTAAAGTGTTTCGCCTTGAGGCACATCGGGATAAACATCCGTTTCAATTATCGATGGGTCAAAAGCGTCGCTTAAGCGTAGCTGCTTCAATCGTAATAGACAAAAAAATCATTCTCCTTGATGAGCCGACCTTTGGCCAAGATTCGAAAAATACCTTTGCATTACTGGAATGGTTTGAGGAATATCGAAGGCGCGGAATAACAGTGATCATGGTAACTCATGACGATCATATTTCAAAAAACTTTGCAACCAGGATCTGGACGGTTAAGGACGGAAACGTAATAAGTGATGAAAATATTGCGCAATCAGGATTAGTGGAGACCAAAGTTAAAAGGAGTGTCATGTAAATGAATGATACAAATGCAGAAACATGGCTCCATGGAATTAATCCAAGCCTTAAACTTGGTGTACTGATTGTGTTATGCATCGTGGCGTTATTCATTCATGACCTGAATTATATGATGAATATTACCATTGGCGTATTACTTTTATTTTTATTTTTTACCGGGCATTCGATAAAACACATCTTACTTATGTCGATTCCCTTTTGTTTCATTTTTATATCCACCTCTTCCGCAATGATATTATTCGGGCAAGGTAAGACGCTCTGGTTTGAGTGGGGCCTGATATCGGTAACGGAAGAAAGTTTTATGAGGGGATTACTGGTAGGCTTTCGAGCTTTGTTCTTTGCGGCCCTTGGTTTAACTTTTTCCTTAACGACGAGACCAGTGAACTTGTTTTATTCGTTAATGCAGCAAGTTAAGCTTAAACCGAAATATGCCTATAGTTTCATGGCGGCATTAAGGCTGATTCCCATCATGATGGAGGAGTTCCAAACGATACGAAACGCGATGAAGGTACGCGGTTTCGAAAGGGGAAAAGGGATAAGATCGGTATATTTTAAAATGAAAGCCTATTCCATCCCATTGTTATCCGGAAGCATCAGACGTGCTCACCGAATCGCGGTTGCGATGGAGGCAAAGCGATTTACAGACACTCGGGATCGAACATACTATTATGAATTTGGGTTTTCAAAAAAGGATCATGGTTTCATTTTGTATTTTATCATCCTGCTGTTGGCCGGCTTTTATCTATCGATTCAATTCCCGTTAGTATCTATTTGATTTTATGAGATTGTAATTTTACTAGTTAGGGGTTCTTAGTATGAATGCACATGAATTGCATATTATTTCTACTGGGAAACAGTCAATTGAAAAGTTTGTTGAGATCGCTTCGAACATTCAGGAACATGTTGATTTCTTTTATCTAAGGGAAAAGCAAATGAGTGCATCGGAACTCTATCGAGCAGTGACCCTATTACATGATAATAAGATTCCGCTTTCTAAGATCGTCATTAATGACCGGGTGGATGTAGCCTGGGTACACAAAGTATTTGGTGTGCAATTGGCATTTCATAGTTTAGATGCGGGAGTCGTAAAAGGAGCATTTCCAGGGATGAATGTTGGCTGTTCGATCCATTCCATGGATGAAGCGAAAGCTGCATTCAGCAAAGGAGCCAATTACGCGATTTATGGACATGTTTTTGAAACCGATTCAAAAATCGGACTTCCTCCTAAGGGAGTTAAGGAGCTTCATGAAATCACAAGAAATGTCAATCTTCCGATAATTGCGATAGGCGGAATAACACCTTTCAATTGCCAAGTCGTGCTGGATGCGGGGGCACGCGGAATTGCCGTCATGTCAGGTGTGCTTGAATCTGAAAATCCGATTAAAGCCGTTAAAGAATATTCGAAGTCTTTGGGAAAGGAGACATAAGATGAATTCCATATATGATGCAATCATTGTTGGGGGAGGAGTAATAGGTGGATCCATCGCTTTTCAATTAGCCAAACGAGGTAAAAAGGTCCTCTTATTGGAAAAAGATCGACTCGCCAGTAAAGCATCCAGTGCTGCAGCTGGGATGTTAGGGGCACAATCCGAGTTGGATGCTGATAACCCGCTTTTTACATTGGCAAGCCAAAGCAGGGGGATGTTTCCTGCACTGGCGGAAGAATTAAAAGATATAAGTGGAGTAGACATCGAATTTGTGAACAAGGGCATGTTTAAGGTGGCGCTAACGAATGATCAGGTAGCCGAGTTGAAGAACATGATCAATGTCCAGCAAGAAGCGGGACTTGAGGCTGAATGGCTATCGACTGCCGAAATAAGAAAAACGGAACCGCTTCTATCGGATGAGATTAAGGGGGCCATGTTCATTCCGAAGGATGGACAAGTTTCAGCCACTAGGCTGTCGCTCGCATTTACTGAATCTGCAGCTGCCCTTGGTGTAGACATAAAGGAGTTTGTTCATGTCTCTGATTTAGTTACGGAAAACGGATGTGTGACAGGAGTGGTCACGAACATAGGTGGATTTTCAAGTGAAAATGTCATCGTGGCAGGTGGGGCTTGGAGTGCTTTCCTCCTTGAAAAAACAGGGATGAGACTCGACAGTTATCCAGTAAAGGGTGAGTGCTTTTCCGTCCTGACCGATCGTCCATTGCTTGAAAAGACAATCTTCTCACATGGCTGTTATCTTGTGCCCAAAGTTGGTGGAAGAATCATTGTCGGAGCAACGGTTAAAGCGAACACTTTCGATCAAAAGGTAAGTCTTGACGGGATTTCTGAGTTAATAGAAAAGGCAACGCAATTGCTTCCGGCGATTAAAGGAACCGAATTGGAAAAGACATGGGCAGGGATACGCCCCCAAACTGGGGACGGCTTGCCGTACTTTGGTGAACATCCAGCATGCAAAGGACTTTTCATTGCAACGGGGCACTACAGGAATGGCATCCTGCTTTCTCCAATTACAGGTGTACTTATAGCTGATCTTTTAGAAAGGAAGATAAATGCCGAATGGTCCGCTTTTCGACTGGATCGTTCGATACAGACTCTTTTTTCTTAATGGAGGTGGATGAATTGGAATTGATTATTAACGGGGAAAAAATACGGATTCCTGCTGATGAATCAACAGTTACAGGGCTTTTGCAACACTTTGATTTACACCAAAAAGTGGTGATCGTTGAATTGAATGATGAAATATTAGCAAAAGAAAGTCTAAGTGAAACACTTTTGTCAAATGGAGACAAGGTAGAGATTGTACATTTTGTAGGAGGCGGATGATATGTTAAAGATAGGTTCTTATGAATTTTCTTCAAGATTGTTATTAGGTACGGGAAAGTATCCAAACTTCGATGTTCAAAAGCAATCAGTGGAGGTTTCGGAGACGGAAATATTAACATTTGCGGTCCGGAGAATGAATATTTTTGAAGCCAGTCAGCCCAATTTTTTAGAAAAGCTTGATTTGAAAAAATACACACTCCTTCCCAATACAGCAGGAGCTAAAACTGCCAAAGAGGCAGTGCGCATAGCCCATCTTGCAAAGGCATCTGGCTTATGTGACATGATTAAGGTAGAAGTCATTGGCTGTCAAAAAACACTGCTGCCTGATCCGATTGAAACCTTGAAAGCTGCTGAAGAATTAGTGAAACTGGGATTCACCGTATTACCCTATACTTCTGATGACGTGTTGCTCGCCAAGCGCCTGGAAGAAGTGGGGTGCCATGCTATTATGCCTGGCGCTTCACCAATTGGCTCTGGTCAGGGCATTATAAATCCGCTGAACTTACGATTCATCATGGAACAATCTGAGGTTCCTGTAATTGTCGATGCAGGGATTGGAACGCCTTCCGATGCGGCAATCGCCATGGAATTGGGGGCGGATGGCGTATTGCTTAACACTGCTGTTTCCGGCGCAAAAGACCCCGTAAAAATGGCGAAAGCAATGAAACTTGCCATTGAGGCAGGTCGATTAGGGTATGAAGCAGGAAGAATCGCAAAAAATGATTACGCGATAGCAAGCAGCCCAGTTGAAGGGTTGAGCATTGGATGAATGAACGTTATTCACGTCAAGAACTTTTTGGACCTATAGGGGAAGAAGGGCAATTGAAAATTCGCAAAAAACACGTTTTGGTGATTGGAGCGGGTGCTCTCGGTACGGGAAGTGCGGAAGGTCTTGTACGGGCAGGAATTGGGAAACTCACCATTGTGGACAGAGATTATGTAGAGTGGAGCAACCTTCAAAGACAACAGCTTTATTGTGAAGATGATGCACAAAAAAGAATACCGAAAGCAGTGGCAGCAAAGAATCGTTTGAATGCGCTAAATTCGGACGTTATCGTAAAATCGCATGTGATGGATGTTTCGGTTGATGAATTGGCGAAGCTTGTTGAAGGTGTGGATTTAATATTGGATGCCACAGATAATTTCGATACGAGGATGCTTATAAACGATACTGCGCAAAAATATCATATACCTTGGATTTACGGGGCCTGTGTAGGGAGTTATGGGATTAGTTACACGGTGATCCCAGAGGCGACACCATGTTTGAATTGTTTGCTGGAAACGGTTCCAATCGGAGGACTGACATGTGATACGGCGGGAATCATCAGCCCTGCTGTTCAAACGGTCGTTGCCCATCAACTGGCGGAAGCATTGAAAATCCTTGTGGAAGATTTTGAATCACTAAGAAACAAAATCGTTTCATTTGATCTTTGGAAAAATGAACATTCATCCATAAATGTAGCGAAATTAAAAAAAGATTCTTGTTTGTCATGCGGGTCAAATCGAACATATCCCCATCTCTCCTATTCAAATCGAACGAAAACAGCCGTTTTATGCGGAAGGGATTCTGTCCAGATTCGGCCGGCGCTGAATCTTGAAAGAGACTTAGCGGAAATCGAAAAAAATCTTCTCGCACAAGGCGGTAAGATCGTCAGGAATCCTTATTTACTTTCATTTACGATCGGAACCCACCGGTTGGTCGTTTTTAAAGATGGGCGGGCGTTGATTCATGGAACAAAAGATATTGCTGAAGCAAAAACGTTATATCATCGTTATATTGGCTGATCTGTAATAATGGAATGACAAAGACTTAAAACGTTAAAATCAGTGGCCCATATAATAGGAAGGAATCAAAAATTCTTTTTGTGTCTTATTTGCTTCACAAATAAAAAAACGAAAGCGGTGTCTGCCTTTACCGGGCGGCACCGCTTTGTATTGGAACGATTATTTAAGCAGCCTACATATCATGACTGCTATTATGCTTCTGACGGGTGTGCTGTCTGTTTTTCACCTTATGAGAACCGCTTAACGGTGCAGGTTGACCGGGGTTATTTCCTTTAGGTGCATTTTTTCGAATATCTTTACCATCGTTTTTGTTCATGTGCGATCCCTCCTATCTCTTAAGATAATCAGTCCGTGAAATTTTATTCACATACATATATTTGCAAACCTCGTACATGCTATGGATGGACACTAATTAAGGAGCTGAACCAAATGCAGGATAAACAAGATAAGCGAAGGACTTTCCAGGAAGCCCAGCAAAGTTATCAACAAGTATTTGATGTTTACTCATCCATTGAGAAGAACGCACCGAACTACGGAACGGAATTGAAACATGTGAAGCAGGAAGTGAACGAGGCCTATCAGCAAATACAATCTGCTTTAGTCACCGCTTCCGAACATCAGAAAGAACAATTGAAAAAATTCGAACAGGATATTCAAGCAATCGTCAATGAGGTCAATTCAGAGGACTATTGAGTGACAGGTTCCATCATCGTGAGTATTTCGCGTTTCACTTATGCGTTTCCTGATTTTAGAATGGAATAGGCTTTTTGAAAAATGCAGTACATCTGCCATTTCAAAAAGCCTATCCTTTTAAAGCCTAGAAATGAGGGAAATCATTGGTTTTTCTTTCTTTTTTTATTATTTTGCCTTTGCATTTCCGATAATGGCGGTTCATTTCCCAGTTCATCATTGTATCCTGCTCCATTACCTTGCGCTTTTGCAGCATTCATACCTGGTATAACATGATTTGCCTTTTGTTTTGTCATTTCGACACCTCCACCCATAGAATGTGATAATGTTGAATGATTATGTATGAAGTGCTAATATGTTTTGCTGGAATAATTTATCAGGCTACAAATTGGGGTGTTTTCATTAATATGCATATGAGCAAGGCTTCCTAAATGCACTTTAATATGTGGGGAATTTTTTTCTATAAGTGAAACTTATCAAAAACAATAACTTTCTTGTTATTTACTTATACTCATTTCTATATTAGTATTAAGTTGAAGGAAGAGTTAGGGTGGGAGAAGAGAGAGAAAATTCGACAAACTAACTTTTTTACTTATATTTATAGTAAACATGGTTTCAGTGAACCAGGTTTTACTTTTATGTGCAGAATAAGTTCTGACAGTTTAATAGGGGGTAATATTCATGACGAAAAATGACGTATACCAAGCGCGTAAGTCCTTTGAGATTGATGGGCAACGCTACAACTTTTACAGCTTAGACGCTATTGAAAAAGCAGGGGATGGCAAAGTATCACGCCTTCCATATTCCATTAAAGTATTACTTGAAGCGGTACTTCGCCAAGTGGACGGAAGAGTAATCACAAAAGAACACGTTGCGAACCTTGCTAAATGGGGAACAAGCGAGCAACAAGATATAGATGTTCCGTTCAAGCCATCACGTGTAATCCTACAAGATTTCACTGGTGTTCCAGTTGTTGTTGACTTAGCTTCTTTACGTAATGCTTTCGCAGCACTTGGCGGAGATCCTGACAAAATCAACCCGGAAATCCCGGTTGACCTTGTAATTGACCACTCTGTACAAGTTGATAAAGCAGGTACAATGGATTCCCTTGATGCCAATATGGATCTTGAATTCGAACGTAATGCAGAGCGTTACCAGTTCCTAAGCTGGGCTCAAAAATCATTCAACAACTATCGTGCAGTTCCACCGGCAACTGGTATCGTTCACCAAGTTAACCTAGAGTACCTTGCAAACGTGGTTCATGCTGTTGAAACTCCAAACGGCGACTTCGAAGTATTCCCTGATTCTGTTTTCGGTACAGATTCACATACTACAATGATCAACGGTATTGGTGTTCTTGGTTGGGGAGTCGGCGGTATCGAAGCAGAAGCAGGCATGCTTGGACAGCCTTCTTACTTCCCAGTTCCAAAAGTGGTTGGTGTAAAACTGACTGGCGAACTTCCTAAAGGTACAACGGCTACTGACCTTGCATTGAAAGTAACACAAGTTCTTCGTGCACACGGCGTAGTTGGTAAATTCGTTGAGTTCTACGGCCCAGGAGTAGGATACCTTCCACTTGCTGACCGTGCAACAATCGCTAACATGGCTCCAGAATACGGTGCTACAGTTGGTTTCTTCCCTGTTGATGCAGAAGCGATCGATTACATGCGCTTAACAGGCCGTGATGAAAAACAAATTAAAGTGGTTGAATCATACTGCAAAGAAAATGGATTGTTCTACTCTCCTGAAAACGAAGATCCAGCATACAATGATGTTGTGGAAATCGACCTTTCAGCAATTGAACCAAACCTTTCAGGCCCTAAACGCCCGCAAGATTTGATTCCACTTTCTCAAATGAAACAATCTTTCCATGACGCTATCAATGCACCTATGGGTAACCAAGGTTTTGGCATGGACAATTCTGAATTGGATAAAGAAGTAACTGTTAAATTTGCCGATGGTAAAGAAACGGTAATGAAAACAGGTGCGATTGCAATTGCTGCAATCACAAGCTGTACGAACACTTCTAACCCATATGTAATGCTTGGAGCGGGTCTTATTGCTAAAAAAGCAGTTGAAAAAGGCTTGTCTGTTCCAGATTATGTAAAAACATCATTGGCACCAGGTTCTAAAGTTGTTACTGGTTACCTTCGTGATGCTGGTCTTCAACCTTACCTTGACCAATTAGGATTCAACGTAGTTGGTTACGGTTGTACGACATGTATCGGTAACTCAGGTCCATTGGCTGACGAAATCGAAGCAGCTGTTGCTGAAGCAGATCTTCTGGTAACATCAGTACTTTCAGGTAACCGTAACTTTGAAGGGCGTATTCACCCACTTGTGAAAGCAAATTATCTAGCTTCGCCTACTTTGGTTGTAGCTTATGCTCTTGCTGGAACTGTGGACTTTGATCTAAACAACGATTCACTTGGTAAAGACAAAGATGGTAACGATGTATACCTTGCTGACATCTGGCCTTCACAAGAAGAAGTCAACGCTGCTGTTAAATCAACAGTTACACCTGAGTTATTCCGTAAAGAATACGAAACTGTATTCAACGATAACAAACGTTGGAACGAAATCCAAACTAGCAACGAAGCGATTTATGCTTTCGATTCTAAATCAACATACATTCAAAATCCTCCATTCTTTGAAGGATTATCACCAGAACCTGGTTCAGTTAACCCACTTTCCGGTTTGCGTGTAGTTGGTAAATTCGGTGACTCAGTTACAACTGACCACATTTCTCCTGCAGGTGCAATCGGTAAAGATACACCAGCTGGTATCTACCTTCGTGAAAACGGTGTGAAACCGCGTGACTTTAACTCTTACGGTTCTCGTCGTGGTAACCATGAAGCGATGATGCGCGGAACGTTCGCAAACATCCGTATCCGTAACCAAGTTGCTCCAGGTACAGAAGGTGGATTCACAACTTACTGGCCAACAGGCGATGTAATGGCTATCTATGATGCTTGTATGAAATACAAAGCTGATGGAACAGGTCTTGCAGTCATCGCTGGTAAAGACTATGGTATGGGAAGCTCTCGTGACTGGGCTGCGAAAGGTACTAACCTTCTTGGCATCAAAACAGTCATCGCTGAAAGCTTTGAACGTATTCACCGTTCTAACCTTGCATTGATGGGTGTTCTTCCACTTCAATTCAAAGAAGGCGAAAACGCTGAAACGCTTGGATTGACTGGTAAAGAAGCGATCGCTGTTAAAATCGATGAAACAGTTAAACCTCGTGATATCGTAACAGTTACAGCTACTGATGAAGCTGGAAACGTAAAAGAATTTGATGTGCTTGTTCGTTTCGATTCCGAAATCGAAATCGACTACTACCGTCACGGTGGTATCCTTCAAATGGTATTACGTAATAAATTAAAAGGCTAATTTCAGCTTTTAGGAAGCGGTAAACCTACTTTTTAGGTTTACCGCTTTTTTTGTGTCAAGTTTTTGAAACAAAGCGATATCATGATATGATTTGAAGGAATTAGACTTTTCCGGATGTCCTTTTATTGTTAAGATGGAATAGGGAAGTTGTTCTATTTCTGGAAATGGACTAATATTTTTATTGTAAGGGGACTAGGAGGACGAGTATGCTTAAAAAAATTATTGCTTCGGTGGCCTTACTGTCACTTATTACGGTAGCGATCGTGCAGGCAATGGATAATGAACCGAAGGGAAATGAGGAAAAAGATGCTTTGGGCGGATTGAAAATTGGAGCTAAAGCACCGAATTTCTCCCTGAACACTTTGGATGGGAAACAAGTTGAATTATCTGATTATAAGGGTAAAAAGGTAATGTTGAATTTTTGGGCAACTTGGTGTCCACCTTGCAAGAAGGAAATGCCGGATATGGAGGAATATGCACAGCAAGCTGGTGATGATGTCGTCGTTCTAGCCGTCAATATTGACCCCGAAAACGATGTACAAGCATTTGTAGAGGAAAATGGAATTACTTTTACAATTCCGCTGGATAGTCAAAGTGCCAAGAATCCAGTGAATGAGCGTTACAAGATTCTTAGCATACCAACAACTTACTTCATCGACAAAGAAGGCATTATCAGGAATAAGGTAATTTCAGCCATGCAACTTAAAGATATGGAACGAAATATAAATAGTATGCAGTAGGGGAAGCTTTATGAAGTACCATCATTTGAAGAAATTAGCGTCACTAGGCAGACGGTCGGCGGTAAGGGAGCGTATATTCTTAAAAACAACGGGAACGTTTTTTCTGAACAAAAAGGTTGGTCAATTGGCTTTTCACCGAAATTTGACTGCAATAAAACGGAACCTTTATGAGGTTCCGTTTTATTGTGTGTTAACAAAGTTGTCAAATTTTAATCGAAAAATCAAAAAATTTAAAAAAATATGGTTAATGTTTGTGAAAAAAGGGTTAAAGTATAGAGAGTGGAGAAATGGAATTTTATCGGATGAAAAATCTGATAATTATGACAATTTTAGGGATGGAAACCATATAGTCATAATTTTACGTTAATTTGGCAATACTGAATAGTATATTAAAATAAGTAGGTGAAAAGCATGAAAAAAAGAAAAAGGACATTTGAAGAATTAATTAAAGAAAACAAAAGGGAATTATTGATGGACGTTAAACAAATGGAAAGACTTGAGGAACGTCTTGAAAAAAAACATATGCAAAAGGCTGAATAATTTTTGCAAATATATTAAAAAGAGCCAGTGCCATGAAGGTCCCTTCAAAGTGCTGGCTCTTTTTTCATGGCTTTTTCAAAAACTGGCATTCATGAAATTCCTCTTTTTTATCCATGATAAGAGAAGGAGGCGATAGAATGGGTAATCCAAAAAAAGATTCCAAACACTTTAGACCGAGCCATCTAGGGACACAACCAATAGCAGCGGGTGGGAATAACGGTAAGAAAATGCAGGACAAATCTGGGAAACATCCTCAGGTCATTCAAACTAAAGGCGAGTAATCCTTAATAAAAAGTCGTAATAATATTATGTAAACAAAAAAACATGAGGTGAAAATTAATGGGCTCTTATAAACACAATCAGGATAACCGTTTGGATAATGTTGAAAAAATACAGGATGCAATTCAAAATACAGAAGAAAACATAAACGCTGCAAATGAAACCTTATCATTCTCTTCAGGGGAGGAAAAACAGGCAATTGAGGCCAAAAATGACCGAAGAAGAAAGAGCATTGAAGGAATGAAGGAAGAAATGCAAGATGAGCAAGAAGCACGGGAAAGCGGTTATAGTAACGATAATATGTAAATAACCGGGTAAAGGGGAGAAAGAGGCGAGCAATCTTTCTCCCCTTTATTTAGGGTTCATGGAAGGGAAGGAGTCCTTGATTAAGTCAGCTTAACTGAAATTTTCACAATTGTTATGGTAAAATGTTTAATGCAATAGAAATGAAAGTGGGGAAACAAAATGTTCATAGCTGAAAACGAAATTGAAGTGCGGTATGCAGAGACAGATCAAATGGGTGTTGTTTACCATGCGAATTATTTGATATGGATGGAACTGGGCAGGACAAAATTGATAAATGATTTAGGATTTCATTATGCTGATATGGAAGCGGATGGCATCATCTCACCTGTTATGGATATTCAGGCTTCGTATAAAACCCCTGTTAGATATGGTGATAAGGTAAAAGTTAAAACCTGGATTGAAAAGTATGATGGCTTACGGGTCATTTATGGGTATGAGATCGTTAATGGGAAAAATGAAGTGGCGGCTACAGGTCATTCTTCCCACGTTTGCGTTAAAAAGGAGAGCTTCCGCCCGATATCCATTAAACGCAAGTATCCTGAATGGCATGAGGCCTACGAGAAAAATAAAAAGCAGGATGAATTGGTTTAATTATATTTAATGAGGTGATCAAGAAATGGCTTTTGGGATTAAACGGGGAGACATAGCAGCCTGGAAGCAGAAAATCGATCAAGGCCAAATAGCTTTTTTAACTCATTATTGGCTGGATGACCGATTTCCTGGTTGCAAGACGGTTACAAAAGTGGGATGCAATGATTTACGGCGTTTATCGGAGTGGGGTAAGAAATACGGGCTTAAAAAAGAGTGGATTCACCACAGGAAGGATGGCTATTCCCATTTCGATCTTTTAGGGGATAAGCAAGCGGAAATTTTAAGGGCGGAACATATAAAAGAGCGCCTGCTCGATTGAAGAAGAAAAAACAGCAGTTAACACCGCTGCTTTATTTTCAAGCACTTTTTTCATAGTGGAATTCTGGTTCAGTCAGTTTTTCATTAAAATTAATAAGTAAATCGTGACCATCAAAGTACCATAAATCTTTTTCTTCTACATAAAAGTTAATCTCATTCATAGTTGTTACTGCTGCTGCAGCTTCAGGTTCTTCTTGCATGATACCTAATGAAAAGCCGCTTTGGACGGTACTATGCCCGCCATATCTTACATAAAAGCGTAAATGAGAGCCTTCTTGAAGCCCCAGCTCATCAATATACCACTTAGCTGCTTGATCGGAAATGGTCAGTTTCATACTAATTCTCCTTCCTAAAGGTTCGTTATTTAAGTATAAAGTAATTATGAAGTAGATGCGAATAATGTGCGTTTAAGAAAGGATATAACCATGGATATTATCTATAATATATGTTTTATAACTCGAAAAAGATTCAATGAAGTCGAAGTGTTGATGCTATTTCGCCAAAAAAATCCGAATAGGCATAAATGGAATGGGATAGGCGGGAAAATAGAACAAGGTGAAACCATCGATGAATCGATGGAGCGCGAAATTCTTGAAGAAACTGGTTTGAAGGTAAAGGGGTTGGCCTTTCGAGGAATTGTGACATGGAATCAAACAGGTGGAATGTATGTTTACCGGGCTGAAGATGCAGGGGGAGGGCTTACTGCCTGTAATGAAGGGGAACTTGCCTGGAAGCCATTTAAATGGGTTATGGAGGCAAATGAGGTTGTGTCCAACATAAAGTATTATCTAAAGGATATATTACTGGATGAACCGCCAATGGAATTTTCCTGTATCTATGAAAATGAACAATTAATTTCAGTCAAAAAGAAGCCTATGCCTGATTTGGCAAAAGAATTGACTTTTAATTGAAAACCGCCGATGTGCGGTTTTTTTTGCTTATATTGGTTTTTTTTTAGTAAGGTTCTAAAATTTTTTAATGTGATAATCTATGCAAAAACACAGCTGTTAAAAGGGGGTACGGAAATGGCGTTGCTTTCATTATTGGCTCAAAAGGATATGAAGATGATCGAACGGAAGCTCAAGCAGTTAAGTGAAGGGGTTGTTTACATTATATACAAGGCAGGTTATTTCCAGCTTTAAACAGGCTGGAGGAGAAAGGGTATATAAATATTTACTGGACTGAAAAGGAAATATTAGTATATACGACGAAATTGAGTGCCCTCCGTAAGGTCGTTTCGCACATATATGTGTATACACAAAAATAGCTGCAGATTCCTGCAGCTATTTAGTATTTTCTTTTTCTTTTGCTTCAGCCTCGGCAAGCTTTCTCAGCAAGACGGGTGTAGGCATATGCATGATTTGCTCTAAAGGCAAGTTTAGTGACTTGGACAACTTTAGTGCGGTTTCCGGTGATATTTGCAATGGCTTCATGGCACTTTCTCCTATCGATAGTTAATGGCTAGTTCCAGTGTAGCTTCTGTTCTACAATTATTCAATCCTTACTTGACCATTTATTCCGTAAACGAAATCCATACTGTTCTTTTGGTAGGAAGTTAATGTAGAGGTATTTTAGGTCCTTTTACCTTGTTGGAAGAATTGAATATAGTCCAAATGATTCATTTTGGGAGATGGTCCTCCCTGCTTCCGACGGGATTTCTCGTGTCCCGCCGTACTCAGGATCCACTCAGGAGGGAACGAAGTTTCAACTACAGGGTTTTTACCTTCTTCGACGGACCTTTCCAGATCGCTTCATTTACCCCGTTCCTTTGTAACTCCATGTTGAGTGTCCTACAACCCCAAGAGGCAAGCCTCTTGGTTTGGGCTAATTCCGTTTCGCTCGCCGCTACTCAGGAAATCGCGTTTGCTTTCTCTTCCTCCGGGTATTTGTATCGCAGGTAAACCGATTCACTTTCAATGAAATGGATACAGCTGAAATGCAATCGTGCAAACAACAAATGAATATATGAAAGCTGTTGTTGATTCTGTCCTAAGGGTCAAGGAAATGGTTCAAACAGGAGAGAAAGAATTGGAGTTAACAGAAATTCTTTTATGAAATAATCGGGGTTATCAAAGGGAATATAACCGATTCTGCAGAAATGGAAATTCAGGGATTAGTGTCAATCATCCAGGAAATCGGAAACCATACTAAAAGGTTTCAAAGCATGGCCGGTATCCTACGGCTAATGAATTGCAGAATGGAAAATAGGCCCATGCATACGGGCCTATTTTCACTTGGATATGCGTTCTTACAACCACTTTACCTTCGGTTCAGTTTTATCTTTAATCCGCTTGATGTTTGCGCGATGCCGGTAAAAAATGAAGATCGTTATTATACTGATTACAATAATGAGTGCAGGATCATCATTATGAAAAACTAAACTGTAGATGAGAGCAAGTAGACAAGCAATCATGGATGAAAGCGAGACATATTTGGATATGTATAAGGATATAAAGAAAATGATGACGGCAAAGACAAAAAACCATGGTTCATAAGCAAGAATGACACCAGCAGAAGTTGCCACCGCTTTTCCGCCCCGAAAGTTTGCAAAAATGGGAAACATATGACCGATGACCGCAATAACTCCGGCTAGCAATAAATGCATGTCCACTCCTAGCATATACGGCAGGAAAGTTGCTAGGGTACCCTTAAGTATATCCATGATAGTAACGGTTAGCCCTGCCTTGACACCAAGTGTCCTGAAGGTATTTGTCCCGCCCAGATTTTTACTGCCATGCTCCCGGATGTCGATTTTGTAAAATGTTTTACCAATTATTAAACCGGAAGGAATCGAGCCGATCAGGTATGCAGCCAGTATAGTGATAAATGTAAGCATTCTATTACCCTTTCTTTTAAGAAAAATCTTCTTTTTTTATCACGTTTAAGGGGCGATTGTTCCCTTTTTCAAAAATAAACGTGTAGAAATAGCTAAAAACAGCCTTAAAATACCTGTTAAGCTTCTCTTATTGTAACATTTTCGTGACAAAATGGTACGGCTGTCCAAAAAAAATCCACTAAAAAAATGAATTTTCCTTGATGAACTTACATCTTTTGATATACGTTAAATTCATGAAGGGTGAAAGGTTTAGCCTTCCTTATTTTCGTCAATATAAAAGAAGGATGCCTCCTTGTATAAATTGTTACAATACGTGGTAGTCTGTATGAACATAAGAAAGTTAAGTGAGTCATGCCTTTTCGAAACTTTTTCTTTCTTGTATAATGGTTTTTCTTAATAATGGTAATAAACAGCTTTTGTCTGTAAATACCTTTGTTAGGAATACTCTTTAGTCAAATATTACATTTTATTATAAAGGGGATTGAAAAGAATGATAGAAAATCCAAGCAGGGAAGAAATGGGAAAGATGTTGAAAAAATCGAAGCGCATCGCTGTCGTTGGTTTATCTAATAACCCTGAGCGTACTTCTTATATGGTATCGAAGGCCATGCAGGATAGCGGATATGAAATCATCCCGGTAAACCCTGCCATATCTGAAGTGCTAGGTGTCAAGGCAGTTAAAGCCCTGAAAGATATTGAAGGGCACGTCGATATCGTCAATGTTTTCCGCCGTTCAGAGTTCCTTCCGGAGATAGCCAAGGAATTTGCAGAAATCGATGCAGATATCTTTTGGGCGCAGCTAGGGGTGGAAAATGAAGAAGCCTATAATTTTTTAAAAGAAAAAGGATATACTGTCATCATGAATCGATGCATAAAAGTCGAACACGCCCTTACCAAGTAAATTGAAGAGCGGATCTTCCGTTCTTTTTTTTAGGCATCGCTGCATCTAAACCGGGGAAAAACTAAAAGGCAGCCATAGCGGGCATTGAGCGGTAGAAAAGAAAGGCCATTAAAGCTTAATTTGATTAAAAAAATAAAAGTATATTTGCCAAATGAAAATTTACCGCTACAATTAGAATGGTAGCTATGATACGTTTTGTTCCACACAAATGTGCAAACGCTAATAAAAAGGACAAAAAAATAGAACACTTGTTCTTTGTTCAGGAAAGTATTATACTTTTTATATGATATTAACGTATTAATGGATTTGTTAAGCTAGTGAGTCATTTCATTGCAGTATGATTTGGCCCGGAAATTGTGTTTAGTAAGGAAAGGGGAATTTCTGTGGCAAAGAAAGTAAAAACAATCGAGTACAATGATGATGCAATTCAGGTACTGGAAGGACTCGAAGCGGTCAGAAAACGTCCCGGTATGTATATCGGCAGTACTGATGCACGCGGACTTCATCATTTAGTGTATGAGATTGTAGATAACTCCGTAGATGAGGCTTTAGCTGGATATGGAGACCAAATAAGTGTGAAAATACATAAAGATAACAGTGTAAGTGTGTCTGATAAAGGGCGCGGAATGCCTATTGGCATGCATAAATTAGGTAAACCGACGCCTGAAGTCATTTTGACGATTCTTCATGCTGGAGGTAAATTTGGGCAAGGCGGATATAAAACGAGTGGAGGCCTTCATGGAGTAGGTGCTTCGGTCGTTAACGCGTTGTCTGAATGGCTTGTCGTGACGATCAAACGGGACGGGTTCATTTACGAACAACGTTTTTTCAATGGCGGAAAGCCAGAAACCACACTGGAGAAAATTGGTAAAACCAATCAAGCTGGGACCAAAATCCACTTCAAGCCCGATCCAAAAATATTTTCGGTGACGACTTTTAATTATGATATCCTATGTGAGCGTCTTCGCGAATCGGCTTTTCTTTTAAAAGGCATGAAGATAGAATTGACGGATGAGCGTAACGACCATAATGAAATTTTTTACTATGAAAATGGAATTGAAGCGTTTGTTGATTATTTAAATGAAGAAAAAGAGACCCTTCATAGTGTAGTCAGCTTGGAAGGGGAACAAAATGGGATAGAAGTCGAACTCGCCTTTCAATTTAACGATGGTTATTCAGAAAATATTTTAAGCTTTGTAAATAACGTTCGTACAAAAGACGGTGGCACCCATGAGATTGGTGCAAAAACGGCCATGACAAGGGCATTTAATGATTATGCCAGAAAAATGGGGCTATTAAAGGAAAAAGATAAAAACCTCGAAGGTACCGATATACGTGAAGGCTTGTCTTCAATCATTTCAGTACGTATCCCTGAAGAACTTCTTCAATTCGAAGGACAAACCAAGAGCAAGCTAGGAACCAGTGAAGCCCGTTCTGCAGTTGATTCCATCGTATCAGAGCACTTAGCCTACTTTTTTGAAGAAGATCCGACCACGAGTACCCTATTGGTTAAAAAAGCGATTAAAGCGTTCCAAGCAAGGGAAGCGGCACGCAAAGCTCGTGAAGACGCAAGAAGCGGGAAGAAACGGAAAAAATCCGATGCCATCCTTTCTGGGAAATTAACACCAGCTCAATCGAAAAATCCCGAACGGAATGAATTGTATCTTGTGGAAGGAGACTCTGCTGGGGGATCCGCTAAACAAGGGCGGGATCGCCGTTTCCAAGCAGTACTGCCATTACGGGGTAAAGTTATCAATACGGAAAAGGCAAAACTGGCGGATATTTTTAAAAACGAGGAAATAAATACGATCATCCATGCCATCGGCGGAGGTGTCGGGGCGGAGTTCAACACGCCGGACACTAACTATGATAAAGTGATCATCATGACTGATGCCGATACGGATGGGGCACATATCCAAGTGCTGCTGCTGACTTTCTTTTATCGCTATATGAAGCCGTTAATAGAGTCAGGAAAGGTTTACATTGCCTTGCCCCCTTTATATAAAGTGAGCAAAGGGACCGGGAAAAAAGAAGTCATTGAATATGCTTGGAGTGACGAAGAACTTCAGGGAGCGATAGACAAGGTGGGGAAAGGCTATATGATTCAGCGCTATAAAGGGCTGGGTGAGATGAATGCCGACCAATTATGGGATACCACCATGAACCCGGAAACAAGGACATTGATACGTGTGAAGATCGATGATGGTGCCCGTGCAGAAAGACGTGTGACAACGTTGATGGGAGATAAGGTTGAACCGCGTCGTAAGTGGATTGAAGCCAATGTCGCTTTTGGTCTCGAAGAGGAATCGAATATTTTGGATAATGAAAATATGTCGATTGAAGAGGAGGTCATTAACGATGGTATTTGAAGAAACGTTTAGAGATTTGCCGCTTGAAGAGGTAATTGGTGACCGCTTCGGGCGTTATAGTAAATATATTATCCAAGATCGGGCACTTCCAGATGCTAGGGACGGTTTAAAACCGGTGCAGCGCAGGATATTGTATGCGATGCATGTCGAAGGAAATACTCAGGAAAAGGGATTTAGGAAATCCGCAAAAACTGTCGGTAATGTAATTGGTAACTATCACCCTCACGGTGATTCATCCGTTTATGAGGCAATGGTTCGGATGAGCCAAGACTGGAAGCTGCGGAAGGTCATGGTCCAAATGCACGGAAACAATGGCAGTATCGATGGTGATCCGCCTGCTGCGATGCGTTATACGGAAGCAAGGCTTTCATCGATCGCCTCCGAGATGCTCCGGGATATTGAAAAAAGGACGGTCGATTTCGTACCGAACTTTGATGATACTTCAGAAGAGCCCATTGTATTGCCTGCAATGTTCCCTAACCTGCTTGTAAACGGCTCTACAGGAATTTCAGCCGGCTATGCCACTGAAATACCGCCACATCAACTTGGTGAGGTCATTGATGCTGCCATTATGCGAATCGATAAGCCGGAAGCGACAGTCGCTGATTTAATGACGGTCATTAAAGGTCCGGATTTTCCTACTGGCGGTATCATTCAAGGAATTGAAGGCATTCGTAAGGCCTATGAAACAGGTAAAGGAAAAATAATCATTCGCGGGTTGGCGGATGTGGAAACGATTCGGGGCGGCAAACAGCAAATCGTCATCACTGAAATCCCATATGAAGTCAATAAAGCAAACCTTGTTAAGAAAATGGATGAGTTCCGTCTAGACCGGAAAGTGGAAGGCATCGCCGAAGTAAGGGATGAAACCGACCGTACAGGACTGCGGATTGTCATTGAACTGAAAAAAGAAGCAGATGCAAATGGAGTCCTGCATTATTTATACAAAAATTCCGATCTCCAAATCGCATACAATTTCAATATGGTTGCGATATATAAAAAACGGCCAACATTGATGAGCCTGCCTAAAATGCTCGATGCATATATCGAACACCGTAAAGAGGTAATCGTGAACCGTTCACGTTATGAGTTGCAAAAGGCACATGACAGGGCACATATCGTTGATGGTTTAGTGAAGGCTTTATCCATATTAGATGAAGTCATCGCTGTCATCCGGGCATCTAAAGACAAACGGAATGCTAAAGATAACCTCATTGCTAAATTCGCTTTTACAGAAGCGCAAGCTGAAGCCATTGTCTCCTTGCAGTTATATAGGCTGACAAATACGGATATTACAGCACTTGAAGCAGAGGCGGCGGAATTGAAGAACAAAATTGAGGAATTGACAAAGATTCTTGGCAGTGAAAAAGCTCTTCTACAAGTAATTAAAAAAGAACTTCGATTCATTAAAAAGGGCTTTGATGACGGACGGCGTTCCAAAATCGAAAAAGAAATTGAAGAAATCAAAATCAATCTTGAAGTCTTGATAGCGAGTGAAGACGTGATGGTTACCGTGACGAAAGAAGGCTATGTCAAACGGACATCGTTACGATCTTATGCAGCATCAGGAGGTCTTGATTTTGGCATGAAGGATTCCGATCGCCTGCTCCAGAGGCTGGAGATGAATACAACAGATGTCCTATTGCTGTTCACATCCAAAGGGAACTACCTCTATTGTCCAGTTCATCAGCTTCCTGATATTCGCTGGAAGGAAACCGGACAGCATATCGCGAACATCATTCCGATCGACAGGGAAGAACAAATCATAAAAGCGATTCCTATCAAAGATTTTACCATGCCGGAATTCTTAGTGTTCATCACGAAAAATGGTATGGTGAAAAAGACAGAATTAGCTTCCTATAAAGCCCAGCGTCATTCAAAACCTCTGGTTGGTGTCAATTTAAAAGGTGACGATGAACTGGTTGATGTCCACCATACCGATGGACAGGCTGACCTTTTCCTAGTCACTCATAACGGATACGGTTTATGGTTTGATGAAGAAGAAGTAAGTGTTGTCGGTGTTCGGGCAGCAGGAGTCAAAGGGATTAATTTGAAAGAAGATGACTATGTCATTGGCGGAAAGGTTTTGGCCAAGGATAGTAAAGAATCGATCTTTATCGTTACACAGCGCGGGGCCATAAAGAAAATGAAATTAACCGAGTTTGAAAAAACGAGCAGGGCAAAACGCGGTGTCGTGGTCTTGAGGGAATTGAAATCGAATCCTCATAGGGTCATTGGTTTCGATATTATTAACAAAACAGACAGTCTATTCATTCTTTCTGAAAAGGGAACGATTGAAACGATTCATGCCGCTTCATTAAAAAATCATGATCGATATACGAATGGCTCATTTGTTTTTGATGAAACAGTTAGCGGAAAAGCGAAAGAATTATGGAAAATATCATTGGAAGATGACTCCGCCATAGAGCAGTGAATCATTTTTTGAACGGGATGCTGATCTTATCAGCATCCCGTTTATTTTTCTATAAATGACTAGTTATATCCTTCCGGAAAATAATCCCCACCTGCCCCGCACTACAAGTTGAGTCCTTTTACGAAGGTAATCACTCAATTCAAAAATGACTTATTAAGTCAAATTTAAATCATAGTATTATGAACCTTATATTATTAAGAGGACAGCTAATAATTCAATTTTGAATTTTACCATTAATTGAATCTATGTAACATAACGATTTATTTTTGGCACACTCCTTGCATATTGTTTAGTATGACTTCTTTATTTTTTTGAATGAAGAAAGGGGAGAACCAATGGATAGACCCTGGAAAAAGCATATCCCGCAAGGAAATCCAATTGAGATTGATATTCCTGAAATGTCTTTGACAGAACTATTTTATCAATCAGTCGAACAGTATTCGAATAAAACAGCGGTTACGTTCATGGAGCAAAGGTATACATATTCAGAGTTGGGGATGTTAGTGAAAAGATGTGCACGCGTGCTTGCTGATGAAGGTATTGGAAAGGGAGATCGTGTGGCTCTTATGCTTCCCAATTGTCCACAATATCCAATTGGTTTTTTTGGAACCCTTTTGAATGGAGCCATTGTTGTCCAAATCAACCCAATGTATAAGGCGAACGAATTAATACATGTCCTGAAAGACTCAGGTGCAAGGCACATCATTGTGCTCGACGATTTATTGCCAATAGTTGAAGCAGTTATAGCTGAAACCGATGTTGAAAAGGTGTTGAGCGTGTCGCTGGAAACCGGCAAATGTGAAATGACAAAAAAACTACTATCTGTAAATGAG
This sequence comes from Peribacillus simplex, assembly GCF_900156045.1. Classification (GTDB taxonomy): domain Bacteria; phylum Bacillota; class Bacilli; order Bacillales; family DSM-1321; genus Peribacillus; species Peribacillus simplex_D. The sequence goes on along the minus strand of NZ_FTMX01000008.1, from coordinate 115,641 downwards.
GCGGATTTCACTGTGGAGATTGAACCTGCCGAAGATGTCGCAGTTCTCCAATATACAGGAGGAACGACAGGGCGTTCTAAAGGGGCGATGCTAACCCATCGTAATATTGTTGCTAATACGCTGCAAAGTGCAGCCACTTCAAGAATCAATACTCAAAAGGGGAAGGAAAAGGTACTTGGCGTTTCCCCATTATTTCATGTTTACGGCATGACTTCCGGGATGAACCTGACGTTTTATAATGGCGGGGAATTAATTCTTGTATCCCGGTTTCAGGTGCCGGAGATCGTCGAAATTATCAATAATCTTAAACCGACTATTTTTCCAGGGGTACCGACGATGTATATTGCTTTATTACAATATTACCAGTCCCATCCATTTGATTTGGATACATTGAAATCTTGCGTTTCGGGTTCGTCACCATTGCCATTGAATGTACTGTCAAGATTCAACGAATTGAGTGGAACAAAGATTGCAGAGGGTTATGGACTGTCCGAGGCGTCACCAGTCACGCACCGGAATCCAGTTAGTGGCCTGCAAAAACCCGGAAGTATCGGGATTCCTATACAAAATACCGATGCCGCGATCATTGACAGTATTACAGGAGAGCCAGCCCTTTTGGTTGATACACCAGGTGAATTGGTCATAAAGGGTCCACAGGTAATGAAAGGCTATTGGGGTATGCCTGAAGAGACGCGGCAGACGATTCAAAACGGATGGCTGCATACCGGTGATATTGCCAAGATGGATGAAGATGGCTTCTTTTACATTGTGGGACGGAAGAAAGAGATGATCATCGCAGGCGGTTTCAATATTTATCCAATTGAAATTGAAGATATACTATACAGCCATCCTAAGGTACTGGAAGCTGCCGTCTTTGGCGTTCCCGATCAATATCGCGGTGAAACGGTACATGCTGCGGTAGTTCTAAAACCAAATGAAAGAATAACTGAAAACGAATTGAAGGATTATTGCCGAAAGCAGCTCGCTGCCTTTAAAGTTCCAAAAGCAATCACATTTGAAAGTGAACTTCCAAAGACGGCGGTCGGTAAAATCTTAAAACGCAAACTTCAAGAAAAACATATCGCTTATTCGGATAAAAGATGAAAGCGTTAACAATAATTCGCAGATAAAGGGGAATGCAAATGGACTTTCGCTTAGATGAAGACATCTTGCTATTAAAAGAAAATATACGCCAGTTTATCGAAGAGCAAATCGATCCATTTTCCATGCAGATAGAGGATGAAGATCATATCCCGGAATCCATAATAAATTTATCGAAGGAAATCGGGCTATTCGGACTTAGTATCCCGGAAAGGTATGGCGGGCTTGGTATCGGGATGGTGGGAAAATGTGCTTTATATGAGGAAATCGGCAAAACCCATAATGGATATACCACTCTGATTGGGGCCCACACCGGTATAGGGACGGTAGGGATAGTTGAAATGGGCAACGAAATGCAAAAGGAAAAGTATCTACCAGATATGGCAAGCGGTAATAGAATTGGCGCTTTTGCTTTAACTGAGCCTGCAGCTGGGTCCCATGCAACGAATCTCAAAATGACGGCAGTCAAAAATGGCGATAAATATATTCTAAATGGGACCAAGCATTATATAACGAATGCAGATGTAGCAGATATTTTTACAGTTATGGCCGTAACGGACAAAGATAAAGGGGCGAAAGGAATCACCTCATTCATAGTAGAAAAGGATTTTCCGGGTTTTAGAGTTGGTAGCCTGGAAAGGAAGATGGGTCTTCGAGGCTCACATTCGGCCGAATTGGTTTTTGAAGATTGCGAGGTTCCTGCCGAAAATGTACTGGGAGATGTTGGCCAAGGGTATGTAAATGCATTGAAGATTCTTGCAAATGGCCGCGCAGGCCTTGCTGCCCGTAATTTGGGGTCCTGTCAATACCTGCTCGACCTATCTACTAAATATGCCATAGAACGTGAACAATTCCATGTCCCGATCATTGATCATCAGGCCGTATCCCATATGATTGCCGAGATGGCAATGGAAATAGAGGCACTTCGCTCATTCACATACCGGGTTGCATGGATGGTCGATCAGAAAGAAAAAATCATTAAAGAAGCGGCAATGCTTAAGTTGTATGGTTCGGAAGTATATAATCGTGTCGCTGATAAGGCCGTTCAGATTCATGGCGGAATGGGATACATGAAGGATTATCCGGTTGAACGTTTCTATCGGGATGCCCGAATCACCAGAATATATGAAGGCACGTCCGAAATCCAAAAAAATATCATTACCGGACAATTGAAGAGAAAATATCAAAACTAGTCTAATTGGAAAGCGGAGGGGTTAAGATGGATTTACGACTATCGGATGAACAAAAAATGGTACAAAAAACAATACGCAAGTTCGTGGAAAATGAATTGATTCCCTTGGAAAATGAAGTGCTTCGCAATGAAATGGTAGGAAAACCTAGTTTACCAGAGGGGACATTGAAAGAATTACAGGAAAAAGCAAAAAAGGCTGGTTTTTGGGGCATCAATACCCCGGAGGAATATGGCGGGGCAGACCTAGGACAGCTTATGATGGCAATTGTCTTGATGGAAGTATCAAAAACGTTTGTACCATTCAGCTTTGGAGGTTCGGCTGATAACATACTTTATTATGCAAATGAAGAACAGAAACAGAAATATCTTATCCCTACGATTAACGGTGAGAAAAAGTCCTGTTTTGCCATGACGGAGCCGGGGGCTGGGTCCGATACGCGAAATATTAAAATGACGGCAGTAAAAGAAGGGAACGAATGGGTGCTTAACGGTGAAAAAACTTTCATTACCGGAGGAAATGATGCCGATTTCGTCATGGTCATTGCTGTAACCGACAAAGAACGTCATCAAGCAACCGGAACGGAAGGGGTAACCTGTTTCATTGTTGACCGTGATATGGGATGGAGATCAGAGTATATCAATACAATGGGAGAATGGGGACCGGCCGGTTTAGTTTTTGATAATGTCAGGGTACCCGAAGAAAACATCTTAGGGGAAGTGCATGGAGGTTATAAACTAGGCCTGGAATGGATTGGGTTTGCAAGATGGATCGTGGGCGCACGCGCTGTCGGTTCTGCAGAAAGATTGCTGCAAATGGCTATAGATTACGCGAAAGAACGAGTCACATTCGGTAAACCGATCGCGGAGCGCCAGGCCATTCAATGGCAGATAGCTGATTCGGCCGTAGAGATCGATGCTGCAAGATGGCTTGTATTGAATGCGGCTTTTACACTTGATAACGGAGAAGACAATCGCCATTTAGCTTCAATGGCTAAACTTTATGGTGCCAATATGGGGAATCGGGTCGTTGATCGTGTATTGCAGATACACGGAGGCATGGGCTATACGAAGGAGCTTCCCATCGAGCGTTGGTACCGCGAGGCTAGGCTTTGGAGGATTTATGATGGTACGGATGAAATACAGCGTATGATCATTTCCCGAAATTTGATTAAGGGGCATGTGAAGTTAGGACAATTCTTATAATAGATTGGAGGAAACGATTATGACAGGGAGATTTTCAGGGAAAACGGCTTTAGTTACAGGTGGAAGCAGGGGAATTGGCCGGGCGATCGTCGAACTATTTGCCAGTGAAGGCGCAAACGTGGCGATTATTGATATCAACGAAGAGGTTTTGACATCCACAGGAAATGAATTAAGGGATAAGGGTTATACCATTTTTACCAAAGTGGCCAATGTGGTCAATTCCGAAGAGGTGGAAGCATCCATAAAAGAAATAACCGATACATTCGGATCGCTTGATATTCTCGTGAATAATGCTGGGGTCATCCGAGATAATCTACTTTTCAAAATGACCGATTCAGATTGGCAGACGGTAATGGATGTGCATTTAAAAGGTACTTTCAATGCAGTACGTGCCGCCCAGAAGCATATGGTTGCGAATAAATACGGAAGAATCATCAATATATCATCCACTTCGGCCTTAGGGAACCGCGGTCAAGCTAATTATTCAGCTGCTAAAGCCGGGCTTCAGGGGTTAACAAAAACACTGGCGATTGAGCTTGGCAAATACGGGATAACGGCTAATTCGGTCGCACCAGGTTTTATCGAAACCGAAATGACGAAAGAAACAGCTAGACGGGTTGGTGTGAGTTTTGAGCAATTCATCCAGGATAGGGCAAACAGTATTCCGGTTGCAAGAAGCGGTTTGCCAAGTGATATCGCGCATGCTGTTGCATTCTTTGCCGATGAAGCCTCCTCATTCATTAGTGGACAGGTTTTATATGTTGCGGGCGGTCCAAAAAATTAAGGGAAAAGGCGGGATGTTATGTTCAACGAAAGTATTGGAAAACGATCCACCCCCGTTAAAAATATAGTTGAACGGGGAGCCGTTAAGAAATTCGCATTATCGATTGGTGATCCCCACCCGATTTTCATTGAAGAAGAAATTGGCAGGCAATCAAGGTACGGAACGAATATAGCTCCACCAACTTTCCCAAGGGTGTTTGATTTTGGGACGATCGAAAGTTTAAATCTCCCGAATAAAGGATTGATTCATGGTGAGCAGATATATCGCTATAACAGGCCGCTGATGGTAGGGGAAGAAATCACTTGTTATACGGAAGTGAAAGACTATTATGAGAAAAAAGGGAAACAAGGGGAAATGGGATTTCTAGCCTTTAAAAACTATGGGATGGATGCAAATGGGGAAATTGTCTTCACTGCTGAACAGCTTGTCATTTTAAATGAAACGATCAGAAGGATGGTGATGAGTAAGTGACGACATTAACCGAACTTCATATTGGTGACTCGTTACATTCAATCGAGCTTCCGCCTGTAACGCGAATGGACCTCATTAAATATGCCGGCGCATCAGGTGATTTCAATCCCATTCATACGATTGATGAGGAAGCAAAAAATGCTGGTCTTCCCGGTATCATCGCACATGGAATGTGGACGATGGGAAACCTCGCAAAGCTTTTCAGTAATCTTTATGAAACTGGATTTATCGAAGAATACAAGATTCGCTTCAAAGGAATGGTTTTCTTGAATGATGTCATAACTCTTCATGCGGATCTAAAAGAAAAAAATGGGAATAGATTTTTTTTCAATGTAGCGGCCACTAACCAGTCAGGTAAGGAAGCGATCAGTGGAGAAGTTATTTTTAAGACTTACTGAGGGCAAGTAGTGATGAAAATTATTTCATCACTTCCAGTTTGTCTACAAAAGGGAGTTTGGAATGGACTCATCCCGAACGATGAATTTAAAACAAGGTTTTTACTGTTTTATGAAACTTTCACTAGAGTGAAGAAATTTGCGACACTCCTGCCGAATAACTGGCTAGCCAAGACCCCACAGACGCTTGCGTTGATGAGGCTTGGCAGACAGTCGGCGGAAAGGGAGTGGATCTCTGAAATCAACTCGAATTTTTTTATGGAGAAAACTGTAGGCAAACTGATCTTCTATTAATTTGTCTAAAGTCTGTAGTGATGAAAATTATTTCATCACTACTTTTTTTAGGAGCGAAATTCGACAATTTTAAAGGAGTTTCGAAATTTATCCAGAATTGTACTTAAAAAGAATTCTTTTTGCGGCGGTGAATAGTAATGAATCAAGTGAAACAGGATTCTCAGATTAATTTGCTCAAAGAGTGGACCTTTCCTGCACTAGTCGTGGATTCTGCAAATCGGATAAAGGATTGGGGCATATATTTTAATCAATCGTTAAGTCAGAATGGTAATAATACACTAACTGAACAATTTGATGAGTGGCAATTTCTCGATAATAAAAGGCTTGCAGCTGCGAGGTTGCATGATAAACGGTATTTATTTTTATTAATGAAACAAATGGATACTGACAATATTCTATATATAGGCAGTGAAACAGAATTTTTGGACGATTTATTGATTGATGCTCATGAAACGGATAAATTGAATCGAGCACTGGATGCCATTATCGAAAATTCCTATGATGGGATATACATCACCGATCAAGATGGAGTCACGCTTTATACCAATTCGGCCATTGAACGGATCACTGGCATACCAAAAGAGTATTATATCGGCAAATCGGTGGACCAATTAATTAAACGCGGCATCTTGAATGCTTCGGTGACGCATAAGGTAGTGAAACTGAGACGGACGGTATCGGTCGTACAGGATAATTTTGAGGGAAAGGAAACATTGATTACAGGAAGTCCCGTTTTTAATGCCGAAGGGGAGATAGAGCAAGTCGTTACGAATATAAGGGATTTATCTGATTTAAATGAACTGATGCATGAGTTGACGAAAGTTAATGAGCTGAATAATCAATATAAGCAGGAAATTGAGAAACTGCGGAAGATAACAAGCAAGGATGGAGTCGTATTTGTCAGTGATAAAATGAAAATGATCTATGAGATTGCTGAAAGAATATCGGATATTGATGCGACCGTACTCATTCTGGGGGAAACGGGTGTTGGAAAGGATGTCCTTGCCCGTAATATTTATAATCGGAGCATCCGATCTAAAAAAGGGGATTTCATCAAAATAAATTGTGGGGCAATTCCCGCTGATTTATTGGAATCCGAGCTCTTTGGATATGAAGGAGGGGCATTTACCGGAGCCAATCAAAAAGGCAAACCAGGGATGTTTGAGCTAGCAGAGAGTGGGATCTTATTCTTGGATGAAGTCGGTGAGCTTCCCTTGCAACTTCAAGTGAAGCTGCTTCGGGCCCTTCAGGAAAGGGAGATTCAAAGAATCGGAGGTACAAAGCCAAAGAAAATCGATGTTCGGATAATAGCAGCCACGAACCGAAATTTATCGGAGATGGTCAAATCGGGTGATTTTCGCGAAGACCTCTTTTACAGGCTGAATGTCATTCCGATTACAATTCCTCCTCTAAGGGAAAGAAGAGAGGATATCTTGGCATTGACTGACTTATTTTTAACAAAGGCAAACGAACAATATAAATTCTCAAAAGAAATAGATTCGCGGTTGAAGGAATATTTTTATCAACATGATTGGCCAGGAAATGTCCGTGAATTGATTAATATAGTGGAGAGGCTCGTTGTGCTGACGGATAATCAAATATTATCGATTAACGACCTTCCGGAAGAATATCAGCCGGAAAACCGGAATCAGCAGAACCTCAATGCTGCCCTAACTTTAAAAGAAGCGGTGGAAAGGGCCGAAAAGGAAATCTTGACGAAAGCGGCTCAAACCTACCAAACTACATATGAAATCGCGGAAGCCCTTGATTCCAGTCAGGCTACAATAGTGAGGAAACTTAAAAAATACCGATTAAAGGTCAGTGGAAAAGAATAGGTAAGCATGAACAGAACAGCACCTCCATTGTTGGATATTATTCAACGATGGAGATGCTGTTTTTTTGACTGAAATTTCTAATGATATTTACACTTTTTGAGGGATAACGCGCTTTATTACCTGCTATTGCAGGAAATGATTGCTGTTGTGAAGGTATTTTTGGAGCCTTTTCATATTATGTCTTTATTCATTGATTCAGAAATGATTTTTTTCAGTCAATAGTGAATGAAGGACATCCCATATGGAATCGATACTTTTGATTTTTACAATTCAATAATGAATTCATTGACTGGTGAATAGTCTTATTGACGGTGATTTAATGTTTGGCACGGCACTTGCATTTATTAACAGGAATAACTAACAGGAATAACAGGTAACACGAAATTAATCTATGGAATGATCCTCCTCTAGAAGGTGCGGGGTGAAAGGGGTGAACGAACCACACGATTACCATGGGGTTAGCCTTTATTAAAGAGAAGATGGAATCATTTGCTATCCCTAATAACAGCATTTGCTTGTCAGCATACCACTTAATCCTTGAATAGAGTCAATATGAAACTATGCTGATTTTTGATGATATCCAATTGAATTAAGTGGTCATAAGAAATGAAAGCGCTAACAACTAATTCGGTTTTTTCCGCTGCACCCTAAGTTATATCTGATGGTGGTGAGTATAGGGAAATAAAGCTTGAAGTTGAGCCTGTGGGGAAATAAGTGAAAGTGTTTCTCGTTGCAGATGTGTGCTTTCAAAATATGGACAGGATTGTGGGCCAGGGAATGAGCAGCAAAGTGAAGTTCATTAATTTTCAAGGAGGAATTAAATGGAAATTTTGATCCAGCAGCTTTTTAATGGTTTGACGATTGGCAGCGTATATAGTCTTGTTGCCCTGGGATTGACGCTAGTATATGGAATTTTGCATATCCCGAACTTTGCCCACGGTGCCCTATATATGTTGGGTGGATATATCACATTGTCAATGATGACATTATATGGGGTCAATTACTGGATTGCCATGTTCGTATCCATTATCGTTGTTGGTTTGTTGGGAGTCCTTTTGGAACGTTTCGTGTTCCGCCTGTTAAGGGAGGCACCTCCATTGCACGATAAGATTGCAGCAATCGGAATTCTCCTTTTTCTTGAAGCTTTTGCCCAATTTGTCTGGGGTGCCGACTTCCATACAATGACCTCTCCATACGGCCAAGTGGTCAATATCATGGGCCTGACATTCACACTTCAGCGATTATTGATCATCGTGTCAGCTATCGCGGTGATGGTTTTACTTTACCTTTTCCTTAAGAAAACTTATGCCGGTTCAACGATAATAGCGATGTCCCAAAGCCGTGAAGGGGCGTCATTGGTGGGAATCAACATTAATAAAGTCGCGATGCTTACCTTCATGATATCGGGTGGATTGGCAGCGATCGCTTCATCCCTTGCATCACCGATTAACCTTGTTTTTCCAGGCATGGGGCATTTAGTCATCCTAAAAGCATTCGTCATTATCATCTTGGGAGGGATGGGGAGCATCCCGGGGGCAATCGTAGGCGGATATATCCTAGGTTTCAGTGAGAGCTTGGGCGCAACTTATATTTCAAATGATTATAAAGACATCATTGCATTCATTCTTTTAGTCGTAATATTAACCGTGAAACCAACAGGTCTTTTTGCCAAGGGGGAGAGGTAGCGTGAAGATATTAACGAAAAGAAATGTGATTATCGCACTTATCATCTTTGCTTTTTCATTCCCCTTTATCGCGCAAAACGACTATTATCTCCATATGCTGACACTTTCGTTCATCTGGGCGATAGCTGTTTATGGAATCAATTTATTATCAGGCTATACTGGATATCTCTCGCTTGCACATGCTGGATTTTTTGCGATTGGAGCATATTCACTAGGCCTGCTGACGGTAAAAGCGGGAATGAACTTTTGGCTGGCGCTTATAGCGGCATGTTTGATCACATGTACAATTGGGTTTTTGATCGGTTTGATCGCGCTGAGGACAAAGGAACACTTTTTCGCGATTTATACACTATGTGTGGGTTACATCATATATCTGGTCATCGATAAATGGGAGGGACTTACAGAGGGGGTAAGGGGATTGATAGGTATCCCTGCTCCTGGGAATATAGGGCCGATCACATTCGATACTGCAGCATCCCAATATTATCTAGTCCTCATTTTCCTGCTTGCAGTGATCTTAATCGTGTATCGAATTATACGCTCGTTGACCGGCAGGACGTATATGGCCATCAGGAACAGCGAGGACCTTGCACAAACGATTGGTATATCCACAATGAAGAATAAGTTAACCGCATTTGTCCTATCCACATTCTTTGCAGGATTGGCAGGCGCCTTGTATGCTTCATTCATTCGTTTCATTGGACCTGATATCGGTTCAACTGCCATAATGTTCGATCTATTGATGTATTTATTGGTTGGTGGAATCGGGACACTTTCAGGTCCGTTGGTAGGAACATTATTGTTAGTAATCCTTTCGCAGAATTTGCAATTCCTTCAAGAATATCGAATGTTGATATTCGGGCCATTGCTTACGGTGATCATTATCTTTTATCCGCGCGGAATCGCAGGGGCCTTCTTTGATTGGCAAAGAAAGCGAAAAGATAATGAGCTGTCCGGGGTGAGGAGCGAAATGCACATAAAAGCTGAGGAGGGATGAATTTGCTAATCGAAACTAAGAATTTGACAAAGCGGTTTGGAGGATTGGCGGCCGTCAATAATGTGGATTTTACGATTGAAAAGGGTAGAATCAATGCAATAATCGGGCCAAATGGTGCAGGAAAATCAACTTTTTTCAACTTGATCAGCGGCTTTCATCGACCAACTTCTGGGACGGTCCTTTTTAAAGGGATTGATATCACCAAACTTCCTGCCAATGAAATAGCGGGGCTCGGAATTTCAAGAACCTTTCAAACGACAAGCCTTTTTGATCAATCGACCGTATTGGATAATGTCATTGTCGGGCATAGACTGCGAACCAAATCCAATCTGGTGGATGCCATTCTAAGAACAAAACGATTAAAACGGGAGGAAGCGGCGTGCAGGGATAAGGCTTTGGAGGTACTTGATATTGTTGGATTGACGGAATCGGCTGACAGAATGGTCTCCAGCATCTCCCAGGAAGAAAAGAAACGGACAGCCATTGCCCTTGCCCTTGCGACGGAACCGGAAATTATCTTTCTTGATGAACCTGCTGCGGGAATCAACCCGGATGAAACGGAAGGCTTGACAGAACTGATTAAAAAATTGAATCGATCGGGACTGACCGTTTGTTTAATCGAGCACAAAATGCATATGATCATGAACTTGGCAGATCACATCATGGTCCTTAATTACGGGGAAAAAATCGCCGAGGGCACACCTAAGGAAATCCGCGGAAATGAAGCGGTGATTAAAGCCTATTTGGGAGGTAGTGCCAGTGCTTAAGTTAACCGATGTCGCCGTGAATTATGGGAGTTTCACTGCGATAAAACATGTGAATATCGAAGTTGCCAAGGGAGAGATCGTTGTCTTGTTAGGAGCGAATGGGGCAGGAAAAAGCACGACTTTTCGTTCCATAAGCGGAATCAGTAAGCTGTCCAAGGGGGAAATTCATTTTCTGGGCATGCCGATAGGGGGCCGTGCCCCGGATAAGAATGTTCGGGAAGGAATCGTCCAGTGTGCCGAAGGGCGTAAACTGTTTCCACAGATGACCGTTTCGGAAAATCTGAGGATGGGTGCCTATGTGCATCGAAAGAAGAAAACGGAGATCAAGGATTCCTTGGAATACGTCTATCACTTATTCCCGATTTTAAAAGAAAAGCATCATGATGAAGCGGGAAGCCTGAGCGGAGGCCAACAGCAAATGCTCGCAATTGGAAGAGCTTTGATGTCAAAACCGAAATTGTTGATGCTTGATGAGCCTTCGGTGGGACTCGCTCCGCTTATTGTTGAACAAATGTTTCGGGTCATTGAAGAAATAAACCGCGAAGGAATCACGGTCCTCCTAGCTGAACAAAACGCGAATGCTGCTCTCGGCATTGCAGATAAAGGATATGTTTTTGAAAATGGGGAAATTGTCGTTCAAGGGACAGCAAGTGAGTTATTAGCCAATGATGAAGTAAGGAAAGCGTATATTGGGGCCTGAAAAAATCGAATGGGGGATTTTTATGAAAAAACTGAAAGTATTATTTATCTTTCTCCTGCTAATGATCACTGCGTTGACCGGGTGCAATAAAGGGGATAGCCCTGTGTCTAGCAGTGGCAGTAAAGGAAAAAGTGAAAATGTCGTTAACATCGGTTTTAGCGGTCCTTTAAGCGGGGCAGCAGCCTTATATGGGAAACGGACATTGAATGGTGTCGAAATGGCCGTCAATGAAATTAACGATGCTGGCGGGTTTGAAGTAGATGGTAAGAAATACACGCTGAATTTAGTATCGTTGGATGATAAATACTTACCTAATGAAACAGGGTCGAATGCTAAACGATTAATTCAGGAATATGATACGCCGATCATTTTCACTCCTCATAGCGGAGGTGTGCTGGCACTCCAGGTTTTTAATGAACAAGAGGAATTCATCATTGGTGCATATACGAGTGAGCCGGCTGTGACGGAGAGCGGAAATTCTTTAACCGTTCGGATTCCACCGAATTACGAAGGATATATCGAACCTTTTACAACATATGCAATGGAACATTTCGGCAAGAAGATTGCGGCTTTGCCAACATCTTCGCAATACGGGAAAGACTGGACGGAAGCCGTGCTCCCGCATTGGGAAAAGCAAGGCGGAAAAGTCGTTTATAATTCCTCGATTGATTTCGCCAAAGAAACTGATTTTTTTACGATTGTCACCAATGCCTTGAAAAAAGATCCTGATGTGCTATTTATCGGTGGTGCTTCGGAACCTACGGCAAAAGTAGCGAAGCAAGCTCGGGAACTAGGATTTAAGGGCGGTTTCATCATCATGGATCAAGCAAAGCTGGATCAAATGAAGCCGATTGCAGGGTCATATGAAACATTGGAAGGCTCGATTGGCGTTCTGCCGCTGATGGATTCAGATGAAGAAGCAGTGCCTGCTTTCGTTGAGAAATATCAAAAGAATTATAAGGAAGATCCAAGCTCCGAAGTAGGATTGAATTATATCGCCATGTATGCGTTTGTGGAGGCGATGAAATCTGCAGGCAGCGTTGATGATGCCAAGGCCATCCGTAAACATATGCAAGATGGACTTTCAAATATAGGGCCAGATCAAAAAATATACGATATTCCTTCGATTGATGAAAATGGAGGATTTGCATCAACTATTGTCGTCGGTGCAGTAGAGAACGGGAAAGTAGTCCCTGTCCGTTAAGGGTAAAGGGATGCAGATGTTCCGGATAGTATACTAGTTAAGCTTTTTGTTAATTCGTGTATCGTTCCTGATAATAGGAACGGTACACGTTTTTTTATTGTTGAAAAAATCTACATCCAAAAATAGTAGACTCCTAAAGCGGCCATAGATTCATATTTAATTTAATAAGGAGTTCGCCGGCATTTGGGTTTGAGGAAAGAAAAATGCTAATTAACAAATTTTACAAAAATATCTTGTATCCGAGTAATGAAAACGCTATCATTGAATATAATATGAAATATAATTTCATTTTTTTCTATTAAAAAATGAAATTATATTTAAGTGATTGATAATAGGGGGATTTAATTGTCTATGGAGGAACATTTGCGTTCATTAACGACTGAATTACGGAACGAAAAGACGATGAATATCGACAGTGCAAATACGATCGAAATCATTTCTGCAATCAATAAGGAAGATTTTAAAGTGGCAGCAGCGGTTCAGGCGGTATTGCCAAAGATTGAAACGGTGGTTGAATGGGCTTGCGAATCGTTAAAAAAAGGAGGGAGACTCATATACATCGGGGCAGGAACGAGCGGAAGACTCGGTGTTCTGGATGCCGTGGAATGTCCCCCGACTTTCAGCACACCGCCTGATAGGGTGCTGGGAATAATCGCAGGAGGGGAAAAGGCGTTTGTTCGGGCTGTTGAAGGAGCAGAGGATAAAGAAGAGTTTGGGGAATGTGATCTGATTGACGTGGAACTTACAGCAAATGATACGGTTATTGGCATCGCGGCAAGCGGCCGAACCCCTTATGTGAGGGGCGCTTTACGTTATGCAAGAAAAGTTGGGGCTAAAGCGGTGGCATTATCATGCAATGAAAACGCGAGCATCACCGAAGCAGCTGATATAGGGATCGAAGTGGTGGTCGGACCGGAAGTGTTAACAGGATCCACGAGAATGAAAGCGGCAACCGCACATAAAATGGTACTCAATATGATCTCAACGGCAACCATGATCCGGTTGGGAAAAGTCTATGAAAATCTGATGGTCGATGTTAATGTCAGTAATCTAAAATTGAAGGAGCGCGCAATAAGCATCATAGAAACTGTAACGAATGCTGATTATGATCAAGCTTTGAATACGCTTGAAAAGGCAAACAATCAAGTTAAACCAGCGATTGTCATGATAAAAACGGCAACAGATTATGAAAAAGCGATGGAGTTGCTGGAGAATGCGGATGGAGATGTCAGAAAAGCCATCTCGATCAATGAAGATTAAGGGGGGAAGCAATGGCTACAGGAGGATTATCCATCATACAGACAATGTTGAGCAAGCTGCCGCAATCTGAACAAAAACTAGCAGAATATATTCTACAGAATCCTCATGAAGTTGTGAACAGCACTGTACAGGAATTAAGTACGTCCGCCCAAACAAGCGGGGCTGCCGTTATTAGGTTGTGTAAATCGCTTGGAATAAAAGGGTTTCAAGATTTGAAAATAAGGATTGCTGGAGATTTGATGAAGACCGTTGAACAGGGTTACCGGGATATCGAGCCTTCCGAATCACTGTATCGGATTGTGGAGAAAACAACGAGTAATTCGATTCAGACCATTAGGGACACATCTGAAATAATCGATCACGATAATCTCAAACAGGCGATCAAACTGATGCTGAATGCTAAAACCGTCCACTTTTGCGGAGTGGGTGCTTCGAATATAGTTGCTGCTGACGCCCAGCAAAAATTACTTCGCGTTAATAAAGGGGCAACGGCTTTTACAGATATGCATTTAGTTGCAACCCTGATAGCAAATGCTGATGAAAATGACATCGTTTTTGCCATTTCATTTTCAGGGGAAACACCTGAAGTTGTCAATATATTGAAGCTGGCAAAAGAACGTGGGGTCAAGACAATCGGGCTGACTCATTATGGCCAAACAACGGTATCATCTTTGTGTGACGCCACACTGTATACATCCCATTCGAATGAGGCACCTTTTCGAAGTGCAGCAACATCCTCACGATTGGCGCAATTATATATGATCGACATTTTGTTTTTGGGGATGGCTTCAGAACAATATGAAGAGACTGTCCAATATATTGATAACACCAGGTCTGCCATTAAATCGATGACAAAGCGATATAAATGATTGATACGAGATTTGACAAAGGGGGCTTTTGAATGGGTAAGGGGGATAAGTACGCCAGTTTAGCAGAAGAGTTATTGGGGAAATTAGGCGGGGCTTCTAATGTTGCCGATGCTGCACATTGTATGACCAGACTCAGGGTACTGCCAATCGATCGTTCGAAAGTAAATATGGAAGATATAAAAAATATGGAAGGCGTTTTTGGCGTCATTGAAGAGGAAACGATACAAATCGTCCTCGGGCCAGGCGTGGTGAACAAGGTTCATACAGAATTTGAAAAGCTTCTGGAGGAATCTTCTGGCGATTTGAGCTTAAAGGAAGTAGCCTCGAAGAATAAATCAGAGATTGATAGGAAAAACGCAAAACCGTTTAAACTTTTTTTACGCAGGATTGCAAGTATTTTCATCCCTTTAATTCCCGCCTTAGTGGCATCAGGTTTGATTACCGGTATTACAAAAGCAATCGTTCAAGCGGGCTGGCTTGCAGCAGAATCGCAATTAGCCATCATTTTAACCGTTATCGGATCGGGGCTGTTTGCCTACTTGGGGATTTTGGTTGGGACCAATGCAGCAAAAGAATACGGTGGATCACCTGCACTTGGTGCATTAGCAGGTATCTTGGTCATAAACCCGGCCGTCGGCGACATTTCATTGTTCGGTGAAAATTTGCTCCCTGGCCGCGGTGGGTTGATAGGAGTCCTCTTTGCAGCTATTTTCATAGCCTTGGTGGAAAAACAGGTCAGGAAATTCATTCCTCAATCACTGGATATCATTTTGACGCCAACCATCGCTTTACTCATTACTGGGATTGTCACTTACATTGTATTTATGCCGGTAGGAGGGTTTTTATCGGATGCCATTACGACTGGGTTATTGAATGTTTTGGATTTCGGCGGTGTCGTAGCTGGATTCGTGCTTGGTGCGGCCTTCCTCCCTCTTGTCATTACTGGTTTACATCAAGGATTAACGCCTGTCCATCTGGAATTGATCAATTCGATTGGTGATGATCCACTGCTACCCATTTTGGCGATGGGTGGAGCGGGCCAAGTTGGAGCGGCATTTGCCATCTATATGAAAACGAAGAAAGCAAGTTTGAAGCGAGCTATCGGAGGAGGCCTTCCTTCCGGGATGCTAGGTATTGGTGAACCCCTTATATTTGGAGTGACCCTGCCATTAGGCAGGCCTTTCTTAACTGCTTGTTTAGGAGCAGGAGTAGGTGGAGCATTCCAGGCTCAATTCGGAATCGCAACGTCGTCCATCGGTGTGTCCGGACTGCCGCTTACCTTTTTAGTTCATCCAAACCAAATCGGACTGTTTCTCGCTGGGTTGTTCATTTCCTATATAGCAGGATTTATTTTTACGTATTTGTTTGGATTCAAAGATGAAATGGCAGTTGAATTCAAGTGATCGGAATCTCTTTTTATCTACAAGACCCGCATGCAGAAAAACAAATCATCCATGCTGCTAACCTGGGAGTGAAGAGAGCATTTACCTCGCTTCATATTCCTGAAGAAAAGGGTGATCTCGTGAAGAGGATGATCACGCTTTTAAAGCTTTCAGAGGTCTATGGAATGGAAATCCATGCAGATGTCTCATTAAAAACGCTTGATCATTTGGGGATTAGCAAATTTACGGATTTATGGCCATTAGGTATTAAAGGTATTCGCCTTGATGATGGGTTTAATAAAGAAATGGTCATATCTTTATCTAAGGTGTTTTCACTCTCACTAAATGCAAGTACGTTGAGTGAAGAAGAGCTTTTAGCCGTGCTTGGGGGCGGTGTGGAAACGGAAAGTCTGATAGCTTGGCACAACTTTTATCCAAGGCCTGAAACGGGCCTTGAGGAAGGGTTCTTTCATGAACAAAATCGAATGTTCAAGAAATACGGCATACCGATCTTTGCTTTCATCCCGGGTGCAGGAAGTAAACGCGGTCCTCTTCATGAGGGTCTTCCAACACTCGAAAAACACAGATTGGTGAATCCTTACGCTGCCGGTATTGAGATGATTCAGCATGTGGAAGGAGTTTACGTTGGAGATCAAGGAACGGAGAATAATCTGCTTGAGAAACTAACCGCCTATAAAAATCTAAATATTCTAACTGTTAGAGTGGAATCCCGAATTTTGCAAAGCGGTCAGTATAAATTGAGGCCAGATGTTTCTCAAGATGTTTTCCGGCTGCAGAATACCCGGGTCACAGCAAATGTTGAGCCGAGTAATACAGTCGCACGCAGCCTTGGGTCCATAACGATGGACAATGATGCTTACGGAAGATATCGGGGAGAGGTCCAAATTTGCAAGAGGGACCTAGGGGCAAATCACCGAGTTAATGGATAGGTCGAGTTATAGAAGAAGATATTCCCTTGCTGTCCCTTCTAAAGCCTGGTCAAATGGTAAACCTTATAATTGAGTGACCAATTGAATCGATTATATAGGGGGTAAATGGATATATTTCATAATGGCTTGTTAAAAGAGGCGGCTGCTGGGTTTCCAATGCTGCCTTGATTTCTTTATAGGATCTATATAGTTCATTTCCATTCATTTTTACCCCTTCTTGAAAGTGGACATGGAATTGTTGCTAACGGAACTAAAAAGTATACAAGGGAGGAAGCCTAAATGATAAAAAGGATATGTGCCCCTACTGGAATCGCATTATTCTTTGTTCTATCCATTTTGGGAGGGAATGCGACAGCAAGGGGATCAGAGAATGAAAAATCTGAATCTGATATTCAGGAAATCGTAGAAAACATGACAATCGATGAAAAAGTCGGTCAAATGCTAATGCCGGATTTTCGTAATTGGCAAAAACAAGGAGAAGTGAAGGCGACCGGGTTTATTGAAATGAACCCAGAAGTTGAAAGCATCATCAAAAAATATCATCTGGGCGGTGTGATTCTGTTTGCTGAGAATGTAGTCGATACCGAACAAACGGTTCGGCTAACAGATGGATTGCAGAAGGCAAGCCAGGATCTGCCGCTGTTCATAACGATCGATCAGGAAGGAGGTATCGTTACTCGCCTTCAAACTGGAACGAACCTTCCTGGTAATATGGCACTTGGTGCAGCCAGAAATGAGAGGTACGCTTATCAATCTGGAGAAATCATTGGCAAGGAACTGTCGTCACTTGGCATAAATGTCAATTTCGGGCCGTCTGTCGATGTCAATAATAATCCCGGAAATCCTGTTATTGGCGTTCGTTCCTTCAGTTCTGATCCGGAACTTGTATCAAAGCTTGGCATTCAGATGATAAAAGGATTGCAAAATCAGAACATGATAGCGACGACCAAGCATTTCCCCGGCCATGGAGATACAGCAGTCGATAGTCATTATGGTCTCCCCCTTGTTTCTCATGATAAAGAACGTTTGCGTTCCATCGAGTTGGTTCCTTTCCAAAGGGCAATCAATGCTGGAGTTGATATGATGATGACAGCACACGTTCAATTTCCTGCATTCGATGACACTAAGTATATCAGTAAAAAAGACGGTCAAGAAATTATGGTTCCTGCAACGTTGTCACAAAAGGTCATCACGGGTCTATTACGTGAAGAAATGGGCTTTGACGGTGTTGTGGTTACTGATGCTTTGAATATGAATGCCATCGCGGACAACTTCGGACAGGAAGAAGCTGTGGTCCTTGCCTTGAAATCTGGCGTTGATATTGCACTGATGCCTGCTCAGGTTAATTCGCTTCAAATGGAAAAGAATTTAACCTCTGTATTCAATGCAGTGAAAGCAGCAGTGGAAAGTGGGGAAATTCCCCTAGGTCAAGTCAATCAATCTGTAACGAGGATACTTGAACTGAAAGTGAAGAAAGGGATATTAAACACTGATGATGCTCCGATCGATAAAAAAATCGAAACCGCGCTTAAAGTGGTCGGAAATGAAGATCATTTGAAAAAAGAAAGGAAAATAGCGGAAGATGCCATCACTCTATTGAAAAATGAAGACAAAACATTGCCTTTCAAACCCAAGAAAAATGATGAAGTTTTAATTCTAGCTCCTTTTGATGACCAAGTTGAATCCATGTCCAGGAGCATCAGCGAATTAGCTGATAAAAAGAAAATCAAGAAAGTCCAAATAACGGGTATTAGTTTTTCAGGAAAGTCATTTTCAAATCAAGTGGCCAGACTCATTGATGAATCGGACTTTGTCATAACCGGTTCCTATATTGTCAAAAACGATCCGGCTGTCAATGACGGAGTGATAGATGATAGCATTCAAGATTCGTCGAAGTGGGCAACAGCCTTCCCTAGGGCGGTCATGAATCATGCTAAGAAGAAAGATAAAGAATTTGTTTTAATGAGTTTAAGAAACCCGTATGACGTTGCAAACTTTGAGGAAGCGAAAGCGGTTCTTGCTGTTTACGGATTCAAAGGGTATTCGAATGGACGTTATAGACAGCCAAATATCCCGGCAGGCATCTCGACCATTTTTGGTGAATCAAAACCTAAAGGCACGTTGCCAGTCGATATACCATCAGTAACCAAGCCCGATCAAAGCCTTTATAAATTTGGATATGGATTAGATATTAAATCTGGAAGACCCATTAAAAAATAGGGAGGGAAGCAATTTGAAAAGAATGATAACCCTATTTATCATTTGCCTGTTGACTTTCGGCATCGTTTCTTCAAAAAGTGTAACCGCTGTTAAAGAGAAGAAAAAACAAAAGGTCAGTCCCGGTATTGAAGTTCTTTTAAAAGAAGAAAAGAACGTGTTAAGCGGAAAGAAAGTCGGATTGATTACGAATCCAACTGGGATCGATTCTAAATTAACCAGCATCGTCGATCTACTTAATGATGATCCGGATATTAATTTGACAGCGTTGTTTGGTCCTGAACATGGAGTGCGTGGAGATGCACAAGCTGGTGCAAGCGTTGAATATTATATTGATGAAAAAACAGGGTTGCCCGTTTATAGCCTATATGGCAAAACGAAAAAACCGACGCCTGAAATGTTAAAGGATGTTGAGGTCCTTGTTTTTGATATCCAGGATGTCGGAACACGCTATTACACTTATATCTACACGATGGCTTATGCGATGGAAGCAGCAAAAGAAAATGATATCCCATTTATCGTGCTGGACCGGCCCAACCCTCAAGGCGGGGAGTCGGTAGAAGGGCCTGTACTTGAACCAGAATTCTCATCGTTTGTTGGTTTGTACCCAATACCTCTAAAGCATGGGATGACTGTTGGGGAACTCGCGACTTTGTTCAATAAGGAATTTAAAATTGGTGCAGATCTAAAGGTCATCAAGATGAAAGGCTGGAAGCGAGATATGGATTATGACGATACTGGTCTCCCTTTTGTCTTGCCGTCACCGAATATGCCGACAGTTTCCACTACGTTCGTATATCCGGCTACAGGCTTGATCGAGGGAACGAATGTCTCGGAAGGCAGAGGAACGACTAAACCATTCGAGTTGATTGGTGCTCCTTATATAAACGGTGAAGAGCTTGCTGATAAATTAAATGCATTAAGGTTACCTGGCGTAAAATTCAGGGCAGCCTCCTTTACACCTACATTTTCAAAACATGCAGGTAAACTTAGCCACGGAGTGGAAATTTATATAACGGATAGAGAGCAATTCAAAGCTGTCCCTACCGGACTTCACATAATCAAGACCATTCAGGATCTATATCCTGGAGATTTCGAATTCCTTGCAGCCAACAATTTCAATTTATTGATTGGCAATGGATGGGTAATGTCAAGAATTGAAGAAGGTTCATCAGTAAATGAAATCATGAAAGAATATCAAGTAAAGCAGGATGCTTTTAAAAAGGTTCGCAAAAATTACTTGCTCTATAAATAAGTGAAAAAAGAAAAGTCCGGTTGGACTTTTCTTTTTTTGATGAACTTTCGAAGGAAGAGAAAATCGCTAAGACTTTATTCCTGAATAAAGCCAAATTTATAATTGAAATGCAGTTCTAAAATGGAAGGAACCGTTGTCTAATAGAATATGGGGTTTGCCCTAAATCAGTACTCGTCAGGAGGAAAGCGGGATGAAAAAATATCTTCAAAAAATTGGGCGTTCCTTGATGCTGCCAGTAGCCGTATTGCCGGCAGCCGCCATATTAATGGGGATCGGTTATTGGATAGACCCAGCAGGATGGGGAGCGGGAAGTCCATTAGCGGCTTTCTTAATTAAAGCGGGTTCTTCGATCATTGATAATATGGCTATCTTGTTTGCTGTTGGAGTGGCGTTGGGGATGTCGAAAGGGAAAGATGGAGCCGCAGCTTTGAGCGGTCTGGTAGCCTATCTAGTCGTAACGACATTGCTTTCCACGGACTCGGTAGCGATGCTGCAAGGAATTGATGCAAAAGATGTAAATCCAGCATTTGTGAAAATAGAAAATGCATTTGTCGGAATCCTCTCGGGCCTTATAGCGGCAGCAATGTATAATCGGTTCAGTAAGGTCGAGCTGCCGGATGCACTCGCTTTCTTTAGCGGTAAACGCCTTGTCCCGATCCTTACTGCGGTTGTCATGTTACTCGTTTCTCTTATATTATTCTTCGTATGGCCACTCATCTACTCCTGGTTAGTTATATTTGGGGAAGGAATAAGTGAATTAGGTGCAGCTGGAGCAGGACTCTATGGATTTTTCAATCGGCTTTTGATACCAACAGGTTTACATCATGCGTTAAACTCCGTATTCTGGTTCGATGTAATAGGACTTAACGATATCGGTAAATTCTGGGCTGGAACAGGAATAAAAGGAACCACGGGCATGTATCAAGCCGGATTCTTTCCCGTCATGATGTTCGGTTTACCGGCTGCTGCTCTTGCCATGTACCATTCAGCAAAATCACGGAAGAAAAAACAAGTGGCCTCATTAATGCTCGCAGCTGGTTTCGCTTCATTTTTCACAGGCGTTACTGAACCGTTGGAATTTGCTTTCATGTTTGTTGCACCAGCCCTATTTGTTGTGCATGCCTTATTAACAGGGATATCGTTAGCTATTGCTGCGACTTTCCAATGGACAGCAGGGTTCGGTTTTAGTGCTGGATTCATTGACTTTGTTTTAAGTTCAAGATTGCCATTGGCAAATGAACCTTATATGCTGCTTCTTCAAGGACTGGCTTTTGCTGTCATTTACTATTTCTTATTCCGATTCTTGATAAAAAGGTTCAATTTAATGACTCCAGGCAGAGAAGATGATACAGAAGATGAGCTTGATGGTGGAGGAGTGATTGCGGAAGCAGACAGCAGTCATGGCGGGAATGATGAGAGTAAATTCTTTGGAATGGCTTCCGCTATTTATGAAGGTTTAGGCGGAGACGCTAACGTAATATCTGTAGATAACTGCGTTACCCGATTAAGGGTTGAGGTGGAGAGCATGGGAGCTGTCGATCAGAATAAAATCAAATCAACAGGGGTTGCTGGAATCAATATCGTGGGTCCCCAAAGTATTCAAGTAATCGTTGGGACACAAGTACAATTCATAGCTGATGAAATTGAAAAGATCCGGCGGCAATAGCTGATACACTAAAAGTCTACGATCAGGATTATATTTTCTGATCGTAGAGATTTTTATGATAAAGTACTGGTTTTAAACGCGCAAAAGATATATCTTTATTAACTCTGCTCTTAAAATAGAATAAAACGAATCAATGTTCTATAATATATAAGGGTATTGAATGAAGGATTTGCCATGAAGCTTGGAGAACTATTAATGAAGCTCTTCCGCCAATCATTTGAATAAATAGGATATCAGCGGTAATGAAGGCTGTATACATACACGTCAATCTATAAAATACGATCATAAAGTGTACCAAGTTTTGAGCAAGGGATATCTTTTGCATTTTTCAAACGTTTAGAATGGGGAGGTTCCGGTCTTGTATAAACAAAAAACCAAAGAAACTGACAGTAGTGTCATTGAGTTCATTGAGAACGTCGATAATCCAAAAAAGCGTGAAGATGCATATGAATTGTTGGATGTTTTCACCACAACGACAGGTTATGAGGCAAAGATGTGGGGACCGAGCATCATTGGGTTCGGTATCTATCATTATAAATATGAATCAGGTCACGAAGGAGATGCCCCTCTGGTAGGCTTTTCCCCTCGAAAAGCAAAAATCAGTTTATATTTTTCTCCAGGGGATAAAAAAAGGGAAGAATTATTACAGGCATTTGGAAAACACACTTCCGGAAAAGGGTGTGTGTACATCAATAAAGTGGCAGATATCGATGTTAATGTATTGAAAGAATTGATTAATCAGTCTGTCAAGTTTTTGAGAGATAAGTACCCGGACAATGAAATATAATAGAATGTATGATCAATTTATAATTGTTTAAGAGGAACAAGAAAGCGAGTGGGAACGAAAATGAGAAAAATTAAAGTGGGCATAGTTGGGTACGGATTGTCAGGAGCAACATTTCACGCTCCATTACTAGGTGTTTTAGGGGAGTTTCAAATAACGAAAGTTGTCAGCTCCAAGAAGGAAAAAGTCCAAAAAGATCTGAAAGATGTGGAAGTGGTAAGCAGCTTAGATGAAATTCTTGAAGACGCGTCCATTGATTTGGCTGTTATTACGACACCGAGTGGTTTGCATTATGAAATGGCCAAGCAATGCTTGTTAGCCGGGAAGCATGTCATCCTTGAAAAGCCGATGGTAGTGGAAGCATGGGAGGCAGAGGAGCTAATTAAGATTGCCGAGGAAAAGAATCTGCTATTAAGTGTCTATCATAACCGGAGATGGGATAATGACTTTTTGACCGTGAAAAAACTTATGGATGATGGAGTGCTTGGGGAAATCAATACATACCAAGTCCATTATGATCGATACAGGCCTGTGGTCAGGGATAGATGGAGGGAAAAACCGGGCCCGGGATCAGGCATGCTTTATGATTTAGGATCACATCTCATCGATCAAGCACTGCATTTGTTTGGATTGCCGCAATTCGTTTGGGCAGATGTATTTTCCCAAAAAGAAAATGCAGAAACGGATGATTATTTCCATGTGATATTAGGATATGAAAAGCTGAGAGTCATCTTGCATTCAGGCTCCATCGTTCCGAATAATGGACCGCGGTATCAGGTGCATGGAAGTAAAGGATCATTTATCAAGTACGGTCTTGATTGCCAAGAGGCTGCCCTAAGTGAAGGGAAAAAACCGATGGATGACTCTTGGGGTGCAGATGATCCCGAATTCTATGGTAAGCTGGTTACGGTTGAAGGAGAAAATGAGATACATGAAACCATTGAAACACTGCATGGTTCTTATTTAACGTATTATCAGGCAGTTGCCGATAGTATATTGAGCGGGAAAAAAGCTCCAGTCACTGCCCAAGAAGGGTTATCGGTCATTAAAATCATTGATGCGGCTTTTGAAAGCAGTAAAGGTAAGAAAGCCATTTATATTAAATGAAATTCAATTTCCCCTTATAACAATATGAATGGAGAAAACTGAATGTTAAGCGGCCTTATTTTCAGAAATAAGGCCGCTTTTTATTTTGGTCAATGCATGATTTCCCGGTTTATTTTGTAAATCAAAACTCCTGAATTCGATTGTTACGCAAGGTTTAGAGCTGTTTCCGCATGAAATAGGAGTAAAAACATGAGAGGTTGAGTGTTTACTCGTGAATTTGTGCCATTTACTCGTGAATTTGGAGCAAATACTCGTGAAATTCATACATTTACTCGTGAATTATCCCCTTTTACTCGTGAATTCAAATTTCACACAAGATTTAGAGCTGTTTCCGCATGAAATAGGAGCGAATACTTGAGAGATTGAAGTATTTGAACTGGTGGATATACTGTTTTGGAGGATTTAAATTGATAAAATCATAATGAAAACCCCCGAATGGCGGCTGCTACTCGGGGGTTTCGTTAAGGTATAAAACTTGAAATGTCTTTTAAGCTCTAGGATAATGCCTTTGCATGAAGAGATCGCTTTTGCCAAGCCATGGTAATCAGCAAAGTAATGAATAAGAGGATAAGGCCCAACATGAACGGATAGGTAATGTGGACATCATACATCATTCCGGCAAGAGTAGGTCCGAGCACATTTCCGATGCTCATATATGCATTATTCATACCCATTGCAAAGCCCTGCTCATTTCCTGCCATCTTGGAAATCAGTGTGTTAAGAACTGGACGTAAGATGGAGGTGGAAAGGAAGATGACCAGTGAAATTAAAAAGAAAATCAGGTAACTTGAAGCAAAAAGTGATAGGAGGAAACCGATGGCTGCAACACTGATAAAGATATTCAGCACATTCACTTCCCCGAAACGGTGTACAATCCGGTCGACGACAAACAGTTGTACAATTACACTGACGATACCGGTGGCTGTAACCATGACGGCGATGTCCTTAGGGCTTGAATTGAATTGATTATCAAGATAAAGACCAATGACAGATTCATATGCCATTAAGCCAAAGCTCATTACTAGAGTAATGATGAGTGGGATGAAATAGGGCATTTTCACGGATAGGGCAATCTTCCGAACCATCGTTTCGGTTTTTGCATCCATGGGTTGAGTAACCTGTGCCGTTTCGCTTTCTTTTAAAACAAAAATTGAAAATACCACAGCTGATAGGGATACCAGCGCAGAAATCAAAAAGGGAAACTTCAAGCCAAAGTCAGCTAAAAAACCTCCAATTCCTGGACCGACTACAATTCCCAGTGACATGGCGGCAGATACTAAACTATTTCCTTTAGCGCGTTGATCAAATGTGGTGATATCGGCTACATAAGCAAAAATTGCGGGTATAAGCAAAGCTGCCCCGATCCCGCCAATGATGCGTGAAGCATATAATAACCAAATGGAATTGACTGCATAAAAAATAAACATGGATAATGTCAAACCGACCAATCCATAAATAATCATTTTTCTGCGCCCAAATTGGTCAGTCCATTTTCCGGCAATTGGTGAAAAGATAAGTTGTGCACCTGCGAAAATGGCAATCATTAGGCCAGCGGCGGTTCCTCCTTGATTAATGGAGGCAAGGTATGCTGGTAAAATGGGAATGATGATACCGAAACTTCCTATTGCTATAAACATATTGATCATGAGGATAATGATCTTTTTGCGTTGTTCTGCTGACATGGACAGCCTCTCTCTCTCTTTAAAAATCAATAACCAATTTAATTCGCATGGTTAATTTTTTGATACGTTAATTATGTTATAGTTTTAGATAGATAGTGTCAATAAGAAAGGATTGTCAAACATGCATTCAAGTGAATTGTATAATTTACATCTAGAAATCAAGGAATTAAGCAGCCTCTCACAGGAATTGGTGGAACCGTTATTGGTTAAATATGATTTAACTTCTGTACAGTACCGCGCATTGCAATTAATTGTCTTGACTGAATCCATAGCAGTTAAGGATGTTTCGAATCATTTAAAAATCAAACCTGCAGCAGGAACTGCACTAATTGACCGGCTTGAACGGAAGAAGTTGATTGAGAGGGTACACAGTGAGGATGATCGGCGGTTCGTTTTTATCCAATCCACCGAAAGTGGAAGGAAAACCTATCATTCCATAAATAAGTGTTTTGCCCAAATCTTTCGTGACTTTTACGGAGTCCTAAATGAAGAGGAAACGCAACGGCTCAAACAAATCGTCGGTAAACTTACCGAACATGCATCATCTTGCATAGAGAATAAAATATAGTCTTCCTGACGTGTATAGTTTCCATTATAATAGAAAGAAGAGGGACATAATATTTTCTAAAGCAGTGAATTCCACTGTTTTTAGGGGGTTAATTATCAGAATAATTAAAAAATATTTATCCAAGTCAGTCCCTAGGTATAACGTTATTCAATGATTCTTAAGAAATCCATTAAAGAAGATATGACTTTTGGAAAATGAATCTGTATCAAAAAGGTTAAGAAATTTTTTTCTCAATGACTCATCATGACGAACCAGGCAGAGGAAGTGTGCTGTAAGCAGAGAATCTCAAAAGAAGGAGATGGTAAAATGTTTTCCCCATTAACCCCAATGGATTGGAAGCGCAGGGCCGTAAAATATTATCCTCATAAAGTGGCAGTCATCGATGAAGAGAAAGAGTTTACATACAAGGAATTCGGGCAGCGGACAGATCAACTTTCCAAAGCACTGTATTCTTCGGGAATTGAAAAAGGCGACCATATTGCAGTAATGTTGCCAAATACGCATTATATGTTGGAATGTTTTTATGGCATTTGTCAAATGGGAGCGGTTATGGTTCCTTTGAATTATAGACTTGCTGCAGAGGATTTGGAATATATCATCAAGCATAGCGATTCAAAAATGTTGATTGTCGATGAAGAGTTCACCGCTCCAATCGAAAAGATCCTTACTAGACTTTCCTTGGAAAAAATCATTATCGTCCATGTTGAAGGACATGAAACCACTTTACCTGGAATAGACTATGAAAATTTCATTTTGCATGCAATTGATGAAGCACTGCCAGAGGTTACAATCGATGAAAATCAACTTTTGACTATAAATTATACGAGTGGAACGACTTCAAAACCAAAAGGGGTAATGTTAACCCATCGCGGGAATTACATGAACGCCGCTAATTTCATTTATCACCTTGGAGTGAATCATGACGATGTATACTTACATACCCTGCCAATGTTTCACGCTAATGGCTGGGGAGGTGTATGGTCGGTAACGGCTACTGGCGGGACTCATGTATGTTTAAGGAAAGTCGATCCCCCTCTTATCCTCCAATTATTCGCCCATCATAATATTACATTATTATGCGGGGCACCTACTGTCGTCAATATGCTAGTGAATGATCCTAAAGCAAAAGAAACAAATATCAAAGTGCGCCCAAGGATGGCAACAGCAGGTGCACCTCCAGCAGCAGCGCTTATACAAAAGGCACAAGAAATCCTTGGCTTGAATATGATTCACGTATATGGATTAACAGAAACTTCCCCTTTCATCCTTTATAACGAGTGGAAGAATGAGTTTGAAGCTAAATCGGCGGACGAACAGGCAATAATAAAGGCAAGACAAGGAATTGAATTGGTTTTCAATGGGGAAACGATGGTAGTCAATCAAGATGGGAAAGAAGTCGCTTGGGATGGAAAGGAACTGGGGGAAATCATTACTCGCGGCAATGTTGTAATGGAAGGATATTATAAGGATCCGGAAAAGACGGCCGAAGCAATTAGGGATGGCTGGTTTCATACAGGAGATCTGGCAGTGACCTATCCTGATGGATATATTGAAATACAGGACAGGGCTAAGGATTTAATCATTTCAGGGGGAGAAAATATTTCTTCAACAGAGGTGGAAGGGGTAATGTATAAACATCCAGATGTTTTGGAGGCGGCGGTCATTGCCATCCCAGACGAAAAGTGGGGAGAAACGCCCAAGGCAATCATTGTGCTGCACCCCAATGCGGAAGTGACGGAAAATGAGATCATAACCTTTTGCCGCTCTAAAATGGCTCACTTTAAAGCACCCACAACAGTTGAATTCGTAGAGTCTTTACCGAAAACGGCAACAGGTAAGCTACAAAAATACCGTTTGAGGGAAATCCATTGGAAAGGAACTAAAAAGGTAAATTAAAGGCTTTCATTATAGGAACGGGACAATAGTAAAGGTTGTCATAATAAATTGATACCAAATTAAGTACGGCAAATAACAAGACCAAGAATGCTTTTAAAATAGCATTCTTGGTCTTTATTGTTTTGGAAAGCACCATTTCCTCCGTATTACGTGGGAACCAGGTAGAGTAATTAACGAAGGCTTCCCAATGAAAGGTTTGACTTAGTGCAATAAGTATCCGTTATTTTAGATAAACTTGTTTTTTAACCATTAGCATCGACTGATAGATGATAAGCGTGTTTTACCGGAAAAATAAACTGCTATTAAACTATAGGACTGCCAGCGAGTGTGATGCCAGTGCAGTATATGGGGAGTCAAATATGTAAACTAAGGAAAAAATTTTAAAACAGGTTAAAAGCATTATTTCTGGATAATTAGAGTAGAGGCTTACATCAATCGTTATTTTGTAAAGAATAGCACGGTAAATTTTAAAAAAACTAAATGAGATCACACTATAAGGAAGAAACTAATGAGCACATAGAAAATAAGTGATAATCCATTAAAAATTCTGTAAATTTAAATCAAACATTATAACGTTATATTGATTAGTTCAACAAAATATGATAATCTATTTTTGTAAAGAGAAATGAAATGAATTCTTACACAATTCAGTGTAACCGTATACAAAGTACTTGCAATCGATAGGATGTACCGAAAAGGATGAGGGAAATGACAGATACGTTAGTTCTGAAGAATGTAAAGATGTTAGAGGGAAATGCAGCGGATATCATACTGGAAAATGGAATGATTAAAGAAATCGCACTTCCCGGAACTGCAACAGGGGATAAGATAATTGATTATGATCAAAAAGTTTTTGTTTCCAGCGGGTGGATTGATATGCATGTACATGCTTTCCCGGAATTCGATCCTTATGGTGATGAGGTTGATGAGATTGGATATAAAACTGGTGTAACAACGGTCATTGATGCGGGAAGCACGGGGGCAGATAGGATAGCTGATCTCGTTAACAGCTGTGAAAATTCCAAAACGAATGTTTTCGCCTTTCTGAATATTTCACGGATTGGCTTGAAAAGGATTGATGAGTTATCGGATATTTCATGGCTGGACGAAGAGGAATTAAGGAAGGCAATTTCCAAGTACGGGGATTTTGTCGTTGGACTTAAAGCGAGAATAAGTAAAAGCGTGGTTGGCCCAAATGGTGTCGAGCCATTAAAAATCGCTAGGAAGTTCTCGGCTGAAAGTGGTTTACCATTAATGGTCCATATCGGTTCAGGGCCGCCTGATATTAAAGAAGTCCTTGAATTACTTGAGGAAAAGGACATTATTACACATTTTTTAAATGGTAAAGCGAATAATTTATTTGATGAAAGAGAAGAGCCGCTTCCTGAGTTAAGTAAGGCGATTGAACGTGGTGTCCATTTGGATGTAGGTCATGGAACGGCAAGCTTTTCATTTAAAACTGCAGAAATGGCGAAAAAGCGGGGAATACGCTTTAATACGATCAGTACTGATATATATCGGAAAAACAGAGAGAATGGGCCAGTTTTTAATATGGCTAATGTGCTTACAAAATTTTTGTATCTGGGTTATCCATTAAAGGAAGTAATAGATGCCGTTACGGTCAATGCAGCAGCTTGGTTGCATAAACCCGAGCTTGGCAGGATTTCAGCAGGGGATACTGCGAACTTGACCTTATTCTCGATCAAGAATGAGCCGACCCTTTTAATCGATTCCGAAGGAGAAAAAAGGATGGCAGAAAAAAGAGTTGTCGTAAAAGGAGTGGTTATAAATGGAGAATTCATTGAATGCTAAATACGGTTTGAAAAGAGTCATAAATGCAAGCGGAAGAATGAGCATACTGGGGGTTTCTGCCCCAACTGACACAGTGATGGACGCGATGAAAAAAGGTGGGCAAAATTATGTTGAGATTTCTGATTTAGTCGATAAGTCAGGCCAGCATATAGCGAATTTGCTTCATTCCGAAGCAGCTGTCGTCGTAAACTCAGCATCGAGTGGAATTGCGCTTTCAGTAGCTGCGATCGTTACGGAAGGAAATAGAAGGAAAAGCGAAAGGCTTCATCAAGATCTCATACAAAAGAATGAAATCATCATGCTTAAAGGCCATAACGTTCAGTATGGTGCACCGGTTGAAACCATGATTTACCTAGGTGGCGGAAAATTGGTTGAAGTTGGGTATGCAAACGAAGGGAAGGCAGAACATATTGCGGATGCCATAAATGAAAATACTTCTGCCATTTTATACGTGAAATCGCATCATGCCGTTCAGAAAAATATGATATCGGTCGAAGAAGCATGGGAAGTGGCCAAAACGAATAATATCCCTCTGATTGTCGATGCAGCAGCGGAGGAGGATTTGGAAAAATATGTTCAATTCTCCGACTTGGCCATTTATAGTGGATCAAAAGCTATTGAAGGACCCACATCCGGTATCGTTGCTGGCAGAAAAAAATATATCGAATGGGTAAAGGTTCAATTGCACTGTATCGGAAGGAGCATGAAGGTTGGAAAGGAAACTACCTTTGGGCTGCTTCAGGCATTGGATGAGTATTTCGTCAAGACGGATAATAGCGAAAAAGAAAAAGCTAGTTTACAAGTTCTCACATCACTTGAATCCATTGAGGGCGTAAAAGTAACGATAGTTCAGGATGAAGCCGGCCGTGCCATATATAGAGCACGTATTTCCATTGATCCTTTAATAACGGAAACAACGGCGAAGGAAGTGAACGAGCAGCTCAGAAATGGGGATATCGCCATTTACACACGTGATTATGGGATACGGCAGGGCTTTTTCGATATAGATCCGCGTCCATTGCAAGGTGATGATATACATGTCATTGAAGCACAATTAAGCACCATATTAGGAGGAAAACAAGGATGACAAACATAAACAAACGGTTTTTGAATGATCGTGTAGCCTTAAATGTACTTGCAAATAGTGTAGAAAATGCAGTGGAAGTCTTTGAAGCAGCGGAAGGCCATGTATTGGTTGGTGTACTCTCAAAGGATTATCCAACTGTTGAAGCTGGTGTTACAGCAATGAAAGAATATGGGAAAGCCATTGATGAGGCCGTTTCAATAGGATTGGGCGCGGGCGATAATAGACAGGCAGCGGTTGTCGCAGAAATAGCAAAATACTATCCAGGCAGTCATATTAACCAGGTTTTTCCTGCTGTTGGTGCTACGAGGGCCAATTTAGGCGATAAGGACAGTTGGATAAATTCACTTGTTTCTCCAACTGGGAAAGTGGGTTATGTGAATATCTCCACTGGTCCAGAAAGTGCAGGTGCAAGTGAAACTGCCATTGTGCCTATCAAAGCTGCCATTGCGCTGGTTCGCGATATGGGAGGAAATGCTCTGAAATACTTCCCGATGAAAGGCCTGAAGCATGAAGATGAATATCGTGCTGTGGCAAAAGCTTGTGGTGAAGAGGGATTTGCCTTGGAACCAACAGGTGGAATCGATTTAAATAATTTCGAGACTATACTAGAAATCGCGTTAGAAGCAAAAGTGCCTAAAGTCATTCCCCACGTATATTCTTCCATCATCGATGAAGAGACTGGAAAAACGAATGGGGAGGATGTACGGAAATTATTGGCCATAACAAAAAAATTGGTTGAAAAATATGCCTAAAAGGATTGTGGCATTCGGGGAAGTAATGATGCGTTTGCAGGTACCAGGACATGAATTGCTATCACAGGCCAACACTCTGCAATACTCCTTTTCAGGCACGGGGGTAAACGTTGCTTCTGCGATGACAAAGCTCGGACATGATGGGTATCTTGTGACAAAGTTACCGGATAATCCCCTTGGGGATTCCGCGATTTCATCTTTGCAGCGCTTAGGAATTGGAAGGAACTTCATCTCTAGAGGTGGCAAATACTTGGGGATGTACTTTTTGGAAAATGGTTTTGGACAGCGGGCGAGCCGTGTCACATATTCCAATCGACTGGAAAGCAGTTTTAATACAGCCTCCTTATCCGATTATGACATGGATATGATTTCGGAAAGTACGGATATCATCCATTTTTGCGGAATCACGCTTGCAATGGCGGAAAATGTACGGGAAAGTATGAAGGTGCTGGCTAGAAAAGTTAAAGAAAAAGGCGGTACAGTCTGTTTCGATTGCAACTACCGGCCCTCTTTATGGGAGGGAGGTTATGCTGACGCAAAGCCTCATTATGAAGAAATGCTTGCTTTGGCTGATATCGTCATGATGAATGAGAAAGACGCCCTATATATTTTAGGAATGAAGTCTGAAGGTTCCACAAGGGAAGAACAGCTAATCGAGTTGATCCCTGAGGTGGCAAAGAAATTCAATATTCAGTCGATAGCAGGGACACACCGTTCAATCAACAGTGATAATAGCCATACATTGAGGGGGTATATATACAAGGAAGAAACATTTTACTTTTCCGATATCCTATCATTTTCCGTATATGATAGAATAGGTTCAGGCGATGCTTACACCAGCGGAATCTTACATGGCGAATTACGAGGGTATTCCCCTGAAAGGACAGTTCGGTTTGCGGCTGTTTCAGGAATGCTGGCATGTACTGTCGTTGGGGATACTCCTTTGGCAACCGAAAAGGAGATACTCTCGGCAATGGAAGGTAAAATGGAAGATATTAAGAGATAAAAGGCAGGAGATTAGGAATGAATGTGAACAGAAAAAATGGACCGATGTATTTACAGATAAAAGAAATATTAAAGGATCGTATTTTACATGGGGTTTATGCCATCGACACAAACATTCCCTCCGAGCCTCTTTTGGAAGAAGAATTTAACGTAAGTAAGGTCACTGTCCGTAATGCAATCAAAGAACTCGTGCAAGAGGGGTATG
Source organism: Peribacillus simplex (assembly GCF_900156045.1). Taxonomy (GTDB): domain Bacteria; phylum Bacillota; class Bacilli; order Bacillales; family DSM-1321; genus Peribacillus; species Peribacillus simplex_D. The sequence goes on along the minus strand of NZ_FTMX01000008.1, from coordinate 82,516 downwards.
TTGAAAAGAAAAGCGGCAAAGGCACTAAGGTCATAGCTAATGGTTCGATTGTCAAGCTTTCCAAAGGAAAGCGTTTCACAGAGCTGTTGGTGGAGGAAGGGCACTCCATTTTAAAAAAGGTGTTAAACATAAGTCATGTTGACCTTTCTTCGGACACTAAGTTGCATTCTTTATTTGGTGACCATTGCATAAGTATCGAACGGATATATATATTGGACAATGAACCTTATATTTACTTTACACATTATGTTTCACTCGATATGAACGAAGAAGATATGAAAGAGGTCCAGATCAATTCTTTGTACCGCTTTTTGGAAGATCAAAACGTCAAACTTGAAACATTCAGAGATGAGTTTGCCGTTGCTATCGCTCCGGATCACATTTGCGAAACACTGAAAATCGAAAACAATAGTCCTGTATTAAAAAGGATTCGGATTTCCAGTGATGGGGACGGAAATGTTATGGAATACAGTGAAGGGTATTACAACACGGCTAAACAGAACTACATTGTGACATATAATGAGCCGGTACAATAATCCAATTATTGTATCAGGCTGATTGTAAGCGATTTCAATAGGGTGGGGAGAACATATGGATCTATATTTATTAGGAATCACGCTGATAGCTATCGTAATTGTTATTTTGGGGGTATCATGGTGGAAATGGCATGCATTCATTAGCTTGACTGTAGCCAGTTTATTTTTAGCGGTTTTTTCTGGACTGCCGATGGACAAGATTGTCGGAGCATATGAAACGGGCGTCGGAGCGGTCCTTGGTCACCTTATTGGAATATTGGCTTTAGGGACCATCTTAGGAAAGATGATGTCCGACTCTGGAGCCGGTATGCAGGTTGCTGACTTTTTCATTAATAAATTCGGCGTGAAGAACCTGCCTTGGGCCATGCTTTTATCTGGTTTCATCATAGGCATTCCGGTATTTTTCGAGGTTGGTTTAGTAATATTGCTGCCTTTGGTCATTTCCATTCGGAAATCAACCAAAGTGAACATCTTGTTAATTGGTATTCCAGTACTTGCTGGTTTATCGATCGTACATGGGCTGGTACCTCCGCATCCGGGAGCCATGACAGCTATTGGAATCTATAATGCAAACATGGGACACGTACTTCTGTACTCATTGATCATCGCATTCCCGACTGCTGTAATTGCCGGACCTCTATTCGCAAAATGGGTTCAAAAACGGGTTATTCCTGTTGGTGAACCGGAATTGATCCGGGTGGTAACAAAGTCAAGTGGTTTACCAGGGACTGGGGTTTCGTTCTTCATCATCCTTTTGCCTGTATTGTTGATGGTTTTAACTGTCTTGGCTCCTTATTTGCCGCTACCGGGTTCCGTTGAAAAATTCTTATTGTTTATCGGCAGTCCGGTGATTGCCCTATTAATCTCCTGTTTTGCTGCTTACTACTTCTTGGGCTACAGACAGGGAATGGACAAATCACTAATTAAAAAGTTGACGGAAGAATGCCTATTGCCATTAGCCTCGATAATCCTTATTATCGGTGCTGGCGGAGGATTCAAGCAAATTTTAATTGATAGTGGCGTAGGGACTGCGATCGCTTCCATGTCTGAAGAAATTTCTTTATCCCCTATCGTTCTTGCATTCCTTGTGGCTGGATTGATTCGGATTGCCACAGGTTCTGCAACCGTCGCTTTGACCACGGCAGCTGGGATTGTTTCACCGGTCGTTGCCAATATGACGGGTGTTAATCTAGAATTGCTCGTAATTGCCACGGGAGCAGGCTCACTTATGTTCTCCCATGTTAATGACGCAGGTTTCTGGTTGGTAAAAGAATATATGGGACTAACCGTTAAAGAAACTTTCAAAACATGGACAGTCATGGAAACATTACTTTCCTTCGTGGCATTCGGTTTGGTTTTAATTTTCGATATATTCATTTAATTAAAGAAAATTTCTCAATGTCTGAATAAGTAACATTTACCTCCGTGAACTGTCTTGGGGTGACAGATCACGGAGGCTTTTAATTAGTCATGGAACATGACCGGTTTTACTCTTAACGATAGGTCATTGCAGAAACCAGAAACAAAATTCATTCACAATCGGAAGTAGTTAGACTATTGACAAGGGTGCAGTTTCATCCAGGAGACGTTTGTTTGGCTCCTCGAAGATATAAGTCCTGACAGAGACTTCTATATTGGAAGATTGACAGCTTCCCGTTTACATATTCATTCTGAATATAATCCAATAATTCATTGGCATGGTTAGGCTTTTGACGTTTTTCCTGAATATAATGGAGAATTAAAACTTCTATATTCACACACTCACCTTACTTGACAAGTATTTTTTTCCATTAACAATATAACATGGGCATTCAAAAAAATATCATTTTTTGAATATTTTAACTATCGACATATTTATACAAATAAAGGGATGATTCGGAATAGCGGTGGGAAATTTTATCGGGAAATGCAAAAAAGAGGTGATATGTTACCGACTTACTTTTAATTCGGCACAAGGAAAAACCCCTGATAATTCAAGGGTTGGATTATTAATTTAGGTGATAAGACTGATTTTACAAGGACTTCATGCTTGTATCTTTTGTACATGTATAGGTGATAAGCGCAGTTCTGCGGATTCTCTCTTAATGGAGAATAAATAAGCTGCCAAACCTAAGATGGCTGTAAAAATCAGCATGGCGATTGATGAACTGAAGTCCCCGCCAGACAAGTCACGAAGCCATCCCATGATATAGCTCGAAAAGCCGCCCATGATATTCGTGAAGCCAATTAGACCAGCGGCTCGTCCTGCCGTTTCAGGTGTTGAGTATTTTACCATGAGCATATTGCTTAGATGGAACACACCGCCTTGACATCCCATTGCCAGTCCCATACAAAGTCCGGCCAAAATAGGGTTGGGAATGAAGACAGCTACAGTCAAAAAGACAGCCGTCAATGAAAATAGAATCGTGGCCATCAAACTTGGCCGTCTGGTTTTGTCTGCCAGAAAACCGCATGCCAAGACAAAGCCTAAAGCGAATAGCCAGGAAAGTGAAGTGATGCTCGACATACCTTCCTTTTCGAATCCTTTTGCTTCAATTAGATATGTAGGAAGCCAAATGCTGATTCCGAAAAATAAGAAGGAGCATACGAGCATGCCGAACCAAACGATCCAGAAACGATAATCTTGGGCGAAACTTTTGTTCTCGGAGGGGGCGGTTTCTTTAATTTCATCATCCGTTTGGCGAATGAAAGCCAATTCCTCCTTACTTATACGGGGGTGCTCTTCTGGTGTATTCCTTGTCATAAAGATGAACATCGGGATATTTATAAATAAGTTGAAAGCTGCAAGCATAAAGAAAGCTGCTTGCCAGTGGAGTAAAGATATTAAGAGCACCAAAACCACGGCTCCCATTGCCGGTCCTAAATAGTTTCCGGTAAGCCAAGATGCCTGGGCCCTCCCCAATTCGCGTTTATTAAACCAGTTAGAAATGAGTTTTCCGGAAACCGGAATCATCATCCCTTCACCAAAACCAAGAATGACCCTGCTTATTAAAAATATTTCATATGAATTTGCCAGGCCTGACATAATCATCGTGAGTGTCCAAACGAATAAACCGGCGATGGCTGTTTTTCGGGCACCTAATTTATCAATGATGAAGCCCCAAAAAAGATTTGACACTCCATAGGCAATGGTGAATACAAAAGATAGAAGACCGATCTTTGCATTTTTGTCATCGCCTGTTATACCGAGTGCATGCAAGAATTCAGGATCTGTTTGAATGATGGAAATGCCAACCTTATCAATTTGTCCGAAAAACCAAAAGAAAAAAATTGGAACGGCAATATAAAACCATCTTTTTTGCCCTTTTAACATAATATCATCTCCTTGTCGCTTTTTAGCATTCCTTAAAACACTTACCATTGAGAATAAGTGAATTACGGTTTTCCCTTTATAAAGGTACTAGTTTTGATTTTTCATTTAAGAGCTTTCCCGCCTTTCTTTATAATTTTGATAGATAAAAAGTCGCGGAAATGTTTTGTAAGGAAAACAAAGTTTTACTTTCTTAACGATAAATTAAAAAAAATTGATTGTCAATTTAATATTTAGACAATTTTTTATCTTTGGAATAAACAAACTTATAAGCGCTTTCAATTAAAACGAACTCTGTTTCATCCTATTGAGTAGATGGACACTATCAAGCAAGGACATAAAAAAGGAAGTATTTAAAATCTTTTGTGTCAAAAAAACTAATTAATATCAAATTATTAAAAATTCTGACTTGTTGATATTGAATTTAAAATCAGGAAAATCTATAATTCATTTATATTGTTTTGTATATGAAATACTTAATATGGAAAATATCATGATTTTGCAGAAAGTATCGATGTATTAAAATTCTATATTTGTTTCCACTTGTAATATTGGTTATATTTGGTTGTATCGAGCTTTTCTATCGATACGTCAATTAAGCTAGGCCTTCCAAATAGTTTTATATATGTAAATATGCTTTAATTGACACATATACACTATTCAATTTAAACATGAAGAGTAAAGGGTAGAAGGGAAGCCAATTAGAAGAATGCCCGATTCATTATCTGAAAAAAGGGGAGTAAAAGCGTTTGTTATCCTGCATTGTTTGAGAAACAAGGAGATACCAGCTCTGTCATTCGATGGTCGGCTATCGCTCTCGATTTTACTAGCCGTTTTCCTGAAGTGGTGAAGGCGTTGATCATATCTGATACGACTCATGGGGCAGCTTTTGCTAGTATGGAAGAAAGTAAACGGAAATTTCTGAATAGAATATAATCCGTCGATACGTGAATTAGATGAGCACGCAAAGCAGAGGCAGTGCACTACCGGCGCCCATGTTTTTGTCTAGTTAGGAAGCGAAACGCATCTGGCTGCAATTACTTCCGTCAGGATACCGGTCATTTTCTTGCTCCTTATCAAATTTAAACCAAGTGGACATCCTATCTTCAATATTTGTCCGCCTTTGGTCTTGAGTGGTGAACTGATAGGGAGTACGTTGATTCCGAGTTTTTCATTGTTCAGAAGTTCGGCCATTTATGTTATCAGCAGGATCCAGGTGTGTTCAATCATCATGGTGCGGATTTTACAGACAAAGGTATGCAACCATTGAAGTATGCATCAAAAATCATTCACCAAATGAACTTCCAGAAAAAAATGTACATATACTGCAAGTTCTTCTTTCTAGGTATGAAGAAAGCTTTAAGGAAAGTGAATATTCTGGAGAAAATGAGATTTATTCACAACAGGGGGGAATACTCGAATGGCAAGCGAAGAAAAAGAGAAAGAGAAATATAGTGCTAATTCATTGGTTAGAGGATTGGAAATCATTAAGCTCTTTAATGAAGTACAGCCGAGTTTGTCTCTTTCAGAAATTGCAAAACAACTGGGAGTAAGCAGAACGGTACCATATCGTTTATTATTCACATTACAAAATATCGGTTATTTGTCTCAGGATGAACATACCAAACGTTATAGTTTAACGCCAAAGGTTCTTGAATTGGGATTCAGCTATTTGAATAGCTTGAAATTCCAGGAAATTGTCCAACCATATATGGAGAACTTGCGTGATGAAATCGGAGCCTCCTGCCATCTATCCATTTTGGATGGACAGGAAGTCGTTTATGTTGGAAGTGCCCCAATCAGAGGTGTATCCGCTGTCAATGTGAACATAGGTTTGCGGCTGCCGGCACATGCATTGGCCAATGGAAAATTACTTTTGGCATATCAACCGAAAGAAATGCTAATGCAAATGTTCAAAATCTCAAACCTGACTCCTTATACAGACAAAACACTCACCGCGCCGGGTGAATTTCAAAAACAGCTGGATTCGATTCGGCAGAATGGATATTCGATGACAAGCGGGGAATTCCACCCTGGCATCCGTTCTGTTGCGGCTCCGATTTTTGACAGGACTGGGAAAGTATTGGCTGCCTTGAATGTCGTGGCAACTGAGTCAGCTTACCAGGAGGATTTCATCGATAAAATTGCCTTGCCGAAACTTTTGGAAGTTTCTCGGCAGTTATCCGTTTATATGGGATATAGTGGGGTTAAGCCGTATCAACACGAGGATGTTTGAACATACTTGAGTCCCAATCTATTAATAAGTTAATAACCTCTTTCGAAAGTGTGGATCTCCCAATAGGGTATCCACACTTTTTTGTGTTTAAGGAAAGACGTTTATCCCCAAGGGCTGAGCGTTCGGATTATAAAAATAGTTTTAAATATTCTAAAAATTAATTGACAATGAAGCGGTTTCATTTTAGACTTAATTCATAGACAAAACAATGTTTTGCTTATGAAACATGATGCGAATTAGAAACAACCAATAAGGGAGGAATTTTAAAATGACAAAAGAAGCTTTTTCAGTAAAGGATTTTGAAAAAAAATATGTTGCCCGATTGAAAGACCGTTCGCTTGATTGGGATGTCTTGAAGTTCCAAGAAGAAATCGATCCCGCATATAAACGCGCACAGATGAGATATATCGGACGTGGTGCCACTGCCAATAACGATACGAATGTAATTAAAGGTGAACATTTCACATTAAGTACAATGGTGCTTCCTCCGGGATGTATCGGTCCTTTGCACCTTCACGACGATGTTGAAGAAGTGTTTTTCATTCTTGAGGGTGAAGTCACGGCATTAATTCAAGAGGACAGCTACAGTGAAGTGCATGAAATTAAATTAAGTGCGAGAGACTGCATCAGCAGCCCACCGGGGGTTTATCGGGGAATTAGGAATGACGGGGATGTAGAAGCGCGCATGCTCGTGATGTTAGGGGCAGTTAAGCCTAACTTACCGACATATCCTGAAGGCAGTGAACTGGAAGAACTGCGTAAACAACGCTCTAAAGAAAGAGAAGCCATCATTAAAGACTGATCATTTAGCCGAAAAGGGCACCTGCATTATGAAAATTAATGAGGCGCCCTTTTCGATTAGATTGTTAAATATGGCCCATGCAAATTATCTAAAGGGCAATCTAAATTATGGGAGGTATAAAAAATGCTTGGGATTACTCATTTACGACATATAAGCATGATAACTCCGAATTTCGACGATCAAGCAGAGTTTTATGAAAAGGTTTGGGGTCTGGATAGGGTGGATGTTCCGGAAGAGGAGAATACGGTTTATTTCCGCGGGGCCGGACCGGAACATCATATTCTAAGCCTTCACAAGGGAGAAAAACGAGGATTGCACCATATAGCCTTTGGCATGGTCGATAAAAATGCGGTGGACCGTGCAGCGGGGATATTACAATCGAAGGGCGTTCGAATTATTGAACAGCCTGGATATTTGGATGAAGCAGGTGCTGGTTATGGCCTGAGGTTTATTGATCCGGAAAACCGCGTGATTGAGCTTTCGGCTTGGGTGGAAGTGCAAACGTCTATTTGGAGCAAGAAAAATGTTGATCCAGTGAAATTGAATCATGTTGTAATGAACACGAAGAACTTAGATATGATCGTTGAGTTTTATACGGATGTACTTGGTTTTAAAGTTACTGATTGGAGTGAGCACCAAATGTCATTCCTACGGTGCAACAGGAAACATCACTCCATTGCCTTCAATCAAGATGAGCATGCTTCAGTTAATCATATCGCATACGAAGTCGATTCCGTGGATGAACTGATGCGGGGAATAAGCAATGTGCGAAAAGCGGGCTTGTCAGAACTTTGGGGACCTGGACGTCATGGGCCAGGAGACAATATTTTCTGTTATTTTCAAGACCCAGGCGGTTTTGTTATGGAGTATACATGTTACCTGGAAACGATCGAAGATGAATCTGAGTGGAGAGCACGTGTATGGAAACGGGTTCCGCATTTAATGGATCAGTGGGGGATTGCAGGGCCGCCGAAACCTGAAGCCCGCAAAGCAATGGGAGGAGATCCTGATCCGGGCTGGGTTGATTCTCAGATAGATGATTCAGTCATGGCGGAAAAATGAGGAGGATTTTGATTTCCTCCCATTATTCTTGCACGTAGTTTGCTACTTGTATATTAAAGGACAGTGTTTAAGGAAAATGGCTTTGAAAAGGAGTGACGAGAGTGGATTTAGGATTGCAAGGAAAAGTGGCTGTCATTATGGGCGGCACGTCGGGCGTGGGATTAAAAACAGCAGAAATGTTTCTAGCTGAAGGAGCAAAAGTGGCTATATGCGGCAGAAGTGCAGAGCGTATGGAAAGTGCACAAACTCAATTGCTCGCATTTGGTGAAAAGGCAGATATTTTTGCATCAACATGTGATGTCACCTCAAAATCGGATGTGGATTCCTTCATTAATGGTACCGCTGAGAGGTTTGGCGGAATCGATATATTGGTGAATGCAGCCGGTCAAAGCGTGATGGGTCACTTTTTTGACATAACGGATGAGCAGTGGGAAGAACAGATTCAGTTAAAGTTCTTTGCCATCATACATGCCGTTCGTGCTACGCATCCTCATTTAGTGAAAAGGGGAGGCGGGCGTATTATTAATATTAATGCAACGCTTGCTAAAGAACCTGAACGTCATATGGTAGCGACTGCAGCAGCAAGGGCTGGTCTCCTTAATTTAAGCAAAACCTTGTCCCAGGAATTGGCCTTTGACAATATATTGGTTAATTCAGTGAGTCTTGGATTGATCCGGACGGATCAATGGGAGCGAAGAAGATTGAAAAATGCGCCTGATATGGACCCAGAAGAGTATTACCGAGACCTTGCGAAAAAACGGAATATCCCTCTTGGTCGTGTAGGGGAAGCGGAAGAAGTGGCCAGTGTCATTGTTTTCCTTGCTTCAGACAAAGCAAGTTATGTAGCGGGTTCGACGATTGAGACTGCAGGAGCGATCGGAAAGGCACTATAAATACTAAAAAAGGTAGGATAACGCGATGAAAATACAAGAAGAAATAGAGTTTACGACCGCCGATGCCATCGTAAAGGAGCTGGTTCTAGCAGGTGTGGAAGCTGCTTTCGGGATTGTCAGCATTCACAATATGCCCATCTATGATGCAATTCTTAGAGATGGGAGCATCAAACTCATTTGTTCACGCGGCGAGAGCGGTGCAGTCAACATGGCTGATGGATATGCCCGCGCAACTGGGAAATTGGGTGTAGTGATTACGAGTACCGGTACAGGGGCAGGAAATGCTGCTGGTTCACTGGTGGAAGCATGGGCAGCAGGCGTCCCCCTTCTTCATCTTACTGGTGAGGTGGCTTCTTCTTATCTTGGTACAGGCAAAGGATACATACATGAGTGTAAAGATCAGCTTTCAATGATGAGCGGAGCTTGTAAAAATGCAGTGAGGCTTAGAAACCCTGACCAATCTGCAGCAGTGGTAAGGAAGGCGATCCAAGAAGCGTTAACTGCACCAACGGGTCCGGTTACATTGGAAATCCCCATTGACTTTCAATCGGCGATCATAGAAGATCTTTCACTCGAAGGGCTGCGGGCTTCAACTTCTGAAACAAATTCATTGCCATTTATTCCTGAACAAGCCGTGCAAAAAATGGTAGGTGCACGCCGTCCTGTAATATGGGCTGGTGGTGGAGTCATCAGTGCCAATGCTTCGCAAGAGCTGCAAAAATTAGCGGAACTCCTTGGTGCAGCGGTTATAACCAGTCAGTCAGGAAAAGGCTCGATTCCAGAAAACCATGAACAATGCATCGGACATTTTGCAGCATATGAAACGACAAAAGAGTTTTTAAGAAATGCAGATTTATTGATTAGCATCGGTGTAAGGTTTAGGGGGAATGAAACATCCAACTGGAAAGTGCCGGTCCCACAAGAACATATAGCGATCGATGCGGATTGGCAGGCCATTAACCGTAACTATAAAGCCACGTTAGGATTGGTCGGTGATGCAAAAGATATGTTAGCTGCCATCATTCAAAAGCTCGAAGAACAATCAGTTCAGGCTGAGCCTTCTTATTTAAAAGAAGTTCTTTCGCTTAGAAATGAAGTGCGCGCTCAACTCAGGGAAACGCTTGGACCTTTTGAGCAATTTGTAGATGGCATGAGGGAGATATTACCAGACGATACCATTTTAGTTCGTGATGTAACCGTACAGGCAAACGTTTGGGGCAGCCGTTTATTTGAAATCTATGAACCGAGAACATCCATTCATGCATCAGGCGGCGGAATTGGTCAGGGTCTTCCTACAGCTATCGGTGCCCAAATGGGGTGTCCGGATAAAACCGTCGTACTTATGGCTGGAGACGGTGGGTTTATGGTGAATGTCGGGGAAATGGTCACGGCATCCGAAGAAAACTTACCAGTTATCATCGTATTGTTCGATGATTCAGGCTATGGGGTTCTTCGCAATATTCAATCAGCTGCATATGGTCGGCAGGTAGCCGTGGATTTATTGAGTCCTGATTTTGTGAAATTGGCTGAGTCCATGCATTTTGATGCTGTCCGTATTGGTTCTGGAGATGAATTCATATCCGAACTGAAAAAGGCAAAGGAAAGACGTAAACCTTCAATGATCGTTGTTGATATGGAAGCTGTGGGGCCTATGGCCAAGCCATTTGGCGGACCGCCAGGAGCTGCGGAAGCGTTCAAGCCAAAAAAACTATAAGGAGGATTGAAAATGATTTCGACATACCCATTTGTTTCAGGAAAATACCTAGTTAATGGAGAATGGAAAGAATCGGCGGATAAAGTCGATGTAGTAAATCCAGCTTATACATCGGAAGTAGTTGGCCAGGTGGCTAAATGCTCTGAAGAAATCGTGAATGACGCGATTGAAGCAGCAGAAAATGCTTTTGAAACGTGGTCTCGCTCTGATATTGGGGAACGGGCTAACCGGATGAACAATGCGGCAGAAGAACTCTCAAAAGTAATCGAGGAAAATGTTACAGTTTTTGTACGTGAAAATGGCAAAACACTTGTTGAAGCTAAAAAGGATTTACTGCGCTGTGTGGAAGTCATGAAGGGCTGTGCAGCAGAATTACTTGATTGGTGGAAGCCTGAAGTGCTCCCTGGAAATCAAAAAGTCCAGATCCGAAGAAGGGCAAGAGGTGTCACGGCAATTATCACACCGTGGAACTCTCCAATGATATTAACCTTTAAAAGGGTCATACCTGCTGTTTTGGCAGGCAATGCCGTTGTCGTAAAACCTGCAACGAATTGCCCGTTAACGATAATGACTTGTTTAAAAGTAGTTGCTGAACATTTTCCTCCAGGAGTCATCAATATAATCTCCGGATCAGGAAAAGCAATCGGCGACAAACTATGTTCCGATTCACGCGTACGGACATTGGCGTTTGTCGGAAGTACGGAAACCGGAAAAGATATCATGCAGAAATCAGCTGGAAATCTGCAAAAAGTATATATGGAACTTGGCGGAAATGATCCTGCCATCATTTTGGAAGATGCCAATATGGATGAAGCCGCTATCAAACGTTTGAGGATGGGGATTTTACGAGCGGCGGGTCAGGTCTGTTCTGCAGTAAAAAGAGTGTACGTCCAAGAATCACGTTATGATGAGGTTGTGGAAAAGCTGACCAAAGAATTTAGCCGGATGGTAATTGGTGATGGAATTCAGCCTGACGTGACTATGGGTCCATTGAATAATAAAGCACAATATGACTTTGTGAATGGTTTAATCGAACGTACCGCTAAATCAGGAGGAAATATAATCACGACTGGCATTCAGCTGAATCCTGAGACTTGGGATAAAGGTTATTATATGCTTCCTTCCATTATTACTGGTGTCGATCAGCAGAGCGAATTGGTTCGGGTAGAACAATTTGGACCCATCATTCCAATTTTACCTTTCAATGATATTGATGAAGCTGTAAAATTAGCGAATGATAGTGAGTTTGCGCTGCGTGCATCTGTTTGGACCGAGAATGAAGATATCGCTGTCGAAATGGCTGATCGCCTCGAAGCTGGTGCGGTTTTCCATAATAATCATACCGTTTTCAGCGACTTGGCTCTGGATTTCCCTGGCTTAAAAGAAAGTGGTGTTTCGCGGGAAACAAGACATTGCGGTTTGGAATTCTTTGCGGACTCGTACGGGTTTGCTGATTGAGGAAGGATGAAACTACATGAAATTAGGTTTAATCGGGTGCGGTAATATCGGGAAATTTTTGCTTCAGGCCATTAATAACGACGGGCTACTTCCAGGTGGGAAAATCGTTGCGATTTATGCCCGCCGTGAAGAAATCGGGGCACAACTAGCTGAAGAATTCAGGACACAGCCATTTAGAGATGTCGATGAACTCCTTAAATCCGATGTAGATTTAGTCATAGAGGCTGCAACGATTGAAGCAGCTGAAGAGTATGCATTGAAAGTGCTTAAAAGCGGGAAGGATCTCTTGCTGAGCAGTATTGGCGTGATGGCGAATCCTGCCTTTGAAGAACAATCAAATCAGGTTTGTAAAATGAATAACGTGAATATTCTCCTTCCGTCTGGTGCGATTGGAGGTCTCGATATACTTAAGTCTGCAAAAGCGGTGAATGGCCTTGAATCTGTTTGCCTCACCACTAGAAAACCGCCAAACGCATTGCCTGCAGGTTCTACAGTGACTGAAGAAACGGTATTATTTGAAGGATCTGCTGCAGATGCGATCAAACAGTTTCCGAGAAACATTAATGTTGCGATTGTGCTGTCCATGGCTGGTCTTGGATCTGAGAAGACGAAAGTGAAAATCATTGCCGATCCAAATGTGTTAAAAAACAATCACCTGATAGAAGCGTCAGGTTCGTTCGGGAAACTGAAACTGGAAGTGGAAAATGATCCGATGCCAAATAATCCGAAAACGAGTTATCTAGCGGCATTAAGTGTTTTGGCTACTCTGCAAAATAAGGAAAAGAGCGTTCAAATTGGGTAAAGACTTATGATTTAAAGCTTGGAAGGGAGAGAAAAAGTATGCTTAAAACTGATAAATCCTTAGAAGAAATGTCGAAACAGCAAGTTATTAACTATCTGACCGAAACGGTTAAACCAGAGGAAGGCGCTATACCTGCATACCTCCTTGGAGACCCAAAGGTTTATGATATAGAACATGAAAAAGTGTTTTTGAAAACATGGGTTTTTATAGGTCATGATTCTGAAGTACCCAACAAAGGAGACTTCATGACCCGTGAACTGGCTGGCTACTCGCTCATCATCACTCGTGATGCTGAAGGGGAAATCAGGGCGTTTTATAATATGTGCACACATCGCGGAATGAAACTATGCCGTGCAGATAAAGGGAACAAGTCATTATTTACGTGTCCCTACCATGGGTTTAATTTCAAAAACACTGGTGAGCTTGTAGGGGTGCCATTACAAAAGGACATATATGGGGGCAATCTTGACCGGGCGGAAATGGGCCTTCACAAAGTGAAGCTTGAATCCTATAAAGGTCTTTTATTTGGAACTTGGAATGAAGATGCAGAGCCGCTTGAAGAGTTTCTTGGAGACATTAAATGGTATTTGGATATACTCGTAGGTCGAGCAGAAATGGAAGTAATCGGGGTCCCGCAAAGATTCGTTGTCAATTCAAACTGGAAGGTTGGTTCCGATAACTTTGTTGGTGATTCCTATCATACGATGGTCACACACGGATCCATTGCCAAACTGGGCATGGTGCCCAATGCTACCTATTCAAAGCGTGGTTTTCAAATCCATACGGATAACGGGCATGGACTGAACTTAGGGACACCTAACCCAGACTTCGCTTTCCCGGAAGAATTGAAAGATGAATTTAAAACTAATTTGTCTGAAGAACAATATGGAGTGTTATCAAACTTAAAGAATATGATTGGGAACGTTTTCCCCAACTTATCATTTTTAATATCCCATACAAAAATCAAAGACCAATTCATATCCAACACTTCAATTAGGATGTGGCGGCCAATCGGTCACAATAAAATGGAAGTGATCGCTTGGATGCTCGTGGAAAAGAACGCTACCCAAGATTGGAAAGATAGATCAAGAGATTCATTTATATTGACCTTTAGCCCATCAGGTATTTTCGAACAGGATGATACGGAAGTGTTTACGGATATTACTGAAGCAGCCCAAGGCCCAATGCCTTTCCTAAAGAATTTAACCTACAATTATACAATGGGGCTTCATCGTGAACCGGTTGATTTTATAGGACCTGGTGTTGCTTATGATGATAAATTCACTGAAGCGAGCCAAAGGAATTTTTACAAGTACTGGCTTGAATTAATGACGAAATGATAAGCGAGAGGGGGAACGGAAATGAATGTGGAGAAAATGTTGCTCAAATGTGAATTTGAACAGTGGCTGTATGATGAAGCTCAACTATTGGATGATATTGAATTTGATGATTGGTTTGATTTAATGCACTCTAGCTTGCGTTATCAAATGCCTGTACGTGTAAATAAAGAAGGTGTGGAACGCCCGGATTATTCAACGGAAATGTTTACTTTTAATGATGATATTGAGCTGCTTAAACTGCGCGTGGATCGTTTGAAAACGGATTATGCTTGGGCGGAAATACCGCCGTCAAGAACACGGCGTTTTGTCTCTAATGTACGTGTTAAAGACTATGTTGAAGGTGAAAAGGCAGTCGTCAAGAGCTATCTGCTTATCTATCGAAGCCGCAGCACGGATATTCAACATGATTTAATTTCGGGGGAACGAAATGATGAATTCATTTTCGAAGAAGGTAAATGGAAACTTTCCAAAAGGATATTCATTGTTGATCAATCAACGATAAATACCAGAAATCTTGCTATCTTCGTATAATATTGACTTGGATAAAAAGAGATAACGAGGAGGCTGGTTTCAATGGCAATGGCGTTAAAGGATAAAGTAGTGTTGATTACCGGGGGCAATTCAGGTATCGGAGAGGCTGTCACTAGACGTTTTATACAAGAAGGGGCAAAAGTCAGCATCATCGGACGCTCGATCGAAACGCTAAAGAAAATGAAAGACGAATTTGGTGAAGAGATTCTCATTAACCAAGGCGATGTAAGCAAATATGAAGACAATGAGAGAGCTGTACAGGCCACAGTTGAGCAATTTGGAAAGCTGGACGTTTTCGTTGCTAATGCAGGTGTCTTTGATGGATTTGCTAAATTCGCCGACGTAACTCCCGATGCACTTTCCGAAGCATATGATTTTCTGATTGATATTAACGTTAAAGGATCTTTCTTCGGTGCTAAAGCCGCTCTTGAAGAATTGCAAAAATCGAATGGCAATATTATTTTCACCGTATCCGGTGCCAGTTTTTATCCGGATGGCGGCGGGGTGTGGTACACGGCAAGCAAGCATGCCCAAATAGGGCTGATGCGCCAACTTGCCTTTGAACTCGCTCCTAACATTAGGGTGAATGCTGTAGCGCCTGGTGGCACTCTGACAGCATTATCGGTCATTCCTCCCCTACGTCCATTCGTTAAAATAGTCGATAATGAAACGAAGGCAAACAGCATTAAAAAAAGAAACCCTCTTCAGCTTGCACAGATGCCCGAAGATCATGTAGCTGCATATGTCCTGTTAGCATCGGACGCAGCGCGTGCAATTACCGGCGAAGTCATCTCCAGTGATGGAGGATTGTCAGTTCGCGGTCTGGGTTGAGTTCATTACAAAATAAACTATGGGAAGAAGGTTTATAAGGATGGCTGAATCACTATTGGGCAATAGGAATATTAATCAACTCGCATTTGTTGTAAAAGATATTGAGGCTGCAAATATAGCTTTCACAAGACTGCTGGGGATAAAGAAGGCAGAACCATTTCTAACCGGTGACAGTTCTGTTTCGAAAGTCACTTTTAGAGGTGTACCAACGGAATCACAATCCAAACTGGCTTTTCTGAATACACCAACCGTCCAATTTGAACTAATAGAACCCGATAAAAATCCAGGAACGATGCGTGAGTTCCTGGATGAAGTAGGTGAAGGGATCCACCATATAGCTATTGATGTAGACTCTATCCAAAAGAGGCTGCCAATCATGGAGAATAGCGGATATCCAGCTTTGCAAACGGGTGAATTCACTTCAAGTGACGGCCGATATGTATATGTGGATACACTGGATGATCACAAAACATTAGTTGAACTGCTTGAAAGTGCAGAGCCAAGGAAAACGGCATGGGAGAAACCGGAAGATGCAAGCGTTCAGCCGCTATTAGGGACTAACAAAGTGGAACAGCTTGCCTTAGTTGTAAACGACCTGGATGCGGCTGCAGATGCATATTGTAAGTTGTTGGGGATTGAAAAACCTTCCATCATTCATTCTGGTTCAACCGATATTACAAACGTGATCTACAAAGGGAAGCCCACTGAAGGAAAATCAAAATATATGTTCATCGATACCCCGTTAATTCAAATTGAATTGATCGAACCGGGAGAATCACCTAGTACGTGGAAAGATCATCTTGAAACATATGGTGAGGGCGTTCACCATATCTCTTTTGTCGTTAAAGACATGGAGGATAAAATGAAGATGTTAGAAGAAATGGGCTATCCGGTCATACAGACAGGTAACTTTTTTAACGGAAAAGGCCGATATGCCTATATGGATACAACATCGACCTATAAAGTAATTATTGAATTGTTAGAACGTTTTGATGAGTAAACAAGTAATTATGGAACATCAAGAGGTTTCCGGATACAAATGTCAGAGTGCATGGAACTTACATATTTAGGAATAATGAACTCCAGTGGTCATTAATCGAAAACCTAGCCATTTTCCCTCCTAATCAACTGATTAACTTACTGGACTAGTGAAACCGTAAAAAGCATATACAAGGCAATGGGCAGGAAGGGGACTTCAACCATGGCCTTGTACGGTTGGCAAAATATTGACAAATTTAACAAAAAAACAGAAAAAAATAATTGACAAATAATTCAGAATATAAATATTATTAAAGGTAGTTATTGGCTTGAAAATTTTTTAAGCTAGGGTGTATACATGTATGCAGGTG
Source organism: Peribacillus simplex (assembly GCF_900156045.1). GTDB lineage: Bacteria > Bacillota > Bacilli > Bacillales > DSM-1321 > Peribacillus > Peribacillus simplex_D. The sequence goes on along the minus strand of NZ_FTMX01000008.1, from coordinate 65,652 downwards.
AAAATGTCATTTTTTCTAGGGAGCAAGAGGTTAAAAAAATTTGTAAAATTGGGGGCTGGAAAAATGGAGATATCCGGAAAAATAAACTTTGATTATAGCGCAGAAGTGATTTGGGAAGCCATGCATAATCCGGAATTGCTCAAGAATGCCATTCCAGGATGTCAAGACCTTTCATTGGTTGCAGCTGGCGAATATGATGTTGAACTTAAGCTTGGTGTTGCAGCTGTAAAAGGTGACTACACGGGAAAGGTGAAATTGAAGGATTTGGAAGTGCCTTATCAGTATATTTTAAATGCTGAAGGCAGCGGGAAGCCAGGTTTTGTTTCTGCTGAAATGGACTGTAAAATCATTCCTGATGGTGATGGTTGTCAATTGATTTGGGAATGCAACGCAGATATTGGTGGAATGATCGCTGGTGTGGGAAGCAGGGTTATTGGTGGTATTGCAAAATTCATGGCAGGTAAATTCTTTAAAGATATGGAGAAACAGTTAAAAACTCATCAAAGAATTTAATGCCGGTCATTCAAACCATTTAAACGGTGTATCACGAATGGAGGGGTTCCTATCAAACCAGCTAAGTTTAATTACCTTCGGCCTTCGAGTTTGGAAGAAGCTGTGCACTATTTATCAGAATACGGGGAAGATGCGAAGATTTTATCCGGCGGACAAAGTTTGATCCCATTATTGAATATGAGACTTTCAACGCCAAAGTACCTTATTGATATAGGCAGGGCTGAGGGGTTGAGCTATATACAAGAAGAAGGTGAATCACTGGTCATCGGTGCTTTGACGAAACACAGGGAAATTGAAAAATCCGAGTTGGTTAAGAAGAAGTGTCCATTGTTATCGGAAGCGATACGGTGGGTAGGCCATGAACAAATACGCAATCGGGGAACTGTTGGTGGCAGTATCGCCCATGGTGATCCATCTGCGGAGCTACCATGCGTTTTAACCGCTTTAAGAGGAGAAGTAGTCATCGCCGATGTAAACGGCGAAGAAATAGTAAGCCCTGAAGAGTTCTTCCTTACCTATATGCTTACATCCTTACAGCCGGATCAATTGGTTAAAGAGATTCGGTTCCCGATATTAAAGCCGACTAGTGGATCGGCATTTGTTGAAGTGGCCAGAAGGCATGGGGATTTTGGTTTGGTCGAGGTGGCTGCAGTAGTTGATCTAAGTGAAAATGGAAGTTTTTCTGAGGTTAAATTAGCCATAGGTGGCGTGAATTCCGTTCCTACAGCTTTAGGGGATGTGGAAAGGCTTTTGGTTGGAAAGGAACCGACTGAGGAGATTTATAAGGATGCGAGTGTTTTAACAATGGAGATAATCGAACCTGAATCCGATCTCCATGGTACAGCTGAATATAGAAGGGAACTATCTGGTACGATGGTCATCCGGGCCTTAAAGCAAGCGACCATTCGTGCACAAGGGGGCAGGGTGATGTGATGGATGGAGTGAAGATAAATCTAAAAGTAAACGGACTAGCTATATCGAGGGAAGTAGACTCTAGATTGCTATTATCGGATTTTATCAGGGAGAGCCTGTTCCTTACTGGAACACATATTGGCTGTGAACATGGAGTTTGCGGAGCTTGTACAATCCATGTTAACGGTGATCCAGTCCGCTCATGTTTAATGCTTGCAGTCCAAGCGGATGGATGTGAAGTCAAGACGGTGGAGTCACTTATCCAGGAGAATGGGAAGCTTAATCACCTACAGCAAGCATTTTCGGATAATCATGCCCTGCAATGCGGGTTTTGTACACCGGGCTTTTTGATGACTGTTTCAAGGCTCCTGGAAGAAAATTTGAATCCAGGTGAAGAAGAAATAAGAAAATGCATTTCAGGAAATTTATGTCGATGCACCGGTTACTCCAACATTATTAAAGCTGTGAAGCAGGCTGCGCAAACTGTGTCCAATTAAGGAGGGAGCAGGCATGACAAAATACGTTGGCCAAAGTGTTAAGCGGAGGGAAGATTATCGTTTGGTTACAGGTACAGGGCAATTCGTTGGAGATATCCGAATGACAAATATGGTTGAAGCGGTCTTTGTCCGAAGCACACATGCACATGCCGCAATCAAAGGGATTGATATCTCCGAAGCCCAGGCATTGGAAGGGGTGCATGCCATTCTCACAGCAATGGATATAGATGGAATCATAAAGCCTCTTGTCCAATTTGAATCACATTGTGCTTTGCCTCCCAATCTAGCGGAAGCGATCAATCCCACTATCCATTATTGTTATGAAGATGTCTTGGCAAAGAATAAGGTGATGTATGTAGGGCAACCCATTGCAGTTGTCGTTGCAGATAACAGGTATGTGGCCGAAGATGCAGCAGATTTAATAAAAGTGGAATATGAAACGTTACCGGTGGTTGTCGATCCATTCAAGTCTTTGGAAAAAGGCGCACCATTGATTCAAGAGCATTTACAGAATAACGTCCAGTCAGACTTCCATCTTACGACTGGAAATGCTGTACAGTCGCTTAATGATGCAGATCATATTCTCAAGGCAAGAATCCAAACGCCTAGAGTTTCTTCCAACCCGCTCGAAACGAGGGGGGTCGTTTCCACCTATGAAAACCGTACAGATCAATTTCATGTTTATTCTTCCACTCAACTTCCTTTTGAGGTTAGAACATATATTGCTAGATCATTGGATTTGGTTGAACAGCAAATCAGGGTGACCGCACCTGACGTAGGTGGTGGTTTCGGCCCAAAAGGTGGGGTTCATCCAGAAGAAATCCTAGTTCCATATCTTTCGAAGTTATTGAAGAGACCTGTCAAGTGGATTGAAGACCGTCTAGAACATATGACAAGTTCCCGCCATTCACGGGATCAAATCCATGATGTTGAGGTTGCTTATAACTTGGATGGAACTATTTTGGGAATTAAAGATCACTTCATTATAGATAGTGGTGCTGTAAATTATTTTGGATTAACATGTGCCTACAATAGTGCCTACCATTTAAGGGGAGCATACAAGATTCCAAACTATGATGTTACTTGCCAGATTGTCTTAACGAATAAAACACCGAATGTTCCATTCCGGGGGGCAGGAAGACCAGAGGTCGTTTTCGTAATGGATCGAATTATCGATATGGTCGCTAGAAGGTTGAAAAAAGATCCAGTGGAAGTAATGCGAAAGAACATGATTCAAGCGGAGGATATGCCTTATGACCAAGGGATATTGGTTAAAGATGGTGCAAAGCTGATTTACGATAGCGGGGACTATCCGGCCGCATTGGATCAAGGTTTGAAAATGGTTGATTACGAAGGATTTAGAGAGCAGCAAAAAGAGTTGAAGAAGCAAGGAAAGCTAGTCGGTGTCGGCATTTCCACTTATGTTGAAGGAACTGGTGCTGGTCCATTCGAAAGCGCCTATGTCACGATTGATGGTAGCGGTCAGGTCGTGGCATACCTTGGATCATCTCCGCAAGGGCAGGGTCACGAAACGGTATTCTCCCAAATCTGTGCGGATGAATTAATGCTTAGCCCAAATGATATTACCATAAGGGTCGGAGATACAATGAACTTGGCCTTTGGGGCCGGAACATACGCAAGCCGGAGTGCAGTGAATGCTGGATCGGCCATCCAAATTGCTTCAGCGAAATTAAGGGGAAAAGTATTGGCCGTCGCAGCTGCCATGCTTGAAGTTGAATCCTCTGATATACAAATGGAAAATGGCAAAGCCTTTGTTAAGAACAACCCTGAAAAATGTGTGACCTATAAGGAAATTGCTAAAGCGGCACGTCCAGGAAACAGATGCAAGGTGCCTGTTGGAATGGAGCCAGGCCTGCAAGTCACACATTACTTCGTTCCGCCCACTGTTACTTTTTCATCGTCCGTCCACATAGCCTTGGTGGAAGTGGATAAGGAAACAGGTATTGTCGAGTTGAAAGGTTATAGTGTGGTTCATGACGCAGGAAAGGTCATCAATCCAATGATCGTGGATGGTCAAGTGCAGGGTGGCATTGCCCAGGGAGTTGGTGCAGCTCTATATGAAGAAGTCGTTTACGATGAGAAAGGCCAACTTTTGACCGGATCTTATATGGATTATTTATTGCCGACTTCCATGGAAATCCCGACTGTAGAAAAGTCCCATCAAGAATTTCTCTCTACCAGAAATCCACTTGGCATCAAGGGAGTAGGTGAAGGTGGAGCCATTTCCCCGCCTGCAGCCATTGCGAATGCGGTTGTTGATGCGCTCGATCCTTTAGAAATCACGATCAATCAATTACCCATTAGCCCAAGTAAACTCCGTAATTGGATTAAGGAAGCGGAAAGGAAAAAGTTCAAAATCGAAATAAGTTAATAAATTCGTTTTTAGCAGTTCAGAATTCATTGTTGATGGATTATACCCTATACCATGACAGAACGACAGACGAGCATGAAAATGGAAAGTGTAAATAGGGGATTACACTAGTTACGAAAATTTTCATGATAATAGGGGCTGATTTGTTTGAATAATTTAAATCCACAACTGCATGATCCATCGGGCAAAATGACGAATACCCGTTGGTTCTTCACGGCTTTTCCTTTGCTCGTTCTTTTCACTGTTTCCATGATGGATAAGGCAAATATTAATATTTTGCTTGCCAACAAGCCTTTTCTGACTGATTTGGGCATTGATGGTAATTTAGTGAAAGGAACCCTTAGCAGCATATTTTTAGTGACTTATGCTTTTGGTCAATTGGCTTGGGGCTTCATCGTTGATAAGATAGGTGCACTGCGCAGCGGTTTCATTGGCATCGCTCTGTGGGCATTTGCGATGGTTTTAGGTGGAATGGCCGATTCCATCAGTGCGATTTTATGGTCCAGGGCCATACTGGGAATCGGTGAAGGAGTCCTGTATCCAATGGCATTGAAATTGACCTCAAGCTGGTTCCCACAGAATGAGCAAGCAAAGGCACAGACAACTTGGTATAACGGAAATGCGATAGGACCGGTTCTTGGGCTTCCGCTAATAGCAATCATAGCCTCCACATACGGCTGGCGGGAAAGCTACTTCATCCTTGCGGCATTATCTGTAGTTTGTTTGATTTTATTCTTGATCATGACAAGAGATAATCCGGCTAAGCATTATGCGGTTAATTCAATGGAATTAAACTATATTCAAAGTAATCAAAAAGTGGGGGGAACTCCAACAACAGCAAGTAAAGATAACGTTAAAGCGGTTCTTGCAAGTCCGATGTTCTGGATCTTAACGATTGTTTATTCTTCCATTTCCATTGCCTATTATGGGATTTCGACCTTTTTACCAAGTTATTTGACAGAAGAAAAAGGGATTGCTTTTGTAAATTCCGCTGTAATTAATGCCGGTGGATTTGCATTAGCCATTGTTGTACAAGTGCTGGCTGGGTTTCTTTCCGATCGATTCATGAAGAGGGCGATTTTTGTAGGCGGGGCAAGTGGGCTTATCATCATTTTCATGCTTTTCTCCCTTTTCACTGCTAACAGCACAGTTGCTGCCGTCTTGAGCATTTTATTGATTGGTCTTTTGTTTATGCCAGCTGCGCTGACCATGACCATGCTTCACCGTGTCGCATCACCCGAGGTAATGGGGAGCATCAGTGGGATTTTCGGCTGTGTATCTTATTTAATCGCAGCTCTTGGACCCATGGTTGTCGGTTTATTCAGTCAAATGAGCGGTTCATATAATGGCGGGTTTATTGCCCTTTTATGTTTTGTTGCCCTCTCCCTTTTCTTAAGTGTTTTCTTAGTCAGAAAAGGATATTAGTGCTCTGATTTTAATCATTGAAAATGAATGATGGGAAGCGAGACAAATACGGCATTTTCCATTTGTCTCCCTTTTTCTGCTTCCTAATATGTGAATACCAGATTTAGAGGAGGGGGTTAAGGATGTCAAGGTTACAAGAATTAAAAGACGTGTTGGAAAATATAAGTTCCGCATGGGAGCGGCACGAAAAAGCAGCAATGGTCATGCAGATAGGTGTCAAGGGTTCAGCATATAGACTTCCAGGTGCAAAAATGATGATGGCATCGGACGGCCGTATGTTTGGCACGATAAGTGGCGGATGTTTGGAAAGCGATTTATATGGCTGGGCGGAAAAAGCTTTGGAAACTAACACTTGCGTTACACACCAATATGACTTGAGCGAGAATGAAATTTGGGGGTTGGGAATAGGTTGCAAGGGTAAATTGGATATATTTATCCTCCCTATTGAGCCAGATGACGAATTTTGGATGATGACAAATCAAATTGTCCAGAAAGGTCAGAAATTCACCATGATATTGGATGTATCCTCCGGTAAAGGTTTAATCGTCGATAAATATGGTAACCTCATTGGAAATCATGGAAGTGTGCCATATGAAGTCGTTGAAAAAGCAAGGATGGTAATGGATACACAAACTCGGGCAGAATTGGTGAATCTGGAGGGAAAACGATATCTAATCGATGCTATTAAGCCCAGTGAACAATTGATTATTGCCGGGGCTGGCATAGATGCTGTTCCAGTTGTCGAATTGGCAGCAAAAGCTGGGTTTTCCGTAACGGTATTGGATTCACGGAAAGATTTCAATAATGATCGCTTGTTTCCATTGGCTTCTAATTTGCAAAAATGCCCAGATGAAATAGTACCTTCTGAATTTACTGGATCTTGGTGGGTAGTCATGAATCATATCCAGTCATTAGATGAGAAAACCCTTCAAGTGGCTTTGAAAAGTGACCCACGATATATTGGGGTGCTTGGCCCAATCTCCCGTACAACGGAAATGCTTAATACAATTGGAGAAGGCTTCAACAGCGGTCCAATCCACTCACCAATTGGTTTGGATATCGGTGCTGAAACGATGGAAGAAGTTGCACTAAGTATTGTGTCGGAATTGATGTCTATTAGAAATGGAAGATTTCCTGCACCTTTGCATGGCAAAGTGAAGATTCATGCCTGAAATAGGAGCGATCATACTTGCGGCAGGCATGTCGATCCGAATGGGTGAACCAAAACTGTTACTTCCTTTGCGGGGCCAACCTCTATTTCGTCATGCCATTGATTCAATCCTTGGAAGCACCATGCAGCCCATCCATTTGGTTGCCGGAAAATATATAGAAGAAATCCGTCAACATAGTGAAGACTATCCAGAATTGAAGATTATTCATAATCCGTATTATGCAGATGGAATGTCCACATCTCTAAAACTTGGAGTTCAATCCATCAATGAACATGTGGATGCAGTCATGATCTTCCTTGCGGATCAGCCCCTTATTTCCCGTGACATCATACAATCTTTAATAGATAAATATATTGAGTGTAAAGATGAAGGAGTGCGGATCGTTCGACCAAAATATAAAGGGGAGGCAGGACATCCGATACTAGTGGATGCAGTATTACTCAATGAATTCCATTCAATAAATGGTGATCAAGGTGGTAAAAGCATCATCAAAAAATATGATGCGGTGACAGAGACCGTTTCTTTTGACAATTCGATGTGGGGATTTGACATTGACACGCCTGAAGATTTCCAAAAAGTGAAATTGCATTTGGATTCATGATGCTAAACAGTTGATATGAAATAAATGATCCTGAATGGAATACTAAGTTCGGCTGAATAAAATATTGGAAGGTTTGAAAAAGCAGCAGAACGGCCGGAAAAAGAGGGGAAAGGCCGATATAATCCCCGAATCGTTCGAATGCTGCCTTGAAGAGTTATATATTAAAAGGGTTCCTACAATTGCGGACTGAATACTCGCAATTAGGCACCCTTTAATGTTAATTTTATTCGGAAACACGTTTTATGTAATCAAGGTAATAATCATAGTTTTTTTGGATATGGATCGTATTGACCCTTATTGCTTTTTCTACATCTTTGTCACGAATGGCCTGGATTAGCTGTAAGTGCTCGTTGTTTCGTTCCTCATACCAAGATTTATCAACCATTGTAACATCCTCATTACGGGCCGATAAAAAGGAAATTCGAAAAGAAAGCCATAATGAATCCGTAGTCTTTTGGAGAAAGGTATTTCTCGAGTAGGAATATAATAAGCGGTGAAATTCAATGTTTGCACGGCTTGCCGCTATTCGGTCATTACTATTAATTGCCTGTTGCAGTTTATCCGTTGCCCATTCCAGTTTTTTTAATTCCTCTTCCGTAATTCCTTCACAAGCTTTTTGTATCGAATAGTTTTCGAGCATTTTCCTGATTTCCAATTCCTGATGTAAAAGTTCAATATCCACATTGGAAATGACCATCCCTATACCAGGTTTCACCTGAAGCAAATTTTCCTGTTCCAATTTCCTCAAAGCTTCCCGAACCGGTGTACGGCTACAATTGAATTGTTGAGCGATATCATCTTCCGTTAAACGGTCTCCAGGCAAAAAAATCCCTTCAATGATCGCATTTTTTATAACAAAAAATATAGCTTCCCTTAAGGGCTTAGAAGAATAATGTTCTATTTGTTCTGTAATATATTGATAGTGATTGGTTTCCATGGTGCTCCTTTCTACAATCCAATTATATACAAGTATATTTATTTTATCTTAAAAAACGATTGAAGTCATTGTAATGCTTCAGACTTTTAAATATTTATACAATTCAATGGGAAGGGTACATTACTGTTTTGGCCCAACAAATGATTTAGAGTTTTAGTTCATATAAAAATGTGGAAACAATTATTTCTTTTTTACAGATAACCATGAAGAAGTGAGATTCATGTTGCTGGAATACATAAAGATGCTATGATGGAAATCGAAGCTTATTTTAAACAAAAGAGAACATCAGATTGATATTTTCTTTTTTTTAATATACATAGATGATACAGGAGGAGTTTTTAAATGAATTTAGCACAATTTCCTAGAAAGCGATATACACCGACATATACACCGATTGAAAGATTAGATCATTTTTCTGAAGTTCTTGGGGGCCCATCCATTTATATTAAACGAGATGATATGCTTGGTTTGACTGCTGGGGGAAATAAAACAAGGAAACTGGAATTCCTTGTTGCAGATGCATTGGAAAAAGGCGCGGATACGTTGATTACATGTGGAGGCATTCAATCCAATCATTGCCGCTTGACACTAGCTGCCGCCGTTAAAGAGAAAATGAAATGCATCCTTGTGTTGGAAGAGGGACTTTCAAAAAATTCAGAGCCGGATTTTAACGGTAATTATTTTCTCTATCATTTATTGGGGGCTGACCAAATTATAGTTGTCCCTAATGGTGCGGACTTAATGCAAGAAATGCAGAAAGTGGCTAAAGAGGTATCAGAGAAAGGACATCGACCTTACATCATTCCGGTTGGAGGATCCAATGTCATAGGCGCAACGGGATATGTTGCTTGCGCACAGGAGATCTTGGCACAGTCCTTTGACCAAGGGATTGATTTGAAAGCAGTTATTTGTGTAAGCGGAAGCGGAGGGATGCATGCTGGTTTGGCGGCCGGATTTCATGGAAATCAAAGTGGAATATCGGTAATCGGAATAAATGTAAGCAGAGGAAAAGCTGAACAAGAAGAGAAAGTTTATCAGCTAGTTAACGAAACTTTAGCACACATCGGCATTCCAAATTCAATTCCTCGTGAGGCTGTTACGTGCTTCGATGAGTATGTCGGTCCGGGTTATGCTCTGCCTACACCTGAAATGGTGGAAGCAGTCAAGCTAATGGCAAGAACGGAAGGGATTTTGCTGGATCCGGTATATACGGGTAAAGCGGCAGCGGGACTCATCGATTTAATACAAAAAGGCACCTTTAAGCCTGAGGATAACATTCTATTTGTTCACTCTGGCGGTTCTTCATCGCTATACGCGAATACATCTCTCTTTAATTGAGATGTGCTTATAAAAAAAGTTTAAGTGGAAGCGAGAGTATTTTAAAGAAGCAACAAGTAATGATGCAGCGATGGATGGACATAGCACATGATAGAACCGGTTTCCCAATGTGCTAGCGTAATAGACTATTGTCCATGGACAACAGAGAGGATTCTACAGTTGTAGAATCCTCCTTTAATAATTATGTTACTTTTCGATTAAAGCCGTCGTACGATCATAAACTACTTTTCCATCCATGATCGTTAACTGTACCTTTGTATCTGGTATTTCTTCCACGTGTACTTCAAAGAGATTTCGTTCTAATACTATGATGTCTGCAAGCTTATCTACTTCTAATGATCCTAATTCCTGCTCTCTAAATGCACCGTAAGCGGGTCCAGCCGTATAAGCTTTCAATGCTTCGGCAAGTGTTATGCGCTCATGTGGATGCCATACCGTTTTTCCGCTGCTATCGATTCTCGTTACAGCACGATAGATTTGTAGGAGCGGATTAAGGATATCAATCGGGAAGTCCGTTCCAAATGCCAATCTCGCTCCCGCTTCTTGCAATGTATTAATCGAGAAAACATGTTTTTCCCGTTCAGTACCAATTCGCTCGGTGTAAACACCTCTTTCGGACATGGCAAAGTGATCCGGCTGCATTGAGGCAGTAACGCCTAGCTCTTTGAAACGATGAACATCATCCGGGTGGATCACTTCAATGTGTTCAACAGAATGACGTGAATCTCGTTTACCGTGTGTTTTTTGGGCTTCCTCATAGGCATCTAAAGCAAGGCGGACCGCTCCGTCGCCAATGGCATGAAAACGGATGCTAAAGCCTTCTTTATCTGCATCAACGACCCATTTTTTGATCGTTTCAGGAGGGAACGAAGATTCACCGCGAGTTTTCGGTGAATCAGCATAAGGTTCAAGTAAGTAAGCGGTACGGGCCGTAATGACGCCATCGATAAATTGTTTAAGTCCTGACACACGAAGTTTATCCGATTGATACGTATCTCGTAATTGTTTGACACGTTCAAGATTGTCATTTAAAGCTGGCCATAAATGAATACGGGCTGTTAATTCTCCATTGTCTTCAAATTCCTTGAAAACATCATAATCATTAAGCATTTCCAATGCTTCAATCGCGAATAAGTCGTGGACGGATGTAACTCCTAAACTAGCCGCATGAGCGAGGAAATTCGTGAAAAGTTCTCTCTTTTGTTCTTTTGTAAAATCATAGGCATAAAGGATAACCGCGTCCATTGCTTTTTCGTATAAAAGACCATTAGGTTCTCCAGTTTCGTCTTTTCCGATAATTCCATACGAAGGGTTTTCGGTATGACGGGTAATATTAGCGATTTCAAGTGCCTTTGAATTTACCCATGCGTAATGACCTTCGGCGTGAAACATAAGCACCGGACGATCGGGGAGAATACGATCCAATGAATGCCGATTCGGTAATTGCTGCGTATCCCAATATCCTGCATCCCATGAAGAGCCGATTATCCATGGATCTTCCGAGCGAGATGCGGCAAATTTACGAATCATTTCCAACGCTTCTTCTTCTGAACGGGCTGAGAATAAATTGGCACTATTCATCGAAACGGCTCCATCCATCATGTGAAGATGGAAATCATGAAAACCTGGTATAATTAATTGGTCATTAAATTGATAGATTTTCGTATTCGCGCCTGAATAAGGTTTAATCTCATCCTCAGAACCAATCGCAATGATTTTGTTGTCCGTAATCGCAATTGACGCGGGCTCCGGTTGATCAGAAAGACCTGTAAATACAGCATTACTTGAAATAATTATATCAGCTAGTTGTTGATTCATTGTCTAACATTCCTTTCAATCCTATAGAGTAGCTTCCAAATTATTAAGCTTGTTCAATGGCAAGCTCAGGAGGCGGTTGTTTAAACATTTTCGTGAGGTTTAGAAGGTACACAAATCCGATCGCAAACCAAGTTCCTCCTAATATTAACGAATAGATGTCTAACTTTATCCAAAAGAAACCTGTCAAAGAAGCACCAATTAACGGAATGATAAGGTACCGAATTGTCCCCATTAAGGAACGCTGTTTTTTTCGGAAATAATAGTGAGCGATAACAGAAAGATTAACGAAAGTAAAAGCGAATAATGCACCAAAATTTATAAGTGATACGGCAGTCGTAAGCCTTAAGAATAGTGCGCTTAAAGCAACGCCTCCTATAATTATAATGTTGAAGACAGGTGTACTATATTTAGGAGAAAGATATCCGAATATTTTGGCAGGAAGTACACGTTCACGTCCCATCGCATATAAAATACGTGAAGCACTTGTTCCTGACGCAATAGCTGATGAAAAACTTGACATGATTCCCTCAGCAAGCATATAACTAATCAAAAAGTTACCCCCGATATACATTGCAATTTCCATATAGGCAGATTCCGGGTCTTTAAATGATTGGTAGTCTGGCCAGACAAGCTGTAAAAAGTAAGAACCGATAAAATAATATAATCCACCAATGATCGTTACAAGATAAATAGCCCTAGGTATGGATTTTCGAGGATTTTTCGTTTCTTCAGAAAGAGTTGTCACTGCATCGAATCCTAAAAAGGAAAAACATAAAATAGGGATAATGGACATGAAGCCCTGTATATTTATATTTGAATCGATAAACGGTAGGATCGAAAAAAGGGTACCTGCTCCTTGACCATTTAAAAGACCCTTTATTGAAAAAATGGTGAACAACGCAAGTGTTCCGAATTGCAAGAATAGAAGCCCCATATTAAGTTTAGCAGCAATCTTAATACCAAGAATATTTATAATCGTAACCGTGACGATAAAGAGAATAATCCAAATATACATAGGAATCAAAGGGAAATAGGCCTTCATTGCAATTCCTAACAATAGAGCACTAATCATTGGACTGAACATATAATCCAGTATGATGGTCCAACCTACGAGAAAACCAATGTGAGGACTTAGGGATTTTTGGGTAAACGTATAGGCAGCACCGGCATTTGGAAAGGCTTTTACCATTTGCGCATAGCTGTAAGCCGTAAATAACATAACGATTAAGGCGACGATATAAGCAGTTGTAATCATCCCGTTCGTGCTTTGAACAGCTACTCCATATGTTGAAAACAAAGTAGTTGGAGCCATAAAGGCCAAGCCAAAAAACACAACATATTTTAATGGGAGTGAACGTTTAAGAGTTGGTGTGTTTGAATGATTCATATATCAGTCCTCCGTATTCAAATGGCTGCATCGATATAAGTGAACACTACATGATAATGACGCTCTTTGACCAGCCTCTTAATTTAATTATTGCCCCAGGTTATCATAAACTACTTTTCCATCCATAATCGTTAACTGTACCTTTGTATCTGGTATTTCTTCCACAGGGACTTCAAAGAGATTTCGTTCCAAGACTACAATATCTGCAAGCTTATCTACTTCCAATGTCCCTAATTCCTGCTCTCTAAATGCACCATAAGCGGGTCCGGCTGTATAAGCTTTCAATGCTTCGGCAAGTGTGATGCGCTCATGTGGATGCCATATCGTTTTTCCGCTGCTATCGATTCTCGTTACTGCACGATAGATTTGTAGAAGCGGATTAAGGTTATCAATCGGGAAGTCCGTTCCAAATGCCAAATTCGCTCCGGATTTTTGCAATGTATTTATAGGGAAAACATGTGTTTCCCGTTCAGTACCTATTCGCTCGGTGTAAACACCTCTTTCTGACATCGCTAAGTGATTTGGCTGCATCGAAGCAGTTACACCAAGCTCTTTGAAACGATGGATATCATCTGGATGAATCACTTCAATGTGTTCGACGGCATGTCGTGAATCTCGTCTATCATTTGCCCTTTGCGCTTCCTCATAGGCATCTAAAGCTAGTCGAATTGCTCCATCTCCAATCGCATGAAAACGAATGCTGAAGCCCTCTTTATCTGCATCAACGACCCATTTTTTGATCGTTTCAGGCGGGAAAGATGTCTCACCGCGTGTTTCTGGTTGATCCGCATAAGGCTCGAGTAAATAAGCTGTCCGAGCGGTAATGACGCCATCGATGAATTGTTTCAGTCCTGACACACGGAGTTTATCCGATTGATACTTCTCTCGCAATTGTTTGGAGTGCTCAAGATTGCCATTTAAAGCAGGCCATAAATGAATACGGGTTGTTAAATTTCCTTTGTCTTCAAATTCTTTGAAAACATCAAGAGATTCTATATTTTTTAAACCATGTAAATCATGGGCAGCGGTTACCCCTAAGCTTGCTGTGTGTGCCAAGAAATTAGAGAAGATATCTTTCTTGTGTGCATTTGAAAAATTAAATGCATGACGGACAACCCCATCCATTGCTTTTTCATATAAAATACCATTGGGTTCTCCATTTTCATCTCTTCCTATAATGCCATAAGAAGGATTTTCCGAATGACGAGTGATATTTGCAATCTCCAATGCTTTCGTATTCACCCATGCATAATGGCCTTCAGCATGAAACATGAGTGCTGGCCGTTTAGAGAGAATGCGATCCAATGAATGGCGAGTCGGTAGTTGCTGTGTATCCCAAAAGCCTTCATCCCATGTAAATCCGATTACCCATTGATTTTCTGGTTTTGCTTCGGCGAATTTGTGAATCATATCCAGCGCATCATCTTCTGAACGAGCTGCGAACAGATTGACACTATTGAGGGCAACGGCACCATTCATAATATGAAGATGGAAATCATGGAATCCCGGCATTATTAATCGGTCTTTAAACTGATAGATTTTCGTGTGCTCACCTGCGCAGTGTTTAATTTCTTCAACAGAACCAATCGCAACAATTTTGTTGTCCTTAATCGCGATGGAAGCGGGTTCAGGCTGGTCGGAAAGACCTGTAAATACAGTATTGCTTGAAATAATTAAGTCAGCTAGTTGTTGACTCATCATCAATCATTCCCTTCTTTCATGGCCTATTATCAAGCTTCCTCAAAGGAGAGCTCAGGAGGCGGTTGTCTAAACATTTTCGTTAAGTTTAATAGATAAATAAATCCGATAAGTAGCCAAATTCCACCTAGTATTAGTGAATGTTTATCTAATTGTATAAAAAATAATCCAATCAGTGCTGCACCAATAAGCGGGATAATCAAATATTGAATCGTTCCTTTAAAAGACCTCTGTTTCTTTTGAAAAAAATAGTAAGAAACAACCGAAAGATTCACAAAGAAAAAGGCAAATAACGCTCCAAAACTAATAAGCGATACCGCTGTCGTTAGATCTAAGAAAAGAGCACTTAACGCAACCGCACCCATGAGTAAAATATTGAACACCGGTGTCCGGTATTTTGGGGATAGATAGCCGAAGAATTTTTTCGGCAATACATTTTCCCTTCCCATTGCATACAAAATACGAGAGGCGCTCGTTCCCGAAGCAACGGCCGAAGCAGTGGTGGATGTTAGCCCCACTGCTACAAAGAAGCTCACAAAAATGTTTCCGCCGATATACATCGCGATCTCTAAATAGGCGGATTCAGGGTTATTGAAAGAATGAAAATCCGGAAAAATCAGTTGTGCAAAATAAGAACCTGTAATAAATAAAAATCCGCCAATTATCGATATAAAATAAATCGCTTTTGGCAACGTTCTCGTAGGATCCTTAGTCTCTTCTGACAATGTAGTTACTGCATCGAAGCCTAAAAAGCTAAAACATAGAATAGGGATAACAGATAGTAGAGTAGGTACGCTAATTTCAGAATCATAAAAGGGAATGGTTGAAAATAATGTCCCTGTTCCTTTTCCTGCAAGAAGCCCTTTAATGGACAAAATAAAAAATAGGCCAAACAATAAAAATTGAAAGAAAAGCATATACGTACTAAGTTTCGCTGCTAATTTAATGCCAAGGATGTTGACAACAGTAATGTTCACAATAAATAAAATGATCCAAACAAACATTGGAATGGATGGAAAATAAGCTTTCAATGAAATTCCAACGATTAGGGAGCTGATCATCGGGCTAAATATATAATCAATGATGAGTGTCCAACCAACGATAAACCCAATATGTGGACTTATTGATTTTTGCGTAAACGTATAGGCTGCTCCCGCCTTTGGAAACGCTTTCACTAATTGGGCATAGCTATAAGCTGTAAATAACATGACAACTAAAGCAATAGCATAAGCCGTTGGCATCATCCCGTTAGTGCTGTTTACAGCTACCCCATATGTTGAGAAAAACGTTTTTGGAGCCATGAAAGCCAATCCGAAAAAGACGACATGCTTTAAAGTAAGAGCACGTTTAAGAGTTAGTGAATTCGTATTTTCCATTAATCAATCCTCCTTGTGATTTTTTTACTAATGATCGGTAGTTACATTTCATTAAAGTGCACTTCGTTAATAACTGGATTATTCGGAATATTTAACTTAAAAATCCCGTATATATCCAGGTAATGAAAAGTTATCATTTTTGTTTTAAAGGATAATCAACATAAAAAGTGTTTACTTGTGAACTGAAACAACTTTATGCCTGAATGTTTTTAACCGTTTTCATAATTCCTCTTTTTTTGCCTGTCCTCTAATCGGCCGCAGAGAGGAGTTGGTAAAGAAGAGTAGGAAAATGCAAGGAACTACTTCGTAAAGGCCTTGTCTTTTTTGATTTCACATTTTTAATTAAAGGCATCACTCCTTAGAACATAATGATTTTTCAAAATAATGCTTTGCTGTTTCATTTAGGAATGCATCACTCCATTCAGTATGTGTAAATCCATTATAAAGTCTCGTCTAACACCAGAGTAAACAGTTACGATACAAAAAAAACAGCCTTTGAAATGATAATGCTTTCATTTCGAAGGCTGTTTACTAGTTACTTTCTCTTGAATCGGAATTTGTATTTCATAATAAGCTTCATCATATTGATCGGTAAGAGAAACGTCGACCTGCATAATTCGAAAGGCGTCACCGGTAATAACATAACCATGTGTATCGCAATAATGGAGTAGCTTTTTTAGCTGGGGTAGCATTTTTTCCCTTGTGAGTCCTCCATAATAGGAACATAAAAATAGGCCTTCTTCAATTTTTTGGGTTGGTTGCCCTGACTCTTCATCCTGAACTAGAATGAATAACTGAGATTGATAGTCACTTAGGTTAGAGGAAAAGTCAGATGATTGACGAATTTTATCAAAATACTCTTTCTTGATAAAATCTCCAAATTTATTGCTGGCCAATGCAGGAATGATTCCACCAATCCTGTTTTCGAGCTCCAAGTATCCAAAATAAAGATTTTCTGTATCCGCCCAACTTACCGATCTGCCTAGCTGGATGTATTCCCGTTCTTCAAATTGTTTTATCACGATATCCGAATTCCTGTAACTGTTTGTGAAATGTTCAATATTGTATAATCGGGTCATCAATATATTATGGATATCTTGCAATTTCTTAATTTCTTCCTGAATATTCGCCATTGATTTTTGAAGTGATTCAACCGACTTTTTTACATTGCGATTCGTAAGAAATTGCTTGATTTCCCCTAAGGAAAATCCGATGCTCCTTAAATCTTTTATCGTTCCGAGAACTTCATACTGGGAAATGGAGTAATAACGATAGCCAGTTTCGGGATCAATATGATAAGGCTTTAGCAATCCAATTTTATCGTAATGACGCAATGTATCTACGGTTACACCTCGCAACTTCGCCATTTCTCCTATACTAAGCTTATTTTGCATGGCTTTTTCTCCTAACCAATAATGAATTTATCTATATTAATAACATGATTATCCTTTATTATAAAGTAGTGATTCTTGTTGTGTATAGCTAGTGTAGGATGATTTGTAGAGCATTGCACTTCCGGTTTAGGTCGAATACTGGACGAAAAGTTTACGTATGCAATTTTATGTACATGGGTTTTCCATTTCAACTCTTGAAGAATGGGAATAACAACCGGATGAAAAAAATCCACTCTCAGATTTCAACTGAAGTTCCATCGCATGTTCATTAAGGAATTTGTAATGAGGGAACGTATGTTTTATAATGTGCTTTAAGTAATTATCTATCGAAATAGGGAGGGATTATATGTATATTTCAATTTCGGATTTTATTAAAGAATGGAATAAAGAAGCCATACTGACTCAAAATGTTTTGGATGGTTTGACTGATGAATCCTTAGATCAACAAGTTTATCCTGAAGGTCGCACTTTAGGAAGAATTGCATGGCATTTCACAACGAACATTCCAGATTATCTAGATCATTTCGGGTTAAAGATAGAACGGATAGAAAGTTCGGAAAACGTTCCATCTTCAGCCCGGGAAATTGCCATCACTTTTAAAAATGTAAGTTCTCACGCAGCCCAAATTATTGAACAGCAATGGACAGACGAATCACTGGGACAAATACAAGAAGCGTTTGGAAGACAGGAAACAAATGCTTCCATCCTTATGGGGCTAATCAAGCATATTGTTCATCATCGCGGACAAGTTACAGTTCTGATGCGTCAAGCAGGAATAAAACCTTATGGGGTTTATGGTCCGCCAAAAGAAGATTGGATTCATCTAGGTGTGCAAAATCCACCGCTTTAATAACTTATGAATGCTTAAGTTAGGATTTTCAACATTGGGGTTCATTGGCGAAATTAAATTCCAGTTCTCCATTTTATAACTGATAATATGTTAAAGCATCCTTTGAAGGGTGCTTTTTTATTTTACAAAGTTTAAATGAAACCAGCTAATTTAGAGGCGATGTTTTAAATGGCATCCTTATTTTTCAAACTAAAGCTAATGAAGTAAAAGTAAAAGGTGCCATAGATTCCGTCTTGCCTTTTTGAATAGACTATATTAAATCATTAGTGCAGAATAGTTCTTTTATAATATTATTTATAATTAAATGACGAGACCTTACCAAATCAATTAAAGTAAAGCTGACTGAAAGTGTCTAGTTATAAATATCAGTATTTTGTTGAAAAATGTCGTTATTTGCGAATATCATTATCTTCATTTCTGAGATATTATTATATTGAATTAACACATTGAAGTGATAATGCAACCTTATGTCGGGGCTCAATTAAGTGAGTGGGGGAAAATAAATGAGTGTAATCATCGAGAAGAAACGAATGGAAAACTATACTCATATGGAAGATGTAATGTTGGTTGGAAAAATCCATAATGGTGATGAGGATGCACTGGACTTTTTAATTAAAAAATACAGATGTGTCGTTCAATCAAATGCTTTGAAGTATTTTTTAACGGGTGGAGATAAGGAAGACGTCTTTCAGGAAGGGATGATTGGACTATATAAGGCCATTCGAGACTACAAAAATTGCAAAAAGTCGTCTTTCAGATCATTTGCGGAACTTTGCATTACAAGACAAATCATAACGGCTGTTAAAGCGGCTATTCGCCAAAAGCATTCTCCCTTAAATAATTATGTTTCATTGTATATGCCTATCTATCAAGGGGAGTCTGAACAGGGCCTAATTGATCTAATTCCTGAACAGAGACAAAATGACCCAGTCACGATTTTAATAAAATCAGAAGAAATTTGCGATATTGAGCTAATTTTAACCGAAGTCCTTACTGAGTTGGAAAGCAGTGTTGTGGACTTGTACCTGGAAGGAAAAACTTATTTTGAAATAGCAAAAGAACTGAATGTTCAAAAAAAGACGATCGATAATGCACTTCAGCGGGTAAAAAGGAAACTGGAGAGGCACTTAGAGTCCAGGAGGGTGGAAGAATAATAACAATAAATCTTTAAACTTTCGGTCATTATTATTTGAAAATTAGCATCGAAACGATTTAGTTTAATAAAAAATAGAATAGATAAAAATACTAGTTAATAATGGAGCTATTCGTGCAGTGCTATCCTAAAGGAAAATAAAATCCCTCTAGGTAAATCGCCGATGATAAATTTTTTGAGTATAAACACAAAAAGCCCAACTGGAACACATGGGCTTTTTATTATGTTCATTTTTTTAATTCACTCTATTCAATTGGAGATTATATCTCAATGTTTCATCTTCTGAATATAATTTGTATCCAAGTCCATCACTGTAATTAAGAAAGACTTTATCGGGAAGATGCTTTTTAGACTCACTTGAAATTAATACGGGGACCCCATCGATTATGAACCTCTCATCATCTTCGTTCTTATTATCAATTTTCAATTCATGTTCCACATAAATCGAACAGCTACCAACATAAATGGCTTCGATGCGAACACCTTCATTCTCTTTATAATTCACTTTTAATAGTTGTTCAATCGCTGCTTCTTTAATCTCAATATTCATAAAACCCGCTCCCATACAAAAATTGATATTATTTTTTATCTAATCAAGGAAAACAAAAATCAATATATGAAGAATCCTCTATTTATTCATATACCCAATTGTTTATAAGTTAATGTGAATAAGATTGACAAGTTTGGATTTACTCAGACTTCTTAATTAAGTATATTAAAGCCGATGTTTAAACAGTCTAGTCCCGGATCATCTTGGCTTATGATTGTTTAATAATATCACCAATAAGTTCCTGACATCATGTGTCTGTAACTTCATTATTGGAATAGCATATTTTCCAATGATCATCCTATCGGCTTTGCTTTCATAGGCCATTTTTTGTTTAATTCAGTTATGAAAGTTTTGACATTCTTTTTATCTTCCATGATTGGGGAATAGACGTACGAAAGTGTTCTGTTAAATGATTCATTTTTTACCTGAATAATAGAAAGGATTTTATTTTGTACATCCCTTTCAATTACACTTCGGGAAAGCAGTGCCAGCCCCAAGCCATTTTTTATAAGTGTTTCTTTAATTCCTTGATTACTGCTTATCGTGAGTATCGATTTAATTTTCAATCCATTTGAACGTATGACGTGATTAAGGTATTCGCGTGTCCCTGATCCAACTTCCCTTGTTACCCATGCTTGGTCATGTAAATCAGTAATCTCGACTTCGTCTTTATTAGCGAGTTCATGATTGTTAGAAGACACAATGAATAGCTCATCTTGCATGAATGGGTGAACAGAAAGCTCTTTTTCATTAGTTTGACCTTCGATTAAACCAATATCCACTTTGTATAGCCGAACGGCTTGAACGATTTCTTCCGTGTTTCCGATTACGACTTGAAGTTCAAGTTCAGGATAGTCCTCTTGAAGGTCGATGAGTAAAGAAGGAAGGATATACTCTCCTATTGTAAAACTTGCTCCTATCTTCAATTCGCCCTTGATGGACCTATCGTGTTCCTGAATGTCTTGTCTGGTCTGTTCATAGATTGTGATCATTTGTTTGGCCCGGTCGTAAAGAATTTCTCCCGTTATGGTGACTTTTAGGAATTTAGGAGAACGGAGAAATAATTTGGTTTGGAACTCTTCTTCCAATTTTTTTATATGCAAACTAACACTTGGTTGCGACATAAGAAGCATTTCTGCTGTTTTAGTAAAATTTTTGACTTCGACAAGGGTCACAAATGTTTTTAGAGCATCATAGTACATAGAAATTTCTCCTTATTATTAATATTCTTAATAGTTACAATAAATTATATATATTTTACTAATGATGCGCCTTCCAGTAAAGTTTTAATGAGAAACTTATTTTAGGAAGAGTATAAGCTGGGGAAGGTTAATGTCCTTTATAACCTAATTTTTTATTTGTAGCGTGCTATGAACCTATATGACTGTATTTTCAATTTTTTTTGTAGTTAAAACCGACTTCGTCTATAGGAGTAAACGAGTTAATTATTTTATGGATGGAAATAAAAATGTTTAACCCACTCGTTATACCTAAGAATCAACTAAGATAAGTTAATATCCCTTTGTGAGGTGGAAATCGTGCAACTTCAGGTAAGTAACAGTCCCTTTAAACATGAGCAGGCAGAGCTCCTTAACAGCCTCCTGCCCAGCTTGACAGAAACACAAAAAGTTTGGTTGAGCGGTTATCTGACAGCATCATTGTCAGTTTCGAATATGAGTTCAGCCGACGCTCCGGTATTGGAAGCTCAAAGCAGCGGAAAGACAGTATCAAAAGAGGTGACCATTCTTTATGGTTCACAGTCGGGCAATGCTCAAGGGCTGGCAGAAAATGCAGCGAGTAAGCTTGAGGGTAATGGCTTTCAGGTTACCATTTCATCCATGAGTGACTTTAAATTCAACAATTTGAAAAAAGTCCAAAATCTCCTCATTTCCGTTAGCACGCATGGAGAAGGTGATCCGCCGGATAATACATTGTCTTTCCATGAGTACCTTCATGGCAGGAGGGCACCAAGCCTCGAAGGTGTCCGCTTTTCAGTATTGGCGCTTGGGGACAGCTCATATGAGTTTTTCTGTGAAACGGGAAAACAATTCGATAAACGCTTGGAGGAACTAGGCGGGACACGGTTATTTCCGCGAATGGACTGCGACCTTGATTATGATGAGCCTGCTTCTGAATGGCTGGAAGGAGTCATTTCTAGTTTAAATGAAGGGCAAGGCAGTTCTGTTGCTGCAGTTCCCGCAACGATGGCTTCAGTAGGTGAACAAACGTATTCGAGAACAAATCCGTTTAAAGCGGAAGTGCTTGAAAACATAAATTTGAACGGTCGTGGCTCCAATAAAGAGACACATCATCTCGAGTTATCTCTTGAGGGCTCTGGTCTTACATTCGAACCTGGAGACAGCCTTGGTATGTATCCGAAAAATGATTCGGATTTAGTGGATATGCTTCTTAAGGAACTGAATTGGGACCCAGAAGAAACCGTGAAGGTCAATAAGCAGGGAGAAGTTCGTAAGTTCAGGGAATCGCTCATCTCCGATTTTGAAATTACGGTTTTGACAAAATCCCTCATTGAACAAGCGGCCCAGCTTACAGATAATGAGGATTTAAAGGAGCTTTTAGCGCCTGGTAATGAAGAAAGGTTAAAAGAATATCGTGAAGGCCGTGATTTGCTTGATTTTGTCCGTGATTTTGGCTCATGGGGTGAATCGGCGCAAGAATTCGTATCAATTCTCCGGAAAATTCCAGCCCGCCTATATTCAATTGCGAGTAGCTTATCCGCATATCCGGATGAAGTGCATTTGACAATCGGAGCTGTCCGGTATGAAAGTCACGGAAGAGAAAGAAAAGGTGTCTGCTCCATTTTATGTGCGGACCGGTTACAGCCTGGGGACATGCTGCCTGTTTACATTCAGCATAACCAGAATTTCAAGCAGCCGAATAACCCCGACACTCCAATAATCATGATTGGACCGGGAACGGGCATAGCTCCGTTCAGATCTTTTATCCAAGATCGCGAAGAATCGGAAGCGAAAGGGAAAACGTGGCTCTTTTTCGGCGATCAGCATTTCGTGACGGATTTCCTTTATCAGACTGAATGGCAAAAGTGGTTGGAAACAGGCGTACTTACGAAAATGGATGTTGCCTTTTCACGTGATACTGATGAAAAAGTGTATGTTCAAAATCGGATGCGCGAGCACAGCGGGGAATTATACGGATGGCTTCAAGAAGGGGCAGCTGTATACATTTGCGGTGACGAGAAAAACATGGCACATGACGTCCATAATACGCTTATTGAGATCATAGAAAAAGAAGGCAATATGAGCCATGCTGATGCGCAAGCTTATCTTGAAGAATTGCAACAAAATAAACGCTATCAACGTGATGTGTACTGAAAATTTGGAGGTAAAGGAGATAACAACATGGTGAACCCACTATTGAAAGCACTATTGAAAGCACCAGAAGGCCCGCCTAGTGATGTTGAGCAAATTAAAGACAAAAGCGATTATTTGCGAGGTACACTTGGAAAAGTGATGCAGGATCGGATTAGTGCTGGTATTCCGGATGATGACAATCGACTAATGAAACATCACGGCAGTTATTTGCAGGATGACCGGGATCTACGCAATGAGCGTCAGAAACAAAAACTGGAGCCTGCCTATCAGTTTATGTTGCGTGTCCGCATGCCCGGCGGGGTGGCACAGCCTTCTCAATGGCTTGTTATGGATGACCTTGCCCAAAAATACGGTAACGGGACCTTGAAATTGACCACAAGGCAAACATTTCAAATGCATGGTATTTTAAAATGGAATATGAAAAAAAACATTCAGGAAATCCATGCTTCCATGCTGGATACAATCGCTGCATGCGGAGATGTAAACCGGAACGTAATGTGCAATTCAATTCCATTTCAATCCGAAATCCATTCCGAAGTATATGAATGGTCGAAAAAATTGAGTGATTATCTATTGCCACGTACAAGGGCGTACCATGAAATCTGGCTGGATGAAGAAAAAGTGGTCGGTACTCCTGAATTGGAGGAAGTCGAACCAATGTATGGAAAGCATTATTTGCCAAGGAAGTTTAAAATAGGCATTGCGGTCCCTCCATCGAATGACATTGATGTTTACTCCCAGGATCTTGGCTTCATCGCAATTGTTGAAAATGGAAAACTCATTGGTTTTAATGTGGCGATCGGCGGCGGTATGGGAATGACCCACGGTGACAAGGCGACATATCCCCAATTAGCCAAAATAATCGGCTTTTGCACCCCTGATCAAATATTGGATGTGGCTGAAAAAGTCATTACGATTCAGCGTGATTATGGAAACCGGTCCGTACGGAAAAATGCACGGTTCAAGTATACGGTTGACAGGCTTGGGCTCGAAACGGTAAAGGCTGAATTGGAAAATCGTCTAGAATGGAAGCTGGATGAAGCGAGAACTTATCATTTTGATAATAATGGTGACCGCTATGGATGGGTAGAAGGTGTGCAAGGAAAATGGCATTTTACATTTTTTGTCGAGGGTGGCCGAATTGCCGATTCCAATGATTACAAGCTGATGACCGGTTTGCGTGAAATTGCAAAGATCCATACGGGTGATTTCCGTTTGACGGCCAATCAAAACCTGATCATTGCAGATGTATCAAGTCAGAAAAAGAAAAAAATCATAGAATTGCTTGAGACATACGGTTTGACGGATGGTACACATCATTCGGCGCTCCGACGCAGCTCGATTGCATGCGTGGCGCTTCCAACATGCGGGTTGGCAATGGCCGAAGCGGAGCGTTATTTGCCGGTTCTGCTTGATAAAATCGAGGACATCGTAGATGAAAACGGGCTGAAGAACGAAGAAATCACGATACGCATGACTGGTTGTCCGAATGGCTGTGCCCGGCATGCACTCGGGGAAATAGGTTTTATCGGTAAGGCACCTGGCAAATATAATATGTATCTGGGTGCTGCATTCGACGGAAGCCGATTAAGCAAAATGTACCGTGAAAACATCGGTGAAGAAGAGATATTGAAAGAGTTGCGTGTACTTCTTTCCCGATATGCAAAAGAACGTCAGCAAGGAGAGCATTTCGGAGACTTTGTCATCAATGCGGGCATTGTTAAAGAAGTGACGGATGGAATGAATTTTCATGATTGATTAAATGCAGTGAGAGACAGGTATAATTCCTGTCTCTTTTTGTATTCAATAGTTTTCCGGAGTGCAATGATAAGAATGATAACTAGGCCTGGAACACCGGCATTGAAACATGACCATTCATTTTCATCGTCTATTTTTTTGACTTGCTGTTATTTTTATAGGCTACCTCTGCTTCAATCTCAATAAGATAATCCGGCGAAACCAGACTTTGAACCCCTACTGTAGAACGAGCGGTTTTTACTGGATTATCCTTTGTATTAAAGAACAGGGCATACGCATCAAACCAACCTTGATAATCTGGTTTATCTGCTTTGTTTGGATCTGGCGCGACATACACACGCAGATAGGTTACATTAGCGAGGGAAAGTCCTTTAGTTTTCAAATCTGCTTTTAATTTTTCTAAGATTCCGATTGCCTGCCTTTCTGTATTGCCATATCTCTCATAAATGGTTTTTCCATCCTTGTTTAAAAGAGGGGCGACTGTTCCGCTAAACAATAACCGGTTATAACTTTGAGGTATAGCAACTGAACTGGAAATCGCAGAAGTTGGAGAGCCAAAGAAGATCACTTTATCTGAGTTCAATTCATTTATATCGTTACTTGCGGAAGCAAAAGAGATTCCTGTGATTAAACTTATACCTAATACTAAAGTAGTAATGACTGATTTCATGTTTTTTTTCATAAAGTCAGCTCCTTATCGAAAAGTATTCCTGAAAATTTATTATTCTGAGACCCCGGTTTGGATGATGTTGACTTTAGTTTCTACATTAATGTCCATCACCGGATAAATCTTTTTCCAAAGTTCATAGGTCATTTTTTTATTTTTGGCGTGATATTTTTCCTTCAATCCAATCGGGTCAAGCGATTTTTTTTGAAAATCTTTAATAAGACGGTTTGCTTGCTTGGTTATGTCATTTTCCATTTCCTTTTCAATTTTTTTTATCATCTTTCTATTGGTAAGGTTGTCACTTCTCATGGATTCCTTGATTTGGCCTTTAATTTTGATCTTAATCGAAATCGAGGGATTTCTCTCTGAGCCGGATACCTCATAACTTGAACCACTTCGGATACTTTCCACAACGATATCACTTTTCTGCTTGTCTTTTAATTTGAACTTGTAAATTCCCCGTCTATGATGTTGAACTAATGTCTTAAAAATGAACATATCATCCGTTCGAACTTTACTGACCATTTTATCCTCATGAAATAGGGCGATTCCAGAAACAGCCACTTCATCATTAATTAATTTAAACAAAGGAAGATACGAATCGCCGCCAGTCTCTAGAGAGTTTCCTAAAAAAAGATGAAGGTTAGTATCCGGTCCGTTCCCTGTTTCATTTTGTTGATTGATCAAATCCGATAAATAGATTCCAATATTCACATTTGTATTTGGTGGTTTCGTATGTATGACATTCTTGACCTTTCCTTCAACGATGGCCAAAATGACCCTGTTTCCAAGTTGTGGCTCACGGTAGAAATAATCGGTCAGTTCTGTTATTCCGATTTCACGGACCATTTTCTCGCTAAATAAAATGATGCGTGTCTGTCCAAGCAACACCGGCTTATCTGCTTTTTTTGAAACGATAGCCTGGACATCACTCGTTGTCGTTGATGTTCCAGTTAAGATTTGATACATACCCGTCTTGTCCTGTTGGAAGATAGGGATGACGAACATTCCTTCGATTATTTTATCCTTTCGTATGTCGTAGCCAATGGCTTGGGACATATTGACTTCATCAACCACTCTTGGCTGGGCGCAGCTGCAAAGGAGGGGAAAGATCAAGATAACAGGAAATAATTTTTTCATATAGGTTTCCTCCTTTTCTTTATATAAATGATGACCAAAAGAAGAGGCAAGTATAAAACAAGGAAGAGCACGCCGTATGGATTGATGATTTTATTCAGTATATATAGGGAATCGACATCAACAACAAAAATATTCGTAAGCAGGATTATTATGGACATCCCCCATAATGGATACTTTTGCTGAACATTGAATAAACGCTTGAAACCTCTGCTTGCTGCCCACAAGGATATAGTCATGTTGGGAATGATGACGATGGCCCACCAAGATACATCTATGTATTCAAATCGCTGGATGAAGGGCAACTCGACAATGCTGGTCATTGATAGTGTCGGCCATATAGTCAGCTGCAACTGTTTTTGTGAATAAAAAACAAGTGAAACCAAATAAACGAATACGGTTATTAAGGTTGTTGTCAAGGCGCCACCATGGGCATATTTTTGTGAAGTTTTAGCATCTTTGATGAACGGGTAATACATCACGATCATTTCAAAACCAAGCAATGTCAATGAAGTACTTCTGGTTCCTTTCCAGATATCCGATAGAGTGTGGTGGAAAACAGGAAGTAAATTGGTGAATTCAGAGTATTTCATGGCATAGAATAGGACAAATAATAGCCAGTATGTCAAAATGACGCTTAAAAAGGCAATACCCGTAACCGTACGGAACCCTCCCGTATTTATATAATAAATCACGAGCAGGAATACTATAGCAAACGCCCATGATGGTACCTCATCAAACATCCATACATGTATGACATTTATATAGCTGATCATGACTGTCATACTAAGAAGAAAAAAGTAAAGAATGAATACTAGACTGAAGAAATTCCCGATCCATTTCCCGAATGCATGATTATTTGCCGAAATAATATCACCAGGAACGATACTGAAGATTTTATATATGACCCAAATCATTATATGTACGATCAGGCCCGCAAGTAGTATCGAAATCCAGCCATCCGTTCCAGTTATCTTCGCCAATACCCTTTGAAAACTTAAAACGCCTACTCCCGTTTGCATGGAATGCACTAAAAAAAACACATAGAACGGTGACACCTTATATTTTTCATTAACTCCAGCTTGGTTCATATAGGCCCCTCATTTAAATCATTCATTAAAATCATTTTTTTTGATTCTTGCTTTTTTTGGCTGTGGCTGTCTGGATATATTATCAGGACGTAAATTTACAGGTCGCGACTTGAAAATGTTAAAGGGAAGCCGAACAAAGCTGTCTTTCCAATCTTGCATACGAAATGGATATATCGGTTCAAGGTATGGATGTCCCATCGACGTTAATTTGATGAGGTGGGTCATCAAAAACACGGCTGCTATGGTAATGCCGAGCAGGCCCCAAATTTGGGCTCCGATTAAAAAGGGGAACCGCAGAAGTCGTATGGCATTACCCATTTTATAAATGGGAGTTACAAATGATGCCAATGCCGAAAGGGCAACGATGATCAATAAGATATTACTGGTCAAACCTGCTACAACGGCTGCCTGACCGATTACGATACCGCCGACGATACCTAATGTCTGACCTACCTTCGTTGGCAGCCTGGCAGCCGCTTCACGTAATAGCTCAATGGAAATCTCCAAGAATAATGCTTCGATCAATGGCTGGAAGGGGATTAAGTTCCTTGAAGTGACGATCGTTTCCAAAAGGTCTTTAGGAATCAGTTCATAGTGATAAGTAAGAACGGCTACATAAATGGGAGTGGCAAATATCGAAAAAGCGACCGCGAATATCCTTAATAACCGGAAAGCAGATGCCGGAATCCAAGGCATATTATAATCTTCCATGGTGATAAAGTATTCCAACAAAATGGTTGGAGTAATGAGTACTGAGGACGACCTATCGATCAACAAGGCCACTTTACCTTCAGCCAGTGCACTTGCGATGCGATCAGGCCTTTCCGTATTTAGAAAAAGGGGAAATAAGGTATTTGAATTATCATATAGCATTTGCGCGAGATAGGACCCATCCAATATTTCATCAAACTCTACGTCATTGATCCTTTGTATAACATTATCGACGTTTTCCTGATCAACGATCCCTTCTATCGATAAAACTGCCACCTTCGTTTTAGACAAGGTTCCCACTGTCATTTCACTTACTTGCAAACCAGGGATCGGCAGCCTTTTTCTAACTAGATTAAGATTGATATCAATATCCTCGACAAACGCTTCTTGAGCACTTATGATCCCAAATTCGAGTTCAGGTTTCTCAACTTGTCTTCCTTTTTGGGCTGCAACATTGATTAATAGGCATTCATCAAGATTTCCATCTAAACGAAGTGCAATTTCGCCTCTCATGATCCTTTCTTCGATTACAATCTTGGTACTGGTAATCAGTGTGTTTTCAATTGGTACGTTTTCCTTAATTTGCTCCAAATTTATCGTTTCCAGAGTCGGTATGACAGAAAGAACACTTTCGTGAAGTTCCTTTGCATCGATTAAAGAGCGATAAAAGGATACCCAGTACCCTATGCCATTATAGGTTCCTTGATGGTTTACGAAATCATGGGATGAAGAAAGGGTATTGAATAGGTCCCTTACTTCCGAAACTTTATTTAATTCATCATTTTTATCGTTTGGTTGATTGGGTTTTTTTTTGAACTTTCCGCGGTTAAACAAATGATGTCACCTCTAATCTAAAGCTGGTTATTCTAGCATTTGCAATTTAATTACAAATTAACCATTTACAATGTTAATGTTCCTTAAAGGAAATGGGGATATATATATAAATCGTTGGTTATAAAAACTGTCACCATTTCCTTTTCGAATAAAATAATTGAAGAAAGTGGAAACTAAAATAAAACCCATTCAACCAAAGGAGTTCACCATGAAAAGTACACCCTTGCATATTAAATTGGATCAAAAGCAGGAAAAATTGAAATCTGAATTGGATATGCAGGATGATGTAGTTTTTAAACAGGTTTTCATTCCCGGTTATGAGGTTTCAGGATTATTCGTATTTGTCAATGGAACGATGGACTATCCAGCATTCAATGAAATAGTCCTGGATTTATCGGCTGCGCAGGTCGAATCAAGGCACCCGGTTTCCATCGAGAAGCTGGTCATTTCCAAAATCTGTTCAGTCAGGGAACAGGATGTGGAAACCTATGAAACAGCCAAAGAGCATATTTTTGACGGGAAAACACTTTTGTTTATAGATGGAATGGAAAATGGCTATGTCTTGAACCTGGAAAAGGAAAAAAACCGTACTTTTGGTGAACCTTCGACAGAGAGGGTTGTCCGGGGCCCGAAAATGGGCTTTATCGAAAGTCTCCAGGAAAATATCGGCTTGATAAGGCAATATTCAAACCATCCCAACCTTATCGTCAAACAACAGAAGTTAGGAACGCTTGAAAAGCGGAAGGTTGCATTGATCTATTATGAAGGTAAAGCAAGCAATTCTTTGTTAAAAGTAGTGAATAAACGGATAAATGGAGTAAAAGCTACCGATCTCCAAGACTCGGGGATGCTTGAAGAATTAATTGAAGATACATCGTTTAGTCCTTTCCCACAGATCCAGAATACGGAGCGTCCGGATAAAGTATTGGCGTCACTGCAGGAAGGAAGGGTAGTCATCATGGTTGACGGCTCACCATTTGCATTGATGGCACCTACGACAATGACGATGCTTCTGCAGTCACCTGATGATTATTATGAAAGATGGGTAGCGGGTTCTTTTCTACGTGTTCTTCGTTACTTTTCTTTATTTATTACCGTTTTTCTTTCAGGAATTTATATCTCCTTGGTTTCGTTCAACCCTGGATTGCTTCCGACAGAATTGGCTATGTCAATAGCAGGAACAAGGGAGAACGTTCCCTTTCCTCCTTTTGTAGAGGCAATCATCATGGAATTGACGATTGAACTGCTTCGTGAAGCAGGTATCCGGCTCCCGGCGCCCATTGGGCAAACGGTTGGATTGGTTGGTGGCGTCATTATTGGACAAGCCGCCGTTCAAGCGAATATTGTTAGTTCCCTCATGGTCATAATCGTTGCGATTACGACGATTACCTCTTTTACGGTACCACAATATAGCTTTGGACTGGCATTCAGGGCATTAAGGTTCGGGGCGATGATTTTTTCCGCCGTTTTAGGCCTATATGGAACCACTTTATTCTTTATCATCATTATCAGCCATTTGTCGAAATTGACTAGCTTTCAAGAACCTTATTTTCAACCAATGGATTTTATCGGTAAAAAGACGTGGAAGGACGCGTTCCTCCGGTTACCGAAGCGGAAAAAAGGGGGAGAATTTTCTTGAGCCAAGCAGACGGCAAAATTCTTAGAGGGGAATTGGCCTCGATTATTTCATGCGCCATGTTAGGAGTCGGGATGCTTACGCTTCCAAGGACGATAACGGAAAAAATTAATTCATCCGATGGTTGGATCGTCTTGATTTTTAATGGGATTGCTATTGCCCTTTTCATATGCTTATTGGTTGTACTGTTAAAAAAACATAAGGTGGCTAGCTATTACACATACATGGAGGAGGCCTATGGAAAGTGGCTCTCCAAAATTATTGGGTTGATCGTAGTGGTGTACTTTGTAGGCGTGGCGAGCTTTGAAGTGCTTGCAATGAGTGAAATGGTCCGCTTTTATTTGCTGGAGGAAACCCCGGTTGAAATATTGATACTCACATTGATTTTAGCAAGTGTGCATCTATTGACAGGCAAAATTAAAGCCATTGCAAAGGTGTGCGTATTCTTTCTACCTCTGACAATTGTCATCGTCTTGCTCATTTATATGTTCAGTATTAAAGTAGTCGAAATAAAAAACCTGCAGCCTGTACTTGGAAAAGGATTACTCCCCGTGATGAAAGGAATGGGTTCCGGGACTTTGTCTTTTTTTGGAATTGAACTTTTCATCTTTTTGTTTGGTATCGTTAAAAATCAAAACAAAGTAAAAAGTGGCGTGTTAATCGGTTTTTTCATACCGATGATATTATATGTTATTACATATGTTCTGGTAGTCGCTACACTGACTGTCCCGGAAGTTAAAGCTGTTACATGGCCAACCATTTCTTTTATTCAATCGTATGAAGTAAAAGGGATATTTATAGAGCGTTTAGAGCTGTTTCTATTAATCACCTGGATTCTTCAGTTCTTTTGTACTCATGCAATTTACTATTACTTCGCAGCAGAAGGACTGACGAAAATTTTCAACAATTCGTATTCAACGAACCTTATTGTTTTGGTTCCGCTCATTTTTTTCCTGGCCAAAGTCCCTAAAAATACAATCGAGATTTTTAAATTCAGCGATTTGCTGGGTTATGTTTTTCCCTTTATATTGATTGGCTTGCCAATTATTACATTCCTAATCGTTCAAGTGAAAAGGAGCAGAAGAAACGGATGAAAAGATTATGGTTGATCTTGTTTATTCCATTGCTTGCTGGCTGTTGGGACAGTCAAAATATTGAAGAATTATCTCTTGTGGTGGGAATGGGAATCGATAATAGTAAAAAGAAAGACGAAATTATGTTAACAGAGCAAATTCTGGTACCTCCAGGAAATGGTGTTCAGGAGAATCAAGCTCAACTAAAATATAAGAATGTTACAGTCAGTGCTAAAACGTTGCATGAAGCAATAAGGGATTCTTTGCTCATAACCAATACGGTTTTAACCAATCATCAGCGTATCATGCTCATTAATGAAGATGTATTAAAGAAAATCCCGATGGAAGCGATCATTAATCAGGCAATTCGCGATAATAATACAAGGAGAAGTTGCCTTGTTTATTTAACAAAGAGACCGACCAAAGAAATTTTGGGATTAGCCGACGATGGGGAGATCCCTTCGAATGTAATTTATGAATTGAAAGATAATGAGAACAGAACGAATAAAATCCTTCAGCCTTTAACGATGGGCAAAGCTTCCTCAAGTTTGCAATCAGATGGAAGCTTTGCCATTCAGGCCGTTGATATTAGAAGAGGGAAATTAATTTTGGAGGGTGCAGGGGTAATCAACAATTCAAAGTTGGTCGGAGTCATGAATGATGAAGATATAGCTGCTTTAAATTGGTTGAACGGAAATGTGAAAGGCGGAATAATCGAAGCGGTCCAACACGGTAAGCCTTTAAGTGTTGAAGTGATAAAAAGGACAAGGAGGAAGGTCACGACGGAATTGGACGGTGATCATTTAACGATCAATGTTAAGGTCGGGTACACAGCTAGACTTTCGGAAGATTGGTATGGTAAGGAAAATTCATTTGAAGAAGCCTATCTTAAAGAGATTGAGCGTATTGCCGAGGATGAAGTGAAGAAGGACGTCAAGAAAATCGTATACAAATTACAGCATGAATATAAAACAGGGGTAGCGGGATTTTATCGTTATGTGGAAAATCAGCATCCAAAGTTTTGGGAGAAAAATAAGCAGAAATGGGACGAAATTTTCAGTAAAGCTGATATTAATTATGAAGTGGACATAAGGATCGTGGACTTCGGTGCAAAAGGAGGGGTGAAGTGAATGGGCTTACGAAGAAAAACCTTCCGAATGGGAAGGTTTTTTCAAGTGCTCTTTAATTGATATGCATTTAAAAAGGCTCTCTGAATGTTCTAGGCAGATTCGTCACTTCATGTGCAACCCTGATGCCGGATTGAATGGCTCCTTCAATCCATGCTGGAACTGTTGATGTATGCTCACCAGCGAAGTGGACCCTTCCTTCAGGTGTCGGGATGTATGGAAACAAGTCCGTTTCCTGACCAGGTTTAAACATGGAGAAAGCGCCGTATGAATACTGATTCAATGTCCAGCTATAAGAAGCCCCTGATAAAAAATGATCATATACTTGTTTTCCATGGACCTGGGCCAAATTTTTCAATGCGTGTTGTATACGGTCTTTTTCAGGAAGTATATCCCATAAAGTGGCATCATCTTCCCATGTATAACTTGCCAAGATGATACCTGATTCACTCTGGTTGCTCGTTTGGCTGGGGTAATAAGAAAATCTAATCGGTAAATCGGTCGTCAATTTACCACCGAAGATTCCTTCTTTTTCCCAAAACCTATGTGTAAACTGAAGTCCGATTTTCGTGGACGCAGCATAATGGAGTTCCCTTATTGCCTTCCACTTATTATGGGAAAAGGAATTCCGGGGTTCAATATCCATAAATTGCAGCAATTGAAGTGGGATAGTCACGATGGCAAGGTCACCTGTAACGGTTAAGGGGTTTTGGCTTTGAGTATGTTTAGAGTGGATGGTGACTTGATTATCATGTTGGATGATCTTTGTCACTTCATATCTGAAGTTTAGATTATCCCTCAATTCCGGTATAAAAGCATAAGGAAGCCGGTCGTTTCCTCCTTCGATTGCAAAAAATTCTATGTCTGGATTAAAGAGTGGCATAAGTTCCCGAAGTATGGCAGGAAAAGAAAGTTCCGGGAATCCTTCTAAACCCATTAGGACTTTGATGCTTTCAATCGCCCCTGTTGAAAGGCTCATTCCTACTGGATTGTACTGCAAAAAGAAGCTCATGGAGTATTTATCAAACTCTTTGATGACAATTTCCCAATTTCTACGTGGGTTTTGAATGATGAAGTCAGTCACAGGCTTAATTGCCATGTTAAGTAATTCTTCAGCTGTTTTACCTCTTTCATGGGGTGCTACAGGGTACCTGAGTATATCCGGGTTCCGTTCATATATGGCAGCGATCGTCTTGATTCCGTTGGCATAAATGGGATCATTAGGAGTCGCATTAATAAAAGTGTTGACTCGTAAACCATACTTCTTGATGTATTCAGCAACTAAGTAATGATAATTCGGGATGCGCATGGCACCTGCTTCAAGGTAGGAACCTTCTGAAAATGGCTCACGTATCGTCAAAACACGCCCTCCGACCCTCCCGGTAGCCTCCAATATCGTAACTTCGTGCCCCGCTTGTTTTAAAAGGGATGCTGCAACCAGCCCAGACATGCCAGCACCAATGATAATGATTCTTTTGGGAATCTGGGATGGTCCCAGGCCATTTCTGATAACAGCCAGCATTTGATCGGGTGATAGCGGATCTTTGAAAAAGGACAAAGTGTTTTTCTCCTCTCTTGTTGCACTTCCTATATGGGATTTAAGCTATCTTATTCCTATTGGGTCACCATTTATGAAGGATCTTCAATAATTTGTCATGATTGATTATTTCTATCATATTCCTCTAGGTTTATCCTTTATGTGGAACACTCAATTATTAGATAATTTAAGGTGCAGAAGATGAATAAGCTGATTCATTGTTAAAAGACGATGCCATTTTTTTCGGAATGGATGGAGCCGATTAAGTTTAGACAGTTAGAGAAGCGGTGTTCAGCTTTTTTGAAAAATGGGATGAAATGACGAATAATGCTTTTCGCAACCTTATTTCGGAAAAAATGCACAAATCTATATCTATCAATTAAAGTTGATCAAGCAATAAAAAAGTGGATATTAAATAACTGAGGCAATTATCGTTCTTGTCTATTGAAGCCAAACGCTAATTTAGCATAACAATTGGAGTTAGTATAGTTTCATATTTTTAGTGAGTGCACATAAATCAGTGTGTTAATTAAGTTACAAAAAGGTTTTAGGCTCCTGGCCTATGAATTATTTTATTTATACGTGGTGGGGGATAACACTATATAGTATCATTCATAAAAGTGCTAATTCGTGAGCATATAATAAAAAAACTCTATTTTATGATAGAGTTTTTTTATTATAGTATTCCGTATTTCATTTACAGAAAATCAATCGATAGAAACATAGAGCGAAGTTTATATTATAATAATGTTATTAGTTTTTATTTACACATATTTGTTTTATGATTGTTTTAGAAGATGATACTGTATAAATTCTTATACTTTCTCATAAAATATATAATAAAAGGGGTTTATTATGTATAAAATGGAAGAAATTAACCTAGACAACTCCTTCACTATAGTGAAACCCTATACATCTTTAATTGATATAAAGAATAACTTTTTAAAGTATGATTTTGTAATCATTTCTGCGAAAGAATACTACATTGTTTCAAAGAATGAATGCAATTTCTTGGCATTAATGGATGATTCACTGTCTGTAATCGAGTGGATTGAAAAGGTAAAATGGACTCCCTCTACCATTTCTAAAATAGAAGAACTTTTTATGTTACAAATTGATTGGAGCAGACCGGTCCTAATTAAAGATCCAGAAAAAGAAGGAATTATTGGAATCATAACTGCAAACCAATGGGTTCAACTGCTGGAAATGAAAAATGAGGAGCTATCCGCATACTTTTCTACATTGGCGGAAACCATTAATGACGCAGTCACGGCTGTGGATCAAGAGGGGAAAGTTATCTGCTGGAATACCGTCGCTGAGGGAACATATAGTATTAAACGTGAAAATATCCTTGGTCAAAAGATTGGAGAGCATTTTCAATCAGAGTCTATTATATTACATCGTATTTTAAATGAGGGACGTCCCGTTCGTGGGGCTTATCATCGCCCTAATAATGATAATCACGTATTAGTAAATGCCTCTCCCGTTATAAAGGATAATACAGTTATTGGAGGCATTGCAACAGAACATGATATTACTCAAATTGTTCGTTTAAACGAGGAACTTGATTCTTCGTTACCGTTACTTATCCATCAGGACAACCCTTTTTCATCTATTATAGGAGTTAATGTAGAAATTCAAAAAGCAGTGAAGGTAGCGCAAAAAGTTGCCTACGCGGACATTCCGGTTCTGTTAACTGGAGAACCAGGTTCAGGAAAAGAGATGTTAGCACAAGCTATTCATTACGGCGGTTCAAAGCGTACAGGTCCTTTTGTATCTATTAATTGTTCAGCCATTCCTTCCACTCTTTTAGAGATTGAATTATTTGGATATCAAAAAGGAGCTTTTACAGCAGATAAGAAGACTGAAAAAAACGGAAAAATTGAACAATCACATAATGGAACATTATTTATTGAAGAAATTGATAAAATGCCATTAGACATTCAAGAAAAATTTCTACACTACTTGGAACATGGATCATTTTATCGTGTAGGTACAACGGAATTATTGACGACACATACACGTGTAATTGCCTCTACATCTCAGGCATTAGAAGCAATGGTAAAGGAAGGGAAATTCAACGAAAATCTTTATTATCGCTTAACTGTAATTAACATTGATATTCCTCCATTACGTGAAAGACCGGAAGATATTGTCAAATTAGTTGAACAGTTTGTGCAAGAGTTCAGTTCTAAGTATAAGAAACCAGTTCCGAAAATTGGATCGGAAGTTATAACTATATTAGTTAACTATGAATGGCCAGGAAATGTCCGCGAACTTCGGAATGTTGTGGAACGTGTTATCCTTCTGAATGATGAAAATATTATTAAAAGCAATCATCTTCAAAAAAACATAACTAGTAGTTATTATGTTCATAATGGCCATATCCCAGGCCCACAAGAAACATTATTTCAGGAAGAGGAAAAAGAAGAGTTATTCATGATTCAAGAAGCCTTAAGCAAGACATATGGAAACAAAAGTGCGGCTGCCAAATTACTCGGTATGTCCAGAGGAACACTCTACAATAAGATTAAAGAATACAAATTAAACTGATTTATTTTGCATTTTATTATTTCCCAGTTACGCACTCTATTGAAAATTTTGCTATCGCAGATAACAAAAAACGAGAGCCAGTTTCTGAAAAGACTGCTTTGATATTATCCCCTTTAGGTAGACAGTATAAAA
Organism: Peribacillus simplex; assembly: GCF_900156045.1. Classification (GTDB taxonomy): domain Bacteria; phylum Bacillota; class Bacilli; order Bacillales; family DSM-1321; genus Peribacillus; species Peribacillus simplex_D. Next base: position 28,030 of record NZ_FTMX01000008.1, on the reverse strand, counting down.
AGACCACAAACAATCGTGGATATTACGCTGCTGCCTGGAGGGGATTTTATTATGGCTAAAAAAGGGCAAAAGTTCGAGAAATATTCAAAGGAGAAGAAAATGAAAGCTAATGATGTATTCGAATGGGGAAGGCAGCGATGAAATGATTACGAAGAACGTAAGCCTTCGTAGTAGGTATTCAGCTCAAACTAGTCTCTTTAGACGTTAAGATGGTTTATCCCCCAAAAAGGGATGTATACAGAACCATTCTCCATTCGGATCAAGGCTTCAAATACACAGTCCATGCATACAATGTACGACTTCAATAGCTCGGTATTAAATGAAACGAACTTGATAATGTCTGAGTGGAATCGTTCTTCCCCATTATATATCAGAGATGTTGAATCAAAATCATTTTAAAACTGTTTAAAGGTGAAGAAATTCTATTATTACGACAGCAAACGATTCCAAAAATGACTCAGCCACCGAGCTTCGATTGAATATCGAAACTCGATGGCTGTAGTCGTTTTATGACTGTCTACTTGACAGGTGAAATCAAATAATCTGAGTTGGGATTTTTTTATGCGCCAGCCGTGCCTAAGTTCTATTGGAAAAGAGTCCATTGTTTATGACGTCTTACCTTTTGTTTTGTAATTAAGATGCATTTTTTTCTTTGTTCATTGATAATAAATCCGATGATTTATTTTTCTTTAAGACAAAGAAAGAACCGACAATCAGAATAGTGAGAAGTAGTGTTAAAAAGAATTGTAAACGTAATGAATCAATAAATGTCATCGAGATGAAAATACTAGTGATCGTAATAATCGTTGCATATGTTAAATAAGGAAATAACCACATTCTGATTTTAAGTGCTCCAGGATTTTCTTTTTCGTATTTTCTTCGCATACGTAATTGAGAGAAGGCAATCACTAGATAAACAAGAAGCGCTACACCTCCGGAAGCATTAACTAAAAACAGAAATACTTTATCTGGAGAGACGTAATTGAACCCAATACTAATATAAGCAATAACGGTACATCCTAAAACCGCATTCATTGGTATCCCCTTCTTATTTACCTTTAAAAACATTCGGGGAGCATCTCCATTTTCCGCCATCGAAAATAACATACGGGAGCTCGTGTAAATACCAGAATTCAAACAAGAAAGTACTGCCGTAAAAAGAAGGAAATTCATGATTTGAGCTGCAGCTGGTATATTTAAAAGTTCAAGGACAGAAACAAAAGGACTTTTCATCAAACTAGTAGAGTCCCATGGAAGAATTGTTACGATTATTAAAATTGAACCTAGGTAAAAAGTTAAGATACGATAGATAACGGTATTTGTAGCAACCCTCATGGCTTTTTCAGGATGTGAGGTTTCCCCTGCTGCAGTCGCCACGATTTCACTCCCCATAAAAGAGAACATAACAACGGCAACTCCTATAAAGACAGAACTTATTCCAGATGGCAGGAATCCACCTCTATGTAGAAGGTTTGAAGTGCCAGGTGATTCGATACCTGGTATGAAACCGAATATAATGGCCCCTCCAAGGATTAAAAAGAGAACAATACTGACAACTTTGATCATGGATAGCCAATACTCAAACTCACCAAATGATTTAACAGAATAGATGTTAGTTAGGGTTAATAAAAAAGTAAGCATTAAGCTGACTGACCAAGAAGGCAAAGAAGGAAACCAATATTGAATAATTGTCGCACCTGCTATTGCTTCAACTGCAATGGCAATTACCCAAAAAAACCAGTATAACCAGCCAATTGTGTACCCGGCCCAAGGGCCGATCGCCTCTCGGGCGTAAGTGGAAAAAGAGCCGCTTGATGGATTTGCCGTTGACATTTCCCCAAGCATCCGCATCACCAAAATTACCAGTAATCCAGCTATTGCATATGAGAAAATAGAACCTGGCCCAGCCGTATTAATTAACGGGCCACTTCCAACAAATAATCCAGCACCGATGATTCCTCCTAGGGAAATCATGGTAATATGCCGAATTTTCAACTCTTTTTTCAATTTAGGTTGTTGATGATTCATATCCTACATCCTCTCTATAACGTAAAAACCAAAAAAATTAAGGGGATTCAGATCTTTCAAAATAGCAGAAAGTGAAAACCCTTAAAACAAGAAATAAATCTTTAACAAATCTTCCTCTTTTATTTCTTCTGCTTATTAGCATTAAAAATTCCATTTGCATATAGACTCCAATTAAAAGGTGAAAAAATATTAAGAATTATATGATAATACACTTTGTTCATATTTGTCTATTTATTTCCTGGAACGGAACAAAAACTATACAGTTATGTATACTTTAAAGTTATTTAAAAAACATAATCATCAGTTAATTAAAAAGCGAGCTCGTTCTGTTGTTATGATTGAAGGCATTCTTACAGCCATTTACATACTTTGTGATTCAGGAACTATGCCTTTGATTAAAAAGAAGCCGGTTACTGGGGGTGAATTCTCCCCAAGATAAATAAATTCTCCCATATACTGTTTAGAATATATCTATTGAACAAAAGTGTTTAATTTTAATTTATTTACACAATTTTGTTAAAAGTAGTATACAAAAGTGTGTAAATGGAATTATAATATGTTCATATTAAGTTTTTGAATATTTTTTGTATTATAAATTTTCCGTTAATAAAGGAGGCGAAATTGGATTAGTAAACTTTTTCATAACATCCATTAAATCTAAACGAAGAATTAGTATTTCATTTAAATTAGAGGCAGCTGCTATCATTTGAAAATTATTCATTACTTTTAATTAACTTAAGTTGAAGCGCAATTCCATTGATTATACAAATCTATTTTTTAAGGGAGAGAATAACATGATTACAACAAACAATACCGACATTAAAACATATAAGCACGAACCATTTACAGATTTTACACTTGAAGAAAATAAAAGTGAATTTAGAAAAGCTTTGGAAGTTGTACAATCAGAGTTAGGAAAAAATTATCCACTTGTCATTGGAGAAGAATTCATTACAACAAATGAACAAATTGTATCGTTAAATCCAGCAAAAAAGGAAGAAGTAATCGGTCGAGTTTCTAAAGCTAATAAAGAATTAGCTGAGAAAGCAATGCAAGCAGCATTGTCTACATTCACGACATGGAAAAAAGAAAAACCAGAAGAACGAGCTAACATTTTATTTCGTGCTGCGGATATCATTCGTCGTCGCAAACATGAATTTTCAGGCTATCTTGTTAAAGAAGCTGGAAAGCCATGGAAAGAAGCTGATGCAGATACGGCTGAAGCAATTGATTTCCTTGAATTCTATGCCCGTCAAATGATGCAATTAAAAGACGGAGTACCTGTAAAAAGTCGTGAGGGAGAGGCAAACAAGTTCAATTATATTCCACTTGGTGTAGGTGTCATTATTTCTCCATTCAACTTTCCATTAGCTATTATGGCCGGAACTGCAGCTGCAGCGATTGTTGCTGGAAACACGATTCTTCTGAAACCATCAAATAACACACCAGTGATTGCAGCGAAATTCGTTGAAGTTATGAAAGAAGCAGGTCTTCCTCATGGTGTACTTAACTATGTCCCAGGAGGCGGTGCGGAAATAGGCGATTATCTAGTTGATCATCCTAAAACTCGCTTTGTTTCCTTCACGGGTTCCCGTGAAGTAGGCTGCCGCATTTATGAACGCGCGGCAAAAGTGCATCCGGGTCAAATTTGGTTAAAGCGTGTGATTGCCGAAATGGGCGGAAAAGATACTGTAGTCGTAGATAAAGACGCGGATTTGGATGTAGCTGCCTCCTCGATTGTTTACTCTGCTTTTGGATTCTCGGGACAAAAGTGTTCGGCTGGTTCACGTGCAGTGGTACATCAGGATGTTTATGATGAAGTCCTTGAAAAAGCAGTGGCATTAACCCAGACTTTAACGATTGGCTGCCCTGAAGATGTAAATACTTATATGGGACCCGTTATCAGCCAGGCTTCTTACGATAAAATCATGAAATATATTGAAATAGGTAAGGAAGAAGGCAAGTTGATGACAGGTGGAGAAGGGGACGACTCAAAAGGGTACCTTATTGAACCGACCATCTTTGCGGATATTGATGAAAATGCACGTCTGATGCAGGAAGAAATTTTTGGACCTGTTGTAGCCTTTTGTAAAGCGCGCGATTTCGATCATATGATGGAAATCGCGAACAATACAGACTACGGCTTAACGGGTGCGTTACTTTCTAACACTCCTGCTCATATTGAACGAGCAAAAGAAGAATTCCACGTAGGTAATCTATACTTCAATCGCGGTTGTACAGGAGCAATCGTTGGGTATCATCCGTTTGGTGGGTTCAACATGTCTGGAACGGATTCGAAGGCAGGTGGACCTGATTATTTGATTCTACACATGCAAGCGAAAACAACTAGCGAAACACTTTAATAAGAGCTGGGGCAATTAAAAAGGTTGCCCCATTTAATATAACGAGGACATGCATTTTAGGGGGATATATTCATGCTAGCAGATGTTTCAAAAAATATTTTTCTTCACGCTTCCAACAACAAAGCGTTAAATAAAGCTGCGAAAAAATGGGGCCTTCGATTTGGGGCTTCCCAAGTTGTGGCAGGAGATACTATCAAAAGTGCGATTAAGAAAGTTCAAGAATTAAATGAAAAAGGCTTGGTTTGTACACTGGATCATTTAGGGGAATTTGTTTCAAGTAGAATAGAGGCGATAGAGGCAACGGAATATAACGTAAGAACGTTGGAAGCAATGGGTAGTGCAGGAGTAAATAGTAATCTATCTGTAAAAATGACCCAACTTGGTTTGGACATTGATCGAAATTTTTGTGTTCAAAATATGTGTCTAATTCTTGAGACAGCCAAGAAATACAATAATTTTGTCAGAATCGATATGGAAGATCATGCACATTGCCAAATCACGTTAGATATCCTGAGAGAATTACGCGAAACATATGATAATGTAGGAACAGTAATTCAATCCTATTTATATCGAGCGGAGCAGGACGTAAAAGAATTAAAAGGAATTCCCCTTCGTTTAGTTAAAGGAGCTTATCAAGAATCTCCTTCTGTGGCTTACCAAGAGAAAGAAGAAGTGGATAAAAATTATATGAGAATCATTGAAGAGCATTTGCTGAGTGGTAGCTATACGGCGATTGCTTCCCATGATCATCGTATCATTGCCAGTGTAAAAGAGTTTGTTCAAAAACACAATATTCCACGTAACCAATTTGAGTTTCAGATGTTATATGGATTTAGAACAGACATGCAATTAAGTTTAGCTAAAGAAGGATATACAATGCGTGTGTATATTCCTTTTGGTAACGACTGGTTTGGTTATTTTATGCGTCGCTTGGCAGAAAGACCACAAAATATTGCATTTGCCCTTAAAGGATTCTTTTCTAAATAATGGATGAGTGTATTAAAATGGGTGAAGATATCATAGAAAGTTAATTTACTTGTAGAATTCGTAACTGGGAAACTAAACAGATAGGCACAACCACTCTTTCTAAAATAGAAAAATATAAGCATAAATCTTCTCTCTTTCTCCGATTTAGCATGCATAAGGAAGATTTACGTTGTTGATAATTAAGTCGAATTCATTGATGATGGTTCAGTTTCAACTAGAACCGGAAGTCAAAGAAAGCGCTCAGTGAAGATATAATATGACCCCGTCCTCCCTTGACCGGTGAATTCACCAGTATGAAAAGACTTGAGCAGGTGGTGAATGATATTGTAAAGCAAGCTGCGCATTCTTGGAACACTAGGCTACGTACGCCGTTAGTGTTTTAAGGATAAAAAGCTCAAAATTGTATCATAATATAACCATATACTAAAAGTTTACATAGGTGATGATTTCAGCTCCCATGTTTTAGGAGGACGAGTTTATAGAAGCAAAATATTGCAGAGAATCAAGGGTGATAAGAACCAGTCGTATATTTCCAAATGATGTGAACAATCATAATACATTATTTGGCGGCAGATTAATGAGTGATGTCGATCAAGTAGCATCGATTTCGGCAGCACGTCATAGTCGAAGTGAATGTGTAACCGCTTCAACAGATTCAGTTGACTTTTTACATCCCATTCGTACAACAGATTCAGTGTGTTTTATATCTTATGTGGCATGGACCGGTACCTCTTCAATGGAGGTTTTTGTGAAAATTATTGCTGAAGATTTAAAAAGCAGTGTTCGTAGAATCGCAGCGACTGCTCTATTAACATTTGTTGCACTTGATGAACATAAACGTCCAACACGTGTTCCAAAGGTTATTCCGGAGACAGAAGAAGAAAAAAAATTACATGAAACGGCATTAGATCGAGCAAGTATGCGGCAGCAGAGAAAACAAAAAAGCAAAGATGTGGCTACGTTTTTAAGTGTAGATTATCCTTAACTTTCATAAAAAAGCTTTGAACCTACGAGGTGCAAAGAAGGTAAGAGGCAATCCTCATCAATATCGATCAAGTTGAAAAGCCGGAAAATAAGCAAAGTGAAGTATTAGATTTACCAAGTTCAAAACCAGTCTTTTCTCCGGCTATCGTTTCCAACATAATGATCAGTTGGGCCTACACCATTTGTATTGAGAAAACAGCTGGAATAGAGATTGAATTAAAGAGTGGACGAGCAATTATTCAAGTGTTGGGTAATGCAGGAAGTTACCTTACAACATTTATGCAAGAAGCAGGAGCAAGAGCGATTGGAATTTCAGTTTCATATGTTGCGCTATATGACCCAAAAGGGTTTGATATAGATTATTTGCTTGACTGCAGTGATAGTTTTAGCACAGTAAATAATTTGCTACAAACGTAATAACCGATGAAGGATGAATTGGGAAATAATGTAAGGTCAGGTTGTTCTAATCAAATCTCAAGTATGAATGTAGCATGCATTCATGCTTCCATTGTTGTCGAAGTTGCTAATGGACCGCCAACAATTGAAGCAACAACCATTTTAAGAAAAAGGAATGTATTTCAAGTACTGTCTTACTTGCCATTTCTGGTGGGATAATAGCTTCATAACTTTGAATGGGTGCAAAACAATCAGGCCATTATTGGACAGAAAAAATAGCACAAAAATTACGAAATAATAGTAATACTTTTCAAAAGGTTGCTTCAATAGCACAAAATTATCAAAACGATATGCGTTTAGCTGCTTACATGGATCAGTGTATATGATATTTGGAATGTCTAATTTATTTCTTTAGAAAGAGAGGTTTTTAAGGTGAAAAGAGTTATAGAAACTGTCTATAGTCCTTGTTGTGGAAAAGTTGAAAACATATTTGTTAGTCAAGGTTCTTATGTATATGAATGGGAAAAACTAATGGTAGTTCATACAACGGACAATAAAAAAGTAGAAATTGAGACTGGTGTAAGTGGTCATATTGTTTCAATTGAAGTAACAAAAAATCAAGATGTAAGTAATGAAACAGTGTTAATTCAGTTACAGGATGATTTATTAATCACAGGAAGTGATTGATAAGAAGGTGGGTATTTAAGATTAAGGATCTTGAATATGGATTTTTCTAAATTAGAGTCTTGCGATCCTATATATCGAATATTAAGAACATTTTGTATATTTTAACGTAGCAAAGCGGAATAAATGTAAGAGCTTCTAATTAGTGAGTAATCCCTTTTTTTATAATGGAAGAAAGCTTATTTATTAAATTTGCTGAGTACATTCATTTTTTTCATTCATAAGAGTACTAGTTATTGCACATATGTTTAAGGAGCTCTACGATATGGTAGAGTTTTTTTATTATAGAAATCCTTCTTTCTGGTGCAAAAACGACTCGCTAGAAACATAAAGCGATTTTAGCAATAAAGCTAATTTTTGTTTTGTTTGCCTTTTTAGGAACATTATTCTTGAAATTGGGAAAAGCCAATGCCAGCCGCAAATACACACATAGACTACTATATTGTAGGGTATGTGTGTATTTTTTATTGAAAGAAATATAAAAATAAATACATAGTTCTATAGACAATTTTGAACAATTCGCTGAATCCTCGATTCCTAGTGTTATCAATGGTGTTTGTTCGGTGACCCGTTCGATAAGTGGAATCATAAATTAACAGGTGGTACTGGTAAGCCAAAAGGTTTGGACAGAGGATTCTATGTGAAATCTACTATCTTTTCTGATGTGACGAACGAATGAAAATCGAACAAAAAGAAATCTTTCATCCATCCTTCGTGATGAATGAAACTTATTTTAATAAATATTTATTATTTGCACAACTATAATAAAATTGCCATTCGTACAGGCAATCTAAGTAAGGTTAAGAAGCGATCAACCATAGTGAATATATCCCAAAAATAACCTCGATAGAATACTTAAATAAAACAATCAACCAAAAACGTCATCAAGTAAAATACTGTCTTTCTGCAATACCATGAAAACTTAGTTTGTGGAATATTATTAAATATTTTCCTTTACAGAGGAGATACTACCAAGAGACAAAGGTTAGAAAGGAAAACAGTATGGATCATATACAAATGGCCCGTGCGATGTTCGGGACGAATATGGCTGTACATATCATATTTGCAACGATAGGCGTCGGGTTGCCGATGATGATGTTGGCAGCGGAATTGATGTATCAAAGGACAAAGGATATACAGTATGTTGTCATGGCCAAACGCTGGACCAAAACATTAGGGGTCTTGCTTGGGGTCGGGATTCCGACTGGTACGATTGCGGGTGTGCAACTGTCACTATTATGGCCAGGGTTCATGGAAGTGATTGGACGTGTTATGGCGCTTCCATTCCAAATTGAGATTTATGCATTCATGGTTGAAGCGCTATTCATGTCAATCTACGTGTATGCTGCTGAAAAAATAAAGCCTTGGGCCCGTATCGTGAGTTTATTCTTTGTTGCATTCGGTGCAATGGCTTCGGCGGTTTTGATTTCTAATGTCCATGCTTTTGAAGGGACACCGGCCGGGTTCCGGTTTGAAAATGGGGAAATCGTCGATGTCGATCCTTGGGCTGCATTTTTCAACCCAAGTTTCTTGGTGACGGCAGGTCATACGGCCCTGACTGCTTATACGACAGGTGCTTTTGTCGTAGCTGCCGTTGCAGCCTATAAGATGCTGAAAAATAAATATGGCACTGCTGAATTTAATTTTCACCAAAAAGCACTGAGGCTCAGTATTGTATTGGGTTTGGTTTTTTCTTTTTTGACGGCATTGAACGGTCATGCGACTACACAGCATTTATATAGGGAGCAGCCGGAAAAATTGGCGGCGGCTGAAGGGTTGTTTGAAACAAAGGACCATGCCGGACTTACCTTGTTTGGTTATACCGATAGGGAAGCACAGGAAGTGAAGTATGGGATTGAATTCCCATGGTTATTAAGCTTTCTATCCGGCAATAGCTTTGATACGGTCGTGACCGGCTTGAACGATTTTCCAGAAGAATATTGGCCGCCGCTATATGTCCATATCTTATTCAACGCCATGGTCATCATCGGTTCCGGCTTAATTGCCTTAGCACTGTTTGCATTGGTATGGAATAAATGGATGAAAAAGGAGACTTATCCGAAATGGGTTCTCTGGCTGTTTGTTGCTGCAGGCCCGCTTTCGGTGATTTCGATTGAATGTGGTTGGATTTTTGCTTGTACTGGCAGACAGCCATGGACGATATACAGGATGCTGACTACGGAGGATTCAGTCACTTCGTACGAAAACCTTGGATTTTTATTCACGATGTTCATTATTGTATATATCATTTTATGCGTTTCTGTCGTATTTACACTTTTGTATTATTTCAAACGTCATTCGGTAATGGATGATATATATAAGGCTGAACAGAAAGATGTAAGGCATTTCGATTCGAATTCATAAAAGGGGGGAAGGCGGTTGAGTGATGCTCTTCTTGCGATAACATTGGTCTGGGGCTTTATTTTTCTTTATGCCATCATGGCCTCCATGGACTTTGGCGCTGGCTTCTGGGCGATGACTTACATTAAAAAGGAAGAAACGAATGCTACGAAGATTGCAAATAGCTATTTATCACCGACTTGGGAGGTGACCAATACATTTGTTGTTGGTCTTGTCATTGCGATTTACAGTTTATTTCCAGGTGCGGTTTTCCCGATTGGAGTAGCCTTGATCGTTCCTGCGAGCCTGATATTGGTCCTGTTATGTATTAGGAGCGCTTTCTTGGTTTTTTCGCATAGCGTGGACAAATATGAAAAAGCGTTAACATATATCTCAGGATTGACGGGATTGATCATACCCGGGCTATTAATCAGTGTATTGCCCATCACCCACCTTGGATTTGTAGAAGGCGTGAGAGGAAATGAAGAATTGAATCTATCTAAACTTTTCACGAGTCCGAATGAGTATGCATTTGTGGGGTTTGGAATCATGAGTACGCTTTTTTTATCATCTTTGCTACTGTCCGATTACTCAAAACAGGCTGATGAAATGAAAGCATACAAAATATATCGCAGGGATGCGATGATAACGGGACCGCTTATGCTGGTCATGGCTCTGTTGGTTATGCTCACGTTAAAAAACGAAGCGAATTGGATCTACCAAGGAATGATGAAAAACTCGGCATTGTTATTCGTCTCGCTAGTTTTTTTCATCATTAGCGGGATAGCACTGTACTTACCCTATTTTTCTAAGCAGGAGGTTAAAGGAATGCCTCGCGTCGCTGTAATAGCGATTATCATTCAGTATTTAATTGGCAGTTATGTTTATGGTATCGCACATTTACCTTATATCATATATCCAAATGTCACGATTCTTTCAGGATTTACCGATCCAACATCTTTCCGGGCAGTTTTTGCCACATATATCGTGGGCTTTGCGATATTAGTGCCAGGGTTCTATTATTTCTGGTCCATCTTCATGAAAGATCAGCGTCGAAAGTTCAAACGGCGGCAAATGTCAAATTAGTTCATCTTGGAAAAGAGAGGTTATCACTATGAAAAAGTTAGATCTGCTAAAATATGCGGTTTTAGTCATCTCACTCTTTTTGAGCTATCAAGCGGTTGAAGCGCATGATAAAAATTTTCATGTCGATGGCACTTATATTTCAACAAAAAGAGATGTAACAGGTGACCAGAAAATAGACATCATCCAGGTTCAGGGGCTGCCATATGAGGAAGGAAGCAAGTTTCTGAAGAAAATCGAGTTAAGTGTGGAAAGCAATCGCCGTACAATCACTGTCCCGCTTAAAGCTGGATATAATCCAGATCTCAAGGTTGCCGACTTGAATAATGATGGGGTACAGGATGTATTGGTCACGGTTTTGATGGAAGGTAGAGAGCGGTTGATAACCAGTTACGCCTATACGTTCAAGGATGGAAAAGTGAAGGAACTGGAAATCCCTCCATCCGTTCCCGTAATGGCCCAATTTCTTGACGGATACAAAGCGGAAATCATTATTGAAGGTCAAAAGCCTGTGGTGATAGATGTCAGTTCCAGAAAACAAGCTTATGATGAAATGGGCATTTATCAAAATGGAAAACTAAATGAACCGACAGAGCTTTTGGTTGATCCATATTCTTCACTGGACTTAAAGAACGTTTTTGGAAAAGGGAAAGCGCTTGTGGGAGTCCAAAATGTAAAAGGGTCCGATGAACGTGATTCGATATTGGAAATCAAATCAGTATGGAAGTATAACAATGGATGGCAGCTTGTAAAAGCCCAAGTTAAACCGGTCAAGGGAAAAAAGTGAATGGCAATAAGGGTTAGTATCGAATGTGTCATATTCAAGCATAAAGTAGATTGACAGCTCTTGGTATTGAGGGCTGTTTTTTGTTTATAATTTAAAATTGACAATTTTTAAATATTTGGTAAAATCTAAATAAATCCAGTTTTTACATAATAAATCTCTTTATTCTGGATTAAATGTAAGCGGATACAAGGGGGGTGCAGTCTTACGGAGTTAAAAGAAAAAATAATTGAAACATCGTTGGCGCTCTTCGATCAGCATGGTTTTCATGGTGTCTCCGTTAACGAAATCGTTAAGGCATGCGGAACTAGCAAGGGGGGGTTTTATCACCATTTCTCTTCCAAAGATGAACTCCTATTTGTCATTCATGATTACTTTATTTCATATGTTTTAATAAAAGCACAGGAAGCCATTTCAGAAAGTACCCATCCAACAGAAAAAATGCAAAAGATCATTCAATCATTCGTTAAAGTTTTTGACCTCTATAAACCACACATCTCAGTTTTCTATCAAGAAAGCATTTACTTAAAACCACCTTATGTTGAAGCAATCAAAAAAAAGCGTCAAATGTATAAAGAAATCATTTTTTCCGTCATCAAAGAAGGCATTGACAAGGGAGTATTCCGCAGCGAATTGCCAGTGGAAATTACCGGAATGTCAATTCTTGGCATGGTGAACTGGTCCTACAAATGGTACAAAAGGGACGGTGGAAAAACGATTGATGAAATCGGTGATATTTACGTAGATTTAATTCTGAATGCCCTATTGACAGAGAAACAAAAAGATACTGAAATCACCCAGCCATTTTTACTGAAGAACAAAGTTGTTGCGGATTAAACAATTAACTTGATTTGTACAGACCAACTAGTCGGTCTCAATTGAAAGGGGAATGAAAATATGGATTTTTCACTTACAAAAGAACAGCAGATGATTAAGGAAATGGTAAAGGAATTTGCCGAAAAGGAAATTAAACCCATAGCGATAGAGTTGGATGCAAAGTCCATGTTTGCGGAGGATGCATTCAAAAAAATGGGGAAACTCGGGTTGCTTGGAATTCCATTTCCTGAAGAATATGGCGGTTCGGGCGGAGATACGATTTCATATGCCATTGCAGTTGAAGAGGTTGGCAAGGCGTGCGGGGGAACGGGCTTAAGTTATGCTGCAGCCGTTTCGCTCGGAGCAAGTCCAATTTACTATTTTGGAACCGAAGAACAGAAGCAAAAATATCTGGTTCCAATCACGACCGGAGAAACTCTGGCAGCTTTCGGGTTGACAGAGCCCAATGCGGGTTCCGATGCTGGCGGCACTAGAACCACTGCCGTGTTGGAAGGTGATGAGTATGTGATCAATGGTGAGAAAACTTGGATTACAAATGCCAGCTATTCAAGAACCGTAACCGTCACTGCTGTATCGGGCAAAGATTCCAAGGGCAAGAATATCATCTCGGCATTCATCGTGCCAACCGATACCCAAGGGCTTACGATTAATAGCAATTATGAAAAAATGGGAGTTAGGGCTTCCAATACTTGTGAAATCATTCTGGATAACGTCCGGGTACCAAAGGAAAATATATTGGGAGATCCAGACAAAGGGTTCAAACAATTCTTATTCACACTGGATGGAGGAAGGATTTCCATTGCAGCTTTGGCCGTCGGTATCGCTCAGGCTGCCTTTGATAAAGCTTTAGCTTTTTCAAAAGAGCGCATTCAATTCGGTAAATCGATATCAAATTTCCAGGCCATTCAATTCAAGCTGGCAGACATGGCGATGGAAATTGAATTGGCGAGGAATATGGTATATAAGGCTGCATGGTTAAAAGACAATAAAAAACCTTTTGCGAAGGAAGCGGCATACGCCAAGCTTTTTGCAAGTGAAACCGCTTTCCGGGCCAGCAATCAAGCGATTCAAATACATGGCGGATCTGGTTACATGCGCGAATATGAAGTGGAGCGCTATTTAAGAGATGCTAAGTTATTGGAGATTGGTGAAGGCACATCCGAAATTCAAAGACTCGTTATCGCCAGACAATTAGGCTGTTAATCTTTCTGGAACGTAAAATGAACGATGATGCTTTGGTTCATTTTGGTGAAAAGCAGATGTTATCTATACAGCAAAACGCGTCCATTCTTACTTTTATTTGATTAGGAGGAGTTTGATGTCTGATTTGCTAGATATTACGATCGGGAAATTGCTTGAAAGGACAGCTGAACAATATGGTGATAATGAAGCGGTTGTATACCATGAACTGGGCCTCCGCCATTCCTATCGCGAATTTGAAAAGATTTGCCGAAAGGCGGCCAGGGGGTTTATGTCACTCGATATAAAAAAAGGGGAACATATCGCCATTTGGGCGTCCAATAAACCGGAATGGCTTATATCCCAATTTTCCACCGCGAAAATGGGCGGGGTGCTGGTTACGGTCAACACTAATTACCGCACAAGTGAATTGGAATACTTGCTCAAGCAATCCGATGCGACGACGATCATCCTGATGGAGCAATTTAAGGATCATTCATATATAGATACGCTGTACGAAATCGTTCCTGAATTGAAAAATGCAGAACCAGGAAAATTACAATCTGAGAAACTGCCAAAATTGAAAAATATCATCGTTTTAGGTAAAACGCGTTATCCCGGAACGTTTTCGTGGGATGATGTCATTAGCGGGAGCGAGTCCATTTCGGAGGAGTCACTGGACATGAGGATGGAGGAATTGGCTCCAGATGATGTGATTAATATGCAATATACATCAGGGACGACAGGATTTCCAAAAGGAGTGATGCTGACGCATTCTAACCTGGTCAACAACGGATTGAATGTCGCGGAATGCATGAAACTTACCGAAGTTGACCGGCTTTGCATCCCGGTTCCGTTTTTTCATTGTTTCGGCTGTTCCCTTGGTACGATGGCATCTGTTTCTGTAGGGGCAGCAATGGTGCCGATTGTGGAATTTAATCCACGCGTCGTCCTTCAGACCGTTGAAGCCGAAAAATGTACGGCACTTCATGGTGTTCCGACGATGTTCATCGCTCAACTTAATCTCGATGATTTTGACCAGTATGATTTACGTTCGTTGCGGACTGGAATCATGGCAGGCTCCACATGTCCGATCGAAGTCATGAGAAGCGTGGTGAATAAGATGGGAATCTCGGAAATCACGATTACTTATGGTCAAACGGAATCGTCTCCAGGAATTACGATGACAAGAACGGACGATCCGATCGAACTTCGTGTTTCCTCAGTGGGAAGGGCTTTGCCGAAAGTGGAAGTGAAAATTGTCGATCCGGCTACAGGGGAAGAAGTCCCTCGGGGTATACAGGGTGAACTCTGTTCCAGGGGATATCATGTAATGAAAGGATATTATAATAACCCTGAAGCTACTGAGCAGGCGATTGACCGGGAAGGCTGGCTTCATACGGGAGATTTGGCAGTGATGGATGAAAGGGGTTATTGCAAGATTACAGGGCGGCTGAAAGATATGATCATTCGCGGAGGGGAAAATATTTATCCCCGGGAGATCGAAGAATTCCTCTATCAACATCCTGCAATTGTCGATGTCCAGGTACTCGGCGTTCCAGATCGGAAGTATGGGGAAGAGGTAGCTGCATGGATCATTCTGAAAGCGGGTGAAACCCTTACGGAGAAAGAATTGATAGAGTATTGCAAAGGGAAAATATCTTTTCATAAAATTCCCCGTTACATTCAATTTACCGATGCTTATCCCATGACTGCATCCGGGAAAATCCAAAAGTATAAGCTTCGGCAACAAACTCTTGATTTACTATCGGAACGCACTAAATAAGGAGGGTATCGAATGATTCGAAAAATTCTTATCGCAAACAGGGGAGAAATAGCATCACGCATTATTCGTACATGCAGGAAGTTGGGAATACTTACTGTCGCTGTCCATTCGGAAGCAGATGCGGATTCGCCATTTGTGGGATTGGCGGATGAGGCATATTTATTGGGTGGCCCGAGAGTACAGGAAAGCTATTTAAACGTCAATAAGATTTTGGAAATAGCCAAGAAAACGGGAGTGGAAGCCATTCATCCAGGATACGGATTTCTTAGTGAAAATGCAGATTTCGCACGTTCATGCGAAGAAGCCGGCTTGATATTCATTGGTCCAAAACCAGAAATCATCCAGCAGATGGGCAATAAAGTCGAGGCCCGGAAAAAGATGGAACAAGCGGGACTTCCATTGGTGCCTGGATTTTCACGTCCGTTAATTGATAGTGCAGAAGCGGCAGCCGTTGCCGAAAAGATCGGCTATCCAGTCATGTTAAAAGCAGCAGCAGGCGGCGGGGGAATCGGCATGCAGGCCGTTGCTAATGAAGATGAACTGACCAAGGCCTTCGAAGGGAATCAAAAACGTGCCCAATTGTTTTTTGGCAATGGAGATATGTTCATAGAAAAATTGATAGAGAAGCCTCGGCATATCGAAATTCAGGTATTGGCGGATTCCTTTGGGAATGCTGTTTACTTATGGGAAAGGGAATGCTCCGTTCAAAGGCGCCACCAGAAGGTCGTGGAAGAGGCTCCCTCTTCTTTCCTTGATGAAGAAACAAGAAACAGGATGGGAATGGCTGCTGTGAAAGCGGTAAAATCCATCGGTTATAGCAATGCGGGAACTCTCGAATTTTTAGTTGATGGTGATAAAAACTTTTATTTCCTGGAAATGAATACACGTCTTCAGGTTGAGCATCCTGTCACCGAAGAAATTACGGGGCTGGATTTAGTCGAACAGCAAATTAAAATTGCATCGGGCAACAAATTGGAATTCACTCAAAGTGAGATTAAACAGGATGGACACTCCATTGAAGTGCGTATATACGCTGAAGACCCGAAAACGTTTTATCCAGCACCGGGGAGAATCACCAGCATGGAACTTCCGGAAGGTGAAGGAATCCGTCATGAATTGGCGGTTCATGGAACTTCCGTCGTATCCCATTTTTATGATCCGATGATCGCCAAATTGGTAGTGAGCGGCGATTCAAGGGATAAAGCGATCAAGAGATTAAGAGAAGCGCTGGCAAACTATAAAATAGAAGGAATAAAAACAAACCTTCCTTTGCTTATGGAAATAATTTCTCATGAAGCTTTTTCCCAAGGAGATACAACTACGGATTTCATTGCGAAATATATTAAAAAATTGACTGTATAACCCATATTTTAAAACAAAATGATCAGGAGGAATGTAAGATGGCAGAATTAAAGGCAAGCATGGCAGGAAGCGTTTGGAAAATCGTAGCGAATGAGGGGCAAAGTGTAACAGACGGACAGGACATCATTATCTTGGAATCGATGAAAATGGAAATCCCCATTGCAGCCGAAGAAGCTGGCACCATCAAAGAACTTAAAGTTAATGAGGGGGATTTCGTAAATGAGGGCGACATTTTGGCCGTCATTGAATAAAAGGACGGAGGGGTAAGATGAATTGGCCTGAAAAAGTGACAATTAAGGAAGTGGGTCCGCGTGACGGGCTGCAAAATGAAAAGGTCATGATACCTGCACAAAGCAAAATGGATTGGATCGATCAGCTCTCTGATACGGGATTATCTTATATAGAAGTGACTTCTTTTGTCCATCCAAAGTGGATTCCCCAATTAAGTGATGCCGCCCTTGTGGCTAAGGGAATAAAGCGCAAACCCGGTATCACTTATGCGGCCCTTGTACCCAATCAAAGGGGACTGGAGTCGGCTCTTGAAGCTAATATCGATGAAATTTCCGTGTTCATGTCATCCAGTGAAACGCATAATCTTAAAAATATTAATAAATCGATCTCCGATACCTTTCCAATAATGAAGGATGTCATCGGGACAGCAGCAAATAGCGGGAAAACGGTCAGGGGCTATATTTCAACCGTTTTCGGCTGTCCTTATGAAGGGGAGATTTCGTCCGAACAGGTTTTCCGTGTTTGTGATCAACTGTTTGAGTATGGAATCGATGAGGTCTCATTGGGTGATACCATTGGGGTCGCATCTCCAAGACAAGTTGCCTTGTTCCTTGAACAGGCAGTAAAAAGATATGATACAAGCCGGATTGCCCTCCATTTTCATGATACAAGGGGTATGGCACTCGCAAATGTCCTTGAATCACTGAATTATGGTGTTGACACATTTGACTCTTCGCTCGGAGGTTTAGGAGGATGCCCGTATGCACCAGGTGCGAGCGGAAATGTGGCAACGGATGACCTGATCCATATGCTACATAAAATGGGAATTAAAACGGGAATCAATCCAGAAAAACTAATGAAGGCTGCGGCCATGATGCAAAGCTTTTTGGAGAAACCATTGCCTAGCCATCAGATGGCTGTTTATAACGCACAATAAGAGAAATTGAGGTGAATTTATGACTTCATTAGTTGAGATCAGTCATGAAGAAAAGGGAATTGCCCTCGTGACTTTGAACCGGCCGGATGCTGCTAATGCTTTATCCACAGAATTGCTTCATTGCTTAGTCGAAGGGCTGTATGAATTGAAAAAAGATTCCAATTTACGAACGGTCATTATAACGGGAGCAGGTGATAAGGCGTTTTGTGCAGGTGCAGACCTTAAGGAACGAGCAGGTATGAATGATGATAAAGTCAGGGAGACAGTCAAGTTGATTGGAGACACGATTACGGCTGTCGAAAATCTTCCAGTTCCAGTCATTGCCGCGATTAACGGTTCGGCTTTTGGCGGCGGGCTGGAGTTGGCACTCGCTTGTGACATACGCATCGCATCGGAAACGGCTAAGGTTGGACTGACAGAAACGTCATTAGGCATCATCCCAGGCGCCGGCGGTACACAAAGACTGCCGCGGATAGTCGGAATGCCGACAGCGAAAGAACTGATTTATACGGCAAGGAGATTGGATGCAAAAACGGCACAGGCCTTGAAAATCATCAGTCATGTATATTCACCCCAGCATTTACTTGAGGAAGCGAAAAAATTGGCTGGGGAAATTGCGGTCAATGCCCCATTAGCACTCAGAGCTGCAAAAGCGGCGATCAATCAAGGGGCTGAGACTAATTTGAAAACAGGATTGCAAATTGAAAAAGACTGCTATCAGAAAACTTTAAAAACCCGGGACCGACTGGAGGGTCTGTCAGCATTCAAGGAAAAACGCAAACCGGTTTTTAAGGGCCAATGATTTCAATTGAAGGAGGAACAGGGATGGTAACGACGGATAAACTAACCGAAACGGTTGAAACGATTAAAAAAGGCGGTTTAGAAAAATATCATCAAAAAAACGCTGAAAAAGGAAAGCTTTTCGTGCGTGAACGGCTAGAGCTGCTTTTCGATGAAGGGGTTGAAATAGAGGACGCTTTCTTTGCTAATTGTGCCAGTGATGGATTACCTGCTGATGGTGTAGTTACAGGCATCGGGAAAATCAATGGTCAGAGGGTCTGTGTCATGGCCAATGATTCGACTGTAAAAGCTGGTTCCTGGGGAGCAAGGACCGTCGAGAAAATCATTCGCATTCAGGAAACAGCTGAAAAGTTGCAGTTGCCCCTTCTTTATTTAGTCGATTCTGCCGGGGCACGAATTACAGATCAAGTAGAAATGTTTCCAGGGCGCCGCGGAGCAGGACGAATCTTTTACAACCAAGTGAAGTTATCAGGAAAAGTACCGCAAATTTGTCTATTGTTCGGTCCGTCTGCCGCAGGCGGGGCATATATCCCTGCTTTTTGTGATATTGTAGTAATGGTTGATGGCAATGCATCCATGTATTTAGGTTCACCGAGAATGGCAGAAATGGTCATTGGCGAAAAGGTAACCGAAGAGGAAATGGGCGGGGCGAAAATGCATTGTTCTGTGTCTGGATGCGGGGATGTGCTTGTAAAGTCGGAGGAAGAATCCATCGCGTTTGCACGCAGATACTTAAGCTATTTTCCAGGAAATTATCAAGAAAGACCTAAAAGCGTAAGACCTGAGCTGCCTGCGGATTTCGAAAAAACTTTGGAAGAACTGATTCCCAAAAATCAGAATGCACCCTTCAATATGTATGACTTGATCGATAGGGTTATAGACAGGCAATCGTTTTGTGAAATCAAGAAACTATTTGCACCCGAATTAATTACTGGGCTTGCCAGGCTTAATGGACAAACGATAGGGATCATAGCCAATCAGCCGCGTGTCAAGGGCGGCGTCCTGTTCCATGATTCAGCTGATAAGGCAGCCAAGTTCATCAATTTATGTGATGCTTTCCATATTCCGCTGTTGTTCCTGGTGGATATTCCAGGATTCATGATTGGGACGAAGGTCGAACAGGCAGGGATCATTCGCCATGGTGCAAAAATGATTTCGGCCATGAGTGAAGCCACCGTTCCCAAGATTTCTGTCATTGTCCGTAAGGCTTATGGTGCAGGACTATACGCGATGGCTGGTCCCGCTTTTGAACCTGACTGCGTTCTTGCCTTACCGACGGCATTGATTGCGGTCATGGGGGCAGAGGCTGCGGTCAACGCAGTCTATGCCAACAAAATAAATGCGATGGAACCAGAAGAGCGCCCAGCATTCATCGAACAGAAGCGCAATGAATATAATGAAGATATCGATATCTACCGCTTAGCCTCCGAAATGATTGTTGATGGCATCATCCAACCAAATGACCTGCGTGATGAATTAAGTGCCAGGTTTGAAGCTTATAGCAGTAAGCAATTGACATTTACCGATCGTAAACATGGAGTCTATCCCGTTTAAAGAATTCAATAAACAAGCCTGGTCATCATGACCAGGCTATTTATCATGTATGAAAATAAATGATTTTTTAAATAATTAGAAAATTATCTGATTTAGAGTTGCTAAATTACACAAGGAAGAGTACTATAATTAGTAATTAATGATTTACTAATTACTCAATCCCATACTTAGTAAAGAAAGTGAGAGTTGCCATGGATCAGCAGGAAAAAAAGAAATATATTACTCCAGATGGATATACAGCAGATATTGCAATCTTTACGATTACTACAAAGAAAACGGCAGAGAAAGCCCCGCCTGAAATGTTTTTGAAATTATTATTAATCAAACGTGCCACAAAAGATAAGGAAGGAAGCCCGAATGTTGAAGGAGATAAATGGGCTTTACCTGGAGGTTTTGTCAATGCTGGCGAGACTGCTTATGAAGCAGCCAAAAGAGAATTGAAAGAAGAAACGGGCGTAGCTGGATTCCATGTCAAGCATTTCGGGGTTTATGACCGGCCAGGACGTGATCCCAGGGGTTGGATCATATCCAATGCTTTTTATGCAATTGTTCAGGAAGAGTTTCTTCATCAAAGAAAAGCGAATGACGATGCAGCCGAGGTTGAATTGTTCACGATCCAGGAAGCCTTACAATTAGATCTTGCATTCGATCATTATACAATTATAAACGATGCGATGAATTTAATGAAAAAAGAAATGGTGCAAACGACGATAGCCCAAAAATTCCTGCCGGATGAATTTACACTTTCTGAATTGCAACGGGTTTTGCTGACAGCCAGAGATGATGCAAAAATAAGCGCAGACTCACTTTTTTATGCAAAAGCCCCGAAACTCCCGTTTTTGGAGAAAGTCTTGGATGAAAAGGGAATGCAGAAGAAAACGAAACGTAATTCGTATCGGCCTTCACAGCTTTACCGATTTAATGCAGAGGTTGTCATGGACTCTATTTACTACTGAGGGGGGGAATTGCGCAATGGGAAAAAAGGCATTGATCAATATAGATTATACGTATGACTTCGTGGCAGACGGGGGGGCATTGACCTGCGGGAAGCCAGGCCAGGATATCGAGAAGGCTCTTGTCAGTATAACCAAGGATTTTATCGAACAAGGTGAATACACGGTATTCGCGATTGATTTACATGAAGAAGGAGACCGCTTACATCCCGAATCGAATTTGTTTCCACCGCATAATATTAGCGGTACAATGGGTAGAAACCTATACGGGGCGTTAAAAGAGGAATATGAAACAAATAAAAATCAAAAGAATGTTCATTATATAGATAAAACACGTTATTCGGCCTTTGCAGGAACGGACCTTGATATCCGCCTGCGGGAACGTCACATTACCGATGTATATTTAGTCGGGGTTTGTACAGATATCTGTATTTTGCATACGGCAATCGACGCTTATAATCTAGGCTATAAAATCTTTGTATATGAAAATGCAGTGGCCTCGTTCAATGATGCCGGTCACCATTGGGCGCTTGGACATTTTAAAGGATCTCTTGGAGCAACCATTCTATAACATTAACGTAACAGAATAGAAGGGAAGCGAAGGCTTCTCTTTTGGGAGGAACTATCCATGGAAAAAAAGTACAACGACGACAGTTACGCATTACACACTGATCTATACCAAATCAACATGGCCCAAACTTATTGGCAGGACAAAACACATAATCGAAAGGCAGTTTTCGAAATATTTTTCAGAAAGCTTCCATTTAACAGCGGATATGCGATTTTTGCGGGACTTGAAAAAATTGTCCAATACCTTCAAAACTTTTCCTTCTCGGAAAGTGATATCGACTATTTAAAAAATGATCTGCACTATGATGAAGAATTTTTGAATTATTTGCGGAACATCCGTTTCACGGGAGCGATTCGCTGCATGAAAGAGGGAGAGCTCGTCTTCGGCAATGAACCGATTTTACGGGTGGAGGCACCGCTCGGTGAGGCTCAACTCATCGAAACTGCGTTGCTAAACATTGTGAACTATCACACACTCGTAGCAACAAAAGCTTCGCGCATCAAACAGGTCATCGGTGAAGAATCTGCCCTCGAATTCGGTTCAAGGCGGGCGCAAGAAATGGATGCTGCAATTTGGGGAGCGAGGGCGGCCTATATTGCTGGCTTTGATTCCACCAGTAATGTACGTGCTGGAAAGCTGTTCGGCATTCCTGTTTCAGGGACCCATGCACATTCCATGATCCAAGCTTATAAAGATGAATATACTGCTTTTCACAAATACGCTGTTTCCCATAAAGACTGTGTATTCTTGGTTGATACTTATGATACATTACGTTCTGGCATCCCGAATGCAATCCGTGTTGCCAAGGAACTGGGCGATAAAATCAATTTCATTGGCGTCCGTCTTGACAGCGGTGATTTAGCTTACTTATCAAAAGAAGCACGACGTATGCTCGATGCTGCAGGGTTCCATGATGCGAAGATTGTCGCTTCCAATGACTTGGATGAATATACGATCATCAACCTGAAACAACAAGGAGCAAGAATTGACATATGGGGCATCGGAACCAAATTGATTACGGCTTATGACCAGCCAGCGCTCGGTGCCGTTTATAAAATGGTTTCAATAGAGGGCGAAGATGGGAATATGAGAGATACCATCAAAATTTCTTCTAACCCTGAAAAGGTTACGACACCTGGCTTAAAACGAGTATATCGTATCATCAATAAAGTGAACCATCATGCTGAAGGTGATTATTTGGCGATGGAATATGAGAAGCCGCAGGAACAGGAAAAATTAAAAATGTTTCATCCTGTCCATACCTTCCTAAGTAAATTCGTCACGGATTTCGATGCGGTTGATCTGCATGTGGATATTTTCAAGGATGGGAGTTTGATTTATGAATTGCCAACCATAGATGAAATCAAGGCATTCACGCAAAAAAATCTCCAAGTATTATGGCCGGAGTACCTGCGTGCACTTAATCCTGAAGAATACCCGGTAGATCTAAGCCAGGATTGTTGGGATAATAAAATGAGGAATATAGATGAAGTAAAAGCCAATGTAGAAAGAATGCTAACGAAATGACAATCCTATTTTATTAGAAAGCGGGGCTTTGCCAATGCGTCCATTACAAAAAGAAATCGTAAAAAAATTACTTGTCCAACCAACGATCGATCCTGAAGTCGAATTCAGGAAAAGTGTTGATCTATTAAAAGGGTATATGAAGAAAAATACGTTTCTGAAAAGCTTTGTACTTGGAATATCTGGAGGGCAAGATTCAACACTGGCAGGGTATATTGCCCAAACCGCTGTCAATGAATTGAATGAAGAAACGAATGGCAACGACTACAAGTTTGTTGCTGTAAGCTTGCCATATGGAGTACAGGCTGATGAAGATGACAGGCAGCTGGCTTTAAAATTCATCAAGCCAAGCCAAACGGTTACAGTCAACATCAAGGAAGCGGTGGATGCATCAGTAAAAGCTGTGGAAGAAGCAGTTTCTGAAAAGCTATCGAATTTCTTAAGGGGAAATGTTAAAGCACGTGAGCGAATGAAGGTACAATATGATTTAGCCGGACTTTATAAAGGCGTCGTGCTTGGTACGGACCATGCAGCAGAAGCGATCACAGGTTTCTTTACGAAACATGGTGATGGCGCAGCGGATATCCTGCCATTATACCGATTGAATAAAAGGCAAGGAAAAGAAATCCTGAAGTTCGTCGGGGCTCCCGAGCGTCTTTATACGAAAATACCAACGGCCGATTTGGAAGATGACAAACCGTTGCTTCCTGATGAAGTCGCTTTAGGCGTTAGCTACGATGAAATCGATGATTACCTTGAAGGCAAGGATATCAGAACGGAAGCTGCCGAAATCATCGAAGGATGGTATACTAAAACCGAACATAAACGCAATGAAGCCATTAACGTTTATGATACTTGGTGGAAATAAGAAGCTGATAAGTTACCCCGCATCACATAGATGCGGGTTTTTTTGCAAGAACATAACGAGCACCTTGGCCAACACATCAGTATTGAAATTTTACCGGCAAAGGTGGAAACGAAATGTCGATTCTAAATATGGATTTATCCAGGATTATTGAAAAAACCAGCAAGGAAATTGAATTCTCGGGTGTAATCGGTGTGAAAGCGGGAGATGACGTGATCCATAGCTCAGCACATGGCTATTCCAATCGAGCGGATGAAATCATGAATACGACCGAAACAAAGTTCGGAATTGCTTCTGGGTGTAAACTGTTTACGGCGATAGCCATTGCCAGTTAATACAAAATGGGAAACTTAGGTTCGATTCTAAGCTTAAAGACTGTCTTCCGACCGGGTTTCCTTGTTTCAACCAAATTGTAACCATACATTACCTCTTAACACACACATCGGGCATTCCTGATTACTTTGATGAAGAAGTGATGGATGATTTTGAAGAGCTTTGGCAGAAAAATCCGATGTACCATATAAAAAGATTAAAAGATTTCCTGCCGATGTTTCAAGATGAGGTGATGATGTTCGAACCCGGGGAAAGATTTCATTACAATAATGCAGGCTATATTTTATTAGGATTGATTGTTGAGGAACTAACCGGGCTCGAATTTTCCGAATATATCGACAAGAACATCTTTCTGCCTTGTGAAATGAAAAATTCCGGTTATTTTTCCATGGACCAGCTTCCTAAAAATACTGCATTAGGGTACATTGACGAAGAAAATGGAGCATGGAGAACGAATGTTTATTCCCTTCCGATCAAAGGCGGTGCGGATGGAGGGGCGTATATTACAACATCGGATATGTTCAGATTTTGGGAAGGGTTATTTTCCAATCAATTACTGAATCAAGCATATACCAATCTTTTATTGAAGCCCCATATTGCTACGGAAGATGAAGGGGGATACTACGGATATGGTCTATGGATTCGTAAAAAAGATGACGCGATTTTCAAATATCATCTTATGGGGTATGACCCGGGTGTAAGCTTCAATTCAGCGGTATATCCGGCAAATCGATTGAAAACCGTCATTACTTCAAATGAAAGCACGGGTCCATACCATATTGCTTGCGCGATTGAAAAAGAACTATAAACAAAGGGAACCTTTCTGCTTGTGAAGGGTTCCCTTTGTTTAGTCAATGTGAGTTCATTCATGGAGAACCTGTTTTTTAAGAAAGGGACGAATTCGTATCAATTGCAATATTGGTTCCAGAACTTCTGGAATTCAAGGGAAGAAATTTTACCTGTACCCGTATTCAAGAACTAAGCTTTAATGAAGCGGCACACCAATTTTTCATTTATTGTCTTTCGGAAATCTTTTATGAGGTAGCTTTATTTAGGTTTCAAGGCTTTTTCAAACAAAGAATTTGTATATTTAAATATCTTGAAGTAGAGTATATTTAATATACTTTATTTTATCCGGTATTTTCCGATGGAGGTTCTTTTTACATTATGAAGGCAAGATATGAACTCGCGAACATGAACTTAACAGTAAGCAATGTGACTTTACGTAATGCTGCGGATAGCTATGTCCTCTTGAAAGCTGCAGATGATCAAAATAATGAAATCACGATCAAGCTTTCCCACGAACAAGCGGAATTTCTGGAAGCGGAATTAAGGGAAGTGAATCGCCGTCGCAGGGAAAATAGTCCTGATGTAACAGGAAATGACCAGGAACGCATTAATGACGACGATTCTTTTAATCTGTTTAGCATTGATTTATTCAATGAAAATGAATCGAAGTAATTCCCCGAATCAAATTTGCTTCTCTGTAACCTAGCTTTCCAATAAAGATGATGCTACAGAGAGATTATCATTCCCGCCAATGCAAAAATCCGAATTTCCAGTTATTGAAAGGCATTAGGAATGTTTTAAGCCAAGGTGACCTATCGTTACCTTTATTTTGATTGCTTGAATAAATTCTTCACCAATAGGAAAATGGATGAAAGTACAGCAAAAACCATGAAAAATACGATGAACCCCCATAGGCCTACCGCCGCATCTTGAAACTCCATATTCCCCCTGCTGGTAAGGGCTTGCTGTATTTCAATGGCAAATACTAAAACAACCATGACGGTAAAGGTATAAAGGAAAGAAAGGATCGTTATCCCAAAACGCATCCGGGAAATTAAATTAGATAAAAATAACACGAACAAAAATATGATGATACCGATGATTCCCATTATCCAAAAATGCAAATCTTTGTCCGTTGCATTTGAATTTAATGTGTCACTTACAAAGAATAGGATGAAATCGTGAAGATTATTGACGATTTCAGCTAATATCTGGATGATTTCTTTCATTTTTCACACCTCCAATCCTTAGATTATAGCAGGTTATAAATCTATATAGAAGAGGGGGGTTGCCAGACTGACCTTCGATGGAAGTAATATGAAATCATAGACATGTTAAGAGAAGTATATTCCGGGTAACGTAAAAAAACATAAGTGAATGAATTGGGAAGTCAGGACATGCAACGCCAGTTTAAATATGATTATAGTTAATAGATCAACCAAAATACATAAAAAAATAAAGTATAAGCGATTCAGGGAAAGTATGTTTGTCTATTTCCAAAGTTTTAATGCCTTTAGCGATCTTAACCATGGTTTGTTGTTTGGATCGGTTTCTTTATTATAATGCTAGTAAAAAATATCTTTACTTAATGCTTTCATGGTTGGAGGGAAAAAGAATGAGTGATGTACATAATCATGTTTTAACGGTAATTGATTTTATGAAAACCGGTCACAAAACTTGCTTTGTGAAAGTCATAGGTTTTGATGGTGAATCCGGACAGGATTTTGAAGGCGAAGTTAAGTTTGTCGGTGACTTGCCTTTTGGAGATTTGATACATCCTGAGCGGTCACATCTATCCTCGACTTGCAGGGAGTTTGTTCGGGATGATTTGTTGCACAGATACAATTTAGGGCAGTTTGAATGAAGTGGAGCAATATTTAAGAGGATCCAATGAGATGACATTCTGTTCACTTGTTTAAAATTGGTAAAATACAGGGTATATAGAATATGGTATGTAGGAACTTTTTTATGCCAATCTTCTCTTTTAACTGACAAAATAGCATATTTCTCCCTATTTAACTCTCGGACTTTAATCCTTATAATGTTAAATAGGAAAATATGACATTTAGTGTAGGATTATACTGTTTTTGAGGTGAGTTTCATGGTTTATGCAGATATTTTGAGTAATATACACTCTGCTATCTCCAGTAAAAAAGCTGATTTGAATGTGAAAATTGAACGTTTAGAAAATGCGAAGAACGATATTATAAAAGAGCAGAGCATGTGTCTGAACGAGATTAGGAAAATAAATGACCCTGAGCTAGGTGGCAGCTGGACAGGGAACCGTTCGGATCAATTTCAGGATGCCCGTCATGATGCCTATAATGTGATGTTCAGTATCATTCATGACGATTATGACGATTACCAATGGAAAATCGAGGCCATGATTACAAAGCTGAATGCCGAGAATACGCTTCTGAGCATAGCGGGGAATATAGCCCAAGAAGCCGACTCCCTTTTGAACAAAGGCGAAGAGGCATTTGAGCAGCTGGAAAGTAAAATATCCGATTTAAAAAGGCGGTTGTTTTAATGACGACAATCAAACTGAATCATCCTGCCGTAACGAAGCAAGTCGATCAGGTGAAGACGGCACTTGGTACAGTCACGCTTGGAAATTTGCCGGCAGGCGAGCTTGGCAGCAATAAATTGGAATTCACCT
>NZ_FTMX01000002.1 GCF_900156045.1 Peribacillus simplex | reverse complement strand
GTAAGATCCCTGAAAGATGATCAGGTTGATAGGTCAGAGGTGGAAGCATGGTGACATGTGGAGCTGACTGATACTAATAGATCGAGGACTTAACCAACGCTTTTTAAAAAATGAAATACCTTCTTATTATCTAGTTTTGAAGAAATAAAAATTTCTTCTTGCATTTTCTCAAAAGAATGTTATAATAATACATGTCTTGAAAAAATGTTAACATTGTTTGGTGACGATAGCGAAGAGGTCACACCCGTTCCCATTCCGAACACGGCAGTTAAGCTCTTCAGCGCCGATGGTAGTTGGGGGTTTCCCCCTGTGAGAGTAGGACGTCGCCAAGCTGATATTGTTCCGCAGTAGCTCAGTGGTAGAGCATTCGGCTGTTAACCGAACGGTCGTAGGTTCGAGTCCTACCTGCGGAGCCATTATTGGAGAGCTGTCCGAGTGGCCGAAGGAGCACGATTGGAAATCGTGTAGACGGGTAACCCTGTCTCAAGGGTTCAAATCCCTTGCTCTCCGCCATTTATACCTGGCCCGTTGGTCAAGCGGTTAAGACACCGCCCTTTCACGGCGGTAACACGGGTTCGAATCCCGTACGGGTCACCATTTAGATAACACATTGGAGGATTAGCTCAGCTGGGAGAGCATCTGCCTTACAAGCAGAGGGTCGGCGGTTCGATCCCGTCATCCTCCACCATTATTCATTAAGATCAGGTTGTTTCTCTATAACGGATTGATTATTCAGACCATTGAAACGCTCAACACGAAAACTTGATTCATAATAGCAACATTATTACCGTCGCGGGGTGGAGCAGTCCGGTAGCTCGTCGGGCTCATAACCCGAAGGTCGCAGGTTCAAATCCTGTCCCCGCAATCTATGGTCCCGTGGTGTAGCGGTTAACATGCCTGCCTGTCACGCAGGAGATCGCGGGTTCGATTCCCGTCGGGACCGCCATTTTATTGTTTGGCTCAGTAGCTCAGTCGGTAGAGCAAAGGACTGAAAATCCTTGTGTCGGCGGTTCGATTCCGTCCTGAGCCACCATAGTAGTGCCGGTGTAGCTCAACTGGTAGAGCAACTGACTTGTAATCAGTAGGTTGGGGGTTCAAGTCCTCTTGCCGGCACCATGTTTCATCCATATGCGGAGGGGTAGCGAAGTGGCTAAACGCGGCGGACTGTAAATCCGCTCCTTCGGGTTCGGCAGTTCGAATCTGCCCCCCTCCACCATCTTAATTACAGGGGTATAGTTTAAAGGTAGAACAGAGGTCTCCAAAACCTCCAGTGTGGGTTCGATTCCTACTACCCCTGCCAATTTCAATCCTATAATGGCGATTGTGGCGAAGTGGTTAACGCACCTGATTGTGGTTCAGGCATTCGTGGGTTCGATTCCCATCAGTCGCCCCATTTAATAAAACATGGTATAATGATTACATCGTTAATGGGCTATAGCCAAGCGGTAAGGCAACGGATTTTGATTCCGTCATGCGAAGGTTCGATCCCTTCTAGCCCAGCCATATGCGAAAGTAGTTCAGTGGTAGAATACAACCTTGCCAAGGTTGGGGTCGCGGGTTCGAATCCCGTCTTTCGCTCCAAAAACGTTGGCGGCATAGCCAAGCGGTAAGGCAGAGGTCTGCAAAACCTTTACCACCGGTTCGATTCCGGTTGCCGCCTCCAACATACATGCCGGTGTGGCGGAATTGGCAGACGCGCACGACTCAAAATCGTGTTCCTCTGGAGTGCCGGTTCGACCCCGGCCACCGGTATCAAAAATGCTTATAGAATCAAGGTCTCAACTTAAAAGTTGGGGCCTTTTTTCTTTGTCTTTAATACGACAAAAATAATCCAGAATTGTGTGCGGCGAATCGTGTGCGTAGGAGGTCGAAATGAGAAGACGTAAAGAATTAACGGAAGATGAACTAAGAATTATTAAGAAGAAGATTTCAGATGGAGAAGCATATGAAGCCTTTTTTAAGGACTGCTATTTAAGAAACTTAAGACCAGCGACGATTGAATACTACAAAAATGAATTTCATGGAGCAAAGAAGATAATTAATAAGTAGGTCGTTGAATGGGTACAAAATGACGTAGAAAGCTTAATTCTGGAGAGTAAGGAACTAATGAAAGTTACTTACTAGTAATACCAGGTGGAGGGCTCTAAGAGCATTCTATAACTTTTTATGTAAGAGCAAACTTATCGTTAAGAACCCAATGAGGAACATCAAATTATTAAGGGATAGACAAAAAACAATTGAAACATTGGACAATAAAGAAATTGAGAAACTTATAAGGACAATTAGAAAAGAAAAAACGTTTATATCCTTTAGAGATGAAGTAATCATACTTGTTTTCCTAGATACTTGAGTCAGATTGTCTGAACCTGTAGGCATTGAAGTAGATGATGTTAGTGGGGACATTATCATTATTAGAAGAACAAAGAATCTCTTTGAAAGAACGGTTTACTCATCTGAAACGACACAAGAGCAGCTAAGCAGATATATAAAGATAAGAGGAGACGTTGAGACGACCAAACTGTTCATAAGCCAGGATAATAAAGAATTAAATCGATATAGCATTCAAACTAGGCTTACTAAGTATGGGAAGAAAGCAATGATAAATAAGCGAGTTAGTCCTCATACATTTAGACATACGATGGCTAAGAGGATGATTGTTTCAGGTGTGGATGCATTCTCTTTAGATAAAAATTTTATATCTATCTATATGGTTACTTAATAGTTTAAGATTATTTGTTAATAGTTTATGTTAATATAATAATGGTGAGCTTATCCATAAAAGGATGTAACTGAAATGAGTGATAATCGAACTATGACTCGGAGGAACTTATAATGAATAAATTTAGATGGGCAATGGTTGGACTTATAGCTGTAGCAGCAATTATTTCAGTGGTAATAACAATTTATCAGAATGCTAAAGAGTATGAAGCAAGGTATAATAAACCAAATTCAGGTGATATTGCCGTCATGGACGTTACGGGGCATATTAAGAAAAATGAAGATATGGAAGAACAGACTTCAGAAATTGGTGGAGTTCAAGATGAAACTGGTCTTACCCAAAATTCAACTCAAGAAGAAGTTATGGATGTTATGCACCATATGACTCATCAAAAAGTTATTGCAGAAGAGAAATGGGGAGCAGTTGAGATGAATTCCGAAAACATCAATGCAGTTTACGAGATTGTGGTTAATAGCGATTTCATGCTTAAAGGTGATTTGTTAAATATCGTATCTGGTTGGAAAGAAGGAAACTTTGACAACGTTGCCCAAGATCATAATTACTTTTGGGAGTATCAAAATGGAACTGTTGGAAAAGCTACCGGAATCCTTAACTCAGATGAAGAATCAGAATTTATCGAAAATAACTTTTAACAAAAAATGAGCCAAGCAAGGCTTATTTTTTATTTTAAAATCAATATTTTATTCCAAAACAAAAGGACCGATTAGGTCCTATGTTTGTTCAATTTTAGGCTTCTTGATTATTGATTTCTTTTTATTCAAGGTTAACCTCTAAAATTGTATAATCTTTCAGCACAGAAAACAGTAATATTTGAAATTTTACATTATTAGTGATAATTTCAAAGTCAATATTTTGCTTTCTGAGTTATTTCATCTATCCCCGAGGAATCATCTTTAATTTTTATAAGTAGGGGTCACTGTGCCGATTAAATATGTAAATTTCATGTTGTTCCCCCTCTGTTACATTCATCCATTTTATCACTAAACGGAATATATCACAGTTAAGTTTTCCTATTTTCACGCACAAGCAGTTGCAGGCAAAAAGCCGAAGTTTATGCCGATGATGAAGTCACAAATGCTAGTGCTGTTCTTGATAATTATCCCTTGTCTCCAACCATGAAGGATGCGCTCCGTCTTTACCTTTCTATCCGCGGATCTGTCGATGTAATGAGTTATTTGTGACCGTAGACGATACGCCATTAACTAAGCGCCAGGTACAGTCAGAGATACATGATTACGGTGAACAGGCGGGCATAAAAGATATACGTTACAGTCAGTCCGCATACTTTCCGGCATACCTTTGCCAAGATGAGCGTTAAGAACGGTAAATAAGCGCCACCTTAGGGTGGCGTTTTTTGCGTTATAAATCAAAAAAGTCATCACTGCATGCATCCGGATTAACATGACGGATAGCCTTCATTATCTTCTTTATCGTCGGCACAGTAGGTTCCAGTTTGTCGGCGAAAAGCTCCGAGATAGTGGTGCTACTAACCTTCGATGTCTTTATGAGCCATCCTGCGATATTCCCTGATCACCTAGCCAGTGCCCGTAAATAGGTCGAATGAAGGGGGGCCGAATAGTTGTAAAATAAAAGGCTCTGTTAAAGGATGTTGTTGATTTTTCTTGTTGAACTAACGGGGCAGTAAGTTTAATAAGAATTTCTTCTCTAACACCAAGTTATATAGGTAAGTTCACAGACGTTTAGTGAAGTTGAAAATATACTGAATTAGAAAGGTGTGATTGTAATGCCAAACAATCGATTTTTTTCGTCAAAATATAAACCAGGAACTACGAAATTACGGAAACATCAAATATTAAACTCTTCTTTAGAAAAACTAACACCGCCACAAGGTTGTAACTTTTTTCCTCCAAGACCTTGTGGCAGTCTTTGTGACTGTTGTGTTTCTCCACTTCAGTTCGTCTTACGACAGCTGATAGGGCAAAGAGTAATTCTTGCCACTATTGCAGACGAACGAGATCAACCTCCTCGCTTTTTTGAATTTACTATTATTGCAGTGAATGATTTTTTAGTTACTGTTACAAATGGATCGACAACCTTTGTTGTAAATATTTCTGATGTAATAGGGGTAGGATTTTTACCACCAGAGCGTACTATTAACTTGTTGCCACCTGTTAATATTGGGTGCGAATGTGATTGTCGTGAACGACCAATTAGACAATTGCTGGATACACTTATCAATTCTACAGTGAATCTTTTAGTAAGTAATGGATCTACTGGAGCAAATTTTACCGTGCAACAAACAGGTCTTGGCATTGTGTTAGGTACTTTATTAATAAATGATACACTCTATAGATTTGCAATTTCAACTTGTAAAATTACTGCTGTAGGGCAGAGCTAGTTGAATAAGGAATGATGTTAAAAACAAATATTTAGTGTTTATGCCGATTACAACTACGGAAATTACAGTCGATACGATTAACGAAGGCGTGACAATGATTTTATTCTCGGAGTGGGCGAAAACGATAGCAACCTTAAGGAAGTCACAAAATACGCGGGTGTTAATAACACCGCGGGGATACAGGCGATGGTTGGCGCAGGTAAAGCCGCCCTTGTAGGTAAAGGAACGTCGATTACATTAATAGAGCATGGCGGTGTTTTGAAAGATAAAGATATATTTCAGGAAACTGGCGAAATCGATTGGACTCCTTCCGGCAATGTATTGAAAACTATAGCTGAATAAGATAACGCCCTAACATTCGCGGTTGGGGCTTTTTTAGTATGTGAAAGTAGAAAAAGCGACAACAATTGGGCGCTGTTATTCTATAAGAACATAGTTTAAAGAACATCGTCCTTATGTTTAAAATAAAAACGAATGGGTCAAAGAGTATAAACTCTGCCATTCGTTCCAAAACAATCAATTTAGATTTCAATATTAATAGCATTTAGCTCCGCTTCCGTATAGCCCGAAGAGGATAGTGCGATTTCAATTTCTTCGGCAGCCTTATAATCAAATAATTTAAATTTGGACATTAAAGCGAAAGCATTTTGATTTTCGATTGCCAGGGCAACAGCTTCCACGTCTTGCAGTAGCTTCAGGTCTTCAATGTAGAATTGAGCGGTTCTCATCGCTAAATACTCATTCATTGTAGTCGAATTGTAGAAAAGATTTGTTAAAGTGGCGATTGCGTTAGGAACGAAAATCTTATTCATACTTACCCCTCCACTATTCTTAATATTCTGTCATTAAGTCACTTCTAGTATGAGTCACGATAAAAGTGTTGTCAATCTTTATCGTATGAGCATTTTAACTCACCAATTAAAAGTAGATGTGTATAAAACAGGCGGTTTTCCAAAGGTAAAAATCATTGCACCGAAGCGTAAAAAGCGAAAGAATGAATGTTGCTGGGTTTACGAAACGAACCAACTTACATATGACATGTTGATTTAATCTCGATTTCTAGGTCTGGTTACGCATCCAGTAATTAGTGGCTTAATAAAAGCCAGTGTCACAAGTGGCACGATTAAGCCGAATGTTTTAGAATTTTTTTAGAAATTCTTTCATTGATGAGATCCTTTCTGTGTTTGAATTTTCAAAGGGCTTATGAAACAACAGATCTTTAATGACTGTGAAGAAGGCGGGCTTCCACATTACGCAGTTCTCCAGATGAAACACTATCAGCCACAATTATTTGCAATGTTCTCGTAGCTGTCATTCGTTTGTCCGGATGCTTCAATTGCAGATGCTGTTGTATCGCCCGGAAAAGTTCATTATTTTCTGGACGGTTGGCGTTATAGATTTCTTGTAAACTCCTCGATTTTCCCATGGCTTTTCCTACTTTCCATCAAGTGTGAAATACATATGAATGCTTCTGTGATAATATTCCTATGGTCTATATTTTCGTCTGAGCGCTTCTAATTCCTTCTTTTTTCAATTAAATCTTTTTAAAAGAACAAGGAAGAAGCTCCTGATTTTTTTACAAGGCGTTAGCCTAGGTGTCTTACTGCTTGACCGTTTCCGTATATGTTGTTGTTTGTCTTTAACACGACTAAAGTAATTCAAATCATGTTCTGCGTAGGAGTGTGTCATTGTGATGTTAGAAAAATATTGAGACATGATGCATTAGTCCCGTTATCAAACAGGAAAGTACCTCCTGAAATCTTACTTCTATTTATTTTCCGTTTCGTACTTTTTTTAAATAATATCAATGAAATATGGTAATAAATAAAAAACCACTATTTAAGAACACTTCAAATAACAAATTTTCTAAGGGGCGGCAGATTGTGAACAATATGGGATGTCAATGCAGGTCCAATGACGAGTTACAGCAACTGGTCGATCAGGCAAAAGAATATACAAATATGGGAACGGTGGCAGACTATATTCCCGCTCTTGAAAAGGCGAATCCTGGGGATTTATCTGTTGCTATTTACTATCCTGACGGAAAAGGATATTGTGCGGGGGATGTAAGTGGGAAAATGACCCTGCAGAGCATATCAAAAGTTTTGACACTTGCTCTTGTATTAATGGAAAAAGGGGAGGAATATGTCTTTTCCTATGTAGGCAAAGAACCTACCGGTGACCCTTTTAATTCGATTGCCAAGTTAGAGACGAACAAGCCATCCAAGCCGTTAAACCCGATGATCAATGCAGGAGCATTGACTGTGACCCACATGATTGCAGGTGACAGTGTGGATGAACGATTTCAGCGTATTTTAGATTTTATCCGGGAATTGACTCAAAATCCCACTATTGGTTTTAATGAAGATGTTGCCCGGTCAGAATACAATACAGCAGACTTAAATAGGTCGTTAAGCTATTTTTTAAAGCAGCATAATGTAATAAATGAGGATGTGGAGGACTTAATCGAATTGTACTCGAAGCAGTGTGCCATTGAAATGGACAGTCAGGATTTGGCGAGGATAGGCTGTGTGCTGGCCATGAATGGGAAAGATTTGTTGACGGGAAAGCAAATCATCCCCGGGGACATTGCCCGTATTTGCAAGACATTCATGGTGACCTGCGGCATGTATAACGCATCAGGTGAATTTGCCATCAATGTTGGCATACCGGCTAAAAGCGGTGTGTCAGGAGGTATCATGGGAGCCGTCCCCGGAAAATGCGGGATTGGAATTTATGGTGCAGCGCTGGATGAGAAGGGGAACAGCGTTGCCGGGATAAAAATCTTGGAAATGATGGCGAAAAAGTATTCCTTAAGTATGTTTAATCATTAACACCTTAAGTGATGAGTCGAAGATATTAATCAACTCACTTTCACGGCAAAAAAAAGGACCTCTGCACATATGCAAGGGTCTTAAGGTGATCATAACAAGTTGGATAGGAGAGATACTTTTTTATATAATGCATGTACTTCTTTATTCCGATGTTCCCCGATGTCATTTCTTAAGTGGCCTTCCATGTCGGTCATTAAATCAGCTAATTTCAATGCCTTTTGCCTATCGGAAATATTGCTTCGAATGATATATTCATATTTTGCATTGTATTCAGTCAGTGACATTTCTTCCGTCCTCCCAAAATATCATTTAAGCTGTCCTCTGTTCCTTCATCAGCAATCCCAATGTACTTTAGTGTAATTTCAGGTTGTGAATGATTAAGGATCATTTGTAACTCAGCAAGGTCCTTACTTCGTTTATAGTGCCAGTACCCGAAAGTTTTCCGCATGGTATGGGTACCGACGCCCTCGATGTCCACCATGTCCGCTGCTTTATTAAGCTGTCTGTAGGCTTGTATTTTGCTAATTGGCTTATCGCCCTTGCGTGAGGGGAATAGCCATTCACCATCGATGGTGGCTATATAGGCAGCCAATTCATTACATACATTATTAAGCTGTATTATTCTTGGCTTTTTTGTTTTGCCTTCCTTGATGATGACCTCCATCTTACCTTTAATGTCCTTTATCTTCAGCGATAATAAATCAGACACACGCAAGCCGGTATTGATGCCTAACAAGAACAATATGTAGTCCCTCTCGCTGCAATGTCTCTTCAGTGACCATTTCATATCATCTAATTTTTCCAATGATCTGATTGGTTGAACGTCAATTAAATGTGCTTTTGGCAAATGAGATCACCCTTATTTCACGCTAATGGAATCAGTGTTTTGAATGTATACTTTTTTATTAATTTAAGAGTAACACTTGAAAAGGATGGAAGTCAATGTGAGGTGTTTACTGATATTTTTTGGACTGTCCACATTTAAGGGTTCAGAGTATTTTAGTTGTTTATTCGGATTAAGGTTGAATAAGGGCATTAAAAACTTCTGGAACTTGATATAATGAATCTATAGGAATATTTTTCAAAACTGATGTTTTGATGGATATTTAATAGATGAATTAATTCATTCTGAATTTATTATGCTTTAACACGATTGGGGAAGCCACCATGAAGAGAGGTTTAGTTATATGAAAAGGTTACTGCCTTTAGTTTCAAGGTTGTTTACTATGGCAATTATGGTTGCGTTTTTTTACTGTATGTTCATGTTCGCAGACCTGGAGAATGAAAAGAGAGACAGCGGGAGTCATAACGAGCGATCAGTTAATATTGAAGAGATGAGCGATCAAGAAGAGAAGCCAGCAGGTTCTTTGGTGAACTATTGTAAAGATAGCGCTAATGAGAGTCTCTCCTCCAGTTGGTTTGGTATTGAAGAAAACGTTATGGAACCTAGCGAATACACGGTTGAATGCATTGAACACTTGGAATAGCAGCAGAGTTCCTATGAATCACCCGGAAAATTGAAGTTCAGGTTTCACAAAGATACATCCGGGAAGTAAGTGTTTATAAGGGCTTTGCTGAAATGATTGGTGAGAATCGGGTACACAGAGGGGGGCATATTTGTTGCATATAGAACGTTGACACTAGCCTGTTTGGATCTTAACCAAACAGGTTTTTAGTATGAAAGGAAATCCAAAGGAAAAAATGGAATAGAATATAATGAAGAACGAAAATTTTCCACCCCCATATCTTTTTCTCTTTCTGAAACGTTTATAGGATAGAGGGTGTTGAAGGAGTGAGAAAAATGATAAATAAGTTAAGGGAAGATATTTCTGAAGAAAAGGATAACGGTGCGATTTTGTGTGAAGTCTATCCTGAATTGCTTCGGTTTTGCCGATTCCTGACCCAAAATAATTGGGATGGGGATGATTTGGCACAGGAAACGATATTGAAGGCAATGCAGGGCTATGGGAAGAAAACGGAATTAACAACGGCTTTATTGAAGACGATAGCCCGACATTCCTGGATTGATACGATACGAAAAAGAAAAAATGAATCCTTAGACAATCTGTTGGATACCGAACAACAGGGATCAGTTGGGGAAAATGCCTTTGAAACGGTTGAATATATAATAAAGTCACTTACCCCGAAACAAGCTGTTGTGTTCCTATTAAAGGAAGGATTCCTCTATCGGTCAAAAGAAATCTCAGATTATTTGAACACCACGGAGACCGCAGTAAAGGCCATCCTGAATCGTGTGAAAAAGCGTTTTGACAATGACGTCGAAGAGCGTAAGTTGACTTGCGTGGAAGATTGGCAAGATGAGGAGGAACAGCGGCTCATGACCCTGATGACACAAGCTTTAAAAGCCCAGAATCCTGATATCCTCATTAGAAGCATCCCATCTTTCAAATCCCTGAACAGTGAATCAATGATTCCTAAACTGATGAATCGTTCGATTCTTTCCAAATCAAGCTTCACTCCTTCAAACACACTCTCAATGGCCGCATAGCCAAATTATGTTAGGAGGAAGAAGAAGATATGACAACAATTCCATATGTAATTGAGCAATCAGGCAAGGGTGAGCGCTCGTACGATATTTATTCCAGACTTCTAAAAGACCGTATCATCATGATTGGGGAAGAGATCACCGATCATTTAGCTAACAGTGTGGTTGCCCAATTGTTATTCTTGGCAGCAGATGCACCTGATAAGGAAATTACCATCTTCATAAACAGTCCGGGGGGATCGACCAGTGCCGGTTTCGCCATTTATGATACAATGCAATATATTAAGCCTGATATCCGGACTGTATGTACGGGGATGGCTGCATCATTCGGTGCCATGCTTTTATTGGCGGGTACGAAAGGGAAACGGTGCGCTTTGCCAAATAGTGAAATCATGCTTCATCAACCGCTTGGTGGGGCGAGGGGGCAAGCCACGGAAATTGAAATTTCTGCCCGAAGGATTTTGAAACTAAAGGATCATATCAATCAAATCATCTCGGAAAGGACTGGGCAGCCTATCGAAAAGGTGGCGAAAGACACAGATCGTGATTACTTCTTAAGCGCAATTGAGGCGAAGGATTACGGTATAATCGATGAAATAATCGTTCAGGATAATTAATCCTGATAAAAAAGCCTCGAGTAAGCTCAAAAATATGCTGGATGAAAACGAAAAGAAACTGTCGATATCTATATCGGCAGTTTCTTTTTTACCTTTGACATTTACTGCAAAAAGGCAAGGAGGTTTGAGTGTTACCATTCAACAGTCATTTGCTTATGGGGCAGTCAAGTAATGGATTTCTTACACTTGATACATGAGTTTTATTTTTTTATGATTAGTCTGCTTGACTCGTTCTCGTTGTTTACCGGAACGTCTTTTCCTACTGTGACCCTGCGAACGACGCGGTGCTGGTCCCCGTAATCGGCAATAGCGTAATGCTGCGTGGCTAGGTTATCCCAAATGACCACGTCCCCTTCACTCCATTGCCAACGCACGGTATTTTCTAAGCGCGTGATGTATGAATCGAAGATACTTAATAATCTTTCAGATTCACTTGTTGTATATCCTTCCACTCTTCCAGCAAAGCCACCTAATAACAAATGCCTTTTTCCGGTTTCTGTGTGCACGTGAACGACTGGGTGCCTTGTTTTATAAATGGTCGATTCGAATATATCACGATATTTCTTTTTAACCTCATCATCAATGTTTTCGGCTGGTTTGAATTGTGCATAATCATACTCATTTGTATGGATCGCCCATAGCCCATCCGCTAATATCTTCAATCCATCCGGCAGGTCCTCATATGCTTTATTCGTATTTGCCCAGACTGTATCGCCCCCCACATCAGGGATGGTTACACCTCTTAAAACAGAGTATTTGGGGACTTCTGGAACAAAAGTGACATCAGTATGCCAATGGTTTGCTTTAGCACCCCGTTCGGAATCAAGTTCGAAAATATAGTTAGTATTGTCTTTGACCGGTACTGTAGGATGCGCATAAGGTTCACCCAATAGTTTGGCAAATGCCTCTTGGCTGGCATCGTCCAAATGGTTTTGACCTTTGAAGAATACGACTTTATGATCGTTTAACGCTTGTTTGATTTCACTGAAAATAGATAAATCCAAGTCTCCGCTTAATTGGACTCCTTGAATTTCCGCTCCAATCCTTCCTGCTACGGGTACCACTTTTAATTGTTGTGTTTTAGTTTCCGTCATAATCAATCTCCTCCTGTAAGGTATGTTTTTTTATTTTTTAAAGGCTTCATCAATGTATTCATTGTGGATCTGGTTTTTAAAATTAAATGATTTCTTGATATAACCCACACTAGCTAATGTATCGATTGATTCTTGTTGTGCCTTGATGGCATCATCGGTAAAGTAGATATTTGGTTCTTCAGCCGTTATTATTTTCTTGACTGTGCTCACAGGCAATTTAGTTTCTTTAGAATAAATTTCAGAGGCTTCATCTGGATTTTCAATTTGCCAATCGGCAGCTTTTTTATAAACCTTTAAATAGGCCTCGACAATTTCAGGATGTGCTTTTGCAAATTCGTTACGTGCAATGATTGCACCAGGAGCTAATATTTTTTCCTTTACTTTAAGTGCGACTGCATTCCCTTTTTCAATATTATTAAGGTAATAAGGGTTCCATATCGCCCAGGCGTCCAATTGTTTGGTTTCAAAAGCGGATTGAGCATCATCCGGTTGTAAATTGATGAGTTTAATATCATCGATCGTTAAACCATGTGCTTTCAATGCTTTGATTAAATACACATGACCTGTTGTCCCGGAGGCAACACCGACCGTTTTTCCCTTTAAGTCTTCAATCTTCTTAATGTCTCCTTCTGGCTGAGCCAGGATCCGGACAGATGACTCACCTCGACCCGTTTGTGCAATCACTTCAAATGGCAGATTCTTATCAATTCCGGCAATCAGTGCACCATCCCCTAAAAAAGATAGGTCAACCCGATTGGAAGCGAGGGATTCCAAAAGCGGGGGACCACTCGGGAATTCACTCCACTCGATTTGGGCATCCAGTTTAGAAAACTCTTCGTCGAACAATCCCTTTTCCTTTGCTATGACCAATGGCCCCATCTTACCATTTAAGGCAATATGAACTTTAAGTGGATCACTTTTCCCGGAAGCCTTGCCGGCATCGGAATTGCAGCCTGCCAATACAGCAATGCTAAAGATGGCAAGCAATAATGCGGTTAACTTGTTACGGTATTCCTTCATGAATTCCCTCCTTTTTTTAATTACACTTACCACATCTGGATGGTCAGAATAATGACAAAAAGAGATTCAACGAAGAGTATGCCGGGGTTACTCTTCATTGAATCTCCGGTAGTCCAGTTGATTCACATGACCTTTATTTAATTGGTTTTTTGTGAAGCGGATTTGTGTATGAATGCATCTTAACAGGTGTTAGAATAATCTGTCAATTTCTTTTTTGATTAATCCGATAAAATAAATTGGTATTGAGTGTTGATTATAAATAATCGATAAGTTAATATAAAATGAAATATTGAATCGACTGGTTAACTAGAGATTCAGCAAAGGGACAATATGTGCCTTATTGCTGAATCTCTATTTTTTTATTTGAGAAAGGGTGAGGTTATTGGTAGCGACGTTAGAAATTAATCATGTAAGCAAAACATTTAAGAATGATAATGAAAGTGTCCATGTTTTGGATAATTTAAATCTGCACGTCAAAAATGGTGAGTTCGTCACCATCATTGGTCCGAGCGGCTGCGGGAAAAGCACATTATTAAAGCTGATCGCAGGACTTGATTCAGACTTTGACGGTACGATCATAGCAGGGGATCATCCGGTTAGCGCCCCTTCTAAAGACCGTGGTTTCATTTTTCAGGAGCACCGCTTATTTCCATGGCTGAATGTGGAGAAAAATATTGCAGGTAACCTTCCATTAAAAAAAACGGACATTAGAAAAAGGGTGGATGATTTAATTTCACTTGTTAAGCTAAAAGGATTTGAAAAGGCGTATCCACGCCAATTATCCGGTGGAATGTCGCAGCGTGTTGCCATTGCCAGGGCCTTATTACGTAATCCTGAAGTTTTATTGCTGGATGAGCCATTCGGTGCATTGGATGCTTTCACGCGAACGCATCTTCAAGAGGCTTTACTAGAAATATGGGAGAGGAATATGACAACGATGGTGCTTGTCACCCATGATATTGATGAATCCATCTTTTTATCGAGCAAAGTGGTAGTCATGGAGGCAAAGCCTGGACGGATTAAAGCTATCGTTCCAATTGATTTACCATATCCAAGAACTCGAACAAGCAAAGCGTTTCAAGAATTCAGGACCGTCATTTTAACCCAACTTGATCATCATCCGGAAGAAAGGGAAGATTGGAG
Source organism: Peribacillus simplex (assembly GCF_900156045.1). Taxonomy (GTDB): domain Bacteria; phylum Bacillota; class Bacilli; order Bacillales; family DSM-1321; genus Peribacillus; species Peribacillus simplex_D. The sequence goes on along the minus strand of NZ_FTMX01000002.1, from coordinate 975,119 downwards.
CATTTAATTAATTTTTGAAAAAGGAAGGATGAAAAATATGTCTACACAGACCGTTGCTCAAAACAAGTCGCTTGTCATAAGGAAAACGAAAAAACAATCCAAACTTGCCAAATCAGCATTGCGGGGATCATTCCTTCCCGTTGTCGTGTTGATTGCATGGCAATCATTAGGTTCGGCTGGTATCCTGCCTGCCCAATTATTCTCATCTCCTTTATTGATCGTCACGACTTTCATTGATCTCGTTCGGTCAGGGGAAATGGGCATGCATTTACAAATCAGTTTAACGCGGGCTCTTCTTGGCTTTGCATTAGGTGGTTTTTTAGGCTTATTGCTAGGAATCATCGTTGGCATGCAAAAAAAATCCGAAGAATATCTTAATCCGAGCATTCAAATGTTACGGACAGTTCCTTTACTTGCGATTACCCCTTTATTCATTATGTGGTTCGGGTTTGGTGAACTATCCAAAGTGTTGCTTATTGCTTTAGGCGCTTTCTTTCCTCTATATTTACAAACTTTTTTGGGCCTTCGGAATGTGGATAAAAAACTATACGATGTTGCCCGAATCTTGGAGTTTAGCCGTCTGGAACAAATAACGAAGCTCATGATTCCGGCAGCTTTGCCAAACATATTGCTTGGTATCCGTTTAGCCTTAAGTGCGGCCTGGATGTGCCTGGTCGTAGCTGAATTGTTGGGTGCGGATAGAGGGGTGGGATTCATGATCCAGGATGCCCGTTCATTCATGCAAACGGACGTCGTATTCGTAGGCATCATCATTTTTGCCCTCGCTGGCAAAATCTCCGATTCGTTTGTCCGCTTTTTAGAGAATCATTTTCTGAAATGGCAAGATAGTTTTAAAGCTTAATTGAAAAGGATGACCTTCCAAAACTGGGCGGTCATCCTTTTTCTTGTTTGGTAATGTATGTTTAATCTATTTCTCTATGTAAGGGCAAATAAATGGTGAAGGATGTTCCTTTGTTCAATTCGCTCTGGACCACGATTTTCCCTTTGTATTTTTGAACGATGGAATAACAAACGGTCAGGCCGATACCTGTTCCCCTGTCTTTAAGCGAATAAAATGGGGTGCCGAGTATTTCAAGTTGTTTTTTGGAGAGGCCTATTCCTGTATCCGTTATTCTTATTTTTGCCATAGTGCGTTCCTGCTCTGTTTCCACTTTGATGAATCCGGGATTGTTCATTGACTCAATTCCATTTTTCATGATATTGACCAGTATCTGTTTAAGTTCGATGGGATTCATGTTAATGTGCAGGTCGTCACGGAAATCCAAGAGAAAGCCTATGTTGCGATTATTGGCGAAACTCGTTAATAGATCGGAAATCTTTTGGATTTCGAAATTTAAAGGAATGACCTGTGCATTATCCGTTTGCGGCTTTGCCAAAGACAAATAATCATTGATTATCACTTGTGTATATTCAAGTTCTGTGAGCATCGTCTGTACATAAAATTTTTCCGTTTCATTCAGTTCCTTCTCTTGATCTAATAACTGGGCAAACCCTTTTACGACTGTAATCGGATTACGTATCTCATGTGCAATGGTGGCAGCGAGCTGTCCGACTGAGTTCAGTTGCTTGGCCTGCTGTATTTCCTTATGAAATGCATTCGTGGATTCCACCCTATTATTGGTTCCTATGAATACGAATACCAATATGATTTGTATAGCGATGAAGTTAAGCGTGTTGCCGAAACTATCCAGAGCGACATATTCATAAGTGTATTGAAGATCCGTTTTTGAAATGATCAAGATGGAAGCCGGACCTAATATGATATTTAAAGTGGCGACAATATAGAATCCGATTTTATCAAAGAGAAAAATGGGAATCAATGGTGCTATAGCAAATAATGACAGCATGATTGCAGTATCTGGGAATATCCAGAATTTGCTATATAAATAAACAGTAATTAAGAAAATGAATAGGGTTTTATAGAAATTGACTTCTGTTTTTAAGAAAAATAACAGAGAAATTATCATCCCCGATATTAAAATGACCTGTAATGTCATCTCGTAGGGATTATCTTTCCAACTTATAGGTGATACAGAAATCCCAACAAGCAGTAAAAAGGATATCATTGCCATGAATGCCTTCAGTATAAATCGGTGTTTGTTTTGATAATATTGATAATTTTTTAACATAATTCCCCTTAATATTAATATTCTGTTTGTTTGTTTAATAGTAATATGATACTAGTTTTTTGTAAATCGGAAAAGATAGATTTTTGCATCGATAGTCTCTCTATACAGTACCGGAATGGGAGATCAAGGAGTTAAGTAATGAGGGGAATTTTGAAATATTTAGTTGTTGGTATTTGGGTGACTGTTTTTTTCTACTATTTCAATATTTGCATGCCAAGAAACTTTTTATATTTTCTTATTGGCTTACCAGTATCCATGTTTAGCACATTTTTCATTTATGATTTTTTTAGAAAAAGAGGCTTTTAGTGGGTTTATGAATGCACCGTGGGTAGTCGTTTGATAGGTTATTTTACTCATTTTTACTAATATATTATTTCTTTACATTATATTAGCTGTAGATTCACATTCCCCTTTTAAAATGATGGTAATAATAGGAGGGGGAGAGGGAAAGTGAAAACGAATATAAAGAAATTCGGTTTTTGTATGATGAGTGCGGCCTTTATATTGCAAGCTGCTTCCATGGGGGCCTCAGCTGCAAATGGAAATCATTCCAATTCATCTATTTATGAGAAGAAAATCGTGAATATTGCACATCGGGGAGCTTCTGGACATGCACCTGAACATACCATTCCCGCTTATCAATTGGGAGAACAAATGAAAGGTGACTACATAGAAATCGATCTTCAGATGACCAAGGATGGAAGATTGATAGCAATGCATGATGAAAAGGTGGATCGTACAACGAATGGTACAGGTCTGGTGAAGGATTTAACGTTGGCAGAGATCAAGAAACTGGATGCCGGTTCATGGTTCAATGAACAATATCCGCAATTGGCAAAAGAGGTATATGAAGGGTTGAAGGTTCCCACTCTTGAAGAAGTCTTTAAGAAGTTCGGAAAGCAGGCCAATTACTATATCGAAACAAAGTCCCCTGAAGTATATCCAGGAATGGAGGAAGAACTTCTACAGGTTCTGGAAGAATATAAAATGGTGGATTCAAAAGGCCGTACCAAGAATGTATTAATACAATCGTTCAGTAAAGAAAGCCTTATGAAGGTTCATGACATGAATCCAAAGTTACCGCTTGTGCAGCTTTTTTCTTATAAGAACCCAGCAACCATTTCCGATGAAGAATTGGAATCCATTAAGGAATATGCAATTGGCGTTGGCCCGAACTTCAATAGGGTTGACGGACAATATGTGAAGATGGTTCGCAGCCATGACCTTCAATTCCATCCATATACAGTAAATGATAGAGCGGATATGAAAAAGGCTCTTGAATGGGGTGCAACGGGGCTGTTCACTAATTATCCTGATGTATTCAGCGAGGTGTTAAGAGAGTACAAGCATGATAATCACAATGAAAATGGGAATTTATAAGGTTACTAAATTATGTGAGTCCCGGTTTTCCGGGGCTTTTTTTGTTATGAAGGGCATTTAATTATTGGGGAAATTAGGTGGACTTAGGCTTAGCAGGCTTTTTTGACGGGTATATCAAATGTAATAAAAATATTTTAGGAGGTTGATTATGAAGGCTGTCACTTTTCAAGGAGCAAAAGAGATACAGGTAAAACAAGTTGAAGATCCAAAACTTCAGCAAATGGATGATATCATCGTCAGAGTGACTTCAACGGCCATTTGCGGGTCCGATCTCCATATATATCAGGGTGCTTTGCCCACGCATAAGGATTATGTCATTGGCCATGAACCGATGGGCATCGTTGAAGAAGTGGGCCCGGAAGTTACGAAGGTGAAAAAAGGGGACAGGGTTGTCCTGCCCTTCAACATTTCTTGTGGGCACTGTTATTATTGTGAACATGATATGGAGAGTCAATGTGATAATTCCAACCCAAATGAAGCGGTGGATACAGGCGGATACTTTGGTTTTACGGAACGATATGGGAACTATCCAGGCGGGCAGGCAGAATATTTAAGGGTCCCATATGGAAACTTCATGCCGTTTGTCATTCCAGAGTCCTGTGAACTTGAAGATGAGGCACTATTGTTCATGTCCGATGTGCTACCAACCGCGTATTGGAGTGTAGAGAACGCTGGCGTCAAGAAAGATGATACGGTAGCGGTACTTGGTTGTGGGCCGATTGGCTTGATGGCTCAGAAGTTCGCTTGGATGAAAGGCGCAAAAAGGGTCATTGTAATAGACAATCTTCCTTATAGGCTCAATAGGGCAAAACAGATGAATAAGGTTGAGGCGTATAACTTCGATGAGTATAACGATATGGGCAGCTACATTAAGGAAATCACTTCAGGCGGGGCTGATGTGGTCATAGATTGTGTGGGGATGGACGGCAAGAAATCAACGATCGAGGCGATTGAGCAAAAGCTGAAACTCCAGGGAGGAACGTTAAGTGCGATCGAGATTGCACTTAAAGCCGTACGTAAATTCGGTACGATCCAACTGACTGGCGTATATGGATCCAAATATAATATGTTCCCATTAGGCAATTTATTTGAAAGGAACATTAACCTGAAAATGGGGCAAGCACCAGTCATTCACTACATGCCAAAGCTTTTTGATGAAATCATGGCCGGAGAGTTCGACCCCACGGAAATCATATCCCATAAAGTCCCTCTCGAAAAAGCGAGTGAAGCTTATCAAATCTTTAACGATCATGAGGATGAATGCATTAAAGTGGTGTTAAAGCCATAATCTGAAGCTTATAAAAAGTCCAATGCATGGAGCTGCATTGGACTTTTTGGTTAGGTTTACAAATAGTTAAGGGTGTATTATGGATAAACGTATAAAAGAGGTGTGAAATATGAATGATAATTATGCCTTTGAGCTGAAGAAATCAGGATTACACTGATTTTTTTCTATAATGGGTGGCTTTCGTTTTTCAGGGGAATCCGGAAATGAGGCGACTGACCCTTCAGATATGAATGAGCAAAAAGAAGAGGCAGTGCAAAGTGAACCTGAATAAGGGTTTTTGGTAATGAAAACGAGTATTTATATTATATAATGATAGTGTCAAAAGGAGGATGCATAGATGGTATATAATTCGGCAGCAGAACTTTGCGAAGGGTTTGGGTATCCGCCCGTTCACGTTAAATTGACGATAGAGATCGTCGATAAGAGATTGGGACCTGTAACGGCGGAAGCGGAGATTGCCGTCAAGCCTGTAAAGTCAAAGGAATATCTAGAAGTATTGGTTGAAGAATTGGAATCGGAGCATATTTTTGCTGATGAAAATGGCAGTATCTATGGCAGTTTCGGTATCGATCAAAGCATCCAGATATATGATGAAGTCCTGACTACAATTCCGTTCGAAGAGTTAATAGGAAAGGAAAATTGGATAGAGACAATTGAGGAATCAGTCACTATGGATAAGCTAAAGGAACAACTGGAGAAATCCCTCAATGATTATCAATTCAGTGATTTGAGCGGAAAATATAAATTCAGGAAAAGATGTACGATAACGGAACTTCAATTCATAGAATAAACCAAAACTGGAGAAGGCGAAATGCTTTCTCTTTTTTCGATGCCATCATAATTAAATGCTTATAGTGACACAATCCATAAGGTTTTTTTAAAAACATACATCAAGGAGAAATCCATAAGGTTTTTTATGGTTTCAACATACATTTTTTTATGGTTTTACATAGGGTAATATATTGATAAGGGCTTTTACAAGAAAACGAAATGTATCTTTTAAAAGATAAAAAGGAGAATATATGAAAATTGGTTTGGTACGGCATTTTAAGGTGGCACATGAATTTCCCACTGGGAGACCTGTGACGGCGGATGATATGAAGCAATGGTTTGAGGACTATGATGCCGCGGATATCATTTATGGAACGACTTTATTTGGTGTGGAGGAATGGAAGGAATGTTATTGCAGTGATATGTCGAGAGCTGTCAAGACAGCGGAACATATCTATCCAGGTACGGTTCATCGGATGGAGGAGCTGCGGGAAATACCTTCCCCCCCACTTAAAGGAAAAGTTAAGCTGCCGTTCATCCTTTGGGCCATCTGGATTCGCTGCTGCTCGGTAATCAACAGGCAGACAAGGGCGGAGATTAAGATCGCAGAGCGAAGGATCAATAAAGTATTGGATGAAGTCTTGGCAAAGGGGAAAAGGGATGTTCTGATCGTGAGTCATGCCGCCCTCATGGTATATATGAGGAAAGAGCTGATACGACGGGGTTTCACCGGTCCAAAATTCAAGATTGCCAGTAATGGAAAGCTTTATGTATTTGAAAGATGATAAAGGGAAAATATTGGGTTTACCACCAGGAAGGGTAAGTCATTTTTGCTGATTTTAAGAAAGAGGAAGGCATTTTCCGAATAGTTATTCTTTTTTTATTGGTTGTGGTTTATTATTGTAATAGTGTAATTTTTACGAATTCAATAATAGGGAAAGAGGGGTGGACATTTTGCTGAAGGCAGTTTTTTTTGATTTAGATGATACATTACTTTGGGATCAGAAAAGTGTAAAAGAGGCTTTTGTGGCCACATGCGAAGTGGCTAAGGAGAAATATGACCTGAATGTCGACGAGTTTGAAGAAGCGGTGCGAAAGGAAGCACGTGAGCTTTATTCTTCTTACGATACATACGCATTCACTCAAATGATCGGAATCAACCCATTTGAGGGATTATGGGGGAATTTTCAGGATGATCATGATGAATTCCGGAAGATGGCCGGGATTGCACCGGCTTATCGGAAAGAAGCATGGACGAGAGGTTTGAAGGCATTAGGGATCGATGATCCGGAATTTGGGATTGAACTGGCAGAACGTTTCCCGGCCGAGAGACGCAAGAAGCCATTTATCTATGAAGAATCATTCCGTGTACTGGATGAATTAAAAGGGAAGTACAAATTGCTATTGCTTACGAATGGATCTCCTGAACTGCAAAATACCAAACTTGAAATTACGCCTGAACTGGTTCCTTATTTCGACCAAATCGTGATTTCTGGCGCATTTGGACGAGGTAAACCGGATGCCTCCATTTTTGAGCATGCTTTGGAAATCATGGAGCTTGATAAGGATGAAGTGTTGATGGTCGGCGATAATTTAATGACCGATATCCTTGGAGCATCACGGGTAGGTATAAAGTCGGTCTGGATAAATCGCCATGATAAGGAACGGAATGAAGTGATTCCGACCTATGAAATCAAGCATTTAGAGGAGCTTTACCCAATCCTTGAGAGTCTGAGGAAATAATTAACAGTCCTCTCTAAATAACAAATTTTGGATGGGTGCAATAAAAATATTAGGTCTTTCAAATTATTTACAGAATGAAAAGGGTGATATATAGTTACCCTGTAATCAATTATATTATTCAGACTAGGGGTGTCCAATAAAAGTTGGGCTGAGAGAGAAGCGCTTAAGCTTCTTAACCCTCAGGACCTGATCTGGTTCATACCAGCGTGGGGAAGTTAGAATCTACTGGACAATGACTTTTCAATTGGTCATTTCTGTAGTCATACTAACGTTAGCCAGGTCTTAAATATGAGATCTGGCTTTTTCGTGCGAAATGGATTGGATTTTGTCCTTTTTAAATGAACTTAAAAAGGAGAAATGAAATCATGATGAGTAATTCTGTAAATGACATGAACGTTTCAATTATGTCCAGTTTTGCCGGGAGTAAAAAAGTGTATGTTGAGGGATCTAGACCTGATATTAAAGTACCTATGCGTGAAATTAAGCTAAGTCCGACTACAGGGACATTCGGCGAAGAAGAGAATCCGCCTTTACGAGTTTATGACACAAGCGGTTTTTATACGGATTCAGATTATCCCATTGATATTCGTAAAGGTCTTGCCCCGATTAGACGAAGCTGGGTTCTGGAACGGGAAGATGTTGAAGAGTATGATGGCCGTGAAATAAAGCCCGAAGATAACGGGTATAAAAAAGTTGAGTCACAATCCAACGCCGAAGTTTTTCCGGGATTGAAAAGAAAACCATTGCGTGCAGTGAAAGGGCAAAACGTAACCCAGCTCCATTATGCCCGTAAAGGTATCATTACTCCAGAAATGGAGTTCATTTCGATCAGGGAAAATGTAGCCCCTGAGTTTGTAAGGGAAGAGGTAGCTAGCGGGCGGGCTATCATTCCGGCAAATATTAACCATCCTGAAAGTGAGCCAATGATCATCGGACGTAATTTTCATGTGAAAATAAATGCAAATATTGGAAATTCCGCTGTTAGCTCATCGATCGAAGCTGAAGTGGAGAAAATGACCTGGGCTACACGATGGGGTGCAGACAATATAATGGATCTTTCCACCGGAAAGAATATTCACACGACCCGGGAATGGATTATCAGAAATTCACCTGTGCCAGTTGGGACGGTTCCGATATATCAAGCATTGGAAAAAGTGAATGGAGTAGCGGAGGATTTAAATTGGGAAGTTTTCCGGGATACATTAATCGAGCAGGCTGAACAAGGTGTCGATTACTTCACCATTCACGCTGGTGTGCTCTTGCGATACATCCCCATGACAGCAAAGCGAGTTACGGGAATCGTTTCCCGAGGAGGCTCCATCATGGCGCAATGGTGCTTGGCCCACCACCAAGAAAGTTTTCTCTATACTCACTTTGAAGAGATTTGTGAAATCATGAAGGCGTATGATGTCTCTTTCTCATTAGGTGACGGCCTCCGTCCGGGATCCATTGCAGATGCAAACGATGAGGCACAATTTGCTGAATTGGAAACACTTGGGGAACTGACGAAGATTGCTTGGAAGCACGATGTTCAAGTCATGGTGGAGGGACCCGGTCACGTACCGATGCATTTGATTAAAGAAAATATGGATAAGCAGCTGGAAGTCTGTCAAGAAGCACCATTCTATACCCTGGGACCATTGACAACGGATATAGCTCCTGGATACGACCATATCACTTCTGCCATTGGTGCTGCCATGATTGGATGGTTTGGCACTGCCATGCTTTGTTATGTAACACCGAAAGAGCATTTGGGACTTCCGAATAAAGAGGATGTTCGGGTAGGGGTCATAACCTATAAAATTGCGGCCCACGCAGCTGACCTAGCTAAAGGTCATCCGCATGCAAGAAAACGGGATGATGCCCTCTCGAAGGCCAGATTCGAATTTCGTTGGAGAGATCAATTCAATCTTTCCCTGGATCCTGAAAGGGCGGTCGAATATCACGATGAAACTCTTCCGGCTGAAGGTGCCAAAACAGCTCATTTCTGTTCAATGTGCGGACCAAAATTCTGCAGTATGAGAATCTCTCAGGACATTCGTGATTTGGCGAAGGAAAAGGGTCTGGGTTTTGAATCGGTAATCGATGAAGGGCTTAAAGAAAAAGCGAATGAATTTAGGAAAACGGACGGGGAAATCTATCAATGATTCCGACGAGAGGGAGAATTCGATGAATCGGGTAATCCAGATAAAAGTTGAAATGAAACAGTTGGAAACTCAATTGGAACAGCTGAAAAGAGAGCTGAACATTTTTCGGGAAAATTGCAAACATGAATTTGTAATGAATGATTATAGTCAACAATGTACAAAGTGCTACTTAATCGAAAGTCTGCAATGGTAGTGTTGCCTTAATTGTCCTTTCATTATCGGAATTAATCCCTTAATCATGTTGGGCATTCAAACAAAGTCAACATGATTAAGGGGATATTTTTTATGCTCATTCATTAAAGCAAAGTTGGAAAATATAAATGCCGTTTGATACTTAACATTTTATTCCTTGTAGCCATTCTTGATAACATTCATCACAGAGCATTTCATTTCTATCCGTGTCAGTAACTTGAAACGTTACGACATGGATTTTTTTTTTTCTTCCGTTTCATCAGTACAATAGAAGCATTTATGTGTCAATAGAAATCCTCCCGTTCAAATAAAAGTGTTTATAGTTTTAAACGTCACGTTTTTTTTATACAGAAAACTTGTCTGCAGCTTAATTGGTCCTCTTGGAAGAGTTTAGATTGAATAATCCAGTTGGGGTTTAACATACTAAACTTGTTCGCATCATTGATAAAACGAGGAGGGAAATACAATGCAAAACCAATATCAACAAGGTCAAGTACACCAGAACATGCAAACGGGTGCCATTCCCCCACAAATGAATCACGGTGGTCACGAAGTATTTGATGTACATGAAGTGTTGTCGGGAACGATTGGTACTTTAAACACGTATACTCTTTTACGTCAGCATATCAAGGATCAGGAATTACTTGACATTCTGGATCGTCAATATCAGTTCATCCAAGATGAATATAATATTTCATTGGAGTGCTTCCAAACGGGCCAGGATCCTTCTAAACGGACTCAGAGTTACAAAATGAATCAAGGTAACGATTTTATATATGGATTGACACCAACTCAGCCAAAGAAACCTTTGCAATCCGTATCGGAAATTACGGATGAATGCATATCAGGCTTGATGCTTGGAGCTGTTAAGTCTGCAGCATCCATGAAAGCGATGGCAGCGCTTGAAATAACGAATCCGGTGGTTCGCCGCGTATTTGCAGATTCCGTTCCGAACTGCATTGAAATGGCATATGAGATTTCGATATATCAAAACAAACATCATTACTACCAAGTTCCACAGCTTGCACAGCAAGATATGCAGCAAATGATGAAGTCGTATGCACCCGCACAAGGAAATAACAATAACATGAGTCATTAAAATCGTTTGTTAAGAACATAAAGAAGGGATAGGACTAATTCTCCTATCCCTTTTTTTATCATTGTTTCATCTGATTTATTTCCTGGATGCATTCCTGGACGAGGGTTACAGCCTGACTCATCGTGGCTCCTCCGCCAAATGCTGCGGTCACACCAATGGCTTCAAGAATTTCTTGTTCGGAACAGCCTTGATCAAGACATCCTTTTGTATGATAGATAATACAATATTCATCTTGTGAATATAAGCTTATTCCTAGTGCGATAAGCTGTTTTTCTTTCTGGGATAATTGACCTTCTTTAAAGCACTCTTCCGTAAACGAATTGAATTTCTCTGCGAAATCAGGCATTTTATGCGTAAAGACACCGATTCCAGCTTTATAATCACGAAGAGCATTTTCAGTAGAATTGTTAGCTTCAAATTCCATTTTCCATTCAGCTCCATCCTAAATTTTTTTCATCAAAAATTAGTATGAGCTAAATGTTGGACGATTAAACAGAAACATAGGAGTTTACCAAAGTAACCATGGAACCGTCCTTCCTACATGGCAAGTGAACCCTTAGGCCGGGTGGCTTTGAACCATTTATAACAAAGGATGCAAATAAGTGCAACGTCAATGGCATCACCGGCATAGTACATTAACATTCCTCCATTTTCCGCTTGTTCCTTGGTGACTCCGCTTGGAGGATGGGCAAAAATATATTTAGAAAGGATATCATGGCCGGCCAGTGAAATTGTAAATACGATTGCTCGAAACATATAGCTGAACCTGTGGGGTGCAGGGTCCATATAAATCATGGACGCAGTGAATAGATAGCCTGCTATGAACACGTGAAAATGCACCAATGCATGTAGAAGGGCGTTTTGATGCATTAACCCATATAACCCAGTCGTATAAAGTATCCAGAGTCCCCCGATATTAAGCGCGGAAGCAGTGATTGGATGACTTAAAATGCGCAGCGGCCAACTTTTCAAAAACTTTGAAAGTCTTCTTGCTGATTGTACATCAAGTGTCCGCAGTGCAAGAGTAATAGGTGCAGCAAGCACGAGTAGGATGGGTGCGATCATTCCAAGCAGTAAATGACCAACCATATGCGCTGTGAAGTCCATATGTGCGCGATTGGCCAGGGGGCCTATAATTGCAGAAGCTGCACAGATGGTGCCAAGAATCCAAAAGAAAGTACGGTATAAGGGCCATTTTTTATAGCGGCGGTTCGAAATTACCACAGCTGCGATATAAATAACGATAACGAGCGAGAAAAGAATCAATAAAATCGGTTCAAAACCAGTTCCATTATCATGAATATGCCCATTACTGTGCATTGCGGCCGTCTTCTTTCATATTAAGTAAGCTGCGCCTTGTTTGAATGACGATGGTAATGCCGATCAGTATCATGATTGTGGCTGCAATGTTCCAAATCAAGTCGTATGGGAGAATATCGACATTGTAACGGATTTGATGAAGACGCATGAGCTTGTGCTGGATAATCCCATCATATAACTGAAAAGAACCTGCCCCGAGCAAAACTCCCCCTATCCACCTTTTCAGCCATAATCCCTTTCGGCGGCGAAGGTCAGCGAACATGAAAAGAGACGCGACCGTTGCGAACCAGCTTAGGGCATGAAATAAACCATCCGAGACAAGTCCGATACCGGATGTGGACTTGTCATAGAAATGGTGCCAATGTAATAGTTGATGAAAGATGGCCTCATCGATGAATGCCACCAATCCGATCCCGAATAGAAAACCGGACCATAGATTACGAGCGGAATACGTATATCGCAATTCTGAAATGGATTGATTTTTTTGATTTCGGGGCCTGAAATCCATTTTCCATCCTCCTTATAAGTTTCTTTATATATGGTTGATTTCCCTATATATGGTTCTTTTTACTTTACCCTGTAGTGCAAAGTTATAGACAGGTAAATGGATCTTTTATAAATCTTATTAGTGATCCATTCATAGTCCTAAGATATCCTTGGATTTTTCAGTGGTCATTGTTAATTGCATGTAAATTTTTCCTGAATATTGGTTCATTATAACTGGATTCATGTTTCAAGCATGGACAGGCGGGTAATAAAAATTTAGAAAGTCAACTATTAATAAAAGGAGGAGTTAATATGTTTCGTCATCAAAAAGAGTTGCAATTTGAAGTTAAGGTAGAGCGGCCAGATCCGATGCTTGCACGTCAAATCCAGGAAGTGTTAGGCGGACAGTTTGGGGAAATGACTGTCATGATGCAATATCTTTTTCAGGGTTTTAACTGCCGTGGAGAAGAAAAATACAAAGATATGCTGATGGATATTGGTACAGAGGAAATTGGACATGTAGAGATGCTTTGTTCGCTCATTAGTCAATTGCTTGATGGCGCTTCTCCGGAGGATCAGGCAGAAGCCGCAAAAGATCCTGCTACAGCAGCGATCATGGGTGGAATTAATCCCCAGCATTTGCTCGTAAGCGGACTTGGCGGACTGCCAACCAACTCGAATGGGGTGCCTTGGAACGGATCTTATATTGTAGCGAGCGGAAATCTATTAGCGGACATGCGATCGAATTTGCATGCTGAAAGCCAAGGACGCCTTCAAGTGGCCCGTTTATATCATATGACCAAAGATGAAGGGGTCCGTGCTACATTCCGTAAAATGTTAGCCCGTGATCGATACCACCAATATCAATGGATGGCGGCCATTGCAGAACTTGAAGAAAAAAATGGCGTTGTCGTTCCCGCGTCATTCCCACCGGAAGTGGAAATGGAATCTCAACCGGAAGCGTACGAATTCTGGAACTTGTCAGAAGGTAATGAATCAGGAGACGGCCTTTGGGCAACAGGAAGCGCCCCAGATGGTACAGGAGATTTTGTTTATGTAGCTGAACCAGTTGCAAAAGGGCAGATTCCTAACCCTAAGGTTCCGGCAGCACAATTGCATCATGACCTGGATAGAAGTCAATCGCTTAATAAAAGGTAATAGAAACTTTTCAACAAAAAGCTCGATGGCCCCTAAAGGGACATCGGTTTTTTTATGTTTACAAAATCTGATTATTTGCGTGTGGAAATGTTTTGGAGTAGCATAGTTTCCATCTTCAAGACTCCATTTTAAAGAATGGTCACTATTTTAATAGTAAGAAGTGGGACAAATGAAAACAGTAAGTGCAGAACAATTGCTATGTAAAGATTTTTCCAAGCCCATGCCGGAAAAGGGCAATTATTAATTAAGGTGAAAGTTTTTACGATAAATAGAACGGATATTATTTCACGAGAAGGGAAATCCGGTTATATGGCCAATCCAATATTGGGGGTTGAAGTTTCTGGGGAAGTGGTGGAAAGGGAAAAGGTGGAGCTAATGGCAGAATGATTGAAGAATGAAATATGGACAAAGTATAATGAATATATACAGAGTCAAGATACTCTTCGTCGGTATCTGTCTAAAGGGGGAATCTTAATGAATGAACTGAATTCATTATTCAGGAAAAGAATAGGGCTCCAGGAAGATGTGAAACTGACATTTGAGAAATTAGATGAAATTCTGGATAAGACAGCGAAAACCATTCCTTTTGAAAACTTATCGATCATGGCATCCCATCTGAATGATATCAATAAAACAAATATCATGAACAAAGTCCTGGTGAGGAATGAGGGTGGATTATGCTATGAATTGAATGCAGCCCTTTATTTCTTCCTGAAGGAAAATGACTTTGATGTATTCTTGGTACGGGGTGTCATCTATAATCAGGGGTGGATGACCATAGGAAGGACCCATGTCACCATTCTATTGAACCAAGAGGGCCGAACCTATTTGATCGATACGGGTTTTGGCGGGAATCTGCCTTTAAAACCAGTTCCGTTGAACGGAGAAACGGTCGTTTCCCAAAATGGTGAATTCAGGATAAAAAAAGAAAGTACCGACCATGGAGATCATATCCTTGAATTAAAACTGAAACATAAAGATCGTGATTGGAGAATGGGGTATGCTTTCGATTCTTCAAAACCGGTAGGAAATGTAGCGGAACTTAATGAGGTCCAAACGATCATCAGGGAAAATCCCCAATCGCCATTTAATAAGCACCCATTAATCACCCGTTTGACAGACAGCGGGAACATCACTTTAACTGATACATCCTTTACACAGTGGGAAGATGGGAAAGTGACGAAAGAAGAAATAGATGGAACACGATTTAAAGAGCTAATGAAACAGCACTTCGATAGATAGTGGAAAAAAGGCCTGAATATCAAAGGGGTCCATACCGAAAGACTGTCCATTCCCGACAGTCTTTTTATGAATAGTCGGCGAGGATGCTGGCGGACAGGAAGCGAATTTCTAAAAACTTTCAATAGATTCGAATTCAGTGGGGTGAGAAGGATATGGAGAGGAAGAATCGATTGGTTTTTACTAGATCGAATGCAGCTGCTAAACGAAAATTCGATGATGCGATCACCATTTTGGAATATAGCGTAATGCTCGTTGAACTCTTTGGATTAGAAGAGTTCAACAATATAATTGCCGGACAGTTAAGGCTGATTCTATGTGAAACGAAAAATACGCGCATAAAGCGGGAAAAGGTCACGATTGACCACTCATTAATTAAGAAAATCAATCCTAACCCGAAATTGTATCCCATCAAAGACTCCATTCAAATGAGTAATGTTCATATTACGGAAGACCTCTTCGATTATACAAAACAGAGGATTGAGCTTAAGCTTTGGAGAAATCAAATTATCTATAAAACCAATATCGAAGGGAAAATCCAGGAAATAAAAATCATTGATTTTATTAAGGAAACAGCAAATAAGATTGGCGGTGCGCAAGCTGAATCAAGTTTCCCTAATAAGTCCATTATTTCGGATGGACATACCAAAATCATGTTAATAGGCATAGCGAAAGGGTTATTCAAATCCATAGGCAGGGATTATAAAAAACATGCCTCCATGAACCTTTCACATATCATGCAAAAAATCGAACAATCAACTTTGGGAGACTAGACATAAGAAGGACTTTTGACCAAGTCCTTCTTGCTTGATTTCCAGGCAATATCCTGCAGGATTAATCACCTCAAATAACCTCTTTCAATAAACCATCTCTTTTTACCTCGGTTAAACCACGCTCGAAAGCATGCTGTTCACTTTTATTATTAAAAAATTAAGGTTATTAATTTAGAAGAATGGGGGGTTCCCGGATTACAAACAAACATGGGGGCCTTATATGTAAATGTAAAGACTTATTAAATTTACACTAAAATGCAGCTATGGATGATTGAGATAATTTATAATGATATTCCGAATATAGTGTTACACATTATTGGAAAAACAGACTGGAAATTTTAACTGAAAATAAAAAGGAAGAGATGATGATATGAAGGATTTTGAAGGAAACCTTCCTGCGGAATGGCTGGACTTAGTTACATTGGCAATGAAATCGGATGTTACAAAAGAGCAATTCAAAAAGTTTCTGCAAGAAAAGTCGAATAGCAAGAAAAGTAGCGATTGTGGTGGCTAAATGGAATCCTGTTCAGCCAAAGAAAGGTGATTTTTCCATCTGCGGAAAGGTTCTTCTTTTTTCAGTCCGTTAATATTAACGCTATCAGGTTAAATTCAGGAAGGGCTGTTGCATAAAAAAAGTATGAGGCATCATTATTTTTTCCAAGAGTCACTCCATATTTTCTGCATATTTAATTGATAAGATGGATGAAATCATTAAGGAGGTTTTATTCAATATGAAAAAAAGAAAAAAATCGCCTATCATCCTATCATTATTAGCAGCGCTGTTTTTAGGCCTTGGCGCATGTTCCAATAGCGGTGATAAAAACAAAGAAGGTAAAGAAGAAATGGAACATAGTGAAATGGACCATTCTAGCTCGGGCGATGTTCCTGAAGGATTAAAAGCTGCAGAAAATCCAACATATGAAGTTGGAAGTCAAGCGATTATCGAATCAGGTCATATGGAAGGCATGAAGGGGGCGGAAGCAGCAATAGTGGGTGCATTTGATACGACTGCTTATGCAATTTCGTATACGCCTGCAGCTGGCGGAGAAAAAGTGGAAAATCATAAATGGATCATTCACGAAGAGATCGAAGATGCAGGTGAGAAGACGTATGAACCAGGAGCGGAAGTCACAGTGAATGCTTCTCATATGGAAGGGATGAACGGGACAGTCGCTGAAGTTGAATCTGCTGAAAAAACGACTGTTTATATGGTCGATTTCACACCGACTACGGGGGGAGAAAAAGTGAAGAACCATAAATGGGTAACGGAAAGTGAATTATCAGCGTCTGAATGATTTAAAATCATGATTTGCAAAACAGAAGAAGAAAATAAGTCTTGGTTATCCTTCCTGGTTGTTTTTTTAGATGAAACTCTAACTAGTTTGAAGAAATTTGCGACACTCCTGCCGAATAACTGGCTAGCCAAGGCACCAAAGGAGCTTGCCTTGAGTAGGCTTGGCAGACAGTAGGCGGAAAGGGAGAGGATTTCTGAAAGCGACAGGAACATTTTTTTGAAAAAATTTAAACAACTCGCTTTTCTTTGAGTTTGTCTACAGTCTGAAGGAATGGTAACAAAGCCATTCCTTTTTTTGTGAATAAACTTTCTTGAAGATTATTGTTTGTAGTGGATTGTAAAACTTTAGTATCTGTTAATATGGATTTATCAAAATGCAAAAAATGGGGTGCAAGTATGGTGACTGGATTAACTATTAGACCTTTTATCGAAAATGACTATGAGGCGCTAAGCAACTATTGTTTACCGATAGAACAAGCAATCTATACTTCTTTACCTTTGAAAGTTATCGAAGACTTCAGGAAGGATAAATATAACCTCCCCATGGTCATTTATTTAGATGAGGATTTGATTGGTTGTTTTGCCTTATATTCGGATAAAGCGGGAAATCAATATACAAGTAATGAGAATGCGATTCTTCTTAAATAATTCTCCTTGGATTTGCGCCATCAAAAAAAGGGGCTGGCTTTTAAGACTTTAAAAGTGTTGCCTAAGATGATCAAACTAAGTCATCCAGATAAAAATGAGATTATACTAACAGTGCATCATTCAAACGTTCCAGCGATAAACTTATATAAAAAAGCTGGATTCGTTGACAAAGGATACAGATTTAACGGGGAAGAAGGGGAGGAATTTATTTTCCATTTACCTCTGGATTAAGGGAGCCTTAGATCACTTCCGGAATGCTTTGACCCGATAGGAAAAGAATTTAATTAATCGTCAGTATACAGTCAGCTTAAATATGAATGAAAGAGTGGTTAAACGCAAAATAAGCATCTAAACGATGCTTAAGACTAAGACAAACTCGATGAAAATCAAGTTTGTCTACAGTTTTTATGAGGGTTTGTAAAACCTCGAACGTCGATTTCCACTCCAGGCACTCGCTTTCCGCGGGCGGTCCGGGAGCCTCCTCGGCGCCTGCGGGGTCTCGCACCTTCCGTTACAATCAACTTTGTTTTGATATTTAGATAAAACCTCTTTTGTCTTCAAACTCAAGCATCTAAAAGATGCTTATTTTTTGGAAGGCATTCCATCCAACCTACCATTCAGGAATTTTCACCATAATTCTAATTTGGATACGATATGTTCAGAATTCATGGTATCCATCCTACAATTTCTAAAATCGTGAGAACGATCTCAAAGACAATGAGAATCACAATGATCCATTCGACGAACAGCCCCCTGATCGAATGGCTGATGTTAGAAAACCCATCCATAATGTTATATAAAATTTCGGTTTTACTTTTCAAGATTTTATACCGATCATTCAATTCAAAAAAATCAAGCATTCTGTCATAAAATTCGCCGGCAATACTGCTTGTCCATGTAATATCAGGTTTATCCAGAATCATGATATACGCTAGGGTATTGTACTCGTGACGTACGATTTTTGCCGTCGTCCTCGCTAGTTCCTTATTGCCGATTCTCAGCTTGCCTTTTTCCAGTCGGTCTATCATGGCTTCGAGCTTGTCGTGGATTTTTCCCAGTTGTTCCTCGGTTTTTTCGAGTGCCACCGATTTTGCGAGAATAGTGGAAATTAATTCAGGGTAGAAAAATTCAAATTTAGGCACAACTACATATTCGTCTGTCAAATTGATGTTTTCAGTTTCACTTAAGTGAAGGCTGTAATCGTCTGTATATCTATCTACATTAACGAGATCAATGTCCGGCTCGAAAGAATGGATAAAGGATGAAAATTCCTTAATCTCATCCGCGTGTGAGTAGTTAATGAAGACAATGCTGCCAAAGGAAAAAACCAGCACCTGTTGCGATTCATCCACATTTTTATTAAGGATGGAACTTAGAATATCGCCTTTAAGGATTAAAGGCTCTTCCCAGGTGAATTTTTTAGGGATGCCGCAATGAATGGCTATTTTGTTCAAATCAATTTCATTAGTGATTGCACATGCTTTAAAGGTAATCGGTCCCATCTATATCACTCTCTTCGGCAAATTGGTCTTTTTTCGATTCTATTCTATTCTTACAAAAACATGCTTGAATAATTCTTGAAGGTAGAAAAAGTTAACTGCGGTCGCTGAACTAATAAATTCCATTAAGGATAAAAAATAATCAAGTCTATGCTTTGGGTTTATGCTCTACACTCTCAAGTTCTATTAACGGATAAAAAATACAATAGTTTATATGTAAGAGGGTGATTCCGGTAAATGGATCGCCCTTCTTTATTTTGCTGATCCTCCCGGTTATGTCATTACTGAAACTTAACAAAAACATATAAAAGTTCATGAAAACTTTACTTTTATTTACAGAATTCTCATATTGATGTCAATATTCAGTAATACATGTTTGTTATAATCGATTGACGGTTTTAAATGTGATTGGAAAAGGGTCTTCTAAAAATCCTTCATTTACAGAAAAGAAGCAGGCTGATTGAAGATGACTGAATAGTAGGGGTGAACAAAAATGGAGGAATCTATAAATCTATATGAGCTTACATTTAGTGAAAAAGATAGATATGTAATCATTACGAATGCTTATCCACATGAAGATCAGTTATATCGGAATGGGTTTATCCATCGAAGAGTCAAGGCTTATCTGGATGAGGGTTTGAAGGTTGATGTCTTTGTTTTGCATCCTGCCTATAAAAAAGCAGAAAAGTATACGTATGAAGATGTGCCTGTTTATCGAGGAACTGAACAGCATCTGCGCATTTTCTTAAATCATAAAGTACATAAAAAAGCACTCATTCATTTTGTTAATCCCAAAATGGTACAAGCGATAAAAGAAACGAACACAGATTTACCGATTATCACCTGGATACATGGATTTGAAACGGAGGCATGGCATAGGAGATGGTTTAATTTTCTTGAAAGTCCTGAAAGCTTGAGGAAGATACTTGAAATGTCGGACGACTATTATGTAGAACAGCTTTCTTTTATGAATTGGTTTTATCAAACGAATGAATTGGATACAACCTTTGTTCATATTTCCAAATGGTTCAAAGAACATATTGCGGAATGTGACGCAAGAGCGGAATCGAAAAATTCAGTAATCATTCCTAATGTAATAGATGACAATCTGTTTACCTTTATGGAAAAGCCCGTTGAAAAGCGGACCAAAGTCCTTTCAATCAGGCCATACGCTTCACGAAAATACGCCAATGATTTATCGGTGAAAGCAGTGCTGGAACTATCGAAGAGACCATACTTCGATAAGTTGGAATTTGCATTCTATGGTGATGGAAAATTGTTCGATCAAACCGTTGAGCCAATCCGGGATTTTGAGAATGTAACGATTCATAAAGGTTTCCTATCACAGGAGCAAATCGCTGCATTACATAAGGAGTATGGAATTTTCCTTTGCCCGACCCGTTTGGATTCTCAAGGGGTTTCTATGTGTGAGGCAATGTCGAGTGGGCTAGTGCCGGTTTCAACAGATATCACGGCAATCCCGGAATTCGTAAAACACGACGTTTCTGGCCTTCTAACAAAACCTGAGTCCCCTACCGAAATTGCAGATGCAATAGAGCGCTTATATTACAACTCGGACGTATTTTTAAGAGTGTCAAAACAAGCTTCTCAGTCGATTCGAGAAAAATGCGCGGTAGATGTTGTTATTAAAAGAGAATTGGAGATTATCCAAGGTTAAATGAGGGGAGTTTTTTCAATATGGACGAACGAAATGAATATTGGAAAACTATGTATGAGGAACTTGAATTACAAATGAAAGACATGATGTCCATGACATTGGAGCTCATAGAGGGAAGTGGCACGGAAAAACAAAAAATAATTGAGAATATTACAAAAGAAAATAGTAGGCTGCGGGAAGAATTAGAAAAAAATAAGATGGCCCAAAAAGAAAATATTCAGCTTAACAAAGAAATACGAAGACTTAAGTTATTAGAACACAAATTCAATGTTACATATGCAGGGAAATTCACGTTAAAATATCTTGCGCTTAAATCATCTATTAAAGAACAAATAAAAAAATAAACATTCATATCAGATTTCAGTCATTGGAGTGAAAACTTTGAATTCACATGAACTAGTTGAAAACAGAAAAATGAAGGTGCTTCTATTTGGCTTTATTGACATGAATTCAATGGATGGATCTGCAGTATTTTTATCTTCCTTAGCATCGACCATTGCGTTAGATTCCAACATCGAAGTTGACTTACTTTTAGCTAGCCCGGTCAAACGTGATATCTTAATTCAGCCTCTTGAGAAATTTGATAATATAACCATTCTCAATCCTTTTGTTGATCCTTTTTTTAGAGCCACAGATGATGAGTGGGTAAAAAAAGGTGTCATTGATTTTGATATAGCTGAAATGCTCATTTCACATTATTGGAGTCAAAAGGAATATGATTGGCTATTTGTAAGAAGCATTGAGACTGTTGAAAAAATAGCAAAGCATAGGCATATCATAAAGAATACATTAGTTTATGCTACAGGCTTGACTCACATAGGTCAGGATGTTAATGAAGAAAAATTTGAGAGCATTAAAAATATATATGATCAGTGTGCGTATTTCTTATGTCAAACAGAAGAGATGTGCGAATTTGTCATTGAGATTCTTAATTTGAATAAAGAAAAAAACAAAGTTTCCCTGCTTACCCCGATGATACCGAACGTTGAATCAGCAGAAGGGCAGACCCGGTTAAAAAACAAACTTGTATATACAGGGAAATTCGACCCTGATTGGAAGACCATTCCCATCATTACTGCCTTTAAAGAATTAAAGCGCGAGATTCCGAATCTATCACTTGATGTAGCGGGGGATAAATTCAAATGGGTTAAAGATGATTCTCAGTTTAAGGAAGAAGCGGCATACCTCCTTAAAAATACAGATGGGCTTACATGGTACGGAGCATTGACAAGGGAGAATGCCCAACAATTAATCGTGAACAGTGATATTGGGATAACCTGGAGAAGTGAGGAAATGGACAGCAGTCTGGAACTGTCTACAAAGCTATTGGAGTATGGGATCTTAAGGAAGGCTGTAATAATGAATCCAACCGAAATGCATATAAAGCTTTTTGGCGAAGATTACCCGTTATATGCTGTTACAGAGAAGGATTTCCGTGACGCTGTCAAGTTAGCGCTATGTAATAAGGATATATATGAGTTTGCTGCAAAACGAATGTATCAAGTTAGCAGGCAGTTTTTATTTTCGGAAGCAATAAAAAAACTGCAAGGTCTATTATGGAGCAAACGTATTACAGATTATGTAAATGAAAGTGCGGATATGTTTTATATTGATGAAGATGATTTTGATGAACTGAATAAGCATGCACCATCAAAAAAAGTGAAAAAAATGCCTGTAGAGTTTAATGTTGACGAAGTTTTCACCTATATTGTCAAAAACATACCTGAAGAAATAAAACGAATTGAAAAACTGTTTAAACTGTCTGGGTATGGTCAAATCACTTCAGCAGAAAAATCTGGATGTTATACATTTCTCCACATCCATAAAAGTAATGGAAACTTTGAACAAAATTTTCAAAATAACATGTCATATTTAAAAACCATAGGATTTGAAACCTATGGCAACCCTAAATTAAAACCAAAAGATGTGGAAGTTTCAATGAAAGAACAGGCAATTGTCGATAATAAAAACAATGAAATTAAAGTGAAAAATAAAAAATTGGTTAAAGAAGTAAAGCAATTAAAAAAACTGAACACAGTTCAACTTAAACAAATTACTAAGCTGGAGAAACAAAACCTAGCACTTGGACGTAAATATGATTCACTTTCGAAGTCGAAAATGGGTAAAATGACATTCAAGTATTGGGATTTAAGAAAAAGGCTTAACTTTTAATAAGAAGGTAAGCCTGAAATTAGTCAATGCAATGGCAGACACTTCTTAACTATATATTAGTCAAAGGAAAGCTCCTGAATGCTGCACGCTAACAGGGGACTTTGTCATTTATATCGAGTAAAGGGGCAGGGTGATTCTTGCAAACTTTTTATTTTATGTTGTCGATTTCCGCAGTATGTATAAAGCTGCGTCAGTTTACTTTATTAAAACTTGGACGTAGCCTTAATAAAGAATCACGGAATTACAAAAAAACTAATCTTTCACCAATTACCCAAATAGACCGAATACCCTTTAATGGTGTTATAATATTCTGAAAAAGGGGGAGAGATGATGGAGGAGAATGTTCTAAAAGCGATTCAAGATGATTATCCAGATGAATTTGCATGGTGTTATGGATGTGGTCGCTTAAACAATGATGGTCATCATTTTCGAACGGGTTGGCAAGGCGAGCAAACAAGGACAATTTATACACCACGACCAGAGCATATCGCAATTCCAGGATTTGTTTATGGCGGCTTGATTGCATCTTTAATTGATTGTCATGGAACAGGTTCCGCTGCTATTGCATTGCATCGTAAAAATGGTCATGAAGTTGGAGAGGGAGTGGAGCCTCCAAGGTTCGTGACAGCTTCACTGAAAGTGGATTTCGTAAAGCCAACCCCAAATGATGTGCCATTAATAGCCGTTGGGACGGTTCATGAAATACATCCTAAGAAGTGGAGAATCGAAACAGAGGTTTTTGCCATCGATAAACTTTGCGCCCGTGGAGAGGTAATCGCTGTTGTGATGCCAAGTACTTTTACAAGCAAAGAGTGATCTTAATCAAAATAAACGCATTTAAAATCAGAATTAGATTTTATATTAAAGGGCCGTCCAATTATTTGGACGGTTCTTTAATGTATCTGAGTATCCATTTCAAGCATGTTATTGCTATAAAGTGGCATGTAGCTGGAAATCACAAGCGAATTGTCAAAAATATCAATATACTTACATTATAAGCAAAGGGAGGTCGCAGAGATGAAAATAAACATAGAGATAGATGAGGAGGTCCAAGCGATAGAGGTGCTTATCCGCAATCATGAATGGAATGAGGAAGTGCAGGAACTGATGGAGCGCTTGAAGGAGAGGAAAAGACCGTATTTTGTCGGCAGGAAGGGAGAAATGCAGCATGTCTTCCGGGCGGAAGAAATTATCTATTTGTTCACAGAGCAAGATTCCATAATGGTGCGGACAAAACAGGGTACTTTCGAAATGAAAGAAAGGTTATATGAACTGGAAATGGACCTTCCCGGTAATCAATTCGTGCGATTGTCCAAGTCAGTGATTGCCAATTTGGATGAGTTAAGCAGATTCGAGGCGTTTTTCAACGGGACCTTATGTGTGTACTTCCGATCAGGGGAAAAAGAATATGTTTCCCGCCACTATGTTCAAGGGATCAAGAAAGCATTTCAATGGAAAAGGAAGGGATTATGATGAAAACACTATTATTCCGCAGCTTTGTTGGGATTTGCTTTGGGGCACTCGTAATGGTGCTGACATGTTTTGGGGTGATCGCTTTTGGGGAAGCTGCTTCATTGGACAGTGGAATATTTGTAAAAAACGCCATTGGCTGCATATTATGCGGCTGGTTCTTCAGCACGGCAACACTCTTCTTTGAAAATGAAAACTGGAGTTTGTTATCTCAAACCATTCTGCACTTCCTGACCGTCAGCATTCTTTACTTTCTATTATCCTTCTTTGTTGGTTGGATTCCTTTCAGCTTAAAAGGATTTGCTATAGGAATTGGGATTTTCATACCATTCTATATGATCATTTGGACCATATTCTATCTCTACTTTCGCTTCCAAATGAAAATATTGAATGATGGACTTGATAAGAGAAGGAATTGAGTGTGGATTGATCAGTTAGAGCGGTGTAAAGCTGAACCGCAAGAAAATAATAAACCGTCAGGAAAGGCATTTTCATATAACACACCGGCTTCATGATGCATGCATTAACTGCGGTATGTTCAATTGAAACAACAGTTAAAGCTGCAAAACGATTAACTTTGCATTTGACTGAACAAGAATTCCAAAAAGGATAATGGGTTCAAGTGCCAGGAAGATACCGTACCAACTTAAACTAAAATCCCTTATACCTGCTCGACCTATAGCAGGTCTTTTCATTTCATTTTTCCTGTGGTATTACTCCTGTTGTTTGACCCCCTTTGGATTTAAATAAAGAGACACCGCTCGCTGTTGTATCGGTGTCCCTTTGTATTTTATCGGCTTTCTATCATTAACATTTCATCATAGATTAAGTGTTGTCTAAGCTCAGTGGCTGTTTGCATGGATATTTGCTCATCTTCAACCATTTGCTGAATGATATCACGTTCGATTTGCATCGCATTCAACTGAAAATGACTCACCATCTCTTTAAAGCGATTTGCTTCTTTTTCACTTAATGTTCCGAATGGATTCAAATAACGATTATATCTTTGAATGACAAGCATGACTTCATGACGGTTTTCAGGTGCAGTTTGTTGTTTGATCAATGAAATAGCTTCCTTTGAAGCTTCTTTTTGTGCTTTACGGAACTCCCGGATCAGGTCAGCATTTTTAACGATGGAGTCCTCTAATTTCGCTTCCCATTTCTTATCCCATTTGACATTGATCTTTTTCTTGAAAAGAATCGCCTGCAAATTGACCCAAGCCCTTTTCAGCGAAGGTTTTTGCATATAATTTAAGGTTCTTGAAATATATACTTTATAAAGTTCAAAGGCTGTTTCCGATATAGTCCCTTTTTCGACTAATCCAGAAACGACCTCCAATTCCTTGTTGGCACCTAGCTCCACTAAATCACGTATTGTCCGATTATCCGGTCTATTCGTTATTCCCCGCTCCAAATCTATCAGTTGTTCATTTAAATCTTCCATCACTTGATGGACTGCTTTCTGATTATCGATGGTTGCTTCTTTGCTCAGCTGATCGATCGTTTTATTTAAAACAATTTTATAAGCCTCATCAGGGGTTAGGCGTTCATCTTTGAATTCAATCGGTGTCTTTACCAGTAATGGCAAGAGTACCGTAGCCAATATGACGCTTAACAATATGACGCAAGCTGCGATAAACAAGACTGTATTACGCATCGGGAATAAAGAGTCATCCGGCATGAAATATGGTATGGATAAAGCTGTAGCCAATGTAATGGTGCCATGAATGCCGCTAACGGATGTCAAAAATGCAAATCGTGATCTTGAAACATTCCCATCATCGTTGTCTTCGCCATCTTCTGGATGAACCCTTGACATGATGAATTGCTCTAATGGATTCACTCTGTTTTTCGTAAAAGTATCATGCAAAATGTATACCCAAATAAAACGGATCACCAATAATAAAAGAACGATCAAAACACTTATCCCAAAAAGATTACCCCTATTTAAGTCGGACTCAATCTCCTGATAAACACTCGGTAACATGAATCCTAATAAAGCAAATACAAGTCCATTCAAAACATAACCTAATACAGACCATGTATTAGTTGATACAATTTGCAATTTAGTTGTGGAACTCTGAAGGCGGTCCCGCTCGATGCCATGAATTACACCTGCAGCAACCACTGCCAAGATTCCGGATACATGGAATTCTTCAGCTACCATATATATGGCAAAAGGCGTAATCAGTTCAATGACAGTTGACATGGAGATTTCTTCAAGTCCATGAACCCGTAAAAATAATCGTAATTTAACGATTAAATAGCCCAATAGGATCCCTATAAAAATACCGCCCAAAGCTACAAATATAAAATTAAGCGAAGCATCTTTTATAGAAAACACTCCAGTTAAGGCAGCTGCCAGGGCCACTTTAAAAGCAACGATTCCAGCAGCATCATTGAAAAGTGATTCACCTTCAAGGATGGGCATCATATTTCCGGGCAATTTCAACCCTCTTGTAATCGATTGTACTGCTACGGCATCCGTAGGGGTAATCGTGGCTGCTAAAGCAAAAGCGACAGCCATCGGCATATCGGGTATTAACCAGTGGATGAAAAACCCTCCTGCAAAAACGGTCACGAATACTAACCCAAAGGCCAATAACAGAATAGGCTTACGCAATTCAAGCATTTCTTTACGGGACGTATTTTTTCCTTCTGTAAAGAGCAGCGGAGCAATGACACAGATCATGAATAATTCTGAATGAAAATCCAACGATAATTGAAATGGCAATAATGAAAGCACTGCCCCCATGGATATCTGATATATCGGTAGTGGAATACGAGTCCATTTGGCATTTAATATTGTCGCGATTATTGTGGAAACTAATAATCCGAGCAATGTAATTAAGAATGACATAGAAATCTCCCTTATCTTCTAATGTTTTAGTCTGATTGCCCATGAAAAAGATAAAAAAGCAGAGGTATTTTAAAGCGAATATCCATCCTTTAAAAAGTATCCCCTACTTTATGGCCTTGCATATCTTGGTCAAAATCCATACTTCAACTGAGAAGATATTTTCGACTAATCTATAGCCTCGGTTTTTGATATACCCCATAGCCATTAAATACAAACAGGATATCACAAATGTTTACGGTTTAATCAAATGCTTAAATGAAAATTAAGTTCAGGCCGGGCTCAGGATTTTCTGTATAAAATACCCTTAATGAAGAAACATAGAAAAATGGAGTTAGAGCGACCTGCAAAAAAATGGGGGTAACCAGCTTGATTCGTAATGTTGGCAAATTGTTAAGAAAAAAGAAAGAAAAAAAATCCCTGGTACAAAATGATTACCTAGATTCCAAGCCTGCAGATTCACTTGATGCGAATTTCAGTCAAAATGTAGAAACACTTCGTTCTGTATATGATAATTGCTCGGATGTCATGTTCCGCTCGTTCTTACTTTTCGGAAAGACGCGGGCGATGCTCATTTACATTGCGGGACTCTCAGACATCGAAGCGATAGAGCAATACGTGCTATCTCCACTCATGCAAGAGTCGTCAAAAGAACCACAACCATTAAATGAGTTTATTGAACATAAAATGCCCGTTCCTAAAGTGGTAAAAGTGAATATGTTGGCGGATTGCATTGAATCGATTTCCTCTGGAAACCCGATCCTCCTATATGAAGGGGAAAGCTATGGATTTTCTCTAGGATTGTCCAAGTGGGAAAAGCGAGCGATTGAAGAACCTGTGGCAGAGGGGGGAGTTAGGGGATCACGAGAGGGATTTATTGAATCTCTAGAAGTAAATACGTCACAATTACGACGTATTATCAAAAGCCCTGCCCTTAAAATACAATCGATGAAGATTGGAACTCTTACCAGGACGAATGTTTCAATTGCTTATATTGATGGACTTGCGGATAAAACACTGATTGAAGAGATTACAGCTCGGTTGGAACGAATTAAAATAGACGGCATTTTAGAAAGCGAGTACATCGAGGAAATGATCGAGGACAATCCGTTTTCACCGTTCCCTCAGATCATGTCGACAGAACGGCCGGATGTAGCCTGTGCCAGCTTGCTGGAGGGACGGGCTGTCATTCTTGTAGAAGGAACCCCTTTTACTTTAATTGCACCAATATCCTTCTTTTCTTTGATTCAATCACAAGAGGATTATGCTCAACGTTTTATGGCAGGCACTTTTATCCGTTGGTTACGATATTTTTTTATGGGATTATCTCTTTTGCTTCCTTCACTTTATGTTGCTATTTTAACGTTCCATCATGAGGCGGTCCCAACCGCACTCCTGCTAAGCGTAGCAGCATCCCGGGAATCGGTCCCTTTTCCTGCAATAGTAGAGGCATTGGCTATGGAAATTACGTTTGAAGCACTAAGAGAGGCAGGGGTTCGCTTGCCGAAGCAGGTAGGTTCTGCCGTCAGCATTGTTGGAGCGCTAGTGATTGGTCAAGCTTCCGTACAAGCGGGCTTGGTTTCAGCGCCAATGGTCATTGTGGTTGCGATTACGGGAATCGCTTCTTTTATGATGCCTCGTTATATTGCCGGAATTGCTTTCCGGATGCTGCGTTTTCCAATGATGCTGCTTGCCGGTACATTAGGACTGCTAGGCATCATGATGGGGATCATTGCCATTGTCATTCACTTATGCAGCTTGCGTTCCTTTGGCGTTCCATACTTAACGCCACTGGCACCGTTAAAAGGTCAAGAGCTGAAAGATGTGCTGTGGAGGGCTCCTTGGTGGAAGATGGATTCACGTCCGCGTCTCACAGGGGATTCTAATGTATACCGTCAAGCCCCGGAACAGAGACCAAATCCAAAAAGGGGGAGTGAAACGGAGTGAATAATAGCTGGAGGCGAAAAAGGATATTGGAGAAAGGAAAGAGGCGTCATTTCATGAAAAGCGTCCTTCTTTTACTCGTTATTTGTGGAACGACCCCTTTTCTAAGCGGTTGTTGGGATCGAATAGAAATCACTGACTTGGCGATTGTCACAGCAGCCGCCATCGATAAGAGTGGTAATAATCAAATCGAACTATCCGTCCAAGTCTTTATTCCAAGTTCAATAAGCAGTGGAGGCGGTCAAGGAGGGAGCAGTCAAGGGGGGAGTGGGGTTACGACAATGGTGAGATCCGAAAAAGGCTCCAATATTTCAGATGCATTGTCTAAGCTTCAAAGCAAGCTTCCGCGAAAAGTATTTTGGGGACATTGTAAAGTATTTGTATTCGGTGAAAAGTTAGCGAAGGAAGGAATTCAAGAGCAGCTGGATTTTTTGCTGCGCCATCCGCAGCCAAGAGAGAAAGCAAATGTGTATGTCAGCATAGGGGGAGCAAAGCCTATCCTTGAATCTTTGCCACCCCTGGAAAACTATTCAGGGGAAGTGCTTAGAGAACTATCTGATTTACATATTGGGATGCTGGTCACAATGCAGGATTTAGATGAAATGTTAACCGGTAGGCCTCAAGCTGCCGCACTTCCAGTCGTTAAAATATTGCCGCCAGCGAAAGGGCAAACGAAATTACAGGGAATTCCTTACATTGTCGGAACAGCCGTGTTCAAAAAAGATAAAATGACTGGAACGTTGACTGAAAAGGAAACAAGAGGGCTATTGTGGTTAAGGGATGAAGTGGAATCATATACCGTGACCATAGAACCCAAAGGGGTGAAAGGGAAGATATCTTTAAGTCCAGTGTCAGCCAAAGTCAAGATCGTTCCGCAAATTATCAATGGCAAATGGAAATTATTGGTTAAGATAAATACAGATGGATCTGTTATTCAAAATGGAACGAATTTAAACCTTTCAAATCCTAAGTCTCTAAAAGCTGCAGAACGAGCATATCAAAAAGATATAGAAAAACGCATCGAGATGACTTTTCTGCATACTCAGCATAAGAAAGCGGACATTTTAGGGTTGGGTAAAGATTTCTATAGGAAATATCCTAAACAGTTTAATAAGGTAGATAACCACTGGGATGAGATATTCGCGGAAATGGAAGTGGAAGTTGATGTTGCGGCCCATATTCGAAGACAGGGCTATATAAACAAACCGGCGGGTTTGTCTGAGAAAGAGGTGAAGGACAAGTGAGATGGGGGGCTTTTATTTGTACAACCGTTATCGTAGCTTTAATCATTTTGTTTGAATGGCCGAAAATGAAACAAAATCCTAAAAAAGATAAAGTGGCATTTCTTACACTGCTCCTCACTGGCTTGGTTCTGTCCATGTTCAATCTCCCACAGATGTCAGGACCCACTCAATGGGTGGAAACTCTTTTCAGGCCATTTGGAGAGTTTATGGAAAAGTAAGTCTATTAGTGGGTGTTGCGGGATTAGGATTAAATTCATTCTATTAAAGAAAGGAGGAAGCAGATGGAGAAAGGGAAAATTTCATCATTACAGATGGCATTCATGATGTATCCGACGATTGTGGCAACGGCTATTATCGGAGTTCCAAGTATCACCGCCAAATATGCCAAAACTGATTTATGGCTGTCCCCCATTTTTGCTGCGCTAATAGGGTATTTGACGGTGTATATCGCTTATAAACTGCACCAACTTTTTCCAAAACAAACGGTCATCCAATTCACTGAAAAGATCATTGGTCGGATTCCGGGGAAAATTTTCGGTTTTTTACTCTTGTTTTTTTATATCCAGAACACGGGGCTAATCGTTAGAGGTTACGCAGAATTTGTTGTCGGCTCTTTTCTGGTACGCACCCCGATCAGTGTGATCATGACATCGATGGTGCTTCTGTGTGCGTTCATCGTACGCGGGGGAATAGAAGTGTTGGGGCGAGCTGCTGAATTGTTTGTACCTGTTTTCATTTTTCCACTCTGTATCTTAATCCTTTTGCTGATTCCTGATCTTGAATTCAAGAATATATTCCCGGTATTGGCGAATGGCATCATGCCTCCAATCAAGGGTTCGATTGTACCGGGTGGATGGTTCAGCGAGTTTTTCCTGATCATTTTTCTTCTTCCTTTTTTGGCGGATATGAAAAACGGGATGAAATCCGGTATGAAGTCTGTGTTTGCCGTGATGATGACGTTAATTGTGGTGAATCTTACAGTTCTTTTTGTACTCGGGGCAACAACATCCTCAAAGCTTTACCCCTTGATGAATGTATCTCGATACATCAGTGTTGCCGACTTTTTTGAACATGTAGAATCCGCCGCCATGGCGGTATGGATAGTGGGGGCGTTTGTGAAAATTTCCGTTTTTTATTATGCATCTGCTTTAGGTACAGCGCAGTGGCTGAATCTCTCCGACTATCGTCCTGTTGTATGGCCGATAGGGATTTTGATTGTCATATTCAGTCTTTGGTCGTTGCCTAACTCTGTGGATGTCAGTCGTAATGATATCAACGTCTTCCCTTTACAAAGTATTTTGATGCAAACGATCATTCCCCTGTTATTGTTGGTGATTGCTGTTGTAAGGAAAAGAAATCGTAAAGGAGCCGAAACCAGCCGAATGGATTGAAACTCGTTTTTTAGCCGATTGAAGAGTTTATGAAAAAGTAAGTCTATCAGTGGGCGGCGTGATTTCAAATTTACATACAATCACAGAAAGGAGGAAGATGATGGAGAAAGGTAAAATTTCATCTCTACAGATGGCATTCATGATGTATCCGACGATTGTGGCAACGGCTGTTCTCGGGGTTCCAAGCATTACAGCGAAATATGCCAAAACTGATTTATGGCTGTCCCCCATTTTGGCGTCTCTCATCGGATATGCAACGGTGTATATCGCTTATAAACTGCACAAACTTTATCCGAAACAAACGGTTATCCAATTCAGTGAACAGATCATCGGTCGGATTCCGGGAAAAATTCTCGGTTTTTTATTCTTGTTTTTTTATATCCCGATCACAGGGCAAATCCTAAGAAGTTATGGGGAATTTATTGTCGACTCTTTTCTGGTCAAAACCCCGATTAGCGTGATCATGGCATCGATGGTACTCCTCTGTGCCTTTATTGTACGCGGAGGGATAGAGGTGTTGGGGAGAGCTGCCCAATTATTTGTTCCTGTTTTTATCCTTCCACTCCTTCTTTTAATCATCTTACTGGGCCCTGATCTTGAATTTAAGAATATATTCCCGATATTGGGGAATGGAATGATGCCTCCAATCAAGGGTTCAATTGTACCGGGTGGATGGTTCAGTGAGTTTTTTCTGATCATTTTTCTCCTCCCTTTTTTAGCGGATATGAAAAAAGGAATGAAATATGGGATGATGACTGTGTTTGTCGTGATGATGACGTTAGTTGTGGTGAATCTTATCGTTCTTTTTGTACTCGGATCAACAACAGCCACAAAGAATTATCCCATGATGAATGTATCTCGGTACATCAGTTTAGCCGATTTTTTTGAACATTTGGAGTCCGCCATCATGGCGGTATGGATAGTAGGAGCGTTTGTCAAAATTTCTGTGTTTTATTATGCAGCTGCTTTGGGTACTGCGCAGTGGCTGAATCTCTCCGATTATCGTCCTGTTGTTTGGCCGATAGGGATTTTGATTGTAGAATTCAGCTTTTGGTCTTATCCTAACTCTATGGATGTCAGCCGATATGATATCATCGCCTTCCCTTTTCATGGAGTTTTGATGCAAACGATCATTCCTCTGATATTGTTGGGAATTGCTATGGTTAGTAAAAGAAATAGACAAAGAAAGGGAAGGAAATCAAGCTAACCTTTTCTGCGAACTTTTTGATCTTTTGTTTAAGAGGCTTGAAAAAGTATGGGCATGAAAGTAGGCAAAAGGAGCTCTATCTTAATGTTATAGTCTGCAACCATTCCATATTCGAATGGTTTTTTTGTTGTGAGTAAAAGTGAAAAACTGGAGATTGTCAGATGTACTTTGCAGCAATTTAAAATAATTAACAAATTTTTTCAAACCGTTTGGAAGTTTGGCCCGTTATCTATAGTACAAAGGTTTTTTTAGAAAGGAGAGAAGGAAGACTTGAAAAAGGTTATTTTTGTCGGGTGGATATCATTGATGGCAGTCTTGTTAGGATTTTCACCAGAAATGGGTTCGAAACAGGGGCAAGCTGTCAACGATGTCGTAAAAGTATATGGACCAGGTGGCCCTCTTGGACCTATCAAGGAAGTGGCGGAACAATTCACCAAAGAAACGGGGATAAAAGTTGAAGTAACAGCGGGACCCGAAGAAAAATGGATTAATCAAGCCAAACAGGATGCGGATATCATTTACGGAGGGTCCGAGTATATGCTAACTGAATTTATGCATGATCATCCGGATGTCCTTGATGAAAAAAACCGTACAGAACTGTATGCACGATCAGCTGGAATTCTGGTTAGAAAAGGAAATCCAAAGAATATACAGTCATTGGAGGATTTAACGAAGAAGGGCGTAAAGATTGTGGATGTTAATGGAGCCGGGCAACTGGGACTATGGGAAGATTTGGCTGGAAGAAAAGGATTGATTCCTGGAATTAGCAGTAATATTGTCATTTCAGTGAAGTCCAGTGCAGAAGCTATCGATCTATGGAAGGCAAATTCTAAATTGGACGCCTGGATTACATATGAATCCTGGCATTACCGTCTGTCGGATGTGACGGACCTGGTTCAACTCCCTGAGGAAGACAAACTTTATAGAGGAACCCCGGTAAGCATAACAAATAAGAGTGAAAACAAGAAAAAGGCAAAACAATTCATTGATTATCTTAAAACGGAAGAATCCCATCAAGTATTTCAAAAATGGGGATGGAAGTAAATTGACGAGGAGTGGGAGTATATGAAAAAGTGGATGGTATTTTCAGTTTTTATGATGGTCCTAGTTTTGGCGGCATGTGGAAAGGAAGCTAATGATTCAGCCCAAAAGGATAAAGCGGTTAGTGGTACTGCCGATGAAAAAACAGTAAGCCTAAAATTATTGGAAAGTGAAACAACAGGCGAATACCTGGCTGATTCCAAGGGAATGACACTTTACTTTTTCAAAAATGATAAATCAGGAAAAAGCAATTGCATGGGTGATTGCCTGAAAAAATGGCCGCCGTTCATGGAAAGGGATTTTGCTGTCCCTAAAGGATTTGACGAAAAAGACTTTGGAACCATTAAAAGGGAAGATACAAGGGAAGAACAGGTAACCTACAAAGGATTTCCACTCTACTATTTTGTGAAGGATAAGGCAGCGGGAGATGTCAATGGCGAAGGTGTTAAAAATGTTTGGTATATTGTAAATAACAAGACGGCTTTTCCAAAATAAGAAAAAGGGGACGATCACTGATGGTCGTTCCTGTTATTGTTTTTTCCAAATTTACTTGTGAGGAGTTGCAGGTGCGATTGAAAGAAAAACTTGATAAGGAATTGATGGCATTAGTAATGAAAAAGCATCGTCCTGCTCTGGAAGAACTTTATGACCGGCATATTAAATTAATCTATGGTTTTATTTTTAAGTTCACAAATGGAAATGCTGAAAAAACTAAAGAGATCGTGCAGTTGGTCTTTCTAAAGCTCTGGACCACAAAAAGCAGTTACAATCCAGAAAAGGGGCACTTTGTAAGCTGGCTTTTGACCGTTACACGAAATGTGTGTGTGGATTATGTCCGTAAAGACAGCGTTCATATCCGGAATAACAAACACATGGACATGAGCCATCCAATTGACATAGAAGATCCTAATAATGATATAGAAAATGGACTATTACACAGTGAAATTGCCAATGCAAAAAGTAAGTTAAGCAAGCCGCAAAAAAGGCTGATTGATTTATTGTATTGGAAAGGGTACTCGTTAACGGAAATTGCCAAAATTGAAAATGAGCCGATTGGTACCATCAAGAGCAGACTTCACCAGTCGCTTAAATTATTGAAAAAGTATTTGGAAGTAGGTGGTTTGTAAATGGATAAAGAGTGCACTAACCTGCTTTCATTTTTATCGGGTGAACTGGGAGAAAAAGAAAAAAAAGCATTCGCGGAACACTTACTTCAATGCACTGAATGCACTAGGGAGTATGAACAAATGACGGAAGCCTGGAATTCATTGAAATGGGATTTCGAAGAAATAGAACCTTCTTCTTCCCTGAAATCAGAGGTTATGAATTTTGTCTTTGAGACTGATGATGAAGTTCCGGTGAGAAGGGAAAAGAGTTGGAGTAGTTTTTTCTTTAAGCAGTTTACACCAGTAACTTCAGGTCTCTTGCTGTCCACCCTGGTTTTGGCGTTTGTGCTGTTATATTCCAATATCCAACTGAAAAAAGAACTTGCAGCTGTCGATCTGCCAATGGAGGTTAAAACGTCGCTATCTTTGCAGCCTGCCGATAAGACCGCTATAAATATGAATACGGACGGTGCTGCATACATTTTGCAGCAAGGTGAAGAAAGAAGGCTAATCGTTCAGATTCAGAATTTGCCTAGCCTTCAAAAGTCCGAGGTGTATCAGGTGTGGTTGCTGAAAGATGGAAAACGGACAAATGCAGGAACTTTCAAGCCTGATGAAGCCGGCACAGGATCATTGACATACAAACTGTCCATTAATGATAAATTCAATCAAATTGGCATCACAAGGGAACCAGATTCAAATAGTACAAAGCCGAGAGGTGAAAAAATAGTTGGATCTTCTTAAAAATAGGCTCTTTTCGTAAAGATTGTTGATTTAAAACGAAACGATTTAAGGTTGATTGGAGCGCAAGTGCGAGACTCCTGCGGGAGCAGCGGGACAGGTGAGCCCCCACAGGCGTTTACGCCGAGGGGGCTCACCGCCCGCCCCGCGGAAAGCGAGCATCTGGAGAGGAAATCAACCACACCGCTTTACTTGGAAAATAGCAACAAAGTAAGCGAAAACAGCCTAAAAATAAGAGACTTGCCCGCAAAGGGGAAGTCTCTTATTTACTGTTCGTACCTGAATTTAATAGTTAAGTGATTGATTTAAAATGGAAGCCCATATGAATTGGAATTTAAGTGTTTACCATTACACTAGCAACGAATAACAAGCATGTCGCTTGGGGGAAAATGGACTTGTTGATGGACAAACGTTGTCATTTTCATGGTGCCTATTTATTCATTAAGTCCCCACAGTACTCCCGGATCAACGCTGAGGCTTTCGTTTGGCTGATGGAGAGGTCCTTCGCGACTTTCCTTGATGATTTATAAGTTTGGTAAGATTTCCTGATCAATATCCGTTTCGTTTCATCAAGTGCCTTATCGAGAGAAGTGGGGAGATCAATCTGTGTGACCTGTTCAACGTTCTCGGTTATCATTTCAGGCAAGTCGGACATTAGGATAACGGAGTCACTTATTAAGACCAGCCTTTCAATCAAGTTTTCGAGCTGGCGTACATTGCCGGGCCATGAATAATGAATTAATAGGTTCAAGCATTCTTCCGAAATGACTTTGTTTTCGTGATATCTTTCATTGAACTTATTTAAAAAATTGTACGTAAGGGGAATGATATCTTCTTTACGTTCTCGCAATGGAGGAAGTTGAATATCAATCACATTCAAACGGTAAAATAAATCTTCCCGGAATTTTTTATCATTGACCATTTCTATTAAGTTCTGGTTTGTTGCTGCGATGATGCGGATGTCGACTTTTTTCATTTCACTGCCGCCGACGGGAATGAATTGTTTGTCCTGGATCACTTGGAGAAGCTTTGCCTGCAGAGCGAGCGGTATTTCCCCAATTTCATCAAGAAAGACAGTACCACCGTCTGCGGATTCAATCAAACCGCGTTTTCCAGTTTTGTTTGCACCGGTAAATGCACCTTTTGAATAGCCGAATAGTTCAGATTCGAGCAGTTCTTCAGGGATGGCTGCACAGTTGATTGTCAGGAATGGTTTGCTTTTCCTCTTACTGATCCGGTGGATGAAATGGGCAAGCACTCCTTTTCCCGTTCCGGATTCCCCCTGGATTAAAATCGTGGAATCAGTCGGCGCCACCTTTTCACAAAAAGTGAGGATCCGATTGATTTTACCGCTATTAGTAATGAATCTCCCCGTTTCATCTTCGTCATGAGTGATTTTTGACTCACCACTTGCTTCATTTGCTTTTAACATTTTATATGTTTGGGTTTCTGTGGATGTAGTGACGACCAGTTCAATTTCCCCTGCATCATTTAAAATTGGAATCGCTGATGTCATCAATTCAGTCCCTATATACGTTTGTAGTTTCATGTAGCAAGGCTTTTTCCTTTTAAATACTTCAGGCACGATGGAGGGCTTCCAGTACCCTTTTTCTAATAAGTCCACATTATATTTGCCGATGACATCAGTAGGTTTTAGCCCGTAATGGCGCTCACATGCCTTGTTGACGTAAAGAATCCGCTGTTCGCCGTCAAGGACGAAAATCTCATCTGAGGAATGATCAAGAATTTTTAATAGAGTTTGGAGCGTCATCTCCACACTTTCAGTTGAATCCGTACTTTTCATAATGTAATCCTCTCTTTTCAAAAGGGAATGAGTGAATTCTGAATAAAATTTCATCAATTTCGAGTTAATTATAACTCGGTATGATAGCGTTTTCAAAGTGAATTCTAAATATTTTGTTTATTGAGAGTGTTTCTCGAGGTTGGCACGCATATTGCATTATATAAAATTATCAATTGGTGAAATTGACGAAGTGCTACGTTTCAAATTATTGCAGGAATTGACATCTGAGCATAGCAGAATTCCAGTAAGCGGAATTATCTTTTTTCAAGGAAGACATCTAGGGGGGAATGAATTTGGAAGAAAAGAATGAAGTATCTGACATCACTATTATCGGGGGAGGGCCGGTTGGTTTGTTCACCGCTTTTTATGCGGGAATGCGCCAGGCTTCAGTGAAAATCATTGAAAGTCTCCCTCAATTGGGAGGGCAGCTATCTGCTTTGTACCCTGAAAAATACATTTATGATATTGCAGGTTTCCCGAAAATCCAGGCCCAAGAGCTCATCGATCGATTACTGGAACAAATGGGCCAATTCAAAGCGGATATTTGTCTTAATCAATCTGTAGAGACCATCGTTCGTACTTCGGATGGGATGTTTGCCATTACGACATCCGAAGAAACACATTACACGAAAGCGATAATCATAACTGCTGGAAACGGGGCATTCCAGCCTCGGAAACTAAAAATTGAAGGTGAAGAAAGATTTGAAAATGCCAACCTTCATTATTTCGTCCAGAATATGAGCCAATTCGCCGATAAGAAAGTGGTTGTGTTCGGTGGCGGTGATTCGGCGGTCGACTGGGCGCTAATGCTTGAACCGATAGCCGAAAAAGTGACACTCATTCACCGCAGGGATAAATTTCGTGCCCATGAACATAGTGTAGAGCGTTTGAAACAATCCAAGGTTGAGATCTTGACTCCTTATCTCCCAGCCAGATTGATCGGAGAAGAATATATAGAAAAAGTGATTGTGACGGATGCGAAGAGTGGAAAACCGCTTGAATTGGAAGTCGATGACGTCCTTGTCAATTATGGATTCGTATCATCAATAGGGCCAATAAAGGATTGGGGTCTTGAAATCGAAAACAATTCCATCGTTGTCAATTCCAAAATGGAAACGAATATCAAAGGCATATACGCAGCAGGAGATATTTGTACGTACGAAGGAAAGGTGAAGCTGATTGCTAGCGGGTTCGGTGAAGCTCCAACAGCAGTGAGTAATGCAAAAGTTCATATCGACCCAAGTGCAAAAGTTCAGCCGCTGCACAGCACGAGCACAATGGGAGGAAAAGAGAAAAGCACAGCGTCCGTTTAATTATGTAAAAGGGAGGAGGGAAACCACATGGCTACATATACAATGGTTGACCAGGAGACATGTATCGCTTGCGGGGCATGTGGAGCGACTGCACCGGAGATTTTCGATTATAACGATGAAGGAATCGCCTTTTCAATCTTGGATGCCAACACAGGAATAACTGAAGTATCCGAAGACCTGGAGGAAGACTTGGAAGATGCTTTTGATGGTTGTCCGACAGATTCGATTAAGGTGGCGACGGAACCTTTCGCCAATATACCGGTGTCAGCCGGTTGAATCGGAAGGTAGGATCAAATAAAAACATATCAAATTTTAATAGCTAGTATGGCAGGGATGCTAGTAATAAATTTTTTAGGGGGAAATTAATGATGGCTTATAACAAGGTGGAAAATGTAACAAATCGTACATTTGAAAGAACATTGACATATGACAAATACACGGATCCGAAAGTTCTCGAAAAGGAAATCGATCTAGTATTCTCTAAATCTTGGCAGCTTGTGGGTCATGTCAGCCAATTGGAAAAAGTGGGATCATTCTTTACGACAGAGGTAGCCAATGAGCCGATCATAGTGAACCGCGGCCAGGATGAGGTGATCCGCGCTTTTTATAACGTATGTCCGCATCGTGCCACTAAGCTTGAAAAAAGTGAATCAGGCAAGAAGAAAATCTTACAATGCAGTTATCATGGTTGGACATTCAAATTGGATGGGAAATTGAACAAAGCGCCGAATTTTAAAGGAGAAGATGAAGCCTGTGTACAAGATGCCTGTTTACGCTCCGTTCGCATGGAAATCTTGGAATCTCTAATTTTTGTAAACTTGGATGATAATGCGAAACCGCTTAGTGAATCTTACGGCGATTTCTTTGACCGTTTAAGTAAATATCCGTTTTTAAGTGAGTTAAAAAGAACAAGCCAAAAAACGAGGGTGATCAAGGCAAACTGGAAAGCGTTCATAGATAACTATTTAGAATGTGACCATTGCCATGTAGCACATCCAAGCTTTGTTGCAGCACTTGATATGGATGATTACCAAATCATTACTTGCGATAACTATTCACTGCAAGGTTCGATCGTTAAACCGGATAAAAATTACGGAACGGTCGATTTAAATCAGGCGGAAATGCAAGGTGGATCCTTTTTCTGGCTGTGGCCTAACTTGATGTTGACCATTTATCCAGGCCCTGGCAATATGGCAACCATTCAAATGGTTCCGATTGATCACGAAACGACTTTGGCTGTTTACACATATTATTTCCGCGATGAGAATTTGACTCAGGAAGAGAAAGATCTTGTTACGTTTGCCGAACAAGTCCGCCAAGAAGATGTGGAACTTGTAGAGCTGGAACAAATCGGTTTCCGCTCCCGTGCCTTTAACAAAGGTAGGTATTCTTCTTCGGAAAAAGCAATTGTTCAATTTCATGAAATGGTATTGGAGGCCCTAAATGAGTAAATTAGCGAATCAATTTAAATCGATGAAACAATATCTGATGATCAATGGCGAAAAAGTCGAAACGGAAAGCTATTCCCCGCTATATTCCCCTTTTTCCGGGGAAGAAATCGCCCAAATTGCCATGGCGGATAAAGAGCTGACCGAAAAGGCGATTGCAGCCGCCTACAATGCGCGCGAAGTCATGGCAAAAATGCCAGCTTATCAAAGGGCGGATATATTGGAGAAGGCTGTCGCGTTATTGATGGAGAATGCGGAAGAAGCGGCAGAAATCATTTCCCGTGAATCAGCCAAACCAATCATGTTCGCAAAAGCGGAAGTTGGAAGGACCATCGAAACGTATAAGTTCTCGGCTGAAGAGGCTAAAAGGATTCACGGTGAAACAATTCCTTTTGATGCAGCCATAGGCGGTGTTGGCCGAATTGGTTACACGTTAAGAGAGCCGATCGGGGTCATTGGTGCCATCACCCCATTTAACTTCCCGATGAATTTAGTGGCGCATAAAGTCGGACCGGCAATAGCTGCAGGGAACACCATTGTTTTGAAGCCTGCTTCGCAAACTCCGCTGTCCGCACTTTTCATCGCAGAAATTTTTGAAAAAGCGGGTTTGCCGGCTGGCGTATTAAATGTAGTGACAGGTCCGGGCAGCACGGTCGGGGAAGCGATTGTAGAAGACGACAGGGTAAGCATGATCACATTCACAGGCAGCCCAAGTGTTGGAATCGGAATCCGTAACAAAGCGGGTCTGAAAAAGACCACACTTGAACTTGGCTCGAACTCGGCTTTAATCATTGATAAAGATATAGATATCGATAAAATTATCGATCGTTGCATCATGGGTGCTTTCTCCAATCAGGGTCAAG
The DNA here is from genome assembly GCF_900156045.1 of Peribacillus simplex. Classification (GTDB taxonomy): domain Bacteria; phylum Bacillota; class Bacilli; order Bacillales; family DSM-1321; genus Peribacillus; species Peribacillus simplex_D. The sequence continues at coordinate 933,653 of NZ_FTMX01000002.1, read as the reverse complement.
TCTGTATATCTTTGCAACGTGTATATGCACATGAAGAAGTGTATGAAGAGTTTGTCGAAAAATTCACTGCTGCGGCCAAAAACCTTAGAATTGGCGATCCATTGGACCCGGATACGTATATTTCCGCCTTAATCTCCAAAGGGGAAGCGGCCCGTGTATTGGGCTGGATAGAGGAAACTAAAGTCAGTAAGGCAACGATCGCAGCAGGGGGGAAATTGCAAGGTGACATTCTTGAACCGACAATCATTACAGAAGCGGATCATACGCTAAAAGTTTCATGCCAGGAAGCATTTGCTCCGGTTGTCATTGTCAATAAAGTGGGTTCAGTGAAGGAAGCGATTGATGAAGTGAATAATTCCCGCTTTGGTTTGCAGGCCGGGATATACACAAACAATGTGAAAAACGCATTGTACGCTTCACGGGAATTGCATGTAGGCGGTGTGATCATCAATGATGTGCCGACATATCGTGTCGATCAAATGCCATACGGCGGAGTAAAAGAAAGCGGGACTGGTCGTGAAGGCATTAAATACGCTGTGGAAGAAATGACCGAAATGAAATTGGTTGTTTGGAACCAAGACTGAAAATCGAGGAGATCAATCATGAAAAAATTCAAAATTGCGGTCATCGCAGGAGATGGCATTGGCCCTGAAGTGATTAATGAAGGCATAAAGGTATTAAAAAAGGTGGCTGAACTGGATTCAGGTTTTCAATTGGATTTCACATACTTCCCATGGGGCTGCGAATTTTATGCCGAAAATGGTAGAATGATGGATGATGATGGGATTGAAAAGCTGAAAGCGTTTGACGCGATTTATTTGGGAGCGGTCGGGTTTCCGGGCGTTCCAGACCATATTTCACTATGGGAGCTATTATTGAAAATCCGTAAAAGTTTTGATCAGTATGTCAATATCCGGCCCGTGACATTATTAAAAGGGGCTCACTTGCCTCTCGTTGATGTGAAACGTGAAGATATTGATATGCTGTTCATCCGCGAAAACAGTGAAGGTGAATATTCAGGCGCAGGAGATTGGCTGTTTAAAGGGCAGGAACATGAAGTTGTTCTGCAAAACGGTGTATTTTCCCGCAAAGGGACGGAAAGGATCATCCGTTATGCTTTTGAAACCGCGAAAAAAGAAGGCAGATCGCTCACGAGCATTTCTAAAGCCAATGCCCTGAATTATTCGATGGTTTTCTGGGATCAGGTATTCGAAGAGGTCAGCAGGGAATATCCCGAAGTCGAAACGGCTTCATATCTTGTCGACGCAGCGGCAATGCTGATGATTAAAGACCCGAAGCGCTTTGAGGTCGTTGTCACTTCGAACCTGTTCGGTGATATTTTGACAGACTTAGGAGCTGCGCTTGCTGGAGGAATCGGCCTTGCTGCCGGTGCCAACATTAATCCTGAAAGGGAATTTCCCTCGATGTTCGAACCAATACACGGTTCAGCTCCTGACATTGCCGGCAGGGGTATCGGAAATCCACTTGCCTCCATTTGGTCAGCAAGCCAAATGCTCGACTTTTTTGGCTATGAATCACATGGTAAGGTTGTTCTCGATGCGATTGAGCAACTGCTGCTGGAAGCCCGGGTGCTCACGCCCGATATGAATGGCAAGGCATCCACTTCCGAAGTGGGGGACCGGTTAACGGATATCATCGAGACAATCATTTTATCCAAGGTCTGACGTGAATTGATAAAGGATCGTTCAATATGATTGAATGGTCATCGGAATATAATGATGCATCCAAGTGTTAAGCCAATCGTTTATAAAAAAGGAAGAGGCCAAGGCTTGGAAAGAAAAGCACTTGGTCTCTTTGTTTTTACGAAAGGAACATGGAATGGGGATCATTAATCACAGTCAAAAGTAACTCAAATCAATGGTAGAGCTAAGAGGAGCGGTCATGATGAAAAAAGTTGAAATAGTTGTCGAAAAAAATGTGCCATGCACGATGAGGGACGGCACCGTACTTTATGCTGATATATACAGACCTAATTTGACTGGAAATTTTCCAGTGTTATTGACCAGGCTTCCGTACAGTAAAGACTTACCGCTTTATTCCCATCGTTATTTGGACACCCATCGTCTTGTTGAAAATGGGTTCATTGTCATCATTCAGGATGTGAGAGGACGATTTCGGTCAGAAGGAGAATTCCGGCCATTCAGCCAGGAAGCAGATGATGGATACGACACAGTGGAATGGGCGGCTTCACTCTCGTATTCCACCGGGAAAGTGGGCATGTTTGGCCTATCCTATTATGGATACACGCAGCTGCTTGCAGCAGAAAAAAAACCTCCACACTTAATTGCCATTTTTCCAGCAATGACGCTGAATGACCAAAGAAATGGAACGGTTTATCGAAATGGGGCCTTTGCTCTCGGCCTTTTTGAAACGTGGACATTGGAATCGATTGTGCCTGATTTGCTGAAGCGGAAGTATGAAAAAAATAAGGAAATGACTTCAGCAATTCGAATGCTTGCTGACTTCCTCAACAATATTGAAGAATGGTATGCATATGCACCTATTAATGATTGGCCGCCATTAAAGGTTCTGGACGAAGATAACTTTTTCCTTGAACATTTGAATCACCCAATCGAAGACGAAACTTATTGGCAGAATTCAGGTATTACTGGGAAATTTGATAGGTTACAGCTGCCTGCTTTTCATTTGGGCGGTTGGTATGATTGTTTTATCGGCCCTACTCTGGAAAATTACGTGGAAATGAACAAAGTGAATGGACAACTAAGCAATACTCAAAAACTAATTGTTGGTCCATGGAGCCATGGCCTTTTTTCCTCGGTCCAGGGTGAACGCTCTTTTGGAGTGCACGCATCCGGGGATTGGATTAACCTTGAAGAAGATATTACCACCCTTCATATTCGTTGGTTTAATCACTGGCTTAAAGGCATCGATAATGGTATTGAAAAGGAACCGCCCGTGAAAATATTTGTAATGGGGATAAATGTATGGCGTGATGAAATGGAATGGCCGCTTGAAAGGACTGAATATACGAGTTATTATTTGCACAGTAATGGAAAAGCGAATACGAAAACAGGTGATGGGCGCTTAAGCAGAAATGAGCAGGAGGGCGAAAAGACGGATTCATATATATATGATCCCCAAAACCCTGTACCGACAAAGGGTGGAGCTACACTTTTTTCCGGCCCACTTACAATGGGGCCATATGATCAGAGCGAAATCGAAAAGCGGAACGACGTGTTGGTTTATACTTCTGAGCCATTGAAAGAAGCACTTGAAGTAACAGGTCCGGTAAAAGTGAAGTTGTTTGCATCAACTGACGCATCGGACACTGATTTTACTGCAAAGCTTGTGGATGAATCACCGGATGGCACAGCGATTAATTTAACCGAAGGAATCGTCAACGCAAAATATCGGAACGGCCATCGACCTGAAAAAGAACTGAATGGGGAAATCGTTGAATACGAAATTAACTTGTGGGCTACAAGCAATGTCTTTCTTCCAGGTCATCGAATCTTGCTTGAACTTTCATCAAGCAGTTTCCCACAATATGCCCCCAACCCGAATACAGGGAAATCAATGATTGAAAGCAGTGAAACAAAAGCGGCCAGACAAACGATTTATCATAGCAGGGAATTTCCTTCTCACATTCTATTGCCAATCATTCCCATGAGTGAAAAATGATTATAAATTCAGGGAGGAGACTTCCTTATGTTTGGTTTTCAACATTTCACCTGTTTAATGAGTTAAAAACAGTTCAGGTGAGGTGATTAAAACTCAGGAAACAAATGATCAATATTAAAAAAACAAAATTATAAGGATAATAAAAGACAATGGGATTCTTAGATCACTAGTATTAATAGGGTTATAGGGTTAATGGTTATGAATAAAAGTTATTGGCATAACTCTTGCAAATAAATTAAAAGGAAGGGGGAAGTTCATCCATTATAATAGATTCCAGGCATAAGGAAATGACATAACAGATGATGCATAATTTTGTCTCTTATGCTATATGTAAGTCAAGGAAAAGGTGATTAAACTGGAGTCCGACCTGCTACCTTAAATAGAGAGAAAATGATGATAGTAGTTTGAAAATTTGTAATATTAATTCTTTTTTTAGGGTTAGTAGTGAAGCTAATGCCATTGTGAAGGCGGTTAAGGGACAAGGTGCATGACCCATTTTTTAAGCGCTTTCACGGTCGTTTCATTAACAGTTTTATTAAGAGGGGGACTTCAATTTGAAGAAAATCATTGTGCTGCTCAGCGTCATACCCGCGATTGGCTCATTATCTGTGTTTAACCGTGTGGAGCCATATATATTCGGTTTGCCTTTCATTATCTTTTGGTCCACAGCATGGCTTATTTTGACATCCATCTGCCTTTATATTAGCAGTGTGATCTGTGATAGACAGGAGGAGAATAAATGAACAGTTCCATATTAATCATCACCATGACTCTTGTTTTGGCTTTTTACTTAGGTATCCGCGCAAAAAAGGGGCGCGAAATGAAGCTTGACCAGTGGGCAGTCGGGGGGAGGAACTTCGGTTCTTTAATCATGTTCGTTCTGATGGCAGGAGAGATGTTTTCGACTTTTGTGTTTCTTGGCGCCAGCGGAGCGGCATACCGTATGGGCGGTCCCACTATCTATATATTTTGCGCTCTTACTTACATCGTTCCTTTCTGGATTTTACCCCCTATTTGGCGCTATGCGAAAAAACATAATGTGCTGACGCAATCTGACTTTTTCACAAAAAAGTATAATAGTAAGCCATTGGGACTTCTGGTTGCTGTTATTGGGGTCCTGTCAATGATTCCCTATATCGTATTACAATTAAAAGGTTTTCAAATCATCGTTTCCGAAGCATCATATGGATTGATTCACCCAACAGTTGCTGTTTGGATCGGAATGCTCTGCGTAACTGTTTTTGTATATGTGTCAGGTATTCACGGTTCGGCTTGGACGGCAGTATTGAAAGATATCCTCATTCTTGTCGTAATTGTGTTTTTGGGCATTTATTTGCCAATACATTACTTCGGCGGAATACAACCAATGTTCGAAACTCTTGAAGCAACAAAACCGGGATTCTTATTGCTTCCGGATGAAGGGTTTAGCATCTCTTGGTATATTTCCCTTTGCCTGACCATCGCATTGGGCCAATATATGTGGCCGCATTGTTTTGGAGCGAGTTTATCTTCCCAAAATGAATCAGCTCTCAGGAAAAACTCTGCCATTTTGCCTCTGTATCAAATCATTTTGGTTTTCATTCTTTTCATCGGTTTTACGGCGGTTTTGCAGATACCGAATCTACAAGGCGGAGATACGGACCTTGCCTTATTTAAAATCGCGAAAGATGCTTTCCCGCCCTGGATTGTTGGCGTTGTCGGAGGAGCAGGCATGCTTGCAGCCCTTGTACCATGCTCGATGTTAATTTTGACGGCAGCCACGATTTTATCAAAGAATATTTTTAAAGCCGTTAAGCCAGACACATCGAATGAACAGCTTGCCAAACTAACCCGTATATTTGTTCCAATCGTATCATTGGTTTCCGTAATCTTTACATTCTATGGAGGTAATACGATGATTGCATTACTGACCATGGCTTACAGTTTTGTCCTGCAGCTTTTCCCTCCTTTAGTATTCAGCTTGCTTAAGAGAAATCCGGTAAGTAAAGCGGGGGCCTCTGCAGGTATGGTTTTAGGGGTGGTGTTGGTCGCTTACTTTACTTTGGCAGAGGCAACAATGGCCACTATATTACCGAAGGCACCACATTTCATCCAGGATCTTGATATAGGAATCGTCGCCATTACCTTTAACCTTATCGTCATGCTGGCTGTCAGTGCTTTTACAAGAAAAGACCAACAAGTGATTCAGGAAGAAGAGCCGGTTAAACGAATCATCACTTCTTGATCAAAGGAAGAGCGGTCTATTAGAAACAGTCCTATCCGCCTTATCTTCTATGACTATCGATAAAGAACCATTCAAAAAAGGATAGCCTTTAAAGCTATCCTTTTTGTAGTTTTCAACCATGAATTTGCATAATTGATACGTAACTAAAAGAAATGTGTTAAGTTGAACTAAAATGATTTTGGAGGCAGTGATGAAATACGAGATTATCTTATTTGATGTTGATGATACATTGCTAGACTTTGGAATATCGGAAAAAAAAGCACTGCATGAAGTCTTCTTGGAATTCGGTTTGCCCACAGGGGCGGAGGATTATGCGGAATGCTACCAAGAAATCAGTCAGGTATTATGGAGGGATTTGGAACAGGGACTTATTGATTTAACAAATTTGGGAGTGGAAAGGTTCAAGCGATTGTTCCTGAAGCATGGGCTTGATATCGATGCGGAATCATTCAGCCGTGCGTACCTTGGACATTTGGGAAAGGAAATACATCTTCTGCCCGGGGCTTTAGAGGTTTGCGAGAAGCTTGGAGGATGCCGGCTGGCTATTATAACAAATGGCTTCACGACAGTGCAGACAGCAAGAATCGGGGGATCACCACTTTGCAATACCTTTGAGACTTTGATAATTTCCCAAGAGGCTGGGTTTCAGAAGCCTGATAAAGGGATTTTTGATTATGCATGTTCCCAGTTAAAGATCACGGATAAATCGATAGCATTAATGGTGGGTGACTCCTTGACATCAGATATACAGGGTGGTTTGAATTATGGAATGGATACATGCTGGTACAATCCCCATCAAAAGGATAATAATCTGGGAATCAAGCCCACCTATGAAATCCGGGCGCTCACTGATCTTTTGGAGATTGTAGGAAGCAAGGAAGTATAGTGAGGTATATAAAAAAACAGAAGCAGCTCGTCCGAGTGATAGGACGTGCAGCCTCTGTTATTACTCATGCCAGAGATTTTAATTTAGTTCAAATCCAGCTCATGTGGCTTGATTGTTTGATCCTTTTCAATCTTTCTGCTGAAATGCGGTGATAATATACAAAGCGCCAGGGAAATTGCAAGACCTGCCATCATGAATCCGCCAAATACCAAAGGGGATGGACCATATGATTCCGCCATGCCAGTCCAGATGAGCGGACCGAAACCTGCTATGGCTGCCGCGACCTGATAACCGACAGATAATCCAGTATAACGGACCTTGGCTGGAAAGAGCTCCGAGAATAATGTCCCTTGTGTAGAAAAAATGGCACCCCAGATGACGCCGAGTACAACTGCCTGCATAATGTAGAACCAGCCGACCCCACGCCCAATCATTGTGAAATATGGGATGGCTAAGATGAAAAGGAGAATCAGGCCCCCAAAATAAATGATTTTTCGATCGATGAAATCTGAAATGTAACCAATGACAGGAATGGTAATTAGCATTGTAGCGCAGCCAATCGTTAAACCGGTAAGGGCTGAATCTTGGGAATAACCAAAATACAGTGTAGTGAAGACGAGAACATAGGACATGATGAATACATTGAAGAACCCGTCCCCAATTTTTAGTCCGATCACTTGCAGCACACTTCTCCAATCGTGTTTTAACGTTTCGATAATGGGAACTTTCGCAAGATCACCGCTATCTTTCTGCTGCTTGAATTCCGGCGTTTCTTCAATGCCACTCCTTACCCAGATTGCCAATGCGATCAGTACACCGCTTAAAAGGAATGGTATCCGCCAACCCCAAGCTAAAAATTGGGCATCGGTTGTCAAGGAACTGATAAGGGTTAGGCTGAACGAACCGGCAACCAAACCAATGGGTACCCCTAGTTGGGGAATGGATCCATATAAACCACGGACACCCTTTGGAGCAGACTCCGTTGCCAATAGGATGGCTCCACCCCATTCACCTCCCAAGGAAATTCCTTGAATCAACCTCAGCACCACCAAGATGGCGGGGGCGGCCAATCCAACCTGGGCATATGTGGGCAGAACACCGATAAGCATTGAACTCCCTCCCATCCCAATAAGGGTGAACATGAGTGCTGCCTTCCGTCCGATGCGATCACCCATATGGCCGAATAGGATACTTCCGATTGGACGGGCAGCGTAACCAGCCCCGAAAGTGACAAAGGCGAGAAGAAGTGAAATCGCAGGATCATGATTGGGAAAGAATAGAGTTGTAAAAACTAGGCCTGTTGCTGTCCCGTATAAATAGAAATCATACCACTCAATAACGGAACCAGCTAAACTAGCGAAAAGAACTCGACTTTTTTTCATGGAAATGCTCCTTTAATGCGTAGTATTTCATCAAAATTGTTTACAGCAATAAATAAAGCTGAAATGAACAAAAATGATGCTTTAGGAATATAAGTAAAAAACTGGATTATTTAGATTATTTTAGAGGGCTTATCCATACCGGTCAATATATTTCTGATTTTTCTGAAAAAATGAAGCGAATAACTTAGCTCTCATCACCTGTATTGGCATATAATTCATTCTAAAGTAATGGGAATAAGGATTTGAACTTACCGGGTAAAATGAAAAAGTTTTAACTAAGGAGGAGAAGTAAACTCGAAACATTTAGAATTTTTTGTGTATAGAAGAGTGGCAAAGTGGAAATCATGTGGATAAGGAAATGAAAAAGAAGAAAGGATAAGATTTCAAGAAATAATAATAATCTCCAAGTTATTTAGTATAATAGAAAAAAGGTTAAGGAGTTGGTTTCGTATGGAGAAGCAATTGCCAGGAACATCGCTTGAACCTGAAGAGATGGCTGAAATGGTTTTAAAAAAGGCCCTTAGTGATTATCGGAAAGCACAAATCGAAAAAGAAATCGATGACTCATTAAGAAATCGAGATAAGGAAGAGTTCCTTCGTTTAACTGAAATATTGAAGGGCATTTCATGAAACTTCATACACTGTGAAAAAGACAAGTAGTAATGATATTGAAAGTGCACCTAAAAGCCAGCATGGTTTGATAATTTAAATAAGATGAAGCTTTATATAACTGGAACATCCTAATTAAATAGCAATCTATAGTATTATAATATTTTACTTTGTAAGCGCTTTCTTATATAATCAAATAAAGAAAACGATGGAGAGTAGATGTAAGTGGTCTAATGCGGGATACACAGGTATTAGTGACTGAAATGTTCATGCACCGGGATAATACTAAAAGGGGGAAAAGAATATGAAAAAGGATGGAGTGTCGTTAATTGAATTTGTTCAGGAGGATCGATTTGAACTGAGCTCCTACATTACTTCTTTATTTAACAAACTGAATGACTATGTTCCCAAAAGTCTTAAAGATAAAAGGTGAATGACAATAAAAAATGGGTCAGGAAGATCTGCATGACTTCCTGATTCATTTTTTATTTTGTTTTTGGGATTTAGAGTTCTGAGGTACTCAAGTTAAGGGTGTAATAATTGACAATGAGAATCGTTATCGACTAAAATGATTCATTATTAGTATATCGATTGGAGTTGTTCATATTGTTCGTTCAGATGAGAAAAATGGTTTTAAAAGAAGGAAATGCAGAACAAGTAGTAAAACGGTTCAGCGGGGAAGGGATCATTGAAAAGCAGGAGGGGTTCATCGATTTAAGTGTGATGGTGAAAAAAGTGCGACGCGGCGATGAAGAGGTCATCATTATGATCAATTGGGAGTCGGAGGAGCATTGGAAGCAGTGGGAAAAGAGTGAAGCCCATATCGCAGGACATAAAGCAAACCTTGGGAAACCAAAGCCTGATTATATCGTCAGTTCGGAAGGATCATTATATGAAGTGAAGGCTATTAAAAAGGCAGTGAGATAACGGACTGGCCTTTTTTTAGATTCCGTACATTAGAAAAGTTAAGTTACTGGGTGGAATATCCCATTTCTCAATATCGCGTTGCATAGGGATGCGGAATGGTGGCCGTTCACATACAATAGCTTACCTTCACTAAAATTCAGGCTCCCATTATGGGTGCCTCTTTTTGTTGATGGGATCATCTCAAAATAGGTTTATGATATTCCTATTCTGTTGATATAGTAAAATATTTTTTTAGAATGGTGTCTGGTGTCTTTGATAGAAAAGTGAAGAGTGGGAGAGAGGAGGTCATTTAGTATGTTAATATTTATGAACTAATAAGGGGTTTAGTTCTTAGGGTGGCTAGGATTCCTAAGATAAAATCAATTAAGTTTAGAAATATTAATATTTAAAAATACCATTAAGATGTCTTTAAAGTAGTGGTTAGTTTATCTGAAACCAAGACCGGTCCCAGAGGGGATTTCGATTACGACGAAGAAGCAAACTCCCTGGAAATGCTTTTAATTAAATTTTCAAGCACATTTCCATATCCATCAATGTTTTGAAATGTGGAGAAGATAGAATATTAAAAAAAATCCAAAAAAAGTGTTTACAGGGAAAAAATTTCATTGTAGTATTTCCTTATAAAGTAAATGAAATCGATTTCATCCATGGTCGCGATTATGGACAAGCTTTAATCAGAACTGGAAGTGGGATAGGCATGAACTATTTCAAGTTTAAGGATGATTAGATATTATTGCGCCGGGATAGGTGTTCAAATTTTTCTTCAGGGGGAACTTTTTAAAGAAATGAAATCGATTTCATTACCAGATTAACAGGCTTTGATATTTGGATTGAGCTAGAAATCCAATTGATTGATCCTAGAAAGAAACATGGATGGATTTTTTCTATAGTCAAATGAAATCGATTTCATTTGACGACGATACTTATACTGGCTTGAGATCAACAAAACACTTTATTTTAGGGAGGAAAAAACATGTCTTCAGTAACACATGAGGTGAAAAAATTAAAAAACTATATAAATGGTAAGTGGATTGAGTCCGCTTCAAAGGAAACGGAAATTGTGTTCAACCCTGCAACTGGTGAGGCGATTGCCGAGGTGCCACTTTCAACTAGGGAAGATGTGGATCGTGCGGTTCAAGTGGCGGATGAGGCTTTTAAAAAGTGGTCGCAGGTTGCTGTCCCGAAACGGGCTCGAATATTGTTCAAATATCAGCAGCTCCTTGTGGAAAATTGGGAAGAACTTGCTAAACTGGTCACTATCGAAAATGGTAAAAGCCTATCGGAATCTATTGGTGAAGTACAGCGGGGCATCGAGTGTGTCGAGTTTGCGGCGGGTGCACCTACACTGATGATGGGCAAGCAGCTTCCGGATATCGCGACAAACATTGAATCGGGCATGTACCGTTACCCAATCGGTGTAATCGGCGGCATCACCCCATTTAACTTTCCAATGATGGTCCCTTGCTGGATGTTCCCGCTTGCGATCGCATGTGGCAATACATTCGTGTTAAAGCCATCTGAACGTACACCATTGCTTGCAGCACGCATTGTTGAACTATTTGAGGAAGCAGGTCTTCCTAAAGGAGTACTGAACATTGTTAATGGAGCACATGATGTGGTTAATGGGCTTCTGGACCATAAAGATGTGAAAGCTATCTCTTTCGTCGGTTCACAGCCAGTTGCAGAATATGTGTATAAAACAGGCACGGCTAACTTGAAGCGCGTCCAGGCTCTTGCGGGAGCGAAGAATCACTCGATTGTCTTGAAAGATGCAAATCTTGATATGACAGCCAAGGAAATAACAAGTGCGGCTTTTGGGTCTGCCGGTGAGCGTTGCATGGCCGCTGCGGTTGTTGTCGTAGAAGAAAGTGTAGCGGACGAGCTAATTGGAAAATTGAAACAGGCAGCAGATGCCATTACGATCGGTAATGGTCTGGATGACGGTGTTTTTCTTGGTCCGGTGATCCGGGAAGGAGCTAAAAAGAGGACCATCGATTACATCGAATCAGGTATAGCTCAAGGTGCGACACTTGTACGTGATGGCCGTATAGATGAGGCAGCAAGAGGCAATGGATATTACCTAGGGGCTACGATTTTTGATCATGTTACACAGGAAATGAAAATCTGGCAAGATGAAATTTTTGCACCAGTGCTCTCCGTTGTCCGTGCCAAAGATTTAACGGAAGCCGTTGAGATTGCCAATGCTTCACCACTGGCTAACGGGGCTTGCCTTTATACGGACAGTGCTGCTGATGTACGCCAGTTCCGTGAAACGATACATGCCGGGATGTTGGGCATTAACGTGGGGGTTCCTGCGCCTATGGCATTCTTCCCATTCTCTGGATATAAAGATTCATTCTATGGTGATCTTCATGCAAATGGAACCGATGGTGTGGAGTTCTATACACGTAAAAAAATGGTGACTGCACGCTACGTGAAATAAGTGAAACGAAAAAGACTTTGCAAGATGGCCCGTTTGGATACGGGCCGGATTTTTTGAAAACCAAGGAGGTACATATGAGTAAACTGCTTCAAAAACCGGTAAAAAAAGAGGTCGCTGAAGGTGTTACAGTCGTTCAAGCAGTAACGAAAGGAAATTCTCCTTTAGAATTTGTTGAATTCAAAATAGTGGAGTTGGTTCATGATGCTGAATATTCGGAATCATTAAATAAAACAGAATGCTGCATTGTTGCTCTTACGGGAAAAATCAATGTGGCTGTAGGCGAAAATGTATACCGTGATTTAGGCACACGCGATAGTGTCTTTGATAAAGTGCCGACTGATAGCATTTACGTGTCAAATGATAGAGGCTTTAAATTGGAAGCGATAACCAAGGCCAGAGTGGCGCTGTGTTATTCGCCTTCTGATAAGCAACTTCCGACTAAATGGATTAAAGCGGGGGATGTTGACGTGGAACATAGGGGCATTTTGAGCAATAAGCGGATGGTGCATAATATATTACCGGATTCAGCTCCGTATGCGAATAGCCTTCTGGTGGTTGAAGTATACACAGAAAGCGGAAACTGGTCGAGCTATCCTCCGCATAAACATGATCAGGATAACTTACCAAATGAGTCGTTATTGGAAGAGTCCTATTATCATGAAATGAACCCGCCTCAAGGATTCGTTTTTCAGCGAGTATATACAGATGACCGTTCGATTGATGAGACCATGTCGGTTGAAAACGGCGATGTCGTACTTGTACCCGCCGGTTATCATCCGGTAGGCGTACCTGACGGTTATGAATCCTATTATTTGAATGTTATGGCCGGTCCGACAAGGACATGGAAATTTTTCAATGATCCCGATCACGAGTGGATCCTGAATCGTTAAAGGAAAAGGAGCTGTTAACCGGATGAACTATACTTTTAATATCGATAGGGAAATTGACTTGATTGCCATAGGCCGTGCCTGCATCGACTTGAATGCCAATGAATATAACCGTCCGATGGAAGATACCATGACATTCACAAAATACGTGGGCGGTTCACCTGCCAATGTTGCCATAGGAAGTGCAAAATTAGGCTTGAAAGTCGGATTCATCGGTAAGCTTGCAGATGATCAGCACGGCCGTTTCATCGAGAGTTATATGCGTGAGGCAGGTGTTGATACATCGAATATGGTAATCGATCAAGAAGGGCATAAAACGGGACTGGCCTTCACGGAAATTAAAAGTCCTGAAGAATGCAGTATCCTGATGTATCGGGATGATGTAGCCGACCTTCATTTAGCACCTTCGGAAGTGCATGAAGAATATATCAAAAAATCAAAGATTTTATTGGTTTCAGGAACTGCTTTAGCAAAAAGCCCATCACGTGAGGCGGTTTTAAAAGCCGTCAGCCTTGCAAAAAGAAATGATGTAAAAGTCATATTTGAATTGGATTACCGTCCATATACATGGAATTCCATTGAAGAAACCTCCGTTTACTATTCGTTAGTCGCAGAGCAATCAGACATTTTGATTGGCACTCGTGATGAATATGATGTAATGGAAAATATCGAAAAAGGTACGAATGAAAGGACCGTCCGTTACTTGTTTGAACATTCCGCAGACCTGGTCGTCATCAAACATGGCGTAGAGGGTTCATATGCCTATGCCAAATCAGGAGAGGTATTTAAAGCGAAATCCTATAAAACGAAAGTATTGAAAACATTCGGCGCAGGGGATTCATATGCTTCCGCTTTCTTATATGCGTTAGTGCGCGGCAAAGGGATTGAAAGCGCTTTGAAGTTTGGCAGTGCTTCCGCTTCCATAGTTGTAAGCAAGCACAGTTCATCTGAGGCGATGCCTGTTGCAGAAGAAATCGAGGATTTAATTGCCGAACGCGTGTAAGGAATTTATCTACATAGAGGGGTGAACAGAAGATGGGAACAGTGAGGTTGACTACAGCCCAGGCTCTGATCAAGTTTTTAAATCAGCAGTACATTCATGTTGATGGTGAAGAGTCTCCGTTTGTAGAAGGGATATTTAATGTATTCGGCCATGGGAATGTCGTTGGAATTGGTCAGGCACTCGAACAGGACGCTGGCCACTTGAAAGTGATTCAAGGAAAGAATGAGCAAGGGATGGCACACGCAGCAATCGCCTACAGCCGGGAAATGCTACGAAGGAAAATTTATGCCGTCACTACATCTGCCGGGCCTGGCTCGGCAAACTTGATAGCTGCGGCGGGGACGGCACTTGCCAACAATATTCCTGTCCTCTTACTTCCTGCTGATACATTTGCGACACGCCAGCCGGATCCGGTTCTTCAGCAACTTGAGCATGAGCATAGTACGGCCATCACAACTAATGACGCTTTTCTGGCAGTATCAAGATATTGGGATCGCGTCACTCGCCCTGAGCAGCTCATGTCCAGTCTGATCCGGGCCTTCGAGGTGATGACCGATCCCGGGAAAGCCGGGCCAGCGACGATATGCATCTCACAGGACGTAGAAGGGGAAGCATTCGATTTCGATGAACATTTTTTTGAAAAACGAGTCCATTATTTAGATCGGAAAATTCCGGTAGAACGGGAACTGCAAGGAGCTGCCGAGAGAATTAGAGCAAGTAAGAAGCCGATCATCATCGTCGGTGGCGGAGCAAGATATTCCGGAGCTCGGGATATTTTGATGAAGCTGGCAGAAAAGCATAACATTCCACTTGTGGAAACACAGGCAGGTAAATCGACGGTGGAATCATCTTTTCCTAAGAATTTGGGCGGTGTCGGCATTCTCGGTACGATGGCTGCCAATAAGGCTGCACGCCAGGCAGATCTCGTAATTGGTGTCGGGACCCGCTATACGGACTTTACGACGTCTTCCAAAACTGCATTTGATTTTGAAAGGACAAAGTTTTTGAACATTAACGTCAGCCGCCTTCAAACCTATAAATTAGATGGATTTCAGGTCGTCGCTGATGCAAAAGTGGCGCTCGAGAACCTTGAAGCGTTACTAGTAGGCTATGAAACCGAATATGGGGAAATGGTTGGAAATTGGAAGGAGGAGTGGCTTTCCGAACGGACCCGTTTAGGTCAAGTCACTTTCAGCCGTGAAAATTTCAAGCCTGAAATCAAAAGCCAGTTTTCACAGCAAGTCTTGAATGAATACTCGGATGCATTAAAAACTGAATTGGCCCAATCCACTGCGATGATTGCAATAAACGATACGGTCGATCAGGAAAGTGTGGTGGTCGGTTCAGCCGGATCACTTCCGGGTGACTTGCAGCGCCTCTGGCATTCAAGCGTGCCAAACACGTACCATCTTGAATATGGATTCTCCTGCATGGGTTACGAAATTGCAGGAACTTTAGGAGCTAAGCTTGCCCATCCAGACCGGGAAGTCTATGCAATGGTAGGGGACGGGAGTTTTCTGATGCTGCATTCGGAATTGATCACAGCCATCCAATATAATCATAAAATCAATATTTTATTGTTTGATAATTCTGGCTTTGGCTGCATCAACAATCTGCAAATGGAGAATGGGAGCGGAACATATTGCTGTGAGTTCAGAACACATGATAATCAAATCATGAATATTGATTACGCAAAAGTGGCGGAAGGTTACGGAGCCAAAACTTATCGGGCCAATACAGTCGATGAGCTGAAAGCTGCATTGGAGGATGCAAAGAAACAGTCGGTATCTACATTAATAGAAATGAAGGTTCTGCCGAAAACGATGACGGATGGTTATGACTCCTGGTGGAACGTTGGCGTGGCAGAGGTATCTGAACGAGAAAGTATACAAAGGGCATATGAAGCGAGACAAGAGAAATTAAAAATGGCCAAACAATATTAAAAGGGGGAAGTCAGAAAATGCAGGAGATTTCGTGGGGGATTGCCCCAATTGGCTGGCGTAATGATGACATACCGGAAATCGGAGCTGAAAACACTTTATCCCACCTTTTAAGCGATATTGTCGTGGCAGGATTTCAGGGGACCGAAGTAGGAGGTTTCTTTCCGGAACCGGCGGTCCTGAATAAAGAGCTGCAGCTTCGGAACTTAAAAATAGCCGGTCAGTGGTTCAGCAGTTTCATCATCCGTGATGGCATCGAAATAGCAGAAAGGGATTTCCATGAACATTGCAAATATTTACAGGCTGTCGATGGAGATGTAGCGGTAGTATCCGAACAGACCTACAGTATCCAAGGCGGAAGGTACAATGTATTTAAGGAAAAGCCGCACTTTACTGAAGAAGAATGGGGAATGTTGTGTACGGGCCTGAATCGGCTCGGGGCTATTGCTGGACTTTACAACTTAACACTGGTGTATCACCACCACATGGGGACAGGGGTCCAGACACTGAGTGAAATTGACCGCCTTATGGAAAATACCGAAAAGACAGTGCATCTGTTATATGATACTGGACATATTTATGTATCGGATGGAGATTGCATGTCCCTTCTGCAAAAGCATATTGACCGCATTGGGCACGTTCATTTCAAGGATGTGAGGAATAACGTGCTGGAGCAGTGCCGGAAAGAGGGGAAATCATTTCAAGAATCTTTTTTAAATGGCATGTTCACGGTGCCTGGTGACGGCTGCATTGACTTTGTGGAAGCTTACCATATATTACTGGAAAATCATTATAAAGGCTGGATTGTAGTTGAGGCGGAACAAGATCCGTCCGTTGCTCATCCATTGGAATACGCATTAATCGCTCGCAAGTATATAAATGACAGGCTGCTCCTAGTTCAAGATTAAAAACTAGAAAGAAGTGATTAATTTGAGTAATGATGGAAATCAAATGGCATTCTTACGCAAGATTATTATTATCTCGACGTTAGGCGGTCTTTTGTTCGGATATGATACAGGTGTCATTAACGGTGCCTTGCCGTTCATGTCCGAAGCGGATCAACTTAATCTCAATTCACTTACGCAAGGACTTGTTGCCAGTTCACTTCTTTTAGGCGCGGCACTTGGAGCGTTTCTGGGAGGCAGGCTTTCGGATTATGCGGGCCGCCGAAAAAACATTCTTTTTCTTTCGGTACTTTTTTTCCTTTCCACCATTGGATGCACGTTTGCACCGAATGTTACGGTCATGATTGTCTGCCGTTTTCTACTCGGCCTTGCGGTAGGCGGGGCGTCAGTAACCGTTCCTACTTATTTGGCGGAAATGTCTCCTGCTGAACGACGAGGCCGGATCGTCACCCAAAATGAATTAATGATTGTTTGCGGACAGCTGCTTGCTTTCATCTTCAACGCCATTCTTGGGACAACGATGGGAGACAGTTCACATGTTTGGCGTTACATGCTGGCAATAGCATCACTTCCAGCCATACTTCTTTTCTTTGGCATGATCAGGTTGCCTGAAAGTCCAAGGTGGCTTGTGTCCAAGAACAAAAATGAAGAGGCCCTGAAAGTTTTGAAAAGAATACGTAAAATGGATGAGGCAGAATCGGAATTTCAGGGAATCAAAGCGACATTCGATGAGGAGAACCATGTTAAAAAAGCAACATATAAAGATTTGACAGTCCCATGGATACGGAGAATTGTCTTTCTTGGAATAGGGATTGCCATCGTTCAGCAAATAACGGGTGTAAATTCCATCATGTACTATGGTACCCAAATTTTAAAAGATGCAGGGTTTGAGACAAAAGCTGCTTTGATCGGGAATATTGCAAACGGTATCATTTCTGTTTTGGCAACGTTTTTAGGTATTTGGCTGCTTGGTAAAATCGGGCGCCGTCCAATGCTCTTAACCGGTTTGATCGGGACTACGACCACATTGCTATTGATTGGCGTCTTATCTTCCCTTCTTGAAGGGACGGCTGTCCTTCCCTATATCATTTTGTCCTTGACTGTCACTTTCCTTGCCTTTCAGCAGGGGGCCATTTCACCGGTTACCTGGTTGATGCTTTCAGAGATTTTCCCGCTTCAAGTACGTGGGCTCGGTATGGGTGTCACCGTATTTTTCCTTTGGGTCGTGAACTTTCTAATCGGCTTAACATTCCCGGTTTTACTAGATAAAGTCGGATTGTCTACCACATTCTATATCTTTTTCGCTTTAGGCATCATGGCTATCACCTTCGTGAAAAAATGTTTACCGGAAACGAGAGGACTCACACTTGAACAGCTTGAACAAAACTTCCGCAATCATGGAAAAGAACCTGCAAAGGAAATGACAAAAATAATTTAAGAGTTTTAGAGTAATGAACCAGATATGTATAAAAGGAGGAAAATGATCATGACATTAAATTTTGGTGTAATAGGAACGGGTGCCATCGGCCGGGAGCATATTAAAAGAATTACAGACAAATTATCCGGAGGGAAAATTGTGGCTGTAACCGATGTGAATGAAGAGGCGGCAAAGCAGGTCGTGAAACAATATGGACTTGAGGCACTTGTATATCCGGATGACAAATCACTGGTAAACTCGGAAAATGTTGATGCTGTGCTTGTTACGAGTTGGGGCCCTGCACATGAGCAAAACGTATTGAATGCGATTGAAGCAGGCAAATATGTATTCTGTGAAAAGCCACTGGCAACAACGGCGGAAGGCTGCAGGAGAATTGCCGAAGCGGAAATGAAACACGGTAAGCGTTTGGTGCAAGTTGGCTTTATGCGACGTTATGATAGCGGTTACGTACAACTGAAAGAAGCCATTGATAGAAATGAAATTGGCGAGCCGCTCATGGTTCGCTGTGTACACCGCAACCCAGAGGTGGATGAAAAATATACGACGGAAATGGCGGTCGTTGATACATTGATTCATGAGATTGATGTATTGCATTGGTTAATCAGCGATGATTACAAATCAGTTCAAGTCATTTACCCGAAAAAAGCAAGCCGCGCGCATGCTAACTTAAAAGATCCCCAACTCATCATAATGGAAACGAAGAGCGGGATTGTCATTCAAGCTGAAGTATTCGTGAATTGTAAATATGGCTATGATATCCAATGTGAAGTCATTGGTGAGGAAGGTGTTGCATATCTTCCTGAACCAGCGAGCATCGTGACAAGGAAAGGCGCAAAACGGAGCACGAATATCTTGGTAGATTGGAAAGATCGTTTTGTGGAAGCATATGACATAGAAATACAGGATTTCATAGATTCCATTATAAAGACAGGTCAGCCAAATGGTCCGACTTCATGGGACGGATACATTGCTGCCGTAACAGCTGATGCTTGTGTAAAAGCACAAGAATCCGGACAGAAAGAATCTGTTGACCTTGAAGAGAAGCCGGCCTTTTATACGGGAAAAATCACTGTACAGTGAACGTAACCATGCATTGAAACGAAAAATAATTTATAGGGGGAAAGACCAATGAAACTAGCTTTGGATCCTACGATGTATGCCAATTTATCATTAAAAGAAATGGTCGATAAAACAGCCGAACTAGGCTATGAATATATCGAACTGTCACCGAGGGAAGATTTTTGTCCATTCTATAAATATCCTAAAGTGGATAAGGAACAGATTAAGAACTTGAAACGCTGGTGTAGCGACGCAGGTGTGAAGATATCATCCTTGCTTCCACTTTACTACTGGGCCGGTCCTGATGAGGAACGACGCCAGGCTGCAGTCCGAAATTGGAAACGTGCCATTGAAGTTGCAGTGGAATTGGATGTTGACCTGATGAATAGTGAATTTAACGGATCTAAATTCAATGAAGTTATCTGTGAAGAGAAATTCATTAAATCAATGGATGAGCTCCTCCCGGTTTTTGAAAGGGAAGGCGTTAAATTGAATTTGCAGGCACACCCATTCGATTTCATCGAAACGCATGAGGGAGCGATGGATATGATCCGTGCCCTGGACCGTCAGTGGATCAACCTTGTGTATTCAACCGCACATACATTTTTCTATGATGATGGCAAAGGCGATATCGCCCCTATGTTCGATTCTGCCGGGGATCGCCTGCAACATGTCTTGTTTGCTGATACATTCAATCATAAAGCATCCAACGGACTCCGTTATATCGTCAATCCTCCAGGTGTCGAGGCAACCGTCCACCAGCATTTGAACATCGGCGAAGCGGAAGTTGACTTTGATACGATCTTCAAAAAACTGAAAGAAATGAATTTTGACGGCATCGCGACTAATGCAGTATTTGCTTGGATCGACAAAGCAGACTGGTCAAGTAAGCTTATGCTTGAAAAAATGAGAGACGGATTGGGTTTAGCAGAAAGAATTGGAGGATGAAAGAATGAAACTTTGTTTCAACCAAGCGACAACACTTGAAAATTCCAACTTGGTCAAAGATCTCAAACACTGTGAAAAACATGGTTACGATTATATCGAAATCCGTACCATGGATAAATTGCCTGAGTATTTGGAAGAGCACTCTATTGAAGACCTAGCTGAATTTTTTAACGCAAATCATATTAAACCGCTTGCCTTCAACGCGCTCGTATTCTTTAATAACCGAGATGAAGACGGCCATAAGGCGATAATAGACGAATTTAAAAACATGATGATCATGGCGGAAAAATTGGGTGTGAAATATGTGGTGGCGGTTCCGCTTGTAACGGAAGCGAAAATATTGAAAGAAGATATTAAAAACAGCTGTGTGGAAGTATTGACTGAGCTTTCTGATATCGCTGAACCGTTTGGCGTCAAAATTGCAGTGGAATTTGTCGGGCATCCGCAATGTACTGTGAATACATTCGGTCAGGCATACGATATCGTTGAAACGGTCAACCGTGATAATGTTGGGTTGGTGCTGGACTGTTTTCACTTCCATGCCATGGGTTCCAGTTTGGAAGACTTGAAGAAAGCGGATGGGGCGAAAATCTTCATTTTACACATTGATGATACAGAGGATTTTCCGATCGGCTTTTTGACGGATGAAGACCGGGTATGGCCTGGGCATGGTGCCATAGATTTAGACAGCATATTATCCATCTTGAAGGGAATTGGTTATTCTGGCGTTGCCTCTGTGGAATTGTTCCGTCCGGAATATTATGAACTCGATGCTGAAGAAGCCATTATGACAGCAAAAGAAACGGCAATTCAAGTTATTTCGAAACATTTTGCACTGCAGAACTCATAAAGTGGATCATACAATCTCGGGAATAAGGGGGTGAAGGAATAATGCCTTTAGTATCAATGAGAGAGATGCTTTTAAAAGCAAAAGCAGAAAGGTATGCTGTGGGTCAATATAATATTAATGGTTTGGCATTCGCCCAGTCGTTTTTACAAGCTGCCAATGAGGAACAAGCGCCGATCATACTTGCGGCATCGGACAGGCTTGTTGATTATCTTGGCGGATTTAAAACGATTGCGGCCATGGTAAAAAGCCTTATGGAAGAAATGGACATTACGGTTCCGGTTGCCCTTCATCTTGATCATGGAATGGACGTGGAACGATGCAAGAAAGCGATCGATGCGGGTTTTACATCGGTCATGATCGATGGCTCCCATCATCCAATAGATGTAAATATTGAAATCACCAAAATGGTTGTCGACTATGCCCAAAAGAACGGCGTTTCCGTTGAGGCGGAAGTGGGGACAGTCGGTGGGACGGAAGATGGCCTCGTTGGAGGTATTCAATATGCAGATCCCTATGAATGCAGGAGGATTGTAAAAGAAACGGAAATTGATGCTCTAGCGGCTGCTTTGGGTTCGGTTCATGGCCCGTATCAAGGAGAACCTAAACTCGGTTTTGAGGAGATGGAATCAATTTCGAACATGACGAATATACCTCTCGTCTTACATGGAGGCTCAGGTATTCCGCTGCACCAAATTAAAAAAGCAATTGAACTTGGACACGCTAAAATAAATGTCAATACCGAAAGCATACAAGTGTGGGCAAAAACGATTCGGGAAGTATTCGCCGTTGAAGGAAAAGTATATGAGCCGCGCGCCATCATCACACCAGCGAAAGAAGCTATTATCTCCGTCGTGAAGAGAAAAATGGCAGAGTTCAATACGAGTGGAAAGGCTTAAGAATGAAAAGGTGTTCCCGATTACGCTGCGGGCACCTTTTTGTACATTCAATTTTTGCATGAGATGCCATAGCTGAAAAATAGTTCGCTGGTCAGGGGAAGTGTTGCAATGACTTTGTTACATAACGCACGCAATAGATTTTTATTTTTAGTGCTCTCATTTATTTTTTGGTTTTCAAATTTCATTTATATTCCCATTTTGTCTCCTTACCTTGAGACGATTGGAGGGGATTATGCATTTATCGGCATGGTACTAGGCAGTTATGGGCTGATGCAATTTCTCTTCAGGCTTCCGTTCGGGATTTTTTCCGACCTCATAAAAGCAAGAAAACCTTTTATTATATTTGGAATGGTCGTGAGTACGTTGAGTTGCGTGACATTTGCATGGGCCGATAGTTTAGGCTGGATCCTTTTGGCCCGCTCGTTAGCTGGAATTGCCGCTGCAACTTGGGTAGCCTTCACCATTTTATTTTCCAGCTATTTTTCAGAACGTGATCTTCACCGAGCGATGGGCAGTATCTCGTTAGCTGTGGTTCTGGCACAGCTGCTTGGAATGGTGGTCAGCGGATACATTGTCGATCAATGGGGATGGCAAGCACCTTTTTGGATGGGAGGATTTATTGGTTTCGTTGGTATCGTCCTTTCACTTTTTATTTACGAATCGAACGAAGATTTTCCGCAAGAGCCTATTCAATTGAAAGAACTCGTATCAGTCATGCTTGAACCGGCACTTTTAAAAGTATCATTTCTATCCATTCTCGCACATGGCATCATCTTCACGACAATGTTCGGCTTCACCCCGACATTTGCTTTAAAGCTTGGTCTCCAGACTGAAGAGATCAGCATGGTCATCTTTTCATTCATGATTCCTCATGCCATTGCCACCATGTTTAGCGGAAAAATATTCGTACCATTATTCGGACAATGGAGGTTATTGAAACTAGCATTCGGACTAACGGCCATTTTTACACTATGTACGCCATTAATAGATACAAAAGGGATGCTTTTTATGATCCAAGGATTTAATGGATTCTCATTAGGCACTCTTTTTCCCTTGTTTTTAGGAATGGCAGTGGAGTCGATTCCCCTAGAAAAAAGGGCAACGGCAATGGGGGCATATCAAGCAATCTATGCGATTGGTATGTTTGCGGGACCTTTCATTGCAGGAGTATTGAATTCACATTTAGGTATTTCTGCAGGGTTTTATTTCGCTGGATCATTAGGTGCAACCGCTGTGTTCTTTATGATTGTATGGAGTCGCCTTGAAATGAAAGCAACAAAACATAATTTGAAATTGAACTAAGCGATGAAATGGATGCTAGTTTAAATAGAGGAGGAGAACTTATGAAGGTTGGTTTAGTTACGGACATTTTAGGTTACATGCCATTTGAAGAGATGCTGGATACGTGTGTGGATCAGGGGATAGAGACACTGGAGCTTGGATGCGGTAATTGGTCGGATGCTCCACATCTCGATCTCGATGGGCTTCTTGGCAGCACCGCAAAACGAAAGCAATTTTTAAATGAATTAAATGTAAGGGGGATAAGCATTGCAGCGTTGAATTGTTCTGGCAATCAGCTTGATCCATCAGATGAAGGAACCATGCATAAAGCTGTTGTTAATAAGACCTTTCAGCTAGCTGGGCTTTTAGGAGTCGAAACGGTTGTCATGATGTCGGGGTGTCCTGGCGGCGGACCAAGTGACAGGACGCCCAATTGGCTGACACATCCCATTTTGCCCTCACATTTTGAGATGCTTGATTGGCAGTGGAATGAGGTGGCGTTCCCTTATTGGGAAAAAGCTGTGACAACGGCTAAAGAAAATGGAGTTAGAAAGGTTGCCATCGAAAATCTAGGCTGCAATTTAGTTTACAATTCCGAGACACTCTTTAAATTGAGGGATGAAGTCGGTGATACGGTCGGCATGAATTTTGATCCGAGTCATTTATTTTGGATGGGCGGTGACCCCATCGCAGCTTTAAGGAATTTAGGAAGCGCAGTTTATCATATACATGCAAAAGATGTTCGCTTAGAAAGAGGGATATATGATGTCCAGGGATTGATTGATGTGAAACCGATGAACCAATATTCAGATAGATCATGGAATTATGTTGCACTCGGTTATGGACACGACAGTGGCTGGTGGAAGGAGTTTTTTACTATCGTTAAAATGATAGGTTATGAAGGGCCCATCGTTCTCGAAATGGAAGATTTGACAATGGAACCAATAACGGGCGTGAAAAAATCCATGAATGTTTTGAAAGAAACGTTGCCTAGAGAATTCGATGTTTTAACATGAAGTCTAAATTACTTTATAATGGACTTAATGAAAATGAAAAAAAGAAATTGGCAGGTGGAGATAATAGTATGAAAATGAGCGATGTGGCGAAATTGGCAAACGTATCTCCTGCAACCGTTTCAAGAGTGCTCAGACAGCCGGATTTAGTCAGCGAGGATACTAAACAAAAGGTGCTGCAGGTGATTGAAGAGATGAATTACAAGCCTCACATGATTGCCAGTCAGTTCAGGACGAAAGAGACAAAGATCATTCTGGTCGTCGTTCCGGATATAACAAGGCCCTTTTTTTCCGAAGTGCTTCGGGGCATTGAGCATACAGCTGTAGAAAATGGCTATCAGGTTATATTGGGAGATACAGAGAACGACATTGAACGGGAAAAGGAATATATCGATTTGCTATACAAAAAGCAGGCAGATGGAGCGTTACTCCTTACCGCTAGAATGAACAGGGAAAGCCTGGAAAAACTATCAAATCAATTTCCGATTGTACTGGCATGTGAATACGTGGACGGACTGGATATTCCAACTGTTTCGATCGACAATGTAAGCAGTGCCAGAAAAGTTACGGAACACTTAATCAAGCTTGGACATAGACGGATTGCCCATATAACAGGGCCTATGAATGTCATTCTCAGCCGGGATCGCCTTGGGGGGTTCCAGCAGGCGATGAATAGCCATCACTTGAAGGTCAACCCGGAATTCATCCAGGAAGGGGATTATGGCATTGACTCGGGTTATGACCAGATGGTGAAATTATTATCGCTGGAAAACAAGCCTGAAGCAGTCTTTGTTTTTAATGATGAAATGGCGCTGGGAGCTGTAAAGGCGATCCAGGATCAAGGCTTGAGCGTTCCCGAGGATATTGCTGTCGTAGGTTTTGATAATTTGAAAATAGCATCGATTTTTAATCCTCATATAACGACCATTGACCAGCCTAAGTACGAAATAGGGAAAAAGGCAACGAACTTATTGCTGACCTTAATGAAAGGCGGAACCATTGAACAGAAAAAATTCGTTCTGGAAGATGAGTTGATCATCCGCGAATCCTGCGGTTCTAAATTGGAAAAAAGCTTGAATGCATAAAAAATGTTTGGCAAA
Source organism: Peribacillus simplex (assembly GCF_900156045.1). Taxonomy (GTDB): domain Bacteria; phylum Bacillota; class Bacilli; order Bacillales; family DSM-1321; genus Peribacillus; species Peribacillus simplex_D. The sequence goes on along the minus strand of NZ_FTMX01000002.1, from coordinate 908,199 downwards.
ATTGCTATGTTAGTAATAGAAGGCTTCCATTAATGGGAGCCTTTTTGCTAAATGATATTTGTGAATCCCATTCATCTTGAATGTTTAGGGCTTTTTAATTTCCCTTATTTTCGATTCAAAGATTTCACTTTTAGTGAATTCCAGGCCAGATGAATTTACAAATACTTTTTGTATTTCTTTAATTTATAGATGACTGTTGGCTGGCTGATGCCCAAATGTTCTGCCATTTCGTACGTGGTTTTACATTTTTTCCATGCTTTTTCAATCAGTTGCCTTTCAACCTTTTCCAGTGTCTTCTTTAAATCGAAATTCTCTTCACAATCCTGTTCGATTGCAAGGAAGGTGGAGTCTTCAGGCTGTTCAATTTGCCCTGTGATGGATTGCGGAAGGTGTTCGGGAAATATAATTGGTTCTTCGATGGTCAGGATTAACCGTTCAATTAAGTTTTCTAATTCCCGAATATTTCCTGGCCAATGATAATGGGTCAAAACTTCATAAGTTGATGGATGGATTTTTTTGAATTTCTGGTATTTATCACTGGTTTTCTGTAAGTAATGCTGAATTAAGAGAGGGATATCTTCTTTACGTTCATGTAATGCCGGAATTTGGATGGGAATCACATTCAAACGATAAAATAAGTCCAATCTAAACTTACCTTCACTTACCATCTCCTTCAAATCTTGATTAGTTGCTGCAACCAGGCGGAAGTTAATATGGTTTTCCTTTTTTCCACCTATGCGCTTTATCTTTTTTTCCTGTAATACTTTCAGTAATTTAGCTTGCATGGCAAGTGGGAGTTCCCCGATTTCATCCAAGAAAAGGGTTCCGCTGTCAGCCTGCTCAATCAGGCCTTGCCTCCCTTGTTTATTTGCTCCTGTAAATGATCCCGGCTCATAGCCGAATATTTCCGATTCAAACAAGCTATCAGGTATCGTACTGCAATTCACTTCGATAAAAGGTTCTTTCTTTCGGTTACTTTGGTCATGAACAGCACGGGCAAAAGTGCTTTTCCCTACCCCGGAAGGACCTAATAAAAGAATCGTGGCATCGGTTTTTGCAACATTATGGATCGTTTTTAAAATATGCTTCGTTTCATTACTTCTAGCAATCAAATAATGGTAATCCAGTTCCTTTTCTCTTAAATCCTCGACTTCCGTTTGATAGCCTTTTACTTTTCGTTGTAATTGTTCAAATTGATCCTGCAATTGCAGGATCTCGGTTTGATCCTGCCCATAGCTGATTACCCTGACGAGAAGTCCTTCCTTATTAAAAATGGGATAGCCAGTGGACATGACAACATGACCCGTTTTCGTTTCCTGCATTATGCGCTTCGCTTTCTTTTCTTTTAAAACAATTGCATTGATGGAAGGTGTGAGAAGGCCCTCGCTTTCTAATTGATAGACGGAGGTACCGATATAAGAGTCACTTTCCATACCATAAATCTCCCAAAGCTTTGGGTTGGAATATAAAATGATTCCATCTTGATCGGTAATGAGAATGTTATTATTCGATGTTTCAATAATCTTATTTAGTTCTTCCTCCAGCATATCGTCGTACATACATTCCGCTCCTTTCGGTTCTGGGATGCTGTTTAATTAAAATATAAATCAAAAAGTCTAAATAATCAAAAATTAAATTAAAAAACAAGAAAATGATTAAGTTTTTAATCATTTGATGAAACAAAATAATGAAAAGCCTTATATACCGCAGCGAAATAGTTGGCCTGAATCTTGCTTATGTAAAAGGTAAGAAGTGAATTTCCAAACAAGGTGTTATATGTTGTCCATTCTATTTGAAAGGCTCTTTTCGTAAAGATTGTTCTTTTTAAAATGAAACTATTTAAGGTTGATTGGAGCGGAAGTGCGAGACTCCTGCGGGAGCAACGGGACAGGTGAGACCCCACAGGCGTTCACGCCGAGGAGGCTCACCGCCCGCCCCGCGGAAAGCGAGCATTGGAGGGGAAATCAACCACACCGCATTACTTGGTGAATAGCAACAAAGTATTCGAAAACAGCCATTTGAATAGATGGAAGTTTGTATGACATCTGCCATTGCAGTGGAGTGAAAACAATAATAGTAGAATTAGAATTTAGGAGGATGTTACATGATGAAGTATCAACCGAAAGACTCATTCAAATCACCCCGTTTTTGTGGAGTGCGTACGTTTATGAGACTCCCATTTGTTGAACAGGTAGATGAACATATGGATTTTGTCATTACGGGAATTCCTTTTGATTCCGGGCAATCATTTAGAACGGGTGCTAGATTCGGACCAGAAGCCATTCGCGATTTTTCAATCCTTTTACGTCCTTATAATCCAGAACAAGATATTAATATTTTTGACTATATATCAGGAATTGATTATGGGGATATTCCGATCATTCCGGGGTATATTTCTGAAACATATAACAAGATCGAAGAAGAGCTTACCCCTGTCATTGAAAAAGGGATCATTCCCATTTCATTGGGAGGCGATCATTCCATTACGCTAGGGGAGTTACGTGCAATCGTAAAAAAACATGGTCCAGTTGCCCTGCTTCAATTCGATGCTCACTCTGATACTTGGGATAGTTATTTTGATCAAAAGTATAATCACGGAACCGTTTTTCGCCGCGCGATAGAAGAGGGTCTCATTGATGTATCCCGATCCCTTCAAATTGGTATGAGGGGTGGTCTATATGGACCGGAAGATCTTCAGGATGCCCGGGATTTAGGTTTGGGCGTTTATACGACAAACGATTATAAACGTATCGGGGTCGAAAAGATGCTAAGGGTCATTCATGAGCGTGTTGGGGATGGTCCGGTGTTTTTATCTTTTGACATTGATTTTTTAGATCCGGTCTATGCTCCAGGAACAGGTACCCCTGAAGTTTCCGGAGCCAGCATTGATGATGCTTTAGCCTTTGTGAGAGGATTGACGAATATAGATTTTGTTGGATTCGACCTTGTTGAGGTTTTACCATCATATGATCACGGACAAATCACCGCAGCCGCAGCCGCTAATATCGTCTATGAATTCATCACACTCATCGCTCTCGCAAAAAAAGGGAAACTGGAGAAAAAAGAGAGAGCCGGAGATTTGGAAACACAGCTTAACAATTAATTCCTCATTTTTACTGGAAAGAAGGAAGGTATCGGTGAAATCCCTTCCTTTCTTCTTTACTAAGCGATAGAACATAACAAGCCCAAAAGGAGATGTATAAATGCATATTTTGGATGTATCGATCATGATTCTATATTTTTCTGTTTTAATCATTGTGGGAGTAATCGGATCCAAACGGGCAAAAACGGCAGATGATTTCATTGTGGCAGGACGTAATCTTGGTCATTTTATGTATTTATCCTGTTTAGCTGCTGTGATATTAGGGGGTGCTTCTACTCTAGGAACAGCAAAGTTAGGTTATCAGTTTGGGATATCCGGTATTTGGCTGGTGGTGATGATCGGACTCGGCATTATCGCTATCGGGTTGTTTTTAACAAATAAGATATTTAATTTAAAAGTATTGACGATCAGTGAAATGCTTGAGAAGCGCTACAACTCTCAGACAAGATTGATCAGTGCCCTTGTCTCTGTTATCTATACATTCATGCTGACTGTAACGCAAGTGATTGGGATGGGGACGATTTTACATGTTTTGGCTGGCTGGAATTTAACGGTTTCCATGATAGTCGGGGGCGGGATCGTTTTATTTTATACGATATTAGGAGGTATGTGGTCAGTCACCATGACTGATGTCGTGCAATTCGTCATCATGACGATCGGTATTTTCTTTATCATGCTTCCGATGAGCATCTCAAAGGCAGGAGGGTGGGGCTCGCTTAAAGAAAATCTCCCTGCATCACATTTCGAGCTAGGAAACATTGGCGGAGAGACAATTTTTCAATATTTCCTACTATTTACCCTCGGGGTAGTTGTTGGCCAAGATATTTGGCAGCGTCTTTTTACCGCACGAACCAAAGCTGTTTCTCGTGGCGGAACGGTTGGAGCGGGACTATATAGTGTTTTTTATGCGATTGCAATCAGTATCATTGGAATGTGCGCTTTTATTATCCTTCCCGATTTAGGAGATCCACAAAATGCATTTACCAGCATAGCGATGGTAACTTTACCTGCCGGTCTATTGGGGGTTGTCATTGCGAGTGTGGTATCTGCGCTAATGTCCACAGCGTCAGGAACTTTGCTTGCTTCGTCCACTTTAGTTGTTAATGACATCATTAAAAAATATATTGGTCCAGAAATGAGTGAACGACAATTTTTAAAAACATCCCGAATTACAACTTTAACGATCGGTGTATTGACCATAATCGTTTCGATATGGATTCAAGATATTTTAGTTGCATTGGATGTAGCTTACGCAATTTTATCCGGTGCTGTGTTCTTTCCGATCATCCTTGGTTTCTTTTGGAAAAGGGTCACGGCCACTGCAGCATTTTACTCCATTCTGGCCAGCATGATCGTTATTATTGTGGGATTGGTGATTAATGGACCTTCCTCCACTCAACCAATTCTGTACGGGCTCGCTACTAGTTTTGTCGTCATCACTACGATTACTTTCCTAAGTTCCAATAATGATCACAAGAACGAAAGTAAAGTAAAGCAAGATGTAAATGGTAAAGCTGACATGGACACTATGGTTAATTGAAGGCTCGGCAAAAAACGGAAAAATAGAGGAGGAAAGTAAAAATGACAAAGACAATTTCCCTGCAACCCGCAACATTCAATACAATGGAAGAGGAACGCAATCACCGGAAGGAACGTTTGGCAGCTTCATTCCGCCTTTTTTCAAAGTTCGGTTTCGATGAAGGGATAGCTGGCCATATTACGGTCCGTGATCCAAAATATACAGACCATTTCTGGGTCAATCCGTTTGGGATGCATTTTAGTCAGATTTCCGTTTCTGATCTTATATTGGTTAATCATAAAGGTGAAATTGTAGAGGGGGAACATTCCGTGAATGGTGCTGCCTTTGCCATTCATTCTGAAATTCATAAAGCGCGACCGGATGCGATTGCAGCGGCACATGCTCATTCGGTCTATGGAAAGACATGGTCTTCCTTAGGGAGACTGTTAGATCCGATTACGCAAGATGCCTGCCAATTTTACAATGACCATGCATTATTTGATGATTTTACTGGTGTGGTTTATGCATCTGAAGAGGGAAAACGCATTGCTAAGGCTTTAGGTCAAAACAAAGCTGTCATCCTCCGCAATCATGGATTGTTAACGGTCGGCCAATCTGTAGATTCAGCTGCTTGGTGGTTCATAACGATGGAACGTTCATGTCAAGCACAGATAATGGCTGAATCTGTAGGTAAGCCGATTTTTATAGAAGAAGAGTATGCAAAGTTAACGGCAGAACAAACGGGAACGGAATATGAGGGATGGCTGAGTTTTCAGCCTCTTTGGGACAGAATCAGAAAAGAGCAACCAGATTTCTTGAAGTAATCATAAAGTGCGGCATGGTATAATCGCAACGGATTGCCTTCCCATAAAAGCGGGAAAAGGGAATCGGAGGTTCTTGAGGAGGTTTTATAATGTCTGGTTCTAAGAAAATGGCACCTTCACTTTATATCAGGGTCGATATACCGGAAAAATATATCAATGAGTTTAAGGAGATTTGTTCAGAAGTTGTTGTCGAGCCATGGGAACTCGGCGAACCTGAACCACAGCCAACAGTTGATTTATCAAAGTTTGATGTCCTTTATACGCTGGGGCTTCATGATAATCTTAACATTATAAAAAAAGCTCCAAGGATTAAATGGGTCCATTCAGACAGTGCTGGAGTGGAGGCCATGCTGAATGAAGATATACAAAACAGCGATGTCATCATCACGAATGTCAAAGGCTGCACATCTGTCCCGATAGCCGAGCATACAATTGCGATGCTATCTTCGTTAGCAAGAGGCATACCGACAATGATCCGAAATCAAATGAACAAAACCTGGGTTGAAATTCCTGTGAAAGACCTTGAAAATGCGACAGTGGGGATAATAGGGTATGGGGATATTGGCTATGAGATAGCAAAGAGATGTAAAGCACTAGGTATGACCGTTATCGGGTGCCGCCGGAATCCCTCAAAAAGGAACAAAGAATATGAACCTGCTGATTTGATAATGGGTATGGATCAAGTGGATGATGTCCTTTCCAGGTCTGATTTTGTCGTCTTGGCACTTCCATATACAAAAGATACCTCATATTTTTTTAATAAGGAACGTTTAAATAAAATGAAAAAAGGCAGCTATGTAATTAATGTCGGCCGAGGTAATACGATTGTGGATGAAGATTTAATCGATTACTTAAGCAATGGGCACATAGCAGGAGCGGCTCTAGATGTGTTTGAAGTAGAACCTTTACCTAAGGATCACCCTTTCTGGCAGCTGGAAAATGTCATGATTTCCCCGCATAATGCTTATAACTCTTCCAGACACCTAGATCGTGTGATGGAATTATTCCTGAAAAATTTAAAGCTTTTTTCTGACGGTAAACCCCTAATGAACGTTGTGGAAAAAAAACTTGGTTATTAACAGGAATCGGTCTTTTGAAAGAAAGTTCAACGATCAATCATAAGAATGAAGTACGAGGGCAGACCCTGATTGGGTTTGCTTTTTTTGTTTTAAAGCCACCGCTTCATCTTTTTCTTGTATAGGACAATCTCTGATCAGGAAAAGCTGGATATAAGGAGGCGATGTATGAATGGGTACTTTCGAAGTTATTTCCCTAATGCTAAGCTTTGGCATGTTTGTAATTGCTATTCTTGATTTCAAAAATCATGACAAGAATCCTTGAAGATTATGATGGCCGGCCGATTATTTTGATCATTAATGGAAGCGTTTTAAAAAAATTGCGGATTAGAAGTATTGATTCCTTGATTTTTTAAACTTGCAGAGAACACCATTATGAGGTGTTCTTTTTGTTTACAATCAAATTCAATAAAATATTTTATACAAAGGCTTTGTCATTTTTGACAAAACAATGATATACAAGTATAGTCTCTAATAGACCGGTTAATATAATTTCAAGGAGTGATCCAGCTATGACAGAAAAACGAAACTCGAAAGACATTCTTATTGAAGCTGCTTCCCGACTTTTTCGGATACGTGGATATTACGGTGTAGGGCTCAAGGACATTATTGAGGAAAGTGGTATCCCAAAAGGTTCGCTGTATCATTATTTTCCGAAAGGCAAGGAAGAATTGGCGATCGAGGCGATTATCCATACAAAAGAATTCGTGATAGATGAAATTAAACGGGGATTTGATGAAATTGAAGACCCTATAAAAGCCATTCAGTCTCATATTTTTCATATATCCGAGGTATTTGGTGATAGTGATAATCTATTAGGACTGCCAATCGGGACGATTGCAGCGGAAACATATACGACGAGTGAGCAGATAAGAACGGCCTGTCAAGAAGCGATAGAAGATTGGCAATCCATATATGTGAAAAAATTACTCGAGGCGGAATTCAGTGAGAAACGGGCAAAAGAATTGAGTATCGTAATCAATGCTTTAATCGAAGGCGGTATCCTTTTATCCTTAACGGCGAAAAACGGGGAACCTCTCCAAGCCATTGCGGAACAGATACCATTATTGCTGATAAATAAATAAGTCATGCGGAAAAATTATCTTAAGCTTAGGTCGAACAGTTAGTAATTGGAGGAATTATTTTATGTCTGCAAATGCAACACAGCAACAAAACCCAGTCATTAGAACGACCCCTATATTAATTGCATTTTTAATTGCAGGGTTCATTGGGTTATTCAGCGAAACGGCATTAAACATGGCGCTGGGGGATTTAATACAAGAATTCAATGCCAGTCCTGCCACTGTGCAATGGCTGACAACGGGTTACCTATTAACATTGGGGATATTGGTTCCCGTTTCGGGACTCTTGATTCAGTGGTTCAATACTCGTCAATTATTCATTGCCTCAATGGTGTTCTCCATCATTGGGACACTCATTGCAGCAATTGCACCTGGGTTTGGCATCTTGATGCTAGCCCGTGTCATCCAGGCTATCGGAACGGGTCTCTTATTACCTCTCATGTTCAATACCATTTTATTGATTTTCCCTATTCATAAAAGGGGAGCGACGATGGGATTGATGGGGCTGGTGATCATGTTTGCCCCAGCTATCGGACCGACTGCTTCAGGTTTGATTATCGAAAACCTAAAGTGGAATTACATTTTCTGGGTGTCTTTGCCGTTCTTTGTGATCGCTTTACTATTCGGTCTTAAGTATATGCAAAACGTTTCAACGATCACCAAACCTAAAATCGATGTACCATCCATTCTTTTATCGACCATCGGTTTTGGGGGAATTGTTTATGGCTTTAGTATTGTCGGGGAGCAAGGATGGAGCAATGCGATAGTTCTATCTTCGATCATTGTTGGACTTATAGCGCTATTCCTGTTTGCTGTGAGGCAATTCAACATGGATAAACCGATGATTGATTTACGCGTTTTTAAATACCCGATGTTCACGTTAGGGTTAATAACCGTCTTCATCACATTCATGATCATCATGTCATCCATGATTCTCTTACCGTTATACCTGCAAACCGGTCTTGCATTAGCTGCGTTTTCTGCTGGGCTTGTACTATTACCGGGTGGAGTGCTTAATGGTATCATGTCTCCGGTTACTGGCCGCATTTTTGATAAGTTCGGGCCAAAAGGGTTAGTGATCCCAGGCTTCATTATCATGATTGCCATGTTATGGACTTTGACGAACGTAACGACTGAAACGACGATCATTATGGTAATCGTCATGCATACTCTCCTTATGATTGGTGTTTCGATGGTCATGATGCCGGCCCAGACAAATGGTCTGAATCAACTGCCGAAAAATCTTTATCCGGATGGAACGGCTTTAATGAATACATTGCAGCAAGTATCGGGGGCCATCGGTACAACCGTTGCCATTACAATCATGTCAGCATCCCAAAAAAATTATATGGCAAATGCAGAAGATCCGTTCGATCCATCGGCCATCAGCGGTTCATTGACTGCAGGTGTTCAAGATGCCTTTATATTCGGTCTTGTCCTTGCAATCATTGGTTTGATCGTGTCACTTTTTATCAAGACAGCACGAGACTAATAAGATATTAATGAAAAAAGTTAAATAGCCAGCAGGGGAAAGAGTTCTCTGTCTGGCTTTTTGTTTGGAACTTTATTCCTATATTTTATCGAAAGCTATAAAAACAGAGTGGATTATTTGAAAACCAACCACTTATCGGATAATCTTACACAGTAATAGTTACTAAAATTTAGCTCAGGTAAAGCGGTTAACAGGAGGAATTCAAATGAATGCAAAGAAAACCAAAATGTTTGAACCCGTAACAATAGGTGCATGGAATTTAAAAACAAGAACGGCAATGGCTCCTATGACACGGACGTTTGCCGATAACGAAACGGGTGTTGTGAATGACCTGACCGTAGAATATTACCGAAAACGGGCACAAGATGGAATCGGGCTTATCATTACTGAAGGTGTAGTGATTTCACCAAGAGCAAAGGGCAATCCTGGTGTTCCCGGAATATATACTCAAGAGCAAATCAATGGGTGGAAAAAAGTAACCGAAGCAGTGCACGCAGAAGGCGGAACGATTATTGCGCAAATCTGGCATGTGGGCCGTGCAAGCCACCATGAAATTGCAGGAGGACTTCCTCCGCAGGCCCCGTCACCTATCGCTGCAGAAGGTAAGGTTTCACGATTCGGTAAACCTTTTGACATTCCTGAAGAAATGACAGAGACGGATATTGCAGAAGTTGTGAACCAATATAAACAAGCTGCAAAGAATGCAATGGATGCTGGCTTTGACGGCGTTGAAATCCATGGTGCACACGGCTACTTAATAGACCAGTTCAATTCTGACACCTCCAATAAAAGGAGCGATCGGTACGGTGGTGATTTAAAACAGCGTCTGACTTTTATGAAGGAAGTGCTAAAAGCAGTTATTGAAGCTGTTGGAGTGGAGCGCACCCTCATTCGTTTCTCGGCTTTGAAAATTGACCAGCCTTCTTATATGTGGGAAGACCCTGAAAAAGCGATCCAAACATTTATTGAAGCGTTCAATGAAACAGGAGTCAAAATGATTCACCCATCCACGATGGAATTTACCAAACCGATTGCAAGAGGATTGACGATGCATGAATTGGTACGCAGCCACTGGGATGGAATCATAATTGGTGTAGGTGGGCTTGATCCTGAAACCGCAGAAGCAGCACTGGAAAAAGGCATTATTGACGTTGCGGCGATTGGACGTCCGCTTATTGCCAACCCGGATTATCTGGCACGAATTAAGCAGGATGAAAAACTTGTTGATTACGAGGCGAGGCAACATTTAGGGCAACTAATTTAATAGAGATAAAATAGAAGTCAGGCTTGTTCATTGACAGGACATTGAAGTGACCATACTACCTTTTCTATAACTGATGCGATTCTTCATTCAAGAAGGGTCGCCTTTTCTATGGAACTAAAGGGAAGTGCAAAGGAAGGAGGTAGTTAAAAAGGTTATATATATTTGGTAGACTTACTGGTTATTTCAATTAATAAAGTGAGGAAGCTGGTATATAAATGGAACGTATCATGGTTATCGGAGTGTCCGCGGGTGTCGGAAAATCTACTTTTGCAAGAAGACTTGGAGATAATTTGGATATCGAAGTACATCATTTGGATTTATTCTACTGGAGGCCAGGCTGGGTGGAAGCTCCTTTAGAGGATTTTATTTCTGCTCAGAAGGAAGTATTGAGTCATGACAGGTGGATAATGGAAGGCAATTATAGTAATTCTTTTAATTTACGTTCGGAGCTAGCCGATACGATCATTTATTTAGAACTTCCTCTCCGAGTTTGCCTTTACCGAGTTATAAAACGTTGGTTATCTTATCTAGGTAAAACAAGACCTGATATGGGTAAAGGCTGCAATGAAAATTAGACTGGCAGTTTGTTAAATTTATCATGACCACCTACTTTCCTCGCAAGAAAGAAATGAAAATGAGATTTGCAGATCTTCAAAAGAGCCACCCTGAAAAGCTAATAGTTATATTAAAAAGCAAGCACGATATTGAAGGATATCTGTTGAATATGAAGGGATAAGCTTTTTCCCATTAATTTTTATGACACTTAGAGATTTCCGAGAGTTAATATAAAGCCATAATGGAAAAGGGACCTTCCAATCGAAGATCCCTGAGATTGTAGACAAATTCGAAGAAGCCGAGTTTGCCACAGTTTTTTATGGCTTGTACAATTTGGAAGTTGATTTCCGCTCAAGAAACTCGCTTTCCGCGGGCGGTCGGGGAGCCTCCTCGGCATGTGCCTGCGGGGTCTCCCCTAGACGCGCTCGCACCTTTCTCTCCAATCAACTTTGTTCTAACATATAGATAGAAACCAATGCCTGAGGAGTTGAAGGTGCTGGTTTGGGAACGTCATTTGCTGAAAGATAAGTTTCCCGAGCCCTTTTTATACATCATAAGTTTCCATGAACTAAATTACCATATAGCTACGGACAATTGACGATTACAGCAACTCACCAATCTAGTCTATCTTTTAACTAAAGGCTTTACATCTTGCGGAATAGGGGAGATATAGCTTTTCCCTTTTAATCGTTCTTTTAGCTCCGTTTTTGCCTTTTCAATTAATTCAGGATTTTGAAGTACTTCAACTGCAGTTGCCGCAATAACCTTTCCAGCATGAAGCATTCCTTTATGGGCAATGGATGTTGATCCCAGTGTAACCCACTGCCAGCTATGCAAAGGTGACCCAAGAACAAAACAAGCTGTCGTGCATTGGGCAGTAGGAACGATCCAACTAACATCCCCCACATCCGAGGACCCTGTTAATGGCGCTTGGTAGCCCTCAATGGGTTCTAACCAATTTGCCAAAGCATCATCTTGATTATCTTTAAAAGGATTGACTGTACTGTTCCTTTCTTGTTCGGTTAAGGTGGCGCGGACTTCTTTGGCAAGCTGTTTTTCCTTATCATCGTGTTGTGGAATGCCTAATTCTTCAAAATTCTTGTACATGACGGATTCCAGTACATTGTTTTGGATAACATTGGAACAGGCCTTATCGAAAACGATTTCCACTTCAGTTCCTGTCATAAGGGCAGCTCCTTTAGCAATATTACAAACTCTCAAGTAAATATCTTGAACTTGCGAAACTTCCGGAGCTCGTAATAAATAAAGAACTTCTGCATCTTGCTGGACAACATTAGGCGATAATCCACCTGAATTCGTTATTGCATAATGGACTCTTGCTTCTTGAATAATATGCTCTCTTAAATAGTTCACGCCAACATTCATAAGTTCTACGGCATCTAAAGCGCTCCGTCCTAAATGTGGTGATGCTGCTGCATGAGAGCTTTTGCCTTTAAACTTATAATACACTTGGAAATTGGAAAGCGAATCCATCGACATAACGCCGTTAACATCCAATGGGTGCCAACAAAAAGCAAAATCAACGTCATCGAACAAACCTTCTCTGACCATGAAGGTTTTGCCTGATCCGCCTTCTTCTCCTGGACATCCATAATAACGAACTGTCCCATTTATATGATTCTCTTCCATATAATCCTTCACTGCAACAGCTGCAGCTAAGGATCCCGTACCAAGTAAATTATGACCACATCCATGGCCATTTTCACCTTGTACTATTGGCTCTTGTTTAGCCGTAGCTTTTTTTTGACTCATACCTGACAGCGCATCAAATTCTCCCATGATTGCCACAATTGGTTTACCGCTCCCAAAGCTACCGATAAATGCCGTTTCTATGTTTCCAACACCTTTTTCAACAGAAAATCCTTCGTTTTCTAACGTGCTGCATAGCAATTCAGCAGATTGATATTCTTCAAAGCGTGTTTCTGCAAAATTCCAGATACTGTCACTGACTTCAATGAATTTTTCTTTTTTTTGTTCAATGATTTCCGATAATCTATTTACATGTGTCATTTTACACTCTTTCCTTCCTATATATATTCTGAAGAATTATTTTAATAGGCGTCTTGCGATTAGATTCAAAAGTTCTGCACTCCTTGGTAAAACTTCTTCTTGAATATCAAATTTAGGGTGGTGATGTGGTGCAGGAATATCAGTCCCAATAATCATATATGTCCCTTTCCCGCCATTATCCTGTACCCTTCGAATCATAAAACTTGCATCTTCGCTACCAGCAGAACCGGATTCCCTGTATGCTTTGATTGTTGAAAAACCATCTACATTCCTGGCTTCTTTCATTGCCAGTTCGACAAGTTCTTGATCACAACGAATCGTAATGGCTTGACCTATGATTTCAATTTCATGTTCGAGCTCATGCATACCTGCACTATGAGCCACGATATTTCGAACACGTTGCTCCACTTCAGCATTTGTTTCTTCGGATACAGAACGGGTTTCAATGACCATCTTTGCATGCGCTGGAATAATATTAGCGGCTGTTCCTCCGTTAAGAATACCTACATTTATGCGGGTAGAACCTGAACTGAATCTTGGAATGGCATGTATATTTAATAATGCGGTGGCTGCTCCTAACAAAGCATTTTTCCCTTTTTCCGGAGAAGCACCTGCATGAGAAGATACCCCATGAAAATGGGCAGCCATTTTCGTACTTGCTAAAAAGCCGGAAGAACCACCATGAAATTCTCCTAGGGGGACATCTGTGCCAAGGTGCAGACAATATAAATAATCCACATCATCCAATATCCCTTTTTGAACAATTGAATAGGCACCGCGTACTCCCTCTTCAGCAGGTTGAAAAATAAGCTTTACCGTTCCTGAAAAATTCCCATCTGCTAATTTTTCAGCAAGTCCCAAGCCAATTGCTGTATGGCCATCGTGTGCACAGGCATGCATATTCCCTTCATATTTGGAACGAAAACCGTTCATTTGCGGGAAGTGGTCGGAATCAGTACTTTCCGTAACAGGCAATGCATCCATATCAAAGCGGAAAGCTACGGTTGGACCATCAGTTTTTCCTTTTAAAATACCAATGACAGCAGTATATCCACCTTCCATTTCTTGGAGGATCTTTGGGTTGGCGCCATCTTGTAATGCTCTATTAAATGTTTCCTCCAATACTTCTATAGGGGGGACTCCACGGCGAGAATCACCATCTAAAGCATCTTTTCCAAATATCACGTTATATTTCAGAGAAGTTAGTGCTTCTACTACCTTTGAAGCAGTACGAAATTCCGTAAAGCCAACTTCTGGATGTTGATGAAGATCACGTCTTAAAGAAATAATATCCAATTCGTTTCACTCCTAATTCATTTGATGATCATTCATATAATACGATTTGGTGTTCAGACCAAGCAGCCCAGCCCCTCAAGTCGGATAAGGGGCATGTGAGGCGCTTGAGAATTTTTAAATTATGGTAATTTCGGATATACTCCGGGACCAATTGGGAGGCCAAGGAAATACCAAACGACTACCAATAGCGTCCAAATGATGAAGATGATAATCGGATACGGCAAAATAAGAGAATAATAGGTTCCTAGTTTTGCATCTTTTCGATACTCTTGTAAGAAACTTAAGAATAGTGGGACAAATGGAGATACAGGTGCCAATGGCAGTACAGATGAATCTGCTACCCTGAACAACATTTGGGCGAAGGCAGGATGATAGCCTAATACCATGAACATCGGGACAAAAACGGGTGCCAATATAGACCATATTGCAGATCCGCTAGCAATGAACATGGAAAGAAGTCCAGATAAGAACATTAGCCCAATTAGGACAGGTGCACCTTCTATGTTTAGTTGTTCCAAGAGATCTGTGATGGATAAAGCCAAAAATTTACCCATATTACTCCAGTTAAAGCAAGCGACAAACTGGGAAAGCGGGAAAACCATAATGATGAATCCAGCCATTCCTTTAATTGGGTCCACCAATAATTCCGGAATGTCATTTTGTTTCTTGATTGCTCCCACCTTAACTCCATAAGTAATAGAAACTGTAAAAAAGAAGAGTAAGATGATTGCGACAATTCCAGACATGAATGGAGAGGGGAGAATGGCTCCAGTTTCTGGATTTCGCAATAGAGCTCCTTCTGGAACGACTAGAACGGCCATAACAGCTATAAAAATCAATGCTGAAATACCTGTAGCCAGGAGTGCTTTGTTTTGTTGCTTCGTTAATTGCTCCAGTTTTTTATGCTGACCGCCACCTTCATACTTACCTAGGCGCGGCTCGACAAATTTATCTGTAATCAAGGAGATGACTACCGTGAGTACGAGAACGGAGGTCGCCATGAAGAACCAGTTATCCGTAACATTAACCGTCAAATTTGCATTCATGCCTTTCGCCACTTCCGAACTAATTCCTGAAAGCAAGACATCTGTTGTGACGATTAATAAGTTGGCAGTGAAACCCGAACCAACCCCAGCGATGGCAGCGAGCAACCCAGCAACAGGGTGACGTCCCACAGCAAGGAAAATCAAAGCACCAAGGGGAGGCATAATAACAAGCGCAGCATCAGAAGAAACATGACTAAAGAAGGCAACAAATACAACTAAATAACTAGCGTATTTCCCTGAGACTTTTAACGACATTTTCCGAATCAAAACTTCCAACAATCCAACTTTTTCAGCTAATCCTACTCCTAGCATAAGAGCTAAAATCGATCCCAGTGGTAAAAAGCCGGAAAAGTTTTTAATCATATTCGGCAAAATCCATTGGATGCCTTCACGGCTTAAGAGGTTTTGAACTTCCACTTTCTCTCCACTTATGGGGTCCGATGCCGAAACATGGAAGACTGATAAGAGAGCGGTTACAACAAATAAAAAGGCAATCATATAAATAAATAAGATAAAGGGGTGGGGGATCTTGTTTCCTATTCGCTCTACTCGATTGAAAAAACCACCCGTTTTATGATTTTGAAGATTAGTTGTATCTTTCATAACTTTTTGTTCCATTACATTCTCCTCCTAAACCTTCTTCCATTTGTAGTTTGTGCGTTTTGCACCATTCCATTTATAAACTTTTTCTCTAAACATGCCTTAAACTCAAATTACCGTCTTTCATCCTTTATGAACTTCATTAGTTCCTTTCAATATACTTTTTATTTAACGAATATTTAACGCTATTTTCGTTAAATGTATTATATAATTAAGAATAATCTATTTCAATAAAATTTTCAGAAAAAAGGGAAAATATTTTCTGGTAATTCTTGTGAAATGAACAATGGGATTCGAAACCTTTGATTCAATAACTCCTGCCACTCTTGAACTCACGATAGATAAGAAACCATATTAAGTAGCACCATTTATTTATCAAAAGGTGCTTTACATGCTTTTATAGTTGGAGCTTATTTTTTTATTCCCTGTTAGGGTTGGTTATTTTGATATAATAAAACTATTAGTATGATGTAGGGGTGAAATAAACTTGTATAAAATTGGAGTTGTAGGTCCACTTTCATCTATAAAGAAAATTCGGGATGTTACTAATGAATTTGAACATGAAATAGATTTTATTGATTTTCCATATGAAGATGCACGTGAGGTAACGAACATTATAAAAAATCACGAAAGTACAGTGAATGGTTGGTTTTTCTCTGGACCAGTTCCTTATAGAATAGCAAAAGGAATGTTGGATTCAGAGGCCAATTTTACATATTGTCCTCCTGTAGGATCTAGTTTATATAGATGTTTATTACAAATGTCTGCAGATCAAAAACATTTTTTCGATAAGTTATCCATCGATATGATTCGACTGGAAGACTTTTTTTTGCATGAGTCGCTACAAGAGCTGGGGATTTCCACCGAACATATTTATGTAAAAACATTTGATGAACAATATGATTATCAAGAAATTGTTCAATTTCATCTTCAATTGTGGAGGGAAGGGGAGATACATGCTGTCCTAACCGTTTTACAATCTGTATATGAGGCCTTGAAGAAAGAAAATGTTGCTGTCTACAAAATAAATATGACAAAGATGGAAATTCGGCAAGCGGTCAAGATTTTGATTGAAAAAGCAAAAAGTACTTATTTCAAGGATAGCCAAATTGGTGTAGAAATCATTGAAATTGATCAGTTCGACCAATTTGTTGACGAGGTTAATATTCGTTACCATCTGCAGCATGTGGAGCTTAAGATTAAACAAACATTACTTGCATTTTGCGAAAAATTAGATGGATCCCTCATCGAAAATGGAAACGGCCGCTATCAAATATTTAGTTCACGAAAGGCAATTGAACGGGAAATTGGCAGCTTGCAAAGTACTGTTCAACAACTGGCCCTTGAAATGGATGTCCCAGTTGCAGTTGGTATCGGTTTTGGTGAGACGGCTGCATCTGCAGAAATCAATGCCCGCAAGGCGATCCGTCATTCGAAGAAGCAAGACAGTTCCGGAATTGTCGTTATCCAAGAAGATGGTGTAATGATTGAATCCGTAGGTCAAGAAGAACAATTGGCATATACCTTCCGTTCTAATGATAAAGAACTGCTAGATAAATTGAATCAGGCTAACATTAGTGTAAAAACGTATAAAAAGATAGAAGCATTGGTTGATCGTATGGGCTGGGACGGCTTCACTTCCTCAGACTTAGCTTCTCATTTATCCATGACCGTTCGAAATGCCCAGAGAATTATGAGTAGTTTGAGTGATAGCGGTTTAGTGGAGTACAAAGGGGAAGAACTTCAATCACCACGGGGAAGACCTCGTAAAATTTATATGTTAAAGAAGTAACACCCCGACGTTCTTGGTATACACATAAATGAAATTAAAGTTGCGATGAAAATTTTGAAGGTTATTCTTGCTCTATGTGGATGAGGCTTCTATAAATATGCTGTTAAACCGTTAATTTCAAGCGGTCACGGCACCCGTCCTAGGGAATGGATTTTTATGCTAATTATGGTATAAAAAGCGGGACTTGTTGTAACGGGCAGAGTAAAAAAAGTCGAGGCAGTTTTTAGGAGATGATCTCTGATTTGAACAGGGGTCATTCTTTTTAATTCCATTGATATCAGTATGCTTGCAGTATGTCATAAATTTCTTGATTTCACGTTTTAGATCCCCGGGTGGCTAAGAAATTTCGTGATCTTCCACGGCTGATTCATAAACTGCACAAATTCTATATTTGAGGGGGAAAACTGAAAAATTCCCTCCTCTGAGGTCAAGTTCTGCTTCATGGAAAGGGATAGATACCTGTATGATAGCCCATTCTTCACCAAATCTTCCTGCATAAAATACTTAAACCCGATAGATTGTGAAGGAGGTGATTACTTGGGTGAAAAAAAAGGAACAAACTCCTCTTCTAATAACCATTCTCACTGTTTTGAACCATTTATAAGTCCCAATCCCATTACTTCATTTAATCCTGTCCAACGTTTTCCTAAAATTGATAAAACGGCATTTGTAAGTCAGTTTTCCAGTGTCATAGGTGATGTAACCATTAGTAACAATGTCTATGTAGCTCCTAATGTAAGTATACGTGCGGATGAAGGAACTCCCTTTTATATAAGTTCCAATTCAAATATACAGGACGGAGTGATTTTACATGGTTTATTAAATAAAAGGATTTCAGTTGGGGGAAAAAGGTATTCGATATTCATTGGAAATGAAGTGACCATTGCTCATGGTGCCCTTGTCCATGGTCCTTGTTATATTGCAGACAAAGTATTTGTTGGTTTTAATTCCATTGTTTATACAGCAATTGTAGGAAGAGGAGCATTTATTTCTTATAATGCAGTAGTGACAAATGGAGTTCGGATACCACCTGATAGGTTTGTACCACCTGGAGCTAATATTGATTCGCAGGAAAAAGCGGATGCACTTTCACGAGTACCAAAGGATAGTAAGGAATTTGCGAATGAAGTTCAACGAGTCAATCAGGAATTTCCCGCATCTTATCACCTGTTATTTGGGAAAAATCGTTGCTCCTGCGGATTTGCCTATGACCAGTGAAATGTATGCTGGATCGGGTCCTGTTCGTAAGGATTCTTTATAGAAATGCGAAGCTGTCATTGAGGCAGCTTTTTTAATGGGCAGGATAGTATAATAATTCCTAAGAGCAGATGTTCACGAATAAAAGTGTTACATGATAAAATGATTCAAAAGAGAAAAGTTTGGCGTGGGTATGAATACAACTATATATACCATTGCTATGACTCTTTTCTTTTTGCAACTGATACGATAAGAGTAACTAAACAACTGATAATCATGACTCAATGCAAATTAAGCAATAGTTAGACAGCAGAAGAATTAAGATTACGATATCATGACTTAGATTAAACTAGATTATTCTACAAAGAACAATGAATCTATTACAGATTATAAAAGGAAGTCGATTACTGGATGTATAAAATCGGACTGGTCGGTCTAAAAACTTCTATAGAACAAATTTTACTCTTGGCAGAAGAATATAAACATGAGTTGGAATTCATCTCTTTGCCCTATGCGAAGACAGAAGAGGTAGAGAATATTGTAAAGGAACATGATTCTAACGTGCATGCATGGCTTTTTTCTGGTCCACTTCCCTATGAAATCGCCAAAAAGACACTAGGTACAGATAAAATAATGGTCCATGTTCCAGCCACGGAATCAGGTTTTTATAAGTCCTTATTAGAAATGATTTACGATCAAGGGAAAATCATCGAGCAACTAAGTATTGATACTATGTCCTCAAATAATATTAGCGAAGAAGCTTTGTCCCAGTTGAATATAAAAACCCAAAAGATTTATACGAAAGTGTTTGATGAATTGGATGTTGATACGGATGAATTGTTGCATTTTCACTTAAACTTATGGAATAAGGGAAAGACAGAAGGAGCTTTTTCTTGTTTTCCATCAGTGTGTGAAGCTTTAAGGGAAAAGGGAATTCCAGCCTACCGTATGTCGATTAGTAAGATGGAAGTGCGGCAAACGCTTCGAATTCTTTCTGAAAAAGTAAAGACATCCTACTTTAAGGATACACAAATCGGAGTTGAAATCATTGAAGTCGAATACTTTAACAAAGTGGCAGAGGAAATGAAAACTCCTTATCATTTACAGTACTTGGAGCTTCGGTTAAAAGAAATGTTGATTCAACTTGGAGAAAAAATAAATGGCTCCTTTTCAGAGAAAGGGAATGGAAGGTACATGATCTTTAGTTCTCGCGGCGCAATTGAACGAGAAATCATCACTCTCGAAGATACCATTCAAAAATTGGCCTTTGAAGCAGATACACCCGTTACCGTCGGAATTGGCTTCGGCGAGACTGCCTATTCAGCGGAAATCAATGCTTTTCGTGCTATTCAACATTCGAAGGAGATGAAAAAGCGTGAAATTGTGATTATTCAAGATGATGGAAAAATTATCGAATCACCAGGCAAAAAGAAAGAACTGCAATATGATACCCGTTCCCACGATAAACTCCTTATAGAAAAGTTGAAAAACGGAAATATCAGTGTTAAAACGTATAAGAAAATATCGGCTCTCGTTCAAAGAATGGGCTGGATTGATTTTACTACAAAGGATTTAGCGACACATCTTGAAATGACAGAGCGCAATGTACGGCGAATTGTTGCAGATATGTGCGAAGTTGATTTGGCACAATGCATTGGGGAAGAGGCTAACGCCACTCGTGGAAGGCCGAGTAAAATTTATCGATTATTATAAAAGGCACCCATAATTGGGGTGCCTTTTTATTTCTGCTTAATGCTGTGTTTCATTTTATTGTAAAACATGGGAAATAGTTAAAGTTTGAAAATAGTTTGGAATTTTCGAAAAATATTGAAATAAAAACCGAGGCAGATTATACTCTATTTAAGGAATTTTTTCCTTAAACTATCCTAAATTAAGGGCTGTTATGTAAATTGAATGAAAAAGGGGTTGTAGTGGATGTCTCAAACGATAATGATTCATGATTTAATCGAGGCTGTTAAAGATGAAGTGGTTGCTTGGAGAAGATATTTACATAAGTATCCGGAGCTTTCTTTTCAGGAGGAAAAAACAGCACAATTTGTTTATGAAAAGCTGCAAACTTTTGGTGAATTGGAAATTTCACGTCCGACAAAGACGAGTGTTATGGCTCGTTTGATCGGTCAGCAGCCTGGGAAGGTTATTGCATTGCGGGCAGATATGGATGCGCTTCCAATTGAAGAAGAGAATGATTTTGACTTTGTGTCACAGAATTCAGGAGTTATGCATGCTTGCGGACATGATGGGCATACGGCGATGCTGCTTGGCACAGCAAAAATTCTTGCACAGTTAAAGGATCAAGTTAAAGGGGAGGTGCGCTTTTTATTTCAACATGCTGAGGAACTGCCGCCCGGTGGAGCTCAAGAAATGGTGAAAGCCGGTGTGCTAGATGGAGTGGATATGATCATTGGATCCCATCTCTTGTCGACTCTTCCTTTAGGGAAAATTGGTTTGGGCTACGGTCCGGTGATGGCTGGAGCTGATACTTTTAACATTACCGTTGTGGGGAAAGGGGGGCACGCCTCACAGCCTGAACTTACCGTCGACCCCATAGCAATTGGAACACAGGTTGTATCGAATCTCCAGCATATTGTTTCGAGGTATCGGGATGCCCAGGAAGCCCTTGTGATTTCAGTGACCCAATTCCATGCGGGAAGTGCGATTAATGTCATTCCAAGTAGTGTAAGCATTGGTGGATCGGTTCGAAGCTTCAATCCAGAACTACGTGAAGAGATCCCGAATTTTATCGAGCGCATAGTAAAAGGAATTACCGAAGCGCATGGAGCCACTTATGAATTCGATTATCTGTTTGGTTATGCTCCTACCATTAATGATGAAGAAGTTACCAGATTGATGGACGAATCGATCTGTGAAGCATTTGGTGAAGAAAGTCGAGAGATTTTAAAACCAATTATGGGAAGTGAAGACTTCTCTGCTTTTCAAAAAGTGGTTCCGGGATCTTATATAGTGATAGGAGCCCGTAATGAAGAAAAAGGGATTATTTATCCTCACCATCATCCAAAATTCACTTTCGATGAACAGGCTTTACAAAATGGGGTGAAGTTATTTGTTCATGGGACTTTGAAAATGTTAAATCTAACATACTAGGGGGTTAAGAGGATGAAAAAAATATATTGGCTCGGAGTTATCCCTTTTCTTGGCTTTATAGTAGGCGCTTTGTTTACAAATAAAGTGACTCCCTATGTTCTGGGAATGCCATTTTTTCACTTTTGGATTGTACTCTGGTCTTTGCTGACCACAGGTATTATGGGGATTATCTATCTACTGGATCCTGCTAATCAGAAGGGAGATTCAAGATGAATATTGCCGTTTTTTTTATCCTGTTTTTTTTCGTCATTTCTGTTTTGATCGGTATTCAGGCTAAAAAAGGGAAAGAAATGAACTTGGAACAATGGTCGGTTGGAGGACGCGGGATGGGAGCCCTATTGATTTTCCTCTTGTCCGCTGGTGAAATGTATACTACCTTTACCTTTTTGGGTGCAAGTGGATCTGCTTATGGGGAAGGGGGTTCCATCTTTAGTATCGTATCATATGGCTGCCTGGCTACAGTCATCTCCTATTGGACATTTCCTGCTATCTGGAGGTATGCAAAGAAACACCAATTAGTTTCCCAATCTGACTTTTTTGTAAAAAAATATCAAAGTCCTTATCTTGGTGTGCTTGTTGCGGTTATTGGTGTTGTAGCTTGTACTTGCTACTTAGTGCTGCAATTGAAGGGGTTAGGATATATCGTTTCAGCAACATCCTATGGGGCTATTTCTTCTACAGCTGCCATTTGGGTCGGAGCAATTGGTGTGACCATTTTTGTAATGGTTTCCGGTATTCATGGCTCTGCCAGGACAGCTATTTTGAAGGATATTCTGATTCTTGGCATTGTCGTATTTTTAGGAGTTTATTTCCCTCTTCATTATTATGGCGGTCTTCAACCTATGTATGAGGCAATTGAAAATGCAAAGCCGAACTATACCATACTTCCAGATCAGGGAATGAGCGTTTCGTGGTATATATCCACGGTTATATTAAGCTCTATTGGATTTTATATGTGGCCGCACGGCTTTTCTCCCATATATGCTGCCTCTAGCGAAAAAGCTTTACGGAAAAACGCAATCCTAATGCCACTATACCAATTGATTTTATTGTTTGCCTTTTTTGTTGGATTTGCAGCGATCTTACAGATGCCTGGATTAAAAGGCGGCGAAGCCGATCAAATCTTGCTGCAGCTTTCTAAACAGGATTTTGATCCATGGTTTGTGGGCTTAATTGGTGGAACTGGCGTGTTAGCAGCTTTAGTGCCAAGTTCCATGCTGTTGATGTCAATATCAACATTGCTTGCAAAAAATATATATAGCGTATTCACTCCATCAGCAACGGAAAATCAGATTGCAAAATTGGTAAAATACTTGGTTCCCCTAATTTCTCTCGTAGGGATTTACTTGACCTTTAAAGGTGGAAATTCCCTCTTTAGTCTCGCCTTAATCGCTTATAATTTCATTACACAACTTGCTCCTGCCTTTTTCGCAAGTTTGATGAGAAAGAATTTTGTAACCAAACATGGAGCATTTGCCGGGATAATAACAGGAGGAGTTCTAGTCTCTATTATGGAACTGGGGAACATAAAAATCAGTCAACTATTTCCTTATCTTCCTCAGGCAATTAAAGACCTGAATGTAGGGATTATTGCCCTATTTGTTAATATCGTAGTCTTGGTGGTGGTAAGCCTTTTGACAAAAAACATTCATTATACTCATCAAGGTGTCAATAATTTGGAGACGACAACGGAAGGGCACAAGGTTCCAATACCAAAAGAATCAAATAGATAACTTAACATGATTAATAATTTCACTTCCGATATGATAATGAAAAAACGAATGACCTCTTTTCTGAAGGCCGTTTTTCAGGACGCTATTTACAGTTCGGATAACGCCGATAATGAATTGGGCTTTTTGGCAACAAAAGAAACAAACCGGTCTGAATATGGCCGGTTTGTTTCTTTTAATTACTCTGTTTTGGAACTTTGATCTTTATTTCTTTTATTTCCTTTACTGTTGTCCCCACTAACAGGAGCTTGCCCGTGTAATTGCGGTGAATTTTGATTACGGCTGCCTTTATTGAATTTTTTTGTCATGTCTCACATCTCCTTTCTTTTTTCAAATACAGTTTGTCCCTTTTTGGTGAACTTATGTTTTCACTTGAAAAGAACATCTAATTCAAGTGATATTCAACCATTATTTCAAAGATAAAAACCGAAAATGGCCTTTCTTGAAATAGATATGTGAAAAAGTATTTTTGACGTACAAAAAGAATAACTCAAGGCCTGTAAGCCATAGCGCATCAGTTTGGATGATTAAAGTTATCATTACTTGTTGAAAAAAGGGACTAAGCTGCATTTCAAGTCAAGTTGGTTAGAATAGAGACACAGAGGGCTGAGTCAAATTCTTAAAACGCTGTCAGACCCCCAAGCTTATCGATCAGGAACCAGCAAAGCGAATTTTCATTTCGTTTAGGGATTTTATACAGACAAAGCGTTCAAAAGGGCTGTGTTGACTATTGAAAGTTCTGATTATGGAGATAAAACAAAATAATTGTTAGGGAATCTTGGAAATAGAGGATCTTTTATCATAAGTTCAATCAAGAGGTTTAAATTACATAAATCGCTACTTTATTTTTAATATACTTGCAGTAGTGGCTTGTAGCTCTGAAAAAAAGAATAGGATATACAGATAAATGATTTCAAGGATACATATAGTATTCTTTTTAAAAGCATGTATAAACATCTTCATAGTGATCTTTCCTTTCTTATTGTAATTTCATCAATTATACTAATGATGTTATACAAAATCTTCCTTCTTGTTAGATTACCTACCATTGTTTTTCTGAAAGTAAAATTTAGTTGAAAAAGAGTCATTCACCAATTCGAAACTGGTGAATATCGTCATCTAAATGAAGGAGGGACATTTTAAGTGGACAATCTTTCCGACCGTTACCTCGATAGAATATATTTTACGTACTATTTTGTAATGAGAAAAACTGATTTTGGTATGTATTAAATGAAGGACCAGTCGAATATTTGCTCCACAGTTACTGGCACTTGTACCATTAATTCGACATGAATGTGCTTTTCTGGCTACTGTTTTTTTCTTAATTAGTGCCATTTTATTTTTCATGCTCTTTCAAAAAGGCTTTTTCGCATACTTTGTTGCTATTTACCAAGTAAAGCGGTGTGGTTGATTTCCCCTCCAGATGCTCGCTTTCCGCGGGGCGGGCGGTGAGCCTCCTCGGCGTAAACGCCTGTGGGGTCTCACCTGTCCCGCTGCTCCCGCAGGAGTCTCGCACTTGCGCTACAATCAACCTTAAATAGTTTAGTTTCAAAAATTCCCCTGTTGGTCTTTCTAAACTATATTGATTATTCCTATTCATGATTTAACCAAAGAACCTGAGCCTATAGAGAAGCAATTCTCAATTGTTATTTTTATGATCTTCATTACTTGTGATATCATTTTTGTTTAAAAATTCAATGATTCCATTCACCAATCCTGGGGATAATGGTAGTTCCGGATTTGTATAGGTTGCTAAATTTCCCTTTCGATCTTCAGGGGCCTCTTTCAATACATGATTCATCTTTTCGAGGATAAGTAATTCAGAATCGCTTTTTTCCTTATGTAACGCTTTTGCGTTAGTTGCCGGCACTTGAATATCTCTATTACCGTTTACGATCAGAACAGGGATATTCAGTTCCTTTACTGTTTCTATCGGGTTATATTGAATCCAAGAAATCAAGTAAGGTTGAACAGAAGGTCGGAATACACTTTGCAAATCAGCACTGACAGTCCCGACTTGTTTTCCTTGTTTTAGCTTTGCCAGTATATCGTTGGATTCCGTTAATAACGTCGGTGTCAGTTGCTCTTCAAGCTGTTTAATGAGTACTTGGTCAATGGGTTCGCCTGCACCAGCTAATGAAATGAATATGTCTGTTTCCGTTTTCTTTGCGGCTGCCATTCCAATTAAAGAGCCTTCACTATGGCCGATGATGCCGACTTTGGAAAAACGGCCATCCTTTTTGGCAAATTGAGCCCAAGCAGCTGCATCATCAATATATTGTTCAAATCTTAGGTCCTTTTCTTTTCCTGCCAATTGCATATTATCACCAATTCCGCGCTTATCATATCTAATGCTTGCGATACCTTTTTCTGCAAGACTCTCGGCTAACATTTTTAAACTATTATTTTTTCCGGGATTTGCAATGGTGTTACCATCTTTATCGGTCGGACCAGAGCCCGCAATTATAATCATCACAGGAAAAGGCCCTTCATTTTTTGGTGTTTCCAAACGGCCTTTAATGGTTCCGTTCTTTAAGTCGGCCTGCACGATTTCACCTGTTTCTTTCTCTTCAACTGCCTGATCGGATTTCTTAAGCAATTCAAAGGGGAACGCTTGCCCATTTTGAACAAATGTTCCTGAAATCCTTTCCTGATCTACTTTCCCATCAAATGTTATTTTCTGATTTTGGATGTCCATATCAAAAAACAAGTCTGATTTACTTAACTTTACACTTGTTAAGGGGAATTCGTTCAACCCTTGTACAGGAATGCTTATCGTTCCATCTTTTTTCGTAAAATGAACAATGATTGGAAGCGGTTGATTTGGAATCTTAATATCTCCCGCCCACCTGCCTTCAATAGCTTTCAACGATCTCACTTCCTTCGATTCCTCTTCCACCTGCACCGCGTCCTTGGTTCTGCAGCCTACCATTAATACAAAAGCACTCATGATAATACATATAATCGCCAAAAGTCTTTTCATTAGAGCCATTTCCTTTCTTTAATTAGAGATAAAAAGATATTTTTCATTAGGTAATGTGTTTCTTTGTTTCAGTCATTCATATCCGTCTTTATTATAAGTAAGTATTAGTATATAATTCCAATATTTTCCCTTTAGATGTGGTGGCAATTGCGGCTGTGAAGAGGGGACTTTTAAAAAATATCGATGAGACATTCAATCGGACCGTCTTAATCCAGAGCGCTTAAGTCGGTGTCGTTCTCATGGTACTCTATTAAAGATAGGATATTAGGGCAAAATTAGAATTATTTGAATCAAACATTGACATCTAAAAGAAACTCTTTTAGAGTGGATTTGTAAATTAAATATCCTCGTTAGGTGAGGCTCCTGTGTAGGAGATACGCTACTGCCCAAAAATGTCGAAAGACGCCAATGGGTCAACAGAAACCATCGACATAAGGTGGTTTTTAATGTAGCTGGCATTGTCCTATGCCACACAGTGCTAAAGCTCTACGAATGGAGGAACTGGATTTATGCTTGTATTTGTCATTCAGTCATATACGACTGTTTGTATTTGTCATTCAGACAATGTACGCATATAAAACCGTATTGAACACCTTCATTTGTAATGGAGGTGTTTTTATTTTTTCCTGGAGGTGAGGATAGTGGGGAACTATTCACGCCGATATATTCGGAGCTTAATTAAAATTGAATGAACACAAAGATTTTGGATGGGGAATAATAATATTTTTTTTACTCTTAATATTTAAGGGAAATATTTTTTGGCTCCCCTAAAAAGGAGTGAGTGACGAAATGATAAAAATCCTGACGGAAGATCAGCTAACTTTACAAATCATAAAAGTTTTAAAGGAAGGAAAAAAGAAAGAATTTCAAGCAATATTAGAAGAACTCCAACCATATGACATCGCGCGAATTTTTGAGGGGCTGCCAGAAAAACACCATACACGC
The DNA here is from genome assembly GCF_900156045.1 of Peribacillus simplex. Lineage (GTDB taxonomy): Bacteria > Bacillota > Bacilli > Bacillales > DSM-1321 > Peribacillus > Peribacillus simplex_D. Next base: position 880,541 of record NZ_FTMX01000002.1, on the reverse strand, counting down.
TTCTTGTTATTACTTGATTCAGAACAAATCGCTGAACTGATTCAAGAAGTTGAAAAAATACATCAATTGAAAATCCTTAGTAAATTAGGAATAGAGAAATCCGGCCATGTAATGGATCTAATGGATAATGATGACCTAGCTTCATTGTTAGAGGACCTATCCCCTGAAAAAATTGAAGAACTTCTTTCAGGTATGAAACAAGAAGAATCAAAAATCGTTCAAAATATCATGAATTATCCACCTGAAACGGCCGGGCGAATAATGACAAACCGTTTTGTATGGATACCCCAACACTATACGGTTCGGGAATCAGTTGAAAAGCTGAAGATCTTTGCGGAGTTTTCGGAAACGATCAATTATCTTTATGTAATAGATAACGATAAAAAATTAGTAGGTGTTGTATCATATCGGGATTTAATAATAAATGATGAATCTGAAAAAATTCAAGATATTATGTATAGCCGGGTCATCTCCGTATCTGCTTATGAAGACCAGGAAGAGGTAGCTCGTGTTATTGAGCGATATGATTTTTTAGCAATTCCCGTAGTTGAAAAAAATAATGAATTATTAGGAATTGTGACCGTCGATGATATTATTGATGTTGTCATTAAGGAAGCGAATGAAGATATTGAAAAATTATCGGCATCCGGTAAAGCTATAGACTTTGACACGAAGGCGCATGTGGCCGCATATCGTCGGCTACCCTGGCTCATTTTACTTTTATTTATCGGATTAGTGTCCGGAACTATAATAAGCGGTTTTGAAGAAACATTGTCCAAAGTTGTGGCACTTGCTTTCTTTATGCCGATGATCGCAGGGATGACTGGAAATACAGGTACTCAATCTTTAGCTGTTGTTGTAAGAGGCCTAATCACTAGTGATACGGATAAAGGTGTCGTAACCAGACTTATAGTACGGGAACTGAAAGTTGGATTGATAATAGGTTTTACCTGTGGCATATTAATTTCAATCATTGCTTATGTTTGGCAGGGAAATCCCGTTCTGGGATTAGTGGTTGGAAGTTCGTTAGTGATGACCCTAATTATCGGGACATTAGCTGGGACCATTATTCCTTTGATATTATATAAATTCAACATTGATCCCGCCGTTGCTTCTGGTCCGCTAATTACAACACTGAATGATATACTTTCGTTACTCATTTACTTTGGAATTGCAACGATGTTTATTTCAAAATTGATGTAGAATATCCATTAAACCAAGTTCACATATGCTTGCAAAGATTTTTCAAGGGCGAACATAGTCTCAAAGATTTCAGTACAAACTGTCCAGGTTGACGTTCTAATCGGGAATATAGATAAGAAGAAACAAAGCTGCTGAGCTTAAACATTTGCCAAGCAGACAAAAAAATAGGGTGTTTCAAGCTGCGGCCTTTCCTCGATATCCAAACGGGGAAAGGCCGTTAAATTTTCCTGGGAAGCGAACCGTATATGGTGGAAGTCCACGTACATTATTTATTCTTAAAATGAAAATTGAAGGTAATAAAGCCATTTCCTGATGGCCTTTATATGAATGAAAAACATGGGACATAATAGGTCGTAGCAAGTTTAGGATTTTCAGGAAAGGCTACATAAAGAATGTTATGGAAGCAATAGCCAATCATATTCTTTGACCTATGAACTTCATCAGTGATACGCTTCTTTTCGAAATTACGTATTCAAAACCAAGGAGGAACAATGATGACACAGACCAAACAACAAATGATCACCCTGGCAAATCGTCCAAAAGGTATGCCTTCAAAAGGAGATTTTAACTTTGTTGAGAGTGAAGTTCCCACACCAAAGGATAATGAAATTTTAGTACGTACACTATATTTATCTGTCGATCCATACATGCGTGGCAGAATGCAAGATACCAAGTCATATATTGCTCCATTTGAATTGGATAAGGTTATTACGGGTGGAGTTGTTGCAGAAGTTGTTGAGTCCAACTCGAATTCCTTCAAACAAGGGGATGTCGTTGTTGGGAATATCGACTGGGCAGAATACACAGTTGTCACCGAGAAGGAAATCCGCGTGATCGATCCCAAGGTGGCTCCGGTAACAACTCATTTAGGGATTCTTGGAATGACCGGTTTAACTGCTTACTTTGGCTTGCTTGATATTGGTAAACCTCAAGAAGGTGAAACTGTAGTGGTTTCAGGAGCGGCTGGAGCAGTTGGTTCAGTAGTCGGACAAATTGCTAAGATAAAAGGTGCTAAAGTCGTTGGCATCGCTGGTTCAGACGAAAAACTTGAGTACTTAACGAAAGAGCTCGGATTTGATGGAGCCGTAAATTATAAAAGAGATAGTTTCAAGACAGATTTAGCTAATGCTGTTCCCGATGGAGTCGATGTTTATTTCGATAATGTGGGCGGCGAGGTGTCCGATGCTGTTTTCACACTTTTGAATGCGAATGCCCGAATTCCATTATGTGGAGCGATTTCCTCGTATAATGCAGAAGGGAAAGATCTAGGGCCGCGTCTGCAATCGGCGATGATCAAAACGAGTGCCCTTATGAAAGGTTTCACAGTTGGAAATTATGCCGCTAGATTCCAAGAGGGGGCTACTGATTTAGGCAAGTGGCTTCAAGAGGGAAAGCTGAAGTATGAAGAAACGATTGTTGAAGGGTTCGAAAACACACCTGATGCATTTTTAGGTTTGTTTAAAGGAACGAACCTCGGTAAACAGCTTGTAAAAGTTGCGGAACCTGAATTCGCTCAACTATAAGATTATGGGAACACAGTGGAGGCGGGATCTTGTTAGACCTCCTGAAAATGAAGGTGTACTAAAAGAGCTGTTATTTCTAAAAAATCCCGTCAAACCAATAATAGAGGTCGAAGCACATCTTCTTAACTAAAATTGATGTGCTTCGACCTTTTTTGTTTGGATATGGGGTGTCCATTCCTGATCATTTACAAAGCATGTCCTTCATGAAAGATAATCAACCTTAGGAATAAAATAGGCAAAGGATTCTCTGGATTTTCATATGTTGGGATCAATGTCGTTTTCGGACAATTTGTCGCGATGAATAACATCCGAGATAAGATAGTTATATATATATCATCAATAATTTCGATACTAGTCACTAACATATGAAAGACCGTGTTTGTTGAAGTCATGACAGGGATGTTCCTTCTTGAAAGTCAAGGACTTCGATATGTGTGGAAATTCATACGAAAAGTAGGTGAAAAACAAAGGCATTCAAGAATTACTTACCCTTTACCGTATCTTTTGTTCCATATGAAGGATATTAAAAAAGGGTCTCTATAAACATAGCCCTCAGCATAATGTTATGATAAAGTAAAAAGAATAGTTACCTAGGTAATCATTTGCGAAAGGAAAAATTGAAATGAGTAAAAATAAGCAGGGGCCCTCTTCAAAAACTCTGAAGTTGGATGTAATACATACGACATTTAAACAGGCTTTTGAATTAAAAAAGAATCCATTTCCTTGGATAAAAGCGTTAAGTGCAGGGATAGCGGCTGCCTTACCTGTTTTCATTGGCTTATTATTCGGCAATTTAGCGTACGGTTTACTGGCAGGAATAGGCGGGTTCACTTATTTATACGTATTTAACCAACCGTATCATCAAAGAGCTAAAAAGATTTTCTTTGTGATGGTGGGTCTTGCTTTATCTGTTGTATTAGGGACGCTTGTGGCTCCATACCAATTGGGAACAGCCATAATGATGGGGATCATCGGGGCAAGTGTTTTTTTTATTTTTGGTGCATTAAAGATTACCGGTCCTTCGGCGGTTTTCTTTGTCTTGAGTTTTGCGCTAGCGACAGGTATGCCCATTGATCAGACGCTTGCGCCGTTGCGTGGAGGCCTTGTTTTATTGGGTGGGGCACTATCTTGGATAATCTGTATGTTAGGTTGGTTTTTCAATCCTCATGGACCAGAAAAGCTTGCGGTGGAAAAGGTGTACAGAGAATTGGGGGCATTCTTTGATTCGCTAGGCACCGGGAGATTCAATGCAGCAAGACAAAGAACGGTATTGGCGATGAAACAAGCGGAAGATACATTGTTAGCAGGGTTTTCAAACAGGCGAAGCTCAGATATGTTAAAGCGGTTGTTTCTATTGAATGACCATGCGAATGTCATTTTCTTGGAAGCATTGGAACTATCCTTGCACAAAAATGTTGTGCTACCGCCAGAATTAGGACAATCGGTACGTGCCTTGGCCGACTCCATTGCATCTAAAACTAAAAATGAATCAAAGATTCTTCAGCCGGACCAAATGCAACTAGAGGTGGAAAAGCTATTCGTTGAAATTTACAATGCAGATGCCATCATGAATGAACCGGTTAGTAAAATCCACCAAGAAGCATCAATCTCAAAGCCTTCTTTAAAAACGATTTTTCTTGGGGCGTTCGATAAGAACTCGATTGTCTTTCTCTCTTCCATCCGATATGGAGCAATCCTTACCATTGCAGCAATCATAGCCTATTCCGCCGATTTTAACCGTTCATACTGGATTCCCTTATCCTGTGCAGCCGTTATGTCAGGTGCGACCATTGTTGCTACATTTCATCGTGCGGTACAAAGGACCTTCGGGACAATCATTGGACTCCTGCTAGCAAGCTTAATTCTTGCATCCGTTCATAACGAGTTCATTATCGTTCTGATCATTTTGTGTTTGACAATCATTACAGAGCTTTTCATCGTACGGAATTATGGATTGGCGGCGATGTTTTTTACCCCTTCAGCATTGATCATGGCGGAATATTCAACTCAAAGCTATGATTTCAGTTTTTTTGCGACCGTAAGAATAACCGATATCGTCGTTGGGAGCATGATAGGTCTTCTTGGATCGCTGTTAATCGGCAGTCGATCGGCCTCAAGCCTTCTCAACCATTTGATGGCCAAAACGATTCGTAGCCAGGGGCAATTTCTGTTGGTGGCGTTCTCTGGACATGATAATGAACTTGCAATCGATGAAAGCAGTGAAAGGAACAAAATGCAAACCAATATGGTGAATCTATTAACGGTCTACAATGCGGCTCTTGGTGAGATATTCAAAAACAAGGCTAGACTGGAATCTCTTTGGCCCGTAATATTTTCGATAGAACAGTTGGGATATTATTTAAATGCAAGCTTGAAATTCTCTGATCGGTCGGTACTTTCAGAGCGTGAACTTGCTCAATTACTGTATGTTTTTGAAACAATGGCAATCGCTGCAGATAAGGGGCGGCCACTTACTAATAAAGAGGTTCCCGAAATTGAAGGGTACTCAAAAATCCGCCACGAAATTTTGGATCTTCAAAAAGCACTACGGTTTAGCGGTGAAGCAACTGGCTAATCAGTCTATTGATTTTGAATAGGGAGTTCATATTTGACTCCCTATTCAAAAAAATGAATGAATGAATGAATGATTTCTTCGCCTCTGTTAATAGGATGAAATTGGCAGGATTATAGAAAAGTCTGTAAAAACGTCGGTTTTCATTATAAAATGTACTTACAAACAGAAAGGTGATGAACCATGTCAAACGTTGCTAAATTTCGTGATTTTTTAACTAGTGAGAAAATCTATATGAATGAGTTGAAAGAAGATGGGACCACCTTTTTTAGAGCTGAGCAAAAGTTAAAGGACGGGTGGAAGGTCCTCTTAGTATTTGCTTTCAATCAAGATGAAAATGTGGCGGACTTATTTTGCTTTAATGTCGCCGAGTTGAAGAATCCTGAAAAGAAACAGGATGTACATACACTGTTGAATGAATTTAATGCTAATTTTAGGTATTCCAAGCTGTATGAAGAAAATGGGACCATTTCCATTCGGCATTCATACTCCATTGAGGGGGACATCGTACCGGATCTGGCGTTCAGGAAGTTAATCATGCTGCTTGAAACAGCACAGCAGGTTTATCCGCGGTTAATGGAAGTCATTTGGTCTTAAATCAAATAAGATGAAAAAGTTCTCTGAATCAGGGGACTTTTAACATCTTTACTTGAGTGAATGAATATATTAACGTTACAATACATTAATTATTAATTTTTTTTAAAAGAACTGTTGCATTTTTTCACATTAAACTATATAATTAATTTTGTTAGTGATTCGACAAACTTCTACAATGATTTGCGGGTGTAGTTTAGTGGTAAAACCTCAGCCTTCCAAGCTGATGATGAGGGTTCGATTCCCTTCACCCGCTCCAATACATACTCATAACGTAGGGTTTCGTTACCTGGAGAACGAAGCTTTGCGTTTAAATATTATTACAAGAATTCTACTGTTTACAGTGGGATTTTTTTATTGTCCAAATTAACATTCTATGGAAGCGGTAATACCGGATGTCATACCGTAACGAAAACCGGAGTTTTCTATTTATGGATGATCCTTCATCAGGGAGAGTGGGGATTTCGATGCAGCACATACTTGTTCAAAGAGATTGACTACTTTAGTAGAATCAGTTTGAATAAGTTTGTGCTTTTATCGTCCAAACTGAAAAAGTTGTGTAATTAGGTAAGCCGAACGGTTGAATAAAAGAATTGTAGTGCACGGCTAAAAATCAAGAAAAGACCCCTTCCGATTGTGGAAGGGCTCAGTTCCGCTCAATGTTAATTATCCTTTTACAATCGAGTAAGTCCCTTCACCACCATGGATTTCAAGGAACATGTCCATCAAGGATTTCGTTAGCTGATCTGCTTCCATGATTGGAGTATTGGGTTGTAAATATACGATTTGGATGGCTTTTTTCGTTCCTTCGGTGACTTTCGTGCGTTCTGAATCAACGTAAGGACTTCCGAATGCACCATCATGATCGGCTGAAGTGATCATATTTTCCATGGAATTCAAGCGGCCGTTCAAACCGTCATAACCATCTGACCCTTCGCCAATCTTTATCGAGATGTCTCCTGATAATTTTTCCGCATCATAAATGCCGATCGGAACTTCATATAACAGCGAGAAGAAGTTATTCAAATCGATGGCTGAATGGATGGGTGTCAAGTAATTCTGTTTTTTTACGCGGCGGTAAAGGGCTTCCACGGAGGGGCGATACCGTGACGGGTTTGTTCCTGTAGCCTTGAAAATCTCCCGCCACGCTTTAATGCCGGAAAAGTCGGTCAATTCCTTTTCTTCAAGGTCGAAGAAAAGAGCTTCCTGAAATAGCTGAAGTCTTCCTTTCACCATTTGCGGGGAGGGACCCACTTCGATGTTTTCATATGTAATGATCCCAACTTTGAATTCAGGGATTTTACTGCTAAGATTAGCCGATACGGTAATTTCCAACCGTTTCACCTCCAAAAATGATTGCAATTAGTTTATCATAGATAGCAATGGTTTGAAATGGATTCAAGCTTCAATGGGAATACTGAATGAAATAGGTGATTTATATGGATATGAACTCATTCAAGCAAGAAGTGATTTTATATAGTAAGGAAATCGGCATCGATAAAATCGGATTTACATCGGCCACGGCTTTTACTGAATTGAAAGGTCGGCTGATACGTCAACAGGAACTGGATTATCAGTCAGGGTTTGAAGAATCCGATATAGAAAAAAGGGTAAGGCCCGAATTGATATTCGATAAACCGCAATCCATCATTTCGATTGCGCTTGCTTATCCTTCGAAATTGAAGGATGCTCCGCAAAGTACAAAAAGTGAGCGGCGCGGGATCTTTTGCCGTGCTTCTTGGGGAACGGATTATCATACCGTTCTTCGTAATAGATTGCAGTTACTTGAGGATTTCATTAAAGATAAAGTGCCAGGGGCATTGACGAAATCCATGGTTGATACGGGCGAGTTATCAGATAGGGCAGTGGCTGAGCGTGCAGGAATTGGCTGGAGTGGAAAAAACAGTATGATCATCACTCCGGAATTCGGGTCTTATGTATATTTGGGGGACATGATTACCAACCTGCCATTTGAACCTGATCAGCCGATGGAAGATCAATGCGGGACATGCAATAAATGTGTCGATGTTTGCCCGACTGGTGCGCTCGTTCAGGGCGGGCAGCTAAATTCCAAGCGTTGCATTGCATTCTTAACGCAGACAAAAGGTTTCCTTCCGGATGAGTTCAGGACGAAAATAGGCAATCGTTTGTATGGGTGTGATACATGCCAGACAGTTTGTCCGAAAAACAAAGGAATGGATTTTCATTTTCATGAAGAGATGGAACCTGACCCCGAGCTGGCGAAACCGCTGTTGAAACCACTGCTTACGATTCCAAATCGGGACTTTAAAGAGACATACGGCCATGTTTCTGGATCTTGGCGTGGTAAGAAACCAATCCAACGGAATGCCATTTTAGCATTGGCCCACTTCAAAGATGAAACCGCATTGCCCCAATTGATACAGGTCATGAAGGATGATCCGCGGCCCGTAATCCGGGGGACAGCGGCCTGGGCAGTTGGGAAAATTGGAAGGGAGCAGGCCATTTCCATTCTGGAAGAAGCACGAATGAAGGAAACGGATGAAGAGGTACTTGCGGAAATTGAGAAAGGACTGCAGTTTACCTTGGAAACAAAATGATATCTAAAATGCAGTCGTCCCGTAAATATAAACGGGGCGGCTTTTTTTGCTTGAAATATTCCGGTGCCATCAAGGAAACCTTTTTAATAAATTTCATTATTTTAAACGGTTGAAATGCCCGCATTATATGAAGTTGTGTTTTTGTCCATGCCTTCATACATACACATTAGCATAGATGGTAAGAAGGAGGGTATGAACTTGAGGGAACAATTGCAACGCCTGTTACAAGAAAGAGTGGAGTTTTATACTTCCGATAATCTGGAACGGAGTGAAAGGAAGTTGCATTTGAAGAAGGAAATGATGAGGAACCGTGCTGCGGAAATTGTTCGGGTGAATGCTGCAGGAAAGGTACATTCGAAGAAAAAGGAAGACAATGATACAGTCCTGACATATCATGTGCATCTGCAATATTTATTGAAACAGGAGGATTCATTTTATATAGAAGAAGAAATGGAAGAAAGGGAGGCCCGGTTTCGAAATGGGTATATAGTGGATGAACGTGAGCTGTTTCCCAGCTTTGAAACCGAAGAGGCACCGCAAAAATGTGATCCAGGCGCAGATCGTCTCGCATATAAGTATGATCGAATGAAGGCCGTCCAATATGCCGAGCGTTGGTGGAACGAATTCAATCCGGCTTATCATAAATTCACTGATGATTGTACAAATTACATTTCACAATGTTTACATGCGGGAGGAATACCGATGTGGGGGGCGCCAAACAAAAATAAGGGCTGGTGGATAAGGGGGGAAAGCTGGAGTTACACATGGACGACGGCCCATTCTTTATATCATCTGCTTAAAGCCGGCAATGCCATCAGGACAAAGCAGGTGGAGTCGGCCAGGGAATTGAATTTGGGTGATATCCTCTGCATAGATTTCGAAGGGGACGGACGGTTTGATCATAACTTGATCGTAACGGCAAAGGACCAGGACGGGATGCCGCTTGTGAATGCACATACGATGAACAGCCGTCACCGGTATTGGACATATGAGGATTCAACCAGATATACACCGAACATCGTTTATAAATTCTTTGTGATTTTGGATGGAAGGTGATTGGTTTTTAGTCTTTTTTGTTTAATGCTATAATTAAGGTGAAGTTCAAACTAGAGGTGAAAATGAAGTGTCAATACATGTAGTTTTATATCAACCACAGATTCCAGCAAATACAGGAAATATCGCAAGAACATGTGCAGGGACGGATACGTCTTTACATCTCATCCGCCCGCTCGGTTTCTCGACGGATGACAAACAGCTTAAACGGGCCGGACTCGATTATTGGGAGAATGTAAAGATCCATTATTATGATTCGTTAGAAGAGTTTTATGAAAGAAATGCCGGCGGTGAATTTTATTACTTGACCAAATTCGGGGAACAGCCGCATTCCAGCTTCGATTACAGTGATCAAGACAGTGAAATATACTTCATTTTTGGCCGTGAAACGACGGGTCTTCCGAAAGAGCTGATCCAAGAAAATATGGACCGGTGCCTGCGGATTCCGATGACGGATAAAGTACGTTCCCTTAATCTGTCGAACACGGCTGCCATCTTGATTTATGAAGCACTGAGACAGCAAAATTACCGTGAATTGGATTTGAAAACAAAAGGTTGAGTTTCATCAATATCTAACTGTCATCGGGGGCGTTTGAGCCCCGATGATGGATGCTTTACTTACATATTCTTAAGGGGTGGGAGCATTGAATAACATTATTGAGAAGATTTTAGATCACCGTTCCATTCGTTCTTTTGAGGACAAGTTATTGTCTGAGGAGCAAATCAATACGATTGTGGAATGTGCCCAAGCGGCATCGACTTCAAGCTATATTCAAGCGTATTCAATCATAGGGGTAACCGATCCCGAAAAGAAAGCCAAGCTTGCTGAACTTGCCGGACCACAATCATATGTAGAGAAGAATGGACATCTATTCGTCTTTTGCGCCGATTTATATCGTCAGGATATGGTTTCCGAAATGGAAAACAAGGACCTGTCCGAATCGATTGAAAGTACGGAGAAATTCATGGTTGCCTGTATCGATGCTGCTCTTGCGGCTCAAAATGCAGCATTGGCAGCAGAATCAATGGATCTTGGCATTTGCTATATAGGCGGGATCCGCAATAATCTCCCGGAAGTGTCAGCGATTTTGAATATACCGCATCGCGTTATACCATTATTCGGTCTAGTGGTCGGATATCCGAAAAACCGTTCGGATAAAAAGCCGCGTTTGCCGCTGGCCAATATCTATCATGAAAATGGATATCAGGAGGATAAGCAAGAGTTCATCGGACAACTTGAAGCGTATAATGAAACGATTTCCAATTATTATGATCTTCGCACTAATGGTAAACGAAAAGACACCTGGACTGAGCAAATGGCTGGAATGCTTGGTAAGAAAAGCAGGTTGTACATGAAAGATTACGTTGAGAAACAAGGATTTAAGAAGCATTGATTGTTGTAAATTAGGAATATTCTTGCCTTCCCCATAAGGGGCATCTTTCAATGAGCCAAGCAGTAGAGGTCCCGGAAATGTTTCCGGGACCTTTACTGCTTTCATTTGTCAGTAGGTATATACGGTTCGTCTCAAAAAATCCTGTCAGAAGTTCTTCTTATATACCCATGAAATTACCATTGACAATATATATAGATAGAATTATAGTAATTAAGTAATGGATAATGATAATCATTTTCATTTGACTTTTTACTTACCTATTTTTCAGTAAATGGAGGTTGAAAAATGGTTCGCCTATATACAGAGAATTTAGAAATTGGTTATGGTGAACGTTTAATTGTAAAAGATCTCAGTGTGAAAATTCCGGATAAAAAAATCACAACGATCATCGGTTCAAATGGTTGTGGGAAATCGACACTTTTGAAAGCGATCACCAGGATCATTCCAAATCAATCAGGTTCGGTTGTTTTGGATGGGGTGAATATTTCAAAAGAAAGCACTAAGATCCTTGCAAGAAAAATGGCCATACTTCCTCAGACTCCCGAGAGTGCAAGCGGATTGACGGTTGGGGAGCTCGTATCATATGGGCGCTTTCCCTATCAAAAAGGTTTTGGGCGTCTCACCCAAAAAGACTATGATGTGATTGATTGGGCACTTGAAGTGACCGGCACGAAAGACTTCAAGTTCCGTCCGGTTGATGCTCTTTCAGGAGGTCAGCGCCAGCGTGTTTGGATTGCGATGGCCCTTGCCCAGGAAACGGAAATAATCTTCCTTGATGAGCCGACCACCTATTTGGACATGGCGCATCAACTGGAGGTTCTAGAATTATTACAGAGGCTGAATGTGGAACAGGAACGTACAATCGTCATGGTTCTTCATGATTTAAACCAAGCTGCTCGCTTTGCCGACTATATCATTGCCTTAAAGGACGGGGAAATAGTCAAAGCGGGAGATTGTGAAGAAGTCATCACTCATGAAGTGCTTAAGGAAGTATTCCATATTGATGCGGTAATCGGACGAGATCAACGGACGAACAAACCAATGTGCAGCACATACAATTTATTAAAAGGAGATTTGACAACAAATGAAAAAGATAATGATCCCGTTTATTCTGCTGTTAGTGTTAATTATTAGTGCTTGCGGTAACGAGTCAACCGAAAAAGAAAAAAGCACTGCTTCAAAAAAGGAAAAATCAGGTACAATCACGTACCAATCTGAAAATGGTCCTGTTGAAGTGCCTGCAGATCCTCAGCGTGTTTTAGTACTATCTTCTTTCGCAGGTAACGTAATGGCATTGGATGTTAACCTTGTAGGGGTTGATTCGTGGTCTAAAATGAACCCGAACTTTAAAGAGCTAAAAGATGTCGAAGAAGTGACGGACGAAAACCTGGAAAAAATCATCGAGTTGAATCCGGATTTAATCATTGGTTTATCAACGATTAAAAATGTTGATAAATTAAAGGAAATTGCTCCAACTGTAACGTATACATACGGAAAAGTGGACTATTTAACACAACATGTAGAAATCGGTAAACTTTTGAATAAAGAAAAAGAAGCCCAAGCATGGGTGGATGATTTCAAAAAACGGGCAAAAACCACTGGTGATGAAATTAAGGCTAAAATTGGTGAAGATGCTACCGTTTCCGTTTTTGAAAAGTTTGACAAGCAGTTCTATGTATACGGCGATAATTGGGGCCGTGGAACGGAAATCCTTTATCAAGAAATGAAATTGGGCATGCCTGAAAAGGTAAAAGAAACGGCATTGAAAGATGGTTACTTTGCTTTATCATTAGAAGTCCTTAAAGACTATGCCGGTGATTATGTGATTTTGAGCAATAACAAAGATCAGGACAATTCATTCCAACAAACAGATACGTTTAAAAACATACCTGCCGTTAAAAACAATCAACTATATGAAGCTGATGCAAAAAAATTCTACTTCAATGATCCAATAACATTAGAATACCAATTAGACTTCTTTTCCAAAAGTTTTCTTGGAAAATAATACAGCGAGGGAGAGGGATTCCAATTCCTCTCCTTTTATTCTATAAAAAAGAGATGAGAGAGACAGATGACTAATGAAAATCAACGTTTCATCCCATTTATATATAAACTGATCATAGGGATCGCTCTATTCATAGGCATGTTCATTATTTCAATGGCATTTGGGGCGGCGGATGTTACCGTAAAAGATGTCTGGCAAGCACTGACATCAAATGCTGCTGGTGAAAAGCTTTCAATCATCCGGGAAATCCGTTTCCCTCGTGAAGTGGGGGCAATCTTTGTGGGTGCAGCACTTGCCGTTTCCGGTGCCATCATGCAGGGAATGACTAGGAATCCACTTGCTGATCCGGGGCTGCTTGGATTGACGGCAGGAGCCAATGCAGGTCTCGCCATTACTTTGGCATTCATTCCAAATGCCAATAATTTAGGGATCATGATTGCGTGTTTTATAGGTTCCGCTGTGGGGGCAACCATGGTTTTCGGGATCGGTGCGATGAAAAAGGGAGGATTTTCTCCTTTACGGATCGTATTGGCTGGTGCTGCAGTCTCTGCATTCCTTTTTGCCGTTTCGCAAGGCGTCGGCATATATTTCAAAGTATCAAAAGATGTATCGATGTGGACTGCAGGCGGGAATATCGGAACATCATGGGACCAGCTTCGTGTAATCGTCCCTTTCATTTTAATAGGCATCCTGATCTCCCTTATCTTTTCCAGACAGCTCACCATACTAAGCTTAAGTGAAGAAGTGGCGGTAGGATTAGGTCAAAAGACAACACAAATTAAGGCGGTTCTCTTTGTAGTCATCATTCTCCTGGCAGGCGCTGCCGTTGCACTTGTTGGAAATTTGGTATTCATCGGGTTAATGGTCCCCCATATGGTCCGGGCTTTCGTGGGTACGGATTATCGATTCATCCTGCCTATGTCCGCGATTTTAGGAGCCACTTTCATGCTACTTGCCGATACGATCGGCCGTACAATCAATTCTCCATATGAAACACCTGTGGTAGCGATTGTTGCGATGATAGGTTTACCTTTCTTCCTCCTAATCGTGCGTAAAGGAGGTAAAGCATTTTCATGATCCAGTCAGCTTTAGTCAAAAAACAGCGATGGATAGTAGGTGCGTTATCCGCACTCATTATCATTACGATCATTATAGGGACGTGTTCGGGATATTCGAATCTTTCTTTAGGGCGACTGATTCCAACACTTATCGGGCAAGGGACATTTAAAGAGGAATTCATATTATTTTCCGTCCGATTACCCCGAATCATCATTACCCTTTTAGCAGGAATGGCCCTTGCACTGTCGGGAGCCATCCTTCAAGGAATTACACGCAATGATTTAGCCGATCCCGGAATCATCGGAATCAACTCAGGAGCAGGTGTTGCCATTGCCGCTTTCTTTCTGTTTTTCCCGATTGATGCTGGTTCGTTTGTTTATATGATTCCGCTTGTCGGTTTTATCGGTGCGTTATTGACGGCCTTTTTAATATATATCCTCTCATTCAAGAGAAGGAGCGGCCTTGAACCCGTTCGGTTAGTGTTGATCGGGGTTGGTTTTTCAATGGCGCTTTCAGGCCTGATGATTGTCCTCATATCATCTGCTGAACGAGCCAAAGTCGATTTCATCGCAAAATGGTTGGCGGGAAATATCTGGGGCACGGATTGGCCTTTTATTTGGGCAATTCTTCCATGGTTAATCATTCTCATTCCATTCACTTTATATAAAGCAAATCGTTTGAATCTGCTTGGTTTAAGTGAACCGGTCGCAATTGGGGTGGGTGTATCGATTGAAAAGGAGCGGATCGTTTTGCTAATCACGGCTGTAGCACTGGCCGCGGCTGCCGTTTCTGTTACAGGCGGCATTGCATTCATTGGTCTTATGGCCCCGCATATTGCAAAATCTTTGGTAGGACCTCGAAATCAACTATTCATTCCGGTTGCCATTTTAATTGGTGGATGGCTATTGTTGCTTGCCGATACAATAGGCCGTAATATGATTGAACCCGAGGGGATTCCTGCAGGTATCATGGTTGCATTGATCGGTGCTCCTTATTTCATGTATTTATTGTTGAAAAAATAAAATCTTGCAAAAATCCCCTGAAATCTTTCAGGGGATTTTATGTTTTAGTGCTTCTGCAGTTTTTTGTTTATTATTTATATCTAATTATTTCATCAGGATTCAATCGTTTCGCTTCGAAATAAAATACTTGAATGAACTTTTTTGTATTTACCCGGGTAGGTGAAAGAACTATTGTTGAATCATTTTGCAGTTCTTTCATCTTTTGGCGAACGACCGTGAAATCAAAAAATTTAGAAGCGTAATTTTCAAACTTAGGATTTGAAAAATCCGTTAAACCAAGCGAAGCAAAATGATTTAACGAATGGTTAATCGTTCTGCGTATTCGTTGTTCGGCAGCCTTTATTTCCCGATTGATATCAACCTGCAAAGCGGATGTACCGAGCTTTTTTTTAGTGATTTCTACAAAGATATCTTTAAGGGTGGGGAAATTCTTTCCAAAAGTAAAAGTCCGTTCATACATAAATAAATATTGAAGCATGTCCATTAAATCTTTGGCACCATTTTCTCCAACGATCCCTAATTCGGATAAAAGGAATTCACCGACCTCTCTTATACTTTTTTCATGAAAACTATTGGATTTATCAACTTTTGGCTGTTCAAAATTCAATACACTGTTTAATGACGCCTGGATATTTGTGATCGATCTTTCTAAATGAATGCGTTCCATGACTTTTCGGATGACTGTTAATATTTCAATACGATTGATTGGCTTAGTAATGTAATAATCGATTCCAAGCGAGTATGCCTCACCAATCAGCTCCTTTGATTCAACCTGTGAAATCATTATTATTTTCCCGTTAAATGTACTTTTTATATGCCGAAGTGTCTCAATGCCATCCCGGATGGGCATTAATAAATCAATAAATAATATATCAATTTGTTTTAAATTCAAAATATGTCCTTCTAAAAGAATTCCATCCTCGGCTTCCTCCACCACTTCTCCTAAATCTTCATTCTCTATAATTTGGCTTAAGTTTGAACGTATGGCGCAATCATCATCTGTTATAAAAAAACGCATGGAATCATCCTTTCTGGATCAACTTATGAATGGGTAATTTTATTGTAAAAACGGCGCCGTTAAAACTATTCTCAAACAGGATATCGCCTCCCAGTTCTTTTACGACTTCTTTAACATAAGAGAGACCAATCCCTGTTGAAGGTGTCCCTAAATGATCATATTTTGAAGTGAATCCAGGTTTGAATATGACAGTCTGATATTTTTGAGGAATTCCAGGTCCTGTATCAGTGACTTTAAATTCTACATTGTCGCGAATTTCACACAAACTTAAACGGACGATTCCCTTTTCTTTAATTGCTTCCACTGCATTAGCCACTAAATTATTGAAAAGAGATAACACGGTATATACGTGATAATGTGAACCGTTTGTTCCATCTAATGAGTATTCGAAATGAATATCCTTTCCTAGTGATAAGGCATACTTTTCATTAATTCGGATAATTAAATGAAAAAGTTCAGCAGCATTCATATAATCCTTAAAACTCTCATTGGAAATCAATTTGGAGAGACCAGCAAAAATTCGTTGATTATCTTTCTTGACTTCATGCATTTCACCCGCGATGCGCAATGCTTTTTGACTATATGGCTCAGTATGAACATGATGTTGCTTTTCCCGTTTTTCCAGTACTTTTAATTCTCGATACAAATCATACGATTTTTTTGTAATATTCTCTGCATTTTTTAATGTTTTTTTTAAGTGGATCGTTTCCTCGTATAAATTGGAAATGAGCATCAGCATATGTTCATTTTGTTTTCTGATTTGCCGCTCCCTTGATTGTGCTTCATATAGTTTCATCATATTAAAAAAGCTTAAAACGATAAAACTGTGGGCGAATGCGATCATGATCATCTCGTTTAGTGAACCTAACGTAATTGTTGTTTCTAATACAATATATTGAAAGATCAATTCTATTGAGTCAGACAATATTTCGATAATAAGACCAATAAATCCAATAATCAACGATCGGTTTTGAAAGCGATTGATTTTCACTAAATAAAAAAGAAAGGAGTAGGTGAAATAAAAAAAGAAACTTGGAAAATGATATTGAAATGCGGAAGCCCAGGAAAAACTATCATGCATGAAAAAATCTATTAGAATACGAAAAACCACAACCATTATTCCTGTCAGGAAGCCCGAAAAAATGGCAGGAGTTTTCTGTAATAATAGTAAAAAGAAGAAAAGTACAGGCGGACCAAAACTTACCCGGAACGTTTCATTTAAAGGATAAAAACTCAATTCGCCTGCTAACGGCACTGTTAACAACATCAAAGCAAGGATATTGACCTCTTTTTTCATTAACGTACTGAGATTCAAGTCGTCACCTCCCAATTTGTTTAAAAAATCAGTATACAGTTTCATCGGCCTCAATACAACGCTTACTTTGTTCCTGAATAGAACGGCTTATAACCAATTATGGCAAAACCAATCTGTTTTTCTATCCACAAAAAATGGTAACGGAACATGTGTAAAAATCACGGTTTTTTTGATTTTTATTTTTTTGATTTTGTAGGTTTTCGTATGATTATGTAGTTCCCAATTTAAAATTATCTTAGATAGACATTTTTGAAAGCGCTTAACAATTTTTAGAATATTCATTATGTTTTCATCGAATCTATTACATGTAAGCTTGATGGCATTCGGTAAAACGCTCATATAGAAAATATAATGATACAACAACTGAAGAGGTGGAAGAATGTGATTGAAGAATTGTCAAAAGAGTATGACATTCACGTTAATAGTCAAAGAAAAGCCGACTTAGATGAATGGGTAGCACATTACAGATCCTTTGCTGCTGAAGGGAAAACCGCCAATTATATACCGGCTTTGAGAAATGCACATTTATCGAAATTGGGCATTTGCATACTTGAGCCTGGTGGAACAATGATGAAGACAGGGGATTGGGAAGTCCCCTTCACGCTGCAAAGTATTTCAAAGGTGCTCAGCTTTATAGCCGCATGCTTGGGTTGCGGCATTTCTTATGTGTTAGAGAGGGTCGATGTGGAACCAACTGGGGATGCTTTCAATTCAATAATTCGTTTAGAAATGCATAAGCCGGGAAAACCGTTTAATCCTATGATAAATGCAGGGGCGATTACCATAGCATCGCTTCTCCCAGGGGATTCTTCACAAAAGAAATTGGAATTTCTCTATGCATTATTTGAAAATTTGTTAGGGAAGCGCCCGACCATCAATGAGGAAGTGTATCAATCTGAGTGGCAAACTTCCCATAGAAATAGAGCTTTAGCTCATTATTTAAAAGAGACGAATTATTTAGAATCGGATGTAGAGGAAGCTTTAGAGGTTTACCTCAAGCAATGTTCCATAGAAGTAACCACAGAAGACATAGCCTTGCTTGGACTGATTCTTGCACAAGATGGATACCATCCTATCCGTAAAGAACAAGTACTCCCTAAAAAAGTGGCTAAGCTGGCCAAAGCATTAATGCTTACTTGTGGAATGTACAATGCTTCGGGGAAATTTGCGGCTTTTGTTGGCGTGCCAGCCAAAAGTGGAGTATCTGGCGGGATTATGGCATTAGTTCCTCCAAGTGCCAGAAGCGGTATGCCTTTTCAAGATGGATGTGGCATTGGTATTTACGGACCTGCCATCGATGAATATGGGAATAGCGTAACAGGTAGTATGTTATTGAAACAAATGGCACAGGAATGGGATTTAAGTATTTTCTAAAAGTAATAAAATTTGTTCTTATAAAAAAGTAATATTTTACAAGAGGTGATGTAATGCAGCAATTACATTAAGATTCAGTTGGATGTACTTGAGACCAATCATAAATCCAATTACTTTAAGACCTTTATAAAGGAATAATTTTGGAAAGCATGGTGATGAACATATGAATAATTTGCAGCGAAAGATGGGAACATTTTCGTTAACGATGGTAGGACTAGGGTCCATAATTGGCTCAGGTTGGTTATTCGGAGCTTGGAGAGCGGCACAAATTGCAGGACCAGCTGCCATTATCTCTTGGATTATCGGGATGGTCGTTATTTTATTTATCGCACTTTCTTACAGTGAATTAGGGTCTATGTTTCCTGAAGCTGGGGGAATGGTAAAATACACGCAATACTCTCATGGTTCATTTTTAGGGTTTCTTGCAGGTTGGGCAAACTGGATTGCAATCGTTTCCGTAATTCCAGTTGAAGCGATCGCTTCTGTTCAATATATGAGCTCATGGTCATGGGAATGGGCACGGTGGACACATGGATTAGTAGAAAACGGAAGTCTTACTGGGGAAGGCTTGGCAATTGCCTCTGCCTTATTGATCGTCTACTTTTTATTGAATTACTGGACAGTTAGTTTGTTTTCGAAAGCTAATTCATTTATTACAGTCTTTAAGGTTATTATCCCTGGACTTACGATTGGGTCACTTTTATTTGCCGGGTTTCATGGATCCAATTTTACCTCTGCAGGAAGTATCGCTCCCAATGGTTGGGCAAGTGTACTTACTGCTGTAGCAACTTCTGGTATCATCTTTGCATTTAATGGGTTTCAAAGTCCAATTAATATGGCAGGTGAGGCAAAGAATCCTGGACGTTCGATCCCAATTGCAGTAATTGGATCCATTTTAATTGCAACGGTCATCTATGTTTTATTACAGGTTGCGTTTATTGGAGCCGTGGATCCATCCATGATCGTGAACGGATGGCAACATTTGAATTTCAATTCACCGTTTGCTGACTTAGCAATTGTTCTAGGCATAAACTGGTTAGTTATTTTACTATATGTGGATGCGTTTATTTCTCCTTCCGGGACAGGAATAACATACACGGCGACAACGTCACGAATGCTTTATGGAATGGAAAAGAATAAATATTTGCCAAGCGTTTTTGGAAAACTGCATCCACTTTATGGTATCCCTCGTCAAGCCATGTTTTTTAATCTAGGTGTTTCTTTCTTCTTTTTATTCATGTTTAGAGGCTGGGGCGTTTTGGCAGAGGTTATCTCGGTTGCGACATTAGTCTCTTATATTACAGGTCCAGTAACAGTTATGACATTAAGGCGCACAGGTCAGAATTTATACAGACCATTACGTCTAAAAGGATTAAGCATCATTGCACCACTGGGCTTTGTTTTTGCCTCTTTGGTTCTGTATTGGGCAAGATGGCCACTGACAGGACAAGTATTATTTATCATTATGATTGGTCTTCCCGTTTATTTCTATTATCAATCAAAAATAAAGTGGAAGGGATTCCGTCAAAACTTTTCAGCAGGGCTTTGGATGGTTGTTTACTTACTTTGTATGATGACCGTTTCATACTTAGGCAGTGAAAAGTTTGGTGGACTAAACATAATCCCATTTGGCTGGGATATGGTCATCATTACATGTTTATCTCTAGGGTTTTATAGTTGGGCAATAAAGAGTGGATTCCAAACAGAATATTTGGAACAAGGACAAAGGGTAAATGAAGACTTAAGATTGATGGAGAACAACATTGCATCTCAAACTGATAAAAAGAACGCTGGATGAATGATGAAGCCACTTCATTGAAAGTCATGCTCCAATAAGCTATTACTTTCGTTGAATGACCTCGAAGGTGCTTCTTTCTATTTATATTGATGAGGATGCAAAAAAGGGGACGGCAAATTTAATTTGCTGTCCCCCTTTTTGGAATTTAAGAAAAGGCTGTTATTTTTTTATTTCACACCTGGTTTATCTTCATACCCGGCAGTGAAGATAGCGGCTAAAAATGTAATAGCAACTCCAACAATAATAACTGTGCCCATGTTGTGACCTCCTTTTACCCATATTGTCCCACTTAAGTATAGGCTTAGTATACCCTAATTTTTAGCAGGAGTGCACACAAATTTTCTTGCCGGCATATTTATCATCATTTCTCAATGATTAAGCCTTTTTCGATACATGGAGATACAAAGGGGATTCAAAACAATGCCCGGCCACTTTTTAAAGTCTGACATGTTTGTCAGACTTGGAGCATAGATTTAAGTATTCTCTGAAAGTGACAGGGGGAGGTTCCTTAATGGATATTTTAAAGAAAATCGAAAAATTTAGAGAAGATGAACAGAAGCTGAAGTGGGAAGGCACCTTCGCAGAGTACTTAGAAATATTGAAAGAAACGCCTTTAGTTGCTCAATCTGCTCATTCACGTGTATACAACATGATCAGAGATGCAGGGATAGAGGAAGTAAATGGAACAAAGAAATACAATTTTTTCAGCGGTCAGTTGTTTGGCCTGGAGGATTCACTGGAAAGGCTCATCGAGGAATATTTCCATCCGGCGGCAAAACGGCTCGATGTCCGTAAGCGGATATTGCTTCTCATGGGTCCAGTGTCAGGTGGGAAATCCACACTCGTTTCTTTACTGAAGCGTGGACTTGAAAATTATTCGTTAAAAGACTCTGGTGCGATTTATGCAATAAAAGGATGCCCGATGCATGAAGATCCACTGCATCTTATTCCGCAGTATTTACGGGATGATTTTTATGAAGAATATGGCATCCGGATTGAAGGAAACCTATCGCCGCTGAATGTAATGAGGTTAGAACAGGAGTATGGAAGCAGGATTGAAGATGTGATGGTCGAGCGTATTTTCCTTTCAGAGGATAAGCGTGTTGGAATTGGAACATTCAGTCCTTCAGACCCTAAGTCACAGGATATTGCTGATTTGACGGGCAGCATCGATTTTTCGACCATTGCCGAATACGGATCGGAATCAGATCCGCGTGCCTATCGCTTTGATGGCGAGCTGAATAAGGCGAACCGCGGGATGATGGAGTTCCAGGAGATGCTGAAGTGTGATGAGAAGTTCTTATGGCATTTGTTA
Organism: Peribacillus simplex; assembly: GCF_900156045.1. Lineage (GTDB taxonomy): Bacteria > Bacillota > Bacilli > Bacillales > DSM-1321 > Peribacillus > Peribacillus simplex_D. The sequence goes on along the minus strand of NZ_FTMX01000002.1, from coordinate 858,717 downwards.
TCATTGACACAAGAGGGGAATTTTAAAGCAGGCCGTTTTGCATTGATCAGTGCAGATGAACTCATCGTGGCTCATACGAATGAAACGGAGTATAAAGCGTTCATTTCCAACAAGAAAAATGAAGCATTGCATTCCCGTATCATTGTCATGCCTATTCCATATAATCTTAAGGTTACCGAGGAAGAAAAGATTTATGAAAAAATGATCCGTGAAAGTGATGTCTCGGATGTTCATATAGCTCCGCATACATTAAGGGTGGCGGCAATCTTCAGCATCATGACCCGCCTGAAGGATCCAAAAAAGGGCGATATTGATTTAGTGAAAAAGATGAGGCTTTATGATGGGGAAAATGTCGAAGGATTTAATTCCGCAGACATCACTGAATTGAAAAAAGAATACCAGGACGAAGGCATGAGCGGAATCGATCCGCGTTACGTGATTAACCGAATTTCCTCTACGATCATTCGTAAGGAAAATCCGTCCATTAATGCTTTGGATGTACTTATGTCATTAAAAGCAGGCCTTGACCAGCATCCGTCCATTACGAACGAACTTCGGGAGAGGTATTTGAATTTCATCTCACTGGCACGTAAAGAATACGATGCCATTGCAAAAAATGAAGTGCAAAAGGCATTTGTTTATTCGTATGAAGAGTCGGCGAAGATCCTCATGGATAACTATCTTGATAATGTCGAAGCATACTGCAATAAATCCAGGCTGCGCGATCCATTGACCGGGGAGGAAATCAACCCTGATGAAAAATTGATGCGCTCGATAGAAGAGCAAATTGGAATATCCGAGAATGCAAAAAAAGCATTCCGCGAAGAAATATTGATTCGCATTTCTGCATATGCGCGTAAAGGGAAGCGATTCGATTATAATTCCCATGATCGTTTACGGGAAGCAATCCAGAAAAAACTATTCGCGGATTTGAAGGATGTCGTTAAGATCACAACTTCAACGAAGACACCAGACGAAAGGCAACTGAAGAAAGTGAACGAGGTCATCACGAGACTTATCGACGAGCACGGATATAATTCGACTTCAGCCAATGATTTGCTGCGCTATGTGGGCAGCTTGTTAAATCGGTAATCCATAATTTTTTGCCCCTGCCCCATATCGGGCAGGGGTTTATTCCCTTTTGTATAAGGTGCGTCTATTGAAGGTGCTAAAGGGTGATTTGATAAGTAATGGAAATAATGAACGAAACAAAGCACCGGGCCCTACAGAATGGAAGGGTGCCCGGTGCTTTTGATTTTTATTTAGTTACATTCAAGCCATACTGCTCAATAAGTGTAATAAGTTGATTCGGTGATAGTTTGTCTTCGCTATGATCGATTTTAATTTCCCCATCATCAACATCGATGATCGCACGTTCCACACCTTCCGTTTTCAAAAGTATGGACTCCAGGTTTAAAATCGGGCCTTCTGACGTTGCTTCCTTAACATAAAGGGTAGTTGTTTGCAAACTTCTTGCACCTCCTTACATTTGCTCATAATGTTTTATCTATACCCCATATTTTCATTAGATATGTTACGTTTTGGATTTGGAAATATTGGGTATCAATAAGTAGAGGTGATGGCAAATGAGTAAAGAGGAATTGAAAAAAGAACATGTTCCGGAAAATAGCTCCATGGCTAAGGACTATGAAGAGATGAAAGAGCTTGGAAAGCAGATGGAAAATCAAAGGACGAATGAAGAATTGAAAGAGTGGGATAAACGCCCAGGTACAGTTCAACATGAAATAGAGGAAGATAAAGATTGACGAAAATCACAACCAGAATCATTCTATCTGTTTAAAAGGGGTGTCCAGAAAAACTACTGGGACACCCTTTTTGTTGTATCATTTCTTTTTAATGATGTCCTTGGAAGTCTCTGTTTTGCAAATCAATTACATGGCTAAGTTCAAAAAGATATTTTAAGTTATCCTTTAATCCGACAAATAAAACCTGCTTTAAAAAAGAACAGACCTGATAATCTTCAAGTCTGTTCTTTGTCTTGAAATACTTATTTTGCAGTAACATTTAGAATAAAAACCTTAAAGGGCCCATAACGCCCTTGTCAGGACTTGTCTAATTCATAGGCAAACATCCATTATTGAATTTTGTTGTAAATTATCCTGCATCGCTGCATAAGATAGAGTAATACTTTTCTTTTAATCCGTTTTTTCGCACTGTATTTTTCATTGGAAAACCGGAATGATGTGGGTATTCCCACACTAACTTATTATATGAAGGAATGATGAAAAGCGTGCAAACATTTTTAAGGGGGGAAGAGAATGTCGGAAGAGAGTAATCAACAGTATGTTATCTCACAGGAAAATTGGTCCCTCCATCGGAAAGGTTATGATGATCAACAACGTCATCAGGAAAAGGTGCAGGAAGCGATCAAGAATAATTTGCCTGATTTAATTTCAGAAGAAAGCATCGTAATGTCAAATGGCCGGGATGTTATCAAGATTCCCATTCGCTCCTTGGATGAATACAAAATTCGATATAACTATGATAAAAACAAACATGTAGGGCAAGGCGATGGAGACAGTAAAGTGGGGGATGTGGTCGCAAGGGATGGCTCACCGTCCGATGCCGGGGCCGGTAAGGGCCAAGGTGCAGGTGACAAGGCCGGCGAGGATTATTATGAAGCTGAAGTGTCGATGATGGAATTGGAGGAAGCCCTGTTCAGTCAATTGGAACTCCCTAATCTTCAGAAGAAAGAACATGCGGAGCACACGCTTGAACACATCGAATTCAACGATATCCGCAAGACAGGCCTAATGGGAAATATCGATAAAAAGAAAACGATGATATCGGCTTTTAAACGGAACGCCTTAACGGGGAACCCAGGTTTTCATCCTATTTATAAGGAAGACTTTAAATTCAAAACCTGGAATGAGATTCAGAAACCTGATTCCAAAGCAGTTGTACTGGCAATGATGGATACTTCCGGAAGTATGGGGTTATGGGAAAAATATATGGCTCGAAGCTTTTTCTTTTGGATGAACCGTTTCTTGCGGACAAAATATGAGACGGTGGAAATCGAGTTCATTGCCCATCATACTGAAGCGAAAGTTGTTCCGGAAGAGGATTTCTTTTCAAAAGGGGAAAGCGGCGGTACGATTTGTTCGTCCGTATACCGAAAAGCATTAGAACTTATTGATCATAAATATGACCCCGCGAAGTTTAATATCTATCCGTTTCACTTTTCCGATGGTGATAACCTAACATCAGATAACGTCCGATGCGTTAAGCTTGTTGAAGAACTCATGAAGGTATCCAATATGTTCGGGTATGGGGAAGTCAATCAATACAATCGTCATTCGACATTGATGACAGCTTATAAAAATATCGATAATGAAAAATTCAGGTACTATATTCTTAAGCAAAAGGCTGACGTTTTCCACGCAATGAAGAGCTTTTTTAAAGATGAGGAAAGTAAGAAGTATGCATAAAAAGGGAAACGTGGTAAGTGAACCTTTCAGAACAAAATAATTGTAGGTTAAAAAGGCGTGCGATTCACATTGTACGTCTTTTTTCTAATCTTCTTTTTTGCAGTGTCAGGGTGACGGATAAGACCAGATGAAAAGGCCGTTGCTCAACAGAAGCAACGGCTCCTATATTTATATCATTCGTTTGAAGTTTTAAATTCACAATATTTATAAAGTGGAACAGAATCCAAGAAAGACAAAAAAACAACCATCTTATAGAAGTATGGTTGTTTTACAAAATTTCATGACTGGCTTTATTGAGTGGTTACATATTCATTATTTCCTGCACGCATTCCAACAATGAAAATAAGTGCCGATATTGCGGCCAACATCAATAAGGGAACTGTCCAGCTGTGTGTAATGTCATGAAGCAATCCGAATAATACTGGTCCAATGGCAGCTAAGAGGTACCCGAATGATTGAGCCATACCTGATAATTCCGTCGCCTCATGGGTGCTTTGTGTTCGAAGACTAAAGAACATCATGGATAAACTGAATATGGTTCCTACTCCAATTCCGATCAATATCACGCATACTGGTATGAACAGGGTGCTTCCATATAATATGCCTAATATCCCTGCGATAAGGAAGACGACAGGCGGGACCACTAACAGGCGCTGACTTTGTAGGCGTCCAGCTAATATTGGCACAAGGAATGTTATGGGAATGACGGCAAGCTGCATGATGGATAGCATCCAGCCAGCCTCATCAGCGTTCAGGCCTTTTTGCTCCAGGATTTCCGGCATCCAGGTAATTACTGTATAGAAAATAAACGATTGCAATCCCATGAAGAATGTTATCTGCCAGGCTAAACCAGAACGCCATAAGTTAATCTTTTTATCCTTTTGTACCGTTTGTACATCCTTACCTGACTTGAATGGCCGTCTTAATTGCGGCATCCATAAGAAAACTGTAATAAGTGATAAGATTCCCCAACATCCAAGGGCACCAGCCCATCCCAATCCTGATGAAGAAGCAAGGGGAATGCTGATCCCGGAACCTATTGCGCCACATAAATTCATGGAAACAGCATAGGTCCCCGTCATCAAACCGATATTCCTGGCAAAGTTATGCTTAATCAGACTGGGTAACAATACATTGCCGATAGCAATGGCTAAACCAATTAAAATGGTCCCCATGAACAATGTCGGCACTCCGCCAACTGAGCGTACCCCAATCCCGATTGTTAATAATATCAAGGAAAGGAAAAGTGTAAGCTCCATTCCAAAACGCCGTGCTATCCTAGGGGCAAATGGTGATAATAAAGCGAAAGAAAGCAAAGGCAATGTCGTTAATGAACCTGATAATGTATTGGATATCCCCAGGTTATCACGGATTGAAGTGACAAGGGGGCCAACAGATGTTAAGGGAGCCCTCAGGTTTGCCCCAAGAAGAATGATTCCGATGATGAGTAGTCCAACCTTGGGTTTAATATCCATTTTTGTTTGTTCTAGTTGATTTGCCGCTTGATTAATGCCCATAATCTTCTCCTTACTCACTCTAAAGATTTTTTGAATTGTGCAATGTATTCATTCACTGTTTCGATTGCCCGGTTCGCATCTTGTTCGATGATGGCATCTACAAGATTGCAATGAATGTTCAAATGAAAGTTCACATCAGAACTCATCTCCACTATCTGATGGATGGATTCATGCAGGGAGTGTTCCATATGTTCGTACAAATCAATCAATAAATCATTATGTGATGAAGCCATAATCGATTTATGTAACTGTATATCGGCTTCTTCGTAAGCCTTGATATCCTTTGCCCCGGCAGCTTTACTGCATGCTGATATATGAAACCGCAATCGTTCTATATCTTCTTGATTACGTCTTAATGCCGCTAACTGAGCTCCCTCTCTTTCAAGGGCATGACGGACCTCTAACGTTTCCAATATACTTGACTGCTGGATCCTTCTTTCAAATGCAGCCCCCAAGGCACTTGATGACCTTACGAATGTTCCTTTCCCTTGTTTCGTTACTAAAAGACCTGCATAAACAAGTGATCGTACAGCTTCTCTTAACGTATTTCTGCTTACATCGAACTGTTGGATCAAATCCATTTCAGGGGGGATTTGATTTCCAATTTTCCATTCACCTGATTCGATTAACGATTCGATTTGGGAAACGACTTGCTCTACAAGTGATAAGCGATTTGTTTTAGATATGGTCAATATACACACCTCGAAAATTTGTAGGATGATTGGTTCATTGGTTATTTTAACATATGTATATGGAAAATGGAGCAAACGGGGTATTTAAATCCAAATTTGTTTCTCTTTTATTCTTCAGATAAAAGTTGCAGTTGATTTAAGAAATCTGCTCCCTTTCCGCCGGACTGTCTGCCCAAGCCTCATCAAAGCAAGCGGCCAAATTTCTTCAATCCAAAGAGGGTTTCATCCCAAAAGGCGTAACCCAAGTTTGTTTTAAAATCATGGTTAGGGGTGAGACCATTTCTATTGATGGGACCGCCAGACTTAGACAAATGTAAAGAAACGCCAGTTTGGCTCATCGTCTTTCAAATTTTTCTAACACTAAAAAGACTGTAGGCAAACTCGACTTTCATCGAGTTTGCCTACAGTCTGAAATCCCTCTATAAAAATTAGGGGGATAATAATACATCTATTTTTTTTGTTTGACAATAAAAGAGAGAAGGATAAATATTGCTAACGTGACAAGACACACTGTGGTCCCAATGATGTTTTGCTTATTAAAGATAAATGCCAAAAAGATAATGCTTAAAGCAGTGATGGCTAATATAGTTGTATATGGGTACCATTTTACCCGGAAACCTGGTTTACCAGTGTATTGATTACGCAGCTTCAATTGCGCGGAACAAATGCTGATCCATAATAATAAAACCGTGAATCCAGGAATCGCCATAAGGTAGCTTAGAATCAGGTCGGGAGTCAAATAGGATAAAAATACACCAGCCAATATACATAATGTAGTTAAAAATATACCATTAAGCGGGATACCCTTTTTGGTTGCCTTTAAAAATGCCTTAGGCGCTTCCCCATTCTGGGAGAGAGTGAACAATGTCCTTGAGGTAGCGTATATACCTGAATTTGCAGCTGATAAGACAGCGGTTAAAAGAACGAAATTCATAATATCGGCTGCTCCGGGAAGACCCGATAAGCTGAAAACCTGAACGAAAGGACTTACTTCAGTACTTACTTGGTTCCAAGGTATTACCCCACAAATAATTAGTATCGGCAAGACATAGAATAGGATCACCCGCCATACTGTTCCTTTAATTATTTTTGGTATGACCCGCTGACTATCTTTTGTTTCCGTGACGGCTACACCAATTAATTCTGCGCCCCCATATGAAAACATTACCACTAAAAGTGCACTTAACATTCCGTCAATTCCTTTGGGGAAAAAACCACCATGTTCCGTGTAATTAGAAAATGAAGCCGAACTAGGAAAAAGTCCTAGCAGGATCAAAGCTCCTAAAATAATAAAGGCAATTAAGGTTATTATTTTAATTCCTGCGAACCAAAATTCGAGTTCTCCATAGTATTTTACTTGAAACAAATTAATTCCAATAATTACTGAAGCGCAAAGTATGCTTAACAACCATAATGGCACAGTAGGAAACCAAAATTGTAGAAAACTGCCGGCAGCGACTATTTCTACAATGATTACGATAATCCAATTAAACCAATAGAGCCATCCGACTATGAAGGATAGTTGAAACCCAAAAGCTTTATTAATGAGATGTTGTACGTTCAAATTAGGAAAAGCGGTTGCCATCTCTCCTAATGCGGCCATTACAATAAATAATAATAGCCCCCCTATTATATAGGCTATTACAACACTTGGACCTGCCATATTTAATGTATCGGAGCTCCCCTTAAAAATCCCTGTTCCTATCATACCTGCTAAAGCAATGAACTGGACATGCCTCGGCAATAGGCCCTTTTTTAAATCTTGATGAGTCTTCTCCATTTTATTCATGCCTTTCATTCATTATTTTAATAAAATAGTCTAAAAGTAAAACTAAAAAGTCCTTCTATTATTGAACGCTTTTCCGCGCTAAAGTAACTATATTAATATATCATGAATCGGAAGAATGTCAATTTAGGCAGGTGAATTGGAATAGATTCCTAATCAGAAAAGAAGGAGTAGTCTTTATTATCTAAAAATATTAGGATTTTATGAAATGAATCAAACAAAAAGCAAACTGATAGGTGATTTTTTGTATGTAGATGGGTTAAAGGTTTCCATACATTTATGACGATGGCACAGTTGTTTTTAATTAAGCAGATGATAAAAACGGACAAGTGGCTTAATTTCAGCGATGATGATATGGTTTTGAAAGCGGCAATTCAGAAGGCTTTTTCAAATGAAATTCAAGAAGAAACGCGTAAATGATTTTGACAAAACGCTCTTTAGAGAAGATGCTTATAGTGAATTTAAAGGAATGGGCGAAAGATAGTGGGTTAGAGGAACTCTAGGTGTATGATTTAACTGTTGAGTATATGGAACGCAAATGATCTACTTACAAATTTTATTGAAACAAAAATTGCACACATGATGGGACGCCTTATCGTATTCATAAATCTAACAAGACCGAGCATCCCATCGCAATGGACACCGTGGTAGCCGCTATATGACGTTATTGCTGGTTCCTCGAAATTGGACGATGAACATTTATCCAGATTAATCGTAAAAGCTAGTGATCAATCTAAATGCCTGTCTACAGGAAATCCGATGAAGTTCATCATTATTAGAAAGGCCTTTAGTAATATCCAGAGGAGATGGAAAATAATATATATATTAGAATTTTAGTCCTACTCAATGGCTATTAAAATCCTTAGAACATATTATAACTGCTGCAATCCATTTAAGTTAAGTCAGGTGAAACAAAGGAAACACCTGCTCAGCGTTTAGGAATTGCCGATAAAGTGTATTATTTTGAAGATATAATTTATTAATGATGGTCGCCAATTATATAATGGGATTTCCTTAAAAGAAGCTCAATTTAATCATTGGAATACTTTTTTCTTCTTCAACTAACGGCGCAGGTTAGTAAAAGAAGGAGGAATTAAATTTAGTGGAGAATTAATCTTGTTAAGAATGGTATCTTACCTAGAGGAAGTATCAATGGAATTACAGGATGGTTTATTTGAAGAAAAATCAAGTTTATGTTCCGAGGGGGATCAGTTGGTTGATGAAAAAAAAGCGTAACATTATTTTTTACATTGGTACTTCAATTGATGGCTATATTGCAAATGATGATGGTACATTGGAGTGGTTAGAATCAACAGAAGTAGAAGGAGATTCCGGCTACAATTCGTTGCTGGAAAGAATTGACACTGTTGTTATGGGAAAAGGAACTTATGATGTCATTCGTGGATTTGATATAAATTATCCTTATAGTGAGTATGAAAATTATGTATTTTCTAAATCTGTTAGTGGATCAGATGAGTATGCTTCATTTATTGATGAAGATGTCAAAACTTTCATTAAAAATATAAAACAAAAGCCTGGTAAAGATATATGGTTAATTGGTGGAGGAAACTTAGCTCGTGAATTTTTTAAAGAAAATTTAATTGATGAATTCCAACTATCCATTGCACCTATTATTTTAGGGAAAGGAATCTCCCTTTATATGGGAGATGATATTACTTTAAACTACACATTGACCAAAGTAGAAAAATTAGGTCAACTTGCTATGCTTCATTATATAAAAAAATAATTATCCTCATCTTTACCTTTTCAACTATCATTTATTACTGAAAACCGTTTGATGTTTATATAACTAACGGTGAGCTTTAGTACAATAAGTTAATAAAGATAAATATAAGGAAGAGCACAGTTTAAAAAACTGTGCTTTTTTTATTGAAATATATTAAAATCACCGCAAAAACTCGGTGTAAATAGTTGTACATAATAACATACATTTTTTAGAACAAATAAATAGTTTAAGACAGGTATCAGAACCCGTTACTTTCAAGGTCGGTTTTCTTTAATATAGGAAAAGTTAACGAGACTATCCGTTCTCATATAAAAAGAGGAGAGGGGCCGGCTGTAGGCTTTCAGTTTCTTGTATCGGTTCAATTTCGCTTATAAATTCCAAATAACCGGTATATACCTGTGAGGCCATCCCTATATAATGCAATTCAGTGTGGATGATTCCCTTTCGTGGTGAATGGAGCATATACATTTATTCATCCCTCCTTTCTAAAAAGAATAGGCCAGCCTGTTATAGGAGTTATTCGAACCAATATGAACGTTATTTTTATTTGATCATTCTTAATCCTTCAAAAATTGGATGCTCCAGGTTCGAAGGCTTCTGCATCCCTTTCTTTTATCACCATGCGCAGTCCATTCTTTGGTCTGAGTGTAAGGGACGGAAGGGGGGTTACTTCATGATGGTCAGGAGCAAGCTTTATCCTATATCGTTGGGCAATGCAGGCCAGGACAAGTACCGCTTCCATCATGGCAAAATGATTGCCGATACAAACCCGAGGCCCTCCGCCAAATGGAAAGTAAGCGAACGCGGGCAGGCTTTTCAAAAAGTTATTTTCAAATCGTTCTGGAATAAATGATTCAGGTTGATCAAAATACTCTGGATTATGCTGCATCAAATAAGAACTTATTAGAATCATATCGCCTTTTTTGAAGCGATACCCTCCTATTACGACATCCTCCGCCACATCACGGGATAAAATATACAGTGGCGGGTAAACGCGAAGTGTTTCATGAATGATATTTTGAGTGTATGGTAATTTCATGAAATCTTCAGGCTTAGGTGTCCGCTGACCGATTATGCTATTCACTTCACTGAAAAGCTTGGATTGAATTTCTTGATGTTTCGAAATTTCATACAGTGCCCAGGAAAGAGCAGTTGCTGTCGTTTCATGACCAGCAAGAAAAAATGTCATTAATTCATCACGGATCTGATGTCTTGCCGTACCCAATCCGTCTTCGGCATCACGGGCGTCCATCAGGATCCCAAGCATGTCTTCATGTTTTACTGTGTCGTTTTTCCGTTTTTCAATAATGCCGTAAATCACTTTATCAAGCCTTTGTATCGCCTTTTTATATTCACGGTTGATTTTAGTCGGTACCCATAATGGCATACGGACAATCTTTCTCATCCTTTTGACTGCTATTCTTAATGCAGTTTCCAGCGGTTTCCCAACAATTTCATACCCATCCTTGAATTCCATGCTGAACATGGTCTTGCTGATTATCCCGAGAGTGATGTTCATCATATCCTTCGTTATTATCCGTTCATCATCATGTTGCCAAGTTGATATAAAATCCATTGTGGTATCAACCATATCCTTGGCGTATTGGCTAATATGAGTCTTTTTGAAAGAGGGTTGGATAAGCCTTCTCTGTCGCATATGAAAGTCTTTTTCGCTTGTAAGTAGACCTTCACCGATAAGCGGTTTTAAAACATTGAAGTCCTTGGATTTGATGAAGGATTTTTGTTTTGTTACGAGTATTTGTTTTATTAAATCAGGATTCATAATGTGATAAACATTTTGGAATGGTCCTAAACGGAATTTAGCGACTTCCCCATATTCCTTGGCCAATCGGGTCAGAAAGCCAATGGGATCAGTTTGAAACTCCTTTGTATGTCCGGAAATCAGCCTTCCTTTTGGAACCTTTGGAGAAGTGCGGAAGACATCATCAGCGTGGCTCAATGAAGTTTTTCCCCTTCTTTAAAATAATTATATGTAATCATTCTATGAGGATAAGCTAAATCGGTTTGGACAAGTCGTTAAAGAAAGGGCGGATAATTCAATGGGAAAATAAAGTTTCATAATTTAGCAAAAAAAAACCCTGGGTGAATAGAGCCAGAGTCTTTCATGAAAGCGTTGGATTAATGATGTGGGATTCAAGTTCTTTCTTCATCGTCCCCATGCAGGAAACGATCATTTTTTTCATTAATTGGCCCGCCAAATTGTGCATTGATTTCCTTAACCACTTGATCTAAAAAATCATCGGATATTATTGGATTATTAGTTTTTTTGTGCATATGTTTTTCAACAACCCTTTCTGGATATCGTCGTTAGGATCAATAATGAAAGATACGTTATCAACATAACCTCACTGATAATAAATTATTCTTTCTATGTCGAACATTTTCACCTGCTTTTACATTTCACGGAAGTAATAAACAGTTATATTTTGCTTAGAGATTTTGGTAAGGGGATATGTTAGTGGATCATTTTACAACCAAAGGGGTGAATCCGATGTGGAAATAGCCCAATCACCTCTAGGTAATTGGGCGTGGGCCATATTCATTTCATGAAGGGAAAAGCTGCCTTAAATATGTTATTAGCTGATCACGAAGTTCAGGTCGTTTCATGGCAAAATCTAATGAAGCCTGGAGGAAGCCGAATTTATCGCCGACGTCATATCGATTTCCTTCGATGATATAAGAGTATAATGGTTCCTTTTCTAACAAAAGGTCTAAAGCTTCGGTAAGCTGGATTTCCCCCTTCCGATCCGGCTGTACGGTTTCAAGGATTTCAAAAATCGCAGGTGATAAAATATACCGGCCAATAATCGCCTGTGTTGATGGTGCATCCTCCATTTTTGGTTTTTCCACCAAGTTTCTTACTAGAAATAAATCTTCATATCGTTCTTGGAAATTTACGATCCCATACTTGGAGATATCGGCAGGTGACACTTCCTTACATCCGATAATGCTCGTACGAACCTTGTTATACCGTTCCATCAACTGCTTCAAGGCTGGAACCTGGCTATCCACAATATCATCCCCTAACAGGACGGCAAAAGGTTCGTCTCCGATAAAAGTTTTGGCACATAATACTGCATGCCCTAGACCCAAAGGTTCTTTTTGTCTTACATAGTGGATATCCACCATGTTGGAAATGTTCTCCACGATCTTAAGCAGATCATTTTGACCTTTCAATTGCAGAAGCATTTCAAGTTCAATGGATTTATCAAAATGATCTTCGATGGCACGTTTGTTTTTACCCGTAACGATGATAATATCTGTAATCCCCGATTGTACAGCTTCCTCGATAATATATTGAATGGTCGGCTTATCGACAATCGGCAGCATTTCCTTTGGTTGAGCTTTCGTGGCAGGTAAAAATCGTGTTCCTAAACCGGCTGCTGGAATCACCGCTTTCTTTATCATAGCCCAGCCCCTTTTTAAGGTTCTTTAATATGCTTTTTGTTCTACCCTTCATTTTATGTGGTCATTGGTTGACCTATTTCAAAATAGGTTAAAATAAATCCCTGAAATAGAATAGATTTACTTTTGAAGCAAATATTAAGGATATATGAATTTGGTAAAGAGGTGTATATTTTGCCAATTGAAAATCAAGAGAGAGTACAGATCCTTTTTGCCTTACTCGTCATTGTTTTATATCTTTCTCCTTTATTCATCCTTGGGGAAAATGCGCATATTCGCGTACATGATAATTTGGATTCCAATCTTGCCTGGTATAAAGTCCTTTCGGAAAGCGGTGAGTTATTCGGTCCAATAGACGCCAAAATCCCCCAGATAATGAACGGACTGCCCCGAAATGCTTTTGGCAGTGAGTTCAGTATTATCGTGTGGCTGCATTCACTTTTTCCAACAATGGTTGCATATGCAATAAGCCAGGCATTAACAAGGTTTATTGCATTCTTTGGTATGTATATCTTATTAAAGAAACACTTGGTTACAGGAAGCCGATCAGGCTGGATTAGGGTAGGAACATCCTTAGCCTTTGCCCTTACCCCATTTTGGCCTTCGGGAATGCTCAGTACACTTGGGATGCCGCTTGCACTTTGGGCTTTTTTGAATATTCGCAGCAAGGACCATTCTTGGAAGAATTATTTGGTCCTTACACTTTTACCGCTTTATTCAAGCATCGTACTTGGCTTTTTCTTTTTCCTTGTTGCAATGGGGTTTCTTTGGCTAACTGATGTGATCAGGAGAAAAGGGTGGAATATAACGTTTCTTCTTTCAATCGTGTATATGACCGTCATTTTTGGAATGGTGGAGTATCGTTTGGTTTCTTCATTCATTTTCGATTCGGAGCCAAACAGCAGAGATGAATATTTTCACGCAAGGCTGCCCCTCGAGTGGGTCATTAAGCTTACATTCAAAAATTTCGTGCTTGGCCATACGCATGTCATGACTGTACATGCGCTTATCATCCTGCCGCTTACCGTCTTTGCCCTTTATATTATTCTGACCAAAAAACTGTGGAGACAGGAAAAGGTATATGTTTTTTTATTTTGCTTGAATTTTATGCTCTCAGCATGGTATGCATTTTGGTTTTATAAAGGCTGGCTTCCTTTAACGGAAAGGTTTCACACCCTCGATACATTTAATTTTGCCAGATTTCACTTTTTAAGGCCGATGGTCATTTACGTGGGGTTTGCCCTAGCGATAAAAATCATTTGGGAACACAGCGATTACGCTAAGAAAACCCTTTCTATTTTCATCGCCGTTCAAATTATGATCTTAATGGGTTTCAATGAAGAAATCACTCACAATAAAAAACCTTCTTATAAAGAGTTCTATTCAGAAAGCCTTTTTCGGGAAATAAAAGATCATATTGATCTTCCACAGGAAGAATATCGTGTTGCCAGCATTGGGCTGCATCCCGCAATTGCACAATTTAATGGATTTTACACACTAGATAGCTATAACAATTTCTATCCGCTTACTTACAAACATCAATTTCGTCAAATAATTGAAAACGAATTGGCTAAGAATAAAAACATCAGAATCTACTTTGATGAATGGGGAGGACGCTGTTACCTATTTACCGATGAACTTGGGAAGCATTATATGTTCAAGAAAAGCTCGAAGAAAGAGCTGAAAAATTTAGACCTTAATATGGATGCGTTTAAAGGATTAGGTGGCAAGTATATATTTTCTGCCATACCAATCAACAACGCGAAGGAAAACGGATTGGTACTAGATAGGATTTTCACGAAAAAAGGAAGCGTATGGAAAATTTATTTATACAGAGTCATGTGAAAAGAGGGGAATAGAGTGAATTCACCGATACTAACGATTGTTGTACCTTGTTATAACGAAGAAAGCGTATTGCAGGATACCATTTCCCAGCTTTGTGGATTGGTGAGGGGGTTAGTCGAAGAAAACGTTGTTTCTGGTCAAAGTAAAATTCTATTGGTCGATGATGGAAGTAAAGATCAAACATGGAAAATCATTTATAAGGAAACGATTAATAATGAATTTGTTCGTGGGCTAAAGCTTTCCCGGAATGCAGGACATCAGAATGCACTCTTGGCAGGATTGTTTACAGCCAAGGAAGCCTCCGATTGTGTGATTTCCATTGATGCAGATTTGCAGGATGATATTCAAGTCATCCCTGAATTCATTCGGAAATTCAATGAAGGGTGTGAAATTGTATACGGTGTCCGCCAGAAAAGGGACCTTGATTCATTTTTCAAACGAACATCTGCTACTGGTTTTTATAAAATGATGAACAAGATGGGGGTTAACCTTGTCTATAATCATGCTGATTTCCGGCTAATGAGTAAAAGGGCGATCGCGGAGTTGGAACGATTTGATGAAACGAATCTCTTTTTACGGGGGATCGTACCGCTCATTGGGTTTAAGACGGACTCTGTTTATTATGACCGAAAAGAAAGATTGGCTGGGGAAACGAAATATCCATTCAAGAAGATGGTTGCTTTTGCGCTTGATGGCATTACTTCCTTTTCAGTTACACCGATTCGGCTTGTATTATGGCTAGGATGTCTTTCCTTTTTCATTAGCTTACTGTTTGGGTCTTACTTTTTATGGTTAAAATTTTATGGGCAGACCGAAACTGGCTGGACCTCATTGATCACCTCCATATGGTTGATCGGTGGACTGCAGTTGATTGCTGTCGGCTTGATCGGGGAATATATCGGTAAAATCTACAATGAATCCAAACGCCGACCTAAATATATAGTTGATCTGGATCTATTTAATCCGCTCGATTTAAAAAAACGGGAGCAACTAGACAATGAACGGAACAGTATTGAAAAACTATCTAAAACACACTAACTCCTTTATCCGCTTTTTATTGGTTGGGATAGTCAATACAGCGGTTGGACTTTCCATCATGCTTTTTCTCATGAATGTTCTTGAATTCTCTTACTGGGTCTCCACCTTTATCGGTAATGGTACGGGAGCTGTAACGAGTTTTCTTTTGAACAGGACTTTTACCTTTAAAAGCGATATAGAATGGCGGAGAGGGGTTGCACGTTTCTTTTGCGTCATCCTGATTTGTTATTCCGCCGCTTATTCTTTAGGCCAAGCTATTGCAGAATCAATGGAAGGATCCGTTCATTTACCGATACAACAAAATGTGGCTGTGCTGATAGGAGCAATTTTTTACACAGTCCTTAACTATATTGGCCAGAAATACTTTGTCTTTAAAAAAAGCAATTTGAGACCAATTCAAGAAGGAAGGAACTAAATAGGGTGAATCAGTGGGATAATGTCCCCGGTTGTACGGGAATGAAAGTGGAATCGGGAAGCGAAAATCAATGCAAGTTTAAAGATTCAAGCTGGGGGCAGTTTGTTACTATTCGTCCTTCACGATCTCCATGTGGAGATTATTTTTTTCCTTTTTGACCATCTTTCGTTCATTGACTCCGTGATTATTTTCTTTTTAGACGTTTACTTACCTCCTTTCCTCCCTTCGAACCATGTGTTTGCATGACTTATGTAATATACGTCAAGAATAAAACCTCGCATACAAAAAAAAATTATATTTCTGTGCAAAATTTTCATTTACTTTTCCATTTCACGGGAGTATGATAATCAACAGTTTCATATTTCTAAATCGCTTAAACCTTATGGTGCGGGGGACCCGTTATTGGGATTGTTACTACAATCCAAGGGGTGAATCCTTTCAAGGTAGGGCTACTCTTAGGTCCGAATCCGACAGCTAACCTCGTAAGCGTTATATGAGAAGGAAGGTGGAGCTTGTTAGACAAAAAAATTGATGTCTACAGGTCTATTTAGCTATGACTTGTAGGCATTTTTCTATTTCGTCTTGTTTTTTGCTACAGCTGGGTAACATAAACTTATAAATTAAATATGGTGGTGACTACTTCGTGTTATCTTCTATAAAAAGGTTCTTGATTGGGAGACCTTTAAAATCAAATGCACTTGGTGAACAAAAGCTTAACAAAACAAAGGCTTTGGCGATATTATCTTCTGATGCTTTGTCTTCGGTTGCTTATGGACCTGAGCAAATATTGATCGTTCTGATCACAATCGGTGCTACAGCATTCTGGTATTCCATCCCTATCGCAATCGGAGTATTGATCCTGTTAACCGCCTTGATTTTGTCCTATAGACAAATCATTTTCGCTTATCCGCATGGCGGGGGGGCCTATGTGGTTTCAAAAAACAATTTAGGAGTCAATCCAGGGCTGATAGCTGGAGGATCCTTATTGGTGGATTATATATTAACTGTGGCTGTTAGTGTTTCAGCAGGTACGGATGCTATCACGTCCGCTTTTCCCGGCCTGCATTCATATAATGTCATCATAGCCATCATTTTCGTCATTCTGCTTACAATCCTGAACCTGAGGGGGGTTACGGAGTCGGCCTCTGTTTTGGCCTATCCGGTATACCTATTCGTTTTAGCATTGTTCATCTTGATTGGTGTCGGGATTTACAAGATTTTGACTGGGGGAGTTTCACCGGAATTGCACACGCCCATCGGGACTCCGGTAGCGGGCATCAGTTTATTCATACTGCTAAGAGCATTTGCATCTGGAAGTTCCGCATTGACAGGAGTCGAAGCTATTTCCAATGCAATCCCTAACTTTAAAGATCCGGCCCCGAATAATGCGGCGAAAACTTTAATAGCGATGGGTTCCTTACTAGCTGTATTATTTTCGGGAATCGTATTCTTAGCCTATTATTTAAGCATTGTTCCA
Source organism: Peribacillus simplex (assembly GCF_900156045.1). Lineage (GTDB taxonomy): Bacteria > Bacillota > Bacilli > Bacillales > DSM-1321 > Peribacillus > Peribacillus simplex_D. The sequence goes on along the minus strand of NZ_FTMX01000002.1, from coordinate 841,325 downwards.
AGCGCGGAGGTAACGGTCGTCTCCCAGATTGCTGAAGAGATCTTTGGACGGAATTTCATGTATTTCTTCATTCAAGGTACGACTGCATTGATCTTGATACTTGCGGCCAATACTGGCTATTCGGCCTTCCCTCTGCTTGCGGTAAATCTAGCGAAGGATAAATTCATACCAAGGGCGTTTACGATCAGAGGGGACCGATTAGGGTATTCCAATGGAATAATCATACTGGGGCTTGCATCGATCATCTTAATAGTCTCATTTGAAGGACATACAGAAAATCTCATTCCGCTTTATGCCGTTGGTGTATTCATTCCATTTACTCTGTCCCAGACCGGGATGATTGTTAAATGGATTCGCGAAAAGCCAAAAGGCTGGATGTTGAAATTAACCATTAATTCAATTGGTGCCATGATTAGCTTTATCGTCACGATGATTTTCTTCTTGACCAAGTTTACTCAGGTTTGGCCTGTTTTGATTTTTTTACCTATCATCCTGTTAATTTTTCATCGAATCAGAAAGCATTATGAAGCAGTTGGTGACCAACTAAGGATTACAACATGTGAGCCGATCTTGCCAATTGAAGGAAATATCATTATCGTACCTGTGGCCGGTATTACTCATGTGGTTGAGAACTCTTTAAATTATGCTAAATCTCTTTCAGCGGATCAGGTCATTGCCGTATATGTAGCTTTTGAAAGAGAAGATGAAAAGAAATTCGAAGAAAAATGGAAAAAATGGCAGCCGGATGTCAGACTCGTCACTTTGAATTCTTATTACAGAAGCATCATTCAGCCATTAACGAAATTTGTGGATACGGTTGAACATAAGGCGAGTGAAGCCAATTATAGAGTTACGGTGATCATCCCCCAATTCATTCCGAAGAAGGGCTGGCACAATATTCTTCATAACCAATCAAGTTTACTCATTCGTGCCTACTTACTTTATAGAAGAAATGTGGTTATTACGACTGTGCCATATCATTTGAAGAAGTAAGTTCCATTATCTAAGAAATATAGAAGCCCAGACTGTAGGCAAATTCGAAGAAATCGAGTTTGTCTACAGTTTTTTTATTGCTTGTACAACTTGGGCGCCTTCGGGGGTCTCCTTTGAACACGCTTTTCCCGCAGTCTCGCAAACCCGTTCCAAACAACTTGGTTAATGCATTTAGTTAGAAACACCTGGGGATTTGAAGGTGTTGCTTCGGGTCAGTTGGTTCCTGAACATCATTGGATGAAAGATTCGTTTTCCGAACTCCTTATGTCTATAACCTAAATATGGTTTTCTTTATTTATAATCTTATAAATAAAAATACAGCCCTACAGCTGTATTTTCTTCAACTAACGCCCCCTATAGCTGAAGAAGAACATTAATTAAAAACTCATTAAATTCACAATAACTATGAAGGCCTAAAACAGACACAGCCGGTTACACAGCCCAAATTTCGGATTGACCCTTTTATTAGTGTTTAAATTTGCTCCAAGAATAAGAGATTTATCAGAATCGAAATTATTTACAATAGATAAAGCAAGTGAGTATCCAAAATTTGAGCCCATTTTACGTTGACAAATAAATACCAAGGTCATTATAGAAAAATATGAGGATGTTGCGATTAGCTTATTCTATAAGGGAAGGAACGGTTTTAGCAACCCTTATTATGGGGAAAGTAGGTTCTTATTCAAGATAAAATAGCCGGGCTACAGCCTTACGTGTGATGGACCGAATAGGAAAGATTCTTATTAAGAAAACCATGCAAGAAGAAATAGGTCCTGCTATAGGTTATGGGTCAGTGGCAGGTAAGCCAAATGTAATTCAGCCTGCTTCAAGGGTCCGACAAAGTATTTGTTGTTTACATTAATGTCGCATGCGGAATGAAGAAAAGGCTTATACTATGTTATGATTAAATAAACATTACCTATGAGTAATTTATAAATAGATAATTATATGAAAGATTATGAAGGGAATTTTACAACGAAAGTAGGTGGAATAGTGAATAAAGTTCAGGAAAACAACAATGTGTTGGATCACATCATTTTTATAAAAGATAACTTGCCAAATAAACAGAAGCAGTTATGTGATTACATACTGCAAAATCATAAAGATATTGAAATGTTTACAGTTAAGGAATTGGCCCGAAATGCTAATGTAGGTACAACAACTGTTTTACGGTTAGTAAAGACGTTAGGTTACGATAGCTTTTTTGAGTTGAAAAAACAGTTTCATGAAATTCAAAGGGATTACTCTGACAAGTGGGAAAATGTGCAGGCGTCTTTTGGAGGTAATGATGAAGACAAAGACTATAAGACGCTATCAAATGTTTGGCAAGAAGGGGTTCAATTGCTAAATAAATCACTTAACCCTCAGTTGGTTGAAAATTTCAGAGATGCTATGGACCTAATCGCAAATGCTGCGAGAATTAATTTACTCGGATTAAGACCTTATAAAGCAGTTGCTATTTACTTAGAACTCCTCATCGAAGAATTTCACTCAAACACGAGACAGCTCAGTTACGATAGTGAGTCGATGTTTGAACGAATATTACAGTTTAAAGAAAACGAAGTAATGATTGTATTTGGGTTTTCCCCATATCCACAACGGACAATTGACGCTGCAAGTGTAGCCTACAAGCAAGGGATCCCCATTGTATTAATTACGGATTATTTGTCGTGTCCTATCTCCACATTTTCAAAGGTTATTTTAAAAGTCGAAACTGGGGAAAAATATTTCACAATAATGCCAATTATTGCTCTCGTAGAATCGATTGTAGTGGAATTAGGAAAAAGGAATTCGAAAACTTCAATTCAACAAATAACAAACTTAGTGGAAACATTGAAAGAAAAGAAAGTTATAGTAGATTAATAAAAAAAGACATTATTATTGTAATTTCATTAGAAATTTACATGTAATGTCTTTTTTTTGTTAATTAAACTCTAGAAAGGAACAAAAGAACCTTTTTTAAATAAAATGGTTTACATTGAATCTAAATGGTGCTAATATACGAATTATCAAATAATTCAAAAAAAGGAGAGTTAATATGAGTACAGTTAAAATACTAGACAATGTACAGCAAAATAAACGAGTTGGTTTTATCTATCTCTCACAGGAAGACTGCATCGAAGCTGGTGGTCTGGACATGGATGGTACACTTGAGGCGATTCAAAAGTCTTTTGAATTACACGGTCGCAACGAGGTAGTCCAACCTTCTAAACCGGTCATTCGCTGGGGAGGACCTGAAACAGAAGAGACAAGAGGAAGAATAATGACGATGCCTTCTTTTCTTGGAGGTGAGATTGATGTAGCGGGAATGAAATGGATTCCAAGCATGCCTGAAAACCCAAGAAAAATTGGACAACCGAGAGCTTCTGCTATTATTATTCTCTCCGATCCTCATAATGGTTTTCCACTAGCAATTATGGATGGAACAATTGTAAGCGCTATGAGAACTGGAGCAGCAACTGGAATAGCTGCGAAATATCTTGCTAACCCGGATTCGCGTACAGTAGGTATTATTGGAGCAGGTGTCCAAAGTAGAACACAGTTAATGGCTGTAACAGGCGTGTTTAAAAATCAAATTGAGCAAATTAAAGTATTCGATTTGAATGAGGAGAAAACAAAACAATTCGCAAAAGAAATGGAATTAGAGCTAAATGTAAACGTTGTCAATGCAGCGAGTGCAGAAGAAGCCATTCGAGAATCAGATATTGTTATTACGGCAACAATGTCAACTTTCCCTTATGTAAAAGGAGAGTGGCTAAAAGAAGGAGCATTCCACTCTGAAATTTCTTTCTGGGATACTGATCCAAAAGAATTAGTTCATTATGATAAAGTCGTCGTGGATGATTTCGAACATGTGAAGCATCACGGAGTAGACGTAAGTTACCGTGCAGTACGAGATGGTGTACTGTCTGAAGAGGATGTTCATAATCTAGGAGACATCATCAACGGTAAAGTTACTGGTAGAGAATGTCCTAAGCAAAAAATATTATTTAATCCAATCGGGATGTCGATCCACGATGTTTCGGAGGCATATCGTGTCTACAAAAGTGCTAAAGAAAAAGGCGTTGGTAAGGATTTAGCTTTATGGGAGCATCCACATTGGCTGTAAAAGTTGAATAGGGGGGCATATGAAATGGGGGGGCAGAATGGAGAAATTGTTAAGCAATACTTTTCAGACGCTTGCTAAGAATAAGACGGCCAATAAGATGGCCAAAAAATATGGACTTAAGTTTGGTGCTAGACGTTTTGTGGCTGGAGATGTCACGGAACAAGCGATTGAATGTGTGCGTAAGATTAATCAAAATGGCATGGTTGCCATGCTGAACTACCTAGGTGAATATGTGTTCACGGTTGAAGCCGCATTGGAAGCAACAGAAAATTGTTTAAAGACCCTTGATGCCATTCATGAGAGTGGAATCGACAGTAATCTCTCCGTCAAGATTACATCACTTGGATTAGATATCAGTAAGGACTTATGTATTCAAAATCTCAAGCTGATTTTGGATCGAGCTCGAGTATATGGAAACTTTGTCCGTATTGAAATGGAAGATTATTCGCACTGTCAATTGACATTGGATATTTATAAAGAACTGAGAAAAGAGTACGAAAATATTGGTACCGTTATTCAAGCTTATCTGTATCGAACAGAAGAAGACATTCATGACTTGAATCGATACAATGCCAACCTCCGGTTAGTCAAGGGGGCTTATAAAGAACCCATCAGTGTGGCCTTTCCGAAAAAAAGTGACGTGGACAAAAACTATGAAAAAATCATTAAAACGCATTTGTTAAATGGGAACTATGCAGGCATTGCGACTCATGATGATGTCATGGTGGAGAAAGTGATTCAATTTACCGAGCAACAGGGCATTCCAAAAACGCAGTTCGAATTTCAAATGCTATACGGGATTCGTTCGGATCTTCAAAAGAAATTAGCTAATCTCGGGTATAAAGTGCGCGTATATGTCCCTTACGGGACGGATTGGTTCGGCTATTTTATGCGCAGACTTGCGGAACGACCTGAAAATGTCTCGTTTGTATTAAAAAATACTTTTAAATAAAAAACATTTTAGGAGGAAAAAACATGTCAAATATGCTACAAACACTAAAATTGGATACCTTCACAAACGAACCTAATACAGACTTTTCAAAAGACCGTGAGGTCCAAGCTTTAAAAGAAGCAATCCTATCCTTCCGGCAAGAATTAGGAAAAGACTATCCTGTTATTATCGGAGGAGAAAAGATTTATACGGAGGAGAAGATTACCTCGATTAACCCAGGAAAGACAGATGAAATCATCGGTTATATGAGTAAAGTGGACCGTGAAATGGCAGAGACAGCGATCCAAACGGCAACGAACACCTTCGGAACGTGGAAACAAGTACGTCCTGAGAAGCGCGCTGATTATTTATTCAAAGCTGCCGATTTAATGAGAAAAAAACGTCATGAATTCTCAGCTGTTTTAATATTAGAAGCAGGTAAAAACTACGAAGAAGCTGATGCAGAAGTGTCAGAGGCCATTGACTTTATGGAATACTACGGAAGATCTATGATCCAATTGGAAGAGGATACACATTATGTAAAACGAATCCCGGCTGAAACAAATAGACTGACGTATATCCCATTAGGGGTCGGCTTTATTGTTCCGCCTTGGAACTTCCCATTGGCCATTTGTACAGGTTTAACGGTATCAGCTGTTGTAACGGGAAATACAACGCTCCTAAAGCCGGCTTCTGTGACACCCATTATTGCCTATAAATTTGTGGAGTTAATGGAAGAAATCGGCCTGCCTAAAGGAGTAATCAACTTTATACCTGGTGATTCATCCATCATGGGCGACTATATCACGGGTCATCCTCTTACACGCTTTATTAGTTTCACTGGATCGAAAGATGTCGGTCTTCATATTAATGAACTCGCTGGAAAAACAGCGAAAGGACAAAAATGGATCAAACGCGTCAATGCTGAAATGGGCGGGAAAGATGGCATTGTAATCGATGAAACGGCGGACTTAGATGCAGCTGCTAAATCCATTGTTTCCTCCGCGTTCAGTTTCCAAGGACAAAAATGTTCAGCTGGCTCGCGTGCGATTATTGTAGAAAGTGTATATGATGAATTAATTCAGAAAGTCATTCTGTTAGCGAGTGAGCTTAAACTAGGAAACGGAGAAGAAAACTATTGTGTGGGCCCAGTTATTGATCAAAAAGCCTTTAATACGATTCTTAACTACATTGAGATTGGAAAAAAAGAGGCGAAGTTAGTATTAGGTGGCGTTACAGGCAGTGAAGAAGGTTACTATATTCAACCTACCATTTTCATTGATGCCGAGCCAAACAGTACGATTATGCAAGAAGAAATCTTCGGACCTGTCCTTACGATTGCCAAAGCGAAAGATTGGGAAGAAGCAATTGAGATTTACAATAATACAGAATATGGCCTAACAGGCGGTTTCTTCTCCTCTAACGAAGAAAGGATTAACCAAGCGATTGAGCGTATGTACTGCGGAAACTTATACATTAACCGCAATGTGACCGGTGCACTGGTCGGTGTTCATCCATTCGGTGGGTTTAACTTATCCGGCACGGATTCTAAAGCAGGCAGTTATGACTACCTCAAACTGTTCAGTCAAGGAAAGCTCCACACGATTCAACACTAAGAAGGTAATGAAAAGCTTACATTCCTCCCTTATCTAATAGGGGGGAGTAGGCTTTTCATCCAATAGATAATGGGTTAATTTTCTAAAGTTGGGAGGGGAACTATGAATCAAATACGTACACTCGAAGAAATGCCTTTACGTAAATTTCATTTTCAAATGTTTTTCTACACCGGCGGTGGAGCCTTTATTGATGGGTACATCATTGGGATCATCGCAGTTGCTTTAGCCGTTTTGCAGCCACAGTTTGACCTGTCCTTGACAACCGTTGGTCTGGTAGGAATGGCGGCGTTAGTCGGCATGTTTTTTGGCGGAATCCTTGGAGGATATTTAACGGATTTGATTGGGCGAAAGACGATGTTTATTTTGGATTTAGTGGTTTTCGTAATTGCCTCCGTTCTCCAATATTTTGCACAAGACCCCATGCAACTCATCATTTTACGCTTTATTTTAGGCCTGGCGGTTGGTGCTGATTATCCAATTGCGGGCACGTATATGGCAGAGTTTGCGCCTAAAAAGAACCGGGGAGCTTTGCTTGGTGGGCTAGTTGCATTATGGTATGTGGGCTACGGCGTGTCTTACTTGGTCGGATATTTTATGTTGGCGCTAGGTGAGGATAGCTGGCGTTGGATGTTGGCGAGCAGTGCCCTTCCTGCCATTATTATTTTACTCGCTCGTTTAAAGATGCCAGAATCTCCTCTTTGGCTCGCGAGTAAAGGAAGAGAAAAAGAGGCAAATGGGATTGTTCAAGGGATTTTTGGAAAAAACGTGGTCCTCTCCGAGTCCTTTGAAGCAGAAGAAAAGACGTCTTTTATGGATATGTTTAAGAATGGGTATGGCAAGTGGACCATCTTTATTGCCTTATTCTGGACGCTTCAAGTGGCCCCTTCCTTTGCGATCGCTACCTATATCCCTGAAGTATTAGGTCTATTTGGCTTCGCGGATGGAAACAAAGAATATTTAGGCTCGGCCATTATGAGTCTGTTTTATATAGTAGGCTTATTCCCCGCCCTTTATTTAGTCGAGAAAATCGGAAGAAGACCGGTCTTAATCTGGCCCTTCTTAGTGTCAGCGATTATTTTAACTACACTCGGCCTTACATCAAGTTGGCATATGTCCTTTGCATTTACGATTATGTTATTTGTTATTTATGGTATTTTTAACACCGGGATGAGTATTCACCAATGGATTTATCCCAATGAATTGTTTCCAACGAAGATTCGAGGAACAGCCCTAGGATTTGGGACAGGTGTAAGCCGCATTGGTTCTTCTTTGAGTACATTTTTGTTTCCGGTGATTTTAAGCAAGTATGGATTGGGGGTCACTCTCTATATCTGTGCCGGTCTCTTTTTTATAGGTTTTCTAGTTTCATTGGTAATGGCGCCAGAGACCCGAAATATGAGCTTAGCCGAAACAAGTACATTAAACAAAAGAACCAATAAACTTAGCTACCAATCAAATTCAGGGAAAAAGATTATTTAATAAAAGTAAGGGGTATATCTTCAAGAAGATATGCAGAAAACCCTACAATAGTCCTTCTTTTAGGTGTAGGTGCATAGCGAATGGCGGAAAGTTAATAAACTTTGATAAGCGTTTATGTAAGGATAACAGACTAGTCTCAATTAATCTATTTTTCTAATCAAATGTATAACTTCCACGATACTAAATATAGAAATAGCATTACAATTTCCCTTATAAACCGATCTGAAGAAATTGAATTTTTAGATTGATAAGTGACAAATTGCTAACTAAATATAAAAATCACCTCTTTCATGTATAATTTGTCAATGATGATAAAGAAAAAGAATTACAAATATTAGTTGGAGGATTTTTTAAGATGTGGGTAATCACTGTTTATTCAGAAAAAAATAATACCACAATGTTTGAGTTTGCTGAAGAAAAAGAAGCAAAAGAAGCTTTTGACAAAATCAAGGGTTGTAAGATTCTTTCAGAAGTAGTTTACTTTAGTGATTATTGTTCTACTTTAGTAACTACTTGAAAGTTTCACTATAATATATAAAGTGCCATGAAAGAAACGAAACTAAAGAATAAATTTCTTGTTAATTTTAATAAGTTTTTCAAATGGCTAAAACATTATTTTACCCTAATTTCGTCACTTTCCTTTACTTAAAAAGACCTTAATTGAAAACTGTTTATTTAGAGAAATATATTAAAATTGAGAGAGTGCGCGAACTTAAAATCTGGGTTGCTTTAAGGCAGCTTTTTCTTTACTTAAATAAACCAGTTAATTGAAACTTTGTTATTCAATTAAGGGCGCAATTGTTGAATGAATCCCAATTTCTCATTTTCATTCCAGCAAATATTTATTGATCAATAGGGTTTACTATTATCACTCGAAAACGACTTTTGTGATCCTACCATGTTGAAAAAACTAAATATAGTATTTGGGTGAAATTCCTTATCAAATTCCTTAAAACTTCCATATCCCGAGGCCTTTATAAGAGGAATGACTGTTGTTGTCTCAACATCAGCTTAATCGCCTAAATCAGAAACAGTTAATATGTCCATAAATAATAAAATAAGATCTAAAATATTTGAATCGTTAGGTAGTGACGGTGAAAAGCATTTTATAGCAATACCAATTATTGGAATTATGGAAGCTGTAGCCATTTGAAACGTATAAGGCAATATTTTTTTTTAATTCAAAAGGAATAATTATACCTTTTTTCAAAAAAAAGGTTTGCATCGAGTCTATTTGATGCTAATATACATCTAAAGTTAAATTTTTAGATAATTCAAACAGAAAAGGAGGTGTTATGAGTACTGTTGAGAAGCTTGCAAAACTAGCTCAAAGTAAAAAGGATCAGTTTTATTTACTTCTCACAAGAGGACAGAATTCAAGCTGAAGGTATAGAATCGTACATTTGGAACGTTTGAACAATCGTCACAAAGAAGTAATCCAACTTTTAAATTGGTCATTCATTGGGAGGGCTTGAAACTGAAGAGCCGATATTTTGCAGCTATACCAAGCGTTGCCTCAGTCAGCATAGGAATCATTGGGGTAGGTATCCCAATAAAATTTAGCTAATGGCTGCAACAGGCATGTTTAAAAAAGGAAAATTAAAACGAAGCAATTCGCAAAAGAATTGCAACTTGAGTTAAATGTAAACGTTATCAATATAGAAAAAGTAAGTTTGCAGTACGAGATGGTGTTTTATCTGAAGGAGGATGTTCTTAATCTAGGAGACATCATCAATGGTAAGTAAGCATCTTTATGACGTACTCCCCTGAAGCACGATCAAGCAGGAAGACATCTTGAACCAACTGCTGCCGGTTGCCAAAGCAAAATATTGAAAGACTCTTAATGATTGGAAAAAATGGGTTGATGAATAATTTGTTTTTTAATAAATATTCTGAATTTTGGAGGGGAGTTATGAATAAAGTTCGCACACTTGAAGAAATGCCTTTGGGTAAATTTCACTACCAAATGTTTTTTTATACCGGCGGAGGAGCCTTTATTGATGGGTACATTATTGGTATCATTGCAGTGGCCCTGGCCGTTTTACAGCCCCAGTTTGATATGTCGTTAACCGTAGTTGGTATGATCGCAATGGCTATGTATGTCGGGATGTTTTTTGGCGGAATAATTGGGGGCTACTTAACGGATCTTATTGGACGAAAGACGATGTTTCTTCTCGATTTAGCCGTTTTTGTCCTTGCCTCGATTCCCCAGTTTTTTGTGAATGACCCGGTACAGCTTATCATTTTACGTTTTATTTTAGGGGTTGCAGTGGGTGCTGATAATCCGATTTCCGCTACGTATATGGCGGAGTTTGCCCCTCGCAAGCAGCGGGGCGCCTTGCTTGGCGGACTAATTGCCCTGTGGTATGTTGGCTACGGTGCATCCTTCTTGGTGGGGTATTGGATGCTGGGTCTGGGTGAGGACAGCTGGCGCTGGATGCTTGCAAGCAGTGCCGTTCCGGCGCTCATTCTTTTACTTGGCCGCTTAAAGATGCCAGAATCCCCTCTTTGGCTGGCAAGTAAGGGAAAAGAAAAAGAAGCCAACGCAATCATTCAAGGGGTCTTTGGAAAAGGTGTGGTCCTCTCCGAGTCCTTGGAAACGAAAGAAAAGACGTCATTTATGGACATGTTTAAAAATGGGTATGGAAAGTGGACCCTCTTCATCGCCCTATTTTGGACGCTTCAAGTGGCTCCTGCCTTTGCGATTGCAACCTACATCCCTCAAGTATTAGGGGAATTTGGATTTGCGGATGGAAACAAGGAGTATCTGGGTTCTGCGATTATGAGCCTCTTCTATTTAGTCGGATTATTGCCGGCAGTATTTCTGGTAGAGAAAATCGGAAGAAGACCAGTGCTAATTTGGCCGTTTTTAGTCTCCGCGGTTGTTTTAGTGATATTAGGGATAACGTCAAGCTGGCAGATGTCATTTGCCTTCACCATTTCGCTGTTTATCATTTATGGTATTTTCAACACTAGTATGAATATCCACCAATGGATTTATCCAAATGAATTGTTTCCGACAAAAATTAGAGGAACAGCTGTTGGATTTGGCACCGGCGTGAGTCGGATTGGTGCCTCTCTGAGTACATTTTTATTTCCACTCATCTTGAGTACATACGGGATTGCTGTCACCATGTACTGCTGTGCAGCCCTGTTTTTTATAGGGTTTTTAATTTCATTCGTGATGGCTCCAGAGACCAGGAATATGACTCTGGCAGAGACAAGTGCTTTAAACAAACCTAGCAGTAAACCTGGCAGTGAGCTTAATCCTAAGAGAGAGACAGTTTAAATGATTAGTTGTAGTAAAGAGGCGTTTTTTTGTTATTACTTTCAGAAAAGGACGTCGAAAGTTCCCTGTCAATGGAAGAAGTAATAAATGTAATTGAAGAGGCAAATATGCGAATAAAGATTTTGTGATGCCAGCCCGCACTTTTTCAGAAGTAAAGGGCGAAGATAATCTGCTGATAATGCCCTGTTTTGTTGACTATTGCATCGGACTAAAAGTAGTCACTTCCTACTCATCAAATTACAAAACCGATAGTCCGGTAACACATGGCTTATTGTTAATAAACGATAGAGAAACGGGTAATTTATTATCTATAATAAACGGCACAATTTTGACAGCGATATAAACAGCTGCCGTTTCTGGAGTTGCTATGCGGAGTCTTATGAAAAATGCTGAAACAGTCTGGTTTAGTAGGAACTAGAATGCAGGGATTGTACCAGCTTATTGCGGCTTAATCAGCTACTTCTGTAAAAAGATTTTATTTATATAATCGATCTTCGGAAAAAATAAAGTCGCTTATTCGAAAGTTTCGAATTATTTCGAATAAAGAAGTTGAAATTATACCGGTTACAGATAAAAGTGAGCTGGTTCGAAATTCAGAAATCATTATTACTGCAACTACATCCATCTCTCCAGTACTTCCGGACGATACGGAGCTCTATAAAAATAAGTTAGTTGTATGGGCAAGGATCTTACAAAAGTAATATGAGAGAATTGCCGCAAACTTTGTTTGATCAAGCCGGTTATCATAATATTGATTCGGAACAAGGAAAGATAGAGTGTGGTGATATTATAGATTCGATGGAAAAAGGTTGGGTTAAAGATCATGAGGTGATCCTATTATCCGATTTTATTATCTGAGAAAACAAAAGTACTGAAAAATGACAGTCTTATTCTATTAAAACCGGTAAATGGCCTTGTTCGATGCCTCTATTGGTAATTATGTATATAAAAAAGCTGAAAATTTAGGGATTGGTCAGGAAGTTAATATTTAATGAATATGGAATAAAAGCATAGGAGTGATTAGATATGAGTTTTAAAAGAATGATTCACGCAGTAGATACTCATTCAGGTGAACCAATGCGTGTAATTACTGGAGGAGTTCCTCATATACCTGGAAATACAGTTTATGAACAGATGCGTTGGCTACAGGAAAACGATGACCAGCTAAGAATGCTTATGTTAAGGGAACCGAGGGGGTATCCTCCTCTTTGTTGTAACCTTATCGTACCGCCTAAGCATCCAGAGGCGGATGCCGGTTACATTATTATGGAGCAGGTTGAATATCCAGTTATGTCTGGTGGTAATACCATCGCTGTTGTTACAGTACTTTTGGAAACGGGCATGCTGCCAATGAAGGAGCCGGTTACTGAGCTAACACTCGAAGCTCCTGCTGGACTTATTCGTGTAAAAGCAGAATGTTCAAATGGTAAAGTGACGAACGTAACATTTAAGAATGTTCCGGCTTTTGCACCATATATCGATGCAGAAATTGATGTACCTCATTTAGGAAAAGTAAAGGTGGATGTAGGATGGGGAGGGATGTTCTATGTAATTGCTGATGTTCGTCAATTTGAAGGACTTGAACTTATTCCTGAACATGGACATGAAATTGCCCGTATTTCATCTATGATACGTAAAGCAGCTCAGGAGCAATTACCCGTAGAACATCCAGATTATCCAGGGGTCGGAATAACGATTTCCCAGCTTTCAGGGCCTTCTTCTAATCCGGAAGCAGACTGGAAAAATGTCGTAAATGTTGCTTCCGGAGATCTTGACTGGAATGACTCTTCTACATGGACAGGTGCTTTGGATAGGTGTCCTTGCGGAACTGGAACTTGTGCAAAGATGGCTACCTTGTATGCGAAGGGTGAATTGAAAATAAATCAAGATTTCCGACACGAAGGGATATTAGGGACAGTATATAATGGTCGTCTTGTTGATGAGGTTAAAATCGGTGACTATAAAGCTGTCGTTCCAACTGTTAAAGGCCAGGCGTGGATTACTGGATTTAACACTTATGTACTTGATCCAACGGATCCTTTTCCTAACGGATTCAGTATAGGAGATATTTGGGCATAAGGGAGTTTTTGAAAATTAAACTGAATATATAAATAGTAGTAATTGGTTTTTGTATAAAAAATTAACCAAAATCCATCATAGTTATACAAATTTCAAAAAAGTAAAATTTATATAATAATAGACACTATTTAAATATAAGGAGGATATTATGCGACAAATTACAGAAGAACAAGTACAAAATATACTTGAGATGGAATTGGTTCTCCCTGTTATCAAGGAGGCTTATGAAGATTGTGTTAAAGGGGAAATTTATGCAGGAAACCGTATTTTTATGCCTATTCGCGGCGAAAAAAATGTGGGACAATGGTTAGTCGCTAATTGTACGAACAAACCTTTCTTCGGATCAAAATTCTCATCTGTTTTCCCTGGGAATTTGAAAAAAGGTCTGCCTAGTACAATCTCTAAAATAAGCTTATATTCAGCTGAAACTGGCGAACTTCAAGCACTCATTGATGCGAACTATCTGACTGCCATCAAAACAGGCGGCAGTGCAGCAATCGCTACTGACTTAATGGCAAGAGAAGATGCCAACAAACTAGGAGTTATCGGCTCAGGACTCCAAGCGTTCTCTCAAGTATTGGCCATCCAAGAAATTCGACCTATTGAGGAACTTTACGTGTATGATATTAATCCTGAACGAGTAGAAAGTTTTATTGAAAGAATTGAAAAGATTAAAAATCGGCCATATAAAATCATTGCGGCTAAAACGGCTGACGAGTGCGTGTCATCCTCTGATATCATCTGTACTTGTACTACCTCACTCACTCCTGTTTTTAAAGGAAGTTCAGTCAAACCAGGTACACATATCAACGCGATTGGTTCTTTTACCTCTTTTATGCAGGAAATTGATACAGAAACAGTACTGAAATCGGATAAAGTAATCACGGAACACGTTGAGGGTTTATGGGAAGCCGCCGGTGATATTTTGATTCCATTCGAACAAGGAAAGATTACCAAAGACAAAGTGTCAGGTACGGTGGGAGATGTGCTAACTGGAAAAATTTCAAAAAGAGAAAATGAGCAAGAAATCACGCTCTATGAAAGTGTCGGATCCGGTGTCTTAGATATCGCACTTTCTATTGCTGTTTACACTAAATTAGTGGAAAGATGTGAAATTACCCATTAATAAAAGTAGTATCTATTCAGAAAGGGGCATTGTAATGTGACAGGGAGTAGGAGCTAGACATATTCCGGAAGAAAACCAAGTGTGTTGGTCAGAGTAAAGGCTTCTTCATGTCCCGATTATTTGTCATGTCCAATTGCCGGTTTTAACAACGTCCTACTAAAGGTAAAACCAAGTGAAAAACACTTTACCTTCATACCGATCATTGCATTGGTAGCGGCGATTGTCATTGAATTAGGGAAAGACATTCGAAAACCTCGATTCAAAAAATCAAGTATCGGGGTAAAATCATTATTAGAATATAAAATTATTTCGGAATAATCAAAAGATAAGGTATGGACAAAGCAAATAAACGCTTCTCCATGCCTTTATTTTTTAAATAGAAAGGTATAAATATTCCTTTTTGGATTCAGGGTGGTTCGAAAAGTAGTTGAAAGTAGTCGTTCTATACTAAGGAAGCAAGTAAGAAGGAGGAATAAGCATGATAGAAAATGAAAACGATTTAATCGTCAAAACGATTGATACACATACAATGGGTGATCCAACCAGAATTGTAGTGGAAGGGCTCCCAAAAATAGAAGGCAGAACCATGTTGGAAAAAAAGAAGAAACTAATCGAAGAATGTGATTATATCCGCTCGAGCTTAATCCTCGAGCCAAGAGGCCATAGGGATATGTTTGGCGCTGTGTTATTAGAGCCTGTGAATCCTGCTGCAGATATTGGAGTGGTATTTATGGATACCCAAGCCTACCTAAATATGTGCGGTCATGGCACCATTGGGGTGACCACTGCCCTATTGGAAACGGGAATTATCAAAAAAGAGGGGGACGAAGTCTTCCTGACACTTGACACTCCTGCAGGATTGGTAAAGGTTTGTGCAAAGCGGAAAAACAACAGGGTGGAAAGCGTATCATTTGTGAATGTCCCAGCTTTCTATTGGGGAGAGGAAATAAAGGTGTTTGTAGAAGAGCTTGGCGATATTTATGTGGATATTTCTTTCGGCGGAAGCTTCTTTGGGTTTGTCTATTGCAATGATATTGGGTTGGACTTAGTTCCGGAAAATGCAGATAAACTGGGGGAAATAGGGAAGAAAATCCGAGATGCAATCAATCAACAGATCAAGGTGGAGCATCCGCTAAAAAGCGAAATTAACAAGGTGGATTTGGTCCTGTTTCTAGATGGGTCAAATAATGAGGGAGTTCACACAAAGAATGTAGCCGTCTTTGGCGACGGTCAGGTTGCGCGGTCAGCCTGTGGGACCGGATTATCGGCCCAATTGGCACGAATGCACGCAATTGAACAGCTTTCATTGAATGAGGAATTTGTAACGGAAGGCATAATTGAAACTGCATTTAAAGGACGTTTGTTAGAGGAAACAACAGTAGGTCATTTTAAAGCAGTTATACCTGAGATTACCGGCAATGCCTATATCATGGGGAAACATGAGTTTTATATTCATCGAGACGATCCATTATCGAATGGATTTTTGCTTAAATATTCCAAGGTAAAATTCAATTGTTATCAAGAATAGATTCCTATAAGGAACCTTGGACTGCTACGGTTGAGAGGTGAGCAAGATCATTATTTGATTCGGTATTGGGATACTGAATGCCGGATCATGCATTACTTGTTGTCTACGCCTTAATATCATCAGTTTAAAAAAATAAAAATCTAACAGCCAACCAAACTTTTCATATTTGGCTATTTACAATTATGCTTCAACAGAGTACCTTGCCAGTATATTCTTTGTGACTTTTTATATAAAAAGAGAGGGTGTAGAAGAATCCAAAAGTGGGAGGGGATTTGCTCCTTTTTATCTGACCCTCCTGTTCTCCATCATCATTATCGGCACGACGGCTGTTTGGGAAAGTGATTATTTCAAGGTCGGTGATGATTCGGAAATGGACATGCAACACCATCAACATGGTGAGTAGCTGCAATAATATCACTATCATCAAAAAGGGCTGCATTCTACAGCCCTTTTTGTGTTGCGGAAACATTTCATAAAATTTCCAAGGGTCATTTCAAATAATGCGAACATATTAAAAAGAAGACAAAATGAAATTTCCTGCTTAGTTTTGAACTTACATATATGGGGGTTGAAAATGGATATATTATTAGCTCTCTTGCCGGCATTATTCTGGGGAAGCATCGTTTTATTTAATGTGAAACTCGGGGGTGGACCCTATAGTCAAACACTAGGTACAACGATTGGCGCCTTGATTTTTTCAATTGGTGTTTATATTTTCGCAGACATTAAGTTGTCATTCCTGGTGTTTGGAGTCGGAGTCGTATCTGGATTGTTTTGGGCCGTTGGACAAGCTAATCAGCTTAAGAGCATTGATTTAATGGGAGTTTCCAAAACCATGCCAATATCAACAGGATTGCAGCTCATTTCAACCACTTTATTCGGGGTCATAGTTTTTAACGAATGGTCTACAATGAAAGCGATTATTTTAGGCGTTTTGGCTTTGGTCTTCATTATTATAGGAATCGTCTTGACCTCCTTGGAAGATAAAGAATCGAAAGAGGGCAAGTCGGGAAACTTGAAGAAAGGAATCGTAATTCTCCTCATCTCGACATTCGGTTATTTGGTTTATGTGGTCGTGGCCCGTCTTTTTGATGTTGACGGGTGGTCAGCGTTGTTCCCTCAAGCGATAGGGATGGTAATAGGCGGTCTATTATTGACTTTTAAACATAAACCGTTTAACAAATATACGATTCGCAATATCATTCCGGGATTAATATGGGCTGCAGGGAACATGTTTTTATTCATATCCCAGCCCCGTGTGGGAGTGGCTACTAGTTTTTCCCTTTCGCAAATGGGCATAGTCATCTCAACTATTGGCGGGATCATCATTTTACGTGAAAAGAAAACGAAGCGCCAACTAATTGGAATTGTAATTGGAATTATCTTGATCATCATAGCTGGGATTATGCTCGGGTTGGCAAAAAGTTAATTGGAGGGTGATTAAATGTATACAGATTTAGAAGGTAAGGTCGTTGTTATAACGGGTTCATCCACTGGTTTAGGAAAAGCGATGGCCATTCGCTTTGCTAAGGAAAAGGCAAAGGTCGTGGTTAATTACCTTACTAAATTAGAGGAAGCAGATAGTGTAATGGAAGAAATCAAAACAAATGGTGGGGAAGCCATTGCAGTAAAAGGCGATGTCACCATTGAAGAAGATGTCATTAATCTTGTTGAATCAGCGGTAAAGAATTTCGGAAAACTCGATATATTCATCAATAATGCAGGAATTGAAAATCCGGTTCCATCTCATGAGATGCCCTTAAGCGACTGGAATAGGGTGATCAATACCAACTTAACCGGAAATTTCCTGGGATGCCGTGAAGCTATCAAGTATTTTGTCGAAAACAATATTAAAGGGAATGTTATAAACATGTCCAGTGTACATGAGATGATTCCCTGGCCTTTATTCGTTCACTATGCGGCAAGCAAGGGTGGGGTGAAGCTGCTTACGGAAACCCTGGCTCTCGAGTATGCACCAAAAGGGATTCGTGTGAACGGCATAGGTCCTGGAGCCATCGCCACGCCAATAAATGCCGACAAGCTTGAAGACCCCGAAAAGAAAAAAGATCTTGAAAGCATGATTCCGATGGGGTATATCGGAAAGCCTGAAGAAATTGCTGCGGTTGCTGCATGGCTGGCATCTTCAGAGTCCAGTTATGTAACGGGCATCACTCTATTCGCTGACGGAGGAATGACAAAATACCCTGCATTCCAAGCGGGAAGAGGATGAATTTAGTTTAATTTGAAGCAACAAGAATCCCAGCAATCATTCCTACTGGGATTCTTGTTAAAAAAGCATTAACGAGTATGATGATTATACCAGCTAATGAAGTTATCGACGACCGTATCGATAAACTGGACAGTCGACTCATGTGTAAGCCTGCCTTCGTTATCGATTTTGTCATGCACTGCTCCAACATATACTTCATTTCCGGGAAGGAGCGGGGAGGAGATGCCTAATGCGAATAGGATCTCACGCAAATGCAATTGAGCTTTAACCGTGCCTAATTGCCCCATTGATGCACCCATGATCCATGAGGGTTTGCCGATCAAGACTTTATCGACACGTGATAACCAATCGATTGCATTGCCCAATACGCCTGGAATCGTAGCATTGTATTCAGGTGTTACCCACAAGACCGCATCTGCTTCGGCCACTTTGCTTTTAAATTCTTTTACAACTGATGGAGGGTCATTTTCAATATCTTGATCATAAAAAGGTAAATCCCGAATGTTCAAGATTTCGAGATCAAACCGATCTTGATATCTAGTTTGAATATATTTTGCTAGTTTAAGGTTGTAAGACTCTTTACGAATACTTCCCACTATTGCAACAACTTTCATCTTCAATACCTCCAAGGATTTGTAATGGATAATCATGTAAATGTGTTCCACTTACCTATTATAATTGGAATATAAATGAAAGGGAAAAAGGATGCTTGAGAAATTATCATTCTGCGGATCACCCTTCATTCACCCCGCGATGAAAATGCTTTTCCATGACATAGCCAAAAAAGGAGGCAAGCATTTGTTGAAACAGCATGCCAAGTACAACGGGAACAGCGACGGCAGCAGGGAAATAGGTGGTTGCAAGGACGGCTCCAGCACTGATGTTTCGCATACCGCCTGTAAATGTCAAGGTGATGATATCCCCCTTTTCCCATCTTAAATATGCACCGACCATCCAAGAAAGGGCATACCCTGAAGCTGCTATGAACAAAACCAGGAAGGCCATGATCATTAATTTCTTATCGAAATGGGTTAAGTAAGGAGCGATTTTTGAACTGTTCAATATGACTACGATTCCAACGCTTATCTTGGAAAATGGAGCTAAGCGGGGGGATAGTGTATATTGTATTTTCCCTTTTGTAGCCTGATTCAAGAACATGGCAAGCATGGAGGGAAGAACGACCATTCCGATTAATCCTTTCACAATCGACCCCAAATCCATTTCGATCGAACCGCCTCCAAGAAGGGAAACACTGTAAGGAACGATGAATGGCGAGAGTAGGGTGTCGATCAAGATGATGGTTAGGGCAAGTACGGCATTCCCATTATAAATGGATACCCAGATCATACTGGTGACACCGGTTGGAATCACTACAGCCAGGACTAGTCCGGTAATCGTGAAAGCATCACCATGAAACACTAAGTGGCCGAGACCAAAGGCCCAAATAGGCATGAGCATATGAAGGATGAGCAATACGATGAAAACAGGTAAAGGGTGGGTGACAGCCTGCTGCAAAGATTTAAAGTTGGAGCCTAAACTTCCGGAAAATGTTATGAAGGCAAATATCCATGGAACAAGAAAGGTGTAATCCATTAGATGTTCGGCCAATAATACCCCAATCACCACGCTTAACGGAGTGATGAGAGGCATGATTTTATCCATTTGTTCATTTATTGTTTTCAGCATCATTCATCCACTTCCTGAGCTATTCTATTAAATAAGTTTAACATATTCCCAAAGAAATAATTTGTAAGACAAGTAATTTGTCTAATTATTTTTTAAAAATGATGAAAAGCAGGTATTGGAAGGATAGATTTGGAAGGGATTCAGCGTTCCAAAAAGGGTTTTCCTGATTAGGTTCATTAAAAAGAGATTTTGGCAGGTTTGTTCGATGCAGCATTGTATATTCATCGAAAAATAGTTTAAAGTAGAGGGGAGAGGTGAAAGAAATGTCAGAGAAGGTTTCCAGCATAATGTGGTTTAGTCTTGCAGTACAAGCCCTG
Organism: Peribacillus simplex; assembly: GCF_900156045.1. Lineage (GTDB taxonomy): Bacteria > Bacillota > Bacilli > Bacillales > DSM-1321 > Peribacillus > Peribacillus simplex_D. The sequence continues at coordinate 820,942 of NZ_FTMX01000002.1, read as the reverse complement.
CTTGTTCTTGCTGATCATGATGGATTATGCAATAGTAATAAATTGGCTGATAAGCTTGATTCAGAGTCAGGTTTTCTTAGAAAAATATTAAGTAATTTAGTGAAGGCAGGGCTGATTCAAGCAAAGGAAGGCAGGGATGGGGGATATTCACTTGCCAAAAATCCCGAACAAATCATTCTTGCAGATATATACGCTGCAATTAAATCCGAACCTTTTTCAAAGGGCTTTCTTGATGTGAATGATAAGAAATGCTTTCAACCATCTTCACGCGAAGCTTTATGCGGTTTAAAAAATGAGATGGAAAGCTGGATTATACAAGGCTTGGAGCAGAAGACGATTGCTGATTTACTTTCAAAATCTTAATGTGAAAAACGAAACTGACATGGTTTCGTTTTTCTTAAACTGTATTTGACAAAAGAACAGTATGCGTTATATACTGTTCCTGTATTAATTACAGTTAAATGGAGGTCATTATAAATGACAAAAAATATAATGAGTAAAGAAGAGTACCTAAATAAATCGAAAGAGTTGAATATACCGCTAGAAAAACCCAAAGTCCTTAATGATACGGACTTCATTACGGTAGCAAAAGAGCGGAGATCTGTTCGCCAGTACGATGCTGAATACGTGATGACTGAAGAGGAAATTCGCGAAATCTTGGATATTGCGATTCAAGCACCGTCTTCTTCCAATTTACAGCCGTGGAGATTCCTTGTGATCCAAGATAAGCAAACCCAACAAGAATTGCTCCCCATCGCCAATAACCAACAACAAATCGTCGATGCATCTGCTGTCATTGCTGTTTTAGCTGATATAGAAGGTTACAAAAATGCAGAGCGGATTTATGGTGAATTAGTCAATAAAGGAATCATGAAGAATGAAATCAAAGAGCCATATGTAGCCTCTATACTGCATAATTACGGAAACTTTTCCGCTGATAAGGCTTTAAGTGTAGCCATGATTGACGGTGGTTTGGTTTCCATGCAGATCATGTTGGCAGCAAAAGCAAAAGGATACGATACAGTCCCAATGGGTGGGTTCAATGAAGCCAAATTTGTGGATGCATTCAATGTACCGGAAAACTTCAAACCTGTCATGTTAATTTCCATTGGAAAAGGAACTAAAGCAGGCTTTGAAAAAGTCCGTTTGCCACTTGATGATGTATTGACTTGGAATAAATACTAAGGTTTTGGAACAATATTTGTACTATGTTAAAAGGATAGCTAAAACTCGCTATCCTTTTTTTCATGATTTGAGTTTTGCTCTTTACTCCTCTTATTAAAAATGATTATTCTCGCAAGCTATAAAAGGATATGTTACAATTTTTCCAGATATTTCTTTTGGAGTATCTCTTCTAAAAATCACAGACGATAAAAACAAGCATAAGGGATAAACAGAACTAAAGAATTATTTTTGGAGCTGCAAGCCAAAGCCGTTCACAATGGATGGGAGGGAGTCCTTATGAAGAATATGAAAAGCGAAGTGCTCTCATGGTTGAAATCTATCTTATTCGCTTTAATGATCGTGTTCATTTGCCAACAGTTTTTATTTACACCAGTTACAGTAAAAGGTGAATCAATGGAGCCGACTTATGAAAATGATGACCGGATAGTGGTAGCTAAAATCGGAAAGCCGGAGCGCTTCGATATGGTCGTATTTTATGCTCCGGACGCGGATGAGAATTATATAAAAAGGGTGATCGGCTTACCAGGTGACAGCGTCGAAATGAAAGATGATGTCTTATATATCAATGGGAAGAAGTATACGGAACCATATTTGAAAACAAATAAGGGGGAACTTCCACCTGAAGAAAATCTGACGGAGAATTTCACCCTGAGTGATTTACTTGGGAAATCCAGGGTACCTGCCGGTCATTTATTTGTCATGGGGGATAATCGGCGAAATAGTTGGGATGGAAGAAGATTTGGTTTTATTTCTGAGAAATCACTATTGGGCAAAGTTAAATTTCGTATCTACCCATTAAATGAAATGGGAGTGCCGAAGTAAATGGAAAGCCAAGAGGATAATTAATGGACTAAATTGTATTTATAGCAGATGATGGATAAGAACCTTTTCCTGTGGTTAAGGTTTTTCATTTTGGATTGTGGGGGGTATACATATGACGAATGGGTTAGCTGCCATCTCCATCCCGATGCTGGATGAAGAAATGGGAAGGCAGGTTAAAGGACATGTCGATTCGCTGACGGTTCCTCAGGGAAGTTTAGGAAGGCTTGAAGAATGGATAATCGAACTGGCCAAGATGACAGGAGAGGCATTTCCGGACATTTCGAAACCGGGGGTGATCGTGTTTGCGGCCGACCATGGAATTACGGAAGAAGGGATTTCGGCTTATCCAAAAGAAGTGACGGAACAAATGGCACTAAATTTCCTGAATGACGGTGCTGCCATCAATGTATTAAGCCGCGCGATAGATGCTTACTTGGACATTGTCGATATAGGGATCGATGCAGATATCGAAGCACCCGGGTTAACTTCGAGAAAAGTCCGCAATGGAACCAGAAACTTTTATAAGGAAGAGGCGATGACAAAGGAAGAAGTAATTCAAGCGCTTGAAATTGGATATGACCGTGCACAGAAAATGATTGCCCGTGGTACGAATTGCCTGATTCTTGGTGAAATGGGAATCGGAAATACGACTTCCAGTACCGCCATCATCTCAGTCGTAAGCGGGAAAAGCGTAGAATCACTAGTGGGGCAGGGAACAGGATTGAAGTCAGAAGGCATTATACATAAGCGAAGAATAATTGAAGAAGCGATTTCATTAAGAAATCCAAATCCTGATGATCCAATCAATATTTTGATGAAAATCGGCGGGTTCGAAATTGCAGGTATGGCAGGGGCCATGCTAGCTGCAGCGAATAACCGTATACCCATTCTTGTTGATGGTTTCATTACAACCACGGCTGCTGTATTGGCAAACCTGATTTCAGGACGTGCAGCCGATTATATGTTTGTTGGACATCGATCTGCAGAACCTGGTCATGGAACGGCCATAGAACTGCTTGGCAAGGAGCCGATCCTCGATGTGGGAATGAGAATCGGGGAAGGAACAGGGGCTGCCCTATCATACCCCATCCTAAAGGCAGCGACATTGGTCATTAAAGAAATGGCAACATTTGAATCTGCAGGCGTGTCAAATAAGTAAGAAATAGGAGACCTTCATTGCGATGGTCTCCTATTTTTATGGATTCTTTCTGTTCACTTTTACTTAATCGGCAGATGACCTTTATATTTCTTCATTTTCCTGACGACGGAAGGTTGGCTGATCCCTAAGAATTTTGCCATTTCATATGTGGACTTACATTTTTTACTCGCTTTCATCATCATCCATTTTTCCACTTGTTCGAGGGCGGTATTGAGATCACTATCATCAACCATCATATCGTCAATCATTAGGGTATCATCTATTTTCTCAAAAGATTCTTGTCCATGGAAATGGGAGGGGAGAAAGCCAGGGAAAATGATGGAGTCTTCCGAGGTCAAAATGAGCCGTTCAATCAGGTTTTCCAATTCACGCACGTTTCCTGACCATTTATGCTGAATCAGTATTTCGTAAGTGGAAGGGTGCAATTTCTTATCTGACTTGTATTTCTTGTTGATGATTTCGAGATTATGATTGATTAAGATGGCAATATCTTCTTTTCTTTCTCGTAATGGCGGTATTTGGATGGGAATCACATTTAAGCGATAATACAAATCGAGCCTGAATGTTCCCTTTTCCACCATTTCCTCAAGGTTTTGATTGGTTGCCGTTACAAGCCGAAAATCTATCTTATGCTCTTTTTTTCCGCCCACCCTTTTAAAAGTCTTCTCTTGCAGGACATTTAATAATTTAACTTGCATATCCAGCGGAAGCTCACCGATTTCATCCAGAAATAGGGTACCATTATCTGCTTGTTCTACTAGCCCTTGCTTCCCTTGCTTCTGCGCTCCGGTGAAGGATCCCGCTTCATATCCAAACATTTCAGATTCAAAGAGACTTTCTGGGATGGTACTGCAGTTGACTTCGATGAATGGCTCTTTGCTGCGGTAACTCTGATTATGCAGCCGGCGGGCGAATACGCTCTTTCCCACACCGGATTCACCAAGAAGCATGACTGTCGCATCCGTTTTGGAAACACGGTGTATCGTTTTGGCGATTTGCCGCATTTCCTTGCTGCGATAGATCAGCTCCTCCTGTTCCCTAAGTTCCTCGACCTCCGATTGGTATTCTTGTATCTTTTTCTCCAATTGACCGTACTGATCCTGGAGGTTCCTGATTTCAGTTTGATCTTGGGCGTAGCTGACGACACGAATCAATTCACCATCATCATCAAAGATGGGATAGGCAGTCGACATGACGATTTTTCCCGTCTTCGTATGCTGCATGATCTGGACAGGAGTTTTCTTTTTCAATACCATCGCGGAAATCGACGGTGAAAGGATTCCTTCCGTTTCGAGCTGGTACACGGATTTTCCCAGATAATGTTCCGGTTCGATTCCATATATCCACCAATGGTTAGGATTCGTGAATAAAATGAATCCTTTTTCATCGGTCACGGTAATATTATTATTGGATGTGTTGATGATGCATTCCAAAACTTTTTTGATATTGTTATCACTCATCATTTTCCCCCTTATCCACTGTTCCGGTGATTCAAATATAAATCAAAAATAGAGGTGAAATCAAGAATTTTCAGATATTTCGATTTGGAATTGAATCGTTTTTTATACGAGAAATAGTCTCAATCACTTCATTCATCAAAGCTAAAACTAGAGTAATAGAGTAGCAAACCTACCTTAAGGATATGGATATTTACGGTTAACCTACTTATGTTTGGGTATAAATAAAGTAGAGAGTAATCGATTGAAGGAGTGATTGACTTGGCTGAAAAAAGAACCTTGGGACAATATTTATACAACTGCTTAAAAGCAGAAGGCATTACGGAGATTTTTGGTGTGCCTGGAGACTATAATTTCTCATTGCTAGATACTTTGGAAGATTACGATGGGATCGAGTTTATTAATGGACGAAATGAACTCAATGCTGGATACGCTGCGGACGCTTATGCCCGTGTGAAGGGAATTTCGGCACTAATCACCACCTTTGGTGTCGGTGAAATGAGCGCATGTAATGCAATCGCTGGCGCGTACAGTGAAAATGTGCCGCTCATACATATTGTCGGCTCGCCAAAGTCCATGATGCAACAGGAGAAGGAGCTTGCCCATCATACGTTAATGAATGGAGATTTTGATGTTTTCCGTAAGGTTTATGAGCATATCACCAGTTATACGGCAATTCTTACACCAGAAAATGCAGCTAGGGAGATACCCGCTGCTATCAGAATCGCGAAAGAAAAGAAAAAGCCCGTTTATTTGGTAGTGGCTATCGATCTTGTTGAAAAAACGTTGGTTTCTCACGGTGAGACTTCTGAAAATGTGGCCATGTCGAATGTCAATGCGCTGCAGTCAGCAGTGAAGCATATAAAAGGGATGCTAGAACATGTAAACAAAGCGGTTCTCCTTGTCGACATGAAAACACTTCGTTATAACCTGCAGAAACCCGTACTGGAGCTCGCTGAGAGGTTAAATGTTCCTGTTGCTTCGTTAATGCAGGGGAAAAGCGGGTTTGATGAGAGCCATCCCCAGTATATTGGTGTTTACGGCGGAGCTTTCGGAAGTAAGGATGTAACTCAGACTGTTGAAGAAGCGGATTTCATCATAGCCGTTGGTACTGTGTGGTCAGACGTCAATACTTCCAAAGGTACAGCAAAGCTTAACCCGTTAAAAATGGTGGAAATTCAACCTGACACATTAAAAGTGGGGGAAGCCAGTTATATGAATGTCGGTGCGGAGGAAATTTTAACTGCGCTTCAGGACATTGGTTACCGACAGAATGAATCTGCTGGAAACATCTCGTTTCCGTATGACACAATGGTGGAAGACCCATCAGCACCACTGAAAGCGGCTTCCTATTATCCTCGAATTCAGCAAATGTTGAAAGAAAATGATATTGTGGTCACGGAAACAGGAACATTCTCTTATGGCATGTCACAGGTCAGGTTGCCGAAAGGGGCGACCTACATAGCCCAGGGAGGCTGGCAAAGCATCGGATATGCGACGCCCGCAGCTTTCGGTGCTTGTATAGCGGATAGAAACCGGCGTGTTCTTTTGTTTACCGGGGACGGTTCGATACAGCTGACAGCACAGGAAATAAGCTCGATGCTGGAGAACGGCTGCAAGCCCATCGTGTTTATTCTCAACAATAACGGGTACACGATCGAAAAATTCTTGAACGTAAAAGTCGATATAGAAAAACAGAAATACAACGAGATACCAGAGTGGGATTATACAAAACTGGCTGAAGCGTTTGGTCAAGAGGCATTTACAGCAAGAGTCGAGACGAATGGTGAACTGGATGATGCCATTACAAATGCTCAGAACGCCGATAAACTTTGCCTTATAGAGCTGGTCGTGAAAGATCAAATGGATGCCCCGGAATATTTGCAAAAAATGAGGCAGTATCTTGAAAAACAAGAGAAACTAAAGTAATGCCATGTTCGAAATGCTCTCACGCCGAACCATGCGACACTCCTGCCGAATAACTGGCTAGCCGAGACCCCACAGGCGCTTGCGCTGAGGAGGCTTGGCAGACAGTCGGCGGAAAGGGAGCGGATTTTTGAAATCAAGCTGGAACGATTTTTAAAGAAAGGTCTTCTGTTATGAAGGCCTTTTGTTGTTGGGAATGTAGATACTGTATAGCGTATAAGAATTCGGGATATATTGGGGATTACTATATCCATACGGCCCGAACAAGGACAAGAATACAAGTTCGAAAAGTAATCAGGATATATCAATATTGGTCACTGTCATTTCAAAATTGAAACCGAGAATTTTTAAAATAAGAGTAATATGAAAAATATCCATTTTTTCTAAGTGAAGAAAACCATTCTTTTACAGTCGGCTTTTCTGTAGATAAGTGGGCATAAAAAATGCGTGAAAATTTATCATTAGCGTGATTAATAGAATCAAATAAAGAAAATCTCAACAATAATCAGAGCCCATTTGACATTATTATACGCAAAAAAGCGTGTATGATAGTTTATCAAAACACGCTTTTTGCTCTTTTATCAAGGCATTTAATGCCATATCATTATTTAGTTAAGAACTCGGACTGCCTTTACAAAGCTAGGTCCCCAGTAAGAACTGTTGATGTTAGCGTAGGAAACACCTTTAGATGTGGAAGCATTCAGCATTTGACCATTACCGGCATAAATTCCCACATGATTGATTACACCATCATTGTTGGTATCGAAAAATACTAAATCCCCTTTTTGGAGGGATTTTGAAGATACAGTTGTACCAACTTGTGATTGTGCCATTGAAGTTCGAGGCAATGAAACACCTGCACTTTGGAAGGCCCTTAATGTGAATGAAGAGCAATCAAATACATCAGTGCGTGAAGTGCTCGCACCGTAAACATACCTGGCTCCCATATACTTAGCGCCAGCAGCCAAAACTTGATCCGCCTTGGTCGATTTGGACGGTTTTTTAATTGAAGATGCTGAGACTTGTCCGGAAACCCGGATGGATTGGCCGATACGAATACGATTTGAATTGGAAATATTAGGGTTAATTTTAAGTAAGGCACTAAGGGAAAGGTTATATCTTTTAGCGATTGTTGATAAGGAATCCCCTAATTTAACCACATAAACTTTTGTTGTATTTTTACTATTATTCGTATTCGTATTGTTGTTAAGTGTATTAACCTTCAAGACCTGGCCGGGAAAAATAAGGTTACTAGTCAAATTGTTTTTAGACTTTAATTGTTTGACAGTCATATTATTGACTCTAGCAATTTTGTCCAGGGTGTCACCGGATTTGACCCTATATGTAGCATTAGAAGGATTGTTTTTAGCCGTAGAGCTGGATACAGGGGCTTTTCCGGAAACTCGGATGGATTGGCCAATATAAATGCGATCCGAATTAGAAATATCATTGTTTAATTTAAGCAGGGCACTAAGGGAAAGGTTATACTTTTTAGCAATTTTTGATAAAGTATCCCCCAGTTTAACCACATGTTTTTCGGTTTTATCTATATTTTTATCTGTATGGTTGTTAAGGTTATTAACCTTCAAGACTTGGCCGGGAAAAATGAGGTTACTAGTCAAATGGTTTTGAGACTTTAATGCTTGGACAGTTGTATGATTAGCTTTAGAGATTCCATCAAGGGTGTCCCCTGATTTAACTTGATAAGAACCAGCATAAGCAGAAGTGCCTGCCACTAGGGTACCTATAATGGTTCCTGCAAGAATGAAAGAGTTTTTAGAATTGTTCATTTAGGAAAGTTCCTCCTGATGTGGTAAAAAAATATGTAGCATTTATATTATAAGGGTATGGAATATAAAAAACATGACCCATATAAATAAAATTCAACTTTTTCGTCATTTTTCATGTAATCTTGCACAGGGAATTGGGGGTTTGTGGGATTAAGGTGGAGTGTAAGGGGGCCATACTGGAATTTCGCATAAATGGATAAAAAGAGCTTTTCATAAAATAGAAGTTAAAGGAAATTAAAAAGAAAGGTAAGGATAGCATATCCTTACCTTTCCATGATTCATTTTTTAATATTGTCTATAAACATAGGGATCATCCGGTTCAGCGATTTTATTATGTGATGATACTTTGAGCAGGGGAATGGTTTTCTTGAATGGCTGATAATAAATGGATTCCAATTCACCTGTCACGGAATACCACTCATCATTTTTAGGATGCATTCCTTCAGGAAATTCGATTAGCATACCGAATACCCCAGAGTCCGCGACACAGTGAATGACCCCAAACCGGAAAAGGAATACCTGGTTTTTGGCTAGCTCATTTGAATTGTACGAAAATCCGGTTAACGTTATTTGCTTGCCAGTGAACTTTCCAGGAGAGTAATAGATGGCTTCTAAATCGTTTAGGTAGATTTCATCTGTTAATTGAAGACTATCACGATCAACCAAGCCTTTGAGAGAGTTATCCATTAAAGTTAAATAGTCATCCTTGCCATAATAAAGACTCGTATCCGGCTGCAAGAATTGATGCTGGCTATATTCATCTGAGTCTTCATATACTGGAAAATGAAATCCTTTTTTTTCTACAATATTGGAGTCCATAGTGGCAACAGGCAAAAAGAGACCAGTTAAAATGGGAATGAGGTATAGGAAGTAAGTAAGGTTCCTTTTCCATTTCTTATTTTCCTGGGAGTGATCATGTCCGCACTGACAATCAACACATTCTTTTTGATTATCCTCCTTAAAATATAAGTAAGATCCCATTAACGTGAATATTGCCAGTATATAGATGGCAATCTGTGAAACATATGAATATTCCATATTAATGTATTTCGATATATTCCCTGAGGCGTGTAAGTGCATGAATAAAAAAGTAAGTCCAAGTAATATGAATAATCTTCCCATTTAAAAACACCCTCTTTAAGAAATAAACAATAAAGTTAGGCCTAAGACGGAAATGAATATATAGGCCATCAAACATAAAACGAATTTTGTTTTGAAGGTACCTAAAAGCATGATCGTATTTTTAATATCAAACATGGCCCCAAATACAAGAAAAGCAACTAGTGAAGAGGGCGAGAAGGTACTTCTAAAAGAACTTGCAACAAAGGCGTCCGCTTGGGAACACAAGGACATGACATAGGACAAAGCCATCATGACTGCATTCCCGGATAGTTTTCCTTGCCCAATTTCAAGCAATAGGGATGTTTTCAAAAACGTTTGAATGGCAGCTGCCAGCAGTGCACCAATGATTAAGTATTTTCCAACAGAAAAGAACTCTTCAATCGAGTGTTTAAACATCCCCGTTATTTTGTCTTTAAATGTAAGTTTATGGTGGTGAATATGTTCGATATGTTCCTGTTTAAGCTGATTTGTCTTGAATTGAAAAGACAGGATGCATGCAATGATCAGGACGACCACGAATGCAATTCCGGCACGATAGAAAACCATGCTCCAGCTATTGCCAAACGCTATATAGGTGGAAAACAGGACGATCGGATTCAGAATGGGTGCAGAAAGCATAAAGGCAATGGCCGCTGAAAGAGGAACCCCTTTGGCGATCAAACGGCGGGTAATCGGGACGATCCCGCACTCGCACGCAAGAAAAAAGACTCCTGCACCTATTGCGGATAGAACAGATAAGATCGGATTTTTCGGAATGATTTTTGCAATCATCTCTTCTGACACAAACATTTGGATGATTCCAGATATAAGGACTCCCAGTAAAATGAAGGGAAGGGATTCAATTAGGATACTAATAAAAATTGTATTCATTTGCAAAAGGGCCTGAACGTTCATCATAAACCACCTTCCATATTGCTGACTTAACTATATTAGGTTCGCAATAGAAGGAAGTCAATTTATTATTACCGGGGTAATAGGTTGGAAGTTGAACAGGTAGGGAAATTATGGAAATTGCATTAGGGGTATTGAGGGTACTTGAATAATTTAATGTATAAGTTTGGAAGAATTTAGTATTACTTCAATTTAAGCCTTGTTCCTTTTAAGGCCATGGCTTTCATTAACTATATTCATAATCTTTCATTCACGACTTGTTGATAATGGATTTCGGGATGATTGCGGACAAAGTAAAATCCCCTCTAAGTGAACTGTGTAACATCCACAGAATTTACACAGTTCACTTAGAGGGGATAAAATCATGGTTTATTTTTCAACACAGCTTTATTAATTAGGTTTTTACGGGATATAAACGGATTATCGGTAACCCAGAAACGCCAAGGATAATCTTTTGCTGCCCCGGAGTTGTCGATTCCGACGCGGGGGCCGCTGGATATGTGTTCAGGCTGTTTTCCGGCAGCTAGATATAGAGGGGGATCCGTAAATGATCGACCATAATCATCCATGGTGATGCCCAGTGCCTTTGTTAGCTTCCCAGGTCCATCGGTCCATTTACGAATATCGGCAATTCCGCGTCTTTCATGCATTAACTCAAGCCCGGAATAGGGTTCAACAGCCCGGATTAAAATGGCTTCCGGATTTTCAGGCCCGCCGCTTACGACATTGACCAGTGTATGTGTGTGCATGACGTATGTATATATCAAACCGGAATTTCCGAACATCACTTCCGTCCGTTTTGTTCTTCTATTTCCAAAACTATGTGCGGCCCTGTCCCCAGGTCCAATATATGCTTCTGTTTCAACAATGAATCCAGAAGCGGTTCCATCCGCTGTTTCTTTTACAATGAGGCAGCCAAGAAGGGATTTTGCCAGTTCAAGCGTGGGCCGCTGATAAAAATCGGCAGGTAAAATTGAATGGTTTATCATAGTATCACTCCATTTAGTCTCATACAGGTAAATTTCCCTTATCAATGAAAAAGAAACACGAAGGGATTAAAAAAGGGCCGGCTGAATATTTCAGCCGGTCCCGAGCATATTTTTAGCCTAATTCTTTTTCCGTTTCTTGATCTCTTTTGATTCGGCCTGAACCCACGGAAAGTGCCACTAATATCCCCGCGGAAACAAAAAAGATACCGGTGATGAAAACACTGGAGAATGCATCGATCCAAGCATTTTCAATCGTTTTTACAAGGACATTGCTGACTTCTGCCGGCATTTTAAGGTTTTCCGGATAAAGCATGATGTTGAATAACGCATCCGTTTTATCGGCTAATGCTTTTAGTGCCTCATGCAATATAGGGTCCTTTTGGCTTACGACCGCATCATCCATATTTTGCTGGAGATTGTGATTCATGACAGCGTTCAAAATCGTGATGCCCATCGTTCCTCCTATAGATCGGAAGAATGTGGAAGCCGCTGTAACCGACCCTAGCTGGGATTTTGGAAACTCGTTTTGAACGGCAATCATCAATGTCGGCATGACAAGACCCATACCTATTCCAAGGATGGCCATGAATGAATACGCAGTGAATATAGTCGTACTGCCGTCCATCATGCTCATTAGGAAGAAGCCAAGCGTTGCAATGGCCATTCCAAAGGTAAGCACGGTACGAAAACGGAATTTCAATAGTAGCCGCCCGCCAATGATGCTGGAAAGAATCATACCGATCATCATCGGAGTCATGGTCGACCCCGCTTTTGTTGGTGAAACTCCCAGTACGCCTTGCATGAACAGCGGGACGAACATGATTGCCCCGAACATGCCAAGGCCAAGCAAGAATCCCAAAATATTCGTGGTGGAAAAAACTCTATTTTTAAAAAGGGATAAATCAAGGATCGGTTCGACTGCTCTTCTTTCAAAAATGATGAATAGGGCAATGAAGACAAGAGTGCTGCCGAAAATCAAGAGAGATTCCAGTGATAACCATTCGAATTTATCACCACCGAAGGTCAAGCCCAGCAGTAACAGCACAATACCAGGAATCAAGGTGAAAATCCCCAGGTAATCGATATTCACTTTCTCTGCTTTCCTTATGGCTTCATGTTTCAATCCTACATAAATCAAAATGGCAGATAGTAAGCCCGTCGGTACATTGATCAAAAAGATCCAATGCCAGCTGATATGGTCAACGATCAGGCCGCCAAGAAAAGGACCAATCACGGAACTTAAACCAAAAAGGGCTCCAAACACCCCCTGCCATTTGGCTCTTTGTTCGGCAGAGAATATATCGCCGATTATCGTTTGGGATAAAGGCATGATCATTCCGCCGCCAATTCCCTGCAGCCCTCTATAAATGATCAATTGCTCCATCGAAGTGGCTGTGGCACATAAAAACGAACCTATCGTAAAAATGATTGTACCAAGCAGATAAAGGGAACGTCTGCCATATAAATCAGATAGCTTTCCAACAATGGGTACAACAGTCGTTGAGGCTATTAAATAGGCAGTCGTCACCCATGCAAAGATGGTAAAACCATTCAATTCCCCGATAATTGTCGGCATGGCCGTACCGACGATTGTCTGTTCCAATGAACTGAAAAACATTCCAATGATCAATCCTGTTAAGACTAGCTTGGTATTGACCGCTTTTTTTTCCATTTGCATACGATTTCTCCATTCCTGGAACTGTATTCCTTATTCGTTTGTGACTAATAGGTCAAAATTATAAATCTGAAATGACCATTTAGTCAACGGTTTTTTCGCTGAAAATTTCAATTGCCTAAAGGTGAATATTAAGGTTCATCCATAACACTTAAGTAATTCGACCAGTAACCACCAATTCCTTCCTGTTTAATATCTCCAACGTGTTTCCAATTATCAAATCCGATATAATAAATCAGAAGGAATATAGATGAACTTATGATTGGAAGTGTAAGATATGAATAAAAAAATCGGGTTTATTGGATGCGGCAAAATGGGTGAGGCAATGCTTGAGGGCATGTTGCTTGCAGAGGTCATTTCGCCTGAAGGTATCATGGTCAGTACAGCAAGTATTGAGACCAAAACTAAAATCACCACGAAATATAACGTTAAAGGCACTTTGGATAATGTAGAGGTTGCCGGTTTTGCCGACTTTCTCTTTCTAGGGATCCAACCTGCCATGCATAAGCATGTGCTTGAGGAAGTGAAGAATCATGTGAAAGAAGACGCTGTGATTATCACTATGGCAGCGGGGATCACTATATCTTTAGTTGAGAGCAGCTTCGGAAAAAAAGTGAAGGTTGTCCGGACGATGCCAAACACTCCTTCGCTTGTCGGTGAAGGCATGACGGCCATGAGCATCAATGATCAAATTACCGATGCTGATATAGAGGAAGTGACTGCACTGCTGGATAGTTTCGGTAAAACGGAAATCCTGCATGAAGATTTGATGGACGCAGTACCGGCCATCAGCGGTTCGTCGCCTGCTTATGTATACATGTTCATCGAGGCTTTGGCCGATGGAGGGGTCCGTGATGGCATTCCAAGAAAACAAGCATACCGAATGGCAGCACAAGCTGTAATGGGTGCTGCTAAAATGGTGCTCGAAACGGAAAGACATCCTGCTGCTTTAAAGGATGATGTCTGCACACCTGGCGGTTCAACGATAGCTGCGGTAGCGTCTTTAGAAGAGAATCAGCTAAGATCCAGCATTCTGCAGGCAATGAAGGCCTGCACGGATAAAACGAAAGGTTTCAGTAAGTGAAGCAAGATGGATTGCCTATTAGCGGGCAATCTCATTATGTGTGATATTTTCAGAATGTTTGGTAAAAAAGAGGAGGCAGCATAATGAATGGTTATATAGAAGAATTAAAGAAGATTCTGACGGAAGAACAAGTAACGGTGAATGGAACATTATTGGAACAGCACAGCCATGATGAATCATATCATACTCCGCATTTACCGGATATGGTCATTTATCCAAGGGATACTGCGGAAGTCAGTGCAGTCATGCGGTATGCGAATAAGCATGAAATACCAGTCATTCCTTTTGGATTAGGATCAAGTTTGGAGGGGCATGTCGTTCCAGTCAAAGGGGGCATTTCCCTGGATTTGTCCTTGATGAATCAAATATTGGACATCAGGGAAAATGATTTCCTTGTGAAGGTCCAACCAGGTGTGACAAGGACGCAACTCAATAAAGAATTAAAAAAATACGGTTTGTTCTTTTCCGTCGATCCTGGCGCCGATGCTACATTGGGAGGGATGGCAGCTACGAATGCAAGTGGGACGACCTCGGTCAAATATGGGATAATGCGCGATCAAGTCAGGGATTTGGAAGTGGTTTTAGCAAATGGTGAAGTAATTCATTCCGGAAGTTTAGCGACAAAATCATCTTCAGGCATTCACTTGAATGGCTTGTTTGTCGGCTCTGAAGGTACGCTAGGTGTATTTACTGAACTGACTTTAAAGGTATATGGCATTCCTGAAGTCACCATGGCTGGGAGAGCTTCATTTCCAACCGTCGAACAGGCAGTATCTGCGGTTAATGGGATCATGCTTGCTGGAATCCCGATTGCACGAATCGAATTGGTCGATGCCGAGTCCATAAAAAAAGTTAATCATTTCATGGACAAATCCTATGATGTCCAGCCAACTTTATTCCTCGAATTTCATGGGAATTTTGCCGGACTGGAACAGGACGTCAAATTTGCCAAGGAAATCGTAAGTGATTTTGGCTGTGGCGATATTCAGTTTGAAACCGATTCAAAAGCACGGAATGCCTTATGGGAAGCGCGCCATAACCTCGCATACGCATTCATTCACAGCGCACCTGGAAAGAAGCTGATGGTGACCGACGTAAGTGTGCCCCTTCATGAATTATCGAATGCCATACTGGATACAAGGAAGAAAGTCGAACAATCCAAAGTGGAGGGTGCGATTGTAGGACATGTAGGTGACGGGAATTATCACGTATTGTTCATGATTGATCTGAAAAATCCTGAAGAAGTTAAAGAAGCGAAGAGGTTAAATGAAGAAATCGTCGAATATGCATTAACAAAAGGCGGTACATGTACGGGTGAACATGGGGTAGGACTTGGAAAATCGAAGTATCAGCGAAGGGAGCATGGAGGAGCTTACGAAGTGATGAAAACGATCAAACAGGCATTGGATCCGAAAGGGATAATGAATCCTGGAAAGATCTTCATAGATTAAGAGGAATATTCTATTTGTAGATTAGTAATAACATCAAACAGACTTGACCCCATATACAGCTTCAATGAGATTCTCGTCCAAAAAATAAGACTCCAGACAAGATTATGTCTGGAGTCTTATTTTTTATTAAGCGTTAATGTTATTTGAGTTTAATGCATTTTCAACACTTACATAGTTGTAACCAAGGTCTGTGGCAACTGCTTCGAACGTGATTTCACCGTTCGCTACATTGACGCCTTTTGCTAGTGCATCATTTTCAAGGATCGCTTTGATGGCACCTTTGTTTGCAATTTGAAGTGCAAAAGGTACTGTTACGTTAGTTAATGCAACTGTAGAAGTTTGAGGCACTGCTCCTGGCATATTCGCCACTGCATAATGCACTACTCCATGTTTAACATAAGTAGGGTTATCATGTGTCGTTATGTGGTCGACCGTTTCAAAGATACCGCCTTGGTCGATTGCGACATCGACAATGACTGAACCAGGAGACATCGATTTAACCATTTCTTCAGTAACGAGCTTAGGAGCTTTAGCACCTGGAATCAATACAGCACCGATCACTAAATCGGCATCTTTGACTGCTTCCGCAATATTATAAGGGTTGGAGATAAGTGTAGTCAGTTCATTTCCGAAAATATCATCAAGTTGACGAAGGCGGTCAGGGCTTAAGTCAAGAATGGTAACATCTGCGCCTAATCCAATAGCGATTTTAGCAGCATTCGTTCCAACCATACCTCCGCCGACAACAGCGACTTTACCACGTTTAACTCCAGGAACTCCGCTTAAGAGTATTCCTTTGCCGCCGTTATTTTTTTCAAGGAACTGAGCACCGATTTGTGCAGCCATACGTCCTGCAACTTCACTCATTGGTGTCAATAAAGGAAGTGTGCGGTTTACTGCAACCGTTTCATAAGCAATGGCCAAGACACCGCTTTCTTTTAGGGCCTGAGCTAGTGCCGGTTCAGCCGCAAGATGTAAATATGTGAAAAGGATTAAATCCTTTCGGAAATATTTATATTCAGATGAGATAGGTTCTTTTACCTTCATGATCATTTCTGTGCTTGACCAAACGCTAGCAGCGTCCTCGACTATAACAGCACCAGCTTCTTGATATGATTCATTTGTAAAACTGCTTCCTAGACCTGCGTTCATTTCGATTAATACTTCGTGACCTGCATTGACTAATGCTACAACCCCAGCTGGAGTGATAGCTACACGGTTTTCATTGTTTTTAATCTCTTTTGGAATTCCTATTCTCATCTTAATCCCTCCAATAATATGTTTTACTATTTGTATCACAAGTATAGTTGGAAAAAGAAATAGTTAGTATGTGGAAATCAGAAAATTAAAAAAGGTGTATTTGTGGAATTCCACAAACGCAGTGTCAAAAAATATGGGCTCGCCAGGAACAAGACCTTTTTAAAGCTGAATTCAATTCTATGCAATAGGTTCTTGAATGCGCTCTAAAATCCTTCTTTTCTTATATAGCATGATTCCCGTATCGGCTATATCGGCAATCATTGAACGATTTGTAAGGGCGCCAAAGATTATTCCGGCAACAGGAACCATTTGCAAAAGCTTTTTCCAGCCAAACTGATCACGGTATGTATAAACGACTTCCCGCCAACCTTGCAGTTCGGAGGCTATTTCCCTTTTTGATTGGGAATCGGTCTGGTTCATCTTCGACAATTCATTTAATAGAGCCTTTTTGCCGACAACATCCGATGTTGTGAATTGCAGGCATTTGACGATGAAAATACGTTCTTGGCGGTCTCTAGGATTGAAGCCATATGTGATGGCGATATCCTGAAGGGTTTTGATTGACATGCCGAGAAGAAGGGGGATGTCGATGGCCAAGGTGAAGATTCCGCCAATCCCTGTAGTGGCGCCTTGAACCGTTGCCAATTTGCTGCCTGAATTTTTAATATCCTGACTCACGTTATCCATGATATGGAGGGGGATGCTTGAAACGTCTTCCAGGGCTGTAATATCCAACTCGGGAACTTGGGCTTGCAGCTGACTTAGAATATGAGCTTCTTTCGTCAAATATTTTCCGCCATTCTGAATGTAGCTGCCGATTTCATCAAGCATGACACCCAATTTTTTCTGAATGAAATCCGGTGTCAATTTATCCAATAGCTTGAAGGGGATCCGCCCGAGCCGTTCCCAAAACCATAGTCCTTTCTGATCTTTCTCCCATTTTTCAATGATTGTTAATTCCTTTTCAAGCTCTTCTTTTGTTTCAAGTTTCATATGATCAACCTTTCCACACATCTAGTATCCCATATCAGGGAATATATCATTAATTTTTCTTGTGAAATTCATCATATTGATTAAGTTTAATGTTAAGAAAGAGGGACATTTTTTGAATCGGGTCTTTTAGCCGAATATTTCCCACTTCAGAGATTCTTTTTAATCGGTAATTCAATGTATTCACATGGATATGAAGATTACTTGAAGCTTCATTTGGGTTGCAGTCTTTTTCTAGATATACAGTGAGTGTTTGCAGCAATTCCGTCTGGTTTTTCATGTCGTATGCTTTTAGCTTAAGGATGGAAGGATGAACACGACGCTGTGTGTTGCTTGCGAGTGTTTCAATCATTTGAAACATGCCAAGTTCTTCATAATGTAAAATGAGTTTCATGTCATCCGGGAAAATATTCTTCATCTTAAGGGTGTATTGAGCTTCTTCATAACTTGATTTAACATCCATTAAGTTTTTATACATATTGCCAGCCGTTCCAAGGATGTGCTCAACTCCGAAACGCCGTTTCATCTCCAGAATGAAAAAAGGAATGAACTCATAAATCGATGCAGTGAAAGAAGGGCTGTTTTCCTGATTGCCTCCCGCGAAAAGAATGAGCTTGTTATGGTCAATGGCAAATAAGGAACTGTTTATCTTTTGAGTGGTCGTTAACATGTATGAAATGTAGCGCTCCACTTCGCGATTGATCTCTTTAGGAAATTCGAATACCAATATGGAAAAAACCACTGGGACGTGGATGGAAAATTTCTTGTAATTTTCAATTATTTCCGATTCTTCTTGGTAATGCCCGGTCAACATGCGCCAAAGGAACTCTTGATGACCTGCTTCTTTCCTTTTCTTTTTCAATTGCAATTGCTGTAACTGGTTCTTCGCCTCCTTGGCAGCGAATTGCAGAAATTTCATATCTTCTTCGGAGAAAGGTTCATTTACTTCCAAAGCCCAAATGAATCCAAGTACTTCATTATTTTTCCGGATGGAAACCGCAACCCTGTTACCGAGACCGACATCATTGATGGCCCCGATTTTGATGGGGGCATCTCCTTTCAATAACGCAGGGATGAAGCCATCTTTCCATAAACTGTTGATGACCTTTTCAGGGACACGCCTTCCGATTATGGTCATGATACGAGCCTGATCCGTAGTATCATCGTGCGTGCTATAAGCAAGTAAGCGATGGTTACCGTCCTCGATCGTAATGGGACAACCCAAAACAGAACTGATTCTATCGGCAAACTCCATCATATCTCCATAAAGGTCTTTAAAAATATCTCTATTTTTTTCGAATTCCTTCATTTTTATTTTGCCCCTCGCTAAAAAAATTCCTTCTCCTTGAATTTTAAACGATTTCCTATTAATAAGCATAGATAAATCCTTTATTAAAACAGAAAATCCCTACCGATGGAAACCGGAAGGGATTTTATTTTAGAATAAGAAGTTAATTAAAAGATAAAGCAAACCAGCTAATGTTGCCGAGATGGGAATGGTAATGAACCAAGTGATGATCATTCTTTTTGCCGTTCCCCATTTTACGCCCTTTACACGATGCGCAGATCCAACACCAAGGATTGAAGACGAAATAACATGGGTTGTACTGACTGGCATGTGTATTACTGTCGCGCCGAAAATGATGAAAGCCCCGGTTAAATCCGCTGCAACACCATTGACCGGACGGATTTTCATGATTTTGCCGCCAACGGTTTTAATGATTTTCCATCCGCCGACGGAAGTTCCAAGTCCCATTGCTAACGCACAGGAGAATTGAACCCAGAAGGGGATATCGGTACTTGTTGCATAACCATTTGCAATAAGGGCCATCGTGATGATACCCATCGCTTTTTGAGCGTCGTTCGTTCCGTGGGTATACGATTGAAGTGCTGCAGTAGCAATCTGTATAGTACGGAATTTTTGGTTTGTTTTTGTCAGGTTATTGTTTTTAAAGACCACTTTAAAAATGCTGTATACGATAAACCCGATTGCAAAAGCAATTAGCGGGGAGAAGATCAAAGCTTGAAGAATTTTCATGAACCCTTCCCATTTAATGCCAGCGAAGCCTGCTGCAGCAATGGCGGCCCCTGCAATCGAACCAATCAATGCATGGGAGGAACTGCTTGGTATTCCGTAATACCATGTAAGAAGGTTCCATATGATAGCGGCAAGAAGAGCAGCCAGAATTACATATGAACCATTCGGAAGCGTGAACGGGTCCACAATATCCTTCGTTATGGTCTTCGCCACTCCAGTAAACGTCATGGCTCCGACGAAATTCATGACGGCTGCCATGATGATGGCATGCCTAGGCTTCATGGCCTTAGTTGAAACAGCAGTCGCTATTGCATTGGCTGTATCATGAAAACCATTGATGAAGTCAAATGCTAAAGCAAAGAAAACGATCAATATTGTTAAAATTAATAAAGTATCCATTTATTGGGGTACTCCTTAGGCGTTTTTCATTATGATTGTTTCAAGTGTATTGGCCACCGCTTGACAGTGATCTGCGATATCTTCAAGGCTTTCGTAAATTTCTTTATATTGAATGATCCTGATTGGATCTTTTTCAACTGTAAACAAGTTTTTGATTGATTGACGTTGGATTCCGTCACAAACGGATTCAAGATCTTTAATTTTGATTGCATTTTCACGGATCATTGGCAATTTTTTAGTGGATAGTGTATCGACAGCATTTTCAATCTCATACGTACACTGTTTGATTGCATCCACAAACTTAAGCATATACTCATCTGCATTGACAATTGAGTACATTTCGAATAATGCCGCACAGTGTTCCAAACCGTCAATGACATCATCCATTCTCATGGTCAATTCAAGGATATCCTCCCGTTCGATAGGAGTGATGAAGGCATTGTTCAGCTCTTTGATCACATTATGGACCATTGAATCGCCTTTATGTTCATAGTCTTTCATCGTATCTGAAAATACTTTTAGATCGGAGATGTTTTTGAGTTTATAATCCGCGAAATAGTCAGCACCTTCTTTAAGGTTTTGAGCGATGTTAAAAAGCATTACCGCGAATTTGTCTTTTTTTGATTTAAAAGCCATGTTAAAGCCTCCCAATTAGTCATGCAAATTTACGCACTTTAGTCGTACGCTTAGTATTAACAAATTGATTGTAACGAATTCACGTAGTATCCGGGAAGGTTTTTCGACGAAAATTTACAAAATCTTAATAAAACTTTATATAAAATCACAAGCAAAATTAAAAAATGGGAAAAACCCTGCAATCATAAGGGGGAATCTGTAAAAAAAAAGCCTTTCCAATCTGGAAAGGCAAGAGTTTCTATAAAAATAAAGCAATTAAATAGTAAATGATTCCAGCTAAGGAAGCGGAAATTGGCAATGTAATGAACCAAGTGATCAACATGTTTTTTGCTGTTCCCCACTTTACCCCTTTGATGCGGTGTGCAGAACCGACCCCAAGTATTGAAGAAGAAATGACATGTGTCGTGCTGACCGGCATATGCAGGAAGGTTGCACCGAAAATGATGGCTGCCCCAGTCATATCGGCAGCCACACCGTTAACCGGGCGGATTTTCATGATTTTACCGCCAACAGTTTTGATGATCTTCCAACCCCCGATTGATGTACCAAGCGCCATGGCTATTGCGCAGGATAGTTGTACCCAGAAAGGAACTTCAGAGGTAGAGGCATATCCGTTAGCGATCAAAGCCATCGTGATGATA
The DNA here is from genome assembly GCF_900156045.1 of Peribacillus simplex. Taxonomy (GTDB): domain Bacteria; phylum Bacillota; class Bacilli; order Bacillales; family DSM-1321; genus Peribacillus; species Peribacillus simplex_D. Next base: position 799,427 of record NZ_FTMX01000002.1, on the reverse strand, counting down.
CCCATGGATTTTTGAGCATCATTCGTTCCATGTGTATAAGATTGGATGGCCGCCGTGAGAATTTGTATTCTCCTGAATCGCTTATTGGTTTTTCCTAAATTATTATTTTTGAATACCACCTTGAAGAAACTGTATACAATGAATCCAAGCGTGAAGGCAAGGATAGGGGATAGAATCAATGCTTGTACAATTTTAGTGAATCCACTCCATTTAATCGCATCGAATCCACTAGCCACGATGGCAGCTCCCGCTATTGAACCAATGATCGCATGGGAGGAACTGCTTGGAATGCCAAAATACCAAGTGATTAAATTCCATATAATTGCCGAAAGCAAGGCGGCAAGGATTACATAAGAACCATTGTTCAATGTGAAAGGATCAACGATATCCTTCGTAATGGTATGCGCTACACCGGTAAAGGTCAGTGCTCCTAATAAATTCATGACCGCAGCCATGATGATTGCATGACGTGGTTTAAGCGCCTTGGTTGATACTGCTGTAGCGATGGCGTTAGCCGTATCATGGAAACCATTGATAAAGTCAAAGACCAAAGCAAAAATAATAATTAGCGCGGTTAAGATGAGTATGCTATTCATACATGGAGGACTCCCTTAATTTCAAGTATGTAAAGTGTATATGGATTGTCGCCAATGAATGGGCAGGACAGTTTGCAACTCCTCAATATTTAGAATGGGAGTTTTACTTTTGATTATTCTTAAAATTTGGCACCTTCTTTTTTACTTGGTTTTAAGTCGGACTATTCAATTGTAACGAATTTCATACCTATAAGGATAGATGTTTCGTCATTTTTTTACAAAATATTTATCTTAGTGAATGATTAAAAAGATAAAATGTTCCCTTTAATATATTTAAAAGGTATTTAAGGGTGTGTTTTCGATTAAGGGGCTCTATAAATCCCGAGGCTTATGGTTAGAAATAGAAGGTAGAGAGATGTATAATTGGTAAATAAAAGTAAGGGGGAATGAGGGAATGATTTCAAATATTGGGGAAACGATCACCTTACATAATGGAGTTAAAATGCCACAGTTGGGTTTCGGTGTATTTAAAGTGAAAAACGGCAATGAAACGGTTGAGTCCGTCAAGAAAGCGATCGAAGTTGGTTATCGTGCGATTGATACGGCGGCCATTTATGAAAATGAAGAAGGTGTTGGTCAGGCGATTCGGGAATGCGGTGTGTCTCGTGAAGAATTGTTCATTACATCTAAAGTGTGGAATACAGAGCAAGGATACGAAACGACGCTCCAAGCATTTGATGATAGTTTAAATCGCCTTGGTTTGGAATACTTGGATTTATACCTGATCCATTGGCCGGGAAAAGATAAATATCTGGAAACCTGGAGGGCATTGGAAAAGCTTTATAAGGATGGAAAGGTGAAATCAATCGGTGTAAGTAATTTCCATGTTCATCATTTGGAGAATCTGCTTGCAAACAGTGAAGTGAAACCGGTCGTCAATCAAATTGAATTGCATCCACTTTTGACTCAAGTCGAAATTCGTGATTACTGTGCAAAACATGAAATAAAGGTAGAATCTTGGAGCCCGCTAGGCAGAGGGAACCTATTGGAAGAGCCGACAATCAATCATATAGCGAAGAAGCACGGGAAAAGTTCAGCACAAGTGTTGATTAGATGGCATCTACAACATGATCTAGTTGTAATACCTAAATCGATTACGCCGTCCCGTATCGAGGAAAATGCTGACGTATTTGACTTTTCATTAAGCCTGAATGAAATGAATCAAATAGATGCCTTGAACAAAAATGAACGGTTCGGCAGCAATCCCGATGAACTTTTGTTCTAAAAAGAATAATGCAAATGATAGTAGGGTGTCCTGAATGGGGCATCCTTTTTCTTTTTCTTCATGAACATAATTGAGACAGTTATTGCTTATACTAACTATGTGACAAAGTTAAGCCTATGGTATACCCGTTTAATATGTCTAATAATCCTGTTTTCGTTGCCAAATATTTTAAAAAAAAATTAGGTTTTAGATTTATTAAACGGGGAAAATAATGAGTACAGCGGCAAACAAAAAGAAAAAATTCACTAACATGAGATTGTCCAATCAGTTACTCAGGGGCTATAGCTAGCTAACTCTACCCAATAACTAAAACATTCACATTCATTAGTTATTGTGCGTAATCGGCATCATACCATTTGAATGTAAAAGGTTAAAATAACTGAAAAAGGCATGACAATATGGAAGTGATTTGATTTCTTGGAGTCTGCTGCAGGATTGAAAAAATAACTAATTTTAAGGAGGAAATATATTATGGGATTTTTATGGTCATTAATTATCGGAGGTATCATTGGTTGGTTAGCAGGTATGATCGTTGGACGTGACGTACCATTTGGAATTATCGGTAACATTATCGCTGGTTTTGTTGGTGCATGGTTAGGTTCATTGATTCTTGGGAACTGGGGACCTTCAGTAGCAGATTTCGCTATAATTCCAGCATTGATTGGTGCTATCGTATTTGTCTTCGTCTTAAGCCTTATCTTAAAAGGCATGAGAAAAGCTTCATAAATGCAAAAATTAAGCTGGCCCAAGTGGCCAGCTATTTTTTATGCCAATATGAACGGATTTCGTTCCAACATGCTTTTAAACCAATTAAATCCAAATACAGAAAATCCTTCCGATGGTCAATAATTTCATATTAATGGAAGAAATGAATACACCGTTCCCGAAATGGGACGGTGTTTATTCAGTTTAATTGGTGACATCGAATATTTCAGGTTTATCAATGAAAGGAGCTTCAATGCTCATTTTTTTTTCTGAAATGGGGTGGACGAATTCGATTTTCCTTGCATGCAGGGCTTGCCGTGGAAATGTCTTTTTTCCGCCATACAAGGTATCTCCGGCCAAGGGGTGATTCAAATGACTGAAATGCACCCTGATTTGATGGGTTCGGCCGCTTTCCAGTGTACAGCTGATGAGCGTCAAGTTTTTCTTGGGATCATGATTAATTACCTGATAATGGGTGACTGCCGTCTGGCCTGTAGGGGAAACCCTTCGTCTCGTGGCATGGTGTCGGTCGCGGCCAATTTTTTCTTTGATTTCGCCTTTATTCTTTTTAATGTTTCCTTCGACTAAAGCTAGATATGTCCGTTTGATTTCCCTTTCTTCCAACATTCTATCCAGCATGGAGCCAATGAGGCGGTTTTTGGCAAAAAGGACCGCCCCGGTGGTATCTTTATCAAGTCTATGAATATGCTTGATCATACAGGACTGGCCGGTTTTTTGAAGATGGTGCGCCACTCCGTTGATGAGGGATTGTGCTTCACCCGGTTGAGAAGGGTGAGTATCCATTCCAGCCGGTTTATTGGCTATCAACAACACATCATCTTCATATATGATGGAAATTCCTAAGTCTGCCGCTTTAACTGTTTCATTTTCAGAGTGATCCAATAAAGGGATGCCGATCGAATCTCCTTCATTAAGAATAGTTGACCATGTGACGGAATTCCCGTTCACTGTCACTTCTTTACTCATCCTCCATTCATGGACTAATTTTTTGGGGGCCATCCACCGCTCCCTAAAAAGCTTTTCCAATGTTAATCCATTCCAACTTTGGAGAACATTAATTATTAAATGTTGGTTGTTTATTTTAAAATTATCCAATTAAACTCCTACTTTCGACTACTTTGGTTTTAATTAAATGAAAAAAATATATAATAATTAAAGATGATTCATGAAAAAAGTAACCTTAGACCTATTGCTGAAATTCCCGTGGTGGAAATTACCACATATTTTTTACAAAATTTATGTTATTCTATTGGGAAAGAAATCGCTTGTCCTAGAATATACATATAATAGATAGGTCTAACGGATCTGAAAAAAGGTGGTTTTTTTAGTGAAGACGGTCTTTTCTTCAACTGAAGAACAAGAGCAAGAAATAGCGAGTCTCGTTTCTCGTTTCTACGAATCTGTATTTCCAAAATACTTTACGGAAAGTGAAATCCTTCATTTTCGCGAGATTGGCGTTTTAAAGCCCAATCAAAGTTCTGTTACTTACTTGGCAACATTAAGAGACGCATTTCAAGTAATGACATGTCTTCAAGTCCTTTTGTCGATATTAGACAAACAGAAGAGAGAAGATTTTATAATGATGGAATCTAAATCTGAAGAACTGTTCCAACATAACATCACTCTATTGAATGAATGCGGAATATTCTTCCCCTTTTATTATGACCATTTTTCAAGTATTAACCATGAAGCGAATAATGATATGCAGATGATGGACATTCAAGTGGCGAATCAATATTTAGTATAAGGCAAAAAAAATGAGCCGGCTATAACGGGAGAAGCATTTCCGTTAGGGCCGGCTCATTTTTTCCATCCTTAATTAATATCGTGGTCCTCGAACCATTTCTCGAACGTTACTTCATCTTTAAAGCCGACAATTCGTTCTTGTTCTTCACCATTTTTATAGTGGACGATGGTCGGGGTCTTTTTGATGCCATAGTCGCTCCATCCTTGTTCAAACTCCAAAAGATTGAATTGAACAAGATCAATACCCAATTTCTCTGCCAAAGGTGCCACGACTGGTGTGGTTTTTTTACTGATTGAATTCGTAGGACTATAGAAATAAACGGTCACGTCTTTACTATCTTGGAGGTCCTGCTCCAACTCTACGGGAAGGATCAAATTTTGATAATTGGGGTCATCCAGCTGATCGACAGTGGCAGGTTTAAGCTTATCCTTGCCGTATGGATTTCCTTTTGATTTTTCTTCTTTTTTCATGTTTGTAAAAACGCCCATCAGGACAAAAAGGGCGACGATTATCACTAAAAATATAGCCATTTTTTTCATTAAGCTGCAACCTCCTTGGATCTTGTCCATACGATGTAAAAAATAATGACGAATGCAGTCAAGGCTAGAACGTGATGGTGATGAAACCAATACGTTTTTATATTGTCCTGTACATGGAACCCTTCCTCATGCAAGGGTGTGGTTGGGAAAGAATGAAACCTTTGCTAAATAATGATATGGAAATGTATGCACCGATGGCTGTTACTATCATGGTATAAAAGCAAATCCAATGATCTTTTCGAATGATTGCAATTCCTAAAATGATTGTAAAAGGATACGTGGTGATCCGCTGATACCAACAGAGCGCAAACAGTTCATTTTGCTTAATTCCAGAGAAATGAAAGCTTCCAAACATAGCAATGGTGGAGCAGCCAAGGCCACAGTAAATAAGTTTTCCCCATTGCAAATAGTCTTGTTCATGGTTCCTCTTCCCCATCACTTTTTGCTCTCATGAAAAGTATAGTATGTATGGACGGGGTCTGTAAAATATATATTCTTTTTAACGGTCATTAAGAATGTATTTATCAATGCAATTTTTGAAATCCATGGGTAGGTTCAGTTGTTTTAATTTTTGAATAAGGGGTATAATTCTTATGGAAGAGATTAAAGGAGTCTGAGGAAAATGCCTAATTTGGACCTGCATAAATATGAAAAAATAATGGAAATACGTAATATGAGGCTAGGAGACATAGATGAAATAATTGCTTTGCAGTCGAGTTGCTTTCCTGGAATGGTTCCCTGGAAGCGAGATCAGCTTGAGAGCCATCTGGCCATTTTTCCGGAAGGACAGTTTGTGGCTGAATATGATGGAAAAGTGATTGGATCATGTTCCAGCCTCATTATTAATTTTGACGAATATGATGACCGGCATACATGGGATGATGTAACAGATAATGGATACATCACGAATCATAATCCGGACGGTTATAACTTATATGGGATCGAGGTCATGGTCCATCCTAAATTCCGCAGGATGAAAATTGGTCAAAGACTATATGATTCAAGGAAAGAACTTGTTGCTCATTTGAATTTAAAAAGCATCATTATCGGCGGCAGGATCCCCAATTACCATAAACATGCGGATGAACTGTTACCAAGGGAATATGTGAAAGAAGTGCAATTGCATAAAATATATGATCCGGTTCTTTCGTTCCAGCTTTTAAATGGGTTCACGCTTATGAGGATCAATCCGAATTATTTGCCGGATGATCTGCAATCGAATAAGTATGCTACGCTCATGGAGTGGAATAACGTCGATTATCAACCGAAAACAAAACGTTATTATAAAACATCAGAACCGGTAAGGATCTGCGTCGTGCAATACATGCTGCGTAAAATCGATTCATTCGAAGATTTCGCTAACCAAGTCGAGTATTTCACCGACGTTGCTTCGGATGCTAATGCGGATTTCGCCGTGTTCCCGGAATTATTCACCACCCAGCTGATGTCTTTCTTGAATGAAAGATCACCAAGCTTGGCTGTACGGAAACTGTCGGATTTCACGGAGCAGTACATTGAATTGTTTACCACTTTAGCTGTAAGGTATAACATCAATATCATCGGCGGTTCCCATTTCGTAAAAGAAGATGATGACAATATCTATAATATCGCTTATTTATTCCGTCGCGATGGGACGATTGAAAAGCAATATAAAATTCATATCACACCAAATGAAAGAAAATGGTGGGGCATTAACGCAGGTGACCGTGTTCGAGTCTTTGATACGGACTGTGGAAAAATCGCCATACAAATTTGTTATGATATTGAGTTTCCGGAACTCGCCCGGATCGCTACCGACATGGGAGCCAAAATCATATTCACTCCATTTTGTACGGAAGACAGGCAAGGGTACCTGCGCGTTCGTTACTGTGCCCAGGCCCGTGCCGTGGAAAACCAAATTTATACCGTCATTTCCGGAACGGTCGGTAATCTTCCGCAAACGGAAAATATGGATATTCAGTATGCCCAATCGGGAATCTTCGCTCCATCGGATTTCGAATTTGCGCGTGACGGCATAGTCGGGGAAACCAGCCCGAACCTTGAGATGGTCCTGATTGGCGATGTTGATTTGGAGATCTTAAGGCGGGAGCGTCAGTCTGGTACTGTAAGGCAATTGAAAGATCGACGCCATGATGTTTACAATCTACATTACAAAGATGGCGAAAAATAAAGAGGTAAAAGAGCTCGTGATGTGAAGAACGCAAGATTTGGTTCTTTTCATTACGAGCCTTTACTTCATTTATTGGAATAAATATGATAATTTTGTATATGTAAGGCAGATACATAATAATTACTAATAAGGCGTTTGGGAGGAGATGTTGGAGATGAACTGGAAATCTTTATACACCACTTGGGCAGGGTACCAGAATTTAAATGGGGAATTACGTGTCCTCCTTGAGGAAATGCAGCGGGATGAAGCAAAACTCGAAGATGCCTTTTATAAAAATTTAGAATTTGGAACTGGCGGAATGCGTGGGGAAATCGGAGCGGGAACGAACCGGATGAATCTTTACACTGTAAGGAAGGCTACGGTTGGGTTGGCTCAATATATCTCTTCGTTTGGGGAAGAAGCTAAAGGAAGAGGCGCTGTGATCGCTTATGATTCGAGACATAAGTCCCCGGAATTTGCACTCGAAGCAGCTAAGACCTTGGCTACATTTGGGGTGAAGGCTTATTTATTCGATGAACTGCGTCCGACTCCGGAATTGTCATTTGCGGTTCGCGAGCTGAATGCTTTTGCTGGAATCGTCATCACGGCAAGCCACAATCCGCCTGAATATAATGGATACAAGGTTTATGGACCGGATGGGGCACAATTGCCACCTGAAGCGGCCGATCAAGTGATCAGCTACGTGAATGCCATTGAAAATGAGCTTGAAATTCAGATTGAAGAAGCTGAAGTCCTTAAAGCGAAGGGCCTCATCGAAATGGTCGGGGAGAAATTGGATGCGGCATATAATCGTGAGTTGCTCACAGTTCCCGAGAATCCGCAGCTTGCCGAGGAAATAGATGTGTCAATCGTTTTTACACCGCTTCATGGAACGGCCAATAAATCCGTCAGACGGGCACTGCAAAGCTTAGGGTATCAAAATTTGCATATCGTTAAGGAGCAGGAATTGCCAGATCCGGATTTTTCGACAGTTAAGTCACCAAATCCGGAGGAACCAGCTGCATTTGAAATGGCGATCGAACTTGGAAACAAAGTGGAAGCGGACTTATTGATTGCAACGGACCCAGATGCCGATCGGCTTGGAATTGCCGTGAAAAACGAGGTAGGTCAATATGTTGTCCTGACAGGAAATCAAACAGGTGCACTTTTCCTGGACTATTTACTGTCCCAGAAAAAAGAAAAAGGGAAGATTCCTCAAAATGGAGTCGTCTTAAAAACCATCGTCACTTCGGAAATCGGGCGGGCGATTGCCGAGTCATATAGCTTGAAGACGGTTGATGTACTTACCGGGTTTAAGTTCATCGCCGAGAAAATAAATCAGTATCATCAAAGCGGGGAAAATAGCTTTTTGTTCGGATATGAAGAAAGCTATGGTTACCTGATTAAAGACTTTGCACGTGATAAGGATGCCATTCAAGCAGCAGTGCTGGCTGTTGAAGTCTGTGCTCATTATAAAAAGCAGGGATTGACACTATATGAAGGGTTACTGAATGTGTTTGAAAAATACGGTTTTTACTTGGAAGGATTGCGTTCATTGACTTTAAAGGGCATTGAGGGAGCGAAACAGATATCTGGAATATTGAATCAATTCCGTCAAAATCCTCCTTCCCGAATAGCTGGCATTCCGGTCGTTGCTGAAGAAGATTATCAACGCAGCAAAAAGCGTACATTACTTTCAAATAATGAAGAATTGATCGAGCTTCCGAAGTCAAATGTATTGAAGTATTTCCTTGAAGATGGTACATGGGTTTGCCTCCGTCCTTCTGGTACTGAACCGAAAATTAAATTTTATTTCGGTGTTCAAGGTAAATCAATGCCAGAAGCTGAATCCAAGTTATCGGAAGTCATGGAAGATTTCATGAGCAAGATTGAGGCGTTAGTTTAAATGCATGAAAGCTAAACGAAAGACCTTCTTCGGTCTTTCGTTTTTTTATGATTGCAAATTTTTAGCAGCATGAATAATCAAAATTCTAGGAAATTCCGTTTCCGTTTTGGTATACTGTATTGGCGACTGATCTCGGAAAACATCGGGAATAATGGAGGTATAAATTCATGAAATTAGTAATCATTAATGGTTCACCACGTAAACAAGGACGTACGGGGATAGCCTCACGCTACATATCCAAGAAATACGGAGCGGAACTTATCGACTTAAGCAATAGTGAAATCCCTTTATATTCAGGTGAAGGTGAGCAATATCAATTGGATGTGATTCAAGGTCTTCGGAAAAGCATCGAGGAAGCTGATGGCGTAATTCTGACCACTCCGGAATATCATGGTTCCATGAGCGGAGCCTTGAAAAATGCCTTGGATTTTCTAAGCAGTGAGCAATTCACGCATAAACCAGTTGCACTATTGGCTGTTTCCGGCGGAGGTAAAGGCGGAATCAATGCCTTGAATTCCATGAGGACAGTGGGCCGAAGCCTTTATGCAAATGTGATCGCAAAACAATTGGTTCTGGATCCACATTGCTTTGATTACGAAAATGATGGTTTATTTGAAGAGTCTGCCGTACTTGTAGAGGGTATGATTGAAGAGCTTAAAATGTATGCAACTGCATATACTGCAATGAAAAAATAATGAAATGGGGGTCAGGTATTTAAATACCTGACCCTTCCTTGTTAATATAGGGTTTCACCAGCCAAAGTTATATCCCCGATAATTAATCCTCTTGTATAAATTTTCCCATTTTGCAAAAACTATAGTTGATTTTAGCTTGGAAGTTCACTTAAATAATCACTTGTTTGTTCTGCCGCATGATCCAGATAGCGAAGCAGTGCATACAGTTGGGATTGAACGATTTGATAATCATGCTCAAACCTGTAAGCGTGCAAAAAATGTTCTATTTTTTTCGAAAGAAAGTGATCTTTCGTTCGAACCATCAATACTAACAAGCTGTCCCAATCAGAACGGTGTGTGTGAAACAATGCCTGATCATAATCCGCAATCCTCATGTTCTTCTCCCCCTTAATAAGGAGCTATTTGTATTTTGTTCAGATATGACAGAACATTTCCTTACAATAAGTGGCGATGTATTTGGACCGCGGTTGTTGCTTTTTTCCTGAATAAAAATAAAAGGTGAGTACATGAGAAAAATAATGGTAATTGGAATATTGGTGCTGCTTTTTTTCCCTGAACCAGCTCTGGCGGCAGACGTGTATTCCCCTGAACAGATGGAAATGGATCTGCAAGGAATCCAAAAGCAGTATGAATTGGACGTTAAAATAATCGGGCAAACTGAAAAAGGGAAAAATATAAAGGCAGTCAAATTAGGAAAAGGAAAAAGATCGATTTTGCTGGTGGGATCACATCATGGACGGGAATGGCTCAGTTCCATACTCTTAATGCGCATGCTTGAAGAGTATGCCGCCGCCTATCGAGCGGGCAAACCTGTTGGAGAATACCGGACGGAATCATTGGATGAAGTGAGCATCTGGTTCATCCCGATGCTGAATCCAGATGGAGTTAGCATCCAGCAAGGAGATCTCTCCAACTTAAATGTTTTTGAAAAGGCTGCAGTTTGGAAAATGAACCGATTTAGCAGGGATTGGTCCCGGTGGAAAGCCAACGCCAAAGGCATTGATTTGAATAGGCAGTATCCGGCTGGATGGAAAGAAGTCATGAGTGATGAAACAGAACCAACGTATCAATTTTATAAAGGCCGAAAACCATTAGAAGCAGCTGAAGTAAAAGCGCTTACGGATTTCACGAAGGATATCGATCCCCTTATTGCTGTTTCCTACCATACGTCAGGAAGGGAAATCTTTTGGCATTACAAAAATAAACGGAAAAATATGGCGAGGGATTATGGGATTGCCAAAAAGACTGCCGAATTGACTGGATATGAAATTACCTTTCCGGAAAGAGAAGCGGTAGGAAGCGGATTTACGGATTGGTTCATAACTGAATTCCGCCGCCCGGGAATGACGATCGAACTTAGTTATTTAGTGGATGAAACAAATCCGCCGTTGACTGTGTTTCCTGAGGAATGGGAGAGGAATCGATTGGTTGGAATCATGCTTGTAAAAGAAGCGAACCAGCTGCATAACAACTGAACAATTTTACATAATAATACTAAGCGGAAAGTATGAGGAGGAAAAGATTTTGAAAAAAGTCATCGTGATGCTAATGGGGATTTTTTTGATCATACAAGCAGGGGCCATTTCAGCACAGGCACAAAAACCCGATTACGAAAAATACGGAAAGATTGCGATATCAGTTGTACAGGCAGATTATCCTGAATTAAAGATTAACGATTACGAATATAAGGGAAGAAAAACTGTATCGAAAAATCTCGTCGAAGACGATTTCAGATTTTTGGTCGATGATAAAGGTCAGCAGTTCAATGTCATCGTGACCGTACAACATGATTTGAAAAATGAAAAATTACTTAGTTTGAAGGTCACGGAGCAAAAAGGAAAGTGAGCTCAGAACAAGCGGGAAATTAAGGTATGCATCTTACCGGACATCTTCACCTCGAGAAGATGTTTTTTTCTGATTTCTTTTAGGTTGTCCGGAAAATGGTGGATACCGGTTTGGTTGCCAATGGAAAGTGATTCACATCCGTTCAGTTGCCATGAAGTTTTCATTGCATTTATGAGCAGCTAACCAGTATAGTTAGTATCAGATTGAAACAATAAGCTTGATTGTAGGGGTATTAGAAAATGAGAAAGTTTAAGAAAGTTTATGTGGAAATTACGAATATATGTAATTTGAAGTGTAATTTTTGTCCAAGTTCCAGCTTGCAAAGGACCCTGAAATTCATGGATCCTGAAGGATTTACGGATGTAATCAAGAAAATCAAACCACACACCGATCATATTTATTTTCATCTGATGGGTGAACCATTTTTAAATAAAAATTTGGGTACATTCCTGGATATCAGTGCTGAAAATGACCTGAAGGTTAATATTACAACGAACGGAACTTTGATTCAAAAGGTCAAAGACAAGCTCCTCTCCAAAAAAGCCCTTCGGCAGGTGAATATTTCACTTCATAGCTTTGAGGCAAACGATACGAGCAATAGTCTTGATTCTTATGTCAGTAATATTGCCGATTTCATAAATGAAGCAAATGAAAAAAGTGAAGTGATTTGTGCCATCCGTTTATGGAATATGGATACGGCTGAATTAAAAGCGAGTAATGGCCTGAACGACGATATTCTTAGCATGCTGGAGGAGAAGCTTTCATTGGACATCCGCTTAAGTGAAGCTCTTCAGCAAAAGAATAATATTAAGCTGAAGGACCGCGTTTATATAAACATGGCCGAAAAATTCGAGTGGCCGGAATTGGACCGTGACATTATCGATGAAAATATTTTCTGCTATGCACTTAGAGATCAGTTAGGCATCTTGGTGGATGGTACAGTAGTCCCTTGTTGCTTGGATAGTGAAGGGAAAATACCGCTTGGAAATATATTCGAAACATCACTTGAAGACATTTTAAATGGTGAACGGGCGAAAAATATGTACGATGGTTTTTCAAGAAGATGTGCAGTTGAAGAATTATGTAAACGCTGTGGCTATGCAAAGCGTCATAAAAAATAAGATTAAGAAAAACCACGGAGTCCATCTTCGTGGTTTTTTTTGCGTGATGAATGATTTTGCCTCTTCTTTTTTATCAAAAATTCAGAATATTATTGTTTTATTAAAAGTACCGTGATAAATACTCTCTATTATTGATGAAGTTAAAACTTCATATTTTCATATAAAAAGTATTGGATTCATATCTTGCTTCAGAGGGGATGTTTTATGGGATTTACAGCAAAAAGTTAAAGAAGTATTCCCTGGTTTATCCACTGGTCAAAAAAAGGTAGCAAAATACTTGTTAGTGCATTCACATACATTTGCAGTCACTTCAGCTCAAAAGCTCGGAAAAGAAATAGGAGTGAGTGAAACGACCATCATCCGCTTTTGTTATTCATTGGGGTTAAGTGGATATGCGGAACTTCAAAAACTTATTCGCAATCAGTTGATATACGAGAGCAGCAGTCTGAATGAATATCATTCTTCAAAACTTGAAGCCGCGAATCAGCCAAACTTCATGGCTCAGGTGATGGGGCAAGATATCATCAGCATTGAAAAGACAATGAATAATTTATCAAATGAAGATTTCTCCAGAACAGTTGATAAATTGGCGGCAGCTGACAATGTTTTGATATCCGGACACCGGTTATCATTTTCGGCAGCACATTGGTTAACCTTTACGCTAAGGCTTGTTAGGGAAGAGTTCCATTTATATAGGCCTGATACAGGTGATATTTTCTTACTATTGAATAAAATGACTGAAAATTCCGTTTTTGTAGCCATTTCTTTTCACCGCTATGTTAAAGAGACAGTGAAAATCACGGAAATGGCCAAAAAAGCGGGTGCATTTGTAATTGGTGTTACGGATTCTGAACTGGCTCCTATTGCTGAATATGCTGACATATTATTGCCCATTTCAACACCAAGGACTTCCACTATCGATACGGCACCGGTGTTATTCTCATTATTGAATAGTTTAGTAGCTGGTGTATCGATTAAGGACGAACAGGGTTTCAAAGAAAGAAAAGCTATATATGATGCGTTCAATCAAGATGAATTTTTCTTTTGAGATTAAATTTCCATCAGTTCGGTGAACAAGCCGATTAACCGGGATACAAGGGGGAGACAGAAATGGATATCACACAAACTATCGAAAAATTAAGGCCTCGTATACTCGATATCTTTGACCATTTACACGCACATCCTGAAACGAGTTGGAATGAAGTGAATACGACAGCTTTCATTTCGAATATTTTAACGGAAAATCAGTGTACGGTGAAAACATTCAAGGACTGTACAGGAGTGATTGGGGAAATCGGGGATGGGAATTTCACGGTAGGGTTACGATCGGATATCGATGCACTTTGGCAGGAGGTACATGGGACGTTTCAAGCCAACCATTCCTGTGGACACGATGGGCATATGACCTTGGCACTTGGAGTATTCCTGGTATTGAAAGAAATGGACTTCCGCCCAAGAGGCAAACTTAAATTCATTTTTCAGCCTGCTGAAGAAAAAGGTACGGGCGCCTTGAAGATGATTGAAGAAAAAGTATTGGATGATGTCGATTTCCTTTATGGGGTTCACTTAAGACCGGTTGAGGAAGTGAAGAATGGGCAAGCGGCACCAGCCATTGTCCATGGTGCCGCCCAGTTCATTAAAGGAGAAATAGCGGGGACTGATGCACATGGAGCCAGACCGCATCAAGGACAAAATGCCATCGAGATAGGAGCGGCATTCATCACTTTGTTAAATGGTATCCATCTCAATCCATCCATCCCTTATTCGGCAAAAATGACGCAGTTTTTTGCTGGCGGCGAAAGCTCCAATATTATCCCTGGGAGAGCCACTTTCACATTGGATTTACGGGCACAGGATAATGCAATGATGGAGGAGCTCACCAAAAAGGTGGAAAAGGTTGCAGAATCTTTGGCCATTGTCCATGGAGTCGAAGTGAAGCTCGAACCGGGAACCAATGTTGCTGCAGCAACCGTGAACGATCAAGCCCAGCAAATAATGTCTGAAGCGATAGTAGATACACTCGGGGAAGAAAATCTGGTGGCGCCTGTCATTACGACAGGAGGAGAGGATTTTCATTTTTATACGTTGAAAAGACCTGAACTCAAAGCGACAATGCTTGGATTGGGCTGTGATTTGGCACCAGGGCTCCATCATCCGGACATGACGTTCAACAAAGATGCTTTGTTATCGGGGATTGAAATCCTGACCAAAGCCATCATACTGACTTTCGAGAAATCTGGGGAGGGGGGACATTTACATGACTGATGAATTAATCATTAAATCCCTATCAACACTTGAGGATTTACAAGAAGTACAGCGACTGGAAGTTCTTGTATGGGGCATGGATTGCGTTCCCATCCATCAGACGATTACGGCTGTCAAAAACGGCGGGCTTGTTTTAGGCGGATACATCAATGGTCAGTTAGTCGGGTTTCAATACAGTTTCCCGGGATTTAAGGATGGAAGGGCATACCTTTGTTCACATATGTTAGCAATCCATCCTTCCCATCAAAAGAAGGGCTACGGCAGATTACTTAAACTTGCACAAAAAGAAGAAGCACTCAAAAAAGGTTACGACTTGATCACATGGACGTATGATCCATTGGAAAGCGTGAATGCAAACTTGAATATCGGTAAGCTAAAAGCTGTTTGCTCTACATATATGGATGATTGTTATGGAAATATGAAGGATACCCTCAATGAAGGATTGTCCACTGATCGATTCATGGTGGAATGGAATATACGGCAGGAAGCAAAGGAAGAGACTCCGCTTCCAGATAAAGCCATACACATCGTAACGACAGGAATGAATGACCAAGGCTTTCCTTACATCAAGGATTATCACTTTGAAACCAATGCAGAGGTGATCGCCATACCCATTCCGACGGATATTCAACAAATCAAAAAACCTGATCTCCGCCTTGCTATTGATTGGCGGTTAAAAACCGGAGAATTATTCAAAACGCTTTTTGCCAAAGGATATGTTGCAGCCGGGATTGAACGGGAACAAGGTGAAAATATTCAAAACTATTTATTAAAAAAACAAGAATAAGAGGGGAATCGGGATGAAAATAACAGAAATGCATAATATGACTGCCGGAATTGCCATGCTAGCCGTAATGGGAGGGACCTTCAAGAATAAGAAAGAGGCTGGTATGGGAGGAATTCTAGGCGGTATCGGATTGGGGATCTTGCTATTCTTGATCAATTTGGGGATGATGTCCGACTTGAAGGGCATAGAAGGCTCAGGTATGCCTACCCTTCAATTAGCGAATCAGATTTCTCCATGGTTGGGATATATCCTATCAATCATCCTTTTAGGAATGATTTATAATACTTCTGTCGGGATGCTGTATGCATTCACAGCCAGGTTGGTTCCTGCCGAAACGAAACGTTTTAAAATATCCGTGATTATGGTCGGGATCCTCGCTTTCCTTGCAAGTTTCGTTGGCTTTATTAAATTGGTTGGTACGGTATACCCAGTCACAGGATACTTAGGTTTTGTAATCATTGGAGCGCTCATCATTTCCTGGATCCGTTCAAAAATGAAAAAAGAGGCTGTGAATACGGAATTAGTGAAATTTTAATATCAATAGGATTGTGTGTGAACTCCATGAACCTTTGGTATGACATCTTCTTCTTGGAGGTGTTTTTTTCTGTTAGCGAGGACCTTTACTCATGATCACGGCATTTTTCCTCCTTTTTTTCATACATTAGTTTAAAGGCGGAAGACAAGGGGGATATCCGATGAATGAAGCGGAGCAAAAGGCTCTGGAATATGCCATTAGTGAAATTACAGAAATAGCAACTGGGTTCGGGTTGGATTTTTACCCGATGCGTTATGAAATTTGCCCTTCAGAAATCATTTATACATTTGGTGCCTATGGGATGCCGACACGTTTTTCTCATTGGAGCTTTGGGAAGCAATTTCATAAAATGAAGCTGCAGTACGACTTTGGTTTAAGTAAGATCTATGAACTGGTCATTAACTCTGATCCTTGTTACGCTTTTCTGCTGGACTCCAATTCACTTGTGCAAAATAAATTGATTGTTGCCCACGTTTTGGCGCATTGTGATTTCTTTAAGAATAATATCCGTTTCAATAATACGAAGAGAGATATGGTAGAAAGTATGTCGGCAACGGCAGAAAGAATCCGTGAATATGAAATCCTGCATGGCAAAAAGGAAGTGGAAACCTTCCTTGATGCACTTTTAGCCATTGAAGAACATATCGATCCGTCGCTGATGAGACCGAAACTTGCCTGGACGATGGAAGATGAGGAAGAAGAAGAGGAAATAAAACCGGCAGCCACACAATACGATGATTTATGGAACCTTGATAATAAGGATAAACCGAAGAAATCCAACATTAAAAAAAGAAAAAAATTCCCGCCAAGGCCTGAAAAGGATATTATGCTTTTCATAGAACAGTACAGCAGGGATTTAACCGATTGGCAACGGGATATCATGACGATGATCAGGGAAGAGATGCTGTATTTCTGGCCGCAGCTGGAAACGAAAATCATGAACGAAGGCTGGGCATCCTACTGGCATCAGCGCATAATCCGTGAATTGGATCTATCCTCAGGGGAAGCCATTGAATTCGCAAAACTGAACGCAGGTGTCGTTCAGCCATCACGCACCAGCATCAATCCATATTATCTTGGATTGAAAGTGCTTGAAGATATTGAAGAACGCTATGATAATCCAACCGAAGAAATGATCAGGATGGGCGTCAAGCCCGGATCTGGCCGGGAAAAGATGTTCGAAGTAAGGGAAATAGAATCGGATATTTCCTTTCTCCGTAATTATTTGACGAAAGATCTGGTCATGCGGGAGGATATGTATTTATTCCAAAAGCAGGGCAAGGATTATAAAATCGTCGATAAGGCATGGGAAAATGTTCGTGATCAACTAGTGAGTATGAGAGTTAACGGCGGTTTCCCTTATATCACCGTAAATGATGGGGACTTCATGCGCAATGGGGAACTTTATCTAAAACATTGGTATGAAGATATTGAATTGGATCTGAAATATCTCGAAAAAGTCATGCCATATATCCATCAGCTCTGGGGCCGCTCCGTCCATATGGAATCAGTCATTGAAGGAAAAGAAGTCCTGTTTTCCTATGATGGAAAGGGCATTCACAGGAAATATTTATAATTCAGGAAAAACTGCCGATCACTCGGCAGTTTTCTTGTTTTTATATTGATGCTTTTTGGAGATGCAGAATTAAATTACTTTTGGATAGGAGTTGTTAAACATTTTATTCTTCATCTACAATTCGAAATCTTTAATAACAGCAGTTGGGTGTAAAACTTTTTCCGAATCGAACGCTTCCAAAGGTTCTTCATTTTGAACTTTCTTTACCCAGTCGTGATTAGCCAATGCTCCTTTACCTAGAGTTATAATATCAGCATGACCATTGTTAATCATTTCAGAAGCTCTTTCTGGCTTCTCCAAATGTCCATTTGCGATTATAGGTAATTGACTATACTCTTTGGCAAGTGCTGCAAGTGATGCTTTACCTGTTTCAAATGCTGGTCGCCACGCTTTATATTCTGTTACATGAATATAATCAAGACTTGTTTTTCCTAATGCTCCAAAGATAATCGCGGCGTCCTGCTCTTTGCCTGACCAATGATAGGAGTAATCATTAACTTTTGATTGTGAAATTCTAATACCGATAGTAAAGTCTTCTCCTACCGATTTTCTAACTTCATGAATTATTTCCACTAATAACCTAGCTCTGTTCTCTGTTGTGCCACCATATTCATCAGTACGCTGGTTTGTATATTCCGTTAGGAACGCATCTAATAAATAACCATTTGCTCCATGTAGTTCTATCCCATCAAAGCCAACAGATTTAGCTCGTTTTGCAGCTTCAACAAAACTGTTTTTAACATCAGCTATTTCTTCTTTTGTTATTTCCCTAGGTAATTGAAATGGTCCTTCACCTAAATAAAATTTTAGCTGTTCTCCTTTTGGTTGAACAGAAGAAGGAGCGACTGTTTCATCAGTGAAACGATTTCCCTGCGATAATGGCCCAGTGTGTTGTAACTGCATAAAGATTGCTGATCCTGCTGAATGAACAGCATTAACAACTTTTTTCCACTCTTGTGCTTGCTCATCAAAAGCAATGCCTGGCTGAAAATCGTACGTTTGACTATACTTATCATCAATATAAGTTCCTTCAGTAATAATAAGTCCAAACCCGCCTTCAGCAAAGGAACTATAATACTTAATCATCTTATCTGTGACAAAACCTTTTTCAGTAGCACTAATACGCGTCATTGGCGCTACGCCTACTCGGTTGTTTAACGTAATTGTTCCTATATTGAATGCTTCGAATAATGAATTTGTATCCCACATGATGTTTGTCTCCTTTTTTTACAAAAATATATTCTGATTACTGTTTGATTTAACAACTGCTTGATATTAGTTTAAATCTGCTATTTGATTTAGTAAAATAGATATATTCGATAATTTAGTTCAAAAAAATTGAACAAAAGGAGATTTAATTATAAATGGAGCTCCGTCAACTGATTACTTTTAAAACGATAGTAGAAAAAGGTGGATTCAATAAGGCGGCAGAACATCTTGGTTATGCACAATCCTCCATTACTACTCACATCAAAGAACTGGAGAAAGAATTAGGTAGGCCAGTATTTGATCGCTTAGGAAAGAAAGTTATGCTAACTCACTATGGAAATGAATTTTTGTCTTATGCCATCAAAATCATTGAACTATACAATCAGTCATTAAATATTGACAAAGAGCCACAAGGGGCTTTAACTTTAGGGATTTCCGAATCTTTAACGATTTGTCGAATTCCGCCGCTTCTTCTCGAATATAAATCGAAATATCCAAAAGTGAAGCTTACATTGAAATCACTTGAAAATTATGATGTTACAAAAAGTCTTCAAAATGGGGAAATTGACATAGCTTTACTATTAGAGAAAGATGGTTGGAGACAAGAAGATCTATACTCCGAAAAACTAATAAGAGAAAGAATGGTTTTAATTAGCCCTCTGGATGTAAAAGATTTATCTCAAACAGCACTATACTCGGAATCTAGATGCAGTTATAAATCAGTTTTTGATGATTATATCCGCCATCAGAATATGAACGTAACAGAAAGTTTAGAATTTCAAAGTATAGAAGCAATAAAACAATGCGTTAAAAGTGGTTTAGGTATATCACTAGTTCCTTATTTTTCGGTCAAAGAAGAATTGGAAAGCAAGAAACTAAAAGGAGAAATTATTCCACAATACCATTCCTCCATATCAACATATTTGACTTATCATAAGGATAAATGGCTTTCTCCTTCTATGGTTCGTATGATTGAACTCATACAAAACCAGGCTGAAAATTGGTGATTTTTCATTAGAGATGCTGACTAATAAGCGTCTCTTTATTTTTTACTACCCCCTTATTCAATAAAGAAAATCAACAACACCCTTAAACAGAGTCTATGGATAAGATTTCACCACACTTGTCGAGGGGGAGTGCAGACTAAAATTTAAAGCTTGATTTATATAAGAATATGCTTATTTATTTTGGCCAGGAGGGATGAAATGCAAACGAATGAAGCATTGGGTTTGCAAGGGGGGGACAATGTTTTTTTTACTCGTTAAACCCGTCTTCTTCCCATTACTCATTTATTCAGACGGTCATCAAGGACTTACCAAGTCAAAACTATAAATTAGAAGAATTAACAGCACAAGGAAAACGGATTTGTTGTGACTAACTAGGAGGTACAGCTTCAGTGGGATCGGTTATTTTGGCAGTTATCATCTTTTTATTAACACTCATTCTCGTCATCTGGCAGCCAAAGGGATTGTCGATTGGATGGTCAGCTTGCGGCGGTGCGGTTTTGGCCTTACTTGTTGGCGTCGTGGATTTTTCTGATGTCATGGACGTGACATCGATAGTATGGAACGCGACACTTACCTTCATCGCCATCATCATCATCTCGCTTATTTTGGATGAGATAGGATTTTTTGAATGGGCAGCACTTCATATGGCGAGAGCAGCCAAGGGAAATGGAGTAAGGATGTTTGTATATGTAAGCATCCTCGGTGCTCTTGTGGCTGCTTTTTTTGCAAACGACGGAGCTGCTCTCATCCTTACACCAATAGTACTGGCAATGGTTAGAGCCTTGAAATTCAGTGATAAAATGATTTTTCCGTTTATCATCGCCAGTGGGTTCATTGCTGATACAACCTCACTTCCTTTGGTGGTGAGTAACCTTGTAAACATTGTATCTGCAGACTTTTTCAATATCGGTTTTGCCGAGTTTGCTTCAAGAATGATTGTACCGGACATCTTTGCATTTGTAGCTAGCGTCTTGGTTTTATATTTATTTTTCCGTAAAAGCATACCGGAAAATTACGATGTATCACAGCTTAAAAAACCAGCGGAAGTCATTCAAGACCTAAGAATGTTTAGGCTGTCCGGGATCGTATTAGGAATATTGCTGGTTGGTTATTTTACAAGTGAGTTTATCGGGGTTCCTGTATCCACCATTGCAGGCATTGTCGCCATTTTCTTCCTCTTGATGGCTAGAAGGAGTCCAGCGGTCAACACGAAAACTGTTATTAAAGGCGCACCATGGGCAATCGTCTTTTTCTCTATTGGTATGTATGTAGTGGTTTACAGCTTGAGAAATGTTGGATTGACGACTGTATTAACGGATTTGATCCAAGTTACCGCTGATCAAGGATTATTTGCCGCAACGATGGGAATGGGCTTCATCGCCGCCATTCTGTCATCACTTATGAATAACCTGCCAACCGTTATGATTGATGCTCTTGCCATATCTGACACCCATACAACAGGGGCAATCAGGGAGGCCCTTATTTATGCAAATGTCATCGGTTCGGACTTGGGACCGAAAATCACACCGATCGGTTCTTTGGCTACATTATTGTGGCTGCATGTCCTTTCTTTAAAAGGCGTGAAAATCTCATGGGGAACCTACTTCAAAACGGGAATCATCTTAACGATCCCAACATTGTTCATCACATTAGTCGGCCTATATATATGGTTACAAATCATGCATTAAACACTTCCTTTACTAACTAAGGAGAGAAACAGCATGTCTAAAAAAACTATACTTCTTATGTACCGATAACTCTTGCAGAAGCGTGGGGGAAGAAATATTTAGGTAACGAATGGCAAGTGCATAGTGCAGGAATCGAGGCCCATGGGTTAAATCCAAAAGCCGTAAAAGCAATGAATGAAGTTGGATTGGACATCTCCAATCAAACATCGGATATCATCGACCCTGACATATTGAATAATGCTGATTTTGTCGTTACATTATGTGGTGATGCGGCAGACAAATGTCCAATAACGCCACCGCATGTTGAACGTGAACATTTGGGCTTTGATGACCCGGCAAAAGCAGAAGGAACAGATGAAGAAAGATGGGCTAACTTTCAACGTGTTCGTGATGAAATAGGAGAAAGAATTTCACGTTTCTCTAAAACGGGGTAAATAAATAAACTTGAAAAGCGGTTAGTGTTAGTAGGCGGCCCAAAGACCATAAAGAAAGAGCTGCCAATTTTGGCAGCTCTTTTCTTCTTAAATCTTAATATCGACCTTAGCATTTTTCTGAAGTTCTTCCACATGCTTCACAAGCTTTTCTTGTTTCTTTTGCTGCTCTAATTGTTCCTTGATTTGCGGTTTCATTTCTTCGAGTTTCTGTACCTTCTGCCCGCTTGTTTTAGCTTGCTCAGCAACCTGGTCGTAATACTTTTGGATTTCTTCATCAGTTGCTTCTTCCACTTTAATCTCTTTTTCAACGTACTTCGTATACGGGATGTTCTCTGCAATCTGAGCATTCAGCGTTTCCGAATTCAGACCTGCTTGCTTCATCGCTTCCTTGAATTTCTCTTCACTCTCATATTGCTTTTTGATTTCGGCAAATTGCTTTTCTATTTCAGCCTTGGAAGCTTTGTAGCCCTTTTTATCTGCAGCTTGAAGCAGCAATGTCTGCCCCACTAAAGAGTTGAGCGTTTGTTCTTTAATTTGTTTGGCTCCCTCCTTGGTTGTTGGGTCTTGTCCGAATTGCTGCATTTGCACTTGTGTGGTAGACAACACGGTATTATATTCCGCACCTGAGATTTTTTCGTCATTGACGATGGCCACCGTTTTCTTTTCATCCACCTTTTGCTTGTCTAGTTTCTTCTGCATTTCTTCCATCTGTTTTTGCTGTTCCTCAGTTGCTTTAGCCGTTTCCTTCTCAGTTGTTTTAGTCTCTTTCTCGTCATTTTTCTTATCAGCTTCATCGTTCGAACCACAAGCCGTTAGAACAACTGCCAATAATCCAATGATGATTGGGTACAATAGTTTCTTCATATTTCAGTCTCCTCTCGTATTCAATGCTAAAAAATCATCTAATGCGCATTATAAAGGAATTTCCCATTAAAACACAATATTTTCATTCTTTTTTCCAGAAAACAGGAAGATAGTATAGGCATTATCTCATTATATAAGTGTAACATTCGCGGAAATGAACCGATTTACCCTTCGTCATGAAATAAGCTTTAAAAGGAATGGAAGGCTGATACTTGGTGCAGACAGAAGCTGTAGTCTATCAATTACACACAAAACATTGCTTAGTAACTATTGTATATAAAACTTGTATGGTATTATATACTTTATCATCCGAATGTAGTTCATTTAGCCTATATGTTGATAATTTTAATCATGATTGGAGTGAGCCGTGAAAATTAGAAAAGTGAAACAAAGAGACAGGATTGGAAATCCAGCTATTGGAGGTATGGATTTTGAAAGGAAAATCAAGGCTGCCATCTGAATTGGCAGGGTATTTAAAGCTGGGGGATGCCGTCATCATTACGGATCAAGATCATCGCATAACTTGATATTAATGCATATTATGAAAGGACGACAGGGTATTCAAGGAACAGTATCATTGGGTTCAAAGCTGGATTCCTAAAGTCAGGGTTAACACCTTTGTGTACATACAAATCCCTGAAAAACGAGTTAAGGAAGGGCAGTCCATGGTCAGGGGTCTTCACCAATCGAAAGAAATCGGGTGACATTTGGCACTCGTCTATTACGATTACTCCTATTAATCTAGGGGATCAGTGGTATTTTGTCGGGATTTTCCGTGAACTGGAACAATTGAAAGAAGGGATTTACCTTTCGGAAAAGAAAAGGGCAGAGACTCAAAGGGAATTGTTAAAGGTCCTCGCCATTTCATGCGAAATCCGTGACCCAGGCATTGAAGAGCATTTATTGAGAGTTCAAAACCTAACCGAGCAGCTGGTTATGGTTCATAATCGAAGATGCCAGTTGGAACTATCTAAAAGCTATATGAATCATATCGTTCATTCTAGTATTCTACATGATATCGGGAAAGCGGAGATTCCTGAGGGGATATTATACAAACCTGGCCCGTTATCTCCATATGAACGAAAAATCATCGAGATGCATCCATTGATGGGATCCGATATTTTGAATAAGATTTCAAGGGAAATAAACAATGATGTGATCAGCAGCCTGGAAGTGGCTGAAAAAATCATTCTCCATCATCATGAAAAATGGGATGGAACTGGATATCCACATCGTTTGAAAGGTGAGGACATCCCATTGGAAGCTAGAATAGTTGCCATTGTGGATGTGTTCGATGCATTGACCAGCAGAAGGCCGTATAAAGATTCCTAGTCAGTGGAGCGGGCATTATCTTTCATAAACGAACAAAAAGGAAAGCATTTCGACCCATCCATCGTGGTGTCATTCTTTTGTTATTTTAATGAAAAGGCGGCGCAGAAAAAAGGTTTCGAAACCGTTCGCAGCACAGGGATATATTAAACAGCGAACTCATCGAATATCTTCTCCCGATATAATGGGGTAATGCCTTCATGGAAAGAAAAGGTAGCATCCGTCATCTGGATCTGGTCGTTCCCCCTTGGAGACCAAAGAGGAACGGCTCCTTATCAATTGTAGGGTTAAGAAGAAAAAATCCCTACCAATTTATCCTAAAAGTAGAGAAGCCTTTTTACTACATTCCTTTTTTCTTATTTCTATTAAAGTAATAAACGACTGTGATTACCAGAATCAGCAGTACCAAAACAATCCTTACATCGTCGGAGGCCTTCAATACTTGTGTTACCGAATACGCTTCGACAAGGAGGGCAGGCAGTTTTCCGATGGATGTCGCGAGAAAGAAAATCATCATCCCCGTTCTGCTTAATGCTGCTGTAAGGTTGATCACGCCGGATGGAATAAAAGGAAGGAGCCTAAGCATCAGGATCATCCAAAATGCATGAATTCCTTGTGACTTTTGCAGCTTTATGACCCACCGGTTCTTCATGAACTTGGGTTTGAATGTTTGAAAGCCCTTTCGATATAACCAAAAGCTGACCACTGCTCCGGCAATTTCCCCCATGTAAGAAAGGATCAATCCCTTTTCAAATCCAAATACGGTGATATTGGCAGCCGTGATGAATACGCTTGGAATAAAACCAAGCACGCTAATCAATATATTGAATGCTAAACTTACAGCAATGGAAAAAGGCCCGCTGGATAGTAATGCTTCAGAAATGAAATTCATATCAATCCACAGAACTCCATTTATATCCGAGTCCCCAGACCGTTTTCAAATGTTGATCTGCTGGAAAACCGGCATGACGCAATTTCTCTCTAATATTTCGAATATGGGAATCGATTGTTCGATCTTCCGTATCCGTTTTAAATCCCCATATGGTCGAAAGGAGGTGGTCTCTGGAATACACTTGATCTGGGGATTTCAAAAACAAGCACAACAGTGAGAACTCTTTTGGTGTTAATGGGATCGTTTTGGTATCATAATGTGCTTCATAAGCGGATTCATTTAATTGTAGCCCCCTAAAGATCACATGATCATCCTGTTTAGGCACTCGCCGCGTGACCGCTTCGATTCTGGCAAGTAAAACATCTTCATTAAAGGGTTTCGTAATATAATCGTCTGCGCCCTTTTTCAACCCTTTCACCATTTCTTGTGCAGCATCCCGGGCTGTGAGCATGATTATGGGAATATTGGAAAACGCACGGATCCTTTCGCACGTTTCCCACCCATCCATTTCAGGCATCATTATATCAAGAAGTACTATGTCCGCATGTTTATGCCTTAAGAACTGTATGGCTTCATATCCAGATTTAATCTTCATGCATGTATATCCATGAGGTTTCATGTATAGCTCTAATAGATCAAGCATTCTCTGTTCATCATCAACCAGAACTACTGTCTTCATTTGTTATCTCCTTAAATGTGATAGCGAAGGACGTTCCTTGCTTCAAGTTGCTTTTAACCGAAATGGTTCCTCCTTGTATCTCCACTAATTGCTTGACGATTGAGAGCCCCAATCCGAATCCACCGGTATCTCTGGCGCGTGATTTCTCGACACGATATAAACGATCAAAGATATGGGGGAAATCTTCAGGGGGAATGCCAACCCCTTGATCGATTATGGAGATGGAAATCCTGCCAAGGCATTCAGTGGCTTTGATGGTGGTGACTGAATATTCTTTCGAGTACTTCAGCGCATTATCCAGCAGGTTAAGAATGACTTGCTCAAACCGTGAGGGATCTATATCTATAAATAAATCATCCTTACATTCCAGATTCAATTGAATTCTTTCATTTGTAAAAGCCGGTAAAACTTTTTCGTGAATGTTTCGCAGGAATGAAGAGAGCTGGACGGTTTCTTTTGATATGGTGAATGTATTTAGATCCATTCTAGCCATATTGAATAGTTCGTCCAATAATCTGTTTAATCGTTCGGATTCATCATGGATGATCTCTAAGTATCGTGATCGTTCTGATTCATCCAAATCTTTTCGTCGGGCAACATCAGAATATCCCTTTATATAAGTTAGCGGCGTGCGCAGTTCATGAGAAATACTTGCCAAAAATTCATTGCGTTCCTTCTTTAAATAGTTCAATTCATCAGCCAAGCTTTGAATGGATTGGGCAAGCTCCCCAAGTTCATCATGAGATCGTACTGGCACAGCCACTGAAAAATTACCTTTGCTGAGCTTGGTTGTCGCTTCCTTCATCGATATCAGTGGCCTGGTTAAAGCCTTTGATAGAAAATAAATGATGACAAGCATGAAGAAAAGGAGCAAAGCAGTCGCAAGAAGGAAATGCTTATTCAATTGTGCGATTAAATCCTTTACTTCTCTTGTATCTTTGAACATATAAACATAGCCTTTGTTTTCTTCATCGCTGATAAATGGCGTAACGGTGGCTATATATCTTTCATCCTTCCAACCGGATTGGATGATCAGACCTTTTCGGGGTACCTGCGGGAGGTTTTTAGCTAAGATTTTTTTCATTCCCCCATTTACCTTTTCGGAAGATATCAGAATATCTCCTCTTGTATCCGTAATCACTACATCTGTATCGGTATGCGATTCCATCAGGCCGATATGCTGAAGGGTTGAGCCGGAATATGTAATTTCCAACACATCACGATGACTATTGCCACGGGCCTTCAGTGACTCCAATTCCTGATTGACACGGGAATGTATCACCTTATTATGTAAGTAAACCATGGAAAAGGTTTCCATCAAAAAAATGCAAACAAATATAGATAGTCCGAGTTTAAATGAGATTTTCAGGAGCATCACCTTCTTATAGAATAAAGTCAGTTTAGCGAAAAAATATGAAGAAAGTATGCAGTTTTTTCAATTTCTGCCCATCTTCTTAAACAATAATACGGTTTTCAAACGGAACAAGCCAATAAATTGGCAAGGTCATCAGTTTCATGCTGGAGGGAGGGGTTACGTGTTAACCACTTCAAGATGTTTCGGATTGCATCGCGTTGTTATTTAAAAAATAGATGCTTATTCATTACTTGAATTTAAATATACTGGTCTTATATTAATCACCTATATCAATATGAAATTACCAGGAATTGGGCAGTTTTTTTAGTTTAGTTCATTCGAAATATTTTGTATTAAGGAAACATTTTGTCGCAAGCGAATACTATGTAAAAAAGGAGTTGAACCATATGAATTGTACAAACCGTACACAGAAAAAAATAATCGCTTATTCCGCATTATTCAAAAAAATGGGCATTCTCAATGATGAGGAATACAAAAACATCGCAAAGACTTTTCAAACAAAGGATTGAGGAAGTGGCCATCTATTCATAAACTTTCATCCTGCATTAAACGGTCTGTAAAACCCCCTCCTAACAATTTCTCGAATGCGGAGGGGGAATGCAGTCTGGCAGGAACTCATTTGCTCCCATATTTACGGAGGATGATGATGTTTCCCTTACTGTCTCTCCTAAGGGGTGTCGCCGATGCCGTCAATTTGTCCCGCTCTGATTCCTATGGGATTTCATCTGTTTAAAGGCTTCATTTTTGGCCATATAACTGGCGAAATGATGTATCCTAAGTTGAAAACTACATAAATGATGGACCTTGGTTATCGCTTAATTTCTGCCGTTTTAATGGAGGTTAAAAGGTGAAAAGGAAGATTGTTGTGATCCGATGGTGTTCTCTGCGATAATGGAATAAAGAAATAGAAAAGGAGTTACGTAGGATGGCAGAGGACTTTAAGATTCCCAGCTTGAAAGTTGATGAGATCGATAAGAAAATCATATCGGTTTTACATGAAGATGCGCGAATTTCGTATACCGACTTAGCGAAGAAAGTGGAGCTCTCCAGGGTTGCGGTTCAGATGAGAATCAATCATCTTGTTGAAAACGGTGTGATCGAGAGGTTCACTGCAGTCATAAATCCAGCTAAGGTCGGCATCCATGTTTCGGCATTCTTTAACGTTGAGGTTGAGCCTAAATATCTGGAATCGGTTGCGCAGCAATTGGAAAGTGAACCGGCTGTAACGAGTTTATATCATATGACCGGCCCGAGTAAACTCCATATGCACGGAATCTTTACTGATAACCAGGAAATGGAACGTTTTCTCAATGAGAAGCTGTATGCGGTCGTCGGTGTTGTCAGCGTTGATTGCCAAATTCTCATTAAACGTTATAAAAGCCGGATGGGCATGAAGCTTTAAATGAAAAAATCCCCCTATTAAGGTGGATTTTTTATTATTATGTGAGCGGGATGATAAAGCCGCCGTACGCAAAGGCAAGAATGATTACGAAGGCGGGGTGGATCTTGAATTTACCTAGGGCCAAAAAGGCCAATCCAGCGATGACGATTGAATGGATGTAGCCGATGGAACCGAAGGCATCCTTGGCCATATTCCAGGTGAGCAATAACATCATGATCGCAATCACGGGCTGTACTAGCAGGGACATGCCTTTTACGATAAGCGATTGCTTGTATTTTTGCAGGATTTTTAATAAATATATCAATGCCACGGCTGAAGGGATGACCGTGCCTGCCAATGCGGCTAGAAATCCTGGCCAGCCATATACATCATATCCGACATATGCAGCTATTTTGGTGGCGATCGGTCCTGGGAGTGAATTTCCTAACGCAAGCATTTGTGAGAACTCGGTATTATCAAGCCAGCCATAACGGGTGACGATTTGATCATACATAAGTGGAATCGAAGCTGGACCTCCGCCGTAACCAAGAATATTGGCGATGAAAAACGCTAGAAAAACAGCAACTCCTATTGGGATAATAAAACCCATTAAGCGGATTCCTCCTTCCTGCTAACCTTTTTATTTTTCAATCTTTCCTTTAATTTAAAATGGAACGCCCCATATAAAAGGAAAATCATAATGACGATACCCGGATGCAGGGAAATGACCTGAAGAAGCAAAAATGAAATCCCAAAAAAGGTGATTCCGAGCACCTTTCCTAACCCTTTTACCGCCTTTTCGCCAAACTCATAAGCCATTTGACCAAGCATGACAGCAACAACCGGCATTACAGCAGCGATCATATTACTGATCATTGCCGAATTACTTAAAACATTAATGAATGCAATCAAGAAAACCATCGCCATGCATGAAGGTAAAACGTGAGCGGCCACGCTGACGATGGCTCCAGGCCAGCCTTTTAATTTATAACCAAGATATGCTGCCATCTTAGTGGCAATAGGTCCTGGGAGTGTATTGGCAATCGCCAAAGTGTCACCGAATTCATCATCGTCGAGCCAGTGATAACGGGAAACTGCTTCGTGGCGGATGAGCGGGATGACAGATGGCCCGCCGCCGAAACCTAAAATCCCCGTTCTCATCATCCCAATCGTCAATTCCGAATATGGATTTTTCAAGAACGATTCCTCCTTGGTTTTAAAATTTAGAATTCTTTTCCATGAATATGAATTAATGATAACAAAAATACTTTCGAAATGTACATGAAATTATAATGATAATTACGTAATGAATGTATAAAAGGTATTTTTCAATGAAATAGGTTGAAGGAAATGAAAATATACATCTTTTTGTCTATTCAAATAAAAATTGGATTGCTTTAGAAAAACAAGGCTCTTTGCGTAAAGATTGTTGTTTTTTAAAACGAAACGATTTAAGGTTGATTGGAGCGCAAGTGCGAGACTCCTGCGGGAGCAGCGGGACAGGTGAGACCCCACAAGCGTTTACGCCGAGGAGGCTCACCGCCCGCCCCGCGGAAAGCGAGCATCTGGAGGGGAAATCAACTACACCGCATCACTTGGTAAATAGCAACAAAGTATGCGAAAATAGCCAAAAACAAAGAAGTAAAACCACAAAAAGTACCCTATAGGCAGACCTTTTTAAAGTGACTGCTTTATAGGGTACTTTTTAAAATATAACTTTAACAAACATTTTAATGTGGGTTATTCTTCCCGAATGACTAATAACACACCAATAAAAATTAATATTGTACCTATCCAAAAAGACAAGCCGATTTGTTCACCTAGTATTAACCAACCTAAAAAAGTACCCACTATAGGCTGTAAAAAGAAAAATACACCAGTCGCTAGTAGGAAAAGGTGGGGTTTTGTCAGGTGTTTTAAAGCTTTAGATACTGTCTTGATTGACGAATGATCTTTGCCTTTATTTTAGATAAGATTGAAAAATGGATTCTAGTTGGAATGAAAAGAGGAATTTATAGGGTAGGGAAGCAAATGGTGCAGTAATGGTGTTAGTCAAATTGCGGCAGCGGTAATGATGTAAGAAAGAAAAAACGTGGATTAGGATTAAAAGGCTCCCTTGAAGAGTTTAATTCTAATCCACCATTAAGTTGAAATTTTTAGTGCATGACCTTTCCGGAAGCATCACAATCGGTTATATTTTCGTTCGATTTTCCTGAACTCATCTGATAGTTCAAATAAGGTGTGTAATACTGCGGTTTGAATATATAGATTCATATAATTATCATTGCTCTTCTTTTGAAAGGATAAATCATGTTTTTCATTAATTTTCCGAGTTATACATTCATTAATTTCGCTCCACATTTCTTTTGTTCCTTCTTTAATTTTAGTCTCCATAATCTCCCACTCCTTTTTTATTAGTTTATCCAATCTATTACATTCTTATACTTATTTTTTGGACAAGCGGGTAACTTTTTTATCTTAAAATTAATATCTCCTGTTTCCGTAGAAAAGGAGAGAGATGCGACAATAGGGTTAGTCCACAATTATTTTTTTGTAGAAATGAATATTCTCCAATGGATGATGACTTCTCCTTATTTTTCGAGTTTGTTCTCAAACAGCAGGATACCCCAAGGGAGATGTATCGCATCTCTTCTCTAAAATTTCTTTAATTGGACCCATATTCTGGAGTGATGTATTGTACAAATGACAGGAGTTTGGAATAATTAGCATAATGATATTAAAGAACATTTAAACCTTTATCGATGCAGTCCATGAATAGGAGATTGTTATGTTTAAAATTATGATAATTGAAGATGATGAAAAAATTAGGAAAATAGTGGCCGATACCCTAACGAAGTGGAGATATGAAGTTGTGGAGGTTATGGAGTTTGACCAGTGATGAGGTGGTGAAATGGATCATGACACCTGTAATCATGGCGAACAGATAAATCGTATAAACACGGAAATTACGCTGAACGTTCCGCAACGTTATATTCAGTAAGTTCACCTTTGATTACCTCCCATGGCACTCTGGATGTGAAGGATTCGATCGAAAAAGTCGCTTTGACTTTGGTCACCTTTATAAAGCTCGTTTACGATTCCCCCATCACGCAAGAAGATAACCCTTTTATAAAAGCTTGCTGCATAGGAGTCGTGTGTAATCATGAGAATGGTCGTTTGAAACGTTTCATTTAAGCTCGCTAACTGTTCCAATAATTGTGTTGCTGATCTGGAATCAAGAGCGCCTGTAGGTTCATCTGCAAAGACAATCGCAGGATTTGTAATAATGGCACGCGCAGATGATGCCCGTTGTTTCTGACCACCAGAAACTTCTGTGGGGTATTTATCCTGAATTTCTTCAATATTCAATGCCTGGATGACTGGTCTTAAACGTCTTTCCATCTCATCCGCAGAAAATTTCCTTAATGAAAGGGGCAGAAGAATATTCTCTTTAATCGTTAAAGTATCAAGCAAGTTGTAATCTTGAAAGATGAAACCCATTCGTTCTTGGCGGAATGTGCGCAATGCTTTTTTGTTTAAATCCAACAGAGCCTGTTCTTCAAGCCAGACTTCCCCGCCGGAAAATTTATCAATCGTCGATAGCACATTCATCAGTGTTGTTTTTCCTGAACCGGAAGGCCCCATAATCGCCGTAAATTCACCCGAGGTTATGGTCAAATCAATATTCTTTAAAACCTGTGTCTTTCCATAGGATTTAGATAAGTTTTTAGTTTGTAATACTTTTTTCAACGTAAATCTCCTCCTCATGTTACATACTATAAAATTCATCCCTTTCACCACCATAGATGTAACAGGAAGTAAGATTACAATTTTGTCACATTACAATTTAAATAGGTAAAATAAAAGTGAATAGTGAAAGTAATAATGGAATTCACTAAATCAATTATGCATTTTCAGCAACTTAGTGGCAACAAGTTGAATATAACCGAATTCTTCTTCAGGGAAAGGGCCAGAGTGGTTGCATAAGATCATAAGGTGCTTGAGCGGCTTATTATCAATTAAAGGAATTTGATAAAAGATAAGGAATAAAAACGAAATAATCTACAGAAAATACTTCTATTAACTACAAAAATAGGAGTGTATATATGGAACAAACACTTTATGAAAAAGTTGGCGGAGAAGAAGCGATAGCAAAAATTGTGGACTATTTTTACTCCGAGTTGGTTCTTAAGGATGATACAGTCAATCATTTTTTTGAAAAGACGGATATGGAAAAACAACGCCGTCATCAGACGAAATTTATTAGTTTTGCATTAGGTGGTCCAAAACAATATTCTGGACAATCCATGGCAAAAGCTCACCATGGATTGAATCTGCAACCAGCCCATTTTGATGCCATTGTAAAACATCTAAACGATGCACTTGCTCACTTTGGAGTGAATGAAGCCGACATAGATACAGCTTTAACTAAAGTTGCTTCATTAAGAGATGATATCTTGTATAAATAAACGATATTTAGCTAAAAGGTACTTTCCTTCAGGAGCTGACTGGCAGCTCCTTTTCTTATGGAAGAAAAGGGAGTTCCATAGGGGGATTATTATCATAAAATGAAGAACTACGTGAACCAAGGGTACTAAAGCAAATAATAGATAATTAATTAAAAGAGAAGGTACATCAATTAGTATTTATAATGAACAACTAGTAAATAATTCTTATTAAGCTAACAGGTTCTTTACCTCATTACCAGGAGCTGATCAGCAGCTTTATGCAAATAAAGGGGCTGGATTGTTGAAAAAGGTATTTATTGTTCAGATAGAGAATAGTATCCGGTATGGGCTGATTTTTAAGGATTAAACAAACTTAATATCAGGAGGGAAAAATGGTTGATTATAGTCATGAGAAACAACATCTGAAAAAACTCAGGACTTTTATTTATCTCACTATAGCATTAATTTTTTCAATGATATTTATATTTATTAGCTTTTTTCTTTTGTATTTTTCTATGTCAAGCATTTTAGACGTTGTGTATTTTCCACCTAAACTAGCGATTTTTTCATTCATGATTTCTATTGTATTCTCTGTTTTAGCCATAAAAAATCTCTTTGGAAAGATATTGTTGGTGTTAAACATATTTCTAATGCTATTAATGATTTTTTATGGAACATAAATATCTACAAAAAGACTAACTTAGGATGTAATAGTGTGGCTGTTGTTTAGACAGCCTTTTTCTTTATGCAAATAAAGGGGCAGGTTAGTTGAAGAAGAAATGATAATAGTGAGGGTGTTATTGGTTGAATTTATAGAATTGTATAAAGAAATTTCATTGCATCTTTACTGTTATCAAAGAATATTATTTAGTTATAGATAATGTGTAACATTCTACCAATAACGAGAGTGTTCAGATGCAAATTGAAGGTAATTATATAAGAAATAAGGTGAGTGAATGACCAGTTGGAAGAATCCTATTCTTTTAATATCAGGAATAGGGGTTTCATATTTAGGGAATTGGATTTACTTAATTGCACTTAATATTTCGATATTAAACTTAACTGGCTCTGCAACAGCAGTTGCGGGGCTCTATATAATAAGGCCTATTGCCGTATTAATTACTAATACGTGGTCTGGGAGTGTGATTGATCGTGTTAATAAACGAAGATTAATGATATCTATTGATATTATAAGAGGGGTCTTAGTATTTGTAATTCCTTTCATATCATCATTATGGACTATATATACAGTCCTTTTATTGATTAATATTGCAGGCTCATTCTTTGGTCCAAGCTCATCCGTTTACATAACAAAGCTGGTACCTCTTGTAAATCGAAAAAGATTTAATTCGATTATGAGTTTGGCCAGCTCCGGTGCATTTTTATTAGGTCCAGCTATTTCAGGGATCCTTATTATGTATGCAGGGACAAAATTATGCATTGTTATTAATGCGATTACTTTTATAATTTGTGCATTTTTCATCTATCTTCTTCCTGACGTTGATGAAGATTTAGATAATATAAGAGAACCAGTTCAGTGGAAAACTATCATAAACGACTGGAAAGCAGTTAGGGAATTTACTAAGGTTGCAAAGTTCTTTGTATCCGTTTACTTATTGTTTCAATGTGCAATGCTAATTGGCTTTGCACTAGATTCACAAGAGGTTACTTTTATTAAACAGCACTTGGAGTTGTCTGATAGTGATTATGGCTTAATTGTAAGTATTACTGGTATTGGGGCGTTGGGAGGAGCTACTGTCGCCGCCGTTGTATCTAAGAAGTTGCAACTAAGGTTATTTATAGGTGCCGGAATGTTACTGACATCAATAGGATATGTTTTGTTTTATGCATCTTTTGACTTTTTAACCGCAACATTGTCTTTTATATTTTTAGGCTTCTTTATGGCATTTGCGAATGCAGGATATGCTACCTTTTTTCAAAGTAATGTACCAGTAGCAATTATGGGAAGGTTCGGAAGTATTGCAGATATGGTGCAAGGTATGATTCAAATTGGATTGACACTGCTCTTAGGGTTAACAATAGAATGGTTTTCATTACAAGTTGTTTGTATTATTTTTTCTATTGTCGGAGCAATTTTTGCAACCTTACTTTTCATTACTGTATTTATTCCTTCAAAGGCTGGTTATTTTGAAGAAAGTAAAAAATTTATTTCTGGTTAAAGAGACAATACTTAAAATATCTTAAAGAACTAACAGGTGCTTTAACTGAACGTAGAGTTAAACCTCTTATGTATGCACAATTAACTGTATTTGTTGGTGTAGTATTTGCTTGGTTTTTAGTGAGGAATAATATTGATAACTATTGGAGCTATTCTGCAATTATGTACCTTATGCTTGGAACAGGAGTCCTATTAATTGGCATAGAAAATTTTATAGTTAGAGAAAAAAAGCGAAAGGACTACTTAATTTGGTTTATTAGTGCATTACTCTTTTATTGGATAGCTATTGACTATTTTTTCTTCTACTAACAGGTGCGTTATCTGAAGATCAGAGCTGTCTTTAAGGCAGCTTTTTCTTATGGAACTATCGGGGCAGGTTAGTTGAAGAAGAAAAAGGTTTTTGTGGTGGTTGTCTTGAAACTAAATTGAGTAGGAAAATCATTTTAACATCAGGGAGGATGGCTGTTGTACTTAATTTAGGAATCCATATTCTAATTAGAATTGAGGAGCGAATAGAATGACCAACGTAAAAGATATTATTTCTGACCAGTTCTTAGCGAATGCTAATGACCCTAGTTGGTACAAACCATTTTCAGAATCAGTTGAAAATTTGACGGAAGAACAGGCTTTATGGAAGCCAAGCAAAGATAGTAACAGTATAGCTGAAATTGTACAACATCTGATTTATTGGAATCAAACTTGGCAAACCAGGTACGAAAAATCCAACGTAGACGCTGTATCTTCAATCGGAGATAATAATCGGAGCTTTTTAAGTCCTGAATATATGTCCTTTATCGATTTGAAAAAAATCTTATTAGAAGTCCTTTTAAAGTGGGAAGGGTTATTAACTAATGAAAAAATAGAAAGTGATGTTATAGGTTTTCCTGAAAAAGTTAAGTGGTGGCAAATTCTTGGAAATGCAACTACCCATAATGCATATCATATCGGTCAAATTATTTATATTAGGAAACTGCAAAACAGTTGGAAGGCGAATGCATGAGAAGTTGACTTAGCTGCTAATTGGAACTTTTCGCTAGAATGGATTGCTGCGGCAATCCTTTTTTCTTATTCAAGTAACGGGGCAGGTTAGTTGAACAATGACTTGAAGAGAATTATGATAAAAAAATCATTGATGATTAATGTAGATTTAAAATAAAGTTCGACCGTTTAAAACAAAGTTTAACCGTTAAATATAGCATTAAGTCTGATGGAGGAGTATTACTTAAAGTTATTGAGAAAGGGAAAGGACGAGTTTTTTCTATAGACTATCATACACTACCAAAGGTAGCTTATTTGAAAAAATGGGAAATAAAACCAGTAAGCAATATGGAAAAGGAATTTGGCATTATCATTATAAATCAGGGGTGCATTACATTATAGCTGAATTTATACCAACTAATGTCTATATAAAAACATCAGCAAATTATAAGGTGGTATGGTAATGGAAATATCATTAAATGATTTTTTAGTTGGAGACGGTTTTTCATATATTTTTAAATCTGGGAAGAGAGGGATGATTAATTTTTATTTTTTTATTGATTCAGTTGAAGAGGATTTAACTACGGGTTATAGCCAAAGCTTAAAAGAATTTTTTAAAAAATTAAATAAGTATCCGATTTATTTACATGGAATTAGTGGTTCGAAGGAAATTAATATATCGAAAGGAGCAAAAACATCGAAAGTTGCGCCTAGAAATTATCATCATTTAGTAGAAATAAATAATATTGAAGAGCTAGTCAATTATTTTCCTAAAGCCTATTTGGACGCTTTTAACAATGATAGTATTTTGTTTTCTACTGAGGAAACAATAGAAATGGATTTAACGAGTGACATTGGTTTAGCGAGATTTATTTTGGATTATACAAAAACGACATCAAAAGATAGATATTATCTTTGGGGAGGCCATGACGGAATAGGTTTTGATTTCGTTTCGAATTTTTCTGATTATCCGTACAATAAAGTTCCGATTACAAGTGATGAGGATTAAACGAAAACGTATCAATTTATCATGTTTACCAAAGATTTTGACTTAATATTAAAAGATGATTATGAAAAATATAAAATATTTATAGAACTTGTTATAGAATCAATCGAAGCATGGAGAAAAGGACGTAACTACGATTCATTTCCAACACCTCCAACACCTTTTTTAACGTTTATTCAAAGAAACAACAATTGACAAAAAGTTCTATAGTAAAGCCCGACCATTCGTTCAAAATGGTCGGGCTTTTTAATGAGGTACAGTTGATTAAATTCGATTATTCAAGATACGTAAACCATTTAAAATAACAAGAATGGTACTACTTGTAATCATACGTGCTTATTGGAAGTTAATTCATTTAAAAGAATCCGTGTATTTATAATCAATCTTTTTTATAAAAATCTCTATAACCTAAAAATCAAATCCATACATTTTGATCAATCTTTGTTCAAAATGTGTGGGTTTCTTCTATTATAAATTCAGCTTTTGCAGCACACTTTTGATCAAACTTTATTTTAACCCTACAACATACAAATATAATTCCTTATAGAATTAACGGGTGCTTTAGTTCATTAAGAAAAAGTAAAAAGAAGTCGATTCATTAACGTAGAGGGGATCGACTACCATTAAAAGAGTTAAATTATCGGAATAAGATAATTGAATTAGTCGTTTTTTGAAATATGATCACCATTAGAATCAATACCAATATTCGTGGGACTATATTGGTTACGTTAGGTAGTGTAGGGGATTACCCAATAGGGTCTTTCCGTCTATAGTCCTTTATTCATAACATTTGATTCGACCTTACGATTTTCGTGAGTACGCTTACTATTTACAATCCATATTCCTACCAGTACAAGTAATATCCCTACTAATGTAGCTATTTTTAAGTTTTCATCCAAAAATATGAATCCAGAAATGACACCCACAATTGGTACAAGTAGTAAAGAAATTGATGCTTTGCTAGCTTCTGTACGTTTCAAGATATGACTCCACAATACAAAAGCCAAGGCCGAGGCAACAACCCCAGAAAACAGAATATAAACAGCCGGCATGAAACCCCAATTCGATTCACCGTGTTCAAATGAAAGAGTATATACCAATAACCCCACCGCTCCAATCGTCATTTGCCAAGTGGTAAATTGAATGGTATCACAATGATTTAATTTTAGTTTAAAAAGCAAGTTAGCTATAGCCCAAGAAATAGCAGAGCTTAGTGCCAGTAACACAGTCCAAATGGATCCTCCTAAATGGATATTCATAGCAAGAAATAAACCCACTATTCCTATTATGATTCCAAACGTCTTCCTTGCTGTCAACCGTTCACCAGGAATCCATCTATGTGCCATTATTGATAGAAAAAGCGGCATACTGTAGGTCAAAACAGATGTAAGTCCTGCACTAATGTAGTTAAGCGATATTTGAATAGCGACATTAAAATAAGTTGTTTGGAGCAGCCCGCTTAGAACCAGCCACTTGAAATCCGATTTATTTGGTAGTGGTATTTTTTTCATCAAACACACACCTAGGAGTACGAAGGAACCGGTTAAAAATCGCAATGCAGCAAACTCCCCAGGAGGAAAAACACCATTTCCTAATTTCATGATAACAAAATTAAATCCCCATATCAGACATAAAATGGCCATCGAAGCATTCATACGAATAATCCTCTCCCTTAAATAAACATTTTTAGAATTATGAAGAACATTTAACAAACGATTGAGTTCACAATCTCATTTAGAGTGTGCTAGAAACATATGGTCCAGTCCAATTAAATTTCTCGGACTTTAGGTGTGTCGGTTCTCCACCTGTTAGCAAGTTTCATTGATAGCTAACAATTGAAGATCAGCATATAGATTTTGACTAAACATAGTCCATTTGTTTTCATCATTACATCTTCATTCCTTTATAAAAAACTTTACAACGAGAATTAACTAGTGTCTAATATATAAAAATCATATTTTTAAGTCGTAAAACGACTTAATCGGAAGGAGTAATACCGTGGAGCTGCGTCAGCTTAAATATTTTACTGTTGTGGCAGAAGAGTTGCATTTTGGTCGTGCTGCAATGCGTTTACAGATGACACAACCACCTTTAAGTCAACAGATTTTACAACTTGAAAGTGAACTTGGCGTAAAGCTGTTTGAGAGAACAAAAAGACATGTAGAGCTGACAAATGCGGGAAAGATTTTCTTGCAAGAAGTTCGCCAGGTCCTTACCAAATTAGAGGGGGCTAAGGCTTCAGCTCTTAGGGCACAAAATGGATTGGTTGGACAATTAGTGGTGGGGTTTGTAGGTTCTGCAACATTTGATATTCTTCCTATCATTGTTCGGGGGTTTCAGGAACAGTTTCCATACGTAGATTTGATTCTTCACGAGATGCCTACACCAATGCAAATTGAGGCATTTCATAATAAGGAAATTGACATTGGTTTTGTAAGACCTCCTATTTTTGATCCGCTTTTATCACTCTTGTCAGTTTATCAAGAGACATGTATCGCTGTTGTACCGAAGTTGCATCCATTTGCGCAACGAGCTTCAATATCGTTGGGTGATCTGAGCACCGAACAATTTATTTTGGTGGAGAGGGAAATTTGGCCGAGTTGGTACGACGATATCATCTCTAAATGTCATGATGCTGGCTTCAGCCCAGTCATACGTCAAGGTGTGAAAGAAATACAGACAGTTATAGGGTTGGTTGCATCAGGTCTGGGTATTAGTATCGTACCAAGATCAACATCGAATTTTCATATGCGGGATGTCAGGTATGTAAACATAGAGCAAGAAGCCCCACGTGTAGAAATGAGTCTTGCTTGGCGGACGGATGAAGATTCAATTTTGGTTAAACAATTTCTTGATACAGCAACACAACTCATTGAATGCGGCAAGCAAAGCAACGGTTAAAATCACATCATGTTAAACCAGCATCAACATAAATATACAGGTTTTATTTGAAAGTCTTATTTGCATATCTCAAGGCTGTCTGAAATTTAAATTTCATGGATGCGTTATGTTGCTGGCATGGGATTAGAACATGGTTATATAGAAGACATAATTGTTCATCTGATTATTAAAAAATGGGAATTGGTGTGGAGTTAGTAAGAGAATTATTAAGCAAATCTGAACGGTATGGTTTAGAAATTGTTATCTTAACGTTTGATCCGCAACATAAAAACTTTTATGAAACTTGTGGCTTTACCCCCTGTTCAGGTGGGTTATGGAAAAAACAGAAATGAACTTGGTGCTTTACCTCATTATCAGCAGCTCCTTTATTATGGGGATTATTGTAATGAACGAAAATGGGATTTGAGCACAAAAAGACTCTTGATATGATGAAAGTGTCCCAAGCTCGCAAGCGAAAAGGACACTTTCATCATAAACATGAGGCCAATCATGAATTATAACCAAAACAGTAAATCGGTCAAATTTTAAAAAAACCGTACAATTAATGGGTCGTCCCGCCGACTGTATGAATATCCGATTCATATTTAGCAGCTGTGACAGCAGCTATTTTTATGCCCTTAACAATTGTCTCAAGGCTTAAGCTAGGCGCTTCTTTATTAATGGTTTGCTCCGGAATGAAAGGAATATGGATAAATCCACCCCGGATGCTTGATGAGTTTAGGTTGATATAGTCCATTAATCCATAGAAGATATGGTTGCATACAAATGTTCCGGCGGTATGGGATACCGATGCAGGAATGTTGCTTTCCTTCATGTTTTCGACAATTCTTTTGATGGGGATCGTAGACCAATAGGCTACTGGTCCTTTGTCTGCAATCGGCTTATCAATAGGCTGGTTTCCTTGATTGTCTGGGATTCTAGCATCATCTATATTGATTGCCACCCGTTCAGGTGTGATGTGAAGTCGTCCCCCGGCTTGTCCTACACAGATAACGATGTCAGGATTATGCTGCTGGATATGGTGCTCCATTACTGCAATTGATTTCCCGAATACCGTTGGGATTTGTTCAGCAACTAGAGTCACATCATCTATAACTTCTCCATGTAACTGTTTTACGGCTTCCCAGGAAGGGTTTACTCTTTCTCCGCCAAAGGGCTCAAACCCGGTTAATAACACTTTTTGCATCATGAAGATCCCTCCTATACTCCTATTGAAACAAGTAAGTACATAAGTACGATATTGAAAGCTAATACTGCCAAAGCTGTTGGAACTTGAACTTTTATGACATGATTTTTATCTTTCAAGTCCAGCAATGCTGCCGGCACAATATTAAAGTTGGCAGCCATTGGCGTCATTAGTGTTCCACAATAACCCGCAAACATAGATATGGCAGCTATATGATTTGGATTAGCGTCAAATTGGTTAATCAGAAAAGGAATGGCGATACCTGCAGCCATAACTGGGAAGGCAGCAAAGGCGTTCCCCATGATCATAGTGAATATAGCCATGCCGAGACAGAAAATGACCACAATCCAAAATAGCGAACCTTCGGGAATGATTGCTGTCACAGCTTTGGAAACGACTGTACCAACCCCTGCATTTGTGTAAATGGTTCCAAATGTTGCAAGTAGCTGTGGCAGCAATACAGCCCACCCAATAGATTCTAGCAGGCGACGTGATTCTTTCACAGCTCCTGTAGGTGTTCCGCGTGTCATCACCATCGCAAAAATAATGGCAGTCAAACACGCCAGACCTAAAGCAACCATCGTTACATTAGATGGATCCAGCAAAGCCTTTCCGCCAATTTTAACACCGTCTAGCAGCTTAGAACCAGCTAAGGTTAGAATAGGAATCAAGATGGCGGGTAGGAAAAGCCGACCGCCAAGCCGTTTCCTTCTCTCTTCTTTTACAGTAATGCTTTCTTCAACATGTTCGCTTTTCTTTAACCCGCCACTTGCAATGATTAAAACCATAATAATAACCATAAGCCCAATGTAAAATGGCGGAATAATTTGGCCGAACAATAATGTAATTGAATAAATCAAGTAAAAGCTTCCCGTAGTCAATCGGCGGCTGTTCGTCCGATCGGTGAAAATATATAGGGAGCAGCCTAGAACAATGATGCCCATCAATACGTAAATCATTTCAACTGAGAATATCATAATAGATGCTCACTTTCTCTTTGGAGTGTTTATCATTTCTTGCCACGATTACCTAAACGTTTATCCAGCTTTTTATCAAACATACGGAGGCGAATGGCGTGTACGATAAAAGCAAAGATGGCAGTAGGAATTCCCCATAACGCCATTGATATTGGGTCAGCAGGGATATTGTTTTGTTCAAAAAATCCGTTCATCAATAGAATTGCACCAACCGCCACGAAAATATCTTCGCCGAAGAACAAGCCGATATTATCGGTAGCGGCAGCATGTGCACGGATTTCCTGCTGCTCTTTCTCAGGCAGCTTACCATATTTTGATAGAGCAGCTCCTTCTGCCATTGGGGCAATCAGCGGGCGTACAGTCTGCGGATGACCACCAAGGCTGTTTAAACCAAGAGCAGCTCCGATTTCCCTAATTAATAAATACATAGTCAATACCCGGCCAACAGTGATGGCTTTAATTTTTGATACCACCTTTGAAGCTTGTTGCTGGAGACCATTTTTTTCAAGCAGCCCAATAACGGGAAGCGTGACTATTAGAATAGACATGTACCTGTTAGTTGTAAATGCTTCGCCAAATTGGGTAATAATACTGGTGATGGGAATACCGGCAATCATCCCCGTTACGATTGCTGAAACCGTTACCACAACTGCTGAATTGAATCTAAGTAAGAATCCAATCATGATTAAAAGAACACCAATTAGAACCATATATATCCCCTCTCTTATTATTAAAACTATTCTGAAAAAATATAAACTAAGTGTTATTGTATAGTAAAGTGAGAATTTTTGAAATAGATTATTTATTAATCAATTGAATTTATTATGTGGAAATCGAAGTTTTTTTAATGAAAGAATAGATAAAATGCATCAAAAATACTTATTTACAACAGTAGAAAAACTAAAAAATAGGAAACGCCTATTCGGTGGAAGAAGAAGCATTAAAGAGATTCAAGAATAATATCACCACAAATAGGATTGTTATATAGTCTATTTAACTAACCGGGTGCGAAGATCTAAGCTGACTTTAAGTTAGCCTTTTCTTTATAACATCTATCGAGCGCAGTTTAGTTGAAGAAGGATTATTGATTCTAGTTGCCGAATTGTTTAAATTAACCGATCAAGATTCAGATGCGGTGCGAGGGGGGCATCTTAGCCACAAAACGACTAAGGTAAAAAATAAATTAGTTAAAAAGAAAGAAGTGAAGGTTTTGATTAAATATAAATGCCTCCATCATGTAAGTCTTACCGTTACAGATTTGGAAAGAGCAAAAGAATTCTATGGTAAAACTTTATGTTTAAAAGAAATAGAGCGTCCTAATTTTGATTTTCCAGGCGCCTGGTATGAAATAGAGGGACATCAACTTCACTTGATAGTCGATCCCACTTCACAGACGATTCGTAAGGATAAAAGATTATCCAGCAGAGAAGGTCACTTTGCCCTTAGAGTCGAGAACTACCATGACACTCTTAAATGGTTAAAACAGAAGGCAGTTGAAATCCTTGAAAAACCATACGGGAAAAGTGGATTCGCACAAATTTTCTGTGCCGACCCTGATGGTAATTTGATTGAACTAAATGTTAATCAACAAAATCTATAAGTAGCAAAGATAAGGGCTTCCTTTACTGGCTCTTTTCTTATTGAAGTGAC
The DNA here is from genome assembly GCF_900156045.1 of Peribacillus simplex. Classification (GTDB taxonomy): domain Bacteria; phylum Bacillota; class Bacilli; order Bacillales; family DSM-1321; genus Peribacillus; species Peribacillus simplex_D. The sequence goes on along the minus strand of NZ_FTMX01000002.1, from coordinate 755,532 downwards.
GGGGCAATGTAATCGGATAGCTAAAAATTTGATCACAGACAGGAGTTGCATACGATGATAAAAGGTTTTGGAGGAATATTTTGGAGAACTAAGAATCTTGAAGTTGTAAAAAAATGGTACAGTGAAGTGTTGCAGATTGAAATAGAAAATTGGAATGGGGCTGTGATAAAACCCCAATTAGGAAGTGAGACTATCTTTTCTTTCTTTACCGAGAATGACAGTTATTTTCCAACAGAACAACAAGTGATGTTAAATTTCCAAGTACATAATCTGAACGAGACTATTAAACATCTTGAACATATTGGTGTACCTCTTGCAAAGAAAAAAGAGATTAGTGAATTTGGAAAGTTTATTTGGATTGAAGATCCTGAAGGTCGACTGATCGAGCTTTGGGAGAAATAACGAGTTGTAATTCAATTGCTATTGAGCTAACGGGAGCGTTAGCTGAAGATCGGAGCTGTCTTTAAGGCAGCTTTTTCCTTATGCAACTAAAGGGGCAGGTTAGTTGAAGAGTTATGTTTTTGATCAATGAAAATTCCGATAACTTTATTATATAACTTCTCTATCCTTCTACCTAAAGGGATTGATATATTTTAGTCATATAAATGGAAGGAGTTGGATGTGCAAAATACCACGAGTTTTGGAACAAATAATAACTTATTTATAATATCGTGCTTAATCGATAAAAATCAAATAAACGCCAATCCCTTATAGATATAGGATTGGCGTTTTGGCGTACTTCTTAAGTTACAAATATGTTAAGTTCATTTTATAAACAACATTTTAAGAAATGTTTTTCAATTCCTCTGTTAATCGTAGGAATTCTTCTTTGTTTTGATCCTCTAATGACTGGTCAATCTCTTTTCGGATTTGCTCTTTTCGGAAATTAAGAAGGGCTTTGTTTAACACCATTTCAGCAAATTCAGAATCCATAACATTTATTTCAGGTTGTGGTGGTGTATTAGCCAAATTCTTTTCCATAGGAAACCAACTCCTTGACCTTTTTTCTATTATAACAATAGTTTTCAGACTATTCAAATATTTTTCTAAGTAGTTCCAATAAAATTTGCTCAATGAAAAAAGAATCAATGAAAAACATAAGTGAAAAAACAGGTGTAACAAGAATGACGAGTTTTGGAACAAAAATAGCGTTTATGGAACCTTCTTTATAGAACTAAAGGGGCAGGTTAGTTGAATAAAGACAATGGTTTTTTGTGGTAAAATTAATAGGAAAAGGATAATGAGGGGGATGACTATGGAAGGGTTGGAAATATACGAAATGCAAACCGAATTACATTCTGCACAAAATAAAAAATACGTCATACATGTGGAAGAAATATTTTGATACCTTTAGATGAACGATTCTTTATACTTAAAGTAGTTCTTATTGTAATTGCTGTATTGGTTGCCATTCCTTCCAAATGGATTCGTAAATGGTTCTGGAAGGACTAAAAATTTTTCGCATCAGTTTATTGCATATAACATATGACATGTTTTAAAGATTGTTGTCGAACGTAGTGAAGACAATGGCGAAGCCATAGGTAATGTAATACCTAGTTAAATAAACATAAGTCTGCCCTGGTAGGTCAGATGCGGTTTATATAGATGCAATTTCATATTCCGAACGGATCAGTACCGACAAGCCCCTGTTTACAGTTAATTCTGTATTTTTAAAGAAGCCAGTAAGAATTTAAGAGGCAAATCAACAATCTAAAATATGTATAAAATTATCCTAGTTGTAAACTAAGGAGGAAATTAGATGTTATTTAAAACTTAAAGATTATCATTCTGGTGGTTTTTTGAAAGGTATTTTAGGTCAATAGATAATTCCTTGGACAATATATAAAAAAACAGATGACTCCCGTAAAGGGCACAATGAGAAAGGAAGGTTGTCATGAATAATTCAGATCAAAACTTACCTGAGAAATCCCTATTGGACGTGTTTAGTGGTGAAAGTGGTGAAAGCCCATTTCCGATATTCGCACAGATGCGGACAATGGGTGCCGTTATTCCTATCCCGTCTCCGATTAGTGGGATGGATGGCCAAGCATGGATGGTTACTCGTATGGAAGAAGCAATGCAGGTGTTAAAAGATCATGCCCGCTTCACTGTAGACGGGGGCTCGATCAATAGTAATAGTGATATCAGGCAAAAAAATGCTGATCCAACTGCTCCCCCTACCTTCCTTAACGCAAAATCCATGCTTTCTGTCGACGAACCCGATCATAAACGGTTGCGCAGGTTGGTGTCAAAAGCCTTTACGCCCAAATATATGGAAAGCTTACGCCCTCGCGTCCAGGAAATTGCTGACGAATTACTTGACCAGGTACAAGATAAAGGCGAGATGGACCTAGTCAAGGACTATGCCTATCCCTTGCCAATCAACGTCATTTCTCACATGCTTGGGGTGCCTCAAGAAGACAAGGAACGGATTAGGGGCTGGTCTGAGGTCATCGCGCACGGTCTGGGCCTAGGAAGGCAAGATCCAGGGGTCGCAGAGCAGATACGAGCTTTCGGGGAATACATCGTGCAGCTTGTTGCCCACAAACGCCAGCATCCTGCTGATGACTTGATTAGTCAGTTGGTTGCCATCGAAGAGGAGGGAGATCGACTCGACGAAGCAGAACTGATCTCGATGATCTCGCTATTGATCTTTGCCGGCCATGAGACAACTTCGAATCTCATTGCCACCGGCACTTTGATGTTGCTGGATCATCCAGAGCAACTGGATATGGCAAAAGCCGACCTCAGTCTCGTTCCTGCAGCTGTGGAAGAACTGCTGCGCTTCAATGGGCCTTCCACAATCGCGGGACCGCGTTTTGCCACAGAAGATATCGAGCTAGCTGGGCAGCAAATCAAAAAGGGCGAAATGGTTATTCCCGTATTGAAATCAACGAATCGGGATGAGCTCCAGTTTACGGACCCAGAGGGGCTAGATATTACGCGCACAATCAAACGTCATCTCGCCTTTGGACATGGCATCCATATGTGTTTGGGAGCGCCATTAGCCCGTGTCGAAGGAGACGTTGCGTTTTCCACCCTGTTGAGACGCATGCCCAACCTGCAGCTCAGCGTCCCTCGGGAGAACGTCAAATGGCACTTCATGCTGAGTTCACAGGGGTTAACATCCCTGCCCGTCGTTTTTTAGTTGAGAGAAAGAACTCCCTACTTGACGGGGGAAGTCCAGAAGCCAACCTTTCATATGTTCACTGAACACCCAAACTAAAATACTGTTTATGAGCTGCTCAAATGATGGGCGGCTTTTTTTAAAATAATGAACAGTTTGTTATCTTGATTAAGAAGATTTTGTTAATTGTCTAGTTATTGGTGGGTGAAGAAACTGAGAAGAGAGAAGGTGAGCTAACGCTTAGAATCAATGGCTTTGAGATTGATCTTTATGCCACTATCGGGGCAGGATGCTCAAGAAGGTTATTGTTTCATTCAACTGGAATATATATAACTCAAAACAACTATAAGGTGTATTTAAAATGGACAAAAGAGTTCAATTCGACTATGAAATCGAGTTTACTAATGGCGGTGGATTACAGGGACAGGATTTTCGTCTTGATATTGATGGAGATGACATTACTGATGAAGAGTTAGCGAAGTATATCGTAGAGGATATGAGGTTGCTAATGGTTGGGGAAGTTAGGATACTCAACAAAAAAATAATTAATGAAAAGCATTAACGAAAAACTGTTGATTAGAAGTTTGAATAATATAAAAAACTAAACAAATTAAGCTGTAAAATATGTGGTATTTGTTAAAATAACGGATGCGTTCGCTTAAGATCGGAGCTGTCTTCAAGGCAACATTAAACAATGGTGCATTATTTAAAAAAAGTATAGGTTATTCAGAAAATGAACCGTATGGGAAAAATCATAATAGAACTATGCTTTTGAGGCACAATAAATTGAAAAGAATAAAAAGCGAGGAGTTTTATGAAAAAGGTTGCAATGTTTTTCCTATGTCTTCTTATCTTAAATCTTTCATCACAAGTTTTTGCTCAACGAAAAGTGCCTATTTTAATTTACCATTCGATTGACGAGTTTACTGGGCAGGGTTCTAAGGAGCTATATGTAACCCCCAAGAATTTCGAGGAACAAATGATTTATTTAAGAGACCATGGCTACACATTATTAACTTTTGATCGGTGGCATGACATTAATAAAGTAAACAAACCCATTTTCATTACCTTTGATGACGGATACAAAAACAATCTGAATGCATTTGCTATCTTTCAAAGACTTAAAAACGAACATTTTAAACCAAGTGGCACCATTTTTGTTATTTCTGACTTTATCGGCCGCTCAAACCGATTATCGAAATCGGATATAAAAATGATGGCTGATTCGGGTATGATCTCAATCCAGTCCCATACTGCTACACATCCTGATTTGACGAAAATAGAAAATTATGAATATGAACTGAAAGGGTCAAAAGATAACATTCAAAAAATAACAGGCAAACCAGTTAATGCTCTTGCGTATCCATACGGAAATTTCAATGACAAAGTCGTAACAGAAACGAAGAAATATTATTTGTTTGGACTTACGACAACTCCTGAACTATTTTCTGAGAAGGGCATTAAAGACGAACTTTATCTTTTACCACGAATTTATATCAAGTATTCAACTACTCTTGATGACTTTGCAAAGATAGTTGACAAAGAATGAAGGCGGTGCCTATATCAGGTAATCGCTTTTTCTTTTTAGAACCAAGGGAAAAGTGCTAAATAGTGCTTATAAGGGGAGAGTCAGGAAAATGCGCATTTACAACGATAAGCATTTTTGAAACAAGACTTAAGAGACATTAAAAAGCCTAAAATTAGAGGTACTTTGAATGCTTCTCAAAAGGTCCTACTCTATTGAGATTGTGAAGGTTTCTACTTAAACAGACGGCGCAGGATAGTTGAAGAGTGCTCTTTGACCTTTATTCAACAATTGGCCAGATTGTGGCATAGAACTTTATAGGAAAATCGTATTAAAATTGTATATCTTCTATTTTTTTAGTAATCCGGAAAAGCTACCTATACAAAAAAGAGTCTGTCTACATATCTTGATATATTAAGGAGGTCAATATTTAAAAAGAAAGTAGGTAGAAAATTAATGGGACATAAAAAGAAAGAGCACAAAAAAAACATTTTTGACTATATCGTGATTGGTGCCGGAACAGCAGGAGGAATTATAGCAAAAAAACTAACAGACAATCGTCACACTAGTGTACTAGTGCTTGAAGCAGGAACAAACATGACGGAGGAATTAAGCAGTCCTAATCTTTTAATTTCCATTTTAAATGCTAGTGATAATAGACATTCATTTAATGTCGCTACTATAATTGAGCAAACGATTGGTCGTCAGTTGATAACAGCAAGTGGTCGTGCCATTGGTGGAAGTTCTGAACATAATCAAATGTTGGCCGTACGTGGCAGTCGTGATCTTTATGATGCATGGGCAAAATTAGTTGACAATAATGTATGGAATTACGATAGTATTCGCTCCTTATTTATTGAAAATGAAACCTATACAGGATTGACACAAAGCCCTCAAGAACGCGGGCGTAACGGCCCTATTTTTATTAGACAACAAAACATTCCTGATCAAGGATTAATCCAAACTTTAGCACAAGCCACTTCAGAAGTCTTTAATATCCCAATTGAGGAGGATTACAATACAGGGATAAGAGATGTCATAACCCTTAAAGGCCAATTTACTCAAAAGTTGGAAAATGGAAAATTGGTTCGCTCCTCGACAGCAACCGGGTATTTAAACGACCAAATTGTCACTCAAGGAAATGAATTCCAACCTGATGAATTTGGGGTTGGCAAGAGAAAGTTGACCATTTTTGCCAAAACAACGGTGAACAAAATCTTATTTAAGAAAAAGAAAGGGCAAATGGTTGCCATCGGGGTTGAATATGTTAAGGACGGTGTTTCACGCGTAATGTACGCACGGAAAGGTATCATTGTCTCTTCAGGCCAATTTTCCTCCGTCATACTTCAACGCTCAGGTATTGGCAAGTCTGAAGATTTAGCTAAAGCCGGCATATCGACCCTAATAGAAAGCCCTCATGTCGGATACAACTTCCAAACTCACTATTCTGTCGGTATGGGGATTAGAGTGGAAACAGGAAGACTTCTTCAGGTATTGGCAACTGATCCTAATCAGCCAGGAGCATTTGGAGCGTTTAAAAAAGTTAATAACCCTATAGGCGGCCGGCGCATTCAATTATTAGGCCTTCCACTGCCGGTCTTTGTACCTGGTCAGGAAGTTGCGATAAATGGTTGGGATTTTAACCCGGAAAATCCTAGTAATATTATGAGTATCGGAATTGTAGATGTAAATCCAAGAAGCCGAGGCACTGTCATGGTTTCCCACAGCGACCCAGAGGCATATCCAACCATTGATTTAAACCCGTTGGCAAATCCAGATGACCTAAATTTCATGGTCGATCAATATATTGAGACTTATAACATGATCGTTAGAGCACGCCAACTCGATCCGGGAGGCATATATCAGGCAGTCTTTCCTGATGAAAGCGTATTCCAAATTCCGGATGAGAATGAAAAGCGGGCTAAATTGGCTGGTTTTGTCAGATCTTCGTATTCCCTTTTTACTCACTTCGGAGGACAATGCAAAATGGCGAAGAGCATTCAAGATGGAGTTGTCAATGGACAACTGGATGTATTTGGTACAACTAATCTTAAGGTGGCCGATCTATCCATTTCGCCTATTTTGCCAGACGGCAATACATCCATCCCTGCTCAGATGATCGGTTTAAATGCCGTACGACTTATTCAAACCAATCCACATCCTTATGTGTTGGATGATGAAGACTTTGAGGATTTCGAAGAAAGTGAATCAGAGGATTAAAACTCCAATCTTCAACTAACGGGTGCGTTCGTATTTAGTTATGATAGGTTTATTGTAGGTATTTTAGAAGAAAAAATAGATAAGGGGATCCTGTTACTCCAAAAAGCTTGGTTTTCTAATGCAAGTTAAAAGTGAAAAACATAATCACCATTATCGGCAAAAAAGAGGTCGGGATACTGATCCCGACCTCTTTTTTTAATACTCTACTCTTTGTTAAGCTGCATTTTTTACCTCTCTTGTTCTGTTAGCAAATAGTTTTTCTTTAAGAGTAGGTATAATTATACCATCTACCCCATACCTTCCTGCATTCATAGCAGAAACAAGGATAAACATGGATAATAGAACAAGTTGTGGATTGGTACTTGTCGTGCCACTAAACAAATAAGAGAAGTTCATAACCAGACCAAAAAAGACAGCTGTTTTAGTGAAACAACCCACCAATAAACCTATCCCGACGAGGAATTCTCCCCAAGGTACTAACGCATTGAATATCTCGACATTAGGAATGGCTACATTTTCAAGAAATACAACCCACCATCCCTGAACAGCCGGATGCTCTCCAGTCGAATTTGCCAACGCACCCTGTAAGAAACCAGAAGCATCAAATTGTCCGCCAGTTAACTTCCCCCAGCCAGCCATAACCCACGTATATCCGAGATACACACGTAACACAGCCAAAAGAATGGAGACATTTTTGTTAAGCCTTAAAAGATCAATAAACATACTTTTCCTCCCTATAATTAAAAAATAATGACTAGGAGATATAATAACACAATTGAAAACGATTTTCATTATCAATTATGTAAATGTTATATAAATAATCTTCTTTTAATACAATTTGATTAATATAGATCACACTATAGATTACAAAGAAGATCAGAGCTGTCTTTAAAACAGCTCTTTTCTTATGGAGCTAGAAGGGCAGGGTAGTTGAAGAATGAATATGGTTTTTTATGGTAAAGAATATCCTGGCCATAAAGGGACATAATTTCATCCAGTAAGGATGTCACCTTTCATAGACCATTTCAATACAAACTCCTCCAAAACAGTTCACACTACCTTCCCTAGATATATAGACGATAGTACTTATAAGAAGGTTTTTTGTTTTATAAAATTATTCCTTTGTTACTACAGCTAAAAATATAGAAAACATTTTAGAAATAGTACAGCAATAGTAGGAATCATCGCCTGACAACATCCAATCAGAAAAGTTTAACCGGTTATAAACATGATAAACCGAAATAAATACTAGAATTTTTTTCTTATAGAACTTTTGGGGCAGATTAGTTGAATAAAAAAAGGTGGGACAAAAATGGAAGCGTTGATTGAAGAGTATGGTCGTGGATACGCAATGATTCGGAAAGCAATCGAAGGATTAGCGGAGGAGGAGCTTCGTTTCAAGCACGCACCGGACAAGTGGAGCATCCATCACATTCTCATCCATGTGACGGATGCTGAGGTCTTGTCTCTACATCGACTGAAAAAAAGTCTTGGCAGAGCAGGAGCCACTTCTGCTTTCGCTTAACCAAGACGGATGGGCGAATGGCTTGGGGTATGATCTGTTGGACCGTGAACAGTATTTGCTCTTGTTCCAATTGCTGCGTTCCAGTATGCAGCCTATTCTGGACCATCTGACAAATGAACAAAGCGGGCGGGTGGGAGTATATGACGATGCAAAGCGGTGCACATTTAAGCAATTGCTGGAATTTCGTGTTGAGCATGTTCGAGGAAACCTTGCCCAGATTGAGAGGGTGAGGGAAGCGTATCGGCAGAGCAATTGTCTGTTAAATTTATGGAACTAACGGGTGCAAGAGTTAAATATGGAGGCCACTCACCGAATCAGCAGTCTCCATATTTATTTTGATAAGATGATTTCCTTTTCATGTACTTTTAATATTTCATCTTATATAGAAGCATAAGCTACTTCTTTATATTTTCTAATGCTCTATAAGCATTTGCTTCTCCTGAACCAAACAAAGCATCTTGTCCTTTCTTTCCATGGTCAAGAGCTGTTTGCTTAATACGTGCTGTTACCTGGGCAGGATTATACTCCGGATTAGCTGCCTTAATAACTCCTGCAATTCCAGCTACTTGAGGAGCGGCCATGGAAGTACCAGCATTAAACTCATATGAAGTACCTAAATAGGTAGGCCAAGTACTTAGGATTAAGTTACTTGGATCAGCCGCCGCAGGGTCATTGGTTTCTGCATATTTAGGCCCATAATCCCCTCCAGGAGCTGCCACGTCAATGGCACTGTTTCCATAATTGGAGTAGAAAGCAAGCTGTTGAGTTGACCATTTTGTGGAGGCAGACACATTAATGACTCCTGGCATTTGTGCTGGTACTACAGTTGCAGGCCCTTTCACGCTCATTCCATATGGTTCGTACAGTTTATTTAAAAATTCGTTTACTTCCTTCTTGTCATCTAAATTTAAACTTTCATTACCACTACCGGCTACTACAGTTACTCCATTCTTTACTGCATATTGAATAGCTCTCTTCCAAAGTAACGTTTCAGCGACTGATTTATAACTTTCTCCCTCAATTGTCATTTTGGTATTATTATAGAAACGAAGAGACATATTAATAACATCTACCTTGTCATTTGTTGCTGCAATAATTCCATCTATAATCCAAGCTGGTAATCCAAGGGCTTGCTCTGAGTATAATACTCGATAGGATCGGATTCCTAGATCTGGTCCTACACCGTTTACTTTACCATTTGCACCAATGATCCCAGCAACGTGAGTACCGTGCCCATTGCGATCTTTTATATCAGTAGGATCACCTGTTTCAGATTCATCCATTCCAGCAGGAACAAGATTACGTCCACCTATTATATTATTTTTTAAGTCAGGATGAGACTCATCAATTCCAGTATCAATAACTCCCACCACTGCTTTATGAGTAATACTACCATCTTTATTTTTATATCCGCCTGTTTCTAAATCATATGATTTCCCGCCGTTGGTCACCCTTTGAATATCCCATTGGGAGTCCCAATAACTCTCTGAATTTTGCTGGCTGATGATACTAGACTCATAGTTGTAAGGGCTGACTGCTGTTTTGTCTATGGTTAGGGGGATTTCTCTGTTAGCAGCTTCTATTGAAGAATTACCTTTTAGGTTTTTAAGAAAAGCAGGCTCGTCAGATTGTGCTTCTATTCCACCAACTTCAGGAAGAACTTTGGTTACTTTACCACCAGCCTTCCGTATTACCTCTTGATAATTCTCTGGTAATCCACTTTTAAATGCTATTGCGTATGTATTGTTCATCTCCTGATTTTGACTCTTAGCTTGGGTAGGAACACCACCAACGGACAATATCCCTGCTCCTACTGCAATCGAAAGTACCGTATTTAGAATTTTCTTTTTCATAAGTCTCCTCCTATATATGGAAAATATTCATCATATACTATCTTAATATACAACAACTTAAATTCCAAGTTTTCCTAATAAATCTCATATTATTGAAATTGGCAGCTCTTTTCTTATTGTACTATCGGGGCAGAGTAGTTCATTAAGACTTTTAGAATCAAACTATCGGTTGAGACCTTTATCTTGTATATAGATAGGGAAATGTATTTTTGAATAGGGGATACAGGTCATGTTAGGGGATAGAAATATCAGTTTTGTTTCCGGAGGTATAGATGTATTTTAGGTGTTGTAGGTTTTTTATTTTTTAAGGAGACCAAGAAAAGCTAATTAAATTTCTAATTAAAGTAACGGATGCGTAAGTTTATAAGAAGTATGGAAAATGATCAAACTTCTTTTATATAAAAGTATCATTCAATTGAATATGTTAAGAGCATGTTTTGATCAATCTTTTTCAAAGCATGCTCTTTCTATTTATTTATCAAGGTTATTTGTATTAATTAATCAAACTTTAGAACCGTGAGTTAGTGCCATTGATGGCCGTCAATTGGCGGCTTTTTAAAGTATGATTCTTGATATAGGTTGGATTTAAAAATTCAGAAAAATATAAAAAATATGATTGACTTATGTTTTGAGTTTTATGTATTATGTATACATAACACATATTAAGTTTTACCAATCATATAGATTCCCATTATTCATATTGAAAAGACTCATCAAAAAGGACGGATTAACATGGCAGGAATCCATTTAAAACCAATCGAAAAGGAAAAAACAACGCAAGATAAAGTATATAAGCAAATTAAACAAGCGATTTTATTTGGTGGTATTACCGGTGATGAAATATTTACAGAAGTTCAATTAGCGGAAAGGTTAAATACTTCAAGAACGCCGGTAAGGGCAGCTATTCAAGATTTGGTGAAGGAAGGATTACTAGTCTCTATTCCGAGGAAGGGATTAACGGTAAGAAAGATTACACCAGAGGAACAGGATGAAATCTTTTTACTAAGAAGTGCTATTGAAGTTGAATCGGTGAAAAAACTAACAAAAGAAATTACATCACCTGAACAACTGAGGTTACTTAAATTAATTCTGAAGCAACAAGAAGAGGCATTGCAAAATGATGATGCCATTAGTTTCATAAGGCTAGACCATGAGTTTCATCTCTCGCTGACAAGACTAGCAAATTTCACCATAATAGAGCAAGTCTTGAACAATCTGCATAACCTTACTCAGCTTATGGGTTTAAAAGCAGTCAGTAAACATGGGAGAATGAAGAAAGTTTTGATGGAACATAATCAGATTATCCAGGCTTTAGAAGAAAAAAATCCCGAACTAGCTTCACAGGCGATTTTAAATCATTTAGAAAAAACAAAAGAAACATTAATTATTGTTGATAATTCCTGATTTTCCATCAAATGCTTGAAGGGGGGATTGCTCCTGGTAAAAGGTAGGTTACTACATCTCTAGGGACAAAAAATAAGGGTTTAGAATCAACTTCAGCCTATGAAATAGAAGATATACTGCAAGGTCAAACCAAGTCTTTTGTCACGTTTATAGCAAAAGCCTTGGGAAAATTCTTTCGAATGCCTTTTCCTGAGTTTTGCTATAAATAGTCTTATTGTTGAAACAATGAGAGATCAGTCAGAGGTAAGTCTATAGTTTATTGGAATTGAAAGCGTTTACCTGTCACATTTTGTTTTATGGTGCGCAAATCACAATTCATTAAAACGCTTAAGTTAGCACCCATCAAGAAGTAAAAGAACAAGCTGTTAATGTTCATAGGTAGAAGAGTAAAGGATATGAACATGAAATTCAATAGTATGTGTTTACCTTAATTATATGATCGGAAATGCAAACCTTTAATGTATACACAATACATAATACACAACACATAATACAATTAAGGTTCGCTGTTAAATTGTTTCTTGTTTTTAAAACATGTACTTATTCAAACATATAGGAGGAATCAGGTATGGTTAGAACAGGTAAAGAATATTTACAGACATTGAAAGATGATAGAGCGATCTACATAAATGGGGAACGAGTACAGGATGTGACGACCCATCCAGCTTTTACAGGAATTATAGATACCATTGCAGGCTTATACGATTTAGCATCAGATGAATCTCAGAATATGACATACAAAACTGAGGACGGTACACTGGCAAATAAAATTTATATGATTCCAAGGAGTCGGGAAGAACTTAAAGAGAGAAGATTGGCGATTTCTAAATGGTCTGAAGCAACTTGTGGATTTGTCGGAAGAAGCCCTGATCATGTCGCCAGCTTTTTGGCTGCCTTTGCCAGTTCACCCGAAGTGTTTGATCGTGGTGGAGAAGGTTATGGGAATAATGTTTTGAATTTCTATAAACATGTTCGAGATGGGGATCTATATGTAACATACGTTATTATTCCGCCACAAATTGATCGAAGTAAAGCAGCTCATGAGCAGGAAGATAAATTTCTCCCAGTTGGAGTGTACGAAGAAAGAGAGGATGGAATTATTGTTCGGGGTTCTCAAATGCTCGGTACTGCATCAGCAGTATCAGATTACTTATTTGTAAGCTGCCTTACACCGCTCAGACCTGGTGATGAAGATTATGCCCTGTCTTTTGTACTGCCGATTCATGCAAAAGGATTAAAATTTTATGCAAGGCCTGGTTATGCTGAAAAATCACCAAGCACATTTGATTACCCATTATCTTCTCGTTTTGATGAAAGTGATTCATTAGTTGTTTTTGACGATGTATTTATTCCTTGGAAAGATATTTTTGTTTACAAAAATATTGACATCGTGAGAGCTCAGTTCCATGAAACACCAGCTCATATATTAGGCAATAATCAAGCGCAAATAAGATTTAGCAATAAATTGAAATTTTTGATTGGTGCCGCTCGAAAAGTTTCTGCGATGAATGGAATTGATAAAATCCCTTCAGTCCAAGAGAAGTTAGGGGAACTTGCTTCTATTGCGGCTTCTGTGGAAGGTAATCTTTTAGCTTCTGAATATAATTGTACGATTGACAAAAATGGTGTGGCACGACCGAATCCACGTTTTCTTTATGGAGTAGTGGGTCAACAGGAAACTATTTATGCTTCCACCATTAAAATTTTAAGGGAGTTATGCGGTGGAGGTGTTTTACAATTACCATCTTCATATAAAGAACTCATCAATCCTGAAACGAAAGATGATATGTATCAATATATACGTTCTACGGGAGTTGGGGCTGAGGAGAAAGTTAAATTATTTAAGTTAGTGTGGGATATTATTGGTTCAGAATTCGGAGGCAGGCATCAACAGTATGAATTGTTCTATAATGGTGCACCTTTCGTCACGAAAGGCTTTTCATTTAGGAATTACGGCTATGATGAGCCGGTTCAAATGGTGGATAAATTTTTAGAAAGCTATTCTCTTCCCACTCAGGTGAAAGAACTAATATAAGAAATATAAATAAAAGGATGGTTGAAGAAATGAAAATTGCATCAATACAATTGGAGATTAAAGATAGTGAATCCAAAAGTGCCCGCATAGATCGCGTGGAGTCCATGATTGACGGATTAAAAGGACAAGATTTAATAGTTTTACCAGAAACGTGGGCAACGGGGTACTTTTCTTTTGATCGTTATATGGACGAATCGGAAGAATTGAATGGGAATTTTGTACAACGTTTCTCCTCAAAGGCAAAAGAAGTTCATTCATATATATTTGCAGGCAGTTTTATAGAAAAAAATAATGGAAAATACTACAACACTAGTGTGCTATTTTCTCCTGATGGGACACTTATAGGAACCTATCGAAAAATGCATTTATTTCGTTATGGTTCAAAAGAAGGTCAAATATTGACGAGAGGAAATGAAACAACTGTAGTGGATACGGAATTCGGGAAAGTAGGCTTATCAACTTGCTATGATTTGCGATTTCCTGAATTGTATCGTGCAGAAGTGAATTTAGGAGCAGAATTACTTCTTGTTACATCTGCTTGGCCACATAGAAGGCTGGAGCATTGGAAGTTATTCAATTCAGTCCGAGCATTGGAAAACCAGTGTTTCTTGATTTCGAGTAATTGTGTTGGTCATACTAATGACGTCCTTTTAGCTGGTCATAGTCAAGTGGTTGATCCATGGGGGATTGTTGTGGCTGCTGGAGGAGATGAAGAAACGATTGTAAAAACAGAGATTGATCCATCTCAGGTTACTAAAATTCGTGATGTATTCCCTAATTTGAAGCACCGAGTTTTAGATGGACAGGAGGAATTCAGTTGATAAATATTAATGTTTGTGGAAGAAATATTGTCGCAGATCCTAAACGATTACTTATTGCCGGCTATACGGGAAAAGACCAGGAATCTGTAAAAAAACATATTGATGAATTGAAGGAGATCGGAGTTCCAGCTCCTCCACAAGTTCCGATGATTTACGATCTTTCAACAAATCTTATTACGACAAATAAGTCAATTTCAGTTATTCAAGAAAGCAGCAGCGGAGAAGCGGAAGTGGTCATCATGAAAATTGGAGGGAAATGGTATTTAGGGCTAGGTAGTGATCACACTGACCGCGGGCTTGAAAAAGTGTCTATTCAGAAATCCAAACAAGTATGCAGCAAGCCCATTTCAACACAATTTTGGTCCTTGGATGACGTAAAAGATCGATGGGATGACATTGAAATGAGAAGCTGGATGATTGTTGATGGAGTGAAAAAAGAGTACCAGACAGGCAAGCTAGGAGAATTCCTGCATCCTGAAGAATTGCTCGAAATTATCGAGGAACGTGGATATGATAGTGAGGATATGATTGTGTTTTGCGGAACATTACCGATTAAAAATGGTGAATTTATTTATGGGGAAGCATTTTCGGCAGAATTATATGATCGTTTAACAGGTAACAAAATTCAATTGAATTATCAGGTTCATATTTTAACGGATGCGGAGGTAGTTTGACATGGAAAAATCAAAAATAGAGATTGATAGAAAACCAGAAATTGAATTTGTTGAGTATAAAACCTATGAGGCTGTTCCTTCAAAAACTGTAGAAGGTGCATCCCAACGAATTATTGCGCAGATTCCAGATACTAATGTAGCAACTCGCATTCTTGAACTAGAGGCAGGTACTGATACATCCCCAGATGGAGTGCAAGTTCATGATTTTTGGGAAGAATTATATATTATTGAAGGATCCTTAATTGATTTACGTCTAAATGAGGAATTTACGGCAGGAATGGTTGCTTGCCGTCCTCCCGGGATGGAACATGGACCATGGAAATCACCTAATGGTTGCAGGATTTTCGAAGTTCGCTATTATGCAGATCAGAAAAAAGAAGAACATGAATTTGTCGATCATAACACTTTTGAAGCGCAGCCTTTTAGTAAGGTTAAGAGCCTTTCTGAAAGAATCATTGCTTCTGACCCTACTACAGGAGTCGCTACAAGAATTCTTCAGAACGGTCCAGGGACAGATACTTCTCCTAATGGAGTGCAAGTCCATGATTTTTGGGAAGAATTATATATTATTGAAGGATCTTTAATCGATTTACGTCTAAATGAGGAATTTACGGCAGGAATGGTTGCTTGTCGACCTCCTGGGATGGAGCATGGACCATGGAAATCACCAGATGGCTGTAAGATTTTCGAGGTCCGTTACTACTCCAAGGAACAATAAACAGGTATGTTTTGAAACGAATTAGCTCCTGCATTCCTATACGAATATGGTAATCTATCAAATGGCTTCTCGTGACATCAAACAACGAGGAGCCTTTTATCTCCGATACATCCTTACTTAGGAACCAAGTGCTGATTGCTCAAATTGATAATTGGATTAGCTCGGGGAGTAAGTGTCTGAATTTTCTGTGTATCAAATTATGTATACACCATTCATTACACAGAAACCTTTAATCGTTAAACAATGAGTGCACATTCGGGATTATTGGAAAGTTAAATTATTGACTTGGTAAATTAATCACATGAATGGGTGATACCCGTCCACCAGAAACGAAACTTGGTCCTTGGTTACCAAACGGATGCAAGGCTTTTGAGTTCCGTTATTATATTAAATAAAATCGACAACACAATTTTTCCCCCTTTGACAAAAATTATTATCTTGATGACGAAGAAGGTGAAGCAAGTTGGAAGTTTTCCATTTAACACATCCACTAAAGGGGTCCATATTTCCAATGGAGCCTCATGTAATGGCATTAGGTTTTTTTGACGGTGTTCATTTAGGTCATCAATCACTGTTAATGCAAACCAAGAAAATAGCCGAAAAGAACAATCTTAAATTCACGGCGATGACCTTCGATCCACATCCAAATGAAGTAATCAAATTGGAGAAAGATTTGAGATATTTAACTCCTCTAGCTTTAAAGATTGAAAGAATGGCTGCTATTGGAGTGGATAAACTCTTTGTCATAAAGTTTAATTTATCATTTGCTTCCCTTTTGCCATCTGATTTTATTGATCAATATGTTTTAGGTCTTCAAGTTAAACACTTAGTGGTAGGATTTGATTTTACCTTTGGTAATAAAGCCCAGGGGACTGCTGATTATTTGCAAAAAGTGAGCAAAAATAACCCCTTTGATGTAACCGTCATTTCAAAACAGGTACATAATGACGAAAAAATAAGTTCAACTTTAATTAGAAAAATAGTAAGGGATGGGGATGTCCACCTTGTTCCTTACTATATGGGACATCATTTTGAAATTAAAGGGGTCGTTTATAGTTCAAATAGACATAAACACGAGAAAAAGAAAAATATGGAGTTCCATACCGAAAATAAGTATATCCTGCCAGCACCAGGTGTATATAGTGTAGAAATCAAAACCTGGAACAGAACCTGTCATGGGTTATTTAAAAGATATGGGTCCAGCAGGAAAAATGATGAAATAAGCGGTCAAATTATAGAAATGCTGAAGGGAGGTGTAGTGGAAGAAGTGACAGTTAAATTTTTAAAACAGATGCCTTTTGAGTCAAAGTCTCAGTGGAGTTCAAATTTTGAGGAGGTTATAAAATGATGGATGATAGAAATTTTAGAAATGCAATGGGGAAATTTGCTACAGGAGTAACAGTGATCACAACACTTTTAGAAGATGAAGCACATGGTATGACGGCGAATGCATTTATGTCAGTTTCCCTTAATCCAAGATTGGTCTTAATATCCATAGGCGAAAAAGCTAAAATGCTGGATAAAATTAATGAGTCTGGAAAATTTGCTGTAAATATATTGTCTGATGATCAAAAAGAGTTATCCATGCATTTTGCGGGACAGATTAAAGAAGACCGTCAGATTGAATTTGGCTGGATAAATGAACTGCCAGTAATAAAAAATGCTTTAGCAAACATCGTATGTAAGGTCCATAGTAAACAAATAGCTGGGGACCATATACTCTTTATTGGAGAAGTAACTGAACTCGTCATTAACGAAGGGGCACCACTAGCCTTCTATGAAGGGAAATACGGCAAAATACTCAGCTAAACTTATGGCAGGATGATTATTTAAGTTTGATGGTTAAAGTTGTATGAGCTTTCTAAAAAGCGCTTTTGTTGTGGTTAAGGAGGGGAAACTCATGCAAAATAAGACAGTCGTCAGATCAATGGATATCCTTACTCTTTTCTTGACTCATTCAAAGCTAAGTCTGAATGAAATCGTACATTTTTCAGGGATACCGAAAACATCTGTTTTTCGAATGGTAATGTCACTTGAAGAGATGGGTCTTCTCGATAAAGATAGAGATGGAAAGTATTCACTTGGCCTTTTATTTCTTCAGTTTGGCAATTTAGTAGCTGAACGGTTCGATATTCGAAAAGTAGCTTTGCCGACTATGCAAAAACTTCATGATAAGGTAGGGGAAGCTGTTAATCTCATCGTTCAAGACGGCAAAGAGGCAATCTGCATCGAAAAGCTGGATAAAAAACAGCATGTAAGGCATTATACGGCAATCGGCCGGAGAATGCCGCTTTATGCCGGAGCGTGTTCACGTGTCATTCTCGCTTTTCAGCCACAGTATGAGCAGGAACAATATTTAGAGCAAACCGAACTGAAGTCAGTCGCATCTGGAACGATTACAGATAAAGAGAGACTTCGTATTCTTTTAGAAGAGTCTCAAAAAACGGGATTTACGGTCAGTCACTCGGAACTTGAAAATTATATATCTGCGGTAGCGGCGCCTATTATTGATTACAAAGGTTATATCATAGCGGGCATTAGTGTTGCAGGTCTTGAGGTGAATTACCAAAAGGAGTTGTTGCCTCCATTGGTTGAAAAGGTTAAGAGTGCAGCACTCGAGATTTCAAGGAATGTTGGTTATACCGATAAACATCTTTGCTTAGGCTGATATATTAATATGTCCACGGTTGGGAACAAATTGCGATTGTCTTTAAGCTTTTTCACCAGAACGATTTTTGTCTTTTTGAAGGTATTTCTATAATGTATTGTGTATACACAATACATTATACATAATACCTATGGAATTAAAAGCTCATTAACTGCATGTTCAAGATGATTACGGATGAGAAGCAATACTAGAGGTAAGGATCAGACGCTCTTTATCGGGGGAGTAAGCCAGTTCGTTTTTAATGATGTTGCACCTTTTACCGTCTATTAAGGAAAATGGGAGGAATTATCAGCAGGCCATCTTGATAATTCTCCAACATCTAAGAAACCGCATCCAGATATGTAACTAATTCGGAGGTGTGTTAAATTGAGTGGAAAAAAGAAACTGGACAAGAAATCAAAAAAGATATTATTTGCGAGTTTACTTGGCAGTACTATTGAATTTTATGATTTCTTTCTTTATGGAACCGTTGCTGCACTTGTATTTAATAAATTGTATTTTCCTAATGACGATCCGTTTATAAGTTTATTGCTTGCTTATGCATCATTTGGAATTACATTTTTTATACGACCCCTTGGAGGGCTAGTTTTTAGTCATTTGGGAGACAAGTTTGGCAGGAAAAATACTCTCGTGCTTTCACTTTTATTAATGGGAATTTCTACAGTATGTATTGGACTCCTGCCAACATATAACATGATAGGGCTTTGGGCACCGATCCTTCTTGTTTTTTTTCGTCTCGTTCAAGGTATCGGACTTGGTGGAGAATGGGGAGGGGCAATCCTCTTAGCGGTTGAATCTGCACCTAAAGAAAGACGTGGCTTTTTTGGAAGTTTTCCTGCAATGGGAATCCCTCTTGGGATGTTACTTGGAACATTCTCTATTTCATTAATGAGTTTACTTCCTGAATCCCAATTCCTTTCATGGGGATGGAGAGTTCCATTTATCCTAAGTGCAATTTTGGTTGTTATCGGTATTTGGATACGAAAAGGGATTGAGGAAACTACGGCATTCAAGGAAGAGAAAGAAAAAGGAAATGTCGTAAAGATCCCACTCTTTGAGACATTACGATATCATTGGAAAGCGGTATTAATTTCTTTAGGTGCAAAATGTGTTGAGGTGGGACCATTCTACTTATTTTCCACATTTTTCATATCGTATGCTACGGAAACAATAGGTTTTTCAAGGACTACAGCGTTAAATGTAGTTACTGTAGCAACAATTGTTACAGCGATTTGCATGCCGTTCATGGGAATGTTATCTGATAAAATTGGCCGTAAACTTGTTTTTCTTATTGGTACAATCGGAATAACTCTTTTTGCCTTTCCATACTTTTATTTATTTTCCTTACAATCTACCACTTGGTTATACGTTATTTCAATAGTAGGCTTAGGAATTCTATGGCCCCCAATTGCGGCGACTATTGGTACAATGTTTACTGAAATGTTTAGTACGAATGTTGGCTATACAGGAATAACACTTGGTTATCAAACAGGCTCTGCATTATTTGGTGGAACTGCTCCAATGATTGCGACTATATTAGTTGGCGCTTACAATAATTCTTGGATTCCACTAGCATTCTTTTTAGTATTTCTTTGTATCGCATCCCTTATCTCAGTATTATTTGTCCGCAATAGTCAAAGTAAAAGTATTCCTTTCTCTGAAAATAGGACGATGGACGAAAAGGATAAAGAAAATCAAATAATCGGGTAATGGATTGCCTTTCTAAGAGGGACTCGATTCAAATGGCCGATTTATCTTTAAAAATGGCAGCGTTTACACAGTTGTCGAAGTTGGCTGAACCGTTTGGGTTAGGGAAGACGAGTTTCTTTACGTTGGTAGTGGCGAGGATGCTGCAGCTTACAAAGGGACTGACACCAAAGTGATAGATTTGAAAGGGAAAAGGCTTTTATCTCGATTTATAGACAGCCATGCCCAAGCGTATATTATGGCGGAAAACCTTTTATCTTATTTGATTTTTCAATATTGGCACAATAATTATTTCGGTGAGTTTTTTAATCATCGAATATACGGAGGCTTTTATTATGGAAAAGGTAAATATCGCTTTGGCACAACTCAGTTGTGAAGAAGGGAGAATTGAGAAAAATCTTTCTCGTTTAGATGATGTCGTTGATAAATATGGTCATTCTCATGACCTCATTGTGTTTCCTGAGACATTTATCACGGGATTTCTTTCACCGGAGGTTTGCCGTACATTAGCCGAGCCATTAAATGGACCAATTGTTAAACATATAGAACGTCAAGCGAAGAAATCTAATGCCTCAATTGTTGTTGGTTTATACGAAAAGGAGGGAGAAAACCTATATAACACAACTGTTCTGGTTGGACCGACAGGATTATTGCTCTCTTATCGTAAAACCCATTTGTGGGCTGGCGAATCTTCAGCCGTTAAAGCCGGAAATTATTATCGGAGCTGCAGCTGGCAAGGAACAAACATCGGACTGCTCATTTGCTACGATATAGAATTTCCAGAAACAGCACGTGCAGTTGCCAGTATGGGAACAGAACTATTGGTGTTGACAGATGGAAATTGGGATGGTCCGGTACACCGCCTTGCCATTAAGGCCAGAGCACAAGAGAATCAAATGTTTGTCGCGATGGCAAATCGAGTTGGACAGCTAGAGGAAACTGCGTTTTGTGGAGAGAGCGTTGTTGTTGATCCATATGGAAGGGTAATTGCTGAAGCTGGACGTGAAGAAGAAGTATTATCAGCATCGATAGACTTGTCGCTTGTTCAGGAGAGTAGACAACAATATCACTATCTGAAAGAGCGCAGGGTGCTATGTAATATACCTTCAAAGGAAATTGAAAAGGGAATTCGGGAAATTACAATTCAATAGATTCAACCGCCTTGTCTTTGGGGCATGAATTGAAATGGAACTCTGTCGCGATTACGGCTCAAAGCTTATTTCGAACCTTATTCGATCAACCGGAATACGCGGTGAGACAACTCTTCGGCTAAGGACTCATTATGCAATCTTAAATAATTAATGTAAGTTTGCATAACTTATTAATTTATTCAATTGTCTGTATATTTAAAATGTTGGGAAAATGCCATTAATCCCCACTTGGTATGGTATTTGCATATTAGTTAATTAATCACGAATAAGGGTGGAGTGATACATGGAGAATGCAAAATTAAGACGTTCGTTAACAGTGTTTCCTTTAGTGCTATTTGGATTGGCTTATATGGCACCCACAACAGTTTTTTCTACTTATGGGGTTGTTGCGGAAATAACGAAAGGGATGGTGCCTGCTGCTTATATCATGGCTTTGGTTGGTATGTTATTTACAGCCTATAGTTATGGTCAAATGGTTAAGGCCTACCCTGTTGCCGGTTCTGCATATACATTCACACAAAAGGCCTTTAATCCGCACCTTGGATTCCTAGTGGGCTGGGTTATCCTATTGGACTATTTATTTTTGCCAATGATCAATGGATTACTGATCGCCATTTACTTAACCGCATATTTTCCTTCCGTTCCTTTTTCCGTCTGGTTAATCGCCTTTGTCATTTTAATCACCATTGTAAATATAATTGGGGTGAAAATAGCAACAAAAATCAATCTTTTATTAGTTGCCTGTCAATTCTTGATAATAGTTATATTTACATTCCTCTCAATTAAAGGGTTACTTAACGGAATGGGTTCAGGAACATTATTCATGAGTTCTCCATTCGTGAATGGGGATATACCACTATCTTTAGTATTAGCGGGATCTTCCATTTTATGTTTATCTTTTTTAGGATTTGATGCTGTTACTACATTTTCAGAGGAAACCATCAATCCTAAAAAAATAATACCAAAGGCTATTTTCCTCGTTGCATTAATAGGAGGAGGTCTGTTTGTCACCATCTCATACATCAGTCACCTTGTATACCCAAATTTCCAAGCCTTTAAAGATCCAGATTCCGCTTCCTTGGAAATTGCTATGTACATCGGGGGTAATTTATTTCAATCTATTTTTCTGGCAGGTTATATTACCGGGGGGCTGGCGTCTGGTTTATCAGCTCATGCAAGTGTTTCGCGACTTTTGTATGCGATGGGGAGGGATGGAGTTCTTCCAAAGAGAATTTTCGGTCATATTCATCCAAAATTTCAAACTCCAACACACAACATCATCTTAGTGGGCATTTTTGCTTTATCTGCGTTATTTATTGATTTAGTGACAGCATCATCCTTTATTAACTTTGGAGCGCTCGTTGCTTTTACATTTGTTAATCTTTCGGTTATTTCCCATTATTTCATTAAAGAAAAACAGCGAAACGGAATTAATACACTAAAGTACCTAATATTGCCGCTGATTGGTACTGGTTTCACAATTTGGTTATGGACCAGCCTTGATTCAAAGGCACTTTTACTCGGACTAGGCTGGTTTGGAATTGGTTTCATCATGCTCCTTTCTAATACGAAAATGTTTAGTAAGCGGCCACCAGAGCTTTCTATTGATAGTGCGATCGAAAAAGAAATTCAAGCATAAAAGCTATTTTCATTAAGGAGGATAAATATGGTAAAGGCAGACATCGTTCTTTCTGGTCAACATGTTTTCACTGGGTTACAAGAAGAGCCAATAAAAGCAGCTATAGCCATTAAAGAAAATAAAATTATTAAAATCGGTTCTAAAGAAGATATAATGTCATTCCTTGGAAATCAAACAAAAGTGTATGACATGGAAGACGGACTAATCATTCCTGGATTTCATGATTTTCATATGCACATTATGATGGGAAGCATTTTACAGAAGGACAGTGCCAAATTATTTGATGCAGCTTCAGAAGAGGATGCAGCCAAAATAGTAGGTGAATTTGCAGAAACGAGACCAAATGATGACTGGATATTCGGTGTCGGTTGGGATCATACCAATTGGAAGAACAAAGTGCTGCCACATAGAACAACACTAGATAAATACATTAGTGATCGCCCTGTTTTATTATTCAATGCAGAAGTGCATTACGCATGGATTAATAGTAAAGCGATGGAAATGATTCAATTAACGAAGGATACCCCAGATCCGGAATATGGAGAAATTGGAAAAGATGAAAATGGGGAACTGACAGGCCTTCTATTTGAACAGGCAATTGGGTATGCATCAGAACATGCATACAAATTACCGAAAGATAAACGGGTAAGCCTATTCCAAGGTTTCCTTAATGAAACAAAAAGATTGGGAATCACATCCGTTAATGATTTATACGGAGCTAAAATTGCACCAAATCCATTAGACGATCTTGAAATTTTTAAGGAATTTGAGAGAGAAGGGTTACTTACAACCAGGATCCACTTTTCGCCGGAGTTAAAAATGGATTTAGCTGACGCAAAGGAATTACAAACAAATTATCAGTCAGACAAGCTCACCTTTTCTGGATTAAAACAATTTATTGATGGTGTTGTTACAAGTCATACTGCTTTTTTATTGGATCATTACAAAGACCGTCCAGATACAAAAGGCGGAACCACTTATCCAGCTGAAACAATTAAACAATTAGTAAAAAAGGCAGATAAGGAAAATTTCCAAATTCGTTTCCATGCTATTGGTAACGGTGCAGTCCGTTTAGCATTGGATGCATTTGAAGAGGCGAGAAACGTAAATGGAAAAAGAGATGCTAGACATGTAATTGAGCATGTGGAGGTATTGCATCCGGATGATGTTCATCGCTTTAAGGAATTGGATGTAATCGCCTCCTTTCAACCTAAACACATTGAATTAATGGAAAGTGAGGCATATACAGCCAGAATCAGTGAGAAACAACAACCTCTTTATTATCCTATCAAAACACTAGTGGATACTGGTGCTAAAATTGCCTTTGGTACAGATTTTCCTGTAGTGCCCTTAAATCCCATGATGGGTATTTATCAGGCAATCACCAGAAAAGATTTAACCGGGAAAGCGTGGAAAGAGTCAGAAGGAGTAACATTGGCACAAGCGTTAAAATACTACACGGCTACACCGGCATTCGGGTCCTTTAGGGAAAAGGAATTAGGCACATTGGAAGCCGGGAAGATAGCGGATATCGCAGTATTAAATAAAAATTTATTTAGCATATCAACAGAGGGAATTCTTGAAACAGAAGTGATGATGACGATCATGGATGGAAAGATCGTATATGAAAACCAGGTCGTCCAAACTGTATAAATAAAAAAATATAAAAAGGCAGGTAGTGAAAAATGTCAAAAGTAAAAGTCGGCCTTATTCAAATTCATTGCGGAGAATTCATTGAGCAAAATATTCAAAAAACGATAGAGAAAATAAAAGAAACAGTAAATAAAGGTGCACAAATCGTTTGCTTACAGGAACTATTTTCTTCGCAATATTTTCCGCAAACGGTCAATGTGGAAAATTATGATTTAGCTGAAGATGTAGATAGCGGTACATTAGCCGAAATGGGTGAATTAGCAAAGGAATTGGCAATTGTCTTGATTGTCCCTTTTTACGAAAGAGCGGGTGCTGGCATATATTTCAATAGTGCAGCTGTATTTGATGCTGATGGAGAATGTTTAGGGATTACAAGAAAAAATCATATTCCGGATGGTCCCCAGTATCATGAAAAATATTATTTCGTTCCAGGCAATACTGGGTATCCTGTCTATGAAACGGCTTATGGAAAAATAGGAGTCGGGATTTGTTGGGACGAGTGGTTTCCAGAAGTTGCCCGAATTTTGAGCTTACAAGGTGCAGAGATATTATTCTATCCTTCCGCTATTGGTTCAGAGCCAGATCATCCCGAGATATCAACAAGATCATCCTGGGAAAAGGCAATTTCCGCTCATGGCATTTCTAATGGTGTATTTGTTGCTGCGACAAATCGAGTGGGCCAGGAAAAGGACATGAATTTTTACGGTGGTTCATTCATTAGCGATACATTAGGGAATATCTTAGCTTCACTTGACGATGAAGAAGGAATTATTGTGCAGGAAATTGATTTAAAAGAGATAGAAAAGACTAGAAAAATTCTGCAATTCTTTAGAGACCGACGTGTCGATACATACGGCCCTATATTACAAAAAGAAATACTTCCATCCCCATCTCCTTCAAAAAAGGGAGCGAATAAAGCGCTGTTCAGTTAATTTATAAGGAATAGCAGGCCAGAGTACATGCTCAGACTGTATCCAAACCTAATAATGACATTATTTTTCACTCTTGGCACTCGCTTTCCGCGGGCGGTCCGGGAGCCTTCTAGGCGCCGCGCCTGTGGAGTCTTCCTTGGGAGTGCTAAATTTTAGGTGGAGTTATTAGTGGTAGAACTAAAAACACTGGTGTGCTTGTAGCAGTTACAAATAAGTACTGACTGCATTGCTTAGGTAATCTATCGTTGAAATGGTAAAAACCAATTTTCCTAAATGGAGAGTTGGTTTTTTACGTTATTCAATTGGTCGTTAATGTAACAGGCATTCTATATCCTGCTTTATGGAAATAACGGGTGAAACAGCTTTTGATCGGAGCTGTCGCTAAGGCGGCTTTTTCTTTATATGACGGTTAGCGAAGAACAATGTGGGAAATACTAAGATAATGAAAATCTTACCGAATTTTCAGAAAAATACATTGACGGGAAATTACAGTTGTTATATATTATTAATAAGTTAAATTTATTGTTATATAACAGAAGGAGGAGTCAAGATGATGAACATTCAGGATAAAGCCTATGAAAGTTATGTAAAGATTTGTGAAAGGTATGAAATCGAGTCGATAAACTTCGACCACTTCATCAAAAGTTTAACCAAAGATCAGTTGGATGAATACAGTAAATTAGCCGTTTAAATGAAAGGACGTGATTGCACAAGATGGACCTCCCGGTTGATGTAGATGTAGAAGCCAGTTAGAAACCCCACCAGTTGCCATTGGGAACAGGTGGGGTTTTGTCATGTGTTTTAAGAGGCCATTTTTAATTAGTAGGATAACTTGACTGACGAAAATGATAGGTAGCAAGAGCAATCTTTTTGGATAACCGGCAATTTTCATGTAAATCAAAACAATAAAATATCAATTACTATTACATGACTAGTGAAGGAAAAAAGCTGTATATTAAACTTTAGAGGGTAAGAATATAAAATTCAGAATTTTCTTGAAATGAATCCGTGCACATGTTAGAATTCATTTCAGGTAAGAATATTATAAATAAGATAATATTGGAATTATGGTGAAACTTCGTTTCTTAATAAGCAACAAAAACAATAAGGAAGGACTGAAGAGAATCTATATAGGAAAGAAAGTCTACGGGGATTGGTAAAATTTAACGATTCCTTATTTAAAAGCAAAAAATATCTCCTCTATTTATATCATCCAATCATCCAGTCATAGTCAAATGAGAACCAGTTACTATAGTGTTTTTTAAAACGACGCATTCTTGCCTATCTACCTTAAAACAACAAAAATCAGCACAATGATTGCTATGTATAACGACATAGCCAATAATTCTTTTTATATAAAATTTTTCGGAAATAAAAAGAAACGATGTTGCTTATTAAGAAACAATGGCCATGGATTACATCTTCAGTTTTAACATTATTCAAATCTATTTATGAAGGGGTGAGAGATAATTTGAAAGCGCTTCATCGAAATCGAACTATAGAAAAATCTGACGGAAAATAATATCTATGAAATCAGCTTAACAGCACAAATAAAAGTTATGTCGATGTAAATATGCTAATGATTTATTTTTTTGGATGGTGGAATTGTAAGCGCTTGTATGAAAGTGATCAGTGGGTAATGTCCAGCGTATTTAGCATATAAATGAAATCATTCAGGAGGTTTTTGATTAATGAACAAACAACTTCAGATGAATAAGAAATTTAAATGGAAAGTTCGTTATACTGTCTTATTTGTATTATGGTTATGTTGGCTGTTTTCTTTCCTTGATCGAATGGTTATCACTATTGCATTGCCTTTTATTGGTGAAGATCTAAATCTAACTGCGACAGCTCAAGGGTTACTGTTAAGTATTTTCTTTGCAGGTTATGCACTTTTCCAAATACCGGGCGGGATGTTATCAGATAAATTTGGCTTTCGTCGTGTGATGAGCATTGCGATTGTATGGTGGTCAATTTTCACATCATTGACTGGTTTAATTTTTTCTTATCCACTTATGTTAATTATTCGATTCGTATTCGGTTTAGGTGAGGCATGTTTACCAGGTGCTGCATACAAAGGAATAGCTAATTACTTTCCTAGTAAGCAACGCGGGACGGCCACAGGAATTCAGTCAACAGTTAATACGTTAGGACCGGCTCTTGCTGCTATTGCTGCGGCAGCAATCATTGCGGCATTTGGATGGCGTACAGTGTTTATCGTAATGGGTATTCCGGGCACTATAATCGGTCTGTATATCTGGTTTAAATTCAAAGATAATCCGAAAGATCATCCTAAAATGACGAAAGAAGAGCTTGCAGAATTAGAAGAAGACAGTGAGGCAGAAAATTTGAAAGAAGAAAAGAAATCTGGAGTTTCCTTTAAGGAACTTTTAAGAAAACCTATTTTATGGCAAATGGCGCTTATTTGGTTCTTCTTTGATATTACTTTCTGGGGCTTTACTTCTTGGCTTCCATCTTATCTGATAAATGTTAGAGGACTTTCTTTAATGGATACTGGTATTTTCAGTGCCTTACCGTATCTAGTTGGTACAGTTTCAATTGTTCTTGGTGGGTACTTGTCAGATAAAGTAAAAGGAAAAAGAAAATGGGTGTTTATCCCTAATGCTGTAATTGGTGGTTTAGCATTATTATTAATGCTTCAAGCTTCTTCCACTGCAATGGTCATTACGTATCAATGTGTTGCAGCATTCTTCATGTTCTTAGCTCAAGGAGCATTCTGGGGTCTGGTTGTTGACACACTTCCTGCGAAAATAATGGCTGCAGGCTCATCTACTGTTAACTGTTTCGGATCAATTGCAGGATTTATCGCCCCGTTTTTAATGGGATATATGATTGAAAGCAGCGGTGGTTCTTACAATTCATCTTTCATATTAATGATTGCAGCAATTATTGTAGCAGCAATTATTGCCCTTACGATTGGCAATAATACCGAAAAAGAAAATTCATTGAATTCAGAAACAATAGTAGAAGCTTAATTTGAATTGCAAATCCATCAGTAAGTAAATGGATTCATTCATCTATGCTGAGAAGAGCAATATAATAAAAATGATGTTTTTTAACATGGTAATAGCAGTATATTTACAAAACCCTTGATAAGCGGCTGTCAGATGGCAGGCGCTTTTTAATTTCAGTGAAATCAAGACTGAAAATTGAATAATCTACACAATGCAGACGCTTTTTTTTCAGATATTGGGTAAGAAAGAGGGAAAAAAGTGTTGTAATTTTCAGAAAAGTAATTAAAATTAAAAAGGAACACCGTTGCTTATTAGGTAACAGAAAGGGGTGAATAAACGAAATAAATTAAATCATTTAAAAGGGAGTTTGAATGAATGAAAGTAAATTTAAAACCAAGCAATGTTAGTTCATTAACAAAGGTACTTGCAGTAGCTACGCAAAATCAATTTGCTGTCGGTTCGTTTACTCCTAGAGCTACAAAGATGGTAACTCCTATACTTAGAGCGGCCCAAGAAAAGAAATCTGCGGTTATTGTTCAAACTTCTGAGAGAGAGCAGGAACGGTACGGAATTAATTTAGCGGAATTTAGCCGAGAGTTTTATCGTGTGATCCAAGAGGAGAATATTACGATCCCTGCCGTGTTACATTTAGATCATACGAAGGATTTCAATGTAATTGCTGAAGCCATAGAAGTTGGTTTTACATCTGTTATGATTGATGCATCAGAGCAACCATTCAAGAAAAATATTGAGATAACAAAAAAGGTTGTTGAGTATGCACATTCAAGAGGCGTAACTGTTGAAGCTGAATTAGGCAAGATAGGGACAACCGACTTTATTGAAACCGACGTTGATGAAGAGCTATTTACAGAGCCTAAAGAAGCAAAACAGTTTGTTGAAGAGACAGGTATTGATGCATTGGCGGTTTCTGTCGGAACTTCACATGGAGTTTATCTTGTTAAAAATCCAAAAATTGATATTGAACGTTTAATAGCAATTCGTGCATTAACATCTGTACCTTTAGTGTTACATGGCGGTTCAGGCACTCCTTCAGAGATGATTAGGAATGCAATTCAAATTCCTAATGGCGGAATTAGTAAAGTGAATATTGCAACAGATTTAGAACATATGATGATAAAAACTCTTAATAGGGAAAATTATGTTACAGAAAAAGAGTGGTCGGAACTACCAACTGAAACATTAACTTTAGTCCAAAACGCAGTTCAGGACGTAGTAAAAGAAAAAATTGAAAACTTTTTAATAAGTAGCGATAGCGCTTCTTACTATGTTTAAGAAGTAAGATTATACTAACTTTGAACTATACTCCCTTATTTTAGTCACATAAGATAAACCCTTTAACCACATAATAGATGGCTATACTAATTATCGTTAAGATAACTTTTTTAGAAGAATTGCTAAGGTAATAGGAGGAAAAATAATATGTCTTTAGAAAGATCTAGTATAGTAACCTTTGCTGGTAATCCAGTTACGTTGATTGGGAGAGAAATTCGTGTTGGTGATAAAGCGCCAAATTTTGAAGTATTAGCAAACGATCTATCAAAGGTTACACTTGAAGATTCAAAAGGGAAAGTCCGCCTTATTTCATGTGTTCCCTCTCTTGATACAGGAGTATGTGACGCACAAACACGGAAATTTAACCAATTAGCTAGCAATCTAGGAAATGATGTAGAAGTGTTAACAATTAGTGTAGATCTTCCATTTGCACAAAAAAGATGGTGTGGAGCAGCAGGAATAGAACAAGCCCAAACCCTTTCAGATCATTTTAAGATGTCATTTGGAACAGCTTATGGCACATATATAAAGGAACATCGTTTAGAATGCCGTGCAGTATTCGTTGTAGATGAAAAAGATGTCGTACAGTATGTTGAATACGTTCCGGATATTACCGAACATCCGAACTATGAAGCAGCTATAGAAGCAATTAAGTCATTAATAAAAGTTAAAAAGTAATATAAATAAGCAATATACACTATGTTTAAAGGACGTATATTATTTTCATTAATCCTAAGAAGTAAAATGTTTACTGCATTACAATCTTTTTTTCTCAGTTTATTTTATTCTAATCTCAAAATAGAAAGGCTGCCTCACAAAAGGTCAGCCTCTTCTATCAATGGTTTTAAAAATGGGGTGGTGAGGTGCAAACATAGAGACAAAAAAGTTGTTATTACCTTAAAGGAATAAGGGTAAAGTTTAAATTAATTTTTGTTAATAAGGAGTCGGCAATATTCTGAATATTATAACTTTTTTGTTGAAAAACTAAAGTAGTGGTGATAGTATAAAAGTGTCAAGAATTTATTAAATATAGAATAAAATGTTATATTTCACTCATTAATTGGAACGTCGTTGCTTATTAAGGGACAAAAAAGGGGAGCTAGATTTTTAAATTTTGGCAATGATATTTGAAAACAGATCGATTGAAGTATATTAAACAACTTAATTTAAATGACCAGGTTGTATAATTATCCAATTATAAATATTTTTTTACCCAGTATTGTATACAATACTGCATTCAATTTTGAATTCTTCATTGAGGGGAGGTATAAAGGTTGAATAGTTTAGAAATTGATATCTATAAAAAAATCAAGCAGGCTATTATCCAGCAAAAGCTTCGGCCAAATATGCAGCTAATAGAAAAGGATCTTGCTGAATCGTTTGGGGTAAGCCGTACCCCTGTTCGAAATGTTCTGCGCAGATTGGAATATGAAAAATTAGTGAAAATTAAGGAGCATAAAGGTACCTTTGTCTCTTGTTCAACAATTGAAGAAGCAAAAGAAGTATTTGAAATGAGGAGAATTTTAGAAGGGGAGGCAGTGCGAAGAGCATGCACACTCATTAACGAGGAACAATTACAAGAGCTAGAGACTCTAGTTGAAGAAGAACGACATATATATGGTAGTCTGGATTTTTATGAATCTTTAAAAATATCTGGGGATTTTCATTTGAAAATAGCTGAAATCGCAGGGAATTCATATTTTTATCAATATCTCGAAGACTTAATATCCCTAACTTATGTGATTATAGCAATCTATGGAAGAAGCAAAATGGAAGCATGTGGTTCTCACGATCATTTGCAAATTTTTAATGCTATTAAGCAAAGGGATGGTGATCTGGCAGAACGCTTATCTCTCATTCATCTTAGTGAAATTGAGTCGAATCTTCATTTTAATGAGGAATTACAGATCTCGCCTTCCTTGTCAGGTATATTTCTTTAATTTTAATTTGATTTACGATTCATTGAAAGCGCTTACCATTAAGGTTTTTAAGGAGGTGATACAGTCCATCGAAATCATTTTCAAACGTAATGCAGTTGTCATGTTATTTTTTTTCGATTTTCAAGAAACACTGTTGCTTAATATGCGACGATACCTCGAGTCAAACGCAATAAGATGGTGGAGGATCGATGGGAAATAGTACTTTTAACAAAACAAATTCGTATTTTAATTCCTGTGAATGAAGAACATAAAAGAACACTTAGAAGAAAGATTGCATCATATCATAGCCTTGGCAAACATCTAAGACCTGACTTGTTAACCAATGCATATGTCAGAAATGCGGAAAACAATAAAAAAGGGGTTGGATGTATCATGTCTACAAATTTAAAAAGTTACGTTCCACAAGAAACGCAGATCCAACATGATACGGGTGTGGATGAATCACTTAATCCGAAAACCGAGGAAGGTAGGACGGTAAGTCCGTTAAACTATATTTTTATGTGGGTTGGAGACGGTGTCAATCTAGGTAATATGACGCTTGGAGCTAGTATGATTGTAGCGGGAATCGCTACGTTAAACATCTTTCAGACATTTGTCGCGGCTATCATGGCAATTGGTATCATTTCAACTGTTTTTGCTTTAAATGACAGGCTCGGTTACAGAACGGGAATACCATATGTTGTACAGCTTAGAATGTCCTTTGGGCTCAAAGGTTCCGTAATATCATCACTAATGCGCGGTATTCCCGCCATCGTATGGTACGGTTTTCAAAGTTGGATTGGCGGTACTGCCTTAAATGAAATTGCGAAAATTATTACGGGCGGCGCCTTTGATAATGTTGCCATTTGCTTTGTAGTGCTACAGTTGGTGCAAATTGGGCTTTCATTGTACGGATTCCATGCCATTAAATGGGTGGAAACGCTTGCGTCTATTGTTATTGTACTAGCGCTTCTCTATGTATTTGGCGTTCTACTAACTTCCCATAGCGAGGTTATTGCAGAAAAATGGGTTCATGCAGAAGGATCATGGGGCTTACCTTTCTTTGCATTGATAATGATGTTTATGGGAAATTATGCGGCTATCTTTTTAAGTGCAGCAGACTATTCAAGAGAGCTAAAATCTGGTATTAGCGATGCAAAACGCGGGTTTTTGTACTTTCTTCCTATATTAATAGCGTACGGCTTGACACTTGCAATCGGTGGAATGCTTGCTTCCGCAACCGGCATCAACAATCCTGTGAAAGCGTTTGCGGTCGTGGTGGATAACTCTTATATTACACTCTTTGTATCCGCATTTATTGTTTTGGGTGCGGTTGCAGTGAACATGGTTGCCAATATTATTCCGCCAACCTATGTTATTACCTTGCTTACAAAAATGAAATATAAACCTGCAGTTACCATAACCGGACTGCTTGCATTTTGCTCATTCCCTTGGGTTCTTGTACAGGATTCTTCGGCAAAGGGTCTTGGTATTTTCATTCTTATATATTCCGCATTTTTAGGTCCTATTGTTTCTATATTATTAGTTGAATATTATATATTAAGAAAGCAAAAAGTAAATGTTGCAGATTTGTATAGGGAAGACGGTCCATTTGCCGGGTATAATCCAGCAGCGGTGCTTGCATTGCTTATCGGCGCCGGAGCAGCCTTCATGAAAGTGGAGCTGGCATGGATTATCGGTGTTTTTGTGGCAGGTATTGCATATTTGCTTTTGATGAAATTTGCATTTAAAGATTCAAAATTCAAAAAGGGTACCATTTTTGAAAAGTAAACCTGTATTTCTAGGTTTCTACGGGTTATTCACTCTGTCTATTTATATTGGATTGATGCAATCTGAGGATGAAATAAACTAGGTGGTTGAGTAATGTGAATATACGGAAAATTGAGAAAAAGGAGTTGGGAGAATGAAGTTTGATTTAATCATAAAGAACGGAAATGTGGTAATTGAACATACAGTAGAACAACTAGATATCGGTATACTTAATGGTAAAATTGCAGAAATTTCGAAAGAAATAGTCGGAGAATCTGCTGAAATTATAGATGCTTCTCATCAATATGTCATGCCTGGGATGATAGATGCCCATGTCCATATTTGCGAGCCAGGAAGAACGGAGTGGGAAGGGTTTGTAACAGGAACTCAAGCACTAGCGGCAGGGGGGACAACATCATTTGTTGATATGCCATTAAACGCTTTGCCGGCAACGACTACAAAGAGTTCACTGCATCTAAAATTAAAATCTGCTGAAAATAAGGCGTATGTTGATTATGCTTTGTATGGTGGATTAGTTCCTGATAATCTCGAAGATTTAGAGGACCTTTCTAACGAAGGTGTTGTGGCCTTCAAATGTTTTATGGCAACATGTGGCAGTGAAGAAATTGGAGATTTTAAAAATGTTGATGATTTTACTCTATATCAAGGTATGAAAAAACTATCGGAATTGGGGCATATTTTATCTATACATGCTGAGAATGCAGAGCTTACTGATAAACTGGCAATCGAAAAGAAAAAACAAGGGAAGACAACAGCAAGAGATTATGTGGAGTCCCGTCCAATTTTTACTGAGGTTGATGCTGTAAAACGTGCTTTGTTATTAGGTAAAGAGACTGGATGTAAATTACATTTTGTTCATATTAGTAGTGGGGAGGCTATTGAAGAAATCCTTAAAGCACGTAAACAAGGCCAAGAGGTTACGATAGAATCGTGTCCTCACTATTTCATGTTAGATACGGAAACCTTTGAAAAGATAGGACCTGTTGCGAAATGCGCTCCCCCGCTTCGTTCTAAAGCAGAACAAGATAAATTATGGGAAGCTCTTAAGGAGGGGAAAATTGATATCCTGACATCAGACCATTCCCCATGTCCTCCAGATATGAAGCAGAGCAACACAAATAATATGTTTGATGTGTGGGGAGGGATTAGTGGCTGCCAAAATAATGTTGATTTAATGTTTGACGAGGCTGTTAAGAATCGTGGGGTTTCTGTAAGTGAATTTTCAAAGATGATTGCGACAAAGCCTGCAGAAATATTTAACTTAAGAAATAAAGGAAGCATTAAAGTTTCCTATGACGCTGATATCATTCTCCTTGATCCAAATAAATCGTACACCGTTAAGCCAGAAGATTTGTATTACCGTCATCAACAAAGCCCTTATGTTGGAAGAAAGATTAACTGTCGAGTGACGAAAACGTTTGTAAGGGGACAACTAGTATTTGATTTTGAGAAAGGGATTGTAGGTCAGCCAATCGGGAAGTTTATTTCGGCAAGAAGTAGTTTCGTAAAAGCATAAAATTCTCTAAAGAAGGTTGGCCTAAAAGGGCACTTAAGTTGCTCCTGACGGCGTCATACCTTCTTTTTGTTTTATTTTTTGAATGGTATTATGTCTGGGGATTGCTATTGTGGTAAGATAAAGAAACAGGATCAGTAATATAGGATTTAATCGGAGGGTAATGCAAATGGTTAAGTCAGTGGATAGGGCGTTAACAATTATTTCATTAGTAAGCAAGCGTAAAGAAGGGATTGGGGTTACTGAGCTTGCCTCCAATCTAGATTTAAATAAAAGCTCTATATTCAGATTATTAAGTACTCTTGTAGATCATGGATTCATCGAACAAAATCCTGAAACTAAAAAATATAGATTAGGCTATAAATATTTAGAATTAAGTTCGATGCTGCTTGAATCTATTGACTTGAGAACTCAAGCTAAACCTTTTCTGGAAGAGTTAGAATCACATATTAATGAAGTGATCCACTTGACCGTATATGATCAAGGAGAGGTAATCTATATTGAAAAACTTGAGGGAAGTGAAACCCTTAGAACACATTCACAAGTAGGAAGACGGGCCCCAATGCATTGTACGGCAGTCGGGAAGGTAATCTTAGCCCATCTGCCATTAAATGAGATCGTAGATATAATTGACAAGCATGGTTTACCAAAGCATACTGAACAAACGATTACAGATAAAGATTCTTTTTTTAAAGAATTGGGGAAAATAAGGAACGAAGGTATCGGTAGAGAAATTGAAGAAAATGAACAAGGAATCACCTGTATAGCAGCGCCAATTTTTGATAATCGGAAGAAAATTACTGCTGCCGTTAGTATTTCAGGACCAAGCATCCGAATGACTGAAGAAAGATTAACTGAAATTAAACCAATTATAATGGATATTGGTAAAAAGATTTCCAAAAGGCTTGGTTACACAGACAATTAAATAATGACATTAGAATTGGTATAATACCAATTCTTTTTTTGTGGAAATTTATTGATTCAAGTTTATCCCTTTGAAGAATTTTTATAAAAAATTTATTGACAAAAATACTTGAAATATTCAAAAAACGGTGATAATATCAAAATAAGAAACATGGTTAGTTAATAAGCAACAAGATGCTTATTTTTTTAATTATTAAAAGAAACTACGTTGCTTATTGCGCGACTAAAAGGAGGAGTAATAGTGGATTTTTCTAAAGAGAAAAGCAAATTTTATAATAATCTAACGAAAACAATTCGCCGGCACATAGTTAAGATGACGAACCATGCAGGAAGTGGTCATCCCGGTGGTTCTTTATCAGCAACTGAACTAATGTCCGTGCTATTTTTTGAACACATGAATGTTGATCCTAACAACCCAGATTGGCAAGACCGAGATTGTTTCTTCCTATCTAAGGGTCATTGTACACCTGTATTTTATTCAGTATTAGCTGAAAAAGGTTTCTTCCCAGTTGAAGAGTTAATGACATTCAGGGATGTTGACGGTAGGTTACATGGACATCCATGTGGAGAGCATATTCCAGGTGTAGACATATCTTCAGGATCACTTGGTCAAGGATTATCAGTAGCAAATGGTGTTGGATTAATTGCAAAACTAGATGGTAGCAATAGAAGATCATATTGCATGATTGGTGATGGGGAATTACAAGAAGGTCAAGTATGGGAAGCAGCAATGACAACTGCACATTACAATCTTGATAACGTTTGTGCGATTATCGACTGGAACAAAATTCAACTTGATGATTTTGTTGAAAATGTAAAAGGTGTAAAAAATCTTGGTGATAAATTTAGAGCTTTCGGTTGGCACGTTGTTGAAATTGATGGTCATGATATTAATGCAGTTAATGAAGCGTATAAAGAGGCTAAACGCACTAAAGGTAGACCTACTGCAATTCTAGCTCATACGGTTAAAGGTAAGGGCGTTTCATTTATGGAAGATACACATGATTGGCATGGAATGGCTCCGAATGATGAGCAATTAGAAATCGCTTTAAAGGAGTTGGCTTAAGATGGCAAATCAAGAAGCACCACGTAAAGGTTTTGCTGATGCACTGATTAGACTTGGAGAAAAACATGACAATTTAGTTGTACTTGACGCGGACTGCGCAAAATCAAATATGACAAATCTATATAAAAATAGATTTCCAGAACGCTTTTTCAACATCGGTATTTCTGAATGTGATTTAGTAGGTACTGCAGCTGGTATGGCAGTAGCAGGTAAAGTACCATTTGCGAATGCTTATGCAAACTTCCTTACTGGGCGCGCATTTGATCAAATGAGAATTTCTGTATGTTATTCAAATAACAATGTGAAAATTGTCGGTCATAACGCTGGTACATCAGCTGCTCAAGAAGGTGCAACACATTTACCCCTTGAAGATATTTCTTTAATGCGCTCACTGCCACGTATGACTGTAATTGTTCCAGCAGATGCAGTTGAAATGGAAAAAGCAGTAGAAGCTGCTTATTACCATGACGGACCTATTTACCTGCGGGTTGGCAAATTACCAGTACCGATCGTTACAAAAAAAGAAGAACCATTCAAAATAGGTAAAGCAATTAAATACCGTGAAGGATCTGATATTACAATCATCAGTACTGGGATAATGCTTGATGAATCGCTAAAAGCTGTAGGTGAATTAGAAAAGCAAGGTGTAAGCGCCGAACTTTTACACATCCATACAATTAAACCTATTGATAAAGAAGCCATTATTGCATCTGCTGCGAAAACAAAACATGTTATCACAGTTGAAGAGCATTCAATTATAGGTGGATTAGGTAGTGCTGTTGCTGAAGTATTATCAGAAAGCCAACCAGCTAAATTAAGAAGGATCGGTACAAATGACCGTTTTGGAGTATCTGGAAAAATGGATGAATTACTTGATTTCTTTGAATTAAGAGCACACCGTATTGTTTCTACTGCAAATGAATTATTGGGGCATAGAGTAACTAGCTAATCACATTTTTAGATAATGAAAGGGGGAGGGTTTTTGTCAAACGCAACCCAATATCTAAGTTTAAAGGATACTTTAGAAAATCCTCTCTTCTCTAAATCGGATGATAGCCTTCGTGCTAAAATCAAAGCTCATTTAAAACGAACAAAACATAAGTTTATCGTTTTAGA
Organism: Peribacillus simplex; assembly: GCF_900156045.1. Classification (GTDB taxonomy): domain Bacteria; phylum Bacillota; class Bacilli; order Bacillales; family DSM-1321; genus Peribacillus; species Peribacillus simplex_D. The sequence goes on along the minus strand of NZ_FTMX01000002.1, from coordinate 717,283 downwards.
TGATGATCCAACTGGTGTCCAAACGGTACATGATATTTTTGTCATTACGGACTGGGGAAAAGACTGGATTAAAAAAGGATTATCTGATGAGAGAAGTGTACTTTATATTTTAACAAACACAAGAAGTTATAATGCAGAAAAAACGGAAAACATCAATAGAGAGATTGTCCAAAACATTGTTGACGTTACTAAGGAAATGGGCATTAATTATTCAATCATCAGTAGAAGTGACTCAACTTTAAGAGGGCATTATCCACTTGAAATTAATGTGCTCCAAGATGAATTATTAAAAACTGCTGATGTACAAATTTCAGGTCATTTAATCATACCGGCTTTTTTTGAAGCACATCGTTACACCATAGATAATATTCATTATTTAGGTATGGATGGTCAGCTTGTACCAGTAAATGAAACAGAATTTGCGAATGATTCCGTTTTCGGTTTCAATACTGCTAATTTGCCGAAATGGATTGAAGAGAAGACAAATGGAAGCGTAGCTTCAGAGTCAGCTTTGATCATTTCACTTGAAGATATTCATAATGGTGGCATTGATAAAGTTTATGAGATTTTACTATCTGCCAACAATAATGCTCCTATTATAGTAAATGCAAAATCTTACTATGATTTGGACATCGTATCATTAGCTGTCCTTAAAGCAATTGATTCTGGCAAGCAATTCTTGTTTAGAACTGCAGCATCTATTGTAAAATCGATTGCGGGAATTCAGGATCGGCCATATTTATCAGCTAATGAGATTGTTTCAAATGATGAAAGCCAAAACAATGGTGGCTTTATTATAGTAGGTTCTCACACGAATAAAACTACCGAACAAATTAAGGAACTAATGAATAAATTCCCGATTGAACAAATCGAAATGAATGTCGTGAAAGTTCTAAATAAAGAAACAAGAACTGAAGAGCTAACACGAGTATGTCAATTAGTAGATCAAAATATTTCTTCTAATCGCGATACGCTTGTATATACGAGTAGAGATTTAATTAGTGCGAAAGATATGGAAGAAAACTTAAAGATTAGTCAAACTGTTTCAAGTTCTTTAGTTAAAGTTATTCGCTCACTAAAAATAAAGCCGAAATTTATCATTGCAAAAGGTGGTATAACTTCGAGTGATGTGGCAACTGACGGCTTAGATATTAAATATGCAAAAATTTTAGGGCAAGCGATCGCCGGTGTTCCAGTATGGTTAACCGGAAGTGAAGCTAAGTTCAAAGATACACCTTATATCGTATTTCCAGGCAACGTTGGGGATAAAGATTCAATTGCTCAAATCTTTGAAAATATAAAAAAGGATCAAAAGGGAGAGATATAAATGGCTAAACAAAAAATGACAGCTGCTGAGTTAATTGCCTTGTATTTAGAAAAAAGAGGAGTGAAACATGTTTATGGTGTACCGGGAGCTGCAATTTTACCATTCTATGATGCAATAAAAGAATTAACTAAAATTGAATCATATATTGTTCGTCACGAGCAAACGGGTGCTTTCATGGCTGATGGTTATTCAAGAGCAACTGGTGAAGTAGGTGTATGTGCTGCCACATCAGGTCCTGGTGGAACTAACTTCTTAACTGGTCTTTATGGTGCATGGATGGACTCCATTCCAATGATAGCCATTACCGGTCAACAAAAAAATAGTCTAATTGGAACCATGCAATTCCAAGAAGCGCCTATCGTTGAAATGGCAAAGCCTGTAACGAAAGCTGCATACCGTTTAACTGACGGTTCGAAAGCTGCTGAATTTATCCATGAAGCATGGGTAACAGCCACTACTGGGAGAAAAGGTCCAGTTCTTCTTGATTTACCAGTTGATCAACAAAAAGTTGAAATAGAAGTCGACTTGGATGTGCTTATCGCTTCTACTCCAGTCGATAACTTACCACAAGCTTCTGACGCTGATATAGAGAAAACATTAGAATTATTGAAAGATGCTAAAAGACCGGTCTTACTTTCTGGTGGAGGGGTTAACATTGCAAACGCTACCATTGAATTAAAATCGTTAGCAGAAGAGCTGCAAATCCCTGTCGTAACTTCTGGCATGGGGATGGATACTTTCCCTAACGATCACCCTTTATTCGCGGGACGTATGGGAACGATGCTTGATACTCCATTCGGTAACAAAACAATTGTAGAAGCTGACTTAGTAATCAACCTTGCCGGACGTTTCGCCGATCGTTCAACTGGTAATGTTTCGGTATTCACACAAAACGGTAAGAAAATTATCCACGTAAATCTTGATAATAAGGAAATTGGTAAAGTTGTACCAACGATTTTAGGTATCGTTTCTGATGTTAAAACATTCATGGTTAAACTTGCAGAAGCCCATAAAGCACTTGGTGCTCATGTAGCTGCAACTGCCGAAGTAGGCACTAGAGTAAACTTAACTGAAGAGCGTAAGAAATGGGCACGTAAAACGGATTACACAACACTTCCAATCAGACAAGAGCGTGCATTGCGAGAACTTCGTGAATTCTTGGATCGCGATGCCTTCGTATCACATGACTGCGGTATCAGCCAAATCTGGTCTAGTCAATTATTTGAAACGTATGTACCAAGAACATACTTATTAACTGGCGGTGCGGGGACAATGGGTTGGGGCCTTGGTGCAGCAATGGCAGCAAAACTTGCATTTCCTGAAAGACAAAGTGTAAACATCCTTGGTGATGGAAGCTTAGGAATGTCATTGCAAGATATTGCTACAGCTGCAAAACATGATATTCCGGTCATTATTTTCTGTATGAATAACTCATTAATGGGATTAATTCGCCAACAACAAAACTGGTTCTATAATGAACGCCAAATTTCCACGGACCTAATTTACAAAAATGAATTATGTGATAATGAAGAGCGAGGAATCGACTTTGTTAAAACTGCTGAAGGTATGGGTGTTCGTGGTGAGCTTGTTACACATTATGATGATATCAAACCAGCTCTGCAACGTGCAGTTGATTCAGGGAAACCATATTTAATCGAAGTTATAGTTGATCCAGATCCTAAGAACGCATGCGAATTCTCTAATAACGGTGCACTAAACGGATTCAAATACTCTGAAAAAATTGATTATTCAAAATGATCATCACTCTTGATGGAAGTGGTTTTTTTGAAGCAATGGGATATAACCTATTGCTTCAAAAAACATATTAGTAATAAAAAGTAGGATTGACTGTACTTAAATAATGGGTTTATTAAAGGAGGGAAGCCGAAAAATCGGCGAAACAATGTCAGAAAATCTTCATAATTCCATGAAAGTCGGAATTGTTCACTTTATGGCTTATCCGGAAACGATGGGTGGAGATGGTCCAACTGTTGAAACAATTAAGAAAATTGTACAAGATGATTTTTTCTCTGGAATTGAAATTACATCTATTAACAATCCTGAAGAACGTAAAGAGGCTACTCAAATTTTACAATCTGGTGGAATGACTGTAGGATTTGGTGCACAACCGATTCTATTAAGAAATAAAGGAAACCTTAATTCTTTTGATGAAGCCGAGCGCAGAAGGGCTATCGATTTAGTAAAAGTCGGAATTGACCAAGCTTACGAAGTAAATGCTGCTAAACTTGGTTTCTTAAGTGGGGCTAAACCAGATACTCAACAAGATGTTGCATTACAATTACTAACGAATTCTATCAAAGAATTATGCGATTATGCAAAATCTAAAGGTGATTTAGTACTCTCACTTGAAACATTCGATGATGAGACTGATAAGAAATGTCTAATCGGTTCGAATAAACTTGCTGTTGAAGTTGCAAAAGAAGTTCGTAAAGTAGATCCTACTTTCGGTTTAATGCTTGATTTAAGTCATTTACCAATGCAACGTGAAACTTCTTCTGATGCATTAACGGTTGCTCGTGATTATATTAACCATGCCCATATCGGAAATTGCTACATTAAAGATACTTCTGATCCTGCTTACGGAGATCAGCATCCGCGTTTCGGATATCCAGGAAGTGAAGTTGATGTTTCTGAATTGGCGGAGTATTTACGATCTCTATTAGAAATTGGTTACATCGGTGAAGGTATAAAGAATATAGTCGCTTTTGAAGTAAAACCTGTAGGTACAGAATCATCAGATATTGTAATTGCACAGTCAAAACGTACTCTCATTGATGCATGGTCATTATTACATTCAAAAAAAGGGCGTTTGGTTGGTTAGCCTACCTATATATTTACAATATGTATTAAACGGTGACAAGCACTTTTGCCTGTCACCGTTTAATCTAAAATTCAATTAGCTTATCATGCAGAATTCCTATTGAGCAACAACTAAATAAGGTGTTAATATGACTTTGCATTAAAAAAAACTGGATTTGTAATAAATAACAAAATTTTTTTAGAGATTAATTGGCAAGGAAGTGATCGATTGGTTAAACTTCAGAAGGATGTTGATGCTATAAGAATCAACACTAGAACCGAAGAACTTGCTGCTTGTTCATCTACATCTGTTGGTGTCACTAGACTACCTTTCACAGTGGAAAGTTTAAAAGCAGAAAGCCTAGTTGAAGAGTGGATGAAAGCAGCTGGGATGAAGGTAAGAAAAGATGCTCTTAACAATATAATCGGACGTTATGAAGGGAAAGATCCTACAGCTCCAGTTTTAATGATTGGTTCACATTTAGATAGCGTGATTGAAGCAGGTAAATATGACGGTATTTTAGGAGTTATAACTGGAATAGAAGTTGTCCAAACTCTTAAGGATAATGGCATTATATTATACAATCCAATCGAAGTGGTAGGTTTTTGTGATGAGGAAGGAGTAAGGTTTCACTCAACTTTCCTCGGTAGTAAAGCGATTGCAGGAACTTTTACCGCTGAAGATTTAGAAAGGGCAGATGAACAAGGAATAACAATTGCTGAAGCGTTAAAAGGAATTGGTATTGCTGACCCATATGCTTATAAAAAAGCTAGTCGTACTCCAGAAGAACTCCTCGCTTATTTGGAACTTCATATCGAACAGGGTCCTGTGCTTGAGAAGGAGAATGAACCTGTCGGAATAGTTCGTGGGATTGCTGGTGCTACAAGATTTTATTTTGAAATTATCGGGAAACCTGGTCATGCAGGGACAGTTCCTGTTGCCCTTAGACAGGATGCACTTTTAGGAGCGAGTGATCTCATTTCCTATATTGAGAACATAGCTATCCAAAATGAACCATTGGTAGCGACCGTTGGTAAACTTACTGTAAGTCCGGGTGCTAGTAATGTAATACCTGGCCTTGTAACAGGGACGCTGGATATCCGTGATTTAAATGTTGATCGTAAGAAAAAAGCTATTGATGCCATTTTAACTGAAAGTGAAAAAGTAGCAAAAGCTAGAGGACTCCAAATTCATTTTGAACAAGTCATGGAAGCCGATCCTGTATACTGTGATGAACAATTGATTACAGTAATCGAAGAATCCATTCACGAACTGGATGGAAGCGTCATCAGTCTTGTAAGTGGTGCTGGTCACGATGCAATGGCTATGGCGGATGTAACGAAAGTTGCGATGATTTTCGTTCGTTGTAAAGATGGTCTTAGTCATCACCCTGATGAATTCGTTACTGTAGAAGATATGGGTGCAGGAGCTAGAGTTCTTTACTCTACAGTAATTAAAATAGCCACAAAACAATATTGAGGGACATATAAGGTTTTATATAAATATAAGACTAACTTACAATAAAACTCGTGATCCGACTGTATCGGATCACGAGTTTTTTCAAAATGAATACATTTCAATCAGTACCTCTTGAACAAATCAGTCAACTGTTGTCAGAAGCATTTTCCTATAAGATTGAATGCTTCGAAGTGCTCATTCGATAAGAAATATATTTAAAGACAGAGATCCTTCAAGCGATGAAAACAGTCATACGTATCAACTCAGATCCAATGGTTACAAAAGGAGTTCCGTATGGACTCTTTATCATGTTCATAAAAAAGCCACTGAAATTCCTGGATTCCTCCATAATGGATTCTGTAGCGTAACTTCCAGAAAAGAAGTCGAGATTTACTCTTCATCTTGATCTCTGTCTGCGTGGGCAGTTTACCTTCAGTCAATGCCTTCTTTAGTATTTAGTAGTAATTACAATTACTTATTAATCACTGTTATCTCTGAAAATTGAACCCATGAGTAGGGCTATACGTAAATGAAGTGAGTTTTTTGAATCATGGACGGAATAATTCAAAATGTCCTCACATTTGGCAATTCGGTATTTAACGGTATTACGGTGAACAAACAGTTTTCTGGATGTAATCGCAAGTTCACAATTATTATCCAAATATACCAATAAGGTATTAACTAAGTCTTTTTCATCTTTATTTTTCGGATAGGATAGAGAACGTAAAGTATTTTCATAAAATTTTTTTAAATCTTTTTCGGGAATTAACCGAATCAGTTCGATTAATTGCTTGGTCTCGTAAAAGTTTATAAATTTATTTTGAAACAGTTCAGACCCATGTGTCCATGCTTCCACTGCCTCTTCGTATGTAAGGTGGATAAAGGTAAGGTCATTAGAAAAGTTACCAACTCCAAACGACAACGAAATTTTTAGATTTGAATAAGCCTCATTCTGGAATTCCTTCAGCCTTTCTTCTATTATGCTTTTAATCGAATCATTAATATTCAGAGGAGATTGCATCAAAATAACAAAATAACCATCTTTCATAAAAACGATGTTGTTAGTATCTATTTTTAAAAATGATTTATGTAAAAATTTATATAAATAGTCGTATAATCTATTCATTATTTCTGCACTTTTTTGTAAAGCGTTTTGTTTATCATAATCAATCTTACATACAATGCATACGTATTTCATATTGTCGATTAAGCCATGTTGTTTTCCCCTATGAATAATTTCTTGTTTGTTGGAAATCTTTCCATCAACAAGGGAAGCAAAAAAGTTATTTTCTAACAAACGACTGTTTTCTCTAATAGCCTCGTTTTTAAGCAGCGTGAATGAAATGACTGTTGATGCTTGCTCTATAGCTAATTGGGAAGATGGGTATGAAAGCTTCTCAGGGTGAAGAATTATTAGTAAATATGGATAGGGACGCATTGTTTTCACCCGAAACAATTTTATAGAAATGTCAGTATTTTGGATGTTAATTGTGAGCTGGTTTTTTTCTAGGTATGTTTCTATATCACTTTTAATGTGTTCCTGAACATTTTTCATAATGATTTTCATATTTCCTGTACGAAAATGATGAGAAAAGGATGTTACATCACCAATAGGATCAAGTAGGAGAACAGGACATATTAATAGGGAGCCAAGATTTTCAATTAAAGAATTCAGGCTGTAGCCTTTTATCATCATATTGGTAAATTCCTTGTGAATATGCATCGCATAAAATAACTCTTCGATTTGGTTATCCCATATAAAGCTTAATAATTGATGAGCAACCGCACCTAATGTTAATGTCTCTGGAATTTGAATAATGGGAAATTCTAATGAGTCAGCTAATTCGATTACTTCCGGCGGTATCTTATCAATGAATCTTTTAAGTTTAATGGCGATCCCTGCACATGGAAGTTCATTAATTTGGGAAATGAGATTGCATAATGCATGAGGGTCGTCTTTAAAAGCGTATCCTGTTGTCAATAATAGGGAGTTTTCAGCTAAAAAATTGATGGCATCTGGTGTTTCTGAAATCTCAATTGATTCTACTTTCCTTTTAAGTCCGGCATGTCCAGCAATAATTTTGGCTTCTCGAAACACATCAACGATAAATAAATCTTCTACCTTTTTCATCATACACCTTCTAATTCTACATTTTGTCAGTTTTTATTTCTAGAAAGGGAAGCAAACGAATGTTGTTAAATTTGGACAAAAATTTAAATGGTAATTGTTTACATCGCATAATGATTTTGTGAATTAATCCGTTTATAATCAATTGTATAGAGGATTGAAGGTTAATGAAACTGTTTTCATGATTTTTTTACATTCCATAAATATCAAGTTTTTATTATATTCAGCAACTATATTTATATTTAGAAGCACATACAATCATAATTTTTTTCAATGGTTAAAATTGTTTTTTTTAGATATTTTCTTCAAGAAAAGTACAGGAACGAGAGGATGTGGTTAAAGGGGCTTAATTGATGGGAATGTGAAACAGTCAGTGTAATAGTCCGAATATTAAAAAAATACTTTTAGGCAGGTATAAACGTTGAAGGGGAAAGTACACTCATTATTGACCGCTTTGGCGGGTTTCATTATGCAACTGTAAAAGAGGATTGGCTTTGATTTCCCATAGAAAGGAATGAACCTATGGCTACATATGATTTACTCATTAGAAATGGAAATCTTGTAATGTTTGATTCGATTGTTCAAGGAGATATTGCAATTAAGGAAGGGAAAATTAAAGAAGTGTCCATCGGAAAAAATATTGATGCTATTGCAACAAGAGAAATTAATGCTGAGGGGCAGCACATCCTCCCAGGATTAATTGACACTCATGTTCATTTCAACGAGCCAGGCAGAACTGAGTGGGAAGGTGTTCGAACTGGTAGCAGAAGTTTAGCGGCAGGTGGGGTGACAACCTATTTTGATATGCCATTGAACAGTACACCACCAACGATCAATAAAGAATATTTGGCATTAAAGAGAGCTTGCTCCGAAGAAAAGTCGGTAGTCAATTGCCGCTTTTGGGGTGGACTTACACCAGAAAATATTGAGAATATTAAGGAACTTGACGAAAATGGAGTAATTGGATTTAAAGCTTTTATGTCACCGAGCGGAATTATCGATTTCAATCATGCCGATGATAGTACGATTTTTAAAGGGATGAAAGAAATTGCCTCTGTAGGTTCACTTTTAGCCGTTCATGCTGAAAGTACAGTCATTTGTGATCAGCTTGCACAAGAAAAACAAAGACAAAATAAAACGACTGCAAAGGACTTCGTCGAATCAAGGCCGATAATTTCCGAAATTGAAGCGGTTAGAAGAATAATTTCATATGCTGAAGCTACAGGTTGTAAACTGCATATTGTTCATGCGAGCAGCCGGAAGGTAGTGGACATCATTAATCAGGCAAAGCAAAGAGGCCTGGATATTACGGTAGAAACATGCCCTCATTATTTATCTTTGACATTAAAAGACTTAGAGGAAAAAGGCGGATTGGCAAAATGCTGCCCTCCACTGCGTGATGATGAAGAAGTAGAACAATTATGGGAAGCTGTAGCAAACGGTGAAATTGACGTTATAGCATCCGACCATTCACCAGCACCTCCATCTATGAAAGAGGTAATAAATGATGACTTTTTCAGTGCCTGGGGTGGGATTTCTGGTGCCCAAACTACGCTCAATATTATGTTGACAGAGGGGCATTTTAACCGTAATCTTCCTCTGGGGAAAATTGTTGAATTAACATCAACGAATCCAGCTAAGTTATTTGGCCTTTATCCCCATAAAGGGATAATAGCCGTTGATAGCGACGCTGATCTGGCGATAGTTAATCTGAACAGAAGCTTCGAGCTGAAAAAGGAAGATTTGTTCTACCGCCATCAGCAATCGCCTTATGTTGGCAGGACATTCAAAGGGCAAGTAACGACGACGATCGTCAATGGGGCTATTGTTTTTGAAAATGGAAGCATTACCACTGTGGAAAAAATTAAAATCTAGAATTGTTAAGCAATAAAGGACTTAGAAAATCTTAATCATTTTATTCGCTTTCAGACATTTGTTTTAGGCTTACCAATTTTAAAAGTAAAAGAAGCCTGTAAGGGACTAGGACCTGATTACCTAAAAGAGAAAATCATGGATGAAGAAATAAGAAGATGTTTTATCTATAATAGACAAAAATATAATTCGTTTTTATCGAATAGGCATAATGACTATTCAAATGAAAGCGTTTAACATTTATATTAAGAGACTTAATGGTTTCTGACACAAGCTATTAATATATGAAAAAGAAGCTTCAATTATAAGTTAATCTATATCGGTAACAGGGAACACCATGATTCACATGCTTATTTTGGCTCACGATTAAAACGTTGATTGGTGTCATATGAATTAGCTAACAAAATACGATTAAAAGGAGAGTTTAAAAGATGGGTTATCCTAAAGATTTATTAGCAAGCAGATCAATAATTGAGCACGGTAAATATGCTTTAATTGCGCCTGAAGGATTGGTCAATAATGTTGTTCCAGGATTTGAGAATTGTATCATTTCCATTTTGGGTTCTCCAAAGCTTGGAGCAAGCTTTGTCGATTATATTGTGACAATGCAAAAGGACGGTAAGAACAGCGAAGGGTTTGGTGGACAAGAAGATGTAGAGACATTTGTCTATGTTATTGAAGGGAAAATAAAAGCTGCTGCAGGTGAACAAGAGTTTGTCCTCGATGAAAGCGGTTATTTATACTGTCCGCCAGGAACAAAGATGTATTTAGAAAACCAATTGGATGGAGATTCTAAACTATTCCTATATAAGCAAAAGTATCGTCCGCTTGAAGGACGGAGGCCATGGGTTTATTCAAACCACGCGAACAATATTGAATTTAGGATTTATGATGATATGCATAATGTCCATCTTAAAGATCTTTTGCCTGCTGATATAGATTTTGATATGAATTTTCATATTCTTTCCTTTGATCCAGCTGCATCTCATCCGTTCATCGAAACACATGTGCAAGAACATGGCGCTTACTTACTCTCGGGAGAAGGGATGTATAATCTGGATAATCAGTGGGTACCCGTAAAGAAAGGAGATTACATTTTTATGGGTCCATATGTACATCAAGCAGCCTATGCGGTAGGTAGAGAAAATTTAACATATGTTTACTCTAAAGATTGTAATCGTGATGCATCCTTGTAAAAGGTCACATCACTTAGTAGGAATGCGTAGATGCCAAATTCAAGAGATTTAATGCGGGCAGAATCTGTATTATAGGGAGATCTGGTAAGTGTAATTCAAACCCATTAAATATAAAAGAGGTGCTGAGATATGGACCAGAATATAATTTTGAACAAAGAGTCGATAATAGAGGAAAGAGTTTTTGAAATCGATAAAATAGCAAAATTCGATTCTAATGCACCACAAAAAAATTATTTCTATGAAACGGATAAAACTGTTGGGGCAGTTTGGTGTCTTGAACCTGAGCAGGAAGTATATTTACATTCTCATTCGAATGTTGATGATATTTGGGTTTGCATTGAGGGGGAAGGAACATACTTTCCGGATTTAGAGAATGAGATTACGATCAGAAAAGGAATGGTAGTATTGGCCAAGCCTAATCAAATTCATGGAATGCGTAATACAGGAAACAGTCGATTCATGTTTGTAGGCTTTGCTGCAGGGGCATTGCCAATGGATATAACAAGATATTAGAAAAATTCTAAGATTATTAAACAATTACAATATAATTTAAGTTTCTTCTTTCAAAAAACAAAAAAAGTGATTAAGGCGAAGCGATTGTAATGAAGACAGCGCTTCGCTTATATTTTTATTTATTAAAAGAGATGATTTGTAATTTTTACGAAGAAACTATGGCTTCCAAAGGAAATCAATACTTTTAAGAATTGGCTTCCTTAAAAACTCGCAAACAGACTTTATAAAGGAAATGGTGATGATTAAGATGAAACAGCAAGGAGTTACTGTAACATTATTGTCCTCTTTACAGTGGCTTTTTTTTATTTTTGCCAATACGGTTGTCGTACCAATTTCTGTAGGAGCAGCATTCCAGCTTCCTTCAGAAACAATTGAAATGACGATAAGATGCTCCTTTATCTTTACAGGAATAGCCTCTATTCTGCAGGCCTGGATTGGGCATCGTTATCCATTATTGGACAGCCATTCGGGGCTAATGTGGGGTCTGATGATAAATATGGGCATCTCTGCATCTGCACTCGGTTTGGATTTTGCAACCGTAGGAGGGGGAATTGCAACAGGTATTCTGCTGGCTGGAGCTGTAACCGTACTGCTTGCGGCATTTAACCTGATTTATATCATACAGAAAGTAATTAAGCCGATGGTGATAAGTGTTTATATATTTTTGCTAACCTTTCAGCTCATCTTTATTTTCTTCAAAGGTATGTTTAAAATAACCGAAAGTGGAACAATTGATCTCCCTGTCAGTTTGTTTTCAATCTTGATTGTCATCTTCGTTGGCTTTTTAAGGATTAAAGGAGGGAAAATACTTGGCAATTTCTCAATCTTAATCGGAATTATCGTAGGATGGTCATTATATCGAATTATTTTCCCTTCAGATCTTCCGGCGGCTAGCTCTTCAGGTATGGCATTCACATTCTTTCCCCTTGGAACTCCAAACTTGGATATTGGTATTATTCTTGTCTCCTTTTTTGCGGTCCTTCTGAATTTAACGAATTCTTTCGCTTCTATTCAAGCTGTTGCAGATGTTTACAAGGAAAAGGTGGAACATAGTCAATACAGGAGATCTATTTTTGTAACAGGTATTTTTGCGTTTATCTCTTCGATTTTTGGCTTGGTCCCTTTTACACCATTTACATCTACAATAGGATTTTTACAAAGTACCAAGTTATTTAAACGAGAACCATTTATTATAAGCGGATTCTTGTTTATTCTCCTTGGAGTTATTCCGCCATTAGGGAGGTTCTTAGGAACAATACCACTAACAATAGGTAACGCTGTTTTATTTGTCGCATACCTTCAATTGTTTGGGACCGCATTAAACAGCCTAAAAGGAACGTTATTCAACTCTGAAACGATACTCCGTTTAGCGGGACCAGTCCTAGTTGGAGTCAGCATTATGAATATCCCGCCAGCATCATTCGGCAGTATTCCTGTCCTCTTGCAGCCATTCATTACAAATGGTCTCATTATGGGTGTCATTATATCGATCTTTTTGGAAAAACTTATTGATTGGAATAAGTTAACGAATAAGTTGGAAGTCAGGCAGTAACCTTTATATCTACCTGAAAATGGATAAATGAGCAACAACAATAGGTGATTATTCTAAAAGGAAAAAATGGGATTTAATATTACAATTGAAGAAAAAAGGAGTTCATATAATATTGACTACTTTGGACATCAGTTGAAGGCAATGGTCAACTTTCTAACGATAAACTTGAAATTGATTATAAGAGAACAAAACAATAAATTGAGAACTTGATTAATCGATAACAAATTAAGTATTGAACCCGTTCAAAGGTAAAAGAGCTCACCTGGTTTACGAAATTTCTTCTCGGCGTATGCCCGGGAGTCAAACTAATTTTTAAAGGAGGAATACACCATGGGAGAATATGTGAAAATAGGTAATCTTCAAGTGGCTCCGGTACTTTTTGAATTTATCAATAAAGATGGGATACCTGGAAGCAAACTGAATCAGGAACAATTTTGGGTTGATTTTGAAAAATTGGTACATGACATGTCTCCAAAAAACAAAAAATTGTTAGCTCGTCGTGATGAAATTCAAACCAAAATCAATGCATGGCATAGAGAAAATAAAGAGATTGACTTTGCTGAATATAAATCATTTTTACAAGAGATTGGCTATCTCGAACCTGAAGGAGAAGACTTTCATATTACGACAGAAGGGGTAGATGATGAAATAGCCATCCAAGCTGGGCCGCAGCTAGTTGTCCCGGTGGATAATGCCCGTTATGCTATTAACGCTTCAAATGCAAGGTGGGGAAGCCTTTATAATGCCCTTTATGGAACAGATGTTATTAGCGAAAAAGGAGGAGCCTACAGAGAAGGGAGCTACAATGAAGTACGCGGTGGAGAAGTCATTTCATTTGCAAAGGATTTTCTTGATCAAGTAACTCCTTTAAAGGATTATTCACATAAAGACGCTGTGAAATATGCAGTAGTAGATGGGAAATTAGCTGTTACGCTCAGAAATGGAGAAATTACGAGTTTAGTAGAGGAATCTAAGCTAGTTGGCAATCAAGGTGAATACGAAAAGCCATCGGCTATCTTATTAAGAAATAATGGTTTGCATTTTGAAATCCAGATTGATCGAAGTCACATGATCGGTAAAATGGATGAAGCAGGCGTTAAGGACATTCTAATGGAATCTACTCTTACGACCATTATGGATTGTGAGGATTCTGTTGCCGCAGTGGATGCTGATGATAAAGTCCTGATATATCGAAATTGGTTAGGTCTTATGAGGGGGGATCTGACTGTAACTTTCAAAAAGGATAATAAAGTGATGACACGTACAATGAACCCGGATCGGTTATACAGAGCACCAGATGGAGAAGAATTCTCTTTGCCTGGTCGTTCACTTATGTTTGTCCGTAACGTGGGACACTTAATGACCACAAACGCAGTCCTAGATGCAAATGGTGAGGAGATTCCTGAAGGGATTATGGATACAGTCATGACTAGTTTACTTGCTAAACATTCCCTGTTAGGTAATGGTAAATATTATAATTCCTCTAAAGGATCAGTCTATATCGTTAAGCCAAAAATGCATGGATCCGAAGAGGTGGCTTTTGCCAATGAACTCTTTGATCGTGTGGAAGATATGCTTGGTCTACAGCGAAATACACTGAAAATCGGTGTTATGGACGAAGAACGTCGAACTTCATTAAACTTGAAAGCTTGTATCCGCCAAGTTAAAGAAAGAGTGGCATTTATTAATACCGGGTTCTTAGATCGAACTGGCGACGAAATTCATACTTCTATGGAAGCGGGACCCATGATCCTCAAAAATAACATGAAAGGATCAAAGTGGCTACAAGGTTATGAAAAATCGAATGTCAATGTAGGTTTAGCAACCGGTTTTCAAGGTCGTGCTCAAATTGGTAAAGGAATGTGGGCAATACCTGATATGATGGCGGAGATGCTAACGCAAAAGATTGGCCATTTAAAAGCAGGGGCGAATACAGCATGGGTGCCTTCTCCAACTGCAGCGACATTGCATGCTCTTCATTATCATCAAGTTGATGTAAAAAAGGTACAAGATGAGTTGAAAAAGAATCCAGTAAATTTACGTGATGATATTTTAGAAATCCCAGTGGCACAAAACCTCGAATGGAGTCCGGAAGAAATTCAGCAAGAGCTAGATAACAATGCTCAAGGTATCCTCGGTTATGTTGTACGTTGGATAGATCACGGAATTGGTTGTTCCAAAGTACCAGATATCAACAATGTAGGGCTGATGGAAGACCGTGCCACACTAAGAATTTCGAGTCAGCATATGGCTAACTGGCTTCACCACGGAATTTGTACGAAAGGACAGGTTTTGGAGACTTTACAACGAATGGCTAAAGTAGTGGATGAACAAAACACTGGAGATTCAGCATATCAATGTATCGCGGAAAATTACGACAACTCAGTGGCGTTTCAAGCGGCATGCGACCTAGTGTTTCAAGGCTATAACCAACCAAGTGGGTATACTGAGCCTATCCTGCATCGACGGCGCATTGAAGCGAAGAAAAATAAGTTGTAACAATAAGTGAAATTTTCGGGGCATTCATACGAACCAGGATGCAATGTTATTAAATTCATAAAGCTTAGCGCAGGAAAAACTAATTGTCTTTTTCTATTCATTGTTTAGGGCTTTAGGTTAAAGTGTTGGGGTATCCCGTATTATTCGATAAAATGGGGAACAAGTGATTAAAATTACTTGTTCCCCATTTTGGTTTAATTCTTTATAAAAGGCTGTTTTCGCATACTTTGTTGCTATTTACCAAGTTTAGCGGTGTGGTTGATTTCCCCTCCAGATGCCCGCTTTCCGCGGGGCGGGCGGTGAGCCTCCTCGGCGTAAACGCCTGTGGGGTCTCACCTGTCCCGCTGCTCCCGCAGGAGTCTCACACTTGCGCTCCAATCAACCTTAAATCGTTTCGTTTTAAAAACAACAATCTTTATGAAAAGAGCCTTATAAAAAGAAGAAGCTAAGTAAACATATGTGAATTAGAAAGTAATAAGAATAGTCTTCATCTTTTTAGGTTCGCAGACCATCAGAAGTTAATTTGGACGGCACTAGTAGAACAAGTATATTATTTATCAAAAAATACCAGTGAAATATGATAAGGTGCTAACTAACAATAAGTACCACTTCTTTTGATCATAGAAATCTGTATATTTTACACATTATTGGTTTGCTTCCATTGGTTATTTTGCACAAAAAAACACCAAAATACTAACAGAATTGTCAATGAAGTTAAATGCGAAAGCAAGTAAAATAATAGATGATATAAATTTAGTGAATATTCATCACGTGAATGGATATTGAGAAGGGGAGCGATGTGATGGGCAATCAAAACGAAAGATTCATAGATGAAAAGGATGATGTTGCATTTGATGATAAAATGGTTAGCATCTTTCGGGGACAACAGAGAGTAATGGGGTGACCCGGTTATTATATTCCAAGAATGGATGAGCGCTCAGCAAGCAATGAAAGCTGAGATGGAAAAAGAAAACCTTATTACATATTTTGATAGTGTAGGCAACTTGTTTGGCAGGCTTGAGGGAACGGATTCCTCCGGTGGAATCATTCTGGCCGGTTCTCATATAGACACGGTCAAGGATGGTGGCGACACTTGGCAGAATGGATGTTAAACCTAATGTTCCGAATGTCATTGCTGGTGAAGTGGAGATCAGTCTTGATATCAGGCATCACGAGGAAGAGGTTCTTGAAAGTTTTTGTAAGGAAATCCTTTCAACTTTCGAACCCTTGGCAAAAGCAGGTGAAATGAAGCTGGAGGTTTCACGATGGATGGATGTCAAACCTGTTGCGATGGATCGGGAAATGAATCGCCTTGTCCGACTTGCTGCTGTTCGTTCCAAGTAAGGGGGGCTTAGCCATTCGCCTAAGGAATTTACTAGTGTTGAGGATATGGAAAAGGGAATCGACGTTTTAAGTGAAATACTATATAAATTAGCCTATTAAAGGAGTTGGTTAAAATGGCATATTCAGAATTGAATGCACCGATGAGAACGATCATGACACCAGGGCCGGTCGAAGTGGACCCGCGTGTCTTAAGGGCGATGAGCACACCGATATTAGGGCAATTCGATCCTGCATTCACTACTATCATGAATGAAGTGATGGAAATGCTGCGTTTGGTTTTTCAAACAAAAAATAAATGGGCGTTTCCGATAGATGGTACCTCAAGATCGGGAAATGAAGCGATCTTATGTAGCATCATTGAGCCAGGAGATAAGGTTCTGGTTCCTATATTCGGCAGGTTCGGTCATTTGTTGGTGGAAATTTGTGAGCGATACGGAGCTGAAGTCCATACGATGGAATGTCCTTGGGGAGAGGTGTTCGAACCGGAAGCCGTCATCGCGGAAATCAAGAAGGTCTCCCCTAAAATAACAGCAATCGTCCATGGGGAAACTTCCACTGGTTGTATGCAGCCTTTGAAGGAAATCGGGTTGGCTTGCCGTGAATTGGGAGTCCTGCTTGTGGTGGATGCGGTTGCCTCCATCGGGGGCACCGATGTAAAGGTGGATGAATGGTGTATTGATGGATTGATAGGCGGGACACAAAAATGCTTATCCGTTCCTTCGGGTATGGCACCGATTACGTATAATGAGCGAATAGAAGAAATCATCCAGTCCCGTAAAAAGGTGGAACGTGGTATTGCGACGGATGAAGACAACCAAAAGGTTTCGGTCCGCCGGCCGATCGCCAGTAATTATTTCGATTTAAGCATGCTGCAGGATTATTGGGGGCCGCGCCGTTTGAATCACCATACAGAAGCTACTTCCATGATTTATGCGTTACGTGAAGGGTTGCGCCTTGTACTCGAAGAAGGTCTGGAAACGCGCTTTGCCCGTCATGAACTCCACGAATCTGCTCTCGTTGAAGGGATCAAGGCAATGGGACTTACGTTATTCGGGGATGGGAAAAACAAACTTCCATGTGTAACTTGCATCGAAATTCCAAATGGAATCGATGGTGAAGCTGTTAGAGCCATGCTGTTGAATGAATTTGGTATCGAAATCGCTTCCTCGTTTGGTCCGCTTCACGGGGAAATTTGGAGGATCGGAACCATGGGGTTCAGTTGCAGGAAAGAAAACATCCTGTTTGTATTGGCCTCCTTGGAAGCTGTCCTTTTGCGCCAGGGGTTCCAAGTTAATCGGGGAGAGGCTTTGCAGGCTGCCCTTGATGTGTATGTAGGAAAAACGGAGAAAGTGGTAGCATCACGAGGCTCTCTTTGAGTAATTGATGTCCATGTGCATCTTCAGCGAACCTGGCTGCGCTCATTGGGAAGGCTTTGAAACTGGATCGCAAATGTGGCGGCGGGAGGCTGCACCACATATTTCGATATGTCATTGTATGGAATCCCTTCAACAGTCGTTCGAAAGGCTCTCCTTGAAAAGGGCAAGCTCGGTGAGATGAAGTCGGTTATAGACTTTGGAATATGGAGAGGAATGGTCCCGGGAAATATCGATGATTTAGTGGATCTCGCCAAATCCGGAGTCATTGGGTTTAAAGCTTTTCTCTCAGCGACGGGAAATGAGGAGTTTGAACGAGCGGATGATTTCACCCTTTTACGTTGAGACGTGTCCGCATTATCTATTATTCAATCAGGATGATTTAATAGAAAATGTGCGGTTGCAAAATGCGCTTCCCCACTTAGGGGAAGAGAAGAACAAGAAAGATTGATTAACTATTTATATAGAAGGGAAATTCGATAAGATTTCTTCCGACCACTCACCATGCCTTTGAAAGCTGAAAGTTCCTGCCATACATAATGTTTTTGAAGCGTGTTAGCAAAACATAAGCAAAGCGTTTATATGGGCCCTACCTTTCCTTGCCAAATCACGGGAACCATTAATAAAGGGAAAATAGTTTATCAGATTGATGTAATAAGTGAAGGGGAGCGTAGGGAGTGGCTAAAAGTGATAGATTCCGGCTTGCGGGTCAATAACTAGGGAGAAGGCTTGGCAAATAAGGTTCGGGGCAATTGAATTCATTATAAGGGGGGATTCCGAATCGGGAATCCCCCCTTTTTTTCAGCTCTGCGCATGCATCATGGGCAAATCAAGGGAAAAGAAACCGGACAAGTGGATTGCTTGTCCGGTTTCAAACGTTTCTTATTCAACGTGGTCGACGAAATATTGATTTTTCCTGAATACCATCGCCTCCATGGTTGCGATCAATTCCCTTTCATTTAACACGTCTATTTTATACCATGCCAGTTTATGGTTTTTCTTTATCTCTTTTGCTCTAGCGGTTAAAGTCTCCCCCCGTTTGCCAGCTGATAAGAAGTTGATATTATTTGAAACGCCAACCGCTATTTTGCCATATGAATTGCTGGCTGCTGCGAATACATAATCAGCAAGTGAAAAGATAATGGCACCGTGAACCGTTCCATGTGCATTGAGCATGTGGTCACTTGGAATCAATTCTGCTTCAGCTGTGCCGGGACCGAGTTTCGTCAATCTCATCCCGAGAAAAGAAGCATACGGTTCGTCAAGCAGTACTTGTTTAATTTGGTCGTAATGCAATTCATGAACATCCTGATCTAAATGTGTGGTCATGAAAATCCCCCTTTTTATTAATGGTCTTTTGCTGAACTTATCCCATATCCTGTGTTAGATTTGAACAGTACTTCAGGAAAACTGTTTTCCTCATCTTTTGCTTTTGACAAGATTGTACCTAAGTAGGCTCCAATAAAGCCAAGCGGTACGGTGAAAATGGTCGGGTTGCTCATCGTGAAGAGGGGATTGCCTGTGAATATACCCATTCCTGGTTCCGGATTCCATACATTGGGACTGAGCATGACCAGTATGATGGAACTGAGTAACCCGAATAACATTCCTGTGATCGCTCCGGTTGCGTTGAAGCGTTTCCAATATATTGTGCAAAGGATGATCGGTAAATTGGCACTTGCAGCAATTCCAAGCGCGAGGACTGAAAGAAAAGCGACATTCATTGATTGTGCAAATAATGCAAGTAAAATCGAAATGACAGCTACGCCGACAGAAGCCATTCGGGCGACTAGTATTTGCTGTTTTTCCGTGATCTTTCCTTCCTTGATGATTTCACCGTATATATCATGTGCAAAAGCGGATGCTGACGTTAAAACAAGACCGGATACAACCGCTAAAATCGTGGCAAATGCCACAGCAGAAACGAATGCGAATAAAAATTCACCGCCCATGGTTAATGCAAGAAGGGGCGCGGCCATGTTTCCAGCTGAGTTTGCTTCGACGATCCGCTCAAAACCGACGAAAGATGCAGCACCGAAGCCAAGGAAAATCGTCATGATGAAAAATATCCCTATAAACCATGTAGAATAAACGACGGATTTCCTTGCGGTAGCTGCGTCCTTTACTGTAAAGAAGCGGACGAGTAAATGCGGAAGGCCTGCTGCTCCGAGGACAAGCGACATATTAAATGAAATCATGTCGAGTCCATCGGTGTATTTATTTCCAGGATTCAAAAATTCCTTTCCGAGTGGTGTTGCAGTTTGGACATGATGGAACATCTCTGAAATGTTGAAATTAAAACGGGAAAATACGATGAACGTCAGCACAGCGGAACCGCCTAGTAAGAGAACCGCTTTGGTGATCTGCACCCAGCTTGTCGCTCTCATCCCGCCGAAAATTACATAAATCGTCATCAATACACCGACAAGTAGGACGGATAGCCAATAATCGATGCCGAGCAGCAGTTTAATTAATCCCCCTGCACCAACAAGTTGTGCAATCATGTAAAAGATTGAAATGACAAGTGTATTGGCGGCTGCTATCCCTCGCACTTTTTTTGATTTGAAGCGTGCTGAAATCATGTCTGCCAGCGTAAACTTACCTAGATTGCGAAGTGGTTCCGACACAAGGTACAATAAGACAAGAAAGGCAACAAGGTTCCCGATGCTCATGTAAAAGCCATCGAAACCAATCAGTGCGATTGCACCTGTAATTCCCAGGAAAGAAGCGGCTGACATAAAGTCACCTGCCACGGCCAATCCATTTTGCCATGCTGTCAATCCGCCGCCGGCAGTATAAAAATCACTGGCATTTTTCGTCTTCTTAGAAGAGTAATAGGTTATTGTAAGCGTTAACAAAATGATGCCCAAAAAAAGTGTGAGGGATAAAATGCTCATTCGCCAAGCTCCTTCTCATATTTTTTCAAGATATTTTTAGCCAGTTTGTCGTACTTCGCTGCCTTTTTGATATAGACAATTCCTCCTAACCATACGACGGCAAATTGGAGAAGTGCATATACCCACGCCCAAGTAATATTGAAAAAAGCTTCACCTTTCAATACTTCGCTATAAGCAGCTAAAATAGGCAGAATAAAATAAAAAGCAAGAAAGAAGAGAGTGATAGGTACGATGAAAGCTTTTTTCTTTTGAAGCAAAAACTTGAATTCTTCCGTTTCAATTAATTGACGATACTTATTTCCGCTGTCATGACCTGATGGTGGATGCCCAGTTTTAGCTGGTGATTCCATAGTAAGCCCCCTTTTTAGTATAGAACGTTTTTAAAACGAACGTTTGATAAAATGATATATCATTGTTAAAATTAACATAGTCTGAAAATTTAGTAAATTATTTTTTTGTTTGTTCGGTCATTTTTCTGAATTAAAAAAACATTATTGACAACGTAGAAATGACGTATTAATCTTGAAATAAATCATAACAATAATTTAATATCCGTTTTATTACCGTTATGTATGTCAGATGGGACAATGTAAAATTGAGGGGGACAAAAACAATGTACAATCCGGAAATTGAAACGGCTTCGCGTGCTGAAATGGAAAGTTTACAATTGGCTCGCTTAAAAAAAACGATAAGCCATGTATATGAAAATGTACCTTATTACAGAGAAAAATTTAGGGAGATGGGCTTGGAACCAGAAGATATTCAAACTCTAAATGATGTGATAAAGCTTCCTTTTACAAAAAAACAGACTCTTCGAGATCAGTATCCATTCGGTTTATTCGCCGTTCCGATGGAGGATGTCACACGCATTCATGGTTCATCCGGAACAAGCGGAAAGCCTACAATTGTCGGTTATACGAAAAATGATTTGGAAAACTGGGCAACAATCGTCGCACGTGGAATTGCAGCTGCTGGAGGTCGCAAGTCAGATATTTTCCATAACGCATATGGATATGGTCTGTTTACCGGGGGCCTCGGTTTGCATTGTGGTGCAGAAAAACTAGGAGTTGCGACAGTGCCCATTTCAGGGGGGAATACCGATCGGCAGATTACGATCATCAATGATTTTAAACCGCGCGGCATTTGTGGAACCCCTACTTATATTTTGAATATCGCCGAAAAGATGGAAGAGATGGGGATTGATCCTGCAGATAATGGGCTTGAGTATGGGATTTTCGGAGCTGAGCCATGGTCAGAGGAAATGAGGGCAACACTTGAGAGAAAACTGAATTTGAAAGCCATCGATATTTACGGACTAAGTGAGATCATGGGGCCCGGAGTTGCGGTAGAATGCCATGAAGCACAGGATGGACTGCATATCGCAGAAGACCATTTTCTTGTCGAGGTCATTAACCCGGACACGCTTGAACCAGTGGAGGACGGCGAAGATGGGGAACTTGTCTTTACCAGCCTTACAAAGGAAGCGCTGCCAATCATTCGTTATCGGACGGGTGATATCGCCTCAATTACCCATGAACCGTGTAAATGCGGGCGTACCACAACTAGAATGTCCCGTGTTAAAGGCAGAACGGATGATATGATCATAGTCAGGGGAGTGAATGTATTTCCTTCTGAAATTGAGCGTGTATTATTCCAAATGGAGGGAATTGTGCCTCATTATCAGATTCATCTTGTTAAGAAGGGGAAAATGGACGGTGTTGAACTGCATATTGAAATTGAAAGCGGTTTCTACAGGGAGATTGAAGAAGACTTAACGCATGGAAATGTAGAGATATTAAGGAAAACGATTCAGCATCATTTGAAATCTGCATGTCTTGTAACGATGGATGTTGTTGTCAACATTCCCAAAAGCATACCCCGTTCAGAAGGAAAAGCGATTCGTGTCGTTGATAAGCGGAAAGATGAAGTCATTAGTTTATAAATTCAGTGCTCATGAACATAATTCTGACGTTCAGTATATGCCTGCGTATGTACCGATTGAAATACGTGAAGCCCAAAAACTCGAACAAGTGGTGCGAAAACACGATACATAATGCGGGTGCATTCGTGGTTAACCATGGGTTTATTTCTTAATGTAAGCTGAGATTAGAACCAAACATGAAATAGGGAAGGAGGAGGGCATCTTGGCTAAATATACAATTGTTGATCAAGAAACTTGCATTGCTTGCGGTGCATGCGGTGCTTCTGCCCCGGAAATCTTTGATTACAATGATGAGGGGGTGGCATTTGTCATCCTGGATGAAAATGAAGGAACTGCAGAGGTCGCGGAAGATTTATTTGATGATCTGGATGATGCAATGGAAGGCTGCCCAACAGATTCAATTAAAGTGGAAACTTCGCCCTTTAAAGTTTTGGTAGATTAAAAGATTAGTGAAATACCCTGATAATTTCCTTTTATTATGAAAAAAGACAGAATAGTCTTGCATTTAATATAACAATTAAATATAATAACGTTATATAAACGTTATATTATAAAAAGAGGTGATTTGGATGAACGTTCTTTTAAATGATATGGCAGGAGAAGAAAAGCTGAATCAATTCATTGCCAGAATCGAAGCAGGAGAAAAGATAGAAGCGGATGATTGGATGCCGGAAGAATACCGGAGCACTTTAATCAAGTTAATATCGATGCATGGAATCAGTGAAATCATGGGGGCGCTTCCAGAAAAGGAATGGGTGCCTAAAGCACCGACCTTAAATAGAAAACTTGGGATCATGGCTAAGGTGCAGGATGAAATGGGGCATGGGCAATTATTGCTTCGGGTCGCCGAGGATTTGCTAAAGCCGTACGGAAAAAAACGGGATGACCTAATGCAAGATTTGTTTAAAGGAGATTTAAAGTTTCATAATGTTTTCCATATGGAAGCCAAATCCTGGGGCGATGCTGGATTGATTGGTTGGCTGGTTGATGGAGCAGCCATCATTTCCCAGACGAACATGCTTGGCGCCTCATACGGACCTTATGCCCGGGCATTACAAAGGATTTGCGCGGAAGAAGTTTTTCACGCCCAGCATGGTGAAGCGATAATCATGGCTTTGGCTGAAGGGACGGAAGAACAAAGGAAATTGGTTCAAGACTCCATCGATTATTGGTGGGAATCTTTATTACTTTTCTTTGGACCTCCCAGCAAGAATGAAGTGGGCACATCCAAACAGGATATAACGATTAAGTACAGAATCAGAACCAGTACGAATGAACAGCTTCGACAAGCCTTTTTTTCTAAATATGTGAAGCGGATCCTTTCACTCGGTTTTAGCATTCCCGATGAAACGCTTAGGTTTGATAAAACATCTGAAACCTGGATTTACAAACAACCCGATTGGGGGAAATTGAAGGTGCTCGCAAGGAATGAAGGCCCCCGTTCGCAGGATCGCCTAAGCCTTCGAAGAATTTCTTATGAAAATAATAAATGGGTACGTGAGGCGTTGGCGCCAAAGGTCATCTAATGGAGGGGGAAGGACGATATGGAAACTAGACAAGGAAATTACTTTGAAGAATTTGAAGTATTCAGCCGTAAAACGCAATCATCGCCCGTTCAATACCACTTCAGCCTGCTGGCCCCAAATGAGGATATCGCCATCATGATGGCACAAGAAAACTTCATGAGACGTGAAGCGGTTGATGATATCTGGGTTGTGAAAAGACAGAATATACGGAAAATGACGGTCGAGGAAAAGAAAACGCTTCAACGTATTGATAATAAAGATTACAGGACCACAAAAGGGTACGGGTATTTAAAGAAAAAATGGCGGAAGTATGAGCAGGGAATGCTCGATGAAAAAGAGATCATGTCTTGGGCTGGAGGTGTGAAAAATGAGGAATGAATCATTGAAGGACATCGCAATCAAGGAATTGCTGCTTCAACTGGCGGACGATGACTTCATCCATTCTTACCGTGGTGCAGAATGGCTTGGACTCGCACCGCATATCGAAGAAGATGTTGCATCCGCTTCGATATCACAAGACACGATGGGTCATGCAGCCATATATT
Source organism: Peribacillus simplex (assembly GCF_900156045.1). Taxonomy (GTDB): domain Bacteria; phylum Bacillota; class Bacilli; order Bacillales; family DSM-1321; genus Peribacillus; species Peribacillus simplex_D. Next base: position 692,290 of record NZ_FTMX01000002.1, on the reverse strand, counting down.
ATAAATTACTGGATGAACTCGGTGAAGGGGATGCTGATAAACTGGCTCACGACCGTCCTGCCAAGGAACGGCGCAATGCAATCATTCTCGAATTGGTCAATGGTCCTGGTTACTATATGAAAGATCCGGATTATGATTGGGCGTTTGCGGTAGTGCGGAATTATTTTTATACCCAAGCCAAAGCGATTAAGGTTCAATCCCTTCAGTCATGTTCATATGAACCGCTTGCCGAAGTGGCACAAAAGGTACAGATGGAACTTTACTATCATTTGATGCACTGGAAAACATGGTTCGTCCAATTGCTGGGATCTGGCCACTTGGAAGCGGTTTCGAGAATGAAAGCGGCGATTGGGAAAACGATGCCGGATTTTGCCGGCGTATTTTCACTTGGACAATATGGAGAGGAAATGGTGGAGCTTGGCTTGATAGAAGGCGAAGCTGATTTACAGAAAAAATGGATCGAGGCTATCACCCCGATTTTTGAAAGTGTGGGCTTAGCAACAACTATTGAAATAGGCATGGCAAGAGGTGATGGTCGTAATGGCCAGCATACGGAAGATTTGGAAAAGGCTCTTGAAACGTTAAGTGAAGTGTACGCAACCGATAAAGCAGCTTCATGGTGAATCAATGGAAAGGGGAGGGGTACCATGTCGACCATACAGTTAAACACAGAAGAAATTTATAAGCTCCTGGAAGACGTTAAAGATCCCGAAATCGATACAGTAAGTATCCTGGATTTGGGGATGGTTGAAGACGTGACGATTTCGGGCAAGGACGTTTCGGTAAAAATGCTGCCAACTTTTCTTGGGTGCCCGGCATTGTCGATCATCCAAAAAAATGTGGAAACAGCCCTTCGTCAGCTGCCTGCCGTAAAAAATGTAAATGTGGAATTTTTACGTTCCCCTTCGTGGACATCCGATCGAATCACGGAAAAAGGGAAAGCTGGATTGAAGGTTTTCGGAATCTCCCCTCCTCCTCGACAAATGAAAAGTGATGGATCATGGCACGTGGATTGCCCATATTGTGAATCGACATATGTCACGATGGAGAATATCTTCGGTCCAACGGCCTGCCGCAGCATTTTATATTGTAAAGCATGCAAAAATCCGTTCGAAGCGATGAAACCGATGATAAAAATAATCTAATATAATGGAGGTTCTATAAAATGGTAAAGTTAATCGCCCTATACAAACAACCTGAAAACAAGGAAGAATTCGATGAGCACTATTTCAATGTACATGGTCCGATAACGGAAAAAATTCCAGGTCTTCAAAAAATGGAGGTCACTAAAATTGTAGGGACCCCAATGGGCAAAGACTCCGAGTATTACATTCTTTGTGAAATGTATTATGAAGACCACGAAGCATTGCAGCAAGGAATGCGTTCACCGGAAGGAAAAGCATCAGGGAAGGACCTAATGGGCTTTGCCGGGAAACTTGTAACGATGATGATCGGCGAAGAAATAAGATGAATGCCCTTCAATTCATTGAAACGTCAATCGCGGAAGGCATTGGTTATATCTTCTTAAATCGGCCGAAGCAACTGAATGCCCTTAACAGGAAAATGGTTAGGGAAATAGTTTCAACCATGGAAGAATTCGACCTGGACCCACAAGTGAAGGTGATCTTGCTATCGGGTAATGGAAAAGCATTCTCCGGTGGAGCTGATATTGACGAGATGGTGAACGACAATCCAATCAGTATGGAGTTAACGAACCAATTTGCTGATTGGGACCGAATAAGCTTAGTCAAGAAGCCTGTGATTGGTGCAGTGAAAAGTTTTGTATTCGGTGGTGGTTTTGAACTTGCTTTATCCTGCGATTTCCTGATTGCCGCCAGCGATACCCAGTTTTCCTTTCCGGAAGTGACACTAGGGGTCATGCCTGGTGCAGGAGGAACCCAAAGGTTGACCAAATTGGTAGGCAAGACGAAGGCACTTGAATGGATATTGACGGCAGAAAGGATAAAGGCAAAGACAGCCCTGCAATATGGTTTCATTAATAAGATCGTGGCACCTGAATTGTTAATGGAAGAAACGGTTGATTTTGCTAGAAAGATAGCAAAGCAACCCCCGTTAGCGGTGAGGCTGATCAAAGAATCTGTTAATAAGGCAGTTGATTATCCCTTAAATGAGGGCATGCAATTTGAACGGAAGAACTTCTATATTCTTTTTGCATCAGAGGACCAAAAAGAAGGAATGAAAGCATTTGTTGAAAAAAGGGAGCCGAAATTTACAGGCGGATAAGGGGTGCTCTATGTACGAAACGATTAAATATAGGGTTGAAAATGGAGTGGCTTGGCTTACTTTGAACCGTCCTGATAAACTTAATGCCTTTACGTCCCAAATGAATAAGGAAATACGGAAAGCGATCAAAATATCTGCGGGGTCAGATGAAGTACGGGCCATTATCATTACAGGGGAAGGCAGGGCCTTTTGTTCGGGGCAAGATTTATCGGAAGTTGATGAGGACATGAATTTAGGCCAGATGCTGCGCGAAGACTACGGTCCGATGATGGAGCAATTAGCAAGCTGTGAAAAACCGATCATTGCAGCAGTCAATGGAGTGGCTGCAGGGGCTGGCTTCAGCCTGGCACTGGCATGCGATTTCCGGCTTGTTTCTGAAAAAGCCAGTTTTGTAAATGCTTTTGTCAATATCGGCTTGATACCTGATTCGGGGAATCTGTATTACCTTTCGCGAATCGTTGGTCATGCGAAAGCCTTGGAATTATCTTTATTAGGGGAAAAGGTTCCGGCTAGCGAGGCGAAAAATATCGGGCTCGCTACAAAAGTGATCGGTGTGGAAGAATGGAACGAGGAATTGAAAGCCTTTGCAGAGAATATCGCGAACAAGCCAACTAAAGCAATCGGGTTAATTAAAAGATACTTAGAGGCGTCCTATCACCTTTCATTGGAAGAATACTTAAAAGAAGAAGCGGAGGGGCAGCGAATTGCTGGCTTAACGAAGGATTATGCAGAAGGTGTGGCAGCATTCATTGAAAAAAGGAAGGCTCAATTCATAGGCAAGTAATATAGAAAAGGGAGTGGGATTACATGGTAAGAGTTCAAGAGGCGGCATTTGAAAAAGCGGAAATGAAGCGTGATTATTATCATCTGATCATAAATGGAGAAAGAGTGGAAAGCTCTGGTGGTTCCACGATTGATGCGTACAATCCTGCGACGGGTGAAATCATTGCCAAAGTTGCAAAGGCAACAAAGGAAGATGCAGAAAAAGCCGTTCAAGCTGCACGTGAAGCATTTGATAATGGGAAATGGAAGAGAACTCCGATTAATAAACGTTCTCGTGTATTGAACAAAATTGCAGCAATCATGCGTTCACGCTTTAATGAATTGGTTGAATTGGAAGTTCTGAACAGCGGCAAATCCATTTCTGCAGCACAAGGTCAAGTCATGCAGGCAATTGAAGATTTCGAATTTTATGCAGGCGCTTTAGTTGCACACCGCGGATCTGTCAATAATGTACCTGGTCAATTCCATAACTATACGGAAAAAGAGCCAGTAGGTGTTTGTGCTCAAATCATCCCTTGGAATTACCCTATGATGATGGCGGCGTGGAAAATTGCACCTGCAATTGCAGTTGGCTGTTCTGTCATTGTTAAGCCAGCTTCGTTAACGCCATTGACGGCAATTGTATTAGGGGAAATCTGTTTAGAAGCCGGTGTTCCTTCCGGCGTGGTCAATATCATTCCAGGTCCAGGATCGGACGTAGGGAATTACCTTGTCGAGCATCCGAAAGTGAATAAGGTTGCCTTCACGGGTTCTACGCCAATCGGCAGGGATCTCATGGGCAAAGCTTCACAGACATTAAAAAGGGTGACATTGGAGCTTGGCGGGAAGTCCCCTAATATTGTCTTTGAAGATGCGGACCTTGAAGCAGCCATCGATGGATCATTATATGGCATATTCTACAATACTGGACAATCCTGCGAAGCTAGATCCCGTTTATACGTACATGAAGACATATACGACGAATTCGTTGCCAGATTCGTGGAAAAAACGAAAAAATTGAAATTGGGCAATCCACTCGACAAAGAAACACACGTCGGTGCAGTCATCGATCAAGGGCAATTGGATGTCATCGACAATTATGTGCAATCTGCCATTACTGATGGAGCGAAAATCCTGACAGGGGGTAAGCCAGCTGTCATTGAAGGTTTCGAAAACGGTTTTTGGTATGAGCCGACGGTCATAGCGAATGTCAATCATGAAATGGATGTAGTGAAAGAGGAAATATTCGGACCGGTCGTTGTCATAATGAAATTCAAAGATGAAAAAGAAGCCGTGAGACTCGCAAATGATACGGAGTTCGGTTTGGGTTCAGCCCTATGGACAAAAGATGGCGGGCGTGCGACTAGAGTGGCCAATCAAATAGAAGCGGGAATCGTCATGGTGAATTGCCCATTCTCCGCATTTCCTGGAACACCTTTCGGAGGGTATAAACAATCAGGATTCGGCCGGGAACTTTGTATTGAGACACTTGATCTTTATACAGAAACGAAAAGCATCATTTCCTATCATGGAAGCCGTCCCTTAAATCCCTTTGGAATTCAATAAAACATAAAATAGGCGGCTGGCTGAATCGGTATGTCGGAAAAGTAATTCAGGAATGGATGAATGCTGATCTGATTCATCGTGGCCAGCCCTATTTATTTTTGAAGGAGGAATGAACGAATGATTAGAAATCTGGTGATTGTCGGATCTGGTGTCATGGGCAGGGGAATAGCTTATGTAGGAGCAACAGGAGGCTTTAATGTAGTACTGGTGGATGTGAATCAGGATGCTTTGGAAAGTGCAAGAAAAGAGATCGATGAAATTTTTGAGAAGGGTGTACGCTACCAAAAAATCACCCAGGAAGAAGCGGCAGCTGCAAAAAGCAGATTCTCCTATTCTTCCAATTTGAAAGAATCAGCAGCATATGCGGACTTGATCATAGAGGCAGTTCCGGAAAAGGCGGAAATTAAGAGGGCAGTCTTCGAAACGATTGAAGTCCATGCAAAAGAAGACTGTTACTTTGCAACCAATACTTCCACGATGAGCCCTACTGAAATTGGTTCTTATGGAAAGCGTCCTGAAAAAACGATTGCCATGCATTTTTTCAATCCTGTACAAAAGATGCCGCTCGTCGAAATTGTACGTGGTCTTGAAACCAGTGATGAAACGGCAGCCGTAATAAAAGAGGTAGCCGGAAAAATGGGGAAAGAAACCGTGGTCATTAATGAATTCCCTGGTTTTGTAACCAGCAGGATCAGCTGTTTGGTTGGTAATGAAGCGTTCTTTATGCTTCAAGAAGGTTTAGGTACACCAGAAGAAATCGATAAGGCAATAAAGTTAGGGCTGAATTACCCAATGGGACCATTTGAGCTAGGTGATTTGGTGGGATTGGATGCCCGTTTGAATAATTTAAAATATTTACATAGTAAACTTGGTGAGAAATACCGCCCGGCCCCTCTTCTTGAACAGTATGTTAAAGCTGGCAGGCTCGGCCGCAAGACAGGTAAAGGTGTGTACGATTATACAAAAGATGGCGAGTTGGTGAAGAAGTGAAGGATGTTGTGATTATTGATGCTGTGAGAACACCAATCGGAAGATATAAAGGAGCTTTGAAAAGCGTTCGTCCGGATGACCTCGGTGCAATTGTAATCAAGGCGCTGACCGATCGCAATCCAGAGCTGCCGCCAGATCAAATTGAAGATGTCATCTTCGGGAATGCAAATCAGGCAGGAGAGGATAATCGCGATGTGGCCAGGATGTCCGCCCTTTTAGCTGGTCTTCCGGTAAATGTGGCTGGAACGACAATAAATCGTTTGTGTGGATCAGGATTGGATGCCGTCATGTATGCTGCACGCTCCATTGCTGTAGGTGAAGGCGATATTTATATCGCAGGCGGTACCGAAAGCATGACAAGGGCGCCGTACGTCATGGCCAAACCTGAGAGTGAATTTCCGCGGGGTTCAATGGAGCTTCAGGATACAACGATCGGATGGCGCTTCACGAATGAGAAACTTAAAGAAATGTATGGCACGGATTCGATGCCTCAAACGGCTGAAAACGTTGCCCGGCGTTTTTCGGTTTCAAGGGAGGATCAAGACCAATTCGCGTATCAAAGCCAGCAAAAAGCAAAAAAAGCAGTGGACAATGAGCGTTTCATTAATGAAATCGTACCTGTTCGATATACGGATCGTAAAGGGAATGAAGTCATTATCGAGAAGGATGAACACCCTCGTCCTGACACGACGATCGATAAGTTGGAAAAACTCAAACCGATCTTTAAAGATGGCACTATAACGGCCGGTAATGCTTCAGGCGTAAATGATGGAGCCTCGGCATTACTTTTGATGAGTGCAGAAAAAGCACGGGAGCTTGGATTGAAACCCCTTGCCAAATATGTTGTAGGGGCGGTAGCGGGCTTAGAACCGTCCATTATGGGCCTTGGCCCGATTCATGCCACTAAAAAAGCATTGGAAAGGGCAAACTTGACGATTGGAGACATCGGGCTAGTGGAATTGAATGAAGCATTCGCTTCCCAATCCTTGGAGTGCATCCGCCAATTGAAATTGGATCAGGAGAAAGTGAATGTCAACGGCGGGGCAATAGCGTTTGGCCATCCGCTAGGTGCAAGCGGGGCGCGCATTTTAACAACGCTCGTCCACGAGATGAAAAAGCGGAATGTCCGTTATGGACTTGCGACGATGTGTGTAGGCGTTGGCCAAGGCATTTCAGCCATTATAGAAAATATTGAAAAAGAATCCTGATGGGGCCGGCCCTTATTAGATTTATCTGCATAAGGGTCATTTTTTTTAGGGGGAGAAGACTCATGTCCAAGATTATTTATAAAGTGATAAATCAAATCGGTTATGTAACAGTGAATCGGCCCGACGTATTGAACTGCTTCGACTATGAGACACTATGTGAACTGCAGGAAGTCATCGATGCGGTTTATTATGACGGCGATATCCGTGTCGTCATTTTCACCGGTGCAGGGGAAAAGGCCTTCAGCGCGGGCGCGGATTTGAAAGAAAGGAAGTCTTTGAATGATGCGGAAGTAAGAAGGAACGTTAAAGCGATTCGCGATGTTTTTAATAGTATCGCAGGGCTTCCGCAGCCAACGATAGCTGCCGTCAATGGATATGCATTGGGGGGAGGATTTGAATGGCTGCTTTCATGTGACTTTGCAATTGCTGCTGCCGAAGGTGTTTCTTTGGGGCTCACTGAAACTAGCTGGGCCATTATTCCTGGGGCAGGCGGTACTCAGCGGCTGCCGAGATTGATTGGGGAAATGAAAGCGAAGGAATTGATCTTCACTGCTAAAAAATTGACTGCAGAAGAGGCATGTCAATTAGGGATCCTTTTGAAGGTCGTGCCAAGGGATCAACTGATGTCAGCCTGTGAGGAATTGGCAGCCAATATCATGAAAAATGGGCCGATTGCAGTCAAACAAGCCAAATATGCGATTGACCAAGGACTGAATACGGATTTGCAAACCGGAATGGCCATAGAGGGAAAAGCCTATGAATTGACCATCCCGACTCAAGACAGATTGGAAGCGCTCCTGGCATTCAGTGAACGGAGAAAAGCACGATTTACTGGTGAATAATATTGCGCTTTCTTTTTAAAAAGATATAATAATTATTATGTCTTCCGTGTGAAAATAGTAACAATGTAAGGGCGAGGTGAGAAAGATAGGTACTAACACTCAATCCATGATTTTTACGATATACGGCGATTATATCCGTAACTATGGAAATAAAATCTGGATAGGCAGTTTAATTCGTTTATTAAAGGAATTCGGCCATAATGAGCAGGGCGTACGTGTTGCCGTTTCACGAATGGTCAAGCAAGGATGGATTCAGTCAGAGAAGCAGGGAAATAAAAGCTATTACTTTTTGACTGATCGCGGTGTGCAGAGAATGGATGAAGCGGCAAATCGCATATATAAGATGAAACCGAATGAGTGGGATGGTAAATGGCGTATCTTAATGTACACGATCCCTGAAGATAAGCGGCAATTACGGGATGATCTCCGTAAAGAATTATTATGGAGCGGGTTTGGCAGTTTTTCAAGTGGTTGCTGGATTTCACCTAATGATTTGGAGAAACAAATCAATCGCTTAATCGAGAAATATGACATCAAAGAATATGTTGATTTTTTCATTTCGGAGTACAAAGGTCCAAAAGAAAACCAATCGCTTGTAGAGAAAAGCTGGCATTTAGAAGAGATTGAAAATAAATATGAAGAATTCATCGAGAAATACAGCAAACAATTCATCGTTCATCAAAGCATCATTAACAGGGGCGAAATGTCCGATGCCGATTGTTTTGTGGAACGAACGAACTTGGTGCATGAATACCGTAAATTTTTATTTATCGATCCGGGCCTGCCAAAGGAACTTCTGCCTTCAAAGTGGAATGGGAATCATGCTGCTCTTTTATTTAGCCAGTATTATCAAGTCTTGGCTGAACCAGCAAGCCGTTTCTTTGAAAGCGTATTTCAGGAAAACAATGATTTATGCCGGAAAGACGAAACCTATGATGCCAAGGACCATCCACTTATCATTAAGTGAAAAAGAGCTTCAGCCAGTCGCTAATGACGACTTGCAGAAGCTCTTTTCACATTATCATTTTCGACTTCTGCAATAATTAATCAAGTATCCCTTTGAAGTCTTTCCCTTTTTGAACATATGTATCGATAGAAAGTTGGATCAATTCAAGGTCTTTATTATTCAATCTGCGAACCACTTTCCCAGGGGAACCAATAACCAGTGAACGTGGAGGTATGATTTTGCCAGAGGAAATCAATGTGTTCGCTCCGATGATGCATTCTTCGCCGATCTCTACATTATCCAATATCGTTGAACCCATTCCAATAATGGACCGTTTGCCTATTTTACAACCATGCAGGATAACATTGTGACCAACCGTCACTTCGTCTTCAATTACAACTGGGCATCCTTCGAATAAATGAATGGTGGAGTTATCTTGTATACTGCATTTTTCTCCTATTGTAATTGAATCTTCATCACCGCGCAGTACTGCATTAAACCAAATGGTAGAGTCTTTCCCAATCGAAATATCACCGATTAAATGAGCGCCAGGTGCCACGAAAACAGTATCATCAATGGATGGTTTTTTATTATTATACGGAATAATCATAGTCTCGCTCCTTTTTGAAAAGTCAGAATTGTTTTTCTAATGAATATAGTATAACATTAAATTGACAGGGAGGGATGAAAGTGAAATATATTTGTGAACTTTTTGCGATAAAATATCCCATTATACAAGGCGGCATGGGGAATATAAGCAATGCAAGTCTTGCAGCTGCAGTATCCAATGCAGGGGGACTAGGAACAATTGGGTGCGGTACCATGAATCCTGAACAGGTAGAAGCCATCATTCTCGAAACTAAAGATAAAACCAATAACAATTTTGCGTTGAACATTCCAATAAACGTTAGTCCATATACTGATGAGTTAGTGAATCTTGTCCTGAAGCATGATATACCTGTAGTTTCCTTATCTGCAGGAAATCCTGCGCCTTTCATTCCACTATTACAAAAAAAGAATGTGAAAGTGATCGCCATCGTTGCGTCGGTCAAGCATGCGCAAAAAGCTCAAGCCGCAGGGGCTGATGTGTTGGTCGCAGAAGGGTTTGAAGCTGCCGGCATCAATTCGAACCTGGAAATGACGACCTTTACACTCATTCCGCAAATCAGCAAGCATGTGACGCTTCCAGTTTTGGCTGCTGGCGGGATAGGAAATGGACAGGGTTTGGCAGCGGCATTGATGTTGGGGGCTTCAGGAGTCCAATTAGGGACCAGGCTGATCGCTACACAAGAAGCACCGTTCCATCCGTCATATAAACAGAAACTAATCGAAGCGATGGGCAATGATACGGTAATTCTGGGCAGAACATTTGGCCAGGTCAGAAGAGTATTGAAGGACCCATATTCCGAGAAGGTCCTGGATTTGGAAAAACAGGGACTGTCTCCTGTAAATTATCGTGAAATGACCTCTGAAGTCCATCATATTAATGGGGCGATGAACGGCGATGTTAACAATGGATTCATGAACAGCGGCCAGGTCGCTGGATTGATTGACGATATACCCACGGTAAAGGAATTACTTGATGGCATGATGAAAGATGCGAAAAAACAAATGGAGGATGGATTGAGCAGGCTCTCTGCCCCTTTTATGATTTGAGAGCGGAGGGAGCCAATCTTGTCATTAGTTCATGGGTCTATTCCTTTGTAAACTACCGAAAGCTTGAGGTCAATTTGTCCTCAAGCTTTTTTCCTTTCTGGACCTTCTGAAATTATATGATCATTTTTCAAATCTATAGCCCGAAAACATAAAATGGACTCCATGAGGTACATTGTTTTAGGATAACATTTTGGGAAAATGTGATTGAACTTGTGATACAATGGAAAATGTCCTATTTGAAATCAAGGGGTGCCCAGAATCAGTCTGGGAGCACCCCTTTTATATGTAATAAAAGTTAGAAAAGGGGAAACCTCTATGGAAACTTTAATAATGGATATGATTGAAGCGTTTAAATCTTTATCCTATTTCGGTGTGTTGCTAGCTTTGACTTTTGAATTCATTCCTGCTGAAATCGTTTTGCCACTGGCTGGATACTGGGTTTATCAAGGTGATATGAATTTATACTTGACGATCCTTGCCGGTTCGTTTGGTGGGGTAACGGGCCCATTGACGCTATATGCTTTAGGCAAGTATGGAGGGAGACCGCTTGTATTAAAGTTCGGGAAATACTTTTTGATCAAAGATGAGCAGTTGAATAAGGCTGACCGATTCTTTGAAAGGTTTGGTGGGGGAATTGCCTTTTTTGGACGATTTGTACCAGGCATTCGTACCGCCGTTTCGCTACCATGCGGAATATTGAAAATGAGTATTTGGAAATTCATTTTATATACCTATATGGCGATGCTTCCTGTTACAAGCGTTTATGTTTATCTTGGGTACAAGTTAGGACCGAGATGGGAGCAGGCAGGAGCCATCTTTTCACAATATGCGAATTTCTTGCTTATCCCCATCGCACTTATAATCATTTGGTTCATTATGAAGACTCAAAAACAAAAGCAAAGACAAAAATTAAAAGTCAATTCATAACAAAGAAGGCGCCTTGATCAGGCGCCTTTTTGATTTATGTCATTTTTAGCAGCATCCACCGAAGCCGCCGCCGAATCCCCAACTGCATCCGATGATGATCAACAAGATGAATAATACGATCAGCAATGCAAATCCGTTATCGAAACCGCCGAAGCCGCTGTCGCAACAATCGTTACAATTTCCACCCATTTGATTTCCTCCTCAATACATATTATGAATTACATACCTAGCAAAACATCTTTACCGGGAATACTTCATACTATGTATTCTAGGCCGAAGTGTTTGCTTATTCATAAAAAATGGGCAAGGATAATAGGGGGAAATAAGCCCGAATATTTTTTTGATTTCGTTTTAAATGTTATAATATACCATGTGTATTGTGGGGGAAGGGAGCTGAACTAATTCATGAAAGTTGCCATTATTACTGATGTGCATGGAAATGCTTCAGCGTTAAAAGCCGTTCTTAGGGATATTGATCAAAGGGAAGATATAGATCGTCTCTATTGTTTGGGAGATATGGTCGGGATTGGCCCTGATACAAATGAAGTCCTTGAACTTTTATTTTCAAGAAATGATTTATCGATGATAACTGGAAATCATGATGAAGCTGTCCTGGCCATAATTAACGGGGAGCCGCATCCGGACGGTCATATTCATGTAAAGGAGCATCATGAATGGATAGCTGAAAGAATGCAGCGGAAATTCATAAATGAATTGGAAAAATTGCCTCGAACCATACATCATATCATTAATGATCACTCCGTTTACTTCGCCCATTATCACTTGGAATCGAAGAAATTGGATGAGCACATAAGCCAAAATCCTTTTAGTAAAATAGTTGAACCGAATTTAAATAACTTAGAAATGCTTTTCAAAGATCAACATCACGATTTAATAGGATTTGGACATCATCATCCTATCCACCTCTTTAAAAATGACCGGACGATATTCCTGAACCCTGGTTCTCTTGGCTGCAATGGTGAACCAATTGCTCCTTATGCCATTGTTACGATTGAAAATACCGGTATACAGGTAAAGCTTGAAAAAGTCGCCTATGATAATACGTCGTTCCTGTTATCGTATCAAAGTTTACAAGTTCCAGAGCATGAATTCATTATACGTGCCTTCCATGGCGGGCAGCATGCTTAATACGTTTATAATTGCTGAAGTATGGGAAAATGTTGAGCATAAAGGTACATGCCTGTGGATACGATAATAGGCAAAACATCATGATGCTGGAGGTAGGTTATGAAGGAAAAGGAACTGAAACAGGTAAGTCAAGAGCAGGAAGAGATGGAACGCCATAGTCTTGTCTGTAATGATGAATTGTTTAATAAGGATCTGCACGCAATTGTCGATGATACGATGCAAGAGGATAGATAAACGGGGAAAACGCTGCAGGAAATGTCTGTAGCGTTTATTTTTACCTTGGAATGGGTTGAAGGCAGAATTTTGGTTTTTCGCACAAGGTCTCGTCCTGCTTGTTTCCATAACCCTTTTTCTGCCAGGGAATCCCGGAAAGCAATCATTTGAAACCATTCTGGATTTATCCCATACTATATATAAGTTTCAAATCCGAGAGGAGGGATGGCATGGGACATCATCATGGTCACGCCCATGATCATGGGCACGGACACCACCACCATTCTAACAATAAAAAAGCATTGTTGGCATCTTTCTTATTAATCTCCACATTTATGATAGTCGAGGTCATTGGTGGATTCTTGACAAATAGTTTGGCTTTACTGTCGGATGCAGGTCACATGCTTAGCGATGCAGCAGCTTTAGGACTTAGTTATACAGCGATAAGGTTAGGGGAGAGGAAAGCGACATCTTCCAAATCATTTGGATATAAACGGTTTGAAATCATTGCAGCTTGTTTGAATGGATTGACATTGATCGTCATATCCGTATTCATTTTCGTAGAGGCAATTAAGAGGTTCCTGGATCCACCTGAGGTGCAAAGCTTGGGAATGCTGATGATTTCAATCATCGGCTTACTTGTTAATATCATTGCGGCCTGGATTTTAATGAGCGGAGATAAGGAAGACAATCTGAATGTACGGAGTGCTTTTTTACATGTTATTGGTGATATGCTTGGATCTGTGGGTGCCATTGCGGCAGCACTCTTGATTTATTTTTTCGATTGGGGAATTGCAGATCCGATTGCGAGTGTCATAGTCGCGATTTTAATTATTATAAGCGGTTTTAGGGTAGTGAGGGATTCTTTCCATATCTTGATGGAGGGAACGCCGGACCAAGTCGATATGGATGAAGTGAAAGCATCCTTGATGGGATTGGTCGGAGTATCCGATGTCCATGATCTCCATATCTGGACGATCACTTCTGGTTTTTTGACAATGAGCTGCCATGTTGTCATAGATGAGAGCGGTAATCACGATTCAGTTTTGGCAGAAGCGCAAAAACTACTTCACGATCGGTTTGGGATCGAGCATAGCACGATCCAAGTGGAAAGACAGGAAGCGGGCTGTCCCAATCCACACGAGACATGTAATTGAAAAGGGCTGGCTCATTATAGAGCCAGCCTCTTAAAAGTTTAATAAGAAGAACATGGTCTTTCTTGGATGATTTTTACGACCATTTAGCTGCATTCCTGTTAAAATGAATCGAGATCACTTGCACATAATTACTAAGTGAAAATATCGGTTAATTTTACTGCGAACATAATCCTGACACATAAAAAGGGTAAGATTGAGGGAAAATGCTTGGTGTTTTTAATGGTTAGCATATACAAAATGATTCCACTATAATTCAGGAAGGAGGAATCCATAAATGAAGAAAATTCTTGTAGTAGAAGATGAAATCGCCATCTCGATGGTATTGAAAGCATATTTGGAGCGGGAAGGTTTTGATGTTGTACAAGTTTACGATGGGCTAAAGGCCATTCCGGTGTTTGAAGAAACCAAGCCAGACCTTGTCCTGCTTGATGTCATGCTGCCGGGTAAGGAAGGCTGGGATATATTGAAGGAAATTCGGGAGGACGATGCATGTCCGGTTATCATGCTGACTGCACTGACAGATGTCGATTACAGATTATCGGGATTTAAGTCAGGTGCGGATGATTACATCTCCAAACCCTTCGTTGCAGAAGAAGTCGTGGCCAGGGTGCATGCCGTTTTAAGAAGATCCTCATCGGTAGTTACGGAAGATGGTCATGTACATGAGTTTGGGAGTTTAACCATCGATGATTTGTCTTATATGGTGCATTTGAATGGGGAGGAGATAAACTTGACGCCGCGTGATTTGTCGCTGCTCGTTTTTTTCGCTAAGCACCCTAATCAAATTTTCACGAGAGAACAGCTGCTCGACCAAGTGTGGGGCATGGATTATGACGGCAGTGACCGTGCAGTGGACCTGGCCATCAAACGAATCAGGAAGGCGATAGATGCATGGCCTGTAACTGAGGGGGAAATAAAAACATTGCGTGGATTGGGGTATCAATTGAGTGTCTATGAAAACTAAAAAAAGAACCACTTTACAACGCTATTGGACTAAGAGATACGTATTGACCTTGATTTCCGGTTTGATCTTATTGTCTGTTTTTTCCTTATGGTGGATGGAAAAAACGGCTTTGGAATATCGGCTTAGCCTTCTTAAGTACTTAGCTGATGAAACATCCGATCGGGCAATTAAGGAAAATGGTCAGATTGTCGTTGGACCGATCCTTTCGGAAATTGTAGAAGAAAGGGAGAAAATCCTTCATCTGAACCAGCAGCCAATCATCTATATCGTCGATCCCGATGCCACCATCATATATACGATGCCACAATTGTATATAGATCCGGATGAAAATAAACTCCCGGACGTCATCATGAAAAATACGGAGTTAATCCAGAAGGTCAAGATTTCCGACAACAAAGTATATGTCGTCAAATCCCCCATTACGTTTAATGATGAGACGAGAGGCTGGGTGGTCATTGCACAGGAAGAAGGGGCATTGAAGGAAATCAACCAAGATCATGGCTTGTTGGCGATCATGATTGGAGGCCTACTGATTCTGGGAACGGGAGTCATTTATTTTCTTTCCAGGCAGATTTCACGTCCCATCCAAGATGTGGCTAACGCCGCTGTCCAGGTTCGTGAAGGCAACTATGACATTCATTTCAAAGAGGAAGAGGAAATCAAGGAAGAAGAAATTTATGAACTGATAGAATCATTTAAGGAAATGACCAATCGATTGAAGGTCATGGAGAAGTTGCGGGCGGAATTGCTTGCAGGCGTAACCCATGATTTGAAAACGCCAGTCACTTCCATTAGCGGACTGATACAAGCGGTTAAGGATGATGTCGTCAAGGGAGAGCAAAGTAAGGAATTCCTCGATATTTCCTTAAAGGAAACGCAACGTTTACAAGGTATGATAGAGGATTTACTCAATTATAATGCCATATCGGCAGGCGCTTTTAAAATTCGGCTGCAAAAAGAGAATATCAATATATTCATCAAGGAAATCGCCTATCGCTGGCAGGTGACCCAGGATGATGATCAAGCGTTCGCTTTTGAGATAAAAGTTCCTGATGAACCGGTCTTTGGTCAAATTGATTCATTGCGGATGCAGCAAATCGTCATTAACCTATTGAATAATGCCAGACATGCACTTGATGGCAAAGGGAAAATAGCGATTCACCTTTATGAAAAGGATGAAGAACGAATCTGCATTGATGTACTGGACAGTGGCCGGGGGATTCCAAAACATGAACAACAATTTGTGTTCGAACCATTTTATCGAGGTGAAAACAAAAAGTTGAAGGTACGTGGTTTAGGTTTGGGACTGCCATTCAGTAAGATGCTCGCAAAAGCGCAAAAGGGTGATTTAGTGCTTAAGGATAGCGATGAACAAGGCACCACCTTCACGATTGTCATAGAGAAAGCGGATCAGGTATAAAAAAGGGTTGTCCGATGTAATGGACAACCCTCTTATTATGCGTGAAGCTAACTATTAAGCCAATTGGCTGATTGCACGCCATAATTGTACATGACGGACCTTCCTTGGAAGGAAGCGTCCCATTTCTTCTTCATTATATCCTGCATGCAAGTTCTTATGGTCGAAAATGATTGGCCGGCGAAGTAAATCCGGGTTATCTTGGATAAGCTTGCAAAGATCATTAAGTGGTGTATTATTTATATCGATATTCAGGCTTTTGAATTTTTTGGAACGGGTTGAGATGATTTCATCTGTCCCGCCTTCCGTTTTACGTAAAATCTCTTTTATTTCTTCTATAGAAAGAGGTTGGGAATATAGGTTGCGTTCATTAAAGGAAATTTCGTTCTTCTTAAGCCAAGCTTTTGCTTTACGACATGCTAGACTGCTTGGAGTAGTATAAATTGTTACCATTAAAATCGACTCCTTCAAAGTTTTCAAGTTTATTGGAATGAAATTATTTTTATATTTGTGATACTCTTACTTTAACGTTTCTTTGTGTCAGCAAGATGTCAAGAAAAATAAACTTAAATGTAATTTTAAAAAGAAAGGGAGAAAATGAAATGAAATCTGCCTTTAATGAAAAAGAAGCCGTTTGGGTAATGATGACGAACAAGGACCTACATAGGCCGATATTTAACAGTGATGTGCGGATAGTATCATGACAGGAGATTTTTGGTCACCAGTCAGGCTATCGATACAAGTAGCGGGACTATCGGGTATCCTTGTTTTCATTTTAGGAATTATCATGGCGCGAATGATGGCTAAAAAGCAATTCAGGGGAAGGGTCCTGTTGGAAACAGCGTTTTTATTGCCGCTTGTATTGCCGCCTTCCGTCGTTGGGTTTTTATTGATTGTGATTTTTGGCAAGAGTGGAGTGCCGGGACAATTCATTGAAAGGGTTTTTGATCAGCCCCTGATGTTCACGTGGTGGGCAGCGGTCATTGCATCTACTGTGGTAGCGTTTCCGCTTATGTACCAATCCGCTAAAACTGGCTTTGAAGGTATTGATGAAGAAATCGAAAATGCAGCAAGAGTTGATGGGGCCGGCGAGTGGAGATTGTTCCTGAATGTATCCCTTCCATTGGCGGTGAAATCCATCATCACAGGTGCCATCTTGAGTTCTGCTCGTGCGCTGGGGGAATTCGGAGCTACACTCATGTTTGCCGGAAACATTCCCGGACAGACACAAACCATACCGACTGCGATATATATCGCCATGGACTCCGGGAATATGACATTAGCCTGGCTATGGGTTGCTGTAATCATTGTCATTTCATTTTTTATGCTTTTTATCGTGACCTACATAAAATGAAGGCTGTTTCTCCATTTCCGTACTTAATAATGGAAGAGGGAGATTATTGTTTCTAATCAGTCTGTGTTATAATCTACAAACAATATGAACTAATGAAATGAGGAAGAAATTTGTTAACATTTGAAGAAAAATTGAGCATCATTGAAACTTTTCCGGAATTACAGCGAAAAGATGTTTCATTGGGACGTGTGAACTTTCATTATCCAGATAGTGTCCAGGAGAAAAAGATCGTCGTTCAGCACTTGCATCCCAATGGAAATGGATTCGTTTACGCAGGGCATATGAGAAAAAAAGATACTGACCGTAAAGGTTTTATCAATATTCGTGACTATAATGAAGCGGAATTAAAAGAATTGATCCAAAAAAGCGTCGATTACCTATCTGAACCTCCGGTTGAATTCGAAGAAGAGGAAAACGAGTTCGCTAGGTTGGAAGGGACATGGATCGGCCCTGAAAAGCAAGAGCTTACACTTGAAAGGGAAGACCTGCTTTGGAATGTGTATTCAGGTTCGAACCTTGAGGAGTGTTTCGAAAGTCCAGTAGAGGCGGAGCGCTACTTATTGGACGAAGGCTTCCGACAAAGCAAGAAGAGGAATATGTAGAATTTTAGGATAATTTGTCGGGTGATTTACTGCGATAATCTTGTTTTTTTAGGAATTCCCATGATATAATATAAGTAATTATTTTTGTTCGGAATAAGTTTGATAGAAGGATTTACTGTAATAGGATTCCTCTTGAAACATTATCCAGAACCAAAAATAGTAATAAAATGGATTTTTCCAAACACAGGAGGAACTATCATGGTACAAGGTAAAGTAAAATGGTTTAACGCAGAAAAAGGTTTCGGTTTCATCGAAGTTGAAGGCCAAGACGATGTATTCGTACATTTCTCAGCTATCCAAGGCGAAGGCTTCAAAACGCTTGAAGAAGGCCAAGAAGTTTCTTTCGAAATCGAGCAAGGCGCTCGTGGACCACAAGCAGCTAACGTTCAAAAATAATTGAACGCATATAAAAAAAAGACTCCGATTTTGGAGTCTTTTTATTTTTCCTTTTTTTCGGCCATTTCCTTTAAAGCTTTATCCAATTTTTCTTCGATCCGTTTAGAACGATTAAAATGCCCTGCCAGGGAAAATACGATGAATATAACGAATGCGACAAGCACTAGCATAAAAAGGATAGGCAGGAACTGGGTTATATTTTCAGTCATTGGATATTATCTCCTTTTTTCTTCCATTATACTTCATATTTACCGCTGCTATGATATAGGGAGCCAAGTTTTATAAAAAACACTGAAAGGGGATATGCGTAAACGCATATCCCCTTTCAGTCAGTCCTGGAATAGCCAGGCGAACTTTTGAAGTCTGGGCAAGTCCGATTCTTGATACATCTGTTCTATCTTCAATGTCACCAATAACTGGCTCTTGGCAAATAACATGTCCCGGAAATGATCGACCGCCCCACAAAAATGATGATAGTTGGTTTCGCCAGTTCCGAAGACTCCCGTTTTCAGATGAGCGATAGGTAACTGTTCCAGTTCTTTATAAAAGGCTGCTGACTTAGCGGGAAGCTCCCCATTGCCCCATGTATAGGTGCCGACGATCAATGCATCGTAATCCGGCAATGTATGTAAGTCGAATTCATTCATTCGATATAGCCCAGCTACAGGTAAAAGGGAAGCGAGGGCTTCAGCAAGCGCTTTTGTATTGCCTCCGGCAGAATGATAGACAATGGCAACTTTATAGTTCATCGAACCCATTGCTGGCATTTACTTGACTGTATGTCCTTGACTTTTGTTCGAA
Organism: Peribacillus simplex; assembly: GCF_900156045.1. GTDB lineage: Bacteria > Bacillota > Bacilli > Bacillales > DSM-1321 > Peribacillus > Peribacillus simplex_D. Next base: position 673,096 of record NZ_FTMX01000002.1, on the reverse strand, counting down.
GAAATCGGTTTTGGTAAGTCCGATGGATTCATCATCGAACGTTTTGATCCATGGCATCGGATTCTCGCCATACTCTTTATACAAATTTTCAAGGCCTAGCATACGTAACCGTTTGTTGGCGATATATTCGATGTACTCATTGAATTCTTCCAAATCGAGATCGGCTTTGGTTTGGATATCTTCGAGCATATATTCAGACCATTCTTTTTCGAGTTCGACTGCTTTTTCAATCGTTGTATAGATAAACTTCGTGTTTTCTTCATTATTTAACTCAGGGTATTCATACATCAAGATTTGAACGAGCATTCCAATGAAATCGAAATGGACCATTTCATCGCGATGAATATAGGATATCATCGTAGCAGAACCGGTCATTAAATTTTGTCGTCCTAAATTATAATAAAAGGCGAAAGCCAGATAGAAATATATCCCTTCAAGGTTCGTTGAATGGATCAGTGCCTCGAATAAATGCTGAGGGCTGGGATCGTCCACGAACGTTTGATAAGCATCAACGATCGGTTGGTTGCGCTTAATCACTTCAGGATGTTCTTTAATGCGGTCAAAAAGCTGTTTTTGTTTGCCTACAGGAATCAAGGAAGCAAGGATATAGGAATAAGATTCATTATGGATCGATTCCTGCTGGGCCATGTTGGCCAGGATAGCTTTTGCCGCCGGATCTTTGATGTACCGAAGGATTTCTACTAAAGTGGGTGTTTGAAGACTGTCCATTCCAGCAATCATCGTAAGGATATCGAGAAAAGCGTCCTGGATATCTTCGTCCAATTCGCCCCACTGTTTTTTATCCTGAATCATGTTCACGCTCGAAGGCTTCCAAAAGTTATTGATGAGCTGTGTATACGTATCATAGAATTTTTCATACTGAATATCGTTCCAAAGGAGGAAGCCTGAAGCTTCTCCTTTGAAAACACCGGTTGCCTTGGTTGGATGGGTAGGTTCGAGCATCCGAATCTTTTTGATATGATTGGTCATTCGTGAAAACTCCTTTAAGAATAGATTACTGGTTTATGATTGTCGTTAACTTGAACAGCTTTCGCAGGCATTATCATATTCGGAAGAAGTCGAACGAACATAATACGTTGATTTCAATCCGCTTTCCCATGCCGTTAAATGGATATCCAATAGGACCTTCGCTTTGATTGTATTGTGTACATACAGATTAAAGCTGATTGCTTGGTCAATATGGCGTTGGCGGGCTGCATTTTGCCAGATGCTTTCCAGTTGGTCCAAATTAAATCGCGTCTTTTTATAATATTCATACGTATTTGGCGTCAAGCCAGGCGCGGTCACCTTGAATTTGAAGTTTTTCTTTTCCTCGTAAAATTCAATTTCATACAAAGGATCGATTCCATCCGTGGAATTACCGATTTTAGCTGTCGAAGAATTGGGGGCAATGGCCATTAAATATCCATTGCGGGTCCCGTGTTCCTGAACGTCTGCTTTTAAATCCATCCATTTTTGATCTGTATAGTCACGCAGTTCGAAATAGTCCCCTGTATGCCAGTCAGATCCTTCAAAATATGGGTATGATCCTTTTTCCTTGGCCAATTCGTTGGATGCCTTGATTGTTAAGTAAGCGATCTTTTCGTATAAAGCATCTGCATAGTGAACAGCCTCATCGGATTCCCAATAAATATTCTGCGTGGCAAGTAAATGATGCCATCCAAACGTTCCCAAACCAATTGCCCGGTAACGTTTGTTCGAGATAGATGCTTGTTTGACAGGAAGATTATTCACATCAATGACATTATCCAGCATGCGGATCTGAATGGGAATCAATCTTTCCAGAACATCGCTGCCAACTGCCCGGGGCAAGTTAATGGATGAAAGGTTGCAGACTACGAAATCGCCGCTTTTACGAACCACAACAACATCTCCATCTTCTGTTTCGTATTCATCCGTGATCGTCGAAGGGCTTAGGTTTTGGGCAATCTCCGTGCAAAGGTTGGAACAATAAATCATACCTTTATGTTTATTGGGATTCTTCCGATTCACTTCATCGCGGTAGAACATATACGGTACGCCTTCTTCTAATTGAGAAATCATGATGCTTTTCATGATGTCCATCGCCTTGATTTTTTCAAAGCTATAGTTTGGAAGCTTGCCATTTTCTGCAGCCTCGACAGCAAGTGCATAATGATTCCTGAAGCTTCCTTCGCCTTTCTTCTCGTCATAAAGATCTTCAAGCGAAAATCCAAGGGTTTGCTTAACGGTATGCGGATCGAAAAGATACCATTCTTTTCTGTCGCGTACAGCTTCCATGAATAAATCGGGTATGCATACACCTGTAAAAATATCATGGGCTTTTAATCTGTCATCCCCGTTTTGTGTCTTCAAATCGAGGAAGCTCATGATATCTTTATGCCAGGCATCCAAGTAAATCGCGATGGCACCTTTACGTTGACCCAGTTGATCGACACTTACGGCTGTCTGGTTGAATAGTCGAATCCAGGGAGTCGTGCCGGAACTGTTTCCAGAGAAACCCCGGATATCGGAACCAAGCGAGCGGACCTTACCGACGTAAAGACCGACACCGCCGCCAAATTTAGATACTTTTGCTGCATCGTAGTTTGATAGGTAGATTCCGTCAATGGAATCTTCAATTGCGTCGATAAAGCAAGAGCTTAATTGTCCATGTGTTTTACCTGCATTGGATAGTGTAGGAGTCGCAACGGTCATATAAAGATTGGACATGGCCCAGTATGCTTCTTTTATAAGTTGCAGGCGGTGCTCCGTTTTTTCCAATCTCATGATTTCCATCGCGATGATCATGAAACGTTCTTGTGGCAGTTCGTAGACCTTGTCCTTTTGTGGGCGGGCCAGATAGCGGTCGTTCAATAAGTAGATGCCTATGTAAGAGAATAATTTATCTTTTTCCGGGTCGATCACGGAACCCAATTCCTCAATTTCCGCTTTCGTATACGAAGATAGCAGTTCTGATTTATAAATGGGATAACGCTGACCTTCCGAAAGCTGGGAGAGTTCCGTGATCAGCTCATAGAATGGGCCATAACTCATGCCTTCATAACCTCGATTGGCTTGTGCATCCCTATACATTGTATTCAACAGTTCTGCTGCAGCAACGAACGTCCAATCCGGAGCATCGATATCCACACTTTCAAGAGCGAGCTGAATCAGTTTTCTTGATGCCTGTTCTTCGGTTGAGTCACTTTTGCGATCTAGCCATTTTGTAAAACGCTTTTTGAACTTTTCCATATCGAGATGGCCTTCGAATTCCTTTGATAACATCTCGAGCTGGATGGATTTCGTTTCTGTGACATTTTCACTTATGGTAGAGTTATATGTTTGAGTCATTAATGATCCTCCTTGTTAACTTCCGCTAAAATAAAAAAGCCGCCCAATGAATTGAGCGGATCAAACGATAGAATAAAAGAGCCATGAAAAAATAGCCGTTAAACTATCGTTTCATCATCTCAATCCCCGAAGAATAAGAAACGTGAAAAATTCAAGGCAGGTCTCCTGACTCATGATCATCCTACTTTGAGTCCTTCCCGTATAGAGAGCTATACAGTGGGTTTCTCATTTCGTCACATTTACAGTTGCGGGGACAGTTCCGGGTTTACACCGGATTCCCTTTTCAGCCATCACTGGCACCTTGGATTATAAAGAATTCTATATATAGTTATTGTTAATGTTTGTATAATCAATATCTAGTATTTCTGCTTATATTATCGTAAGCCATATACGATGATAATTCAACTAATATATTTGAAAAAAACCAACCCTTATCTATTGACAAAGTGATGGCAGAGTGTGGGGGAATGAAAGATTTTATTGGGGAATGGGTAATTCAAGCGCTGATTTTACGCGTTTTTGTGTTAAAATAAAGTGTCTAGTAAAGGTGGCTCTCCCTTATTGCGGTGAGGGGATTCGCGGAAAATATTTAAGAAAAAGGGGATAAAATCTTGGAAAAAGTATTAGTTTTTGGACATAAAAACCCGGATACAGACACAATCTGTTCAGCAATCGCTTATGCAGACCTGAAAAAGCAGTTAGGTATCAACGCTGAACCAGTTCGTCTGGGTGAAGTGAATGGTGAAACTCAATTTGCATTGGACCAATTCAAATTCGAAGCTCCCCGCCTTGTGGAAAAAGTTGCAGGGGAAGCTGAAGGCGTAATCCTGGTCGATCATAACGAACGCCAGCAAAGTGCTGAAGATATTGACCAAGTCCGTGTGTTGGAAGTTATCGACCATCACCGTATCGCTAACTTTGAAACAAGCGATCCTTTATATTACCGTGCGGAACCAGTTGGCTGTACGGCAACCATTTTAAATAAAATTTATAAAGAAAACGGCATTGAAGTCCCTAAGGCAATCGCAGGTCTTATGCTGTCTGCCATCATTTCCGATTCGTTATTGTTCAAATCGCCTACATGCACGGAGCAAGACGTTGCAGCAGCAATGGAACTGGCTGCCATTGCGGGAGTCGACGCTGAAACATACGGCTTGGAAATGTTGAAAGCCGGAGCTGACTTGAGCGACAAAACGATTGCCCAGCTTATCACTCTTGATGCAAAGGAATTCTCCATGGGAATGGCTAAAGTGGAGATAGCACAGGTCAATGCAGTAGATCCGAACGAGGTCCTTGCTAAGCAAGCAGAATTGGAAGCGGCGATTGAAGCGGTCATCGCTGAGAAGGAATTGGACTTATTCCTATTTGTCGTAACGGATATCTTGACTAATGATTCTGCTGCTTTGGCTCTTGGTAAAGCAGCTTATGCAGTGGAAAAAGCATACGACGTTTCATTAAACAATAACATCGCCGTCTTAGAAGGCGTTGTATCGCGTAAAAAACAAATCGTGCCGGTCTTAACGGGCGTATTCAGCAAATAATACAGAAAAAGGGGTGTTCATTAAAAACATGGGCATCCTTTTTCTTTACATGCAAAAAAAGACTCAACCACCATTAAGTGTGTTTGAGTCTTTTTTCTTAATTCAATTCCTTTTCTTTTTCATAGGCAATGACAATCAGTTCTTTGTTGGCTTCCTCGCCAAGTCTGTTTTCAAAGCTTTTCAGTTCATTCAATAAATCCGGTGACAGATTTGCTGCCGTATAATCCTGCTCGGGTGTCATGCTTTTCGCTCCTTTCAAAAGGAAATAATTCATGTTATCTATTTTGTCGGTTTGAAAGGTTTCTATTCAGCAAAATTTTACTTCTTCAAGATATTTTACTTTCTGAGGTGGCGAGTCTTTCAAGCAATAACGAACTTTCTTCATCGAGTCCTTGCACTTGGACAGGTATTCCCAGAAGCTGATATTTAAGGACAACCGTATCAACAGCACCGACTGCTGAAGCATCCCAGATTTTAGAATGGGAAAAGTCGATGACGATTGAATCGGCTTTTTCCTTGAAGTCGAACTTCGAAACAAAGTCCTGGACAGAAGCGAAAAATACTTGCCCGCTGATATGATAAATGATTTTCTTAGCCTGGATATCTTCCGTTTTCTCTACAGCCACTTTAGAAATTTTAGCCGAGAAGAAAATCATGCTCAAGAGCACTCCGGCAAATACACCTTTTGATAAATCATGTGTATAAAGGACAATGAGGACCGTCACGATCATCACGGCTGCATCCGACTTTGGAGCTTTTGTGAGCCTCTTTAGGGAAGACCAGTCAAAGGTCCCGATTGAAACCATGATCATGACTGCGACAAGTGCAGCCATCGGGATTTTTATAAGGACATCATTCAATACCACGATTAATACCATAAGGAATGCGCCAGCTACAAAAGTGGAGAGCCGGCCCCTTCCTCCCGATTTAATATTGATACCGGATTGGCCGATCATCGCACATCCCGCCATGCCGCCAAAGCATCCGGCAATGATGTTCGAAATCCCCTGGCCTTTGGCTTCCTTATTTTTATTACTGTCCGTGTCAGTCATCTCATCGACTATTTGAGCTGTCAATAATGATTCAAGCAGCCCAACAAATGCAAGGGCGATGGAATAAGGGAAAATGATCGCCAAAGTTTCGAAGGTCAAAGGGATATCTGGAAGCATGAACATCGGAAGCGCTTCGGTCAATTGCCCCATATCCCCAACCGTCCGCACCGTAGCCCCCGTGGCAACTGCAACGATCGTCATGAATATGATGGCGACAAGTGGTGAAGGAATGACTTTCGTGATCAGTGGAAAAAGATAAATGATAGCTAAAGAAACGGCTGTCATGACATACATGATCCATGTTTCGCCCACGAAATGGGTGAGCTGTGCCGTGAAAATCAAGATGGCTAAAGAATTCACAAAACCAGTCATGACCGGCTTCGGTATGAACTTCATTAAATTCCCAATTTTTAAAACCCCTAGTAAAATTTGCAGCAAACCGGTCAATATTGTTGCAGCAAGTAAATAGTTCAAGCCATGATCTTTTACAAGATCGACCATGACGAGTGCCATTGCGCCAGTGGCCGCCGATATCATTCCCGGCCTTCCGCCGACAAAAGAGATGACGATGGCAATGCAGAATGAGGCATAAAGACCAACCATCGGGTCAACGCCGGCAATGATCGAAAAGGCAATCGCCTCCGGAATCAATGCCAAGGCAACGACTATACCGGATAGAACATCTCCTCTAACGTTGCCAAACCATTCCTGTTTGTATCCAGATGTATTCAAAGAAACACTCCTTCTTTCTTTTATATATGTGTGCTCATTTCTTTTAACGCACTAAATTATAGCATGAGTCCCTTCTTTCTATCTATATGGATAATATAAACGACAAATCGAGGGCTATTCATTTCGTATTATAGGCGAATGAAGGTAAAAGGCCTAAAGGGAGAACTTTCAAGAATTGCCTATGGGCAACATCCAATAATGAAGGGGGAAAATTTCCAAAGCCTTCTGAATCGCTTTCGCTTCCATGATTCAGATTTTTCTGTATGTAAATGTGTTATTCTTTAATTATGAATGAAAATGGGGGTTACTCCTTTGAATAAGGGCGAGAAAAGAACGAAACTAGTATAAAAGATTGAGAATCATTTAAGACTGACTGCAAGAAATTTAGTGAAATTCGATACAATCCAAGAAACATTGGACTTTACGGTGGAATCATTTCAATTGGAATTTTCGTGGGACTTTGTGGCGATCGTATTGAGAGAGGATGATCGTTTATATCCAAAAGTATGGAAAGGCGGTTCGCTGCATTTTGCTGATTCCTTTCCCATTCACCTAGGAGAATGTTCCCCGGAAATTCTTGAAGAAGGGGTAAAGGACAGTTACATAACTAAATTGTTTGAAGAGAAAATAGAAGATAAAGAAATAGCCGAATATGCGACATTAATGAAAAATGATCTATACTTGCCACACCGGATTGCCGTTTTGGAACTGCAAGAGGAGTGACTTACCGACCATTCGAATCTGCTAGACAGAGAAGAGGAAAAAGCCACGGAATGCGGGATGATATGTTGATTTTGATGATACCGGTGGAAAGGGAAAATAAGCTCGCATTCTCGTATTGGGAAGGGATAAATCATTTCTTAGTGAACATCCGATATTAAAGAAGCTTTCCTTGATGATAGTATGGGGGTAGGGTTATTATTATGCCCACAAACAGGCCTTGCACGCTTATAATGTCAGCCGAAATGGATTTCCGAAAAATGTCTTGGCCATTTTTGACGAATTGGGCTCCTACACACTATTGAATAACCTCAAAGACCCTGGACTTGCCAAGTTATTACTTAAGAAATATTTTTCCTGGTTGATGGAATATCAAAAGGGAAGCGAAGTAGAGCTTATACGCTAAACTGATGATTTATATGAATCGAGCCAGTTATATGCCACCGCACATTCACTTTACATAGCAATGATAAAAGATCTTGAAAGGGTCTTTTTTTATTCGATTTTGAGTGTAATCTCGTTAAGAAGGCATGATGAAGATGGCTATTGTTACCGAAACAATAACTTCCCTTTTCAACATACATGGAAGTGGTGAGGGTGAAAAGGCCAGCACTATCAAAGTTTTTGGAGTAGGAACCCTCACGGTATTAAAAGGCTATTCTTTATCAATGATACTGGATTTACATTTAGGACATGTCACTTCTTTATAATGCTTGAACCTGATCTTTCGAAGGTCGCTTCTGGTCAACATTGCGAATACATTATACCTTGTGCCGCATGCACAAGTATTTTTATCTTTAACTATGTGTCTCTCATCCGTAGTAGCTGAATAAATGGTTGGAAAAAACATATATAACCCTCCTATTTTTAATTTTAGGCAAATTAAAAAGGGGCAAGTGATAATAAAGTGATCCATTCAAGAAAAATCTTGGCAGCCCGGCTGCCATGACAACTAAGATGTTGTGTTAGGCCCGTGGCTTTGCGTCTTTTACTTTCATAAAATTTGCCTAAAATAATCTTAACATAAAACATGATGCGCTATGAAGTGTTTATGGCTACGGCCAACCTTTCCCTTTTATAAAGTATCTACATCAATCAGCGGGATTGTCCCAATATAGAAGGAATATAGAGAAGAAAGATTTGAAACGGGTACTTTTTTAGTTGCTAGGTATATTAATTATTGAACTTTAATTTTTGAGAATCATTTTAATAGTGGAATAAGGCCAAAAGAGTCTCTTCGATTCGTACAAAAAGTATGAATGAAAGAGACCATTTTGGTACGCTATATACCATTAGACTTGGGAAACCATGTGCAGCAGCTGGTTTCCCATATTCCTTTTTCATGTGTGCAGGACTCTTGTTCGTTTTTGGCCTAACTGCCTCTATCGGAATACGACCGAAAAGAATTCCAGTTCCAGAAGTATCCAGCACCACAGCTGTATGAGCATTAAACATGAGAAAGCCTGCTTCCATCTGGAAGCAGGCTTTCTTGCAAAAGTGCGATTAATGTGATCTGGCCAATTCTGGATTGCGGTGCATCGCGAAATAGAGGACAAGTCCCGCTATGAGGAGTAACGTGCTGGTCGTGATGAAAACAGCGGAAAATCCGTAGAAACCAGCAACCATTCCGCCCATCGCGGGCCCAATGATATTGCCTAAAAAGCGCAGGCTCGTATTGTACCCAAGTACTTCCCCCTGCATTGCTACAGGAGCTTCCTGGCGAATGTAGGCAATCCTTACAGGGATGATGCCGCCTATTGCCATGCCAAGTATGAAACGTACCAATACAAGCTGCCAAAAATGATTGATGAAGGCACCTGGCAAGTAGACTGTAGCAGTCAGAAAAAGAAGCAGCACAAGAATCTTCACATGTCCATGACGATCACCTATCTTGCCCCAGTGACGCGCCATCAATAAATTCCCCAGGCCTGCTGCAGAAAAAGCGATACCTGAATAAAATCCAAGATTGGAAGTTCCATGCAGCTCACCAACGTATAAAGAAAGAATGGGCTGGATGCTGAAGTGGGCAACTTGAACAAGTGTCGAAATGAGCATGACATTGACTAGGATGGGATTCTATGCGATAGAACCTCCCTGCTTGTATAGCTCGACTTTGTTCCCTTCTGCCGTTCCATTCGGTACTCCTTGGTTGCAAAGACAAGAAGTCCAGAGATGAAAATGGTGATGGAGGTGAATTTAAAGGCGGTTGAATATCCGAGTGTGTCTGCAAGCAGGCCGCCAAGCAATGGTCCGAAAAGGGAACCGGTAATATTTCCCGTTTGCAAGGTTCCCAGTACGCGTCCGGCAATTTCTTTAGGGGTCTGCGTTGATATGAAGGCTTGTGACATGGAAATGAAGCCAGTGAATATTCCGGTGAACATCCTTAAGACGAATAACTGCCAAACATTTTCAACGAATCCCATCAGGAAAATGGACAGCCCCATCCCAAAGGCACAGGCAATCAAGATTTTCTTTCTGCCGTACCGATCACCAATTCGTCCCCAAATGGGAGAAAATAAAAAGGCAGTCACAAAAGTGATTCCAAATGTCCATCCGGACCAATGCTGGATATATTGAGTCGAATAATCTCCGAATGTACCAATGTATAAGGATATGAATGGGAGAACCATCGTCATGCTCCCGCCTATGAAGAAATTGGCGAACCACATGATGAAAAGATTCCGTTTAGCTATTTTATGAGCATTCATTTTTGATTCAACACTTCTTTCCTCCGAAAAAAACTTCGGGTTCCTAAATAATAGTATACATAATTTAACTAATTTATTAAACGAATTTGTTTTACAGGTTTTTTAATGAATAGGCAAATGGTATAATGTGAAAATATTGATTTTTCAGAAAAATCAAATTAAACAAAGGTATTCACTTTTCCATTTAAAGGGGTTTTTAACATGTTGACGATTTTAGGATTTTGCATGATTTTAACGTTTCTGGTCTTGGTCATCACAAAACGCTTATCAGTGGTTGTCGCTTTTATCTTCACGGCAATAGCTTTTGGTGTGATTGGTGGCTTTGCTTCGGAAATGGGAGATATGATGGTGGCGGGTATTTTAAAGGTGACTCCGACAGCAGTCATGATCGTTTTTGCTATTCTATACTTTGGTTTAATGATTGACGTTGGTTTATTCGAGCCCATGATAGCTAAAATACTCAGTTTTGTAAAAGGGGATCCGCTAAAGGTTGTAATGGCAACCGCCATTATAACCATGTTGGTAGGTTTGGACGGAGACGGTTCTTCCACATTCATGATCACCGTTTCAGCCATGCTGCCGCTTTATATCAAATTAGGGATGAACAGGCTCGTATTGGCCTGTGTTGTTGGTTTAGCCGCTGGCGTCATGAATATGATTCCTTGGGGAGGTCCTTTGGTCAGGGCGGCCGCGAGCCTTCAAGTTGAAGTATCGGAGTTATTCATTCCTCTCATTCCGGTCATGATTTGCGGTCTTTTATGGACACTTTTTTCGGCATATGTACTTGGCAAAAAGGAAAGGGAAAGATTAGGAGTCAGCTCGATGGAGACGAACATGCAACCTGGTATGGGAGAACAGGCTGCAGCTGTTGAAACCGCACCTAAAGGAACATCCAAGCTTTTTTGGTTTAATTGGTTCTTGACGATTTTACTGATGGTTTTGCTGGTGATGGAAGTGCTGCCGATCCAAATTTTATTTGCCACTGCTTTTGCGATTGCACTATTCGTTAACTTCCCGAACCCAAAAGAACAGCAGGAAAGGATTTTAAGTCATGCCAATAGTTTCGTTATGATCTGTACACTCATTTTTGCAGCAGGGATTTTTACGGGTGTATTCACAGAAACAAAGATGATGGATTCGATGGCTGCTTCGATCGTAACTGTCATTCCAGAGTGGCTCGGGGCACATTTGCCGCTGGTGGTAGCGCTGACGAGCATTCCGATGGGGTTCATTTTTTCACCTGATGCTTATTACTTTGGCATTCTGCCAATAATAAGTGAAACGGCATCGAACTTCGGTATTGCTCCTGTAGAAATCGGAAGGGCGGCTTTATTAGGCCATTCGACCGCAGGGTTCCCATTATCGCCATTGGTGCCTGCAACATTCATATTGATTGGCCTTGTGGGCGTGGATTTTGGGGATCACCAAAAATTCCTGTTTAAATGGGCATTTGGGACAACCATTATCATGACGATTGCAGCCATTACTTTTGGGGTCATCACTTTGTAAAATGTGAGCCCATTAAGCTATAATGCAAAATTCTTGTCTGTGAATTTAGTAAGGTGTTCACCCTCACGGTTTAATCTTTTTTCCTATTTATTCCGATTTCTGTTTATTCTTCCATAATGGTGGAAAGTAATAAGAGGAAGATACATATAAGAGAGTGAGGGAGTTTATATGAACTATAAACAAAAACTTGTGCTGCCTATGTGTGCTGCCCTTTTACTGTATGGATGTAATTCCGCGGATGATTCAAATCAGTCCGACAATGATGCCGAGGACATGACTACAGTGGGACAAGGAACAGAAACAGGGGTTGATCCGCAGGTGAAAGCGGAAGTTAAAGATGTAGAAGGTAAAACACTTGGGACGGTTAACTTTACCGCCGAAGAGAATACTGTAGTGATCGAGACCGCTTTGGAAGGCCTTGAGCCAGGCTATCATGGATTCCATGTCCACGAAAACGCAGTATGTGAGCCGGATGCTAAGGAAGGACCTTTCACTACAGCGGGAGGACACTTTAATCCAACTGATGAAACGCACTCTAAACATGCAGGGGATATGCCCCCTTTATATGTAAAAGAGGATGGGACAGCCAAATATACGGCGACATTGGATAACATGACGATAGACCAGCTGAAGAAAGAAGAGTTGGCTGTAATCGTTCATGCGAATCCAGACAACTTTGCCAATATTCCTGACCGTTATGAAGCCAATGGAGAAAAAGGACCGGATGTAGATACCTTGAAAACCGGTGATGCAGGCGATAGGCAAGCCTGCGGGGTTGTTGTAAGTGCAGAGGAAAAATAACATGAAAAAGAGCGATTCCCCTAAAGAGGAATCGCTCTTTTTCATGGAAGGTAAAACCGCTGACAGCTAAAATCTTAAGGCTGAATTCTTTTTACGTATTAAGAAGGTTTTTTCTATTGTGATATAGAAGTAAGAGAGTAAGTAATATTGGATTAGAAGCAGATGACATTAAAGGATCATAGTTAATTCTTGCAGTGGGATGTAGTCCAAGGCATAGGTTTAATATAGGAAAATAAGATTTGGTTTAAGTGGATAAAAAAACCCGAATAGGGATCATGTCCACTGATTCGGGTTTGCTTATCATTTTGCGGTAATGGTTTCTTCGATTAGCAGTAATCTCTCAGCCACTTCTACTTCAGAAAGATTATGCTCGACTACATAGCGGTTACGCGGATGCACTCGGCATTCGTGAGTACAGCTGCGCATATGTTTGTGCTCGTTCTCTTCACTGCAAAGGATTTTCTTGTTGCATTCAGGGTTAGCACAATTAACATAGCGTTCACAAGGTTCGCCGGAATAAATATCGCGACCGACAATGACATGTTCCTTTTGATTGATAGGTACGGCAATCCTTTCATCAAATACATACATTTGGCCATCCCAAAGCTCACCTTGGACTTCGGGATCCTTTCCATATGTTGCGATGCCGCCATGCAGTTGGCTTACATCTTCAAAGCCTTCTTCGACAAGCCAGCCGGAGAATTTCTCACAGCGGATACCGCCGGTGCAATACGTCAGGATTTTTTTGCCTTCGAACATTTCTCTATTTTCGCTGACCCAATCCGGAAGTTCACGGAAATTCGTGATCTCTGGCTTGATTGCACCCCTGAAATGTCCCAAATCAAATTCATAGTCATTTCTGGCATCAAGAACGATGGTATTTTCATCTTGCATTTGCTCGAAGAACTCCTTCGGGCTCAAGTATTTGCCTGTCGTCCGGTTCGGGTTGATGTCTTCTTCCAAACGAAGCGTTACAAGTTCATTTCGTGGACGAACATGCATTTTTTTGAAAGCATGGCCGTCAGCTTCATCTATTTTAAACACGATATCGGCAAAGCGGGGATCGCTTTTCATCATGTCCATATATTTGTTGGTTTGTTCGATCGTACCAGAAACTGTTCCGTTGATACCTTCTGCTGCCACCAAGATACGGCCTTTCAATTCAAGTGCTTTACATGCCGCAAGATGCTCGGCTGCAAATTCTTCGTGATTCTCGATGGGTACATACAAATAATAAAGTAATACTCTATATGGTTTTGTTTCCATTTTTATTTACCACCTATGTTTTATATTTGCAAGATATAAAGGGTGATCATTTAGACACTTTTCTCTTACAGATAATCATTATACCAAGAAAACGTAAAAATGATAAGGGCATGAAGAAAAATCAAAAGGAGTTGTATGGAATGTTGAAAGAGTTAATGAGATATCCAATCATTCAAGCACCGATGGCAGGAGGAGCTTCCACCCCGAAGCTTGCGGCTTCAGTATCCAATGCAGGAGGATTGGGCTTTCTCGCAGCTGGCTATAAGACTGCAGAAGAGATGAGGGGCGAGATAGGGCAGACCCGTCAGTTGACTGAGCACCCTTTTGGCGTGAATGTATTTGTGCCAGGCAACGAGTCGGTGGATGAAAATATATTATCTGCCTATCGTGAAAAGATCAAAAAAGAGGCCGAGAGCGTTGGGGCTGAGATTGGAAAAGCCGATAGTGATGACGATGATTGGGAAAATAAAATAATGGTATTGAAGGAGGCTGGGGTCGCTGTTGTCAGTTTTACGTTTGGATGTCCAACGGAAGATGTAATAAGGGAGCTCCAAGATGTCGGTTCCCTTATAGCCGTGACAGTAACCAACCTACAGGAAGCAGAAAGGGCGGCAGAAGCAGGTGCGGATGCGCTATGTGTTCAGGGGCTTGAAGCAGGTGGTCACCGGGGCAGCTTTGAAAACCGCACAGAAGATGATTACGGTCTATTAGTTTTGATACGCTTGATACAAGGTGAGCTGAACTTGCCGATCATTGCGGCGGGGGGATTGATGCATGGAAAGGATATCGCGGCCGTGCTCGAAGCGGGAGCAACAGCGGCACAATTGGGCACAGCTTTCCTTCGCTGTCCCGAAAGCGGGGCAAGCCCCGCCCATAAGGAAGCTCTGGGAAATCCCCGGTTTACCCAGACATCTATTACCCGAGCCTTCAGCGGCAGGAGGGCACGAGGGTTGGTGAATCACTTTATAACCGAATATGATGCCGTTGCACCAGTCGCCTATCCTCATGTCCATCACATGACAAAGCAAATGCGAAAAGCGGCTGGACAAAAAAACAATCCTGAATTGATGGCTTTGTGGGCAGGACAAGGGTATAGGTTGAGCAGGGAACTTCCCGCATCGGAATTGGTTGAACTTCTTGCAGAAGAACTAAAATGAGAAGGGGGTGGATGGAGATGGAGATAAGGGAACTATTCATGGATGAGCCACCGCCGATGCATTTATTGCTTTTGGCGGACCCTTCAAGGGAATTGGTCGAGGAATACTTGGGAAGCGGAACATGCTTTGTTGCCGTGTCTGATGAGCGGATGATCGGTGTTTATGTTTTACTGCAAAAAGCTCCAAAATTGATAGAGATAATGAACATCGCTGTGGATGAACGGCACCATGGAAGAGGAATCGGCAGGCAATTGATTGAACACGCCATAGGCCATGCAAGGGAACAGGGATATAAAACGATTGAAATCGGCACCGGAAATTCGGGGATAGGGCAGCTTGCCCTTTACCAAAAATGAGGTTTTAGAATCACTGGGGTCGATCGGGATTTTTTTAATAGAAACTATTCCGAGGCCATTTATGAAAATGGAATTCAATGCCAGGATATGATTCGCTTGTCACAAAGTTTAGACTAAGCAATGATCATCCAAGTTTGGAGGAAAAGTTTACAGACAAAAGTGCGCGTCGCATGGTCTAGGGGGAATGAACTTGTTCATTGGAGATATGATTTATCTTCTTTTTGCTTTTTTAATGCCGTTTTTATTTGCGATTGGCGTTTTATATTCATTCGATCAACGAAAAGGCAAAAGGATTTCTTATCGGATATTAATAAAGACTCACAGGAAAGATAGCAGCAAGAGAAAAAGAGTGCAAAACAACGGCACTCTTTTTCATATCTTCACCTTTTCAAAAAGGCTTCCAAAT
Organism: Peribacillus simplex; assembly: GCF_900156045.1. Taxonomy (GTDB): domain Bacteria; phylum Bacillota; class Bacilli; order Bacillales; family DSM-1321; genus Peribacillus; species Peribacillus simplex_D. Next base: position 657,515 of record NZ_FTMX01000002.1, on the reverse strand, counting down.
TCCTTTTCACATTGGGCCATTCATGCTCGAGAATACTGTAGACCACCGTGTTCCTTATCCTTCCATCTTGCAGTTTTTTCTCCATTCTCAAAATGCCTTCTTCCAGGGCGCCGAGCCTGGTTATTGCTGCCCGCGATCTTTTGTTGCATTCGTCCGTCCTGAATTCAACCCGTTTCATTTTCCACTTTTCAAAAGCATGCTGCAATAGCAGGTACTTACATTCTGTGTTAATGGCTGTCCGCCATTTGTCGGGATGATACCAAGTCGCACCGATTTCCAGGGATTGATTATGAAATTGAATGTTTCTTAAGCTCGTGCTGCCAACTATCGAATCATCAGTCTGATCGATAACGACAAATGGATGATGAAGTTCCTGTTCCCTTGCTCGAATGCCATCCTTTACATAGGAAATCGCCTCTTCATATGACAAAATTTTTGTTGCGCTCCATTCCCATATTTCAGCTGGCAGGGAAGCGGCGTAAAGCGGTTCGATATGATGATCCATCATCGGGGTGAGTATCACGTGTTTCCCGAACAATTCGATATGTTCCATATTATCCTCCTCTTGATTGATATCTTCATTATAAAAATATTCTGGTCCTGCAATAAGGACCAAAGCTGATATAATTTATGGAACCAGTTTGAAGGAGGACCAAATGTTTGAAATCACTCTAAACTTAGATAAAACGAATAAAGAAGCTTTATATGTCCAATTGTATAAATTCTTTATAAAGGAAATCCAGAATGGACAAATAAAGGCCGGAATGAAACTGCCTTCTAAACGAAAACTAGCTGTGCATTTAGGGATAGGCCTGAATACAGTGGATACGGCTTATCAGCAGTTGATGGCAGAAGGATATGTGGAAAGTCAATTAAGGAAAGGGTATTACGTAGCCGATTTAGAACCAATCTCACCTTTGAATGAGCCTATGCCTGTAACAGAAGGGATTATGTGCCCTCCGAATGAAAGAAATGAGATAGATTTCAATCATGGACACGTGGACGTGGATTCTTTCCCGCATGCCGTATGGAAAAAATGCTTGAACAATACATTGTATCTACAGGAAAGGGAAATGTTCATGAGCGGTGATCCTCAAGGGGAATGGGGGCTCCGGTTTGAAATCTCATCCTATCTATTCCAATCGAGAGGAGTTCGCTGCGGGGCTGATCAAATCATCATTGGGGCAGGTACCCAGTATTTCATCCATCTATTGCGGTTACTTCTTGGAAATGAGCGAGTGTTCGGATTGGAAGACCCTGGCTTTCATCGAGTAAGGGAGGTACTGAGGTTGGAGGGAGCGGATATGGCATACATACCCTTGGATGAAAGTGGAATGAGTGTGGACTCCCTGAAAGAGAGTGCCGCGAATGTTGCCTATGTCACTCCTTCCCATCAATTTCCTTCCGGTATGATCATGCCGATAACCAGAAGGGTGGAATTGCTGAATTGGGCAGTGGAAAAAAAGGGTTATATCATCGAAGATGATTATGACGGGGAATTCCGACATTCAGGCAAACCGATTCCGTCCCTGCAGGGGTTGGACACAAAGGGAAAGGTCATCTACCTAGGCACGTTTTCAAAGTCGCTCATCCCATCAATCAGGGTAGGATTCATGGTGTTACCTATGGAACTGGCTTGCCGCTATCAAGAGAAGTTAATTGGATATAAACAGACCGTCTCCAGACTGATTCAGGAAACGCTCTGTCTTTTTATGAAAAATGGACATTGGGAACGCCATCTGAATAAAATGCGAACGATTTATCGTAAAAAAAATAAGGTGCTGCTTAATGCAATCGAAGAGAGCTTCCATGATCGTGTAGCCGTAATCGGTGAAAAGTCAGGATTGCACGTTCTTTTAAAAGTAAAAAACGGCAGCAGTGAGGCAGAGCTCATTCATAAGGCTGCCAGTGTCGGGGTTAAAGTCCACCCGACTTCGGTTTATCATTCTAAGAATGTGAAAGATCCGACTGTTTTGATTGGGTACGGTGGCTTAACCGAAAAGGAAATCAAAGCAGGAATCCGACTTTTAAAAATGGCATGGCTATAGCTTGATGCGAAAAAATAAGGAAAAGGCCTTGATTCACACTTATTCAACAATGATATAAGGTACCCATTTTAGTTTCTTATATTATTGAGGATTTTAAGGACCGTCTGGAAAAATATTTCCTGTTCTTCCTCAGTAATGCCTTCCAGGGCTTTTCCTTCGATTTTTTCTGCAATCTTAAGACATTTTGTATGTACCTCTTTTCCCCGGGGCGTCAGTTCGATTCGTTTTTCCTGTTCATCTTTTCCAGGAACTTGTTTAATCATATTATTCTGTTCCATGCTGTTGACCGAACGTGTGATGATAACACTATCAACATCCAAGTAACTGCAAATATCGGGGATTGTGGAATATCCACAGTTCTTTAAATAATTCAGGATCGTCCACTGATTATGGTAAATTTCAAGGGCTGTAATTTGTTCATTCATTTTGCTGACTAATGATCTCGATACTTGTAAATATTGATGAAATAATTGAGTAGGGTTCGTCATATGATTCTCCTTTATAATGGTCGACCAGTCCATTATATTCTTTAATTCTTAAAAGTCTATTGTAAAGAATCATTTTTTTCAGTCAATGTTTATTTTTGGAAGTGAAGCAGGATTGGAGGGAATTCCGGCGATGCGAATGAATTATGGGAGAATTGGATTGTACTGAATTTTCAAAAAAAGAACAAAAGGGACCTTAATATGATGGCAAAAATATATTTTTTCCTTTAAAAGTTCCATGAGCAAGTATCAAAGTGCCGCCGAGAATTGGTAAAAGTCAATACGACACATCACTTTGAAGCTGAATGCAATTATATCTTGCAACCAAAAACCAGCCTCTAAATTGGCTGGTTTTTGGTTAAGCCCTCTCACTGGTGGAGCGGTGTTTTGTTTCTTTTTTATTTCGTTCTTCTTGTCGTTCATATTTAATTTCATCAATTGGTAAATCATCAATGGGCATGACCACTTGATCACGTTCCAGCTGTTTTTCCTGATCTTTCTTGAATGCCTTGGATTTATCATTACGCTCCTCAATATACTTTTCTTTATCTTTATTATCCAATGTCAATCCCTCCATCTCTTTATATCTCTTTTTCCCCTTATTGAGAAAATAAAACGTATAAGCGAAATATATGTGACCCCATTTCATAAATATAAGGAGAACAGGAAAGTGCAAGGAGGGTTTGTTCAGTGAATGTCGCCGTCTTTTTCCGTTGGTTTTGGAGAGGTATTCTCCTTTTATGCATATTAATCGTCATTCCCTATTCATGGGCTTTGATTTTAGCGTTGCTCACCGCCATTCTTTTGGATGGATTGGTACGCATGATTGGTGGAACGGCAAAGCTGCATCGGTTTTGGGCAGTATTGATTTCATTTGCTCTATATGTAGGCGGGCTTATGAGCATCACTTATTTTTCCTTTTCGGTATTAATCAAGAAGGTCATTATCTATTCAGAAGAATTTCCTGGTTTCGTACGTGAAGTATATTTGACGGCTATATTGCCAGTCATTAGGCAATGGGAACGGTATTCCCAAACGTTGCCGCCAAATCTCATACAGTCCATAGAACAAACGATGGAAAAGGGAGTCAGGGCATTAGAGGGGTTCACAGAGGGCTTTGTTCAGGATATGGTTCAGTTCGTTACACTCATTCCCGGATTTTTCATTGATTTTTTAATTTATTTAATCGCTTTATTCTTATTTAGTCTTGAATTGCCTAAGTTAAGAAAAAAGGCGGTCCTTTATTTAAAGACATCCACCTATCAAAAGATTTCGCTAGTTTATCAAGATTTAAGTATGGCAGCCGTAGGCTTCATCAAGGCACAAATCCTTTTGAGTTTAATAACGTTCATCATGGCTTATGGAGGACTATGGTTATTAAATGTGAAGTATACGATTCCATTGGCACTGTTAATAGTAGTCGTGGACATTCTTCCTATTTTGGGGACGGGATCTGTACTGGTTCCTTGGGCAGTAATTGTTTGGGCTCAAGGAAACCATCATCTAGGTGTTGGCCTCATCATCCTATTCCTGGTCATTACCATCATAAGAAGGACCATCGAACCGAAAATCTATTCAGCAAATATGGGATTGAGCCCATTGGCATCGCTGGTCAGCCTTTATTTAGGGTTTAAAATGCTTGGTTTCATCGGGCTTTTCCTTGGACCTTCGATACTGATTGTTTATGATACGTTAAAGAGGGCAGGTGTCATCAAACCCAACTTCAAAATATGAAAGATTATTAGATGTTTTTTGCCTGATTTCTTAAATTTGACATATCTTTTACAGCCTTACCTTGACCGTTGCAATGATTGCAGTCCCGGGAAAAGAATTGCAGATAGCGGGTTTTCCCTTTTCCTTTGCAGTGTTGGCAAATGGTTATGAGTTTCATGATTCCTCACTCCTTCAAAAAGTATCGCTTTTCTAACAGTATGAAACAATAAAGGTAGAACTATACTTCATGTAATCATTCAATGCTAAATGAAGCAGGTTTTATATAATATGTTTTTATTTCACTTCATGTACCAGCTGGAAAAAAATAACCCCCGCTCCAATTAGGAACGGGGGTTATTATCATGAAACGATTTCAGTTTGTGATATTATCGGGAATTCTTTTACTTCGCTTACGACTTTTGCTTGTTTGTATATTTCAATATAACGAATATGGTGATCTTCCATTTCCTTTATCCTAAAGTTATAGGGACCATAAGTCAGGATATCACCTTGTTTGGCCTCGTAATTCTCGGTAAGGATCCATCCGCCCATCGTATCAATATCCTCATCATTGATATCCAATCCAAGTAAATCATTCACTTCACTGACTAATACCTTGGCATCGATGATGTAGTGATCCTCTTTTAATTTGCGGACATCCGGAACTTCATCCAGGTCGAACTCATCGCGGATATCGCCCACGATTTCTTCAAGGATATCTTCAACGGTCACCAAACCTGACGTACCGCCGTATTCATCCATGAGGATAGCCATGTGGATGCGCTCCTTTTGCATTTTTAAAAGTAAATCGTGAATTGGAATACTGTCAATGACACGGATGATCGGACGAACATATCGTTGGATCGTTGATGCTGCCTGATTGTTCCTGTCTATCATTTCAGTGAATAGCTCTTTTATATTGACCATTCCGATAACATGGTCTTTATCTCCGTCAATGACAGGATATCGTGTAAAGTTCTCTTCCGCCATGACGGTGAAAAACTGTTGGATCGTATCATCTTTGGATACCGTTGCAATTTCTGTACGTGGTACCATGATTTCTTTTGCAATCCGATCATCGAATTCAAAAATTTTATTCACATATTTAAACTCTGATTGGTTAATTTCGCCACTTTTGTAGCTTTCGGAAACAATGATACGAAGCTCTTCTTCTGTATGAGCCAAATCATGTTCGGAAACTGCTTTTAATCCTAGCATTCTTGTAAGCGTCCTTGCAGAGCCATTCAGTACCCAGATGAATGGATACATGACTTTGTTAAAGGCAATTAAAGGTTTCGAAACCAATAATGTTACTTGCTCCGCTTTTTGAATCGCCAATGTTTTCGGTGCCAATTCCCCAACAACGACATGTATGAACGTAATGAAAGAAAAGGCAATTGCAACAGAGAGTACATGTGAAGCCGACTCCGGAAGATTTAATTGATTTAAAAGTGGTCGCAAAATGTTTTCAACTGTCGGTTCCCCAAGGAATCCAAGCCCTAAAGCAGTAATGGTAATTCCGAGCTGACATGTCGAAAGGTATTCATCCAGGTTGGAGATGACTTTCTTTGCTGAAAGAGCATTCGGCTTTCCTTCTTCAATTAATTGATCGACCCTCGTGCTTCTCACTTTAACAATCGCAAACTCCGTAGCTACAAAAAATGCTGTTAAAGCAATTAAAATGGCAATAAGAACCAAGTTTATTATGTCCAAATAGTCTCCCTTAACTCGCCTTCGAGACGAATAAGGAGTACACCTCCTACATTTTTAAAATATACAAGTATATTTTTTTTGCCGTGCTGAATATTATCGGGAGTTATTCAAAATGGCTGTGGTAATTGATGTCCAGCCGTTTGAACTCCCATTTCTTTAATTGATGAAGAGAATAATAGTATATGCCGATTGCCGATGCGTAGACGGGAAATAGAAGAATTTCTGTCTGAAGGAGTGCAGCCATTTTTCAATAGGATGCACATATCCATTACGCAAATCAGCGACCGCCTGTCAAAACGAACATCCTTTAATGCCCCATCAAATCACCTCAATCTAATTAATTTAAATACTTTCATTATAGAAAGAGTTAATCATTCAGTCAAATAGCTTCAGGCACCTTAAATCCGGTAAATTGCTTGTAAAGTATCAGTTTGAGCTAATAATTAGCTGTTTTTGACTGTTTTCTCTACTTTATTGTATAATATTATAGAATATTCAGAAAACTAGTGGCGGTTTCATAAAAAATTGGTCAGTTTCATTATTTTTTCGATGGTACATACATATTCTATAGAGTCCAAGACAAGTTTTAAATGCAGATTAAAGGGGGTGGCAGCCATGAAGATCATGGAAAGGATGGCAGCGATCATTGCCGGCAGCATGCTTGTAGGCGTGGGAATCAATTTTTTCCTGATACCTTATCATTTATTGGATGGTGGCATGATAGGGATTGGGCTGATTTTTCATTACTATATAGGACTTCCAACAGGCCTGGGTGTGATTTTGAGCAGCATTCCATTATATATATATGCTTGGTACTTTGAAAAGAAATTATTCCTGAACAGCTTGCATGGCCTGCTTTTTTCCTCTTTATGCATCGATATTTTTTCCGACGCTGTCACCGGATGGAATCTTCCCATATATGTAAGTGCGATGATCGGGGGAGGTTTGATTGGATTAGGAATCGGCTTAATGCTTCGGTATGGGACATCAACAGGCGGAACGGATATGCTGGCACAGATCCTATCCAGGAAGAGCGGATTAAATGTAGGTTTGCTGATTTTTATCATTGATGGATGCGTACTTCTATGCGGATTGAGTGTTGTGGGGACTTCAATCTTTTTATATTCATTTTTAACGATCATCGCGGTAGCCATGCTGACCTCAGTCACCGTGATGCGAACTATTTGATGTGAATCATGTATAAAAATCTGAAAAAAGGAAAGGATGGGCAATATGAAAAGGACAGATTTTTAGTCTAATAAATAGTAAAGGAAAGTTCATATGAAAAAACTCTATATGTTTACTGCGTTGTTAGTTATGCTGGCAGGGTGTCAAGAGTCTGAAATGCCAGAGGATAAGGAAGTGAACAGTGCTGTTCCGGAATCGATGGATGCATCAATTGTCATTAAAGGGAAATTGGAGCCTGGAAAAGAAGTCATTCTTGAAACGACTGTGAAACAGGGAAGCCAATTGGTGAATGAAGCAGATGAGGTAATGTTTGAAGTGAGAAAGTCAGGGCAGGATAAACGGGAAATGCTTGAAGCAAAGAATACTGGAAGTGGCATGTATCAGGTGATGCATACTTTTGAAGAACAAGGCAAATATATTGTAGTCTCCCATGTAACGGACAAAGGCCTTCATGTAATGCCTGAAAAAGAAGTTGTCGTTCCAGAACATGAAAGTGAAGGCGCATCGGTTCATCCTAGTACGGATGTATCCATCGAGTTTCAAAGTAACCCTGTAAAGGCAGGAGACAGTTCGAACTTTGAAGCGACCGTTGAATTGAATGGGAAGCCACTGACAAATGCAGATGTGAATTTCGAGGTGTGGAAGGAAGGCAGCGAAGAGAGCCATTTCACCAAAGCTGAAGAAGATGGAAATGGAACATATCTAAATAAGGTATCTTTCGAAAAATCCGGAACCTATAAGGTTCAGGTGCATGTTGAAAAAGACGAAGTGCATGAACACCAACTGCAAACCATTCAAGTCAATTGATTGTTTTTTGGAGCGAATTGTTTAAACAGGGTTTATCCTTTCGTTAAATGGGAAGTTAAAGGATAACGGTACAGCAGAAAGGGAGGGTAAGCATGAACAATCAAATAATCAACAAGTATAAAGATCTCGGGATTCATATTGAAAAAACGAAATCACGCCAGGAGATTTTCACTAATGTTACGCAAAATGATTCATCCTTGCTCACCACAGCTGTTTTTTCTCAATTTTCCCAAAAACGGGAGCTAAAAGAATATTGATGCAATGAGACCGGAGTACATATCAGCTGGTCTTTTTTTGTGCATTCCTAAATGGGATACAGAGTGAAACTGAATATGAAAAACGAATAGAACGTTATGAGCTGAAATAGGATAGAAGGACAAACAATTTGAAATTAGCGGTAAGGGGAGTCCGATAGCATGATATCACAGCTTATTATGACGATATTGAATTGGTTTGCGGAAATGGGATATATGGGGATTTTATTGGGGCTTATGGTTGAAATCATCCCGAGTGAGCTTGTTCTAGGGTACGGTGGTTATGTGGTCGGCCTGGGGAAAATGAATTATTGGGGAGCTGTTCTTGCAGGTGTGGCAGGCGGGACGATGGCACAACTATTTCTCTATTGGGCAGGTTATTATGGAGGAAGGCCCTTTCTCTTGAAGTATGGAAAATATATTTTAATAAAAGAAAATCATATTGTAAATGCTGAAGAGTGGTTTCAAAGGTATGGCGTAGGCGTGATTTTTACGGCTCGATTCATTCCAGTGGTTCGCCATGCCATTTCCATCCCTGCCGGAATTGCGAGGATGTCCATATGGAAGTTTATATTTTATACGGTTGCGGCTGTCATTCCTTGGACCATATTGTTCCTGACCTTAGGAAGGGTCCTCGGCGAGAATTGGCAGCAAATCCGGGAAATAACTAAACCTTATCTAATTCCGGCTGCTGGTTTTTCCTTTATCTTTATCATGTTGTATATTTTATGGAAAAAAAAGAGCACTCCCCCAATCGTAACGGTCAAAAAAATGGGACGGTTTCCCGATAAATGAACAAATCGAAAAAACAGCCACGTAAAAACACTATTTACGTGGCTGTTTTTTAATCATTATCCTTGAGGAAGGTCTTCTTCCAGAGGAAGCTGTACGACCTTTTTTGTGACCTCAATAGAACGAATGGCGTGATCTTCCATTTCAATCACTTTAAAGCAGAATCCGTCTTTTTCCATGATGTCCCCTACCTTCACATCATAATTTTCAGTAAGGACCCATCCGCCTATAGTATCGACATCATCTTCTTCTAAGTGAATGCCAAGTAGATCATTCACTTCCTTTACAAGAAGTTTAGAGTCTAAAATATAATGTCCCTCTTTAATTTTCCTGATCGAGGCAACTTCATCGATATCGAATTCATCACGAATTTCCCCAACGATTTCCTCGAGGATATCCTCGACAGTGACAAGTCCGGAAGTTCCGCCGTATTCATCCATCAAAATGGCCATATGAATGCGTTCTTTTTGCATTTTTAACAGTAAATCGTGAATTGGTATATTTTCCATCACCCGAATGATCGGACGAGCGTAATTTTCAATCGCTTTGATATGGATTTCCCGGTTCTTAATCAGATCCGAGAAAACTTCCTTTAAGTTCACTAAGCCGATGACATGGTCTTTATCACCTTCGACAACAGGATATCGAGTGTATTTTTCCAATTTGGCCACATCGACGAATTCCTGTACCGTTTCATCTTTGGATATGGTCATGATTTCTGTCCTTGGAACCATGATTTCTTTGGCAACCCGATCATCGAACTCAAAGATGTTATTTACATATTTAAATTCCGACTGGTTAATTTCTCCGCTTTTATAGCTATCTGACAGGATGAAACGTAATTCTTCTTCCGTATGGGCTATTTCGCTTTCCGATGCTGGCTTAAAGCCAAATAATCCGACAACGAATCGGGAAGAATGATTCAATGCCCAAATGAAGGGAAAGGCTATTTTATGGAAAAAAATCAGCGGGCTGGCAATTGCCAAGGCCACTTGCTCAGCCTTTTGGATAGCAACCGTCTTTGGAGCCAATTCACCTACAACCACATTCAGGAACGTAATCAGGGAAAATGAAATAACGAAAGTCAGAATGCTTGTGACTTCTTGAGGGATGTTCAATGCATTGAATAAAGGCCCAACCAATTTGAGGACGGTCGGTTGTCCTAGCCACCCCAATCCAAGGGCAGTTACGGTAATTCCAAGCTGTGTCGCGGATAGGTACTCATCAAGATCGGATGTAACCTTCTTTGCCGCAATGGCTTTTTTGTTTCCCTCTTCAATCAATTGATCGATCCGAGAGCTGCGAACCCTTATGATCGAAAATTCCGAAGCTACAAAAAAGGCGGTTAAAGCAATTAAAATAATGACAAATAAAAAACTTAATATGTCCAATTAGTGTGGGACTTAATTGAATCGCCATATGTTGAGAACGATTTAATTATCCCAGTCACCTCCCAAAACCAATTATGAATGAAATGATATTAGAATATAAAATGTTAGATGAAAAATAAGTCTCGTCTATCTCGTATGAAAATTTCTCTGGTTTTTATTTTCAATCTATAGGATCATTCACCTCGATTAGTAGTGGAACCTACCTATTAGTATAAGTAACTGGACGTCAATCAGTCAAAAATTTCACACTAAAAACCTAAGGAAAAAAGGATATTTATCCATTATTTAGTTTTTAATTGTATGGAAAAGGTCGTAAGGAAATCGGTAGAGTGACAGGATAAGGTTCCTTGATGCTTTAAAACGATTTCTTTACAGACGAATAATCCCAATCCCGTTCCTCTTTTTTTTGTGGTGATGAATGGTTCGAATATATTCGGCAAGACGTCATCAGGTATCTTCGGCCCATTGTTCGATATATTTAAAGTAAGAATGCCGGGTGGTGATTCAGAGCCTGAAATGTAAATGGATGGGGAAGGCATCCCTGCAACCACATCAAGAGCATTTAATATGATATTAAGTAAAACTTGACGGAATTCTTCTTTAGAACCGGAAATTACGGCATCCTCGGCAATATTACAAGTAATGGAAGCATTAACTTCCAAAATGCTTGGATATAAAAATTCGATCACCTCATTCACAAGCTGAGCAATGGAAAATAGATCAGGTGGTGATGCTGAAGTTTCCTTTTTGGAAATATTAAGAAATTGTGTGATCCGGTAATTGAGCTGATCCAATTCCTTCGAAATGATATCAAGGTATTTTATCTCAGGTTGTTCTGCCTGTAACAATTGTATGAATCCCATGATGGAAGTCAGTGGATTTCTGAATTCATGGACAAAGCTTGAGGTCATTTGGCCAAGAAGTGTCAAACGGTCTTTATGGTTTGGGCTTATGAATTGATAGCGTTCTTCAAGTTCCATCGTTTTCAACTCGGTATAATGGGATAATGCAAAATGAATGAGTTTATCGAAGTAAACGTTTACTTGCTTAATTAGATCCGATATTTCTTCTTTGGGTGATTCGGAATTCAAAACATGCTCTATGATGATGGATCTCCCGATGGTTGCAGTGGAAAAGAAATTTTCCATATCCAATTGCTTATTAACTCGATCAGACGCAATTTTTCCCCCTACGACCTTCAGTACATCGTCTATTTCAGTATCCGATTTTCCAAGCTGATCCATTAGCAGATTGAAAATATTTTCCACTTCTCCTTTAAAATACCCAAGATATCCGTCCGGTAAATGCAGCAACTCATCTTTCCATTTGGAAATGATACTGCTTTTTTGAGAAGATAAAAAGTGAATGGTCATTTCTCGATTAGATACCATTTTGCCCTCCATACTGTAGGAAAATGAATTTACTTTTGACCCAGAAATTGCTTTATTTGAATAAAGTTACAAAATATCAAAATAATTACATCTTGATTTCATGATAACAGATTAATGTCCTTTTAACATGTGTCAATTGGATAATATTCGGCAATCAATCAATAAATCCCTTTTTTTGACACAGTTTTATTACAGTAATTACAGGAATTAATAACAAAAAAAGGTATCCGCAAAGTTAATGTCGGTTACCTTTTTTTTTGAATGCATATGGTTCGATGTGAACGATCGCATGCTGGATATTATATTCCTTCAAAAGATTTTCTTCGATTTTAACCGTAATATCATGACCTTGAATGACGGTCAAAAGAGGGTTAACATGAACGGTAGTTTCGAGCAGGATTTCACTTCCATGCATCCGGGCTTTAATTTCACTCATGTCTTTAACACCTTCTGTCAATATAATGGTTTGTCCGATCTTTTGCAGGAGCTGCTCGTCGAAACCATCAGTTAAAGAGATGGAGGCATCACGAAAGATGTCCCATGCCGTTTTGCATATGATGACCCCCACGACTGCTGCAGCTATCGCATCCAGCCAAGGAATTCCCATCTTAGAACCGATTATTCCAATGAAAGCACCAATACTGACAAGGGCATCGGAACGATTATCCTGTGCAACTGCATAGATGGAAGAGCTGTTGATCTTTTTACTTAATGATAAGTTATAACGGTAGATTCCGTACATGAAAATTGCAGAGAAAAGAGCGACATAACCGGTCACCATACTGGGAACGGTTGTTGAATCTTGGTGAAAGAAGGATTCAATGGCACTGAATACTACCTGGAGGCCCACGGTGATCATGATGAAGGCAGCTACCAACGAGGCTACGGTTTCCGCCCGTAAATGACCATATGAATGATTATCATCAGGAGGTCTCTTTGATATTTTCAAACCGATCAATACGGCTAAGGAAGCGATGATATCGGTCGTATTATTTAAACCATCAGCCCAAAGCCCTTTAGAATCACCGAAATAACCAAATGACAATTTAAGAGCAGACAAGAATATGTAAGCGGCAATGCTTATGTAGGCGCCTTTTTCAGCTGAAATCGAATGTTTATCCATATCCATTCCCTCCCCTATAGAAAATTGTCGTATTTAGCCATCTAACTTGGTTAATGGCAGGTGTAATGAAGGTCTGTAAAGAAGTTGGTTAAACGAAAGAATACCGCCATAAAATGGAAATGGCAAATTGAGATGATATGTACTTTTTCTTTAATTGTCATTTGTAGAAACTAATAGTATATTCTAACCGATGATCGAACATTAAATACTTCCGTAAGTGGAGCCAAATGGCTGAGAGTGACACTTTGAACCTGATAGTTAGCACTGGTGTAGGATGTGGTTTTGGGCAGATATTAGTGCCCCGGTGTTTTTTCGGCTGCTCCAAATGTATTATTGAAAAAAACCTATTAACAAAAAGGCCGGATTCTATAGGGATCCGGCCTTTTTCGGAGAATGCTTTACTTGAGCCATACAGGGCGTACCCGCTCAATCTTCATTTTGCAATGAATACCGAACAGGGCGCGTTTTTCGCAATGGAACTACTTGTACTGCCAAGGAAGAATTTTTCCAAACCGCTTTTAGCGCTATTGCCGACAACGATAAGATCGGCTGAAGTTCTTGCTGCAAAGGCACATACGCTATCTGGCGCATACCCTTCCAATATTTCGAATTTTCCCTCGACTTGACATTCACTTAACAATCTCAACGTATTCCTTTCTGCGTTCTGAATGCTATTCTCGACGGGAGAAGGGGTGTCATTTACCTTTTGAGGTCCTGGCTGATCGACTTCAATAACGGGATGTGTCTGGACTGGATCCACATAAAATCCGGCAGCAGGTACGAACCCCGGAGCCGATGCGTCTCCCATGATACGTTGTTCAACCTTATCATTCAGGACATGTACTACTGTCAACTTGGCTTTTGGAAAGGCCTTTTTCAATATTGCTCCATATTCCACGGCCCGTTTACTCTCTTCATTTCCATCAAAAGCGACGACAATATGTTTTAAGTCTTTCATTAATATCATCTCTCCCCTTTATAAGACCTTAAAAGTGCTATACCCACTTTTAAATGGCATCACGCCTTAATCGGTATATAGATTGCCTTTTAAGGGTAAAGGATAGATACGAGCATAGTTAAAATGGTAGGATGAAATCTGGTCCTTCATTAGCTGGCATGCTCAGGCGATGAAGGGGTATCAGGCAGGGATGCCAATTCGCGAGTAAGTTCTACAAGAAAAGGATGCCTTTTATTAAACCGGCGAGTTTTCTTTAATAAAAAGGGTAAAATATTTTTAATGAAACATGTCTCAGATGGAAAAATGGGGGTACAAATGAAAGGGTTAGTGAAATTAGGTCTAATTATAGTATTGGCGATTGTGGTTTTAGGCGCAGGTTCACTATTGTATTTCAGGCAGGGTGCGGATATAAGTCATCTTGAAAATAGTCTTCAGCAACCGACAGGAATCTATGATCTGGATGGGAACCTTGCCAGTACGATCACTGCAAATAAATCCGAAGGGGTTGCGATAGATGAAATACCGGAACATATGAAACAAGCGGTGGTTTCCATTGAGGATCACCGTTTTTATGAACATCACGGCATAGATTATCAAGGGATTATGCGGGCTTTGGTTAAAAATGCGAAGGCTGGAAGTGTTGTTGAAGGCGGGAGCACTCTCACCCAGCAGCTTGTGAAAATCACGATGCTGGAATCGAATCGAACATTGAAGAGGAAGATAGAAGAGTTTTTTCTAGCCCAGGAAGTTGAAAATCAATATACAAAAGATGAAATTCTGGAAATGTACTTGAATCAAGTTTATTTTGGCCATGGGGCATGGGGCATCAAAAAGGCTGCAAATATTTATTTTTCCAAAGAGGTCTCTGAATTGACCGTTGCCGAGGGAGCTTTGCTGGCGGGTGTCATTAACTTGCCATCCAAACTTGATCCATACAAGAATTTAGACGGGGCAGTCAAGAGGCGTGATTTGGTTCTTTCGAGAATGGCGGAACATGGTTATTTGACGAAAGATGAAGAAGCAGCTGCAAAAAAAGATTCGGTGACACTTCTTATGGGGGAGAAGGAAACCGATCCATTAAGAGGTAAATATCCTTATTTTGTCGATCATGTTTTATCAGAAGCATCGAGTAAATATGGAATTAAGCTTGAGGAGCTGCTTTCAAAGGGCTACAAGATTTACACGACACTGGACCAATCCATGCAGCAGGCCACAGAAACCGTGTATGCGAATGATGCCAATTTTCCAGTGGGAACAAGTGCAGATGAACTGGTTCAAAGCGGATCTGTCCTCCTTGATCCTGAAACGGGGGGCATAAAGGCGCTTGTCGGTGGGAGAGGTAAGCATCAATTCATGGGATATAACCGGGCAACCCAGCTGACAAGATCTCCTGGTTCATCGATTAAACCGCTTGTCGTATACTTGCCAGCGGTTGAAGAGGGATACGATATCACTGACCCTTTAAAGGATGAAAAAATGAGCTTCGGTGAATATGAGCCAACAAACCTTAGTGGTGTATATAAAGGAGAAGTGCCCATGTATGAAGCGGTGATGAATTCCTTGAATGTACCAACGGTTTGGCTATTAAATGAGATTGGCATCGATAAGGGGCTTGATTCACTTGATCGGTTTGGGATTCCATATGAAAAGGATGATCGAAACCTATCGATAGCTTTGGGGGGGATGAAAAAAGGTGTGTCCCCGCTGCAGATGGCGGGAGCCTTTTCAGCTTTCGCCAACGATGGGGAAAGGATGGAAACCCATGCCATTGTAAGAATAGAAAATGCCGATGGGAAAGAGGTGGCAGCCTGGAAAGAGAAAAGCACCAAAGTGACCTCTGAAGGCGCCGTCGACAAAATGAATGCCATGCTGCTAGGAACAGTGGAATATGGCACAGGGAAAAACGCGGCTGTTTCCGGTTATGAAATAGCAGGTAAAACAGGTTCCACACAAGTTCCCATCGAAGGAATATCAGGGGTTAAAGATCAATGGTTCATCGGTTATTCTCCTTCGCTGGTCGGTGCTGTATGGGCTGGATATGATAAGACGGACGAAAAGCATTATCTAACGACACACAGCAGTCAGGGAAGTGCACTCATCTTTCAAAAAATAATGTCGCAAGCTATACAGAATCAAGCCGCCCAATCCTTTAAAGCTCAAGATATCGGTCCGCTTATAGCTGAACAACAGGCACAAGTAGCTGAGCAAAAGGCACAAGTAGCTGAGCAAAAGGCAAAAGAAGAAGAGGAGCAAAGGAGACAATATTGGATTGATAAAGGAAATGAAATTCGGGAAGGTTTGAATAAATGGAGGGACTGGGAGTTGCCGTGGTGATTCTTAGGAAAGGGAGCATGAACAAGCATTTGCTTAATTCAATCAACAAAAAAGACTGTCAATAATTGACAGTCTTTCATCGTTCTTAAAAAATGAGATTTGCTATTATGCCGATTACGACGATTGCGCCTATCACCATTAAAATGGTTCTCATATCTATACACCCTCTTCATGACGTAGTTGGAATTATTATTAAATATTGACGGTTTGGTTCGATTGGAAACCAAATGCACTTTCATCGTTTTCTTTACAAATAGCCTGTACTTTTTCTAGCATGGCATGTACATTCTCGCCTTCAAGTATGACTTTCATGGTTGCACACTCTTGAAGAATGAGCACAAAGGATACGAAAGTCGAAAGTTTCTTGGCATCGACCAATTTATGGTTGCAGATAAAATATATATTCCCTTTAAATTCTTTTGTAACTTGATATAGGTTCATGATTTGTCGCATGGATAATCTTTTATTTGTTTTAATATCAGAAGAAATCACTTTATTCATGTCGTTTACTCCTTTTGTTTTTATACTTTTTGAAAAGCATAATCAAGATGTCAATTCAGCTACAACTTTTTAAAATGAACAAGTATGTTTGGTCTTTTTTATGTAATTGTTAGCGGGTCATGTTGTATATTTACCCGAGTGAAAGATTTTGAAACCTATTTGAAAATTTCAATTTTGGGAGGGGAAACGAACAATGCTCACACTTATTAAAAATGGGGAGCTTTATGGTCCGGAATATATGGGCCAAAAAGATATCCTCTTGGTTGGAAAGCAAATTGGCTTCATTGAGGACAAGATTGATGTACCTGCCAATTTCGTTGAAATGAAAGTGATTGATGCGAGTGGTCAAATTGTGGTTCCGGGTTTTATAGATGCTCACGTACATATTATCGGCGGAGGTGGGGAAGGGGGCTTTAAAACGAGGACACCAGAAATCCAATTAACAGATGCGACTTTAGCGGGTATAACGACATTGGTAGGGGTCATCGGAACAGATGGAACGACAAGGACCATGCCAGCACTGCTTGCTAAAGCGAGAGCGCTTGAAGAAGAAGGAATTAGCTGTTTCGTTCAAACTGGTTCCTATCAAGTTCCAGTCAAGACGTTAACCGGTAAGATTGAAGATGATTTGATTCTTGTGGATAAAATTATCGGTGTTGGCGAAATAGCCATTGCCGATCATCGTTCTTCACAGCCGACTGCAGCTGAACTTGCTAAACTGGCCTCTCAGGCTCGTAATGGAGGTCTGTTGTCCGGGAAAAGCGGTATCGTCAACATTCATGTAGGCGACAGTCTGGATCATTTGCATGTAATTGAAGAAGTTGTCGAGACAACGGAAATACCGATCACTCAATTCTACCCTACACATATAAACCGAAATCCGCATTTATTCTATGCAGGTGTGGAATATGCAAAAAAAGGGGGGTATATCGATTTTACGACAAGTACGATCCAGAAGTTCCTTGAAGAAGGCGAGGTCAAAGCAAGTACAGCAATAAAAATGGCACTGGAAGAAGGCGTTGATATCGGGCAGATCACCATAACTTCAGATGGACAAGCCAGCCTGCCTGACTTCGATGGGGGCGGTAACCTGCGCGGTTTGAACATTGGTACATGCATGTCCTTATATGATTGTGTTGTCGATGCGATCATCGAGGATGGAGTGACAATTGCCGATGCCATACGAGTTGTGACGGAAAATCCGGCAAACATTTTAAAACTTTCTACAAAGGGGCAGCTTGCGGTAGGTAAGGACGCCGATATCATCTTGATGAAGAAAAAAACTTTAGAAATGAATAGTGTTATCGCGATGGGGCAGGTCATGGTCAAAGATGGTCAAGCAGTCGTGAAAGGAACATTTGAAAGATAGATCTTTCTAATTTTCGTTGGTAAGGTATTCCGGGAATGGATGGATTGCTGTTATGGCAGGAGCGATTTCCGGTGCGTGCCCCCATCAATCATGAAATGAAAAAAAAACATAATTATATTATAGTTCTTAGTTTGTCTACAAAAGGGAATTCGATTGATGTAATCCCAAACCCTTAATTAATAAGTAAACTTGGAATTGAATGAACCCTCAATGAATTGAAGAAATTTGCGACACTCCTGCCGAATAACTGACTAGCCGAAACCTCACAGGCGCTCGATTTGATGAGGCTTTGCAGACAGTCGGCGGAAAGGGAGCGGATTTCCGAAATCAACTGTAACATATTTAAAGAAAAAAACGGCAGGCAAACTCGCTCTTTATGTTTTTTTATTATATGAAACCCTCAAAGGATTGAAGAAAATTGCGACACTCCTGCCGAATAACTGGCTAGCCGAGACCCCACAGACGCTTGCGTCGAGGAGACTTGGCAGACAGTCGGCGGAAAGGGGACGGATTTCCGAAATCAACAGTAACATATTTAAAGAAAAAAACGGCAGGCAAACTCGCTCTTTATGTTTTTTTATTATATGAAACCCTCAAAGGATTGAAGAAAATTGCGACACTCCTGCCGAATAACTGGCTAGCCGAGACCCCACAGACGCTTGCGTCGAGGAGGCTTGGCAGACAGTCGGCGGAAAGGGGACGGATTTCCGAAATCAACAGTAACATATTTAAAGAAAAAACGGCAGGCAAACTCGCTCTTTATGTTTTTTTGTTATATGAAACCCTCAAAGGATTGAAGAAAATTGCGACACTCCTGCCGAATAACTGGCTAGCCGAGACCCCACAAACGCTTGTGTCGAGGAGGCTTGGCAGACAGTCGGCGGAAAGGGAGCGGATTTCTGAAATCAACAGTAACATATTTAAAGAAAAAACGGCAGGCAACTAGTCTAAGACCCATTTATTATATAATGGGTCTTTTTTGTGCGGGATACTTTTTGGATAGGTCTTGAATCGATCGAGCATATCAACAATTTGTAAGTAAGCAATTTGAAATTTCCCCATTAATGGTTCTTATTTTCAAAATGAAGGTAATGTATCAGAAAACATATTCTAAATAAAGGTAAACTGTGAAAAATTCATTCTATTTAACATATTATTAAAAAGATGGATGTATTATCCTTTTATATAAGGAAATGTAGTTTATGAAACAGCATTTAATCACAGACATAAAGACCAATAAATATATTTTGGGCTGTTATTTCATGACTGTTCAAAACCTTGGTAAGTTTGCGAAACAAATCTATCTTAAGGGGAGAAATGAAATGGAAAAGACGGGAAACCCAATAATGAAAGCGTATTCAAATGAGGTTGAGCCGGAAATATTTCGTGTATTGACTCCTGATGGGGAAATCATTGAAACGATTGATGGAAAAATCGATAAATCACTGATGTTAAAGATGTATGAGAGCATGCTCCTGCTCAGAACATTTGACCGAAAATCAATTAATCTCCAGCGCCAAGGCAGGATTGGAACTTATGCACCATTTGAAGGACAGGAGGCATCCCAGGTAGGAAGCGCTTTAGCGTTGTCGGCGGGGGATTGGATGTTTCCCACATACCGTGATCATGGAGCGGCAATCATTCATGGGCAGGAATTATACCGTGTTTTCCTATACTGGATGGCGCATTTTGATGGCTCGATTTGTCCAGAAGGAAAAAGGATATTGCCTCCAAGTGTTCCAATTGCCACTCAAATGGTTCATGCCGTTGGAACGGCTTGGGCAAGTAAGATTAGAGGAGAAAAGAATGTTAGTATTGCTTATTTTGGTGATGGAGCAACTTCTGAAGGGGACTTTCATGAGGCACTGAATTTTGCTGGCGTTTATAAAACCCCAACAATCTTTTTCTGCCAAAATAATGGCTACGCGATCAGTGTCCCTTTTGAAAAGCAATCTGCATCCAAAACAATATCCCAGCGGGCTGCAGCTTATGACATCCATGGGGTGCGAGTGGATGGAAATGATATTTTCGCAGTATGGCTGACTGTAAAGCAGGCTGTCGAAAGAGCGCTTAAAGGGGAAGGACCTACATTAATCGAAGCCATTACCTTTCGTTATGGCGCTCATACTACTGCAGACAATCCGAACATATATCGCGATCAGGACGAAGTTTCAACGTTCTGGAGGGAAAACCGGGATCCCATTACACGTCTTAGAAAGTATTTGATAAAAGAGGGTCACTGGAATGAAGAGCAGGAGGAATTGGCGTTAAAACAATTCAACGAACTGATTGATGCTCACCTTCAAAAAGCCGAAGGGTATCCAAAATCCGACCCGCTCGAAATGTTTAACCATGTATATGCCGAGGAGTCATGGCATTTAAAGGAACAGAAGCAGGAATTGAACCAAATCTTAAGGAAAGGCGGGAAGAAATAATGGGCAAAAATTTAACGATGCTCCAGGCAATTACGGAAGCGATGGACCAAATGCTGGGTCATGATGATCGCGTGATGATCATGGGTGAGGATATTGGAGTGAATGGCGGGGTTTTTCGATCGACGGAAGGACTTTATGAGAAGTATGGAAAAGATAGAGTCGTTGATACGCCATTAGCTGAATCGGGAATCATCGGCTCTGCCATTGGTTTAGCCCTTAACGGAATGCTGCCCATAGTAGAGATACAGTTTCTCGCCTTTATTTATCCGGGATTCGAACAACTCGTTTCCCATGCTGCCCGTATGAGGTATCGCACCCGTGGGCAATTTGGGGTTCCCCTTTTAATCCGTACTCCATATGGTGCAGGAATCAGGGGCCCCGAACTGCATTCCGAAAGTGTCGAAACCTTTTTTGCCCATACCCCGGGTTTAAAGGTGGTTGCACCAAGTAATCCATATGATGCAAAAGGGCTGCTCATTTCAGCCCTTGAAGATCCAGATCCGGTGATTTTTTTGGAACCGACTAAATTGTATCGGGCTTTCAAGGAAGAAGTTCCCGACGAGATGTACCGAATACCAATCGGTCAAGCAAAAGTGGTCCAGGAGGGAAGTGACCTGACCATTTATGCATGGGGGGCCATGTTAAGGGAGGCATTGAATGCCGCGAAGAAGATTGAAGCAGAAAAAGGCTGGAAGTGTGAAGTGGTCGATCTGCGAACATTATACCCTTTAGATAGGGATACGATCGTGCAATCCATCAAAAAGACAGGTCGTGCATTGATCGTCCATGAAGCCCATAAGACTGCCGGATTAGGTGCGGAGATTATCTCCATCATTAATGATGAAGCTCTTATTTACCTGAAAGCGCCGATTAAGCGTGTAACAGGATTTGATGTACCGGTTCCGCCGTTTACCATAGAAGATCATTATTTACCGACTGTTGACCGTGTAAAACAAGGAATTGTCGAAACGTTATCATTTTGATTGTGATAAGGGGAGAAGGAGGATGACGCATGATGGAATTTAAACTTCCTGATGTAGGGGAAGGGATGCATGAAGGGGAAATTATCCAATGGCTCATCAAAGAAGGGGAGGCGGTAAAACAGGACCAACCCATTGTTGAGGTGCAAACGGATAAAGTCAATGCGGAATTGACGGCTCCTGCAGCTGGAGTGGTGAAGAAAATATTTTTTTCCGAAGGGGATATCGTGGAAGTGGGAACCACTATATTCACAATTCAGGAAGAGAACGATGTGTCAGTTCCGGATAAAGGCATGATTGACGAAGAAATCCAAGGCGTGCAATCTGGTGATGTAAAAGTAAATGCAGAGCATATTACGACTAAACAGCATGTAATGCGTGCGTTGGCAACGCCATTCGTTCGTCAATTGGCGAGGGAAATGAAGGTTGATATCGAGAAGGTTAAAGGCTCCGGTCCGGCTGGGCGAATTACCGAAAGTGACCTGAAGCAGTTTAAAGAAAATAACTCGATTACACTGGAAAATGCCAAACATCATGATAACAAGATGGTTCAAGAGATGGCCCTGATGAAGGATGCCATCCAGGCAAAAGGAATGGAAAATGAGTGGGAAGAGAGGATTCCGCTTAAAGGCATTCGAAAAAAAATCGCTGAACATATGGTAAAGTCGGTTTCGACCATTCCTCATGTAACCCATGTAGATGAATTGGAAATGGACCAATTGAAGGAATTTAAAAATCAATTAAAAGAGTACTCCGATGATAAGGATATTAAGTTGACTTTTTTGCCATTTTTCGTTAAAGCCATTGTCATCGCCTTAAAGGAGTTCAAAACATTAAACGCTTCAATTGATGAAAAGACCAATGAAATCATCCTGAAGAATTATTATCATATTGGGATTGCGACGAATACAGAAGAGGGTCTTATAGTTCCAGTCATAAAACATGCCGATCAAAAGACCATTTTCCAACTGGCTGATGAAATCAGGCAATTGGCAGCCCAAGCCCGAGAAGGGAAGTTGAGCATAGATCAAATCACAGGCAGTACATTTACCATCAGCAATGTAGGACCGATCGGAGGGATGCACGCGACCCCGATCATTAACTATCCGGAAGCGGCCATACTAGCTTTGCATAAAATGGAACATCGCATGGTCGTTCGCGATTTGGAAGGTGTTATCCGTTTAATGATGAATATGTCTCTTTCATTCGATCATCGTTTGATTGATGGGGTAACAGCGGTGCATTTTACCAATAGAATCAAGGAATTGCTGGAAAATCCAATTCGTTTAGTTGTGGAGATGAGATAAATGGTAGTAGGGGAAGTTGCTGTAGAGACGGATGTCATCATCATTGGAGGAGGTCCGGGAGGATATGCTGCGGCTATCCGTCTCGGCCAGTTAGGAAAATCGGTCGTGCTGGTTGAAAAGGATAAGCTGGGCGGGGTTTGCCTTAATCGGGGCTGTATACCTTCAAAGGCATTAATTCACACAGCTGATCAATACCAAAGGCTTAACGATTTAGGGAAAATGGGAATCCGGCTATCCCAGGAAAGAACCACTATGGACTTGGGAGTCTGGCAGGATTGGAAAGCGGGCATCACATCTCAGTTGAGGCAAGGAATTGCCCATTTGTGTAAGGAGAATGGAGTGACAGTGGTTAAAGGTCAAGCAGCCTTTTTATCTGATGACCGTATTGGAGTTGAAACCGAGGGCGATTTTGAAACCTACAAGTTTGAACAGGCAATTATTGCCACGGGGTCCAGACCTTTCATTCCATCCTTCATAAAAGTGGATGGGGAATATATATTGGATTCAACATCATCTTTGCAGCTGCAGGAAGTTCCATCAAGCTTGTCGATCATTGGCGGTGGATATATCGGAATCGAATTGGGTATGGCATTTGCAAAGCTAGGTACTAAAGTGACCATCATTGAAATGGCCAATCGCATACTTCCCCAAATTGCTGAAAACCTGGTAAAGGAAGTCACCCGGAATGCCAAGAAGCTTGGGATGAATATCAAAACATCCACGAGGGTAGAAAAGGCGAGTGTAGTGGATGGTCATGTACACCTTCATGTATCCTCGGAAGAACAGGGGGCGGAAGTGGTCGTGAGTGAAAAGACTCTGGTTACAATTGGCAGGATACCTAACACTGAAGAAATTGGCCTGAATCGGGCTGGAGTTACAGTTGGTGAAAAAGGCCATATAGCAGTGGATATGGAATGTCGTACAAATGTGCCGCACATCTTTGCCATCGGTGACACTACACCTGGTCCAGCTCTTGCCCATCGAGCGTCCAAACAGGGAATAGTGGCAGCTGAAGTGATAGGGGGGTTGCCAAGTGCAGTTGACTCACCTAATGTTCCCTATGTAATCTTCTCGGACCCACAAATTGCTGGTGTTGGTTTAAGCCGTGAAGAAGCTGAACAACAGGGCTACAGCGTCAAAATCGGCAAATTTCCGTTCAGTGCCAATGGAAGGGCGCTTGCAACGAATGAAACGGAAGGATTTGCTGAAGTGATCGTGGATGCCGATAACCACATATTGCTCGGAATGCATATGGTAGGTGCTGATGCTTCCAACCTTATAGGTGAAGGGGTGCTTGCCCTTGAGCTGGCGGCTAGGGTCGAAGATATAGCCCTGATCATGCATCCACATCCAACTTTGACTGAGGGATGGATGGAAGCGGCTGAGGCAGTTTTGGGACATGCAATCCACATCGTAAATAAGTAGGGAAAGGTAAAGTCATGGGGATTGCCAATGTAGTCCCCGATTAAAGTGTTTTATTTGATGGAGGCAAAAACCTGGTAATTGGTCCCCGAAAGGCAAGGCAATCAGCAAATTCACTCCACTTCGAAAATCTGTCCCGGCGTTTGACCAAACAGGAGCCGTATTGGCCTGCGATTTTATTCCACTTGTAAAACGAACGGCATATTGATATCATTTTTACTTTGGGGAAGTATGAGAAAAGTTTTCAAGAAGGCTTTGCATCCTTCCACTCCTAAACCATAACGGTTGATGAGCTAACTTATCCATTCGCCATTCAACGATTGGGTTTAATTTTTTATATGAAATTTATGGAATGAAGGAGGCAAATGTAATGGAGTCAAATGGTGGGTCACTGCAAAAGAAATTATTGCCGCGGCATATTAGCATGATGGCAATGGGAGGGGCAATAGGTACCGGGATTTTTAAAGGAAGTGCCGAAACCATATCATTAGCAGGGCCAGGAGTTATATTCACTTATATTTTTGCAGGATTATTACTGCTTGTAGTCATGGGTGCTATAGCGGAAATGGCAATTGTCTATCCAAATACGAATATGAAAGGTTTTGTTCGGAAAGCATTCGGTAACCGCTTTTCATTCATCATAGGCTGGATGTATTGTTTCATGTGGCTATCCGTATGTGTCATTGAGGTAGTGGTGGCAGGAAGCTTTTTGCAGTATTGGCTCCCAGCAATCCCGCTTTGGATATTAAGTTTAGGTTGTGCGGCTTTCATCATTGGGATTAATATGATGAATGTCAAAAATTATGGTGAATTCGAATTTTGGTTTGCTGGCATTAAAATTACAATGATCATCGTATTCATCATATTGGGAGCCTGTATTTTATTTGGAGTCATCCCAAGCGGCGGATCTAATTATCTACAAAACTTCACCGGGCATGGAGGATTTTTCCCAAATGGGTGGATGTCCATCTTTTCGGCATTACTGATCGTCATGTTCTCCTATGGTGGTTCAGAGTTAATAGGGGTGACGGTAACCGAAGCAAAGGATGCGGAACGCATTTTACCGAAGGTCATTAAAAACTATATTTGGAGAGTCGTATTATTTTTCACCTTACCGATACTTGTAATCTGCGGTTTGATTCCTTGGAACGAAATTAGCGACCAGGCAAGTCCGTTTGTACAAGTTTTGTCAATGTCCGGTTTTCAGGGATCTGCACATATCATGAATTTCATTTTAATTACGGCCGTCTTATCTGCTGCTAACTCTGGAATATATGGGTGTACCCGCATGCTGCATTCTTTGGCTGCAGAAGGGGAAGCTCCCAAGTCGTTCTCTTATGTATCAAAAAATGGCGTTCCTTTGTATAGTTTGATATTAAGTGCATTTGTATTGGTCGTCGGCTCCATGGTTACTTTCGTTGCACAGGACAAGGCATTTACTTTATTAATGGCGTTTCCAGGTTTTGTAGTATCCCTTGTATGGATCAGCATCTGTTTAGCGCAGCTAAAACTTCGCAATTCATATCCCAAAGCCCCGAGTTTTAAATTGTGGGGATTTCCATATGTAACCTTGTTTGCCATAATCACCTTAAGCATCATTTGTGTAACGTTCGTGTTCAATGAACAGAATCGGATCAGTATCATTGCTTGCCTGATTGTCTTGGCTTCATTAATCTCGATTTCCATTTTTAAATTTAAAAGTGGGGATGAGCAGGAAACAACGATGATAGAAAAGGATATTGCTAAATAAATTCACGAAAAAGATACGACATGGGCAAAGGCGTCCATGTCGTATCTTTCATTAATAATCATCGATATACTGCAACTTCATTTCGATCGTCGTTCATGTACCTGACGTTTCATTGATTATATGTTGTAAGGAGGATATGAACCTCTCGTTTTCAAGTGGAGTGCCGATGGTCACGCGGATAGTATTTTCATAGCCTAGCAAATGACCGGAACGGATGATGACACCTTGAATTAATAACTTCTCAAAAATGTTCCTGCCAGGCTGGTTCAGTTTAACCATCAAGAAGTTGGCATGTGAAGGGAAGAATGTTAATCCTATCTTGCTTAGTTCGTTTTCTAAATATCTTCTTCCTTCCCCATTCTTACGAACACATTTCTCAACAAATGGATGGTCGTCGAGGGAAGCGAATGCCGCAGCCTGTGCTAAACGATTGGTATTGAAGGGTTCCTTCACTTTAACTAGCTCTTGTATGATGGAAGCATCCATTAAACCGTATCCAATCCTTAATGCAGCCAGTCCATAAATCTTTGAAAAAGTGCGTAAGATCACCAGATTTGAATGCATATTTAAAAGTGGCAAGGTTTCTAAATATTCTGCATCATCGACATATTCATAGTATGCTTCATCAATAATCAGTAAAATATGTTTCGGCACCTTCTCGATAAAAGAGCGTAACTTTTCTTTTTGAACGATCGTTCCTGTCGGATTATTGGGATTACAGACAAATATCATTCTTGTTTTTTCTGTTATGGCATCATACATCCCCTCCAGGTCATGTACACCATTAATAAGAGGTATCTTTACTGGTGTGCCGCCGTCAATCAATACATTCGTTTCATATCGTGGAAATGTCACATCAGCCATGATGACTTCATCATTTTGTTGGATATAGGTTCTTGTTAACAAACGAATCACTTCATCAGATCCATTGCCTAAAATGATATGATCTTTATTGATATTCAATTTCCTTGCCAACTTTTCAGCTAATGCAGGTGCCATGCCTTCAGGATAAAAGGAGGTTTGCTCCATTTCGGTAATCATGGCTTCTTTTGCTAGAGTTGAGCAACCGAATGGATTCTCATTGGATGCCAATTTAACGATCGTTTCAAGACCGAGTTCACGTTGCACCTCTTCAATTGGCTTGCCGGAAACATATGGGCTAATGCTTTCGATGTTTTGGCGAACCGGGATTTTCGTAAAGGTCAATGCAGGTTCCTCCCTTTGGTAAATTCTGAATTTTCTTTTTCTATTGGATTATTTTAATGATAGAATATTAACTGATAAAATTACATACAAAAAAGAATGTATTTTTCACTATCCATACAACATTTTAAAGAAATATAAGCTTATATTCCTTCATTATGAAAGGCGGTTGCTTCATGGATGAAATAGATGTCAGTTTACTGGAACTTTTACAAAAGGATGGACGCATTACGATTAGTGAACTATCGAAGAAATTGGCTCTCAGTCGACCTAGCATCTCTGAACGTATGTATCGCCTGCAAGAAAAGGGGATCATTGAGGGGTTCAGTGCAAGGGTATCACCTCTGGCAATAGGAAGAGGTGTACTTGTGTTCATTCAGGTGAGTGAACTTAAGGTTCCAGTATCCGATTTTGAGCAATTGGTGAAAAATGATTTAGACATTATCGAGTGCCATCGTGTAACAGGAACCGTTGGATATTTTTTGAAAGCGGCTTTGGCTGATATGGACAGCATGAGATTACTGATAGATCGATTAATACCCTATGGACATCTGAATACATCCGTGGTTTTGACATCCCCGGTACCTTCCCGCTCCATCCTTCCTAGGATCAATGAAATGGAGGATCATGGTGCGAAATACTAGGTGGAATTTCAACCGATCCTTGTAAATGGGTTTGCACATGAAGGTTTATAGAAAGGAACGAGGCACGGTGCCTGTTCCTTTTTTGGTGTTATTATAAATCCATCAAAGCCCCGAAATATTGCTGGGCTGTTGTAAAACAAATGAATGCCAATAGTTCAGAAATCTCTTCGTCACTGAATGCCTCCTTCAATACTTGGAAAAACTTTTCCTCCGTTTTTTCACGTTGTAAGAGGAACACTTCCGCAAAGGCTATTGCATAACTTTCTTTCATATCTTCAGGCTTTAGTGGAATCCCTTTTGCCTGACAATAGGAGCAGCCATTACCGTATGCCAGGACCCTTCTGACGTTTTCCTTTAACTTCTTTGAAAGTTTCCCATCTGCAGATATGCAATCTGAGAGGTCCGACCATTTATGCGAAATCTCTTCAGAATGAAATAATCTTTGAAATGGACTGGATCCCTGCGATGATTTTTTTATTCTTGTCATGAACATCTCTCCTTTGAGATAATCTTAATATAAAAATCCAGGAATTTTAATTCCATTTGTAAAGTATTATGGTTTAATAATGAATGAGTGTAAAGAAAAGAAGGGGAATTTTTGTATAATGAAAATTGATGAAAAAGACCAGAGCATCCTTGCTGAATTAACGTTGAATAGCCGAATATCCATGAGGGAATTGGCAAAGAAAGTAAAGCTCTCCGCCCCCACCGTTGCCGAACGGGTAAGGCAAATGGAGTCGTTCGGGGTCATTAAAGGGTATGTGGCCGAGATTGATCATAAAAAGATCGGTTTTCCAATTGAGTGTATCGTGGAAGCAACGATAAAAAATGGGGAATATGAGAAATTTAAAAAGTATATCTCCAAGGTGCCGAATGTTGATTTTTGTTATCGAATTGCCGGGCAGGCTTGCTTTATGCTAAAAATCCACAGTGAGAGCCTTGAAGAAGTGGAGGAATTCATCAATCGGACCATTCCGTTTGCGGCAACCGTCACCCATGTGATCCTTTCACAGGTGGAGCGGGAACCGGAATGAGTATTTTTTTCTAACATGATGTGTGCAGCGCCTGGATATTTCCAGGTGTTTTTTTGGGCGATCAATGCCTTCGGTGATTCAATAAGAATAAGCTATCGGAATAAGGGGTACATGTAATAATGGATTCGAATCTGAAAAGGTGGGGTGAGGTATCATGGAGGGAACGGACGACTTTAAACCTGAACTAGCCAGAGAAGCAGTTAATGTGATTGAAAAAGTAGCTGGAACATATCCTGGTTATCGGCGTGCGCATGCAAGGGGATATGTTTATGAGGGGGTTTTTACCCCAAACGGAAAAGCGTCCCCAATAACGGTGGCCCCGCATCTTCAGGATGAAGCTGTGCCGGTGATCATTCGGTTTTCAAATAGCTCGCCGATTCCAAGCCATCCTGATGCCATTTCCCCTGTAAAGGGCATGGCCGTCAAGTTTCAATTGCCGAATGGAGAGGAATCAGATCTCATTACTGTGACCATTCCGTTATTCTTTGCGAAAACACCGGAAGCGTTTATTGATATTGCTGACTTTTTCAAGTCTGCCAAAGAAGGTTTCCCCAATCTGAAAGAGCTTGCAAAAATCCTGTGGAAATACCCTGAAAGCAAGGCAAGCCTGCAAATGCTTAAAGAAATGCGTTCTCCAGCCAGTTTCTCAACTTGTCAATATTACTCCATTCATGCATTCTATTTCATTAACGCGGAAGGAAGGCGGCAGGCCATCAAGTACGAGTGGGTACCTGATGCCGGCCTTAGTATGCTGGAAAAAAGGGAGGTGGCCAAGCATTCGCCGGAGTATCTGGTTGAAGAAATGGAAGAGAGGCTCAAGCAAGGTCCGGTGGGCTTTAATTTGAACATCCAAATAGGAGGGGAAAATGACCCGACTGACGATCCAACCACGGCTTGGTCGGAAGATAAACAGGTAATCACGATAGGGCATTTAATGATTTCCAGAAAATCGGCAGTGTTTAAAGATACTTTAATGTTTGATCCAACCAGTATTACTGAAGGAATCGA
This sequence comes from Peribacillus simplex, assembly GCF_900156045.1. Taxonomy (GTDB): domain Bacteria; phylum Bacillota; class Bacilli; order Bacillales; family DSM-1321; genus Peribacillus; species Peribacillus simplex_D. Next base: position 627,665 of record NZ_FTMX01000002.1, on the reverse strand, counting down.
ATGCCCGGAAGACCGAATCTTGCATTTTCGCCATAGTGCGTATGCCGTCTCTTATGAACGTCGGATAAATAACGAATGAAATCAAGAAAAAGGGAATTCCCTTACTATAAGGGTCCCCTTCAGACTGTCGGCAAACTGCTTTACTTTCTTCGGACTGAGCCAAGCCTCTTCAAAGCATCCGCCCGTGGGGTCTTGGCAAGCCTGTTATTCGGCAGGAGTGTCGCAAATTTTCTTCAATTTTACGAGGGTCTCATTTATATAACAGTAAAAAACAATAAACTAGTCATGTTTTAAAATTATGGTTCGGTGGTCAATCCGAACCCCTTTTTCGTATGTTTACATTTTTCCGGATCTGAAAATGGTGTAGAGCATAAGTAAGAACATCAGGGTTGCAACGACAAATCCTATCTCGATGACCGGTATCTTCCATAGGATCAAGGTTTCCCCGCCTATTGCAGAGCCGATAATGAGACCGACCATGATTATGCTGAATGCTAGCAGGATAATACTGAAGGACAGCCGGTTCGAGATTTGATCAAGCTTATGTAAAAAAACTTGGAGTTCGGGAATGTTGATATCGAGCCGCAATTTCCCTTTTTTAATGATACCTGTCACTTCCTTGATATCCTTGGGCAATTCGGCAATGGCTTCGGCAGACTCGATGAATTGATTCCAGGCGTTCTTCGCAATGTTTTTGGGGTTGTAGCGTTCCTTAAAAAGCCTTTCCCCAAAAGGTTCAGCTGCCTTCATAATGCTGAAATTCGGATCTAATCCTTCGACTATGGCCTCCATGGTAAGCAAAGCCTTGCCGAGCATCGTGAATTCGGGAGGGATTTGGACTTGATGCCGATTGGCAACCGTGAACAGGTCATTGACGGCTCCGCCTAAGCTGATTTGGCTCAATGGGATATCATAATATTTATTTCGCAGTTCATCGATATCCCCTCTTAATGGGGCCATGTCGATTTCGTCCGTCAGGAGGCCCATCTCTGAAAGCGTCTTGATCAATCCATTGGTGCTGCCGCGTTTCAGATTGATGACAAGCGAGGCGAACTGAAACTTAGTTTCTTCCTCCAGCCGTCCTACCATTCCGAAATCCATGAGTGCGACGACATTCCCTGGCAAAATGATGATATTGCCAGGGTGGGGATCGCCGTGGTAAAAGCCATCGATCAATATTTGCTGAAGCATGGAATTCGCTAATCTTTCCGCGATTTTCCGGCGATCATAACCTTCATCATCAAGCTGTTTATAATGATTGATCTTAATTCCTTGAATGAAATCCATCGTCAGGACCCTTTTTGTGGAAAACTCCCAATGGATCCTTGGTACCTTAAACCCTTGATCATCGATGAATTGCTTGGCAATTCTTTCCCCGTTTCGGCCCTCGGAGTTATAATCGAGTTCTGAACGGAGTGATTTAGCGAATTCATCAATCATTTTTCTGATCTGGTAGCGTCTTGCCCAAGATATGCGTGCTTCCATCAGTCTTGCCAAATCATCGAGAATTTCCAAATCCGTTTCCACAGTCGGCAGGATATCGGGCCGCTGCACTTTGATTGCTACGACTTCCTGCGATGGAAGCCGTGCCGTATGGACCTGCCCAATCGAAGCGGTTGCCAGTGGGGTTTCATGAAATTCAAGAAAAATGTTTTCCAAAGAATCACCCAATTCGGCTTCGACAATTTTGCGAACCCTCTCAAATGGAAAGGGGGTGACCTGGTCCTGTAGCTTTTCAAGTTCGCGGACGATTTCGTCAGGAACGAAATCACGCCTCGTACTTGCAATCTGACCAAGTTTAATGAATGTAGGTCCCAAGCTTTGTAATATCGTATGCAGCCGCTCTCCAATTGAGCGGAGGTTCAGGTTTTCATCAGGTTGGAGTTTCGATGCAGCTTTGCTCTCGGATAATCCCAGACGATAGATGAAGTAACCAAAACCATTTTTCAAGAAGGCATTAATGATTTCTTGGTAACGATGTGCGTGTTTCAGTCGCTTGCGAAACATTCAAGTACCTCCTGATCAGGATTGTATGTTTTGGTTCTGTTTTTCCAAAATTGCGATACGGCGCTCCAATTCCTGAACTTCTTCTTTAGTTGCCAAGTTTAGGCCATTGAGCGCTTGGTTGACTTTGGCTTTGACGGAATCATCCAGCTGCCTTTGGGCTTGTTCCCCTTTTTCGACCCATTGCTTAATAAGGACCTTGGAGTCTTCTTTTGAGATATCGCCTTTTTTCACAAGAGAGTCCACTGCTTTTTCAATTTGCTCTTTTGTGGCAGCGGCAGCACCTAATCCTAAAGAAAACGCATTTTTTAATAAGTCCATTTTTACATTCCTCCAATATAAATTTTCACACTGTAAGAAAGCTAATGGCGGATGCCTTTCACCGTGGTTCATTCTTGTTGTTACTATCTATCATACATCACTTTAGGGCCGTACAAAAATATAAGGGTCCTGCAGATTTTTGATGATAATGAAAAGGATTAGTTGATCAGTCAAGGAAATGTTTGAAGTGAAGCAAATTGGATATTATGATAGGGACAAATCTGTGAAAGTGAGGATGGAATAATGGGATTCGCAAATAAAACGGTGATTGTAACAGGCGCTTCGAATGGTATAGGGAGAGGCGTGGCAAAGGGATATGCAGAAAGCGGCGCTTCTGTCGTTCTCGCAGATTTGGACGAGCGGGAAGGTGTTCTGTATGCGGAAGAGCTCAAAAGTAACGGTCATGAAGCCATGTTCGTTAAAACGGATGTACGTAAGGAGGCTGACATACAACATTTGATGGATGTAACTTTAAAAACATATAAGACCATTGATATATTAATCAATAATGCAGGAAAGGCATTGTTCAAATCGCTTTATGATCTGACGATTGAGGAATGGGACGATATGTTGAACACGAATTTGCGCAGTGTTTTCCTTTGTTCCCGGGCAGCGGCAGAATCGATGCGAAAAAATGAAAAGGGAGGTGCAATCATCAATATAGCATCAACCAGAGCGATAATGTCTGAGCCGGATTCGGAATCCTATGCCGCGACAAAAGGAGGGATCAAAGCACTGACACATGCACTTGCCGCTTCTTTAGGCAAAGAGAAAATTACGGTCAATTCGATTTCTCCGGGCTGGATTGAAACGGGAGAGTATGACTTGCTGAGGGAAAAAGATCATCAGCAGCATTTTTCCAATCGGGTTGGCAAACCGGGAGACATTGCAAGGGCCTGTCTTTATTTGACGGCAACGGAAAATGATTTCGTGACGGGTGCGGATCTTATCGTCGATGGAGGCATGACAAGAAAAATGATGTACGAGGAGTAACTCATTTTTTCCGATAGAGATATTGCAGTTCAGTTCCGAGCTCACGGTTGAGCAGCTGTTCCATTTCTTCAAGCTCTTTTATGCCGATAGGGGCATCGGCAGCTGTCCAGTGAACGGTATAAACAAAATAGTAATCTCTTATTTTTCGGAAAATAACAGGCGAATTCGGGAATTGATCAAAAATTGCCCTGATATTATAGCGTCTCATGTAGGACCACTTAACAAGCTGCATGTAGCTACCCATCCTTTTCAAAAGAGATCAATGACTGCCAGGAAGGCAGCCATTGGTCGGTTCTTATTTATCGTTGAATAAATTGAATAAGCCTCTAGCTACGCTGCCTTCTTCGGATGATCCTCCATTTTGCGGCGCTGCAGCAAATACACGGCTGGCAAGCCGGCTGAATGGCAAAGATTGCACCCATACGGTTCCGGGCCCTTTTAATGTTGCAAAGAATAAACCTTCGCCTCCGAATAAAGCGGTTTTCACGCCTTTTACAGTTTCAATATTATAATCTACCCCGCTAGTCATTGCCACTAAACATCCTGTATCTACGCGTAAAATCTCTCCGGCTGCCAATTCCTTTTTATGGATCGTACCGCCGGCATGAACGAAGGTCATTCCATCTCCTTCAAGTTTTTGCATGATGAAGCCTTCACCGCCAAAGAAGCCTGCCCCTATTTTTCTCTGAAACTCTATTCCGACCGAAACGCCTTTTGCTGCCGCCAGGAAAGCGTCTTTTTGACATATGATTTTCCCGCCTAGCTCGCTTAAATCCATCGGGATGATTTTACCTGGATAAGGCGAGGCGAATGAAACGTGTTTTTTATCACGTCCTTCATTCGTAAAAGCCGTCATGAAAAGACTCTCACCAGTCAGGAGCCGTTTCCCGGCACCGAATAACTTACCCATCATTCCGCTGTCACCATTCGAAGACCCATCGCCAAAGATGGTTTCCATCTTGATTCGATCTTCCATCATCATTAAACTTCCCGCTTCGGCAATCACCGTTTCCTGAGGGTCCAATTCCACTTCAACAAACTGCATGTCATCTCCATATATTTTAAAATCTATTTCATGGTTATTCATTTTCCATTCCTCCTATCCGCCTTATTTTCATTGTAAAAGATAAACTCTTAACCTGCCAATATTTTTCAGTTTTGCACCGTAATTTATATATTTTTTGTTTTCAAGGGTATATCTAGTAAAATGAAGAAAGAAAATACAGCATGACACTTAAGCTGAAATGAACCTTATCTTAAGTGTAGGGGGAGACAACCATGGAAACTTACATATTATCATTGGACCAAGGAACGACAAGTTCGCGGGCCATTTTATTTAATAAAAGCGGGGAAGTCTTGCATATTGCGCAAAAGGAATTCACCCAATATTTCCCGAATCCTGGATGGGTGGAGCATAACGCCAATGAAATTTGGGGTTCCATCCTATCGGTAATCGCCTCCTGTCTATCGGAAATGAATGTAAAACCGGAACAGATCGCTGGAATTGGCATTACGAATCAACGGGAGACGACCGTGGTATGGGATAAGAAAACAGGTCAGCCGATCCATCATGCCATCGTCTGGCAATCCCGGCAGACAAGCGAAATTTGCACTCAAATGAAGGATGAGGGTCTCGATGACTTATTTTTGCAGAAAACCGGTTTGTTGATTGATGCTTATTTTTCCGGTACAAAGGTGAAATGGATTCTCGACCATGTAGATGGGGCACGGAAAAAGGCTGAAAACGGAGACTTATTGTTTGGTACGATCGATACGTGGCTGATATGGAAACTTTCGGGTGGTAAAGCACATGTAACCGATTATTCAAATGCTTCAAGGACACTGATGTATAACATTCATGACCTGAAGTGGGATGAAGAGCTGCTGGGAATCCTGCAAGTGCCGCAATCGATGCTCCCGGATGTTCGCTCTTCATCGGAGATATACGGGAAAACAGCGCCACACCATTTCTTTGGACACGAAATCCCGATTGCCGGGGCAGCTGGAGATCAACAGGCAGCTTTGTTCGGCCAAGAATGCTTTGAAAAAGGAATGGCCAAGAATACGTATGGCACCGGATGCTTTATGCTGATGAATACAGGAGAAAAGGCAGTGAAATCAGAACATGGCCTATTGACCACGATTGCATGGGGGCTGAATGGAAAAGTCGAATATGCCTTGGAAGGCAGTATTTTTGTCGCAGGTTCGGCCATACAATGGTTAAGGGATGGGCTGAAACTCTTGCATGATCCGAAAGACAGTGAAAAGTATGCTTTGCGGGTCACTTCAGCGGATGGAATCTATGTAGTCCCCGCATTTGTTGGATTAGGTACCCCTTATTGGGATAGTGATGTCAAGGGAGCTGTATTCGGACTGACAAGGGGGACATCGAAGGAGCATTTCGTCCGGGCAACATTGGAAGCGTTGGCTTACCAGACAAAAGATGTCCTTAGCGCCATGGAAGCCGATTCAGGGATTAACCTAAAGGCATTGAGGGTCGATGGCGGGGTTGTCAAAAACAACTTCTTGATGGAATTTCAAAGCGGTCTCCTGAACGTCTCCGTCGAAAGACCGGTTATTACTGAAACGACAGCGTTAGGCGCAGCGTATTTGGCTGGACTCGCTGTCGGGTATTGGGAAGATCAGGAAGAGATTTCAAAGCTATGGGCAGTCGATAAGAAATTCGAACCCGGGATGGAAGAAGAGGAAAGGAAAGATTTATATACTGGCTGGAAAAAGGCAGTTCAGGCGGCAAGGGTTTTTAAATAGAGTAAGTAAGGGTATTATTAATAGAGGAGAGAGATGAATACAGAACGTCCAAACATAAAATAAGGGGTGGTAAGATGTTAGTTAAGGATTTCATGATAAGAGAAGTCTTTGTAGCCCGTCCTGATTTTACATTAAAGGAAATTCTGCGAATTTTAATTGAAAATAAAGTGGGCGGGGTACCGGTCGTCGATGAGCATGATAAGCTTTTGGGAATGGTCACGGACGGGGATATCCTTCGTTATTTGACACCTGCAGAAGAAGCCATCATGGGATATTTCACCTACATTACGGTTCTTCCCGGTGAAGAATTGGATGAAAAGGTTACATCCAAAATGAGTGATAAAGTCTCGCAAATCATTAAAAATAAAAGGATTACAAAGCTATCCCCCGAAGATCCGTTAGATGAATTGATAAAGGTCCTTTCCAAGCATCATTTCAAGAAAATCCCCGTCGTGGACAAAAATAATAAAGTCGTCGGCATCATCAGCAGGGGAGATGCACTTAGGGCTCTATATAAGGAATTCGTTCAAAAGCTGGAATAAATGAAGATCAAAAAAGGCCTGCTCGTAATCGAGCAGGCCTTTTTTTGTAATTATCATTGAGTGCTTTCTACTGCTTTATCTGCATCAGATTCACCTTTTGCTCTTTTTTCCTTCAATTTAAAGTAGGCGTCCATTACGTCCCGCCCGATCCGTTTGTTAATATCATCAGAGGGCTTTCCTTGATACACCCATGGCACGACGACAGAGAATGCCACTTCCGGATTATTGTGAGGTGCATAACCTACAAGTGTCAGATTGATAGTCGGGACTGGCGCGCTATATTGATTCCTCCGCGGTCCGTCGTAAAAGGCCTCGGCAGTACCCGTTTTTGCTGCCGCATGGTAGGACTTCCCGCCGAAATATTTATATGCCGTCCCGCCTGGCTCCTGGGCAACCTGCCTGAATCCTTCCTGGACACGCTGCATCCAAACGTCTTTCCCGCCTAAATCGTTTAACACTTTGGGACTCATTGTTTTAAAGACGCTGCCCAATTCATTGTGTTCGTTGGATGGATTCCTGATTTCCCTGACCATATGGGGCTCAAGCCTTTTTCCGCCATTTGCAATCGTCGAAACATACTGTGCCAATTGCATAGGAGTATATGTATCATACTGGCCAATTGATAAATCCAGCAGCAATCCGTCTGTTGACATATCGACTCCTTTAAACCCTACGGATTCATTTGGCAGGTCGATGCCTGTGCGGACACCCAATCCAAATTGGGCATAATGATTCCGCATGATTGAATAAGCTTCCCGGTTGATCCCTAACGGCCGGTTAGGGATATAATGACCGCCGGCAATTTTGATTGCCGTCATGAACATATAGACATTCGACGATTTCTTTAACGCAGAGACATCGGTTACATAACCCAAATCACTATAAGATCCTTTCATAGGGGCCCCTGCTAAAAGGAGTTTTCTGTCAAAAAAAGCTGACCCTGGTGCGATGGCTCCTGTCTGAAAGCCCGTGTAGACCGTAGCCCCTTTGACAGATGACCCCATCGTATAGGAGGTCGTAATGTTTCCAAGGGCGAAATCGTTCATTTCGGTCAATCCGGTCTTACTGTTGCGGCCGTATTGCCTGCCGGCCATTGTAAGCACCTCGCCTGTATTCGGGTCCATTAAAACGACAAAGGCACGATCCAATAAGTAGGTATTTCCTTTAGCTTTCGATTTCGACAATTCTCTCTCGATGATTTTTTCAACCTGCTGCTGCAGCTCCATATCAATTGTCAGAACCAAGTCTTTTCCGCTTTGCCCTTCAGTCAGGGTATTCGTATTGATGACTTCCCCTTTGCTCAGCACATTTTCAATCCGCGTCTTTTGACCGCGCAGGACATCTTCATATTGTTTTTCGATATAACTTTTTCCGACTCGGTCATTCCTGGTATAGTCGCGTGCCAGATAATAGTCGATATTTTCACTGGGAATGCCTTCTTCGGAAGAAGAGACCTTGCCAAGAACCGAGCGGAGGGTCTCATCATACTTATAGGTCCTTTCCCAATCCGTCGTTACATCCACGCCTGGCATTTCATCCAAATGTTCGCTGACCCTGGCGAATTCCTTAGTGGTGACATCTTTATTCTTCACGATCGACGGTGCGAGGGCATAGCCGCTATTGAATTCCCGGAAGATGGCGATCACTTCCAATTCATCCTTGGTGAATTCGTTGATATCCTCATCGGTTACCCGTTCCATTTGAAGTTTGTATAAATCTTTTTGTTCCAGTTTCTTTTCGATTACTTTCTTCTTCTCGGCCTTGGTGATCAAGGCTTCGGCTTCTTTCGGATGCTTTAAAATCCAAAAATCCTTTTTATCCGGCAGGGTTACCTTTTTGGTATCTTTTTCTATCAAGGTGGCAAGGACCTCTGCCGTCTTCACCATATCGGCCGTTTTCGTATTCGGGTATTTCGTATAGGTGATGGCATTACGTGGCTCATTATCAACGACCGGATTCAAGTTGCGGTCATACATCTTGCCACGGGGAACGGGGGTATTGGCCACATCGTTTTCCGTTCGGTCCACTTCTCGAAGGTAATCATCCCCATACACGATTTGGACGATGCCAAGCCGGATGATTAGGCTTGAAAATAAAATGAATATTAAAAAGAACAAAAAGTTCAGTCGGAAAGGAATTGGGGTTTTTTTCTTTTTTTCTTTGGCCATCAGTAACATTCCTTTCTAGTAAAAGTAAAAAATAAGAAAATTCCTATCTCCAATGATATATAAAATTAACTTATTTTTCTATGCTTTATCCGTAAATTTATCTATATTTCCAAAAGAATGTTTTGAAGTTATATCATTCCTCGTAATCTTATAATTAGGAAAATTGATATAAAGGCCAATGAGTCCGAAGGGGTTTAATAGATAAAGAGAGGGCGGAGCGGCATAGCGACCATTATGGGGAGAGAAATATATGAGTCGCTTTTGTGAAAAAGGGGAGCTCACAAAGTAAATGAATGAACAACCTTTGGAATCCATTCACAATGACTTTAGTACCATGAATTTTGATTTTAAGCATTAATTTGCTTCATATTTCTTAACGGGAGTTTGAGTCGCGACGCTGATAATCTCTTTGAAATATCCGCAAAGCTCAAGCCATTTTTCAGGGTATATATAGATGAAGCGTTCGATCGTTTCCAGAGAGTGAAGCACCAGGCAATCGATTTGACCCGTTTTTTTATTTTGTAAATTAAGTAGAAGCTCATGCGGGATGGTGTAATAAGGATGGATTTGATACGGATTCAGTATGACCGGGGAAATATTCTTTTCCTCTATATGCTTGTCCGTCATAATCTTTTGGATTGCCAAGCTTTCATCCGTATGTAAATCCCCGATTTTGTAATGTGGATTCAATAGTACAATGCCTCTCATTTGTTTCACCCATTCTTTTTGCTAACCATTCTTGCCAAATGGGGGATGGGATATTCAAAGTAAGAGGCTTGATGCTAGAAAATGGCTTTCATTCCGTTGAGGGTTTTCAGCTGCTTGACATTTTCGAGCACCTCGTTGGTCAGGTCCGCCTTTTTAATGATCGGTGTGCTTCGTAAATCTTCTATGAAGCTTTCATTCGTGAACCAATCAAAGGAATGGGGAGGAAAGAAAAGTTGATCATCCCATGCATCATGTAGAGTGGGGCTGTAGACTTTATCATCTTTTGACGTGGATGCATCAGAGGTATATATGCTTCCCCAGTAATCCTTTCTGGAACCAGTGTGGGGAATCTCTTTTGTAAATTGGCCAACACCGCGAAAAACCGCCGGATGCTGAAAAAGGAGCCCATATAATAATTTCCCCGTTTCAATCCGCTGTTTCGGGTCGGCAAAGCGTTCGATGGTAAGGCCTGTCAAGTTATGAAGCCCTTTTTGCTTGTTTGCATAAGGAAAGATCACTTTCATGAAGCCTAAGTACTCCTGAAGCTGAAAATCAAGCCTGCGGAGGATTTCACCATGACGGGTGCGCTTTAAGATCCTTTCCTGAAGCATTCTTTGTTCATTAATGATGAGGGCCGTTGTCAAAAGGGGTGAATGGGGATCTTCGATGAAAGATTCCCAAATCGGGGCCATGAATCTTGAAATGCGGAATACTGGAAAATACCTTCTTAGCGGAAGTTCTTTTTGTTTAGAATGTTCATATAAAAGAAGCTGGGGGAAGGCATCTGCAAATATGGCCGAATTGGCGCGCTCAAGGAACAGGAAAAATTTCTGCCGTTCGGCTCTGTCAAGGAGATGGGTCATGGTTGAACTTTTCAAGTCAGTCATATGGTATCCTCCATTCCTCGAAACCATATGTGCTAAAAAGGCCCAATGGACCTCTGGATTACGATTGTAGAAGGCAAGATATGCTTGTGTTCTTGTAATATTGTTCCGGTTCAAGGCAGCCGTCTCGGTTCGAATGCTTTTTATAAGGGCGGTTTCCTCAGGAAAAAATGCTTTCGACTCATCAAAAGGCTGAAAGAGCTCTTTTTGTAAACGGGATTTTAGCGTGTCATATCTTTCGGCATCGATGATGGGTTTTGTTTTGACAGGGTGTTTGTCCATCAGCTTCTGCAAATATTGGGAAAGCATACAATCACCACGAATGTTTTTCGATCATTATATGCAGAGCCGTCAAGAAAAGGGCGTTGCATTTGCAACGCCCTAAAGGTGATATCATCGGTTATTTTTCTTCTTCTTTTCCCAGTACAATAAAATATAATAAACGATCCAGAAAAGAAACACAGGAATGAAGGATAAAAATCTATATTGGACCGGTACGGCAAATAAGATGAAAATGGATGAAAATAAAAAGGGAACTGCTAGGAGTATATATTTTCTCCATTGCATATGCTGAACCTCCTTAGGTTACGTCATCCTTATAAGAATAAAGGATTATCCAGCAATAATCTAGAAAAGTCGCAATTGACAAAGCTATGTAAAACGTAGTAACCTTTAAATATAAGTTAAATATTACCAATAATTATTGAAAAAGGAGGCGAACGTCATGACTAAATCAGTTAAGCACAGTGATGTCACAATTGAATATCATACGTCCGCCTGCCCTGGGACCTTGTCTTTCTAGACAAAGGATTCAACGTAACGTGTTCATTGATCATTTTAAAGCGCAGGTGTGGAGTTTTCGCGGCCTGCGCTTTTATATGTGTTCATTACGCATCTAAAAAAGCTTCCGCTAATTGGCGGGGGCTTTTCTGCATTTGGGGTACAGGTGCATAAGCATCCTTTCCATATAAATGATAGGAGGAATTTTAAATGAGACGAAAGACAATGGAAAACTTATGGCAACCCGGAGATCCAGAAAGCGGTTAGCGAGTGAAAGGTTTGAACAAAAGGGAGGGGAATTCATGTTTGCGATTTTTAAAAAGCTGTCCTGGTTCTTTAAAGAACAGTGGCGGCGTTATACCTTGGCGATTTTATTTCTGTGCCTGGTGAATATCCTGGAGGTTATTCCGCCAAAACTCGTCGGGAATGCCATCGATGATATGAACAATGGCAGCATGACACAGGAAGGGGTCATGAAATACGTTATTTATTTGCTCATGGTACTGAGCGGCAGTTACCTATTTGGTTATTTATGGAGTTACTTGTTATTCGGCGGCGGTAACCTGGTCGAACGAAAGCTAAGGTCTGGATTTATGGGCCATTTGCTGAAAATGACGCCGACGTTTTATGAAAAAAACCGTACAGGGGATTTAATGGCAAGGGCAACCAATGATTTAAAAGCAATATCCCTCACTGCTGGTTTTGGGATATTGACGCTCGTTGACTCGGTGCTGTTCACCATTACGGTTGTGGTCATGATGGGAGCCACGATCAGCTGGGAGTTGACGATTGCGGCGGTGCTGCCGCTGCCGATCATGGCAGTGATGATGCAAATTTACGTGAAGAAAATTTACAAACGATTTACGGATGCACAAGCAGCTTTTGGTACTTTAAATGACAAGGTCCTGGAATCCATTTCAGGCGTCCGTGTTATCCGGGCCTATGTCCAGGAGCGGGAAGACGAAAAGCGATTTGATGAAATGACAGAGGATGTATATCGCAAAAATCTGGCCGTGGCAAAAATCGACGCACTCTTTGATCCGACAATCAGCATTATCATCGGCATCAGTTATTTAATCGGGTTAGGCTACGGGGCTTATCTTGTGTTTCAACAGGCCATAACGCTTGGCGGACTTGTTTCGTTCAATGTGTACCTAGGCATGTTAATTTGGCCGATGATAGCGGTGGGTGAACTGATCAATGTCATGCAAAGAGGAAATGCCTCGCTAGATCGTGTTCAGGATACCCTTTCATATGAAGCGGATGTGAAAAATTCATTGGGTTTGAAGAGTATTCAAAAACCGGGAAATATCCAATTCAATTCAGTGTATTTTACATACCCGTCCTCAACGGTTGTGAATCTATCCAATATTTCCGTTCAGCTTGAGCGCGGTCAAACATTGGGGATAGTGGGGAAAACAGGGAGTGGAAAAACGACATTCGTGAAGCAATTGCTGCGGGAATATCCTTTAGGAACAGGTGAAATCGCTTTTGCAGGCATGCCGCTGGAGGAACTGAACCTTGAAGATATTCGTAAATGGATCGGCTACGTTCCACAGGACCATTTCTTATTCTCGAAGTCTGTTAGGGAAAATATCTTATTCGGTAAAATGGATGCAACGGAAGAGGAACTGTCTGAAGCTATCTGGCTTGCGGATTTTGAGAAGGACTTAATGATGCTGCCCAACCGTCTTGAGACACTCGTCGGTGAGAAGGGTGTCGCCCTATCTGGAGGGCAAAAGCAGAGGATCTCGATTGCCAGGGCACTGATCAAAAATCCGGAAATCCTTATATTGGATGATTCCTTATCCGCTGTAGATGCAAAAACGGAAACGACAATCATCGAAAATATCCAAAATGAACGTGCAGGAAAAACGACGATCATCACAACCCATCGCTTATCAGCCGTTCAGCACGCGGACCGAATTATCGTGTTGGACAATGGAGAGATCATCGAAGAGGGGACTCATGCGGATTTACTGCAAAAGGATGGCTGGTATAGAGAGCAATTTGAACGACAGCAGGTTGACGAAGGGACGGAGGTGAAGGCATGAAGGTCGTAAAGAAACTTTTTAACTATGCTGCCTTTTATAAAAAATTGATCATTGGCGCCCTGATCATGTTGGCACTTTCGGTAGCGGCCGATTTAACGGGTCCTTTCGTTGCCAAGAAAATCATCGATTCACATATACTTGGCATCGAATCCACCTGGTATGAAGCGGGTGAAGGAAAAGATGCTGTTGAGTATGATGGAAATTGGTATAAACGGGCTGATTACTTTGCAAAAAGTGAGAAGAAAGGCAGGGAAGTCCATGTTCTGCAGGTAGGCAATCAATTTGTCTTCGTTAATGAAGCTGTCCCTATCGATGGGCGCAGAACCTTGGAGAACCAATCGTTGATCATTAAGAAAGACGGAGAAGAACAGCGTACGCAAGCAGTCAAATTGACGAATCAGGAAGTGATGCGGTTTTACCAACCGGAAATCCCGCGGATCATTAAGCTTGTGGCCTTTTATTTTAGTCTTGTCATCCTTTCCTCCATTTTTCAATATGGGCAGAGTTATTATTTACAGAAAGCGGCGAACCGTATCATACAGAAAATGCGAAATGATATTTTTACGCATATTTCCCGTCTGCCGATACGTTATTTCGATAATATGCCAGCAGGGAAAGTTGTAGCCAGGGTCACTAATGATACGGAAGCGATCCGGGAATTATACGTAACCGTGCTCGCCAACTTCTTCTCGAGTACGATTAATATTTTCGGGGTTCTGATTGCTTTGTATATTTTGGATCCGCGAGTCGGTACCATTGGTCTTTTACTTATTCCGATCATCGTTATCTGGACGATGGTATACCGTAAATTCGCCTCGAAATATAATCACATCATTCGGGAGCGGGTCAGCGATATTAATGGGATGATCAATGAATCCATTTCTGGAATGAGCATCATCCAGGCATTTGGGCGTGAAAGGGAGACGAAGCAATCTTTTGAAAATCTGAACAGGGAGCATTATTCCTATCAAAATAAAATGCTTCATTTGAATTCGTTGACGGGCGGAAACTTGATTGGTGTCATTAAGGTTTTGGCGCTAATGGCATTCGTCTGGTATTTCGGCGGGATATCCCTTACAGCGAGTTCAGCCATTTCTTTAGGGATGATGTATGCAATTGTTGATTTGATCAGCCGCCTGCTTCATCCGCTTCACGGGATCGTCAATCAGTTCGCTAACCTTGAACAGGCACTTGTTGCAGGGGAGCGGGCATTCAGTTTATTGGATGAGCAGGGAGTGGCAGTCAGTGATGAAAATATGTCCAGATACAAAGGAAATGTGCAATTCGAAAATGTTTCTTTTGGTTATAAAGATAATGAATATGTGTTAAGGGACATTTCCTTCTACGCTAAACAAGGGGAAACGATTGCTTTAGTTGGCCATACTGGGTCAGGAAAAAGTTCCATAATGAATTTATTGTTCCGTTTTTATGACAGCAGTGAAGGGCAAATTAAAATCGATGGCACGAATATATTGGATATCCCCCATCAGACCCTTAGGGAGCATATGGGAATCGTCCTTCAAGATCCCTATTTATTTACTGGCACCATCGCTTCCAATATCAGTCTGAATCATAAAGGCATCACAAGGGAAATGGTTGAAAAATCATTAAGGGATGTAGGGGGGGACAAAGTGTTGAAGCATCTTCCTTTAGGGTTGGATGAACCCGTGATCGAAAAAGGGGGAACGTTGTCTTCCGGACAGCGGCAGCTAATCTCTTTTGCTCGTGCTCTTGCATTCAATCCTGCCATTTTGATTCTGGATGAAGCGACAGCAAGCATCGACACTGAAACCGAGGCAATTATCCAGGAGGGAATGGAAGTGCTGAAAAAAGGGAGAACGACATTCATCATTGCCCATAGACTTTCCACGATAAAAAATGCCGACCAAATTCTTGTACTGGATAAAGGGAGGATTGCTGAGCAAGGTACACATGAAGAATTAATGGAGTTAAAAGGGAAGTATTATCAAATGTATGAACTGCAGGCTGGTCCGCATAAAGGCATGGCTGGCTGAACAAAGAATAAGGATGGATAATCAAGATCAAACTATTATGAGGGTGCCGTAATCGGTACCTTCAAGCGAAATTGTTGATAATAGTAATCATTACGTTTAAGATATACCTATACTGAAGATGAGGTGATAATAGTGAAACAAGAAATTCATCCCGATTATCGGCAAGTGGTATTCATGGATACCAACAGTGGGTATAAATTTTTGACAGGCTCCACGAAAACGTCAAATGAAACGATCGAGTGGGAAGACGGCCAAACGTATCCATTATTAAAAGTGGAAGTCAGTTCAGATACGCACCCCTTTTATACTGGAAAGCAAAAGTTTGCTGAAAAAGGCGGACGGGTGGATCGCTTCCTGGATAAATATAATATGAAGAAATGAGAGTCAGGCCATCGGGAAATCGATGGTCTTTTTTTATGAATGATGAAATAAAAAGGGTGCCAAATATGAGGCACCCACTACTTTAATTATTTTGCAGCAATTGCTTCCCCATTGGCAATATTTACGAGGGCCGCATCGAAGTCCTTGATTATATCGTCCGGATTTTCAAGTCCGACAGAGAGGCGGAGCAAGCTGTTCGTGATGCCTCGCTTTTCCCTTTCATCAGCAGGCATGGCAGCATGGGACATTTTGGCCGGGTAGGATAATATGGATTCGACCGCTCCTAGGCTTACGGCAAAAACAGGGAGCTCGACAGTGTTCACGAAGGAACGGAAGACTTCCTCACTTTCCAATTCAAATGATAGGACCGCCCCCGCTCCAAGTGACTGGGCTTTCTGGATGGCGTGCTGTGGATGATCGGAAAGGCCGGGATAATACACTTTTTTCACCAAGGGCTGTTCCTTTAAGTAGGCTGCAATCTTTTCTGCACCTTTTTGGGAGTGCTCCATTCTAACTGACAAGGTTTTCAGGCCTCTCATTACAAGCCAGGCATCCTGGACACCAAGGACCGCTCCAAAGGAGTTTTGGAGGGAACCGAGTTTTGCTGCCAATTCCGGATCTTTCACTACTGCAAGCCCAGCTACCACATCACTATGTCCGGATAAAAACTTCGTTGCGCTATGAAGGACAACATCAGCGCCCAGATTCAGCGGTTTTTGCAATGCCGGCGTCAGGAATGTGTTATCAACAAAACTTAAGGCACCTGCTTTTTTTGCGATATCACATACGGCTTGAATATCGGTCACTTTAAGTAACGGATTTGAAGGCGTCTCGATGTATATGGCCCTGGTATTAGGCTGAACGGCCGCTTTGACGCTTTCAAGGTCCGTCATGTCAACGAAAGTATGCTCAATATTGAAACGCGTCAATACACTAGTGACCATCCTGAACGTTCCGCCATACACATCTTCGGAAATGACGATATGGTCTCCGGCAGACAACAGCAAGAAAGCTGTTGATATGGCAGCCATACCTGATGAGAAGGCAAATCCGTGTGTGCCTTCCTCAAGTTCGGCAATGATATCTTCCAGCGCCTCGCGAGTTGGGTTCCCGCTTCTGCTGTAATCATATTTGCCGAATTGATCGATATCGGATTGATGGAAAGTCGATGCGTGCTGAATGGGGACGCTCACACCGCCCGTTGCCGGATCGAATTTATGTTGATTATGAAGTAATCTGGTTTCAAAGCTAAAATCATGATCTGTCATCGTAGTGCCTCCCTTTTTACATGTGCGAATGCTTGCTGTAAGTCCTGGATCAAATCATCGCTGTCCTCGATACCAACAGAGAAGCGGAGCAGGCGATTACAAACTCCATTTGCGGTTCTGACTTCAAGCGGTATATCGGCGTGCGTTTGTGTAGCAGGATAGGTGATGAAGCTTTCGACCCCTCCAAGGCTTTCTGCAAACGAAATTAATGAGAGCGATTGTAAAAATGGGTTGACCGCCGATTCATCAATGATACGGAATGAAATCATGCCGCCTCTGCCGGGATACAATACGTCCGTGACACAATCATGTTCCGACAAGTAATCTACAAGTATATTGGCATTCTTTTCATGACGCTCCATCCGCAATGCCAATGTTTTCATTCCGCGCATCAACAGCCAAGAATCGAATGGGCTCAAGACAGCTCCAGTACCATTATGATGGAAGGCAAGAGCATCACATAATTCAGCGCCGCTAGCAACGATCAGTCCGGCGAGCACATCATTATGACCACCGAGATACTTGGTTGCGCTGTGAATCACGATATCCGCTCCAAGCAGGATGGGTTGTTGAATAAGAGGCGTGTAAAAAGTGTTATCAACGATTAACAATAAATTATGTTGTTTAGCCAATGCGGCAACGGCGCTAATATCCGTTTGCTGCATAAGAGGGTTAGTGGGAGTTTCGATGAAGATGGCTTTCGTGTGAGGAGTGATGGCTTTTTCGATATCCTCCAAACAACAAGTGTTTACATAGTCACACTGCAACCCCCATTTTTTAAAACCTTGTTCTAACAGACGATATGTACCGCCATAAAGATCTTCGCTGACAATCCATGCATCACCTGATTTAAAAAGGGCGAGGATAGTGGAAATGGCGGCCATTCCTGAACTGCAGGCATAACCTTGGTCGCCTTTTTCCAGATCGGCGATGGAACGCTCCAATAATTGGCGTGTAGGATTACCTGTCCTTGTGTAGTCGAATCCCGTCGATTGGCCAATTCCTTCATGGCGAAATGCTGTTGAAAAGTATACCGGCGGATTGACTGTTCCTGTCGCCGTTTCGCTGCGATTTCCTAATTGAGCAAGATATGTTTCAGTTTTATACATGGTTTTCACTGCTCCTTTGAGTTATATAAAATAAAAAAAGTCTTCTTTAAGAAGAAGACTTTGATTAAGTAGGGACGAGTCATTCTTCTTATCTTCCAAGTTCATAAACTTGTGGAATTAGCACCTTTTCATTGGTTTGAAACAAATGAAGGTTGCTGAGGTGTCATCGGGCCATTCCCTCTACCTCTCTCGATAAGAGTTTAGATTATTCAATTTCTTTTGAATTTACTATATATACAAAATACTGTCAAGGGCATTTTGGGAGGATGATGTTTTGATGTTCATGGCCATGTCAATTGGAGCCTAGCGGTGTCTACACTTTATGTATCAAAAAAGAATATCCGAATTTTCATATAAACATGAATGGCCAAGGATTTTTCAGGAATATGGAAAGGGTCAGCCGGATATTTTTGCTTTAAAATAATAAAGTTTGTACAATGTATGGAGAGAAAGAATAATTCGACATTATTCATTTCATATGCAAAAAGTCTCATTGAATAGTGCAAACATAGGAGGAGAACACATGGAATACAGAATCGAACGAGATACGATGGGTGAAGTGAAAGTTCCTGCTGATAAATATTGGGGAGCACAAACCGAGAGAAGCCGTAACAATTTCAAAATCGGCAACGAAAAAATGCCGATTGAATTAGTTCGTGCATTTGCATACGTTAAACAAGCTGCTGCAAAGGTGAACTATGATCTTGGTGATCTTTCCGAAGTTAAAAAGAATGCCATCGTCAAGATTTGCGGAGAAATCCTTGAAGGTACGCTTGATGAACATTTCCCGCTTGTAGTTTGGCAAACGGGAAGCGGCACGCAAAGTAATATGAACGTGAATGAAGTGGTCGCTAACAAAGGAAATGAATGGTTAAAAGAAAATGGTGAATCGGAAACCCTTCACCCGAATGATGATGTTAACAAGGCACAAAGCTCAAATGATACTTTCCCGACAGCCATGCATATTGCAGCCTTTATGGAAGTCGCTGAAAAATTGGTTCCTGCCATCAAAGCACTTCGTGATACATTCGATACAAAAGAAAAAGAATTTTGGGATGTCGTGAAAATCGGCCGGACACATCTTCAAGATGCTACACCATTAACATTGGGACAAGAAATTTCCGGTTGGAAAGCGATGCTCGATAAAGATTTGGCGATGATTGAGGAAAGCAGCCAAAAATTATTGAACCTTGCTCTAGGCGGAACGGCTGTAGGAACCGGAATCAATACAAAGAAAGAATTCCCGGGACTTTCCGCCAAACAAATTGCAGCGGATACAGGATATCCTTTTGTCACATCTGATAACAAGTTCCATGCTTTGACTAGCCATAACGAAATCGTCTACGCACACGGTGCTTTAAAAGCATTGTCAGCGGATTTAATGAAAAT
Organism: Peribacillus simplex; assembly: GCF_900156045.1. Lineage (GTDB taxonomy): Bacteria > Bacillota > Bacilli > Bacillales > DSM-1321 > Peribacillus > Peribacillus simplex_D. The sequence goes on along the minus strand of NZ_FTMX01000002.1, from coordinate 608,280 downwards.
TGCTAACGACGTCAGATGGCTGGCTAGTGGTCCAAGAAGCGGAATCGGCGAAATAGCCATTCCAGAAAACGAGCCAGGCAGCTCCATCATGCCAGGTAAAGTCAATCCAACACAAAGTGAAGCGCTTACCATGATTGCAACACAAATCGTGGGTAACGATGCTACAATTGGCTTTGCAGCAAGCCAGGGTAATTTTGAATTGAATGTATTCAAGCCTGTCATCATCTATAACTTCCTGCAAACGGTAAAATTATTGACGGAAGGCATTCATTCATTCAACAATAATTGTGCGGTGGGCATCACTGCAAATGAAGATAAAATCAAAGAAAATGTGGAACGTTCACTAATGTTGGTAACAGCATTGAACCCGCATATCGGTTATGAAAAAGCAGCCAAAATCGCCAAAACTGCATTCAAGGACAACTCAACATTGAAAGAAGCTGCGTTGAAATTGGATTTCCTGACGGAAGATGAATTCAAAGCATGGGTCGATCCTGCTAACATGGTTAATAAATAATTGAATGGAAGTGCCCTCCCTTTGTATTAGGGAGGGTGTTTCCATGTGTTAAAATAATGAAATCGACAAATACTGAGAGCATAAGTATCGGGAACAGGAGGAAAAACAATGTCTATATGCCCGCTTTGCAACGGTCTAAGAAAAATTCATGTGAAATGCCCGGAATGCGGCAGTGACCTTGAGGATAAAGGGAAATTCATGGATTATGCTGATGATTACAGTGCTTATATGGATATCGACATACTTAAAGAAAACGACGGATACCCTCAATCCCTTCAAAAAGGCCAATGCCCGCATCTCATGAAATGCCCGGAATGCGGACATGATGAAGTGGTATTGGTCCAGGAATGAAGTTACCCATATTGTGAATAAAGTGTAAAAAGACCCATTGTGAATGGGTCTTAGTTTTAGAAAAAAGGGGTTCGGATTAAAAAATTCTGCCCCTTTTGAAATTTCATTTAAATTTTAGCCTAAAGTTAGTGATCAAACAGGTCTGTATCTTAAAAGCGACGTTCATAATTTTTCCCGAATGTTGAGAAATGAGGCACTTTATCATGAAACCAAAGCCTAAGTACCAACGGTAAGCCATATTTGTTTCAACTTCTTCAATTGTTTTACGCATTGAATGAATACCGAATCTATATTAATGCAATGGCAGCCTCAATTTTACCAACCAAATCGTTCGCATGCACCAGCTGATCTAAAGTAATCATTTCAAGTTGATCTTGCTTTGTTTAGAAAGCATGCTCGTCCTCAAGTTTTAATAAAATTCTACTTTAAAACAATAAAGAATTTAGGCAGAAGGGTTCTATCTAAAAGTTAAAACAAAGTTGATTGGAGCGTAAGGTGCGAGACTCCTGCGTGAAAAACGAGTCCAGGGGAGACCCCGCAGGCGCAAAGGCGCCGAGGAGGCTCCCGGACCGCCCGCGGAAAGCGAGTGCCTGAAGTGGAAATCAACATTCAAATCTCACAAACCCCTAAAAAAAACTGTAGACCCATTATGAATGGGTCTTTTTTACGTTTAATTGGCAGATAACTTCATGCTTTCCTGCATCTGTTCATCTTCTTCAACTAAAATGCGATGTTCAGTCCCTTTATCAAAAAAGTGTGCTTTATTCATGTCGAGGGCAAGTTCGATGTTTTCGCCTGCCTGGATGATGTTCTTGGCATCGACCCTTGCAACGAAGTCCTGCCCCTCTAATGTGGAGTAGAGCATGATCTCCGCGCCCATGAGTTCGGCTACATCAATTTGGGTTGTGAATGCAGTGTTAGGGGACTCCGTGAAATAAGCTCCTTCATTATGGAAATCCTCCGGACGGATGCCAAGGATTACATCTTTTCCGACATATCCTTGATCACGAAGCATTTTCATCTTCAATTCAGGTATTTCAAGTGTTTGTTCGCCTATTTTAATTATGCCTTCTTTTAATGTTCCAGTAAAGAAGTTCATGGCAGGCGATCCGATAAAGCCGCCGACGAAAACGTTTATCGGTTTCTCATAAACGTCCTTTGGTGCACCGACCTGTTGGATGATACCATCCTTCATTACAACAAGACGTGTCGCCATGGTCATTGCCTCTGTTTGGTCATGCGTGACATATATCGTTGTGGTGTCGAGCCGTTTATGTAATTTAGCGATTTCCGCACGCATTTGAACCCGTAGCTTTGCGTCTAGATTGGATAATGGCTCATCCATCAAGAAAACTTTTGCGTCCCTTACAATTGCCCGGCCAAGTGCCACACGCTGGCGCTGACCACCTGAAAGGGCTTTAGGTTTCCTGTTTAGCAGCTCTTCAAGTCCGAGAATCCTTGCCGCTTCATTGACTCTTTGCTTGATTTCCGCTTTTGGCGTTTTCCTGAGCTTTAATCCGAATGCCATATTGTCATATACGGACATATGAGGATATAAGGCATAGTTCTGGAAAACCATCGCAATATCACGATCTTTAGGGGGGACATCATTGACCCGCTTGCCGTCTATATATAAATCCCCTTGGGAAATGTCTTCCAGTCCTGCAATCATCCTTAATGTCGTCGATTTGCCGCAACCCGATGGTCCCACAAAAACTATGAATTCCTTATCGGCAACACGAAGGTTGAAGTCTTTAACAGCGGTCACCTTTTTATCATAAATCTTGAATATATGATCCAACACTAACTCTGCCATGAAAAATCCCCCTTTTAAACTCCTGATTACTTGTACCAATTAGCTATAGTCTAAGCTATCGGATTTGAAAAAAGTATGGGCACATTGCACAAAAAAGGATGGAATTACCTGTTTGCGTTGAGAATTAATCATTCAGTAAAAGTATCAAGTATGCAGTAAAGGCATGATGGAAGTTTCTAATATCGAGACCAGTCCTTTCAGAGAATTTATCGATTCGGTATTGTAAGCTGTTCCGATGTATATAAAGCTGTTTGGCGGCATAGGTGGCATTTGAATTACATTCGATATACGTTTTAATCGTCTTGATTAGTTCAGTATCCTGCTTGGTCTTGCCAAGAATCTCATTGATATACCACTTTGCATCCTTATCGGATGGATCATTTATTAATGAGTAAGGGATGACGTCTGCCAAATCAGCCACCTTTAGATCTGGCAGATGCACCTGTGCCAAATCAAAACACTTTTTCTCCTGAGCCCAGTGCTGATGAAGGTCTTGATTTATAGGGTGAAAGCGCCCGGCGAACATACGGGTCTTTACATAAAAGTCACTTTCAAGCGTGGAAGAAATGGCGATTAGTTCTTTATTTGATAAAGATTCATCCTCGTCCGTTTCAATTAAGACTCCTGCCGTTTCATTTTCCCAGACAATAGCTGCGTCGGATGGAACGAAAGCGAGGAAGGCTTCTTCAAAATCGGAGTTTGAAAAATCAGCATGAGTCAGCTTGAAATGAAGAAATCGAACATTCTCCCAGCTCGTTAAAGGCAATGGTGCATTCGGTTTGGATAAAAAAGTTTTCCATGATGAGTCTGGATGTGCATTGAGGTTATTTGGGTCAATGGAAGGAGCAAAAAGCAGTTCCAATAAACGGATTTCTTCGGCTGTGATTTCTGAACGGTGAATGCCAAGCATAGTTCTGGAGTCTTCGAACCAAACATAGGCAGAAATTTCATCAGTATCCATTTTATTGTTAAGAGCGTTCGGGAATTTTTGTTTAAGATTTTCAAGCATCATTTCCACCTTCTTTCTCCTTTTCCATATCATTATAGCGAAAAAGAATAAAGTTCAAAAGATTAGGATATTGCTAGTTTTTCCGAGAAGGGAAAACCAAAGAAAAGTTGCAAGTATTATTAATTTCAGGAAAGGGTATTGCGTATGCTTTATGGAATATCGTTAAAGAGGAGGAGATATTATGAACATTTTAATATTGGGTGGTACACGGTTTTTAGGCCGGTATTTAGCAAAAGCCGCGATAGAGAAAGGGCATGATGTCACACTTTTTAACCGTGGAAGCAATCCTTATGTTTTTCCCGAAATAGAACAGTTAAAAGGGGACCGCGACGGGAATCTGGAAATGTTGAAAGGGAGACAGTGGGATGCAGTCATTGACACATCAGGATTTATCCCTCGAACTGTATCGAAATCGTGCAGATTGCTTAATCAAGTTAAACATTATACATATATTTCAAGCATCTCAGTTTATAGTGATCCAACCGAGCCAGGAATTGATGAAAATGGAGTGGTTCATACACTAAATGATGATAAAGCAGAAGAGATCACCCGCGGAACTGCTGGACCGATATACGGTGAATATTATGGACCGTTAAAATCATTAAGCGAAAAAGCAGCTGAAAAAGAACTGCCCGGGAAAATCTTGGCAATCCGTGCCGGGCAAATAGTAGGTCCATATGATTACACTGACCGATTGCCGTACTGGCTTAAAAGAATAGCGGAAGGGGGAGAAATTTTAGCTCCTGGACGCCCTGGACGTCCAATCCAAATTATCGATGCAAGGGACTTGGCTCAATGGATCATCCAAATGATAGAAAAAAGCATGACAGGTACGTATAATGCCGTTGGACCGGATTACACACTGACTATGGGGCAATTACTTGAAGGCTGCAAAAAGGTAACAAAAAGTAATGCTGCCTTTACATGGGTCTCTGAAAAATTTTTGAATGACAATAAAGTAGAGCCGTGGGGAGAAATGCCTTTATGGATACCAGAAAAATTCCCTTTGCCAGGAGGTAAGGAACCTTTGAATGGGTTTTTGGCTGTCGGCAACGATAAAGCCATCAATAATGGACTAACATTCCGTCCCCTATCAGAAACTCTCAAAGATATATGGAATTGGGAAAAGAGCCGTCCGGAATCTGCCGATAGAAAAGCAGGCATCCACAGACAACATGAAAGTGATCTTCTTGGATTATGGAAACAGTTGAAGGAAAAAGATGGTAAAAATCCCATCGTTTTTTAGTCCATGGATGGGCTTGCAAGGTTTTCCATGGCGGCAGCCACTTTTTCCTTAATGAAAGGCCTGTCCCCAATAAAAGGGAAGCAGGCCTCGATTATTTGATCAATTCATCCAGTCTGGTTTCCCGAATCCGGCAAATTTGTCATCGATGACTTTTTCAAACTGGTCGGATTCCACTACTGATTTTATATCCTTAGCAAATTGGGAGTTTACATCTTTTGTATTCACTGTAACAACGTTTCGATACATATCCGGCATTTTTTCTAAAACAAGGGCATCCTTGAGGTCCATTTTTGCTGCAAGAGCGAAATTGCCAGGGACCGCTGATAGGTCAACGCTGTCCGTTGCACGGGGCAATTGAGCGGATTCCAATGGTTTGAGTTGGATGTTTTTTGGATTTTTCGTTACATCCTTTTCAGATATTTTTAAAGGGTCGACATCTGGATCGACTTCAATCAACCCTTCATCCACCAGCACTTTAAGTGCACGTGCGAGGTTAACCGGATCATTGGGCACTGCAAGGGATGTACCGTCTTTAATTTCTTTCAATGATTTATACTTGTTCGAATATATGCCCATTGGTGCTGTTGGAACTATGATAAGGTCGGAAAGCTTTAAATCATTTTCTTTAGCGAAGTTATCCATGTACACTTTATGCTGGAAGAGGTTGGCGTCGATCGAATGATTGCCAAGGGACTTATTTGGCTGGATATAGTCGGTGAATTCGACGATCTCTATTTTGTAACCGAGATCTTCCAGACCTGGTTTGATGGCCTCTTTAACCATATCGGCGTAGGGCCCGGTAGTCGCCCCGATCTTCAATTCTTTTTTGTCTTCAATTTTTTGGGATGCATCATCGCTCCCGCATGCAGCCAAGCCAAGGGCAAGTGCACAGATTGATAATAGCGAAGCTATTTTCTTCATTTGAAATTCCTCCTGAGTAATGAAATGTATTGAATCATTGAAAAATGACTGATTCTATCGTTTGTTAACTATGTATGAGGCTTTGTCACCAACCATTTGAATGATTTGCACAAGGCAGATCAGCACGACGATCGTCGTGATCATGACTGTGTTGTCATAACGGTAATAACCGTACCGGATGGCCAGGTCGCCAATTCCGCCTCCGCCGATTGTCCCTGCCATTGCTGAGTAACCGATAAGTGAAATGGTCGTTAAAGTCAGTCCTTGAATGATACCCGGTTTTGCCTCTGGAAGAAGTACATCCTTAATGATCATCCAAGGAGTGGCACCTACGGCAATTGCAGCTTCAATCACACCTCTGTCTATTTCACGTAATGCCGTTTCAACGATCCTTGCAAAAAAAGGTATTGCTGACACAGACAGGGATACAGAAGCCGCTTTCGGCCCAATCGTCGATCCAGTTAGAAGATCCGTTAAAGGAAGGAGGGCGACCAAGAGAATGATGAACGGGATTGAACGTACAATATTGACTGCGAATCCTAGAGATCGATTCACGATACTATTTTCAAAAAATAAATTCCTTGTTGTCGTGAACAGCAATACCCCAAGCGGTAAACCAATCAGCAGGGCTACTGCAAGGGAAACGCCGACCATATAAATCGTTTCAAGAAAGGCTTTATTAAGATCAGGTAAAATATTGAAGATGGAATCAAGCAGTGACATGTTTTAACACCTCCACAGAACTGGAACGATTTTTAATATATTGCAATGCCGAATGAGTTTGAGCGGCATCGCCTATTAACTCGATGATTAAAATGCCTAAAGGGACATCCTGGATATACTCGATTTTACCGTGTAAAATATTACCCTTTACTGAATGGGATTGGAGAGCATCCGAAAGGATCGACTCACCGGCGGTTTGCCCTTCGAATTGAATTTTAATGATCGTACCTTTACTTTCTTCAATCAAGTGCGGAGGAAGTTCGAAATCCAGCACACTGCCAATGAATTGCCTCGTTAACTCCTGCTTAGGCTGTGAAAATATTTCATAAACGGGACCTTCTTCAATTACACGGCCATCCTGCATGACGGCGACACGGTGGCATAGTTCTTTGACCACTTCCATTTCATGTGTAATCAACACGATGGTGATGCCAAGCTTACTGCTTATCTTTTTCAATAATTGTAAAATCGCTTTTGTAGTTGTTGGATCAAGGGCTGAAGTCGCTTCATCACATAATAGGACAGTGGGGTCATTTGCCAAGGCACGGGCTATGCCTACCCGTTGCTTCTGTCCACCGCTAAGCTGCGCCGGATAGACATCTTTCTTATCACTGAGCCCTACGATTTCCAACAACTCCAATACACGTAACCTGATGTCATCCTTCGATCGATGCGCGGCCTTTAAGGCGAAAGCTACATTTTCATAGACGGTTTTTGAACTGACCAGTGAAAAGTGTTGGAATATCATTCCGATTTTTTGGCGTTGTTTACGAAGCTCTTTACTTGATAAAGAGGTTAAATCAATGCCGTCGATGATGATATTTCCACCTGTCGGACGTTCAAGCAAATTCAAGCAGCGGAGTAATGAGCTTTTTCCAGCTCCACTGTAGCCGACAATTCCATACACTTCGCCAGTTTGAATGGTTAAAGATATGTTATCCACTCCGATAACTCGGTTTTTCTTCGAGACGTATTCCTTTCGGACTGAACGGATTTCAATCATGAGCTTTCCCCCTTAAACATAAAAAAACTGCCTCTATCATTCAGAAAGAGGCAGCGAAATTATATCTCGTCTTATCTTTCAGAATGCAATCATTCTGCAGGAAGTGGCACCGTTCCCTAAGGGAGGTTGCCGGACATCGCAGGGCCTGATCCCTCCGTCACTCTTGATAAGTAAATTATTATTTTAGAATATTTCAAGTTTTTCTAATATAATCTATATTATTTGTAATATTCACCAATGTCAATCGTTTCCGTGATTTTGGGATGATTTTTTGTTAATAAAATTTAGGACGGTTCGTTAAAATGATTCTTGAAAAAAGGGCTATTATGCAATAATCTAGCATTTATGTCCAGGTTAATTATTCCAAAATTCCCTTGTCAAAAAGGTGAAGTGGTAATACATTTATTATAGTAAAGTTAAAAAAAGGAAGATGAAACTATTTCTGTGTAATGATGGGGAGGCAAATGAATGATAGAGATTAACACGATTAATGATGTGGTTTGTGTGAACGGGACTCCTGGCGGGAATAAATCGGGGATGAGTGTTTATGTCTTTTTAACGGATGGCCTATTGATAGATACTGGCGCACAGATTTTATTGGAAGAGCTTATTCCATTCTATGAGTCCGCAAACTTCGACTCAGTGGCCCTGACTCACTATCATGAAGACCATACCGGGGGCGCTGCATGGATACAGGAACATAAAAAGGTCCCGCTTTTCATTCACCCGATGTCGGTTGAGGTTTGTGCAAAGGATGCTGTATATCCTGAATATCGTAAAATTTTCTGGGGAAAGAGGGACGCCTTTAAAGCTGAGCCGGTAGGAAAGGCCATTCATTCACGCACCCAGACTTGGGAGCCGATTTTTACCCCTGGTCATGCAAAGGACCATATGGTGTATTTGAATCACAATAATGGCATGCTCTTTTCAGGAGACCTTTTCGTAACACCAAAAACAAAGCTTGTCTTACGGGAAGAGTCCGTCCCGGTCATCATCGATTCCATAAAAAGATTACTTCAATATGACTTCGGTGAAGTGTTTTGCTGCCATGCTGGGCATGTCCCTGATGGGAAGGACATGTTTCGGAAAAAGCTAGATTATTTGGAAAACCTTCAAGGTGAAATTTTACGCTTACATTCTCAAGGGCTGACCGTTCATGAAATCCAGCAGGTCGTTTTACCGAATCAATATCCTCTTATCGAGATATCTGGGCATGAATGGGATTCAGAGCATATCATTACATCGATATTAAATGAAAATATTTTAAGTGCGAGGGAGAATGGAACTACTTGAATGTTATCCGTTAGGGGGGAATGCAGTGCAAGCGGGAGATGAACGGGATAAGTAATAAAGGAGAGCTCTCCATAAGAGAGCCCACATAATTTATTTATTTATTTATTTATTTTCGTTGGGATCTGTTTCATCATAAAAGTCATGTGCTTCTTCGATGTTCTGAAGGTTAGCTACTTCATACACATTTCCGCCCGCCATTCCTTCATTGATGATACGGTCGATATCCAGGTAAACGGAGTCCTTGCCATCATATTCGGTATCCTTCAAAAATGTCATTTTTTCTTTATCCAAAATTAATCCCTCCTAGCCTTTTCTTTAGTTTAGGCAAAGGAGTTTTTTTTATTCTGTTTAGGGATTTCATGAATGTAAAGAGGGTTCATTCATATACATGGAAGATCATTAAATCATGTATCATGCTTTTGAGTTTGGTTTCATCTGTTTCGGAAGGCGGGTTGGCTGTCCACTCGATGGATCCATCTTTATGATACAAGGCTTGGACTGCCTGCTTGTTGAAATAAAAGGAAATTCTCCATCCTGGCAGATTTTTATGCAATGGTGCCCATTGAAAATGAGTGATCATATGTATTACCTCCATATATACAGTTTCTCATTTAAGTATAATGGAAAACGGCAGCTGGAGGTGTTATTTTATTGTCAGGTTGGGAAAAGTTAATTCAATGAAAAGATTTTTTAAATGCAAAAGCCTGTTTGTTTCAATTTCCACCTCATCGAATTGCATGGGCTTTGAGTTCACTTCATATATGAAGAGCGAGCCCGATTCGTCTTCACCTATATCAATGGAAAACTCTCCGAGAAATCCAATTTTTTTCGATAGTATCTCTCCGCATTTTTGGGCGATATTCGCTAATTTTTGATTCAGGCTTCTTGATTGCAGGTCTTGATAAGGAAAAAGCTTACCCCCTCGGGGAGTGTGGGTGGTGATTTCCTGAGTTTGTGACATCCTTACCGCTTTGCCGGTCACTTTATAAAAACCTTTTTCATAATGGACGAGAATCCGGTAATCATAACGATGTCCAAAAAGTTTTTTTGGTCTGATCGCCTGTTGAGCAAGATAGCTCCTTTTTAATAAATCCCTTTTTTTTGTTTCCCAGAATGATGCGAAATCCGGGAAAGGCTCACTATGCTTCAAGCTATTGAACAATAGTGTATCATCATCATTTTTGATTATGGTATAAATGCCCTTCCCTTGGCTTCCTTTGCAGGGTTTAAGGTATATATGCCTGTAGGTCTCCAGGAATGCATAAAGGCAATCGCTGTTTCGTAAGACCGCTGTGGGCGGAAGGTGTTTTGTGAGGAATCCATCTTCATTTAATGCTTCGAACATTACATATTTATCTATAAAACAGGGGTTGAATAGATTCATTCGGTAATCTTTAAAGTGTGTGATAAGATGTTGGAATTCCTCTGACGCCTCATAGCTCCTAGAGGGGATACGGTTATAGACGATGTCAGGGAAGGGTACTTTACATTCGATCCACTTGTTTGAAATGGAGGAAAAAACATACCCTCTCAACGAATCGGGATGAAGGGCATTTCCTGTGAATACATATGCCAATATTCCATGTTTTAATAAATATAATGATAGGTCCCGAAAAAGGGTCAGGTTTCCACCCAAACCTGATTCCTTTTTGGGATTGGATACAGTTAAAATTCCGATGGTGAGCATCCGGTTACCCGGATATATCGTGATTGGAATTAGGGGTTGATTCGAATGTTCCTTTTTATAGCTGATTTCCTCTTCGGCAGAGCCTGCGATAAGTTCAGCATTCTCATGATTGTGGTACCAATTTTCAGTGGGGCTATCGTAAAAAATGTTCATCGCGGCACACTGATTGATTTCGTGATCGTCTGTTCCGTAAGATAAATGGCATAATCAAGGCTTAGTTTTCTGGTCAGCAATTCGAAATCCTTGAGTTTTGGATGGGCGAATATGGAACGTCCAGGTTTGGAATTGGCTTCAAACATCCAAACCTGCCCTTTTTTATCCAATCCAAAATCAAATCCTATTTCTGCAATGATACCGTCCAAGTTCTTTTCAATACTGTCACTTAAAATCAGCGCGGCTTCCGATAGCTTTCGTTCGACTTCTTTCGCCTCATCGTCATCTCCATACAGTTCGGCAACCGTTTTGATGACACCCCCGCTTTTAATATGGGTCGTGACACTGCCGGCGCCGGCGATTTTTGCGGCAATCGCGGTTACCTGCCATTTTCCATTACTGTCCTTGTTCGTGTGGACCCGGAAATCCACTGGACGTTTTTTAAATCGAATTAATGGGATGCCCTGCTGCACGATAAGATTCTCAAGCGGTCGGTCGTGAAAAATATGTTTAACGATGGATTCCAATGTAGGAAATTTTTGCAGTTTATTTTCTTTTGCTTCATTTGTATAGCGACAATAGTAAACATCCTTATGCTTATCATAAAGAATTTGGTGAATCCCTAGACCGAGGCTGCCGTGAATGGGCTTTATATAAACTTGCCGGTAATGGGAAAGAAGGGTTTCCACCACGGACATGGATTGAAATGGATACGTTTCCGGCAAATAAGGCAGTGCCCGCTCATCTGCGCATAGCCTTTCATTTACATCCCATTTATTGAAAAATCCAGGATTATACCATGGTATGGTATATTTTTTTTGAAATTTCTGCTTCACTTCTTTAGGTCCATCGCGGTTTTCCGTCAACCGATTCGGGAGACGGTCATAGATGACATTAGGAAAAGGAAATTCATTAATGTGCCAGAAATCGTTATCAAACACATAGCCTTTGATTGTCTCCTCATCCCAATTGATTACATTCTCTCCAAAAACAAAGGGGATACAGCCAGTGGTCCTGCTAAGCGAAAGGAGTTTTGCGAAAAATTCCGATCTCTCCCCTAATGGTTTGTTTGAAACGCCAGTGAAGCCTGAGGAAAATATTCCGACAAGCGGTCCGATATGGATGCTCTTGCCGTAAATGAATAAATGAAGGGGAATATCGGTATGATTGAATATTAGTGATTCCGCAAGACTTTCCGATAGGACGATTGACTGTTTGACGTCTGGGTTTTGTTTGGCGATGGCAGGACATGAATGCCGTCCGAAATAAATTAATTCAATCTCTGCCAAATCTCCAAGCTCTGAAGGGTAGTAGAGAACATTGCCAGGGATAGCGGCAATTTCGGCAGGATAAGTCTTTCTCACTTTCTATTCACCTGCTTTCTGAAGATGTTCGGCTAAATACTGGCTATATTGAAACGGTGCGCGATGAATATCCTTCATGGTCTCCGGCTGTAGTGCCTGGATGATTTTCCTTCCGGGCTTCGAGTTAATGTCCATGATCCATAATTGGCCTTTTTTATCGATGCCTAAATCAATCCCCAATTCGAATAATCTTTCAAAGACAGCTTCGGTTTCTACGGGCAGGGTGCGAAGGATATGCTGAATCTTTTGTTCGACAGCAATTGAAATCGTTTCCGGGTTTCTTTTGTTGAAAGTCTCCAATGAAATGGCTTCCCCGCCTGTGGCAAGATTTGAAGTAATTGCGTCTTTTTGTCCTGTACGAATTCCGCGGCCCCGTTCCATCCATTGATTCTTCTCGTTTTTTTGAAGGAAAATCCGTAAATCGAATGGCTCGTTATTTTGGTTGCAAAGTTCCAAATATGGCTGGCAAAGGTAACGATATCGATTTAATAAATGCTGCAGCCATTTGTTAAGCTGAGATTTGGAGGAGAATGGGCGGTCATATTTGGTGCCCTTTTTCGTCATCGATACCAAAGTGCCATCTTCGGTTTTTGAAAGGAGATAGATTCCTGTACCGCCTGCACCGAATTCAGGTTTGATGATGATTTTATCCAGGCGTTCCAACTGAGCGGTAATATCTTCAGGTGTCGTCACTTGTAAGGTCTCTGGAAAGAATGCCTGCAGGTGTGGATGATTTTTTAGGATTTGGTACACTTCCCACTTACCAGGAAGGCCCAGCCCTAAGAAATTCGAGTTATCTTTTAACCAATCGATTTTGTGCCGCGTTTCCGTTGACTCACGGACTAATCCGTGAAAACAGCGATCATATACAAAATCAGGTAAATCAAAAGATGTGGCAATCCAAGTTTCATTCTCGGCATCAAAACGCTCGCCGCGCACTTTTTTCAGATCCATATCAATATTTTCAGGTGAGAATTTACAAACTTTCATATTAAATGATTTAGCGGTTTTGGCTATTTCGGTGAAGTAGTTGTTTTCATGTGTATCCGACGCGGCCATTAATCCTATTAACACGAGCTAGCAACTCCTTTTATGGATGTTTTTCGCGGTTAAGGGCAAGCATGAAATCTATGATGGATTTTACCGATGGACGAAAGGTTTCATAGTTGCCTTGAAATTTTTTCGAAGGTTTTGAATTCACTTCGATGATCCATGGATGTGTATCGGTATCCAGTGCTAAATCGATCCCTAACTCACCGAAATCGTCATGGTTTTCGACCAAGGCCTGGGCAGTATTTTTAGCCAGCCGTACGAGCTTTTGATATATGCGGCTGGCGTCCTGAAGGTCAAAAGCTTCCTTTAGAAAATCCGGCCCATTTTTCATCAATCCGCCTTGTGCAAGATTGGAAACAATAGTACCAGGGTCCCCAATCCGGGCAACCATTGATGAAACTTTCCATTCAAGCTGATCGTTCCGGTGAAGAAGTATACGGAAATCAACTTTTCTCTGATCGATTTCGAATAGGGAAATCCCTTTTTGAAGAATGAAGGATCGTTTTCTGGAAAATCTTTTTAACGTTTCGTACAACTTTTCATCCGTATCTGCAAAATGTACATTCTGAAGATGTCCGGATTGCTCGATTTTCCATATTCCAGCTACTTGCGTTAATCTGCAAATATTCCTGCCTTGGCTGCCTGCTGAAGGTTTAAAGTAGATTACCGAATGCTTTTCTATAAATGTCAAGAAAGATTCCTTTTCGTTAAAAAGGATCGTCTCTGGCAAATTTGCCAACAGTTCATCTTCTAAGATTAGCAGCTCATGTACATGATGTTTGGAGAGGAACCTTCCATTGAACATTGGTATCGACCGTTCTTCCAGTTCAGTTTTAAACAGCTTGAAAGAATGCGATTCCTCAAGTTTGCGTGAATGTATCCGGTTATAAATTACATCAGGAATGGGGAGGGGCAAGGTTTGCCAGCCATCTTGCCCTGGCAGGTAGCCTTCCACAACCCCATCTTGAAGAGACTGCAGTTTTACTAAATAGAAGGGGATGCCCTGCTGATTACAATATGATTTCATTTCCTGATAAAATTTTTCCATCTCGCCGAATGTCCCGTCTTGCAACGGAGTCTGGTTCATGAGTGAAGCGAAGAATGGGCCTATTTTAATTGACCTTCCTTCCGCATGGTATGAGACGGAGATTGGATCTAAAAAAACGGGTAAGGATAAAATTTGGTTCATATCATATGAAAGTTTCAGAGTAGGCTGGGATGACGGGAATGGCTGGACAAGTACCGGGACGGAACGGCATCCAGCCATTATCGTTAAGGGTTCTCCAAATTGAAGGCCCCATTCCTCAAATAGTTTTTCTTCGATAAACAGTAACGCCTTCTTTCTAGTTTCTGCGGAATTTACCGTAATGAAAACTTTCTGATGGTTAAGGTTCATAATAATTCCCCGTTTGCACTAAGTTTGATATCCTTTTATAAGTAAATGATGGGCAAATGTGGATAACACATTCTATGTTTTTATTATTAGAAGGTGTCATCAAGCCTTTATTTCAAGCAATTAAAGGAGAAATTTAAAGGGTGAGTTTGGGTGAAGATACTGTTTATGGCCGTCGTAGGCGCTGTAAAGGTTCTTCACTAATTTAGCTATCAGAATGCTGTTCAGACCTTATAAACCAATCTATTCTTTCGCGAAACAGCTGCCGTTGACCGCAGGGTTGATTCCGAAGCGGCTGGATGAATTAGGCAAATTAGGCAATATGTTAATGATGCCTCTATACAGAATATGAAAATTTTCGTGAAGGCAGAAGTAAAGAAAGCATTGCATACAGAAAAAAGTGCTGTACAATTGCTTGTTCCAATTGGGAATGAAGAGAGCTGGTTCGAGAATTGAAGCCAAATTCCGGGACACCACTGTCGAAAAGGGCGTCCCGGTCTTCGTGGAGTAAGGTGCCGATTACTTAATCACTTTTTTCAGCCGCTATTCCAAAAACTGCATTTGGAGATAACGTGGAAGAACAGGTTTCTTCATTTTCGGTGTCCAGACTTGAGGAAATGGTCGATTACATCACTAATGAGAAATTATCGGTGATCACATATCTTGGGGCTTTGCTTGGTGGAATCAACGGTTTATTTCAAGGATTCGTAATTGTTTTAATAGGATGACGTGTAATTCTCAATCGGATTTGTTATAGTGGAAAAGGTGTATGAATACAATGATTACCGGGAGGGGAAATAAATGAGTAACGTATATGATGCAGCGTATGAAATGGAGAAGGCGATTAGGGCAAGTAATGAATATGCCGATTTGCAACGCTTATATGATCTTGTCAATTCTGATGAAGCAACAAAAGGAATGTTTGAAAACTTCCGAAATCTGCAGATGTCATTGCAGCAAAAGCAAATGATGGGACAGGAGATTGCACCGGAAGAGGTTGAGCAAGCACAAAAGACGGTACAGCTTGTCCAACAAAACCCAACCATTTCACAATTGATGGAAGCTGAACAACGGATGAGCATGGTCATTGCAGACCTCAATAAAATTATCATGAAGCCGCTTGAAGATTTATATGGCTTGCCTGATCAACAGCAATAAGCAGTTGGAGACTCCCTTCTATAATGGTTGGGGGTTTTTTTGTTCCCTGAATGCACCGGTGCAAGGGTCGTGAACCACTATTTGTTCTATTCCCGAAATTTTAGTCATAAATTTGAAAGAGGATATTACAGATGGGGGAGATCAGCATGGTATATCGACTACTTGCGGTCAATATCGACGGGACATTGCTCCAGTCGAATGGCCGTTTAAATAAATCGACTAAAGAAGCAATAGATTATGTTCACCAAAAAGGTGTCCATGTTGCACTTGTGACGTCAAGAAACTATCACTCAGCAAAAAAAGTGGCCAAAGCCCTAAAAATAAATCCGATGATCGTTGCTCAGCAAGGAGCCTTTGTCGGAGCTTCCATAGAAAAGCCGATAATGGTAAAACGAATATCGGAAGAACTGACTGTAGAGCTCGTGCAAATGCTTGAAAAGACCACATGCCAAATATTGCTCATTCATGAAAAGTACTCGCTGGGCAATCGAGTGAACCTTCCGGAGAATTTGCTTGGTAAATCGGTTATGTATTTGAATGATCAAAATATTTATGCACAAAATTATGTCGACGATATCAGCGAAGAGCTTATTGACCAGCCGATGGCCCCTACGAAGATGGACGTAATATTTTCAGAAAAAACTGATCGAAATGATATATTGAAATTGATAAAGAAAATGTTCCCTGAGGTGGATGCGATATTACATCCAGGACATAAAATGACAATCGTTCCGAAGGGGGTTTCTAAATGGAGTGGTGTATTGTATTTAGCCGACCATTTAGAGGTGAGAAGAACGGAAATCGTCTCGATTGGTGATGGATTGGATGATATAGAGATGATTGCCGGTTCTGGTCTGGGAGTTGCCATGGGCAATGCTGATGAGGAAGTAAGGAAAGTGGCAAAATGGGTGACGCGCTCCAATGATCAAGATGGAGTTGCCTATATGCTGAGGGAATTTTTCCGGAAACAGCATCCAATCGAATTTTTACAAAAGATGAATATGCTTAAGTGATTGGCGGGGCCCCTTCATATAGAAGGGGCCCCATTCAGATAATGCCGCTTGCGAGGCCTGTTTTATTTCATAAATAATTATAAGCTTCTTTCCATAAACTAAAGGAAAATCAGTAATGGAAAGGAAGAATTCAATGGGTGTAATCAATGCAAAAGAAGTGCAAGTCGGTGATGAGGTGTTTGTGATTTATAATAATCCCCATGTTCCCACCGTTTCGAATATAAGGGCAGCGGAAATTGTCCCGCATCCCAAAGATCCCAATGCAGTCGCCTTGTTCCTGAACGATACATTTCATACGATTGAGGATGATGATGCTTTGTTCACTTCGGAAGCCGCAGCGGAAAAAGCATACAGTGATTATATGGGTAACCAGGACCAGATGACTTGAAAAGGCGTTTACGTTGCTTTACGGAAAGAGAATGAACAGATGAAAGCCCTCGCTTATAAAGCGGGGGCTCCTTTAGATTATATTTGCGAGTAAAAGCTCGGAATTCAAGAGTATTTGCTTAAAATTCACGAGTTTTTGCTCCAAACTCACGAGTAAAAGCTCGGAATTCACGAGTAAAAGCTCGAAACTCACGAGTAACGCTCGAATTCAAGAGTAATAGCTCGAAAATCACGAGTAACGCTCGAATTCACGAGTAAAAGCTCGGAATTCAAGAGTAATAGCTCGAAACTCACGAGTAACGCTCGAATTCACGAGTAAAAGCTCGAAATTCACGAGTAAGAGCTCGAAAATCACGAGTAACGCTCGAATTCAAGGGTATTTGCTGCAAACGTACCCATACTGTAAATTTCCGTCTTATATAAAAAAACTGCCACTCCTATTTCAAGAAAAACAGAGTGACAGTTACTTAAATCTCAGTTATTGGATTGTATGAATAGTTTCATTGCGTGAATTTGGCCTATATGATTGGTTTCGTGCAAGACTACAAAATTAATGAATTCTCCCACTGTTTCCATTCCGTTGAAAGGCTGTGCTGTTTTTTCTGTCAATCGTTCTTCCGGAATTTCAAGAAGTCGATCAAGTTGCTCATGCAACTGTTGCTTTAATACTTCAACGGTAGGTACGTCCCCGGTCCAGTCCGCTGGTTTTGAACCATATCCGAATAGCTGGCTGTAATTCGCTGGCAAATTGCTGCTGGAGTTCAATAAAAATTTTTCCGCTGCAGAAAGGACATGTCCAATGTGCCAATGGATTGTATTATTAAAACCTTCAGGCTGCACATCCATGAACTCTGGATTGATCCCCTCGATTTCTTTTAAAAGATTGCCGCGCATGGCTGTCAGTTGATTTTTTACATAATTCATTTTACATTCCCCTTTCAAACTTGTTTTTCTTACCGCACTCATGAAAATTATAGCAAGGATATTTCAATATTATCAAATTTTAGATAAGCCTTTTCAAAAGGGGAAGGCTTATCAAGTTACAATTTTAAGGCTTGTAATTGTCAGATAATTTATAGGGAAGTATTTTCAATTTGTGAGGACCTCTAGGTGGATCCAATTTTTTATCGTAAATATTAGTAAAGGGAAAGGCGGTGTTTTATGGAAATGAGTTTATTGTTTGTTTTAGCGATTGGGTTTGCATTAGGCATCAAGCCTGCTCCGGAACCCGATCATATCATTGCCGTTTCTACGATTGCGAGCCAAAGCAAGAAAATATGGAAATCTTCACTTGCAGGCGTATTTTGGGGAATCAGGCATCCCCTTACTCTTTTGGTGTTCGGTGTCATCCTGATTCTTTTGGAAAACGAAATTCCGGAAGCTTGGGCAATGTCATTGGAATTTCTTGTGGGAATCATGCTGGTCTATTTAGGCATCACGACGATTTTTCTTGGAAGCAAACGAAGCGGTATGACGGCTACATAACTGAAATCGATGTTATTGGGAATTGTCCACGGACTTTCCAGGCAGTGCTGCAATGGTCCTTCTCACTTTAAGTACGATAGATGCTGCGTGGCAGGGTGCGATCTACTTTATCAATTTGGTAGGTACTTGTATAAGCATGCTTCTGTTCACGACGATTTTAAGAATCGCTCTTCCTCCAAAAAAGTCAATCGCTTATTCATCCGATTGACAGGTGTGATAAGCACGCTTTTTGGAATCTATTATATGTACAATCTGGGCATCAACGAGGAACTATTTTCTGTATGGTTTGGTTGAAAGCAGGACATATACCCAAAGGATAAAGGTTCAAGAACCCTCAAGTCATAAACTTGAGGATTTTTTACTGTTAATAAATCGCCAAACATTCCTATTACTCTTTTGCATGGACTAGTATAATGAAAATATTGGATAATTAATCCATTAGGGTAAGAGGAGATGACAAATAATGAAAAGGAAACCGCTCCTGGTTGCACTTTGCTTATTATCAATAACGTTAGCTTCAGGTTGTACAACAAAGCAAGAACATATTTCCCTCCAAAAATATGAAGGTAAAAACTACAAATTCGAAGCATATAAACAAAAGATAGAAATGGGGAAAACAGAAAAAACAAAAGAAATAGTAAAGAATGCTGATTGGGAAGAAATTACATTGGAGAAGGATCATCCTAAGGCGGACTTCATCTTTTATTTTAATGATGAAAAAAGCGAAGGTAAAATAGCTGTATATTATGTTTGGGTTAATCCTGATGAAAATATTGTAGAATTGACGAAGGATGAACACAGCCAGTATGTACAGTTAAATAGAAAGGATTCTGAAACTATATTAAGGCTTCTGCATTAATGAAAAGGAGGAGAAAGGCAAGACCTGTACTTTCAAAAACCTCCAGACAAGCATTTAGAATTCACATGGCTTTTTATGGGGGACCTTATGGAGGGGCTTATGGGGAAAATTACTTTATCTAATGGAAAAATGGTGGAAGTTGAATGTTTAAGCTGTGCTCTGATAAGTGGGGAAGTAGAAGCCGAGGGTGGCGTAATAGTCGAATCTGAATATTTTCATGCTCACCAAGACGTTGCATACCCCATTGAAGGTTTAGTGATATTAGCTTCTAAACGCCATATTAAGTGCTTTGATGAATTAAATCAACGAGAAAAGGTTGATTACATAAACTTATTGACCAAGATTAGAAAAGCTCAAAGGGAAGTATTGGGGGTCAAACACGTTTATTATTTCTACAATGAGGATACTACTCACCATTTTCATACTTGGATGGTTCCTCGATATGAATGGATGTACGAGTTTGGACGTTCGGTGGAATCAGTTAGACCGGTTTTGCTGCATGCAAAAAACAGCTTGAATGATGGTGGAAACTTAAAAAGTGTAACGGATGGAATCGAGGCATTAAAAAAAGAATTAAACCGTTAATCCTTCCAGTTCCAAAGAAACAGATGAGTGATTTCCTATACAAAAATCTATAATAATGTTTGATAACACCCTGTTTAAAAAAGGTGAAAGAAACCGGACTTCCATACAAGCCCGGTTTCTTTCATCTGCTCAGGCTGAATCAGTCTTCTTATTCGTTGTCCTCAATAGTGGCATTGTGCAACACCGGAAAGAGCCACCGGACTTGATGATTTCGCTTATATCGACTTCAATGATTTCGTATCCGCGTTCACGAAGCTGACTATTCACGTTTTTATTACATGGTAGACTGAATAATTTTTTATTCCCAATTGAAAGCACGTTGGTACCTAATGTGAATTGTTCTTCTTTAGTCACTTCAATCAAGTCATAACGTGAAGCTAATAAATCCATCTCTTTTTTTGTAAAGGACTCTGGAAAAATAAGTGCCTCTGTCGGTGATATGATATTAAAAACACAATCTAAATGAAGGAATGTTTCAATGAATGGAATCGCGATGACATCGTATTCCGGTAATATGGTTTGAAGATGCTTGACGGATGATTCATCCGTTCTTTCACTGATTCCAATATAGATGGTCTTTCCGTCAATAAGGACATCCCCGCCCTCAATATGATTTTTGAGGAGGTTGAAATATGAGATACCATTCGATTCGAGCCAGGATTTCAATATTTGTTCTTCACCCTGCCTGATACCAGTTGCCAGCTCAGCTACGTAAACGGTATTGCCGAGAGTGAAACCGATATCCCTCGTGAAAACTTGTTCTGGATATGTAAATTGAGGCGTAAGTTTTATGACTTCAATCCCTTCATGTTCAAGAGCCTTTGTAAATTGGGCATGCTGCTCCAATGCAAGTGTTTGATCGATATTTTCTTCTTGAAACTCTTTTTGAGTTTCGTTAATGATCTCCCGGATTTCCATATAACGTGGTTCACAGACGATCACCCGTGTTAGCTTTGAATATTCACTCGAGCAATAAGCTTCCAGTTCTTCGTTTATTTTGTTTACCATAAATGAGCTCCTTCTAAATATAATTGTATCTTTACTATTTCCTCCTTTTTCTAGAAAGAAACATAAAAAATATGCCATGGAACTGCACCGCTAAATTTGGATGGGTTAAAAAAACTTCTCAGATTACGTTCCTAATAAATGATCCCGGTATAAGCGGGTTATATCCGTTCAATTCGAAGAAAGTTTTTTGCTAAAAAAAACATTCCAGTTGTTTTCAGAAATCCGCTCCCTTTCCGAATCCCCTCTCTGTCGTCAAACTGATTTAAAGATTTCATCTAGATTAAGCCGGATTCAAAATAATCGTAAACGGTACCTAGGGAAAAAGGATTATTTTTTTTCTGGTCGAATATATAATGAGCATGCTTTTAATATAAGGGGGAGATTGTAATGATGGATACTCCATTGATCATGACTCAAATCATTGAAAGAGCTGAAAAATATTTTCCGAAGAAAGAGGTAGTTTCGCGTACGGATGGTGGAATTCACACATTTACATATGCTGAGATTGCTGAGCGTACAAGAAGGCTGACCAGTAACCTTGAAAAATTCGGTATTCAAACAGGTGACCGTATTGGAACACTTGCCTGGAACCATCATCGGCATTTAGAAGCTTATTTTGCGATTCCTTGTCATGGTGCTGTCCTACATACAATCAATATGCGTCTGTCTCCTCAACATGTTTCTTATATCGTCAATAGTGCGGAGGATCGATTATTATTGATAGACCCGGATGTCATCCCCCTTTTGGAAGCAATTAAAGATGAGTTAACGACAGTGGAAGGTTATATCATAATGACGGATAAAGATGAGCTGCCTGAAACGACCCTTTCACCTATTTATCATTATGAAAAATTATTAGCCCAAGGGAATCCGAAACAGCCATTCATTCAAACCTTGGATGAAAATGCACCTGCCGGCATATGTTATACTTCCGCCACGACCGGGAATCCCAAAGGTGTGGTTTATTCACATCGCGGAATTTTGTTGCATGCGATTGCACTGGGGCTTGCCGATTCTACAGCAATAAGCGAACGTGATGTGGCACTTCCTGTAGTGCCCATGTTTCATGTGAATGCCTGGGGCATGCCTTTTGCCAGTGTTTGGTTTGGAACGAAGATGGTTTTGCCGGGACCTTATTTCACCCCAAAGATTTTGGCTGAGCTTATAGAAACGGAGAAGGTTACAATCGCAGCAGGGGTTCCGACGATATGGCTGGGCTTATTGAAGGAGCTAGAAGAAGGCAGCCATGATACGAGCAGCATTCGTGCTGTTTTATGCGGAGGGTCGGCTGCTCCGAAAAGCATGATTAAAACCTTTGAACAAAAGTATGGGATACCATTCCTGCATGCCTATGGAATGACTGAAACAAGCCCGTTAGTATTTGTATCCAAACCAAAAAGTTATCAGGAAGATCTCCCTGAAGAAGAACTTTATGAGTTGAAGGCCAAGCAGGGCCTTGTTTCACCAATGATAGAAATTAAAGTGATCGGTCAGGGTGGCGAAGTGAAGCCTGATGGAAAGGAAATGGGCGAATTGCTGATCAGGGGTCCTTGGATAGCCAATGAGTATTTTAAGGATGAGCGGTCAGAGGATACGTTTAAAGAAGGCTGGCTGTATACGGGGGATGTTGTCACGATTGATGAAGAAGGATTCGTGAAAATCGTCGACCGGACCAAGGACTTGATAAAAAGCGGCGGTGAGTGGATATCTTCCGTAGATATAGAGAATGCATTAATGGCCCATGAAGGTATCTTTGAGGCGGCGGTAATTGCAGTGCCTCATGAAAAATGGCAAGAACGGCCGATTGCCTGTGTTGTTTTGAAGGACGCATACAAGGGTCAAGTGTCCCAGGAGGACATCATCGAATTTTTAAAGCCGCAGTTTGCAAAATGGTGGCTTCCGGATGATGTGGTCTTTTTGGATGAAATCCCGAAAACTGGTGTTGGGAAGTTCTTGAAAAGGGCATTGCGTGATCAGCTTCAAGATAAATATCTCAATAAATAA
Organism: Peribacillus simplex; assembly: GCF_900156045.1. Taxonomy (GTDB): domain Bacteria; phylum Bacillota; class Bacilli; order Bacillales; family DSM-1321; genus Peribacillus; species Peribacillus simplex_D. The sequence continues at coordinate 585,252 of NZ_FTMX01000002.1, read as the reverse complement.
GCTATATTTGTTTAATTATAACTTTTCTACCTATTCAGTTAATGGAAGAAAAATATATAATAGATTAATAGAACGAAAGAGGAGGAAATAAATTGAGTATTGAATCGACATCACCTGCTGGAACTGTTTTAATCACATATTCGGACAGGACGGCTACTGTTGCAATGAACCGTCCAGAGGCCATGAATGCCTTAAATCCGAAGATGCTGCATGATTTCGTTAATGCCCTTAAGGAAGTGAGTGAGAATGATGAAGTGGACGTCGTCATTTTAAAAGGGAATGGGAAAGCATTTTCCGCAGGTGGTGACATTAAGATGATGCTCTCGTCTGGAAAAGAAAACGCTTTCGATGAACTGATGGATGGAATCAGTGAATTGGTGACCACTCTATACTTCATGCCTAAATTGACCATCAGTGCCATTCATGGTGCGGCTGCAGGGCTTGGGTTGAGTATAGCTCTTGCAACCGATCACCTTATTGCCGATTCGGACAGTAAGGTTGCGATGAATTTTATCGGGATTGGATTAATCCCTGATGGCGGCGGACACTTTTTCCTTGAACGCCGTCTTGGTGAAGTGGGTGCGAAAGAATTGATCTGGGAAGGTAAAGTGCTTACAGCGCTTGAAGCAAAAGAAAAGGGCCTCATTCATGAAGTGGCAGAAGGAACCTTGGAAAATGCGGTAGAGAAGAAAGTGCAATCATGGCTGCAAAGCCCGGTTCAGGCCATGATTAAAACGAAAAAGATCCTTAGTGAAAAAAATCGCCCACTATTAATTAAGATCCTTGAGATTGAAAAAGCTGCTCAGATGAAAATGCGCCAAACAGCGGACCACCAAGAGGGAATAAAAGCTTTCGTGGAAAAAAGAAAACCGAACTTCATCGGAAAATGAATGAGAAAGGCCGTCACTTTCTAGTGACGGCCTCTGTTTGTAGAAAAATGGGATTCGGAAAACTTTTCTTTCATCAACGATGTTCCTGAACCAACTGAACCAAAGTAAAACCTTCAACTCCTCGAGTATGGTTTCTATCTAAAGATTATAACAAAGTTGATTGGAGCGGGTGCCTTGGAGCAGAAATCAACGTCTAAATTGTATAAGCATAAAAAAACCCAGGCAAACTTGAGTTTATCTACAGTCTGGGGGGCGGTCATGATATGTGACCGCCTTTTTTATATAAGGAATGTGTGGAAAACTTGATCATATTTTTAGGTGATTGCGCTTCCATTTCCAATCAGCGATGAAAAAGCAATAAAGCGCCTGAAGGTGATGTACAGCGATGTGTTCGATCTTGATAGTTTTTTTCCTTTAATAGATTTTGTCCCAATTCTTTTGCTTGTTCATCATTCTCGGCTGTAAATGATTCATCCAATAGTTTTTCCCCTGACGGTTCAAAAACGGTTAATTTGTATATTCTGCTCATTTTCAAAAACTCCCTTGTCAATAATGATGCTGTCTTTTATCTAAAGATAGGTACTGTTATAAAAATTTTATCATTATCTGTCAATTTTGACTATTGTTATGTAAGGGAATGTATTAAGACAGGGAATATTGATAAGTAGCTGAATATCTAGAAAAATGATGGAAAATATCTAAATCGAACTAATTTTACGGTTTCTTCCTTTAAGTTTGGAAACAATGAAAACAAAACCTATTTATACTAGAGGAATTCTCTCTTTAAAATGAAAAATCATAAATGATATAATAAACCTGAGTAAAAGGTAGGAAGTGTATGGATCGAAGGGGGATTTTTTGAATGACGGTAAAAATCGTTAATAATATCACTGAATTGATAGGAGATACACCTGTTGTAAGGATTAATCATTTAACAGCGGAGGGTGACGCTGATGTATTTGTGAAACTTGAATATTTCAATCCGAGCCGCAGCGTAAAAGATCGGGCTGCCTTTAACTTAATTAGGCAGGCTGAATTGGATGGTATCATTCAATCCGGGGCCACGATCATAGAACCAACATCAGGGAATACAGGAATTGGGCTTGCTATGAATGCCGCGGCAAAGGGGTATCGGGCCATTATGGTCATGCCGGATAATATGTCGAAAGAAAGAATCAATATCTTAAAGGCATACGGAGCGGAAGTTGTCCTAACCCCTGCATCAGAGCGGATGCCTGGAGCCATTCGTAAAGCTGAGGAACTTGCCGCGGAGATTCCTAATAGCTTTATTCCGCAGCAATTCGAGAACCAAGCCAATCCTGATATTCACAGAGTGACGACAGCAGTCGAGATTCTGGATCAGATGGATGGAAACCTGGATGTGTTTGTCGCTACTGCTGGAACGGGAGGAACGATAACCGGTACAGGTGAAGCCTTAAAAGAACATCTGCCGGAGTTAAAGGTTGTCGTTGTCGAGCCTAAGGGTTCCCCAGTTCTTTCTGGCGGAAAGCCTGGTCCCCATAAATTAGTGGGTACGAGCCCTGGTTTTATCCCCAACATTTTAAATACAGAGGTATTTGATGAGATCGTTCAAGCGGCAGATGAAGATGCGATTTCCACCATGAAGGATTTGGCCTCGAAGGAAGGTATATTGATTGGACCTTCAGGAGGTGCCTCTGTCTGGACCGCCCTGCAGGAAGCCCGTCGTCTTGGAAGTGGCAAACGAGTATTATGCATTGCACCGGATAATGGTGAACGATATTTAAGTATGGATATTTTTAAATGAAGAAAAAGACCGAATGCCGTGCATGAAACAATGTTCACGCCATTCGGTCTTTTTCCTGTTGAAATTGACAATACTGGAATAACCAGGTACATGATGCCGTATTAAAATAATAATGTATGGGAAAGTATGTTCTGTTTGTGTTAGAATTAAACGTTGAAAGAAATCGAGGTGATACTTTTGAGCGGTTTGAAGTTCATTCATGCGGCGGATCTCCATTTGGATAGTCCCTTTTCAGGGTTGAAGGATATGCCGTCATCTATATTAAAGGAATTAAGGGACAGTCCGTTTAAAGCTTTTAAAACTATCATTAATGAAGCAATTTCCCATCAGGTTGACTTTATCGTGTTATCGGGGGATCTATTTGATGGGGAAAATCGGAGTCTGCGGACACAGGTCCGCTTTCGAGCCGAAATGGAAAAACTCCAGCAGCATCAGATTCCTGCTTATATCATTCATGGTAACCATGATCATCTCGGCGGCTCATGGATCACTGTGGGGCTTCCGGATAATGTCCACGTATTTTCAGGGAAAACCGAAGTGAAAAGGTTTGAAAAAATCGATGGGACGACTGTCCACCTTTATGGATTCAGTTATCCACGCCGTCACGTAAGGGAGAGAATGATCGAAACCTACATAAAAGCTGAAGGGGCCGATTATCATATAGGTCTGCTTCATGGGAACTTGGAAGGCAATTCCGAACATAGCCCATACGCCCCTTTTTCATTGAAGGAACTAGCTGCTAAAGATTTCGATTATTGGGCATTAGGCCATATTCATAAACATCAGGTAGTATCAGAAGATCCACTAGTGATATACCCAGGAAATATTCAAGGCAGGAACAGAAAGGAGTCCGGCATTAAAGGGTGCTTGCTTGTTGAATTAGACGGGGACATGAAGCGTCATTCTTTTATTGAAACCTCTGAGGTGATATGGGAAAGCGAAACAATTGAAATATCCGCGGAAGGTGGATTTGATGCCCTGTTCAAGCAATGCAAGGAAGTAATCGAACAGAAGGGTTACGATGGGAGAAACTTTCTTTTGGAATTGAAGCTGGATGCAGGTGCCGCAGCAGGCCCTTCCGGGGATTATCTTGAAGAATTGACCCGGATCTTGCAGGAAGAGGACCAAGGGGAACCATTTATCTGGGTGTATAAAATCAAAGTCATCCAGTCCATGCCGATGATTAGGTCAAATGAAGGAATATCGCCCTTTATGGCTGAGGTATCGATGCTTGCATCTGAATTTGATGATACGGATGCTGCTCTGGCCCCGCTTTATATTCATCCGGGTGCAAGACGGTTTCTTGATTCAATAGGTCCGGAAGAGCAGAGGGAACTTTTGAATGAAGCGGAAAGATGGCTTTTGCAAGTTTTTGAAGCGAATAAATGAATGTAGGGAGGAGGAACGGATTTGATTATTAAAGACCTCCATGTTTATGGTTACGGCAAACTGGAAAATCAGCGTTTTCCTGAATTGGGACAGCTGCAGGTTTTCTTTGGGGAAAATGAATCGGGTAAGTCAACCATCATGTCCTTCATACATAGTATGCTGTTTGGTTTTCCGACAAAGGTTCAAAACGAACCGCGTTACGAGCCCAAAATGCATGCCAAATATGGGGGAAGGCTCAGTCTCATAACAAAAAATGAAGGGGAAATCGTCATTGAGCGTGTGAAGGGAAAGGCTACTGGTGATGTAAAATTGACCTTCGAGGATGGAAGGGTCGGCGGCGAGGAAGAATTGAATGAGATTCTCCATGGCGTTGATAAAAACTATTACCAAGCCATTTTTTCTTTCGACCTTCAAGGTCTGCAGGGATTACATACATTAAGTGAAGGGACCATGAGCAAATATCTGCTTTCAGCTGGGCTGATTGGGAATGATAAACTTCTTGAAGCCGAAACGAAATTGCAAAAGGAGCTCGATTTAAGGTTCAAGCCTTCAGGCCAAAAACCTTTACTGAATGTGAGATTGAAAGAACTTAAGGAATTGCAGAAAAAGGTGAAAGCATCGGAAGAAGAACAGCAGTCATATACGGCATTACTTCAGGAAGAAGCAAAACTCAAGGAGGAGCTCTCTAAAGTCACGATGGATATTCAAGAGATTGAAGAGGACCTTGTAAACGTGAGCACTTTTTTGCGAATTAAACCCTTGGTTGAAGAACAGCGGGAACTTGAAACAGAAATAAGTGAAATTCCGGAGGTGAGTTTGCCTGTTGATGGCTTAAAAAGACTTGAACAGTTTCAGGCAGTTGGAATGCCCATGAAAGCCCAGCTTGCGGCATTGACTGAGAAAATGGACAAACTTGAGGTAAAACTCACGGAAATCGAAATCAATCCGTTCATCAAGGAGCATAAAGAGCAGATTGAACATGCAATCGATCAAGGAACATTGCTGGAGAAGCTTGAGCTGGATATAAGAAAAGCGGAACACGAAAGGCTGTTGGAAGAAAAGAATATTGAAAAGGTGAAGCAGGAATTATTCTTGGATGTTTCTGATGATGAAATAAGAAAATTGGATATCAGTACATTCATGAAGGAAAAGGTGAAAAGGGCCGAGAGGGAAAAGCATCAACTCCAAAATGATAAAAAACAGCTTGATGAGAAATATGGGCTGCAAAAGGATAGTCTGGAAACTACAGAATCCCGCTTGAAGGAGATAAAGGCCCAGTTACTCCCAGATGAAAAAAGAATCGAGCTGGAGTCTTTATACAACAAGCAGAATAACATCGAATTTGAAGCGGCACAATCCCTTATTCTTGATGAACAAATACTCGAGCTTGAAAAGCAACTGGCCTTACAGAGGAAGAAGGAAGCGCATAATCGCAAGCGTTCACTTATCATGAATGGCAGTTTAATAGTACTTCTTTGTTTAGGTGCGATCGGAAGTTATTTCAGTGAACAGATTTTGTTGGGGATTATACTTCTAGCCATGGCTGTTCTGTTTGCCGTTTCCAGGCATCTCTTTAAAGGTGATGATATATTGTCCGGATATATCAGGCAAATGGATGAGATGAAAAGGAAAAGGGCAGCAATTGGCAGTGAAACCAATCGGGTGAGTGATGGAGAGTCGATGGGTAGGTTGCTTGAAATGGACCAACGTCTTCAACGGCGGTTTGAAAGTGAAATGTTTAAATATGAAGAAAGGGAGGAAGCGTTTGAATCGACCATTCAGGAATATGCTACTTGGGAAACTAGCAGGGACGGATTGGATAAAGAAGTGAGAAGCATCTTAAGCGGTTGGGGCCTGTCTTATCCCGGAATGGAAATCAATCTTGAATCTGTATTTGAACTTCTTGAGAAGTGGAAGGAAGCCGTTGACAGGAAATATGAAGCAATCAAGATGCACAATTTTCTGCATGCAGAGTTTGAGGGTAAATCGAAGGCTTTATTTCATTTTGCACACAGCCTTGATTTTGAACCATCCACATGGCGGGAAGCGATGGGCCTATTGAAACGGGAAATGAATAAAGCGGTTGAATACTCCGTTCAACTAATACAATGGATGCAGGAACGTAGTCATTTGACGAACGAAATCGAGCAGTTGACGATGGAAAAAGGCTATCTTGATTCAGAAATGGAAATGCTTTTTAAGTTAGCGAAGGTCAAGGACGAGGAAGAGTTCAGGCAAGACGCTGCATTGTCCGAAAAGAAAATTGCTTTACAAAAACAGCTCGATTTGATCACCATTCAAATTGGGCAATCCAGAATGCTGCCTGAACAAATACAAACTTACTTAAAACAGGGGATCAACACGTATACGTTTGAAAATTTAGAACGGAAACGTAAGGATTCAGTAAAGGTGAAATCCCTTTTATTAGAGAAACAGGCGGATGCGAAGCATAAGATAAAACAGCTTGAAGTTTCAGGGATTTATGATGACTTACTTCATCGTTTTTATGAGGAAAAAGCTGCATTTAACGAAGAGGCGAAGGAATGGGCGAAATTGGCAATAGCCAAAAGCTTATTGAATAAAACCTTGGACCGATATAAAAGGGAACGCCTACCGAAGGTCATCGCTGATGCAGAGCGGCATTTTTCCTTTTTAACGAATGGAAGCTATCATAAAATCATCCTTGATCAGTCGGGAGAAGGCATATGGGTCCAGCGCAGTGATGGTTTGAGTTTCAGGGTTGAAGAGGTCAGCCGCGGGACAGCAGAGCAAATTTATGTTTCCCTAAGGCTCGCACTTGCTGATCATACTTTTGAAAATGATTCATTCCCTCTCATCATTGATGATAGTTTCGTCAATTTTGATGCGGAAAGGACAAAACGGATGCTCAAGTTATTGGAAAAAGTTTCGGAAAAACGGCAAATTTTATTTTTTACTTGTCACCGATATATAATGGAGTACTTTAGAGAAAACCAAGTGATTCGTCTATCCAGCCCCGTATTGCGCCAAGATATGAATGATTTGATCATCCCGAAATATAATGGGTTATAAACTATAAATAAAGAGAGTGAAGTCATTGAAAATGAATGAGTTTGTAAGTCACCATGATTCTTCTTTGGAGCTAATAATCGAAAAGGAGTTTCCTGGTGAACGATGTGTTGGGGGAAAATATTCTGCCAAAGGACATAGCATCACTTTATATGAGAGAGATATCGAAATTCAGTGTGAACGCTCCCTAGGCTCGCTTGCAAGGCTTGAGGAATATTCATGGGTGATCCTCACACATGAGTTGGGCCACGCATTGGATCCCGAACTTGCTGTGCTTAGTGAGGAGCTATACACTACAGGAAAATCAGAAATCCTTTATCAAATAGAGGTCAATGCATGGAATATTGCAGAAGGATTAATTCCTTTCACCTTTCAGGATTTATTTACCTTCATTAGGGATGAATCCCTGGAACATTGTACAAATCGCCTGCTGGTCGGTTAAAAGGCTCTCCATATGGAGGGCCTTTTTATTTTCCGCTAAATGGAGCTTGGAAATTCCGATACGGTTTGCCTCGAGGGGGAGAATGGACTAATGAATCGTTCGGAAGCTACAGGAAGTGGTAAATGGTATGGCATGTTAATATAATGTACCGATTTTTTTCATTAATGTTTCCAAAGGAAGCTTCATATCTTTAAAGGGGTATTCACTTTAATGAATCGTTTAAGCGGAATGGGACATGGATTTTTTGGTTTATATTTTTTTTAAAAGATTGACAGTGAGAATCATTTTCATTAAACTAGTATTATTAGACTAAAAGGGGAGTATTTTAATGCGACCAGCTATTAACACACAGTCTTTATCGCTCGGTTATGGTGAAAAATTAATTATAAATGATATGAATATAGAAATACCCAAAGGGGAGATCACCGTATTCATCGGTGCTAATGGATGTGGAAAATCAACACTGCTAAGGTCGGTTGCCCGATTGTTAAAACCTCAATCCGGCTCAGTTTTACTCGAAGGCAAAGCGATTTCGACCATGTCATCGAAGGATGTAGCAAGAAAGATGGCGATTCTTCCACAATCCCCGGTTGCTCCTGAAGGACTTACAGTGTATCAACTTGTTAAACAAGGAAGATATCCTTATCAAAGTTGGTTGAAACAGTGGAGTTCCGTGGATGAAGAAAAAGTTCAAAAGGCGATTGAAGCAACGAACCTGACCGGTTTAAAGGATCAGGCAGTCGATGAATTATCGGGAGGCCAGAAGCAAAGGGCATGGATAGCAATGACGCTGGCTCAGGATACGGACGTCATTTTGTTGGATGAACCGACTACATATCTTGATATGACCCACCAAATCGAGATTTTGGACTTATTGTTCGACTTGAATGAGTTTGAGAACCGAACGATCGTAATGGTGCTTCATGATTTGAATTTAGCTTGCCGTTATGCGGATAATCTGGTGGCACTTAAAGATGGGGCGATACATGCTCAAGGCCGGCCAGAGGATATCATCACTCCTGAATTGGTACGGCATGTATTCAGCATGGAATGTCAAATTTCTTTTGATCCAATTTTCGGCAGTCCCATGTGTGTCCCGTTTGGTAAAGGCCGCTATGCCCAAGGTCAGTTAAAAGCGCTGGCCAATGCATAACCTAACACCTGCTATTGAAAAAGAGCTGCAGGGTTATCGCATTTCCTTTCGAGATGAAGCCAAAGTTTCCAAGACCTTCAATCATGCTGATGAGCTTATTCAGTATGCACAAGCCCGGACTGGTGCTGAAACGTCTAGGATAGCAATTTCAATGTGGTTCAGACGCTATGCTTTTTTTGTCACGGCACAATTTTACATGTTCAGCAAACATCGGCTTATCTGGGAAGGCACACTTCAGGAAATTGGCGTTTTGGATGATCCAGAAGATGAACATTGGCTCCCGAATTTTTTGTTGAAAACTAACAGGTGGAGCAATGTCACGGAAAAGGAAAGCACATCTGCCCTCCATTCCATTTTAAGCAGCTTTGGTGCTGATTCCATTCGCTTCTTTTCCGGAACTGCTAAAATATCGAAACTAGTGCTCTGGGAAAATATTTGGAGTTATACGGTATGGATGTATAGTGAGTTATTGAAGCAGGCAGATATAAAGACGCGAGTTGAAAAGGACATTGAAATGCTGCTTGAAGATGAAGTATGGCTTAATATTGAAAAGCATTCGCCATTTAAACGATTCATTGGGGAAAAAAGTGTTCCGGCTTCCATGAATCCTTATAAACGGGTGACATGCTGTTTATATTACCGAATTGAGGGTCAGGAAAAATGTGCGTATTGTCCGAACAAAAACTGTTGAAATAGATTTGATTGGAGAGCCAGGCTTGGGGTCAAGCCTGGTTTTCTTGTGGAGTGATAAGAGACGGTCAGCTTAGGCTTTTTCTGGTCAATTGTCCATCACTTATTAACGAAAACTAAACGCACTAACGAGATTGGTATGTTATAATGTTGATATTTAATTGAACGGAGGCAGTCGCATGGGAAATGGGATCATACACTACGGAATTGGTGAAGTAGTAGATATATATATGTACATTAAAACGAGTACAAAAGCGGTGGCAAGTAATGGAAAGCCATTTTTAACATTGATTTTGTGTGATAAAACCGGGGAGATCGAGGCAAAGCTATGGGATGTTTCCGAGGCTGATGAGAAAACATACAGTGCGGAAGCTACTGTGAAAGTTCAAGGGGAAGTCCAAAATTATCGAGGACGCAGCCAATTGAAAATCCGTAATATCAGAATTACTTCAGACACTGATGGGGTAACGAAAGCCGATTTAATCCAAACGGCCCCTATAAGTCAGGAAGAAATGTTGGATACCATCACTCAATTCATTTTTGAAATGAGGAATCCGAATATCCAAAGGGTGACTAGGCATCTCATAAAAAAATACCAGAATGAATTCCTGACGTTTCCTGCTGCCACCAAGAACCATCATGAGTATATGTCGGGTCTGGCTTATCACGTTGTTTCGATGCTAGGGCTGGCTAAGGCCATTTCAACACTATATCCTTCCCTCAATAAGGATCTTTTGTATGCAGGAGTCATTCTCCATGACCTTGGAAAGGTACATGAGCTATCTGGACCTGTTTCAACTGTTTATACAGTTGAAGGGAACTTGTTGGGGCATATCACCATCATGGTAAATGAAGTCGGCAAAGCTGCAGAGGAATTGGGCATTGAAGCGGAAGAAATCATGATTCTCAAGCACTTGATATTAAGCCACCATGGTAAAGCTGAGTGGGGCAGTCCAAAACCGCCAATGGTTAGGGAAGCGGAAGTGCTGCATTATATTGATAATATGGATGCCAAGATAAATATGATGGACCGGGCATTGGAAAAAGTGAAACCGGGTGAATTTACGGAAAGAGTCTTCGCGCTCGATAATCGTTCATTCTATAAACCAACATTTTAATGAAATATGTTTCTTTCTCGATGGAGAAAGAAGCATATTTTTTTTGTTCGCGCATATTCTCTAGTAAATGAACAGTAGATTTTTTGGGGAGGGAATGGACATGCCAATTTGGATCTGGTTCGTGTTTATTGGGATAATTGTCAGTGCAGTCATGTCAATTTGGACAGCTAGGCAGGAACGCCTCATAGATGATGCTTGGATTGAGAAGGAAGGTCAGAAGTACATTGAACGCATGGAAGAAGAGCGCGAGCGGCGTAAAAAGGATATAAATCAGGGGGCATGACTCGAATGATGAAAAAAAAGCGACAGGCGAATCCTGTCGCTTTTTTTCTATTCAATTATTTTTCAGCATTGGTTGTGTCACCAGAAGTGATGGCATCTTTTAGATCTTTATCTTTAATCTTCACGTCAGCTTTTTTGACTTCTGAATTCAAAATATCCTGAACTTTAGTTTGGTCAATTTGAGCGACTTTCAAATCATATTCAAGATCTTTTTTCATATCTTTGTATGATTCCTTTTCTTTTGTATCAAGAAGTTGGATGATGTGGTAGCCATAATCAGATTTAATCGGCTTGCTGATTTCATCTTTCTTCATTTTGTAAGCTTGTTCTTCAAATGCAGGAACCATTTCACCTTGTCCGAACCAGCCTAGCTCGCCGCCTTTTTCAGCTGTGCCTGTGTCTGTTGAATATTCTTTTGCAAGTTTAGCGAAATCTTCGCCTTTGTCCAATTTAGCTTTAACTTCGTTGGCTGTTTTTTGGTCTTTCACTAGAATATGTCTCGCTTTGATTTGTGGTTTATAGTTTTCATAAGCTTTTTTCACATCAGCTTCTTTAACCTTTATATCGGCAACGGCTGCTTTTTCTTGAAGCATGCCGATTTTAAGTGCACGTTTAAGATCATCTTCGCTCTTATATCCGGAAGAGGCCAGGGCCGTTTCGAAATTTTCGCCCATTTGCTCTTTAAGTTCGTCCGTTTTAGCTTTAACTTCTTTATCGGTTACTGTGTATTTTTCAGAAAGAACTTTTTCATAAACAAGTTCCTGAAGAACGGTTTCACCATAACGGTCTTTCATTACATTGTAAAATTCTTCTTTAGTTATATCCCCCGCTTTAGTTTCCACGACTGCTTCCTTATCACTGTTGCATGCTGTAAGTCCGATCAGCCCTGCAGTAACAGCAATCGATAATGCCCACTTCTTCATAAAAACAACTCCTAGTTTTAAGTTTCTGGTTTGCTATTTTTCGTATTTCCACAAAATTAACTATAACATATTCTGGTTGCTTTACAAAAAATAATATATTGGTGCATGAATAAGATTTTTTTGAAAAATGGGTGTACGCCTACCCAGATAATAAACCATTACATATGATAAATCGAGGACAACAAAAGGGGGTAGGAAAATGAGTAATGGATTTAACGGAGGTTTCGCCTTGTTAGTGGTGTTATTCATATTATTAATAATTGTAGGATCAGCCTGTTTCTAATCGGCTGCAAAATTAATAATGGAAAGAGCCCACTCCTTTTGTCATGGAGTTGAATAGGATAGGGTAGCCGCTCAACAAAAAGACGAAGTGAATATCAAGCCTAGAAAGGAATGGATTCCTTTTGGCGGATTTAAGGGTGTGCATGAAATTACAATTACTTAAGAATGGAAAGGAGGAAGATCAATGTCTGGAGGAATAGGTGGAGGCTTTGCTCTAATTGTCGTTCTTTTCATCCTGTTAATCATCATTGGAGCTTCTTGGTGCTAAGCTCATAAACAAAAGGCGAAGCTGCTGCTTCGCCCTTTTTCTTTATGTGGATAATGCCCCGGGTATCACCAATGTATGTAACAAATGATGGCCATCATTTGTTGCTCATCTCTACGTATACAAAATTTCAATATAGGAGGATAATAACATAATAGTAATTAATACATTAATGGTCCTGAATACTTTAGGCTGCCGGTCTTCAGCAATTTCCTTTTGAATGCATAAAGAGTTAGTCATTCTATTAATATTATAAAGGATCAAAATAGCAACAATAATAAACCAGAATGAGATCAAAACCTAAAATCCCTCCTTGCAAAACATCATGTATAAATACGATACCAAATTATAATGAAAAAAGATACCTAAAAATCTTATTGGACATCATTATGAATGAATAAGAAATCACTTTTGAATAAGTATATCGTATCCTTCGAGATGTTCCTCGATAAAAGAATGCCTTGGGGAACCAATCAGGTTTTTTATATAAATAAAATCCGATACGCATAATCCGGTGTGCAGGGATAATAAAATAGTGAAATAATGAATGTAATGTGGAAAACTAAGGGCACAACCAATCAATATGCCAGACATAATGACGAAAGGCAACACAAGGGTCAAAAGATAAAGGTGCTTTCGAATCGGAACATGTACATTGACTCTGCATGTAAGCACAAGGTTCCACTTCAAGGACCAAGAAGTTTTTACTTTTTTACATAATAATCGTAAAGGTAAATAGTGTAATAGTTTGTGAACAGGATATAATAAGAGCAATAGGCTAAAAAATACCATTGTTTGATCGCCATACAAAATAACATGCGTTAAAAGGACACTTAATAATGTATAGATCAGAACAAAAGACAACAATATAGTAAAAACTGAAAAAAAGATCAGACGGCAACTGCCATATTGTTTTGCCACGTCAATTGTTTTCCACGAATTCATTTCGAAATCAGCCCTCCAAAGCTGTTTTAATATACTTACATACATTACGATGAATGGGTGGAAAAAGCAATGAAATTCTTGGATTAACTTTAAGATAAAATCACGATGGAGTGTAGGCGAGCTAGGCGCGTTTAAGGCCAGGTTCTGAACCAGGGATCTGACGGATTACTTAGCGTGAAAAATCAAAAATTGGTTATATGCCTTTTATGATAAATTGAATGATCGATTGGGGATAATTGATGTATGAAAAATATAAATGAAGAAATAGAAATACTCCGTTTTCATCAACGGCTTTTATTAAACCTGATACGCAATCCGGAGGCCAAGTTGGACTATCTATTTGTGGAAAAAAATTTCACGAAGAAGGAAGCGGAAGAATTATTGGAAACATGTGATATCTTGAGCAAACGCTATGAAATAGAAAAAGCGGAAGGGTATATGAACTTTCGACCGCTTTTTAATCAATTTGAAAGAAAAATCAATCCAAAAATAACCATAAAGGAATGCATTGATGCATGCCTCTCACAAGGTTTATATGTATCATTCATGAAGGAAATGGATAGAGTCTGAGATTAAACTGGCTCAGTTTCTTTCTCTATCTTTTTTTTTGTGATTTTACCCTCCACGTCAGTAAACTCCTGATCAATGTTATCAAAGGATCGTTCAAAGATTTGCATGAAATCTTCACCGTAGATATTACGGATGATGGCCATCATTTCTATCATATCCGGAAACTTGCCATAAAGCTCACGCAGTGGAAGTGCACCTGAGAAAGCAGAGTTCTTGCTTGGGTCGTATGTCTCCATTAAATCAAGAAGAATTTTTTCACCTTCCTCTGTGATCTCTATATACGTATTCCTTTTGTCATTTTCTTTTTTGGAAAATGTTAAGTATCCGCGTTCCTCTAATTTTTTTGAAAAGTTAAATGCCGTAGAAACATGCATGACCCCAAATTTTGCAACATCAGAAATGGAAGAGCCATTAAGATGGTAGGCAATCCAAAGAATATGATGCTCATTGATATTTAAATCATAGGGCTTGATCCATTGCTGCCAATCTTTTTCAATCGATTTCCATAATGCTTTGCTTAATTGTGCAATTCGTTGACTAAAAATCATTGCTTCTTTCATAGAATAATTTTTATTCTGCATATTATGGGCTCACCTACTTATAAGATTCTATATATTTATTATGACAATAAAATAAAAATTAATAAAGAAAAATATTTGCAAAATTTTTAGAAAATTTTAGTTTTTTAATGAATTCTCCATTCTTCTCCAATAAATCATGTAATTTATTGGGAAAAATGGAGAATCAAGTTTGTGTGACGATGTCAGCTATTAATTTTTAGAAGAAGGGGTGGCCGCTTCCAATTCTTTCAATGAATTTTCAATTTCTTGAACGTTCTTCAATAATTCATTTTTATTGGGTTCGATTTCCCGCTTCCAGCTTTCGATGACGACCTGAACATCCGAAATGAACGTTTTTACCGTTTCTTTGCTGATTTGTGAAGCTTCCATCGTGTCATCTTTAATATTTAGCATTTTTACCTTTAACTCATCAATAGTATTCTTAATTTCTTCGGTATTCGTTTTGATGCGGTTCCGTAGGTCTTTACCTGAACTTGGTGTTGAAAGTAAGGTTGCCGCACCAGCTACTACTGTTCCGGTCAAAAAGCCAATTAGTAATGATTTTGCTTTCATTAGGATCACCTCATTTTATAATATGTTTTCGCTTTCCATGGTCTGAATCCCTGCTGAAAAAAGCATCAATTGGAAATTATGATAAATAGGGAGAGAAATACTATTGATATCAAAATACCATAATTTTCATCCTTATGGAAGAGAATCGACCATTTTATCTTTATATCACAAAAATATTTTTTTAAACTTAGAGAGTAAATATATAATATTTAAAAATAACTTGAAGCTTTATTAATAATGCTTCATATAAAGGGAAGAGCAGCATATAGATAATAAAAACGAGCTGTCGGAACATGGATGGCACTGGTGGGTAAAGAATGAAAATCATTTTTTTATTAGGTCTGGTATGCGTGTGCGGAATGGGGTATTTTCTAAGGCAAGCTAAAAATCCTGGCATCTATCCGCCTAAGAGGGTGCTCCAGGCCAGAGCCTTCGCTATGGGCCTCCCCGGGGTTTTACTGCTTTTCATTTGGTTTATGTGGATATTGATTCAATGACTGACGAAGGATGATTCTGACTAGACTTCCAGATTCATAAGATTGGAAAAAAAGCACCGGATATTCCGGTGCTTTTTTAGGTATGATGTTCCTGCTGCTTAAGCATTAATGGGTATATTTGATTTTCTTACGATGCCGTTCACAATTGGATAAATGATGACCATCGCAACTGTATTTAACAGTACGGCAGGAAGTACAACAGCGCCGAAAAGTGCAACGAAAGGCCCTGGAAGGGAAACGATATAATAAGCCGAACCAAGGAAGACAGCGCCGGAAATCATTGTTCCTACGGCAGTCAAGATACTAACGGTGACAACGGACGTTGAAAACTTCTTAAGACTGATGAATAAAAGGTAAAACAGAAAGGCTGTTGCCAATTTGTCTATGATATTTGGAATCTGTCCACCAGGAAATGTAGTTGTCATGGCAGAGATGGCTCCAGCAGCCAGGGCGACAATGAAAACATTCTTCTTCGCAGGAAACAGGGTAATCGCCAAAAACATCATCAACAGCATCATATCCGGTTTCATTCCAAGGAAGAATCCAGGTACGATAAAATGCAGGGCAGCCCCAATTCCGATTAATAGGGACAGTGACACAAGGGTTTTCGTTTTCATTTACTCATCTCTCCTATTCTCATCTCAACTAACATCTTTTCTTCAACAATGCACTATTGCCTGTTGCAAGAAGTTTAAAATAGTATATCATAAGACCTATTTTTTTAGAAGTGATATTTGTTTGAATTAAAGGATTTGAGCTTCCTTCGCTTTATACGATTCCTGGAATTTCTTCATGAAATCCGCAAGGTCCTGGCAATGGGATAGAGGGACAGCATTATAGATGGATGCTCTGCAGCCACCGATGGAACGGTGACCGTTCAGTCCTACGAATCCGGCTTGCTTTGCCTCTTTAAGGAATTGTACTTCAGCTTCTTCGGACGGAAGCGTGAACGTCACATTCATTAATGAACGGCTGTCCGGCAGGGCATGGCCTTTATAAAAACCATCGCTGCCGTCGATGGCATCATAAATGACTTTTGCCTTTTCTTCATTGGCTTCAGCAATCTTTTCCACGCCGCCCTGATCTTTTGCCCAATCCAACACAAGGGACAATAAGTAAATGGCCAATGTCGGAGGAGTGTTGTATAAAGAGTTATTTTTAGAATAGATAGAATAGTTCATCATGGATGGGATTTTGTCATTATCCGTAATTAAATCTTTACGGATGATAACGACCGTGATTCCCGATGGACCCAGATTCTTTTGTGCACCTGCATAGATGATGCCGAATTTACTAACATCAATCTTTTTACTGAGAATATCACTTGACATATCAGCTACTAAAGGAATGCTACCTGTTTCCGGGAAGTCCTTCCATTGCGTTCCGTAAATCGTATTATTGCTTGTGATATGAAGATATGCAGCATCATCATTCAATTGGATGTCTTCGACTTTAGGGATGAACGTATATTTTTCATCTTTGGATGAAGCGACAACAGCCGTTTCACCAACCTTTTTGGCCTCTTTTAAAGCCTTTTCCGACCAAGATCCAGTTAGGACATAATCTGCCCTTTTCCCATCATTCAAAATGTTCATGGGAATCATGGAAAATTGTAGGCTTGCTCCTCCTTGAAGCAGGAGAACTTCATAATTTTCAGGAATTTCCAAGAGGTCTTTTAATGATTGAATGGCATGGTTATGAATCTTTTCGAATTCCGAACTTCTATGGCTTAATTCCATGACCGACATACCGGAATCCTCAATATTCAACCATTCGTTTTGGGCTCTTTGTAAAACTTCTAATGGAAGGGCGGCTGGCCCAGCGTTAAAATTGCGTGCACGTTTCAATTTTTTTCCTCCTATGCGACTATGCGATAAAGTATTTGAGACTATTTATATATCCTACCAGAAAACTAAATTCAATAGGAGGAAAATTTAGAATTTTAGGTGACAATTCGTATTAATGATGGGCCAATGCAAAAAGGTCCTTCACTTTGAGTGAGGACCAAATCGGAATCATTGTTTTTTCATGCAACCAACGTGAGCTAACGTTCAATTGCCGATTCTTTTAAAAAGATATAACGAGAGGAAAAAGAAACCTTCATAGGCCATCACGGTCTCATTTTAAATGCTGTGCAATGGAGTCTGCGATTTGTTTCAGGTCATCTGGTGTATAGTCGCTGGTATTCGTTTTCCAAACAGCCCCAAAGCCGTCCCCTTCACCATGCCGAGGAATTAAATGCATATGAAAATGGAAAACGGACTGTCCTGCGGCTTCGCCATTATTATTTAAAAGGTTCAGGCCTACAGGTTGGAATTCCTGTTTCATGGCGCGGGCAATTTCCGGCACCACTTCAAAAAGGTTCTTGGCAATCTCGGGTGTCAACTCATAAAGATTTTCCTTATGTACTTTAGGTATTACCAGCGTATGTCCTTTTGTTACTTGACTGATATCGAGAAAGGCCAATACATGTTCATTTTCGAAAACTTTGGAACTTGGGATTTCCCCATTGATTATTTTACAAAAAATGCAATCACTCATTAAAAACGCCCCTTTAGATGTTAATGTATTTGGTTAATCGTACCATAGCTTGAATCCTTGAGAAAAGGAAAAATCATAAAAACAGGATGCAACATAAGTTGCACCCTGCCTGTTGAAAAAGGGGGTTTTGCTTCAAAATTCGCATTAGCATAAATTCTCTGCGACAAACACCTCATCTACGTTTTAGTAAAGTATGGTTATTATCTGATTAGAGATTTTCCATTCAAAGCAACCATCTCCTATATCTTTAAAGTTTCATCAACTTTCAAAGCATAATTGATAATTATTGAATGATTTTTCTGCTTTTACGTGCAAGAGAACCATCTCCTTGCTCGAAACGATTTTTTTAATGAAGCTTCTGGTTTAATTCAGTTATACGTCTTTAACTGACACCTCATTTACAATATGATGTGAATCATTTGTAATAAAACATTTGGGTATTTCAGTGTAATACGTCTTTAACTGACACCTCATTTACTATATGATGTGAATCACACGTAATGACTAACCCCTTCTTCCTTATTTATGATGACCACTAAGCAGGGAAAATATAATTAGTTATTTATGGAAATTTAGTTCAGGGGACACTCGACTATATAAAAGCAGGAGAATTTGATAAAATGGAAATAAGAACCTCTATATAGAAAGGATCGTTTATATGTCCTTATTGGAAATAAAGCAATTAGTGGGCGGATATACGAAAACGCCCGTTTTAAAGGGAATAAGTTTTGACATTCAACCAAATGAGCTAGTGGGGTTAATTGGGCTCAATGGGGCTGGGAAAAGTACGACGATTAAACATATCATCGGACTCATGGAGCCGAAAGGCGGAAGCGTCTCGATTCATGGTAAAACTCTTGCCCAGGACCCGGATACATATCGTAAACAATTCACTTATGTTCCAGAAACGCCAATCTTGTATGATGAGCTTACACTTGAGGAGCATTTAAAGCTTACGGCCATGGCACATGGTTTGGCGGAAGCCACGTATAAAGAAAGGATGGACGTTCTATTAAAGGAATTCCATATGGAAAAAAGGCTTAAATGGTTTCCGGCCCATTTCTCAAAAGGAATGAAGCAAAAGGTCATGATAATGTGCGCCTTTTTAGTACAGCCGTCTTTATATATCGTCGACGAACCCTTCGTAGGTCTTGATCCATTAGGCATTCAATCCCTGCTCGATTTGATGAGGAAAATGAAAGAAAGCGGAGCGGGAATTTTAATGTCTACACACATACTGGCGACAGCCGAGAGGTATTGTGATTCTTTCATCATACTGCATAATGGAGAGATCCGGGCAAAAGGCGACCTTGAGCAGCTTAGGGAACAATTTTCCATGCCGGGGGCAACTCTTGACGATTTATATATTCAATTGACGAAAGAAGAAATCGGTCATGAATAGTCAAAATCTCTGGAAGGAAAGATATTTAGGCTATATAAATGAAACGCAAAGATATCTGCGCTATATTTTTAATGGCCATCTTGTTTTTGTCATGGTATTGGTTCTTGGTGGTTTGGCCTATTATTACAGTGATTGGGTGAAGACGTTAGACAATGATTTCCCTGCTGAATTGATCATGGCCTTTGTTTTATCGATCATTGTGACCAGAAGCCCGATAAATACTTTTTTGAAAGAACCTGATACGGTATTCCTGCTTCCGCTTGAAACGAAGTTGAGAAGCTATTTCAAGAATTCACTGATATTAAGTTGGGTCATGCAGGGATTTATTCTTCTGGTTGTCCTCGTTGCATCTATACCGATGTATTCGAAGGTTACGGGTGCAGGAGGTACGGACCTTGGAATGATCCTGGTCGTTTTGCTTATTTTGAAGTTCTTGAATTTGACCATGCGCTGGCAGGTGTTGAAATATCAGGATACATCAGTGAGCCATTGGGACTCTCTCATCCGCTTTTTACTTAATGGAGTGATTCTTTATTTCATCTGTTCAAGGGCAAATATACTGTTTGCACTTATAACATTTTTATTATTGTTAGGACTTTACATGTATTACCGAAGCGCAACTAAAGGGTTTGTTCTTAAGTGGGAACGGCTGGTGGAACTGGAAAATAAGAGGATGAATTCTTTTTATAGAATAGCGAACATGTTTACTGATGTTCCCCATTTGAAAGGGAAGGTAGCAAGAAGGAAATGGATGGACTGGCTATTATCATTCATACCTTATGGTGGAAAATCAACGTATACCTATCTTTACGCCCGTACCCTGTTGAGATCGAATGATTATGTGGGACTTTGTTTTCGCTTGACTATCATTGGGTCAGTGATTTTAAGTGTATTCACTAACATATGGGCACATTTGATTGTAACCTTCATGTTCCTATTCATGACAGCCCTGCAACTGCTGCCTGTTTGGAAGGCTCATGAATGGAAGGTATGGGTCTCATTGTATCCATTGCCAGCAAAAATGAGAGAATCTGCAGTCATAAAGCTAATTTCCTATTTCTTATTGTTTGAGGACCTTGTCTTCGGTTTGGTCCTGCTAGTGAAAGGGGAATGGATGTCCGCTTTAGCCGCCTTGGCAATGGGGCTTGTTTTCTTGCTCGGTTTTAAAATTTATGCAGCAAAGAAAATTAAAAACTTTTAATCAGAAGCTGATTTTTCATAAAATCAGCTTTTTCTTTTAAGAAATGAAAATTGAAACTAAAAGCCTTATAGGGGGTATATACATATTTAACGGAGGTGTTAAATGATGGATGAATATGGACAAAAGGCATTATCGGAACTGGTATCATGGAAAAAGAAAGTAGCCAAGAAATCCGGCAGGCTTGAGCGGATGTCCAAAAAGGCGCAAATCAAAATGAATAGTTATATTCCTGACCGAGTGCACAAAATGATTACTGATAGTATTAAAGGGATGATAGAGGCCGTATTATCAGGTTCGAAATATATGTCTAAAGAAAAAAATGTAGTGCTTTTATCCTTGCAGCAAAAAGAAGAATGGGTTGCGGAAACTGTAACGGCCCATCGGAAAACGGCCGTTATAGAAGGTGTGGGAACCGGAGCGGCAGGGCTTTTAATTGGATTGGCTGATTTCCCATTACTGCTTAGCATCAAGATGAAGCTATTATTCGAAATATCCCGTATATATGGTTTTGATCCAAATAAATATGAGGAACGCCTGTTCATACTCCATATCTTTCAGATGGCATTTTCAAGCGAGGAAAAAAAACTGGAAACATTACGGGTCATAGAAGAATGGGATTCAGGGACATGGCCGGAAATAGACTGGCAAGAATTTCAGCAGGAATATCGCGATCACATCGATATCATCAAAATGTTCCAGCTAGTTCCAGGGCTTGGGGCAGCTGTCGGTGCATATGCCAACCATCATTTGTTGGAACAACTTGGGGAGACGGCTGTCAATTGTTACCGAATCAGACTTCTAAAAGAGTAAGGGACGGGGAAAACCCGTCCCTTTATCATTACCGTAATAAAGATTCATTCACTTTTTGCGATGATTGTTTCTTATTGTGATAGGTTATAGCTGCAGTGCCTAATATTTTGGCTGCAATGAGCATCGCTTTTTCATCGATGTCAAACAAAGGATGATGATGCGGATATGTATGTTCATTTTTTGGCTTGGCCCCTGTAAAGAAGAATGTACCTTTCACATTTTGTAAATAATAAGAAAAATCTTCACCTGTCATATCCGGGTCAATTTCCTCTGTATTCAAAACTTCCTTGACGTATTCAGTGCTTTCGATGAGGAATTTGGTTTCTTCAACATGTGGAATAACAGCTGGATAACCCTGAAAGTATTGATATTCATAAGTGCAGTCCGCAGCTATGCAGGTACCTTTAACAACCCGCTCCATTTCTTCGCTTATGAATGAACGGACATCATCCTTGAAAGTGCGGACGGTCCCGATTATTCTAGCCTTATCTGCAATGACGTTAAAGGCATTATCCGCTACAAAGGAACCGACGGTAATGACTGCAGAATCTATTGGGTTAAGGCGGCGGCTTACGATTTGCTGTAGGGCCATGACTAGCTGGGAGCCGACAACAATTGCATCACGGGTCTTATGCGGCTGGGCTCCATGTCCGCCCTGCCCTTGAATGGTGATTTCAAAACGGTCAGCAGCTGCCATCAGGGGTCCATAAGCGTATTGGACTGTTCCGGTAGGGACCGTAGCCCATAAATGGGTACCGAAAATTACATCCACCCCATCAAGGCAGCCAGCCTCAATCATCGGTTTGGCACCTCCTGGAGCATATTCTTCCGCATGCTGATGGATAAATATATATTCACCTTCGAGCTCATCCTTCAGATCATTCAGATTTTTTGCAAGGACAAGGAGTGTCGCTGTATGGCCATCGTGTCCACACGCATGCATAACCCCGGGTACGGAAGATTTATAGGGAACTTCTTTTTCATCCTGAATGGGTAAAGCGTCGAAATCAGCGCGCAAAGCTACGGTTTTACCAGGCTTATTGCCTGTGATCTTGGCAATAACACCATTACCGCCTACATTCGTCCGATGTTCGATTCCTAGTTTTTCATAATACCCAGCGATGAATGCCGCCGTTTGGGTTTCTTGAAAAGAAAGCTCGGGATGTTGATGAAGATAACGTCTGATGGAAACCATTTCTTCATATGAACCTTCTAGAAGATCGTGTAATCGCTGTATCATTTTGCGCCTCCTAATGATTGGGTTAATTGTAAATAGTATATCATATTCTGAATAATCCAAAGTGAATAAATACCTTGAGGAGATCTATATTATGATTAAATATTCCTGGGTTGCTATTGGTTTCATTTGCTTGTTGCTATTCTTTTTTTTGATGCAAGAAGTCCAGAGTGGGAGGCCTTTAGCGTTCGATTCATATATTGCGAAACTTTTTTCCGTAGGTGAGAATACCTTTTCGTTCACTTTCTTCAAGTCCATTACCTATCTTGGAAAATCCAAGTTCATTGGTTTTGGAAGCTTATTATGTGTTCTATATTTGTGGATAATAAAGAAGGATTATTGGACCATGGCCATCTTCTCTATCGGTATGGCCGGGGGGGATGTATTAAATGGGTGGATAAAAAATCATATTAAAAGAGTGCGCCCTGAAAATCATTTGATGGAGGCTGCTGGCTTCAGTTTTCCAAGTGGCCACGCAATGGTGGGCCTTATTTTCTTCAGTATGGTTGCTTATTTAATCATGAAAGAAATTAAAGGAAACTCTTTGAAATGGGCAGTGGGAATCGGTTTCGTTTGTCTGGTTCTGCTAATCGGGGTCAGCAGGATCGCTATGAAAGTCCATTTTCCAACTGATATCTTGGCAGGTTTTGCATTAGGAGCGGCATATATTTTAACCTTGTTTAAATTGTATAAATTCCTCGGACCTAAAGTACTTTGAAAAAAGATTCAGATAAAATAATTGTAAATACCCGTTGCATTTCCCCGGAAATAAAGAAGGAATTTGTCGGATTGTTATAGGTTTATATCATTTTTGGGCCGTCCCAAATAACGCTCTGTATTACTATGAATTCAAAAAGGCCCATCCTTGAGGAATGGGCCTTTTATTGAGCAAGAATGGATTATTCTTCTGAATCCTTCACCAAAGTATACTGCGTTACATAGGCTTCACCTGAAAACATCTTCTGGCTGGAATTCGTAATGGGAGCTTTGGAGTCGCTGTTATGCGCTTTCTGAAAGGAACTGGATTTCTTCCAGTTCAGGAAATCGGTTTGTTTCTCCCAAATCGTCAAGATTACATAAGTGTCAGAGTTGATTGGCCGCAGTACACGAAGTGCGACGAAACCTGGCTCATTCTCAATGAATCCTGCCCTGTTTTTAAAACGATGTTCGAATACCGGCCTTCCTTCTTCACTGACGGGTATATTGTTCATGACTACATACCCATGATCCTGAAGGTTTCCTTTTCCATCAACTACTTCATACTTACGAGGAGAGCTGAAGAGCGTTTTTCCTGCTGTTTCATGTAAAAGTACTGTAGTGTCAGGATTTTGCATAAGTAATATATTTTCATTCGGATGCTTATCTTTTTTGCTTTTCAAAAAATTGAAACTGCCTGATGTGATGAATACATTCATAATTTCCCCTCCAATATCTATATAGTACCTGTATACCCATTTTACCCAATGAATAGTGCTTTTACCATTTCCAATCTAACCAATAGTCTTTGATACCGGGTAAGATACTTATAAAAAAGTCGATTTTCTGACAAATAAATAGGTTGGCTATACTTCTATTATAGAAAAAGCTATAGTTTAAGGAGAATCGATTTGAAATTCAACATCCTTCTGATATTCTATGTAGGTAATGAATAAAAATCGAAACGTGATTGCTTGAAAGGTGGATATTAATGTCTAAGGAAATTACGAATGATACATTTTTAAAAGCTGCAAGAGGAGAGAAAACGGATCATGTGCCTGTTTGGTATATGCGTCAGGCAGGCCGTTCACAGCCGGAATACCGTAAATTGAAAGAGAAGTACTCCCTTTTTGAGATCACTCATCAGCCGGAATTATGCGCTTATGTGACTAGATTGCCAGTTGAGCAATATGACGTAGACGCTGCGATTTTATATAAAGATATAATGACACCGCTCCCAGCCATTGGTGTGGATGTTGAGATTAAGTCCGGAATCGGTCCAGTCATATCCAATCCGATCCAATCGGTGACAGATGTTGAAAAATTAGGTGAATTGAATCCAGAGAAAGATATCCCATATGTGTTGGACACGATTAAATTATTGACCACGGAGCAATTGTCCGTTCCTTTGATCGGTTTCTCCGGTGCACCTTTCACCATTGCGTCATACATGATTGAAGGTGGCCCATCCAAAAACTACAATAAAACGAAAGCTTTCATGTATTCCGAGCCAAAGGCCTGGTTTGCATTAATGGATAAGCTGGCGGATATGATCATCGTATATGTCAAGTCACAAATTAAAGCCGGCGTCAGTGCCATCCAAATCTTTGATTCATGGGTAGGTGCTTTGAACGTTGAAGATTACCGTGTGTTCATCAAGCCGATCATGACCCGTATCTTTTCTTCATTGCGTGAAGAAAATGTACCGCTAATCATGTTCGGGGTCGGCGCAAGTCACTTGGCACTTGAGTGGAATGATCTTCCGATTGATGTAGTCGGGCTCGATTGGAGATTGCCAATTACAGAAGCAAGACAAATGGGAATACAGAAAACGGTACAAGGTAATCTTGATCCTGCCCTTCTATTATCATCATGGGATGTTATAGAAGAACGGACGAGAAGAATCCTGGATCAGGGCATGGAACGGGATGGATACATCTTTAATCTGGGACATGGGGTTTTCCCTTCCGTAAATCCGGAAACACTGAAGAGGCTGACCGCTTTCATTCATGAATATTCATCAAAAATGAAGTAAGGTGAGCGAACCATTTGCTAAAACTACTTAATTGGATGCACAATAAAAGAACGAAATCTTTAAATGAGGTGTAATTTCATGTCAAGAAAAAAAATGGGCCTTTTAGTCATGGCTTATGGTACTCCATACACGGAAGAGGATATTGAAAGATATTATACACATATTCGTCATGGGAGACGGCCAAGCGATGAATTGATTGCCGACCTAAAAGGCAGATATGAAGCGATCGGTGGATTATCCCCGCTTGCAAAAATAACGGAAGGACAAGCTGAAGCCCTTGAAAAGAAATTGAATTCCGTTCAGGAAGAAGTTGAATTCAAGGCATATCTTGGACTGAAACATATTGAACCTTTTGTTGAAGACGCAGTGAAACAAATGCATGAAGATGGAATCAAAGAAGCGGTCAGTATAGTATTGGCACCGCATTTTTCAACATTCAGCGTGAAGTCTTATAATGGACGCGCCCAGGATGAAGCCGCTAAATTGGGGGACCTGACCATTACTTCCGTTGAAAGCTGGTATGATGAGCCGAAATTCATTCAATATTGGGTAGACCAAGTAATAGAAGTAATCGGGAAAATGACCTCGGAAGAACGCGATAACTTCGCTTTGATTGTGTCGGCACATAGCCTCCCTGAAAAAATCCTGCAATCAGGAGATCCGTATCCAAATCAACTGAAAGAAACGGCAGACATGATTGCTGAAGGAGCAGGTGTTACCAATTATGCAGTAGGCTGGCAAAGCGCAGGACAAACACCTGAACCATGGTTGGGACCTGATGTACAGGATTTAACCAGAGATCTTCATCAAACAAAAGGTTATAAAGCTTTCATTTATATTCCTGTTGGCTTTGTTGCCGAGCACCTTGAAGTCCTTTATGATAACGATTATGAATGTAAGGTTGTGACGGAAGAGATTGGTGCAGGTTACTATAGACCGGATATGCCGAATGTTAAACCTGAATTCATCGATGCTTTGGCCACAATCATTTTAAACAAATTACAGGAAAAGTGATCATTCAATAGAGGAAATTGGTTTAACCATGCTTACAATGTGCTCTACATATTTTCGTATGAAGTTGATAGATGCCATACACCTGGAAAAGCGATGCGTTTTTTACTTTACATGAGTGATTTAAATAAATATCCTTTTGAAAAAGTGGCTGTCCATTAATGAGGATGGCCATTGTTTCTCTAAAAAATTAAAAATTTAATTGAAAAGACTGAATATTTTTGGTATGATATCGTTGAACATAATGACTATTTTGTCCGTTTGGTCAGGATTGAGGTGGGAAATGTCTGTTGATCGTAAAAAATTGATTTTGGAAGCCGCGACCAAGTCGTTTTCACTTTTTGGATATAAGGCAACGACGATGGATCAAGTCGCTAAAATTGCCAATGTGGGAAAAGGGACCATTTATACCTTTTATAAAAATAAAGAAGAACTGTTTAAAGAAATCGTTCAGCGGATGATAGAGGAAATGAAATATGAGGCGGAACAATCTTTGGATGATCAACTCTCCTTTTTTGAAAATCTGCATCGGGCCGTTTATCGAATTCTGGAGTTCAGGCAGGAACATCAATTATCTTTAAAACTTCTTCAGGAAGAGCGGGAAATTGGTACGCCGGCCGTTCAGGAAATGGTTAATGAAATGGAAGAAGCCATTGTATCCTACATTAAGGAAAAACTAAAAATAGCGATTGATAAGGGCTATATACAGCCTTGCGATCCAGAGATAACAGCTTTCCTGATGCTAAAGATGTACCTTGCCCTGATTTTTGATTGGGAAAGGAACCATGCCCCATTAGAGAAAGAGGAAATTGCTGAACTATTTAAAATATATCTGTTCAAAGGATTATCCGTAAAGTGATAATTCTATTTTTTTGCTGAAAAGCAATGAATTCCAATAACAATAAAAAGAAGAGATACCGATGAGCGGTATCTCTTCTTTTTATTGGGGACGTTTTTCAGCTGCGAAACTGAATCTTATATAAATTCATCCTGCTATTTGGGAAGCGGATGGTGGAACACAAGAATACTACTCTCCAGAAAGGCAATGATCACAGTGGTTTCCATAACATTCGTGCTGTTCTTCGATTTTTTTTCCGCATTCCATGCATTGTTTCGGAGGCAGGTTTTTAAAGAACTCAACGCTACTTTGAATCATGAACATCATCTCCTGAATTTATTTTATTATTCTCTTTTCTATGGTTTTATTGTATTATAACAGATTTGTGATGTCAATGAATGTTTTATAACATAAGTAAAAAAGGTGAAATAAGGGCAAGAATAGTTTATATTAATGGGGAAGTCATTGAGAGAAAAAAGGAGTGCCTAAGCATGAAAATCACCGTAATTGGCTGCTGGGGCGGTTATCCAGCTAAAAATGAGGCAAGTTCCGGCTATTTGCTTGAATATGAAGATTTTCGCATTCTGCTTGATTGTGGCAGCGGTGTTCTATCACAGCTGCAAAACCATATGAAGCCGGAGGATCTTGGTGCAGTTGTATTATCCCACTATCATCCGGATCATGTAGCGGATATTGGTGTCCTGCAGCACGCTGCGTTCATACAGCAGATATTGAGCAGCGAAAAAAGGACGATTCCTATTTATGGTCATGATTTGGACGAAGTCGAGTTTGGTAAGTTAACTTATAAAGACGTGACAGAGGGGATAGCCTACACTGCTGATCAACCCTTAACCATTGGACCGTGTAAATTTACGTTCATGAAAACAAACCATCCAGTCCCTTGTTTTGCAATGAGGATTGAAGCTGAAAATCATTCGATAGTTTACACAGGGGATAGTTCATATATGGATGAGCTTGCAGATTTCGCTAAAGACGCAAATGTTTTACTATGTGAAAGTAACTTTTACAGTGATATGGATGGTTCAAAGGCGGGGCATATGACAGCAAGAGAAGCGGGCATGCTAGCGGAAAAGGCTGACGTCCAGCTTTTGCTGTTAACTCATCTCCCTCATTATGGGAATCTAGAACAACTGAAAGAAGAAGCATCCGAGGTATTCAAAAGGGAAATAGCTGTAGCAAAAACCAATCTCGAATTCCAACTATAAATGAAACAACAGTGATATGAAATCTACAAGGAGGAACAACTGTGCTTTTTATTGATAATAAGGGAATTATAGATCCAAGAATTAACCTGGCCATAGAAGAATATGCGCTTAAACATTTAAATATAGATGAAACCTACCTTCTATTTTACATTAATCGTCCTTCAATCATCATAGGAAGAAATCAAAATACGATTGAAGAAATCAATGCCGATTATGTAGATGGAAATGGCATTACAGTTGTTCGCCGCCTTTCCGGGGGGGGAGCGGTTTATCATGACCTGGGGAATCTCAATTTCAGTTTCATTACGAGGGACGATGGGGATAGTTTCCACAATTTCAAAAAATTCACCCAGCCTGTCGTGGAAACGCTTGAGAAACTTGGAATACATGCAGAATTGAGCGGTCGTAACGATATTCTGGCTGAAGGAAAGAAAATCTCGGGAAACGCGATGTTTTCAACGAAGGGCAGAATGTTCAGTCATGGGACATTGCTGTTTCAATCAGAAATGGATCACATTGTATCCGCTTTAAAAGTGAAAAAAGATAAAATCGAGTCCAAAGGGATAAAATCAATAAGAAGCCGTGTCGGTAATATCGCTGATTTCTTAAAAGAACCGATGTCTGTTGAAGAGTTCCGTTCATTCCTTCTGCAAAATATTTTCAAAGATAGCGGAAAGGTTACAGAGTACGTTTTAACGGAGACGGATTGGGAGAAAATTCACAAAATCTCTGAAGAAAGGTATCAAAGCTGGGAATGGAATTACGGAAAATCGCCTAAATTCAACTTGCAAAACTCACATAGATTCCCTGTGGGGTCTGTTGATATCCGCCTTGAAGTGAACAGGGGAATCATTGAAAATTGTAAAATCTATGGTGATTTCTTCGGGGTCGGAGAGGTTGCGGATATTGAACAAAAGCTTACTGGAATACGTTATGAAAAGGAAGCAATCAGCAGGGTACTAGATGAGATCGATGTTCGTCATTATTTTGGCAATGTAACGAAAGAAGAAATATTGGC
Source organism: Peribacillus simplex (assembly GCF_900156045.1). Classification (GTDB taxonomy): domain Bacteria; phylum Bacillota; class Bacilli; order Bacillales; family DSM-1321; genus Peribacillus; species Peribacillus simplex_D. The sequence goes on along the minus strand of NZ_FTMX01000002.1, from coordinate 555,824 downwards.
ACTAATATATTAAGCCACAAAAGCCGTCCCGACTTAATAGTACGGCTTTTGTGCCTAATAATGACAGTAATTGCTTGAATATGGATAAAATTGTTGCTGTAATAGCTTTCTTTTAATATAATAAAAATGTATTTAGTTCACCATAAAAATGAATGACTATTCATTCATGCTATTTGCAGGGGAGGGAGAAAGATGAATTTATCTGAACAGCTTCATCAAATGGCTTTAAAAAAGGCGGATAAGCCAGCATATTACTTTATGGATCAATCCACTTCATATGGGGAATTGGATAAAGCCGTTACGAAGTTCGCAGACGAATTACATAGGCTTGGTGTTTCAAAAGGTGATAACATTGCGCTGTTATTAGGCAACTCTCCACATTTCATCATTTCGTTGTATGGGGCTATGCGAGCAGGGGCGACCGTAATTCCCGTCAATCCAATTTACACACCTGACGAGATTGGTTATATCCTGAATAATGGCGATGTAAAGGTTGTTGTGGCATTAGATAAGCTTTTACCCTTACTAGAGAAAATGAACCCGATTCTCTCAAGCGTAGAAAAATATGTAATTTGTGAAACGCAGCAGGATAATGGGGATATTAGCGAATTTAACATCTACCCAAAAATGAAATCGTTTACAAAAATGATCGAATCGGGGGATGACTGCTTTAAAGGTCCAGAACTGGATTCTGAGGATACGGCAATCATACTCTATACTTCCGGAACAACGGGGAAACCAAAGGGGGCCATGCTCACACATACCAATATATTTTCCAATGCACATGATATTGGTGAATATTTAAAAATCTCGGAAAGTGACCGTGTTATTACGACATTGCCAATGTTCCATGTTTTCAGTTTAACGGTCGTTGTGAATGCCCCATTGATAAGCGGAGGTACGCTTTTAATTGTCCCGCAATTCAGTCCAAAGGAAATATTCAGGCAAATCAAAAAATATGAAGCAACCGTTTTTGCTGGAGTGCCTACGATGTATAACTTTCTTTTCCAATACCCAGAGGCGAAAGAAGATGTTTTGAAGTCGTTGCGGATATGCATATCGGGCGGATCCGCCATGCCAGTGTCCCTGCTTGAATCATTCGAGCGAAAATTTAATGTCAGGGTTTCAGAAGGATATGGCTTATCCGAGGCATCCCCTGTTACCTGCTTCAATCCTTTGGATCGTCCAAGAAAGTCGGGATCCATCGGAACCTCCATCCTTAGGGTGGAAAACAAAGTGGTCAATGAGCTTGGAGAAGAAGTGCCGATCAATGAGGTAGGAGAGTTGGTTGTCAGAGGTCCGAATGTAATGAAGGGTTATTATAAAATGCCTGAAGAATCAGCCGTTGCCTTGAAAAATGGCTGGTTATATACAGGCGATTTAGCGAGGATGGATGATGAAGGCTATTTTTTCATTGTAGATCGTAAAAAGGAGCTTATCATCGTTGGTGGTTATAATGTCTATCCACGTGAAGTGGAGGAGATTCTGTATGCCCATCCTGAAGTAGTTGAGGCAGCAGCCATAGGCGTTCCCGATCCCAATCAAGGGGAAGTGGTTAAATGCTTTGTGGTAAAGAAAAACAATGCATTGACGGAGGAAGAACTGCTTGCTTATTGTATGGAACACTTGGCCAAATATAAGGTACCGGCAAAAATCGAGTTTTTGGATGAACTTCCTAAAAACGCGACTGGTAAAATATTACGTCGCTCCTTGAAAAATCATGTACTGCAAAACTGAATATTCATTGATCATCAGGGATCATTGCCTATAACCGGCATGATCCTTTTTTTGTACAACCAAAGTGTATCAGGCTGCATAAAATATATTGGAGCATCTTAAAACCTTGATTCTTGTTTCGAAAAGAGTTATGATTGTCATTAAAAATTTCCACATAATTGTAAGGAGGGGTTAGATGAGAGATGTAAAGCTTTTGGATATTTTTACACATCCCATTGCTCAAAAATACTTGAACCGTTCAGGTCTGGCACATGCGATTGCGGTAGCATACCATGCGTTTCACTTAGCAAACGAATATAATGTCGACCCTGATATTGCTGCTAAAGCTGGACTTTTGCATGATATGGGTCATTTCACCTGGTATCGCAATGGTAAATGGGATTATGATCTGTATAAACAAAATGATATTCATCCCATCAAAGGTGCAGAACGAGCACATAAACTGTTAATCCGCTTGGGAGAAAACCCGATAAAGGCAAAGACCATTTCCCTCGCCATTTTATTTCACACCGATTCGTTCTTACCTTCAAATGATATTATTCGTACACCGCTTCAGCAAGTCGTCAAATGGGCTGACGAAAAAGATGAAGAAGAAGGTGGAAAACACCATTATCGCAAAATTGATTTTCCCCGGGCAAAGGAGAGCATCATGAAACTTGATACGCTCATAGATGAGGAACAAAGAAAAAGGCTATCATCCTGAAGGTAAAGGGGTGATAGCCTTTTACTGTCAGGAGGAACACTTTTTAAACATTTTACAGTTTAAATTTGTTATCAGGTGAATTAATGATGTAAAGTATAGACCAATAGAACTATTCGCGGCGGGCAATTATAAAAAATTATCGGATTAATAACAAATAATGAAAGTAACAGGTGATGTTATGAAATCGATTAGGCTATTGATATATGGTGATCAGGGAGGATATGAGGAATTCATCGAAAAAGAAGAAGACATTAAGGTCATAGGGGTGACTGGAAATGAAATGGACCCTCTTGATTTTAATCACACATCTTCAGTCATGCCAGATGTCATTCTTATTGATGCCCGGTCATCAGGAAAGTATGGACAGGAAGTCATGCCAATCCTAAAGGTAATATATCCATCCACTCCTTTCCTCATTTTTACTGCCTATTCAGAAGATCATTATCTTATCGAAGCGATATGCCATGGTGCAGCAGGTTATGTGTTACAGGATGGCGGAAGGAAACATGTGCTGTCGGCAATCCGTCAATGTGCCAACGGTCAGATAGTTTATCCTGCCTCATTTAAATCATTTTTAATGAAGAAGCTGCAGCAGGATGGTGAAAGATCGCCAGTAACTTTGGATAAGGCAATCGAAAAATTGGGGGCCTTTTCTAAACGCGAGTATGAACTGCTTATCCTGCTGACCCAAGGTGAAACAAATCAGCAAATCTCAAAAAAACTTTTTTTATCCATCGGCACGGTAAAAAACTATATAAGCCGTATTTACAGAAAACTGAATGTTAATAATCGACCGGAGCTTATGGCACTTTTGTATAGATTTCAAAAAAGCGGGATGAAGGGATGACTACTCTTGCCCGCCGTTCCGTTAGTCGGCTTTTGTATCGAGTTCACAATCCAAAAAAATTGATGAACGAATTACATCAAAGTAATTAGGTGGCAGCAAAGGGATAAATTCGTCGTTGCTTAAACCTCCCAGCCCTCCGTTTTTTTTATATCTCTGCGTAAAAATAAAAGGCTCTTTTCGTAAAGATTGTTGTTTTTAAAACGAAACGATTTAAGGTTGATTGGAGCGGAAGTGCGAAACTCCTGCGGGAGCACCGCCCGCCCCGCGGAAAGCGAGCATCTGGAGGGGAAATCAACCACACCGCTTTACTTGGTAAATAGCAACAAAGTATGCGAAAACAGCCAAATAAAAAAATGATGAAGATTGAAAGGAATAAATAATATAGAAGGGAAATGCGGTTCTAACCTGTCCATTTTGGATTAAACTATTAAGAGGGAGATTCGTTTAAGGAGGGGCATCATGGTTAGAAAATGGGCTGGAAGAGCGATTCTGTTATATATCCTTTATGCAGCGGCGATGTATTGGTATATTTTTTATGGAGCTGATACCTCGATTCCCGAAGCTTTGCGTGGAACTGCAGCAGATCCTGCAACATTCCTGAATGCAAGGGAACTAAAGCTTAGCGAAGAGTATTCAGGACTGCGAAATTTTATTTTTTTCGTATCCACGCCATATGAATGGCTGTTGTATTTCTTCATTTTATTATTTGGTTTTTCAAAAGCATTTGAAAAGTCGTCAATGGCAGTCTCGAAATGGAAAGCGATCAGAACGGGCATTTACTTATTCTGGCTTTCCGTTATTTCTTACCTGGCACTGTTTCCGATCAGTTTCATTGGATATCGGATGAGTAGGAGTTACCATATAAGTACACAAAGTTTCACCTCGTGGATGAAGGATGGAGTCATCGAATTCTGGGTGAATTTCGGGATGATGTTTATCATCGTGTCCGTTTTGTATTGGTTAATGAAGAAAAGTGCGAAGAAGTGGTGGCTCTATGCTTGGATGTTGTCCATTCCATTTTCCTTGTTCCTGATGTTTGTACAGCCTGTATTGATTGATCCGCTATATAATGAGTTCTATCCGCTCAAAAATAAAGAGCTGGAAACGGAAATATTGGCACTTGCCTCACAGGCTGAAATTCCTGCTGAACATGTGTATGAAGTAAATATGGCGGAAAAGACAAATGCCTTGAATGCATACGTGACCGGCATAGGCTCCAACTCAAGAATAGTCCTTTGGGATACGACCCTGAACAAACTGAAGGAAGATGAGATCCTTTTTATCATGGCACATGAAATGGCTCATTATGTGGAAAAGCATATTTATATAGGGATTGCAGGTTATTTAGGACTGACTTTAATAGGTTTGTGGCTGACCTCGAAAATCATGAATTTTATCATTAGACGCTGGGGCCATCTATTAAAGGTTCGTTCTATTGACAGCATTTCTTCTCTTCCGTTATTTCTCTTGATAACGTCTGTGCTGCTCTTTGCTTCGAGTCCGCTGTCCAATTATGTTTCCAGATATCAAGAGACAAGGGCTGACCGTTATGCCATTGAAATGACCAGGGATAAAGAATCAGCAATCACGACGTTCCAGGAACTAACGAGATCGGGTTTGAGTCAAGTCAATCCACCATTCCTGGTTAAGTGGCTGCGGTATTCCCATCCAACCATGCTCGAGCGGATTTCAACGGTTGAAAATACAGATACAAAGGGTGATTGAAAGCCAGCTGAAAACCAGCTGGCTTTTTTCTTCTATATCGGAAAAGTGTAAGTTTGTAAGTTGTTTTCAGAAAAAACTATTATTTTTAAAAACCTTAGGTTCTCTACTATAATAAATTAAATTCCCAGTTCGTTTTAAGGAGATCGGATATGTATAATGTACTTTTGATCACTATGGGCTCAGTGCTTGTAGCAGTAGCCTATAACTTATTTTTGATACCTCATTTAATTTTAAGCAGCGGACTTAGTGGACTTGCGATTATGTTCGGAATCATCACCCCGGTCAACACAGGGATATTGAATTTTCTGTTGAACCTCCCATTGCTGATTCTTGGTTACTTGAAATTAGGGAGACGCTTTATCACCTATACGATATTATCAGTTGTCGTGATATCCGTCAGTTTATACCTCATTCCAGTTCACGGAATATCCACTGATCCGATTTTGTCTTCTTTATTTGGCGGAATCATATCGGGATTCGGTATAGGCATTATCTTTCGTGCTTCAGGTTCTTCTGGCGGTTTTGATATCATTGCCATGCTATTGGCTAAGAAGAGCGATTTTCCACTTGGTACATTGCTTTCGGTGATGAATGCAGTTGTGGTGGTTATCTCAGGCTTCATCTTTGGTTGGGATGCCGCATTATATACGCTGATTTCCATTTATGCAGCAGGAAAGGTGATCGATACGATCCATTCCAATCACATTAAATTAACTTTGATGATCGTTACCAAAAAGAGTGACGAAATGAAAACCAAGCTCCTCACCAACCTTTATCGTGGAATTACAGTCATGGATGGTGAAGGTGCATATTCAGGAGAAAAGAGTAAAGTAATGATGACAGTCATTACTCGTTATCAGTTAACCGATGTAAAAACGATGATAAAAGAAGTGGATCCGAATGCTTTTGTCAATATAACCGAAACCTCCGAGGTCATGGGTATGTTTCATAAAGAGTGATGATAATTAGAAAAGCCTCCCATATGGGAGGCTTTTTTGATCATTAGGCTTTTTTATTCATTCATTTAATTACCAAACTGTTTTAGTAAAACGTTCATTTCAGAACTTAGTTTTAAGAATAAAGGTTTGTTTTTCATATCCAAGGCTTCATCGATCTGTTTTGCAAGGATATTCTTTTTGGTAGTAAGGACGGCTTCCTGAATAATCATATCAATTAACATTTCCTGAACCACGGCATCGTTTTTCATTTCGCTCATTGATAAGGACTTCACTGACTCTGAATAAGATTTTTCATTTTTCAAAGTTACCACCCCTGACCCTTTTTATTATTATATGGATTTAAGCGGATAAAATCAACTGAAAATTTAAAAAATTTAAATATTAATAGAGAATGTGTCGTTTAGATGACGAAAAAGCCACTATATAAAGGAATTCTTAATTTTTTGTGAACTCCCTTTTTATATATAAAGATTGTGCTATTATAGTGAGGAATTTAACATACATTTACTAGCCCCCTTCACTCTTCTTGGATAATGGGTAATGGAAGGGTACAAGCAATCAAGAGTATAAGTTTCGGTAAGCGGTGTTTAGCAATGAGGAAGAGGTGGATTAAAAATGAAGGAAAACAATCAAGGAATCATCGAGGAATATGAAATCACGCCACATACACTAATGGTTTCGCCAATCAATTACGGCAGTAAAATATATTCCCGAATCGTTGAAATGGAGGACGAGTTCATCTCCCCTTTTAAACCCATGGAAATAATAAAGAAAAGTTGTGAGTTCTTCGGATCAAGTTATGAAGGACGCAAGCAAGGCACGAAACAGCTCATAAACATCACACATAAAGCACCGATCGCGATCGATCCGACCAGTTCGATTTTCTTCTTTCCGACTACTTCTCCGTTGCGTCCTCAATGCATCTGGCTATCACATGAGCATGTGGCATCCTATGATCGCCTGGATCCCAAACATACAACCATCACATTCAGGAATAGACAAACCATCGATATAGCAGTATCATGCAGTTCTTTCGAAAACCAGCTACACCGGACATCTTTTTTAAAAACGAAATTGATCCAGAGGATTGAGGAGACAAAGAGGAAATCCTTCTATTTGTTTTCCGATGTAAATGGGGCAAAGGCTTCAGAAGTAATGTCAAAGTATATACCGCGTTAGGGGGGCAGGGATAATCATAGAAGAATGCAAACGCGATTCATTCAAAATTGAAGCAAGCCCTTCTTATTAAAGAAGGGCCCGGGAATTAATCTTCAAATAATTCATCCATTAAATCGTCAATCTCTTTTCTTAACTGATTAGTGCCTTCTTTGGAAATGGTGATCGTATTACCATCGATAATCAGCATATCTCCTACTTTTGCTCCCTTGGGGAGAGCGCTTTTAGGAAAATCCTTCATGTCACCACCTTCGATTTCAACGACAGCGACCTTTCCTTCGAAGCGATCAATAATTCCTTGTACCATTTATTTCACCGTCTTTACAGTAATTTTCTGACCTGTAGAAGTAAAAATAATGTTACCTGATTTATCTGTGCGATAAGTTTTGGCTTTCACTGAATTCAACCGTTTTACAACAGTGGAGGTAGGGTGCCCATAGCCATTTTTCCCTACACTGATTACAGCATATTTCGGTTTTGTTTTGTTAATGAAAGCTGAACTTGTCGATGTTTTTGCACCATGATGGCCGACTTTAAGTACATCCACACTTGGTACCAGTTTTTTAGCCAGCATATCTTTCTCTGCTTTTTCTTCGGCATCACCTGTAAACAAGAATGTTTTTTTGCCGTGTTTAAGTAAAAGGACAGCACTCCAATTATTTAAGTCAGACTTGGCATAGTCTTTAACAGGTGCAATGAATTTAAGGGAATTATCCTTTGCTTTAGTGACGATTTCCACGCCAGTCTTCGCTTTTTTTATTGTAAGCTGCTTCTTCTTAACAGCCGTTAAAAAGTCTTTGTATGCCTGGGTGGTATGAGAAACTTTAGGGGCATACACAGATTTTACATTAAGCGATTTAATCACATAAGCCAGACCGCCTACATGATCCGCATCTGGGTGAGTGGATACTAATGCATTAAGTGTTTTTACCTTTTGTTTTTTAAGGTAGGCTACCACTTCGTCGCCCTTTCCTTTACCGCCGCCATCGATTAAAACGTTTTCATTACCGGTTTGTATAAGGATTGAATCTCCTTGTCCAACGTTGATGAAATGTACCTTCACATTTGAGGCTGCCTCAGTTGTTTTAAGTCCAGTGAATAAAGACAAAACAAGAAAGGCAACCAGTAGAATATTTATTTTCTTCATTTTTCCCCTCCAATTAATAATTTACCATGTTTAACCGGAAAAACGGGGATTTGGACACGGTTTTTATTTGTGGTAAAAAAGGAAAAAAACGTCTTAATCTATGGTTAAAATGATAATAGGTATTTATACCTAAGTTATAAAGCGGTTAATTTACAGGTGAAAACTAATAGAAAATCTATTTCTCTCAGAATTTTATAAGAAGAATGTTGAAAGTAATATGGAAAGTTAGGCTTACCAACAAAATATTTTATTACAGAGAATGTTGATGAGTTTGTCTACTGTTTTTTTAGGTTTGTCCAATTTAAACGTTGATTTCCACTCCAGGCACCCGCTTTCCGCGGGCGGTCCGGCGGGAGCCTTCTCGGTGCGTTTGCGCCTACGGGGTCTCCCTGGGACACGCATTTCCCGCAGGAGTCTCGTATATTTCGTTCCAATCAACTTTGTTTTAAAATTTAGATAAACCCTTTTGGCTACAAATTAAACCATGCAAACAAAACATTGCATGGTTTTTTATAAGAAATAAGGGATTGGGGAAATTAAACAATGGGGGTATAAGTTGTTGATGATCATTTCTTAATACATAATATAATAGACACCCACGATGCAACAATAATTTTGTTCAATGTTTCACAAACTATTCGGGAAAGGTTCTTATTTTTTTCTGAATGTTCCTTTTTACTTTATACGTTTTATATCAAGAGATCGTTACTAGTAGATATAGGTATGGATATGCAATTAACAATCTTTTGCAAAAAAACTTTTACGGACTCTAAAATGATAGTGTTGGCGAATGGTTATAATAGGCGTATAGGTGATTAAAATGACTAATTATGAACAGACGAGCCGGCCCGGCCTATTATTCGTTAAGGGCTGTGTCCTTAGAAATCGTTCAGTGCAAATCATGAGTGATGTGTTACATTCTACGGCGGATAATGATATTGATTACTTTTTCATTGATTTGTCGAAGCTCATCGTTCAAGATAATTGTTTTCCTAACTTTCTATTTAATATGGTGAGTGCTCTTGGTTTGATGGGGGGAATGATCACAACGGGTGTCACTCCAACCTTGGCCAAGGAATATGTAAAAATTTTTGATTTGAAGAATCTCAAAAATAAAATGTTTTAAGGATATTCAAAATGCACTTGATTACATAGGTTATGACTTGATCGAAAGTGATATTTCATGGTGCTAGATCCATATTTGAGATAGCCAATTATATATGGATTATGGAATATTCATACAGGTGAATGGAGGTAAGTAAGTCCTATCGATCTTGATCATCAAAAATTGACCTCCCGTAACTTTATGAAGCAGGAAAGGTGGGATGCGTTGTTAATGGTCATGCATACTTACAACGAAGGCATCTGTATCCTTCCCGAAAGGCTCCAAACACCTATATTCCACAAATATATATGGAGGAGGCCTGTCTCTAATTCCTTGAATAGTGGTTTTTTTCGAAAAAGTAATAACATAACAAGTCTTCGGTTTTGTTGCGAAGGCGGGGATTGAAATAATTATGATGTTCCTCGTATCCTTTATATAAAAAACAATACATCGTGAAGGATTCATCGCGTTTGATTTCACTAACCTTAATATTCTCCTTGCGCAAATATCGCCTTACCTCGGCAAGTTCGTCTTGAACCACTTTTAAAATATGTTCGACTAGCTCCGAATAGGGCCTTTTTAATTTGAACGGACTAATTTCGATGACCTTGAGATCCCGGTTTAAGACTGTAATAACCATAGGGAGGTAGATGGCTTTTTCAATCATATTTCGGTCATCTTCTGGAATGCGGGTCATCTTGACCGCTCCTTTCTAATAGCACGGTTTTTAATATTAGTATGTATACCTTGTAAAAATAGAACGTTTGTTCCGTTTTTTATCCTAATGTATTTTCAGTGTATATGCAAGCGGTTTTGATAAATCCAGAAATATTCGTTAACAAGATTATGTTTTCCGGAGTTAGGGAAAGTATGAAGGTATATGGATAATAATTCTTGCAATTTCAGGGGAAAGTGATATATCTAAAATAAACAGTTTTTAATAAGTTTATGCTGCTCTGATAGCAGCATGTCGAGGGAGATAATTATGGATTTGGATACTATACGTGAGTGGTTTACACTTGATCATATATCTGCACTTATTCAGCAATATCGCTCATTCGGTCCAATTCCTGGGATCTTACTGCCGATGCTGGAAGCTTTTTTGCCCTTTTTGCCTTTAGTGGTGTTCGTGCTTGCTAACGCAACGGCTTTTGGTCTCTGGTGGGGCTTTTTATTTTCTTGGATTGGTGCGGTAGCGGGTTCTTTTTTGATCTTTTGGATTATTAGAAGATATGGTCAAATGAGGTTTTTCCGATTTTTGCAAAAGCATAAACAGGTGCAGAGGTTGATGGTTTGGGTGGAAAGCCATGGATTCGGTCCTTTGTTCATATTGCTCTGCTTCCCTTTTACACCTTCGGCCATCGTTAATATCGTGGCAGGACTTTCAAAAGTCAGTCCCTTGCAATATGGACTTGCAGTGGTGGGGGGGAAAGCGGTGATGATCTTTACGATCAGCTTCGTAGGTTACGATTTAGTATCCTTAATTCATAAACCTGTGCGTACGATCATTATCGGGATCGTCATCTTTATCCTATGGTATGTGGGAAAAAGACTTGAAGTCCGGTTAAATAAAAGCATGAAGAGGGAAGAAGGACAATAAATTAGTATATAAATGCAGTAGGGGTTGAACTAGATGGAAAAAACAAACAAGAATTCTTTATCCGATTGGATAAAACCAGCGATGATAGCTTTTGTTATTTACATCTTAATCCGTACATTTTTCTTTTCAAGCTATGATGTTGAAGGGAAGTCGATGCAGCCGACCCTAGAAGATGGAAATAAACTTGTCGTGAATAAAATCAATTACCAGATTCATGATATCAACCGTTTTGACATTATTGTTTTTCATGCAAATTCACAAGAAGATTATGTTAAGCGAGTTATAGGGGTTGCAGGTGACCAAATTCGATATAAAGATGATTGGCTTTACGTAAATGGTGAGAAAGTGGATGAGCCCTATCTTGAGAAATTCAAGGAAGGTTTCCCGGGACAGGACTTTACAGGTGATTTTACATTAAAAGAGTTGACGGATGTGACCAAAGTTCCGGAGGGCAAGCTTTTTGTCATGGGTGATAATCGTCTTGAAAGTGCTGACAGCCGTCACTTTGGTTATATACCGGTTGAAAATGTTGTCGGTAAAGTGGATGTTCGATATTGGCCGGTCAAAGAATTCAATTATAAATTTACAGGTGAATGATCGTGGAAGCCCAAAATTATGTGGGCTTTTTCTTTTGGGAAAAAACGCGAACGTACGATTGGTGTTTTTTTAAGGGAAACGGTAAAATAATAGAAAGTAAATCTAATTGGAAACAGAAACCTAGTCATGGTGACTAAAGTATTTCTGGTATGATGGATCTAGATATTATGTTGTAAGGGGGAAAAAGAGATGTCACTCCGTTTTTTACTGGGAAGATCGGGTGCAGGGAAAACTTCGAATATATTGGACGAAATTCGCTCCAAATTGGCAGAAGATCCCGAAGGAAATCCAATTATCTACCTCGTTCCTGATCAGATGACGTTTCTATCTGAATATAAATTAATTAAAACACCAGGCCTTGCCGGAATGATCCGGACACAGGTTTTTAGTTTTAGCAGGCTTGCTTGGCGCGTCCTTCAGGAGACCGGGGGGATGAGCCGGCTGCATTTGGACAGCGTTGGCGTTAATATGTTGATACGGAAAATCATGGATGATAAAAAGGAAGAGTTAAAGATGTTTCGTCGTTCTGCCGATAAGCAGGGGTTCATTGCACAGATGGAGCTAATGCTGGCTGAGTTCAAGCAGTATTGCATCCAACCTGATGACATTCAAAACTATTTGGCCGAAACCTCACAGGCCGGCAGCGGCATTCAGGATAAACTGCATGATCTTGAATTGGTCTATCAGGCTTTTGAGGATGAAATGGTTAACAAATATTTAGATTCCGAAGACTACTTCACTTTGCTGATCGAGAAAATGGCGGATTCTTCCTATATAAGGGATGCGGATATATATATCGATGGTTTTTATAGTTTGACTCCGCAGGAATTATTGATTGCGGAAGAAATGATCAAGCTGTGCAGGAGTGTAACGATCTCGCTGACGTTAGATCAGCCCTACAGACAATATGCTCCGGATGATTTGCAGTTGTTCAGGCAAACGGGAAATCTATATCATCACCTTTATCAGGCTGGATTGAGGAATGGCATACCGATTTCAGAAGATCGAATCTTAAAAGGAACGGAAAGGTTTGGAAAGAGCCCGGGGCTGAATCACCTGGAAACTTATTTTGCCATTCGCCCTGCCAAAGCGTTAGAGCAGTCGCCTGATGTGACGATCGCCCAGGCAGTTAACCGCAGAGCCGAGATTGAAGGAGTTGCCCGGGACATCTTGTCGCTGGTCAGACAGAAACAGCACCGTTTCAGTGATATTGCGATTTTAGTCCGGAATGGAGAAGCGTACGCAGATATTTTACAAACCGTTTTTCGGGATTATCAAATTCCCTTGTTCGTCGATTCCAAACGGACGATGCTGAATCATCCTCTGATTGAACTGATTCGTTCCACTTTGGAGATCATCAATGGCTATTGGCGTTATGAGCCGGTATTTCGTGCGATCAAGACGGAGCTTCTTTTTCCGCTGCAAAATAACCATGATAGAATGCGTGAACAGGTAGATAAGCTGGAAAACTATGTGCTGGCCCGTGGCATTAAAGGAAGCAGGTGGACGTCCAAAGATCGTTGGACCTACCGGCGCTTCCGCGGACTGGAACTCGAGGACCGGAATCAAACGGATAAGGAAATGCAGCTTGAGCAAGAGTTGAATGAGCTGAAGCAATTATTTACCGAGCCCATCTTGAAGCTCTCAAAACGTGTTAAAAAGGTTGTTAATGGCAGGGAATTGTGTGAAGCCCTTTATCTATATCTTGAAGAATTGCATGTACCGGAAAAATTGGAAAAGCTGAAACAAGAGGCAGAAGAAGCAGGTGACCTGGTATCGGCAAGAGAGCATGAGCAAACATGGAATGCAGTTGTCGACCTATTGGACCAATTCGTTGAACTGCTGAGCGGGGAAGAGCTTTCTTTGAAACAGTTTGCAGTTATCATTGAAGCTGGTCTGGAGTCTCTTGAATTTTCTTTGGTACCGCCGGCAATTGACCAAGTATTGGTCGCCAATCTAGATTTATCCCGCCTGGATGATGTGAAGACAGCTTTTGTTATAGGCCTGAACGAAGGGGTTCTGCCTGGAAAAGCTGTATCTGACGGGATATTTTCAGATAGTGATCGTGAGGTGCTGCTGGCTGGTGGACTTGATGTTGCCCCAAGTTCAAAAGTGCGCCTGCTGGATGAGGAGTTTACAGCGTACAAAGCATTTACTACGCCTGCCGAGGCCCTTTATTTATCATATCCGCTTGCCGATGAGGAAGGGAAGGCACTTTTACCCTCATCCTATTTGAAACGGGTAAGGGACGTATTGCCCAACGTTTCCGATGTGTATTATATGAACGATCCGTCCGATCTGCCTGCTGAGGAACAGGTGAAATATGCTGCAAATCATGATGTCGCCCTATCGTACCTGGCTGCCCAATTGCAGCTGAAAAAAAGGAACTATCCAATCCATTCACTATGGTGGGATGTATATAATGCCATTATGGATGATGATATGGCCGGTCCTTCAGCAACTAAGGTTTTATCGAGCCTTTTTTATCAAAATAGGACAAAGAAATTATCTGAGGAAACAAGTAAGCAATTATACGGTGAGAGCATTCTTACGAGTGTATCCCGGATGGAAATGTTCAATAGCTGTCCGTTTTCCCATTATGCCGCTCATGGCTTGAAATTACGGGAACGGCAAATTTTCCGTTTGGATGCCCCGGATATAGGCGAGATGTTCCATGGAGCGTTGAAAATGATTTCCGATTATTTAAAGGACCATGATATTCCTTGGTCTGCATTGACCCCGGAACAATGCTTGGAGCTGGCCAGAATGGCTGTGGAGAGACTTGCTCCTAAACTCCAAAATCAGATTTTGTTAAGTACGAACCGCCATCACTATTTACGCAGGAAACTGGAAAATGTGATTGGCCGGGCCTCAATCGTATTAAGTGAACATGCAAAGGTGAGCGGTTTTGCCCCAGTCGGATTAGAACTTGGTTTCGGAAAAAATGGCGAGCTTCCTCCACTTTCTTTCACATTGAAAAACGGTACGAAGATGGAATTGATCGGGCGGATTGACCGCGTGGATAAAGCGGAAGAAGATGAGGGTGTCTATTTGCGTGTGCTCGATTATAAGTCGAGTGAAAAGGAACTGAACATGAGTGAAGTGTATTATGGACTCGCGCTGCAAATGTTGACATACCTAGATATCGTTGTCACCCATTCCAAGTCGCTTATAGGAAAAGAAGCGATTCCAGCCGGCGTTTTGTATTTTCATGTGCATAATCCCGTTGTCAAATCAAAGGGAATGCTCAGTTTGGATAAAATTGAGGAAGAAATTTATAAAAGTTTTAAAATGAATGGACTAGTACTGGATCATTCAAATGTCATTCAGATGATGGATACTTCGCTTGATATTGAAAATTCGGGTAAGTCGGATATCATTCCAGCTGGATTTAAAAAGGACGGATCACTCCTTGCGGCTTCCAAAGTTGCCAGCAGGGAAGAGTTTTCGCTTCTGAATCATCATGTGCGCCGTATTTATCAGGAGGCTGGTGATCGAATGGTCGATGGTGATGTGGATATAACCCCATATAAATTAAAGGAAAAAACGCCGTGTACTTTCTGTTCCTTTAAATCTGTATGCCAATTCGACCAATCACTGGAGGAAAACCAATTCAGGAATTTGGCACAGAAGAAACAAAATGACGTTCTTGAGCTATTAAGGGGGGAGGGAGAGAAAGATGAGTAAAACGAAAATTCCTGCTCTGCCGGGAGATGTGACTTGGACGGAAGATCAATGGAAAGCGATATGGGCTAAAGATCAGGACATTCTGGTTGCGGCCGCCGCAGGTTCAGGGAAAACAGCGGTGCTGGTCAATCGGATCATTCAAAAAGTCATTTCCGAAGAAGATCCAATCGATGTTGATGAACTGCTTGTCGTTACATTCACCAATGCCTCGGCTGCCGAGATGCGCCATCGGATAAGTGAGGCATTGGAAAAAGCGATCAATGATAATCCGCATTCACAGCATCTGCGTAAACAGTTGAGCTTGATTAATCGTGCCTCGATTTCCACACTTCATTCCTTTTGTTTAGAGGTGATCAGGAAGTATTATTATCTGACGGATATCGACCCGGGCTTTCGGATTGCAGATTCAACGGAGATCCAGCTGCTCCGTGATGAAGTGATGGAAGAGCTTTTCGAGGAGCAGTATGGCCAAAGTGATAATGAAGAGTTCTTTAATTTGGTTGATGCTTTCACAAGCGATCGAAACGATGATGCGCTTCAGAATATCGTTCGATCGCTGCATGATTTTTCGCAATCGAATCCAGAGCCGGCCCGATGGCTCGATGGTGCAGCTAGCATGTATGAGTTGGCAGATGATGAAGGGATTGATGATCTTTCGTTTATCGATTCATTGAAGTTCGATGTTGGCTTGCAATTGGACACTGCCAGGGACTTATTGGAACGCTCGCTTGCATTGACAAAAATCCCTGGAGGCCCGGCACCAAGGGCTGAAAACTATATAGCTGATCTTGCCCTGGTTGCTAAACTTTCGGAAGTGAAGGATCAATCCTGGAATGCTCTTTATGAAGAAATCCAAAATGTGAAATTTGGTACGGCAAAACGCCTTACTGGTGGAGATTTCATCAAAGAAGTTTCGGATGAGGCTACCAAGTGTCGTGATAAGGCGAAGAAAATCATCAAATCGTTACAGGAAGAGTTATTTTCCCGCAAACCGGAAAGTTATCTGCGGGATATAAGGGAGCTCAAGGGCTATGTCGATACACTTGTAATGCTTGTTAAGCAGTTTGACGATCGATTTTTTGCTGCAAAAGCAGAAAAGAACTTGGTGGATTTCGCCGATTTGGAACATTATTGTCTTCAAATTTTGACGGGGGAAACTGTGGACGGTGAACGAAAACCTTCAGCCGCGGCCGTAGAATACAGGAACCAGTTCAAAGAGGTACTCGTAGATGAGTATCAGGATACGAACCTGGTTCAGGAATCCATCTTAAAACTTGTGACGGCTGACGGCGAATATAATGGGAATCTTTTCATGGTTGGCGATGTCAAGCAGTCCATTTACCGGTTCAGGCTTGCGGAACCGAATCTCTTCCTTGGGAAATACACACGTTTTACTCATGATGGTGTCGATTCCGGACTGAAAATAGATTTAAACCGCAATTTCCGGAGCCGTAAGGAAGTTCTCGATGGGACCAATTTCTTGTTTCAACAGTTGATGGGCGTTACAGTCGGTGAGATTGTATATGATGAAGATGCCCAATTGAAAAAAGGTGCCCCATATCCCGAAGAAGATCCAAATCCGATCGAACTCCATTTAATCGATGGAACTGCCGATCCGGAAGCACATTCGGAAACGGAAGGATCGGATGGCGGGTTTGAAGCCGAAGAGCTTGAAAAAGCACAGCTCGAAGCAAGACAGATGGCCAAGCTCATTAAAAGGGCTATAAGCGAAAAGCATCGGATATATGATACGAAAACCCAAAAGTACCGATCTGCGACTTATCGAGACATGGTCATTCTTCTTCGTTCGATGCCATGGGCACCGCAAATCATGGAGGAATTTAAAAAGCAGGGCATTCCAGTATATGCTAATTTATCGACTGGTTATTTTGAAGCGACCGAAGTGGCCATCATGATTTCCTTATTGAAAGTGATAGATAACCCGCAACAGGATATCCCATTGGCATCCGTTCTCCGTTCACCTATCGTCGGTCTGGATGAAGAAGAGATGTCACAGGTGCGTTTGTTCCATAAAGGAAGCTATTACGAAGCGCTAGCTGATTTTTACAGAAAGAGTGACCCGGAAGAACATCCCGGGCTTTATGAAAAAGCCTCTGCTTTTTATAAAAAACTCGTGAAGTGGAGGAAGCTTGCCAGGCAGGAAGCATTATCGGATTTGATTTGGCTTCTATACCGAGAAACGCAGTTTTATGATTTTGCAGGTGGGATGCCGGGTGGCAAACAGCGTCAGGCCAATTTAAGAGCTCTGTATGACAGGGCAAGGCAATATGAAGCAAGTTCTTTCCGCGGTCTGTTCCGTTTCTTGCGTTTTATAGAAAGAATGCAAGAACGTGGGGATGATTTAGGGGCAGCCCGGGCTTTAGGGGAACAGGAAGATGTAGTCCGGCTGATGACGATTCACTCCTCAAAGGGGCTTGAGTTCCCGATCGTGTTCATTGCCGGCCTTTCCAAGCAATTCAATATGATGGATTTACGCAAGCCCTATTTACTGGATAAGGATTATGGCTTTGCGGCAAAGTATGTGAATTCCGAATTACGGATAACTTATCCATCCCTCCCTCAAATGGCTTTCAAGAAAAAAAAGCAGCTTGAATTAATTGCCGAAGAAATGCGTGTCCTCTACGTGGCGCTTACAAGGGCTAAGGAGAAGCTTTATTTGATTGCCAGTATCAATGATGCTGAAAAAACGCAGCAGAACTGGGAAAGTAATGCTGCACATGGAGAGTGGCTATTAAAGGACTATGTACGGGCAGGTGCAAAAAGTTATCTTGATTGGATTGGTCCATCCCTTGTCCGACATCGGGATTCTCTTGGTGCTGCAGGTCAAGGCTTGGAAATGGAGTCGCATCCATCGAATTGGTCCATTTCCGTCATTCCAAGTGAAGAGCTTGCTGTTCTTGATGAGGAAGAGGCACTGGTTCAAGAGCAAATGCTTGATCATGTCCAGAAATCGGAGAAGGTCGGTATCGTTTCCGAGTTTTATGATGATATCAAGGAACAGCTGGAATGGGAGTACCCAGAGCATGATGCGACGGTGTATCGTTCCAAGCAATCCGTTTCTGAACTAAAACGTCAATATGAACTCAAGGACGAGCAAAGCTCCACAGAGTTGTTGCGTAAATTTAAGCGACCTATCACGAAGCGGCCGACTTTCATGCAAGAAAAGTCACTGACTCCTGCTGAAAGGGGTACGATTACTCATTTAGTCATGCAGCATATCGATCTATCTAAAGAGATTACCATTCAATCGATTCAGGAACTGATCGTTGACTTGATTCAACGTGAGCTGTTGACGGAGGAACAGAAAGCAGCTGTGGAACCTGAGACGATCCTCGATTTCTTTGACAGTGAAATCGGGCAAAGAATGCAGAGGGCCGGAAGCATTCGCCGTGAAGTGCCATTCACGATGTCGTTGCCTGCAAAGGAAGCTTACAGCGATTGGGCAGCGGGAGATGAAGAGATCCTTATTCAAGGTGTGATTGATTGTATCTTTGAGGATGAACAAGGTCTTGTGCTCCTCGATTATAAAACGGATACCATAACCGGCCGTTTTGCTAGCGGGTATGAAGGGGCCAAAGAGATTCTTGCCGATAGATACCGGATGCAGCTCCAGCTTTATACGAGGGCTGTTGAAGGGATAATGAATAAGAAGGTAACCGGCCGTTACTTGTTTTTCTTTGATGGCTCGCATTTAATGGAAGTATAAGAGAAAAGGAGTGTCCCATTTATGTGGGACGCTTCTTTTTGGTTAAATAAACAGAATAGTTTGAAAAGGTATAAATGCTTACTATATACTAGTGGAGAAAAATACCTTTTTAAAGGAGTAGAGACGAGTATGACGAGTGAGATCAAGAGCAAGGGATACTTTGGTGAGTTCGGTGGAAGCTTCGTACCTGGTGAACTTCAGGAAGTTATGGATATTTTGGAAACGGAATTCCTGAAATATAAGGATGACCCGGAATTCATTGAGGAGTTTCAATATTATCTGAGAGAATATGTCGGACGCGAAAATCCGTTAACACATGCGAAGAATTTAACGAAAAAGGTTGGCGGGGCAAAAATATACTTGAAGCGTGAGGATCTGAATCATACAGGTGCTCACAAAATTAATAATGCGATCGGACAAATCCTGCTCGCTAAACGGATGGGTGCTAAACGCATCATCGCAGAAACGGGCGCTGGGCAGCATGGTGTGGCGACTGCTACTGCATGTGCGATGTTTGGCATGGAGTGTGTGATCTATATGGGTAAGCTGGATACGGAGAGGCAGGCATTAAATGTCTTTCGGATGGAATTGTTGGGGGCAAAGGTCGTAGCGGTCGAAAAGGGACAGGGTCGATTGAAGGATGCCGTTGATGAGGCATTGAATGATTTGGTGCAAAACTATGAAAATACTTTTTACTTGCTTGGTTCAGCAGTGGGACCACACCCATATCCAACGATTGTTAAGCATTTTCAATCAATCATAAGTGAAGAATCAAAGCGCCAGATCCTTGAAAAGGAAGGAAAGCTGCCAACTGCCATCATTGCTTGTGCAGGAGGGGGAAGTAATGCGATTGGTGCTTTTGCTCATTATATCGATGAGGAAAATGTCCGTTTAATTGGTGTAGAGCCAAGTGAGGCACCAAGTATTTCCCAAGGTGTCCCGGCAGTATTGCACGGATTCAAAAGTTTGACGTTAGTGGACGAACAAGGGGAACCAAAACCGACATTTTCCATAGCAGCCGGATTGGATTATCCAAGCGTGGGACCCGAACATAGTTTTTTGAAAGATAGCGGACGGGCGGAGTATGTAACGGTTAAAGGAGAAGAAGCTCTTGAGGCTTTTCAGGTATTATCAAAAACAGAGGGGATCATTCCAGCTCTCGAAAGCTCACATGCTTTAGCTCACGCCTTGGAGCTGGCGAAAGAGTTGACAAGAGAGGATATACTGATCGTCAATTTATCAGGCAGGGGAGACAAAGATGTCGAGCAAGTATTTAACATGTTAAAAAAATAACGAATTTAAAAGCCTCCCTGGAGATGGGAGGCTTTTTCTTTGACTAATTATTCCCTGTAATGGGCTGGTCGACCCCATTGACATCAAGGACATTGCTTCCATTCAGGCCATTGGCCGTAAACACGATTGCAGCTGTGTTCCCTGAACCGGATCCGGAAACCGATTTGGAGGAAGACTTAGGGGAAATGACGGCGCAATCACCAAATAGCAGGTTTCCTTCCGCGACATTAAATACTTGAACTGGGCCGATAATGGCTGGCATATGAACCCCTCCTTTTAAAATTTAAGCGTTATTGGTTGAATCCACGACTGGCGTTTCTTCGATTTTTTTAGGAACTTCCCGAATATGTTTCACTCTTGATTCCATACGTGCATGACATACATTCCCCACACCAACTACAGATGAGGCTGATATCCCGATTATATTGATATTGCCGACCCGTATGAAGGGATTCGGATTTGAAAAACTTGATATGACTGGTTCATTCAATCTCGGAATATAAAATGGTCTCTTGAAAATTTCATAATTTTCGAAATGAATATCGACTGACTGGAAAGTTTCACTTCTCTTTTGGACCGCTAAAGCCTGGGAATTACCGTCTATATATGAAGTATCCCCGATTTGCAGAGTGGAGCTGAATGATACCGTGTCGGATACTAAAGATTTTACTTTTGATATTCTAGAAAACATGTTATTTACCCTTCTGGAGTAAGCGGCACGAGTGGCCCGATAATAAGGGATTCCGGCGGGGTATCGAATGCTGAGGACAGTTGGACCGTTTGTACATCCCCTATGAGAAATAAAGCAGAGCTTGCTACACCGGTAATTTTAATATCTCCTACGCAAAGTTGGTGATTGGTTACATTAAATTCCATTTGGATTTCCTCCTGTCTCGGCTTGTGAATGGGTAATGAATTGAAATAGTGCGGTTTGAATATCGGATTTCACCTTTTCCCTGATCTTTTCCTTGATATTATCCCTTTGCTGCGGAGCACGTTCCGCGTATGAAAGATTATCGAAATACATATTAATCCGTTGATGCAGCTGGCGTTCGACGTCCTGCTTAATGAAGTCATGATAAGAGGGTTCCAATGATATTTTTAGCTGGTTTTCCGCATCGTGAATCATATTTTCCAAGTCTGAAAGTATATCGTTGTGAATTTCCTGGACGACGATCTCCCTGCCTGGAAATAGGTTAGGGGCAGGTTGAACAGGTTGGTTGTTGACGGCAAATTCATCAATGTTGTTAAGATCAGTTGGATTTAAACCGATATTCAATGTTCCATCTAGAGATTCGACCTTTAACTGATCGAATTTATATTCAATTTTATCTACATGGATTGGCGGTTTATTTTTCAGCTCGGCTAGTTCATCTGTCAGGCGTTTGAGTTCGTGTTCAAGTTTCATGATCCGTTTATCCTGGGCTTCAAGAAAACGCTGCATTTGTATGGAATATGAATATAGATCCTGATTCACGATTCAACACCTCACCTTCACAATAAGTTAATTTCATATATGACAGTATATGAAAAAGTCGGAGGTAGGTGAATGCCTATGAACTAGGAGGGGGTAAATGGGACGAAACTGGTTAATGGAGTTACATCAGCATCAATTTGTGGAGCAGGCTCGGTGAATCCTCCGGTATTGGCTAATGTTGAATATGGTTTAATCACCCCGGCACTTCCTATTTGAAAAACGGATGAATTGGCGATGCTTTCAATTTTTATCATATTGATTTGTATGGTCTGGTGAATATTGAAGATCATGCTGACTCCTTTCTTAAAAACATTAGAGATTTAAGACCAGTGGCTGATCGATACCATCTGTATCATTTGTATTTGTGGTGCTATAGGCATTATACAGGGATATGGATTCACCTGTATTAAAAGAGCCAGCACCTGCAAACGTTTTTGAGGTGGAAAATGGACTTATTTTAAAGACGTCACCAATATGGACAATTCCACTGCTACCGACGTTGATGACTTGAACGACTCCTACGATGGCCGGCAAGAAAATCACCCTTTTTTTTCTGGTTTTTCCCTTGAATCTCAGGCCATGAGCCTATCACTGAAGGGAGTTTCAATGTATTGTATGTTGGCTCATGATTGATGTGATTCATCTGCCTATCAATATATTGTTATATAACAATGGTGAATATTGTTGAAAGCCTGATAACAGATATGGTAATATAATACTAATTTAGAATATTCAAATAAAATTAGAGGTGAGGAAATGAATGTACCATTAGTATTATCGCATTTCTTGGATCGGGCAGCCTTACTATATGGCGATAAGAAAGCCATCATTGGAGATGACAAGGTTTTAACATACTTAGAGCTGAACGGTCGTGTAAACCAGCTTTCGAATGGTTTAAGGGACCTTGGAGTCAAAAAGGGTGATAAGGTGGCATATTTAGCACCTAACTCAATTGAAATGCTTGAAGGCTTTTATGGGGTCTTTCAGCTTGGGGCAGTAATCGTTCCATTGAATATCCGTTTAAAGCCTGCCGATTATGTATTCATTTTGAACCACAGCGAGTCAAAGGTCCTTTTCGTAGATCAGGAATTATATCATCTAATTTCCCCTGTCAAGGATGAACTTGAATCGGTGGAGCACATAATCGTTCATTATAAAAATGAAGAGATAAATGAAACCGATTACAACCATTGGCTGGAACGTCATGATAACAAGTGCTTCAAACGGGAGTCCGTGGATGAAAATGATGTTTCGAGCCTCCTTTATACTAGCGGGACCACAGGAAATCCCAAAGGGGTGATGCTGACTCATCGCAACAACTATTTACATGCTCTGGGTGCGATGCATCATTTCAGGGTCAATGACCGCGATACATATTTGCATGTACTGCCGATGTTCCATGTGAATGGGTGGGGTGCCCCATTTTATTATACGGCAAATGGTGCCACTCAAGTTTGTTTGAGGAAAACCAGCCCTGAAATGATATTTGATGCACTGCAAAAACATAAGGTTTCCATAATGCATATGGCACCAACGGTTTTGAATTCCCTGTTTCAATATTATGAAAGGAATGTTCCGAATATCGAGCAGGATATCCGAATCGTCGTTGCGGGTTCCGCACCGCCTCCTGCATTCGTTACAAGGGTGGAAAAAGAGTTAGGGTGGGAATTCATTCAAATTTACGGAATGACTGAATCAACACCGGTTAGTCTGATATCGCTGATTCGTTCTGAATTTGATGATCTTTCGGAAAAAGAAAAATACAGAATGAAGGCGAAAGCCGGATATCCCATCATAGGCAGCGAGGTAAAGGTTATCCATGACAATGGTGAGGAAGTGGCCCATGATGGTGTAGATATCGGGGAGCTCATCGTCCGCAGTCATGGAGTGATGTTAGGTTATTGGAAAAATGAAGAAGCGACCAGCCAGGCTTTGAGAAATGGATGGCTGCATACAGGGGATATGGCCACAATCGATGAAAATGGCAATGTTGATATCGTTGACCGCAAAAAGGATATCATCATTAGTGGCGGAGAAAATATCTCTTCCATAGAAGTGGAAGGAGTACTCTACGAACATCCGGAAATACTTGAAGCGGCAGTCATTGCCGTTCCGCATGAAAAGTGGGGAGAGACGCCGCATGCCTTCATAGTGCCAAAAAGGGGCGTGGAATTAACGGAGGATGATATAAAGGCCTTCACACGGGAAAAACTAGCTCATTTCAAATCAGTTACCAGTGTGTCGTTCGTCGATGAGCTTCCAAAAACGGCATCAGGGAAAATACAAAAAATCCATCTCCGTAATGATTACTGGGAATCTAAGGGGAAAACAGGCAGATTCGTTAATTGATGCCTCGCTAACGCTGTTCAGAAATGATCAGCGTTTTTTTCTGTTGCCCTTTAAATTCGGTTTCAGATTAAGCTATGAAGAGTAACTCATGCCATTGTTGGATAAGGACGGTCATTCAGGAGCAATGAAATTTGTTTCGATAAAAAGCTTCCTGTTTAACGATAAAGTGTTACTATTATAAAATATTTCAAATTATTATAATTTTTCATTTTCATGAGTTTTGGATTGTGGAGGGAGAGCATTGAAACGTATTCATTATAGCTGGGTTATTTTAATCATAACCTTCTTCTCGATAATTGTAGCGGGAATCGTTAGGTCATCATCGGGTGTATTCATCGTACCATTTGAAAGTGAGTTCGGCTGGGACCGGTCCGTCATTTCTTTAGCTTTCGCCATAAGTCTTTTTCTTTATGGCTTATCGGGTCCATTCATGGCCGCTCTAATTGAAGTGCTTGGATTGAAGAAAATGATGGTATTGGCCATGTCCACTTTATTGGCAGGGATTTTCCTCACTTTTTTCATGGAGCATGAGTGGCAGCTCATTTTAATTTGGGGAATTATCATTGGATTGGGTTCTGGTGTGTTTTTAACGGTATTGAGCCCATATGTGGCAAATCGTTGGTTCGAGAAGAGGCGGGGGCTGGCGGTAGGGATACTGACGGCAAGTACAGCCACAGGTCAGCTCATTTTACTTCCGGTTTTAGCCATCATCATTGAGAATTATTCATGGAGATGGGCGATTGGATTAATTTTGATCCTTAGCTTGATCATGCTGGCAATCATCCTTTTATTCATGAAAAACAATCCGATGGAAGTCGGCACTCTTCCATACGGATTAGAGGAGGAAAGTCAGGAGGCCGTTATAGTACAAAAGAAGAACCCCATCGCCATGGCCTTTCAGTCATTGAATCAAGCAGTGAAAGTGAAGGAATTCTGGCTATTGGCAGGGAGCTTTTTTATATGCGGACTTTCAACGAGCGGGTTGATCGGCACACATTTCATTTCTTACTGCATTAGTTTTGGTTTACCGGTTGTGACGGCAGCATCACTGCTATCTTTCATGGGAATCTTTGATTTGATTGGTACGACTGTATCCGGGTGGTTATCAGATCGTTTTGATAACCGTTGGCTGTTGTTTTGGTATTACGCTCTAAGGGGTGCTTCCCTCGTATTACTTCCTTTTGCGCTAAATGAAGGCTCAATCGGTCTATTGATCATCTTCTCCATTTTTTATGGCCTGGATTGGATAGCCACCGTTCCTCCGACCATAAGCATTTCAAGGCAAGTCTTTGGCATGGAGAAAAGCGGGATTGTATACGGATGGATATTCGCGGCCCATCAGGTGGGTGCGGCAGTGGCGGCGTATGGTGGAGGGCTTATCTTCAAAATATTCAATTCCTATACATGGGCATTCTTCCTGGCAGGAATCTTTTGCTTATTGGGCAGCTTGTTTGTCATACTGATAAAAAAGCAAAAAGCGGTCACGAAAGTTAAAACTGATGCAATGGAGTTATAGAAAGGATGTTAAATCTGTATGGATGAAAGAGGGTGTACCCTATGAAGGGCACAATGGTACCATTGCAGGAAAGTAAAAGGATCGTAAGCATCGATGTTTTACGTGGATTGGCCATTTTAGGCATTTTTTTAGTGAATATGCCTTCTTTCCACTCTCCGCTCTTATACATAGATGGTGCCGGGCAGTGGTCCGAGGGATGGGACAGGATTTTGTACAGATTCAGTGATATTGTCGCACAGGCCAGCTTTTATCCGTTATTCGCCTTTCTGTTCGGTTTTGGGGCAATCATACTAGCTGTAAGGACTGAAGAAAAGGGTATTTCATTTCCTTTACTATATATGAAAAGGCTAAGTTTCCTGCTGATACTTGGGTGCATTCATGCTTTTTTCATCTGGCATGGGGACATCCTCATCAATTATGCTGTATTTGGGTTTGCATTTTTATTTTTTTATAAAATGAAGGGCAGGAATTTAATTCTGCTAGGCTCGGTTTGTTATATCCTGCCTTTTGCGATATTGGGTACGCTATTTCTTATATTGGGCCTTTTTGATAGGGAAGGGATGGCAATAACGACTGATACGGCGATGATGAAACAGTCTTTGGAAGTCTATCAATCTGGTACATTTACGGACATAATGAGCCAAAGGGCACAGGATTGGTATATGGTGAACAACCCTTTTAATGCCATTATCCTCTTTTTATCGATTTTTCCTTTTTTTTTAATTGGAGCAGGCGTTGCAAAACAAGGCATTCTCCAAAATCCAACCCAATATAAACGACAATTGAAAATGATTTCGATTGTAAGCTTGCTATTGGGCATGTCAATTAAGATTCTGCCGTATGTGACGGTTTACCATTTTGGTACGATATTCGTGCAGGATTATTTGGGAGGGCCGTTACTTACGACTTTTTATATCACGGCAATCGCGCTTTTGGCGGAACAGGCAGGGGCTTTCCGCCTCTTACATCCGCTTTCGTATATCGGAAGGATGTCGATGAGCAATTACTTGTTCCAATCTATGGTATGTACGGCCATTTTTTATTCATATGGCCTTGGATTATATGGATCAGTCTCTTATACGACAGGATTTGTTTTCTTAATGGCCCTGTTTTGCCTGCAAATTTTGCTTTCCTTATTGTGGATGGGGGTGTTTAAATACGGACCGGTTGAATATATATGGCGTTTGGTTACATATGGTAAAAAGCCGGTTATGCGCAGGTAGGGACCTATTAAGAATAAATGTAAATGATGTTCATTAAATTGTTGGTTTTTACCCATTCAGGTAGTTCCTTAGTTTTGTTTTTTTGTAAAAGCCTATGATATGATGAAATGGAAACTGAACGAGGGGGCAAAAAAATGACACATATGCATATTACGGCTTGGGTTATCGGAATCATTCTTTTCTTTGTCACATATTCGATGCTTAAAGGTGGAAATCCGAAAGCGAAAATGCTACATATGATAACACGGTTGTTCTATCTATTGATTTTCCTGACTGGCGGTATGCTGATCACTGATTTTGGTGCTTACGCAGTAAAAATGATTGTTGGAATCATCGTGATTGCGGCGATGGAGATGGTGCTGGTCCGTACGAAAAAAGGGAAAAGCACGAGTGCCATGTGGATATTGTTCATCGTAGCGCTTGTATTCGTCCTTTATTTAGGGCTTTCGCTGCCACAAGGAATGGACTTTTTTTAATACAGAATTGAAGACGGGTAAATGAGGAAATCTCATTTACCCGTTTTCTTTTGCCCATTATTGTGAATTCACTTTCTCAATGACGATCCTTTTTCCAGTGTTCAGGGTGAATTCAAAACGATCGTGATCCTTTTTCCCATAAGAAAAGTGGTGCTGAACGAGACATATTTGGCTCTCGTTATCAAAGGTGAAGAAATTAACGCCTGACTGGTTAGGGACGGCCCTTAAAAAGGTGAGCTGGTTATAACTATATATACAATCATAAATAGAAAAATCAAGTGAATTCAATGTCGTTACAAATTGGAAAAAGGAATCATCGTTCAATTCTTCCAATAAACGTTCAAAAGAGTAGAGCAGTTTTTTGCGTATCCGAATGGGCTCATTTTCCCTTAAGAAGGTGATTTCTCGGTGAAGCAGGATTTTTCCCTCTTCTTCAACTACTCCTTGCTGCCAGCGCCCACCCCTGTACACTTCAATGATGCTATCAACGTGGTCTTCAATGGAGCAGGCCTCATCTGTTTCATCATCGAAAAAAATCCATTGTTGATTGATATTTTCCACTGTTCCTTCGGTAAAAGCTCTTGTTTGCCTGTTCATTAACTTGATTCGTTGTTGCTGACTCATACATATACCTCCAATAGTGGAATCCTCACCTACTTTTTAGTCAAAATCCAATGAAAATATAACTGTATATTTTAAAATATTATGGACAAATAACCATCTTTCCGTCTTTGCATAGGCTATGTTTAAACACGGGATGCTTTGCTCAACAATTCATTAACGACGCCGGGCGATGTGGGCAGGGTAGTCCTACGGAATTGCTGATCGATACTTAGGGACTGTAAATCTTTTTTTAGATAGGGAGCCAATATATTTTTGATAGTCCGGATAGAAAGGATGAAGTGTAAAATGTGTGGGATAACAGGCTGGGTGCATTTTCAAAAAGATTTACGGACGAAAACGAGAACATTGGAAAACATGACAAAAACGTTGGCAAAGCGGGGGCCAGACGAAGAAAATGTTTGGAGCGAAGCCCATGTTGCCTTTGGTCATAAACGGTTAACGGTTGTCGATGCGGAAGGCGGAAAACAGCCGATGACGAAAAATCACGAAAACGGCAGATATACACTTTGTTATAATGGTGAGCTATATAACACCGAGGATATTCGTAAACAGCTATTATTAAAAGGATATTCCTTTAACGGTCATTCTGATACAGAAGTTTTACTAACTTCTTATATAGAATGGAAAGAAAAATGCATTGACTTGTTCAATGGGATTTTTGCATTTGCGATTTGGGATGAAAAGGAACAGAAATTATTCGTTGGAAGAGATCGCATGGGGGTAAAACCATTCTTTTACGCGGAAAGGGACGGCGGGTTCATTTTCGGATCGGAACTAAAGGCGATCCTGGCCCATCCGGATGTTAAAACGGAGATTGACCGCGATGGGTTGTCTGAAGTTTTTGGTGTTGGTCCATCCCGAAAGCCAGGTTCAGGGGTATTTCATAATATCCAGGAATTAAGGCCTGCCCATGCGCTTACCTTATCAAGGAAAGGCCTCCGGATTTGGAGATATTGGAATGTGAAAAGCGAGGAACATCGGGATACTCTTGATGAGACGGCCGAGAAGGTTCGCTTCCTTGTCGAAGATGCAGTCACACGGCAACTTGTATCAGATGTTCCGCTTTGTACCTTCTTATCGGGAGGGCTTGACTCAAGCGCGATAACAGCCATTGCGGCAAACGCCTATCAAAAAGAAGGAAAAGGCCAGCTTCATACGTATTCCATCGATTATGAAGATAATGAGCGCTATTTTAAGGCAAATGATTTTCAGCCTAACTCTGATGGGTATTGGATAAAAAAGATGTCGGATACCTTTAACACGGTTCACCATTCATCGATCATCACTCAAGAGCAGTTGACGGATTATTTAACGGAAGCTGTCCTTGTAAGGGACCTCCCAGGCATGGCGGATGTCGATTCTTCTTTACTTTGGTTTTGTAAGGAAATCAAGCGGGATTTTGTCGTAGGCCTATCCGGCGAATGTGCGGACGAAATTTTTGGCGGTTATCCTTGGTTCCATCGTGAGGATGATTTGAATCGTGCTGGTTTTCCATGGATGAGATCGACCGGGGAGCGGGTATCTTTATTAAAGACGGAATGGCGCGAGAAATTGAAGCTGGAGGAGTATGCGCAGGAAGCTTATTTGACCACCCTTGCCGAAACGCCTAAATTGGAAGGGGAAAGCGGTGTGGCAGCAAAGCGGAGAGAGCTTTTCTATATGAACTTATTATGGTTCATGACGACGCTCCTTGACCGGAAGGACCGGATGAGTATGGGTGCAAGTCTAGAGGTGCGCGTGCCATTTGCCGACCATCGCCTTGTTGAATATGCATGGAACATTCCTTGGGAAATGAAAATGGAAGGCAACCGTGAAAAGGGTATTCTAAGGAAAGCGTTGGAGGGGCTGTTACCTGATGAGGTATTGTATCGTAAAAAAAGTCCATATCCAAAAACCCATAACCCTATATATACAGACCGTGTGCAGGCGTGGTTGAAAGACTTACTTACGGATAAAAATTCGGTCCTGCATGAGTTTTTCGATAAAAAGAAGCTAACCGATATAGTAGATTCCAAGGGTGCCGCTTTTAAAGTGCCGTGGTTCGGGCAATTGATGTCTGGTCCACAGTTGCTCGCTCACTTGGCACAAACCCATGTATGGTTCAAAGAATATGATATCCAAATAATCGATTGAAAAAAACGGGGCGAATGATTTTCATTGCCCCGTTTTCATTGCCTCAATGATTGAATGCGAGAATTTTATATTGATAACCACCCAATTCATATTTACTTTCCTGGGTGGTTTCTTTTGTTCTTAAATCGGTTAGTGTACGTCCTTTCAAATCAAAAGGGAGGGTAAAGGATTGCTGGACATCCGTCGGATTGATGAGGATCACGACAGAACGTTCCCCATTATACTTTTGGTAGGCCACGATATTTTCGTTTCCGGCAGTATCAAGGAATTTGAACTTTCCGTCATTGGCGAGTAATCGTTCTTCTTTTCGCAAGAGGATCAATGCCTTAATTTCATTGAAAAGCTCGGTATTTTGTTTTTCTTCTTCCCAGACCATACATTTTCGGCACCCTGGATCCATGCCTCCGGTTAAGCCGATTTCATCTCCATAGTATATACAAGGGCTGCCACTGAATGTCAGCAGGATTGCGTGGATGAGCTTGGCCCGAGCTAGATCTTCCCCGCAATCCGTGAAAATCCGCGGTGTATCATGGCTTCCAAGAAGATTGAATGTCACGTCAAAAACATTGGTAGGATAACTGTGATAGATGGCTGTCATTTGTTCTGTGAACTCGCGTGCATTGATGGTTTGTGAAGCGACCAAGCGAAAAACTTGGTTGGTAAACGGGTAATTCATGACTGCATCGAACTGATCGCCGCGAAGCCAGGGCATCGAGTCATGCCAAATTTCCCCAAGAATATAAAGGTCAGGCTTTATATTTTTCACCGTTGTTCGAAATTCACGCCAGAATGGCTGATCGACTTCATTTGCCACATCGAGCCTCCAGGCGTCTATATCGTACTCCTTGATCCAATAAGCCGAGACCTCAAGCAGATATTCTTTCACCTCCGGATTCGCAGTATTCAATTTTGGCATCGATTCAAAAAAACCGAATGTTTCATAATTGGGCCTTTCCCCTCCCTTAAGCGGAAAGCTATGTGGGTGGAACCAATCCTTATATTTCGATTTCTCTCCTTTTTCGAGTAAATCCTGAAAAGGGGGGAAGTAGTAGCCGCTATGGTTAAAAACGGCGTCCAGCATGACCCGGATATTCCGTTTATGGCATTCGGCTATTAGTGTTTTCAATGTTTCCTTCGTTCCAAATTGCGGATCGATACTCCGATAATCAATCGTGTCGTATTTATGATTGGAGTAGGCATGGAAGATTGGCGTGAAATAGATTCCGTTGATGCCGAGATTCTCAAGGTAATCCAAATGTTCAATGATTCCTTCGAAGTCCCCGCCAAAAAAATTATCCACGGCCGGATCTTCACTTCCCCATGGTATCACGCCTTCCGGATCATTGTCGGGGTTTCCGTTCGCGAATCGTTCAGGAAAAATTTGATACCAAACTGTATCTTTGACCCATTCCGGTGCCCCGAAAACTTCATTTTGATGTAGATAGGGTATCGCGAAATAGCTTCCTGGATCTCGGGGGGCTTCATTAAAGAAGCCCTTTTCCGTATAAATGGCACTTTCATCTTCTGAGGATACCTTGAACCCATATCGAATTCTTCGGTAGGGAGGCTTCACATAGATATGCCAATAATCATAACGGTCATCGCTGCCTGATAAACTCATGGGAAGTTCTTCGTACTGCCACTGACCATCATTATCGGAAATGTATGGATCCCCAAAAATCAATCCAGCTGAGGAGATATCTTGTTTTTTCGTACGTAGGCGGATATGTAGGGTTTCAGTGTTGATGGTATAGCCGTAATTGTCATTAGGTCTATGGTGTATGGATGAAAATTCCATTGCAAAACCACTCCAATTCTATAGGTATTTGGGGAGGTGAAAAAGGAAACTTCCGGCTGTTTTATGAGGGGGCACCATGAAGTTGCACTAAGCCAGGTAAAGTGTTTTTTCAATATGGTTATATACCCGATTTCAATTGAAAGAAGCACTTATTAACTAAAAAATAACAAAAAGTATACATCACTACAAGGAAATAAATACACCAAGGAAAAATGTTGTAAAAACCAAAGCCGTTCATATAATGATAACAATAGCTTTGGTACCGTTTTCATTAAGCGGCTTTGTTTGAATGAATGAACTGAAAAACAGTATTATTTGGTGCTTTTGGACATGATAGAATAAACATTTTAAAAAGGAGAATGAAAGTGAAGAAGCTGATTTTTCATTTGTTCATGTCCATGTTTTTAATCGTAAGTGTAAGTGCTTGTGGTACCAGTTCAGATTTGGAAAATGAAGTAGTGAAAGAAAAGAAGAAAAAAGGAGACGAAGCCAGCAAAGAAGCTAAGCCGGAAAAATTGATCATTTGGGAGGAAAAAGGTAAAGCGGAGGCCCTAAAGCCGGTGATTGAAGCTTTTGAAAAAGAATATGGAATCAAAGTTGAGCATAAAGAGCTTGAAATAGCTACCGAGATGTATGAGAGGCTTCGAAGTGATGGGCCAATCGGAAACGGAAAGGCCCCGGATGTCGTAACTTTTTCTCATGAAAAAGTCGGGCAAATCGTGAAGGAAGGCTTAATTCAGGAAGTGAAGGTGAAAGATGAGGTATTGAATGCCTTCATTGAGCCCTCAATTAGTGGGGAGATGTATCAAGATAAGGTGTTTGGATTGCCAAAATCCGTAAACACATCCGTTTTCATTTATAATAAAAAATTGATGGCTAAGGCTCCTGAGACGATGAATGACCTTTATAAAATGGCGAAGGAATTAAGAAAGGGTAACGTGCATGGTTACTATGCCAAATGGAATGATTTCCATGATTCGTATGGAGTGATCGCTGGAATGGGAGGTTATATATTCAAAGATAAGAATGGAAAACTGGACCCTTCCCACATTGGTTTGAATAATAAGGGTGCCATAAAAGGGGCTGCGTACATCCAAAAATGGTATAAGGCCGGTTTGATTCCTAAAGGCGACAAAGCAGCGATCGAGAAGTTGTTCATACAAGGGAATTTGGCTTCTATCATGAGTGACGGTGACTCATTTACAGAACGAGAGGATACAGGAATTGCCCCCATGCCCGAATTGCCCAATGGCCGGCCAATGAAAACGTTGATGGAAATCAAAGGCTGGCATGTAACAGCATTCACGAAACATCCTTATTGGTCTACCAAGTTAGTGGAATATTTGACAAATGATGATAATGCAATGCAGCGTTATGATTTAACAGGGGAAATCCCTCCTAATAAATCAATCAAACACAATGCCGAAATCAATGAAAATGAAAGGGCACAAGCCATAAGCATACAATTACAATACGCTGAACCAGTGCCGAATATACCGGAAATGAATAGAGTATGGGTACCGATGAATGCAGCCATGGATGAAATAAGCACTCAAAAAGCAAAACCAAAAAAGGCCTTGGATAAAGCGGTTAAGACGATAAAAAAAGAACGTTAATAATGTTCTTCCTTTTCCGATTCAGTAACTATAACCAGTTTCACCAATTTGTCCCTTTAGTGTAAAGTTTTTTATAAATTGGATTTGACGTTAAAGGGCCAAAAGGCTAATCTTAAAGGCGTAAAGAGATAGCTAGGAGGAGAGCGGATATGAGAAAAAGAGTGTTATCACTCGCTTTAATTCCGTTGCTTCTTTTTTACGCCATTCCAGTAGGAGCAGCTGAAAAAGAACAACGAACTTGGAAGGATGAAATCGTATATTCATTATTGGTCGACAGATTTTTCGATGGGAATATTCAAAATAATGGAGATGCGAACGTGAATGACCCTTCCGCGTTTAATGGTGGGGATTTCGAAGGTGTCACGAAGAAACTGAATTATTTAAAAGATATGGGTTATACCGCTATCATCCTTTCACCGATTTTCGCTAATGATGAAAATGGCTATCATGGCGATTGGGTGGCAGATTTCTATAAAACGGATAAACATTATGGGACATTGAAAGAGTTTAAAAAACTCGTGAATGAGGCACATAAACGCGATATGAAGGTGATCCTTGATTTTCAAGCAAATAATGTGGGTCCTGACTCCACGTGGCTGACCGATCCAAAAAAACAAGATTGGTTCCATGAAGAAAAAAAGATTTCCCAGGACAGTAGCCAAAAGGATTTGGAAACAGGCTGGGTAGATGATCTTCCCGATTTGAATCAAGAAAATGAGGAAACAAGGGAATATTTACTTGATGCTGCCAAATGGTGGATAACGGAAACCGATATTGATGGTTACCGCATAAATAAAGTCCAATACGTAGCAAAAGATTTTTGGAAGGAATTTGTGGATGCAGTCAAATCTGAAAAATCAAATTTCTACACAATCGGCGATGTACAAGGTGATGCCGATCTGATATCAAGCTACAAGAAGACGGGTATCGATGCTTTTATGGCTTATCCACTAAATACTGAGCTAAGGGAAGCATTTGCTGCACCCGATAAAGAATTGAAACCTGTTTTTAATGCGTTTGAGAAAAGCGAAGGTGAATTAGGGGGCGATGCTCAGCAGGCATTATTCATGGATACACAGGGGATGCCCCGTTTTACAAAGGATGCAGCCGACCATAACGAAAATCCAGGTTCCAGATGGAGAATGGCGCTGTCGTATCTATATACGATGCCAGGGGTGCCAATCGTATTTTATGGATCGGAAATTGCCTTAAATGGGGATATTGCCCCGGATAATCACAAGTTGATGAATTTTAAGACAGAACAGGAATTGGTGGAATATATAACAAAGCTTTCTGATCTCAGAGACATGTACCCAGCGTTGGTAAAGGGGGATATGGAGCTTCTATATGAAAAAGGTGGAGCTTCGGTATTCAAGCGTGTATATGGTGATGAAACGATTGTCGTCGCCATGAACAATACGACTGAAACTCAAACGATAAACCTTACTGATAAGGAGCTTGAAAGTAATAAAGAGTTGAGAGGTATGCTGAATGGGGATCTGGTCCGCAGTAAGGACAACAGTTACTCTATCGTAATCGACAGGGAGACGACAGAAGTCTACACGCTGTCACCTAAATCGATTATTAATATTCCTTACCTGTTAGTCATAGGATTGGTTCTTCTTATTTTTGGTATATTCATTGCTTTGGTTATTAAGCGTTCAAAACGGAACCAACCAAAATAATCATATACCTCTCGATTGTCGGTAGCCGCCAAACATTGTCCCTAAGGCTTTGTGGAAAACAGGATCGGGAGGTTACAGCATGAATAAGACCTGGTGGAAAGAAGCGGTCTGCTATCAAATATACCCGCGCAGTTTCATGGATAGTAATGGTGATGGAGTCGGTGATATAAAAGGTTTGATTTCAAAGCTTGACTATCTGCAGGAATTAGGAATTGATGTTATTTGGATTTGTCCGTTTTATAAATCGCCCAATGCGGATAATGGCTATGATATTAGTGATTATCAAGCAGTTTCCGATGAATTCGGTTCAATTGAAGATATTGATCTGTTATTGAAAGATGTTCACGGACGTGGGATGAAGGTGATACTCGATCTTGTTTTGAATCATACAAGTGATGAGCACCCCTGGTTCGTAGAGTCACGTTCGTCCCGCGATAATCCGAAACGGGATTGGTATATATGGAGGGATGGGCAGGACGGTCGTGAGCCTAATAATTGGGAAAGCATCTTTTCCGGAAGTGCCTGGAAATTCGATGAAAGGACCAATCAATACTATTTACATTTATTTGCCGAAAAGCAGCCAGACTTAAACTGGAAAAATACTGATGTACGAAAGGCATTATATGAAATGGTCAATTGGTGGCTCGATAAGGGAATAGATGGCTTCCGGATTGATGCCATCACACATATTCATAAGCGTGATGGCCTTCCGGATATGCCCAATCCTTATTGGCATCAGTACGTACCTGCGTTTGAAATGCACACCAATCAGGACGGGATTCTGGATTACCTTCAGGAGTTGAAAGAAGAGACTTTCTCTAAGTATGATATCATGACGGTCGGTGAGGCCAATGGCGTCAGGATTGAGCAGGCGGATGAATGGGTCGGGGAATCGAATGGTAAGTTCAATATGATATTTCAATTTGAACATCTTGGACTTTGGAATAGGGGACAGAATCACGACGTTGATGTTCAGGGATTAAAGCGCACAATGACCAAATGGCAAAAGGGGCTGAAAAACAAAGGATGGAATGCTTTGTTTTTTGAAAACCATGACCAGCCAAGAAGTGTATCCACCTGGGGAAATGATCAACAATACTGGTTGGAAAGCGCAAAAATGATTGGGGCTCTATACTTTTTCATGCAAGGCACACCTTTTATTTATCAAGGTCAGGAAATTGGCATGACGAATGTCCAATTTGATTCGATTGATGATTATGATGATGTAGGAATGAAAAATTTTTATCGGATAGAGACCTCCAAAGGCCGCCCGCATGATGAAATCATGAACATTATCTGGCATAGCGGCCGTGATAATTCACGAACACCGATGCAATGGAATGATATTGAAAATGGCGGTTTCACGCACGGAACACCCTGGATGAGGGTTAATCCCAATTATCGCGCCATTAATGTAGAACAGCAGAAAAATGACCCGTCATCCATTTATCATTTTTATAAAAAGATGATTGATCTTCGAAAAAAACATCAGGTTCTTGTTTATGGGGAATATGAATTATTATGGGAAGATCATCCCGACCTTTATATTTATACAAGAAATATGAATGATAATTCAGTCATG
Organism: Peribacillus simplex; assembly: GCF_900156045.1. Classification (GTDB taxonomy): domain Bacteria; phylum Bacillota; class Bacilli; order Bacillales; family DSM-1321; genus Peribacillus; species Peribacillus simplex_D. The sequence goes on along the minus strand of NZ_FTMX01000002.1, from coordinate 519,042 downwards.
GTAGTTTGTAATTTTAGTATGAATCACCACCAAATCGACCTCTCTTACTGGGGGGAAATGGAACTTTTGCTAGCTAATTATGAGGATTGCCCTGAGGTGTCCCTTATTGATTTACGTCCATATGAAACGAGGGTTTATCGTTATTAATTTGTAAATCACTTCTATGGACTTGATTGGAAATTAGCTTAAAACCTATGTAGTTAGTCGTCTGACTTCTTGATCGCCAATAGACATGCCATTTTTTTAGAAGCTGATCATACATCAGCTTCTTTTTGAATTTTAAAACAGAGATGAAAAAAACGGAAAAGTGAGTATTTTCTGAAAAATTGAACAAACATAAAAAAAAGTATGGATATAACTATTGAACTGAGTGTATTATGAATACATACAAAATGTATAAATATAAAACGAATATTAAAGAAGTGTTTATTGGTATTCACCTTGCATTAAATGAAGTCAATAAAGGCTAAGAAGGGAGAGGGGAAATGCATGGCCATAACAATAAAAGATGTGGCACAGTTAGCGAATGTTGCTCCTTCAACAGTTTCTCGAGTGATTGCAAACAATCCTCGGATAAGTGAAAAAACAAAGGTACGGGTACGTAAGGCGATGAGTAAATTAGGATACCATCCAAACTTCATTGCACGTAGTCTTGCCAATCAATCGACCAGGATCATAGGCTTGGTAATGCCAAGTTCGTCAAATGATTATTATCAAAATCCGTTTTTTCCGACGATCCTTCAGGGTCTAAGTGAGGGAGCTCAGGAAAATCATTATTCCCTGTTGCTAAGCACGGGAAAAACAGAAGATGAAATCTACGAAGGAGTAGTGAATATGGTGCAGGGGGGGATGGTTGATGGAATAATCCTGATGTATTCAAGGATGAACGATCACATTCTGACCTATTTGAGAGCAAGGGCTTTTCCATTTGTGATCATTGGGAAACCCTATGATTTTATCGAGGAGATAACATATGTTGATAATGATAATGTCTTGGCTGCCGAACAGGCAACGGATTACCTCATACAGCTAGGACATGAAAGGATTGGATTCATCGGAGGTGACGTAACCCTTGTGATGACCCTTGATCGCTTGTCAGGATACGAACGGGCATTGAAGAGGGCTGGAATCGATCGAAGGGGGGAATATACCCTGCATGAAGATTTTTTGCATGAAGGGGGACAAGCAGCTGCCAAAAGGTTACTATCCATCGATGAGCCACCAACCGCTTTGGTGGTCAGTGATGATCTTATGGCACTTGGCATCGTGCATTCACTTCGCGAGATGGGCGTGCGCACTCCTGAAGAAATTTCAATCGTCAGTTTCAATAACGTTCTTTTCTCTGAACTGTCATTACCAGCCCTGACTTCCGTAGATATCAATATTTTTGATTTGGGATATCAGGCCGCTAAGGGCATCATTCAAATGCTGCAGACTGGGGATGCTCCTGCTGGGACCATCATTCCACATCATTTCGTGGAAAGGCATTCCTGCAGATCGATCAAGCAAGGTGCAATGGCCATGACTTATTGAACGAAAAGGGCATTGCATAAAAGCAATGCTTTTTTTCCTAGAAATGTACACTGAAACTTTTGAATGCATGTATACCGGTTCCATGTCTGACCAAATTATTCTCTTTAAGGTATTGAATGGCTTCAAGTACTTCCTCAAAGATCCTTGGTTCGAGGCCGAGTTGGTTGTGTCCGCCATAAATTTTGGATACTGCCTTGATTTTTGCGATTTTTTCTAACGAATTCACAAGGTCTTCAGGGCTTGTCGAGGGATAAAATGCATAAACTGGAGTATCTGAATAAAGCAGGTCGCCAGTAAATAAATAACCTTTTTCATTATCCAAAATTGAAATGTGGCCAGGTGAATGCCCAGGTGTGTGATAAATGCCTAAACTGCGGTTCCCAAGATCAATCGTGTCCCCATCCGCTAAGAGCCTATCAGGTGACCCCTGGTATGGCTTGTATGTAAAAGGATTGAATGATTCGGGTATGGGGACAGTGATATCCCGGGCCATGTTCTTTCTTATTTGTTCCAAGGACAAACCTTCAATGCCGTTGATCAACCAATTGGCATCATCACGATGAACATAAATTGTATCATAATCCCCATGACTGCCAATATGATCCGCATGAACGTGTGTCGTCAGGACGATAATCGGAAGGTCGGTAAGCTGGTCTGTAATCCGCTTAATCGAACAGATGCCTAATCCTGTATCGATTAACGCAGCTCGGGTCTCCCCAAGTAATAAAAAGGAATGAACTTTCTCCCCATGACCATATTCACTGATTGCAAACGTTTCTGAGTCCAATTCCTGAACGGTGAACCATGGATCTACAATATTTTTCAAAAATGACTCCACTCCTTCCCATTCATATATTCCGCTTTAACCGGAAATATCCTGCTTGAAAGAGTAAAAGCAGTGGATTTTTGAAATCCACTGCTTTTGAAAGGGTAAGGCTTATCCGTTTACCACGGTCCCGCCGTTTACGTGGATGACTTGTCCGCTGACATAGGATGAATCATCACTTGCCAAATATACATAAGCTGGTGCTAATTCCTCTGGCTGCCCTGCGCGGCCCATAGGAGTATCCTGTCCGAATTTGGCGACATCCTCTTCTCCGAATGAGGCAGGAATCAGCGGTGTCCAGATCGGACCTGGCGCAACGCCGTTCACTCTGATGCCATCTTTTGAAATGGAGTTCGACAGGGCCCTTGTAAATGCCAGTATTGCACCTTTTGTTGAAGAGTAATCGATTAGTTTTGGGTTGCCTTGATAGGCTGTGATAGAGGTTGTATTAATGATACTGCTACCTTTTTTTAGGTGATTCAATGCAGATTTAGTTAAGTGGAACATCGAGAAAATATTCGTGCGGAACGTTTTTTCCAATTGTTCAGCTGAAATGTCAAGGATACTTGTCTGCACATGCTGTTCACCGGCGTTGTTGACTAGAATGTCCAAACCGCCAAATTCTTCAACCGTTTTATTGACGACATCCTGGCAGAAGGCTTCATCACCGATATCTCCGGAAATGAGTAAACATTTCTGACCTTCTTTTTCGATCAATTCTTTTGTCGCTTTGGCATCCTCGTGTTCATCCAAGTATGCAACTGTCACATTCGCTCCTTCTTTGGCGTAATAAATGGCAACCGATTTACCGATTCCGCTGTCTCCTCCTGTTATGATTGCCGTTTTACCTTTTAGTTTGCCGCTTCCTTTGTAGGCAGCTTTAACTGAATCGGGGTTCGGTTCCATTTTTGTTTCCAATCCAGGTTGATGCTGTTGATGTTGAGGTGGAAATCCTTGTTTGTTCTGATTTTGGTTTTGGGTAGTCAAGATTAAAACGCCTCCTGTTTAATGATCTATGCTTTTCTATTCCTTTTTTAGAAAAAAGAAAACATGGAAAAAACAACCAAATAATTCATGGGTAATTATACTAAGCGAACATGACTAGTCTTTCCATGTTACATGAAGGAGATTCATTTGAAGAAAAAGGGGGATCACGGCTATTGAGGCAATGATGCAAATAAAAAAAGACCCACCCAAAGGTGAGGCCTTCATATTTAGCGGTAATTTAAGAATTGCACATCAATGGAAAGATCAGCGCCCCGGATTGCGGAAATGATTCCTTGCAAATCGTCACGGTTCTTACCGGTAACACGGATTTGATCATCTTGGATTTGGCTTTTCACTTTAAGACCGCTATTTTTAATGATGGTATTGATTTTTTTTGCCTGTTCCTTATCGATGCCTTGAATCAACTTAGCCCGTTGACGAACGGTTCCGCCAGAAGCTCCTTCTAATTTGCCATAGTCCAGGTTCTTGACTGGTACGTCACGTTTAATGAGTTTACTAATGAGAACATCCTTCAGCTGTTCGAGCTTATATTCATCGTCAGACACTAAAACAAGGTCTTCTTTTTCAATGGTGATGCTGCTTATACTCCCTTTAAAATCATAGCGTGTTTGTATTTCCTTCATAGCCATGGTAACTGCATTCGTTACCTCTGAAAAGTCTACTTTCGAAACAATATCAAATGAATTTTCCTTTGCCATCACTTACCTCCAGCAGGTTTTATTTCCTTTATTATAGAGAAAGTGTGATAGGAAGACAACTATCTAGACCATATTAAAAAAGCAAGGGGACAAGCCCCTCGCGTCATTTATGGTCTGTTTTCTTCGAATAGGAGTGCTTACCCGCAGCAAGGTTTTCCTGATAGGCGACATTTTTTTCAGCATTTCTCGCTTGGTTATCTTTTGGCCTTTTATTGTCATCGGTTGTTTTTGACATAGAGAAAACTCCCTTCCATTATCTGATCAATATATATTGTTCACAATTATGGAAGGGAGTATGTATGTTTATGATTTCTCAGGGGTATCGTTTAAGAAGAAGAGGGCGATTGTACCAGGACCGGCATGTGCGCCGATGACGGAGCCGATTGTATGGATCTTGAAATCGGTTGTCCCGAATTCATTCTGAATGGCTTCCTTCCATTCCAGGGCCGTCGCTTCATCATCACCATGACTGATGGCAATCGTTTGGTTTTTTAAATTTTTTCCTCTTTCGTGCATTAATTCGATTACACGTTTAATCAATTTCTTTTTGCCGCGTAACTTTTCAAGCGGAACAAGCTTCCCATCTTCTACATGCAATAACGGTTTAATGTTTAATAAACCGCCAACAAGGGCAGATGTCTTGGAGATGCGGCCGCCACGGGCCAAATACTCAAGGTTATCTACAGTGAATAGATGCTCCATATGCCGGGTTTGGAATTCTATGTCAGCTAGGATTTCTTCTTTAGTGGCACCGTTTGCTGCTAGATCGGCTGCTTTCTTTACAATTAAACCGACGCCCATCGAAGCGCATTTCGTATTGACGATTTCAATGTCAAGGTCAGGGTACTCTTCCTTCACCTGATTAAGAATCATCACTGCCGTTTGATATGTGCCTGATAACTCAGAGGAAAAGGCTATATAAATCCCTTGTTTTTTCTCTTTGGCAAACTGTGTGAAAAGTTCTATAAAGTATTCTGGGGAAGCTTGCGATGTTTTCGGGGCTTTTCCCTCAATCATCGCCTGATAGACTTCGTGAGAATTAATGGTAAGTAAATCTTCATAATTTTTCCCGTCAAGATGGACTTGTAAAGGAATTAATGAAACATTGTTTTCCTTATAGAAAGACAACGGCAAATCACATGCACTATCTGCAAGAATTGTGATAGCCATAATACACCTGCTTTCTTTTTACAATTTTTAGAAAATGAGTGATCACTCTACATTTTAGTGTAGCACGTAACGGTAAAAATTCAATCTCTACATAAATAGAATAATTAATTAAGGGTAAAAAGATAATAGAATAAGGGTGAAATGGAGGTTATTAGGATGTACAGTGGTGAAATGAAGAAAATTATCATAGTTGTGGTCGGAGCATTACTGAATGCCATCGCAATGAACTTTTTTCTAATACCGGCAAACGTATATGCAAGCGGCTTTACAGGAGTGGCCCAGCTTCTCTCGAGGATGATTGGTTCTTTTGCTCCTTTTAATGTATCGACAGGTATTCTATTGTTTTTATTGAACATCCCAGTAACGATCATTGCTTGGCGAAAGGTTGGAAAATCTTTCACTTTTTATAGTTTCCTTAGTGTTGTCTTGATGTCCTTCTTTATGGAAATCATTCCGATTACACGCTGGTCACCTGACATATTATTAAATGCGGTATTTGGCGGCGTCATAGCTGCAGTAGGTGTGGGAATCACCTTGAAATACGGTGCATCGACTGGCGGAATGGATATTATCGCCATGCTTCTGTCACGGAAGAAGGACAAGCCCGTGGGCACTTATTTATTTCTGTTGAATGGCGTGATCATTGTAACGGCAGGTGCTGTTTATGGACCGGAAAAAGCTTTGTACACACTTGTTACCCTTTATACATCGACCCGTGTCGTTGACGCGATTCATACACGTCATGAAAAGCTTACGGCCATGATCATTACAAAGAAAAGCGAAGAACTTAAACAGGCAATCCATGCTAAGTTAGTTCGCGGAATCACAAGGGTTCCTGCAAAGGGGGCATTCACCAACGAAACTAAGGAAATGTTATTGATTGTCATTACAAGGTATGAACTGTATGACCTTGAAAGGATCATCAAGGAAGTGGACCCACATGCTTTCACAAACATCATAGAAACTTCAGGCATAGTTGGAACTTTCCGCAGGGAATGATATTAACAAAAGATTAAGGCCATTACACTTCTATTACAAAAGGAAGTATTTAGGCGTTTTAAGTTTATTGCCTGTATGAAACGGCAAATTCTTATAAAGAAACGCCAATTTAAAACTTTATGAAGGAGTGATAAAAATGGCTAACGACGAAAAAATGAGCAGACAGGAAGCAGGTCGTAAAGGCGGGGAAGCCACTTCTAAAAATCACGACAAGGATTTTTACCGGGAAATTGGGCAAAAGGGCGGAGAAGCCACTGCTGATTCCCATGGTAAAGACTTTTATAAAGAAATCGGTGAAAAAGGCGGTAAGGCACGAAATGACAATTGATGAAAACAACGCGAAAGCCTCCAGGAATCCTGGAGGCTTTCACGTTATTTAGAGTGGTTTTCCAGTTCTTCCTGAAGTTCTCGCAGTTGTTCTTTTTCGGCCTCGGTCGTATTGGCAAAGGCTGAAGAAAGAGCGTTTCTAGCGATTTCCTCTGTCTTGCGCTGGTCACCGCCATGCTCAGAGTGAAGAGCATTTTTAGCGATTTCCTCTGTCTTATTCTGGTCACCGTCATGCTCAGAGTGGAGAGCTTCTTCAACAAATTCCCTTGCCTTCTGGAATAGATTGTTTCCCATTAGAAGCCACCATAGCTTTGTTCTGACATAATTCTTAACCTGTCTTTTTCAGCCTCTTCAAACGTAGTGTGATAAGGGATTTTTTCGGCATGCCTGGCAACACTTTCTTTGCCTTGCTGTACAAATCGTTTAGATTTACTGCTTTTACCCATTCTTATCTCCTCCGATTCTGAGCGTTGTCGACAACGGAGTGGATCTGTTGTCCATATTAGTTTGGCTTGAAAGAGAAATATTATGAAGGTAAAAAATGACGTATTAGGCTTTTATATTGAATTTTTCTTCGAGGAAGACCGCTATACCATCTTCTTCATTTGTCAATGTAGTCGTATTTGCTACCGTTTTCACGGGCGAAATCGCATTTCCCATGGCCACCCCGGTTCCCGCGTAATCGAGCATTTCCAAATCATTATCTTCATCACCGAAAGCGATTATCCTGTTTTGAGGAATTTCCAGATAGTTGGATACACGTTTTAAACCTACGGCTTTACTTAACCCGCTTTTTATTATTTCGATGATATGAAAAGGCTCTGCCCAGCGGCGATGATCGACCAATTCGGCATGGACATCGGATAAATGCTGGCGAATCTGTCCTACGAATTCACTATCTGTGTGAATTAGCATCGAAGTTGGGGAATCCTGAAGGTAATTGCGCAAGTCACCTGTCTTCATGATCGGATTTCCTACATTGAACATGTTCATCAGCTTTTCATCATGATAATGAACATACACTTCATCCCGGACTTCTGCGATGATGTTATGATATTTAAACTGATCACACGCTTCAACAATATCTTTCGCTACACTTATATCCAGTGGAGAGTGGTATACCCCCCAGCTTGTATGTAATGGGTGATGGACGAAAGCGCCATTGAAATTAACAATTGGTGTAGTCAACCCCAATTCCCGGTAATAAAGTTCACTTGAGCGAAAGGGACGTCCGGTAGCAATCATAACTTCGTGTCCATCTTCTTTTAGTTTTAGGAGTGTTTTTTTAGTCCTTGAAGAAATTGTTTTGTTATCTGTAAGTAAAGTACCATCAAGATCCAATACGATTAAATGTTTCTCAGCCATGTACACACCTTCTGTTCTTTTTGATTTCATTATATGCAAATATTGTTAAGCCTATTTTATAGTAAATGTAAATCTTTTTCATTCTTTATGCATTCCTGTATGATATTACTATATCCAAGATTATGATGATTAAAGCGAAGCTCAGGTTTAAAGAGTGGAATGATGAATGCCAATGCCATTTTGATAATGGTATTGACCGGAACAAATTATTCGGAGGGGTTAACTTGATAATAATTGAAAAAGAACTAATTGGACATATTCCTGTATTGCACCTAGGTGAAGAAACCACTTTCAATCAGGAATTGCCGATTATTATTTTTATACATGGTTTTCAAAGTGCAAAAGAACATAATCTTCATTATGCTTATTTATTGGCAGAAAAGGGTTTTCGTGTACTTCTTCCCGATGTGATTCATCATGGGGAAAGGGAAGCTGGTTTAAGTGATTCTCAAATGATGCCCCGTTTTTGGGAAATGGTTTTGCAGACAATCCAGGATTTATCTTTGTTGAAGGATGATTTATTATCCCGAAAATTAATTGATCCTGAAAGAATTGGCGTAGCTGGTACCTCAATGGGGGGAATAGTGACTAATGGAGCATTGGCTGCTTATGAATGGATATCCGCCGGAGTCAGTTTAATGGGAAACCCATCATATGTCGCGTATGCAGAGCTCCAAATGGCGGAGATTAAGAAAAGGAAAGTTAATTTCCCAGCTACCGATGAGGAAGTTGCCAAGATGATTGAACAGCTCAAGCCATTTGATTTGAGTCTGAATCAGGATAAGCTTACCAACCGTCCGCTTCTTTTTTGGCATGGTGCCAAAGATCCGGTTGTGCCTTATCAACATGCATATCGTTTTTATGAAGCTGTCAAAGCAGGGTATAATGAGGCAGATGAAAAAATTGATTTTATCCTTGATCCTAATGCTGGACATAAAGTGAGTAGGGAAGGCGTGCTTATGACTGCAGACTGGTTCTCGAAACATTTACTGTCAACTGTGCAAAAAGCTTAAGTACTCACTCAAAATCTGTTATGATTCTAATACGGAAGTAAAATATAGTCTAAAATGGACATAAAGATGCAACCGACAATCTAAAATGAAGAGATTTACCTTAAAGGAGTGATCGAAGTGGATCAAGATACAAAAGACATTATATTGGGAGCTTTGGAGCAGGTCATTGACCCTGAGCTTGGCATAGATATCGTTAATTTAGGCTTGGTATATGATGTGGATATGGATGAGGAAGGTTTGACTACCGTGACGATGACATTGACTTCCATGGGCTGTCCGCTAGCTGGGACGATCGTCGATCAAGTTAAATTGGTTCTGGAAGATATCCCCGAGGTAAAGGAAACGGATGTGAAGATTGTCTGGAGTCCGCCATGGACGAAAGATAAAATGTCCAGATATGCTAAAATTGCATTAGGAATCAAATAATAACTCTATATAGAAATGAAAAGCCAGTCAAAAAACAGTGAATCCATTCAATTGAATCACTTTTTATGGTCTGGTTTTTTCTAATACTTTCGGCTAGGAGTGGTTAATTGAACAGTCAAATTAAAGATTCATTGGACAGGCCACTAAGGGATTTAAGGATTTCAGTCATAGATCGCTGTAACTTTCGCTGCCAGTATTGCATGCCTGCTGAAATTTTTCATGAGAATTTTCAGTTCCTGCCTAAAAGTGAGCTATTATCTTATGAGGAAATTGTAAGGCTTTCTAAAATATTTGCAAGCTTAGGGGTAAAAAAACTAAGGTTGACAGGCGGGGAACCATTACTCCGGAGAGATCTCACCACTCTGATTTCATATCTAGTTAAAATTGAAGGTATTGAAGATATTGGACTGACTACGAATGGAGTCTTCTTGAAAAAACATGCCGTGAATTTGAGGGAAGCTGGTTTGCAGAGGGTGAATATCAGCTTAGACAGCCTCGATGATGAACTTTTCAAGAAGATGAACGGCAGGGATATCGGCATAAAGCCTGTTATGGAAGGCATCGCCGCTGCCAAAGAAGCAGGGCTTGGCGTTAAAGTGAATATGGTAGTGAAAAAAGAAACCAATGAATCTCAAATCCTGCCGATGGCCCGATTTTGTAAAGCTGAGGGCATTCAATTACGCTATATAGAATTCATGGATGTCGGACATACAAATGGCTGGCAGTTGAAGAATGTCATTACGAAAAAAGAACTGCTTGCGATGCTCCAAACCGAATTCGATCTAGAACCGGTTGAAGAAGATTATTTTGGAGAGGTGGCAAAACGCTTCCGTTATAAGGGCACTACTGCAGAAGTGGGCTTCATAACCTCCGTATCCGAGTCTTTTTGTTCAAGTTGTACACGTGCACGTCTTTCTGCTAATGGAAGTTTATATACATGCCTGTTTAATGGAAAGGGACATGACTTGAAGTCATTGCTCCGTTCCGGCATGACAGATGAAGAATTGACAGGATTCATCATTTCGCTTTGGAATCGTAGGGACGACCGCTATTCGGATGAGCGGGCAGCGGGAACGGCCAAGAAACAGGAAAAAATCGAAATGTCATTCATTGGCGGGTAATATTCAAATACTCCTTCCGAATGAATAAAAAATGAAGGGATGGCGATTATGCCGTCCCTTCATTTTTTATATAGTTATTAGGAACTTCTGATGCCAGTCAATGGACGAAATCGATTTTTATACTTTTTTTATGCATATTTATATTTTTTTATAGGAACCATGGAAAGGAAAATAATAAAATGGTCCTAGGGGAAATTCAGCCTGAAAATAAACGCCAATCATATTAAGGTCCGTAAGGCATTATGTATTTACTTATTTTTTTATGTGGGATTTAATCGATGGTACAGATTTCTATCGGACAGTTTTCACAGTCGATTTCCTGTTTCAAATAGTCAAAGTCAAGAATCGTAATGCGTCCCTTTTTAATGGTGATGACATTGTTTTTCCTTAATTGAGCGAGCATTCGATTGACTACCTCGCGGGATGTGCCGCAAAAATTGGCGAGTTCTTGGTTTGTAAAGGGAAGATTGATAACTTTACCGTCTTCTGCTTCAGTGCCATAACTGTTTGATAAACGGATAAGGGTGGAGTAAAATGCACCTTTCTTGCCGTGCAGGAGCATATCGCGGAATTTAGCCTGATTTTTACGGTTTTGAGCCGATAACCATGTCATCATCTCGACTGCAAGATGGCTATCGGAGGCGATTTTCTCTTCTAATGCTTCTTTGGAAATTATCGCAACAGTTCCATCTTCCATCATCTTTGCATTCATCATATATTTAGGATTTGGAGAAAATAAGACTGTTTCCCCAACCAAATCATTCTCCGAACTAATGCGTATAGTTAATTCCCGACCGTCAGGAACAACCTTACTCACTTCTACTTTTCCTTTTAAAATGTAATACAAATCACTTGCTGGGGTGCTCTCCTGAAAAAGGTAGCGCCCTTTTTCCATATGCTTAACTTGCTGATTATTATCTAAAATTGAATGCATCCGATTAGATAACGATAATTCACTCATGCAAATGACCACCTTTCCAAATACAGTTAAAACTCAATCACTACCTTTGATTTAAACGGAAAAAACACTAGCAGTCAACAACTTTGGATAATTCTAGGAGTTTAGGTGGATAATTTTTCATTTGAAATATTAGTTTAGAATTTTATAAAAATACATTTGATTTTATTTTTATTCAGTCTTATAATAATAGAATCAAAGAATGACAGGGACCTGAAATTATAGGAGATGGTTTTATGAACGTATCAATAGTAGGTGCAACGGGTTATGGAGGAATGGAACTAATAAGATTTTTGAATAATCATCCGCAATTTAAAATAAAATCATTGCATACTTCTTCCCAATTTGGCCGAAGTTTATCTGAAGAAAATGCACATTTCATGCATATGAAAGACAAATTAGAAGAAATTGACCCGGAAGCGATTGCAAAAAAATCCGATATTGTATTTCTTGCAACTCCTTCTGGTGTTTCCTCGCAACTGATTTCGGAATTTTCTGACCTTGACATTAAAGTGATCGACCTATCAGGAGACCTCAGGCTTCAAACTCCAGGTGAATATGAACACTGGTATAAAAAACCAGCAGCGCCTCAGCACATTATTGAGGAAGCCGTATACGGATTGACTGAATGGAATGCCGAAGCAATAAAAAAAGCAACGATTATTGCAAATCCAGGGTGCTACCCAACCGCATCACTCTTAGGTCTTGCCCCTTTATTCACTGGAGGATTGGCTGGAGCAGCTGCTGATGTGATCATCGATGCAAAATCCGGGGTTTCAGGGGCGGGTAAATCACTTTCGGCAGTCACCCATTATAGTGAAATGAATGAGAACTTTAAGATATATAAGGTAAATCAACATCAACACATACCGGAAATCGAACAACAGCTTGGGAGATGGTCATCAGGTTTAGAGCCTATTACCTTCAATACCCATCTTGTTCCAATGACACGAGGGATTATGGCAACGATGTATATAAAGGTGAATCGGGAAACCTCAAATGTCGAATTAAAGGATTTATACGAAACCGTATACGAAAACCACCCATTTGTCCGGGTACAGCCCCTTGATCGCTTTCCATCTACAAAACAAGTATATGGATCGAACTTTTGCGACATAGGCGTTGATTATGATGAAAGAACAGGTAAGGTAACGGTGGTTTCAGTTATTGATAATTTAGTGAAGGGTGCTGCAGGGCAGGCCATTCAAAATGCAAATATATTAATGGGACTAGAAGAAACGGCAGGACTATGGAACAGTCCGCTATATCCGTAAACTTTGGAGGAAAAAAATGAAAACATTACAGCCAGTTGAAGAAATCAAACAAATTCAAGAAGGAAACATTTTAATGCCCCAAGGGTTCAAAGCGTCAGGTGTACATGCAGGATTACGTTATTCCAAAAAGGACGTTGGCATCATTTTTACCGATGTCCCAGCATCAGCCGCGGCGGTTTATACACAAAATGTTGTTCAAGCCGCTCCAATCAATGTAACGAAAGACAGTATAGCCGTAAATGGAAAACTTCACGGCATTGTAGTGAATAGTGCGTGTGCGAATGCTTGTACAGGTGAACAGGGTTTAAAAGATGCAAATGAAATGAGGAAGCTTGCAGCTCAAAAGTTCGGTTTGGAGGACCATTCATTTGCAGTGGCTTCAACGGGAGTCATTGGGGAATTCATGGAAATGGAAAAAGTAAAAAAAGGCATAGAGTCATTGCAACCAGAAAATACAACTGAAGCTGCTGAAGCTTTTGGTACAGCCATTTTAACAACGGATATTGTAACGAAGAGCTGTGGTTATGAAACGATTATTGACGGAAAAACCGTGAAAATGGGCGGTGCTGCGAAAGGTTCGGGAATGATTCATCCAAACATGGCCACAATGCTTGGTTTCATTACGACGGATGCTGTAATTGAACCGGATGATTTACAGCAAGCACTTTCCTCCATTACAAATGATACATTCAATCAAATCACGGTTGATGGTGACTGTTCAACGAACGACATGGTGTTAGTGCTCGCGAATGGAGAAGCGAACAATGAACCTTTGACACCTGAGCATCCTGAATGGTCCATTTTCCTGGAATTATTAAAACAAACTTCCGAAAATCTCGCCAAACAAATTGCGAAAGACGGAGAAGGTGCCACAAAACTGATAGAAGTGAATGTTCATGGCATGCCTGCGAAGCAAGATTCACAGATGATGGCGAAGACGATCGTTGGGTCAAATCTAGTGAAAACGGCAGCTTTTGGAGCGGATGCAAACTGGGGACGAATCATTGCTGCAATGGGAAGAAGCGGAGTGGAATTCAATCCGGATCAAACAACAATCGTTTTTGGAGATATCGTCGTACTTAATGATGGTGAGCCGGTAATGTTTTCTGAGGAAGAAGCCAAAGCATACTTGGAAAATGAAAGTATCATCATTAATGTTTATTTGAAAGATGGTAATGAATCAGGAACGGCATGGGGCTGCGATTTAACCTATGATTATGTGAAAATAAACGGGAGCTATCGTTCGTAAGAGGTGAAAAGTATGGATATATTAGTCGTAAAGTGTGGCGGCAGCATCATTAATGAGTTATCGGAGTCGTTTTTCAGTAGTGTTAAAGAGTTACAAAACCGTGGGTACCATATTGTCTTTGTGCATGGAGGCGGACCTGATATAAATTCAATGCTTGAAAAATTTGAAATTGAACCAGTATTTGAAGATGGTTTAAGAAAAACGACTACAGAAGTGCTGGAAATTGTGGAACTTATGCTGGCAGGCAAATCGAACCGCAGCCTCGTTCATAAATTGGAATCACATGGCATCAAGGCAATCGGTTTAAATGGCTCTGACGGTGGAATTCTTACAGGTGATTATATCGATGAACAGAAACTTGGAGCTGTTGGTGAGATACAACAAGTCAATACGGAATTATTCGGACTTTTATTCGAAAAAGGTTATTGTCCGGTATTGACGCCCATTTCAACTACCGAAGAAGGCACTAAATTAAATGTGAATGCCGATATGGCTGCAGGGTCTGTAGCGAAGGCATTATCGGCTGCTATGTGTTTATTTGTGACCGATGTTAAAGGGGTCTTGAAAAATGGGCAGATCATTGAGAGATTGAATGAAACGGAAACGAAGAACTTAATAAATGATGGAAGCATCCATGGGGGAATGATCCCGAAAGTCACTACAGCGCTGTCGGTGCTGAATAAAGGGATTGAAGAAGTGATGATCGTTAGTGGGAAAGATCATTTTTATCAAGACGGACAATTCATCGGTACGAAATTTCTTCAGGAAGAAGGGGTATTTCAATGAGTAATTTATTTCCAACATATGCAAGGTGGAACATTGAGCCAAAAACAGCGTCAGGATTGAAGATTACGAGTACAGCAGGTAAAGAGTATCTTGATTTCACATCCGGAATCGGGGTTTTGAATCTTGGACATTGTCATGAGTTGGTAAAATCGGCCATCACGGAACAGCTTAATAAATATTGGCATGTATCGAACATGTTTCAAAGTTCCCTACAGGAACAGACGGCAAAAATGCTGGCTGATGCCTCTGGTTTAAATCAGGTGTTCTTTGCCAACAGCGGTGCCGAGGCGAATGAGGCAGCTATCAAACTAGCCCGTAAAGCTACCGGGAAAAGCAAAATTGTCACATGTCAGCAGTCTTTCCACGGCCGTACGTTTGCAACGATGGCTGCAACGGGGCAAGAAAAAATCAAGACTGGTTTCGGACCGATGCTAGCTTCGTTCGAATATGTTCCTTTTAATGATAATGATGCAATGACAGCGGCCATCGATGAAAATACGGCAGCTGTAATGATTGAAATTGTTCAAGGAGAAGGCGGTATCCATGTTGTACAGCAATCATATCTGGATACGATTCAAACTAAATGCCAAGAACAAGGAGCTCTCCTTATCATAGATGAAATTCAGACTGGAATAGGGCGTACAGGGAAACCATTTGCATTCCAACATTTCAATATCCAACCGGACATCATCACTTCAGCAAAGGGGCTGGGAAATGGCTTGCCAATCGGGGCGATGATTGGGAAGGAAGCGCTGTCTGAGTTCTTTAACCCTGGGAGTCATGGATCCACTTTTGGAGGTAATCCCGTTAGTGTCTCAGCGGCCGAAGCCGTGTTAAAGGAAATTTTCCAATCAGGGTTTTTACAAGAAACCGTTAAAAAGGCTGAATACCTTGAGAGCGAATTGGCAAAAGCATTGAAGGACATGGAAGAAGTGAAAGAGATCCGCGGTCTGGGAATGATGGTCGGAATTGAATGTAAACAAGATGTCCAGGTGTTTTTAATGGAACTGCAAGAAGAGGGCTTACTTGTATTGAGTGCCGGTCCTAAAGTGCTTCGTTTACTCCCATCCCTGACGGTCACCGAATCGGAGATCGATATGGCGATAAACAAAATTAAAAAAGTATTGGCAATAAAACAAACTATCTAAATTTATTGAATTTTTATGGAACAAAATGAATAATTATGCTATCGTATATATAAATATACATCATCTAAAGAGGTGAAGATCATGAAAAGCTATCTATATTTAGAGAATGGTTCCGTCTTTGAAGGGGAACTGCTGACTAAATCGACTGAAAAAACAATCACTGGAGAGATTGTCTTTTTCACAGGAATGACCGGATATCAAGAAGTGTTGACAGATCCTTCATATAAGGACCAGATTGTCATCTTCACATACCCGCTGATCGGAAATTATGGAATCAATGAACATGATTTTGAAAGTAAGAAGCCGCATGTTGCAGGTGTGATTGTATATGAAGGAAATATGAGCCATTCCCATTATCAAGCTAAATATTCACTTGGTGAATATTTAGACAAGTGGAACATTCCTCTTTTAAGCCATGTTGACACAAGAGCGGTCGTTAAGAATATAAGACAGGAAGGTTCCATGCAGGCAGTCATCACAGCGGAAGAAAAATACAATGTCGTACCCGGCCTGAATGGTTTATCAGCCCACGTTGCTGAGGTATCCACAAAGGTTATCGAGTGTTTTGGGGAAGGCGACAAGCACGTGGTGATGATGGATTTCGGCTATAAAAAATCCATATTGGATTCATTGGTCGAACAAGGCTGCCGAGTCTCTGTCGTACCATTCGATACTGAATTCGAACAAATCAGGGACTTGAAGCCAGATGGAATTTTGCTTTCAAATGGGCCTGGGGATCCAAAACAGCTTGAATACCTTTTAGGAAACATTAAAAAGATCATTACGAATTTTCCAACGATGGGCATTTGCCTCGGTCATCAATTAACGGCCCTTGCCTTAGGCGGAAATACCAAAAAAATGCTGTTTGGGCATCGCGGTGCGAATCAGCCCGTGGTCGATTTGAAAACGAAAAGGGTGTATATGAGTTCGCAGAACCATAGTTATGAGGTTGATGAACCGAGCTTACAAGGAACATCGCTGCAAGTGAGATTCAGAAACGTGAATGATAACACGGTTGAGGGGCTCATGCATGAAGACTTGCCAATCTTCACTACGCAGTACCACCCAGAGGCAAATCCAGGACCTATCGAGAGTTCATTACTATTCAACGACTTTTTACAAATGATAAATGATTATAGCGGGAGAGAAAAAGCTTATGCCTAAGGACGACACGATACAGACCATTTTAGTGATTGGTTCGGGGCCGATTGTCATCGGGCAGGCCGCCGAATTCGATTATGCAGGTACACAGGCCTGCCTTGCTTTAAAGGAAGAAGGATATAAAGTCATACTGGTCAACAACAATCCTGCAACGATCATGACTGATGATATGAATGCGGATGCTGTCTATTTCGAACCTCTAACAGTTGATGTACTTGAAAAAATCATTTCCAAAGAAAAGCCGGATGGCCTGCTCGCTACATTAGGCGGTCAAACAGGATTGAATCTTGCTTATCAATTGGATGATGCGGGGGTACTTGAAAAATATAAAGTCAAATTATTGGGAACTCCGATCGACTCCATCAAAAAAGGGGAGGATCGTGAACTGTTCCGTGAATTGATGTTTGAAATAGGTGAACCTGTTCCCGACAGTACAATTGTCCATACACTTGAAGAAGCGTTGGCATTTGCCGACAAAATCGGTTTCCCCATCATCGTTCGTCCCGCTTATACACTCGGCGGAACTGGCGGTGGGATTGCTGATTCACTTGACACCTTTAAGGAACTTGTACGGGGCGGACTGCAAGAAAGCCCGATAACACAATGCTTGATTGAAAGAAGCATAGCTGGTTATAAGGAAGTAGAATATGAAGTTATGCGAGATGGCAACAATACGTGCATCACCATCTGTAATATGGAAAATATCGATCCGGTTGGGATTCATACAGGTGATTCGATCGTCGTGGCACCATCACAGACTTTATCGGACGATGAGTTTCAGATGCTGCGTGCCGCTTCCATTAAAATCATTTCCGCTTTAGGTATCATTGGCGGCTGTAACATTCAATTTGCACTTGATCCGAACAGCAAGCAATATTATTTAATAGAAGTAAACCCGCGCGTCAGCCGTTCATCGGCACTAGCTTCCAAAGCAACAGGTTATCCCATAGCCCGCATAGCTGCAAAGCTCGCTGTCGGCTACAATTTATCGGAGCTCATCAATCCAGTAACGAAAAGCACATATTCAAGCTTCGAGCCTGCTCTTGACTATGTAGCTGTAAAGTTCCCGCGGTGGCCATTCGATAAATTCACGACCGCCAACCGCAAATTGGGAACACAGATGAAGGCGACTGGTGAAGTGATGGCTTTACACCGCAGCTTTGAGGGGGGAGTCCAAAAGGCCGTCGATTCTTTGGAATTGAAAACGATTGGGCTGCAGCTCTCATCTCTGAAAAATAAAACAGTTCCTGAACTTTGGGGAAAGCTTGCCGAAAAATCTGATGAACGCATCTTTGTCATTTTTGAAATGCTTAGAAAAGGTGTGACGATTGAAGAAATCCATGAAGCAACAGCCATAGATTATTTCTTCCTTAAATCCTTTGCTTCATTGATCCAAAACGAATTGGAAATTGAAGCTAAGGAAATCGATCAGGTAACAAGGGAAGATCTTCAATCTTACAAGGAAAAGGGGTTTTCAGATCGCTATCTTGCTTCCGTATGGAAAGTAAATGAAATGGAAGTGAGAGCACACAGGAAATCACTGGGCGTAACTGCTGCCTACAAAACGGTCGATACATGTGCAGCCGAGTTCGAATCACATACGAACTATCACTATTCAACATATTTTGGTGAGAACGAACAGAAAAAAACGGCCAAAAAGAAAGTGTTGATGATTGGCAGCGGTCCGATCCGCATCGGACAGGGAATAGAATTTGATTACTGTTCGGTTCACGGTGTTTATGCACTCCAGGATGAAAATGTCGAAACGATCATGATCAATAATAACCCAGAAACGGTAAGCACGGATTTTGCGACGGCAGACCGCCTATATTTCGAACCTTTAACTCTTGAATATGTTCTGAATGTAATAGAAGCGGAAGATATTGATGATGTTATCGTCCAATTCGGTGGGCAGACTGCGATAAACCTGGCAAAAGGCCTGGAAGAATACGGTGTCAATTTGTTGGGTACTTCATTCGATACACTTGATCAATTAGAAGACCGTGATCGTTTTTATCAGCTCCTTCAAAAACTGGATATCCCCCATGTACCGGGTTCAATGGCTAATGGTGAAGAACAATTAATTGCCAGTGCAGAGGCAATCGGTTTTCCAGTGCTCTTACGCCCATCCTATGTAATTGGCGGCCAGGGAATGGAAATCATCCGCTCCAAGGAAAGCTTATTGAATAGAATCGCAAATGGGGCGGCACTAGTGTATCCCGTATTGATCGATTCCTATATTCCAGGGAAGGAAGCCGAAATCGATTTGATTGCGGATGGAAACGATGTATACATTCCCATCATTGCAGAACATATAGAGAAAGCAGGCGTCCATTCCGGGGATAGCATGGCATTATTGCCAGCTCAATCCTTAACGGATGATATCAAAGATAAAATGACCCTTTATGCTAAAAAACTAGTTAGGGAACTTGGTTATAAAGGACTCATGAACATCCAATTCGTGATTGAGGGAAATAGTGTATATGTATTGGAAGTGAATCCTCGTGCCAGCCGGACAATTCCCATCATCAGTAAAGTGACCGATGTATCCTTGGTGCAAATAGCGACAAAAATATTGCTCGGGAAATATTCATTGTCGAATGTTTTCGAAAAAACTGGCTTAATGGAAGAAATTCCATATGCAGTCGTCAAATATCCGGTATTCTCTACATTTGCACTAAGCGGACTTGATTCGAAGGTAGGCCCGGAAATGAAATCAACTGGTGAAGGAATCGCCATCGGAGAAACGGTAAATGAAGCGTTGTCAAAAGTATTCCATGCTCAAAAAGCTAAACATACTTCAGGTGTTTATCAATCAGGATCAGTCCAATTAAGTGAAGATTTGTTAATGCAAATCAAAGAAGCGGGTTTGACATTGGGGAATTCGGATTTTGATAAATGGTTAAATGAAGGAAATGCGGCAGTCGTTTTGGCATATGGAACAACGGAAGAAGATAAGAAGCTAAGGTTACTTGCAGCGAAATACCGACTGCTTGCATTTACGGAAGAAGAGACTTTCAAAGCCTATTTACAATCTGTAGAAAATGTTGATCCAGGGGTTACCTCGCTTCAGGAATGGCTTGTACCATATTCGAAAGGAGTGTCACACGTATGAGTTCAATGACGGCACCGACACAAGCGAAGATTTTAAATGGAAAAGATTTTTTGACCATGAAAGAGGCTGCACCAACTGCAATTGCAGATTTGTTAAAGCTAGCGCAGACCATTAAAGGCAAATTGCAAGCTGGTGAAGAATATACGCCTTTAAAAGGGAAAACGCTGGGGATGATCTTTGAAAAATCGTCTACCCGTACCCGTGTTTCTTTTGAAGTAGGCATGATGCAGCTTGGCGGACATGCTTTGTTCCTAAGTGGCAATGACTTGCAAATTGGACGTGGTGAAACTATTTCCGATACTGCAAAAGTCCTTTCTGAATACATTGATGGCATCATGATTCGTACCTTCGAGCATGAAAAAATCCTGGAATTGTCAGAAAATGCTTCTATCCCAGTCATCAATGGGTTGACAGATCTTGCACATCCTTGTCAGGTGCTTGCTGACTTCTTGACGATCATCGAATTAAAAGGGCAGCTAAAAGGCTTGAAGATGAGTTATATCGGTGATGGCAATAATGTTGCCAATTCATTGATGGTAGGCTGTGCAAAAATGGGAATGGATTTTTCCATCGGGTGTCCTGAGGCCTATAAACCTGATGAAAAGGTCGTCGCCTATGCCCAAAAAGTGGCAGAAGAGACTGGCAGTGAAATTGTGGTGACAACCTCAGCTTCGGAAGCCATAAAAGATGCGGATATCGTCTATTCCGATGTATGGACCTCCATGGGGCAGGAAATTGAGAATAGTATCCGCTTAGAGGCTTTTAAAGATTATCAAATCAATGGTGAACTTGTGAAATTTGCCAAAGAAGATTATTTATTCATGCATTGCCTGCCTGCCCACAGGGAAGAAGAGGTAACGGCTGAAGTCATCGATGGACCTAATTCCGTCGTTTTCCACCAAGCCGGAAATCGTCTGCATGCCCAAAAGGCGGTTCTGGTGGATTTAATGTCATAACAAAAAACGTCTGCTCCCTGAGCAGGCGCTTTTTGATTCAAGCCGCTTTCATGCATGTTCTTAATTTTTCTGACATGAATGTAAGGATACTGGTAATAATAATGGGGAAAGCATGTAAAAGGGGTGAAATCTATGGGGCAAAATCGCCAATTTAAGCCAGGTCAGAAGGCACCTAATAATGGGACCTACGTAGAAATCGGTGAAACGGGCAGCACGGTAGTGAATCCGAAAATGGTAAAGCTTGATGCAGGGGATTCTTTTCCTGAAACGTCCAATCATAACCGGATTTGGACATATAAGCGGAAGCCATGAAACAACTAAAAGCAGGAAAAAGGAATGATCGCCATCCTTTTTCCTGCTTTTTTCTATTCAGCGGAATAACCGAATATTTTCGAGATTTCCAAACAGCTCTTTCTTAAATAGCCGCTTAAGGGATCTGCATAATGATCTGGAATGCTTTCGGTGAACCCAACGGCAGTGATCGCTCCCAACAATTCTGAATTATAATTAAAAACCGGAATGGACATGGAGGAAACAGAAGGTACAAGAGGCTCTTTGGCAAAAGCTATTTTGTATTTCCGAATTTCATGATATTCATCTGTGTCTTTAAGGAACGAGCCTGTAACATTACGATCTTTCTCAATCCACTCGGCTGTCAAGGAAGGATCCTGAAAAACAGTGAATACCTTACCGGACGAGGATGATGGCGGAAGCCGCGTACCTAACTGTGCCCCGATGTTTAAGTTTTGGTTGGAATTCCAAATTTTCGCCGTGATTGGTCCATCGTATGTCCAAACGGAAAAAAGGACTGTGCAAGAAGTATGGTGGCTGATTTCCTGTAAATAAGGAGTTATTCTGCTCGTGACATCCTCATTTCCTATCGCTGCCATGCCGTATTGAATCAGTTTGCTCCCAAGGTGATACATACCGGTTGTCTTATCGCGATATAGCAACTCAAGCTGAGTCAAAGTATTCAAATACTTATAGAGGTTACTTTTCGTTATTTCCGTTAATTCCTGAATATCAGAGAATCTTAAAGGAGTTCTTTGGGAAGCAAGTAAATCTATGATGCTCATCCCTATTTGTAATGATTGGATCGTCGAACCGGATTTTACGATTTCCATAAGTCAATCTCCCTAATCTGTTTTAATTTAGGTCTAGTATATCAGAATCTGTAAAATATAAATGAAATTTAGCAAAAACCGCCGGCTGCTTGAAGCAATCAATATACTTTCCTATTAAATAAATGAATTTAGCGGATTTTAAAATTGATTCCGAAGTACTCATAATGGTGTAGATGATAACATTTGCACAAAAATTTGCAATACTTTCTTGACAATATTCCGAAAATTAAGTTATTATTTATATAAATAGTGAACAACGTTAACTATAAGTAAAATCGATAAGGTGTATTGCCTTTCAAATTCTGGTTGGTGAAATGAATCCAGCAGAACTAGGATGGTGGCAATTAAAAATTGATTTTAAAAAATCGAGATTAATAAAGGAGAATGAAAATATGAAATTAGTAACTTTCAGCAGTCAAGGATTTAAACGTATTGGTGCAATTTATCCGAATGATGGAATCGTTGACTTGAACTATGCCTATCAAGCGCTTCTTGAAAGCGAAGGGAAACTTCGCAGTGAACAAATCGCTGAAGCTTATGTCCCTGCAACAATGGAGGCGTTTTTACAGGGAGGGAATGAAAGCCTTTCCATCGCGAAAAAGGCTGCGGACTACGCTATTAACAATCGTGATTCCTTCAGACATAAATTGGTGCATGAAATTGAAAATATCAAGCTTGAGGCACCTGTCCAAAAGCCAGGCAAAATTATTTGTGTAGGACATAACTACCGTGAGCACATTGCTGAAATGGGTCGTGAACTGCCGCCATTCCCTGTGGTATTCGCAAAGTTCGCCAATACAGTAATCGGTCCCCAGGATGATATACCGTTTTTCCCAATCTCTGAACAACTAGATTATGAAGCGGAATTCGCTTTTGTAGTCGGACAAAGGGCACGTAATGTATCCAAAGAAGATGCTCTTGATTATGTGGCAGGTTATACAATTGCGAATGATGTAACGTACCGTGATATCCAACGGCGTACACTTGAGTGGCTTCAAGGGAAAACGGTTGAAGGAAGTGCTCCGATGGGGCCTTGGTTAGTCACTTCCGATGAACTATCCGATCCATCTGGCTTAAATGTCCGATTATCGGTAAATGGTGAAGAACGCCAAAAAACGAATACATCCAACTTCGTATTCGATGTGAAGTATTTAGTTGAATTTTTATCGAATTTAATGACTCTTGAACCAGGTGACATCGTACTCACAGGAACACCTGGCGGGGTAGGAGTAGCCCGTGACCCACAAGTGTTCTTAAAAGATGGTGACGTTGTCAAAATCGAAATCGACAAAATAGGTTATCTTGAAAACCGTGTGCGACGTGTCGGGGAGGGAAAATAAAATGGCTTATCAGGAAATCGGGACATCAATCCAATCGGTTCAACAATCAATCGACCACATTCTTGAGACGGTGGCAAACCTATCGGAAGAAACGATCAGATTTAAGCCGTCAGATGATGAATGGTCGATCATGCAGATACTTTCCCATTTAGCTGAGGCCATTCCTTACTGGTTAGGTGAAGTGGAAACTGTAATAGCGATGCCTGGGGCCAAATGGGGGCGTGGATTGCAAGATCCAGCCCGATTGGCAGCAGTTACCGATACTGACAAAATCGCTGTTGATGATGTCATGAAGCAAGTGGAGGAGCTTAAATATAAAGTGGAGAGCAGTCTCGGGAATCTTGATGAAGAAACACTATCCAAAGAATCGCCACACCGGAATTTCGCTAAATTCGGAAACAAACCAGTTTCTTATATTGTCGATCACTTCATCGATGAGCATGTTTCAGGACACTATGATCAAATTAAGCGAAATCTTTCTAAAATCCAGTGAGGAAAGATAAAAAAGAAAGTAGGGATTAATATGGCTGAAAAATCGGAATACATGAACAGTACAATCGTAAAAGATTTTACAAAGGATATTCAGCAGTATAACCTTGGGCCACTGTGGGAAGCCATTCCCGCTTTGATGGACCATGAACCTAAACCTCATGCACATGCTTATTTATGGAAAGAAGAGCTTTTGACAAAAAAATTGATGGAAGCAGCTGAAATCTTCACACCTGACCGAGGTGGGGAGCGCAGGGCCATTTATTTTCAAAACCCTGGCCTTACTTATCGCCAGCCTTGGGGATGGGCTTCGACGACACAAACGCTTTATGCAGCAGTTCAGCTATTGTTGCCAGGTGAAGTGGCCCCTTCCCACCGTCACTCCCAAAGTGCACTTCGTTTCATTACGAATGGTGAAGGTGCCTACTCCATCGTACAGGGAGAAAGGATATTCATGGAAGAAGGAGATTTCTTGATCACGCCTAAAAACCTATGGCATGGTCATGGACATGTTGGCGAAAAACCGATGATTTGGATGGATGCCCTTGATATCCCGACCATCTATTCCATAGGTGGCACTTTCTTTGAACCATATCCAGATCGGATTGAAACGCCTAAACGTCCGGATAATTTT
Organism: Peribacillus simplex; assembly: GCF_900156045.1. Classification (GTDB taxonomy): domain Bacteria; phylum Bacillota; class Bacilli; order Bacillales; family DSM-1321; genus Peribacillus; species Peribacillus simplex_D. The sequence continues at coordinate 494,322 of NZ_FTMX01000002.1, read as the reverse complement.
TCAGAGCTCCGTTATCAAGGCGGAATGGTTCGCCCAGTATCCGACCGTTATTCACAAGTGGCTCCGCTTGCCAATTACAAGTGGAAAGGCACAAAAGCAGCTATAGAAGGATTAATGAATTTCGAACCGGACCCATATGAAGGGTTCGCCGTGGAATATATCAATCCATCAAATGGCCAAACTGCCAATCCGACGATGGGGGCATGGATGCAGAAACTTCCTAAAGGTTTCCATACGAAAGCGCATCGCCATACCCATTCCACAATTTATCAAGTGCATCAAGGATCAGGCTATACGGTTATTAATGGAGTGCGTTTTGATTGGTCCAAGGGAGATTATTTCGTCGTTCCGAATTGGGCATGGCATGAGCACGTTGCAGAAGCGGATTCTTACTTATTCTCGGTAAACGACCTACCAATAATGGAGAGATTCGAGTTGGAACAGCAACAGTCATTAGACACAAACAATGGTTACCAAAAGATTGAAAGTGAATTCAAGCCTGTTTTGGTTTAAAAGTAATCTGTTAGAACTTTCAGCTTGATCCTGATGAATATATGGAATGCCAGCCGAATGAAAACGCTTACTGTGGCATTGGTCCGCATCTTTGGCTAAAAGCAACTAACTTTAGGGGGAATTGATGATGAGCACAGAAAAAAAACCATTCATAGTTATCGGTGGGGGAATTGGCGGTTTGGCAACTGCTTTAGGAATCGCAGAAACTAAACAGTATGTAAAGGTCCTAGAACAAGCTCCCGAATTTGGAGAAATTGGTGCAGGGATTCAGCTTGCAGCAAATGCCACCAATGTATTGCAGCGTTTAGGCGTCATGGATAAAATCAATGAAATTGCCGTATTTCCAAAAAGGTTGGTGCTGATGGATGCCTTTTCCGGCAAAGAGCTTTCCGCCTTGGATTTAGGTGATGTTTATAAAGAAAGATATGGAGCGCCGTATGTTGTCTTGCATCGTTCCGATTTGCATAAAGTACTGGCTGAAGCCTGTGAAAATAACCCGTATATTGAACTGGTTACGAACCAAACCATTATTGAAACAGTAGAAAATGAAGGTGAAGTTACGGTTACTGCTGCCAACGGGTCTAAACATTCAGGAACTGCTGTCATTGGAGCCGATGGATTATGGTCCAAGGCACGGAAACTTTTTGTGGAAGATCAACCGATCTGCTCTCAATATGTTGCATACAGGGGAGCGATTCCGATGGAAGAGGTTACGAGCCATGGAGATTTAGATGATGTATATATGTGGATTGGGCCAAACCTTCATCTTGTTCAATACCCGGTTAGAAGGGGGGAACTTTACAACCAAGTAGTGGTGTTCAAAAGTTCTCAATACACGGAAGAAAACGAAAAAACTGATCAATGGGGAACCCCGGAAGAAATGGACAGTGTATTTGCCGGAACATGTGAGCTTGTTCAGAATGCGATTTCATTCATTCAAAGGCAACGCCGCTGGCCGATGTATGACCGGTTACCAATTGATAATTGGACTAAAGGAAGGGTTACGCTTACGGGCGATGCGGCACATCCAATGCTTCAATACTTGGCACAAGGGGCTTGCCAGGCTTTAGAAGATGCAGCTTATTTGTCGGATATGCTTCATAAGCATGGAAATGACATTGAACAGGCATTTTTGGAATATCAAGAGGAACGCATTCCGCGTACAGCTAATGTTCAAACGAGTGCAAGAATGTGGGGGGAAATCATCCACAATACGACCGATGCAGGCATTCTGCTCAGGGATACGATCCTTGCAGGTCGCACGGATAAAGATTTCCAATTCGTCGATGAATTTCATGGTTATAATAAAACGGCCGTAAAAGCATAAGCCGTTTTGTTTCATCCAAATCAGGGATTTTATGCATTTTACAAATGGGTCTGCCTTTCTTCTTTTTGAAGAAAGGTTTTTTTCGTTTATCCTCCATACCTCCTGCATTTTTTATAACTTTCCTTTACATGGGGAAAATTAGAAGTATAATAAAAATATAAAGGTCAAAATTGGTCAAACCGAGTGGTAATTCGTTCATGATGTAGATGAATGGGAGGTTATAAGATGGATATTAATAAAATGACGGAGAGAGCCCAACAGGCGTTCATTGGCGGCCAGGAACTAGCCAAAGATAGAGGGAATCCCGAGTTGACGGAGCTGCATTTATTAAAGGTCTTAATGGAACAGGATGAAAGTTTATTAATCAGGATTTTATCGGAATCTGGTAAACCGATGAATCTATTTGATATAGAGCTAAATAAGGAACTGAATCGATTACCGGAAGTGAGCGGGAGTGTTTCCCAGGTTTACATGTCAACCTCCCTACAGCAAATTTTGTCGGCTGCCGAAAAGGAAATGCAAATGTGGGAGGATGAATATTTATCTGTCGAACATATACTGCTTGCGTCGTTGCAGGTCAATAAAACAGTTGTAAATAGGCTTTTTTCAACATATGGAATTGATTATGATAAAGCAAAACGGGTTATAAACGATATAAGGGGGAATCAGCGAGTGACTAGTCAAAATCCTGAAAGCACTTATGAAGTACTGAAAAAATACGGCAGAGATCTCGTTGCTGAGGTTAAGTCGGGGAAGGTCGATCCAGTAATCGGCCGAGATACGGAAATCCGTAACGTCATCCGAATCCTTTCACGTAAAACGAAAAATAATCCTGTATTAATTGGAGAACCTGGAGTAGGTAAAACAGCGATTGTCGAGGGGTTGGCACAAAGGATCGTCAGGAAGGATGTGCCGGAAGGTTTAAAGGATAAGACCGTATTTTCGCTAGATATGAGCGCACTTGTCGCAGGGGCCAAATTCCGCGGTGAATTTGAGGAACGCCTAAAAGCGGTGTTGAGTGAGATCAAGAAGAGTGACGGTAAAATTCTTTTATTCATTGATGAATTACACACAATAGTCGGTGCAGGAAGAACGGATGGCGCTCTTGATGCCGGAAATATGTTAAAGCCGATGCTTGCGCGCGGTGAGCTGCATTGTATCGGTGCAACGACCCTTGATGAATATCGGCAATATATTGAAAAGGATCCGGCTCTTGAACGCCGTTTCCAACAGGTTCTGGTTCCCGAACCGGATGTGGAAGATACAATTTCAATTCTGCGGGGATTAAAGGAACGGTTTGAAATTCACCATGGCGTCAGGATACATGATCGGGCGATCGTTGCGGCCTCCGTCCTTTCGAACCGATATATAACGGAGCGATTTTTACCGGATAAAGCGATAGATCTTGTGGATGAAGCATGTGCGATGATCCGAATGGAAATCGACTCAATGCCATCCGAGCTGGATGAAATCACGAGAAAAGTCATGCAACTTGAAATTGAAGAAGCGGCCTTGAAAAATGAGGAGGACCCACAAAGCAAGGCAAGGCTGGAAGTGCTTCAAAAAGAACTATCAGAACTTCAGGATCAAGCGAATAGCATGAAATCCAAGTGGCAAATGGAGAAATCAGCACTTCAAAAGGTGCAGGACAAACGTGAAGAGCTTGAGAAACTGCGTCATGAACTGGAACAGGCAGAGAATGACTATGACCTTAACCGGGCAGCCGAACTTCGGCATGGAAGGATTCCGCAGCTTCAAAAAGAATTGGAAACAATGGAAGACGAATTGGAAAAGGAAAAACAGGAATCACGATTGCTTCGCCAGGAAGTGACGGAGGAGGAAATTGCCTCGATTGTTGCAAGGTGGACCGGAATACCGATAAGCAAGCTGGTGGAAAGTGAAAGGGAGAAACTGCTTCGACTATCTGATATCCTGCATGAACGCGTAATAGGTCAAGGAGAAGCGGTGGAACTCGTATCCGATGCCGTTTTAAGAGCAAGGGCGGGAATTAAAGATCCAAATAGACCAATCGGTTCATTCATTTTTCTTGGGCCGACTGGTGTTGGTAAAACCGAATTGGTAAAAGCTTTGGCAGAAACGTTATTCGATAGCGAGGAACATATGATTCGAATCGATATGTCGGAATATATGGAGAAACATTCAGTGTCCCGCCTTGTTGGTGCACCTCCTGGATATGTTGGATTTGAGGAAGGAGGCCAACTTACGGAGGCTGTTAGGAGAAACCCATACTCAGTCATATTATTAGACGAAATTGAAAAGGCACATCCGGAAGTCTTCAATATTTTGCTGCAAATGCTAGATGATGGGAGGATAACGGACTCCCAAGGCAGAACAATCAACTGTAAAAATACGGTGATCATCATGACCTCCAATATCGGTTCCCATTTCTTATTGCAGTCGAACCGGGAGGATGGTGGCATTGAAGAAGAAATAAAAGATCAGGTCTTTAAGGAATTAAGAGGCCATTTCCGTCCCGAATTTTTAAATCGCGTTGATGACATTGTTTTATTCAAACCTCTGACGAAACAAGAAATCGTTGAAATCGTGGATAAAATGGTTCATCAATTACAGGTAAGGTTAACTGAACAAAATATAGTTTTGAACGTCACAGAAGCGGCTAAGGAATTCATTGCGGACCAGGGATATGACCCGGTATATGGAGCAAGACCGCTGAAGCGATTCATCCAAAAGCATCTGGAAACGAAAATCGCCCGTAAAATCATAGCTGGGACTGTTGAGCTTAAAGAAGAAATAACGATCGATCATATTCATGATGAATTGGTCCTCATATAAAAACGTTGAAATGTAGTTTACACGTAAGCAAAGTACGGTATAACAAAAAGGACATCCTAAAAAGGATGTCCTCTTTTGCTTCTTAATGTTGATGAGAGTCTTTAGCTGGCCCGGCAGGCAAGATAGCAGGGATGATACAAATCAGGATAGCAGCAGCTAATCCTAAAATAGTTCCCTGCGCAGCATCGTATGAAACTCCGATCATGGAAGAAACAACATATACAGTCATATGCACTAATAAGAATGTCCAAAAAATTGCCCAAGCATAACGCATCGAATTTCACCTCATTCCACTACATTCATTTTTATCTTACCATAATTAATATACAGTTAAAACGTGTTTTTAATAATAACCTTTAAATAATCTAATACATTAAATCATAAGAGAACTTTTTCTGGCAGACAAGTTGGTTCCAAACTTCAAATGGGAATTCAAAGGGGAAAATAAAAACAAAAATCGTCCATGCTTGGTTAATTTAGGATAAGAAGTTAGGCGTTTCCACTGACCCTTTCTATATTTCTTCATAAATTAATATAGTAGTAGTAATATTCCTTAAAGGAGTTTGAACGATGGAACAGCGAACTTTTCAAATTGATGACCAATGGAATATCATCTATTATCCAGAGCGGCCCAGTGGTTTTTCCGTAATGGTAATTGGAGACCGTAGTCATTTTGTCGAAAAAGACAGCAGCTTTTGGCTGCAGCATCCTGGCAGGCTGCAGATATTGGAATATTTAAAGGAATACGGATACACGCTATTTTCATCCAATTTTCACGGAGCCAACTGGGGCAGTCCTAAAGCACTGGATCTTTCCCTTAACCTATATATTCTTTTCATAAAAAAAGAAATAGTCAATCAAAGGGTTCATATATTGGCAGAGGGGACAGGCGCACTACTTGCCCTAAAGCTAATGAATGAACTTGGAAATAAAATTCGGTCTGTCGTATTGATTGATCCGGTTTTTTCATTGAAAGCACAACTGGAGAAGGAAAAGGAAAACAAGTTCTTCTATAAAAAGTGGCTGTCAGAGGTTGCTGCTGCATATGAGCTCGATCCGGCAGAATGTGAACAGCATATCCTGGGCACTGAGGATTCAGTTATCGCAGAGAATATCCCCATGAAAGTGATTCAGGTTTTTGGAAGCTTACGGAAAGAGCAAGCCTCCCTTTATCGGCAAATCCAGCTGGCTAGAAAAACAGATTTGCAACTGACGTATATATTGCCCGAAAAACGTTATAAAATCCCCTATCAAATACAAAAGTTTTTCAATGAGAATGAAGAGATTTTATGAGAAGTGATATATTTTTACAATAGTTTGCATACGATACAGCATCTAAAAAAACCAGACGTGCCGGGTGAAGTGGGCTTGATGGCATACGAGGAGGCTGTATTTATGCAAACGAACATTGTCATTGGCACTTATCGATTTGTAGGATTCTATGTGACCCAATATTTGTTGAACCAAGGTAAAGAAGTAATCGGAATCGATTGGGCCGATTCAGAAGCAAGTCAATATATTATGGAAGAAAAGGAACTTGAAATAGGCAGGAATTCAAATTATATATACTTTCCGATAAATAAACTTAAATTATTGGATATTTCACAGCAGGACACGGTGTTCATATCTCTTTACGATATTCAAAGCGGAAAATTGGACAAAATCGATTTTCTGATAGGCGAAATCGTTTCCTTCATTGAGAAATTCAAAAATGGCAAGGATGAAACACCAAATTTCGTTCTTTTCATGCCCATTGAAAAAGATGTCAGTATATTTCAGTCCATATTAAGCTCGATTCGTGAAATAGATTCTGCGAAAATCATATTTTTACCGACGATTTATGGACCTTGGCAATCGGAAGGTATGAGCTTTGAAGCTGGCATCAACCAGCTTGGACAGTCTGATATCCATGCCGCAATTACTGCCGAATATACCGGAGATGCTCTCTATATCACAGATTTTGTTAACGCTATGGAAGCAGTGCTTACCTCCTCTTCCGATAGGGACATCCAATTGTGCAGCAGTATAGAAGACCATTGGAATAAATGTGCCAAGTTAATATTTGGTGAAAGTATGGATTCATTCACTTCCCAAACAACAACTAAAATCAATAAAGGAACAATATTTGAAGTGCAATGTAAAATGGAACCAGAAGAAGGCATTGCTTTACAAAGAAAACATAATAAACGATTAAACTTACTTAAAAAGTGGAGAAAGCGAGACTAACTTGGGTGAGTAACCAAATATGAAGGCGAAGCGCATGATCGGGAAAATATGAAATTGACAGCTTTCGATATTAGGAAAGGGCAAAACTGGATATTTGCCTCTAATCTATATGTCTTGTACTATAAAATGGTCAAGGATAGGAATTAACATCAAAAGCTATTCATGATTTTATATGTGCGCCCTTTACGAAAGGGTCTTGTGGAATTATGATAATAATGATGAATATTCATTAGATAGGGGGAAACGCGAATGAGTTCAGATAAAACTCTTGAATTTATGGGAATAGCCATGAAGTACTTCCCAGAGGCTAAAGCGAAGCTTGAAGCAAGCGGGATTCCATTCACAATGGAGATGGCAGAGCCGTTCATGGAGCTTTTTAAAAGCGTAATGCAAGAAGCTTATGAGCTTGGTAAACAAGATGCTCAGCGTTAATTAAAGGCAGGCTGTCCGGTTAAAGGGCAGCCTTGATTTTTTTATTCTTTTTTCAAGAACTTGGCGATCAATGGGTCCAGGTTGATTTTATCAATGGTCGGTTTGTATTGACTGTATAAGCCCATCAAAGTTTCAACGCTCGCCATCAATTGGATGTAATCTACCTTCGCTTCCTCTTGCTCCGGTTCAGTTTTCCTGCCAAACATCAAATTCGAAAAATGATCATCCGGGTTTCTCTCCCTGTTGCGATTGAAGATGTCCACAATGAATTCCTCCTATTCTCCTTTTATTAATAATGTATGTCCCCAATTTCCCCTGGCATGGGCGCTTGTCCGATTTCTGAAAGAGATTTCTTTAGCTTTCAAACTGTTAACTCTTGCAAGGAAGTCTTTTTTTATATAAAATTAGTACCAGGTAATAATAGATGATTATAATAACTCATTAAAATATAAGGGGATGGCAAGATGAATGCTGGGATATTAGGGCTTGGCCGCTACTTACCCGACAAAATAGTTACAAATGCGGATTTAGAAAAAATTATGGACACTTCCGACGAGTGGATCCGGACTAGGACGGGTATTGAGGAAAGAAGAATTGCAAATGATGATATTGATACATCAGATATGGCTTATGAAGCCGCAAAAGCTGCATTGAAAAATGCGGAAATTTCTGCTGAAGAGATAGATTTAATTCTTGTAGCTACTGTTACACCTGATCAGTCGTTTCCTTCTGTCGCTTGCATGATTCAAGAGAAATTGGGAGCGATGAAGGCAGCTGCAATGGATGTAAGTGCTGCATGTGCCGGTTTTATGTATGCAATGATCACGGCACAGCAATTTATTAAAACAGGTGCATATAAGCATGTGTTGATTGTCGGTGTTGAAAAACTTTCGAAAGTAACCAATTGGGAAGACCGTAACACTGCTGTACTTTTTGGTGACGGAGCGGGTGCAGTTGTACTTGGACCTGTATCTGAAGGCAAAGGAGTCCTTTCCTTTGAATTAGGCGCAGATGGAACCGGTGGGAAGCACTTATTACAGGAAGGAGATTTCATTCATATGAATGGACGTGAAGTATTTAAATTTGCTGTCCGTCAGATGGGTGAATCCAGCCTGGGTGTATTGGACAAAGCTGGTTTGACGAAAGAAGATGTGGATCTGCTTGTCCCGCATCAAGCAAACATACGAATTATGGAAGCCTCAAGGGAACGCTTGGATCTCCCGCTTGAAAAAATGACAAAAACGATTCATAAATATGGAAATACTTCTTCAGCGTCCATTCCAATGGCTCTTGTGGAAGAAATGGAAGCAGGAAGAATCAAGGACAATGACTTGATTGTCATGGTCGGTTTTGGTGGTGGCCTTACATGGGGAGCGATCGCTCTTAGGTGGGGTAAATAAAAGAAGAAGTAAAACGTAACAGCTTTAAAAATAGGAAGGAGCCATTTTTAAATGACTAATCGCCGTGTAGTTGTAACAGGTATTGGAGCAATCTCTCCAGTTGGTAATGATGCAGAAACTGGATGGAAGAATATAATCGAGGGGAAATCTGGGATAGGGCCTTTAACTCGTTTGAATGCTGAAGAATATCCCGTTAAAGTGGCTGCTGAAATCAAGGATTTTGATATAGAAACATATATAAATCGTAAAGAAGCACGTAAAATGGACCGATTTACCCATTATGCAATTGCAGCTTCCGTTATGGCTTATAATGATAGCAAGCTGGAAATAACCGATGAAAATGCTGCACGTGTCGGGGTCTGGATCGGTTCGGGTATCGGCGGGCTGGAGACACTTGAGACACAGCATGAAAACTTTTTAAACAGAGGGTATAAACGGGTGAGCCCATTTTTCGTACCAATGATGATTCCGGACATGGCAGCTGGCCAGGTTTCTATCTTACTTGGTGCAAAAGGAATCAATTCATGTACGGTAACAGCCTGTGCAACAGGAACTAATTCAATTGGTGATGCGTTTAAAGCCATTCAACGGGGCGATGCCGATGTGATGATCACAGGCGGGGCCGAAGCGCCAATCACAAAAATGTCGGTTGCAGGCTTCTGTGCAAATACGGCTTTATCGACCAACCCTGATCCACAAACGGCTAGCCGTCCTTTTGATCTTAATCGTGATGGTTTCGTTATTGGAGAAGGAGCTGGAATCATCGTTCTGGAAGATCTTGAACATGCATTGAATAGGGGAGCCAAGATTTATGCTGAAATCGCTGGTTATGGCTCAACTGGAGATGCCTTCCATATTACCGCTCCGGCACCAGGTGGAGAAGGCGGGGCAAGAGCGATGAAAATTGCAATTGAGGATGCAGGTTTGAATCCGGAAGACATCCAATATGTGAATGCCCACGGAACGAGTACGCCTTACAATGATAAATACGAAACGATGGCAGTCAAAGAAGTCTTTGGCGACCATGCTAATAAACTTGCAATAAGTTCCACTAAATCGATGACAGGCCATATGTTAGGGGCAGCAGGCGGTGTGGAAGCGATATTCACGATTCAGGCAATTAGGGACAGCATTTTGCCTCCAACCATCAATATTGAAACACCAGACCCTGAGTGTGATTTGGACTATGTTCCGAATCAAGCAAGGAAGGGCGAAATCAATGCAGCCATCAGCAATTCACTTGGATTCGGTGGACATAACGCAACCATTCTTTTCAAGAAATATCAATAAGTTATAAAAAGGAAGGGCAGATCTTTTGGGATCTGCTCTTTTTTTTTGAAGGAAAAAATGCAAATGCAAGGGAGATAAAATGTGTCAACCGCCTTCTTGAAATCATACGATAGTCAATAGAAGCGGAGGTGTATGGGAGATGGGAGTCATTTCAACCGATGAATGGCTGGTGAAGGATTTTAACCGCCCGTTGCAGATGATGGAAAGACTTAAAAGTACATTCAACAATAACATTGATGTGGACATGATTTATCATCATTTATTAAAGCATGGCATGTATTCGCCGAATCAAAAAACAAAACTCACATGGGAAGACTTAAAGGATAATAATGCATGGGAAAAAACACAAAGCTTGTTTACGGCTTATAAGAAGCTTTGGGGAGGTCCTGATGTTCCCATATATATTTTTCCGCTCATGTCTTCAGGGATATGGAATAAAAAAGTTGAAACGAAGTCAGGGTTGGCATTTAAAGATAAACTATTCCTTTTTTACGGCAAGGGGATGGCCGAAAAGGAGATGGAGGCCCTGTTGATTCATGAATATCATCATGTTTGCCGCCTGCATCATTTGAAAAAGGACCAAAAAGAATACACTCTCCTGGATACGATGATCATGGAAGGACTGGCGGAACGAACGGTGGGAAAATATTTAGGAACAAAATTATTAGCGAAATGGACTAAGTTATATCAGGAAGATAAACTACGGGAATTTTGGAATAAGCATTTAGAGGATAAGCACATGATAAAACGAACAGATCCTCTTCATGATGTGCTCCTCCTTGGGGCGAAAGGATATCCATATATGCTTGGATACTGTAGTGGCTATTACCTGGTGAAAAATTTTGAAAAACTCTCTGTGAAAAAATCATTCACTATCCAATCTGAAGAATTCTTATCAAAAAAGAGTTAAGATATACGTTCTTTTTTTCTTAATCTGTTTTCTAGAATAGGAATAAATTGTATGGTTCCTGCCTATACTGATTGACAAACAGAAATTTGTTTAAGTGAGGGATGAATGATGCTATATCTTCATGATGTATGGGTTAACTGGTTTGAAGGAGAAGAAAACGGCTATAATATTTGTCATTTTCATGAATGGAGGAAGGATGACGGGATCGAACTACTAGATCAAGTTCCTTTGTTGAAAGTGTCATCAACATTGTTCCACTACATAGAGAACGACTTGTCAGAATTACCTAAGCCATTGCTCAATGATGTTTATCAAAAAGCATATGCAAGGAAAAATCATGAAAGAATTCAGCTTGACTATTGTTTTATCGTGACTGACGGAAATGGGATTTTAGCTGTTGATACGATAGGTTATCATATTCCGATTAGGAAAAGCAGAATAATTCCCCGGCAGGAACAAATTGTTTATGACATGATAGAAAATCATGATGAGATGGATTACACCTTTACTGAAAAACCTACATCTGAGAAAGAATATCATATTTTGTCGCCGTCTCCCTTATTCATGAACGGTTTGACAAGAAAAGAAAGACAGCTTAAGCAATTGCTATTCATGGCCATGGACCAACTATTCACTGCGAAAAACACAGCTGAAATCCGCTATTGGTATACAGAATGGGCCCCTGAGAAATATGAAAGCATTCAAGAAATGGATTTTCAGATAGCTTGGCTTGAGTTATATGAAGAAATGAAGGAAGGCTGGTCAGAGAAGCACCTTCAACTTTGTGAAAACCTTGTGAAGGGGCAGCCCTTTTTTGAAAAGCTTTGGCAAGTGGAGGCTGGCGATAGCCCATCGATATTATGAAAAAAAGACGATCCAATGAGGATCGTCTTTTTTCTATCTCTTTCTGCCAAGTCCCATGCCATTATACATTTTTCTGATCATTTTATTGGCTTCAACATTCGCCTTTTCTGCACCGCGGTCCAGAATCTCATCCAATTCAGGTGAATCGATCAATTCATTAAAGCGTTCCTGGATTGGTAGGATTTCTCCAAGAACCACCTCAGCCAAATCACTCTTAAAGTCACCATAACCTTTACCTTCATACATCTCTTCAATTTCTGAATAGGATTTTCCACTGAAGATGGAGTATATGGACATCAGGTTGGAAACACCCGCTTTGTTTTCCTTATCATAACGGACAATTCCTTCCGAATCGGTAACTGCGCTTTTGATGTTTTTTTCGATTTGCTTCGGATCATCCAATAAGGCAATCGTCGCCTTTTTATTAGGGTCAGATTTGCTCATTTTCTTGGTTGGTTCCTGAAGGGACATGATACGGGCCCCTTCTGTAGGGAGGCTGATTTCCGGAATTTTAAAAATGTCATTATGCCTTTTATTGAACCGTTCAGCCAAATCGCGTGTCAATTCAAGATGCTGTCTTTGATCTTCCCCGACAGGAACCACATCTGTACTATAAAGGAGAATATCGGCAGCCATCAGCGGCGGGTATGTAAGCAGTGCTGCGGATACCCCTTCTTTGCCAGCGGATTTGTCTTTAAATTGCGTCATTCTCTCAAGTTCCCCAATATAGGATATACTTTGTAAAATCCAGCCTGCCTGAGCATGCGCAGGTACTTCTGATTGAATGAAGATGGTATTCTTTTCAGGATCCAGACCAATGGCCAAATATAAAGCGGCCAATGTTTTAATGTTTTTCCTTAACTTAATGCGATCTTGTGGAACAGTAATTGCATGCTGGTCAACAATACAAAAGAAACATTCATATTCATTTTGTAAGTTAACGAATTGTTTCATGGCTCCGATGTAATTTCCTAAAGTAACGGAACCGGATGGCTGAATGCCGGAGAAAATCCTTTTCAACTTCTAGTCACTCCTCTAAATGCGTTTATTGATAAATGGATATTCGCTCTTCATTATTGTAAGGATAAATATAAAATGAATCCACTTTCTTTGAAAGAAATGTGCGTGCTCCTGTGATGGGGAAAAACGCTCATTTAAATCTTGTGGAGGGCCGTTTTGTCCTGTATCGATGCCATTCTGAGAATACGAAATGTCCACTATACTGTATTTTAGCATTTATTCATATTAAATGTATAATCGAAACGGCAATCAAGCCGATAGAACGGATTTTCCGTTTCTTTTTTTTGACATGGAAGAAATGATGGGTTCAAGGAAAATCAAACCGTTTAACATATATCACAATGAGCGGACCATTTTAGGGAAGGATACTCACAAGGGAATACAGGATTATGAACGTATTCTTAAGGTTGAAACTTTGTAAGGCATTTTTTTTAATTATTTAAAAGATATAGGAGTAAAGTTAATTGTTTGTGGTATTAAAGAAAGGGGTTTATTATATTTGTTGAATATTGATGATTGATGGCGAATGGGGTGGAGAAAATGAAACCAATGTGTAAGTGGTTGATGACAGGTATGTGCATATTCCTGATTCAACAGCCAGTTCATGCGCAAGGCATGAACGAAACCAGGCAGGTAGCATTAGAAAATAAAGAATTGCCTGCGAGCGTACCGCGTTTTGTTTTTGATTCGGGGTTGAAATTCGACTATCCGGATGCTGTGCGCGGAATATATGTGACAGCACCTGCAGCGGGTGGCAATAAATTGAATGAACTTATTAAATATGTAGATGAAACCGATTTGAATGCTATGGTCATTGACATTAAGGATGACAGGGGGAACGTTACGTATAAAACTGAAGATCCCGATTCTCCATATGCTGGGATTGGTAAAGACTACATAAAAAACCCTAGGGCAATGTTGAAAAAATTTGAGGATAAAAAGATTTATCCGATTGCAAGGGTAGTCGTCTTTAAAGACTCCCTTTTGGCTAAAGAGAAGCCTGAATGGTCTTTTTTAGATGGCGAAAAGGTATGGAAGAATGGTCGAGGGGAAGCCTTCGTTAACCCATTCTTAAAAGAGGTATGGGATTATAATGTCGGTATTGCGATTGAAGCGGCAAAAATGGGATTTAAAGAAATTCAATTTGACTATGTCCGTTTTCCCGAAGGATTCGAAAATAAAGAAGATGATTTGAAATATGATGTCGGTGAATATGATGAAGCGAAAGTTAGTCATACAGCCAAAAGGGTTCAGGCAGTGACAGATTTCGTAAGCTATGCGAGGAAACAACTGGAGCCATATGGAGTGGAAGTGTCAGTGGACATTTTTGGATATGCGGCTACATTGCCTGAAGCTCCCGGAATTGGGCAAAACTTCACAAAAATCTCTGAGAATGTTGATGTAATCTCCTCGATGATCTATCCGAGTCACTGGACATCTTATTTTGGTATCGATAAGCCTGATTTGGAGCCTTATAATCTCGTTAAGGAATATGCGAAATTGGAGAACGGGAAGCTGAAGGAATTAAAAACACCACCTACTTCAAGACCTTGGCTACAAGATTTTACTGCCTCATATTTAGGTGAGGGGAATTACCAAAGGTATAGCAAGGAAGAAGTGGAAGCCCAAATAAAAGCATTGAATGATAATGGTATTGATGAATACTTATTATGGAATGCAGCAAATCGATATACAAAAGGAGTAGACTATACCCCATGAAAAAAAGGATGACCTTGGAATATTCTTCCGGTCATCCATATTCTCTCTGAATTACCGCTTTTTATTCCCGCCAACTTGACTCCACCCTGACTGAATTCGTTTCGATTGATCGAAAATATGAGAGTGACGTTTCCCGCCAAACCATTTTTCGCCGATGCCATTCGTCACAACGCCATTCACAGCTGTAATGCCAATAACGCAAGCAGCGACTAAAAAAAAGTCCAAAAAGTAACTGATCATCAAAACCCTCCTAATATTTTCAAACTATTCAAGTTCCATTGTAGTGGATAAGAAAAAATCTGGAAAGTATAAACTAGCAAAAGAGGAGATTAAATTATGAATTGGTATGAAAAGCTAAACCAGTATTTCCCTATAGAAGAGATGAAATCCAAAGAACATATAGAAGTTCTTTTAGAAGATAAGCAGGAAATATATAAAAAGGATGAAGGTCCTGACCATGTTTTATTGTATGTGGAAGGGGAAGAGTTTATATTCGTTGATTACCTTTTTGTATCAAAGAAATCAAGAGGGCAGGGACTAGGAAGGAAATTGATTCAAAAATTGCAACAAAAGCAGAAAACGATCTTGCTGGAAGTGGAACCAGTACAAGAAAATGATGATGATACATTTAAAAGGCTGAAATTTTATAAAAGGGAAGGATTCCAGCATGCCTCTTCAATTTCCTACAGCAGAAAATCGCTTGCCACCAAGGAGAATACACCTATGGAAATCCTATATTGGCCGGCAAATCCATCTGTTGATGAAGAAGACGTTTTTGACTTCATGAAAGAGATTTATTCAGAAATCCATACTTACAAAGATGATGATCTTTATGGGAAATCCTATCAAGATGTTGAGGATGTGCTAAGCTTGAATGCAGGTCAGGAAACGGATATTTTTAAAGAGGTGCAAATTTGAGAAAAAGGGCCGGTTGTTTCACCGGCCCTTTTTAATTTGACAAAAACGTGTTCCAAGAAAACAACCGGAACATTTTTTGAAAATTGAGGAAACCTGTCTTTTCTTGGAGTTTGTCGATAAAAGGAGTCTCTGAACCCCGAACCATGATTTTAAATGAAGATTTGGTTACCCCTCATGTTTAATATAGGATGAAACCCACAATAAGTTGAAGAAATTTGCGACACTCTTGGTGCCCCACAGACGCTTGCTTTGATGAAGCTTGGCAGACAGTCGGCGGAAATAGAGCGGATTTCTGAAAGCAACTGGATTGTTTACTGTAGGCAATCTGTCTTTTCTTATTGTGCATATTTTGCGGTAAGATGAATATCTATAACTTCTTGGGTGGTAGATTGCTCCCTTATCGCTGATTCATTAGAATTATCTTTTTACTTTTGGAAATATATGTGCTAAAAGAATGGTTTTTAATGTAAAAGGAGGAATTTGCATTTGATTAAAGAAAATATATTAACATGATCTTGTTTATTGAAAAAGATTGGGGGTAAATAAAAGTAACGGGTTATTTAAAAATCATGAAAGCCGTATTGAGAGTTAAATGAGAATGGTAGGTAGGTATTTTCAATTAGAAAAAGCGGTTTTAATGTATTACATAAAAAACAGAAAAAGCTATAGTACAGGCTAAACTAGAAGTTTAAAAGGATTTTTCCAAATATCAAAAAGGGTATTCATTTTAAATAAATTAGTGTATAATAAAGAAAATGAAATACTTATTTAAAATTATTTCAAATTAGAGTGGTACTTATGAATACTAATAGTAGATTTCCCCTCATAGATCACCGATTCTATATTTAGGGAGTGTGAGTAAACATGGTAACATTATATACATCACCTAGTTGTACTTCATGCAGAAAAGCAAAAGCATGGTTAGAGGAACATGAGATTGGATATAAAGAAAGAAACATTTTTTCAGAACCGTTAACGATTGATGAGATTAAAGAAATTCTTCGAATGACAGAAGACGGAACCGATGAAATCATTTCAACACGGTCAAAAACTTTCCAAAAGTTAAACGTAAATTTAGAGAGCCTGCCTCTTCAAGAATTATATAAATTGATCAAGGAGAATCCAGGTCTGTTGAGACGTCCAATTATTCTTGACGAGAAACGGCTTCAAGTTGGTTATAATGAAGATGAGATAAGACGCTTTTTACCACGTAAAGTCCGTACCTTCCAGTTACGGGAAGCACAACGTATGGTCAACTAATAAGGTCTTTCAAGCTCTGCCAGGAAATGTGCAGGGCTTTTTCTTTATACATAACGATTTTTCACTGATTTTTTTATCTTGATGAAGGGAAACATAAAAGAATCCTTAGGCGACCGCAGACGACGTTTCCGCTTGGCAGCAGGTCCCTTGAATCGGTCATCATTTAGAGAATAAATAAAGGATGCAGCTTATCATGCTGTGTATATAATAAGGCATTAATGGCAGTAAGATTAAAATTGAATCAAGCATTATGATGGTTGCATCAGGATGAATTATTTTATAGAATGAATGGAATATTAGGCAAACAATTGTTTTTTAGATAAGTAATGTTTTTTATTTCCCTTCTTCAAGGTTTTGTCATAAAATGATGTAAAATAGTCTGTTTTATTGACTATCATGATTTACAGTATTCACTTACGGGTAAAGAGCTTTTAAGAGCAATTTTCGCTTGGGGGTTATTATCCCTTCAAAATGAGAAAGGAAGGGAGAGGGGAATCATGGAAATCGAACGCATTAATGACGATACAGTTAAATTTTATATTTCCTATATAGATATTGAGGAAAGAGGCTTTGATCGCGAGGAAATTTGGTACAGCCGCGAGCGAAGTGAGGAACTTTTTTGGGAAATGATGGATGAAGTGCATCAAGAAGAAGAATTCATGATTGAAGGACCCTTATGGATTCAAGTTCAAGCCCTTGAAAAAGGCTTGGAAGTTTTGGTCACAAAAGCCCAGCTTGCCAAAGATGGTCAGAAACTCGAGCTGCCTCTTTCAGATGAAAAGTTAAGGGATTTGAATGTATCAGACAAGATGGATACGCTTCTTGATCAACATTTTCATGGTAAAGATGAAGAAAGCGGCATGACATTTGAAGATGGTATGATTGAATTCATCACGACTTTCGAGGATTTTGAAGATGTCATTTCATTAAGCAAGCGTCATGGCTTGGATGAATGGACGACAAAACTTTATGTTTATCAGAATAAATATTATCTTTATATCGAATTTTCCGAGGCGGAGATTGATGAGGAAGAAATCGATAATGTTTTAAGTCTTTTATTGGAATATAGTCAAGAGTCTCCTATAACGGTGCACATGCTTGAAGAGTACGGGAAAATAGTCATCGAAAATGATGTATTCACAACGGTCGATAAATATTTCGCATAGACTGTTGAGGCCGATTTCAGTAGAAATCGGCCTTTTCGTCCAAGAATAAATGTTTTTTGCCTTAGTATGGAGGTTTTATAAATATGCCTGTGTTTGTTAATTGGAGGTAGTCTAGGTGAAGAATATAGTTGGCGTCGGTCTGCTTATTCTCTTGTTGGTCAGTACTTGGCATTTTCTAATAAATGGCGTCGATGGCGGGCTGTTTTTTTATTCTAGCCTTATATTGACCCTTTTCTTGGTGATAGTTGGATTCAACATTTTTATGGAAAACCGAGATCCCATCCAGACTATAACATGGCTTGTTATTTTTGGAGCTTTCCCATTCATCGGTTTCATTTTTTACTTTTTGTTTGGCCGTAATTTTCGGAAAGAGAGAATATTTCGCAAGAAGTACTTTTTGGACAAACAGAGGTTCGTGAAAATAAGCGTCGAATCGGATTATAATGAACGAATTAAGGCAATGGGCGAGAACCCTCAGCAGTTAATCACTCTTGCAAATAGGCTAGGGAATAGCCCTATTTCATTTCAGACTGAAACGCGGGTTTTAAGGAATGGTGAAGAGACATTTTCCAATATCATCGAAGAATTAAAAAAAGCCAGACATCATATTCATTTAGAATATTATATTGTTAGGGATGACCGCATTGGCGGACTGTTAAAAGACATCTTGATACAAAAAGTAAAAGAAGGGGTAGAGGTCCGATTTCTCTATGATGCGGTTGGTTCTTGGAAATTAGCGCGCTCTTATATCGATGAACTGAAGGATGCGGGAGCCGAAATGGTGGCCTTTGGTCCGTTGCATCTCCCTTTATTAAATAATAAATTCAACTTTCGTAACCATCGTAAAATAATTGTGATAGATGGCTCTGTCGGTTTCATCGGCGGTCTCAATATTGGGGATGAATATTTGGGACAAGATCGGAAGTTCGGTTCTTGGCGGGATACGCACCTTATCATAAAGGGGGAAGCGGTCAGGACTTTACAGCTCATATTTTTGCAGGATTGGTATTATAGCACCAATAATAGTTTTTTAAGTGATGAATATCTCATGGCCGGACTGCCGAATCATCACGGGCATGGCGGAATTCAATTGATTGGCGGCGGGCCTGATAGTGAGTGGGCGATCATAAAAAGCATTTTTTTTAAGATGATCACTTCAGCAGAAAAGTCCGTCTGGATAGCTTCCCCGTATTTCATTCCTGATGACGATATCTTACAAGCATTGAAGGTGGCCGCTTTAAGTGGTTTGGATGTCAGGCTGCTCGTCCCGAAGAACCCCGATAAACGTATCGTATTTCATGCTTCGAGAACTTATTTTCCCGAATTGCTTGCTTCCGGAGCTCGTATATTCCAATATAATGAAGGCTTCATGCATAGTAAAATCATCATCGTGGATGACCAACTGGCATCAATTGGGACAACCAATATGGATATGAGAAGCTTTCACCTGAATTTCGAAGTCAATGCTTTTCTCTACCGGACGGAAAGTACTCAGCAGCTGGTGAATGATTTTTTGGAAGATATAAAGGTATCCCAAGAAGTGGAGATTGATGCGTTTTCCAAACGGAATTTCGGTTTGAAAGTTTTGGAGTCCACTTGCCGATTGCTTTCGCCCCTTCTTTAGGTACTTTCTCTTATGCCGATCAGGCATTTTTTTTTTACGGATTAAAAGGAATCCTAAGCGAAGCAGGCGAATGTAGTGGATGAGGAGGAGATGTATGCTAACTGCGATAAAGAAGGATGGGACATGGATTACCCTCCCTGAAAAGATGTCGGCAAACGTGATTGATGAATGGAGAAAGTCAGCAGAATATTACTGTCCATGCTGCAAGGTGGAAATGACCATCAAAGCGGGAAAAGTCAGGATCCCGCATTTCGCCCATAAAAATAGTTCGTCATGCCGTGCTTCTTCAGAACCGGAATCCGCCTATCATTTAATGGGAAAAAGAAAATTGTTTCAGTGGTTTTTATCACATGGTTTTCAAGTGGATCTAGAAGCCTACCTTCCCGAAATTAAGAAAAGGGCTGATATTTTAGCTGTGATAGGAGGTAATCGCTACGCAATAGAATTCCAATGCTCAGTTATTACCGAGGTTGAATTCATGGAAAGGACAAAAGCCTATCAAAGCATAGGCATCAAGCCAATTTGGATACTCGCTGCAAAAAGCTTGAAAAGGAAAAGTTTGTATGAATTCAGTTTATCCCGCTTCCACTGGCTCTTCGTCACCGGCAGCTTCCATCATCCTTTCCTTTGGATGTATTGCCCGGAAACCGATCATTTATCAGTATTGAAGAACCTCACTCCTTTTACCCCCAGAACCGTCTTTGCCGAATTGACAACAGCTTCTTTAAAGCTCCTTCCCCCTAGTCGGGCATTGCCCCAAAACTGCTTTCGATTCCCTTTTCTGCCTGTATGGAGATATAAACGAAATGGCTGGTCCCTCCATCGAGTGAAAACAGCACGGAGATGCGACCCTTTTTTCGAAGGGCTATATTTACATCATATTTCACCTGCGACACTTCCAATTGAAGTGGGTGTTCCGGTCAGGGGGATGCTGTTGATCGAAACTGCCCCGATCGAATGGCAGGCATGGTTATACATGGATGTGTTTCATGAGAAAAGAACAGGGGAAAAGATTTCTATCGCTGATATTGTCCATGTTTTTAGAAAGCGTTCAAAAAAAGGGGAAATAAAGTTCAGACCGTTGCCATTGCTTCATGAAAAACCCATCGAGTATCCTGTAGGTCAATATATCATGCTTTTGGAGCAATTTGGTTATCTATCAAAGCTGAAAGAAGGGGTTTTTATAGTTGAAAGGGAATTTACCCTTCCCTTCACCAGTGATCAAGCTCAAATTTTGGAAAAAAGTTTCTATGATAAGCATAAATTGATGATGGAAAAGAGGAATATCCAGTATAATCAGTGATAACATCTCTATTTATCTTGAATTCAGATGAAAGGGCAGGATTATTTTTGTTAATGGAGAAATAGTAATAAGAACTGGGAATTAAGAAAACTTTAAGAAAGAATGAACGCCGAATGAAGTATTGCAGCGTTCGATCCGGTTTAACGAGTCAGCCCGATGGCAAGTTTCTATAAGATGGGGAGGAATTTTTTTATGGCACAGGAAACAAAAGCGAATACATTACCTTCAAGAAGTGAAATAGCTCCTGAAGATACTTGGAGACTGGAAGATATCTTCGCAACCGAGGAAGATTGGGAAGCTGCCTTCAAAGCGGTAAAAGAAGACCTCAAGAAAGCGGAGGCACATAAAGGGACGTTGGGAGAAAGCGCAGAAAGATTATTTGCGGCCCTTCAACTCCAAGATGAGGTATTCGAGAAGCTAGGGAAAGTTTATTCTTATTCACATATGCGCAATGATCAAGATACAACCAATCCTTTTTATCAAGGGATGGAGGATCGGGCAAAAGCTTTATACGCCCAGGCAGCGGCTGCGTTTTCATATATGGTTCCTGAACTATTGAGTATTGATGAAAACAAAGTGGAAGGGTTTTTGGAAGAAAAAGAAGATCTGAAATTATACAAACATTCTTTAGAGGAAATTAATCTTCAGAGACCCCATATCTTATCTGCAGAGCAGGAAGAATTATTGGCGCAAGCATCAGAGGTACTTGATGCATCGGGCAATACTTTCGGTATGCTTAACAATGCCGATTTGAAATTCCCGACAATCAAGGATGAAGAGGGAAATGAAGTGGAAATTACTCACGGAAGGTATATCAGTTTTCTTGAGAGTGAAGATCGCCGTGTACGTGAGGAGGCATTTAAAGGGGTATACAGCAAGTATGGAGAGTTCCGTAATACATTTGCTTCAACCCTGTCAGGTGAAGTGAAAAACCACAACTTCAATGCCACGGTTAGAAAATATGATTCAGCACGCCAAGCGGCGTTAAGTAATAATAACATTCCGGAGACCGTATATGATAATCTCGTTAAAACGGTCAATGACAACTTGCCATTACTGCACCGTTATCTTGATTTACGTAAAAAAGTACTGCAATTAGATGAACTTCATATGTATGATCTATTCACCCCTCTTGTTAAAGAAGTGAAGATGGAAGTGACATATGACCAGGCCAAGGATTATGTCCTTAAAGGTCTTGCTCCGCTTGGGGAGGACTATTTGAACGTTTTGAAAGAGGGATTTGAAAACCGTTGGGTCGATGTGCATGAAAACAAAGGGAAACGAAGCGGTGCCTATTCTTCTGGTACATATGGGACGAATCCTTATATTTTAATGAACTGGCAAAATAACGTCAATAACTTATTCACGCTCGTTCATGAGTTTGGGCATTCGGTCCATAGCTACTATACACGTAAATATCAGCCATATCCATACGGAAATTATTCCATATTTGTAGCGGAAGTTGCATCGACTTGTAATGAAAACCTGTTGAACGATTATTTACTGAATTCAATCAAAGATGAAAAGAAACGCATCTATTTATTGAATCATTACCTGGAAGGTTTCCGCGGCACATTGTTCCGGCAAACGATGTTTGCAGAGTTTGAACATACGATTCATTTAAAAGCTCAAAATGGGGAAGCGTTGACAGCGGATATGCTTACTAAGGAATATTATGAGCTGAACAAGAAATACTTTGGAGAGAACGTGACCATTGATGAAGAAATCGGTTTGGAATGGGCGCGTATTCCACACTTCTACTATAATTACTATGTTTATCAATATGCAACAGGAATCAGTGCAGCAACTGCATTGAGCAAGCAAATCCTTGAAGAAGGAGAGCCTGCTGTCAAAAGGTATCTGGAGTTCTTGAAGTCAGGAAGTTCCGATTATCCGATTGAAGTGCTCAAAAAGGCTGGCGTCGATATGACAAAAGCCGAACCTGTACAAGAAGCCATGAATGTATTCGAAGAAAAATTAAATGAGTTGGAAGAGCTTTTGAATAAATAGGATGTGAAAAGGACCCGAGCATTTCGGGTCCTTTTTAACTTATATGAATGTCCGTCATAATCCTTTAAAACGATTTCTCTGATTTAAGCTATGAAGAATTATGAAGAAAACAAAAAATAAAATAGGGGAGGTAAAATACAGAGGAATGAGGTTCATGATACCGAGCAGCTGGACAAATAGCGACCCTATCAAGAGTATGAGTAGAATAAAGCCTTTCAATTTGGTCACCTCCAACCTGGCAGCAGTAAAAGCTCTTCTGCGCTTTATTAGATAGTATGTTTTAAAATAAGCAGTATTCTAAGAATATGACAATAATGTGAAGTTGCGCACAAAGTTCTTGCAATTAAGGCATATAATCTGCTATAGTACAGATATAGAAGTTATCACATCCCAAACATATACCCCTTTGTTTGTTCGTCGTGAAATTTCTCCTATCCCCTTATTCGTATAAATAGATGAAAACCCCAGCAAATTTCGTGATTTGACGGGGTTTTTCATTTGCATGAAAAGTAAAAGGAACAAAATGATGCCGGTTGTAACAAAGGTTGTACGAAAGATTAGGAAATAAAAATAAATGATTTAATATTTTTTGTGATACATTTCACAATTAGATTCTTTCCCATGCTTATCAGATTTCAAAAACACTTATGGATTTAAATAAAAAGGTGCTCTTATTTAGCTATATATACCAGAAACGTAAGCGAAAAATGAAAAATATATATTGTGAACAATTTGTGAAATGTTACACATATAGTTGAAACATAACTAGGTTATCTGTTATATTATTTATTGTGAAGTGAATCACAAACAAACTTATACCCCTTTGTTTGATCGTGAAAAATTTCTCCCATCCCCTTATTTTCTTATAAAAAAAACCATGCTATCTTTTGATTTGCATGGTTTTTCCTTTTCATATATAACAAAAAAGCAGTCAAATTCATGACTGCTTCTTTGTATATCTCCAAAACGTTCCGTATTTAGCAGGAATTTTCTCTGCCAACTGTTTTAAAACAAGCTTTTTCATTTCCAACTCGACGTTATTCTTATTCATATTATAAACCGTTTCAATTTCCTTTGTGGCCACTAGTTTGAAACAGCGTAAAAATTCTTCGAGAGAGGGGGGTTTTGCAGGGGCAGGAAGACCATTGAGCATATCTTCTAAAATTTGAACATATACCTCGTAAGAATAGACACCTGAAACTTTTATTCCCTCTTCTTCAATATTTTGATTGAAAAAGACAAGGGAAGGTATTTCAGTCACTTCCATTTCGCTTGTGATTTTCATGTCACATTGAAAGCCTTTGGCTGCACTGGAAGAATTGATGTCATAAAGGAATTCCTCCACATCCAATCCAACCATTTTGGCACATTCGGTCAAGACATCGATATTGGATATATCCTTTTTTCCTATAAATACATATTCTTGAAGCTGCCTTAAAAAGCGAATGGCCAATTTACGCCCCTGCAATTCAGCTGCTTTTATTGCGATGGAAGCTGTATATGGAGAAGAGATTGGGTTTTCAGACCAAAGGCTCCCGTCGCAGGACATTCCCGAGCGGCTGGCTGTCTTTTCCCAAACTTGAGCAATGTTTTCATAATTTTTATTTTTCCCCATATTAAGAGAATCGATCTTACCGCTTAAAACATGGCGTAAACTGAACAATTGGCCATATTCCATCTGTAATTTCCTAATAATTGGTTCTAAGCCCCAACATTCGGGACAAAGCGGATCAACAAAAACATAAATTTCAATTGGCTTTTTTCCTATATCATAGCAATGCTGCGTCTTGATCCAATCGGAAATATTGAAAACTGGTTTTTGTGCGCTCAACTGTCTTCTCCTTTCCCGTCAGTTCCGGATGTATTGATCATATGCTGTGCCGTCAAATAGAGGCGGTGATAGAAAAACTCCCTAATCTCACCCTCAAGGCCAACTTCGTCCATAGCTAGATACATGCATGAGAGCCATGCTTTCGCACGTTCTGGTGTAATTTCAAAAGGTATATGTCGAGCCCGCAACATAGGATGGCCATGCTCTTCGGTATATAAAGAGGGACCGCCTAAATATTGAGTCATAAATTGTTTTTGCTTACGGACCGTTTCAGTTAAATCGTCAGGGAATATTGGCTTCAGATCCGGGTGCTGACTAACGTTGGAGTAAAACACATCAATTAATTTGTGTAATTGCCCTTCTCCAATCAATTCATATGGTGTAGGGTTCCCTTGCATCATGTTGATTACTCCTTTTAAAGAAAGATGGTTGATATTTATTCATATTTTATCAATGACGTACTGATATAACAAATATATAGCTTAAAGAAAATTTTACATCTGTAGTATGACACAGGGGAATGAGCGGAAATTACACCTTTGGGGGGGCTTTCCCATTTGTTTCTTGGGTTCGTGGAAGAAGCATATGTATACATGCAAAAAAAACTGACCCGTCACAAATAAACAGGGTCAGCTTGCATTAACTTGAAAATGTGCCATAAACTTTTTGGACATAATTCTGAGTTTCTTTAAAGGGCGGAATGCCGTTATATTTATCGACGTTTCCTGGCCCTGCATTATAAGCAGCAAGGGCAACCTGGATGTCCCCGTCATATCGTGCCATCATTTGACTTAAATATTTACTCCCGCCCATGATGTTTTGTTCTGGATCGGTTGCATCATCCACCCCAAGGCTTTTTGCAGTTGCTGGCATTAACTGCATAAGGCCAGTAGCACCCGCATAACTGGTGGTTTCAGGGTTGAAGTTCGATTCTTGTTTAATGACAGACTTAATCAGTTTTTCCGGGAGATTATATAAACTGGCCGCCTGGCTGATGATGTGATCATAGTTTTTGGCGGTTTCGCTGCTGCTTTGATTGTTAGCATGGGCAGTGGATATCGGGTTGATGTTCATGGATGTTAGGCCGCCGGGTTGAAGAAAGGATTTCGTTTCCGCTTCAACATTGGATAATAAGGAACCCAATGTCTGCGAAGTGCTTTCAAGAGCATCACCCGAAACCAGTTCCGAGAGCATGTCCTGGAAAACGGATCGAGATGAATTTGTACTTGTGATGCTGCCATTTGTGAATTGCTGGATTGCCTGCAATTCCATAAATGTTTTGAAATCTTGGATTTTCAAACTCTCCACCTCCGAATGGATTCAAACAAGATTATTCCTGGAATTTGGCGCGATAAAACCTCTTAACCTTATTTTCGGTTTCCCTTACCGGAATTTGAAGGGTTTCAAGGAGGGTCAGGAAGTTTTTTTTCCCGGCCTTTGCATCCGTCACTTCATATTCAAGCTCAAAGTCTTCCTGATTCAAATACGAACTATGATCTAAAACAAGTAACCCCTCTTTGTAAGGAAATTCAAGACGGTCTGTCTTTAGTGTCCCAAAGCAGGTAAAATCTTTTGGATCAATGCCGCATTCGAGGATAAGATGTTGGATCTCGCCATCAGGGAATGTGTTATGATTCAGAAATGCATATGCGGTTTCTTCAGGAATAGCTTGATTCGTTTCCAATAATCCTTCTGTCGCGGGCTGTTTTAAAGTCAGCTCGAAACGCCCGTTTTTCTCCCGGATCCTAAGCGCAGAATCTTGATTTTTCAAAGTGAATCCGAGTGTATCGAAGTAATGATTTTTCTGTGTTTTAAAGTTCGATGCCCCGAGATGAAAGTATTCGATCAGTTGACGAAATTCTTTTTCGCTTAAAAGGTTTTTAAATTCAATTTCAATATGCTGGTTCATGTGTTCCATCCTTTCTGGCTGATTCTTAGGTTAATCATATAAGAACCATTCCAGCTGTCAAATTGAATTCAATAATTTTTTGCTATTGTACTTGAATATTTAGGAATCAATTGCAGGATATGATAAAATATAAACGTTGAGCACGAAAATGGATTATCGTATATATAGAAATTTAATACATACTTATGCTAGAAAAAGATTTAATAGGATCCAGTGGTGAAATGGCTTAAAGTCATGTGACTGCTGGATTTAGGAGAGCGTTCTGCCCATACCAGAGTTGAACAGGCGCTTTTTAGATAGATATAGGTGGTGTGGCAATGGAGAGTTGGGACGATTTCTTGGCGCCTTATACTCAGGCTGTCGAAGAATTAAAGGTTAAGCTAAAGGGATTAAGGAAACAGTTTGAGAGAGAGAATATTCACTCGCCGATCGAATTTGTAACAGGCAGGGTAAAGCCGATTGTCAGCATTTTGGATAAGGCGAGCCTGAAGGATATCCCCATTGATAAATTGGGAACTGAAATTCAGGATATTGCAGGGCTTCGCATGATGTGCCAGTTCGTGGATGATATCGAACAGGTAGTTGAACTATTACGAGGTCGCAATGACTTCGAGATAGTCGAGGAGAGGAATTATATTTCCCATAAAAAGGCAAGCGGCTATCGTTCTTATCATGTTGTAATCCGCTATCCGGTCCAGACGATCCATGGCGAAAAGAATATTCTGGCCGAAATACAAATCAGGACTCTTGCGATGAATTTTTGGGCGACGATTGAACATTCTTTAAATTATAAATATAAAGGCATTTTCCCGGAAGATATCCAACTGCGACTCAAACGTGCAGCGGAAGCGGCCTTCCTGCTTGATGCAGAGATGTCGCAAATCCGTACGGAAATCCAGGAAGCACAGCGTCTTTTTTCCAGGAAGAAAGATTCTTGAACGCATAAATGGGCAAACGAAAAGAAATCTAATTTGTGAGGTGGGATTACATGAAATTTGCGATTACGTCAAAAGGAGATGCGAAATCGAATACTTTAATGCAAAGGATGCGAACATATCTTCAGGACTTTCATTTGGAATATGACGAAGATCAGCCGGATATTGTCATTTCTGTCGGTGGTGATGGCACTTTATTATATGCTTTTCACCGTTATAAGAATCGATTGGATAAAACCGCCTTTGTCGGTGTACATACAGGACATCTTGGTTTTTATGCAGATTGGACCCCTGATGAAATTGAAAAATTGGTGATAGCATTAGCGAAAACCCCATTTCAAATAGTGGAATATCCACTGCTCGAAACGATTGTCCGTTATCAGCATGGAGGACGGGAAGCCAGATTTTTGGCTTTGAATGAATCGACGGTCAAAAGTGTGGAAGGGACGCTCGTCATGGACGTTGAAATACGCGGCCAGCATTTCGAGACATTCCGTGGAGATGGTTTATGCATTGCGACGCCATCTGGAAGCACGGCGTATAATAAGGCGCTTGGCGGGGCCATCGTCCATCCATCAATCGATGCCATCCAGATCACCGAATTGGCATCCATTAATAACCGGGTGTTTAGGACGGTAGGATCTCCACTTTTGCTGCCGGCACATCATACGTGTATGTTCAGACCGGTCAATGCGGTCAATTTTCAAATTACGGTCGACCATTTGTCCTTGCTTCAGGAGAATGTAAAGTCGATACAGTGCCGAGTGGCAGATGAGAAGATCCGATTTGCCAGGTTCCGCCCTTTTCCTTTCTGGAAAAGAGTGCATGATTCATTTATTGCTAATTAAGGAGATAGATTCACCTCATGTCAAATCAAAACTTTTCTTTGACCTGGTCGGTTTTCGAAGAGGATTCTGGCTCTTTATTGCGAGAGTTTCTCAGCAAATGCGATATTTCAAAACGAGCATTAACGGATATTAAGTTTAAAGGTGGATATATCCAGTTGAATGGCGAAGAAGTAACAGTAAGGGAGCGGATTGAAACGGGTGACATCGTCACCGTCATATTTCCGCCGGAACAGGCAAGCGAAGGCCTTTTGCCGGAACCCATCCCCCTGAACGTCAGATATGAAGATGAGTTTGTATTGGTGGTGGCCAAGCCCCCTTCCATGAATACCATTCCGTCCCGCGAGCATCCCAACGGCAGTCTGGCGAATGGCTTGGCGGGTTATTATAGGAAGACGGGAATACAGGCGACGATCCATATAGTTACACGTCTTGACCGTGACACATCAGGTTTGGTTTTAATTGCCAAGCACCGGCATATCCATCACCTTTTAAGTGAACAGCAAAAATCAGGACAGGTTAAACGGAGATACCAAGCCGTAGCTGAAGGAATCGTTGAAGGACCTGAAGGAGAGATTGTGGCGCCAATCGGACGAAAGTCGACTAGCATCATTGAACGGGAAGTCAGGGAGGATGGCCGGTATGCCTGTACCCTATTTAAGGTATTGGCACAGACAGAGTCCCACACATTCCTTAATTTGGAACTCCGAACAGGGCGTACACATCAAATCAGGGTCCATATGGCGCATATTGGTCACCCGCTGGCTGGTGATGATTTATATGGAGGGAATAGGAGAGGTATCCCTCGCCAAGCCCTTCATTGTTTTGAATTGAAATTTTTACATCCTCTCACCAAGAAAATGATGTTGTTTCAAGAAGAGTTGCCGGAGGATATGACCCGTTTGCTCGAGGCAAGTAAAGGATGGGATTCCTGACTTTATATCCGGTCTGCATTAAAACGAATTCAAGATTATGAAAAAATCGATAGACGCAAAAAAACTCACCAAGATGGCGAGTTTTTTTGGTTAATCAAAAGATGTCCTGAACTTTTCCGCTATATAAGGCATGGAAGAAGGCACCTCTTGAAGATCCATTTCGGGATAACGGACAGCCGTCAATTTTCCACCGAAGACGCAGCCTGTATCAATATTGTATGTATGATTGACTCGTCTAGCTTCAGGGACTGGTGTATGTCCATATACGATCCATGTTTCCCCCTTGTATGATTTTGCCCAGTCTTTCCTGACCGGAGACCCATCGGGATGTTTGGAGCCATTGATATCACCATAGAGGACAAAGGTTTTTACCTTATTGCTATATTGACCAATATAGTCACTGCGAATTCCTGCATGGGCAATGATCAATCGCCCTTCATCAATGAGTTGATAAAGCGGGGAACGTTCATACAGATCCATGAATTTTTTTCGGATCTTCTTCTGCTCCCGAATGTTCAGTGATTCATATTCTGCTACAGTAGTCTCTAAACCGTGTGAAATTTGAACTTTATTGCCTGAAAAATAACGATACAATTTATTGCAGTGGTTACCTGGCGCATACCTCGCTATATTTTGGTTAATGACTAATTCATGGACAACCTCTATTACTTTAAGGGAATTTGGTCCCCGATCGGTTAAATCCCCTACAAAGCCGAGAATCCTTCCAGAGGGATGTACAGGAAACCCAGTCTCCCATGTATAGCCCATTTTTTCGGTCAGCTGCCTGAATTCAGCGAAACATCCATGAATGTCCCCTATGATATCGATGTTCATTTGACACACCCTTTGTTTGTTTTGTATATGTTTATGGTATTAGTATAGTATTATTTAAAAAAATAAAATATAAACGAGGAAATGAAAAAATATGTTTTAGGAGGTGTATGGTTATGGAGGAGATGAAGGACCGGGGGCGGGAGAGCAGTCAAATGAATAACGAGTTTTTGCTTGAAGCGCTTAAAACGGAAAGTCTAGATCAGTTTCGTACGGAGTTCCTTGAAATGCATCCATATGATCAGGCTCAATTTTATACAAGCTTGTCAGATGAATTCAGATCCGTCGTTTACACATATTTGTCACCGGAAGAAATGGCGGACCTGTTTGAAAATATAGAAATAGATGAAGAAAATTACGAAAGCCTTTTGGCTGAAATGAATCCTTCTTACGCAGCCGATATGCTTTCCCATATGTATGCGGACGATGCGGCTGACGTCCTGAATGAAATCAATGATGAGCAGGCCGTCAGCTATTTGACCATCATGGATGATGAAGCGGCAAGTGAAATCCAGGAGCTTCTGAACTATGAGGAATCTACGGCAGGAAGTATCATGACGACAGAATTCATTGCCATTGAAGCAAATGAAACCGCTCGATCAGCCATGCAGATCTTAAAAAGGGAAGCTCCGGAAGCGGAAACGATATATTATGTGTTCGTTACCGATCAGGATAAGAAGCTGCTTGGTGTTTTATCGCTCAGGACATTGATCATTGCTGATGAAGATGCTTTAATCGGTGATTTAATGGATGACAGGGTAGTTTCCGTACCTGTATCTGAAGACCAGGAAGAGGTGGCACGAAAAATCAGGGACTATAACTTCCTTGCCGTGCCCGTCGTCGATTTCCAAAACCATTTGTTAGGGATTATCACCGTTGATGATATCATTGATGTCATGGATGAAGAGGCATCAGATGATTATTCTAAATTGGCAGGTATATCTGATCTTGATCATGTTGATAAGAGTCCATTTTCCGCTGCAAAAAAACGGCTGCCTTGGTTGGTCATCCTCTTGTTCTTAGGATTGCTGACTGCAAGTTTGATCGGCCGATTCGAAGAGACACTAAGCCAAAAAGCGATTCTGGCTGTATTTATTCCATTGATTGGCGGCATGGCTGGGAATACAGGAACCCAAGCATTGGCAGTAGCGGTCAGAGGAATCGCAACAGGTGAATTAGAACAGGATAGCAAGTGGAAACTAGTCCTAAGAGAGGCTGGAACTGGGCTTATTATTGGCCTGACATGCGGAATTGCCATCACTTTTATTGTCTATTTTTGGCAAAGTGATTTAATGCTGGGATTATTAGTCGGTATTTCGATTTTCATAACTCTGATCGTTGCCACACTTGCCGGTTCAATCGTCCCGCTTCTCATGCATAAAATGAAAATCGATCCAGCAGTAGCTTCAGGTCCTTTCATTACAACTATAAATGACCTTATCAGTATTCTTATTTATTTCGGATTAGCAACATTATTAATGGGCTATTTACTATAAGCCAAAGGAGGCCCTCTTGAAGGGCTATTCCCACAGGACTTTAGAAAACGGTGTTTTTATCAAAGGAAATTTGATATACTGTCATTAGTAGCAGGTACTAATAACTTGTATTAAAAATAGGAGGTCACATACGATGACTTTTTCATTAGAAGGAAAAACGTTTGTCATAATGGGTGTTGCGAATAAAAGAAGTATTGCATGGGGAGTTGCCCGTTCCTTACATAAAGCAGGTGCAAAGCTGATCTTCACTTACGGAAAAGACCGTACGGAAAAAAGCGTTAAGGAACTATCTTCCACATTGGAAGGGGAGTCTTCCATTATTTTGCAATGTGATGTAACGAAGGATGAAAGCATTGATAAATGTTTTGCGACGATTAAAGAAGAAACAAGTATCATTCATGGCGTGGTACACAGTGTCGCATTCGCTAACAAGGAAGAGCTGGACGGTGAGTTCGTCAACACGAGCCGTGAAGGGTTCTTGCTTGCCCATAATATCAGTTCATTTTCTTTAACGGCTGTAGCTAAAGCGGCGAAGGAAATCATGCCGGAAGGTGGCAGCATCGTCACAATGACGTATCTTGGCGGTGAACGGGTCATGCCAAATTATAATGTAATGGGAGTGGCCAAGGCCTCACTTGAAGCCAATGTCCGTTACCTTTCAAGTGATCTTGGCAAAGATAACATTCGAGTGAATGCAATTTCAGCAGGACCTATCCGGACCTTATCCGCTAAAGGTGTTCGTGACTTCAATACAATTTTAAAGAAGATTGAAGAAGAAGCACCGCTTCGTCGTACAACGACTCCTGAAGAAGTAGGGGATACGGCAGTATTTTTATTAAGTGACATGTCCCGCGGAATTACCGGGGAAAATATCCATGTGGATTCCGGTTACCATGTAATCGGATGACAGTAAATGAGGGGGGCCGATATCGGTCCCCTTTTTTTGTTGATTGTCAACTATGCATGTATGAACTGATACATCCTCAATTGAAACCTTTCCACTTTTTTTCATCTCCGGAGCTCCTTTAACAGCCATTATTTATTAGTTTTCTCCACCAATCCCCAACATATCCAAGATTGGTTAATGTCCTTTTTGGGGGGAGTGGCACATCTCCAGCATAAAGAAAGGCGAATCTCATATAAATGATACATAGAGCTGATATTCATTGTTTGCGAGAGTCGGCAAAAACCTGCTTTCAACCCTATTCGTGAAAAAGAAGGAGGGGAATCATGGACGTGAAGAAAGTTGGTCTGCCTTGTGCTGCTGGAAAACAAACCATACACAATCCGCTGAAGAGACATATTAATTTGAATGAAAAAAATATCAGCACTTCATATACTGCCGAGGAATTGGTGGAGCTATTGTCCCGGCTTCCAGCCTTTGCACCTAAACCTGTTTGTAAGTTCATCATCAATGACCGTACACTGTTTGGAAAATTGGAGCAAAAAAAAGAATCCAGTTTGTTCATAAGGCATAAATTCGGGAAAAAAGTTGTCCAATACCATATGGAGCAGCTGCAGTCTGTGGATATCCTGAGATATTAAGGAGGGTTTTCATGTCAGAGAAAAATGGCGATAAGGAATCCAAACCGCTATTATATGTCGATCAAGCAAAAATATCAGATCAGCGTGGGAATATGCAAAGTGATTTTCGAACGAAAAAAGCTACACCTAAAGACAGCGTTGAGCCTGAACCCGAACTACAGGAAGCCGGACAAAAAGAAGAAAAAATCGAAGAAGTCAAACGGGAATTCGGTGTTTATGATGCTATGAAGGAAATTGAAAAAGAGATAACGGGATTAAGGAAAATCACTGAACAATATGTCCCTGAGCAATCTCCGGTTGAACAAATGGAACATCCTGAACAAATAGAACAAGAAAACGAAAAACCAGTTAAGAGAAAAAGGAAAAAGGTGGAGAAGAAAGAATCTTCCCGCGACATCATTTCCCGTCTATCCAATCATCAAGGTTTTCCAAAGCCATTATGTGAGGCTATTGTTAACGGAAAAACGATTCGGTTTCATGTGTTGGGAATGAAGGGGGAATCTGTGAAGATTAAAAGAGGAAACCATATTCGTTTCGTGGGCATGCCGGATATCATCGATGCCAAAATAATTGAAAAATCTAAGTGAAGGAGCAATATTAAATGTTTCCCCCACAAAATGAATTCACCTTATTTATAATATTAGGCTTGGCTTCCTTCAGGCTGACACGTTTGATCGTTTTCGATAAAATCATGGAGCCGCTCCGCCGCCCCTTTTTTAAAGAGATAGAGGAAAAAAATGATGAAGGGGATGTGGAGATATTTTTAATGCCCAAGGAGAAGGGCTTGCTTGGCTGGATTGGACAATTGCTAAGCTGTTATTGGTGCGTGGGTGTCTGGGTAAGCCTTTTTCTGGTTTTCCTTTATATCCAACATTGGTTTATTGGCGATGTATTGATATTAATCCTTGCCGTAGCAGCATTAGGCGCAATGATTGAGGTCATAATCAGCAAAATTATGGACATTTGATTGGAAACAACTTGTCTCTTTGTTCATATAGTATGGTATAGAAGATATTAAAGGAGGAGTCATAAATTGAATCAGAAACAGAATCCATGGGCTTATGCAAAACCGATTAAAAAAGATCAACCGGTCAAAATCAAGAAAGACTGTGGCTGTAATAATAACAATAAAAATAAAGGCTATTGAGTGAAAAAACCTTTCCATTTCGGAAGGGTTTTTTTATTTCCTAATCCTACCATTCATAAAAAAACAGTTAAACAAGAAAATAACAATAGAACAATAAATTAGGATGTGAATCTATGTTCAGACAAGGAAGATATTTTAAGGGCAGCTTGCTGGTTTTTATGGTTATTTTGTGTGTGCTTACTGGGTGCAGCAATAAGAATGATGGAAAAACGGAAAATTTAGCAATGATTAAACGTACGAATCCTGAACCGATGGATATCATTAATGGAATGGATGGGAAGGATGAAAAGGGACTGATCTCAAAGGTCAAGGAAACAGTTGCTAATGAAGACACCATCTATGACGTGATCGTCGTGAAAAACGAAAAAAAGATTATCGTCGCTTATAAAGTTAAGCACCTGCAACGTTTTCATATGAAGAAAATTGAAAAGACTGTGACTGAAAATCTGGAAGAGAAGTTTCCCGATAATGATTTTATCGTATCAAGTGATTATAAAATCTTTTTGGAATCTGTAAGATTGAACGAGTTACTCAAAGAAAAAGATGTACCCGAGAAAAAGGCAATTAAGAAGTTCAAGGAAATCGAAGAACTTCAAAAAGAATTAATTTAGAAGAGAGGTTCAGCTATGAGCGGCAAGGAGAAAACGACCCCACAGCAGAATGCGTATCAAGAGCTCCAAGGGAAGCATGAAATTAAAAGACCAATAGTGAAGAATTGTTTGAAAGCCTTTTTAGTAGGTGGCATTTTCTGCATGGTGGGACAAGCCATTTCCTACTTCTATATTTACTTTTTCAACTTTACGGAACAGACATCTGGAGGTCCTACAACTGCCACCATGGTGTTCCTGGCTCTTTTGATGACCGGTTTCGGATTTTATGACCGTATTGGCCAGTTTGCTGGGGCAGGAAGTGCCGTCCCTGTTACAGGATTCGGTAACGCAGTCATTTCGGCAGCAATCGAACATCGGACGGAAGGTTTTGTACTTGGTGTTGGATCCAATATGTTTAAATTGGCCGGATCGGTCATTTTATTTGGAGTGTTTTCAGCCTTTGTCGTGGCGTTGATAAAAACAATTTATCAAATGTTTGGGGGCTAAGCGGTGTTAAAGGGAGAACAAACATGGATGTTTACCAATAAACCGGTCATCTTGGAAACAGGGGTAACAGGCGGGCCATTTGAAGCAAATGGAGAAATCGCGGGTGATTTCGATATCCTATACGACGATTTGTGGATGGAGCAGGATTCATATGAGAAGGCACATCGACATTTGATGGAAAAAGCGGTTGAGCTTGCATTGGAAAAAGGTAAGATCAACAAGGAACAGGTGCAATTTTTTTTGGCGGGTGATTTAATCAATCAGGTTACACCTACAAGCTTTGCAGCCAGAACGAATGGGATTCCATATTTCGGCTTGTTTGGAGCCTGTTCCACTTCAATGGAAGGGCTTGCCCTAGCTGCCTTCATCACTAATTATGGCGGGGCAAACTATGTGTTGACAGGCGCCTCGAGCCACAATGCAGCTGTTGAAAAACAATTTCGCTATCCAACTGAATATGGAGGGCAAAAACCACCTACAGCTCAATGGACGATAACAGGAGCGGGGGTGGCGCTGGTTGCTCCCGATGGAAGCAAGCAAGGGGAATTTCCCCATATTGTCTCGGCCACTATCGGAAAGGTCATTGACATGGGATTGAAAGATCCTTTCAATATGGGGGGAGCGATGGCACCGGCGGCCGTCGATACGATACTTGCCCATTTCAAAGATACGGATTTGACCCCGGATGATTATGATTACATCATTACTGGTGATTTAGGTCAAATAGGGAGGAAGGCAGCCATTGACTTATTAAAGCAAAAGGGCTGTGACATCAATCAGGAAAAATTCAAGGATTGCGGGTTGATGATTTTTAAAAAGGATCAGCCTGTTTTGGCTGGTGGGAGCGGTGCGGGTTGTTCGGCAGTGGTTTTATACGGTCATATATTAAACGAGATGATTTCTGGTAAATATAAAAAAATCCTGCTTGTCGCAACAGGGGCATTATTGTCACCACTTTCCGTCCAGCAAAAAGACACGATTCCGTGCATTGCACATGCGGTGGCCATTGAATATGGGATGAATTCATGAAAAAGGAGAGATTTCGATGTTAGCAATGTTTTTTTGGGCCTTTGTCATCGGTGGCTTGATCTGTGTTGTTGGCCAGCTTCTTTTCGATGTTGCTAAGCTGACACCAGCTCATACGTTAAGCTTGTTCGTTGTAATAGGAGCTGTTCTTGGCGGATTTGATTTATATGAGCCACTTGTTGACTTTGCCGGTGCTGGAGCAACCGTACCGATCGTTTCGTTTGGGAACTCGCTGGTGAACGGTGCGATGATGGAATCGGAAAAACATGGGCTCGTTGGCGTACTGACAGGTATGTTTGAAATTACGAGTTCCGGTATCTCTGCAGCAATCGTCTTTGGGTTCATCGGAGCTTTGGTTTTCAGACCAAAAGGGTGAAATTAGCGGAAATAGGCAGCCTGGACTAGGACATGGCCTATACATATTTGTCCAGACCTACATATGTTATCAGTAAGCTTTAGCGAGAGCGAGGTGATATGTATGTTTGGTTTTGGTGGCTACGGTTGTTGTAACGTCAGCGGTTATGGATACGGCGGCGGTTATGGCGGAGGATGCGGTGGCGGTTCCACTTTTGCGATAATCGTTGTATTGTTTATCCTATTGATCATTGTAGGGGCTTCTTTCTGCTAAGGTAAATGGAATGGGCAGAAGAAGCCTATTCCTTTTTTTTTTGTTTGGGCCAAGCACCATTTTTCTGATAATGCCATAGGATAGGTACAGAAAAGGGAGGGGCTTAGGTATGGATAATAACTTTTTTAAAAACATAGAAGGTAAAACGGGCGTAAATATGAAAGATGTATTAGAATTGGCAAACTCGCTGCAAGGAGCCAATTTCAAAGATGAAACAACTGTTAGAAATGTCATTAAACGTGTTTCAAAAATAGCGAACAAACCAGTCAATAAAGAGACGGAAGATAAAATCGTCCATTCCATCGTAGCAGAAGGGAATAAACTGGATTTCGGTACTATTTCTAATATGATAAATAAAAAATGAAAAAAGGCCTGCTATCATGCAGGCCTTCAGACTGTAGACAACTCTAAGAAGATATCGAGTTTGCCTGCAGTTTTTTTAAAAAAAGTTGTAGTTGATTCCATAGATATGCCGACTGCCTGCCAATCCTACTCGCCGAAAGCATCTAACGTGTCCCGGAAAGCCAGTTTTTCGGCAGGAGTGTCGAAATTTTAAATATAAACTAGTCTTAAACATGGTTCGGGATGAGACCAGTCCGAACCCATCTTTTTTTTCTTCCATTTCCTAAAATGGATAGCATGCTTTGGTCAAAGCTTCAGAAAACGCGATGGATGGGCGGTACGTCCGCGTCTAGTTTGCAGGATGGAAAGGTAAAGGTCCTTTTTAGCCCTGGTTGCCGCTACATAGAGCAATCGTCTTTCCTCTTCAAGAGGGGAAAGTTCCCCTTTCCGGTAAGATTCAAGTGCGAAATCATGAGGAATGCTGCCATCGACAGCAGCAAGAACATATACGGTGTTATATTCAAGCCCTTTGGAACGGTGTATGGTGGTAAGCTGTATGGCATCCTTAAAATGTTTCGAGAGCTGTTTAATCTCCTGGACCATCGCTGTCATATGATCGACATGTTCAAGGAAAGCGGCGACGGTGGGAAATCGATTTGCTGCCACCTTTAAGTCACGGATGTCATCGGACCCTTTTTCCAGATTCGCATCATTTCCGCGTTTTTTTACATATTCCTGGTATCCTAAATCTTTCTCGATGATTTCTAAAGCTACGAGTGGCGACATAATTTTTAAAGAGCGGATCTGTCCTGGAATCGTTTTTAATTTTCGTTCTTGAAAAGCATGTCCTGTCTTAACAAAAGCAAATGCATCGATAAAATCACAATCCTGCAATATTGTCATTGCTTTTAACTCCTGTAATATACTTTGCTTTAAGAATAAGGAGGAAAGGACATCAGATGCTGCCTTGCTGTCATGAGGAAACAAACTCAAGCGCATAAAGGCAAGCATGCCGCGGATGACCTTGCGCTGATAAAACGAATCCGCATCCTTTTCAATGACGAAAGGCAGGTTGGAAGCTGCTAGCCGTTCAAAAATGGCCCTGGACATCGTGTGTGTCCTGTACAAAACTGCAAAGTCCCCAGGGTTTGCTCCCTTGGATATTTTCTCTTGGATATCGGATACGATCATCGTTGCTTCCAATTCCTCATCATAAGGATAAAATAAAACAGGGGGATTTCCTGAATCATGCTGTGCCCTCATCTTTTTCTCCATCCGGTTCTGGTTGCGCTTGATCAATCGGTTCGCTGTAGCGACAATTTCATGGGAAGAGCGGTAATTCTCCGTCAGCTTCACAACTTGGGATCGAGGGAAATCATGATTGAAATTCAAAATATACTTCGGATCGCTTCCCCGGAATGAATAGATGGATTGATCATCATCTCCAACTGCACATACATTTTTTGATTCAGCAGAGAGGAGTTTTATCAATTCATATTGAACTTTATTGATATCCTGAAACTCATCTACCAAAAAATAGTTAAACCTTTGTTGATATTTCTTTAAAAAATCCGGGTGATTCTTTAAAAATACATAACAGCCTACAAGCATATCATCAAAATCATACTTCCCTGTTTGCTGTTTATATTCCTCATATTTCTTATATAAAAATAAACACGATTTCTCCCAATCGTCCTTAGGGTGAATATCTTCTGGAAAGGCCAAAGAGTTTTTCCAAAGCCCGATTTGTTGAAGGGCTTGATCATATGCAAATTCCTTATCATCAAGTTCCAATTCCCTGCCAGCCTGTTTCAATATCTTTTCCTTTTCCCACTCCCATTTCAATAGGAAATCGCGCTGCCATTTGGCTGGTTCATGGAAAATCAGGATTTTATAAAAGATGCTATGGAAGGTCCCGCTAACGATTTGAGAAACAAGGGAAGGCTTCATATAAGGATAGCCGAGCAGACGCTGCTGCATTTCCTTTGCGGATTTAGCCGTAAATGTTACAAGCATGATACTTTTTGGATCAATTTTTTTCACTGTAAGCATATAGGCAGTACGTACCGTCAATACGCGGGTTTTCCCGCTTCCTGCTCCTGATAGGACGAGAATTGGACCATCGATCGTCATTACCGCCTTGAGTTGCTCTGCATCGAGTACAACCCCTGATGAGGATAATTCTTGAAAGTATGGTTCCTCTGATTGTGCCAGACCATATGGTTTATCTGAATATTTCGGATTGCCGGTTATGGGCCTGCTTTTAAGGAAAGGTTCTGTAATGGTTTTTGTTTCCGTAATGGTTCGTGATGTTGGAATCCTAAATCCATTCTGTTCCATATATTCTAGTGGCTTGTCCTCGTTCATCGGTTCTGAAATTGGCATTTCACAGGGTCCTTGCGATGGGTCACTATGATAAAAATAAGGTGTCTCATGGATGCCAATAAATAATTTCACTGGTTTATGACAAATGATACAAGAAAGCTGATCACGTTTTCCTTTTTCAAAAAGTGTCTGCAGCTCACCAGCTGAAACGGTATGTAAATGTACGATTTCATTGCCAGATTTTGCTTGATTCATATAAATGGATACCTCTAATCTATTAAAAATATCGGCAATACTCATCATACCAGAAGATTAGGAAAAAAGAATGCAGAAATCATGTTTAAATTATTGTTCCGGATGGGTAATTAAATGACAGCATAACTATTTAATTAAAAGGAGGGGTTACTATGGGATACATAGCACCTGTCACACAATTTGATTATATTCAATATGCCAACAGGACGGTCGAAGCTGCAGAGAAAGTAAGAATTGTTAAAGGAACGACACCCATTCAACCTATCCGTTTTGATCAGGTGTTGGAAAGGGAACGGGAAAGCATTGGAGGATTACTTCAAATACGAGATAATGATCGGGTAAGTACATATGGAGCAGGCACATATAAATATCAAATGGGCATGAGGGTCAGTGAAGATTTAGCGGATGGAATGACAGGAAAAGGAAGGTTTATCAACAAAATTGTCTAGTTTCTCCATGAAAGACAAAAGAGGACACGTGAAGTGTCCTTTTTGTGTTGATTTTTTTAAAGAATGTCAATTTCCACGATTAGAGCTAACAATAGTTGCAGTAATAGTTGGATGTTTAGAGCGATTTGTGCATCAGTTGTTGTAATGTCGATATCACGGCTGTTTTCAACAATTGTTTTTTGGCGCGTGATTTGTTTAATATTAGAAGATTGGATTAATTCTTGAGTGATCTTTTCAGCATTATCAGCATCTGCAATGGAAATGCTTACGATGACCGCAATAGCAGCTTGTAGGGCAGCTTGTAGAGAAAGGGCCGCTTTAACATCCGTTGAAGTGATATTTACATTACAAGAATCTTTAATGTAAATAAGTTCTTCAGAAAGCTGTACTTGATTATTATCCTGTCTTGCCTCTTGGCTAATCTTTGTGTCATCGTCGTTACAGAATCCTGACAGGGGATGTCTGGAAGCGGAATCTAGAGCCGACCATGATCTTTCAGAATCGTCATGTGTGTTACAATTGCTACGATATACATTTTGGTTCATGTTGTTTTTTCCTCCTTAGGTTTTATTCCCTATTAAAATATGCTTTGATGATTAATCGGGTTGGACGAATAAATCAGTTAATTCGTCTATTTTTTTAATACTTAGAGAAAGTATTAGTGTGCGGGGGATGAATAATAAAGAAGCTGGAGCTTTAGGAATGAAATGTAAGTGCTGCTATGTCTCGGTTTACTTATTTCTCGCCAGCAAGTAGGGTGATTAGGTGATATGGTGCGTCATTTATCTTTGGAATCCTTGAATTTGTTGTGAATGGAATTTGTAACTGGATTAACATCATGTTCCGTGATGTTCTTTTCTTGGTTTATGATTTTTTGTGATTGCTCTTGTAAATAACGAATGGTTTCTTTAAGGTTGTTTTTCTCTCTTTCAGTTAGATCGACTTTTTCCTTTTTGAAACCATGTTTTCTCATAGTCCTCGAAACCAGCAGTTCCATCAGTCTTTTTTGAGACTCCTCCAGGTTAAATTCATTGTTACCCATAAAATTTTCCCTCCTTCTTGCTTTCTATATATAGACTATGTATTTTTGGGGAGTTTGCCATTGAACGCAAATGGTTTTTTTTATAAAACGATATTTAAGTCCATGAACGAACAAAAAAGCTGTCCAATCAGAAGACTGAAAGGACAGCTTTTTATATCATAAAATGGTTTTCTTCATCGTTTTATGAGGAATGCCAGCATCCATGAATTCGTCGGAAACGATCTCATACCCTAATTTTGAATAAAAAGGGATAGCATGCACCTGGGAATCAAGCTTCAATTGAGGCACTTCCTGCTGGATTGCGAATTCCTCGATAGCATTCATGATCATGGCGCCGGCACCTTTCTTACGACCCGATGTAAGTACACAAATGCGCTGGACTTTACCGATGTTGTCAATGACTCTGAAGCGGCCGGCACCGATTGGCTGATGCTGCTCATCATATAAAACGAAATGTGTGGACTCGTTTTCATATTCATCGATCTCTTCTTCAAGAGGGACGTTTTGTTCTTGGACGAACACTTTTTTTCGAATCATATATGCATTTTCAAGCTCTTGGCTGTTCTCTGCGATTTTTACAAACACGAAATCATTCAGCTCCTAATCTAAATGTTTCATAAACGGTCCATGCCCCGTCTTCAAGTTGATACAGCAAGTGAACTCGTTTAACTTCTTCTTCATGGCTGATGTCAAGCATGCTTAATTGGCCTAAAACATCAGAATGTTCATTATCGGATAAATCTTGAGCGATGGTAATATGCGGGACAAATGCATGTTCACTTTCACTTTTCATGAAGTCCTCATTGTTAAGTGCATCATGAAGCTCTTGAAGCCCTTCGGATAATTCCACTTTGAAATAAATGGTATTGCTTACGGGTTGGAAAGACTTCGTTTTCGTTACGCTCATCGTGAAAGGCCTGCACTTTTGAGCAATGCCTTTTAATTGCTCCGCGATTGTTGAAATTTCCATATCCGTCGCTTCGAACGTTGGTTTAAGCGTCAGATGCGGTGGAATGAAAGCATATTTCGTATCATACCGTTTGCGATAGGAGTTAGCTAAATCTTGAAGTTTTTTTGAAGGGAAAATTGCAACACCATATTTCATGAATAAAACCTCCTGATAATTTTTTATTGTTGTATTATAGTTGGACATGTTTTTACTTGAAACCATAACAAAGAGATGATTTCGAGTAAATTAAAACATTTCCAATAGTGCTCGTTTTAAATCTGCCTGCCAATATTTCCAGGTATGATTACCTTCAAATTCTTCATAGAAGCAAGGAAATCCTTTTTGGTTTATTAATTTATGCAATTCCCTATTTGGTTCTATGAAATTTGCCTTGTTGCCATCCGTCGTCGGAACATCTGTTTCTCCAGTCCCGATCACATGATAAAGTTCGAGGAGATGCGGATCCTCAAAATTACGTACAGCATCCATTACTGCTTCATTGGCAAGTGGCGACTGCATGATGCATTTCCCGAATGTATGCGGGTACTGCAGAGCGGCCAATAAAGAAACTGTACCGCCAAGAGAATCACCTATCAAAGTTCGACCATGTCCCATTTGATAGGTTGGGAATTCATCATCTAAAAACGGGACAAGTTCATGGGCAAGAAAACGTATGTATGCTTTGTGCTGTTCCCCGTCCGGATGATATTTGCGCCTGCGGTCAAAGCGGTCTTTATAGGGAATGCCGACAATGATGATATTCTCGATCTCATCGTTCCCTAACAGTTCATCTGCTACCCGACCAATTCGTCCCATTTGAAAATAATCACGGCCATCCTGAGCAATCACAAGCGAATATTTATACAATGGCGAAAAATTAGCAGGCAAGTAAACAAGTAGTTCCAATTCTTCTGCTAAAGCTTCGCTTTTAAACATGTACTCTTTAATTGTGCCTTTGCGTAAACTCATTCTCCCGCACCTCAATGATAAATAATAATGAAAAACAACTTACTTGATTATTTTAGCATAGCCTTGCGACTTTTTCCCGTGACAAGAATTTGGAATATAAAATTTTCGTTATATTTTCTAAAAATTTAAATTATAAGATGCTATAATACAAGGATATAGAAAAATAATACAAAAAAGGTGGCGAATAAAATGGCAGATGTACACGTACACAGCAGGGAAGTAACAAAGGCGGCTAAACGAACATTATTAGAGCGTGGTGTCAGTGTGGAGGCTATTGCAAAAATCGTTTATGAATTGCAATTCCCGTACAAAGCTGACCTTAAGCTGGATGAATGCATCCACAGCGTTGAGCGTGTCCTGTTGAAAAGGGAAATTCAACATGCCATTTTAGTCGGTGTGGAGCTGGATAAACTGGCAGAGCAAAAAAAGCTATCAGAACCCCTGCAATCGATTGTTGAGTCTGATGAAGGGCTATTCGGAGTGGATGAAACGATTGCCTTTGGTGCAGTACTCGGTTACGGTAGCATTGCTGTAACGACCTTTGGCCATTTGGATAAAAATAAAATAGGCGTCATACACGACCTTGATAAGAAGCAAGAAGGAATCGTGCATACCTTCCTGGATGATATCGTTGCAAGCATTGCCGCGAGTGCCGCCTCAAGGTTAGCTCATCGTCTGAGGGATGAAGAAGAATCATTAACTGAACAGGAAAAGGACATCCAGGAAGAAGAAGAGTTAATAGGTTGAACCTTGATTAACAATCGTCATCCAGACCTGTCAAACCTGGCCTTAATGAGGCGGGCAGAAAGGATATTCGCCACTTTAAATGTCCGTTTTGTCTGCCTTAGAAAACAGAATGCGTGAATATGGCCTGGATAAATCTCAAGCACCTGAATTTTCCGCTGCGTAATCTTACCTTGTTCGGAGAGATAAATTATCTCCAATGGAGCATTTTCTTCCATATGTTTACGAAGTATATATTTCATTCCCTGTCACTCCTTTGCTGACTTGCTTGCTATCATT
The DNA here is from genome assembly GCF_900156045.1 of Peribacillus simplex. Taxonomy (GTDB): domain Bacteria; phylum Bacillota; class Bacilli; order Bacillales; family DSM-1321; genus Peribacillus; species Peribacillus simplex_D. The sequence goes on along the minus strand of NZ_FTMX01000002.1, from coordinate 449,947 downwards.
ATATGCGAACGTACGTTTTATATGCAAGTGGAAAGGGAATGTTTGTTCGTTTGTTGTGGTGAGATAATCCTTTTTTAATATATTGCGTTGAATTTATAACAAAAAATATGTACTAATGTTTTGTAACATCTTCTTTAAGCTCTTCAACTTCACCTTCTGACCTTTCTTCTAACGATCCTCGCAGAAGTACAATAGCTGCTTCTTCATCAATCATAACTGAAGTGCATGATACCTCATCTCATTGTCAGATGGAGATGAGAGAATCTGTTTCCACGATTAACATCCACAAAAATCCCTTCCCTATTATTAGTTTCTTAGAATAAATTTCTGCCCATCAGGTAACGAAAGGAAGTTTAGCGTATCCATTTTTATAAATACATTGAGCGGATTTTTGAACAAATAAAAGAGAACACTTTTTGTGTTCTTCTTTAGTGTTTTTTTATGAACTAGCTTACCTGATAGTTGATGTTTGAAAAAAGTTAAGAAGTTAATTTGCTAATATAACTTCATCCCTGTTTGTTAACAATCAACCTTCTTAAGAACGGTATATAAACCAGTGGATTTTTGCTGTTTGAGTTTGATTTATTTTTACTTTTGTACCATATTGTACAAACACCTTTTCTTTTAATGAATAAAATAACCAGAAAATAAAAAAGAAAAAGGTGATTATAATTAAATATCATTTTCCTATTTCACATTGTAATTCCTTTGTAGACACCACATATCTTAATAAGAAATGTATTCTAAAGAAACCGGATGACTGTCATTCTTGTCACAAGAAACACAATGACTGTATTTGTATTCAAAAGAAACCGGATGACTGTCATTCTTGTCACAAGAAACACAATGACTGTATTTGTATTCAAAAGAAACCGGATGATTGTCATTCTTGTCATAAGAAGCACAATGACTGTATTTGCATTCAAAGGAAACCGGACGATTGTCATTCTTGTCACAAGAAACACAATGACTGTATTTGTATCCAAAAGAAACCGGATGATTGCCATTGTTGTCATAAAAAGCACAATGATTGTATTTGTATTCAAAAGAAACCGGATGATTGCCATTGTTGTCATAAGAAGCACAGTGACTGTATATGTGATCAAAAGAAACCGGATGATTGTCATTGTTGTCATAAGACACACAATGACTGTATATGCGATCCATGTCATTGCTGCCATAAGAAGCACAATGACTGTATATGTGATCAAAAGAAAACCGATGTCTGTCATTTGTGCCAGAAGAAACATAATGACTGTCACTGTGATAATAAGAAACATAATCTAGTGAGGGCATCTGCGTTTAGGGCTAATAAGAACACACCACAACTTTACAAAGCAGCGGTTACGCCCTCTGTAAAAGTTTTATACCAAACTGAACAATTTGATTTAGCGAATGAATATAATCCGCATATATCAACATTTATTCCAACTGAGAATGGAATTTATGAGATAACAGCAAAAGTCTCATTTTGTCCGTCAAAAAGAAAAAGAGATAATTCCCCAAAAACCCAAAAAGATAATTGCAAATGTGATTATTGCAAAAGAAATAGTTGCAATTGTGATTATTGCAAAAAAAGTCATTCTTCAAAAGAGAAAAAAAGGCATTCTTCAAAAGAAGGATTTGCCGCATCCATTTCAATTAACGTCAACGGAGATGATTTAGATACTGTTAATGACTTCTTTGGAAAATCAAGACCTATTGGACTATCGGTAACTACAATCCTTCAGTTAAAAGCAGGAGATCGGGTACAAGTAATATTTAGCGCAGGTGTAAATGGAGAGATTTTAGCAGATGCACCTTTAACTAACTTTCAAGCTGCTAGATTCCCCTCTCCAATGTAAAGATCTTTTTGCTTAGCTTAAGTCTTAGATTGAGCACATAGACATCATATTTTGTTAATTAAAGTTGAGAAAATCTTATGTGTAGGAGCCTAGGTTTCTCCTCATAAATGGTTAGTTGGATTCTAGTCTGAAAAATTTTGGGTGGGTCAGATCCTGCTGGCTTCTTTTGTTCTTTGACTTTATTCAAAAAAACGGTTATCGGGAAAAAAGAGTAAACTCTATTGAACAAGTTCTTAAAAACAATGACCATACTCAGTGTCAGCTACCAGTGGTATGACTAAAATAAAGACGACAACAGTATCGGACTACAAAGAAAAGATACCTTCTCAATTGGGCTGCTTTACGAAGATCTAGAGATAACGGATTTAGGGAATTCATTTAGATGTAATAGTTTAAATATTGAATGATTCTTACAAGCTTGCAACTTTCAAGGATTAATTTCCCAGGCCACTTACGATAAAAACTTTTTTAACAAAACTACTTGTTTTATTTTGAATACCACTATATAATAAATCTTGTCCAGTAAAGAAGTCATTAACTAAGCAAGGTTTAAAACCAAGCTCTAAAGAGCTTGATTTACATACGACTTGTTAGCTCAGTGGGAGAGCACTTCCTTGACAGGGAAGGGGTCGTGGGTTCGAATCCCTCACAGGTCATCAACTAACAAAGGCTCAAATCTTTGAAATAACAAGGGTTTGGGCCTTTTTTTATTTTGTCTTACTAGATGAATTTTGATCACCGATAGTGATTTGCTCACATTTTGCTAACGGGACTTCTGAAGGGTGTTGTGGAAAATATCAGCCACTTCATCATCTTGGTTCTGCTCCTTATTTTTAACTTTAAATTTTACTTGTTTATAATCTTCAAAAGCAAGTAAAGCATACTTTCTGTCCTCATCAATGTCGTTGTCTACTGAGGCAACAACTGACACTTCATTGTCGGTACTATTAAGTGAACTTCCTTCATCGATAACTTTACCTTTCAAATTTTCCAACCCATATCCAATCGAAACATAATCAGCCGCATTCGTTACTTCTCTATGTTGTTCAATATCAACCATATCAGAAGTGCGTAATTCTTTAGGTGAAGATGAAGAATAAAACCAGTAAAAAACTCCAAGCAATAACAACACTGATAACGCAACAATGTAGTATTTTTTCATATACCAATCTTCTCCTAATTAAAAGAGATATGCAATAAAACAGCCTAAAAAGCGGCTGTAAACGGTGCCTTCTAACTAAAAAAAGGTGTATTGGAATGTAGTTAATTGTCGAAATAATCTAATATCATCGGTGAGTGCTATAGGTTATTATTAAATAATATCGTAATTTATCGCATATAAAATGGGCGTCCGTTTAAACAACAAGGCTCAACTGAATGCAGCCGGTGGAGGGATTTTTGTGAGTATAGCTATCGAAGAAAAACCGTCATTCCTATGTGCTAATTTTGAAGATGGAGTATTAATAGAAAAGGTCCGGCAAGGAAATATGGAGGCACTAGAAGTTCTGATGAAGAAATATCAATCTTTTGTAAAGATTAAGGCTAACAGATACTTCTTAATTGGGGCAGATAGAGAAGATATTATCCAAGAGGGGATGATAGGATTGTTTAAAGCCATCAGGGATTTTAATGGCGAGAAACAATCTTATTTTAAAGCGTTTGCAGAACTATGTATCACCAGACAGATTATTACAGCCATCAAGGCAGCTACTCGTCAAAAACATACTCCGTTAAATTCTTCTATTTCGCTTGATATGCCTATATATGAAGAAAATCCGGATCATACTCTTATGGAAGTAATGACAGACACCGTTATTTCTGATCCCGTTGCGATATTGATAGATAAAGAATCTGCTGATGACTTGGAATTAAAATTATCTGAGGTTCTAAGTCCGTTAGAAAAGAAGGTTTTGGCTTTTTACTTAGAGGACCTTACTTATATAGAAATATCTGATAAATTAAATACTCACGCAAAGTCTATAGATAATGCGTTGCAGAGAGTGAAGAGAAAATTGGAGAGTTTATTAGAACTTAGAAATAAACACGCAATGGAAGGTCACCTTCAATAGATAAAAGAGTCGTTTACTAGTAAGTTGATCTTTTGGCCAAAGGGTTATAAAACCCTTTGGCTTTATGTGTTTGATAAACCTTAATAGTATTTATAGTGAAATTATAGCAGACCACCTGCTCACACATTTGCTAACATAATTATTTTTTTGAGCTTTATTTATTTTACTGAACTGATATCAAGACCTTATAAAACCTTGAGGAATCAACCTTCTTTACACTTATTTAATGCAGTTAAACCAGTTTGATTATAGGAAACAAAATTGACAGGGAAGGGGTCGTGGGTTCGAATCCCTTACAGGTCATTAACTAACAAAGGCTCAAATCCTTGATATCACAGGGGGTTGGGTCTTTTTTTGTTTTTAAGATATAATTCATTATGTATTATTTACTTAATTGGTGGCGGATTGAGAAGGATTTAAACACAGGTCAATTATTTGAGGAAGAAGAATTAATCTACTACTATAATGAAGTAAGTCTTTAAAGGGAAGTGATAGTTAAATGCTTTATATAAGCGATATCGAAAAGATAATTAAAAACACATTAAATGAGCATAATTTGGATATTATTCATGAATTTGACAATAATCTAAATGCACCTATGAGTTATAACGTATCGACCAATACTATAAAATTCAATTACCTTCAAGTTAACGGTTATAAAGGGAAAATTAGAATTAAAGAGACAGAGGAAGACTTTGTTAAAATTATTCTTTATCGTATGATTGGTTATTATTTAGATTTTAAGAAAAATAAACATGATTTAAGGATTTTAATGTATGGTCACGAAGAAGAAAAAGAAAAGCTAAAATCTGAAATAGAAACTAATGCTTGGGATTATGGGAGAACATTAATACCTGAACAATTATTGGAGTCATATGATAAAGTTCGTGAATTAGATAAAATGCTAATAAATTAATGTACTCTAAGAAAATGGAGACTCGACTTTAATCTAAAGGCTGTTTTCGCATACTTTGTTGCTATTTACCAAGTAGTGCGGTGTGGTTGATTTCCCCTCCAGATGCTCGCTTTCCGCGGGGCGGGCGGTGAGCCTCCTCGGCGTAAACGTCTGTGGGGCCTCACCTGTCCCGTTGCTCCCGCAGGAGTCTCGCACTTCCGCTCCAATCAACCTTAAATCGTTTCGTTTTAAAAACAACAATTTTTACCAAAGAGCCAATCTAAAACAAGAAAAAGAAGCCTCCTTGGAGAATCTCTCTGGAGCTGACTTTTGAGTGAGGAATTAAACTGGTATCCAATAAGACAAGACCTAGAGAAAAAGGAGTTGTCTTAGAAAGCTTGATGAATAAACAAAATATCTATACAAGTAAAGCCTGGTGGGTATCCTACCGGGCTTTTGTGTTTTCTTTTGAAGGAGGGGAGGACTTTATGTAAAAGGCTTATGTAAAAATCAAATACACAGTACAACAAGCACCAAATAATCATATAAACTATGAAAAATAATTTAATCACGCTTTAACCAAATTGGATAATTATGTTAATATTAACTTGGGAATTCTGAACGATCGAAACATAGTAGTAATAAATTATTGAAATTCAAGAATGTTGACAAATTTATAAAAGGGGTAAGTGATGAGAAAAAAAACTGAAGAACAAAGTAAAATACAAAAACCTTCCCTGGATAGAGCCGGTCAAAGAGCGTTTATGGGAAATCCTGAGGAATTTAAACTTTCTTTTTATGGAATCTTTATGGCCCTCATTCCCATCATCATTTTAGGAATTATCGTTTGGTTAAATTGGTAATGAACCAACACTAATTTAATATGGTATTTGAATGGACGAAAATTGGAAGCAACGTATAAAAGGCCTTTTTGTATACTCGCTAACAACGTACCTTTTTATTGAATAAGAGGAAAGTAGTGTGGTAAATCCTCGGAATTCGGTATTCTATAAACGAGTCGCCGAAGAAATTGATTTTACCCCCTACAATAAATAATTGCGTCTCCATTTTAGCAGATAGCTTTAATCAAGGGTTTCACAGTTTGTTTTGTCGACTCTCTTCTTCATCTATGGGTGCCGTAGCTGATAATTGGAGGTGTTTAAGGCAGCTCTTTCTTTATGCTACTATAAGGCAGTATAGTTGAAGAAGAAAACGAATGAATTAAATACCCTAACTTTAGTTTTTATAATGTAACTGCCGTGCAGGAACAAATATTTAGATAGTGGTCGGAATATATTGAATAAGAAAAAAGAGTCGGCAAAGCGACCCTCCTCTACGATTCTCGGTGTTTAACTTAATAAGTATTTATTCAATGCTTGTTGTAAAGTTCCTAATGTTTGGGCTTTTTCATTTAATCTCATTCCTAAGTTTATCATATTTCTAACCACTTCAGCTCTTAACCCGGTAATCACAGTGGTGCATCCCATTAATGAAGTGCCGTCAATAATCTTCATTAAATGATCAATTACTTCAGGCTCCATTTCCATAATTCCAGATAAGTCCATAATCAATGTTTGAATACGTAATTTTCCAATCTCTATTAAAACTTTTTCCTCGAGGATATTCGTTCGGTAAAGATCAACCGCACCAATTAGAGGCAAAATGCATATAGAGGGTGTTATTGGTATTATAGGCACCGAAAGATTTTCAACCAATTCTTTTTGAGCCATTATCAACGAATCTTTGTATTGAGAATATGTGATAAAAAAAACATTTAAAAATCTGTCTACTTGATTATTAACTTGTTTTTCTACCGAAAAAAATTCTTCAGTAATAACCTTATTCTTTACCTCATTAAATTCTTGTAGGAACCTCCACAAGGTTCTTCGAATGGCTTGCACCCACTCTAATTTGAAAGATAATGGTATTTCGTGTGTCGCCCAAGCTATACCTTCTTGCTTAGCGAATGATTGAAGTTCTTGTTCTCTAGCCTCAATAATGTATTGAACCAGCTTATGGGCATTATTTATCAGGTCAATATTACCGACCGTTAAAATTTCTTCAATTTTGTCTTTCACATTAAATGCTTCATTTAATAATGAATCTTCAAAATCCGCTTTATTTTCTTGGATGAATTCCAGTAATTTATATGTATCTAGTGACCCCTTCATAATTTATTCCCCCTATTTTTTATATGCCAAAACTACTATTACCCTGATATTATAATGACTAAACCAATTTACACTATAAGCTTCTAATTTAAAGGAAATGGTTGTATTTCTGTTAAGTAATATTGTAAAGATTTCCACTTAAACTAGCGGATGCTTTACTTCAATAAAAACCACAACTATGTTAATAACTTTGTTTTCTGTTCATAAGATGAATTTTGGAGGTACCGCCTTTTAGCTTAAACAAGAGAAAACCGAAATTACAGATGTTTTCGGTTCATGAACTTTATTTAAATAAGGTTGATGAAGATGACGCAGCCAAAAGATGTTTGAAAATAAGAGGATTTGGTTATTTTTAACTATTTTAATTATTAGTTTATTCTGATACTATAAAATGGATAAAGATTGGAGGAGGAAATAACATAAAAAGCTTATTTTTAATCTTAAGTACCTTTGTGTTAGTTCTGGTAGGTGGAATGGTATTAAGTACTTCTTCTGCTCAAGCAAGTGTTCCTCAGTATTCTTTTCAAACAGAAGATGGAAAATGGGATGGTGAAATTGGAAATCCTAACAAAGGTAGTGACTTAGAGGTAGAACTAGTTTCCCCAATCTATTTAAAGACCTCTTCTAAAAGTATGTTATTGACTAATTATAGTAACTTATGGGCTCGTCTCTGCAATGCAAGTACTGGAAAGTGCACAGGCTATCATAGTTTAGCAGGTGGAAATACATTATTCACAGGTATGAAAATAGGGAAATTTTATGTTGATGTGAAAGATGGATATTCCTCTGGCAAAGTATATGGAAAACTACAAATTATTTTCAAATAACTCGTATTACTTGCTACTCATTCTCAATGGGTAGCATTTTATTTGAAAAGTTTCGAAAATAAAAATATAAATATTTTTGTATAATTTACTATCATTGATTTTTACAACTGCCCTTCCAGGGAAGAAGGGAAGTATACTAACATAACTAGCACGTTCACCAACGCTACAAAGGATACGAGCCACATACTACAAGATACAGGAAATGTTGTTTGTGTGACATGAAATATTGTTTGTTACTTTGTTATTGAACTAACGGGTGCTTTACTTCAAAAAGGGAGGTTGCTGCGGCAGCCTTTTCTTATGGAACAAACGGGGCAGGTTAGTGAAAGAAGGAATTCGCTATCAAAACTAGAATTTAAATTAATAACTAAGAGTTAGGAAGGGGATTCTTATGATAATAAAGGGTTTTGGAGGAATCTTTTGGAGGACTAAAAATCTAGAGGATATAAAAAAGTGGTACAGTCAAGTCCTGAAAATTGAAATAGAAAATTGGAATGGTACCATTATTACACCACAACCAGGCAATGAAACTATCTTTTCCTTCTTTTCTGAAAATGACCGCTATTTTCCAACAGAACAACAAGTGATGTTAAACTTTCAAGTTGAAAATTTGGATGACAGTATCAAACATCTGGAAAAAATGGGTGTTCCCCTTGTTATGGAAAAGACGATTAATGAATTTGGAAAGTTTATTTGGATTGAAGATCCAGAGGGAAGACGTATAGAGCTTTGGGAGAAGTAATAGGATAATAATAAATTTTGTTGTTGAATTAATGGGTGTGTTAGTTCAGTAAGCCTACAAACTATGGCCGTTTATTTCGATCTGTTCTTAGGCACTGTTCATGATTAAGTCCTTATTTTAAACCAAAGGAAAAAGCTCTCCGGAACCGGACAGCTTTTTTGTTTTATCAAGTATCAACATATACCACAGTGACTTAAGACTAATTCGATAGAGTGACTTAGCCAACAGATAACGAATAGACTAATAAGCCTTTTTAATATGGCTCCACCCTTCTTGTAAAGACTTCCCGTCGATCCTGGATTGTTCTAATAATTCATCTGCTGAATCAAACGACTGTTGCGTATCTGTTTCGTAGTCAGCTAGATGCCATTGATTGGAATCTTCAATAACGTGATAAAGTTTTTCTTGAAAAGCAAGACTGACCCTTTCGCCGTTATAGACATCCTCTTTAAGTTGTTCGAAGGAATAGTTCACTTTTTCAAGAATAAGTTCGGCAAACATTCGAACTTCACTATCGACATCATTCTTAAAATTTTCTATCAATGAATGTAGAATTTCCTCATCTAATCTATGTGTAAGAGAATTCCAAACACTGTTAGCAACCCAACTTCTCACATTTCGGTCGTGATAATTACTTAAAGTTAAAAGTTGATTTCCAAACCACTTCAAATCCACATCGCTTTGTGCTAGGTCCGATATAGCATATATTAATTCATCTACATTATCTTCTTGTATAAACGTTTCAAATTCTTGTTTACTGTATACCTTTACCTCCATTCCCTCAAAATCAAATTCCTCATTTTCAAGGTAAAGGTTTTTTAGAAATTCTTCAAAGCTGTCTGCGATTTGTATGGTTTGTTCCAAATCAACGTCTACATAAACAATGGGTGGATCAGAGGTGGCATTGCGGTAATCAAAAGCGAGCCAAGTATGACCGTCTCCATTGAATAAAATAAGTCCTTCCGGCAGTTCCCACTCTTTTATGTAATAATCATTTCCAAGAATGCCATTGCCGGCACCAATCCCTTTAATGTGTTCCACTATAACAAAAGATTCACCCCAGACGGTAGGAACAGGAGACGGATGAGCATTACAGATGGGTTGTCCCCCATTTTGTTGCTTAAGAATAGCAATGTAGGAGTCTGGTAACTTTACATTAAATAACTCTTCTGCTTTTTTTACGATTTCGTCTGTTAATGGTTGTAACATATACTCGTCATTACTTACTTCCCATATACTTATTACCAAAAAATTCACCTCATGAATGTTTAATTATTATTTGATCTGCCGGCTTTTACATGTACAAACTTTCCTATGTAGTTGAAAAACAATTATTGCAACAATCTTATCTTTACGAAAGGCTGTTTTCGCATACTTTGTTGCTATTTACCAAGTAAAGCGGTGTGGTTGATTTCCCCTTCAGATGCTCGCTTTCCGCGGGGCGGGCGGTGAGCCTCCTCGGCGTAAACACCTGTGGGGTCTCACCTGTCCCGCTGCTCCCGCAGGAGTCTCGCACTTGCGCTCCAATCAACCTTAAATCGTTTCGTTTTAAAAACAACAATCTTTACGAAAAAAGCCTTCATTAACAAGGCTAAACTCATAACTCTCTCTTCTATACATTAGCTGTATACTGTGTGAAATTGGCGTAAGTTTATGATGAAACCAAAATAATATCCCAAATTGCCAAAAAAAACTTGTTGATGAATCTTTATAATAACACTTTAACAAAGGGTTGTTGCGGTAACCTTTTTCTTATTCAGAAAACTGGGCATGTTAGTTGAAGATTATTTTCAAGCAAATGACATATATAAGCCATTTCCATACAAAGATGTTGTAATATTAAAGGACAAGTAGGAGGTTGAGAAGATGAAAACTTTTGAATTAAAATCAGGAACAAAAGTAATAATAGATGAAAGTAGAATAGTAATAGAAAGAACAGGTGGAAATAGTGCAATGAAGGGTTTGTTTGCGGGGCGAGCAATGGGGCAAATGACCATAAAAACGTCAGCAGTGACTGGTTTAATTCACTTTGCTGACTATTTAATGATATGTGCTTCTGGACTCCCTACTCCCAATGATTTTAAATTATCCAGCGTGGCAGAGATAAAACAATACCCTAACTGTATTGTGGCAAAAGAAAGCGAATTAGAAGAGTTATATCAATTTCTCAATGGATTTATCAAGTAATGATTCCACAGAAGCCTTAACCTTTAAGGCATGCCTTTTTGTTTTGAGGTTTCGATATAGAAAATAAAATACAACTGCTTTTAGTTTTAGAAAAGGTAATTTACGTTATAGTGGTTGTCATTTGAGCAATTATTAAAATCGAAGCTACTGTTCCCTAACTGGACTGTGGAAGAAAATGAAACGATTAGTCACAATGATAATTGTAGCAGACCATCTGCTCACCATCTTGCTCACACTAACCCCTCACAGGTCATCAACTGCCAAAGGCTCAAATCCTTGATATAATCGGGGATTGGGTCTTTTTTATTGGCTGTTTTCACATACTTTGTTGCTATTTACCAAGTAAAGCGGTGTGGTTGATTTTCCCTCCAGATGCTCGCTTTCCGCGGGGCGGGCGGTGAGCCTCCTCGGCGTAAACGCCTGTGGGGTCTCACCTGTCCCGCTGCTCCCGCAGGAGTCTCGCACTTGCGCTCCAATCAACCTTAAATCGTTTAGTTTTTAAAAACAACAATCTTTACGAAAAGAGCCTTTTTATTTTTCATTTATTATTCCTGTGTGTTAATGCATTGCACAAAGTTGCACGTGACGGTGAATCGTTCGTTGCATGACATTACCCGCTTTGGTACACTATGCAGAAGTGCATTTCACTTTGATAGCTAGGATTTACTTCGAGTGGCATAGATAAGATGCATGATTATTACATAAATCATTATCATACAAAACCTTAACGACTTAACAATTTAAATGTGTTTCTAAGAAAAGGCCATCTGTTCCCTCATACAGCAGGAGTTGTATGGGGGCTTGTATTTTATCAAGAATTTTCTGTTTAGATGACTATACAGTAATAAAATAAGGAGGAAGCGATGAACAATTATAAATTGACCATTCAATATGATGGCGGGCGCTATAAAGGCTGGCAACGACTCGGTAATAGTGATGATACGATTCAAGGAAAAATAGAAAATGTATTAACGGAAATGGTGGGGGAAAAAATCGAGATCATCGGATGCAGCAGAACGGATGCCGGTGTACATGCCCTTGCTCAAATCGCCAATTTTAAGATTGGTGAAAATCTGACTGAAGCTGAAATCATGAATTATTTGAATAGGTATTTACCAAGAGATATCAGCATTGTCGAGGTTAGGCTAGTTCCTGAGCGTTTCCATGCCCGTTATAATGCTAAGGATAAAACCTATTTGTATAAGATCTGGAACGAGCCATATACAAATCCTTTCATGCGAAAATACAGTATGCATGTAGAGAAAAAGCTGGATATCACAAGAATGAAAAAGGCATGTCAACATTTTATAGGTGAACATGATTTCACGGCATATTCAAATGCAAAGTCCAAGAAAAAATCCATGGTGCGTGAAATATATTCCATTGATATTGAAGAAAATGCCGGATTCATCCAAATTACAGTACGTGGCGATGGATTTCTTTATAATATGGTTAGAAAGATTGTCGGGACGTTGATAGAAGTTGGGTTGGGGGAAATAGATGCTGAAAATATACCAAGCATTTTAGAGTCAAAAGAAAGAATCCAAACGGGCCGTATGGCGGAGGCAGCTGGGTTGTACTTGGTGAAGGTTGATTTTTAGAATATTGATGCATCGGTTAACGCATGTAAGTGTACAGGCAGTAGATAAAGGGAAGTAATAGGGAAGAATGGTAAAGGGGAATAGAACGAAAAAGGAGAGATTTTCATGAGATTAGCAGGAAAGAAAATAATCAGTCTTGTGCACCATGATTTTGAAGATTTAGAGCTCTGGTATCCGATTTTACGATTAAAAGAAGAAGGAGCGATTGTTCACCTCGCGGGAGAAAAGGCGAATGAATCATACATTGGAAAATATGGTGTACCAGCTATATCTGATTATGAGTATGGCAGTATTAAAGCTGAAGAATATGATGCCATTCTTGTACCGGGGGGATGGGCACCTGACAAAATTCGCCGGTTTCCCGAAGTGATATCACTTATCCAAAGCATGGAAGAAAATAAAAAACCCATCGGGCAAATTTGTCATGCTGGTTGGGTGTTGATCTCCGCTAAAATTTTAAAAGGGAAGAATGTGACAAGTACACCGGGCATTAAAGATGATATGGAAAATGCAGGGGCGACTTGGATAGATAAGCCCGTTGTCGTTGATGGTAACCTTGTATCAAGCAGGCGTCCGCCTGATCTGCCGGATTATTTAAGGGAATTGATAAACGTGATTGAAAAAAGTTAATTCATAATAGGCTGAAAAAGTGGTTTTTTCTTCTGGAAAAACCACTTTTATTTTTTGTTGCCATCCAATTATTCAATGCGATATTAACAAAATTGATTAGATATTTTTAAATCTTGTTTATGATTCTCGCTGAAATGCTAAGGATTATTCCCTTGAGTAATCCTTAATCAAATCAATATACAAATTTCCTTTTGTCCCTACGACAGCATACGAGATATTAAAAACAGCAAGATTTCTTTTTTTGAGTTCAGAGATTAACCACTCGTCATCGTAGGTGTGTTTGGATAAGTTTTCATATAAGATCTTCCCGTCATAGACCAGTTCAATCGGTACAGTTCCTGCTGATGGCAGTAAAGGTAAATCCTGCTTGGTCGCATTTTGGTATTGTTCTTTTTTTAATACAGAAAGGGAACCATTGATCTCTAAAATGGCACATTCCACTTCATCTATGTAGAAGATATCTTTTCCACGCAAAGCCTGTTTAAGAGAATCCAGTGAATACCCCATTCGTTCCATTGACTCTTCGAGAATTTTCCCTTTTTGAATTACGGTAACAGGTTCTCCGGCGATCCATTTCCCGAAGCGCGGATTTCGAACCGCTAGAAGATTCAGCATAAAAACGACGGTACCCATAATAATGATTGCTATGATAAAATACAGGAATTTAATTTTAATATTGAATGCTAGATTACCTGCAATTGTCCCCAACGTAATTGAAGCGATATAAAGGTGGTAAGTCCTCTGGGCAATCGTCTGTTTACCGAGGAGATGGACAAATATCCATAATAAAATAAAAGAGGTAATGGTTCGAAAGATGATTTCAACAGCTTCTGACATGACTATATCTCCCTTACAAAACTCCCTGCAGTTAGTTTGTGATAGTATGTTCTTGCACTTTGCCGTTTATTCTGTAACTAAAAATCAGTCTTTGAATTTGAATCCCATCTTGCATGAATCGATAGATTGATTCAATGGGTGCGATAGATCATGAATATTTGTTTCAATAAATCCATGGATATGTTTACTTAGTATCGATTAAGAAATTTCTTCGAATAATAGTATCAAAATACATTTGCACGGGGGTATGTTTTGAGAAATATTCGGGAAATTTTCATTGACGATTTAAAAAGCATTTATAAAAATTTCTTTGTTTGTATCGTAGTAGTTTTTCTCATGTTCATCCCTTCCATTTATGCGTGGTTTAATATTGTCGCATCTTGGGACCCGTATGCAAATACGGAGGGAATTCTTGTCGGTGTTGCCAATAATGATAAAGGTGCGGAGTTAAATGGCGAAGCCGTGAACATAGGCAAGGAAGTCATAGAGGGGTTAAAGGAGAATAAGGATTTAGGCTGGAGATTCACTTCGGAAAAAGAGGCAAAAGCTAAGGTGGAAAAGGGGGATTTTTATGCATCCATAATCATTCCGGAGAACTTTTCCGAACATATTGCGACAATCATGACCGATGACCCTAAAAAGGCGGAGATTGATTACTATGTGAATGAAAAAATAAATTCCATTGCTCCTAAAATTACGGCAGCGGGTGCAAACAGCATTGTGGACAATGTGAGCAAAACCTTTATCAAATCGGCCAGTGGGAGTATCCTTGCAATCTTTAATGAACTGGGAATCACATTGCAAAACGAGTTGCCGACAATTCAAAAAATGAAGAATATGGTGTATTTATTAGAGGGTCAACTGCCTGAGCTTGAACAAAATATCAAAACCGTTCAAACACATGTTAAAAAGGCTGAAGATATCATTAAGAAGGTCAATGATGGATTGGATTCAATAGAAGGAATAACGTTGCAGAAGGACAAATTGGTATCGGACGTTTCTAGTTATGTAGATTCAACAAGGCAGGCATTCGAAGGAATCAATTCCATCTTGAAAAATGATATCGCGAACATCAGGAGCGATAATGAATCCGTTTTAGTCCTGGCAAACAGGTTAACGGGTCAGGATTTGCCTGACAATGAGTCGAATCAGCTAGTGGAACAAGGGGTAACGAGGCTAAATAAAGAGTTGTACCTTTTGGACAGTATGTATAATTTATTGGTGAGAGTCAATCAATTTAATGAGAAAAACTTGCTTCAGCCAGAAATACAGCTGGTTGATGAATTAAGGGATAATACTTCGAACCAACTTCAAGCGCTGAATAACCGAGCCTTCGGCAATCTTATCGAACTTGGCGGGAACAATGATCAAGTTTTGGCAAGCTTCCAGGAAAGTTATTCAAAGGAAACAGGGCCAAAATTCAATGAAATCTGGAACGAAACGGAATCAATATTGAATAATGTCCAGGTCACGATGGCGGAGGGAACCAAGGTTCTTCCTGAGGTGAGGATGCTGTTGAATGAGACCAATCGAACATTGGAAACACGTACAGGGGATATCGATAAGTTAATGAATAAGTTTCCGGAAATCGAAACGAAAATAAAGGCACTAGCTTCTAAAATGAGGGAAATCGATAAGACTTATGATTTGGAAGAAGTGATCGATTTCCTAAGGAATGATATTGAACAAGAAAGTGAATTTTTTTCAGAGCCAGTGCTGCTCAATAAACACAGTCTCTTTCCGATTCCGAACTATGGATCCGCCATGTCCCCTTTCTTTACGGCACTTTCCCTTTGGGTTGGCGGTACAATATTGATTTCCATGCTTAGCGTGGGCGTTTCTCAAAAAGTCTACAGCCCGTATCAAATTTATATCGGGAGATATCTTATATTTTTCATCATTGGGGTAATGCAGGCTCTTAGTGTTTCTATTGGGAATATCATCCTTATCGGTGTTTATGTAGCGGATAAATTTGAGTACATCCTGTTTTCAGTTCTGATAAGTACAGTATTTACACTCATTGTCTACACCTTCGTTTCCGTTCTTGGAAATGTTGGAAAAGGGATAAGCGTCGTCTTGATGGTCCTTCAAATATCAAGTTCAGGCGGCACTTTCCCCATTCAAGTCACACCGCCCTTTTTTCAACATATTAACCCTTTCTTGCCATTCACCTATGCTGTGGGATTACTTCGTGAATCTGTTGGGGGAATAACATGGAGCGTAGCTGGCAAGGACATTTTTATCTTGATTCTCTTTTTAATAATCACGCTCATATTAGGTATCATTTTGAAAAAGCCACTGCATGCAAGGACACAAAAAATGAAGGATAAATTGTATGGAAGCAGGATTTTTTAAGGGTATAAAAATGGATATTAAAATTAGCCTGAACCCTTACAAGGGCTCAGGTTTTTTATTTGCTGAATGGAATTTTCCCGTATGCATTTTTATGTAAGTTTGGAATATTTATCAATACAATGACAGTTGAATGGAAAGATACCGATAAATTAGAATTTTTGCATTTTTATAGTTGACAAAAACCATTGGATTAATCATTATTAAGAAATAATGTTTAGTAAATCGATGCGATATAAAAGTGGGGTGACTTTATGTATTTAACAATAGATGGCATTGAAAAAAGTTTTAAGAATGAAAAGAAAGAAAGCATAAAGGTGCTCGATAAGATAAACATAGAGGTCGAGAAAGGAAGCTTCGTTTCGATCGTCGGCCCTTCTGGATGTGGTAAATCCACACTCCTTTATCTGATTGCCGGCCTTGATAAGGCAGATGCAGGTGAAATACGTGTAGCTGGGAAAAAAGTGATGAAGCCAGGTCCGGAACGGGTCGTAGTATTTCAAGAGGCGGGGTTATTTCCTTGGTTGACGGTACTTGAAAATGTTACATACGGATTGAAGTTAAAGAAAATTCCCAATGAAGAGGCTAAAGCCAAAGCATTGGACATTTTAAAAATGGTTCACCTCAGCCGATATGTTGACTCCTATCCACATCAACTATCAGGGGGCATGAAACAGAGGGTAGCCATCGCAAGAGCGTTGGTGATGGAACCGGATATCCTGTTGATGGATGAGCCATTCTCTGCGCTGGATGAGCAAACGAGGATGGTCTTGCATAAAGAACTGCTCGAGATCTGGAGAAAAACTAAAGTGACAATCTTTTTCGTTACCCATAACATTCGTGAGGCTGTTCAGCTTTCCGAAAAAATTATCGTCTTTGCAACCCGTCCCGGGAAAATTAAAGAGACGATTTCCGTCCCTTCCATGAAAGATGGAGTTATGCCGGATAGTGTAACTTTGCATACAGAACAAAGGGTTCTATCGATTTTACAGGAGGAAATTGAAAAAGTGCTGAAGGAGGAAATGGGGAATGATTACAGCTTTAAGACGAATCATATTCATCGCGATGATAGCGGGGATATGGGAAGTCACATCTAGACTTTCCAGTCTTCCGGAATTCATGTTCCCAAGCCTGACCCAGGTTTTGGAAACATTGTTTAATGGACTGATGAGCGGACAAATAACTGAAGCCATCGGAAAAAGCCTTGGCCGTATCCTGATCGGCTTTACGATTGCCATTATAGTAGGTCTTATATTAGGATATTTCATTTGGCGCTTTAAATTGGTTGAAGACACTTTAGGATTCGTCGTGACGGCATTACAGTCCATCCCGAGTATCGTGTGGTTCCCTTTAGCAATCATTTGGTTTGGATTGAATGATTTTTCGATTCTCTTTATTGTCACCATCGGCGCGACTTGGACGATGACGGTTAATGCAACAAGTGGTTTCCGGAATGTCCCCCAGTTGTATCAGAGGGTTGCCAAAACATATGGATCGACCGGGTTTCATTTTCTTCGCACCGTGATTTTACCAGCATCCGTCCCGCAAATAATATCCGGTCTCAGAATTGCATGGGCCTTTTCCTGGCGTGCACTGATGGCAGGTGAATTACTTGGCGGGGGAGGCGGTCTTGGACAATTGCTGGAAATGGGCAGATCACTGGGACAAATGGATTTGGTCATTTCCGTGATGATCATCATCGCCATCATCGGAACAATCGTGGATAATGTCGTCTTCTCCCGCCTTGAACGTAATGTTCAACTGAAATGGGGAGTGAAGTAACGGTAGTTTAATAAAATAATAGTCCAAAAGGAGAGAAAAATATGCTGAAAAAATCATTTTTTGCCCTTATTTTGTCTGTGTTGTTAATCGGAATAGTAAGCGGATGCACTCAATCCAGCAGCAATGATGAAGAAGGAGAAGGTTCGGGGGGGAAATCCGTGAAAATTGGATATTTTCCTAACTTAACCCACAGTGCAACGATCATTGCACTCGAAAAGGGCTTTTTCGAAGAAGAGTTCGGTAAAGATGTTAAGATTGAAACCAAGACAGTGGCCAATGGCGGATTATTCATGGAAGCAATGGCTACAAACGCCATTGATGTCGGAACGGTCGGGCCTGGTCCATTGCTTAACTTTTACGTAAAAAACCCTGAATACCACTTGATCTCCGGGGCTGTTAATGGAGGTGCCGTACTTGTGGCTAGCGAGGGCAGCAAAGTTACGGATTTAAAAGATTTGGGCGGTAAAAAGGTAGCGATTCCCGTCATTGGAAGCACACAGGATGTCATGCTTAGGAAGGCCCTTCAAGATGTTGACTTAAAACCGACTACGAATGGGGGGACAGTCGAGCTGTATGCAGCAGCACCTGCTGACACAACCGCACTTTTTGTCCAAAAATCTGTCGATGCAGCAGCAACCCAGGAACCATGGGGTTATGTATTGGAAAACCAGGCAAAAGGAAAGTTATTGCTTGACTGGGATCAATTTGCATGGGGGAAAGATTCACCTAACACGGTAGTGGCTGCAAGCCAGAAGTTCTTGGATAAAAAGGGGCTCGCTGCTTCTTATTTGAAGGCGCATGAAAAAGCGGTGAAGTTTATACAAGACAACCCTGAAGAAAGCCAAGAGCTGGTTATTAAGCATCTGAAGGAACTGACTGGAAAAGAATTAAGTAAAGAAGAAGTGGCTTCAGCATTTTCACGCCTTGAAGTGACAACTGAAGTTAATGAGCAAGTCATTCAGGAAATGGCAGACATAAGCAAAGAAGCTGGTTATATCCCTAGCAATGATATAAAAGGCATGATCGATTTATCAATTCTTGAAGAAGTGTCCAAATAAGTTGAAACAAGCAAGCGCCTCAGCCATCCTGGCTTTGGCGCTTTTTTTGTAATCAGGTCAAGGCTGAAATTCCATCGTATTGCGCCTGGGATCATAATCATACATATAACCACGGCAGGTCATGAATTCCTCGTTATGGGCAGACTTGATCCAATGCTTGGATAACATGATCAACCTCATCCCAGGAATGGATGGTAGCGCCTGAAGCCAGTGAATGTCCTCCACCATTGAATTGACGTGCGACTGAAGCGATGGGAATATTCCGTGAACGTATCCTGACACGGATTTCAGAAGGATATTCGATGAAGAAAGCCCAGATTTTATTGCTCCTGACATTCGATAGTGTATTAACTAAATTCGAGGCTTCTATTCGATCCACGCCATACATATTTAACAGATCCTCCGTAATAATGAAGTAAGCTACCCCTTTATCGGTTACATTGAAGCTCATGAGGATGTCCGTTTTTAGTCTTGACGCGTTTTTAGTCTTTATATTAAGGCTGTTATGGATTCTTTCTGGATGAATATTATAAGTTCTTAAGTGCGAAACCATTTTTAATGTCCTGGAAGTTGTATTCCCATTCATGAAATTACCTGTATCACTAAGTATTCCTGCATAAAATGATTTAGCCGCTTCTTTATTCATGATAAAGCCTTCTGGAAATTCCAAGAATAAATCAACAAGCATTTCACTGGCAGAGCTATAAGAAGGGTCGACCCAAGAAAGATCACCAAATTGCTCATAATCGGGATGGTGGTCAATTTTGATTAGCATGTCCCCGTGGTCATATCGGGTATCACTGATCCGAGAAATGTTGGCAGTATCACAAACAATCACTAAGGCACCTTTGTATTTCTTATCGGAAATGACATCCATATCACCAATGAATAGAAGCTTATCCACTTCCTCGCCTACCGCATAGACTTCTTTAGAAGGATTGGAATGCTTCAATAGCTTCTTTAAACCGATTTGTGATCCCAATGCATCCGGATCCGGATGAACATGGCGATGAATGATAATAGTGTGGTATTTCTTAATCGCTTCGATTATTTCCGCTTTTTTATTGTCCATATCGCCATCTCCTTTTAATCTTTCCTAGTCTGTCGAGCGGTAATCGATAGTATGAAAAATTCTTATATTGACAACTATGCATATTCAATCATCCCATGCCTCACGAATAAAGGCAATTTCCGATTACCCCGGATTGAGGGATGTATTTTTATATTAAACGGGAAGTATGTTAAAGCGTATTTCAGTGGAAGTAATGAAAACACCCGAACAAAATTATTGCAAAATTCAAAAAATAAGACTATACTTAATTTACCAAACCGATGACAGCAAGTTACCTTGCTGCATGGCCGGCTTGTCATAAAACTGGAATCCATAAAAATTGACTTGGTTCACTTGATCTTCCTTTGCAGGAAGACAGTTCGTGGATAAGGGTCAGTGAAACATTCAATGTAATGACATTGTTGGTTTTACTGGCTCTTTTTTGTGTATCCCGACAGTTTGAAAGGGGTGATGATATGAATGGAGCTTTGGAAGGAGTCAGGATTATCGATGTATCCCGTGTTTTGGCGGGGCCGTATTGTTCAATGATTCTCGGTGATTTGGGTGCCGATGTTATTAAAATCGAGCATCATGAGGCAGGGGATGAAACGAGAGGATGGGGTCCGCCATTCGCCCAAGGAGAAAGCGCTTACTATTTATGTGCCAATCGAAATAAGCAAAGCATGACCTTGAATTTAAAGTCGGAACAAGGGAAAGAGATCTTCCGGAAGTTGGTGTCTTCAGGGGATATCGTGATTCAAAATTTCAAGACAGGCACGTTGGATAAAATGGGGTTGGGTTATGAGGATTTAAAGGAATGCAACCCCAAACTGATCATGGCCTCGATTACGGGATTTGGTTTAACCGGACCTTATAAAGATTTGCCTGGCTATGATTATATCATTCAAGCGATGAGTGGTTTGATGAGCATCACAGGGGAAAAAGATGGAAGCCCGGTGAAGGTCGGGGTGGCCATAGCTGACATATTGACTGGCTTGTATACATGCATTGGCATTTTATCCGCATTGCATCATAGGGATAAAGCGGGGGAAGGACAGGAAATTGATATTTCGTTAATGGATTGCCAGGTTTCTTCATTGGTGAATGTCGCCAGCAACTATTTATTCAGTGGCCAGACCCCTGCACGAATGGGAAACCAACATCCCAATATCGTCCCATACCAAACGTTCCGGACAAGTGATGGGGAGCTTGTTGTGGCTGTAGGAAATGATGATCAGTTCAGGAGGTTTTCAGCTGTTATAGGCAGACCTGATTTAGCAGAGCAGGAACAGTTTAAGCATAATGAAAAACGTTTGCTGAACAAGGAAGGATTAATACCGATAATAGAGGATTTGTTGAAAGGAAAGACAAAGAAAGAATGGAAAAGGCTATTTGATGATGCAGGGATACCCAATGGCCCGATTAATGATATCGCAGAGATGTTCGATGACCCGCAAATTATCGCAAGGGGCATGTTGGTGAACATGGAACATCCCACAATCGAAGATCTTAGAGTGACGGGATCGCCACTGAACCTTTCAAGAACGCCGGTTACGATGAGAAAGCATCCGCCACTGTATGGTGAGCATACCGGTTCCATTTTGGCTGAAATTGGATATAGTCCAGACCAAATAAGCAAATTCAAGGAAAATAAAATTATTTAGGAGGAATATTAATGATGAATTTCGAATTAACAGAAGAGCAGCAAAGTGTGAAGAAAGTGGTAAGGAAATTTGTGGATAAGGAAATCATCCCATACATTCAAGAGTGGGATAGGCAAGGTCAATTCCAGCCGCATATTTTAAAAAGGTTAGCGGAATTGCAGTTGATGGGCGTTTGTATACCTGAAGAGTATGGTGGAGTCGGAATGGATTATAATACCCTTGCCATCGTTTGTGAAGAGCTGGAACGAGGCGATACGGCTTACCGAACTGCAGTTTCTGTACATACAGGGTTAAATAGCATGACCTTGCTGCAATGGGGGACGGAAGAACAAAAACAGAAATATTTAGTACCGCAGGCAAAAGGGATCAAAATTGGCGCTTTTGGGCTGACTGAACCGAATGCAGGGTCTGATGTTGCGGCAATGAAATCAACGGCAAAACGTGTTGGGGGCCATTATATCTTGAACGGTTCAAAAACATGGATTTCGCTCTGTGATTATGCAGATCATTTCCTCATTTTCGCCAAGACGGATCATGATGCCGGTTCAAGGGGAATCACTGCTTTTATTGTGGAACGGACTTTCGAGGGAGTGGAGTCGAAAGCCATCAAAGGTAAATTAGGAATTCGTGCAGGGAATACAGGCGAAATCTTTTTAACGGATGTAAAAGTTCCGGTGGAGAATAGGCTTGGTGAAGAAGGTGAGGGCTTTAAAATTTCCATGTCGGCATTGGACAGCGGCCGGTTTACAGTGGCCGCAGGTGCTGTAGGGTTAATAGAAGCAAGCCTGGAAGCAAGCTTGAAGTATTGCCATGAACGAAGTACATTCGGAAAAGAGATTGGCAGGCATCAGCTCGTTCAACAGATGATTGCCAAGATGACCGCAAATTTAGAGATTTCCAGATTGCTGGTCTTTAAAGCGGGTACCTTGAAAAATCAAGGAAAAAGGAATACGAAGGAAACATCACTTGCAAAGTGGATATCATGTAATGCTGCTAACGAAGCGGCCAATGATGCTGTTCAAATTCATGGTGCCTACGGCTACTCGGATGAATATCCAGTGGAACGTTTTCTGCGGAATTCAAAAGCCCCGGTCATTTACGAAGGAACCCGTGAGATTCATACTGTAATGCAGGGCGAATACGCACTTGGCTACAGACAAGATAAAGAGCTTCGTAAGCAATTGCCTGCATGGCCCTTCGAGCAAGTTTCCGTCCATTAACTATAGATAGAGGAGATCAGATGATGAACACATACTTCATTGCAGGGCATGCAAAACTTCCACAAGGGATGGCAGCGAGAAATATATATGATTCCATCACGATCACGGTAGAGCTTGACTTTAAATATGGTGTAATAGTCGAGGCTTCCTGTACACTTGCTACAGAACATGGCAGGGAATTCATTCGTCAACTGCTGCGCGGTTATTGCCTGAAAGATGGTCTCGAAGAATTGATTGATCGTGTACAAATGCATTATCGTGGGAAGGCTGGTCAAGCCATTCAAGCAGGGCTGAAGGATGTGTATGCACAGTTCGAATTGGTCTCCGTTAAATAAGAGAAACTGGAAGGATCCTACCGTATGTAAAAAGGGTAGGATCCTTTTTTATAGGTTCAGGTACATGGCAAATAAGTCCACTATCATTATAAATGACAGTGTTTTTTATTTTTTAGGAACTGGACATTTGAATGGATATATCGATCGTTGTTTTTAAAACGAAACGATTTAAGGTTGATTGGAGCGGAAGTGCGAGACTCCTGCGGGAGCAGCGGGACAGGTGAGACCCCACAGGCGTTTACGCCGAGGAGGCTCACCGCCCGCCCCGCGGAAAGCGAGCATCTGGAGGGGAAATCAACCACACCGCTTTACTTGGTAAATAGCAACAAAGTATGCGAAAACAGCCTTTTAAAAACACAAAACTCGCCCAATTTACGACGAGTTTGTGTTTTTTTATAGAAATTGGACTTTAAAGTGAAGCTTACTATCCAGTAAAAAATATTAGTTGTACATTAAAACGGAACCATGAAACTAGAAGCACCGTCTCCGTCTATTGCGAAAGTTATTGCCGCAAAGCCAACTGCAGTGGTTTCTGTTGGAGCGCCTTCGTCTGCTGCAAGTGGACCTCCTCCTGCTGGTGCGCCTTTGTCTACGGCAAGTGGACCTCCTCCTGCTAGTGCGCCTTTGCGTGCGGCAAGTGGACCTCCTCCTGCTAGTGCGCCTTTGCGTGCGGCAAGTGGACCTCCTCCTGCTAGTGCGCCTTTGCGTACAGAAAGTGGACCTTCTCCTGCTAGTGCGTCTTTGCGTGTTGCGAGTGGACCTCCTCCTGCTAGTGCGACGTTTAGTGCTTCTGCGGCGGGAAGTTCGCCTATTATTGTTGTTTTTACGTGAAGAACGGCCTTTTGAACATGGGTCATTATGCATAAAATCGCCTAACCCGAAGGAATTGGCTCTATCCACCGCAACTTGTATATTTCGAATGATGTCAGACATATTTATTTATCCCCCTTTCTATACGTTAAACTATGCGCTTGTACGTAATATGCCAGAGATAATAGCACAATTTTTAATAAATTTTTTTTGGGGTGACACTCCTCGCTTCTTTACATAATTTAATATGAAAGTGAACGTGAAAGGGAAGGGTTATATGAATTCTGACAAGAAGCTGCCTGTGTACCAGCTTTTTATTCCACCAGTTAATTTAATGGAACTTCGCAGAGATATATGGTGCAATGATCCTTTACCGGCAAAGTTAACACTTAACAGAAAAAAACTTGATATTGATATTGTTTACCGTGGCTCACATATCCGCGGTTTTCGCAAAAAATCCTATAATGTAGTCTTTTATAAACCTAATACTTTTAGGAATGCCAAGGAAGTTCATTTAAATGCCGAATATAAAGATAAATCTTTACTAAGAAATAAATTATCTTTAGACTTTTTTGCGGATATAGGCACCTTATCACCGAACTCCCAGTTCGTTTTCCTGAATCTGAACGGAAAGGACGAAGGGATCTACCTAGAATTGGAATCGGTGGATGAATATTATTTGAAGACAAGGGGGCTGCCCAAGGGTGCCATTTTCTATGCAGTGGATGGTGATGCCAATTTCTCATTGATGAGCGATTTGGATAAAGGAATCAAAAAATCATTGGAGATGGGCTATCAAAAAAAATGCGGGACAGAAAAGGATGAATTATATTTACAAGAGTTGATCCTCCAAATCAATACAATTTCAAGAGTGGATTTTGAAAAGGAAATCGTAAAATATGTTGATGTGGAAAAGTACCTGCGCTGGCTGGCCGGTGTCATATTCACGCAAAACTTTGATGGGTTCGTTCATAACTATGCCTTGTATCGAAATGGAGATACTGGACTCTTTGAAATGATTCCATGGGATTATGATGCGACATGGGGAAGGGATGTTAACGGGAAAGTGATGGAAGAGGATTATGTGGGAATCGAGGGATTCAATACATTGACTGCTAGAATCCTTGATGTAAGGGGATTTCGTGTCCGGTACAAAGAACTTCTAAAGGAGATTTTGATCAATCATTTTAACGTGGGCTATATGGAACCTATCATTCACGAAATGCATGATCAAATAAGACCTTATGTTTCAAAAGATCCATATATCAAGGATAATATTGTGGAATTTGATAATGAGCCCGCATTCATCCTGAAATTCATTGAGGCCCGTGCAACGTATATAAATAGCCGTCTGCATAAATTGGATTGATAATTCCTTTCCTTTAGTGATGGAACAATGAAAAATATGACAGCAGGAGTGTTGAAAGAAAAGCATTCCTGCTTTTTTCTATACGATTCCATTTGCTTTTCTATACTATTACAGCTATGTTTGATAGAAAGATATAATCTAAAGTAATGAAGGATGGGAATGGATTGACTATTCATAGCCACAAACCGGCATATATATATACGTTTACATGCAGCCCTGACGAACGCTCATTATCTAAAATGGAGATGCGCTCGTTCTTTGGCTTTGAGACTTCGGGAAATATTTTGAAAAGTGATATAGCAATTGAACCGAGCAGAAGCCCTTTTATAAAAGGGCGGGTCGACGTCATGTTTGAAGGGGAAAGCATATCCGAAATCGTTGAGCAAGTAAAAGGTATTCATTTGCCTGATTCGACTTTCAAAGTATTATTCGTAAAAATTAATGATTTGAATAAAGAAGCAAAAATAGATTATGATGGACAGCGAGAAATTGAACGGGAGATTGGCTGGCATATTCAGGGGGATGCAGATGTGCGTAATCCTGATCAGGTATTTGGAATCGTGACCCTTGGCGGACGTTGGTATTTTGGAAAATATGTCAAACCTGAAGCGGTTTGGTTAAAACATATGAAGAAGCCCCGTGAATATTCAACAGCGCTTAGCACAAGAGTGGCGAGGGCCATTGCCAACATAGCCGTTCCGCATCCGGATGGAGTGAAGGCAATTGATCCATGCTGCGGAATTGGAACGGTATTGGTAGAAGCCCTGTCGATGGGGATCAATATTGATGGCCGGGATATCAACCCGCTTGTTACCGACGGTTCCAGGGAGAACATTGCCTATTTCGGACTAGAAGGTGATGTAACTACAGGTCCAATTTCGGAGGTCACCAGTAAATATGATGTAGCGATTATCGATATGCCGTACAATTTATATACACATGCGACGCCGGAAGATCAGCTAGCTATCCTTAAACATGCCAGAGGTTTTGCTGACAAGGTCGTCGTCGTAACGATCGACACGATGGATCATATGATTGAAGAAGCAGGATTTGAAATTGCCGATCGCTGTGTAGCGAGGAAAGGCATTTT
This sequence comes from Peribacillus simplex, assembly GCF_900156045.1. Lineage (GTDB taxonomy): Bacteria > Bacillota > Bacilli > Bacillales > DSM-1321 > Peribacillus > Peribacillus simplex_D. The sequence continues at coordinate 423,413 of NZ_FTMX01000002.1, read as the reverse complement.
TTCCAGAGAGGTTGTAGTGTGCGTCTAGACTCCGTCTACAAGAAAAGGCTGAAATCTTTAATGATTCCAGCCTTTTTTGATGTCATTTAGCTTGATAATGTACTACATTTTCAACGAGTTGTTTCGTGATCTTCCCCTGATATTCTAAATAATCCAAATGGCCAATTATTTCTGACATGACGAGCGGGAATTCCGCTATATACTTTTGTTTGTAAAACTCCTTTGCCAGTTCATTGCCGGTAGAAATTCCGGATTCTATCAAGTTCAGGATTTTTTGTGATTTTCTCTCTATGCTGTTGAGTCTTTTTTCAATCAGATGACCAGGTTGTTCAATGATGTTACCATGACCAGGAAAGAGGAGATTCACCTGTAATGCTAAACATCGTTTTAATGAATCGATATGATCTACAAGAGTCAGCATTCTATTACCGTTTTCATCAGGTTCGATCAAGGCATTGCTTGATATATGTTCAATCAATAAATCACCGGCAAGAAGCCGTTTCCCTTCCTGGTCAAGGAAAGCAATTTGATCCGGGGCATGCCCGGGAAATTCGATCACTTCAAAATTCAGCCATTGTTTTTCCGTGATTGCGATGATGTCACCATTCAATTTTTGATCTTTATTATTATCGATCGCGTTGAATAGGTAAGCCACTTGTTTATCTCCCAGTTCACCACAGCCCATCTCAATGTAAAGCTGCTTATAGAATTCAATTCTCATACTTAAGAAGTCAGGGTCCCTTTTTAAACGGGGAATGGATTTAGAATGGGCATAAACGGGAATCGGATGGAGTTCGGTAATCCGGTTGACCAAACCAACATGGTCTCCATGGTGATGGGTTAATAAAATTTCCGTGATATCTCCAACGGTAAATCCATTTTCGTTTAATGTTTGCTGAAGGGCATTCCAGCAGACGTCATCATTCATGCCTGCATCGACTAATGTTAAAGATTCATCCTGTTTAACTAAATAAAAGTTTATACTTTTTAAAGATAAAGCGCTTGGAGCTATGATTGGATAAATTTTAAATGTTGTATTCGTTTTCATGAACGTCCCATATCCTCCTAAATCGAGATAAACTTCATCTTGAAAATTGCTGCATTACTAATGACCGAATAGATTTAAAGGGTTATTATTCTATGATTAGTTGAATGAATTGAACCTGTCAAGCTGAAGCCTCCTTGTAATCGAGAAAATTAATAGTAGAATGATTGGAAATGGATGGTCTATTTATCTAGTTTATTTTAAAATTGAATAAACAAGCTAGTAATTTAGCCAATATTCTTATAATTAATTGTTGGGTAATGAAAACTGAAGGTGAAAAATGGTGCAAGAATACGTTACATGGAATGAAATGTTATAGGAGGGTTATGGTTTGAAGCCAAAAATTTATATTACAAGGAAATTACCGGAACAAATCATCGAAGGTCTTAGTCGGAATTATGATGTCAGGATGTGGGATCAAGAGGATATACCGGTCCCTAGAGAAGTCCTTGAAAAAGAAATAAAAGAAGTCGAGGGGCTGCTTTGCTTATTGACGGAACAAATCGATGAGTCACTGATTGAACGGGCGCCTAACCTGAAAATCATCGCGAATATGGCAGTGGGCCATAATAATATTGATCTTCGAAGTGCAGCAAAACGGGGCATCATGGTCACGAACACACCGGGGGTTTTAACGGAAACGACAGCTGATTTAACCTTTGGCTTACTGCTTGCAACGGCAAGAAGGATGATGGAGGCAGAAGATTATTTAAGGAGCGGAAGGTGGGAAACATGGTCGCCGATGCAGCTGACCGGACAAGATGTACACGGCGCAACGCTTGGTATAATCGGATTAGGCAGGATTGGGGAAGCCCTTGCAAAAAGAGCTAAGGGATTTGATATGAACTTGGTTTATTTTAATCGAAGCCGTAAATATGAACAGGAAAAAGAATTAGGAATTGAATATCAGCCCCTTGAAAAATTGCTCCAAATATCCGATTTCGTTTGTGTCATGCTGCCGCTCACACCGGAAACCACTTATATGATTGGCAAGGAGCAACTGGAATCAATGAAACGGACGGCTGTGCTCATAAATACCGCAAGAGGCGGGATTATCGATGAAAAGGCGTTGTACCAGGCGCTGGAAAACGGAGAGATTTGGGCGGCTGGATTGGATGTATTCGAAGAAGAGCCCGTCCCTGTGGATCACCCGCTGCTAACATTGCCCAATGTCGTTACGCTGCCGCATATCGGGAGTGCCAGCATTGCCACAAGATTGAAGATGGCAGCTCTTGCGGTACAAAACTTGATGGATGGATTATCTGGTGATACTCCGCGTAATTTAGTATTGTTGAATAAAACAAAATGACCCTGAAATGGGGTTCGGAATGTCCTCATCCCGAATCCCCTACACGATTTTAAAACAGGACTGCCTTAATAAATTGTAGAAATTTACGACACTCCTGCCAAATAACTGGCTAGCCGATACCCCCCCATGCGCTTGCTTTGATGAGGCTTGGCAAACGGTCGGTGGAAGGGAGCGGATTTCTGAAAACAACTGGCACATTTTTTAAAGAAAAAAACTGTAGGTAAACTGGCTTTTCTTCTAGTTTGTCTACAGTCTGAAATGACTCCAAAATGGGGTCATTTTTTATGGGGAATTGTTTGGAACTTTTATAGCCTTACTTTGGTTCGCAGTATCCTCAAATATATTTCCTGATATATGATTTGTCCTTTTAAGAAGGATTCAGGGTTTTGATGCATGTGCTTAATTGAGTGCTGGAGGGAAGAATCCAATTCAAGGGAAGCAAGCAAACTTATCGTAAATTGTCCGGATCTTTTGTAAAATAAAGAGAATCGAGTTTTATTCAGGAAAAACAAATAGTTGAAAGGGATAGGGTTTACAATGATTGAAGTGAAGGAAACGATATCATCAGGCAACGAAATGACTAAATCCAAAAGGCTGTTGATGGCTCTTATGCTGGGGTCTTTTGCAGCAATTGGACCACTGTCACTTGATATGTATTTACCGGGTCTCCCTACACTGGCGGAGGATCTGGAAAGCAGTACGTCTTTAGCTCAGCTGAGTTTGACGGCCTGCTTGTTAGGGTTGGCTTTAGGGCAAATTTATTTAGGGCCGCTAAGTGATGCAAAAGGAAGGCGGACACCGTTAATCATATCTTTATCCATTTATTGCATTTCCTCTCTGTTATGCGCTTTTGCTCCCACCATTGAATTGCTTTTATTATTACGTTTTATCCAAGGTATTGCGGGAGCGGGAGGCATTGTCATTTCAAGGGCCATAGTTCGTGACCTTTTTTCAGGATCGGATTTGACCAAGTTCTTCTCCATGTTAATGCTGGTGAATGGGGCGGCGCCGATATTGGCTCCGGTTTTTGGCGGTCAACTTTTGCAGTTCACGTCTTGGCGGGGAGTCTTCGTTGTCATTTCAGTATTAAGTATCATTATGGTTGCGGCCGCATTTTTTGGGATAAAGGAAACTTTAACGCCTAATCTCAGAAGTGCAGGTGGGGTAAATGATACTATCAGGACATTTGGGAACTTATTGAGAGATCGTGTTTTTATGGGCTATGCTTTTTCACAAGGATTCATAAGTGCCGCTATGTTCGCTTATATTTCCGGATCGCCTTTTGTTCTCCAGAACATTTATGGGGTTTCCCCACAGGTCTTCAGTCTGATTTTTGCAATAAACGGAATTGGGATCATCATCGCTTCACAAGTTGCCGGAAAGCTGGCAGGGAAGGTTAAAGAAGAAAAACTGCTACAAATGGGACTATGTCTAGCTTTGTTTGGGGGAATATTACTTCTTGCCTCAGTCCTTCTCGAAATTGGGTTGGCAGGAATCCTGGTCGCTTTATTCCTCTCCGTCTCCAGCGTCGGTATAGTCGGTACAACGAGTTTTTCTTTAGCGATGCAAAATCAGAAAAAAACAGCAGGCAGTGCTTCGGCTTTAATTGGCCTGCTTCCCTTCATATTAGGATCACTAATGGCTCCCTTGGTGGGACTAGGTTCAGGTGAGTCACCCTTGCCGATGGGAATTGTGATGGTAAGTTGTCATGTCATCGCCATGTGCGCTTATTTACTCCTTGCCCGCCGCGGGTTAAGGCGAGTTGCTTAAAAAGGAAAAGCTGAGATCCTGATGTGGATTTCAGCTTTTCCTTTTTGAATCATAATAGTGATTCTGCTCCATCGATATAAACTTCCGTGCCCGTAATATGGGAAGACATGTCTGATGCTAGAAATAATACGAGATCACCAGCTTGTTCGGTAGTCCCCGCTTTCTTCGCCAGGGGCTGAGAGCCTTCCGGATATTCAATGGGAATCGTGATTTTTTTTAAGTTTTCATCTTCCGGGAATGTATTATCGTGAATATTCGTATCGATGGAGCCGGGACAAATGGTATTTACTCGGATTTTATATCTTGCCAATTCGAGTGCAGCCATTTTACCGAAAGCGACTTGACCGGCTTTGGATGAACTATAAGCGGAAAAACCAAAATTCTTGAAAAATCGGTTTCCATTGATGGAGCTGTTGATTACGATGCTGCCTCCCGTTTCCTTCATGTAGGGAATGGCGTATTTAATGGTGAGAAAGGTGCCTTTGAGGTTGATGGTATGTGTCTGATCCCAATCTTCTGGCTTTATATCTTCTATAGGGGCAATCACTCCGTTAATGCCTGCGTTTGCAAATACAAAATCAATTTTCCCAAAATGTTCATGGGCTGTCTTGTAGGCATGTTCAACTTGCTCAGCCTTGGAAACATCCGTTTTAATGATTAAAGCCTCTCGACCAAGGTTTTCCACTTCTTCCTTCACTTTTTCGGCATTTTCGACTGTACGGTCAAAAAAGATGATGTTCGCGCCGTTTTCAGCTAGTTTCAGTGCGGCACCCCGGCCAATTCCCGATCCTCCACCGGTAATGATGGCAACTTTGTTTTTCATTAATTCTGTCATACACTTCACACGCTCCTTTTAAGTTTGCTTTCCCGTTAGGGAGTATGTAGAAACATCATGGCAGTGGTATTATAGAAAAATTATAAACGAACATTGCCTAAAAAATCCAATTTAAACAGTTACGAGTGTTCATTATACTTTGTTTTTCAGTGAAATGTCTGTATATTGAGGACATGATTACGTTAGCTTGAAAGGGGATAGAATGTTGATAAGATTAGGGATAATAGGTACAAATTGGATCACGGAACGATTTTTGGAGGCTGCAAAGCATGTAGAGGATTTATCGTTAACTGCCGTGTACTCACGTACAGAAGAGAAAGCCAAGGAATTTGCCAATAAATACGAAGTACATACGACTTTTACGAATTTAGAAGCCATGGCCGCCAGTGATGAAATCGACGCAGTATACATAGCAAGCCCTAATTCTCATCATTGCAGGCAAGCCGTGTTGTTTTTACAAAATAAAAAACATGTATTATGTGAAAAACCAATGGCTTCAAATGCGGAAGAAGTAAGGGAAATGATTGAGGCTGCAAAACAAAATGATGTTCTATTGATGGAAGCGATGAAATCGACCATCATGCCGAATTTTGAAAGTATAAAGGGAAATCTGGATAAAATCGGGAAGGTACGGCGTTTCTCGGGAAGCTTTTGTCAATATTCATCTCGATATGATTCGTATAAACAAGGCACTGTGCTGAATGCATTCAATCCTGAATTCTCCAGTGGCTCTTTAATGGATCTTGGTATTTACGTACTCTATCCGCTTGTTGTTCTGTTCGGTAAACCAAATAAGGTACAGGCATCAGGAACGATGCTTGAATCAGGAGTCGATGGGCAGGGTACGATTCTGCTTTCCTATGATGAAATGGAGGCAGTCGTCATGTTCTCCAAGATTACTGAATCCAATTTGCCTTCGGAAATTCAAGGTGAAGATGGAAGCATCATCATTCAGAAAATTTCAGGACCGCAAGCGGTTGATATTCAGTATCGGGATGGAACCACTGAAAATATTTCGGTTAAACAGGATATGCCTACAATGTATTATGAAGCGAAAGAGTTTGTTGAATTGATACAGCAGGGGAAAACGGAGTCCGATATAAATTCATATTCGAATTCACTATTGACTATGGAAATCATGGATGAAGCAAGAAAGCAAATCGGCATCGTCTTTCCTTCAGACCGCTTATAAGCATTTGAGTGGACATGGCCAATAAGGAAGGGTAAAAATGGATGTTACTGATAACCCGTAATTGGGTAGAATTCAGTACAGGGATAATTTTATTGTTGGAGGAATGGACATGAAATGCAAAATTAATCGTAATGCAGCAAAGGTCTTACAAAAAATGCTGAGCACTGAAGAAGCTGAAGGGAAAATGATTCGTGTATATATCACCCATATGCATGGCGATCATGCCCATTATGACATGAAACTAGATATACCGGCAGAACATGATGAAATCGTCAAAACAGGTAAAGATATCGATATTTTACTTGATTCACGTGAAGAATTTCTGGATGGTGTCTGGATTAAATATTTTTATGTACCTGAAGAAGGCTTTGAAATCACGAACCCTTCTAAAGAACCGCACGGACATCATCACCACTAAGAGTAAAGGGGGAGGATTGGCATGAATCAAAAATACGAAAAGATCTTTCAACCATATAAATTTCCATCTGGGGTAGAAGTGAAAAATCGTATCATGATGGCTCCTATGACCACTTATTCTTCGGATGATCAAGGCGTTGTAACCGATGATGAACTGGCCTATTACGCTGAGCGCTCGGCTGGTGTAGGTGCGGTGGTCACGGCATGTGCCTATGTATCTGCTGGAGGGAAGGGATTCCCGGGCCAGCTTAGTGCAGATGACGATTCCTTTATCCCATCCTTGAGAAAACTAGCCGAAACGATCCAATCCAATGGTTCCAAAGCGATTCTGCAAATATATCATGGAGGCCGTCAAAGTCCGCCGGAATTATTGCCTGATAACCAACCTGTTTCTGCAAGTGCCATTGCATCCAACGAGGAAGCACCTGTACCGCGGGAAATGAGTGAAGACGAGATACAATACGTCATTAAGGCATTTGGCGAAGCAACAAGAAGGGCCATCGAAGCAGGGTTTGATGGTGTGGAAATCCATGGTGCCAATACGTACTTGCTTCAACAATTCTTCTCGCCACACTCGAACCGTCGTACGGATAACTGGGGTGGAACACTGGGACAACGATTGATTTTCCCGCTTACCATTGTGAATGAAGTCGAGAAAACGGTTGCCGAGCATGCGAAAAAGCCGTTTATCATCGGCTACCGCCTTTCTCCTGAAGAAGGCAGCAATCCTGGAATCACTTTAGATGATACAATCCAATTCGTTGACAGACTAGCCAATCAAAACCTGGATTATCTACATATATCTGTAGGTCACTTCTGGAATGGCTCATTCCGTGAGAGTGATAGGACAAAGTCGCGCATCGTTAAAATTTACGATAAAGTAGGTAATCGTATCCCTGTGGTCGGTGTAGGGTCACTGCATACACCTGATGAAGTTGCGGAAGCAATGGAAACGGGTGTCCCTTTTATCGCCCTTGGCCGTGAGCTTCTTATGGAACCGCATTGGATTGAAAAAATCAGGTCTGGAAAAGAAGCGGAAATACGGACTACCCTCTCAAAAAAAGATCAGGATGAACTGGTCATTCCAGATCCGCTTTGGGAAAAGTTGATCGGGATAAAAGGTTGGCTCCCGGTTGCGGAGTGATTGTTAATGTCTTTAATAATATGTTACCCGTCCTCCAAAGGAGGACGGGTTTTGTATGTGTTCATATGAAACTAACAACTGGATGTAAGCCATTCATCTTTTGCTAAAAAAGTGAGATTGGTTCTGCAGAATCGATTTCATTTATTTTCGTATGTAATTGATTCTGGATTTATTCATTCTTCATAGTAAATACTATCTTTAATGCAAAGTTAATGTAGTCAAATATGAATGAAAGTAATATAATCATATTATTATTTGTACCAATGAATAAAATATATTATTATCAATTACATAAGTAGGCATGAAAATGGAGGGTTTGCAATGAAATTTCCACACGATTTTTTATTCGGAGCAGCTTCTGCTTCTTTTCAAATAGAAGGAGCATGGGATGAAGATGGTAAAGGTATAACGAATTGGGATGTCTTTTCAAAGATTCCAGGGAAAACATATGAAGGTACAAACGGAGATGTAGCGATAGACCATTATCATCGTTACAAAGAAGATATAAAATTAATGGCGGAGATGGGACTTGAATCGTACCGGTTTTCCATTTCATGGGCACGCATTTTGCCGACAGGTGACGGGGAAGTAAACGAAAAAGGCGTGGAATTTTATAATAATGTTATTGATGAATGCTTAAAATATGGGATTGTTCCATTTGTTACGCTGTATCATTGGGATTTGCCTTTGACGCTTGAACAAGATGGGGGATGGACGAATAAGCGAACAGCTGAAGCATTCGTCAAGTATGCGGAAATTTGCTTTCGTGCATTCGGAGACCGCATCAAACATTGGATCACGTTTAATGAAACGGTTATGTTTTGCGGTCTGGGCTATTTAAAAGGAGCGCATCCGCCTGGAATCCAAAACGATGAAAATAAATATTTTCAAGCGACACATTATGTTTTTTATGCACATGCAAAAACAGTAGAGGTATACAAGTCATTGAAGCATTACGGTGAAATTGGGATTACCCATGTTTTCCTGCCTGCTTACAGTATAAATGACAAACATGAGAATGTATTGGCTGCCCGGCATGCCAATGAATATGAAACTTTTTGGTATTATGACCCTATTTTAAAAGGTGAATATCCGGCTTATGTGGTTGAGCAATTAAAGGAAAAAGGCTGGACGCCAAGTTGGAGCGAAGAAGAACTGGATACGCTAAAAAGAAATGCGGAGAAAAATGATTTTATTGGACTCAATTATTACCAGCCCATTCGCGTGGAAAAAAATCGGGAAGCCGTTTCAAACATGGAGCATTCAAGAGAAACATCTACTCTAGCTCCAGGGAGCCCGTCTTTTGATGGCTTTTATCGGACCGTAAAAATGGATGATAAAACATATACAAAATGGGGCTGGGAAATCTCACCTCAAGGGTTTTTAGATGGGCTGCATATGTTAAAAGAACGTTATGGTGATATTAAAATGTATGTTACAGAGAACGGACTTGGTGATGAGGATCCGATTATCGATGGTGAAATAGTCGATGTTCCCCGTATTAAATATATTGAGGAACATTTAAAAGTGATTAAACGTGCAATTAATGAAGGCATCCATTTAAAAGGATATTACGCATGGTCTGTCATTGATCTATTAAGTTGGTTAAATGGGTATAAGAAGCAATACGGATTTATTTACGTGGATCATCATAATCAGTTAAACCGGAAAAAGAAGCTGTCGTTTCATTGGTATAAGCATATTATCGAGACGAGAGGAGAAGAGCTGTAAACTAAAAAGAAAACCTCTTGATTTTAATCAAGAGGTTTTTGTGTATATGTAGAGCCTGAGCCGAAATATGAAATTAGGTTTATAGAGCATGGTTTCCGGTATGGGGAATTAGTCCAAAGTTCAAACCTCCTGATTCGTAGTCTGAATCTCCGGCTTCAAATTAACTAGACTGGAAGTATGGTCCCGGATTGTAATGCAAATGTAAAAAAATGCAAAAAGTTGTAAACAAATGTTAACGTTACTAACAATGTACAGTTCTACGTTTTACTGTATAATGTTGAAGCGTGGTCGAGACCATGTCAAATAACTTAACAAAGGAGATTACATATGCCGATTAATTCTTAATTATGAAAAGTCCCCCGCATGGTTTGTCCCGTTGAAAAAACTACAATAGTTAGATTAATTTCGATCAAGCAACTCCCTCAAAAATGAAAGAACGTCATTTTTCCTGATGATGGTAGATTCCAATTTTAAAAAACGACTAAGGATGTGAGTTTGAAAAGGATGATAAAAGATTCTAGATTTCAAGGATATAATATAAAGGGTTTTCAAAAGGACGTAACGGCAGGATTGGTTGTAGGTGTTGTAGCCATTCCTTTAGGATTGGCTTTTGCAATTGCTTCAGGCGTCGAACCGATATATGGGTTATATACGACCATCATCGCTGGAATCCTCATATCGATTTTGGGTGGCTCCAAGTATCAAATTGGAGGACCAACCGGGGCGTTTGTTCCTTTATTATTTGGAATCGTTATGCAATACGGGTATGAAAGTCTGCTTATTGCCGGGTTTTTAGCGGGGATGATATTGGTCTTGATGGGTCTTCTTAAGTTGGGCAATTTGATGAAGTTCATTCCCCGTCCAGTCATCATTGGATTTACAACAGGAATTGCGATAATAATCTTTTCAGGGCAAATTGCCAACTTCTTTGGCATGAAAGTGGAAAAACATGAAGCGTTCATGGATAACATGAAGGAACTGGTGATTAAAGCAGACACGATCAATATATATAGTGTGATTGTTGCAATTATATGTTTTGTCGTCATACTGCTGGCACCTAGACTTCTGCCCCGAGTGCCGGGACCGCTTCTGGGTCTGCTAATATCAACAATGGCAGCCTACTTTTTATTTCCCGATAAGGTGGCTACGATTGGTTCCACGTATGGAGCGATTCCGAAAGGATTTCCGGAATTCCAAGTGCCGGAGCTATCAGTGGAAGTCATTATCACACTCCTTCCCGTTGCATTTACAATTGCCTTGTTAGGCGGTGTCGAGTCATTGTTATCCGCTACCGTGGCCGATAACATGGGGGGAACCAAGCATGATAGCAATAAGGAATTGGTTGGGCAAGGAATCGCGAACATCGCAACCCCATTCTTCGGCGGGATACCTGCAACAGGTGCTATTGCCAGGACAGCTACCAATATAAAAAGCGGGGCAGTCTCCCCGATGTCCGGAGTCATTCATGGTATCGTCGTTTTACTAGTGTTGCTGGTGCTTTCTCCATATGCAGCACATATACCTTTGGCTAGCATGGCGCCCATATTGATGTTTGTTGCCTGGAATATGAGTGAAAGAAAGGAATTCGCTCATGTATTGAAAACGAAGACGTCGGATTCTGCGGTTTTGCTGGTCACCTTCCTCGTCACTGTCTTCACTGATTTAATCATGGGAGTAGGAATCGGCTTATTGATTGCATTCATCACCTTCATTGCAAAAATGAGCCACACGTTAAAGGTTAGGGAAAGAAGTAATGAGATTACTGAGATTGTTCCAATTGATAATTCGGATTCAAAGATCAATGTATATAACTTGGAAGGTCCCCTCTTCTTTGGGTCGATAGACGTCCTGGAGTCATCGATATTGGAGAACTTGGATAATAAGACGAAAGTGTTGGTATTAAGCATGCGCCGGGTAACATATATGGACACTTCAGCAGAGGCTGCACTATTGGCTATTGTTAATCGCATCGGTAAATATAAGGGGAAATTAATCATTTCCGGAATACAGCAGCAACCAAAGGAATTGTTACTCAGCACAGGTTTGTATCATAAGATAGAAAAACAGCACTTTTTTAAATCGAAGGAAGATGCCCTGTATTTTGCCAAGAAGCAGTTGAAGGGCAATTCGGATAAAGTAGTCTAATAGATTCATCCTCGAAGTCACCTTTTAGGCTAGTTATGTTATAGTATCGTTAACAGTAGATTTTAAAAGAAGGTGACTATCTGGGTGAATGTATATCGGATTGGCCAGCTTGCTGAACTTGCGAATGTTTCGCGAAGAACCATTGACTATTACACACAATTAGGAATGCTGAACTATGAACAAACTGGATCAAGATATCGATATTACACAGAAGATGCTTTAAATCGTCTTCAAATGATTAATCGGTATAAGGAACAGAATATGCCGTTGACTGAAATCAAGGAACGGTTACAAGTCTTGTCTGAAACCACAGTTGAGTCCGAGCAAGTACTCTTGATGGTGGACAAGTTATCTACAGATCTTAAAGGCCTGGAGAATGAATTGCTTGAATTAAAGCCGTTACTGGAACAGCTCGATGAGCAGCAATTAACATATGCTGCACAACAGCTTTCCGTTCGGGGGAGCTCTTTATTGAGCATCATTGCCATGCTCACCTAAGCTAATTGCCGAGTTCAACAAAAAGGACCTGATTGGGTCTTTTTTTGTTGAACTGGCTATTTGAAAATCTATATCCAAACTCATAACCTGAGCTTTATACGATAGCAGTACTTTTTTTTGGCTGAATTGACTCTATAGATCTTTTTTCGATAAAGATGAAGGATATAAGGGAATGGAAAAAGAAGAACTTAAATATCTACTACTATATGAAGAGGTGAAAGGGAATGATTGGATCAATAGTTACGACGGTAAAAGGACATCTTCAAGGCACCATGGAAAACGATATATGCGTATGGCGTGGAGTCAGGTATGCGAAAGCTCCGATTGATGGTCTGCGTTTCCGCTCACCGGAACCAGTTGATAAGTGGAGCGGCGTCATGGATGCAGTGGATTTTGGTCCCGTTCCCCCGCAGCCGATGGATCGGGCGGTAAGAACAGGAATGGCTGGAAATGAAAAAATGGATGAGGATTGTTTGTTCCTGAATATTTGGTCACCTAGAGCTGATGATAAAAAACGCCCGGTCATGGTCTGGATTCCTGGAGGAGCATATATAACGGGAGCTGGATCCATTGATATGTACAATGGACATTTACTGGCTAAAAATGGGGATGTAGTCGTAGTGAGCATCAACTATAGGCTGGGGGCACTGGGATATCTGGATTTTACCGAGTTGGCAGGTGATGGGGAAATATTTGAAACCAATTTAGGTTTACGTGATCAAGTTGCGTCTCTTAAATGGGTTAAAGAGAATATAGAAGCGTTTGGCGGCGATCCTGATAATGTTACAATATTTGGTGAATCAGCGGGAGGCAATGCGGTTACGACTTTACTTACTGTTCCATCAGCGAGAGGTCTTTTTAAACAGGCCATTGCAGAAAGTCCCGCTCCGACATCTGTTTATGGAAAAGGATTTGCGCGCCAATTCAGTGAAAGGTTTCTTGAGATATTGGGCATTGGAAAGAATGAAATCCATCGGTTAAAAACACTTCCAGTTCAAGAGATTGTCGCGGCCTCCTACCAACTCTTACGGGAAAACTCACAAGCCATGCCAGGCTCACTATCATTTGGACCTGTCGTAGATGGTGACTTCCTGCCCGATTATCCACTAGATTCGATTCGATCCGGAAAAGCAAAGGGAATATCCTTGCTTATAGGAACAAATAGGGACGAAGCGACATTATTCGACCAGATGGATCCCCCATTAATCCCAACTAATGCGGCAATGATTCATAAAATGTTCGAAAATACAGATCCAGAGGCGAAAGGCCGAATTACGAATGCTTATATAAACTACCCAGAAAAGAAAGCTGTGCTTGGCATTGGCCGTGATGCGACTTTCCATATTCCCTCGGTTTGGTATGCGGAGGCATACAGCCGCTTTGAAAAAACTTGGATGTACCGTTTTGATTATAAAACGGCGGCAATGCGCATAAGTAAATTAGGGGCGACGCATGGTATGGAAATCCCTTTTGCCTTCCAGACTTTCGACTCGGCATTTGGAAAACGGATTACTTCATATGGTTCAAGGTCAGCTGCACTAAAGGTTTCCCATAGAATGCAGGAACATTGGGTCAACTTTGCGAAATATGGAAACCCCAATCCTCCGGAAGGTGAAATTTGGCCGAAATATGATGAAACCAACCACTACACCATGATATTTGATAAGAAGGATTATATTGAAAAAGATCCTGACAGAATGATAAGGTTGGCATGGGAAGGGGTAGGGATTTACAAGTGAAAAAAACTGGATGGGAGGAAAGCGGGGAGAACATGGATATCAATAATTTCATGTCGACGAAAGATTATGCGAAAACTTTGGATAAGGAAGATCCATTAGTTTCTTACAGAGAGGAGTTCTATTTGAACCAAGGGATGATTTATATGGATGGCAACTCATTGGGACTTTTATCGAAGCGGGCTGAGAAAAGTTTAATGAAGTCATTGGAAGATTGGAAAAGGTATGGAATAGACGGCTGGACGGAAGGGGCCGAGCCCTGGTTTTACTTTTCTGAGAGATTGGGTGAATTGAGTGCCCCATTGGTGGGGGCTTTAGAGGATGAAGTGATAATGGGAGGATCTACTACAGCTAATCTGCACCAGCTTGCGGCCACTTTTTTTGAACCGAGAGCTGGCAGGAATAAGATCCTGGCGGATGAACTAACATTTCCGAGTGATATCTATGCACTTCAAAGCCAACTCCAATTGCATGGGCTCGATCCCTCGGAACATTTAGTTCAGGTAAAAAGCCGAGATGGTAGATTTCTCGAAGAAGATGACATCATTGCAATGATGACCGAGGAAATCGCGTTGATTGTCCTTCCGACGGTTTTATATCGCAGCGGTCAGATACTTGATATGGAGAGGTTAACGATGGAAGCGCATGCGCGTGGAATCATGATAGGTTTCGATGCCTGTCATTCCGTGGGTGCTGTTCCGCATTGGTTTGACCACTGGGAAGTGGATTTCGCGTTTTGGTGTAATTATAAGCATTTGAATGGCGGGCCAGGTTGTGTAGCGGGGTTATATGTGAACCGTAAACATTTTGCAAGGCAGCCCGGGTTGGCTGGATGGTTCGGCTCTAGGAAAGATAAGCAGTTCGATATGGAACATACCTTTACCAAGGCAAATACGGCAGGTGCCTTCCAGATTGGAACTCCCCATATATTAAGCATGGCCCCCCTTTTAGGCTCGCTTGAAATGTTTGCGGAAGCGGGGATAGAACAAGTCCGGAAGAAATCCTTGAGGCTGACCCAATATCTTATGGATTTAATACAATCGGAGTTAACGGGATATGGATTTGAAATCGGGAGCCCAATTCATGAAGCAAAAAGGGGCGGACATATCATCCTTGAACATCCAGAAGCTGCAAGAATATGTAAAGCATTGAAACAAGAGGCCATCATCCCCGATTATCGTGAACCGAATATGATTCGCTTAGCACCAGTTGCCCTTTACACCTCTTTCCAGGAAGTCTATGAAACGGTACAGGTACTTAAAAAGATCATGGACGGCAGATTATATGAAAACTATGAAAATAAAAGGGGAATCATTGCCTAGAATGGGAGCAACATATGGAGAAAAATAAGCTGCATCGTGAATTATCATCGAGTCAAATCACAATGATTGCAATGGGGTGTGCGATTGGCACCGGATTATTTTTGGGGAGCGGCCTTGCAATTTCTACGGCAGGTCCAAGTGTACTCATCAGCTATGCAATTGGTGCATTCATTGTCCTTCTGCTGATGGGCTGTTTGGCGGAAATGACTGTAGCCCATCCAACTTCGGGATCTTTTGGAACCATTGCTGAAAAATATATAAGTCCATTTGCGGGTTTTGTTGTGAGATATTCATATTGGATAGCGAATGTCCTTGCCATAGGTGTTGAAGTGAGTGCCATCGCTGTTTATATGAAATATTGGTTCCCGGATGTACCTGGGAGCGTTTGGATCTTCCTTTTTGCTGCACTGCTAATCTATGTAAATGCGACGAGTGTCAATACATTCGGGAATTTTGAATATGTATTTTCCATGATCAAAATCAGTGCCATTGTCATTTTCATACTACTGGGCGCCTACGTGGTGATTGGCGCCGAACCTTCAAGCGGGATTGGTGTAGAGAACTTTGCCAAAGATGGCGGTTTTATGCCTTTCGGTTTTTGGGGGCTCTGGGTCGCCATATTCATTTCTCTCTTCAGCTTTTTAGGAACTGAGTTAATTGCCGTGACGGCGGGGGAAGCAAAGGATCCGGATATTGCCGTCCCTAAAGCATTGAAGGCGACTGTCTTCAGGCTTGCCACTTTTTATGTACTGACAATCGGGATCATGTTAATGATTGTTCCCTGGCAATCGGCCGGTATTGATAAAAGCCCATTTGTTAGGGTAATGGAAATCCTGAATGTTCCCGGGGCATCGGGGATCATGAATTTCATTATTTTAACCGCTGCAATATCTGCAATGAACAGTCAATTATATGCCTCCACCAGAATGATATTTTCATTATCCGAGCAGAAGCAGGCTCCAGCCCTATTTCAAAAAGTGAGCAATAAAGGAGTCCCTGTAAGAGCCCTTCTCATATCCACTTTGGGCATATTTCTTGCTGCAGGAGTAAAGGTCCTGCTTCCTGATACTTCATATGCATTCATGATGGGCATATCGATGTTTGGAGCCATTTTTACCTGGTTCATGGTGTTCATTTCCCACTTGTTTTTCAGAAAAAGGTGGGAGAAATCAGGTGGGCGCAAATTACCAGTTAAAATGTATGGATTTCCATATCTAACGATTCTTGGTGCATTTCTTTTGTTTGCTTTGACGGTATCCACCTGGTTCACTGGCCCGTTTAAAATTGTACTCCAGTTCGGTGTACCATGGCTGATCTTTCTTTGCATCGTATACGTATTGATGTCGAAAATCAAAAGAATGTAAAGGGAAAGAGGGATAGTATGGATAAGGGTCCAAGAGATGAACACCGTTTGGAAGAAAGTATGGTAACTGATTTTGAAAAAGATATGTCCTATGGGGACTACCTTCATTTAAACCAAATATTATCAAGTCAGCATCGGCTTTCCGGTCATCACGATGAAATGTTGTTCATCATCATTCACCAGACAAGTGAATTATGGATGAAATTGGTCCTCCATGAATTGACTGCAGCAACAGCTCTTATTGAGGCAGGACGATTGGAGCCTTCCTTTAAGATGCTATCCCGAGTGGCCAGGATCCAGCAGCAACTTGTTCAATCCTGGAATGTGCTTTCGACCTTGACGCCATCCGATTACATGGAATTCCGGGAGAAACTAGGAAACTCTTCAGGGTTTCAATCATTTCAGAACAGGTTGATAGAATTTGCAATGGGTCAAAAGAATTCACAAATATTGGCCGTTTTCCGTCATAAAACAGAGCTTTATGAGTCGATGATGGCAGCCTTGAATAAACCTAGTATTTATGATGCGGCCATAGGGGCTTTGGCTGCAAGAGGGCTTCCCATTGATCAATCGGTACGAAACAGGGATTGGTCTGTAATTTATCAGGAAAATGCAAGTGTTGAAAACGCGTGGCTGACAGTTTACCGTGATGTGCATAAATACTGGGATTTGTATGAGTTGGCCGAAAAGCTCGTTGATATTGGAAGTCAACAACAATTCTGGAGATTCAATCATATGAGCACCGTTGAACGGATCATCGGTAATAAAAAGGGAACTGGCGGATCGTCCGGTGTAAGTTATCTGAAGAAAGTGGTCGAACAGCCATTTTTTCCTGAGCTTTGGACATTAAGGACCAAACTGTAAGCTTGGACTTGCGGGAGAAATACATGAATCAACGGTTAGATATTTTCAGTGCCGAATGAAAATACAGCATATTGGCCAGGAGATACGCAATAATCATATCGGCTGAATTCATCATTGGCTGAAGGGGCAACTGTCAATGTAGGGGAAATCCGGATGAGTGGACATTAGGAACTCAAATTGATGCCCCCTTTCATTTTGATGGAAATGGGAAGAAATCATATTTATATATTGGCACTGCTACTGTAGTAAAGGTGGATGCAGCTGAAAGTATTGGCATTAAAGATTTTGAAGGTATCGAATTGACAGGGGACCGGCGGTTGTTGCTGGCAACAGGTCAATGGAAGGACTTCAGCCGTTTGCCTGAATGGATTCACCGGTTGAACCATATTTAGCCCCTTCCTTGCAAATAAAGGAATGGTTGGGCTCGATTTGCCTTCCGTTGACTGTCTCGTCAGCAAAAAGTTGCCTGCCCGCAATAAATTGTAAGGATGTGGGATTCATATCCTCGAAGGGCTGGTCCTTGACGGTCTGGAGCCTGGACTGTACGATTTGTCTGCATTGCCGCTTGCATTAGAAGCAGGGGACGGATGTCCGGTCAGGCCGTGTGAAAAAGAAAGGCAGATGGGGGGAGATAAGGATGGGCAAAATTGGAGTTTATGGATCTTCCTTCGATCCGGTCACGAATGTGCATTTATGGACAGCATCGACCATTGCGCATCGTGCTAAGCTAGACAAGGTGATTTTTTTGCCTTGTGCAAATGGCCGTATCGATAAACAGATGAAAACGAGCAATGAACATCGTTGGGAAATGCTAAATTTGGCAATAGGGGGCAATCCGCTATTCGAAGTTAGTGATTATGAAATCAATGAACGCGCCGGAACGAGTAAACAATATACCTGGTATACGATGGAATATTTTAAATCGCGATTTCCAAAGGACGAAGTTTATTTCATAATGGGTGCAGATTTACTTGAAGATATTGATAATCAAGATTTACCGGTACACTTACGATGGAAATTCAGGGAGAAATTGATTGCCAATCATAAATTCATCGTCATGGCAAGGGATGGGATCGATATGCTGAAAATCATATCCAAAAGTCCATTGCTAAGAAATTATGATGATGGGAATACATTTCACCTTATAGATAAAGGTCTTTCCATGGAAATCAGTTCTACATATATAAGGGATGAATTCGCGATGGGCGGGGAACCAAGATATTTACTGCCTGATCAGTGTTATCAGTATATCGTGGATAATAAGCTGTATCATAAAGCATCTAATTCATAAGTGCTCGCCAGGTATTAAAGGGCTCGTTCTCAGGAACGAGTCCTTTTCGTTTGGGAAGTTCTTTAACTTTCTATACGTAAATAAATTTATATAAAAGGACATGTAATACCTAGTTGACAACTATGTAAACTTTGTTTTATGGTAAGGATATACAAAAATCAGAATATTTGCTGATCAGAGAACTGAAGGCATACTATCTCCTAAATTAATGAATGAATGGAAATAGCATGCCTTTTTTGTTGTATAAAAAGGGGGAAGCTCATGAAAAAGTTGATGTTATTGACAAGTTTGATTTTATCCTTCGGTGTACTTGCTGGATGCAACTCGGAAAAAACGGAAGGGGAAGGGACATCAAAGTCAGTCGAGCTTTTGAATGTTTCATATGATCCGACACGGGAATTGTACCAGGAATTCAATGAAGCGTTCGTGAAGCATTGGAAAGAAGAATCCGGTCAGGATGTAACGATTCAACAATCACATGGCGGATCTGGTAAACAGGGCAGGGCCGTTATTGATGGATTGGAGGCGGATGTCGTTACATTGGCATTGGCTTATGATATTGATGCCATTTATGAAGCTAGTAACCTATTAGCGAAGGATTGGCAAAAACGTTTACCGGAAAACTCGACACCATACACATCAACGATTGTGTTTTTGGTGAAAAAAGATAACCCTAAAGGCATTAAAGATTGGGATGATCTTATTAAAAAGGATGTATCCGTCATAACACCAAATCCGAAGACAAGCGGGGGGGCAA
The DNA here is from genome assembly GCF_900156045.1 of Peribacillus simplex. Taxonomy (GTDB): domain Bacteria; phylum Bacillota; class Bacilli; order Bacillales; family DSM-1321; genus Peribacillus; species Peribacillus simplex_D. The sequence goes on along the minus strand of NZ_FTMX01000002.1, from coordinate 403,994 downwards.
GGTGGAATTATCTGGCTGCCTGGGCTTATGCGGAGAAGAATTTCGATAATGACGAAACAAAAGTGAAGGATTTCATGAAAAAACTTTATCAGAATGTTGAAGTCCTGGATTCAGGAGCCCGCGGTGCAACCACCACTTTTGTAGAAAGGGGAATTGGTGACGTACTTATCGCTTGGGAGAATGAAGCCTATTTAACACTGGAAGAATTCGGTGATGACAAATATGAAATCGTCAATCCTTCAATCAGTATATTAGCAGAGCCACCGGTAGCTGTTGTTGATGAAGTCGTCGAGAAAAAAGGAACAAAGGAAGTGGCTGAAGCTTACTTGAAATACCTATATACGGAGACCGGTCAGGAAATTGCCGCGAAAAACTTCTATCGTCCAAGGGATGAGAAGGTTCTAGCTGAATACGAAGACCAATTTGCAAAAATCGATATGGTGACTGTTGAAGATACATTTGGCGGTTGGAAAAAGGCCCAGGAAACACATTTTAATGATGGCGGTACATTTGACGAGATTTATCAACAGTAATAAGCATGAAGGGGGAGAGGGCTTTATCACCTTCTCCTTCATAAATCGGAAAAAGAGCTGAGGCGAAGCTATGAATATAGTGACAGAAGGTAAACAGACGAAAAAGAGGACCATACCCGGTTTTGGATTAACGATGGGTTTTACGTTGCTGTATCTCTCCATCATCGTTTTGATCCCGTTGTCCATGGTTTTTCTAAACACATTTTCAATGGGGCTTCACGACTTTTGGGCGACCATCACTGAGCCGAGGGTTGTTGCTTCGTATAAATTGAGTTTCATGACAGCGCTAACTGCGGCCTTTGTGAACGCAGTTTTTGGTGTGTTAATTGCCTGGGTGCTTACTCGTTATGAGTTTCCCGGCAAACGGATCATCGATGGACTGGTGGATTTGCCTTTTGCCCTCCCGACTGCCGTGGCAGGAATTACTTTGACCACCTTGTACTCACCGAACGGATGGATCGGGCAATTTTTCGGATTTAAAATCGCTTTCACTCCTGCCGGGATCATCATCGCCCTAATATTCATCGGTCTTCCATTCGTGGTGCGGATGGTCCAACCGGTGCTTGAAAATGTCGAAAAAGGGATGGAAGAAGCTTCTGCTTCTTTAGGGGCGAACCGAATGCAGACATTCATTAAAATTATCTTCCCGGAATTGATTCCAGCGATATTGACGGGTTTTGCACTTTCGTTTGCGAGGGCACTTGGAGAGTATGGATCCGTTGTCTTCATTGCCGGAAATATGCCGTTTAAAACAGAGATTTCCCCGCTGATCATCATGACAAAGCTTGAACAATATGATTATGAAGGGGCAACAGCTGTTGCGGCCGTCATGCTCATGATTACATTTATAATTTTGTTCACCATCAATATCTTGCAATGGTGGACCGGCAAAAGATATTCAGGGAAGTAGGAGGGGATATGATGGAACATGGTAATTCAGTGGTTGCTAAAACGAAGCACCCAGTCAGCATTACGAGAAACGCAACAAAAGAGCCTAAATCGATACAATGGGTCCTTATTTCCATTGTATTGCTATTTTTGACTTTGTTTTTAGTTGTCCCATTATTCGCAATCTTTGTAAAAGCTTTTGAAAAAGGTGCAGAAGCTTATTTTGCCGCCATTGCCGATCCTGATTCCTTGGCTGCGATTAAGTTAACATTGATCGTTGTCCTCATCACCTTGCCACTTAATGCCATATTCGGGGTTGTGGCTGCGTGGACCATAACAAAATATGATTTCAAGGGAAAAAACTTCTTAATAACACTGATAGATTTGCCTTTTTCCGTATCACCCGTCATTGCCGGGCTGATATTCGTCCTTCTGTTTGGCTTACATGGAACATTTGGTCCACTGCTGCAATCCTTTGACATTAAAGTGATTTTTTCAATACCAGGGATTGTCATCGCCTCCATTTTCATCACCTTCCCATTCATTGCACGCGAATTGATCCCGCTCATGCAAAGTCAGGGGACGTCTGAAGAAGAGGCTTCGCTCACGCTGGGTGCTGGAGGGTTTAAGACATTTTGGTATGTGACGCTTCCCAATATAAAATGGGGGCTACTATATGGAGTCATCCTTTGTAATGCAAGGACAATCGGGGAGTTTGGAGCTGTATCGGTCGTATCGGGCCATATTCGGGGCATGACAAACACGATGCCGCTTCATATTGAAATCTTATACAATGAATATCAATTTTCGGCTGCTTTTGCCGTGGCATCCCTGATGTCCATCTTTGCAATCATTACCTTGATCATTAAAAGTTTCATTGAATGGAAAACGGACTTTAAATCGACCAAAGCTAGTTAGGAGGAATGAAATGAGTATCATCATTGAAAATGTTACAAAATATTACGGGTCCTATCAAGCACTTCAAAACATCAATTTGGAGATAAAGAGCGGTGAACTCGTAGCCCTCCTCGGCCCTTCCGGATCGGGAAAAACGTCATTACTGCGTATCATCGCCGGTCTTGAACAAGCAGAAAACGGGAAGATTCTCTTTAATGAAGAGAATTATACGCATAAACATGTAAAAGATCGAAATGTGGGTTTCGTCTTTCAGCATTATGCCCTTTTTCGTAATATGACGATTTTTGATAATATCGCCTATGGATTAAAGGTCCGCCCTAGAAAATTAAGGCCCAGTAAAAACGTTATTGAACAAAAGGTCACCGAATTGCTTCAGCTTGTCAAGTTGGAAGGATATAAAGATCGTTATCCATCCCAATTATCAGGCGGCCAGCGCCAGCGTGTCGCATTGGCAAGGGCACTTGCGGTTGAACCGAATATCCTTTTGCTTGATGAACCATTCGGGGCATTGGATGCCAAGGTTCGCAAAGAACTTCGGCGTTGGCTAAGAAGGCTTCACGATGAATTCAATGTTACAAGTGTGTTCGTGACGCATGATCAAGAAGAGGCGATGGATGTTGCCGATCGGGTCGTAATCATGAATGAAGGGAAAATTGAACAGATTGGAACTCCGGAAGAAGTATATGATCACCCTGAAAATCCCTTTGTTTATGATTTTCTTGGCAGTGTCAATTTATTGAAGGGCAACGTCCATAAAGGGAAATTGGTAACTGGGAATGTGGAAATGAATGCCCCGGACATTGAAGATGGAATGGGCACTGGTTATGTAAGGAATCATAACTTTATCATAGAAAGAGAACCATCGGAAAGGGACTCGATTGCATCCATCATTGACCATATCCATACAATTGGCCCCATCGTCCGGATTGAAGTCATTCGTCAGGATACAAACGAACCGCTGGAAATCGAACTGACGAAAGAACAATATTTGAATCTGGGAATAAGCAAAGGGGAAAGGGTATATGTCCGTCCAAAAGAATTGAGAGTTTTTGTCGATTTTATGGCTGGGATTTAAGAATGGGTCGAATATTGACGGAAAAACCGCTTAGAGCGGTTTTTTTGTTTTTTTAATGGTGCTGACAGCAGGATTTTCCTGTACGAAAGGTAAATATGCTTCAAATTGTTGCAAAAGGGCTTCCGTGCATTAGGGAATGGTGAGTTTTTACCCGTCAATAGTCTATGGTCACATGGAGCTAAACACTAGATAAAAAGTCTTGCATCAAAATTAGAAGAACTTTATGTAAGATATTGGATGTTTTATCACGAGAAAAAGTCGAATTTTTATGGTTAATGTTAAAATTGAAATATAATTGTAATATTGTTATTACGCATTTGACAAAATCTGATGATATACTACGACTTAGATGAAAACATAGTAGAGTTTAAGAAATGTATTTAATATAATCACAACCTTGAAGATTACATAAAGAGTAAAAAAAATAGAGAAGAGTTCCCAGCAATTTATTTTGACTAATCATTTTTCATAGAGAAAAAGAAGTGGGTCGATGGAAATGCAAGGGGAGGAAAGCAGGGGAAATGAGTTTGAAGAAAAAACTTATCGTATTGAACACGACAATTATGCTTGGCTTAGGAAGCGCTTTTGCCATACCATCTGTAAAAGCTGAATCCATCTCGGATATTCAATCACAACGCACTGGAATACAATCAGATATTTCAGAGGCAGAACAAGTTATTCAGGAATTAAAAAAAGAACAAACGAAGATGAATGCCCAAATTGCCCAGATAGAATCGGCAATGAAAGAAAATGACCAAAAAATCAAAGATACTAAACAAGAAATTAAAGACACCGAAAAAGACATAGATTCTTTAAAGAAAGAAATTAAAGCTTTGGAAGAAAGAATCGCAAAACGCGAGGAAGTCTTGAAAGAGCGCGCGCGTTCTTTCCAAGAGAGCGGCGGGGATGTTGAGTACCTCGAAGTTGTTTTAGGTTCTAAAAGCTTTGGTGAATTCGTTAATCGTGTTGGAGCGGTAGCCACTATCGTGGAAGCTGACCAACAGATTCTTAGCGAACAGGAAGCGGATAAAGCTGACTTAGAAAAAAAACAAGCGACTGTTGAGAAAAAATTGCAAAGCCTAAAGGATATGGAAGTAGAGCTTAAAGGCATGCAATCTCAAATTAAAGATCAAAAAGCTGAAACTGTCAATATGAAGGCTAAGATTGAAGAGAAAGAATCGGAAACAGAGGCCGTAAAACAAGCTTTAGAGAATAAAGATGCCGGTTTAGAAGCACAAATTGCCTCCATCCGTGAAAATATCAAAAAAGAGGAAGAGCGTAAAGCATCAGAAAAAGCAGATCTTGACCGTGCTGCTGAAGAAGTGAATTCTTCAAAGGCTTCTAGTGAAGGATCATCAAGTTCTTCTAGTAAAGAATCATCAAGTTCTTCTAAAGCTGAATCGTCAGCATCTAGTTCGTCTAAAGGTGAATCATCATCAAATTCATCTGAAAACAGTTCTGCTGATAAACCTGCAGCAGCTAGTAAGCCTGCAGCCAGTAAAACTGAAACATCAAGCAAGCCTAGCAGTGCAAATACAGGCTCTGCAATTACAGCAGGTTATAAATATATCGGTAACTCCACATATAAATTTGGTGGCGGTAGAACGGCATCCGATATCGCTAACGGTCTTTTCGATTGTTCAGGATTCGTTGCATGGGCTTATAAACAAGCTGGTGTGAACCTTCCAGCCAGTACGGATGCATTGAAAAGTGCAGGACGTCAAGTATCTAGTAGTCAAAAACAACCTGGAGATTTAGTGTTCTTCAATACCTACAAAACTGATGGTCATGTCGGTATTTATGTCGGCGGCGGCAAATTTATCGGTTCCCAAAGTTCAACAGGTGTTGCGATCGCCAATATGGCAAGCGGATATTGGGCAGATAAATTCAACGGCCGTGTCGTTCGTGTAAACTAATCGTTCTTTAAGTAAGCAGGGGGAAAAATGCCCCTGCTTATTTTTTTTTAAAAAAAATCGAAAAAAAATGAAACTTATTTTGAAATTAAACGTAAATACTATAAGATTAAACAAGGATAGGTGATGTGGACTTTCAGTAATCTGGGTATAGATATAATGAAACAACATTCCATACTATTAAACGGAGGCAAAAAACATGATGAAAAAATTAATGGCTGCATTACTTACGATTACACTAGCATTCTCGCCAGTCGGCACTTATGTATTCCAAGACCATACGGAGTCAGTCGATGCAAGGGGTTACAAGTCCGGAAAAAGAAGCTTTAACAGCAACAACAATAATAATTCGAATTTCCAAAATAAACAAACGAAGAAATCCGATGCTACTACTGCCAATAAAGCCAAGACTGGAAACACATTCGCAAAAGGCGGCTTAATGAAAGGACTTATGCTAGGTGGACTGGCAGGTTTGCTTTTTGGTAGCCTATTCGCTAATATGGGAATGCTTGGTTCTATACTTGGTCTATTAATCAACGTGTTAGCGGTCGTTGTATTGATCGTTGTAATCCGTAAAATATTCACATATTTCAAAGATAAGAAGAAGAAAGAGGATACAAACCCATGGAGAGGCTAAAGATTTCCGAACAAGATATCATTAATGCGGTTTGTGTTTACATTGCCCGTAAAAAGCAGGTACAACCCAATGAGGTAGAAGTGGAGTTAATGTATGATGATGATTATGGCTTTTCGGCGGAAGCGTTCGTCGATGGCCGGAAACAAGTGTTAATTACCATCAACTTGATAGAAGCGCTTCGCTTATGGCTGGATGAATATATGAATAAAGATCCATACTCGGGTATTGAACTTGTATTGGATGATGAAGAAGGCATAGTGGCTTTAGTAAGTGAAAGTAATAGATAAGTAAAAAAGGATGCCGTAAACGGCATCCTTTTTATATTTAATATGGCACAATTCGATTCTTTGCGGAGGAAAAGGATAAAAGAGATAGAAAAGTAGTGAAGCGAACAAAGTAAAATCCAGATTACCAACACTTATTTCAGACTCTGAAATATATATTTTCCATTTGTTGCAAAAAATGGTCCGTGGAAGTAGGATGGATATATGTTCAAGTCAAAGGAGGAGAAAAAGTGAAAGGTTATATTGAAGATATCACTTTTTTAAATGAAAAGGCCATAAAGTTCGGCAATGAAAAAGTGGAAGCGATACTTGCGCCATCTTTAGGAAGCAATCTGCTTTCGTTGAAGTACAAGCATAAGGATATTGAGCTGCTGCGCACTCCGGAAAGTGTGGAAGAGTATAATAAAGCCCCCATTTTGTATGGAATGCCAATCCTGTTTCCTCCTAATCGAATTGAAGATGGTCAATTTACATATAAGGGGACTGAGTATAAGTTTCCAATCAATGAAATGAAAAAATCCAATCATATTCATGGTTTTTTGCATGACAAGCCGTGGCAGGTCTGCAAAAAGGAGGTGAACGGGAATGCAATCATCATTAATACTGAATTTTCAAGCAGCGATTTTGATCTAAAAGGTAGCTTTCCGCAAGATATCACTGTGAATATGTCTTTCTCTTTAAAGGCAGAAATATTGGAAATACAATTGGAAATCACCAACAAGGGCATTGAACCCTTTCCGTGGGGAGCAGGTTATCACACTGTATTCAATTTTCCATTTGGACCAGGGAGTAAATTGGAGGATTGCAGAATATCTCTTCCTGTCAATAAACATTGGGAATTGAATGAAAGGTCATTGCCCACTGGTGCAATTCATGAAACGGCCAATCCATTGGAAATTCAAAACGGTATTAGCTTGGATGGCAGGCTATTTGATGACCTATTTGGCTATGATGAGGAAAGAGCGCTGGAGAACGAGTGCATACTCACTGACCAAGAAGCTGGCGTACAGGTCATCTATCATGGCGATCAACATTTTAAGTTTTGGGTATTGTTCAACCAGGAAGGGTTCGTCTGTCCTGAACCATATACATGGGTAACGAATGCCCCTAATTTGGATTTGTCTGCAAAAATGACTGGATTGAGGGAGTTATGCTCAGGGGAAACGGTTCAGCTGAAAACTACATTGATTATGAAAGATATATAAAAAAACACCTTGGCACTTATGGATGCCAAGGTGTTTAAGGTTATGCTTTTTTTCTCATCCATAGTGGGTATAGGACGATTCCGAATACATATAAGGCTATGCCAAGTATGAATGTATTCATATCAGCCGTACCGGTCTTGATGACCCAGATCGAGTAAATTAACGCCAGGATGGTGATGATGCCATCACGTACCCTTGAGCCTTTCATGATGTCATAGGTTTCCCCCGTCATGACTAATTTCAATTGATACAGAACCGAAGCAAGATACGGGATCAAGTAAGCGAGTGTAGCGACGATCATCGAGAATTTATAAGCTTCCAAGATCGTACCCGAAATAGTGGAGAATAAGAATATCTGTGTCATGATATTTGTTATTGTCATAGAACGGACGGGTGTGCCATTTTTGTTCGCTTTTGCAAAATAGGCAGGAAACAGATCCGATTTTGCTGCCTGGTATGGAACCTCTGATGCAACGACAATCCATCCGATTGTAGATCCCAATAAGGAAATGACGGCAAGAGCAGCCATTAAATACGTGCCGCTTGAACCAACTACTGCTTGAAGTGCGTCAACAAGCGGTTTTTGTGATATTTTCAAATCGTCTTGTGATATGGCACCCATCGTCAATAAAGTAATGCCGATATAAATGGCAACAGCGATAAGTAAACCAAGAATCGTCGCTTTCTTTACATCATTTTGTGACTTGGCCCGGTTTGAAAGCATGACGGCCGCTTCAATACCGATGAAGGCCCATAATGTTGATATTGCAGCAGCATTCACTTGATCACCTAAAGAGACAGCAGATCCCGCCTTATCATAAAATTCAGCTCCGTTCCCTAGATTGGAAGTATCGAAGATGAATATTGTGATAATGATGAAAAATAAGAATCCAAGCACTTTGGTCACCGTAGCAAAAAGATTCATTTTCCCAGCACTGTTAAAACTTCTTACCAAGATTGCCTGAATCCCCCACAGGGCAACGGAACATACCGCAAACGTTAATGCTTTACCTAGTTCAAGTTGAAACGAACCAGCTGTATAAATCACTTTCGCACTATGCATCACCGGGAAAAACGTTGATAGGTAACCAGCAAATGAAATGATGACAGAAGCTGTCGCAGCCCAATTCGCAGCCCAATAGCCCCAAGCCATGCTATACCCAGAAACCCTTCCTTTAGAAGGGGATTTAAATAATGATTGAGCATAACTTTGCGGTCCAGCCTTCAAATCCGGTTTCCGGACTGCCAGGTTCCCAAACACCAAAGCTATTAGAAAAACTCCCAGTCCAGTAACGATCCATGCCAATGTGGCCCCTAATGGACTGGATACCTGTGCTAATTGAGCAGGGAGCATGAAAATTCCGCCGCCGACCATATTCCCAATAACGAATGTGGTCAAAATCAATAAACCCCATTTTTTATTTACCATTTATATCGAACCTTTCTTAAATACAGTGTGTGTTTATACCGACAACTTATACTAAAATAGTATATCTCAAATAGTTTAGTTTGGTAAAGTGGTAAATAAGTAAAATGTAAAACGCAGACTAATCAGAAAATTATAATTCATATTGACAAAACAAAGAAATTGGATTATATTAGTAAATACCAAGTTAATTGGTAAGAATAATGCGGTTTTGTTTTGAATCGTATTTTTCTATAATGTATGCAACTCCCGAATATTGCCGATTAGTCAACTAAAGGCACCCTTACATCTAATTCTGTTAGATGGTGGGTGCCTTTTATTTTTTATAGTGAGGGGAGGGGAATGTGGAGTTCCTATTAACTGGTTATTCTTATATGGAAATTAATGATGAGGATATGATAGGTAAACCAAGTTCCTCAAGAAAACATGGAAAGCGGGAAGCATACGTTTGCTTTTCGTGCGAACGCTTTAAACATTTGGCATGAAACGAAGCTTTATTACCAGTAGTAAAGGGGAGATATTATGGAAAAGAAAGAAGAATTGAAAATCAGGCATATCATTTCAAGCTTGTAAGATTTGCAATATGGATCCGTGATAATAACCATACATGATGGTGAAATCACACAGGTGGATACAACCGAGAAGAAACGATTCCCATTAGTGAAGGGCAGGGCAATTAAATCTAGATGAATAATAGTTATTAACGGAGCTTTCGATATGAAGGCTCTTTTTTATGCAAAAAATTATTCAATTGGAATTTAGAAGAAGATTGTACTGCTTTTAACATGGTAGAATAAGTTAGGGAATAAGGGTGTTTTTTATAGGGGTTTAAATGATATCTAAGGAGGAACGGGGAATAGATGACCTTACAAACTATAGAACATGATATCTTGGCATTAATTGAATCATTTAAAGGGAAAATCGCATATAAAATTGAAAATGGTCATGGGGACATGATTGGATACCGCGAGAATGAATCTTTTCAATCAGCGAGTCTTATCAAAATACCGATGATCATCGAAGGTTATCGTCAAAGTGAACAAAAGAAAATCTATTTGAATCAACCAGTGACCATCCCGCCTAATGAAGTGACAGGAGGATCTGGAGTCCTGCATGTCCTATCGAATAAGGTATTTTTAACTGTAGAGGATTTATTGACATTGATGATAACTGTTTCTGACAATACATCCACAAATATGATGATGAACCTGCTGGGATTTGAGGAAATTAATCAATGCATCAAGCAACTCGGGTTGAAAAATACTATCCTTGAACGAAAAATGCAGGATTTTAAGGCATTAAAAGAAGGGCTCGACAATACCATATCGGCGGAAGATACGATTACCTGCTTGAAAGCGATACATACAGGAAACTTTTTAACGAAAGAAAGCCAGGAAAAAATATTGCGTGTATTTGACAATCAGCAACTAAGGGATAAACTTCCATCACTGATGGGCAAAGGGGTCAAAGTCGCCAGCAAAACGGGCGGAATTCGTGGAGTTTCCCATGATTGTGCAATCATTCGTTCAGAAACACAAACTGTTTATGCTGCAGTTCTTACTGAAGGTATGAAATCAGAGGAAGAAAGCCGTCAAGTAATCAGTAAAATTGGAAAATTGATATATGATGATATTGTCGCAGAATAAAATGTCGTTTGAATATTTTTGGAAGAGCGGGAAGTCTTTTATGATTTCGCGCTCTTCGATCTTGGCCAAAGAGGAGCCGGTGGGGAATAATGTTAAATGAAAGGAAAATGAAGCGGGGAAAAACCTTGAAAAGGGCGATGAAATTAGTGGTAATGAGTGTTGTTATATTACTGGGGTATTTTGGTTTTTTACACATGAAAATTCAAGAAAGCATTCACCAGCAAGTTCCGGAAAATGCCGATTACCTCATTATTCTTGGAGCAAGGGTCAAAGGTTCGGTTCCATCATTATCCTTACAATACCGGATTGATAAAGCTGCAGAATATTTAACGGCCAATAAACATACAGTGGTCATTGTATCTGGCGGCAAAGGACCGGGGGAAGACATTTCGGAAGCGAAAGCAATGCAGCAGGGGCTAATCGCCCAGGGAATTGAAGAAGCGCGCATCATGATGGAAGACAAATCTACAACAACTCACGAAAATATTGTATTCTCAAAAGAACTCATTCCTGATACAGCAGCTTCAGGGTTGATCGTAAGCAATGACTTTCATATCTACCGGGCAGTTGAAATAGCAAGAAAAGAAGGCTTGGACATGAAGGGAATGCCGGCTAAAACACCAAAAGTGTCACTGGTGAAATCATATTCCCGTGAATATCTTGCCATTACCAAATACTATTTGACAGAGTTGATTGAGAGATAACATCCAGTGGCTATAGATGGGGAGGTTGCTTTCTTTATTCAACTTCCACGACAACATTAGGAACTTCCCAAAAATCTTTCTCTTGATACAGTTCTTTAAGTGTCTTAAAAACGGGAAAACCCGTATAGGAAATCTCGACTTGTTCATCAGCATCCACTTCTACCACATCTATATCATCAACAAAACCAAGTTGATCATTGCTTTCCATTAAATAAAATCCGAGTGCCTCATACCCGCTATAGGCTACAATAACCTTACTGTCAAAACCGCTATTGGATACCTTGTAATATTTCATTGATTGACCTCCTTGTTGATCATTCTTGGTACTGTTTCTTATTACTCTGATATACCCATTAATTGATATCTGAATCATTAAATTGGATAAATAAAGGAGATGGGAAGGCAAAAGGAATGTGAAGCCTGACTTTATAAATATCACTGCATAATTTGCTATCTTCATCAATTCATGTTAATCTAATAAAGAATTGTTTTTGATTGTGGAAGAGGATAGTAATTATTTTCCAAATGATTAAAAATAGTAATACAATGTGTGTTATGCACTAGGAGGCAACAACAATGGAACAAGGTACAGTTAAATGGTTTAATGCAGAAAAAGGTTTTGGATTTATCGAACGTGAAAACGGAGACGACGTATTCGTACATTTCTCAGCTATCCAAAGCGAAGGCTTCAAATCTTTAGACGAAGGTCAAAAAGTAACTTTCGACGTTGAGCAAGGTGCTCGTGGAGCTCAAGCTGCTAACGTTCAAAAAGCTTAATTTTCAAATTAAATCGTAACCGATATGAACAGACTTCCTCGATGGGAGTCTGTTTTTTATTGTGCTAAGAAATGAAAACGAAAAAAATCCCACTCTGAAATGAGTAGGGTTTTAGTGACTTGTCATTAAGCTTTTTTTAATTCTTCTTCAAAGAAAAAAGTAGTTGGATGTTCTTTGACAGTATAAGAATATCTCTTCATATTCTTTACATATGCCCATTTATTAATGGTTACTGATTCATTAGTATCCTGAATGGTTACTGTTTCACCAGTATTATACTTATTGCTTCTCAATTTAGCCACCCTCTTTATTAATAGTATAACATATTTGCGAATGAAAGATGTGTTCAAGACATTCCAATGGTATATTAGGTTAAAAAATCAGGCTATGTATACGGAACTAGCCCAATTATTTTGGCTGTACAAGCTAAAAGCCTGATGGTGATTTTAACTGTGCATAAAAACAGCCACATGTTCCTAAGGAATCACGTGGCTATAATCAGTAAGTTTTCAAAAATGTCAGTTATTTAAAACGCCCAGTCCCCATTACGGAAGACAGGTTCCGAAGTGCCGTCCTGTTTGATGCCGTCGATGTTGAGTGAAAACGTTGATATATAAGGGTTTTGTGGATTTTGAAAGAAAGGATAAAAATGGATAATGGCTAGAAAAAACGCTTTTTTGTGACCACTGCGTGACCAGAGAAAGAATATTTAAAATTCATCCTAAACAGTAAATTTAGTTCCTTACAATAAACCTTCCTAATTACAAAGGCAGGCTTAATTGTATCCTAAAAACAATTAGGACTGGTTAAGGGTAAGAAGGATGAATTTGTGTTTTTACATGAGAATGAGGTTAATTACCATGAGGAAAGAAAAAAGGTTGAAGTAGAAAATGCAGAGAAGGAAGAAGAAAATCTCCTTAAACCAAGAGTGAATAAATTGAAATCTAAATTTGGCGGTCAAACCAAAAATACAGAACCAACTAGAAGCGATTACGTTTATGATGAAGATTATTATGCTTTGTATTTTGACAGGTTATATGCCCGACGAATCAAGGAACTTCAAGAATTTTATGGACATAACTTTCAAAAATGGTTACCTCTCATCAACAGGCAAAAAATTATGTATTGGAACTTATCAACTTTGAAGAGAAAACACTTGATGAACTTATTGATATATACCATTTTCTTTGTGATAAGGAAACAAAAGAACTTTCCAAGAAAATTAGGTGATTATGTCTACCGTCTTCATATCGCCTTAATAGGCTTATTCAGTTGGTTACAGTGTAATAAATGTCTAAGATAAACTTATTCATTTATTACACTTTAATTTTTTATGTCAAAGATAAAAGATGATTTTAGTAATATAGATAATCGTTATTTTCATATTTTTCTCAATTTTTGGTAAAAATAGATTACTTATACACTTAAAGATAGTTATAAAATTTATATGTAACCATTTTTAAAAAAAGAGGAGTGAATTTTATGAGAAGACTTATGAGGAATAGCGTATTATTAAGCACCATTCTTGTTTTTCTGATTCCAATTAGTGCAAATGCTTATAATACATTTAAAGGGCATAAAATGTCTTCAGGAATTGGAAACTATGGTAAAAGTACAAAGTTTTATTGGGTGGATTCATCTGCAAGTACTTACTCTACAAAAATAGCAAATTCATTTGACAGGTGGATATATTCTTCCAAATATGCAGGAATATTAACCCCAACATCTTATAGAAAGACAACAACAAAGAGTGCTAGTACAATTGATCTTTATCGCGTAAACTCTCTTTCAAATCTTGGAAAAGGTGTTGCAGGAGTAACTTATTTTTATGTTAACCAAACAAAGGTTCTTCCGCAAAATCAAAACTGGTACTGGTCAAAGATCCAATTAGCCAAAGATGTACTAACTAGCTATCCCAAATACCAACAAGTAACTATTAGTCATGAAATTGGGCATGCTTTTGGTTTAGCTCATACGAATAATCAGCTGATGCATCCAAACGTAAATGCTGCCTATGATTTAGGAATTCAATATCCTAGGAAAGATGAGTATAACGGCATAAACTATCTTTATTAATAGGAGTGAAGGAAAATGAAGAAGAAATTTGTATTTTTTTGTTTGTTATCATTTTTCGCTTTAACAGCGTGTAGTAGTACAAATGATGAATCTCAAAATAAGGAACAAGATGAATCTAAACTTACAGCTGAAAACGATAAACCAAGAGATTCTACTAAAGAAGAAGTTGTTACAGATAGTGAAGAAGCTTCTGTGGATATGGATAACGTAACCGTTGCAGATGCTCAACTTTCTTTTATTTACAGTTATGATGATGTAGAACATTTAATGAGAGATTCAGGACTTTCCGTTGAAGGGGAAGTTGTAGCCACTGAAAACTACGTACTTATGGATGAAGAAGTTGGATTTGGTAGTCCATTTACAAAGCTAACTTTTAAAGTTAACCAAGTTTTAAGTGGTGACTCAAGTTTAGAAGGAAAAGAAATAACAATATTAGAAGGAGGTGGGTATATTACAGCTGAGCAAGATGGTATGAAAGATAAATTTCCAGATTTAACAGAAGAGGAATTAAAGGAAACATCTTTTGTATTATATAATGGGCATAGACCGTCTAAAAAAGGTGATATATTGGTTGCCTTTCTAGCGAAAGGTAGCTCTGAAACTGGATTTAAATATTACTCATTTACGGGAGCATATCAATCTAAATTTGAATATAATGAAAATAGTAAAAAATATGTGAGACCATCTGAGAATTATGATGAATGGGTAACGGGAGTGAAAACAAGAGCGGAAAGGAGTGATATTGAAGAACTCATACAAATAGAAGAAGATATTAATGCTGAGGTGACTAAATTAGTAGAAGAAGCAGAATAAACATAATATTGCTTATAGAGAAATTTACTTGATGAACAATGGTTCCATATCAATCCCAGACTAGGTCATTTTAGAATACAAAAAATTGAACCTTTGATAGTCCAAAGATATATTTATGATTTGGTAGAAGAAACTGCTTTAAGTCCTAATACGATTAAGAAAATTATTGATATGTTGAAGGTTGTTTTTAGAAAGGCTGTTAGTTTAAAGCTAGTAAATGAAAATCCAGTTTTGAATGTGACATTGCCTAAGAGGAATAATCTTGAAATGACCGCTTGGGATACTGAACAGGTGGAATACTTCATACAGCACTCTAAAAAGCATCGGTTTTATACGGTCTTTTTAATTGCTCTATAACGGGTATGAGAAAAGGTGAAATAACTGGATTGCGTTGGAAGGATATTGATTTTGAACAAAAAATCATTTATATCAGACAAATCTATGATATAAACGCGAAGCAGTTCAAAGTTGGGGCTAAAACGAGTGCTGGTGTCCGTTCGATTCATATCCCTGACGTGTTGATAGAACAACTGAAAAAGGAGAGATTCGTTGTTGTTGGACATAAGTTGAAGCAAGGTCAAAGCTTCAATGATTATGATTTAGTGGTTTGTACACGCTACGGTAATCCGCTCGATTCTGCAACTCTTTCCAAACGACTTAAAGCCCAATCGATAAAGCTAGGGTTACCTACAATCCGCTTTCATGATTTAAGACATACACATGTAACGATGCTAATTAAACAAAATGGGAATGTAAAGGTCATTTCGGAAAGGTTGGGACATACATCCATTCAAATTACTTTAGACAAGTATAGCCACGTGCCTCCTAGTATGCAGAAACACGTGGCTGATGAACTTGATAATTTGTTTAAAGTAAAAGAAATGTGACCAATTTTGTGACCGCTCAAGGTTTTAGCCCTTCAAAACCCCTCTATATCAACACTTTAATTAAAACGCCCAATCCCCATTACGGAAGACAGGTTCCGAAGTGCCGTCCTGTTTGATGCCGTCGATGTTCATTTTCTCTGATCCAATCATGAAATCGACATGTGTAAGGCTTTCATTCAGTCCGTTTTCTGCAAGCTCTTCTGGACTCATGTTTTTTCCGCCTTCAATACAGAAAGCATAGGAGCTGCCGATAGCGAGATGGTTTGATGCATTTTCATCGAATAATGTGTTGAAGAATAAAACATTCGATTGGGAAATCGGCGAGTTGAATGGAACAAGTGCCACTTCTCCAAGATAGTGTGAACCTTCATCCGTTTCAACCAATTGTTTTAGAATTTCTTCCCCTTCTTCCGCTTTTACTTCAATGATCCGTCCTTCCTTAAAGGTCACGGAAAAATTATTAATGATGTTGCCGCCGTAACTAAGGGGTTTCGTGCTGGAAACCGTACCGTTAACACCCGTTTTCAATGGAACCGTAAACACTTCTTCGGTAGGCATGTTAGCCATGAATTCATGACCCTGTACGTTGACGCTTCCTGCTCCGACCCATAGGTGTTTGTCGGGTAACTCGATAGTCAGGTCGGTTCCAGGAGCCGTGTAATGCAATTTTTGGTAATGCTTGTCATTTAGATAATCAACCTTTTCATGCAGGGTATCATCGTGTTTTTTCCAGGCCTCCACAGGATCCTTCACATCAACACGAACTGCTTTGAAAATGGCTTCCCATAGCAGATCAATACGTTTTCCTTCTGCCTCTTCAGGGAATAC
Organism: Peribacillus simplex; assembly: GCF_900156045.1. GTDB lineage: Bacteria > Bacillota > Bacilli > Bacillales > DSM-1321 > Peribacillus > Peribacillus simplex_D. The sequence continues at coordinate 387,384 of NZ_FTMX01000002.1, read as the reverse complement.
TTTATCAGCCCAAGCCTTTGAAGGGACGGCAACGATGGACCAGCTTACTTTATCGGATTGCATATACTGACGCCACTTCTTCAGTGCAGTCCCGGATGCTTTTTGGAAGTTAGCAATCCTTTCTGGCTTTACACCTTTTAATAAGTCAGGGCTGGAGGAGATGACGGATAGATAGGCAGCTCCATTTTCTGCAAGTTCGATCGTTTCTTCCGCTCGCCACTTTGGATACTCGTGGAAGACCTCATCCGGAGCCAGTTCATATTTGGTACGTGAAACGATATCGTCATTCCAATTAACGATGACATTACGCGCACCGTTCTCATAAGCCTTTTTTACAATGAGACGCACAAGGTCAGCACCCTCTAATGTCGTGTTTACGACGAGGGTTTGATCTTGTTGGATGTTTACGCCGACTTTTACGGCAAGTTCTGCATATTTTTCTAAATTCGTTTGAAAATCACTCATCATTTCAAAACTCCTTTTCCATTTTCTACATTTATAATTGTACTTAATTGTCATATAAAAAAGAAACTTTTTACATCGTCTGAGAAAAATTATCGTTAAGAGGCGAAGGAGGTCATTATAACCGGCAAGGAGCTGAAATCAGTTAAGGTTCATTCACTTTAGCACAAACCCCGGCATCATTATCGGATGAACCCAGCTCGAGCAGTCTATCTTGCATTCTACCAAAATAATAGAAGGAAAGACTATTGAAAAGGTTTGAATAGTTAAATAATTTAATTATTTGGGACAGAGGACAATGGACTGAAAGAAAGAGGGCCTCTTTGAGACCCTCTTTCTTAATAGTCAAAAAATCACTTACCCAAATTGATCCAGACACTTTTCACTTCAGAATAGTTGTCGAGTGCATAAGATCCCATTTCACGTCCGATTCCGGATTGTTTGTAACCGCCGAAAGGGGAAGCTGCGTCGAACGCGTTATAACAGTTCACCCATACAGTACCGGCACGGAGTTTCCCTGCAACATAATGGGCATTGGCTATATCGCTAGTCCATAAGCCGGCAGCCAATCCATATTCACTGGCATTTGCACGGTTAATGACATCATCTAAATCCTCGAATGGCATTGCCGCTATGACTGGCCCGAAAATCTCTTCTTTGGCTATCGTCATATCCTCTTCGACACCAGCAAATATAGTAGGGGAAACAAAGTAGCCTTGTTCACCCGGTTTATTTCCGCCGACAAGAACTTCCGCACCCTCATTTTTCCCTTTTTCAATATAGCCCATTACCCGATTTTGCTGCTCCTCGGAAACAAGCGGTCCAATTTGTGTACTTGGATCTAAACCTACCCCTTGTTTGATGTTTTTTGCATGGCTTGCCATATCGGCAACAACATTATCATAATGTTTCTTTTGGATATAAACCCTGGAACCGGCACAGCATACCTGACCTTGGTTAAACATGACCCCATTCAAAGCTCCAGGGATGGCTTTTGAGAAATCCGCATCAGGTAGGATGATGTTTGGCGATTTCCCTCCAAGTTCCAATGTGACCCGTTTCAATGAATATGAAGCGGAGCGCATGATCAGTTTTCCAACTTCGGTCGAACCGGTAAATGCAATTTTATTTACTTGCGGATGGTCGACAAGTGCTTGTCCAGCGGTTTCACCAAAACCGGGAACGATATTGACGACCCCATCCGGGAATCCGGCTTCAGCCAATAATTCAGCCAGGTAAAGAGCGGAAAGCGGTGTTTGCTCAGCAGGCTTTAATACAACCGTACAGCCTGTAGCAAGTGCCGCTCCCAGTTTCCACATCGCCATAAGAAGCGGAAAGTTCCATGGGATGATTTGGCCGACAACACCAACAGCCTCGTGTTTAGTGTAGTTAAAATAATTTCCGCTTACTGGAATGGTCTGTCCGACAATCTTGGTGGACCAGCCAGCAAAATATCTCATATGTTCTATAGCTAAAGGAATGTCGGCATTGGTAGTTTCACTGATTGGTTTACCATTATCCAACGTTTCCAATTGAGCAAGTTCAGTTTTATTTTCTTCCATTAAATCAGCAAGTTTATACATTAGCCTACTGCGTGAAGCTGCGCTCATTCTTGACCAAGGCCCTTCATCGAATGCTTTGCGTGCAGCTTTGACGGCTAAGTCGATATCTTCTTTATCAGCTTCATAAACATCGGCAAGTTTTTGTCCTGTGGCAGGATTAGGTGTGGAGAAGGTTTTTTTTGAAGCACTTTCTACAAACTGACCATTAATATAGAGCTTTTTTGGTCCTGTTAAAAATTTTTGCAGCTTTCCACTTACTTCTAACGTTAGATTTGTCATAATTACCCTCCTGAATAAAATGTTTATCTTGGGCAAAACATGATGACTTATTGTTAACGCTATGATTTATGCCAATTTTTATGATAAATGAAAAAAAGGGAATATTCAATCTATATCATTCGACAGAATATTCAAGATTTCTTCATCATAAAAAAAAATGAAGTATTATTTTGTCATGACATGTGTAAATACTATAGCAAAAATGAAAGTTAATAGTTAAAATGAATAAGGATAAAATAACAAGAAGGTCTAAAGTTCTTCAGGAGGAATATATGGGAAATGATGCGAAAATGATATCGCAACGTAAGATACTGGGTGTTGCGGGTCTTGGATGGATGTTCGATGCACTTGATGTCGGTATGCTTTCTTTCATTATTGTTGCTTTGAAACAGGACTGGAACTTAACCAGTGAGCAGGTTGGCTGGATTGGGAGCATAAACTCAATAGGAATGGCTGTTGGAGCCGTATTCTTTGGTGCGATGGCTGACAGGGTCGGACGGAAGAATGTCTTTATCATTACATTATTAATGTTTTCAATCGCAAGTGGTCTGTCTGCAGCAGTCAGTACACTCAGCTTGTTCTTGATATTGCGATTTTTGATTGGAATGGGACTTGGAGGAGAACTTCCGGTTGCCTCGACATTGGTCTCTGAAAGTGTTGAAGCAAGTAAAAGGGGAAGGGTTGTCGTCCTTCTTGAAAGTTTTTGGGCGGTTGGCTGGATTTTGGCAGCACTCATCTCCTATTTCATCATTCCGGCTTATGGTTGGCGCGTTGCATTGTTATTGAGCGCAGTTCCAGCTTTATATGCGCTGTATCTGCGCTTGAAACTGCCGGATTCACCCAAGTATACGGAACTAGAAAAAAAGCAGAGGCCATCTGTATTAAGCAATATGAAAAGTGTCTGGAAAAAGGAATACTCCCGTCAGACCCTTGTATTGTGGATTCTATGGTTTTGCGTGGTATTTTCTTATTATGGGATGTTTTTATGGCTGCCAAGTGTGATGGTCCTAAAAGGCTTCAGCATGATTCAAAGCTTTGAATATGTTTTGATCATGACGCTTGCACAGCTTCCGGGCTATTTTTCAGCAGCATGGCTGATAGAGAAGATGGGACGTAAATTCGTTTTGATCACATACTTAATTGGAACGGCCGTCAGTGCCTTTTTCTTTGGATCATCAGAGGGGCTGGCACTGCTGATAGTTTCCGGGATGTTCCTATCATTCTTCAACCTAGGGGCGTGGGGTGCACTATATGCATATACACCTGAGCAGTATCCAACAGCAGTTCGTGGTACAGGTGCTGGGTTAGCTGCAGGGATCGGGAGGATTGGCGGTGTCCTCGGACCGTTGCTTGTAGGATATCTAGTTGCCGCAGACACCCCGATTTCATCGGTTTTCACCATTTTTACAATCGCTATTCTAGTGGGTGCGATTGCCGTTGCTTTTGGGAAGGAAACAAAGAATACCGTTTTGAGATAAACAAAAGGAAGGGGACTGTAATCAGTCCCCTCTTTTCCTTAAGTAAAGTCTTTTATGATTTTTAAGAGGGATTCAGAGGCGCTCTTCGGACTTTCTGCATTCATGATCGCCGATACGACAGCGGTACCGGATAGCCCGCTATCAGAAAGAGCGGAAATGTTATCTGCAGTGATGCCCCCGATGGCTACGGCGGGAATGGACACGCTGCTGCAAATTTCCTCCAAATCCCCAATGGCCATCAGTGTTGCATCTTGTTTGGTCTTTGTAGGGAAAACGGAACCCACTCCAATATAGTCTGCTCCATTTCGTTCGGCTTCGAGAGCTTCTTCAAGAGTGGAGACAGATACACCGACAATCATGTCTTCAGGAACCATTTGTTTGACGACACTCAGTGGTAGGTCATCTTGCCCAATATGAATTCCGTCCGCGGCAACCGCAAGTGCTATATCCACCCGGTCGTTGATGATAAGGGGAATGGACAGCTCATTCAATAACTGTTTTAATGCAGAAGCTTTTTTATAAAAGGAAAGGGAGGAATTGTTTTTCTCTCTAAGTTGTACGATCGAGACGCCTCCTGAAACTGATTCTGCAATGATTTTGGTCAATTCTTCTAATGCTATGGACTCTTCCGTAACTAAATACAGGCTTAAATCAATTTGGGACTTCTTCATATATTTTCACCTCATGCATCCAGATTTCCTTATCCATTCTTGATATCGCATCGATTAATCGCATACGAAACGTTCCTGTTCCTTCATCTTTTTGAAGGTTTGCGGCAGCTAGTTCCCCTGAAATGCTCATGGTTGAGATACCGGCAATTGCCGCAGAATAGAAATCGTCGGTGACTCCGGAAAAAGTGCCGATAAGAGCGGTGGACATGCAACCGGTACCTGTAACATTAGTTAATAGGATGTTCCCATTGTCGATGATGGACGTATGTTTTCCATCGCTGATTGCATCCTTGGCTCCGCTGACCACGACGATACTATTCAATTTATTGGCTGCTCGTGCAGCCAGCTCTGCATTGCTAATCGCTAGTTCCCCCGAATCCACCCCGCGTGTAACGGTATCCCCACCCATCAATGAAAGGACCTCACTCGCATTCCCGCGAATGATTTGGAAAGTAACCTTACTTAGGAGCTCTTTGGCCTGCTCTGTACGATAGGGGGTGGCACCAACTCCCACCGGGTCTAAAATGACCGGGATATCCATGGTATTTGCCGTCTTACCGGCTATCTCCATCGCTTCCAAGGCTTTATCATCGATCGTACCGAAATTCAGGACCAATGCATCTGCTAATTTGACCATATCCGCCACTTCTCTTGGGCTCGATGTCATTACTGGTGAACCCCCGATGGCAAGGGTGGCATTTGCACAGTCGTTGACCGTAACGAAGTTTGTGATTTGGTGAATGAGTGGTTTTCTTTCTTTTACCTTCACGAATAAATCGGCTGCAGAAACCTTCATATTAATTCACTCCGTTCTTTTTTTGAAAATGAATGAAAATGATGGACAGGCCCATGACCTTTACCGATGGAAAAGCTATTGCGTATCGCTTCAGAAATATAGGTCTTGGCCTGTTCGATCGACGCTTGCAATGGCAGCCCATTTGCCAGGTTTGATGTAATGGCGGATGATAGGGTACAGCCCGTGCCATGTGTGTTTTTTGTATGAATCCGCTCTCCCTCGATCCAATGGAAGTCAGTCCCATCATAAAAAAGATCATTTGGATTTCCTGCTGCATGGCCTCCTTTAAGTAAAACGGCTTTGGGACCCATTTCTTTTATTGAAATGCATGCCTTGTAGAAATCTTGTTCCGTTCGAATCGACAAGCCAGTAAGTACTTCCGCTTCCGGTACATTTGGGGTTACAAGTGTTGCAAGCGGAAGCAAATCCATTTTTAAGGCAGAGACAGCCTTTTCGTCGAGCAAATGGTGGCCGCTTTTGGATATCATGACAGGGTCAAGGATAACGATGGCAGGCATGAAGGTTTTAAGGGACGCAGAAACTGTTTCCACGATTTCTTTTGATCCAAGCATGCCTATTTTTACTGCATCGACAGTAATATCTTCAAAGATAGCTGCAATTTGATCTGATATGATAGCTGTTTCAATTGGCTGTACTGAACGGACTTCCATTGTATTTTGTGCGGTTACGGCTGTGATGGCAGACATGCCAAAGACACCATGTGCAGAAAATGTTTTTAAATCCGCTTGGATTCCAGCCCCGCCCCCTGAGTCAGAGCCTGCGATGGTTAATGCTGTTTTCATAAAAAAACCCCTTCATATAAGTATTTTTTAGAAGTATTTTAAGTAATATGAAAGCTAAAATCGCACCAGCGAATGAACTGAGCATAAAAGCCGGTAAAAAACCAAAAAGAGCAGCTTTTTCTCCCAATAGGAGGATGGCAAGTGGATAACAGGCCAGGGAACCGATAATGCCGGTCCCGATCACTTCCCCTAAACAAGCGAATTTTAAGCTTTGTGTTTTTTGATAAAGGATTGCGGCCAAAAGTGCACCGATCATGCTCCCGGGAAAGGCGAAAATTGAACCGGTCCCAGACATGTTTCTAATGATGGAAACTAAAAAAGCTTGTGTCACAGCATAAGCTGGCCCCAAAAGAACGGCCGTCAGGACATTTGCCAGATGCTGAATAGGAAAGACCTTTGCAAATCCTGCAGGTATGAAAATAAATGAACTGGTCAGCGTCGTAATAGCCGTGATCATGGCAGTCAACGTCAGTTTCTTGATGGGATTCATCATCATGTCAACGCCCTACAGCGGCCAATCCTGCTCATTATGAACCATATCCCAGAATAAATATTCATATCGGGAAGTAACCAAAAAGTGCTTTTCCAATCTAAGAAGTTCCGTTTCTGGCATGCCTTCCGTCAATTCTTCCAACAAAGCGATCAGCCATTTGTGTGCTTCCCCGAATTCAGGAGATGAATAGGACCTTATCCAATCTGCGTAGCGATTGTTTTCCAATGCTGCTCCATTTTGTTCTTTTAAAAGCAAACCGATTTCATAATAATCCCAGGCGCAGGGCAGGAGACAGGCGATCAAGTCTGCCAAAGTCCCATGCTGAGCAGCATTTAGCATGTATCCTGTATAGGCTAGAGTGGTTGGAGTAGGTTCTGTATCTTCCAATTCCTTGGAACTGATACCGAATTCGGAAGCATAATGCCGATGAATATCCATTTCCACTTGAAGGGTTTCATTTAAAATACTCGCAAACTTTGCCATCGTTTCGATGTTATGAGCTTTGATGACACCTAAAGCAAAGAGCTTGGAATAATCCATGAGGTAGATATAATCCTGCTTCAGGTAATAGGCAAATTTCTTTTCAGGAAGCGTACCATTTCCAATTGCCTGGACAAAGGGATGTGAATGGTTCTTTTTCCAAATCTCCTTTGACCGTGCATGTAGTCTATCACTGAATGATTCTAATTTAACATTCTCCATTGTTCATCCTCCTTTAGAATGGATCCCCTTGTTAATGAAAAAACCCGTTCCTGAATTCGGAACGGGGTAGATGGATATAGTCTGTAAATGGACGATATCATCCACTTCCCTCCGCCGGTATGAGCCGGTTCAGGTTCAAAGGGTCCGGAACTAATTCCATCTCAGTCTAAAAAAGACTCCCCTAGTGGTGTGAATTGTATGTAATTACTGACATCATATCAGAAAGACAAGAAAATGCAACCCGTATTTGAAAGAGGGACCATTTTATGTCCAGGAAAAAAGGGAGAACCAGGTAATTGACTTTTGATGTTTATTAGGATAAAATCATTTCTACATCATTTATATATCGATTTCTTATCCAGAGAGGTGGAGGGACTTGGCCCAAAGAAACCTCGGCAGCGGACCCGTTTTGGGAACTGTGCTAAATCCAACAAGCATATGCTTGGAAGATAAGAAGAGCCGTACGGACACTGTCAGCCTCTTCTTGAATTAGAAGGGGCTTTTATTTTTTGGAAATAACGTTTAGTGACATAATAGAAAAGGTATATATAATTTGGTGAAAATCAAACAAGTTGTTAAAGTTTAGCTAACTAGAAGCAGGCTCTAGGATGACTAGGAAAGGAGCCAATTACATGGCAGAATTATTTAAGAGGATTGAACAGAGGAAGGCAAAGCTTATTGAAGAGTTATTGGCCAATGGAGTATACAAAACCTCTGATGAAAGGCACCTTTATGATGCCCCATTAAAAGTTCTTGAAGATGAATATAAGATTGTTATAAATAGACCCAATACCGAGTCACCTTCTGAATGGATGACATAGTAAACGATAAACGATGGGCTAGAGTTGGGGATTTTGGATAAGGGATATGATGTAAGCATTCGCAGTCTACACTAGTGGATGCTTTTTTTGCGTTTGCTAGAAAATGACACAAAATATACATAATTATAGAATTAATAGTCATTTTGTCACATTTGACCTGTAAAATAACACATTTAATTTCTGAAAAATAGTTGATTTTAACTAGTAGTTTCATTATGGTGAAAGTGTTAAAAAATTGAATAAATGGGAGGCGGTTATATAATGCCCTGCCGTAAGATAACTATAGAAAAAGTAGAAGAAAAGAGAAAAGAAATGATCAACTTGGCAGCAATTTACGGCTTATCAAGTCTGTTAACTGTTCAAGCCAGTCAAGAATTGGATACGCTATTAAATGCGTTAACAAGTAAAAGAGATTCTGAACATTATCCCCTCCGTAAAGCATATAGGTATTTTTAAATTAGCCAATTCGGCCTCGATTAATATGAAAAAGCTACTGCTCAAGGCAATAGCTCTAAAGAATGATATTACATATCGACACGTTTACCAAGTATGACCAAATCCCGCTCAATGCCATCGAGCTCGGCAACTTGAGGTAAATGTGCCCATTCTTCAAACCCGAATTTGGAAAAAAGCTTAAGGCTAGGTGTATTGTGGGCAAAAATGAAACCCAATAGAGTCTTAACACCTAATTTTGGACTCAATTCAATTGCCTTTTGAATCGAAATTTGTCCGATTCCTTTTCCCCGGAAATAATCATCAATATAAATGCTGATTTCGGCAGTGGAATTATATGCCGGTCGGCCATAGAAGGATTGAAAGCTCATCCACCCAGCAGTTTTCCCTTCTATAGTAATGATAAATAGCGGTCTACTTTCTGAATGATGTTCCTCAAACCATTTCACCCGCGATTGGACGGATACAGGTTCCGTATCTGCCGTGACCATTCTTGAAGCAATTGTCGAATTATATATTTCAACAATTCTGGGTAGATCAGATAGTTCTGCCTCTCTAAACTCTATGTGCTCTTCCATGATGTAAACTCCTAACTATCATTTTATTCAATCTCCAGAATGAAGGGTAATCCCGTTTTTTGTTTAAGAGACGGTGAATGACACCCAATCCATTGAAAGTTTTTTATTATCATACACTCTTTACTCTTTATCTGACAATTTTTTTATGTTAAGACTGCAGATTTTTTGGGTATGTAAAAGATTAAATACTTCTAGTAAAGAGACAAAAGGAGAACGAAATGAAAAAATTGGCAGGTTTATTGATTATTGTATTGGTTATATGTTTTGCTGCATATGAATTTCAGGCCTCGGAGTCGGAAGATGTGCAAAGGGTGATGGCTTTTGGAGATTCATTAACCTATGGAAAAGGGGATAAGGACGGGGAAGGATATATAGAAGGCCTTGAGGATGAATTGAATAATCCGCAATCGGAACAAAAAGTGAGTTTTTGGAATTACGGTATAAAAGGCCAGGAAACGGATGGGGTGATGAAACAGCTTGATGATTACCGCATTAAAACGAAACTTGATGAAGCCGATACTTTCATCGTTTATATTGGAACGAATGACTTGATCAATAGTAACGGTGGGAACTTGGAGAAAATAAGTGACCGAGAAATCATTGAAGGTAAACGGGAGTATATCAGCCATCTGAAAAAGATTACATCAACATTGATAGAGGCAAACGATAAAGCGGATATTCTGGTAGTAGGACTATATAACCCAATTAAAGACAATCAAAAACTTGAAAAGCACATTCGCGATTATAACCTGTCAATAAAGGGAATAGCGGATAAAGATAAAAGGATGTTATTCATTCCTACAAATGATCTTTTTGAAGGTAAAAAGAAAACAGAGTATTTCAGTGATAAGTTACATCCGAATGAAAAAGGGTATCAGCTCATTGCGAATCGAGTTTTGGAAAGTTATGATTTCAAATGAGCAAAAATGCACAGGAAGGCTTTCTGTGCATTTTTGCCAGCTAAGTAGCTAGGAGTTTGATATCGCTTTTAGTTGAGGGAACTGCAAGTCATGGAGTTGCTTGTATCTGCCGTTGTTTTGCAGTAACTGTTCATGTGTTCCTTGTTCATGAACCTGCCCTTTTTCCAGAACGAAAATTTGATCGGCATCATGAATGGTTGATAAACGATGTGCTATTACTATTGAAGTCCGGTTCTTCATTAAACGTGATAATGCTTGCTGGATCAAATGTTCGGATTCTGTATCCAAGGCGGCCGTTGCTTCATCGAGAATGATGATTTGCGGATTTTTCAAAAGTGCCCTGGCGATGGCAATGCGCTGTTTTTGTCCGCCTGAAAGCTTGACTCCGCGCTCTCCAATCTGAGAACCATAACCATCAGGAAAGGCACTTATAAAGTCATGGGCATTTGCCGCTTTGGCGGATTCGATGATTTCAGCATCTGTAGCATCAAGTTTGCCATACACGATGTTATCACGGATGGAACCATTGAATAAAATGATATCCTGAGAAACAATTCCCATTTGTCCCCGTAATGATTTCAATGACACTTCTTTGATATCATGACCATCCATTTTAATCGTGCCATCTTGCGGATCATAAAATCGGATCAAAAGGCTCGTGATGGTAGATTTTCCAGCGCCAGAGGAGCCGACCAGAGCAGTTGCTTGACCAGCTTTCATGGTCAGGTTTAAATTGCTGAGTACAGGTACACTCTCATCATAAGCAAAATCGACACATTGAAATTCTATTTGCTTTTTTATGGCAGGGAGTTCAATGGCATTTCCCTTGTCACTTATTTCAGGTTGGGTTTCCAATATTTCAGTTATCCGCTCAAAGGCGGCTGCTGATTGCTGGACAATGCTGATGACCCGGCTGAAATTGCGAACCGGACTCTGCAGTAACCTCAAATAGGCGAGAAAGGCCACGATTAACCCAATTGTGAATTCACCTTCCATCACTTGCCAAGCACCGAACACAATGACTGCTACAAGACCGATATTGTTCAATAAATCAATAATCGGACCGAACATGGAACGCAGCCGAACGGACTTAAGGTTTGCAGCCATATTTTCCTGATTACGCTCCCCAAACCTCCTTGATTCGAATTCTTCATTTGTAAAAGATTGAATGAGCCGCATTCCTGAAATGGAATCCTGTAACTGGTTGCTGACATCTCCTGCGGAACTTTGCACAGACCTAAATGACATCCTGATGCGTTTCCCGAATGCCCTTGTGATATAGAACATGAAAGGGAATGTAAAAAGAAGGACAATGGTCAGCTTCCAGTTAATGAAAAGCATATATACCGCCACGGCAATGAAAGTCACCGTGTCAGTCAAGACCTGGAGCATGCTCGAAGAGATGAGCTGCTGCAGTAAATTGACATCATTGGTCAACCGCGACATTAAGTCACCAGTACGGTTTTTGTCAAAGAATTTCATATCCAGTGTTTGAATATGGTCATACATGCTATTCCGTATATCCATAATAGCCTTTTGACCGACCTTGGAAACGATATAGCTGTTAAAGTAGTTCAGTAAAGCCAATAAAATGGCAGCACAAAGAATTCCTGCGCCAATCCAGATTAACGAGTCATATCTTTTTTCGGGAATGATTGTATCAATCGTATACTGCGTCAACTGGGGGATGGAGAACTCAAGCAATGAAATGAAAAGCATGATACATAAAACCAAAGAGCAAAACTTCCACTTCGATGGTACCCGATTGAACATTTGCTGGAGCATCAACCAAATGCTTCCTTTTGAGGGTATTGCATGCATGGTACTGCGGCCTTTGTGGCTGAATGGAATATGTCCTCCACTCATAGCGATCACTCCTATTTTGACTATCCTTGATGTTTTGAAAGTCATTTGAATTAGATGGTTTTTGCCTTTATGACTATCATAGAGCTTTTCAAAAATTAGACAACATTTAAGCCGTTCGTTTCAGTCAAAAAGTATTATTATTTTACACTTTCCTATAGGACATGGAATAATTAAAGGAGATTAGCGAGGCTGATAAGAGGAGATGCTATAAGTGAATGAAAATGAAAAAGTCAGGGAAGAACTTTTAAATGCGGTCATCGGACTAACGGATGAACAGCTGAACACCCATCCTGAACGAGGACGATGGAGCATCATGCAGGTTTTGGATCATTTATATTTAATGGAGAGGGCCATAACAAAGGGCATTTCCGATAAATTGAAAAGCGATGATAGCATTCCTGCTGTGGACAAACCGATCGAGCTTACTTTAAATCGTGAAATGAAGGTCCAGGCCCCGCCATTTGTCATTCCGTCAGGATCATACCAAACTTTGAGTGAGATTAAGGAAAAGTTGTCCGAATCCCGAAAAGCTTTTGTACAGGTCGTTGACCATGCAAAGAAAACTGACCTCGAACAAAAGTCTTTTCCACATCCTTTGTTTAAAGATTTAAGCTTGAAGCAATGGATCCCATTCGTGGGACTGCATGAAAAACGGCATTTATTGCAAATTGAAGAATTGAAAGCAAAGTTATAATAGAAGAAAAACTCATCCGTCTTTGGCTGAGTTTTTCACTTTCAGACAGATATTCGTAAAGGAAGGATTTTTCAGTGAAAGCCACTTGGGTAAGGACATGTTTGGTAATGGGCTTTTTCGGATTAATGCTGGGGCTCTTGTTCAAGTATATGCTTCCGCCTGATCTAGATGAAATCGAACTGACTGACGAGCTAAATCCGATCGTCGCCGAAAAAAAAGACGAGCTCATTCAACAGGCTAATGACAAAGGCATCCCGGTTATCATTACGGCGGGGTTCCGGTCTTTAGCCGAGCAAAATGAACTCTATGAAAAAGGCAGATCAGGCCCGGGCAACATCGTAACGAATGCAAGAGGCGGCGAGTCGCTGCATAATTTCGGTTTGGCGATAGATTTTGCCCTACTTAACAAACAAGGCGAGGCCATTTGGGATATGAGTTATGACGGCAACGATAATGGAAAGTCGGATTGGATGGAAGTTGTAACCATCGCTAAAGGGTTAGGTTTTGATTGGGGAGGGGATTGGGCAGGGTTCAAGGATTATCCGCATTTACAAATGACATTTGGCTTGAGCCTGCGTGAGCTGCAACAAGCCAAGCAGCCAAAAGGGCAGTGATAGGGGTGGCTTCATAATACCGCATAAATTTTGACTAAAAGCAGGAAAATAAGCATGTGAATTGCTTTACAGGTAAGAATTCGATAAAGTGGAATAGTGAGAAATCAGACATAAAGGAGTGCAGTCACCATGGAAGAAACAAAACATTGCCGGGACTCTTTGGTCATAAAAACTAGCCTTGTCCTCCCGCCGGATACAAATAATATTGGTACGATGTTCGGAGGCAAATTAATGGCATACATTGATGATGTAGCGGCTATATCAGCCATGCGTCATGCGCGAAGCAACGTCGTTACGGCATCAACTGATTCTGTCGATTTCCTGCACCCTATTCATGAAGGAAATGCTGTTTGCCTTGAAAGCTTCGTGACTTATACGGGCAGAACATCAATGGAAATCATCGTAAAGGTGATTGCAGAGGATTTAGTTACAGGAGATCGGAATTTATGCGTCATTTCTTTCTTGACATTTGTTGCCATTAATGAGGAAGGTAAACCAATTCCAGTCCCGCGTTTGGTTCCTGAAACAGAGATGGAAATGAATTTAAATGAATCAGCAAAACAACGGGCCCAAATAAGGAAAAAAAGAAGGGAAGATACACAGTTCATTGCAAGTACTTTCGGTGTGAAACTGCCATGGACCGATCAATCGAAGCCAGGATTATATAAATAAGATACGCATCTCTTTAGTCTTCTTATTGATGATTGAGACCGAATTCATTGTGATTTGGTCTTTTATTTATCGCCATTGGTTTTGGGAAAATCAGTACGCTCATCTTTCAGCATGTTATTATCCGTATGGGAAAGTAACGTGAAAAGACGCTTGGATATGTCCAAGCGTCTTTTTTATGTTAACTTGTTAGGTTTGATCATATTCGCTTTTCAGTCATCGCTTGCTAAAATACCAAAGAAGCGCAAGATGTTAATGAATAGGTTAATGAAATCAAGATATAGATTCAAGGCCATGAGCGGTACTTCTTCGGCTGTTACCCCGTAATGCTTCATTCGATTGAAATCATATAAAATATAACCACTGAAAACTAAAATCCCAATAAAGGAAAAGACCAGCATGGCCGTAGAGCTTAATGGAGAGAAAATGTTGAAAATGCTAATGACCACTAAAGCTAGCAAGGCCGCGAATAACATTCCTCCCAAGAAAGAAAGGTCCCTTTTGGTGGTTGTGGCATAAACCGCCAGTCCACCAAATACGACTGTCGTCGTAACACCTGCCAGGATCACCACATTTGCCCCTGCAGCGGCTAGGTAGTGTGCAATGATCGGATATGTCGTAATTCCTGAAATCAATGTGAAACTATACAAAAATGTGTAACCGATGGCTTTTTTCCTCCGCATTATGAATGCTCCAATCAACATCACGATCTCAAGTATCGCTAAGGGAAGAAACAAGGATGGCGGAACAAAAGTGCCGAGAGCCATCCCTAAGACGGAAACGGCAAGTGATAAAGCGAACGTCCGCATGACGGACGGCATATATGTTTGTACAGTTTGTGAATACATTCAATCACCTCATCATTTATTTTCTACCGTTTTCTACGAATCTGTTTTAAAAAGGTTTCATGGCATTTAATGAAAATAAAGTGTTTTTTTAAAAGTATTGAAATATATATGAAATAAATACCTATTTTATGATATTCTTACAAATATACTAACTTTTCTGAAATATCAAAAAAATTAAAACGGAAGCATTCTTCGGTATGTAAAACGACAAGGTCAATAAATAGGTATGAACGTTAAAATAGTTATCTTAGAATAATAAATTTAAAATGATTGGTTCTTTACATTTAATCGGACTTCAAAACTTTACTGTATAACCGTTATAAAGGAAACGATTTTTTATTGCAGAAAATTATTCCTAAAGTTATAAAATATGAAAAAAATGTGATTATTTTCTATAAAAACTATTGTATAATTGTAAAAAATTGATTAAAATTTTAAATAATTATCAGAAGATTAATTATTTTCCCGATAAAATAGTTTAGGGGGAGCAAGGATGAAGAAAGCTATTCTGCAAATAGAGAACCTAACTACCTCATTTCGAATCGGCAACAAATATCATGCAGCGGTGGATGATGTTTCGTTTACGGTGAATGAAAATGAAATTGTAGCAGTTGTTGGAGAATCAGGTTGTGGAAAGAGTGCATTGGCCTTATCCATCATTCAATTACATAATAAGCAGAGAACGAAATCCGAAGGAAACATCAATTATAAAGGTCAAAATCTACTAAAGTTGAATGATGTACAAATGAATAAAGTCCGGGGGAAGGAATTGGGTATGATATTCCAGGAACCTTTAACGGCTTTGAACCCACTCATGACCATCGGAAAACAGATCGAGGAGAATCTTGATTACCATACTGAACTCTCCAGTGCTGAAAAAAAGAACAGAACGATCGAACTTTTGACACAAGTGGGAATTCCATACCCAGAACGGACGTACAAGCAATATCCGCATGAGCTCTCGGGCGGAATGCGCCAAAGGGCCATGATCTCGATTGCCATTGCATGCAACCCTGCACTGGTCATAGCCGATGAACCCACGACGGCACTGGATGTTACGATTCAAGCACAAATACTTGATCTGCTGAAAGATATCCAGAGCAGGACAAAAATGGGGATCATCTTAATTACACATGACCTGAGCGTCGTAGCAGAGGTCGCCGACAGGATCGTTGTCATGTATGCAGGCCAGGTAGTGGAAACGGGAAGTGTTAAAGAGATATTCAACAATCCGCTGCATCCATATACGAGGTCTTTATTAAATTCGATTCCTTCTGTTGCAAACGAGAAAAATCGTTTGCACGTTATCGAAGGAATCGTTCCATCGATAGCGAAAATGGATCGGATAGGATGTCGCTTCCAAGATAGGATTCCTTGGATACCTAAACATGCGCATGAAGAGACACCCCGGCTTCACGATGTGGGCAACGATCATCTTGTGCGCTGTACCTGCTATAAAGAATTTTATTTTAAAGCTGAAGGAGATGCATCGGCTCATGACATTACTCAAATTAGATAATCTCAAAGTGCATTTTCCGATAAGGGGCGGTTTTTTTCGAAGGGTGGTCGATCACGTAAAGGCCGTGGACGGTGTTTCCTTTGAGTTGCAGCAAGGGGAAACATATGGTTTGGTCGGTGAGTCCGGAAGCGGCAAGTCCACGACAGGCAAGGCAGTGGTCAAACTGAATGAGGTGACATCCGGACAAATCCTGTTTGAAGGCAGGGATTTAGCATCTTTAAGTAGAAGAGAAATTAAACCATTCAGAAAAGATATCCAAATGATTTTCCAAGATCCGTATTCATCATTGAATCCGAAGAAGAGGGTACAGGACATCATTGCCGAACCGCTGAGGAACTTCGAACGGTTATCCCCTTCAGAGGAAAAGAAAATCGTACAGGACTTCTTGGACAAAGTCGGACTGAGCCCCGAATCGATTCACAAGTATCCTCATGAATTTTCAGGGGGACAGCGGCAGCGGATTGGGATCGCCCGATCATTGACATTGAAACCTAAACTGATCATTGCGGATGAACCGGTGTCAGCATTGGATGTTTCCGTTCAGGCACAGGTATTGAATTTTCTTCAGGATCTCCAACAAGAGTTCAATTTGACTTATTTATTTGTCGGGCATGATTTAGGCGTAATCCGGCATATGTGTGACCGGATGGGTGTCATGTATCGCGGTAGATTGGTAGAGGAAGGCAAAAGCGAGGAAATCTATGAAAATCCCCAACATATATACACGAAGCGCCTGATTGCCGCCATTCCGGATTTAGAGCCGGAAGTTCGCGAAGATAAAGTGCAGCTTAGAAAAAAACTCACCTCAGAATATGAGTCTACCTACTCAAAATATTTCGATGAGAATGGACGTGCTTACGATTTGAAGCCAATCTCAGCTACGCATAGAGTCGCATTACAATAAGGAGGTGGAAGGAATATGTGGAAGTTTATCCTAAGACGATTATTAGTAATGATCCCGCAGCTTTTTTTATTGAGCATCATCGTTTTCATGATGGCAAAAGCAATGCCGGGAGATGCACTGTCTGGCCAGGAAATCAACCCAAGGGCCAATCCTGCCGAGCTTGATAGGATCAGGGAAGAACTGGGTTTGAATGACCCTTGGTACCAACAATATTTAAGGTGGGCATCCAATGCAGTACAGGGGGATTTCGGTATTTCCTATACACATAAGACGCCAGTTATGGATGTGATCGAAGATAGGCTTTGGAACACGGTTTTCCTAGCGTTGGTCACGCTGATCTTTACATATATGTTTGCTATTCCATTAGGCATACTTAGCGGAAGGTATAACGATACCTGGGTGGATAAAACCGTTACGGGTTATAGCTATGTAGGGTTTGGCACACCGATTTTCATTTTTGCTTTAATCATGTTATTCGTTTTCGGATTTGCCCTGGATTGGTTCCCTTCTGGGGGCAGTGTCGATTCAAAAGTGGATGAAGGAACTTTCGCCTATGTTGTAAGCAAGATCAATCATTTGATTTTACCAGCTTTAAGTACAGCTTTAATTGCAACGACAAGTACGATCCAGTATTTGCGAAATGAAATCATCGATAATAAAATCAAGGATTTCGTAAGGACAGCGCGTTCAAAGGGAGTGCCTGAATCAAAAGTATATTCACGTCATATCCTGAGAAATTCCTTTTTACCGATAGCAGCATTCTTAGGTTATGAAATTACTGGATTGATCGGCGGCGCGGTCATAATCGAGACCATTTTCAGTTATCCGGGACTTGGGCAGCTTTTCCTTAGTTCAGTCAGTCTGCGGGATTTCAGCGTTGTCACGGCCATCGTCATGATGACGGGATTTGCCACTCTGCTTGGCACCCTGCTTTCGGACATCATACTTAGTGCGGTCGATCCGCGCATACGGATAGAATAGGAGCGGGGTGAGTCGTATGGAAATGAAAGTGGAAACCGGAAAGAACATACAAGTTAATGATGTGAGCCCTTCAGGAATCAAGATCATCTGGCAGGAAATCAAAAAGGATAAACTTGCCATGGGCTCATTGATTTTATTGGCAGCCATATTGCTTTTTGTTTACGGTGCGTCGTTTTTCATGGACGCCAAGGAAATAGCCAAGGTCGATTTTCTCTCCATTTATTTGGAACCATCTTCAGACTATTGGCTTGGAACCGATTATGGTGGCCGGGATGTATTCGGCCAACTGATAATAGGTACCAGAAATTCATTCACGATCAGTTTATTCATTACATTATTCACGGCTATCATCGGTTTATCATTAGGGCTTCTCGCGGGCTACTTCGGCGGGGCAACCGATAATGTCATCATGCGTATTATCGATTTCGTGATTGCCCTGCCGCAAATGATGTTCATCATCGTTGTAGTCACGATTGTGCCGATCTTCAATGTATATGTTTTCATTTTAATCATGACGATGTTTTTATGGACAGGAAAGGCCCGGCTGATTCGTTCAAAGGCTTTGTCCGAGCGTGAGCTGGATTATATCCACGCCTCACAGACACTGGGGACACCACATTGGAAAATCATCCTGTTTCAGCTTCTGCCCAATGTCAGTTCATTGATCATCGTCAACTTCATTTTGAACCTTGCAGGCAATATTGGCTTAGAATCCAGTTTGACTTTCTTAGGGTTCGGTCTTCCGGAGAGCACACCGAGTCTTGGTACGCTCATCAGTTATGCTCGAAATCCAGATGTTCTGGAAAACAAGTGGTGGATATGGGTACCCGCATCACTCATGATTCTAGTGTTGATGCTGAGTATAAATTTCGTTGGTCAAGCGTTAAAACGCGCCGCCGATGCAAGACAAAGAAGAGGATAAAAAAAGGGGAGTGTAGGATATGAAAATCAAAAGCTACAGTAAGGTATTAAGTGCATTGGCCATTTCGTCTCTACTGCTTGCTGCATGTTCGAATGATACGGAGAAATCGTCAACGAAAGAGAAAAAAGGGAAAGAAGTCGAACAGGTCGATACCTCTAAATTCCCGACAAAGACGACAAATCAAGGAGAGCCGATTAAAGGCGGCCATTTGACATATGGTTTGGTATCCGATACTCCGTTTGAAGGGATATTAAACAAAGTTTTCTATCAAGGCGAACCCGATAATCAAGTTATCACATTCTTTGATGAAGATTTACTGGATACAGATGAAAACTATGTATATACGAATGAAGGTGCCGCTTCCTATGAGATTTCAGACGATCATAAAACGGTTACGCTGACGATTAAGGATAATGTAAATTGGCAAGACGGAAAACCAGTGCTAGGTGCCGATTTAGAATATGCATATCTTGTCATGGGAAGCAAAGATTACAAAGGTGTACGCTATGATGAACAAATGGCTTTAATCGAGGGTATGGAAGAGTATCATGAAGGGAAAGCGGATAAGATTTCAGGCATTAAAGTCGACGGCAAGAAAATCACTTTCACATTCAAAAAGGCGAATCCTTCCGTCACGACTGGATTATGGACATACCCGCTTCATAAAGAATACTTAAAAGATGTTCCGATTGCAGAGTTGGAATCTTCGGATAAAATCCGTAAAAACCCGATTGGTTTTGGACCATTCAAAGTGAAGAAAATCGTTCAAGGGGAAGCGGTCGAATTTGAAGCGAATAAAGATTATTACCGCGGTGAACCTAAATTGGACAGTATCACATTGAAAGTCGTGAATCCGTCCGTCGTCGTCAAGTCACTTGAAAATGGTGACCTCGATGTAGCGGAGGTCTTGGCTGAGCAATATGATCAAGCCAAGGAATTGGATAATGTCGAATTATTGGGGAAAGTTGAATTGGCTTATTCCTATATTGGTTTCAATTTCGGCTACTATGATAAAGAAAAAGAAGAAAATATTATGGATGAGAATCCTAAATTCGGAGACAAACGCCTTCGTCAGGCGATGGCATATGCCATCAATAATGAAGAAGTTGGCGAAAAGATGTACAAGGGCCTTCGCTTCCCTGCCAACTCTGTCATTACACCGAACTTTAAATATAATAATAAAGATGTAAAACCTTATGAATACAATCCTGAAAAAGCAAAAAAACTTTTGGATGAAGCAGGATTTGTAGATACGAATAAGGATGGCATTCGTGAAGATGC
Source organism: Peribacillus simplex (assembly GCF_900156045.1). Lineage (GTDB taxonomy): Bacteria > Bacillota > Bacilli > Bacillales > DSM-1321 > Peribacillus > Peribacillus simplex_D. The sequence continues at coordinate 367,068 of NZ_FTMX01000002.1, read as the reverse complement.
AGATGGAAAAGAGTTCAAAATCAATTTTGCTTCCATGAGCGGTTCCGATGTTTCCGAGCCTCTTGCAAGGTATTATATCCAACAATGGGAACAAGTAGGTTTGGACGTTGAATTGCAGGATGGTAGGCTGCATGAGTTCAATTCATTCTATGACCTATTGAAAAAGGATAATGATCAAGTTGATGTTTATTCAGCTGCATGGGGAGTCGCTTCCGATCCAGATCCATCTGGTCTATGGGCAAGATCTGCGGAATTTAACTATACCCGCTGGGTGAATGAAAAAAATGATGAGCTTCTTGCTAAAGGGATTTCAGAGGAAGCCTTTGATGATCAATATCGGATCGATACGTATAATGAGTGGCAAGAATTGATCAATGAAGAGGTTCCGGTCATTCCGACATTATTCCGTTATCAATTGGCAGGAGTGAATGAACGAGTTACAGGTTATGATTATCTCGCAGGCCGCCAATATCAGTGGCATAATGTAGGTGTAACGAAATAATTTAATGATGACTGTCGACCGCCTTTATGGGCGGTCGGTTTTTTTGCGTTTCAATGAAGTGAATAAAGGCTATATAGATAATAGTAAGTAATTGGAAGGGTGATATTGATGGAAGTGAGAAATCCTAATGAAACAAAGAGAGAGTTAGAAATATTGTTTACTGAATCGGTTGGCCGTTTACTGAAACCTCTTGAAGAGGAAATCATTTCAGACATTGTAGCCTATCCAGAAGAAAAGAGAATTGCCTTCTTGGAATATATAAAGGAAATGTCCAACAAACAAAGACAGTTGAAGTAAGTTGAACTTTCATCATGAAGGAGGTCTTTTTATGAGGAACGAAGATATGAGCAGGTACAAAGTATGGCGTGATAAGTGGAAAAGAAAAGTAAATATGGAGAATATAGCGTTATATGGCATTTCATCATTAGTTATGGCCATCTTGCCAGTTCTGGCCCATATGGGTTAAATCGATTAAAGGACCGTCTTTTTGACGGTCTTTTAATATGTTAAAAGTTGCCATGAAAAGATATAATGAACAAGAGGAAAGGAGAGATTTGCATGAGTGTGATCGAAGAAAAAGAAATCCTATCTTACATAAAAGAATTGGTGTCCATACCCAGCCCCTCCGGTTATACAGAGCAAGCCATTAAATACGCGTCCGATTTCATGGAGCAAAGGAACGTTCCTTACAAGATCACGAATAAAGGGGCATTGCTTGCTTCATTAAAAGGCGAAGATGATGGCAAACATCGATTGCTGACTGCCCATGTCGATACCCTGGGAGCCATGGTAAAGGAAATCAAGGCAAATGGCCGCCTTAAATTGACGATGATTGGCGGTTTTCGCTGGAACTCAGTGGAAGGGGAGTATTGTAAAATCCATACAGCTGACGGAGCAATTATCACCGGGACCATTTTAATCAATCAGACCTCTGTCCACGTATATAAAAATGCCGGGGATGCCAAGCGTGATGATGAGACAATTGAGATCCGGATAGATGCTGTCGTGAAAACTAAAGCGGAAACCGAAGCCATTGGCATTTCTGTTGGAGATTTTGTCTCCTTTGAACCGAGAGTGGAAGTTACGGAAACAGGCTTTTTGAAATCAAGGCATTTGGATGATAAAGCAAGCGTCGGCATCCTGCTTCATATCATTGACCTCATTTCTGCAGGAAAGATAAAATTGGCTTATACGACTCATTTCCTGATTTCAAACAATGAAGAAATCGGCTATGGCGGTAATTCCAATATTCCTGAGAAAACAGTGGAATATCTAGCTGTCGATATGGGAGCGATCGGTGATGGACAATCGACGGATGAATTCAGCGTTTCCATTTGTGCAAAAGACTCCTCGGGTCCTTATCATTATAAATTACGTCAGCATCTAGTCGCCCTTGCTAAAGCAAATGCTGTCGACTACTGCGTCGATATTTATCCATATTATGGTTCGGACGCTTCCGCTGCGATCCGGGCAGGATATGATGTCGTACATGGTCTAATCGGACCGGGGATAGATGCTTCACATGCCTTCGAGCGGACGCATGTTTCTTCATTAAAGCATACAGCCAATCTGATTTTGCATTATATCCAATCAGAGTTGGCTTAATCGTGAAAAAAGCCCGCACTTATATCAAATAAGTGCGGGCTTTTACTGTTTTTTAGCGAAATTTTCATTATACTCGTGAATTTCGGTGTTTTACTCGTGAGTTTGGGCGAAATACTCGTGAGTTTCGTTGTTTTACTCGTGAATTACGCTCAAATACTCGTGAATGACAAATTATAATGATAATTCTTGTGGAGGTTCACCATTGTTGTTCATCAACCGAATGCTTTCAGGCTTAATTTGAAGGATCAAATAATTGGGATCTTTCGGACCTTCGAACCAATCTTCAAATGATTCATTCCATAATTTATCCTTCAGTTCCTGTGAATCGTTTATTTTCGAGGTACCTGAGATTTCCAGGTAGGAATCGCCTAATCCTTCATTATCATAGCCGATCAGAATATGAACATTGGGATTCTTTTCAATTTCATCAATTTTTTCCGTCTTTCCACTCGTTGGTGTGTATAAAGTTAATTCATCGTTAAAAAATGTCATATAGCGTGAATGTGGTTTGTTGTTTTCAACTGAAGATAAAACTCCTATTTTATGATCACGAATGATGTTCAATACTTTATCTTTTAATTGGTTTTGGCTCATTTTTGCACACTCCTTTTATTTTTTTACTCTATTACTTTTCCTCTTTTTCCATTAAGTTAAACAAAATTATGCAGTTTGCCATTTTTATGAATGAAGACTGAAAGAAGTTGCCATACTAGTCATTATGTGTTCTGTTTCATGATGTTAATCCATTTGTAAAGGTGAGTATGATGAATGAATTGTGGTGAATTACTTATCATTGGCGGGGCAGAGGATAAGTGCCTTGAAGGTGAAGTATTAAATAAATTTGTCGAGCTTGCAACCCATAGCGACGGCGGAATAGGAATATTGCCTACAGCAAGTGAAATTCCTGAGGAAGTGAGTGCAGAGTATACCAAGATCTTCAGGGATTTAGGCGTGAACAGGGTGGAAGTGATCAAGCTGGATTCAAGGCAGGATGCAGACGATCCTGCAATTTGTGAACAGCTGACTTCCTTTTCTGCTATCTTCATTTCAGGGGGCAACCAAAGCCGATTGTCTGAACTGATTGGAAAGACCAAGTTCCACGATGCCCTTTCTAAAGCCTGGCATAAAGGAATGGTGATAGCAGGGACAAGTGCTGGCGCTTCGATTTTAGGTAAGTGCATGATTGTCGCTGCTGACACGATGTTGAATGACAATAAGTTAAAGGTTGAAATTGGGGTAGGCTTCGGCTTCCTTGACGGCCTGATAATCGATCAACATTTTTCCCAGCGTGGCCGCTTTGACCGTCTGTTAAGTGCGATAGCGGGGAATAAGGAAATTATGGGTATTGGCATTGATGAAAATACAGCAATTTTAGTGAAAGACGGTCATTTTGAAGTAGTTGGCCAACATCAAGTATTGATTCTTGATGGCAGCACCAGTGATTATATCAATATCACATCTTCTGAAAATGGCAGTGAAGAGTTGACTCTTTCGGGATTTAACCTTCATACCCTAACAAGGGGTTACCGTTTTAACCTGCTTACCAGGAAATTGTTGATGAAAAAGGGGATCCAACAATGATGATCAATCGAGTCCGTTATTTAAAAGGACCTAATTATTTTGCTTATACACCTACGATTTGCATTGAATTGGATATAAGGGAACTTGAACAGAAACCATCTGATTCAATACCTGGATTCAATGAAAAATTGTTAAAGGCGCTCCCGAACTTGGGAAGCCATACATGTTCAAAAGGGTATCGAGGCGGCTTCGCCGAAAGGCTGAGAAAAGGAACATGGATGGGACATATATTGGAGCATATGACGATTGAGCTTCAAAACTTGGCAGGAATCGAAGCCATTCGTGGAAAAACGATAATGATGGAAAAGAAGGGTGTTTATTATGTTACCTTTGACTATCAGGAGCCTCACTCAGGACTTCAAGCTTTTTTAGCAGCAAAAGATATCGTGGAAGCCATCCTGAATGGTGAAAAACTTATAAATGTACAATCTTATGTAAAACAAATAGAGGAGTTATATTATAAAAATAAACTAGGGCCAAGTACCGAAGCTATTTTTATAGCTGCGCAGGCAAAAGATATCCCTGTCGAGCGAATGGGTGATGAAAGCTTACTACGTTTAGGAACCGGTACAAGGCAGAAGTATGTCCAGGCGACAATATCTAGCCAAACTTCGAATATTGCTGTTGAGAATTCATGTGACAAATCTTTGACTAAATCAATTTTAAGAGGGTGTGGACTCCCTGTACCTGAAGGGGAAGTTGCCCATTCCATTGAAGATATCTTTGCCTCGGCGGACAGGCTGGGTTTTCCACTGGTCATAAAACCGTATAATGGGAGACAGGGGCAGGGTGTCATCACTCATATCAAAAATAAGGATGAACTATTCAATGTAATTAATTGTTTGGAGTTGCATGTGGAGAAGTACATTGTCGAACGGCATATTGAAGGACATGATTATCGGTTATTGATAGTTAACGGAGAACTTATCGCCGCTAGTTTGAGGCTTCCTCCCTATGTTATTGGCAACGGTAAGGAAACGATAAGCAGTTTGATAGAAAAGGAAAATTGTAATGAGTTGCGGGGAGAAGGTCATGAAAAGCCGATGTCAAAAATCCCACTTACACATACCGTGACGTGTTACTTGGAAAAATCGAATCGGACGCTCGATACCATTCCGAATCAAGGGGAATTGGTTCAAGTTGTCGGCAATGCAAATCTTTCGACTGGTGGAAAGGCAATCGATGTAACGGACCAGGTTCATCCCACTATTAAAAATATGGCTGTTGCCGCCGCGAAAGCGATCGGCCTGGATATCGCCGGAATAGATTTTATTTGTGAGGATATATCAAAACCAATCGAACATTCAAGCACTGCAATTATTGAAGTGAATGCTGCACCGGGAATTCGAATGCATCATTATCCGAGTGAAGGGAAAAAAAGGGATGTAGGCAAAGCCATTGTCGATTACTTATTTCCGACTAGGGAAGAGGCGGCTATACCGATCATCGCAGTGACAGGAACAAATGGAAAGACGACAACAACCCGATTAATTCATTATTTTCTTACTAATGAAAAAACAAAGGTGGGCATGACAAATTCTGATGGAGTATATATCGGTGATGAGGTATTGGATCACGGTGACTGCAGTGGCCCTGTCAGTGCAAGAATGGTATTATCCCATCCTGAAGTTGATATTGCCGTATTGGAAACGGCCCGGGGCGGGATTCTGCGTGAAGGTCTGGCTTTTCGTAAATGTGATGTGGGGATCATCACCAATGTAAGTGAGGATCACCTCGGCCATGATGGAATCGATACATTGGAGGATCTCATTAAATTAAAGAGGCTGGTAGCCGAAGTCGTAATGAAAACAGGCTATTGTGTACTGAATGCAGATGATCCGAATGTAGCTGCCATGAACGCCTATACAGATGGGGAGGTCATTTACACCTCTACTGATGCCACCCAGCCTCACGTGAAGGCTGCGATAAATAAGGGAGGTAAAGTTTGGTACGTCAATGAACAAGGCGTGATTTGTCATTCAGCTGATGGTGTCATCCATCAATTTATGGATTGCACCAGGGTTCCAGTAACGATTTCCGGCATGGCACGTCATAATATCGCCAATTTACTTCAGGCGTTAGCCGCAGCCGAAACACAAGGCGTTTCAATGGAAGAACTAAGAAGGAAGGCTGCCACATTTATGCCTGATACGAATTTGTCCAAAGGACGCTTCAATTTAAAAAAGTTGAAAGAGCGCACGATCATCATCGACTATGCCCATAATGAAGCAGGATTGAAGGCCATATTCGAAACGGTCAGTGCCTATAGCAAAAATCGTCTTATCACTGTTTTGGCAGGACCGGGGGACCGTATTGATGAAGAGCTTATCAGGCTCTCCAAGGTGGCGGCCATGAATACTGATCTGTTCATCATTAAAGAAGACGATGATTTGCGGGGAAGGGAGCCGTTCGAAGTAGCCGGGCTGCTTCAGGAAGCTGCCATAGAAGCGGGGTTACATAAAGATCGGACATTCATCGAACCTAATGAATTGGACGCATTCGTAAAAGCCTGGGAAACATCACAACCGGGTGATCTATTATTGTTCTTTTACACGGATTTCGAATATGTTGAGAGGTTTTTCGAAAAGGTTTCAACAAATCCTGTGCCGAAGAAATAAAACAAAGTGTTTTTCGCCGAAAATCCCTTCACTGTCCATCAAGGCAAGCTTGAGGAGTTTCAGTGAAGGGAAAGTGACTGATATGAAAAAAGCTAATCCAAGTGGATTAGCTTTTTTTAATAACCGTTTCATTTGCAGCCGGGACAGCGGCATGGTCTTTTTTATATATTCGCTGAAGCACGATTGACTGAACAATCATGAATATACCTCCGATCGACCAATACAGCGGCAATGCAGCAGGAGCAGAGAAAGAAATGAATAAAATCATTGCTGGTGAAAGCAAGCTCATCATCTTCATTTGTTTCTGCTGTTCTTCCGGCATTTGTCTCATGGAAATGACCGATTGGAAGTAATAAATGACACCAGCAATAATCGCCATGGCAATATTCGGCTGGCCTAGGCTGTACCAAAGGAAACTATGGGTAGCAATTTCATGGGAACCTTGAATCGCATAATAAAAGCCCATTAGGATCGGCATTTGAATTAAGAGCGGCAGACAGCCCATGTTTAAAGGGTTGACTCCATGTTTTTGGTAAAGCTGCATCATTTCCTGTTGAAGGGCCTTTTGTTTAGCTGGATCTTTCGTTTCTTTTATTTTCTGCTGGATTGCTGTCATTTCCGGTTTAAGCCCATTCATCTTCGTTTTCATGGTAAGCTGTGTTTTATATTGCTTGGCAGTCAGTGGAAGCAAGACAAGTCGAATCAAAAATGTCATCATGATGATGCTTAAACCATAGTTGCCATTAAATATATCAGCATTAAATTCTAGCATTTTTGTCATGGGGTTAACCAATGCAGTATGAAATGGACCGCTCGTTGCTGCTGAGCAACCTGTCAAAAGGGTCGTTGCCAAAAATAGGACGGCAATTAAAAACATGTTTTTCTTCTTCAATATAATTTCCTCCTCGAATTGTTAATGTTTTAAACAATGAGAAGGAGGCTTGGCTCATCGGAATCATCTGGTGAATCCTTTTGCCGAATAAATGTGAAAAAGCGCTGTGCGCCGCGCCAGTCAAAAGTGCTGCCTTTCTGAACAGGGGATTTACTTTTATCTGTATGAACGGAAGCTTGATATTTGTCGTTCAAGAGCGATTGCTTTTTATTTAAGAAGTAAAACGCAGCCAGTGGAAAGACAAAGGTAAATAAGTAACCTGCCCATACCGCATGGCGAACCGTTTGATAATCGAATTCTAATAATAATTCCCACATAGGAATCCCTCGTTTTTTCTAAGATAACAAAATTTAGTTCGGTTTGTCCCCAAAAACGATTTAGGGACTGGCATAATTTTAAATCATTAAGAACACTATATCAAATTTTAGTGCAAGTAAGCCAAAAAATATAGGGATTTTTTCAAAAAATAAACAGGGAATATTTTCTTGTTATCCAATTTCTGGTTAAAGGTCATGTAGAACCAAGATTCGAATATGGATAAAAGGAAGTTCAATTCTTTCGATAAACAGAACCACCATAACTGTACTGAAAATAATTTATATCAAGATGCACATCCCCGAAACATGGATAATCCATTAAAAAATCAAATAATGGCTGTAAGGACTCCGCCTTTATTCATTCCAGAACTTCACGAGGGAATGTATAAGGCAATGGACGCTTGTTCACTGTAATGGTGCTTATACCAACGTACTTATGCATGGCTTAAGAATGGCCGCTCATTTTGGTTTTACCCCACTTGTCGGTTAAATTCCGTTGGCAGGTTATCGATGGCGACGAGGCAACAGCGATGGGCCTATTCTGTTAAGGACGCATGAGAAACAACCATTTCATGTTATTAAAAAAACAATCCGCATTTGCGGATTGTTCGGTTTGTCGGCAAAGGGGGAGTTCGAAATGGTCTCACCCCGAACCATGAATATAAAAGAAGGCTTGAAATGAAACCTTGACTGGATTTAAGGAATTTGCGACACCCCTACCGAATAACTGGCTAGCTAAGATCCCGCTATATGCTGTGAAATCAACTGGAACGTTATTAAAGCAAACACATATAAAGTTTCAATCCAAGAAATAATCTGGAAAATCAGAAATGATACCATCTAACTGCATCTTTTTGAACATGCGCATTTGTTTTTTATTGTTGACGGTCCATGTATATACTTTCATCCCGTGCTTTTGGATTCGCATTTGCAGCTTCGTATTTAAAATCGTTTGCTTTGGATTCAAAAATGATGCAAACTCGGCAATCTCTTTTAATTTTTGGTCATTAATTCGCCGTTTTATCAAAACGCCCACTTGTATGTCCGGCATTAATTGATGGAACCTTTTCATGGATTCCATATCGAACGAATGTATCATTATCCTATTTTTACTTGTTGAATATTCTTGGAATTTCTCTAATTCTTCTGCAAGTTTCTGTTCAATGCCAGGATAAGCAGATGGATGTTTTATTTCGATTAAGATACCAACTTCTGGCCCGAAATTCTCCAATACCTCACTCAGTAAAGGAATCCTTTCGTTTTTATAGCGAGAATGATACCAGCTTCCTGCATCAAGTTCCTTTAATTCGGCTGCCGTGTAATCACGGATGTTCCCTTTGCCGTTTGTGGTTCGATCCAGTGTGGGATCATGATGAACCACAAGTACATCATCTTTACTAAGATGGATATCCACTTCCAGGAAATCAGCTCCCATTTCAATTGCTTTAATATAAGATGCCATTGTATTCTCGGGGCAATATCCAGATGCACCGCGATGTCCAATTTTAAGGGGGGAATGCTGCATTATGAAGCTTTCAGGGAAATCACTCTTTGATCTTTTAGCGTAGATAGCGAACAGGACAAGTATGGTTAACAAGATAATAAGAATAATTGCAATCATCCTTCACACTCCTATTAGGCACATTATTTTAAATTACCCAGGACAGCCTCATTTCATAATTTTACATGTTAGGCAGGAAAAAATCATGTTTTACACAATGTTATAATCCAGACTTAAAGGATTTATTGGAAAGGTATGGAATACATATAATTTAAGCATCTATAAAGGAGGGAAAGCGGATGGAATTGCAGGTGAAACCGAAGTCTAAAAAATGGAAGGGGAATTTTGGTTTATATTTTTCCCTGCCCATTCTCTCTTGGGCGTTTTACGATTTTGCCAATACGATTTTTTCTTCTAATATCAATACGATTTTCTTTCCATTCTTCCTCCAGGAACAGATTGGGGAAAATGCCGTTCTTGATCAGATTGCAAGTACCTTCATCTCATACGCTAATGCGATTGCCAGTTTGTTTCTTGTTTTGTTTTCCCCGCTGTTCGGTGTCATGATCGATCGAACGGGAAAAATGAAAAAATATATTATAATTTTTACAATCATTTCTGTTGTATGTACATTTTTAATGGGTGTATTTGGAGGGGCTTCGTTCGATGGAAAGCTTCTGGGCATTCCAATTTCCTTAGCGATCGTCATTCTTTTATTTGTGATAGCAAAGTTTTTCTATCATTCGAGTCTTGTTTTCTATGATACGATGATGAGTGATTTAGGCACGAAACAGCAATTGCCGCTTATATCAGGATTTGGAGTGGCGGTAGGCTATCTTGGGACGTTAGTGGGACTGACGATCTATCCATTCATCAGTAAAGGGAGTTCACATGAAGCTTTTATTCCCACGGCCATTTTATTTCTGTTTTTTTCCCTTCCTTTATTCTTTTTTTTAAAAGAGACTCCAAAACAGCAAAAAGCGAAACAACCTTTTTTATCCGGTTATAAGGAAATTAAATCAACATTTAAAGAGATGCAATCCTATCGATCGGTTTTTACATTCATGATTGCTTATTTCTTTTTAAATGATGCAATTGCGACCACTATCGGAATGATGGCCGTATATGCCAAGACTGTTGTTGGATTTTCCTCAAGCGGATTCATTTTGCTTTACTTGGTATCGACAGTATCGAGTATTGCCGGATCGTTTCTGTTTGGATATATCACGCAGTCGAAGGGACCGCGGCTGGCTGTGACATATGTGGGAGTTCTGCTTTTGGTCGCTTTATTTATAGCGGTCTTCGCACAAACGGCTCTTTGGTTCTGGATTGCTGGGAGTATGTTCGGCATTTCTCTAGGTTCGATGTGGGTGACATCACGGACATATATCATTGAATTGACCCCGGTAGAGAAGAGGGGGCAATTTTTTGGACTATTTGCATTTTCCGGAAAAGTTTCTTCCATAATCGGTCCGTTTTTATATGGAACGATAACGTTGGTATTCCATGACCTCGGTACATTGGCGAGCCGGATGGCATTAGGGTCACTGATCATCATGGCAGTAATAGGTCTGGGCTTTCTTTTGAAGCTGAAGGGTTTGGAAGAAGTGAAATAGTAAAAAGGGAATGGAACCGGCCTTAATGCCGTATCCATTCCCTTGCATATTCTTATACTAAAATCAAGGTGACATCGACGTTCCCGCGAGTCGCTTTTGAATAAGGGCAGGTCATGTGAGCTTTTTTGGCAAAGTCTTCGGCTTCTTCCCTGCTTAGGTCGGGGATTGAAACATCCAACCTTACAGCCAATTTAAAACCGCCGTCTTCCTCATCTTTACCGATCGTGACATTTGCCGTCACGGAAGTATCGACTTTTTTCTTTTCTTTTTGCAGAACAAGATTCAAGGCACTGTCAAAACAAGCTGCATAGCCGGCTGCAAATAACTGTTCAGGATTTGTAGCGCGCTCACCGGAACCACCTAATTCCTTCGGTGACCTTACATCGAAATCCAGAATCCCGTCCTCTGATTTAACATGTCCCTCACGACCACCGTGTACGGTAACTGTAGCTGTATATAATGGTTTCAATGAAAACAACTCCTTTGTTTATTCTTACTATCTTTAGTTCCCTACTGTAGGCCTTGTTAAACAAAATGAAAGCAAATGTCTGGATAGTAATGTTTGAAATTGGTTTAAAATTGGAAGATATTGTTTTATAATGTACTGTATTAGGAGATGTAATACACCCATTTGCTAGGAGGGGTTGATGATGTTTGAGTTGGATGTCGCGAGTGGAAAGCCAATATATGAGCAATTGATTGATAAGTTTAAGGAACTAATGATCAATGAAGTTTTACAGGAACATAATCAGCTCCCCTCGATACGAATATTGGCTCAGGAATTGACCATCAATCCAAATACGATCCAGAAAGCGTACAAGCAGCTTGAATCTGAAGGGTTTATATATACATTGCCAGGCAAAGGGAATTTCGTGGCACCTCCTAAATCTTTAAAAAACTCCTTAAAAGAAGAAAAGATCAGAAACCAGCTTTCAAAGGTGCTCGCTGAAGCTCTGTATATCGGAATCGATAAACATGAAATTTATAGATTAATAAAGGAAATCAGTCCATTGGCAAAGGGGGGAGAATCATGATTGAAATGAAACAGGTGAGTAAATTATATGAAGGAAAAGAAGCGGTCAAAAACGTCACCTTTGTCATACAAAAAGGCTCCATATTCGGGTTATTAGGTTCAAATGGGGCAGGGAAAACGACTTTATTAAAAATGCTATCAGGCAATCTGATACAGGACGCAGGTGAAGTTCTGATTGATCGATCATATGTGTTTGAAAACCGAGAAGTGAAAAATCGTTGTTTCTTCCTTCCTGATATGCCTTATTTCCTGGCTAACTATACGATCATGCAAATGGCAGGTTTTTATAGTCATATTTATAGTGAGTGGAATCAAGAACGTTTCTATCAATTACAGGAAGTTTTCCAGATCCCCATCCAATCTAAAATACATAAACTCTCGAAGGGGATGCAGAGACAGGTTGCTTTTTGGCTCGCGCTCTCGACGATGCCGGAAGTTCTCATCCTGGATGAACCGTTTGATGGATTAGATCCGGTCATGCGTAAAAATGTGAGACAGTTGTTGATTCAGGATGTATCGGAAAGGGATATGACGATTTTACTATCGTCCCATAATCTGCGGGAAATTGAAGATTTAGCCGATCATGTAGGGATTTTGCACAAGGGTGAACTTGTTATCCAAAAGGATTTGAATGACTTGAAAGCGGACGTACACAAAGTGCAAATTGCCTTTAAACATAAAATTCCCCACGGTTTATACCGCGGAATTCAAATTCTTAACAAGGAAAGACGCGGCAGCGTGATCGTTTGCATCGTTAAAGGTAAAGAACCCATGATTAAATCGCACTTTAATCAGTTCCAGCCAGAAATATTAGATATTCTTCCACTTACTCTAGAGGAGATATTCATTTATGAAATGGGGGATATCGGTTATGTCATCCAGAATAACCTGGTTTAATAGAGAACTGATTATCTATATTTTCAGAAGCACTGGCTGGATTGGTTTCCTGTATCTCGTAGGCCTCATATTTGCACTGCCTCTGAAATTGTTAGCGATTATCTTGAATGAGAACAATGAATATGTGGAATTCGAAAACCTTTTTTCCTGTCAGCAGATGATACAGTTTGTCTTGGTCATCGTTATTCCAGTATTGCTTGCCATCTTCCTTTTTCGATTCTTGCAAATGAAACAAGCTTCAGACTTCATTCATAGTTTACCGATTACTAGACGCACCATCTACATTCATATGGTTGGGACGGGAATTGGCTTCATAGGTTTGCCGATTTTACTTACAGGTTCAATATTGATATTATTTCACTCGGCAATTGATATAGAAAGGCTATATACCATGACGGATATTTGGTCTTGGATGGGGATTACATTTATTTTGGAAGCCTTGATCTTTTCTGTTGCCGTTTTAATGGGAATGGTGACGGGATTATCAGCATTTCAAGGATTGCTGACCTATATTTTTCTTGCTTTGCCAGTGGGACTGTTTGTTTTGTTTGCGGCCAATGTGAAGTTTTTGATAGCAGGATTTTCAGCAGATTATTATCTAGGTGCCGATATGAATGGCATCTCCCCCTTATTAGCAGCAACAGAGATGGAAAAAATCACTTTTTTCTCTATTAATACATTTATTTATAGTATATTAACCTTTCTATTTCTGATCAGCTCTCTTTTTCTCTATGAGAGGAGAAAGCTGGAGCATGTGTCGCAGGCATTTGTTTACCCGAAGATTAAGCCATTATTTAAATTCGGACTGACATTATGCATGATGCTGTTTACAGGGCTTTATTTTAGCGAAACGACAGGTGAACCTGAGTGGATTTTCTTCGGATATGCCGTCGGTTCGTTGCTTGGATATTATTTAGGGGAAATCTTCCTGCAAAAGACTTGGCGTATACGGGTCAACCTTAAAGGTTATGTAGCATTTATAGTGGCTATCATTGTGCTGGCACTCATAATAAAAATAGATCCCCTTCAGTATAGGGCCAAGATTCCAGATGAAAAGATGATTAGCCAAATTTATATTGGCGATTCTCCTTTATTTTTTGAAGATGATGTCGCGTCGAATAAAGCTTTCAATTATCTTAAAGAGAAGGAGAATATAGAAGCGATCAGGTTATTGCATCAGGAAATTATCGATAAGGGTAAAAAGGTTTCCATTGGTGAAGTGAATGATGGACAAACCGTATTTCTGATGTATGAACTCAAGAATGGAAAACGGATAGCAAGAGAGTATCATTTGCAAAATTTTGACTCTTATCTACCACTGTTGGCGAAAATTTATGAGTCGAATGAATATAAAAAAATGGTTAATGAGCTATTGAATGTATCCGCTGTAGACGTTTCTAAAATCAAGATAACGGCGAGCGGACAAGTGGACAAATCAATAACGATCACGGACGGTCAAGAGCTGGAAGCTGCTGTAAAGTCATTGTCGGAGGATCTGAATAATCAATCGTTCGCCCAAATGACATCTTCTTTTGGTGATTATGCCTCCATCGAAATTCTTTTGAATAATAACAAAACCATTTATATGAATTGGGACTCTTCATATACTCAGTTTTCAAAATGGATGGAAAGTACCGGACAATCTGCAAAAGCGCGGTTAATGGCTGATGATATATCTTATATCCTGGTTGCGAAGACCGATTCGAAATTTTATCATTCGAATTCTGAAAGTGAACTTGCACAGCAGATTGAACAACAGCCAAATCGCATGAAACTCAAGACGGCTTTGGAAATCGAGACGGCCATTGATAATGCTCAAATCGATTGGGGCGGAGAGTATTCAGCTGCCTTTTATTATAAAGAAAGCAGAGATGTGGATATCAAGAGTTTTTCTGGCGAACATGTTCCTGGCTTCATTTTGGATCATTTTAATGAAAGATAATGTGAATATTTCGCTTGTACATATATAGGAAAGGAGGCCGCCCAATATGGCGGCCTCCTTCTGCAATGCCTATAAAATATGTTTGTGTATCTATGCTTTAGAGTTTTACGACGTTTTTAGCTTGAGGTCCACGGTTTCCTTCTTCGATCTCAAATTCAACCTCTTGACCTTCATCAAGGCTCTTGAAACCTTCTCCTTGAATGGCGGAAAAATGAACGAAAACATCATCTTCGTTTGGTACTTCAATGAATCCAAATCCTTTGTCACTATTGAACCATTTCACTTTACCTGTTACTGTCATTCGATGAATCCTCCTAAAAAGTTAAAAAATATTAATGGTGATGATTTTACCTGGATGGAAAAATTAATTTCACACATTAGCCAGCACCCTCAATCAAGTTAATGTTATCATACGAAGATGATTGATAATATGTGAAAGCCCAAAGGAAAAATTAATCCACTAACCTCTGGATTAATTTCCAGTTTTTTAGTATATACCCACCTTTATAAAGGATAAAACAAATGAAAGCAAATTATACATTCCCTTTTGGGGAAAATAATTTTAGGAAGGTTTAATAATGGAAGCATAACGGTATTGTCGCGCAGGATTTTCCTCGATTGAAATTAGACTGGGGTGCCATGACCAACAGCAAAAGCCTTTATGGATGAAATTAGGAAAACTATTTGTCAATAAGTTTTTTACGAAAATAATCGGGTATAGGTTAAGAAAGAAAGGACTGATGGAAAATGAAGAAATTATTAAAAAGGGCCCTCATTTTTGCTGCTCCCATCATATTCAAGGAAGTAAAAAAACGCTGGAAGAACAAGCGGAATCAAAAAGCGATTAAAACTGCACGGTAAATGTTAAATCATGAATAAATGAACGATAACCATATGGATTAAGATAAGGGGCGCTAATTTAGCGTCTTTTGTTTTGCCATCTGAACAAATCCTCTAATGGTGTTTCATTCACCTCTACATCTTTCCTTCATATCGTGTTAAAATAGAAAGGTTGATTGACATGAATGCAGAGTAGCCAAGGCTTATGCCTTATGATATATTTTTTCTTACATATATTGTGTAGGATCAGGATTTTTGCATACAAAGAAAGGTTGCCATACCAATGTAAAAAATACAGTAAACCTCCTATAAATTTTTTTTGATGACTCCAATTATGAAAGGAACATTTTATGACTACATTAAAAGACGAGGTTCAATCCCGACGGACCTTCGCAATCATCTCTCACCCGGATGCCGGGAAAACGACTTTGACAGAAAAATTATTGCTGTTTGGCGGCGCGATCCGTGATGCCGGAACAGTCAAAGCTAGAAAAACAGGGAAGTATGCAACAAGTGACTGGATGGAGATTGAAAAGCAACGGGGAATTTCCGTTACATCTTCAGTCATGCAATTCGATTATGATGATTTCCGAGTCAATATTCTCGATACACCAGGCCACCAAGATTTCAGTGAAGACACATATCGTACACTGATGGCTGTTGATAGCGCCGTGATGATCATCGATTCGGCAAAGGGTATCGAGGATCAGACAGTTAAATTATTCAAAGTATGCCGGATGAGGGGCATCCCGATTTTCACTTTTATCAATAAAATGGACCGACAAGGTAAAACGCCGCTTGAATTGCTTGCCGAACTCGAAGAGGTATTAGGCATAGAAACATATCCAATGAACTGGCCGATTGGAATGGGAAAAGACTTCGTGGGCATTTACGACAGGTTCAATAACCGGATTGAACAGTTCAAAACTGAAGGGGAAGAGCGTTTCCTTCCGTTGAATGACGAAGGTGAACTCGAAGTGGATCATAAACTTAAGGATTCCCAGTTATATGAGCAAACTTTGGAAGAAATCATGCTGTTGACGGAAGCGGGTAACCAATTCTCTGAAGAAAACATTGCGAATGGAAAACTTAGTCCCGTATTTTTCGGAAGTGCTTTAACGACATTCGGTGTTCAGACGTTTTTGGATGCTTATTTGAAATTTGCACCAGCTCCACAAGCACGGATGACAACGTCTGGTGAAATGGACCCTGTCAGTAATGATTTTTCAGGCTTCATTTTCAAGATCCAAGCGAATATGAACCCGAAACACCGTGACCGGATCGCTTTCCTTCGTATCTGCTCCGGTAAATTCGAGCGCGGAATGAGCGTAAACTTGAGCAGGACAGGAAAACCGATTAACCTGTCTTCTTCTACCCAATTCATGGCTGATGATCGGAACACCGTAAATGAAGCGGTAAGCGGAGATATCATCGGTTTATATGATACCGGTAACTACCAGATTGGAGATACGATCACAACCAGCAAAGACATGTTCCAGTTTGAAAGGCTGCCTCAGTTTACACCGGAACTATTCATGAGGGTAACAGCTAAAAACGTCATGAAACAGAAACATTTCCATAAAGGAATTAACCAACTTGTACAAGAAGGGGCAATTCAGCTCTTCAAAACCGTTCGGATGGAAGAATATCTGCTTGGTGCGGTTGGTCAACTTCAATTCGAAGTATTCGAGCATCGAATGAGGAACGAGTACAATGTTGAAGTCGTGATGGAGCGCATGGGCAGTAAGATTACACGTTGGGCTGAAGATGAAAAGCTTGATGAAAACCTTCATAGCTCAAGAAGCATCCTTGTTAAAGACCGGTTTGATAAATATGCATTCTTATTTGAAAATGAGTTTGCACTTCGTTGGTTCCAAGATAAAAATCCTGACGTGGAATTATATAATCCAATGGATTTGAAGTAATGGAGAAGCCCGTGTAATATACACGGGCTTTTTTCATGATCTGGGAGCATTGTTTAAATATCGAAAGGTTTTTTGATAGTACCTTAAACATGTTTCCGTTGTGTATATTTACCTGTTATTATATGAAATTACCTAATTACCTATAGAGCAATTTATGGAGGAACTTCATAATCCATAATTAATATATCGCGTGAAAACTGATATTCGATTTTTCTGGGAAAGGTTCTTGGTATCAGGTGAGCCTATATTGAATGGAAATGGTTGGTGAAGGTACCATATATCATTTTAATCAATAGTTTAACTGGAAAACTTCGGATAGGAGGTTGTTCAGCTTGTAGAATAAGGTCCCTTTTAGGGTCTAAATCTGCAAGCTTTTTTTTGTGGAATCCCCAAAAAACAGATTCCAGATAAAAGTAATGTAAACAATAAAGACTGATGTTATAAATACACTAAGTAGGATTTGCATGCATTTTCGATTTATAGGTTTCAATTGCCCCTTCTACATCCGCACTGATGTCTGCAATTACTAATCTTTTTTCAAAATCATTAACATATCTCTAGTAATTAAATGATCTTTTCTATGTCTAGGCCATTTTACACATTTGCTGACTAAGTCTAAACCTTGAGTACTGTCTAAATACATTGTTGATTTGAAATCTGTTGAGAATGCGGGTATTTTAATCATTATCCCCTGTTTTAAACATGTCGACTTTAGATAAACGGAAACAGGGAGATAGAAGATGTTAGACAGCTGTATTTTTGAAAATTAAATAGTAACTAATTGGAAAGGTTAAATAAGAAAATCGTAGTAACTTAGCATGGTAAGAATTGCTAGGATATTCCGCGAAACTTCTTAATGAACTGCATAATACTAATAGAAAAGTTATGGCTTTAACCCTGGTGCAGGAGGAGTATAGCAAAAATAACTTCGGTTTTATCATTGAAAAATATTGCAGATGAATCCGTATTTTTAAGGATACCATTGGCAAATGGTTAGGTTATATCATATCACAATTGATTTAAATCACTTGGCCACATTTTTGGAACTTGATAAAGTACCGAATGATTGTGTGATGTAAGCAAAATGAACATACTTAACATAAAAAGTATCTTCCTTAAAGTAAATAGAGTTTTTAGACCAAAGAGGTGTGTAGCAGTGAAAAAAGGGAAATGGAGTCTACAGTTTACTATTATGATACTGGTGTGTGGGGTAGTAGCCCTATCATTATTTATTACAGATATTCTTATTAGCCAAACGGTTGCGGATACAATAGAGAAGAGCCAGACTGAAAAGGCAGTAAACGTAGCACGCATGGCAGCACAAACACCGCTAGTAATCGAAGCGTTAAGTGGAAGTGAGAACAATCAGGAAGTTCAGCAATTTACCAATAGGATAAAAAAATCGACAGATGTAGAATTTGTAGTAATAATCGATAATAATGGAATCCGGAAAACTCACCCCGATCCAAGTAAAATAGGAAAAAAATTTGTTGGAGGGGATGAGAAAGATGTATTACGAGGTAGAGAGCACATATCGATTTCCAAAGGAACTTTAGGCAGGTCTTTGCGTTCTTTCACCCCTGTTTATGATTCAGAGGATAATCAAATTGGCGCCGTGGTGGTCGGTATTTCTCTTCAAAAAGTTAATGATGCTGTTTTAAAAAGCCGTTTTAATATTTATGTAGGAACCGTTTTTGGAATATTAACCGGAATTGCGGGCGCAATACTTTTGGCAAGGTATATTAAGAAAATATTATTTGGGCTGGAACCTTTTGCTATTGCGAAGGTTTTAAAAGAGCGAAGTGCCATTTTACAATCAGTTCGGGAGGGAATTATAGCGGTAGATCAGAGTTCAACCATTACTCTCGTAAACAAAGCAGCTTTAAAGATATTTAAAAAAGCGGGTATTAATGAAAATCCAACGGGTAAAAAGCTAACTAGTTACATGCCTGACTCAAACCTGGATAGAATCCTGGAGACCGGCGAGGTCGAATTAGATAAAGAGCAGGATTTAAAAGATAGTGTCTTACTAGTGAATAGGGTACCAGTATTTGTGAAGGATGAAATCGTAGGTGCCGTGGCAACATTTCGTGATAAAACAGAAATACATCTGCTGGCGGAACAGCTGACTGGAGTCCGTTTATATGCTGAATCGTTAAGGGCCCAGTCGCACGAATTCATGAACAAACTCCATGTAATACTTGGTATGGTGCATATGCATTATTATGATCAGCTTGCAGCATATATTAGTGATCTTGTTGACCACAGAGAAAACGAGATTGGATTTATTACCAAAACCGTTAAAGATCCAGTACTAGCCGGTTTTTTAATTGGAAAACTCAGTTATGCAAGGGAAGCAGGTGCTAAGCTGGCATTATCCTCTGACTTTCAATTGCCAGAACCAGAAAATGCATCTATTACTCATGAGCTAATTACGATAATAGGAAATTTGATTGACAATGCTATAGAAGCAGTGGAAAAAAGTCCCGTTAAACGAATTGAATTAAAGTTTGATTATGCAGATGATATTTTAACCATTGAAGTTCATGATACTGGACAGGGAATATCTGATGCCAATCTTCATCATATCCTTCTAAAAGGATTTACAACAAAAGGAGGGGACAGGGGGATTGGTTTATATTTGGTTAAGGCAAGCCTGGATAAGCTAGGTGGAGATCTCAATATTAGTTCAAAAGAAGGTCAAGAAACAACGTTTGTGGTTTATATACCATACAAAGCAAGGATGATGTAGGATGATTAAGGTAATGATCGTAGAAGATGACCCGATGGTTGCAGAGTTCAATAAGCGCTATTTGAATCAAGTCGATGGCTACGAATTAGCTGCTGTCTGTTCCTCGGTGGATCAAGCTCTGAATGTATTGGAAAATCAAAGAATAGGGTTAGTTCTATTAGACATTTTCATGCCTGGGAAAAATGGACTCGATTTACTCTCACAAATTCGAGAAAGTGAAAAAGAGATAGATGTTATTGTCATTTCTGCGGCGTCGGACATTGAGAGGATTCAGAAAGCATTAAGACTAGGTGCTGTTGATTATTTAATTAAGCCGTTTGAATTTGAACGTTTTAACGCGGCCTTATCAGCATATCGGAACAAATCAGATTTTATTCAAGATAAAAATATGCTAAATCAAGAAGAATTAGATTATCGAATATTGCATCAAGAAGAAATTCATTTACCAGAGGAATTACCGAAAGGATTGTCTCAAGATACCTTAAAGATTATATGGAATGTGATACTGGTATTTAAAAATGCTCCCTTTTCAACAGAGGAAGTCGTAAATGTGGCGGGTATATCCAGGGTATCAGTAAGGAAATATTTAAAATTCATGAAGGATATCGGTGTCCTTGATGTTAAGGTAATCTATGGAACGGTAGGCCGACCAGTCTCCCAACACAAATTTAATGATGACAAGAGCCATATTATTCAACGTTATCTGTAAGTAGCCAATGGCTGCTTACTTTTTTTAATTACATAATACTAAAATTAGTTAAATAAGCTAGTGTCCCCCGTAAATGACTACTAAGATATAGACTGGCGATTGAGTTATTTATAAATTTTTCACAAGATTGAACAGATAAGCAGTAATGAGGAAATATTTAAGTTTTTACGTGCAGTATATTTATTTTCCTTTTTACAGTTTTCTTTTAGTAAATACACTTCCCCAGGGAAGAATATACTCTATTGTCTGGTAATGATCATTTTTAAATATACATTTTTAGGAAGAGGGAACGTCTATGACAGCTTATGAAAAGACAAAAAAGGGCTTGGGAACAACTTTAAGAGGAAAAGGTATCCTTTCAAACCCTTTTATTAATAAAGGGGTTGCTTTCACTAAGGAAGAAAGAAATGAACTAGGATTGGTAGGATTGCTACCATCCCAGGTGCTTACTCTTGAGGAACAAGTAAAAAGAGCTTATGAACAATTCTCCACTCAACCTAGCAATATTCGGAAGAATGGAATGTTATATGATTTATTTAATAGGAATGTGGTACTGTTTTACCGCCTGCTTAAAGACCATCTAAGTGAAATACTGCCGATCATTTACACACCTACTGTAGGAGAGGCCATTCAACAGTACTCCCAAGAATATCACCGTCCAGGAGGCCTATACCTATCTATTGATAATATGGAGGGAATGGAAGATGCATTTAAAAACCTGGACCTTTCATCTGATGATATCGATTTAATAGTTGTTACAGATTCTGAAAGTATTCTTGGAATCGGAGATCAGGGAGTTGGTGGAATTAACATAGCCATTGGCAAATTGGCAGTCTACACTGCAGCTGCGGGAATTGATCCAAGCAGGGTGCTTCCTATTGTCCTGGATGTTGGGACTGACAATGAAAGTCTGATTAGTGATCCACTGTATATTGGTAACAGGTTTGGGCGTGTTCGCGGTGATGAATACACCGAATTCATTGATTTATTTGTTAAAAATTCTCAAGCCTTCTTCCCAAGGGCATTACTTCACTGGGAAGACTTTGGAAATATAAATGCTCGAAATATAATCGATAATTATGGCGAAAAGATTCTCACTTTTAATGATGATATACAAGGTACAGGTGCGGTAACACTAGCCGCCGTAAAGTCTGCATTACAAGTAACTGGTGTTCCTTTAAAGGAACAAAGAGTTGTTGTTTTTGGTCCAGGTGCAGCAGGAATCGGTAATGCTGATCAAATGGTTGAAGCCATGATCCTTGATGGCATTTCCAGTGAAGAGGCATATGGTAACTTTTGGGCCGTCGATTATCGTGGATTGTTGATAGAGGACATTCCGGATGTTTTGAAATTCCAAAAGCCGTATTGCCGGAAAGCTGAAGAAGTCGAGGAATGGGCTCGGAATGAAGTCGGAATTATCCCATTATTGGAGGTAATAAAAAAGGTTAAACCAACCATCTTAATCGGCACTTCTGGTCAAACAGGGGCTTTCTCAGAAGAAGTTGTAAAAGAAATGGCAAAGCACGTGGAACATCCAATTATTATGCCGATGTCAAATCCGACTCCCTTAGCGGAAGCTGTTCCTGAAGACCTTATAAAGTGGACTCAAGGTAAAGCCTTAATAGCGACAGGAAGCCCGTTTGATGATGTTGACTATAATGGTGTGATTTATACAATCGGACAATCTAATAATGCATATATTTTCCCAGGACTTGGACTTGGTGCAATTGTCGCAGAAGCAACAAAAATCTCTAAGGGCATGCTTGCAGCAGCCTCATCTGCTGTTTCAAGATTATCGGATAGCAGTAAGCATGGTGCTTCTTTACTCCCTTCAATCAAACAATTGCAAGAGGTTTCTAAATCTGTAGCCATTGAAGTGGCAAAGACAGCCATTGAAGAAGGAGTTGCGAAAGCGGATATAACAGATATTGAAAAAGCAATTGCAGAATCCATGTGGAAGCCAGAGTACAAAACTATTCATGGGAAATAAATCCAGATTACTTTGTTGTCTCAAAAGAAAGGGGATCCGTTTTAGGGGACTCTCCGTATAAGTCAGTCAAAGTAGAACCTTTTAAATAGGACAATTTTTTGGAAAGAGAAGTGCATCTCGAGTGAATATTGGGAATATATTTTTAACATTAATACCAATCTTTTTTACAATTATTATTGGTTATTTGGGTGGCTATTTTAAAGTTTTTAATGCAGAATCATCCAAAGGGCTTAATACGTTAGTTACAAAATTTGCTTTACCTGCACACTTATTCATTGGGATCACAACAACCTCAAAACAAACCTTAATTAATCAATGGTCATTTTTCTTAACTATGACCATAGGTGTTATTGGCTTTTACATTATCCTTTTAATAGTGGCTCGTTTGGTGTTTAAATACGATTTAACTGCAGCATCTATGTTTTCATTAAACGCAACACAGCCAGCCTTTGCTTTTATGGGGATATCTGTATTAGGCAGTTTGTTCGGGGCGCAAGAGATAGCTATACCTATTGCGATTACCGGTATTGTGGTGAATGCCCTTCTGGATCCGTTAGCAACAATAGTTGGTACGGTCGGACAATCCAGATTGGGTAAATCAAAAGATGAAAAAACAAACATTCTGGGTATCGTTTTGCATGGTCTTAGCGAACCGCTTGCATGTATTCCCTTACTTGCTGTTGTATTAACACTTTCAGGGTTCCAGGCACCGGATATCATAAAAAATGCGCTCGATCAAATTGGGTCAGTGACATCTGGGGTTGCATTATTTGCTGTTGGTGTAACCGTGGGTATCCGTAAGATTAGCTTACGACCAATTGCTTTTGGTATTTCCATTTTAAAAGTTGTGGCTATTCCATTATATATGATTCTGGTTGCTCATCTAATTGGCCTTGATCATGCAGATACAATTAAAGCTATTTTGCTAGTATCATTTCCGGGATCTGCTGTAGCGGCAATGATTTCAACTAGATTTGATTCGTTATCAACTGAAACAGCATCTTCATTTGTAATTAGTACCATTCTATCTTTAATTACATTACCTATCTATATATCGTTGTTAATGTAGCATACTAAGTATCCATACTTCTTGGATGGATACTTTTCACCGGAAGTTTGTGAAACACTTAACAAACTTATTGTATAACATTAACCTTTTTTTGAAAAGAGGAGATGTTGGCTATTTTTATTTAAGGGGATGGCATTTCATTAAGGGTGTAAGCCCAGGAAAATGCGTCGCAAATAGTATCGATTGTAAAAATTCTCCATTAATCAAAATAAGATTATAATAAAAGGATTTGTGTAATTACATACTCGAATGCAGCAGTTGATGAAATCTAAAATATAAGTCTTTGGTGTACAGGAATCATTTTTTTACTTACAAAACGTGGTTTGTACACAATAATAATTTTTATTAATTGGTAAGTTAAAAAGATGATCAGGAACGGTTTGCAGTTCATTTAGGTGGGACTGCGACATAACTGAAAGAATTGCAGGGACATCGGTTTTGGATTAAGATAGGGCCTTATTTGGGGGCTAAGCAAAGAAGAGGACTTATATCTTAGGGTATATTAGGCTGAACCTATACGAAGCGAAGTATGGGTTTTTGTTTTGTGATAAAAAGGAATGAAGAATCAAATTCTACTAAAATAGATTATTATTCCTTTGACAATATCCTGAAACTCCTTTATATTTATCTAGTACTTTAGTGCTTAAAAGCGTTTCAGTATTTATGAGGAGTGAAAAGGTCCGATCCTTACCTCAGAGAATATACAACATGAAAGCGGGGAAATACATCATGCGTCTTGAAGATGCAAAGCTAAAACTTTCCTTACCTGAAGCAATTGGGGTTTTGGCCGTTCTATTCTTAATTATTGCAACTGGTATCATACATTATGGACTTGCACCCCATATTCCAATTATAGCGGCAATCCTATTTCTATTTGTTTATGGAAAGATCAAAAAGCTGCCATTTTCAATTATGGAGGCGGCTATAGTCAAAGGTGCAGTTACTGGTATGGGAGCCATTTATATATTCTTTTTCATTGGAATGCTGATTTCCATCTGGATGGCAAGTGGGACGATCCCTACCATCATGTACTATGGGTTTGACTGGATTTCTGGTGAATATTTCTATGCGATCACATTTCTGGTGTGTTCGCTAATTGGGCTTTGTATCGGGAGTTCACTTACAACATCAGCCACAATCGGCGTTGCTTTAATTGGTATGGCGGCGGCGATGGATTTATCGTTGGCGATTACAGCCGGTGCAATCATTTCCGGTGCATTTCTTGGGGATAAAATGTCTCCATTATCCGACTCTACCAATCTTGCATCGGGAACGGTTGGAGCACCATTATTTGAACATATTAATAATATGCTTTGGACTACGATTCCAGGTTTTTTAATATCGCTTATCAGCTTTTACTTCCTTTCACCGAATGTCAAAGTTGCTCGTGTTGAGGAAATCGAAGCCATGACCAAAGCCCTGGAAATGGAAACGAATATAAGCATATGGAGTATGATTCCGTTTGTCATCGTTCTAGTCATGGCTTTGAAAAAGGTTTCGGCGATTCCGACATTGTCAGCAGGAATCATTTCGGCGGCTGTGATTGCTTTCATACAAACGCCAAATTTGACCGTTGCAAAACTAGCGGATATCTTATATGGGGGTTTTGTACTGAAGAGTGGAATGGATCAACTTGACTCAATCCTATCGCGGGGCGGCATAGAAAGTATGATGTTCTCCGTTTCGATGGTGTTGTTGGCATTGGCCATGGGCGGACTATTGTTCGAATTGGGAGTCATCCCTTCTATTTTAAAAGCGGTCCAGGATTCATTGACGAGTGTAGCGAAAGTGATTTCCGCAACTGTATTTGCAGGAATCAGCGTGAATTTCCTGGTGGGTGAACAGTATTTGTCAGTTATACTGCCTGGGAAAGCCTTTCAGCAGAAATATGAAGAATTAGGCTTGCAGCCCAAAACGCTTGCAAGGGTACTTGAAGATGCGGGAACAGTTGTGAATCCTCTGGTTCCTTGGGGTGTCTGCGGTGTTTTCCTGACACAGGTATTGGGTGTTTCAACCCTTGAATATGCCCCATTTGCATTCTTCTGTTTACTTTGTCCTTTGCTCAGTCTGATTTCTGGCTTTACGAAAATCGGTATCCATTATAAATGAAAAAACAGGCGGTCGGTTTCGACTGCCTGTTTTTTATATGAACTTCAATAGGGAACCCCCCTGACATGAACAGAAATGTCAGGGGGGTATTTGATCGATTATTTTGAAGACGCAATCTCATCTTTTGGGATGGACACGACCTTTTCTTTCTGTTCAAGTAAATTCATTCGCATGACGACATTTTGGAATATGCCCATTGATAGCATGAGCAGCAGTAAGGAAGATCCTCCATAACTGATGAATGGAAGGGTGATTCCTGTAATTGGGATAAGACCAGTCACTCCGCCGACGTTAATTCCTACTTGAATGCCGATCATGGATGAGATGCCGATCAATAAAAGACTTCCAAATGGATCGTTGCATTTTGCTGAAAGTACAAATCCCCTCAGGACGATAAAACCTAGTGTCAATAGAACGAATCCCACTCCGAATATCCCGAGCTCTTCTGCAATGACGGCCATGATGAAATCAGTATGTGATTCAGGCAGGTACCCGTATTTTTGTACACTGTCACCAAGTCCCACTCCAGTAAGGCCGCCGGATCCTATCGCGAATAAGGAATTCACGAGTTGATACCCGCTTTCTCCTGCCTTTCCGAAAGGGTCTGCAAACCCGGTAAAACGAGACACCTTATTTTCAGAGAGGACGGATGAGAAATTACCTGTCACGAGTACTCCTAATGCGAATATCGCAACAAATATCGCAGTAATCAAAGAGAGTTTGAATATACTCTTAAAAGACATCCCGGATGAAATGATCATGGTACTTGAAATCAGGAAAATGACTGCTGCCGTTCCATAGTCAGGCTGTATTCCGATTAAAAAACAGATGAATACCAGAAAGAAAATCGGGGGAATGACGGCTTTATCAATACTATTGATACGATCCTGCCTTTTTCCGTAAATGGCTGCCAGATAAATGATCATCGCCAATTTGGAAAATTCGGCGGGTTGTATCGATGCTGTCCCTAACTTGAACCAGCTTGTGGCATTTCCTGCTGTATGGCCGAAGATAAATAGCAGCAAAAGAATACCGGCCATTCCAAACATCATAGACATCAGAAACATTTTGTTTTTGTACATCTTATAAGGAAGAATCATCGTGACGATCATTGCCAGGAATGAAATGAGAAAGGCCGTTTTTTGTTTCTCAAAGAAGAAATCCATGGGCTTGCCGTATCGAGCAACAGCAGTAATCATGCTCGAACTGTAAATCATGACTAAACCAAACAAACAGAGTAATACGACAGCGATGAAAATAGGGAAGTCGTATGCTTTAATTATTCTTTTCACTTGTGCGCTCACCTCAAATATGTATGCGCGAAAAAATCGCCTTCTTATATAGTAACGGAAAATCGGTTATATAGATAATAATTTTTATTCGATAATATGAATTTATCCTCTATTACCAAATATTAAACACTAAAACCGATAAACTAGTCTCCCAGATTTCCTTTTTGCTTATAGTTTGGATGCCTATACATTACCTTCGATAGCAAACGTGAATACTCCTTTTAAAATCGGAATTTTTTTACTATATATTCCATTTTCGTGGTGCTATAGAGATTACTATTCAAGGTTATCGATGAATGGGCTGTAGTTCATGTGTTTCACCAAATGAGTTGTAACACGTGATGTGATGTCGCGGATACTGTAATCGGATTTTTAAATAAAATGACTCATCTTAAGAGGTATACTTATTTTAGCTCCAATTATGTTGCAGGGAATCGGACGGGAATTTTATGGAGAGAGGGTAACGGTTGTGAACTTGATTTCAATCGATTATATTATACAGGCTGCTGCGTCTCTGTCATTATATAAGAGGGTTCAGGAAAAACCTCATACGTTTAGTAAAGTTCATGGAACGTTTCTCTCATGAACTGTTCAAGAAAAGCGGTCAAGCGCTCTTATCAATCCGTCCTGGCATATTAAGAAGTGGAATAGAGTCGCTCCTTTAATGTCACTTGGAAAGGGCGTTTTGACAGCACTTCAGCCGAGAAGTTTTGCTGCATTTCAAGGAAGGGGAGTAGTTATGGAAGAAATACATGACAAGTTGGAAGTGTTTTCTCCGGCAACAGGTGAGAAGATTGCGGAAATCGTCCCAACGTCATTGAAGTCGATTCCTCATATATATAAGAAATCAAGACATGCGTTCCAATCATGGTCGAATCTTCCCATCAAGGAACGGCTGCACTATTTAAAACGGCTTCGTTTATTGATGGTTGAAAAAATGGATGAAATAGCTGAAGTCGTTTCAAAAGATACGGGAAAAGTGAAAATTGAAGCGCTGGTTGCTGACATCATGCCAACGATTGATGCAATCAAGCATATCGAGAAACATGCAGTGAAGGCTCTTTCCGGACGGAAGGTCACCACTCCACTCATGTTAATTGGTAAAAAATCTTATATCCATTATATGCCCCGAGGAACGATTCTCGTCATTTCACCATGGAATTATCCGCTGCAGCTTTCCATGGTACCGATTCTTAATGCTTTAGCAGCGGGAAATACAGTCATCGCCAAGCCATCTGAGGTAACTCCTTTAGTTGGGGTGTGCATCGAAAATCTGTTTATTGAAGCTGGTTTCCCGGAGGGGACTATACAGTTTGCCCATGGAGGGAAAGAATTGGGTGCGGCATTAACTGAGCAAAAACCAGATTATATATTTTTTACTGGATCTGTAAGGACTGGAAAAGTGATTGGTGAGGTCGCAGCAAGACACCTGATCCCAACGACTCTGGAGCTTGGCGGTAAGGATCCGATGATCGTCCTGCGTGATGCTAACTTGGAGCGGGCTGTGAATGGGGCTCTATGGGGGGCTTTCACAAATAGTGGTCAGGTGTGCATGAGTGTTGAAAGGGTTTATGTGGAACGTCCTGTTTATAAGGAGTTCCTAATGCTTATTAAAGAAAAAACGAAGTCCATGAGGCAGGGAGTGCAATCGAACGATGATATCGGTTCAATGACTTTCCCGGCACAAGTTGATATTGTGGCTGGACACCTGGAGGATGCACTGGATAAGGGGGCCGTACTTGAGGCCGGAACACCTCCGAAAGAGTGGAAAATGGGACAGACCCATTTCATTCCGCCGACAATTCTGTCCAATGTCGATCATTCCATGAAAATCATGAAAGAAGAAACGTTCGGACCCGTTTTGCCTGTTATACCTTTCGATACGGAGGAAGAAGTGATCGCCCTGGCAAATGAAAGTGAATATGGACTCAATTCCAGCGTTTGGACCATGGATAGGGAAAAAGCAAGCAGGATTGCTTCACGGTTAGTAACCGGTGCGGTGACGATCAATGATGTGCTAATAACGGTTGCTAATCATCATTTACCCTTTGGCGGTGCCAAACAAAGTGGGGTTGGCCGCTATCATGGCGAGCATGGATTGAAGATTTTCTGCCATGAAAAAGCGATCATGATCGATAATGGTAAAAACAATACAGAAATACAATGGTATCCATATGAGGGGAAATACACGAGTTTTTTATCGTTGTTTCAGAACTACTTTTCTGCCAAACCGAACTGGATTCGTTTCGGCAAAGAATATTTGCGATTGATTAAATTATCCAAAGGAAATCGAAAATGAGATCCATTTATAAAAAAGATTGTTATTTTCATAACTCGCGCGTATACTATTAATATACTTAATAACTGATTTTCCTTTTCAAAGGGGAGTAGCGTTAGGGTTCGCCCTAAAACAAAGTCGTCATTACGTGGATGTTAAACATTCATCGGCTTTGTTGACATGATTTCATGTTCAGCAAGACCTTTGCCTATATGGCAGAGGTCTTTTTATTTTGCCAATGCCAATAGGAAGGAAATACTAACTATTGGAGGTTGAATGGATGGAAGCATCAATATTATTGGAATATGGCTGGGTCCTTCTCATCTTGGTTGGATTGGAAGGGATACTTGCTGCGGATAATGCAGTTGTCATGGCTGTCATGGTTAAGCATTTGCCAAAAGAGCAACAGCGAAAAGCCTTGTTTTATGGTCTGATGGGAGCTTTTGTTTTCCGCTTTGCAAGTTTATTCCTTATTTCCTTTCTTGTCGACGTGTGGCAAGTTCAAGCAATCGGTGCGATTTATTTACTTTTCATTGCTTTTCAGAACATTTACAAAAAATACGCGGGTAAAAGTGAGAAGGAAATCACGAAACCCAAAAAGCAATCTGGCTTCTGGATGACCGTGGTAAAGGTTGAAGCGGCTGATATAGCCTTCGCAATCGATTCCATGTTGGCTGCCGTCGCACTGGCTGTTACACTTCCTGCAACAGGCTGGATGAAAGTCGGCGGTATTGACGGAGGGCAATTCGCTGTCATGTTCCTCGGAGGTTTGATTGGATTGGTCATTATGCGATTTGCAGCAAATGGATTCGTGAAGTTGCTTCATCAGCGTCCTTCACTTGAAATGGCAGCATTTTTGATTGTGGGATGGGTTGGAGTGAAATTGGCGGTACACACACTCGCACACCCTTCATTGGCTGTCATCGATCATCATTTCCCTGAATCAACTCTTTGGAAATCGATTTTCTGGACCGTTTTGATTGGAATTGCAGCAGGTGCATGGATCATTTCAAGCAAGAAAGAAAAAAAAGAAAAAGAAGAGAAAAAAATACAGGAAGCTTAAAAAAAAGGCGTGCTGGTCGCGCCTTTTTTTTGCTTCTTAATGTATTTATGGAGATGACCCTCAAAAGCGCAGGGATGTTTACGTATGATATGTTAAAAGATGTGAATATTAAATTCCGGTTATAAAAATGACAATTGTCCCATTGAATTGGACGAAAATCCGGAAAAAGTTATTTTACTGTAATTGCACTGTAATAAACGAGAAAAAACTAAGTATTTTATCATGTTGATATATTATGTGATTTCATTTAAATCGCAAAAATAGTTCTTTTGGTACTGTCTTTTAGACTCCCTCCGCTTAAGATAAGTATGTTGATGCGTATTTTATGTTCAACAGGAGCGAGGTGAGCAAATGCTTGGATTGTTGTTTACAGCATTCAAAAAAAAGCGTTCTTTAGAAGAAACCGTATTGAAAATTCAACAAGGCGATATTAGCCTTCGTAATGATACAATAGAGTCATTCAAACCTTTTATTGCGAAAACCGTCTCATCGGTTTGCAAACGTTACATATACGAATCGGATGATGAATTCAGTATTGGTATGATTGCTTTTAACGAGGCAATCGATAAATATTCCCCGGAAAAAGGCCGTTCTTTATTGGCATTTGCCGAAACTCTCGTTAAACGAAGGGTTATAGATTATTTAAGAAGCCAGTCCAAACAAAAAGAAGTACTATTGGATTTATCACTGAATGATGATAATGATCAAAGCCATATATATATCGATAATGAAAATTCCATCAATGAATACGAGAAGCAAAAGGAATCGGAAAGAAGAAAAGAAGAAATTCAACTTTATATAAGCCATCTACAGGATTTTGGTCTGTCATTTGAGGATTTAGTTGAAAACTCTCCCAAACATGCAGATGCAAGGAAGGGAGCTATCATGATCGCTAAATTGTTAATGGAAGATGACGAACTGAAAGAAACCCTGTTTGCAAAAAAGCGGCTGCCCGTAAAACAGCTTGAGGGAAAAGTGGAAGTAAGCAGAAAAACGATTGAACGGAACAGAAAATACATCATTGCTGTGGCAATCATAATAAACGGAGATTTTTTGTATTTGAATGATTATATAAAAGGGGCTATCGATGGATGAAAAAAGGAGTTATTCTTTCAGTTAATAAGCGATATGTGACCCTATTGACCCCCGAGGGTGAATTTCTGAAAACCAAAAGGCAGGAACGTGTATATGAAGTGGGTGAGGAAATCACTTTTTCACCTGCTGAACAAAAGTTCACTTTAGCTTTTTCCAATTTTCATTCATCTTTCAAAAAAACGGCCGTGCTAAGCATTGCCTCTACTTTCTTGATACTCTTTTCGATTCTTCCTTCTTATTTCTCTGGTCCCGTGTCGGCATATATGACGATAGATGTGAATCCAAGCATTGAATTGGAGCTTGACGATGATTTAGAAGTTCTCAAACTTACCGGTTTAAATGAAGACGGCAAGCTTGTGATTGATCATCTGAAGGACTGGAAAGGCAAGAATATAAGGACTGTTACAAACCGAATCGTTGAAACGACGAAGCAACTTGGTTATTTGAAAGGAAATAAACAAATAGTCGTTTCCACAACGTTATTGGAAAAAAATAAAGAACTGGATAAGAATTTAAAAGAAGAGATAAAAGAAATATCAGAGCAGGATAATGTTTCTGATACAAGAATGAAAGTGATCCAGGCAACAAAAAGCGATCGGAAGCAAGCAAGGAAACAAGGCATTTCCACGGGTAGGTATCTTGATAAGAAGTTGAATGAAGATAAAGGAAAGGTAAAAGTCAATAAGAGGGAGCCTGCTCCAGCGCCAGATAAAAAAGTCGAGGAAAAGGTTATTATTCCGAAAGAGAAGGGCGTAACGCTGAGAACGGATAATCCGGATGGGGAAAAGAAAAAAGAGAATGATGAAATTGAAATAAAACAAAAGGCGGACAATGAAGCAAAACCGACTGAACGGAAAAGCCCGGGAATTGAAGTTACCAAAATTAAGGAACAAACTGAACGGGAAGATACAATTGGAAAACGGAATGCGATAAATGGATATAAGGATAAACACAACGAGTCAAAAGGGAAATCGGATAGCTATCATACCAACCAATCAAAGAACAAGCAGAAAAATGAACAGAATGGTAAAAAGTTCAATGTGAAAAAAGTTTCATCAGCCAAAGAAAATAATAATGATGATTCTATAAAGCACGAAAAAAAAAATGAACAAGCTAGACAGAATAAGCAAACTAAACAGAATAAGCAAGCTAAACAAGTGAAGCAAGTTAAAGAGAATAAGCAAAATAAACAAGATAAGAAAGATTGGGATAAGTCGAAATGGGGTAAAGGCAATAGTGGAAACGGAAATGGACATAATGATTAAAAAGAGTCCAGCATGCAGCTGGACTCTTAGCCATGGATATTTAATTGTAATAAGATTATTGACCTTTAAGTTGAGATTGTGCTTGTTGTACAAGACGTTTCGTGATTTCTCCGCCAACTGAACCATTGGCACGTGCTGAAGTATCGGAACCTAATTGTACACCGAATTCGGATGCAATTTCATATTTGATTTGTTCTAATGCTTGTTCGATTCCAGGAACAAGAAGATTGTTACTGCTGTTAGCCATTTGAATCTCCCCTTTACTTTTTCAACGGCTTTTGCCGCTGTAATGATAGTATAAGTAGAATGCGGAGTTTTACTTATATGAGCGGCATCAAAGTTATTGGTAAACCTGCCTTTTTGTTGTAAGTAAGTCAGTTTTAAAAGAGAATGGAAAAAAGAATGAAAAAAGGGTAAACTAGATTTTTAATGGTTATGTGATTCGCATAACCATAAAGGAGTAAGAAAGGAAACTCTTTATGTTTGCTATCAAAAAAATATTATCAAAGTTAACACCCGCTCAGCTTATCGTCGGTTATTACTTTTTGGCCGTAAGTATCTCGACCATACTGTTGAGTCTGCCTGTTGCTCTTAAGCCAGGCGTGGAATTTAAATTCATGGATGCATTATTCACAGCCGTAAGTGCAGTTAGTGTGACAGGTCTAACAGTTGTTAGTTTACCTGAAGTGTATAATGAGGTAGGCTATTTCATTCTAATGTTTGTTCTCCAATTTGGCGGTATTGGCATTATGACACTTGGAACGTTTTTCTGGTTGATTTTAGGTAAGAAAATCGGTTTGAAGGAAAGACAATTGATCATGACCGATCAGAACCAATCGAATCTTTCGGGGCTTGTTAAATTATTGATTCAAATCATTCAGATATTTGTCGTAATTGAAATGATTGGCGCTCTAGTTTTAGGCATTTACTTTCTGAATTATTTTCCAAGCTGGCAAGAAGCCTTTTTAAATGGCTTGTTTTTAGCCATAAGTGCCACCACGAATGCAGGTTTTGATATCACCGGCATTTCAATGATTCCATTTAAAGACGATTATTTTGTACAGTTCATCACGATCATCCTGCTTACCCTTGGAGCTATCGGGTTTCCTGTCTTGATTGAGTTGAAAGAGTTTTTATCCAATAAAGCCCGTACTTATAAGTTTCATTTTTCTTTGTTCACGAAGCTGACATCAGTCACTTTCTTTTCCCTAATCATTGGGGGAACGATCCTGATTTACTTGCTGGAAATGAATGGGTTTTTTAAAGGTAAGAGCTGGCATGAATCTTTTTTTTATTCTTTATTTATGTCATCGAATACGAGAAGTGGTGGCCTTGCAACGATGAATGTGGGCGATTTCTCGGAACCGACCCTTTTATTGCTGAGCATTTTGATGTTCATTGGAGCATCCCCAAGTTCAGTCGGGGGAGGGATACGGACAACGACTCTTGCCATCATGATTCTATTTTTATGGAATTTCATGAGGGGAAGGCGTTCCATTAAAGTGTTCAAGCGGGAGATTCATCCCGATGATATTCGAAAGGCGACGGCAGTTATGATCATGGGATCGCTCCTTTGCATAATCGCTGTTTTCATTTTATCGATTACTGAGAATTTTACTTTGATGCAAATCATTTTTGAAGTATGTTCAGCTTTCGGTTCAGTCGGTCTTTCGATGGGAATTACGCCTGAACTCAGCAATACCGGTAAAATTGTCATTATGATCATTATGTTCATCGGCCGTGTCGGGATAACTTCCCTCTTGTATATCATAGGCCATAAAGAAGTTACGGAAAATTTCCATTATCCTAAAGAACGCGTCATCATTGGGTAAATGATTTAAGCAGAACAGTAACCTTTCCATCGAGGAAAGGTTTTTTGTTTTGTTTGCAGGAATCATGAACAAAATGTTGAAATTTACCTATAAGTGAGTATTCCACCACTTTTATATACAAAAATTGCTTGATTTGACCCCTTACTTCGAATTCAATCAAATGAAGTATAAATCATTTTGGTAAGGAGGTGGAAGAAGTGAAGAAATATACTGGAAGGATCATTGTCCCTGCCCTTTTCTTCATATTGATATTACCCTATTTAGGGTGGCTGGGGCATGAAGAACGAAGGTTTTTCGCATTTGCAGTAATATATGTAATCGTAATTTTAACCATTGCCTGGTGTTTGGGTGCCATCTTCGATCATAATCGAAAAACGATTGCTTTGTTGCAGGATAGCGAAGGGCGTTATCGCATTATCTCCAATTACTCTAAAGAATTGATCAATAGCTTCAATGAAGTCGTTTTCCAAACGGATGAAAAAGGGAAATGGTTGTATTTAAACCCGGCATGGAAATCGATGAGCGGTGCAACCGTGAATGAATCCCTGGGGCTTCACTTTTCAAAACATATGGATAACGCTTCTTATCAAGAGGTATTGAAGACCTTTGCGGACTCCTTTCATCGAGGGGATAAATATTTTCGTGCGGACATTAAACTAAATGCAAAAAAGGGAACAAGTTGGGTTGAAGCATTCGTTAAACTAATTTACGATGACGCTGGGAAATTCATCGGGACGGTGGGCATATTATCGGAAATCAATGAACGGAAACATGCGGAGGAAAAGCTTGTTAGCCTAAACGAACACCTGGCAATAACATCAAGCAAATTATCAACGGCTGCCCAACTTGCGGCAGGGATTGCACATGAGGTCAGGAATCCGATGACAGCGATAATGGGATTCGTGAAGTTGATTAAAGATGGCGGTTCTGAAAAGCAGGAATACTATGATATTATTTTTTCAGAAATAAATCGAATCGAGCAGGTGCTGAATGAACTCTTGCTGCTATCGAAACCTGCTGAGGCGGTTTTTCTCGAGAAGGATTTAAAGGAAAGCTGCAACCATGTCGTAACGCTGTTGGAGACCAACGCCGTACTGAACAATATCCAAATTCATAAAAATTATGATTCAGAACCTATTTTTATGTACTTTGATGAAAACCAAATCAAGCAAGTATTAATAAACATGATAAAAAATTCCATAGAATCGATGCCGAATGGCGGAAATATTTTTGTGAGCATAAATGAAAAAAATGGGGAAGTTTTTTTGGGCATTTTGGATGAAGGTGAAGGTATCCCGGAAAACTCCCTTCAAAAGGTAGGAGAACCATTTTTCACTACAAAAACATCAGGAACGGGATTGGGTCTTTCCGTTTGTTTTAGAATCATCGAAAAGCACGGCGGAAAAGTTTTCATCACAAGTGAACTGAAAAAAGGTACGAAAATCGTTTGTATATTTCCAACCGTCCAACAAAGGGAATGTAGTGAGAACGAAAAGGTCCGGATGCAAGGCCGCGAATGACTAGAAAATAATGATTTAATCGTTGAAAAAATCTGAATATTATGTATATAATTTAAAGGTAATAACATACTAACCGGTTAGTAAGTTTAAAAGGAGGAATTCAATTTGAACTTTGAACATACTCAAAAGGTGAAAGATCTGGAAAAGAAGTTAACGGAATTCATGGAAAAGCATGTTTACCCAAATGAATCAATATACAAAAAGCAGCTCGAAGCACAGAAGAGCCGCTGGAGTGAAATACCCCCGATAATATCTGAATTGACGGCAAAAGCAAAAGAAGAAGGATTATGGAATTTAT
Source organism: Peribacillus simplex (assembly GCF_900156045.1). Classification (GTDB taxonomy): domain Bacteria; phylum Bacillota; class Bacilli; order Bacillales; family DSM-1321; genus Peribacillus; species Peribacillus simplex_D. The sequence goes on along the minus strand of NZ_FTMX01000002.1, from coordinate 330,527 downwards.
TTTTACCTGATAGCGGTTATGGCGGAGGTTTAACAAATCTAGAGTATGCCCCGCTTTGTGAAATCATGGGTAGATCGACGATAGGGCCTGAAATCTTCAACTGTAATGCGCCGGATACTGGTAATATGGAAGTGTTGGTGAGATACGGTTCAGATGAACATAAAGAACGCTGGCTGAAGCCCTTGCTTGCTGGGGAAATCCGCTCATGCTTCTCGATGACAGAACCGGAAGTGGCGTCTTCCGATGCGACCAATATCGAATGCAGGATTGAAAAGACGGGTAATGAGTATGTCATAAACGGCCGAAAATGGTGGTCTTCAGGAGCAGGCGATCCCCGATGCAAGATTGCCATCGTCATGGGTAAGACAGATCCTGAGGCGTCCAAGCATGAACAACAGTCAATGATTCTTGTACCGCTGGATACACCGGGTGTCAAAATTGAGAGAATGCTCCCTGTGTTTGGTTATGATCATGCCCCGCATGGCCATGCCGAAATCACTTTTGAAAATGTGAGGGTCCCGGCAACGAATATTCTATGGGGTGAAGGCAAAGGATTTGCTATTGCCCAAGGAAGGCTCGGACCCGGGAGGATACATCATTGCATGAGGCTGATCGGCGCTGCTGAAAGAGCTCTTGAAGAATTATGTAAGCGCATACAAAAACGTGTCGCTTTTGGTAAAACATTGGCGAGACAAGGTGTGATCATGGAGTGGGTTGCTGATTCACGCATTGAAATCGAACAAGCAAGACTTCTGACCTTAAAAGCTGCTTATATGATGGATACTGTCGGGAACAAGGAAGCGAAAGCGGAGATTGCCATGATTAAAGTGGTGGCACCAAATATGGCATTGAATGTGCTGGACAGGGCCATCCAAGGCTTTGGAGCTGCTGGGATTTCCGATGATTTCCCTTTTGCTGCACATTGGGCCAATGCAAGGACTTTAAGGCTTGCTGATGGTCCCGATGAAGTTCACCGCTCACAAGTTGCTAAGATAGAACTTCGAAAATACCAACAAAAGCATGAGGTGAAAATATGAAAGTTACCGACTTATTCGATTTAACTGGAAAGACGGCGATCATAACCGGTGGAGGGAGAGGATTGGGAGCGCAAATTGCGACCGGCTTTGCCGAAGCTGGTGCAAATGTCGTTCTTTGTTCAAGGAAGAAGGAGGCATGCGACGAAGTTGCTTCACAAATCGAAAAGCTTGGAGTCAAGGCGCTTTCCCTGAAGTGTGATATCACCAATCCGTCAGATGTACAGGAAGTTGTTAACGAAACTTACCGTGAATTCGGTGCCATCGACATTTTGGTGAACAATAGCGGGGCATCCTGGGGGGCACCGGCCGTCGACATGCCCCTTGAAGCATGGCAGAAGGTGATGAATGTCAATGTAACCGGAACCTTTATCATGAGCCAGACAACAGGCAGGGTCATGATTGAGCAGGGACATGGGAAAATCATAAACATCGCTTCCGTTGCCGGATTAGGGGGGACCGACCCGAGGGTGCTCGATACTGTCGGATATAATGCGAGTAAAGGGGCGGTCATTACTTTAACGAAGGATTTAGCTGTTAAATGGGGTCAGCATAATATCAATGTTAATGCAATCGCACCCGGATTCTTTCCGACAAAAATGACGAAAGGGGTTCTTGAGCAAGGAAAGAATCCTATCTTGGATTCGACTCCGCTAAAAAGATTAGGGAGTGATGATGATTTGAAAGGGGCAGCGGTTTTCCTGGCTTCAAAGGCATCCGATTTTGTGACTGGAAATATCCTGATTGTCGATGGGGGTTCACATGCAAAGTAATGAAAGGTAAGTAAATATGGCTGGAGGGTATGAAATGATAAATGAAAAAAAATGGCTTTCCGTTTATCCTGATTCAATTTCAAAGGAAATAAAAGTCCCTGAGTTTCCGATGCAAGAAATCCTTCAAAATGCATGTCAGTCCTACCCAAACAATACAGCTATTACTTTCTATGACCGAAAGATATCCTATCAGGAACTTTTTCATGCGTCGCAAGCCTTTGCTTCAGCCCTGCAAAAAAAAGGTGTTCAAAAAGGCGATCGTGTCGCCATCATGCTACCTAACTGTCCGCAATACGTTATCGCTTATTATGGATCGTTGGCAACAGGAGCCATTATCACCCAAATCAACCCAATGCTGGTTGAAAGGGAGCTGCAGCATATTTTACAGGACTCCGGTGCTGAAACGATCGTTGTATTGGATGGATTATACCCGAAAGTGAAAAGTGTGCAGCAACATGCAAATCTGAAAAATATCATCGCCGTAAGCCTTCAGTCTTCGGATGCAGATTTCCAGCCTGATGCTTCTTTTGACCAATTCATGAAGACAGGGGACGGCAAAATCAATCACGTATCAATCGATCCGGAAAATGATATAGCCGTTCTTCAGTATACAGGAGGAACGACCGGCCGTTCAAAAGGGGCGATGCTGACTCACAGCAATATCCTGGCCAATGTCGTTCAATCGTATGAGTTCTTCAAGCATGAATTAAAAATGGGCTCTGAAAGAACGCTGTCGGTCATCCCGCTTTTTCATGTTTTTGGAATGACGTCCGCAATGAATTTATCCGTGTATATCGCGGGTGATTCCATCATGCTGCCACGATTTGAAATAGAAGAAGTGCTGGAAACGATTAAACGTGAACAGCCGACCACTTTTCCTGGTGTACCGACCATGTATGTAGCGTTGACGAATCATCCAAAGGCAGAAGAATATGGAATGGGCTCAATTCGGGTCTGTAACAGCGGAAGTGCACCGATGCCCGTGGAACTGCTGCGTGAGTTCGAACGAAAATCAGGTGCGAAGATATTGGAAGGCTACGGTCTAACGGAAGCTTCGCCAACAACGCATTGTAACCCGGCATTTGCAAAAAGGAAGCCTGGGAGCGTCGGGATTGGTTTCCCTTCTACTGAATATAAAGTGATGGACCTGGGGGACGGGACAAAAGAAATGTCCCATGGAGAATTGGGGGAATTGGTCGTCAAAGGACCTCAAGTGATGAAAGGTTACTGGAATATGCCGGAGGAAACGGCGGTGACCCTTAGGAATGGTTGGCTTTATACGGGTGATATCGCCAAAGTTGATGAAGACGGGTATCTCTATATTGTCGACAGGAAAAAAGATTTGATCATCGCAAGTGGCTATAATATATATCCGCGAGATGTGGAGGAAGTTCTCTATGAACATCCTGCTGTTCAGGAAGCGGTTGTCATCGGAGTTCCAGATGCTTACCGAGGGGAGTCGGTAAAAGCTGTGCTCGTACTTAAACAAAATAAAACGGCAAATGAACGGGAAATCATCGATTACTGCCGAGCTAACCTATCGGCTTATAAAGTTCCGCATTTCGTTGAATTTCGTGATGAGTTACCGAAAACAAATGTCGGAAAGATTTTAAGGCGGGCTTTAAGAGAAGAACTTTCCAGGAAATAAGAGGGCTTTGATAGTACGAACGCGTATGATATCAATTCAGCTGAAATTTTAACAGATTGCGAGGATGCAAACATGAAAGAAAAAATGACAGAACATAGCATACGCTTATTTGAAAAGAAGGGCTTTAGTGAAACGTCGATATCCGATATCGTCGAATCGGTCGGGGTTACGAAGGGAACGTTTTATTATTACTTTACGAGCAAAGAGCAGTTGCTTATGGATATTCATCTAGCTTATATAGACGAGTTGCTTAGTGAGCAGGAAATAATTATGTTGGATCCTGGGAAAAGCTGTAAGGATAAGCTTTTCGATATGGTATTGATGCTTTTAAAAAGCATCAAAACCAAAAAATCCAGCGCAACGGTCTTTTTCCGTGAAATGAAAAATCTAAGTGACGAAAAACTTGCACAAATCCTTCCTAAGCGTGATGAGTTCCGTAATAAAATCGAGCAAGTGCTGATTAGCGGCATCGAGAGCGGAGAACTACGTTCCAATCTCGATGCATCCATCATCTCTTTTGCTATTTTGGGTGTGGCCAATTGGAGCTATCATTGGTTCGACCCGGAAGGTGAAAAAACCGAAAAGGAAGTTGCAGCCATTTTTATGGGGATGATTCTGCAGGGAATCGAAGCGTGACCAGGTTACATACTAACCAGTTAGTAGAAGGGAGATAGAAGGCATGACCAACAAGCAAATTCAATCAATAACCGTAATTGGGGCTGGGCAGATGGGGCATCAAATTGCGATGCTTGCTGCACTTGGAGGTTACGAAACGATTCTTCAGGATGTTCAAGAAAACGCGTTGAATACAGCCCAAGAAAAATTGGATGTCATTTTGACTAAATGGGTTCAAAAAGGAAAATTGTCTGAAGATCGTAAGTTGGCTGCTTTTAGCCGTCTTCAATATACTACCGATCTTGAGAAAGCGGCCAGTGGAGCTGATTTGATCATTGAAGCGGTCATTGAAAAGCTTGATGTGAAACAGGAAGTTTTCGCTAAACTTGAGGAATTGGCCCCAGCAGAAACCATCTTTGCAACGAATAGTTCAACGATTGTCAATAGCCTGATTGCGAGTGTGACGAATCGTCCGGATAAGTTCATTAATATGCATTTCTTTTTCCCGCCTCTAGTAATGGATTGTGTTGAGGTTGTGATGAGTGACCAAACATCTGAGGAAACAGCGAAGCTTGCGATGGAAGTAACAGAGAATATGAATAGGACAGGAGTTTTGTTGAGGAAAGAGATATCGGGATTCGTAGCCAACCGAATTTTGGGAGCGTTGCAGCGTGAGGCCTTATATTTGTATGAAGAAGGAATTGTTGACTATAAGGAAATCGATTTGATTTGCAGGAAAGCTCTCGGCCATCCCATTGGTCCTTTTGAACTGATGGATCTATCAGGTATTGATGTGGGGTATTTTGTCATGCAGCAGCGTTACAATGAAACGGGAAATCCAGAAGACAAGCCAAATGCTTGTATAGAAGAAAAGGTGAATAAAGGACAATTAGGCAGGAAAACAGGAAAAGGCTGGTATGATTATCCAAACCAAGGAGTGAAGAATTGATGACAAAATTACTTAAAGTGGTTAAGGAAAATAAACTTGCGGTCATCACGATCGATAATCCCCCATTAAACGTAATCAGTAAACAAGTATTCAGGGAATTGGGAGAAACATTCGATGAACTTTCAAAAGATATTGATACTGTTGCGGTACTCATAACCGGTGCAGGCAATATCGCATTTGCGGCTGGTGCTGATATAAAAGAATTCCCTGAAATGATGGGGAACCCGAAAATGAAAGAAATCGTAAAGGAAGGTCATGCCGTCCTAACCAAAATTGACCAGTTTCCTAAACCTACGATAGCTGTATTAAACGGCCTGACTTTGGGGGGCGGATGCGAACTGGCTCTGGCCTGTGATTTGCGAGTGGCAGAAACACAGGTTCAAATTGGTCTGCCGGAAGTGAAATTAGGTTTATTTCCTGGAGCTGGCGGTACACAGCGTTTGTCCAGACTTGTCGGAAACGCAAAAGCAAAAGAGATTATATTCACCGGTGATCCGCTTGGTGCCATAGAAGCGGAAAAGATCGGGCTTGTCAATAAAGTCGTCGAGCAAGGCTGCGGCTTAACGGAAGCGAAAATCTTAGCCTCACGAATGACAAGGCACTCACTTCAGGCACTTTCGAGAATCAAGAAGGCAATTAATGAAGGAAGTGAAGCCACGCTTGAACAAGGTCTAGAGATTGAAACGGATCTTTTTGAAGAAATCTTCCAAACTGAGGATGTTAAAGAAGGGGTTTCCGCTTTCTTGGATAAACGTAAACCTGCTTTTGTACATCGTTAATCAAGGAGGGATTTTATGCATGAATTCGAAGTCAACGTTCGTTTTTCCGAAACGGATGCTTTGGGCCACATCAATAACACAAGCTATTTCATTTACCTCGAAGAAGCACGCATGAAATTTTTTGAAGCTTTGGGCCTAGCGACGAATGTTGAATCATGGAACTTTTTGTTAGCTTCCACGAAATGCGACTTTATTGCTCAGGGATATTTCAATCAACTCTTGACCATTCGTTCAGCTATAAAAAAGATAGGTACGAAAAGTTGTGAAATGGTCCATGATATTCTCTGTTCACAAACTGGGGAAGTGGTTGCTAAGGGTAGTGCTGTTTTAGTCTGTTTTAATTTTTTGAATCAAAAAAGTGAGCCTATCCCTGAAATGATTAAAGAAAAGCTCATTTCACATCTTGTTCAAAATTAGAATGACAAAAGTCTAAAGGAGTGGAAGAAATTGGTTGACGATACGATTCCTGTTCGGCCCGGCGAGGAACTGAATGTTGGTGCATTAGAAGGTTTCCTAAGAAAAAATATATTGGACCTTCCAAATGAACCGTTAGAATTGCAACAGTTTTCAACGGGCTATTCCAATTTGACCTATCAGCTGAAAATGGGCGAATGGGAGGCTGTTCTCAGAAGGCCCCCGCTTGGTCCTGTTGCTCCAAAGGCACATGATATGAAGCGCGAACATCATATCCTTTCCTCTATCCACCCATATTTCCAAGCGGCTCCCGAGCCTATTCTGTTCTCGGATGACGAATCGATTGCGGGGGCTCCTTTTTTCCTAATGGAAAGGAAACATGGAATTGTAATAGATACCGAATTTCCAAAGGATATCGAGCCAACGGTGGAAAAGTGCCGACAGCTTTCATATGTCATGGTCAATCGGCTTGCTGATCTTCACTCGATTCCTTATGAGAAAACCCGGTTGGTGGAAATTTCCAAACCTGAAGGGTTCATTGAAAGACAAGTGCAAGGATGGATTTCTCGCTATGAGAGAGCAAAAACTGATGAAATCAAGGAAATTCGACCGCTTATCGATTATTTTCAACAGAATATCCCGAAACATAGCCAGACTTCCATTATCCATTATGATTATAAGATCAATAATGCCATGTTTAACCTGGACCTTACAGAGATGGTTGGTTTATTCGATTGGGAAATGTCCACCGTTGGTGATCCGTTAGCCGATCTAGGAGTGGCTTTAAGCTACTGGACGGAAAGCGGTGATCCGGAACTTATCAAAATCGGTGTGGGTCAAGCGTCCATCACGACTTTAAACGGTTTCCTGACACGAAGGGAATTCATCGAGATGTATGCAGCAAGAAGCGGAAATGATGTTTCCAACGTCGATTTTTATTTAACATTTGGTTACTTTAAGTTGGCCGTCATTCTTCAGCAAATCTATTATCGATATAAAAAAGGCCAGACTAATGATCCCCGTTTTTCCAATCTCGGAAAAACGGTTAAAAGCTTACTCACTCATGCTGCATGTGTAGCTGCGAAGGAAGTTTAATTATATGGAATATATACAAAACATTCATTTACTACTAAAAAAAGAAGAGATAGATGGGGAAAAGCTCAAAGAGGGGGAGAAAGTTGCGGTCGTACTTGATGTGTTATTAGCGACCACTACGATTATTTCAGCACTTAATGAGGGAGCGCGCCAGGTGATACCCGTCATGGATCCAGTGGATGCCTTGGTGAAAAGCCAGGAATTGGACCATGGGGATTTTGTAGTGGCAGGGGAACTAAAAGCTAAGCCGGTTGAGGGTTTGATGTATCCAAGTCCGACGCTATTGAGTAAGTTGGTACCTGGCAAAACTTTAATACTGTCCACGACTAATGGAACGGTTGCGCTGAGGAATTCAGCAGCTGCCAAAAAGGTTTATATCGCATCTTTATTAAATAATCCGTCTGTTGCTGAGAAAATAAAAAAACATCATAAAACGGAAACGATCATCATCGTTTGTTCGGGAAACTCAGGTGAATTCAGTCTGGAAGACTTTTATGGTGCAGGTCATTTGATAGATTGCCTGATTGCTGGATCACAAGGTACGTTCATACTCAACGATGCCGCAAAGGCTGCAAAAGCGTTTTATCGAACGAATAGCGAAAATGCCTTTGATATCCTGAAATCATCATATGTCGGACAGTTATTTGACAAACACAGCTTGATCACAGATTTGGAATTGGCGGCGCAAAAAGGTTCGATTGATATTGTCCCAGAGTTGGTGGATGGAAATATCGAAGCTGAATTGAAAAGGCAGGAAACGTAGTTCAAAACCTGGATAAGGAGTGAAGGGCATGAGGTTTTCACAATCAATAGCGGTGGTGACGGGTGCAGGTTCCGGTATTGGGAAGGCTACAGCGATGCGCCTGTCGGACGAAGGGGCAAAAGTGTTGTTGGTAGGGAGGACGAAAGGGAAGCTGGAGGAAGCAGCTGCAGAAATCAATGCCAGGCACACGATTCCCATGGCTGACATTTTCGCTGCAGATGTTACCATCGAGGAAGAGGTAAAGAAGCTGGCCATGTATGTGAAGGAACAATATCGTGACCTTCACATTTTGATCAATAACGCAGGTGGGTCAAAGTCCTCGAAGCTTTTGGATACATCTGCAGCTGATTGGGACATGATTCAACAAGTCAATTTGAAAAGTGTCTTTCTTGTTTCCAAGTACTTGGGGAAAGTGATGGAAGAAAAAGCGGGCAGCGGAAATGAAGCCACCAATCGGGCAATCGTGAATGTGGCTTCACTGTCAGGACATCAGGCAGGGGCATTCATCCCGCATTACAGCTCTGCTAAAGCAGGGGTCATCAGTTTAACGAAATCATTGGCATTGGAACTCGCCGCAGCCGGCATTCGGGTCAATTCCGTATCACCGGGATTCATTGAAACGCCATTAACGGAGGATAAATTGCAGAATGAAAAATTCGTAAAGTCGATCCGACGGAACACAGCACTGGAAAGAGTGGGGAAGGCGGAGGAAATAAGTAATGTCATTACCTTTGCCGCTTCCCCGGAGGCTTCCTATATGACTGGGACGGATTTATTGGTGGATGGCGGCTGGTTGATCAAATAGAAAAGGGGATGGGTAAATGTTAAAAGAACACTTATTGACAGAAGTAATCGATAATGTAATGATCCTGACTTTGAATCGTCCTGAAAGCTTAAATGCGTTTAGTCCGGATATGATCGCAAGCTTGACGAAAGCGATCAAGGATGTAAAACATACACCACATATAAGGGCCGTCATCATCAAAGGGGCGGGAAGGTCGTTCACTGCAGGAGGAGACGTAAAGTCGATGGGGAAGGCCTCTGCAGGTCAATTGTATGATCATGTCGGCAGAATGAACGAATGCATTTTGGCTCTGGATGCTTCTGAGGTTCCCATAATCGCAGCCGTCCATGGATTTGCTGCAGGGGCAGGATTCAATTTGGCACTCGCTTGTGATTTGATCGTAGCTTCCGATGATAGTCAATTTGCCATGAGTTTTTCACAGGTAGGCCTAATTTCTGATGGAGGGGGTTCTTATTTCTTACCTAAATTAGTGGGGCCCCACCTTGCAAAGCAGCTCTTCTTTTCTGCAGAACCGATTTCTGCGGAGCGCTTAAACCAGTTAGGTGTCATTAATTATATTTATCCACTCAATCAACTGGAAGAAGAATCATTGAAACTTGCGGAAAAGCTGGCAAATGGACCGACTAAAGCTTATGGAATGATGAAAAAGCTCGTTAGCCATTCATTTACGGCTACACTTGATGAAATACTCGAACAGGAGCGCATCACGCAAACCTTGATGGCTTCCACAGAAGATCATCTGGAGGGAGTTGCAGCATTCAAAGAGAAGAGAAAACCGGAATTCACAGGAAATTAATAAGGGAGGGATAAAGATGAGAGCCATTCATTTTGAAGAATACGGCGGACCGGAAGTACTGAAATTGACTGAAATGGAAAGACCCGTGCCAACTGGACATGAAGTTCTGATTGAAATCGATTGTGTCGGCGTCAATTATGCAGATACAGCCAGAAGGGAGGGGCAATATGTGGTACCTACGCCGCTTCCATTCATTCCAGGTGCGGAAGTGGCTGGCGTTGTGGTGGAAGTTGGCGGAAAGGTGACTAAAATCAAACCTGGTACAAGGGTCGTGAGTTTAATTGAATCAGGTGGATATTCAGAATATGCCCTATCTGATGAATTCTCTGCCATTCCGCTTCCTGATGCCATTCAGTTCCATGAAGCTGTTGCCCTGCCACTTCAAGGTCTTAGCGCCTATCATATTTTAAAGACAATGGGACGCATGCAACAGGGGGATACGGTTTTGGTCCATGCTGCTGCAGGCGGTGTGGGAACGATTGCAGTCCAGCTAGCCAAAATCTTCGGGGCAGGAAAAGTGATTGCAACCGCCAGTACAGTGGAAAAGTTGGAACTGGCTAAAGAGATGGGGGCAGATGAACTCATCGATTACACGAAAGAAGGATGGGAAATGGAAGTCCGTGAGGTCACGTCCGGCAAGGGAGTCGACGTGGCGTTGGAGATGGCTGGAGGGGATATTTTCAATAAAACATTGAAATGTTTGGCACCATTTGGACGTCTTGTTGTGTTTGGTAATGCCAGTCGTAAGCCTTATACGATGAACCCGCAGCAATTAATGAGGCGCAATCAATCCATCGTAGGTTTTTTCCTGCCACAGATCATGAAGCACCCAGATTTACTGTTGCCTAGCATTCAAGAACTTTTTGCATACGTCGCGTCCGGGGAACTTAAGCTAACCATCGGCGGCATCTATCCAATTGAAAAGGCCGCAGCCGTCCATGAGGTAATGAACGCCCGTCAAACGAAAGGGAAGTTGATTTTGCAGGTTAAATGAGAAGAAGGGGTGTGATGCACCCCTTTTATGATAATGGGATTTTTGACCTTCTAGAGAGACTCAATCCGCATCAGTGCTAACATCTTTATCGGGATGCATGAAAGGTGGCTGCGGCGCTTTTTTGGACTCTAACAGTTCACGGTTTTCAGTTGAATTCCAGCCTATATCATTGGTGGGGTGTATCCATTCGTCCCCAGCCATGATTTCCGGGTCTGTATCTTCACTCCAATTTTCGAGTGGTGAGTTTTCAGAAGAATATTTACTGTCGCCGATGACGACTCCATAATCATTGACGAATGGAGCTTGTGGTTTTATGCCGGTTCCTTTAAAGCTTGGTGCGTTAATTTGGTGAGGCTGTGTATCGTCGACAATTGGTGAATCCAATTTCTTTTTCATGTAGTGTCTCCCTTTCCGTTTTACGGTTATTTTTCTCGTCTGTCCCTATATTATCCCTGAATAATTTCACGCATTTTTACCCCATTCTAAAATGTAAACTATATGAAAAGGGTGGATGAAAATGAAACGGAAAGCCAATGTGGATGGAGCTGTCAAAGCAAGTAAAACGCCAAAAAGAAACCAAGCTGAAAATGAATTTTCCAATGAGTTCGCATTGGAGGAAAACGCAATGAAAGGTGCCAACCGTAATTCAAAGCAAGGCAGAAAAGGCAGAAGTTAATGGATAAAGAAAAACAGAACAGCCAGGAAAAGTTGGAAAAGCATGTACGAACTGAATTTGGAATCGAATTCAGCGGCGATATGAACGCAACTAAAATTTATGAAATTTTGGCAAAAGAAAATAAAAAACGAGATAGTGATAAGTAAATAAGGACGGACCCAATTCTTGGGTCCGTCCTTATTCTTAAAAAATGATGCTTCCAGATTTTTTGAGAGGGAATATTGTTGAGCCCTTACCACTCGGATCAAAATAGGCAAGCATGAACGATGGTTTCTCGACGATTATTCCCTCAGCTAAATATGTTTCCAAATCAAAGGGAAGTGCCTCGAGCAATGTGTGTTTGTGTATTTCTTTTTCATTAAGTGACAAAGCTGTGAAAGAGGAACCAAGCTGTTCAGGCTTATTCAGAATCTCTTCATATATCTCTTTCCGACCATTTTTATCTAATGAAGCTTCCCACCAAGGTTTACGTGGTTTATATTTTTGATTCATGAAATAATCCAACTTCATGAGTCCGATAATGTTTTTCAGTTCAGCAGATTCCCGGGAAGCCAAAAACTGCTGTAAACGTCTGAACAAGTCTTCAAGCTGATGTCCGATTCGTGACCATCCTTGTTCATCCCAATAGGTACCGAAATCTTGAAAGAAGTCGAATGGTGATTGAAACACCGTTTTGACAAGATATTCCGTGGTATGATCCATTCTATGGTCATTCCAGTATTTTTCAAGGACATCTTCAACCTGTTTAATGCGGACAATGTCATCAAAGGATAAAACATTATTTCCCAGGATTTCATAGGGAGCATGTTCGCTGTATATATATTGGTGTTCAGCGGCACGTATCCGTAAGCCAGTTCCACGAAGCATCTTTAAGAAACCAAGTTGCATCTCTTCGGGTCTGAGCTCGAAAACATCATTGAAAGTTTTTCTGAAAGAATGATAATCTTCTTCTGGTAAACCGGCAATAAGGTCTAAATGTTGATCAATTTTCTGCCCTTCTTTTACCATGGTTACGGTCCTGGTCAATTTTTCGAAGTTCTGCCTTCTCATGACTAAATCATTCGTATGATCATTCGTCGATTGTACCCCTATTTCAAAGCGGAACAGGCCTGAAGGGGCATTATCGTTCAAGAACTGGATAACCTCCGGACGCATGATGTCAGCCGTGATCTCGAACTGGAAAACCACACCGGGAAGATGTTCATCGATTAAGAATTGAAACATCTCCATTGCATAGCTTCGGCTAATGTTGAAGGTTCGGTCAACGAACTTAATGGTCTTGGCACCATTAGCCATAAGGTATCTGATATCTTCTTTAATCTTTTCACGATCAAAATACCTGACACCCACTTCAATCGAAGAAAGGCAAAATTGGCAGCTGAACGGGCACCCTCGGCTAGTTTCGATATAGGTGACACGTTTAGATAGGTCGCCGCGGTCTTCCTCCAAACGATATGGAGAAGGAAGGGATTTCAAATCAACCTTGCCGTTCTGAGGCTGGATGATTTTTTTTCCATCCTGTCGATAAGCAATGCCGCCGACCTTCTTATAGTCATTCGAACCTTCAATTTCAGATAAAAGGGCCTTGAAGGTGACTTCACCTTCGCCAATTACGATGAAATCAGCCCCGGGAATCTGCTCAAGCCATTCCCCAACATCATAGGTGACTTCAGGTCCGCCGAGAATGATAACCAATTCTGGATTGATCTTCTTCAGCATGGCTACGACTTTCATCGTTTCCTCGATGTTCCAAATATAGCAGCTGAACCCTATGACATCAGGTTTTTTGGAATGAAGGTCACCAACTATGTTCATAATTGGATCTTTTATCGTATATTCTGCCAGCTGTACATCATAATCGGGCTGGGCATAAGCTTTTAAATATCGGATGGATAGCGATGTATGGATATATTTTGCGTTAAGAGTACTGATTATTATATTCATGTTAAAGGGCGTCAAAGAAACGCCTGGCTCCTTTCGTGTACATGTCTTTTTAAGCCAACAAGCACTAACGAGTAATTTTACCATAGCGTGCTCCATTTGAAAAATGGGTTATGGTATTGAAGGGGAATCTTTCAGCTTGAAAGTCGAAATGAAATGGACTTTGAAAAAACGGATAAAGCATAGAATGCTTCATCCGTTTTATTTAAAAAGCTTGTTTAATATACTCTTTCGTTTTAGTCATGAGTCGTTTTGTTTTGGTCGCTTTCAATTCGATGATCGGCTGCGCCATCGTAGCGATCATTTGACTTGATAGTAACACGGTAATCAAGAAAGCGAGGCCAGCGAGCATGATAAAGCTCTCTGTATTGCTGAAGTATTCCTGTATGGAGCTTTCACGGAAAAACCGAATGAAGAAACCATGCAGCAGATAGACATAAAGGGTTTGTTTCCCCCAGTTCGTAAAGAAGTATTGTCCGCGTGGAATGAACGAAAGGAAGCTGAACACTGAAATTATGCTCAATCCATAAAATCCCAGGCGTTTAAACATGGACACGATCGTCGCATCTTCAAGTTCGGCATATGGTTTCGAACCGAGCAGCCATTTATAATTGATATCGGCATTTAAATAAAAACCGATAAAAATCACTAACATTACACTAAGTGAAGCCAAACGAACTTTGGGAGTGAATAGTTTTTTTAAATGTTCCTTGCTTAAATGGTATCCGATCAAAAACATCGGGAAAAAAACGAATGTCCTGGAGAGACTAAGGTAATTGGAGATAATATCAATATATCCAATCAATAATGCGATTAAAAAAGATAAACCTATGCCTACTGATGGCTTTAGCTTTGAGAAACCAAGGAGCATGATGTTCCAACAGAATAAACTGATCAGGAACCATAGCGACCATTGGGGGTCAAGCAGGTCTATAGTGATGGCAGAACGTTCATATAAGAAATAGTAGTAAACGGTATATATCAATTGGAAAATGATATAGGGCAAAATCAGTTTTTTAGTAATTTTACCTAAATACCCTTTTTGATAAAAACCTTTCGCAAAGAACCCTGAAACAAGGATAAAGGCAGGCATGTGAAAGGAATAAATGGTTTTATATAAAGCATTTATCGTTTCACTGTCATGTATATACGTATTCAGCAAATGTCCAAAGACGACAAAAGCCATGAGAATGAACTTGGCGTTATCGAAGAAAAAATCACGTTGTTTCATCGTTGCCTCCATTTAATAAATTTTTAAGGTAGCTAGAAAGCATTGTTATTTCTTATACCCTAAATACCTTGTACTAAATCAATATTTATTAAATTTATTATAAAAACCTTAAATTAAGCTTAACGCTAAGTTTTATCGTATTCAATATACTATAATTTGATATACAGGATAATTTTGGAATTATTTGATTGCGCCGATTTTCGAAAAATACCGAGGAAAATCAAGATGGATGTCGAATAAAGTTGGTAAGTATGGGTTTTGATGAGGGGGGTTAATATGAAAATCGGTTATGGGAATGAAACGGAATATAAACAGGAAATTTTAAAATTGAATAAACAGATCGAAGGGTTTTTGAACATTTTCAATTCGATGTCAGAGCCTTATATTAGGGTTGATGAGGAACTGCGTCTCACTTATGCCAATGATGCTGCTTGTGCCCTGCTTGAAACCGGGAAAGAGCAGCTGGAGTCAATGAAGATAACTGATTTTCTCGATGTCATCCCTTTAAATAACCATGAAGTGTCAAGTTCCCTAAAAACCTCGAATGAAAGTGAAAGGCAAATTATCCAGCTACATACCGGAGCCCTTAAGCAAATAGAGTTTATACGTATAGGCTCACTTTCAGAAGGACAGCAGTTCTACCGTTTGGTGGATGTGACATTGGATGTTTCTTCGTCAAGGGAAACAGGGATGTCAAGGCAGATGTTTTTGGACATTTTCGATACAGCAATAGAAAGCATCGTTCTATTCGACAGTTCAGGAATAATAATGGAAGTGAACCATGCCTTTATTTATGTCTTGGGCATCCCGAAAAAAGAGATTGTCGGTAAGAATATGAGGGACCTCATATCCCCAGATTATAGGGAGTATTGGGATGAGAGCATACAAAGAGCCTTTGATGAGTCGAACTTCAAAGGAGAGGTAGAGATAAAGGTTGGGGAAGAACTGCATCATTTCACTTTCTCGATGAGTTCAACGGTAGGAAATGAATTATATATGTCGGTGCTTCGAAAAATAACAGAATCAAATATAATAGAAAAAAAGTTAGAGACTAGCGAACGGATTTTTGCGGAATTATTCGACCAGTCCATGGACGCGATCATATTCTGGAATGATGACGGGATCATTTTTCGGGTCAATCATTCAGCATGTAAAATATTCGAATCCAGCAGAGAGGATTTGATAGGCAGTCATATCTGGAAATACGTATACAGCAATAACCACCATTTTGATCAGATGATGGAAACGTTTGAAAGAGACACCCAGGTGCGGGGTGAGCTGATTTATAAAATGCCTAATAACCAAATTAAATTGCTTGAATTGACTGCCAAAAAACATGAAGGAGACGGATATAACGTAACGATCTTTCGAAATGTCAGTGAGCGCTGGCTGATTGAGAAGGAATTAAGGGATAGTGAAAAGAAGTTCAGGAAGATTTTTGAGGGAACATTAGACGGCTTGATTTTATGGAATCATGAAGGGTTCACCGACATTAATGAAGCGGGTCAGAAAATATTGGAGATTTCGAAGCGCAAACTGCTTTCTTTATCTGTAAAGGGATTCATCGAAAAAATTCCTGAAAATGCTCCTGTCTTAAACGCTCACATTGAAAATGTGTATAAGCATGAGGTCTACTCTTCCATCATTCCGATAACATTCGAAGATGGAAGGGTTAAGCATATTGAATTTTTGACGAGGAAAAATTTATATTCGAACCTGAATTTAAGCATTTTCCGTGATGTGAGTAAAAATCTCGAAATGCAGGAACAAATCCGAAAATCGGATACTTTGAATGTCGTTGGTGAACTGGCGGCAGGAATTGCTCACGAAATCAGGAATCCAATGACAGCCTTAAAAGGTTTTATCCAGTTGCTTGAGGATGGTGTGAAAGGGGAGTTTTCCACATATTTTCATGTGATTACATCCGAAATTAAGCGAATCGAAACCATTATCACGGAATTTTTGGTATTGGCAAAGCCGCAGGCGCTGAAAATTTTCAAGCAGGATGTTCATACCATATTGAGAGAGACACTGGAATTAATGGCCGCTCAGGCACTGTTGGAAAATATTCAATTCGAGAAAGAATTTGAAGAAGATGAATTTAAGGTTTTATGCGAAGCGAACCAGTTAAAGCAAGTGTTCATTAACATCATCAAGAATGCATTGGAAGTCATGCCGGATGGCGGATCTGTTCACATTAGAACTAGCCGATTTTCAGAGAAATACGTTTGCATTTCAATTACCGACAAAGGCATGGGGATTTCAACGGAAATGCTAAAAAAATTGGGTGAACCTTTTTATACGACGAAGGATAGGGGAACCGGGCTTGGGCTCATGGTCAGCTATAAAATCATTGAAGAGCACAATGGCTATATAGAAGTGGAAAGCGAAGTGGGAAAAGGGACGAGCTTTCATATTTATTTGCCATTCGAGTAGTGTAGAAGGGAATGTTCTAAGCCTTTTTAAGTTAACGGAAATTATATGAAATTTTCATTAGTTAATGGGGAATCCTTTATTGGATTCCTTTTTTGTTCCATCATTCATTATCTTGGAATCACAATTGAGGGTTGTAATCATGAAAAAAGTTACCAAAGGGTGTAAGCGGAAATAATGATGGCATCCAAACTGGGGAACTTTCGAATCGATTTTCGGAGCTGGATTCATTTGAAATCTTCCTAATCGATATAAGTGTTTTTATGCTTAGAGATTTCCGTCATATCCTGTCTGCTGGTGGGTAAAGCATTATCGCAATTTAAGAAGTTTTGTCTTTTTTTGCGAATCTATTTACATATAAGGCATATTTTGTAATACTTCTTTATTATAATGTAACTTTAAAAAGGCAGGAGTAGTGAATGTAGTTATGAATTCTAGGTGTGCAATGGAGATTTGTTCTGAGATTCGAATGAAGCGTTGGGAAATGATGGAGCTGGCCAAAATGTATGGACTAGGTCATGAGTATACCCTTCGCCAAAGTGAGCAGCTTGACAAACTTATAAATGAGTATTTGATCCTTCAACATCATTCATCAGTGGAAGTGAGAAATAAGCGGGAAGAGATGGTTGTTATTGTGCAGCAGCCGTTTAATGATGACATTACCTTTTAGAGGGAACCTGAATGCATGACTTTTTGAATTAGCAGGCAAGGAGAAAAGCGCCTTTGTGTGACTTTTGGTGAAATGAACCATTAAAACATTTCATGAAAACAATTAAAGAAAGACTTATATAAACAGGACAATATATCTTTTGATTTTCCTAGGGATTTGGGGTATATATCGAGGGGAGGCCACCAGAAGGTGTCCTTCATGCATCGGGATTGGTTTAGAAGTCTTGATTCTTCTGAATGGATTACACTGATAAATAAAAAGTAAGAGCTGACTCACTCGATGGAGCCAGCCATGGAAGTTCGGCAATTACAAAACTTCCAATAATATGACCATGAACAAAAGGCCGACAATGAAGGAATAGGTAGATGTGCGTTCATTACCATCCCCATGGCTTTCAGGAATCAATTCCTTATAAACGATGAAAAGCATGGCCCCGGCGGCGAAAGCTAGGCCGTATGGAACCAGGAACCCAATGTAAGAAGTTAAATAATAACCCAGTAAGCCTGTAATTATTTCGATGGTACCGGTTAGGGTCGCTATCAGGAACGCTGTGAGTTTACCGATTTTTTGATTAATTAAAAACAAGGCGACTAGTAAGCCTTCCGGAGCATTTTGCAAGCCGATGGCAAAAGCGATCAAGTTACCAGTATCAGCTGAATCAGAGGCGTAACTGACCCCAACAGAAAGACCCTCAGGAATATTATGGAGTGTAATGGCAGTGATGATGAGCAAAGCCTTTTCATCGAACTGAATGCCACTTTTCGTATGGCTGAGATCAATATGAGGAATGTTTTTTTCCATGATCGTTAATGTCATTACCCCGAGAAAAACCCCAATGACTAGCTGCATATACCCTCCGGTGGCCAGAGACTCCGGGATCAGGCTCAATAACGAAGCAGCCATCATAATTCCAGCTGTAAATGCCAGAAGCGTGTCTCTGAATCGATGTGTGATTGAACCTTGAATGAACAAGATTGGTAACGCACCAAACCCTGTAGACATAGCAGATAGGATGCTGCCTAATAAAACTCCACTCATAAATTTCTCCTTTTTGTATGGAACTTATCGTTACTCATTAGTGAATTTTTGGGTGGAACAATAATTTATTGTATTTAGGCATAAAGAAAATGTTCCAGGAAAAAAACCATTTTGCAGTCATTCTTCTGTATACCATTTTTTCAATGTCAGATCAGTCGGCAGCAATATGCTGATGATCCCCAGTAATGGCAGGAATCCCACTAGCTTAATCATGGATTCGATTCCAATTATATCTGCAATGGCTCCCAATGAAACGGATCCAATGGCACCCATTCCAAAGGCTAACCCCACTGTCAAGCCTGCCATCGTTCCGACTTTTCCCGGGACCAATTCCTGTGCGTATATTACAGTGACGGAAAAACTGCTCATTATAATGAATCCCGCCATCAATAATAAAACAAAAGCGGCTGTAGGGGGTACGAATGGTAAAAGTGCGGTTATTGGCATGCTGGCAGCGAAAGAAAAGAAAATGACATTTTTACGCCCGAATCTATCAGCAAGCGGACCTCCGAAAAATGTACCTACAGCACCGGCGGCCAAAAAGGCAAATAGGAAAAATTGTGCGGATTTTATCGTGAACGAATACTGCTCGATCAAATAAAAACTGTAAAAGTTCGTCATGCACGATACATACCAGGAACGGGCAAAGATTATGAATAATATCAATACCAGGGCCTTGGCCACTTTATGGGACCGCTCTTTATTGATTATTTTTGCAGCAAGCTTTTTAGGCTGGAAGTGAACTAATTTTTGGGAATACCACTTGGCAATATACAGCAATAGGATAACGGCCATTAAGGCCACCAGGGCAAACCAGAGTGCGCCTTTTTGACCAAAAGGAACAAGTACGATGGCTGTGATGAGTGGGGCAAGTGCCTGCCCGCTATTCCCGCCGACCTGATAAATTGATTGTGCCAGGCCTCTCTTTGGTCCGCCTGCCATATAGGCTACCCTGGAGCCTTCCGGATGGAATATGGCCGACCCTAAGCCCATCAAGAGGACTGCACCAAGGATAATGGTATAGTTTGGGGCAATTGCCAGAATGATGACCCCGATTAAAGTACTGGTCAACCCAATGGGCAAAGCATAAGGAATTGGCTTTTTATCCGTATAGAATCCTACTGCCGGTTGCAGGAGCGATGAGACGATATTCAGGCAGAATGCAATCATTCCCAGCTGTGTATATGTTAGCGACATTGATTTTTCGAGGATTGGGAACATGGCCGGTACGACGGCCTGAAGAGAATCATTCATTAAATGGCATATGCCAATGATGATCATGATTTTCAGAGTCATATCTTGTTTTTGCGGTTTTGTTTTAATGGCAGCGATACTTCCCATCTGTATACTTCCTTCTTCCTGATTAAGTTTTTTACCTATTCCATAAATAGATTCAAGAAGCATGCACCGTATGCATGACACCTTTAAATAAATCGGAATCGTTACTGGTCTTCATAAAAAAAAATGAAACTCTCAAAGTATTGCTAATGGTGGTCTTTTATCAGCGGTAAGCTGATTGTTACGGTTGTACCGTTCAGAGGTTTACTTGAAAACTCGATGGTGCCGTTAAAAGATTCAATTATTCGTTTACACACAAATAGCCCTAATCCCGTTCCTTCCTTTTTTGATGTATAGAAGGGATCGAACACTTTACCTATTTCCTTTTCATTCAGTCCTTGCCCAGTGTCGATGATCATGATTTTAGCCCATTCATTTTCATGGTGAATTCGAATCCTTAACTTTTTCCCAACTTCCATGGCCTCGAAACCGTTTTTGGCAATGTTGAGTATGACTTGTTTGAGTTGGTCATTTGTACAATGAACCAGGATCGGCTCCTTTATGATATTCCATTCCACTTCAATATTGAAGTGACGTGCTTCTGATTCTATTATTGGTCTCAATTCTGCAATGATACTGCGAATATCATATAAGGATAAAGCTTGGGCCATCGGCTTCCCTAAAATCAAAAATTCGCTGACGATACTATTGATCCGTTCAATTTCCTTCATGATGACAGAGTAATAGAACTGATCTTGTTCTTCCGGGTGTTTTTCAACCAATAACTGCACTAGCCCCTTTATGCCGGTAAGTGGGTTTTTTATTTCATGTGCAGTACTGGCAGCCAATGTACCGACAAAATCTATTTTTTTCCTTTCGTTTAGTAACCTTTGGTTTCTGGTATTCCTGCGAACGATCAGCTCCTCCACGATGGTATAAATCATGTGAGTAAAAAAGAAGGTGAAAAAGACAAGCATCAAAAATGTATTCATGCTATTTGTGTTAATCTTGTCTGGCACTTTGACGGACAATTTCCAATCTACTTCGGTCAAAGGAACATCCACCCATTTAGAACGTCCAGTGAATCCGTCGGCATTTATATCCAAAATTCGGGTTTTGTTCTTTGTTTCCAATATAAAGGTATGACCAGGGCTGAGAATCTTTAATATATTTTCCATATGATCCAGCCTGATATGTGCCAATAAAAACCCTTGCACTTTTTTATCATGATCCAGAATGGGAGCAAAAATGGAAAAATAATTGTAATCAGGATTGTATAGTTCCTTTGTTCCTACAACAACGGCTTTTTGGGTTTTTACTGCAAGTTCTATATCATTCTGTTCAATTAAATAGTAATGATTGAAATCCTTATTCGTCCCTGAAATGGAGACACCGTCGCGATTTAGCCAATAGATTCCGGCATACTTGGAATCTGTATCTTTGATCCATTTCATAAGAAGTTCGGTTTTTTTGTTATCCATATAAAGCACGGAACTGCTAAGGCTAAGCAGCTCAAGGTTTTCCTTCGTTTCTCTGATAACTTGATCTATGTATTCTTGATAAACCGTTCCCGCCCATTCAGCTTGTTCCTGCCTTTCTTTTTGAATGGAACGTTCTAAATGCATCCAATAAATGATTGAGAGAATAATTAATGGTAAAATAACAATAAGTAGATATGTGGTGAATTTATGCCTTGTTTTCATGAATGTCACTACTTTAGCTTTTTTTTCAAGTATATCAAAATGAATGATTAAACAATAGTGCATACTAACAGGGTAGATTGACAAAAAAGTCTTTATGCCATATAATAACTTTTAATTCAAGATATTTTAATTAAAAATTTTTAAGGTTGTGAAGTTATGGAGAATAATAACATCCAACAGTCTTTGAAACTGTTCATTGTGATGTCTAGAGCCCATCGATCAATTAATGATGTGGTAAATAAACATATAGCTGAAGAGGGTTTGAATCCAACTGAGTTTGCAGTACTGGAATTACTTTACCATAAAGGGGATCAGCCCCTTCAGCAAATAGGCGGAAAAATCCTGCTAGCTAGCGGCAGCATTACCTATGTTGTGGATAAACTTGAACAGAAGGAATATCTACAGCGAATAGCATGTAAAGAGGATCGCCGTGTAACCTTTGCAAAAATAACGGATAAAGGAAAGGCCTTTATTGAAGGAGTATTTCCTGAGCATGAAAAAAGAATCGATGATATCATGAGTGTACTTACGCACGATGAAAAGGCCACCGTTATCGAATTGCTTAAAAAGATTGGGTATTCCGCTCAAAATTAGTTAAAGAACCAGCACCCGGATTTGACTCTACAGGTGCTGGTTTTTTATGTCTGATAAAATCTGAATTTGTTTTGAGGGCATAAAGGTTTTTAATAATGCTGTGGCGAATTAAATTATATTACGATAACCGCAAAATGTTACTCAGGTTGAAAAAATGTTTTTATATCATGAAAAGGAGCGTACATATGAAATTTAATGAGTATGAATATAAACGTCCTGAAATGGATGAAATTAAAACCCGATTCATGAAAGCTTTGGAAAAGTTTATTGACGCTGCTAATGCTGATGCGCAAATAAAAGCCATGGAAGAAATAAATGAGATCCGAAATTATGTAGGTACGATGATTAATTTGGTCTATATACGGCATTCCATTGATACCAATGATGATTTTTATAAAGCTGAGAATGATTATTTAGATGACTTCTCCCCTGAAATGGAAGAGTTAACCACAAAATTTTACAATGAACTCGTTCGCTCGAAATATCGTAAAGAGCTTGAGAGTAAATGGGGAACTCAACTATTCGACCTTGCAGAGGCCCAACTCAAAACTTTTTCGCCCGAAATCATACCACAGCTGCAAAAAGAAAATAAGTTATCAAGTGAATATTCACAATTGATTGCCTCTGCAAAAATTCACTTTGATGGAAAAGAATTAACACTTGCGCAACTTCAGCCTTTTATGGAGTCCCCGGACCGTGAGTTAAGGAAAAATGCAAGTGAAGCTTATTACGGTTTCTTTGAAGAAAAACAGGAGGAATTGGATCGTATATTCGATGATCTTGTCAAGGTGAGGCATGGGATTTCGACAGCGCTGGGTTATGGGAATTTCGTGGAACTTGGGTATTATCGAATGACCCGGACTGATTATGATGCTGAAATGGTTGCTGCATTCCGCAAGCAGGTGAAAGAGGAAGTTGTACCGCTTGTCACCCGGCTGAAGGGACGTCAGCGCAAACGTCTTGGATTGGAGAAACTGAACTATTATGATGAGAATTTTCATTTCAGAACGGGTAATGCCATTCCAAAAGGCGATGCTGAGTGGATCATCGAAAATGGGAAAAAGATGTACCAGGAGCTTTCGCCTGAAACTAATCAGTTTTTTAACTATATGATTGATAATAACCTAATGGACCTTGTGGCGAAGAAAGGAAAAGAAAGCGGTGGCTATTGTACTTTTATAGAAGACTATAAAGCTCCATTCATTTTTTCTAATTTCAACGGCACTTCCGGGGATATAGATGTTTTGACGCATGAGGCAGGTCATGCATTCCAAGTGTATCGCAGCCGTGAACTTGACATTCCTGAGTATTATTGGCCTACATATGAAGCGTGTGAAATCCATTCGATGAGCATGGAATTTTTAACTTGGCCATGGATGGAGCTGTTTTTCAAGGAAGATACGGAAAAGTATAAGTTTTCCCATTTAAGCGGGGCCCTCATATTCCTCCCGTATGGGGTAGCTGTTGATGAATTTCAGCATTTTGTCTATGAAAATCCCGATGCCTCCCCCGCTGAAAGAAAGCAGGCTTGGCGTAGAATCGAGATGGAATATTTGCCACATCGCGATTATGAAGGAAATGAATTCTTGGAGAATGGCGGGTATTGGCAGCGGCAAAGCCACATTTATCAATCACCTTTCTATTATATCGACTATACATTGGCCCAGATTTGTGCTTTCCAATTCTGGAAAAGGTCGAATGAAAAAGATGAAACGGCTTGGAAGGATTATTTGAATCTGTGCCAACTTGGAGGCAGCAAGTCCTTCCTTGGTCTCGTTGAATCTGCGAATCTGAAATCCCCATTTGATGACGGTACAGTACAGTCCGTTGTAAAGGTGATAGACGAATGGCTCTCCACTGTAGATGATAAGGCATTATGACATATTAGGCTGTATGAAACGAACGCTTGGAGATTATTCCAAGCGTTTTTTTAAACCTTTCATACGCTAGGAATGTTGGCATGAAAAGTGCTGATTTAGCTCCACAGAGAAGTGCATAGGGAGTTTCTGACTTCACAAATGAGAGAATGTTAGCACAGGAAAAAACAGCCGACGAAAGGAATATTGCTCGGCTTGTCTTAAATCTCTCTTCCTTACATATAAATGTAGGGAGGAGGGGAGAGCATGCTGTCAAGGTGGTCAGGGAGTTTTCAGATTGCAGCAGTTTATGTAGGCACAGTCGTCGGTGCAGGATTTGCAACTGGAAAAGAGATTGTCGAGTTTTTTACCCGTTATGGCTTTTATGGCTTTATCGGGATTTTAATAGCAGGTTATATTTTCATTTTCACTGGGACGAAAATCATGCTCATTTCCACAAGGATAAGAGCATCTTCTTATGAGGAGTTCAATCAATTTCTTTTTGGGAGGAAAGTAGCGGGAATCATCAACTTCTTTTTCCTTATCATGCTGCTAGGGGTGACGGCTGTCATGATTTCGGGTTCAGGAGCCGTTTTTGAAGAACAACTTGGCGTGCCCAAAAGTATAGGAAGCTGGTCTACGATCATACTGGCATCCTTGGTCCTGATGATGGGCATGCGCGGTGTTTTCACTGTGAACTCTTTTGTTGTACCAATCATGATCTGCTTTAGTTTGATCCTTTTTTTCTCGACTTTGGATAATGGGGATTTCCTTAAGACACTTACAAAAGTTCCAGATGAAGTGATCACCGTGAAAATGATTTTGTCACCATTTGCCTATACAGCCTTTAACCTTGCTTTGGCACAGGCTGTGCTGGTTCCGGTTGCGTATGAAGTTCGAGATGAGAAGGTCATTAAACATGGTGCAATTCTTGGTGGGATATTCCTGACGATCATTTTATTGACGGGGCATTTTTCGCTGATGACACTTCCTGACGTGAATAGATATGAAATTCCTTCAGCGGTTATTATGAGAACGGCAGCCAGTCAGTTATATTGGATGTTCATTTTGGTGATTTACGGGGAGATATTCACTTCGGTCATCGGAAACATATATGGTTTACAGAGGCAAATCAGCAATTATATTAAATTGCCAAGCATGTTGATCATAGCGGTGATTTTTTTAATAGCTTTGATCATCAGTGAATTCGGATATGGAAGGTTACTAGGATATATTTATCCGGTTTTTGGATACATAAGCCTCCTTTTTTTAATATTGGTCTGGAAAAGCAAGGCGGGGAAGGAGTGAAGAACGGAGGGACTGCCCTTTGCCCTCCGTATCCGGGTATAATGAATGTTCACCTTTTCATCAGCGTCTTAGCCATCTCTAGAAAAGCATCCCGGTAATCTCTATCTTTTTTCGTGAATATAGTTAAGCGGAAGGGTGATTTTTCATCCTTGAGCAATATGGAAGTGATCACATCATCGCTTTTTTTCACTTCAAAGCCTGTTCCGCCCTCGACATCAAGTGAAGGATCGTTAATTGTTTCCGAAATGCTCTTCAGCTGGGCTTGAACATTTTTTTCCACCTCATCCCAATTGACATCCGCCTTCAACAATTCGATTCTCATATAAATGGAGTCATCTTCAGTCAGGAACACAATATCCTTTCCTGGTTCTTCGGCACTTAACCTGAATTGTTGCAAAACATAAAGGCTGAACGGTTGATTATCACTTTTTTTTAGGAAAGCTGTTTTTTCTTTTGCTTCCCCGTTAATTGTATACTGCAGGTTTTGCTCCATCAGTCTTACTTTGTTATCATTTCGGTCTTTGTGATTATCTCCTTGAGAAGTATTGCCTTCGTTCCCCTCTTTTACTGAGTCTTCCTGTGGCTTATCTGCATTTTCGTCTGTGGTCGTACCGCAGCCAGTCAGAAGAAAAGCGGCGAATGTAACACAGCCAATATAACGTGTCCAACTAGTCATGTTTTCCCTCATCTTTCTGATTGAAATTCCAATCTGAATTTGGATATACCTGCATCACATACAGGTGTGTTGCCCTTTAATGAATTAGACGGAATGAAGTGGAAATGGTTACAAAAAGCGGGAGAATCAATTCGCAAGTTTGCGATAAAGTGAAAAACGGGATGGTCATCTAGTAACCATCCCGTTTGAGTACATTGAATTATCCTATGATTTTATAATTTTTATGGTTGACGACGGTTTTCTGTTCAAGTTCCAAATCACGATAATTTTCCATATACGTGACGTCCACGATTACTGAGTTCTCGTTCACTTTCTCGACGATTCCTTTTAAGCCTTCTCTAAATTCAATGATATTTCCAACTTCCGCTTTCTTCATGGTAATCATCCTTTCCCATTTTGTTTCCAATGATCAAAAAGTAACTATGGAGTAATTGGATTATTCGAACATCTTGCGGTTTAGATTTTGACGTGGGAAGTGCTAGTAAGAGAAAAAGTTATCTCTTATGTCGGTACAGTAAGCTAAACTTTTAAAGGAAGGTACGATTTCTTGTAATGGAGCAGCTGTAATGATATGGCTTAATTTGGTAAATGTTGCGAACGCAGTTATACGTACCAGTATGTAATTCTATGTACAATAAATGCCAATCATTTTACAGTATGATATTTTACTATACAGTTTGCACTATTTTAAAGCATTCGTAAAGAAATATGTAGCAGTGGACATCAAAAAGTTCTGGAATTATATTAAGTGGCAAGCTTATGTTAAAATAAAAACGGAATTTCTCCTGTAGAAATGATAGAACATTTGATAATTAAGGAGGATAATCTTATGAATCCAGAAGAAGCAAAAGATGTACTCGATAAACTGGCAAATCGGGAAATGGATGAATTCAGGATAACAAAAGAAGAATTTTTACCTTTTCGTGAGGTTCTTGTTAAAAGGGAAGACTTTAAACATTTTCGGGGGAATGCTCAACATAACGGTGTGATAATTTATACGTATTTAGAAGAAGCGAGAAGTTAATGTATATTTTTGGGGGGTGGCTCATGATTGAGCCACCCTTATTCATTATCGAAAAATCAATTGTTTCCTTAATTTATTTAAAGCGGACCTTCTCCATGATTTGACGGCTGCGGTAGTAACTTGATATACCTCAGCAATTTCAGTCACCGTTTTATTCTCCAAGTACGTCTGTAAAAGCCAGCGTTGCTGATTCAGTGTCAATCCATCCGTGTAGGTTAAGATATTATCGATGGCAAAGGCCTCATCGTGTATTGAAAGTGGATCTTTAATGTCTAGTATGAAGGAATCAAATGGTTCGGTGTGGGCTTCATATTTATGGTGGTGCTTTAATTCGTTCAGAATTTTGCCTTTGATTACCGTAAAGGCATAGTTGGAGAACTGACCGTATTCCTCATCGAATTTCCCATATGACTCCCATAAAGCAATCAATCCTATTTGAAAATATTCTTCCTTATTTTTATAGATGGAAAGTGAGCGGATGATATGATGGATCATCGGCGTGAATTCAGACGTTAGTGCTGAGAAATCTTCCATTAAGCAAGCAACCTTTAGAAAGTGCACTTTCCTGTATTCCCGGGTGCTTCTAACATAAATAAATCGTTCGGCTAAAGCCAATTGGCATAACGGGTAAATGGAAGGAATAAAAAGTGGGTTTTAACGGGATTAACGACGAACTTATTAAAAGGAAAAGGAAGATTCAATTGAACTTAAAAGAGGGAGGGCCAAATGAAAAACACATCCTTAGATTGGATGTGCCAAAACCATTCAATACTTCTTCATTTAATGTAAATCCATATATCATGGGGAGGTATTCAGTTTGTCGACAAAAGGGATTTCTGTAATCATTTAAACGATTATTTGAGGGTTTGTAAAAGGAACGTTGATTTCCACTCCAGGCACTCGCTTTCGGCGGGCGGTCCGGGAGCCTCCTCGGCGCTTTTTCGCCTGTGGGGTCTCCCTTGGACGCGCTTTTCCCGCAGGAGTCTCGTACCATCCGTTCCAATCAACTGGACTCATCACAAACCAAGTTTGAGACCAGCTTATCTTCAATGGTTTTTCTGTGATCAAGCCGGAGCTTTTTAAATACAAACGGATCTCTTTTAAGTTCCCATATACGTTCTTAATTGCGATTTCCGAAGCGGGCATACTATGTAAACATTGTATTTGTTAACTTTGCGATTTTCGGAATCCAGCATCCTGTGCGTCTTGTTCGGTACAAAACATTTCTTCCGGTTTGGTTATTTCGTAATATTGGCCCGAAGGAATGTGATATATTTTGTTGCCTTTAGAGTTTATATTCCCTTTAATTTGCGGGTTACTGCATGATGCAGTTGGCATTTCCACTGAAGCTTCCATGGACTTCGAATCATCA
The DNA here is from genome assembly GCF_900156045.1 of Peribacillus simplex. Taxonomy (GTDB): domain Bacteria; phylum Bacillota; class Bacilli; order Bacillales; family DSM-1321; genus Peribacillus; species Peribacillus simplex_D. The sequence continues at coordinate 302,062 of NZ_FTMX01000002.1, read as the reverse complement.
AACCCCTTTGAGGTTGCATAGTTTTCAATTGACCAAATACCGATTTCGTCTTTTTGGGCTTGTTTCTGAATACTTTCCAATTCATCTAGATATTTCGTGTTCGGTGCATAAACATAGGCTACCCTGGCCAGTCCTTTTTCAAGCAGGAGTTTATTCACCATTTTACCGTCAACATAAAAATAGGCCAGCAGCCTGCCATACTTATCTCTTTCACCTATGCCGGTTTCTACTTCCACTTCAGAACCCGCTGGCATTAGTTCCTTGGTGAATTTACTTGCTTCAGGTCCAAAGGGCTGAACTGGCTTGGATGGGTGGACGGTTTCTGGAGTATCTACCAAAAGGAGCCTGACCGTTTCTTCATTTCCATTAGCCATTTTGATTTTTACTGTATCTCCGTCTACAACTTTAATGATCTCGGCTGTGAATGTCTTGCCTTTTTCTTCATTTGAAGAACCCGCACTGGATCGGATGTCTTCGTTGGAAATTGACTCTTCCTGTTTGGATTGATTAATTAGGTTATCTGATGCAACTTGGCAGCCAGACAACGTGATCAGGCAAAGTGCAGTCAGGAGAAAAACATTCAGATAAGATTGTATTAAGGAATTTCCGTTCATGATAAGTCCCTCCATTTATTTAGGTGTTTTCCACGTCCGTCATGGATATATTCGGCAGGAATAATACTAACCGATAAAAAAGGGAAAGAAAATGAAAATCATTGAAATTTTTTCATGCATCGCTACCTCATATCGTGATAGTTTCTTATAATGATATGGTGGAGCAAGGGAGGCAGGCGTGTAAAATGATATTTAGGCTTGAAAATATTAGGTATAAAGGGATTTTGAAAATTGATGATTTGAGAATATCTGCTTGTATGGTTACTTGCTTGACCGGGGAAAGCGGTGCAGGGAAAACCTCACTGCTCCGATTATTGAACAGGATGGATGACCCGGATAGCGGTTCGATCTATTATCAGGATCAGTTGCTGGATGAATTCAACCCGATAGAGCTCCGGCGTAAAGTCACAATGCTTTCTCAGTCACCGTTCACTTTACCGGGTACGATTGAAGAAAACCTTCAGATTGGCCTGGAATTGACAGAACGGAAAAAAAAGGATAAAGCCGAATTGGTTAAAGCACTTGAAACCGTCCAGTTGCAGAAGCCTTTAGACGAAGGGGCGGAGAATCTTTCGGGCGGGGAGAAACAGAGGCTGGCACTGGCGAGGTTACTTTTATTGAAACCTGAGGTGTATTTACTGGATGAGCCGACTTCAGCTCTTGATGAAGAAGCCGAGCTGACGGTCATGAGCCGTTTTTTAGAAGAAGTGAAGCGGGAAAAAGGAACAGTCATCATGATAACCCATTCAAAACAACTTGCGGAAATATGTGCTGAAAAGAGGATCGTTCTGAAAAAGGCAAAGGAGGGTGACTATTAATGGAAGCGAATGGGATAATAGATATTGAGTTCTGGCGTCTCTGTGCAGCCTACGTCTTTGTAGTAATTCTGCTCATAATCGTGAAATGGCGGGGGATTTCACGGGAAAAGCAAATCATGCTCGCTACGGTACGGATGACGGTGCAGCTCATTCTCGCCGGATATGTTCTGACATATATCTTTGAAAATCCCCACCCTTTACTTTCTTTAGGATTTTTATGTGCGATGGCCCTGTTTTCCATCCATAATATTTTTAAGCAAGTGCCTTATACAATTAATAAGAAAATCAAAAGGATGGTTATCCTAAGTATGTTGTCAGGACCCATGGCGGCCTTGTTTTATTTTAATGTGGTTGTCATCCATTTCACGCCGTGGTATGAGCCGAGGTATTTCATTCCAATTGCAGGGATGATCGTTGGGAATGCCATGACTGGAGTGACATTGGCGCTTAAAAACCTTCATGATGGGATTAGCAGTAATCGTGAAAAGGTGGAAGCGATGTTGATGCTTGGAGCGACTCCAGCGAGAGCTGTGAAGAAATATGTGGATGCTGCATTCGACTCCGCAGTGCTCCCGACTTTGAACAATATGCTCGGGATGGGGATTATCTTCCTTCCAGGAATGATGACAGGGCAAATCCTGTCGGGGATTAGCCCGCTCATCGCTATTGAATACCAGATTGCGATAATAATCGGGATTCTCGGAAGTGTTTCATTAACGGTGGTACTTTTCATTATGCTGAGTTTCAGGGCATTTTTTACCAAAAATGCACAGTTATCCATTTAATCATTGAAGAATCTGAAAAGTAATAGTTGCAGTTCCATCTATATTTTTGTACTATTTTGTAGGTACCAATAGTTTTGGTTTGTTTGTTGGGAATGATAATGCTATCCTGATAAGGAAAAGGGTATTTCTTTTTTCATTTCTTTTCTGAGTGGATGGAGACCCCCCTTACATAACCTATTTTTGTTAATTTATCTTAAAGGAGATTGATTTATATGGTAGAAAAAACATTTACAGTAACTGCAGAAACAGGAATTCACGCTCGTCCGGCTACATTGCTTGTACAAGCTGCAGGAAAATTTGATTCAGAAATAAACCTTTCTTATAAAGAGAAAAAAGTGAACCTTAAGTCCATTATGGGTGTAATGTCACTGGGTATTGGCCAAGGTGCGGAAATTACGATTTCTGCTGAAGGAAGCGATGAAAATGATGCACTAAATACACTTGCTGAAACGTTGAACAGAGAAGGATTAGCAGAATAATGTCCACTTTGATTAGTGGAATAGCAGCTTCAAACGGAATAGCCATCGCTAAAGCCTATCGACTGACAGAGCCAGATTTATCGATTGAAAAAAGAAGCATAGAAGATGTCGGGGCGGAAATATCCCGTTTTAAGGAAGCTATTCAAAAGTCAACAAATGAATTGGAGATTATCAGGGATAAAGCCGAAAAGGATTTAGGGGCCGATAAAGCCGCTATCTTTGACGCACACCTTCTTGTTTTGGCTGATCCGGAACTTATAACTCCCGTTCAGGATAAAATTCAATCAGAAAGCGTCAACGCTGAGTTTTCCTTAAATGAAACCGCAAGCATGTTCATTACGATGTTTGAACAAATGGATAATGAATACATGAAGGAACGGGCAGCGGATATCCGTGACGTGACGAAACGGGTGCTGTCGCATCTTTTAGGTGTTCATATTCCAAATCCAAGCATGATTGCTGAAGAAGTGATCATCATTGCGGAGGATTTGACTCCATCCGATACAGCACAGTTGAATCCGGCATACGTCAAAGGATTTACGACCGATATCGGTGGACGGACATCCCATTCAGCCATAATGGCACGTTCATTGGAAATTCCAGCAGTCGTTGGAGCAAAATCAGTGACCTCGTCCATTGAAAATGGTGACTTGGTCATTATTGACGGGCTAAAAGGTGAAGTGCACATAAATCCTACTCCTGAACTCGTGAAACGCTACGAAGAGGAGCAGGAAGCCTATGCCATGCAAAAGGCTGAGTGGGCTAAACTGGTTCATGAACAAACTGTTACAAATGATGGCCATCATGTGGAATTGGCTGCAAATATTGGTACTCCAAAAGATCTGGATGGCGTTCATCAAAATGGCGGAGAAGGCATCGGGTTATATCGTACGGAATTTCTTTATATGGGCAGAAATGACTTTCCAAGTGAAGAAGAGCAGTTCGAGGCATACAAAGCGGTGCTGGAAGGCATGTCAGGTAAGCCTGTAGTCGTCAGAACGCTTGATATTGGCGGAGACAAGGAGTTGCCTTATTTAGAGCTTCCTAAGGAAATGAATCCTTTTCTTGGATACCGTGCGATTCGCCTTTGCTTAAATGAGCAGGAGATTTTCCGGACTCAGCTCCGTGCCCTGCTTCGCGCAAGCATTTATGGGGATTTGAAAATCATGTTCCCGATGATCGCCACACTAGCTGAATTCCGCGAGGCTAAAGCCGTCTTGGCTGAAGTTAGGCAGGAATTGCTTGATAATGGCATTCAAGTTGCCGAAAAAATTGAAGTCGGAATTATGGTTGAAATCCCTTCAACTGCAGTGATGGCTGATATATTTGCTAAGGAAGTCGATTTCTTCAGCATAGGCACTAACGACTTGATTCAGTATACGATGGCCGCTGACCGAATGAATGAGAGAGTATCTTATTTATATCAACCATATAACCCAGCGATTTTACGCCTGGTTAAAATGGTCATAGATGCCGCTCATAAAGAAGGGAAATGGGCCGGGATGTGCGGGGAAATGGCTGGAGATGAAATTGCCATACCGATTTTGATCGGATTGGGTCTTGATGAATTCTCAATGAGTGCCACTTCGATTTTAAAAGCACGTTCTTTAATTAGCCAACTTTCGCTTGAAGAGATGAAAAAACTATCTCAGGAAGTTTTAGAGTTGGATACGAATGATAATGTGAAAGAAGCGGTAATTAACGCTTTGAAGAAATAGAAAAAATGAGGAAAAACGGCACCCCATCCACAGAATCTCCGGATGGGGTGCTTTCCTGTAATTTTTGCTTGGACATTCAAGAAAAAATGTTTATTGCACCAAAATCGGGGTAAATAAAAAGCAAGCACAGTTGTTTAGCTCTATTAGGGCAGCTGACATTCTCATTTCCCCCTTTGATGCCGGTTGGGTTATCCAACCGGCAATTTTTTTTTGTGACCGCAAGATATAAAAAATCACAAGAATGATTATTCAGATTTTTCACTTTTCGAATATGGCGATATAATGGAATTATAGATTAGAGAATATGGAGGTCATGATAAAATATGGAATTACATTTGGAAAAGAAAAATGCTTTGATCTTAGCCTCAAGTCAAGGTTTGGGGAAGGCCATGGCAGCTGAATTGGTTAAAGAAGGCGCAAATGTCATGCTAGCCAGCCGTGATGGAGAAAAGCTTGCCGCCGTGCAAAGGGAAATATCACAGCTTGGGGCGGGTAAAGTTGCTTATATGGTAACGGATATAACAAAAGCTGAAGATATTAAAAGCTTGGTTAGGCAAACTGCTGAAGAGTTCGGAGGTATCGATATTCTTATTAATAACGCCGGAGGTCCTCCAGGGGGTTCATTTACAGATTTCAATGACGAAGAATGGCAACAATCTTTCGAACTTAATTTACTAAGCTTCATAAGGACGATCCGCGAGAGCTTGCCACATTTAAAAAAACAGGGCGGGAAAATCGTTAATATCGCTTCTTCATCCATTAAGGAACCGATTCCGGGATTGATCCTATCGAATACATTCCGGACTGCAATCGTTGGATTGTCAAAGACGTTAGCTTCAGAATTAGCACCAGACCGGATATTGATCAATACAGTTGGACCAGGAAGAATCGCAACGGACCGTGTTCAGCACCTTGATAAATTGAATGCAGAGAAACAAGGCGTCACTCCTGAGGAGATGACTGAACAATCCATTAACAAAATCCCTCTTGGCCGTTATGGGGAACCCGAGGAATTTGCAAAGTTCGTTACTTTCCTTGTTTCAGGTGCCAATACATATTTAACGGGGCAGTCCTACTTAGTTGACGGAGGAATGATAAAGTCCATTTAAGGATTTTTGAAACAAAATGATTGGGAGGAATCTGAAGTGATGCAATCGAACAAAGTGATCGGCTTCATAGGTTTAGGAGTTATGGGAAAAAGTATGGCCGCAAATCTCCTTAAGGCGGGATATGAGGTATTTGTTTATACAAGGACGAAAGATAAGGCAAGTGAACTGCTCTCACAGGGCGCGAAGTGGGCATCTGCACCAAAGGAAATTGCTCAGAAAGCTAATGTGATCATTTCCATGGTAGGATACCCTAGTGATGTGGAAGAAATCTATCTTGGGGAAAATGGGCTTATCGAGAACGGGAAACAAGGAACCCATTTAATCGATATGACGACCTCCACTCCGACTTTGGCAGTGAAAATAGCGGAGGAAGCCAAGAAAAGAGGCATGGAATCATTGGATGCACCGGTTTCCGGAGGAGATATCGGTGCCCGTGATGCAAAGCTTACGATCATGGTCGGCGGTTCTAGTGAGGCATTTGAAGCGGTCAGGCCCATTTTTGATATCATTGGCAGCAATGTTGTCCATCAAGGCCCGGCTGGTTCGGGACAGCATACGAAAATGTGCAATCAAATCGCCATTGCATCTAATATGATCGGAGTGACTGAAGCGATTTCCTATGCCCAAAAGGCGGGGTTGGATCCGGAACGGGTATTAAGAAGCATATCATCGGGTTCTGCCGGAAGCTGGTCACTGTCCAATCTTGTGCCGCGGATGGTTGAAGGGGATTTTGAACCTGGTTTTTATATCAAGCATTTTATCAAGGATATGAAGATTGCACTTGATGAAGCGGAAAGAATGGGAATGGACGCTCCTGGATTAAGCCTAAGCAAATCCCTATATGAGGGGCTGGCAGAAGCTGGCGAGGAAAATAGCGGTACACAGGCGTTATATAAACATTATAATTAAGTGCTAGCATTTCTTTACCATGAATAAGCTGATAGCGACAGCCTTTACAAAAAGGAGTGAAAGCTATGGGCGAATTCGATGATATCAATATGAAGTTTCAGGAATTAGAAGATGGTCGATATATTGTAAGGATTGAAGGCTTTAAACGAGAAAAAACCATTCATCAAACAAAGCCCATTCGTTGGGATCTGAAATTAATGAATGAAAGTCCGCTAATCTTGCCGGTGAAATTCAGTCATATCGAAACGAATGCCGGTTTTCAGATCCTGATGCGCGAATTGAAGAGTTTAGGTTTTTCAAAGCCGCGCTCCGCAAAGGAATTTGAAGAAGTGATGGCTGATTTGCTTGGGTCCATCGTTGAAGTGAGCCTTACCACGACAAATAAGGAAGAAGGATATCGGGAAATTCGTTTTTTACGGAGATTGTATTAGTTGACTGGCTTGGTGAAAAACCTCCGGTAGCCTGACATCTTTGAAAAATAGGAAAGTGGCCTTCAATTGAAGGCCACTTTTTTTCGGTTACTTTTTAGCTAAAAAAGCTTCAATACGGTCCAAAGCCTTTTCAAGGGTTTCCATGGAATAGGCATAAGATATCCTGAAGTACCCTTCGCCAAGGGGAGAGAAGGCATCTCCAGGGACCACTGCCACTTTTTCCTGTTGAACAAGCTTGAGGCAAAAATCAAGGGAAGAGTCATAGCCCTCAGGCAGCTTTATAAAGAAGTAAAAGGCGCCATTCGGTTTGACTATTTCCAGTTCCATCGCTTGTAAGCGACTGAATACGTATTCCCGTCTCCGTGCATACTCAGTCTTCATGGGAATGGCATCATCCCTGCCTGCCGTCAATGCTGCCAAGGCAGCCCTCTGCGATACGGAGGCGGCACAAGTTACATTGTATTGATGAACCTTCAGGATATGCTGAGAGATGGCTGCAGGCGCAAACAGAAGGCCAATCCTCCACCCGGTCATGGAATGGGACTTGGACAATCCGTTCAGGACGATGGTTTGTTCTTTTAAGAAAGTGGCAATCGAAACATGCTCCTGATCGAATACCAGTTCACTGTATATCTCATCAGCCAATATGAATATGTCCTTGCCCCTTACAAGTTCGGCAATATCCAATAATTCTTCGGCAGATAATGTAACCCCGGTCGGATTCGATGGATAGGGCAGAACGATGCACCGTGTTTGATCAGTTATGTACTTTTCAATTATATCTGCAGTCAAACGAAATCCATTTTTTGTTGTATCGGCATAAACAGGAGTTGCACCGCACATCTTAATGATGGGTTCATATCCCGGATATACGGGACCCGGTAATATGACTTCGTTCCCTGGGATGAGAATCGTCCGAAAGGTAATGTCTATGCCTTCGCTGGCACCAGAAGTCACTAGGACTTCATTGGCTGGATCATAGCTAAGCTTGTATTTATCCTTGACATATTTTGAAGCGGCTTCCCTTAATTCCAGATAGCCGGCATTGTGAGTATAAACGGTATAGTCATTATCGATGGCTTGTTTTGCCGCTTCTTTAATATGCATTGGAGTTGGAAAGTCAGGCTGTCCTATCGTTAAGGAAATGGTGCCTTCGATATCAGCCACCATATTGTAGAATTTACGGATTCCTGATATTTGAACGTCTTTTACTAGAGGGTTTATTAAATGTTCCACTATGAATATCCTCCCTTTTCTAACTACATGAATTATGTACTATGTTTGACTCATTCATTCTATTTTATCATTTAGTTTGGATGGGGGAGAAAACTTTTTGAGATTGATGAATTAAAGGTATAATGTATGATAAGAAAATTTTGAGGGTTGATATATTTGATAAGGACTTGTTCAATTACTTCTAATCAAGAAATCAGTTTTGATTTACCGCTTACGGAAATGAATAATCCGGATATCGAGTGGTTCTGGGTGGATTTTTCCAACCCCACAAACAAGGAAATCGAACTTTTATCCAATCATTTTCACTTTCACCCGCTGGCAATTGAAGACTGCCTGGATGATTTTAATCAACGTCCCAAAATGGATTTTTATGAGGGCTACCAATTTCTTGTGATACATGCTCTAAGGGAGAAGGTATTTAAGGCAGTGGAATTGGATATGTTTGTTGGTGAAAAATGGATAGTCAGTTTTCATAAGGAAGAGATGCTTGAACTGGAAAAGGTACGGGAAGAAATTGCTGGTAATAAAATGTTGAAGCAAAGTCCCTTTTTCTTGATGCATAGGATAATTGACAGGATCGTCGATGAATTCTTCCCACCGGTTTATAAAATTGAAAGCGAATTGGGTAGCATTGAGGAAAATACTGAAAATGACACGATTAACGAATTGATGGATCAGCTTTTCGATTTACGTACAGATATGTCCAGGCTCCGTCGGACCATATTGCCGATGCGTGATTTATTGTACAGAATGATTTCATCGGAGCGACTGAATTACTTGAAAGATCAGCATCTTTATTTTAATGATGTGTACGATCATCTTCTTAAATTGACTGAAATGCTTGAATCCTATCGAGATTTTTCGTCCGATATCCGAGATAGTTATTTGTCTGTGAACTCTAATAATATGAATTCAACGATGATGACATTGACTGTCATCACTACCATTTTCATGCCGCTGACCTTCATAGTTGGCGTATATGGGATGAATTTTGAATATATGCCGGAATTAAATTGGCATTATGGCTATTTCCTCATTCTTGGAATGATGGGCGGAATTGCCTTGATGATGTTTCTATTCTTTGTTAAAAAAGGTTGGCTCAATCCTAAGAATAGGTCGCGAAAGAGATGAAATGAACCAACTGGCCGAGACAGGCCCTTTACGATCGATATGATGGGCGGAATGGCAGTGGTTAAAAATGAACTTGGAAAAAGGGGGGACTCTGATGGGTCCCTTTTTAGTTTGGCTTCAATAGATAATCACTTCTTGATCCTTTTTTTATCTGTGCTCTAAACAAAAGAAATATTTAACCGAATTATTAGGTATGAGTTCATTGATAAAACCATGAAATTTTTCGTGGGAATTATGAAATGAAAAAGTAAGAGAAGGGCGAGATGACACATTGGAAGCAAATAAAGGAATATTACTGGAAAGTGGCACGAATGAGCTTGAGATAGTTGAATTCGGTCTCGGAAAGAATAAATTCGGCATTAACGTAATCAAGGTGAAGGAAATCATTAATCCTGTCCCCATCACGCTTGTCCCTCATTCCCATCCAAATGTGGAGGGGATCATCGAGCTTCGCGGAGAAGTCCTGCCAGTTGTGAATGTCGCGGATGCTTTAGGGTTTCCGCCATCTGAAACTCCTGAGCAGGATAAATACATAGTGGCTGAATTCAATCAGCAAAAAGTGGTTTTCCATGTCCATACCGTAACACAGATTCACCGTATTTCCTGGTCCCAAATCGAAAAGCCTTCGGATATGTATCAAGGCCTGGAAAGTCAGATTATCGGAGTAATAAAATTAAATAGTGAAATGTTACTATTACTCGATTTTGAAAAGATAGTGGTCGAAATCAATCCAGAATCGGGAATAAACATCCAACAGGTTAAAAAGCTTGGTACCCGGCAAAATTCAGACAAGAGGATCCTGATTGCAGAAGATTCTCCATTACTGAGAAAGCTGCTGTTTGATACATTGTCAGAAGCTGGATTCAAGTACTTGGAGTTTTATGAAAATGGACTTGATGCATTTAATTATCTGGAGAATTTAATCGAATCGGGAAAAGTGGTTGAAGATGAAGTGCAACTGGTGATTACCGATATTGAGATGCCTCAGATGGATGGACATCATTTGACTAGAAGAATAAAGGAAAACGGGGAACTCGCTGGGGTGCCGGTGATTATTTTCTCTTCTTTGATTACTGACAGCCTGCGTCATAAAGGTCAGGTCGTAGGGGCCGACGCACAAATCAGCAAGCCTGAAATTGCAGAGCTTATAAAGTTGATAGACAGAATGGTATTATGAATGTGAAAACGGGCCGATGAGGCGTTACCTCACGGCCCGTTTGGTTTATCAATGATTAATACTTGGAACCTTTTCCTAAAAAGGAGGATGGGAAAGGATTGTGAAAAGGTTGCTTGACCGACCCGCGCCCGTGAGCCCTTTTCTCGGTGTTGGTTGTGTTCGGTTGTTTTTCTCCTGCTTGTCCAACGTAAGATTGCAGGATCTGTTTTGCCTTGGATAATGACAACGCGGCTTTAGGGTTCCGTATGGAGGCTGCCCGGCTGCCGAGGTGGGGTAGTTTTTTCAAATCTTCCTTAGTGGGAGGTAAATGAAAAACATATGATCCGCATTCGACAATGACGTCGGATTGTTGTGCTGCAAAGCGAGGGTTATCAGAGAAATGAAGTCCAATCTTCTTCGCTTTTCCTTCTTGCATAAGCTTGCTTAATGCGAGCCGTTTTAAATTATATAAATTCTTTGGCTCCAATGCAGTCTTTGCATGTTTATTGACAATAAACACGGCTTGGGCAAGGGAGTTTATCGAAAACTCATCCCTTTCAGAATGTCCTTTCGTTTGGTTCATTAGTGGAAACTCCTTTTCTTAATAAGGTTAGAAGGACGTTACAAACAGACTTCCTTCAGTAAAAACCTGTTTTATATATTGGTTGAAATGGAGACGTGTTTGCAACCAGGCAGATAATAGTGAAAAAATAAGGCATGTACATCTCTAAGGGTATGACCATCATTTCCCAACACTTTACCATCTATTCATTTTCATATTATACCACTTCAAAATATATAGGGAAGTAAAATTCAATCGGACTCCCTTTTGGACCAAGAAAAAGAAGGCGTTTATGTCGCCTTCTGTCCAACTCTTATTGTGTGTATATATTGATATTTTCAGATACCGCAGCCTGTGCGCCGAATTGTTGTTGCTGATAACCCTGAAAGCCTTGATAAGGAGGGTACGCTGGATAAGCAGGGTAAGGAGGGTAAGCGGGCGGGTATGGAGGAGGGTATGGATAGACAGGTGGACGGTTATTGAATAGCAACGGTCCAATTGCCAATCCTGCAACAAAAGCTACAGGCGCCAAAAGCGGAAAGAAAGGAAAGAAGCGCTCGTCATTCCAATATTCAGGTCCATATTCATTCCCATATGCATTTCTGTAATCGTTCTGTAGCATAATGGTATGTGGATAGTGGTAGTAAGGAAAATACTGTGTTTGCATAATTTGCCTCCTTTTCTCAAATTCTTTACATAGTATGGATTTTTTTAAGAAAAGAGCCTGTTTCATCTTAATCTGTTATAATGAATCTACTTATGAGAAAAATTTGGGGGGACCTTAATGGATCGGTTTAAAAGCATTTTTGCAGTCGGTTTTGGAGGAGCGGCTGGAGCGATATTGCGATATTGCGTAATCTTGACTGCTGGCCATTCCTTCTTCCCGTTTGGAACCCTCTTAATAAATATAGTAGGCAGCTTTTTACTTGGAATGATCAATGGCTATTTCGCCTCGAAAAAGAAATCGCTTGTTTTTTTAGCGCTGGGCAGCGGGTTTTGTGGCGGTTTCACCACGATGTCCACATTTTCCCAAGAAGTGGTGAATCTACTGCAGGCTTCTCTGGCATTGGCGGGACTGTATATTGGTGCCACGCTTTTTTTGGGTTTGGTTGCTGGTTTCTTCGGACTGGGCCTTTTTGATAGACGGAGAGGTGAGTCCCTTTGATTGAGGTTCTTTCAGTTTTTATAGGGGGCTTTTTTGGAGCGGCCTCAAGATATGTCTTGCAGATTATTTTTAATAGGCTATTGCCAGCCGTCGCAATACCCATTAGCATTTTACTGATTAACCTTATAGGTTCCTTTGGGCTCGGAATGGCGTTGCCACAGAAAGAAAGCTGGTCTTTGTCTTTCCAGGTTTTTCTGACAATAGGTTTCCTGGGGGCTTTTACGACCTTTTCAACATTCAGTATGGAAACACTTGAACTTATTAGGAAACACCGTTATATAGATAGCCTTATCTATATAACGGTGTCTGTTTTAGGGTGTATCGGAACTTTCCTGTGCGGCTATTTAAGCATGGTATAACCTTTATGGCAACTACCATTTGGTACTGGTAAAAAAAACCTGGTTTTCTCAGATATACTTCTAATGCTATAATTCATAGGAGTCCATTACACATGATTTATGGCAACAAGTCGTTTTATTCGCACAGATTTTGTTAAAAAGTCTGGCGGTTTTCCCCTGTATTCTTTTCCAATCATTTTTCGGATTGGAATTCGTAAACAGTCAACTCCGGACGTGAAAGGAAACGATATGGGAGACGGGTTGTGCCAAGCCCTCTATTGACATGTAACGTTAATGAATCGATTTCATACGTGCCTTCACGGTACTTTTCAGCGTATGGGGGAGTTACAAGGGCACCGGCAAAGGGGATTTGTACTTGTCCTCCGTGACTGTGACCGCTTATTTGATACTGGATGTCATAATTCCTAGATGTGTCGGCAAGGTCAGGGGCATGCGAAAGCATAATGGTGAACACTTCTTCAGGGATGCCAGCTAGTGCTTTTTCAAAATCAGGTTTTCCTAGCATTGCATCATCAACCCCGGCAATGACTATTTTTTCAGCGGTTAATAAGGTAATCTTAGTTGAGGTATTTTGCAACATGGTAAATTGGGATTTTTCCATGATATCGCTGTAAATTTCAGAGCCATATCCCCCATGATCATGGTTACCGTAGATGCTGAATTTTCCAAGTGGCGCTTTGAGTTGATTTAAAACTAGAGGTATTTTCTGGAAATCCTTGTATTTATTAGGCTGGTCCATCAAATCTCCGGTAAATAAAATAACATCAGGGTCCAGTTGGTTTATCTTATTGACAATTGCTTGTAAATCTTTAAGCTGAAATTGAAAGCCTAAATGCGTATCACTGAATTGGACCATCTTCATGCCATGAAAACCTTTTGGGATAAGCGGATGGCTGATGATTTTATGCTTGATTTCTAACCATCTGGGTTCCAAATTATGGGCATAAAAGTTTCCGCCAATACCTAAACCGGTTAAGGTAGCCAATGTACCAAGACTTTTCTTTAAGAATGTTCTTCTGGTTATGGTTTTATTCAAATTAATCAACCTATCTAATATAAAAATGTTACTTCCTCATACTAACAAACAATATACATAAAATGAAGAAAATATCTTCTATGAGCATATGAAAAACATGTAAACTGGGGTTTGATGAAACCGTATCCGGTTTGAAATTGAACATCTATACGGAGGTAACATGATGACCGAACCAATGTTTATTACACTGATTATACTTCTTTGCGCGATTGCGCTTTTTATACAAGGGAAATTTCGAGCAGATTTAATTGCACTTAGTGCACTATCCATTCTGGGTTTACTGGGGATTCTTACATTGGATGAGCTAGTGGCCGGTTTTGCGAATCAAGTGGTCATCATGCTGGCTGGGCTATTCATAGTCGGTGCCGGCCTGTTAAATACAGGAATCGTGGAAAAGGCAGGAAATAAGTTGTTGGGTTTATGTGGGGGCAGTGAATGGAAATCGCTGCTTATCGTCATGCTGACAGCAGGAATATTAAGTGCCTTTTTAAGCGGAACAGGGATTGTTTCCATACTGCTTCCGCTCGTTATGAGCATGGCCTTAAAACAAAAAACAAGTCCGACAAGGTATTTATTGCCACTTGCCTATGCAAGCAGTATTGGAGGGCTATTAACACTGACAGGTACTCCCTCAAATATGATCGTTGCTGATGTATTACGACAAAACGGAATAGGGACGTTAGAGTTTTTTGACTTTACACCCGTGGGCTTGATCGCCTTTGCAGCAGGGTTATTCTTCATGTTGACACTCGGACGCCTGTTGCTTCCCGAGAAGACGATTGCCGCGAACAATAGTGTCAAGGGACTGTCGGCAGGGGAGCTTGCAGGCATGTACAAAGTATATGACAGATTGCATTATCTGCATATACCCGCAACTTCCGATATTGTTGGAGAAAGGCTGTCTGACCTCCAGCTTCCTATTCAGTATGAATTGACTTTGATTGAAATACAGCGGAAGCCAAAGGATAAGCAATTACCGCTGTTGCAAAGACAGCTGACGATTTCAGCAAGGGCGGATGAGGTTCTTCATCCTGAAGATATCATTTTGGTGTTTGGAGAAGAAGAAGCAGTTGAGAGATTGGCACTTAACTATGAACTGGAGTTTAAACATTTCAATACCGAACAAATAAAGAAACATTTTCTTAGCAGTAGATTTGGATTGACAGAAATATTGATCGTCCCGAACTCGGATTATGAAAATCAAACCTTGATAGATGTGCATTTTCGTGAGAAATACCAATGTAATGTGCTTGCAATCAATCGGAATGGCGAATATATTCAAGCCGATGTCGGAACGGAACGCCTTAAACCGGGGGATGCAATCCTGATACATGGAGAATGGGAGAACATTGAGAGGATTTCCTCGGATTTACAGGATGTCATCGTTATTGGAAGTACCTCGGAAGATGGCTCTCCGGTCAACTCCAAGGGCAAAGCATGGATTGCCTTGGGAATCACTGCATTGATGATCATTCTATTATCGATGGAGTCCGTCCCTGCCGTACTATCGGTATTGACGGCCGCATTGTTGATGGTGATCACTGGCTGTGTCCGTTCGATGGAGGATGCTTACCAAAAGATTAACTGGGAACCTGTTCTTTTGATTGCCGCCATGTTCGGAATAACGGCTGCATTGGATAATACGGGCGGAGTGAGGATGATAAGTGATTGGCTGGCGGTTTTATTCAGTAATATCGGGGCACACGGCATATTAGCGGTCTTTTACCTCCTGACACTGATCCTGAGCCAATTCATCCCGTATGGAGCCGCG
The DNA here is from genome assembly GCF_900156045.1 of Peribacillus simplex. Lineage (GTDB taxonomy): Bacteria > Bacillota > Bacilli > Bacillales > DSM-1321 > Peribacillus > Peribacillus simplex_D. The sequence continues at coordinate 286,783 of NZ_FTMX01000002.1, read as the reverse complement.
GCGGTAATCATGGCCCCCATTGCACTGACATCTGCGGTGAATCAAGGCATCGACCCCCTTCCTGTGTTTATATGCCTCGCCGTTGCCGGCAGTTTGGCGTTATCGACTCCGAGGGTTGCCACTACCAACGCGCTTGTCATGACGGCGGGTGATTACAAGCATAAAGATTTTATCATGATCGGGATATCCATACAGATCTTCATTGGCGTTATCATGGTGATCACAATCCCATGGTTCTTCCCTTTTTGATAAGACATAAGGCATTGTTCCATTCATGGACAATGCTTTTTCAATGTGTTTCTTTTCAAATGGATTGGATGAATGGGTTCTGAAAAAAGAGTTATGCAGTAGGAATTAAAATTATTTATTATCAATGCAAGAAACTAATGGTATAATTTTGGCATATTGGTGTTTTCGTAATTAGGGGGAAGATGCATCATGGATACAGAAAAGATATTAAAGAATTTAGACAGGGTGACACCATTCTTTCAACCGATTTTCAGTGCAGATCAACATCAGGTAATCGGGTATGAAATTCTGGGGCGCTATGAGGAACAATCGGAATATAAAAGCCTTGGACCTTTTTTTCACGATTCTGCAGTGCCGGAAGAGTATAGGGTGGAAGTGGATAATTACGTACTTGAAATTGCTTTGGAGAGAATAAAAGACTATGGTGAAGATTTTCTTATCTTTATCAACAGAGATCCTAATTTGCTTATGTTGGATCATGGCGAAGAATTCATGGAGATTTTACATCGTCATTTTCAACCGGAGGAAATGCACCGGATCGTGCTGGAATTATCAGACACGATCAGTCCGGATAACTTGGATCCTTTGCAGCATGTGCTTGCTTACTTTAGAACATATGGGATTAAGATAGCTTTAGATCATTTAGGACAAGATACACAATTGGACCGAATCGCACAGATTTCTCCGAATATTTTAAAAGTTAACCTGGACCAGCTTCGCATTTCAGGTGGAGATGCCTATCAGGTCATCCTGTTTTCTCTAAGCATGCTTGCACGAAAAATCGGCGCCAATTTACTATTTGAGAACATTGAATCCGAATACCAGCTTCGTTTTGCATGGAAGAATGGGGGACGATATTATCAAGGGTATTTTTTGGCGAAACCGGAAGGCGAATTCATTAATAAAGATTTACTTCGTGAAAAATTCCATCAAGAATGTCAGTCCTTCATTTCTTTAGAGACCAAGAAGCTTGAAGCCGTTTATCAAAAGACTTTGCAATTCAACGAGAATATGCAAAATTTCTTAAAACAGCAAAAGCGGAACGGCTCCCATGAAGAGTTTCTCGGTATTTTGGCGAAAAAGATGGATTCCGTATGTTTTCGGCTTTATATTTGTGATGAAGAGGGGTATCAAAAATCCCCCAATATCCTACATAAGGATGGGCAATGGTTAGTCCAACCCAGTTATATGAATAAAAATTGGAGCTGGAGACCTTATTTTCTCGAAAATATCGTAAAGATGCGCAATGAGAAAAAAGGAAGACTATCCGATTTATACAGTGATATCGAAACGGGGGAAACGATACGGACCTTTTCATATCCCCTGAATAATAAGGAATACATTTTCTGTGATCTTTCTTATAGTTATTTATATGAAAATGAAGCACTATTATAAAAAACGATTCATGAATATAATCGCTTTAAATGTGTAACGATAAGCAGAAATGATGCGCTTGGAGGAGACATATTTTGAGCACGTACATCTGGATTCTAATCATAATCGTTACAATCATGGCATTATATCTGCTCTTTTATACTTATTCTGTAGCAAGGGCACAGAAAGTGAAGGCCAGATATGATTCGACTCTCGATGATTCAGTTAAAGAACATCCTTATTTAAAGAACCCGGTATTCGTTTCCCTTTTCGTCGGGACGATTTTGGTTGCCGGTTTTATTTTTTACTATGCTTTTCGATAATTCTGAGAAGGAGATTTCAATATCATGAAATCTCCTTTTTTATTGTGAAAAATGGGTAATGGTATCAAGATATCCCGGAGAAATTGATTTTGTAGTTTGGCTTTGATTTTGACGGGTATTGAAAGGCATAGGCAAAAATCAGAACCATTAGGAGAAATTCTATAACAAGGAGATGATTGTAATGAAGAAATATCTAGTTGCATGTCTTGCCAGTATCCTTTTATTTTTAAGTGGAGGGTTCACTGCTTCAGCGGAGGGTTTACATAGAGATGAAGTGCTATCTTTAGTGAAGGATGCCATGGAGAACCAGGGTTCGATCAGTGAGGAAGTACGTACTAAGGAAGCGATTGAAGGGAAGTTGGGTAAACATTTCACGGGTGATTTCATCAAGAAGTTTGTCCAAGCGAATGTAGTGAAAGTCGATGGCGGTTATACCGCTTTTGGATCGGATTTCGCTCCGTATTATATCCCTTTTTTCAGTTACGACAAGAATACGGAAATTGTATATGGGAAAAACGGTGATGTCATTTATGTTCAGGAGGAATTCGGGGACACTGGGGACGGACCGGTATCGATGGAAAAACATGTTGAATCAGTTACTTTGAAAAAGGAAAATGACGTTTGGAAGGTAACGGATGTAAAGTATGAAAGTGATAAAATGAAATAAGGCAAATTTTTCAAAGTTGAAAAATATGGAGCTGAATGAAGAAGTCTAGAGGAGGCCACTGCCTTCTCTAGACTTCTTTTATATATTCAGTTCTTTTTTTATTTCGTCCAATTCAAAACCAACAATGGCTTTCCCATCGATGACGACCGTTGGTGTGGAATAGGCGCCGTATTTATTAGTTAATTCTTTTCGGGCTTGTCCATCTGCTTTAATATCCTTTTCTTTGTAAACGACATTATTATCGTCAAAGAACATTTTCATGATTTTGCAGGGAGGGCAATCAGGTTGGGTATATAGCGTAACGTCTTTCATTTCAATCCTCCATATGCTTTTGGTAAGTTTTATTTTTCATTATAGAGGATGCCAGGACATTTGAATAGGAAAACACCCCAGTACCCGTTCTACTTCGCTTTTTCCTGTTTTACCAGATAGTCAATCAATCCCATGGAACAAACGTTCAGGTCCATGGCGATGATTTCAAAAACAGGATGATCTGTGGTGATTCCTTTTTCGCCTAAATGAAAGGCGACTTCCGTGAAAATATTTTTACTGGTCGCTGCCACTCGTTCCTCAAAGCTCTTATATTCCCTGTATGCCGATTTGGCAGTCGCAACAAATTTAGGCAGCCAGTAATGAAGTTGTTTAAATACCTCGTTAGGGTTTTCAGAAACCCCATAATGGCCAAAATATATACGTTCTACGCCGATGCTCTCATACAAATCCGCTGCTGCAAGCATCGCTTCGGGGTTAAATTGGTTTGGCGATGTGGAAGGTAAGTGAAATTCCAGACCTTCTTCATCGAGTTCACGATAATAGATGCCTACGGTGTCACCTGAAAACATCCCTTTTGATACCGAATCGAATATGCTTAAATGATGGTTTGCGTGTCCGGGAGTGTCATAAAAGGTCAACTTTGAATTATCACTTGTTTGCAGGGATTCCCGATCATGTTTAATCTGCATTCTTTCAAACGGAATAGGTAAAATCGGATCGAAAAGCTTGTTGAATTCTTCACCATAGACTGCTTTGGCCCCAGCAATCAAACGTGTTGGATCTTCTAGATGACGTGCACCTTTTGGATGGACGATCACTTTGGCGTTCGGGCAATGCTGTAAAAAAAGTCCAGCTCCACCTGCATGGTCCAAATGAATATGGGTAAGAATGATATATGTAATATCTTCGAGGGCGATTCCCAAATGTTCGAGCCCCTTCATTAAGTGGGGGATGGAAGGGCTGGCGGAAGTTTCGACTAATGTGATGTCTTCATCGGCAATTACATATGTACCTGTACGATTTCTTCTATCCAAATCAAAACCATCAATCAATGAAATGCGATAACCAAGTTCACTAATGTTTTGCAACAGAATCTACCCCCAAGAAATTTTTCATGTACAAAATCCATTCCTTATTTTATTCTGTTAATAGTGCCATGTAAAGAATGAAGTTTTAAATTATTCTGAATTTATTTCAGCGTGGCTACTGGATAGAAAAGTATGGTATAGTGAAACCTATCGAAAAGGTTTTATTCAGAAAGGAGAGGGAGTATGTCTCAATTACAGGGCATCCTTACCAGATTGAAAAGTCTTCAAGAGCAAGCGAAGGAATCTGAATCTGCTCAACGTTTTTTTGAAATAGATGGTGTGAAAAAGTGCCAGGTTACATATTTCAGCAAAACAGAAATGTTCGAGCTTGAAGTATACAGTGATAAAGGGAAATCATCCAAATATCAATTCGATAATATTGATATGATTACCATTGAAATCTTTGATCTTCTTCAATCTTAAAAAAATCACGAAAAGCCGCCCTCCTTTGGAAGCGGCTTTTTTATTGTGAATGAAGCAGTGAAATTTACACATCTTATTAATTGGAGGGATGTAAAAATGAAAAATCCAATGGTAATATGCCCAGCATGCGGTGAGGAAAGGGAAATGGATAATGTATTAACGGCACAATCCAACCAAAATGTGATTTATCAATGCCCGGAATGCGGTTTTAAACAGGTTAACATCAAAACTAGTAAAGGCTAAAGATCTCTTGTGGAAATCCCGCCGTTTGGGATTTTATTGGTCTAGGAATGAGCCTTTTCTGCTTACATATGTTAAACTATAGAAAGAGCTGTATATAAAAACATATGGTAAGGGGTTTTAACATGATCGGTACTCATGATGGGGATTTATTGGAATCCAGCGTTAAAGACTTAATGATTTCTTCTGAACGCGTGGCCCACGTGCAGGTAACCAATAATTTAGAACATGCACTATTGGTATTAACAAAGAGCGGTTATACGGCCATTCCTGTGTTAGATCCGATGTATAAACTGCATGGTTTAATTAGCACACCAGTCATTCTTGATTCAATCTTGGGACTGGAACGAATTGAATTTGATAATCTTGAGAATAAAAAAGTTTCCGAAATAATGAATATAGAAATACCTCGCCTGCATATTGAAGATACATTGACCAAGGGAGTGGAATTGTTGATTGATCATCCTTTTGTCTGTGTGGAGAATGACGAACATGTATTTGAAGGTATCTTAACGAGAAGAGCAATCCTAAAAAAGGTATTTAAACAAAATACACCCGATAAATAAGTAAGGCATAAAATGATGGTTAACCTCAAGACTCGCCAGTTGGCGAGTTTTCTTGTTTTTACATATTTGATCCAGTTAGTGGTAAAGTCTATAAACAGTAAGGGTCTATTAGGGGAGGATGCTGAAATTGGGCCAAGAAGTGAATAGTGCAAAGGTGCAGAATAAAAAATTGAGACGTCCCTTCATATTAGCCGCCATCATGTTGGCTATGTTTATGAACGCTATAGAAGGAACGATCGTTTCGACGGCAATGCCAGCCATTGTAAGTGATTTAGGCGGTTTTTCACTTTACAGCTGGGTGTTTTCAGGTTATTTGCTAATGAACGCGGTAACAGTCTTGATATATGGAAAGCTATCGGATATTCTCGGGAGAAAACCTGTTTTATTATTTGGAATCATTGTCTTTTTAATTGGCTCCCTTCTTTGCGGCTTTGCAGATTCCATGACGGAACTCATCATATATCGCTTTATACAAGGTTTTGGGGCGGGGGCTGTAGCTCCTGTAGCTTCGACAATTGTTGGTGATATTTATAAAAATGAAGAGAGGGCACGCGTTCAAGGGTATCTATCGAGCGTGTGGGGCATTTCGGCTGTCATGGGGCCAGCTTTGGGCGGCTTGCTTGTTGAATCCCTGACTTGGAAGCTTGTCTTCTGGGTAAATATACCTTTGGGCTTATTGTCTTTTATTGGGATTTGGTTTTTCCTTCATGAAAATATCGAAAAGAAAAAACGTGATATCGATTACCTAGGTGCAACGCTATTGACGTTATCCATATCCACTCTAATGGTGATACTCGTAGAAGGAGGAGTGAAATGGTCATGGGCTTCAGCTCCGGTCATTTCCTTGGCATCAGTGGCCATCATCACCTTCATCTTATTCATTCTTCAGGAAAAGAAAGCGGCCGAACCAATGATGCCATTTGAAATTTGGCAGGAGCGTTCCATTCTGATTGCCAATCTCGTATCCCTGACGACAGGGGTGATGATGATCGGATTATCAAGTTTCCTCCCTACATTCGTTCAGGGCGTGATGGAGCGCTCGCCTACGGTAGCTGGTTTTACATTGACAGCCATGTCTATTGGCTGGCCGATCGCATCAATGGTCTCTGGCAGGTTATTGATGAAAATAGGATTCAAATCAACCTCCCTCCTTGGAGGGTGTTCATTGATTGTTGGGAGCTTGATCCTAGTGTGGATGAAGCCGGAAGCTGGGCCCATCATTGCTGCCATGGGATCCTTCTTTGTCGGTGTAGGCATGGGCTTGACTTCTACCTCATTCATTGTCGTCATTCAAAAAACCGTCAGCTGGGAACGAAGGGGCATTGCGACAGCTTCCAATATGTTCATGCGTAATTTAGGAAATACTGTAGGTGCTGCATTACTTGGAGGAATCATGAATATGAGGCTTCAAGCCTACTTGAACGAGCATGCGCCGGCTGGCTCGGGAGTGACGATAGATACGGCAAATAAACTGTTGAACAGTGAAGAACGCATGTCGCTTCCTGAAAATGTGGTGCATGTATTACAGGAAGGACTTACATTGTCATTACAGACGATTTATCTCATTGTTCTAGTCTTCTCTGTAATCAGCTTCCTGTTACTTACGAGACTAAGAAAGAATAAGAAGGCATAGGGAAAAAAGGCAGACTCTTTAAATGGAGTTTGCCTTTGTATTTAAGGGAACGCGACCCTGATGACCAATTGAATCAACAATGCGACCGTAACCGAATGTAAAATGAATTTCAATTGTCGAGTCGAGATTTTTTGCGCCACACGCAAGGCCAGCTGTGATCCGATAAGGGAACCGATCGTGTAATAAATGGCAATCCCCCATGCAATGTTACCCGCAATGAAATAGGTAATGAATGCAGCTGTACAGCTAATGAAAGTTTGGAATCTAGTAAAGGCTAGGGATTGAAGGTAGGTGGCACCATTTCTTAAAAAGGTATACATGAGCATGGTTGCCTGTCCGGGTCCGAACATTCCATCATAGACACTGATTCCGAATAAGGATGGATACACTTTTTTTGGGAGATGCCAATCCGATTCATCGGAAGGTTTCGGTTTTTTTATGAAATTCATGATCAAAGCGACAGTCAAGAGACAGATGGCTAACAAATTCATTGCCTTCTCAGAGAATGAATTAGCAAGCAGGCCACCACATAAGCCACCGAAAAGGGCGAATGGGATTAACTGGAGGGCATCTTTCAACTTTAGCTGTTTTTTCTTGAATAAAATATAAAAGCTAGAAAAAGAAGAAAACATATTGGAAAATTTGACTGAACCAATAACCTGGTGTATGGGTAAACCTATCAAAAGAAGGGATGGCATTCCGATAAGGCCGCCGCTCCCTGCCAATGTGCCGACAAAGGATGCCGCAAAACCGATGACAAGCAGTAAAATGATCGTCAAAGCATATTCACCCCGTTTCTTTTCTCTTGTATTATAAGCCGACTTTGTTGATAATAAAATTTAAATAAATTAAATCATCATGATAAGAATTAATTATCAAGAGGTTGGTGTGTATGTCATTTTCAGAATTTCATTTATTATCCGTGCTTGCTCAGGAAATGAATATGAGAAAAGCAGCTGAGCGGTTGTTCGTTTCCCAGCCGGCTTTATCACAGCGTTTACAATCCATAGAAAAGGATTGGGGCTCGAAACTGTTTGTGCGTTCACAAAAAGGGCTGTCACTGACGCCTGCAGGTGAAGCGGTAATTCGACTGGCCAATGAGGTTATCGAAAAAGAAGAAAAGGTCAGGGAAAGTATTCAAGCTATGGACCATGAAGTATATGGGACTTTGAAAATAGCCTGTGCTTCAATTGTCGGTCAAAATTGGCTGCCGCAAGTATTGAAAAAGTTCGTTCAAAAATATCCGTATGCCAAAATTTCCTTAATCACTGGCTGGAGCAGTGAAATTTTAAAGTCTTTGTATGAAGGACAGGTGCATATTGGCATCATAAGGGGAGCTCCGGATTGGAAAGGGGTAAAACAGCATTTATTTACGGATATGCTTTATTTGGTGGATACTGAAATGAAGGAACTGAATCAAGTGTTCGAAACGGACCGGCCATTCATTCAGTTTAAAAGCGATTCGAATTATTATCAGGAAATCCAGGACTGGTGGCATCGGCAATTTAAAACGACACCAAAAAACACCATTGTCGTGGATCAAATCGAAACATGCAAACAAATGGTGTTCAATGGCATAGGATATGCAATCCTGCCAGCCATCACTTTACATGATAAAGATACGAATGTTTTTAAAATACCTCTACTGGATGGGCATAACCACTCAATCGAACGAGATACATGGCTTTGCGGCTATGAATCTGCCTTCCAGTTAAAGCAAGTGCAAGCATTCACGGAAGTGGTGAAAGAGCATATTCGTGACCAAGGAATGTTATAGGTCCGCTGACAAAAATGTCAATAGCGGAGAATAATATATAAGAGTGACATTCAACTTGTTTTGCCGGCAGTTGTCTGGTAAATTTAAAACGAGTAATGATACATATTTAGGAGGTTTACCAGGAATGAATAAAATGGATGCAAACGAAATTATTTCTTTTATCTCAAATAGTAAAAAAGCTACACCTGTAAAGGTATATGTCAAAGGCAATTTAGAAGGCATGGATTTTGGTCCAGCTTCTAAAACTTTCATAACAGGAAATACAGGTGTCGTATTCGGTGAGTGGTCTGAAGTCGAAGAAGCAATCAAGGCAGCAGGAACAAAAATCGAGGATTATGTAGTTGAAAATGATCGCCGTAACTCTGCCATTCCTTTATTGGACCTAAAAGGCATCAAAGCCCGTATCGAGCCTGGCGCAATAATCCGTGACCAAGTATCCATTGGAGACAACGCAGTCATCATGATGGGTGCATCAATCAATATTGGTTCTGTCATCGGTGAAGGCACAATGATCGACATGAACGCAATACTGGGCGGTCGTGCAACAGTGGGTAAAAACTGTCACGTAGGTGCAGGTGCCGTTTTAGCAGGTGTCATCGAGCCGCCTTCCGCACAACCGGTCATTTTGGAAGATGATGTTTTAATCGGAGCCAATGCGGTCGTATTAGAAGGTGTGAAAATCGGTCAAGGTTCAGTTGTGGCGGCTGGTGCAGTTGTAACAAAAGACGTTCCTCCTTACTCCGTGGCTGCTGGTATCCCGGCGAGGGTCATTAAACAAATTGACGAAAAAACAAAATCAAAAACAGAAATCATGCAAGAACTTCGTCAACTTTAATTCTTTAGTGAATATTGCCTGAAGCGTGGATAAATATATCCACGCTTTCTGTATAGGAGGAAATAATGTGAAAATAAATCCTTTTGCCGAGATCCGGCGTGATTTGCATCAAATACCGGAGATAGGATTCAAAGAATTCAAGACGCAGCAATACCTATTGAATTACATAACGAAACTGGCCCAGGAGCGAATGGAAATAGAAACTTGGCGGACTGGGATATTCGTGAAAGTGAAGGGAATGAACCCGCGAAAAACAATTGGCTACCGGGCTGATATTGACGGATTGCCGATAAAAGAGGAAACCGGATTGCCGTTCGCATCCAACCACGAGGAATATATGCATGCCTGCGGTCATGATTTTCATATGAGCATAGGTTTGGGATTATTGACATATTTCACCGAAAATCCGATCGATGATGACTTGCTATTCATCTTCCAGCCTGCGGAAGAGGGTCCTGGCGGAGCTGAGCCAATGCTTAAATCGGAAACGATGAAAAAATGGAAGCCGGATATGATTCTTGCTTTACATATTGCCCCAGAGTACCCAGTTGGGACGATTGCCGTTAAAGAAGGGCTTCTATTTGCCAATACATCTGAATTATTCATCGATTTGAGGGGGAAAGGAGGGCATGCAGCCTATCCGCATGAAACAAATGACATGGTCATTGCGGCATGTTCGCTAGTAGGGCAGCTGCAAACCATCGTTTCTAGGAATGTCAATCCACTTGATTCAGCAGTCATTACAGTTGGAAAGATCACTGGAGGCACAGTTCAAAATATTATTGCGGAAACAGCGCGGTTAGAAGGCACAATACGCACCCTTAACCCCGAATCGATGGTAAAGGTCAAGTCAAGAATAAAAGCGCTTGTGGATGGCCTACAAGTGGGATATGAGTGCTTGGCTGAAATCGACTATGGCGCGATGTATCACCAGGTGTATAATGAAGAACGGTTGACCAGGGAATTCATGGAATTTACAGAGAAGTCAACTGATGTTCATTTGCATCGCTGTACGGAAGCGATGACTGGTGAAGATTTTGGTTATATGTTAAAGGAAATTCCAGGATTCATGTTCTGGCTGGGGGTTTCATCGGATTACGGATTGCACCACGCTAAGTTAAGTCCGGATGAAACTGCGATAGAACTCGCGATCAATCACTTAACGGACTATATAACGTTTAAAGGAAGCGAAGCGTGAACATGCTCTAAAGAGAGAACGAATGACGTTGGAGGGCTTATTGTGAAAAAAGAATTTGCGGTGATTGGACTTGGCCGTTTTGGCGGCAGCATAGTCAAGACATTAGCTGAAGAAGGATTAGGGGTTCTGGCTATCGATGCTGACGAAGATCGAGTGAATGAATTTGCCAGAATAGCTTCACATGCCGTAGTAGGGGATACGACAGATGAAAATGTACTGAGGAACATAGGGATTCGGAATTTTGATCACGTCATTGTAGCGATTGGCGAGAATATTCAAGCGAGTATATTGACGACTCTCATGCTTAAGGAATTGGGTGTCGGGAATGTTACAGTTAAAGCGCAAAATGATTATCATGAGAAGGTTCTTCGTAAAATCGGGGCTGACTATGTCGTTCACCCCGAACGGGATATGGGGAGAAGGATTGCCCATAATATCGTCTCCAATAATATTCTCGATTATTTGGAGCTTTCTGATGAACACTCCATCGTCGAAATTGTTGCAAGCCAAAAGATGAATGGAAACTCGATATTTGACCTTGATATCCGTGCTCATTATGGGCTGAATATAGTCGCGATCAAAAGAGGGAACGAAATAAATGTCTCCCCACAAGCGAGCGATTTAATTCATAAAGGTGATATTTTGATCGTCATCGGCGCGGATTCGGACATCAATCGCTTTGAAAAAAAAATTGTGGAATAAGCAAGGCTTGCTCAATTTCGGGCAGCGCGCACTTTTTATCCACACAAAAAAGCCCAGCCATCAATGGCTGGGCTTTTAATATTATTGGACTTCCATGATGATCGGCAGGATCATTGGACGGCGTTTAGTTTTTTCATATAGGAATGGAGATAAAGTGTCTGTAATTTCATTTTTAATTTCAGACCATTGTGTAGTTTTGCGATCCATCACCTTATTTAAATGCTTAGTTATCAAGGATTGAGCATCGCTGATAAGGTCTCCTGATTCTCTCATATAAACAAATCCGCGTGAGATGATGTCAGGTCCGGATGCAATTTTGAATTCCTTCATATTGATGCTGACAACGACAACGACAAGGCCTTCCTCGGAAAGGATCCGACGATCACGGAGAACGATATTACCGATATCCCCGATGCCGCTTCCATCGATATAAACCGAACCTGAAGGGATTTTACCAGCGATTTGTGCTGTGTTTTCACTTAAGGAAAGTACTTCACCATTATCCATGATAAAGCAATTTTCTTCCGGAACTCCGCAATCGACTGCATGGCGGGCATGTAGTTTTTGCATACGGTATTCACCATGGATGGGCATGAAGAATTTTGGTTTTATCAAACGAAGCATCAGCTTTTGTTCCTGCTGTCCTCCATGTCCTGATGTATGAATGTCATTCAAAGGACCGGAAATGACGTCTGCTCCTGCACGATATAATTGATTGATCGTTCTGGAAACACTGATTGTGTTGCCTGGGATAGGTGAAGATGAAAATACTACAGTATCACCAGGAATGATTTGAATCTGACGGTGAGTGCCATTCGCTATGCGCGATAGAGCTGCCATCGGTTCACCTTGACTGCCTGTACAAAGGATGGTTACTTTATTCGCCGGCATACGATTCAATTGCTGTACATCGATAAATGTATCTTTAGGCGCTACGATATAACCAAGATCTTGTCCGATTGATATGGCTGAATCCATGCTTCGGCCAAAAACGGCTATTTTACGGCCGTTAGCCACGGCTGCTTCAACAACTTGCTGAAGGCGATGGATGTTCGATGCAAACGTTGCAAAAATAATCCGGCCGTCAACCTTACGGAAAATGTCTTGAATGGTATCGCCGACACGGCTTTCGGACATAGTAAAGCTCTGCACTTCACTATTTGTGCTATCCGAGAGTAAGCACAATACACCTTCTTTACCGATTTCAGCCATCTTGGTCAAGTTTGCAGGTTCGCCCACTGGTGTGAAGTCGAATTTAAAATCACCAGTATGGACAATTTGTCCAGGTGGTGTTTTTACAACGATTCCATAAGAATCAGGGATACTGTGAGTTGTGCGGAAGAATGAGACGGACGTTTTCCGGAACTTGATCACTTCATCTTCACTGATTTCTATCATGGTTGTCTGACGTAAAAGGCCGTGTTCTTCCAATTTATTACGAAGCAGTCCAAGTGCCAGTTTCCCGCCGTACACAGGGACATTTACTTTTCTAAGTAAATAAGGAATCCCGCCAATATGGTCTTCATGGCCATGGGTGATGAAAACACCTTTAATTTTATCTACATTTTTCTCTAAATAGCTGTAATCTGGAATCACATAATCAATACCGAGAAGCTCATCTTCAGGAAATTTAATTCCAGCATCGATGATGATGATTTCATCTTGAAACTGAACAGCATATGTGTTCTTACCGATTTCGCCTAAACCGCCCAGGGCGAATACAGCTGTTTGATCGTTTTTTACGAATTTCATAAATTATAGCTCCAATACTTTGTAATCTTCATTTTGTTTTTCGTATTCTAAATATGCTCCGGTTACGGGTAATACGATTTCTACGTTATAAGGTTCCTTTTTTAATTTTAAACGAACGTCACGAACGGATTCACCTTCGACAAACATTGTTTTAGTATTCTCCCTGATGGGAACCTCTGATATGGTTACTTGATAGTATACCTTAAAAACCATTTTAATCTCTCCTCACTTGTTTGCATTGCTTTTTTCATTATATATAAAAACAACAATTTTTTCATGTTTTTCAACATCATGTAAAAATAAACCCAGCTCCGCCATAAAAACGGAAGGGGTTTGATGAATTAAATATACCAATGTATAAAAGTATATAAAAAAATAGAAAATAGATGGCCAATTCTGGTATCAATCCAATTGTGTCTTCCTCTATCTTATATCCTATCCGTTTTTGCCATGTGTAAAACTTAAATCATGGGATCTTTTTTTTTCGTAAACGATTTCTTTCTAATTAATGCCGTACGACTGTGTACAGCGTTTCATGAAAACACAACGACTCATATCTTTATTGAAATATGTATTCACCTGACTATATAAAAGCCAAGATAGAAAGAATGCTTAACAAGAACTTTACAACAAGGAAGAAGCCCTCCGCAAGTTTTTGAAGGGCTGTCCGAAAAAAATTCGCATATGGATGACGGCCAAGACAGGAATGAGTGGCAAATCATGCGATAGATTTTTTTCTTAAAAGATCATTCCACTGTTTAGCAAGCTTTTTACGAAGCTTTTTTAACATGGTGATCACGCTCCCTTAATTATTATTGTATAGGATTATTCAATAATGTAAATACGTCTTTACAGGTACTTGGCCCATTTTTGAAAAAAAAGGCTCATACAAACAAGCAGTTGGGATTATGGAGGCAAGAAGGATGGAGAAAGTATTCTAAGGAAGCCTGAGTTGTTTCTATTAAGCATAGTATATGCCCATTCATGAATAAAAAACGTGAAATGAGTGGAATCCGGTTGTGTTACTTGACTTATCTTGATGACAATTATTAAATGGGTACATATTAAAAAAGGAAAAAATGAATGAATTGGAAGTGAATCGTTAGTGAAAATCGTATTCTTTGATATTGACGGAACATTGCTTGATCATGAAAAAAAGTTACCTGCTTCAACAAAAAAAGCCATTAAGCAACTGCAGGATAGCGGGGTTTTTGTAGCGATTGCCACTGGAAGGGCTCCGTTTATGTTCGAATCTTTAAGGGAAGAGCTTGGCATCGATACATTCGTAAGTTTCAATGGACAATACGTTGTTTTTGAAGGGAAAGTCGTTTATAAAAACCCTTTGAGCATACCTGAGATAAAGAGGCTTCACGAACATGCTGAAAAAAATGAAATACCGATCGTTTTCATGAATGAGGAGACGATGAAATCGAGTGTTCCACATCATAGCAGAATTGAAGAAGCATTGAGCAGCCTGAAGTTTCCCCACCCTGAACATGTGGCAGATTTTTATGAGGACCATGATATATACCAAGCCTTATTATTCTGTTCGGAAGATGAAGAAGGGAACTTTGTTGGGAAATATGATGACTTTCATTTCATCAGATGGCATGAGTATTCAACGGATGTACTTCCATTCGGGGGTTCAAAAGCTGAAGGCATTAAAATATTAATGGAAAAAGTCGGTTTTGCTCTGGAGGATGTTTACGCCTTTGGAGATGGCCTAAATGATATAGAGATGTTAAAAGTAGCGGGATATGGCGTGGCAATGGGGAATGCCGGTCAACTTGTGAAGCAAGAGGCCGACTTTGTAACGAAGGATGTCGATGATGATGGCATACTTTTTGGTTTGAAGGAACTTGAACTGATATAAAAAGCAAAACCCCCGTCAGCCAACAGACGGGGGTTTTGCTTATTACGTTACCTTTCCACCGCAATTGAATTTTCCGGAATGGCATAGGGGTCTTCCGGATTGATATGATCATAAAACATGATTCCATTAAGGTGATCAATTTCATGTTGAAAGCAAATGGCTGCGATGCCTTTCAGGCGGAGTTGAACCGATTTTCCTTCCAGGTCCGTACCCACAACCGTTATTCGAGCATAACGGGGCACATAACCGGAAACGGGACGATTTACGGAAAGGCAGCCTTCTCCGGATGTCAAATATGCTTTTTCCACTGAATGGCTGATCAGTTTAGGGTTGAAAAGTGCATAGCTATACAGTTGACCATCGTTTTCTTTCAAATGAACCGCGATCATCCTTTTTGAAACATTCACCTGTGGTGCAGCCAAGCCAATTCCTGCCCTTAACCCGTATAGTGCAGCAATATCGGGCTTCTGGCTGTTTTGGACATATTCCATCAAGCTGACTAAAAGTTGCTTATCTTCATTTGATGCCGGAAGCGGAACCTCTACCGCGACTTGCCTTAAGATTGGATCGTCTTCATTAACAAAATCATCCATGGTAAGCATAATCTTTCACCCCACAAAAATTCTTATAATATGTATAGGATTATTTTAACAAAAAAAATACTGAAAGTTAATGGATGAACTAATGAAAGAAAAATGGAAGGGATGGAATCAAGTCATTAATTCCTATCCCGGCCATTATATTATTTGCGTGTTGAGGTCTATTTTAAAAAAATAAATCATTTTTTGTGAATCAGGGTAGATAGTTAACATTTTCGGGTAAAGGTAATAGTAATTATCTGGTTAGCACAAGCACGCTCCGACAATGATTAACAGAATGAACAGGACAATGATTATGGCGAAGCCGCTTCCAAAGCCTCCACAACATTGATCACCATAACCATAGCTGGGTGCAACGGAAACCGGATAACAACATTCCTGGTTGTAACCTCCATACATAAATTTCATACCTCCGTTTTTGTATTATTAAAATGCTGACCATTCTGATTTGAAACGGTCCCTACAGCCTATGCAGTAAGGTTTAAAGGGTGTAGGCTAGAGCCCAGTAATGAAAAAAACCTGTTCGGAATATGATTGTAACAAGTGTCTGCGGCTAATAAGTTAATTTAGAGAATATGAATCTTCGAAGTACTATCAGAAGGAGCTGTCTATGTTGAATCGTTTTGGTCCATATGTTATTTTACTTCTTTCTTTAGTGATCTTGACTGGTTGTTTTAATGGTTCACCGGAAGAAAGAATCCACAAAATCCTAGAGAAAACTGCAGAAAAGGAAAGTGATTTCACTGAGCATCAAGAGCCTCTTAATGATTTGGAGAAAAAAGAAAAAGAAAAATATGAGAAAATCATTAAACTTGGTTTGGATGATTATGAACAGATCGTCGAGCTTTCAGATGAAGCCGCCAAGAATATCGACCAAAGGGAAAAAATAATTGAAAAGGAACAAAGCAGTATGCAATCCTCAAAAGAACAATTCAATCAGATAGATGAACAAATCGGGAAAATAGAGGATAAAAAAATAAAAAAAGAAGCGACTGAAATGAAAAAAGTCATGAGTGAGCGCTATAGCACCTACGATAATTTATATGATGCATATCAACAAAGTCTTGCTTATGATCGTGAATTATATGAACTATTTAAAAAAGAGGATTTGAAAATGGATGAATTACAAGTGCAAATCGAGAAAATAAATACCTCTTATACAAAAGTATTGAAAGCGAATGAGGAATTTAATGCATTAACGGAAAAATCAAATCAAAAAAAAGAAAGTTTTTATGATAGTTCCGGCATAGAAATGGCTGATTCAACAAAATAATATAAATAATGATGGGCTGTGATTCTCACTCACAGCCCATATTTTGTTCAATCCAGTTCAATTATGGACTGAAAAAATCTAGAATGGTCTTTTTTTGTGCAACCAGCTTGATGCGGAATTTTCATACCTGTACTAAAAAAAAACGATAATCAAAATTCTAACAGCAGACTTAAATGAAAGCGTTTGAGTACTTTTTTGGAATATTATTCCGAAGGCTCAAATGCCTATAGTTAAAGCGGTTTTGGAATCGTTCAGATATGCTGGGGGATTTAAATGTTATCCCTCGCCGTCCTTAAATTGAAAATTAGGGGAAATTTAATAGTACAGTTATAAAGTGAAAACTGATACAGAGAAGAAGAGTGAGTATTAGAATTTCTATTAAATCAAAATTATAAGGAACTCCAAGTGATTGACTTGATGTTAATTCATCTTGTAAACTTAATCTATAAAAATTCTTGTATCATTTTCCTTGATTTTTTTTATGGTACAGAATAAGATTGAGACATATTAAGCATATCCACGTTTGAGGATTGGTCTTAAGGGAAAAATAAAAGAATGAATTGTTGAAGAAACTAAAAAGCAAACTATTTTTGCTTTATAGAATAATAATAGCAAACCTTTTTAATGAAAGGATGAGGTGCCAAATGGCTCAAAAAACTAAACAAGCTAAAATTAATGTTCAGGATCAGCTTAAGAAAGTAGAAGAACAATTTGAAACTTTTCAAATTTTAAATGAAGAGGGAGAAGTCGTTAATGAAGCGGCAATGCCTGATTTAAGTGATGAACAATTGCAAGAATTAATGCGTCGTATGGTTTATACACGCATCTTGGATCAACGTTCCATATCACTGAACCGCCAAGGAAGATTAGGTTTCTATGCACCGACTGCCGGTCAAGAAGCATCTCAGATCGCTTCACAGTATGCTTTGGAAAAAGAAGATTTCATTCTGCCTGGCTACCGTGATGTTCCGCAAATCGTTTGGCATGGCCTTCCGCTTTGGCAAGCATTCTTATTCTCCCGGGGACATTTTAAGGGAAATCAAATTCCTGAAGACGTCAATGTTATTTCCCCTCAAATCATTATCGGTGCTCAATATGTCCAAGCTGCAGGAGTTGCTCTTGGGTTGAAGAAACGCGGAAAAAAAGCTGTAGCCATCACATATACGGGTGACGGCGGAACCTCACAAGGTGACTTCTATGAGGGAATTAACTTTGCAGGTGCATATAAAGCGCCGGCTATCTTCATCGTGCAAAATAACCGTTTCGCAATCTCGACGCCGGTTGATTTGCAATCAGCAGCGAAAACATTGGCCCAGAAGGGTGTGGCTGCAGGTATCCCTGGCATCCAAGTGGATGGTATGGATGCGTTGGCCGTTTATACAGCTGTTAAAGAAGCGCGTGAACGTGCAATTAATGGTGAAGGCCCTACATTGATTGAAACATTAACTTACCGTTATGGTCCGCATACGATGGCTGGGGATGACCCGACACGTTACCGTACTTCCGAAATGGATAACGAGTGGGAACTGAAAGATCCATTGGTTCGTTTCCGCAAGTTCTTGGAAAACAAAAAACTTTGGAATGAAGAATTAGAGAACGAAACGATAGAAAAAGCAAAAGACGACATTAAAGAAGCAATCAAATTGGCAGATGCAGAACCTAAGCAAAAGGTTACAGACCTTATTGAAATCATGTATGAAGAAATGCCTTATAACTTAAAAGAACAATATGAAATTTATAAAGAGAAGGAGTCGAAGTAAGCCATGGCTCAATTGACGATGATTCAAGCAATTACAGAAGCATTACGTACAGAACTTAAGAATGACGAGAATGTACTCGTTTTTGGGGAAGATGTTGGTGTTAATGGAGGAGTTTTCCGTGCAACGGAAAATCTTCAAAAAGAATTCGGTGAAGATCGTGTATTCGATACACCTCTTGCTGAATCTGGAATCGGTGGATTAGCGGTCGGTCTTTCTTTACAAGGTTTCCGTCCTGTTCCTGAAATTCAATTCTTCGGGTTTGTATATGAAGTAATGGATTCCGTAAGCGGTCAGCTTGCTCGTATGCGCTACCGTTCAGGCGGACGTTACAGTGCACCGGTTACAATTCGCTCACCTTTTGGGGGCGGAGTGCATACTCCGGAAATGCACGCTGATAGCTTGGAAGGTTTAATGGCTCAGCAACCAGGGTTAAAGGTAGTTATCCCTTCCACTCCTTACGATGCAAAAGGCTTATTGATTTCAGCTATTCGTGATAATGACCCTGTCATTTTCCTTGAGCACATGAAATTGTACCGCTCTTTCCGTCAGGAAGTTCCTGAAGAAGAATATACAATTCCATTAGGAAAAGCCGATGTGAAAAGAGAAGGAACGGATTTATCCATCATTACGTATGGTGCGATGGTACAGGAATCCATCAAGGCAGCTGAGGAATTGGCTAAGGAAGGTCATTCCGTCGAAGTGGTCGACTTACGGACTGTATCTCCATTGGATATCGATACAATCATTGCTTCTGTAGAAAAAACTGGACGCGCTATCGTTGTTCAAGAAGCACAAAAGCAAGCTGGTATTGCAGCGAATGTCGTAGCGGAAATTAACGAACGTGCCATTTTGAGCTTGGATGCTCCAGTACTGCGAGTGGCGGCGGCTGATACGGTATTCCCGTTTTCACAAGCTGAAACAGTATGGCTCCCTAATTATAAAGACATTATTGAAACGGCGACTAAAGTCTTGAAGTTTTAACAATCTTAAGTAATGGGAATGAATGTCCTACTTGGGAAAGTAATATCGCATTAACGGTAATGCAAGATAAAGGACTTTATTCAAAGCACTAAGTATGATTTAATATAGGAGGTTGAACTCAGTGGCATTCCAATTTAGACTCCCTGATATCGGAGAAGGTATACACGAAGGTGAAATAGTGAAATGGTTTGTAAAACCAGGAGATAAGATTCAAGAAGATGACGTGCTTTGCGAGGTTCAGAACGATAAGGCCGTTGTTGAAATCCCATCACCGGTGGAAGGTACCGTTGAAGAAATCCTTGTTCAAGAAGGAACGGTTGCCGTTGTTGGCGATGTACTTGTAACATTCGATGCTCCAGGTTATGAAAATCTTCAGTTTAAAGGGGATCATGGAGAAGAAGCGAAGGCAGAAGGTGAGAAGAATACGGAGGCCCAGGTTCAAGCGACTGCTGAAGCTGGACAGGAAGTCAAGAAAGAGGCTGCTCCGGTTCAAGAAAATAATGGTGTAACGGGCGCGGGATCACAACCACAAGTTGAGGCAGATCCTTCACGACGTATCATCGCCATGCCTTCTGTTAGGAAATATGCACGCGAACAAGGGGTAAATATTCGTGAGATTTCTGGTTCTGGGGATAACGGCCGCATCATGAAAGATGACATAGATGCTTTCAAAAACGGCAAAACTGCTCCACAGCAACCGGCAGCTCAAAGTGAAGCTTCACAACAAAATGATACGGAAACAACCGAAAAACAAAAAGTTTCAATTCCAGAAGGGCAATATCCTGAAACTCGCGAAAAAATGAGCGGCATGAGAAAAGCGATCGCCAAAGCTATGGTAAAATCCAAACAGACAGCTCCGCATGTTACATTAATGGATGAAGTCGATGTGACGCTATTGGTTGCTCATCGTAAGAAATTCAAGGAAATTGCTGCACAAAAAGGAATCAAGCTTACATTCCTACCTTATGTTGTTAAAGCGTTAACAAGTGCATTGCGTGAATTCCCTATGCTTAACACATCATTTGATGATGAGGCTAGTGAGATTATCCATAAACACTATTACAATATCGGAATTGCGGCAGACACAGACAAAGGATTGCTCGTTCCAGTTGTAAAAGATGCAGATCGTAAATCAACTTTTGCTATTTCACAAGAAATTAATGAATTAGCGACGAAAGCCCGTGACGGCAAATTGGCTCCTAACGAAATGAAAGGTGCTTCTTGCTCCATTACGAATATCGGTTCCGCAGGCGGTCAATGGTTCACACCTGTAATCAATCATCCAGAAGTTGCCATTCTAGGGATTGGACGCATTGCCGAAAAAGCAATTGTACGCGACGGGGAAATTATCGCCGCTCCAGTTCTGGCATTATCACTGAGCTTTGATCACCGCATGATTGATGGAGCAACAGCTCAACATGCATTGAATCATATCAAAAAGTTATTGAACGACCCAGAATTATTGTTAATGGAGGCGTAAACAATGGTAGTAGGAGATTTTCCAATCGAAACAGATACTTTAGTGATCGGTTCAGGCCCAGGGGGATATGTTGCCGCAATTCGCGCAGCACAGCTTGGACAGAAAGTAACGGTCGTTGAAAAAGGAACAATCGGCGGAGTTTGTTTGAATGTAGGCTGTATCCCATCAAAAGCTTTAATTTCGGCTGGACACCGTTTCCATGAAGCTCAGCATTCAGAAGATATGGGTATCTTTGCAGAAAAAGTTTCTGTTGATTTTTCTAAAGTACAAGCTTGGAAAGGTTCTGTTGTTAAAAAATTAACAGGCGGTGTAAGCAGCCTATTAAAAGGTAATAATGTTGATGTTGTAACTGGAGAAGCTTATTTCGTTGATGAAAACAGCATTCGTGTTATGAATGAAGACTCAGCCCAAACATATACATTTAAAAACGCAATCATCGCCACTGGTTCATCGCCAATCGAGATTCCGTCATTTAAATATACGAAACGTGTACTTAATTCCACTGGTGCTCTTGCTTTGGAAGAAGTTCCAGGTTCAATCGTGGTAATCGGCGGAGGTTACATTGGAACTGAGCTTGGCGGAGCATTCGCAAGCTTCGGCACTAAAGTGACCATCCTTGAAGGCACGGAAGAAATCCTTTCTGCAGGCTTTGAAAAACAAATGGCAGCACTTGTTAAGCGTAACCTTAAAAACAAGGGTGCTGAAATTGTTACTAAAGCAAATGCTAAAGGCGTGGAAGAAACTGAAACAGGTGTAACCGTTACTTATGAAGTAAAAGGCGAAGAGAAGAAAGTTGAAGCCGATTATGTTTTAGTAACAGTTGGACGTCGTCCAAATACGGCAGAGATCGGCCTGGAGCAAGTCGGCATCAAGATGACTGACCGTGGTTTGATCGAAACGGATAAACAATGCCGTACAAGCGTGAAAAACATTTACGCAATCGGTGATATCGTTTCTGGACCTCAGTTGGCTCATAAAGCTTCTTATGAAGGTAAAATTGCAGCTGAAGCCATTGCAGGACATTCATCTGAAATCGACTATCTTGCTATTCCGGCTGTTGTATTCTCTGAACCGGAACTTGCTTCTGTCGGTTATAATGAAAAAGAAGCGAAGGAAGCTGGAATCGAAGCGCTTGCTTCTAAATTCCCATTCGCTGCAAATGGACGTGCTCTTTCTTTAAATAATACGGACGGATTTGTGAAGCTTATCACTCGCAAAGAAGACGGATTGGTTATAGGAGCACAAATTGCAGGACCAAACGCTTCTGATATGATTGCAGAACTTGGTTTGGCTATCGAAGCAGGAATGACTGCCGAAGATATCGCAATGACAATCCATGCACATCCAACTTTAGGGGAAATCACAATGGAAGCAGCTGAAGTTGCCCTTGGAACTCCTATTCACATCATCAAGTAATTGATTTTTATAAAAAAGCGTACTGCCTACTGCAGTACGCTTTTTTGTTTGGCCAGATATACAAATATGAAGGATGGCTCCCAGTCATCATTTTCTTCACGCTAGTTAAATGAAAAGGGCAAAAAGGGCATAAGCTATAAAAAGGACTTCTTACTTTTTTCCTTGAAAGGGTTTGAGAAAGGTAATTAAGGATAAAAAATAAGATGAGTGATGTTAAAGGAATATTTTTTGCCAATAAAAGATCTCGGCTGATATATTCATATTAAAATGGGGTGGATCACTTGAAAAACTATCTGGTAATCCTCTTTCAACTAATCGTTTGGAGTGGGTATACATTAGTTGAATGGCTGTCTGTTAACGATCGATTCGTTTTCAAAGTATTCATGTTTCTGGTCTTTTCCTATCTAGCCATATACATTGGTAAAATGATTTTAAAATCCAATAGGCGAACAATGCTTGTTACCGTGATAAGTCTATTATGCTACGGTATTTTGCAAATCCTTTTGGAAACGCTAGTACCAGTTTATTGAATTTTAAGCAAGCCGCAATGACACAAGAAACCACGGAGGAACCATGATTAACAAAGGAACAGCATTATTTACATTAGTATCATTTTTATTGATGGCGTGTAATGGTCCGAGTGCCGGTCCAAAAGAAAATGATAATCAAAAAAGTGTGGAAACGACAACAACGGTCCAAGATGAAAGCCAGCAAGAGAAAGAGCTGAAAAACGAAACGTCAAAAAAGAATGTAGATGGGAATGTAAAGGCAGAATATCGGGTGGACGAAGAGAATTGGTCATTTAAATCAATCGGGGATGCAAATCCGAAAGTTGTGTTGTTAACATTTGATGATGCACCTGATAAATATTCTCTGAAAATCGCCCAGACCCTGAAGCGCCTTGAAGTACCTGCTATTTTTTTCGTGAACGGTCACTTTCTTGAAAATGATGAAAATAAAGCGATGCTAAAAGAAATTCATGAAATGGGTTTTTCTATCGGTAATCATACTTATTCCCATGTGAATTTAAAACAGTTGACCGAAAAGGAACAAGAGCGGGAAATCGTAAAATTGAACAATTTGGTAGAAGGCATTACAGGGGTACCCCCTAAGTACTTCAGGGCGCCGTTTGGATCGAATACCGAGCATTCAAAAAAAGTCGCCAAGAAAGAAAAAATGTTGGTCATGAATTGGACATATGGATATGACTGGGAAAAAGAGTATCAGGATAAAAAAGCTTTAACGGAGATCATGTTGAACAGCCCTTATTTAGGAAATGGTGCCAACTTACTGATGCATGACCGGAAATGGACGAGTGAAGCCATTGAGGATGTCGTGAAAGGTTTTCAAAAGAAAGGTTATGAGATCCTTGATCCAAAGTTAATTGAAACGCCTGCATGAGCCAATTCCGGCTTCGGCAGGTTTTTTTATTTCCTTGGATAATAATACATCACCCGTTTATTGAAGAGATGTAGCTGCGCCCGTAATTTCTTTGCAAGGAACTTGCACAGTTCATTAGCTTTTCCCTTATCACCGAAAGTTGCTGTTTCAGGGAGGGTGAATTGGATATAGGATTGAATCCTCTCTGATCCATCTTCATCCTTAACGACTTCTTGGTCAACGCCTATCAATATCATGTGATATCGATCTTCCTTGGATTGGAGAAATATGGCCTTATCTTTCATCTTTTCTGGTTCTTTCATTTCATAAGGAAAGGCTTTCTTATCATAGTCCCAATCCAGCTGCTTTCCAGTTTTCGCTGTGATCATTTGATAATAGTTCAGCAGTTCCTTCACGTCTTCGATGGTTACAGTCCCTTTCACGGACTCAGGAACAAGTTTGATATAGGCATTTTCAGTCATGTGGATCCCCCTTAAATCGATAGGATGTAAGAATATATTAACATTTTATGGATGTATTATATACATATCTATATGTAAATTAAAAGACGAAATTCCTTTTTCACCTTGCGATGCAAAAGCAAGGGGTGTGATGAAATGAGCTCCAGGGCCAAAAATGAATCAGTCTAACGAACGATTGGAATCAATTTCTTTTAACATGAGGGTTCATTAA
Source organism: Peribacillus simplex (assembly GCF_900156045.1). GTDB lineage: Bacteria > Bacillota > Bacilli > Bacillales > DSM-1321 > Peribacillus > Peribacillus simplex_D. Next base: position 262,228 of record NZ_FTMX01000002.1, on the reverse strand, counting down.
ATGGGGAAAAAGTATATATGTTATACTTTTTGGCTTGAAATTATAAATGTGTTATATTATAATTCATGTAAAGCGGTTACATTACGTAATTGATGCATACAATATAGAGGAAGGGGTTGTAAAAATGGGAACTATCGTATGTCAAACTTGCAATAGCACGATTGAACATTTTGAAGATGAAAAAGTAAGTGTACTATATACACACAATCACAACTGCCAAAGCTGTGATACAGCTGCCTCTGATAAATAAATCGAAATAGGATTTTAAGATTAATAGAATTTAAGGGTGTTTCAGGATTGTAACCTGGAGCACCCTTTTTATAGAAGTTAATGAAGCGAAATTCGTCAGTTTATCGGGAACTACTTGTATAAAAGGGGCAAAAAAACCAGAGCAGCAGTTTGCTCTGGTTTGATGGGATCAATCAATTTTTAATGATACGTAAATTTTTTATTTCTGGGTCCTCAGGGCCTTGAACAGGAAGGCCAGCCTCGATGTTTTTCCGGATGTAATTGATATTATCTTCTGTAATCAATTCACCTGGTATGAAGATCGGGATTCCAGGAGGGTAAACCATGATGAACTCAGCGCTAATTTTGCCGACAGATTCCTCAATGGGAACCACTTCGGTTTCCGCATAAAATGCCTCCCTGGGTGATAAAGCCAGTGGTGGTGTATCAGGAAGCAGGACTTCGATCTTTTCATGTTCAGCAGCCATTTCCTTAAACTCATCCGCCAGGTCTCTAAGGGCAGCAATCAGAAGGTTCGCTTCTGTTTTTGAGTCTCCAGGTGTTATCAGGCAAAGGATATTGTACAAGTCAGAAAGCTCCACTTCGATATTATGCTTTTCACGAAGCCATTTCTCAACGTCGTATCCAGTAATATTCAATTCCTTGATGGATATGATCAATTTAGTCGGGTCATAACTAAAGGCTGCCTCACTCTCGAGAATTTCGCTGCCGACACAGTAAAGATAAGGAATCTCATTAACGGCCTCACGGATATACCCTGCGAGTTTGATTGCTTCATCAATCATTTCCCTGCCTACCGTCGCAAGTTGTCTTCTGGCCGTATCCAGGGAAGCCAGAAGGATATAGGAGGTTGAGGTGGTTGTGAGCATGCTCAATATGGCTTGAACACGATTTGCGGAAACCAATCCATTCTTAACATTTAATATGGAACTTCCCGTTAGTGAACCGCCCAGTTTATGAACACTCGTTGCAGCCATATCCGCTCCAGCTTGCATGGCTGACATCGGCAAGTCTTCATGGAAGTGTATATGGACACCATGTGCTTCATCTACCAGTACTGGGATTTGGTGGGAATGAGCAACTTCCACTATTTTTTGCAAATCAGCCGAAATGCCAAAATAGGTTGGATTGATGACAAGCAATCCTTTTGCATCGCTATGTTCCCTTAAAGTTTTTTCGACGGCATCGACGGTGATTCCGTGTGAGATACCCAAATCTTTGTCTATTTCAGGATTGATGAAAATGGGAACAGCTCCGGAAAATACAATGGCAGACATTACGGATTTATGTACATTCCTTGGGACGATGATTTTGTCCCCAGGTCCGCAGACTGTCATGACCATCGTCATGATCGCTCCACTTGTTCCTTGAACTGAAAAGAATGTGTGATCTGCCCCAAAAGCCTCAGCGGCAAGATCCTGAGCTTGTTTAATGATCCCCTTTGGCTGATGTAGATCATCGAGCGGAGCGATATTGATTAAATCTATGGATAATGCATTTTCTCCAATGAAATTACGGAAATCAGCATCCATTCCTTTTCCTTTTTTATGACCTGGAATATGAAACTGAACGGGATTTTTTTTTGCATGCTGCAATAAGGCAGTGTATAAGGGTGTTTCATTCTGTGACAATTCTTTGTGGCCCCTTTTCAATAAAATAGGTACGTAATATTTGGGAGTATATACTCCCTTTCTATTAATGATCGTATGTTTCTCCGATTCCATCGTATGGTTAGTAAGCTTGTGGATAGACATAAAACATATGAATTATAGCACGTCTTATAATAAATGCCTAGAGTGACTTTAATGTCCTGACTTAAACAATTTATATATGTCTTTGTTGTTAAGGGGCTCAATAAAATTATCAGCAGATTATAAATGTCCATTTTCCTAGTATTTACTGGATTTACTCAAGAATTCTTCTTTTATTAATATTGTAGGTGAGTTTAAAAATTGAACGGTTAAACAATATTTGCCATAATGAAGCTAATGATTTTTGAATTCTGCTGCATAAAACAAACCACATAAAATGAAAAGGGAGCTGAGGAGTTTGAAGTGGAAAACGCGTGTGACCGATTTGTTAGGTATTCAATACCCAATCGTACAAGGGGGATTGGCCCATTTAGCATATGCAGACCTGGCTGCGGCAGTTTCGAATGCAGGAGGGCTGGGGCAAGTAACGGCCATGTCCTTGGACAACCCGGAGCAACTGACAGATGAAATTAGAAAAACCAAATCATTGACGGATAAACCGTTTGGTGTGAACTTTGCAATCGGTCAGCATGGTAGACCATATGAACACATGCTGGAAGCAGCCTTGAAAGAGGATATAGCAGCTGTTTCCGTAACCGGCGGCAACCCTGCACCATTTCTTGATTACCTCAAAGGCACCCAAGTGAAAAAACTAGTGCTCGTTGCAGCAAGAAGGCAGGCAATGAAGGCTGAACAGCTTGGGGCAGATGCGGTGATGGTAGTTGGTCAGGAGGGTGGAGGACATTTAGGCCGTGATGATATTGGAACTTCCGTGTTAATTCCTCAAGTTGTGGACTCCGTTAATATTCCAGTCATCGCCTCGGGTGGTTTTGGCGATGGACGCGGTTTGATGGCAGCATTGGCACTTGGTGCCGAAGGAATCGAGATGGGAACACGATTCATAGCAGTCAAGGAATGTGTTCATGCACATGAATTATATAAAAATTCCTTGGTTTCCGGCACAGAAAATGATACCGTTGTCATCAAGCGTTCCATTGGTGCACCAGCCAGGGTAATTGCAAATGGCTGGACCGATAAGATCCTTGAAATAGAAAAAGAAAACGGCGGATATGAACAATTGAAGGATTACATAAGCGGAAAAGCGAATCAGCGTTATATCCATGACGGTGTCGAAGGTGAAGGCTTTGCTTGGGCCGGACAAGTGATGGGGCTGATTCATGATGTACCATCGACTGCTGAACTATTCAGTCGGATCATCGACCAGGCGGAAGCAATTCGTTCAAAATGGGCAGACTGATGATGCATGGTCTGCCGGACAGCATGAAAAACTATCTAGAAGGAGCGTGTTCAGGGTATGGATTATCAATATCCAATGGATCTTGATTGGTCTACTGAAGAAATCGTAGATGTAATCAAATTCTTTGAAGCTGTAGAAAAGGCTTATGAAAATAAAATACAAAAGGAAGAATTTATGAAGGCTTACCGAAGATTCAAGGAAATAGTCCCCGGAAAGGCGGATGAAAAAAAGTATACCGATGAGTTTGAGTCAGTCAGCACTTATTCAGCCTATCTTGCTATTAAGAAGGCAAAAGGAATCGATGACGGGGAATGGATAAAAATGAAAAATTAAAAATATTTTTAGAAAACTCCATTGACTTACTGAAAAGATTGTTTTAACATAATAAGCAAGAAAATGATAAAGGCAGTGACGAAGAAGAGTACCTTAATGATGTTCTGCAGAGAGCCAGTGGTAGCTGAAAACTGGTGAACGAATTTAAGCGAATGGACTTCCGAGCCCCAAACCGAAACGAATGAACGGAGTAGGCTTTGGCGATTATCTCATCGTTAGTGGAGATAGGCATGTTAATGCCGTAAAGTGAGCTAATTTAGCTAATTAAGGTGGTACCACGGGTTCCTCGTCCTTTGGATGAGGGGCCTTTTTGCGTTTTTATGGAAACGATAATTAAATCTATGAATGAGAGTAGTAATCTTTTTAGATGCGTAACAGAGAGCCGGGATAGGTGGAAACCGGTACGATATAAAAAGATGAATGGACTTATGAGTGGTTTCTTGAAATAAGTAGGGAAACTCGGCCGCCACCGTTAAAGGGTAATCGCAAGAATTCTTCATTTCTTGCTTGAGAGGGAAAAATGATGCATTTTTCCAACTTGAGGTGGCACCGCGGTTTACCGTCCTCTGCAGACACATATTTGTGTTTGCGGGGGATTTTTTTATTGGTGAATATATATACCTTTGAGAAAAAATCAAAAACCAGAGGAAATGAAAACTCCGGCACTTGGCCAAAAGGGTTTTCCCTTCTAGGGGTTAATAAGAGCGAATAAGAATCGGGAGGGAATTGAGAGATGAATAATTTGGATGAAAAAAAAATACTCCGTTTCAAAATGGACACAATTGAAGGGGATATCCACACACCCATTGCCATATTTCAGAAATTAGATGGTTACCAGAAGTTTTTATTAGAAAGCTCGAATTCGCATCATGACAACGGCCGCTACTCCTATCTAGGTTCAAAACCTTATCTGGAGGTGACTTCACTTGCTGGCCAAGTAAATGTGAAAGATACTGAAACAGGTGATCAAATTGTAAAGAACATCAATATCATCGAGTTTCTAAAAAATGAGTTATTAGTGGAGATAGGAGAGGCTCCCATACATCTTCCGCCATTTAACGGTGGTGCAATCGGATATATGGGCTATGACATCATTCGTTTGTATGAAAATATAGGTCCTGTGCCTCCTGATTCTCTGCAAATGCCTGATGCTCATTTTCTCTTTTATAAAGAACTGTATATATTCGATCATGTTCTGCAGAAGATCCATCTTTTGACTGCGGAAGAAGATAGTGAAAAAAGTTTATTGGGGATGAAGGAAAAAATCAATCAGGCAAGCAAACCGTCAAAGGAAATATCGTCGGAATATTTGGAATTCAAATCGAATTTCAGTCAGGATGAATTTGAGAAAATGGTCCTTGAAGTTAAATCAGCGATTATAGCTGGTGAAGTGTTCCAAGTTGTTTTATCACAAAGGTTCAAAGCGGACTTCGATGGGGAGCCTTTCGATGCCTACCGTCGTTTGCGTTTAGCCAACCCCTCTCCTTATATGTTCTATATAGAATTTGGTGACTATACAATTATTGGGTCGTCTCCTGAAAGTTTGATCAGTGTTTCATCAGGATTGGTTCATGTTAATCCCATTGCCGGTACAAGACCGAGAGGGAAAACGGATGAAGAAGATAAAGGCTTCGAAAAAAGCCTGCTGATGGATGAAAAGGAACTTGCCGAGCATAAGATGCTTGTTGATTTGGGTAGGAATGATCTTGGCAGGGTTTGCGAAATCGGTTCAATCCACCTTACCGAGGAAATGGAAATTCAAAGATATCAGCATGTCATGCATATTGCTTCTAAGGTTAGCGGAAAGCTTAGGGAAGGGTTCACGAGTTTAGATGCGTTGACGGTCTGCCTCCCTGCCGGAACAGTCTCAGGTGCTCCTAAAATCAGGGCAATGGAGCTGATCAATCAACTTGAAAATTGTAAAAGGGGGATGTATTCGGGCTCGATAGGGTTCATAGGTTTTGGAGGGGATCTTGATATGGCTTTAGCCATTAGGACGATGATCATTAAAGAGGGCAAGGCCTATGTCCAGGCAGGGGCAGGAATAGTATATGATTCAGATCCAAAAACGGAATTTGAAGAAACACAAAATAAAGCACGCGCTTTAATGGAGGTTCACACAAAATGATTCTATTAATTGATAACTATGACTCGTTCACTTATAACCTTTATCAATATTTAGGAGAAGTGGAAAAAGAAATCATAGTAAAAAGGAATGACGAAATCACCCTTGCGGAAATTGAGGAACTGAATCCCATGGCAATCGTCATTTCCCCGGGACCAGGCAGGCCGGAAGATGCTGGTATCAGTATGGAAATCATCCGTAATTTTTATGAAAAAGTTCCGCTATTAGGCATTTGTTTGGGGCATCAGGCCATTGGGGCAGTTTTTGGTGCGAATGTGGTTGGGGCGAAACAAATCATGCATGGGAAAACATCGATTATCGAACATGATGGAACAGGTGTATTTGCCAAACAGGACTTACAATTCCCGGTAATGCGTTACCATTCCCTTGTAGTTGAAAGGGCGAGCTTGCCAAATGAACTGAATGTAACGGCAGTAGCACTGGATGATGGGGAAATCATGGCCCTGAAACATCAAGACTTCCCGCTTTACGGTTTACAGTTCCACCCTGAATCAATAGGGACGAAAATCGGCAAGGAATTATTACATCAATTTTATGAGATTGCGGGAACATTCCAATCTGAGAAGGAACAATCCATCTTATAAAACAATAAACGACTGGGGGAGTTAGCGGTGAAGGAGTATTTAGCGAAGTTAGCAGAGCGTCAAACATTGACGGAAGAAGAGATGAGCAGAGCAGCCCAAGCGTTATTTTCTAAAGATATCACCGAAAGCGAGATGGCAGCTTTCATTATTGCCCTTAAATCCAAAGGGGAAACGGCAGGTGAAATAGCAAGCCTTGTCAGGGTCATGAGAAAAGAAGCAAGAAGTGTACGAACAAGTTCGCTTAATGTTATGGATAATTGCGGAACGGGGGGAGATGGGTCGCAAAGCTTCAATATAAGTACAGCATCAGCCTTCGTGCTTGCCGGGGCTGGTGTCAAGGTTGCCAAACATGGAAACCGCAGCATCTCAAGCAAAACGGGCAGTGCGGATGTATTGGAAGAATTAGGTGTTAATTTATACTTGGAGCCTGACATGTTAAAAGAACTATTGGAGGAAAATGGGATCACATTCTTATTTGCCCCATCGGTCCACCCCAATATTGCACGGATAATGAAAGTGAGAAAAGAACTGAAAATCCCGACGATATTTAATCTAATCGGTCCTCTGACAAATCCAGTCCAACTCGACACGCAATTAATGGGAATTAATCGACGTGATATGCTCGAGCTTTTTGCGGAAGTCCTACATAAATTAGGCAGGAAACGCGCGGTCGTGATAAATGGTGCAGGGTTTATGGATGAAGCGAGCCTACAGGGTGAAAATTCACTCGTGCTTTTGGAGCAGGGGGATATTATCCCATTTACGCTGCACCCTGAAGAAGTGGATCTTCCGGTTTACGGAAATGATGCCATCCGCGGCGGTGACGCAAAACAAAATGCCGATATCATGCTTAGGCTTCTCAAAGGGGAAAAAGGGGCTTATCGTGATACCGTTTTATTGAATGCTGGATTGGGATTATACGCACATGGTACGGCAGCAACGATCAAAAAAGGAATCTCCATGGCCAAAGAAAGCATTGATAGCGGATCGGCACTTGCAAAGTTAGAAAATCTGATTGCTTATGGCAATAGAAATAAGGTGGTCATGTAATGGAAAATATCTTAACGAAAATCATCGAACAGAAAAAGGTGGAAGTCACAAAATTAAAAGAAATGGGCTTAGATGATTCGGTAATGATCAACATAGTCAGACCATCTTTGGTGGAAAATTTGAAAACGGCGAAATCAATGGCGGTTATCGCGGAAATAAAACGGGCTTCCCCTTCAAAAGGGGACATTAAAATCAATGTAGATCCGATCGAGCAGGCCCTTTCATATGAAAGTGGCGGAGCGGCAGCGATATCCGTATTGACGGATGAGGTTTTCTTTAAAGGATCAATTGCAGATTTGAGAATCGTAAGCGAGGCCATACGGATTCCCAGGTTGTGCAAAGATTTCATCATCGATGAGGTCCAAATCGATCGCGCCCATCAAGCTGGTGCCACTATCATTCTATTGATTGTGGCAGCACTTTCTAAAGAACGCCTTCATGAATTATATCAATATGCAAAAAGAAAAGGGCTTGAAGTATTGACGGAAGTCCATGATGAAGCCGAATTGGAACGGGCTCTAGAGCTGAATGCAGAGCTAATAGGGATTAACAATCGGAATTTAAAGACCTTCAAAGTGGATTTGTCTGTAACGGAACGACTGGCGAAGTTACTTGATCCAAAACGCCATATCATTATCAGTGAAAGTGGAATCAAAACAAAAGAAGACGTGATGCGTGTGAAGGAAGCTGGTGCAAAAGCGATTTTAGTCGGTGAGACACTGATGACTGCATCAAATCTTCCTCACAAGATGGCCGAACTGCAAATGAGTATATAAGGAGATTAATATGTTAGTGAAAATCTGTGGGATAAAGACATTGGCAGCCGCTCAGACTGCCGTTAGTTCCGGGGCAGACTTCATTGGTTTCATTTTTGCCGAGAGTAGCAGGAAGGTTGAGCCAGAGATAGTAGGAGAAATCGGTGCGAATCTGGCTGGACAGGTTAAAAAAGTTGGAGTGTTTGCCAATCAAACTGAACAAGAAGTGATAAAAAGTGCTGAAATTGCAGGGTTGGATTATATCCAGCTTCATGGAAACGAGTCTGCCGGCTTTGCCCGCAGAATGCCCCTACCGGTGATCAAGGCCGTTGCCGTCAGTTCAGAGAAAGACCTTGAAAACCTTCATGAATACCCAGCAGATTATCTATTAGTAGATCTTCCTAAGAGTTCATCCGGAAAGGGATTGACTTTGGATTGGGATATGATCGGAAAGGCGGATCTGCCACCGGGGAAAGTGATTCTAGCGGGTGGGCTGACTCCGGAAAATGTGGGAAAAGCGATTGATGCCGTTTCACCATTCGCAGTTGACGTAGCCAGCGGCGTTGAAACAAACGGATTAAAAGATGCCGTAAAAATAAAGGCATTTATTAATGAGGCAAAATATACAGCCGGAAAAGAGGAATGAATTGATGAACACTTATACACAGCCTGATAAAACTGGACATTTTGGAGCGTATGGAGGCCGTTTCGTTCCGGAAACTTTAATGGCGGCGATTACGGAGCTTGAAGAAGTATATGATCAATCTAAAAATGATCCTGAATTCCAAAGGCAGCTAAATTATTACCTGAAACAATATATCGGTCGGGAAACACCACTTTATTTTGCGGAGAACTTGACGAGACTTGCTGGTGGTGCAGATATTTATCTGAAGCGGGAAGACTTGAATCATACCGGAGCACACAAAATAAATAATACGATCGGTCAGGCTTTGCTGACTCTGAAAATGGGCAAGAAAAAGGTGATTGCTGAAACGGGTGCAGGACAGCATGGGGTTGCAACGGCGACTGTGTGTGCTTTGCTGAAGTTGGAATGCATCATCTTTATGGGAGAAGAAGATATCAGGAGACAGAAATTGAATGTATTCAGGATGGAGCTTCTGGGAGCCAAGGTCATATCTGTATCACAAGGAAGCGGAACACTGAAGGATGCAGTGAATGAGGCGTTACGATATTGGGTGGCGAATGTGGATGACACCCATTATATAATGGGATCAGTTCTTGGTCCGCATCCATTCCCCGTCATTGTACGTGATTTTCAAAGCGTGATAGGGAATGAAACAAAGCGTCAATATTCAGAGGCGGTTCATTCCCTACCGGATGCAGTGGTCGCTTGCATAGGCGGAGGAAGTAATGCAATGGGAATGTTTTATCCCTTCATTGAGGATGAAACGGTAAAATTATACGGAGTGGAAGCGGCAGGGCATGGACTTGAAACACCATTACATGCTTCAAGTTTGACGAAGGGGAAACCAGGGGTGCTCCACGGGGCATTCATGTATGTATTGCAGAACGAGGACGGTCAGATCCAGGAGGCACATTCAATTTCAGCAGGGTTGGATTATCCAGGGGTAGGGCCTGAACATAGTTACTTAAAAGATACAAATCGGGTGGAATATACTTCTGTAACCGATGATGAAGCCTTGGAAGCTCTAGCGATGCTTTCTAGGGAGGAAGGGATCATCCCTGCGTTAGAAAGTTCACATGCCATTTCCTACGGTTTAAAGCTTGCTAAAGAAATGGAGAAAGGAACAGGGCTGGTCATTTGCCTGTCCGGCCGTGGTGATAAGGATGTTGAAACGGTCCAATCATTGATGGGGGGTAGTGAACATGAATAAATTAACAAATGCGCTTGAAGAATGTCAAACAAAGAAGGAAAAAGCATTCATCCCTTATATTATGGCAGGGGATGGAGGGCTTGAACGGTTAAAGAGCCAGCTTCTTTTCCTTGAAAAAAGCGGTGCGACTGCCGTTGAACTAGGCATACCATTCTCTGACCCTGTTGCTGATGGACCGGTTATCCAACAAGCCGGCATCAGATCTTTGGAAAATGGAACAACTTTAAAAGATGTCCTGAAAAAAGTAATGGAGATCAAAAATGAAGTGACCATCCCGATTATTTTGATGGGATATACGAATTCAATCCTGGCATATGGACTTAAAGAGTTTACGAATGATTGTCTCAATGCAGGGATTTCCGGGTGCATCATCCCCGATTTACCGATTGAGGAAGAAGCCATCTTTTCATCAATCAAAACTGCAGGGATCGTTCTTATCCGACTTGTGACACTCACGTCTTCGAAAGAACGTATCACTGAGATTACTGCAGGGGCGGAGGGATTCATCTACGCAGTTACAGTCAAAGGCATTACGGGTGCCCGTGACGCCTTTGGGGAAGAACTTGGAGGCTATTTAAAGAAGGTAAAAGAGATAAGTCCGGTTCCCGTTCTTGCTGGTTTCGGCATATCGACGCCAAATCATGTCCGTGATGCAATACAATACTGCGATGGTGTCATTGTCGGCAGCAAGATCATCGAATGCTTCGAGACAGGTAAGGAAGATCAAATTGGTGATTTGATACAAGCAAGCAAAGGAGTCGTGCAAAAATAGGAAAGGAGAGCCGTCAAGGCTCTCCTTTTTTCTAATTGAAAGCATCCGATATTCAATCCGAATACGAAGCAACTGTGTTTAATTCAATTGATATAAGGGTAAAAGATGTTCAAACCCATCTTGAATGGTTTGAATGAAATCATCATCTTTTAACTTAATGGCGTCATCACGGGAAATTTTTATACCGCAAAGGATTTCGGCTTTTTTTACAGTTTGCAAGCGGGTGAACATTGAATTCAAATCATCTACTCCAAGATTACCATGGGTGATGACATCAGGTTTTGTATGGTCCATTGACCATACATAATGGGAGGGAATGCTATTCACTAATTTGGCTGCCTGCTGCTCCAGTCGCTTTCCGATTTCCGTTTTATTAGGGGCTTCATAAATCACGGCATACCAGATGAACATATGCGTTTCCCATAACCCGATTTGGAAATGCGGCATCATTTTATAACCTCTGCTATTGGCAGCGAAAGCAACCCAAGTATCTTTAGGAGGATTCACTGACCGTCTGGCATGCTTTGCAACGTGAGGGTGCATATCATCGCCGGTCATAACTGACAGTTTTTGAGAAAAGTGTTCTCCAAGTGCTTGTAATTTGGGCTGGATCCGTTCTTTTAAAGCATCCATGCGCGGTTCCAATCCATCAATTTTAAAAACATCAAAATCATCTGCTGTAAAACTTGCTATATTCATTTTCATCTCTCCTACCGTAATATCTGCACATATTGTAGCATAAGTAAAAGTAAAATTTAAAAAATACGATTTGGGTTGGCAATGTAAATTTTCCGTATAGGTTATAACACAAATTAGTTGCTATTTGAGGTAGGAAGTCATATGATAAGATAAATTCAGAAAATTACGTTAATTGATGAAGGGAGAATGTTAATTATGAAACAAGTCATGAACCAAGCATTAAAAGCTAAAGAAGTTGAAAGACATAGAGCTGCAGTGTTAAGGATGGAAATGGACTATGAATTAGCAACCCTTTTTGAAGCAATCGGTGAAGAGAATGACCAAAAGAGGTCACAATGCAAGCAAAGGCTAGAACGCATCCGCTTGGAATTGTTGAAACTGAAAGCCTTGTAATATGATTGGCTGCAGAGATCTTGAAGGAGAATGAATAAAGGAAATGAATCAATTTCAATACAAGGAATTTTATTATAGATGAACGGACACATTATTTTATTAAAAAATAATGTGTCCGTTTTTCATTAAATGCCCAATATATAAGTAGTATTTTATTTTGGCGGGTCCTTTTAATAAGGAAGGGAAACGTTAAGTCAAAGTGATAATGTTAAAAAAAATGGAAAAATTAAGATGTTAAAAACTTGAAGGCAAGCTATATTTGCTTTAATCTTTAGAAGAGGATCATTTTAATGTAGTTTCTGATCATAAAGGACGGGGATATTATAATGGCATCGGTCAAGGAAATGGATACATATGCGAAGTTATGGATGAAAGAAGCGGGAACTAGGCTAAGGGCGTCCTTTAAAACCAAGTTGAATATTGAAATGAAAACGAATCCGAATGATTTGGTTACTAATATGGATAAGGGGATAGAAAAGTTTTTTTGCGAAAAAATCGGCGAAGTTTTTCCTGAACACCGCATATTCGGGGAAGAGGGAATGGGCAATGATATTAAAGACCTAAAAGGTACTGTGTGGATCATCGATCCAATTGATGGAACGTTGAATTTCATTCATCAACAGAGGAATTTTGCAATATCCCTTGGGGTTTATGTGGATGGCATCGGAAAGATCGGCATGGTTTACGATGTATTTAGTGATGAACTATATCATGCGATTAAGGGGCAAGGAGCATTTCTGAATGATCAAAGGCTGCCATCTCTTGAAGCGACATCAGTAAGCAAAGCGATAATTTCAATTAATGCAAGCTGGGTAACGGAAAACCGTAGGATCGATCCGAGACTCTTGGCACCGCTAGTTCGGGATGCAAGAGGGACACGTTCTTATGGCTCGGCAGCATTGGAACTTGCTTTCGTCGCAGCTGGAAGGATTGATGCATACATAACCATGAGACTCATGCCCTGGGACTTTGCCGGAGGAGTTTTACTGGTTGAGGAAGTGGGCGGGGAAGTTAGTAATATTAAAGGTGACGAATTGGACTTTTTAAAAGGTGACTCACTTTTCGTATCTAAACCAGGGCTCCATAAAGAAGTATTCGATAAATACTTAACAGGAAATTCCAGTAATTAGTATTAAGGTCTAATTATAAAATGCTAATTTTGAAATAATTAACAAAAAAACTCGCTGTCTGTCAGCGAGTTTTTATATTATAACTTTCCGGCTTCGCGTAATTTCTTCTTCTGAGTGAAACCGAACCCCATGATTCCGCAAAGAATGACGATTGCAGCTAATATTCCAATCAAGCTCTTTTCAGCAATGAAGATGCCAATGGAGCCAATGCTGGCTGTTGCCAATACCGCTAATATTAAGAAATTCCATTTAATGTTCATTAATATCACCCCTAATATATCTATTGTACATAATTTCTGTATTTGTTTCTAGTATGTTTGTGATATAATATGTAAGCTAATACTAGTGATACGTTATACACAAACTTTTTTAGGAGTGAATTTTTTGAAATTAAGAGAAAATATTCGTAATATAGCCATCATTGCCCACGTTGACCATGGTAAAACGACGTTAGTGGATCAGTTGCTTAAGCAATCTGGTACTTTCCGTGAAAATGAACATGTGGAAGAACGTGCGATGGATTCTAATGCGATTGAAAAAGAACGCGGAATCACGATTCTTGCGAAAAATACAGCAGTTCAATACCAAGATACAAGAATCAATATTTTGGATACACCTGGTCATGCCGACTTTGGAGGTGAAGTGGAACGGATCATGAAAATGGTTGATGGCGTTCTTCTTGTTGTTGATGCATATGAAGGCTGTATGCCGCAAACTCGCTTTGTGTTGAAAAAAGCATTGGAACAAAAGATTACACCAATCGTTGTCGTGAACAAAATCGATAAAGATTCTGCACGTCCGAATGAAGTGGTCGATGAAGTAATTGACTTATTCATCGAACTAGGAGCTGAAGAAGAACAGTTAGAATTCCCAGTAGTCTTCACTTCAGGTATTGCAGGTACTGCAAGCTTGGATTCAGATCCTACTAAACAAGAAAAAGACATGACCCCACTTTTCGAAACAATCGTCGAAACGATCCCAGCACCAATTGATAACTCAGATGAACCGCTTCAATTCCAAGTGGCTTTACTTGACTATAATGATTATGTAGGACGTATCGGGGTTGGCCGTGTATTCCGCGGTAAAATGCATGTTGGTCAACAAGTTTCATTAATGAAACTTGATGGGACGGTTAAACAATTCCGTGTAACGAAAATCTTTGGTTATATTGGCTTGAAGAAAGTTGAAATCCAAGAAGCCGTTGCCGGTGATTTAATTGCCGTTTCTGGTATGGAGGATATTAACGTAGGTGAAACGGTTTGTCCGACTGAACACCCTGATGCACTACCTATCCTGCGTATTGACGAGCCAACATTACAGATGACTTTCCTTGTAAATAACAGCCCATTCGCAGGCCGTGAAGGAAAATTTGTTACAGCTCGTAAAATTGAAGAGCGTTTGAGAAACCAATTACAGACGGATGTCAGCTTAAGAGTCGAAAATACCGATTCTCCGGATGTCTGGGTTGTTTCAGGCCGTGGGGAGCTTCACCTTTCCATCCTGATCGAAAACATGAGACGTGAAGGCTATGAACTGCAGGTTTCTAAACCGGAAGTTATCGTTCGTTTGATTGATGGCGTCCGTTGTGAGCCTGTTGAACGTGTACAAATCGACGTACCTGAGGAGCACACTGGTTCTATCATGGAATCAATGGGAGCCCGTAAAGGTGAATTATTGGACATGATCAATAGCGGAAGCGGTCAAGTTCGTTTACTGTTCACGGTTCCAGCTCGCGGACTTATTGGATATTCCACTGAGTTCTTAACGATTACACGTGGATATGGTATCATGAACCACTCATTTGACAGCTACCAACCAATGGCACAAGGTCAAGTCGGCGGAAGACGTCAAGGTGTACTGGTTTCCATGGAATCAGGAAAAACTACACAATATGGTATTATGCAAGTAGAAGACCGCGGGGTTATTTTCGTTGAGCCAGGTACGGATATTTATGAAGGCATGATCGTCGGGGAGCATAACCGTGATAGCGATTTGACCGTCAATATCGTTAAAGCGAAACAAATGACAAATATGCGTTCAGCAAATAAAGACCAAACTTCTTCCATGAAAAAACCAAGAATCATGTCCCTTGAAGAAGCTCTAGAATATTTGAACGATGACGAGTACTGTGAAGTAACTCCGGATTCAATCCGTCTTCGTAAAAAAATTCTTGATAAAAACGAACGTGAAAGAGCAGCTAAAAGAAAGAAAGTTGCCCTTGAAGAAAAATAAATAGCAAGAGGAGGAGAAAAGATTGGATATCCAAGAGCGATTATCATTTTTTGCAGCATTGTACAGAGTGGATGAAAATCCTGAAGCGGGAATGTGGTATTTATATTTGACGGTCTTTGGATTATGCATCCTAGTCTATCAGTTAGGTTTTGCCAAAAAGTTACCTTTGCTAAAAAATGTGGTCATTTATGTGGTAATGGCACTTGGATGTACCCTTCTTTCTTTCTTTGCGGTGTTTCTTCCTATGGGGGAAGCATTAGTCATCGCTTCGCTTGTTCTTGGGATTTATCGAATCCGTCTTCATAATTCGAGAAAAGAAGAACAGGCTTAAGATGATGAAATCATTACAGGATGCTTTATACAATTGGTTGACGATCAAAGTTGTCTGTGATGCAAGGCCTGATGATACAGCAGCACGTGATACAGAAATGTTTTTCATGCAGATGCTGAAAGATGATCATCAGGTGATAATCGATTCGGTTTCAAAAACAGAACCTTTTTATTTCGTCGAGTATCTTTTGGGGGACGAAATGAAAAAGCAACGTTATCCGATTGAATTGATTGATATCATGTTAGACCAAATACAGTTGGAGCCAGATAAGTATAAAAATATCGAGTAATGATAAAAAGAACCGTGCGATATACGCACGGTTCTTTTTATATTGCTCTGGGGAGGAAAAGTCCGTAAAAAAGATGTAAGATTGTCCACAAAAAGAAAGCTGTCAAATCAGAAGGAAGGACAGCTTCTGTTTTCGACAGCGCCGATAATGGGAAGTAAAGCATGATTGCTGGAATGATCGTGAAAAAAGCAAGTGTGTAGTTGTTCCAATTCCTGAAAATCTTCAAAGGACGAAGAATATAAACGTAACAAAACGTAATTGCCAGTGAGAAAAGGAGATGGAAAAAGAACAATGTTGCCTCACTCCAGGAAACAGCTCCGATTACAGGAAGGAAATCCACATTCAATAGGAGCTTATAAACTGGTTTACCGGAAAACATTTCGACCAACTTCATTATCAATCCAAGCAGAATTCCATTGATGAGACCGATCAGGGAAACTTTATAATTTATTCTACCATTCATCTTCATTTTTGATTGTCCGGTAAAGACGGAAGTTTCCGGTTGCAATCCGTTCGTTCGTACGCTCCTCTATGCGTTGGTTGCATGTATTGCACATATAGGTATGTATAGGGCGGTTACGAAGTTTCTTAGCTTCTGGGCTATCATCAGGTATAGATTCAATTTGATCGCATATTACACATTTAACCTTCATATTAGTTGAACCTCACTTCAATTTGAATATGGTTTTAAGTATACCAATATTTTTATGGTAAAACGAGGATAAAGTGAAACTAACATATGAACGTTTACGTTACTGGGTTCATGACGGATAAAGAAAAAAACCCGAAGATTGACTCCGGGTTAGGCATATTCATTCTTTAAAGTGATTGGATTGATCATTTTGCTCTTTATCGAGTTCTTTTCTTTCCGATTCATCATCAAGTTTATTTTTTTCATTTTCAATGTTCTTGGACGGCGTTGGGGTTAAAATGTCGCCAGGAACCTCAGGAATGACACGACTTGTGATGTCAGCCAGTTCATTTAGTATCCCGGTTACCGGTTTACCGTCTTTAATGTCTCTGGCCACCTCCCTGATCCGCTCATTTATATCCGGGTCAGCGACGATGAGGGCATTTGCGCCTTCAGGATCATGTTTTAAAGTTTCTCCAACTGAATACTTTATCGTTCCGACCTGTGAACGCTCAATATCTTGGTCGATATCTATTCCGACGATGGCATATTTGCCAAGTACGACTGCGGTGGCATCGTTTACCTCAGGAATGGATTTAGCCAAACCAGTGAGTCTTTCCGATGTTTGCTGACCTGTATTTCTGTCTGCCTCCTTAATGGTCGAGTTATTGACTTTCGTTAAATTGTTTTTCGCATTATTTTCAGACACTTCATTTTTATTATCCATTGTGCAACCTGTCATCAACAGAACAGCAGCGAGCGACAAAATGTATTTTTTCAATGTGCAGCCTCCTTAATGTTTTTTGTTGGTTCCAGCCTGTCCACCAATGACCAAGTCTGATTCATGTAAGTAAAAATGCGGCCAAACATGTTGTCATCAATGCTGGGGATAGCATTTTTGCTGGAAGTTTTCTTTATAGTCTGTAAATGTTCTTCTATCTTTATGCAAATGAACATATATTTTATCAACAGTCTCGTCCGCTACATAACTTCTGAGTGTAGTAAATGGTAAGGCATATCCTAAAGAGCAGGCAGGAGGCGTCATATTGGGGAAAAAAATCTATGTTTTAGATACGAATGTCCTGTTGCAGGATCCGTACTCGATTTATTCATTCGAAGATAATGAAGTTGTCATTCCGGCAGTCGTATTAGAAGAATTGGATTCGAAAAAACGGTATATGGATGAAATCGGAAGGAATGCCAGGCAAGTATCGAAATTGATTGATAGCTTCCGTGAAAAAGGGAAGCTTCATCAGAGCGTTCCGCTTCA
This sequence comes from Peribacillus simplex, assembly GCF_900156045.1. Lineage (GTDB taxonomy): Bacteria > Bacillota > Bacilli > Bacillales > DSM-1321 > Peribacillus > Peribacillus simplex_D. The sequence goes on along the minus strand of NZ_FTMX01000002.1, from coordinate 244,499 downwards.
TAATGGAGGCAGCATAAGGATTGAACTCAACCACCGTTCATTTCATAAGCTTCAGGAAATTTTTGTGGAGAAAACGAATGATAACAGGATATTGGCAGTTGCGAAAAATTTATCTTTGGAGGAAGAGACGAAGGAAGATGGAAAAACGGTCATTTTGGTAAGCAAAGATACTCTCGTCAGGGTTAAAGCCGATGCCATCGGACTTGAGGCAGAGGACTTTTTAAATGATCGTGTCGTAGAACTGGACCATATATACGCTGGGCACAAAGAAGTGTTTGTATCGATTGATAATCTGAATAAGTTTTATGAAAAAAGTTTTCTGTCACTGGAGGAACTGACAAAAGATTCATATTATCCAAATCAATTCCTGTTGATGAAGGACACGCTGGGCAGTTCAGCATCTGCGATTGGGATAGTGGATGAGAACTGCAGGCTAGTTAAGAAATTGATGTATGAAGGGGAACATATTTGGGGAATTAAACCGAGAAATGTCCAGCAGACTATGGCCCTTGATTTATTGCTTCGTTCGGATATCCAGCTTGTGACGCTCATTGGTAAGGCAGGGACAGGCAAGACTTTATTGGCATTGGCTACAGGATTGATGCAAACTGAAGATTTGTCACAATATAAGAAACTTCTCGTTGCCAGGCCGATTGTTCCTGTTGGTAAAGATATTGGTTATCTGCCAGGGGAAAAAGAAGAAAAATTAAGACCTTGGATGCAGCCTATTTTCGATAATCTCCAATTTTTGTTCAATACGAAAAAACCTGGGGAATTGGATGCCATTCTAGCTGGCATGAGTTCGATTGAAGTGGAAGCCTTGACCTATATCAGGGGAAGGAGCATCCCGGATCAGTTCATCATCATCGATGAAGCGCAGAACTTAACAAAACATGAGGTCAAGACCATCTTGACGAGAGTCGGGGAGCGGAGCAAAATTGTATTAATGGGGGATCCAGAGCAAATAGATCATCCTTATTTAGATGAATATAATAATGGTTTGACCTATGTGGTGGAAAAATTCAAGACAGAGCGCATTGCCGGCCATGTTAAATTGATAAAAGGGGAAAGATCTGGATTGGCCCAACTCGCAGCTACGCTTTTATAATCCAATCGGCAAGGGATGTCCCTTGCCGATTGCTCTAAAGTTTTCGGGAAGAATGGACTATGTCTTATTTAACAGTGAAAGACCGTACATTTTTTATCGGATCATTGATGTTGGAAGCGTCTCCGAAATAAATTTCCATAGGGCCGCCTTCAGATATTTTAAGCGGCTTTCCATCCTTGGAAAAGCCCAGGAAAAATTCAAGTGCCGTTTCCAACGGGAATGTAAGCTCCTCATCATCGGTTGTAACGATGACTTCAGTTACCCCATTTTCAGGTTCGGCATTTTTTAAAAAAGGTTCAAAAGGGATGCCGAAAGTCCCTTCCAGCAATCTTTGCTTCTCGAACTTTCTTTCCGTTTTTATTGTGGGCGGCATTATTGCGCCTTCCTGTATTTCTTTTTGCCAATGTTTGGAAGCGGCAATCGTATATTCTTCTAATTCATTGACTTGGACTCTTTCAGCGTGGAAATATGTATCGATTTCAACTTTACGGTCATCAAAAATCCATACTCCAGGATCTAGCGTAATTGGATATTTCACTTTCCCATTTATAAATACGATAGGTTCCAAATATCTCATTCCTTTCTGTTGCTCTTTAATGATTATAATCAATTATAATTGAAATGTCACATCTACAAGATGGTGAACAATTTTCATTGCTGGATATATTCATTTGAGAGGTGGCAGTGATATCCCAATGGCAAATTGTTTGTCAATGTCCTTGCTTTTTCACAAAACTAAAGGTAGAATTTAGAGATAAGATTTAATCGCTCTGAGCGGGGGGATTTAACATGGCATCTGATATGCTTGTCAATCATCGAGAAAAAGCTTATGCTTTATTAAAAGCAGATGCTGACAAGATTCTAAAACTGATAAAAGTTCAAATGGAAAATCTCACTATGCCTCAATGTCCTTTGTATGAAGAGGTACTTGATACGCAAATGTTCGGCCTATCACGAGAAATTGATTTTGCCGTACGCTTAGGTTTGGTAGAGGAAACCGAGGGTAAATCCCTTTTGGAGACGCTTGAACAGGAATTGTCAGTTTTGCATGAAGCATCATTAAAAAAATAATAGATAAAACATACTAACTCAAACAAATCTCGATGATTGTTTGAGTTTTTTATTTATATACATAATTAATCGATAGTGTTATACTATATTCAATAATGACATACTAATTAATCCAAACAAGCTCAATTGTGTTTAATTATTATTTTGTTTTTTTATTTTTTTGAATTTTCGATGTAATGTTTAATGGTTATCTTCACATTTCAAATTTCTCTATCAATCATGAAATATGTGGGATTTTTCAATCGAATCCCTTTGATTAACAATGGGACGTTAGTCGGAAAGCCGGAGCTAATTCCTTGTTTTTATATACGAATATATGTAATTTTTTATTTTTTTATTGTATTCAGTTAATTTTAGTATTATGGTTATATTAATTGAATGTTAAATCAAATTGATAATATATTATTATAGCTAAATTTTCATTTGCTATTGGTGTAAGGCACTTTTTAGTCTTGAACGGATGTAAAAAACGAGAATATAAAATATATCGAAATAATTACATCTGCAATAAAATGAGCTTGATCAGAATGGTCTCCTTGGTTGGGATATAAATTCTTGAATAAAAAGTGGTGAAAGTCTTTCACGCTTTTTTTCTATATATTCAATAAAAATACATATTGATTAGGGTGGTAGCAATGGGGAAACGTATAGAAAAAGTACTTGCGGCAAATCGTGGAGAAATAGCGATACGGATTTTTCGGGCATGTACGGAATTAGACATTCACACAGTTGCAATCTATTCAAAGGAAGATTATGGTTCTTATCACCGATATAAAGCGGATGAGGCATATTTGGTTGGGGAAGGCAAAAAGCCGATTGATGCATACCTGGATATTGAAGGCATCATTGCAATCGCCAAAATGAGCGGAGTCGATGCGATTCATCCCGGTTATGGTTTCCTTTCAGAAAATATTGAATTTGCGAAACGTTGTGAGGAAGAGGGCATAATCTTCATCGGACCAGAATCAAGACACCTAGATATGTTTGGTGACAAAGTAAAAGCCAGAACACAAGCTGAACTGGCTGATATTCCGGTTATCCCTGGTAGCGATGGACCGGTGACCAGTGTTGAAGAAGTAAAGAAATTTGGTGAACAACATGGTTTTCCAATTATCATAAAAGCCTCTTTAGGCGGCGGCGGACGTGGAATGCGGATTGTCGAAAAAATTGAAGAAGTTGAAGAGGCTTATGATCGCGCAAAATCAGAAGCTAAAGCGGCTTTTGGTAATGATGAAGTCTATGTAGAGAGATTCATTCAAAATCCGAAGCATATCGAAGTTCAGATTTTGGCTGATACTCATGGGAATATCGTCCATTTATATGAGCGTGACTGTTCCGTTCAGAGACGGCATCAAAAAGTTGTGGAAGTGGCACCTTCCGTTTCCCTTTCCGAGGATTTAAGGGAAAGGATTTGTGAGGCAGCAGTCAAGTTGGCAAAAAATATTGATTATGTAAACGCCGGTACGGTCGAATTCCTTGTCGCAAATGGCGAATTTTACTTTATTGAAGTCAATCCACGGGTTCAGGTTGAGCATACCATTACTGAAATGATTACGGGCATTGATATCGTTCAATCCCAAATCATGGTAGCGGAAGGGCATGAACTCCATGGCAAAAAGATTGGTATTCCCGAACAGTCAGGAATCAAAACACATGGATATGCGATTCAATCACGGGTGACGACTGAGGACCCATTGAATAATTTCATGCCTGATACCGGGAAAATGATGGTTTACCGTTCCGGTGGGGGATTCGGTGTTCGTCTGGACGCTGGGAATGGATTCCAAGGTGCGGTCATCACACCATATTATGATTCCCTTCTCGTTAAACTTTCCACTCATGCGCTTTCATTTGAACAGGCAGCTTCCAAAATGGTTCGTAACCTTAAGGAGTTCAGGATTCGTGGAATTAAAACAAATATTCCCTTCCTTGAAAATGTTGTAAAACATGAAAAATTCATAAATGGGGAATATGATACATCATTCATTGATTCAACACCGGAATTATTCAGCTTCCCAATTAGAAAAGACCGTGGAACAAAAATGCTTTCATATATCGGAAATGTGACCGTGAATGGATTCCCGGGAGTCGAGAAAAAGAAAAAACCTGTTTTTGATCCAGCTCCAATTCCGAATGTTGGTGGCCTGCCGCTAATCTCGGGTACAAAAAATATACTTGAAGAGCAAGGTGCAGAGGGACTGGTCAATTGGATCAAAGAACAGAAAGAGGTATTGATCACCGATACGACTTTCCGCGATGCACATCAATCTTTACTGGCAACGAGAATCAGGTCGAAAGATATCCTTGATATCGCTGAGCCTACAGCAAAACTACTTCCTGATTTGTTTTCAATGGAAATGTGGGGCGGGGCAACTTTCGATGTTGCCTATCGATTCTTGAAAGAAGATCCATGGGACAGGCTGATAAGTTTCAGGAAAAAAGCACCTAATGTCCTATTGCAAATGCTTTTAAGGGCTTCAAATGCAGTTGGTTATAAAAACTACCCTGATAATGTCATTCGTGAATTCGTAGAGAAATCAGCGAATACAGGCATTGATGTTTTCAGGATCTTCGACAGCTTAAACTGGGTAAAAGGGATGGAACTGGCTATTGATGCAGTCCGTCAATCCGGTAAAATTGCGGAAGCGGCCATCTGTTATACCGGGGATTTGAATGATCCATCACGCAGCAAGTATAATATCGACTACTATAAAAATATGGCTGTGGAATTAGAACATGCCGGTGCCCATATTTTAGCGATCAAGGATATGGCAGGCCTCTTGAAACCTGATGCTGCTTACCGCCTTGTATCGGAACTGAAAGAAGCGACATCACTTCCGATCCATCTGCATACTCATGATACAAGCGGAAATGGTATTTTCATGTACTCGAAAGCGATCGAAGCTGGTGTGGATATCGTTGATACGGCGATTGGTTCTTTAGCTGGACTGACTTCGCAGCCAAGTGTACAAACACTTCATTATGCGTTGGAGGGGTCAAACAGACAGCCTAAGTTGGAAGTCGATTCACTAGAGCGTTTAGGAGAATACTGGGGAGAGGTCAGGAAATTCTATCACGACTTCGAAAGCGGAATGAATGCACCTCATACTGAAGTGTACAAACACGAAATGCCGGGCGGTCAATATAGCAATCTGCAGCAGCAAGCCAAAGCAGTGGGGCTGGGTGACCGCTGGCATGAAGTTAAAGAAATGTACCAGCGTGTCAATGTAATGTTCGGCGATATCGTTAAAGTAACTCCTTCATCCAAAGTTGTTGGGGATATGGCTTTATTCATGGTACAAAATAACCTGTCTGAAGAAGATGTTCTGACAAAAGGCAAATCCATCGATTTCCCTGATTCAGTCATAGAGTTATTCGAAGGCTATCTAGGTCAGCCGGTTGGGGGATTCCCTAAAGAGCTTCAGGAAGTTATCCTGAAAGGGAAGAAACCTATAACAGTAAGACCGGGTGAATTATTGGAAGAAGTGGATTTTGCAGCTCTTAAAGAAGAATTATTCAAGGAATTGGGACGGGCAGTCACTGATTTCGATGTGCTTGCATATGCTTTATATCCAAAAGTATTCCTGGACTACAATAAAACGATTGAGCTGTTTGGTGATGTTTCCAACCTTGATACCGCAACTTTCTTATATGGCATGAGGCTAGGGGAAGAGATCGAAGTAGAAATTGAAAAGGGTAAAACGCTCATCGTAAAATTGGTTTCAATCGGTCAGCCATTGGCTGATGGAACAAGGGTTGTGTATTTTGAGTTGAATGGTCAATCACGTGAAGTGATTATCAAGGATGAAAACATTAAATCTTCCGTTGTATCAAAAATGAAAGCTGACCCTAAAAATAAAGAACAACTGGGTGCGACAATGCCAGGTACGGTTATTCGTGTAGTGGTCGAGAAAGGCGATCAGGTCAAGCAGGGTGATCACCTGATCATTACGGAAGCGATGAAAATGGAAACTACCGTGCAAGCACCATTCTCCGGGACAATTAAGGATATTTATGTAAAAGATGGAGAAGCGATCAGTACTGGGGACTTATTGATTGAAATAACTAAGTAATATCGCTGACTGTGACCTTGTGAATGATTTGGGGTATATGTGGCAGGCTTGAGGTTTTAAGCTGCCCTATACCCTCTTTTTAGGCAATGTACGGTCATTGAACTCCCCATTAGATAAAACAAAACCACCATTCCCGGGAATGGTGGTTTTGTTTATCTTAATTTCATTATTGATTGAACAATCAGACATTAACGGGCGGGTACCGTTGGCGTTATATCCTGTTCATCCTGTCCTTTGACAGAGTGAACGGAGTTCTTTTTTTGCTTGGCAAGGGCATTTTTTTTGCTTCTTGATGTCAATAGCATCAAATAGCTCATTACACCAAAAAAGCAGGCAATGAATAGTGCGTGAGTTAGTGCGATATATAGGTTTTGCCTTGAGAAAATGATAAAGGCACCAGCGGTAACTTGTAAAAATACGAGAATGAATGCAGCAATCCAGCCGCCATATAGCACTTTTTGATTTCTATAATGTTTTTTTGCGATATAAGCCACATAGGATACCCAAATGAAAATAGCGCCTGCCATTGCACGGTGCCCCATCTGAATCCATTCATAAAGGTTGGAGGGGAGTGCAAGACTATCATTTACGCATAAAGGCCAATCCTTACAGATAAGACTTGATTCTGTATGCCTTACAAGAGCACCTGTATAGACGACCACGAGACAAAAAATCAATACGCCAATAATATGGAATTTCATTCGTTTGTCAACGATAAGTTTTTCTGCTTCGAACTTCTTGTCCACTTCAAAAATCAACAGTGTCAGTAAAAAGACGGCAGCAAAGGAAATGAGCGATATGCCAAAATGAAGGGCAAGGACGAAATCGGATTGTGACCAAATGACGGCAGCGGCTCCGATCAACCCTTGCAGTAACAGAAAACCAAAAGAAAGGACGGATAAGAAACGCGCTTCACGGATATGGCCGATTTTTTTCCAAGACATATACGATAATAATAAAACAAGGAAACCTCCAGCACCTGAAACGAGCCGATGGGAAAGCTCAATGACCAATTCAATCGTGATTTTGTCCGGGATCAATTGGCCATTGCACAATGGCCAGGACCTGCCGCATCCCATGCCGGAATCCGTCTTCGTGACTAAAGCTCCACCAAGTAAGATGAAAAGCATTACAACCGTAGTTAAAACAGCAAACCATTTAAGAGACGATTTCACTAGTAGCCCCACCTTTTTCTCTGTAGCAAATTAGGGTTGTTCCATAAAATTAATAATAGCATAAGGTTTTCATAATATTTGTCGAACTTCCTCGATATTACACAAAATAGAATGATTTTACAAGTTCAGTTAATATTATAACTATTAATTAAAATGCCTGAAATAGTTGAAAGTTACTAAAGACTTTGATAGAAATAAAGGGAGTGTAAACCTTCAAGTAGGAGCAAAATAGGGAATAAGCCTAGGGGATGATGATGATAGCATATTATTCATGTTCTTGATGAACATCATACAAGAGATAAGTAAATTATTGAGACACAAATTGGTCAAAAAATACCCGAAAAATTTTCACAAAAGCTTCCAAAAATGTGTTTTAATATATTGAAGAAATGATTTTACTAAATTTTACTGTTTTTAAGCATGATATTAAGAATGAAAGCTCTCGATGGATTCCATTGACAACGGTCATTGGTAAATAATTTACTTTTTGTTTACGCTTCCTTGGTTACAAATATCAAAAAGTATGAAATAATGTTCTATAGCATATGTAAGTTTTTTTTGCATTTGCGTCTGTTTTGAATGATTTAAAGGAGGAAAACAAATGTCAGAAACAAGGGGTTTGTCAGAAGCTGTCATGGAGGACAGTAAAGCCGCCCTTCAATCGGATATACCTGAAACAACAGCTTGGAAGGATTTTCTCGCACTTATAAAAGTGGGGATTGTCAATTCAAATATAATTACAGCTTTTACCGGCGTGTGGTTAGCTCTTCATTTTTCGGGGCTTAGCTTCTTAAACAATCTAGATGTAGTGTTTTATACACTTGCAGGTTCGGCGCTCATAATGGCGGGATCTTGCAGTTTCAATAATTATTATGACCGTGATATCGATCATTTAATGGAAAGAACGAAAAACCGTCCAACGGTAACTGGGAAAGTGCAGCCTTCAAAGGTATTGGCATTAAGTTTCGGTTTAATTGCTGCAGGGCTGATTTTACTTGCATTGACTAATATGACAACTGCCATACTAGGAGCATTCGGTGTCTTCGCCTATGTTGTTTTATATACCATGGTTTTCAAACGTAGATTTGTCTCGAATACGATTATAGGCAGTATATCCGGAGCGGTGCCTCCACTTATCGGGTGGGCTGCAGTCGATCCGGGCCTTGATAAGATCGCCTGGGTCCTGTTCGCGATCATGTTCTTGTGGCAGCCTCCTCATTTTTATGCACTTGCAATGAGGCGTGTCGAAGAATATCGTGCAGCTGGGGTACCCATGCTTCCGGTAGTGAAAGGGTTCAAGGCGGCAAAAAGATCGATTATGCTATGGATCGTCGGTTTAATGTTCGTTCCTTTCTTTTTAACTCCATTAGGAACTCCGCTAGTTATTCTTGCTGCATTATTGAGCACGGGTTGGCTTATTTTGGGGATTAAGGGGTATAAAAAGAAAGATGATGTTAAATGGGCAACATCCATGTTTGTATATTCCTTAAATTATATGACCATTTTATTTGTAGCGATGGTTATTGTCACTCTCATCTAGTTGTGGTTTAAATAAGCTGGCGGCCTGTTCTTTTGCAGGCTCCAGCTTACTGATAAATAAAGCACTGACCGCCATTCATACATATTAAAGGAACCAACGGGGCCATACATAAGAGCGGTTACATGAATCATCTTAATAATTCCTTAGATTAGGGATTCTTTCTTTTTTAGAAATTGACATAGAGAGAATATTCGCAATTGCGCCCATTTTTAATTTTGTGAGAAAATTTTGACGAAAGAGGGGTTTCTGAAGCTATGAAAAAAAGGCTGCACAAATGGCGCCTGATTGCTCTGCTGGGTATTGTAGGACTTGTCCTTTCGGGCTGCGGCGAACCATTTCTATCCGCGCTGAAGCCAGCTGGCGATGTTGCGCAATCTCAGTATGACTTACTGATATTGAGTACACTAATCATGGTACTGGTTATTATTGTTGTGATTATTTTGTTCGTTGTAGTTTTACTACGCTTCCGTCGAAAGAAAGGCGACGAAACAATACCAAAACAAATTGAAGGAAGTCATAAACTCGAAATTATCTGGACTGTTATTCCTATCCTTCTTTTAATTGTTCTGGCTGTTCCGACCGTCGTCACGACTTTCGACTTAGCCGACACAAAGGCAATGGATAAGAAAGATAAGGATGGAAAAACGAAGGATGCACTTGTCGTGAATGTTAGGGCAAACCTTTATTGGTGGGAGTTTGAATATCCAGACCTCGGCGTTGTAACAAGTCAGGATTTGGTAGTGCCAACAGATCAAAAAGTGTACTTCAATTTAACTGCTTCAGATGTTAAGCATTCATTCTGGGTACCTTCTGTCGGAGGAAAGATGGATACAAATACAGAAGGGGTCAATCAGTTTTTCTTAGAATTCGATAGTAAAAAGGCAGAAGATTCGAACAACTTGTTCTACGGAAAATGTGCTGAACTTTGCGGTCCTTCACATGCTTTGATGGATTTTAAGGTCGTACCGAAGTCTAAAAGCGATTTTGAAGCGTGGACTAAAGATATGAAAGCCGCGAAGGAACCTGTCGTTGAAGGTGATCTAGCCAAACAGGGTGAAGATGTCTTTAATCAAAGCTGTATAGGCTGCCATGCGGTTACACCAAATGACAGCAGGCCTGAGGCAGCTCGTCAGGCTCCGAATCTTGCTACATTCGGTGAGCGTCAAAAAGTAGCTGGCGTATTGGATCATACGGAAGAGAATGTAAAAAAATGGATCAAGGATCCAGAGAAGTATAAACCGGGCAACACGATGACCGGTACTTACGGCGAACTTTCAGATTCAGATATTAATGCACTGGCAGCTTATCTAATGGAGCTTAAAGTGGAAGACAAATAGAACATTAATTAAGGAGGTTAAATCGTGAGTACGTACGCTAATAAAAAAGGATTTGGCGCTACGGTTTGGGATTATCTGACGACGGTAGACCATAAGAAGATCGCCATTTTATATCTTATCTCTGGCGGGCTATTCTTTGTAATCGGCGGTTTGGAAGCGATGTTTATCCGTATCCAGCTGGCAATCCCAAACAATGATTTCGTAAGTGCCGGATTTTATAATGAAATTTTGACCATGCACGGTACGACTATGATATTTCTGGCGGCCATGCCGTTAGTGTTTGCTGTAATGAATGCGGTTGTACCATTACAGATAGGGGCACGTGATGTTGCGTTCCCATTTTTGAACTCGTTAGGTTTTTGGTTGTTTTTCTTTGGCGGAATCTTTCTGAATCTTTCATGGTTTTTAGGGGGGGCTCCAGATGCAGGCTGGACATCGTATGCATCACTTTCCCTTCACTCCGAAGGTCATGGCATTGATTTTTACGTCCTCGGATTACAAATATCAGGTTTTGGAACACTAATTGCAGGGATCAATTTCCTTGTAACCATTATTAATATGCGTACACCTGGTATGACATATATGCGTATGCCGCTGTTTACCTGGTCAACTTTCGTCGTTTCTGCATTGATATTATTCGCTTTTCCTCCGCTTACCGTGGGATTGGTGTTAATGATGTTCGATCGGATGTTTGGCGCGAATTTCTTTGATGTAGCGGCAGGGGGAAATACGATTATTTGGGAGCATTTGTTCTGGATATTCGGTCACCCGGAAGTTTATATCCTAATTCTTCCGGCGTTCGGTATTTTTTCCGAAATTTTCGCTACATTCTCCAGAAAAAGATTGTTTGGTTATTCATCGATGGTATTTGCAACCGTTTTAATCGGTTTCTTAGGTTTCATGGTTTGGGCGCATCATATGTTTACCACTGGCCTAGGTCCGATCGCAAATGCAATCTTTGCCGTGGCTACCATGGCTATCGCTGTACCGACAGGTATTAAGATATTCAACTGGATTTTTACGATGTGGGGAGGAAGCGTCAAGTTCACGGTTCCTATGCTTTATGCAGTTGCCTTTATCCCTACATTTACAATGGGTGGCGTGACAGGTATCATGCTCGCATCTGCACCTGCTGATTATCAATACCATGATAGTTATTTCGTTGTTGCTCATTTCCACTATGTAATCGTTGGTGGGGTCGTATTAGGTTTACTGGCTGGAATCAATTTCTATTGGCCGAAGATGTTTGGAACGATGTTAAGCGAAAAATTGGGGCAAATCACATTTTGGACTTTCTTGATTGGTTTCCATTTAACATTCTTCATTCAACATTTCTTAGGTTTGATGGGGATGCCTCGTCGCGTATTTACATTCTTGGACGATCAAGGTTTCAATACAGGTAATATGATTAGTACTGTTGGAGCCTTTTTGATGGCGTTTGGTGTCTTGGTTATGGTCATCAATATCATCATTACATCTGTGAAGAATGAAAAAGTCGGCAATGATCCTTGGGGAGATGGCCGCACGCTGGAATGGGCCATTCCATCACCACCGCCTTTTTATAATTTTAAACAACTGCCGCTAGTTCGGGGGTTAGATCCTTACTGGGTTGAAAAAATGGAAGGGAAAAAGGAAATGACTCCTGCAGAACCACTTGGGGATATCCATATGCCGAATTCATCCATTCTTCCTTTAACGATTGCTTCCGGTTTATTTATCGCCGCATTCGGTGCTTTATACCATATGGATGATAAGACATGGACCCTGCCTATTATGGTAGCAGGACTTTTGGTAACATTTGGTTCAATGTTTATCCGTTCCGTTAAAGACGATCATGGGTACCATATTCATAAAGAAGACCTTATGGACGATAAAGACAAGGGAGGTAAGGCATAATGCAGACAGATGAAAGATTCACGGATGCTACCTGGCCTGCTTCTCCCGAGAAAGCGACTTTAGAAGGTAAAAATAAGTATTTGGGATTCTGGTTGTTTCTTGGTGGAGAGACGGTATTATTCGCCTCATTATTTGCAACTTACCTAGCATTGAAGGATAAAGTTCCAAATGGTGATGCAGCCCTAGCTAAAGATTTATTCGAATTACCTCTTACTTTTGTGGCAACCATGCTGTTATTGACCAGTTCATTGACTAGTGTGTATGCGATGTACCATATGAAAAATAATCACTTTAAACAAATGCAGGCTTGGCTTGTGATTACGGTTGCACTCGGTTTAGGTTTTCTTGGACTCGAGATTTATGAATTTAATCACTATGTTCATGAATTCCATCATACATTTACGAGCAGTGCCTTCGGATCCGCGTTTTATACGTTAGTTGGTTTTCACGGAGGACACGTTGCATTCGGTTTGGTTTGGATCATTTGTCTTATGGTGCGTAATGCAGGAAGGGGCTTGAATTTGTATAACGCTCCTAAATTTTTTGTTGCGAGTCTTTATTGGCATTTCATTGACGTAGTCTGGGTGTTTATCTTTACTGTCGTATACTTAATGGGAATGGTGGGATAACTGATGGCGAATGAACAATCAAATTCAGCGAACCCGAATGTCGATTTAAAATATCGCCGTAAGAAAAATGCTGAAGAGATGAAACACCAAGTGATATCATTTACACTTATGATTTTCTTTACATTACTTGCTTTTGCTGCAGTAGGAATTGAGGGTTTTTCACATTGGTTCATTAAACCAGTCATTTTGCTGCTGGCAGTTGTACAAGTGATTTTCCAATTGTATTATTTCATGCATATGAAGCATAAAGGGCATGGCACCATTGCATTGTTCTTATTTTCCGGCCTTGCAGTCGGCTTGATAACTGTCCTTGTGTTCACAACGATTGTTTGGTTATAAACCATAAAGAAAATCGGCTATTGAATGATAGCCGGTTTTTCTTTATGTGGTGATTTTTCAGAAAAATAATCCAAGTTTATCTATATTTGTTACAATGTTTCATTTTAGGTATAATGAAAGTAAGAAAAAGTTTATGAACGAGGTGATTTTTTTGTCTATTGATATTTTCGGATTTCGCGCTTTGTGGAGTCCTTATTATTTTGCCGCCCTCGTACTTATAACCGTAGGATATTTTTGGCTGGTGACAAAAAAAAGGGGGAAGTTTCCGGGCAGTTCATCGCTTTCCGTTAAACAGGCAACTTATTTTTTGATAGCCATGTTCCTCCTTTATGTGGTAAAAGGATCCCCACTTGATTTATTGAGCCATATCATGTTCAGTGCACACATGTTTCAAATGGCACTGCTCTATCTCGTGATTCCGCCTTTATTTATCATTGCGATTCCAGATTGGTTTATGAGAACTTTCATAAACTCAAGGGGAGTAAAGACGTTATTTCAATTTTTTACAAGACCACTTGTCGCCCTTTTACTATTTAATGTTCTTTTCTCGCTGTACCATATCCCGTTAGTGTTCGATTATATCAAAACGGGGATGTGGATTCATGCCGGCTACACGATCCTTTTATTTACGACAGCTGTTTTGATGTGGTTCCCGCTTGTCAATCAGGTGCCCGAACGTGAAAGTCTATCAGGTGTGAAAAAAGTAGCTTATATATTCGGCAGTGGCATTCTAATGACCCCTGCCTGCGCTTTAATCATTTTTGCTAATGATCCGATGTATGATACATTCACTAATGCGGAATCTTGGGCCAGTGCCATGGAACTTTGCGTTCCGGCTTCAGCACTTTCCGGTTTAACGCTCAGTGGCCCAGAAATGTTCAATGGACTGCCATTGCTTGAGGACCAACAGCTTGGTGGGGTTTTGATGAAGGTGATTCAAGAAATCGTTTTAGGTTATGTATTGGGTGTCATTTTCTTTGCTTGGTTCAAAAAGGAGAATGGCGGCCAAAATGATATAGATCCGATACCTTCGGATTTTCAGACTGTAGAATAAATGTACGATAAAAGACTTGTCTTGGGCGGACAAGTCTTTTATCCGCCTTTACCTGATTTTCGATTTAAACCAAATAGCCAGTGATTTGACTTGCCTATTCTATAAAAGTGAGCATTCTGTTAATAATCCTTGATTTTATTGAATTTTATGAGTGCCTCTTATAAAATGGTAGTTGATTAATAAATATAGAGAGGACTACAATTCATATGTCTTTACCAATCCTTCCAACGATAAGTACAGCCTTCATTGTATTAAGTGCCATCACTGTTGCAATAGGCTGGTATCAAATTAAACAACGCAAAATCGAGACCCATAAAAAAACCATGATGGCAGCTGCGGTTTTTGCGGTAATCTTTTTCGCTATATATCTTTCCAGGACGGTCTTCATTGGTAGTACGTCATTTGGCGGACCCGCTGACATTAAAATTTATTATACGATTTTTTTGATTTTCCATATAACGCTTGCAACAACTGGAGCTGTTTTGGGGATTGTCATGCTTACCACTGGGTTTAAAGGTAAATTTGCCATTCATAAAAAAATTGGGCCTGCGACAAGCATTATTTGGTTTTTCACTGGGATTACTGGAGTAGCTGTTTACATCCTGCTTTATGTCATTTATCATGGCGGCGAAACAACATCTTTAATAAAGGCGATTCTAGGATTTTAAAATAACGAAAAAGCCTGGTGCAAAAAAGCATCAGGCTTTTGTAATGGATATAAAAAAGAGAGCATCACACATGATCCTCTCTCTTTGTGCTTACTTTTCACTAACGGTTTTTACAGACCGTTGAATTGTGTAAGTTCTTCTTTGATTTGAGCGAGGATTTTTTCACTTTGTTTAACTAGTGATGCAGGGAAATCCTCTCCTTCACCATATTCAACTCCGTGCGGATAATAGTGTTTTCCTAATAGAGGAACCATTAGTTTGATGACGGCCCTGTGAGCGCCTACATCCCCCTCTGTAGCATAGCCAAGTATTCTCAGGTAAAACGTGCCTTCTTTTAAGTCGAACTTACGATCGTAACTGACTCTTTCGTAATCCCATTGTTCTGCACGTATTAAACCATATTGCGGCATTAGGTCATCTAATCGGTTTAAGTCGGCTGTAATGTTTTCGATTCCAAAGCTTTCAAATTTCACGAGTAGTACCTCCTATGTTTACTATTGAGAATTAAAATGACATACCGGGAAAATATTATGTACATGAATATATTAAAAATCTCCAAGTATGTTTATAATATACCATTTTATCCTATATTTTATAATAGTACGAAATGGTGGAAGTTGCAATGAACTCAACCATGGTATTTTAATCATTCGCAAAAGTTCCATTTTTTAAATAAAATTTATTGAAGGGACAGTCTATCGTAAATTAGAAAATTATGATTGAACAGTGATATAATCAGGAAAGAAAGGTTTTTGCATTGGATACATAAATTAGATAGAGAGAGGGAGTGTTCCTCTGCGCGGTTTAGGTAAGGTGTTGGTGTTAATTATTATTTTTTTCGTAATCGGTATTTATCTTAATATCGGCGATGAAGATGAAGGAAACCCTCTTATTGATGGTAACAAAGGTGTTAACCCCAATGAACATATAAATGAAAAAAGCACTTCCTCTGAAAAGGAAGGGGTTACTGAATTGACAGAAGGTCTGGCGGTAACAATCGGGAAAAATGCAAAAGAGATAGAAAAGGAATATGGTAAGCCAGATCGAATTGATATGTCCGCCTATGGATATGAATGGTGGGTTTATAAAAAGGACTATGATAATTATTTCCAATTAGCCGTTGAAAATGAAAAAGTGGTATCTGCTTATGGAATCGGTGATGATGTCAATGTCGCTCCTTTTAAAATTGGACAATCGATTGATGCCATCTATTCCAGCTTATATGTGGAACCCACTGTTGATATTGAAGTTGGTCACAGTTCCTATCGTTTTGAATTGTCGGAGGAAGATATGAACATGAGGCCGTTGATTGATTTAGGGAATATTAATGTTCAGCTATATTTGGATAAATTCACCGGGACTGTTTCAAGCATCCGATTTTTGAATGATTCCGCTTTATTGAAACAACAGCCGTATGAGCTGACCTATCATGGTGAACTTGTGACAGTTAAGGACCTTTCTGATGAAGACTTGGCGAAAGTGGACGAGGGCAATGAGCAGCAAATATTCGATATTACGAATATAATGCGCAGCAGGTTTGATTTGAAGCCTTTAGAATGGGATGCGCCAACTGCAGAGGTTGCTTACCTTCATAGCCGGGAAATGACGGATGCACCTGAAGGAACCCATGTTTCTGAAACAAAGGGTGATTTGGAAAAGCGTCTCGATGCAGGCCATGTAAAATACAGGGCGGCAGGTGAAAATATAGCGGCTAATTATGTTGACGCAGCTGCAGTCATGGAAGGTTGGCTAAATAGCAAAGGGCATCGGGATGCGATGCTGAATGAGGAATTTACAGGTCTGGGCGTCGGGGTATATAAAAAGTACTACACCCAGAATTTCATAAAGAGATAAAAGAACGGATCCGATTTGGGTCCGTTTTCTTGTTCTGGATTATATTTTGAAAATGAAAAAGGCCCCTATCGATATACCGCAAGTTCCCCATCATCACGTTGACCTTTCCCTCGATGATTTTATCATATGACTATGTATTAATTTGCACGGAATCGAGCGCGCCAATGCAGGGTTTTACATAACTAACTTGGATATCCGCAGTCACGGCAGCATACACTTTTGGAACTATAAGGGCCCTCATCCCCAAATCATCCATTTGCATTTTAAAAGGAATGTTATGCACTTTTTATTTACCTTTAGCATATGGTGCAATAGGCGATGTCTAAGTGTGAGGTGAGAGTAATGGCAAAAAGAAAGCGGCCCTCCGTGGATAAATTTCGGGAGTTTGTAAAGGAACATCCTCATATAGTGAATGAAGTGAGAAGCAAACAAGCAACATGGCAGGAACTTTTTGAAGAGTGGTATTTACTCGGAGAAGATCATCCACGCTGGCAGGCTGACGGCAGTGTGGGCGAGTCCAAAGTGAATACAGGATCCCCATCACAGCCGGTTGAAAAGGGAGACCAAAGCACTGAGTTGATCGGTTCGTTAATGAGTGCAGTTAAAAATATGGATATGGGGCAGATTCAACAATATATTACGAATGCCAATCAGGCCATCGGTGCAATCCAAGGAGTGCTATCTGCTTTCCAAGGGAATAAATCAAGTGATACCAGTCCTCCCCCAAAAGAAAAAGAGCAGAGAGCTAACCCTTTTTTATTCACCAAAGATTAAGGAGGGTTTTTCATGCGTCAGAATATATATGAATTCATTCAAACAAACGAAGATATGCGTAATTACTTGAGGATTCAACCTGCATGGTACAAAAGGTTAATGCGCAATCCCCATGAAGTGGATGTGTTTGAAACCGAAGCGAAATATTACTTTGAAAAATCGATTCCACATCGGGTCTCTAAATTTTCGGAGAGCGTTCAGGTTGCCTCAATGATGCTTCATATGTTTCAAGCGATGAATGCTTCAGGTGAATGAAGAAAATAAGAGTAAATTACTCCTTTTGGCGAACAATAAAGGCAAAAGGGGGACGATGGAATGAGAAAGTTGATTTTGGCTCTCACAGTGTTGATGGCAGCGTCGGGTTGTGGAAAGAAAATACCGGAACCTGAAAATTCAGGAGTAGCTTTGCAAGGTGTTTCTACACTTAAAGCTGCCACCACTGTATCGGGCATCCGAAACTCAGATGAGGACTTTCGGGTAAAAACTTTTGTAAAAGGCAACTCCGTCTATGTCGAGTGCTACTTGAAAAACTATGGTTTTTCAGAATCAAATCCTGAACAATTGGCAACTGTGTCCGTATTTATTGATAATCAAAAGAAAGTCGATATGAAAACGGCAGCATTTATCTTAAAGGATGTCCCAAATGGCATGCATAAAATTAAGCTGGAAGTCTTGAATGGTTCAGGTGAAAAAACAGGGTTGCAAAAAGAGATTGAGGTACATATCACTTCCTCGATTTAATCAAACCATTAGCATCTATAAGGGAGAAATGGTAAAATGGTTGTGGAGGTGAGCTTGTTAATGCTTGCTACTATGGAAATCATCGACATTTTACAACAGGCTGATGGATTAGCTGAAATGATCCTTCATTCTGAAATAGGGGAAGAATACCTCCTTAGTTTATATAAATTACAAGGCGACAAAGAGGCACAGCAAAAAATTTCCAAGTTTACTTCGCTAAAGGATCTATTTGAAGATGTTCAAAGGTTCGGTAAATATCATCCGGATTATAAGCGCATCAATTTAGAAACCAGGCAAGCTAAACGAGACATGGATATGCATCCTGCCGTAGCAAGGTTTAAGCGGGCTGAGACCGAATTGCAATCCGTTCTTGATGAAATAAGCGGAAAAATTGGCCTAGCCGTTTCTGAACAGGTCAAAACCCCAGCGGGGAATCCATTTTTTGTTTCATCAGGTGGATGTTCAACAGGAAGCTGCGGAACCGGGGGAAGTTGTGGATGCTCTGCTTAAGGTAATGGCAAGAATCGTCATTCAGGCCGGTATATAAGAACATGCAGCCATCGAAATTCGACGTTGTTACGGAGTTCGGTGGCTGTGTCATGTAAGGAACCTTCGTCTGGACAGCGGGTCAACCGGATACGTTACAAAGCGATTAACTGCGATATAAGATACAATCCGGACAAAGGTTGCCACAGCAAAACATCTTTTGCTGTGGTACATAAAAACGATGCCGGAAAACATATAAATGTTCTTCCTGCCGTACGAAAATGGTTTCACAATGAAGCTGCTTGCCACGCATTGAAAGGCTTGCGGCTTTTTTTATTAATAAAGAAAGCTTACTATTACCATTTTGTGCCGGATGATAATGGATATATATAAATGGTATACCTGTGAACTTTTTTATCGAAGCTTGGGTAATTTCATCATTATCTAATAGATGATCAATAAATTGATGCCAAATTTGGTTTAAATCCATCGTTGTTTGGCTCCCTTCACAGTATATATATTCACAATAGTGAGAGAATTTTGTTTATAATCTTTTTTCTTGGTTGAAAGTAAAGATTCTGCTATGCTACACTTAGTTAAAACCTTTATAAAAGGGAGTTATTGATATGCTTGGAGCGAGACAGGGAATCATCGTCTATTTACATACATTAAAACAAGCCAAAATGCTTAGGAAATTTGGAAATATCCATTATGTTTCAAAAAAGCTGAAATATGTAGTGCTTTATACGAATATGGATGAAGTGGAACCACTAGTGGAAAAGCTGAATAATTATTCGTTCGTTAAAAAAGTGGACCTTTCTTACAAGCCTTTTTTGAAGGTAGAGTTCGAAAACTCCAAACCGGATAAAGCGAAAGAATATGATTATAAAATGGGGATTTGAAAAAAGCTGACTCATGCGGAGTCAGCCTTTTTCAATTTCTGGCATCGGCATCTTTCAACCTAATGGGGGCAGATATCTATTCATTCGCAAAATGCCGATTAAGTGTTGGTAGTACAACTCGACTTCTGCAAATAGCACCGAAGGTTTCACGTCGATTTCAATAATTGGTCTATCCAGTTCCTCCGCCAAGTTCTCAAAAAGCTCATAGCGTTTGTTTTTGGTGGCATGAGGGTTCGGTATGCCTTCACGGCAAATGTAAAGTGGCTGGAATTTCCCAGGATCCGTGGGCTGCATGACGATAACCAATGAAGTTACCTTTTTATCATCAATGGTAGTATGCATGGCCAAAAGCCTCGCAACTCGATGTTTCTGATTGCGGCCCACTTCCAGCAACTCATATATATCGGAATATCCTTGTCCAATTTCAATAAAACGTTGAATCAATTAAACCTCTCCTAACTAACTTATTATTCATTACTTTATCATTATCCCTCATAAAAGAGAAGGACAAGTTCATTGACGAATCATGACAAAGAAAATTAGATATCAGAGGTTTATCAAAAAAAAAAGCCCTGCAAAAATATGCAGGGTCCTTCTATGTCTAACTAAGGACCAGAAGGCAAAGGGAGAGGAGAAACCGGAGGAAGAACTTATGGGGAAACGTAAGCCTTCTCCGCGGTTGGCAACAACACCTAAAAAGGAATGTTGTTATTCACATTATTGCCAAAACCCACTTTATTATTCAAAATGTAAAAGATTTATAAAAAGAATGGTTATCTTCCTTTCATGGTTCGAAATGATAAGTCGATTTTCATCTTGGAAGTGAAGCCAAATCGCTTTAAATATTGGCTAGCTTTTTCTAATATGTTAGGATAGGAAAGTAACAGAAATTTGTCATAAAATGTGGTGAGGATAATGAGGGTCGTTTCCGGAATTTGCAAAGGAAGACCACTTAAGGCTGTACCGGGTACAGGAACCCGGCCGACTACTGATAAAGTCAAGGAATCCATTTTCAACATGATTGGTCCTTATTTCGAAGGAGGGCTGGTCCTCGACTTGTTTGCAGGTAGCGGTGGACTGGGAATTGAAGCGTTAAGCAGAGGCATGGATAAAGCCATATTTGTCGACCGGGATTTTAAAGCAAATCAAACGGTTAAGGCCAATTTGGAACTATGCAAGTTTTCAGACCGTGCAGAAGTTTATAAAAATGATTCAGAGCGTGCACTGAAGGCTTTGGTGAAAAGGGAAATGACTTTTGAATTGATTTTTCTTGATCCACCTTATAAGAAACAAAAGCTTGTCGAAATTCTTGAAGAAATACATAAATACCGCTTGCTGAACGATATGGGATACATTGTTTGTGAGCATGGCCATGATGTTACATTGCCAGAAAAAGTTGGTGACTTTACCGTTAAGAGAAAAGAAGTTTATGGCGTCATTGCCGTTACGATTTATCAATGGGGAAACGTACACGAACAGGGGGAACTATGAATGTCCAAAATAGCGATTTGTCCGGGGAGTTTTGATCCAATAACATTTGGTCATCTTGATATCATTCAAAGGGGAGCGAATGTTTTTGATGAGGTATATGTGGTCATCGTGAACAATTCAGCGAAAAATTCACTTTTTACTGTGGAGGAGAGACTGGAATTGATTACTGAAGCGACTGCCCATATGCCCAATGTTAAAGTGGATTTCTATCAAGGATTGACGGTCGACTATGCTGAAAGCGTTTCCGCGAATGCCATCATCAGGGGATTGAGGGCCACTTCCGACTTTGAATATGAAATGCAGGGAACTTCGATGAACCGATTCCTAAACAATAAAATAGAGTCATTCTTTATCATGACGAAAAATCAATATTCTTTCTTGAGTTCAAGTATCGTGAAAGAGGTTGCGAAGTATGGCGGGGATATCTCCGAACTAGTGCCAACCGTCGTCGAGAAAGCTCTGGCCAAAAAATACGAGGAACTGAAAGGATAGAAAAAAGAGATAGCAAACGCGCAACGCTCTGAGTTTGTAGACAAAAGGAATTCCATCTGCAATTTTAAATAAAGTTGATTGGAACAAGGGTACGAGACTCCTGCTTAGAAAATGGCGTCCATGGGAGACCCCACAGGCGCCAAGAGCGCCGAGGAGGCTTCCGGATCGCCCGTGGAAGGCGAGTGCCTGGAGTGGAAATCTACTTTCATATTACACTTCCTCAAAAAAAATGTAGCCAATCATTAATAGTATCGAGTTTGTCTACAGTCTGAGAGCATTGCAAACGCGCAATGCTCTTTTTTCGGTTTACGAAAGGCCTTTGAATAGCCTTTTGGTGAATATGATGATGTATAGGATCAAAAATACGAGTGTTAGAATGGGGCCGAAATCAAGCATGTTCTGATATAGGGAATTCGCATGTTCACCGGAACCGCTGACTGGGAATGCATTTATCGGGCTGCCGCTGTACATATTGCCTTTATATAATGGTTCCCAAAGTAAGATGGTAATAATGGATGCCAGTAGGCCATGTGCTATCCTTGCCAGAAAAAAGGGAGTGAAACGAATGTCTGTTGCGGCAATGATGCTGGCAACTTGCGCTTGAATGCTGAAACCGTTGAAAGCTAAGATGAAACTTGTCATCACAGTTTGCTGGAAAAGTGTCGCATCTTCGACAGTACTGGTTAATTTTGAACCAAGAGTCATTTCAAACATGCCTGATATGAAGGGGAGGCTTAAGGCATCGGGGAATTTGAAAATATGTAATATCCCTCCTACCCCCGATGCCAGCAATCCGGTAATGTTCATATGAAATAAAAGCTTGTTCACCACCGAAAAGAGAATGATGAACCCCCCGATCATTAATAGGGTTTGAATGGATGAGAGTACCGCATCTCCAAGTAAACTGCCGAATGGTCTTGTTTCTTTTATTCTGGTTCGATGCATTTGGCTAAAGGCTTGTCTAATGGAGGGGAGCTTGGCCATTACATTTGTATGTGATTTTTCTTCTTTCCAACGGTAAAAACGCATGATGATGCCTACACAAAAATTTCCTAGGTAGTGGGAAAGTGCAAGGATGATACCTAAATGAGGATTGTGGAAAAACCCAACGGCAACGGCAACGAACAGGAACAATGGATTGGATGAATTAGTAAAACAAACGAGTCTTTCAGCTTCAATGCGGGTCAATTGTTCTTCCTGACGAAGCCTTACAGTGAATTTCGCTCCAGCTGGAAAACCTGATGCAAGTCCCATCGCCCAAACGAAACCGCCCACTCCGGGTACACGGAATAAGGGACGCATAAATGGTTCGAGCATGACGCCAATGAACCTGACAACACCAAAACTGATTAATAACTCCGAGAGAATCAGGAAAGGTAGAAGCGAAGGGAAAACAATTGTCCACCAAATATTCAGTCCGCCTTTGGAAGCTTCAAAGGATTCTTGGGGGAAGATGATCAAGCCAACTGCCATCATCGTGACGGAGGTAGCTAACAGTACTGTTTTAGATTTTGATTTTAGCAAAATTCAGCCTCCTCTTGAAGGTTTCTAAATAAGGGCAGTTCGTTTCGTATATAATAAAATATGAACTTCCTTTTCTCGAAAAGTAAGCGCATGATGGAATTTGGATTGTACCGACATGTATAAATGAGGATGATCCGCTCAATGGAATTTTCAATGAAGTCCTCACTTTATTGGCTACATAGGTTATATCCGCCATGCTTGTTTCACTGTCAATATAAATAATATGCTTCTATAAATCCGTTTAAGACCATAACTTTGAATGAGTGTTATTTCAATATTTTGAACTAGTTACAGCGGGAGGGATATCTTTGTCGAAACCAAAGGTCGGGCTTGCACTTGGGTCAGGAGGAGCTAGGGGGTTTGCACATATTGGCGTGATAAAGGTATTACAGCAAGAAGGCATTCCGATAGATATGATTGCAGGAAGCAGCATGGGGGCTATGGTTGCTGCCTTTTATGGAGCGGGTTCGGATATCGAGAGGCTGTATAAGTTGTCCCGTGCATTTAAGCGAAAGTATTATTTAGACTTCACCATACCTAAAATGGGCTTCATTTCGGGTAAACGGACAAAGGATTTAATCAGGGTATTTACATATGGCAAGAAATTTGAAGAACTTGATATTCCTGTGGCGGTGGTCGCCACTGATATAAAAACGGGGGAAAAAGTCATTTTTCAGGAAGGTCCCATAGCACCAGCTGTAAGGGCAAGCATCTCCATTCCCGGCATTTTCACTCCCGAAAAAATCGGAAACAGACTGCTTGTTGATGGAGGCGTTGTTGACAGGGTTCCTGTTTCAGTCGTGAAGGATATGGGAGCAGACATCATAATTGGTGTGGATGTAGCCCACGTGAAACAGGATATGGAGATAAACTCCATCTATGACGTCATCATGCAAAGCCTCGATATCCTGCAAATGGAGCTGGTTAAGAGCAGGGAGTTTGCTTCAGACGTCATGATACGCCCCAGGGTGGAGAAATACAGCTCGAAATCATTTACAAACGTACAGGAAATAATTAGTATTGGAGAAGAAGCTGCAAGAGGAAAGATAGATCAAATTAAGCAGAGTATTGTTACTTGGAAGGAGTCCTTTGAAGATGAGCCGTAAAATGTATGTACGCACTTTCCTGGTGGTGGCTATACTTCTCATAGCATCAGCCCTTTATTCCCTACCTTTTTATGTATCAAAACCAGGAATGGCTAAAGAATTGGAGCCGATCATTGAGGTATCCGGAGGAGATGAAGCAAAAGGAAGCTTTATGTTAACCACTGTAAGGATGGGCCGGGCGAATGTATATTCCTACATGCTGGCGAAGTGGAGCAAATATCAGGAACTCTATCCGGAAACCTCCATTCGAAGCGAAGATGAAACAGATGAAGAATATAATATCAGGCAGCTGCACCTAATGGATGGTTCTAAAAATAATGCCATTCAGATCGCATATGAAAAAGCAGGAAAAGAAGTCGAATACGAGTACCTGGGTGTATATGTTTTGGACGTGCTAAAAGGAATGCCGGCAGCTAAAGAGCTGAAAGCGGGCGATCAAATCATCCAGGTCGATGATGTTAAATTCAAATCTGCACAGGAGTTCATGAACTATATTAACGGAAAGAAGGCTGGTGATGAAGTTAAAATAGTGTATAAGCGGGAAGAGACGGAGAAAACGGCCATTCTTTCTTTGCAGCCTTTTAAAAATGACCCAAATAGGGTAGGAATAGGCATTTCGCTGGATGATAATCGAAAAGTGACCACAAAACCGGCGATTTCCATAGATTCAGAACAAATAGGCGGTCCTTCGGCTGGTTTAATGTTTTCATTGGAAATTTATAATCAATTAACAAAGGGCGATCTAACAAATGGATATGACATAGCGGGTACAGGAACGATGTCCGACGATGGGACAGTCGGTCCAATTGGAGGAATTCAACAGAAAATAGTTGCAGCCGATAAGTCTGGAGCCGAAATATTCTTTGCCCCTAATGAAAACGGAGCAGCAGGTTCGAATTATGAAGATGCACTTATTGCAGCAAAGGATATCGACACGGACATGAAGATCGTGCCGGTGGACAACTTTGATGATGCAATAGACTATTTAACGAAGCTAAAAGGAAAGGAAAAATGAAAAAAAGCGCAGGCAGTCATCTACTGTTTGCGCTTTTTTTTGATTATTGATTTTTAATCTTATCTTAAGGATGGTTGGGCCAAGCTTGAACCATTCTTCATTTGAAAATGATGGGAGATTCATATTCCCGTTTCATCAATGCAGCTTGATATGGTTCGGACAAACCCAATGCATATACCTGTGCCGCTCGCAAGTCCGTATCGATGTCCTGTTTGTGATAGGACGAAAGTTTAGAGATGAGCGGGAGCGGTAAGCCTTTTTTTACAGTGCGAAGATATTCTTGTCCCCGGCCATTCATGCCAAGAAGTCTAATATAGGCTGGTTGGTCATTGTGAATCACCTGTTCCTTTAATGTATGAGTCATTATATGGACACACATCCGTTGTAGTCGTGTCCATGTGTAGCGTTTTGTCTTCAGGGCTGCCATGAAGACAGAAAAGCTCGAAGATTGTTTGGCCATCTCCTTTATCCGGTGTTCAATACCTTCCTCAATTTCGTATATTCCTGCCAATTCGGTTAAAGAGGAAGAAAGGATTCGGTATTTCAACATGGGCCAATACATTTCCCAGTCATGCAAGGCATGGTAGTGCGTTAAATATTTCTCAAGACCATTCATCGTCGGTTGAGGAATATAATTGGAAACAGCATTTAACTCCTTGTGTTCATGGATGGCTTTACGTATCCCCGTTGCACTGGCAATAGGGTCTTTGGACAACTTTGTTTCATGGTATCCGGCAGCGACCCTTTGAATCGTATAAGGGCGAATGGAGTAGCCGTTTGAAAGTGCAGCACTTACGTATTCCTTTCCAAGAATATTATTTGGCTTTGTCAAATCCAATCCGGCATCACCATTGATGATAGATCGATAAGCCTGGGCAGCACTGGCCGGATAACTATTACCGTCATCCATGGCCGATTTGATTGCGGCATCGAATGCAGCGGAATTATCCGAAAGAATTCTGTGGGCGGTGATGAATGGTTCAATTCTGCCATCCTCGCTTCCAAAACAAAAGGAGTCACAGCCAAGGGATTCCAAAAGGGAAATAGATCCTTTGGCAAATATTTCCGCCTTCTGTGTCGCGAAAGCGTAAGGCAGCTCAATGACAAGATCTATGCCGCCGTTCAAGGCCATTTCGGCACGTGTCCACTTGCTGACGATAGCGGGCTCGCCACGCTGTAAGAAGGGTCCGCTCATAACAGCGACCACAACATCCGCACCTGTTTTTTCTCTACTTTCTCTTGCATGTAAAACATGTCCATTGTGAAAAGGGTTATATTCGACTACTAAACCGCAAGCTTTCATTCGTTCACCTCAGAGAAAAACTTTGTATTTTATCAACTTAGTGCTAAAATAGTATTTCAAGTAAAATTACTATAAGTAATCGTCCGGATTCTTTGTTTGAAATGATTCTTAAACTTAGACAATCAGTTAGGATGACTACATTATAGTGTAAAGAAAAAATATTGACAAACTTATAATTGAAAGCTATAATTATTTTTGTTGCCTTGAGGTGATTTCAATTGAAATGGACGATTAGTCAACTTCAAAAAATTCGGGACAAAGATTTACGGTTTGATGAACTGGTGGATGTCTTGGACATTAGAGAAAGAGACCCGCAAATTCGCGATGTTTCTCCGATCAGAGTAGCAGGAAGGGCTGATATCAGCTCGACCGAGATTACTTTTCACTTGCATCTTTCAGGTGAATTAACATTACCTTGCTCCCGTACACTGGTAGACGTTAAATATCCGATTGATATTGATACAAAGGAAACCTTTCTTTTAAAAGCAGATGGCACTGATTTCTACGGAGATGATGTCACTGTTGTGGAAGGTGAAGTTGTAGACCTAATACCGGTAATTAAAGAAAATTTATTGCTAGAAATTCCGATGCAGGTTTTTTGTGAGGATGTCGATTCGAACGAAGCTGCTCCTCAATCCGGGAAAGACTGGGCCGTTATTTCTGAAGAGGAAAATGAGCATAAGGTTGATCCGAGATTTGCAAAGCTTGCCGACTTTTTTGACAACAATAAAGAATCTTGATTGGAACGAAAAATCGTTAATCCGATTTTTCCAGCTTTTTTATATTTTTTAAGGAGGTGGGAATAATGGCTGTACCTTTTAGAAGAACGTCGAAAACTGTAAAAAGAAAACGTCGTACGCACTTCAAGCTTCAAGTACCTGGTATGGTAGAATGCCCGAGCTGTGGTGGAATGACTCTTTCACATCACGTTTGTAAAGAATGTGGAACATATAAAGGAAAAGAAGTTGTCGCAAAATAATTTCTTGACCTACTTGAAAGCTTTGCTTTCTTGATGCAACACGCTAATCAAAGCGCAGGGATTTTTCTCTGTGCTTTTTTTACAAATATATTTGGCAGAATATTTTGAATCATCTATGTTTACCGATGATTTTGGAGAAGGTGTTTACATGGATCAGGTGATTGAAATTGAAAAGGATAAACGCGGTTTCATGAAGCTCCTATTTAATAGACCGGAGAAAAGGAATGCCGTGAATTATCAATTGATGGACGAACTTGAGTCGATATTGTCAGAGGCTGCATACGATGATGAAGTTAAGTTGCTAGTCCTGACAGGGGCGGGCTCCGAGGCATTCTGTTCAGGCGGGGATCTAAGGGAATTTCAGGATTTGCACACAGAAGAAGAGGCCTTTGCTATGTTATCGAAAATGGGTGAAATTCTGTATAAACTAGCAGTTTTCCCAAAACCAACAATAGCGCTCATCAATGGAAGTGCTTTCGGCGGTGGATGCGAAATAGCGACAGCTTGTGATTTCAGAATAGCAAAGAGCGAAGTCAAGCTAGGGTTTGTGCAAGGTACACTGGGAATAACGACAGGCTGGGGCGGAGCTTCACTTTTACTTGAAAAAATACCAGAACAAAAAGCGCTAAAGCTATTATTGGATGCAAAAATACATAAAGCTGAGGAAGCAAAGGAATTTGGTTTCGTAGATGAGATAGTCGGAGAAGGTACGGATGGATGGGAAAGGTTCGCAGAAGATTTTCTCCGCCATGAGACAGGGGTATTGATGGCCTATAAACGATTGCTGGTCCATAAATGGCAGGGTAGCGGGCTTAAAGAAAGAATGGATGCGGAAATCCGGGAATGTTCCAAACTGTGGGCGAGTGATGAGCATCATGCTGCGGTCGATCGTTTTTTAAATAAGAAAAAATAAATATTACACGCTCTATATATCTTCTATCTTTCCTAGCATGTGCATATTATGAATTAAAACTTGCTGGGAGGTAGAGAGATGACGATTGCGAGACAAGATGCATGGACTCATGATGAGGATTTGCTGTTGGCTGAAGTGGTACTGAGGCATATACGAGAAGGCAGTACACAATTAAAGGCGTTTGAAGAAGTGGGGAAACAGTTATCGAGGACATCTGCTGCTTGTGGGTTCCGTTGGAATTCATTTGTAAGGAAGCAATATAAGTCAGGGATAGAGCTGGCGAAAAAACAAAGGAAAGAACAGGTAGTCAATAATCCTGAAATGGAAAGGGATTCGGTTGCAGCGGCGGAGAATGTCGCGATTGAAGAAAAAACGCCCGAGCCCGAGCATGAAGATAAAGAATCTATTACCCTTCAGGAAGTTATATTATATTTAACCAAAATGGATGAATTCTTTCAGCTTGATAATAAGGAAAAAGAACGGATTTCTGAGCGGTCCCTATTTCTTGAACGGGAAAATGTCCGATTATTGGAAGAGAATGTATTGCTTAAAGAAAACCTGAAAGCTGTTGAGGAAGATTACCGTGCGTTAATGCAGATAATGGAGCGCGCAAGAAAACTTAGTGTACAAGAGGACGAAAAGACTAATCCGAAGGTGAGCTTCCAAATGGATAAGAATGGTAATTTAGAGAGGGTCAATAAATAAAAAATGCGGGTGGGAAAATCCGCCCGCATTTTCTTGATGCTTCCTTATTCTTGTGTATCTATTTCTTTATTATCTTGTATGTCAAATGGGCTCCAAATCAGCGGGTTTTCTCCGAGGTCCCTGTCCAAATCATAGGAAACAGCAGAAAAACCCATCTTTTTCCAAAAGTCTTGTGAATGAACTCTTGGATTGGTTTTGATAGGCATGTTCAGGCTTTTGGCGAATTCGACCAAAGCTCTTCCATAACCTTTTTTCTGATAGTTAGGCAGGACTTCAAGTTTCCAAAGAACAAGGAAGTCCCTAGACTTGTCAAAATACTGGTCGAATTTAGCGCTTCTTTTATACAGGCTCATGCGGGCTACAAGTTTGTCGCCATAAAAGACTCCGTAAAAAGGTGATTGGCTGTCATTTTCGATGATGTTACCCTCTAAATCATCTAGCATTGACAATTCCTGTATTCCGTATTCTTTGAATTTTTTGAATTCCTCAAGCGTTTTAAAATTTACAAGTAATCGTTCCACCTTGTATTCCATAAAAAAGCTCCCCCTTAATTCTGATAAACCTCTTCCGATAGTACCCTTTGAAAGTCATCCACTGATCTTCACCATGTGGAATTCCAGCTTAGGTCAAATCTAGTATGAATCATCGACTTATCCTAGCTGTCTAAATGCTTAAAGCCTTTTATCCCCCGCCCTTTTCCCTTCAATTTCTCGTGGGTTGAGTTTGGAGTTATCTTTTGTTCCTAAAAGTATTCAAAATGGCTAAGCTTTTCGTATCTAATATACCATTAAATTAAGGTTTAAAGAAGAAAATATATCTTCAATGGCTTATTAATAATGCTTTCCATCGGTTTTTTTTAACGAGCCATTGTTATGGCAGTTCAATTTCCAACTATGGGAAAATTGATGCAGGATAAAAAAGATAATGTGATAAAATAGTGAATATATTTCAAAAAGTAAGGAAGGGTATTATGAGAATTGGAATCATTGGGGGAGGGGCCATAGGGCTGCTGTTTGCGTCTCATTTAAGTGAAAAACATGGTGTGACACTCTATACACATACTGCGGATCAGGCGTCCATCATCCAACGCAATGGAATTCGTCTTATTGCTGATGGTGAAAGCAGGCAGCTGACAGGCATCATTTCCAAGGGCCTGGATGATGGGATATCGGATGTGGATCTTCTAATATTGGCCGTCAAGCAATATCACTTGCCGCAGATATTGCCTAGGATCAAAAATATTCAGGTTCCATTGCTTTTCTTGCAGAATGGCTATGGACATATTTCTTATTTAAAGCAGCTTCAATCCCCGACCATATATGTGGGGGTAGTGGAGCATGGGGCATTGAAACATGACGGGAATACCGTGGAGCATACAGGGCACGGCATTACAAGGGTCGCTTCATTTAAAGGGGAACTTGAGCAACTATCGTTAGTGAATGAAAGGATCGATCATTTTCCTTTTGCGAAGAGTGAGGATTTTCACTCGATGTTGATCGATAAGCTTATCGTTAATGCAGTGATAAACCCATTAACGGCGATACTTGATGTGGAAAATGGCGGTTTGATCACCAATTCCTTATACTACCAATTATTTCAAGATCTTTTTGAAGAAATCTCCGGTATCTTGGAAGTTCAAAATAAGGATGAGTCATTTGAACATGTGAAATCCGTTTGTATGGCAACTGCAGAAAATCGATCGTCAATGCTAAAAGATATAGAAAATGGCCGTAAAACGGAAATTGATGCTATTTTGGGTCATATCCTCTCGGAGGCAAAGAGTAAAGGGAAAAGTGATTGCCTGACATCTTCTCTATATAAGATGGTCAAAGGAAAAGAGTCTCAGGGGGGATGAGAATGTGCCGTACGTAGTTTCAAACCTTGCCGCGATATTTATTACCTTGCCTTTTGTAGGGTATTTACTTTTTTTTATCAGTGCAAAACAATTCACTGGAAACCATAGGCGCTCCGTTCAATTTGCAATGGACATGAGTACGCTGCTGTTCATATTATCCGTCCATTATTTGATCATTACGATTTGGGATAAGCAAATTCTTTGGGTGATCATGCTGATCATGATCATCAACGCATTCGTGGTGGTCCTTGTCCATTACAAGGTAAAAGAAGAAATCATTTTCCATAAGGTATTAAAGGGTTTTTGGAGAGTGAACTTCGCCTTCTTTTTTGCGGCTTACCTTCTATTATTTTCCATTGGAATAATTACAAGTATTACGAAGATATTGACTACATAACATAGAACATCGCATCAATTTTCTGCTGCTGGGCAACTTCTTTTGTTTTCTTAAACCGGAATGTTATACTCTAAAAAGAATTGTAGTTGCAGAGAAAGGGAGAACAGAAATGGAGATGAAAGATCTCGCGTTACCATCTTTAAACCGTTTTGCATCGGACTATTTACAAAACCGTCTTGAAACGGAGGATTATTTTCACTATGACTTGTCTAAGCCTGAGATTTATCTCAATAGATATAATGAATTGATGAACCGCTCTTTTTTACGTGATGAATTGTCGGATTACATACAACAATACATGTCTCGTTTTTCAATCAGTGAGGCAGTTAAGGGGAATATTGAAAGGTTGCGCAGGGGTGATTCCGTGGTTGTGATTGGAGGACAGCAGGCTGGGTTATTATCAGGGCCGCTGTATACCATTCATAAAGTGATTTCGATCATTAAGCTTGCGGAAGAACAGGAAAAAGAACTGGGGCAGCCAGTCATTCCAGTTTTTTGGATAGCTGGAGAAGATCATGATTTGGCTGAAGTCAATCATGTTTATGTTATGAAAAACGGTAAACCCGATAAAAAAACCTATCCTTCCTATCAGCCGTATAAAACAATGGTTTCTGATGTAGAGCTGGAAACGGATAAGGCTGAGAAGTGGCTTGAGGAAATCATTGAAACTTATGGCGAAACGGCCTTTACGAATAAACTCCTGATTGATATGAAGGAAACCATAAAGCAATCGAATACTTTCGTCGATTTCTTCGCCAGACTGATTCATGAATGGTTCAAAGAATATGGCCTTTTACTGGTCGATGCCGGAGATCCGGAATTAAGGCGAATTGAGAAGGCATACTTTGAATCGATGGTCAATGAAAGTGGACGGATTGCTGAAATGGTCGAAGAACAGCAATCATTCATGCATGCGAAAGGGTATGCAAAAATGATTGAAATGGATAAACGGGCAGCTAATTTATTTTATTATGATCCAGAAAAAAAAGATCGATGTTTACTCGAACGTGTAGAAGGCGGTTTCAGCGGAAAAAACGGTGAGGTATCATTTACCGGGGAGGAACTCTTGCAGATTGCCAAAAATCATCCTGAACGATTAAGCAACAATGTCATTACACGCCCGCTCATGCAGGAAATGCTTTTCCCTGTATTGGCTTTCGTATCTGGACCTGGGGAAATTGCTTATTGGGCAGAATTGAAAAAGGCATTTGAGTTGTTTTCCATGAAGATGCCGCCTATCATTCCTAGATTGAACATCACGCTGGTAGAGCGCAGTATCCATAGCGACCTTGAAGAAATGGAACTCAGTTTGGAAACTGTTCTGACTGAAGGAACCGCTAATGCTGTGAAAAGTTACCTTGATTCGGTGAAAGATGAGACGATTGAAACCCTGTTCGGGACACTGAAATCACAGCTTGAAGAGAACCATGAAAAGCTATTTGCCCACGCTGTTTCTTTAGATAGAGGACTTGAGCCGATGTTGAACAAAAACATTGAATTCATTCAAAAGCAATTGAATTTCATGTATGGCAAAATCGGTGACCGTACAAAGGAACGGCATTCGGTCATATTGAAAAAATATGAACGGATCGCAAATTCACTGTACCCTCTTGGATCACCCCAGGAGAGGATTTGGAATGTGTTTTATTACTTGAATCAATACGGGCCAGAGTTCGTACGGGATATGATGAAACTGGAATACCGGTTCAATAATCAGCATAAATTGATTTTCATTTAGAAAAAACATCCGTTTTGGGGAAAAGTGGCGGACACATCATTTTGAATAGGATAAAAAGACAGGTGCTAACGCCTGTCTTTTTTTCTGTTTCCTCGGCTCTTGTCAGGTAGTGCTTCGACAGTAATGGTGGGACTGCGTCTTAGTCTGAGTCCATTCGAGGAAATTGCACGTTTCTGTGAATAATTTGGCTAAATAAACTTAAGTAGAAAAGAAGGGAATTTTTACTTGGAAGGAGAAAGTAAAAACAAGTGGAGAAAGGTGGGGGAATGTGGTACATTGAGATTAGAATGTGGGGGTATTGGGTATGTTCATGGGAGAGTACCATCATAACATCGATATAAAGGGCCGTTTGATAGTCCCAGTGAAATTCAGGGAAAATCTCGGGGAGCAATTTGTCCTTACCCGCGGACTCGATCAATGTTTATTTGGTTACCCTATGGAAGAGTGGAAGCTGCTTGAAGAAAAGCTGAAAGCCCTGCCTTTAACAAAAAAAGATGCCCGAGCCTTTACCCGTTTTTTCTTTTCTGCAGCTACAGAATGCGAAATTGATAAACAAGGGCGAATTAATATCCCCACGCCGCTTACTTCATATGGCCAATTGGAAAAAGAATGTGTAATTCTTGGTGTTACCAATCGTATTGAGATTTGGAGCAAATCCCTTTGGGAAAACTATTTTTCAGCTTCTGAGGATTCTTTCGCTGAGATAGCAGAAAATATGATTGGCTTTGATATTTAAGGCTGCCCCCAGAAATAGGGTCACTCAATAACCGATTGGAAGGATGTCTAGCATGTTTCAACATACAACAGTGTTATTAAAAGAGACGGTTGATGGATTAAACATCAAACCTGATGGAATTTATGTGGATTGTACTTTAGGAGGAGCCGGTCACAGCGAATACTTACTTTCACAGCTCTCTGACAAGGGTAGGCTTTATGCTTTTGATCAGGACGAAACGGCGATTCGGAATGCTAAGGAAAAATTGGAAAGCTATGGCGAACGTATTGTTCTTGTTCCCAATAATTTTAAATACTTAAAAGAAGAGTTGAATGCCCGGGGAATCGAGAAAGTGGACGGGATCCTTTATGATTTAGGTGTGTCATCCCCACAATTGGATACACCAGAGCGTGGTTTCAGCTATAACCATGATGCACCTTTGGATATGAGGATGGACCAAAGTGCTGCCATTTCTGCCTATGATGTCGTGAATACTTGGTCATTCCATGATTTGCTTAGAATTTTCTTCCAATATGGCGAAGAAAAGTTTTCGAAACAAATTGCGAGGAAAATTGAAGCGGCTCGTGAAATAAAACCGATTGAAACGACGTTCGAGCTTGTGGAGTTAATTAAGGATGGGATACCGGCCCCGGCAAGACGTAAAGGCGGACACCCTGCGAAACGAGTGTTCCAAGCAATAAGAATCGCTGTGAATGACGAACTTGGTGTCTTTGAAGATTCCTTGGAGCAAGCCATATCGCTTTTGGATAAAGAAGGAAGAATATCTGTCATTACATTCCATTCACTAGAAGATAGAATTTGTAAAACGGTATTTAAAAAAGCCAGTAGCATGCCGGACCTTCCGCCTGGACTTCCAGTTATCCCGGATGAATTCAAACCAACCATGAAAATAATTACGAGAAAACCGATTTTGCCATCAGAAGAAGAATTGGAAGGGAATAATCGTTCCCGGTCGGCTAAGCTAAGAATCGCCGAAAAGCAATAATCACAGAAAAAAAACAGTAGAGGGGGAACATGAATGAGTTCCATAGCCAAAAAAATACAAGAACAGCAATATGAGGACCAACAGCAGCAACAGACGCATCAAACAGTGGTCATCCGTAAAGCGAAGATATCCATTGGTGAAGTTTTCTTACTATGTGCCCTTGCTATCATGGTTACCTTTATGGGAGTGAAGATAGTCTCCAATCAAGCGGCCATTTATGAAACGAATAAAGAGATCCAGCTAGTGGAAACGTCGATTGAAAAACAGGGTAAAGTGAATGAAGATTTGAAAGTGCAGGTTGCTGAACTTAGTACATACGAAAGAATTTGGAAAAAAGCTGCAGCGCTAGGGTTCAAGTTAAATGAGAATAATGTGAAGGGTGTGCAGTGATAATGCAGAAACAAAAAAATATGAAGCATGGGGCAGCCGGATTATTCTTCTTATTCGGCCTGCTCTTTTTTGTGTTAGTCTGCCGCTTTTTGTATATTCAGGTGACAGGTACAGCAGGCGGGGAGGTACTGGCTTCAAAAATCGACAAGAAATATGAAAAAGAACAGGTCATAGAAGCAAAAAGGGGGAGCATACTCGATACAAAAGGTGAAGTCATCGCCGAGGATACTTCCTCCTATATCTTAAGGGCGGTACTCAGTGAAAAGGAGCCGGAGCATGTCAAGGATCCGGAGATGACCGCGAATAAGCTTGCTAAATATATCGACATGGATGAACAGGACATCTATGAAAGACTTACGAAAAAAAAGGCATACCAGGTGGAGTTCGGCAGTGCCGGCAAGGATTTGACTCAGGTCGTCAAACAGAAAATAGAAAATTTGGAACTGCCGGGAATTACATTCGGAAGGACCAATAAACGTTTTTATCCTAATGGAATTTTCGCTTCCCATCTGATTGGCTATGTAGAAAAGGATGAAGAAACGGGAGAAATGGCTGGTAAGTTCGGCATCGAAAGGTACCTCAATAAAGAATTGCAGGAAACGGATGGGAAGCTGACATATGACAGTGACTCATGGGGCTTCCTCTTACCGGATAAGGAGGAAAAGGTTGTTGCTCCGGATAATGGCAATGATGTCATGCTTACCATCGACAAGAAAATACAAACATTCCTGGAAGATTCGATGAGCAAAGTGCAGGAAAAATACGATCCTGAACAAATCATAGCGATTGTCTCCAATCCGAAAACGGGGGAGATCGTGGCGATGGGGCAAAGGCCTACCTTTCATCCGACAACGAAAGTCGGTCTTACGGATACATGGCGTAACCTGGCTATTGAAGAAAGCTTCGAACCGGGATCAACCATGAAAACATTCACCCTTGCCGCGGCTGTTGAGGAAGGGGTCTTTAATCCGAATGAAAGCTTTGTCGCTGGAACCTACAAAGCCGGATCGGGGAAAATCGGAGATCATAGCGGAATCGAAAGAGGGAAGAGCATGACCTTTCTTGAAGGGGTTCAACGTTCCTCCAACGTCGCTTTTGCTACTCTTGCAATGGATAAGATAGGCGAGGATACTTTCCGTGAGTATTTGACTAAGTTCGGATTTGATGAAAAAACGGGAATTGACCTGCCGAACGAGATAACAGGAAAAATTCAATACAAGTATAAGCTTGAAAAAGTTACTACTTCCTTTGGACAGGGTTCGACCGTTACACCGATTCAACAAATCCAAGCCGCATCCGCAATAGCCAATGACGGAAAAATGATGCGGCCGTACGTGATAAAAAGCATTTCGGATCAAGGTACCGGAAAAATTTTGAAAACGACAAAGCCGAAAGTGGCAGGGCAACCGATTTCGGCAGAAACTGCAAAACAAGTACGTGATTATTTGGAAACGGTAATTTCCGCGAAAAAAGGAACAGGGAAAAAATATGCCATTGATGGATATGAAGTAGCGGGGAAAACCGGTACTGCACAAATTCCTGGTCCGACAGGTAGGTATTTAGAAGGGAAAAATAACTATGTATTCTCCTTTTTAGGCATGGCTCCAAAGGATGATCCGCAGTTGGTCATGTATGTGGCGGTCAAGCAGCCGAAGTTAGGTGTATCTTATGTTGGGGCTGATCCATTGTCAGAGATATTTAATCCTGTCATGCAAAATAGCCTGCAATATTTAAACATAAAGCCTTCTGAAGTTAAAAAACAAAAGGCAAATAAAATCGTTGACTATGCGAATCAAACCGAGAGTTCAGCTGTCAAAGAACTGAAGGAACTTGGCTATGATGTAAGTACGATCGGAAGTGGGCGTAAGGTGCTCGATCAATCCCCAAAAGCGGGGAGCATACTCTTACAGGGTGAAAAGATAATCCTGAGGACGGAAGGCGAAATGAAAGTTCCTGACATGAAGGGATGGTCCCTGCGCGATGTTATGAAATTGGCTAAGGTTGCAAAACTGGATCTAAAAACTGAAGGTACTGGATATGTGAGTAAACAAAGTCTTGAGGCCGGGAAAAAAGTAAAGGAAGGAGAGACATTCAATATTGAATTATCCCAGCCTGAAGGGGCTACTGAAGATATTCCGACAAAAGGGAAAACAGAGTGAAGATAAAGAGGGGATCCAAATGGATCCCCTCTTTAATTCTTTCAAAGTTTGTAGTCTAGCATCGAGTAGACAAGCATATATTGAAGCATGTATGAAATGGAGGTGCCTGTTTTTGCGTGTTTCGAATGTTACTGTCCGAAAACGGCTGGCAATCGCATTGGCGATCGGTATCGTTGTTTTTTTTATCATTGATATCCGATTGGGAATTGTACAGTTTTATCTAGGGGATAAGTTGACGGGGCTGGCTAAAGATTCCTGGAGCAGGAATATTCCTTTTGAAGCTAAACGAGGAGAAATTCTGGATCGGAATGGTGTTGAGCTGGCAACGAATATATCTGCGCCAACAGTCTATGTCATCCCAAGACAGATTGAGAATCCTGGGGAGACGGCGGAACAGCTTGCTTCAATATTGGATATGACAAAGGAAAAGGCTTATCAATGGTTAACGAAACAGGCGATGAGCGTCAGAATTCCGGAAGGCAGAAAGATATCTCATGAAAAGGCGAAGGAAATTAAAGCATTAGGGATAAAGGGCGTTTATATCGCTGAAGATTCTAAGCGCCATTACCCATTTGGTGAATACCTTTCGCATGTTCTTGGCTTTACAGGCTCTGACAATCAAGGGTTGATGGGTATTGAATTGTCATATGATAAGGAACTAAGCGGGGAAAAAGGATTCGTTAAATTTTACTCAGATGCTAAAGGGAAAAGACTTGAAAATATGGCCGATGACTATAAGCCCCCTGTTGATGGTGATAACTTGAAGCTAACCATCGATAGCAAAATCCAGACAATTGTGGAGAGGGAGCTCGATAATGCGGAGGCGACATATGATCCCGATGGTATAATTGCCATTGCGATGGACCCGAATACAGGGGAAATATTGGCAATGTCAAGCAGGCCAACCTTCGATCCGGCTAATTTCCAAAATGTACCTTCAGAAGTGTATAATCGCAATTTACCAGTTTGGAGTGTATATGAACCAGGTTCGACTTTTAAAATCATCACGCTTGCTGCGGCACTTGAGGAAGGGAAGGTCGACTTACAAAAGGAACATTTTTATGATTCCGGACATGTGGAAGTGTCAGGGTCTACACTGCATTGCTGGAAAAGAGGAGGACATGGGGACCAAACTTTTCTTGAAGTTGTCGAGAACTCATGTAACCCTGGTTTTGTAGAATTAGGGAACCGGCTTGGTAAAGACAAGCTGTTTAAATATATAAATGATTTTGGGTTTGGGCAAAAGACGGGGATTGATTTAACTGGCGAAGGAAAAGGAATCATGTTCAACATGGATCAAGTGGGTCCGGTTGAGCAGGCAACGACAGCGTTTGGACAAGGTGTAGCCGTAACGCCCATTCAGCAGGTGACAGCGGTATCGGCGGCTGTGAATGGCGGAACTTTGTATACACCTTATATCGCGAAGGAACTTGTGAATCCAAAAAATGGGGAAGTGCTGATGCGAAAGACCCCGCAGGCGAAGAAAAAAGTGATTTCGGAAGCAACCTCTAAGAAAGTCCGTGAAGCACTTGAATCCGTTGTCGCACAAGGTAGCGGTAAAGGAGCATTCGTGGAGTCGTACCGAGTCGGCGGTAAAACGGGTACAGCCCAAAAAGCTGAAAATGGCAGATACCTTGAAAATAATTATATTCTCTCATTCATTGGGGTCGCTCCAGCGGATGATCCGCAAATCGTCGTTTATATAGCAGTGGATAACCCTAAAGGAACGGTACAGTTCGGCGGGGTCGTTGCCGCACCGATCGTTGGGAATATCATGGAGGATTCGCTTAGGGCCATGGGGGTCAAGCCAAGGAAAAACCAGATCGAGAAGGAAACGGTCTGGACGGATCCAGTCATGGTCGAGGTACCTGACGTTGTTGGTCTCAGCAAAAAAGAGTTGCAAACCCAGCTCATCGACCTTAAGGTGGATATTGCCGGCAATGGGGATAAAGTCATAAATCAAGCCCCGGATCCAGGTGTTAAATTAAAACAAGGCTCCACCATAAGAATTTATCTTGGCGAAAATACAGAATAAGTATAATATAATATATGAATAGTTAAAGCGGCTGAAGAATCATCAGCCGCTTTGTTTACGGAGTCGGGATAACCCCGTATAATTGAAATTGGTTTCTCGACAAGCCAAGGCTAATCACATATAATGAATCCTCAAATTAAGTTGAGAGGGATGGAAAAATGAAGCTTCACAAATTACTATCTTATTTACACTCCTTATTTACGTATGAAGGAGAAAATCCTGAAATCACCTCCATTGAAAATGATAACCGTAAAGTCATAGACGGAAGTTTATTTGTTTGTATAAAAGGTTATACAGTCGATGGTCATGATTTTGCCCAACTTGCTGTAGAACATGGAGCTGCAGCAGTCATTGCCGAAAGGCCGCTTGACCTCGATGTTCCCGTGATCGTGGTCAGGGATTCGAGCAGGGCGATGGCGGTGCTTGCCGATGCATTCTATGGCCATCCGACTCAAAAGATGCGCTTGATCGGAATTACAGGTACGAATGGAAAGACGACGACCAGTCACTTATTGGAAAAGATTTTCGAGGATCGACAAGAAAAAACAGGCTTGATTGGCACGATGTATACAAAAATTGCCGATACGGTGTATGAAACTAAGAATACGACGCCAGATAGCGTTACGCTGCAGAAGGCTTTTCATGAAATGGTCGAAGCATCCGTTACCACTGCCATTATGGAAGTTTCATCGCATGCACTTGAGCTTGGACGCGTCCATGGCTGTGATTATGATATTGCCGTCTTTACGAATCTCACACAAGATCATTTGGATTTTCATAAAACCATGGACAGATACAGGCAAGCAAAATCCTTGTTTTTCTCACAGCTCGGCAATGCTTACATAGAAAATCGTCCTAAATATGCTGTGCTTAATGCTGATGATGAGGCAACAGCTGATTTCATTAAAGCGACTGCTGCTACAGTCGTGACATACGGCATAGACAAAGAAGCAGATATCAGGGCCAAGGATATACAAATTGATGCAAATGGCACATCGTTCACCTTGACAGCAGGTAAAGAAGAGCGTTACATTCAGCTGAAGCTAATTGGTAAATTCAGTGTTTATAATGTTCTCTCTGCCATCTCTGCTGCTTTGTGCGCCGGTAACGATCTAGATGAGACAATTAGATCCATCGAGGATATAAAAGGTGTTGCAGGCCGTTTTGAGCTCATTACAGCGAATCAGGACTTCCCTGTCATTGTTGACTATGCCCATACTCCGGACAGTTTAGAAAATGTTCTAAAGACTGTTGGTGAGTTTGCCAGAAAGAAAATTTTCGTGATAGTGGGCTGCGGCGGGGACCGAGACAAGACAAAGCGTCCCATCATGGCCGAAATTGCATGCAGCTTGGCGACTGACCCGATCTTCACTTCGGATAATCCGCGCAGTGAAGATGCTGCCCAGATCCTCCGGGATATGGAAGCTGGTGTAGTGGGCAAGGAATATACGGTTATTGAAGACCGCAGGCAGGCGATAGCTTACGCTGTTTCCAAGGCGGAAGAGGGCGACGTTATATTAATAGCCGGAAAAGGTCATGAAACCTATCAATTGGTCGGTGGCGAAGTGCTTCACTTCGATGACCGTGAAGAAGCGGAAAAGGCGATTCAAAGTCGTTTGGGTTCAGTTTGAACCAAAGCTGAAATTGCCATGGAACAATTAAGAAAAGACATCAAGCAGATTTTATATTTGAATTGTGTTAGGAATGAGGGAGTAAGGAATGTTGGAACAAGTGATTTTTTATACGATTTTGGTGGCGTTTTTAGTAACCGTTCTTCTTTCGCCGATTTTCATCCCGTTTTTAAGAAGATTGAAATTCGGGCAAAGTATTAGGGAAGAAGGCCCACAATCGCATCTGAAGAAAACAGGAACACCCACCATGGGCGGTTTGGTCATATTATTATCCGTCACCATCGCTACACTAGTCATGACTTTGAAATTTTCGGCACCTTCAACCGAAACGTATTTATTATTATTCGTTACGTTAGGTTTTGGTTTATTAGGTTTCCTGGATGATTTCATCAAAGTGGTCATGAAGCGAAACCTAGGATTGACTTCCAAGCAAAAACTGCTTGGACAAATTGTGATTTCTGTCATCTTTTACTTCGTCTTTAAGCAGACAGACCGTTTTAATCCTGAATTGACGATTCCAGGTACTGATTTTGCTTTTGATTTTGGCTGGTTTTATCTGTTTATCGTTATTTTCTGGCTCGTAGGTTTTTCGAATGCCGTCAATTTGACGGATGGGCTTGATGGACTTGTCTCAGGAACAT
Organism: Peribacillus simplex; assembly: GCF_900156045.1. GTDB lineage: Bacteria > Bacillota > Bacilli > Bacillales > DSM-1321 > Peribacillus > Peribacillus simplex_D. The sequence goes on along the minus strand of NZ_FTMX01000002.1, from coordinate 202,757 downwards.
CTGCCATTGCTTTTGGTGCTTTTGCCATTTTGGCCTGGAGTCAGTCACAATATGATGTCGCTATTTTTTCGGTGGCGGTTGTCGGTGCGGTACTCGGGTTTTTGGTATTCAATGCACATCCGGCAAAGGTTTTCATGGGGGATACGGGTTCCTTGGCCCTTGGGGGAGCGATCGCAACCATCGCCTTGTTAACGAAGCTTGAAATCCTCCTGGTGATCATCGGCGGAGTCTTCGTGATTGAGACGCTCTCGGTCATCCTGCAGGTAGGGTCTTTTAAAACGACTGGTAAACGTATTTTTAAAATGAGTCCGCTTCACCACCATTATGAGCTTTCCGGCTGGTCGGAATGGCGCGTCGTCGTGACTTTCTGGACAGTGGGGCTGCTGTGTGCGGTACTCGGAATCTATTTAGAGGTGTGGATATAATTGAAAGAGACTGCAAAGTATTCAGAGAAAAAGATATTAGTATTGGGTTTGGCAAAAAGCGGAGTGATCGCAGCTTCGCTTCTACATAAATTAGGTGCTTTCGTGACGGTTAATGACATGAAGCCATTATCGGAAAATCCTGAGGCTCAAGGACTTCTTGAACAGGGAATCAAAGTCATCTGCGGCAGTCATCCGATCGAGCTTCTTGATGAGGGTTTCGAGCTAATCGTGAAAAACCCGGGAATCCCCTATCGGAACCCAATCGTAAAAGGGGCATTGGAAAAAGGGATCCCTGTTATCACGGAAGTTGAACTGGCCTATCAGATAAGTGAAGCACCTTTCCTAGGGATCACTGGTACAAATGGGAAAACGACCACGACAACATTGATATACGAAATGTTGAAGGCCGGTGAAAAATCCCCGCTGATTGCCGGTAATATCGGGACAGTGGCCTCTGGAGTTGCTGAAAATGCAAAACCCGATGACTCGATCGTCATTGAATTATCATCATTTCAGCTAATGGGAATAGACGAATTTCGACCTGAAATCTCAATCGTGACGAATTTGTATGATGCACATTTGGATTATCACAGTTCCAAACAGGAATATGTCGAAGCGAAAGCAGCCATTACGAAAAATCAAATAGCCTCAGATTTCATGATTTATAATGCAGATCAAGATCTTGTTTTGTCCATGGCGAAAAAGACCAAGGCTGAACTTGTTCCTTTTTCAGCTGAAGTGAAACATGAGAATGGAGCCTATGTGGAAGATGGTGCCGCCAGTTTCCGAGGAGAAAAAATCATTGCAGTTTCAGAGATAGCCCTTCCTGGGAAGCATAATTTGGAAAATGTGCTCGCGGCCATCTCAGCGGCCAAACTGAAGGGTGTAGCTAATGAAGCCATTCAGACTGTACTGAAAACTTTTTATGGTGTGGAGCACCGTCTGCAGTTTGTGGCAACGATCGATAACCGTAAATTTTATAATGATTCGAAAGCGACGAACATTCTTGCAGCATCCAAAGCGCTAACTTCCTTTACGGAACCTGTCATCTTATTGGCGGGCGGTTTGGATCGCGGAAATGAATTTGATGAGTTGAAACCGGCGATGAAAAATGTCAAAGCCGTGATAACTTTTGGTGAAACGGCAGAAAAAATTGAACGGGTAGCCAAAGAATTAGGAATAGCGAATATAAAACGTGTCGATAATGTAGAAAAGGCCGTGCCGGCTGCATTTGAATTATCAGATGAAGGCGACTGCATTCTTCTCTCCCCTGCTTGTGCAAGCTGGGATCAATATAAAACTTTTGAGCAAAGAGGAGACATGTTTATGGAGGCCGTGCATAAACTTAAGTAAGAGCTTTCGCAGAGAGAAGTGAACATGCTTCTACGTTGACACCATGGAAAAAAGCGATAATGAGCCGTTATCGCTTTTTTTTTGACTAAAGTGCTGACAAGCAATCAGCACTGATGTTTATATTCGCAGGCTCGAAAAACTTCCTAGAGGTGGATGTCCGTGCCATTAAAAAAATCGAATCCTGATCTCATTCTCATTATCGTCACCTTAAGTCTTTTGACTGTCGGATTAATCATGGTTTACAGCGCGAGTGCCATTTGGGCAACATATAAATTTGATGATTCGTTTTATTTTGCTAAAAGGCAGTTGCTGTTTGCCTGCGTTGGTGTCATAGCCATGTTTTTCATCATGAATGTAGATTACTGGACATGGCGGACATGGGCCAAAATCCTTATCATCATTTGTTTCATTATGTTACTGGCTGTGCTTGTACCAGGTATAGGGATGGCGAGAAATGGTTCGAGGAGCTGGATTGGTGTAGGTGCCTTTTCGGTGCAACCCTCTGAGTTCATGAAGTTGGCGATGATCGCTTTTTTAGCTAAGTTTTTATCAGAACGGCAAAAGCTGATCACCTCCTTTAAAAAAGGGATGCTTCCATCCTTGGGTATAGTGTTTTTGGCATTTGGATTGATCATGTTACAGCCGGACCTTGGAACGGGAACGGTGATGGTTGGAACGTGCATCGTTATGATTTTTATATCCGGGGCAAAAATCAGTCATTTTGTCGGCTTGGGGCTAATCGGGGTAGCAGGTTTTATCGGTCTGATTTTGTCAGCGCCCTACCGGATAAAAAGGATCACGTCTTTTCTGGATCCTTGGGAAGACCCTTTGGGCAGTGGATTTCAAATGATTCAATCGTTTTATGCAATCGGACCCGGGGGATTGTTCGGATTGGGACTCGGGCAAAGCCGCCAAAAGTTTTTCTATTTACCAGAACCGCAGACTGATTTCATCTTTGCCATACTTTCCGAGGAACTTGGGTTCATCGGGGGTTCCCTGGTCATTTTATTATTTGCGCTCATGCTTTGGCGGGGCATTCGGATCGCACTCGGTGCCCCTGATTTATATGGGAGCCTTGTAGCGGTGGGAATCATTGCAATGGTCGCCATTCAAGTGATGATCAATATAGGTGTGGTAACGGGTTTGATGCCAGTTACGGGTATCACCTTGCCCCTCTTAAGTTATGGCGGTTCATCACTGACGCTCATGTTGATGGCGATTGGGGTGCTCCTGAATATTAGCCGTTATTCAAGGTTCTGAAAATAAGTGAAATATATGGTTTGGCAAAAGGGAAGTTCTGTTAAATGCAGGGCTTCCTTTTTTTACGTTGAAAACCCTTGCAGGAATACGATTTTGGATGGCGCCATGCCGGAATTTAGAAATAAATGAAATGTCGCTTAAATATTACCAGGTATGAATGTTGAGGAATCCACAATAAATATTGGCAATACGTCTTTGTTTAGACTATAGTATAAGAGGGTTAGGCCGTACTGGGGCTTGCTTCTGTTCATTTTTCTGCTAAAAAGGCGTTATTAATCTTGTAATATAAGTGACCTCATGGAAGAGGAAATGAAAATTATAACTTGGAATTTTTGGAACAACAAGGAGGTTTATCATGGATAATGTGATAAAGCAATTAACTGAAATGAAAATCGGCAAAGTTCTTGAACAGGAACCGCTTGCAAATCATACAACTATGAAAATTGGGGGGCCGGCTGATTTATTCATCGTGCCGTCATCCATTGAAAATATAGAAAAAACAATGAAGGTCATCAAAGAAAATGGGATTCCATGGACGGTGATCGGCAGGGGCTCGAACCTACTTGTCAGTGATGGCGGAATTGAAGGTGCCGTGCTTAAATTGGGTAAAGGACTTGATCATCTCGAGATAAATGGCCCGGAGATAAAAGCAGGAGCTGGGGTATCACTTGTCAGCCTGTCCGTACAAATCAGTAAAAAAGGATATGCAGGATTGGAATTTGCCAGTGGGATTCCTGGTTCCGTCGGCGGAGCAGTCTATATGAACGCTGGTGCACACGGTTCCGATATGAGTGAAATTCTCAAAGAGGCACATGTTCTTTTTGAAGATGGAACTCTAGCTTGGCTTTCAAAAGAAGAAATGGAGTTTTCTTATCGAACTTCTCTGCTTCAGAAGAAAAGACCAGGTATCGTACTCGAAGCAATTTTTCAATTGACAGAGGGTGATAGAACCGAAATCGTTGAAAGAATGCAGAATAACAAGAATTATCGTAAAGAAACCCAGCCGTATAATCTTCCATGTGCCGGGAGCATATTCAGGAATCCACTTCCACACCATGCTGGTAAATTGGTCGAGAATGCAGGCCTGAAGGGACATTCTATTGGCGGAGCTCAGATTTCACCGATGCACGGAAACTTTATCGTTAACACAGGTAATGGAAGTGCAGCGGATGTTCAAGCTTTGATACAGCATGTTAAGGATACTGTGTATGATAAATTTGAAGTTGAAATGGAAACAGAAGTGGAAATTATCGGCAGAAAATAATGGGATTCATTATATCCAAATATTGTGATATAATGTGTTACCTTTTAAAGTTTGCTAATAACCAAATATAGAGTTTCTCTTGATTCGCACTGTCAAGAACCATCCATTTTTTCAGGAAGAGGTGAAGGGGATGGAAAAGGGGAAAATCGTTTCCATTGAGGACCGCATCCCGAAATTAAAACAATTAAGAAAAAGCAAAGCAAACAGGCGGCTTGTTCTTTTGCTTTCCCTTTTCTTCATTCTGGTTGCTTGTGTGCTTTATTTCTTATCCCCGTTAAGCTATGTGAAATCCGTGCAGGTAGAGGGGAATCGTTATATTACTTCCAAACAGATCATTAAATTGAGTAAGGTGAAGAAGGATCGAAGCATCTGGAAGGTTGATACAGGGGAAGCTGCAGCCAATATCAAAAAAAATCAAGAAATAAAAAGCGTTAAGGTGACACCGATATTTCCTAATTCGATAAAAATTACGGTTTCGGAACATAATAGGATGGCATATCTGTCCAATAATGGGAAGTTTGCACCCATTTTGGAAAACGGGTCCGTTTTAGAGGAGTTGGCAACAGGCGAAATTCCAGTATTTGCCCCTGTTTTAATTGGTTTCAAAGAGGGTAAAGCATTAAAGTTGCTTTTAGAAGAGCTGGACAAGCTTCCTGTCGAGATTCAGAATGCCATTTCAGAAATTCATTACTCTCCAACCAAAACTGATGTCTACCATATCGTCATGTTTATGAACGATGGGTTTGAAGTAAGTGCGACAAGCCGGACTTTATACGAGAAAATGATTCACTATCCATCAATTGTCAGCCAGTTGGATCCGAATGTAAAGGGAGTCATCGATCTGGAAGTGGGTTCTTATTTTAAGGCATATGAAGACGCTGAACAAAAGGAAGACACTAATGAGGAAAATTAATGGCAAGCGGGTGGTTTTGCCCCTGGTTTGCGTGGTGCTCGGATTCATGATTGCCTTCTCTTACAATCTGACCAAAAAACGTGAAGGTGCAGGGAAGGACAAAGCCTGGGATCAGGAATATGAGCTCAGGCAGCAGCTGATCGAACAGGAGAAGCAGAACCGGGAACTTCAGAAGGAACTCCTTCAGAAGCAAGAAAATGTATCCAAAATTGAAAAAGACCTAGCGCAGGAAAAGCAGCTTTTTTTCAATTTGGCAAAGGATACGGAAAAATACCGTATGTTTCTCGGGAAAGTGAAAGTAAAAGGCTCTGGCCTGCAGGTGACTCTTGAAGATGGTACGGATATGGATTCAGAAGCCAATGTTAATAATTACCTCGTCCATGAACAGCATGTCTTCAAAGTCGTCAATGAACTATACATATCAGGTGCAGAGGCTGTTGCGATTAACGGTCAAAGGTTAAATCATGATTCATACATAATCTGTAATGGGCCTGTGATTACAATCGATGGCCATCAGCATCCTGCTCCCTTCATCATATCTGCGATTGGGGACCCGGATGTCCTGGGTGCTTCACTGGACTTACCCGGTGGCATCAAGGAACAACTGGTTAATGAGAATATTATCTTTACAGTGGAAAAGCAAAAGAATATCATTTTTGATCCAATTATTGGAGGGTGATCAGACCGCCGTATTCGATGAAAGATTGGTGAGAAACTGGAAATGAAAAAAAAGCTTTCTTTTAGTTTGGTTACGTTGATTGCTGGCTTCATGCTCGCTATTCAATTCAATTTGGTGAATCAGCCTGTCGTTTCCGATACAAGGGATATGTGGGAGCTGAAAAATGATTTATTGAAAGAACAGCAGACCCAGGCGGATTTAATAGAGGGTATCAGAAAGCTTGAGGGAAAAATAGCATCCTATGAAACAAAGAAAAATGAGAGTAAAGAAGAAGTATTGCGTGACACCCTGACCGAATTAAAGACAGACGCAGGTTTGACCGAAATTAAAGGTAAGGGGGTCATCGTATCTATACAGCCTATCAAAGCAGATATCCTTCTTGGTGAGAGGGTCGAGTATATTTCACCTGTTTTGATCATTCGGCTCATTAATGAAATGTATAGGTATGGAGCTGACGAAATTTCCATTTCAGGACAAAGGTATATATCAACATCGGTTATCCGTGATATTAATGGGCAGCCGAAAATGGACGGGTATCCTCTTGTTCATTACCCGGTCGAAATACGGGCAATAACCGTTAATCCAAAGAAACTGAAGCAACGCATTGAAGGTTCCGAACTTATGGATGATTTCTTTATAGATAATTTTGAAGTGCAGATCAAAGTGCCTTCCGGTGAGTTGACATTGCCGGCCTACCAAAATGCTATTAATGTGGAACATATGGAACCCGTTATGGATGGGGGGGGATCGTAATGTGGCTTCCAGTTTTTGGACTGTTGATTGGAATCACCCTTGGTTTTTTGGTGGATTTTGATATTCCCCATGAATATTCAAATTATCTTTCCATTGCCGTGCTTGCTGCTTTTGATACCTTATTTGGGGGCATACGGGCTCATTTGCAAAATCTTTATGATGAAGTTGTATTTGTAACAGGATTCTTCTTTAATATTATTTTAGCCGCAGGTTTGGCTTTTCTAGGTGTACATCTTGGTGTAGACTTATATTTAGCCGCAATCTTTGTGTTCGGTGTAAGGCTCTTTCAAAATATCGCCCTGATTAGAAGGATCCTAATTGAAAAATGGTCCATTTCCCGGAAAAAGCAGAAAAAAAATCTATAATTTTAAAGGGAATTAAGTTATAAATGACGAATAGTTTATGGCAGTATCTAGTTTATTGAGTAGATCAGTCTCGTTGAGAAGCGAACAATAAGCACCATAAAGTGTGAAATCTACGAGTTTTGTTCGGGAAATACAAAATGAACCGCTTATCTATGAAATTCACGAGTTGTTGTAATCAGTTCTGTTATTCTATAATGTATAAGACTTCGATATAAAAAATGTTATTCTACTAATACATGTATAAAACTGAAGGAGGTGCCATGGAATGAACAGCAACGAAATATACGTAAGTCTTGACATCGGTACATCCAGTGTAAAAGTTATCATTGGGGAAATGGTCAATGACACATTAAATATAATCGGCGTAGGAAATGTTAAATCAGAAGGGCTCAAAAAGGGTTCGATCGTCGGTATTGATGAAACCGTCCAATCCATTCAAAAGGCTATAGAGCAAGCAGAACGGATGATAGGGATGGAGATAAAAAAGGTAATCGTCGGCATAAGCGGAAATCACGTGACGCTTCAGCCATGTCATGGGGTAGTAGCGGTATCCAGTGACAATAAAGAGATTACCGAGCATGACGTTTTCCGTGTTAGGGAAGCAGCGGAGTTAATAACGATACCATCCGACAGGGAAATCATCGACGTGGTGCCGATTCACTACAAAGTTGATGAACTTGATGAAATCAGTGATCCAAGGGGCATGATAGGTGTCCGGTTGGAAATGAGAGGGATTTTAATCACAGGTCTTCGGACAATTTTACATAACACACTGCGCTGTGTGGAAAAGGCAGGGTTGGAAATAACCGATATCGCCCTTCAGCCGTTAGCCGCAGGTTCCCTTGTTTTATCCAAGGATGAAAAAGAACTTGGTGTGGCACTTGTCGATATTGGCGGTGGTTCCACGACTCTGGCAATTTTCGAACAAGGCTATTTACAATATACGTCTGTGATACCTATAGGCGGGGAAACACTTACGAAGGACCTCTCCATCGTTCTAAGGACAACGATGGAGGAAGCTGAGAAAATAAAAGTAAAGCATGGACATGCCTTTTATGATGACGCGTCTGAAGATGAAATATTCCAAATACCGATCATCGGCAGCGATCAGCAGCAGACCTGCAACCAGTTAATGCTTTCGGATATCATTGAGGCGCGGGTGACCGAAATATTCGAGTTGATTCAAGATGATTTGAAGAGACTTGGATTCCAGGATATACCAGGTGGTTTCGTGTTGACCGGGGGCGTCGTCAAGATGCCGGGAGTCCTTGAGCTAGCTCAATATGTGTTCCAAAACCGAGTAAGGACAGCTGAACCGAATTACATCGGTGTCAGGGAACCCCAATACACGACAGCTGTTGGTTTGATTAAACACGCATGCAAGAAAGAGAGAATGCAAAAAAACACCGCTAATAAAACTCCTGTAGCAGCTGGACAAGCTCAAGAAGATAACGACCAGCGCAGCCAGAAGGTTTCTCAGAAAAGCAAAGAGAACACGGCTAAAAAACAAGGTGAAAAAGGTGAATCTAAATTCAAAAAAATCCTGGGTTACTTTTTTGAATAACAATCATTAAGAATCGGGAATTTCGTCAAAATAGGAGGATTGTCATGTTGGAGTTTGATTCTAATCTAGAACAATTAGCAACGATAAAAGTAATAGGTGTTGGCGGCGGCGGAAACAATGCGGTAAACAGAATGATCGAGCATGGTGTACAGGGTGTTGAGTTTATTTCTGTCAATACTGACGCACAGGCTCTTAATCTATCAAAAGCAGAAATCAAAATGCAAATCGGTGGGAAGCTTACACGTGGTTTGGGAGCAGGTGCCAATCCCGAGGTAGGAAAAAAAGCTGCTGAAGAAAGCAAAGAGCAGATTGAAGAGGCGCTTAAAGGTGCCGATATGGTTTTCGTAACGGCTGGAATGGGCGGCGGTACGGGAACAGGGGCTGCTCCTGTAATAGCGGGCATTGCTAAAGATCTAGGGGCTCTTACAGTGGGTGTAGTTACACGTCCATTTACTTTCGAAGGCCGAAAACGTGCAACACAGGCTCAAGGCGGCATTTCATCCATGAAGGAATCGGTTGACACACTGATCGTCATTCCGAACGACCGCCTCCTTGAAATCGTCGATAAAAGCACGCCGATGCTTGAAGCATTCCGTGAAGCCGATAATGTACTTCGCCAAGGTGTACAAGGGATTTCAGATTTGATTGCTGTTCCAGGTCTTATTAACTTGGACTTTGCCGATGTGAAGACGATCATGTCCAACAAAGGTTCCGCACTTATGGGAATCGGGATTTCCTCAGGGGAAAACCGTGCGGCGGAAGCGGCGAAAAAAGCCATTTCCAGTCCGTTGCTTGAAACATCGATTGATGGTGCCCAAGGCGTACTGATGAATATTACAGGTGGCACGAACCTAAGTCTTTTTGAAGTCCAGGAAGCGGCCGATATCGTGGCTACTGCATCCGATCAAGACGTCAACATGATTTTTGGTTCGGTCATCAATGAAAACCTTAAAGATGAAATCGTCGTTACGGTAATTGCAACAGGCTTTAACGAGGTTGAAGCTTCAATACGTCCTACTGGACGTCCAACACTCGGACAACAACAGCAATCAAGACCTCAGACACAACAAACGCCACAGCCAAGCGTGAAGCGTGAAGTGAAGAGAGAAGAAGTCAATGAACAGCCTGCACGTAATGCCAATCAAGGTGATGAGGCCCTGGATATTCCAACCTTCCTCCGTAACCGTAATAGACGCCGTTAATACCGACGTGATATGCCGTTCCCATTTGGGGACGGTTTTTTGTCGTTAATAAAATGAATACTTAAAAGCAATTGTGTCAATTGACCTTATAATAATGGGTGTTTCTCGAGCTTTATCACTCGATTCTAAGTGATAAATGAAATCTGCGTTATTGGATCCAGGATTGTCTGAATGTCCTGTGAGCTGGAAGACGGAATTGTGCTGGATGGAGTGTCTTGTCAGAAGGGAGTCCCCATCATTTGTTCACTTTCATTCATTAATGTAAAAAGAAGAGAGAGCAATTAATTATTAAACTTTTATAACATAAATCGACAGAAGTAAAAGGGAGCAGGATAGTCTCTAAGACAGTATTGAAAATATCAATGGCTGTTTTTCTACAAAAAGTGTAAAAATGACTGAAAAACTCTTAAGTTTTCAGTACAAAAAGTGACACACTTTCTAAGGGCAGGTACGCTATACTTTTTGCTAGTGGAAGGTTTGTTAATAAAAGGAGGGGAGGGTGTTTGACTTTATATTTAGATGTGATCTGGTTGTTGAATTGGTTATTTGACTGCCTCCTTTTATATTGGACCGCAATCATTCTCAAACGAAGGGTAGCTCTTTGGCGGGTATGCATCGGCGGGTTGATTGGTTCCTTCATTATCGTATTGGCATTCACTCCTTTTTATGCAATTGCCGACCGGGTGTACATGAAGATTTTAGTATCCCTTGTCATGGTGCTGGCAACCTTTGGGTTTAATAGGTTGAAACTTTTCATGAAATCGGTGGCCACTTTATATTTCGTGACGTTTTTATCGGGAGGAATCCTTCTGGGACTTCACTACTTATTTGAATTCCAAATCGTGTCCAAGGACCCTGGTCAATATGCAGGAATCAACCGTTTTGGCGATCCTGTCAGCTGGATATTCGTAATGATCGGGTTCCCGCTCGCATGGCAATTTTCCAAACGAACACTTGAAGGGATGGAGATGACCAAGCTTACACATGAACAAATGGTTTCGGTCTCGGTTAAAATTTCTGACTTTGAAGGGAAATTTCATGGATTGGTGGATAGCGGCAATCAATTATATGATCCGATTACACGTTCCCCAGTAATGATCATCTCTCTTTCAGGAGGGGAAGCAGGAATACCGGACGATATGCTAGAGCTCTTTAAAAACCCTGATAACCTGATTAGTCAGGAAATGCAGCCCGAATATTCATGGACAGGAAGAATGCGTGTCATCCCTTATAAAGTCGTGGGTCATGAACATCAGCTTTTAACCGCAATCAAACCGGATTACATTAAAATCGTTCAAGGAGAAAAAGAATTTCATGTCAAGCAGGGTCTCGTTTCGTTTACCTTCCAGCAACTCTCTCCCGACAATAGCTATCAATCTATCGTTCACCCGAAAATGTTAACCGGGATACCGGTGCAAAATGCCTCCTGAACCATCAATTCACTCTTTAATTTGACCCATAATCCGTTTATTAGAAGGGAGAATTATTTTGAAGAAATTCATTCTTCGGCTCACTTATTTGTGGTACAAACTATTGTTCAAGCTCGGATTGAAAACGGACGAAATATTTTATATAGGAGGGAGTGAGGCACTGCCGCCGCCCCTTTCGAAGGAAGAAGAGGCAATACTGATCAATAAATTACCCAATGGTGATGAAGCTGCACGTTCGATCTTGATTGAACGTAATTTAAGGCTGGTGGTATATATTGCCAGGAAATTCGAAAATACTGGCATCAATATTGAGGATTTAATCAGCATTGGTACCATAGGTTTGATCAAAGCTGTGAATACATTCAATCCTGAGAAGAAAATAAAACTGGCTACATATGCTTCGAGATGCATCGAGAATGAAATATTAATGTATTTACGAAGAAATAACAAAATCCGTTCTGAAGTTTCTTTTGATGAACCTCTGAATATTGATTGGGATGGAAATGAACTTCTGTTATCCGATGTACTTGGAACGGACGATGACATTATCACGAAAGACCTTGAGGCAAACGTTGACCGGAAGCTGCTGACAAAAGCACTTACACAGTTATCCGAACGTGAAAAACAGATAATGGAACTCCGTTTTGGGCTTGCAGGCGGAGAAGAAAAAACCCAAAAGGATGTTGCCGACATGCTAGGGATTTCCCAATCTTACATTTCACGTTTGGAAAAAAGGATTATTAAGAGGCTTCGTAAAGAATTTAATAAAATGGTGTAAAAAAATAAAGTGCTTAAATGTCAATCAAATCAATACTTTTGTGGCTATATTGAAAAATAATGGGGATTTTCCCTTCTAGCCATGTGCATATTTTTTCCTCCCGCGGAAATACTGTTTTTTGTACAGCGCTCCTGTGAGGAGGGAATAATTTTGTCTCGTAATAAGGTTGAAATCTGCGGTGTGGATACATCAAAATTACCGGTTTTAAAGAATGAAGAAATGAGAAAACTCTTTAAAGAACTGCAAGATGGCGATATTTCAGCAAGAGAGAAACTGGTAAACGGGAATCTTCGACTCGTTCTAAGCGTCATTCAACGCTTCAACAATCGGGGAGAGTATGTAGATGATCTATTTCAGGTAGGCTGTATAGGGTTGATGAAGTCGATAGATAACTTTGACCTAGGTCAAAATGTTAAGTTTTCAACGTATGCTGTTCCGATGATTATTGGAGAAATCAGAAGATATCTTCGTGACAATAATCCGATTCGGGTATCCCGTTCTTTAAGAGACATCGCTTATAAAGCTTTGCAAGTAAAAGAAAAGCTCATAAGCCAAACCCTTCGTGAGCCGACAGCTGAAGAAATCGCCAAGGTGTTGGAAGTACCTCATGAAGAAATTGTTTTTGCACTAGATGCTATACAAGATCCAGTTTCACTTTTTGAACCGATTTATAATGATGGCGGGGATCCGATTTATGTACTCGACCAACTGAGTGATGAAAAAAATAAAGATAGTACCTGGATTGATGAAATAGCTATAAATGAAGGCATGAGACGGTTGAATGACCGGGAAAAAATGATCCTTCGCAAACGGTTTTTCCAAGGGAAGACGCAAATGGAGGTAGCCGAGGAAATCGGCATTTCACAAGCACAGGTCTCCCGATTGGAAAAAGCGGCAATCAAACAAATGAATAAAAATATCCAACAGTAGAAGCTGAGCATGAGAAAAAGTTAGCTGAAGCGGGTAGGGCAAAAATGTCAATACCCGCTTAACGGCTACTTATCCATAGCGGCTTTTTTATTTTGTTGAAAATCCCTTCCGGAAGGGATCGTGATCGAATGGACGTTTATTTATCGTATTCTTCATCCTTTAGCGCATTATGTCATATACATAGGAATAGGACCTTCATCTATGATGAAATTTTGAGGAGCTGAGTGATGTGACCAGGATTTCCGAATTTCAAATTAAGGATATCGTCAATATAGCGGATGGTAAGAAATTAGGTAATATGTCAGATCTTGAAATAAATACGGCCACGGGGAAAATAGAGGCCATCATCGTTTCAAATGGAACTAGATTGATGGGTTTTTTTGGAAGGGAACAGGATATTGTGATCCCATGGCGTAAAATAAAAAAAATCGGTGCGGATGTCATACTTGTTGAGCATCAGACTGTTTTTCAAGCAGAAGTGAAAGATGAACGGTTTTAAGGGTGCTTGGCGCAAATATATGATACACTAGACTAAAAATAAAGAGGTTTATAGCATGAAAGAGCCATTTGTTTTAATAAAAGACCAATATATGCTCATTGACAGCTGGAGACAAAAAAATCTCCAGCTCGTAGCGGGCTTCACCACAAAAAACGGGGGAGTTAGTACAGGTGATTTTCAAACATTGAATACCGGTTTTCATGTCGGTGATAAACTTGAAGACGTCCAGGGAAACCGCAGGATCATAGCTGATAAGCTGATGTTTCCGCTTAATGAATGGATAGGTGCCGAGCAGACACATGAAACGAAGATCCATAAAGTTACCAGCCGCGATGGCGGAAGAGGTGCCACGGATTATGATTCAGCCTTTAAAGCGACTGATGGATTCTATACGAAGGACCCAGATGTTCTATTGACCCTTTGCTACGCAGACTGCGTGCCCTTATACTTTCTTGCTCCGGCACATGGTATGATTGGTGTGGCACATGCTGGCTGGAAGGGTACGGTTAATGGAATTGCACGAAAAATGGTTGAGGCATGGCGGAGTGAGGGTATAAAAGCAAGTGAGATATTTGCTGTTATTGGACCGTCGATTTGTTCGAAATGCTATGTAGTTGATGATTATGTCATGGATTTAGTGCATAATTTGCTGGTAGATATTGACGAAAAGCCCTATAATTTAATCAGTGAAGGACAATATCAGTTAGACCTTAAGCAACTTAATGCATTGATTCTTCAAAAATCAGGAATTCCAAAAAGTCAGATCGAAGTTACATCATACTGTACAAGCTGTGATCATGAATTGTTTTTTTCACATCGCCGTGATAACGGGAAGACAGGCAGGTTGATGAGTTTTATCGGTTGGAAGGAGGATTTAGAGTAACAGTGAAAGTAGTGGACAATTTAAAAAACATCGAAGAAAAAATAAATAGAGCATGTGAGAATAGTGGAAGGGACCGTGAAGGGATAAAGTTGATCGCAGTGACGAAATATGTTTCGGTCGGGAGAGCGAATGAAGCATTGGAAGCGGGAATACTTGATTTGGGTGAAAACCGTGACGAAGGGCTTTTGACTAAATATGAAGTGCTGAAGGACAAGCCCAACTGGCATTATATCGGTTCCATGCAAACACGCAAAGTAAAGAATGTCATCGATAAAATTTCGTATATCCACTCATTGGATCGCATTTCTTTGGCAGAAGAAATTCAAAAACGTGCAAATGAGCCGATAAACTGTTTAGTGCAGGTGAATGTTTCTGGTGAGGAATCAAAACATGGCCTAGGTCCTGAGGAGACGATGGATTTCATCAAAGGATTATCCAAGTTTGATAAGGTGAATGTTGCAGGATTGATGACGATGGCTCCACTGACCGATGAAGAACAGGTTTTGCGGGAATGCTTCCGAAAATTGAAAGGCATCCAGGTTGAAATACAAAATTTAGAGTTAGAGCATGCCCCCTGTACGGAGTTGTCCATGGGGATGTCCAATGATTTCATGATTGCCATTGAGGAAGGCGCTACAATGATCAGGATTGGTACAGCACTTGTAGGCGAATAATTTTAAGGAGGTACCCTATAGATGTCGTTCGTATCAAAATTTAAATCTTATTTCGCGCTGGATGATGAGTATGAGTACAAGGATGAAGTGATGGAAGAAGAGGAGGCTGAACCAAAAGTCGTGAAGTCAGCTAAACAGCATCAGTCCGCTTCTGCAGGGAATCATGCCAATCAGAATATCGTAAGTTTGCAAAGCGTACAGAAATCTTCTAAAGTAGTATTATTGGAGCCTCGTGCTTATGCAGAAGCCCAGGAGGTAGCTGACCATTTAAAAAACAGGCGCGCTGTAGTCGTGAACCTTCAACGAATCCAGCATGACCAAGGGAAGCGAATCATTGATTTTCTAAGTGGGACTGTTTATGCAATCAGCGGGGATATCCAAAAAATCGGAACAGATATATTCTTATGTACCCCGGACAACGTCGATGTTTCCGGTAATATTACCGGCTTCGCCGCCGAAGAGGAGTACGAAGAAGCGAGGTGGTAATGGTTAATGGGTTTAGTGCTTCAGGGTTTATATTATTTAATTGAAATTTATTCAATGGCATTAATCGGTTACATATTGATGTCATGGTTCCCCAATGCAAGGGAGACATCGATTGGTCAATTTCTGGAAAAGATTTGCGAACCGTATTTAGAACCGTTCAGAAAGTTCATCCCGCCGCTAGGCATGATCGATCTTTCGCCTCTTGTGGCTTTGCTGGTACTTAATTTTGCCAGCGGTTATGGAATCTATTACTTACAGACTTTAATAGGATGATCAACAACTAACCTGACATGATCTTACTACACAGTCGGAAGATTCTCCGCTGTGTAGTAGCAACGCAGAGCCGTTTAATCAATTCCTTATGATCGTCCATTATTTGATAACTAAGGAGCATTCATTCAATCATGAGTATTTATCAGCATTTCAGGCCGGAGGAAAAGGATTTTATTGACCAGGCCATGAATTGGATCGATCAGGTTAAAAATTCCTACGCTCCGAAACTATCTGATTTTCTTGATCCGCGTCAGCAGGAAATTCTTACTTCCCTATTGGGGAATGATCCGGATGCGAAACTGCAATTTAATGGCGGGGGCGATTTCGTAGAGCGAAAGCGTGTACTCATTTACCCTGATTATTACTCTCCTGAACCATCGGATTTCAATATCTCCTTATACGATATCTCCTATCCAAAAAAGTTTGTTACGCTTGAACATAGGCAAATACTTGGAACCTTGATGTCACTAGGGGTAAAACGTGAAAAATTTGGTGATATAATAGTGACGGAGGAGCATACTCAATTTATAGCTGCCGAGGAGATGGATTCATATCTCACAGGGAATCTTGAGAAAATGGGTAATGCTTCTGTTTCCATCAGACGGCTTCCGATCGAGGAAATCGTCCAAGTTAAAGAAAAATGGGAAGAGCAAGTAACCACCGTCAGTTCCCTTAGGCTTGACAGTGTGCTATCATCCGTCCTGAACATGTCCCGTCAAAAAACGCAGGCCTTGATAACGTCAGGAAAAGTAAAGGTGAATTTCAAGCAAACGGAAAACGTCTCGGAAGAATGCCGCGAAGGTGATACACTTTCCATCAGAGGTTTTGGCAGATGTAAAATAGCTTCAATCGATGGGAAAACCAAGAAGGATAAGTGGAGAATCTCGTTAGGCAGACAAAAATAATTCGATAAAAAGCAGG
Organism: Peribacillus simplex; assembly: GCF_900156045.1. Taxonomy (GTDB): domain Bacteria; phylum Bacillota; class Bacilli; order Bacillales; family DSM-1321; genus Peribacillus; species Peribacillus simplex_D. The sequence goes on along the minus strand of NZ_FTMX01000002.1, from coordinate 186,105 downwards.
ATTTATAAATTTATTGTCGAATATAGAGTTTTAACATACTAGAGTAGAAACCGTTCTGGAGGTGCCGTAATGCCCTTAACCCCGATAGATATACATAACAAGGAATTTAACAAAGTATTTCGTGGGTATGATGAAGATGAAGTAAATGAATTTCTCGACCAGGTCATTAAAGATTATGAACTGATTTTGAGGGAGAAGAAGGAACTTGAAGATAAACTGAACGAGACTTTTGATCGTTTGGGACATTTTACGACAATTGAGGGTACACTTAACAAGTCGATTATTGTCGCTCAGGAAGCAGCTGAAGAATTAAGGCGCAATGCCCAAAAAGAAGCGAAACTGATCATAAAGGAAGCAGAGAAAAACGCGGACAGGATCGTCAATGAGTCACTCGTTAAAGCAAGGAAAATAGCGATGGATATTGAGGATTTGAAAAAGCAATCCAAAGTATTCCGGACGCGTTTCAAAATGCTTGTCGGTGCACAGCTCGATTTACTGGACAATGACGATTGGGATCATCTTCTGGATTATGAAGTGGATGCGACTGAAATAGAATTAAATGAGAGAGTGGAAGAGGAAATTTAAACGATTCCTTGACTTTGAACACTTTTTTCGCATATAATTTTTTAACAATACTATTCATTATGAAATTAGACGATGACAGGGAAAGTAAATTCTTCACACACTTATTTTTAGCGAACCGGGGATGGTGAAAGCCCGGAATAAGCGAAGATATTGAAGATCACCCTTGAGTTCTGAGTTGAACCTGCTTTTGCAGTAAGTAAATGAAGCGTTTCATTCACGTTACGAATGCTCGAGAGGTTGGATTCACTTTGTGGATCTTTCTAGCCAGGGTGGTACCGCGGGAAGCTAAGCTTTCTCGTCCCTTTTTTAGGGATGAGAAGGCTTTTTATTTTGGCCGGATATCAAGTCATCGGTTCGAATGAATTTATGTAAAGACGGATGGAGGATTTTATGATGGAATACAAAGATACCTTATTGATGCCTAAAACTGAATTTCCAATGCGAGGGAATTTGCCGAAACGTGAACCGGAAATCCAAGAAAAATGGAAAGAAATGAACATTTATAAAAAAGTGCAAGAACAAACGGAAGGACGTCCTTTATTCATTTTGCATGATGGACCTCCATATGCCAACGGCGATATCCATATGGGCCATGCAATGAATAAGGTTTTAAAGGATTTCATTGTCCGATTTAAATCAATGAGCGGTTTTCAAGCACCGTATGTACCTGGCTGGGATACGCATGGACTTCCAATCGAAACGGCATTGACAAAAAAAGGCGTGAAACGGAAAGAAATGAGCGTTGCCGAATTCAGAAAGCTTTGTGAAGAGTATGCTTATGGTCAGATTAACAATCAACGTGAGCAGTTTAAGAGAATAGGGGTCCGTGGTGATTGGGATAATCCTTATATCACATTAAAGCCTGAATATGAAGCCCAGCAAATCAAGGTGTTCGGTGAAATGGCGAAAAAAGGCTATATTTATAAAGGGAAAAAACCTGTTTACTGGTCCCCGTCAAGTGAATCAGCTCTTGCCGAAGCAGAAATTGAATATCAAGACAAACGTTCTGCGTCCATTTATGTTGCTTTTGAAGTCACAGATGGCAAAGGTGTAATCGAAGAAGGCGTCAAAATCATCATCTGGACGACAACTCCATGGACGATTCCGGCTAATCTTGGTATTTCATTGCATCCGCAATTAAATTACGTGGTAGTGGCTGTCGAAAATGAAAAATTCTTACTTGCTGAGGCACTGCTTGAGTCTGTTACGGAAACATTAGGCTGGGAAAACCCGTCTATCCTGAAAACAGTAAAAGGAAGCGAGTTGGACCGTGCCGTTGCCAAACATCCTCTTTATGACCGCGAATCTTTAGTGATGTTAGGTGAGCACGTAACGACTGAAGCTGGAACGGGTTGCGTTCATACTGCGCCTGGCCATGGTGAAGATGACTTTATCGTTGGGCAAAAATACGGCTTGGACGTACTTTGTCCAGTGGATGAAAAAGGTGTCATGACGGAAGAGGCAGGGGAATTTGCCGGATTATTTTATGATCAAGCGAATAAACCTATTACCGAAAAATTAACTGAAGCAGGTGCGTTATTGAACTTGACGTTCATTACGCATTCTTACCCGCATGACTGGCGGACGAAGAAGCCAACGATCTTCCGTGCAACAGCACAATGGTTCGCGTCAATCAAAGACTTCCGCAGTGAACTTCTGGAAGCGATTGAAGAAACGAAGTGGGTACCGGCTTGGGGCGAAACGCGCCTATTCAATATGGTCCGTGACCGCGGGGATTGGTGCATTTCCCGCCAACGTGCATGGGGAGTGCCAATTCCAGTGTTTTATGCAGAAAATGGCGAGCCGATCATTACGGATGAAACAATCAACCATATTTCAAATCTATTCCGTGAACACGGTTCAAACATCTGGTTTGAGCGTGAAGCGAAAGATCTTCTGCCTGATGGCTATACACATGAAGGCAGCCCGAACGGTATCTTCACGAAAGAAACGGATATCATGGACGTTTGGTTCGATTCCGGTTCCTCTCATCAAGCGGTACTTGAAGAAAGAGACGACTTGCAACGGCCTGCAGACCTTTATTTAGAAGGGTCAGATCAATATCGCGGCTGGTTTAACTCATCGCTTTCAACAAGTGTTGCAGTTACAGGCAAAGCACCATATAAAGGTGTACTTAGCCACGGTTTCGCATTGGATGGCGAAGGCCGTAAAATGAGTAAGTCGATCGGGAACGTTGTACTGCCATCCAAGGTCATGAACCAACTTGGTGCAGATATCTTACGCCTTTGGGTAGCTTCGGTGGATTACCAATCGGATGTCAGGGTTTCCGATCCTATTTTAAAACAAGTTTCGGAAGTTTACCGTAAAATCCGTAATACATTCCGCTTCCTGTTAGGGAACTTGGATGGATTCAATCCAAAAACCGATAAAGTGGCAGTTCAAGAATTGCCTGAAGTCGATCGATACATGCTCGTTAAATTGAATAAACTGATCAAACAGTCGAAGCTAAGTTATGAAAATTATGAGTTTGCTACAATTTATAATATGGTCAATAATTTCTGTACACAGGATTTAAGTTCGTTCTACCTTGATTATGCAAAAGACATTCTTTATTGTGAAGCTCCAAATGGTAAAGAGCGTTTGGCGATTCAAACGGTCCTTTACGAATCATTGGTCAGCTTAACCAAATTGGTGTCACCGATCCTCTCTCATACAGCTGATGAAGTATGGGCGTTCATTCCGGGTGTAAACGAAGAAAGTGTACAGTTGACATTGATGCCTGAAGAAATTTCCATTGATGATGCTGAAGTCATTGAAGAAAAATGGACGGCGTTCATGGATGTCCGTGATAATGTTCTGAAAGCATTAGAAGAAGCCCGTAACCAGAAGATCATCGGAAAATCACTGAACGCTAAAGTGATGGTATATGTTAATGAAGAAACGAAGAACCTGCTTGATGGCATCAAGGAAAGCTTTGAACAGCTATTCATCGTTTCCGAATTCGAAATCGCTGGAGATGTGGCAAGTGCCCCAGCAGATGCGGTTAAACTTGAGGATATAGCGATCCTTGTTACAAAAGCAGAAGGTGAAACGTGTGAACGTTGCTGGAATGTTTCGAAGGAAGTAGGTCAAGTGGAAGAACATCCAACACTTTGCCCGCGTTGTGCTACTGTTGTGAAAGAGCATTACGTGAATCAATAATTCCCACAAGAAAAGCCGGTCCCTTTAAAAAGGGCCGGCTTTTTGTGGGAATGAAAGATAAACGCCGATAGGTAATTTTACCTTTATCCAATCTTACCGATATTCTTTAAATACAGTTAGCAGACTTATGCTTTTCGGATTAGTCATTATTTCTAGTTTATGCTACAATTCAAAAGTGAAGATTTGATTAGTTTGGGGGAAAAAATGTGTTTTATTATTTGATTGCCCTTTTGGTCATAGCTCTCGATCAGCTGACAAAATGGATGATTGTGAAAAAAATGGAGTACGGAGAAAGCATTGAAATTATTGAAAACCTTCTATATATCACCTCGCATCGTAATCGTGGGGCAGCATGGGGAATTCTACAAGGTCAAATGTGGTTTTTCTACATCATCACCATCGCTGTCATTATTGGACTTGTCTATTATATTCAGAAAATGGCGAAGGAAAGCATTTTGCTTGGAGTTGCACTTGCTCTCATGCTAGGCGGTGCGATTGGTAATTTCATCGATCGTGTTGCTCGTCAGGAAGTAGTGGATTTCGTTCATACCTATATTTTCAGCTACAGTTTCCCGGTATTTAATGTTGCTGATGCTTCGCTTTCAATTGGTGTCGGACTGCTCGTGATTCATATGTTTTTAGAAGAAAAAAACGCTAAGGAGAAAGATAATGGATAAAAGGTTATACAGCATCGATGAAACACTAAAAGGAGTTAGGATTGATAAGGCTCTTTCCACTTTGAATGAGGAATGGTCACGTACTCAGGTCCAGCAATGGATTAAGGATGATCATGTTTTGGTAAATGGAACGGCGATAAAGACGAATTACAAAGCTATTCCTGGCGATACAATCGAAGTGACGATACCTGATCTTGAGGAATTGGATGCGGTAGCAGAGGAAATGGATTTGGATATCTATTATGAAGATAAAGATGTACTAGTTGTTAATAAACCAAGCGGCATGGTCGTCCATCCGGCACCGGGACATGTATCTGGCACGCTTGTAAATGGATTGATGGCTCACTGCAAGGATCTTTCTGGAATTAACGGAGTCATGCGGCCTGGAATCGTCCATCGGATCGATAAAGATACATCAGGTTTATTGATGGTTGCTAAAAATGATATGGCACATGAGAAACTGGTACAGCAGCTTGTTGACAAAACGGTTACCCGTAAGTATCAAGCTGTAGTTCATGGTGTGATCCCCCATGACTTCGGAACGATCGATGCACCGATCGGCCGCGATAAAAAAGATCGCCAAAGCATGACTGTCACAGATTCGAATTCCAAAAATGCTGTCACGCATTTCCGTGTCATCGAACGATTCAAAGCTTTCACTTTGGTGGAATGCCAGCTTGAAACAGGAAGAACACATCAAATCCGTGTTCACATGAAATACATTGGTTTCCCACTGGCTGGAGATCCGAAATATGGTCCGAAAAAGACACTGAAATTAGATGGACAAGCGTTGCACGCGGGTCTTCTAGGTTTCATTCATCCACGTACAAATGAGTATATGGAATTCGAAGCTCCGATCCCGGAAGAGTTTGAAAATCTAATTAATCAATTGCGTAGAAGTAAGGATTGACAAATTCGTTTTTCTGATATATTATAATAACAACAACTTAACAAGAACCTTTAACACAGTACAGAGAGACTGAGAAGGAAACGGATACGCAAAGTGGGATAACCATGCCCATGGCGATAAAATCCTCATGCCTTCTTGGCATGAGGATTTTTTGTTGAAATTGACCTATCAGAAAAAAGGAATCGGGGTGGCCGACGTGTTGAATGAGAAAGCCATAGTACTTGATGAGAAGGCCATTAGCAGAGCCTTGACGAGAATTGCCCATGAAATTATTGAGAAAAATAAGGGTATTGAGGATTGCGTCTTAATCGGGATACGCACTCGCGGGATTTTCCTCGCTGACCGACTTGCAAAGCGCATCAATCAAATAGAAGGCAAGGAAATAGAACTTGGTGAACTGGATATTACACTTTATCGCGATGACCTTTCGAAAAAGACCAATGATGGAGAACCCATCGTAAAAGGCTCAGACATTCCGGTCAACATCACTGACAAGAAAGTGATTTTAGTGGATGATGTTCTTTTCACAGGCAGAACCGTTAGAGCGGCAATGGATGCTCTGGTGGATTTGGGAAGACCTTCGCAGATCCAGCTCGCCGTATTAGTAGATAGGGGACATAGGGAATTGCCGATTCGCGCGGATTTTGTCGGGAAAAACGTCCCGACTTCCCAATCTGAAAAAATTACAGTTACTTTAACAGAAGTAGATCAATTAGATCAAGTTACTATATTAGAAAACTAAACAACATGAAAATTTCATATTACCCTTTTAAAGACAGTCCAGAGAGGCTGGCAAAGGGGAGTCAATCGGGAGAGCTCTGCCTACGCATAGGCATTCGCCTTCTGAGAAACCCTCTTTGTATATTGCAAAGAGGGTTTTTGCAGTTTTGATGGAATTTTCATGAGGGGGATACGGAAATGGAAGAAACTAAAAGGGACATCGTACTGGATGTCGAGGACGTGCCAAAGGCTGGGCAGTGGATTACGTTAAGCATCCAGCATTTGTTCGCCATGTTCGGTGCAACGGTACTGGTGCCATTCTTGGTAGGATTAAGCCCGGCGGTTGCACTGGTTTCAAGCGGATTGGGCACACTTTCATACTTATTGATAACCAAAGGTAAGATACCAGCTTATCTCGGTTCATCTTTCGCTTTCATTACGCCAATCATCGCGGCTAAGGCTCTAGGAGGTCCGGAAGCGGCCATGATCGGCTGTTTTGCAGCAGGGTTCATATATGGGATAGTAGCTTTGATTATCCAAAAAGTCGGATTGAGCTGGTTGATGAACATACTTCCTCCGGTTGTGGTGGGTCCGGTGATTATCGTAATCGGATTAAGCCTTGCCGGAACGGCCGTGGACATGGCAATGTATGATCCACAAGATAAATACAGCGTCACATATATAGTGATAGCGCTGATCACTTTAGCGGTAACCATCATCTGTAACGTGTTCTTTAAGGGATTCATTAACTTGATCCCCATTTTAATCGGAATCATAGTCGGCTACGGCTGTTCGGCTGTTGCAGGAATAATCGATTATGAACCGATCAAGTCAGCACAATGGTGGGAAATGCCTGAATTCATGTTTCCATATGTAACCTATACACCGTCCTTCTCATGGGAAGTCATTGCCATCATGGTACCGGTCGCCATCGTAACTTTATCAGAACATATCGGACACCAGATGGTACTGAGCAAAGTAGTCGGCAGAAATTTTTTGGAAAATCCCGGTTTGCATCGCTCGATTTTAGGAGATGGAGCAGGAATCATGATTGGTTCCTTAATCGGTGGGCCGCCGCTGACATCATATGGCGAGAATATTGGGGTCCTGACTATGACAAAGGCGTACAGTGTGTATATCATCGGTGGGGCCGCATTGACAGCAATCATCTTTGGCTTTAACGGTAAGATTTCAGCAGTCATCAGCTCGATACCTACAGCTGTGATGGGCGGCATTTCCATCTTGCTCTTCGGTATCATCGCATCAAGTGGATTGAGGATGCTGATTGATAATAAGGTCGATTTTGACAAGAAAAGGAACCTGATGATAGCTTCAGTCATCCTAGTGTTAGGAATCGGAGGAGCGTTCGTACAACTATCGGAAACGGTATCGCTTTCCGGAATGGCACTTTCAGCCATCGTCGGAATCCTTCTTAACTTGATTCTTCCGGACCGTGAAAAAATATCCGGAGATATATTTGAAAAATAAGATACTGCATCAAAACAATAAATCACCTTTTAAAAGAAGTCCAGAGAGGCTTAAAAGGGTGTTGCTGTAAAGAATGAGAACGGGGTAAAGTGTTAACCATTCCGTATCCTCACACTCTTTATGACCTACACCCTGTCCTTAATGGCGGGGTATTTTTTATGCCCCGCATCACAAATGTGAAAGGAGCAGGATCGATGAAAAAATTATTGACCATGAATGAATTGACTTTAACTGATATTGAAAGAATTTTACATGAGGCAGAGTGTTTTGCCAACGGATCTAGCTGGAATCCAAAGCAGCAGACCACAGTTGCCAACCTCTTCTTTGAACCAAGTACACGTACAAAATCAAGCTTTGAAATGGCTGAAAGAAAATTGGGGCTTGAGGTCATTCCTTTTGATGCGGGTACATCATCCGTATTGAAAGGTGAAACCTTATATGACACTGTTAAAACGTTAGAAGCAATAGGTGTAAATGCCTTGATCATCCGTCATGAACAGGATAATTATTTCGACGAATTGAATGAGAAGATCGGGATTCCAATAATCAATGCAGGGGATGGCTGCGGAAATCATCCAACCCAATCATTACTGGACTTATTGACGATAAAACAAGAGTTTAAAAGCTTCAAAGGTCTGAAGATTGCCATAATCGGTGATGTGAGGCATAGCCGGGTTGCGAAATCGAATGCAGAAGCATTAACACGTTTAGGGGCGAATGTCGTATTTTCGGGTCCTCCTGAATGGTTCGACAGATCAAACAGTTTAGGAAGGTACGAAGACATCGACCATGCGGTAGCTACCTCGGATGTGGTCATGCTGCTCAGAATACAGCATGAAAGGCATATTGAAAAATACGATCAGGCAAATGGAGATTATCTGGAAAGTTTCGGCCTGACCAAACAACGTGAAAAAAATATGAAACCGGATGCGATCATCATGCATCCTGCACCAATAAACCGCGGTGTTGAAATAGACAGTGATTTAGTCGAATGCAGCCGCTCAAGAATTTTCAAACAAATGGAGAATGGCGTGTTCATCAGAATGGCCGTATTAAAAAATGTGCTTGAACAATCCGAAGGGGGAAACATTCATGAAAACAATAATCAAAAATGGAGTATTGCTAGATAATCAAAACTCATTCAAAAAAGCGGACATTGAAATGGAAGGCAAGGTCATCACAAAGATCGGCGAGAACTTGGCAACGGAAAATTGTAAAGTAGTTGACGCTGAAGGGTTACTTATTACTTCAGGCTTCGTTGACCTGCATGTCCATTTACGCGAACCGGGCGGTGAACATAAAGAAACAATCGCAAGTGGAACGCTTGCAGCGGCAAGAGGCGGTTTCACTACGGTAGCGGCGATGCCCAATACAAGGCCAGTTCCCGATACAGTGGAAAACCTTGAAGCGCTTAACAGGAAAATTGAAGAAACGGCTCATGTCAGGGTACTCCCATATGCATCCATTACGATTAGGGAAGCAGGCAAGGAGTTGACCGACTTTTCTTCATTAAAACAAACGGGTGCTTTCGCCTTTACGGACGATGGCGTGGGAATTCAAGAAGCCGGGATGATGCTGGAAGCGATGAAACGGGCAGCCGCTCAAGATATGGCCATAGTTGCTCATTGTGAAGACAATAGCTTAATCAATAAAGGCTCCGTCCATGAAGGTAGATTCTCAAAAGAACAGGGAATCAATGGAATTCCGTCCGTATGTGAAGCTGTACATATTGCTCGGGATATCCTCCTTGCTGAAGCGGCGGATTGCCATTATCACGTTTGCCATATATCCACGAAGGAATCGGTAAGGACGGTAAGGGATGCCAAACGCGCCGGTATCCGCGTCACAGCCGAAGTTACACCGCATCACTTATTATTGTGTGAAGATGATATACCGGGACTTGATACGAATTATAAAATGAACCCACCATTAAGGGGCCGTGAAGATCGGGATGCATTGATAGAAGGATTGCTTGACGGAACCATCGATTTTATAGCAACAGACCATGCCCCGCATGCGGCAGAGGAAAAAGCGCAGGGAATGCAGCTGGCTCCTTTCGGAATAGTGGGATTGGAAACGGCCTTCCCGCTGCTTTACACCGAATTGGTTAAAAAGGGCGTCATTACATTAAAGCAATTGATTGATTTCATGACAATCAAACCATCTGAAAGTTTCTCCCTTCCTTATGGAGAGCTAAAGGAAGGTGCCATTGCAGATATCGTGCTCATCGATTTGGAAACTGAAAAAGAAATTAATGCTGAAGAGTTTGCTTCAAAAGGAAAAAATACACCTTTTAATGAAAAGAAATGTTATGGCTGGCCAGTCATGACGATTGCAGAAGGAAAAATAGCTTGGGAAAAAGGACGTGTTCAAGGATGAAAAGACAGCTAATTTTAGAAGACGGGACAGTATTCCTTGGGGAAGCATTCGGAGGGGACGTAGAAAAAATAGGTGAAGTCGTTTTTAACACAGGAATGACGGGGTACCAGGAGATTCTATCCGATCCATCATATTGCGGTCAAATCGTTACACTTACGTATCCATTAATCGGGAACTACGGGATAAACCGGGATGACTTTGAATCCATCAATCCAGCGATCTCAGGATTCGTCGTTAAGGAAACGGCAGAATTTCCTTCCAACTGGCGAAACCAATTATCACTTGATGAATATCTGAAAATGAAGAACATACCTGGAATAAGCGGAATCGATACGAGAAAGCTGACAAGAATCATCAGGAAATCAGGTGCACTTAAAGGGGCGCTCTGCAATATCAATAAAGATGCAAAAGAAGTGGTTTCCCAGTTGAAAGCAACTGTGATTCCTTCCAATCAAGTGAAACAGGTTTCAACAAAAGCACCTTATTCCAGCCCGGGCAGAGGCCCGCGGGTAGTTCTTGTGGACTATGGAATGAAGCATGGGATTTTGCGTGAGCTGACGAAGCGCGGCTGTGATGTCGTGGTTGTGCCTTATAATGTCACGGCCGAAGAAGTGATGCAATATCATCCGGATGGCGTGATGCTTTCAAATGGCCCTGGAGATCCGAAAAGTGTTCATGAGACGCTTGAAATGATCCGTACAATCCAAACTCAAGTGCCATTATTCGGAATCTGTTTAGGACATCAATTATTCGCACTTGCAAACGGGGCGGATACGGAAAAATTAAAATTCGGCCATCGAGGTTCTAATCATCCGGTTAGGGACCTTCGGACCGGAAAGGTATCCATCACATCTCAAAATCACGGATATACAGTAGAAGAGCTTTCCATTGAAAATACAGAACTTATTGTGACACATACAGCATTGAATGATGATACGATTGAAGGTCTGCGCCATAAAAAGTATCCGGCTTTCACCGTACAATATCACCCGGAAGCATCACCAGGGCCGGAAGATGCCAACTACTTATTCAATGAATTTTTACAAATGATTGAAGCTGCAACCAACAAGGGGGAAAAAACATGCCAAAACGCACTGATATAAAAAGCATCCTAGTAATTGGTTCCGGTCCGATCGTCATCGGACAGGCCGCCGAGTTCGATTATGCAGGAACCCAAGCGTGTATAGCCTTAAAAGAAGAAGGTTATCGAGTGATCCTGATTAACTCTAACCCTGCTACAATCATGACAGACAGTGAAATGGCTGACGCCGTTTATATCGAACCGATCACATTGGAATTTGTCAGCAAAATCATTCGTAAAGAGCGCCCGGATGCACTGTTACCTACCTTGGGCGGACAGACTGGCTTGAACATGGCAGTCGAGCTTGCCGAATCAGGAATCCTGGAAGAATGCAATGTACAGATTCTTGGGACCAAACTTTCAGCTATCCAACAAGCGGAAGACCGTGACCTTTTCCGTACGCTAATGAACGATCTAGGGGAACCAGTACCTGATAGCGACATCATTCATAACTTGGAAGAGGCTTATACATTCGTTGAACGGGTCGGCTACCCAGTCATTGTTCGTCCTGCCTTCACGCTTGGCGGAACAGGCGGTGGGATTTGTGATAACGAAGAGCAACTTATCGAGATTGTTGAGGGTGGCCTGAAAAGCAGCCCGGTACACCAATGTCTGCTTGAGAAGAGCATTGCCGGTTTCAAAGAAGTGGAATATGAAGTGATGCGTGATTCAAATGATAATGCGATAGTCGTTTGTAATATGGAAAACTTCGATCCTGTCGGTGTCCATACAGGCGATTCAATTGTTGCCGCACCAAGCCAAACATTAAGTGACAGAGAGTACCAAATGCTTCGAAATACGTCATTGAAGATTATCCGTGCCTTGAAGATTGAGGGCGGGTGTAATGTTCAGCTGGCGCTAGATCCAGACAGCTATCAATATTATGTCATTGAAGTGAACCCAAGGGTCAGCCGTTCGTCGGCACTTGCTTCAAAAGCAACAGGATATCCAATTGCAAAGCTTGCAGCAAAGATAGCCGTTGGTTTGACACTCGATGAAATGATGAACCCTGTCACTGGCAAAACCTATGCCAGCTTTGAACCGGCACTGGACTATGTCGTTACGAAAATTCCGCGCTGGCCATTCGATAAGTTCGAAAGCGCCAACCGTAGGCTTGGAACCCAAATGAAGGCGACCGGAGAAGTCATGGCAATCGGCCGTACATTCGAGGAATCGATCTTAAAAGCTGTCCGTTCCCTTGAGGCGGGCATATACCATCTTAATTTGAATGACGAGTTTGAAGATGGGAAAATAGAGAAGCGGATCCGAAAAGCGGGAGATGAACGGTTATTCTATATCGGTGAAGCGTTAAGAAGGGGAATAACGATCGAAACAATACACGAATGGAGCCAGATCGATTTATTCTTCTTGCATAAGTTGGAAAAGATAATCGTCTTTGAAAAACAGCTTAAAGAACATTCTTTTGATTGTGAAGTATTGCAAAAGGCTAAAGAACTAGGGTTTTCTGACAAAACCATTGCAGAAATATGGGGAGTTCCCGAAATTGACGTCTATGAGTTCCGGAAACAGCAAGGAATCATCCCTGTTTACAAAATGGTCGATACATGTGCTGCGGAATTCGAATCGGAAACACCGTACTTTTATGGGACATACGAAGATGAGAATGAATCCATCGTTACTGACAAGAAAAGTGTCATTGTTCTGGGATCAGGCCCAATTAGGATAGGGCAAGGAGTAGAGTTTGATTATGCGACCGTACATTCGGTATGGGCCATTAAAGAAGCGGGATATGAAGCGATCATCATTAACAACAATCCTGAAACAGTTTCGACGGATTTCAGTATCTCCGACAAACTTTATTTCGAACCATTGACTATTGAAGATGTCATGCATGTCATCGATTTGGAAAAACCGGAAGGGGTCATCGTCCAGTTTGGTGGACAGACGGCAATCAACCTTGCAGATGGTCTTGTTGAAAGAGGAGTGAAGATCCTTGGTACTTCACTTGAAGACCTGGATAGGGCGGAAAATCGCAATAAATTCGAAAGAGCACTTAAGGATTTAGGCATTCCGCAGCCAAAGGGTAAAACCGCAACATCGGTTGATGAAGCGATCGTCATCGCTGAAGATATTGGATATCCGGTTTTAGTAAGGCCATCGTATGTTCTCGGAGGAAGAGCGATGGAAATCGTCTATAAACAAGAAGAATTGCTGCATTACATGAAAAACGCCGTGAAAATAAATCCGGATCATCCTGTCCTGATAGACCGCTACTTAACGGGTAAGGAAATCGAAGTCGATGGAATTTCCGATGGGGAAACGGTCGTTATCCCTGGAATCATGGAGCATATCGAACGTGCAGGCGTCCATTCAGGTGATTCGATTGCAGTCTATCCGCCTCAAAATTTAACGGAAAAACAAAAAGAAGTAATCATCGATTATACGACCCGATTGGCAAAAGGTTTGAATATAATTGGTCTCTTGAACATTCAATATGTCATCAGCAATGAAGAAGTTTATGTGATTGAAGTAAATCCACGTTCAAGCCGCACCGTTCCATTCTTAAGTAAAATTACGAACGTGCCGATGGCTAACTTAGCCACGAAGGTCATCTTGGGCCACACACTTGAAAGCCAAGGTTACAAATCGGGGTTAGTGCCAGAACAAACTGGGGTCTATGTGAAAGTGCCAGTCTTCTCTTTTGCAAAATTAAGAGGTGTGGACATCTCACTCGGACCTGAAATGAAATCGACTGGTGAAGTAATGGGGAAAGATAGCACCCTTGAAAAGGCTTTATACAAAGGGCTGGTCGCTTCCGGTTTCAAAATAAAGGGGCATGGTTCGGTGTTATTGACGATATCTGATAAAGATAAGCAAGAAGCGCTACTTTTAGCTAGACGTTTCCATAATATCGGTTTCAAGCTGATAGCCACCAGTGGAACCGCTGCCTTATTGAAACAATCCGGCATCCCTACTGCGATTGTCGGTAAAATTGGCGAAGAAGGTACGAACCTTCTGGATGTTATCCGGAACGGGGAAGCACAATTTGTCATAAATACTTTGACAAAAGGTAAGCAGCCGGCTCGAGATGGTTTCAGAATCCGACGTGAATCGGTTGAAAATGGAGTGACATGCCTAACATCACTTGATACGGCAGAAGCAATTTTAAGAGTGATAGAATCCATGACTTTCTCGGCAGAAGCAATGGGAAAAACGGAAAAAAGTCGTGAGGTGAGCTATATATGATCAAGAAGGAAAGAATGAAGGTGTTAAATCATAAGGAACTGGCCCCATCCATTTTTGAACTTACACTGCAAGGTGAATTGGTTTCAGAGATGAATCAGCCTGGCCAGTTTGTCCAAGTCAAGACAACAGATGGCACTGAGCCATTGTTAAGACGCCCGATTTCAATTTCTTCTTACAACAACAGTGAAAAACAGTTCACGATGATATACCGGGCTGAAGGTAAAGGTACGACGCTGTTATCACAGCGTAAAGAGGCGGAAGCGGTCGATATCCTTGGACCCCTTGGCAACGGATTTCCCGTTCATGAGGCCAAAAAGGGCGAAACGGCATTATTGGTTGGTGGCGGGATTGGGGTCCCGCCCCTGTATCAATTATCACGGATGTTGGTTGCGAAAGGTGTTAAGGTAATCCATGTATTGGGCTTCCAGACCAAGTCAGCCATCTTTTACGAAAAAGAATTCAGTGAATTAGGTGATACCCATATTGCTACGGTGGATGGTTCATATGGGACAAAAGGTTTTGTTACGACTGTAATAGACAACTTGGAGCAAGAGTTTGCAACGATCTTTTCATGCGGGCCTACACCAATGTTAAGAGCGTTGGAGGCGGGCTATCGTGAGAAAAAGCTTTACCTGTCCCTTGAGGAAAGGATGGGATGCGGCATCGGTGCATGCTTTGCTTGCGTGTGTCATACAGGGGATGATCCAACTGGTTTCAGTTATAAAAAGGTATGCAGTGACGGACCCGTATTCCGGGCAGGAGAGGTGGTATTATGAGCAGGCTTTCAGTTGAATTACCAGGATTAAACTTGAAAAACCCGGTCATGCCAGCATCTGGATGCTTTGGATTCGGCCGTGAATACAGTCAATTTTTCGACTTGGATATTCTTGGGGCGATCATGATCAAAGCGACCACTCCTGAGCCGAGGTTCGGTAACCCGACTCCGCGTGTTGCGGAAACCTCTTCGGGAATGCTGAACGCCATCGGTCTGCAGAATCCAGGTTTAGAAAAGGTCATCAGTGAAGAATTGGCCTGGTTAGGTGGGTATGATGTTCCCATCATCGCCAACGTTGCTGGTTCGCAAATAGATGACTATGTAAAGGTTGCCAGTGATATAAGTAAGGTGGGAAATGTAAAGGCACTTGAATTGAATATCTCCTGCCCGAATGTAAAAGAAGGTGGCATTGCTTTCGGTACGGTGCCGGAAGTTGCCAAAGAGGTAACCAAGGCGGTCAAGGAAGTGTCTACCGTGCCTGTATATGTGAAGCTTTCACCGAATGTCAGTAATATTGTGGAAATGGCCAAAGCCGTAGAAGAAGGCGGGGCCGACGGTTTGACAATGATAAATACATTAGTCGGCATGCGATTGGATTTAAAAACTGGCAGACCGATCCTTTCTAACAGGACGGGTGGGTTATCTGGTCCTGCAATTAAACCTGTTGCGCTACGGATGATTTATGAGGTAAGCCAGCAAGTGTCTATTCCGATCATCGGAATGGGCGGCATCGCTACAGCGGAAGACGTCATTGAATTTTTCTATGCGGGTGCGAGTGCTGTTGCGGTGGGAACCGCTAACTTCGTGGATCCCTTTGTATGCCCGACCATCATTGAAGAATTACCGAAATTGTTGGATGAGTTAGGATTTGACCATATTTCAGAATGTACCGGAAGGAGCTGGAAGCAGAATGAAACAGTCGCTAATTATCGCTCTTGATTTCCCTGACCTCATTCAAACGGAAGAATTCCTAAAACAGTTCCGTTCGGAAAAACTGGCTGTAAAAGTGGGGATGGAATTATTTTATCAGAATGGACCATCAATAATTTCTTTCGTAAAAGAGCAAGGCCACGATGTGTTCTTGGACTTGAAGCTTCATGATATTCCGAATACGGTCAAAATGGCCATGACAGGATTAGCAACTTTAGGGGCTGACATGGTCAATGTACATGCGGCGGGTGGACAAAAGATGATGGAAGCAGCCTTGGAAGGTTTAGATAAGGGAACGTCCGCTGGTAAAAAACGTCCATTATGCATAGGGGTTACCCAACTGACGAGCACATCACAAGAACAGATGAATGTTGAGCAAAACATTGCCGGATCTTTGGAGGATTCGGTCCTTCATTATGCAAAACTTACTAGACAGGCAGGATTGGATGGCGTCGTTTGTTCCACCCATGAAGTAAAGAACATACATGAACGCATCGGTCACGAATTCTTAACGGTCACACCTGGAATCCGAAGTGCAGGTGGCCAGGCGCATGATCAAAAGAGAATTGCCACGCCTGAACAGGCTAGGGATTTTGGAGCGGATGCCATCGTTGTAGGGAGAGCCATAACGGCGGCGGCAGATCCATTAAGGGCGTATTTGGATATGAAAGCAGCTTGGGAGGGAATATCATGTTAAATAATAAGATAGCTGAACATCTATTGGAAATAAAAGCAGTGTACCTACAGCCGAATGACCCTTTTACTTGGGCATCTGGAATTCAATCACCCATTTATTGTGACAACCGCTTAACCCTTTCATACCCAGAGGTTCGCAATGAAATAGCGGAAGGATTGAAAGGATTGATTGAACAGAATTTCCCTGAGGCTGAACTGATTGCAGGCACAGCAACTGCAGGCATTCCGCATGCAGCTTGGGTGAGTGAAAAATTAAATGCACCGATGTGCTATGTACGATCAAAAGCCAAGGAGCACGGAAAGGGCAATCAAATCGAAGGCCGTGCTGTTCCAGGACAAAAAGTGGTGGTTGTCGAAGACTTGATTTCAACCGGTGGAAGTGTGATTACTGCTGTTAACGCGCTGAAAGAAGCTGGCTGCGATGTTCTAGGAGTCGTTTCGATCTTCACTTACGAATTGGAAAAAGGAAAAGAAAAATTCGATGCTGAGGGCATTATTAACCATTCATTGAGTGACTACTCGACTTTGATAAAAGTCGCTAATGAAAAAGGGTACATCACAGCAGAAGAATTGGAAAAGCTAAAAAAATGGCGTGAGAATCCGGCAGATACGGCTTGGATTACTGCATGAAAATAGAGGTGGCCCAATCGCGAAGGATTGGGCCACCTCTATTTTTTTACCTTTCAATCCTTTACCGCTTCCTTTAAGCGTATGACAGTATCGGCATCAGGTGTAATATATACGGTCTGCTGCTGGTCGTAGATCACGAACCCGGGTTTGGAGCCTTTCGGTTTCTTAACATGGCGAACTTGTGTGAAGTCAACGGGCACTGAGCTCGATTGCTGTGCTTTACTGAAAAAAGCTGCTAATACGGCTGCCTCTTTTATCGTTTTTTCACTTGGCGATTCATTTCGAATCACAACATGCGAGCCAGGTATATCTTTGCTATGAAGCCAGATTTCATCACGGCGTGCAAATTTATTCGTTAGATAATCATTTTGTTTATTATTCTTCCCGACAAAAATGAGATCTCCATCCGTAGCATAATATGTTTCAAGCTGCGGTTTTGCATTTGCAGGCTTTTTCATGCCTTTTTTCTTTTTTTGCCTAATGTATCCTTCTTCCTGAAGTTCTTCGCGAATCTCCTCTATATCTCTGGGTGAAGCTGATTGGAGCTGCTGATGCAAGGCTTCAAAGTAGGCCAATTCCAATTTTGTTTTTTCGATTTGTTCTTGGACTACTCCGACTGCATTTTTGGACTTTTGGTATCTGGAGAAGTACTTTTGTGCATTATCTGATGGATTTTTTAATGGGTCAAGCGGGATGGTGACCATACTTTGTTCTTCATCATAATAATTGACGACTTCTATTTCCTTCATGCCTTTTTTCATTTGATATAGATTAGCAGTAAGCAGCTCACCGAATAACTGATACTGTTCTCCGCGTTCCGTATCTTTTAATGTACGTTCAAGCTTCCCGATTTTTTTTGAATTCTTTTCTATTTCATTAGTAATGAAACGTTCTACATCCTGGCTCTTTTGCTTAACTCGATCTCTTTCTGCCTTTCCGAAGTAATAGCGGTCGAGCATCTCGCTCAATGAAGAAAACGTACGTTGATTCCCAGTCAGATGCTCTAGTGAAAGCATATAAAAAACTTCTTTATTACCATCTTGTTTGATCATCGCTGTGTAGTTTTGCTCCGAGATTTCTTGGATAATCTTTAAAAAAGCTGATGGAAGGGTCGTGCTGTTGGCAAGTCCAGCCCGGTAAACGGCTTCCTTTGCAACCAATGGTGAAACTCCAGAAAAATGGGCAACAAGCTGTCGATCCAGCTTTCCTGCATTGAAGTCAATATTCTTCCTTATATCATCCTCGGTAGCCTCGAAGGGATTCTTCTTTTCTTGTGCGGGCGGGGCCAAATATTCCTGGCCGGGCAATATCGCACGATAACTGTTAACGGCATGTGAAACATGCTTAATACTGTCCAAAATCATATTTCGTTCTTTATCGACTAAAACAATGTTGCTGTGACGTCCCATGATTTCGATGATTAACTGTTTTTGAGAGACATCACCAAGCTCATTGCGGCCCTTCACTTCAAAAATGATCATCCTATCAAGTTCATATTGATAAATATTTTCTATCGTATAGCCTTCGAGGTGCTTCCTAAGAAGCATACAGAACATGGGAGCCTCTTTGGGATTTTCATAACCCTCTTCGGTCATTTGCACCCTCGAATAACTTGGGTGGGCTGATAATAAGAGCTTATGGTTCTTACCTCCAGCACGAACAACCAGTATTACTTCATTTTTATAAGGCTGATGTACCTTATTGATTCGTCCACCTTTTAATAAAGAAGCGATTTCTTCCGTCATCGCTTTCGTGAATAATCCATCAAATGACATTCTATTTTTACTTCCTTTACATAAGATTTTCTAAGAACTCATTTTTGCCAGGGAGATATCGCTTTTTTTGGTTCCTGAGATTAATAGCAAATTTGGTCCATTCATCATGAATAGCGGTCGTTCATTCATTAAATTATCCCGATCGTTCTTCTTTCCGCAATTCTGTTTAATTATAGCATTATTTTGGACGAGTCTGAATAATCATGGAAGAAGAGCAGGTTGTTTTATGTATCGGTAAGCAGGCAGGTGTTGGATGAGTTAAGCAAAAAGCGCCTGTTGAGATGTATACAGGAGCCTATTTCATTCTATTCAAAGGGATGTGTGATACTTGATGGAGTTCAAGGAAATGAATAATCAAGAAATGGAGAAAGCGCTTCAAACAAACGTTACACACGGTTTGGAAGATGATGAAGTAAAGGACAGGCTGCGAAAGCATGGCTTTAACGAATTGAAGGAAGGAGAAAAACAGTCAGCCATTCTTTTATTTTTCGCCCAATTCAAAGATTTCATGGTCATAGTTTTACTTGCCGCAACCTTAGTCTCCGGGATTTTGGGTGAATATATCGATGCGATTGCCATCATGGCGATTGTTTTTTTGAATGGATTACTTGGATTTTTCCAAGAACGGAAGGCTGAGAAATCCTTGGATGCCCTTAAGGAAATGGCTGCGCCGCAAGTTAACGTACTTCGGGATGGTCAGTGGCTGAAAATCCCATCGCGAGAAGTCGTAGTAGGGGATATCCTGAAGTTTTCGAGTGGTGACCGAATTGGTGCCGATTTACGGATCATCGAGCATTCAAGCCTTGAAATAGAAGAGTCTGCTCTTACCGGCGAGTCACTCCCGTCCGTTAAATGTTCTGATCCATTGATGAATGAGGTTGAAGGTATCGGTGACCAGGAAAATATGGCATTTATGGGGACGATGGTAACAAGAGGAAATGGGGCCGGAATCGTAATCGCTACAGGAATGAATACGGCGATGGGCAAAATTGCGGACCTCCTGCAGACTGCAGAAACAAAAGAAACACCGCTTCAACGGCGGTTGGAGCAGCTAGGCAAAATTTTGATCATCACGGCTTTAATATTAACTGTAATCGTGGTCCTGACTGGCGTCATTCAAGGGCATGACCTCTATACGATGTTCTTGGCCGGGGTTTCTTTGGCTGTTGCGGCGATTCCCGAGGGCTTGCCAGCCATTGTGACTGTAGCATTGTCTTTGGGCGTTCAGCGTATGATCAAACAAAAAGCGATTGTCCGCAAGCTTCCTGCCGTAGAAACACTTGGCTGCGCAACGGTAATTTGCTCAGATAAGACAGGAACGCTGACACAAAACAAAATGACGGTGACGAAGGTCTGGAGTGGAGGGAAAACTTGGGATGTCGGCGGTACTGGTTATAATCCTGTCGGAGAGTTTTCTTTAGAGGGAGTTTCAGTTGCCCCGAAAAACCATAATGCCTTGCTTCAAATGATTACATTCGGCATGCTCTGTAATAAAGCCGAGTTAAAGGAGAATGATAAACGATACATTTTAGACGGTGATCCGACAGAAGGGGCGATGTTGGTCGCGGCAATGAAAGCGGGTTTGACGAGGGAACACTTGTCTAAGAGATTTACGATAGTCAAGGAGTTTCCATTTGACTCGAGCCGCAAAATGATGAGTGTCATCGTGAAGGATGATAAAGATAATCATTTCGTCATCGTTAAAGGGGCCCCTGATGTATTGATCGCCCAGTCCGACACGATCCTTTGGGAAGGAAAGTCGGAAATATTGAATCAGAGGAGTAAGGAAAGGGTGCAACAGGACATGAATGAGCTTGCCTCTCAGGCACTTCGAATGATTGCTGTTGGTTATAAACCCCTTTCAAAGGGAACGATTTTACTTCATGAAACCGAAGCAGAGCGCAATTTGACTTTCATGGGACTGCAGGGCATGATCGATCCCCCACGTCCGGAAGTGAAGCAGGCAGTTAAGGAATGCAGGGATGCCGGGATCAAAACTGTCATGATTACTGGCGACCATGTAATAACTGCAAAGGCAATAGCTAAAGAACTTGGTATTTTAAAAGGAAAAGACCGTGTTCTGGAAGGACGGCAATTGGCCGACATGGAAGTCGGGGAACTTGAGGAAGTTGTTGAAACTGTTTCGGTATTTGCCCGCGTTTCCCCGGAACATAAGTTGAAAATCGTTAAAGCCTTGCAAAATAAAGGACATGTCGTTGCAATGACAGGGGATGGTGTCAATGATGCCCCTGCGATAAAATCAGCGGATATTGGTATATCCATGGGTATCACAGGTACTGATGTCGCTAAGGAAGCTTCTTCCTTGATATTGGTTGACGACAATTTCGCCACTATTAAATCGGCCATCAATGAAGGCAGGAATATTTACGAGAACATCAGGAAGTTCATCCGTTATCTGCTTGCTTCCAATGTTGGGGAGATTTTGGTCATGTTTTTTGCGATGCTATGTGCCTTGCCGTTACCTTTGATACCAATCCAGATCTTATTCGTGAACCTTGTTACCGACGGACTGCCTGCGATGGCGTTGGGACTGGATTCCGCAGAAGAAGATGTAATGAAGAGAAATCCAAGAAATGCTAATGAAGGTGTTTTTGGAAGAGGGCTTGGCTGGAAGATCATCTCTCGTGGTTTTCTGATCGGGATTTCTACCTTGATCGCATTTTATGTGGTATATCGTGCAAATCCGGATAATCTTGCCTATGCACAAACGATTGCGTTCGCTACCTTGGTACTAGCTCAGCTAATACATGTATTCGATTGCCGAAGCGAACGTTCGATCTTCTCGAGAAATCCATTCGGTAACCTTTATCTAGTGGGGGCGGTACTGTCCTCCCTATTATTGATGGTAGCCGTCATGTATGTGCAGTCTTTACAAACGATCTTTCATACTGTACCGATTTCGGGAAGGGATTGGCTATTGGTTATAGGGATGGCATCCATTCCAACTTTTTTACTGGCTGGAACCTTTTTAGCAAGAAAAGCACAATAATATATGATATAATCTTTAAGGTGGTAGAGTCATGCTCTATTGCCTTTTTATTTTTGTAGTATTTTATTTGTGAGCTAAAGTTTTCGTGACGTAGCTAATATATAATGAAAGTTAAAGGCCAAATTACTACATTATGTTTGATAGGATGTGGAACCATGGTTACCAGTATGACGGGCTATGGAAGAGAAGAAGCGGAAAACAAACAGGTCAAGGTCTTTGCCGAAATTAAGACCGTGAACCATCGTTTTTGTGAATATACGATTCGGATGCCGCGCCAGCTTTTGGTTTTGGAAGAAAAAGTGAAGAAGAAGGCGAATCAATACATAAGAAGGGGACGGGTGGAAATCTTCATCACAGTGGAAGGTGAGAGCCTGGTTTCCAAAAAGGTGAAGATCGATTGGGATCTTGCGGATCAGTATGTTGGATTGATGGACGAAGTCAAGGGAAAATACAACCTGGAAAGTTCCATTACATTACAGGATATGCTGCAACTTGAATCGGTTTTCATAACGGAAGAAGTACCTGCGGTTCCTGCCGATTTGGAATCCCTATTATTGAATGCCGTCACTGGGGCATTGGAAAATCTGAAAAAAATGCGGAATCTGGAAGGTCAGGAACTGGCCTTGGACATGAATCGCCAGCTGAAAAAGTTTGGTGAGATTGTAGCAGGGGTCAAAATGCATGCACCTTCAGTCGTCGAGAAATATAAAGCCCGGTTGGAAATCAAACTTGCCGAGTTGACTGAAGGATTGATTGAAGATAGCCGTATTGTGACAGAAGCGGCCATTTTTGCCGATAAATGTGATATTAATGAAGAACTGACCAGACTCGATAGCCATGTACAGCAATTTTCAAGGACGCTTACCCACAGTGAACCAATTGGAAGGAAACTTGACTTCCTTGTCCAGGAAATGAACAGGGAAGTCAATACGATTGGATCAAAGGCAAATGATTCGTCCATTACCAAAGAAGTGGTGGAAATGAAAAGTCTTCTTGAAAAATTAAAGGAACAGGTTCAAAATATCGAGTAGTCGGTTTATGATGAACCTAACAAGGTGACAATAGATATGAATGGGGGACAAAAATGTCAATTAAGCTCATTAATATTGGTTTTGGGAATATCGTTTCCGCAAACCGGATCGTATCCATCGTGAGCCCTGAATCGGCTCCGATCAAAAGGATCATCCAAGACGCCCGTGACCGCGGATCCTTAATAGATGCTACATATGGTAGAAGAACCAGGGCCGTAATAATTACAGACAGCGACCATGTTATCTTATCTGCCGTTCAACCGGAAACGGTTGCTGCACGGCTCCAAGACAGAGATGACAGCGTAGAAGAGGGGTAACTGAAACAATATGAGAGAAAAAGGTTTATTAATCGTTTTGTCCGGTCCATCCGGTGTTGGTAAAGGAACTGTAAGGAAGGCGATTTTTTCTCAGCCAGGAACGGCATTCGAATATTCAATTTCGATGACGACACGGCTGCCTCGCCATGGTGAAGTGGACGGAGTGGACTATTTCTTCAAAAAACGCGAGGAATTCGAAGCACTTATCAAAGAAGGAAAATTGCTGGAATATGCTGAGTTCGTCGGTAATTATTATGGAACACCCGTGGATTATGTCCGTGAAACAATCGATTCCGGAAAAGATGTATTTCTGGAAATAGAAGTTCAAGGAGCTAAACAGGTCCGGGAGAAATTCCCTGAAGGACTTTTCATTTTCCTTGCTCCTCCGAGTTTGACTGAACTCGAAAGCCGCATCGTTACTCGCGGAACCGAGACGGAGGAAGCGATAAAAGGACGGATGAAGGTGGCTAAGGAAGAAATAGAACTTATGGATCTATACGATTATGTTGTAGAAAATGATCATGTGGATGCCGCATGTGCGCGAATTAATGCAATTGTAATTGCCGAGCATTGCCGTCGGGAAAGAGTTGCTGTTTTATATAAAAAAATGTTGGAGGCGGAATAAATTATGTTATATCCATCAATTGATTCTCTATTACTTAAAATCGATTCTAAATACTCACTTGTATCAGTGGCGGCTAAGCGCGCCAGGGAAATGCAAATTAAAGATAATTGCCTCGTAAAACCGGTTTCCCATAAAGCGGTAGGTCGTGCCCTTGAAGAAATTCATTCCGGTAAATTGACTTATGATAATTCTTACGAGGAAAACTAAGAGAACACATAGCTTGACCTATCGGGCCTGACACCCTAAAGCAAACAGGAGCGTTACATTTGGAAAGTGCTTCCTTCCTGCGGCCAAGGTGTCAGGCCTGTTTGTTTTGATTTTTTTAGGAGTTACCAAAGTCAATGAGTAAACAAGAAAAGATGGAATGTCTGGGGGAATCCATATGTTATTGCGCATTTCAAATGAAATTTCTTCGGTTTTCCGTCATAATTAGAAAAAATAGAATGTATAGTTAGGGGAAATTTGCATGCTTATCGATAAAAAAGTACTTCTTTGTGTCACCGGCGGGATTGCTGTATATAAGGCTGCTGCCCTGACAAGTAAATTAACTCAGGAAGGTGCGCATGTAAAAGTGATCATGAGTGAATCGGCACGTAAGTTCGTGACGCCGCTCACCTTTCAGGCACTTTCGAGAAATGATGTTTATACAGATACTTTTGATGAGAAGGATTCTTCAGTCATTGCCCACATCGATTTGGCTGATTGGGCTGATATCATCCTGTTAGTCCCAGCTACAGCCAATGTCATTGGCAAGGTAGCCAATGGAATCGCGGATGATATGATCACGACCACGCTACTGGCAACGGAAGCCCCTGTTTGGGTTGCACCGGCAATGAACGTGCACATGTACGGTCATCCAGCGGTTCAGAAAAATATGGAGACACTTCGGTCGTTTGGATATCAATTCATTGAACCGGGTGAAGGGTATTTGGCCTGCGGTTATGTCGGAAAAGGGCGATTGGAGGAACCGGAAACAATCGTAGAACACCTTAATCGATATTTCGGTGAACGCAAATCACAGAAACAACAGCCTCTTAAAGGAAAGAAATATTTGATAACGGCAGGACCGACTCGTGAAGCGATTGATCCGGTGCGTTACGTGACGAATCATTCCAGCGGCAAAATGGGCTATGCCCTAGCTGAAGAGGCAATTGAAATGGGTGCTGAAGTGACATTGATCACTGGCCCCGTGAACTTGACGCCACCTTTCAAGGCTAGAATAATACCAGTTGAATCTGCAGCGGATATGTATGATGCGGTATTCGAACAGTTCGATTCCAGTGACGTCGTAATCATGACGGCTGCAGTTGCGGACTATAAACCAAAGATTTATCATGCTCAAAAGATGAAAAAGCAGCCAGGGGAAAATGTGATTGAATTTGAACGTACAAAGGATATCCTCAAGGAACTCGGTGAAAATAAAACTCATCAGATCTTGGTAGGTTTTGCGGCTGAAACGAACAACGTTGAAGAATACGCAAGAGGAAAATTGGTCAAAAAGAATGCAGATATGATCGTTGCCAATAATGTTACCGTCGCAGGGGCAGGATTTGGAACGGATACGAACATCGTGACCATTTACGATAAAGATGGAAGTGCGACCGAACTTCCAAAAATGAGTAAAGCGGATATAGCTAAAAGCATCCTGGCAGAAGTATCCCGCATGCAAAAGGAATGATGTCTTATGGATATAGCATCCGTCATCGTGGATGTACCTGCTAAACAAACGGATCGAGAATTCGACTATCGGATACCTGAAAAGTGGAACCAAGTCATCAAGCCCGGAATGCGAGTCATCGTCCCATTCGGTCCAAGAATGGTACAGGGATTCGTCACAGGCTTAAAAGCTAAAAGCGAATTTGCGAAATTACGCAATATAAAGGAACCGATGGATTTGGAGCCCATCCTTAATGATGAATTGCTGCAGCTTGGTGACTGGTTGACCAAAGAGGCGATGTGTTTTAAAATTTCAGCGCTGCAGGCCATGCTTCCGGCAGCGATGAAAGCAAAGTATGAAAAAGTTATTAAAGTCGTTGAAGATAAAAAGGATCAGCTTCCTCTCTTCATTCAAAACTTTTTTGGGAAAAATGATTCAATATCTTGGAAAGACGTGATTGAAGGGGAGAACGCCTCCCTCTTTCAAAAGGAAATGCAGAATGGCAATCTTGAGCTTGTATATAATGTGAAAAACCGACTAAATAAGAAGACGGTCCGTGTCATTAAATCTTTGCTTTCCCCTAAGGAACTGAAAGAAATGGCATCAGCCATGTCCAGCCATGCAAAAAAACAACAGGAACTCCTTCAATACTTTATTGAACATCAAGAAACCATTCCGTTAAAGGAATTGCTTGAATTGATAAACACATCAAGCGGTACTGTCAAATCCCTAGTGTCGAAAGGGGCTTTGGCCGAAATAGATCAAGAAATATACCGTAATCCGTATGAAAACCGTGTGTTCGAAAAATCCACACCCTTTACACTAACAGCTGAACAAACAGCTGCCTTGAAGCCCATCAACGAGAAGATACATCATGATGAACATGATGTCTTTCTTTTATATGGTGTAACCGGCAGCGGGAAGACGGAAGTGTATCTACAGGCAATTGCCTCTGTCATTGAAAAAGGAAAGGAAGCCATCATGCTTGTACCTGAAATCTCCTTAACGCCACAGACGGTGAAGCGGTTTAAGGAACGATTTGGTGAGCAGGTAGCTGTGATGCATAGCGGTTTATCCGTAGGTGAAAAATATGATGAATGGCGGAAAATTCATCGTAAGGAAGTTAAAGTGGTGGTGGGGGCGCGTTCAGCCGTGTTTGCTCCTTTTGAAAACCTGGGGCTGGTCATCATTGATGAAGAACATGAATCCAGTTATAAGCAAGAAGAAACACCAAGGTACCACGCCAGGGATGTTGCCATTGAAAGAGCAAAATCATATAGGTGTCCGGTAATTCTTGGAAGCGCCACACCTACACTTGAATCTTTTGCGCGTGCCAAGAAAAACGTCTATAAATTATTGACCCTTAGCCAGAGGATGAATGAAAATGCGTTGCCAGCAGTGGATATTGTAGATATGAGGGAAGAACTAAGAACGGGAAATCGTTCCATGTTTTCGGAGCTGCTCTTTACCAAGCTGAAAGACCGGCTTGAGAAGGGGGAGCAAACAGTCCTGATGCTAAATAAAAGGGGACATTCTTCCTTTGTGATGTGCCGAAGCTGCGGATTGGTCATCAACTGCCCTAATTGTGACATTTCACTCACTTATCATCGCTTTAATGATATAATGAAATGCCATTATTGTGGGTTTGAAGAGGGAATGCCTTCCGTTTGCCCTGAATGTGAAAGTGAGCATATAAGGTTCTTCGGTACAGGCACTCAAAAGGTTGAAGAAGAGCTAGCAAAAATCCTCCCTGAAGCACGGGTCATACGAATGGATGTTGACACGACGAGCAAGAAAGGTTCACATGAGCGGTTGCTGAATGCCTTTGGTGAAGGGAAGGCAGATATATTGCTAGGAACCCAAATGATAGCCAAGGGCCTTGATTTTCCTAATATCACTCTTGTTGGAGTCCTATCAGCTGATACGATGCTACATCTGCCTGATTTCCGTTCTTCTGAAAAGACATTCCAGCTGCTGACACAGGTAAGCGGAAGGGCGGGACGTCATCAGCTTCCTGGAGAAGTGGTCATCCAAACCTATACGCCTGAGCACTACAGCATCGAGCTTTCTGCCTTACAGGATTTTGATGCTTTTTATGAACGGGAGATGCATCTAAGGAGGCAAAGTCATTACCCTCCCTATTATTATGTTGTCCTTATAACCGTTTCACATGAAGACTTAATGAAGACGGTCAGTGTTACTGAAAAAATCACCAATTATTTAGGCTCACGATTGAATCGGGATTCTATCGTACTAGGTCCGGTTGCTTCGCCCATTAGTCGAATCAACAATAGATATCGCTATCAATGTCTGATAAAATACAAACGAGAGCCGGACCTTAGTCAGCATTTACGCACACTTTTGGAGCATTACCAAAAAGAAACCGCTCAAAATCATCTGCAGATTTCAATAGATTTAAATCCACAGATCATGATGTAATTGTTTGAGAGATGGATGATTACCGCGAGCTGTTACAGCTTGCGTTTTTATATAATGAAGTGTTGTTTTTCATATCTAGGAGGGTACCTTTAATTTTGGCTATTTTACCGATTGTCTTGTTTCCTGAAAAAATTTTACAACAAAAATGCGATAAAGTAACAAGTTTTGATAAAAAGTTGGCAAAGCTGTTAAATAATATGTATGAAACGATGGTGGAGGCGGATGGCGTTGGACTTGCAGCACCTCAGGTAGGCGTGAAAAAGCAAGTGGCCGTCGTTGAAATAGAGGAAGGATCAGGTGCTATCGAACTGATTAATCCGGAAGTGCTGGAAATGGAAGGCGAACAGACAGGTGTTGAAGGATGCTTGAGCTTCCCGAGTTTATATGGCGAAGTATCGCGTCCATACCGTGTCAAAGTCCGGGCACAAGACCGAAATGGATCTTTTTTCGAGATAGAAGCGGAGGATTTCCTCGCGAGGGCCCTTCAGCACGAAATTGATCATCTGCAAGGAGTTTTATTTACAAGTAAGGTTTCCCGGTATATTACGGAAGAAGAGTTAGAAAGGTTTGGGGAAGAATGACAAAAATTATATTTATGGGTACTCCGGACTTTTCAGTGCCGGTATTGAGAAGAATCATTGATGAAGGGTATGATGTGATCGCTGTGGTCACACAGCCCGATCGTCCAGTAGGCCGCAAAAAGGTGCTGACACCGCCGCCAGTTAAGGTCGAAGCCGAAAAGCAGGGGATTCCCGTTTATCAGCCCGAAAAGATCCGTGAAAAAGAAGAACTTGAAAAAATCATAGCATTGAATCCTGACTTAGTGGTGACGGCGGCTTTCGGTCAAATCCTTCCGAATGAATTGCTGGATGCCCCTAGGTACGGATGTATTAATGTACATGCCTCCCTGCTCCCTGAACTGCGTGGAGGGGCGCCAATTCATTATTCCATTTTACAAGGGAAAGAAAAGACGGGAATAACCATCATGTATATGGCGGAAAAATTGGATGCCGGTGATATATTGACTCAGGCGGAAGTTATTATAGAAGAAGAAGACAATGTAGGTACACTGCATGATAAATTAAGCAAGATAGGGTCGGATTTACTTGCAGAGACGCTTCCGAAACTTATAAATCAGGAGTTACAGGCGATCAAGCAGGATGAGGCAAAAGCGTCTTTTGCGCCAAACATAAAACGGTCTGAGGAAAAAATCGACTGGTCGAAATCAGGGGAAGACATCTATAACCATGTACGTGGCCTGAATCCCTGGCCTGTTGCTTATACAACCTTAGACGGGGCCATTTTGAAAATTTGGCAGGTAAAGAAACTTGAAGATGGCAATCAGGCAGTGCCGGGCACGGTCATTGATGTACAAAGTGATGGTTTCATCGTTTCGACAGGCAATGAGACGGCAATACTAGTTACAGAACTGCAGCCTTCAGGGAAGAAAAAAATGCCGGCGAAAGATTATTTGCGCGGAGCCGGATCGTTCATTAAAGCAGACATGAAGTTAGGAGAACAGAATGAAGCAAACTAAAAAGGGAGTACGTGAAATCACTCTCGATATCTTGGAATCTGTAGAGAAAAACCAATCCTACAGTAACCTATTATTGAACAATTTGATTAAAAAGCACCAGTTATCCGCCGTGGATAGCGGGCTGCTTACAGAAATAAGCTACGGTACCATACAGCGGAAGATGACTTTGGATTATTATTTGAACCCATATATTAAACAACCGAAAAAAACGCAAAGCTGGGTCATCAATTTACTTAGACTTTCCGTTTACCAAATGGTCTATTTGGATAAGGTGCCTGATCATGCAATCATTTTCGAGGCCGTCGAAATTTCCAAAAAGCGCGGGCATAAAGGTACATCTTCGATGGTAAATGGTGTACTTCGTAATATTCAAAGAAATGGTGTTCCTTCTTTAGGTGATATTAAAGATGATCTGGAACGGCTTTCCATAGAAGTAAGTCATCCAATTTGGTTGGTCAAGCGTTGGGTGGAGCAATTTGGTTATGAAAAGACCAAGGAAATGTGTGAAATCAACTTAACTGCGCCTTTACAGACGGGACGGGTTAATTTAAAGAAGATTTCACGCCGTGAACTGATCAGCATTTTAACGGAAGAAGGATATGAAGTTGAAGCAAGTGAAGTCGTTCCCGAAGCAATCGTCAGCTATAAAGGGAATCTTGCTCATTCAGAAAGCTACAAATTAGGGTATTTATCGATTCAGGACGAGAGCTCAATGCTTGTAGCCCATGCATTAGGTGCTAATGAAAATGATGCTGTACTCGATTGCTGTGCTGCACCTGGAGGGAAAACGACACATATCGCAGAAGGCTTGACCACTGGACAAGTATATGCGCTCGACCTTCATGAGCATAAGGTCAAGCTCATAAAAGAGCAGGCTGAGCGACTAAAACTCAGAAACAATATTAAGACAATGGCCCTTGATAGCAGGAAAGTGCAAGAACACTTTAATAAGGAAGGGTTTGACAGGGTGCTGATCGATGCACCATGTTCCGGGTTGGGAGTCATGCGCCGGAAGCCTGATGTAAAGTACACTAAAACAAAAGATGATATAATGAAACTCTCAAGTATACAAAAACAATTATTGGAATCGGCTGCCCCGCTTGTCAAGCAAGGCGGACGGTTAGTATATAGTACCTGTACGGTGGATAAAGAAGAAAATGACAAAGTCGCTGCAGCATTTTTGGAAAGCCATCCGGATTTTGAAAGCGATGCAACCTTGTTCACAAGAATGCCTGAAAGCGTTCAGCCATTTATTGAGGGTCATACGCTGCAAGTTTTTCCGCAATATTTTAGCAGTGACGGATTCTTTATTGCGAGTTTTAGAAAGAAGGTGCTGTAATGGCAGAAATCACCAAATCATCTAGAGTAAGAAAAGACACGACACCAGAAAAACCATCGATCTATTCATTAGAGCTTCACCAAATTAAAGAATGGCTTGTTCAAAATGGAGAGAAGGCATTCCGGGCCGATCAAGTATATGACTGGCTTTATAAAAAGCGTGTCTCCAGTTTTGAAGATATGTCCAACCTTTCGAAAACATTAAGGGATAAGTTGGAATCACAATTCACCTTCACGACATTGAAAACTTTGATTCAGCAAACGTCAAATGACGGAACGATAAAGTTTTTATTTGAACTCCATGATGGATATTCGATTGAAACGGTGTTGATGCGCCATGAATACGGAAACTCCATTTGCGTGACAACGCAGGTAGGATGTAGAATTGGCTGTACATTCTGTGCATCGACATTAGGCGGTTTAAAGCGTAATCTTGAATCAGGGGAAATTGTTGCCCAGGTCGTTAAAGTTCAGCAAGCACTTGACGAATCGGAGGAACGTGTTAGTTCCGTAGTTATCATGGGAATCGGTGAACCGTTTGATAACTACGATAATATGATGTCATTCTTGAAGAATATAAACCATGAAAAGGGCTTGAACATCGGCGCACGTCATATTACCGTTTCCACAAGTGGGATCATTCCTAAAATCTATAAGTTTGCCGAAGAAAGCATGCAAATAAACTTTGCTGTTTCCCTTCATGCACCGAATACGGAATTGAGAAGTAAATTGATGCCGATCAATAAGGCCTACAAACTTCCAGACTTGATTGAAGCCATCAAATACTATACAGAAAAAACAGGTCGCCGTGTAAGTTTTGAATATGGTCTATTCGGTGGCGAAAATGATACAGTGGAGCACGCAGAAGAATTAGCAAGTTTAATAAAAGGGATAAAATGCCATGTTAACTTAATACCGGTTAACTATGTACCTGAACGCAACTATGTACGTACACCTCGTGACCAAATTTTTGAGTTTGAAAAAACATTGAAGAAGCGCGGTATTAATGTAACGATCCGAAGGGAACAAGGCAGTGATATTGACGCAGCCTGCGGCCAGCTTCGGGCCAAGGAGCGCAAAGAAGAGACGAGGTGACCCTATGAGGGCAATATTTAAGACAGACCGTGGAAAAGTCCGCCAGCATAATGAAGATAATGGCGGAATCTTTAAGAACTCGGAAGGCGTTCGCCTTGCCATCGTTGCAGATGGCATGGGCGGCCACCGTGCCGGGGATGTAGCCAGTGCAATGACGATAGACCTTCTGAAAAAGGGCTGGGAATCATCTACAGGTATCGAAACGGCAAACGATGCCGAGGGTTGGCTTAAGCAGCAAATCGTCTTGGTCAATCAGTTGCTTTTTGAACATGCAGAAGCGAATACGGAATGTAAGGGCATGGGGACCACCATTGTGGCAGCCATTTGCACCGACAAGTTTGCTACCATTGCCAACATCGGGGACAGCCGATGTTATTTGTATAATGAGAGCGGTTTTAAGCAGGTCACGGAAGATCATTCACTTGTTAATGAATTGGTCCGTTCCGGGCAGATTTCAAAGGAAGATGCCGAAAACCACCCACGGAAAAATGTTTTATTACGAGCCTTGGGGACAGAAATGCAAGTGGAAATGGATATTATGACTGTCATCTTCGAAGAAAATGATTTACTATTGCTTTGTTCGGATGGATTGACGAATAAAGTGAGTGAACAGGAACTGGAAGAAACCATAACCAATGGACAGTCACTTGAAGAAAAGGCGAATTCATTAATAGATAAGGCCAATCACTACGGTGGGGAAGATAATATCACCCTTGTGCTTATTCAATTTACTGAAGAAAGTGAAAGCAGGTGAATTGAATGTTGATTGGTAGAAGAATCAACGGCCGTTATAAACTGATCGAGATGGTCGGCGGCGGCGGTATGGCGAATGTTTACCTTGCAAGGGATATGATCTTAGATAGGGATGTTGCATTGAAAATCCTTCGCATGGATTTTAATAATGACGAAGAGTTCATCAAGCGCTTCAATCGGGAAGCCCAATCGGCAACCAGTTTGGCCCATCCCAATATCGTAAGCATTTATGATGTTGGTGAAGAAGATTCAATCTATTATATTGTAATGGAGTACGTGGACGGTTTTACACTAAAGCAATACATACAAAAATATTATCCGATTCCAGTCGATGAAGCCCTGGATATCATGAAGCAAATCACGGCAGCGATTTCCCATGCCCATCATAATGGGATCATCCATCGTGACATCAAGCCACAGAACATATTGATTGATAAAGAAGGAACCGTCAAGATTACGGATTTTGGCATTGCATTGGCCCTAAGCGCAACAAACATAACACAGACCAACGCAGTCTTGGGCTCGGTTCATTACTTATCTCCTGAACAGGCCAGAGGCGGTATGGCCAATAAGAAATCGGACATTTATTCACTTGGTATCGTCATGTTTGAATTGTTGACGGGGAGATTGCCTTTTTCGGGTGAATCAGCCGTTTCGATAGCTCTTAAACATTTACAATCGGAAACTCCTTCGCCAAAACGCTGGAACTCTGAAATACCTCAGAGTGTGGAAAATATTATCCTGAAAGCAACAGCCAAAGATTCATATTACCGCTATGATAGCGTGGACTCAATGGAAGATGACATGCGGACTTCGCTTAATCCTGAGCGTTCAAATGAACTGCCTTTTGCCATTCCTGAAGATCATGATGCAACAAAAGCCATCCCCGTCATAACGGATGATCAGATTTCAAGCGTCGATGAGACAATCATAAGAGGTCCGGAAAAAAATACATTGGTCTATGCGGACGATGAAGAAAGTGAATCAGAAGCAGAGAGTAAAGCGAAAAAGAAACCGAAAAAACAAAAGAAACAGAAAAAACAAAAAATCAAGTCGGAACATAAAGGTAAAAAACGAAAGAACATGTCAGCGATCTTGGTGACCACCTTTTTAGTTCTCGCCCTGCTTGCTGTTTTATCTGTCACTGTTGTACCTCCCCTCCTTGTTTCAAAGGAAGTGACGATCCCTGACCTTAAAGGGGAAGAATTGGATGATGCCATTACTGAATTGCTTGATATGGATTTGGAAATAGGAGAAACGATCGAGATTGAAGATGAAGAAGTCGAAGCTGGTCTTGTGATCAAAACCAACCCTAAGGAAGGCAAGACGGTCAAGGAAGGTGCAGTGATCGATATTTATCAAAGCATTGGTAAAGAGACGATTTCATTGTCCAGTTATGAAGGTCGAGACTATTCTGATGTTAAATCCCTGCTTGAAAAAATGGGATTCAAAAACATAAGCGTGACCGAAAAATATGATGACAGTGCTGCCGGCACGATCATAGATCAATCGCCCTCGGGTGCCACTGAGGTCGTACCATCCGAAACGGAGCTTGAGCTAACGGTCAGTAAAGGGGCAGATCTGCTGAGCTTGAAGAACCTAACGGGGTTCAATCAAGCTGGCCTTGATGATTATTCCAATGAGAGTGGAATAAAGATCGATGTCGAAGAAGAAATCTATGATGATTCCGTAGCAGAAGGGCTTGTCATTTCCCAATCACCCGAACCTGCTACGAAGGTGGAAAAGGGCAGTACTGTGAAAGTGGTCATTTCAAAAGGGAAAGAAGAGATTCCTCCCAAGAGTGTAACGGAGGAAATCAAAATCGAGTATGATCCCGTTGAGCCAGGCAAAACGCAAAAAATACAAATTTTCATCGAGGATATCGACAATAGCATGACGGAGCCCCAAGAAACATTCTTTATTTTGGAAGATGCCAAAAGAACGATCGAATTAATGGTATCCCCGGATAAGAAAGCAGGATATAAAGTCATGCGGGACAACCAGGTCATCATTGACGAATCCGTCTCATATCCAGAATAAATTTAATAATTAGGAGTGTGGTTATGCCCGAAGGAAAAATTATCAAAGCATTAAGTGGATTTTATTATGTCCTTGATGGTGAAGAGGTCTATCAATGCCGCGGACGGGGCGTATTCAGGAAGAATAAGGTAACGCCGCTCGTGGGTGATTATGTAGTTTTTGAAGCGGAAAATAAAACGGACGGGACCGTGACCGAAATAAAACCGCGAAAGAATGAATTGATTCGTCCGCAAATCTCGAATGTAGATCAGGCAATCCTTGTCTTTTCAGCAGTAGAGCCCGATTTCAGTCCGGCATTGCTTGATCGATTCCTCGTACTGATCGAAGATAACGAAATCGAACCTATTATCGTCGTGACGAAACTTGACTTGGTTACAGCAGAAAACCAAAAGAAATTGTCTCAGTATATCAAGGACTATCAGAAACTTGGTTATACTGTACTGGAAACATCTTCAGTTACTGCTGGCGGAATTGAAGGACTTGTGCCTTATTTAGAAGGAAAAACCAGTGTATTTGCCGGTCAATCCGGCGTTGGGAAATCGTCTTTGCTGAATGCGATCAATCCTGACTTGGCCTTAAAGACGGATGATATCTCATCACACCTGGGACGCGGGAAGCATACCACCCGCCACGTTGAATTGATTCATATAGGCTCTGGGCTTGTCGCAGATACTCCTGGGTTCAGTTCACTTGAATTCATGGAAATGGAAGCTGAACGGTTATCTTATTGCTTCCCGGAAATGCATAAGCATGGGGAAGACTGTAAATTCCGTGCCTGCCTGCACGATAAAGAACCGAAGTGTGCAGTGAAGGAAGCGGTTGATGCCGGGGAAATTCCACGTTATCGATATGAACATTATATGCAATTCTTAGAAGAAATCAGAGATAGAAAGCCGAGGTATTAAAATGGTTAAAATCGCACCATCCATTTTATCAGCTGACTTTGCAAAATTGGGAGAAGAAATTCTAGATGTGGAAAGGGGCGGAGCGGATTTAATCCATGTGGATGTCATGGATGGGCATTTCGTGCCGAATATAACGATAGGCTCACTAATTGTTGATGCTATCCGCCCGGTGACAAAACTTCCGCTTGATGTTCATTTAATGATCGAACAACCTGATCGTTATATCGAGGCCTTTGCGAAAGCGGGAGCCGATTATATAACTGTACATGTAGAGGTATGCACTCATTTGCATCGGACGATACAATTGATTAAATCTTTTGGTGTAAAGGCAGGCGTGGTGCTTAATCCAGCCACTCCGGCGTCCTTGATCAAACCTATAATCGAGGATATTGACATGGTATTATTGATGACGGTCAATCCGGGTTTTGGCGGGCAAAAGTTCATTAAATCCGTTCTGCCCAAAATTGCTGAAGTGAAGGCGATGGCAGAAATGTATAATCATAATCTCGAAATAGAGATTGATGGTGGAGTGAATGAAGAAACGGCTAAACTATGTATTGAACAAGGGGCGACAGTCCTGGTGGCCGGGTCGGCAATATATAATCAAGAAGATCGACAAGCAGCGATTCAAAAGATTCGGGGAAAGTGATATAAGCCGACACTATCATATTCGTATGATGGTGGTCGGCTTTTTTTATCAATTAAACAAAGGCACCTGGGATATGATTAGATATAGAAAAGGATGATTTCTATGATTATTAGTATAATGGCTGGAGGTCCGGAATGTTTTTGGCCGGATCTGACATGGTATGAGGAGAAGACTGATCTTTGGGTCGGGGTTGACAGGGGAGTATGGTCCTTGCTTGAAAAAGGTATCGAACCTAAGTACGGTTTCGGGGATTTTGATTCAGTTTCGGAAGGCGAATACAAGAAGATTGAGCAAAGGCTGGAACAAATCAATCTATATTCATCGGAAAAGGATGAAACGGATTTAGAGATCGCATTTAAATGGGCAATAGGGCAAAAGCCAAGTGAAATTCATATCCTGGGCGCTACAGGGGGAAGAATGGACCATTTTCTTGGAAATATCCAGCTGCTCCAAAAAGAAAGTGTCCTCCCTTATCATGGCGATATAGAAATATACATAGTCGATCGGCAAAATATATTCACAGTTAAGACAGCGGGTTCATATGAGGTCACTGCTTTGAAAGATAAGAAATACTTGTCATTGCTCCCTGTAACAGCGGAAGTCACCGGCATTACACTTTCGGGTTTCAAATACCCACTGAATGATGCAAGCGTGGAAATAGGTTCGACGCTTTGCATCAGCAATGAACTAATTTCCGAATCTGGGAATGTTTCATTTGAGAAAGGCATATTAATGGTGATAAGAAGCAGTGATTAAAATTCATGCTTAGAGCAGATTCGGATATAATTACGATCATCCTATATCCGCTTAAAAGCTTATGTTGTAATAGAAAAATTCCACTTCATCTTTAATTGTGGGATGCAAAGAGGAGGGGCATGATGAAATTTTATACGATTAAATTGCCAAAAGTTCTGGGCAGTTTGGTAAGGGCTATGCTCGGAGCGTTTAAAAAAGGCTGATACTTATCTCCATGACACCTCTCAAATTCTGGGGGGTGTTATTTTTCGGTAAAAAAGGGGGGAAGGCTTTCTTCTTTGATGCAGACCAGCCTTGATCAACGATTTAAACCATCCCCATTAATACCGGCCATTATAAGTAAAAAGGCATCCTAAGAGGATGCCGTAACATTATACGCGTTCTACTTTGCCCGATTTAAGAGCTCTTGCAGAAACGTATACACGTTTAGGTTTACCGTCAACTAAAATACGTACTTTTTGAAGGTTAGCGCCCCATGTACGCTTGCTAGCGTTCATTGCGTGAGAGCGGCTGTTACCAGAACGAGTTCTTCTTCCAGTGATTACACATTTACGTGCCATGTTAAATTCCCTCCTAACTACAACAAGCTTAAGTTTTTCGCAGTCGTCTTAAGTCTTTGTAAAATACTTTAATAATTTATCATACCTACCGTTAGAATGCAATACTTCAGTTAATTACTTTCAAGAAAAATACCTTGACATACATACTTCAAAATTGAATTATATATAGTACCGTATGACATTTACTTTTAAAACCATAGACATTATAGTAAAATGTCTTTAGTTGATTTGATTTTTTGGGAGGGAAAAGAAAATGTCTATCGAATTACAAACGAAGTATGGACAAATTGACATCTCTAATGATGTTATCGCAACTGTAGCAGGCGGAGCAGCCGTGGATTGCTACGGAATTATAGGAATGGCTTCCAAAAAACAATTTAAAGACGGCATTGCCGAAATTTTAAGAAAAGAAAACTTTACTAAGGGTGTAATAGTCCGTCAAGAAGAGGAAGAAGTTCATATCGATATGTATATCATCGTAAGTTATGGAACGAAAATCTCGGAAGTTGCACATAATGTGCAATCAAAGGTAAAGTATACTCTGGACAAAACTGTAGGATTAGCTGTTGATTCCGTCAACATTTTTGTACAGGGAGTTCGTGTGACGAACCCTTAAGTATAGGAGGAAAGTTTTGTGTCAATTACAAGTTTAAACGGAAAGCGCTTTGCAGAAATGATCATTCAAGGTGCCAACCATTTAGCGGCTAATGCCCAAATGGTTGATGCGTTGAATGTTTTCCCTGTTCCAGATGGAGATACAGGAACGAATATGAATTTATCGATGACTTCGGGAGCGAAGGAAGTGCAAAATAACGTCCAGGAACACATCGGGAAAGTGGGTACGTCCCTTTCAAGAGGACTGCTGATGGGCGCACGCGGCAACTCAGGAGTAATCCTTTCGCAACTGTTCCGCGGTTTTGCTAAAGCGATTGAACATAAATCGGAAATCAATAGTGAAGAATTTGCCCAAGCTTTTGAAGCAGGGGTTCATACAGCTTATAAAGCTGTAATGAAACCTGTTGAAGGAACCATTTTAACGGTTGCAAAAGATGCAGCCAAGCAAGCGGTTTCATCAGCAGCAAGGCACCAAGACCTTATTCAAGTAATGGAAGAAATCGTTACGGAGGCCAATGCCTCATTAAAACGCACACCGGATCTTCTTCCAGTCTTAAAAGAAGTGGGAGTCGTTGATAGCGGTGGGCAAGGATTGGTGTTCGTTTATGAAGGTTTCCTTGCTGAGCTGAAAGGTGAAGCCCTTCCAGTCCGATCTTCAAATGGTCCAAGCATGGACGACATGATCAGTGCCGAACATCACATGAATGTACAAGGTCATATGAATACGGAAGATATCGTGTATGGCTATTGCACGGAATTCATGGTCCGAATGGAAAGTGAAAAACTTGCCAATAAACCATTTGATGAAGAAAAATTCAGAAATGATTTGAGTGAATACGGAGATTCTATATTAGTCATCTCAGATGATGAAGTCGTCAAAGTACATATTCACTCTGAACAGCCTGGAACGTGCCTGAATTATGGACAGCAATATGGTAGTTTAATAAAAATGAAAATCGATAATATGCGTGAACAGCATACTGCGATTGTCGGTGAGACGAATACACCGCTTCAAACTAAACCGTCCACCAAAGAGAAGTACGCTGTAGTGTCAGTGGCGATGGGTGCTGGCATCAGCGAATTATTCAAAAGCATCGGCGCTAAGTCCATCATCGAAGGCGGACAGACGATGAATCCTAGCACGGAAGATATCGTTAAAGCTGTCGAAGAGGCAAATGCAGATCATGTAATCATCTTGCCTAATAATAAAAATATCATCATGGCGGCCAATCAGGCTGCAGATGTGCTTGGGGATTATGTGACTGTCATCCCAACGAAAACAGTGCCACAGGGAATGGCTGCATTGTTGGCGTTCAACCCTACACTTGATGCTGAAGAGAATAAAAAAGCGATGATCGAAGCCCTTTCGCATGTGAAAACGGGCCAGATTACTTATGCTGTCCGGGATACAAACATTGACGGTCTGACAATCGAGACCGGGGACTTCATGGGAATTGCTGAAGGCACCATCAAAGTGAAGGATAAAGACATGATTCAGGCGGCAAAAGATCTTCTCTCCGATATGATTGACGAAGATTCGGAAATCCTTACCGTTTTATATGGGGAAGATGCCACTGCCGAAGAGGTCGAAAGTCTTGTTGCGTTTTGTAATGAGAATTTCGAAGACGTCGAAGTTGAAGTCCATAATGGGAAACAACCTTTATATTCTTTTATTTTTTCAATTGAATAAGAAGAGGATCATGAAGATAAGGGAGACTTATTCGTCATAATTTTTGGCGGATCCTGAAAAAAATAAAAGGCAATAAACTGCATATGTCATTAGGCTATGCAGTTTTATTTTTTTAAAAAGAAGGATTACGGACAGCGTGATTGTAATTACAATATATCAAGCTTTATTATTTAACTACTCCCAGTGTAAAGAAGGAGGAGCAAATCATGAAATTTAGAAGTGTATTCGATATAATTGGTCCTGTTATGATCGGCCCCTCTAGTTCCCATACAGCAGGAGCTGCAAGGCTCGGGAGGGTTGCCAGGAATTTATTCGATCGGGAACCAAAATGGGCCCATATTTCTTTTTACGGATCGTTTGCCAAAACCTATAAAGGCCATGGAACGGATGTAGCCATTGTAGGGGGCTTACTTGATTTTGATACATTTGATGAGAGAATTAAAGAATCGCTGGAACTAGCCCGTAAAAAGAAAATGAAAGTTACTTTTCGGGAAGAAGAAGCAGTACCTGAACATCCCAATACTGCAAAAATAACAGTTGGAGATGATGATGGTGAACTGGAACTTGTCGGAATATCGATTGGCGGGGGAAAGATCGAAATCGTCGAACTGAATGGGTTTAAATTGAGGCTCTCCGGGCACAACCCTGCCATACTTGTCGTTCATGATGATCGATTTGGTGCTATCGCCAATGTGTCAAACATATTGGCCAAGCATCAAATCAATATTGGCCAGATGGAAGTCTCCCGAAAAGAGAAAGGGAAGATGGCCCTGATGACGATTGAAGTGGACCATAACCTGGAGGATCACGTCATCGCTGAAATTACGGCACTCCCCAACATCACTCAAGTAGCAAGGATTGTGGATTGACAGGGCAATCGTTTCCACTTAGGAAGGAGAAGAAATCATGTTTCGAAATGTAGCGGAATTAGTAGAATTAGCTGAATCAAAGCAGAAAAGAATTTCAACGCTGATGATAGAGCAGGAAATGGAAGTAACGGGAAAAAACCGTGAAGAAATCATCCGCCAGATGGGAGTCAACCTGGATGTAATGGAACAGGCAGTGGAAAAAGGACTTCAAGGTGTACGGTCCGTTTCCGGCTTGACGGGAGGGGATGCAGTTCTTCTTCAGAATTACATTAAATCCGGAAATTCCTTATCCGGTGAACTGCTGTTGGATGCGGTAAGCAAAGCCGTGGCAACAAACGAAGTGAACGCAGCAATGGGAACGATTTGTGCGACACCGACTGCCGGATCTGCTGGTGTTGTGCCTGGAACACTTTTTGCTTTGCAAAATAAATTAAAACCGACTCGGGAACAAAAAATTGAGTTCCTTTTTACAGCAGGGGCTTTTGGTTTTGTTGTTGCGAATAATGCTTCAATCTCTGGAGCCGCAGGGGGCTGTCAGGCGGAGGTCGGTTCTGCCTCGGGCATGGCAGCGGCAGCCATCGTTGAAATGGCAGGTGGGACACCAGCACAAAGTGCAGAAGCGATGGCAATCACATTAAAGAACATGCTTGGTCTTGTATGTGACCCTGTTGCTGGGCTTGTGGAAGTGCCTTGTGTGAAGCGGAATGCCATGGGTGCAGCCAATGCTATGGTTGCCGCAGATATGGCGTTAGCGGGGATCACAAGCCGCATACCGTGTGATGAAGTGATAGATGCGATGTATAAAATCGGGCAAACGATGCCATCGGCACTTAGGGAAACTGCACAAGGAGGTTTAGCGGCTACACCGACTGGACGGGAGTTGGAAGCGAAGATCTTTGGCTTACCGCTGAATAAGAAGTGAAACCAACTTTACAGGAATCCATAACAGCGGTAAAAGGAATTGGGGCCGAAACGGCTGCAGCGTTGGGGGAAATGGGGATCCATACCGTCGCGGATCTCCTTGAACATCTCCCATATCGCTATGAGGATTACCGATTGAGGGATTTGGAAACGGTCGAGCATGATGAGCGGGTTACCGTGGAAGGCAATGTTCATACGGTGCCCACGTTAGGATACTTCGGAAAGAAAAAATCCAGGCTCACGATTAAAGTATTGACTGGGAGATATTTAATAAATGTCATTTTTTTTAACCAGCCATACCTGAAGCCCAAGCTAGCAATAGGTGAAACTGTAACCGTTACAGGAAAGTGGGATCGTCATCGCCAAACCATTACAGGGTCGGAATGCCACGTTGGTGATCGTAGCCGGGAGAAAGAGTTCGAACCGGTGTACTCAGTGAAAGGCAGCATCACTGTCAAGGGTCTCCGCCGCTTTATTTCCAATGCATTTTCTGAATATGGGGCAATGATAGAAGAGAATCTGCCCCCGCAATTACTGGCGGCCTACAAACTGATGCCACGTAATGATGCTCTTCGTACAATGCATTTCCCTCTATCGGCCAATGAGGTGAAAAAGGCTCGACGCCGTTTTGTGTATGAAGAGTTTTTACTGTTTCAACTTAAAATGCAGGCACTTCGTAAAGTGCAGAGGGAACAGTCAAAAGGGATAGGACAGGAGTTTGACATGGAGCAGCTGGAAGCCTTCATTGGAACTCTCCCTTTTCCTTTGACGAACGCTCAAAATAGGGTCGTCGAGGAAATAATGAATGACATGAAATCTCCTTACCGGATGAATCGTCTACTTCAAGGGGATGTCGGGTCTGGAAAAACGGTGGTTGCCGCCATATGCCTGAAGGCGACGATTACAGCAGGTTTCCAAGGTGCACTTATGGTCCCGACGGAAATTTTGGCTGAGCAGCATGCTCAATCCCTTAAGGCAATGTTGGAACCGAGTGGAGTAAAGGTCGCATTGTTGACAAGTTCGGTAAAAGGAAAAAAACGCAAGGAACTATTGCAAATGCTGGAATCCGGGGAACTAGATCTTTTGATAGGAACTCATGCATTGATACAGGATGAAGTGAATTTTCGGAACCTAGGTCTTGTCATAACGGATGAACAACATCGTTTCGGAGTGGAACAGCGACGCATCCTACGTGAAAAAGGTACCAATCCAGATGTCCTTTTCATGACGGCTACACCGATTCCGCGAACGCTTGCAATTACAGTGTTTGGGGAAATGGACGTCTCCACGATCGATGAAATGCCTGCCGGGCGAAAAGCGATAGAAACCTATTGGGCGAAACACCAAATGCTTGACCGGATCTTAACCTTTGTCGAAAAGGAACTAAAGAAAGGTAGACAAGCTTACGTAATTTGTCCATTGATTGAGGAGTCTGAGAAACTCGATTCTTTACAGAATGTTCTCGATGTTCATGCAATGCTGACACAATACTTTGCGAACAGGTACAAAGTGGGTCTTATGCATGGAAGGCTGCCCGCTGATGAAAAAGACGAGGTGATGCAGCAGTTTAGTGCCAATGAAGCACAAATCCTTGTTTCCACGACGGTTGTCGAAGTTGGGGTGAATGTTCCGAATGCAACGGTAATGGTCATTTATGATGCGGAGCGGTTTGGGCTTTCACAGTTGCATCAGTTACGCGGAAGGGTTGGAAGGGGAAGTGATCAGTCCTTTTGCATACTGCTGGCCGATCCGAAAACGGAAGTAGGCAAAGAACGGATGAAAATCATGACAGAGACAAACGATGGTTTTGCCCTTTCCGAAAAAGATTTAGAACTTCGTGGCCCCGGGGACTTCTTCGGTAAAAAACAAAGCGGCCTTCCCGAGTTCAAGGTAGCCGATATGGTCCATGATTACAGGACCCTGGAAGTGGCAAGAACGGATGCAGCAAAATTGATTGCCTCCCAAAGCTTTTGGCATTCCCCGGAGTATGATCCGCTTCGGAACTATTTAGAGGGGACGGGCGTATTCACGGGAGAAAAGCTGGACTGAACTGAATGAAAAACCAATAGCAGATTGTGAGATTTTACGCAATATCTTGCAATCTGTTTTTAAAATATATATACTACTATTAGTACCTAGTCATAATACTACGGATGGTGACCTTCAAATGCGAAGAAATAAGAAGGAACGCCAGCAATTATTAATCGAAACGATTAAACAGAATCCTTTTGTAACGGATGAGGAGCTGGCTGAAAAATATTCGGTGAGTGTCCAGACCATTAGGCTTGACCGTCTTGAATTATCGATACCGGAACTGCGTGAGCGCATTAAAAGCGTGGCCGAGAAAAAATTCAGTGACGAAATCAGGGCATTGCCTTTGGATGAAATCATCGGGGA
The DNA here is from genome assembly GCF_900156045.1 of Peribacillus simplex. Classification (GTDB taxonomy): domain Bacteria; phylum Bacillota; class Bacilli; order Bacillales; family DSM-1321; genus Peribacillus; species Peribacillus simplex_D. The sequence goes on along the minus strand of NZ_FTMX01000002.1, from coordinate 141,886 downwards.
AGTAATTGACCTTAATTTAGATGATAATGCAATTTCGATTTTGGATATAAATAAAGAGCATGTCTTTAAGCGGAATGGAATTGCAAGGGGACATCACCTGTTTGCCCAAGCGAATTCATTGGCTGTAGCAGTCATAAATGATGAACTTGCATTAACTGCAAAAGCATCCATTTTATTTACTCGTTCTGTAAAGGAAAATGAAAGAGTGGTAGCTAAAGCGAGGGTTAAACGCGTGGACCACACCAACGATCGTTCCGTGGTGGAAGTCAGAAGCTACGTGGGTAATGAACTGGTTTTTAAAGGCGAGTTCGAAATGTATCGCTCTTAACTTTCTAGTAAAGGATGAAAGAAAATGAAGATTACGATAGATGCCATGGGTGGCGATAATGCTCCCGAGGCACAGGTTTTGGGAGCGATGAAAGCTGTCGAGAATTTTTCCGATGTGGAAATCACCCTGATAGGCAATCAAGCTGAAATTAACCAATACTTAGCGAAACATGACCGTATAAGGGTTATACATACTGATGAAAAAATATTGAGTACCGATGAACCGGTTCGTGCGGTCCGGCGCAAGAAAAGCGCCTCGATGGTGTTGGCTGCACAGCAAGTGGCTGACGGAGAAGCCGATGCATGCATTTCCTCAGGCAATACGGGGGCTTTAATGGCTGCGGGCTTATTTGTGGTCGGAAGGATAGAAGGAATTGAACGTCCGGCATTGGCTCCCACCCTTCCGACAATCGATGGTAAAGGTTTTGTGCTACTGGATGTAGGTGCGAACTCCGATGCGAAACCGGAGCATCTCCTTCAATTTGCCATAATGGGGTCTGTTTATGCCCAAAAAGTGCGGGGAATCGAAAAGCCCCGTGTCGGATTACTTAATATTGGCACGGAAGAAAAAAAAGGGAATGAACTGACAAAGCATGCCTTTACATTACTGCAGCAATCATCGGAGATATCCTTTATAGGTAACGTAGAGGCACGGGACCTCCTGAGCGGGCCGGCAGATGTTGTCGTAACGGACGGCTTCACGGGAAATATGGTATTAAAGACGCTTGAAGGTACTGCTATGAGCGTATTCAAAATGGTGAAAACGGCATTGATGAGCAATCTCAAGAGTAAGTTGGCCGCAGCAATGGTAAAGCCTGAACTAAAAGGCATAAAAAATAAAATGGATTACTCGGAGTATGGCGGTGCCGGCCTATTCGGTTTGAAGGCCCCTGTCATTAAGGCTCATGGTTCTTCAGATGCGAATGCGGTCTATAATGCAATACGCCAGACTCGCGATATGGTTGGAAATGACGTCATATCGACAATTGCGGAGACAATAGAAAAACAATAATAAATCATAGAGGCAGGGGAGTAACAGATGGGTAAAATTGCTTTTGTCTTTCCAGGACAAGGTTCACAATCAATAGGAATGGGGCATGGCTTATATCAGGAAAACGAGCGTGCTCAGCAAATTTTTCGTTCAGCTGATGAAAAACTTGATTTTCCACTTTCCGAATTGATCTTTAATGGCACACAACAAGAATTAACGGTGACTTATAATGCACAGCCCGCTTTATTGACCACGAGTTATGCTTTTGTCAAGGAGTTGGAAGAAGCGGGGATCAAACCCGATTTTACAGCCGGGCACAGTTTAGGTGAATATACGGCATTAGTGGCATCTGGTGCAATTTCTTTTGAGGATGCCGTATATACAGTGCGTAAGCGTGGTGAATTCATGGAAGCTGCGGTACCGAATGGTCAAGGCTCAATGGCTGCGATTTTGGGAATGGACCGGGAAGCTCTATCTGAAGTCACTTCTGAAATTACGGCCACAGGGGAATCCGTTCAATTGGCCAATATTAATTGTCCAGGGCAAATCGTTATTTCAGGCACCTCGGAAGGGGTTAAACTTGCGAGTGCAAAAGCCAAGGAAAATGGCGCTAAACGGGCTCTTCCTCTTGAAGTTAGCGGACCGTTCCATTCGGAATTGATGAAACCGGCAGCAGAAAAGTTACAGGGTGTCCTTGATGAAGTAAGCTTCAAACAGGCAGAAATTCCTGTTATTTCAAACGTAACGGCTAAGCCCATTACAGCACCTGCCGAAATAAAAGAAAAATTAATCGAACAGCTGTATTCACCGGTCCTTTGGGAGGACAGTGTGAAAAACCTGCTTGAATTGGGCGTGGATACGTTCATCGAGGTGGGCCCTGGGAAAGTATTGGGCGGATTGATAAAGAAAATTGATCGTTCCGTTCAAATTCACTCGGTATCCGATATAGATACTCTAACTAAAACAATTGAAACATTGAAGGGGGCACAAGCATGATCCTCGAAGGAAAAAAAGCACTTGTAACGGGAGCTTCACGAGGTATTGGCAGGGAAGTTGCATTAGAACTTGCCCGTCAGGGAGCAGATGTTGCCATCAACTATTCTGGCAGTGAAGCTAAAGCGAATGAAGTGGTTGACGAAATCAAGGCATTGGGCCGTAAAGCATTCGCCATACAATGCGATGTTGCAAATAGTGAATCGGTGACAAGCATGATCAAAGAGGTCGTCGAACAATTTGGCAGAGTGGATATCCTAGTCAATAATGCTGGCATCACACGTGATAACCTATTGATGCGTATGAAAGAAGATGAATGGGATTCAGTGATCAATACGAATCTTAAAGGCGTGTTCCTATGCACCAAAGCGGTTACAAGGCAAATGATGAAACAGCGTAGCGGCAGGATCATCAATATGGCATCTATCGTCGGCGTCAGCGGAAATGCAGGGCAGGCTAATTATGTAGCGGCTAAAGCTGGTGTGATCGGCCTGACTAAAACCACGGCAAAGGAACTTGCATCAAGAGGCATTACGGTCAATGCGATTGCCCCAGGTTTCATCTCAACGGATATGACTGGTGAATTGCCTGAAGACGTACAAAAAGCCATGCTGGACCAAATTCCGCTTGCGCGGTTCGGTGACCCTAAAGATATTGCTGCTGTGGCGTCTTTCCTCGCTTCTGAGGCCAGCAAATATATGACTGGGCAAACTCTTCATGTAGATGGCGGAATGGTCATGTAAGTTTTCTTTGATTTTTTTCGAAATTAATTTATAATGTTTTGAGGGGAGGTGAACACATTGGCAGATGTATTAGAAAGAGTAACTAAAATCGTTGTAGATCGTTTGAACGTAGAAGAATCAGAGGTAAAACTTGAAGCTTCTTTCAAAGAAGATCTTGGTGCCGATTCCCTTGATGTAGTCGAACTAGTCATGGAATTCGAAGACGAGTTTGATATGGAAATTTCGGACGATGACGCTGAAAAAATCGCCACAGTAGGTGATGCTGTGAATTACATACAAAGCACTATGTAATGAATTGTCATTTGACTAAAAGCTCCGTTTTTTAACGGGGCTTTCTCTTATTGCTTAAAGAAGTTTGATGCAGCGGCAGATAAGGAAATGAGCATGTACAATGTAAGTTCCGCCTGCGTGGCAGTGGTCTTTTGCCATTAGTTTTCTTTAAGGGGATAATAATGTATGATGGTACATAGGAAAGCTTGACAGGGATTCCTGCCAGGTTTCTTTTTATATATTGGAAAAATATGCTTTTTGAACCGTTGTGGAGGGTTTTGTGTGATGCGTAGGAACGGAAATAATCGTAAACCATCAATCAAGGATAATAAATTTAAACAGTTGCAAGAAAATCTGGGTTTTCATTTTAAAGATGAAAATCTATTAAAACAAGCTTTTACGCATTCATCTTATGTGAATGAGCATCGCCGCAAGCCTTATGAAGATAATGAAAGGCTTGAATTCTTAGGAGACGCTGTATTAGAATTGACCATCTCTAAATACTTATATCAAAAATATCCGATGATGAGCGAAGGTGAACTTACCAAACTAAGGGCAGCCATTGTGTGTGAGCCTTCACTTGTTGCTTTTGCCAATAGCCTTTCTTACGGGGAATATGTATTACTCGGAAAAGGGGAAGAAATGACAGGTGGAAGAGAACGCCCTGCCATGCTTGCGGATGTATTCGAAGCCTACATTGGTGCTTTGTACCTTGATCAAGGATTAGAGCCGGTTGTTCAGTTTTTGACGAATGTCGTGTTTCCGAAGATAGACGAGGGTGCTTTTTCTCATGTGATGGATTATAAGAGCCAGCTTCAGGAGCTGATCCAGCGGGATGCCATCGGTGTCCTGCAATATAAGATCTTGCAGGAAAAAGGACCGGCTCATAATCGGGAGTTTGTTTCGACCGTCTCCCTTAATGGGGAAGAGCTGGGCTCTGGAATAGGAAAGTCCAAAAAAGAAGCGGAGCAGCATGCTGCCGAGCATGCATTGATCGTTTTAAAAGATAAAAAAACAACAAGATAGTTGAACAGTAGAGGGGGAAAGGTCATGTTCCTCAAACGTTTGGACGTTGTAGGATTTAAATCTTTCGCAGAGAAAATTTCGATTGATTTTGTACCTGGTGTCACGGCAGTGGTTGGACCAAACGGAAGCGGTAAAAGTAATGTGACCGATGCAGTCCGATGGGTACTTGGAGAGCAGTCCGCGAAATCACTGCGTGGAGCGAAAATGGAAGATATCATCTTTTCGGGAAGTGACACGAGGAAAGCGTTGAATTTTGCGGAAGTATCATTGACCCTTGATAACGAGACCAATTCCCTACCGATCGACTTTCATGAAGTCAGTGTGACAAGACGTGTATATCGATCGGGAGAAAGTGAATTTTTCATTAATAATCAAGGTTGCCGTCTGAAAGACATCATAGACCTTTTCATGGATTCTGGTCTTGGGAGAGAAGCATTTTCCATCATCAGCCAAGGGAAAGTGGAAGAAATCCTAAGCAGTAAGGCTGAAGAAAGACGAGTGATCTTTGAAGAGGCAGCGGGTGTCCTGAAGTATAAAACTAGAAAACGAAAAGCGGAATCGAAGCTGACGGAAACACAGGATAACTTAAACCGGGTCCATGATATCCTCCATGAATTGGAGGGGCAGGTGGAGCCGTTAAAAATTCAGTCTTCCCTCGCCAAGGAATTTTTGGCGAAGAAAGAAGAGCTTGAGCAAATAGAAGTGGCTTTAACCGTTTTTGAAATAGAAGAGTTATATGAAAAATGGGAAAAACTGTCACAAGAACTTGAAAAACATAATGAAATGGAACAGCAAATGGCAGGACAGCTTCATGACAGGGAAGCGCATCTCAAAAAACTAAGGGATAGTCTTGCGATGCTTGAGACATCGATCAATGGACTTCAGGAAATTCTCCTGAATGCCAGTGAAGAACTTGAAAAGCTTGAAGGCCGTAAAGAGGTTTTGAAAGAACGGAAAAAAAATGCTGCCCAAAACAAGTCACAGCTAGAAAAAGCGATTGTGGAAGGTGAGGCTGCCGTCGAGCGTTTGTCTTTGCAAAAGGAAAGAGAAACGGAAATCCTGCATGCACTGAACTTGGAAGTGAAGGGGATTTCTGAAACCTTACATGAAAAACAAAAAAGCCTAGGCCTTTTCAATAGTGATATTGAAGCGATGATCGAAGCGAAAAAGAGTGACTATATCGAGTGGTTGAACAAGCAGGCATCGGCAAAAAACGAAAAACAATACTTGCTCCAGCAATTAACGCAGCAGGAACATAAAAATGCTAAACTTGATATGGAAAATGAAAAGTTCTTAACCGAAAGAATGGATATCACTGCTAAAAAAATGGAATATTCACAGCTGATGGAAAATATGACTAAGCAGCTTGAAGAGCATGTCACTTATTTCCGAAATCAGCAGAATAAATTGAATGCTGCAAAAGATACGTATCAAAAACAAGAAACAACCCTTTATAAGGCCTATCAATTCCTTCAACAGGCAAAATCTCGTAAAGAACTTCTTGAAGAAATGGAAGATGATTATGCAGGCTTTTTCCAGGGTGTAAAAGAGGTTTTGAAAGCGAAAGAAACCCTTCGAGGCATTGAAGGGGCAGTAGCGGAATTGATAAAGGTTCCTAAGGAATATGAAACGGCCATCGAAACGGCTCTGGGCGGAGCGATGCAGCATGTTGTCGTGGAACGCGAGGAGCATGCACGGGAAGCCATTTCCTTCTTGAAGAAAAATAGGTATGGGCGTACGACGTTCTTGCCTTTATCAGTCATAAAGGCAAGAGAGGTATCAGCTAACCAACTATCGATGCTGAAGAGTCATCCAGCTTTTGTGGGGACAGGTTCCTCGTTGATCCAATATGATGATAGGCATGCAGCGATTGCTGAAAATCTATTAGGAACGGTGATAATCACCACTGATTTAAAAGGTGCAAATGACCTGGCGAAAATGATGCAGCACCGTTTCCGCTTTGTAACACTTGAAGGGGATATCGTCAATCCGGGTGGCTCAATGACTGGTGGAGCCTTAAAGCAAAAAACGACCTCCCTGCTTTCAAGGAAAACGGAATTGGAAGAGCTCCATCAAAAACTTGCTGCAATGGAAGCTAAAACGAATCAGCTAGAAAAGCAAGTCAAACAGCTCAAAGTGGATTTGGGTGTTCAAGAGCAAACGCTTGAACAAACCAGAAAAACAGGAGAGAGACTTCGATTACAAGAACAAACCCTTAAGGGCGAGCTCCGTGAAGTGGAGCTGCAAGAAAGAAATGTGAATGAACGGCTGCATCTTTATGATTTGGATAAGAATTCATATTTAGAAGAACAACAGCAAAAAACAGCAAGACTTGAAGAGCTGGAAGAACTTTTGGAATCATGTAAAACTGAGATTGAAGGGCTGGACCGGTTGATTTCCGAAATGACCGAACAAAAGCAATCTCAGCAATCCTCAAAAGAGAACCTTGCTGAAGAAACGAATGAACTGAGGGTAATGCTTGCCTCTAAGCGCGGCCAGCTGCAAAACCAAAAAGAGAAGATGGAACGCATTGAATCGGATCTTTCAAAGGAAACAAGCAGGCTTGCCGAAAACAAAGATGATTTAGGGCTCCTGACCAATGAAATGACAGACAGTTCAAGCGGGGAAGAGTCCCTGGAAGATATGGCTCAGCAGAAATTGCTCGATAAAAATGGAGCAATTGAAGGAATCGCCATGAAAAAACAGGAAAAAAACGAGCTTCTAACGCAAGTTGAAACGCTTGAACTGTCCTTGAAAGAAGAAAATCGACTTTATAGAGGCATTGTCGAAGTGATAAAGGATGAAGAAGTGAAATTAACTCGTCTGGATGTCGAACTGGAAAATCGCCTCGACCACTTGAGAGAAGAATATACCCTTTCCTTTGAAGGTGCTAAAGAACAGTATCCATTGATGATGCCTGCAGAAGAGGCTCAAAAAAGGGTGAAGCTAATCAAGCTTGCAATCGAGGAACTGGGGACGGTGAATCTAGGTGCAATTGATGAATACGCACGTGTAGCTGAACGCTATGAATTCCTTCTTAGTCAAAAGGAAGATCTTCAACAGGCGAAAGATACATTATTCCAAGTCATCGATGAAATGGATGATGAAATGAAGCGGCGCTTTGCCGAAACCTTCTATTCGATCCGTGAAGAATTCGAACAAGTCTTCAAAGCTTTATTCGGCGGAGGCAGAGCGGAGCTGAAGCTGACAAATCCGGATGATTTACTAAATACAGGAGTAGACATCATTGCACAGCCTCCCGGGAAAAAACTGCAAAATTTGAGCCTCTTATCTGGGGGAGAACGAGCATTGACAGCCATAGCCCTTTTATTCTCCATTCTAAAAGTGCGTCCGGTGCCTTTCTGTATCCTTGATGAGGTCGAGGCAGCGCTTGATGAGGCGAATGTCGTCCGGTTCAGTCAATTTTTAAGGAAGTTCAGCAGGGAAACGCAGTTCATCGTGATCACTCACCGCAAAGGCACGATGGAAGAGGCGGATGTCCTATATGGCATTACGATGCAGGAGTCAGGTGTCTCCAAACTTGTTTCCGTCCGGATGGAAGAATCAGAAAACTTTATGGAAGTTTAAAATTCATGAATTAGAGGAAGTGGGACAATGAGTTTTTTCAAAAAGCTAAAAGAGAAATTTACGACCCAGGAAGAAAAAGAAAAATCAGTTGAAGCAGAAATATCCATAGGAGAAAAATTCAAACAAGGTTTGACAAAGACGAGGAATTCCTTTACGGGAAGGGTTAATGAACTTGTTGCCCGTTATCGGAAAGTGGATGAGGACTTTTTTGAAGAACTTGAAGAAATCCTGATACAGGCAGATGTAGGCTTTGATACTGTGATGGAACTGATTGATCAATTAAAAATGGAAGTCAAGCTTCGCAATATCTCTGATACGAGGGAAGTGCAGTCCGTTATCTCCGAAAAGCTTGTTGAAATCTACCAAGGTGATGATGAAGCGACTTCAAGCCTCAATATACAAGAAGAAGGTTTGACGGTCATTTTGTTTGTAGGGGTTAATGGGGTAGGTAAAACGACGACCATTGGTAAACTCGCCCATAAATTCAAAACAGAAGGTAAATCTGTCGTATTGGCTGCCGGGGATACCTTCCGTGCCGGTGCGATCGAACAGCTTGAGGTTTGGGGAGAGCGTGTCGGTGTCAGTGTAATCAAACAGGGTGAAGGCTCTGACCCTGCAGCGGTCATGTTCGACGCCATTCAGGCCGCCAAGGCACGAAAAGCGGATATACTGATCTGCGACACGGCCGGCCGCTTACAGAATAAAGTTAATTTAATGAAGGAATTGGAAAAGGTGAAACGTGTAATTGAACGTGAAGTACCAGGTGCACCACACGAGGTGTTGCTTGCCCTTGATGCTACAACCGGGCAAAATGCCCTTATTCAGGCCAAGACATTCAAGGAAGCGACCAATGTTTCCGGTATTGTTTTAACAAAGCTTGATGGCACCGCAAAAGGTGGGATTGTTTTGGCAATTCGCAATGAATTGGCCATTCCCGTTAAATTTGTCGGGCTAGGTGAAAAAATGGACGATCTGCAGGAATTCGATGCTGAGAAATATGTTTATGGCCTTTTCGCTGATATCATCGATAAAGAAGAGGTTTAGAAAAATTGTAAGCCGGAAGAGATAATTCTCTTCTGGTTTTTTTGTTCACAGTGTTTATTTGGAGGAACAATTGCAGAAAGGTCTAAAAAAGCGGCGGAAAAAAGAAAAAAATAATGCTTTGCAATCAAGTGGTAAGGAGTTTAACTTGACATCAAATAAACAAGGCTTTACAATATAAACTTGTAAAGGGTTTTCACTTAACAGCAGGGAGGCTTGCTAAGATGCTTGAAAAGACAACGCGGATTAATTATTTGTATGACTTTTACCAATCGTTGTTAACGGAGAAGCAGCAGAGCTATATGTCCCTCTACTATCTGGATGATTACTCTCTTGGGGAGATTGCCGAAGAATACGAAGTCAGTAGGCAGGCAGTCTATGATAATATAAAAAGAACGGAAGCGATGCTTGAGGAATATGAAGCAAAGCTTTTGTTATTTCAAAAATTTCAAGAGCGTAACCAGTGGATTGCGAATATGAAGGGACTCATAGAAAAGGATTCCTTTTCAAAAGAGGAGCTGCTTGACGCAATCACAACGCTTGAGAAGTTGGATTAGGAGGCGGCAATATGGCATTTGAAGGATTGGCCGACCGACTGCAAAGCACGATGCAAAAAATTCGCGGAAAAGGGAAGGTCAACGAAGCGGACGTAAAAGAAATGATGCGTGAAGTCCGATTGGCCCTGCTTGAAGCGGATGTTAACTTTAAAGTCGTGAAGGATTTTGTAAAACGTGTCAGTGAACGTTCGGTAGGTCAGGAAGTGCTGAAAAGCTTAACCCCCGGTCAACAGGTAATTAAAGTAGTTAAGGAAGAATTGACGGAGCTGATGGGCGGCGAACAAAGCAAGATTGCCGTTGCCTCGAAACCGCCGACTGTCATTATGATGGTTGGGCTTCAGGGTGCTGGTAAAACGACGACCACCGGAAAGCTTGCCAATCTTCTTAGAAAAAAATACAACCGCAAGCCATTGCTCGTTGCGGCTGATATTTACCGTCCGGCGGCGATTAAGCAGCTTGAAACACTTGGCAAACAATTAAGCATGCCTGTTTTCTCCCTTGGGGACCAGGTCAGCCCTGTTGAAATTGCCAAACAGGCAATTGAAAAAGCTAAGGAAGAACATCATGATTATGTGTTGATTGATACCGCAGGCCGCCTTCATGTTGATGAAAACTTGATGGGCGAACTGAAGGATATCAAAGAGTTGACAAAACCTGATGAAATCTTCCTGGTTGTCGATGCGATGACAGGTCAGGATGCGGTCAATGTAGCCCAAAGCTTCAATGAACAGCTAGGCCTGACTGGAGTCGTCTTAACGAAACTTGATGGGGATACACGTGGTGGTGCGGCACTTTCAATTCGTTCAGTCACCGACACGCCGATTAAATTCGTCGGTATGGGGGAAAAATTGGATGCACTTGAAGCGTTCCATCCAGAACGGATGGCGTCAAGGATTCTCGGCATGGGTGATGTATTGACCCTTATCGAAAAAGCACAGGCCAATGTAGATGAAGAAAAAGCGAAAGAATTAGAGAAAAAGATGCGTACAGCCACTTTTACCTTTGATGATTTCCTTGATCAGCTTGGTCAGGTGCGGAATATGGGACCGCTTGATGATATTCTGAAAATGATTCCCGGTGCGAATAAAATGAAAGGGATGGACAACCTTCAGATCGATGAGAAACAGATCGGTCATGTGGAAGCTATCATCCGTTCAATGACTACGCATGAAAAGGAACATCCGGAAACCATGAATGCATCCCGCAAGAAACGGATTGCCAAGGGAAGCGGCAGATCGATTCAAGAAGTGAACCGTCTACTGAAGCAATTCGAAGAAATGAAAAAGATGATGAAACAGGTTACGAACATGCAAAAAGGAAAGAAAAAGGGATTCAAATTCCCGTTCATGTAAGGTTTATTTTAGGTTGAAACTGAAGCGGAATACAGGTCAAATCCATGTATTTCAACACTTTTTTTACCTGTTAAGAAAAAAACCTTTACAAACATGCAAGACATTTGATATTATACTATCTTGTGTGAAACTATTCGGAGGTGCTTATTTAAAATGGCAGTAAAAATTCGCTTAAAACGTATGGGAGCTAAAAAATCTCCTTTCTATCGTATTGTAGTTGCAGATTCTCGTTCACCACGTGACGGACGTTACATTGAAGTGGTAGGAACTTATAACCCGGTGTCTCAACCAGCTAAAGTTGAAATCAACGAAGAGCTTGCTCTTAAATGGTTACAAGATGGAGCTAAACCATCTGATACAGTTCGTAACTTATTCTCTACACAAGGCATCATGGAAAAATTCCATGTTGCAAAAAACAGCAAGTAATCGACGGTAGTTGATGAAAGCACTGATTGAAACGATTGTTTCAGCACTTGTGGATTATCCGGAAGAGGTCATCGTGAGCTCCAAGGAAGAGTCCGACCGGATTGTTTATACCCTCTCCGTTCATAAAGAGGACATGGGCAAGGTGATCGGTAAACAAGGGCGTGTTGCTAAGGCGATTCGGACTGTGGTATATGCAGCAGGATCTTCACAGCAGAAGAAAATCTATTTGGAGATTTCCGAATAAGGAGGGTTAATACCCCTCCTTTTTTTGTACTTCAAGAAAGTGAAATTCCGACTTGGATCCTAATTGAATAGACCAGGACTTTAAACTTTACGCCTTTTTAAGACGCATCTTTTACCGATTTACGTTATACTTAAGAGAATGCCCCCCATTTCAAAAAGATTACCCCATCATACATATTTTTTGAAGGAAATAAGAAATCATAGATAATAGGAGGTGCTGGAATGAAAATTCTCCAAAATGTAATCGTTAACCAAGTATTAACGGAATCCAGCAAGAATCAGCTCCTCGAGAAATACAAGTCAAAACGCCTTCAGCTTCAAAAAGAGAGTGAACAGCTTCGCTTTGAACTGAAAAAACTTGAAAAAACAAGAACTCTCCAACCTGCTAGTCTCCGTGCTCATTTTGAAAAAGAAATAAACCAGAGGCAAGAAAAAATTAAACTGCTTGAATTTCAAATGGAGCAGTTGGAGATCCTTCCCGCAGGTAGTGAATTGAAGGAACGGGAAGTTCAAAGTATCATTGATGTGGAAATTGGGGCAGATTGGGACGAAATTATGGCAACGAAGACCATTGTCATTAAAGATGGAATCGTCTCGGAAATTCGTTAGAGGTGAAAGAATGGAAAAATGGTTTAATGTAGGTAAAATTGTCAACACACATGGTCTTTTAGGAGAGATCCGTGTTATTTCTTCAACAGACTTTCCAGAAAAACGATACAAAGTGGGGAATACTCTGTATTTGTTTAGGGACACGGAGAAAAAACCTTTGCCGCTTATCGTCAGATCGCATCGCACCCATAAAAACTTTAACCTGTTGACGTTCGAGAACTATTATAACGTCGGACAGGTAGAAGCTTTTAAAAACGGGGTCCTGAAAGTCAAGGAAGCACAGCTTGGTAAATTGGACGAAGGTGAGTTCTACTTCCATGAAATCATCGGCTGTTCGGTATTTACGGATGAAGGCATGGAAGTTGGGGAAATCATTGAGGTTCTTACTCCTGGTGCCAATGATGTTTGGGTCATTAAGAAAGCTGGCAGTAAGGACATCCTGATCCCGTATATTGAACAAATTGTAAAAGAAGTGGATATTTCCGCTAAAAAGGTCATCATTACACCGATGGAAGGACTTTTGGACTGATGAAAATCGATGTGCTTTCGCTTTTTCCAGAAATGTTCGAAGGGGTATTTGGTTCGTCAATCTTAAAAAAGGCTGCGGAAAAGCAGGCTGTCAGCTACAAGGTGACCAACTTTCGAGATTATGCAGATAATAAACATTCGACGGTAGACGATTATCCGTATGGCGGCGGTGCCGGAATGGTATTGAAGGCACAACCGATCTTTGATGCTTTGGAGGCTCTAAAAGGGCAAGGTGAGCTTACCCCAAGGGTAGTCCTGCTTTGTCCCCAGGGAGAGCGTTACACGCAGAAAAAAGCCGAAGAGCTTGCTGGAGAGGAACATCTCATTTTCATTTGCGGGCATTATGAAGGGTATGATGAGCGCATCCGGGAGCATGTCGTCACTGATGAAATATCGATTGGTGACTTTGTGCTTACAGGAGGGGAATTGGGTGCAATGGTCATTATTGACAGCGTTGTGCGCTTGCTTCCTGGCGTTCTGGGAAATGTTGACTCCCCGATTCTTGATTCCTATTCTTCTGGTTTGTTAGAGCATCCCCATTATACTAGGCCTGCAGATTTCCGGGGAATGAAAGTTCCCGATCCGCTAATATCCGGGAATCATAAAAAAATCGATGAATGGCGGATGAAGGAATCTCTGCGCAGAACTTGGATTCGACGTCCCGATTTGCTCGATAGTTATGAACTATCGGAAGTTGAAAAAAAATTATTATCCGAGATTAAAAAAGAAGACTGATGGCTATTGCATCGACGTTTATAGTATGATAGGATATAACTTGTGACTTGGGCAAAATGCTCAGTCTTATAACGATGTTCCGCTGCAAACAATGAGTATTTGCAAGAGCGTCCAGGAGGAGTTGAAATCGATGCAAAATCTTATTAACGAAATCACAAAAGAACAACTTCGCTCAGATCTTCCATCATTCAGACCTGGTGACACAGTACGTGTACACGTAAAGGTTATTGAAGGAACTCGCGAACGTATCCAGTTGTTTGAAGGCGTTGTAATCAAACGTCGTGGCGGCGGAGTTAGTGAAACTTTCACAGTGCGTAAGATCTCTTACGGCGTTGGAGTAGAACGTGCTTTCCCTGTTCACACACCAAAAATTGCGAAACTAGAAGTTATCCGTCACGGTAAAGTACGTCGTGCGAAACTTTATTACCTACGCGAACTTCGTGGTAAAAAAGCACGTATTAAAGAAATTCGTCGTTAATTCTTCGAATATCTTCATGCGGGTTTACCATGATCCACATAAGGTGAATAACCAAACAGTATCATGCAAAAAAAGGGAGCTTGTTTATCAGGCTCCCTTTTTGCACTTTAAGAAACGATGAATACACATACGGTGAGTACTATATAGAATCCTGCTCGCTATAGCGTCCGCAACATGTTAAAATAATTGTTGATATGCTTCAAAAAGGGTGGGTAAGGATGGCGAAAAAGAAAAATGAATTGTGGGAATGGACGAAGGCGGTCATAATCGCGGTTATAGCAGCGACGCTGATTCGTTATTTCCTCCTGGCTCCTATTGTTGTGGACGGCAATTCCATGATGCCGACATTAAAGGATACGGACCGCATGATCGTTAATAAAATCTCCTATTCGATCGGCGAACCGAAAAGATTCGACATTATCGTTTTCGAAGCTCCAGAAGGCAAAGATTACATAAAGCGGGTCATCGGATTGCCAGGGGAAAAAGTGGAATATAGAGATGATACTCTTTACGTGAATGGAAAAGCTTATGATGAGCCATACTTGGATGAATATAAAGAACAATTGATTGATGGCGGGGATTTGACGGAGCCTTTTACATTGAGCGATGTCATAGAACAAGGAACGGTACCTGAAGACACCCTATTCGTCCTAGGGGATAATCGCCGTTTTAGTAAGGATAGCCGGCATATTGGCGTGGGTGTCGTTCCTTACGATAAAGTGTTAGGAAAAACTAAATTAGTTTATTGGCCAATTGAAGACTTTCGGTTGGCGGAATAGTAGGAAGGTGGATTCCATTGACAATACAGTGGTTCCCTGGCCATATGGCCAAAGCAAGACGGGAAGTAACAGAGAAATTAAAACTGATCGACATCATCTTTGAACTTGTGGATGCCCGGATTCCGGCGTCTTCACGAAATCCGATGATCGATGAAATCATACAGCATAAACCGAGGGTTATCCTTTTGAATAAAGCTGATATGGCCGATCCGGTAAAAACCAATATGTGGCTTGAGCATTATAAATCGCAGGGGAAAACGGCGATTGCCATTAATTCGCAGGCAGGAAACGGTTTAAACCAGATTACGGCCGCTGCCAAAAAACTTTTAAAAGAGAAGTATGAGCGGATGGAATCAAGAGGAATAAAGCCGAGAGCGATCCGTGCCATGATAGTCGGCATTCCGAACGTGGGGAAATCGACACTGATCAATCGACTTGCCAAAAAGAACATTGCCAAGACAGGGAATACTCCTGGCGTCACGAAAGCGCAGCAATGGATAAAAGTTGGTAAGGAATTGGAATTGCTGGATACGCCGGGGATTCTCTGGCCGAAATTCGAGGATCAAGAAGTTGGTTTGAAGCTTGCATTGACAGGTGCGATCAAGGATACGATTTTAAACTTGCACGAAGTCTCTTTATACGGTCTCCGCTTTTTGGAAAAAGAATATCCGGATAGGATGAAATCCCGTTATAACCTGGATGTAATTCCGCAGGAAACGCTCGAATTGTTCGATGCGGTCGGAAAGTTCAGGGGCTGTTTGGCTTCTGGGGGCTTCATCGATTATGATAAAACCGCAGAGTTGGTCGTACGTGAAATCCGTTCTGAAAAGATGGGCCCGCTTACGTTTGAGGTCCCGTTGGATTATGAAGAGGTTGATATCCCCGATTAACATGAAGTGATACGGAGCTGGAGTTGGATGTCGAAAAGTATTTCTTTTTGATGTCTCTTTTCCGCTCCGTATTTTTGTCTGAACTGAAGAAAGGAAGCAGTACTGCCGATAATTAATATGATGGGTGATAAAAGATGATAACTGCAATGAGCATTAAGGAAATCTCCTTAAAGTTAATGACAATAAGAGAGCCCGGAGATTCATTTTTACAAGAATGCCGGGAGGACGGAAGAAAGGGTGTAACCGACTTAGTAAGCAAATGGCAAAGAGCTTATGAAAAAGAACAACAGGTAAGGGATGCTTTCACGGAAATGACGGAGTTTGAACGGCAATTGCGAAAACAGGGTTTTTCCATTCTGGCGGGTATCGATGAAGTGGGAAGAGGACCGCTCGCAGGACCAGTTGTGACGAGTGCAGTCATCTTGCCTGAATCTTTTTACTTACCAGGTCTTAATGATTCTAAAAAAATTCCAGAGTCAAAAAGGGAACGGTTTTATGAGATGATTTTTAAGGAAGCACTATCCATAGGTGTGGGTGTTGTACATAGCGAAGTTATTGATGAAATCAATATATATCAAGCCACGAAAAAGGCAATGGTGGCCGCAGTGAACGATTTGTCAGAACTTCCTGATCATTTGTTGATCGATGCGATGGAACTGGATGTGCCGATTCCCCAGCTTTCACTCATAAAGGGGGACGCAAGAAGCATTAGCATCTCTGCGGCCTCCATAATAGCAAAAGTGACCCGTGATAGGATGATGAAGGAATATGGTGAAAAATATCCGGAATATGGTTTCGAAAAGCACATGGGCTACGGTACTAGCCAACATTTAGAAGCACTCCGCACATACGGGCTGACACCTTGGCATAGAAGAAGTTTTGCACCAGTTAAGGAAATCGCTGCACGAACGAAGGGCTAAGGGGGGATGAGTGGTGCAATCCATAACAAGCGGGCAACCCGTTTCTTCACCTATTGAAGTAAAAGGATCTTTGAGTTTGAAAAACGGGCAAATCCTTATCGGGAAGGTTAATAAGGTTTATCCTGATCAAACGGCCGAGGTACAGATTGGCCATCAAAAAATGATTGCCAATCTCGAAATCCCGCTACGGACAGGAGAAAGGTACTGGTTTCAAGTGAAGCACCCTATAGAAGGGGGGGTGGTGTTAAAAGCTTTAAAATCCCCCGATTTGAACCTTTCCGGCTTAAAGGGAACGGCTGCGCAATTGATCGCTCATCTTGGCATGACGCCTGAACCGGCCGCAACGAAGCTTGCCGAATACCTCCTGACAAATCGGCTTCCGATAACAAAGGAAACCTTTCAGTCCGCTTTGCAATGGTTAAAAGCTGCGGATGCTGCAGAAACTGGTCTGCCTATAATAAAATCGATGTTCAATCAGCAACTGCCATTTGTAAAAGATGTATTTGATGCATTATTTACACAGTCCAAAGGTGAACCTTTCCACAAACTACTCAGTGCCTTCAAGCAACAGCTGCAAGATGTCGGGGCAGTAACGAGGACGTCCGTCAAGCTTATGGAGGTATTGGACTCATTACATGTTGTAAAACGGAACCAGCTTCAACAAAATGGTTTGCAAAACCTAGTGACCACTTGGCTGGATCCCGATTCAACGCCAGAAATGAAATCCGGTGCATATTCCCTACTTCAAAAGACGGGTTTAATTCCAAAGGGAATTACAGAACCTGTCTTTCTGGAAAACTTAATGGATGGAGCTGAGGCAAGGTCCGGTATGGCCAAGAATTCAGTGATAGATAAATTACACCAAGGATTTCAGTTACTTTCCGGGGCAAAAAGCGGTGCATTTGCAAAAGTTGAAGAGATCGAAACGGCCATTAATCGCTTATTTAACGGTCATGATCATGAGGGTGCAAACCTGCCATCTGGTAGCCACTCGATACAGAGAAAAAACATTTTTGCAGAAAAACTTTCCCCTCTTGCCTTTCATTTACTCCAGAGTGCTTTTACCGAAGCAACAGCTAAAAAGGCAATAGGCGGAAAAAAAGAAGTGAATGATCTTATAGGCTACTTGAATATGGATACAGAGCAAATAGAGGAGTCGAAGGGTAAGGTAGCTGAATTACTGTTCCAATCGCTTAATAAGCTTCCTGAGGCCCGGTACGTTGGGATTAATGAGAAGCTTGTCCTTTCACATGTACTGGAAACTGAATTTCAAACAATCGATTTCACCAAGGGGCCTTCCATTGCACACCAACTAAAAGAAATGACCAAGGTCCTTGGCCTTCAGCTGGAGCATGCACTCATTACTCTTTCTGGTGATGATATGAATGAGATCCCGAATGACTTAGAAACACTTAAGCCGCTGCTGCTTAAATTGCTGAAGGAGCAAATTCCGGCATCTATCAAGGGGATGGCAGAACAAATCCTGAATCGGATTACTGCGCAACAGATCCTTTCGCAGGAAAATGGGCCGATACAGAATTTGCTCCTGACACTTCCGCTTAATTTGGGATCGATTCAAACGGACCTAACTTTACAATGGAGCGGAAGGAAAACAATAGATGGCAAAATAGACCCGGATTACTGCCGAGTACTATTTTATTTAGAATTGGAACGTCTTAAAGAAACGGTCATCGACATGCATGTTCAAAACCGAATCATAAAAGTGACGGTCATCAATGGGCATGGTGCGGTCCTTGAAGAGGCAGCCGGTCGATATCTTGACATCCTAAGAGAAAATCTTGGAAAAATGGATTACAGATTATCAGGGGTTTCATTTGTAAAACCCGTGAATGAAAAAGAGCGGGACCTAAGGGTGAAACCGATTCCTTACTCAGAAGCCGGTTCATATAGCGAAGTGGATATTCGAATATGATAAATGATCAACGAAAAGAAGCGATTGCCTTAAAGTATGATCAAAGAACATCCAAAGCGCCCGTCATATTGGCGAAGGGGAAAGGTAAAACGGCTGAAAATATTCTGGAAAAGGCCATGAAACTCGATATACCGGTCCAGAGGGACGAATCGCTTGCTGCACTTTTAGGTCATTTGGATATAAATCAAACGATTCCGGAAGAATTATATGGAGCAGTTGCAGAGGTGTTTGCATTCATTTATAAAGTTGATAAGGACATGAATCGGTAGGTTCCTAGTTATCCATGTGATTTCACCAAATGGAGTTCTGTTGGTTTATGTAGAATATTAGGGAAATCACTAGCGTATTTTCATTATATTAAAAAAATACTAAACTATTTACAAAAGGACAAGGCAATGGCTTTGTCCTTTTGCTTTTATTTAGGGTCAGACAAAGGACATCCGTAATTTCTCATGAAAAGGTCTCTGAGTCAATATAATGAAAAGGCTTTCACGGCAGTGTTTTAACTAGATTTATAACTGTAATGCCCCTTTTTTTGTAATCGAATTTCAAAGCAAAAATAAATGATTTTAATAAGAAAAAAACCAACGGCAAAGAAGGCTTACACACGGGTATGGAAGTATATTATAATAATATTTTAAAAATTTTGTGAAAGAAAATTATGCACGAAGGAGAATTTTGTTGTAATATGGTAGAGAAAACACGCATTAAATTTCGAAGTTGTTTTTTAGTAGATAAGGAGGATGGGAAATGAATATCCATGAGTATCAGGGGAAAGAGATATTGCGACAATACGGGGTATCCGTTCCAAATGGCCGGGTTGCCTTTACTGTTGATGAAGCAGTGGAAGCAGCGAAGGAGTTAGGTACGGAAGTTGTTGTCGTAAAAGCTCAAATTCATGCGGGCGGCCGCGGGAAAGCCGGCGGAGTCAAGGTAGCGAAGAATCTTGATGAAGCACGTACATATGCAGAAGAGATTCTTGGCAAGACGTTGGTGACCCATCAAACAGGACCTGCAGGCAAGGAAGTTAAGCGTTTACTTATTGAAGAGGGCTGCGACATTACGAAAGAGTATTACATCGGGCTGGTCCTTGACCGTGCTACGAACAGTGTCGTGTTGATGGCTTCCGAAGAAGGCGGAACGGAAATTGAGGAAGTGGCAGAAAAGACGCCAGAGAAAATTTTCAAAGAAGTAATCGATCCGGTTGTCGGCCTGACTGGCTTCCAAGCACGGAGAATTGCTTTTAATATAAATATTCCGGCTTCACTAATAAATAAAGCTTCCAAGCTGATGGTTAACTTATATACTGCTTTCGTTGAAAAAGATTGCTCTATCGCAGAAATCAACCCATTAGTGGTTACGGGCGACGGCAATGTAATGGCACTTGATGCTAAGTTGAATTTTGATGATAATGCGATTTACCGCCAAAAAGACATCGCGGAATTCCGTGATTTGGATGAAGAGGATGCAAAAGAGATTGAAGCATCGAAACATGGCCTTAGTTACATATCGCTTGACGGAAATATCGGATGCATGGTAAATGGTGCCGGGCTTGCTATGGCAACGATGGACATCATTAAACATTATATGGGTGATCCGGCTAACTTCCTTGACGTTGGTGGCGGCGCCACTGAGGAAAAAGTGAAAGAAGCTTTCAAAATCATCCTTTCCGATAAAAATGTTAAAGGCATCTTCGTTAATATCTTCGGAGGAATCATGAAATGTGACATCATCGCAACAGGCGTCGTGGCTGCTGCTAAAGAGCTTGGTCTTGATGTCCCTCTTGTTGTTCGTCTTGAAGGAACGAATGTGGACCTTGGCAAAAAGATTCTAAAAGAGTCAGGTTTAAATATTACGGCTGCTGAATCAATGGCTGATGGAGCGCAAAAAATAGTATCACTTGTAGGATAATAGGCAGGGGGGAACATAATGAGCGTTTATATTAATAAAGATACGAAAGTGATCGTTCAGGGAATCACTGGTGCAACAGCATTATTTCATACAAAACAAATGTTGGAATACGGCACGAAAATCGTTGGAGGAGTCACTCCGGGTAAAGGTGGGACAGAAGCGGAAGGGGTACCTGTATTCAATACAGTTTCCGAAGCTGTCACTGAAACCGGAGCGAATGCTTCCGTTATCTATGTACCGGCTCCATTTGCTGCCGATGCAATTCTGGAAGCCGTAGACGCAGAACTTGATCTTGTCATTTGTATCACGGAACATATTCCTGTCCTGGATATGGTCAAAGTTAAGCGGTACATGGAAGGCAAAAAAACTCG
This sequence comes from Peribacillus simplex, assembly GCF_900156045.1. Classification (GTDB taxonomy): domain Bacteria; phylum Bacillota; class Bacilli; order Bacillales; family DSM-1321; genus Peribacillus; species Peribacillus simplex_D. The sequence continues at coordinate 121,175 of NZ_FTMX01000002.1, read as the reverse complement.
CTTGATCGGACCGAACTGCCCAGGTGTCATTACTCCTGAAGAGTGTAAGATTGGTATCATGCCAGGGTATATCCACAAAAAAGGCCATGTAGGTGTAGTTTCACGTTCTGGAACTTTAACGTACGAGGCCGTTCACCAATTATCGCAAGCAGGCATCGGGCAATCGTCGGCTGTCGGTATCGGTGGGGATCCAGTTAACGGAACGGATTTCATTGACGTATTGAAGGCATTCAATGATGATCCTGAAACACATGCTGTGATCATGATCGGGGAAATCGGCGGAACGGCAGAAGAAGAAGCAGCAATCTGGGTGAAGGAAAACATGACCAAGCCAGTTGTTGGTTTCATTGGTGGCCGTACGGCTCCTGCCGGTAAACGCATGGGACATGCTGGTGCCATTATCTCAGGAGGAAAAGGGACTGCTGACGAGAAAATACGCGTCATGAACGAATGTGGAATTAAAGTTGCCGAAACTCCATCCGTAATGGGTGAAACATTGATTTCCGTTTTGAAAGAAAAAGAGATTTACGAACCTTGTAAAACTCATTAATTTAAGCTGGGCCGACCTTTCTTTGGGTCGGTCTTCTTTTCCCTCCAATTTCCTCGGGAGACACCGAGTACATCACTATCAACCTACCTTTAAAAATTTCCGTTTAGGGGCGTTTCAAATTGAATAAAAAAGAAAAGTTAATCCATCTCCATCATTGCCGCGGGGCAGGATGGAAATCAATCCAAACAATCATGTCCATAGACCCATCATTATCTTCCCTGTTCACCACGGATTACGCTGAGTGGGCAAAAATGCTCCCTATCCCTTCAAATAAGCTTAACCTCTTTTTCAAAGATTTACATTCACTCAATACCATCGATAAACTTAAAAATTACGAAGATAGCCAAATCCATTGTTTGACGATCTTCGATGATGGATATCCTTTTTTGCTGAAGCAAATATTCGATCCTCCGTGGGTTCTTTATTATAAAGGTGATAAGAAGCTTTTAACAAGGAAGAATACGCTAGGTGTTGTTGGAACGCGTAAGCCAACCTCGTATGGTCTGGAGGCCTTAAAATCGATTCTATTACCGCTTGTAAAGAAAAAGTTCGTGATCATAAGCGGAGTGGCGGCTGGAATCGATGCAGAGTCACATAAGATCACATTAAGCGAAGGCGGAGATACGATTGGGGTTTTAGGAGGGGGGGTCATGCAAATATATCCGAAATCCAATGTTACCCTTGCTGAAGAAATCACCAATAACGGCCTGCTAATATCTGAGACTCCACCGGAAATGAAGGCGGAACCTTGGATGTTTCCGCTTAGGAATCGAATCATCAGTGGATTATCACAGGGAGTATTCGTGGTCGAGGCAAAAGAAAGAAGCGGTTCCCTTATTACGGCACAAGCAGCTTTGGAACACGGCAGGGAGGTATTTGCGCTTCCTGGCAATGTTACGAGCCCTGAATCATTGGGCACCAATCAATTGATTTCCGATGGTGCCAAACTTGTTTTGAGTTCCAGGCAGATCGAGGAAGAGTTTTGAACAATATAATATAGAAGATAGACGGAGAATCAAACGGGAAAATAGAAAAAAAGGTGCTTTTTTGGAAGGATGGGTTGAATTATTAGACAAAAAGGTTGAAAATATTGTAAAACTGTTATAAGTTTTGCAAATGGCACCTCTTGTCAAAATACCTATTAATAAATGAATCAGCATGGTTTGAAAAGTAAAGAGGTGTTGACAAATGATTTTTGAATGATTAATAATAGTGAAGATTTATATTACCTCTTTGAGGAGGATTTATTGGATGTCAGAATACTTAGTGATTGTGGAATCGCCCGCAAAGGCGAAAACAATAGAACGTTACTTGGGAAAAAAATATAAAGTAAAGGCTTCCATGGGGCATGTTCGAGATTTGCCTAAAAGTCAAATGGGTGTCGATGTTGAACGTGAATATGAACCTAAATATATAACTATCCGCGGCAAAGGCCCGGTTTTAAAAGAATTGAAAACCGCTGCGAAAAAAGCGAAAAAAATCTATCTCGCGGCTGACCCCGACAGGGAAGGGGAAGCCATTGCCTGGCATTTGGCCCACAGTCTTGATGTTGACGTTAACTCGGATTGCCGAGTGGTATTCAACGAGATCACGAAAGAGGCTATCAAAGAATCATTTAAATCGCCGAGGCCAATAAATATGAAATTGGTTGATGCCCAGCAGGCAAGAAGGGTCTTGGATCGTTTAGTCGGATACAATATAAGCCCGCTTTTGTGGAAAAAGGTGAAAAAAGGCTTAAGCGCGGGACGGGTCCAATCGGTTGCTGTACGGATGATCATTGACCGGGAGAAAGAGATCAAAGATTTTATCCCGGAAGAGTATTGGACAATCAAGGCTGATTTTGTAAAAGGAAAAGAACAGTTTGAAGGTTCCTTCTTCAGTCTAGGCGGCGAGAAGAAGGAATTAAATACCGAAGAGGACGTCAAAAAAGTCCTCGCTTCTTTAAATGGCGGCGAATTTACGATAGGAGCCGTGGCTAAAAAGGAAAGAAGGCGCAATCCAGCTGCCCCTTTTACAACTTCTTCCCTGCAACAGGAAGCGGCACGTAAATTGAATTTCCGTGCAAAGAAAACGATGATGCTTGCTCAGCAGCTTTATGAAGGAATCGAGCTCGGCAAGGAAGGTACAGTCGGGTTAATCACTTATATGAGAACCGATTCAACCCGGATTTCCGATGTTGCGAAAGAGGAAGTCCATACCTTCATTCAAAATAATTATGGTAAAGATTATGTACAGGCTGAACAGCGCAAGGAGAAAAAACAAACTAATGCCCAGGATGCCCATGAAGCAGTCAGACCAACAAGCACATTACGTGAACCGGGTGTAGTCAAGGAGTTCTTATCCAGAGATCAATTCCGTCTTTATAAATTGATATGGGAACGATTCGTTTCTAGTCAAATGTCTTCGGCGGTCATGGATACGATGAGCATCGACCTCCATAACGGGGATGTCATCTTCAGGGCAACTGGTTCAAAAATTAAATTTCCGGGTTTCATGAAGGTATATGTTGAAGGGTCCGATGACTCGGTGGAAGAAAAGGAAAATGCACTTCCGGATGTAAAAGAAGGAGATCAATTCTTTTCAAAAGATATCGAGCCGAAGCAGCATTTCACACAGCCTCCGCCCCGATATACTGAAGCCCGTCTTGTCAAAACTCTAGAGGAACTGGGAATAGGCCGTCCTTCTACATATGCGCCTACCTTGGATACGATTCAAAAACGTGGCTATGTTACCTTGGATAATAAACGGTTCATCCCGACAGAGCTTGGTGAGATCGTTCTTGAATTGATTCGCGAATTCTTCCCGGATATTCTTGATGCAGAGTTCACTGCCAAGATGGAACAGGAATTCGACAGCGTCGAGGAAGGCAGTATCGAATGGATAAAGGTCATTGATGAATTTTATAAAGAATTTGCAGTTCATCTGGCCAAAGCCGAAGTCGAGATGGAAAAAATTGAAATCAAAGATGAACCTGCTGGTGAAGATTGTGTGGAATGCGGACATGGGATGGTCTTTAAGATGGGGCGTTATGGAAAGTTCATGGCATGCAGTAATTTCCCGGATTGCCGTAACACAAAGCCAATCGTTAAAGAGATCGGTGTCAAATGCCCAAAATGTAAAGAAGGAAACATCATTGAAAGGAAAAGTAAAAAACGCCGCCTATTTTACGGATGCGATACCTATCCTGGATGTGACTTCATATCCTGGGATAAACCGCTGCCGCGGAGTTGTCCAAAATGTGAAGGTACACTTGTTGAGAAAAAACTCAAAAAAGGCGTCCAGGTCCAGTGCATGGAATGTGATTTCAAAGAAATGCCCCAGGCATAGAAAAAACGATGAAATCGTTTACTTTTCCTGTGAATTATCGAAAAACCCTAAATATAAATTGACTCGGCATCTGCCGGGTTTCTTTATGTTCAGGAAAGTATGATATCATGATAATATGTGGATTCGCTTCCAAGAAGAAAATGGATAAAGCTTGAAACTTTTTTATTTAGGCCATGTGATGTAAAATTCAGTGGACAAGTACATTCTTTTAAAGATATAATTCCTATTTGTGTCCGTTACCCTTTTAGAAAAGACGGATTGCAGGAAAATGCCGGCTTTGAGGCATAAGCTTTAAAATTTTCGTTAGCAGGAATGAGTATTTCGGGTATAAATACATAGATATCGTTAAAAATGAAACTTTTATGAAAGCAGTTTTAATGATAAATGATCCTGTCTTATCATATCTATACATGGAGGTTCGAAAAATGAAAGAAACAAAAGTAAGTGTAATCGGTGCTGGGCTTGCTGGAAGTGAAGCGGCGTGGCAGTTAGCTAAAAGAGGAATTAAAGTCGATCTATATGAAATGCGCCCCGTAAAACAAACGCCAGCCCATCATACCGATAAATTCGCTGAACTTGTTTGTTCCAATTCACTTCGGGCAAATACTTTAACAAATGCAGTTGGTGTATTAAAAGAAGAAATGCGTATATTGGATTCGGTCATCATGTCCGCAGCAGATGCTTGTGCTGTTCCGGCTGGCGGTGCATTAGCTGTTGATCGTCATGAATTTGCCGGTCTTGTTACGGAAAGGGTCAAAAATCATCCAAATGTTACGGTCATTAATGAAGAAGTGACGGAAATTCCGGAAGGGCCTACCGTCATTGCAACCGGTCCGCTTACAAGTCAGTCACTATCTGACAGCTTAAAGCAAATCATGGATGAAGAATACTTGTACTTCTATGATGCCGCAGCGCCAATTCTTGAAAAAGACAGCATCAACATGGATAAAGTATATTTGAAATCCCGTTATGATAAAGGGGAAGCAGCTTATTTAAACTGTCCGATGACGGAAGAAGAGTTTGACCGCTTTTATGAAGCATTGATCGCTGCTGAAACAGTACCACTTAAAGAATTCGAAAAGGAAATCTTTTTTGAAGGCTGCATGCCCATTGAAGTGATGGCATCACGTGGGAAGAAAACGATGTTATTTGGTCCATTGAAGCCAGTTGGCTTAGAAGATCCAAAAACGGGAAAACGTCCTTTTGCTGTAGTTCAATTACGTCAAGATGATGCGGCAGGAACACTTTACAATATTGTTGGTTTTCAGACACATTTGAAGTGGGGGCCACAAAAAGAAGTATTGCAGCTCATACCTGGATTGGAAAATGCGGAAATTGTGCGTTATGGAGTCATGCATCGAAACACTTTCATAAACTCACCTAATGTATTGAAGCCTACGTACCAATTCAAGAATCGGGATGATTTATTCTTTGCTGGTCAGATGACTGGTGTCGAAGGGTATGTAGAGTCTGCTGCATCAGGACTTGTTGCAGGTATCAATGCTGCAAGGATCGTCCAAGGATTGGAGCCAATCATATTCCCTGCGGAGACGACGATGGGCAGCATGGCAAGGTACATAACGTCGACGAATGGTAAGAGCTTCCAACCGATGAATGCCAATTTTGGATTGCTTCCAGACCTGGAAGTGAGAATCAAATCCAAAAAAGAGCGGAACGAAACGCATGCTAAACGCGCTTTGGACACAATTCAGAACTTTGTGAAAAATTTGTAAAATATTTGCCTGCTGTTTTAAAGTATGATACTATTTATTAGCCTTTGCGAGGTGTTTCCATGATTAATCAAAAAAAGGCATTATCATCCTACATCGAATATTTACAAATTGAAAAAAACAGTTCACAATACACCATTGAAAATTACAAACGTGATATTCACGAATTTTTTCTGTTCCTTAATGAACAGGGCATTGAGGATATCACGTCCGTTGAATATTTTGATGTCCGGTTATATTTAACGAATTTATATGAGAAAAACCTTTCTAAGCGCACTGTGGCAAGAAAAACTTCTTGCTTGCGGAGCCTTTATAGATTTTTACTGCGTGAAGGTGATGTGAAGGATAACCCTTTTTCTTTGGCTTCTTTACCTAAAAAGGATCAAAGATTGCCACGTTTTCTTTATGAGAAGGAAATGAATCAGTTGTTTTCTACTTTAAAGAAAGATTCACCGATAGGAATAAGGAACAATGCCTTACTGGAATTATTATATGCAACAGGAATTCGTGTAAGTGAATGTTGTGAGATTAAACTGCAGGATATCGATCTTTCCTTAGGGACAGTACTGATCCATGGAAAAGGAAAAAAGGATCGCTACGTTCCGGTTGGTAGTTATGCACAGGAAGCGATAGATTTATACATACGTACAGCCAGGATGGAATTGACTTCGTCTGACGCCAAGGCGCATGTTTATTTATTTGTTAATTTTCGTGGAGACCCTCTGACACCTAGGGGAGTTCGCTATATATTGAATGAATTGATTAAAAAGTCAGCCGCAGATGGAAGTCTTCATCCCCATATGCTAAGGCATTCTTTTGCTACACACCTATTGAATAATGGGGCGGACATTCGCACGGTTCAGGAATTGCTTGGTCATTCTAAAATTTCATCAACGCAAGTGTATACGCATGTTACAAAAGACCAATTGAAAAAAGTCTACAATGCATCACATCCGCGGCCTTAAATGTTGAAAGGGGACACTTTATGACAACGATATTTGCAGTGCATCATAAAGGTGAATGTGCCATGTCCGGTGATGGGCAGGTTACTTTAGGAAATTCAGTAGTGATGAAGCATACGGCGAGGAAAGTGAGAAAAATCTTTAATGGTAATGTCCTTGCAGGTTTTGCAGGTTCCGTTGCAGATGCATTCACTTTATTTGAGATGTTCGAAGCTAAACTTGAAGAGTATAATGGCAATCTTCAGCGCGCTGCCGTCGAAATGGCAAAGCAATGGAGAAGTGACAATGTATTGAGAAAGCTGGAAGCCATGTTAGTAGTGATGGATAAGAACCATTTGCTGCTCGTTTCTGGCACCGGGGAAGTAATTGAACCGGATGATGGGATTCTCGCCATAGGATCGGGCGGAAATTATGCACTGGCTGCCGGCAGGGCATTAATGCGGTTTTCCAGTGACCATTTATCGGCAAAGGAAATCGCTCAATCATCTTTACAAATTGCAGCGGAAATTTGTGTATTTACGAATACGAATATAATCGTGGAAGAGTTGTAAGGAGGAGCGCAAATGTCAAAAAAAGCTAATTTAACACCGAGGCAAATCGTTGAAAAACTGGATCAGTATATCGTAGGGCAGCGTGAGGCAAAACGGGCAGTGGCAGTGGCTCTTCGGAATCGCTACCGACGTTCCCTTCTCTCGGATCAACTTCGTGATGAAGTCGTTCCGAAGAATATATTAATGATTGGACCGACAGGCGTTGGGAAAACAGAAATTGCTCGGAGAATGGCTAAATTGGTAGGTGCTCCTTTTGTAAAAGTTGAAGCAACGAAATTTACGGAAGTCGGGTATGTCGGCCGGGATGTAGAGTCGATGGTCCGTGATTTGGTGGAGACTTCCGTCCGCCTCGTGAAGGAAGAAAAGATGGCCAGCGTAAAAGAGCGGGCAGAAGAAAATGCAAATCGCCGCTTAATAGAACTTTTAGTGCCATCCACAAAAAAACAGAGTAATTTCAAGAATCCTCTTGAAGTCTTTTTTGGAGGCAATAACAATCAAGACGAACAGGATTCGGAAGAAAATTCCGAAGATTTAAGTTTGCAGGAAAAAAGAAAAATCGTCGCTGAAAAGCTGGCTAATGGTGAGTTAGAAAGTGAAATGATAACGGTCGAAGTGGAAGAGCAGGCCGCTTCGATGTTTGATATGCTCCAAGGTTCGGGAATGGAACAAATGGGGATGAACATGCAGGACGCTTTAGGAAGCTTGATGCCGAAAAAAAGCAAGAAGCGCAAATTGAAAGTAAGTGAAGCAAGAACCGTTTTAACAAATGAGGAAGCAGCAAAATTGATTGATATGGATGAAGTCACTTCCGATGCAGTATACGGGGCTGAGCAAAATGGGATTATCTTCATCGATGAAATAGATAAAATTGCCAGTAAGCAATCTGGAAGTTCATCAGCGGATGTATCAAGGGAGGGTGTCCAAAGGGATATCCTGCCAATTGTTGAAGGTTCAACAGTAGTGACTAAATATGGTTCAGTTAAAACGGATCATGTCTTATTCATTGCTGCAGGGGCTTTTCATATGGCTAAGCCATCCGATCTTATCCCTGAATTACAAGGTAGATTCCCAATCCGTGTAGAATTGAACAAACTGACTGTAGATGACTTTGTACGGATTCTTCATGAACCGGATAATGCCTTGTTAAAACAATATGTTGCTTTATTAGAAACTGAAGGTATAGAAATTGAATTTTCTGACGATGCTGTTCGTAAGATAGCTGAAGTGGCCTTCGAAGTAAATCAAAACACAGACAATATTGGTGCAAGAAGACTTCATACCATTTTGGAACGGTTGCTTGAGGACTTATCTTTTGAAGCTCCGGAAATAACGATGGAGAAGATTACAATTACGCCCCAATATGTCGAAGGTAAGCTTGGTTCTATCGCACGGAACAAAGATTTAAGCCAGTTTATCCTTTAATTAAGAAACAATTTTGGCAATGATTTGCCTAAGCAATGAACATAAAATTACGGAAATACAACTTCATAGTTATTGTGAACCATGGTATTTTTAGGAGGAACAAATCAAATGAACTTATTAGCAAAAACAAGAAAAATCAATGCAATGCTCCAAAAAGCAGCAGGTAAAGCAGTTAACTTCAAGGAAATGGCTGAAAGTTTAAGTGAAGTTATCGAAGCGAATGTATTCGTCGTCAGCCGCCGCGGGAAATTACTTGGCATAGCGGTAAGTCAGCAAATTGAAAACGAACGCATGTACAAAATGCTGGAAGATAAACAATTCCCTGAAGAGTACACAAAAAACCTGTTCAATATTCCTGAAACCTCTTCGAATCTTGATATTGAAAGCGAATATACTGCTTTCCCAGTCGAAAACAAAGAGCTTTTCGCAACTGGATTAACAACGATCGTACCAATTATGGGTGGAGGAGAACGTTTAGGAACATTGGTTCTTGCGCGACTACAAGAAAAATTTCACGATGATGATTTAATTTTGGCTGAATATGGTGCGACTGTAGTCGGTATGGAAATTCTACGTGAAAAATCAGAAGAGATAGAAGAAGAAGCTCGTAGTAAAGCTGTCGTTCAAATGGCAATTTCCTCGTTATCTTACAGCGAATTGGAAGCAATTGAACACATTTTTGAGGAGCTTAAAGGTAATGAAGGTCTGCTTGTAGCATCCAAAATTGCAGACCGTGTTGGCATCACCCGTTCCGTTATCGTAAATGCACTAAGGAAACTGGAAAGTGCCGGAGTCATTGAATCCCGCTCATTAGGAATGAAAGGTACTTATATCAAAGTATTGAACGATAAATTCCTTCTTGAATTAGAAAAGCTTAAAAATAATTAACATACAAAAAAAGGCAGTCCTTTAAAAAGGGCTGCTTTTTTTTGTGGTATTTGGATCTGTTGCTTTCTGGGACTAATAAGCAAGCGGGTGAACGTCAGGGGAGAGCAAGGAAAAAGAGGTAATTCGAATTAAATGGAAATGTGATATAAGCATGTTTTCTATTAGAATTGAAAAAATAGTTAAATTTTTCTTTAAAAGGGTAATTATATTATTATAACTGTTGTAATAGTGAAAATGAACGTTGCTGTAACTTTTTGATTTTTAAAACCCTATGGATAACGGATTTCAGTCAATAGGGAATTTTGTCGAATGAATCAGCGTATTGAAAAAAACGTTTTTTTTCAAAAAAAGAAAAATGGCAGTAATCCTTTGTTTTCTTATGAATCCTTTATTTTAAAGGGTTAAATCAACTAAATTGAAATAATTAATTGAAAGTAAATGAGAAAATTAGTTCTAAAGTATCAGGTATATAGATTTGTTTTTCGATATGATATAAAAGCTAATGGAAGGAAAATTTGGTTAATATGTAGATAATCATATTAAAATGTAATATTACGTATTATTAATCCTGTAATCATACTAAGAAAAACGACAAAATTAAGCAGTTTATGACAATTTTCGACGATAATAGGTCTAAAGTCTATGTGTTGTTTATGGACATAGTTATAATGTTTCTTTAAAATTAAAACGTAAATGCACTGGGTTAATTTATTGATAATGTAATTAAATGTTAGTTATAGAAAGAGGTGATCGGCGTGGAATTATTTTCAAATACTTTTCAATCACTAGAAAATGCCCTTAATTATTCTAATGTAAAACAAAAAGTCATTTCACAGAACATAGCCAATTCGGATACGCCTAATTATAAAGCTAAAGAAGTCGACAAAACACAATCCTTTAAGGCAGAGCTGGAATCTTCCCTGGATCCATATCGTACCGATGAACGACATTTCACCTTCAAATCAGAGGGGAGTCATGCTTCTCAGTTCGTGACGCAGAAAAATGTCCGATATAACAATAATGGAAATAGCGTGGACGTTGATAAGGAAATGACGGAGCTTGCTGCCAATCAGATTTATTATAATGCAGTAACCGACAGGCTTTCAGGTAAGTTTCAATCATTGCAGAATGTAATTAGAGGAGGCAAGTGATGGGAATCTTCCAAAGTATAAACATGACCGGATCCAGCCTGACGAGTCAAAGGGTAAGGATGGATGTAATCTCTGCTAATATGGCTAATGCCGATACGACCAGGGCGGAATATGACGCCGAATCTAAAACATGGAAGCCGTACACAAGAAAATCGGTTGTACTGCAAAGTAAGGAAAACGGTTTTTCAAGTTTCTTAAACGCAGCATCAGGTAAAACGAGCGAGGTAGGGAATGGTGTGAAGGTGACTGGAATAGTTAAAGATAAAACACCTTTTGAACTGGATTATAATCCAGAGCATCCTGATGCCAATGAAGATGGTTATGTTGAAATGCCAAATGTCGACCCCCTTCGGGAAATGGTTGACTTAATGAGTGTCACACGTTCATACGAAGCAAATGTGACTGTTTTAAATGCATCAAAGGGAATGATGATGAAAGCTTTGGAAATTGGAAAATAAAAGTTGAAAGGGGATTGTTGATATGGAGGGGATTTCTCTTTCTGCAGTGAACAATGCAAGCAATGTACAGAAAAAAGGACAAAGCAATACTAATACACCATACGAAGCACAGCAAAATTTTGCGTCGGTATTAAAAGAATCAATGAATAAAGTCAACGAAACACAAGTGGCATCTGATGATCTTACAACCAAATTGGCTAATGGAGAGGATGTTGAGCTTCACTCGGTGATGATAGCTTCACAAAAAGCCAGCGTTACAATGCAGGCTACGTTAGAGGTTCGGAATAAGGTTGTGGAAGCCTACCAGGAAATGATGAGAATGAGTATATAGCATTCATTTTTTAACCTCATTATATAGAGAAAAATGACCAGGGGGGAATCCCCCAATCAAGAATTCATAGACTGACCGGGGGATTTAAATGAATGAAGTACCAGTGAATTTCAAAAACAAAATAACTGCTTATTGGACGGGCCGCAGTAAAAAACAAAAATTCATGATGATTGGTTCAGCAGCATTAATTATCATCATCATTACGGCAGTTTCAATTTTAACCACGCGTACGACGCTGGTGCCCTTATATTCCAACTTAACTCCATCGGAAACGGGTAGCATTAAAGAAAATTTAGACAGTAAAGGGATTATGAATGAAGTTTCTGAAAATGGAACGACCATAAAAGTTCCTGAAGAAAAACTGGATTCACTTAAAGTGGAACTGGCAGCTGAAGGAATTCCGGAATCAGGCAGTATCGACTATTCCTTTTTTAGTCAAAGTGCTGGTATCGGAATGACTGAAAATGAATTCAATGTCATTAAACTGGACTCGATGCAAACGGAATTGGCCAGTTTAATAAAAAAGATTGATGGAGTAGAAGATGCCAGTGTAATGATCACTCTTCCTGATAAAGGAGTTTTTGTCAGTGATTCAGCTGGGGAAGCGTCAGCATCCATTGTATTGAATACGAAGCCAGGCTATAAATTTGCAGAGAGTCAAATCAATTCCCTTTATCATCTGGTTTCAAAAAGTGTTCCGAATCTCCCTACAGATAATATCGTCATTATGAACCAAGAGTTTGAGTACTTCGATCTTGAAAATGAAAATTCTTCTTTCGCGTCCGCATTTGCCACCCAAAATGAAATAAAAAAAGAAATAGAACGTGATATTCAAAGACAGGTGCAAAATATGCTTGGTACGTTAATGGGGAGAGATAAAGTGGTTGTTTCAGTCACGACAGACATTGATTTCACTCAAGAAAATCGGGAAGAGAATTTAGTTGAGCCGGTCGATGAAGAAAATATGGCTGGAATTGAGATTTCTGCGCAAAGGATCAATGAATCGTATAGTGGGGACGCAGCAGGTGCAGGAGGCGTTCCGCAAAGTGAGGATTCCTCAGATTCATTGGGATCCAGTTACGTTGATGGCACAAACGGATCCGGTGATTATGAAAAAGTGGATGAAACGATAAATAGTGAAGTGAACCGAATCAAGAAGGAAATAGTCGAAAGCCCATATAAAGTTAAAGATTTAGGTATTCAGGTCATGGTCGAACCGCCCACCGCTGACGATCCGAATTCTTTATCTCAACAGAGTGTGGAGGATATTACACAAATCCTTGGTACGATAATACGCACAACAATCGAGAAAAAAGCTGAAGGGGAAGAACTGACGGACGAGGAGCTTAATAATAAAATTGCGATTTCCGTTCAACCATTTAACGGAAAAATGACGTTGCAAAAAGATGAAACGGAGCCTTCGTTACCAATTTGGGCATACATCGTAGGCGGAGTGCTTTTACTTGCCATTATCATTCTTTTAATCTTATTCCTCCGATCCCGAAAGCAGGCTGAAATGGAAGAGGAATACGTGGTTGAGGAGGAAGAAGCCGTATTCGATGTTCCAGATTTGAACAAAGAGAAGGAAACGGAAGCATCTTTAAAAAGAAAACAACTGGAGAAGCTTGCAAAAGAAAAGCCGGATGAATTTGCAAAATTATTAAGAAGCTGGATAGCGGAAGACTAGGAGGCTTTAGAAAGTGACAGATAGAAAAAAAAAGGCCGGGTTGACTGGCAAACAGAAAGCTGCCATCCTCCTTATTTCCTTAGGCCCGGATGTTTCTGCATCCGTATATAAGCATCTTTCTGAAGAGGAAATTGAGAGATTGACCCTTGAAATTTCGGGAGTGAGAAAAGTGGACTCCCATGATAAAGAAGAAATCCTGGAAGAATTCCATAATATTGCTTTAGCACAGGATTACATCTCGCAGGGCGGGATAGGATATGCGAAGCAGGTACTTGAAAAGGCATTAGGCACTGATCAGGCAACCGCCATCATTAACCGATTAACGTCATCCTTGCAGGTTCGGCCATTTGACTTTGCACGAAAGGCAGATCCTGGACAGATCCTGAATTTCATCCAGAACGAGCATCCGCAGACCATTGCATTGATCTTGTCTTATCTTGATCCCACACAGGCTGGACAAATATTGTCTGAACTTCCGCAAGAGGTGCAGGCAGACATTGCAAGAAGGATTGCATTAATGGATAGCACTTCTCCGGAAATCATCAATGAAGTGGAGCAAATACTCGAAAGGAAACTTTCTGCGACTGTAACCCAAGATTATACACAGACAGGTGGAGTGGAAGCTGTTGTAGATGTATTGAATGGTGTTGACCGCTCAACGGAAAGAACGATTTTGGATGCACTTGAAATCCAAGATCCGGAGCTTGCTGAGGAAATCAAGAAACGAATGTTTGTTTTTGAAGATATCGTGACCCTTGATGGCAGAGCGATTCAGCGAGTAGTGAGGGAATCTGATAACGAAGATCTTAAACTTTCTCTTAAAGTGGCTAGTGATGAAGTGAAGGAAATCGTTTTTCGAAACATGTCAAAACGTATGGTTGAAACCTTCCAGGAAGAAATGGAATATATGGGGCCAGTAAGATTGCGTGATGTAGAAGAAGCACAATCAAGAATTGTTGCCGTCGTTCGTATACTGGAAGAAACCGGAGATATCGTGATTGCCCGCGGCGGAGGGGATGATATCATTGTCTAGGATTATCAAATCCCAGCAGGCTAACGAGGAGAAAAGCAAAAAGATTGCAATAAAAATCCGCCCTTTCAACTTTCTTAAAAATGATGATGCAGATGAGCGGAAAAACCTTCATTATATTCAATCAGATGAATTTCTCAATGATGCTAAACAGGAAGCGGAAACGTTATTGCTCGAAGCTGAACAAAAAGCCCAAACAATTGCTGCTGAAATCCAGTTAGACCGAGAACAATGGGAGAATCAAGAAAAAGCAATGTATATTGAACAAGCCCAAAAAGAAGGGTATCAGCAGGGAGTCGAAGATGGGATCCAAAAGGGTTATAACGAGATTGCAGCGGAAATAGCCTTCGCAAAAGAAGTGGTAGAGTCCTCTAAAAAAGATTATCGGCACAATATCGAATCATCTGAAACCGTTATTCTGAACCTTGCCTTGAAGGTGGCAGGGAAAATTATCGGGAAACAGCTTGAAAAAGATGAAGAGTCTTTTTTATACATAGTCAAAAGAGCCATCAAAGAGGTGAGGGATTACCGCGAAGTGCAATTGCATATCCATCCGATCCAATATCAATCGATTCTTTCCCATAAAGATGAGTTGCTGGCAATCTTTCCGAAAGATACTGAATTGTATATCTTTCCGGATGATGAGCTTGAAGTTGGCAGCTGTATCATAGAATCCGAAAACGGAAGGATGGACGCCAGTGTCGACAGTCAGCTGCAGGAAATAAAAGTGAAACTAACTGAATTGCTGGAAGGGGAGTAAAGATGAAAACTAGAGACCTATTGCCCTTAGTTGATGAAGTTGATCAATTCAAACATTATGGACGGGTCAAACGTGTCGTGGGGTTAATGATAGAATCTCAAGGCCCTGAAAGCTCTGTAGGTGATGTTTGTTATATCTATACAGGTATACAAAAAAAGAAAAATCGAATCTTAGCTGAAGTTGTCGGTTTCCGTGATGAAATGGTTATTTTAATGCCATTTACAGCAGTTAGTGATATTGCACCGGGATGTATCGTGGAAGGGAGCGGACGGAGCCTTGAGATAAAGGTGGGAAGCGGGCTAATTGGCAAAGTGGTCGATCCATTGGGACATCCCATTGATGACTCACTGCTTCCAAAAGGCCTCGCGACAATTTCTGTGGATCAAGATCCGCCGAATCCGATGAAACGACCTCCCATTAATGAACCGATAGATGTAGGAGTTCGGGTGATTGATAGTTTATTAACAGTTGGAACAGGACAGCGTGTTGGTATCTTTGCAGGAAGCGGTGTCGGGAAAAGCACGTTGCTTGGTATGGTAGCAAGGAATACGACGGCTGACTTAAACGTAATCGGTCTTATAGGTGAACGTGGCCGTGAAGTTCGGGAATTCATTGAGAAAGATCTTGGACCAGAAGGGCTGGCGCGATCAATCGTTGTAGTGGCGACATCTGACCAGCCAGCGTTGATGAGGATTAAGGGTGCTTTGACGGCAACTGCCATTGCGGAATATTTTCGTGATAAGGGATTGAACGTGATGCTGATGATGGATTCGGTCACGAGGGTTGCGATGGCCCAGAGGGAAATTGGGCTTGCTATCGGGGAACCGCCGACGACCAAAGGATATACTCCATCCGTTTTTGCCATCCTTCCAAGGTTACTCGAAAGAACGGGAACAAATCAGCTGGGGACCATTACAGCATTTTATACGGTACTAGTCGACGGTGATGATATGAATGAACCGATTGCTGATGCTGTCAGGGGAATTTTGGATGGTCACTTCATACTAGACCGTAACTTGGCCAATAAAGGACAGTTTCCAGCGCTGAATGTATTAAAGAGCATTAGTCGTGTCATGAACAATATTGTTGGTGACAAGCATAAAAACGCCGCAGAAAAATTGCGGGCAAGTTTATCAACCTATATGGAGTCGGAAGATTTGATTAATATAGGGGCTTATAAGAAGGGTTCTTCCAAACAAATTGATAACTCGATTACACGCTATCCGGAAATCATTTCATTTTTGAAGCAAGGAACCCATGAAAAAGCTTCCAAAGATTATAGTATCAACGCCCTTGTCGAATTGATGGAGAAAGGTGATTAATAATGATTTATCAATATAAATTCGAGAAGATCCTGACCATCAAAGAAAAAGAAAAGACCGATGCACTAGCTAAATATAATGCTGCTTTAAAAAAATTTGAAGAAGTGGCAGAAAAGTTATATAAGCTTTTAAAGAAAAAAGAAGAGTTGCTTGAGTTTCAACAGGAAAAGCTGCGAACTGGATTATCCGTTCAGGAAATTCGTCATCATCAGTTATTTATGGACAACTTGGAAAAGCTCTTAAGCCACTTTCAACAGGAAGTCATTGAAGCGCGATACAAGATGAATAATCAACGGGATATATTACTGGAAAGAAATATCGAGGTTAAAAAGTACGAGAAAATGAAAGAAAATGGATTTCTTAAATTCCTCGATGTCATTAAGGAAGCTGAGAACAAACAAATGGATGAAATATCTATCCGGCAATTCTTAAGCAAAGGCGTAAGGTGATGGAATGCGTAATAAAAGTGAATCTAATGGATTGGAAGAATTGGAAGATAGTAAGATAAGTAAATTTCAATGGTTTCTTGTCATCTTCATTCCATTAATCTTTGCGGTAACTGTGGCGTTGATCGTTTTTACAGTTGCAGGGGTAAATGTAGTGGAAAAGGCAAAGGAAATGTCTGCGAAAATACCCTTCATTGAATCGGATCAAAAGGATGAAGAGAAGGGTAAACCAGCCAGGAATGATGAGAAAGTTTCCATGAAACTCGAAAAATTAGAAACCGAGATTGAAAACAAGGAAAAAGAGATAGAAAAGCTTGAGGGCATCATTGATACACGTGACAAGGCCATTGCAAAGGCAGAAGCGGAAAAACAGCAGCTTCAAACAGAAATGAATCAACTTAGGGATAGTCAGAATAATAGTAAACAAGCCTTTAAAGATATAATCCGTACTTATGAAACGATGGCTCCCAAGAAGGCTGCACCTATCATTATGGAAATGAATGATGAAGATGCAGTGAAGATTCTCTCAAGTATGAAAGCATCCACTTTAGCTAAGGTTTTGGAGCAAATGACAACGGCTGATGCTGCAAGGTTAACGAAGAAACTAACGGAACAAAGTTCTTAAGTGGAAAGAGTGAGGGGGTGAATATATGAATTCAGCAATTAATTCTTTACTTCCCTTGGCTTCATTAGGCCTAAAGGTACCAGTTAAGCCAAATCAGCAAACTGGTTCAAGGTTTGGCTCAGTCCTTCAATCAGCCATTGGGGCAGAACCTCCCATTCCATCGGATATATGTGCCATCACTGAAGGACGAATGTCTGTAATAAAGGATTTGCTTGGTTTTTTGAAACTTGAAAGTCTAGGTGAAACAGGGGTAGAGAGAGTTGCCGAAGCCCCTTCATTAAACCAACAAGACAATAACCTTATTTTACAGGTCCTAAAAAATGTAGCCGGAGATGATGAGGGTGCACTTGATGATTTCTTTGGCAGCATCGAGGATTTGGATTTAGAACAAGAAGTGGTTGACTTCAGCCTGAATCCACAAAGTTTGATATCAGCCAATGTCTTGGATTTGTATACCATCCTGAAAAAAATTACTGTATTGAGCGAAGAAAAATGGCATGATCCCACATTATCCAGTGTGGTGAATCTATTGAAACTGGTGAAAACTCATGATCTTCTCTCGGAAAATAAGGATATGACCCAAGATGAAGCGTCCATCCAGAAACAAATGAAACACCTGCTTGAAGGGTTAACGGGAAAGTTGGAGAGATGGCTGTCCAATCAGTCAAAATCAAAAGCAGAACCTGATCGATCCAACACTTTGGAGAAAGGGCAAACTAAAACAATAGAAACATTGAAAAGTGCATTCTCGCAATTATCCGGGAGTGCCAAGGTTAATAAAGACGGGACAGTCAGCAGCGGTGTTACTTTGCAAAGTCAGGATAATGGTAAACATCAAGGGCCTGGAATGCCTTTTCTCATGACAAAGCTGGAGCAATTCGTCTTGGCAGCTCCCAAAGGAGAGCAAACTGTCAGTCAAGAAGAGTTTGTTAAACAATTTGAAAATATTTTGAGTAAGTCGAACTTTAGCGGAACTAACGGTGTAAATAAACTGTTGATCAGATTGACTCCTGAACATTTAGGGTCCCTAAGGATCGAGTTGATTCAAAAGCATGGTATGCTGTCGGCCAAAATTATGGCTTCTACTGCTCAGGCCAAAGATATGCTGGAGAATCAGATTCATGGCTTGAAACAAGTCTTTAGCGGACAAAACATTCACATCGAAAGAATTGAAATATCACAGGCCTTCAATGCTTTTAACTCAGAGAAATTCAGCCATAAAGATGCGGATGAACATAATGAACAACAGGAGAGTAAGGAAGAAAGCAATGATGAAACGGAAAGCGAGTTTACGGGATCCCTTGCCGATGCTCTGTTAAATATGGAAGTGTAGGTGAAAAAATGACGACCATTGATACGTCACTATTATTATCAAAATCTCAAACTGAAAACAGAAAAACCGGGGATGCATTGGGAAAGGATGATTTCTTGAAATTGTTGCTTACCCAGCTTCAAAATCAGGATCCGTCAAGTCCGATGGACAATACGGAATTCATCGCCCAAATGGCCACTTTTTCTTCTCTGGAACAGATGATGAATATGGGAGCCCAAATGGAAGAAATAATCGGGATCAATCAACAAAATAGTTTAATGAACTATAACTCTTTTGTCGGTAAGGAAGTCACTTGGCACAAGTTGGATGAAGGCGATGATGACCTTGCGATAGAAGAAGGGACAGGCATCGTTAAATCGATCCAATATAAGGGTGATGGTGTTTATTTTCTTTTAGAAGATGGCACAAAGCTTGAACCCGCAAATATTTCAGCAATGAAACAACCAAGTTCTCCGTCGAATAGCTTGATGGCGGCAAGTGAATTAATAGGCAAGCGTGTTTCCTGGATGGACGATAAAAATGGTGAGTCGTCTGCTGTCGTAATCTCGGTATCCATGAGTAAAGGCAAGCTGGAAATTGAAGTGGATGATGAAAACAACACCAAGTTATCATCAGAGCAATTGATAAAAATCTCTGAAGCTTAAGGGGCGGGAATATGAATGAACCTGGTTTTCAAGCAAATCCCGCTCAGTTTTGCCACAAACAAAATTACCGTTAAGGCAAAGGCAGATGATCCAACAAGGCTTTCAACAGCATTTTCACGTTGCTGTCTCCAAAATGAAAAATTGACCATTAGTAAACATGCTCAATTGCGGATGACGGAATATAGAAATCGCACCAAAAACTTGGGACAAAATAGCTGATAAAGCTAATGAGGCCAAAAAGATGGGTGTAACTGAATCTCAAATCATTATTGATAATGCGTTACTCATAGTAAGCACGAAAAACAACAAGGTCATCACGGTCATGGACAGGGATGAAACAACATCACAAATCTACACGAACATCAATGGAACCATAATTTTAGATAAATAGACTGGACCTGGAATAGGAAGCCCAGACTGTGGAATGACGGAAGCAGTCGTTATATGAAAGGGGAGCTTTTACATGCTTCGTTCAATGTATTCGGGAATAAGCGGATTAAAAAACTTACAAACAAAATTGGATGTTATCGGTAATAACGTCGCCAATGTCAATACATATGGTTTCAAAAAAAGCCGTGTGACATTCAGTGATGCTATGAACCAAACGGTATCTGGTGCAAGCGCAGCAACAGCCAATAAAGGCGGAACCAATTCTAAACAAATTGGATTAGGCTCCACGATCGCTACAATCGATACGATCCATACACAGTCAAGCCTTCAAACCACCGGCCGCGATCTTGATTTAGGAATATCTGGTGATGGCTATTTCGTCGTCAAGCAAGGCGATTCTCTTTCATATACACGTGCAGGAAACTTTTATCTGGATGATAACGGTACACTTGTCAACGCAAATGGTTTGAAAGTACAGGCTTACAAGGTTGATGAAAACGGTAAACGATCAAAAACGATTGGCGACGTTGCTGTTAACGTCAATGCGATTTTACCTGCCATTGCCACTACTAAAATATCAGTAAGTGGAAATCTAGCTGCTGACGCAATTGATGGTACCGTATTTAGCCAGCAAATGAAAGTTGTGGATGAAAACGGTAAAGAACAAACGGCAACTATCAATTTCCAAAAAAACGGTGATGATAAATGGGAACTTTTTGATGAAGAACCTGCTGCTTTGGGGGATACATCAACAACTAAACCAAAACCGTTCACTTCGGTGAATTTCGATGCAAATGGTCAGATAGTGGCAGCTGATAAAACCCAGGCAGGTCAAACCATTAACATTTCAAGCGGCAAAGAGGATGACTCGGATACAGCAGTTGATGAAAGCGTTCAAAAGGTTAATTTGGATTTGGATTTCTCGAACCTTACTCAAGTTAAAGGTTCCACTACTGCTCTTGTCAATCCGGATGGTAATAAAGAAGGAAAACTGGAAAGCTTTAATATTGGTGCATCAGGTGAAATAAATGGCGTTTATTCCAACGGTCTGATCACAACCTTAGGCCAACTGGCCGTTGCCAAGTTCTCCAATGCATCAGGCTTGACGAAAACGGGTGGTAACACTTTTCAGGAATCAATCAATTCAGGTACTGCAAACATCAACATAGCAGGTGAGGGGCGCGGTGTGATTGCATCAGGTTCATTGGAAATGTCCAATGTGGATTTATCCGAAGAGTTTACCGAAATGATCGTTGCACAACGTGGTTTCCAGTCGAATTCCAGAATTATCACGACGTCGGATGAGATTTTACAGGAATTGGTTAACTTAAAACGATAGGTTAAGGGAGGGAGGAGCCAGGTGCTTTTGCTCTGGCTCCTAAATATCATAATCAAAGTAACAAGGCTCAATGGAAAATGCTTTCATATCAATGCATTGTACATAGACACAGTCGAGTCATTGCCAGATACGACCATTACTTTTACAAATGGTAAGAAAATCGTTGTGCTAGAGAAGGAAGAGGAATTGGTTGGAGCTATTATACAATTTTACCGTACCGTTAATATTCTCGGTTTTCGTAAGGATGTGGAGGAAAGTTCATGAAAAAAAAACTAATGACTATTATGTTGATTATACTCGTGGCTATAACGCTTGTAGGTGTCATAGCGGTCGTGATTGTGACAAAGTTATCTGATCCCACATCTGCCGAAGATAAACCTAGCATTGACGAAATTGTCAAATCATCAGTTGAGATTCCTGAAATTACTACGAATCTTGCCGGCAATGATTATATCAAAATCTCATTTATGGTCCAAACAGAAAATAAAAAAGCGAAAGAAGAGTTGGAAAAAAGAAATTTCCAAGTGAAAAATATAATTATTACCGAACTATCCGAAATGAAAGCGGAAGAGTTAACCGGTAAAAAAGGCAAGGAAAAGCTTCAAGAAGCTTTAAAGGCCAGAACGAATGAATTAATGGAAGAAGGAAAAGTTGAAAAGGTTTATATAACTTCCTCGATTCTGCAATAAGAACATCCTTGCTTCATTAAATAAGAAGGGGAAGCTTTGGAGGTGAGTGTTAATGTCCGGGGAAATATTATCGCAAAATGAAATAGATGCATTGTTATCGGCCATTTCCACAGGAGAAATGGATGCAGATGATTTAAAAAAAGAAGAAGTAGAAAAAAGAGTGAAAGTTTACGACTTTAAAAGGGCGCTTCGGTTTTCAAAGGATCAAATTCGCAGTTTGACTAGAATACACGAGAACTTTGCGAGGCTGCTGACAACATACTTTTCTGCTCAGCTTAGAACCTATGTCCAAATAACCGTTGCTTCGGCGGATCAAATACCATACGAAGAGTTTATCCGATCGATTCCGAAAATGACCATCATGAATGTTTTTGAGGTACCGCCCTTGGATGGTCGAATCATTCTTGAGGTCAACCCGAATATCGCCTATTCCATGATGGATCGTGTTTTGGGCGGGCGGGGCATAAGCGTGAATAAGGTAGATAGTTTAACGGAAATAGAAACGAAAATCATGTCGAATTTATTCGAGAAGGCTTTTGAAAATTTACAGGAGGCTTGGGGAACGATTGTTGAAATCGAACCGGTGATGACAGAGTTCGAGGTGAATCCACAATTTCTGCAACTGGTTTCCCCAAACGATACTGTTGTGGTCATTTCCTTGAATACACAAATCGGCGAAACGAGCGGAATGATTAATGTTTGCATTCCTCACGTCGTATTGGAACCGATCATACCAAAGTTATCTGCCCATTATTGGATGGAAAATTCCCAAAAGGAAAAAATTCCAGAGGAAATCATGATTTTGGAAAAGCATATCCGAAACGCAGATCTTCCCATTATTTCCGAACTTGGTTCTACGGATATCACCATCCAGGACTTTTTGCAGCTTGATGTTGGCGATGTCATCGATTTGAATAAGGCAATCGATGAACCTTTGACGATTACTATTGGGGGAATCCCAAAATACAGCGGGCAGCCAGGAAAAGTAGGAAAAAAACATGCTATCCAGATTCTTGATATTTTGAAAGGGGGAGACGAAGATGGTAAGTGATGAAATGCTTTCACAAGACGAGATAGATGCCCTTTTAAAAGGTACAAGTGATATAGAAGATGAGGTGATCCCTCTCTCGATTGACGATTATTTATCAATGATGGAACTCGACGCACTCGGTGAAATTGGTAATATCTCCTTCGGGAGTTCGGCCACTGCCCTATCCACTTTGTTGAATCAGAAAGTGGATATCACCACCCCGACGGTTACTGTAATTGAAAGGGGACAGATCGTGGAAGAATTCCCGCATCCGTATGTAGCGATCCAAGTGAAATATACAGAAGGTTTTTCAGGTATAAATATGCTGGTCATCAAGCAGAGCGATGCTGCTATCATTGCAGATTTGATGCTTGGCGGAGATGGGGAGAATCCTTCTGACCTGCTTGGGGAAATTCAATTGAGTGCTGTTCAGGAAGCCATGAACCAAATGATGGGTTCTGCTGCGACATCCATGTCGACCATTTTCAGTAAAAAAGTGGATATTTCTCCACCTAGCATAGATTTACTTAACTTTTTAAATGGTGTAGGTGAAAATGCGATACCTGACGAGGATTTATTTGCAAAAATATCGTTCCGCCTCCGTGTCGGCAACTTAATTGATTCCAGTATTATGCAATTGTTGCCGTTAGAGTTTGCTAAAGGGTTAGTTTCTGAGTTATTAAATGGGACGAGCGAAAGCGAACCTAGCGATATGAAAACGCAAAAAGCACTAAGTGATCCAATAACAAGCTTTCCAACTCAGGAGCCGGCACCATTCCAGGAAACCCGGTCTGATCGATCGGCAAATGAAACTTATGGACAAGGCGGTCACCAAACCCAACCTACGAACCAAATACCGAATGTACCACAACATTTTGGAGTTCCATCCGTACCAACAGGACAGCCGGTAAAGGTTCAGCCTGCCAGTTTCACTAGTTTTCAGCCTTATCAGCTTCAGGAGACTGAAACGAAAAATCTCAGTATGCTGATGGATATCCCTTTGCAAGTAACTGTGGAGCTCGGAAGAACGAAACGCTCCGTCAAGGATATTTTGGAGCTGTCCTCCGGATCGATCATCGAATTGGATAAATTAGCAGGAGAGCCAGTGGATATCCTGGTAAACAGCCGCTTGATAGCAAAAGGCGAGGTAGTGGTGATTGATGAGAACTTTGGGGTACGTGTTACGGATATCATGAGTCAAAGTGAACGATTAAATAAAATAAGATAATTCGGGGGACGAAAATAATGGCTAATAGAATTTTAATTGTGGACGATGCAGCATTTATGAGAATGATGATTAAGGATATCCTTTCTAAAAATGGTTTTGAAATAGTCGGGGAAGCAGCAGATGGCGCCCAAGCAGTGGAAAAATATAAAGAAACCCATCCGGACCTTGTAACGATGGATATTACCATGCCCGAAATGGATGGAATTACAGCGTTAAAGGAAATTAAAAAGATAAATCCTCAAGCTAGGGTCATTATGTGTTCAGCGATGGGGCAGCAAGCCATGGTCATTGATGCGATCCAGGCGGGCGCAAAAGACTTCATCGTGAAGCCATTCCAGGCAGACCGGGTATTGGAAGCCATAAATAAAGCATTAAGTTAAGAGGGTGTCTTAATATTGTTTTTAATTAATAAATGGCTTCAGGTCTCACTGATGATAGCAGTATTCTTCTCTGGGGCCATACAAGCCCATGCGGAAGATCTTGAAAAAACAGTGAAGGATGTTTATGAGCGGCCAGATGATTTAAAGGTGGATAAAGATAAATCAATAGACTCGAAAACTACCGAACAGGCTTCGAATCCTGACAAAGTGGGGATAACCGTTTGGGAGTTTCTGAGGATGATTTTCGCTACTATTTTTGTTGTGTCCCTTCTATATATCCTATTGAAATTCATCAATAAAAAAAGTAAATCGTATCAAAAAGCAAATTCAGTGGAGAATTTAGGCGGTACGGGCCTTGGTGCAAATCGTTCAGTCCAGCTTGTTAAAGTCGGCGGGCGAATATTGGTGATCGGGGTTGGCGAGAATATTCAGCTCTTGAAAGAAATAGATGATCCCGAGGAATATGAACAGCTTTTGAAAGATCACAACGATAAGATCGATCAGATGATCCAGCCTGGGGAATTTGCGATGAAGTTGAAAAATAAGTGGTTGAAGAAAAGCGAATCAGAAACCGCCAGTTTCTCTGCAGAGTTCAAAAATCAACTTGATCAAATGTCTGATAGCAGGAAAAGGCTGTTAAATGAGCTAGGTAGGAAAGGAAGAGACAATGAATGAATGAGTTCATGGAGTTTTTTAATAACAGTGATCCCACTAATGTCTCTACTTCCGTAAAACTTGTTCTTTTGATGACTGTCTTATCGCTGGCTCCAAGCATATTGGTCTTGATGACCTGTTTTACAAGAATCATCATTGTCCTGAGTTTTGTGAGAACATCGCTAGCTACACAGCAGATGCCGCCGAACCAGGTGCTGGTCGGCCTGGCACTTTTCATGACATTTTTCATAATGGCACCGACCTTTCAGGAAGTGAATGATAAGGCATTAACCCCGTTATTTAATGAAGAGATAGATTTAGAAGAGGCATATGTACAGGCCTCGGTACCATTTAAGGAATTCATGAGTGCCCATACTAGGCAAAAGGATCTGGCGTTATTCTTGGAATATGCCAAGGTGGATAAGCCGGAAACGATACAGGACATACCCTTGACTGCCTTTGTACCAGCTTTTGCTATAAGTGAAATCAAAACGGCATTTCAAATAGGATTCATGATTTTCATTCCATTTTTGGTTATCGATATGGTCGTTGCAAGTGTCCTGATGTCGATGGGGATGATGATGTTGCCGCCAGTCATGATTTCACTGCCATTTAAAATCCTCCTTTTCATTCTTGTAGACGGATGGTATTTAGTAGTGAAGTCTTTATTACAGAGTTTTTAAGCAGGTGAGAAAATATGAGTGCAGAGTTTGTTATTGATATAGCAGAAAAAGGAATTTATATGGTATTGATCATCGCTGGTCCATTGATGGTAATCGCCCTTATTGTAGGACTACTAGTAAGCATCTTTCAGGCGACTACACAGATTCAGGAACAAACCTTGGCATTTGTTCCAAAAATCGTCGCAGTCTTATTGGGACTGATTTTATTGGCTCCATGGATGCTGAGCCACCTATTATCATATGCAAATGAAATATTCGGTAATCTGAATCGATTTGTAGGGTAGCATGGAGGAACTATTTCCGCACTTTCCCGCCTTTTTATTAATTGTGGTACGGGTCACTACGTTTTTCGTGGCCATGCCGATTTTTTCGTACCGTTCAATACCGGTACAGCATCGGGTAGGGCTTGGGATCTTCTTTGCCTGGATCATGTACTACACCATCGATGCTCCGGTTCTGGAATTGGATGTCACATTTTATTTATTGATCATGAAGGAAGCGCTGGTTGGGCTTTTCATCGGGTTTGCAGCTTATATGATTTTATCGGCCGTTCAAATCGCTGGTGGATTGATTGATTTTCAAATGGGTTTTTCCATTGCGAATGTGATTGATCCCCAAACGGGGGCACAAAGCCCGCTGCTGGGACAATACCTTTATACAATCGCTTTATTATTCCTATTAAGTACCAACGGCCACCATTTGCTTTTGGATGGAATTTTTTATAGTTATCAGTTCATTCCGATTGACCAATTATTTGTACCATTCGGAAATCATACACTGATAGAATACTTGGCCAAAGCTTTCAGCAAAGCTTTCATGATTGCTTTTCAAATGTCGATCCCTGTAGTGGGAAGCATTTTTTTAGTGGATGTCACGTTAGGGATCCTTGCCAGGACGGTCCCTCAATTAAATGTGTTCGTTGTCGGGATTCCAGTGAAAATCATTGCCGGCTTAGCGGTAATCATACTGGTAATGGGAATGATGATGACAGTTGTAACACAACTCTTCAATTTCTTGCTTTTGACCATGCGTCAACTAATGCAGTTGATTGGAGGCGTTTGATATGGAGAGTTTTCAGCTGGATTTACAGTTTTTCGCTGGAGAGAAGACCGAAAAGGCGACTCCAAAAAAACGTCAGGATTCGAAGAAAAAAGGTCAGGTGGCAAAAAGTCAGGATGTAAATACCTCTGTGAATTTAATTGCGGTGTTTTCTGTGCTATTGCTTATGGGACCATACATGTATAATCATCTGCTCGGACTCATGAAAGAATACCTGCAACATTTTACCTTCACTGGATTCAGCGAGGAGAATATGCAAATTATCATGATTGAGGTTTTAAAGGAGATGGGCCTTATCCTGGGACCCGTTTTCGCAGCAGCGATAGTGGCTGGGATATTGGCTAATGTCATGCAAATCGGGTTTTTGTTTTCGACTGAATCGATTCAGTTCAAACTTGATAAATTGGATCCCATTAAAGGATTCAAACGGATTTTTTCAATGAGGGCCATTGTTGAATTATTGAAATCCATTCTTAAAATATCATTTGTTGGTTTTGTTGCCTTTTATGTACTATGGCAGCGCATGGACGAGATTATGATTTTATCACAGATTTCTGTGGAAGAAGCGATGGCAACATTGGCGGATATTACGATTAAAGTGGGATTTTATGCTGCCGTGGCTTTATTGTTCATTGCTCTATTAGACTATTTGTACCAAAAATATGACTTTGAAAAAAACATCCGGATGTCCAAACAGGATATTAAGGATGAGTATAAAAATTCCGAAGGGGACCCGCTCATCAAATCCAAGATAAAGCAAAAGCAAAGGCAGATGGCCGCTCAAAGAATGATGCAGGAAATTCCGAATGCGGATGTCGTCATCACTAACCCGACGCATTTTGCTATTGCTTTAAAATATGATGAAGAAAAAGCTGAGGCTCCGTATGTAGTGGCAAAGGGCGTGGATTTTGTTGCTCAGAAAATTAAATTCATTGCTAAAGAAAACGATGTGATCATGGTGGAAAATCGGCCTTTGGCCAGGTCTTTATATGATCAAACTGAATTAGGCCAGGCGATACCTGAAGATTTCTTTAAGGCGGTCGCTGAAATACTGGCCTTTGTATATAAAACCAAAGGTAAACTGTAAAGAAGTAATAGGGTAACCCGCTAGTTAGGAGAGAAAAAGCATGCGAGCAAGGGATTTAGTTGTTATATCGAGTGTCATCATGATCGTTACCATGTTGGTCATTCCATTGCCAACATGGTTGTTAAGTATTTTACTTCTTTTAAATATCTCTCTTGCGTTGCTGGTTCTATTGACTACGATGAATATGAAGGAACCACTCGAATTTTCAATCTTTCCTTCCTTGCTCCTTTTACTGACATTGTTCAGGCTGGGGTTGAATGTTTCGACGACTCGTGCCATTTTGACCTATGGTGATGCTGGAGGAGTTGTAGAAACCTTTGGGTCGTTTGTAGTCGGCGGTAACGTGCTTGTAGGATTAGTTGTATTCATCATATTGGTCATCATCAATTTCATCGTCATCACGAAAGGTTCCGAACGGGTATCGGAGGTTGCGGCAAGGTTTACGCTGGATGCGATGCCAGGGAAACAGATGGCCATAGATGCAGATTTGAATGCTGGGATGATCTCCGAAAACGAAGCACGTGCCAGAAGGGAGAAAATCAGTAACGAAGCAGACTTTTATGGATCCATGGATGGAGCGAGTAAGTTTGTTAAAGGGGACGCCATAGCGGGCATCATCATTGTCATCATCAACTTGATTTTCGGTATGATTATTGGCGTCATGCAATTGGACATGAGCTTTGGAGAATCAGCCGTCCATTTTTCCATGTTATCGGTTGGTGACGGTATCGTGAGTCAGGTACCTGCTTTATTGATTTCTACAGCTACGGGAATAGTCGTAACCCGGGCAGCCTCGAATGGAAACCTCGGAGCGGATATTGTTGAACAGTTATTTCAATTTCCCAAAATGCTTTACCTGACAGCAACAACCATTTTCCTTTTAGGGTTATTCACTCCCATTTCCGACTTATTCACCATTCCGATCGCTGCTTTATTAGTCGTTGGAGGGTATACAATTTCAAGGATACCAAAGCAGGATGATAGTGAAATACAAGAAATGGAAGAAGTGCTGGAAACCGATGAAATGAAAAGTCCAGAAAGCGTCGTTAACCTTTTAAGTGTCGACCCGATTGAATTTGAGTTTGGATATGGATTGATTCCTCTTGCGGATGCCAATCAAGGGGGAGACCTGCTGGACCGGGTCGTCATGATCCGCAGGCAGCTTGCAATTGAATTGGGGCTTGTGATCCCTGTCGTGAGAATACGGGATAACATTCAGTTGAATCCCAATGAGTATCGGCTAAAGATTAAAGGAAGTGTCATGGCCAAGGGCGAATTGCTCCTTAATCATTTCTTGGCCATGAGTCCAGGGATCGAGGATGATTCAATAGAAGGAATCGATACGATTGAACCGTCTTTCGGTTTACCGGCCAAGTGGATCACGGATGATATGAAAGAACATGCCGAGATGTTGGGTTATACAGTTGTGGACCCGCCAAGTGTTGTATCCACTCACTTGACGGAAGTCATAAAGGCCAATGCGCATGAATTATTGGGCAGGCAGGAAACGAAACAATTGATCGATCATCTCCACGAATCGGCACCTATACTAGTAGAGGAAGTCACTCCGAATCCATTGTCCATAGGAGATGTACAAAAGGTATTGGCAAAATTATTGAAGGAAAAAGTTTCAATAAGGAACTTACCTATCATTTTCGAAACACTTGCTGATTATGGCAAGTTATCGACTGACACAGATTTGCTTACTGAATATGTAAGGCAGAATTTAGCCAGACAAATAACGAATTCTATTATTTCGGATGAAGATAGAATCAAAGTCATAACATTATCGGGGAAAGTGGAAAAGACTATCGCGGATGGTGTACAGCAAACAGAACATGGTAATTTTTTATCATTGGATCCAACTATATCGCAATCCATATTGGAGGCAATTGCAGCCAAATTGGAAGAGCTGACCCTAATGGATCACCAACCGATCTTACTCTGCTCTCCAGCAGTAAGGATGTATGCCCGGCAATTAACTGAACGTTATTTTCCCAATGTACCAATTCTTTCATACAATGAACTCGAATCGAATGTAGAAGTACAAAGTGTAGGGGTGGTGAATTTCGATTGAAGGTAAAGAAATATTTGGCACCATCAATGAACGAGGCAATGAAGCGAATAAGAGAGGAACTAGGCAGTGATGCGGTAATCTTAAGTTCAAAGGCTGTATATACTGGTGGTTTCTTAGGATTATTCAAAAAGAGGAATATTGAAGTCATTGCAGCCATAGACCCCGTGTCCCAGCCTGTCCAAACCGTAACCAAACAAAAATCGAAGAAGTTGCCATCAAAGCTGGAAGTGATAAATCATGCCTCTGAACATAATGAAGGCAATAAGGAAAGTGCTGACTTAGTAAAAGAAATCGAAGGTTTAAAAGATATGATAAAGGGTTTGCAAATCCATTCACCTGATAGAAAATATCCGGGGAAACTGCAGAAAATCCATGAATACCTAACCGAGCAGGAAGTGGATATATCACTTCGGTACCAAATCATGGATGAACTGCTTGAAAAATGGTTCGTTTTTAAACAGCAATCCACTGATGAAGAGGTTCAAGTTTGGTTGGAAGAAGCTCTGTTCGCGATTTTGGAAAAGGTCGAAAATGGAAAGAACGGGCTGCAAAAAAAGTATATTACTATTGTTGGCCCAACAGGTGTGGGAAAGACAACGACCCTGGCAAAAATAGCTGCGGAAACCATGTTGAAGCATGATAAAAAGGTGGCTTTCATTACGACGGATACGTACAGGATCGCTGCAATAGATCAAATTAAGACATATGCCAAGATTCTAAACGTTCCCATTGAAGTCGCTTATAACCTGGAAGACTTCAAAAGGGCGGCTGAACGTTTCTCCCATTATGATTTTGTTTTTATTGATACGGCAGGAAGGAATTTCCGTAACCCGCAATATGTTAAGGACCTTAATGAAATCATCCATTTTACAGATGAGATGGAAACCTATCTAGTGTTGTCATTGACTTCTAAACAAAAGGATATGGAAGATATTTATCGACAGTTTGCTACCATACCGATTAAACAGATCATTTTTACAAAAGCGGACGAAACCTCTACTTTCGGGCCGATATTCAATTTTATACACACTCATAAATTGGGAGCGGCCTATATAACGGATGGACAGAATGTGCCAGACGATATTGAAATAGCTACATCATCACAGCTATTGAAGATGGCTTTCGAGGCTAAAAAATATGAAAGATCAAGCTGAGAGTTTACGAAAAAGATTGGAAGCCCGCAAAAATAAATCAATGGCCAAAACGATTGCCGTTTTAAGCGGTAAAGGTGGAGTGGGAAAATCAAACTTTACTTTGAATTTTTCCATTGCCTTATCCCAAAGAGGCAAAAAGATACTGTTGTTCGACATGGATATCGGTATGGGGAATATTGATATTTTGATAGGGGAACACTCTCCCTGCAGTATTATTGATTTTTTTGAAAAAGATTGTAGTTTGAAGGATATCATCATGTCAGGACCGGGAAATATTTCAATCATTACAGGTGGAACAGGGTTGACGGATCTCTTTTCACTTGATGAAGATAAGTATACCCGTTTTCATGAAGAATTCAGTTTATTGTTGGCGAATTACGATTATATATTATTTGATATGGGGGCAGGCATCACTAAGGAGTCCATGAAATTCCTGTTGTGTGTGGATGAATTAGTCGTTATCACGACGCCTGAACCTACTTCAATTATGGATGCATATTCCGCTATGAAATATATCCATTCAGTAAATAAAGAGATTCCATTGTTCCTGGTTTGCAATCGGGTTTTCACGAGTAAGGACGGCAAAGAAACGATTAAGCGGCTCCAAAATGCACTAGTGAAATTTTTGGGACTGGAAACTGTAGCTCTAGGATACTTGCCAGATGATAGAACCGTACCCAAATCTGTTACCAAACAAATGCCCTTTCTCCTTTTTGATTCTGAATCCGATGTATCCAAAGCCATTGTGGACATTGCTTCGAGATATGCAAATCATTCATTTGGGGAAGAATTGACTTTGCAAAAAAGCCATTTCCTCCAAAATATGAAGAGATATTTTTTTGGAAAGTAGGTCTCCTTATATGGGTAAAGTAAAAGTGCTGATAGTGGACGATTCTGCGTTTATGAGAAAGTTAATTTCAGAGTTTTTAGCAGAAGATAGCAGGGTGGAAGTCATCGGGACTGCCAGGAATGGAAGAGATGCCATTGACAAAATAAAGGCTTTAAAACCCGATGTCGTGACTTTGGATGTGGAAATGCCGATTATGGACGGATTGGAAGCATTAAACCGGATAATGAATGAATGTCCAACCGCTGTAGTCATGTTATCAAGCACCACGAAAAAAGGAACAGAAAATACATTTGCCGCCATGAACAGTGGAGCCTTTGACTTTGTGGCTAAACCTTCGGGAGCCATTTCATTGGATTTACATAAAATCAAGAAAGAACTCCATGAAAAAGTTATGGCGGCCAGCAGGGCAAATGTTCACAAACTAGAAAAAAATGCGAAAAATATTGAAAGAAGCCCATCGGTCTGGGGAGAATATAGTAAAATAGATTCAGTTAAATTGACGGAAAATGAAAAAAACATCAAAGAATGGTCCTATGGATACAATAAGGTAATAGTCATCGGTACATCAACAGGAGGCCCGAGAGCTTTGCAGACTGTCTTGACAGGACTCCCAGAAGAAATTGATGCTCCCATACTCATTGTCCAGCATATGCCCCCCGATTTCACAAAATCCTTGGCAACACGCCTGAATTCATTATGCAAGATTAAAGTGAAGGAAGCTGAAGAGGGAGAACTGATTCAAAAAGGTGTCGCCTACATCGCACCTGGAGGTTTTCACTTGAAAGTGAGGAAGGTCGGGATGAGCTGGGCAATCCTTTTGGATCAATCCGAAGTGCGTCATGGACATCGCCCTTCGGTTGATGTTCTGTTTGAATCGGTAAGTGAAATGAATGATTCTGCGAAAATAGCCGTTATCATGACAGGAATGGGGATGGACGGATCGAGGGGGCTTACCAATCTTAAACAAAATGGTCCTTTAAAAGCGATAGCCGAATCACAGGAGACATCAATCGTTTTTGGTATGCCTAAGGCGGCAATCAATACCAAGATAATAGATAGCGTAGAGGATGTAGAAAAAATAGCTAAAGTGATAATAAGCTATTGTTAACAAGTGGAGGTGTGAGGTTGTATGGATATGAATCAATATTTAGAGGTATTTATAGAAGAAAGTAAAGAACATCTTCAAACGTGCAGCGAACAGTTGCTGGTACTCGAAAAGAACCCGGAAGACCTCTCGATAGTAAATGAAATCTTTCGTTCCGCCCATACCTTGAAAGGGATGTCAGCAACTATGGGGTATGAGGATCTAGCCAATTTAACTCATAAAATGGAGAATGTGCTGGATGCGATCCGAAACAGCCAAATCGCCCTTTCGCCTGAATTGTTTGATGTGATATTTTTAGCGGTTGATGATTTAGAAGCAATGGTCATGTCCATTTCTGAAGGTGGAGATGGAAAAAGAAATGTGAAGGATGTTGTCCATCAGCTGGAAATGATTGAAAAAGGGGAGTCGCCCTTTTCTTCCACCATTGCAGAAATTGCAGCAGCTTCTGCCGTCCTAGAAAAGAAGGAAATAAATGCGGGAGAGTACGATGAATTTGAATGGACAGTACTTCAACAGTCCAAAGATCAAGGCTTCAACAGCTTCGAAATTTCGATAGAGTTGCATGAGGACTGTCTTTTAAAAGCTGCCCGTGTGTTTATGGTTTTCGAAGTGCTTGAAAAGTCGGGTGAAGTAATCAAGTCACACCCTCCCGTCGAACTTTTGGAAGAAGAGCAATTCGATCAGCAATTTACGGTCACGATGGTAACAACAGAATCGGGTGAAGAGATAAAGAAAAAAATCATGAAGGTTTCCGAAGTGGATCAAGTTGTTGTAAATGCACTTGATCTAGAAGGCATGCGGCATGCAGCCAATTTTAACGAGGATAAAGTTACTAAAATTCTAAAACAAGAATCAAAGAATGCTTCGCTTCCAACTGATGATACCGATGATAAGAAAAAACAGGCACCCGTTAAGCCGGCATCAAGCAAGACCATTCGGGTGAACATTGAGCGGCTTGATATATTAATGAACTTATTCGAGGAACTAGTAATCGATAGAGGCAGACTTGATCAAATTTCCAGTAATTTGGATAATCAAGAATTGAATGAAACAGTAGAAAGAATGTCCCGTATAACAAGTGATTTACAAACAATCGTATTGAATATGCGGATGGTGCCCGTGGAAACTGTATTCAATCGTTTTCCTAAAATGGTTCGTCAATTGGCAAGGGATTTAAACAAGAAGGTCAAATTGGAAATCAACGGTGCCGAAACGGAACTTGATCGTACAGTCATTGATGAAATCGGTGATCCACTCGTCCATTTAATAAGAAACGCCATGGATCATGGAATTGAAACAACTGAAGAACGTTTGGCGAAAGGAAAGAATGAAGAAGGTAAAATCCTGTTAAAAGCATATCACAGCGGTAATCATGTTTTCATTGAAATCGAGGATGACGGAGCAGGCATCAATAAAGATCGAGTATTGAACAAGGCCTTATCCAATGGGATATTAACTAAGGAAACTGCCGCCACTCTGACGGATAAGCAAATTTATGAATTGATATTCGCTTCTGGTTTTTCAACAGCGGAAACCATTTCAGATGTATCGGGACGGGGTGTGGGGCTGGATGTGGTTAAAAATACTATTGAGTCCCTCGGTGGATCTGTCACGATCGATTCCAAAGAGAATGAAGGATCCATCTTCCTTATTCAACTTCCGCTTACATTGTCGATTATTTCTGTCATGCTGGTTGCAATCCAAAACGAAAAATATGCCATACCGCTTTCCTCCATTATTGAAACAGCAATCATAAAGAAAGCGGATATCATGAATGCCCATAATCAACAAGTTATTGACTACAGGGGGAAGGTCCTACCGCTTCTGTTCTTGAAAGATATATTCGAAGTGCCTATCAGTCAGGAAGAAAAAGAGTCCCTCTCTGTGGTCATTGTAAGAAAAGGCGATAAATTAGCAGGATTAGTCGTTGATTCATTTATCGGGCAGCTGGAAATCGTTCTGAAGTCACTGGGTAATTATTTAACTAGTGCATTTGCAATATCGGGGGCAACGATACTTGGTGATGGCCAAGTTGCTTTAATCATAGATTGCAATACATTGATTCATTGAATGATTGATAAATGGGACGTTGGTTCGACCGTGTCGATCCGTATTTCGTCAAGGCTTCACAATCATCATGAGCTTTTTAAAAAGGAGGGGAATAGATGTCGGAGGATATGAAAGTAATCGTATTTCAAATTAAGGATAAAGAATATGCAATTCCAGTGGATAAGGTCAGTGGTATCGAAAAACTTATGCATATTACCAGAGTTCCAAAGGCAGTAAAATTTGTAAAGGGAGTCATAAATTTAAGGGGTGTAATTACTCCAATTATTGATTTAAGGAATCGTTTTGGTTTCGAAGAGGTTGAATGCGATGAATCAACGAGGATTATCGTCGTCATTCTGGATGATATCGAAGTGGGGCTAATAGTGGACTCTGCTAATGATGTTTTGGATATTCCAGTAGAGAGTATCGAACCCCAGCCTGAAGTCGTGGGACATTTGACTTCAGAATACATTAGCGGAGTGGCTAAAATTGAGAAGCGACTGCTCGTCCTAATTAATTTGGAGAAGGCCTTAAGTATGGAAATGACTGAAAATATGTTAAGAGAAGGTTAATCATATGTCATTCATTGAGAAAATCAACCCTCTTCAACTCGATATTTTGAAGGAAATCGGTAATATAGGTGCAGGGAACGCAGCAACCGCGCTTTCTGCCATCCTGAATAGGAAAATTGATATGAATGTTCCTAATGTCCGAATCGTTTCCTTTGATGAAATGATGGAAATGGCTGGCGGGGCCGATCACGTCGTTGCCAGTGTTTTCCTTAGAATGGAAGGTGATGCTTCAGGGAGTATGTTTTTTATCCTTTCGCTACCTGTAGCTGAATACTTGATTCGTAAAATGACTGGTGATGTGACCTTTTTGATAGATTCAGCACCTTATACTGAATTGGCACTCTCTTGCCTTCAGGAATTAGGGAACATTTTATCTGGATCCTATCTCTCTTCCCTTTCTGATTTCACCCGATTGAATATTCATCCATCCGTTCCATCCTTGAGCATCGATATGGTAGGGGCAACGATCAGTTATGGATTATTGGAATTATCTCAAGTAAGTGACGCAGCCATCGTCATTGATACAGTATTTGATAAAGACCAGCTTTTTCCTGACTCCATTAATGGTCATTTCTTTCTATTACCTGATCCCGATTTTTTTGATATCATTTTTTCCGCTTTAGGAGTGCCGCCTAATGACTGAATTGTTAAAGGCCCAGGTTGTTAAGGTTGGAATAGCGGGTATGAATATAATAAAACCTCCCAATACGATTCGTACTTCCGGGTTGGGGTCGTGTGTTGGTGTCGTGATTTATGATGAAAAAAAAGAAATTGCAGGTTTGGCCCATATCATGCTGCCTGACTCTTCACTCGCAAAATCTGGACAGATCAACATTGCCAAATTTGCAGATACGGCGATAAAGGAATTGGTACAGATCTTAGTAAAAGAAGGCGCAAGAATGCCATTTCTAAAAGCGAAGTTGGCTGGCGGGGCGCAAATGTTTCAATTTGCCTCCGGAGTGGATTTAATGAGAATAGGGCCCCGGAATGTGGAAGCTGTCCGGAAAGAGTTATCTGACTTACGGATTAGAGTCGTTGCCGAAGATGTTGGCGGGAATAGCGGAAGAACGGTCGAATTCAATTTAAATGATTGTTTGCTAAATATCCGGTCCGTAACTAAAGGGACTAAAAACATATAGAATCGGAATTGGTTTTTGAAAAGCCAAAAATATGACAGGTACACTTGTTACTGAATTATTATTGCATTTATGGCTTTAGGGGCCGTTTTGATCACAAATCGTATAACAATGTTAGGAGGATGTCCAATGTCTAATCTGACCATCGAAGAAGAGCAGTTATGTTGGAAAAATTGGGTGGATTGCAGAGATCCGCTAGCCGGGGACATTTTGGTAAAGAAATACATACCTCTCGTATCGTATCATGTTCAACGTATTGCAGTAAGTCTTCCTAAAAATGTGAGCCGGGATGATATAAGGAGTTTAGGGATGATGGGGTTATTCGATGCCCTGGAACGCTTTGATACGAAGCGTGACCTGAAGTTTGATACATATGCGTCGTTTAGAATTCGTGGTGCTATTTTAGATGGATTAAGGAAAGAGGATTGGCTTCCACGGAGTGCAAGAGATAAAGCCAAGAAAATTGAATCTGCAATAGAAAAGCTGGAGCAGCAATACATGAGGAACCTTTCGCCAAATGAGATTGCCGGTGAATTGAATATTCCGGAAGATGAAGTATATGCTGCATTAAATGAGAATTTCTTTGCCAATGTACTGTCAATTGATGAAAATCCCCAAGAGGACGATAAAGAAAGCGCGAATTTTCATATTAAAGATGAAAAGGCGGATTTACCTGAGGAACATGTATTAAGGGAAGAACTGTATGTGGAATTAGCCAAAGTCATAGAAACGCTTAATGAAAAAGAACAGTTGGTTTTACAGCTTTTTTATAAGGAAGAACTAACATTAACCGAAATCGGACATGTGATGAGCCTATCTACGTCCCGGATATCCCAAATACACTCGAAAGCGATATATAAATTAAGAAACACGATGCAAGGTCTAAATATTTAATCACGATATTTTGATTGAAGAGGGCTATGGAGTCTGGGGAATTTCCAATTGAACGAAGAAAGCCCCTATATGTCAACTTGGAAATATTCTTACGGGTACCCGCATCAATAAATGTTTCGAAATCACAGAATGTTCGAACTGTGCTTTGTCATGAAAGCAAGGGAAAAGTAATCAGGGCAAAACAACAGTGAAAAAAGATCCCCATCCTTATTAAGGTAACAGGATTGACTATTCCGGTTAATTAGGAGGCAACATGTCAGCGTTTTTTATATTTCTGTTGTTTGTATTAAACATATTCACCATTTTTGCCATCATCGTTTTATATCTTCGCCAAAATCGTTTAAGTAAGTTGGAAAAAGACCAAAAAGCCATCATTGGGGAAATGGAACAACTTTTGTCTGGTTATTTAATGGAAATGAAAGAGGACAACGAGACATTGGTAAAGGCATTCACCAATTCGCTTGCAATGAATCACGATGGACAAAAAGGACAAGAACATGGTTCAATCAAAGAAACAAAGGAAGATAAACAAGAACAACAAGAACAAAATATGCTGATTGGGTATGAAGAGGGAAGTCGTGCCGCAGCTAAAATGCAGGCGATTAACGCTTATAATATAATGCCTGAAGAAAATGAGGCCAATGCTTTACCCGTAAAAGTCGAGGACAAATTGGAACTTTCATCGGCGGAGGCTTTCCCTCAAAACGAGGGGAAGCCGGCTGGCATGGAATTTTCGGACGTGCTGCAGTCTTCGTTAAATGAACGGTCATTAAATGAAAAAGTGGATATGTTAGCGGATCAAGGGAATTCAATAGAGGAAATCGCCAAAAAGTTAGGTCGCGGTCAAACGGAGATAGAGCTATTATTAAAGTTTCGCAAGAATAGATAAAGTTATCTCTTGATTGTACAGAGCCATTATGATATATTATGAAATGGTGTTAATACACACGCCCCGTGATTCTTGCAGATGGTGCTGTTACGACAGTTTCTGTATGAAAATGATCGGTGCGGAGGAAAAACAAAACCATTTAGGAGGAACTAAAATGTCAGTCATTTCTATGAAACAATTGCTTGAAGCTGGTGTACATTTCGGACACCAAACACGTCGCTGGAACCCGAAAATGAAGAAATATATCTTCACTGAGCGTAACGGCATCTACATCATCGACCTTCAAAAAACAGTTAAAAAGGTTGAAGAAGCTTATAACTTCGTGAAAGAACTAGCTGCTAACGGTGGTACTGTTCTTTTCGTCGGAACTAAAAAACAAGCTCAAGAATCTGTTAAAGAAGAAGCTATCCGTTCTGGTATGTACTATGTAAACCAACGTTGGTTAGGTGGAACTTTAACAAACTTTGAAACAATCCAAAAACGTATCGCTCGTCTTAAAGATATCGAAAAAATGGAAGAAAACGGAACTTTCGAAGTCCTTCCTAAAAAAGAAGTTATCCAACTTAAAAAAGAATGGGATCGCTTAGAAAAATTCTTAGGCGGCATTAAAGATATGAAGACTCTTCCAGATGCGATCTTCGTTATCGACCCTCGCAAAGAGCGTATTGCTGTTGCGGAAGCACACAAATTACACATTCCACTTGTTGGTATCGTTGATAC
This sequence comes from Peribacillus simplex, assembly GCF_900156045.1. GTDB lineage: Bacteria > Bacillota > Bacilli > Bacillales > DSM-1321 > Peribacillus > Peribacillus simplex_D. The sequence goes on along the minus strand of NZ_FTMX01000002.1, from coordinate 81,973 downwards.
AAACTGTGATCCGGATGAAATCGATGTAGTTATTCCTGCGAATGACGATGCAATCCGTGCTGTTAAATTATTAACAGGTAAAATGGCAGATGCTATCTTAGAAGCTAAACAAGGCGAAGAAACAGCAACTGAAACAACTACTGCTTAATAAGTAAAAAAGGTTGCTTATTCAGTAAGAAAAAAGGTGATAAGAGGATAATGCCTTTTATCCCTTTTTTTTGCACTAAATAAACATACATAAAATCACTGTACGGAATGTCTTTTTTAAAAGGTATGGGCGATTTTTGAGAGATGAAAATCATCAACTGGTTTAGTTCCGTCAAATTGACTGAAAAAGTTGATGATTTTTCAGAAAAATTGTCAAGACTCGTTATTTTCTTTGATGATAACAAGTATTTTTGGCAATAATGGGTAAAGATTGAATAAACTGCATTTAATTTGAGGAGGATATATATTATGGCAATCACTGCACAATTAGTCAAAGAATTGCGTGAAAAAACTGGTGCCGGTATGATGGACTGTAAAAAGGCACTTGTACAAACAGAAGGCGATATGGAAAAGGCAATCGATTTCCTACGTGAAAAAGGGATTGCAAAAGCTGCTAACAAAGGCGACCGTATTGCTGCTGAAGGTTTAACTTCAATCGTTGTAGAAGGAAACCAAGCGGTTATTCTTGAAGTGAACTCAGAAACTGATTTCGTTGCTAAAAATGAAGGCTTCCAAATTCTTGTTAAAGAATTGGCTTCATTCCTTCTTGCTAACAAACCTGAAAGCGTTGAAGCAGCTCTTGAGCAAACAATGGAAAATGGAGCAAAAGTTGCAGATCATATCAATGCTGCTGTAGCAAAAATCGGGGAAAAATTAACTCTTCGCCGTTTCCAAGTCGTTTCTAAAACAGATAACGACGCATTTGGTGCATACCTTCACATGGGTGGACGCATCAGCGTACTATCAGTTCTTGAAGGTACAACAGACGAAGAGGCAGCTAAAGGCGTTTCAATGCATATCGCTGCAATTAACCCTAAATATATCTCTCGTGACCAAGTAGATGCCAGCGAACTAGAACGCGAACGCGAAGTTCTTACTCAGCAAGCTCTTAATGAAGGAAAACCTGAAAAAATCGTTGCGAAAATGGTTGAAGGACGTATCAATAAATTCTACGAAGAAATCTGTGTTAACGAACAAGCTTTCGTTAAGAACCCTGATCAAAAAGTGGGACAATTCGTTGAATCAAAAGGCGGAAAAATCCAATCATTCGTTCGCTATGAAGTAGGGGAAGGTCTTGAAAAACGTCAAGAAAACTTTGCTGAAGAGGTAATGAATCAAGTTAAAAAAGACTAATTGTCAGATAATTAATAATAGGGAACACTCTTGTGTTCCCTATTTTTTGAAATGTCATGAATTTTTGGTAGTATTGCAAGAAAGCATGATGAACGAATGAAAAGATTACATAGTTGGAGGTTCTCATGAGTAACGCTAAATATAAACGTGTCGTTCTAAAACTAAGTGGTGAAGCATTAGCCGGTGAAGAAGGGTTTGGAATTAACCCTGCAGTAATTAAATCCATTGCTGAACAAGTCAAGGAAGTGGCTGAGCTTGATGTGGAAGTGGCTGTTGTCGTCGGCGGCGGAAACATTTGGCGCGGAAAAATAGGCAGTGAAATGGGCATGGATCGTGCTAATGCCGATTATATGGGGATGCTGGCTACAGTCATGAACTCATTGGCATTACAAGACAGCCTTGATCAGCTTGGAATTGAAACGCGCGTGCAAACTTCCATTGAGATGAGACAAGTCGCAGAACCATACATTAGACGCCGTGCAATCAGGCACCTAGAGAAAAAGAGAGTGGTGATTTTTGCAGCTGGTACAGGTAATCCATACTTCTCAACGGATACCACTGCCGCCCTGCGTGCTGCTGAAATTGAAGCTGATGTCATCTTGATGGCGAAGAATAATGTGGATGGCGTATACAATGCAGATCCGGTTAAGGACAAAAATGCAGTGAAGTATGATAAACTTTCCTATCTTGATGTGATTAAAGAAGGGTTAGAAGTAATGGATTCAACTGCGTCCTCACTATGCATGGACAATGATATTCCATTGATCGTCTTCTCGATTATGGAAAAGGGCAATATTAAACGGGCCGTTTTAGGCGAAACGCTTGGAACTATCGTAAGGGGGAAATAAAAGATGCCGAAACAAGTTATTTCGAATGCGAAAACGAAAATGGAAAAAGCCATTGGAGCGTACACACGTGAATTAGCAAGCATCCGTGCCGGAAGGGCAAATGCCTCATTGCTTGATAGAATCTCGATTGATTATTATGGTTCGCCGACACCAGTTAATCAAGTGGCTGGCATTTCTGTCCCGGAAGCTAGATTATTAGTCATTCAACCATATGATAAAACGGTATTGGGTGAAATCGAAAAGGCTATTTTAAAATCAGACTTAGGCTTAAATCCTTCTAATGATGGATCGGTCATAAGGATAGCCATTCCGGCGTTAACTGAAGAGCGCAGAAAAGAGCTTGTGAAAGTTGTGAAAAAAGAAGCGGAAGAAGCGAAAATAGCTGTCCGTAATGTGCGTCGAGATGCTAATGATGATTTGAAAAAGCTTGAAAAAAGCGGTGAAATCACTGAAGATGATTTACGTGGCTATGCTGAGGACATCCAAAAGATGACAGATGGCAATATCACGAAAATCGATGAAATTACAAAAGATAAAGAAAAAGAAATTTTGGAAGTATAATTTCCGTTGAAGAATTGATTAAATAAAGAGGGCCGAATCCATACCGGGTCATGTCTTGGTTCTAACATATAGGTGTGCTTAAAGGAGAAAACTGTTATAATAAGGTTTCTCCGATAATGATTACTCCTTGAGTTAGTATGTTGCATGCAAACGTTGGAGGTGGTCCTTTTTTTGCATTTTTCATGGTGATCATAACCGGTTTTACAAAAAAAGAAGTAATGATTTCTCCCTTTCTAGCTTCTAATGAAGAAATAATTTTCATAATAATAATATGAGAACCAGTTTTTTTTTGATATTATAATATAGATTCTTTTTAAGCGGCAGAAAGCTCGCTATACATAGTGCACGAAAACTTTGCCTTTGTAGAGAGATAAGTACAACCTGATGGGGGACTAACATATGTATTCACTTTGGAAGCGTTTCGTTAAAAAAGATGCTTCTTCCGATGTAACAAATAGGATTCAGCATATTAAACAGTTTGATGTTCCTCAGCATATCGCCATCATCATGGATGGGAACGGCCGTTGGGCCAAAAAGCGTGCATTGCCACGTGTGGCGGGTCATCATGAAGGTATGAAAACCGTTCGTAGAATTACGAAAGTTGCCAATAAATTAGGGGTCAAAACTTTGACAGTCTATGCGTTTTCCACTGAAAATTGGAAACGTCCGAAAAGTGAAGTCGACTTTTTGATGAAGCTTCCACAGGAATTTCTTGGGACATTTTTACCCGAGCTCATTTCTGAAAATGTAAGAGTTGAAATGATAGGGGACTTGTCTCTCATTCCGTCACATACTCAAAGTGCCGTTAAACGGGCAATGGAAGACACCAAAGGCAATGATGGGATGATTCTGAATTTTGCCCTGAATTATGGAAGCCGCGGGGAGATTGTATCTGCAGTGAATAACATCATTCAAGATGCTAAGAATGGTATAATAATGGAAAATGTAACTGAGGAAATGCTATCCAGTTACCTGATGACCAAACATTTATCGGATCCTGATTTACTGATCCGTACAAGCGGTGAAATCCGTTTAAGTAATTTCATGCTTTGGCAGGCGGCTTATACTGAAATGTGGTTTACTGAGGTTCTATGGCCGGATTTTAGTGAAGAGCATTTATTGCAGGCAGTTGAGGAGTATCAAAAGCGTTCACGAAGATTCGGTGGCGTTTAATGTAGAAGGCGAGGAAAATGGAATAATGAAACAACGAATTATTACGGCGGTCGTAGTTGCCGCTATCTTCATTCCACTAGTCATTTTAGGGGGCACTCCCTTTTTACTGACGGTTTATCTGTTAGGGTCAATTGGTTTGTATGAACTGATGAAAATGAAAAAGTTACGTGTACTGTCTTTTGAAGCATTTCTTTCACACATATTATTGTGGGTGCTTTTATTGCCTAAAGAGCATACCGCTTTTTTAGCGGAAATAAATTACGATAAAGTTCAAGTCTTCTTAATCGGGGTTTTGCTGCTGTTACTTTATACAGTCGTTTCAAAAAACCGTTTTACATTTGATGACGCAGGCTTTCTAGTGATTTCAATCCTATACTTGGGGATAGGTTTCTACTACCTATTTGAAACACGTGACTCTTTGGGGTTGGGGCTGATCTATATCCTGCTTACCCTATTTACGATCTGGGCAACCGATTCCGGAGCCTACTTCATTGGTAAATCACTTGGTAAAAGAAAGCTTTGGCCAGAAATAAGTCCAAACAAGACGGTGGAAGGATTTATCGGCGGGTTATTTTCCGCTATGATAGTGGGTGTTCTATTTTACGCCTTCTCCAACCTTGACTACACGTTATTCCAATTATTATTGATTTCATTAATCATTGGTGTATTCGGGCAATTGGGTGATCTTGTCCAATCGGCGTATAAACGTCATTATGGCGTAAAAGATTCAGGGAAGCTTCTTCCGGGACATGGAGGAATTTTGGACAGGCTTGATAGCGTGATATTCATTTTACCGATTTTGCATTTATTGCATGTTTTATAATATAAATATAGGCAAGCGTTATTGAATTAGGAGATGAACAATTTGAAAAATATCAGCCTTTTGGGCGCGACAGGATCGATTGGTCAACAAACAGCGGATGTAGTTAGGTCCCATCCAGATCAATTCAAGATCGTGGCGCTTTCTGCTGGAAAGAATATAGAATTGGTCAGGACTTATATACAAGAGTTTGAACCGAAACTGGTTTCAGTCCAGACGGAAGAAGATTATCATGTTTTGAAAAGTGAATTCTCCAGCCGCAAAGATATCGAGTTCATGTATGGAGATGAGGGATTGACTGCTGTTGCTGTTTATGGTCAGGCGACGATATTGGTCAATGCTGTCATCGGAAGCGTGGGTCTTTATCCGACCCTTCAAGCAATAAAGGCTAAAAAAGATATTGCTATCGCCAACAAGGAGACATTGGTGACAGCAGGTCATTTGGTCTTAAGTGAAGCAAAAAAAGCGGGGGTCAGATTGCTGCCGGTTGACAGTGAGCATTCCGCTATTTTTCAGGCATTGCAAGGTGAAAAGGAAAAAAATATAGAACGTCTGGTCATTACCGCTTCGGGAGGCAGTTTTCGAGATCGGACCAGGGAAGAATTGAAGGATGTAACGGTGGAAGAGGCACTGAACCATCCGAACTGGTCAATGGGAGCTAAAATCACGATCGATTCAGCATCAATGATGAATAAAGGATTGGAAGTTATTGAGGCCCACTGGCTATTCGATCTTCCCTACGATAAAATTGATGTATTGCTACATAAGGAGAGCATCATCCATTCCATGGTTGAGTTTCATGACTCCAGCGTGATAGCACAACTGGGTACGCCGGATATGCGGGTGCCGATACAATATGCACTTACATATCCAGACCGTATTCCGCTTGCAGGTCGCAAACGACTTAATCTTGCTGAAGCAGGCAAACTGCATTTTAGCGATATGGATTTCACCAGATATCCTTGTTTGCAATTCGCATATAAAGCAGGTAAAATGGGCGGAACGATGACTACTGTGTTGAATGCCGCCAATGAAGCCGCAGTCTCTGCATTCTTATCTGGAAAGGTAACCTTCCTTGAGATTGAAACGTTAATTGAAAAAGCGCTGAATCAGCATTCCGTCATAGCCCTTCCAGATTTAGAAACGATTCAGGAAGTAGATAATATGACAAGGCAGTATATAGAATCTTTAGTGAAAGATAGGTGACCGGAACATGCAGACTTTAGAAACGATTATAGCGTTCATCATCATTTTTGGAGCTTTAGTATTTTTCCATGAGCTTGGGCACTTAGTGTTTGCAAAGCGAGCAGGAATTTTATGCCGTGAGTTCGCAATCGGTTTCGGGCCAAAAGTATTCACATATAAAAAGAAGGAAACCGTATATACCATTCGATTGCTCCCTCTTGGCGGGTACGTGCGTATGGCTGGTGAAGACGCTGAGAATATAGAATTGAAGCCCGGCTATCGGGTGGGATTGATGTTTGATAATGAAGAGCATGTTACCAAAATCATTTTGAACAATAAAGATAAATATCCTGATATTCGTCTTGTGGAAGTTGAAGTGATCGATCTTGATCATAAACTGATCCTTACTGGTTATGAGGAGGGCGAGGAAGATACACTTAAAACGTTTGCCATTCATAAAGAAGCGGTGATCGTTGAAAATGGTGTAGAGAACCAGATTGCTCCTTTTGACCGGCAATTTGCCTCAAAGTCGCTTGGTCATCGTTTCCTGACGATTGTAGCTGGACCGGCAATGAATTTCGTTTTGGCTTTTGTCATTTTTGTGTTGATCGGCCTGTTTCAAGGAGTCGTGGTGGATGAAGCGAAACTTGGTGAGTTGACTCCAGATGGTTCGGCTGTAAATGCCGGTTTAAAATCGGGAGATGTCATTCAATCCATAGAAGGTACGGAGGTCTCCACTTGGGGAGATGTTCAGGAAAGCATTCAAAAGAACCCCGGGCAAGAGATCGAGTTCGTCGTTGACAGGGACGGGAAAACATTAGAAGTTCCGGTTGTTCCACAAGAAGTGGAGAGGGAAGGGAAGAAAATCGGCATTATTGGTGTTTACCCTCCGGTTGAAAAAGCACCGATTAAAGCTATACAATATGGTTTTACAGAAACGTATTTTTGGACAAAACAAATCTTCATCATTCTTGGTGACCTCGTAACTGGTGGATTTACGATCGACAGTTTATCAGGTCCTGTAGGAATATATAAATCAACTGAGGAAGTAGCGAAACAAGGTATATTCACGTTAATGAAATGGGCAGGGCTGCTCAGCATTAACCTGGGTATCATGAACCTGCTTCCGCTACCGGCATTGGATGGGGGAAGACTGTTATTCTTTGTGGTCGAATTCTTAAGAGGGAAACCAATTGACCGTCAAAAAGAAGGAATGGTCCACTTCATCGGCTTTGCTTTGCTGATGTTATTGATGATTGTCGTTACATGGAATGATATCCAGCGATTCTTCCTGTAAGACATGTTGGATAATGCAAAACAGGCCAGCAGATTTATCTGTTGGCCGTTTTCTTATCTGAAGGATTTCCTAGTTTTTTAACCGTTTTAGGAAAATTGTTTGTTTTCTAGGGAAATCGTAAGTATAATCGAGAATGAGTATATTAAATTAGCTTTTCTGAATAACGCGGAAAGTCTTTTTTGTATGAAATGACCGTATTTAAGTTGCGGTATGAATTTTACCGTAGCCGCAAGTAATTTATAGGAAATATTGAAGAGGTGCAGATATGAAACAAAGTATGACGTTGATCCCTACATTGAGAGAAGTGCCTGCAGATGCTGAAATCAAAAGTCATCAGCTGCTATTACGTGCAGGATTTATGAGACAAAACTCCAGCGGGGTTTATAGCTTTATGCCGCTTGGAAAGAAGGTGCTTCAAAAGGTTGAGGCGATCGTTCGGGAAGAGATGGAAAATGCTGGTGCGGTAGAACTGTTGATGCCGGCTCTACAGCAAGCCGAATTCTGGCAGGAATCTGGACGCTGGTATACCTATGGTCCAGAGTTGATGCGGTTGAAGGATCGCAACAACCGTGAATTTGCGCTTGGTGCCACACATGAAGAAGTGATAACCAGCTTAGTTCGTGATGAAGTGAAATCCTATAAGCGTCTTCCATTAACGGTTTACCAGATCCAAACCAAATTCCGTGATGAAAAAAGACCGCGTTTCGGATTGTTGCGTGGACGTGAGTTCATCATGAAGGATGCGTATTCTTTCCATGCTAATCAAGAAAGCCTGGATGCTGTTTATAAAAATTTATATGCGGCATATTCGAATATATTCAGCCGTTGTGGGTTGAACTTCCGTGCCGTCATTGCCGATTCCGGGGCAATGGGTGGTAAGGATACACATGAATTCATGGTCCTGTCTGATATTGGGGAGGATACCATCGCATATTCTGATACTTCCGATTATGCAGCTAATATTGAAATGGCACCTGTGAGCGTAAAATACGAAAAAAGCTCCGAAGAACAAATTGCACTTGAAAAAATTCATACACCAGGTCAAAAAACGATTGAAGAAGTTGCTTCATTCTTGAAAACGGGTGCAGAGAAACTAATAAAATCGTTATTGTTTAAAGTAGATGAAAAGTATGTGCTTGTTTTGGTACGGGGAGATCATGAGGTCAATGATATCAAGCTGAAGAATTTCTATAACGCTTCAATCGTTGAATTGGTCGATCCAAATGAGACGAAAGAAGTCTTAGGATGTACAATTGGATCTCTTGGACCAATCAATGTCACTTCTGAAGTCGAAGTGATTGCGGATGTTGCCGTCGAGGTCATGGTTAATGGAATTTGTGGTGCAAATGAGGAAGACTACCATTATGTGAACGTAAATCCCGCTTCTGACTTTAACGTGGCCAATTATATAGATCTTCGTTTCATCCAAGAGGGTGACCTATCACCGGACGGAAATGGAAATATTAAATTTGCCAAAGGGATTGAGGTAGGCCACGTATTCAAACTGGGAACTAAATATTCTGAAGCCATGAATGCGACATTCCTGGATGAGAATGGACGGACGCAGCCTATGATCATGGGCTGTTACGGCATTGGTGTTTCCCGTACACTTGCCGCTGTTGCTGAACAATTCAACGATGAAAAAGGATTGGTTTGGCCAGCGAATTTAGCGCCATACCAGGTCCACTTGATTCCAATCAATATGAAGGATGAGGCTCAGGCTGCCCTGGCAGAAGATTTATATAATGATCTAAAGGCACAAGGCATGGAAGTTCTTATGGATGATCGTCAAGAACGTGCGGGCGTAAAATTCGCAGACTCTGACTTGATGGGTCTTCCTGTAAGGGTGACTGTTGGTAAAAAGGCATCCGAGGGAATCGTCGAAGTGAAAATCCGTAAAACGGGTGAGGTTCTTGAAATTGAAAAAGCTGAACTGACTCAAAAGCTTCACGAAATAATGGCATAATTTAAAAATAGGGAATTAGGCATCATTCAATTGGATGATGCCTTTCCTTTTCATGGATTTGGATACTAGTGAAACATTCATGATATGTTATAATAGCCTCTGGTATCAAAAGAAAATGATAGTGAAAAATAAAAGATAGTAGATAGGGGAGAGAGGGAATGGATCAAAATCCAAATAGCGGTAGAGAGAGATTTCAACTCTTGCTCCAGCAAATGGGCTTGACTGAGGATGCCTTTGTGAATTATTTCATAGGTGCCGAAATTGATAAACTCTCAATCGAGAGGGAGTCCAAAACATGGCATTTTGCCTTTAATATACCTGCATTAATTCCCTGCAGTGTTCATACAAGACTTGCTACTCATCTAGCAAGTACGTTTTCCCATATTGCGAAGGTCACATTCAATTTGAATGTGGCCAATCCGCAAGTGACGGAACAATTGGTGAAGGAGTATTGGAAAAACTGCATTGGCGAGCTTGAAGGCATGTCTCCTGCACTGTTATCACTTCTAAATGAACAAGTGCCGACGGTGAATGGATATAAGCTTATCGTTAGCGCCCGGAATGATGCGGAGGCTGGTCAGTTGAAACGAAAATACTCCGGCATCATTTCGAATATCTACCAAACATTCGGTTTTCCTCCGTTGACACTTGATGCGGAAGTGAAGGAAACGGTTTCGAATCCTGATTACCAGAAGTTCTTAGAAGAGAAACAAAAGGAAGACGCCGAAAAGGGACTTGCCGCCCTAGTGGAAATGCAGAAAAAAGAATCGGAAAAAGGCGGCGACGATGCCGTATACGACGGACCGGTTAAAATTGGCTATACGATTAAAGAAGATGCGGATTTCCGCAGAATCGAACAAATTATCGATGAAGAGCGCAGGATTGCTATCGAAGGCTTCGTATTTGATGCAGAAGTGCGTGAGTTACGCAGCGGACGAAGCCTGTTGACTTTTAAAGTCACTGATTATACGAGCTCGATATTGGTCAAAATGTTTTCGCGTGATAAAGAAGATGCTGCCATACTTGCCAGAGTGAAAAAAGGGATGTGGGTACGTGCCCAAGGCAGCATCCAAAATGATACATTCGTACGTGACCTTGTAATGATCGCAAATGATATAAACGAAATTTCCAAACAAGGACGGCAGGATAAGGCTCCAGAAGGGGAAAAGCGTGTAGAACTGCATATGCATACCCCAATGAGCCAGATGGATGCAGTGACACCTACTTCTGCGCTTGTTGCCCAGGCTGCAAAGTGGGGGCATAAGGCTGTGGCCATTACAGATCATGCGGGAGCACAATCATTCCCTGAAGCATATAGTGCCGGGAAAAAGAATGGTATCAAAATCCTTTATGGTGTCGAAGTGAATCTTGTAGATGATGGTGTACCCATTGTTTATAATGAGGCGCATATCGCTTTGGCAGATGCCACCTATGTTGTGTTTGACGTAGAGACGACAGGCCTGTCAGCCGTGTATGATACAATCATTGAATTTGCTGCAGTGAAAATTCATGACGGTGACATCATTGATCGATTCGAGTCATTTGCTAATCCGCATCACCCACTATCCAATACGACGATAGAATTGACAGGAATCACTGATGATCTTGTAGAAAATGCTCCGGAAGTATCGGAAGTACTTGAAAAGTTCAAGGAATGGGCGGGGGATGCGATTCTGGTTGCCCACAACGCAGCCTTCGATATGGGGTTTTTGAATATAGGCTATAAAAACTTGGGTTATCCCAAAGCTTCCAATCCTGTACTTGATACATTGGAACTTGCCCGTTTCTTATATCCAGAGTTTAAAAATCACCGGTTAAATACATTATGTAAAAAGTTCGATATTGATTTGACCCAGCATCATAGGGCCATTTATGACGCCGAAGCTACAGGTTACCTTATGCTGAAGATGCTAAAGGATGCAATGGAAAAGGAGATTACCCATCATGATCAACTTAATGACAATATGGGTAAAGGAAATGCTTATCAGCGTTCCCGGCCGTCCCATTGTACGCTGATTGCACAAACACAGGCTGGCTTAAAAAACCTTTTCAAATTAATTTCAATATCACACATCGATTATTTCTATCGTGTGCCCCGACTGCCACGCTCACAACTTAAAAAGTATCGTGAAGGAATCTTGGTCGGATCGGGATGCGATAAAGGGGAAGTTTTTGAAGGGATGATGCAGAAGGGTTTTGAGGAAGTCGTCGATATTGCCGAATTCTACGATTATCTTGAAATCCATCCGAAGGAAGTGTATCAGCATCTGATTGAGCTTGAATATGTACGGGATGATAAATCATTGGAAACGATCATCTCCAATATCGTCAAGCTTGGTGAAAAATTGGATAAGCCAGTAGTAGCCACGGGAAATGTGCATTATTTGGATCCGAATGATAAAATTTACCGTAAAATCCTTGTGAATTCACAAGGTGGCGCAAATCCGCTGAATCGTCATAAGCTTCCTGACGTACATTTTCGGACAACAGATGAAATGCTACGGGAATTCTCCTTCCTCGGTTCTGAGAAAGCCAAAGAGGTCGTGGTAACCAACACGAATAAAATCGCTGATATGATTGAAGAAATCAAGCCAATCAAGGATGAGTTATACACACCTAAAATTGAAGGTGCAGATGAAGAGATGCGTCAAATGAGTTATGGCATGGCAAGGAAGATTTATGGAGAGAACCTGCCGGAAATCGTGGAAGCCCGTCTTGAGAAAGAATTGAAAAGCATCATTGGCCACGGTTTTGCCGTAATTTATTTAATTTCTCACAAGCTTGTTAAAAAATCCTTGAATGATGGTTATCTAGTTGGCTCAAGGGGATCGGTTGGGTCATCTTTCGTTGCCACCATGACTGAAATTACAGAGGTGAATCCGCTTCCGCCGCATTATGTATGTCCGGAGTGCAAGAAATCCGAATTCTTCAATGATGGTTCTGTAGGTTCCGGGTTTGACCTGCCAGATAAAGACTGTCCAGATTGTGGCATTGCTTATACAAAAGACGGGCATGATATCCCGTTTGAAACTTTCCTTGGATTTAAAGGGGATAAGGTTCCCGATATTGACTTGAACTTCTCCGGTGAATATCAGCCGAAGGCCCATAACTATACGAAGGTCTTATTCGGTGAAGAATATGTATATCGTGCCGGAACGATTGGTACGGTTGCTGAAAAAACGGCGTATGGATATGTAAAAGGGTATTCCTCTGATAATAACATCCATATGCGTGGAGCAGAGACCGATCGCCTTGTTGCCGGTTGTACTGGTGTGAAAAGGACGACTGGACAGCACCCGGGCGGAATTATCGTTGTTCCGGATTATATGGATATCTATGATTTCACACCAATTCAGTTCCCGGCAGATGACAGGAATTCCGAGTGGAAAACAACTCACTTTGATTTCCATTCCATTCACGATAATATTTTGAAACTTGATATACTTGGTCACGATGATCCGACTGTAATCCGGATGCTTCAAGATTTAAGTGGCATCGACCCAAAGACCGTTCCTACCGATGATCCAGAAGTAATGAAAATATTCAGCAGTACTGAATCTTTAGGAGTTACCGAAGAACAGATCATGTGTAAAACGGGTACGCTTGGCATCCCGGAATTTGGTACGCGTTTTGTCCGGCAGATGCTTGAAGATACGAAACCTACGACATTTTCCGAGCTTGTTCAGATTTCAGGGCTTTCCCACGGTACGGATGTATGGTTGAGCAATGCACAGGAACTGATCCACAACCGCATATGTACACTAAGTGAGGTTATCGGCTGCCGGGATGATATTATGGTTTATCTGATATACCAAGGTCTAGATCCTTCCCTAGCGTTTAAAATCATGGAATCTGTACGTAAAGGGAAAGGGCTCTCGGAGGAATTCGAAGAGGAAATGAGGAAAAATGAGGTGCCGGAATGGTATATCGATTCATGTAAGAAGATTAAATACATGTTCCCGAAAGCCCATGCCGCAGCTTACGTCTTAATGGCTGTCCGGATTGCCTATTTTAAAGTGCATCTGCCTTTATTGTATTATGCAGCCTATTTCACAGTACGTGCCGATGATTTTGAAATCGACGCCATGACACGGGGATCGCAAGCAATCAAATCAAAAATGGAAGAAATCATGGTAAAGGGATTGGATGCATCCACAAAGGAAAAGAATACATTGACGGTTCTTGAACTTGCTTTGGAAATGTGTGAACGCGGATTTTCATTCGCTAAAGTGGACTTGTACAAATCCAGTGCAGATCAATTCTTAATTGAAGGAAATACTTTGATACCGCCTTTCAATTCGATACCTGGTCTTGGAACGAATGCGGCGATCAATATCGTCAACGCGCGGGAAAATGGTGAATTCCTTTCCAAAGAAGACCTTCAACAACGGGGGAAGGTTTCGAAGACCATCCTTGAATACCTTGATAAACAAGGCTGTCTGGAGTCATTGCCTGAACAAAATCAGTTATCTTTATTTTAAAGAGGAAACGGATTCCAAAAAGGAAGAAACAGACATCAGATTTGCATAAATATCTTGATTATGGTATATTTTTATTGGAAATACTAAGAGGAACCAATGGCAAGAGTGGGGAAACCCACTCTTTCGTGTTGTATTGACCATTTAATTTTGAATCCGAAACCAAGCGCATACAACGCACGTATGGAGGAAACAAATGAGTAAAAAGGTAACGGAAGTCGTAGAGGAATTAGCATTACCAATTCTTGAAGAATTGCAGCTTGAATTAGTCGAAGTGGAGTATGTGAAGGAAGGTAAAAGCTGGTTCCTTCGAGTGTACATTGATAAAGAAACAGGCGTAGATATTGATGATTGCGGAAATGTGAGTGAAAAACTCAGTGAAAAGCTTGATGAGATTGATCCGATTCCACAAAATTATTTTCTCGAAGTTTCATCACCCGGAGCTGAAAGGCCTCTGAAAAAAGAGAAGGATTTCCTTAATGCTATCGGTAAAAATGTTTACATAAAAACATACGAGCCCATTTTAGATGAAAAAGAATTCGAAGGAATCTTAACCAGTTTCGATGGTGCAGAAGTGACACTCGAAGTCAGAATCAAGACAAGAAAGAAAACGATCGTCATACCATTCGAAAAGGTAGCCAAAGCGAGATTGGCGATTACCTTCTCTTAAGTCAAGCAAATCATTAATTTAAATATCCGTAAGGGGGATCACCATGGGCAATGAGTTATTGGATGCTCTCTATATTTTAGAAAACGAAAAAGGAATTTCCAGGGAGGTTTTGATCGACGCGATTGAATCTGCCCTTATATCGGCATATCGCCGTAACTTTAACCAAGCACAAAATGTACGTATCGACTTGAATCTTGGTAAAGGAACTATGCGTGTATTTGCCAGAAAAGACGTTGTTGACGAAGTGTTCGATTCACGTCTGGAAATTTCTGTTGAAGAAGCAAGAGCAATTGATCCCAACTATCAGTTAGAGGATATTGTCGAAATGGAAGTAACACCTAAGGATTTCGGCCGTATTGCTGCACAAACAGCAAAACAGGTCGTCACTCAAAGAGTGCGTGAAGCTGAACGAGGCATCATTTATGCCGAATTCATCGATCGTGAAGAGGATATCATGACTGGCATCGTTCAACGCCAGGATTCCCGATTCATTTATGTGAGCCTAGGTAAAATCGAAGCTTTGCTCCCGGTGAATGAGCAAATGCCGAATGAACAGTATAAACCTCATGACCGCATTAAAGTTTTCATCACTAAAGTTGAAAAAACTTCCAAGGGTCCGCAAATTTTTGTATCCCGTTCACACCCTGGCCTTTTAAAACGTTTATTCGAAATCGAAGTGCCTGAAATTTTTGATGGAACAGTAGAAATTAAGTCAGTTGCCCGCGAAGCAGGCGACCGTTCAAAAATCTCCGTGCACTCCGATAACGAAGAAGTCGATCCTGTCGGTTCTTGTGTAGGCCAAAAAGGACAGCGTGTTCAGGCCATCGTCAATGAATTGAAAGGTGAAAAAATCGATATCGTTAAATGGTCGGAGAATCCGGTCATTTTCGTTGCGAATGCTTTAAGCCCTTCAAAAGTACTTGAAGTTATTGTTAAAGAAGAGGAAAAGGCGACGACTGTAATCGTTCCGGATTATCAACTTTCCCTGGCAATTGGTAAGCGTGGACAAAATGCCCGTTTAGCTGCCAAGCTTACAGGCTGGAAAATTGATATCAAGAGTGAAACGGAAGCCCGCGAAGCTGGTATTTATCCTGTGGAAGAACAGGAATTCCTTTTGAGCAGAGATAGTTATGTTACTGAAGAGGAAACAGATTTCGAAGAGGATAACGAGTAATTCGAGGTGAAAAAGATGAATAGCCGAAAAAAAATCCCGATGCGTAAATGTGTGGCAACAGGCGAAATGAAGCCGAAGAAAGAACTCATTCGCATCGTTCGATCTAAAGAAGGGGAAGTCAGCCTTGATCCGACCGGAAAAAAATCGGGAAGGGGAGCTTATTTGACTCTTGATCGGGATGTTATCGAGCTGGCCAAAAAGAAAAATGTGCTGGCTAATCACCTTAGTACCCAAATCGATTCTTCCCTTTATGAACAATTGCTTGAATTAGTGAATAAGGAGAACAACTAACAACATGACCCAACAACAACAATGGATGTCTCTATTAGGTTTGGCCAATCGAGCACGCAAGCTAATTTCGGGTGAAGAATTAGTGGTTAAAGAGATTAGAAGCGGTAATGCCAAAGTTGTTATTTTATCCGCGGACGCTTCAAAAAACACTGAAAAAAAAATATCTGATAAGTGCGCATTTTATCAGGTTCCTTTAAAAAGAGTCGAAAGCAGGTCAATGCTCGGCCATGCGATAGGTAAGGATGCTAGAGTTGCCGTCGCAGTTCTGGATGAAGGTTTTGCACAAAAACTCCGAACGCTGCTCGATTAAATTTTACGGGGGTGAACGTATGACAAAATTGCGTGTATATGAATATGCAAAACAAAAGAACGTTTCAAGCAAGGATGTAATAAATAAACTTAAAGAAATGAATATAGAGGTAACAAACCATATGACAGCATTAGACGATTCAACTGTAAATAAATTAAACGATTCAATCAAACCTAAAAACGAAGATAAAAGCCAAGCTGCTGAACCAAAAGCTAACGCTACGGTCGCGAAGTACGAAGCTGAAGCGGATGAAAAGAGCACAGTCAATAAAGAAAAACTGAAGAAGAAACCACCAGTTAAACCTGTAGGTACGAAAAAACCAACAGGTGGTCAGTTCAACAAGGGTCGCAATAACAAGAATAAAAATAATAAACAAAGGCAACAAGCGCCTCAGGCACCTGTTACTAAACGTAAAGAAAGAGAACTTCCAGAGAAAATTACGTTTTATGAGTCTTTGACGGTTATGGAACTTGGAAAAAAACTTCACCGTGAACCTTCTGAAATCATTAAAAAGCTCTTTATGCTTGGCGTAATGGCAACAATCAACCAAACTTTGGATAAAGATGCAATTGAATTGATTTGTGCAGAATACGGTGTAGTGGCAGAAGAAGAGATTCGTGTCGACCTAACAGATCTTGAATCACTTGTCACTGAGGACGCTTCTGAAGATTTGATTGAACGTCCGGCTGTCGTGACGATCATGGGACACGTTGACCATGGTAAAACGACATTGCTTGATTCTATCCGCCATACAAAAGTTACTGAAGGCGAAGCTGGCGGAATCACTCAGCATATCGGTGCATATCAAGTTAAAGTTAACGATAAGAAAATAACTTTCTTGGATACACCAGGTCATGCCGCGTTTACAACAATGCGTGCCCGCGGTGCACAAGTTACCGATATCACCATTCTTGTCGTCGCTGCGGATGATGGCGTTATGCCTCAAACGATTGAAGCGATCAACCATGCCAAAGCGGCAGAAGTTCCAATTATCGTCGCTGTCAATAAGATGGATAAAGAGGCTGCCAATCCGGACCGTGTCATGCAAGAATTGACAGAACATGGTTTAGTTTCTGAAGCATGGGGCGGAGACACGATTTTCGTACCAATTTCAGCTAAAAACGGTGAGGGTATCGATAGCTTGCTTGAAATGATTCTTCTTGTCAGTGAAGTGGAGGAGTATAAAGCGAATCCATCTCGTAAAGCAAATGGAACGGTTATCGAAGCACGTTTGGATAAAGGGCGCGGATCGGTTGCCACATTGCTTGTTCAAAACGGAACGTTGAAAATCGGTGATCCGATTGTTATCGGTAATACATTCGGCCGTGTTCGTGCTATGGTCAACGATCTTGGACGCCGTGTTAAGGATGCAGGTCCTTCAACACCGGTTGAAATCACAGGATTGAACGAAGTGCCACAGGCCGGGGATCGTTTCATCGTCTTTGAAGATGAGAAAACGGCCCGTCAAGTTGGGGAAGTGCGTGCACAGAGACAACTTGCTTCTCAACGTAATGAGAAATCCCGTGTAACCCTGGATACATTATTCGAACAAATGAAAGAAGGGGAAATTAAAGAATTGAACATCATTCTAAAAGCTGATGTTCAAGGTTCTGCGGAAGCAGTAGCCGCTTCCCTGAATAAAATAGAAGTGGAAGGCGCTAAAGTGAAAATCATACACATTGGCGTCGGCGCAATTACAGAGTCTGACATCATCTTAGCTACAGCTTCGAATGCAATCGTCATCGGATTTAACGTCCGTCCTGACGTGAATGCGAAACGTGCAGCTGAATCAGAAAATGTTGATGTCCGTCTTCACCGCATCATCTATAAAGCGATCGAAGAGATCGAGTCG
This sequence comes from Peribacillus simplex, assembly GCF_900156045.1. Taxonomy (GTDB): domain Bacteria; phylum Bacillota; class Bacilli; order Bacillales; family DSM-1321; genus Peribacillus; species Peribacillus simplex_D. Next base: position 64,007 of record NZ_FTMX01000002.1, on the reverse strand, counting down.
GCTATGAAAGGGATGCTTGATCCTGAATTCGAAGAAAAAATCATCGGTCAGGCTGAAGTCCGTACGACTTTCAAAGTATCCAAAGTTGGTACGATTGCCGGTTCTTACGTTACAGAAGGAAAAATTACACGTGATAGCGGAATTCGCTTAATTCGTCAAGGTGTCGTCATTTACGAAGGGGAAATTGATGCATTGAAACGTTTTAAAGATGATGTAAAAGAAGTGGCAACGAACTATGAGTGCGGTATTACGATTAAAAATTACAACGACCTTAAAGAAGGCGATGTAATTGAAGCGTTTGTAATGGAAGAGATCGAACGTAAATGATCGTTGGCTCTGTCCAATGTGAATGCATCATCCATGACACCCATTCTTTGAAAGAAAAAAGGGCCGTGCTTCAGCGTGTCATGACACGGCTTAAGCAGAAGTTCAATATTTCTGTAGCAGAGACCGATTTTCAGGATTTATGGCAGCGGACAAAGATTACTATCGTAACCGTAACATCCTCAAGGAAGGCTACTGAACGGGAACTTCAGAATGCCCTTAAATTTCTAGATTCTTTTCCGGAACTAGAGCGAACAATAACAGATATAGACTGGCTTTAGGCTATCGAGGTGATATTATGAGCCTTCGTTCAAATCGTGTTGGCGAACAAATGAAAAAAGAGCTGAGTGAAATTATCGGCCGAAAAATTAAAGATCCAAGAATCGGATTTGTAACAGTGACGGATGTCGCGGTTACAGGCGATTTACAACAGGCAACAGTTTATATTTCCGTTTTGGGTGACCAGGAACAAAGGGAGAAAACCCTGCAAGGTCTTGCTAAGGCGAAAGGATTCATGCGTTCAGAAATTGGGCAGAGAATCCGCCTGCGCAAAACCCCTGAGCTGTTTTTTGAATTTGATGAATCGGTCGATTATGGTAATCGTATCGAGTCGTTGATTTCCCAAATCAATTCAGAGGATAAACCGGCTGAAAAAGACGAGGAATAAGCAAGCAGTAAAAGGAGGCCGACTCAATAAGTGCTTTGCACTTCTTGAAGTCGGTCTCTTTTTTTTGAAAAAGGAAAAACACCTTTCGGAATTGGAATTCATTTTGCTTTATGATAGTTGTTTAGGGTGTTTTATAAATGATGAGGTGAAAGTGTGAACGGTATTCTTCCATTATGGAAACCCAAGGGATTGACATCCCATGATTGTGTTTTTAAATTAAGAAAGATTTTAAAGACAAAAAAGGTTGGGCATACAGGTACTTTAGATCCTGAGGTAACAGGGGTATTGCCTATTTGCATTGGCAGGGCAACTAAGATAGCCGAATATTTGACAGAAGCCGGTAAAGCGTATGAAGGGGAAGTGACCCTTGGTTTTTCAACGACAACTGAAGACGCTAGCGGTGAAAAAGTGGAAGAGAAGAAGATTGATCAAGTGATTCAGCGTAAACGGATTCTTGAAGTACTGGAAACATTGACTGGGAAAATTGAACAGACGCCGCCGATGTTTTCAGCGGTAAAAGTAAACGGGAAGAAGTTATATGAATATGCCCGTGCAGGGATAGAAGTGGAGAGGCCGACAAGGGAGGTGTCCATCTATGAAATCACCCTTCTCGATGATCGTTCTGAATTTAAAGGGGAAACCATTTCTTTTCGTTTTCGGGTCAAATGCAGCAAAGGAACGTATATTCGGACTCTTGCAGTCATGATGGGTGAAGAACTGGGTTTTCCTGCCCACATGTCAGACTTGACACGTATTGAATCAGCAGGTTTTAAGCAGGAGGACTGTTTCACATTTGCTGAAGTGGAAGATTTCATGGAAAGTGGACAAACGGATGAATTTCTGTTGCCTTTGGAGCGGGGATTATTTCATTTGCCCAAATTTCAGATTAGTGATAAAGTAGCAAAGAAAGTACTTAACGGTGCGGTATTGGAACAAACAAAGGATGTTGTTGTTGAAAAAGGGAAGCCTTTTGTGATGGTCGATCCAGCAGATAAGGCCATTGCCATTTATCAAATACATCCGACAAAAGTGGGATTAATTAAACCTGTAAAAGTATTGGCACAAGAATTATAGACCGTTTTACCGCCGGAAAGAGGAGATTGAAAGGTGAAAGTGATCGCAATAGAGCATCCTCATCAATTTAATTCGGATGATTTTCCCGAGCTTGTAATGGCGCTTGGATTTTTTGATGGTATACATAAAGGTCATCAGATTGTCATTCAAACCGCCAAGAAAAAAGCCGATGAAATGAATCTTAAGTCAGCAGTCATGACATTTGACCCGCATCCTTCTGCAGTACTGGGTAGGAAAACGGAAAATATCCGCTATATCACTCCACTTGAAGATAAGGTGGATATCATAGAGTCGATGGAGATCGATTATTTATTCATTGTCCATTTCAGCAAGGAATTTGCTTCGGTACTGCCGGAACGGTTCGTTGACGAATACATTGCCGGGCTGAATGTCCGTCACGTAGTTGCTGGCTTTGATTATTCATACGGTCGCTATGGTCAAGGAACGATGGAAGATTTGCCTGTTTATGCACAGGGAAGGTTCTCGCAGACAGTCGTTGAAAAACAGACACTTGAGGATGAAAAGGTTAGCTCGACGAGAATCAGGGAAACTCTCGGTAATGGCAACTTTTCCGACTTTTATCATTTGGCTGGCCGCCGCTATTTAACGAAAGGTCATGTCGTACACGGTGAAAAGCGGGGCAGGAAGTTGGGTTTCCCCACCGCTAATATTGAAGTAAGTGACGATTATATCTTCCCGGCTGCAGGCGTATATGCCGTCAGGATCAAAATAAGCGGTAAATGGTATAATGGTGTTTGCAATGTCGGGTACAAACCTACGTTCCACGAAGAAAAGCCTAAGTATCCCACTGTAGAGGTTCATGTATTGGAGTTCTCGGGAGATATTTATGGCAACCAGGTATCGGTGGAATGGCATACAAGACTTCGGAGTGAACAAAAATTTTCCGGACTTGAAGCATTGGTCGCACAGATCGAAACGGATAAGCAAAATGCAATAGCCTATTTTGCAAAGCTTGGAGCATAAAAGACAAGACTTGCAATTTTAATGAAAAACATGTATTCTATTGTATGTATGAAAATAACCATTGCTTGGCTAGTCGAGACTCCGACGCTGGCTCGGTAATAGGTGATTTTACAGAATTTTAGGAGGAATAATAACATGGCAATTACACAAGTACGCAAAAACGAACTTATCGCTGAGTTCAGAACTCACGATACTGACACTGGATCTCCAGAAGTTCAAATCGCAGTATTAACAGAAGAAATCAACAACTTGAACGGTCACTTACGCACACACAAAAAAGACCACCATTCACGTCGCGGTCTTCTAAAAATGGTAGGTAAACGTCGTAATCTTTTAACTTACCTACGTAACAAAGACGTTACTCGTTACCGTACACTAATTAACAAATTAGGTCTACGTAGATAATTTTTTCAGGAAGGCGGGAAATTTCCCGCTTTTTTGATGTTAATCAAATGATTTGGACGTGTTCTACTTAAGGCTGGGCCTTCGTCCTTGGGACTCGGCAGGAGCCGGGTCCTTTTCCATTTATAAATGATCAGGATATACATAATCAAATGAATGAAATTTTTATTCATTTTACTGTTAATGCTTGTTTTTTTCGTGCATAATAGGAATAGTTTGGTTTTAACTCGAGTTCAGTTACTTTCACATATAAATGATTTAATCCAATACAGGTTTAGGTAAACTAAGCCTCTAAGTGAAGATCCAGAGAGGGGTTTAATAAATGGGACAGGAAAAACATACGTATTCATTTGACTGGGCCGGCCGTAATGTAACGGTAGAGATAGGGCAATTAGCCAAACAAGCGAACGGGGCAGTTTTAGTCCGTTATGGAGAAACTGCTGTATTAAGTACTGCGACAGCGTCAAAGGAACCTAGAAATGTCGACTTCTTCCCTTTGACAGTAAACTATGAAGAAAGACTTTATGCAGTCGGTAAAATTCCGGGAGGCTTCATCAAACGTGAAGGACGACCAAGTGAAAGGGCAATTCTTGCAAGCCGTTTAATCGATCGTCCAATCCGTCCGCTTTTCGCCGATGGTTTCAGGAACGATGTTCAGATCATCAGCATGGTCATGAGTGTCGATCAAGATTGCTCTACGGAAATGGCAGCTATGCTAGGTTCTTCCCTTGCACTTTCAGTTTCCGATATTCCGTTCGAAGGTCCAATTGCTGGAGTTGTGGTGGGGAGAATCAATAATGAATTCATTATTAACCCTACTGTTGACCAACTGGCCAAAAGTGACATCAATCTGACGGTTGCCGGCACTAAAGATGCTATCAACATGGTTGAAGCCGGAGCAAATGAAGTACCAGAGGAAACCATGCTTGAAGCAATCATGTTTGGACATGATGAAATCAAGAAGATCATTGCATTCCAAGAGAAAATCGTTGCTGAAATCGGCAAGGAAAAAATGCAGGTCACTTTATATCAAGTGAATGCTGAACTGGAAGCAGAAGTGAAAGGCCTATGTGAAGCAGACTTGAACAAAGCTGTACAAGTTCAGGAAAAACATGCTCGTGAAGACGCGATCAAAGCAGTAAAAGATCGTGTGTTGGTTCATTATGAAGAAGAAACTGATGAAGAAAAATTAAAGCAAATCAAGGAAATCCTGAATAAATTGGTCAAATCCGAAGTCCGCCGTTTAATCACGGAAGAAAAAGTGCGTCCGGATGGCCGTAATCCTGACGAAATCAGACCATTATCATCGGAAGTTACCATTCTGCCCCGTACACATGGTTCCGGATTGTTCACGCGCGGACAAACTCAAGCGCTATCCATCTGTACATTAGGTGCTCTCGGTGATGTGCAGATTCTGGACGGACTTGGAACCGAAGAGTCAAAACGTTTTATGCACCACTATAATTTCCCGCATTTCAGTGTTGGTGAAACTGGCCCTATCCGTGGGGCAGGACGCCGTGAAATCGGTCATGGTGCACTTGGTGAAAGAGCATTGGAGCCTGTCATTCCAAACGATAAAGACTTCCCGTATACAATCAGACTTGTTTCTGAAGTCCTTGAATCAAACGGTTCAACTTCACAAGCAAGTATCTGTGCAAGCACTTTGGCAATGATGGATGCCGGTGTTCCATTGAAAGCTCCAGTTGCCGGTATTGCTATGGGTCTTGTCAAAACAGGTGAGCACTATACAATCTTAACGGATATTCAAGGTATGGAAGATCATCTGGGAGACATGGACTTTAAAGTCGCAGGGACTTCAAAAGGTGTTACTGCCCTACAAATGGATATTAAGATTGAGGGTCTTTCAAGAGAGATTCTTGAAGAAGCTTTACTACAAGCCAAACATGGCCGGATGCATATTTTGGAATCAATGATGTCAACAATCAATCAACCGCGTGAGCAGTTATCCAAATATGCTCCAAAAATCGTTACAATGTCCATAAATCCGGATAAGATCCGTGATGTAATTGGACCGAGCGGAAAACATATCAACAAAATCATTGAAGAAACTGGTGTGAAAATCGACATCGAACAGGATGGAACGGTATTCATTTCTTCTACTGATGAACCAATGATTCAAAAAGCGAAGAAAATCATTGAGGATATCGTACGTGAAGTCGTAGTGGGCGAACTATACTTAGGTAAAGTTAAACGTATCGAAAAGTTCGGTGCCTTCGTTGAAATCTTCAATGGTAAAGACGGTTTGGTACATATTTCTGAACTGGCTGAAGAAAGAGTCGGAAAAGTGGAAGATGTCGTTTCACTTGGCGATGAATTATTGGTCAAAGTTACTGAGATCGATAAGCAAGGAAGGGTGAACCTTTCCCGTAAAGCGGTCTTGAAAGAGCAAAAAGAGGCAGCCAACCCTTCTCAATCGTAATGGAAAATGAAAATCCGGCATGCGATTCCTTGTGAATCTGCATGCTTTTTTTGTTTGAAAGTATTGGAATATCCATTATGCGAATGGCGTTATAAGCATGTCATGTTCTACCTTGTCCGTTTTCTTCATACATTTTGGTATGAAGGGGGCGTAAAAAATGAATAATAAATGGAAGCAGATAGTTGCGATAAGTGCCATTGCAGGTATATCATGGTTATTAGTGCAAAATCCATATACACAAGTTTATTTGACCCAATTAACCAATGATTCAGTTGCTTCAATGAAGCAAGAAGACGAGCTTCTTTTACAAATAAAAGAATCAACAAAAAAATATGAGATTGCACCACAGGATGCACGAATAGATTCTGTTTGGAAAACCGTTCCTGCATATAACGGCCTGAAGGTAAATATTGATGAATCGTATAAAGCCATGAAGAAGGAGGGCGTGTTCGATAAGGATAAGCTGGTATTTCAGCAGGTCCCTGCAAAGATTCATATGGAGGATCTGGATCCGGCCCCGATTTACCGGGCCCACCCCGAAAAGCCAGTGGTTTCATTTTTAATCAATGTGGCCTGGGGGAATGAATACTTACAAGATATGCTTGCCGTGTTAAAAAAGAATAATGTCAAGGCCACTTTTTTCCTTGAAGGGAATTGGACCAAGAAAAATCCTGATTTGGCCAAGATGATTAAGGGCGGCGGGCATGAAATTGGAAATCATTCTTATTCACATCCCGATATGAAAAACATATCCGCACAAGCTACACGTGAGGAGATTCGAAAAACGAATGAAGTCATTGAAGCGGTTACAGGTTTGAAAATGAAATGGTTCGCACCACCAAGTGGAAGCTACCGGGATGAAACGGTGAAAATCGCGGATTCTTTCGGTATGGAGACCGCCATGTGGAGTGTGGATACGATCGACTGGCAAAAGCCAAGCCCTGAAGTCCTTCAACAAAGAGTGCTTTCTAAGATACACCCTGGAGCATTTATATTGATGCATCCGACGGAATCTACCGCAAAATCATTGGAGACGTTAATAATTGAAATAAAAAAGAAAGATTTAGATGTTGTTACCGTTTCGGAAGCAGTAGATGAAGAGCGATCGAATCCATAAAACATTGGTAACGATAGCAGCATAGAATGATTGGGAGGAATGTTAGTTGATTAAGAAATACACGTGTCAAAATGGAGTTAGAATTGTATTGGAGAATATTCCAACTGTACGCTCAGCAGCAATTGGAGTATGGATTAAGACAGGTTCAAGAAATGAAACACCAGAATTGAATGGGGTTTCACATTTCCTGGAGCATATGTTCTTCAAAGGGACAACTACGAGAAATGCGCGGGAAATTGCCGAGTCGTTCGATAGTATTGGTGGACAGGTGAATGCATTCACTTCAAAGGAATATACATGCTACTATGCCAAAGTGATGGATAACCATGCAAGCTATGCGCTTGAAATCCTTGCTGATATGTTCTTCAACTCAACATTTGATGGGGAAGAATTGAAAAAAGAAAAAAATGTCGTCTACGAAGAAATCAAAATGTACGAAGATACACCCGATGACATTGTCCATGACCTCTTAAGCAAGGCGGTTTATGAAAACCACCCCCTTGGCTATCCTATACTTGGGACGGAAAATACGCTTGAAACCTTCAATAGTGATACATTAAAAAAATACGTCCATGACATGTATACACCCGATAAAGTAGTAGTGTCCATTGCTGGGAATGTGGATGAAAAATTGATCCAGGAAGTCGAAAACTATTTTGGCTCATATCAAGGAGGGGCAGACCGTCTTGAATTGGTCAAACCTTCCTTCCATGAAAATAGGATCACCCGTAAGAAAGATACCGAACAAGCCCACTTATGCCTTGGTTATAAAGGCTTGGAAATCGGCAATGATAAAACATACAGCCTGATCACCTTAAATAATATTCTTGGAGGGAGCATGAGTAGCCGCCTATTCCAGGACGTCAGGGAGCAACGCGGCCTTGCCTATTCCGTTTACTCCTATCATTCCAGCTATCAAGATAGCGGTATGGTGACAGTATATGGGGGGACAGGCACAAACCAGCTTGACAGCCTTTATGAAACCATTCAGGAAACATTGGATACTTTAAAAAGGGATGGCATTACGGAAAAGGAATTAAGGAATAGTAAAGAGCAGCTTAAAGGAAGTTTGATGCTCAGCCTTGAAAGCACGAATAGCCGCATGAGCCGGAACGGAAAAAATGAGCTAATGTTGGGTGAGCACCGTTCCCTTGATGATATCATCATCAAGATTGACGAAGTAACAGAGGATACCGTCAATGAATTGGCAAATCAGATCTTTACGGAGCATTCCTTGTCATTAGTGAGCCCGCTGGAAAACTGGGACAAATAATAACGACTAAGCCTGAACCTTCCTTTTATTAAAGGGAGGTCAGGCTTTTTTTCTTTGAATGTGGGAGGGTCCAGTGTTTTGGACAATATTTGGATAAATGCCTTCTAAGTTTACCTTTTTCGGATATAGATTGAATAGAAGGCGAAAAAGGGGGAACCAATTTTGAGGTTAAGCGAACTGAGCGGTAAGGAAATAGTCGATGTGAATAGGGCGGAAAGATTAGGAATCCTTGGTCAGACGGATTTGGAAATAGATGAAACTGGACAAATTACCTCGTTGATCATCCCATCTGTCAAATGGTTCGGCCTTTTAAGGAATGGCAGTGAAATAAGAGTGCCATGGGATCACATAAAAAAAATCGGTGCGGATATGGTCATCATTGATTTTCAAGAAGGACTTTCACTTAAAGACGGAGAGCAAATGGACGGATAATGACGTTCGCGCCCACTCCGTGGAATTTCTCGAAATGCAATCCCGAAAACGCCTTAGCTGGCAATAGCTAAGGCGTTTTTTGATTTCTTATCACCGTTTTTTAACTAAAAACATAAGATGGCAGGGTAACTAGAGAATGTAGCAAAAACCGAATTGCTTCCTGAAGGGATTGTATCACGGGGCAAGGAATGTTTAGGATCTTTTATATAAAGAAGGTGACGGTTTTAATGCTCACAGGCATGCAAATCGCTGTAATTGGTGGAGATGCGCGTCAGCTTGAAGTTGTCCGTAAACTGACGGAGCTTGATGCAAAGCTATTATTGGTAGGTTTTGAACAGCTCGACCATGCTTTTACCGGAGCGGTTAAGGAAAAAATGGAGGATATAAATTTCAAGGAATTAGATTCAGTTATTTTACCTGTCCGGGGCACGGATTCAGATGGGAAAGTAGAAACGATTTTTTCCAGTGAAGAGGTTGTCTTAACTGAAGAAATGATAAAAAAGACCCCGGCGCATTGCACATTTTATGCAGGAATCAGTAACGATTACCTAGATGAGATATTCAAGAAAGTGGATCGCAAACTCGTACTATTGTTCGAACGTGATGATGTGGCTATTTATAATTCGATTCCCACTGTGGAGGGTGCGATCATGATGGCCATCCAACATACGGATTTTACGATCCATGGATCGAATGTAGCAGTTCTCGGACTGGGAAGGGTCGGTATGAGTGTAGCCCGGTCATTCCATGCACTGGGTGCAAAAGTGAAGGTGGGAGCAAGAAAAAGCGAAGATATTGCGAGAATCAGTGAAATGGCATTAGACCCTTTTCATTTAAATGATCTTGCTGCTGAAATGAAAAATGTTGATATATGTATCAATACGATTCCTTTTCCGATAATTACCGCACAAGTTATAGCTAAAATGCCCGTTCATACATTAATCATCGACCTTGCTTCAAAACCGGGGGGGACGGATTTTCGTTACGCTGAAAAAAGGGGAATTAAGGCGCTGTTGGCACCGAGCCTGCCGGGTATAGTTGCCCCGAAAACAGCTGGTCAGATATTAGCGAATGCACTGGGACTATTGATACAAGGCGAGTTCACGAAAAGGAAGGGGAAAATGATATGAGTCTCAAAGGTAAACGGATTGGTTTCGGATTAACAGGATCTCATTGCACATATGATGAAGTATTCCCGGAAATAGAAAAACTTGTAGATGAAGGGGCGGAAGTCATTCCAATCGTAACATCGACAGTTCAAAACACGGAGACCCGTTTTGGAAAGGGCGAGGATTGGGTCGAAAGAATAGAAAAATTGACGGGGAATCATGTCGTTGATACAATCGTCAAAGCAGAGCCATTAGGACCTAAATTGCCACTTGATTGCATGGTGATCGCTCCTTTAACGGGTAACTCAATGAGTAAGATGGCAAATGCTCTTACCGATTCGCCAGTACTTATGGCTGCAAAAGCGACGATGAGAAATCACCGTCCAGTCGTGGTCGCAATATCAACGAATGATGCACTTGGGTTAAATGGTGTCAATCTAATGAGGCTGATGGCTGCAAAAGATATTTATTTCGTTCCATATGGCCAAGATAATCCCACAGGCAAACCAAGTTCCATGGTTGCAAGGATGAGCATGATAAGGGATACGATCATAGCTGCACTGGAAAGGGAACAGATTCAACCTGTCATCGTCGAAAGATTCAAGGATGATTTAGCCTGAACTAGTATTTCTGCCTTCATCCCTCCTTCTAACGACTGACATATATGCATAAATTTGTAGGTTGAAGTTATGAAAAACCACTCCACTACCAGAATATTTTGTTAAAGTGCGACCCTTTGGAATGTTAATGTGATAAAATAAATGATATTCTGAACAAGAAGCAGTAAATCCAATAAATAACTAATTTAAGAGATAGAAAAGGAGTATGGATAAATGACTGAGACACAGGGATTGCGTATTGCAGTTGTGGGAGCAACTGGAGCGGTAGGACAACAAATGATTTCAACACTCGAACAAAGGGACTTACCGATTAAGAATATCATCTTCTTATCATCGGCTCGTTCCGCTGGAATCAAACTTACGTTTAAGGGCGAAGAAATCGAAGTGCAGGAAGCAAAACCTGAAAGCTTTGAAGGCATCGATATCGCTTTATTCAGTGCTGGAGGAAGCGTGTCTAAGGAATTGGCTCCAGAAGCAGTGAAACGCGGTGCGATAGTGGTGGATAATACAAGTGCATTCCGCATGGATGAAAATGTGCCGCTAGTCGTTCCTGAAGTAAATGAGGAAGACTTGAAACAGCATAATGGGATCATTGCAAACCCGAATTGTTCAACTATCCAAATGGTTGTGGCATTAGAACCTATCCGTAAGTCATACGGCTTATCAAAAATTGTTGTTTCCACGTATCAGGCTGTCTCCGGTGCAGGTGCAGCAGCGATAAATGAATTAAAGGAACAGGCTCGCGACTTGCTTGATGATAAAGAAATAGATCCGAAGATTTTACCGGTAAAAGGGGACGAAAAGCATTATCAAATCGCATTTAACGTCATTCCCCAAATCGATAAATTTCAAGATAACGGGTACACATTCGAAGAGATGAAAATGATTAATGAAACAAAGAAAATCATGCACATGCAAGACCTTCCAGTGGCTGCAACTTGCGTGAGGCTTCCTGTCGTAACAGGTCATTCGGAATCTGTATACATTGAAGTTGAAAACGAAGGCATTGCGGCTTCTCAAATCAAAGATTTAATGAAAACGGCACCTGGAATTGTGTTAGAAGATGAACCGGAACAACAAGTTTACCCTACGCCTGCTTCATCCGTCGGCAAGAATGATGTATTCGTCGGTCGGATTCGCAAAGATTTGGATGAAGATAAAGGCTTCCATTTATGGGTTGTTTCCGATAATCTATTAAAAGGAGCAGCTTGGAATTCCGTTCAAATTGCTGAGAGCCTTTTAAAATTAGGTTTGGTTACCGTTAAGTAATAACTTATTTTTAATGAACTAGATAAAAAATTAAATTCCAATAGGATAGAGAGTTTTTGTCAGCTTCCCTGATTGGGAGGCTGGCTTATATTTGGGGTGCTTATTATGAAAATTATCGTCCAGAAGTACGGTGGGACATCCGTTCGCGATGAGGAAAGCCGTTCATTTGCCAAGGGGCATATAGAAAATGCGATTAAAGAAGGCTATAAAGTGGTGGTTGTGGTTTCAGCAATGGGAAGAAAAGGCGATCCTTATGCAACGGATACTTTACTTTCCCTTGTAAATGGAGCGAAAGCCAGCCTTTCAAAACGGGAACAGGATTTACTTATGTCAGTTGGAGAAACGATATCATCAGTCGTATTTACGAACATGCTCCTGGAACATGGTATTGATGCGGTCGCTTATACTGGAGCCCAAGCGGGATTCTTGACGAATACCGACTATTCAAGTGCGAAAATTATCGAAATGAAATGCGACCGTCTCATGAAAGAACTTGAAGTGAAGGATGTAGTCGTTGTAGCAGGTTTCCAGGGAGCGGCTAAAAACGGGGACATCACGACCATCGGCCGTGGGGGAAGTGATACTTCAGCCGCTGCATTAGGTGCGGCATTGCAAGCTGAACGGGTCGATATTTTTACGGATGTGGAAGGAATCATGACGGCAGATCCACGTATTGCCGATCAAGCTCGTCCATTATCAATCGTTTCATATACGGAAGTTTGCAATATGGCATATCAAGGGGCGAAGGTCATTCATCCGAGAGCTGTTGAAATTGCGATGCAGGCGAAAGTCCCGATTCGGATAAGGTCAACATACAGCGAAGGTTTGGGGACCCTTGTTACAAGCATGAACAAGGGAAGCCAGGGCAGTGACATACGTGAAAGGCTCGTGACCGGGATTGCCCATGTACCAAAGATCACTCAAATCAAGGTCCGTGCGAAAAAAGATCAATATAATCTGCAGGCAGAGGTTTTCAAAGCAATGGCCAATGCCTCTATTTCAGTGGACTTTATAAATATATATCCAAGCGGCGTAGTGTATACCGTTTCGGAAGAGATGACAGAACTTGCCCTCTCGATTTTGGCCGAGCTTGGTCATGAACCGGTCATTGAAAGAAATTGTGCCAAGGTTTCAGTAGTCGGTGCAGGTATAAATGGAGTGCCAGGCGTTGCAGCGAAGATTGTCACAGCGCTTTCCGAAAAGGAAATTGCCATTCTCCAGTCAGCGGATAGCCATACGACAATATGGGTACTCGTAAAAGAGGAAGATTTAATAGAAGCTGTTAATTCCCTGCACTATGCATTTCAATTGCATGAAATGGAAGTCCAATGATCAGGGTTTTTTAATGAATAAAGGTTTTAAAAATTAAAGAGGTGTTAGATGATGATATTTGGTAGAGTATCAACCGCAATGGTCACCCCTTTCGATGGCAAGGGAAATGTCGATTTTCAAAAAACGACTTCATTGGTTAATTATTTATTAACGAATGGAACCGATTCGCTTGTAATTTCGGGAACGACAGGGGAATCTCCAACTTTATCTTCGGAGGAGAAAATTGCGTTATTGCGTCATGTTTCTAAGGTTGTAGAAAAGCGTGTGCCCATCATCATGGGTACAGGAAGCAACAATACGTATGCTTCCATCGAGTTGACAAAAAAAGCGGAACAAAATGGCGCCGATGCGATAATGCTGGTGGCCCCGTATTATAGTAAAACGAATCAAGAAGGTCTGTACCAGCATTTTAAGGCTATTGCCGCTAGTACGACTCTTCCTGTTATGATATATAATATCCCTGGGCGCGCTTCGATTAACATTGAACCGGAAACGATCATCCGCCTTTCAAAAATTCCTAATATTGTAGCCGTTAAGGAAGCGAGCGGGGATTTAAACGCTATGACCCAAATCATAGCTGGCACGGATGAAGATTTTGCGTTATATAGTGGGGACGACGCTTTAACACTCCCAGTATTGGCGATTGGTGGTGTGGGTGTAGTTTCGGTTGCTTCACATATTGCTGGTAATGAGCTGCAGAAAATAGTTGAGGCCTTCATCAGTGGGAATTTGAAAGAGGCAGCCAGGCTGCATCAGGAACTGTTACCGCTTATAAAAGGTTTATTTGCAGCGCCAAGCCCTGCACCTGTCAAAACAGCGCTTCAGTTAAATGGAATTGACGTTGGCTCGGTAAGACTTCCAATCGTGCCATTGACTGAACAGGAGCGCCTTGCATTAACCAAGGTATTAAATAAATAAAAAGACACGGAACAAGCTGATCGTTGAAGATTGGCTTGTTTTTACATAATGATGTATATGAATGGGTTATCCTTTCCGATTTCGGGATGAAAATATTGAATTTTTTAATTATCAACCGAAATAGGATAAAAGTACCGAATGTTTCTTACATAAAGGGTTGTTTTATTAAATTAAATGAAAAAGTCCCTCTGAAAATGGTAAGTGTTGTCATGTTTTTTGAACATCGGTTATAATGAATTCATTGGGAAATTATGAACGGGAATTTTTAAGGAGGATATTCGATTGGGTAAAGATAAAAATAATGGAATAAAAGTCATTTCTCTTGGAGGACAAGGGGAACTTGGTAAAAATATGTACGTCGTTGAGGTGAACGAGGACATCTACCTTCTTGATGCAGGGTTAATGCTGCCAGAAGACGAAATGCTCGGAATCGATGCGGTTATCCCTGATATTTCTTATTTGATGGATAATAAGGAACGGGTGCAGGGGATATTCATTACCCATGGTCATGAAGACCATATGGGAGCGCTTGCTTATGTCTTGAAATATTTACCAGCACCTGTTTATGGAACAAAGCTTACACTAGCTTTAATCAAAACGAAATTAAAGGAAGATGGCTTTAACGGCAGGGCAACATTCACTGAAATCGATTCGGATTCCCTTTTAAGTTTCCCTCAAGCGGCCGTGTCTTTTTTTCGGACAAACCATAGTATTCCCGATTCCGTCGGAGTCGTGATCCACACTCGTGAAGGTGCAATCGTTTATACTGGGGATTTTAAATTCGATCAAGCAGCAACAGATCTATATAAACCTGAAATCGGTAAAATGGCTGGTATCGGTGAAGAAGGTGTCCTATGCTTGCTTTCGGATAGTACCGGTGCCGAGAGGCCAGGTTATACGACATCAGAAGCAGTTGTGGCCAAAGATATTAGAGAGGTTTTTCACGCAGCCTCCGGAAGGATCATCGTAGCGTGCTTCGCTTCGAATATCAACCGGATTCAACATGTTTTCAATGCAGCGGCAGCAAGTCGCAGAAGAGTGGCAGTTGTAGGAAAAAGCCTGCAGCGCGTTTATGAAACAGCCTTGAACCTTGGCTACTTAAAGGTCGAAGAAGAGCTGATAATCCCGATTAATGAAATTAGCCAGTATGACGACCGTGAAATCGTCGTGTTATCGACAGGTCATCAGGGGGAGCCCATTGCGGCACTTCAAAAAATGGCAAAACAGACCCACAAGCAGGTAACGATCAAAAAGGGAGACACAGTTTTGATCAGTGCCTCACCCCTACAGGGCGGCGAACTTATTCTATCCAAAACCGTCGATTTGCTTTACAGGGTAGGTGCTGAAGTGGTATCTGCAAATAAATATAAAGTGCACGTAACAGGGCATGGCAGCCAGGAAGAACTTAAAATGATGATCAATTTGATGAATCCTAAATTCTTGATCCCTGTACATGGGGAATACCGCCATTTATATGCCCATCAAAAAGTTGGGGTTGCTGCGGGAATTAAACGTGAAAACATCATAATTGCCGAAAAAGGTGATGTCATCGAACTAAAGGGCAATAAAATGGGTCTTTCCGGCAAAGTCTCTGCAGGGAATATCTTGATAGATGGCAGCGGTGTTGGAGATGTGGGCAATATCGTTCTTCGTGATCGGCGCTTGTTATCCCAGGATGGCATTTTGATTGTGGTGGTCACGTTGAACCGTCAGGATAAAAGCATTGCAGCAGGACCTGAAATCATTTCACGGGGCTTCGTATATGTCCGCGAATCAGAAAAAATGATTGGGGAAGCAACTGAAATAGTAAGTGAAATCGTAAAGAAAAATGGGTCGCGCCAACCTTTTGATTGGTCCACGCTGAAGCAGGAAATGCGTGATGCGTTAAACCAATTCTTCTATGAAAAAACGAAACGCCGCCCAATGATTTTACCAATAATCATGGAATATTAAGTAAGGAACCCCTGGTTTAAACAGTCAGGGGTTCTTTTTTCTGTGTCGAACCTCTTATATCTTGAAGAATGAAGTCCGAGACTCGAGACATAATAAAGCTATAGGCTTAAGAGAAAGGGGTTGGCATAGTGGATAATGCACCATTACCAAATGAAAATGAAGGCAAGCAGGAAGGTAAGAATTCAACTTTAATCGAAAAGATCCAGCAGCTGGGGGCTACTAATGTTCCGCAACTATCTCAGGACTCAAAAATCCATTGTTTGACGATCATTGGACAAATTGAAGGACATATGCAGCTGCCTCCTCAAAATAAAACGACCAAATATGAACATGTTATTCCGCAAATTGTGGCAATTGAACAAAATCCCAATATAGAGGGGCTGCTTGTCATTTTAAATACAGTCGGAGGAGATGTCGAAGCGGGACTGGCCATCGCAGAAATGCTGGCTTCCCTTTCAAAGCCATCCGTCTCGATTGTACTAGGGGGAGGTCACTCGATCGGTGTGCCGATTGCGGTTTCGTGTGACCATAGCTATATAGCAGAAACAGCAACGATGACGATTCATCCCATTCGTTTGACAGGGCTAGTCATCGGCGTGCCTCAAACCTTTGAATACTTGGATAAAATGCAGGAAAGAGTCATTAAATTTGTTACACGGCACTCCAACGTTTCGGAAGAAAGTTTTAAGGACTTGATGTTTGCTAAAGGAAATTTAACTCGTGATATCGGCACGAATGTAATCGGAGCCGAGGCAGTTGAAATCGGTATGATCGATGATGTAGGAGGAGTAGGCCAGGCCATGAGAAAACTAAATAGCTTCATGGAAGAAAGAAGGCCAAAAATTGCCGGGGAAGAGGAGGGGCTTCTGCAATGACGCTTTATACGATCGTTCCTGAAGAAATAATTTTCCCTCATCACCATGAGAAGACGGCAAATTTAATTGAAATGATCTATAATGGTGTACATGTAATGGTTGAACATGACGGTGGCCGCACGTTTCGCATCGATCGGATTGTAAGCACAAATCCTGAAGATTATATGAATGTACACATTCAGCCGGGGGCTGTCATAAATGTGTTCGAACAGATGAATCATTTAGTAAAAACGACTAACTGAGGTAAATTATGATATACTGGAATGAAAATCAGCAGCCGCTTGGCTGCTTTATTCATTATATGGGCAAAATGTTCGTCTAAATAATAAATGGTATATATAACAAGGACATGTCCATATATATTTGATATAATCAGTGAGCGAACGTTTGTTTCGAGAAGGGAAAACATGTAGTGATGTTGAATAGGAAAGTTAGAATAGTTTCATGAAGAATCAGGTGATATTATGGCAAAGAAGAAACGCAGAAAAAAGAATAGTACAGAGAAGTTAAAACTAACGCTTAAATATGAATTGATCGGCCTCACTTTAATTGGTTTGGCCATCATTGCCATTGCCAAGCTTGGAGCAGTGGGAAACGGGACGGTCTTTTTAATCCGCTTCTTCATGGGGGAATGGTATATCCTGCTTTTGTTGGGAGCAATTGCAGCTGGCTTCTATTTGATGATAAAGAGGGAGGTCCCTTACCTGCTAAAACGGCAATTCGTCGGGATGTACTTTCTTGTCGCGAGCATGCTCCTGTTAAGTCATGTGACACTGTTTAACATGCTAGCAGATGGAGGACCGTTTACGAAGCCAAGCGTCATTTCGAATACTTGGGAACTATTCTGGATGGAAGTGACCGGCAAGGCCAGCACAAAGGACCTTGGGGGCGGTATGATTGGAGCGATATTATTTGCAGCCTCATACTTTTTATTCGACGAAGCTGGATCGAAAATCGTTTCATTCCTTTTTATCATTGTAGGTGCCGTCCTATTGACCGGGAAAACGTTAGGTGAAACCCTCGGGAAGTTTTTCAGGGGTCTTGGCGGCTTTTTCAAACAGCAATGGTCCGCATTCAGAGATGATATGAAAACGTGGAATGACGACAAAAAAGAAAAGAAAAAGAATCCCGTGAAAAAGAAGAAACGGGAAAAAGATCGTGTGGAGGAAATGGATCAGCCCCTTCATCAAGAAGAGGAAACACAGCAAATGGCGACCGAACGAATCATTTCCAGCTTTGCTGATAAAGCATATAGCGACGAAAACGAAATAATTCCCGTAGTTACGGAACCTGCAGCTGAAAGTGCAGAGGAACAGGATGATGCCGTTCCGCCAATGAATTTTACGGAAGTGGAGAATAAAGAATACCTTTTACCGCCTCTTTCCTTGTTACTGCAGCCCAAAAAAACGGACCAAAGCGGAGAGTACCAATTGATCCATGAAAATGCGGCAAAGCTTGAGCGCACCTTTCATAGCTTTGGAGTGAAAGCGAGGGTCACTCAAGTTCATTTAGGCCCAGCCGTAACCAAATATGAGGTCCATCCGGATGTAGGGGTGAAGGTAAGTAAAATTGTCAGCCTATCCGATGACTTGGCCCTTGCACTTGCCGCAAAGGATATTAGGATCGAAGCGCCGATTCCCGGAAAATCGGCTATCGGAATAGAAGTGCCTAACTCCGAAGTGGCAATGGTGTCATTAAGGGAAGTATTAGAGGCCAAAGAAGTTGACAAGCCTGACGCAAAACTGCAAATAGGCTTAGGGCGGAATATTTCTGGTGAAGCGGTTAAGGCGGAGCTTAATAAAATGCCGCATTTACTAGTGGCTGGTGCTACCGGCAGCGGGAAATCCGTTTGTATTAACGGGATTATCACGAGTATTCTGATGCGGGCAAAACCGCATGAAGTGAAAATGATGATGATCGATCCAAAAATGGTGGAGTTGAATGTCTATAATGGGATTCCCCACTTACTCGCACCTGTAGTGACCAATCCAAAGAAAGCTGCACAGGCTTTGCAAAAAGTGGTCAGTGAAATGGAAAGGCGCTACGAGCTATTTTCTCATTCCGGTACCCGTAATATTGAAGGCTACAATGATTATATTAACCGGTATAACATTGAAGAAGATGCCAAACAACCGCTCTTGCCTTATATCGTAGTCATTGTCGATGAGCTGGCAGATTTGATGATGGTCGCCTCAAATGATGTAGAGGATGCCATCACACGGCTTGCACAAATGGCACGTGCCGCGGGCATCCACTTGATTATTGCCACTCAGCGGCCATCCGTAGATGTAATTACAGGGGTCATTAAAGCGAACATCCCATCTCGGATTGCTTTTAGTGTCTCATCAATGACCGATTCGAGAACGATCCTCGACATGGGCGGAGCCGAAAAACTGTTAGGACGGGGTGACATGCTCTTCCTGCCTGCAGGAGCTTCAAAACCGGTTCGCGTTCAAGGGGCCTTTTTATCCGACAATGAAGTCGAGGAAGTTGTCACATATGTCATTTCACAGCAAAAAGCACAATATAACGAAGAGATGATACCGGATGAAATTGCAGAAACTTCAAATGGTGAAGTCGAAGATAATTTATACGGGGATGCGGTGTCCTTGATCGTAGAAATGCAGACTGCATCTGTTTCCATGCTGCAGCGCCGTTTCAGGATTGGCTATACCCGGGCAGCAAGATTGATTGATGAAATGGAAGCGAGGGGAATTGTCGGTCCATATGAAGGCAGTAAACCACGAAATGTATTGGTTACTAAAGATGAACAGGATGAAGCTCATTCATCATAGTTGAAAAAAACCGGGCAGCAGCCCGGTTTTTTAATTATTCATCGCTTCGTCTAAATGTTTAAGGCAGAAGTCGGTAATCATCGCTTCTTCATCTTCTTCTAAATCGAATTCGAGTGCGCCTTCGTTCCCTTTTTCAAAAATATCATATTTAATCAATTTGCCTTTTTGTTCTTCCACGGCAAAAAGCACCCGGATATATAAACCATTTTCTGAAAAGAGCTCATCCTCTTCAGGCACTTCGATATCCAAGAACAACTCGTAACGTTCCCCGGACAAAATACCAAATGGATCATTCAATTTTTCAATAGTGTATTCTGTAATCTTTAACATCTTGTGTACATCCCTTCAAAGAAGATAAATCCTATTATACAGGAAAACATCATCTTGAACAGAGCTGCATTCATTTTGCATTTTCAAATGAATTTATCTGATTTAGGAGAATAATCGTACAAATTCCGCAGCTGTATCTAGATTGAAAGACACAGGGAAGGGTAATTTTTCCTAAATTCTTTTAAAGTAAATAGTAAAACACTATTTATTTATGTCAAAAAAAATGTTATATTATTTTCGATTAGTAGGAATGATTCAACATCAGAGGTCTGATGTCTTAAGAAATTAGCTGGGGGAAACTGTATGTCAATAAAATCAGATAGTCGACATTTATATTTGCAGGTCATTGATTACCTGAAGCAGGATATTGAAGCAGGGGTCTATCAGGAAAATGAAAAATTCCCTTCAGAATTCGATCTTGCAAAAAAATTGGGAGTGAGTAGGGCGACACTTCGAGAAGCGCTGCGAATTTTAGAAGAAGAAAACATCATCATTCGCCGCCATGGAGTTGGGACTTTCGTCAATCCGAAACCTCGGTTCACTTCAGGTATCGAGCAATTAAAAAGTGTCACGAACATGATTGAAGAGGCAGGAATGAAACCGGGTACGATTTTCTTAAGCTCGACGGCCCTAGAACCTACAGAAGAGGATATTCGCAGGTTTTCTTGTTCAACAGATGAACGCATCGTCATCATCGAGCGAGTAAGGACAGCGAATGGGGAGCCAGTTGTCTACTGTATTGACAAAATTCCTGAATCTATACTATCAGAAAATTTTGACCGTAATGATGAGTCTCTTTTTGATATTTTGGAAAGAGATGCGCATCGGAAAATTACGCATGCCGTAGCGGAAATTGAGCCTATTGGATATCATGAGAAAGTTTCTCCTATCCTTGAATGCTCTCCAGAAGCCGCACTGCTCGTTCTAAAGCAGATGCATCTGGATGATTGGGACCAGCCTATCCTGTATTCTGTTAACTACTTTAAAGCCAATATGTTCAGCTTTCATGTTCTTCGTAAACGTGTGTAGGCCTTGCTCTGCATACGTGTGAATGCAAGCGTTTGTTTTGGATTCCGTAAAAGTCAAATCAAACGTATGCAAAAAAAATTAACGAGAAGTGAAAACGCAAACATAAATGACTTTTCAGAACATTCCTGCTCAAAAAACTATGTAAATTAGGGGGATAAAAATTGAAAAAGCGCAAATTAGGATTAGCTCTTTCACTTGTTCTTGCAGCCGGTACGCTACTAGGGGCATGTGGTAATTCAGAGAATGATGATAAAGAATCTTCAAACGGGAAAAACAAAGATAACTTCACGGTTGCGATGGTAACTGATACTGGCGGCGTGGATGACGAGTCGTTCAACCAATCCGCATGGAAGGGCATTCAGGAATTCGGTAAGGATAATGGTCTGGAAAAAGGTAAAGATGGCTATAACTATCTGCAATCTAAATCAGATGCCGATTACGCTAAAAACCTGAATACGCTTGTACGTGAAGATTACCAACTTATTTATGGGATCGGTTTTCTTTTAGCCGAATCTGTTGGTGAAGTGGCTGACCAACGTCCGGATTCAAACTTTGCTATCGTGGATACTGTTGTTGATAAAAAGAACGTAGCCAGCATTAATTTTAAAGAGCAGCAAGGTTCATTCCTTGTAGGTGTTATTGCCGGATTGCAAACGAAAACAAACAAGGTCGGTTTTATCGGCGGAGTTGAATCTGAATTAATCAAGAAATTCGAAGTTGGCTTTAAGGCTGGGGTTTTATCTGTAAATCCGGATGCGAAAGTTGAAGTTAAATATGCCGGGGATTTCAATAAAGCTGATATCGGTAAATCAACTGCAGGCTCCATGTATTCTTCTGGTATCGATATCATTTATCATGCTGCTGGCGGAACTGGAAAAGGTGTATTCACTGAAGCTGTCGAGCAAAAGCAAAAAGATCCAAAGAGGGAAATCTATGTTATCGGTGTAGATAGCGACCAAGCTAAATTAGGGGCAGTTCCTGGAACTGACGACAACATCACGCTGACTTCCATGTTAAAACGTGTTGACGTAGCAGTTAAAGACCTTTCCGAGAAAGCGAAAGAAGGAAACTTCCCAGGCGGAAAAGTAATTGAGTACGGTATCGAAGAAAATGGTGTAGGCATTTCCGATACAAAAGATAACGTAACAGAAGAATCTTTAAAAGCGGTCGAAGAGTGGACAGAAAAAATTAAATCAGGTGAATTCGTAGTTCCGGGCACGGATGAAGAATTCAAAAAACTTGGTTTATAAGCTTTAATGCCAGAAAGAATAGGGAGGCAGAAGTGCCCTCTATTCTTTCTTTTCCCAACTGAAAAATATCGAATGAAAAACTATGATAGAATCGTAGTTTTTCATTTGGTTTTTTTAAAAATCAATAAGCTAGTAGAAGCAATTAAATGATTTAAGAATATTTACACTCATTTTAGGAGTTGATAATACGTGGAATATGTAATTGAGATGCTCAATATCCGTAAGGAGTTCCCCGGCATCGTCGCAAATGATAACGTTACCCTTCAGGTTAAAAAAGGGGAGATTCACGCATTATTAGGTGAAAATGGTGCGGGTAAATCCACTTTGATGAACGTTTTATTCGGCTTATATCAGCCTGAGCAGGGAGAAATCCGTGTGAATGGCAAACCAGTCAAGATTACCAGTCCTAACATTGCCAATGATTTAGGGATTGGGATGGTCCATCAGCATTTCATGCTCGTTGACCCTTTTACAGTAACGGAAAATATCATTTTAGGAAAAGAACCATCAAAAGCGGGTAAGATCGATTTGAAAGAAGCGAGCGAGGAAGTTAGGAAACTATCAGAACAATATCAGCTTCGTGTTGACCCCTATGCAAAAATTGCCGATATATCAATAGGGATGCAGCAGCGTGTCGAGATTCTTAAAACTCTTTACCGCGGTGCGGAGATATTGATTTTTGATGAACCGACCGCTGTATTGACCCCTCAAGAAATCAAGGAATTGATATATATTATGAAAGCCCTTATCAAAGAGGGGAAATCTATCATTTTAATTACACACAAACTTAAGGAAATCATGGAGGTTTGTGACCGGGTAACGGTTATACGCAAAGGGCAAGGAATCGGTACAGTGAATGTCAACGAAACGAACCCTGCCGAATTGGCCAGCTTAATGGTCGGTAGGGAAGTTCTATTCAAGACGGAAAAAACGGCAGCTACTCCTTCGGATGTAGTTCTCGAGGTTCAGGAACTGGAAGTCAAGGATTCCCGGGGCGTTTCAGCTGTTCGGAATTTGGATTTAACTGTCCGGGCAGGAGAAATTGTCGGTATCGCTGGTGTAGATGGGAATGGTCAATCCGAATTAATTGAAGCATTGGCTGGCCTAAGGAAGACAACAGCAGGTTCGATAAAGCTAAACGGAAAAGAGATCAGGAATCTTAAGCCGCGTAAAATCACTGAAGCAGGTGTCGGCCATATTCCAGAAGACAGACATAAGCATGGTTTGGTTCTGGATTACAGCATTGGTGAAAATATTGTCTTGCAAACTTACTATCAAAAGCCTTTTTCAAAAGCCGGTATCTTGAACTCAAAGAAAATATTCGAAAAAGCCCGTTCATTGATCAAAAGTTACGATGTTCGCACCCCGAGTGAATATACCCCGGCAAGGGCGCTTTCTGGAGGGAATCAGCAAAAAGCGATCATCGGCCGGGAAGTTGATAGGAACCCGGATTTATTGATTGCCGCACAGCCAACACGCGGGCTTGATGTCGGAGCGATCGAGTTTATCCATAAACGTCTGATTGAACAGCGTGATGCAGGAAAAGCGGTACTTCTCATATCATTTGAATTGGAAGAAATCATGAATGTGAGCGATAGAATTGCCGTTATATACGAAGGGGAAATCGTCGCAATTGTCGATCCGAAAGAAACGACTGAACAGGAGCTTGGCCTTCTTATGGCCGGCAGTAAACGGACGGAAGCAGGTGGAAAACAAAATGTCTAAGTATTTATCTAAATTAACGAGTCCGTTAATAGCAGTTATCCTCGGCTTAGTCGTTGGGGCAATTATTATGTTAGTAAGCGGCTATGACCCAGTTGCAGGCTATGGCTCCATGATAAATGGAATTATTGGGGATTCTTATTATGTAGGGGAATCCGTCAGGACAATCATTCCTTATATCCTTGCTGGTTTGGCAGTGGCTTTTGCTTTCCGTACGGGCCTATTCAATATCGGTGTGGAAGGGCAATTAATTGTAGGATGGCTGGCGGCAGTTTGGGTCGGTATTGCTTTTGATCTTCCAAGGATCATCCATTTGCCATTTGCCATCTTAGCTGGTGCAGCTGCTGGCGCGTTGTGGGCATTTATCCCTGGTTATTTAAAAGCTAAGTTTCGCGTACATGAAGTAATCGTTTCTATCATGTTGAATTATACAGCTTTATATGTGACGAATTATTTAATTAGGAATGTAATGACTGAAAAACTGGATAAAACAGAAAGAATTGCTGATACAGCATCACTCCGGTCTCCTTTTTTTGAAAGCATTACGGATTTTTCCCGGATGCATTGGGGAATAGTGGTAGCAATTATTTGCGTGATCATCATGTGGTTCCTTCTTGAAAGAACAAAAACTGGTTTTGAACTGAAAGCGGTAGGTTTCAATCAGCACGCATCCGAATATGCAGGGATGAGTGTAAATAAGAACATCATACTTTCCATGGTTATTTCAGGTGCGTTTGCAGGGCTTGCAGGTGCGATGGAAGGCCTTGGAACTTTCGGTTATGCTGCTGTCAAAGGCGGGTTCACAGGCATGGGCTTTGACGGGATTGCAGTAGCCTTACTAGGAGCGAATACGGCTATTGGTGTTGTGCTGGCAGCTTTATTATTTGGGGGACTGAAAGCAGGTGCCTTAAATATGCCGCTAGAAACCGGCATACCAAGTGAAATCGTTGATATTGTCATAGCATTGATCATTTTCTTCGTTGCATCCAGTTATTTTATTCGTTGGATTGCCGCTCGATTTAAGAAAGGGGTGAAATAAGTGGATTTTTACCAAGTATTACAAATTATTATTCCATCTATGATTGCTCTAGCTGCTCCACTTATTTTTACTTCACTCGGGGGAGTGTTTTCTGAACGGGCAGGTGTCATAAACATCGGTTTAGAAGGCTTGATGGTCATTGGTGCCTTTACAGGGATTGTTTTTAACTTAATGTTTGCTGATGTATTTGGGGAATGGACTCCTTGGCTCGCTGTCTTGGCGGCAATGATTGCCGGCTTGCTGTTTTCCATTCTGCATGCTGTTGCATGCATTACGTTCAGGGCGGACCAAACTGTCAGTGGGGTCGCCATCAACTTGCTGGCAGTAGGTCTGACCATGTTTTTGGTGAAGCTGATTTTTGACAAAGGTCAAACTGATAGAATCACAGAAACATTCCCAAGGATTGATGTTCCGTTACTAAGTGATATTCCATTTATAGGACCCATCTTTTTCGCAAATGGTTATTATATCGTATATATAGCGATCCTAATATCCTTTGTCGTTTGGTATGTACTTTATAAAACACCATTCGGGTTAAGGATCCGTGCAGTGGGTGAGCATCCGATGGCTGCTGACACGATGGGTGTCAATGTTACGAAAATCCGCTATGCTGCCGTTTTATTATCAGGTGCTTTTGGCGGTATCGGCGGAGCGATTTACGCTACCATCTTTTCGAATGAATTCAATCATGCGACAATTAATGGTCAAGGTTTCATGGCCATTGCAGCCATGATTTTTGGTAAGTGGCACCCGATCGGGGCAATGGGTGCTGCCTTATTCTTTGGTTTGGCTCAAAGTTTAAGTATCGTTGGATCGAGCCTTCCCTTCTTCAAGGATATTCCATCGGTTTACCTCTTGATCGCTCCTTATGTTCTGACGATCATTGCACTAACTGGATTCATTGGACGTGCAGATGCTCCGAAAGCATCCGGACAGCCATACATCAAAGGGAAAAGATAAGTATTTAACCGGTCAGCAAACTATGCTGGCCGGTTTTTTCTTTTGAGATTGAGCCATAAGTGATGGTGAGCTGGTGAAATACCAAAAAAAGTAGCTGTAACTTGCATGATTTTTCCTTTCACATGTATATTTTAAGTAGATGTTTAAAAGGGTTCCAATCTACAAACAATAAGCTAATAAAGGTGATTTATATAATGAGGAGGATTATTCATGTCTATTGCTTCCGATACAATTACGGAAAAAAGCGGCTATAAGCTTCATGTGGTCAAGACGGATAAATATAAAACGAATACTCTCGTGCTGAAGATGAAAGCCCCGTTGACAAAAGAGGACGTTACATATCGTGCATTGCTGCCATATGTGTTACAAAGCAATACAAGTAAATACCCTACAACACCCGAGCTTCGATCTTATCTTGATGATTTATATGGAGCAGGGTTTTATGTCGATGTAGCTAAAAAAGGAGAATATCAAATCATAAGTTTTACGATCGATATCGTCAATGAAAAATTCCTTAGTGATTCAACCCCGCTTCTCGAAAAGGCTTTTGGGTTATTATCAGAGGTGATCTTTAATCCGAAGAAGAACGGCGAAGCCTTTGACGCTAAAACGGTTTCCAATGAAATCCGTTCTTTAAAACAGCGGATTCAATCCATTTCCGATGACAAGATGCGATATTCAGCTACACGCCTCGTAGAGGAAATGTGCAAAAACGAACCATATGCTTTAGAAGCGAGCGGCAATCTTCAAGACTTGGAAACGATAACTCCAGAATCCCTATACGCCTATTATAAAAAAGTGCTGACCGAGGATGAAATCGATTTATATGTAATCGGTGACATCAATGAATCGGAAGTGGAGGCTCTATCTGACAAGTATGTGTCGTTGCAAGAACGAGTGCCTGTGAGACTGTCAAGGAAGCCGGGCAAGGTAGTGGAGAAGGAAAAAGAAATCATTGAAAATTCGGATGTGAAACAAGGTAAATTGAATATCGGTTATCGAACCCAAGTTGCATACGGTGATCCGGATTATTATGCTCTTCAGCTATTCAATGGGATTTTTGGTGGCTTTTCACATTCGAAACTTTTCATTAATGTCAGGGAGAAAGCTAGCCTTGCTTATTATGCAGCTTCAAGGCTCGAAAGTCATAAAGGACTTTTAATGGTCATGGCCGGCATTGAAAATGCCAACTACAAGCAGGCATTGGATATCATCCATGCACAAATGAAGGAAATGAAGCAAGGTAACTTTTCCGAAGAAGAACTGGCACAGACAAAGGCGGTCGTTAAGAACCAACTCCTTGAAACCATTGACGTTTCGAGAGGGCTTGTGGAAATTTTATATCATAATGTGGTTTCCGGGCAGGATATATCACTCGACGATTGGTTTGCAAAAACAGAGCGGACGACAAAGGAAGAAATCATTGCAGTCGGTCAAAAGATTCAGCTTGATACGATTTATTTCCTAACGGAAGCGGAGGTGCAAGGGTGATGGAAAAAATAACATTCACTCAATTGAAAGAAGAACTTTTCCATGAAAAAATGGATAATGGTCTCGAAGTATATATTCTTCCGAAAAGTGGGTTCAATAAATCATTTGCGACTTTCACGACGAATTATGGTTCAATCGACAACCATTTCAAACCATTGAATGGAACGGAATTTTCTAAAGTACCTGATGGGATCGCCCATTTTCTTGAACATAAGCTATTTGAAAAGGAAGATGGTGATGTTTTTCAGCAATTTTCAAAGCAGGGCGCATCTGCAAATGCCTTTACTTCTTTCACCCGTACAGCATATTTATTTTCCAGCACGTCCGATTTCGATAGGAATCTAACTACATTAATCGACTTTGTCCAGGATCCTTACTTTTCGGAAAAGACGGTAGAGAAGGAAAAAGGAATCATTGGGCAGGAAATCAATATGTATGATGATAATTCAGACTGGCGATTATATTTCGGTACGATAGCCAATATGTATCATCAACACCCAGTGAAAATCGATATTGCCGGAACTGTGGAATCGATTGCGGATATTACGAAAGATATGCTTTACGAATGTTATAATACGTTTTACCATCCTAGCAACATGCTCCTATTCGTTGTAGGACCGGTAGATGTCGAAAGCACCATGAAACTGATTCGGGATAATCAAAATAATAAAGGGTACAACGAACAACCTGCAGTGGAACGTAAATTTGACGAAGAGCCGGAAGGCGTTGCCAAGGATAAAGAAGTCTTAAGGATGAATGTCCAGACACCAAAAGTGATGCTGGGCATCAAGGCCATCAATGTGCAACAATCCGGTTTACAGCTTTTGAAAAGGGAATTGGCGACCAATATTTATTTGGAAATGCTGTTTGGCAAGAGTTCACCTTTACATGAGGAGCTATATGAGGAAGGGTTGATCGATCAAAGCTTCTCTTATGATTATACACAGGAACAAGGCTTTGGGTTTGCGTTAATTGGCGGGGACAGTGCCAAACCTGATGAGTTGACGGAGTCTTTATTTGCTATCCTGCAAAAATCAAAAGCAGGAACCGGACTGAATGAAGAAAGCCTGCAAAGGACAATCAAGAAAAAAATCGGTTCTTTCCTTCGTTCCCTGAATTCGCCGGAATATATAGCGAATCAATTCACCAGATATGCATTCAATGATATGAACTTGTTCGATGTTGTATCGGTATTGGAAAAACTAACGATCGAAGATATCAGGGAGATCGCCAAGGACTTAATATCCGATCAACGGATGACTGTCTGCCAGGTACTTCCTAAATAATATAAAGGGGGGCGGCAATGTGGGGAAACGTTTTGCCCTTATTACTGGAGCCAGCGGAGGAATCGGCAGGGAAATCGCAATAAAGCTCGCCGAGGAGAGTTACTCACTTTATTTACATTATAACAGCAATGAAGAAGCGATACTTGAACTGATTGAAGAACTGAAGCCTCATCAAGTCGAACTTATTCCTGTTCAAGCGGATTTGGCTGCAGCGGATGGATACAAGAAATTGGCGGAAAATATTTTTGCCCTCCATGCAATCGTCCTTAATAGTGGCAATAGCTATTATGGGCTTATATCGGACATGGATGAGACAATCGTTAATGAAATGGTCCAGCTGCATGTAACGAGCCCTTTCCAATTAACAAAGGAACTGCTTCCAAAGCTTATGTACCAAGAACAGGCTGCCATCGTTGCGGTCACATCGATTTGGGGGCAGACAGGTGCATCTTGTGAAGTATTATATTCTATGGTCAAGGGCAGTCAAAATGCTTTTATCAAGGCACTTAGCAAAGAGGTATCGCTCAATGGGATCCGGGTGAATGCCGTTGCCCCCGGTGCGATTTCCACTTCCATGCTCGAATCATTCAGTGCGGAAGATCTGGAGATCATCAAAGGCGATATCCCGATGGGCAGGATGGGGCATTCCAAAGAAGTCGCCGAGGCCGTATACTATTTGCTTTCCGACAAGTCGTCTTATATAACCGGGCAAATTTTAGGCGTAAATGGCGGATGGTACACATGATTTTTTTTAGACATGTATAATTTTATCGGTTCCTTCACAAAATATCTATGTACTATTTTGAAGGAAAGGGTGACCATTCATGTCTGTACTGGACAATTGGGATCAATGGAAAAATTTCTTAGGCGACAGATTAAATCAAGGTGAACAACAAGGTTTGTCAGAAGGTGCTGTTAACAACTTGGCTTTCGAAATCGGTGATTACCTGGCTAATCAGGTTGAGCCCCAGAATGATCAAGAGAAAGTGCTTGCTGATCTTTGGTCGGTCGCAAGCGATGAAGAAAAGCATGCCATGGCAAGCGTCATGGTCAAGTTAGTCGAGAACAATGCAACGAAGTAAAATATCAATCCAAAAGGCCCTGTTATTAATTAACAGGGCCTTTTGGATTGAAGTGGATGACTATTTATCCCCTTATATAAAAATGAATATTTTTCTAGGGTTTTTCCTTTTAACTTATCACGAAATGCTATATTATAGAAGCTAGACAATTAATATTAAAGTGTTCAGACCTTGAAAATTTACGATGGATAAGTTTTTTGCCCCTGAGAGGGTAAAGACTTTTAGGCTTAAGGAGTGTTATCGTGGATAATAAAGAATGGTATTTTGAATATGAAATTCAAGTCAACCGTCCTGGTTTATTAGGGGATATTTCTTCCCTTCTGGGTATGCTTTCCATTAATATCATCACCATCAACGGGGTCGATGAAGGCAGGCGTGGTTTACTTTTGTTGGCGAAAGACAGCCGTAATATAGAAAGATTCGAGTCAATCCTCCGTACGATGGATACGATTAAGGTCATTAAGCTTAGGGAACCTAAATTGCGTGATCGCCTCGCAGTCAGGCATGGACGTTATATTCAACGCGATGCCGATGAGAAAAACACCTTTAGGTTTGTTCGTGATGAACTAGGCTTGCTTGTCGATTTCCTGGCCGAGCTATTTAAACAGGAAGGTCATAAATTAATTGGGATACGAGGGATGCCTCGTGTCGGGAAAACTGAATCTATCGTAGCCTCGAGTGTATGTGCTAATAAGAGATGGTTGTTTGTGTCATCGACCCTTTTAAAGCAGACTATCCGCAGTCAGCTAATTGAGGATGAATATAATAATGATAATTTGTTCATTTTAGATGGAATTGTTTCCACTCGCCGTGCAAATGAGCGTCATTGGCAATTGATTCGCGAAATCATGAGGCTTGATGCTGTCAAAGTAATCGAACATCCGGATGTCTTTGTCCAAAATACGGAGTATACCCTTGACGACTTTGATTATATTATTGAATTGCGAAACAATCCTGAAGAAGAAATAACATATGAAGTTGTCGACCAAAAAGACCAGTTTTCAGGGTCCGATTTTGGTTCCTTTGACTTTTAAAATGGCAGGTGTTTTATTTGACTGAGTTAGGTAATCGATTAAAGGAAGCTAGGGAAGCCAAAGGTCTTAGCTTGGATGATTTGCAGGAATTAACTAAGATTCAAAAGCGTTACCTCATTGGCATTGAAGAGGGAAATTACAGCATGATGCCTGGAAAGTTCTATGTACGTGCATTCATAAAGCAATATTGTGAAGCGGTCAGACTGGATTCGGATGAGATTTTCGAACAATATAAGAGTGAAATACCATCGGTCTATAGCGAGGAATTGCCAGAACAGCTTTCAAGGGTCCAATCCAGAAAAACGATACCGGCAGGGGATTCGAAGGTTGTAGAAATGTTACCGAAGATATTGGCTGTCGTTTTAGTAATTGGTGCTGCCATATTGATTTGGGTGCTGGTATCGAACTATATGAGTAACCCGGATAATGATGACAAAAAGAACGCTAAAGAGAATGAAGCCGTGGGCTACAATAAAAGTGATGGGTTTAACGAAGAAAAAGAGAATGCAGACCAAAAACAGAATGAAGAAAAATCGGATTCATCTGATGAGAAGAATGAAGATGATGCAGTTGTCAAAGATGAAAAGAAAGAGCAAAAACTTGCCGTCACCAGTTCCAGCGGTAAAAATAGTACGTATGAATTAAAAAATACCGATACCTTTAAATTAAAGGTGACCTCCAAAGGCTCACCATGGGTAGGCATTAAAAATGGTGAAGGTAAATTACTTTTCCAGGGCACTATCGACAAGGACAAAAGCCAGGAAATTGATTTCACCAATGAGAAAGAAGCTGTCATCAATATAGGCAGAGCATATGAAACTGAGATTTATGTGAATGATGAGAAGCTGGAGTATTCCATTTCACCGACTGAAGTGAATACGCAATTGGTTACGATACAATTTACGAAAGCCGAATAGTCATCTTATAGATGACTATTTTTGCTCTATTTAATAGTAAGGCGGCGTGAAATGGTTTACCCGGCATATAAGATTGGATTTTGAGTTAAATTATACATATAAGCATTATTTTAGTCTAAGACGCATTGCCCGAATGGCAGGCGTAAATTTTGGAGGTAAAAGTTTTGAATCTGCCTAATAAGATTACAGTAGCAAGAATCTGTTTAATACCTGTATTTTTAATCATCATGCTCGTTCCTTTTTCATGGGGGACGCTAACTTGGGGAGAATACAGTTTGCCAGTGGCACACCTGGCTGGAGCCATCCTCTTTATTATCGCTTCCACTACGGATTGGATCGATGGCCATTTTGCCAGAAAATATAATATGATTACTGATTTAGGGAAATTTTTAGATCCATTGGCTGATAAACTTCTGGTTTCGGCTGCCTTAATCGTTTTGGTTGATCTAGATTTAATGTACGGTCAATCTTGGATTGCCATCGTGATCATAAGTCGCGAGTTTGCAGTCACCGGATTGCGTTTGGTGTTAGCGGGTACTGGGGAAGTGGTAGCAGCGAACCAGCTTGGAAAAATTAAAACATGGGCACAAATTGTTTCCATTTCGGCTTTATTGCTGCATAACCTTCCATTTGCCCTCATTTCACTTCCTTTTGCAAATATCGCATTATGGATTGCATTAATCTTTACAATCTGGTCAGGTTTGGATTATTTTATAAAAAACAAAGAAGTATTTGTTAATTCAAAGTAAAACGAATGGTGGTTTTGAAAAGATGGATGCAGAAATCATTGCAGTGGGCTCAGAGCTTCTTTTAGGGCAAATCAATAACACTAATGGAAGATTCTTATCGCAGCAGTTTGCGGAAATGGGGATCAACGTTTTTTACCATACTGTGGTCGGGGATAACGACCGCCGTTTACAACAAGCCATAGAAATTGCTGAATCAAGGGCGAACTTGATTGTTTTTACCGGTGGACTTGGTCCTACCAAAGATGATTTGACGAAAGAAACGATTGCCCGCCATATAGGGAAAAAGCTCGTTTTTAATGATGAAGCTTTGCAATCCATTGAAGCTTACTTCCAAAAACGGGAACGTCCGATGACGGAAAACAACAAAAAGCAGGCCCTTGTCTTAGAAGGCAGTGAAGTGTTGGCAAACGATCATGGAATGGCACCGGGAATGGTCTTGTCCAAATCTGGGATTACATATATGCTTCTACCTGGACCGCCAAGTGAAATGGAGCCGATGTTTTTAAGTTATGGTTATGAAAAGATCATGAGTAAATTGGAAAAGCATGAACGGATCGATTCCAAGGTTCTACGGTTCTACGGTATAGGTGAAGCCGAACTGGAAACGGTGATTGAAGATCTCCTTGTCAATCAAACGAATCCGACAATTGCCCCTCTGGCAGCCGAAGGGGAAGTGACGTTAAGGATCACCGCTAAAGACTCATCTAAAGAAAAATGCGAAGAGCTTATATTGGAAGCGGAAAAAGAAATTCTTAGCAGGGTCGGCAAGTTCCATTATGGAAGTGATAATACTTCGCTAATAAAGGAACTTGTAAAAGAATTAACGGTCCGCAAGCTTTCAATTGCGGCAGCTGAAAGCTTGACCGGAGGGATGTTCCAAGAACAGCTGACAACCATCCCTGGCGCCGGTAAAGTCTTCAAAGGCGGGATTGTCTGCTATACGAATGATGCGAAGTCCAATGTCCTCGGCGTCAGTGATGATACCATATCCGAGTATGGGGTGGTCAGCGGTGAGTGTGCTATGGAAATGGCCTCTAATGTCCGGAGCAAGCTCGATGCGGATGTAGGCATAAGCTTTACGGGCGTTGCAGGGCCGGATGAACAAGAAGGCAAGCCTGTAGGTACAGTATTTATTGGCATTTCCTATCGGGATGGAAACACTCATTTCAAGGAGTTGAATCTTTCAGGAAGCAGGGCGCAAAACCGTATTCGGAGTGTGAAATACGGCTGCCATTACCTATTAAGGGATTTATAAACGCTATAAGCAGAGCTTTTTACAGCTCTGCTTTTTATTTTGTTTTTAGAAGTTTGTTTCTTGAAAAATAGGGAAAAAAAGAAAAAAGTTAATTCAATGAAAATGTTTTTTTGAGGGAGTAAGTGAAACGAAATGGAGATTTCCTTTAGATAAAACGCTTTTTTACAAAGAATATCCCGAAAGAAAAAAACGAATGAATGTTCGACTTTTTGCTTGGCAAAATTGTAAAAAGAGTATATAGTAAAGATAGGTTTTGAGACAGGGTACAAACCTTGATCTCAAATAATTGCTAACGTAAGTACACCTTTAATCGGGCAGCCGATTATTTGAATATAGAGGAGGAAATTGAGTGAGTGATCGTCAAGCGGCTTTAGATATGGCGTTAAAACAAATTGAAAAACAATTTGGTAAAGGTTCCATTATGAAACTTGGGGAACAGTCTGATCGTAGGATTTCAACGATTTCAAGCGGTTCTTTAGCATTGGACGTAGCATTGGGAGTGGGCGGATATCCAAGAGGCCGGGTCATTGAGATATATGGACCTGAAAGCTCCGGTAAAACGACTGTTGCATTACATGCTATTGCAGAGGTACAAAAGACTGGCGGCACGGCTGCATTCATTGATGCCGAGCATGCTTTAGATCCAGCATATTCAGAAAAACTTGGTGTGAATATCGATGAGTTACTGCTTTCACAGCCTGATACGGGTGAACAAGCCTTAGAGATTGCTGAAGCGTTAGTTCGAAGTGGAGCGGTGGATATCATTGTCATTGACTCGGTGGCAGCACTTGTTCCTAAAGCTGAAATCGAAGGCGAAATGGGAGATTCCCATATGGGTCTTCAAGCCCGAATGATGTCTCAGGCACTTAGAAAACTGTCTGGTTCCATTAATAAATCAAATACCATTGCCATTTTCATCAACCAAGTCCGTGAAAAAATCGGTGTTATGTTTGGGAATCCGGAAACGACTCCGGGAGGCCGGGCATTGAAGTTCTATTCAACTGTTCGTCTGGAAGTGCGCCGTGCGGAACAATTAAAACAAGGTAATGAAATCGTCGGTAATAAAACGAAAATCAAGGTTGTAAAAAACAAGGTTGCTCCACCATTCCGTCAAGCAGAGGTTGACATCATGTATGGTCAAGGGATTTCACAAGAAGGTGAAATAATCGATATGGGTGCAGATCTTGATATCGTCCTTAAAAGCGGCTCGTGGTATTCATACAATGAAGAGCGTGTCGGACAAGGTCGCGAAAATGCGAAGCTGTTCTTGAAAGAAAACCAGGATATCGCTAAGGAAATTTCTCAGAAAATCAGAGATCACTATAATCTTGATGGAGAGCATGAACTACCGCCAGAAGAAAATGAACCAGAAGAGCATTTTGAATTGCTTGATTAATGATATACATAAAAGGCCTAAGCTTGTTCGCTTAGGCCTTTTATGTATATTTTGAGAAAAGTGCGAAATTTTCAGCGGATTAAATGGCATTGAAATCAGATTTACAGACTTCTTCCATAATGAATGCTGTAGATTATGATGGTTGATATAAAGAAAACTTGAATAATCATTGATACATAAGGGACAAACGCTTGACAATAAAAATTCTCAACTATACAATTAATATGTATATTTTACAATTTTTCAAACTAAAATTTTGAAAATTAAGTGCTGTATATTGAATTTATGTGCAATGTACTTGCCGACAGTTCAACATTTTATGTAAAAAGTTCATAGCAAGGGGAGGTGAAACGATGGAACCCATGACAATCATCTTCACTTTGCTTGGCCTAATCGTCGGTGCAGTTGTTGGTTATTTTATTCACAAATCAAAATTTGAGAGTAAAATAGCAGGGGCAAAGGGCTCTGCAGAACACATCCTTGAGGATGCGAAACGTGAAGCGGAAGCACTTAAGAAAGAAGCCTTGTTGGAAGCAAAAGATGAAATTCATAAAGTTCGTGCCGATTCGGATCGGGAAGCCCGTGAAAGAAGGAACGAATTACAAAAACAAGAAAATCGGTTATTGCAAAGAGAAGAGAATCTGGACCGCAAGGATGAAACGTTAGACAAACGTGAGAGCCTTTTGGAGAAAAAAGAAGATTCTCTAAACCAAAGACAACAGCATATTGAAGAGATGGAAAGCAAAGTGGACGAGACGGTTCGTAAGCAGCAAACAGAGCTTGAACGTGTTTCCGGTTTAACTCGTGAAGAAGCTAAAGCAATCATTATCGACCGAATGGAAAACGAGCTGGCTCACGATGTAGCGCTTATGATTAAAGAAAGTGATACCCGTGCCAAAGAAGAAGCTGATAAAAAAGCAAAAGAAGTCCTTTCTCTTGCCATTCAGCGTTGTGCGGCTGATCATGTTGCAGAAACCACCGTTTCTGTAGTAAATCTTCCAAACGATGAAATGAAAGGACGGATAATCGGACGTGAAGGACGAAATATCCGGACGTTAGAAACGCTAACAGGTATTGACCTTATTATTGATGATACTCCTGAAGCTGTCATTTTATCCGGATTCGATCCAATTAGACGGGAAACGGCACGCTTGGCTCTTGAGAAACTTGTTCAGGACGGACGGATCCATCCGGCTCGCATTGAAGAAATGGTTGACAAAGCAAGACGTGAGGTAGACGAACATATTCGTGAAATTGGTGAACAAACAACTTTTGAAGTTGGAGTTCACGGTCTCCATCCAGATCTCATCAAAATACTAGGACGTTTGAAGTTCCGTACCAGTTATGGGCAAAACGTACTTAAACATTCAATTGAAGTGGCCCAGCTTTCAGGTTTACTGGCAGCTGAGCTTGGTGAGGATGAAGTTCTTGCCCGCCGTGCAGGTTTATTGCATGATATTGGGAAAGCGATTGATCATGAAGTGGAAGGCAGTCATGTTGAAATTGGCGTTGAATTAGCAACCAAATATAAAGAGCATCCAACTGTCATTAACAGCATCGCTTCACATCATGGCGATACGGAACCAACTTCCATCATATCAGTGCTTGTGGCTGCCGCTGATGCATTATCAGCTGCAAGACCGGGAGCTAGAAGTGAAACGCTTGAAAATTACATTAGAAGACTTGAAAAACTTGAGGAAATTTCCGAATCCTATGATGGAGTGGAAAAATCTTTTGCGATTCAAGCCGGACGAGAAGTGCGGATTCTAGTGAAACCAGAACAAATCGATGATCTTTCGGCCCATCGACTCGCACGTGATATCCGGAAAAGGATTGAAGAAGAGCTCGATTACCCAGGTCATATAAAAGTCACGGTCATCCGTGAAACAAGAGCAGTCGAATACGCTAAATAATTGTAAATGAAAGACGAAGTGGTGCAAACCACTTCGTCTTTTCTATTTTCGATATTAGTCGTTAAGCGTAATTCCGATAATTACCCCAAATTATGTTACAATACATACTTGAATAATTCATATAATTAGGTGAATCTAGAAAGGATTTTACAATGAAATTGCTATTTATTGGAGATGTAGTAGGGTCTCCCGGTCGTGACATGATCCAAGAATAC
Organism: Peribacillus simplex; assembly: GCF_900156045.1. Lineage (GTDB taxonomy): Bacteria > Bacillota > Bacilli > Bacillales > DSM-1321 > Peribacillus > Peribacillus simplex_D. The sequence goes on along the minus strand of NZ_FTMX01000002.1, from coordinate 26,755 downwards.
CTTCCTAAGTTAAAAGAAAAGTATCGTCCGCATATCACGGTCATCAATGGCGAGAATGCAGCAAGCGGCCGGGGAATTACAGAAAAGATATACCGCAGTTTTTTAGAGTGGGGAGCGCAGGCGGTGACCATGGGAAACCATACATGGGATAATCGTGATATTTTCAACTTTATCGATGAAGCGAAATATCTCGTCCGTCCAGCTAACTTTCCAGACGGGGCACCTGGAGAAGGAATGAAATTTTTAAAATTGAACCATCATGAAATAGCGATCATCAATTTGCAAGCGAGAACGTTCATGCCTGATTTGGACTGCCCGTTCAAAAAGGCGGAAGAACTCGTGGCGGAGGCTCGAAAAAAGACACCGATCATCTTTGTCGATTTTCATGGAGAAGCTACGAGTGAAAAGCAAGCTATGGGGTGGTTCCTGGATGGGAAGGTTACAGCCGTTGTCGGTACACACACACACGTCCAGACAGCCGATAACCGTATATTACCTGCAGGCACCGCTTACATATCAGATGTAGGCATGACAGGACCCTATGATGGCATCCTTGGTATGGAAAGAGGGGCAGTCATCCATCGGTTCCTAACTAGCCTTCCTGTTCGTTTTGAAGTGCCAAAAGAGGGTCGGACCCTATTAAGTGGGGTTCTCCTTGAAATTGATGATAAAACCGGCAAGGCAATAAAAATAGAAAGGATACTGATTAACGAAGATCATCCTTTTTATCAATGATTCAAACGGATGGACAGTCAAACTGTCCATCCGTTTTTCCATTCATTAATAAATGGTGGACAATCACGGTTTTCTTTGTCATACAAGTTTTACTTGATGAATATAGTAGCAGTGGAAAGTGTTATAACTATTGAGCCAAGTTAGAATCGGCAGGGAAAACAAGGAGGACTAGGAATGGAAATATTAAAAGTTTCAGCAAAATCTAATCCTAATTCTGTAGCAGGCGCACTAGCGGGAGTGCTCAGGGAAAGAGGAGCAGCCGAAATTCAAGCAATCGGTGCAGGTGCGTTAAATCAAGCCGTCAAGGCAGTAGCAATCGCGAGAGGGTTTGTCGCACCTAGTGGAGTCGACTTGATTTGTATTCCTGCCTTTACAGATATACTTATTGATGGCGAAGAGAGAACGGCAATAAAACTAATCATTGAACCAAGATAATTTCATGTTTGGATGCCCTGTTTGTCGGAAAGGCGAGCAGGCTCTTTTTTGTCCTGAAATCCAATGACGGAAAATCAATGTCCCTTTATAATGGAATATATAATCTTAAAAAAGATACAGGAAGGGGAATTACATTGGCGATTTTTGATGCACATTGTGATGTGCTGATGAAAATGTTCATCGATCCGGATATTTCTTTTACGAATAGTGATAAATTACATATAACAAAGCGGGGATTATTGGATGAAGGGGGAAAAGTCCAATGTTTTGCAATATATATTCCTGAAAAAGTCCACCCTGATATGAGGTTTCAAGCGGCTTTGGCAATGGTGGATATTTTTCATGAAAAGATTTTATCAGAGCCGGATATGAAATTTATCAAGACCAGGGCAGACATCGAATCTTTAAAAGAACAGGAAATAGGTGCAATGCTAACTTTGGAAGGGTGCGATTGCATTGGGAATGATTTGTTAAAACTGAAAACACTTATTCATCTTGGAGTGTCCTCCGTAGGTCTAACTTGGAATTACGCTAACTTGGTAGCGGATGGGGCATTAGAAACAAGAGGAGGCGGCTTGACAGGGTTTGGAACAGAGGTAGTGGTCCTATTGAATGAGAAATCAATTTGGTGTGATTTATCCCATTTATCTGAAGCTGGATTTTGGGACACCCTAAAGTTGGCGGAATTCCCAATTGCCTCCCATTCGAATGCTTATCATCTTTGTCCGCATCCACGAAATTTAAAGGACGGGCAGATAAAGGCCCTTTTGCAGAAAAATGGGGTGATTGGCGTAACCTTTGTCCCGCAATTTCTTTCAAATGGCGGTTCGGCTACGATTAAGGATATCTTGAAACATATAGAGCATATATGCAGTTTGGGAGGGGAAAGACAAATTGGATTAGGGTCTGACTTCGATGGAATCGAACATATGGTAGAAAATTTAATGTCTTATAATGATTATCATAACTTAATCAATGAACTGAACAGGCTTTATTCCAGTGAGTTTGTAAAAGGTCTCCTTTTTGATAATTTCACTCGTAATTTTCCGCTTGAAAAGGTAATATCTTAAGTGATTTTCAATTCATACTATATAGATATGAATAAATATTCTGAAAATATAAAAAATAAAAGCAAAAAGGTTGCAATTTCATGATTTAACCGATAGAATTGAAAGCGTTTAGTACACCTTTCCTAAATTAGAACGATTAATTATACATAGTTGAATGTTCTGAAGAGAGGTGCGGTTAAATGCATTTATATACGAACGTCCTAAAGGAGTGTAAGACATGATCAATCAACTTTCATGGAAAGTTGGCGGACAACAAGGTGAAGGTATTGAAAGTACAGGAGAAATATTCTGTATTGCCCTCAATCGCTTAGGTTATTACTTGTATGGCTACCGTCATTTCTCATCCCGAATCAAGGGTGGACACACGAATAACAAAATTCGTGTAAGTACTACGGAAACTCGTGCTATCTCTGATGATTTAGACATCTTAGTTGCTTTTGACCAAGAAACAATTGACGTCAATTATAAAGAATTACATGAGGGTGGCATCATAATCGCGGATGCAAAATTCAAACCTGTCTGCCCAGAAGATACAAAGGCAGAATTATATATTGTTCCATTTACGGAAATAGCAGCCGAATTAGGAACATCATTAATGAAAAATATGGTGGCCATCGGCGCGACATGTGCTGTGCTAGGAATGGAAATTTCCGTATTCAACGATGTGGTTGATGAAATATTCGGCCGTAAAGGTGAAGAAATCGTTAAGAAGAATATGGATGCCATTACTGCTGGCTATAAGGCAATGGAAGTGTTGCTTGGAGAAAAACTGGGAGCAATGGAACTGGAAAAGGCAGACGGCCAAAAACGAATGTTCATGATCGGTAACGATGCCATCGCTTTAGGCGCAGTTGCAGGCGGTTGCCGCTTCATGGCAGCTTACCCGATTACTCCGGCCTCTGAAATTATGGAATACTTAATTAAAAAACTTCCTCAATTTGGTGGGACGGTCATACAGACTGAAGATGAAATCGCGGCGGCTACAATGGCAATCGGTGCAAACTACGGTGGTGTACGTGCCATCACAGCTTCAGCTGGACCTGGACTTTCCTTGAAAATGGAAGCGATTGGTTTAGCGGGCATTACCGAAACGCCAATTGTCATCGTCGATACTCAACGTGGCGGTCCATCTACGGGACTTCCTACAAAACAGGAGCAATCCGATTTAATGGCGATGATTTATGGTACACATGGTGAAATACCTAAAATCGTCATGGCTCCGAGTACTGTTGAGGAAGCTTTTTATGATACGGCAGAAGCATTCAACCTTGCAGAGGAATATCAATGTCCAGTTATCGTTTTATCCGACCTACAGCTATCATTAGGTAAACAAACGGTTCAGCCGCTTGATTACGGCAAAGTGGAGATAAGACGCGGAAAATTGGTTGACTTTGAAATTGAAGAGTCTGAAAACAAATCTTACTTCAAACGTTATGAAGTAACGGAAGACGGAGTCTCACCACGTGTAGTGCCTGGTATGAAAAATGGAATTCACCACGTTACAGGTGTTGAACATGATGAAACGGGCAGACCTTCCGAGACGGCATTGAATCGTAAATTGCAAATGGATAAACGGATGCGTAAGTTGAATAATTTAACTAACACATTCCAAACACCAGTATATAAAAACACACCGCATGAAGAAGCGGATTTATTAATTCTTGGCTTTAACTCAACACGCGGGACGATTGATGAAGCGATCGGCCGGTTAGAAACGGATGGAATGAAAGTGAATCATGCGCATATCCGTTTGATTCATCCTTTCCCAGCAGATGAAGTCCTATCATTGGTGCAAAGTGCTAAGAAAGTAGTAGTTATTGAAAATAATGCGACTGGACAATTGGCTAATATTATCAAGATGAATGTTGGACATGTTAATAAAATTAAAAGCATCCTAAAATATGATGGCAACCCATTCCTCCCGCATGAAATTCACACACAATGCAAGGAGATGTTCGAATATGGCAACGTTTAAAGAATTTCGGAATGATGTAAAACCTAACTGGTGTCCTGGCTGCGGAGATTTCTCCGTTCAGGCTGCCATGCAGCGTGCGGCAGCGAATGTAGGATTGGAGCCGGAGAATTTGGCCGTAGTTTCCGGTATCGGCTGTTCAGGTCGTATATCGGGTTACATCAAGTCCTATGGTTTTCATGGCATCCATGGCCGCTCACTGCCAATTGCCCAAGGAGTAAAAATGGCCAACCGTGAATTGACCGTTATAGCTTCAGGCGGTGACGGAGATGGTTTTGCAATCGGGATGGGACACACAATCCATGCGATCCGCCGTAATATCGACATTACGTATATCGTCATGGATAACCAGATTTATGGATTGACAAAAGGCCAGACTTCCCCTAGATCCGCTGCTGGATTTAAAACCAAATCCACTCCAGAAGGATCAATAGAACAAGCTGTTTCACCTATGGAATTAGCATTGTCAGCTGGTGCTACGTTTGTCGCCCAAAGCTTTTCCACTGACTTGAAAGACCTGACGGCGATCATTGAAGCAGGGATAAACCATAAAGGGTTCTCCTTTATCAATGTTTTCTCTCCTTGCGTAACATATAATAAGATCAATACGTATGATTGGTTTAAACAAAACTTAACTAAATTGAACACGATCGAAGGCTATGATTCATCAAATAAAGAACAGGCCATGCAGACTTTGATGCAACATGACAGCCTAGTGACAGGGATTATTTATCAAGACTCTTCACGCCCTTCGTACCAGGAATTAGTGCCAGGGTATGCTGAAAAAGCGTTAAATAAATCAGATTTGACACTGGATCAAGCGCACTTTGATAAGCTTGTTGCGGAATTTATGTAAAAAATTAAAAGGTTCACCCCTTAAGAGGGGTGAACCTTTTTTGTGATTAATTGGAAAGCTCAAGTAGAGAGAATCACTATCCTCTCAATATTAACTTATTAAAAACCGTTATTGCATCCACAGCCGAATGAGAAGAGATTGCAACGATTCCTTCTGCGACAATGGCGGTGGCGATCCCGGTCACGATCCCGGTCGCGATCCCGGTCCCGATCGCGGTCGCGGTCGCGCCTATTACAGCCTCTCACAGCACGACAAAAATCGTCTGCGATTCTATCGTTATCCCGATCGCGGTCCCGATCGTGGTGCCGATCGCGGTCGCGCCTATTGCAGCCCCTTACAGCACGACAAAAATCATTTGCGATTCTATCGTTATCTCTGTCCCGGTCGCGGTCCCGATCATGATGATCGTGATTATTGCATCCACATGACATATAAGTCACTCCTTAATAATTTTGTTGTACAAGATATCTTATTCGAGAGTGGACGAGATGCTATAGAAACATGCCCCATTTAACAAAAATGTACGAACGCCCTAAAAATCATCATTATTAATGTGAAAAGGCCGGTACAAAAGCGATTATGGTATTTTTGTGATTCATTTTTCATATCTTTACATATTAAGGTAGATGAAGAGAGCAGCCCTATTTCAGGGGGAATGTACATGTTGAGAGGTAAAATGAAAGCCATCGTCAAACACCACCGAGGTTATGGGGCCCAATTACAAGTGGTCGATATACCGGATATTCGTGATGACGAGGTCTTGATTCGAGTGAAGATGACCTCGATCTGCGGAACGGATATTCATATTTTCACGTGGGATGAATGGTCACAGGGAAGAGTGAGTCCGCCATACGTATTTGGGCACGAATTTGCTGGGGAAGTAATCGAGATAGGGGCAAGGGTCAGCAATGTTTCAGTTGGTGATTGTGTATCTGCCGAAACACATATCGTTTGCGGTACATGCAGGCAGTGTTTAACTGGGAAATACCATATTTGTCAGAAAACGAACATTATCGGTGTTGATAAACAAGGGTGCTTTGCAGAGTATATAGCTCTGCCAGCCAAAAATTTATGGAAAAATCCAAGTGATATGCCACTCGATATAGCTACCATCCAAGAACCGATGGGTAATGCAGTCCATTCCGTGCTGGCTGGGGAGGTGCTGGGTAAAACGGTGGCAATAATCGGCTGTGGTCCAATTGGGCTTATGGCAATTGCGGTTGCAAAGGCCGCAGGAGCTGATAAAGTATTCGCTCTGGATATTAATGATTATCGACTTCAGCTTGCAAAAAAGATGGGTGCTACAGACCTCATTCATTCAATTAAACAGGATCCATTGGAAATCACGAAAGGACTCACAAGTGAGGATGGGGTGGATGTTGTTTGCGAAATGAGCGGTAATCCTGCAGCTATCCAACAAGGGTTTAAGATGGCGACGAATGGTGGAAGAATATCAATACTAAGTCTGCCTTCTAAGCCCGTCACGCTTGATATAACGGAGGATATTGTATTCAAGGGCCTTACTGTCCAAGGGATAACCGGGAGGAAGATGTTTGCAACCTGGCAACAGGTTTCAAGTCTGCTTGAAAGTGGCAAGGTTGATGTAAAACCAATGATTACCCACCGTTTTTCACTTAGCGATTTTGAAAAGGGATTTGAACTGATGATCAAAGGTCAGTGCGGTAAGGTTCTCCTTATTCCTTAATCATCTAAAAGGTGGAACTTGCATTGTTTACATTTGAAAAATCTTGAAAGGAGAAATCGTCATCCAAAAATGAGAAGAGGCTAATTTTGTAATAGCCTCTTTTTTCATGTTCTTATTTTCCTCATTTGTGAAAAATTTCTTACAATTGAAGAAGCCATGACAGAATGATTGTTTCTTGCAGTTAAAAGCTTTATACTATAATAATGTGGATATATCACACTTAATAGCTAATATTTATTGGTAATTCTTAAAAAGGAATCCGTATAAAACCATTTGAAGATAGGTCTTGAAATAGTTGGTGAAAGAAATAAACTAACTATTTTGAAAGGAGATTAACTATGAACGAGAAACAACGATTAGAATCACAACAAGTACAGGCTGAGAACCCAGCGGACAAAAAATCCGAAAAGGACTTCAGTAAGTACTTTCAAGCCGTTTATATTCCACCTTCCTTAAAAGATGCGAAAAAGCGAGGAAAAGAAGAAGTAGAATATCATGATGACTTTGCAATTCCTGAAGGTTTCCGTGGAATGGGAGAAGGTAAAAAGTTTTACATCCGCACTTTTGGCTGTCAAATGAACGAACATGATACAGAAGTCATGGCGGGCATCTTTATGGCACTTGGTTATCAGCCGACAGACACGGTGGATGATGCTAACGTCATTTTACTTAACACTTGTGCGATTCGGGAAGGCGCAGAGAATAAAGTGTTCGGTGAATTGGGGCATTTAAAATCATTGAAATTGGAAAAGCCGGATCTACTGCTTGGGGTTTGCGGTTGTATGTCACAAGAGGAGTCAGTTGTAAAGCGGATTCTAGAGAAGCACCATTTTGTGGATATGATTTTCGGAACGCATAATATCCACCGGCTGCCGCAAATTCTTAATGAAGCTTATCTTTCCAAGGAAATGGTCATTGAGGTTTGGTCCAAAGAAGGTGATGTAATCGAGAACCTTCCGAAAGTGCGTAAAGGAAAAACGAAGGCATGGGTCAATATCATGTACGGCTGCGATAAGTTTTGCACTTACTGCATCGTACCTTACACAAGGGGGAAAGAAAGAAGCCGCAGGCCTAAAGATATCATCCAAGAAGTCCGTCATTTAGCGGCACAGGGTTACAAGGAAATAACCCTGCTTGGACAGAATGTTAATGCTTACGGTAAAGATTTTACGGATATCGAATATCGTTTCGGCGATTTGATGGATGAAATCCGTAAAATCGATATTCCACGTATTCGTTTTACGACAAGCCATCCCCGTGATTTTGATGATCACTTGATTGAAGTATTGGCTAAAGGCGGCAATCTCGTTGACCATATCCATCTTCCAGTTCAATCGGGAAGTACGGACACACTTAAAATCATGGCCCGTAAATATACCCGTGAACAATATTTAGAGCTCGTAAAAAAGATCAGGGAAGCTATTCCAAGTGCATCGCTAACCACTGACATCATTGTGGGCTATCCGAATGAAACGGAAGAGCACTTTGAAGAAACGATGTCTTTATACCGTGAAGTTGGTTTCGATGCGGCCTATACCTATATCTATTCACCACGTGAGGGAACACCGGCTGCGAAAATGCAGGATAATGTACCGATGGAAGTGAAAAAGGAACGTCTGCAACGCTTGAATGCCCTTGTCAATGAAACGTGTGCATTGAAAATGAAAGAGTATGATGGACAGATTGTTGAAGTGCTCGTTGAAGGAGAAAGCAAGAAGAATGCGGAAGTATTAGCAGGTTATACAACGAAAAATAAGCTCGTGAACTTCAAAGGACCAAAATCCGCTATCGGCCAAATAGTAAAAGTGAAAATCACCGGAACGAAAACTTGGTCATTAAATGGGGATATGGTTGAAGAAGCAACGGCGATTGAGGTGGAGTAATATGACTAAATATACTAAAGATGACATTCTGAACAAAGCGGCCGAGCTTGCTGAAATGATCGCCAGCACGGAAGAAGTCGATTTCTTTAAACGGGCAGAAGCTCACATCAATGAAAACCAAAAAATCCGTGAAATGATCGCCAGCATCAAGAGCTTGCAAAAACAGGCTGTAAACTTCCAGCATTACGGTAAAGAGAAAGCATACAGCCAAGTTCAGGCCAAAATTGATGCACTGGAAAAACAATTGGATGAACTTCCGATCGTGCAGGAATTCAAACAATCCCAAGTGGATGTAAATGATCTTTTGCAAATGGTCTCATCACAAGTATCGAACAAGGTGACGGACCTGATCATTGAATCGACCGAAGGGGACGTCCTTCGCGGTGAGACAGGTTCACAGGTACAAGCAGGCGGCGGAAGCTGTTCATGAATATAAAAAAAGCCCTTCTGATTTCTGAAGGGCTTTTTTATATGCGGAAATCCTTATACAGTGCCCATTCGTGACACATATCCCAAAACTTGCGCATAAAATAACCTAGGTTTAAAACATTACAGCAGTTTTCAAACAATTAAAATTCTACGCACACTAGACTTTTACCACGCATAGGATGAATGGAAACTGTATGAGGAGGGTTCGCTAGCATGTCACAATATAGAGAGATAATTACTAAAGCGGTGGTGGCAAAAGGACGTAAATTCACAAAGTCCTCTCACACCATTTGCCCGGCTCATCATCCTTCTAGCATTCTAGGTTGTTGGATCATCAACCATAAATACGATGCAAAGAAAGTCGGCAAAAAGGTAGAAATTCACGGCAGCTACGAAATCAACGTCTGGTATTCTTATAACCAAAATTCGAAGACGGAAGTTGTAACTGAAAAAGTGCAATATACCGACGTTATTTCGCTGAAATACCGTGATCCCGATTGTCTTGATGACCATGAAATAGTTGCAAAAGCTGTCCAACAGCCGAATTGTTTAGAAGCTTGCATCTCCCCATGTGGACAAAAAATCATTGTCCATGTGGAAAGGGAATTCTTTGTGGAAGTCGTCGGCGAAACGAAAATTTGTGTCGCTGTTAGTCCAGATGGCCGCTGTGAGGATGACTGGGGCTCTGATTTCGATGATGAGGATTTCGAAGATTTAGATCCGGATTTCCTTGATGAATTCGAAGACGAATAGAATTTAGAAATTAATACCGGATGACATTCCCTTCATCCGGTTTTATTTAATTTGAAGCGGGACAAGCCCCGTGCAGGCCTGGGCATAATTAAAAATAGGGATGGAGTGTAACTATATCCGTGCGTATGGCTTTGCAAAGGCAGCCCAAAAAAAGTTTGATTTCAAAGTATAATTGATTTTCCATGCAATTTCGAATACAGGCAATGTTGCTTTCCCGTATGTTATAATGAAGGACATAAATGTGTAATAGATTTTAGTTTGGAAAGGTTTTGAAGGAATGGCTGGATATACTCCGATGATACAGCAATATTTAAAAATTAAGGCAGAGTATCAGGATGCCTTTTTATTTTTTCGTTTAGGCGATTTTTATGAAATGTTTTTTGACGATGCACTGAATGCATCACAAGAGCTCGAAATCACATTAACGAGCCGAGAAGGCGGTAGTGAAGAGCGAATTCCGATGTGCGGCATTCCGTATCACTCGGCTGCTAATTATATTGATATATTGATAGAAAAAGGTTTTAAAGTAGCTATTTGTGAACAAACCGAAGATCCGAAGCAAGCCAAAGGTGTGGTACGCAGGGAAGTTGTCCAGCTGATTACTCCGGGAACGAAAATGGATAGTAAGGGTCTACGTGAAAAGGAAAATAATTATATTGCCACCATCACTTATTTCACGGATGGACAGTTTGGCTTTGGATACAATGATTTATCGACAGGGGAAAATAAGGTCACTTTAATTGAGAGTTTCGAGGAAGTCCTGAATGAATTTGCCATCCTTGGTGCGAGTGAAGTGGTCATTGCCGAGGATTTCAATGAAGAATGGAAAAAAAGGCTGCAAGAACGGGGCGCTGCCGCTCTTTCACTAGAGAGTAATTTAGTTCAAAGCGAGTCATTCGTTGCATTGCTTCATCTATTAAAAGACCAGAAACTGGCGACAACGATCTCACGTTTATTGAATTATCTTTACCGTACCCAAAAACGCAGCTTGGATCATTTACAGCCAGTGCTGGCATATGAAACATCACAATATATGAAAATTGATTATTATAGCAAACGCAATTTGGAATTAACTGAAACCATTCGTTCCAAAGGTAAAAAAGGCTCATTATTATGGCTGCTTGATGAAACGAAAACAGCGATGGGCGGAAGGATGTTGAAACAATGGATTGATAGACCGCTCATTAATAAAAAACAGATCGAGCGGAGACAAAACCTTGTTGAAACCCTGAAAAGTCAATACTTCGAACGGCAGGACTTACGTGAACGCCTTAAGGAAGTGTACGACTTGGAGCGGCTTGCCGGAAGGGTGGCCTTCGGGAATGTAAACGCTCGTGATTTGATTCAACTGAAACGTTCATTGCAGCAAGTGCCGATCATTCGTGAAATCGTGAAGTCAATGGCTTCCAATCAGGATATTTCAATTCTCGCCGATAAATTGGATCCTTGCGAAGAAGTGACGGATTTGCTTGAAACGGCGCTTGTAGAAAACCCGCCATTGTCCGTGAAGGAAGGGAATATCATTCAGGATGGTTTCCATAAGGAGCTGGATACATACAGGGATGCCAGCAGAAACGGGAAAACTTGGATTGCGCAGCTTGAACGCGAAGAGCGGGAACGTACCGGGATCAAATCATTGAAAATCGGATATAATCGTGTATTTGGCTATTACATTGAAGTCACACGAGCCAATTTGCATCTGCTTGAAGAAGGCCGGTATGAACGGAAGCAGACCTTGACGAATGCCGAACGTTATATCACACCTGAATTGAAAGAAAAGGAAGCTTTGATTTTACAAGCAGAAGAAAAAAGCATCAGTTTGGAGTATGACCTATTCCTCAATCTTCGTGAAGAGGTCAAAAGCTATATCCCGCGCTTACAGGATTTAGCGAAAGGCGTCAGTGAACTGGATGTCCTGCAGTGCTTTGCAACGATTAGCGAAGAACGTCATTATGTGAAGCCAGTCTTTTCTGATGATCGAAGAATCGTACTGAAGGAAGGCCGGCATCCAGTGGTCGAGAAAGTCCTTCAATCACAGGAGTATGTCCCCAATGACTGCTTTATGGATGGAGACCGGGAGTTACTTTTGATCACAGGGCCCAATATGTCGGGTAAAAGTACGTATATGCGTCAAATTGCGCTAACATCGATTCTAGCGCAAATTGGATGCTTCGTATCCGCAAATATAGCTGAATTGCCTATTTTTGATAAGGTGTTTACTAGGATTGGCGCGGCAGATGATTTGATTTCCGGTCAAAGTACATTCATGGTCGAGATGCTTGAAGCAAGAAATGCCATCATGAATGCGTCAGAAAACAGTTTGATATTATTTGATGAAATAGGGCGGGGAACATCAACTTATGATGGGATGGCGCTTGCTCAGGCCATCATTGAATATATTCATGAGGAAATTGGGGCAAAGACTCTCTTTTCGACTCACTATCACGAATTGACTGTATTGGCAGCGGAACTGCCAAAATTGAAAAATATCCATGTCAGTGCCATTGAGCAAAATGGAAATGTCGTTTTCCTTCATAAAATTAAAGAAGGGCCAGCAGATAAAAGCTATGGAATCCATGTGGCTAAGCTAGCTGATTTACCGGAGCAGTTAATAGATCGGGCGGCCGCTATTTTAGCGCAGCTAGAGAATGAAAATGGACATGAAAAGACGATGCCTGAACAGCCTGCTGTTGCTGTAGAAGCACCTATTGCCGAAGCTGACCCGGTTACATCCGTCAATGAAGCGCAGCTTTCCTTCTTTGGGGAAGAGGCTCCTAAAGGAAGAGTGAATTCTTCACCTAAGGAAAAAAAGGTGCTGGATGACATAAAATCACTGGATATCCTTGAAATGACGCCGCTTGAGGCAATGAATACCCTTTATAAATTACAAAAGAAACTTAAATGAGAATTAAAGCGAGGCGATAAAAATGGGAAAAATCATACAGCTTGATGAGGCTTTATCTAATAAAATCGCAGCTGGCGAAGTTGTTGAACGCCCAGCCTCAGTCGTTAAGGAACTTGTGGAAAACGCAATAGATGCAAACAGTACCATTATAGAGATTGAATTGGTGGAGGCTGGACTTGGCTCCATTCGGATCGTGGATAACGGCGATGGGATTTTGGCTGACGACATAGAAGCGGCATTTAAACGCCACGCCACAAGTAAAATAAAAGATGAAAATGATCTTTTCCGAATTCGAACACTGGGCTTCCGCGGTGAAGCAATGCCCAGTATTGCTTCAGTTTCCCGTTTTGAAATGAAAAGCAGCACAGGCGAAGATGTGGGAACGCGCATACTTCTTGAAGGCGGCATGGTCAAGGAACTCGAGGCTTCATCCAGCCGGAAAGGAACGGATATCCTGGTTTCCGATTTGTTTTACAATACTCCTGCAAGGTTGAAATATATGAAAACCATTCATACCGAGCTAGGAAATATTACGGATGTCGCTAACAGGCTCGCACTTTCGCATCCGGATGTTTCCATACGGTTATCACACAACGAGAAGCGAATCCTGCATACGAATGGTAACGGTGATGTCAGGCAGGTGCTAGCCGCAATCTATGGTACGAATATTGCCAAAAAAATGATTCCGGTTCAGGCAAGCTCCTTGGACTTCAAATTATCCGGATATATCGTTATGCCTGAGGTCACCCGGGCTTCAAGGAATTATATTTCAACAATGATTAACGGCCGCTTCATTAAAAACTATGCGCTCGTGAAAGCAATCCTGGATGGGTACCATACACTTCTTCCAATTGGGCGTTTTCCAATTGCTTTGTTGAATATTGAAATGGATCCGATTCTTGTCGATGTCAATGTACATCCATCCAAAATGGAGGTAAGGCTCAGCAAGGAACTGGAATTGTATAGTCTTGTATCGGAAACGATTAAATCTTCGTTTAAAAAGATGACTCTAATACCAAGTGGATATACACCAAAGCCGGAACAGGTGAAAAGTGAGCAAACTACGCTGGAATTGGACCATGTTGTCGAAAGCGGCAAGCGGGTCCTTGAAGAAGCCAAGAAAGAAGCTTCACTCTTGAAGGACACCTTGATTCGGGAAAAGCAGGAACAAAAGAGTCACGTGGATCATAATGAAGATTTCAATCTTGAACCAATAAAGGAAATAATCTATAGCAATGAACAGCAGCAAATGGAAGATGCCCATATTCCGGTCTTACAAGTTGATGAAAGCAAACCGAATTACGAGTCAGCTGAAAAGTATACAACCTACACTGTCGAACAAGAGGATGAAATTGAGGTGAATGAACCGGATAGCCGCATCCCTCCCATGTACCCAATTGGGCAAATGCATGGTACCTATATTTTCGCCCAAAACGAAAAAGGTTTGTACATCATAGACCAACATGCTGCCCAGGAACGGATCAAATACGAATATTTTAAAGAAAAGGTCGGACGCGTTGAAAACGAGCTACAGGATATGCTGGTTCCCATCACCCTTGAATTTTCAACAGACCAATGCATCAGGATAAATGAATATCGTCATGAATTGGAAAAAGTCGGCGTCTATTTAGAAGAGTTTGGCTATAACGCCTATATTGTCCGATCGCATCCACAATGGTTCCCTAAAGGAATTGAACAGGAAATCCTTGAAGAAATGATAGAGCAATTGCTATCGATGAAAAAGGTCGACATCAAAAAATTGCGTGAAGAAGCAGCCATTATGATGAGCTGTAAAGCCTCAATAAAGGCAAACCGTCATCTGCGCAATGATGAAATCCAAGCACTATTGGACGAACTAAGGCGGACAACCGATCCCTTCACATGCCCACATGGAAGACCTATCATCATCTCTTATTCCATTTATGAAATGGAGAAAATGTTCAAGAGGATCATGTAATGAAAAGCAATGGAGAACCCTTATGTAATAGGGTCCTCCATTGCTTTTTTTGATGGTCAAGTAGAATATCAACTGTATCAGAAGAACAAGACGCACTGGGGCTATTTCAACAACTCCAAGTGCTGTCGGGACAGCTAAAAAGTTTGATATGAAAGTAATTGGATATAATGCTCCACCTAAAAATCCTAATGGTTATATTTCTTGCAAGTATAGAAAGGAAACAAAAATGACATCCGTGCAAACGCATACAGTCATTATACAAACAGTCGGCCTTACTGGCACTGATACGCTTAAAAGAATCCATTTCTGTAGGTTCAAGCCTCAAAATAAGTAATGCTTCAGTTCCAATTTTAAGCGAAGATGCTGGTCCATTTTTCATTATAGCAATTCTAAATGGGGTTTTCTTAGGGATGCAGATTATGATTTATAATAAAATTAAAGATTTTAAATTAAAAGAAACATTTTAGCAACTGTATGAAAAAAAGAAGACACAAATCCGTAATATAAAGGGTTCGATAAACGGACAATTATTCATTTTTCCTGTGATAAAGTGATAATATGAAAGTTTTGGAGAAGTCTTCTAAATAGCGCGAGTGTTTTTAGTTGTACACTATATTCCCTTTTATTGAATGAGTTGCTCGGAGTATGGCCGGGTGATCTTTCTTTTTGTTAACATTAATATAATTCAAAGAAAAATTTAAACGTACTGGAAATTGACAATCTTTTCATAATATTTATTCCTAGAGTTGGAAGGGAATACCCCCTAAGAAGTTTGTTTATAAAAGAAAAATTAAAGTTAGGTATTTCGTATCTGAAGAACATGTTAAAATGTAAAAACAAAATTCCAGAGTGTTACAAAGAGTCAGGCAGTTAAATTTTATAGAACTGGTTTCAACAACATCTTGAAAAGTGTAGGTTCCTTTTAAAGATAAGATAAGTTCTGGCCAATCACAAAATTGAAGTGAATGATCTGTTGTTATAAAGGGGAATCAATCAATTTGAAAATTTCTTATATTATAAGAAGAAACTCGGTAGAATATATATAAGAAAAGTAAATCTCAGTTGCCAAGTCTATGTTGGATTTTAATACCTATAAACAACATTGGGTGACACCATAATGAAAGATGTTGCGAAAGTATATGAGATCGGCTTTTTAAACGGGTCATGTAGTGAAAAGCAATGGAGAATCCTGATGTTATGGGGTTCTCCATTGCTTTTTTTCTTCCGATTTATTAGACGTCATCAATGAAGGTGTATACGCCTTGAACAGGCCATGGATAAGGTCATCAATAATAATAATATGGGGGGGTGGGCTGGAATTGATAGTTATATGCCGGGGCATTATACATTTGGTTAGCATAGTGATTATTATATTGGGGATATTGCTGCATGTCTTCTTCGGACGCTCGATGGCAGTTGGCTGGCGGACCGATGAATGTTGAGGGTTGAACCGGTGCAATCGCTTTTTTCCATTGGTTTTCATCCATGCAATACGTATGCGCCATAATATTTGCAGGTGTCAATTTCAAGATATCCGAACCTAGAATCACCTCAGGTG
Organism: Peribacillus simplex; assembly: GCF_900156045.1. GTDB lineage: Bacteria > Bacillota > Bacilli > Bacillales > DSM-1321 > Peribacillus > Peribacillus simplex_D. Next base: position 10,497 of record NZ_FTMX01000002.1, on the reverse strand, counting down.
TCGGTGCATTAAAAATGGCCAGCAGGTGAGTATTATCCGTATTAGCCACTTCATAATGCCACCAACCTTGTGGAACGTTGGCTACTTGGCCAGGTTTAATGGGATAATTTTGGATTTGCTTAGTAAAAGGATTCAGTAATGAAACGGTTGCGGCTCCAGAAATGCAATACACTAGCTCTGCAGCATTTTGGTGATAATGCGGTTCTACGACATTATTTGAACTAAGGTAAATATCTAATAAAGAAACATTTTCGAGAGTGTTCAATTGTTTGATACCTAATATATTTATATAGTTTTGATTGTCTTTTTTCATTAAATTGCTTTTATTAATATCAAAAAAGTATTGTGTGGATGGTGAAGTATAGTCCATATAAGAGACCATGGATTTATCATTCCTTTTTTTAAGACTTGATTTTTCAGGATATGTTAGATCTCATTTTAATGTGCAATAACCCAGTGGGTTATTTGCTCATGGAGCTAATAAGGAGTGCTGATCAGTCATCGAATGAATGAAATACAATGATTTCATGTAACGAATAGGCCCATAACTGATGGTTATGAGATGAATGTTATTTTTATATAATTTAAAAGCGGAACCACTAATCTGATTATTGGATATAATCAGACTTTTAATAAGCAGAATTTTTCCATTGCGTGACTTTAAATTACAGTGATATAATGTTCTCTGTGATTTTAAAGTTTAACATAGGAAGTGGCTAAATTGTCGAACAATTCAAAAGAGAGTAAATTCGTCCCGTACGTATCTGCATCTAAATCTCTACCGGAATTGACTGCAACTGCAATCATTCTAGGGATCATTCTTGCAATCGTATTCGGGGCGGCAAATGCATACTTAGGCCTACTTATTGGTTTAACTGTCTCTGCTTCAATACCCGCAGCGGTAATTTCAATGGCTATCTTAAGAGGGGTTTTTCGCAGGGATTCAATATTAGAAAACAATATTGTGCAAACGATGACCACGGCAGGTGAGGCTATTGGTGCCGGTGCTGTATTTACCATACCAGCATTATTCATGTGGGACATGGACGTGAGTCAAGCGTTCATCATTTTCGTTGTATTAACTGGGGGATTTTTAGGGGTCTTCATGATGGTTCCCCTTCGCCAGCTTTTGATTGTAAGGGAACATGAAACATTACCATATCCTGAAGGTACGGCATGTGCCGAGGTCCTGAAGTCAGGAGAAAAGGGTGGTACAAGCGCGAAACTAATCGGAGCCGGTTTGGTTATCGGCGGTGTCGTTAAAGGGCTTGGTGATGGGTTTAAGCTTTTCAAGACAGAGGTTGAAACAGGAATCACGAATTTTAAAAATGCAGTGGTTGGTCTTGATGCCTTTCCTTCCCTTTTGGGTGTAGGTTATATTATTGGACCGCGTGTTGCAGGACAAATGCTAGGTGGGGGTTTATTAGCCTGGGTCGTTCTAATACCGGCCATCAGCTTTTTTGGCGGAAGCAATGGAACAGCCATTTTCCCTTCTGATGTACCGATAGGTGAATTGGATGCATGGGGAATTTGGGATAATTATATACGCTATATTGGTGCTGGTGCCGTGGCAACTGGCGGATTGATCACATTGATCAAAACATTACCAATACTTTTCAGTTCGGTTTTTGATACTCTTAAAGGCGTAAAAGCCAATAAAGGACAACTAAAATCAGGTTCGATCCGTACAGAAAAAGACATGCCGGCTAAATACGTTTGGTTGGGAACGATCATCGTAATTTTAATCATTGCTTTCACACCTATAACAGATGTCGGAATCATCGGTGCGATTGCAATTGCGATTTTTGGATTTTTATTCGTGACAGTGGCTTCAAGGGTTGTTGGAATCGTCGGAAGTTCTTCTTCCCCTGTTTCTGGAATGACGATAGCTACACTGTTGATTGTGGCCATTGTCTATAAAGCTACTGGTTTTACTGGTACGACTGGAATGGTAGCCGCATTAACCGTCGCTGCGATCATTTGTACAGCACTTGCGGTTTCAGGTGATGTTTCACAAGATCTAAAAACAGGATATATCGTCGGCGGGACACCATGGAAACAACAAGTTGCCATGATGATCGGTGTTGTTGCTTCCGCTTCCGTAATTGGTTTTATCCTGGTTCTGATGGATAATGCCTATACGATGGGATCTGCAGAACTACCTGCACCTAAAGCGGCACTAATGAAAATACTTGCTGAAGGTGTTCTAGGGGGGGATTTACCTTGGACCCTCATCTTTATCGGTGCAGCTATTTCCATCACATTAGAATTTTTCGGTCTGAATTCACTTGTTGTTGCAGTCGGCATTTACTTGCCGGTTCATACTAGTGCCCCAATCATGGTCGGTGGATTTATTCGATTCTTCGTTGAGTTCTTCTCGAAAACAAAAGAAGCGCTTAAAGCACGGGTTGATAGAGGTGTATTATTTGCTTCTGGTTTAATAGCAGGTGAATCATTGATTGGTGTTCTTATTGCCATATTAATCGCAGCAGGTGTTCAAGTTCCGGCTGCGGCTAAATTAGCCAGCAATTTGCTGCCATTCTTACTATTCCTTGCTCTTGCTGGATTGCTTTGGTTCGTATCCAGCAAAGGGAAAAAAGAAGATGCTTCGTAAACGCCAATCAAAAAAGAGGAACCTGTTAACTATGGTTCCCCTTTTGGAAAGACGCGTCACTATGGTACATGAATCTTCGGAAGCAACTTTTCTGGTCATTCAAAGGACCAATTTTGTGGAACGAATTACAATTCGTTTCTTTAAACAGCCATCAGTCCGTAAAATCAAGCTTGATAAGTTTGGGGCATATGCCATTAAACAGATGCAGTTCCAAAGGAATGTAAATCAGATTTCTGAAGCGATGAGTGAACATTTTGGTGAGGAAGCAGAGCCAGCCTTACCGCGGTTGATGAAATTTCTGGAAATTCTTGAGGCTCATGATTGGATCATATGGGATGATGAAGAAGAAAAATGAAAAAAAGCTGAAGCTCTTTTTGATGCTTCAGCTTTTTTCTGTTTTGGATTTGAAAACAAGATTTTCATTAGGTTCATGACATTTTAATCATCTCCATTTTACAAAAATGGAATGAGAGTATAATTATTTGTAATAACTTTATAAACATTGTATTCTTGTACCGTTAGTCATGAGTAATAACAGTAATATTCAATTTTGAAGAGCAGGTGGGTTATTATGGGAAGAGTACAAGGTAAAGTAGCATTAGTGACAGGTGGAGCTTCAGGTATAGGATTATCCATATCCACACTAATGGCTAAAGAAGGCGCAAAAGTCGTGATTGCTGATTTTAATGAAGCAGGAGCAAAGGAAGCGGCCGAAAACATTAAAAAACAAGGTGGGGAAGCGGCAGGAGTATTCTTGGATGCTGGACTAGCAGATTCTATCCAGGCAGCAGTCGACTTTACAATTGAACAATATGGAACGGTTACGGTACTTGTTAATAATGTGGGTTTAACTAATCTGCATAAAGATCTGGATGTCGTGAATTTAGATTTGGAAGAATGGGACCGACTTATGGATGTGAATTTAAAAAGTGTCCTCTTGGGAAGCAGGTTTGCGATTCCTCACATGATTAAAGCGGGAGGGGGTTCGATAATCAATACGGCCTCCATGGCTGGATTTACAGGTGACTCCGTACGATCTGCATATGGTGCGTCCAAAGCGGGGGTAGTGAATTTGACTCGTTATATCGCTGCACAGTATGGTAAAGATCATATTCGTTGTAATGGAGTGGCACCGGGCCTTATTTTAACTCCTGCAGCGAAAAATAATATGCCTCCTGCCGTACTCGATATTTTTGCCAAATTTAATGCATTGCCATATCATGGTGATGCGGATGATATAGGTTATACCGTTCTATTCCTTGCTTCTGACGAGTCCAAATTCATTACAGGTCAGACGATCCAAGTGGAAGGCGGTCATTATATATCCAACCCAAGCATCTCTGATTTTAATGATTATGTAACTAAAGCAAAATCCAATTAATTGTCTGGACATTCTTATATCAAAACCTTACCCTGGATAAGATCAAGCTTATCCGGGGTTTTCAGTTAGGAAGACCTATATTTAAAAACATGAAGCAGGTGCAAATAACAATGGAAGAAACGAATTATGATGAAATGCTCAACATCAGGACGGTAGGCGAACAAAAAAATTTCAATGATTCTTTGCATTATCACCGCTACGAACCTACGCCATACAGTGCATTAGAACATTTATTCAAAAAATATGCTCTGAAAAGAGATGATCGCATTGTGGATTTTGGCTGCGGTAAAGGACGCTTGAATTTTTTTATCCATCACTTATTTCAATCAGCCGTGGTTGGCGTGGAGATGAATGAAAATTTCTATAAAGAAGCGATCGAGAATCTGAATGGCTACATGAAGAAAAGGAAAAACAACAATGGCAATATAGAATTCCGCTGTTGCTTGGCAGAAGAATATGATATTGATACGAAAGACAATCGTTTTTATTTTTTTAATCCGTTCTCTGTACAGATTTTCATGAAAATCATCAATAACATTTTGCTTTCCTTTGAAAAAGAACCGCGCCAAATCGAACTTATATTTTTTTATGCTTCACAGGATTATATTTTTTTCCTCGAAAATCAAACCGCCTTCGAGCTGAAAAACGAAGTGATGTTACCTGGCTTGACTGAATCTAATCCTTTTGAGAAATTCGTCATATACGAATTGTTGAATTGAATGGATACTCGTTTTTTTGTGATGATCAAGTAAATATAAAAAAACACCGAAGCAAGCAATCATTGGTGCTTGCTTGCAATGAGTGAAGCCATTAAAGGAAATTCTCTCCCTTTCCGCCGACTGTCTGCAGAGCCTCATCAAAGCAAGCATCCAGCGGAGTCTTGTCGTCAGGAGTATCGCAAATTACTTCAATCTTGTGAGAGTTTCCATCAGTAAAAAATGTCTCCTTTTAAAAATCATGATTCGGTGTGAGAGTTCCGAATTAGAATCAATTTGCCGTATAAAAAGTATATTGAAAGAAGACGGATGCCTTAATTAATAAGGCATCCGTCTTCTTTTATATATTTATAATCAATAGTTCCGCTCGATGACAAAGTGTGCACGATCGCCTCTAAAGAGAGTTTTAGAGAATTCAATGACCGATCCATCATTCTCATATGTGTAAGTTTCTAATGAAAAACAAGGTGAGCCGCTCGGTACATCCAATTTATCAGAAATGGAATCGTCGGCAAGTGAAAACTCCAAGTGTTCGACGGTTTTTTTTACTTTTAAATTGAATTGTGTTTCAAGTACTTTAAAGAGTGATTTTTCGCAGGCTTCGATATTAAGCCCGGGTGTTTTATACCAAGGGAGAAAGGCAATTTCATATTGAAGGGGGATGTCGTTTACGTAACGTATCCGTTCCAGTTTGTTTACGGGGTCTCCAATATTTTGTTTGAAAAGCTTGGCAAGGGTAGCGTTTGCTTCAATCACCTTTAAGCTAATGACCTTTGTAGAAGGGTTTTTACCTTGCATCGTGACTTGCTCAGAGAATTTTTCAACCGTGCTTGAAAGAAATTGCTTCACTTTATTCTCCGCAACGAAAGTCCCTTTGCCTTGGACACGGTAGATGTAGCCTTCGACGTTCAATTGCTGTAAGGCCGTACGAACTGTTGTCCTGCTTACTCCGTATATTTTACAAAATTCAGCCTCAGTCGGTAATTTTGTATTTGGTTGATATTCGCCATTTTTTATGAGATCGATAATCGATTCCTTGACTATGGAATGCAATGCCGCTTCTTTATTCATGGTCTCCACAGTGATTCCTCCTATGTTCATTCCCAATCTATACATATAGATTATCTCGGATAAGTTCAATAATCAACTTTAAATCGAAAATTTGTAGTAACAAATTAAAAATTGTGTTGATATTTTCTTGATTTGTAACTACAATGTATGTATAGGGTAATAATGCCCATTTCATATAGCCTTTCAAAGGGAAGTGATAAGACAAAGCAACATCGATTATTACAAAAATGCGGTTTAGTCTTACTTAAAAATACTGAATAATCAATCATTAAAAGGGGGGTAATTTCAATGAATATCTTATTATGTTGTTCTGCGGGAATGTCTACTAGTTTATTAGTTACCAAGATGGAGGAAAGCGCTAAAAAACAAGGGATCGAATGTCGTATATGGGCTGTGGGTTCTACAGAAGTGAACAATGAAATAGATAAGGCCGATGTGATTTTATTAGGTCCGCAGGTTAGATATCTTCTTTCCAAGTTACAGGAAGCGGGGAAAGAAAAGGGTATTCCAGTCGCAACCATCAATCCAATGTTCTATGGACTATGTAATGGTGAAGAAGTACTGAAACAAGCCACTACTTTAATAAAAGGAGAATAAGGATATGATGACTTTTATTGATAAGTATATTATGCCTGGGGCGGTAAAGGTAGGAAATAACCGGCATTTGCTTGCAATTCGTGACGCATTGATTGGAATGATAGCGATTACAATGATTGGATCATTCGCCGTCCTGTTTAATAATCTCGGGCAAGTCATCAAGCCTTACGGAAGAATTATGGAGGCCATCTTCGGTCCTGCATGGAATACGCTGGGTGGTGATATTTGGTTTGGAACCTTTGCATTCATGACGGTATTCGCTGTATTCGGCATCTCTTATAAATTAGCACGATCATACGGTGACGATGGTTTTGAAGCGATGCTGGTTTCAGCCGCCTGTTTCTTCTTATTATTGCCTCAAATCGGAAATGTCACTTTAACCATCGATGATAAGGATGTAACAGGTGGGGCGTGGGGTTTTGTAAGCGTTAACTATTTTAATGCTACAGCCTTATTTACAGGAATTGTCGTTGCCTTAATTGCCACTGAAATCTTTGTGAGACTTTCACGAGTGAAATATTTAGTCATCAAGCTGCCTGACGGAGTACCCCCAGCGGTAGCACGTTCATTTGCAAAGTTAGTGCCGGGTATGGCGACGATCTTTATCGCTGGTGTATTCGGACTGCTATTCCGTAAAGTTACGGATGGGCAGGTACTGAATGACTGGCTTAGTAAAGTGATTGTATCTCCATTGCAAAGTGCAGTAGATTCATTGCCATTCGCTATTTTACTAGTATTTCTTGTTCATTTATTATGGATGATCGGTTTGCATGGACCGAATATCCTCGGCGGGATAACGACACCGCTTTTTGAAAGTTCAGGAGTGAAAAATATCGATTTATATGCAAAAGGCGTCAAAGACATGGATCAATACGGGGTATTGGCGGGTTCTTTCTTGGATGCATTTGTTTATTTAGGCGGATCTGGTGCAACATTGGGCCTGATCATTGCAATGATCATTGCCGGTCGGAAACGCTATAAACAGATGATTGCACTCGGAGGGGCACCAGGAGTGTTCCAGATTAACGAACCCATTCTTTTCGGATTGCCTATCGTTCTGAATCCAATGTGGTTCATCCCATTTGTTCTCGGCCCGGTAATTACAACGGTGATCTCTTATATCGCGGTAAGCAGCGGAATGGTTTTCCCGATCGTCGCTAAGATTCCTTGGGTTACCCCTCCCATCGTGGGTGGATTCCTGGCCACTGGCGGGCATATGTCCGGAGCGGTCCTGGCTGCAATCAACTTAGTCATTTCAACAGCGATTTATTTACCATTCGTTTATGCTCAAGTGAAGATAGACACCAAAAATAAAACAGAGCTTACAAAAGATTCAGAAACGCTAAGCGTTTAAGAAAGTAGTGATGAAAATGGAAAAAGAAGAATTATACCAACTATCCTTTCAATTGATTTTATATAGCGGGAATGCGAGAAGCTTTGCAATGGAAGCGATGCAGGAAGCAAAGAAAAGGAATTTTGATGCTGCTCGCGTGAAAATAGCCGAGGCTGAAACGGAATTACTGCAAGCCCATAAATACCAAACCCAATTAATCCATGCTGAGGCGGGCGGGGACCAATTTGATCTTCCCATTATCCTGGTGCATGCACAAGATCATTTAATGACAGCGATGACTATAAAGGATCTTGCAATTGAAATGATTGATCTACGCGAAGAATTCTTACATGCAGATGCTGTGAAGGAGAGGACTGCTGAATGAGCAAGGGGTTGAAGATTGTCACGATTGGCGGAGGTTCGAGCTATACGCCTGAACTGATCGAAGGCTTCATCAAATATCATGAAAAACTTCCTGTGAGTGAAATTTGGCTTGTGGACATTGATGCGGGAAAGGAAAAGCTAGAAATTGTCGGGAATTTGGCAAAAAGGATGATTGAAAAGGCTGGTGTGAATATTGAAGTCCATCTCACGCTAGACAGAAAGAAAGCGCTTAAAGGCGCTGATTATGTAACAACCCAGCTGCGGGTTGGCCAGCTCGCAGCAAGGGCACTTGATGAAAAGATACCATTGAAACACGGAGTGATCGGACAGGAGACGAACGGACCAGGCGGGCTTTTCAAGGCTTTTAGAACGATTCCCGTCATTCTGGATATTGCTCATGAAATGGAGGAATTATGTCCGGAAGCATGGCTGATTAACTTCACGAATCCTGCAGGAATGGTAACGGAAGCAGTTCTGCGTCACAGTAATATTTCCAAAATCATCGGCCTTTGCAATGTGCCGATTGGTATGGAACGAGGTGTTGCGGATTTAATGGATGTAGAGCCATCAAGAGTCCGGATCGACTTTGCTGGCTTGAACCATATGGTTTACGGCTTGGATGTATTCGTTGATGGCGAGAGTGTCAAAGATCAAATCATCCATTTGATTACAGATCCATCTAAAGCTGTAACGATGAAGAATATCCATGCAATGGGCTGGGAACCGGAATTTCTAAGAGCGTTAAACCTGTTTCCGTGTCCATACCACAACTACTATTATAAAACGGGAGATGTGCTAGCCCAAGAGTTGGAGGATGCAGAAAAAGGGGAAACGCGTGCAGAGGTCGTTCAAAGACTTGAAACAGGTTTATTCGAGCTATACAAAGACAAGGATCTGGCTATCAAGCCGCCGCAGCTTGAAGAGCGCGGAGGTGCGTACTACAGTGATGCTGCTGTGCGGTTGATTTGCTCGATGCATACAGATAAGCGAGATATTCAAGCGGTAAATACCGTAAACCACGGTGCGATTGAAGGCATCCCCTATGGCTCGGCGATTGAAACCAGTTGTGTGATAACTAAGGATGGTCCTAAGCCAATCAATGTAGGTGAGCTTCCTGTCGCAGTCCGCGGTTTAATTCAGCAAATCAAATCCTTTGAAAGGGTAGCCATCGAAGCTGCAATTACAGGGGACTATGATACTGCGCTGCTTGCCATGACGATCAATCCACTCGTTCCAAGTGATCGGGTTGCAAAACTTATCTTAGACGAAATGCTAGAGGCGCATAAAGATTATTTGCCGCAGTTTTTTGAAAAAAAGGAGTTGCAGGATAATTTATCATGATTGAAGTCCTTGTAAATGCAGATGATTTCGGGTTAACTAAAGCGGTGAATTATGGGATTTTGGATAGCCACAAATATGGAATTGTCAATTCGGCAACGATCATGATGAATGCTAAAGCAACGGAGCATGCAATTGAAATCGCAAAGAAGACACCTTCATTGAAGGTAGGTATACACTTAGTGCTGACATGGGGTAAACCTTTATTGAATGATGTTCCGAGTTTAGTTGACGAATCTGGTTTTTTTAAAAAGCAAGGGGTGATATATGGGGACCCTGCTGGTATTTCCTTGAGGGAATTGGAGAGGGAGTGGTCAGCACAAATCGAAAGATTCTTGGAATTTGGTCTATTTCCGACTCATTTTGACAGCCATCATCATGTACACGGGATCACAGCATTTCTACCTGTAATAAAAAAGCTGTCTGATAAATACAGATTGCCAGTGCGAAATGCCGGAAGGCACCTGGCTGGGATTCAAACCGTTACAGATGTATTCCTGGATGATTTTTATGGAGATATGGTGGTTGAAGATTATTTTCAAAACTTGAAGGGGAGGGTAACGGATGGGGCAAGCGTGGAGATCATGACCCATCCTGCTTATATGGATGAAGAATTAATGGAAGTCTCCTCTTATAATGATAAACGCTTGAAAGAAACCCGGATTTTGACTAATGCAAAATTACCTGAGGGATTTTCCCTTAGATACAGCATTAACCAAGTTAAGATTTGATTTCTTTAATTACAAGAGAGGACCATTCATCAATGATGAATGGTCCTTTTAAATTCAATGAGTGCTATATCTAAAAATTAATAAGCTAGGCTGAATAGGGCCTTGATGTGTGATAGATAGCGAACATTACTTGCTTCTTTCATCAATGTAGCCGGCAGGCCTTTAAGGGAAGTGTTATTGGCCCCAACGGTTGCCACCGCGTCCTTACGGCCAAGGCTCGCAAGTGTACCTGAGTTCACAGGTGCAAATTCTTCAAGTTTCTTGCCTTCAAATGCTGCATATAGGTTGTATCCAACAAGCTCACCCATTTGCCAAGCATTTTGTGCAGTAGG
>NZ_FTMX01000015.1 GCF_900156045.1 Peribacillus simplex | reverse complement strand
AGCGAAGAGGTCACACCCGTTCCCATTCCGAACACGGCAGTTAAGCTCTTCAGCGCCGATGGTAGTTGGGGGTTTCCCCCTGTGAGAGTAGGACGCCGCCAAGCCATTTAGAAAGATCAGCCATCCTGGCTGGTCTTTTTTGTTGTTTGCAATTTAAAAAAGGTTTTTTATTTTAAGGGACAGCATAGGGCTGGCCTTATTTGAATTGTTTACAATATCATGAGGGGGAATTGGGCAGGATTTAAGTGGTGAAACCTTAAGAGAGAAGAAAAATATCAGGTTTTGCATTTATCCTTTTAGGGTATTAATGTAAGATATTTAAACTTTAATGTTCAATGGGGTATGTAACTACATATAATTTGGAGAAAATGGATAATACAGAAAGAAAGTGCGTTTAAGTTGCAAAATGCATTATTCCTTGTATAATAATAGTCAAATATAGTCAAAGTCAGAATGGAGGAGGCTGAGTGAGAAACATATCTGATGTTATCGAAACTTATTTGAAGCAAGTACTTGAAATAAGTCAAAAAGATATCTTGGAGATTAAAAGAAGTGAAATAGCAGATAAATTTCAGTGTGTTCCTTCTCAAATCAATTACGTAATCAATACCAGGTTTACCATCGAGAGAGGTTATGTTGTAGAGAGTAAGCGTGGAGGCGGCGGTTATATACGCATCATGAAAGTCGAATCGCAGGATTCCGTGCAACTTATCAACCAATTATTATCGCTTATTGGTTCAAGGGTAACCCAATCGATGGCTGAAGGAGTAATTTCAAGGCTGATGAATGAAGACGTCATTAATGAAAGAGAAGCAAAGATTATGATGAGCGTTATAGATAGATCGGTGATTTATATCGACCTACCTGACCGCGATGAACTTAGGGCAAGAATTTTAACTGCGATGCTTACGACTTTAAAATATAAATGAAACTGGCAGAGGTGATGAACGTTGATTTGCCAAGAATGTCATCAAAGGCCTGCTACCCTGCACTTCACCAAAATCATCAATGGAAAAAAGACTGAAGTCATGATTTGTGAGAAATGTGCTCAGGAAAAAGGTGAAATGTTCATGGATGCAGGAGGACCTGGTTTTTCAATAAATAATTTATTAGCAGGATTGTTGAATATGGAGTCGAATATTCAACAGACAAAGGCAAATGCATTTCCCAAAACGGAAGAGAGGCGTTGCCCGCATTGTCATCGATCTTATAAAGAATTTGTCCATATTGGTAAGTTTGGCTGTGCCGAATGTTATAAAACGTTCAATGAACAGTTAAATCCCATTTTAAAGAGGGTTCATAGCGGCAATACAGCACATATAGGGAAAATTCCAAAAAGGATCGGTGGCACCATATATCTTCGAAAGCAAATTTTGGATTTAAAAGAAGTTTTAAAGGCCCACATTGATCAAGAGGAGTTTGAGAAAGCGGCAGAGGTAAGAGATAAGGTTCGTTCCCTTGAAAAAAGGTATGAAGCGCAAGAGGGAGGCGAGGAATTATGAGCTTGGAAAAGTTTGTAGAAAACGCCTTGAGTTCCTGGATGAGTGCCGAAGGGCCGGAAATCGATATCGTATTGAGTTCGCGGATTCGGCTGGCCAGGAATTTTAAAGACTTTACCTTCCCAACCTCCTTTTCTAACGAAGAAGCTTTAGAAATCATTGAATTGGTCAAAAAAAGAATCGAAGAAGAAGTAACCCCAGAGATTGGAAAGCTGGAACTTTTAGAGATTGACCAATTGCAGCCACTGGAAAAGCGCGTTCTCGTTGAAAAACATTTAATCAGTCCCCATTTAGTTGAAGATTCAGCGAAAAGCGCATGTCTCCTTTCGGAAAATGAAGAAATAAGCATCATGATAAACGAAGAGGATCATCTCCGTATTCAATGCTTAATGTCGGGGTTGCAGCTAAAGGAAACCTTAAAGATTGCAAATGTTCTTGACGATTGGATTGAAGAATCCATAGACTATGCATATGATGAGGAAAGAGGATACCTGACTAGTTGTCCGACTAATGTGGGAACAGGGTTGAGAGCTTCAGTCATGATGCATCTGCCGGGCCTTGTCCTTACACAGCAGATGAATAATATCATACCTGCTATCAACCAATTGGGGTTGGTGGTTCGCGGGATTTATGGAGAGGGCAGTCAAGCCTTGGGGAATATTTTTCAAATCTCCAATCAGATTACTCTTGGAAAGTCGGAAAGGGATATCGTTGAAGATCTAACAAGTGTAGTGCAACAAATCATAGCCCAGGAACGGTCAGCGAGGGATGCATTAGCGAGGACTTCACACATACAATTAGAAGATAGAATTTTCCGTTCATATGGGATTTTGTCCAATGCCCGCATCATCGAGACCAAGGAAGCAGCTACCTGTATCTCCGATGTTAGATTAGGGATAGATCTTGGGTATATAAAGAATATTTCTAAAAGCATTCTAAATGAGTTGATGATTTTGACGCAGCCGGGATTTTTACAAAAGTACGCAGGTGGTCCTTTAAGACCCCATGAAAGGGATATCCGTAGAGCAGCACTCATCCGAGAACGCTTGAATTTCACGGAATCTTCCTCCTCATAGAGGTCATTGCCTCTTTAGGGAGTAGCAAATTTCATGTAATAGATATGGAGCAAGAAGAAGCTTCTGCCATAACTTTAGAGAATTGCCAGCAACTTTATTCAAAACGAAAATTCTTAAGGAGGAATTCCCTATGATGTTTGGTCGTTTTACTGAAAGAGCCCAGAAAGTATTAGCATTAGCCCAAGAAGAGGCAATCCGTTTAGGTCACAATAATATTGGCACGGAACATATTTTACTGGGCCTTGTCCGAGAAGGTGATGGTATTGCAGCCAAAGCATTATTTGCTCTTGGATTAGGTCCGGATAAGATTCAGAAAGAAGTGGAAAATCTAATTGGCCGTGGACAGGATACGGCTCAAACGATACATTATACCCCAAGAGCCAAGAAAGTCATTGAGCTTTCCATGGATGAGGCAAGAAAATTAGGTCACTCATATGTTGGGACAGAGCATGTTCTTCTAGGTCTTATCCGAGAAGGTGAAGGTGTAGCTGCCCGCGTATTGAATAATTTGGGTGTAAGTTTAAATAAAGCTCGACAACAAGTATTACAACTTCTGGGAAGCAATGAATCAGGTGGTCATCAAGGTTCAGCTGCTTCAAATGCAAGCACGCCTACACTGGATGGCCTTGCACGTGATTTAACGGCGATTGCAAGGGAAGGAAGTTTGGATCCCGTTATCGGAAGAAGTAAGGAAATACAGCGTGTCATCGAGGTATTAAGCCGTCGTACAAAAAATAACCCAGTATTGATCGGTGAACCTGGGGTTGGTAAAACAGCCATTGCTGAAGGGCTTGCCCAACAGATCATCAATAATGAGGTACCTGAAATTTTACGTGATAAACGCGTAATGACACTAGATATGGGTACTGTTGTGGCTGGCACTAAATACCGGGGTGAATTTGAGGACCGGTTGAAGAAAGTTATGGATGAAATACGTCAGGCGGGTAATATCATCCTATTCATCGATGAATTGCATACATTGATTGGTGCTGGTGGTGCAGAAGGTGCCATTGATGCCTCCAATATCCTTAAACCATCATTGGCGCGAGGTGAATTACAATGTATCGGTGCCACGACTTTGGATGAGTACCGGAAGTATATTGAAAAGGATGCTGCGCTTGAACGTCGTTTCCAGCCAATCCAAGTCGATGAGCCGACAATTGAGGAATCCATCCAAATTCTCAAGGGGCTGCGTGACCGTTATGAGGCACATCACCGCGTATCGATTACTGACGAAGCGATTGATGCCGCAGTCAAATTATCCGACCGTTATATTTCCGACCGCTTTTTACCGGATAAAGCGATTGACTTGATTGATGAAGCTGGTTCCAAGGTTAGGCTGCGTTCTTACACAACGCCACCTAACTTAAAAGAACTTGAAGTGAAGCTGGATGATGTTCGTAAGGAAAAGGATGCTTCCGTTCAGAGTCAGGAATTTGAAAAAGCTGCTTCGCTTCGCGATACAGAACAACGTTTAAGAGAACAATTGGAAGAAACGAAAAAAACTTGGAAAGAAAAACAAGGGCAGGAGAACAGTGAAGTGACTGTGGATGACATTGCACACGTCGTATCCAGTTGGACGGGAGTTCCAGTCACTAAATTGGCGCAAACAGAGTCAGACAAACTGCTTAATATGGAGTCAATCCTCCATGATCGTGTAATTGGGCAGGAAGAGGCTGTCATTGCGGTTTCTAAAGCGGTACGACGTGCAAGGGCAGGTTTGAAAGATCCTAAACGTCCAATTGGCTCATTCATCTTCTTGGGACCTACAGGGGTCGGTAAAACCGAGCTTGCCCGTGCTTTAGCTGAATCCATTTTTGGTGATGAAGATGCCATGATCCGCATCGATATGTCCGAATATATGGAGAAACATTCGACTTCACGTCTTGTTGGATCCCCTCCAGGATATGTTGGATACGAAGAAGGCGGTCAGTTAACGGAAAAAGTGCGGAGGAAACCATATTCCGTCGTTCTGCTTGATGAAATTGAAAAGGCGCATCCGGATGTCTTCAATATTCTTCTTCAAGTATTGGAAGACGGAAGACTGACAGATTCCAAGGGACGTACTGTCGATTTCAGGAATACCATCCTGATTATGACGTCGAATGTAGGGGCGTCGGCCTTGAAAACTGATAAGTATGTCGGCTTTAACATCCAAGATACTGGCCAGGACTATAAAAATATGAAAGGGAAAGTGATGGAAGAACTCAAACGTGCATTCCGTCCGGAATTCCTGAATCGTATTGATGAAACTATCGTGTTCCACTCATTAGAGAAGGATCATTTGAAACAAATCGTTACATTAATGTCAAATCAGCTTACTTCCCGTTTGAAAGAACAGGAGATATACTTGGAGCTGACAGATGCGGCTAGGGAAAAAATTGCTACGGAAGGTTTTGATCCCGAATATGGGGCACGGCCAATCCGCAGGGCACTTCAGAAGCATGTAGAAGATTATCTATCCGAAGAGTTGCTTAAGGGCAACGTGAAAAAAGGGCAAACGGTCGTAATGGATGTCGTGAATAATGAGTTTGCAATCCGACAAGGCGAGCCTGTTAATGTAAGTGAATAACCTGATCCTAAACTTCGAGGTACACGCAGATTCTTTTGCAGTGTACCTCTGTTTTTTATCTATAGGTAGATTTGAGTATAATAAATGGGACAAGCAGAGTGCAGAATGAATATTTTTTTAAAAAAACTTAGCCTTAAGAAGGTTTAAATAAAACCGAGGTATAATATCCTTAATATAGATATTTTTTCCAAAAGAAAAGGAGTAATTTATGGCTGTAAAGAAGAAAACAAAATTTATGTGTCAGTCTTGTGGATATGAGTCCCCGAAATGGATGGGGAAATGCCCAGGATGTGGTGAATGGAACAAAATGGTCGAGGAAACCGAGATCGTTAAACCTGCTAGAAAAGGGGCTTTTACCAATTCAGAGGTTAGAGGTTCCGGGGAACGGGAGAAGGCAGCGCCCATAACGACTATTCAATCAGAAAAAGAACCCCGGATTAAGACGGATTTAATGGAATTGAATCGTGCTCTTGGGGGCGGGATCGTACAGGGATCACTTGTATTGATCGGTGGGGACCCTGGTATCGGTAAGTCCACCCTGCTTTTACAGGTATCATCCCAATTGGCGCATAAACAGAAAAAAGTGCTTTATATTTCAGGTGAAGAATCAGTCAAGCAGACCAAATTGAGAGCGGATCGGCTTGGGACCATGTCGGAAAATCTATTCGTTTATGCTGAAACCGATATGGATTATATCCAACAAGCAATTACGGATGTAAAACCGGATTTGGTCATTATTGACTCCATTCAAACGGTATACCATTCGGAGGTTACATCTGCCCCGGGAAGCGTTTCACAAGTGAGGGAGTGCACAGCCTCACTCATGCGCATTGCTAAAACGAACGGAATCGCGATTTTTATCGTCGGCCACGTTACAAAGGAAGGGGCCATCGCGGGGCCGCGGCTGCTTGAGCACATGGTTGACACTGTATTATATTTTGAAGGTGAAAGACACCATACATATCGAATTATACGTGCGGTTAAAAATCGCTTTGGTTCGACGAATGAGATGGGCATTTTTGAAATGAAAGAACATGGATTGGAAGAGGTCGCGAATCCATCGGAAATTTTCCTTGAAGAACGGTCGCAGGGAGCCTCGGGTTCCACAGTCGTCGCATCCATGGAGGGCACAAGGCCGGTGCTAGTTGAAATTCAAGCATTGATTTCACCTACGAGTTTTGGCAATCCGCGGCGAATGGCCACGGGAATCGACCACAATCGAGTTTCGCTTTTAATGGCTGTTCTGGAAAAGAGAGTGGGCTTACTGCTCCAAAACCAAGATGCGTATTTAAAGGTTGCTGGTGGTGTCAAGCTGGATGAACCTGCAATTGACCTCGCTGTCGCAATAAGCATTGCTTCAAGCTTCCGTGATAAACCAACAAACCCTGCAGATTGCATCATTGGTGAAGTGGGGCTGACTGGTGAGGTAAGAAGGGTGTCAAGAATTGAACAAAGGGTGCAGGAAGCCGCAAAATTAGGGTTTGAGCGGGTTATCATACCGGCTAATAATATAGGGGGATGGACCGCGCCGAAGGGTATTAAGATCGTGGGTGTTTCATCGGTTTCGGAGGCTCTTAAACAATCGTTAGGGGGTTAAGTATGACAGATAAAAAAGGGTATGAGAAAACAAAATTGGAAATTCTGCAAATTGTAGCTCCGGGTACCCCGCTTAGGGAGGGGATTGAAAATGTCCTGAGGGCAAACACAGGTGGTTTGATAGTGGTCGGATATAATGAGAAGGTGCGAGTGATCGTGGATGGCGGCTTCGAAATCAATTGCAGCTGTACCCCCAGCACATTATATGAGTTGGCAAAGATGGATGGGGCCATCATTTTAAATGAAACAGCCGATAAGATCATTTTCGCCAATGCCCAGCTAGTGCCGGATAACAGTACACCTTCCACTGAAACGGGAATGCGGCATAGGACAGCGGAACGTGTTGCAAGGGAGACCAAGTCGTTGGTCATCGCAATCTCACAACGTCGGAATGTCATCACATTATATCAAGGCAACTTCCGATATGCCCTTAAAGATATAGGAGTCATACTTGCCAAGGCTAATTTAGCCATCCAGACCTTGGAAAAATACAAGGTGGTTCTGCAGCAGAGCATATCGGTTTTAGGAGCGCTCGAGTTTGAGGAAATCGTGACCTATGCCGACCTTTTGCAGGTATTTCACCGATATGTAATGGTGCTCAGAATCAAGGCGGAGCTATTAACGTACCTTAATGAGCTTGGTACGGAAGGAAGATTGATCCGTTTGCAAATGAATGAAATCCTGGCAGATATTGAAACGGAAGGAAAATGGCTTATCAAGGATTATACCTCCAGTAATGATGAAAATCCTGAGGAAATCATTTTTAGGCTTCAAGAGTTGGCCATGCAGGAAAAACTGGATGAAAGCATTCTTCTTAAGGTGCTGGGCTATCATGGTTACATACACCTTGATGAGTCAGTACATCCCCGTGGTTACCGTATTCTTCATAAAATCCCACGCTTGCCGGGTTTGATCATCGAAAATTTAGTGAAACAGTTCGGAAGCTTTAGTGAAGTCAATAAAGCTACGGTTGAAAACCTTGATGATGTGGAGGGCATAGGCGAAGTCCGGGCTAATAAAATCAAAGAAGGACTCCGGATTTTAAAAAATCAGCTTGTCACAAATAGAAGGATGTAGGTGCGGCTGACCTTTAAAATTCCCCTGAACTAGCTTGAAATTGGTTGGTGTTTATTTTTGACACTCAAAACTCAGGGTGCTAGGCTAATATTACGAAAAAGAGAAGAAATCATATTTGTAAATCCACTAATTCCTTAAGTGAATTTAACGTATATAATGAAAACGAATTTTCGAAGGTTTCATTTTATTTTATTGGTCAATAATGAGTAGAAGGAGGTGAAAGGGATGTTAAAACGCATTATACAAGCATGCTTCTTAATAGTCGGCGGAACACTTGGTATGTTACTTATTCCAGAATTATTAATTGTTTTACATGCAGATGATATTGCTTTAATAAACAATCCTTATGTAAGTGTACTGTTGGGTGCCATTATCTTTTATCTTATAACTTTTTGGGCAGTAGATCATGTGATCTATTTTATGAAGTGGCTGGAGGAACAGCTTGTAAAGATACCGATTACGGATATAATCTTTGGCAGCGTCGGTCTTTTAGTGGGACTGCTTGCGGCGTTCTTGGTTGGCTCTGCCTTCAGTGCCATCAAGGTTCCTATTCTAAATACAGTGGTTCCCATCATCCTTACGCTTTTATTTGGTTATCTTGGTTTTCAGGTGGGCTTTAAAAAGCGTGATGAGCTATTGAGTTTATTCACGAAAAGCAATAAGAAAAAGAACACGGATGGTGAAGCGAGCGAAGAGGATGAAGAGGGGTATAGCAAGCGGCTGAAGATTCTCGATACAAGCGTCATCATTGATGGCAGAATTGCAGATATTTGTCAGACAGGCTTTCTGGAGGGTACCATAGTCATTCCTCAATTCGTATTAAACGAACTGCAGCACATTGCCGATTCATCCGATGCATTGAAAAGGAATCGTGGAAGGCGTGGTTTGGATATCTTGAATCGGATTCAAAAAGACCTTCCGATTAAAGTGGAGATGTACGAAGGGGATTTTGAAGACATTCAGGAAGTGGACAGTAAACTAGTGAAACTTGCCAAAATATCGGGCGGAATGGTCGTTACCAATGATTTCAATTTAAACAAAGTATGCGAGTTTCAAAATGTGGCGGTCCTTAATATCAATGACCTTGCCAATGCCGTAAAACCTGTTGTCCTTCCTGGGGAAGAGATGAATGTTCAGGTCATCAAGGATGGGAAAGAGCAGAACCAGGGCATCGCTTATTTAGACGATGGCACCATGATCGTTGTCGAGGGTGGCCGTGACCATATCGGGAAACGCATCGATGTACTTGTCACAAGTGTATTGCAAACTTCTGCAGGCCGTATGATATTCGCTAAACCGAAACTATTAGAAAAAGCATTATAAAGAAGAGTAGGAGAAACCGTTATGTTTTATGAAGTAGTGATACCTGCAGCTGGACAAGGCAAAAGAATGAAGGCGGGCAAGAATAAACTTTTTATTGAACTATCGGGTATCCCGATTATTGTTTATACACTGCGTGTCTTCGAAGAAGATCCTGACTGTCGGGGGATCATCCTTTCGATAAACCCGGCAGAAAAGGATTATTTCAATCAATTGATTGCAGCGTATGGGCTTAAAAAGGTCAAGAAACTGGTCATGGGTGGAAAGGAGCGCCAACAAAGCGTTTATAATGGACTGCAACATGCAGGAGAAGAAATCATCCTGGTCCACGACGGTGCCCGCCCTTTTATCAATGTTGGGCAAATCAGTGAATTGACTACTGCCGCCTCCCTTCATGGAGGTGCCGTAATTGCAGTGCCCGTTAAGGATACGATTAAAAAAGCATCAAACAATAAGGTAGTGGAAACAGTGGAACGATCAAGCTTGTGGGCGGTACAAACTCCACAAGCTTTTCGTGTATCCATATTAAAAAGTGCGTATGAACAGGCAGAAGCTGATGCATTTTTAGGGACGGATGATGCAAGTTTGCTAGAGCGGATCAATGAACAGGTAGTTATTATTGAGGGCAATTATGATAATATTAAAATTACGACTCAGGAAGACCTTTATTTTGCAGAAGCGATTTTACATAAACAACAACATGGAAAACGATGATTGGGGAGAATGATATGTTTAGAATAGGACAAGGATATGACGTTCATCAGCTTGTGGAGGGGAGACCTTTGATTATTGGCGGGATTACGATTCCGTATGAGAAAGGTTTGCTAGGTCATTCGGATGCGGATGTCCTTCTGCATACTGTTGCTGATGCCTGCTTGGGGGCAATTGGTGCAGGGGATATCGGTAAGCATTTTCCGGATACCGATCCTGAATTTAAAGATGCCGATTCGGCAAAACTGATGCAGCATATTTGGGCGATCGTAAAAAAAGAAGGATATTCGCTAGGTAATGCGGATTGTACAATCATTGCACAAAGCCCGAAAATGGCACCGTATATTGAGGAAATGCGAGGCAGGATTGCTGAACTTTTAGATGCGTCGATAGACAGGATTAATGTAAAGGCGACCACTACCGAGAAACTTGGATTTACAGGCAGGAGCGAAGGAATCGCGGCACAGGCTGTGGTTTTATTGGTTAAATCAAACTAATTTCGTTTTTAGAGTGGATGCCTTTATCCCAATGTATTTAAATGATAATATATACAATAGAATAGAACGACTGGGAGGTCTATATATATCATGAGCAGCGATATTCGAGTTCGCTATGCACCGAGTCCGACTGGACATTTACATATTGGTAATGCACGGACTGCTTTATTTAATTATTTATATGCACGAAATAAAGGCGGGAAATTCATCATCCGTATTGAAGATACCGACCAAAAGAGAAATATTGAAGGCGGAGAGGAAAGTCAGCTTAAATATTTGAAATGGCTTGGTATGGATTGGGATGAAGGTGTTGATGTTGGCGGTGAATTCGGGCCATATCGTCAATCCGAAAGGAACGACCTTTATCAGGAATTGTATCAAGAGCTTTTAGATAAGGGTTTGGCATATAAATGCTATTGTACGGAAGAAGAACTTGAAGCAGAGCGTGAAGGACAGGTCGAACGGAATGAAACGCCAAAATATTCAGGGAAGTGCAAGCATTTAACCGAAGAAGAGCAAGCGGAGCTAGTGGCTCAAGGAAGAAAACCGAGCATTCGCTTTGCCGTTCCAGCTGGGAAGGTCCTAACTTTTAAAGATATGGTTAAGGATGAGGTTTCGTTTGAAGCGGATGGCTTTGGTGATTTTGTCATCGTTAAAAAAGATGGCATTCCAACCTATAACTTTGCAGTGGCCGTCGATGATCACTTGATGAAGATTTCCCATGTCCTTCGCGGTGATGATCATATCTCCAATACTCCAAAACAACTGATGATTTATGAAGCTTTCGGCTGGGAACCGCCGGTATTCGGACATATGACGCTGATTGTAAACGAAAGCAGGAAGAAACTGAGTAAACGTGATGAGTCGATCATTCAATTCATTGAGCAATATGAAGAGCTTGGTTATGTACCTGAAGCTTTATTCAATTTCATTACATTACTTGGATGGTCTCCGGTCGGGGAAGAAGAGATTTTCACGAAGGAAGAATTCATTAATCTTTTCGATGCTGATCGACTGTCTAAATCACCTGCACTTTTCGATAAACAAAAGCTTACATGGATGAATAACCAATATGTGAAGCAATTGGACGTAAATCGTGCAGTGGAATTGTCAATGCCTCACTTAATTAAAGCCGGGAAGGTTTCAGAGACAATGACCGCCGAAGAAGAAGAGTGGGTACATGGGCTAGTTTCCCTTTTTCAAGAGCAGATGAGCTATGGAGCGGAAATAGTCGAGCTATCTGAACTGTTTTTCAAGGATGAGGTCGTGTTCGAGGAAGAAGCTAAGGAAGTACTGGCTGAAGAACAGGTACCGGAAGTCATGAAAGCTTTCCTTCAGGAGATCGACGGCCTTGAAGAATTTAACGCGGATGAAATCAAGAAGTCGATTAAAGCCGTACAAAAAGGCACAGGCCATAAAGGGAAAAAATTATTCATGCCGATAAGGGCGGCCGTCACGGGTCAAACACATGGTCCTGACTTGCCTAAGGCGATTTCATTATTGGGCAAAGAAAAAATTAAACAGCGTATTCAGAGTATTTTATATTAACAATTTGTCAAAAATGTAATATAGTATTTAATAATCTTACAAAAGAACGCGTAGATGGGGAGAAGTAAGTAAACGAAGCTTTTTAGAGAGAACCATAACCTGCTGAAAGTGGTTCAGGCCTCTCGTTTTCTGAAATGCACCCTTGAGTCCTTTGCTGAACTAACCTATAGTAGGCACAGGCGGAATGTCCTCCGTTACAGGGATTAAAGTTGGGGATGAAAAAACAGGAAAAAGCTTTACCTGCTTCGTACATTCCAAACAGAGTGGAACCGCGCTTAAAGCGTCTCTGTCTATTTGGACAGAGACGCTTTTTTATATGCTTTAAAAGCTTCAAAGGGGATGTTGGAAAAGTACGGAACATAGGGGGGAATCATTTTGTTAAAGATGTTTAAAGAGGATATCGAAGTGGTTTTTGATCAAGATCCTGCTGCGCGCAGCTATTTGGAAGTCATATTGACGTACGCGGGTTTACATGCGATTTGGAGTCATAGGATGGCTCACGCATTATTTAAGAAGAAATTCTTTTTCCTGGCGAGAAGTATATCTCAGATCAGTCGGTTTTTTACCGGAATTGAAATTCATCCTGGGGCTACGATTGGCCGTCGTTTCTTCATTGACCATGGAATGGGGATCGTCATTGGCGAAACTTGTGAAATTGGCGACAATGTATCTGTCTTTCAAGGTGTAACCCTTGGGGGGACAGGAAAGGAAAAGGGAAAACGTCATCCTACGATAAAGGATAACGTATTGATTGCTACAGGAGCAAAAGTGCTGGGTTCCATCACTGTTGGGGAAAACTCAAAAATCGGTGCAGGATCGGTCGTTTTAAAGGAAGTGCCACCTAATTCCACAGTGGTGGGCATTCCAGGTAAAGTGGTCATTCAAGATGGTATCAAAATCAACAAAGATCTAAATCATTGTGATCTTCCTGATCCAATCGCTGATCGCTTTAAGGAATTGGATAGTGAAATCAGGGCTTTAAGAGCGAAGATGGCTGAACAGAGGCAGGAAGAAAGGAGTCTATAATATGGCGATTAAAATATATAACACAGCTACAAGAAAAAAGGAAACCTTCGTCCCGATTGAAGAGGGAAAGGTGAAGATGTACGTATGCGGACCCACTGTTTATAATTACATTCATATTGGTAATGCAAGACCCGCAATCGTATTCGATACCGTTCGTAGGTATTTGGATTACCGTGGATATGATGTGCAATTCGTTTCGAATTTTACGGATGTGGATGATAAGCTGATTCGTGCTGCAAAAGAATTGGGGGAAGATGTCCCAACCATATCGGAGCGTTTCATCAAGGCTTATTTTGAAGACGTGTCGGCATTGGGCTGCAAAAAAGCGGATGCTCACCCAACTGTAATGGAGAACATGGATGCAATCATTGAATTCATCTCGGCATTAATTGAGAAAGGATTCGCTTATGAATCTGAAGGGGATGTGTATTACCGAACTCGTAAGTTTGAGGGGTATGGAAAACTTTCACATCAGTCCATCGATGAGCTGCGAGTGGGGGCACGTATTGAAATAGGGGAGAAAAAACAAGATGCCCTTGATTTTGCCCTTTGGAAAACGGCCAAGGATGATGAAATATCTTGGGAGAGCCCATGGGGTAAGGGGCGTCCTGGCTGGCATATCGAATGCTCCGCAATGGTCAAAAAGTATTTGGGAGATACAATCGATATTCATGCAGGAGGTCAAGATCTGGCTTTCCCGCATCATGAAAATGAAATTGCACAATCCGAGGCATTGACTGGTAAGACCTTTGCGAATTATTGGATGCATAACGGGTATATAAATATTGAGAATGAAAAAATGTCTAAGTCCTTAGGCAATTTCGTCCTTGTGCATGACATCATTCAGAAGCATGATCCACAAGTGTTACGCTTCTTTATGTTATCTGTACATTACCGTCATCCCATCAATTATAGTGAAGAAGTGCTTGAAAATGTAAAAGCGTCCCTCGATCGCTTAAGGACTTCTTATCAAAACTTAAAACATCGCCTTCAAGTTAGTGACGGATTGACTGAGAATAATGATGTTTGGTTGGGGAAGCTGAATGAATTACATGAACAATTCATTAAGGAAATGGACGATGATTTCAACACGGCTAATGCAATATCCATGCTCTTTGAACTTTCCAAACAGGCAAATTATTACTTGATGGAGAAAAACACAGACAAGGAAGTGATTGATGCTTTCCTTGATAAATTCAACATCTTATTTTCTGTCCTAGGTTTGTCCCTTGAAGAGGAGGGGCTGTTGGATGAAGAGATTGAAGGCTTGATACAGCAGAGAATTCAAGCGCGGAAAGACCGCAATTTTGGGTTATCTGATGAAATTCGTGATCGCTTGAAAAACATGAATATCATATTAGAGGATACCCCTCAAGGTACAAGATGGAAAAGAGGGTAATTAATGCTTCATTACGATAGTAAGGTAGATGCAAAAATGCTGAACAGTCTTGCTTTAGCATATATAGGTGATGCTGTATACGAAACGTATATACGGCATCACCTCATTCAAAAAGGAGCGGTCAAGCCCAATCTGCTCCACAAAAAAGCTACATCTTTTGTAGCTGCTAAAGCGCAAAATAAAATCATCCACTTTTTCCTGGAGTCAGATTGGTTATCGGAAGAGGAATCCGCTGTCGTTCGGCGTGGGCGAAATGCAAAATCCGGTACGGTACCGAAGAATACAGATGTGCAAACGTATCGCTACAGTACAGCCTTCGAGGCACTTATGGGCTTTTTGTATTTATCCGGCCGAAAAGAAAGAATGGAAGAACTTATCAAAAAATCCATTGAATACATTGAAGAAGAAAAGGGGAGTAACCCATGAGCGAAGAATATATCATTGGCAGGAACCCCGTATTGGAGGCACTTCGCTCCGAACGGGATATTAATAAAATTTGGATAGCCGAGGGCTCGCAAAAAGGCTCGATGCAACCGCTCATCGGTCTGGCGAAGGAAAAGAAGGTATTCGTGCAAATCGTCCCGAAGAAAAAGATCGACCAAATGGCAGAAGGCATCCATCAAGGCGTTATCGCACAAGTGGCTGCATATGAATATGTGGAGCTGGATGACTTATTCGCAAAAGCGGCTGAACGGGACGAAGCACCTTTTTTCATGATTCTTGATGAAATTGAAGATCCGCATAATTTAGGGTCGATCATGAGGACGGCCGATGCAGTCGGGGCCCATGGAATCATCATCCCAAAAAGAAGAGCGGTGGGCTTGACGGCAACAGTGGCAAAAGCTTCGACGGGTGCAATCGAATATATTCCGGTAGCTCGCGTGACAAATTTGGCTAGAGCGGTGGAAGAGTTGAAAGAGCGAGGGGTATGGATAGTCGGTACCGATGCGAAAGGCAGCGATGATTACCGTAACATGGACGGAAAGATGCCTATCGGACTTGTTATCGGCAGCGAAGGAAAAGGCATGGCCCGGTTAATGAAGGATAAATGTGATTTTCTCATCCGTCTCCCTATGGCAGGACAAGTAACTTCGTTAAATGCATCGGTAGCGGCCGGTTTATTGATGTATGAGGTTTATAGAAAAAGAAATCCTCTAGGACAATAATGAAATGAATATTCTGTTGGTGGACGGTTATAACATTATTGGAGCTTGGCCGGAACTGAGAGAATTAAAAGAACGGGATCTTGCTGCTGCAAGAGATCGGCTGATAGAAATGATGGCGGAATATCAAGCATTTACCGGATACCGTGTAATTGTCGTATTTGACGCTCAATATGTTCAGGGAATTGCCCGCATATTCAAAAATCACAAAGTTGACGTAATTTTTACAAAAGAAAATGAAACTGCGGATGAAAGAATAGAAAAGATGGCGATTGAACTGAATAATGTCAAAACGCAAATTCAAGTGGCGACCTCTGACTTCACGGAACAGTGGGTGATTTTTGGCCAAGGGGCCCTAAGGAAATCCGCTCGTGAACTGCTTATTGAAATGGAAGAAATTCAAGGTGAAATCAAGAAAGATGTAAGAAAAACAACGACGATAAGACCCGTGGCTAAAATTCCTTTAAGTGAAGAAGTGGCAGAAATTTTCGAAAAATGGCGCCGGGGTAAAATTTGAACCATTGACGGGTAAAATTTACCTGCTGTATAATATTTCTATCTGAGTCAGGTCAGGGGGATATAATGTGGGTCTCAAATTCGGAATGAAGCTGAACGAAAAGTATCTGCAGTTTGAGGATGATGAATTGATAGGGTTGGTGCACACTGGAGACAGTGAAGCGCTGGATTATTTGATCCAAAAGTATCGTAATTTTGTAAGAGCGAAGGCAAGGACTTATTTCTTGATTGGTGCCGATAAGGAAGACATCGTGCAAGAAGGTATGATTGGTTTATATAAAGCCGTCCGTGATTTTAAAGGGGATAAATTATCTTCTTTTAAAGCATTTGCAGAACTATGCATTACGAGGCAGATCATTACAGCTATCAAAACAGCAACACGTCAAAAACATATTCCGCTCAATTCCTATGTTTCCCTGGACAAGCCCATTTATGATGAGGAATCGGATCGAACTCTAATGGATATCATATCGGGTACGAAAGTTTTGGACCCGGAAGAACTGATCATCAACCAAGAAGAGTTTGACGATATCGAATTAAAGATGGCCGAGCTCCTGAGTGATCTTGAGAGAAAAGTGTTAGCTCTTTACCTTGATGGACAAACCTACCAAGAAATTTCGGAAGAGTTGAACCGGCATGTTAAGTCAATCGACAACGCCCTTCAGCGGGTGAAAAGAAAGCTCGAGCGCTATCTGGAAGTAAGGGAAATCAGTTTATAATCCCTCCGCTTTTTCCGCTTAATTTCATCTGTCCCTTCTCCACATGGAAGTTTATTATTCACTAAAATTTTTAATGGATGTCATGTATCCGATGTTTTGATTTCCGGTGTCCATTATGGGTGGAACCCGCTTTGATATTGACAATAAAAAACAGCCGTGATAAGGTTTTATGGATATAGTAGATAGGATAGGTGTATCTAATGCGAAAAAAAATAGTTCTTGCATGCAGTGATTGCGGTTCAAGAAATTATAGTTATGAGAGCAAACAATCGACAAGCGGCGAACGACTGGAAATCAAGAAATTTTGCAGTACGTGCAACTCACACTCGATTCATAAAGAAACGAAATAACCGTTTTATAAATAGATTGACAGAAGCTTCTAAAGCTTGGAGGTACATTCATGAAACGTTTTACCGAATTTTTCAGCGGAGTCGCTCGCGAAATGCGAAAAGTAAGCTGGCCGAAACGCAAGGAGCTTACCAAATATACAATCGTGGTAGTAACGACTGTATTGTTCATGGCTTTGTTCTTTACAGTGGTCGATTTGGGCATTTCCGAATTAATTCGCTTAGTTATTGAATAAGAGATTCAAAAATAAGGTATAATAGTGATAGAATAATATGTGTCAGCAGAAAAGCCCGGAAACGGGTTTTTTAATTTGTCTTTTTTAATAAGTGAAGAAGCTCAAAATCGAGCACTGCTGTAATATGAATCATCACAATATTTTCTAGTTGAGTCGGGATGACGCTGGTATGGTATTTTGGCTAAAACGTTCAAAGATAAAGATTAATAAAGAAAATGATTGATTGCAGGGAGGGAAGGACGTTAAAGTCCTAACACATGGAAAAGAATTGGTATGTAGTTCACACCTATTCAGGTTATGAGAACAAGGTTAAGGCTAACTTGGAAAAACGTGTTGAAACTATGGGGATGGAAGACAAGATCTTTCGCGTTGTAGTTCCAGAAGAAGAAGAAACAGAAGTTAAAGATGGCAAAAAGAAAGTGACAAAAAAGAAAGTGTTTCCAGGTTATGTATTGGTTGAGATCATCATGACGGATGATTCATGGTATGTTGTACGGAATACGCCAGGCGTAACAGGTTTCGTAGGTTCATCTGGAGCTGGGTCAAAACCGACTGCGTTGCTTCCTGAGGAAATTGAAGTCGTCCTTAAACGAATGGGCGTAGATGAAAGCAAAATCGAGGTTGATTTTGAAATCGGTGATACGGTCCAAGTTAAAGAAGGACCATTCGCAACCTTTGCAGGGCCAATTGAAGAACTTGATAAAGACAAAGGTAAAGTAAGGGTCCTAGTCAATATGTTCGGTCGTGATACACCGGTTGAACTTGATTTTAATCAAGTGGAAAAATTATAAACGGAAAAAAACTTGAAATTGCCTTTTGAAAGTGGTAAAATTTCAAAGGTCAGTATGTTTCAAATTTTTAGGCCTCAACGATACAAGCATTCTTTATTAATATATAAAGAATTCAAGATGAGTGGGAGGGTATTACCCTATTACCACATCACGGACTTATAAGGAGGTGTGTCTCGTGGCTAAAAAAGTAATTAAAATGGTTAAATTGCAAATTCCTGCTGGTAAAGCGAATCCGGCACCGCCAGTCGGTCCTGCATTAGGTCAAGCTGGTGTAAACATCATGGGATTCTGTAAGGAGTTCAACGCTCGTACAGCAGATCAAGCTGGTCTAATTATTCCTGTTGAAATCACGGTATTTGAAGACCGTTCATTTACATTCATTACAAAAACTCCGCCGGCTGCAGTATTGCTTAAGAAAGTAGCTGGTATCGAGTCTGGTTCTGGTGAACCTAACCGTAAAAAAGTTGCTACAGTCAAGCGTGATCAAGTGCGCGAGATTGCTGAAACTAAAATGCCTGACCTAAACGCTGCAAGCGTAGAAGCTGCAATGCGTATGGTTGAAGGTACTGCTCGCAGCATGGGTATTGTCATCGAAGACTAATCCATGTAATTGCTATTTGTTTCTACGGGGTTGCGATTGATACTCGCAACCTTTATTCGTGGGAGGTCATTCCGTTAAAACCACAATTTAGGAGGATTTATATCATGGCGAAAAAAGGTAAAAAGTATCTTGAAGCAGCTAAGCTTGTAGAAGTTTCTAAGGCTTATGCTGTAACTGAAGCAATCGAAGTTGCTAAAAAAGCAAACTTCGCAAAATTCGATGCGACTGTTGAAGTTGCTTTCCGTTTAGGCGTAGACCCTAAGAAAGCTGACCAACAAATTCGTGGAGCTGTTGTTCTTCCGAATGGTACTGGTAAAACTCAACGCGTATTAGTGTTCGCTAAAGGCGAAAAAGCAAAAGAAGCGGAAGCTGCTGGTGCTGACTACGTTGGCGAATCTGACTACATCAACAAAATCCAACAAGGATGGTTCGAATTCGATGTAATCGTTGCGACTCCAGACATGATGGGTGAAGTTGGTAAACTTGGCCGTGTATTAGGACCTAAAGGTTTAATGCCTAACCCTAAAACTGGCACAGTAACTTTCGATGTAACGAAAGCTGTTAATGAAATCAAAGCTGGTAAAGTTGAATACCGCGTAGATAAAGCTGGTAACATCCATGCTCCAATCGGTAAAGTATCTTTCGAAGATGCTAAACTAGTGGAAAACTTCACTACTATCTATGATACATTATTAAAAGTTAAACCTGCGGCTGCTAAAGGAACTTACATGAAAAACGTTTCTGTAACAACTACAATGGGCCCTGGTGTGAAAGTTGATCCTTCTACTTTCAAATAATAATTGACATACCAAAACTATTATTGTTATAATAAGTTTTGTTGTGAATAAATGAATACTATTTGTACCGTAGACAGTAGGTGCTCATTACGAGCTTAATTCCCTGCCGAGGTAATTCGATAATAATAGTCCTGGACTATGACTTTTGAAATTACTGCCTTCATGTCTGCAATAGAGATGAAGGCTTTTTCTTTGAAACGGTATAAATGTTTTCAAGCAAATCTACAGGAGGTGTAAGGATGAACGCAATTATTGAACAAAAGCAAAAAATCGTTGCTGAGATTTCTGATAAGTTAACTTCAAGCCAATCAACAGTAGTTGTTGACTACCGTGGATTGACTGTTGCTCAAGTAACAGAACTTCGTAAGCAACTTCGTGAAGCTGGCGTTGAGTTTAAAGTTTACAAAAACTCTTTAACTCGCCGTGCTGCTGAAAGTGCTGAACTTAGCGCTTTGAACGAATCATTAACAGGTCCAAACGCAATTGCATTCTCAACTGAAGATGTTATTGCGCCAGCAAAAATCCTTAACGATTTTGCGAAAAAACATGAAGCTTTAGAAATCAAAGCTGGAGTTATCGAAGGAAATGTTGCAACTGCTGAAGAAATTAAAGCTCTTGCAGAACTACCTTCACGCGAAGGCCTACTTTCAATGCTACTCAGCGTGCTACAAGCACCTATGCGCGGACTTGCTCTTGCTACAAAAGCTGTTGCAGAGCAAAAAGAAGAACAAGGCGCGTAAGCTAACCGCTTATCTAGCCTATTGATTCAAAAAAAACCAACCATTTCGAGGAGGAAATAAAAATGACTAAAGATCAAATCATTGAAGCAGTTAAAAATATGACTGTTTTAGAATTAAACGACCTTGTAAAAGCAATCGAAGAAGAATTCGGCGTAACTGCTGCTGCACCTGTAGCTGTAGCTGCTGCTGGTGGCGCTGCTGCTGAAGAAAAAACTGAGTTTGATGTAATCCTTACATCTGCTGGAGATCAAAAAATCAAAGTTATCAAAGCTGTACGTGAAGTTACAGGTCTTGGACTTAAAGAAGCAAAAGAACTTGTTGACAACACTCCAAAAGCAATCAAAGAAGCTGCTTCTAAAGAAGAAGCTGAAGAAATCAAAGCTAAACTTGAAGAAGTTGGAGCTGGCGTTGAAGTTAAGTAATCTTGCATAAACAAAAAGCTCGCTATCACTGGCGGGCTTTTTTTCTTCATTTTTAAAGAAATGACGGAAACTAGCCGTTAATGGTTTAGTAACGAGGATTTCGTTATTCGAACATTCCGGCGTGCAAGCATCCATTCTTCAATTCTCTTCTCTCATTAAATCTTCAATATTCCTTTCTGATAGGGGGAGATGACTCTGACAGAGCATTACTACTCACATAAACCGGATGTCGTAAGCAATCCGAAATTTTGGGATTTCACATTAAAGGGACGTACATTTCGCTTCAAAAGTGATAATGGTGTTTTTTCGAAAAAGGAAGTTGATTTCGGATCGCGTCTTTTGGTTGAAAGTTTTAACCTAGATGAAGCTGTGGAAGGAGATATTCTCGATGTTGGTTGCGGTTATGGGCCAATTGGAATATCGATTGCGGCAGCTTATCCCGATAGAACGATTGAAATGATTGATATAAATAGCCGGGCAGTTGAATTGTCAAAAGAGAATGCGGCTTCAAATGGGATCTCAAATGTGAAGGTTTACGAAAGTGATCGTTTTGACAAAGTTGCCTCCAATCAATTCGCGGCGATTCTTACGAACCCTCCCATTCGCGCAGGTAAAAGTGTAGTCCACGAAATTTTAGAAGAAGGCTATCGCAGTTTGGTAGCTGGTGGAGAATTATGGGTTGTCATTCAAAAAAAACAAGGGGCTCCATCCGCAATGGATAAAATGGAGCAATTATTTGGAAATATTGAAGTACCCGTTAAGAAAAAAGGTTACTATATACTATTATCCAAAAAGGTTTGACTCTAAATTTTCGCTATGTTAGTATTATAAAATGCATATATATAATTCCGTAACTATGCAATTTTTATACCATTGATGTATAATCAATGGATAATATGGAAAAAATATATAAATAATAGTTCGTTTTATGAGAAATAGTGGTTTTTAAAATAAAAACCATTTTCTTTTTGTCTATGGAAATGATTCCTTTTCCGAGGCAAATGGATCCTTATAACGCTTGATTTAAGGGGTGAATCAGTTGACAGGTCAACTTGTTCAGTATGGACGACACCGCCAACGTAGAAGTTATGCAAGAATCAGTGAGGTTTTGGATCTTCCAAATCTGATTGAAATTCAAACAGCTTCTTATCAATGGTTTCTAGATGTAGGTTTAAAGGAAATGTTCCAGGATATTTCTCCTATTGAGGATTTTACAGGTAATTTATCGTTAGAATTCATCGATTACAGCTTAGCTGAGCCGAAGTATTCTGTGGAAGAAACAAAAGAACGCGATGTTACGTATTCTGCACCACTTCGTGTGAAAGTGCGCCTTGTTAACAAAGAAACAGGGGAAGTGAAAGACCAGGATGTATTTATGGGCGACTTCCCGCTGATGACTGAAACAGGTACATTTGTCATCAATGGTGCTGAACGGGTAATTGTATCCCAATTAGTGCGCTCACCGAGTGTTTACTACAATGGGAAAATGGATAAAAACGGTAAGCTTGGATTCTCTGCGACCGTTATTCCTAACCGTGGCGCATGGCTCGAATATGAAACAGACGCCAAGGATGTTGTGTATGTCCGGATCGACCGCACCAGGAAATTACCGATCACGGTATTGATGCGTGCCCTTGGATTCGGAACAGATCAAGAAATCATCGATTTGATCGGAGACAACGAATACCTTCGCAACACTCTTGAAAAGGATAACACCGAGAGTGTGGAAAAAGCATTACTAGAAATCTATGAGCGTCTGCGCCCAGGTGAACCGCCTACTGTCGAAAACGCGAAAAGTCTTTTAGTATCACGCTTTTTTGATCCAAAACGTTATGATTTAGCTAATGTAGGCCGTTATAAAATTAATAAAAAACTGCATATCAAGAACCGTTTATTCGGACAACGTATTGCAGAGACTTTGATTGATCCTGAAACAGGTGAAATCATCGTTGAAAAAGGGACAATGCTTGATCGTCGGACTCTTGATAGGATCCTGCCTCATATCGAAGGTGGAATCGGATTCAAAACATTCCATCCATCAGGCGGTGTAGTAGAGGAAGAAACTCTTCTTCAACCTATTAAAGTGTTTGCGCCAAACGATGCTGAAGGTGAAAAAGTGATCAATATCATCGGTAATGCCTATGTGACCGACCAGGTCAAAAACATTACTCCGGCTGATATCATTTCTTCCATCAGTTATTTCTTTAATTTATTGCATGGTGTGGGAATCACGGATGACATTGACCATTTAGGTAACCGTCGTCTGCGTTCAGTTGGTGAATTGCTGCAAAACCAATTCAGAATTGGTTTATCCCGTATGGAGCGTGTTGTCCGTGAAAGGATGTCCATTCAGGATACGAACACAATCACTCCACAGCAACTAATCAACATTCGTCCGGTCATTGCATCCATTAAAGAGTTCTTTGGAAGCTCACAGCTTTCCCAATTCATGGATCAAACGAACCCATTGGCTGAATTGACACATAAACGTCGTCTATCTGCATTGGGACCTGGTGGTCTGACACGTGAGCGTGCTGGCTTTGAAGTACGTGACGTTCATTATTCCCACTATGGCCGCATGTGTCCGATTGAAACGCCTGAGGGACCGAATATTGGTTTGATTAACTCGTTATCCAGTTTTGCAAAGGTTAACCCATATGGCTTCATTGAAACACCATATCGCCGTGTGGACCCTGAAACAGGTAAAATTACAAGCCAAATTGACTACTTAACAGCTGATGAGGAAGATAATTATGTAGTTGCCCAAGCGAATGTACGACTGTCAGATGACGGCTCATTCCTTGATAATGATGTTGTTGCACGTTTCCGTGGTGAAAATACCGTTGTTCCGCGTGACCGCGTAGATTACATGGATGTATCTCCTAAACAGGTTGTATCTGCTGCGACAGCATGTATTCCTTTCTTGGAAAATGATGACTCCAACCGTGCCCTTATGGGAGCGAACATGCAACGTCAAGCAGTTCCTTTGCTGCAACCGGAAGCCCCTCGAGTAGGAACGGGTATGGAGTATGTTTCAGCGAAAGACTCCGGTGCTGCCGTAATCTGTAAACACCCTGGTATCGTAGAGCACGTTGAATCACGTGAAGTTTGGGTACGTAGGGTAAGTGAGGTTGACGGAAAGCAAGTAAAAGGAAACCTTGATAAATACCGTCTATTAAAATTCATTCGTTCCAACCAAGGAACGTGCTATAATCAACGCCCTATCGTAAGTGTTGGCGACAACGTTGTAAAAGGTGAAATTCTTGCTGATGGTCCTTCAATGGAAAAAGGTGAGCTGGCACTTGGACGTAACGTATTGGTTGCCTTCATGACATGGGACGGATATAACTATGAAGATGCCATCATCATGAGTGAACGATTGGTTAAAGATGATGTGTACACTTCCATTCATATTGAAGAATATGAATCTGAATCACGCGATACAAAATTAGGACCTGAAGAAATCACACGTGATATCCCTAACGTAGGGGAAGATGCGCTTCGTAATCTTGATGAGCGCGGAATAATCCGTGTGGGTGCTGAAGTGAAAGACGGAGACCTTCTCGTTGGTAAAGTCACGCCTAAAGGTGTAACGGAACTGACTGCTGAAGAACGTCTATTACATGCAATCTTCGGTGAAAAAGCACGTGAAGTAAGGGATACATCACTTCGTGTACCTCACGGCGGCGGCGGAATCGTTCTTGATGTTAAAGTATTTAACAGAGAAGACGGCGATGAACTGCCTCCTGGTGTAAACCAACTAGCACGTGTATATATCGTTCAAAAACGTAAAATCCATGAAGGCGATAAAATGGCTGGACGACATGGTAACAAAGGGGTAATCTCCAGGATTCTTCCTGAAGAAGATATGCCTTATTTACCAGATGGCACTCCAGTCGACATCATGTTAAACCCATTGGGTGTACCTTCACGTATGAACATCGGTCAGGTGTTGGAGCTTCACTTAGGTATGGCTGCACGCGCACTTGGCATTCATGTAGCATCTCCTGTATTCGATGGTGCCACTGAGGAAGATGTTTGGGGTACGATTGAAGAAGCCGGGATGTCCCGTGATGCAAAAACAGTCCTTTATGACGGCCGTTCAGGTGAAGCATTCGATAACCGTGTATCAGTTGGTGTCATGTATATGATCAAACTGGCACATATGGTCGATGATAAACTTCATGCGCGTTCAACTGGACCTTACTCCCTTGTTACGCAGCAACCACTTGGTGGTAAAGCGCAATTTGGCGGACAGCGTTTCGGTGAGATGGAAGTATGGGCACTTGAAGCTTATGGTGCTGCTTATACATTACAAGAAATCCTAACCGTTAAATCAGATGATGTCGTAGGTCGTGTTAAAACGTACGAAGCGATTGTCAAAGGTGAAAATGTCCCTGAACCAGGCGTTCCTGAGTCCTTCAAAGTATTGATTAAAGAGCTTCAAAGTTTAGGATTGGATGTTAAAATCCTCAATGCTGAAGATCGTGAAATCGAAATGCGTGATTTGGAAGATGAAGATGATGCTAACCAAGCCGACAAATTAAGCCTTGATTCAGAAACTAAGGATATGGTTGCTTCCGAAGTAGGGGCACCTGTCAAAGAATAAAATTAAATATAAACATATCTAGTTATATATTACCTGCTCTGACTGGCAGTGAGATGTTCATTTGAAGATCATGCTGCCTTGTTAGAGCCTTATTGATTCAATCAACCATCATCCGGTGTAAGATTGCCTGATATTTGACGGCAATCAAGGGTTAAACCTGGAGATTAAAAGGGAGGTAGGCCCCTTGTTAGACGTTAATAATTTTGAGTATATGAAAATTGGTCTTGCTTCACCAGACAAGATTCGTTCTTGGTCTCATGGAGAAGTTAAAAAACCAGAAACAATCAACTATCGTACGTTAAAGCCAGAAAAAGACGGTTTATTCTGTGAGAGAATTTTTGGACCTCAAAAGGACTGGGAATGTCATTGCGGAAAATATAAACGTGTTCGTTATAAAGGCGTAGTCTGTGACCGTTGTGGCGTTGAAGTCACTCGTGCTAAGGTGCGTCGTGAGCGTATGGGTCATATTGAGCTGGCAGCTCCAGTTTCACACATATGGTATTTTAAAGGAATCCCTAGCCGTATGGGACTTGTACTTGACATGTCTCCGCGGGCTTTGGAAGAAGTTATTTACTTTGCATCTTACGTCGTAACTGAAACGGGCGATACAACTTTAGAAAAGAAACAGCTTCTTTCCGAAAAGGAATATCGTACATACCGTGAAAAATACGGTAAGAAATTCCAAGCTGCCATGGGTGCGGAAGCTATTAAAAAACTTTTGCAAGATATTGATACGGAAAAGGAAGTAGAGTCGTTGAAAGAGGAGCTTAAAACAGCTCAAGGACAACGCAGAACCCGTGCAATCAAACGCTTGGAAGTGCTTGAAGCATTCCGTAACTCCGGAAATGAGCCTTCATGGATGATCCTTGACGTGCTTCCGGTCATTCCACCGGAACTTCGTCCTATGGTTCAACTTGATGGAGGACGTTTTGCCACATCTGATCTAAATGATTTATATCGCCGTGTTATCAACCGTAATAATCGGTTGAAAAGATTACTGGACCTTGGAGCACCAAGCATTATCGTTCAAAATGAGAAGCGTATGCTGCAAGAAGCTGTCGATGCTCTTATCGATAATGGCCGTCGGGGCCGTCCGGTAACTGGACCTGGTAACCGTCCGTTAAAATCTTTATCTCACATGTTAAAAGGTAAACAAGGTCGTTTCCGTCAAAACCTTCTTGGTAAACGTGTTGATTATTCTGGCCGTTCCGTTATCGTAGTCGGACCAAATTTAAAGATGTACCAATGTGGTCTTCCAAAAGAAATGGCGATTGAATTATTCAAACCATTCGTTATGAAGGAGCTTGTTCAAAGAGGCCTGGCACATAACATCAAATCCGCTAAGCGTAAAATTGAACGTTTATCTCCTGAAATTTGGGATGTATTAGAAGAAGTTATTAGAGAACACCCAGTACTATTGAACCGTGCACCGACTCTTCACAGACTTGGGATCCAAGCATTTGAACCAACTTTAGTTGAAGGTCGCGCAATTCGTTTGCATCCGCTCGTATGTACAGCTTACAACGCTGACTTTGATGGTGACCAAATGGCGGTCCACGTTCCTCTATCTTCTGAAGCCCAAGCTGAGGCGCGCATGCTTATGCTTGCAGCACAGAACATTTTGAACCCTAAAGATGGTAAACCTGTCGTTACACCTTCTCAAGATATGGTATTAGGTAACTATTACTTAACATTGGAAAGAGAAGGCGCTATCGGTGAGGGTATGATCTTTAAAGATACAAGTGAAGCATTACTTGCATACCAAAACGGATATGTACACTTACATTCTCGTTGTGCCGTACATGCATCGTCACTAAATAACGAAACTTTCACTGAAGAACAAAACGGCCAACTTCTCATTACGACTGTTGGTAAATTGATCTTCAATGAGATTTTGCCTAAATCATTCCCGTATATTAACGAACCGACACGATATAATTTGGAAACGAAAACTCCAGAGAAATATTTTGTGGAAAAAGGCGCTAATATCCCTGAGTTGATTAAGGCCCAACCTGCAATCGATCCATTCAAGAAAAAAATTCTTGGAAATATCATTGCGGAAGTCTTTAAACGCTTTAAAATTACCGAAACATCCAAAATGCTTGACCGGATGAAAGATCTTGGATTCAAATATTCGACAAAAGCTGGTATTACCGTTGGTGTGGCTGATATCGTCGTTTTAAAAGAAAAACAAGAAATCATCACTGAGGCTCAAACCAAAGTGGATAACGTCTTGAAACAATTCAGACGCGGTCTTATTACTGAGGATGAGCGTTATGATCGCGTCATTTCGATTTGGAGTGCTGCCAAGGATACCATTCAGTCCAAACTTATGGACTCACTGGACCGCCGCAACCCGATCTTCATGATGAGTGACTCCGGTGCCCGTGGTAATGCTTCCAACTTTACGCAGCTTGCGGGTATGCGTGGTTTGATGGCCAACCCGGCTGGACGTATCATTGAATTACCGATCAAATCAAGTTTCCGTGAAGGTTTAACAGTGTTGGAGTACTTCATCTCTACACATGGTGCGCGTAAAGGTCTTGCCGATACAGCGCTTAAAACAGCCGATTCCGGTTACCTTACCCGTCGACTTGTTGACGTTGCACAAGATGTCATCATCCGTGATGACGATTGCGGAACTGACCGCGGCTTGAAAATTTCAGCCTTGAGAGAGGGTACTGAAATAATTGAGCATCTTGAAGAGCGCCTAATCGGCCGTTATGCAAGAAAAGCGATCAGACATCCAGAAACAAATGAAGTAATCGTGGCTGAAAACGACCTTATTACTGAAGATCTTGCTAACTATATTGAATCACTTGGAATTGAAACAGCGTGGATCCGTTCCGCATTTACATGTAATACCAGCCATGGTGTATGTAAAAAATGTTACGGACGTAACTTGGCTACCGGTCAAGAAGTTGAAGTGGGCGAAGCAGTCGGTATTATTGCCGCTCAATCAATCGGAGAACCTGGTACACAGTTGACGATGCGTACATTCCATACAGGTGGGGTTGCCGGGGACGATATCACTCAAGGTCTTCCTCGTATCCAAGAGATATTTGAAGCGAGAAATCCGAAAGGTCAAGCTGTCATTTCCGAAATCGAAGGAACGATTGTTTCGATTAATGAAATTCGGGATAAACAACAGGAAATCGTTGTTCAAGGTGCTGTTGAATCACGCACGTATACTGCGCCGTACACAGCTCGTTTAAGAGTAACTGTCGATACGCCTGTCCGTCGTGGTGAAGAGTTGACTGAGGGTTCCATCGATCCGAAAGAATTGCTGAAGGTTACAGACGTGCTTACTGTTCAGGAATACCTGCTTCATGAAGTTCAAAAAGTATACCGGATGCAAGGTGTTGAAATCGGCGATAAACATATCGAGGTAATGGTTAGACAAATGATGCGTAAAGTCCGTGTGCTTGATGCAGGTGAAACTGAAGTGCTTCCAGGAACATTATTGGATGTTAACCAGTTCACTACTGCAAACACTGATGCATTGCTTACCAACAAATTACCGGCTACAGGACGCCCTGTGTTGCTAGGTATCACAAAAGCATCCCTAGAAACGGATTCCTTCTTGTCCGCCGCGTCATTCCAAGAAACAACTAGAGTCTTGACTGATGCAGCAATTAAAGGAAAACGTGATGAATTGCTTGGACTTAAAGAAAATGTCATCATCGGTAAACTTGTCCCTGCAGGAACAGGAATGCTTAGATACAGAAAAGCAAACCCTGTCGTTGTTGGTGACGAAAATGCCGATACCGTAACGGTGGATTAAAGGAAAAAGGACCAGCTCAATAATTTAAACTGAAAACTCCACTCCTGTTTCCCATTGGAGCTGTAGGATCAGAGTTTATTGAGCTGGTCTCTCTTATTACTCATGGCTGACTGAAAAGCAGTATGGGGATTTGATATATTCCGTTTAGGCAAATTGATAATCTTAATAGAATTATGTAAGGAAAACCTTTTGCTTGAATTAATTTTTTGAAAGAAGTTGACAGTATCCGACTTATAATGATACTATAGCAAAGGTGCTCCTATGTTACCCTGTAACTTTGGAGGATATGGACCATGTCTTATGAAAAAGTAATACAGGCAAAGTCAGTGATTATAGGGACGAAGCAAGCAGTTAGAGCTCTTAAAAACAATTTAATTCAAGAAGTTATCATCGCTGATGATGCAGATATATACTTGACTGGGCGTGTCGTTGAGACCGCCAAAGAATTGGATGTTCCTATCACATATGTTGATTCGATGAGAATGCTTGGCAAAGCATGTGGTATTGATGTCGGAGCAGCAACTGTTGCCATCAAAAAGTAAAGATGTTTTTGCAATTATATTTGCAAAGACTTTGTTTTTACCCATTTATGAACCACCTGGATGTGTGGTACTAGAAATGAAAACGTGAAGGGAGGAAAAATGTAATGCCTACTATTAATCAATTAGTGCGTAAAGGACGCGAGTCTAAAGAGGTTAATTCAAAATCTCCAGCACTTAACAAAGGCTACAACAGCTTTAAAAAAGCACAAACTAACGTATCATCTCCGCAAAAACGTGGTGTTTGCACTCGTGTGGGTACTATGACACCGAAAAAACCAAACTCCGCGTTACGTAAATATGCGCGTGTACGTTTAACAAACGGTATCGAGGTAACAGCTTATATCCCAGGTATCGGTCACAACCTACAAGAACACAGCGTGGTTCTTATCCGTGGCGGTCGTGTAAAAGATTTACCAGGGGTACGTTACCATATCGTACGTGGTGCTCTTGATACAGCTGGAGTTAACAATCGTATGCAAGGCCGTTCTAAATACGGTACTAAGCGTCCGAAAGCAGCAAAAAAATAATCTTAAACAAAAATTGAACTTTCTTGAAAGGAGGAAATATAATGCCTCGTAAAGGACCTGTAACGAAAAGAGACGTATTACCAGATCCAATATATAATTCAAAACTTGTGACTCGCTTAATCAACAAATTAATGGTTGATGGACAAAGAGGTAAATCACAAAAAATTCTTTACTCTGCATTTGATTTAATCAAAGAACGTACTGGCAATGAGCCGATCGAAGTTTTCGATCAAGCACTTAAAAACATCATGCCAGTACTAGAAGTAAAAGCACGCCGTGTGGGTGGAGCTAACTACCAAGTACCAGTTGAGGTGCGTCCAGACCGCAAATCGACTCTAGGACTTCGTTGGTTAGTAAACTACTCTCGCCTTCGTGGAGAAAAAACGATGGAAGAGCGTTTAGCTTATGAAATCATGGATGCTGCTAACAACACTGGAGCAGCAGTTAAGAAACGTGAAGATACTCACAAAATGGCTGAAGCCAACAAAGCTTTCGCACATTATCGCTGGTAAGATCAAACACTATAAAATCCTTATAGAAGGAAGGAGAAAGACAAATGGCAAGAGAGTTCTCCTTAGCAAACACTCGTAATATCGGTATCATGGCTCACATCGATGCTGGTAAAACGACAACAACAGAACGTGTTCTATATTACACTGGTAAAATTCATAAAATTGGTGAAACGCACGAAGGTGCTTCACAAATGGACTGGATGGAACAGGAACAAGAACGCGGAATCACGATCACTTCCGCTGCAACAACTGCACAGTGGAAAGGTCACCGTGTAAACATCATCGATACACCGGGACACGTAGACTTCACAGTTGAAGTTGAACGTTCTTTGCGCGTACTTGATGGAGCTGTAGCTGTACTTGATGCCCAATCAGGTGTTGAGCCTCAAACTGAAACAGTTTGGCGCCAAGCTACAACTTACGGTGTACCGCGTGTCGTATTCGTAAACAAAATGGACAAAATCGGTGCAGATTTCTTGTATTCAGTTGGAACAATCCACGACCGTTTACAAGCTAACGCTCACCCAGTTCAGTTACCAATCGGAGCAGAAGATCAATTCTCTGCAATCATCGACCTTATTGAAATGAAAACTCATTTCTACGGTAATGACCTAGGAACTGATATCACTATCGGTGAAATTCCTGAAGAACACCGGGAATTAGCTGAAGAATACCGTGAGAAGTTAATTGAAGCAGTAGCAGAAGTTAATGAAGACTTAATGGAAAAATACCTTGGCGGCGAAGAAATCAGCATTGCTGAATTAAAAGCAGCTATTCGTACAGCAACCGTTAATGTTGAATTCTTCCCTGTTATTTGTGGATCAGCTTTCAAAAACAAAGGTGTTCAATTAATGCTTGATAACGTTATCGACTTCCTTCCATCTCCATTGGATGTACCAGCTATCAAAGGTACATTACCGGATTCAGAAGAAGAAGTAGAACGTCATTCAGATGATTCTGAACCGTTCTCGGCTTTAGCGTTTAAAGTTATGACTGACCCTTACGTTGGTAAACTTACATTCTTCCGTGTGTACTCAGGTACATTAGAATCAGGATCTTATGTAATCAACTCAACTAAAGGTAAACGTGAACGTATTGGACGTATCCTTCAAATGCACGCAAACAGCCGTGAAGAAATCTCAACTGTATATGCAGGGGATATCGCCGCTGCTGTTGGTTTGAAAGATACTACAACTGGTGATACGCTATGTGATGACAAGAACCAAGTAATTCTTGAATCCATGGTATTCCCAGAGCCTGTTATCTCACTGTCAGTTGAACCGAAATCCAAAGCAGACCAAGACAAAATGGGTCAAGCTTTACAAAAGCTACAAGATGAAGATCCAACATTCCGTGCGCATACTGACCAAGAAACTGGTCAAACGATTATCGCTGGTATGGGTGAACTTCACTTGGATATCCTTGTTGACCGTATGCGTCGCGAATTTAAAGTGGAAGCTAACGTTGGTGCTCCTCAGGTAGCATACCGTGAAACTTTCCGTGGTTCAGCTAAAGTTGAAGGTAAATTCGTTCGCCAATCAGGTGGTCGTGGACAATTCGGACACGTATGGATTGAATTTGGTCCAAACGAAGAAGGTAAAGGATTCGAATTTGAAAATGCTATTGTCGGTGGTGTAGTACCACGTGAATACATCCCTGCTGTACAAGCTGGATTAGTTGATTCACTTGACCGTGGTGTACTTGCTGGTTACCCGCTAGTCGACATCAAAGCAAAATTATTTGACGGATCTTACCATGACGTTGACTCCAACGAAATGGCATTTAAAATCGCTGCATCTATGGCACTTAAAAATGCAGCATCTAAATGTAAGCCTGTCATCCTTGAACCAATCATGAAAGTGGAAGTAGTTATTCCAGAAGATTACCTAGGCGACATCATGGGGGATATCACATCTCGTCGTGGTCGTGTAGAAGGTATGGAAGCTCGCGGTAACACGCAAATGGTTAAAGCGATGGTTCCACTATCTGAAATGTTCGGATATGCTACATCTTTACGTTCTAACACTCAAGGACGCGGAACATTCTCTATGCACTTCGATCATTATGAAGAAGTACCTAAGAGCATTTCTGAAGAAATCATCAAAAAAAATAAAGGTGAATAATTGATTTTCATCTCTTATTAAAGTATAACTATCTTATGTAAGCTGTGATGGAAGAATTAGTCTTCTTTCACAGCCCTATATACTTAATCTTTTATTTATAATTTTAAGGAGGAATTCCTAATGGGAAAAGCTAAATTTGATCGTTCAAAACCGCACGTTAACGTTGGAACAATTGGTCACGTTGACCATGGTAAAACAACTCTAACTGCTGCAATCACAACTGTACTTGCTAAATCTGGTGGCGCAGAAGCTCGCGCTTATGACCAAATCGATGGTGCTCCAGAAGAAAGAGAACGTGGTATCACAATCTCTACTGCACACGTTGAGTACGAAACAGCTACTCGTCACTATGCACACGTTGACTGCCCAGGACATGCTGACTATGTTAAAAACATGATCACTGGTGCTGCACAAATGGACGGCGGAATCTTAGTAGTATCTGCTGCTGATGGCCCAATGCCACAAACTCGTGAGCACATCCTTCTTTCACGTCAAGTAGGTGTACCATTCCTAGTAGTATTCATGAACAAATGCGATATGGTTGATGACGAAGAACTTCTTGAATTAGTAGAAATGGAAATCCGTGATCTTCTATCTGAATACGAATTCCCTGGCGATGACATTCCAGTTATCAAAGGTTCTGCTCTAAAAGCTCTTCAAGGAGACGCTGAATGGGAAGAAAAAATTCAT
Organism: Peribacillus simplex; assembly: GCF_900156045.1. GTDB lineage: Bacteria > Bacillota > Bacilli > Bacillales > DSM-1321 > Peribacillus > Peribacillus simplex_D. The sequence continues at coordinate 29,369 of NZ_FTMX01000015.1, read as the reverse complement.
GAATTAATGGCTGCTGTTGACGAGTATATTCCAGAACCAACTCGTGACACTGACAAACCATTCATGATGCCAGTTGAGGATGTATTCTCTATTACTGGTCGTGGTACAGTTGCAACAGGACGTGTTGAGCGTGGACAAGTTAAAGTCGGTGACGTTGTTGACATCATCGGATTCAACGAAGAGTCTAAACCAACAACAGTAACTGGTGTTGAGATGTTCCGTAAACTTCTTGACTATGCTGAAGCTGGTGACAACATCGGTGCACTACTTCGTGGTGTATCCCGTGAAGATATCCAACGTGGACAAGTACTTGCTAAACCAAGCACTATCACTCCACACACAAAGTTCAAAGCTGAAGTTTATGTTCTTTCTAAAGAAGAAGGTGGACGTCACACTCCATTCTTTACAAACTACCGTCCTCAGTTCTACTTCCGTACAACTGACGTAACTGGTATTTGTAACCTTCCTGAAGGCGTAGAAATGGTTATGCCTGGAGACAACATTGAAATGACTGTAGAACTTATCGCTCCAATCGCTATCGAAGAAGGTACTAAATTCTCTATCCGTGAGGGTGGACGTACTGTAGGCGCTGGCGTCGTTGCTACAATCACTGAGTAATTGATACAATATTGAATAATGGAAGGGACGCCTTCCGAGAAAAGCAGATGGGACGCCATCTGCTTTTTTTTGTTTTTGAAGATATTCATCCTTTCTTCTATAATATCTGTAAAAAATGAAGCGCATTTTATGAGGATCACGTGCATTTTCGAAATGAAGAAAATGGATATGAAAGACCACGTAGAATGTACTTGTAAATGCTTGTGATAGTATGTATAATAATAAAAGTGTGTTGCACAAGAAAAATTTAAGTTTAACTTGCATTTTACTTGTGTTATATGTATAATAGACAATGTTGGTCTTTGACTGCGATGATATGGAAGGTTGCTGACACACCCGGCCGCTTTGCCATGGCGAGTGTGTGGGAAATTTCCATTGAGAAGGTCTATTTTAAAATAGGCGAAAAGGAGGGAAAATTATGGCAAAACAAAAAATTCGTATCCGTTTAAAAGCATATGATCACAGAATTCTTGATCAATCTGCTGAGAAAATTGTTGAAACTGCAAAACGTTCTGGTGCGGCTGTATCTGGTCCGATTCCATTACCTACTGAAAGATCGGTATACACGATCCTACGTGCGGTTCATAAATACAAAGACTCTCGTGAACAATTCGAAATGCGTACGCATAAACGTCTAATCGACATCGTTAATCCAACTCCACAAACAGTTGATTCATTGATGCGTTTAGATTTACCATCAGGCGTTGACATTGAAATCAAATTATAATTCATATAAATATGAACAATTACTCTAGGAGGTGTGACTTATGACCAAAGGAATCTTAGGAAGAAAAATCGGTATGACTCAAGTTTTTGCTGAAAACGGTGAACTTATTCCGGTAACAGTTATCGAAGCTGCTAATAACGTGGTTCTTCAAAAGAAAACTGTTGAAACTGATGGCTATGAAGCAGTTCAAGTTGGTTTTGAAAACAAACGTGAAAAGCTTTCTAACAAACCTGAAAAGGGCCATGTTGAAAAAGCAAATACTACTCCTAAGCGCTTCATTCGCGAATTCCGCGGAACGGATCTTACTGAATATGAGATCGGTCAAGAAGTCAATGTAAGTATTTTCGCTGAAGGCGATTTAGTAGATGTATCAGGAATTTCAAAAGGTAAAGGATTCCAAGGCTCTATCAAGCGTCATGGACAATCTCGCGGACCAATGTCTCACGGTTCTCGTTACCACCGTCGCCCAGGTTCAATGGGTCCTGTAGCTCCAAACCGCGTATTCAAAGGTAAACTTTTACCAGGACGTATGGGTGGAGAACAAATCACTGTTCAAAACTTAGCTATCGTTAAAGTTGATGTTGAACGTAACCTACTATTGATCAAAGGTAATGTACCTGGTGCTAGAAAAGCATTGATCAAAGTTAAATCTGCTGTTAAAGCAAAGTAATTTCTGAGAAAGGAGGAGCAATAGAATGCCAAAAGTTACATTGTTCAACCAAACAGGTTCCCAAGTTGGCGACATCGAACTAAATGAATCCATCTTTGGTATCGAACCTAATAATCACGTATTATTTGAAGCAATCATCATGCAACGAGCTTCCTTACGTCAAGGAACTCACAAAGTTAAAAACCGTTCTGAAGTAGCAGGCGGTGGACGTAAACCTTGGAAACAAAAAGGAACTGGACGTGCGCGTCAAGGTTCTATACGTTCTCCACAATGGCGTGGCGGTGGTATTGTTTTTGGACCAACTCCAAGATCTTACTCTTACAAGTTGCCTAAAAAGGTACGTCGTTTAGCTATTAAATCTGCATTGTCTGCAAAGGCATTGGAAGAGAACATTTTGGTACTTGAAAGCTTGTCTTTCGAATCACCAAAAACAAAAGAGTTTGTAGCGGTTCTTAAAAACCTTTCTGTTGACACTAAAACATTAGTCGTTACTGACGGTTTAGATGAGAAAGTTGCTCTTTCTGCACGTAACATCCCTGGTGTTACTGTAGTTGAAGCTGATGGTCTTAATGTTCTTGATGTTGTTTCACACAACAAATTGATCTTGACTAAATCAGCTGTCGAAAAAGTAGAGGAGGTGCTTGCATAATGGATGCACGCGATATCATTAAGCGCCCCGTAATCACTGAACGCTCTTCAGACATAATGGCTGAAAAGAAATATACTTTTGAAGTTGATGTTAGAGCTAATAAAACTCAAGTTAAAGATGCTGTTCAAGAAATTTTCGGCGTTAAAGTTGAGAAAGTAAACATCATGAACTACAAAGGTAAATTCAAACGCATGGGCAAACATGCAGGCTATACTAACAAGCGCCGTAAAGCTATTGTTAAATTAACTGCTGACAGCAAAGAAATCGAGCTATTCGAAGCTTAATTCATTAGAGAAGGAGGGAAATACAAATGGCGATTAAGAAGTATAAACCTACCTCTAACGGTCGACGTAATATGACAAGTTCGGATTTTGCTGAGATCACTACAGACAAACCGGAAAAATCATTACTTGCTCCTTTACACAGCAAAGGCGGCCGTAATAACCAAGGTAAGTTAACAGTTCGTCATCAAGGTGGCGGCCACAAGCGTCAATACCGTATCATCGATTTCAAACGGAATAAAGATGGTATACCAGGACGCGTTGCTACTATTGAGTACGATCCAAATCGTTCTGCAAACATTGCATTAATTAATTACGTTGATGGAGAAAAACGTTATATCCTAGCTCCGAAAAACCTAGAAGTAGGTTTGGAAGTTATGTCAGGTCCAGAAGCTGACATTAAAGTGGGTAACGCTCTACCTCTTATTAACATCCCAGTTGGTACAGTAATTCATAACATCGAACTTAAACCAGGAAAAGGTGGACAATTAGTCCGTTCAGCAGGAACATCTGCTCAAGTACTTGGTAAAGAAGGTCGTTATGTACTTGTACGTTTAAACTCAGGTGAGGTTCGTATGATTCTTGCTACTTGCCGTGCTTCAATCGGTCAAGTTGGTAATGAACAACATGAACTTATCAACATTGGTAAAGCTGGCCGTAACCGTTGGTTAGGTAAACGCCCAACAGTTCGTGGATCTGTAATGAACCCGAATGATCACCCACACGGTGGTGGTGAAGGTAAATCACCAATCGGACGTAAATCACCAATGTCTCCATGGGGTAAACCTACTCTTGGATTCAAAACTCGTAAGAAGAAAAACAAATCCGATAAATTTATCGTACGTCGTCGTAAAAAATAACGGGATTGAGCTACGGTTCATATATAGAACCGTAGAACAGTCACGAAGGGAGGTACTCGCATGGGTCGTAGCTTAAAAAAAGGGCCTTTTGTTGATGATCATTTATTGGTAAAAGTTGAAAAATTAAATGAAGCTGACAAGAAACAGGTAGTAAAAACTTGGTCTCGTCGCTCAACAATCTTCCCGCAATTCATCGGACACACAATCGCCGTTTATGACGGTCGTAAGCATGTGCCGGTTTATGTAACAGAAGATATGGTAGGTCACAAACTAGGCGAATTCGCGCCTACACGCACTTATAAAGGTCACGCAAGTGATGACAAGAAAACAAGACGTTAATGAGAGGAGGGCATCTCATGCAAGCTAAAGCTGTCGCTAAAACAGTTCGTATTGCTCCTCGTAAAGTGCGTTTAGTCGCAGATTTAATTCGAGGAAAACAAGTAGGTGAAGCAGTAGCGATTCTTCGCTTAACACCAAAATCTGCTTCTCCAGTCGTAGAAAAAATTCTGAAATCTGCTATCGCAAATGCAGAACACAACTACGAAATGGATATTAATAACCTAGTCGTTTCAGAGGCATACGTTAACGAAGGACCAACATTAAAACGTTTCCGTCCTCGCGCTCAAGGTCGTGCGAGTGCTATAAACAAACGTACTAGTCATATTACAATCGTTGTATCAGAAAAGAAGGAGGGGTAATCTGTGGGTCAAAAGGTAAATCCAATCGGTATGCGTATCGGGATAATCCGTGACTGGGAATCCAAATGGTACGCTGATAAAGACTACGCAGTTCTTTTGCATGAAGACATCAAAGTTCGTGAATATATCGCGAAACGTCTAAATGATGCTTCAGTTTCAAAGGTTGAAATCGAACGTGCAGCTAACCGTATCAATGTATCTGTCCACACTGCTAAACCAGGAATGGTTATCGGTAAAGGCGGTACTGAAGTCGAAGCACTTCGTAAAGCTTTGAACCAGCTGACTGGCAAAAGAGTTCATATCAATATCATTGAAATTAAAAGAGCAGATCTTGACGCAAAATTGGTTGCTGAAAACATCGCTCGTCAACTAGAAAACCGTGTTTCATTCCGTCGCGCTCAAAAGCAAGCTATCCAACGTACTATGCGTTCTGGAGCAAAAGGAATCAAAACTCAAGTTTCTGGTCGTCTTGGCGGTGCCGATATTGCTCGTGCTGAACATTACAGCGAAGGAACAGTTCCACTTCACACACTTCGTGCAGACATAGATTATGCTCATGCTGAAGCAGATACTACTTACGGTAAGCTAGGCGTGAAAGTTTGGATCTACCGTGGAGAAGTTCTTCCTACTAAGAAGAAATCTGAGGAAGGAGGAAAATAATATGTTATTGCCAAAACGCGTAAAATACCGTCGTGAACACCGCGGTAAGATGAGAGGGATGGCTAAAGGCGGCACTGAAGTTCATTTCGGAGAATTTGGACTTCAAGCTCAAGAAGCTTCCTGGATCACGAACCGTCAAATCGAAGCAGCTCGTATTGCGATGACTCGTTATATGAAACGTGGAGGGAAAGTTTGGATCAAAATCTTCCCAAGCAAACCTTACACAGCTAAGCCGCTTGAAGTACGGATGGGTTCCGGTAAAGGTGCTCCTGAAGGTTGGGTAGCAGTAGTTAAACCGGGCAAAGTTATGTTTGAAATCTCTGGTGTATCTGAAGAGGTGGCAAGAGAAGCATTGCGCCTTGCAGCACACAAACTTCCAATCAAATGCAAGTTTGTAAAAAGAGAGGAAATTGGTGGTGAAACAAATGAAAGCTAATGAAATCAAAGATCTAACCACTGCTGAAATTGAACAAAAACTAAAATCTCTTAAAGAAGAACTATTTAATCTTCGTTTCCAGTTAGCTACTGGACAACTTGAAAATACAGCTCGCATCCGTGAAGTTCGCAAATCGATTGCTCGTATGAAAACAGTTGTTCGTCAAAGAGAGATCGGTGTCACTAATCGATAATGAATGGAGGTTTGCAGAATGAGCGAACGCAACCAACGCAAAATCTACACTGGACGCGTAGTATCCGACAAAATGGATAAAACAGTTACAGTAGTTGTAGAAACCTATAAAAAGCATTCTTTATACGGTAAACGCGTGAAATACTCTAAAAAGTTAAAAGCTCATGACGAGCTAAATGAAGCGAAAGCTGGCGACGTAGTACGTATTATGGAAACTCGTCCACTTTCAGCTACGAAGCGCTTCCGTCTTGTAGAAGTAGTAGAAAAAGCAGTAATTATTTAATATAGTTCGGATTAAGCTAATTCCGAAGGGAGGTACCGTACATGATTCAACAAGAATCTCGTTTAAAAGTCGCTGACAATTCAGGTGCTCGTGAAGTGCTAACAATTAAAGTCCTAGGTGGGTCTGGCCGTAAATATGCTAACATCGGTGATGTTATAGTTTGTACAGTTAAACAGGCAACACCAGGAGGCGTTGTTAAAAAAGGTGAAGTCGTTAAGGCTGTTGTTGTCCGTACAAAACGTGGTATGCGTCGTCCTGACGGTTCTTACATTCGTTTTGATGAAAACGCATGTGTAATTATCCGTGACGATAAGAGCCCACGTGGAACTCGTATTTTTGGACCTGTTGCTCGTGAATTACGTGACAATAGTTTCATGAAGATCGTTTCTCTAGCTCCAGAAGTTCTATAATATGTAAAATTTGTATAAAGCCTTTCAAGGAGGTGCCAAGCTAATGCATGTTAAAAAAGGTGACAAAGTCGTAGTCATCTCTGGTAAGGACAAAGGCAAACAAGGAACAATTCTTTCTGCATATCCGAAACAAAATCGTGTGCTTGTTGAAGGAATTAACATCGTGAAAAAGCATTCCAAGCCATCTCAACTTAATCCACAAGGTGGAATTATCAGCAAAGAAGCTGCTATTCACGTATCCAATGTAATGCCACTTGATCCTAAATCAGGTAAACCGACTCGTGTTGGATATAAGATCGAAAATGGTAAAAAAGTACGCGTAGCTAAAATATCAGGTGAATCTTTAGATAAATAAGTCATAAATGAAGGGAGGTACACTAAGCAATGAGCCGCCTTAAAGAAAAATTAAAAAGTGAAATTACACCGTCATTGATGGGTAAATTCAACTATCAATCAGTAATGCAAGTACCAAACATTGAGAAAATCGTTATTAACATGGGTGTGGGTGACGCAGTATCTAACTCGAAAGCTTTAGATACAGCTGTTGAAGAACTTACATTGATCACTGGTCAAAAACCAGTTATAACAAAAGCAAAAAAATCAATCGCAGGCTTCCGTTTGCGTGAAGGTATGCCTATCGGAGCGAAAGTTACATTACGTGGAGAGCGTATGTATCAATTCCTTGATAAGCTAGTATCTGTATCTTTACCGCGTGTACGTGATTTCCGCGGCGTTTCAAAGAAATCCTTTGACGGACGTGGAAACTATACATTAGGCGTTAAAGAACAACTTATCTTCCCTGAGATTGATTACGATAAAGTGAGCAAAGTTCGTGGTATGGACATCGTTATCGTAACGACTGCCAACACTGACGAAGAAGCTCGTGAACTACTTACTCAAGTTGGAATGCCGTTCCAAAAGTAATCTCTAAATAAAGGGAGGCGAAATCGTGGCTAAAAAGTCTATGATCGTAAAGCAAAAACGCGAACAGAAGTTTAAAGTACAAGAATATACACGTTGCGAACGTTGCGGACGTCCACATTCTGTATTACGTAAATTTAAACTTTGTCGTATTTGTTTCCGCGAACTTGCATATAAAGGACAAATTCCTGGCGTTAAAAAAGCTAGCTGGTAAAACCCGAGTTTGGGAAGGAGGTAAAATATAATGGTCATGACAGATCCTATTGCAGATATGCTTACTCGCATCCGTAATGCGAATATGGTTCGTCACGAAAAACTGGAAGTTCCTGCTTCAAAGATCAAAAAGGAAATTGCTGAGATCTTAAAAAGTGAAGGCTTCGTACGTGACTTTGAATTAATCGAAGACAACAAACAAGGTATCATCCGTATCTTCTTAAAATACGGTGCAAACAACGAACGTGTTATCACTGGTCTAAAACGTATCAGCAAACCTGGTTTGCGTGTATATGCAAAAACTGGAGAGGTACCACGCGTTCTTAACGGTTTAGGTATCGCAATTGTTTCTACTTCTCACGGAGTTTTAACAGACAAGGAAGCTCGCTCTAAACAAGTTGGCGGAGAAGTTTTAGCATACGTTTGGTAATACATTTTCACAAGAATGGAGGTGCACATTATGTCTCGTATAGGTAAAAAACCTATTGAAATCCCTGCAGGCGTGACAGTTACTGTTACTGGAAGTGAAGTAACTGTTAAAGGACCTAAAGGTGAATTAACTAGATCATTCAATCCTGACCTTTCAATCGTTGTTGAAGAGAACGTGTTAACTGTTACACGTCCGTCTGACGAGAAGGCTCACCGTTCTTTACACGGTACTACTCGCGCACTTATCTCTAACATGGTTGAAGGTGTATCAACTGGATTCGTAAAATCACTTGAACTTATTGGGGTTGGGTACCGTGCACAAAAGCAAGGTAACAAGCTTGTCCTTAACGTAGGATATTCCCACCCTGTAGAAATAGAGCCAGAAGCTGGCGTTGAAGTCGAAGTTCCTTCTAATACAAAAGTAATCATCAAAGGTGCAAGCAAAGAACGTGTAGGAGCTCTAGCAGCTAATATCCGTGATGTACGCCCGCCTGAACCGTATAAAGGTAAAGGTATCCGTTACGAAGGCGAATTCGTTCGTCGTAAAGAAGGTAAAACTGGTAAGTAATGCCGCATAAGTAAACGAAAGGAGTGACGTAAATGATTACGAAGCTTGATAAAAATGCTACTCGTCAGAAAAGACATGCGCGTGTACGTGCTAAGCTTTCTGGAACAGAAGCTCGTCCTCGTTTAAATGTGTTTCGTTCAAACAAACACATTTACGCACAATTAATTGACGATGCAAAAGGCGTAACATTGGCAAGTGCTTCAACTCTTGATAAAGAGATCAGTATCGAAGCAGGTAGCAATGCTGAAGCAGCTCAAAAAGTTGGCGAACTTATTGCGAAACGTGCTGTTGAAAAAGGTTTCAAAGCTGTGGTATTTGACCGCGGTGGTTACCTCTTCCATGGTCGTGTAAAAGCATTGGCTGACGCTGCTCGTGAAAACGGCTTAGAATTTTAATGGATAAGGAGGGACATAACAGATGCGTAGCATTGATCCTAATAAATTAGAACTTGAAGAACGCGTAGTTACAGTAAATCGTGTAGCTAAAGTTGTTAAAGGCGGACGTCGTTTCCGTTTCACTGCACTAGTTGTTGTTGGTGATAAAAATGGTCATGTTGGATTTGGTACTGGTAAAGCTCAAGAAGTTCCGGATGCTATCCGTAAAGCTATTGAGGATGCTAAGAAAAATCTAATTACTGTACCGATGGTTGGTACTACTATTCCTCACCTTGTGAACGGTCGCTATGGCGCAGGTCACATTCTATTGAAACCAGCTTCTGAAGGTACAGGAGTAATTGCTGGTGGTCCTGTTCGTGCGGTACTTGAATTAGGCGGAGTTAGCGATATCTTGTCTAAATCACTAGGTACTAATACACCTATTAATATGGTTCGCGCAACAATTGAAGGATTGAAGCAATTGAAACGTGCTGAAGACGTAGCTAAGTTACGTGGAAAATCAGTACAAGAACTGTTAGGATAAGGAGGGAAATCGAATTATGGCTAATAAATTAGAAATTACCCTCACTCGCAGCTTAATTGGTCGTCCTGAAGATCAACGTGTTACAGTTAACACTTTGGGTTTACGCAAAATGCATCAAACGGTTATCCAAGAAGATAACCCTGCGATTCGCGGTATGATTACCAAAGTTGCTCATCTTGTTACTGTAAAAGAACAATAAAATAATTTTTAACTTAACAAGGAGGTGCCAACATGAAACTTCATGAGTTAAAAGCTGCAGAAGGTTCTCGTAAAGAACGTAAACGTAAAGGTCGCGGTATTGGATCTGGTAACGGTAAAACAGCAGGTAAAGGACATAAAGGACAAAACGCTCGCTCCGGCGGCGGTGTGCGTCTTGGATTTGAAGGGGGACAAACTCCTCTATTCAGACGTTTACCTAAACGTGGATTTACCAACATCAACCGTAAAGACTACGCTATCGTTAACCTTGATACGTTAAATCTTTTCGAAGACGGTACTGAAGTAACACCAGCTCTTTTACTTGAGACTGGGGTTGTAAGTAAAGAAAAAGCAGGAATCAAAATTCTTGCCAAAGGAAGCATTGAGAAAAAGCTTACTGTTAAAGCTCACAAATTCTCGTCTACTGCTAAAGAAGCTATCGAAGCTGCTGGCGGTAATACAGAGGTGATCTAATGTTTCGCACGATCTCCAATTTTATGCGCGTGGGTGAAATAAGGAATAAGATTATTTTTACCCTTCTAATGTTAATCGTCTATCGCATCGGTACATTTATACCTGTACCGCATGTGAATGCCGATTTTCTCGCTGAACAGGACCAGCTGAGCGTCATCGGTCTTTTAAATACCTTTGGCGGCGGGGCACTGCAAAACTTCTCCATATTGGCGATGGGTATCATGCCGTACATCACGGCATCCATCATCGTTCAGCTGTTACAGATGGACGTTGTTCCTAAGTTCACTGAATGGTCTAAACAAGGGGAAGCAGGGCGCCGTAAATTAGCTCAATTCACTCGTTACTTCACTATTATCCTAGGATTCATCCAAGCAGTTGGTATGTCTTATGGGTTCAATAATATGTCAGGTGGCCAGTTGATTGAAAATCCTGGAATTGCAACATACTTGCTTATTGCGACTGTCTTAACGGCAGGAACAGCTTTTCTTTTGTGGTTAGGGGAGCTGATCACTGCTAAGGGTGTGGGTAATGGGATTTCCATCATTATCTTTGCTGGTATCGTAGCTAGTTTGCCTACTACGGCAAATCAGATTTACGCCCAACAATTTGAAAATGCGGGAGATCAATTATTCTTACGAATCATAACGATTATCCTCATTGTTTTAGCAGTATTAGCAATCGTGGTTGCTGTTATTTTCATTCAGCAGGCATTGCGTAAAATTCCTATACAGTATGCGAAACGTGCTGCGGTAGGTCGTACACAAATGGGTGGCCAGTCTACTCATTTACCATTGAAAGTAAATGCTGCGGGGGTTATTCCGGTAATCTTTGCAATGGCATTTATCATTACTCCCACTACAATCGCTTCTTTCTTTGGAAAGAACAGCGTGACTAGTTGGATATCAACAAATCTTGATTACACCAAGCCAATTGGTATGATCATATATGTTGCTCTTATCATTGCTTTTGCGTATTTTTATGCATTCATTCAGGTTAACCCTGAACAAATGGCTGAGAATTTGAAAAAGCAAGGTGGCTATGTGCCGGGGATTCGTCCAGGTAAGAGTACACAAGAATATTTAACACGTGTTTTATACCGTTTGACGTTTGTAGGCTCTATATTCTTAGCCATCATTGCCGTTTTACCGGTATTTTTCATTAAGCTTGCTGATCTACCTCAATCTGCACAGATTGGTGGTACCAGTTTGCTGATCGTAGTGGGGGTTGCCCTTGATACGATGAAGCAGCTGGAATCACAACTTGTGAAGAGACACTATAAAGGCTTTATAAAGTAATGAGTTTTGGGAACGGCTTGTTCCCTTTACCCATTATAGAGTTTGAGGGGGAAGAAAATTGAATCTAGTTTTAATGGGTCTGCCGGGTGCTGGTAAGGGCACTCAAGCTGAACAAATCGTAGAAAAATATAATATCCCTCATATCTCTACTGGAGATATGTTCCGAACAGCTATCAAAGAAGGAACAGAACTAGGTCTAAAAGCGAAATCATTCATGGACAAAGGCGAATTGGTACCTGATGAAGTTACCATTGGCATCGTACGTGAACGTTTAAGCAAGGAAGACTGCCTTAAAGGATTTTTGCTTGATGGGTTTCCACGTACTGTGGCACAGGCAGAGGCACTTGAAAGCATTCTTGCTGATTTAGATCGTCAAATGAATTTTGTCATTAATATCGATGTTGATAAAAGCATCTTAATGGATAGATTGACAGGACGTCGTATTTGCAAATCATGTGGTGCGACATACCATCTTGTATTCAATCCTCCAGCTAAAGATGATGTATGCGACCGCTGCGGCGGAGAATTATATCAACGTGCCGACGATAATGCTGAAACGGTTCAGAATCGCTTAGATGTGAATTTGAAACAAACCAAGCCACTTCTTGATTTCTACGGAGACAAAGGGTACTTGGTCAACATTAACGGACAGCAAGATATTAATAAGGTATTTGAAGATATCGATGTGCTGCTTGGTGCTTTACAAAATTAATCATTCGTATTGATTTATGAAATTCATACCATTTTTATAACTTACTAGTTAAACTTGGTGCATTCCTATAATACAAAGGGTATAATGGATTTCGCGAGAGCATTCGCACATTTATTAATCAGGTTCTTGTACTTGGTATTCCCTGAATTGGGCGATTACTTTTCAAGTGATCTTCATGGACATATCCGGTCGGCAAAATTGATGAAGAAATGCAGTGACTCTATTGGGATTCCTAAAGAGTCGTGATATAGAGGGTTGAAAGAAGCTATGCCAGGCGTGCGCCTTTCAAACATCTCCCATGCTATTCAAACCTATGTCGAGACTAATTGCTTCTCTATTTCGAGAGTATGTCGGTCACGGAATCGGTCAAGACTTACATGAGGGCCCATAAAATCCTCATTTCGGTCCAACTGATAAAGGTCCTCAGTTAAAGCCTGGTTCTACAAAATGGTGAATACTTGATGCAGAATTGTAAGACTTATGAGGATAATTGGACTGTAGTAATGTTGACGGAAAGATGTGCACCTTTAATAGGTTCACGCATAGAGAAGGGAGAATCACTTTAATGGCGAAAGATGATGTAATTGAAGTAGAAGGCACAGTACAAGAGACTTTGCCAAATGCAATGTTTAAGGTAGAATTAGAAAATGGTCATACTGTTTTAGCTCATGTATCCGGTAAAATTCGTATGCACTTTATTCGCATTTTGCCTGGAGATAAAGTTACGGTTGAGCTTTCCCCGTATGATCTAACTCGCGGCAGAATCACATACCGGTTCAAATAATCCGGTTACGCTCCGATCTGTATAAGGAGGTTAGATAGCAATGAAAGTCAGACCATCAGTCAAACCAATCTGCGAAAAGTGTAAAGTTATCCGCAGAAAAGGTAAAGTTATGGTTATTTGCGAAAACCCTAAACATAAACAAAAACAAGGCTAAATAGAAGGAGGTGCACTCAAGCATGGCACGTATTGCTGGAGTAGATATTCCCCGTGACAAACGTATTGTTATCTCATTAACATATATATATGGTATTGGAAAACAAACAGCGATCAAGATTCTTGCAGAAGCAGGCGTTTCTGAAGAAACTCGCGTTCGTGACTTAACGGAAGACGAATTGAACAAAATTCGTGATATCATTGACAAGCTTAAAGTAGAAGGCGACCTTCGTCGTGAAATCTCCCTAAACATCAAACGTTTAATGGAAATCGGTTCTTACCGTGGTTTACGTCACCGTCGTGGTCTTCCTGTTCGCGGTCAAAATACAAAAAACAATGCTCGTACGCGTAAAGGACCTCGTCGTACTGTAGCTAACAAGAAAAAATAATTAGTAAAGGAGGTTACTTTTCATGGCACGTAAAACTAATACACGTAAACGTCGTGTGAAAAAGAATATAGAAACTGGTATTGCTCATATTCGTTCAACATTCAATAACACTATCGTTACGATCACTGACTCTCATGGTAATGCTATTTCTTGGTCAAGTGCTGGAGCTCTAGGATTCCGTGGATCTCGTAAATCCACTCCATTTGCTGCACAAATGGCTGCTGAAACAGCTGCTAAAACATCAATTGAACATGGTATGAAAACTCTTGAAGTTACAGTTAAAGGACCTGGTGCTGGACGTGAGGCTGCTATTCGTGCACTTCAAGCTGCTGGCCTAGAAGTAACTGCAATTAAAGATGTAACTCCAGTTCCACATAACGGATGCCGTCCACCAAAACGTCGCCGTGTTTAATTTTTCTGTATAGATTTTGTATTCCTGTCAATAATGGGATATAATACTGAGTTTGCGTTCTTACAGAGGATTAATTTTCAGTTGTTGCGCACAGCGGGAACGTATACATGGGGAATTTCGGTTTAAGTGACTTCGTTTACTTGCCGGGGTTTTGACGTTTTGAAGGAGGGTTTATTGATGATCGAAATAGAAAAACCAAAAATCGAAACGGTTGAAATCAACGACGATACCAAATACGGTAAATTCGTCGTAGAGCCACTAGAGCGTGGGTATGGTACTACATTGGGTAACTCCTTACGTCGTATCCTTTTATCCTCACTCCCAGGTGCTGCTGTCACAGCTATACAAATTGATGGAGTGCTACATGAGTTCTCAACAATTGAAGGCGTCGTGGAAGATGTAACATCTATCATTCTTAATGTGAAAAAACTAGCTCTTAAGATTTACTCTGATGAAGAGAAGACGCTGGAAATTGACGTTCAAGGTGACGGAGTCATCACGGCTGCTGATATCACTCATGATAGTGATGTAGAAATTCTTAATCCGGATTTATATATTGCTACAATTGGTAAAAACGGTCATATGCGTATGCGTTTATCTGCACGTCGCGGCCGCGGCTACACTCCTGCTGTTCAAAACAAGAGAGAAGACCAGCCAATTGGTGTAATTCCAATCGATGCTCTTTACACTCCGGTTTCACGCGTATCTTTCCAAGTTGAAAATACACGTGTTGGACAGTTGTCTAACTTTGACAAGTTAACGTTCGATGTTTGGACTGATGGCAGTACTGGTCCGCAAGAAGCGGTAGCACTTGGAGCTAAGATTTTAACAGAGCATCTGAATATCTTTGTTGGTTTAACCGATGAAGCTCAAAATGCTGAAATCATGGTTGAAAAAGAAGAAGATCAAAAAGAAAAAGTTCTTGAGATGACGATCGAAGAATTAGATCTTTCTGTTCGTTCTTACAACTGCTTGAAACGTGCTGGAATCAATACCGTTCAAGAGCTAGCTCATAAAACGGAAGAAGATATGATGAAAGTACGTAATCTAGGTCGTAAATCACTTGAAGAAGTGAAAGCGAAACTAGAAGAATTAGGCTTAGGTCTTCGTAAAGACGACTGATAACATGGCGGAATCAATCCATTATGTTGTGAGCCTTGTTATGGACACACAATATAGAACTTCAACAAAGGAGGGAATCTCTAATGGGTTACAGAAAGTTAGGACGCACTAGCGCACAACGTAAAGCATTACTTCGTGATTTAGCTACGGATCTTATTATCCATGAGCGCATTGAAACTACTGAAGCACGTGCAAAAGAATTACGTTCTGTAGTAGATAAAATGATCACTCTTGGTAAACGTGGTGACTTGCATGCACGCCGTCAAGCTGCATCTTTCATCCGTAACGAAATCGCTGACGCTGAGAATGGCACAGATGCCCTTCAAAAACTATTCAGTGACGTGGCTCCACGTTATGAAGAACGTCAAGGTGGATACACTCGTATCATGAAAGTTGGTCCACGCCGCGGTGACGGTGCACCAGTCGTGGTTATTGAATTAGTTTAATAACAACGATGAAAAAGGGCGGGACAAATGAATATACTCACTTGTTCTATGCCCTTTTTCTTTTTTTAAAATAGAAATTCTTTCATCTAGAAATTCGCATTGAGTGTTACGATGGCTGGCGGAACCTGTATTATGCAGGGAGCCTTCACGTCTAGCTCAAGCATCCCTTCCCGCTTTTGATAAGCGATTATAAGATAACCTGTTTTTCGTAACAGGCCCGCTGTTAGCTGCTCTTAATTTACCGAAAATTCTTTCGGTGGAAGGGGTGCAGCGTTTTTTTATATTTTCAGAAGGAAAAAACGACTATATTTATATTGAGTGAGCAGAGTTTAGTTTAGACGAGTGCAGTCGAGGATGAGGAGGGCCACATAATGAAGAAGCTGGTTTCTTTAAAAAATATTGTTTTTAAATATGAGGGTCAGTCTCGAAACGCCTTGGATGATGTTTCTTTTGATATTCATCAGGGGGAGTGGCTTGCGATTGTCGGACATAATGGCTCTGGCAAGTCGACATTAGCAAAGTTACTGAATGGTCTTCAGTTCGCTAACTCAGGTACCATTACGATTAATGATCAACTTTTGACAGAAGAATCCGTTTGGGATGTACGCCAGAAAATTGGCATGGTTTTTCAAAACCCAGATAATCAATTTGTAGGCACTACAGTTCAGGATGATGTGGCTTTTGGTTTAGAAAACGCCGGTGTTTCTCAGCAGGTTATGGTGGAGCGTGTTCATGGTGCGTTAAATAAGGTTAAAATGAATGCCTTTCTTAATCAAGAGCCGCACCATCTATCCGGCGGTCAAAAGCAAAGAGTGGCCATAGCAGGTGTAATAGCCTTGCAGCCAGACATAATCATCTTAGATGAAGCAACCTCCATGCTTGACCCAAGAGGCCGTGAAGAAGTGCTTGAAACAGTTAGGGAATTGAAGCAGGAAAACGAGATCACTGTCATATCAATCACCCATGATCTTGAGGAAGCTGCCAAAGCCGATCGAATGATAGTCATGAACCAAGGTCGGTTATATCGTGAAGGGCCGCCTCAGGATATTTTTGAGTTAGAGGAAGAATTGATTGCTCTTGGTCTGGATATTCCCTTTTCAGTGAAACTAACCAAGGAGTTACAAAAAAATGGTGTTCGTGTAGTTGATGGGCATTTGACAGAGGAAGAGTTGGTGAAGGATTTATGCGAATTACACTCGATGATGTAGAATACCGCTATCAGGTGAATACTCCTTTTGAACATCTAGCCCTTCATGATGTCAATATTTCAATGGAGCCGGGAACCTATACCGCAATCATCGGGCATACAGGGTCCGGGAAATCCACGCTACTGCAGCATTTGAATGCTCTTTTAAAACCGACGAAGGGTCGTGTTTTCATTGGGGATCGGACGATTGAAGCCGGAAGAAAAGAAAAGGCTTTACGGCCAATAAGACAAAAGGTCGGAATTGTTTTTCAGTTTCCGGAACATCAGTTATTTGATGAAACGGTTGAAAAGGATATATGTTTCGGACCTATGAATTTTGGACTTTCTGAAAACGATGCTAAACAACTGGCCAGGAAAGCCATCGCGCAAGTCGGATTGAATGAGGAAATTCTTGAAAAATCTCCATTCGACTTATCTGGCGGACAAATGCGACGGGTCGCCATCGCTGGGGTACTTGCCATGGAGCCGGAAGTATTGGTCCTTGATGAGCCCACAGCGGGTCTGGATCCGCGAGGACGCAAAGAAATCATGGATATGTTTTATGATCTGCATAAAGCAAGGGGCATTTCAACGATTCTTGTGACACATAGCATGGAGGATGCAGCTAAGTACGCTGATGACATCATTATCATGCACAAGGGTACGGTGTTCAAGAAAGGAACACCCCATGAAATTTTCGCAGAGCCGGAGCAATTAATGGAGCTTGGCCTGGATGTTCCTGATACGGTCCGTTTTCAGCTAAAGCTCCAGAAGGAACTTGGTGTTCGATTTGATCATCCATGTCTTAATATCGGAGATTTAGCGATAGAAATAGATAAAGTCATGAAACGGGGGAACCGCTGATGCTGGATAAAATGATTATCGGGCGTTATGTCCCTGCAAATTCACTGATGCACAAGATGGACCCAAGGGCTAAATTGCTCCTCGTGTTCCTGTTTGTTTGTGTCGTCTTTTTAGCGAATAATGTCGTTTCTTACGGTTTGCTTGCTGTATTCACGATCCTTTTAATCAGTATTTCCAAAATACCGCTTCGCTATCTTTATAATGGGTTAAAACCAATCTTTTTCTTGATCGTATTTACATTCCTTCTCCATATATTTTTTACGAAAGAGGGGGAATTGCTTTTTGAATACGGTTGGTTTGAAATCTATGAAGGCGGTCTGATTCAAGGTTTTTTCATATCCGTTAGATTTACTTTACTAATCCTTGTTACGTCACTTTTAACTTTGACGACATCCCCGATATCCATTACAGATGGGATGGAAGAGCTGTTGGGGCCCTTGAAAAAGTGGAAGATGCCTGTACATGAACTGGCATTGATGATGTCAATTGCCCTTCGTTTCATTCCAACGCTAATGGAGGAAACGGAAAAAATCATGAAGGCCCAAACTGCAAGGGGCGTTGACTTTTCTTCTGGCCCGATAAAGGAAAGGGTTAAATCGATTGTACCGCTGCTTGTTCCTTTATTTGTCAGTTCGTTCAAACGGGCTGAGGAATTGGCAACTGCCATGGAATCAAGAGGATACCGTGGCGGGGAAGGCCGCACGAAATATCGCCAATTGGACTGGAAGACGAGTGATAGTCTTTTGATGGTCTCGATAGGCGTTCTAACGGTCATGTTATTTTTATTACGTTCATAATAAGGAAGAGAACTATGCCAAAATATAAATGTGTGATCGCTTATGACGGCACGGATTTTGCTGGTTATCAGGTGCAGCCAGAGAAACGCACCATACAAAGTGAATTCGAGGCAGTCTTGGCCCAAATGCATAAAGGCACAATTATAAAAGTGACTGCTTCAGGCAGGACAGACTCAGGGGTCCATGCAAAGGGGCAGGTGCTTCACTTTGAATCGCCCCTTACATTCCCTACTGAAAATTGGGTAAAGGCGTTCAGCGCCCTTCTTCCGACCGATATCATCGTTCTGGAAGTCGATATCGTACCTGACGATTTTCATGCGAGGTTCCATACGACTGGGAAAGAGTACCGTTATATCATCGCCCGTTCGAAACTACGGGATCCGTTTAAGCGGAATTACGCCTATCATTATCCCTACCCATTAGATGGGGAGGCGATGAGGGAAGCAATCTCCTATTTGATAGGGACACATGACTTTACAAGTTTTTGTTCGGCAAAAACGGAAGTGGTCGATAAAGTTCGAACCATAAAAGAAATGGATTTTGAAGAGAGCGATGATTTCATGGTTTTCCGCTTCGTTGGGGAAGGTTTCTTGTATAATATGGTGCGTATCTTGGTTGGGACGCTCCTGGATGTCGGCAGCGGCAAGATGTCACCCCGTGACATGAGCGGGATTTTGGAAAAGAAGGACCGCAGTTTTGCAGGGAAAACAGCGCCAGCCCAAGGCTTATATTTATGGAAAGTATTTTACAAATAAAAATATTTTCGAAGTGATACCAGTTTTTTTACAACCAGGAAACGGGATGAAGTCAGTAATGGAGCGGTTTGTCGCTATACTACCCTTTTCATGGAGTTGCAGAGAGTGTTTTATAGACAACTTATCCTAGTGTAACATTCCCTTGACAATGAATATGGGAGAAGTTAATATAATATGGTATGTATTTTAATCCCACGATAAGCCCCGGAAGTTTATTGTGATTGAAAATAAATATAAAAAATTAAAAAGTTTTTTAGGAGGTTAACCATGCGTACGACATTTATGGCGAAAGCTAATGAAGTAGAACGTAAATGGTATGTGATTGACGCTGAAGGCAAAACTTTGGGTCGCCTTTCTACTGAAGTAGCATCCATCTTACGTGGTAAACATAAACCAACTTTTACACCGAACATTGACACTGGTGATCATGTAATTCTTATCAATGTTGAAAAAATCCACTTGACTGGTAAAAAATTGACAGACAAAATTTATTACCGTCACACTATGCATCCAGGCGGTCTTAAAACTAGAACTGCTCTTGAAATGCGTACAAACTACCCTGAGAGAATGCTTGAACTTGCTATCAAAGGTATGCTTCCAAAGAATTCTCTTGGTCGTCAAATCTACAAAAAATTACACGTATACGCTGGAGCTGAGCACCCACACGCTGCTCAACAACCAGAAGTATACGAATTACGCGGATAATTACTAAGGAGGTTACTATCTTGGCACAAGTTCAATATTATGGTACTGGTCGCCGTAAGAGCTCAGTAGCTCGTGTACGTTTAGTACCAGGCGAAGGTCGCATCGTTATTAACGGTCGTGACATCAATGAATATATTCCTTTCGCAGCATTACGTGAAGTTGTTAACCAACCACTAGTTGCAACTGAAACTACTGGAAATTACGACGTTCTAGTTAACGTTAGCGGTGGTGGATACACTGGTCAAGCTGGAGCAATCCGTCACGGTATCGCTCGTGCATTGCTACAAGTTGATCCAGAATACCGTCCATCTCTTAAAACTGCTGGTTTACTAACTCGTGACCCACGTATGAAAGAACGTAAAAAATACGGTCTTAAAGGCGCACGTCGTGCACCTCAGTTCTCAAAACGTTAATTCTATTACCGTTTCGAAAGGCTCTCAACCATTTTGGTTGGGGGTCTTTTTTTGTCCGGAAAAAGATGTTGATCACAGCACGGACCATGAACTTAAATATTAAAAATAATAAAGCATATCTGGGATATCCCAGATATGCTTTATTTTAAAGATTGTATTGTTATCGATTTTAGTTAGGGGATTCACTTTCACTTTTTTTAATTGCGGCTTTTTTCGGCATAAAGCATGCAAAAATTAACGCCACAAAAGATAGGATTAACATGAAAACATAGGCACCACTTGAGCCAAAGATAGAAGCCAATGCCTCTAGTTGTATATCTGTAATGTTTTCATTTTGCATTGATAGCTCAGAGGCATGCGAAGTTGCTTGCATTGTATATACTGTGACGACAACGGCTGTTCCAATAGCACCTGACAATTGGCGGATGGTATTATTTACAGCTGAACCATGGGAACCCAATTCTCTTGGTAAAGCATTCAATCCTGCTGTATTTAAAGGCATAGAAATAAAGCTTAATCCAATCCGTAATAAAATGGTACGAACCATTAAATATATATAGGTTGTGGATTCGTTTAGATCTATGACTCCCCACATAGAAACAATGATAAATACTAAACCTGTAATAAAGAGTGGTTTAGCACCGTATTTATCATACATTTTACCTGTGACAGGGGACAAGAAGGCGTTGATCACAGCTCCTGGCAATAACAGTAAACCTGCTTCAAATGCTGTAAAGCCCCGTCCATTCTGCAAGTAAATTGGTAAAAGAATTAAATCCGCATACATAATCATCGTAATGAGTACATTGATGAAAGATGTGAGCGTGAAAACTTTGTATTTAAATACAGATAAATTTAATAATGGATCGCTGGATTTCATTTGACGTAAACAGAATAGAGCCGTCACGATTATCCCGGCGATAATTGTAGTAATGATAATGGGATTATCCCATCCCTTGCTTCCGGCGCTGCTAAATCCAAATAATATGCAGCCAAAACCAATCGTTGATAAAATGACACTTGTGATATCTAATTTTGCTTTTGTTGTCTCTGCAACATTCATTAAATATTTGAACGCTAGAACAATGACGATTATGATAAATGGGGTTAACCCAATAAACAACCATCTCCATGAAACATATTCAATGATAAAACCAGATAATGTAGGTGCTATGGCTGGAGCAAAAATTATCGCAAAGCCGATTGTCCCCATAATACTTCCACGCTTTTCGCTAGGATATAAATATAAAATGACTGTCATCATTAGAGGCATTATAATCCCGGCACCAATTGCTTGAATCATTCTTCCCGTTAACAGCATGCCAAAATTCACCGCACATGCACTAAGTGCAGATCCGATAAACAAAAAGAACATCGAGCTAATAAATAGCTGCCTTGTTGTAAACCGTTTCATTAAAAAAGCCGTAATCGGCACTAAAACACCGTTTACTAGCATAAATCCCGTTGATAACCATTGTACAGTTGCAGCAGTTACATGAAATACGTCCATTAAACCACTCAATGCAACATTTAATAAAGTCTGATTTAATGTTGATAAAAAACAGCCAGCAATCAGTACAATTAATAAAATCTTTTTATTTCCTTCTGTTATTTCATTTTTCATTCGTAAACTCCTTTATTTTTGACTTGCATTCTCAACATCGTGTCGATAAAATCGATGGTAACAAAAAAATATGTTGCTTACCATGAACAGTTTTCTTAAAAATGTTCACTAATCGACATAGGAATTTATGCTGTCGAGAAAGTCAAAGAAAATCTATAAAGGAGTTAAAAATGTCTATTCCTAAGAAAGAAGACCCTCGTACGATTCGGTCAAGAGAAATGTTTAAGAACGCTGTCATTGCTCTCTTATCCGAGGACCCTGCCATTCCAAATTTAACGGTTCAGAAAATCGCAGCCAAAGCAGGATTAAACCGGACAACATTTTACCTGCATTATCAGGATATTCAAGATTTACTAACACAAATCACCGAAGAGATTTTAAATGAGCTATCTGATAAAATTTTTGCTTTAATACATGCAAAAGATTTATCAGAAAAACAACAGCTAACTCAATTACTTGATTATTTATATATCCATCGAAATTATTTACTCATTTTATTTAAGACGAATCAGTTTGAGGAACAATTGTTTACATTATTAAAGCATTTAGTAGAAATAAGAAGGAAGAATACCAAGAAGGATTTACCTGCTGATTATGTTGACATTGATATTAAAACGGCCTCATTGGTAGGCATTATAATATGGTGGTTAAGAAAGGGGCTTCATTTTAGTTCGGATTATATTGCCAACCAAATTTATTTAATGTACAGAGTGCAATGATACTTAAACCGTTTGAAAGAATCTTGAATTTCATTAAGTCTTTGTTATGCCCGGAATAAAATGAGACCTTTTCATGCCATCCATCCCAGTCTTCCAGACTCAATGCAAATGAAACCCGCGGTGAGGGGCTTCAGATGTTGATGATAGTCATGTTCCATTTGTTTACACATGAGTTTATTTATGTAATACTGAATTTTTTGTAAAATCCATATTTATTAAGTACCTGTTTAGGAGTATGATAATACTTAAAAAAAGAAAGAGGACTTCATATGAATTCAACATACTCACCGATTGAAACTACTAAAACAAAAGCTTTGGTCATCAATGCGCTATTCATTGCATTAACCCTTGTAGCGACAATGTTCATCAACATCAAGCTCCCGATAATGGGTAACGGCGGCCTGATCCATCTGGGTAACGTTCCCCTTTTTATAGCTGCTTTGGTTTATGGCAAAAAAACAGGAGCGATAGCAGGCGCCTTCGGTATGGCCTTCTTCGATCTTTTCTCTGGGTGGGCAGCATGGGCACCGTTTACATTCGTCATCGTAGGAGCAATGGGCTATCTAGCCGGTCTTATATCCGAAAGGGTACCGGGCAAAAGAGAACTTGTATACACGATCGCTGTTGCCGTTGCATTGATCATAAAAATCGTCGGCTACTATTTTGTCGAAGTTATTCTTTATGGTAACTGGATACAGCCATTTGGCTCCATCCCTGGAAACGTGATGCAGGTCGTTATAGCTGGTATAATTGTAGTGCCGCTTGCAGGTCGTTTAAAGAAAAGAGCTGGACAGATATAAACAAAAATAGGAAGCCATTACAAACTTTGTGTTGCACCACCTTTGGATGTTGTACAGCGCTTTGATCCTCAGGCAGTTTAAAAAGGCATCCGGCTAAGTGAACGGGTAATAAATTGAATTCGCTATTATAAAATGTTATATCATTTGAGAAAGGACATCCGTAAACCATGGATGTCCTTTTTATCTTAATGGACTACAGAGCCTGAAGTTCTCATGGAGGAAGGCTGACTTAAGTTTAAGGGAGAACACGACATGAATAATCAGTATTGATCAAGGTCCAAATAGACATGCGCAGTGAGCGACCCAAGTCGGCAAGGTCAGCCTCGGGTAGCTGCCTGAGTGGCGGGTTACGGGAGAAAACTCCAAGTTGTCTAACATTAAGTTTCTTGTGCAGTCTGCACTTTAACAGGTTTCTTATCATATTGCATATCGATATGCCTTTTTCAATTACCTGCTGAACCTATCCTCATTATTTTTTGCCAATGGAATAAATGAATGGTTAAAAATAGAACGCTAAAACTAAATTATGTCTTGGGAAATAATTTTGGGAAATGGGGAATTGCCCCGGAGGTGAATTATGGCTGTGATATTAGGTTTACAGGAGATGCAAAGGGAAAGGCAATTGAAGTTCGAACGTAGGCTGCTCAGGGAACTTTCTATCGAGGATATGAAGGGAAGGATTCAGCGTTACTTCGGGCAGGATCTGATGGATGTTTTGGAGGAAGGCTACTTTGATGTCGCCATCGAGGCTTATTTATTAGGGGCGAACTATAGTAAGTTTGGCTATTATGGTGAGTCGGAAGAAGATGTAAGGTCCAGGTGTTGGAGGGAAGAGAAGTTTTTGGTCGATACTCTTTTTAACTTTATTTTGTATTGGCGGGAAGTTACAGCGAATAACGCTTTCGATGAAGGTTTGTTTTATTGTTGTGAAGGGTTTGTTGGGGATTGGTGGCTGGATGGCTTTAAGACGGGGGAAAAACGATATAAAATGAAACTGCATTAAGAAGGCAAAATTCCCATTCCTTGTTCTAATTTCATGGTTTGTCCCATACTTTTTAGTAGAGAGACCATGGAAGGGGAAAGGTCATGCGCAGAAAGCTGAAATATACAGGGATCGCTATGGGATTGTTTGTCCTTTTTTTAATTGTGACGTTTAAATTTGTTGAAGATGATTCTTGGGACTCCTGGAATCTTCCTTTGGCAGGTAAGGTCATCATCTTGGATGCAGGTCACGGAGGAATGGACGGCGGGGCTAATGTACAAGAGGTTATGGAAAAGGAAATTGCCCTTTCCGTTTCATTAAAGGTCAGGGACTATTTACAGGAACAGGGTGCCCTTGTCATCATGACACGTGAGAAGGATGAAGATTTGGCAGAGGGAAATACAAAGGGGATCCGCCAGCGAAAACAGGAGGACTTACGGAACCGGGTTGAAATGATCAATGATTCGGAAGCGGACTTATTCTTAAGCATTCATTTGAACTCTTTTCCATCAGCGTCATCGAAAGGTGCCCAGACCTTTTATACAAACAGGTTTGAGGAAAATGAACAGGTGGCAAAATTCATTCAGACTGAAATCATTAGAAACCTGGAAAATACAAAGCGCGATGCCAAAACGATTAATCATGTGTATTTAATGAACTATGCCAAGAAACCTGGGGCTCTTGTGGAAATTGGATTTCTTTCGAATTCTGAGGAAAGGGAACGCCTTATCAGTGATAAGTATCAAGAAAAGGTTGCCAGTTCGATTTATATGGGTATTTTACGGTACTTTACAGAGGGAAAACTATCGGATGAAAAGTGATGTCTGGGTCTTGTAAGGTACAAGGCCTTTTTATTATGGGGAGAATCATCAGGTTTCGCATGCGGGGCAGATAATAAGCTTTCTTTCCGTAATATGTTATACTGAAAAATGGGAAAATAAAATTCAAAGGGGTGCTCGACTTGTTAACAGAAGAGAAAGTACTGAATTTATTAAAGGATCTTAAAGACCCTTTTCTACATAAAAACCTTGAAGAGACAAATGGAATTATAGAAATCAAAATAAAACCTGAAAAGAATCATGTAAGCGTTAAACTTGCGATTGCGAAAACGGGGACTGCCGAACAAATGCAAATGCAATCGGAAGTTGTGGACTTGCTGAAAACGAACGGGGCGGAATCGGTGGGCATCCGTTTCACGGAGCTTTCAGAAGAGGAGTTAGCCAAGCATCGTGAAAGCATTCCTCAGGATGAAGCGGACCAAGGTTTGCTTGGACCTAACAGCAAAACACAATTCATCGCGATCGCCAGTGGTAAAGGTGGAGTGGGGAAATCCACGATTTCAGTGAATTTCGCTACTTCACTTGCTCGTTTGGGTAAAAAGGTCGGACTGGTTGATGCCGATATTTATGGATTCAGCGTACCTGATATGATGGGGATAACAAAAAGACCGGTTGTTCGCGGGGAAAAAATCATTCCTGTAGAACGCTTTGGCGTTCAAGTGATCTCAATGGGCTTTTTTGTAGAGGATAACGCGCCGATCATCTGGAGAGGACCGATGCTGGGTAAAATGCTTAACAGTTTCTTTAATGAAGTGGAATGGGGAGATTTGGACTATTTGGTCCTTGACTTACCGCCGGGTACAGGCGATGTTGCTTTGGACGTGCATACGATGCTCCCTTCATGTAAAGAAATCATCGTTACGACACCGCACCCGACTGCAGCCTTCGTTGCAGCAAGAGCAGGTGCCATGGCCATCAAGACAGAACACGAAGTCATTGGTGTCATAGAGAATATGTCATTCTTCGAAAGTAAAACGACCGGTGAAAAAGAGTATGTATTCGGAAAAGGCGGCGGCGTGAAGCTTGCAGAAGAGCTTCGTACAGAAGTTTTAGGTCAACTTCCCCTGCAACAGCCAGATTGGAACGAAGAGGACTTTGCTCCATCCATTTACGCAGCGGACCATAGACTCGGCAGGATTTACGAAGATATTGCCAAAAAGGTCATTGGAAAACTACAATGAAAAAGAAGGCTGATTCCGTTTGGAATCAGCCTCTTTTCATTCTTTTTACTTTTTCTCCTTCTCTACCGCTTTAGTGGCCGCTTTATCCAATTTCTCTTGCATTTTCGCTTGAAGGAGAGGACTTTCCATGGTTTCAAGGATCAGCTCTTTATAGACCGACCGCATCTCCTTGGTTTTTAACAACTTATTCATTTCTTTTTCCATATCCGGTTCTTTCATTATTTCCATGAGCATTCCACGATACTGAGGATCAGCAGTTAAGTCCTTCAATACCTTTTTATGTTCGTCTTCTAATGCTTTAGCATAAGCGGAAGCAAATTCGGGATCATTAAATGTCTTTTTCCAAAATTCCTTCCCTTTATCTGAAGTGACAATATCTTCAATGGATTTCTTAATGTCTTCCGAATCCATAATAAGTTCAGCTTTCGTTTTATCATCAGTGATGATATCCTGGATGGCTTTTTTTCCATCATCTGTCTTCAAGATATCGACGACCATTTTCTTTGTCTCTTCATATTCCATTTTTTCTGCGCCTGCTCCATTTTGAGCACAACCGGAACAAACGAGTAAGAATGACGTGAAAAGCAAAGCAACTCCCACTCTCATACGCAGGGCCCCTTTCATCCTTCTTACTGTTAATATGGTTCCAATCGGCGATATTATTCCTTGGTGGAATAAGTGGATTTTTCCAAATTTGGTTGGTACAATTAAGGAAATGAAATAGAAATGTATGGAGGAAAACAATGAACAGCCGTAATTTAGTTAAATTGTTTTTAACAACATTGCTTATAGGTGGCGTAACGGGCGGGGTTGTAGGGTTCTTGGCTCGATGGAGTGAGTTTAAGCCTTATTTTTCTTCTTTTGATATCAGTGCCATCCTATCAACTTTTATTTGGTTATTCGGTGTTGGATTAATTTTCAGTGTCATAAGCCAAGCCGGCTTTTTTGCCTATTTAACGATACATCGTTTTGGTCTGGGGATATTTAAAAGCGCTTACTTATGGAACGCCGTTCAAGTTGTACTTATTCTTTTTGTTGTATTCGATCTTGTTTACCTGCGATATCTTAGCTTTGGTTCAGGAGAGGGGATCAGTTCCTACATCGTGTTAGCATTGGTTGTATTGGCTGCAGGGCTCATTACAGCTTATTTCAAAATGAAACAAACGAATAAACAGTCGTTCGTACCGGCCTTATTTTTCATGGTCGTGGTCACGGTTTTGGAGTGGATACCTGTCCTAAGTGCCAATGATGAAAGCTGGCTTTACTTCATGCTGTTTCCGTTGCTAGTCTGCAATGCTTATCAATTATTGGTTCTGAGCAAATTGATTGAACGTTCACAAAGGGAATTGGCCAGTAAAAGAGGGAGTAAGCAAACTCCTGCAAAGGGAAAGATGAAAGCCGGTGAACTGGGTAAAGGCAGCTAACCTATTTGTAAGTCGATCCATACATAAGGAAGTCAAAACAAAAAAACTGCGTACTAAAGGCTCATGGAGACCATTAGTGCGCAGTTTTTTCAGTCAGCGGATTTCCTCACTGCTTGCTGATGAATTGGAAATCATCTCTGAAACGTTTACGAAGTTCAAATTTTTTGATCGAAGTTCACTTATTAACTCCGGTAAAGCCTTATTCGTTTGTTTTGCTGAATCTGAAGCATGTAATAAGATGATATCACCCTTCTGTGCCTTGGTGATGTTCTGAACGATCCGATCCACACCTGGATTGGTCCAATCCTTTGAATCGATGCTCCAATGGACAACTGTATAACCAAAATTCTCGCTGATCTTTAAGAGGCGTTTATCAAAGTGGCCGGTGGGAGCACGTAAAAGTTCTATATTCTTAACATTAAGTTTTTTAAATGCTTCCTGGGCTTTAGAAATATCCCGGATGATTTCTTGATCTTCCATTTCGGAATAATCCTTATAATCGTAACCAAGCATGCCGATTTCATATCCTTCTTTAACAATTTCAGCTACTATGTCCGGATGACGTTCAGCCCAAGATCCCGCGAGGAAAAAAGTGGCCGATTTAATCTTTTCTCTTTTTAATGTCTCTATTATTGGAGCGGCTTTCTCATCACCCCAGCCAATATTGAACGTGATCGCAACATTCTTTTCCCCTTTATAAACCGCTTTCGGCCCATCTTCTGTAGAAAAAACGGGGGCATGTAGAATGTTTTGTACAAAAAGAAACCAAGCGGTAAAAAGTGCCGTAAGCAAAATTAGCGAATAATATTTGATGTTCTTGGCTTGAAGCACCATGAAAAATTTCATTAATCCATCCCCTTGTCCAAAGTACTCTTGTTTTCAAATTTATGCGTGAGGATTGTTGTTATGCAAAAAAATCAGTTGAAAATTCATAAAATTAGTGGGAATGGGGAAAGCTGTCTGATGGAGGTGTGAACCATGCTCGGTTTATTGATTAATGACAAGGAAAAGATGGAATTGGAGTACCTTTTAAAAAGGGAGATGGATGAAATACTATTCGATTTGCAGGATGACAGAATCGATCACTTAGTCAAAAGGGCTATAAACGAGAAATATAATATTCTTTTCAGGCTGTTTAAAAGGGTGAGCACCGAGGAGGAATGCCTGATGTATATGAGGGGGAAAACGAATTTATCCAAGTGGAATCAGTCATGATATATAAATGTGAATTATATTCAAAAAATCTATTGACTATTGGTTTATACGCTGGTATATTATAAAAGTTGCTGCAACGTAATAGCTTTTGAAAAAGAATGAAAAAAACTTTTTTAAAAAAAGTTGTTGACGAAGTGGTAATAAGATGTTAAGATATTAAAGTCGCTAAGAGAGAGACGGCGATCAAATTGCTCTTTGAAAACTGAACAAAACAAAGCGCCAACGTTAAATTTTAAGTGAGCACACACTATCAAAAAGCAAATGAGCAAGTCAAACATTTCTTCGGAGAGTTTGATCCTGGCTCAGGACGAACGCTGGCGGCGTGCCTAATACATGCAAGTCGAGCG
>NZ_FTMX01000003.1 GCF_900156045.1 Peribacillus simplex | reverse complement strand
CGCTCGACTTGCATGTATTAGGCACGCCGCCAGCGTTCGTCCTGAGCCAGGATCAAACTCTCCGAAGAAATGTTTGACTTGCTCATTTGCTTTTTTGATAGTGTGTGCTCACTTAAAATTTAACGTTGGCGCTTTGTTTTGTTCAGTTTTCAAAGAGCAATTTGTGTCGTTCGGTTGGAAACGACTTTAATAATATATCAACTATATTATATTTTGTCAACAACTTTATTCTTTCGCTGTCGACTTAGTTATTATATCTAGTATCAGGAATAAAAGCAATAGTTATTTTAAAATAAATAATATAGATTTCAAATACTATGGCTGCATTCCTGATTAAGCTGAAAAAGGTTACCTTTTAAGAGTAAACTTTTTCTTTAAACACTATAGTATTTCTTCTATATATAATTCCCGATCAATCCCTAAATTGATGATTTGCTCACTATCCATCATCTTTATGACCGGTCTTGTTTCAGAGCCGGCATCAATAAAAATGATTTCAGCAATGAATCCATTGTTCAGTTTGACCCTGCTTCCTATGAAAAAATTAGCGAAGCTCGATAACAAGGTTTTAACTACCCCAATATCAAATTTACCAAAGTCATCATGTAAGATCATTTCCAATACCTTAAAAGGTGACTGTTTCTTTCTATAAGCCCTCTCGGAAGTCATGGCGTGAAATACATCTGCAAGACTGGATGCAGCCTTCGATTAAATAGCGAGTTTTCATTAGCAAAACGTTTCACCTCGGTAATATTGGTGAGTATCATTCTACTTGAAAAACATGGTAGGAACTATCTTTTTTGTAATTAAATACCTAAATAAATTCAATTTATTAGCATTTTTTATTTTAAATATCCTAAATATGATAAGTCTTTTTACTTAAATTCAAACACTCTTGAAATCAGTTTGAATTTTTTCTTAAGCACAAAAAAAGACCCAGCTCAATTGCCTGGGTCTTTTTTTGTGGAAAGATCATTCTTCCGTATCTTTTTCAGTTTCTTCATTTTTTTCAATTTCAATAGGTTCAGAATCAGAATCTGGAGTCGTGACCGTTTCTATATTCATGTCTTTTTCCTCTTCTTCTTCTCTTCCTACGATGGCTACCGTCGAAACATACTCATTATCAGCGGATTCGAGTCGGATGAGCTTAACACCCTGTGTATTACGGCCCGTTTTAGAAATGCCTTCGACTTCCATTCGGATCAATACACCAGCTGCTGTAATCAGCATCAAATCTTCATCTACACCCGTAACTGTTTTCACGGCTATTAGTTCACCATTTTTCTCAGTGACATTACATGTTTTTATTCCTTTGCCTCCACGGCTTTGAATACGGTATTCTTCCGCAGAGGTCCGTTTTCCATAGCCGTTTTTCGTAACGATGAGGACTTCTTCATCATCTTCAAGAATTTCCATTCCGACAACTTCATCATTCGTCCCTAAGGAAATTCCTTTAACTCCCGCTGCAGTACGTCCCATTGTCCGTACATCCGTCTCAGGGAAACGAATCATCATCCCGGACTTCGTTCCAATTATGATCTGTTTCTCTCCATTCGTAAGACGGACAGAAATCAATTCATCATCTTCACGTAAACCTAGGGCAATTAAACCATTATTACGGATATTTGCAAAAGAAGACAAAGGTGTACGCTTTGATACCCCATGTCTGGTCGTGAAGAATAAATACCAATCGTCAGCAAATTCCTTCACAGGTATGATTGCGTTGACCCACTCGCCTTTATCGACTTCCAACAAGTTGATAAGCGGCAATCCTTTTGCCGTTCTACCATATTCAGGTATTTCATATCCTTTGGAACGATAGACTTTACCTTTGTTGGTGAAGAATAAAAGAGTGTCATGAGTCGATGTGGTTAACAAGTGACCGACAAAGTCATCTGTATTCGTTCCCATACCCTGTATTCCGCGCCCTCCGCGTTTTTGACTGCGGTATGTGGTTGCAGGCAAGCGTTTAATATAACCGTTATGCGTAAGTGTCACGATTATATTTTCCTCTGGGATTAAATCTTCATCTTCCAGGCTTTCAAAGCCGGCTAATGTGATTTCAGTTCTCCGTTTATCATCAAATCGTTCTTTAATTTCAAGAAGCTCTTCACGAATAATTTCAAGAACCTTTTCCTCATCAGCAAGAATCGCTTTATATTCTGCAATTATAGCCATTAATGCCTGATATTCATCTTCAATTTTTTCACGTTCCAGACCTGTCAAACGCTGTAAACGCATATCCAGGATAGCTTGCGCCTGTTTTTCAGAAAGTGAGAATTGTGTCATTAAGCCTTCACGGGCAATTTCTGTCGTTTGGGAACTGCGGATCAACGTAATGACTGCATCCAAATTATCAAGTGCAATGCGCAACCCTTCTAAAATATGGGCGCGGGCTTCCGCTTTCCGTAATTCAAATTCAGTCCTGCGCCGTATGACTACCTGCTGATGCTCTAAGTAGTAGTGCAGGCATTGTTTTAAATTCAATACTTTAGGCTGTCCGTCCACCAAAGCAAGCAGATTGATTCCGAAGGTAGTCTGCATCGCGGTATGCTTATACAGGTTGTTTAAAAGGACATTCGCATTAACATCCTTTCGAAGCTCCATGACAATACGCATGCCATTGCGATCCGATTCATCCCGTAAGTCGGTAATGCCTTCGATTTTCTTATCTCGAGCAAGTTCGGCAATTTTTTCAATCAATCTTGCTTTATTCACTTGATAAGGGATTTCCTTAACAAGGATTACCTGTTTACCATTGGATTTCTCTTCAATCTCGACTTTCGCACGTTGAATGATTGACCCTTTTCCGGTTTCATAGGCCTTTCTGATTCCACTTCTCCCTAAAATCAAACCGGCTGTCGGAAAGTCCGGACCAGGGATATATTCCATCAACTCAGGAATTGTAATTTCAGGATTCTTGCTTAAAGCCAATACGCCGTCAATTACCTCGCCTAATTGATGTGGTGGAATATTGGTTGCCATCCCTACCGCTATACCAGATGATCCATTCACTAACAAGTTCGGAAAACGGGCTGGCATAACGGCTGGTTCTCTTTCTGAACCATCATAGTTATCTTGGAAATTAACCGTATCTTTATTTAAATCGCGAAGCAATTCCATCGAAATCTTTGACATTCTTGCTTCTGTGTACCTCATTGCGGCAGCTTGGTCTCCATCGACTGAACCGAAATTCCCATGACCATCGACAAGCATATAGCGATAGTTAAAAGGCTGCGCCATCCGTACCATCGTTTCATATACGGCTGAATCACCATGCGGGTGATATTTACCGATTACTTCCCCGACAATACGGGCAGATTTTTTAAATGGTTTATCCGAAGTCATTCCAAGATCATTCATTGCATAAAGAATTCTTCGGTGTACCGGTTTTAAACCGTCCCTTACATCAGGCAAAGCCCGAGACACGATAACACTCATCGCATAATCCAAAAACGATGTCCGCATCTCGGTACTTATATTTATTTCTTTTACACCTGATCTTTCATTTTCTGACATGGAGCCAACCTCCTATAAAAAGCTTATCTCTCATTTAGTTTTAGCTGTTCGTTCACTATGTAAAGAACAGGATGTAAAAAGCATCCTGTCAAAAAATCAGATATCGAGATTTTTTACATAAATTGCATTTTCTTCAATGAAGTTACGTCGCGGTTCTACCTTATCGCCCATCAACATCTCGAAAGTTTCATCTGCCTCGGCAGCATCTTTCAAACTGACTTGAAGCAGCGTTCTCGTTTCAGGGTTCATGGTCGTTTCCCACAATTGCTCCGGATTCATTTCCCCCAGCCCTTTATAACGCTGCAGGTTAGGCTTAGGAGTACTTGGCAAACTCGCCATGATTTCCTCAAGCTGGCGGTCATTATAAGCATAATCCACTTTTTTCCCTTGCTGGATCTTGAAAAGCGGCGGCTGAGCAATATATATATATCCATACTCGATAATTTTTCGCATATACCGGTAGAAGAATGTCAACATCAGTGTTCTGATATGGGCACCATCTACATCCGCATCGGTCATGATGACAATTTTATGGTATCTGGCTTTTTCAATATTGAATTCATCACCAATCCCTGTTCCGAGTGCTGTGATGATCGTACCTATTTCTTCATTATGCAGGATTCTGTCCAATCGCGCCTTTTCAACATTCAGGATTTTACCCCTTAGCGGCAAAATGGCTTGGAAATGGCGGTCCCGTCCTTGTTTTGCCGAGCCTCCCGCCGAGTTTCCTTCAACGATGTACAATTCACTGATACCTGGGTCCTTAGAAGAACAATCTGCCAATTTACCCGGTAGATTGGATACTTCCAAAGCACTTTTCCTCCGGGTCAATTCACGTGCTTTCTTCGCTGCCAAACGGGCTCTCGCCGCCATTTGCCCTTTATCTACAATTTTCCGGGCCACTGCAGGATTTTCATATAAGAAAGCATCTAGCCTTTCTGAAAGAATGGAATCAGTAACTGTTCTTACTTCAGAGTTTCCGAGTTTGGTTTTCGTCTGACCTTCAAATTGTGGATCAGGATGCTTAATCGAAATGATTGCCGTTAACCCTTCACGGACATCCTCACCAGAGAAATTGGAATCCGCTTCTTTTAAGAGACTATTTTTCCGTGCATAATCATTGATGACACGGGTTAAAGCAGTCTTGAATCCTGATTCATGCGTACCGCCTTCATAGGTATGAATATTATTGGCAAAAGAAAAGACATTACTGATATAGCTGTCATTATATTGGAGAGCCAATTCAACAGAAATTCCATCTTTCTCGCCTTCCATAAAAATCGGTTCCTCATGCAATACCTCTTTAGTACGGTTCAAATGCTCAACATAAGATTTGATGCCGCCCTCATAGTGGAAATCCCTGATTTTCTCTTCTTCCCCACGTTTATCTTCAATGACCAGCTTCAAGCCTTTATTCAGGAATGCAAGCTCACGGATTCGTGTGGCTAATGTATCGAAATCATATTCCAAGGTTTCAGTGAAGATTTCACCATCCGGAACGAAGTGTACAGTCGTGCCGGTATGATCGGTTTCCCCGATAATTTTCAAATCTTCTTTAGGGATACCGCGGTTAAATTGCTGATAATGGATTTTACCTTCACGATGAACATAAACTTCCAATACCGTGGATAAGGCATTAACTACTGAAGCCCCAACACCATGCAGTCCACCGGAAACCTTGTAGCCCCCGCCGCCAAATTTACCGCCCGCATGAAGGACCGTCATGATCACTTCAACTGCTGGCCGTCCCATTTTTTCATGGATACCGACTGGAATTCCCCGACCATTATCGACTACGGTTATGCTATTGTCTTCTTCGATTGTCACTTTGATTTCCGTACAGAAACCTGCTAGTGCCTCATCAATACTATTATCGACAATTTCCCAAACAAGATGGTGAAGTCCTTTTGCAGAGGTAGAGCCGATATACATCCCCGGACGTTTACGAACTGCTTCTAAGCCTTCTAAAACCTGTATCTGATTCTCATCGTATGCCTGAGCTTGTACTTCTTTTTGTTCCATTGTCATTCGTATCACCTACACTTTTCTTTTGGCATTTATCAATTTTTAGGAGTAATTAAAACGTTTAACTACAATTCAAAGAATATCTATATCATCGATTAAGAGCGATGACTGCAGTGAACGCTTTTTCAAAGTGGACGACGCAAGGGGTGAATAATATACCTGTTTGTCCGTCACTACAATCGATTTAACCGAGTTTTTTTCTAAATGGTAAGTTACATCAGACTTTTTCTCCAAAAATTCACTCATGATTGGAGAGGCCTGAAGCAGCTTCTTATCTAAAATGGCTATGACATCATCCGTTTTCACAAGAATGTCTTCACCAATATGGAGATACATACATTCACCTCATCATTTAACCTTTTTTATACTTCCTTGACTCACATAAAAGGTGGACGCTTCTCTTAGGGTTTGATGATCGATTCCATCAACGGAGGGTGTCGTCACAAATGTCTGCACTTTCCCTTGTATCGTATTCAGTAAATGGGATTGACGGAAATCGTCAAGTTCCGATAACACATCATCCAATAATAAAATGGGATACTCGCCGATTTCTTCATGGATCAGCTCAATTTCGGCAAGCTTCAAAGACAGGGCAGTCGTACGCTGTTGTCCTTGTGAACCATATGTCTGGACATCACGGTCATTCACAAAAAAAACCAGGTCGTCACGATGAGGACCTACCAATGTTACACCCCGTTCAATTTCCCTTGTTTTTATTTTATCAAATTTTTCTGTGTATACTTCTATCATTTTCGTCAAATCCATAGATTCTGATACATCAAGCGACGGTTTATATTGGATTTTCAATACTTCTAGATTTCTGGAGATCCCCGAATGAATCGGCTCTGCCCATTGCTGGAGCTTTAAAAGAAACTCGTATCTTCTTTCGACAATTTTCGCTGCATACTGAATAAATTGATCAGTCAGCACATCAAGCATCGTCGTATCCGTTTGTTTCCGGGTCTGCAGAAGCTTTAAGTAATGATTTCTTTGTTGAAGTATTTTATGATATTGGCTCATATCATGAAGGTATACGGGAGAAACCTGGCCAATTTCCATATCTATAAAACGGCGTCTGACTAGAGGACTTCCCTTTACAAGGTTAAGATCCTCAGGCGCAAACATAACCACATTCATATTTCCGACATATTGACTCAACTTTCTTTGTTCAATATGGTTGCACTTCGCCTTTTTCCCTTTTTTTGAAATGGTCAGCTCAAGTGGTATTGAGGTATTTCTCTTTCTAACTCTTCCTTCTATTTTAGCATACTCTTCATCCCAGCGAATAAGTTCTTTATCATTCGAGGTCCGATGGGATTTTGCCATTGCTAAAACAAAAATGGATTCCATGACATTTGTTTTTCCTTGAGCATTTTCGCCGAGGATTACATTGACTTTATTCTCAAAAGCCAGATTCAATTCGGTATAGTTGCGGTAATTTTTCAAACTTATATTTTCAATATACATATTCCGCTCTTCCCTTATGTTTTAGCTTGTAATTGTGTAGGTGCCAAATCCAGGAATCTCTATTTTATCACCTGATCTTAATTTTCTGCCCCTTCGCACGTCTAATTCGCCATTAATGTAAACCTCATATTCACTTAAGAACCATTTCGCCATTCCGCCGCTTTGGATCAAATCGGCCAATTTCAGGAATTGTCCTAGCGTAATATATTCAGTATTGATTTTTATGGAGTCCATTTCATGCCTCACTCATTTCTAAGTAGTCTTTAATATTTCATTTTACTAAATTAATCCCATTAAGACAAAGTATAGCTTTTTCAGTTCTCGTTTTTAGCGATTCAGCGTTCCGTACAGCATTAAAAAAACGCTAATAACCCTTTGGAAACCTATATTTAAATATAAAAAAATTAAAGACCTGCTATACAAGCCTTTAATTTTTTTGAAATATTATTTTAGCTTAATAAGTCCTTACCGGAAGAATTAATTGCAACATGGAATCATCATGTAGCGGGCGAATGACAAACGGACGCATTGCACCTGTGAAATTAATTTTTATATCGGAACCTTCCAATGCTTTTAGAGCATCCATTACAAATTTGGCACTGAATGAGATTTTCAGGTCTTCACCTTCAATGGCTTCTGCCTGAACCTCTTCAATTACTTTACCAATTTCAGGAGTGTTGGAAGAGACCTCGATTATACGGCCTTCCAGGGTTGTCAATTTGACGACATTATTTCTTCCTTCCCTCGCCAATAAAGAAGCCCGGTCGATCGCTTGAAGAAAATCTTTAGTATGAACAGTCACATCCGTTTTGCTATCAGATGGAATCAAGCGTGATGTATCGGGATAATTCCCTTCAAGAAGTCTTGAAAAGAATAATAAATTTTCAGCTTTGAAAAGTACTTGGTTTTCGGTAATGACGATTTCAATGAGTTCGTTTGTATCATCAAGGATTTTACTTAACTCACTCAGACTTTTACCTGGAATTACAACGCTATAGGTACCGGTAATTTTATTTTCTATTTTGGCTGTTCTCATTGCAAGCCTATGACTATCTGTTGCAATACAGGTCAATTCGTCATCTTGAACCTTCAAGTTTACACCTGTTAAGATGGGGCGTGTTTCTGACGTGGACACTGCAAAGCCAGTTTGGCGGATAAGGGTCTTTAAAAGGTCCGTTGGAAGTTTGAAAATATTTTCTTCTTCAATGATCGGAAGATGTGGATATTCCTCAGGATCCAGTCCATTTAGATTAAATTCAGCTTTACCAGAGCGAATGATCGTTTGAAAGTTATTCTCCACTTCAATTTCTACAGTATCCATCGGCAGCTTCTTGACAATTTCACTGAAAAAACGGGCATTCAGGACAATACCACCGCTACTTTTAACTTCAACAATCTCATCTCCGTCAACCTCAGCCGGAATGAATGATTGGATGGAGATATCGGAATCACTTCCTGTTAGAGTGACACCCTCGCTAGTGACGCTTATTTTTATCCCCGTTAGAATCGGAATCGTCGTCCTTGATGTGACTGCTTTCATTACTTCTTGGACACTATGAACTAATCGATCTCTTTGGATTATAAATCTCATGTTTCATCCTCCAATTTTTTTATTGCCGAATAGGCATATTTATTAATAATTTTTATTAAAAAAGATAGTAGTAATAGTAGTAGGGCCTGTTGATATGTGGATAAGTCCACTCAACCTAAGGAAAAACAGTCTATCCACATGTGGACAGACTGTGTGTAAGTGGTAGTCAGTTATTCACATTATCCAGAATCTATTATACCCTCAGCTGGTCCTGGATTTCTTTAACCTGACGTTGAAGCTGGGTGTCCGTTTGCATGAGTTTGGAGATTTTTTCATGCGCATGGATAACGGTCGTATGATCGCGACCTCCAAATTCATCACCTATCTTGGGAAGGGATGAGTCCGTTAATTCCCTGGAAAGATACATGGCAATCTGTCTTGGAAAGGCTACGGATTTTGTCCGTTTTTTCGCCTTGAAATCTTCAAGTTTAACACTATAATGCTCACCGACCGTCTTCTGGATTTCCAAGATGGTGATTATTTTAGGTTTGGAGCTAGGAATGATGTCTTTTAATGCTTCAGCTGCCAAATCGGCATTTATATCTTTATTAATCAATGAAGAATAGGCGACGACACGAATGAGTGCACCCTCCAGCTCACGAATATTGGAATCGATTTGGTTGGCAATATAGAGCATGACTTCATTTGGGATATCAAGGCCCTCAGCTTTTGCCTTTTTACGTAAAATGGCAATCCGCGTTTCTAGATCAGGAGGTGTGATATCCGTGATCAAGCCCCACTCAAACCTTGAACGGAGGCGATCCTCGAGTGTAGGTATCTCTTTTGGCGGGCGGTCACTCGAGATGACAATCTGTTTGCTTTCTTCATGCAACGCATTGAATGTATGGAAAAACTCTTCTTGAGTTTGTTCTTTTCCCGCAAGAAATTGAATATCATCAATTAATAAAACATCGACGCTTCGGTATCTATCACGGAATTCCCCAGCTTTATTGTCCCGGATCGAGTTGATGAATTCATTCGTGAACTTTTCAGACGATAAATAAACGACCTTTGCATTCGGATTATGCTCAAGAACATAATGCCCGATTGCATGCATTAAATGAGTTTTTCCAAGACCTACGCCCCCGTAAATGAATAAGGGATTATAGGCTTTGGCCGGAGCTTCTGCGACAGCGAGAGACGCGGCATGGGCAAAACGATTGCCGGAGCCGATGACAAATGTATCGAAGGTATTTTTCGCATTCAGCATATGCTGTGGAAATGCAGCATGCTCTTTGTCCTGTTTTTTTATCTTTTTAGGCTGAACAGGAACGGTAAAGTCATCATCTTCTTGATTGGGGGGAATGATGAATCTTGCTTCCAATTCCTCACCGGTAAGTTCAAACAATACATCGGAAATAAGATGGGAATAGCGTTCTTCAAGCCAATCCCTGGCAAATTCATTGGGAGCGGTGACTGTTAAGGTATCACCTTGCAGTAAATAAGCCTTGGTTGATTTAAGCCAAGTTTCAAAGCTTGGTTTACTGATTTTCTTTTCGATTTTTCCGAGCGCCTGGTTCCAGAGGCTATCGATGTTATCCAAACTTATCCCTCCTTTGCAAAAAATTTTTAATAATTGTATCTAAAATGTATAGGCACAAATAAACTCATCGATTGCCGTCTTTATATTAATTTTGACAGCAAAGGTTCGGTGAGCTGTATAAGGGATTTTGTGTTGTTTAATGTCAAGTGCCTAAAAACTATATCTTGCGCTGTACAACCTTTGTACAGACTACATCTGGTGAGCCGGTGCAGATTTGAATGTTTATTCATCAACAGGTATTTTAAGAATTATATAATAAAGAAGAAAAAAGGGTTTTCGACAATATCCACCATCTGTGGACAGATTAATATACACAGGTCGAATAAACTATCCACAAGTTATGCACAGTCTGTGGATAAACGTTCCCTGTTGATAAAGTTATTCAGAGTGAAAACACAAATATAATATCAGAAATTCAGGCGTCTTGCAATGGGTTAGAAAACTTTATCCACAACTTACCGAGCTTGTGGGAAAAACTTTTCCACAGGCCATTGTTATGTGCAAAAGTCTATAAAATGGTTTGTGGATAGAAAAAAACATGTCGAATTTTATCCACAGACCATGATTATAGGCTCGAATTAATTTAACCTGAACCAAGTTGTTCAAGCCTGAAGGCCTGCATGAGACAGATCGAAAGTGATTCAGGTTCATTCTTATTATTTGTCGAATCTTATGTCGATCAAGGGACGTTTCATTGCGAATCTCATATTTGTGCTCAGGGATAAATGATGGAAATTTCCCTTTCCCCAAAAATTTCTATATCAGTTCGGAGCAAAATCATTTACAATAGGCTAGGTAGTAAAAAAAGGCCTACTGGACATTGAGCATTAAAATTGAAATATTTTTATGGATGAGGTTGACAAGTAGAAACCTCCATCTATATAATTGTAAAGACTGTCTTTAACTGTTATTCCTCAGGGAGGTGTCATATAATGAAAAGAACTTATCAACCGAATAACCGCAAACATAGTAAAGTTCACGGTTTCCGTGCACGTATGAGCACGAAAAACGGACGTAGAGTAATCGCTGCACGTCGCCGTAAGGGCAGAAAAGTATTATCTGCATAGACCACTGAAAAGTCTCAGTGGTCTTTTTTCGCAAAATAAGGGATTTACTGAGACTCAATTCATGTAATGAAGGTGTAAAAATGAAAAAAAAGTTAAGGATTAAGAAAGAGGATGAATTTCAGCTTGTGTTTAAAAAAGGTGAATCTTCTGCTAATCGGCAATTCGTTGTCTATGTCCTTGAAAAGCCGGGTCAGGATTATTTTCGGATCGGCCTTTCAGTCAGTAAAAAAATCGGGAACGCCGTTGTTAGGAACCAAATCAAAAGATACATACGGCAAGCGTTTTTGGAATTGAAAGAAGATATAGAAGAGGGTAAGGATTATATTGTGATTGCTCGAAAACCAGCGGCGGAGATGGACTTTTTCCAGGTGAAAAGCAGCTTGATCCATGTCCTGAAACGTTCTAAATCATTAAACTTTAAAAAGAAAAAACAATAAAGTCCCCTTATATCGAATAAGCACTCCTCGAATCATGTGGTTACTTGAGAAAGATGACATAGAAATTTCTGATTGTAAACTGGAAAAAGTGGATTACTTTTCCTTGAAATCTTCTAATAAACAGTTCACAATTGTTTCAAAAAAGATTGATTGCAGTTAGGAGGAAATTACGGTTGAAAAAACGAATATTACTCATTATTGGACTAGCCTCGATAATGATGTTGTTAGCAGGGTGTACGGAAATTAAAGAACCTATTACTGCGGAGAGTGAAGGTTTTTGGAATTCATACATTGTCTATCCATTATCAGCCCTGATCATTTGGCTTTCTGAAGCATTTGGCGAGAACTATGGTTTGGGAATCATCGGTGTTACACTTATCATTCGCTTAGCATTACTTCCATTAATGATCAAACAGGTGAAAAGCTCGAAAGCCATGCAGGCCATTCAGCCTGAAATGAAGGAACTTCAAGCCAAATACAGCTCAAAAGATGCTGCCACACAACAAAAACTACAGCAAGAAACAATGGCTCTATTTTCAAAATATAATGTGAATCCATTGGCGGGATGTTTGCCGATATTGGTGCAAATGCCGATTTTGATCGGATTTTACCATGCAATCAGCCGTACGGAAGAAATTGCTTTACATAGTTTTCTTTGGTTTGATTTAGGTTCCCCGGATCCTTATTATATTTTACCGGTCGTTGCAGGTATCACGACTTTTATTCAGCAAAAAATGTCCATGGCTGGAATGAACTCCAATCCACAAATGGCGGCACAAATGACGATGATGCTTTACATCATGCCAATCATGATTGTTGTTTTTGCTATTAATTTCCCCGCTGCTCTTTCTCTTTACTGGGTAGTTGGTAACCTTTTTGGTATCGTTCAAACATATTTCATCAAAGGTCCGGATCTTAGAAAAGCAGCTGCGGAAAACGCGGGAGGGGCAAAGAAAAAGTGAAAAAGGTAACTGCTACAGGACAATCTGTCGAAGAAGCAGTAAATTTAGCTTTAGCTCAACTGAACAGCACTAAAGATCGCGTGGAAATTGAAATAGAAGATGAGGGCAAAAAAGGATTTTTTGGTTTATTTGGTGCAAGGAAGGCCATTGTCCATGTGACATTGCCTGCAGATCCCATTGAAGAGACACTTGGGTTTTTGAAGAATGTCAGCTTGGAAATGGGAGTCGATGCACAAATTGATGTCACCCGTAAAGGGAAGAACGTAACATTCCATTTATCAGGTGATAAAATTGCATTATTGATTGGAAAAAGGGGTCAAACACTAAATTCACTTCAGTATTTAGCGCAGCTTGTTGCAAATCGGTATTCGAAGCAGTTTTTGAATATTACTGTAGATGCAGAAGATTATCGGAATCGCCGCAATGACACTTTAATCCAGTTGGCTGAAAGAATGGCAAATAAAGCCATGAAAACAGGTAAAGCTGTTTCACTCGAGCCGATGCCATCCTATGAACGTAAGGTCATCCATAATGCCCTCTTCGATTATCCAAAAATAAAAACAACTTCAAGTGGGACTGAGCCATATCGCCACTTGGTCATTACTCCAGTTAAATGAACCTTCTGCTTTTAAGCAGGGGTTCTTTTTTTAGGCCATGAAACCGTTGTGTGTCGAATTTTTTTTTCAAAGTAACAATTCAACAATAACTGACAAATTTCTTTTTATATTCTCTTGATTTGTAAAGGGAAGGGAAGAAAGGAACGTGGGCGACATTTGTTATTCACATGTGGATAAGTTAGAATAGATGTTACAGAATATGGATTAATTGCATGTGGATAACTCTTATAGGGGAGGAGTATCTACTTTTTTTCATGAATATACTGTGGTATTGTAGTAATTTAGGGATTCGACGATTTTATAATAGAAAAAAATAGAACCATCAATATATAAGAGGTGAAAGCATGGAATTCGATACAATCACCGCTATCTCTACTCCCTTAGGGGAAGGGGCAATCGCCATCGTTAGAATCAGCGGTGATGAGGCCATAGAAATAGCCGATACGATCTTTAAGGGACCAGGTGGAAAAGGATTGCTTGGGGTGAAATCACATACGATTCATTATGGCCACCTTATCCAGCCCAAAACAGGTGAAATCATAGAGGAAGTAATGGTTTCGGTCATGATGGGTCCAAAGACATTTACAAGAGAAGATGTAGTTGAAATAAATTGTCATGGTGGTATCGTTTCGGTCAATCGGGTATTGCAGCTTATTCTCTCACAAGGTGCTCGTTTAGCGGAACCTGGTGAATTTACGAAACGGGCTTTTTTGAATGGCAGGATCGACCTCTCTCAAGCTGAGGCCGTTATGGATTTAATCCGGGCTAAAACGGATAAAGCCATGAATGTTGCATTAGGTCAAATGGAAGGCAGGCTTTCGAAATTAATCCAAAACCTGCGTCAAGAAATTTTACAGACCCTCGCTCAAGTCGAGGTAAATATAGATTATCCGGAATATGATGATGTCGAAGAAATGACGCATCGTTTATTTTTGGAAAAGGGCAGTTATGTGAAGAATGAAATAGAGAAACTGCTTCACACGGCCCAACAGGGTAAAATACTCCGGGATGGGCTTGCGACCGTTATCATAGGGCGTCCTAATGTCGGGAAATCTTCTTTGCTTAACAGCTTAGTTCATGAAAATAAAGCGATCGTCACTGATATTCCGGGTACAACACGTGACGTAATCGAAGAGTATGTCAATGTTCGCGGTGTACCGCTTAAACTTGTCGATACGGCAGGAATTCGCGAAACGGAGGATATCGTCGAACGTATTGGAGTTGAACGGTCCCGTGCAGTATTAAAAGAGGCTGATTTAATATTGCTTGTATTGAATTATTCCGATGATTTCACCACTGAGGATGAGAAACTATTTCAAGCGGTTGAGGGTATGGATGTCATCGTTATCATCAATAAAACCGACCTTCCACAAAAAATCGATATGTCAGAGGTAAAGGAAAAGGCGGCATCCCATAAAGTTGTTACGACTTCATTACTGGAGGATCGAGGGGTCGATGAATTGGAAGAAGCCATCGCTTCTTTATTTTTCGAGGGTTCTTTAGAAACGGGAGACCTGACCT
Source organism: Peribacillus simplex (assembly GCF_900156045.1). Taxonomy (GTDB): domain Bacteria; phylum Bacillota; class Bacilli; order Bacillales; family DSM-1321; genus Peribacillus; species Peribacillus simplex_D. The sequence continues at coordinate 592,340 of NZ_FTMX01000003.1, read as the reverse complement.
ATGTTTCCAATGCCAGGCATATAGCTTTGCTGGGACAGGCATTACAATCTATCGAAGATGCAATCGATGCTATTGAAATGGGTACACCGGTTGATTTGGTTCAAATCGATTTCACGAAAGCATGGGAGCTACTTGGAGAAATCATTGGCGAAAGCGTTCAGGATAATTTGATCAACCAATTGTTCTCTCAATTTTGTTTAGGAAAATAAATGTAAAAGGAGGAAATGGATATGCAGTACGAAGCAGGTAACTATGATGTCATTGTTATTGGTGCCGGTCATGCTGGCAGTGAGGCAGGCCTTGCATCGGCAAGAGTCGGAGCTAAAACGTTGATGATCACCATTAACTTGGATATGGTCGCCTTCATGCCATGCAATCCCTCCGTTGGTGGGCCGGCAAAAGGGATAGTCGTTAGGGAAATTGACGCTTTAGGCGGAGAAATGGGGAAAAATATCGACAAGACCCATATTCAAATGAGGATGCTCAATACGGCCAAAGGTCCGGCTGTTCGTGCATTACGGGCGCAGGCAGATAAATTTCTCTATCAACAAGAAATGAAAAAGACGATAGAAGACCAAGAAAATTTAACATTGATTCAAGGAATGGTAGAGGAATTAATTGTTGAAAACAACGTATGCACGGGTGTCATCACTAAAACAGGCGCGGTGTACCGTGCGAAGACTGTCGTAATCACGACTGGAACATATTTACGCGGTGAAATCATTTTAGGGGAACTGAAATATTCAAGCGGCCCTAATAATCAGCAGCCTTCCATCAGGCTTTCTGAACATTTGGAGCAGTTAGGATTTGATTTGGTCCGTTTTAAAACAGGAACGCCGCCACGCGTGAATAGTTCTTCCATAGATTACAGCAAAACGGAAATTCAGCCTGGCGATGAAGTGCCGCGTGCATTTTCTTATGAAACGACAAAGTTCATAACGGATCAATTGCCATGCTGGTTAACGTACACGAATGAGGGGACACATCAGCTCATTGATGAGAATCTACACCGTTCACCAATGTATTCGGGAATGATTAAAGGAACTGGTCCGCGTTATTGTCCATCGATTGAAGATAAAGTCGTCCGTTTTAATGATAAACCAAGGCATCAAATATTCCTGGAACCTGAAGGTCGCAATACAAAGGAAGTTTATGTGCAAGGTTTATCTACAAGCCTGCCTGAAGATGTACAAGTGAAAATCCTGCAAACAATTCCAGGACTTGAAAAGGCGGAAATGATGCGTGCTGGATATGCAATTGAATATGATGCCATCGTTCCTACCCAGCTATGGCCTACACTTGAAACGAAGAAAATCAAAAATCTTTATACTGCTGGCCAGATTAACGGGACATCCGGCTACGAGGAAGCGGCAGGACAAGGATTGATGGCCGGTATTAATGCAGGATTGAATGCAATGGGGAAAGAAGAACTTATTTTAAGCCGTTCGGATGCCTATATTGGTGTTCTCATTGATGACCTTGTAACGAAAGGCACGAATGAACCATACCGATTGCTGACTTCACGTGCAGAATATCGTTTATTATTGCGTCATGATAATGCCGATTTACGCTTAACGGAAATTGGATTCAATATCGGAATGATCAAAGAAGAACGCTACAATCGATTCCTTATGAAAAAAGAAGCGGTTGAAATGGAAAAGGAACGACTGAAATCAAACTTCATCAAACCGACCAAAGAGGTACAAGAAGTCATTACTGCAAGTGGCGGCAGTGAGTTAAAGGATGGAATCCGGGCCTCCGATTTATTGAAACGGCCTGAAATGGATTATTCCCATATTCAGAAGTTGGCGCCAAGTGATGTCGAACTGAGCGATGAAGTGACGGAACAGGTCGAAATCCAGATCAAGTATGAAGGATATATCGAAAAATCCTTGCAGCAAGTCGATCGCCTGAAAAAAATGGAGAATAAAAAGATTCCAGAGAATATCGATTATGATGCAATTTCTGGACTTGCAACGGAAGCACGTCAAAAATTAAAGCAGGTCCACCCGCTATCAGTAGCTCAGGCTTCAAGAATTTCCGGTGTGAATCCCGCTGATGTTTCCATTTTGCTTGTTTATTTGGAACAAGGAAAGATTGCCAGAGTATCTCAGTAATGGAAATACCCGAAAAGGATTGAAAAGACATGAATATTGAACAGTTCCAACAAGCACTGCTGGAGAAAGGGATCGAGCTTTCTCCTCGACAGCTTGATCAGTTTGACACTTATTATCGATTATTGGTGGAATGGAACGAAAAGATGAACTTAACAGCCATCACTGATAAAGAAGAAGTTTATCTTAAGCATTTTTATGATTCAATCAGTGCAGCCTTCTATTTTGACTTTAACAAATCATATCGAATTTGCGATGTTGGGGCTGGAGCTGGATTTCCGAGTATTCCATTGAAGATTTGTTTCCCTGATATCCACGTCTCGATTGTGGATTCCTTGAATAAGCGAATTTCTTTTTTGAATCACCTTGCGGATTCCTTGCAATTAAAGGGAGTTTCCTTCTATCATGACCGGGCGGAAACCTTCGCCCAAAAACAGGAGCATCGCGAATCCTATGATATTGTCATGGCAAGGGCAGTAGCCAGGATGTCCGTTTTAAGTGAACTATGTTTACCGCTCGTTAAACTGGATGGGACGTTCATTGCCATGAAAGCGGCTAGTGCACAAGATGAAATGGACACAGGGAAGAAGGCCATTTTTACGTTAGGCGGAAAAATTGAAGAAATTCATCCTTTCACATTGCCAGAGGAAAATAGCGAAAGAAACATCATTACTGTAAAAAAAGTGAAGAAGACTCCTAAAAAATACCCGAGAAAACCAGGGACACCGAACAAGCAGCCTATTGAATAACATCTGTACGATGAGTAAGTTTTCATAGTAAGCGTAGATGATTCAAATATATATGGCTGGTACTTGACCTTATTTTCTTTTACTATAAATGTATGACCTTATTATTTTCACTCAATACTGCATTTGCCAACAAGAAGGCATTTTCGGTACATGTCATAACTTGTGCCCTGTGCTGTCTGATTCAGGGAAATAATTTTGTGAAAGCCGGCCGATATTTATAATAACTGGCCGTCCATTCCTCATTATTGCCTTGATGGCGCCAGTCGACATGTTTTTTACCGTGAAGGGCCATATGTATAACCATGTCGGGAAATGTATGCAGGACTTGTCCTTTAAATAGAGAATATGTTATTTGGGAGTTTTAAAAGGTGGTGTAGGAAGATGAAGCATCCTTTTTCGCGGTTCTTTGGGTTTGGCGAAAAGGAAGAAGAGCAACTAGAGATGGAGACACCTAGCAATAATAATGAAGAAATAAGAAAAATTTCCATTTCTGATATTGTGCCTAATCGATTTCAACCAAGGACCGTTTTTAATGACGATAAAATTGCCGAATTGGCTCAAACGATCCATACACATGGGATCATTCAACCAATTGTAGTAAGGGCTTATGGTCAGGGAAAGTATGAAATCATTGCAGGTGAGCGTCGTTTTCGAGCCATGCAAAAGCTTGGCTGGGAATTGGCACCCGCTATAATCAAAGATTTCACCGATACAGAAACGGCTTCCGTTGCGCTGATAGAAAATCTTCAGCGTGAAGAACTGACACCGATTGAAGAAGCTTTGGCTTATGGAAAACTATTGGAACTGCATAGTTTAACACAAGAAGCTCTGGCACAAAGACTGGGAATAGGTCAATCTACCGTGGCGAATAAGCTTCGGCTGCTTAAGCTGCCCCAGGAGGTTCAGGATGCACTTCTTCAAAAGCAAATTACGGAACGCCATGCCCGCTCGTTGATACCATTGAAGAGTCCTGAAAAGCAGCTTAAACTGCTTTTGGAAATCATCGAAAAAGGGTTAAACGTCAAACAGACCGAAGAGCAGGTCGTCAAGCTCTTGACGGGTACTGTGCAGAAGCCGAAACCTAAGCGAAAAGCGTTTAGTAAAGACATGAGGATTGCCGTGAATACCATACGCCAATCACTCAATATGGTTACAGACAATGGAATAAACTTGGATGCAGAGGAAGAAGAATTCGAGGAGTATTATCAGTTCACGATTAAAATACCCAAGAAAAAAACTTGATTCCTTATCCTTACCCGCTTGGTAGTCTTCGATTACCAAGCTTTTTTTCGCGCCAAAACTGGTATTTCCGGCTTAAAAACATTCAACTTTTCCCGGATTTTTTATGCTTTTAGATATATTTCAAATTTTAAGAGGAATTTAAGAAAACGATTTCTTCCAGTAACATTCATGATAAAATAGAAAGAAATAAATGGATTTAGGGTAAAAATCAATAGATAAAAGCGTGATGAAGATAGTTGAAAGCGGGTGAATTCGTGGGTAAGATTCTCGCCATTGCCAATCAAAAGGGCGGTGTTGGAAAAACGACAACTTCTGTCAGTTTAAGTGCTTGTCTTGCATACATAGGACAGAAAGTCTTAATGGTCGATATTGACCCGCAGGGGAATGCGACAAGCGGTGCAGGTATTGATAAAGCGGATGTGGAACAATGTATTTATGATGTATTGGTTGATGATGTCGAGGCCAGTACCGTCATCATGGAAACAAAGGTGGAAAACCTATATGCCATACCTGCGACAATTCAACTTGCAGGTGCGGAAATTGAGCTTGTTCCAACCATCTCAAGGGAAGTCCGATTAAAAAGGGCATTAGAAGAGGTGCAGGGCCAATACGATTACATTGTAATTGACTGCCCTCCATCATTGGGTTTGCTTACGCTTAATGCCTTAACGGCCGCCGATGCAGTTTTGATTCCGGTACAATGTGAATATTATGCATTGGAGGGGTTGAGTCAACTATTGAATACGGTCCGCCTCGTCCAAAAGCATTTGAACCATGATTTGAAAATCGAGGGTGTGCTATTGACGATGTTGGATGCAAGAACGAATCTAGGTCTCCAGGTCATAGAAGAAGTCAAAAAATACTTTCAGGATAAAGTCTATCAAACCATCATTCCCCGCAATGTCCGATTGAGTGAAGCGCCGAGCCATGGAGAACCGATAATTATATATGATCCAAAGTCACGAGGGGCTGAGGTCTATCTAGAACTGGCAAAGGAAGTGGTATCAAATGGCTAAAGGACTTGGCAAAGGACTTAACGCACTTTTCAACAATGGGGAGATCAGTAAAGATGAAATCGTGCGAGAAATCAAATTAAGGGAATTAAGGCCAAATCCTTATCAGCCCCGAAAGAGCTTTCGGCTTGAAGCTATAGAAGAATTAAAGCAATCCATCATGGAACATGGGATATTACAGCCGATTATTGCCCGGGAAAGCATTAAGGGATATGAAATCGTGGCTGGGGAAAGGCGTTACCGTGCTGCCAAGGAAGCTGGTTTAAAGACAGTTCCGGTCGTTGTGAGGAAATTGAGCGAACAGCAGATGATGGAACTGGCGATTTTGGAAAACCTGCAACGGGAAGACTTGAATCCGATCGAGGAGGCTGTCGCTTATCAAACGCTCCTTGAAAAATTGGAATTCACCCAGGAGCAATTGGCCAATCGGCTGGGTAAAAGCCGACCCCATATAGCAAATCATGTTAGATTGCTATCTTTGCCTGAAGAGATTAGGAGATATATCTCCGAAGGGGAAATTTCCATGGGACATGGACGGGCATTGCTAGGTTTAAAGAAAAAAGAGATGCTTAAGCCCGTAGCGGATAAAATCCTCAAAGAAGGAATGAATGTCAGGCAGCTAGAGCAATATATACATCAATTGAATGATACCGTTTCACGTGAAACTAAACATAAGAAACAGGAAAAAAAAGATATCTTCATAAAGCAACGGGAGACAAGTTTGCGTGAAAGACTAGGAACGAGCGTAACGATAAAACAAAGCAAGAAAAAAGGAAAAATAGAAATAGAATTCTTTTCAAAAGAAGATTTAGAGAGAATTTTGAACTTGATCGATCAAGAGAACATTTCCTCTTAGATCACCTTATGAAAAGATCGTGACGACATATGCAGAAAATTAGGTGGATGAGATGGTATTATTAGGGGCTTTGGTGAATGGTGCCTGCATTTTAATCGGTTCGATTTTAGGAAGGTTTTTACAACATATACCTGAAAAGATAAAAGAAACGGTCATGAGCGGTATCGGTTTGGCCGTCATGGTCTTAGGTTTGCAGATGGGCTTTAAAAGCGATAATTTCCTTGTTGTCATCTTAAGTATTGTCGGAGGGGCTGTCCTGGGTGAATGGATGAATCTTGAGGCCAGGCTAAATTCTTTAGGCAATTGGCTTGAACGCAGGATGAAAGCGAAGGAAGGAATTTCGATATCTCAGGGATTTGTAACGGCTACACTCATATTTGGCATTGGGGCGATGGCCATCATCGGTGCCCTGGATAGCGGTATCCGGAATGATCATGACGTTTTGATAACAAAAGCGATCATTGATGGCTTTACAGCATTGGTCCTCGCCAGTACGCTTGGCATAGGTGTACTTTTTTCAGCATTTCCGGTCATTCTTTATGAGGGATTCATAGCGATTTTTTCAAGGCAGATCAATACGATGATTCCAACTGCTTTAATGGATTCCTTCATATTGGAAATGACGGCAACTGGGGGAGTCATGATTTTGGCGATTGGTTTGAATATTATCGGCCTGACCAAAATAAGGGTGGCAAATCTGCTTCCAGGCATAATGATCACCGCCATTTTGGTAACTTTCATGTATTATGTATAAAAAAGAAGGAAGGGGATCTGACCCCTTCCTTCTTTTTTTATGATGAGTAAAAACCAATCAAAGGGTTTTTTCCTGCTTGAATGACCATGTGAAAGGAGTGATGGAAGGTTTTATTGGATAATGATTTTGTGCTTCATAAATCCCCTCGGCAATGGTTTTGGCCATTTTTAGCACAAGATTGAGACGCGTGTTCTGCAAGACCATGAACTCCATGAATCCACTTACATTCACGATTCCTGTAATATGGGCATTTCCGACGGAAGGAAGATCTTTATTGACCCCAGCCCCTGGCTTCACTGGTCCCTGGCCGATTTGAACGATGCCGACACTTTTCATTTTCCCTAAGCAAGCATCGATTCCGACGATAAAGGGATTGGCATGCATCTTTTTGATTTCATTTAATTTTTCCTGTAAATTCATCGCATGTATAGGGTCATCCAGAGTACCATAAACATGGAATGAAGAAGAACCGTTTTCAGCTTTCTCACTAAGCAGAGTGCCGACAAGTGGTCCGAGTGAATCGCCTGTGGAACGGTCCGTGCCTATGCAGACGATGACGATTGGTTGTAGCTTTCCGGTAGGTAGGAGGTTGATTAATTCCTGGGAAATTTGTTTGGATGCATCCGTATCTTCATGCAGGATGCGACTCAATCTATTTTTATTATTATTAAATAGACTAGAATTCAGATTCATCGGCTCAACTCCTTTACTTTATTTGGTATTACAGTATACGGATAAAAAGGGGAAAATATACGGTATTTAACATCATGGATGAGGGAATTTTTTGTAGAACATGCAAACAGGTGACGGGGATATGAATCGACGTTATCCTCTACCAATTGCTTTCATTTATACTTTCTAGTAAATAATTACTTGAATATTTTTGAAAAAACTTCTAATTCTTTTACCTATATACCCAAATTTTTTTTGTACAGAAACCATTATTTATTGATAAAATAGAGAAAATCTCTCTACTCATGGTTATCTCAACGCATGAAGGGTAGAGGAATACGTTTATATGGGAAAAAATCATATAGACGATATAAAAGATTTGCAGTTAATTGCATTGGGCAGGAGGAAAATATGGAACGCATTTATGATAACGTTACAAAAGAGATATTGGATGAAAAGCTATGGCTGCAGTTGGGCGAGGGGATTATTAAAATCTTCCTAGTTCTGTTGTTATCGCGTATTATTATTAGAATAGGTAAGACTATTCTGAATAAATTTTTCAAAGCACGTTTAAGGAGTCCCCTTCGGGTATCGGAGCGCAGGGAAGCGACACTCATTAAATTGCTCGAAAATATCATTACCTATGTCATCAATTTCATTGCTTTGATGATGATTCTGGAAATTTTTGGACTTCAGGTAATGCCGTTACTCGCTGGTGCCGGTGTTCTCGGTTTGGCAGTTGGGTTTGGTGCTCAAAGTTTGGTCAAGGATATAATTACAGGATTTTTCGTTATATTTGAAGATCATTTCTCAGTTGGGGATTATATTAAAATCAATAATTTTGAAGGGGAAGTCATTGAAATCGGGCTTCGTACAACGAAAATTAAAAGCGGTGCAGGTGAATTGCACTTCATACCCAACGGCAGCATCGTCCAGGTCACGAATTATTCCATTTTAAATAGTATGGCTGTTGTTGACGTGACCATCCCTAACGATGGATCGGTCGAGCGTGCTGAGAAGGTGCTGATCGACCTGTTAAACAGTATGGAAGGCAAATACGAGGCCTTGATCAAGGCACCTGAATTTTTGGGAATTGAAAAAATTAGTCCTGAGGAAATCGTCTTTAGGATTAAAGCGGAAACAAAGCCGATGCATCACCTTGAAATCAGTAGGATATTAAGAATTGAAATAAGTGCTGCGCTTGATTCATCTGGGATTAAATCTACGTACAATGGCAGCGAGTCATAGGAATTAGGGGGCTCATGATTATGGAAGAAAAGGAATTTGCACTTAAGGATATTGTGGAAATGAAGAAACCGCATCCCTGTGGAGTGAATAAGTGGAGAATTATACGGATCGGTATGGATATCCGGATAAAATGTGAAGGGTGCGGCCATAGCGTGATGCTGCCTCGACGTGAATTCGCGAAAAAAATGAAAAAAGTTCTGCAAAAGCATGAGGAGTGATCATGCTTTTTTTTTGAGTGAAAGTAGTCCTGCGTTTCTCATGATTTACTTGTCTTTTTAGGAAGCGAAATCTATAATTGGGAAAGGTTTAGGTAATTGGAGGGTCTTTATAGAAGATCAGTTCTTTTCCCAAATGTACGAATCATCTTGAAGGAGTGAAATATAAATGGCTTTAACAGCTGGTATAGTCGGTTTGCCTAACGTAGGTAAATCCACTTTATTTAATGCAATTACTCAGGCAGGTGCGGAATCTGCCAACTATCCTTTCTGTACGATCGACCCAAATGTCGGAATCGTGGAAGTGCCGGATCACCGTCTGCAAAAATTGACTGAATTGGTAAAACCGAAAAAGACGGTTCCGACAGCATTTGAATTCACGGATATCGCCGGGATTGTAAAAGGAGCAAGTAAAGGAGAAGGATTGGGTAATAAATTCCTTTCCCATATCCGTCAAGTGGATGCAATTTGTCAAGTCGTCCGTTGTTTTGCAGACGATAACATTACCCATGTCTCCGGAAAAGTAAATCCAATCGATGATATCGAAGTCATCAACCTTGAATTGATCCTTGCCGATTTGGAGTCTGTTGTCAAACGCATCGACCGTGTCGGAAAAATGGCCAAGCAAAAAGATAAAGCCGCTGTGGCAGAACATGAAATCCTTGTTGCTTTAAAAGAAGCATTGGAAGATGAAAAGCCTGCACGTACCGTCGAGTTTACTGAAGAACAGCAAAAAATCGTGAAGGGCATGCATTTACTTACAGCGAAACCGACGCTTTACGTGGCGAACGTGAGCGAAGATGAAGTGGCGAATGCTGACGATAATGAATATGTACAGCAAGTTCGTGAATATGCTGCTAAGGAAAATGCAGAAGTGATCGTGATTTGTGCCAAGATCGAAGAAGAGATTGCAGAGCTTGAAGGTGAAGAAAAGGAAATGTTCCTATCTGAACTTGGCATCGAGGAGTCAGGTCTTGATCAGTTGATCCGTGCTTCTTATAACCTGCTTGGGTTGGCAACATACTTTACAGCTGGTGTACAGGAAGTGCGTGCTTGGACATTCCGCAAAGGAATGAAAGCCCCTCAATGTGCCGGCGTCATTCACACGGACTTCGAACGTGGTTTCATCCGTGCCGAAACGGTTTCTTATACCGATTTACTTGAAGCGGGCAGTCATGGTGCTGCAAAAGAAGCAGGTAAAGTTCGTTTGGAAGGAAAAGAATACATCGTTAACGATGGCGATGTTATCCATTTCCGTTTTAACGTTTAAGATTCAAAGACCCTACCATTCATAAGTAGGGTCTTTCAGTTTGTCGACAAAAGGAGTTGATTGGAACGGAAGGTAAGAGACTCCTGCTTAGAAAAGCAGGTCCAAGGGAGACCCCGCAGGAGCGATGGCGCCGAGGAGGCTCCCGGACCGCCCGCGGAAAGCGAGTGCCTGAAGTGGAAATCAACGGTCACTCGGATTACAATTAATTGTAATAAGTCGAACCGTTCGTTGCAAAGCTTCTTTAACTATGCTATAATTTTTTCTTGTGAGTAATTATAAATAATTGCTCCTTGCCCAATTGGGCCGCTTAGACCAAAAGGAGGTGACAGTGATGAGAAAATACGAAATTATGTATATCATCCGTCCAAACATTGAGGAAGAAGCTAAAAAAGCTTTAGTTGAACGTTTCAACACAATCCTTTCTGATAATGGTGCGGAAGTAGAAGCAAAAGAATGGGGTAAACGCCGTCTTGCATATGAAATCAATGATTTCCGTGATGGTTACTACATGCTTCTTAAAGTTAACGCTGAAAGTGCTGCGATTCAAGAATTCGATCGTCTTGCTAAAATCAGTGAAGACATTATTCGCCACATGGCTACTAAAGAAGAAGTATAATTCGATATTTAATATAAATTCTAATCTTGTTTCATATGAAACAAGCTTGAAACCTAGGGGTTGATTCTGATGATGAATCGCGTAGTTTTGGTAGGACGCTTAACTAAAGATCCTGAATTACGATATACACCTAATGGAGTTCCCGTAGCTACCTTTACTTTAGCTGTGAACCGTGGTTTTACGAATCAGCAGGGTGAACGTGAAGCGGATTTCATTAACTGTGTAGTTTGGCGTAAACCGGCAGAAAATGTAGCTAACTTCTTGAAAAAGGGCAGTTTAGCTGGCGTGGATGGACGTGTCCAAACACGTAATTATGAAGGACAAGACGGCAAACGCGTATATGTGACGGAGATTCTGGCTGAGAGCGTTCAATTCCTTGAACCACGAAGCAGTTCAGCGGGTGAAAGAAATGAAGGCGGTTCTTACGGTGGAGGTCAAAGAAGTTATGGCAATAATAACGGAAATGACAACAATTCGTATGGACAAAATCCTAATCAGAATCAACGGAGCAATAACAACTACACTCGTGTAGATGATGATCCGTTTGCAAATGACGGTAAGACAATCGACATTTCAGATGACGATCTTCCGTTTTAAACAGCCGTTTAAAATGAAAATTCAAAAAGCAGGGAGGGAAATTTATCATGGCAATGGGTGGACGTAAAGGACGCGGTAAGCGTAAAAAGGTTTGTTATTTCACATCTAACGGAATCACTAAAATTGATTACAAAGATGTAGATCTTCTTAAAAAATTCGTCTCAGAACGCGGTAAAATTTTACCACGTCGTGTAACTGGTACAAGCGCTAAATATCAACGTAAATTAACGATTGCTATTAAACGCTCACGTACTATGGCATTACTACCATATGTATCTGGTGAATAATAAATCGGCACATTGAGGAGTTATCCTTAATGTGCCTTTTTTATAAGTTGTCACTTATGCCTGAAAACCGCTGAATTGCGGTTTTTTTTATTTCAAAAGGAAGTCATCCGGACGTTTTCCTCAGAAAAAATAATCATATCCTAAAAAAGAGTGTGATGTTTGAAATATCCTGGCCGTAACGGATACAATATAAAGATGGAGATAAGACATCAATAATAACAGGGGGTGAAATAAAGATGAATAGCGGGAGACGGATTGCCGAGGGTGGAGCCCTTCTGGCATTATATTGCATTTTATTGTTCATCACCATTCAAGTCCCACTATTGGGTATTTTCACTACTTTCTTTTTACCCATTCCATTCATACTTGTCACAATCAAGCAAAAGCTATCGTGGAGCCTTGGTTACTTATTTGTAGCCTCGTTATTGTCGATCCTCATCGGGACGATATTGTCTGTTCCGCTGACCTTGCTCATGGGGGCAACGGGAATCGCGATCGGCCATTTTTTGAAAAAGGACAAACCGATGGCACCTATGTTCATAAGCGCAGTCCTTGTCTTCCTGGGAGGCATTTTATTAATATATGCAGCTTCAGTATTGATAACGGATGTTAATTACATAGAAGAATCGCTGAACATGGCTGAGGGGTCGCTAGAAAATACTATCGGCATAATGGATTCCTTTGGACAGGCACCGACGGAACAAGTCAAAAAGCGGTTGTATGAATCACTCGATATGATGAACACGCTGATGCCAAGTTTGTTCGTCTTGATGTCCGTCATCATGGTTTTATTGATTTTCTTTGCGGCGCATCCCATTGTGAAGAGATTCAGTGATAAGGCGTTAAAATGGCCCCATTTTCGAGATCTGCGACTCCCGAAAAGCCTTTTATGGTATTATTTAATTACGATGCTTCTTGCTCTTTTTGTGAATACGGACAAGAACAGTTTTGTATATATGGCCATAACGAACCTATTTTTCATACTGCAGTTCTTCATTTTATTACAAGGATATTCCCTGATATTCTATATCGCTCATGTTAAGTCATGGGCTAAGGCCATACCCGTTTTAATCGTGGTTTTTTCTTTGCTGCTGCCGATTCCGATTATTACGACGGCCGTTCGATTTTTAGGTATAATAGATTTAGGCTTTCCTTTTAGGGAGACAATCAGGAAAAAGGAATAGAAGACTTTTTTGTAAAACAGATGCTTTTAGGAGCTGAAACTATGCCATCTTATTTGAAAGAATACTCGATTAAGTCCCCATTGTATGGGGTGCTGGCCGCAGTCGTTTTACTTTTGGGCGTACTGGCTTATTATAATTGGGTTATTGCACTTGTTGGACTATTGATTCTTGCTGGTTTATTTTATTTAACATTAAGAATGGTAGAAAAAAAGCAACGAAAGACAGAAGAGTATATAACGACTTTATCCTATCGTTTAAAGAAGGTGGGCGAGGAAGCGTTATTGGAAATGCCGATTGGGATCATGCTCTTTAATGAGGATTATTACATCGAATGGACCAATCCATTCCTGGCTTCTTGTTTTAGTGAAGACTCCTTGGCAGGAAGATCGCTATACGACGTTGCGGACTCGATAGTGCCGTTGATCAAGCAAGAGATCGAGACAGAGACGCTTACGCTCCACGATCGGAAATTCAAGGTGGTCCATAAGCGTGATGAAAGGCTTCTTTACTTTTTTGATGTAACGGAGCAAGTGGAAATTGAGAAATTATATGAAGATGAGCGGACGGCAATTGCGATCATTCTTCTTGATAATTATGATGATTTGACACAGGGTATGGATGATCAGCGTAAAAGCAGCATTAATAGCTTGGTCACCTCACTTCTTGATAAATGGGCAAGGGATAATGGCGTTTTCTTTAAACGGGTTTCCTCGGAACGATTCATCGCTGTCTTCAATGAGCATATCCTTCATCAGCTTGAGAAGGGCAAATTTTCGATTTTGGATGAAATCAGGGAAACGACGGCCAAGCAAAATGTACCATTGACCCTGAGCATCGGGGTCGGCTCTGCCGTGTCATCCTTACCGGAACTAGGTTCGCTTGCACAGTCCAGCTTAGATCTCGCCCTAGGACGGGGCGGTGACCAAGTGGCGATAAAGCAAGCGAACGGAAAAGTGAAATTCTATGGCGGTAAAACCAATCCGATGGAAAAACGCACGAGAGTCCGTGCACGTGTCATTTCCCATGCATTGAAGGATATAGTCCTTGATAGCGATAAAGTCATTGTCATGGGCCATAAAAACCCGGATATGGACGCAATCGGTTCAGCAATCGGCATCTTGAAAGTTGCCCAGATGAATGAACGTGAAGGCTATATTGTCATCGACACCCAGCAGCTCGATAGCAGTGTCCTTCGTTTAATGGAAGAGATCAAAAATAAAGAAGAGCTGTATTCCCGGTTCATAACACCTGATGATGCATTTGAAATGATTACGGATGAGACCTTGCTGGTTGTGGTCGATACACATAAACCTTCCATGGTGATTGAAGAACGGTTATTGAATAGGATCGATAAGGTTGTAGTCATCGACCATCATCGCCGCGGTGAGGAGTTCATCAAGAATTCATTGCTCGTCTATATGGAGCCATATGCATCTTCAACAGCAGAACTTGTAACCGAACTGCTTGAATATCAACCGAAACGCTCAAAGATTGATATGCTGGAGTCGACGGCGCTTCTTGCAGGTATCATCGTCGATACGAAAAGCTTCACCTTAAGAACAGGTTCACGCACTTTCGATGCTGCCTCTTATCTAAGGGCGCATGGAGCCGATACGGTACTTGTCCAGAAATTCTTAAAAGAAGACGTGGACACCTATATCAAACGTTCGAAGCTCATTGAGGAAGTCATCTTTTATAAAAAGGGAATTGCCATTGCCTCTGCAAAAACCGATCAAGTTCATAATCAGGTGCTCATCGCTCAAGCTGCGGACACCCTATTGACCATGGATGGCGTTGCGGCTTCTTTCGTAATGGCTAAGCGATCTGATGATACAGTTGGCATAAGTGCGCGTTCTCTAGGTGATATCAATGTACAGGTGATCATGGAAATGTTGAATGGAGGCGGACATTTAACAAATGCCGCCACTCAACAGGTTTGCTCCATTGATGAAGCCGAAAGTCGATTGAAAGTAGCTATTGATGAATATTTAGAAGGGGGACAAAAAGAATGAAAGTAATATTTCTGAAAGACGTAAAAGGTAAAGGGAAAAAAGGGGAAGTTAAAAATGTTGCAGATGGTTATGCACATAATTTCCTGCTAAAACAAGGATTGGCCGTTGAAGCAAATAATTCAAATGTAAAAACTTTGGAAGCCCAGAAAAATAAAGAAGAATCACTTGCGGCAGAAGAACGGCAGCATGCTGAAGAATTGAAAGTGCAGCTGGAGAAATTAACGGTTGAACTATCTGCCAAAGCCGGTGAGGGCGGGCGTTTATTCGGTTCCATCACGACTAAGCAAATTGCATCGGAGCTTCAGAAAAAACACGGTATCAAGGTTGATAAACGTAAAATGGAGCTTGCTGAAGGCATCCGCACATTAGGGCATACAAAGCTTCCAGTCAAGCTTCATCCTGAAGTCACTGCGACACTGACTGTGCATGTGAAAGAAATTAACTAATTTTAGCTGTTTCATATCTGTGAAAAATTGATAAAATAGAGATAGATGAAAAATGTGATTGGGCACGTTGTCCTTTCACTTTTTTCTTTTTTACTAGAAACATATAAAAGGTATCCTCTTAGAATGGGAGGTTTTAAGATATGATAGAACAATTTCAGGATAGGATTCCCCCTCAAAATATAGAAGCCGAACAGGCAGTGCTAGGAGCCATTTTTCTTGAGCCCTCTTCATTGACCGTTACATCGGAAGTTTTGATTCCGGAGGATTTTTACAGAAGCTCTCATCAAAAAATCTTTAATGTGATGCTTAAATTGAATGACGAAGGAAAAGCTGTCGATTTGATTACGGTGACAGAGGAATTGGCTGCGACAAAAAACCTTGAAGAAGTTGGCGGCGTTTCTTATTTAAGTGAATTGGCCGGATCGGTGCCTACCGCGGCCAATATTGAATATTATGTCCGCATCGTCGAGGAGAAGTCATTGCTGCGTCGTTTGATCAGGACAGCGACCAACATCGCTCAGGAAGGCTACAGTCGCGAGGACGAGGTCGAGGAGCTGCTCGGGGAAGCAGAAAAAACGATCATGGAAGTGGCCCAGCGCAAGAATTCCGGGTCTTTTCAAAATATTAAGGATGTATTGGTTTCGACGTACGATAACATAGAAGTTTTGACTACCCGTACAGGGGATGTCACGGGAATACCGACAGGGTTTGCTGAACTGGATCGAATGACAGCAGGGTTCCAACGTAATGACCTCATCATAGTGGGTGCCCGTCCTTCGGTTGGTAAAACCGCTTTTGCATTGAATATCGCTCAAAACGTTGCGACTAAAACGGAAGAGAATGTAGCGATTTTCAGT
Organism: Peribacillus simplex; assembly: GCF_900156045.1. GTDB lineage: Bacteria > Bacillota > Bacilli > Bacillales > DSM-1321 > Peribacillus > Peribacillus simplex_D. The sequence continues at coordinate 576,208 of NZ_FTMX01000003.1, read as the reverse complement.
CTTGAAATGGGTGCAGAGCAGCTCGTTATGCGTATGCTCTGTGCTGAAGGGAATATCAACGCCCAGAATTTACGGACAGGTTCCTTAACTGATGAGGATTGGCGTAAACTGACGATGGCGATGGGAAGCTTGTCGAATGCCGGCATTTATATCGATGATACGCCAGGTGTGAGGATTGGTGAAATCCGTTCAAAATGCCGTCGTTTGAAGCAGGAACATGGCCTTGGCATGATATTGATCGATTACCTGCAGTTAATTCAAGGCGATGGCCGTTCAGGCGACAACCGTCAGCAAGAGGTATCCGAGATTTCACGTTCACTCAAAGCGCTCGCTCGTGAACTTAAAGTGCCCGTCATCGCCCTTTCCCAGCTATCGCGGGGAGTGGAGCAGCGTCAGGATAAGCGTCCGATGATGTCTGATATCAGGGAATCCGGGAGTATCGAGCAAGATGCCGATATCGTCGCATTCTTATACCGTGATGATTATTATGATAAAGAATCCGAGAATAAAAATATCATCGAAATCATTATAGCGAAACAGCGTAATGGTCCAGTAGGCACGGTTTCGCTTGCATTCGTAAAAGAATATAATAAATTCGTTAACCTCGAACGCCGCTTCGATGATGATTCGATGTCTCCAGGCGCATAGGGAACTGCCTGCCATTTTTGCAATGGCGGGCTTTCTCTGTTTTTGGAAAAAGAAAAGGCCTTATGATAATAGAAAAAGAAATCAAAGGGTACAATAATGATTGACAATCCAAAACCCAATGTAAAACCGGAAAGAATTTTCTCATATTTACGAACGAAGTATTTATTGAAAAGTGTATTGTTCGGATTTTGTATTGACTTCCAGTTTGGATTATTGATAAAATAGGTTTGTTTGATAAGAACCGGTTAAAATGATCGGTATTACGTGAACCTTTGGAGGTGCTTTATTCAGATGTCATCAGTTGTAGTAGTCGGTACACAATGGGGAGACGAAGGTAAAGGTAAAATAACAGATTTTCTATCCCAGAATGCGGAAGCCATCGCTCGTTATCAAGGTGGGAATAATGCAGGGCATACAATAAAATTTAACGGCGTTACCTATAAACTGCATTTAATTCCGTCAGGGATTTTTTATAGTGATAAGATTTGTGTCATTGGAAATGGTATGGTGGTTGATCCAAAAGCTCTTGTAGAGGAGCTTGCTTATTTACATAGCCATGGTGTGAGTACGGATAATCTTCGTATCTCGAACCGTGCACATGTCATCCTTCCTTACCATATCAAATTGGACGAAGTCGAAGAAGACCGTAAAGGCGCCAACAAAATTGGAACGACTAAAAAGGGAATCGGCCCTGCATATATGGACAAAGCTGCTCGTAACGGGATCCGCATGGCAGACCTTTTGGACCGTGAAATTTTCGAGGAAAAATTGTCTCAAAATCTTGTCGAAAAAAATCGTATGTTTGAACGTTTCTATGAAACGGAAGGTTTCAAAATCGAAGATATCTTGGAAGAATACTATGAGTACGGACAACAAGTGCAGAAATATGTTTGTGATACATCCGTTGTATTGAATGATGCACTTGATGAAGGGAAACGGGTATTATTCGAAGGGGCACAAGGTGTCATGCTTGATATCGATCAAGGAACATACCCATTCGTCACTTCATCTAACCCAGTTGCAGGCGGAGTTACGATCGGTTCTGGTGTAGGTCCTACGAAAATCAACCATGTGGTTGGAGTATGTAAAGCATATACAAGCCGTGTGGGCGATGGTCCTTTCCCGACAGAATTGCATGATGAAGTCGGCAACCAAATCCGGGAAATTGGCCGTGAATATGGTACAACTACAGGCAGACCACGCCGTGTAGGCTGGTTCGACGCTGTTGTCGTTCGCCATGCTCGCCGTGTCAGCGGGATTACCGATCTATCATTGAACTCGATAGACGTATTATCAGGTCTTGATACGGTCAAAATTTGTGTGGCTTATGACTATAAAGGCGAGATCATTCATGAGGTACCAGCGACTTTGAAAGCGATTGGCGAATGTAAACCAGTCTATGAAGAGCTACCAGGCTGGTCAGAAGACATCACAGGTTGCAAATCATTGGATGAGCTTCCAGAGAACGCTCGCCACTATGTAGAGCGCGTATCTCAACTGGTAGGCATTCCTTTGACCACTTTCTCTGTCGGTCCTGACCGTAACCAAACTAATGTCGTGAGAAGCCCTTGGCGTCTAGCGTAATTCTTGAAAAGAGAGCTGGCTTTTTTGCCGGCTCTTCTTTCGTTATTAATGCATTATATGTCACATTCAGGAGGTCCGGGATACTGAATGAATGGATTAAACTGTTGGAAAATGAAAAAAATAAGAAAAAAATAATTTTATTTCAAAAAACTATTGCCTAAACTATATAAACCATGATATTATCAAAAGCGTCGTCACAATAGAACAAGCCATTAACAAGATACGGATGTTAAGTTAACATCCCGAAAAGAAACATTTCATTAGTACGAGCCATTAGCTCAGTTGGTAGAGCATCTGACTTTTAATCAGAGGGTCGAAGGTTCGAATCCTTCATGGCTCACCATTTTTTCCGGCCCATTGGTCAAGCGGTTAAGACACCGCCCTTTCACGGCGGTAACACGGGTTCGAATCCCGTATGGGTCACTTCTTTATATAAATGCTTTACTGGTCCCGTGGTGTAGCGGTTAACATGCCTGCCTGTCACGCAGGAGATCGCGGGTTCGATTCCCGTCGGGACCGCCATTTTATTTTTTAAAAAAATAGAATATTTGGCTCAGTAGCTCAGTCGGTAGAGCAAAGGACTGAAAATCCTTGTGTCGGCGGTTCGATTCCGTCCTGAGCCATCCTTTTATAAACGCCTTTCCTTTAGGGCGTTTTTTTGTTTTGAGTCCAGATGTATTTTGAATGAAATCTTGTTAATAGATTGTTAACGATTTGTAACATACCAATTTCGGCCAATTTGGCATATAACCCGCTTTTAACCATGCTGGGCCTAGGCCCACTCCTTTTTCTGCAGTTTATTGAACGTGCCCCATTCCTCTATTTATTGGTACATGTTGTCACCATTTATACAGTTCCATTACATTATGAAGTCTGTTTCTTGTTTTTTTTCTTAATATGGTAGAGTTATGAGTGATAAAAATCATTAGAAATCAGTCATAAGCATGTGGATATTTAAATTGGACTAATAAATCTCGAAATAAAACTAATTAGTTTCTTAATTGGTGACTGAGCCGTTAAGGAGGACAATATATGTTTAGCTCAAAAGGCAAGGGGACCATCCTGTTGATGGTTTCCGTCATTTTAATGCTTGCAGGAAATCGGGTAACTGCTGCCGGGATATCGGAAACTGCAACCATACAGCATGTTTATCTTAACGACGAATTCGTCGGAAGTGTGACGGATGAAACGGAAATCGAAAAGATCGTAGCCGATAAGGTAGAAGAAGCACAGGAAGATTATCCGGACTTTACATTCGATAAGGAGGCACAGCTGACTTTTGTACCTGAAGAGGTATTCGATGAAGAGGTAAAAGAGGAGCAGGCTGTCAAGGGAATTCAAGATCAGTTGAATGTGAAGGCAGAGGCGTATGAAATTGACATAGATAATCAGGCGGTCGCTTATGTTGCGTCAAAGGAAGATGCCGAGGAAGTTCTGGAGAAAATCACTTTATTATATGTGAATGAAGAGGAATACGCTGAATATGAATCAGGTAAAAAGGAAAGTGAAAAAGATACGGATTCGTTAAAAGAGCCAGGAAGTAGAATTCTGGACATCGAATTTTCACTTCCCGTCACGTTTAAAGAGACAATGGTATATCCAGACGAAATCAAGAGCGTCGATAAAACCCTTTCCATGATAGAAGAAGGAAAGGAAGGAACGATGATCTATGAGACAAAGGAAGATGAGGATCTTGAAGCCATTGCCACTAAGCATGATATGGACCTGGATCGCCTGCTGGAGCTAAATCCGGGACAGGATGAGAACAAAGGTGTTAAAGAGGGCGAGCGGCTCTATGTGACCCAACGTATCCCCTATGTGAACGTAATGGTAGAAAGAGAAGTATTTAAGGAAGAGAGAATTCCATTTGAAAAGAAAGTGAAGGAGGATGACGAACTTCCAAAGGGTGAGCTCATCACTGAACAAATCGGGAATGAGGGGATTCTTGCGTTCACCTATAATGTATCCGAAACAAACGGAAAGAAAATCAGTGAAACGATCGTAAAAAAGGAAGTCACGGAAAAAGCCAAAACAGAAATCACCAGAAAAGGCACCAAGGTCATTCCTTCACAAGGCAGCGGTACATATTCATGGCCTGCAGATGGGGGCTATATTTCCAGTAAGCAGGGCCAGCGCTGGGGGAAACTGCACAAAGGTATAGATATTGCCCGACCAGCAACCAGGACGATAACGGCAGCAGATCATGGGATAATCGAAACTGCCGGAAACTCCGGAGGATATGGAAATAAGATAACGATCAATCATAATAACGGGTATAAGACCGTGTATGCCCATTTGGATTCAATAGATGTACAAGCAGGACAAAAGATTGAAAAAGGCATGAAAATTGGCATGATGGGTTCAACGGGGAACTCGACCGGTGTCCACCTCCATTTTGAAATATATAAAAACGGGTCTCTCGTTAATCCGCTAAACTATATAAGCCAGTAATCGATGGAAGTCTTCGAAAAATATTCGAAGACTTCTTTGCTTCATACATAGATGAGAATAATAGGAAAAAGGTGATTTAATGCCTATAAAATGATAAAGTAGAATAGAGACAATTTGCTTTCATTCCGGTGTTCAGCCCCTTTTATTGGGTATATATATGTAAGTTTGCTGAACTAGGTTGCCAGCTTGGTGCAAGCAGAAGGAAAAGTGAATAAGGTCCCGGATAAGGACACGGTTTTTAATAGATTCAGTTCAGTTATTAAAAAGGAGATAAGTACATGGATAAAAAGATTCTGGTAGTGGATGATGAAAAGCCAATTGCTGATATATTACAATTCAATCTAAAAAAGGAAGGCTATGAAGTTTTTTGTGCTTATGATGGCAATGAAGCCCTCAAAATGGTAGAAGAACGGCAACCCGATTTGATTTTACTTGATATCATGCTACCGCAGCGCGATGGGATGGAAGTTTGCAGGGAAGTAAGGAAGAAGTATGAAACGCCGATCATCATGTTAACGGCAAAGGATTCAGAGATTGATAAGGTCTTAGGATTGGAGCTTGGTGCAGACGACTATGTGACAAAGCCATTCAGTACCCGGGAAATAATTGCCCGCGTTAAGGCGAACCTAAGACGTCAGCAAGCTGTTCCGGTTCCCGATCAAGAGAATGAACCGAAGGAAATTACGATAGGAACGCTCACTATCCATCCGGATGCCTATGTGGTATCCAAGCGGGGCGATACGATTGAATTAACGCATCGCGAATTTGAGTTGCTTCATTACTTAGCGAAGCACATCGGTCAGGTCATGACAAGGGAGCACTTATTACAAACCGTGTGGGGCTATGATTATTTTGGTGATGTGCGGACGGTCGATGTAACGGTCAGACGTCTTCGTGAGAAGATTGAAGACAATCCAAGCCACCCTGGCTGGATTGTAACTAGAAGAGGGGTCGGTTATTACCTGCGTAACCCTGAACAGGAGTAGTCTCTATGAAAAAGGTTGGTTTTTTTCGCTCAATTCATTTTAAATTTGTTCTGATTTATGTATTGCTCATTTTCGTAGCTATGCAAATAATCGGGGTATATTTTGTTGGGGAATTGGAAGAAAATCTTGTCGGGAACTTTACGAAATCAATAAAAGGTCACGTTAACCTGCTTACCTACAGTATTGGTGAAGAAATGGAAAAAGAGAGGGGAGAGGAAGATCCAACCCTCGAAGAAGCGATTGATACGATATTGAAAGACCGGGATAATTCATCGAATGATATTTCGGAAGTGCGTGTCATCGACACCCGCAGCAGACGCGTGATCGGGACTTCAGCCCCAAGTAACCAGGATATTGTAGGGAAGAAGACAACGGAGGTCCTTATTAAGAATACGCTCATTTATGGAAAAGAAGATAGTGATATATTTCGGGACAAGAAAACAGGCAGGCGGCTCTGGGTCCTTTCGACACCCATTGAAGCAAATGGGGAGGTCATTGGCGCCGTCTATGTAATAGCAGAGATGGAAAATGTCTTTGAGCAGATGGATGAAATCAATAGTATCTTTATGACGGGGACGGCCATCGCCCTAGTCATTACGGCCATCTTGGGGATCCTGCTCGCACGAACGATCACAAGGCCGATGTCAGATATGAGAAAACAGGCCCTGGTGATGGCGAAAGGAAATTTCTCCAGAAAAGTTAGGGTGTATGGCGATGATGAAATTGGCCAGCTTGCCGTCACTTTCAATAATTTGACCAAAAAGCTTCAAGAATCGCAATCAAGCACAGAAGGAGAGCGGCGCAAGCTTTCTTCTGTACTTTCCAATATGACCGATGGTGTAATTTCGACGGACAGGCGCGGTCGGGTGAACTTGATCAATGAACCGGCGGCACGATTATTGGATGTCTCGAGTGAAACCGTCATGAACCAACCGATCATTGAGGTTTTGGGTCTTGAAGAAGAATATAAATTTGAGGATTTACTGGAAGAACGAGAGTCCATTATCCTTGATTACAGCAAAAAAAACCGGCCTTTCATTTTGAGGGGGAACTTTTCGGTCATTCAAAAGGAAACGGGTTTCGTCAATGGTTTGATTACTGTTTTGCATGATATAACTGAGCAGGAAAAAATCGAGAGCGAACGCAGGGAGTTTGTTGCCAATGTATCACATGAACTGCGAACACCGTTAACGACGATGAGAAGTTACCTGGAAGCATTGGCTGAAGGTGCATGGAAGGACGAGGAAATCGCTCCATCCTTTTTAAGCGTTACCCAAAATGAAACGGAGCGAATGATCAGGCTTGTTAATGATCTGTTACAGCTTTCGAAAATGGACAGTAAAGATTACAGGCTTAAAACGGGCTGGGTGAATTTCAATAAATTCTATGACCACATCATCGATCGTTTTGAAATGTCGAAAAATGATGACATCACGTTTAAACGTGATTTGCCGAAGGAAGCTTATTTTGTGGATATTGATGAAGATAAAATCACCCAGGTTCTCTATAATGTAATCTCCAACTCCTTAAAGTACTCACCTGAAGGGGGTCAAGTGACTTTCCGCGTCAGGGCATCTGATGGCTTTATCATTGTGAGCATTACAGATCAAGGAGTGGGTATCCCGAAAAACGTCATTGATAAAATATTTGACCGCTTCTACCGTGTGGATAAAGCAAGGGCCCGTAACTTAGGCGGGACAGGGCTTGGTTTAGCCATTGCAAAAGAGATGGTCGTGGCGCATGGCGGGAAAATATGGGCGGAAAGTGTGGATGGAAAAGGAACTACCGTGTTCTTTACACTTCCTTACGAACAGGAAGAAGAGGATGATTGGTCATGAATTTTGAACGTGCAAAAAGTATCATACTGACTATTTTGGTTGGGACAAGCATTTTTTTGACATGGAGCATTTGGACGTACGAGCCTGAATATGATCCATTTGAACAATCGTCGGAATTTATAAGGATTAAAAGCGATGTCCAGATTGTCAGTGATGTCATTAAACCAGTCAGTATCCTTTTCCATGGCAATGGGCAGCATTTCCAAACTTCCGATCCGGTGGAAATAAATGAAATGGAAAAAGAATTTTCGCAATGGCGTTTCAGCGGCATAAAAGAGGTATCCGTAAAAAGGCTGCAAAGGAAATTTGAGGATTTTGTCCATGAAGATGGGTCGATTGAAATAGAATTTACCGATGATATACCCATCGCCCTTTATAAAACGGTATTGAATATAACGGATAAGGAAGTGCCTGGATTTTCATTCGATCGAATCATCATTAAACAAAAGGATATCCGTGGTAAGGAATCTGCCGTTTATTTTGTTTCCTACGATCAAGAGAAGATTTATCAAGGGATGGTCGACACTAAAAAACTAAGGAATTTCATGGATTCATTTTATAGTGGTTCATACGATAAGCACCCTGAATACACGGCTGAAACCATAAACAGCAAAAGGACGCTGTTCGTTCCGGAAAAGCCGGTGGAGATCAACAAACTTGAGTATTACATTGATTACTTGGATATTGGGAACTTGAAAAATGCGTTATTTATTTTTCCGAAGTTCGTACGCCAGGAACCCGTTTCGGTCGGTGAGGAATACACGGATGGAACAAGACTTATGACGGTCAATAAAGATCATTATCTTATTTCTTATATCAATCCGGCACAAAAGAGCAAGCGATTTGACAGTTCCAGTGACCTTTTGCAAAAAAGCATTGATTTCATCAATGATCATGACGGTTGGGAAGATAACAATTACCGCTTTGCCTATATGTCGGAGAATGAACAGCGAGTGGTATTCCGCTTATTCGTAAATGGTTATCCGACCTTCAATGAATCTGGGATGACAGAAATCGAGCAAATATGGGGGAAAGAAGAAATTTATAGCTATGACCGCCCATACTTTTCACTTGACTCAGTCCTCCCGTCAGAAGGAGCGGTAGTAATTTTACCAAGCGGTAGAGAAGTATTGAATAAGCTGAAATCGATAGATAATATCGATTTCAAAAGCGTGGAGGACATCTCGATTGGCTATAAACTGAATAAATCCCTCGATTCCAAACTTGTAACACTGGTTACACTCGATCCCACTTGGTATTATCGTATCGGCGATAAATGGTTTATGGTGCCTTTTGAAGAAGATTCGGGAGGCGATCAAAGTGGATTGGAATAATACAAAGTCGATTTTCATCATGGTTTTCTTCATTTTGAATATTTTTCTTCTTTATCAATTCCTGGAAAAGATTAATGACTCCCAATATGAAAGTTTCACGGAGTCCTCAACGGAAGAACTGTTGAAAGAAGATGAGATTTCAATAGAAACCCCACTTCCGAAACAAAAGATGAAGGATCAATTCCTGATTGCCCAAAGCAAGACTTTCGAGAAGAAGGATATTCAGCACCTGAAAAACCAAAAAGCAAGAATCATCGATGATAAGAAGCTTGTGGGTACATTTAAAACACCGGTTGGCATGAAAGCGGAAGTTCATGCTGCAGACCTTGATATATTCCTGAAGGAGTATATTTTAAATGGAAGTGAGTATCATTTTTGGAGCTATGATGAAATCAACCAGACCATCATCTGCTATCAAGTGGCAGATAAAAAGATGTTTTATAATAATAGTAAAGGGAAGGTCACTTTATATCTGAACAAGAAGGGTGAAATCGTTTCCTATGAACAGATGTATTTAGAGGGCATCGAAAAATTCAATAAACCTAAAGAATTGGTATCTGCATTAACTGCTATTGGACAATTGTATCAGAATGGTGATATTGATCCCAAAAGCAAAGTCACGAATGTAAAACTGGGCTTTTATAATTCGCTTCAGACGACATCTGTGTCACATTTACTTGTGCCAACATGGTGGGTGGTCATTGATGACGAAACGGATCTCTTCGTGAATGCTTTTGATGGAGAGGTCATTGAATTGAATACAGAAGAAAAAATACTGGAGTGAGTAAAGATGACAATGCATTTTAGTGTTCTCGCAAGCGGGAGTACAGGAAATGCCTTTTTCGTGGAAACGGAGGATCAATCATTCCTTGTCGATGCCGGCTTAAGCGGTAAAGCCCTGGAAGCATTGTTTCAGGATATAGGCCGTGATATGTCGAAGTTATCCGGTATCCTCGTTACCCATGAACACAGCGACCATATTAAAGGTCTTGGCGTGGTTGCCCGAAAACATAAACTCCCGATATATGCGAATGCAAAAACATGGAATGCCATGGATCGATCAATCGGTGAAATTGCAACAGAACAAAAATTCACATTTGAAATGGAACAGGTCAAAACGTTCGGCAGTCTTGATATAGAATCTTTTGGCGTTTCACATGATGCGGCAGAGCCGATGTTTTACGTCTTTCATCATGAGGATAAGAAACTTGTGGTCATTACCGATACAGGGTACGTTAGTGACCGGATGAAAGGAATCATCTCAAATGCCGATGCTTATGTATTTGAAAGTAACCATGATGTGTCCATGCTGAGGATGGGAAAATATCCGTGGAGCATCAAGCGCCGGATTTTAAGTGATGTCGGACATGTTTGTAATGAAGACGCTGCCCTTGCAATGAGTGAAGTGGCAGGTGATAAGACCAAGCGGATTTACTTGGCCCACTTAAGCCTTGATAACAATATGAAGGATCTAGCAAGAATGTCGGTGGAACAGACGTTAAAGACAAAGGGGATCATCGTTGGCGAACAATTTTCCTTATATGATACTGACCCGAAAAGACCAACGGAGCTTGTTACGTTATAAATAAAAGGAATGGATGAGGGATACCTTGTTCATTCCTTTTTTTATTTTAAAAAATTCCGATTCGTAAGTTACGAATCGGATTAAAAGGGGTATCGTTTGGTTAGAACTGTATAGGTAAAAGGAAAGTGGCTTTATTCCCTTAAATAAAAGCATTCATTTTTTTAGAAAAAATTCGGTAATTGAGTATAATTGAGGGAGGATACCAAACAATAGAATTGCTATAATACATTCCTAAAATGAGAGGATGGGGCGGTCTTGGGTTATTATGATCAGAATGATGAGAACCAAAATAAACGGAAAAAAGGCTATACGGGCTATTTTCTAGCAGGCTTGGGGGGCGTCATCATCGGGGCCTTACTTATTTTACCGGGAAGCGGGCTGTTAAATAACGATGATAACGAAATTACAACGGAGAAATCAACAGAGAATGAGCCCGCGGAGCAGTCCCAGCAAAACCTTACTCTTGATGTAACAAGTGCTGTCACAAATGCTGTTGATAAGGCCAGCGACGCAGTAGTCGGGATCACTAACATTCAGGAAACGAACTTCTGGGGTCAAGGGAGCAACGCCGAGGACAGTTCGGCAGAAGCCGGCACTGGTTCTGGAGTCGTCTACAAAAAAGATGGGGGCAAAGCCTATATCGTCACGAATAATCACGTCATTGAAGGCGCCAATGAACTGGAAGTTACATTAAGTGATGGCACTAAATTACCAGCTGAACTACAAGGTAGTGACCCATGGACAGATTTAGCTGTCATTGTCGTGAATGGTGATAAAATCAAAACCATTGCTGAATTCGGGAAATCCAGCAAATTGAAACCTGGTGAGCCCGTAATTGCCATTGGCAATCCATTAGGCCTCCAATTCTCTGGATCGATCACACAAGGGATCATCTCCGGTTTGGAGCGTACGATAGAGGTTGATATCAATGAGGACGGACAAGTGGACTGGAATGCGGAGGTCATCCAGACCGATGCGGCGATTAACCCAGGTAACAGCGGGGGGGCACTCGTAAATATGTCAGGGCAGGTCATCGGAATAAATTCGATGAAGATTGCGGAAAATGCAGTGGAAGGAATCGGTCTTTCCATTCCGATTGATTCAGTTATACCGATTATTAATGATATAGAGGAATTTGGTGAAGTGAAACGTGCCTACTTGGGTGTGAACTTGGCATCTGTAGAAGAGATTTCCCAATACCATCAACAAAATACATTAAAGTTACCAAGGAAAGTTACATCTGGCGTTGCAATAACAGGCGTTCAAAGCAACTCTCCAGCATCCAAAGCTGGATTGAAGGAATTTGACGTCATTGTTGGAATGGATAATGAAAAAATTCATGACGTTGTGGAATTACGAAAATACCTTTACAACGAAAAGCAAATCGGTGATAAAGTCAAAATCATTTATTACCGTGACGGAAAGAAAGAAACTACGGAAGTCAAACTTTCAAGCAGCGAAATCTAAAAGCACAAAAGGACAGGGGGAAAAATGCCTCCTGTCCTTTCTATTTCCTTGCGATTTTCTTATTTTTTGTTACGATTACCTGTGGATATATACTTAAATTAATAATCTCATGTAACTTGTGGATAATTGGAATGGAAGTACTGGGAATAATGAGTGGGAAAGGAGATATGAAAAGATGAAATTATATTGCTGTCAGGAACACGTGGATATGGCGCTGGATGAAGTGGTATACGAATGTGAAACCTATCCTGTTTTAACGCTGGTTCCCGAAGAAAATCAGTTATCAACAACCTGTGAATATTGTCGAAACGTGGCAATATATCTAGTAGGGAACTAATATTCCCATACAAGATGTGGATAGATTTTGTGGATATGTGGATAACTTTTGTGGATAACATGTTCGTAACCTGTTCTTAACATGTTCTTAACATTTCCGAAGAATGAAGCGGCGTGTGAAATGGTTTAGATTCGTGCTTTTGGCTGTACGAATAATCAACATAATTCTGCATCGGATTTAACTAAGTCGACCCTAATTTATTCAATACACATTAAAAAATAATGAAAGTTACCGTTGCCGCTTTCAGGGGCAGCGGTTTTTATTTTAAAATGCATTAAAAATTGGAAAGGATATGCTTGTTTTGCTTATAGGGCACTGTAAGGTATGATAATAGGTAGGCAAATCCAACAATTGATAGTAAAAACATAATGAAAGCTAGAGGATATATATGAAAATAACGATTATTACTGTTGGCAAGCTAAAGGAAAAATACTTAAAGCAAGGAATTGCTGAATATACTAAAAGGTTAAGCGCCTATGCTAATATAGAACTTGTCGAAGTACCGGATGAAAAAGCCCCGGAGAACCTGAGTGCAGCAGACATGGACATTGTAAAGCAAAAGGAGGGTGAACGAATCCTGGCAAAAGTCAGCCCAGACACCTACGTAATAACGCTTGAGATCAATGGAAAACAGCTTACTTCAGAGCAGCTGGCCACTCATATGGATCAGCTCGCCACCTATGGAAAGAGCAAAATTGCCTTTATTATCGGCGGATCGCTTGGGCTTGGCACCGAGGTGTTATCAAGAAGCGATTATGCCCTTTCCTTCTCGAAAATGACCTTTCCGCATCAATTAATGAAACTGGTTCTGGTGGAGCAAATATATCGGGCTTTTCGGATAAATAGAAATGAACCATATCATAAATGAAATGACTGATTCCGGGGGAATTCCCCGTAAGGTTAATGGGATAACATATTAAATCTTAATGTAATGAAAAGAGGGTAACGAATGAATAAAGAGTCCATTTATGGTTTAACATTCGAACAATTGACAGCGTGGCTTTCGGACCATGGCCATAAAAAATTCAGAGCTTCCCAAGTCTGGGAGTGGCTTTATAGAACACGTGTGACGAGTTTCTCTGAAATGACGGATGTAAATAAAGAGTGCATAAAATTACTTGAAGAGCACTTTGTCATCCAGACTTTGACTGAGCACGTCAAGCAAGAATCAGCGGATGGTACAATCAAGTTTTTGTTTAAATTACAGGATGGAAATCTTATCGAAACGGTCATGATGAGACATAAATACGGAATTTCGGTTTGTGTCACCACCCAAGTGGGTTGCAATATTGGCTGCAGTTTCTGTGCCAGTGGATTATTGGCCAAAAGCCGTGATTTATCCAGCGGGGAAATAGTGGAACAAATCATGAACGTTCAACTTCATCTGGATAAATTGGAACAAGAGGATGTTGTAAGCCATGTTGTTGTAATGGGTATTGGCGAACCGTTCGATAACTTTGAAAATATGTTGGACTTTTTGAAGGTGCTCATGGACCATAAGGGCCTTGCTATAGCGGGCAGGCGCATTACTGTTTCGACGAGCGGTCTTGCCAATAAGATTTATGAATTCACGGATACCCAATTACAGGTGAATCTGGCCATCTCATTGCATGCGCCGAATAATGAGCTCAGGACACAGATCATGAAAATAAACCGAGGTATCCCGATAGAAAAATTGATGAAATCTCTTGATTATTATTTAGAGAAAACGAATAGGAGAATTACGATTGAATATATCCTATTGAAAGATGTCAATGACCATCAAGAAGAAGCCGAGCAACTCGCCACTCTTCTTGAGGACAAAAAACATCGGCTCTATGTCAACCTGATTCCATATAATCCTGTAGATGAGCATAGTCAATACCAAAGAAGTGAAAAAGAGTCCGTTCTCGCGTTTTATGATACGCTGAAAAAGAGAGGCGTAAATTGTAAAATCCGCCAAGAACATGGAACGGATATTGATGCAGCTTGCGGCCAGCTTAGAAGCAAGCAAATAAAGAAGGCTGAAGCCCAGTAATTCACTAAGAGAAAACAACAGAAAGAGGCTGCATATTTTGCGGCCTCTTTTTGTGTGATTTTATTATTTAGCTATTTCCTTTACCGAGGCGACTTCATACGTTGTAAGCTCGCTGCCTAGAATAGGAGATTCTTTTTTTGCTTCACCGGAACCTGGTTCAGGCCGTTTATGTGCAGCTTTGAATGCATCGCTATTTCTCCAAGCAGTAAAGTTATCAAGGTTTTCCCAGTACATATTAACGCTCAGTTCATCGTGGTCCGACAAATTCTGCGTTAATAATACTTCAACTTTTACGAAGCCTTCCGTAGTATCAAGTGGACCTGGTGCAGTAAATCCTGGGGCCATGACTGCACCCATCCCTTTTTTGACTCTGATTCTATTCGTTACGATTATCATAAATCAGCACTCCTTTTGGACATCGGTTTAGAAACTACACCCTATTTCGGCTTTTATATCATACATATTTTAGCATATTGAAAGAAGCAGGGTCCATTTTGATTAACTCAGATCATGATATCCTGATGACCGTTGTTTTAATGAAGACGAACGTTTCATTATATTGAAATAAGGCAATTGAAATTTGGTTAGTACAAGGTTTATCGATGCATATCGCGTATAATAGAACCTTGTATAAGGAATTTACGATTATGGAAACAATAAAGCAATATACTAAACAACAAAAGAGGCTGTCATATGAATGAATTGAGTTTTACTGATTATACATTAAGCGATGAAATTGTAAGGGCATTAGAAAGCTTGGGATATCAAAGTCCAACCGAAGTACAGCGTGAAGTGATACCAGTGGCGCTGAAAAAGCGGGATCTAGTCGTTAAATCCCAAACGGGAAGCGGCAAGACCGCTTCATTCGGCATACCGATCTGCGAAATGGTCGATTGGGAGGAGAATAAGCCTCAGGCGCTTATTTTAACACCCACACGCGAGCTTGCTGTACAGGTTAAAGAGGATATTACGAATATAGGCAGATTTAAAAGGATAAAGGCTACTGCGGTTTATGGAAAACATCCATTCGCACAGCAAAAAGCGGAATTGAAACAAAAAAGCCATGTAGTCGTTGGAACTCCGGGGCGTGTTCTGGATCATATCGAGAAAGGGACACTCGCCTTGGAACGCTTAACTCATTTAGTTATTGATGAAGCGGATGAAATGCTGAATATGGGCTTCATTGAACAAGTGGAAGCCATTATTAAAGAGCTTCCGAAAGATAGAGTAACCATGCTGTTCTCTGCTACGTTACCTGAGAGTATAAAAAAGCTATGCAAGCAATATATGAAAGATCCTTTGGATATTGAAATCAAAGCAAAGGGCTTAACAACGGAGAAAATTGAACATGCTCTTATTGAAGTGAAGGAAGATGATAAGTTTTCCCTGCTTAGAGATGTCACCATCACGGAAAACCCCGATAGCTGCATCATTTTCTGTCGGACGAAAGATAGGGTAGATCAAGTATGTGAACAGCTGCTGGAACTGGAATATCCGTGTGATATGATACACGGCGGCATGCTTCAGGAAGATCGCCTTGCAGTGATGAATGAATTCAGAAGAGGTGAATTCCGCTATTTGGTTGCGACAGATGTTGCTGCGCGTGGAATTGACATCGACAATATAACCCATGTGATTAACTATGACCTGCCATTGGAAAAGGAAAGTTACGTACATCGAACTGGAAGAACGGGCCGTGCCGGTAAAAAAGGAAAAGCCATTACTTTTGTGACGCCGTACGAAGACAAATTCCTTGCTGAGATTCAAGGATATATCGGTTTTGAAATCCCTAAGATGACTGTTCCTTCAAAAGAGGAAGTCTCCAATAAAAAATTGGAATTCGAAGCGAAACTGGAAGCTCGTCCCAAGATCAAAAAAGATAAAAGTGAACAGTTGAATAAACAAATCATGAAGTTGTATTTTAATGGCGGCAAGAAAAAGAAACTCAGGGCTGTGGATTTTGTCGGAACCATCGCAAAGATTGATGGAGTGAATGCAGAGGACATTGGGATCATTACGATCCAGGACAATGTTTCTTATGTGGAAATATTGAATGAAAAGGGACCGCTTGTCTTGAAAGTGATGAAAAATACGAAAGTAAAAGGCAAACTTTTGAAGGTTTCAGAGGCTTTTAAGAAGTAAAGGTGTTGAATGAAAAGAAGCGGGAAGATCGAAATATCGGTCTCCCGCTTCTTTTTTATATGTTAATGATCCGTCTCAAGTGTTTCAAAACTGGGGACGGGAAGCATTCCACCTATCCCAAAATGAACCTACCTACCTACCGTGAAGATTCTTTTTTTGAATTCTGTTTATCCGACAAAATAGAGTGGTATATGAGGAAGGATAACGCAATTTTTTCGAATCAATTAAGTACATACAACACGATTTAATCTGAATTCTTAGACATGGAGGGGAATGAGTGGGATGGCAAAAGCAAATGAAAACGGAAGAATCAATGAGCAAAGTAAGCAGCGACAGTTGGATCAATATCGAGTGGACGATAATGGGAAAAAGATGACGACTAACCAAGGTTTGCGCATTTCTGAGGATGAGCATTCTTTGAAAGCTGGAACGCGTGGTCCAACTTTGATGGAGGACTTTCATTTCCGGGAAAAAATGACACATTTTGACCATGAGCGTATTCCTGAGCGGATTGTCCATGCCCGTGGATCTGGTGCTCATGGATATTTTCAGGTATATGAACCGATGGCCGAATATACAAAAGCCAAGTTTCTTCAAGACCCTTCAGTCAAGACACCAGTATTCGTTCGCTACTCAACGGTGGCAGGTTCCCGTGGATCTGCAGACTCGGTACGTGATGTAAGGGGATTTTCTACAAAGTTCTATACTGAGGAAGGAAACTATGATTTAGTCGGAAATAATATTCCGGTATTCTTTATCCAGGATGCCATTAAGTTCCCGGATTTAATTCATGCGGTTAAACCGGAGCCTCATAACGAAATACCTCAGGCTGCGTCTGCACATGATACTTTTTGGGACTTCATCGCCAACAATGAAGAAACGGCTCATATGATCATGTGGCATCTTTCTGATAGGGCCATACCGAGAAGTTTCCGGATGATGGAAGGGTTTGGTGTCCACACATTCCGTTTTGTAAATGAACAAGGCGTGGCCCATTTCGTTAAATTCCATTGGAAGCCTGTACTTGGAGTTAAATCCCTTGTCTGGGATGAGGCACAGAAAATTGCAGGGAAGAATCCTGATTTTCACCGCCAAGATCTGTGGGAAGCGATAGATACCGGAAATTATCCTGAATTTGAATTTGGCGTGCAAATGATTAAGGAGGAAGATGAATTCAAATTCGACTTTGATATCCTTGATCCTACTAAACTATGGCCGGAAGAACAGATCCCGGTGAAAATAATCGGAAAAATGGTTTTGAATCAAAATACGGATAACTTTTTTGCAGAGACGGAACAGATAGCGTTCCATCCGGGGCATGTCGTACCGGGTATTGATTTTTCAAATGATCCGCTGCTCCAGGGACGGTTATTCTCATACACCGATACCCAGCTATCCCGATTGGGAGGACCGAATTTCCATGAGCTTCCGATTAATAGGACGGTTGCCCCCGTTCATAATAATCAACGCGATGGCATGCACCGAATGTCAATAAATCCAGGGCAGGTCAGCTACCACAAAAATTCCCTTGCAGGCAACTCTCCCGAACCTGCTTCGGAAGAGGAAGGCGGCTATGCACATTACCAGGAAAAAGTCGATGGCAGGAAGGTCCGACAACGCAGTGAAAGCTTCAAGGATCATTACAGCCAGGCTAAATTATTTTGGAATAGCATGACGGAAGTGGAGAAGGAGCATATTATTCAGGCGTTCCACTTTGAAGTGGGAAAAGTGAAAAGTAAGGACGTTCAGCAGCAAATCGTCGAGATGTTCAGCAATGTGGATGTCGAGCTGGCTAAAACGATCGCTATTGGGGTGGGCGTGAATCCTCCGGCCAACAAAAGTGAGGTCAAAATGGATTTGGCTTCTCCAGCTTTAAGCCAGGAGCAAATGAAGGTGAACACGGCCGCAACAAGGAAAGTGGCAATCTTGGCTGCAGATGGCTTCAACGGATCAGAGGTCAATCAAGTCTTGGAATCATTTAAATCTGCAGGGATAACGGCTGAAATCATCAGTCATAACCGTGGAGTGATTACAAGTTCTGAAGGACAGCAGGCCGAAGTGAATCAGACATTCCTGACAGCCGATTCGGTACTTTTCGATGCTGTATATGTGCCAGGAGGGCAGGAGAGCGTCAATTCTTTAAAGGCATCCAAGGAACCAATTTACTTTGTTGATGAAGCCTACAATCATTTCAAAGCAATTGGTGCGGGAAAAGAAGGAGCCGAGATCCTATCGAAGGCAGGCATCGGTTCCAATGATCCAGCCTCAGGCATTGTAGCTGTTACGGATAAAAATAGTGGTACTGTCTTTATCGAGGCGATTGCCAAGCACCGTCACTGGAATCGCGTTTAATATTGGATGAAAAACCCCCAGACTTGGAGTCGGGGGGTTTTTCAATAAAGGCATTTCGTATCAAGCTACATTGCTTTTTCTTCAAAAAGCGATGCAATGCCAACGATCACCTTAGTGGCCAGGATCATGTTATCGACGGAAATAAATTCATATTTGCCATGAAAGTTCTCCCCGCCCGTAAAGATGTTGGGTGTTGGCAGGCCCATATACGATAATTGAGAGCCGTCCGTACCACCGCGTATTGGCGATATTTTCGGTTTTATATCGAGTTTCTCCATTGCTTCGTGGGCAATATCCACGATTTCCTTTACGGGCTCAATTTTTTCCTTCATGTTGAAGTATTGGTCGTTTAATTCAAGCTGGATGCGGTTTTGCCCATATTTTTCTTTTAAATCTTCGATTACTATTGTTATATATTCCTTGCGTTCATTAAATTTTTGGCGGTCGAAATCCCTGATGATATAAGAAAGCTTGGTCTCTTCCACATCACCGTGAAATGAAATCAGATGATAAAATCCTTCGTAACCCTCCGTATATTCCGGTGCTTCTGCTACTGGGAGTTTATCATGGAATTCCATGGCGATTTTTGCCGAGTTGACCATTTTTCCTTTAGCCGTACCAGGGTGAATATTCGTACCTTTGATCAGGATTTTGGCCGATGCTGCATTGAAGCTCTCATATTCAAGTTCTCCAAGTGGACCACCGTCCACAGTGTAGGCAAATTGAGCATCAAAAGCATCTACATCAAACTTATGGGGCCCCCTGCCGATTTCCTCATCGGGAGTAAAAGCAACACGGATTTTTCCATGCTTGATTTCCGGATGCTGGATCAAATAATCCATGGCAGTCATGATTTCGGCAATTCCAGCCTTATTATCTGCTCCCAACAGGGTTGTCCCATCCGTTGTAATCAAGGTATGCCCTTTATAGTTCTTAAGCGAAGGAAAATCATCAGGTGAAAGAATGACATCCAATTTTTCATGTAAAGTAAGATCTTTGCCATCATAGTTGTCAATGATTTGCGGTTTTACATCTTTTCCAGTGAAATCCGTTGCTGTATCGACATGTGCCAAGAAACCGATTGTCGGGACATCCTTATTTGAATTGGCTGGCAATGTTGCCATGACATATCCGTTCTGATCAATTGTCACTTCCTTCATCCCAATCGATTGAAGTTCATTGACCAATGCATTTGCCAAGGTCAACTGTCCGGGTGTAGAGGGACATGATGGATTTTCCTCATTCGATTGGGTATCCACTTTCACATAAGAAGTGAATCTTTCAATGATTTCATTTTTCACTTTTCCTTCAACTCCTTTTTCCCTTATCTTACCATGATTGATCAAAATGGAAAAATTATCTTTCCCTATGTGGCATACAGACTTATTTCCAAGTCTTCAAGGGGGGTGTCATCAGCAAAGAACAGCATATCCGTAAATGACATGCCGTTCCTTGCTTATCTCTTTTTAGAGCGGATTATCCAAGGCCCATACCGATACGCTTTTTCCATGAACGGGGAAGGTCGCGAAACCATCTTCTTCAATGGTGATGTGGTCATCTCTATGACAAGTTAAATCACTCCAGATTTCACCAGCACGATGTTCACCGACGAACATCCTTTTTTCACTGTTGCGATCTCCATTCGAAATTATGACGGCGCACCCCGAGCCTTCTAGCTCTTCAACTCCGTGCCGGACCCAGCCTATCGTATTTGGATCATCAAAGTAATCAGTCTGTTCCCCGTAAGCTTTTTCATACCTTGCATATAAGAGGCGATCTAGAATGTCCTTTTTCCCTGGCACCGGAGAAGGCCCGCCGATTCCATAATAGTCCCCGTAAAAGACACATGGATAACCGCAAAGTCTAAGCAAGGTAAGTGCATATGCCGATGGTTTGAACCAGTCCTTTACCCAAGATTCCAGTGATTCATGGGGCTGGGAGTCATGGTTGTCGACAAAAGTGACGGCCTCTGCCGGATTGGTTTGGACGAGGGTATTATCAAAGATGGTTGAGAGGTCGAAGTCAGTTCCTGCGTTTGAGGCCTCATGAAATTTATAATGCAGGGAAACATCGAACAAGTTGAGGTCATGATTGGTTTGCTCTAAGTAAGTTTGACATGCTTTAACATCCGCCTTCCAAAATTCGCCGACCATGAAGAAATGTTCCTTTGTATAAGGAATGAGTTCTTGGAGAAATTCATTGATGAATTCATAATCGATATGTTTAACGGCGTCCAAACGAAAACCATCACACTTTAACGTATCAACCATCCATTTTCCCCAGCTAATCATTTCCTGACGAACTTCCGGCAGGCTATAATCGATGTTGGCAAACATTAAATAATCATAGTTTCCGAATTCATCGATGACATGCTGATTCCAGTGCTTGTTTTCGCCTGCGATTCGATATACACCCATTTTGTCGTTTTCGGCATCATAGTCTGTACCATTAAAATGAGTATGGTTCCACTTAAAATCAGAGTATTTATTTTTACGGCCTGGAAAATCGAATTTTGTCCAGCCTTCCATTTCAAATGGTTCTGAGATATCTTCCATACGGTTTTCTGGATTGACTTCAATCACTTTAAATTTTTCGGTTCCATCGGCTCCTGCTTTATGGTTCATGACTAAATCGATATAAACGCAAAGTCCGTAGTTATGACAGGTGGCTATCGCTTGCAGCAATTCATCTTTGGTCCCGTATTTGGTACGGACTGTTCCTTTTTGGTCAAATTCCCCCAAATCGTATCCGTCGTATATTCCATATCCATTATCCCCAACGGATTGCCCTTTGGTAACCGGCGGAAGCCAAACGCAGTCAATTCCTATATCCTTCAACTTGGAGGCTGCAAATTTCAATCTCTCCCAATGAGAACCATCTGCCTCAAGATGCCACTCAAAAAATTGCATCATCGTATGATTTCTTTTCATCCGTTTCCCCCCTGACACCGACCCGTTTTTAACAAAAGTGAAACTGTACGATCGGATAAAGTAATAATGGAAATCTTTACCCCCTAAATTCAATTGATAAACAAGTGAACAACCCTCTTGATTGAGGTTCATTTACCTCTCTATTTTACTATTTTATACCAAATAAGGGTATTTTATATTAATTAGCAGTTAAAAATTAATCAAACGTGAAGGAATAACCCGGAAAATGCCATGCACCAATTCAATAAAAAAGGTATCCCGAATATTTTGGGATACCTCAGATTATAGATAATTCGAAGAAAAGCAGTTTGCCTACCGTGTTCTTTAAAGGCTGTTTTCGCATACTTTGTTGCTATTCCAAGTAAAGCGGTGTGGTTGATTTCCCCTCCAGATGCTCGCTTTCCGCGGGGCGGGCGGTGAGCCTCCTCGGCGAAAACGCCTGTGGAGTCTCACTTGTCCCGCTGCTCCTGCAGGAGTCTCGCTCTTGTGCTCCAATCAACGTTAAATCGTTTCATTTTAAAAACAACAATCTTTACGAAAAGTGCCTCTTTAAAAAACGTTCATGTTGTTTTCAGAAATCCGCTTTCTTTCCGCTGGCCAGTTATTCGGCAGGAGTGCCGCAAATTTCTTCAATCTAGCAGGGGTCTCAAAAACAGTAAAAACATTAGTATGCCCTAGTTAATTAAGGATGAACCATTCCTAACCCCCTTTTGCACCTTTTTTATATTGGAGGGGGATAGTCTATTATCCTTTTTTACCTCTTCGTTTAAAGAAGTAGGCGAAAGCCATTGCACCTAATAATAGGATTAGGAGCAAGGAAGATAGTATGATCATATCTTTGGAGGAACTACTGTTAACTGCCCCCTTTTGACCCATGTTCCCGTTCATGCCAGGAGGTGCACCATTCCCGCCGCGGTCCATGTCAGGGGGCCCCATCGCAGCCTCATTCTCGCCGCCGCCCATGTTTGGTGGTTGCTGGCCTGCATTTGCGTCATCGCCCATATTAGGAGCTCCGCCTCCCATACCGCTTTCTGTCTCGGCTTCCACAACCAGGTCTCCAGAAAGCTGTGCCAAGATGGACTCAGCACGTTGGACAGCGAAGTCAACCAGGGTCTCCTCGCCTGACGTTGCTTCTGTATACTCGTCCATTGTATAAAACTTGGTCGGATCCTTTTTCACGTATGGTTTGATTAATGTGGAAATTTCAGTGGTCATTGCTTTCATATTTTCTTCAGAGAAAAAATCTGTAGCAATGTCGTCCAGATAATCATAATATTTTTCACGATACCCGTCGTTGGAAAGCAGGGCATTCAATAAAGGGCGATCTTCAAGGGCCGTACCTGAAACAGGCTCGGTAATGCTGAAGTTGATATTATTTTCATTCATGAAATTTGAGCTCATATCCATCATTCCGCCACCGTTCATATTTGGTGCTTCCCCACTGAGTTCCGTGTCATCCTGCTTATCAGCATCGTCGTTACTCTCAGCCGTAGCGCCATTTTTTTGGTCAGCGGCGATTTCACTTTTATTTTCTTGACCGGATGCGCCCGCCTGTCGACCGCCGCCTCCGGAAAAGCCTCCAAATGACATATTATAGTCCCAGGGAAGCATGGAAAATATTCCATTTTCTTCGTATAGATAGTAGTTATGCTTTAATGTGCCTTGATAATGATCGAGGTTGACGAGGGCCGTATTTGCTGCAAAGTAGCGTAATGTTTCATCTACATCCAAGACTTCTTCCAAATTCCCGCCATTATTGATAGCATCAAGCATCTTGATCATGGCAGATTGATCAGAATTTTCATTTGTTTTTAAGTTCAACCCTGTATAATCATCAATATCATCACTGATCCATTTTAAATCACTTCCGGTGCCATCAGGATAATAAAGGTCACCGTTACCAGATGCAAAGTTATTATTCAAAAATGTTTCATCAATAGATTCAACGCCTAAATACAAGCCCCATTCTTTTCCGTTGATGGTCACGTACATATAGGAATGTCCGGGAGTTGCTATGCCCATCTTTTCCATTAGCTCATACGAAAGGTACTCCCTCATATACGTGGGATCACTATAATTATTATTTAAATCGAATTCTTTCAGGCCGTGAAAATTTTGATCTCCCTGATAATAATCAAAGTCTATATTCCAGCTGTAACGTTCCGAATCTTCCATTTGGACAACAGAGTTTAAGGAAAGGTTTCCTTTGGTTCGAAACCCTACATTCTCAACTTTTTCCCCATTAATGGTCACATCGGATGCAACAACTTCCTTTTCAGAGGGGTTATCCAGGATGGAATCCAAATCCTCATCAGCCAATGTTATATCCACGGTTGTCACCTTACTTTGGTCAAATACAGATTCTGTATAAGTATTTCCTTTAGTTGCTTTTTCAACATGAAGATGGGGAAGGAAAAACATCACTGCCATAAAAATTATTATCAATAATGCACTGGTCGCTACAACATATCTTGTTTTTAACATGCCAAGGCTCCTTCCTCCTGTAGTCTAATATAGAGGGGTGGGCATGAATTTTTATGTCCGCCATCTTTCTTAAGCTGTGAAGTTGCCATCATAACTTAACATGATGGCAGAGTGAACGCTGTTCATGTCCTTGACTTGATTTATGAATTCCGCATTGTTATCTTTTAATCGAATTTCATATGTCACTTCGAGGTTATTATCCGCCATGACGGATTTCGATTTGACAGAATGCTTTTTCACCTTGTTGGATATCATTTCTTCTAACTTTTTTTCAATTGATGCATCTGAATATTTAATGATTAATAAAAATGGATTTTCAACAGTGATCCGATTGGCAAATATGAGCATCACAATACCTATTAAAATGGCACCTATGATAACCAGCGGAATTAGTCCTGCCCCGCATAAAATCCCGGATGCCGCTGCCCAGAATAGGAAGACCAAGTCCATGGGATCTTTGATGGGCGTTCTGAATCGTACGATGGAGAGGGCACCGACCATACCAAGGGAGATGACGATATTTGTCGATATGCCCATGATGATCAAAGCCGTGGCCATTGTCATGATGATGAGGGATATATTGAAATTATGTGAGTACATCACACCGGAAAAGGTCTTCTTATAAATGACGTAAATGAACAATCCGATGGCAAATGCCAACAGTAATCCAATTAGGGAGTCAATGATTGAAAAACTCTCGGTCTTGTCCAAAAAGCTTGATTTGAAAATATCATTAAAAGTGGTGCTGGTTGTCGTCGTATCCATTTTCTATTCCTCCAAAATTTATATGTTTGTTGCAATCAGCCGTATCTTCTGCTTAGTTGGTATTTTGAAAAAGCTGTTTTTCTTGTATCGATGATGGATAACAATTGTTTGATGATATCCGGAAGAAATTCGTCAAACTTTATTTCCAGGATGACACAATCTGGGTCTAAAGCATCGACCACGATCAATTCGGGATTCAGGAAGTCCGTATCCCGATAGCTCGTTTTCACATTACTGTCAAAGGTGACCCGAACATTTCCATACTCATAGATGAATACCTCCCTTTCATAGTCTACGACGGTTGTCGGCTTGATTTGGAAAAGGGTCATTTGAATGTATAAGTCCCTGAGGATATCCCTTGAATCCTGGGACATCCAATCTATATCCCCTGAACGAATCCGTTCGTATTCCTCGGCAGAAAGCCTGCACTTCTGTTTATAGGTAAGGTTATTCCGCTTACTCTTTTTTTCTAGATTGATGAAATTGGCATTATGATCATAAAGTCTAGCCCTGAACTTATCCCTGTGATAGAACCCCTCTGTTTTTTGCCGCAGGATTTTATTCTCAAAGTTATCGAAATAAACACTTCGAATTAAATATTTCCCATCACACCCATGGGGATCAAGTCTCATGAAGTTTTGCAGATTTTTTCTTAATAAATGACAATCCGCTTTGGTGATTGCATGTTTAAGTTCCCGCCTTCCCTTTAAACCGTTCATTGCCGTTCCTCCTTTTCCATGATTTTTGACTGCGTTCAGCTTATAAACAGAATCTTAATAAAACCTTAACAACATTTTTTATATTCAATAGTTAAGTGGAGAATAGGCCCCAGTTTTAACCTTTTCTTAATTTTATTGGAAATTAATAGCAGAAAAATGAGTGAATTTACTCATTGAGAATAATTATCATTATCAGTAAAATTAGTTCCATGATAATGATAATTATTCTCAATTAATTTAATATATGGAGGTTCACTATGGTAACTAACATGCTTACGAAAAATGATCAACTACTGGAACAACAAAATACAAGGGAATCAAATGCCCGGTCATATCCTAGAAGATTACCCATGGCGATCGATCAAGCGGAGGGAATTTACTTAACAGACATGGATGGAAAACGTTATATTGATTTTCTCGCGGGGGCTGGAACATTAGCGCTTGGACACAATCATGCGGCAGTGCTCGAGGCAATGGAAAAAATTCTTAAGGACAAGCGTCCTTTGCATACATTGGACTTTACGACGCCGATCAAAGAGCAGTTCGTCGATGAAATTTTTGAATGCCTGCCTGAAGAATTCAGGAAAAATGCAAAAATTCAATTCTGTGGTCCTACTGGCGGAGACGCCATTGAGGCAGCACTTAAACTAGTAAAAACAGCGACAGGCAATAGAAGTATTTTATCCTTCCAAGGTGCTTACCACGGGGCAACGCATGCAACCATGTCAATCAGCGGCAATACAAAGCCAAAGGAAAAAATACAAGGGTTAATCCCAGATGTACAATTCCTGCCGTATCCTTATCAGTATCGCTGTCCCTTTGGAATAGGCGGGGAAGAAAGCCATAAAATCAGCAGCCAGTATATCGAAAATCTATTGAACGATCCCGAATCAGGATTATTGCCGCCTGCAGGAATGATTTTAGAAGCAGTACAAGGCGAGGGAGGCTCCATTCCAGCTCCAATTCCATGGCTTAAGGAAATCAGGAGAATAACAAAAGAGAAGGGCATTCCGCTAATTATCGACGAAGTTCAATCAGGTATCGGCCGTACAGGGAAAATGTTTGCCTTTGAACATGCAGGAATCATTCCGGATGTTCTTGTACTATCCAAAGCAATAGGCGGAAGTCTTCCATTATCGGTGGTGATTTATAACAAAGAGCTTGACCTATGGTCACCAGGTGCACATATCGGTACGTTCCGCGGAAACCAAATGGCAATGGCAGCAGGAACAGCTACTTTAAAATACATGAAAGAGACGAATCTTGTGGAGCATGCCGCTAAAATGGGAGAAATCTTAAAGGATATTCTTAAAGATTTGCAAAAAGATATTAAGCAGATCGGTGATGTCAGGGGCCGGGGATTAATGGTCGGTGTGGAAATGATCAATCCTGAAGAACCGCAAAATGCGAATGGAAGCCATCCTGCTGATTCGCAACTTGCCAGTGCCATTCAACAGGAATGTTTTCAAAGAGGATTGATACTGGAAGTTGGCGGCAGACATGGAAGTGTAGTGAGGTTCTTGCCTCCATTGATCGTAACGGAATCCCAGCTTCACGAGGCCACTGCAATTTTTGAACAAGCTGTTCGAGCAGCTGTTGCAAGAGGGTGAATGAACAATGATCGAAATGATAAATAGAACGGATTTTGCTTATTCTCGATTGTTCTTGAATAACGAAGAAGGTTTCAATAACTACAGCCAGTCATTAAAAATCATTGAAAAAAAGCTGACGGACTTTTTAAAAGGGAACGATTCACCATACTCTGGGAAAAAACCGTATGAAATCGAAGCAAGATTAAACGAGCTGTCCCTTGCTTCTCTAAAAGGGAAGACAATGGAAGCGGTAGCGGATGAGCTGGCAGAGTTTGTTATTAACGACAGCATCAATGTACACAGCCCCACTTGTATCGGACATTTGCATTGCCCGACATTAATACCTGCCGTGGCTGCCGAAATGATTATAGGTACGTTGAATCAATCCATGGATTCATGGGACCAAAGCTCGGCGGCCACCTTCGTTGAAGAGCGTTTAATAGATTGGCTGTGCAGCCAGGTGGGGTTACCTGAACAAGCGGATGGGATTTTCACTAGCGGTGGAACCCAATCTAATTATATGGGACTGCTATTGGCGAGGGACGCTTATTGTAAGCGTTTCTGGGGTGTGGATGTTCAGCAGCAAGGTTTGCCAGTCGAGGCGAAAAAATTGCGGATCTTATGCTCCGAGGCTGCCCACTTTACGGTCCGTAAATCAGCGGCACAGCTGGGTCTTGGTGAGCAGGCTGTAGTCACGATTAAAACGGATTCAAATCACCGTCTGTCCATGGATGAATTAAATCTTCAAATGTCGATTTTAGAGGAACAAGGTTTACTGCCATTTGCCATCGTTGCAACTTGTGGAACAACGGATTTCGGTTCAATCGATCCATTACACGAATTGTCCGAAGCTGCAAGGAAGAATGGGATATGGCTGCATGTGGACGCCGCATATGGAGGGGCGATGATTTTAAGTAAGGATTACAAAGAGTTAATCAGCGGAATTGAACGGGCCGACTCGATTACAGTTGATTTTCACAAATTATTCTATCAACCGATCAGTTGTGGTGCTTTTCTTGTCTCTGACAGCAACTCATTTCAATATATCCAGCATCACGCCGATTACTTGAATCCTCAGGAAGATGAAGCCGAGGGCATGGTTCACTTAGTCAATAAATCGGTTCAAACGACGAGAAGGTTCGACGCATTGAAACTCTGGATGTCATTGAAGGTTGTTGGACTGGATACCTTTGCCGAAATGATCGACTATACTTGCCATCTTGCACGTGAAGTGGCAGCGAAGATCGATAAGGAGGAAGGATTCACAGTATTAAATAAAGAACCTGAATTGAATGCGGTTGTATTCCGTTATAATCCCGAGGGTGAAAGTGATCAGTTAGTAAATCTATTAAATAAACAGATTCAGCAAGAATTACTGAAAAGCGGACGGGCATTTTTAGCAAAAACGCGTTTTGACGGACAGGTATATTTAAAAATGACACTATTGAATCCAATGACAAGCCTTGAACACATAGAGGGAATTTTAGACGAAATCCGAGTATTAGGTGAAATGTTCAAGATAATGGAGGAATGAAGATGAATGGTAAGCAAATAGCTGAAAGGGCGACAATGCAAAGCTTTCTGAATTGTTATTTCCGGGAAACCGGAAATTACAGTTTAGAAGAAACGAAAAACTGGGCGGATTTGGATGGGGCCATTCCGGATTCATTAGTGGTCAGTAAGCTCATGTCCCAAGATATTGCATTGCTTGTTCCGCTTAAATATTGGTCAGAAACGGGGCGTCATATTTTTAACTTCCCGATTTACTATCAAACGGCATCCAAGCAAGTACATGAATTAGATTACGTGACAATGGTCTCGATCGTTTCTAAAGAATTATTGAATGAGCAGGACCGGAAGGATAGTGAAGATGAATTGATGCTGCGGGTCATCCTAAGCAGCCAAAATATTCAACGGTATGTTGAAGCCAGGACGGAAGACATTGATGCACTTCAAAGTCCTGATTTCACCTACATCGAAGCAGAGCAGTCACTTTTATTCGGGCACCTGTTCCACCCGACACCGAAAAGCAAGCAGGGCATTTCAGAAAAAGAGGAATGGATCTATTCACCCGAATTAAAAGGTGAGTTTCAGCTGCACTACTTCCTGGCAGAACCTTCGATTGTCATCCAGGATTCCAGTGAAGTCCTTTCGGCAAGTGAGATCATTAAACAGGAATTAGCCGGGGACTTGGAGATTTCCAGTGAATTCAGGGGCACGTATTGCCAAAAGGAAAGCAAATTCATCATCATCCCGGCACACCCGCTCCAGGCAAAAGTGCTCATTGAAAAAGAAGAGGTCAAGAGGCTGATCGAGCAAGGGTCACTAGTTTATGCTGGACCGCTTGGGAAAAAATTCACGGCCACCTCTTCATTTAGAACGGTATACAGTGCCACATCAAGATATATGTACAAATTTTCCGTTCCGGTTAAAATCACGAATTCCTTACGTGCAAATCTGCAAAAAGAATTAGATCGTGGTGTGGAAATTGCTAAATTAATAGATTCTAAAGTGGGCGACGATCTAAAAGAACGGCACCCATCCTTCCGAATCATCAAGGACCCTGCTTACCTAACG
Organism: Peribacillus simplex; assembly: GCF_900156045.1. Lineage (GTDB taxonomy): Bacteria > Bacillota > Bacilli > Bacillales > DSM-1321 > Peribacillus > Peribacillus simplex_D. The sequence goes on along the minus strand of NZ_FTMX01000003.1, from coordinate 546,400 downwards.
ATCAAAACAACCGAGCAAGAATCGGGATTCGATGTCGATATCCGGGAAAACCCTTTTTATGAAAACGATAAACAAGCAAGCCTGATTGCCGGCTTATGTCAGGATAATGCCTATGGTGCACCATCAAGGCTTGGAGCGATCATCCGCAAATTATCAGCTGAAGAAAACCGCAGTACCGAAGAAGTAAGTAAGGATTGGTTCAAAACCTATCTGTCAATGACATTAAAACCGATGCTTTGGCTTTTTGAAAAGTATGGAATAGTTTTGGAAGCCCATCAACAAAATTCCATCATTCAACTTCAAGATGGTTATCCAGCCACTTTTTATTATCGTGATAATCAAGGGTATTACTATTGTGAATCCAAAGTGGATAGGCTGCTGAAGATCTTGCCTGAACTAAGTGAAAAAAGCTTCACGATTTGTTCTGATGAAGTCGCTGAAGAAAGACTGCAATACTATTTCTTTTTTAATCACTTATTAGGCTTAATCAATAATTTTGGTACGGAAGGATTAGTATCAGAGAGCAAACTGTTACAGCTCGTTCAGGAACAACTGGAAATATGCAGCAAGGAAAGCGAAGATGAAGGGGTGAATCGAGTTGTTTCAAAGTTGCTTCATGCCCGGGAATTATCGTGTAAGGCTAATTTACTGACACGATTCCATGATATGGATGAGCTTGTTGGTTCACTTGAGACGCAATCCGTTTATACAACGATTAATAATCCGTTCGCGCAGGGGGTTATGGCCGTCCATGAAAAATAGTTATGAAGAAATGCTGAAGGACCGTAATCAACAGCTTTCATTTGTCAAAGTCGAATTTGAGAAGGATTTGGATACACTGCATAAATGGATGCATGAAGATCATGTGATTCCCTACTGGAATTTGAATTTCACAAAAGAAAAATTCGCCGTTCATTTAAAGAAGGCATTGGCTGATACACACCAAACACTCTATTTTGGCTGTCTGGACTCCATTCCCATGAGCTATTGGGAATCGTATTGGGTAAAAGGCGATATCATCGAAGGTTTTTATGAATCCGAAGAGGGAGATCAAGGCATTCATTTACTCATAGGTGATCCGGATTATCTAGGAAAAGGACTGGCTTTGCCGTTTTTACGTGCAATGGTGAAATACCAACTGCTTTCTGCGAAAACAAAAAAAGTGATGGCTGAACCGGATATTAGAAATGCAAAGATGATTTACTTATTTGAAAAGTGCGGGTTTACCCCAATTAAAGAAATTGAGCTCCCAGATAAAACAGCATTACTTATGTCATGTACACGGGAGAACTTCGAGAGGAAGTGGAAGTATGGAGAAGCAACAATCTATCTATGATCTGGTAGGGATAGGGATAGGACCCTTTAACCTTGGACTTGCAGCCCTTTTGGAGAAAACCCCGGAGCTGAATGCCGTCTTTTTTGAGAAAAAGCGGGAATTTAATTGGCATGAAGGGATGCTGTTGGAAGGGACAACTCTGCAGGTACCTTTCTTTGCCGATCTAGTCAGCATGGCAGATGTGACAAGCCCATATAGTTACCTGAATTATTTACAGCAACATGATCGGCTTTATCATTTCTACTTTCTTGAAAAATTCTTGATTCCACGAAAAGAATATAACGATTATTGCCGCTGGACTGCCCATCAACTTGATAGCTGCCGTTTTGGAAAAGCGGTGGAGGCGGTTGAATATATAGGGGATCAAGGTGAACCCTGCTATCAAATCAGTGTAAGGGATGCACAAACACAAAAGGTCGAAGTCTATTATAGCCGTCATGTAGTCATGGGAATTGGCAGCGCCCCGACCGTTCCATCGGCCTTTCATCCATATATGGGAGAGAACATCCTGCATTCGGCCGATTATTTACGGAATAAAGAAAATGTTTTAAAGAAAAAATCCGTAACGGTTGTTGGGTCTGGACAGAGTGCAGCAGAGGTCTTTCTGGATCTGCTTAATGAGCAGGAGGAAAATGGCTACCAGCTAAACTGGTATACAAGATCAAAGGGATTCTTCCCTATGGAATATTCAAAACTCGGGTTGGAATACTTCACTCCGGATTACCTTGATTTCTTTTATCGGCTGCCACAGGAAAAGAAGGATGAAATCCTGCCGAAACAGGATTTATTGTATAAAGGGATCAGTGCTACGACAATTGCAGCAATTTTTGACAAAATGTATGAAAAATCGATTGGAAATGCCGAACTTTCCATTGAACTTCGGGCCATGACGGAAGTTGCGTCCGTTACCCCCGCCGAAAATGGCTGGAGATTGAAATGCCGACAGTGGGTAGAAGATAGCGAATTTGATGTGGACACAGAGGCGATCGTTTTTGGAACGGGCTATAAATCAACCCTTCCGGCATTCCTTGAAACCATGGAGGACCATTTAGTCCGCGATGATTTAGGGCGTCTTGCAATAACGAAAGACTATCGGGTAGGAACGGCCATCCCTACACCGAATCACCTTTTCATTCAAAATGGCGAGATACATACACATGGTGTGGGTGCTCCGGATCTAGGCTTGGGAGCATTCCGAAATTCGATTATCATTAATCAATTGGCAGGTAAAGAAGTTTATCCATCCGAGCCAAAGGGTGCATTTCAGTCATTCCGTGTAAAAACACCCGTCATGGCTTACTAAGAGAAGGGAAAGGGAGAATTATATGCAGTTCATAAGTGAAGTGGAACAGGCGGTTTCAGAAAAAAATTGGTCGTTAGTAAACCAAAACCTGCTGGCCAAGATGATTTCTGAGTATATGTATGAAGATATGATCCATCCAGCTGTTCTGAACGAAAAGGCAGCGGGAAACCTATATGAGTTAAAGATAAATGAGGGGAAATCCTATCAATTTTTGGCGTCGCCCCGTCTTTTTGACAGCTATGAAGTACAGGCAGAGTCGATTCAAGTATGTGAAAAGGAAGGCTTTACACAGGCCCATGACGCCATTCAATTCATTTTAGACATCCAGCCATTAATTGGAATGACTGCAGAAACAACAGGACATTTAATCAAAGAATTCCATCATACGCTGCTTGCGGATCTCCAATTGCTATCCAAACCTGAACAAGATGCAGATGATTTAGTCGAACTGGATTATGCATTACTTGAAGGGGAAATGAGCGGTCACCCTTGGATTGCTTATAACAAGGGAAGAATCGGTTTCGGTTATGATGATTATTTGAAGTTCGCTCCAGAAAACCAGAAGGAAGTTCAGTTATCTTGGATTGCCATCCATAAAACGAGGGGTGAGTTCAATTCAGTCGAAACATTATCCTATAAGCAATTGATGGAGAATGAACTGGATGGGGAAACCCAAAATTCATTTGCAAAGATATTGACGGAGAAAGGGCTGAACGCAGAAAACTATTACTACCTCCCAGTCCATGAATGGCAGTGGAAGAATGTAATCATCCAGAACTTTACCGATGACTTGGCCAAAGGGCTGATCGTAGCTTTGGGAAATGGTCCTGATAAATATCTGCCGCAACAATCCATCCGGACATTCGTTAACGTATCGAATAAGGATAAACACCACGTCAAGCTGCCAATGAGCATTTTAAATACGCTGGTCTACCGTGGATTACCAGCTGAACGCACGGTCATAGCCCCAAAAATCACAACGTATATAAAGAACATTTATGAAAATGATTCATTCTTGAAAGAACAATGCAAAGTAGTGCTTCCTGGTGAAGTGGCCAGTTTAAATGTTGACCACCCGTATTATTCCAAACTAGAGAATGTGCCCTATCAATATTTAGAGATGCTGGGTGGAATTTGGAGAGAAAGCATATACAGCTATATGGAAGAAGGCGAAAAGCCCATTACGCTTGCGTCCCTTTTACATGTGGACAGCAAAGGGAAACCATATGTAGAAAGCCTTATTGAAAAATCGGGATTGACTGCAGAAGCCTGGACAGCTCAATTATTCGACGTCATCCTATCACCATTACTGCATTTTATCTATCAATATGGACTGGTCTTCTCGCCGCATGGTCAAAATACCATTTTAGTTTTGAAGGATTACAAGCCTCACCGTTTGGCCATCAAGGATTTTGTAGATGATGTGAACGTCAGTGATCAGCCGCTTCCTGAATTAAGCAGCCTTCCTGAGGATTTAAGGAAAGTACTAAGAAGCGAGAAACCCGAGGGGCTGGTTCAATTCATTTTCACGGGACTATTCATCTGTCATTTCCGATACTTGTCAACACTTCTGATGAAGAGGTCCCTTTTGGATGAGAATGTTTTTTGGGAAGGCGTCGTCCAAGCAATCCTTACACATCAGAAAAAATTCCCTATGCTACAAGATCGTTTCGATACATTCAATTTCTTTGCGCCAAAATTAACGAAACTCTGCCTTAATAGAAATCGGATGCTTCAATATGGATATAGCGATGGTGAAGATCGTCCGCATGCATCTGAGTTTGGGTATGTGAATAATGCCCTTTATATAAAGTTACCTGCAAAAACGCTATAAAGTTAAACTGGCTCAGACTTTTGGGCCAGTTTTCTTTTGGCTTTTTACAAATTAATCGTTGATTTCCGCTCAGGCACTCGCTTTCCGCGGGCGGTCAGGGAGCCTCCCCGGCTTGCGCCTGCGGTGTCTCCCCTAGACGCGCTTTTCCCGCAGGAGTCTCGAACACCCGCTCCAATCAACTTGTTATTAAATTTGGATAGAAACCATATTTAAGGAGCCGAAGGTTTTATTATGTGTTCCGATCCCTTTCCACAGTTTTTTATGGCTTTTACAAATTAATCGTTGATTTCCGCTCCAGGCACTCGCTTTCCGCGGGCGGTCAGGGAGCCTCCTCGGCTTGCACCTGCGGTGTCTCCCCTAGACGCGCTTTTCCCGCAGGAGTCTCGTACCTTCCACTCCAATCAACATTGTTATTAAATTTGGATAGAAACCATATTTAAGGAGTTGAAGGTGTTAATATGTGTTCCGACCCTCTTTCCACACAGTACGGCTTTTACAATTAGACTGTTGATTTCCGCTCCAGGCACTCGCTTTCTGCGGACGGTCAGCCCTAAAACCTATATATGCGAAACACAAAGAGACGATAGAGTCCGATAATTATTAACAAATATACACATGAAAAGTGGAATGTGTTATCCTCTTTGGGTCAAATTACCTAAAAATTATCTTTGGAATAGGGCTTGCCGTTCATTTAAATTGGTGATAAGCTATGTGTAAACGGTTACACAAAAGTATTGAGGGTGATATATTGGCAACTATTCGGGATGTGGCAAAGGAAGCTGGGGTTTCTGTGGCAACGGTTTCCAGGGTTATGAATGGCAGTGGTTATGCACATGAGGACACAAAAAAGTCGGTCATGGCAGCTGTTGAAAAATTAAATTATAAACCGAATGAAGTGGCAAGATCCCTCTACAAACGTAAATCCAAATTGGTTGGTTTGATTTTGCCGGACATTACGAATCCCTTCTTCCCGGAAATGGCAAGAGGTGTCGAGGACTATCTGCAGCAATTTGGATATCGGTTAATTTTTGGAAATAGTGATGAAAAGAGAGATAAAGAAATAGAATATATTGACACTTTTTTGCAAAATAATGTAGTGGGCATGATTGCTTCCACTAGTGAAGAAGCAAATGAAAATTTCGATAATCTGGATATTCCAGTAGTCCTTCTCGACCGTACGGGAGAGAAATTACCAGCTGTTTATTCCGATCAAAAGACAGGCGGTAAGCTGGCAGCACGCGTATTGCTGGATAGAGGCAGTACGAATATCGTCCTCATTAGGGGGCCAGTCGAAATAAAGCCTGTATATGAACGGTACATGGCATCACTGGAGGAATTGAAACAAGCAAAAGTGAACGTGCAAGTCATGGATTCATCCCTAACACTTCAAGGCGGCCAAACTTGCGTGAAGCAGCTGTTCGAGCAATATCCGGAGACGGATGGAATCATTGCTTGTAATGATATTGTTGCAGCTGCCGCACTTCAAGAGATTTTAAAAAGGGGAATACGGATACCGGAAGACATACAACTGATCGGTTATGATGATATCTCCTTCACAGCGTTATTGCACCCACCGTTATCGACAATTCGGCAGCCAGCCTATGAGATGGGGGCACAAGCGGCGGAAATGCTCATTAAAAAGATCAATCAAGAAAAAATGGAAGTAACACATAAAAAGCTCCCTGTTTCTTTTGTGGAGAGACAAACAACGAGAAGGAAGGCGGAGAAGACATGATTAGAATTGCAGTAGTGGGAAGTTCTTCAATGGATTTAGTGGTGACATCGGCTAAGCGGCCACTGGCCGGGGAAACGGTTTTAGGAGAGTCATTTATCACGGTTCCTGGAGGAAAGGGAGCCAATCAGGCTGTTGCAGCGGCGCGTCTTGGTGCAGAAGTGTCAATGGTTGGATGTGTAGGGGATGATGTCTATGGAGAGATCATCTTAGAAAACCTGAAAAAAAATCATGTAAATACGGAGTGTGTGGAACCGGTTACAGGTTCCGCTTCCGGGACAGCACACATTACCCTTTCGGAAGGTGATAACAGCATTATTGTTGTTAAAGGTGCGAATGATTTCATTACTCCCGAATATGTACAAAAGGCGAAAAAGGTGATAGAGGAATCGGATATCGTGATGGTTCAGCAGGAAATACCTGAGGAAACCGTGGAATATCTGGCTGAAATGTGCAACACGCTTCAAAAGAGATTACTATTGAACCCAGCTCCTGCCCGCAAGATAAGCGAGGCTGTCATTCAACAGGCGTCATTCCTTACTCCGAATGAACATGAATTCGAGATTCTATTCAATGGGAGAGATAGATCGAAAGTCTTGACTGAGTATCCAAATAAATTATTCATTACCGAAGGAAAAAATGGCGTCCGTTATTTTGACGGACATGAAGAAAAGGTTGTTCCAAGCTTTGAAGTCGAAGCGGTGGATACAACAGGCGCAGGGGATACATTCAATGCTGCCTTTGCCGTGGCTGTTGCAGAAGGAAAAAGTTTTGACGAATGTTTGTCATTCGCCAACCGGGCAGCTTCCATTTCCGTGACGAAGTTAGGCGCTCAAGGCGGCATGCCGCAAAGGTCAGAGGTCGAGAGGGGCTTTGAAGCATGAAACGTCAAGGAATCATCAATAGTTCAATAGCCAAGGTCCTGGTTGACCTTGGTCATACCGATTATATTGTCGTAGGTGATGCCGGGCTGCCGGTGCCACCGGGAGTTTACAAGATAGATTTGGCATTGACGCCTGGAACACCATCATTTCAAGATGTCGTCCGGGCGGTTCACGAAGATATGGTTGTTGAAAAAGTTATCGCTGCCACAGAAGTGAAGGTTAAAAACCCGGAACAGCATCAATACATGGAGCAGCAATTCGGAGCAGCGATTGAATATGTTTCCCATGAGGAGTTTAAAAGGCTGACAAGTAACGCGAAAGCAATAATCCGGACCGGGGAGACGACGCCATATTCAAATTGCATATTGCAGTCTGGAGTATTCTTTTAAAGAAATGAGATGATGAGCATGCAAATCGAAATGCACAATATTTATAAAGCATTTGGTCAAAACAAGGTATTGGAAGGTGTTCATTTTTCTTTGGAGGCTGGGGAAGTACATGCACTAATGGGGGAAAATGGAGCGGGGAAATCAACCTTGATGAACATTTTGACCGGGCTGCATAAACAAGATCAAGGAACGATTGAGATTAACGGTAAAGAAACCTCATTCAAGGATTCCAAGGAAGCGGAAGAGGCGGGAATGGCGTTTATCCGTCAGGAATTGAATATCTGGCCAGAAATGACCGTGCTGGAGAATCTATTTATCGGCAGGGAAATGGTGAATGCCTTCGGTGTCCTGAAGACGAAACAAATGAAAGCGCGTGCAAACGAGATTTTTAATACACTTAATATTTCCCTTCCTTTTGATAAGGAAGCCGGTTTTTGTTCTGTCGGGGAACAGCAAATGATTGAAATTGCCAAGGCGCTCATGACGGATGCCGAAGTCATCATCATGGACGAGCCCACAGCCGCTTTAACCGATAGAGAAATGGAGAAGCTCTTTGAAGTGATGAAGGGACTTACCAAAAAGGGAGTATCGCTTGTTTATATTTCTCACCGAATGGAAGAAATATTCGCCATTTGTGACAGGATCACCGTAATGCGTGACGGAAAAACAGTCGATACGAAAAGAATTGCAGATACAAATTTCGATGAAGTCGTTCGGAAAATGGTCGGGCGGGAGCTGGAGGATCGTTTTCCTCATCGTGAAGCGAATGCTGGCGACATAGTCCTTGATGTAAAAGGTCTAACTAAAAAGGGGCTTTTTGAAGATATCCATTTCTCGGTTCGGCAAGGTGAGATTGTCGGTGTGGCAGGATTAATGGGAGCAGGCAGAACAGAAATAATGCGCGCCCTTTTTGGTGTCGACCAAATAGACAGCGGTGAAATTACCATTGAAGGCAAAAAAGTTTCCATACGGAAACCAACGGATGCAGTTCGGCACGGCCTGGCTTTCATTACGGAAAATCGTAAAGAAGAGGGATTGATCCTGGACTTTTCTGTAAGGGAAAATATCGGCTTGCCGAATCTCAAGAGTTTTGCTCCTAGCGGAATCGTAAAAACGGAAGATGAAATGAACTTTGCCGAAATGATGATTAAGCGACTTCACGTGAAGACATCTTCTGCCGAAACGGTCATCGGCAATCTATCCGGAGGAAATCAACAGAAGGTGGTAATAGCCAAGTGGATCGGGACTTCCCCTAAAGTTTTAATTATGGATGAACCGACCCGGGGCATAGATGTAGGTGCAAAACGTGAAATTTACGAATTGATGAATGAATTGACGGAGCGGGGCATCGCCATCATCATGGTTTCGTCAGAACTTCCCGAAATCATTGGAATGAGCGATAGGATCCTTGTGGTTCATGAAGGTGAGATTGCTGGGGAATTGTTAAAGCAGGAAGCGACGCAAGAAAAAATTATGGCATTGGCGACAGGAGGGAACTAGGATGAAACTTGAGGCTACAGGGAAAAGCGGGATTTGGCAAAAATTTGGTCCGTTACTCGCCCTGGTACTTTTATTTATCGTAATAACCGTTTTAAATCCATCATTCATGGAACCGAATAATATTTTGAATTTATTGCGTCAAACCTCCATCAATGCACTTATTGCATTTGGAATGACCTTTATCATATTGACAGGCGGCATCGACTTGTCCGTCGGTTCCATTTTAGCTCTATCCAGCGCACTTATGGCTGGTATGATGGTCTCAGGATTAGATCCGATTTTAGCTATATTAGTAGGGATTCTACTAGGTGCAATAATGGGTGTAATCAATGGGATTCTCGTTTCAAAGGGAAAAATGGCCCCTTTCATCGTGACACTGGCAACCATGACGATTTTCCGGGGATTAACGCTTGTGTATACGGATGGAAAGCCGATTACTGGAATCGGCGATTCTGAAATGTTCCAGATGCTTGGGAGAGGTTACTTCCTGGGACTGCCAGTACCGGCCGTGGTGATGGTCATCGCATTCTTGATCCTATGGTTCCTGCTTCATAAAACATCCTTTGGCCGCAAAACATATGCCATAGGAGGAAATGAAAGGGCTTCCCGTATTTCGGGGATTAAAGTCGACCGGGTCAAGGTGGCCATATATGGTCTCGCCGGTACAATGGCGGCAATCGCTGGTGCCATTTTAACATCCCGTCTGAATTCGGCTCAGCCGACGGCAGGCCAATCCTATGAAATGGATGCCATCGCAGCCGTGGTGCTAGGCGGAACGAGCCTTTCAGGCGGTAAAGGGCGGTTGTTCGGCACGCTGGTGGGTGTCCTGATCATCGGTACCTTGAATAACGGCATGAATTTACTTGGTGTATCCTCTTTCTACCAGCAAGTGGTGAAAGGTGCAGTTATATTAATTGCGGTCTTGCTTGACCGTAAAAAATCATAATAAGAGGTGTAATCAATGAAAAAAATAGTATCGATCATCATGGTTCTTTCTTTAATGGTCTTGGCTGCCTGTTCAATGGATTCTGGTCTAAATGATGATAAAAAAGAAAAGAAAGACTCCATGAAAGACGTGAAAGTCGGAGTCAGCATCTCTACTTTAAACAACCCATTCTTCGTTTCCTTAAAAGATGGCATTGAAAAAGAAGCAAAAGAAAAAGGCATGAAAGTCACAGTTGTTGACGCCCAAGATGATACGGCAAAACAAATTAGCGGAATTGAAGATTTAATCCTTCAAAAGGTTGATGTCCTTCTTGTGAATCCAACTGACTCTGCTGCAATATCTTCAGCCGTTCAATCAGCAAATGAAGCGGGCATTCCCGTTATCACGATTGACCGCTCTTCAGACGAAGGTGACATTGAAACATTCATCGCTTCCGACAATGTGGCTGGCGGGGAAATGGCTGCAGAATATCTAGTTAAAGAGCTTGGCGAAAAAGCGAAAGTAGTGGAACTTGAAGGGGTATCCGGAGCATCCGCAACTCGTGAACGCGGGAAAGGTTTCCACAATATTGCGGACAAGCAGTTAGATGTGCTGACAAGCCAAACGGCGGAATTCGACCGGACAAAAGGGCTTAACGTCATGGAAAATATCCTGCAAGGCAATAAAGACATCCAAGCGGTATTCGCCCATAATGATGAAATGGCACTGGGAGCCATTGAAGCAATCAAGGCAGCAGGAAAAGACATCATCGTGGTTGGTTTTGACGGAAATGATGATGCATTGAAAGCAGTTGAAAACGGTGAATTAAAAGCCACAATCGCCCAACAACCGGCACTTATCGGTGAAGAAGCGGTTAATGCGGCTGAAAAAATCTTAAAAGGTGACAAAGTGGATGATACAATTTCCGTTCCATTGAAATTGGTCACAAAAGAATGATTGTCTTTCAACAAAAAGAGTGCCGGAACTTTTCCGGCACTCTTTTTTTCGTAGGAAAGATATGTTTTTAATCCAATTGATGTTATCTGATTGTGTATACTCAGCTTGAATTGATATGAATGAGTGGTATAAGAAAGTGAAAACGCTCTTTTACAAAAGTAAGGCGGCCCTTGATGGAACCGCCTCCTAATTCAACAGATTGCTAGAGTATGCCTTGAGTCAGCATAGCATCCGCCACTTTAAGGAATCCGGCAATATTGGCCCCGACAACTAAATTGCCAGGCGCACCATATGCCTCTGCAGCCTCTACACTGTTTTTATAAATGTTTTTCATGATCTCATGCAGCTTGGCATCGACATCTTCAAAAGTCCAAGGCATTCTGGCACTGTTTTGGGCCATTTCAAGTGCAGACACGGCTACGCCGCCTGCATTGGCCGCTTTTGCTGGTCCAAAAAGGATGCCGTTATTAAGGAATACATCAATGGCCTCGAGGGTTGAAGGCATATTAGCACCCTCACCGACTGCCTTCACATTGTTTTTGACCAGTAATTTTGCTGCTTCTTCATCGATTTCATTTTGTGTGGCACAAGGCAGTGCGATGTCACATGGTACAGACCAAATGCCATAGCTTCCTTCATGGTATATAGCCTCCGGGTGCGCATCGACATACTCGCTCAAACGTTTTCGTTCCACTTCTTTTAGACGTCGAATTGTATCAAGGTTCAGGCCATTTTCATCGTATATGTAGCCATTGGAGTCGCTGCATGCAACAACTTTTGCGCCAAGCTGTGTAGCTTTTTCAATGGCATAAATGGATACATTGCCAGATCCGGAAATGACGACAGTGCTGCCATGGAATTGTAACCCTTTGTCTTTTAGCATTTCTTCGACAAAGTAAACGGTTCCATATCCAGTTGCTTCTGTACGGGCCAAGCTTCCGCCGTAACTTATGCCTTTACCTGTTAAAACACCGGCATGGTAGCTGCCTTGCATCTTTTTATACTGACCGAACAGGTAACCGATCTCCCTTGCACCGACTCCGATATCACCGGCCGGTACATCTGTATCAGGGCCGATATAGCGAGCTAGCTCTGCCATGAAACTTTGGCAAAAACGCATGATTTCCGCGTCCGATTTTCCTTTTGGATCGAAGTCCGATCCGCCTTTTCCCCCACCGATCGGCTGGCCAGTAAGTGAGTTTTTAAAGATTTGCTCGAAACCAAGAAACTTAATGATGCTGGAATTGACAGTGGGATGGAATCGAAGACCGCCTTTGAATGGCCCGATTGCACTATTGAATTGTACACGAAAACCACGGTTGACTTGAACATTTCCCAGGTCATCAACCCATGAAACACGGAAGGTGATCATTCTTTCGGGTTCAACCAACCTCTCCAATATCCCGCTTTTCATATATTCAGGATGTTTTGCAAAAACGGGGACCAATGAAAGGAATATCTCCTTTACGGCTTGATGGAACTCACTTTCGTGGGGATTACGCTCCTTTACCTGTGCATATACTTGACTTACGAACTCTTTGGCAACTTGTAATTCCTCATGCTCGACTTCTTGTGAAGTGGTCATTGTTCTCTCTCCCTTAAGGTAATGTAGTCTTAAAATACAATTGAATAAGATATCAGTCTTTATATGATACTTTCATGATATAATTTAAAAATAAAACAAACAATCTGAATATTAGATAAGTAACATGCTGTTTTGATATGGAAGAGGGAGCTTAGATTGGAATTAAGGCAAATCGAATATTTCATTGAAGTGGCAAAGCGAGAACATATGACGGAAGCAGCAGTGAACTTGCATGTTGCCCAGTCGGCTGTCAGTCGTCAAATCTACAACTTAGAAGAAGAATTAGGTGTGCCCCTATTTATCCGGGAAGGCCGAAAGATTAGATTGACGCCTATAGGACATACATTTTTAGCGAATATGGAACAAGCTCTGGATATAATCGATCGTGCCAAGCGTGAGATGGCTGAAAGCCTGAATCCGGAAAAAGGGACAATCCGGATTGGCTTTCCCAGCAGTTTGGCTTCTTATGTATTGCCAAGGGTCATTTCCGACTTCCGGGAAAGTTATCCGCTGGCAAAGTTCACTTTGAAACAAGGTTCATATCGATACCTGATAGATTCGGTAATAAAAGGTAATATTAACATGGCCTTGATCGGTCCTCTGCCGACGAATGAAAAGAAAATCAAAGGTGAAACGCTATTTATTGAGAACTTGGTTGCCCTTTTACCAGAAAGTCATCCTTTGGCCTTGAAGGAATCACTATCCTTGAATGAGCTTAAAGGAAATCCGTTCGTCCTATCTCCAAAGGGCTATGTTTTAAGGGATCTCGTTATGAAAGCTTGCAAACTGCATGGCTTTGAACCGGAAGTGGCATTTGAAGGGAAAGATACTGATGCTATAAAAGGCCTGGTGGGGGCAGGGTTGGGTATAACCTTGATACCTGAGATTTCCTTGATTGATAGCTTGCCGCGTTTTACGGTTAAATTGCCGCTGGAGGAACCGTCTGTTACCAGGGCTGTAGGGGTCATCGTTCCAACTGATAGGGAACTGATGCCAACGGAGAAATTGTTTTACCAATTTTTGAAGGACACTTTTGCAACATTGGAAGGTTTTCAATAGGAATAAGTTGCGTCTCTATTAGAAAAGTCATAAATCCAGCTAGTGAGAGAATCCTTGAATCGGGTTCTTTTTTTTGTCGCAAATGTATCAAAGTATCTTCATGTAGCACATCCATAAAAGGGATAATCTATTTTGAAATAATACAATTTTAGTTTTTTCTTGTATAAGAATGTGTTAAACCTTTATTTTTGAAAACGCTTTTATTTTATTAGAATAAAAATACAGCTTACATTATCAGAAAATTCATGTTATTATACGAGCAGACATTATAGGCAGCGGTGCGATATACTTAATAGGCTTTTTTAAATGAAGACGTTTATTTTTTTTTCGATTTTACGAAATTGAATATTCTGATAATTGATAAGGAGTGGAGATATAGTGAGCAGGAAAGAATACATCAGCAATCGAATGTACAAGGCATCGACAGGGATAGCCAATGCTGTTTTGGTTACATTAGGAATCGGGTTATTGTTTGAATCCATAGGGGGATATTTAGGTTGGGAAGTCTTCCTGGCAATAGGCGGGGCCGCAAAGGTCTTGATGGCACCAGCTTTAGGAGCAGGCATCGCATATCAGCTAGGTGGAAATTCATTAATTATCTTTAGCGCCATGGCTTCAAGTGCTGTTGGGGGTGCTGCCATTCATAGAACTGCTGAGGGTGCCTTCACGATTGTTACGGGTCAGCCGCTAAGTGCTGTCTTGGCAGCAGTAATTGCAACATATATAGGTAAGCGCCTAATCGGCAAAACGAAGTTGGACATCATGGCCATTCCAATGGGAGCAGTTCTTGTCGGTGGAGTTTCGGGATATGGCCTGGCCCTTGTCACCACTCCGCTCCTGACATGGATAAGCAGTCAAACCACCGCTGCGGTCGAGGGTTCTCCCGTAATCGGTTCAATGGTCATAGCCTTGGTATGGAGCATTTTATTGATGACACCGGCGTCTTCCGCTGCACTGGCGATCGCTCTGCAATTAGATCCCGTTTCCAGTGCTGCGGCTCTAATCGGATGTACCGTTCAGTTTGTCGGATTCACCGTCATGTCTTATAAAGATAATGATATGGGCGGGTTCCTTGCACAGATGGTCGTTACGCCAAAAGTTCAATTTCCTAACTTAATCAAGAAACCAATATATGTCGTTCCGCCTTTTGTGGCGGCAATCATCTGTGCGCCTATCGCTACCCTGGCATTCGATTTTCAAGTGCCGTATGAGCTTGGAGGCATGGGGTTAAGTTCAATGATTGCCCCGATTGCCATCATAACCGGTCAGGGGTTGTACACGTTCTTGGTTTATGTGGCAGTGGGTATGGTATTGCCAGCTTTGATCACACTTGCATTGCATCGGGTATTGAAGATGATGGGTAAAGTTAAGCCAGGAGATCTTCATTTGGAAGTTTCATAATCAAAGTTTTCTTAGAAACCAGCCTGGTTAACGAACCGGGCTGGTTTTTATTTATAAAGGGATTAGGGTAAAATGAGGAGGAAAGCATTTGCATAGATAGGATGATATATATGGGAAAAGAAATAGATATAAAAGTGAAAGCTAAGTTCGTGAGTAAAATCGGCAAGGGTTTTCCCTTGATTGTTAAAGAGTCGATAGCCAACCTTAATGACCTTAAGGAAGAGGGGTCCTTGGTGCGTTTGGTGGATGAAGCCAACCGATTTCTGGCAAAAGGATATTATGGTAAACAGAATAAGGGCTATGGCTGGGTATTGACCCA
This sequence comes from Peribacillus simplex, assembly GCF_900156045.1. Classification (GTDB taxonomy): domain Bacteria; phylum Bacillota; class Bacilli; order Bacillales; family DSM-1321; genus Peribacillus; species Peribacillus simplex_D. Next base: position 531,176 of record NZ_FTMX01000003.1, on the reverse strand, counting down.
TAGAGAAGATGAAAAAATTGATCAAGCCTTCTTTACCGGCAAAATCCAGGCAGCATGCGAATTCCGAAAGTCATTTTTTGAAGATGGGGAGACTACAGCTTTCCGCATGTTTAATGGGGAAGGTGATGGAATTGGCGGTTTAATCATTGATCATTATGATGGTCACTATGTCATTAGCTGGTATAGCAAAGGAATATATTCCTTTAAAGACTACATCATTAAGGCATTGCAGGAAACGGTCGAGGTTAAATCGATTTATCAGAAGAAACGCTTTGATACAAAGGGGCAGTACGTGGATGAAGACGATTTTGTCATGGGTGAACAGCCTGCATTTCCGCTTCTTGTAAAGGAGAATGGAGTCCATTTCGCTGTTTATCTGAATGATGGGGCAATGGTCGGTGTCTTCCTTGATCAACGCGATGTCAGAAGGAAAATCCGGGATGAATACGCAAAAGGGAAAACTGTGTTGAATATGTTCTCATATACTGGGGCATTCTCCGTGTTTGCCGCTTTAGGGGGTGCTGTTAAAACAACTAGTGTTGACCTGGCGAATCGCAGTTTACCAAAGACGGTCGAGCAGTTCAGTGTGAATGGAATAGATCCCGAAGCTCACAATATCGTGGTGATGGATGTTTTTAATTATTTTAAATATGCAGTGAAGAAGGACCTGAAATTTGAAATGGTCATCCTTGATCCGCCCAGCTTTGCCAAATCGAAGAAGTTCACTTTCAGTGCCGGGAAAGACTATACGAATCTATTGAAGGATACCATTTCCATTACGGAGGATAATGGGGTCATTATCGCCTCAACTAATTGCAGTACGTTTGACATGAAAAAATTCAAGAGCTTCATTGATGTCGCTTTCAAGGAAATGAATGGAAAATACGAGATCATGGAACAATTCTCATTACCGGCTGATTTTAAAACAAGCAGGGAATATAAGGAAGGCAACTATTTAAAAGTAGTCTTCATTAAGAAAATTAAAGGTTGAAAAAGGGCATCCTCAGCTCCATTAGAGCTGAGGATGCTTTTTTAATGAAAAATTGTTTCATGTGAAACGAACGGATATTCGGAATTCAAAGGTTTGGCTTGTCACTTTTCAAACCATTCGATAAATGGAAAGGAGGTTTCATTCGAATGCTGTTAGCGATACAAAACTGGGCTGTATAGTAGGTAAGCATGATCAGTGGTCCAGAATGGGCAACATCATCGATGAATTTGTTCCAAGATAAAATGGAGTCGGAAATCACGAACAGGACCCCGCCGATGATTGCGGCCGCATTTCCGGTCATGAATGCCGCCCAGCCCATAAGGGAAATGACCGTTACATAACAGATTACAGGAATGATGAGGTCATGTTCACCTTTTTCAATTAAAGAACTTACAATTTCACGGCCAATCCAAGTGGAGTAAATGCTAATCGGAAGAATTGTCGCAAATCGAAGCCATGAAAAGTTCCACAGTCTAAAGAATGCCGAGATATAGAAAAGGTGGCCGATCAAGAAGGCGGAAAGCCCGGTGACGAACCAGATTAACAACCCATCTCCAAGCATGCAAAAGAATAAACCAAGAAGAATGAAGGATTGGTAACGATCCCGTCTTCCCACATTTGTGCAGGCGTAGAGCAAAATCAATAACATCGGGATGACCTTGAACATGATTTTAATGATTAATGGCTCTTCCGGTATAAAAAAAATATATAATAGTCCCGTGATAAGGATTGCGGCAGGTAAGCATTTCATTAACATTCAATTCCCTCCTTCAATCTTTAATTCTATGTAAGGGCAAGGAACCCCTTGCCAATTAAAGTACTGTTTGAAAGAAAGTCGTCAAAATGAAAAAACTGACTCCTGTTTTATCGAGTTGTATACAGATTTAGCGTGTTTAAAATTAGAAAATTGATTTCCACTCCAGGCACTCGCTTTCCGCGGGCGGTCCGGGAGCCTCCTCGGCGCACATGCGCCTGCGGGGTCTCCCTTTGACGCGCTTTTCCCGCAGGAGTCTCGCACACCCGCTCCAATCAAGTTGTTTAAAATTTAGATAGAACGCCTTTTGCCTACAACATGAACTGGCTCCTGTTTTAACCAGGAGCCAGTCAGTTATAAGAATCATACAGCTTCTTTAACGAATGCTTGTTTTAACCAGTTTTTCCCCTCAACAAGCCTTGTGACAAGCATGGCACAAACCGTGTTTCCTGTTGAGTTAAGCAGTGTAGCAGGAGCATCGATGATCGTGGATATAACGGCAATGATCGGCAGGACTTCAACAGGGAAGCCGAATACACTAAGAATCAGCATTTCCCCAATCATGCCGCCCCCAGGAATGGCACCCATAACGGCCCCGACCAAAAAGGCAACAGCAAGTATACTTAAAATGCTTGATATGCTTGTCATATCCTTTCCAAATAAGCTGAATAGGAAAACGATTTTCAATACCCCGCCGAATACCGAACCATCTTTATGGGTGTTGGCTCCGAGTGGGATGACAGTCTCCGCTATATCCTTAGGCACGCCCATTTTCTTGACTGATTCCAGATTGACTGGAATGGATGCGGCACTAGAACAAGTTGCGATGGCTGTAATGGATGGTGTCAGGGCATTTTTCCAAAAAAGTTTAACTCCATCTTTCCCGCCTGCGATAAAGGCATACAAAGTGAAGAAGCCGAAATAATAAATCAAGGCCAAGACTAGATAAAGAATGAAAGTGCGGGCGTAGCCTTCTAAAATCTGCGGCCCAAGCTGCCCGATTATCGCCGCAAAATAAGCACCAAGTCCAATCGGAGCATAGTACATGACGATTTTGACGACCTTCATCATGACAGCTGTACCTGCTGTCAAAAACCCGGTAATCGGTTTTGCTTTCTCACCGACCAGTGCAGTGGAAAGTCCGATTAATACCGAGAAAACGATAAGCTGAAGCATATTGCTTCTAGAGAACAGTTCTGGGAAATCGGAAACGGTTACAGTGTTGACCAGCTGACTGAAGAAAGAAACTTCTTCGATGGTCTCTTCAGGGGAACTGTTTTCCATCAGTTCCTTAATGGCTGTCGTATCTGTGCCTTCCAACGGATTGACGATGGTTGTCCCAATAAATCCAATGACGGCAGCTAAAGCGGCTGTTGTTAGGAAAACGATTACAATACTGCCCATGATTTTGCCAAGACGATTCATTCCGCTCATATTGGCAATCGCTGAAGCAATGCTGAAAAATACCAATGGCACGATGATCGTGAACATCAGATTTAAGAATAAGTCCCCTAGCGGCTGTATGATCGCAGTTTTTTCCCCGAAAACCACGCCAGCTATCCCACCGATAATAATGGCAGTCAGTAATATTAAAGAGGATCGATAGTTTTTGATAAAGCTCTTCATTTAAATTCCGTCCTTTCAGGATGAAGATATCAATAAAAATATACTTCATTATCAACTCTAAAATCAGGTTTGACAATATTTTTTTATAGGGAGGAATGTTAAAAGGAGAAATGCAATAAATAATAATAGGGAATGGGTTGTGAAAAAATAGTGAAGGAGGGATAGAATGGCATTTATTGAGGTGGAAGAGTGCGTTCGGTTGTTTTATGAAGAAAAGGGCCAGGGAAAACCGGTTATTTTTATCCATGGTGTGTGGATGAGCAGCCGGTTCTTTAAAAGGCAGCTTCCGTACTTTTCAGAAAAATATAGAACGATCTTACTTGATTTAAGAAGCCATGGCCAGTCAAATCATGTACATTACGGAAATACGGTCTCCGTTTATGCAAAAGATCTTCATGCATTCATAGGTAAACTGGGATTAAAGGATGTCATACTTGTAGGCTGTCCATGGGGGCATTTGTCGTCTGGGATTACCTTAAGCAATTCGGTGAGGGAAATATTGATTCAACCGTGATCGTGGATGAATTGGCCTCTGATTTTAAGTGGCCCGATTTTAATATCGGTGCATTTGATATGGACACGTTGATTGCCTTCATGACTGAAATTCAAACGAATCGTGCCCCATTTTTACAAAGCTTCCTTGCTTCCATGTTCAACAATGAATTATCTGCAGAGGATGTAAGCTGGATGCTTGGGGAAGTGACCAAAATGCCAGAATCCATTGCCAGCAGCATTCTATTTGACCAATCGATTGTGGACTATCGTGACTTCTTGCCAAAAATCAATGTTCCGACACTTCTCTGTTTTGGAAGGCATGAAAAAGTCATTCCTGTAGCAGCAGGGGAACATTTGCATGAAAACATTCCTAATTCCAGACTAGTAATCTTTGAAGATAGTTGCCATTGTCCATTTATGGAAGAAAGCGATTTGTTTAATGAAACCGTAGATTGCTTCATTCAAAAGGGAGTATAGTCGTACAGGATGGGAAAATGGGGATGCAGGGTTTGTGCCCGCATTCCTTTTATTATGGTTATAAATGAATTTTTCTGTTAACTAAACGGTTTCGGCAAGAAATAAGGGGAATACTGGTACTAAGGAAGTCTGTAGTGCTGGTTAATGGAATTGATAAATTAAATGGGTAATATTTTTATATCCTTTTCACGGGAATTGGGCTATTATGAGGTGGATTTAACTTGGTATGATCGTATCTGTTATTGAGGGAAACTCATGCAGGAAGTGATGGAGAGGATAAAATGGATGATCGTTTACCATACAATGAAATTATAGATGTATGTTTACTTGCGGGAAAAATCATGCTTCAGAACGGAGCGGAAACTTCGCGGGTGGAAGATACGATGGTAAGAATCGCTGCAGCGTTTGGATGCGGTGACTCACATAGTTTTTCGACCCCTACAGGAATTATTTTTTCGCTGGATGGTATGCACCCGGCTTCAAAATTAATTCGAGTTTCCCAACGGTCTACAGATTTACATAAGGTGACGCTGGTCAACAGTATATCCCGAAGTATTTCCAGCAAGGAAATGACACCGGAGGAAGCTTATTTACAATTAAAACAAATCGAAAAGGCCGGGATGGGGTATCCCATGTGGGTACAGGTCTTTGCTGCATTTATATCGAGCGGCTGCTTTTTAATCATGTTCCAAGGCCAGTGGAATGATTTCATCTGGTCCTGTATAGCTGGAGGAATGGGGTTCTCATGCCTGTTTTATTTGAACCGGTTACTGGAAGTTCGTTTTTTTGCTGAATTCATCGCCTCTTTAGTCGTAGGTCTAGCAGCTATGTTCTTTGTCCAGATTGGAGTCGGAAGTCATTTGGACACGATAATCATTGGAGCGGTGATGCCGCTTGTGCCAGGGCTGTTAATTACGAATGCAGCCAGGGACTTAATTGCAGGACATTTGGTTTCGGGCCTATCCAAGGGTGTTGATGCAGGTTTGACTGCTTTAGCCATTGGGGCAGGAATATCTGCTGCGTTTGTTTTCTTATGATTTTAAGGGAGGAAGAATGATGATTGCACAGCTTATTACAAGTTTCATTGCTTCAGCCGCCTTTGGAGTCATCTTCAATGTACCAAAAAATTCATTGTTACAATGTGGTTTCGTAGGGATGTTAGGGTGGATCTTATACTTTTTTCTGGTTGAAAATGAGATAAACAGCATCATTGCAACATTAGCGGCTGCATTTATCGTTGCGGTTATCAGCCAGTATTTTGCTAAAAGGTATAAAACGCCGATCACGATTTTCAATGTATCGGGAATCATCCCGCTCGTGCCTGGAGGTTTGTCGTATGATGCGATGAAGCATTTTGTCGGAAATGACTTTTATGTCGCCGTCCAGTTGGCCGCCAAGGTCTTCATGCTGGCTGGTGCCATTGCGATGGGGCTGATCTTTGCAGAAGTCATGAACCAGTTAGTAACAAAGTACAATAGAAGGAAGTTAAGATTGAGAAGTTAACAGGAATCTTCCTGATGAATATGTTCTGAATAAAGAGAAAGGAGAGCAGGACAAACCCTGATCTCCTTTCTCTTTTTAATATTTTAAAATAATAAGTAATTTAGCTTATATAGGATCTTTCATCCCGGTGTTGGCTGTAACCAAAATTTCGTCGAATTTTTTTGCATCCGCTTTCTTGTTTGACAGAAGTGTTCCGGCGATGGCTGCGATAAAACCAATCGGGATGGAGATGATGCCTGGATTGGCAAGCGGGAATAATGGCTCCCCTACGAATATTGCCGCTCCCTCCACCGGTGACCAGACATTGGGACTCAGGAACACGAGCAATAAAGAACTGATCAGCCCAACTAACATGCCCGTGACAGCACCAGCTGTGTTAAAACGTTTCCAGAATACCGTGAAGACAATGATGGGCAGATTGGCACTGGCAGCGACGGCAAAGGCAAGTGAAACAAGGAAGGCGACATTCATGTTTTGGGCAAATAAGGCAAGGATGATGGAGAGGATGGATACTCCGATCGATGCCCAACGAGCAGCAACGACTTGTTCCTTGTCAGTGGCTTGGCCTTTCCGGATGATGTGGCCATAGAAGTCATGGGCAAAAGCAGATGCTGCCGATAGAACGAGACCTGCTACAACCGCTAAAATGGTAGCGAAAGCAACTGCAGAGACAAAGGCGAACAGGAAGTCGCCCCCAATGGCTTCGGCAAGCAGCGGGGCAGCCATATTCCCGGCCGCATTTGCGGCTATGATTTTGTCGTATCCAACAAAGGCTGCCGCTCCAAACCCCAAGAAAATGGTCATAATATAAAAGATGCCAATGATCCAAGTGGCATATACTACGGACTTTCGGGCTGTGATGGCGTCTTTCACCGTAAAGAAACGGATGAGAATGTGAGGAAGTCCTGCTGTACCGAGTACAAGCGCTAAATTAAGGGATAAAGTATCCAAGGGATCCTTGAATTTGTTACCGGGGTTGAGGAAATCCCCGCCCAAGGGAGTGGCTGTTTTCATCTGCTTGAACATCTCGATCACGCTAAAGTCGAATTTCGCCAATACGATGATGGAGATGATGAATGTGCCTGCCATCAATAAAACGGCTTTAACGATTTGGACCCAACTGGTGGCCGTCATACCGCCAAATACGACGTACACGGTCATTAAAATGCCTACAATGATGACGGAGTAAAGATAATCAATTCCAAGTAAGAGTTTTATAAGGGCACCTGCACCGACTAATTGGGCGATCATATAAAAGGTTGAGATGGAAATGGTGTTAAGGGCAGCGACCCCGCGTACTTTCTTTTCATTGAAACGGGCAGCGATCATGTCCGCCAATGTATACTTGCCAAGGTTACGGAGCGGTTCGGCCACGATATACAGAACGACCAGATACGCAACCAGAAAACCTATGCTATAGAAAAAACCATCAAATCCAGAGAGTGCGACCATGCCTGCTATCCCCAAAAATGAGGCAGCGGACATATAATCTCCCGCAATGGCCCAGCCATTCTGCCAGCCGGTAAGGCTGCTGTCCGCCGTATAAAAGTCCGCGGTCGTTTTGGTGCGCCGTGAAGCAAAATAGGTAATGACCAATGTTAGCCCGACAATGATTAGAAATAATATAAAAGCAAGTATATTCATTGTGAATTCACCTTTTATCCTTTCGCTTCTTTAACGATTTTTTCCACTAATCGGTCAAATGTCGCAGCTTTTTTGGAATAGAGGATGCATAATGTCCAGGTCATGATAAATTGAGCGAAGGCAAAAATCCAGGCCCAGCTGATTGCCCCGAAAGCATAGGAGTTAAGAACTTTAGAATAGGAAGTTAGTAGGGGTAGGGTGAAATAAAAGACCATGAAAAAGATGGATAGTGGGACGATGAAATTGCGTTTTTTCCTTAACAGTTCTTGAAATGATTGTGATTGGACGATCTTGGTGTAGTCCGTGGAAGCGCTTACCTTGGTTTCCTTAGCGATTGAATCGTTAGATGCCAAGTTGGTTCCCCCTTCATCATTATTGATTCGGATTACATTACCAAATTCCGATATCAGTACCAGTATATAATTTTCAGAATATATTGTAAATTAAAAAATTCTTTCGTACAAGCAAGGGAGTTTTGTTGTATAAACGAAAGATCATGGAAATCAAACGCATGGCCATTAAGGAAAAGTTAAGCTTCTTTCACGATACTGGTTTCAACGAAGGAAATCTGAAAGGAGAAAAGCGATGAAAAAGTTAATAATGATATGTACGGTTTTAGTGTTGGCGATTGGGGGAGGCGCTTGGTTTTTCATGAAGGACAGTGCTGAGCCTGTCATCGCAAAGTCGGTGACCGCTACAGTTGAAAAGGGAGATCTTGATGTTCAAATAAGCGGTTCCGGATCGGTCGCCGCAATCAATAGTGAGGACATCACTTCCTCTGTAACGGGTGAAGTGGATGAAGTCCTTGTAGTGAAGAATGAATTGGTTGAGAAAGGTGATGAACTTATTACCTTCACGGATGGAAGTGACCCGATAACGGCCCCATTCGATGGTACCGTTACAACAATGGATGTAGAAGAAGGGGATCGTGTATCAAGCAGTGAAGTGTTGGCACACGTTACGGATTATAAAAAATTGAAAACCACGATCAGTGTAGATGAATTGGATGTTCCAAGTGTTAAAAAAGGACAAACAGTTGAAATTAAAGCCAGTGCCTTTGAAGATGAAACGTTTACGGGGGAAGTGACCAGTGTAGCAAAGGAAGGTACATATGAGAATGGAGTTTCTTCGTTCGATGTCACTATCAAAATTGACAAACCCGGCGATATAAAAATTGGGATGTCGACTGAAGTGAGCATTTTGACGAATAGTGTAAAAGATGCTTTATATGTTCCGATTGAAGCTGTCCAGATGGACGGCGAAGAAAAATATGTAAATATACAACAATCCGGTACAACTGAAGGAACTGCCAGTACAAAGACAGCGGTTGAGACTGGGATCAGCAATGATAGGTATATTGAAATAACTTCGGGTCTTGAAGAGGGCCAGTTTGTTTCCTTGCCTATCACCATCAATGAAAGCTCGACTGGCAGTGGCGCCGATGGAATGAGGGGAGGCCAAGGAGGCGAAATACGAATGCAGGGCGGCAGCGGAATGCCGAGCGGCGGGATGCAAAACGGTGGCGGAATACCAAGCGGCAAGGGAGGTCAGTAAAATGGCGAAACCCATCATAAAAATTAAGAACATGTCTAAATCATATGAATTAGGCGGCGAAACGGTTAGGGCACTTCAAGATGTCTGTCTTACAATCGATAAAGGCGATTTCATTTCGATCATTGGTCCTTCTGGATCAGGGAAATCGACGTTCATGAATATGATTGGCTGCCTTGACAAGCCTGACATTGGTGAATATCTTCTTGATGGAAAAGAAGTGGACAAGATGAAAGATAATGAGCTAGCTGCCATTCGTAATATTAAAATAGGCTTTATCTTTCAAAATTTCAACCTGTTGGCAAAACTGACAGCGTTGGAGAATGTCGAACTTCCCCTGGTTTATAGAGGGGCAAGCGTGAAGGAAAGAAGAGAAGTGGCCAATGCATGCCTTGATATGGTAGGTCTGGGTGACCGGAAGAATCATCTGCCGACCCAACTGTCGGGCGGACAGCAGCAAAGAGTTGCGATTGCAAGGGCACTTGCCGGTAACCCTCCCGTTCTATTGGCGGATGAGCCGACGGGGGCACTGGATAGTAAAACGAGTAAAGAAGTGCTGCAGATGCTGAAAGAATTGAACGAAAAGGGACAAACAATCATTCTAATAACCCATGACTTGGAAGTTGCTAAAGAAGCGACTCGTGTCGTCCGGATACAGGATGGTCAGCTATTTGAAAACGGAGGTGATTGGATTGAACCTGAGCGAATCTATGAAGATGGCTATACGCAGTATCAAAACCAATAAAGTCAGAGCATTTTTAACCATGCTTGGGATCATAATTGGTGTTGCCTCCGTAATCGTTCTGGTCTCGATCGGGCAGGGCTCCTCACAGTCCGTTCAGGATGAAATCAATAGCCTGGGAACGAACTTGATAACGGTAAGTGTCACGGATACCGACTCTGTGGAGCTGACGGATGATACAATTGAACAGTTTAAAGAGCTGAACGGGATATCGGAAGTGGCGCCTGTGGTCACCGGACGCGTTTATGCTAAAAACGGAGAAGCTTCGGCACAGGTTTCAATGACCGGTGCAACTTCATCCTACTTATCGGTTAGGGATCTGGAGCTCAGCCAAGGCCGGTTTTTGACTGATATGGAAACGGAATTACGCTCCAAGGTCGTTGTCCTTGGGTCGGATACAGCCAGCACGCTTTTTGAAAATCAAAAAGCTGTGGACCAGAACGTGCTTATCGGCGGTGTTTCCTATCGCGTGATCGGTGTCCTGAAATCGGTAGGCACCTCAATGGGATCGAGCGGGGATGATGTAATCATTGCACCGATCACCACTGCCGAAAGGGCTACAGGCAGCACGACAATCGGAACCGTATATTTAAAAGCGGAGAACGAGAATATCATGGATAGGGCGATGTACCAGGTACAAGGTGCGATGACCACATCATTCCCAGAACAGAGTGATAACTATTCGGTGTCCAATCAAGAAGACCTGATGGATACAATGAGTTCTGTATCGGACACATTCACACTCATGCTTGGCGGTATTGCCAGTATTTCGTTACTGGTTGGCGGAATCGGGATCATGAATATCATGTTGGTTTCCGTATCAGAAAGGACGAAGGAAATCGGGATTAGAAAAGCAATTGGGGCAAATCGGAAATCGATTCTTCTTCAGTTTTTAATTGAAGCGATGGTCCTGAGCTGCTTCGGGGGATTGTTGGGGGTTGGAATTGGATTGGGAATCGCAAAATTGATTTCAGTTTTTTCAAGTTTATCGATTAGTTATTCATGGTCGGTGACATTGTTTGCCTTCTTATTCTCCATTTTAATCGGGATAATGTTTGGAGTATTTCCTGCCAATAAGGCATCCAAATTAAATCCAATCCAGGCACTGCGTCACGAATGACCATACAATTTGAAAGAAAGCAGGCGATTAAAAGCCCGCTTTCTTTTGCATATGAAAAAGGATAAAATCAACATATATCACAATTGAGGCGGTTGGGAGGTACCCTGCATGAAGGTTTTGGTGGTAGAAGATAATGTTTCATTATTAGAGTCGATCCGACAGATTCTGACGGATGAATATGAAGTGGATACAGCGGATAATGGGGAAGATGGGCTATTCATGGCTCAGCAAAGTATATACGATATCATCATTTTGGATGTAATGCTTCCGGGAATCGATGGATTTGAAATCGTACGGAAAATCAGGGAAGCAAAAATAGATACAAGTGTCTTGTTTTTGACGGCAAAAGATGCACTTGAGGATCGTGTCAGAGGATTGGAAATGGGTGGCGATGATTATTTAGTCAAGCCGTTTCAGGCACCGGAACTTAAGGCCAGGATTCGTGCCCTGCTTCGAAGGAGTGGCATTATAACGCTTGAGCAGCATGTGAAATACCGCAATATTGAACTGTTGGAAAAAGAAAAGGATATTTTGATTGATGGAAAGGTCATTAAAATGACTTTGAAACAGTTTGAATTACTGGAATACCTAATTCAAAATAATGGGAAAATACTGACCCGTGAGCAGATTTTCGACCGTATTTGGGGGTTTGATTCAGATACGACGATTGCCATTGTTGAAGTGTTCATCCATCACCTTAGAAAAAAATTGGAACCTTTCAATTACCATAAAGATATTCAAACCGTTCGGGGTATTGGTTATATGCTAAAACAACCATAAGGGGATCATTATGTTCCAAAAAACACGGCTTCAACTAACATTATTGAATTCTATCGTCTTTATTGTCTTAATAGCCATATTAAGCAGAACGATTTATTTCTATACGGAAAATCAGATCTATATGGATGTCAATGATTCACTTAAAAAGGATTATAGGGATTTCAATAATGGAGGAATGCCAGGCGGACGTCCGCAAGGTGAGTTTCTCTTAGGTCCGGGGCCAAGCGTAATCGTTTGGGGACCGGATGATACGATCATTGAGCCAAGACTGAGTGTAGACAATTTTATTAAAATTAATGAATCGGAATTTTACCCTGAAAGATTTGATGAGATTGAAGAAATATCGGTAAACGGGCAAACGTTTCGTGCACTTTCCACCAAGGTCGATACGGAGTATGGAGAGATGACTGTACAATTCATCAGGAATGTGGATACAGAAAAAGAAATGCTTGATCGCTTGCTGCTCATATTGTTTGTTGGTGGAGGAATTGGAAGTCTAGTGGCGGTAGGCGCAGGCTATCTCCTGGCTGGACGGGCCCTGATTCCGGTCAAGAAATCCTGGGATCAGCAGCAGCAGTTTGTCTCGGATGCTTCGCATGAAATTCGAACTCCGCTTGCCGTCATTCAATCGCGGGCTGATTTGCTATTTCAATCACCGAACGCGACAATCGAGGAAAAAGCCGTTGATATATCCATCATTTCTAAAGAAGTCCGCCGATTGAATAAGCTTGTTAACGGTCTTTTGACCTTGACGAGAACGGATTCGAATCAAATGGAGGTTAAGAAATCGAACTTTTTCCTTGATGACTTACTTATGGATATCGTGGAACAGTATACGGATATAGCATCTTTTCAAGAGAAATCAATCATTAGCCATGCCCCCGAACAGGTGGTGTTTCATGGCGATAAAGAGAGAATTCATCAGCTATTGGTGATCTTGGTGGATAATGCGATGAAATTCACAGAGGAAGGCGGGGAGATTTCCCTATCCTGCATCAAGAATGCTTCATCCATCATCCTTACTGTAGAGGATAATGGAAAAGGCATTCCGCAGGAAGATCTCCCCTTGATTTTTAACCGTTTTTACCAAGTGGAGCAATCCCGTTCAGCAAATGAAGGATCCGGCTTAGGTTTATCCATAGCCAAATGGATTGTAAACACACATCAAGGGAACATCAAGGTTACAAGTGAACAGAATGAACGCACCCGTTTTGAAATCACTTTTCCGAGAAATCAAAGGAAAAATTAATCCACCAATAGATGCCATCCAATACGAAAAAGGCCCTTACTTTTCTCCTTGTTGCTTAAGGAAAAATTAAGGGTCTTTTTAGATAATCATCTTATAAATACATTTATTTTCGGAGGAGAATCATTGATGAAAAGACTTGGTAAGATCCACTTTTTGGTTGGAATATTGGCTTCGGTCCTTTTAATGGCCCAAGCAGTCATCGGGATCATGATGTATGTGGATGGCAGCGGCAATGAACCCGTGAATCGACAGGCGATGATGGGTCAGCCAGCCGATCGCAGCACAACAGAAGCGGATGATACGGAAGAATCGGCTAATAGCAGTACGGCGACTGACGATTCAACTTCAACTACGGGAACGGCATCAAATGATATGCAGGGCACTCCACAAGGCGGGCCTAATGGTTCCGGGACTCCAGGAGAGATGCCAAGCGGTGGCGGTTTCCAAGGCAGAGACTCTTTTGCAGGGAATTTTATCAACTTTTATCAAGGGGCAGGTGGCTTGGCCGCCTCCATCATCATCTTTATCGTTGGAGGCGCTGGATTAGCGACGTCGGTGATATCCAGAAAAACAGCTGCCTAAATAGTGGATACGATTTAAGGAAAGAGAAGGTTCCCTTCGAAGGGAGCCTTCTTTTTTAATTCACGAAACCCTTCATTGTCACTAATTGTTATTTTAAAAAGGGAAATAATAATTGCACTAAAAAAAATATTAGTTTAATATAGACTTCTGGAGAGGTACGTACATGTATTTTGGATGAAAGAGAAAACGTTTGCATAAATTTTTTGAGGGTATCCTACTAGTAATGCACGAACATTAAATTCACCCTTAGTGGAGGCAGAATATATGAAATTTCTGATTGCAATTTTAGGCCTGCTTATTGTTTTTGGACTAGCTTTCTTAGTCAGCAGTGACCGGAAGAAAGTTAAAATTAAACCGATCATCCTCATGGTGGTCATTCAGCTTATTTTAACTTATTTATTATTGAACACGAAGTTTGGTTTAGTGATCATCAATTCGATTGCCGATGGTTTCGGAAAACTTTTAGAATGGGCAAATGAAGGAATCACCTTTGTATTTGGCGGGATTGTAAACGAAGGAGCTTCACCATTCTTTTTAAATGTCCTTCTTCCTATCGTATTCATCTCAGCATTAATCGGGATTTTACAACACTTCAAGATCCTTCCGTTCATAATGAAGTGGATTGGATTCCTTCTAAGTAAGGTGAATGGGATGGGTAAATTGGAATCCTACAATGCGGTTGCATCAGCAATAGTGGGCCAATCCGAGGTTTTCATAACCTTGAAAAAACAACTCGGTGCCATTCCGCCATCTCGCATGTATACGCTTTGTGCATCAGCCATGTCAACTGTATCGATGTCGATCGTCGGTGCATATATGACGATGATTGAACCAAAGTACGTTGTGACGGCAATTGTTATTAACATGTTTGGTGGATTTATCATCGCATCCATTATCAATCCTTATACCGTAACGGATGAAGAGGATATTCTCCCTGTTGAAGAAGGGGCAGAGAAGCAGTCTTTCTTCGAAATGCTTGGGGAATATATCATGGATGGGTTTAAGGTTGCTATCACTGTAGCAGCGATGTTAATTGGTTTCGTTGCGTTAATCGCAGGGATCAACAGCGTATTCGACATGATCTTCGGAATCAGCTTCCAAGACATCATGGGGTATATCTTTGCACCGTTTGCCTTTATCATGGGTATACCGATTTCAGAAACCGTGACTGCTGGCGGAATCATGGCGACGAAACTGGTAACCAATGAATTCGTTGCCATGCTTAGCTTAGGGGAGGCATCATCAGCCTTGAGCGAAAGGACGATAGGGATCGTTTCGGTTTTCTTGGTTTCATTCGCTAATTTCTCATCTATTGGAATCATTGCCGGTGCAGTCAAAGGACTTCATGAAAAACAGGGGAATGTTGTAGCCCGTTTCGGCTTGAAGCTGTTATACGGTGCGACTCTTGTCAGCATCCTATCAGCGATCATTGTAAGTGTGATACTTTAATAAGGGATCTAACACAAAGGGCACTTAGGGTTTACTCCTAAGTGCCTCTTTTATATTTGTACAGCAAAGATAGAAAGTGATTTTTGAATTTGAAGGTGTTTGGCTTACTGGTATATAATACATAAAATGACAGGCGTGAAAGGGGAGTTTTAGGATGACGACGGCTGGAAAAGAAACGGCAATCTTTGCAGGAGGCTGTTTTTGGTGCATGGTTGCTCCCTTTGATGAAATGGATGGGATTATTTCAGTGACATCAGGTTATACAGGCGGCAAATTTGCCGCGCCCAGTTATAAACAAGTGATTACCGGTTCGACTGATCATGTTGAAGCGGTGAAAGTGGTATTCGATCCATCAATCATTTCCTATAAAACGTTATTAGAGATATTCTGGCGCCAAATCGATCCTACGGATGACGATGGACAGTTCTCGGATAGGGGAAAGCAATACAAGGCAGCCATTTTCTATCTTAATGAACGTCAGAAACAGGAGGCAGAACAATCGAAGGAAGAATTAATGATGAGCGGTCGGTTTAAGAAACCTATTGTTACGGGTATTCTACCCACGGGGAAATTTTACGAGGCTGAGGAATATCATCAAGAATTCTATCGGAAAAATCAGTTTCGCTATGCATTGTATCGTAAAGGCTCAGGACGGGATGCTTTCATTAAAGAAAATTGGCCAAAGGATAATGCACACCTAAGAAAGACCTTAACGGAGAGCCAGTTCCATGTCACCCAGGAAAATGGCACGGAGCCGCCTTTCGATAATGCCTATTGGGATCACTTTGAAGAAGGCATCTATGTGGATGTCGTTTCTGGGGAGCCTCTATTCAGTTCGCGGGATAAGTATGATAGCGGTTGTGGGTGGCCAAGCTTCACCAAGCCCATCATGTCGGCAAGTGTCAATGAGAAAATGGATCTCAGCCACCGAATGACCCGGACCGAGGTGCGCAGCAGGGACGCCGATTCACACCTTGGACATGTTTTCCCTGATGGCCCAAGTCCTAAAGGCACGAGATATTGCATAAACTCTGCGTCCCTTCGATTCATTCCTAGAAATGAAATGGAGAGAGAGGGATATGGAGATTTATTAATACTTTTTAAAATGAAATAACTAGTGAGATAGGGGAGCACAAATGGATAAAATAGATGAAAATTTATATCGATATATCCTTGATAACTCATCCAAGATTACGGAAAACTGGCTGGCTTTAAGGGAAAAGCAGTCTGGATCCATCTATTCAATGGATTCTAATGCGGAAATCGAAAAGCTTCTTAGAGAACAGAATACATTGACCATCAAGACAGTGACAAGTGCTTTACTTGAAGATAAAACTGCTTTTATTGATACGATGGAGCAGTGGGCCACACTTGTCGCGAAGAGCAGGGTTGAATCGGACACCCCCATTTACGAAGTGTTGGAAGCACTTAATAAGGTTCGTGAAACATATTGGGCATTCATCACTGATTATATGCTCATGGATACGAAGATAACGAAGGATATAATCATCCGATGGAGCCGGCTTATTAATGGTGCCTTCGATCAATTGAACCGTGAGTTCACTGAGCAGTATTACCTTTTGACAAAAGTACGTTTACTTGCTCAACAGGAGCTGATTAATGAACTGGGTGCACCCGTCATTCCCATTGTTGATGCCATTGCGGTATTGCCGTTAATCGGTGAAATCGATACCTTTCGGGCAAAGGAAATTTTGAATGCGACTCCAAGCAAATGCATTAGCAAAAATGTCACTCACTTATTCATCGATTTATCTGGAGTCTCCCTTTTAGATACGATGGTTGCCCAACAGATCTATCAATTGATAAGTACCCTGAACCTGTTAGGCATTCAATCGACCATTTCCGGGATTCGTCCTGAAGTGGCCCAGACATCGATTCAGTTAGGTCTTGATTTTAGTCAGGTTTCGACACATAGTACTCTTAAACAGGCCCTTTCCAAGCAAGGGATCAAACTTTACGAGAAAAAATGACAGAAGGTACAGAGAATGAAAAAGAACCAGATTCGTCTAGGAATCTGGTTCTTTTCCGTGATTCTATAACTTGAATGAACTCTTCAACCCAACGATTTGGTTGAAGACCAAGTGATCGGCCGCAGTGAGTTTTGAATCAACATTATAATAGCCATGCCTGAAGAATTGGAATTTATCCTGAGGCTTAACATCTTTCATGTTAGGCTCGACAAATCCTTGTAAAATTTCTACAGAATCAGGGTTTACCCGGTCCAGGAATGATTTTTCTTCCTCTTCATCATTTTCTTTATCCAAGATTAACGGCTGGTAGTTGCGGAACTCTGCTGAAACGGCTTGTGAAGCTTCGACCCAGTGCAATGTACCTTTTACTTTACGGCCAGTGAAGCCCGAACCGCTTTTCGTTTCAATGTCGTATGTGCAGCGAAGTTCAATGACGTTACCGGCTTCGTCTTTTATCACTTCTTCACATTTAATGAAATAAGCATGTTTCAAACGGACTTCATTGCCCGGGAAAAGTCGGAAATACTTTTTCGGCGGATTTTCCATGAAATCGTCCTGTTCGATATATATTTCACGTGAAAACGGGATTTGGCGTGTGCCCATTTCCGGAACTTCCGGATTGACCTCAGCATCCAGCCATTCTACCTCGCCTTCCGGATAGTTGGTGATGACCACTTTAAGCGGGTTTAGGATACCCATAGTCCGTGGAGCCTTCAGCTTTAAGTCTTCCCGCACGAAATGATCAAGCATTTGAGAGTCTACGACACCGCTTGTTTTTGCGACACCTATTTCTTGGCAGAATGCACGAATCGCTTCGGGTGTATACCCGCGTCTCCGCAAGCCTGAAATGGTAGGCATCCGTGGGTCGTCCCAGCCGTCCACGAAGCCCTCATCGACAAGCTGCTTCAGTTTTCGCTTGCTCATTACTGTATTGGTCAGGTTAAGGCGGCCAAATTCATATTGTTTTGGCTTGCTTTCCATTTCACAATATTCAACGATCCAGTCATAAAGAGGGCGTTGATCTTCGAACTCAAGCGTACAAATGGAGTGTGTGACTCCCTCGATGGCATCTTCAATTGGGTGGGCAAAGGCATACATTGGGTAGATGCACCATTTGTTGCCGGTATTATGGTGTTCAGTATGGGAGATACGGTATATGACGGGATCACGCAAATTGATGTTAGGCGAGCTCATATCGATTTTGGCACGCAATACTTTTGCACCGTTTTCGAATTCGCCGCTGCGCATCTTTTCAAATAGTTCAAGATTTTCCTCGACAGTTCTATTGCGGTAGGGGCTATCTTTTCCCGGCTCGGTCAGCGTTCCGCGATATTCACGGATTTGGTCGGCATTAAGGTCGTCCACATATGCCAGTCCTTTATTGATGAGCAGCACAGCTCTTTTATACATTTCATTAAAATAGTCGGAAGCGAAGAAAAGGTTATCCCAGTCGTAACCGAGCCATTTTACATCTTCCTTAATGGAATTGACAAACTCAATATCCTCTTTCAATGGATTCGTATCATCGAAACGAAGGTTAGTTTTCCCATTGAAATCATCAGCCACCCCAAAATTCAAAATGATTGATTTGGCGTGCCCGATATGTAAATATCCGTTCGGCTCAGGAGGGAAGCGGGTGATGACATGATCATGTTTTCCGGACTCTAGATCATCTTTTATAATATTTTTAATAAAATTCGAAGAGTTATTTTCCAACTGAATTCGACCTCTTTCATTTATATACTTCTTTTAATTTTACCTGTATATATACCATAAATACAGATATTTTTCCATGTTCGAGCCGGAATCAGGGTTTATCTGAAACAATTCATCAAGTATTTAGTTTGTACAATCAGAGCGAAAATATCCCTGAAACTTTAATCATGTAATTTAGGGAACGATCCATCTCGCGAATATAGAAACCAAAATAAGCAATACAGGAAGTCATGCCTGTATTGCTTATTTTGATGATTTAGTCTCTAGGACGAATTATTCTCGCTATTAGACAGATTATAGGATGGAAATCAAAAGACTGTCGTTTGCAAAAATTCTTTTGTCCGCTCTTCTTTTGGATTGGTGAAGAATTCTTTTGGCGGGCCGCTTTCGACAACCCTCCCATTATGCATGAAGACAATCCAATCCCCGACTTCACGTGCAAAGCTCATTTCATGTGTAACAACTACCATTGTCATCCCTTCCAAGGCAAGTTCCTTCATGGTGGCAAGAACTTCTCCGACAAGTTCGGGATCCAGAGCCGAGGTAGGCTCATCAAAGAGCAGGATATCAGGCTTCATGGCAAGGGCACGGGCTATGGCGACACGCTGTTTCTGCCCACCTGAGAGCTTGCTAGGATAGACATCCGCTTTATCTGATAAGCCGACTTTGGCAAGCAATGCTTTTGCTTCCTCGATCGCCTGGGCCTTAGGGACTTTTTTGACGTGAGTCGGTGCTTCGATGACATTTTCAAGCACGGTCATATGCGGGAAGAGGTAGAAATGCTGGAAAACCATTCCGACTTTCTCGCGGATTTTATTAATATCATGGGTACCCGGTTGGACTTCCGTTCCTTCAATGAGGATTTGCCCGCTGTCTTTTTTCTCTAAATAATTCAAACAGCGAAGCAGGGTGCTTTTTCCGGAACCGCTTGGCCCGATCAGACAGACAACATCGCTATCCAGTACCTTCATATCAATATCTTTGAGTACATGCAGGTCTCCATACGATTTATTTAAATTCCTAATGCGAATCATTTCTTTTTGTTCCATTTCAATTCCCCCTATCGATCACTAATGGAAAGTTTCTTTTCGAATAAATTGACGATGATGGTCAGGAATGCCACTAGAATCAAGTAGTAGACCGCTACAATCAGTAAATACGTCATTTCATCGAAATTATTCGAACCTAATGTAGTCGCCACGTTAAACAGCTCATTCATGGAGATGAAGGCTGCCAGTGATGAATCTTTCAGTCCGATGATGAATTGGTTGCCTAGCGGCGGCAATGCGCGACGGAAGGCTTGAGGTAAGATGATTCTTCTTAATGTGAGCGATTTGCTCATGCCAAGGGAGCGTCCGGCTTCCATTTGGCCTTTATCGATGGATTGGATCGTACCACGTAAAATTTCAGAGATATAAGCTCCATTATGGAAGGCCAAGGCAAGTGATGCCGCCCAGAAGTCCGGCAGTAAGAAGAGATTGCTGATACCGAAATATAGTATGAATATCTGTACGATTAGCGGTGTTCCCCGTACCAGGAATACATATGTATCTGAAATCCAGGCAAGAATTTTTATATTGGAAATTTTTAAAAGTGCAAATAGCAATCCGATGACGATTCCTACCAATATGGAGACTACCGTCAGTTCCAATGTGAGGAGCATGGCTCGGATGAATACGTCCGAGGAGTTAAATAATGTATCAAAAAAATGTGAAAAACTTGGCAATGTAATGACTCCCTTTCTATCAATCTTTATTCAGGCTTGGTTGTGATGTCCTCACCAAAGTACTTTTTGCTGATTTCGGCAAGCGTTCCATCTTCCCGGAGGTTTTCAAGTGCTTCGTTAATGCGTGCAAGCAGCTGAGGGTTGTCGTTAGGCAGTACGATGGCCTGCTCGCTTCGTTCGATCAATTGCCTGCCTTCGATGTCGAAACCTTCCTTGGTAGCTTCCTTGCCGGTTACGAAGTCGGTGATGACGGCATCATGACGTCCTCCGCTCAATGCTTTCAGGGCGGTGATATCACTGTCATAGGTTTTTACATTGGTTGTATATTTTTCTGCTGTGGTTGCGTACGTGGAGCCTTTAGAAGCCGCAACTTCCTTTCCCTTTAAATCTTCGACCGTTTTAATATCACTGTCTGAGCGGACGAAAATTTGAGGACCTGAGTAGTAATAAGGGGTCGAGAAGGCAACATGTTTACTTCGTTGTTCATTGATTGTATGACTGGCAACCGCGGCATCTGCCCGACCGGTTTTGACACCTTCCACGATGCCTTTGAATTTTATCCGTTTAGGTACTGGCTCCAGGTCCAGTTCCTTTGCTATTGCATCGCCAACCTCAATATCGAATCCAGTTACGGTCATGTCATCATTGACATAACTGAATGGCTTGAATTCGCCTGAGGCAGCGAAAACAAACTGGTCCTTATTGATCAGCTTACTTCCATCCTCCAGCTGGTCCTTTTCAGCACAGCCGGACAGAAGACCGAGAACAGCCAGAATGGATACAATGAATGTAACTGATGATTTCATGATAATTTCATTTCCCCCTTTGAAAAAAACTAATAGAATGGTCTATACCCTTATGAGGCAGTGAATAACCTTATTATCTAGGGAAAATAAAACTGAAATAAAAAGGTGGCCTGGTTCATGCCGTCCTGTTCAGTCAAGAATCCCCTTCATTATGCATTTCATAAAGGTTCTCGACCTTTACCTTCATTTCCTTCCAAATTACAGGTAATTTCCTGAAAAAATGACATAAATCTTTTAATGGAGGAAGAAATTTAGGTTAGATTCAGCTCTAGATAGGAATTCGACACAATTAGGATGAAGATTAAGAATTTATCAAAAGAGAAAAACTGATGAATGGGATGGGATAAAACGGGAGGATTTCAAGAAAGGACCGCGTTGTCTGCCAACAAAATCCCGCAATGAATGGACTGACTTTAATTTTGCCCATGAATTGAAGTATAATATAGCAAAATAGAAGAAGGGCAGTTGGGAAAATGGTTAGCAACTTTGTGCAAGAACAGTTACAGGAGTTTCGCGAAAAGAATCAAGATAGAGGCCGTTTGATTATAAAGTGTCCGGACCGGCCAGGAATTGTTTCGACAGTTACTGCCTTTCTTAATGAATATGATGCAAATATTGTTGAATTGAGTCAGTATTCGATGAATCCAGAGGGCGGTACCTTTTTCACCAGGATCGAATTCGATTGTCCGGGATTGAAGGATAGGGCAGCGGATATGCAACTGGCATTCCAGGAAGTTTCGACAGCATTCTCCATGCAATGGACATTTAACCATGTGAGTGATTTGAAGAGGACGGCAATCTTCGTTTCCAAGGAACCGCATTGTCTTCTGGAATTGCTATGGGAGTGGCAAAGCGGGGATTTATTAGCTGATATTGCGCTGGTCATCAGTAATCATGAAGATACGAGGCAAATTGTCGAATCGATGGGCATCCCATTTTATTACATTCCTGCAAATAAGGATATACGTAGGGAAGTGGAGACAAAACAGCTTGGACTTCTGGAAGAATTCAAAGTGGACCTTATTATCTTAGCCAGGTATATGCAGATATTGACGCCGGACTTCGTAGCGGCCCATCCAAACAAAATCATCAATATACATCATTCATTTTTACCTGCATTCATTGGAGCACGGCCTTATGAAAGAGCTTATGACAGAGGTGTTAAGCTGATTGGTGCGACTTCCCATTATGTGACGAATGATTTGGATGAAGGTCCAATCATCGAGCAGGATATTGAACGTGTGGACCATCGTGATTCTGCTGGGGATATGAAGAAAATCGGTCGTTCAGCTGAACGCAGGGTGCTGGCACGTGCCGTTAAATGGCATTTGGAGGACCGCGTCCTTGTTCATGAAAATAAGACGGTAGTCTTTTAAAGTGAAACCCCCCATTGTTCATCAAGGGGGGTTTTTAGGATGGAATTTAGTGAGTGCTAGTACGTGTACTCCACCCTTACTGAGGCAGTGATGTTCAATTCACCAGGCTGAATCGGGGTAGTCGCCATTTTTGAAAAGGTACTTGTTTGGTAAAGCATCGGTGTTGCCGTTTCAGATAGCTCTTCAACTTTATTAGGGACTGGGTTCAATGAGATTCCTAGTGTTCGGGCCATGGAGAGTGCTTTTTCGTATGCATTTTTTAAAGCGAGAGAAAGTGCCTGGTTATAGTATGCATCTGGGTTGGATAAAGAGAAGCGGATGCTGGTGATTGAATTGGCACCGCTTCTGACGGCCGTGTCGATTATGCTGCCTATTTTCTCGATGTCGGTCGTTTGGGCTTGGATGATGTGCTGGACTTTGTAGTTCTTGAACAATTCCTTTCCGTCAATATAATCATATTGCGGATCGATTCTGTAATCACTCGTTTTCAATTGCTCTTCGGGAATGCCTGCGGATTTAAGTGCCGCGATGACATTTGCGATTGCTTGGGAATTGGCTTGCTGGGCCTTTTGCGGGTCCTTATCCTCTGTTATGACTCCTAGGGTGATTGTGGCTTGATCCGGAGCAGCGGATAGCGTCTCTGAGCCGGAAACTTTCAATGTATGTTCATCGTTGCGGTAATGAACCTCATCGGGGGCATTGTATTCTTTCATTTTGTGACACCAGCCTTTTTTTAAAAGAGATAATCTCACCCTATTGTACGAATTATGAACGGGAAACATGATTGAAATATCCCCATTGTCATTAATTCGGTCGAATGATCACAAAAAAACACTCGGCCTGGACCGAGTGCGCATTACTTATGAATGACTTGAACCCTGCCAACCTGGCCATCAGTCAATCTTACTTTAATTCCATGAGGGTGAGTGCTGGAGTTGGTCAAAATATCCTTTACAGTGCCGCTTGTCAGTTTTCCGCTGCGTTGATCTGCTTTAAGTACAATGTCCACAGAGGCACCTGGGGTAATGTCCTTCCGATTTTTACCGTTCATTTCAATTCAATCCTTTTTAGAGTTATTTGCAACCATTCAACAACCATGCAGTAACTTCAGTATAAGGAAAACAGCGGACCGAGTCGACTATTAGATAAAATCACGATGACCATCAGCGTATTTTTTTCAATGGTTCGACAGCAGGGCCATTCAACACTTCACCAGCAATGGAGTAGCGGGAGCCATGGCATGGGCAATCCCAAGTACGGTCACCGCTATTCCAGGCAACTTCACACCCCATGTGCGTACATGTGGAATCAACGATATGAAGCTGGCCATCATGATCACGGTAACACCCAGCCTTGTCTCCATTCACCTTCACGATTGCTCCTTCATCAATTCCTATGTCTTCAGGCGTTTTATGAATGACGGCCAATTTGCTTTTGATCAAATGCTTCGCTACATCAGCATTATCTTGGACTATATTCTTCATGCCTTTTAAACGGGCGGGGTCATACAAGTCTGCATACCGGTTATCCTTTTGCAAAACCCGGTCAGTTAAGATCTTGGCCGCAATCGACCCATTCGTCATTCCCCATTTTGCATAGCCGGTAGCTATCAGAACGTTTGGATTATTGGATGTCACTGGTCCGACGAAGGGGATCTTGTCCGGTGTCACAATATCTTGTGCCGACCAGCGGTAGGGAATGTCCTTCACATCGAAATATTGGGAACTGAAGTCCTTCAGTGCTTCATAATGCTCGATCATCGAGACTCCCTGGCCAGTTTTATGACCATCCCCGCTGACCAGTATCAGTTTTTCCCCATTGTCTAATTCCGTATAGCGAAGGGAGCGGGTAGGGCTATCTGCGCTGTAATACATCCCACCGGGATATTCCTGTTCAGTCCTGATTCCAAGTACATAGGACCTATCTACATGGACACGGGCAAAGTATAAGCCCTTTTCATCATTAAAAGGGAAGTGGGAGGCAACGATTACCTGATTGCTTTTGATTGTATGTCCAGTATCAGTCAGAACGGTAGGTGGATCGCCGTCTTCAATTTTCATTGCCGTTGTCCGTTCATAAATTTTGCCTCCACTTTCGAGAATTGTCGAAATGAGGGCAGTTAAGTATTTTAACGGGTGAAACTGTGCTTGATCTTTCATGATCACAGCAGCTTTAGAGGGGATGGAGAAAGGGATACTCTCTGCATAATCCCCCCGAATGCCGAGTTTTTGATAGGCTTTCAGTTCATTTTGAATTTTGATTTTATATTCTTCTGTATTTGCGTAGACATAGGCATCCTGTGCAGTCAAATTACATTCAATGGAATGTTCCTCTACCAAGTCTTTGATTAGCTTCATTCCATCTGCGTTGGCTTCATAATAAAGTTTGGCCGCCTCTTCGCCATGGTCAGTGATCAATTGGTCATAAATCAAGCCATGTTGGGCCGTGATTTTTGCTGTAGTGTGGCCTGTCGTTCCAGTTAGGATTTCGCCTGCATCAATCAGAGTGACTTTAACACCTTGTTTAGCTAGTAGATAAGCAGAAGTGATTCCAGTAATTCCGCCGCCTACTATTAAGACATCAGAGTTTATATCTGTTTCTAGTTTAGAAAAAGATGGGAAAGTTAACTCACTGCGCCAATAGGGTTCCGGAAATCGGGGAAGGTCTGTATTTTTTTCAGTCATTTAAATACCTCCATACAGTTCATTAGTGAATTGTCCATTTATTACCATACCCAAATTCGCTATTTTTACGCTTATTTTTGTAAGAAGAAAGAGTGGGGAAATACATTATTTGGTTTGTTTGCAAAAATGTATACATGTAAACAAAAATAGATGTAATGTATACAAATAAGTGTACATGTTTACAAACACGTACACATGGCTATGTATTAAGGTGTATACATATTTGTTTCTATTGTAAACAATTTGAAAACAATTCGACAAATATAGTTGCAATATATGAAGGATTGACTATCATGAAAAAATTTTCAGCCTCCAGAATCGTGGAGAGGAGGGCCGTTAAATATTTTAAAGGCGTGAAACTGCGCATGGATCATGGAAGATTTACAAGGAAAGGAGAAAGGGGTCTCTTTTGCATAATCCCTGTGATGGCCAGTTTCGATAGTTTTTTTGTTTTTTAATTTTCCTTTTATATTTAGGCTGTTTTCGCATACTTTGTTGCTATTTACCAAGTAAAGCGGTGTGGCTGATTTCCCCTCCAGATGCTCGCTTTCCGCGGGGCGGGCGGTGAGCCTCCTCGGCGTAAACGCCTGTGGGGTCTCACCTGTCCCGCTGCTCCCGCAGGAGTCTCGCACTTGCGCTCCAATCAACCTTAACTTAAATAGTTTCGTTTTAAAAATAACAATCTTTACGAAAGGAGCCTATATTTATCAGTGTTCGCGTGAATTTAGGTATCTACTGTGGTGTCAAATTACATTCGATAGAATGTTCTTCTACCAAGCCTTTGATTAGCTTGTTCATTACATAATATAGATTGGCTTTCTCTTCATCATGTTTTAGTGAACAAACAATTCGTAAATCAGGCCATGCTGTGTACCGTTGTTCCATTAAGGATTTCACGAGCCTCTATCAGTGAAACTTTAATACCTTGTTTAGCGGAGTAATCCCTGTAATTCCGCTGCCTACAATTAGGATGTCAGTGGTTTTAAAAAACGAAGGGGAATTTAATGCACTGCGCCAAGCCAATAGGGTTCCCGAGTGGGAAGTTTCTGTTTGTTCTCAGTCATTTGAGTATCTCCATACAGTTCATTAGTGGATTTTACATTTATTACAATATCCTAATCCGCTATTTACACGCTTATTTTTGTAAGAAGAAAGAGTAAAAAGATACAGTATTTGGTTTGTTTGCAATTACGTATACATGTAAACTAAAATAGATGTAATGTATGCAAATAGGTATACATGTTTACAAATATGTATACCTGTCTATATATAAGGGTGTATACATAAATGTTCCTATTGTAAACAATTTGAAAACAATTCGACAAATATAGCTACAACTAATGATGCATTGACTATCATGGATACTTTTCCTATCCTTAAAGGGAATGCTTCACTTAAAATTTTTTCAATTAAAAAGGGGATGTTTTTAAATGAGTTCTAGAATCGCGGCAGTAGACGTAGGAAATGATGCTATCAAAGCTATTTTTGGAAAGCTAGAGTCTGAACTTTATATACCGAACGTCATTGCAAAAGATATAGAGGATCGTCCGGTCATCGGGATTGAGGAACTTAATGAAAAAAATCCATTAGAAGGAATCCATATTAGGGTTCATTCACCAGCCCTTCAAGACAATAATGCGATTTATCGCGTTGGAAACTTGGCAACAAAAAGTGATAATCCGGCAGAACTTGATTTAGGAAGCAGTAAATCGGAAGAAGATCAAACATTAGTCATGCTTTTTGCGGCACTTGCATTGGACGCTGCCAAGCAGGGGAACAATGATACATTCAAAAAAGTGAATAACGTTGTGGAAGCCAACTACACGCTTGGAACAGGGTTGCCACTTCGGGAGGTTAAAGAAGGGAAAGACGTCGGTTACCGCTCGAAATTACTTGGTTCCGTCCATCAGGTGGAATTTTTAATTACTCCTAAATATCAAGGCATAAAGGTTAATATCAAATTCGATGAAGTGAAAGTCTATCCAGAGGGCTTCGCTGCATACATAAATTTGGTCATGGATAAAGATTTGAATATCATTAACCGTGAATTAATAGATAGAAGAATACTCATCCAGGATATCGGTGGCCTATCGACAGATATCGCGGTCATTAAAAATCGTAAAGTTGACGATGACAAGGCACAAGGATTCAATTTGGGAGTAGCTGAAGCACTTGAATCAATTCGTGAGGAAATCAGGAAGAAACATGGTGTCGAGTTGGATAGCAGGCGCGATGTCGTAGAAATCATCACGAAGAAAAATGATCGCAATCATATTATGGTTCGCGGGAGCCGGACAAGCGTCCATGATATCGTTGACCGTATTTTGGGAGAACTGGCCAAAAAGCAATATCGCCACCTGCGCAACGTATGGCAAAAAAATTCACAAACGGAAATCTGCTATTTTGTAGGCGGGGGATCGATTGTCCTGAAAGATTACTTGAAAACATTGAATCAAAATTTCGATGGCTACAATATAGACTTTTTCGAAGATGAACGGGAAAGCGTTTGGATGATGGCAAACGCCTATTATAAATTGATTTCGGATTTTAATCGCCGGAATGCAAAGGAACAGAATCAGTCCCAACAAAAGAAGAAAGAACAAAGAACGGGTTCCATTAAATAGGTGAGAGAATGAAAAAAACAGCTTCTTCTGAAATTAAAAGAGGGCAAGCCATCACTTTTCGTATCCCTTCGGATGTATCAGACTATACGTTAAGACAGCTGCAGAAATTGAAGGAAACGGAAAGAAGGAATTTTTCCAGTAAAATTGCCGAGTATGTTCTCGATGGAGTCGGGCAATCCACCCATCAGGATCGGGAAATGATTTCCCTGCCCATGCCGAACAAGCTAAGCAAATCTCAGCGTGATTGGCTCAAGCATTCCCACTCAGAAGCTATGCTTGGAACGATTATGTACAACCTTTTATCCGATCCTTTACGCGCTACCGCCTTGCTTGCCTCTTTGAACAGTAATGGATCGAATGAGGAATATATGCAGGCTGAGCTTGAAGAAAAGGTAGTGGAGAAGGTCAAAGAAGACTTACCTAAGAAAGATCTGGATGACTTTGATTGGAATTTGGATCAACCCGCACAACAAGAGGAAGAATCGGAACCGGAAGAGGAAAATCTTGACGATCTCCTGGGTGATTTCCTTGATCAAATGAACCAGTGAACATGTAGGAGGATATCCGACGATAAGTCGGGTATCCTCCTTTTTATTTGCAGGGGTTATAAAAAAAGAGGAACCACAATGGATCCCTCTTAAAATGATCAAGCCAGGAAAATCAGTTGGTAAAGGAATAAAACGGCAAACATGTACACGAACGGATGCACTTCCCGGAATTTGCCCCTTGCCATTTTTAAAATGGGATAGGAGATGAATCCGAGTGCTATCCCGTTGGCGATGCTTGATGTTAAAGGCATGGCGACAATGACCAAAAAGGCTGGGAATGATTCATCAAAATGTGTCCAGTCAATTTCATTAATGCTTTTAATCATCATGCTTCCGACGATGATCAAGCTAGGTGCCGTAATTGCCGCTACATTTGAGACAGCTCCTATCAGTGGGCTGAAGAAGGCGGTCATCAAGAAAAGGATGGCCACAACCAACGCGGTTAAACCGGTCTTGCCACCCGCTCCTACGCCAGCTGATGATTCAACTGAGGCAGCGGTCGGGCTTGTACCGAACATGGCACCAACAGTAGTGCCGATGGAATCTGCAAAGAAGGCACTGCCGGATTTTTCAAGCTTATTATCCTTCAGCAATCCAGCTTGACGGACTATGCCTAATAAAGCACCGGTCGTATCGAAAAGCATTACAAGCAAAATGGAGAAGACGACGCCATAAAGGCCGTAGTTAATGACATCGGAGATAGATGTGATTGGATTGGCGACTATAATCCCTTCAGGTAATGTAGGGGTTGAAACTAGACCGTTAATTTCCAATTGGCCTGTAAAGAAAGCGATTATGGCAGTCACGATCATTCCGATGAATATCGCTCCCTGCACATTGCGGACGATCAGCACGATCGTTATGACCAAACCAATCAATGTAAGCGCCACACTAGGATCCCTGAAGCTTCCAAGGGTAACCAGGTTGGATTCATGCTGTGTTACGACACCTGACAAGCGAAGTCCGATGAAGGTGATGAAAAGTCCGATTCCGGCACTGATTGCATGCTTCAAGTTATTTGGGATGGCCTCGATCAATTTTGAGCGGAAGGAGGTCAGGGATAAAAGGATAAAGATGATACCGGTAACAAAGACTGCAGAGAAGGCAACTGTGTATGAAATATTATGGGTTCCCAATACCGAGTATGCAAAATAAGCATTCAATCCCATTGCCGGTGCTATGACAATAGGGTAATTGGCTAATAGGGCCATGCTTAGGGTACCGATTATTATTGCAATTATGGTTGCCGTGAATGCCTGGTCGAATGGAACACCGGCATCAGAAAGGATCATTGGGTTTACAACGATGATATAAGCCAAAGTTAAAAAGGTTGTAAGCCCCGCAAGTACTTCCGTCTTAATATTTGAATTCCGTTCTTTTAATTTAAACATGCGGTCACTCCTTTTTTATATACAAAAAATCCTTGCAAAAAACTACAAGGATGAGATGCTTACCCTTTAATTTAAAGTAAGTAGCTCGATTGGATAATCTTATAAATTATATTAGAAAAACAACTAAAGTACAATAGGATGAAAAATTTTAAGGTACAGGTTTTCTCGAAAATAGATAATGATATACTAACAATTAGCTTAGACTATGGAATAAGACATTAAGTGAAGGAAGCTGTTACCATTTCAGTGGATTTATCAGTCAATTAATTGAAGAAATTCAGAAAGTAGGCCCATACATGACAGAATTCATCGACCTTGGCGTCAGCCCGGCGATTAACATGATATTAAAGCAAATAGGAATATCCGCCCCTACCCCTATCCAGGAGAAATCGATACCAGATATCCTTGCTGGAAGGGATGTCATCGCGAAGGCTCAAACGGGGACGGGGAAGACTTTGGCATTTTTGCTGCCAATCCTGGAAAAAGTAGAGCCCGCCGCATCCCACATACAATCCCTGATCGTTACGCCAACCAGGGAATTGGCTTTGCAAATCACTGCTGAATTGAAGAAATTCGCTAATGAAATGGAAGGACTTCAAGTGCTTGCAGTTTATGGCGGACAGGATGTCGAGCAGCAAATGAAAAAACTGACAAGAAACATCTCCGTGGTGGTCGCCACGCCAGGCAGGCTATTAGATCATTTACGAAGAGGAACCATCGATTTATCACAAACTGGAACACTCGTGCTGGACGAAGCCGATCAAATGCTACATATTGG
This sequence comes from Peribacillus simplex, assembly GCF_900156045.1. Taxonomy (GTDB): domain Bacteria; phylum Bacillota; class Bacilli; order Bacillales; family DSM-1321; genus Peribacillus; species Peribacillus simplex_D. The sequence continues at coordinate 500,573 of NZ_FTMX01000003.1, read as the reverse complement.
ATTTTTACCAGAGGTGGAAGAAATCATGGGGCAGCTTCCAGAGGAGCGCCAAACGTTGCTCTTTTCAGCGACGATGCCTGAACAGGTGCATCAATTGGCTAAACGCTATATGACTAAACCATTAACTGCAGCGGTGAAGGCCGAGCAAGTAACGGTAGAGAAAATCAGGCAGCTAGTCATCGAGACCACCGATCGTGCCAAACAGTCTTCATTAATCAACATGATCAAAGAAGAACAACCATACCTTGCGATCATATTTTGCCGTACAAAACGTCGCGTTTCGGTTTTGAATGATGCCCTGAAGGCAGCTGGATTCAATTCTGAAGAGCTTCATGGTGACCTTTCACAGGCAAAACGGGAACGTGTCATGAAAAACTTCAGAGACGCAAAGCTTCAATATTTAGTGGCGACGGACGTTGCTGCACGAGGACTCGATGTAGAAGGCGTGACACATGTGTTTAATTATGATGTTCCCGAGGATGCAGAAAGTTACATCCACCGAATTGGCCGGACGGGCCGAGCGGGTGAGAATGGCTTGGCAGTAACTTTCATAGCAACGAAGGATTTACAGCTTTTAAGCGAGATTGAAAAAGGGATCTCCATGAAAATCGAAAGAAGGACGATTGAAGGAGTGAAAATGTTCCAACCCGATGAGGTGAGGCAAAAAAGGAAACGCCATGAAGACTCTTCTGGTGAGGGTACCCGCCGACCGCGTTCGGGAGGGGGAAGGAAACACCGGGAACGGATAGATACGAGAGGACCGAATCGAGGCAGTCACCGTTCTGTAAATCAAGCGGACAATCGTGAATCCGAGAGGGAGAAACCACGGGGAGGCCGGATGGAAAACAGCCGCGGACCTAGACGTGAGGATTCACGAGGAGGCCGGATGGAAAACAGCCGCGGACCTAGACGTGAGGATTCACGGGGAGGCCGGGTGGAAAACAGCCGCGGACCTAGACGTGAGGATTCACGGGGAGGCCGGGTGGAAAACGGCCGCGGACCTAGACGTGAGGATTCACATGGAGGCCGGATGGAAAACAGCCGCGGACCAAAGCGGGAGAATCCGCGGGGTGGCCGGTCGGAAGACAGCCGTGGACCAAAGCGTGACAATCCACGAGGAGATCAAAGAGACAGCCGTAGAGCAAACATTATACAAGGACCAAGTAATCTTAGAGGTGGATCTGGCAGCAGACCCAATAGAGGGAGAAACCGGTAAAAGGGGGAGACGGGAGTGGAAAAGCCTTGGTTGGCAGAATATCCGGTTTCGCTGGAGCTAGCGGGGAAATTGATCATGCTGCAGTTTCCGGAAATTGAGTTGAAAGAGATCAAGCAACTTGGGGAGGGTTTCGATAACACGGTCATACAAATCAATGGGCAATTTGTATTCCGTTTCCCCCGCCGCCCTATTGCGGTTAAGTTGATTCAAGTGGAAAGTCAGCTTTTGCCTTCCATTGCAGGCACTTTTCCGCTTGCTATCCCTGAACCGATCTTTTTTGGGAAACCAAGTACACTGTATCCGTATCCTTTTACCGGTTATAAAATGGTAAAGGGACACTTGCCTGTAGAAGGATCGGTGGCAAATAAGGCCGAATCGGCAAAAAGGTTTGCCCATTTTTTGAAAGCTCTCCACGGTTTCCCAGTGGAAAGGGCTATGCGTTTAGGTGTGCAGCCTGATGGGATGATGAGGCTTGATATATCCTATCGTAAGAAATCGCTAATGGAAAATGTCTCGAATCTATTAAAACTAGGATTCTTTGACCAGGCGCATGCGGTTAAGTATTTTGTTGAAACCATAGGTGAATTGGATGTTCAGCACCCGATTTCACTTGTTCACGGAGACATTCATATCCGGAATGTTTTACTTGATGACGAAGGCGTTCTCGCGGGTATCATTGATTGGGGAGATGTTCATGTCGGGAATCCAGCCATTGATTTCTCCTTTTTATACAGTTATTTCCCCAAAGAGGAGCGCAGGGCTTTTTTTGATATCTATGGTGAAATCGAAAAGGAAACAGAGAGTTTAGCCCGGTTCAGAGCAATATATATGCTTGTTACATTACTCGTTTATGGCATAGACCGCCATGATGAAGAACTGATTGCCATTACGAGTACCGGTTTGAAATTTGCTATAGAAGAATAATTATCATGTTCTTTTGATGTTTAGGAGGTTCATATGAAGGCAAGTTATTATCATTTAATCACATTAATGGCGAACATGTTGGATCAAGCTAACATCCCATACCAATTTACAGGTCGATCCGCTCTGTTCGTGCAAGGAGTGGATATCGGTGAGTATAAGAACATCGATATTGATGTACAATGGGATGTCTTTAATGAGGCTTTAGATCTTTTTTCCGAATACGCACCAACAAAGCCTGAAAGAAGTCCTGAGACTGCCTCCTTTCTAATGGATGTCGAGGGGGTTTCTGCCACTGTGCGCTGCCGGTTTAACACGACCATTAAAACGGACCCTTATCGTTTGTCCATTAAGATGGGGAATATGGAGGTTTGGTGCAGGTCGTTATACAGTTATCTATACGACGAAGAAATGAGAAATTGCAGTTCCGAGATCCATGCTTACTTATCTGCCGAGCAGAAGGGGTTCACAGCGGAAAATGAACAGGCGTGGAACCAGAATAATTATTTAGCGCTGGTCAATCGATATGGAGATCCCGTGGAATTGGCATCCAAAATCAAGCAAAATCCAAAATGGAGACTGCACCCTTTTTATAAATATATGGGAGAAACATCCGGTAAAAAAATCACTCATTTGATGGGATCGAACGGTGTTAAAGCAGTTGCCCTTGCCATATTGGGAGCTGAAGTGAAAGTAGTTGACTTTTCCCAGGAAAATGCAATGTTTGCAAATGAGCTGGCCAGTGGGGCCAATGTCTCCATCGAGTATATCGTTTCGGATGTCCTTTCACTATCATCCGAGCATGACTCAGGGAATCAGGATTTGGTTTTAATGGAGCTCGGTGTACTTCACTACTTAATAGATCTGCAGCCTTTATTTGAAAAAATTAAAAAGATGCTGAAACCTGGAGGCCGGTTCGTTCTGCATGAATTTCACCCAATTTCAACAAAGCTCATTACTTCAAATGGTAAAAAACATAAAATAACAGGCAACTATTTCGCTCCGGCAATCGAAAACAATGAGGTCGCTTTTTCGAAGCATATGCCCGACGAGGAAAAAGGGAGCCTTTCAAGAGTTGTACAGCGTAAATGGACAATCGGGGAACTGGTAACGTCAATAGGTCAATCAGGGCTTGTTATTAAAGTGCTCGAGGAAGAACCGAATCATAAAATCCATGATATTGGGCTTCCGAAAACATTTACCTTGGTGGCTGAACGAGTGTAGGGATGCAGTTAAAAGTGTTATGCGTATAAAAAGGATGTCTCCAAGCCTCAGATAAAAACATAAAATTTTAAACAATCAGGAGGAATCTTTTATGAGTAAAATTTATATCATTCATGAAAATGAGGAATGGACTGCCCATTTAACCAAAAGAATGAATGAGTTAGAACTTCCCTATGAAGAATGGCATCTTGATCAGGGTGTGGTGGATTTAACAGAGGAACCGCCAGAGGGCGTTTTTTATAGCCGTATGAGTGCAAGCTCACATACTCGTGGGCACCGATTTGCGCCTGAAATGACAGAATCTGTGCTAGCGTGGCTTGAACAGCATAATCGTACAGTCTTCAATGGGTCACGAGCGCTTCGTTTGGAGGTCAGCAAAGTCAATCAATATACGGCACTGACAAAGGCTGGAATTAAGACTCCGAAAACGATCGCAGCTGTAGGTAAGGAAAATATCATGAAGGCAGCAGAGAAATTAAATGTCGCTTCGTTTATCACGAAACATAACCGTGCAGGTAAAGGACTCGGTGTTCAATTATTTCACTCAGTAGAAGCATTGAAACATTATGTGGAAGGTCCAGAATTCGATGAACCAGTTGATGGGATTACATTAATTCAGGAATACATAAAAGCGCCGGAGCCATTCATCACCCGTTGTGAATTCGTGGGTGGCAAGTTTATTTATGCGGTAGAGGTTGATACATCCGAAGGCTTCGAGCTTTGTCCGGCAGATGCATGCCAAATTGGTGACTTATTCTGCCCGATCGGTGAAGAGGTAGAAGAAAAACCAAAATTTCAAATTGTGCAAGATTTTCATGATCCGATTATTGAAAAATATGAAGCGTTTTTAAAAGCGAATGAAATTTCGATTGCAGGAATTGAATTCATTCGTAACAGCGATGGTGAAATCTACACGTATGACATCAATACCAATACGAATTATAACAGTGACGCTGAGGAAGCAGCAGGCCAATATGGCATGCTTGAATTAGCGAAGTTTCTAGGATCCGAATTGGCGAAATAAAACTTGAACAAATAAAATAAAAAAAAGTGTTGCTGACTGAATGGGGGATTTTATAACCATTTCAGTCTTTTTTGACATAAAAAGAAGGTGCCCCGTCTCAAGCGGGCACCCTCTAAATAGACCAAGTTAATTATTGTTCGACCATTCCTCTACATCCCATACCTTGGTTACCCAATCTTCATAGAAATCAGGTTCATGGCATACGAGGACAATCGTTCCTTTATACTCTTTCATTGCACGTTTCAGTTCTTCTTTTGCAACTACATCCAAATGGTTGGTCGGTTCATCGAATAACAGCCAATTGCTTTCGGTAAGCATGAGTTTACAAAGGCGCACTTTTGCTTGTTCCCCACCGCTTAAATGGCTCATCGGACGTGAAATGTGCTCGTTTTTCAATCCGACACGGGCAAGGATCGCACGTACCTGTGGTTGGTCCAGATGCGGGAATGCATTCCATACTTCATCGATCGGCGTCGTATCGCCTGCTTTCACTTCCTGTTCAAAATAAGAAGAAAAAAGGAAGTCCCCAAGTGATCTTTTACCGCCTAGAGGGTCGATTTTACCCAAAATCGTTTTTAAAAGAGTGGATTTACCAACTCCGTTACAGCCGACCACGGCAATTTTTTCTCCTCGTTCGATGGTCATGGATAGCTTCGGAAGCAATGGGCGGTCATATCCGATTTCCAGATCTTCACCTTCAAAGACATAACGGCTGCTCGCACGTGATTCTTTAAAGTCGAAAGTAGGTTTCATTGCAGTTTCTGGACGATCGATACGTTCCATGCGATTCAATTGCTTTTGACGGCTCTTTGCCCGGCCGGTCGTTGAATAGCGGGCTTTATTTTTTGCAATGAAATCTTCCTGCTTTTTAATGAATTCACGCTGTTTTTCATATGCGTTAATATGTTGGTTTTTATTCAATTCAGCCAGCTCAAGGAATTTTTCATAAGTTGCCGTGTAACGGGTCAGTTTAGAAAATTCAAGATGGAAGATGACGTCAACGACGCCGTTCATGAACTCGGTATCATGCGAAATCAATAGAAATGCATGTGGATATTCCTTTAAGTAGCTGCTCAGCCAGCGGATATGCTCCACATCCAAGTAGTTGGTTGGCTCGTCGAGCAGCAGGACTTGCGGTTGTTCCAATAGTAACTTCGCCAATAAAACCTTTGTCCGTTGTCCGCCGCTTAGGGCAGAGACATCACGGTCCAACCCGATCGCATCCAAACCTAAACCGCGTGCCGCTTCTTCAATTTTAATATCGAGATTGTAAAAACCGCCGGCTTCCAGCTTGTCCTGGATTTCACCCATTTGTTCCAAGAGTTCTTCAAGTTCTTCCGGAGTGGCCGTACCCATTTTTTCTGTAACTTCATTCAGTGCTTTTTCCTGCTCGAATAAAGGCAAGTATGCATCCCTTAAGACGTCGCGAATCGATTTACCTTTAGAAAGTATCGTATGTTGATCAAGATAGCCATATTCGACACCAGGTGTCCATTCCACCCGGCCATCATCATGGATGAGTTGTCCAGTAATGATATTCATCATCGTTGACTTCCCGACACCATTCGCCCCTACCAGGCCTACATGTTCACCGGCCATCAGGCGGAAGGATACATCCTTGAATAAAGTACGGTCGCCAAAGCTGTGTGCTAATTTATCTATAGAAAGTAAGCTCATTTTATATTGAACCTCCCAATTAATTTGAAAAAATCCCTACGTTTCATCATACTAAAATCTGCACGGGATTGCTATCTAATCTATTAATTTACATATATGTGGGTGCGGGGAGCCCAATCGATCCAATGCCATGCTATGCATTATCGCCCTGTCATAAATTATATGAGATAATAGAGGAACCAGTTTAAAAGCGAAAGGATGTTATTATGAGTAAAACAGTCGTACTGGCCGAGAAACCTTCTGTCGGAAGAGATATAGCTAAAGTGCTGAATTGCGGGAAGAAGGGCAATGGCTTTTTTGAAGGCGAACAGTATATCGTCACTTGGGCACTAGGTCATTTGGTGACCCATGCAGATCCGGAATCTTATGATGAAAAATACAAAATATGGCGCCTTGAGGACCTGCCCATGTTGCCGCCTACATTGAAGTTGGTTGTCATCAAGCAATCAGGCAAACAATTTCAATCGGTTAAAACACAATTGAACCGCCATGATGTCAAGGATGTCATCATTGCAACGGATGCAGGCCGTGAAGGGGAACTTGTTGCGCGCTGGATTCTCGAAAAAGCGAATGTGAAGAAGCCGGTCAAACGGCTTTGGATTTCCTCTGTAACGGATAAAGCGATCAAAGATGGATTTAAAAACCTGAAGGATGGCAAGGAGTATGAAAACCTATTTGCCTCTGCTGTAGCAAGGGCGGAAGCGGACTGGATCGTTGGGATGAACGCGACACGTGCCCTGACGACCAAGCACAATGCCCAGTTATCCTGCGGAAGGGTCCAAACGCCGACACTTGCGATGATCGCAAAAAAAGAAGAAGAAATAAAACAATTCCAGCCTAGGAAATATTATGGCGTTTCGGCAATGGCGGAACCTAATTTGCGCCTGATATGGCTAGATGCCCAATCAAAGGATATCCGCACATTCGATAAAAACAAGGCAGAACAGGTTCTTGCAGCCGTTAAGGGGAAAAGTGCAGAAGTGGTTGATGTTAACAAGTCCCATAAGAAAAGTTTTGCCCCTTCTTTATATGATTTAACAGAACTTCAACGGGACGCAAATAAGAAATTCGGCTATTCGGCGAAAGAGACGTTATCAATCATGCAGCGCTTATATGAAAGCCATAAAGTCTTGACTTATCCAAGGACGGATTCACGCTTTTTATCAACGGATTTGGTTGATACGCTAAAAGAAAGATTACAGGCTGTGAGCATTAAGCCATATGCCCAGTATGCATCGAGGATCCTGCGCAGCCCGATTAAGGTCAATAAATCGTTCGTGGATGATAGCAAGGTTTCCGATCACCATGCAATCATCCCCACTGAGCAGACACCGCTGCCGGGAAAACTGAGCGACAAAGAATCGAAAATCTATGATTTGGTCGTGAAAAGGTTCCTTGCTGTATTGATGCCGCCTTTTGAATATGAACAAACGACCATCACCGCAAAAATGGGGCAGGAGACGTTCATGGCAAAAGGGAAGGTCATCCTGAAGTCAGGTTGGAAGGAAGTTTATGATCACCAATTCGATGAGGAAGAAGCTAAAGATGGCCTTGCTGAGCAACTGCTTCCGAACGTTCAAAAGGGTGACAGTTTAACCATTTCGACCGTGAAACAAACAGAGGGTGAAACGAAACCGCCGGAACCATTCAATGAAGGTTCGCTTCTTTCGGCAATGGAGAATCCCGCTCGTTTCATGGCAGGAGAAAGCAAAGAGCTCATCAAGACCTTGGGTGAAACTGGCGGGATCGGTACTGTTGCAACGCGTGCTGACGTTATAGAAAAGCTGTTCAATAGCTTCCTGATTGAGAAGAGGGGAAAGGGCCTTCATGTTACCTCGAAAGGAAAACAACTTCTTCAATTGGCACCTGAAGACTTGCGATCTCCAGCTTTGACAGCTCAATGGGAGCAAAAGCTAACCGCGATCGCAAAAGGAAAGCTGCCAAAACAGGCTTTCATCGGTGATATGCGCGCCTATGCCAAAAATATCGTCCATGAAATCAAAAATAGTGACCAAAAATTCAAGCATGATAACGTGTCAGGAACGAAATGTCCTGATTGCGGCAAGCTGATGCTTGAAGTGAATAGTAAAAAGGGAAAAATGCTTGTCTGCCAAGATCGTGAATGTGGCCACAAAAAAAGTGTTTCACGTGTAACAAATGCAAGATGCCCACAATGTCATAAAAAGATGGAAATGCGCGGTCAAGGAGAAGCACAGACATTCACCTGTAAATGCGGTTTTCACGAAAAACTTTCTTCTTACAATAAACGAAGGGGGCAAAATAAAAATCAAAAAGTATCCAAAAATGAAGTCTCCAATTATATGAAAAAGCAAAATAAAGAAGAGCCAATCAATACTGCCTTGGCGGATGCCTTGGCAAAACTGAAATTCGATAAATAAAAGAAAAGAGCCCTTCACCTTTAGCTCCATGGTGAAAGGGCTCTTTTTTTATGGGGTTATTTGAAATGGCGAAATTCATATAAATGAAAATGACGGCAGAAAGGGATGGAGCGAGTGCTCCATCCCTTTCCATATATCTGCTTCTGTTAAACTTCATTCAGTACGGTGCCATGTAATTCATATTCAAGTGCTTTGTCAGTGTGTGTGTGTTTATTCGAATCTACTCGTGTGAGCGTACTGAATGGCTTCTGATCACCCGGACTGAAAATTGCTTCATCATTCTCTGGATTCCATAGGCTGTAAATACTCATGATCGTATCCTCCTCCTTTGGATGAGAAGACTAGTAATTCCCATACTTGATTATCATCTAACGCTTCAATTGACTCTAACGCTGATCACCGGGACTAAACACCGCTGCGTCATTCTCTTTGTTCCATTGGCTTCTGATTGTACTCATCATGCACATCATCTCCTTTGGTGAGAATGTCTTACAGTATTTGTATACCCGGCTGGGACAGGTTAAAACATATATTTTAAAAAAAGCATGGTTTTATCCAGAGATTCATGTAATAAAACAAACTTCCTTTTACTATCAAACAGTTTGAATTGCAAAGATTATTTTTGTGCGGGGATGTTCTTATGTTTGACAGTTTAACAATCTCGATCAGTTGGAGCATGCCCACGTTTTCGTTGTCCCTAGTGGACTGACTTTTTTTATAAAGAAACGTTCTATTTCAATGAATTTAATAGCGGGTGGGCTTCGTACCCAGGCAACGTACATTTTCTGTAAGGGGGCCTGGTTGATAAGTTGGGAAAAGCTCCGGACTCGTGAAAATTAAAGAACCTTTTCTACTATATTGACAAAGCATTATTGTAAAGTGATATAATTTTAAATTGTATGCATGACGAAAAAGTAGGAGATAGAATCAAATGAATCAGCCATTAATTAATATTGAGAGTAAATTCAGACCCGAGATCGAAGGGCTACGTGTTGTTGCGGCACTGCTGGTAGCGGTATATCATATATGGTTAAATCGTGTTTCCGGCGGGGTTGATGTTTTCTTTGTAATTTCAGGTTTTCTTATTACCACTTCAATTGTTTCCACAATTAAACGAACAGGGGAATATCGTTTTAGGCCATATGTCACGAAGTTAATGAAAAGGTTACTTCCCTCTGTATTTTTTATTCTTGCAATTGTTCTGGGTTTAAGTTGGTTTTTATTACCAAAATCAATTTTGGATAAAACTATACATGAAGTATTTGCTTCAATGTTTTTCTACCAAAACTGGCAACTGGCTATTTCGAGCACGGATTATTTAGATTCCAGCCAAATGAAAACACCGGTTGAACACTTTTGGGCTTTGTCTATACAAGGACAATTTTATTTAATCTGGTTTTTAATATTCACTTTAATTTTATTCTTAATAAAAAAATATAAACTAACTAAAGTTAAGACATTAATCAATACTATTTTAGGAATATTATTTGTTTCTTCTTTTATATACTCAATATATTTAACCTCAGTCAATCAGCCATGGGCTTATTTCATTACGATGACACGCGTTTGGGAATTTGCTTTAGGCAGTTTGCTCTGTATCAATTTATCATCAATCAAGGTTAATAAATATATTGCTACCGTGATAGGTTGGCTCGGATTAATCGGTTTAATTTTAACTGGAATAGTCTTCAATGTATCTGAAATGTTTCCGGGGTATATTGCCTTATGGCCAATGACCTGTGCATTATTCATTGTTTTGTCTGGTACATGCGATACGAAATATGGTGTCAAACGCTTTTTAGGTTCACCTGTAATGGTGAAGCTAGGTGGAATTGCTTTTGGAATCTATTTATGGCATTGGGTATTATTGGAGTTCTATCGTTATAATGTCCAGGAAACTCCAGGATTCATCGTTGGAACTCTTATTATCATTTCATCTATAGCCCTGTCGTTTTTAATGACTCGATATATAGAAGAACCAATCCGAAGCTCAAAGGATAATAAATACTCATTCAAGAGACTCGGGATAATGGGCAGTGTGAATGTACTCTTGATTGCATCTCTTTTAATTGGAGTATATATAGATAAAAATAAGCTGGAAAATAATATAAACGATAAAAATTATCCAGGAGCGTTAGCTGTAAAAAATCCTGATGATATACCTGATCAAGAACCAATCCCGTCATATTCTGAAGTCTTTGATGATTTACCAAAAGCGCATTTGGACGGCAGTAACCAAGGGTTAAAGGAAAGTGACTTGAAAATTGGGGAATATGGCGAAACTGAAAATTACGATGCTACAATTGCCTTGATCGGCAGTTCCCATTCAGAGCATTGGTTAGGTGCCATTTTAGAAGCAACAAAAGATGATAATTATCGTGTATTGAATATGACTCGTTCAGGTACACGTTTTTCAACAGGTTATGCGGATGATGATTTGAAAGGTATCTGGGTCAATAATGTTCTCGATTATCTAAAGGATGCAGATGTAGATCTTGTCATTTCTCACGCCACAGCTTCTGATTCGCCTAATAATAAAATACAACAACAAATGGTCGATCAGCTGCAGTTTGTTAAAGATGAATATGGTATTGAAGTGTTAGCGATACGTGATGATCCAAGATATAGTTTTAACGTACTGGAATCATTAGAAACAGATGGACTAGAAGAAACTACAAAAAAAATGAATTCAGTAGATAATCAGAAAGACGAAAGCTTTTGGAGACAATTTGAAAAAGAGAATAAATCCTTGCATAAAATTGACTTAACAGATTACTTCAAGGTAAACGGTAAATTCCAGCCCATTATTGGTAATGTTATAATTTACCGTGACAATAGACATTTAACGAATACTTATTCTGAAAGTTTCGGACCTGTTTTTGAAGAAAAAATCAACGAGATAGGCTTAATCGAAAAGTAAGTTTAGCTAATTGGAATTTGTTTGAAGTCTAAATATGATAAAAATCTGAGTTCTGTGTTTTACAGGACTCGGATTTTTTTATTTCTATAGGGATTGATGAATTTGTGGTTACTTTGACTAATCCCATAAGTCACTTGTACTTATACGAAGAAAAAAACCCTGTTACTACGCGGGAGAACCGCATTGTAACAGGGTTTTTTAATTAGCGTCCCAGATAGGAGTCGAACCTACGACCTACAGCTTAGGAGGTACTGTTTTTCACAGTTTCCTTAACAAGTAGGCTTGGACTGTTTATAAAAGCTATTATAACGGCAATTTCCATGCTTTTACCGTATACCATGCGTAAATACTAAATAAAAGTGTCTGACGTTTCCGAAACAATGTTTCCGACTTTTATTATACAAGCTTTATTAGTTTTTTTTCAAGGTATTATTTGTTTATTGTAGAATCACGCAATACCATCCGTCTTTACCGAGTAATTTTATAAGCTTGGTTATACTTACTTCATCAAGCACAGGGTTAGTTTCACCGACATATAATTCTGATCCTGACAGTGCGACAAAGGTTCCGCCTATAAATATTGGAAATAGAAAATTGCCATTTTTAATGAAAAACACTTTCTTCCTTTTGTGTTTTTTTAATTCTTCTAAAGTTAAATCCTTATTAAGTTTAATTTTATTTGCTTTTAATGCACCAGAAATCATCATTTTTTCATCCGTCCTTCACATAAGTTTTTGTCTTACACTTATGTACTTGCAGTTAGAATGAGTTTTAGGACATCAGTATAAAAGAATTTTTTGGTATTGCTTAAATATAATCATCCGTATTTGATAAAATAATACGTCCACGTTTTTTCTTATTAAGAAATGTATCCCATTCATTAAAATGGTTTATTATATTTTTAGTCGTTTTTTCAATTTCTAAATATTTCATAGTTCTTGCTAACAATGTCATTTGAACACTAATTGAAAAATATAGTATACGTGCTTCAAGAAATGGTTTGGGTTTATATGAATCAAAGTTAAAAGTCCCATTCTCATCTTCAGTTCCGTATGATATGTAAGTAGTAGGATTAAAATGAACGTAGGTGTTAAACATTTGATAAATAGCACCATAAAATACTTGATTATCAGTTTTTTTTGCTAAACTGTGCATTTTTTCAAAATGGTATGGTAATTTTATTTCCTTTTTTAGGATTTCATTTTTCAAGCGTCTAATTATTTTTAAATCTGTTTTGTTATTTATTTTTAATTTATATTGCCTGTTTGTACCTCGTAGCATTTTTTGTAATTGAAATTCACTCATAGCCTTGTATTCTTCAATAACTACATCCTTTTCAGCTTTTATAAGATAACAAAGATGTAAATATCCTTCAGTCAATACCCTTAGTAAGACAGTAGCTTCTATATAGCTATTCTCTAAATCTTGGCTTTCCATTAAGATGTTTATTGCTTTAAAATTCCTTTTACATTTTATAAATAAGTGATAAAAATGACGTTTTATATCTTTATCAATTTGATATTGATATTCATCACTATCTTCAATAAATTCAATTATTTCATAAACACCATTTTTTAATTTTTCTAATTCAGATTTAATGATTTTTATTTCTGTGGATTCGTCCATTACATCCAACCTTTTCTTTTTCCTTATTATACCATTTAAAACATTTTTAATAATATGATATTGATAATTTTATATTTACTACATAAAGAGATTGGGGAATCAGGTATGGAATTTTTAAAAGCGTTAATCACTGATATAAGTGTTATCGGGTCAATAATAGGTGGGTTAATTGGTGGAGTGTTTACGTACCTGGCTGTTATTCTGACGTTAAATAATCAAAAGAAGAATGAGTTTCCGAAAAAGTTAGGAACTTTAGTAAACATGCTTTCTGAGGTTGATTCTATTGAGAGTCAATTAACTAAATATGTTGGAGTTCCATCTTTACCTGGAGTAATCCAGCCAGTGAGAAAAATAGATACAAAGGAATTAGAAAAATCACTTATGGTACAGGCTGTTACCGTGGATAGGGAAACATATGCATACGTTTCAAAAGCATTTTCTTTATACAAAAGACTTGGTTATTCTGAAAGTATTAGAATCACTTCTGCATTACCTGAGGATATTAAGCATGGTACGGTTTTTCAAAGGCATATGAAACAATTACATTTAAATATAGACCATCAAATAAAACGCTATACTAAGAAAATCGAATAACAATATTTTGGGCTTTGGGTGCTAATTATGACAGAAAGAAAGATGTGTATCTATTGCGGGAAATGGCATGGTTTTCAACTAATGACTCCACTATACGAACAGGGAAAGATTTATGTTGCCTGGTATTGTGAGGGATGTTACCAGCGGTTAAAAGTAACGTGGCAAAGCTTCCATATTCCCGTTTGTTTACGTGGGGAGAAAAAGGCAGCCATAACGAAAATAACAACTGACCAACTGTGTGAAATTAAAACTATGGGAGATACTTAAATGTGGTTAAAAATGAGTTTAGGAATATTTGCAATACTAGGGTATTATCTTATGGGGTATGCTGTGTTTGGGAATAAAAGGAAAATTGATGATGTGTATATAGGTACTTCTTCTAGCCTTATTGAGGTGATATTGGATCTTACGTATGAATTCTCCCCAACGTTAATAAGGAGAATCTTGCTATTCCTTTTAGGATTAGTTACCGCATTTATCTTTACAATGGGAGTCATTCTGTCATAAAAAAAATCCCTCAATCCACTAAGGAAAGAGAGATTCTTATATATTACTAATACTATAGAATTTTCAATTAAAGATTAAGATCAACATTGCTTGTTTACTTCGTAACCCTCGCCATATTTTAAAGATTAACTATTATTTATTACTATGATAGCTATTATTAGATGATTTATTATGTTTTTCTTAATCGGTGAAAGTGATCTTCTTTCACAATGTTTTGATCTTAGTACTGTTAATAGAGTTTAGTTAAGTTTAAGTTATCTTTAAGGTTCTTCTATTACTAGTTCGCCAAAAGCACCCATAAAACAGGCATTTAATAATCAAAATATAGGGATTAACAAAAGTAGTTGATATGACTGGGTTTCTGAAAGTCACAAATTCAGGGATTAACCCTTAATGAACCTGTACGATTTTTGACCAACTACATTAACTTGGGTTAATCCCTGATTGGGGGATTAGTAGACAGTTATTAGTCCCTGAATCGGGGATTATTAACTAAGAGTCCTTACCATATGTAACTATTGTTCTTGCCCTTGTTGGCTTCATTGGGATAGCTAGTCAGTAACATGTGTTATTTATAAAGAAATGAGGGCTTAATGTCTATGAATAAATTTAAAGATCCAGCTATCATCATACTAACTTTAACAGTTGTTAGTTATGGAATAACTTATATTTATGAAACTGGTTATAAAAGCTATTACAAGTTGCCTGCTATGTTTATCGATTTAAGTATAAACTCAATGACGTCAACTTTAACAGCTACTTTTTTTGTTTTTATTTCAATTTATGCTAGTTGGAACTTTCTAAAATTTATGCATTCAGAGGTATCAAAAGAAGTTCCATCGTATATTTTGCTTACTAACTCAACGTTTATTAAGGGAGTACGTACAGGAATTACAGATAATATAAAATTATTGAATTTGATTGTGATTTGCTTTTGTTTACCATTTATCGCTAACTCTACAGGTAGATTGGGTGAATATGCGGCATCTGAAGAAACAGAATATATGGTTATAAAACAGAGTGGACTCCTGTATGTAGCAGTTACCTCATATAAAGATTCGCTAATCATTGCACCTCTAAATTTAGAAAAGGAATCTATGACACCAAAGTTTAAAGCCATTGAGATGAAAGAATTAAAGGATACAGAAACGATCCATTTCGAAAATGGCTTGAAGGTGGAAGATGTGAGAAATAGTAAGGATTTAATTGAGTAGATTCTTCTACGGACGATACCTAGACCTTCGTAATAGGAGTGTGGCGTTTTATTTCGTTACCAATAGATATAAATTAGGGGGGGGATAAAACCTCTGTATGAATCCTTTAGATACCTTAGAAAGGGTGTTGTTGAAATGAGTAAAAACAATGAAAGCGATGAATTAGCTGAGATCATAAAGGGTCTTGAGAAGATGGCTGGAGATTTAGAGGGTTTTAAAAAGGATTTTAAAGAAGGCTTCGATAAGGTAAACAGTCGGTTGGATGCAATTGACGAAAAGTTGGGTAAATCAAACGGACAAATTCTGGAACAATTAAAGAGGATTAACGCCAACTTAGAAAGAAATTAAAAAGGCTGAGGTGCTACGTAATGGCAGCACCTTATTTGTATTTTTCAATCAACTCCAACTTTCTCTTTTGCAATCTTAGCTATGGTGTCCCCAGTTATCGCAAAGTGTCTAATACCTCTTTTATTTTCATAATCAAATTACTTTCACACTCATATGAACCGTTATATCACATATTCTCTCACAGTCGTGTGAATACCCTTTTTTAATTAGATTAAGTTTTCCTCTGTGGTACCTGTAATTAGTACCTTCGCCAAAATCTATAAAGTAAGGCGGGCTTATGGTTCGCTACGGTTAAGGGTGGGGCAATTGCTTCACTCTTTTTTGTTTACCGTAACTTCAAAAAATTTGGACTAAGAAAGAGAGGTAAAAGGATTGTCACTATACAGCAAAAACGATATCCCATTTATTCAGCTTTACGACTATCGCCATATCAAAGAAACAAGGCTATTACGCAACCTTACGTTAAGTGAATTTAGCACTTATATGAAAACTGATGTCGGCACACTTAGTAAGCTGGAAAACAACTTATTAGAATTTACACCTCATTATCACAGTAAGTTTTCTGACACTATCCAAGAACTGAAATTATCAAATTTAGAGTTAATTAGTATTAAACGAGTAATTGAACTAAAAGCCCTAAGGGGAATTAACTAAGGAGGAAATAAAGTGATTACTGTAGATCGTACAAAGATCGACCAGTCTATAGAAAATATGGGCACTATGTTCAACGCCACTAAAGAGGTACTGGCAAGCTATGAGGAAGAAAAGAAGGTACTGGAAAAGCGTGGGGAAGACCTTAATAAGAAAGTTGCAGAACTTCAGGAACAACATACGCAATTGTTGTTAGATAGGGAGATAGCGAAGGATAACACGAGTGATTATATTTACCTTTCAAAACAGCTTGCTGATACACAGAAAGAAATGAGAATAATCGTATCTCTGCAAGAAGAATTGAAATGGGACTTCAAACAACTAAAGAAAAAGTACGTCCTGACTATTCAAAACACTTACGGTAAAGACCTGTCTGCGAAGTCACAATTTGACGTAAATGCCAATGTGGAATTAGTTCGTTATGAATTGCTTAACGCCATTGCGGATTATGCCAAGGAAGTTAGGAAACAGCAACAACCCCTGATGGAAATTATCGGTGATGAGTTCTTAGATGATGAAGAATTGATGGAAAATAATCTAAGTTTCCGAAGGGCCTTTGATTTTGATTCCACCTATCTTAGCTATTGGGCCGAAGCAGGTAACTCTGTGATTGGTAAGAATCAGGTGTTTTCTGCATGCAGTGGTAACTTAGATCCAAATGTACGAAAACCAAAAGTAAAGGAAGTGGAATGAGGTGACTAAACCTTTAGATAAGATCCTTGAAGGATTGACAGTGAGTGAAATTATAAAACCCACAACAGAACCAACCCCATTAAATGAGGAACGAATGCGTCTCTATTTCGATGCAGTAAACAAACCCTACATTTTCTATAATCCGTATTCCAGCATTCAGCGTAATGCCAAGCTAAAAGATACAGATACTGGACAACAATCGAAACAAAATAACCCTACTAGCTAATGGTGGGGTTTTTCTATGAGGAAAGGAAGTGGCACAAATGGAAAGAGGTCATAAAAACACTGTTATCGCATGTTCAAAGCTTGCTGAAAAGAACTGTGCTAATTTCTTAAATGGTAAGTGTTTAGGTGAAAATAGATGTCCTGTAGTTAACGGGTCAATCAGCAAAGGATTACGGTGTTCTTACTTCGAAGCAGCTGTATTACCTGATGACGAACAGTTACAAGAAAACTATCAAGTACACGTCCTTAAACAAGGTGCTAGTTATTCCTCTAAGAAGTGCAAAGGGTGTTACAGAGTATTCAAAACAGATAACTACCGTTTGCAGTATTGCGGTGATACTTGCAAGGGAATAGCCAACAGGAATAACAAGCGTTTATATGCTAGTAAAAGTAGAAAATCAGTTATTAAAGAATAGCGTCATATCAGCCTTTCTAAGGGCTTAAACTTACGGGTAGCTAACTAGGGTATTCAAAACCCAAAAATAAGGTTCTGATCTTCGATAAAGGGGGAAATAACATGGCAAATAATAAGAAGAAGCGTAAAAGGATCAAACGGCAACTTAAACAGAGATTTAAACAAACATCAGGTACAGTAATTGTCTCCATTGAACCTCCTAAAGAGTACAAAGCACACATATTGTACAAAGGTAAATATGACCTTGAAAATCAGGCATATCAGGTTCAATTGGATCAAGTATACGGTACGGGTAGGATAACGCCTATTGAACGGTTCATAACCCATAAATCCATTATCCTCCACGAGTGTAGCGAATGTGACCATAAGTTCTATTCTAGACCAAAATGGCTATTGTTCAAGGGAGATCAGCGTCATGTTTGTGGTATTGATGTTGGGAAGATCGGTGACGTTAAAAAGTCTAAAAGATACTTATCCGATAATGATAAACTGAATATAACTTTACTATTTGAACAAGGCATGAGTAAGTCGAAGATAGCTAATGAGTTGGGTTTCAGTAGGCAAACAGTCGGTAACTATCTAAATAAGCAGGGTTAGGGTAAGTCACCTTAATTCCTGCTTATTTTTTTGGATATTTATTGATTGAGACATTCAGCAACATTAAGCCAATCCCTATAATTGCGGCAAAAAAGGTTACTATGACGCCCTGTGGAGTTCTGACCATGAGACTATAGAGAAGACATGGCATGAACGCCAGGACGATTAGAATGTGGAACAATCGGTATCTGGACATTAAAAACACCTCTTTCCCCAGTGTTCAACTCTCCATATTATACCATTTTTTCCCTAACCGAGTTATGGAAATCCACCGCAAAAATTTTTATAGCAAGTTACTGTAAGGCAATGTGATACCCGTTTGATCTTCAATCCGCTATTGCTGTAAATGAATTCCATCAAAAGGTTTGGAAACTATCACGTATATTTTTCATACACCAGACGGCCAGTATATAGAGACCCCCCTCCCCTATATGGTGGCTTCCGTCATTACAGAATCATAGTATCCATTCCCCCAACACACGCAGCGACCTGAGATCCATCATAGTGCTTTACTTTCCTTCGCTGTTATTTCATCCGTTTGTTTCAAATTCTTCGTATTCTGTTCTTTCCTCTGTTCTGTATCTCCTTGTCTTGCCTAGTCTCCTTACGCCTTTAGGTGTTCACCATCCATTGTCCTTACTGGTTTCCTTTGCCTTGTCAATTCTATCGCTAATCAGCTGTGTGGGCTGGTGCCCATTAGCTACTTGCTTACTTGGTTACTTCTTGAATAGGAGGTAAATTGCTATTACATTCACCGCTACTAATCCGACAATCTCAACAATTCCACTAAGCACTACAAACATCAACTTTAAGAAAAACAGTGTTATTTCCATTCGATTTCCCCCTAATTAGCTATTTATTTCTATGTCTATACAGTATTGTTGACAGACTTTTAAAAACTAAACTCTTTATAAGAGAATCTTAAAATAAAAGTTTGATTGTGACAGTTTCCTAAAGAAATCAAGTCTAAAAAGGTACACCATAATAGACGGTAAAGAAACTAACATATTAGTGTCTAATAAGTGGTTAAAATAAACCTTTATAAACGTCTATAAACTAATTGATCTTTATGTACGGTTGGTGTATATTAAGACTATCAAATAGAAAAAGGGCGGTTTTATCATGGGAATCAATTTCGGCTATGTACGGGTATCATCAAAGGAACAGAATTTAGACCGTCAATATGAAGCTGTAAAGGGCTATGTAACAGACGAGAAATACATATACAGTGATAAGGCTAGTGGCAAGGATATGGAACGTGAGGGCTTTCAGAACTTGCTTAAAGCTATGAGGGAAGGCGATACCCTTTATATTAAATCTATAGACCGTCTAGGACGTAATAAAGACCTGATTAAGAGTTACTTAGAACATTTCAAGAAAGAAGGGATCAGGGTTAAAATTATCGACCTTCCTACCACTATGCAGGACGTACCAGCAGGAAACGAATGGGTTATCGACATGATTAACAACATCATCATAGAGGTTTACACGTCAATGGCTGAACAGGAAAGAATGAATATTAAACAGCGTCAATCCGAGGGTATTGCGGTTGCTAAAGCTAAGGGTAAGCATTTAGGGAGACCAGTTTTAGAACTTCCTAAAGAATGGGGTAAGCTGTACAAGGAATGGAAAGCTGGAAAGATTACAGCTGTAAAGTTCATGGAAGAAGTGGACATGAAGAAAGCCACATTCTATAAAAAGGTGAAAGAATACGAGGGGACACTTTAAGAGGTGTCTTTTTTTTCTGCTTACAGGGGAATTGTGCATAAAAAAGTTCTACAGATTGGTTCTGTAAAACAAGTGCAGAAGCGATATTTGACCAAATATACACAAGGATAAGAGGGGGTGACACCCTGATACATAAGGATTGTTACATTGTGCATGGGTAAAATAAAAACACCCTAAAATGGGTGTCTATTTCTCACTGTACGGGTAATTCTAAGTTAATCTTACCGATTATATGCTTATTGTAATGAATCTTTATTTTCAGCTTTTCCTCTAATTCGTATTGTTCTTGGCTTTCTAAATTTTTCAAACTACTGGTGATCTCATTATAACCACTTTGAATTTTAAAATCTTCAATCGCCTTCTCGCCACTAAAATGAAAAATTATTTCTTGCAGGATAGTCTTCTTTGATTGCAGCATTTCTCTTTCATTGATGAAATTTTCCAAGCTACTTTGGTGTTCTTCATTCGCTTTCTCTAATTCCTGTTTCCATGTTTTTAAGTGTTCCATTTTCAATCCCCCCTTTTCTCCTACTTTAATTCGACAGGGAGGGCGTATTACCCTATAAAGTCCTAAGAATAATTTTCCTATCTATACAAAAATAACTAAAAACAGTATAATAGATTCATTCGCCGTAAACCAATAACCCAAAACCCAAATACAGAAAACATAAAAACATACAAACATACAGCTTCCTAAAATACATAGAATATTTTTTGTCCAAAAATACACAAGATATTTTATTAAATTTAGTCAGAGATTTATCGAATTCAGAGGGTGTCTGTACCCTTGGGGAAGGGGAGGTTAACATGAAAATTTCAGGTGAATTTGAAATTACTAGTGAGTACATATTGCTGCTTGCAGCTTTTATGCAACTTGCGGCGGAAATTGTGTCCTTTTTCTCGTAAGAGAGAAAGGGCATTTTTGTATTTATAACGCAATTTACGATATAGCGTAAAACATTCAGAACCATTTTTGATAGATAAATAAAAGTTAATTCCAAAAGCACCCGTGATTGGATGCTTCAGATAATTGCTATACTTTTACTTCATTTTCTTCATAGTGACTATACGATAACTCTTTATGAAACTCTTTCTTTAAGCGAATGATTTTATTCTGAATGAGTCTACTTTCTTTAGAAACAGTAGGCTTATCATAGACATGGTCTTCGAAAAGGTTTGTTAAAAGAGTATTCAAGTCTACAAAGATTTCTCGCACTTGATCCGATATCTCTTGAGATAAAAATAATTCGTTTTCCTCGAAGTACATGAGTGATTTTCTACAATTTATTAGTAAGTCCGTAAGTTTATCCCAAAGTTCTGTCTCCTGTTCCTTCGAAAGTTTAGTTAAATCATGAATCGTGTCTGGTTCCCAAGAATATCTCACCTCGGCTACTGCTAATAATTCGGTTATTTCAATACTTATAGAAAATACATGCTGATACAATTCGGGATACACAATATGTTTCTTTGTTGCATACGCTTCAAAATCGAATAGCTTTTTACTTATGTCATACTTAACTTTTTCAGACATAACAGTCAGTTCTTGTTTGTGATCTTCTAATTTTGTATTGAAATAGGAATCTATTTTCCTCTGAATAAGGTACTTTATTAAAAAGCCTAATCCTGCAATAACAGCAGTTAAGCTAAAGTATTTATAAATCCACTCCATAATGTCATTCCCCTTTTCACCTACTTAATTCGACAAAAAGGGACTATATTCCTGCAAATCAATTACATTAAAACACCATATAAAGCTAGATTAAATGCCTTATACGGCGTTTGAATAGAATAATTATAGGTTATTCTGTAAAGTCTTTTGTACTCTTTTTTTACTCTTTCCAATTTGTAACGCCTGTTTGTGTTCTTTGCTTAACGTCCGTTTTTTCTTCAAAAAACTCTTTGTAACAAGAGAATTTTCAACAGTAAACTTAATGCTAGTAGATTTACCCTCATATGATGTTAATACCTCTATTTTTTCTTTATTTAGAATAGGATTTTTTATAAAGGAATCAACGTGAGAGGGGACGCAGCTATAGAAAGTCCATGTCCCTTTTTTAGCGTCAAAAGTAATAACTGTTTCCTGTTCATCTTTATTGAATTTCACAGCCTGCACCTTCAAGCGTTCCAATAATAAAGTCAAATTCCTCAGGATCAAGTGTTAAAAGTTCGAACATACCGATTACTACTTTTGGAGATTTCTCATTAACTATTCTCAGCCTTTGGTTCACTAGTTTTTCATTTTTATCAACAAATATAGAATGCCAACCTTTGTCATCTAGTATCTCAATCTGTAAACGTGAAAATACAGTATCGTCACCGTTACTTCGAACTGAAGCTGTATAAGTATTAACCTTTTTAATCTCTCCTGAAAAAATAGTTCCGTTCTTAATAATCGTTTTTGTTTTCATTTTGTTTCCCTCCAAGTTTTATTGGACTTCTTAAAGCCCCTTATATTTACGTACTTGCAATTTGATTTCATTTTAGGACATTGTATAGAAAATAATTTATTAAAATCATAACTAAAAACAAAGATTGTTTATATTTGATCATCTTTCTTAAAGAAAAGGGCTATGTTAAAAAAGGGTTGAAAATGTAACCTATAATTGTAATTATGTGATGTATGCAATAATTCCGTTAAGAAAAAGAGAGGATTAAACTCACTATGAAAGCATCGCACGTTATAGTTATTTTATTTAGTGTTTTTCTGTGTTTAACTGGTTGTGAAAAATATGAAGTGGCTTCCTTAGATAAAGAAGAATTAGAAAAAGTGTCAGAACAATATCTGCAAGATTCTAATGCAACGGAAGAAGGCCAAATACGGCCGAAAATTGATTCCCTTTATTCGATTCCCAATACAAACCGAAAGATTGTTTTATTTAGAACGGAAAATAAAATATCCTGCAATAAATGCTATGGGTTCACTCAATTAAAAAATAAGGGGAAAAACAAGTATGAGTTTATGGGTGGGGCAGATATTTCCAACGATCCATTAACAGAAGGTTTTATTGAAATTGATAACAAGATGTACTTTGTAATGGTTGTCGATAATAAAAGTAAGAAGATAAACAAAGTTGTTATAAAACAAAAAGGTGTTTTCTCTCATAACTTTAAACCGAAAAAGAATCTTTCCGTTTCCTTAAAAGAAGTTGACAAGAAGACTTACAATAATTTCAATTCATTAAATTTAGAAATAACCTTTTTTGATAAAAACAATAAAAATTTTACTAAACTAGTGAAAAAGGAATTCCCAAACGACACTTGGGTAGGCATTGGAGGATGAATAGATCTAAACATAACTCGGCTAAAACCTCGTGTTCGGGTTTACACCCTCACTACTATAGATTAGATTCTTAGTGAAATCTGTTACTAGTGCCAAACAACATAGAGAGGGGTAGCCGTTCCTTGGCTATCCCTTGGAGTGTTGTTTGGAAATGTTTTATTATTTTAGTATCTTTCTTATAAGGGAATACTCGAAAAAACCAATGATGCCAAGGGTTTCATCGTTTGTTTGCTAGGTAGTGTCTAGCAAGGATTTAAAGAAATAATACCTAAATCTCGTTGTTTAAGTATTGTTCTAACAGTGTTCTCATTCGTATAGAAGGAATATAAACATTTATAGATTGTTCAGTACGAATACGGCTGCGAAACAGCCATTGAAGTAGTTCTGACAATGCGAATAACTTCACATCAACTTCTACATCATGTTTGCTAAAAAAGTTTTTTACCACAGGATTGGTATACCTGTTAGCTAAATAGATACATGTACTTTTATGCTGATACTCATTAGTAGCACGTGCATTTACACTGACAAAGTGATCTTTTAATCCTGATGGTGTAACCTTATCCTTAAACTCTTGGAAGGTAGTCCACATAACTTCTTCTGTAGGGACAGTGCATTTATGTCGATAGAAATTATAAGCACAGTTTCGGATAACCCGTTTTGTTTCAGTGTTCATAGTCTTTTTCTTTAAATCAGTGACACTAAATGAAGAATGTTTACTTCCAATTTTATTCATGTCCTTCTTATCTTTAGGTGATGGGTAATAAATGTTGATTAGGTTCTTTAAATGTGAACGGTTCTCTTCCTGATAGGGGATGTATGAAGTAAGTTTATATTCCTCATTTGTGCTTATTACAGATTTATAATTGTAATTGAGACCAAATAGATCAAAGTAAGCACGTTGAATTTGTCCATTAAACATATAAGTTAGGATAAAAACTTCCTCAAAACATTTAAAAGTTTCAACAGGAAACGTCCAATAAATCGCTATAGGTTCACTAGCATCATCTTCATACATCATAAGGTTGCCTGAATTAGCTAGATTACGGATTTTTTCGAAGTAACCCTGCTGATAGTCCACTTGTTCCCATGAAACAATCCCTTTTTTGTCCACTTCAATAACCTTATTCTGTATAAGCATTTTTAAATCATCTTTTGAAATTTTCACCTGTTCAATAACATCCATAACTTCATCCAAAATCAAAATGTAATTTTCCATATCTAAAAGATCAATAATTTCACTATCTACACGTTTGAATAATGAGTGAGTGGATACAATGTTTTCCCCGTCAGCGATAAGGCGTTTAATATCCTCTAGCTTTGTTTCACCAGCACTATCACCATCTGGCTGCTTAAATTCACGGTTAACAGAAGATAAGACCCGTTCCACTTCAGTTTTAAAAGGTGTAATGTAAATGAATTTTTGGGAATTTGCTGCTTCATTCATATACTGAATTGCCCAGCTAGTCTTTCCACTCCCCATAATTGAATCAACAATGTTAATGTTTTTTTGCGTTGGTATTTTCAATAACATATATAAACTTCCTTTTCATGTGTGTTTTGTAAGAGTTAACTTACTCTCTTATCTACTTGCGAATTTCACATGAATTAGGACATAACTTTAAGGAAGTAATCATAAATTTAAAGTAAGGTATGTTCTTTATTTTCTTGACTTTTGGTTTTGCCTTACTGCTGAATTAACCAGATTGTATAGGAAACATTGGACAAAAGAATGATTACCTTTATAGCACTTAAAAAAATTAAGTACTATAAAAGCAGCCATTCATTAACACTGAATTGAACCGAGTTGTTGAGGGTTCCACCGTATCACCTTGTTTGAACGTTGTACTTTCATACTCAACAGACTTTTTACACGTTATGCTTGTCCAACGTGCCGAATGTTATCGTTTGTCTGCTGCTACCTGCACCGTAATGCACCAAGCAACCAACCGAACCGTTAATGGTCGTTCTCACCTAGTAACCACCAGCAAACAAGGAAAGCTGTTAATGTGATTACGGCTGTATTTTCTGCATTGGCTACAACCAGTACCTTTCAAGGTTAGATTTACTTGCTATTAGTAGGCATTCCAGCAAGAGGACGACTAACAGGATGCCTTAAAAAAGACAATACTTAATACGCCTTGCATTAACGAATTTTTTTCGATAAGATGAAGGTAATTAACAGACTGATAGCTGTTCAGTTATTCAGTTTTATAGGTTGAGTTTTCTTGGCACAGTGCTGGTAACACTGTGTCTTTTTCTGTTTTAATGCTTGCTACGCTTCATATACTTTCTCACTGGTGAAAACTTAGAGTGCTGATCCTTGATGTGTACGTCATCCAATTGCACATATTTTCTTGTTGTTGTGATGTTAGAATGGTCAACTATCTTCTGTAAGGTGAATAAGTCACCACCATTCAAAATGTAATTACGAATAAACGTATGCCTGAATCTATGTGGATGTACTTTTGGTATTTCTAATGCAGTTCCAACTTTATGCAATCTCCTTCGGATTGTGTCACCAGTCAATGGTTCGCCATATGCATTCATAAAAAGTGTTTCATGGCTTCCAAAATAACCAATACATTCATCATGTAACTTTCTAATTTCACGCATTACATCACGGCTTACAGGGATATGGCGGCCTTTTCTGTTTTTATTTGCTTCGGGTGGGATGAAGATAGACGATTCTTTAAACTCAATATTTGTAATATGAATAGAAACGGCTTCATTGATTCTCATTCCTGTATCCAGCAAAAGAAGAACAAGGATTTTATCACGCCATTCACCATAATTACGTTCATTAAAGTAATTCAAAATCATAGTTACTTCTTCATCTGAAAAACCCTTTACTTCTTCTTCAGCATCCAGTTTAAGATTCTTGATATTCTTCATTGAGTTATCAGGCGTTATTCCTTCTTCAAACCAGAATTTACACATTGTTCGTAACGTACGTAACCTTATATTTATTGTGTTTACTGATAAAGTAGTGGTTTTCTCACGCTGTTCATCGCCTGCATAAGCCTTCTTATTTTTTGAAAAAGTGATATATTCTCTTATTAAAGAAGGGGATAGATCGCTAACGTTATTAAAAGACGGATGATAAACAGATAAGTATTCTGTTAAATACCTAATGTGCCGTACATATTCGCCTAATGTTCGCTGTCGGACACCTTCAGCAACTTTTGCACGTAGAAAAATATCTAAGGCTTCTTGCAGTGTGTATTCAATTGTGAAACTTTCCTTATTCTTACTGGTCAATTTTCGTTCCGTTAACGCTGTTCCACGCTGTTTAATAACGTGTTTTTTCATAAAAAAAAGCACCTCCAGACATAGAAAAGTAATAGTGAAATGGAATATCACTGTTTCCTACGTACAGAAGTGCTTTTATCCTACATGCAATTTACGGCTTTTACGGTCATACCAACAGAAAAAAACCCTGCTACAACACGGAGAAACCGCATTATAACAGGGCTTATAAACTTTAGCGTCCCAGATAGGAATCGAACCTACGACCTACAGCTTAGGAGGCTGTCGCTCTATCCTGCTGAGCTACTGGGACATATATTTAAGTCGACGACTTATTTATTATATTTCTTATAGGCAAACTTTTCAAGCTTATAGCACATACTTATGAAAAAAAATCTTCATGAATGCTCAGCGGGTCACTATGCCCTCGTGTTTTCCTATTAATTCATTAAATGGAATACTTTATTATTGAATAGTATTCTGATACTATTATGCTAGAAAAAATTAGGAGAATGATAGTGAAAAGATATAGAGTTTTATGGATGGTGGCATTGCTGGGAATTTTAATTTTACCAGGATGTTCACAAGGGATTTTAGAGGGGATAGGCATAAAGACGGCTGCACCGATTGCGGAAGATGACATTGAAGTGGTCGAAGCGGCCGAGAATGGGACCGGTCAGGATTTGGAAAGACAAATCGATACGGGAGACTGGATAACGGCCGAGTCCGCGGTCCAGCTTCCAATCTTGATGTATCACAGCATTTCTGAAGGGAATGGCCTTCGGGTTCCAATTGAGGAATTCCGATCACAGATGGCTTGGCTTCGGGAGAATGGTTACTATACATTATCCCCTGAAGAAGCATACCTCGTTTTAACCGAGAATCGGATGCCAAGTGAGAAGTGTGTCTGGCTTACTTTTGATGATGGCTATACAGATAACTACACGGAGGCTTTTCCGATATTAAAAGAAAATGATATGAAAGCAACTGTCTTCATGATCGGTAAGTCCATTGGTAAAGGTCATCACCTGACTGAAAATCAAATGCTGGAGATGAGCAGGAATGGGATTTCGATCGAAAGCCATACCATCAACCATTTGGAGCTGAACCGCATGACGGCAGTGCAGCAAGAAGCGGAAATGGTTCAGTCGAAGGAGCTATTCGACCGTATGCTCGACCAGGACACGACAGTGCTTTCCTATCCGGTTGGCCGGTATAATGAAGAGAGTCTAAGGCTGTCAGAAGAAGCGGGTTACAAGATGGCAGTCACTACCGAACCTGGGGGAGCTTCAAGGGACCAAGGGATGCATGCCCTGCATCGAGTTCGGATTTCACCCGGGTTATCAGTCGATGGGTTTGCGTCACTGATTGAAAATTCTTCAAAACATTAAAGACGGACGGGTCATTTCGAACTTGTTCAGAAAAATCATATAATAATCGATTCTTACATGGTGTATAATGAAGGCAGTGAAAATTATATACATAAGAACGATTTGGTGTCTTAATGACTTAAAAGGGAAGTTGGTGAAATGCCAGCGCGGTCCCGCCACTGTATATGGGAGCTGACGGCTGTGTACCACTGTATGAGATATGGGAAGGTGCCGTTGACGATGACCATGAGCCAGGAGACCTGCCAGAATTCGTACACCTGTAACCTACGCGGATGGGAAGGTGTGTGGCAGACCCTAAGAAAGAGTCCGTAATGATATTGTTGCCATACAAGCACCTTCCGTTTAACGGGAGGTGCTTTTTGTTTTGGGGGCATCTTCCAACAATGCGTTTTCTTTATTGAGGTGGGAAGAAATTAAATGAAAAGATTGTGGGGAATGAAAATGAAGAAGATTTTTGGTCTGATACTGTTGATGATGCTTACTGCAGGATTGATGGTTGGCTGCAGTGACGCTACTGACGAAGGAAAAGAAAAGAAGCAAACGAATCATGCTCAACACGAAGCTTTCCCGATTACGATTAAAGATGCAACTGGGGAAAAAGTAACGATAGAACAAAAACCGAAGAAAATCGTTTCGTTGATACCAAGTAATACGGAAGTGGTCTTTGCACTTGGTTTGGGTAAAAGGGTCGTTGGTGTATCCGACAATGATAATTACCCGGAAGAAACGAAAGAAATTGAAAAAGTTGGCGGAATGGAAATGAACACGGAGCTGATTGTCTCCATGAAACCTGATCTTGTTCTGGCGCATGCATCAAGTGCCCATAATTCAAATGAGGGTTTACAGCAACTTAAGGATGCTGGAATAGATGTCCTTGTAGTCAATGATGCTCAAAGCTTTGACCAAGTCTATGAGTCTATTGAAATGATTGGACAGGCAACGGGAGAACATGATAAGGCAGAAGATATCGTTACGGATATGAAAACGAAGCTCAAGGATATCCAGGAAAAGGCCAAATCCGTAAAGGAAGCGGATAGGAAGACCGTTTTAGTGGAAGTTTCACCTTCACCGGATATATACACACCTGGAAAAAATACTTTCATGAATGAGATGCTTAACATTATTTCAGCGGATAATGCTGCTGCTGAATTGGACGGATGGGCAAAAATTGATGAAGAGTCGATGATTGCTGCAAATCCGGATGTCATCATTACAACGTATGGTTACTATACGAAAGATTCAGTGAGTGAAGTGACGGGCCGAAAAGGATGGCAAGACGTAAATGCTATTAAGAATGGCCAAGTCTTTGATGTCCATTCAGACTTGGTTACCCGTTCCGGTCCACGTTTAATAGAGGGAGTAGAGGAACTTGCCAAATCAGTCTATCCGAACCAATTTGACAACTAAATGGGCGTTTGCTTATTTGATTGCGTTGTTCATTTTGTTATTCGCAATGACGATAGGCATTTCCTTTGGTTCGGTGCCAGTACCGATTCCCGTACTTATACAAATAATCGGCAAGGAGATTTTCCATTTGCCGATTTCTGCTGATCCGGATGTGATGCTTACGAATATCGTGATGAACATCCGCTTGCCGCGCGTATTGCTTGCGGGTTTGGTCGGGGCATCACTTGCGATTGCGGGTGCGGCTTTTCAGGGACTGCTCCGGAACCCGCTCGCTGATCCTTACACATTGGGTATTTCATCAGGAGCATCGGTCGGCGCCGTATTGACAATATTCTTGAATATTTCACTGCCGTTCATCGGTTTATATACTCTTCCGGCATTGAGCATCTTATGCTCAGTGCTCACGATGCTTTGCGTACTGACTTTTGCAAAAAAAATGGATCGGTCGATGAAAGTGGAAACGATCATTTTAACGGGAATCATTTTCAGCTCATTTTTAAGTGCCTTCATTTCATTGATGATTGCGCTGACGGGTGATGAATTAAGACAAATCATCGGCTGGCTGATGGGAAGCGTTTCAATGCGCGGATGGAATTACATTGCAATCATTTTGCCGTTTTTTATCATTGGATCATTGATTTTGATCATGAATACAAGTGAATTGAATGCGATGACTTTCGGGGAAGACCGGGCAAAACACTTAGGTGTGAATGTTAAGCGGCGGAAAATGTGGATCTTGATAGCCGGTTCGACATTGACAGGGGCAGCCGTTGCCGTTTCAGGGGCGATTGGCTTTGTAGGATTGGTCATTCCTCATTTTGTCCGAAAGATTTGGGGACCTGACCATAAACATCTACTTCCGTTGTCATTGTTGGTAGGAAGCGGATTCTTAATATTGGCGGATTTTGTGGCACGAACGATCATTGCCCCATCGGAACTGCCGATCGGAGTGATCACCTCACTTATCGGGGCACCTGCATTTGCGCTGATTTTATTAAAGAGACGGAGAGAAGGGTAAAAACGAATGCTTGAAGTAAGAGGGTTAACAGGTGGATATCATAACAAAGCTGTTTTGGACTCTGTCTCTTTTGATGTACATAAAGGGGAATTATTCGGGATTCTTGGTCCAAATGGCAGCGGAAAAACGACGCTTTTAAGCATGCTTAGCGGGGTGCTCGATTATAAAGGCGGAAGCGTACGGATAAGAGGTAGGGATTTGAAGGATTATTCGTCAAAACAACTTGCACAGGTCATTGCTGTGCTCCCTCAACATTCCTCATTAGCTTTCTCCTATACAGTAAAAGAGACAGTTTCACTTGGGCGATATGCCCATCAATCAGGCTGGTTCCATAGTTGGTCCGCGGAAGATGAATCGATTGTCCAACGAGTTATGGAACAAACGGGAGTAGCTGATTTTCAGGATCTTCATTTTGAACGATTATCAGGAGGGGAGAGACAAAGGGTCTTGCTGGCACAGGCACTTGCCCAAGAGCCGGAAATCCTTTTTTTGGATGAACCTACGAACCATTTGGATCTCTCCTATCAAAAAGATCTTCTTGATCTAATGAGGAAAATGGCAAAAGAGCAGAAGTTGACCGTTATTTCAATTTTTCATGATTTGAATTTGGCTGGATTATATTGTGATCGGCTTATGTTGCTTGAGAAAGGGCAGATTCAGGTTGTTGATGTGCCGAACGAAGTGCTCCAACAGGAACGGATTCAGGATGTATATCATACGACGATCGAAAAACATCCACATCCCGCCCTTCCGAAACCGCAGATGTTCATCGTTCCGGAAAAGCATGGCCATGATACGATCCCATTGGAAATCGATGGTTCCTATTTGACAGTCGGTCCTGAGATGATTCAATTGGATTCCCCGATCCCGCTTAGAACGATGTCTTCTGGAGTGACTGGTTCAGGGACGGGCTGGCATAAATATTTTGTGAATAGGCACGTCCATCATGGCTATGATTGCGAGGATCATCATGTTGAAATGGCCGACTATTTAAAGACTCATGGTTTTGAACCTCAGGAAACGGTAGGGATGATGACAGCTGTCTTTCTAGATACGGTTGCTTTCAAGCTATTAAGAGCTGAAGATTTCTCGGTTTTCATCATCGTGACGGCTGGTGTAGGGAATGCCATCGACGCTTCCTTAGCTGACCGGCATTTTTGGAGTTCCGCTCCAGGAACGATAAATACTTGGATATTCGTAAATGGGCATTTGGCAGAAGAGGCTTTCATCCACAGCATAGTTACTGCGACCGAGGCAAAAGTAAAAGCCCTTCATGACTTGCATGTCATGGATAAGGTGACAAATACATGTGCAACAGGAACATCGACAGACAGCATTTTGATTGCGGCAACTCAAAGGGGGGCAAGGCTTCAATATGCAGGCACCATCACTCCGTTAGGGAAGCTGATCAGCCGCGGTGTATATGATTGTACAGTGGAAGCATTAAAGAATACTTGGAAACGGATTGAGGATTTATGATTTATCATCATCTTTTTGCAGTTACGCTGGCGTTTTTCCTTGATCTATTAATTGGTGATCCGCCAAATTGGCCTCATCCAGTCAAATGGATAGGAACGATGATAAGCAAATTGGATCTGGCATTCAATAGAGGGGCATATAAGAAACGGAATGGACTCTTCATGTTGATCATCGTCTTATCGGTAGTGTTATTGATTACTGGTCTTACCGTCTATTTGGCCTATTGGATCCATCCGCTTGCAGGCATCCTTTGGGAAGCTGTTGTCATTTCCACTACGATAGCTCAAAAGGGCTTGAAGCAAGCTGGGATGGATGTTTGCCTTCCGCTTAATGAACGGGATTTTCCTGAAGCGAGGCTAAAGCTTTCCTATATCGTGGGCCGTGATACTGCTGATCTTGATGAATCCGAAATAGTCAGGGGAACCGTGGAAACCGTAGCGGAAAATACCAGTGATGGGATCACGGCACCGATGTTTTGGGCAGCATTTGGCGGTGCGCCGCTTGCGATGATGTACAGGGCGATTAATACCTGCGATTCCATGGTAGGGTACAAAAATGATAAATATGGGCAATTCGGCTGGGCTTCAGCCAAGCTCGATGATATCGTCAACTGGATTCCCAGCCGCCTCACCGGATTCCTGATGTTGCTGAGCTCGAAATCCGGCCATCATGGACCTGGTGCCAGATGGAAGATATTATTCAATGACGCAAAAAAACATCCAAGCCCGAATAGCGGGTGGTGTGAAGCAGGCGTTGCTGCCATTTTGGGAATACAGCTTGGAGGCCGGAATATGTACA
Source organism: Peribacillus simplex (assembly GCF_900156045.1). GTDB lineage: Bacteria > Bacillota > Bacilli > Bacillales > DSM-1321 > Peribacillus > Peribacillus simplex_D. Next base: position 467,972 of record NZ_FTMX01000003.1, on the reverse strand, counting down.
AAGGAATTGTTTCCAACCGTGCGAGGATGGGAGTTCCGCTTGTTCGATTGGAAGCAAAACATATACCAAAAACGATTACCATCATGCATCGGTCATCTTTTCTATTTCTACTGATGCTATGGCTAGGGGGACTTATTCTTGACATTACCTTCTCATGGCTCTAATCCTCATTATCTTTACGAAGCGCTGGAAATCGAAATGCCTGAATCGGTTCTCGACTTCAGTGCTAACATCAACCCTTTGGGTCCGCCTTTACGCATAAAGGAACAGTGGTCTGGTTTTTTCGAAGGAATCCTTCAATACCCTGATCCTCATGCCATTGAACTGACAAAATCAATTGCAAAAAAAGAAGGGCTTCCTGAGCAATCCGTTTTGATGGGGAACGGTGGTGCTGAAATAATCATGTTGGTAGCGAACGGATTAGCCAATCAAAGAGTGCTAATCATTCAGCCGGCATTTGCAGAATATGCAGAAGCTTGTTTGGCAGCCGGAAGTAAGGTCGATTTTCACCAGCTTGATGCTCCTGAGTGGCAATTGGACTTGGATCGATTGATTCCCCGATTACCCGAATATGATGCAATTTTCTTATGTACACCTAATAATCCGACCGGTGTTTCATTTAAGCGGGATGCAGTTAGGGAATTGATCATTGAATGCCAAAAAGCGGACTGCCTGGTAGTCCTGGATGAAGCTTTTTATGATTTTACGGAGGATGCCTTTAGTTATGCTTCTTTAATCAATGAATTTCCACATTTACTCATTCTGAGATCAATGACTAAAATCTTTGCAATTCCGGGTTTGAGACTGGGCTATTTGCTTGCGGCACCTGAGATCATAAAACGGGTAAGAAATTATAAACCGCATTGGAGCGTCAACCATGTGGCACTTGAAGTGGGGAAAATCTGTCTTGCAGAAGAAGCCTATATGAGAGAGACAAGAGACTATATTGCCTTACAAAAGCAAAAACTATTCCGGTTTTATAAGGATCAAGGGCTGAATGTCTCCGATAGTACAGTCAATTTTTATTTGGTGAAAGATGAATCCTTATCCCTTTTCCCCTTTTTGCTGAAAAAAGGAATCGTACCGCGTCATACCTATAATTTTCCCGGCTTGGATGGAAGGTGGCTTCGGTTTGCAGTGAAGAGTGAACATGATAACGAAGCACTGATGGAGGGGGTAAGACAGTGGAGAAAGCAAGGCTCTGTTTTATAACCGGGGGTGTCCGTTCCGGAAAAAGCAGCTTCGCAGAAAGAAAAGCCCTGGAGTATGCACTCCAAACGGATGGGAACTTGCATTACCTCGCCTGTGGCCGAATCAGTGATGTGGAGATGGGTGAACGCATCCTTAGGCACCGGAAAGATAGAGAAAGCAGCCCGATTGCATGGAAAACTTCCGAATACGCAACGGATATTACAAGGATAGGGGAGGACATTGATCAGGATTCCATCATTCTGCTCGATTGTCTGACAACCCTGCTTGATAACGAACTATTTGGCCCAGGTATTCCGCTTGAAGAAGAATTTTTAGATAGCGTTTTTTCAAAAATAATAACCGGAATCAATGAGATTAGAAAACAATCCAGCTGTTTAATAGTCGTGAGCAATGAATTGGTGCAGGAACCGATTTTCCATGATGCTTTCCTTCATATATACGGAAAAACACTGGGCCAGCTTCATCAAACAATCGTCGGGCAGGCCGAAGAAGCCTATCTTGTAGAAGCGGGAATTCCATTGCGGAAGAAAGGGTGCATGCAGGAATGAGCGGAGTGATCGGATTTTTAATTAACCTGCAGTTCTTTACGGTTTTTCCAATAAAGAAGCAGCTTCCGATGGAGAAAAAATATATTCACCGTGCCATTCAAACCTTTCCATTGGTAGGTCTTTTGCTAGGCTTGATACTGGGCGGTGTTTTGTATGCGCTCGTGGAATGGACCCCATTGTCATCGCTTGCGATTGCCTTTTTCCTTTGGTTTTTGACGATGGCATTAACGGGAGGTTTGCATCTCGATGGCTGGATCGATGCAAGTGATGCTTTTTTTTCCTATCAGGATAAAGAGCGGCGATTGGAAATCATGAAGGATTCCAGGACAGGTGCATTCGGTGTCATCTCCGTCATAGTCCTATTGGCAGCCCGGTTTCTATTTATCTATGAAATTGTCGAAAGGGTTAATGAATGGACATACTTCTTGATCATTGCCCTTCCCCTCTTAAGCAAATGCGTGATGGGTTATTTGCTCATCCGGATGCCGCTGGCTAAAAAAGAGGGTCTCGGTGCCTTTTTTCAAAGTGCAGTAAAGAAAAGCAGTTTGCCCATTTATTGGCTGTACCTCCTTGTGAGTCTGGCGATTGCCTGGATCATCGATTTTAAGCTTGTCACCTTATTTTTCATCATGTGTCTGGCTGCGGTGTTTTTCCTGGTTTATATAAAACGTAAAACCGTCAGTTGGTTCGGTGGGATAACGGGGGATGTACTGGGGGCATCCGTGGAAGGGGTTGAGCTTTGGTTATGGCTGATATTGTGGCTATTACACTACTTCGCCATGGGCTGACGGAAGCAAATGAGCGAAAGGCCTATTTAGGCTGGACGGATTCCCCATTAAGCGTCAAAGGAGAAAAGGAAATACTGGAATTAAGAGGCTCTTACCCAAAGTATGAAAAAATTCACAGCAGTGATTTGCCCCGCTGTGTGGAAACTGTGCGACTGCTGTTTCCACATGCAGTTCCGGTCAAAAATCCTTTGTTCCGTGAAATGAACTTCGGCAGTTGGGAAGGTCGGACGTATCAAGAGTTGAAGACAGATCGGGATTATCTTAATTGGTTGGAACGTCCCATGGAGGCCCTTGTGCCTGGGGGTGAAAGCTATCCGGCATTTTCCAAGCGTGTGAATGATGGCTGGAGCCATTTGATTGCCTGTAAGGAGAACCGAATTGCCCTAATGACGCATGGAGGGGTAATTCGTGATTTATTGGTCCGCTATGCCCCGATGGAAAAGTCCTTTTTTGATTGGGGAATTTCCCATGGCAGGGGATATGAGCTGATATGGGAAGACCGGGAAAGCTTAAGGAGGGGAGAACGCTGCACTTTGTTACAGGAGGCGCCTATAATGGGAAAACTAAATGGGTAAAGCAATTGTATGGTTTGGAAAATGATGTCCTTTGGCTATCCGGTTATCGAAAAGAACAGCCGGAATTGATTGATTTTCAAGGCAAGACTGTTGTATTGCAAGGGTTGGAAGCATGGATTCAACAAGATGCAGAAAAGATGGATTCAGATTCGATTCGAAAAAGATGGAAGGAAATCATGGCTGATTGGCGAATATGGGAGAAAGAAAAGGATGAACACAATTGCATTGTGATCGGTTCTGACATTTCCAAAGGCATTGTCCCGATCGAAGCAAGAGATCGCAGATGGCGCGATGCCTGCGGATGGGTCTTTCAAGATGTAGCAACCATATCCAGTCGCGTTGATATCATTTGGTATGGAATTAACCAGCGAATAAAGTAGAGGAGGCAATTGGGATGAAAATCTATACACGTACAGGGGATAAGGGACAAACAAGCGTAATCGGAGGTCGGCTTGATAAGGATGACATCCGGGTTGAATCTTATGGAACGGTCGATGAAGTGAATAGCTATATCGGTCTTGCTGTGACAGAATTGGATTCAGCGATATTTACGGATGTACTGGCCGATCTAGAGAAGATCCAGCATGAGTTGTTTGATTGCGGCGGTGATTTGGCAACCGTTTCTGAGAAGGCCCCGCAAAAGCTGACGGAGGAGGCCATTACCTATTTGGAAGAACGAATAGATGCCTTCATACTTGAAGCGCCGGAATTGGAAAAGTTTATCCTGCCTGGCGGCTCAAAAGCGGCTGCAACTATTCACATCGCCCGTACTGTTACAAGAAGGGCGGAACGATTGGTCGTTTCATTGATCAAGTCTGGTGCGGCCGTTTCACCATTATCACTTCAATATTTAAATCGTTTGTCGGATTACTTCTTTGCCGTTGCACGTGTGATCAACTTCCGTCTTGGTGTGAAAGATGTGGAATATATCCGCAGCGCAAATGTATTCCGTGGAGGGAAAAGAAAGGAAAAAGAGTAAACATGGATGTAAGAAAAATTAGTGCAATTGCCATATTCATTGCCTTATCGGCGGTGGGGGCAATGATTAAAATCCCTTCCCCGATCGGGAGTATCGCCTTGGATAGTTTTCCGGCCCTTTTGGCGGCTGTCATACTTGGCCCGGTATCGGGTGCTATTGTAGCTGGGCTTGGTCATATCATTTCAGCGTTATTCGGCGGCATGCCACTTGGGCCATTCCACTTTTTGATCATGGTCGAAATGGCGGTCCTGACATGGATGTTTAGCATTTTATATATAAGCGGAAAAAAAATAGGCGGATTTTTCCTCTTCTTTATCGGTAATGCCTTCGTTTTAGCCCTGCCTTTCGCATTTCTGATCAGCCCTGGTTTTTACACGTTATTGGTTCCGGGATTGACGGCAGCGACGGCGGTAAATGTAGTATTGGCTGGCCTTTTACTGCCACGCTTGGAGCCTGTCTTGAAAAAAATGATTTTTAAAGATGGACTCGCAGAATGAGTGATTCATTGATTTTACCATTTTCCGAATCAGATTCATTGATTGTTTCAAGTGATAATAGCGGCGGAATCGGCCTGAAGGAAAAAGATCTTGTCCATGTCCCTTATGAGGTCGTTGGATATTATTCCTTTCGGGTTGCCGTCATGGAATGTTTGGGCGTTGGCGGGAGCCCAGTATCCGTCGTTCTAAATAATTTCTGCGGTGATCAAGCATGGGAGGACTTGACCAAGGGTGTCAGGAAGGGGCTGAATGAATTGGGAATGGAGGATCTCTCCATTACAGGAAGCACTGAAAGTAACATGCCGCTTCTTCAATCAGCACTTGGTCTTATGGTGATTGGTAAACGAGCGAATAAATATGTTAAAAAGCAGTACCCTTTACGGAAAATAGCTCTGATCGGCAGGCCGCTCGTTGGAGAAGAAGTAATGGAACAGCAAGATTGGATCGCGCCGTTATCTTTATATAAAAGCCTATGTGAAATGGAAGGTGTTCAGGCACTTCCAGTAGGCTCAAAAGGGATAGCATATGAATGGGAGCACCTGGAACAAAGTGGTGAAGGTGTTTCTGTGCATATAAGCAATAAAGTCGATATTGCAAAATCATCAGGACCATCCACCTGCTTCCTCATTGCTTATCCTGAACAACTTGAGGAAGAAATCAAGCACCGATCCGGTCCTCTTTTTATTGGCTAATGATCATTTCATGACTGAATCAGGTATCGAGTTTAGTTCACAATGAACTGGTTCGATGCTTTTTTCATTGAGATCTTACCTTTATGGATTTGTTGATTTATGCGCTTCATTCATGGCCAAAGTAAAATGGCACCCATTTGCGTTACTTCTCGCCTCCGTACGTATGGATATTCAGGATGTTGCAGATGCTGTTCAGACAGGGGTAGGTAATCATTTTGGTTAGATAGCACTTATTGTCGGTTTAGGTACCATGCATGGAAAGGCGATGGCCGAGTCGGTAAAAATCAGGATTCTCAAGTTAGCTGGACCCATTTCAGGTTCCTGCAATCTAAAAGAATGGATGTACAAGCACCCGAGGGGCTAGCGGATCAATTCTCCAATATGCATAACCGTGAGCACCCAGGTTTCGGCATTACCTTGATCGCGATTTTAATGCCCGGTCTTATTAATGTTGATCGGGGCTTTCAGTGCTGTGTTTGGGTGAAGATTCAATATTGAATGATTGGATTGCCTTCATTGAGAGCCTATCATAGCCCTCATGGTTTCCGTGGTGGTTCCATCCTTTACATTAGGTTGCGCTAGAGGTTTTAATAAAGTAGAACTAAGCCAATTCATGGCCGCCTGTCTCGCCCCAACTGAATCCATCATCTTGATTATTGGAGCCGGCGGTGCATTTAAAAATGAATTGGGGTGAAGTCAGGATTTTGGATGATTAAAGAGCTTCTTAATCTAACAGGCGCCCAAACGTTAAAGTCTTGGACTATGGAAACGATTAAGTCAGTCGTTTCACTTATCCTAATCTTACTATTGAGTTCAATTGTTTAAGAGAAAGGAGCATGATGTAAATATGGGACAATCAGGTTATATGATGGGGATCGATATTGGCACGACAAGTACGAAGGTCGTTCTTTTTTCAAAAGGGGGGGAGGTTGTCCAATCTTGTTCGAGAGGATATCCTCTTCACAGTCCAACTCCTTCCGTTGCGGAACAAGATCCCGAGGAAATTTATAAAGCGGTCATCATTGCAATAGGCGAGGTTATGATTGCAAGCGGAATAGAAAAGCAAGAACTGGGCTTCATTTCTTTCAGTTCGGCGATGCATAGCTTGATCGCAATTGGTAAAGACGGCAACCCGCTGACGAATAGCATTACATGGGCGGATAATCGAAGTGTTGCCTATGCGGAGAAATTGAAGGCTTCGGAACAGGGGGGGCAATTGTATCACAGAACTGGAACACCCATTCACCCAATGTCGCCAATCACGAAAGTAATGTGGTTAAGAAATGAACATCCCGGGATTTTTAACGAAACGGAAAAATTTATAGGAATTAAAGAATACATCATCTATAAATTTTTCAATGAGTATGTGATGGATTATTCACTCGCTTCTGCAACGGGCATGTTCAACTTGAATGACCTGAAGTGGGATGAAGAGGCACTCACCATCGCTGGAATTGGGGCTGACAAGCTGCCGACGCTTGTCCCTACAACGCATATCCTCTCAGGATTAAGTGAGGAATTGGCTGCAAAAATGAACATTCACGCCGGTACCCCGTTTGTGATTGGCGCGAGTGATGGCGTGCTTGCCAACTTAGGGCAAAACGCAATCAAGCCAGGGGTTCTGGCAGTGACAATCGGAACAAGCGGAGCGGTAAGGACCGTCAGTGACCGGCCGCTTACCGATCCCAAAGGCAGGACATTCTGCTATGCACTTACTGAGAATCATTGGGTAATCGGAGGACCGGTCAACAATGGGGGAATCACCTTCCGATGGGCCCGCGATCAATTGGGCCGTGTGGAAATCGAAAAAGCGAAGGCTTCGGGACAGGACTCCTATGAGATTCTGACGGATATGGCTTCCAATATTGCACCTGGTTCTGATGGGTTGATATTCCACCCGTATATGGCAGGGGAACGGGCACCATTATGGAGTGCCGATGCAAGGGGCTCCTTCTTTGGACTGGCGCTTCATCACACTCGTGACCATATGGTCCGGGCAGTGCTGGAGGGTGTGATGTATAACTTGTACAGTGTCCTTATTGCTGTAAAGGAGTTGACTGGTGCTCCCGAGAAGATTCATGCAAGCGGCGGATTTGTCCGTTCGAAGCTCTGGCGCCAAATCATGGCTGATATATTCAATCAAAACGTGACCATTCCTGAAAGCTTTGAGAGTTCGAGCTTAGGTGCCGCCGTTCTAGGATTATACGCATTAGGCGAAATCGAAAGCCTTGATGAGGTTGAGGGAATGGTTGGCGAAACGAATGAACTTGTCCCGATCGAAGAGAACGTTAAAGTGTATGAAGAATTAATGTCGATTTATTTATCCGTAAGCAGGCAATTGGAGGGCGACTACAAGAGGATCGCTGATTTCCAAAGGCGCCATTTAGAATAATTTTTAGGGAAAGCACAGATGAATAAGCACTGTGCTTTTCTTTTTGCCCGGTCTTTAAAATGGTAAGATGGTAGAAAACGATAAGGGGAATTTTCTTATGGGAGCCAGTAAAACGAATGCAATGCGGATTCTTGATAACAAACGTATAGAGTATGGCATGATGAGTTATGATGCCCGCGATGGAAAAATCGACGGGGCCACTGTTGCGGACAAGATTGGAAAAGCGCCGGAAACCGTTTTTAAAACGCTTGTTACCCATAACGGACCGCAGCAGCTTTACGTATTTGTCATCCCTGTAGCAGCCGAACTGGACTTGAAAAAAGCAGCGAAGGCCGCAGGGGCAAAAAAAATTGAAATGCTTGCGGTTAAAGATCTGCAAAAATACACAGGGTACATTCGGGGAGGCTGTTCCCCGATCGGAATGAAAAGGCAATACCCGACCTTTATCGATGAAAGTGCAACAAACCTGCCCGAAATCATCGTAAGTGGAGGGAAAATCGGTACACAGATCGTATTAAAACCGTCAGAATTCCTGGAAGTCACACAAGCGGAAGCTGTAGCCCTAATAAAATAAAATGTTTGCCTTTAGGTATTCACCTATTGGGTCTTTTTTTCATACGCTGTCTTGAAGTTACATCTGTATTGTGAGGGAGAGTGTGAAAGTGACAGGAAAAGTGATGAATTATTTTGCTGGAGGCAATACGGCTAAAGGTTTTTATAGTTTATATGATTCCAATCTAAAAGGTCTGGAAAGATTATTCATATTAAAAGGCGGACCTGGTTCCGGTAAATCGACGATTATGAAAAAAATCGGCCAAGAATGGCTGGATAAAGGCTATGACATCGAGTATTTACATTGTTCGTCCGATAATGATTCCATTGATGGAGTAATCATACCGGCTTTGAAAATCGGGATTGTGGATGGGACCGCGCCGCATGTGATTGAACCGAAGGCACCAGGGGCCATTGAGGAGTATGTCAATCTAGGAGCTGCCTGGGATTCCCAGCAGCTGGCTTCTGAAAGAGCGGCCATCATAAAGTTGACGAATGCGAGAAGCAAGAGCTTCGAGAAGGCATATGCCCTATTCGCTGAAGCATTGAAGATACATGATGAATGGGAAGACATTTATAAGGCAAATATTGATTTCGCAAAATTGAATGGGTTGACCAATAAATTGATAGAAAGCTTTTATAGAGATATCGTCCTTAATAAGAAGTCGGATGTTCGTCACCGATTCTTAGGTGCAGCTACACCAACGGGTGCAGTTGATTTCATCCCCAATATTACTGAGGGAATACAAAAACGGTACTTTTTAAAGGGACGTCCAGGTTCAGGAAAATCAACGTTGCTGAAGAAGATTGCAAAGGCTGCGGAGCAAAGAGGCTTTGATGTGGAAATATATCATTGTGGTTTCGATCCGCATAGCTTGGACATGGTAATCGTCCGGGAGGTTGGAATCGCCATATTTGACAGCACATCCCCGCATGAATATTTCCCGAGTTGTGGAGGGGATGAAATCATTGATATATATAAAACAGCCATCCTGCCAGGAACAGATGAAATATATGCCGAACAGTTAAAGGATGTTTCCACTAGGTACCGGACGAAAATGAATGAAGCGACGGCTAACCTGGCTAAGGCAAAAGAGCTGCATGACGAACTTGAAAAGATTTATGTAAAAGCAATGGATTTTACAGCCATCGATGACATTCAAAAAGACATCCACGAACAGATTAATGAACGGGCCCAAGATGTCGATAGGAAAACGATTCTACATTAAGAAAACAAACTGCACCTATCTTAATTAGGTGCAGTTTTTTTATATACATAATGGGATTTTTTAATGACTGAAGTCACACCAAGAATTTATACGGATTTGTTAAACGTGTTTATCCACGATCTTTCGGTTAAAATAGGGATTATATTGAAAAAAGGGGCCGATTGAATTGATAAAGACGATTGCGATTGATATGGACGGAACATTGCTAAACAAAATGCAAAAGGTCAGTGAGGAAAATAAACATGCCATCCAGAAGGCGCAAAGCAAGGGTGTGGAAGTGATCATCGCTACGGGAAGATCTTATGTGGAAGCTAGGTTCGCCTTGGATGAAGCTGGAATTGTTTGCCCTGTCATCTGTGTAAATGGTGCTGCCATCTTCACGGAGGACGGAAAAATTGCCGCTTCCAATCCAATGTCAGCTGCCACTGCTAAAATGGTCGCTGAATTCCTCGAAGAACAAGGGATTTATTTCGAAATATATACGAGTCAGGGGATTTATTCCAAAGACTATGAAAATGCAATATCTGTTTTGGTTGATGTATTCGTTACAGCGAATCCTGACATTGACCCTGAGAACATGCGGAAATATGCAGAGCAGCGTTTACAGCTTGGACAGGTAACTTCCATTTCCGATTATTCCGAGTTATTCAGCCGTTCAAATGAGGAATATTATAAAATTCTCAGCTTCTCAAAGGATTTAACTTTATTAAATCAAATTGCTTCGAAATTGGAAGGACAGGGAGTTACAGTCACTTCATCGGGACGCGAAAACGTGGAAATCATGAGTGAAACAGCTCAAAAAGGTACGGCACTTGAAACATATGTGAATGGAAAATCCGGCTCGATGCAGGAAACAATGGCTATTGGGGATAATTATAATGATGTATCCATGTTTGAACGGGTAGGTTTGTCTGTCGCAATGGGAAATGCCCCGCTCGAAATTAAAAAACTGTGTGATGAAGTAACAGGTAAGAATGATGAAGCCGGTGTCGCGGAGGCCATTTTAAAGGTACTAAAACAGTCAGCCTATTAAACTCATGAACCGAAGGGGGAAAGACTTTGATAAAATCGCTCCTTTTTTTCCTTATGGCTACACTGATTTTAACTGGTTGTAACATGAATGGCGACAGCAAAACACAGCCGAATCCTGAAAAAGAAGTGACGGACACTTTAGGGGAAGATCCGGATGTGCTGATAACGAACCTGCATGCCCCATGGTCGATCCAGAAGAATGGGGACACAATGTATGTGTCAGAACGGGCAGGAACCATCGTTGAATGGGACAAGGATAAGATGACACGGCAAAGGGTCAACCTTAAAAAGACATTGTCAGCTAAAGCGGAAGCTGGGTTGCTTGGATTTTTGCTAGCTCCCGATTTCTCTAAGAGCGGGCAAGCTTTCGCCTATTATACCTATGAAGAAGGCGGGGATTCGATCAATCGAATCGTCATTTTAGAAAAAAATGATGATAAATGGCAGGAGATGGAGACCTTAATCGACGGAATACCAAGCGGGGACTACCACCATGGCGGCAGGATCAAGATAGGACCGGATGATAAGCTATACGCAACAACAGGCGATGCAAGAAAGGCTGAAATCGCACAGGACCTAGATTCTTTAGGCGGAAAAATTCTGCGCATGAACCTGGATGGCACCATTCCGAAAGATAATCCTTTCGGGAATTCATACGTCTATTCATACGGTCACCGCAATCCACAAGGTCTGGCCTGGAATGAAGCAGGACAGTTATATGAAAGTGAGCACGGAGATTCGGCACACGATGAATTAAATAAAATTGATCCGGGTAAGAACTATGGCTGGCCAGATATAGAGGGCGATGAGCAAAAACCTGATATGGTAAAGCCCTTAATTCAATCCGGTGAAAATACATGGGCTCCATCTGGCATGGCCTATTTTGACGGAAAGCTCTATTTTGCAGTCTTAAGGGGCGAAGCGCTTAAGAGTTATGATGAAAAAAGCGGAAAACTGACTAATATCATTACGGGCTCAGGAAGGATACGTGATGTATTCGTTGATGAAGGATATCTTTATTTCATAAGCAATAATACGGACGGCCGAGGAAATCCCGATGAAAAGGATGATAAACTTTATCGTTTGCCACTATCTAGGTTAAAAGGAAATATGCCCTGAAGTTATCAATGAGAAGCTCGGAGATGGATTTGATCGAATATCGGAAGCCTCGCTTTTTAATAGCGGGGTTTTCCTTTTGTTTATGGACTCGAAGCATAGATCATGAAGAGCATGACATGGTCCCGATTTGCCCCATACGATTTCGCCAAATTCACGGGTATTCGCTCAAAATTCACTAGTAACGCCCAGACTCACGAGTATTTGCTCCAAATACACAGTATTTTCCCCAAACTCCCAAGTTAAAAGCACGAACCTCCTGAAAAGTGTATTTTTTGTCCTCGAAGCAATGTAGAAGCAAAGAAACACGTGTGCATACGGTTTATATTCGTTCATCCGAAAGCTAGACATTTCTAATGAATAGGTGTATAGTTACCTAGGTAACTACTTTTCAGGAGGAATTCCTTTGTCCTTTAATAATGGTTTTTTTCATCATAACTTACAATTTTCGAGGTCATTTACCAAAAAGTTAAATGAACAATTGGCCAAGGTTGATCTTTTTCATTCACAATGGTCGATTGTATATTATCTGAAACAGTTTGGCTGTTCTACGCTTGTTGAAATAAGCACATATCTAGATGTGGAGAAACCGACGGTAACCAGGACGGTAAACCGGTTGGAAGAACTTGATTTGATTGAACAAGTACCAGGAAAAGATAAGCGGGAACGGAGAATACAGTTAACGGAGTCAGGTTTAAGGACTTATCACGAGGCCAAAAAGGTAGTTGAAGAATTTGAACTTCAATTAATGAGCGGTTTGGCTGAAGAGGATCGGGAGGCAACGTTACGAACGTTGATTTTCCTGAAGGAAAAATTAAAACAATAGTAAGGAAGAAGGATTGAAATGAATCAAAAACCGAAATTGTGGACGAAAGACTTCTTGATAGTTTCGTCTGCGAACTTTTTTTTATTTTTAACTTTTTATGTCTTGATGGTGACATTGACCATTTACACGATGGATAATTTTCATGCGTCGCAAGCACAAGCAGGACTTGCTTCAAGTATCTTTGTTCTCGGAGCTGTGCTTGTCAGACCGATTGCAGGGAAAAAAATTGACAAGATTGGCCGCAGAAAGATGTTGCTTGGATCGTTGGTTCTATTCCTGGTTGCATCCATTGGCTATTTCCTGGTGAATAGTTTATCCCTCTTATTGATCGACCGGCTTATTCACGGTTTTGCTTTTGGCCTTGCCACTACCGCAACTGGAACGATTGCTGCAGATATCATTCCGAATGAGAGACGCGGGGAAGGTACAGGATACTTCGCCATGAGTACAAACTTGGCAATGGCATTCGGTCCGTTTATTGGATTGCTGATTACACAGCATTTCAGCTATTCCATCATTTTCTATGCAGCCTCCTTATTTGCCGCATTTTCTTTAGTTGCATCATTATTCATGAATGTGCCTGAAGGGGAAAAGGGCGGAGCTTCACCACAAAAAGGATTTAAAATCAGTGATTACTTTGAGAAAAGGGCGCTGCCCATTTCCATTTTCATCGGATTTGCCGGATTTACCTATTCCAGCATTTTGTCCTATTTAACGTCTTTTGCAAAGGAAATGGATTTAATGGATGCGGCAAGCTTTTTCTTCGTCGTATTTGCTGTATTCCTTTTAGCCTCCCGTCCGTTTACAGGACGAATGTTTGATGTGAAGGGGGAAAATGCAGTTATTTACCCATCGCTCATACTATTTGCCGTCGGTATGGTCATCCTAAGCCAATCCCATCATGGTATCACGCTTCTGATTGCCGGCGCCTTAATCGGAGTTGGATATGGTACGTTCCAATCAAGCTGTCAAGCGATTTCGATTAAGGAAGCCCCATCAAATCGGATGGGATTAGCCACATCCACGTTTTTTACTATGTATGACTTCGGTATAGGTGTCGGCCCGTTCCTATTGGGATTCCTTATTCCATTTACAGGGTTCAAAGGGCTATTCATAGGAATGTCGATCTTTGCATTCGTACTTATTGGCATTTATTACTTGGCGCATGGAAAAAAAGCCTCGGCAAGAACGAAAATGCAGCATGAGGAACGCTTGTCTGCCTAATTTTTTGAAAATGATTGTATAAAATGAAAAATTTTGGGGATGCTTATATTATGATTGATTTTCCAAAGTATCCCCCTTTTCTCCGCCTGTAATCCACAGGCGTTTTTTTTATGCCATAAACAAAAAAACAAAAAACCGCCTATTGGCGGTTTCTTTAAAATTTATAGGTCCATAATCGTTCTTTGCGGATCCAGTCCAGAAAATCTGCATCCTGATTTTCGAATTTCTCTTTCCAATCGATCACCATTGCCTGCGTTTGCGAACGGTGGGCAGTGAATGCAGCCACCTTTTTTTCTTCGACGGCAGAGATATCTTGGATGATGTCAGGCTGTCCCAATTCGTCAATGCAGTTATTCGAGAAGGCGACACAATGAAGTTTAGGTCTCTCTTTCTCTTCCATTCTTTCCACGGCCCGAACTACAGCCCATGCTGTCGCTTCATGGTCTGGATGGACACTGTATCCTGGGTAAAACGTAATGATCAATGAAGGATTCAATTCATTGATGGCATCGGTAAATAATGAAGTCAGCTTTTCATCATCTTCGAATTCAATCGTCTTATCACGCAATCCAAGCATGCGCAAATCTTGGATGCCAATCGCATTTGCTGCATCGATTAATTCCTTTTTACGAATTTTAGGGAGCGATTCCCTTGTTGCAAATGGAGGGTTTCCTAAATTACGTCCCATTTCTCCTAAAGTTAAGCATAAATAGGTGACAGGAGTGCCCGCTTCTCTATGAAGGGCAAGCGTTCCGGAGACCGAGAAGGCTTCATCATCGGGATGTGGGAATATAACTAATACATGGCGTTCTTTTTCCAAGGTATATTTCTCCTTCCGTTCTACTTACAGTGAGCATGGTTATCGGTGAATGGGATTTTTTATCGGAATTATATGATATATATCAAGCAAGTTGTCATCATTCAAAGGGAGTGGGACTGAGCTGCATGGAGACAGCAAGCTTTCCGGAAAAATCAAGGCCTGCCAATAGCAATCTCCCTTGTTCATCCAATTCGAAGTGGTTAACGCCTTCTGCATATACCCAGCCAATATTGAGCTTCAAGCCGATGCGGTAAGGTCCATCCCCAACTATCTTCCCATGTTCATACTGTATAAAAGCATTGCGAATATAAGCACCTGCCGAAAAGAAAGCTTCATCTACATGAGTGGCATAGGCGCCATTTGTCGTTTCAAGGTGAAGATATACATCTTGTCCGGCGAAAGAATCAATGGCATTTTGCACCTCTGTACGGTCTATAGGTTTCATTCTATGATTTCCTCCTTAACTGGGCGGCTAGATAAGCTTTTCCTTCTTTCCATTTTACTAAATAAAAGCAAAAAAAGCGAAAAAGGCCGCTCGATGAATTTGAGCAGCCATTAAACTTGATGTTTTATTTTTGTGTTTTGTCCGCAATTCCATATTTGTGGTATGCACCATGATTGACAGGTCCAACATAGTCATTCATCTTCCAAGAATGGCGAACCGCCTCGGTAATGAAGTCTTTAGAAATGAGGATAGCCTCACGCGGGCTTTTCCCTTCAGCCAATTGAGCAGCAATAGCTGCAGAAGAAGAACAGCCGGCACCATGTGTATTGGTCGTTTCGATTTTTTCTGATTCAAGGATTTCAAATTCCTTTCCATCATATAAAAGGTCGATGGCTTTATCCAGATCCAGCTTATTACCGCCTTTGATCAAGACATATTTTGCACCAAGTGCATGAATCTTTTCAGCTGCAGCCCTCATGTCATCAATCGTCTTGATAGGCGCAGTTCCCGCTAACTGAGCGGCCTCGAACAGGTTTGGCGTGACTACAGTTGCACGTGGAACAAGCAGTTCCCGCAGAGCTACGGCCGTTTCAGGGTGCAATACTTCATCTTCACCTTTACATACCATAACTGGATCGATTACGACTTTGTCCAGCTTCAACTCGTCTATTTTACGGGCAACAAGTTCAATGATTTCCACTGATCCAAGCATTCCCGTTTTCATTGCATCAATGCCGATTGATAAAATCGTTTCGATTTGGGCTTCCAAAACTTCGACCGGTGTAGGGAATACATTATGGGACCAGCCATTTTTCGGATCCATCGTCACGATTGTCGTTAAAGCGGACATACCGTAAACGCCGAATTCTTGGAATGTCTTTAAATCTGCTTGAAGACCAGCACCGCCGCTCGAATCAGATCCGGCAACTGTCATAGCTCTTTTCATAGTCATTATGTGACCTCCTCAGGAGAATAAGTTATCGATATTATCAGCATACCAGTTAATATCCTATTTTTAGAATATACCAAAATTTCTTTTATGTAAAACTTAGTTTTCACCCTAATATGAGTGTTTTGGAGAAAGAAGTGCAATGGCCACGCATAAGTCATTTTTCGGACCTGGAATTCTGGAAATCGGATGGACGGGTAGCCCGCTTTTTCAGCTTTGGACCCCACTTTCCACCTTTTGATATACAAAGCAAAGTTTGAGAAGGTGTCATTATTTTCAAAGTTGATTTAAAATATTTAAATATAGTGGACACATTTAGTATAGCTTTACCGTTCGATGCTGGATTAAACCCAAAAAAGGGAGGGAGATTCTTGTGGAATGGACAATGTTGCTTTTAGCTGGTGGGAAATCAAGCCGTATGGGAGTGAATAAGGCCCTGTTGACCATAGGTGGCGTTGTGAACATTTCAAGAGTGGCATCCGAATTGAAAAAGGTGTCAGAAAACGTCATGGTCATTACGAATACATTTGAAGAATATCATTTTCTGCAACTTCCGCTAATTCCGGATTTACATAAAGATCAAGGCCCGCTTGGCGGATTGCATGCAGGGTTGACCTCATCGAAAACGGAGCTTCAATTCCTTGCAGCCTGTGATATGCCGTTTGTGAGTGCAGATGCCATAAAGGATATCATTTCCCATTATGAACCTGAATTCGATGCTGTCGTTCCAGAAATAAATGGCAGGCTTCAGCCGCTTTTTGCTGTTTACCATAAAAGGTGTCTTCCTGTACTGACGGAGTGTTTATTGAAACATGAATTAAAAATGAGTCTATTTTTGGAAAAGATTTCGGTGAAAGTCATGAAAGAAACCGACTTTAAGTTATATCGCGAGAATCCTGAACATTTTCAATATCTTTTTTTCAATATGAATACGATGGAAGATTATCAAGAGGCAGGTTATATTGATCAAACTGAATTATATATAAAGGATGGTAGACATGAATTATAATATTTCAAAAGAGCCGATTGTCATCCAGGAAGTGATTGATAAAGTAGTCAATCGAAATGCAGGTGCCGTCACGACATTTATTGGTACAGTGAGGGAAATGACGAAAGGGAAAAAGACTCTCTTCTTAATTTACGAAGCGTATGAACCGATGGCCATCAAGAAATTGGAGCAAATCGGATCTGAGATCAAGGAACGTTGGCCTGATGCAGAAACGGCGATCACCCACCGTGTAGGTAAACTTGAAATCACGGATATCGCAGTGGTTATTGCCGTTAGTACGCCACATCGAAATGATGCATATGAGGCGAACAGGTATGCGATTGAAAGAATTAAAGAAATCGTCCCGATCTGGAAAAAAGAACACTGGGAAGATGGGGAGACATGGGTAGGAAACCAGTTGGAAACCGTTCCATATCCATCGGGGAAACCGGAAAAGGGGGATATTGATGATTAATGTACTTTTATTTGCCCAATTGAAAGATGAGCTAGGCAAAGAGACTCTTTCTATAGAAGGAAATGGAATGAGTGTGGCGGAGCTAAAAGGAAAAATGAGGGTGGATTTTCAATTGGAAGGTCTTGAAACCGTGATGACGGCGGTCAATGAAGAATTTGCCGATGATGACACGATTCTATCTGATGGAGATACAGTTGCTTTCATTCCGCCAGTAAGTGGGGGCTAAGGCGTTCGGAAGGGAGGGTTCACGGTGAAAGAACGATATTCAAGGCAGACTTTATTCGCCCCCATTGGTGAAGGGGGCCAATTGAAAATTATGAAGAAGCATGTCTTGCTTCTTGGTGCAGGGGCTTTGGGATCTGCTAATGCCGAGGCCCTTACTCGGGCAGGAGTAGGGAAGCTTACCATTGTCGACAGGGATTATGTCGAGACCAGTAATTTACAGCGCCAACAAATGTATACGGAACGGGATGTCGAGGAGAAACTGCCAAAAGCAGAAGCGGCAAAGCGTCATTTGTTTGATATCAATCATGAAGTTGAAGTGAATGCCATCATCATGGACGCAACTGCCCAGAACTTAGAACAGCTGCTTGGTGATGTTGATTTGATATTGGATGCAACCGATAATTTTGAGACACGGATGATCATTAATGATTTATCACAAAAGCTTCATATACCGTGGATTTATGGGGCATGTGTGGGGAGTGTAGGTATGACTTTGACGATCCTTCCCGGACAGACTCCATGTTTGCACTGTTTGCTTAAAGCAATCCCCATTCAAGGAATGACCTGTGACACAGGGGGAATCATATCACCAGCTGTAACGATGGTAGTGGCACACCAAACTGCCGAAGCTTTGAAAATCCTTGCTGAAGATTGGGAATCAGTACGGCCTGCACTTGTTTCTTTTGACCTTTGGAGCAATCAATACCAAACCGTTAAATTGACAAAAGCGAAAAAGAAAGATTGTCTCTCATGCGGAGAGCAGAGGACATACCCCTTTTTAACACTGGAAAATGCAACGAAAACGGCTGTTCTTTGCGGGAGGGATACTGTACAGGTAAGACCGCCAAAACCTTTGGAACTGCATCTCGAGAAACTAGCCAAAGATCTGGACAGCAGCGGCTATTTGGTGAAATTCAATCCATTTCTTCTCTCTTGTGAAAAAGCTGGGGAGCGTATCGTCATTTTCAAGGATGGCCGGGCGTTGATTCACGGTACGAAGGACATGGTCCATGCAAAGGCCACGTACCAAAGCATCCTGGGATAATGAGTTTAAAAAACGAGGCTGCCGGTTAAGGAGCCTCGCTTTTTTATATAGGGTAATGGTTATCGGGTATTAGTGTGTAACCCCGTCTTTATTATCTTGCTTGGAAGCAACGATGACTACTTTTCCTTCGTCAAGCACTTCCTCGTAACGTTCTGCCTCCATATCACTAAGGCCAAGGTTGCTCATTCGGTTACGAAGTTCATCTCCGCGTGATTTAAAAAGATTTCCGACGGTATCAAGGAAACCTTGTTCCTTCATGCCTACACCTTCTGTATTTGTATTCTCGGTAAGGTGTTTTGAACGGGTTTTATCATGGGCAAACAAATATACATCGTCTTTCGTATAACCTGATGTAACTAATTCATCGATTTTTTCCTTTGCTTGTAAACCGTTTTCTACTACATGTACTTGATACATATAAACTCCTCCTTGAATTTAGTGAGATTCTCTTGAATATAGGTAAATGGAATCTTGCTTATTACAGTTGCTTGTTGGCTATAGTAGTATATAACCTCATTTGGGCACTGATAAACATTCATTTCGAAGAAAATTTTAGTAAGTGGTGAAGCGGAACACCTTCTGAATGCGGTAGGTCAAGTATTTAAAGACAGGCAGTTTCTTCTGGTAATCACTGTAATCCACCGTGTATGTTCCATTTTGATTTGTCCAGAGTCTTTGAAAATAGCTATCCACATCCTTGGAAACGTCCGCATCATTTGGAGCATGGATTTCAACATTCGCTTCAAGATTATAGTCATCCAGATTGCGTGACGTATAATTAGCCGATCCTCCAAGGATAACCGTTTCATTAGCCCTTTGGATCATCATCAACTTTGTATGGAACTGTTCTTTATCTGTTTTGTACCAGCGAATCGAGATGTTTTCATTCCCTAGTTTTTCGAATTCGGCAGCAACCGGAAGATTGGGAAGCCCGATTTTTTCACTTCCGAAAGCGTTTTGATTCGGATCCAATATCATTTGAATCTTCACACCCCGTTTAGCTGCATCCGTTAATGCCTCGACAACCTCGCGATCGGCAATATAGAACATGGCAAGCTGGATGTTGTCACCCTTTTTTGCATCTTTAATTGACTTAAGGACATGTTTATTGATTTTTCCTTCCGTTAGCAGTTGTACCGTTATCGGTCCTTTATCTGCTGATGTCCCTTTGAATTCAGGAAATGACTTCGGTCCTCCCGAGAATTTCGAAGCGGCTTCTTCGGCTTTAACAAAATCTCCGATGATATTCCCATCCATCTGGAACGCAATATTGGAATGGAATCCACTTGCGTCATGAGGATTGGCAGATGAGATGATGGCCGTTTTTTCAGTAGCGACCACTTTTCTGTGATTGGCCTTGATATTCATCAGTCTAAGATAAGAACGCAATGTGACCTTTGGTGCGCTTTTAGCCATTGGATTCACAATCCAGCCTTTCCCGCTTTCACCGAACCATTGGAAAAAGGTTCGATATACACCTGAATAGAGAGGATTCGGATCCCGGAGGCGGTCTAAGTTGGTAACAATGACATCAATGCCATTTTTCTTCATCGTTTCCAATGCCTCTAGCTGGTAGGCATTATAGGAAGTATTCACTTCATCAGTAATGAAAATGACCTGGAGGCCAGGTTTCTTTTTCTTCTGTTCAACCAGATTATCCTTCAGGTTCTCGGTTAACTTCGGGAAGTTTATCTTTTCATCATAAAAAGCGTTAAACAAAAACATGTCGATTACGATATAGGAATCAGCCTCTTCTATGGCTTGATTTATGGTTTTAAAAATTCGCTGCTCATGTTGCAGATCCCCTTGTTCATCGTGATAGGAAAGGTCATAGATGAAATCGATATCCTCGACATGGTGAACCTTTCCTTCATAGGAAATACCATCGGGGAGAGGCTTGTAGCTGTTATAGACGATTACGAGAGAAATGACGATCAAAATGCTGACAAGCAGATAAAATCGTTTTCTTTTATACCATTTTTTCATAGGGATTCCTCCAACATGGTTAAAATGCTTGCTAACTTTCTATTTTCCCACTTTTGGGGTATATAGAAACATAAATCGTAGTCTATGGAAAAAGGCAAGGCGATGTAGTTTGATATAATATAGTTTCAAAAAGTGGAGAGGGGCTGTGGCAGATGGCAAAGCAGTTATTAACAAATGATTGGTGGCCTCTATTGAAAGAGGAATTCAAAAAAGAATATTATCAGGAGCTAAGGGAATTCGTAAAGCAAGAGTACAGTCAGCAAGTCGTTCATCCCGATCAGGACGATATTTTCAATGCACTTCACTATACTCCTTATGATGACGTAAAGGTTGTCATCCTTGGACAGGACCCTTACCATGGCCCTGGTCAAGCGCATGGCCTTAGTTTTTCGGTTAAGCCGGAGGTTCGCATCCCGCCTTCTTTAAGAAATATTTTTAAAGAGTTACACACCGATCTAGGCTATGAGGTTCCGAATAATGGTTACCTAGTCGAATGGGCAAAACAGGGAGTGCTTCTATTGAATACCGTCTTGACTGTTCGTGAGGGAGAGGCCCACTCACACCGGGGAAAAGGATGGGAAATCTTTACGAATCAAGTTATTCGCCTATTGAATGACCGTCCGAAACCTGTTGTATTCATCCTGTGGGGGAAACCTGCACAAACCAAAATCCCTTTGATTGATGAAACCCGTCATAAAGTCATTAAGTCCGTACATCCGAGTCCGCTGTCGGCTTCCCGTGGTTTCTTTGGCACCAAACCTTTTTCCACAACAAATCAATTGTTGATGGAAATGGGGGAATCCCCAATTGATTGGAAAATCTCGAACCGATGATAGGGGCAAGAAAACGAAACGGGTGAATTGTATGGCGTGCCGTCATTTCTATATAACTTGGGATCCCAGTTTTCCAAAGGGATGCCGTGCTTTTCAATTTAAAACATCAAACCAGCCTTCTCTTGATGTTTTTCATTCTTCAGGACAGCCATGCTTGAAATTTCAGGCCAAGCCAATAAAGAGGTAGGAAATATGCAAGGTGTTTTCTTCTCTGATTTTTGCTATGCTAGTTATGATAGTTTTGACCTGTATATAGACGAGGTGGTAAAGTTGGATATTTCATCAAGACAAATGTTGGATAAAATCGAAGAGCTTGTTTTAAAAGCGAAACAGGCAAATTCAGAGGATAAGGTGCAGGGGTATGTAATCGCCATTAAGTCCCTTTGTGAAGTAATGGTGGATGAAAAAGCGGCGAACATCAGCATGCCGAAGCCAATCACATTGACCCAGCCTGTTATGTCGGCTACACCGAATGTAGAACCGGTTAAAATGGATGAGGCCAATGGGGAGTCCTTGTTCGATTTTTAAATGAGGGAAGGGGAGCGAATAATTGAAACTGTTCATCATTTTAGGTGCATTGAATGGGTTTATTGCTGTGGCACTAGGTGCATTCGGTGCACACGGACTGGAAGGGAAAATTCCTGATAAATATTTAGAAACCTGGCAAACCGCTGTTCAATATCAAATGTTCCATGCGGTTGGTTTATTGGTAATCGGTTTATTGGCTGGAAAGATTTCAAGTCCGCTGATTAACTGGTCCGGCTGGCTTATGTTAATAGGAATTATCCTGTTTTCTGGAAGCCTATTCGTTCTAAGCGTTACGCAAATCAAGGTCCTTGGTGCCATCACGCCGCTTGGCGGGGTTTCATTCTTGGTTGCTTGGGTCTTGATGATCATTGCTGCATATAAATACTTGTAATGAAAAAAGGCATTCCAATATAAGAAGAGCCTCGGAATCAAATGGATTCCGAGGCTCTTCTTTATTGGATTTTAATCACCTTGGCGAATAGGTGGTAAGCCCAGTGCCTCCAAATGGATATTCATATTCGATTTCTTCATCAAACGTTATATAATCTAAGTATACCATCGGGATTAAGTATCGTTTTCCCGTTTGAGGGTCGCTTATGATTAAGTGATCGCGTCCTGCAGCCTCAATGATTCCTTTGAAGATCTTGGCATTCCATTCCTTGTTGTTTTCAAACGTTGTATAAACAGTGGCTAATTTCCCTTTATTCAAACGCAAGATGTTCTCGATGTATGATTGTTCGACCGGAAGCATGCCAGGTATCTGTGGTCCGGAAGTGGCTGGACTCACCTGCATCGGCATTTGTTGTGGCGTGCCTGCCATAGTGGGCTGTTGTGGCTGGTATGATGGCTGTTGGTATCCTTGCTGCGGGTAACCTTGTTGCATGTTAGGATTCTGCTGCCTTAGTTCAGGCTCATTATTCTCATAGGGGTAATAGGGGCTTCCCCCGTACGGGTAGTTACCATAAGGATTATTTTGTGACATTGCATTCCCTCCTAAATTCAAGGTTTAGTTGATGCTGTGGAATTTGGACAATCCAAGAGTGTGGACTGGGAGAAACTGTGCGATTTATAGCGACCGGTAGTATTGTATATGTTTTCTGGACAATCCCCGGGTGGCTTAAAAAACCACAATGAAAGTTAAGCGATACATAACGGCTGCCGTTCATGATATAAACCATATCCTCTTGCCGGCCAATGAATAGAAGTAACGTTCCTTCACCTCTCTGGAGTCAGGAATTGCCTTGATCAATTTTCCTGAAGCTAAATGGGACTGTGAAAAAATAAATTCATCACTATTGAAAATGTATGGGATGTTGATTGGATTTATTCCACAGCCGGGGAAAAATAAAAAGGAGGGGACGCAAAAAAAAAAGCTTCCGGAAACCGGAAGCCCATCGTCTTATACGTATAGGAATGAAGATACGTTTTCTTCCGGCAGGATATTGCCTACAAAGAAAGAACCAAATGCAGCGTAACGTGCACTCACTTCATCAAAACGCATTTCATAGATTAATTTTTTAAATTGAAGGACATCATCTGCGAATAGTGTAACGCCCCATTCATAATCGTCAAAACCGACAGAACCCGAAATGATTTGTTTTACTTTACCGGCATAACTGCGGCCAATCAAGCCGTGGGAACGCATTAAGCCTTTGCGCTCTTCCATGGAAAGCATATACCAGTTATCATCGCCATCACGACGCTTGTCCATTGGATAGAAGCATACATGTTTCGCTTTTGGAAGTATCGGATAAAGTCTTGAACGGACATGAGGGTTCTGGTAAGGGTCCTCACCATCTCCTCCAGCTAAGTAATTGCTTAATTCCACGACGGAAACGTATGAATAAGCGGGAACTGTATATTCGGCAAGCTTCGTTTTATTGAATTCGTTTTCAATTGCATTCAATTCTTCCATGGTTGGACGGGCAAACATAAGCATGAAGTCCGCTTTCTGACCTACGATGGAATATAGGGCGTGGCTGCCTTCATTGTCGCTTTGTGTCATATTCCATTTATCCAGTAAACCTTGGAATTCCGAGATGGCCAATTGGCGTTCGTCGCTTGATAACGTTTTCCAAGAAGCCCAGTCGATCAGACGGAAATCATGTAAACAATACCAGCCGTCCAGTGTTTGTGCTGCTTCACTCATTACGATCACTCCTAAGTCTTATTATAACTTTAATATAACATAGTTTCAGTATAAGGAAATTTATATCAACCCGCAAACACCATCCCTGTTTTTCGGTGTTCAAACAATTTTCAAATTTGCGGATTGGCAGGAGACCAAAGTGGCTGGAAATTACCTGGCTGCTAGAGTATTCTTAAAAGAAGACGACTATGGATTTTCACCGGATGGTTAAATATAGAAGGAAAGAGGGAAAACGTATCTAAAAAGGAGGAAGAGCCAATGAGTGATTTATTTGAAATATTGGAAGCGAAAGTCATGGGGCATAATTTAAGGATCGTTTTTCCAGAAGGGCTGGATGAACGGATTTTGGGGGCGGCAGCAAGGCTTGCCAAAGCTAAACTGGTGACACCGGTATTGATCGGGGATATCGGGTTGATTCAAGAGAAGGCAAAAGATATGAAAATCTCCCTTGATGCAATCGAAATATATGATCCGAAGAATTATATCATGATAGATGAAATGGTTGAAGCGTTCGTGAAGGTCCGTGAGGGTAAAGCGACCGATGTACAAGCACGTGAAATCTTAATGGATGAGAACTACTTTGGAACCATGCTCGTCCATATGAAACTGGCCCATGGAATGGTGAGTGGTGCAACGCATTCGACTGCCGATACGGTTCGTCCCGCCTTAAGGATCATAAAAACAAAGCCAGGCGTCCAAAAAACATCGGGAGTATTCATCATGGTCCGGAATGAAGAAAAATATGTGTTCGCGGATTGTGCGATCAATATAAACCCCAATTCCCAAGACCTGGCTGAAATTGCGATAGAAAGTGCGAAGACTGCACGAATGTTCGATATCGAACCGCGTGTGGCTATGCTGAGCTTTTCGACGAAGGGATCGGCAACATCCCCCGAGACCTTAAAAGTGGTTGATGCTGTCGATTTGGCAAAAGAAATGGATCCTGAAGTCATTCTTGATGGGGAATTTCAGTTTGACGCGGCTTTCGTTCCTTCGGTGGCAAGAAAAAAAGCGCCGGATTCCCTTATTCAGGGGGATGCGAATGTTTTTATTTTCCCAAGTCTCGAAGCAGGGAACATTAGCTATAAGATGGTACAGCGCTTGGGTGGTTTCGAAGCGGTCGGTCCGATCCTACAAGGGCTGAACCGTCCGGTGAATGACCTTTCGAGGGGATGCAGTGAAGACGATGTATATAAACTGGCTGTCATTACAGCGGCACAGGGATTTGTGGCGCTGTATCAATAAGCAGTTTAAGGATTAAATGTAGAGGGAGATTCGTATGAGTGAAACAGATTCATTATTAATGCAGCAAGAGTGGAGGATCATTGATCAATCTTCCGTTGGACCTCAGTTTCCAGCTCTGGAGTCCTTTGCGATGGATGATACATTTTGCGCTTCCGTAGGGTCAGGTAAATCAGCGGCCGTAGCCAGGGCGTGGGTACATCATCGAACCATCGTCATGGGTATACAGGATACGAAGTTGCCTTTTCTTAAAAAGGGTTTGGATCATTTAGAAGAACACGGTTTTCAGGCCATCGTTAGGAATTCCGGAGGGCTGGCAGTCGTGCTGGATGAAGGTGTCCTTAATTTGTCGCTCATTTTTCCTGAAAACGAGCAGAAAATCGAAATCAATCGTGGATATGATGCGATGTGGGAGCTTGTCCAATTGATGTTTGCCGATTTCCCAGTCACGATGGAGGCAAGGGAAATCATCGGTTCCTATTGTCCTGGAAGTTATGATTTAAGTATAAATGGGCAAAAGTTTGCCGGTATATCCCAACGCAGGATTCGTAATGGCGTAGCGGTGCAAATCTATTTGTGTGTCAATGGAAGCGGGGCTGAACGTGCCAGTCTCGTGAAGGGTTTTTATGATGCAGCAAAAGGAAATGCAGAAACCAAGTTCGCTTATCCTGATATCGTCCCTTCGGTAATGGCGTCCCTAACGGAATTGTTGGGCGTGCAATTGAGTGTTCAGGACGTTATGTTCAGATTCCTGAATGTATTGAAGGAACATAGCGAAAGGATATTCTCAGACACTCTTTCCGTTCAGGAATGGCCGATGTATGAGGCATACTTGACAAGAGTGGTGGAACGCAATGATAAAGTATTCGATGCATTAAAGGATTGATATGAAAGAAGCCGTTCCAGTAATTCAGGAACGGATTTTTTCATTTAATACGACTTTAGCATTCACTGAAACTGTAAAATGCATGTATGATAGGCGAAGATATTATTGCCTCATCCTTGAAACAATGAAAAAAGAGCCTTGTCGGCTCCCTTTTTTAAGATAAACATGGGTGAAACGGCCTTTGGCATGTGGTTGATCTATTATAACTGAACCCCACATTATCTTATTACTCGGCCATTTTTTCCAAATTGCCATTCCGGTCCATCTTGAACTTCGTTGCCGGACGTTCCTCTTCCTCTAACAAGACCAGCTTTCTTGCTCGATTCATGATATTCATCAAAGTTTCATAATCTTCCTGCATCAAGCCGCTGTTTTGTTCCAGGTGGCTGATTTTATTCTCCAAATCTTCGTTTCGCTTTTTCAGCCCTTTAATTTCAAGCTTCAATCTTTCATTTTCGGTTTTTAATACTTCAGCTTGAAGCATGCGGGCGTTCATAGATTCCAAATAGGCGATGACGGCATCAAGGCTCATGGCCTTTTCCAAAGTCACTGGTGTTTGCTGTGTCTTAGGAGTGAGGGCTTCAGCCACAACGAATTCCTCTGCTGCTTCATAATTGGTAGTATCGACTTCGGATTTCAACTCTAGTTCCTCTTCTTGTACATGGGGAACCATTATGTCGGAAATCATTGGGGACGGCGGTGTATAAAGAAGCCGTTTTTTCCCTCCTTGATCTTTTCCAAGGATCCTTTGCCGCTGCTTACGCTGTTTCTTGGCAAGGGAAAGCGCTTTATCATAATTATGGCGGACAACTGCATTCCAGCGGAATCCGCATGCTGCAGAGGTGCGATTCAACTTATCTCCTACCTCTTCAAAAGCATTAAGCTGAGTGCTGCCCTCCCGCACATGGCGCAATACCGTTTCAGCCAAAAGCAAATCATCTTCTTCTGTCCAGGCGTCTTGACGAACCTTCATTTCTACATACTCCCTTTCTGGTAACTTTTAAAATAAATAACTATATAAAATATCGTGTGGCAGTGATTTATGAGTGTTCTACTAGCATTTTGGACAAAATCTGGATTTTTTATACAAAAAGGTTAAAAGGATACTAGTTTTTTGCTTAATTACATCCTTTTACAGCGGCTGCCCATTCCTTTTCACATGATCAAGCCCTCTTGATATTCATAAGTAGAAGCGGTAAAATACCCTTTAGTCATATAAATGGATGAAAAATAGTTTGTCATGGAAAGGATGGTGACCGGAGGATGTCCAATGAATTCAGAGTGTGCGATGACTGCTTGGCGGTAAACATTAAAACATTGATCCCGCGTCTTGAAAAGCTTGATCCCGACGCGAAAATTGAAGTGGGCTGTCAATCCTATTGCGGTCCTGGCAGAAAGAAGTCTTTTGCCTTTGTCAATAACCGTCCAGTTGCTGCACCGACAGAAGACGAGTTACTAGATAAAATCAATAAAAAACTAAAGTAGGATCCATGATATATAGGTAGAGTGGATTGTTTGCTTATGATAAATGGAACAAGTGATCATCACCCAGATTCAACACACTGCGGTGATTTTTTATTTTCTTATTTTCAAGACAAAACCAGACTGAAACTTCCGTTTTCTTACAAAAGGACCTCTCTTGCTAGCAAGGTGGATGTTAGGGGTTTTTGTCAAAACACGCTATAATGAGTGCATCGAGATTATGAAAAAGAGGGTAGTTCATGGAATATTCCGGCGAAAAATTACAAGAAGAAAAGGTATTCAAGGACCCGGTGCACCGATATATACATGTTCGTGACCGGGTTATATGGGATTTAATAGGGACGAAGGAATTCCAGCGTCTTAGAAGGATCAAACAGCTGGGAACGACTTATTTGACCTTTCATGGTGCGGAACATAGTCGTCTTAGCCACTCGCTTGGAGTATATGAGATTGTCCGGAGAATCGTGGATGATGTTTTCGAAGGCAGACCGGAATGGAAACCTGAGGAACGGTTACTATCCTTGTGCGCAGCACTGCTGCATGATTTGGGTCATGGTCCTTTCTCTCATTCTTTTGAAAAAGTGTTTGACCTGGATCATGAGCAATTCACGCGGCAAATAATCCTCGGCGATACGGAAGTGAATAAGATCCTCCTTAGAGTTGGACGTGATTTTCCTAAAAAAGTGGCAGAAGTCATAGCGAAAACCTATAAAGGCAAATTAGTAGTCAGCCTGATTTCAAGTCAGATCGATGCTGATAGAATGGATTATTTACAGCGTGATGCTTACTTCACTGGCGTTAGTTATGGACATTTCGATATGGAAAGGCTTTTGCGTGTAATGAGGCCAAGGGAAGAACATGCCGTCATAAAACAAAGCGGGATGCATGCGGTTGAGGATTACATCATGAGTCGCTACCAAATGTACTGGCAGGTTTATTTCCATCCAGTTACGAGAAGTGCGGAGGTCATACTTACCAAGATTCTGCATAGGGCGAAGCATTTATATGAATCAGGTTATGAGTTTGCTCAAGAACCGCACCATTTTTATTCATTGTTCAAGGGAGAAGTGACTTTAACGGACTACTTGAAAATGGATGAAGCGGTGATGCTCTATTATTTTGAAGCATGGGAAGAGGAGAACGATGCGATTTTAAAAGATTTATGCACTCGCTTCGTTAACCGTAAACTATTTAAATATGTGGAATTCCATCCATCGAACAGTCAAATGAACAGGTTGATGGAATTAAGGACGCTATTCAAGAGGGCAGGCATCGATCCGGATTATTATCTTGTCGTCGATTCTTCATCAGATCTGCCGTATGATTTTTACCGGCCAGGTGAGGAAGAGGAGAGACTGCCGATTCACTTGCTGAAAAATAATGGCGAAATTCGTGAATTATCACGTGAATCCGAAATTGTCGATGCAATTTCAGGGAAAAGAAGAACGGATCATAAGTTGTATTATCCAGCAGATTTATTGCGTGATGAATCTACGAAGAAAAATATAAAAAAACAGATTCGTAAGCTTTTGGAGCTAGCGGATTAAAGTGGTACATTTTTGGTGAGGAGTGACGAGCCTTGTTTAAGGATCATGCAAACATTATCAATGCAATTTCTACTGCAGGTGAAATTTCGGGTCGGAAAAAGTTGCAAAAAATCGTTTATATCGCGAAGAAGCTTTCCTTCCCATTTCATGAAAAGTTTCAATTTCACTTTTACGGACCGTATTCGGAGGAGTTGACCTTACGGATTGAAGAGCTCTGCGAAATGGGTTACTTGAATGAAGTGAGGGAAAAAAAAGCAGGCTATTATCAATATTGTTATTCGATAACGGATGCCGGCCAGGATTTCCTATCCATACAGGAAGTGGAGATGCCGGCACTTGAGGCATGCTTATTGGATATGAACGAACAGAATGCCCGGTTTTTGGAGCTGGTTTCAACGGTGTTATACTTCGACACGCTTGAAAAAGAGGAAGTCACCGAGAAAATTTTCACGCTGAAAAGCAAACAAAAATATACGCTTGAAGAAATTGATGAGGCATATGAATATATTGAGCAGTTAAAAACAAAAGCTAAGCCGAATTGATGGCTTAGCTTTTCCCCATTATGTAAAGCTTATAAATCGCTTTTACGGACACCGGCTACTGCTAAATGATTTTTTGACATTTCTTCAATGAAAATCGTCACGGCTTCAGCTGGTGCTCCAGTTGTTTCCGTAACGGCTGCAGTCACCTTTTCGACTAAAGCCTTTTTTTGTTCGTCTGTACGGCCTTCAAGCATTTTGACTGTTACATATGGCATCTCTTTTCCCCCCTTCCTCTCTTATCTTGTAGTGTTTCACAATGGAAAAAGAATTGCAAGACACGGAAGTCAGAGTTTTTTCACTTCTTGGACTTTTGATGTATACTAACGGTAATAAACAATGGGGGAGAAGCTATAGATGGAATTCATTGATCAAATAGGACAGTTTTTGCATTATAGCTTGGAAGAACTTCCGTATGTCATTGTGTCACTGTTAATCGCATTTACGGTTCATGAATTTTCCCATGCTTATGTGGCCTATAAGTTCGGTGACCCGACTGCGAAGAATGAAGGAAGAGTCACGTTGAATCCGATTTCTCATTTGGATCCGATCGGGACATTGTTGATATTAATAGCCGGATTCGGTTGGG
The DNA here is from genome assembly GCF_900156045.1 of Peribacillus simplex. Lineage (GTDB taxonomy): Bacteria > Bacillota > Bacilli > Bacillales > DSM-1321 > Peribacillus > Peribacillus simplex_D. Next base: position 437,582 of record NZ_FTMX01000003.1, on the reverse strand, counting down.
CGAGACCTGTACCGGTTAATCGTTTTCATTTCAAGAATCCAAAATTGGCAGGAGTGCTCGTCTCTTTTGCCGGTCCGTTCAGTAATTTGATTGTTGCAATTTTGGGGTTTTTAATTTTTTACGGATTGGTTGCAGCAGGCGTCGGACCTGATTTACCGTTTTTCGTCGAGCCCTTCGTAAATATACTAATAAATTTAAATGTCCTTTTATTTGTATTTAATCTGATACCACTGCCGCCGCTCGATGGTTATAGGATCGTACAGGATCTTGTTTCAGCGGACTTGCGGGCAAAAATGACACAGTATGAACAATACGGCTCCCTGATTTTCTTGATTCTGATAATCACACCGCTGGGCGATTATACAATCAGACCGATTTTGGATACTGGCATTAAATTTGTGGGAGGCATCTTGAGTCAATTTTTTTCACTTTTGTTTTTTAACCAATAATAAGGAATGACAAACGATAAAGGGGGATATAAACATGGAAGAACAACCAAAGAAAAAGGTAGGCTTCAACATTATAAAAAACGACCCTACAGAAGGTCATGGCGGATATGGAGCAGGGGTTTTAACGCTCGATAATATTTCTCCGGTCATCATCGATGTGGATGCAGGTGAAGCAGAGGTCGATATCGGCGCGATGCATGCAAGGAGTGCAGTGGAGAAAGGGATCAAGTTTTTAAAGACTAAAGAGGAAGTCCCGAATGCCAAACCTTACTGGCTTGTTTGGGTGACCATTGAAGCCACACAAAACGGTCCGCACTATGCAGGTGTGACAGCATGTGAAATGATGGTCGACAGGTCAATTAGACGCGGTTACAAATCGCTTCCGGAACATGTCAACAGAATGGATAAATCGCTGAAACGAAAAATCATCGTCGAGGACATGGACGATAAATCAAAGCGTGTGCTTGCAGACTTCCTGAAAAATCATGATGCAGGAATGTGGGAGCGCTCTTCAGATCAGCTGAAGGAGTCATTGACGGTTTGAGTCTCGTTAATGGATGAAATGTTAAGTTTAGTGAAAAATGCACTTGTAGGAAAGCGATAAAATCAGTAAACTTAAAGACAGCAGTTTAGTCACTGTGGAACTAGGACAGAAAAACCCCCGAAGCCGTTGCCGGCTTCGGGGGTTTTTCGTTATCCCCAAGGTTTTAAGACTTTTTTGTACCACGGGGCCTTTTTATGTTCTTCTTCTTTTGGGTTATGTTTCGGATCCTCACCCTTAAAGTGCTCGGCACAGTATTCGACAGGTTCGGTTCCTTTAACATAATAAGTCAATCTTGAGACAGGACAATCCTTTGTGGCCAATTTTCCGCTAACGGGATTCACGTTCACCCCGATTACGTTTTTGGTTTCCTTAAACGATTTTGCCGGTTTCCCTTGCAGTCCCTTCTCCATATAGGAAGCCCAGATTTTCTTGGCATAGCCTTTTTCAGCAGGGATTTCGATCTTTTTGCCTTGATCATATCCAGTCCATACTCCCGCAACAAGCCCCGGTGTGTAACCGATCATCCAGCTATCCGTCGGGGTGGAGCCTGATTTGCCGGCATATGGGCGGGTAAGCTGGGAACTGATGGTGCTGCCGGTGACTTTCGTATAGCCATTTAAGGTTTCATCGAAAACACCTGTAAGCATCTGGGTCATGACAAATGCCTTGTCCTCATCCAAAATCTGTTCCGGTTTCTCATTTTCGTCAAAAATCACTTCACCTTTTTGATTTTCAACTTTTTTGATAAACACGGGTTTAACCTTCTTGCCGCCGTTGGCCAGAATGCTGTATGCGTTCACCATTTCAATTGCCCTTACACCTGACGTACCGAGTGCCAGGGAAGGAACCGCATCCATCTTTGCCGTGATTCCGAAGCGATGCGCCGTATCGACCAATGTCTGTTCCCCAAGGAACAAGTGCGTTTTTACGGCGAAGATATTATCTGAAAGAGCAATGGCCTGAGCCATCGTGATTTCGCCTTCCGCATATTGATGGTTGTAATTATGCGGTGTATAAGATGAGTGACCATCATCGAAAGAAAATGTAGTTGTCTCGCTTTTTAAGGTGGTGGACGGTGTGAAACCGTTCTCCAGCGCTGAATAGTATAGCAATGGCTTCATGGTTGAACCAGGCTGGCGAACAGCCTGTGTAGCTCGATTGAATGGCGACTCGGAATAATCTTTGCCGCCGACCAGCGCACGGACCTCCCCGGTATCCGGATCCATTGCCACGATCGAGGCTTGAATGCCTGAAGACTTGGGTATGGTATTGGAAAGAACCTCCTCGGCGGCATCCTGCTGGGTTTCGTCCAGTGTGGTATAGACCCTAAGCCCGCCGAGCTCGATCGTCCGGTCATCTAAATGAAGCTGGGACTTTAAAGCTTGTTTGACGGCATCTTGGAAATATGGAGCGGTCTTATTGGTGACCGTTCCGTGCTCGCCCTTTAATGTAAGGGATGTTCCCAATGCTTCCGCGATATTTTTTCCTGAAATGTAGTTTTTGTTTTTCATGGCTTGCAGGACAACTTTCTGCCTTGATTTCGCTTTTTCAAAGTTATCCAATGGTGAATAGTTTGACGGCCCTTTTGGTATTCCGGCCAGCATGCTCGCTTCAGGAAGAGTCAAATCCTTGGCATCCTTGCCAAAGTAATATTGACTTGCAGCTTGGGCTCCATATGCGCCGTGGCCGTAGTAAATCGTATTTAAATAGCCTTCTAGAATTTCCTTTTTGGAGTAATTCATTTCTAAACGTATCGTATAAAAGGCCTCATTAAACTTACGCGACCACGTTTTGTCATGCCCGAGAAACAGGTTCCTGGCATACTGCTGGGTGATGGTGCTTGCACCCTGGACTTTGGACATTGCCTTAATATCAGCAAGGATGGCACCGCCGATCCGCTTTATATCAAATCCATTATGAGTATAAAATTGACGATCCTCAACGGCGACAGTCGCTTGGATGAGCTGTGGTGAAATCGACTCCATTCCGGCCCAATAACGTTTCTGGCCATTATCCGTTTCACCGATCACATTTCCATCATCACTATAATAGAGAGTGGACTGCGGCACGACCAAAGGGGGAGGACCTAATATCTTTGCATAAATCAGTAAAGAGAGAAGCAATACAAAGAGTATCGTGAGCCCGATTGTGGCAAGGATGATGAAGGCCCGTACATATTTAGTTGTCCTTTTAAATCGTTCGCTTGGAATCAATTCCATTGCTTTCACCTCTCTTATCAGGTAAGAATCTATTATCTATTACTATTATGGAAAAAAAAGAAAATTTTAAACATAAGAACTGCATTTATGAAATTTATCTTGCAATTCTGCTAGATTCGTCTATAATTTTTCTAGCTAATGACTATACCGATTTTGGGGAACCTATAAGGTGACTGACAATATGAAATGGAAAAGGAGCGTTAATAAATGAGCATTTGGTTTACTGAAAAACAAACAGAGAATTTTGGTATTACGATGAAAGTGAATCGTACTTTACATACGGAGCAAACTGAGTTTCAAAAGCTTGATATGATTGAAACGGAAGAGTGGGGCAATATGCTATTGCTGGATGACATGGTAATGACTTCACAGCGTGATGAATTCGTTTACCATGAAATGGTAGCCCATGTTCCTTTATTTACCCATCCTAATCCAGAAAACGTTTTGGTTGTAGGCGGAGGGGACGGAGGAGTCATCCGTGAAATCCTAAAACACCCAAGCGTAAAAAAAGCTACATTGGTGGATATCGATGGGAAAGTTATCGAATACTCAAAGAAATTCCTGCCTGAAATTGCAGGTATGCTTGAAGATCCGCGTGTAGACGTACAAGTTGGGGATGGCTTCATGCACATCGCCAAAAGTGAGAATGAATATGACGTGATCATGGTTGACTCGACTGAACCTGTCGGACCTGCTGTCAACTTATTCACAAAAGGTTTTTATGCCGGGATTTCCAAAGCTTTGAAAGAAGACGGGATTTTTGTGGCACAATCCGACAACCCTTGGTTTAAAGCGGACTTAATTCGCGATGTACAACGTGATGTGAAAGAAATATTCCCGATCACCAGCCTGTATTTAGCGAATATCCCGACGTATCCAAGCGGCCTTTGGGCGTTCACGATCGGGTCGAAAAAATATAATCCATTAGAAGTGACTGAAGACCGTTTCCATGAAATCGAAACGAAATATTATACAAAAGAACTTCATAAAGCAGCTTTCGTTCTGCCTAAATTCGTTCAAGATTTAGTGAAATAAGGGGGCATGGACCATGAAATTCGATGAAGCCTATTCAGGCAATGTATTCATTAAAAGCCACCCTGTATTTGAGGAATCAGAAGCTGTACTATACGGCATGCCGATGGACTGGACGGTGAGTTTCCGTCCGGGTTCTCGATTCGGCCCTACCCGGATTCGTGAAGTTTCGATTGGTTTGGAAGAGTACAGTCCATATTTAGATCGTGAATTAGAGGAAGTTAAATTCTTTGATGCCGGGGATATTCCATTACCATTCGGCAATCCGCAGCGCAGTATCGATATGATTGAAAAATTTGTCGACAGCTTGTTGGATGCAGGTAAGTTCCCAATGGGGATGGGAGGGGAACATCTTGTCACATGGCCAGTCATTAAAGCCATGTTCAAAAAGTATCCCGATATGGCCATCATCCATATGGATGCCCATACAGATTTACGTGAGGATTATGAGGGAGAGCCGCTTTCCCATGCGTCCATCATCCGCAAATCCGCAGAACTTATCGGCCCGAAAAATGTATACTCTTTCGGCATTCGTTCCGGTTTGAAGGAAGAATTCCAATGGGCAAAAGAAAATGGCATGCACATCTCTAAATTTGAAGTTCTTGAACCTCTGAAAGAAGTACTGCCGCAGTTAGCTGGTCGTCCTGTATATGTGACGATCGACATCGATGTTCTTGATCCTGCGCACGCGCCAGGGACAGGCACCGTAGATTGTGGAGGCATCACTTCCAAAGAGCTTTTAGCTTCGATTCATGAGATAGCACGGTCTGAAATTAATGTAGTCGGCTGCGATTTAGTAGAAGTGGCACCGATTTATGATCCATCCGAGCAAACTGCGAACACGGCTAGCAAGCTGATTCGCGAAATGATTCTAGGTTGGGTTCAAAAAGGTTAATGATGGAAGACTAGACTGTTCCCGTTTTTTAGCGGGAATGGTCTTTTTTTATCCATTCAGGAAAAGAATTTTATATCTGAAGGAGCCTTTTTGAATAATTCCGCCCCAATGTGTCATTATTGCGTTAAAATCAAATGAATTGCAACAACATGATTTCGACAGTTTATCCCCACACTTTTGGATTTACACTTTATTTTCCGCTCCAAGTTGAAACTTCCTTAAAGAATATTTATACTTATAAAGTTAAGAACGACATGATGAAGGAAGTGTAGCTTTGACTCTTCATGATATAGATAAGCATGCTATTAAAGTGACTTTACAGACAAAAATCATGCACGGCCCAGAAACGGAAACGTATGAGCTGGTGACATTTGGTACAAAAATGTATAAAGGTGCAGATTTATATTTGCAATATAAAGAGGAAAATGAAGCCGGTCAAACACAAACGACCATCAAGCACAAACCGGATGAAACGATCCTGCTTAGAAATGGCGCCATTAAAATGAGGCAGCTTTTCCGCCTGCAGGAAGCGACAAATGGACATTATGAAAGTCTATATGGCAGGTTGGGATTACGGACGACCGCGAAGAAGATACATCATCAATGGGATGAACAGACCAAACAAGGGAAACTTGTCCTTAAATATACGTTACATATGCAGGGAAGCGAGCCCGGTCAATATGAGATGACGATTTCCTACAAGGAGGAAGCATAGCGCATGAATATAGTAAAAGAGGTACAGGAAAAACTGAAAGAAGAGATTAAAGCGGCAGTCATTAAAGCTGGGTTGGCAACGGAAGAGCAGATTCCAAATGTTGTATTGGAACTGCCAAGAGATAAGACACACGGAGATTATTCCACGAATATGGCCATGCAATTAACGAAGATTGCAAAGAAAGCGCCAAAGATGATAGCAGAGGCAATCATCGAAAACTTTGACAACTCAAAAGCATCCATCGAAAAAATCGAGATTGCAGGACCTGGTTTCATCAACTTCTACATGAATAATTCCTATTTGACAGAATTGGTTCCTGTCATTTTGAAAGTGGATGAAGCATATGGGGAAAGTGACTTTGGTAAAGGCGAAAAAATCCAGGTGGAGTTCGTTTCCGCGAACCCGACCGGTGATCTTCACCTTGGTCATGCCCGTGGTGCAGCAGTAGGTGATACATTATGTAATATCCTCTCTAAAGCAGGTTATGATGTTTCACGTGAATACTATATCAATGACGCAGGAAACCAAATTAATAATTTGGCCATTTCCATAGAAGCCCGCTATTTCCAGGCACTTGGCCTCGAAAAGGATATGCCGGAGGGCGGTTATCATGGCGAAGATATCATTGGCATCGGTAAAACGCTTGCCAGTGAATTTGGGGATAAATATGTAAATGCCGATGAAAAGGAACGTTTTGAATTTTTCCGTGAGTACGGCTTGAAATATGAAATGGAAAAACTGAAAACGGACTTGGCTAATTTCCGTGTCGGATTCGATGTATGGTACTCCGAAACATCTCTATATCAAGACGGTAAAATTGATGAGGCACTCAAAGTGTTGAGGGACAGGGGCCATGTCTACGAGGAAGATGGGGCTACATGGTTCCGCTCCACTGAACTAGGCGATGATAAAGACCGGGTGCTTATTAAGCAGGATGGGTCTTACACATATCTGACACCGGATATTGCCTATCATCGTAATAAATTGGAGCGCGGCTTTGAAACGCTGATCAATATCTGGGGTGCAGACCACCACGGCTATATACCGCGTATGAAAGCGGCGATCGAAGCATTGGGGTACAAACGCGAGCAGCTTGAAGTGGAAATCATCCAGCTTGTTCACCTGTACAAGGATGGCGAGAAAATGAAGATGAGTAAGCGTACCGGTAAAGCAGTTACGATGCGTGACCTTATTGATGAAGTGGGTCTCGATGCAACCCGTTATTTCTTTGCAATGAGAAGTGCGGATACTCACATGGATTTCGATTTGGATCTTGCGGTTTCACAATCCAATGAAAACCCTGTTTATTATGCACAGTATGCCCATGCCCGGATTTCCAGCATTTTACGCCAAGGTGTGGAACAAGGGATCAGCTATGAAGGAGTCACTGATTTCTCTGCCCTAGCTACTGAAAAAGAAGTGGAACTTTTGAAGAAATTAGGAGAATTCCCGCAGGCAATTGCGGAAGCAGCCGAAAAACGGATGCCTCACCGCATGACGAATTATATATTCGACCTAGCTTCTACATTCCACAGTTTCTACAATGCAGATAAGGTTTTGGATGTTGAAGAGATGGAAAGAAGTAAGGCGCGTTTAGGACTGGTCAAATCCGTCCAAATTACCTTAAAGAATGCATTAGCTATAATCGGGGTTTCGGCACCGGAAAAAATGTAATGGAAAAAGCGGCTGTTTCTAACGAAACAAGCCGCTTTTTTTTAGGTTAATCAGCACTCTACGGCACCGCCGCTCACCCTTTTTACACCACGAACCTTAGCGATATCTTCAATCAGCTGCAACATTGCCCGATCCTTCATCTTGGCCTCGATCATGAAATCGACGTCCTGTCCAAGATCCTTAAGCACTTTAAAAAGGGGCATGATGAAGTCCAAATCGATATAATCTGCATGCGAGCGAAATTCACCTGCAGATTTTGGGGATGAAATATGAATCTTTGGTACCGCTCCTGCTTGCCTCCAAGTGGTGAATACCTCGGTGAGCAGCTCGTTAAGCGGCTCATCCGAAAGATTTGCGAGATGATGGTGGTAATCGAATACAAGTGGGATGCCTTCCCTCTTACATACGCTCAGGGTTTCAGATGCTGTATAGGTTTTATCATCATTCTCAAAAGTCATTCTTTCCTTGACGTGCATAGGCAGCGATTTAAGGTTATCATGAACCCTTACAAGGGCGGACTCTTTATCTCCATAGGCCCCACCGACATGGATATTGATGAAAGAGGTGTCCGCAATGCCCATTGCATCAAGCATTTTATAATGGAACTCCATATCTTTTACGGCATTTTGTGTAATCGCGGATTTAGGGCTGGTAAACAGCGTAAACTGATTGGGATGAAAGCTGATCCTCATCTTGTGTGCAGTGGCCCAATCGCCAAGCTGTTTCCACTCTCTTTTAAAAGGTGTAACGAAATCCCATTCTATTTCGGGATGTGTGGCTAAAGGAACAATGGAACTGGACATCCGGTATATTTCTATTTGGTGTGCCGTGTTATATTGAAGGACCCTTAAGGTATTTTCAATATTCTTCCTTGTCACGTCCAGGAGTTTTTCCATTCCTTTTTCCACGCCAAGTGAACTATAGCGCTTGTAAGTAAGTGTCTTAGCCGGAGAAGCTTCCCATAAACAGGTGGCATTGGATACGAATCCAAATCTTATTTTCATAATATTTTTCTCCTTGAGCAACGGGATGTCAAAGAAAAGGAGAAAGGATGGCGGCCAGCGATTCCTTTGCTGAACGGACTACATTCATGTTGGAAATTGCGTCCCCGTTAAGCGGCTTGGATTCGGCTAGGTCCACTTCCAATTCCTTTTTTACATCTTCTATAAATGTCCGGTCAAATACGAGGCAATTGATTTCACTATTTAAAAAACAACTGCGCTTATCAAAATTAGCCGTACCGATATCACACATTATATCATCAATCAGAATCACTTTAGAATGGTAGAACCCTCTTTGAAATTGCATGATTTCAGCCCCTTCTTTTATTAGTACCCGGAAATAGGGAAAAGAAGCCTCCTTGACAAGGGCATGGTCTGAATTTTCAGGTACAATGATCGTAACGGAAACATTGCGTGCAAGTGCTTTCCTTAATTCTTGAAATAAAGTTTCACTGGGAATGAAATATGGAGTCCCGATAATGATTTTTTTAGTGGCTTGCCGAATTATGTGTGTAAGTGACTGTTCAAGATCACTGCCATTCGTGACGACAAACTGCTGTGCCTGCGTTCCGGGAGTCAATGTCGGGAAATAGGCAGGCGTTCCTCTGAAATCCTCGTTTGTATCATGGAACCAATCCGCGAGGAAGACTTCCTGAAGGTCCTTTACACCTTCCCCGGTCATTTTTAAATGGTAATCTCTCCACGGGTTCAGCTTCTCCCCTTTGTTTATATACTCCTTACCGATATTAAAGCCGCCAAGATAGCCGATTTTTCCATCTATCACCGTGATCTTACGGTGATTTCTTTTTTGTATCGTATAGAAAAGGAAGGGGAGTTTCGGTTTAAAGCTGAAAGAAAAATGAACACCGCTTTTAGTTAGCTCCTGAATGATTTGGCGGGACATCTTTTTACTTCCTACCCAATCGGCTAAAAGCCGCACTTCCACGCCCTCTTCTGCTTTTGACTGCAGTAACTTCAAAAAATCCTTGCTGAATTTATCATTTTTTACAATATAAAAAAGGATATGGATGGAATCCTGAGCTTGCTTTACTTCCTTCATGTAATCGTCAAACAGGATTTTCCCTGATGTGAATACAGTCATATCGCTGTTCCGAGGCGGATATTTTATGTTGGTTGCGTGCTTCAAATAACGCTTATGCCCTACCTTAAGATCAACCCAGCACCAAGAGAAGATCAATAAAAATATTGAGGCAATCGTAGTGATTATCTTCAAAAAAATCCCCCCTAAATGATTATATTTAGTTTGGCTCCAATTCCCTGTTAGTAATCATTAAAAAGCGGGGAGAGGGTACTCATTTTTTTAGAATGCAGAAGGGTAATACGCGAAATTGTCGAATTATATAATTAAGGTCCAGAAAAATTAAATAGTTTTAGAAAGAAAAAAGTTGACTGAATGCTCATTCATTATATAATGGAATTAATCAAATTTCAGAAAAATGCCAAATTTCCCAAAATGGTACCTGGCATTTTGCAATTTACTAAAGAGGGGGAAAGTCTGCATGGAAATGAATGGCTTACTGTGGATCAACTTAGTTGCATTCCTGCTTGTAACCGCTTACGCCGCCGGTTTGTTTGTCTACTTGATAAAGACCCGTATAGCTTATATAAAACTTGGCAAAAAAGTGGAATTCGATAACCGTGTGAAAGATCGTCTTGTTAAAATAGGGGTTTATGTATTTGGACAGAAGAAGCTCTTTAAAGATAAAAAGAGCGGGATCATTCATGCCATGTTATTTTATGGTTTCATCTTAGTGCAATTTGGCGCACTTGACTTTTTCGTTAAAGGCTTAAGACCGGGGTGGCATTTACCGTTTGGCCCTGTTTATCCGGCCTTTACTTTCTTCCAGGAAATTGTGACGCTCACTGTTCTTGTTGCAATCCTATGGGCGGCATACCGCCGTTATGTCGAAAAGCTCGTTCGCTTGAAAAGGGATTTCAAAGCAGGTTTGGTTGTCATCTTCATCACCGGGATCATGATCACCGTATTACTGGGGAATGGAATGGGAATGATCTGGCATGGACACGATGCAACTTGGTCAGAGCCAGTCGCATCAAGCATCGCTTTCCTATTCGGCTGGATGGGGACAACAGCGGCAACAGTCGTTTTTTATGTAGCTTGGTGGCTGCATTTACTGATCATATTATCTTTCCTTGTTTACATCCCGCAATCTAAGCATGCCCACTTGATTGCCGGTCCGATAAATGTATTCCTGAATCGATTGGACAATCCGGGGAAATTGAAACCGGTTGATTTGGAAGAAGAGGTTTTCGACAAAGAAGGCAATCAATATTACGGTGCCAAATATATCGAAGATTTGACGCAGTACCAAATGGTGGACCTCTATGCCTGTGTGGAGTGCGGGCGCTGTACGAATATGTGCCCGGCTACAGGTACCGGTAAAATGCTGTCACCGATGGATATCATAATCAAGATGCGTGACCATTTAACAAATACAGGCGCTGCCGTTACAACTAAGCAGCCATGGGTGCCATCTTTTGTTTTTGGGAATACGAAGGGAAATAAGATAGCTTTGGCTGGAGCCGCACAGGGGGCGCAGGAATCTGCTGCAGCAACCGAGGCATACAGTCCGAGCCTGATTGGTGAAGTCATTACGGAAGAAGAACTTTGGGCTTGTACCACATGCCGGAATTGTGAAGATCAATGCCCGGTAATGAATGAACATGTCGACAAAATCATCGATATGCGCCGTTATCTAGTGTTGACAGAGGGCAGACTTGATCCTGATGCGCAACGTGCCATGACGAATATTGAGCGTCAAGGAAACCCTTGGGGACTGAACCGTAAAGAGAGGGAAGATTGGCGAAGCCTTCGGGAAGATGTCAGCGTCCCTACCGTGAAGGAATTAAAAAAGGCAGACGAAGAATTCGAGTATTTATTCTGGGTAGGTTCAATGGGATCGTACGATAACCGTAGCCAGAAGATTGCCCTTTCCTTTGCCAAATTATTGAATGAAGCTGGCGTCAAATTTGCAATTCTCGGAAATAAGGAGAAGAACTCAGGGGATACTCCCCGCCGATTGGGTAATGAGTTTGTCTTTCAGGAGCTTGCAATGAAAAATATAGAAGAGTTCCAGAAGAATGAAATTAAGAAAATCGTGACGATCGATCCGCATGCATACAATATCTTCAAGAATGAGTATCCAGATTTTGGCTTGGAAGCGGAAGTGTATCACCATACTGAACTGTTAGCCAAACTTGTCAGTGAAGGCAGGTTGGTGCCTCAGTACCCGGTGAATGAGACGATTACATTTCACGATTCCTGTTACTTGGGAAGGTACAATGAAGTTTACAGCCCGCCGCGTGAAATCCTGCAATCCATTGATGGTGTGAAACTTATTGAGATGGAGCGTAACCGTGAGAAGGGTATGTGCTGTGGAGCTGGAGGCGGTTTGATGTGGATGGAAGAGGAAACAGGAAACCGCATTAATGTGGCCCGTACCGAACAGGCGCTAGCCGTCAGTCCAACAGTGATCAGTTCAGGATGTCCTTATTGCCTGACCATGCTATCTGATGGGACGAAAGCAAAAGAAGTTGAGGAAAATGTTAAAACGTATGATGTAGCTGAACTACTCGAAAAAGCGGTCATTGGTGAAAATAAACCGATTGCCTCTTAATTTAAAATGGAATTGCCTGCTTCTTCTATATGGGATGGATCAAATGGAAGCAGGCAATTTTTTCAATTTTTAAAAACTAAATATTTTCATTTTTGAGAAAAATGTGTAATATAATATAATATTAAGCGCTTACAACACTATTTTTTTAACTCCAAATTGAGCGAGCGTTCAATCAATGTTACTTATAGGGGGAAATAATGATGGCGAAAACAGTGATTATTAGCGGTGTGAGAACACCTTTTGGTAAATTTGGCGGTGGTCTTAGCAGTTTGACGGCATCACAACTTGGTGGAATAGCAATCAAAGAGGCACTTGTTCGGGCAGGGATCGAAGGCAGCCAAGTAGACGAGGTCATCATGGGGAATGTGCTTCAAGCAGGCCAAGGTCAAATACCGTCCCGACAGGCAGCCCGTCATGCTGGATTGCCTTGGGAAGTGAAAACGGAAACCATAAATAAAGTGTGCGCATCAGGACTTCGCAGTGTTACATTGGCTGATCAGATCATTCGTTTAGGTGAAGAGGAAATCATTGTTGCCGGCGGAATGGAATCGATGAGCAATGCTCCTTATATCCTTCCGAAAGCAAGGTGGGGCCTAAGGATGGGTGATGGAGAACTGAAGGATACGATGATTTCGGATGGACTTAGCTGCAGTTTTACGGGCGTCCATATGGGGACTTACGGAAACAGTACGGCCGAGGATCTTGAAATCACCCGTGAGGAACAGGATAGCTGGGCTTACGAGAGTCATCAAAAGGCGATAAAGGCAATCGATGGCGGTATTCTTGCAGAAGAAATCATTTCCGTACAGGTGCCGGTACGAAAAGGCGAACCAATTACCATTGAACATGATGAAGCCCCAAGAAAAGATACATCTGCCGGGAAGTTAGCTAAATTAGGTCCAGCTTTCAATAATGAGGGAACCATTACGGCAGGTAATGCACCAGGTGTCAATGATGGGGCAGGTGCACTCGTGCTAATGAGTGAGGAACGCGCGGAAAAAGAAGGAAAAACGCCTTTTGCCTATATTTTAGCTCATGCAGAAGTGGCAGTGGAAGCAAAGGACTTCCCTAAAACGCCAGGTTTGGTCATAAATGAACTCCTGAAGAAGACAGGTAAATCGATAGAGGAAATTGATTTGTTTGAAGTGAACGAAGCATTTGCAGCGGTTGCGCTGGCCAGTGGGAAAATTGCCAACATCGCGCCGGGAAAAGTGAATGTAAACGGAGGGGCTGTAGCATTGGGTCACCCAATCGGGGCGAGTGGTGCCCGCATCATCATTACGCTGATGCATGAACTGAAACGCCGCGGAGGGGGATTGGGCATCGCAGCGATCTGCAGTGGCGGCGGTCAGGGAGATGCCATTTTAATTGAAGTGCCTAAGCAAGGATAATAGTTTCATAGATAAATGAGGGGGGATTTTCATGGGCATTCAAAAAGTGATGGTCATTGGTGCGGGACAGATGGGATCTGGCATTGCCCAGGTCTGTGCAATGAGCGGTTATGAAGTTCTTTTACACGATTTAAAAGATGAGTATGTAGAAAAGGGGTTAGGGACTATTACCAAGAACCTTTCCCGGCAGGTTGAAAAAGGGAAAATGGAATCCGGGGAGAAAGATGCAATCCTTTCCCGGTTGACTTCATCGACGAATTTGAAAAATGCGGCTGAGGTAGATTTAGTGGTTGAAGCTGCGGTGGAAAACATGGAAATAAAAACAAAAATATTCGCCGAGTTGGATGAAATCACACCGCAACACGTCATTCTTGCATCCAATACTTCTTCGCTCCCGATCACCGAGATAGCCGCTGCCACGAAAAGGCCGGAAAAGGTAATTGGCATGCACTTTATGAACCCCGTTCCAGTCATGAAGCTGGTTGAGATCATTCGAGGCCTTGCTACATCGGATGAAGTTTATAAAGAAGTTGAAAAGATGGCTGAATCCTTGAACAAGGTACCGGTGGAAGTCAATGATTTTCCAGGTTTTGTAGCTAATCGGATTTTAATGCCGATGATCAATGAGGCCATCTATACACTATATGAGGGCGTTGCTACTAAAGAGGCGATCGATGACGTAATGAAAATGGGAATGAACCATCCGATGGGCCCGCTTACGCTAGCTGACTTCATTGGGCTGGACACATGTTTGTATATAATGGAAACCCTTCATCAAGGGCTGGGAGACGATAAATACCGACCGTGTCCGCTGTTAAGGAAATATGTAAAAGCTGGGTGGCTAGGCAAGAAATCAGGACGGGGCTTTTACGAATATAACTAATCATGGAAAGATGTGCAGCTATGGGGGGATGAAGGATGGATTTCAAGTTTACAGAAGAACAGGAAATGATGCGGAAGATGGTAAGCGCTTTTGCGGAGAATGAGATCACTCCTCATATCGGGGCAATGGAAACAGGCGTGTTTCCAAAAGAGATTCTAAAAAAAATGGGTGAGCTTGGTTTGATGGGAATTCCGATTTCAGAAGAATATGGTGGCGCAGGTATGGACTTCATGTCTTATATCATTGCCATCAATGAGATTTCCAAAGTAAGTCCCACTCTCGGTGTCATACTGTCCGTTCATACTTCTGTTGGAACAAATCCAATCGTTTATTTTGGAACGGAAGAGCAGAAGCGAAAGTATGTACCTAAGTTAGCCGCTGGTAAATATTTAGGCGCCTTTTGCTTGACTGAGCAAAGCTCAGGTTCCGATGCTGCGAGTTTGAAATCTAAGGCAGTGGCAGTCAAGGAAGGCGGAGAATATCGAATAAATGGGTCCAAGGTTTTTATCACCAATGGCGGGGAAGCGGATGTGTTTATTGTTTTTGCTTCAACCGACCCTCAGAAGGGAAGTAAGGGAATCTCCGCTTTTATCGTAGAAAAAGGGACGCCAGGCTTAATCATCGGTAAAGATGAACGTAAAATGGGCCTTCATGGCTCAAGCACCGTGCAGGTAACGTTCGAGGATATGAAAATCCCTACAGCCAATCTCCTTGGCAAAGAAGGTGAAGGCTTTAAGATCGCAATGGCCAACTTGGATGCTGGAAGGATCGGGATTGCCGCTCAAGCGCTGGGAATTGCTGAGGGTGCCATGGAACATGCTGTCCAATATGCAAAAGGCAGGGTGCAATTCGGCAAACCTATTGCGCAACAACAAGGAATTGGTTTCAAACTGGCCGAAATGGCAACGGGCATAGAAGCTTCAAGGCTACTGGTCTATCGGGCGGCATATTTACGCTCGCAGGGATTGAATTGCGGTAAAGAGGCGGCAATGGCTAAGCTATTCGCTTCGAGGACGGCCGTCGATGTGGCGATAGAAGCAGTCCAAGTGTTCGGAGGCTATGGATATACAACGGAATATCCGGTCGAACGCTATTTCAGGGATGCAAAGGTAACTGAAATTTATGAGGGTACCAGCGAAATACAGAGAATGGTCATCAGTAAGAATCTATAATTACGGAAATTTGGAGGGCATATTCATGCAATTTAAACTAACGGAAGAACATGAAATGATCAGGAAAATGGTGCGCGACTTTGCCCAGAATGAAGTGGCTCCGACTGCTGCCGAGAGGGATGAAGAAGAACGATTTGACCGTGAGATCTTCGATAAAATGGCTGAGCTTGGATTGACTGGGATTCCGTGGCCTGAGGAATACGGCGGAATTGGCAGTGATTATTTAGCATATTGCATAGCGATTGAGGAACTTTCCCGCGTTTGCGCATCCACTGGGGTGACTTTATCAGCCCATACTTCGCTCGCAGGATGGCCAATATATAAATTTGGGTCTGAAGAACAAAAACAAAAATACCTTCGCCCGATGGCACAGGGTGAAAAAATCGGTGCATACGGACTGACTGAACCTGGCTCAGGCTCCGACGCAGGCGGTATGAGAACGACTGCAAAGCTTGTAGGTGATGAATATGTTATCAGCGGTTCAAAAATCTTCATTACGAACGGCGGGATTGCCGATACATATGTCGTCTTTGCATTGACGGATCCTGAATCGAAACAAAAAGGAACGAGTGCTTTTATCATTGAAAAGGACTTCCCAGGCTTCAGTGTTGGTAAAAAAGAGAAGAAGCTTGGAATCCGTTCATCACCGACAACGGAAATCATCTTTGATGAGTGTCGAGTGCCTAAAGAAAATCTCCTTGGCAAAGAAGGGGAAGGCTTTAAAATTGCGATGATGACACTTGATGGCGGCCGTAATGGAATTGCAGCCCAGGCCGTAGGCATAGCCCAAGGTGCATTGGATGCTGCGGTTGGTTATGCAAAAGAGCGCGTCCAATTCGGCAAGCCAATTTCTGCACAGCAAGGAATCGGTTTTAAATTGGCGGATATGGCAACAGGTGTTGAGGCTTCAAGGCTATTAACCTATCAGGCTGCGTGGTTGGAATCAGTGGGCCTTCCTTATGGAAAAGAGTCGGCGATGTCCAAACTTTTTGCTGGAGATACAGCAATGAAAGTGACGACGGAGGCCGTGCAGGTTTTCGGGGGTTATGGATATACAAAAGATTATCCAGTGGAGCGGTATATGCGCGATGCGAAAATAACCCAGATTTACGAAGGTACACAGGAAATCCAAAAGCTGGTCATCTCACGGATGGTTACTAAATAGGGTTGAAACTGAGGTTTTCCGATGAGGCACTGCCTTTACCGGAATTCCCTTTTCAATTTCTTCAGAATGTCTTTGATAGTTGAATAATGGGCTTTCAAAAGGAGTTTGGAAATGGAAAAAAGAGAGGTTCTTGCATCTGTAAAGGATGAGCGGCTGGTTGAAAAAAGACGTACACAAATGATTAAAGGGGCGGTTACCCTTTTTAAGGAAAAGGGATTTCACCGTACGACTACCAGGGAAATTGCCAAAGCTGCAGGCTTTAGTATTGGCACGTTATACGAGTATATCCGAACCAAGGAAGATATATTATATCTCGTTTGTGACTTTATCTATGATGAAGTCCAGGAAAAGCTTCAGAAAGAAATAGAACAGAGTGATGGGACACTTGAAAGTTTGAAGCTGACGATCGCCTATTTTTATAAAGTGATGGATGATATGCAGGACGAAGTGCTGGTCATGTATCAGGAAGTGAAGGCCCTGACGAAGGATGCTTTACCATATGTTCTGAACAAAGAAATTCGGATGGTTGGCATGTTCGAAAAAGTGATAACGAAATGTGTCGAGAATGGGGAGCTCTCGTTAACGGAAAAACAAATAAGCCTTGTTTCACATAACATTTTCGTTCAGGGACAGATGTGGAGTTTTAGAAGATGGGCTTTGCATAAACAGTATACGCTTCAAGAGTATGTTGAACTGCAGACGCAATTATTGATTCAAAATGTATCGGGTTCCAAAATCCACTGATATAAATAAGTTTCAATAAGGAGGAGCTATATGAGTACAGTTGAGGTGTATAAACCGAAGAACCATATTAGATTCGTCACAGCTTCGAGTTTATTTGATGGGCATGACGCATCCATCAATATAATGAGGAGAATCCTTCAGTCCAGCGGGGCAGAAGTTATTCACCTAGGTCATAATCGTTCGGTGGAAGAAATCGTGAATGCGGCCATCCAGGAAGATGTTCAAGGCATTGCCATGTCATCTTACCAAGGCGGACATGTGGAATATTTTAAATATATGTATGACCTGCTGAAGGAAAAGGGAGCCGGGCACATTCGGGTTTTTGCCGGCGGTGGCGGGGTCATCATCCCAAGGGAAATTAAAGAACTTCATGATTATGGGATTGCCCGTATCTTTTCGCCTGATGAAGGGCGGGAATATGGGCTTCAAGGAATGATAAACGTATTGATGGAAGAGTGTGATTTCTCGACAGTCAAACCATCTCTACAAGAACGTTTTGATGAATTGATTGCCGGGGGAACAAATGCCATTGCCCAATTTATTACCTTTGCCGAAAACAGACTCGATGTTTCACAGGAATCAGCGGCAGCGGTGGAAAGTCTTTTTGAGCAGATCAAGACTTCCGAAAAGAAGGTTCCTGTTCTAGGGATTACAGGGACTGGCGGCGCTGGAAAAAGTTCATTGACTGATGAATTGATAAGAAGGTTCATTAACGAAATTCCAGACGAGAGAGTCGCCATACTATCTGTGGACCCGACCAAACAGAAAACGGGCGGTGCCCTGCTTGGTGACAGAATCAGAATGAACTCGATCTTTTCAGAGCGTGTTTATATGCGGAGCCTAGCCACGCGCCATTCAAAAAGTGAGTTGTCTTTGGCGATAAAAGATGCCATTTCAGTCGTGAAGGCAGCTGGCTTCGATTTAATCATCGTTGAAACGAGCGGAATTGGTCAGGGAGATGCAGAAATTGCCGAAATATGCGATGTATCCATGTATGTAATGACGAGTGAATTCGGTGCTCCTTCGCAACTTGAAAAAATCGATATGATTGATTATGCAGATTTGATAGTCATTAACAAATACGAGCGCAAAGGCTCCGAGGATGCAAAAAGCCAAGTTCAAAAACAATACCAAAGAAGCCGTACACTTTTTGATCAAGATCCATCAGAAATGCCAGTATACGGTACGATCGCTTCCCAATTCAATGACCCAGGCACCAATGCATTATTCGCGGCACTGATTGAAAAGTTAAATGAAAAATCAGGGACGGTTTGGAGTACGGCCTTTTCGAAAGAAGCGGATGTTTACAAGCAAAATGTCATCATTCCTACTGACCGTCGGTATTATTTACGTGAAATCAGTGATACGGTCAGATCGTATCATAAGCGTGCGGCTGAACAAGTACGTATTGCCCGGAGGCTTTTCCAGCTTGAAGGAGCAATGGATGCAATTAAGGAAAATGATAACAACGACGAGATGGTGGCTTCTTTAGAAAAACTGAAAAAGGAAACCGCCTTGAATTTATCACCTGAATCTAAAAAAATCCTTTCTGGATGGATGGATTTAAAAGAAAAGTATGCAGGAGAGCAGTTTGTAACGAAAGTCAGGGATAAAGAAATCGTCACAAAACTGAAAACCAAAAGTTTATCAGGTTTAATGATTCCAAGAGTATCACTGCCTAAATATGTGGATTATGGAGAGATTTTAGGATGGGTATACCGTGAAAACGTTCCGGGCTTCTTCCCGTACACAGCGGGAGTCTTTCCATTCAAGCGTGAAGGGGAAGACCCGAAGCGTCAATTTGCCGGTGAAGGATCGCCCGATCGAACCAACAGGCGTTTTCATTATTTGTCAAAGGATGATACTGCTAAACGGCTTAGTACGGCTTTCGATTCTGTAACTTTATATGGCGAGGACCCTGATCATCGGCCTGATATCTATGGAAAGGTAGGGGAAAGCGGAGTCAGCATCTGTACGTTGGATGACATGAAAAAGCTGTATGCAGGCTTTGACCTTTGCCACCCCTCAACATCTGTTTCCATGACCATCAATGGACCGGCACCAATCATTTTGGCCATGTATATGAACACTGCAGTCGATCAGCAGATTCAACGGAAAGAAGAAGAGTTAGGCCGTCCCCTTACTGATGCCGAAACTGAAGAAGTGCAGGCTTATACCCTTCAAACGGTACGCGGAACTGTTCAAGCGGATATTCTGAAAGAGGACCAAGGCCAGAATACATGCATCTTCTCTACGGAATTTGCTTTAAGGTTAATGGGGGACATTCAAGCATACTTCATCGATCGCAAAGTCAGGAACTACTACTCAGTATCCATTTCCGGCTATCACATTGCAGAAGCGGGTGCCAATCCCATTTCACAGCTGGCTTTTACATTAGCGAATGGCTTTACTTACATCGAATATTATTTAAGTCGCGGAATGAATATCGGTGACTTTGCCCCGAATTTGTCGTTCTTCTTCTCAAATGGGCTCGACCCGGAATATACGGTTATCGGGAGGGTGGCAAGAAGGATTTGGGCGACTGTCATGCGGGATAAATATGGTGCGAATGATCGTAGCCAGAAGCTCAAATACCATATACAGACTTCTGGACGCTCCCTTCATGCGCAAGAAATTGATTTTAATGATATCAGAACGACGCTTCAGGCTTTGATGGCACTGCAGGACAACTGTAACTCCCTGCATACTAATGCGTACGATGAAGCCATCACGACGCCTACCGAAGAATCCGTGCGCCGGGCAATGGCCATACAAATGATCATTACAAAGGAGCATGGTCTCTCAAAAAATGAAAACCCGATGCAAGGTGCCTTCATCGTAGAGGAATTGACGGACCTGGTTGAAGAGGCAGTACTGCAAGAGTTCGATCGCATCAACGATCGAGGCGGTGTCCTGGGCGCAATGGAGACGCAGTATCAGCGCGGGAAAATCCAGGATGAATCGATGCATTACGAAATGAAAAAGCATACAGGAGAATTGCCGATCATTGGTGTCAATACGTATTTGAATCCAAACCCTCCTTCCGAAGAAGCGGTGAACAGCATGGAAATTGCCCGTGCAACAAAGGAAGAAAAGGAAGGGCAAATCATGAATCTCCGGGCATTCCAGGAAAGAAATAAGGAGTTCACGGATGAGGCGCTGACTAAACTGAAATTGGCAGCCATGAATGGTGAAAATATCTTTGCCGAACTCATGAACTGCGTGAGAGTGGCCAGTCTGGGTCAGATAACGAGGGCGCTATATGATGTAGGCGGTCAATATCGAAGAAATATGTAAACGAAGAAGGGGCTCCGAACATTTAGGGGCCTCTTTTTTTAAATAATTCCCCTCTTTTTTAACAAAATGAAGATTTTACCTTATAATTATTTGGAAAAGGGGCAAAAATGAAGAATCAGCCCTATTGGAGTTGAGAAAATGAACCTGAAAATGATTGGATTAATCATAGGTTACATTCTTGCCATCATTTTTTTATTTGAGCTGTATGAGCATCAATTGGGTGCCATTTCTTTTTTTATCCTGACGATTGTCTTTTTTACGGCAGCCTATCGTCAGAAATCCAAAAAGGAAAAGGAATGATATTTACCATTTGGTTTCCCGTGAATGATAGACAATAAGGTAAATGTGTGAAAGTATCATATAGAACTAGCATAAACCCATTTAGATTGTTTATAATGGAGTATATGTCTAGCAGGAATTGTCGTTATTTTATCGAACTACTGTTTTAGATTATTTTTTTATGTGAAAAAACACGGAATTCAGTGTTTGAATAGAGAAGGGAAGTGCGGAATTTGAGTTTAAAACAATACTCAAAAGAGCAATTGTTGGAAATGTCCTTAATAGAGATGGCATATGATTTGTTAGTGGAAAGAAATGAACCGATTCCATTTAAAGACTTAATAAGTGAATTAGCTTCGCTGCACCATTTATCCAAAGCCGAAGTGGAAAAGAAAATTGCACAATTCTATACGGATTTAAATGTGGATGGCCGTTTCACTTCACTTGGGGACAACCGCTGGGGATTGAAAACATGGTACCCGGTTGACCAAATCGAGGAAGAAGTCGTACATGTTGTAAAACCTAAAAAGAAAAAGAAAACCAAAAAGGCAGCTGTCGTTATCGACGATTTCGATGAACTTGAAGACGAAGACCTTGACTTTGAAGAAGATATCGATGATCTGGACGAGGATGAAGATGACGACGATGATGATGATATTCTAGGTTCTCCAGTCATCGACGAAGTGCTTTTGGATGATGACGTGGATGATGACGACGATCTGGAAGAAGAAATAATCGAAGATGATGCATTTGTCCTGGAAGATGATGAGGACGAAGATGAAGACGAAGATGACTTAGATGACTTGGATGAAGAGGATGAGAAATAAATAATCGCCCTTGACTTTTTGAGGCGAAATTTGTAGAATCATTTTTGGGCTCCTTAAAAAAGGACACAATGATTAAATTATATCGCTCCCTTACTTTTTTTGTAAGCGGAGCGTTTTTGTTTTTAATGATGGAATGAATAAATGACATCATTTTTTTATTTTTAAAAATGATTTCTCGTAGAATTGTAAAAACTATAGAGAACATATTTATGTTTACGTCATTTAAGGAAATTTATTCTTGTTCATGTATCCTGCATGACTCTCACTAAAGACCTTTAAGTGATTAATGGTTTGTACTGGTTTGCGTTTTATGGCTTTTAACCGCCCATGTGGCGAAAGATTCGATTCAGGTTCCGATTTACTGATGTGGAGAACAGAATTGGAAGAAAACATTCTATAGGAGGATATAAGATGACAAAATATATTTTTGTGACAGGTGGAGTAGTTTCTTCCTTGGGAAAAGGGATAACGGCCGCTTCTTTAGGTAGATTATTAAAAAATAGGGGATTGAATGTTACGATCCAGAAGTTTGACCCTTATATCAACTTGGATCCTGGTACGATGAGTCCATATCAACATGGTGAAGTGTTTGTAACGGATGATGGTGCTGAAACGGATTTGGATTTGGGGCACTATGAGCGTTTCATTGATATCAACCTTGGTAAACACAGCAATGTGACTACAGGCAGAATTTATTCAACCGTCCTGAGGAAAGAACGCCGTGGCGATTATCTGGGTGGAACGGTCCAAGTCATTCCCCATATCACGAATGAAATTAAAGAACGCGTTTTCCGTTCAGGTAATGAAACGAATGCCGATATAGTCATCACTGAAATTGGCGGTACTGTTGGGGATATCGAGTCTCTTCCATTCCTTGAAGCGATTCGCCAAATCAAGAGTGATATCGGCATCAATAATGTTATGTATATCCATTGTACATTGGTTCCTTACATCAAAGCTGCTGGTGAAATGAAAACAAAACCGACACAGCATAGTGTAAAAGAATTACGCAGTCTGGGCATTCAGCCAAATATCATCGTTGCACGTACAGAAAGCCCGATTTCACAAGATATGAAGGATAAAATCGCTTTATTCTGCGATATCGATAAAAATTCTGTTATCGAATGTCTTGATGCGGATACGCTTTACTCCATCCCTCTTGCGCTTCAAGCACAAAATATGGACCAAATCGTTTGTGATCACTTGCAATTGGACTGTGGCGAAGCGGACATGGAAGATTGGAAGGAACTAGTCAAAAAGGTTACTTCTTTATCGAAGAAAACGAAAATCGCCTTAGTCGGAAAATATGTTGAATTGCAAGATGCTTATCTTTCTGTAGTGGAAGCACTTAAGCATGCTGGTTACGCATTTGATGCAGATGTTGAAATCGACTGGGTGAATTCCGAAGACGTAACTAAAGAAAATGTTGCTGAACTTCTTCAAGATGCAGATGGAATCCTTGTCCCTGGCGGATTTGGAGATCGTGGAATTGAAGGGAAAATTGCAGCGACCGAATTTGCCCGCACGACAAAAAAACCATTCTTCGGAATATGCTTAGGCATGCAGCTGGCGTCCATTGAGTATGCACGCAACGTCCTGGGATTGCCAGAAGCGCATTCAGCTGAAATTAAAGAAGATACTCCAGATCCAATCATCGATCTTCTTCCTGAGCAGAAGGATGTAGAAGACTTAGGCGGAACACTGCGTCTTGGTTTGTATCCATGTAAGCTTATCGAAGGAACTAAAGCATATGAAGCGTATAATGACGAGGTTGTTTATGAACGTCACCGTCACCGTTATGAATTCAATAACCACTATCGTCAAGCTATGGAAGAGGCAGGATTCGTGTTCTCAGGTACAAGTCCAGATGGTCGTCTAGTTGAAATCGTTGAACTAAAAGATCATCCTTGGTTTGTGGCTTCTCAATTCCATCCGGAATTCACGTCACGTCCTAACCGTCCACAGCCGCTATTCCGTGACTTTGTCGGTATGTCATTAAAGTACGGCAAAAATCTTTAATAAATAAAAAAACAGCCCATGTGGCTGTTTTTTTTGTTTAGGATGAAGATATCATTCTTCATCTTCATATTCTTTTATGATTTCTTCAAGAGTGAATTTAATCCCATAATAAGCGAAAAGAGCGGCAATGAGGGTAGGGTACCCATATCGATTTCCAGTTTCGTCGGGAATCAATCCCCGTTGGATGCGTAAATCAATATGAACGTCAGCCAACTCCAAAAGAGAATCTTCCTCAGAAGGGACGGATGTAGAAACTGCAACAAATGGTATATCTTTTTTCTTGAGTTGTTTTGCCAGCATCAATGCTTCCGAATCGTCCGAATGGCGGCTGAATATAAGAAATCGATCTTCCTTGGAAATGGTTTCCCCTAATTCATATGTTTTTGCTTTGGGAAAGGGCTCTGCCCCATTCAAAGCCTCGGCAGTGACGCCCTGCATTTCACCAAAACCGTGAATGAACACAGAACCGTCCCCAACCGCAGCCTGAGCGAGCAAGCGTCCGGCATCCTCCATTTCAAAGGCCTCATTTTCAATCATCTTTTTAAATAAACCGCTTATCTGTGTCGAGAAAATTTTTAACATGATCCGGGACTCCTTTAAAAAATAATATACTTATTATAAAGGACTTTCCTTTGCATTGACAGGTTTCAGGGCTTTTGATCCGGAAAGGCTGAATTTACTAAATCGGTCGAAAAAACAAAAAAATTAAAATTCCTTTTAGCCATATAGCAGGAATTTTGTTACAATTATCGAATAGAACATAGAAATCATGATGGAATAAATGCGTTGGACCTCAAGTGACGCAATCTATGTAACTACCCTTTTTCGGGTAATATGGCCGAATAGGCTAATATATTTTATTGATGAATCGGGAAGGGGAGAGGTGATAAAATGCCAGGGAAAATATTGATTGTTGATGATCAATTCGGGATACGTATTTTATTGAACGAGGTTTTACATAAAGAAGGGTATGAAACATTTCAAGCGGCTAATGGCATTCAAGCCTTGGAAGTGCTAAATAATCATTCACCTGATCTTGTATTGCTGGATATGAAGATTCCAGGAATGGATGGCATCGAGATCTTGAAAAGGATGAAAGTCGTCGATCCGGACATCCGGGTCATAATCATGACGGCATATGGTGAACTTGATATGATTCAGGAAGCAAAGGATTTAGGGGCAATGACACACTTTGCAAAGCCGTTTGATATTGATGATATTAGAAAGGCCGTTCGAGAATACTTACCGATTCAATCAAGTTAATGGTCTTGAAAATTTAATAATATTGACGGGAAAATTGCCGCGGCTATCTTTTTTTAGATGGGCCGTGTTTTTTTGGAATAAAATTTGAGGCTTGGAATAGTGTAATTGTTGCTGTTTTTTTGATGTATTGATATGCTAAAAGAGGAGAGATATTCTGATTTATAAGCGTATGCTACTTTGGTTTTAGGGAATATCTAGAAAGAATTATCTTTAAAAATCATAACATCCACTAGTAGGAGGAAATCAAATGCCTTTAGTTTCTATGAAAGATATGCTTAATAAAGCCCTTGATGAAAAATATGCAGTAGGTCAATTCAATATCAATAACCTTGAATGGACTCAAGCCATTTTAGCTGCTGCAGAACAAGAAAAATCTCCAGTCATCCTTGGTGTTTCCGAAGGTGCTGCCCGCCATATGGGTGGATTTAAAACGACTGTCATGATGGTTCAAGGGTTGTTGGAAGACATGAAAATCACTGTTCCTGTGGCGATTCACCTTGACCATGGTTCAAGTTTTGATAAATGT
Source organism: Peribacillus simplex (assembly GCF_900156045.1). Taxonomy (GTDB): domain Bacteria; phylum Bacillota; class Bacilli; order Bacillales; family DSM-1321; genus Peribacillus; species Peribacillus simplex_D. The sequence continues at coordinate 411,831 of NZ_FTMX01000003.1, read as the reverse complement.
AAGGAAGCTATCGAAGCCGGATTCACTTCAGTAATGATCGATGCTTCACATCATCCGATCGAAGAAAATATCGAAACAACCAAGAAGGTTGTCGAATTCGCTCACGCACGGAATGTTTCGGTTGAAGCGGAAGTGGGCACGGTTGGCGGACAAGAAGATGATGTAATCGCTGATGGAGTCGTATATGCAGACCCTCAAGAATGTGAACAGTTAGTTAAAGAAACGAATGTCGACTGTTTTGCTCCAGCTTTGGGATCCGTTCACGGACCATACAAAGGTGAACCTAACCTTGGCTATAAAGAAATGGAAGAAGTACGGGATTTAACGAACAAACCTCTTGTTCTTCATGGCGGTACAGGCATACCTACGAAAGATATCCAAAAAGCGATTTCTCTTGGAACATCAAAAATCAATGTGAATACGGAAAATCAAATTGTGTTCACAAAAGCGGTTCGTGAAATTTTGAATAGCGATTCTGAAGTGTACGATCCTCGTAAATACATGGTACCTGGCCGTGAAGCTATTAAAGAAACTGTCATCGGCAAAATTCGTGAATTCGGTTCAAACGGCAAAGCATGATTTAGAAACGTAACATAAGGGTTCCATCCCTATAAATGTAAGATGATAAAGGCAATATTCCCATTGGGGGGCTCCCCCCTAATGGTTTCTTTTAGATGCAGGGCTGAATCCGGGCTCCATTTTTAGAACAATTAGAATTCAGAGGCATATTGGGAAATAAAAAATCGATTACATACGGAGGATATTTTATGAAATTCTTTATAGATACAGCAAACATGGAAGAAATCAAACAAGCGCACGAACTTGGCGTTTTAGCAGGTGTTACGACTAACCCGTCCCTTGTTGCAAGAGAAAAGGGAGTTTCTTTCCATGACCGGCTAAAAGAAATCACAAGCCTTGTTAAGGAATCCGTTTCTGCTGAAGTCATTGCGCTTGATTTTGAAGGAATGATGGCTGAAGCCAAGGAACTCGTTGCAATTGCACCTAATATCACGATTAAAGTGCCAATGACCCCAGACGGCTTGAAGGCTGTTTCAGCACTTACGAAACAAGGCGTCAAAACTAATGTCACGCTTATTTTCAGTGCCAACCAAGCTTTATTGGCAGCTAGGGCTGGAGCAACTTATGTATCGCCATTTTTAGGACGCTTGGACGACATCGGCCAAAATGGTTTGGATTTAATTTCGGATATTGCTGACATATTTGCTATCCATGATATCAACGCTGAGATCATTGCAGCTTCCATCCGCCATCCGATGCATATTACAGAAGCGGCTCTTAAAGGGGCACATATTGCAACGATCCCTTATAAAGTTTTGATGCAATTATTCCACCACCCATTAACGGATAAAGGGATTGAAGCTTTCTTGAACGATTGGAATTCACGTACTGAAGCATAATGCCTTGCCGCTAAGTCGCTATAGATTGCACCCTTTTAATAAAATTAACATAAATTAGAAATTTTTATCTTTTTTTTACATGAATTTTCTACTTTTGTGTAAACTAAAGAACTAGATAGTAAATGTTGTCGGATTATGCAATTTTCCTGTGGTAAAATATTACTTTTGAAAGTAGCTTCTAAGTGCTTAGCGTGGAAGGGAGTTTATTATGGAAAAACTTAAAATTGCCGGTGGCTATCCTCTAAAGGGAAGCATTCGTGTCAGCGGAGCAAAAAATAGTGCGGTTGCCCTCATTCCGGCAACAATTTTAGCGGATTCTCCCGTAACGATTGAAGGCTTGCCTGATATCTCGGATGTACAGATGCTGAAAGCGTTGATGGAGGAAATTGGCGGTGAGGTATCCTTTGATGAAGGGGAAATGACAGTCAACCCAAGCAGGATGATTTCAATGCCTCTTCCCAATGGAAGGGTCAAGAAGTTACGTGCCTCTTATTATTTGATGGGGGCAATGCTTGGTAAATTCAAAAAGGCAGTGATCGGCTTGCCTGGAGGCTGCCATTTAGGACCCCGTCCGATAGATCAGCATATTAAGGGGTTCGAAGCACTAGGCGCTCAAGTGACTAATGAACAAGGAGCCATTTACCTTAGGGCGGACGAGCTCCGTGGAGCACGCATATATTTGGATGTCGTTAGTGTAGGGGCAACGATCAACATCATGCTTGCCGCCGTTTTGGCCAAAGGCCGCACTGTGATTGAAAACGCTGCAAAAGAACCGGAAATCATCGATGTTGCCACACTGTTGACCAATATGGGAGCGAAAATAAAGGGTGCAGGAACGGATATCATTCGTATTGATGGTGTGGAAAGTTTGCATGGGTGCAAGCATACGATCATACCGGATCGGATTGAGGCCGGTACTTTCATGATTTTAGCCGCTGCTGTTGGTGAAGGGATTCTGATCGATAATGTCATTCCCCAGCATTTGGAGTCACTGACTGCCAAATTAAGGGAAATGGGGATTAATATTGAAGCGGGTGATGACCAGATATTTGTCTCACCGGGTGAAAAATATAAATCCGTTGATATCAAGACATTGGTTTACCCTGGATTCCCAACAGATCTTCAGCAACCTTTCACTTCCCTCTTAACAAAAGCAAGCGGTTCTAGCATGGTGACAGATACGATATATGGGGCACGATTCAAGCATATTGATGAACTGCGACGCATGAATGCGAAGATCAAAGTCGAGGGCAGGGCAGCCATCGTCGATGGTCCTGTCCAACTTCATGGGGCAAAAGTGAAGGCAAGCGATTTACGTGCCGGGGCAGCTCTTGTAATTGCCGGTTTAATGGCTGAAGGGATTACGGAAGTGACCGGGCTTGAACATATAGATCGCGGATATAGCCATCTTGTTGAAAAACTTTCAGGTTTGGGAGCGACGATTTGGCGTGAAGAAATGACGCAAGAAGAAGTGGAGCAGCTTAAAAGCTGATCCCTTTTCTTGTTACCTCATTGTGTTACTATAAATGATATAATGTGTTATACTAATATATAAATAAATCATGCTAGTGTACATGAGGGGGAACCGGAAATGGAAAGAAGTTTATCGATGGAGCTTGTCCGCGTAACAGAGGCGGCGGCACTGAATTCAGCTCGTTGGATGGGAAGAGGAAAGAAAGACGAAGCAGATGATGCAGCAACGACTGCAATGCGGGATGTTTTCAATACTATTCCCATGCAAGGAACGGTTGTAATCGGTGAAGGGGAAATGGATGAAGCGCCAATGCTTTATATTGGCGAAAAACTTGGTACGGGTCTTGGGCCGCTAGTGGATGTTGCGGTCGATCCTTTGGAAGGAACGAACATCGTTGCATCTGGCGGCTGGAATGCATTGGCTGTATTGGCGATAGCCGATAAGGGGAACTTGCTTCATGCCCCGGATATGTATATGGATAAAATAGCTGTCGGACCCGAGGCTGTTGGTCAGATTGATATCAATGCTTCCGTATTGGACAACCTGAAAGCGGTAGCCAAGGCAAAGAATAAAGATATCCAAGACGTGGTTGCCACAGTATTGAACCGTGATCGTCATTCGAAGATCATTCATGAACTTCGTGAGGCGGGCGCACGTATCAAGTTGATCAACGATGGAGATGTAGCAGGAGCCATAAATACGGCCTTCGATCTTACCGGTGTTGATATCCTATTCGGATCTGGCGGTGCTCCAGAGGGAGTTATTGCAGCCGTTGCCTTGAAATGCCTTGGAGGGGAAATTCAGGGTAAGCTCGTTCCTCATAGTGATGAAGAAGTGGCACGCTGTGGAAAAATGGGCCTTGATTTAGGAAAAGTCCTCAGAATGGAAGACCTTGTTCGCGGAGATGACGCAATTTTTGCTGCAACAGGTGTGACTGATGGAGAACTTTTACGCGGTGTACAATTCAAAGGCCATTACGGTGAAACCCAATCCGTGGTCATGCGTGCTAAATCTGGTACCGTTCGATTCATTGATGGGCGTCACAGTCTTAAGATTAAACCGAATGGTTTGATTGACTGATAGCGTTTTTTAGAAAAATCACTTTTAAAAAGCGAGCGGTTTAATCGCTCGCTTTCTCTTTAAAAAAATTTAAGTTGAATAATTAAAATAAAAAAAGTAAAATAAAGCTTGGTCTACTATTGATAATTTAAAATCTGCCCTTTCACTCCAAACTTCAAGAAGCCTTCAAATAATTTTCTTCTTTACATGTAAAAATGTATCATCCTTTCTAAGAAAACTCTGGTCGGGTACATGGATTGCGGTTTTTCTTCCATCTAACAAACCAATTCTTTTTCAGTATGGGTGAAAACGTTTAATTAATAAAAGTGTGGTGTCATAATGAATTTAACTATTTCTAATTTAGAAAACATGAAACTAAAGGATCTATATGAGCACGCCCGTGAATATAAAGTTTCCTATTACAGCAAACTTTCAAAAAAGGAACTTATTTTCGCTATCCTGAAAGCACAAGCTGAGCAGGATGGTCTCCTATTCATGGAGGGCGTTTTAGAGATCATACCTTCAGAGGGCTTCGGTTTCCTGCGTCCAATTAATTATTCTCCAAGCTCGGAGGATATTTATATTTCTGCTTCACAGATCCGCAGGTTCGATTTGCGAAATGGAGATAAAGTCTCCGGTAAGGTAAGGCCTCCTAAAGAAAACGAGCGCTATTATGGATTGCTGCATGTCGAAGCAGTCAATGGCGATAATCCGGAATCAGCTAAAGAGCGTGTCCACTTTCCAGGTTTAACACCGCTGTATCCAAACAGGCAAATTAAACTGGAAACGACACCGAAGAACTTATCGACCAGGATTATGGATGTCCTGGCACCGGTCGGTTTTGGGCAGCGTGGTCTGATTGTCGCACCGCCAAAAGCTGGTAAAACGATGCTCATCAAGGAAATTGCCAATGCGATAACCACAAACCATCCCGAATCGGAATTGATTGTGCTGTTGATCGATGAACGCCCGGAAGAAGTGACAGACATTGAACGTTCCGTCGCAGGAGACGTGGTAAGTTCGACTTTCGATGAAGTGCCGGAAAACCATATCAAGGTGGCTGAGCTGGTATTAGAACGAGCCATGCGCCTTGTTGAGCATAAACGGGATGTCATCATTTTAATGGACAGCATCACTCGACTTGCCCGTGCTTACAACCTTGTCATTCCGCCAAGCGGACGTACGCTGTCAGGGGGGATTGACCCTGCTGCATTCCACCGCCCAAAACGCTTTTTCGGTGCGGCGAGGAATATAGAGGAAGGCGGCAGCCTGACGATCCTAGCTACAGCGTTGGTGGATACGGGTTCAAGAATGGACGATGTCATTTATGAAGAATTTAAAGGTACGGGCAATATGGAGCTGCATTTAGATCGTGCCCTTGCCGAAAGACGCATCTTCCCGGCAATCGATATTCGTCGCTCAGGCACTCGTAAAGAAGAATTGTTAATTCCGAAAGATCGCCTGGATAAACTATGGGCCATTAGGAAAACGATGTCAGATTCACCTGATTTCTCGGAGAAATTCCTTCGCCGTCTAAAACAGACAAAAGGTAATGAAGAATTTTTCAGTAAGCTGGATGAAGAGATGTCAGAAATGAAAAAGGGGCCAGCGAGCGTAAAACGTTCTTAAACCCTGTAAGAAACAAACAGTTGCACAACTAGTCTTAAGTTGTTATAATGAGTTCATGTGTTTTTACAATAAATGTGAGGGTGTTTTTCCCTCAACTTGAAGTATATAACTCTGTTTCGAATGATTCAGGGCATAAGGAGCTGAAAAGAATGAAAACTGGAATTCATCCAAATTATAAGCTTTCAAAAGTAATTTGCTCTTGCGGAAACACTTTTGAAACTGGTTCAGTTAAAGAAGAGATCAAAGTTGAGACTTGTTCAGAGTGCCATCCATTCTATACTGGTCGTCAAAAATTCGCTGAAGCTGGCGGACGTGTTGATCGTTTCAACAAAAAATACGGTATTAAATAAGCCGGAATTTTTAAAAAACAGGCAAGTATTTTTCTTGCCTGTTTTTTCTTTTCCATAAACAAGTAAGAATTTATATAAAGCCGGGTCGACTTCAATTATGGCCAAGGGATCGACAGGTGGAAGGGAGTAGCTGTTTCCATGTATGTAATGAAACAAACAGGCTGGATCGAGCTTATTTGCGGAAGCATGTTTTCAGGTAAATCTGAGGAATTGATTAAACGAGTCAGCCGTGCTCAATTTGCTAAAGAGCAAATAGCGGTATTTAAACCAGCTATTGATAATCGCTATGCGGAAGAGGCTGTCGTATCACATAATGGCTCTTCTGTGATGGCAAAACCGATTGCCCATTCAACGGATATTTTTAAGTATTTGGACAAACCCCTGGATATCATTGCAATAGATGAAGTGCAATTTTTTGATCATGAAATTATCGGGGTTGCCCAGCATCTTGCGGACAGCGGTTATCGAGTGATCATGGCTGGACTCGATCAAGATTTCAGAGGTGAACCATTCGGTCCCATGCCTGTTCTATTATCGCTTGCAGAATCGGTGACTAAGCTGCAGGCTGTGTGTGAAGTGTGCGGATCACCTGCGAGCAGGACACAGCGATTGATAGATGGGGAGCCGGCCTCCTATGATGAGCCGATCATCCTTGTGGGTGCATCGGAATCATACGAGCCCCGCTGCCGCCATCATCACGAAGTTCCGGGTAAGCAGGCTGTTGGGGTTAAAGAACATATTTGAATGATGGTGCCCTATGATCCACTGCGATCGTAGGGTGCTTTTTTTTATGAAGAAATGGTCGGGAACAATTATAAGGGTTGGAAAACTGGGGGTGCATCACCAATACATGGAAGGGAAATAAAAGATAAATATTTCCCCATTTTGGGCAGGCTAACGGGGAAAGGTTCTTCTTAACCAGTCAAAATGGAGGGAAAAGATTTGAAATCGAAACTGCTTATTATGACGGCCTTTCTGCTTGCTGTACTAACGGCATGCGGCCAAAATGACAATGCAATAAATAATGATTCGGAATATGGGGATCAATCCCGTGATGGCAGGGATTTTGTTGGGAAGGGTTTAAATCAAGTATCCAATAAGGATTGGGACAATGAAGCGGAACGGCCATCGGATCAGGTCCTCAATACACCGCATCATACATCCAATAATTCTCCATCCATGGGGCAGCAAATTGATGAAATCCGCGGAGTCATTGAATCGGAAACTAATTATGAGGCAGGCTCCGTTTGGTTTAATGGAAATACCATACATGTTACGGTACATGATAAAGGTGAAATCAAGACGGAAAAAGAAAGAAAAAAGGAATTGCAGCGAATACAGGGCATGATAAACAGGGTTGTGCCTCAATATAATTTAGATGTCGAATTAAAGAAATAACGACATTTTTGAAACCTCTTTGACGTTGATTATTCACCTATACTATAATTAACCTAGAAGTGAACTGAGATGGGGCACTGAGCTACTTATTTATAGTTAGAAAAGATGGATTACTTCCAATTCGTTTCAGATGTTTTGGAAAATTTATGAGGTGAATAATTTGTTTGATCGTTTACAAGCAGTAGAAGATAGATATGAAAGATTGAATGAACTATTGAGTGACCCGGAGATCATTAATGATTCTAAGAAGCTAAGGGAATATTCTAAGGAGCAATCCAGCATTCAAGAGACCGCATCGACTTATAAAGAATATAAAGCGGTTCGTGAGCAACTCCAGGAAGCGAAGGCGATGCTGGACGAGAAACTTGATGCGGAAATGCGGGAAATGGTAAAAGAAGAGATCAATGAACTTGATGAAACCATACAAGGCCTTGAGGATAAACTGAAAATATTGCTTATTCCGAAGGACCCTAACGATGATAAAAACGTGATCATGGAAATCCGCGGAGCGGCAGGCGGAGATGAGGCAGCCTTATTTGCAGGTAGTCTTTACCGAATGTATAGCCGTTTTGCCGAGGTGCAGGGTTGGCGGACTGAAGTCATTGAAGCAAGTCCTACAGGGCTTGGAGGTTACAAGGAAATCATATTCATGATTAATGGCAATGGTGCTTATTCGAAATTGAAGTTCGAAAATGGAGCGCATCGCGTTCAGCGGGTACCTGAAACTGAATCAGGCGGACGGATTCATACATCTACAGCCACTGTTGCCGTTTTACCTGAAGCTGAGGAAGTGGAAGTTGAAATCCATGATAAGGATATTCGTGTCGATACATTTGCATCAAGCGGCCCTGGAGGTCAAAGTGTCAATACGACAATGTCGGCGGTGCGCTTGACTCATATTCCGACTAATACGGTTGTATCCTGTCAAGATGAAAAATCACAAATCAAGAACAAAGAAAAAGCGATGAAGGTTTTGCGTGCCAGGGTGTACGATAAAATCCATCGCGAAGTACAGGCGGAATATGATCAAAATAGGAAGCTTGCCGTTGGAACGGGCGATCGATCCGAAAGGATTCGCACTTATAACTTCCCGCAAAACCGCGTTACCGACCACCGTATTGGTTTAACGATTCAAAAACTGGATCAAATCATGGAAGGTAAATTGGATGAAGTCGTTGATGCATTAATCATGGAAGACCAATCTTCAAGGCTGGAAAATGCAGATGAGTAACTCTGCCGTGAAAGTGTTTGAAGCCCTTAAATGGGCTTCTTCTTTTTTAAAGGAAAATGATCGTGATGCCAATGCTGGGGAAATCCTGTTACAGTACTTTTTAAAACAAACTCGCTCCCAAATGCTCGCCAACCTTCATGATGACCTTAGTGAAGCGGATTTTGGACAATTTAAGGCCGCTATTGAGCTGCATGCTGAGGGAACACCCATTCAATATATAATCGGCAGCGAAGAATTTTATGGACGGACCTTCTTTGTGAATGAAGAAGTGCTCATACCGAGACCTGAAACAGAAGAATTGATTTATTATGCTTTACGTAAAATCCCGGCCATTTTTGTGGAGGGACAGAAGCTTCGTTTAGCTGATATTGGGACTGGCAGCGGCGCAATCGCCATAACCATGAAACTTGAAAAATCAAACTTGTCGGTGACGGCCACGGACATAGCGGAACCATCGCTTGAGGTGGCGCGGAAAAATGCCGAATCACTTGGTGCCGAAGTGGAGTTCATTCAAGGTGATTTGCTTTTGCCTTTCATAAACATAAGCCAGAAGGTGGACGTCCTATTATCGAATCCGCCATATATACCAGATGATGATCATGAATCGATGTCAGTAGTCGTGACAGGTCATGAACCGCATCGTGCATTATTTGCCGGTATCGATGGGCTGGATTTTTACCGCCGCTTTATGGAGCAGTTACCTCAGATCATGAAGGTGCCTGGGCTGATCGGATTTGAAGTGGGCACTGGACAGGGTGAGGCGGTTGCCGATTTATTGAAGCGAACCTTTCCTGCTGCAGAAGTATCCATTATAAATGACATTAATGAAAAAGATCGAATGGTCTTCGCCATATTAAAGTGATCCGTCTTACTATGTGAGACGGGTTTTTTTATGGAAACCACCCTCATTATCTTTTGAAATCTATAATTCCAGCTATCAATTTTTTTATTTTTACTAGTTTAAGATAGCTGGAAAATGGTGAGACTAATTCATGTGAGGGGGCGAAGGCGATGAAAACTAAACATTTAGCCATTATTTATCTATTAATCTTAACTATAGGAACGATCGTAAGTATATATATGCCTAAAGCGGAGATGGTCGGTGCAGAAGCTACGAAGGTGATCCCGGATGAGGCGATTCGTCTGCGGATACTTGCTAATAGTGATGCAGAAAAGGATCAAGCGGTTAAACGTTTGATTAGGGATGAGGTAAATGAAGATATCACAAAGTGGGTCGAGGAACTTACTTCTTTGGATGAGGCAAGGGATGTGATCACCTCGCATCTACCGGATATCCAAGCGACGGCTGAGGCAGTTATAAAGGAACAGGGTTTGGAGCAGTCAGTTAAAGTGGATTTTGGACAAGCAGAATTTCCGACAAAACTCTACGGACAGTATTTATATCCTGCAGGGGATTATGAAGCGGTGATTATCACGCTTGGGGAAGGGGAAGGCGCAAATTGGTGGTGTGTTCTATTTCCCCCATTATGTTTCCTGGATTTTTCAAATGGAACGGCTGTAAGTCAAAGTCCGATTGTCGAGGATGAGGGTGAAGGATCCTTGAGTTCTGGAGGGAAGGCGTATGCTGCAACAAATGAAGAGGGTGAGCCTGTTGCAGAGGAAGAAGTTGAAGATGAAGTGCCGGTTGAAAAGCAAAATGGGCCCGAGGAAGTAGTTAAAGAAGAGGGAGTCGAGGAGAGCGTAAAAGAAGTACCGGAAGTAAAAGAAGAGGTTACAGAGCCGGAAGTAAAGGAAGAAGTGAAAGAAGTGAAAGACAAGGAACAAATGACGGAGGAAGTCGTTGGTGGGAATGTTGAAGAAGATCAGGTTGAACTTGCGGCATCCAATAAACAAGGTCAACAATTATATGAAGGGGAAAAGGAGCCTGAGGTGGAAGTGAAGTCTCTATTTGCAGAAATCTTTAATGATCTATTTTAAAAAAGGGGGCAGATGCCCCCTTTTTATTAAAATCAGATAATTTTGTAAACATATCCACAGGGTTATTAACAAAAAATCAAAAAAGTCTGTCATTAATCATTAATATCCACAAACTTATCCACGGATTCGATGTGGTTATCCCCAATTTGTGGATAAAGCTTGAATTATGTGAATACTTCTTTTATACTTTCAAAGTATCTTCAAGTGAATTTATTACAATAATTTGAGAATATCCTTCATATAAAAGCGATTATATAAAATAAGAAACGTTAAAAAGGCGATGGTGTTCAAGATGAAAACAGAAATTTGGTCAGTGGATAAAAATGTGGATAATTTACAAAGTTATCCCCAGATTACACAATCAGCTGAATTATTAAGGGCAAATCAAGTGGTGGCTTTTCCTACAGAGACCGTTTATGGACTGGGGGCGAATGCCAAAAATGACGAGGCAGTCAAAAAAGTGTTTGAAGCGAAGGGGCGTCCGAGTGATAATCCTTTAATCGTTCACATAGCCTCCGATGAACAGTTGTCAGGTATTGTAGAAGAGATTCCGGAACAGGCCAGGAAGCTAATGGCAGAATTTTGGCCGGGTCCTTTGACTTTGATCATGAAACGAAAACCGGGCCAGCTATCAAACCTTGTGACAGCTGGATTGGACACGGTGGCTGTCAGGATGCCGGATCATCAGGTTGCCCTAGGTCTTATTCGTGCAAGTGATTTGCCCATTGCGGCTCCAAGTGCAAATACTTCTGGGAAACCAAGCCCCACTTCAGCAAAACATGTCGAAGATGACTTGATGGGCCGGATTGCAGGCATAGTCGATGGCGGGACTACAGGTGTGGGCGTTGAATCCACAGTACTTGATTGCACTGTGGAAGTACCTGTTATTTTAAGGCCTGGCGGGGTGACCCTGGAACAGCTGGAAGCGGTAATAGGTGAAGTCAGGCAAGATGTCGCATTGAAGAATAAGGAAGCGGCGCCAAAAGCCCCAGGCATGAAGTATACCCACTATGCTCCGAAGGCCCCTCTATATTTAGTCAAGGGTAATCAAGCTTTCCTTCAGAAGCTTGTGGATGAAAAAAGAACTGACGGGTTAAAGGTGGGCATCATAACGGCTTATGAACATCAACAGGATTATAAGGCGGATTATGTGGTTGTCCCAGGTTCATTAGCGGATTTACATACTGTTGCGACAGGCTTATATGATGCTTTAAGACAGTTTGACGAGCTGGAGGTCGATATCATTTTTAGTGAAATGTTTCCTGACCATGGAATAGGAGCTGCGGTCATGAATCGGCTTGAGAAGGCTGCAGGTCATCAAATCATCAACGAACATGTGTAATAAGGACTGATTTATCCTTCTATTTCTTTTCGGACATGCATAACATGTAGTAGGCACGTCCGAGGGGGATTTGAATGAATACATTTGCTGGAGAAATCATCACCTTATTGCTGATGGCATTCGCGTTGGGAATGGATGCCTTTTCAGTTGGCCTTGGAATGGGGATGTTTAAGCTAAGGTTGAGGCAAATACTTTTTATAGGGCTGACAGTAGGCATTTTTCATATTTGGATGCCCTTGCTTGGAATGGGGGCGGGCCGATTCATTTCAGAAAAATTCGGGACCTTCGCTACATATGCTGGCGGTCTATTGTTGATCATACTTGGTATACAGATGTTTATTCCTGGTAAAAAGGATGGAGCTGGTGCCAGGGATAATAAGATGTTGGCTCCTGTCGGGAAAGGTCTATTCATTTTTGCCTTAGGGGTAAGCCTGGATAGCTTCTCGGTAGGATTGACACTGGGAATTTACGGTGCAAAAACGATTTTAACCGTTCTTTGTTTTGGGTTTGCTGCCACTCTATTAACGTGGGCTGGGCTTTTACTGGGCAGAAAAATGCAGGGCTTGCTTGGCGTGTATAGTGAGATTCTCGGTGGAAGCATCCTGTGTGCGTTTGGATTGAAATTATTACTCTCTTTTTGATCCGCTTGAATTCATATCGTTCCTTCCTCAACTGTTCCGTTTACTGGGACGGTTTTTATTTTTCTTCGGACATAATGAGGGTGATTTTTTTGACTATAATAAACGGGCGATAGCTTATAATGAATAAAAAAGGAGGCGTTAAAAATGATCCGAGTATTATTTGTATGTACAGGAAACACATGCAGAAGCCCGATGGCAGAAGCGATATTGAAAAATAAGAATATTGCGGGTGTTGAAGTGAAGTCCGCAGGCGTGTATGCTTCATCAGGTCAGGATGCTTCGATGCATGCTAAAAATGTATTGGTTGAAAATGACATAGTGCATAATCATCATTCAACGCCCTTATCCAAGGAGGAAATGGAATGGGCGACTCATATTTTCACCATGACGGAAGGGCATAAATCGGTCATTACCCGTGCATACCCCCAAATGATCGATAAGACTTTTACTTTAAAAGAATTCATTATTGGGGATAAATATGATAGAGACATAATAGATCCGTTTGGCGGTTCTGAAGGCATTTACCGGGAAACGTTCAGGGAGCTGCAGGAATTAATAGAAGAATTAGTCAAAATGCTTAAAAAATAAACGGGGTACATAATGTGGTCGCTGCAGTAAAAGATATTACTAAGCTTGTTGACCGTCAATGCAAAGTGTAGGACCAAGGCAGTCCCAAGAAGTGGCTGCCATTGCAGAATGAGCATCTGCTGGAGCGGAAGTGACGGTTACGTCAAGCGAACAAGCGCTAATCATGGAAAGTGCCGAAAAATCGGCTATGGAACTTTAAGTGCAAGCGGTTAGGGTTAACAGGACCATTACCCGCTTTCACACTTGACATTTTACTGCAGGAAGCCCAAGTTGGTTTCCTGCTTCTTTGCGGGGAAAAAGGATGGACATCCTTTATCTTTTCATAATTTTGTGACACAATAAAATCAAATGAAAAAGCTAGAGGAGGATTATGATGAAAGTTGCGATTGCTTCGGATCATGGTGGTATACATATCCGTGAAGAAATAAAGAATTTATTGAATGAGTTACAGATTCCGTTTGAGGACTTTGGCTGTGAATGCAGTACGTCGGTGGATTATCCTGATTATGCCTTGCCGGTTGCTGAAAAAGTGGCGCGGGGTGAGTTCGATCGGGGCATTTTAATCTGTGGAACTGGAATTGGAATGAGCATTGCTGCCAATAAAGTCAAAGGAATACGATGTGCATTGGTTCATGATGTCTATAGTGCGAAATTGACACGCCAGCATAATGATACAAATATGTTAGCGATGGGGGAACGTGTCATTGGCCCGGGTCTGGCCAGGGAAATTGCACAAACATGGCTGACTTCGGAATTTGAAGGCGGGCGTCATCAAAACAGGATCGGTAAGATTGCGGAGTATGAAGGTAAACATAGCTAATTCTTATGGTTTTTTAGAGAGAACCCTTTTCTTCCGATAGCAAGTTTTTTTATTGAAAGGATGCGTTTTCATGACAAGTGATACTACATTTTCAAATGAGCTTGAGATTTGGGAAAACCAGTTTCGGGAACTTTTGCATGAGTTTCAAGAACAGACAGCTTTAAAAGAGAAACAGCTACTGGTGATCGGCTGCAGTACAAGTGAAGTGATCGGGAAAAGGATCGGTACTGAAGGGACGCTCGATGTCGCAGGGATGATTTTTTCCGTAGTCAGGGATTTTCAAGGGAAAACGGGTGTTCAAGTTGCATATCAATGTTGTGAGCATCTAAACAGGGCCTTGGTTTTACAAAGGGAAGCCGCGGTTCGATATGATTATGAAGAAGTTTCGGTTGTACCTGTAAGAACAGCTGGGGGATCGATGGCGACGTTTGCCTATCAGCAATGGAAAGATGCTGTCGTCGTCGAGCATATTAAAGCGGATGCGGGGATTGACATTGGGGATACCTTCATTGGCATGCATCTGAAGCATGTGGCGGTTCCGATTCGCTCTGCCATTAAAGAAATAGGACATGCACATGTGACCATGGCAAAAACACGTCCGAAACTGATTGGCGGGGAGCGGGCCGTTTATCAGGACATTTCTGATAACAAGAGTTGTACTTAATGGGTAAGTGGGACAGCATTTCTCGGATGGGGAATGCTGTATTTTAATTGAATGCAAGCGAAATCGTAAAGCCCAAGATAAGGTTCACAAAAAAAACATTACTTTATAGTGCTGATAGAATGGTGATTTTGCTTATGAAATATAGGGTTAAAGAGCTATTTAGCAGAATTTCGATGTTAAATACGAACGTTTTTAAATAAAAAAACATTTAACGTTCGATAAAATTAGACTATCACTTCTAAATTAGACATGTTAAAATGGAGTAGAATTTTCTAATAACTATTGGTAAGGCTTTTTCATGCTTTTTTGAAGGCATGTTGCACATAAATACTAAAAAGCGAATCACGCACAATTTGAGGAGGAATTACGGAATGAATCGTTTAGCAAAGCAAGATGAGCAAGTGTTTAACGCAATTCAACTGGAATTAGGGCGTCAAAGAAGTAAAATTGAGCTTATTGCTTCTGAAAACTTCGTGAGTGAAGCTGTCATGGAAGCACAAGGATCGGTCTTAACTAATAAGTATGCAGAAGGATACCCTGGAAAACGTTACTATGGCGGATGTGAGTATGTAGACATCGTTGAAGATCTAGCACGTGAGCGTGCGAAAGAAATTTTCGGAGGGGAGTATGTGAACGTACAGCCCCACTCTGGAGCTCAAGCCAACATGGCCGTTTACTTTACTGTTCTTCAAACTGGAGACACAGTGCTTGGGATGAACCTTTCGCATGGAGGTCACTTAACACATGGAAGTCCAGTTAACTTCAGTGGTGTTAACTACAATTTTGTTGAATATGGTGTAGACGAAAAAGATCACCGTATCGATTACAATGATGTATTGGAAAAAGCGCGTCAGCACAAACCGAAATTGATCGTTGCGGGTGCAAGTGCATATCCACGGGAAATTGACTTCAAGCGATTCCGTGAAATTGCAGATGAAGTCGGGGCTTATTTAATGGTCGATATGGCGCATATTGCAGGTTTAGTTGCGGCTGGATTACATCAAAGCCCGATTCCTTATGCTGACTTTGTAACGACAACCACTCATAAAACACTTCGCGGACCACGCGGAGGGATGATCATCTGTAAAGAAGAATTCGGTAAGAAGATTGATAAATCCATCTTCCCTGGAATTCAAGGCGGTCCGTTGATGCATGTTATATCTGCAAAGGCTGTTGCATTCGGCGAAGCGCTTCAAGATGAATTTAAAGTATATGCACAACAAATCATCGATAATGCTAAACGTTTGGGCGAAGGTTTGAAGAAAGAAGGCTTCACCCTTGTTTCTGATGGAACGGACAATCACTTGATTCTTCTTGATGTGCGTTCTACTGGATTAACGGGAAAAATCGCAGAACATGTTTTGGATGAAATCGGTATTACCGTGAACAAAAATGCGATTCCTTATGACCCGGAAAAACCATTCGTTACCAGCGGTATACGCATTGGGACTGCGGCGGTGACATCACGTGGCTTCGGATTGGAAGACATGGATGAAATAGCTGCAATCATTGGACTTGTTTTGAAAAATAATGAAGACACAGCTAAACTTGAAGAAGCAAAACAGCGTGTTGAATCATTAGCGAACAAATTTGAATTATATCCTTCATTGTAATATCGTAGCCGCTCCCTTTAAAGGGTGCGGTTTTTTTGTATCTTATGGAAGGCCGGTATTAGAAGAATCCGAATAGTGAAAATAGGTCTGACATCTAAACCTTTATTGAAGATTGAAACATTTTTCTGTAAAATAGGTTGAAGTGAATTTTAAAAGACACGAAAATTTTTCTATTCGATTAGGGAAATCATAAAAAAGCGCAAAACTAAGCAATGGAATTGGAGAGATGCTAAATGGGAAAAGTTTATGTTTTCGATCACCCGTTAATTCAACACAAATTAGCCTATATACGTGATATAAATACAGGAACAAAAGAATTCCGTGAACTAGTGGATGAAGTTGCATCATTGATGGCATTTGAAATCACGAGGGATATGCCGCTGGAAGAAGTGGAAATCCAAACGCCTGTTAGCACAGCGAAAGTGAAAATGCTTTCTGGTAAAAAAGTGGGTATCGTCCCGATTTTACGTGCAGGCATAGGGATGGTGGACGGGATCATTAAGCTGATTCCTGCTGCAAAGGTCGGACATGTTGGACTTTACCGTGATCCTGAGACATTGAAACCGGTTGAGTATTATGCGAAAATGCCTAGCGATTTGGCAGAAAGGGAATGCATTGTCGTTGACCCGATGTTAGCCACTGGCGGATCAGCCATCGAAGCGATCCATTCCATTAAAAAGCGCGGTGCAGTCAATATTAAATTCATGTGTTTGATTGCAGCTCCAGAGGGTGTAGAAGCATTAAAAGAAGCCCATCCTGATGTTGATATTTATATTGCAGGTCTTGACGAAAAACTGAATGAACACGGGTATATCGTTCCAGGTCTTGGAGACGCGGGAGATCGTTTATTCGGCACAAAATAAGGAAAGAAACTGAGGTGTCACGAATGAATAAACCGATAAAAGTCATGACCATTTTCGGGACGAGACCAGAAGCTGTCAAAATGGCTCCCTTAGTACTCGAATTTCAAAAACACCCAGAATATTTCAAGCCGATCGTTGCTGTTACGGCTCAGCATCGGCAAATGTTAGATCAAGTTCTCGAACTATTTTCCATACAGCCGGACTATGACTTGGACATAATGAAGGAAAGGCAAACGCTTGCTGACATTACAACAAGAGCATTAAATGGACTTGATTCAGTAATGAAGGAAGCTAAACCTGATATTGTTCTTGTACACGGTGATACAACCACAACGTTCGTCGCAAGTCTGGCAGCTTTTTATAATCAAATTGTCATTGGGCATGTTGAAGCGGGGCTGCGTACATGGAATAAGTATTCCCCCTATCCTGAAGAGATGAATCGGCAGCTTACAGGTACCATGGCAGATTTGCATTTTGCGCCGACTTCGAAAGCGGAGGAGAATCTTCTGAACGAAAACAAGAAGGATAATATCTTCGTGACGGGAAATACGGCAACCGATGCTTTAAAAACTACTGTACGTTCCACGTATTACCATCCGGTTTTAAATGGACTTGGAGAAGACAGGCTCATTTTACTTACAGCCCATCGCAGGGAAAACCTTGGCGAACCCATGAGGAATATCTTCAGGGCCGTAAAGAAAATCATTGCTGAGCATGATGACGTTCAAGTGGTATATCCAGTCCATTTAAATCCGCTTGTTCAGGAATTGGCAAACGAAATTCTCGGGGGCGATCCGCGGGTTCATTTGATCGAACCGCTGGATGTATTGGATTTCCATAACTTCGCTTCACGAGCCTATCTGATTTTGACTGATTCTGGAGGAATCCAGGAAGAGGCACCTTCACTCGGTGTACCTGTCCTGGTTTTAAGGGATACGACCGAACGTCCTGAGGGGATTGCTGCTGGAACCTTAAGATTGGCGGGTACTGATGAACAAAACATATATAATTTGGCACATGAATTGCTCACCGATCAAGAGGTGCACGAAAAAATGTCCAAAGCTTCAAATCCATATGGGGATGGAAATGCTTCGGTCCGCATCGCTGAAGCCATCCGTTACTATTTTAAGCAAGCAGACATGCCACCAGCTAGATTTGACTCATAAAAAAGGAAAAGCCATGCGCTTTTCCTTTTTTTATTTGCATACTCCAAGGTTGTTGAGAAAAGATAACTGCTAAGGGGATGATTATGTTGGGAAAGAAAACGTTCATAGTGTTTGTTTTCCTTTTTATATTTATTTATCAAAATGAAAAGGGAGTGGCATCGGTCATTCTGCCGCCTTTACCAAAACTATCTGAATCTAAGGAAGTAACGGTTGTTGTCACGATGGATAAGGTGTTTCAACGAAAAAAAGTCGAAAAACTACTTGGCAAATATCCATCCCTTGAATTACGGAATGTTTATTCAGTTGCCCTGAATGGATTTTCCGTTCATGGCAAAATGAATGAGATAGATCAACTTAAAAAGGAGGATGAAATTCAGGCTGTAACGGAAGTATCCGTTTATCAAGCAGTGTTGGATAAAAGTGTCCCATACATAGGAGGAGTCAGGGTCAGGGGTTTCTTTGATAAGGAGAATCACCGGATCACCGGGAAAGGGGTAAAAGTAGGAATCATAGATACTGGCATCGATTATACACATCCAGATTTGCAACGTGCTTATAAAGGAGGGAAGGATCTGGTTGATGGTGATGAAGATCCGATGGAAACCAAAAATCAAGGCGACCTGGATACATTACATGGGACTCATGTGGCAGGCATCATTGCAGCCAATGGAAAAATGAAAGGCGTCGCACCAGAAGCGGAGATATATGCATATCGAGCTTTGGGACCAGGTGGTGCAGGAGATACAGACCAAGTCTTGATGGCTATTGAGTCAGCAATGAAGGATAAGGTGGATGTATTGAACCTCTCTCTTGGCAATAACGTCAATGGCCCTGATCTACCTATCTCTCTTGCATTGAATAAGGCTGTGGAAAGCGGCATCGTTGCCGTGACATCAAACGGGAATTCCGGTCCGGCTGTATGGACCGTAGGCTCACCCGGAACAGCGGAAAAAGCGATTTCCGTTGGGGCATCGACTCCTCCCTTAAGGATTCCGTATATGATTTACGGACTTGGATCGAAAAAGCATCAATCGCATTTAACCTTGTTTCAAGGCTCAAAAAAATGGAACCTGACGTTTTCCGAGGATGTCATATATGGGGGTTTGGGTAATGAAAAGGACCTGAAACATGTTCGGGATAAGATTGTGTTGATGGAACGTGGCACACTTACCTTCCAGCAGAAAGTATCCAATGCAGAGAAGGCAGGTGCAAAGGGGGTAATTGTTTATAATAATACGAGCGGGACCTTTACTGGAAGCTTGGAAAAAGAAATGAACATCCCAGCTGCTTCTATTAATAGAAGAGATGGATTGCAGCTAAAGCGAATCGTGGAGCAAGGGCAGAGCAAAACCGTTCAATTTGTTTATAAGAACGAGCAGGATAAGCTCGCAGATTTTAGCTCCAGGGGACCGGTAACCGTATCATGGGGAATAAAGCCTGACGTTTTGGCGCCAGGAGTGGAAATTGAAAGTACCATCCCTAAAGGATATATGTCCCTGGATGGAACAAGTATGTCCGCACCGCATGTTGCAGGAGCATGTGCATTAATCCTGCAAAAACACCCCGAATGGAATCCAGAGCAAGTGAAATCTGCATTGATGAGCACTTCCAAGCCATTGAGGAAATCTGCAAATCAATTGTATCACACATATGAACAGGGGGCTGGACGCATCCAGGTCGACGAAGCATTAAAAGCGGATACGCTCTTGAGTCCAAGCTCATTGTCCTTTGGGATGTATACGAAAAAAGAAGGAATTGAAGAGCATCATGAAACGATAGTCATAGAAAATACCGGAACGGAATTGAGGAAGTACTCCTTCATGGTTCCATTGAAAGAGACGGGACTTACTTGGGAATTGCCGAAATCCCTTACTTTGAATCCGAAGGAAAAGAAACGGATAAAAGTGGGGCTGCAGGTCAACCCAGCCAAGCTTAGAAAAGGAGTCTTTGATGGATATCTCATTATAATGGAAGGAACCAAAAGAATATCCCTTCCTTATTTATATGTAAAAGAAGAGCCTGATTACCCAAGGATAATGGGATTTGATTTTGGCCAAGGGGACCAGAAAGGAACTTATCGATACGAAATGTACCTTCCGCGCGGGGCTGAAGAATTCGGTATTGCCCTTTATGAGGAAGATAGCTTGAAATTCGCTGGATATTTGGATTGGTCCAGATCGGCACCTTCCGGTTTGATCAAAAAAGATGTATTGAAAAAGAACTTGCCGCCGAAAGGATTGTATAAAGCGATAATCTTTGCGAGAAAGGGTGGAAGGGAAGATCGGATAGAAAAGACGTTACTTATTGAGTGAATAGAGGATAATAAGTAAAATAAAATGGATGTCAATAGTATAAAAAAGATAATTTGTGAACAATTCGTTAATAATTACAAACCTGTGACAAATTTCACTAACCACTCATTGACATTGATTCTTGCCTATTGTATGCTAACTAAGGATGTAAAATGAGAGGGGTTTCATACGTTAATAACGTGTTAAATAGAAGATGGTTTTTGACCTTCTATTTGGACTTGTTACGGAAAAAAATCCCTAGCTAAACACAGATACTACAATATTTCTAGGGAGATTACATGACAAAATGCTAGAATTGGAAAAAATGTTCAATAGGCAGCTAAAATACATGTTGTATTTAATGGGTATTTATGTACTCGGAGTGGGCTTCACTTCACATGATTCAGTCTTCCAAGGATTATTGCTTGGAACTGCCTTCAGCCTATTCATATTCTGGTCAATGGTCAAAAAGAACAAAAAGTTCGCCCAAGAGGTTGCCGAAGGGAAGAAAACGCGCTCCCTTGGCAGTTTAACTAGAATGTCTGTAGCGGGTTTAGCTGCAATTATTGCATTGAGATATCCTGACGAGTTTCAAGTGGTCTTCGTGGTAGTGGGATTAATGACAGTTTACTTTGTCATTATGATAGATTATTTTATGCAAAACATACGTAGGTAGTAAAGAAGAGAGGTGAATACTGTTGAATCATGAAGCTCCTATGTGGGAATTTATGGATACTGGAATACATTTCAACTTGGCTAACGTTCTTATGATGACTATCGCAAGTCTCATTGTCTTCATTATTGCTGTAGCGGCAACTCGAAAACTTGCGATGAAGCCAACAGGAATCCAAAACTTTATCGAATGGGTTATGGATTTTGTGAAAAACATCATCAACAGCAATATGGATTGGCGTACGGGTGGTCAGTTCCTTATGTTGGGAATGACATTAATATTGTACGTATTTGTTTCAAACATGTTAGGATTGCCGTTCTCGATTGTAATAGGACATGAACTTTGGTGGAAATCACCTACATCAGATCCAGCAATAACTTTAACCTTGGCAGTTATGGTAATGGGTTTAACTCATTATTATGGTATCAAGATGAGAGGCATGAAAAATTATGCCAAAACTTATGTCCAACCAATGGGTTTCTTGTTTCCGTTAAAGATTATTGAGGAGTTCGCTAATACGTTAACTCTAGGATTGCGGCTTTACGGGAATATTTATGCGGGTGAGTTACTATTAACTTTACTTGCTGGACTAGGAACAAGTGGTGTTGTGGGTGCAGCCACTGCTGCATTACCGATGTTAGCTTGGGAAGGATTTAGTATCTTTGTCGGCTCCATTCAAGCTTTTATCTTTACTATGTTAACGATGGTTTATCTTTCCCATAAAGTAAGTGACGACCATTAATTATAAATATTGTTCATATTGAACATTATATTGATGAAAAAATAAAACAACATTTCAAGGAGGAAATTTATCATGACAGGTTCTTTAGGTCTTATAGCTGCTGCTATCGCAGTTGGATTAGGTGCACTAGGTGCGGGTATTGGTAATGGTCTTATCGTTGGGCGTACAATCGAAGGAATGGCTCGTCAGCCAGAAGCTCGTGGTATGCTTCAAACTACAATGTTCGTTGGTATTGCGTTAGTTGAGGCACTTCCAATCATCGCTGTAGTTATCGCGTTTATTGTAATGGGTAAATAAGATAACTTGAAAAAGTTCAATAATGGCGAAGATGATCCAAGGAGACCCTTCGCCATTGCTCTGTGTTAAAGTGAACATTTATGACAGTGATACTGTCAATCGAAAATACAGAACTTCAATAGTGAATCTCATGAAGGGAGTGAACCGAGCGTGTTAACAAGCAATTTTGTTCTTGGTCAAGCAGCCCACTTTAATGGTGGGGATATCATATACCAGCTTGTAATCTTTATTATTTTGTTAGCGTTGCTTAAGAAGTTTGCATGGGGTCCGCTAATGGGCATCATGAAAGAACGTGAAGAGCATGTTGCAAATGAAATTGAAGCAGCTGAAGTTAGTAGAAAAGAAGCACTGAAATATTTAGAAGAACAGCGTGAAATCGTAAAACAATCTCGCACTGAAGCGGGACAACTTATAGAGAATGCTAAGCAACAAGGCGAAGCACAACGCGAAGATATTATTAAACAAGCGCGTGCAGAGGCTGAACGTGTTAAAGAATCAGCAAAACGTGAAATCGTTCAAGAGAGAGAAAAAGCAGTTGCCGCCTTACGCGAGCAAGTAGCTTCATTATCTGTCATGATCGCCTCTAAGGTGATTGAGAAAGAACTTTCATCAGCTGATCAAGAAAAACTAATCAATGAATATATTCAAGAGGCAGGAGAAGGTAAATGAGCGATATAACTGTAGCAGGACGTTATGCTGTAGCTCTTTTCCAAATTGCGAAAGAGCAAAATCTCATTAACCAACTTGAAGAAGAGCTTCGCATAGTGAATGAAGTTTTCACAAATGATAAAGAGCTATTGAACTTCTTGGCTCATCCTAAAATGACTAGCGATGCAAAAAATACATTGCTTGCAAATGCATTTGCAAGTCTTTCGTCTTCCGTTCAAAATACTGTAATGTTAATGGTGGAGCGTCATCGTACAGATGAAGTGACCGCTATGGCACAAGAGTTCATTGAACTTGCGAATGAAGAAAATTCAGTTGCGGACGCGACTGTTTATACAGTTAATCCTTTAACTGAAGCTGAAGCGGAAGCTGTGTCTTCAGCTTTTGCTGCAAAAATCGGCAAACGTAATTTGCGTATCACTAATGTTACGGATAGCAGTATTATTGGCGGAATCAAACTTCAAATCGGTAACCGTATTTATGACGGAACGATAAGCGGGAAGCTTGATCGCCTTAGCAAACAACTATTAGGTTAATATTCACAGATAGGGGTGAAATTCATGAGCATCAAAGCTGAAGAAATCAGTGCGCTGATTAAAAAGCAGATTGAAAACTATCAGTCGGAAATTAAAGTAAGCGATGTAGGTACAGTAATCACTGTTGGTGATGGTATCGCTCGCGTTCATGGTTTAGATAATGCAATGGCTGGGGAGCTCTTAGAATTTTCTAATGGTTCAATGGGATTGGCACAAAACCTTGAGCAAAATAACGTAGGTGTTGTTATTCTTGGACCATTCAGAGACATTCAAGAAGGCAGTGAAGTACGCCGTACTGGCCGTATCATGGAAGTGCCAGTTGGAGAAGAATTAATCGGACGTGTCGTGAATCCGCTAGGACAACCATTAGATGGTCTTGGTCCAATCGCTACAACAAAAACTCGTCCAATCGAAAGTCCTGCTACAGGCGTTATGGACCGTAAATCTGTTCATGAGCCATTACAAACAGGGATTAAGGCAATCGATGCTCTAGTACCAATCGGACGCGGACAACGTGAGTTAATCATCGGTGACCGTCAAACTGGTAAAACATCCGTTGCAATCGATACAATCCTTAACCAAGCTGACCAAGACATGATCTGTATTTATGTTGCTATTGGTCAAAAAGAATCAACAGTTCGTGGAACAGTTGAGACACTACGTAAAAATGGTGCACTAGATTACACAATCGTTGTATCTGCATCAGCTTCTCAACCAGCACCACTTTTATACCTAGCTCCATATGCTGGTGTGACTATGGGTGAAGAGTTCATGTTCGCTGGCAAGCACGTTTTAGTGGTATATGATGATCTTTCTAAACAAGCATCAGCATACCGTGAACTTTCCTTGCTTCTTCGCCGTCCTCCAGGTCGTGAAGCATTCCCTGGGGATGTATTCTACTTGCACTCCCGCTTACTTGAGCGTGCAGCTAAATTGAATGACACTCTAGGTGCCGGTTCAATTACTGCGCTTCCATTTGTTGAAACACAAGCAGGCGATATCTCTGCTTACATTCCAACAAACGTTATTTCCATCACAGATGGACAAATCTTCTTACAATCTGATTTGTTCTTCTCAGGTGTACGTCCTGCGATTAACGCTGGTCTTTCCGTATCCCGTGTTGGTGGATCTGCACAAATTAAAGCGATGAAAAAAGTTGCTGGTACATTACGTCTGGACTTGGCTTCTTATCGTGAATTGGAAGCATTCTCTCAATTCGGTTCTGATCTTGATGCTGCTACTCAAGCAAAACTTAACCGTGGTGCTCGTACAGTTGAAGTTCTTAAGCAAGATCTAAATAAACCAATTAAAGTTGAAAAACAAGTCATGATTTTCTATGCATTGACTAAAGGTCATCTAGATGATATTCCAGTATCGGATATCCTTCGTTTTGAAGAAGAATACTATGTGTTCCTAGATCGTTCTCATCCAGAATTATTAGATCACATTCGCACAACTAAAGGTCTTCCTGAAGACGCTGCTATCGTTGCTGCAATTAACGAGTTCAAAAAGAACTTCGTTATTTCTGAATAATAAGGTCTAACTAATTTATAAAGGGTGGTGAGAATGAATGGCCTCTTTACGCGATATTAAGTCTCGGATTACTTCAACGAAAAAGACGAGTCAAATTACAAAAGCGATGCAGATGGTATCTGCTTCTAAAATGAACCGTGCTGAAGCTAATGCTAAGGCATATGTTCCATATATGGATAAAATTCAAGAAGTAGTATCAAGTATTGCGAACGGAAGTACGGGTGCATCCCATCCAATGCTTGTCTCACGTCCAGTGAAGAAAACCGGTTACCTGGTAATCACATCGGACCGCGGATTGGCAGGAGCATACAACAGTAGCATCCTTCGCCACGTTCATAAAACTATTCTTGAACGCCATAAATCCAATGATGAGTTCGTCATTATCGCAATCGGAAGGGTTGGCCGTGATTTCTTTGTCAGCCGTAATATGCACGTAGAGCTTGAAGTAACTGGGGTTCCTGATCAGCCGTCTTTCGCTGACATTAGCTCCCTTGCTAAATCAACAGTGAATTTGTATTTAAATGAACTGTGTGATGAGCTATATATGTACTATAACCATTATGTCAGCCCAATCCAGCAGGATGTAACGGAAACGCAAGTCCTTCCTTTAGCTGACTTTAATACTTCCAATGCAGCATTGACTTCTTATGAATTTGAACCGAATGCAGAAGAAATTCTTGAGGTGTTACTACCTCAGTACGCAGAAAGTTTAATTTATGGTGCTTTGTTAGATGGTAAAGCAAGTGAGCACTCTGCACGTATGACTGCAATGAAAAATGCAACCGATAATGCGAAAGAATTGATCGACTCGCTTTCATTGCAATATAACCGTGCACGTCAAGCCGCAATTACTCAAGAAATCACGGAAATTGTTGGCGGTGCAGCAGCTTTAGAATAAAATCATAAAAGTGGACGGTCGGCCCGGACGAAGCTTGGCCGTTCCATAATCTCGATAGTCGTTATAAGCAACGTTAGGAGGGAAAACGATGAATATAGGACGCGTTACTCAAGTTATGGGTCCGGTTGTTGACGTGAAATTCGAAGACGGACAACTTCCTAAGATCTATAACGCGTTAAGAATCGAAAATACAGCGTCTGGTACAGGACTAACTCTTGAAGTAGCCCTTCAACTAGGTGATAATACAGTTCGTACTGTAGCAATGTCTTCCACTGATGGTTTAACTCGTGGTGCAGAGACTGTTGATACAGGAGCTCCAATTTCCGTTCCTGTAGGTGAAGTAACTCTAGGCCGCGTTTTCAACGTATTAGGGGAAAACATTGACCTATTTGAACCACTTACAGCAGAGGTGCGTCGTGATCCAATTCACAGACAAGCACCAACTTTTGAGGACTTATCAACAACAGTTGAAATTCTTGAAACTGGTATTAAAGTAGTAGATTTACTTGCACCTTACATCAAAGGTGGTAAAATCGGTCTCTTCGGTGGTGCCGGTGTAGGTAAAACTGTACTTATCCAAGAACTTATTAATAACATCGCACAAGAGCACGGCGGTATCTCTGTATTCGCTGGTGTAGGTGAGCGTACTCGTGAAGGAAATGACCTTTTCTACGAGATGACTGATTCTGGTGTTATTAAGAAAACAGCGATGGTATTCGGACAAATGAATGAGCCACCAGGTGCACGTATGCGTGTAGCTCTAAGTGGTTTGACAATGGCTGAATATTTCCGTGACGAACAAGGACAAGACGTTCTTTTCTTCATCGATAACATCTTCCGTTTCACTCAAGCAGGTTCTGAGGTTTCTGCCCTTCTAGGCCGTATGCCTTCAGCGGTAGGTTACCAACCAACTCTTGCTACAGAAATGGGTCAATTACAAGAACGTATCACTTCAACGAATAAAGGTTCTGTTACATCTATTCAAGCGATTTATGTACCTGCCGATGACTATACGGATCCGGCTCCAGCTACAACTTTCGCTCACTTGGATGCAACAACTAACCTTGAGCGTAAGCTTTCTGAAATGGGTATCTACCCAGCAGTTGATCCATTGGCTTCTTCTTCTCGTGCTCTTAGCCCAGAAATCGTTGGCGCTGAGCACTATAGTGTAGCCCGTCAAGTTCAATCAACTTTACAGAAATATAAAGAACTTCAAGATATCATTGCGATCTTGGGTATGGACGAGTTAAGCGAAGACGAAAAAGTAATCGTTGCCCGTGCTCGTAGAATTCAAAACTTCTTGTCACAAAACTTCCACGTGGCTGAACAATTTACTGGTCAAAAAGGATCTTATGTACCAGTTAAAGAAACAGTCCAAGGATTCAAAGATATCCTAGCTGGAAAATATGACGAACTTCCTGAAGATGCTTTCCGTCTAGTTGGCCGCATCGAAGAAGTTGTTGCTAAAGCAAAAGAAATGGCTTAATTAAAGGGACCTAGGAGGGAATGAAATGAAGACCATTAAAGTCAATGTTGTTACTCCCGATGGCCCAGTATATGATGCAGAAGTTGAAATGGTAAGCACTAAAGCTAAAAGCGGTGAGCTAGGAATTATGGCTGGACACGTTCCAACTGTAGCTCCTCTTGCCATCGGTGCTGTCCGTCTTAAAAATGGAAGCAACACAGACTATGTAGCTGTAAATGGTGGCTTCTTGGAAGTTCGCCCTGATGTGGTAACCATTTTGGCTCAATCTGCTGAAAGAGCTGAAACTATCGATCTTGCACGTGCTCAAGCAGCAAAAGCCCGTGCTGAACAAAGATTGCAGAACAATGATGGATCAAATGATGCCAAAAGAGCTGATTTAGCGCTTAAACGTGCCATCAACCGAATCCAAATTGCAGAAATGCGATAACTTTAATTTATGAAAACACCTGATCAAACCCTTCGTGGTAAGATCAGGTGTTTTTTGATCCTGAAGATTTTTGAGGATTTTTGACATTCAATATCGGAATTAGGAAAAAAAGGTCGAATTATAGATTAAAGTATTTTCCATTTTAAACCTTAACTCATCGACATGATTTTATCCTAATGTTATAATGTATACGCTTACATTTATTGCTTCATACCCCCTCCTATCACGTTGCTTCTAAAAGAATGTCACCCTGCATAATATTTAAAACGGTATCCAAAAAGAAGACAAGCAAATTTGAATTGTACCCATTTAACATGATTTATCCATAAAGGGAGATGAACATGGGACAGCTGCATATTTACCAAAATAATTATTTAATTGTATTTGTTTTCCTTTGTCTCGGCATTTTATTACCTGTGATCGCTTTATTTCTTGGTAGACTGCTCAGGCCTTATAAACCGACAGATATGAAATATACGACTTATGAAAGTGGAATCGAGCCTTTTCAGGATTCAAGGGTTCAATTCAATGTCAGGTATTATTTATTCGGATTGATGTTCGTCATATTTGATGTAGAAACGGTTTTTCTTTACCCATGGGCGGTTGCCTATGATGAACTCGGACTGTTTGCATTGATTGAAATGCTGTTTTTTGTTCTGATTCTAATGCTTGGGCTAATTTACGCTTGGAAAAAGAAGGTGTTAAAGTGGAATTGAAGTTGGATGAACTTACCCCTAAAGAAATGGAAGAAATACGGCATAGCATCTTTTTATCCACACTTGAGCAAATAAAAGGCTGGGCTAGAAGTAACTCACTCTGGCCAATGACTTTCGGTTTGGCATGTTGTGCAATTGAAATGATGGGCGTCGGATCCTCTCATTATGATTTGGACCGATTTGGTTCATTTTTTCGGACATCACCCAGACAATCGGATGTCATGATTGTCTCAGGAACGGTAACAAAAAAAATGGCTCCAATAATAAGTAGATTATACGAACAAATGCCAGAACCGAAATGGGTTATTGCAATGGGGTCCTGTGCAACTGCTGGTGGGCCTTATGTTCACTCTTACTCAGTGGTCAAGGGGGTAGATCAAATTGTACCTGTCGATGTATATATACCGGGTTGTCCCCCAAACCCAGCTGCACTTATTTATGGGATCAATAAATTAAAAGAAAAAATCCGTTACGAGGCGAAAACCGGAAAGCGGGTGATATAGATGAGTGAAAAGGAGGACTTAGCGAAACAAAAAGCGGAGGCCGCAGCCAAGGCGAAGGCTGAAGCATTGGCCCGAAAACAGGCGAAAGCTGAAAGTGCGGAAAAGCCGGAAGGCGAAATGGACTTAGCGAAGCAAAAAGCGGAGGCCGCAGCCAAGGCGAAGGCTGAAGCATTGGCCCGAAAACAGGCGAAAGCTGAAAGTGCGGAAAAGCCGGAAGGCGAAATGGACATAGCAAAACAAAAAGCGGAGGCCGCAGCCAAGGCGAAAGCAGCCGCATTGGCCCGAAAACGGGCGAAAGAAGAAGCGGCGGAAAAGCCGGAAGGCGAAATGGACATAGCAAAACAAAAAGCGGAGGCCGCAGCCAAGGCGAAAGCAGCCGCATTGGCCCGAAAACGGGCGAAAGAAGAAGCGGCGGAAAAGCCGGAAGGCGAAATGGACATAGCGAAGCAAAAAGCGGCAGCCGCAGCCAAGGCGAAGGCAGCGGCAGCGGCTGCGAAGAACAGGACTGTAAAGGAAAGCGAGGAAGTTAACACCCCTAGCGAACTTTCCCCAAATCAGTCAAAACTCGATCAAATTGTTTCTGCTATTGAGAGCCATGTAGGACAAGGGGCATTATTAGAGCACTATATTAATAGATTATCAAAAGATGTACCCACTTTATTGGCTAATCCGGATACATATTTCTCAATAGCAAAATATCTGCGGTACGATGAACAGCTTAACTTTTCATATTTATCGGAACTTCATGGTACGGACTTTGAAACCCATATGGAAATCTATGTACACTTACATTCATTCAAAATGAACCAATCAGTTGCCTTGAAGGTGAAACTTGATAGGGATTCTCCCGTTATTCCATCATTGGTCCCATTATGGTCAGGAGCAAATTGGCCAGAATGTGAAGCGTATGATTTATTAGGTATTAACTTTTATGAACACCCTGATTTAAAGCGGATTTTACTTGGTGAAGATTGGAAAGGGTATCCCCTTAGAAAAGATTATCAGCCTTATGATGTGGAGGTGTAAACCCAATGTTAAGGACGGAAGAAATGCTTCTCAATGTCGGGCCGCAGCATCCGAGTACACATGGTGTTTTTCGGCTTGTCATCAAGATTGACGGTGAAATTATAAAAGAGGCAACACCTGTCATTGGGTATTTGCATCGCGGTACGGAAAAACTAGCGGAAAATCTGCAATATACACAAATAATCCCATATACCGATCGGCTCGATTATCTTGCGGCAATGACAAATAATTATGTGCTTTGCCATGCTGTTGAGACAATGATGGGGGTGGAGATCCCCGAAAGGGCAGAATATTTGCGGGTTATCGCAATGGAATTGGGCCGAGTGGCAAGCCACCTTGTCTGGTGGGGCACATACTTGCTGGATATAGGTGCGACGAGCCCTTTCCTATACGCATTTCGAGAACGTGAAATGATCGTTAATTTATTGACTGAATTGTCAGGGGCACGCCTTACATTCAATTATATGCGTGTCGGAGGCGTGAAATGGGATGCTCCTGAAGACTGGATTTCGAAGGTTGCCGAGTTTGTCCCTTATATGAGGGAGCAGCTTGCCGGTTACCATGAGCTTGTGACAGGGAATGAAATCTTTGTTAATCGGGTTAAAGGGGTGGGCATCTATACGAAGGAAGAAGCCCTGCAGTATTCGCTTAGCGGTGCCAATTTAAGGTGTACAGGTGTGAAATGGGATTTACGAAAAAATGAGCCATATTCCATTTACGACAGGTTCACATTTGATGTTCCTACAAGGGAAGAGGGTGATGCCTTTTCACGCTATCACTGTAGGATGGAAGAAATCGAACAATCACTGAAAATCATCGAGCAGGCGGTTGAGCAATTTCCAGAAGGGCCGATCCTTGCTAAGGTCCCTAAAATAATAAAGGTTCCTAAGGGTGAAGCATTTGTCCGAATTGAATCACCAAGAGGGGAAATAGGCTGCTATATCGCGAGTGAAGGGAAAAAGGAGCCATACCGTTTGAAATTTCGCAGACCTTCATTTTATAATCTGCAAATTCTTCCGAAATTATTGGAAGGGGAAAATATGGCGAACTTGATAACGATATTAGGTGCAATCGATATCGTTTTAGGGGAGGTTGATGGATAAATGATCAAGGATCTTCTCCACTCCGCTCCAGGTCTACTGAATTTTGGCATTTTTTTTGGTTTGGCAGTCCTGCTCCTGTTCGTCGTATTAGGTTTTGTAACCTATGGAATCCTTTCAGAGCGAAAAATCATGGGGTTCATGCAAATGCGTGTCGGCCCAAACCAAATTGGGGGGAAATGGGGTCTCTTGCAGACCGTTGCTGACGTTTTGAAACTTCTGATCAAGGAAGATACGATACCCAAAAAAGCGGATAAGCCGTTATATATTTTAGCTCCGGTAATTGCTTTTGCTCCTGCTTTCATGGTCCTTGCCACCTTGCCGTTCACCGATGCCTTCCAATTTGCAGATATAGGTGTCGGGCTGCTTTATTATATTGCGATTTCCGGCATATCGACCATCGGCATCGTCACTGCGGGTTGGGCATCCAATAATAAATATTCTTTGATTGGCGGAATGAGGGCAGCCGCGCAAATGATATCTTATGAGATCCCATTGGTGATGTCGCTAGTGGGAATCGTCCTCCTAACAGGCAGTTTAAACTTGAATGATATAGTTGCAGCCCAGGAAAAGGTTTGGTTCATTTTTCTTCAACCGATTGCGTTTATCGTGTTTTTTATTGCAGCGGTTGCCGAGTTGAACAGGGTTCCTTTTGACCTTCCGGAAGCGGAATCCGAACTTGTTGCAGGCTATCATGTTGAATACTCTGGATTTCGATGGGCTTTCTTTATGTTATCCGAATATGTGTATATGTTTGCAATGGCAACGTTAACCACTGTATTATTTCTAGGAGGATGGAATTCTATTCCGTTTTTGGATTTTATTCCGTCTGCCATCTGGTTCGGTCTGAAGTTCAGTGCCGTATTCTATGTATTGGTCTGGATTCGTGTAACCTTTCCTCGTATAAGGGCCGACCAATTGATGGAATTCGGATGGAAAGTGCTGCTTCCGGTTGCATTAGCAAATATATTTTTGACGGCACTAATAAAAGAATTGATTAACCTTTTTTAGAAACTTAAGCTGGTCGGAAAGCGAGGGATTTATATGCTTGGTTTAGCAAAAGGTTTAACCTATACATTAAAGAACTTGACGAGGAAAAAAGTGACCTATGACTACCCGAATGAGCCGCTTCCGCTCCCTGACCGATTCCGCGGAATCCAAAAATTCTATCCCGAAAAGTGTATTGTATGCAATCAATGCGTGACGATTTGTCCAACGGATTGTATTCAATTAACTGGTAAGAAACATCCGGATCCATCGAAAAAAGGGAAAATCATCGATACGTATGACATCAATTTCGAGATTTGCATTTTATGTGATTTATGTACGGAGGTCTGCCCTACAGAAGCGATCGTTATGACGAATCAATTCGAGCTGGCGGAGTATAGCCGTGATCATCTATTTAAAAATCTGGAATGGCTGGATGAAAATGATGAAAATATCCGGAAGGTGAATAAAGTATGAGTTTGTCGGGTGAATTAATTGCCTTTATTGGTTTGGCACTCGTCGCGATATTAGGCGGGGTGCTGCTGATTACGTTAACAAAAGTGGTGCACATGGTAATTGCACTTGTTTTTACTTTCTTGGGTATTGCAGGCATTTATATGTTGCTTTCGGCCGAGTTTGTCGCCATTGTCCAAATCCTTATTTATTCAGGGGCGATCACGATCGTGATGCTATTTGGGATTATGCTGACAAAACACCAGGAAAATGATGCACCCGCTAAAGGGGGCTGGGGGAAATTCTCCTTGCTCGCAGCGATTGCTGGCTTCGCCGTAGCGGTTTATCTGGGGATTTATAATCTGGATATACCTGTACAGCCAACGGCCTTGCATGAGGAAAATACAAAGCAAATAGGAATCGAACTTTTTTCGAAATATGTGATTCCATTTGAAGTGATGTCGGTACTCCTGCTTGTTGCTTTAGTCGGTGCCATAGTATTGGCAAAAAAAGATGATGAGGAGGGAGATCGTTCATGACGGGAGTTCCCTTGTCTGCTTACCTTGTTTTGGCACTCGTATTATTTTGTATAGGGCTGTATGGTGCCTTGACGAAAAGAAATACGGTCATTGTTTTGATTTCAATCGAGCTGATGCTGAACGCTGCGAATATCAATTTAGTTGCCTTCAGTAAATTCGGGGTAACGCCATCCATTACGGGCCAAGTTTTTTCCTTATTCACGATTACGATTGCTGCGGCCGAGGCAGCTGTAGGGCTGGCTATACTAATGTCCCTTTATCGCAATCGGAAGACGGTCAATGTCGATGAAATGGAAATAATGAAGAATTGAAGGTTTATATAAATGAAGAAGGGGATTTGATACGATGATGGAGCACGCATGGCTCATACCGATCTTTCCACTCGTCACGTTTCTGGTTCTGCTTCTATCAGGCGGGCGGTTGCGGGAACGAGGGGCTTTTATAGGAATAATATGTACATTGGCTTCGTTTGTTTTATCGTTGCTTGTCCTGATAGAACGATTTAAAGAACCCACTTATGATATATCGATAGATTGGCTTTCCTTCGGAGGGACAGAACTTACAGCTGGATTCGAAATCAATCAGCTTAATGCCTTGATGCTTGTGATCGTTTCCCTTGTCAGCCTGCTTGTCCAGATATATTCGAAGGGGTATATGAAGGGTGAAGTGCGATTCTCCATTTTTTATGCTTATCTGGGCTTCTTCACCTTTGCCATGCTTGGTCTAGTCATGGCACCCAATTTATTACAGCTTTATATCTTCTGGGAATTGGTCGGGGTGGGTTCTTTCCTGCTCATCGGGTTTTACTTTTATAAACTGGAAGCTAAGGCTGCAGCGAAGAAGGCATTCATCATGACCAGGATTGGGGATGTAGGGCTCTTGATCGGCATCATTCTCCTATTCTGGGAAACAGGCAGCTTTGAATATGGAGAGATCTTTCAAGCCGTTCAATCGGGCATGATATCAAGTGAAAAACTGACATTAATCGCTATTTTGATTTTCATCGGTGCGGTTGGAAAGTCTGGACAATTTCCACTTCACACATGGCTTCCGGATGCAATGGAAGGCCCGACTCCGGTTTCGGCATTGATACACGCAGCAACCATGGTTGCTGCAGGGGTTTACCTGGTAGCGGCCATGTTTCCGTTATTCATGGCTAGTGCTGCTGCGATGCAGGTCGTAGCAATAACAGGTGGAGTTACAGCCATATTTGCCGCAAGCATTGCGATAGTGCAAAAGGATGTTAAGCGTGTATTGGCCTATTCGACAATCTCTCAGCTCGGTTTTATGATGCTTGCTTTGGGTACTTCGGGATATGTAGCCGGGGTGTTTCATTTAATGACCCATGCCTTTTTTAAAGCATTGCTGTTTTTGGCAGCAGGCAGTGTTATTCACGCAATACATACACAGGATATGGAGAAAATGGGCGGTCTATGGGGTAAGTTGAATTGGACTGGGCCGCTGTTCTTGACTGGCACTTTGGCGATATCGGGGTTTCCGTTGCTCTCGGGTTTTTTCAGTAAGGATGAAATTCTGATGGCTGCTTGGGAGAATGGTAGTTATATATTGTTTGGTCTAGCGGTGGTTACCTCCTTTTTAACTGCGTTTTATATGTTCCGGCTGTTTTTCATGATGTTTGCAGGCGATTCGCGCAGTCAAGTAAAACAAGTCAAGGAATCACCTTCCATCATGTTAATTCCGATGCTCGCACTGGCTGTGCTTGCTGTAATCGGTGGGTATATCCAAACACCGTGGTTTGGAACTTTCCTTGGGGAGTGGCTTGTGGAGGGAAATGAAACTCTTCTAGGAGCCAGCCATAGTGAGGGGCCCGTTTGGATAATGTTGATGGCCGTGCTTGTATCGCTGGCCGGGATATACCTTGCTTATATGATATACGCTAAAAAGAAGCTGCCTCGGGAATGGCTTGTCAAAGAAAACTCCGGGGTATATAGGGTTTTGGAAAATAAGTATTATTTAGATGAGATTTACCATCTTACTGCAGGTTATGCAATCAAAGGCTTTAGTATATTCCTATCTTATATTGAAAGGTTCATTATCGGTGGCCTGGTTTCCACTGTAACAAGTTCAATAGAAGGATTGGGGAAAATAGGGTCTAAACTGCAAACGGGGCAGGTACAGCAATATGGCATGATAGCCTTTCTGGGACTTGCGGTATTGTTGGTGATTTTTGCAGTGACTGGGGGGTATCTAAGATGAATGTCTATTTGCTCTCACTTTTAGTGTTTTCACCGCTGCTGGGCATAGTGATGGTTGCCCTTATGCCGAAAAAAGAGGAAAGGACCATTAAACAATTTGGCTTTTTCGGAACACTTCCTCCCCTTTTCCTATCGTTCTTTCTATGCAGCCAATATTATTCGGGTGTGGCACTATCCTTATTTGACATTAAGTTGAATTGGATCAGGTTTGGGAACTTGGAGATGTATGATCCCAAGCTCTTCACGGTTGACTTTGAGTTGGGGCTGGATGGATTAAGCCTCATCTTCATATTACTGACAACAATCATTTCATCACTGGCCGCCCTTGCATCCATTTATATAAAAAAAGAATGGAAAGGGTATTATTTGTTATTCTTGACCCTGGAGATCGGAATGCTCGGTGTCTTCACGGCAGAGAATTTGATTCTTTTTTTCATCTTTTTTGAAATGACATTGATTCCCGCTTTCTTTTTAATTGGCAGATGGGGCTTTCTGGAGAGGGAGAAGGCTTCTTATAGTTTTCTGATTTATAATGGCATTGGTTCGGCCGTTTTATTGGTGGCCATTTTGATTTTGTTTGCCAGGACAGGTACGACTAACATTGCGGCATTGACACAGATGATGACAATGGGCGGTGTTTCGCTTTTTGCACCCATATCCGGTTCGATGAAATATGGTTTATGTCTCGCCTTTCTCGTTGCATTTGCGATAAAGCTGCCCGTCTTTCCCTTTCACAGCTGGATGGTGCGGGTCCATGCAGAAGCACCTCCATCCATAGTCATGATACATGCGGGGGTCTTATTGAAAATAGGGGCATACGGAATCATCCGGTTTGGAATGGGAATATTTCCTGAACAATATAAAAGCTTGGCCTTTACCATTGTCCTGTTTGGGGTCCTCAGTTTTTTATATGGTGCATTTCTAGCGTTGGTACAAACGGATTTCAAGCTCGTTTTAGCCTACTCGTCAATCTCACATATGGGTATCGTCATGATGGGGCTGGGAGCCTTGAATGAAGCGGGCATTCAGGGAGCCATTTTTCAAGTCATCTCACACGGGCTAATTGCCGCTTTGTTGTTTTTCCTGGTGGGAGTGTTGTATGAGCGGACGGGAACCACAATGCTTCCTAAGCTTGGGGGATTGGCCAAGTCGATGCCGATTTTTTCAGGGTTTATGTTAGCCAGTGGGCTGGCTTCACTCGGTTTACCTGGCATGTCCGGCTTCATCAGCGAATTCATGGTATTTCTTGGCTTATTCAAAAGTCAGCCGTTGCTTGCGGCAATAGGGGTGATCGGGCTGGTATTAACCGCTGTTTATGTACTGAGGGCGGTCATGCTGATGACTTTCGGAAAAAATGATAGCTTGATAGAAACAGAGAAACGGGACTTTAGGGGCTGGGAGTTTTTGCCGGCATTGGTTCTTCTCGGTTTGATAATAACTGTTGGAGTATATCCAAATTTGTTAGGCGGGCCTCTTCAAGGAACGATTGAAGCGATGATGCTAGCTCTAGGGGGGCGATGAAGGATGGATTGGAACACGATGCTTTCTTATGATTGGGGAGCGATGATGCCGGAATTCATCATCCTTGGAACGGCCATGTTTCTTTCGATATTGGATTTATTTTGGCCGAAGCACTTTAATCGGAGAAAACTGGCATGGCTCGCGTTAACCGGAATCATTTTGGCCTGTTTGTCACTGATTAGCCTGCTTTCATTTGAGACAGTCAGTATCTTATCCGATACGTTTCGTTTGGATTCATTTGCAAAAGCTTTTAAGCTGCTGCTATTATTCGGAGCGGCCCTGATCATCCTTCTGGCTGAAGGATATGAACCGCAAGAGGGGCTGCGGGAGCACCGGGGGGAATTTTATTATCTGTTCCTGACCGCTTTGCTTGGAGCGATGGTCATGTCCTCAAGCGGTGATTTGATAACGCTGTTCGTTGGACTGGAACTGCTTTCACTTTCATCTTATATATTGGTCGGAATACGCAAGCATGATCGGAAGTCCAACGAAGCGTCCATGAAGTATGTGATAAACGGAGGCATTTCCACAGCGATCACTTTATTCGGAATGAGCTATTTATATGGAGTGACCGGTTCTGTCAATCTAGGCGAAATGAGCCGGACGATGGCTGCAATGACGGACGGCCAGCTGCAATACATTATGGGACTCGCTTTCTTCATGGTATTTGTCGGTGTATCCTTCAAGATAGCTGCCGCCCCATTTCATATGTGGGCGCCGGATGTCTATGAGGGGGCACCGACACCGGTCACAGCCTTCTTGAGTGTAATTTCGAAAATGGCGGGTTTCGTCATCATCCTGCGCATTTTTCTCTCGTTGTTCCTAACAGCTTCCGGTGATACGTTCGGAGCGCTCGACTTTTTGGAAAAAAATAATATTTATATAGCTTCATTGGCGGGGCTGACGATCATCATTGGAAATGTGGTTGCGTTAAGGCAGCAAAATTTAAAACGATTGTTCGCCTATTCAAGCATCGCCCATGCGGGTTACCTGCTAGTAGCGGTGGCAACATTGGGCGGGGGTTATTTCCTGCTGGATACTGTCTGGTTTTATCTAATGGCTTATGTATTGATGAATATAGGTGTATTTGCAGTCATCCAGCTGCTCTCCAGTCAAAGTGGGTCAGAAGATATTAGCATTCTTGCAGGGCTGGGGAGGAAATCACCGTATCTTGCCATGGCATTCACCGTATTTATCCTGGCGCTTGCTGGAATTCCCGGGACGACAGGTTTCATTGGCAAACTCAATATTTTTCTTGGAACATTCATAACGGAGCCTGGACATTTTGTCCTCGCGGGAATCATGATTGCAGGAACCATTGTTTCCTATGTGTATTATTTCGGATTATTGGTGCAGGTCTTTTTCCGGCCCATTCATTCGGAAATGGTCATTAAAATTCGTCCGGGTCTATACGCCGTGTTGATCATTTGCGTGGTAGGCACCATTCTTTTCGGGGTGGCACCAAATATTGCCTTTGATTTTATCCATGATCAATTTGGCGAATTTACAGACTTTATTTCAAGTAAATGATATAATGCCTGTATCAGAGGCTTGTTCCATTGGATCAAGCCTCTATTTACAGTTTTAAAAAGATATTTTGCAATTCTTCCTTTTAAATTCCAAATTTGCAGGGGTTTTGTGTTAGAATAGAATTTGGGTGTCTTTTAGGAGGTATGTACATGTTTTCAGCAATGGGACAGCAGGCTTTAACAGGGATTATTGCACACTTGTTTTTCATCGCAGTTACCTGGTGGGCTTTACAGGCATTACATTTTGATAAAATGTTAAGATCCAATTCGGTCATCAAGGCCAGGGTTTTATATATTTTATTAACTGTTGCCATCGGTTCAGTTGTAAGTAATTTCTTCCTCGACTACCTGGGATTTGCAAATCAACTTCCGTATATGTTTAGTAATGACTGATAAGCTGTAAGAGTTTTCTTATAGCAAAATATGATTCTACTCTTGTATTCGCTTTTGCTTCCTGCAAATTTAAGGGGAAGTTGTCACCAATTGTCGGAAAACTTGAAGTATGATCTCTCTCCTTATGGAAAGAATGTGTAAAAGGGGAGGGATTTAACATGTTTAATTTAAACAAAAAAATGTTAACATACATAGTATTTCTCGGTTTGACGGTGATTTTAATTGGGAATAGTACGATTGTGGCAGAAAGTAAACCAGATATAGTTGAAATGGTGGGACTGTTACAAAAAGATGAAGATTTGGACATAGGGGATTGGTCTGTACTCACTAGAGAAATAAATAAAGAGATTACAACTAAACAAGAGTTTGAAAGCGAAGTTACAGCTTTAAAACGAAAATACCCTCAATTTCAATGGCACCGGAAAGATGATGCTTCCGGCTGGAAGGCTGAGGCGTTAACTTACAATGTCGATTCAGGTCTGACCGAATCTATCAAAATAATGACAACGGAAGAGAAATTTGATAAAGTTACCTATGTTATTTACGAAGTGGAGGGGAAAGAGTGGAAGGAAGCCAATAAGGCATTTTTTACTGCTACGTTCCAAAACAGGGTGAATGACCTATTTATAGGAACTCCTTCAATTTTTTCTTGTATTAAAGGGTCTATCAATGATAATATGGATTCGGTTTTAAACTCTAAAACTGAAGACCTGTTAGATTTGTTCCAAGCAAGGGAAATTGAGAGTGTGCATGAAACAAACTTTACATCTATATCTGCACATTCAACATTGTTTAAACAACCATTGACAAAAGAAAAATTAAATTTGCAGTTTGGGCTACGGACAGAAGGATTGGGTGACCGAACGAACTTTGTAGTTGGCACACCAATCATAACGTTTGAATATTAATATAGAGAAAATGGACGCGGAGGGGAATACTTTTGGAAAAAATCATCGTCCGCGGCGGAAAAAGGCTTAGCGGGACAGTTAAAGTAGAAGGTGCTAAAAACGCCGTTTTGCCAGTTATCGCTGCAACATTATTAGCAAGTGATGGGAAAAGTATCATTAAAGATGTTCCTACGCTCTCCGATGTATATACAATCAATGAAGTATTGCGCAACTTAAATGCTGATGTTGCCTTTCATGACAATCAAGTAACTGTAGATGCATCAAGAGAGTTATTAGAAGAAGCACCATTTGAATATGTACGTAAAATGAGAGCTTCCGTTTTAGTGATGGGCTCATTACTAGCAAGGAATGGCCGGGCCCGCGTTGCTCTTCCTGGTGGCTGTGCCATCGGATCACGTCCTATCGACCAGCATTTAAAGGGCTTTGAAGCGATGGGAGCAAAAGTGAAGGTCGGCAATGGTTTCATTGATGCCGAGGTAGAAGGCAGACTTAAGGGTGCAAGAGTGTATCTTGACTTCCCGAGTGTGGGTGCCACTGAAAACATCATGATGGCAGCAACACTTGCTGAAGGTATAACTATTCTTGAAAATGTGGCCAAAGAGCCTGAAATTGTAGATCTTGCGAATCTCCTTAATAAAATGGGTGCCAAAGTCAGAGGTGCCGGTACCGGTACGATGAGAATCGAAGGTGTCGATAAATTATATGGCACTGAACATACGATTATACCTGACCGTATCGAGGCTGGTACATTCATGACTGCGGCTGCTCTTACTGGCGGCAATGTTCTTGTTCAAGGAGCTGTACCTGAACACCTTACTTCCCTTATTGCTAAAATGGAGGAAATGGGCGTTCAAATTCTTGAAGAAGAAGATGGGTTACGCGTTATCGGTCCCAAAACCTTGAAGGCCATTGATATCAAAACAATGCCGCATCCTGGTTTCCCGACTGATATGCAATCGCAAATGATGGCATTATTACTTCGTGCTGAAGGAACAAGTATGATTACGGAGACCGTTTTCGAAAACCGTTTTATGCATGTTGAGGAATTCCGTCGCATGAATGCCAATATTAAAATAGAAGGTCGTTCCGTTATCGTTAATGGACCAACTAACATTCAAGGTGCTGAAGTAGCTGCAACAGACTTACGTGCCGCTGCAGCGCTAATCCTGACTGGATTGGTTGCGGATGGCATTACACGTGTTACAGAATT
This sequence comes from Peribacillus simplex, assembly GCF_900156045.1. Lineage (GTDB taxonomy): Bacteria > Bacillota > Bacilli > Bacillales > DSM-1321 > Peribacillus > Peribacillus simplex_D. The sequence continues at coordinate 370,987 of NZ_FTMX01000003.1, read as the reverse complement.
GAAGCATCTTGACAGAGGGTACGTGAATTTCCATGGCAAATTGGCATCCCTAGGTGCAGATGTGGAACGTATTAACGAAGATGTACCTGCTGAAACAAAAAAAATTGCAGATTTAAACGCATAAATAGCTTATAGAACCATTCACGTTCGAGTCATTGAACCGTGAATGGTTTTTTTTTTCTTGATCCGGACTCATCGACTACAGTTAATAGAGATGTCGTTTTTCTATTCATAAAAGCTTGTCCTTCGACATACATTTGTTATGTAAAGATACCTGCTGGATACGATTATGATTATATACGGCAGAGAAAACAAGTGTAGGGAGGCTCAGGAATTTGAAAGCAATCAAACCGATGATCGTACTATTCATAGCAGTAGCATTCGTAATTGTCATGATTCCGGCAGTGCTTGTGCTTCCATTTTCAAATGATAAGACAAGTGGGCAGTTGACCGAACAATTAGAAAAGAAAGTGAAGAATGAGGGTAAAGAGGTAGCTGCAAATGAAATGAGTTCAGTAGAAGTTGCGGTTTACCGAACATCTGCAAAGAAGATTGAAAAACTGCCGATTGAATCGTACTTGACTGGTGTGGTTGCGGCTGAAATGCCAGCGGATTTTGAAGAAGAAGCTCTGAAGGCTCAAGCATTGACAGCGAGAACTTACATTGTCAATCAGCTTATAAGTGAAAGTCGATTGGGCTTGCCGGATGGTGCCGATGTAAGCGATACGGTCATGCACCAAGTTTATAAGAATAATGATGAGCTGAAAAAACAGTGGGGCTCTGATTATAAATCGAAGATGCAAAAAATTAACAAGGCTATAAAAGAAACTGCGGGTCAAATTTTAACCTATGAAGGAAAACCGATTACTGCCACTTTTTTTTCGACAAGTAATGGCTACACGGAGAATTCCGAGGACTATTGGCAAGCTGATTACCCCTATTTAAAAAGTGTATCCAGTCCGTGGGATAAAGAAGAATCACCAAAATTTTACAATAAAGTTGTAGTGGATACTGCCGATTTTGAAAGAAAACTGGGTGTAAGTCTTTCTTCGGGAACATCAATAGGAACTGTCATTGAAAGAACATCAGGCAATCGCGTAGGTGTTGTGGAAATCGGAGGAAAGAAAATGACAGGAAAACAGATTCGTGAGAAGCTCGGGCTGACATCATCCGATTTTGACTGGGAGCGTCAAGGTAACCAGATTGTCATCACGACAAAAGGATCAGGACACGGAGTTGGAATGAGCCAATACGGTGCTAATGGCATGGCCAGGGAAGGTAAAACCTATGAAGACATCGTGAAATATTATTATAAAGGCGTCAAAGTGCAGTCTTCAAGTAAGTGGCTGAATACGATGACAGCAAAAAAATGAGAGATGGGAATCCCCATCTCTCATTTTTTTGCGCTTAATTTTTCTATAATGGTCAAAAAGCCCCGTTCACGCTTGAAATAATGATATTGGACATGAAAATAGACTGCAGCTACTCCTATGATATCTTTTATGACGTCTATTAAGGTAGAGGAGCGGTATGGGACGAAAGATTGGTGGTATTCATCAATAACTCCGTAAAGGCAAGCCACAAGTGCCGCCAACAGGCTTAAACCAGGTTTCAGCTTTTGGTTTGCAGCAAGGGCGGAAACTAATAATATATACAAAAGGGCAAATTCGACCAGATGAAGTGCCTCTTTGATAAATCGGTCAATTGAGGATGAGGGAAGATCAAGAATCATATCATCGGGGTTGCTCGACATTATCCAAATGGCAATCATATATAGAAAAGGCAATAACGTTAACACAAGTTTAAAAGCTTTTTTCATGATTTAAACATCCTTCAACAGTAAGATACCAAACATTTTACCATTCTACGAATAAAATCGGTTTCATTTCCACAAAATAAATCTAAAAATTTTTTTTCCTGAATGTATATAATCTTAACAAAATGTTCAGAATGATTGCTGAGGTGATTAATATGAGAGAGGAAGAAAAGAAACCAACTTCCACAATCCGACGTATACTAAAACAACGTTGGGCATTATCAGCAATCTATATCGCAAGTGCAGCCATAATCTTAGCCGCGGCCTTCTTATTACAAAATAGTTTTGACGATTCAGCTAAAGATGGCAAAGAGGAATCAGCTGAAACAGGAAAAAACTATGGTGAGCCTTCTGTAGAGGTTAATAGTAATCTTGAGACAATCAAGATGCCTGTAGCCGATGCAGACAAATCGGTTATCAAGAAACAGTTTTATGATGTGAATGCGGATGAAAAGGCACAAGAAGAAGCATTGGTTTTCTACAACAATAGATATGAGCAAAACAAAGGTATAGACATTGCAATGGAAGATGGAAAGACTTTTGATGTAAAAGCTTCCTTAAGTGGAAATGTAACGAAAGTTCAAGACGATGCATTACTTGGAAATTTAGTTGAAGTAACGCATGAAGATGGCGTTGTTACCCGTTATCAATCTGTTAAAGACATTAAGGTTGCAGTCGGTGACAAAGTGAAACAAGGACAAGCAATTGCTACAGCTGGAAAAAGCCAAATCAATGAAGAGGCTGGCGTACATGTACACTTCGAAATCAGAAAAGATAACATTGCATTAAACCCACTTGATTTTGTTGATAAACAAGCTTCTGCGATTCAATCGGCAACTGAAGCCGAAGGCAGCGAACTTGAAGATTCAGCCAATAAAGAAGAAACACCTGCAGTCGAAGGATCTGAAGCTGATAAAGAGGAAACACCTGCAGTCGAAGGATCTGAAGCTGATAAAGAGGAAACACCTGCAGTTGAAGAATCTGAAACTGGCACGGAGCAAGCTCCTGCAGTTGACGAAACTGACGAGAGCACTGATTTAGAGAGTGGCACTGATGAGGAAGGCTCTGTCCCTGGTGAAGATACAACTGAAGAAAGCGATTCTTTAAAAGATTCGTTAAATCAATCTAATTAAGATTAAGATTTTTAATAAAATCAAAACAAAAACCTAAAGCGTTACGAATGACAACAACTGAAAATTTGGTAAAAGGAGGCCGTTCACACCTTGAACGGCTTCCTTTTTTTTTCGAGGAAATATCGGCCAATATGCTGAAACCTTTGAATTTCTGACAAATTTCTCGGGAAATAATTTTAGCTTAATGAAATTAAACAGATGAAATTAAGAAATAAATCCAAACCTCCTGTCCCATTAGGCATATATTCTTAACCAAGCTAATAAGATGTTATAAACCATGCAAAGAGAGTGTTTGAGGTGAGGAATCGTTTATTACAAATTATCTAATAGGTGAATAATTCTATCTTTCATTGTTTATAGGGCAGCGGTATTCGATTCGAAAAATACGAATCTCATTTCACACTTCTCACATCCAATTTGGGGAGGTCGAGTGGTGTGCACGATTACATCAAAGAAAGAACTATCAAGATAGGAAAGTATATCGTGGAAACTAGAAAAACAGTCCGCGTCATTGCAAAAGAGTTCGGAGTCTCTAAAAGCACGGTTCATAAAGACTTAACTGAGAGGCTGCCAGAAATTAATCCTGATTTGGCTAACGAAGTGAAGGATATATTGGATTATCATAAATCCATTCGCCACCTTAGAGGTGGAGAAGCGACAAAATTAAAATATAAACGTTCTGAAAGAGAAGAAGAAATCGTTAAATGATACTTGAATCATTCCGGCAATTGGAATTGAATCGGGGACTGAATAAGGGGACATGAAAGTAATGTCAGCTTTTTTCTTAACCTTGATTGCGGTTCCATGCCGGAATTTTTTTATGGGGAAATGCGGAAATTTAGTACATAAGGCACTGATCTTTTTTACATATTGGCAAAAAAGGGAATAATAGTATTTATTAGTGTTTATTTATAATTCATACTTACTTGTGTCAATGCAATATGGTAAAATAAACAATTAGGACAGAAGTAGGTTATATGTGAGGATATTCAAGGAGGATTTAAGAAATGTTTGCTAGAGATATTGGGATAGATCTTGGAACAGCCAATGTTCTTATACATGTCAAAGGTAAAGGAATTGTGTTAAATGAGCCTTCGGTAGTTGCGATTGATAAGAATACGAACCGTGTTCTTGCTGTCGGGGAAGAAGCTCGTAAGATGGTAGGCCGTACTCCAGGAAACATCATCGCAATCCGTCCTTTAAAAGACGGTGTCATTGCGGATTTTGATGTGACAGAATCGATGCTTAAGCATTTTATCAATACATTGAATGTGAAAGGCTTCCTTTCAAAGCCTAGAATTTTAATCTGCTGCCCGACCAACATAACAAGTGTCGAACAAAAAGCGATTAAAGAAGCTGCTGAAAAAAGCGGCGGAAAAAAAGTATTCCTTGAAGAAGAACCAAAAGTGGCTGCAATCGGTGCCGGTATGGATATTTTTCAACCAAGCGGCAATATGGTCGTGGACATTGGCGGGGGTACAACGGATATTGCCGTTCTTTCAATGGGGGATATCGTTACATCTTCTTCTATTAAAATGGCCGGTGACAAATTCGATAATGAAATTTTAAATTATATCAAGCGGAAGTACAAGCTCCTTATTGGTGAGCGTACAGCGGAAAACATCAAAATCCAGGTTGCAACCGTATTCCCTGGCTCCCGAAATGAAGTCATCGATATCCGTGGGCGCGATATGGTATCGGGATTGCCTAGAACCATTTCGGTCAACTCGGAAGAAATTGAGGAAGCTCTTCGCGAACAGGTTTCCATCATTGTACAAGCTGCAAAAAGCGTGCTTGAGCGGACACCGCCAGAACTTTCTGCTGATATCATCGACCGCGGCGTCATTTTAACAGGCGGAGGAGCATTGCTTCACGGAATTGATTTACTCCTTGCTGAAGAACTTAAGGTCCCAGTACTCGTTGCTGAGCAGCCAATGGATTGTGTAGCAATCGGAACCGGCATCATGCTTGATAATATGGATAAATTGCCACGTCACAAATTCAACTAAAAAGCGGATGGAAATCCGCATCATAAGATAGGGGTCTAAGGTTCAGACAAACGTGAAGCATAGTGATAGTGCGTGCAGTTCTAGTACAGATGAGCAATAGGCCCTCTTCTTTTAATCGAGAATTTAACACCATTCCTTTAAATCTGACCTAGCCTACGATATAGACAAATTCTTCTGCCTAATGCTGTCCCTTTCCTTAAGATACTGATGTTCATGACCGATAAGATAGATATGAGAAATTGAACGGGATAAGTTATGTAATTTGAGGAGTGAAGAAGATGTTAAGGGGTTTTTATACGGCTGCTTCCGGTATGCTTACACAGCAAAGGCGCACAGAATTGCTCACAAACAATATGTCCAATGCGAATACAACAGGGTATAAAGCGGATCAAATGAGTGTAAGATCTTTTCCGGAAATGCTCATAAGCAACATGGGTGGTAAAACGGTTCCTACGGAGAGCAAATTGAGCATGCCTAACTTATCCAAGGTTGGGTGGCTCAGTACGGGTGTTTACGTACAGGAGGCGAATCCTTTATTTGTCCAGGGCACATTGGAGGAAACCCAGCTTAATACGGATATTTCCTTAGTTGATGAAAACCTTCCGATCAATGAAGAAACGAGTCGGCAAGGATCGGTTTTTTTTACTGTCCAGGATGGTGATGGTGCTATTCGTTATACGCGTAACGGCAGTTTCACCCTGGATGGGCAAGGTTATCTGACTACGCCTTCCGGTCATTATGTATTGAACGAAAATAATGAAAAGATCCAGCTCGATAGCGATCAATTCACAGTAGCGGAAAACGGTGTTATTTTAGAAGGAAATGTTCAAACCGCACGTATGGGCATCGGTTATTCGGATGATCCGTCATTACAGCTCATGAAGGATGGGGAAGGCCTGTACAAGGCTGTGAATGATGGGGATTTACCTAGCGCATACGCTGCTGCAGATGTCGGTTTTTCTACTAAGCAAGGCTTTCTTGAAGGCTCCAATGTTGATCAATCGAGAACGATGACAGAAATGATGTCGGCATACCGCTCTTTTGAAGCGAGTCAGAAGGTACTTCAAGCCTATGATAAAAGTTTGGATAAAGCGGTCAATGAAGTTGGCAGGCTTTAATTGAACAGTAGGGAAAAAAGATTTTGGAAATTTGAGCATGTAAGGGGAAAAACCATGAATCGGACGATGATGACGGCGACGAATACGCTGAACCAACTTCAAAGTAAAATCGACCAAATAGGTAATAATATCGCGAATGCGGACACGACTGCCTACAAAAAGACCCAAACGAGTTTCAATGATTTATTGACACAGAGTTTCAATAATCAACCGAGTGAGACCAAGGAAAAAGGAAGATTGACCACACCTGGCATCCGGCAAGGAACAGGGGCTATGATAAGCCAATCCCAATTGGTGCTTTCACAGGGAGCTTTAAAGACGACGGACCGCAACCTTGATGCTGCATTCACCCGGGATGACCAGTTCTTCACCGTAAGCGTTCAAGACGATAATGGGATCAATACAAGGCTTACAAGGGATGGGGCCTTTTATTTATCTCCTAATGCTAACGACCAAATGATGCTCGTTACCTCTGCTGGACATAAAGTCCTTGATGAAAATGGTGAACCGATCCTCGTTGAGGGAAACATTAAAGACATTAAGATTTCGGAAAATGGCTTATTGATGGTGGATACGGAAGAATATGGCGAAAAGAGTTTTGGGCTCGGAATCGTCTCGGTCAAGAAACCGCAATTTCTTGACCGGCTAGGCGGAAATTTACTTGGCCTGCCCAAAAACTTCAATGCCTTGGGTGTTACTGAAGACGATATCATGACTGCATTAACAGGGGATTCCCGCAACCGGGCAGCAGTCCGTCAAGGGTCTCTGGAGTCATCAAATGTCGATCTTTCCAAAGAAATGACGGATCTAATCAATGTTCAGCGTTCTTACCAATTTCAATCCCGGGCTGTAACGATGGCTGATCAAATGAGCGGATTGGTCAATGGAATACGTTAAGGTTTCTGGTAAATAAAATGTCTCCCTGCGGAATTAGAGCAAATCGGTTATAATGAATTCATAACAAAGGGAATCATTCGTGCCGATCATTTTGCATAGCTGCTGAATTTCTGTTTAAAGGGAAAATCAGTCGGCGAGTTTTCTTAAAAGGAGCTTTCACATTCTATATGGAACAAAATCGTGTAATGAGACAACAAATTGAAGAAGAGATAAAGGAAGTCGAGGCGAAGCCGAATCCTAGAATCAAGGTCCGACTTTTGCCAATTTGGCTTCGTTTACTCATTGTTATCGGATTGATTTTCATTGCTGTATTATCCGGGGCACTATTAGGATATAGTGTGATTGGTGGAGGACATGCAATGGATGTTTTCCAAAAATCCACATGGACCCATATTATTGATATAGTGAACAAGGGCGCTTAGTTCCATGTTTTTTGAAGTAGTTGCTGTCGTTATCGGATTTATATTACATGGCAACTACGCCTCTGTCTGCATGACAGGGGCGAGTTTATGTTAAGTTAGAAATATTTAAGTCATAGGAGGAACATGTATGCTTGATATCACACAAATAAAGGAAATTATCCCGCATCGTTACCCATTCTTATTAGTCGACCGGATCATAGAAATAGATGAGGGGAAAAGAGCGGTTGGATTGAAGAATGTCTCAGCAAATGAAGAATTCTTTAATGGCCATTTCCCCGATTATCCAGTTATGCCTGGAGTTTTGATTGTAGAGGCATTAGCGCAAGTCGGTGCTGTAGCCGTATTGAAGCAAGAAGAATACAAAGGACGGCTTGCCTTTTTCGCTGGAATCGATAATTGCCGCTTTAAGAAGCAAGTTAAACCAGGTGATCAGCTGCGTCTGGAAGTGGAAATAGTGCGTATGAGAGGGTCAATGGGTAAAGGAAAAGCAGTGGCAACGGTAGATGGAGAAACAGCATGTGAAGCCGATATCATGTTTGCTTTTGGTGACAAATAAGATTCATTTTCCGCGAAAAGGAAATGAAATGTTTTAACTATATTTATCGAAAAAGGGTTTAAGGAACCGTGAAGCGGTGTATATAAAAAGCACTGCATTGCTTTTTTAAAGCAAGAGCGGTTTTTGAACTTTCTATTCTCCCTTTGAATGCCGGACATTTTATATGTCCGGCATTTTTTATTGAGTAAGCAAAACGGATTTTTCTTTATAAATTTAAAATAGGGCGCAAGTTATTTTCACATTCGGGCAAAATATCTAATGATAAAGAAAGAAGGGAGGTTGCCAAAAATGATGAAGAAAATTTTTGCACTACTTGGGGGATCTTTATTATCAATTATGTTCCTTGCTGGATGTGGAACGAATGATAATGATAACAATCCCGCACCAGAAGATGATAACAACATCATAGAAGATGATAACAATGGTGTAAATGATAACAACGATAACAACGATAATAACGATATGAATGATAACGATGATGATGGAGTGCTTGATAACGACGATAATGACATCGATAATAACGTCGATGATAACGTCGATAATGATGCCGATGACTTGATTAAAGACGATAAAAATGACGACAAAAATAAGTAATTAGCACAGAATGACAAAGACTGGCTTAGGCAAGAAGAGGATTAATATCCTTATTCGTCTAAGTCAGTCTTTTTTATGTGCATTCGATTAGGGATGGAAATTAAGGGAAGGGTTTTTATTTATTAGTTGCTAATTTAGGCTTTGAGCGGATTTTTTGCTTGAACTCTTTTATTAATTCATCGCCGGAAAGACCTTTTTGGACCAAATCTTCAAGAAGGAGTTCTGCATATTTGCTCCGTGTTTTTTGGATGTGGCCAACGAATAAAAGGCTATAATGGTTGCCCACTTTTCTTATTGTACGTAAAACAGTGTGGAACAAAGCCGGTTCATTGTCCTTTTTGGTAATGACTGCCTGGATATACACCTCTCCGTCTATATTGGGAAGTGAGGGCTGAAGCTTATTGAAATGATTTTCTTCTACAAAGGCTTCCAGTAACCATGTTCTGGCGTCATTTTCTTTATTTATAATCAGTCCATCTGTTAATGCGATATCAATCAAGTTTAAATTTTCAGTAACAATTTGCAACGAGATCAATTTAAATGATTTCATCCAATTCCTCCGTTTCTTGCAAGAAAGAGCGGTATTACCTCTCTTAAACGTAAATTTTGAAATGGTACATATCGGTTTAATCCTTTTAAAGGTAATTATATCATACTAAAAAAAAGTCCCTTAATGAAATGAAAACCCAACATTTGTCTAAATTATGAAGGATAGAATAAAAATTTGCAAAATATTTAATTTTGTTAACTATTCGTTTTTCCCCTGATTTTAATCAATAAAAAATGATTTTGCATCAATCCAAACGGTTTTTCATGAAGAAAAATGGTGTAATAAGACCATTTCCTCCATTTTTTAATCGATGGAAGAAGGAGTATGATTAAAGCATGTTAAAGAGGAAGGAGTGAAAAGATGATTAACCAAGTTACCCTCGTCGGCAGGCTTACGAAGGATCCCGAATTAAGATACACACCCGATGGCAAGGCTGTTTCCAATATCACGTTAGCAGTCAACCGGAACTTCCGTAATACTGTCGGTAACTATGAGGCGGACTTCGTACAGTGTATCATATGGAAAAAGTCGGCTGAAAATACTGCTCAATATTGTAAAAAAGGTGCAACAATCGGCATAACTGGCAGAATACAAACAAGGAGATACGAAAATCAGGAGGGCAAATTTGTATATGTAACTGAAGTGGTTGCCGAGAGGGTTCAATTCATTGGGTCTAAACAAAATGATGTTAAGCCCAAAGATTTTGAACATATTGGTCTATAGTGTTACGTGGAGGCATGATGGCGTGCCACAGGAAGGAGGCAAGACCGTTTTCAAGAAACTTCCGACATTGGAAGCAATAAAAGTATTTATATGACCATAATGAAAAATAAATGCACAGATTTTTAGCATAATTTAGTGAAACTTGACAGTAGTATATAGATTATCCATCATCCATTCATTCCCCAAAAGCTAATAAAGCTTCTTCCCCGCTGGAAACCTCGATTTACCCTCCAAAAAATCGAGTTATCTGATTTTCCCCATGTAATGACTGCGAATAAGCAGTCATTTTTTTGTGCCAAAATGTGTGTAAATAGGAAAAATAAAAAAATAATTCTGTTAAATTAGAATTTTTAGAAAATATATTGTAATATTTTAATTTTGATGCAATAATAAACCCAATAATATAATTGGAAAAAAAGTTATATATAGGAAGTGATTTGATGGGCGAACCAATTATTAAGGTGAATGGTCTGCGAACCAGTTTTCGTACTGACGATGGGGTGATTCCTGTCGTGAACTCAATCGATTTCCATGTCAATCCTGGTGAGGTTTTAGGAATTGTTGGAGAATCGGGATGCGGAAAAAGCGTAACTTCTCTGTCCATCATGGGTCTGGTTCCTTCGCCGGCTGGTAAGGTGGAGGGGGAAATCCTTTTTAAAGGAGAGAACATCGCAAATGCCTCTGAAGCGAAAATGAGAAAAATTCGCGGGAATGATATAGCGATGATATTTCAGGAACCGATGACAAGCCTGAATCCTGTGTTCACTATTGGCGAGCAATTGGTCGAGACGCTTCGGATACATAAAAAATGGAACAAAAAACAGGCCCGGCATCGTGCGGTGGAAATGTTGAAGCTGGTTGGGCTTGGCCGTGCCGAGGAATTGCTCAAAGAATATCCGCATCAGCTTTCAGGTGGAATGAGACAAAGGGTCATGATAGCAATGGCCATGATTTGCGAGCCGAAACTCCTTATAGCCGATGAACCGACAACGGCTTTGGATGTGACGATCCAGGCACAAATCCTAGAGTTAATGAAGAATTTAAATAAAGAAACAGACACGGCAATCATGATGATTACCCATGATCTTGGGGTAGTGGCGCAAATGTGTGAACGTGTCATTGTCATGTATGCCGGCAAGGTGATAGAGGAAGGAAATGTGCAAACGATTTTCCAAAACCCTAAGCATCCTTATACGGTCGGTTTACTTCAGTCGATTCCTGATATGCGAATAAAGAAAGATCGCCTTTACTCGATACCGGGTAATGTGCCAAAACCTGGGACAAGCAACCTCGGGTGCCAGTTTGCTCCCCGGTGCTCCCATGCCATGGAGCAATGTATAAATGAGACCCCGTCTCTATTGAAATTCGATGAAGGTCAGCATGTTCGCTGCTGGCTGTATGAAGATGGGAAAGGAGCTGCCTTGCATGAATCAAACATTGGTTAAGGTAGAAAACCTAAAGAAGCATTTTCCAATCAAAGGAGGGGTTCTCGGAAAGACCATCGGAGAGGTCAAGGCAGTTGATGGTTTGTCTTTTTCCATTTATAAAGGGGAAACCTTAGGCCTTGTCGGTGAAAGCGGTTGCGGAAAGTCGACGACGGGAAGGTTATTGCTTCGATTGCTTGAGCCGAGTGAGGGTAATGTTTATTTCGAAGGAAAGGACCTGACAGCTTTATCTTCCAGTGAAATGAGAAAGATGCGCCGTGAAATGCAGATGGTCTTCCAGGACCCATTCGCTTCCCTCAATCCCAGGCATACTATTGAAAAAATATTGGAAGAACCGCTCATCGTTCATGGGGTTAAAGATAAAAAGGCGCGAAAGGCCCGTGTGCAGGAACTTCTTAAGGTTGTTGGCTTAAGCAGTTACCACGCTAAGAGGTATCCGCATCAATTCAGTGGGGGCCAACGGCAGCGTATTGGCATTGCGAGGGCACTTGCAGTCAACCCCAAACTGATCATTGCCGATGAGCCGGTATCTGCGCTGGATGTGTCGATCCAGGCACAGGTCTTGAATCTGTTGCAGGATTTGCAGGAAGATTTTGATTTGACCTACTTGTTCATTGCCCATGATCTTGGAGTGGTGAGGCATATCTCCGACCGTGTCGGTGTCATGTATCTTGGACATATAGTTGAATTGACGGAAAGTGAAGGGCTTTATGAAGATCCGCTTCATCCATATACGCAGGCTTTACTATCAGCCGTGCCCATCCCGGATGTGGAATACAAAGGGGATAGGGTAATCCTGCAGGGAGATGTTCCAAGCCCATCAAACCCGCCCGGAGGCTGTCCATTCCATACGAGATGTCCGAAGGCGATGGCAGGATGCAGTACGGAAAAGCCAATCCTGAATGAACATAAACCTGGTCACTACGTTGCTTGTCATTTATACAATTGACACGACGTATACATAAATTCGCAAATAATAAGGGGGAAGAATATGAAGAAAACATGGGCATTATTGCTGACTGGTATCCTGGCTCTTTCGCTAGCGCTTGCGGGATGCTCCTCGTCTACATCAAAAGAGAAAGATGATGGTAAAGGTGGATCGAGTGAAGCGAAGGGCGGCGTATTGATATACGGTAAAGGTGGAGACGCTGTCGGTCTTGACCCGGCTATCGTAACCGATGGGGAATCATTCATCGTCACACAGCAGATTTTTGAAACGCTAGTGAAATATGGGGAAGATGACACGGAAATCAATCCGGGTCTTGCAGAATCATGGGAAGTGTCCGATGACGCAAAAACATACACATTCAAATTGAAAACCGGAATCAAGTTCCATGATGGTACGGATTTCAATGCAGATGCAGTCGTAAAAAACTTTCAACGTTGGGCACAAAGTAAGGATGAGGGTAAATTTGCTTACTATGCCTCCATGTTTGGAGGATTTGAAGGTGATGAAGGTCATGTGATCAAAGAAGTAAAAGCGATCGATGCCAGCACGGTGGAATTCACTTTGAACCGTCCGCAGGCGCCGTTCCTGAAAAACCTTGCCATGCCTACATTTGCAATAGCCAGTCCGGCTGGAATTGAAAAAGAGGGTGATGACTTCACTAAAAATCCATCTGGTACAGGTCCTTTCAAATTCAAATCATGGAAACCTGGCGATACGATTGAAGTGGTGAAAAACGATGACTATTGGCAAGAAGGACTGCCGAAACTTGATGGAATCACGTTTAAGGTCATTAAAGATAACTCTGCGCGTTTAAATGCTGCAATCAAGGGTGAAATCGACCTGATGGACGGGTTGAACCCAAGTGATATCAGTAAGGTTACAGGAGATGAAAACCTGCAAATATTCGAACGTGCATCCATGAACGTCGGGTACTTTGCTTTCAATGTTGAGAAAGCGCCATTCGACAAGAAAGAAGTGCGTCAAGCCATCTCGCATTTGATCAATAAAAAGGAAATCATTGATAATTTTTATGAAGGCACAGCAGAGCCTGCCAAGAATCCCATGCCGCCATCCGTTTCTGGCTACAATGACAAAGTCGAAGACTATGATTATGATGTAGAAAAAGCGAAAGAACTGCTGAAAAAAGCTGGACTTGAAGACGGATTTAAAATGGATCTATGGGCAATGCCGGTACCGCGTCCATATATGCCAGATGGTCAAAAAGTGGCTGAAGCCATTCAAGCAAGCCTAAAACAAGTCGGCATCGAAGCGAATATCGTTTCGTACGAATGGGCTGCATATTTAGAGAAAGTGCAGGCTGGTGAAGCCCAATCCTTCATGATGGGCTGGACAGGCGATAATGGAGATGCGGATAACTTCCTTTATACATTATTGGATAAAGATAATATCGGCTCCAACAACTATGCCCGTTACGCAAACGATGAGGTCCATAAACTGCTGATCGAAGCTCAGTCCACGGCAGATGAAGCCAAGCGCAATGAGCTGTATGGAAAAGCACAGGAAATCATCCATGATGATGCTCCATGGGTTCCGCTTGTACACTCTTTACCGCAGTTAGCCGGATCTAAGACGGTCAAAGGGTTTGTTCCACATCCAACTGGTTCACAATCCCTTGTTAATGTTTCACTAGAAAATTAACCGTACGAACCGGGTAGTATGGAGTCTTGCATGCTTCCCGGTTTTGTTATGGAATGTATTTCAAAATGATCAAGGGCGCTTCGAAGGACCCTTATTTAAAAGGCGGGTGATTGTTTTGTTTTCCTATACCGTACGACGTTTAGGATCTCTCATTCCAGTGTTACTCGGAATGGCATTTATTGTATTCATGATGATTCGGGCGATTCCTGGGAATCCAGCACAGGTGATTTTAGGGCAGCAAGCAACGGAAGAGGCAGTCGCTGCAATGACAAAGGAGCTTGGTCTGGATAAACCTTGGTTCATTCAATTTTGGGATTATTTATCAGGTCTGTTAAAGGGAGACCTGGGTGTTTCGTTAAAAACGAATAGTCCGGTTTCTGAAGAAATTGGGCCATACCTAATGGCCACGATAGAACTGGCCTTGATCGCCATGATCATCGCCGTGGTAATAGGCGTGAATGCAGGGATAATATCAGCTTGGTTTCAAAACTCATGGTTTGATTATGTCGCCATGGTGATTGCGTTGATTGGTTTGTCTATGCCTATTTTCTGGCTGGGGTTAATGGAGCAATACCTCGTTTCAATTCAATGGGATTTACTTCCGACGACAGGGCGGGATAATATCAGGGATCCCGTTGAAGCCATAACCGGCCTGTATTTGATGGATACACTCATGGCTGGCAGGGTTGATCAGTTTTTCGAGGTGATCAAACATCTCATTTTGCCGGGGATTGCGCTTGCGACCATTCCGATGGCCATTATTGCAAGGATGACACGTTCGTCCATGCTGGAAGTCATGAGATCGGATTTCATTCGTACAGCTCGTGCTAAAGGAATGAGAATGTTTTGGGTTGTTTACAAGCACTCCCTTAAGAATGCCCTGATTCCAGTGGTGACGGTTATCGGCCTGCAGACAGGATTACTTTTAGGCGGCGCCATATTAACGGAAAACATTTTTGGATGGCCGGGTATCGGTACATATATTTATGATGCAATACTATCTCGGGATTATCCGGTGATACAGTCCGGAATTCTTGTCATCGCCTTTTTGTTTGTCATGATCAATCTAGTTGTGGACTTGTTGTATGCAGCGATCGATCCTAGGATTAAGTATAAATAGGGAGGGAAACTCATGCCTGAAATAGCAACGAATACTTCGCCAATCCTTCCTCCGAAAGAGGCAGAGGAAAAAGTCATCTCTCCCTGGAAGGAAGGGTGGAAAAGTTTTAGGAAAAATAAGGTAGCCCTTGTGGGACTGGGGATTGTTGCATTTTTTATCTTAATCGCCATCTTCGCGCCCGTTATTGCACCTTATTCTTTTGAGGGGCAAAAGCTAAGTGATAAACATTTGGCCCCGTCTGCGGAGCATTGGTTCGGAACGGATGAATTTGGACGTGACATTTTGAGCAGGGTCATTTATGGCTCGCGCATATCAATAGGGGTCGGCTTCTTATCTGTTGCCGGATCTGTCGTGGTCGGGTCTTTTTTAGGAATCATTGCCGGTTACTATGGCAAGTGGATAGATACAATCATATCGAGGGTCTTTGACATCATTCTGGCCTTTCCAAGTATCTTGCTTGCCATTGCTGTCGTAGCCGTTTTGGGACCTTCCCTTCGTAACGCACTTATTGCCATTGCCATCGTCAATGTCCCGATATTCGGCCGGCTTTTACGTTCACGGGTCTTAACGGTGAAGGAAGAGGAATATGTAACGGCTGCGAAGGCAATTGGAATGGGGGATGGCCGGATTCTCCTTCACCATGTCCTTCCGAATAGTCTTGCACCGATCATCGTTCAAGGCACCTTGGCGATTGCAACTGCCATAATTGAGTGTGCAGCACTGGGCTTTCTCGGTCTCGGTGCACAGCCGCCAGCACCAGAGTGGGGAAAAATGCTTGCTGATTCCAGGGCGTTCATCATTCAGGCACCATGGACGGTTCTTTTCCCCGGCCTTGCGATCATGCTTACGGTACTCGGCTTTAATCTAATGGGGGATGGGCTGCGCGATGCATTGGATCCGAGAATGAAAAACTAGAAGTAAAAGGGTGATGTTAGTTTAACATCACCATCTTTTTGTCATTTATCTTGTAAATCTATTAAAATATGAAAAATAATAACATAATCCTAGTTCGAAATAGGAAAATAGTGACTATTACCCCTTAAAATCACCCCAAAAGTTGTGATACTTTTATACTCAGTAAGAATATTCCAAAAATTGATTATTTTAGAGGAGGAAAGTTCATTGATTAAACGCAGCTTGTCCATTCTAGCAATCTTTCTATTAGTATTTACTGCAAGCGTTTCCGCAGCCAAGCTCCCAGATCCCCCGACAGGCTCGGGCGGTGCAGGTAAGAAGAATCAGGAAAGTATTATAAAGCTGAAGAAAAATGATTTGGGGAAGAAATACAAAAGCAATGAGAAGGTCAGGGTCATCGTAGAGATGAAGGAAGCCCCGGCAATAGAAACAGCTTCGAAAGAAGGGAAACTTTTTAAACAGTTATCAAAAACTAAGAAACAACAATTAAAGTCCGAAAAGCTAGCTAATCAGAAGAAATTGAAAAAAAAGGTGAAAGAGAAAAAAATAGCTTTCAAGGAACTTGAAAGTTTTACGACAGTCGTCAATGGGTTCAGTGGTGAACTTCAGTATGGTGAAATCAAAAAAGTGGAAGCCATGCCTGAAGTTGCTGAAGTACATATTGCGAATGAATATGAACGTCCTGTAGAAAAACCCGAGATGCTTTATAGTAAAGAACTTGTCCAAGCCCAGGAAGCTTGGCGGGAATATGGATATAAAGGGGAAGGGATGGTCGTCGGGATTATTGATACTGGAATCGACCCATCTCACCGTGATATGGTCCTGAACGAAGAGAATAAGGCTGAACTGACTGAAAGTGAAATAAGCGGTATGAAGGAATCTAGCCATCTATTAGGCAATTATTATACGGCGAAGGTACCTTATGGATACAATTACATGGATGAAAATGAAGAAATCCTTGACCTTGGTGAAGGGGCCTCCATGCATGGAATGCATGTAGCAGGTACGGCTGGTGCCAATGGAGATGAAGAGAACGGCGGCATTAAAGGGGTTGCTCCTGAAGCCCAACTGCTTGCTTTAAAGGTCTTCGGGAATGATCCCGATATGCAGACAACATGGGGCGATATATACATTAAGGCGATTGACGATGCCATTATCCTTGGAGCGGATGTGCTGAATATGAGCCTTGGCTCCACTGCAGGTTTTGTATCGGCAGAAGATCCGGAGCAGCAGGCGGTGTCCAGGGCTGTTGATAATGGGATCCTCATGTCGATTTCAGCAGGAAACTCGGCGCACTTTGGAAATGGATTTGCAAACCCATCGGCCTCGAACCCGGATATTGGCGTTTCAGGTTCACCTGGGCTTGCTTACGATTCTGTACAAGTGGCATCGGTAGAGAATAACTATATGGATTTGGATGCAGCGACTTATGATATAAATGGACAAGCAGGTAAAGCTCCGTTCATGTCGGCTTCAAGCGTACATCCCAATGCTTTGAAGGATAAAACACATGACTTGGTGGCTGCAGGTCTTGGGACGCCGGAGGAGCTTTCCAAAGTGGATGTTAAAGGCAAGTTCGCCCTCATCGAGCGCGGCACGCTTTCTTTTATAGAAAAGGCGCAAAATGCCCAGGCAGCAGGAGCGACAGGAGTCATCATTTACAATAATGCTGACGGATATATTTCCATGGCCACAGATCCAAGCATCACCATTCCTCAGCTGTTCATGTTGAAATCGGATGGTGCAAAGCTGAAAGCGGCCTTAACGGATGGTGAAAAGGTGAAGGTTACCTTTAATGGTGATAAAACAAAAGCTGTAAATCCAGAAGCAGGGAAAATGAGCTCATTCAGTTCATGGGGAGTCGCACCGAACTTGGATTTCAAACCAGAAATCACTGCTCCGGGCGGACAAATTTATTCGACGCTGAACAACGATGAATATGGAATGATGAGCGGTACTTCGATGGCGGCACCACATGTTTCCGGAGGCTCGGCACTGGTTCTTGAAAGAGTGGATAAAGAATTTAAATTAAATGGATCTGCCCGGGCTAATTTAGCTAAGAATCTGATGATGAATACTTCAAAACCATTAACGGATCAGGGTGTCGTCAATAAGGCCCTTGACTGGGAAAACCCTTACTCGCCTCGCAGGCAGGGAGCCGGGGTCATGCAGCTGCAATCCGCATTGTCCACACCTGCTGTCGTGACCGAGGCATTCACGAAAGAAGCGAAGGTTGCAATGAAGGAGATCGGAAATAAGTTCGCCTTCACTTTAAAGGTTGAAAACTTCAGCAACAAAGCGGTCAAGTATGATGTAAAAGGAAACATCCAAACGGACTATGCAATCCAGGGACAACTGGGTTATTCCGCTAATGAGCTGGAAGCACAGGAAATTAAGAACGCTTCGATTAAAATCAATAATAAAAATACAAATAAGATTACCGTTCCTGCAAAAAAATCGGTTACATTTGAAGTGAAAGTGGACATATCCAATGCAAAGGTACTTGGCGATGACCTTCAGACTCTTGTAGACATTGACAAGGTCTTTCCAAATGGATACTTTGTTGAAGGGTTCATTTCATTGAAGGATCCAGCCGATACCAATCCGGAACTGAATGTACCGTATGTAGGGTTTAAAGGAGAGTGGGACAAAGCCCCGATCCTGGATGGCACTAAATATGACAAAGAATCTTTCTATGGCATGGCAGGAGGAGTATCGACAGCAGGTAAAGATTTCACTTATCTCGGCTATGACCCTGCGGGAAAAACATTCAATGGCAAAAATATTGCAATTTCCCCAAATGGTGATGGTGCACAGGATGATTTCGTGCCGGTCCTATCATTCTTAAGGAATGCGAAAAAGGTAGAATACAATATATTGAATGGTGAAAACAAGTCGGTACGGAAACTTCGCACAGAGAATAATGTACGTAAAGACTATTATGATGGCGGACAAGGGACTGCATACACCCTGGATCCAGCCCGTAAATGGGACGGTAAAATCAATAATGCACTCGCTAAGGATGGGGTCTATTATTTTGAAATCAAAGCGATGATAGATTACGAGGGTGCGAAATGGCAGACGTTTAAAATGCCTATCAAAATCGATACGGTAAAGCCGACAGTCAAGATTTCGAAAAAAGGCAATGTATTGACCATCCAAGGTAAGGATAATCTGAATGGTTCAGGGCTTGCTTATTACGATGTACAAGTAGATGGAGCATCCATCATGGAAGAACCGCTCCCGGCGAATGCGAAACAATTCACCCTACCTGATGTAAAAGGGGAAAAGGTTCAGGTTGTGGCAATTGACTATGCAGGTAATGAAAAATCGGCTGAAACCGAATTAGCAAGTGATTCGGCTCCGATCGATAATCATGCACCAGCTGTAAAGATCAAGAGTCCTGAAGCCTTGAGCGTGAACAATAAAAATAAAATCAAAATAACTGGAGAAATTGAAGAAGCGTCGGAAATAACGGAATTTAAAATCGACAATAAAACGGTACCTGTAACGTATAACAAGACGAATAATAAATATCAATTCTCATATGAAAAGAATTTTGTAGATGGTGTCCAAAGCTTCACGGTTAAAGCAACCGATAAATGGGATAACACGGTTTCCTTTAAACGGACGATTATGGTCGATGCAACAAAGCCAGGGTTAAAAGTTAAAGGTGTACCGGAAACTGTGGGAGCCAAAGGAAAGAATCCAAAAGTGGACGTGACGGTAGAGGATAATTTTGATGAAATCCGTCTTTACCTGAATGGAAGCGAAGTATTCTATCATGAATTCAAGGAACCCTACAAAATGCGTGCCTATAAGAAGAAGATAGAGGATTTGGAGCTGCCGCTTAAAACAGGCAACAACAAGATTGAATTTAAGGTGACCGATCTTGCAGGAAATGAATCGAAGAAATCCTTTAACATCAATAAAGCTAAAAAATAATGAAAAACAGCCCTCTTATCCAAGAGGGCTGCAGTTTGTACAAATAATTGATTTTACCTACTGTTTTTTTGAGGGTTTGTACAATTCGAGCGTTGATTGGGACGTAGGGCACTCGCTTTCCGCGGGCGGTCCGGGAGCCTCCTCGGCGCTCTTTGCGCCTGTGGGGTCTCCCTTGGACACGCTTTTCTAAGCAGGAGTCCCGTACCTTCCGTTCCAATCAACTGAAGACTATAGGGAAACTCACTTTTCTTCATACAAAATGGGGTTCGGAATGGACTACCCTGAACAATGATAAATAAAAGAAGAATTGGTTATCCTTCATGAATTTATACCTTTTATATGGAATGAAACCCTCATTAAATTGAAGGAATTTGCGACACTCCTGCCGAATTACTGGCTACGAGACACCACAGGCGCTTGCGCCGAGGAGGCTTGGCAGACAGTCGGCGGAAAGGGAGCGGATTTCTGAAATCAACTGAACTTTTTAAATAAAAAATTGCAGGCAAACTCGCTTTCTTCGTATTTGTCTACAGTTTGAGCCCTCTTTTCCAAGAGGGCTGTTTTTGTGTAATAAGATTTCCCAAGCATGGATTTGATGAATGAATTCTTTCATGCTGTTTATGAAGCGGTTTGCTGCGTTTTCACCGTGCAAATATGTAAATCTATTATTGAGGAAGTAATTTCATTTTCTGGCAGGTATATGGAATGGGATAAAAGAATTAGGTATAAAGAACCTATTAAAAGGAGGGTATCTATGAATTATAAGAAGAAATCCAGTAAAAAAGTAAGTAGTCTTGGAATTACAGTGAAATTCGAAAGGAAAGGAAGCGACAGGTCATATCTTACAAAACCGAGTTTCTTTGATGCACTTCAGCACGTCCATTCTCCCTTTGAAAAGGCTCCCCGCTCAGATTCCCCTTATCAGGATTTTCCTCTATGTAAGGAGGTAACCCTTTCTTTCTTTGAAAGAGGTGCTAAAACAACCATTAATTATGATCCCCACCAAGAAAAAATCATCATTGAGGAAAGTTCAGGGACATTTCAGCCTAATAAGGGTGAGGCGCTTATTGCAATCCTCGATCATATCATGATCAATCATGGCTATCACCATTCTTTTTTCATCATCCAGCAAAAAGGGCGGAACGTAAAAATGAAAGCTGCTAATCCGTGATATCTTCTTCTGGAGCTGCAGGACATTGTAGGGTATGAGAACGTACGAATAAGTTACTTTACTCAATATCGAGGAGTTGTCCCGACAGCTCCTCGATATGATGAGCGTCTCCTATCCTTCAAAATGTCAAACCATCCGCCGAATGATCTTTGATAGGGTTTGGATGCCATAAGCTAATTGATCCTTCGAGGCGTATGAATATGAAAGCCGTATATGTGTATGGTTATTTGGTTCGTATATGTATCCCGGATTAAGAAGTATGTTCTCCTTTATCGCTTGCTTGAAAAGGTTTGGATTCACGATGGGTTTACATAATTTTAACCATATATAAAATCCGCCTTGAGGTATTTGCCATTCAGCCAGTCCCTTAAAATATTGATCGAGAAGGGTTAATGTAAAATCTCTGCGATCTATCAACTCATGCCTTAGCCACTCTAAATGCCTTGAATATTGACCATTTGCTAACCATTCTGCCACAAGGTGTTGGGATAGTGCACTGGAACCGTAATCCATTTGCATTTTAATGTCCGCTAAACGTTCAATCACAGTTATCGGGCCGGCAATCCATCCGATACGCAATCCGGGGCTCAATGTTTTGGACATGCTGCCAATGTGCAATACAAGGCCATCTGCATCAAGGGATTTTAAAGGGGGCGGTGGTTCTTTTTCAAACCACAAATCACTATATACGTCATCTTCAATAATCGGGATCTGTTCTTTTTTGCATAGTGATAGGAGGTTTAGTCTTTCTTCTTTTGTCCATGTAGTATTTGTTGGATTGTTGAACGTTGGAACAGTATAAAACAGTGACGCTTTTTTCCTTCCATTGATGCGCTTTATTTGAGTCGGAATACTTTCCCGGCCTTGTATTGATAAACCTACCAATTGCATCCCAGCAGATTGAAATGGGTGAACGGAATTTAAATAGGAAGGGGATTCATGTAATATCAACGATCCCTTTTGAAGTAAACCAACTGAAATCAACTGGAGTGCCTGAAGCCCGCCAGAAACGACCATGAGGGAGCTGGGACTTGCGTTGATCCCTTTTGTTTCTAAATAAACACTTATACATTGGCGAAGTCTCTTATCACCCTTGGGCTCGGAATAACCTAATGAGTGGGCATCAAAAGAAGTGGATCGCAACGTCTTTTCGATTTGTTTTGTAGGCAATAGATCCGGAGATAGTTCGCCCGTGCCCAATCTGATGATGGTGGTGTCCGTTTCATATTGATTAATGTCCTGAATCGTTTTTAAATTAGGTTCATGAAGGCCGTTCCGGACATAGTTTTTCCAGTCAGGCTGTTTGCTGGAGACGAGCACATTCCAAGTATTATTTGAAACGAATGTGCCGGACCCCATCTTAGTTTCCAATAATCCGTCTGCAATCAACTCATCTATGGCCGTGATGAGGGTACTTCGGTTTACACCAAATGATTCGGCCAATGAGCGTTGTGATGGAAGCTTAGTACCAACCGGCCATTCCCCTCGTGTAATTTGTTGTTTGACCCAATCTACTATTTGTTGGTGAAGTGATTGGTCGGAAGTCCGGTTTGGTCTCCATTCGATAAACATGCGAAAACCACTCCTTTCATGTTCTATATTCATTGTAAATTGGTTGGTTTGAAAACCAACCAATTGGATGGTTAATTCCTTTGTTGTTTTCATTATACTGAATATGAAGGGAGGGGGTATTCGTATGGGGCCATTTTTTCATGGATTATTATTGGCATTAGGGCTGATACTTCCGTTGGGAGTGCAAAATGTATTCATTTTTAATCAAGGAGCAATCCAACCAACAATAAAAAAAGCATTGCCAGCAACGATCACAGCTGCAATTTGTGATACAGTGCTCATTCTGTTAGCTATTTTAGGTGTTTCGTTGGTTGTCATGCAATATGATTGGTTGCGCCTTACATTAATCATAATCGGAGTTATATTTTTATTGTATATGGGTTTTCAGATTTGGTTTGCCAAATCGAATTCACAGTCAGGTGCCCAATCCATGCAGATGTCGACCAAAAAGCAAATTGTGTTTACTCTATCAGTCTCATTACTGAATCCGCATGCAATCTTGGATACAATAGGTGTAATCGGTTCAAGCTCACTTGTTTATTCTGGAAAAGATAAAGTGATATTCGCCATAACGTGCATCTTTGTGTCATGGTGCTGGTTCCATGGATTATGTCTAGCGGGGCGATTGCTGAAAAAGGTTGATACATCCGGAAAATTCCTTGGAATATTAAATAAAATTTCTGCAATCATCATTTGGATCACAGCTCTCTATATGGTGAAATCGCTTTTTTGAATCAGATAAACGTATCGAACTAGACCATGCCAGGCATTCAAGGGTTGAAAATTTACAGGGCGCTTATGTATAAAAAAAGGGGAATGCATATCATATATGCATTCTCCCTTTTTTTTTGTCCTGATAAGCTGACTGCCTTCCCTCATTCATCTTCATATCGTGAGAGCGGGTTATTGAAGAGCGACCAAGTCCTTGATTTCCTCTGTGGAAAGTTCGGTGATCCAGTTGTCACTGCTGATGATCTCGTCGTTCAGGGCTTGTTTTTTATCAAGCATCTGGTCGATTTTTTCTTCCAGGGTCCCTGTGCAGATTAGCTTATGAACGTGAACGAAACGCTGTTGTCCAATTCGGTAAGCACGGTCGGTGGCTTGATTTTCAACAGCCGGGTTCCACCAGCGATCATAGTGAATCACGTGGTTCGCTTCTGTAAGATTAAGTCCAGTGCCGCCTGCTTTCAACGAGAGTATGAAGATGGGGAATTCCCCATCTTGGAATCGGGTGATCATTTCATCACGCTGCTTCTTGTTCGCACTCCCGTTCAGGAATGGCACTTCAAAGCCATATCGTTTTTCCAGCAATTCTTTAATCATATTGCCCATCCCGATATATTGTGTGAAAATGAGACAGCTTTCATCCTGTTCGCGGACAGCATCGATAAGCTCGGTCAGCTTCTCGAGTTTACCTGAACGGTTAGGTGCCTTCATGATGTTTTCCTTTTCCGTCTCTTTTAAGTAAAGAGCTGGATGATTGCATAGCTGCTTGAGCTTATTCAGCATCTGGAGGATGATGCCTTTTCTTTCAAAGGCAGACAGTTGCTCGATATCAGTGAATGTATCTTTTATCAGTTGTTCATACAACGATGCTTGCTCGGTGGTAAGCGGTACGAATTCCTTTTGTTCTTGCTTATCCGGAAGATTAAGAGCGACTTCTTTATCGCGTTTTGTACGGCGAAGCAAGAAGGGCTGTATCAAACGCTGCAATTCCTTGATTTTATCCTTCTGTTCATCACGCTCAATGGTCGCCACATATTTTTCCTGAAACTGACCTAGCGTTCCGAGATAACCTTTGTTGATGAAGTCGAAAATCGCCCACAGCTCACTTAAACGGTTTTCCATCGGCGTACCTGATAAGGCGATATGATGTCTGCCGTTTAGCTTGCGGACCGCTTTGGATTGCTTTGTTTGAGCATTCTTGATGTTTTGTGCTTCATCAAGGATAACGCTGCTCCAATGGATGGTGGTCAGTTCAGCCACATCTTGGTGGGTCAGTCCATATGATGTTAAGACAATATCATGATCGGCTGCCAGTTTAGTAAATGCTTCACCTTTAGCACGATTCGATCCGTAATGAAGGTGAACTTTAAGTGATGGTGCGAATTTTTCCAATTCCTTTTGCCAGTTGCCCAGGACCGATGTCGGGCAGACGATGAGTGCCGATTGTACAGAGACGGATTCGGGGGCAGTGGTAATGATTTCAGCCTCATCACTGCTCTCTGCGTTGCTATCCTCTTCAACAATGATCGGTTCACTTTTTTGTTCATCCCTGGGGGCAGTCGGGAGCTCTTTACTCGCTCCTTCTTTACCTTTCACATGAAGTAGGTAGGCAATCATCTGGACGGTTTTTCCAAGTCCCATATCGTCGGCTAGACAAGCACCAAAACCATGCTCCCTTAAAAAAAGGAGCCAGCTCATGCCCAGTTTTTGATAGGGGCGTAAATCACCTTGAAGTGCATTAGGGACGGGCAGGATGGATATGTTTTTGGTTTCCCGGAGTCTTCCAACCATTTTACGGAGCTCCTGGTTCAATTCAAATTGAATCCGGAGCATTTCGTCGTTTTCAGAATCGTCATCGCCATCTTCATTTACGCCATTCAACAGTTCCTGCTGCAGCAAGTCAGTCAATTGGATGCCTTTTTCATTAGCTGTTTCCATCAGCTCCTGAATTTGTTTAATGAAAGCTGGATCAAGCTTGACCCATTGGCCGCGGATGAAGACAAGCCGCCTTTTTTCATTGACGAGCTCCGCGAACTCCGCCTCAGTGAGCTCTTTGCCATTTAATGAGAAACGCCAATCGAAGTCCATTATAGCTTTTAACCCGACATAAGACGGGCCTCGGTTCGATTGGCTCTTCACTTTCGCCTTGACCTTCAATGAGGACTCCTTCAAGGCAAGCCACCACGATGGAAGGAGAATTTCGACGCCAAGAAAAAGGAGCTTTTCGCTTGCGTCGGTCAGAAACTCCCATGCATCCGTTTCCGAAATCTCCCTTTTCAGACGGCCATTCTCCCCAAGCCATGGCACGACGAGTTGCCAGCGTTTCGTAGCACGCACCACTTCACTTGCATACTTATTCCAGCCGCGCGGCAGTTTTTTTCCTGTATATGTTTCAAGGATATTCTCATCCCTTTTTGACCGAAGGGTAACATCGAGTATCCAAGGCCCATTGCCATCAGGAGGCTCAGTTAAACGGAGACCTATGGTGAATGGCTTGGGATCTGGCAGGGTACCGAGCCATTCCTGCCAGCTGTCTTTGTCAAAAAAGGCCTGCAATTCTTCGGGAGAAAGCCGTGTATCCTTTAATGCCCCGACGGCTTCACTCCATTTATGCTGCATGGGTGAATAGTTTTTTAAATACATATTAGCGGCACCGTTATACCACTTTTCGATAAAAGTACGGTTTGTTTCCAGTTCAGGTGAAGGGAGATCCAATGATATTTCTTCTTCCCAAAAGGAAGGGACGAATTCCTCTTCCACTTCTTCCGGCAGCTTCCAGCCGATGGAGTCCAACTGAAGATTAGTGAAATCCGGTACGGGGATTCCGGCTTCAATGGATTCATGAAGAACGGGCGCTGCTGATAGGCAAAGGGAGGATAACTCGGACCATTCCCATTCTATGAAGGAGTTAAAGCTTTCCCTAGCAAAAAAGTTGAGAAGTCCCCAAGCGTCAAGAATGAATACTTGATTTCCATCCACTAGATCCGTAGTCATTTTAGTACCATAAAAGCTTGCGTCATCCCAGTTGAATAACAGCCTGCGTATATGATTCGTAGTGAGGAAGGTATTCTCTTCATTGACTACACCAAGGGCGTAAGTTCCATTTTCGAGAGCCGCTATTTTGATTTTTAATTTCCCTGGATTAAACATCGATAAGCTTACCCCTTTTTAGTTCTTCTTGGAAAGCGCGAAGCCGTTTGGTTGAATCTGCTACATAAAGTATATAACGATCGAATACGTCTTCTTTTTTGCTCTTTTTATAAATGGTGCGCATCCTTTTCAAATAACGGACAGCTTGCTTATAAGCAGGACGGTTTTTCAAAGAAACTTTTTCCTGGACCGCATGATAATAAAGGGGCAGGATTAGTTCCGGTTCCTTTGAGACCACTTCTTTGATGGATTCACTGCTGATTAAGTCAATGCTGATTTCTGAGTAAATATGCATCTCCACCCATTTTTTATATTGTCCTTGTTCAAAAAGGAAATTTGCATAGTTCCAATAGCTGTGCGGAAGGGTGGCCCTGTAAAATTTCTCAAGCAAATCGGTCCGTTTTAATTTATAACAGCAACTGTTAATTAAAGTCGTGAACGTTCGGACGAAATCCACCCGTTTATAATAATCGGATAAACCGGCAAGGAATTCCTGGACATTATTATTGATGAATTCAATGAAAGGGATGGCACGTGACCGGTTGTCAGATTCAGCCAGGAGATTCAGCCAATAAAAAATGTATGGACAGGCTTCCTTCTTCAATTCATGAAGAAGCTCAATCGCTTGTTTATCATGGCTCTCCAAAAGGGATAGGTGAATGGCTGCGAGGGAATAGGACGTCCGCTCGGTGGTCCCCATATATTTGTCGGGAAGTACTTTATTGATTCGTTCCAGTTCCTCTTTACGCCATGAGGAGTTGGAGAATAAGTAGCTCCATATCTCCCGGTAGAGGTCGATCTTTTCGTATTCAAGGCCTTCTCCTCCATCCAGTAGTTTAGCTACATCTTCCTTGATGCTGAAAACGAAGGGATCAAAGGCGAAGGGCCTCGCTTGCCTGCTAAGCGGCTGTACCGATTCATGCAGCTCTTCTGCCAGGTCGACGGCAAGTGCATAAAAGACCCTGATCGTTTGCGTCTCACTTTTATGCAGCTGAATCATTCTTAGTGTCTGCTGCATCGTGCAAAATTGCGTAACGAAATGATAAAGTAACTTCCATTCCCTTTCCATTGGAGCTTTTGAGCTAAGGCGTTTAAAGTAAGTTTGTATATGGTTTTCAATCATATAAGTAGCCTCGCCTATATGAGGCTCGACATGTTCCTCAAAGGCATCATTGACGAATTGCTTCCATGATGGGTAGCTTTTATCTAAGACGATGGAATTCCCCGCCGTCTGTTTAAGTAATTCACTTGCCCGTTTAACTTGCTGCAGTGCTTGGGCAGTTGAGGTGTTTTTTGGTGCTTTCCATTCGCTCAGCCATTCGGAAACACTAGCGTGTTCAGAATATGCAGAAAAGAAAACGGCTATTTGATGCCGGCATATGAACCTTGAATCACATGTACAGCTTCCATCCTGAGGGAAGAGCAGATTCAGCCTGGCCTTAAAGCGTGTCCCATCCTGTACCTCAGCCGCAATCGTATCCACCGCTTCCTCTTTAATATCAACGAGCCCCTGACGGTATAACTGGAGCCCTTGATTCACCACATCCGAATCTTCCGGATCCCCGGCCTCCAAAAATTCCGCCAGCCGCTCCCCAACTAACAACAACTCCCGCTCCATACTCTCCTCCTTCAGGGACAAGCCCTGTTTACCAAAAATTATATTTTTTTATGATCATGAACCATCAGTTCTTTAGCTTATCGTAATCCGCCCCGGTTATTTTGGGGCCGTGCATATATTACATCCCGAGATCGACTGCCGGGCTTTTTCCATGGCCGTTCTCTTTACGTTCTAATCCATTTAATCGAACAAACCATCACTGCTTCTATCCGTATACTCATAAAAACCCTGTAAAAGTCAATATCGTCAAAAATCCCCTTGAATATAAGCGGTTCGGATATAAACAGGAATAACTGGCATTAATGTTAAACATGCCTGAAAACCTTCATCCTCATCACGCTTCACAAAACCAATTGATGAGGGGCTGGAACCTTCTTTAAAGGTGCGTTTTTGAAGCATCTCTTTATTATACTTCATTTTGGCATGGAATTTAAAATGTAGAATGGAGGTTTTGAAAATGATGCGTGTGAAATTATACATACTCCTGGTGAATGGCTCAGTTTGTAGGTAAATGGGGTTCTATACAAAAGTTTAAAAAAAGTTGACTGGAGGCAATGTTCAATTTGTGCATTCCTAAAAAAATTGGAGCCATTCCCGTGGGAATGGCCAAAAATATAGAATTAATTTATTTTCATTTCGTTCTTCCAACTATCCAACTTTTTGTTGATGAATGTAACAAAGGTATGGTTTTTTTGTAAATTGAATAGAAACGCTGACTTTTCCAAGTACTCTTTTGCTTCTTCAAAGTTACCAATGAGTTCAAAATTGTAACCTAAATGGTAGTGTAAATCTGCTAAAGCATATAATTGATCATGTTCGAGGCACCACTTTATGGCATCTTGGCAGCAGGCAATGGACTCCTCGTATCGGACCAGGCGTGTTAACACTCTGCCAAAATTATAGGATAGGCGTGTCTTTAGCGTTTTATCCGTCAAAAAGGGTAGGGCTTTCAAGTGATCCAAAGCTTTCTTTAACAAGGCGAATGCATTTTCGTACTGTTCTTCGGCAACATACATTACACCAAGGCTGCTTAAGATTTCAAGCTCCCGTTCCGAATATATTTTGTCGGTCGTATGAGTAATGGCGATGGCCTGATTAATGAATTCTATGGCTTTATTCAAATCTTTATTTTTTTCATATTCATATATTCCCTTGTGCCAAAGAATCAATTGATGATTCTTTTTATTCTGAAGAAAGAGGGGACTGTTTTCCTCAGCCTTTACAATTTGCTGCATTTCCTCATAATTTCGGGTTCTTCTGGCTATTTTTAATTGATAAATCACTTCTTCAACGTAATCCAGCCTAGGGGTCATTCCAATATCGAAAAAATAGTTTACATCAACGCCTAAACGTTGGGAAATTAAGTAGAGGGTGGATGCATATGGATAGACATCGCCTTTTTCAATCTTGCTGATCTGTGCTTGTGTACAAATACCGGATGCCAACTCTTCCTGGGAAAGCCCGATTTGTTTACGTAGCTCTTTGATCTTTTGTCCAACTGCAAAAAAATCCATTTTGATTCTCCTTAAAATATGCCTAGAGTTATATTTTGTCATGAAAAATCGGTGAAAGCGGTATGTACAGGTCCTGAACGGTTTAAATAGAAACTTTAGTCGAAATATATGGTTTTAAGAAGTGTGGTTAAATATAACTATAGAATTATTTTCTATTTTAACCAATATTTTTTTAAAAGAAAAGGAGGAATGACCTATGAAAAAAAGTACTAAAGCATTAGTCGTATCTTTTCTTATCATCGCTGCTTTTGTTATTGTCCCAAGCGAATTACCAGGCCTTTACGCAGAACTTCCAGGTTTATATAAATAAGTAATGTTGCGTCCTTATCAATCATTCAAGCATCTTCATTAGAAGATGTTTTTTTATTTTTATTAAATGATTATTCTTTTGAGCATATTCCTGTAGTTATAATTATCTATGAATGGGGAGTGTACGGTCCATTTGGTAGGTGTGGAAGAAATGTGAGTGTAGTTTGTAACGCCTATTTCCCTTTAATAATTTTGTTATAGTGTAAATAACAAAACGGAGAGAGGTGTAAGTTTAACGATGGATATTAATATGAAAGTTCAACCCTCTTTTTACGATGATGAATGTGCCATTGTGTTTTCTTTTTATTTTGATGAGGCAACCAGGAATATTGGTGAAGCTGTGGTGTACACATGCAAAAAATCAGATCAAAAAGAATACAGCCAAGATCATATAGATACAGGTATACAAGAAAAAATCGCTTATATTAAAGAGTTTTCCATTGTAGATGAATATCAGGCAACCTCGATAAAGAAAATTAAACATTTTTTGAATGTAATCGGTATCAAGAAATGTGTAAAGCACAACCTTCAGGGAAATGAAATCGCATTTTAAACGATAAAAACTCATGACATCCAACCTGTCATGAGTTTTTACCATTTAAATGAGAGTTTTGAGCATTCATCTTCTTTTTGATGAAATCACTCATTTGTTTCCGTTCACTTGGTTTAGCGTTATTTGTTCTTTCAAAAAATTTAAAGTGTTGTTTATTGCTATCGGATTTCATGATGTCTCTCCTTTGCATTTTTTATTTACCCATTTCTCATTAGTTAAAACATGATTCTCATGATAAAGGGAAAGAAATAATGAACCAAAAAAATTACATAATTATTCCTATAGTTATATTTTCTTCTGTGAATCCCTGTATATAAGGATTAATTAGATAATAATGAGTGGTAATGCCTAAATATGGAGGGATTTCGTGTTTTATCATACGTTAAATAAATGCTAAAATGGTCCGAATATCGGATTTTTCATTAGAAACATCAGTTTCTAGTACCCTAAAGTGAAGAGGGTTGAAGAACTCTTTTCGATGGCCCCCGAGCACTTGCTTGGGGGATTTTTTTATTTGGAGAATTTGTCCACTTTATTTCTATAATATGTTTCGTTTTGTTTGTCTATACATGGGTAAATATAAGAAACAAGATAAATTAAACCTGTTTTCAGCAGTTTAATCGGAGGAATATAATTTATGGATGTGAAAGTGAAGAATGATCCCACGAAGCGAACTTTCCAGCAGTACATTTTTCCATTTGCGCTTGAAGGAAAAATGATTGAAAAGTTTGTGGAAAAGTTGTTTGAGGACCATTTCGTTTTTTTGAACTTGAAAGATATGGAACAACAAGATCAATTTTACGGTGGCCATAAAGTTTCTCATCGTAAATTGGAAAAGTATTTCATGCCTTACATCGAGCCGATTTTATTTCCAGGTAATGCAAAACAGAAGGAAGGCTTGCGGCGTTTTACGAAAAAACTGGACATTGATTGTACCTTCGAATCACCCTATTTAAATACCCCATTTATTATCAACTCTATAGATATCTTCATATGCCCATTTCATATAGGCATGATGAATCTTCGCATCACTTTGCCTGAAGGGCTTTCTTATGACGATGTGCTCTATTTTGGTGATACATTCCGAATCCTCGAACCGATTGCTGATGATGAAGAAAAAACGAAAGTAAGCTGTCGTGAAAATCAGTATGAACAGGTGAAGGATTTCATCTTCAATGAACTATTGCCGCCAATTGAGGAATATATGGATGAGGAACAAGGGAACCCGACATATTTTGGCAGTCTGCCCTTCTTCATCGATGAAAGAATGTACGTGATCAGTTATACTGCATTCCCCAAGAATCGTGATATTACTAAAAATGATTTATTCCGCATCAGTGAGCTGAACGGGTATGACAATGATGGTGAGCCATATATAGGCGCATTAAACCCCGATTATATAGAAAAGTATTATCAAGAAAGGGTATATGACAGGTGGGGCAAGGAGACCTATTATATAACTAGCATGTATCATTTTGCGTGTGTCACGAAAGCGAAAGGTAAACTGGAGCAGGAACTTGCAAGAGAAATGTATGGCCAGCATTTTTATACAGTGTTGCTTTTCTTCTATTATAAAATCGTACTGCTTAAATTGGCTCATGAACATTCCCAGATAGATGTGGAAAAAGATCAATCGGATACGGAACAGCTGATTTTCATGATCACTCAGTTTTCTGCAAAGTACCTATTCACTGAAGTCAATAGTACGGCAATCGGTAAAGAGCTATTCAAAAAAACGGATGAAGCCTTCAGGATTGCCGCTCTCTACAGAGAAGTGAAGGAAACACTTTCCTACCTTTATCAAAATCAGGATAAACTGTCTGGGAAAAGCAGTAATTACCTCTTGCAAATACTAACGATCTATACGGTTGTTTCCGGGATTTTCGGAATGAATCTATATATTGAAGATTGGAAAGGGAAATTACCGTGGAAAGCTTATATGGATTACACCTTATACGAATGGGTAGCTGTCATTGTTACAACAAGCGGTCTAGTCATTTCGGCCATCTTGGGCTTTTTCTTCTTGAAAAAATGGCTGCAAGAGAAAAAAAGCCGAAAAAAAAGAATGCTTTAATATAAAAGTCCTGTACACTATGTACAGGACTTTTGTTTTAGAAATAACATGGTCAATTAGAAAAATGAAGAAATTCGGGATGCAAAATCCCCCATTCCCCTAATATTTTGCTAAACTATAGGTATATCATTCTAACTATTCATTAGGAGGAAATCATGAAGAAACTAGCTTTATTTTCCAGCTTATTGTTGATGAGCGTATTGTTCCTGGCCGGATGCTCGGATGAGCCTAGTCCGGAAGATCGCTTTGCGGCATATACGAAGCTTTGGAATAAACAGGATTATGCGAAGATGTACGAGTATCTGTCGCCTGAGACAAAGAAAGAAATCAGTGCGGATGAATTTGGGAAGCGTTATGAAAAAATCTATTCGGGCATAGAAGCCGACCAATTAAAGGTGGACTATAAACAGCCTAAAGAAGAGAAAAATCATAAAGATGGAGAAAAGGTAAGCCTTTCATATACCGTTGACATGTCCACTATGGCTGGTGCAGTCAGCTCTGACCATAAAGCGACACTTGTCAAGGAAGGGGAAGGCGAGGAAGAAAATTGGTACATCAAGTGGGATGAAAGCTATATATTCCCTCAATTGGAAGCTGGAGAGAAGGTATCGGTTGAATCGTATCCAGCCATTCGCGGTGAAATTGTCGATAGGAATGAACGCGGCCTTGCCATGAATGGAACGGTGGCAGAGGTGGGAATCGTGCCAGAGAAAATGGCCAACGAATCCGAAACGGTTAAAAAGGTCGCTGGAATCCTCAATATGTCCACTGACGAAGTGAATCAGAAATTAAAACAATCATGGGTAAAGCCAAGCTATTTCGTGCCCATCAAGAAAATGTCAAATGATAATACCGCAACCTTGGAAAAGCTATTGAGCATTGCCGGTGTATCCGTCAATAATACGGAAGAGCGTATATATCCGTATAAAGAGGCTACTGCCCACCTAATTGGATATGTCGGTGAGGCATCGGCGGAAGATCTAGAGAAATTGAAAGGAAAAGGTTATACCGCAAGTGACGTTATTGGCAAGCGAGGTCTTGAGGAAGTGTTGGAAGCGCGGCTTAAAGGTGAACCTGGCGGTAAAATCTTTATTAAAACCGAAGATGGCGAAGAAAAAGTGATTGCTGAAAAGCCTGCTGAAGAGGGAGAAACAATTACCTTGACCATCGACGCCGAGCTTCAAAAGGATATCTTCAAGCAATATAAGAACGAAACTGGATCTGCATCGGCAATTGATCCGAAGACAGGCCAAACGCTTGCACTTGTTTCAAGTCCTTCATTCGATCCTAATAAATATATTTACGGGATAACAAAAGCGGAACAAAAAGCGCTTGAAGAAGACCCGGAAAAACCACTTTTGAACCGCTTCAGTTCGACGTTTGCACCTGGTTCAACCATTAAGGCCATCACTGCGGCAATCGCTTTGGAAAATGGTGTGGATCCGAAAGAGTCGATTAATATCCAAGGGAAAACGTGGGCCAAATCGACATGGAAAGATCATTCCATTACAAGGGTGTCGGACCCAGGTGTTCCAATCGATATGGAAAAGGCATTAATTTATTCAGACAATATTTACTTTGCCCAAAAAGCTTTGGGGCTAGGGAAGGAAAAATTCACAGATGGGCTCAAGGCATTCGGATTTGATGAGCCTTTGAATTACGATTATCCGATCAAAGCATCGAGCATCGGTAAGATCGACAGTGAGGGACGCTTGGCAGACGCTGG
Source organism: Peribacillus simplex (assembly GCF_900156045.1). Classification (GTDB taxonomy): domain Bacteria; phylum Bacillota; class Bacilli; order Bacillales; family DSM-1321; genus Peribacillus; species Peribacillus simplex_D. The sequence goes on along the minus strand of NZ_FTMX01000003.1, from coordinate 336,723 downwards.
ATATGGTCAAGCACAAGTCCAAATGAGCACGCTACATCTCGCCATGACCTATTCAGCCTTCTTGAATGAAGGAAACATCCTGGCACCTTCGTTAATAACAGGAGATAAAATAGAAAAGAAAATATGGAAAGAGAATGCGATATCAGCAGACCAAGCAAATCAGGTCACCAAGATGCTGACACAAGTGGTGGAGCATCCTAAGGGAAGCGGACATGGAATAGATGATCTTGGAATCAAAATCGCTGCCAAAACGGGAACTGCCGAAATCAAGGCATCCAAAAATGCTGACGGAACAGAAAATGGCTGGTTTGTTGCCATGGACACAGAAGATCCGGAACTTCTCATGGCATGGATGATTGAAGATGTAAAAGGACGAGGCGGCAGCCATGTCGTTGTCGATAATATGAAACCGGTGTTGAAGAAGTATTTGAAGTAAAGAAAAAGTCATCCATCAGAAATAGGTGAAAATGCAGCAAGCATTTATCATTTAAAAAGCAGGACATGGTTTCTTCCATGTCCTGCTTTTATTTTTTCACACGTTGAGGGTTCCAATTTGTTAAGACAATAAAAATGGATTTGAAGGATAATGAGTCGTACATACAGAATGTAAAAAGAGAGTTCACAAGTAAGACCGCGATCCCAGTTGTCCTGAAATCATCAGGGATTTCTGCAGCAGTGACACCATCCAGGCCGTTGTCCATGCCAATAGATTGAACAGGATTAAAATCTTTGAAAGATAAATTGAAAGATAAATAGAATAGGGATGAGGATGAAAAGCAATGAGAAGTTTAAGGTATTTGTTTATCGCATTCTTTATCATTTTTTTAACATTTCCTTCTCATGAAGCAACGGCAGCGGAAGAGACTATGATGGAAGTGAAACTGAAGAATTATTTGGGGAATAGAACCAGCGTCAAAATAACGGCAACCGGGGACTACCGTACTTCAGGAGGAGAGATATTCATTAGGGAGGGTGAAAATCTGACTTTGAAAGTGGAGTCGGCTAAACTTGCCGTATACAAAGGTTTTAAGAAAACGGGATCTTATGCTTCCTTTAAGGTAATTCCAGTTAAACCTGATGCTTCATTGTCCATAAACGGCCGTTCGTATCTTGGCTCATTTTCATTTACAGCGGAGGACGGTTACATCCGGCCAATCAATCATGTTTACATGGAAGATTATCTAAAAGGCGTTGTCCCGCTGGAGATGCCCGCTCTATGGCATTCCGAAGCCTTAAAAGCACAGGCGATTGCCGCCCGGACTTATGCACTTCGCCATCAATCCACAATAATTGATGATACGGTTTCTTACCAAGTATATGGCGGGGCTGCCGGTCACTATCGAACTAATTCAGCCATTGAACAGACAAAGGGCATGGTAATCAAACATGATGGCGAAATAATCGAAGCGTTCTTTTCCTCAAGCAATGGAGGAATGACCGAATCGAATTCAAATGTTTGGTCAAGCGGCAACCCCCTTGCATATTTATCCATAAAAGAAGATCTCTATGATTCGAAAACCAATTGGGAGATAATGCTGGACAAACAGCAAATCGACCTCTCAAAAATGGATTTATCTAAACCGGAAGAATGGTGGGCAAGTGTAGAGGAAAAAGATAAAACGGTTGTGCCGAAGCTGAAGGTTTGGCTGAAGAATAATGGATATGCGAATAAAGATATTAAAATAACGGAGGTTCCCGTGTTAACATTTACAGATGAAAAAACGGGAGGCCGTGTAACGAAGGGCTCCATCCAACTGAATTTCTATGTAAGGGATCTCGTTGATGACAGGGGGAAACTTTTGCAGCAAACGGTTAAGCTTACTAATGTAGCGGCTTCCAAAATCAGGGGCATGGTGGGACAAGAGGTGATGAAAAGCTATTTGGTTGACCATTCATCTGCCGATCCTTCCAAAATCTCTATTGAAGGATCAGGATATGGGCATGGTGTCGGACTAAGTCAGTTTGGAGCGAAAAACAGAGCGGAAGCAGGCCAGTCATTTCAAGAGATTTTGGGGTTTTATTATCCTGACACAACTATAGAAAAGGAATATGGACCAGGTGCTGGATCTAAAACGGAACTTGTCGTAAAGTCGGAACCGAATTCAGTAAACATGAAAGCCGAAACGGATCATTCTAATGATGAGGTTGGAGTCACATACTCCCTAAAAGAAGATGCTGTAGTAACACTCACGATTAAAGATAGTAAAGGGAAAGCCTTAGCTACCCCAGTCCGTGACCAAACAATGAAAAAGGGTACCCATTCAGCAATCTGGAACACAAAAACGGTAAGTAACGGTACATATGAAGCAGAAATATCAGCAATGGACCGAAGCGGGAATGAAGGTTTGGCCACAATGGCGATTAATATCAGTAAAGATACGTCGGCACCGAAAATCACCGATGTCAATACATCTGGTGATTATAGTACCGAGAAAGCGAACATAACCTATACAATTAATGAAAACGCTGATGTAACAGTGGAAATCAAGAACAGTAAAGGTAAGGTTGTTGGCATCCTTTCTGAAAGGCAGTTCAATAAAGGCAGGCACTCGGCAACCTGGGATTTCAAAAATATGTCCAACGGGATGTTTACGGTGACAATCTCCGCTAAGGATAAGAGTGACAACCAGAAATCCATTTCAACGAAAGTCTCCATTAGGAAGACCACGGGAATAGTGACAGCAAGCGAATTATATATTAAAGAAAATAAAAATGCATCTTCTGAAAAGGTCGGGAATCTATACAGGGACCAAGCCGTAACGATCCTGGCTCAACAAGATGAATGGTATAAAGTGAAAAAGGGAAGCCGAATTGGGTATGTATTAAAAATACATGTAAAAAAATGAATGAATAGGACGTCAATTAGGGCGTCTTTTTTTGTTTTTAATAAATGGCATTATGGCTCTTCATCAAACTCACGAGTAAAAGGAGCAAACTCACGAGTAAACGCGCCAAACTCACGAGTAAATGCACCAAATTCACGAGTAAACGCGCCGAACTCAAGAGTAAATGCGCCACACTCACGAGTAAGGAGCAAATTCACGAGTAAATGCGCCAAACTCACGAGTAAATGCACCAAACTCACGAGTAAAAGGAGCAAACTCACGAGTAAACGCGTCAAACTCACGAGTAAACGCCTCAAACTCATGAGTAAATGCACTAAACTCTGTGATATCGCACAATTTCGTGAGTAAATGCCCCAAAACTTCGTGTTAACGGAACACAATAGAAATGAATGCTGAAAAAATCGGAATGAATGTATTCATTCCTCTTTTGTTTTATGCTGACCGGGTGTGAAGGGAACGCCGGCGGCTTTTGTGATGATTTTCGAAATATCCGTATTTTCAATGACTCCATCGAAGGCTTCACTGCCTGGACCCGAGGCGAAAACGGGAATCATATTGGCTGTGTGCCCTCCTGTGGAACTGGCCGCCCGTATGCTTCGATCAGCTACACCCGCCTTATGGTGCCTGGCGATGGTGCTTCCGATTTCCCAATCGATTTGATGTTGTGGATAGACAAGCGTTCTATTAGTTCTTACGTTATCGATGAATTGGTCGACTTCCTGATCCGTAAGGGATATATGTGCATACTTCTTGAATGTGGAAACGACACTTTCTGGATTGATTTCATTGTTTTTATCGAATGTAAGCTGTTTGGACATATATTCAGATGAAACCTTGATTTTTTTCAATGCAGTGATATCCATTGTTTCAGAAGCGGAGGTCCCCATTGTTTCGTGGTCTGCAAGTACAACAATCAATGTATCATTTCGATTTTTTGCCCAATTTACAACCTCTTTCACGGTTTGGTCAAATTCGATCGTTTCTTTCCATATTCCAGTGATATCGGCGGCATGCTCCATATGGTCAATACGCGCACCTTCGGCCATCAAGAAAAATCCTTTATTACCTCTTGATAAAATATCCATCGCTTTGGATGTCATTTCGGGCAGGGATGGCTCTTGAGAATGTAATACTTCTTTATCCAGTTTAAAATTCATATAGGTTGGATGAAATAGCCCTAAAAGTTTTTCCGGCTTATTAATGGAACTAAGTTCTTCTTTCGTCGTCGTGATCCCATATCCAGCTTGTTTAAATTTAGCGATTAAATCCTCGCCATTTTGCTTATCCGCCTCGAAATAGCTGGCACCTCCGCCGAGAATGACGTCGATCCGGTTATCAAATAGCTGCCTCGCAATATGTGCGGCGCCTGTCCAGCGGTCAGGAACACTTGCGCCAAAGGCAGCGGGCGTGGCATCGACTACCATATTGGTTGAGATGATCCCGACTTTTTTTCCATTGTTCTGAAACGCATCCAATATACTATCCACCTCGGAACCATTGGCATCGACACCGATTGATTTGTTGTTGGTTTTTATACCAGTCGCAATCGCGGACCCTCCTGCTGCAGAGTCAGTGACGAAGTTATCGGCGGAATAGGTGCGCATCAGGGCAACATGCTCCAGTTGTTCCAAATGTAGAACGCCTGTCTTTCCATATTCCAATTGCCGGGCAATTTCTATAGCCCCTACCCCCATGCCGTCGCCAATCAGCAATATGACATTCTTGGGGGTGTTTTTTGTCTCTGCTTGAATAGGGGAGCTCATGTAAATAAAGCAAAATATAAGAACGAATAATCCAAAGTGATGCGGCTGTGCAAGTTTATGAATGAATTTTCTGTTTGTCTTATTCATCAGTAATCCTCCATTTGGTGAAAGTCTTCCTATTATTTGTTTAAATCGATAAAAAAACTCCTCCCTGATATTCAGGATGGAGCTAATCTTTTTAGCGTTTTTAATGGAAGGGCATCCAGCCGGCTATTACGTAATTTATCTTTCAAAAAAAGAAAGAATTTCTATATAATTACAATATGAAGATGATAATTAATAAACAGTAAATATTTAACTGATATAATTTCACTAAAGTTCAATTGAATTAATAGGAGAGAAAACCCTATGCTATCCAGTATGAAAAAGTTCTTCAAAGAAGGTTCTAAAGACTTAAAGAGAATTTATAAGTTGGTAGAAGATGTGAATCGGCTAGAGGGTAAATATGAAAGTTATTCAGATCTGGAATTAAGCGGAATGAAGGATATATTTAAAAGCGTATTGGATGCTGGTGACAATATATTGGATATACAAGCCGAAGCTTTTGCGGTCGTGAGGGAGGCTTCTAAACGAGTATTGAATCTTAGGCACCATGATGTTCAGCTTGCAGGCGGTTTTGTCCTGAGTGAAGGGGGCATTGCACAAATGAATACGGGCGAGGGGAAGACGCTTGTCTCTACTTTGCCTAGCTATTTACATGCACTGTACGGTAATGGTGTCCATATCATTACGGCCAATGAATATTTGGCCAGACGCGATATTGAGTTAATGGGACAAGTTCATGAATTTCTAGGATTGACGGTTGGTTTGAACATTTCCCAAATGGGGCCTTCCGAAAAACGTGAAGCGTATGCGGCAGATATCACGTATGGAACGGCAACAGAGTTCGGTTTTGATTATTTGCGAGATAATATGGTTTACCGAAAAGAAGAAAAGGTTCAGAGAGGACATCGATTTGCCATCGTCGATGAGATTGACAGCATCTTGATTGATGAAGCGAGGACACCATTAATCATTGCGGACAGGGCAAGCGACGGAACCGAGCTTCACCAGATCACGGCACAAATCATGAAGACATTTATAGAAAATGATGATTACGAGATTTTCAGCGAGTCAAGGTCGGCCTTTTTTACGGATCAAGGTGCTTCCAAGATTGAAGAGGCCTTTGGTATCGACAATCTGTATGGAATGGAGCATCAAGAGTTATTACATAATGTTACACAGGCGCTAAAAGCCCATGCGATCATGAAATTGGATGTGGACTATATTGTCATCGATGGAAAGGTTGCTATCATCGATAAATTCACAGGCAGGGTGATGGAAGGGCGAAGCTTCAGTGATGGGCTTCACCAAGCAATTGAGGCAAAAGAGGGCTTGGAGATTTCCGAAGAGAATGAAACACAGGCCATGATCACCGTCCAAAATTATTTTCGATTATATCACTCAATGTCGGGGATGACAGGCAGTGCAATGCCATCAAAGTCAGAATTCCAGGAAATATATCAACTCCCCGTCATTGAAATTCCAACTAATGAGCCCATCATTCGAGTTGATGAGGTTGATATGATTTATAAAGATGAAACCAGTAAAATCAACAAAATCGTAACGGAAGTAAAACGGATTCATGATGGAGGCAGACCTATTCTGATCGGGACGACCTCCATTGAGCAATCTGAAAAAATTTCGGTTCAACTAGAGAAGGGGAAAATCAAACATCAAATCCTTAATGCGAAGACGGAAGAGGATGAAGCGGAAATCATTGCGAATGCCGGGCAAAAAAATCAAGTGATGCTGGCTACGAACATGGCTGGGAGAGGAACGGATATATTACTTGCGAATGATGTCAAGGAACTGGGCGGCCTTCATATTATAGGTACGGAGCTACACGAAAGCCGTCGGATCGATATGCAGCTAAGAGGACGTTCCGGACGGCAGGGGGATCCCGGTTCAACCCAATTCATCATTTCTTTGGAAGATGATTTGTTTGATTACTATGATGAAGAAGAGATCGGACGTTATATCAAGAAAATCAAAACGGATGAAAATGGATTGGTGCTGGGCCCTGCACCCGATAAATTCGTTAAAATGGTTCAGGAAACGGTAGAGCAGATGCATCAATCAAGCCGTTACCATTTATTGAAGTTAGAACATGCATTAAATGAGCAGAGTAAAATCATCTATGCAATGAGAGATCGGATCCTTGATATGGAGCCTGGACGGATGTCGGCCATTTTACTTGAATATATCGAAAAATACATTACTCGGCTTACAGTGAAATATTATCCTGAACATATGGTGGAACCTGATCCCTCTGCCTATATTGAAGAGCTTTCCCTTGTCTTCCTGTCGTTAGGTTGGCAGGCAAGTGATTTTCAGGATTTAGAAGGCCAAATTGAAGGAAAAGTGTTGGATGCTTTAGGTGAATTGGAATCGAGGCTGAGGCTGATGACCTTTCAAAACGATGCAGAATGGGGAAACCAGTTGCGTGCTTTCATGCTGCAGCATATTGATACAAATTGGATGAACCATTTAGATGAAATGAACAGTGTGAAAGAAGGCATTGGTTTAAGCGGATATGGTCAGCAGGACCCATATACACTGTTTGAAAAAGCGGCTCTCAGTCAATTCAACCTTCTATTAAGTAAAATTGAGACGGAGATAAGCATCCGTTTTATGGAATATATGAATAGCAATCAGGAAGATGCAACTGCTTTGGAGGAGGGTGAGGAACGATGAGTTTATTTGGAAAAAGGGATAATGTGGCTTCAGATGTACATGAGTTATTAAATCAGGATGACACCGTTCATACTGCCCTGATGTTTCACGAAGGGTGGGAAATTTCCAAGCAAGAGGAATATGTATATAAATTCCACCATCAAAGGCTGCCAGCATTAAAACCGAACCAAATTTCAATATCCGGCATCAAGCTGACCAGGGTGGAAGATGATGTAATCATAGTGGCTTTTCTACGAAATTCAATAGAGAAAGCTGTCAGGTTTGATATCGTGGATTTACTGTTAGTTGATGGAGATGGAAAATTCCTCGCAAAAAAGACATTTGATCTTACAGAGCTTGGTGAGATTCCAGCACTTTCAAGCATGCCATGGCGTTTCTTATTCGAGGAAGGAGATATGTTGGCGGAATCGATTCCAGATGAAGGTTGGAAGATTGCTTTTGAATGGAAGAGAAAGTAGGAAAACAACCGCATGAGTCTAGCGGCAATCTGCAGCTTTTTTGCCAGAGTGCCAAAGCAAAGCCCTCATCCTTTTAGTGATGAAGGCTATTTGTTTATAAGGGTGGTCATTAAATATTTATGCCGTTTTCGGTGTGCATTTTCTCATAAATGGCAACGCTAAGTAATATTTATATGTAATTTTCCGCAATCAGGCTTAACTAAGGCTTGGAAATAATGAAGAGGAAAGTGGCAGGAGCATGAAGAATAACCTGGATCTACGATTGAAGGAGAGGCTATTTGAGATATTGTCATTTTCAATCGTGGCCATACTTTTCATTTATACGAATGATAGGATGGGTAACGATCTTTCTATTGGAATCATTACCATAATCATCGGTGTTGCCGGTTTTATTGTTTATCTGAAGGAATGGATAACGAATCGAATCGTAAAAGGCATCATTTTTTCAGTTTCCCTTCTTTCGATCATGGCCTTTTTCCTTGGGGACATCTGGTTTTATCGTTATTATTCGACACCTATAACTTCCTATATGTGGATGCAAAAAAGCAATCTGAATGGGCTAGGTGAAAGTATATTCAGTATGATGGAAATGAAGGATGCAATCTTTCTTCTGGTAGTCATCCCAATTGCTGAATCATATGTGAAGAAAAAATACCCCCTCAAGCATATGGCACTAGTGCCGGCCGTAATATTCCTGATGATAGCGGGATTAAAGCCGGTCAAGAATATCTTTATCGACAAAGTAGATATAACCCGGCGTTATGAGGCGAATACCTTCTTGCGCAACTGGGGCCCTATCGGTCATCACGCATTGGATACATATGCCTATTTTTCTGACTCGGGAAGGCATGGGATGTCCTCGGAAGAAAAGAAGGCCGTTTCTGATTACTTCAATAAAAAGAAAAGAAAGGAAAATGTCCATTCCGGATCCTTGGAGGGGAAGAACCTCATTATCATCCAGGTGGAATCCTTACAGTCGTTTCCGCTATTTCAAAGCAGTGCCGGGCAGGAGGTCACGCCATTCATGAATGAACTGGCGGAAGGGGGGCTGTACTTCCCGAATGTATATCCACAGACGGTATTTGGAAATTCATCTGACGGAGAGCTTATCGTGAATACCGGACTATTTCCTTTAAAGCAAGGTGCGACCTTTTTTCGATTCCCTTATAATGATTTTCCGGGCCTTGCTAAGGAATTAAAGAAATCGGATTATCAAAGTTTTGCTTTCCACGGAGATGAAGAAGACTTTTGGAATAGGCAGCATGCATATCCCTCGCTAGGGTTTGATGACTACCTTTCCATAGAGGATATGCAGCAGGATGAAATGATTTCGATGGGCTTGGGAGACCGCAGTTTCTTCAATCAAAGCTATGATTTCTTAAAAGATAAACGAAATCCCTATTACGCCTTTTTCGTTACTTTGACTAGCCATGTACCTTTTTCACTGCCGGAAGAACAGATAACATTGAAGCCTGAAGTTGGAAAAGAGAACAGTTACCTGACCCAATATTTTGAAGCCATTCATTATACAGATTCAGCCATTGGGGATTTCATAAAGAAGTTGAAGGATGACGGGAAATTGAAAGACAGCGTGATTGTGATATACGGAGATCATGATGGTCTATTTTTAAAGGATAAACACGAGGTTGAAGCATATTACGGCAGTAAAATTAGCGATGAAGAGTGGATTGAAAAATATATGCCCATCCCCGTGATCATTTATCAGGAGGATATGGAAGGAAGAACGGTTGAAAAGGTAGCGGGTCAAATCGATATTCTGCCAACTCTATATGATCTGTTCAATATTAAGAGTTCTTCATACTTTGGAGAGAGCATGCTGAATGGCGAAGAGGGAGATGCTTTGATATTGAAAGGGGATTATGGTTCTCAAATGAAAATAAATGGGGAAGGCAAGGTCGATGGATTTTCATCAGAAGACCAAAAGGAGATAAATCTGAGTGATCAAGTGATACGCTCCGATTACTTTAAACAAATTGGGAAAAAGGCAAAAAAAGAGGATGACTGATAATAGCCATCCTCCATCCATTATAATCCTAGATGTGCTTTCACACGATTTTGGGCTTCAAGCTTTGTATCTTCTGGAACGATGTTGTACCAAACGCCATTTACCCGTTGATTGTCACCTTCAAGTGTATATTGTTCAATATTTTTGAGGGATGATTTGTAGTTATTTTGGATACTTAACATTTCATTGAAAGTTAAATTGGTTTCCACGTTTTTACCTAGAGCTTCGAATATATCGTCATAATTGGTAAGTGTTGATAGGCTTGCCCCTTTTTTCATGACAGCTTGGATAACCTGGCGTTGCCGCATTTGCCGTCCATAATCCCCGCGGGGATCTTCCTTACGGATTCGGGAATAAATCAAGGCCTCTTTACCATCTAAGTCGATTGTGCCTTTGTTGAAGGTATATCCTTTATAGGCAAGGTCCATATCATTATCGACTGTGACACCACCAACAGCATTCACAATATCCTGAAAGCCTTCCATATTCATTTTGACGTAATAATCAATCGGAATATCCAAATAGGCTTCCACTGTATTTATTGACATGGCAACTCCGCCATATGCATAGGCATGGTTCATTTTATCTGTTGTACCTTTACCGATGATCTCTGTACGCGTATCTCTCGGTAAACTCAATAACTCAATCGATTCCTTTTTAGGGTTAACCGTCATGACAATCATCGTATCTGATCGGCCTGAGTCATTTTTTCTTTCATCCACACCAAGAATTAGTAATGAAAATGGATCTTTGCTTTTGAACTTGATGTCCTCTACTCGTTTATCCGTTTTATGGGCCGTACCCTGCATGGTGCTGATCGCACCTGCTAATGATTGATAAACTGAAGCGCCATAAACACCTGCGCCGACGAAAAGGATAAGAAGGGTGAAGCCGATTATTTTAAACGTTTTGCGTTTCTTTTTCTTTTTTTTATGTTCGGATCTCATTTAATATTCCTCCCTTAACCATCCCACAAAATGGAAGGTGTGAAAAAGTACCTAGTCGGTATTTTTAACTATACCTTTTTTTTGTCAAAAATAGAATAGTTTCTTTTTGTACTTAGAGTGCATATTTTCCTTTTTTTATCCAAAAAAAACGAAGGATTCTAGAGAAACCGAATTCCTTCGTTGGCACATCATTCGAATGTTTCGTAAACTATCATTCTTTTACATGAAATTGCCAGACTTTAAGAGGAAAGTCTGGCAAGAAAATCTTATAAACTTCTATAACCGATGATTTTACTTTTGAAATAAGAGTTTGAAGTAGCACTGATTGTTACTCCCTTACTTGATGAGGCATGGATGAATTCCCCGCCGCCCAAGTAGATTCCCATATGGCTTATCACTGATTTATTGGAACCAGTTGCAAAGAAGATAAGATCGCCGCTTTTCGGTGAAGTGACTTTTTTACCCATATCATAATATGTGGAAGATGAAAGCCTGGGAATATCATACCCAGCTTTTTTGAACGTATAGTAAATAAACCCGCTGCAATCGAAACCTGATGGGGAGGCACCCGCCCAAGAATATGGTGTACCGATTAATTTCTTGGCTTCGGAAACGAGCTTGACCACTTTGTTCCCCGAACTTGGGGCTTCCACTTTTCCGGTATCGTTATTATCTGCAGGGGCAGTGCTAGCCGATTTACTTAATTTTAGTTTTTGTCCCACTCTGATTAAATCGGACTTTAAGGAGTTGATTGTTTTAAGCTGGGCTACGGTCAAGTTGGTTTTTCCGGCAATCTTGGAAAGAGTATCACCTTTTACCACTATGTAAGTAGACGAATTGGCTGGGGTCTGTGTCACATTGGATGGTTTGGAGCTGCCGGGTAAATCTATGGTAGTGGTGGTGGTTGATTTGGATACGATAAGTTTGGCGCCTGCATAAATTCTATCGGATTTTAAGTTATTCATTTTCATCAATTCAGCAAGGGTAAGGTCATGCTTGTTTGCTATCCTGGTTAAGGTATCACCTGAAACGATGGTATATGTGGTTTTCTTTGTTTTTGTCACGGAAACAGAAGAATCATTGGATGTCGTTGTGGAGTTGGGTATAATTAATTTCTGATTGATTCTCAAAAAGTCTGATTTTAGGTTATTAAGCTGTTTTAAGTCTTTTACCGTCGTATTATGCTTCTGGGCGATTTTACTTAAATTATCACCGCTTTTGACTGTATATGTACCGGCAAGGGCAGGAGAAACAAAAGTCGAAGAAAGAATGGCTAATGTCGAAAATGCGACAACACTTTTTTTCACGGTTTTCCACCTCTAATATGTCTTTTTCCCTATTCTAGCAAATTAAATGGGAATAATTATATTACATTTTTGTTACAAGGGGAAAATAGTAGTATTTTACTGGTTTATATTGGAGGGGTTTGAGTATTGCAATCTACAATATTTTCTATATTGTGAGTCTTTTTTCACATTGTAGGGTTTCGTTTTTCCACGTGTCATTTGCTGTAAAAATGTCCCTGTTTTTAGGGTGTGCATTTGAGGTGTTATTGAAAAAATGAAAACCCACTTCGTTTTACGAAGTGGGTGGTTTTATTTAAAAAGGAAATCAACTAAATTCCTGCTTGAATTACCCGTTGAGTATTCATTCCATTTTTGGTTAAAGGAAGCGATATCCATTAATGAGTGATCGGCGGTACGGATTTTCCTTAAGAGCTCTTCTGTGGTGGATACCACGGGTCCGGGCATGGAAGATGAGTAATCCTCCCAGAATCCCCGTTCCTGCACATACTTTTCCAAGTCATATGCAAAGAATATCATGGGTCTTCCCAAAAAAGAGAATTCAAATGGTATCGATGAGTAATCGGTTATTAGTAGATCGGTACTGATCAGCAGTTGATTAACATGAAATTCACTATTGACAGGGTAAATGAATCCCGGGAATTTATCTTGTAAATCATTCTCTGCATTTACAGCTGGATGCAGTTTTAGTAATAACGCATAATTTTCGCCCTGAAGTTCCTTATGGAGCAATTCCAAATCAAGGGCAATCTCTCCGTCGTTCAAGCCGTCATTACGAAATGTAGGGGCATATAACATGATTTTCTTATGCTCAAGTTCTGGATACTTGGCCAGCAAAGCATTACGGGCAGTCCTTTTTGATTCATCATTAAAAAAGAAATCGGTCCGAGGTATTCCGGTCCTTAGGATATGGGATGCCGGCAGTTGAAAACTCTCTTGATAAATCCCGGCCATCATCTCTGAACCTGCCGTAACATAATCAAATTTTTTATATACCTCTAAAAATCTTTTCCTTGCTCCCGCGGAACGGTTTTGAATGGAAGGGTCTTTTGCCCCGAATTGCTTAACGGCACCTGCTGCATGCCACACTTGAACACATGTCACTTGCTCCTTGAATGCAATAGCTGAAAGAAAGCCAAAATAATTATCAATGATGATCCATTTTGATGTAGCCAGATGATAAATCGATCGGATCATGGCAATGATATTTTTTGATTCAAACGGAAGGACGATGGTTTCACCATCGTCCTTAACTTGTATAGAACTGCTCGATTTCATTAAAAAAACTTTTTGAACGGAAATGTCCTGCTTGTCCATTTCATCTGCGATATATTGGCAATTGTCCCCGAATGATGTGACAAAGGTCGTTTTGTCATATAAAGGGAAAAGCTTAAAGATAGAGAATAAAACTTTGAAACAAAAAAGATAAATCCCTATCGCGAATTCTTTAGCCATTTGTAACTTGTAAAAGGTCATCTTTAATTTGGGAAGTCGAAATGCCGATCGTTCTTGGAAGGTAGACCACTTCACAAACTTCGGATAATTCATCGAATTGGCCTTTCCAGTCATCACCCATTACAAAAATATCCACACCTTCACGAACGATGTCTTCCCTCTTTTGTTCCCAATTGTCTTCCGGTATAACTTCATCCACATAACGAATTGATTCAAGGATCATTTTTCTGTTTTCAAAGCTATGATAAGCTTTTTTATCTTTTAAAGCATTGAATTCATCCGTTGAAATGGCAACGATCAGATAATCCCCTAAATCTTTAGCGCGTTTTAATAGATTGATATGGCCCCAATGAAGCAAATCAAAGGTTCCGTAAGTGATTACTTTCTTCATTTTTATTCCTCCTTTAAGACTCTTAAACTGTTATTCAATCAAATTAATATATATTTGGTCTATTAGAATATGAAATGGAACAATAAAACAGGAAACTAGCATTTCATTCCCGCTTCTTGTTTTCTTATATTTTCAGGCAATGACTTTCTCTAACTAATTATAACTTAATAGCTTTACAAATAAACCACAATTTTTTTACAAATAAACCACATTTTTTTACATTGATGATTATTGTAAATATTATTTTTTAAGCTAAAATAAAATGTTGACTAATTTGTCTTACTCTGTAGGGCATAATAAAGTATCTATATAAATGCTTGGTGTATGACTGAATGGTATTTAAAAATAATTTTATTTCATTATTCATGCTGCATTCAGAATAAGCCATTCACAATTTTACCACGTTTAGGAGAGAACAACTAGAGGAGCATCATAAATCCCTGTTTATAGTGGATGGGTCATGTATAGGCCATCAATCTATCGCTTCATATCTAATAACCCAATTAATATAAACAGTTGGCTTGTTTTGAAAGCGTTCACTTTGATGTTCAGAAGTCTTCTTTGCAATTAAGAGACATGTTTTTGCTATTCCCTTTCCATTCTGGCAACATGGAAGAACGTGCATATTTACGAAATGTTTTTAGTTTTAGTATGTTCGTTTTCGACATTACATTAACCAATATTGTCTTTTTTGTTTATCGAAGGAATTAAAGGTAATTTATGGGCGGTTTACCCGTCTGTTTAATGATATTGAGGAAAAACCGAAAAAAGTTTATGATTTTAAAGTACAAAGAATGATTCATTTTTATTTAAATAATAATTTGTTATAGGTGGTCTAAAATGATTAAAAAGCTTCTTGGAAAAGGGAAAGCAAAAAAAGCTCCTAAAATTAAGCTGAAACAAGTTCTGACCATTGTGCAAGAGGAAAATACGCTGTTGATAAAAGGGCAATTTTCAATAGAACATTATTGCGCAAAAGAACTATGGCTATATTCTAGGGAAAACGAAGATCAAAAAATAAAAATAGCTGAATCAGTGAGCTCATCTAAATTTGAGTTTAAAGTAGATATGAAAGATTTAATGCGGAAATTAGAAGATGATGAACCGACTGTTTATGACTGTTATATAAAGGTTGCCGTTCCGGTCGAAAAGCTAAGCAAAAAAGCGATACTTAGTATTGAACATAAAGCTGAATATGTAGAAGTGAACGAACAGGTTCATATCGAATATCCAATTCGTCTCGGGCGTTTTCAGGAAACGTACGCGAACAATTTGAGTACTTACACCTATGAAGATAAACAAAGTATATTCTCTATAACGAATAAAGGGAATATATCTCTTTACTTCAATATGGCTCCTAAAATTTCGATTAAGTCTCAAATTGAAAAAATTAAAAACAAGTCGAAAACCATGCAAATTAATGGTCAAATTTTCACCAAGCATTCAAGAATCATAAAAGGTGATGGACTTGTAAGAGGAAGGCAAAGCGGCAAAGAATATCTGGCAAATATATCTTTTATTCATAATGAGGAAATGAGTATTAAGAAATATGGACTGAATCGTTATGTATATGATTTGGGATTGGATCTGGAACAATTAGTCAGTGTGGATTTGGAAGATGATGTATATGACATTTACATGAAACTACATTTACATGATCAGGAAGAGCCGAAAATGGTACGCGTCGGAAGACCAACCACCAGAACTAAATTATTTACTAAAAATACTGATGTCAGCTCGAATGATGGAGTTGCTATCGTCAATCCTTACTATACCTTTAAAGCATCCAATTTATCTTTGGAAGTGTTTAACTTCTCTACAGAAAGTTATCGATATTTAAAAAGGATGATGGGGTGGAGGAGATTCCTGGCTTTATTTAAAAAGAAAAAGGATGTCTGGCTAGTTGGAGAAAGAACGTATAAAGCCCAGGATACCGGATATCACTTTTTTAAATATATGAGGGAAAATCATCCAGAAAAAGAAGTGTATTATGTAATAGAAGAAAATTCCGTGGAAGCCAAGAACGTCGAGCCCTTTGGAAATGTACTTTATTTCAAGTCAAAGGATCATATTAAAAAGACGATGGAATCGACACGTATCATTTCATCACATCACCCGGATTATTTATATCCTTTAAGGACATCTGAATTTAAAAATCGTGTTAAGGGAGTTAAGGTTTTTCTTCAACATGGTGTTATGGGCACTAAGAATATGGTGGCAAACTACGGGAAAAATGCAGTCTCCGGTTTTAGTACGGATGTTTTCTTGGTAAGTTCAGACTTCGAAAAGGATATGATTGTAACTGATTTTGGTTACAACGAAAAAGAAGTATTCGCTACGGGACTTTCAAGGTTCGACTCGCTGTTTAAGGATGATGTTTCAACAAAGCGGCAATTATTGATCATTCCGACATGGAGAGATTGGATTACTTCCGATGAAATATTTTTGGAAAGCGAGTATTTTGAAAGGTATCAGAAATTAGTGAATCACCCGGTATTACATGATTTATCAAAAAACAGTGGGTTCGAAATCATTTTTTGCCTTCACCCTAATATGCAGAAATTCACGTCTTATTTTAAGGATGCCCCAGTTAGGGTAATTAGTCAGGGTGAAGTGGATGTCCAAAGATTAATCAAGGAAAGTGCGATTATGATTACGGACTATTCAAGTGTAGCTTTTGACTTTAGTTTCCTGCATAAACCGGTCATTTACTATCAATTTGATAGAGATCGTTTCATAGGGAAAAGACCGTCACATTTGGATTTGGATAACGATCTTCCGGGTGAAATCGTTGATGAATTGGATGAATTGCTAGGTGTATTAGCCGAATATGCCAATACTGATTTTGTCATGAAGAAGAAGTACATGGACAAGGCCAACCGTTTTATTAAATATCGTGATGTCCATTCTAATTCAAGGATATTCGAAGTGATTCAAAACGCAGAAAAAGATCAAAATTCACTAACTAAATTATATAACCATCCGATATCCAAACTCATTTTGAATCGGTTTAGGAAAAGTGATCAATATTTCCCTGTCATGAAAAAAGTTTATAAAATCATGTCCAAGGTTATCCCGGTTGACCGGAACCTAATTCTTTTTGAAAGCGGGATAGGGAAGCAATTCGCCGATAGCCCCAAGTATATCTATGAAGAATTGGTCAAAAGGGATAATAAATATAAAAAAGTTTGGGTGTATAATGGTAATTTACCGATAAAAGGAAAAAATACGAAGCTGATAAAACGCTTAAGTCCGGAATACTATTATTATTTGGCCAAGGCAGGTTATTGGATAAATAATCAAAACTTCCCTACCTATTTAAGCAAAAGGAAGGAAACGACTTATATTCAGACTTGGCATGGTACCCCTTTGAAAAAAATGCTATTTGATATAGACAATATCCAAGGAAGAGACGATGGGTACTTAAATCGAGTGCATGGTGCAACGAGAACTTGGGATTATTTAATATCACCAAGTCCATACGCATCCACGGCCTTCAGGAGTGCTTTCAAATATGAGGGCGAAATATTGGAAACGGGATATCCAAGAAATGATTTGTTTTACAGAGAAGATTCTTCAATAATTGCCAAGTCGGTGATGGAAAAACTGAAGATACCAAAAGGAAAAAAAGTCATCTTATATGCTCCTACATTCCGGGATAATCAAACATCGAAAAACAATAAATTTATTTTCGAACTGAAATTTGATTTGGAAAGAATGAAGGAAGAATTAGGGGATGAATATATCCTGTTGTTAAGGATGCATGTTGTTATAAGTAATAATCTCAGCATCCCGGGCGAATTTGAGGATTTCGTGATAAACGTATCCAATTATTCAGATATTCAGGAACTTTACCTGATTTCCGATATATTGATTACGGATTATTCTTCAGTAATGTTCGATTTTGCTAATACCGCTCGGCCGATTTTGTATTACACGTATGATCTGGAAGATTACAGAGATAACATCCGTGGATTCTATATGGATTTTGAAAAGGAAGCACCCGGTCCATTTTTAAAAACAACCGAGGAGATTATCGAAACTATTACCAATATTGATAAAATAAACATGCAATATAAAGAGAGATATGGTTTATTTAGAGAGAAGTATTGTGGGATAGAGGATGGTAAAGCTACACAGAGAATCGTGGATAAATTTTTTAATGATTGATTCCTTAAATAAAGGGTATTGTTGCTTTTAAGTAACTGGTAAATTGGCTGCCTGGTCAAAACATCTATGTTACCTCTAGATATAAAAGGGGAGGAATAGTATGAATTTCTTGGTGCGTCAAAAAGCGAGGGAACTTTTAAAGAGCAATATCCCAATCAAAAATAATCCTGTAAGCTTAAGGAATAAATTTTTAGGAAAAGGAAAAAAAGTCACTGTAGTCACTGCTGCATATAATGCTGAAAAATTCATCAGGAAAACGATTGAATCAGTGATCAATCAAACCATGGGCATAGATCAGATTGAATATATCATCATTGATGATTGTTCGACTGATGGCACCAATAAAATCATTCAAGAGTATACAGCTAAATATAAAAATATCTGTTCCGTTACCCTTCAAGGAAATAATGGGTCACCTGGGACCCCGAGAAACATTGGAATAGAATTGGGAACATCCAAATATATCACTTTTTTAGATGCGGATGACTGGCTTGCCCATGATGGACTTGAAAGCCTCTATAACATCCTGGAGGAAACCGGTGATGATTATGTAGTGGGCAAAACGGTAAAAGTCGAATCTGAGTCAGAGAGTGTGATCGGGGAGTTTGCTTCAATTAAAGAAAGAAGAAGCATCACCCCGATGGATGTTCCGCACTTTTTTTATCATATGGGACCAACGGCCAGGATGATGAATCTGCATATGGTTAAAGAAAATGAAATTGGCTTTCCGGATATGAAATTCGGTGAAGATAAATGGTTTTTTACTGATGTTTTCTTTAAAGTCAGAGCTGTATCAACTACTAAAAAACCTATTTATTATGTCAATAGAACTTCGGAAAACTCATCTTCTTTAACACGTGTTACGAATATGTTAGACAAAAGAAAAGCGGATGTTGACATAATAAAGTATATTCAATCCAAGGATATTTCCATCGAATTGAAAAGGGTGGCTCTTAACCGGATTTATGAGTACGATATTGTAAAAACGTTCGACAGTCAAACCTTTGTGAAATCCAAGAATAAAGAAGATTTTATTGAAATATTAAGGGAAGCTGTCGAAACTGCGAAAAACTTGTCATATGACTTCAAGAATGAATTTAAAGTACCTATTTATAAAGTAGCACTTGAATTATTCATGGAGGGTCGTATTGATGATTTCGTAAAGGTGTTTGAATGGTTAAAGCGGGATTCCAATAAAAAATATCATATAAAAGATGGTTTGCCTTATTATGAACTTCCATTTCTGGAAGATGAATATCGCTTTGTCAGGATACCGATGCTTGCCCGTGCACTGGATTCTTATATTCTGGATAATGTCTACCACCAAAGTTTTGAGATTTATGGTGATGATATAGATAACATAAATTCAGTATTGATACGTGATAGGACAAGAATCGACAATGAAATCAATTGCGGAGTTCAAATAGAAGGTAATAGAGGCCATTTCACTGTTTCATTAGATGAAATTGATGAAATGGAGAAGTCGTTATTTACGGTGTTCATTCGCTACAATGATTATCAATTGGTGAATATTAAAAGGATCCTGAAAAATAAGATGACGTATAATAAGAAAAATGTGGAGTTTTATACAACAGTGGCAAATAATTTGGGACTGGCAATAAAGTCTTTGGAGTAGCTGTTAGAAGTACACCAAAAATAAGCTCTCCCTTCTATTGGGCGAGCTTATTTTTAATTCGATTTATTAGCATGGTTCCATTATCATTAATCAATAAAAAGGGAGATCGGATATGTCAAATGAAAAAATACAAACCTCAAAGAGACCTTCCTTTCTATCGCTAGTTAAAAATAAGGTTAAAGCAATTATTTTAAGTGGATACAAAGTAGCTTTTGCAATGGCGGGCACAGTATTGCCGGTGGACCGGAAGCTGGTTATTTTTGAGAGCTTTTTGGGCAAGCAGTATAGCTGCAATCCCCGGGCGATTTATGAATACTTGCAGAGTCACCATCCGGAATATAAAATGTATTGGAGCGTAGATAAAAGATATACAGCTCATTTCGAAGAGGCAGGCATCCCATATCTCAATCGTTTTTCATTTAGTTGGCTGCTCAAAATGACAAGAGCCCATTATTGGGTAACGAACAGCAGGCTCCCGCTTTGGATTCCGAAGCCGAAGCACACGATCTATTTGCAAACGTGGCATGGTACTCCATTAAAGAAACTTGCGGCGGATATGGATGAAGTTCATATGCCTGGAACAACGACGGATAAATATAAAGAAAATTTCCATGCCGAATCAAGTAAATGGGATTATTTAATTTCACCGAATGCTTATTCCAGTGAAATTTTTGCCCGGGCCTTCAATGTCGATTCTTCTAAAATTCTGGAAACCGGTTATCCTCGTAATGATATACTTTACAATGGGAATAATCGTGATACAATCGACTCATTGAAACAGAAGTTGGGTATACCAATAGAGAAAAGGATCGTTTTATATGCCCCGACTTGGAGGGACGATGAGTTTTATAGCAAGGGAAAATATAAGTTTGAAATAAAACTGGATCTGGATCGAATGAAACGGGAATTGGGGGAGGAGTATGTCATTTTGCTCCGTCTTCATTATTTGGTTTCAGAGAACTTGGATTTATCGGCGTATCAAGGATTCGCCTATGATTTATCCAGTTACGAGGATATTAGTCATTTGTATCTTATTTCGGATTTATTAATAACTGATTATTCATCCGTATTCTTTGATTATGCAAATTTACAGCGTCCGATGCTTTTCTATGTATATGATATTGAAAATTACAGGGATAAGCTTCGCGGGTTTTACTTTGATTTTGAAAAAAATGCACCTGGTTTGTTAGTCAAAACATCTGATGCGGTCATTGATAGTATCAAGACGATGAAAAATGAAAATACCAATGATATCAATCATTTTCACGCGCGGTTTTGTGCACTCGAGGATGGCCAGGCTTCACGCCGTGTCGTAGAAAAAGTGTTTTTAGGAAGGTCTGTGTAATTTATGAGTTCAGCTTTGACCGTTTTAAAAGAACAAATCAAACATTTTTATTTGGTAAGGCGTTTATCTGTTTATGAGATGAAAAGTGCCAACAGCAGTAACTACCTGGGAATCCTATGGGAAATCATCAATCCGATGATACAAATTGCGATTTATTGGTTTGTATTTGGATTTATCATCTTAAGTCGCGGGGAAAATTTCCTTCCATGGCTGATGGCAGGGATCGTTGTCTGGTTCTTTGTGAACCCGGCCATAACCCAAACGTCCAAATCCGTCTATTCCCGAATGAATATGGTATCCAAAATGAGCTTTCCGATGAGTGTCATTCCATCGTATGTCATCTTTGCCAAGTTGTATCAGCATCTCATGCTGCTGGGAGTCATCATCATCCTATTAGGTTTTACTGGATACCTCCCTACAGTCTACATCTTGCAACTGCCGTATTATGTTGCAGCGACGGTCTTGCTGTTATTTTCATTGGGTTTAATCACTTCAACATTATCAACCATTATTCGTGACGTTCATAATATCATCGTGTCCTTAATGAAAGTCATGTTTTATTTAACACCAATCCTTTGGGTATTGGATGCTAAGGACCACCCTACCATAGTCAACATCATGAAGCTGAATCCACTATATTATATTGTGGAAGGGTATCGAGCTTCGTTGTTGGGGGAATCATGGTATCTGATAGCGCATTGGGAATATACGCTTTATTTCTGGGCAGTCGTTATCATCTTGTTTTTGATAGGTTCCTCACTGCATGTCAGGTTCAGAGATCGCTTTGTTGACTTTAAGTAAACTGGAAGTGAGAAAAAATGGAAAAATCGGTAATTGTCAAAGATATAACAAAAAAATATAAATTATATAATAAAAACTCGGAAAAATTATTGGATCTCCTTTTGCCCAAAAGCTATGGGGAAGAGTATTTTGCTCTGAGGAATGTAAGTTTTGAAGCTGAAAAGGGCGATGTAATAGGATTTGTCGGGGTCAACGGATCAGGGAAATCCACATTGTCCAATATTATTGCAGGCATTATCCCGCCCACGGACGGAAATGTCCAAACTAACGGGAAAACGGCTTTGATTGCCGTTGCATCGGGCCTGAATAATCAGTTGACGGGCAGAGAAAATATCGAACTGAAAATGCTGATGCTCGGATTCGACAAAAACCAGATCAAAGAACTTGAGCCTGAAATCATCGAGTTTTCAGAGCTTGGCAAGTTCATTGACCAACCGGTGAAATCCTACTCAAGCGGCATGAAGTCCAGGCTTGGTTTTTCCATTTCCGTGCATATCGATCCAGATATCCTGATTATTGATGAAGCTTTATCAGTCGGGGATAAAAACTTTGCTGAAAAGTGTTTGGAGAAAATGAACGAATTTAAGGAGAAGGGCAAAACGATGTTCTTTGTCAGCCATTCAATCGGTCAGATGAAGAAATTTTGCCAAAAGGCTTTATGGCTTGAATATGGAGAGTTAAAGGCATACGGTGCCATGAACGAAGTAATGCCACAATATGAAGCATTCTTAAAAGAATATAACGCGATGTCTAAAAAAGAACAGAAAAAATACCGTGAAGAACAAATGAAAAGGCGTAGTTCCGCACTGGTATGAAAAGTGAAAAGCAGACCCGGGCTTCGGGTCTGCTTTTTTAGTTAAGCACTCCATCATAAGCTTTCTCAAACCGCTCCGCAGCTGAAATGTGGGAGTACTCGCTTTCCATTTTATATCTTGCTTTTGCTGCTAACTTTGTTGCATATTCAGTGTCGTTAAGCAGTATGGAGATGGCTTGTGCAAGTGCTTCCTTATTTTTTTCCTCCACCAACAGACCATCTTCACCGTCAATGAGAATCTCCTTTAAACCTCCGATTGCGCTTGCAATGACGGGTGAGCGGCAACTCATCGCTTCTAATGCAGAAATGGAAGTCGCTTCTTCCACCCCGTGGGAATGAACGCTTGGGATGAGTACGATGTCCGATGCTTCATAGAGATTATGCATTTTCTCGAACGGCACTGAACCCAGGAAAAGTACGGAATCTGATATTTTGAGCCTGCCTGCCGTTTCCTCAAGCCGGCTTCGCTGTTCCCCTGTACCTGCATAGACCAATACCGTTTCATGATGATTTTCCAGCACCTCCGGCAGAGCAAGGAGCGGGTAGATGACACCGTTCTTTTCCGTCATTCTTCTTGGAACGAAAAGCATCTTTTTATGTAGCGGTATTTGAAAGTCCCGGCGAGTTTGCTCCCGCTTTGCCATTTCCGGTTTGAAAGCAGTCACGTCAATGAAGTTCTTGATCGTTTCCGCCTCTATATGTGCCAAATGATTTATATAGTCTTTGATTCTTTGATCGACCGTCACCACTTTTGCAGCAGTCTGATAAGCTTTTCTTTCCAGCTCCCGAATGATCAAATCTTCTTCACTATCCGGAAGAAGGGCGCCCCTGCTGACTGCCTCGAATGAATAATACCCATGGACGGTTTGCACCGTTGGTATCCCGGATTCGATGGAGGCAAGCGTTGCGAAAATGTCTTGAGCATTAATGACATCATAGTTCTTTTTCAAGGCTTTAATAGATGAAGCCAATAATTTTTGCCGTTGCCGGTCATTGAAAAGCTGGCCGCTCCCCTGTTTTACTTTATTTAATAAAAATCCTGGAGCCTGGGCGAGCATCTTCCTCTTGAAAGGCGGCAATTGAGAGAAAGATAATATGTCCACATTATGGCCCCGCGACATTAAACCCTTTCTTAACGTAGTGATATGGCTCGATAGCCCTCCTTCATGAGGGTAGTTGAAAATCGTCGTGATTAAAATGTTCATAATGGCACTCCTTCTTCTAATGTATTACTTGGATGATCTGATCTTTTTCATCGCTTGCAGGCTGCTTACTTTAAAAAGAATGGATAATGCGAGATATAATCCGAATACCAGCAGCGTGATGATCACTAATTCCATGATGATGGGCAACGTCATGGTAAGCGGATGGATCCAGAGAGCGAGTCCGTAAATGATGATTCCGATGATCGCAAGCTTGCTGCTTTCCTGAAAAACATCCCTGAAAGCTGCCTTGTCCGTTCTTTCTGTCTTTAGCCATAGGTAGCCGAAAAGATAGAGAGATTGCAGGAACATGGAAATGCCCGATGCTAAAGCGATTCCGCCGACGCCTAGATAACGTGATAGGACCCAGCTGAGCAGGACGTTAAGTAATACGGCAATCAGGCAGGTATACATGGCCACCTTCGTTTTCTTCAAGGCATAGAAGGCGTTCATCAGATAATCCCGCAGTGCAAAGAACGGGAGGCAAGCTGAATAAAAGATGAATGCCCCATGAGTCACCTCGGTTGCTGAAGCATCGAAGGCCCCGCGTTGGAAAGCGAGAGTGATTAAGCTGTTTCCGCTGATTAACATGACGACCATGAACGGAATCGCTAAAAATAATAGCGACTTCAATCCCTTTAAGGTCAAATTAAGGAAAGGTTGATAGCCTATAAGTGCGCGCTCGACGATTGAAGGATACAATACGGTAATCAGCGGCGTGAGGACAATGCTTAATGGCAGCCACAGCAGGCGATTCGCATAGTTCAGTGCCGATACGCTCCCCGTTTCGAGCGAAGTCGCAATAATCCGATCGACGACACTATTCAACTGGATCGCCAAAGCGGCGATGATGATTGGATAAAAGGTGTACAGTGTTTGAACGATCTGCCTTTTATGAGGCAGGAAAGCGACGATGGGCCGGATTCCGTATTTCTTCAATGATGGGTATTGAATAAGGAACTGGCTTGCTGCACCGAATAAAAACCCCCAAGCCAATCCTTCAATCCCAAACGGAGCAGCGAACAATACAGTGGCTGCTATAATGACCGTGTTTTGTGCAGTTGAAGTGAGTGCCGGCAGAATGAAACGCTTATTCGCATTCAGGACCCCCGTCGCCATGTATGATAGCGTGAAAAATAGTAAACTTGGCAGCATGATCCGGGTCAGTGACTCCGTCAGGGCAAGCTCTGAACTAGAGAAACCCGGGGCTGTCAACATGACGAGCGGCTTTATGAATATCATGCAGGCAATGGTCAGGACTCCGGCTACCAGCATAAAGAAAGAGCCTAAAACACTGATGAATTCATCAGCTTTCAACGGATTGTCCGCTTTCTTTTCCAAGTAAATGGGAATAACGCCGGCCTGAAGACCGCTGCCGAGAGCCGTAAAAAGAATGGTCGGTATGAGGCTTGCCACGAAAAAAACATCTGCCATTGATGATGCCCCGAAATAGGCGGCTATGATCGATTCCCGCCCGAATCCGAGGACTTTTCCAATGGCTGCAATAATGGTGACGAGCCCGACCGATTTAATGACATGTGAAAGAGTAGGCATATTTTCAATCCTTTAAAATGATGTCCTTCTGTAAACAGATTCCCAAACAACTATAAAATATCAGCGTAAACGTTTTATCTTCGAGAATATTGTAGAAAAGTCCTGCTAATAATGCGGCCAACATCAGGCAGATGGTGAACGCTGCTAAAGTGCCATTTCCCGATTTCAGGATTTTACGGCAGGTGAAAAAGATGAATGTAAGAACTGAAAGAAATCCCAGTGCACCAGTTTGGACCAGAATCTGGATATATTGATTATCGGTATACATCCTTTCACCAATTTGGTATTCCTGATAGATTGGTGAGGAATAGGAAAGTGTGGCAGAATCCCCGAAGGTTGCTAGACCGGTACCGATTATCGGGTGATCTGTGAAAATTTCAATCCC
Organism: Peribacillus simplex; assembly: GCF_900156045.1. Classification (GTDB taxonomy): domain Bacteria; phylum Bacillota; class Bacilli; order Bacillales; family DSM-1321; genus Peribacillus; species Peribacillus simplex_D. Next base: position 310,890 of record NZ_FTMX01000003.1, on the reverse strand, counting down.
TTTGATTAGGACATATAACCGGCCCCATTCCGTACTTTGGTGCAGTGTTTTATCAGAGAACATTTCTGAAAAACGATTGGAGAGGGCATGTTCGTGTTCAGGAGAGGGGGTGTTGCCAATTACTACATTTTCCATAGGAATCGATGCGGATACCTCCACTTTACTTGATGCAAATAAAACTGGGTAATAAATAAGAAGCAGGCCGAGACAAAATGCTCCTACAGCATATTTGAGAAATGGTTTATTTCTAGTCCATATCATAAAGACAAGCGCCGAGAACCCGAATGCAATCATCGTGCCCCGTGAATAGGTAAGCAGTAACGTTCCGGAAAGCAGGATGGCTGCCAGGAAGACGATCCATTTATGTTTTTTCAACGACTGAAATAGAAAGAAACTAAGGAATAACTGGATGCTTAAGAATAAGGCAAATACATTAGGATTGGCGGGTGCTCCATAAATCCTCATCCGGTTTGTTGGTGAAAGATTCCATATTTCCCATGCGTGGGGAAGCAGGATTGTACGTGAAAAGATTTTCTCCACCATGCCATGCAGGCAAAGTAAGATTGTAAATATTAGGATAACCTTTAAAAAGCGAAAGATATCCTTTCTTTCTAGATTTAATTCACCGATAATGTAAAGAAGCAAGAATGTAATAAGCAATGCACGGAGTTCAAATAGGATGGGGAGGATTCCCACTCCGTTCATGAGTGCAGCCCCGGCACCAATTAAACAAAACAACCAAAATGGCGCGGTAAAATGATATTTCGAGAATTGCCATTCGTTCTTTTTGAATCTTTCAATAAGCAAAGAAATGAATAAGGTGAGGATGACCAGATCACCTGTATAGGTTAAGCCGCTATTCAGTTCCATCAATAAGGGACGGGCAGGGAAATAAATGAATAGAATTAATAACAGGTTTTTTTTATTTATACCGATAAAAATGAGCATCAGCGCCGTTGCGATGTAACCGGCGATAGGGTGAGGCACTGCCAATGGGACGAGCAGGCACAGAAATAGAATGGGTAACGATTGCTTTTCTATAAACTTCAATTGATTAACCACCTTTGAATCAAAAATCACGTTCTATGATGTGTATGAAAAAATTTCTTGAATAATACCCCACCCTTTAGATGTATAGTACATATGAAAGGCTGAAGTGAAATGACAGAGAAGTTTGTTGAGATACTATCCATACCATTCATTGATAGCAATATGAATGAATTCATGAATGGAATGATCTATCCAAGATTGATGAATCAGGAAAAAACGTTTATCGTTACGGCAAATCCGGAAATAGTTGAGTATGCAAATGAACATCAGGATTATAAAGACATCATTATATCGGCTGATTACATCACTCCGGATGGCGTTGGTATTATTATGGCCTCTAAATGGCTAAATCAACCTTTACAAGAGCGGATTACCGGATTCGACTTGATGAATGAATTATTTCGGGTCGCTGATGAAAAAGCGCTGAAGGTATACCTGCTTGGAGCGGAGGAAAGCGTGATTGAAGCAGCGGCCCTGAAAGTAAAAGAATCATACCCGGGTCTCAAGTTGGTGGGATACAACCATGGTTACATTGATATAAAGGATGATGCCCTGCCTAAGTCGATAGCGGACCTTGAACCGGACATCATTTTGACTGCATTAGGGTTCCCTAGGCAGGAAAAATGGGTTTCCAAGCACTATGGGCTATTCAATAAGGGGTTATTCATGGGAGTTGGGGGAAGCTTTGATGTCCTTGCGGGAAAGGTGAACCGCGCCCCGGTTATCTGGCAAAAGATGCGTCTTGAATGGTTGTACCGACTGATCCAGCAACCTTCGCGCTGGAAACGGATGCTTGCGCTGCCAAGATTCGTTTTAAAGGTTAAGCGGTTAAGGAGAACGGTGCAGCGTTCCTGAACATAAGGAGTGGACTGGATGAGAATCTTGCATTTAAACGCTGGTAATGAAACTGGCGGCGGAATGTTTCATATTATGTCCTTACTGAACCAATTGAATAAAGAGGAATGTTTGCTTGGTGTATTTGAAGAGGGTGAACTTTACCGGCGGGCCAGGTCTTCCGGGATACAAACCGAACTTTTCAAGCAACATTCCAAATATGACCTTTCAATTTTGAAACCTTTACGGGACTTTATCCGTCTAAATAATATAGACATCATCCATACACATGGTCCGCGGGCGAATATATATGGTGCATTTATAAAGCGCCTCATTAAATGCCCTTGGCTCCTTACTGTTCACAGTTCACCTCATCATGACTTTTTGGGGCAGGGTGTAAAAGGAAAATTGTTTACCGGCCTTCATGTAAGGTCATTTCAATATGCCGATCATATACTGGCAGTTTCCGACCGCTTTAAGCAGGACTTGATTGACCAAGGAATCCATTCGTCAAAAATAACAAAGATTCTGAACGGAATTGACTTTGAAAAGGAATTGGCTTTCCCGCTTCAAAGAGAAGATTTCGGGTTTGGGAAGGATGATTTCATCGTCATCATGCCTGCAAGGCTTGAACCGGTGAAGGGTCATGAATTTGCTTTAGCGGCATTAAGTGAAGTGGTATCGGAATTCCCTTATATAAAGCTGTTGCTTGCAGGGGACGGGAGCAGGAGATCCGCTCTGGAAGAGATGGTCTCGGAAAAGGGATTATCCGATCATGTGCACTTTTTAGGGTATCGTGAAGATTTAGAAAGAATCTACCCGTTAGGGGACATCACGTTATTGACTTCGTTAAGCGAAAGTTTTCCACTGGTTTTACTTGAAGGAGCAAGATCGGGTCTTCCGGCAATCACAAGTGATGTCGGCGGTGTACAGGAATTGATTCCCGATCGGAGCAAGGGCTGGATTACGGAAATCGGCAATGTCGAACAGCTCAAATTGGCCATCTGCAATGCTATGGAATTAAAAAAATCCGGAGACCTGACAAAGATAGGGTCGGATTTACAAAAATTTGCAAAAAGCAACTTTTCTATAGAGATTTTAGCCAAAAACGTATATAATGTTTATTTGAGGATGAAAAATTAAAATAAGCATTTATATATAGGTTTTCTTATAGATCGTTACGGGTATTAGATTTTTAGTGGAATTGAGGTGGTTCTTGATGTTAATAGGGGCCTTGTTGGTAGCCTTTTTATTATCCATTTTTTTGACTCCTTTTGTCGGAAAGCTGGCCTTTAAATTAGGAGCTACCGATAAACCGAGTGAGCGAAAAGTGCATAGTAAAATTATGCCGCGCATGGGCGGTTTAGCTATATTTTTGAGTTTTTTCATTACCTTCTTACTTTTCATGAAGTTTTTCATGAATGACTTTGGGGAGCAGTTGCCCCTTCTGGTGGGAGCCCTTGTCATCATTTTGATCGGGATGGCTGATGATATTTTTGAATTAAGAGCTGCACCCAAATTCCTGGGCCAGGTTTTGGCGGCCCTCATTATCGTATTATGGGGCGGTCTTGAAGTGGAATTCATCAATTTACCGTTCTTTACCGATACACTTGAATTTGGTGTTTTTAGTATACCGATCACCATTTTGTGGATTGTCGGCATCATTAATGCAATCAACCTGATAGACGGACTGGATGGTCTTGCAGGCGGTGTCTCAACGATCGCATTAGTGACAATTGCAACAATGGCCCTTATTCAAGGGGACCTATTTGTTGCTATGATCGCATTGATCGTGATTGGAAGCACTCTTGGCTTTTTGAAATATAACTTCCATCCGGCAAAGATTTTCATGGGAGATACAGGTGCATTATTCTTAGGTTACATCATTGCCGTTCTATCCCTGCTAGGGTTTAAAAACGTTACGATGATTTCATTGATCGTACCGATCATCATTTTGGGTGTTCCCATTTCGGATACATTCTTCGCGATTATCCGCAGGGTCGTCAATAAACAGCCGATCTCGGCTGCTGATAAATCCCATTTACATCACTGTTTGATAAACTTGGGATTCACTCATAAGCAGACTGTCTTGCTCATATACGCTTTAGCTGCTTGCTTTGGCTTAGCGGCCATAATCTTTTCATTTGCAACGATGTGGGGAGCTTTGATCCTTGTGACCGGACTCCTGCTGATCATTGAGATTTTCGTGGAGAAGATTGGTTTGGTCAATTCAAACTATCAGCCGTTGCTCAAGATGCTCAACTTTAAAAACAAACCATGATCGTTATGGAAGTAGATTACTAGATTAGCTAATTTTGCTAGTGTAAAAATGAAAAGCCACGAATCGTTTAAAGTAACGGTTGGTGGCTTTTTTTGTTGTATTGAGTGTGGATCATTTAAGGCTGTCTGCAAAGCATGTCATTTCATTTAAGTAATATGGAGGCGAACGCTTCAAAAAAGGAAACCCCCACTCATGAGTGGGGGTTTCCTTTTATTCTTGTGTTTGTGATTGAGCGGCTTCGGTTTGATTGCCTTCATTCGGTCCCAGGTTTAAGTGGGATTGAAGCAACAGCTTAGTGTTCGCTAATGATGTATCGTTCAGTTGATAATAATAGCTTCCGTTAATGGTAGAATCCTGACCTTCAAGTTTGATGGTTTCAAGATTCAGTCCTTTATCGGTAGTTACATATTTTATGAAACCTCTCATTTGTGAGAATTTAAGGTTCGTTGTCATATTGTCACCGACAGCTTCCATTACGTCTGTATATTTCGTCAGTGATCCAGCAGAGGTTGCTTTGGCAATGATGGCTTTTAGGACTTCCTGCTGACGCTCACCACGTTGGATATCACTGTCCTTTTTACGTGTCCGTGCAAACGCTAATGCTCCTTCACCATCAACGGTCTGTAATCCTTCTTCGAGATGGACGGCATTCTTTTTGTCATGTGAATCGATTTCATTTATTTCATAAGGGACGTCGACTTCGATACCATCCAATGAATTTACGACATCGATGAAAGCATTAAAGTTCATGCGAACATAATAATCGACAGGGATATCGAATAACTCCTCTACGGTGTCCATCGTCGCTTTTGGTCCGCCGGCTGCGTGGGCCGCGTTGATTTTCGTGGTTACGCCCTTGGCTGGCACGTACACATAGGAATCACGTGGAATGCTTAATAGTTTGATAGATTTTTGATCTTTATTGAATGTGGCCAGAATTAAGGCATCCGAGCGGGAATTTCCTTTTAAGTCACGGTCCTTACTATCATCGATTCCTATGAAAAGGATCGAGAAATTATCTTCGAGCGGGTCGATCGCTTCACTTCGCTTTGCTGATGCTTCCACAGGGTCATAAGAATCACTGAATACATTCTGGGCTTTCATATACAGGGTTGCAGCATACGTAGAAGCTCCCAGACCAAGTACCAGCAGGGGAACAAGCAATAACCAAAGCCTCTTTCGCCTTTTTTTCTTTGTTTTTTTAATTTTATAAACACGCCTAGTAGTAGACATCTTTTTCTTCTCCTTTTAAATAACGAACATCAGACATATATCGCTATTTTTCGAATCCTGCAGTTTATATTTCGTCATATATTACACCTAATTTTACAATGATTTAATAATTTCGTAAAATAAATATTTCTTTTCAATTATATTACAGCGTAAAAAAGGAAAAATATGCAGGAGTTCATCAGGAGAATTCCTCTTCCAAATAAAGCATTTCTTCCTCAGTGATATGGCCTTGACCATTTGTCAGCTCTGTAATCCAAGCGGTATATGTCTCTTTTTGTGTTTCCTCAACATATACAAGGATAATGACCTGATCAAGGTACTGAATTTCCTTTATTTGATAAATGGAAGATCGCAATTCGTTTTCCAATTTTCCAAGCCAGGTATAGTCGACGGTTGTCGAAATGACCCGCATTAGTTTTCTTACGACCACACCAGTGGTATTTATTCCTTCTGAAGTCGCTTTGCTGTAAGCGCGAATAAGGCCGCCAGCACCAAGTTTGATGCCGCCAAAATATCGTGTGACAACAACAGCGGTGTCTTTCAGGTCTTTTTTCTTAAGCACTTCCAGGATAGGGACGCCTGCCGTTCCGCTCGGTTCCCCATCATCGAGGGCTTTTTGGATTTGATTTTGTTCCCCGATCATATAAGCGGAACAATTATGTGTAGCATCTTTGTGCTTTTTCTTGATTTCCTGGATAAAGGCCTGTGCGGCATCTTCGGTTTCAACCCGGGCGATGTGGGAAATGAAACGGGATTTTTCAATGACGATTTCATGTTCGCCGCGACCTGCCACCGTTAAATATTTAGTGAGCATTACCATTCCACCTTCGTACTTCCTATTAGTTGATTTATTATAAGGCTTTGCGGAAAAAGTGGCAATGACGATTCATTTACATACCGCATGTGTAAAGAAACTTTAATATAAGAAAAAGCTGGACGTGTTATAATTAATTTCATTGCCTGTTATTGTTAGTAGCTGGTCATATATGCTTAAAAGAATAACATTGTAGGAAAAACATGAGTTCCGTGCCATTATCCTGACTTTACTTTAACGCGTCCTCTCATTTCAGGGATTTTGCCATTTAATAAATGCATCTATTTCATATGATAATCAATGGAGCGGAATATTCCATTTGATTGAAAAGGATATTTTGTATTAGGATAATTGAAATGGCTTTCTGCCTTTAATAGGCAGACGTAAATGCCAAAATATGAGATGTATAGTAATAAATTGGTACATTTTATGGAAATCATAAAAGGGAATTAACGTATTTTTAATCTTTTTTTGGTACAATATGTTCATGAAGGTTACTTCATACAAATTTTTCCTGAAATTTAACCATTCATGAAAAAGGGAAAGAACTTTTTTCCATATACATAGTCTTTAAGACAATAAATTGTTTAAGTCTTTTGATTTAAGTGGAGGGATCTTAATGTCCATAAAAAAGGTTGATGCTAAAGCATTGGACAAGATCTTAGAAACAATGGTGAGCACTGTTAGTGAGAGTAAGGATGAAGTCTTTGATATCGGCGAACAATGCCGAAAGGATTTCGAGTCATTATCAAAAGAGCTTGATGATGTGAAAATCAGGGTTGCCATTGTGATAACCGACAGCGATGCATTGGATTCAAAAGCCAGGTTTGCTCGAAAAAGGCTTTCAGAAGTCAGTATGCACTTCAACCATTTTTCTGAAGAACAGGTGCGCGATGCTTATGAAAGGGCACATAAGCTGCAAGTCGATTTACAAATTAACCGGCAATTGGAGAAAGAGCTCCGTAATCGCCGGGATGAGCTTGAGTTAAGGTTAAGGGGACTGCAGCAGACGATCGATAAAGCGGTGCATCTCGTTTCGCAAATATCGGTAGTGCAGAATTATTTGACCCAGGATCTTAAATTTGTGGGGGAAGCCCTTCAAGAAGCGAAACGCAAACAGGACTTCGGCCTGAAAATAATCGAAGCCCAGGAGCAGGAACGTAAAAAGCTCTCACGTGAAATTCATGATGGCCCTGCGCAAATGCTGGCAAACGTCATGATGCGCTCAGACTTGATAGAACGAGTGCAGCGGGAGAGAGGTCCTGATGAAGCGTTAGTGGAAATCCGCAGTTTAAAGGTCATGGTAAGGAATGCTTTATATGAAGTGCGCAGGATCATCTATGACCTTCGTCCTATGGCGCTTGATGATTTAGGCCTTGTACCTACCCTCAGAAAGTACCTGCAAACGACCGAAGACTATAATAATGGTGTGAATCTGAATTTCGTCAACCTTGGACAGGTCAAAAGGCTTCCTTCCGATATGGAGGTCGCTTTATTCAGGCTGGTTCAGGAGGCTGTACAAAATTCATTGAAGCATGCGGACCCAAAACAGATTCAAGTTAAACTGTCCATTTCCAAGGAGATGGTGACCGTCGTCGTCAAAGATGATGGAAAGGGGTTTGACTCTTCGATTCAAAAAGAAGGTTCATTTGGCTTGGTAGGAATGAGGGAAAGAGTCGAGCTGCTGGAAGGTGAAATGACGATCGATTCACAACCGGGGGCAGGCACTTTGGTATTTATACAAGTTCCCTACCATTTATAAATTATAGAGAATAGACATATTAAATAGAAACTAGGAGGAAGAAGCCGTTGAAGACTAGTATCATCATTATCGATGACCATCAGCTTTTCCGTGAAGGCGTAAAGCGCATATTAGATTTTGAATCATCCTTTGATGTTGTTGCCGAGGGTGATGACGGAAGCGAAGCGATGGACCTCGTTGAAACACATAAACCTGATGTTGTTATCATGGATATCAACATGCCGACCATGAATGGGGTCGAAGCAACAAAAATGCTCGTGAACCGTTACCCTGAAACAAAAGTCATCATCCTTTCTATTCATGATGATGAAAACTACGTGCAGCACGCATTGAAAACAGGAGCACAAGGTTATCTTTTGAAAGAAATGGACGCAGATGCGTTGATTGATGCTGTGCGTGTAGTCGCTGAAGGCGGCTCGTACCTTCATCCGAAGGTGACCCATAATTTGGTTAAAGAATATCGCCGCTTAGCAGCTGAAGAGGGTGCTGATCGTGATTCCGTACATACGATAGAAATCAGGAGGCCGCTTCACCTATTGACTCGACGCGAATGCGAAGTGCTTCAACTTTTAGCGGACGGGAAAAGCAACCGGGCCATCGGCGAAACTCTATATATCAGTGAAAAAACAGTCAAGAACCATGTGAGTAACATTCTTCAGAAGATGAATGTGAATGACCGTACACAAGCGGTTGTCCTAGCTATTAAAAATGGCTGGGTGGAAGTGAAGTAATTAAAGTGTTCGATAAGTCCGGCTCTTCAAGTACCGCAATGCGTGCTGAAGGGCTGGATTTTTTTGGATGGATGACCCGATTCAAATACTTGGTAATGCAGAAAGCTATTAATGCAAATAAAGGCATTTTCGGATAGAATGGTGAATATGATACAGAGTAAATTTTTATAAGGATGGTACTATTATGAAAACCGCAGTCGTAACAGATAGCACTGCATATATACCTAAGGAAATTCGTGATCGTTTACATATACATATGATGCCGCTTAATGTCATTTTTTCCAATGAAGCTTACCGTGAGGAAGTTGATATAACTGCGGATGAGTTTTATGAGGAAGTGAAGATGCAGGAGAAATTGCCGACCACTTCACAGCCTCCAATCGGGAAGTTTGTCGAGAAGTTCGAGGAATTGCAAAAAGAATATGATGATGTTATTTCCATTCATTTATCGAGCGGCATCAGCGGAACGTATCAAGGAGCGGTATCTGCAGGTGAAATGGTCGAAGGAATTAGGGTTCATGCCTTTGATTCGGAAATCAGCTGCATGGTACAGGGGTTTTACGTGATCGAGGCGGCAATGATGGCACTTGATGGTAAAAGTGCAGAAGAAATCATGGCAAGGCTCGAAGAAATGAAACCATCGGTAAGGGCCTACTTCATGGCAGATGACCTATCCCATCTGCAGCGCGGCGGCCGCTTAAGCAGTGCCCAAGCATTGATTGGCAGTTTGCTTCAAGTGAAGCCGGTCCTCCATTTTGTTGATAAAGTCATCGTCCCATTCGAAAAAATCCGTACAAGAAAAAAAGCGATGAAACGGATTGCCGATTTACTTGGGGAAGACGCGGCGAGCGGCGAGAAATATAAAGCCGTCATCATTCATGCAAAACGGGAAAGTGAAGCTAAAGACTGGAAAGCCGAACTTGAAGCGCGTTTCCCAAATGTCGAGTTCGACATCAGCTACTTCGGTCCGGTAATCGGAACACATCTGGGCGAAGGTTCAATGGGGATGGGCTGGTATAAAATTTAAGTTGTGACGCCTTTACTAAGTGGAAGGCGTTTTTTATGGATTCAAAAAGGAATCCGGGAGTAAAAAGCGAATGATAAGGAGGAGTTTAATTTATCAGGAAATGGAGGTTACAATTTGGAAAACATGAGCATTTCCCCCCCTTATTCCCCGGAACTTCAGAGCCATCTCACCGGAAAACACCTTTTGGCCTTCGAAATCCCCTTCTCCCAAGAACTCCTCGCAGAGCACCTCAAAAATGGGTATGTCTCGGAAACCTTCGGCGTGCAATCCAAAAACGGCAGTTATAACTGTGTACGTTGCGGTAACAAAAATCAAACGTTGTTTTATACATTCCCTTGCAAGATTTGCAAGCAAGATTGCACGTACTGCCGCTCATGCATCATGATGGGACGGGTCAGTGAATGTGCCAAGCTTTATAGGTGGACCGGGCCCGGCATTCCGTTTAAGGTTCCTGACAATGTGATGAGGTGGGCAGGCACTTTATCGTCAGGTCAACAAAATGCCTCCGACCGTGTCGTTGAAGCCGTGAACGGAAAAGATGAATTCCTGGTATGGGCTGTATGCGGGGCGGGGAAGACAGAGGTCCTATTTCCAGCGATTGAGGCAGCCTTGCATGCAGGGAAACGGATATGCTTGGCAACACCGCGGACCGATGTCGTTCTCGAACTCTCCCCAAGGTTAAAAAAAGCCTTTCCTGCGATTGAAGTTATGACCCTCCATGCCGGCAGTGCAGATAGACATGGCTTTTCACCGCTGACCGTTGCCACGACACATCAGCTTTTCCGTTTTATTGAAGCTTTCGATGTCATCATCGTTGATGAAGTCGATGCGTTTCCCTACTCAATTGATGATTCGCTGCATTATGCGGTAAATAAATCGAAAAAGGTTTCTGCGGCGACCATCTATTTGACCGCCACACCTTCAAAACGGATGCAGCGGCTATACCGAAGCGGTAAATTGAAAGCCGTCATAATCCCGGCCCGTTATCATCGTCAGCCAATTCCTGTCCCTGGAATGAAGTGGAGCGGCAATTGGCAAAAACTATTTCTTCAACAAAAGATTCCCCCCGCAATCACCGGATGGGTAAGTGAACGCCTTAAGCAGAAAATCCCCTTCCTCTTGTTTTTTCCAAGCATTCAAGTGATGGAGCAGGCCATTCCGCTGTTCCAAAGGCTGTCCCCGAAATTATCGATTGTCCACTCCAGGCACCCTGATCGAAAGGAAAAGGTAATGGCACTAAGGAATGGAATGGTTCCAGGATTACTGACAACGACCATCCTGGAACGCGGCGTGACAATTGATCGGTTGGAAGTAGCCGTGATCGGTGCTGAACATGAAGTGTTTTCTGAAAGTGCCCTCGTTCAGATTGCCGGCAGGGTAGGGAGAAGCTTTGCTAACCCCGCCGGGACGATAACCTTTTTTCATTACGGTAAAAGTAAAGCGATGGTCGATGCGGTTCACCATATACAAATAATGAATAATGATGCCATGAAAAGGGGGCTGCTGGATGAATAGATGTCTTGTTTGTGATGATGGAATGAGTCGGGCATTGACATGGAGGAGTTTGCTTAAGCGAGCCGAGGCAAGGGCAATCTGCGAAGTATGTGAGGGGAAACTTAATAGGATTACCGGAAAGACATGTTCAATGTGCTCAAGGGAGTTGGACGGGGAATATATGACCAGTGACCTCTGTCTGGATTGTTTAAGATGGGAAAGGGATGGTGAATGGGGAGGCTTTTTGTCGAAGAACATATCTCTATTTCATTATAATGAACACTTAAAAGATATTATTGCTAAATATAAGTACCGGGGGGATTATGCATTAGCTGAGGTTTTCGCCCCTTTTTTGAAAGAAAGGTTAAAGGACATGGAATTTGACCTGGTAACGGCCATCCCGCTTAGTCATGAACGGCTTAGGGAGCGGGGATTCAACCAAGGGCAGGCTTTGGCAGATCTCATTGGACTTCACACGGTTGAGACCTTGACCAGAATCCATACGGAAAAACAATCAAAAAAATCACGGCAAGAAAGAATCTCATTACCGCAGGTTTTTCAGGTCATGCAATCTGATTTGCTGGAGCATAAATCTATTTTGATCATCGATGACATATACACGACAGGCACAACTCTCAGGCATGCAGCGAAAGCATTGAAAATGGCTGGGGCCAAAGAAGTATCATCCATCACCCTAGCTAGGTGAAACAGCTTATTTTAATGAATATCCTAAAGTATCGCCGGGATTATTCGATATATACACTAAAGAATAATCGCTGTGATGGTGAAGGAGGGGCCTCGATGGAAGTATTCAACTGTCCGTACTGTAATTCGTTATTCGTTATGACGAAATTCCGGGATGTATGCGATGCCTGTTATAAAGAAGAAGAAGCCCAATATGATAAAGTATATGCATATATTCGCAAGAAAATAAATAGAACGGCGTCCATGGTGCAGGTGGTTAAGGACACCGGCGTTGAAGAAACGTTAATAATCAAATTTGTGAGAACCGGAAAACTGAGGATTGCGCAGTTTGCCAATCTAGGAATTCCATGTGAAAAGTGCGGCGCTAATATCAAGAGCGGAAGGTTATGCGGCAAATGCGGCGATTCACTGTGATCGGATTTACAGGCATTTGAAAATGAGGAAAAGCGCCTGACTGAAATTCAAGGAAATGATAAAAAAAATACGTACTACATGAAGGATGATCAAAAAGGATAAATCATGGTAACATGATGCGTTATTTGTTAAAATATTCGATATTGAGAACGAAATTCGACAATGGGTGTCGAAGGAAAGATTACAGGAAACAATTAAAGAAATCCAATCCTTGTCGATATTAAAGATAGGGAGAATAACACAGTCCAGAGCCATTTTCATGTGTTAAGGAATCGAAACATTATGGGATTTATAAAATCGACCGAAGGAGAGGATCTGGAATATGAAAATCAATAACGTCGGTATGACAGGTGTTAACCCTTATAAACTACAAGCCAATAAAACGGGGAATATCAAAGAGTCCAAGGTCAAACCCTCGGATAAAGTAGAAATTTCTTCAGCGGCAAAAGAAATGCAGCAATCATCCCCGATTCTTGCTGCAAGACAAGCAAAAGTGGACGAATTGAAAATCCAAGTTGAAAAAGGAAATTATAAATTGAATGCACAAGCAACGGCAAAGGGTCTCATCGATTTTTACCGGAAATGAATTTTCAATGTAAAAGCTTGAATGAAGTGGACGGAGCCATTTTCCGTCCTTCATTTATGAGCGGAGGAGGCAGGAACATGTCTGCACGGAACATCATCGGATCGCTTGAAAAATTGATCAAGCTTCATAAAAGCTTCAATCAATTGGCGATAAGGAAAACGGCCATTTTGAAAGCAAATGATACCGAGGCGATTACTGCCCTGCTGATTTCGGAACAAAAGCATATTAAAGCCATCGGTCAAACGGATAAGGAAAGGGAAAGGGCAGTCGGGGAATTTCTTGTAGCCAATGGAATGGCGGGACAGCCTGCCTCCATCCATACCGTGACGGAACTGACAGGACCTGAAGATACGGAAGTCCTTGCAATGCTAAAAGCGGAATTGATTGATGAAGTGGCAAAGCTGAAGGAGAGGAACGGTTTAAATCAGCAATTGATCTATCAGTCCCTTCAATTCATCAATGTATCTTTGGATATTCTGAGACCGCGGAACCAGAATTTGAATTACGGGGATTCGGTTAGGAAAGCGGCGAAAATCGGCATGGGAATGTTTGATTCCAAAGCATAAGAAGCAGAAAAAGATGGAGGGGCGAGCAAATGATTTCAACCTTTATGGGTCTTGAGACTGCCAAGCGCGGATTATCCACCTCTCAAGGAGCCTTGTATACAACAGGAAATAATGTGGCCAATGCCAATACATTAGGATATTCAAGGCAGCGGGTCAACATGGTCCAGACGTCGGGCTTTCCTACTGTCGGTTTGAACAGCCCGCGTGTTGCCGGCCATATCGGGACAGGGGTGGCAGCTGAAACGGTTCAGCGGATCCGCGACAGTTTTCTGGATGTACAATACAGGACACAAAGTAATAAAATCGGTTATTACGGGGCCATGAGCGAATCCCTGACGAAAATGGAAGGGGTCATGAACGAACCGACCGACAGCGGATTAGCAGCCACGATGGAGAAGTTCTGGAATTCGCTGCAGGGGCTGACGGCCCATACGGAAAACTCCGGGGCCCGTGAAGTCGTTGCCTCGGCGGGGGTCATGGTCGCGGATACCCTGAACTACTACTATAACTCGCTAACGAATGTTCAAACGGATATCGGCAATCAGATAAACGTCAAAGCGAACGAAATCAATACGCTCATCAGCAGTATTGATCAGCTTAACCAACAGATCAGTAAAGTGGAGCCGCATGGTTATATCCCCAATGACCTTTATGATAAACGGGATGTACTCGTGGACAATCTCTCGCAGCTTGTCAGCATTAAAGTGAATAACGTCATTCCGACGGATTACGGCAGGGCCAGCGATGTGGCTACAGGGCTATACAACATCGAATTGATGCAAGAAGACGGTTCGTCTTTTGTGCCGCCCATCAATCTTGTCAGTGTTAACCAAAGCGGGATGGTGGGAACTTCAAAAGTTGTAGTTAGCCATGATAAAAAGACAGGTATGGTAGACGGATTGAAGTTTGGTTCGAAAACATTGACGGATTACAAATTCTCTGGAGAACTATCCGGTTTGATCAAAAGCTTCGGCTATAAGAAGGCTGATGGCACGATCGGCGGCGCTTATCCTGATATGCTGAAAAAGCTCGATAATATGACGACGGCTTTTGTGAATGAGTTCAATGCCATCCATAAACAAGGGTATGCCTTAGGTAATGACAACACTTCAACATTGAACTTCTTTGAACTTGAACCTGGTAAGAGTGCCGCCCAAAGCATCAAGGTGAATGGTGAAATCGTTAAGGATCCAACAAAAATAGCCGCAGGCGGAAAAAGCGGAGGGGCATCCGGTGATAATGAAAATGCCAAACTCCTGGCTGACCTTAAAAAGAAGGAGTTCAGTGAGTACTCGACTAAAGACCAAAACTCTGACGAATTGACGGGAAGCTTCGACACCTATTATTCCGGTATCATCGGAAAGCTTGGCGTGGATTCCCAAAGCGCCCAAAAGAACCTTTCCAATTCTGTCGTGCTTGCTGCATCGGTCAATCAAAATAGGGAGTCCGTCAGTTCCGTATCCCTTGATGAAGAAATGACGGACATGATCAAATTCCAGCAGGCATACAACGCATCTGCAAGAATGATGACGATGATGGATGAAATGCTCGATAAAATCATAAACGGAATGGGTACGGCAGGCCGATAATAGGAGGGGACGAACATGCGGGTAACGCAATCGATGCTAACCAATAATATGTTGAGCAATTTAAGCAGCAGTTACGAAAAGATGTCCAAGCTGCAAGAGCAGGTTTCCTCTCAAAAGAAATTCTCCAAACCATCCGATAACCCTGTTGCGGCCATGATGGGGATGGGGTACCGGACAAACCTCAATCAAATAGGGCAGTATCAAAGTAACATTGCCGAGGCGGCCAATTGGATCGACAGCACGGATGATGCCATTACGGAAGCGGTTTCCGCCATGCAGCGGATTCGTGAATTAACAGTTCAAGGCAGTAATGGCACGTATGAAGGGGAACAACTTAAAACCATTACTGAAGAAATTAAACAATTAAAAGAACATCTCGTAACTCTCGGTGACACACAAATAGGCGGGAAGTATATTTTCAACGGCCAGGATACGAATGTGAGGCCATCGTCCGTTAAAGATGCAAATGGAAATACGGTGTATGGCACAGGGGACATAAACCTTGAAGTGTTTTCCGGGATTTCCCTCAAAATCAATACGGACGGTTCCAAGATTTTTGGTGAGGCACTCGCTGCCGGCGGAAGCATCGACCAGACGATCGATGCACTCGAAAACGGCGGGGATGTGAGCGGGACGCTTGAAGGGCTTGACGCAACGATAAATACTTTCTTAGGCATGCAGGCACAGGTTGGCGCAAGACAGAATCGGATGGAGCTGATGGCGGACCGTCTCAAGCAGCAGGAGGTTTTTGCCACTGAAATCCTTTCGAAAAATGAGGATGTCGATATCGAAAAGGCGATCATGGATTTGACGACCCAGGAAAGTGTCCATAGTGCAGCATTAAGTATCGGAGCAAAAATCATGCAACCGAGTTTATTGGATTTTCTTCGCTAAGCTATTCTTAAATGGATAGCTTTTTTCTATAAGGAGTGTTGATGATGCAGATTCCACAAATCAGATTGCAATCCACCCCGATGAAGATTGGATTGAATCTAGAGCAGCCTGTACAGCAAATCGTACAGAAGGCGGCGGTCCAATCCATCGAACAGCCGCAAGCCATACTGGAAATTCAAACGACCCCAGGCAAGCTGACGATCGATCAGTCACAAGCAAGGGAAGACATGGATTTGAAAAGCCTCTCAAGAAGAGTCGATGAATTTGCGAAGCAGGGATATCAAGATTGGCTGGCGGGTATGGCAAGACGTGCCCAGCAGGGAACGGAGCTTAGGCATATTGAAAAAGGCGGTAATCCACTCGCTGAACAGGCCAGGCAAAACAGCAAAGGGCCTGATAAGCAATTCAATCTCGGCTGGATTCCCTCTCATTTCAGCGTGAAGCTGGATTACGAGCCAGCACGAGTGGAGATTGAAGCAACCGTACAAAAACCGATCATTGATGCTCAAATCAATGGGGCGGACCATACATACACACCAGGAATTGTGGATCTCGAAATTCTACAAAAAAATGCGCTGGATATAGATTTCATCGATTTATTTCCAGATGGGATAGGGCAGTGAAAACATAGATGATCATACAAACAAAATTTCATGGTGAACTCGAATTGGCAGAGAAAGAGATTTATATATTTGAAAGCGGGATACCAGGATTTTCAGAAGAAAAACAGTTTTGCTTGCTAGCTTTGGATGACACGCCATTTTTCGTCCTGCAATCGACAGAAACAAAAGAGCTTGCCTTCATTGTGACGGATCCTTTCGAAGTGTTTCATGATTACGAAGTGAAGCTAACGGATGAAGTGTTATCTTCTTTACAAATTGAAACGGAACTGGAAGTCATCACTTTGGTCATCTTAACGATCCAGGATCCTTTCAATGAAACGACGGCCAATCTCCAGGCTCCCATCATCATGAACGGCCCCAAAAAAGTCGGTAAGCAATTTATCATGAATGCTAGTGAATACCGTACAAAGCACAGACTGTTTGAACTTCCAGAAGAACAGGGGGGGAAATGATGCTCGTATTGACCAGAAAACCAAATGAAGCGATCATGATTGGCGATGATATCGAAATTACGATCCTGTCCGTCGAGGGGGAACAGATCAAATTGGGGATTAATGCCCCTAAAAACGTCGATATCCATAGGAAGGAAATCTACCTGTCCATCCAGCAGGAAAATAAAAAAGCCTCAAAAACAGAAACCAATTTTCTGGAAAATATAAATGAGTATTTCAAGAAAAAATCGTGAAATCCGCTAAATATGTTTCCAAGCAGGTCGATATTAACTATACAACGATGGCAGTGAAATAGGCGGCCGACTTATTCACTGCCCATCGTAAACAACCACATGGACGTGGGGACTTAAGACTCAAGGAGGAAACATAAATGATTATCAATCACAATATCTCAGCTCTAAACACGCACCGTCAATTATCAAGTGCAACGAATGCGCAATCCAAATCAATGGAGAAACTAGCATCAGGCATGCGCATCAACCGTGCAGGCGACGACGCAGCCGGTCTTGCAATCTCTGAAAAAATGCGTGGGCAAATCCGCGGCTTGGACCAAGCTTCCCGTAACTCACAAGATGCCATCTCATTGATCCAAACGGCTGAAGGTGCATTGAACGAAACGACTGACATCCTTCAACGTATGCGTGAACTTGCTACACAAGCATCAACGGATACTAATACAACTAGTGACCGTGGAGAAATCCAAAAGGAAATGGATTCATTAACATCTGAAATCAACCGTATCGGTAACACGACTGAATTCAATACACAAAAATTATTGAATGGTTCTAAGGATTCAGCAACAGAAGCTCAAGCAGCAGTGGAAGCAGAAGCAGCAGTTGCTGGTGTATATTCCCTTACACCGGGTACAAGCGATATTGAGATTGATGGAACAACATTTACTTATAACGGTACACCAGGTGCAGGGGAGTTTAGTGATGCTGCTGAATTAGCTGCTTTAGTGAATGCAGATGCTACTTTGTCCGCTAAGTATACCGCAACCGAAGATTCAGGTAAGTTTGTTTTAACTCAAAAAACAGGTCAAGAATCTTCTACAGGCCCATCAGGTGCAACATTCACAGAAGATACAGCAGGAAAAGAAGCTGTTGAGGCCAAAGAAGCTGTAGAAGCTGGCGCAGGTCTGCAATTCCAAATCGGTGCTAACGAAAACCAAAGCCTGACACTTGAAATTGGTGACATGCGTGCAAGTGCTCTTGGATTGACTGGTACAGGTACAGGCTTCACAGCTGGTACAAATGTAAGCAATGGTACAGATTCTAAAGGTGTTGAATCCGGCCTGGATGTTTCTAATGCTAAAAACGCATCAGCAGCTATCACAAAAATCCAAACAGCGATCGATACAGTATCAGCTGAACGTTCTAAACTAGGTGCTAACCAAAACCGTTTAGAGCATACGATCAACAACTTAGGAACTTCTTCTGAAAACCTGACTGCTGCTGAATCGCGTGTCCGTGATACAGATATGGCTAAAACTATGATGGAGCAAACTAAAAATTCTATCTTGGCGCAAGCATCTCAAGCAATGTTAGCTCAAGCAAATCAGCAACCGCAGGGCGTTCTTCAGTTACTTCGTTAATTGAATCGTTAGCCTAACAATAAAGGGTCTGACACTTTGTGTTAGGCTCTTTTGTTTGTACTGATTGTAGGTTGCAAGGAACACTACATGTATAAAAAAAGAGATTACTGCCCCTTAAAAAGTAGGGGGTCATTCGTTACGTCACCAAGGAATCTTATGGCTACAATCCTAATAGATGAATAAAAAGAGAAGTCCTAAAATTAAATAGTCAGTCATAATTTTTTCAAAAAGTAGAGAAGCGATTATCACCTCAGTTTTAATCCTTCTATTATAAAAAAGACTTAGGTAAAAGGAGCAATCTAACTGTTAAAACAAAGTTGATTGGAACGGAAGGTACGAGACTCCTGCGGGAATGCGAGTCCAAGGGAGACCCCGCAGGCGCAAAGCGCCGAGGAGGCTCCCCGGACCGCCCGCGGAAAGCGAGTGCCTGGAGTGGAAGTCAACGGTCACAGTATAAACCCTCAATACGTATGGGCAATAGGGATTCCACCTTATATTTCATGGAGATCTAATTAGAACGGAAGGTACGAGACTCCTGCGGGAATACGAGTCCAAGGGAGACCCCACAGGCGCAAAGGCGCCGAGGAGGCTCCCGGACCGCCCGCGGAAAGCGAGTGCCTGGAGTGGAAATCAACGGCCAAAATTTAAAAGCCTAGATATTTTTCTGGAGTTTTTTTAGTAGAATCTCTTTTATAGCCAAGGATCTTTAATGAATGTCTGCAGGTGCAACCAAAATCTAAGAGTGACTAAATATAATACTGTAAGAACCGATATAAAAAGTAAAGACATCATATTGGGGGCTATTTAGATGCTGGAGAGTTTGTCCACGAATATTCTTTCCTCACAACTTAGAACAGCAATCTCGGAAGGAATCAGTTCATATTATCAGCGGGAAATGAATACGCTTGCCTATTCGGAGCAAAGTGTGGAATCTACTGATGAGCCTACAAAGGAAAAGGTGCAGGAAATGGTGGATAGTTTGAACACCTTCCTGAACCCGGCACATACGGCCGTTCGTTTTGAGTATCATGAGGAGCTGAATGAGTACTATGTCAAGGTAGTCGATGACGTGACGGATGAGACGATCAGGGAAATACCTCCGAAGAAGTTATTGGATTTTTATGCGGCAATGACGGAATTTGTCGGCATAATGGTGGATGAAAAAATATAAGCGGGTGATCAATTTTGGTACGAATCAGTGGTTTAGCAAGCGGGATGGACATTGATGAACTAGTTAAGAGCATGATGCAGGCAGAACGGGTGCCATTGGATAAATTAACACAGAAAAAGCAGTATTCCGAGTGGCAGCGGGATGATTACCGCTCTATCAATACAGCCTTATCAGAATTGGATACGCTCATTCGTGATGGAATCGGGAAGCAGTCTTCCTTTATTAAAAAGAAGGTTTCGGTATCGAATCCAGATGCTGTATCAGTGAGAAATGTGAATTCGACCAGTGATTTTTCCGGGAATGTACAAGTGAATGGACTTGCCAAAGCAGCAACCATGACAAGTACGGATAAATCAGCTGTTACCGACCCCAAAAAGAAACTATCGGAATTGGGTTTCACGACACCACAAGATATTACGATACTCGCCATCAATAAAGATGGCGGTTTTGATACGGAAGTAAAAGATGGAGTGATAGTGGAAAAACCGTATACGCTTACCCTTAATGCGGACGATACGTTAGAGAGTGTCATTAATAAAATTAACGCTAACTCGGGAGTGACTCTATTTTTCGATGAAACGTCCCAGCAGTTTTCCATCACTGCTAAAAATACCGGTGATGTAAAAGATCGGCCTGAAATTGAATTGGGAGGCACCGGAGATTTTTTCGATACGTTAAAAATGGGCAGTAACAATGAAGGGACTGGCGGCTCAAAAGGGGAAAATGCGTCGATTGTTTATAATGGACTGGAAATTTCCCGGCCTTCGAATACGTTTCAGATTAATGGAGCGGAAATAACGGTAAAGCAAAAAACGACCGATACAGTCACATTCTCATCAACAGCTGATGTGGATGCCATCCTGGATACAATCACACAGTTTGTGAATAAATACAATGGAGTCATTAAAAAGGTTCAAGATAAAACGGGTGAAGCGAAATATCGCTCCTTTACGCCGCTTACCTCGGAGCAAAAGAAGGCAATGACAGAGGATGAAGTGAAGCTGTGGGAAGAAAAAGCGAAGAGCGGAACGTTAAAAAGCGATTCGACATTAAAAAGTCTCCTGACCACGATGAGGTCATCCCTATACACCTCGGTGGATGGAATCACGGGAAAAAACAATCTCAGCAGTTTGGGGATCACCACGACCAAGAATTATTTGGAGGGCGGTAAATTAACGATTGATGAGGACAAGCTCCGGGCGGCCATTAGTGAGGATCCCAATGCGATTTATGATATGTTCATGGCCAATGGTTCGGAAAAGAGCGACAAAGGCCTCGCGCGCCGGTTAAGGGATGATATAGAATCCTCGATGAAGGTGATTACTGAAAAAGCCGGAAAGGCCGGCTATGTTAATAACAATTTTACAATCGGAAAATTGGTTGATGGGCTGGATAAGAAGATTTCAACATTTGAAGCAAAGTTAACGAAATTGGAATCGCGTTACTACAACCAGTTCACGGCGATGGAAAAAGCGATTCAAAAGGCAAACAGCCAAAGTGCATCGTTAGCTTCTTATTTTAGTTAAGGTAAGTCGGAAAGGAAGTTAAGTATGGCGACAAATAATCCATATCAATCGTACCAGCAAAATTCGGTCAATACAGCATCCCCGGGAGAGCTTACATTAATGCTTTATAATGGCTGTTTGAAGTTCATCATGCTTGGGAAGAAGGCCATTGAAGCAGGAAATATCGAAGTGAAGAATACGAACATCATCAAGGCGCAAAACATTATCCGCGAATTGATGGTGACGCTGAATATGGATGCGGATGTATCCAAAGATATGATGAGTCTGTATGATTTCATGAACCGGCGTCTGATCGAAGCGAATATGAAAAATGATGTTGCTGCCTTGGAAGAAGTGGAGGGACTTGTTACTGAGTTCAGGAATACTTGGAAGGAAGTAATCCAGATCAATCGAAAAAAACAATTTACCCAAAGCGGTCAAGTGTAATGGTGATTAGAGCCTTTCATGATTTGACTGCTGAATTGCTTGCCGTTCTGAAAGATCGCACGATTACAGAGCGTGATGATAAAATAGAAAGGGTTACAAAGCTGATTGATCGGCGGGATGGGCTTCTTTCCCAAATCAAACCGCCGTTTACTGGTGAAGAGCAACAATTGGGACATGCAGTCATGTCGCTCAACCAGCAGGTCGATCACTTGCTGAAGCTCCAAAAGCAGGAGATACAGCGGGATATCCTTGAAATAAATAAGAAGAAACGATCATCCAGTAAATACACGAACCCGTATGAAAGTCTATCAGTGGATGGCATGTTTTATGATAAAAGAAATTGATTATCCTGCCGTTTGGATTCCAAACGGTTTTTATGTTAAATATTTTTAAATTTTCTGTAAATAATATAGGCTTAATTTTTTCTTTATAGCATAGCATTTGATATAATGAAGCTAGGGCAGACATCAACCCTTTCCAAACCTTCCGACAATTGTTTTATTATTTCGACATATTTCATGATGTGTTTCTAAAGGGAACCGGAGGGGTATTGTAGAATCTAACTGTATAGTCTTAATTTAAGGAGGACTCACTTTATGAATTACAACGTACGCGGTGAAAACATTGAGGTAACTCCAGCAATTCGAGAATACGTCGAAAAGAAAATTGGCAAGTTAGAAAGATATTTTAACAATACACCAGATGCAAATGTGTTAGTGAATTTAAAAGTGAACAATAATACATCTAAGGTCGAAGTGACGATTCCCATGCAGAATTTGGTTCTTCGCGCTGAAGAGGAAAATGCGGATATGTATGCTGCCATTGACTTGATCAATGATAAGCTTGAACGCCAAATTCGTAAACATAAAACGAAGGTCAATCGTAAGTTCCGGAACAATCTATCTACTACACCCGATGCATTCGCCTTCAATACGGATGTTGACGAAGTGGTGGATGAATTCGAAGAAGATAATGATATTGAAGTGGTCCGCAATAAGCGCTTTGATTTAAAGCCGATGGACAGTGAAGAGGCTATTTTACAAATGAATATGCTTGGTCACAGTTTCTTCGTTTACACGAATGCGGATACGAATACAACGAACGTAGTGTACCGCCGAAAAGATGGACGCTATGGGTTGATTGAACCTAGTTAACTATTAATCTAAGATCAAAAGCACAACCCAGCCTCTGGGTTGTGCTTTTTTGATAGGATTCGTTTACTTTTGGATTTACTAAGAAAATTTTGTTCTCTAAAAAACCAAAAGATTATTCCGAGGAACAAAAATCGTTCTTTATTAAGATAAATAGTCAGTTTTACCTATTTAATCACCTCTATCTTTTGCACTATACTCGAATTGTTGGTTCTTTAAAAAGAACGTATAGTATTTTATAAAAAAACAATTTGATCAAGGTGCAGAGGGGTTGGATAACTTGTATCAAAAGAATTGCCATACATGCCATAGGGCATCTTTTAGCAGTGCGGAATATGGAAATTGGCTTTGCCCGACCTGCGATGAGGATTTAACTGCGTAAAAAGCCTTCGATGCACTTATAATTGAGAGAATCAATATACCCCAACCAACTATTAAGAAGAGCAATATTCACTATTATACAAAGAAACGAAATTGATTTAGTCCAAGATAATTTACCTGCACCATGAATTTTCTTAATATTGTAATATTTTGTCGGATAAAAGTTTTTGCTTTTATGTGGATTACCGACATAAAATAGCAATATATGGAGTGTATATCCATTATAATATGATTATAAGCGCTGTATTTGGTAATAAATACCACGACAAAGGCAAACTTATTGAAAGATTGGGGCGCAAAGGCACAGGTCTAAGGTCCTTATGACTATGATGGCTGGTCTGCCTGAAATACAAGAGTATTTTAGGAGGTAGAAGAGGTGGCTAATGTGGCAATGGATCAAGAATGGGTGAAATTGATTTCAGAAGCAAGGAGCTTGGGTTTCAAAAAAGAGGAAATCAGTGCTTTTTTGAAAAGGGAAAGCCTTGAGGTAACATTTGAGGAGAACGATGGAAAATAGGTTCCGAACAAGATCGAGAACATCCCTATAAACAGTGGTTCGATTCATTAGCTGTTTATAGGGTTTATTTCTCCTTGAGGTTCTGGCGAGTCTAGTTTATTCAAACTTGGATTATGTAGGTAAACTAGTGCACTACCACTCTACTCTTCTTTATCTTTTCTCCATTTATTAAACTCGATGAATTCCCTGAATTGTTGTTTTGAAACACCTGAATTCATGGCTTCCTCAACGATTTTCATCCAGTCATTGTCCAAAGTTTCCTTATTTGGTGCATCATAAAGCAGGGCATCGACAGGAATGTTAAGTACGGCGGAGATTTTTTCAAGAAATTGAATAGAAGGATTCGTTTGTAAGTTCCGCTCGAGCGAACTTAAATAAGACTTTGCCACACCCGCTTTATCGGCAAGTTCAGTCATCGACATTTTCTTTTCTTCTCGCAGTTTTTTTACACGTTCACCAATCATCAATACCACCTCGAAACATGTTCTATTTATCTTCCGCTATTAAGTTTCAATAGCCCACCTTATCATTCAAAACATGACGCCTGTAAGGTTGGATTACCTTGACATGCTATCGCTAGAGAGGACACAGCATCTAGTGATGGAAGGTTATGGATAATTCTCATTTACACATGGAATAGTGGGGAGTTTGCAACATATTTTATATACTTCCTTCTATTTTAACAGTTTTGCTCCTCATTTATCCATTGTTTTTCTCAAGAATTGAATTCAGGTCTATACCAGGCAAGTGACATGAAGTTGTACCTCTAGAATAGAAGTGGTAAAATTAAGCGTGCATTAGTAATAATAGAAGATGTGTTTCTTCTTACTTATATGAATTTAGTCATTGAACGATCATTACCATAATAGAGGAGCGTTATTGAATGCTTAATATATTAAATAAAGTTTTTGATCCGAATAAGCGAGAAATCAAACGTTTAGAAAAAATCGCCGATCAGGTCGAAGCACTGGCTGATGGGACGGCTGCACTATCGGATGAACAGTTGCGTGCCAAAACGGATGAGTTTAAAGAGCGTTATCAAAATGGGGAAACCGTTGATGATTTGCTTGTCGAGGCTTTTGCGGTTGCGCGTGAAGGTGCAAAGCGTGCTCTGGGCTTATATCCTTACCGTGTTCAAATCATGGGTGGGGCATCCCTTCATGATGGAAATATCTCCGAAATGAAAACAGGGGAAGGTAAAACCTTAACATCGACCATGCCTGTTTATTTAAACGCGCTTACCGGTAAAGGTGTACATGTCGTTACTGTCAATGAATACTTGGCACACCGTGATGCCACCGAGATGGGTGTATTGTATGATTTCCTTGGTTTGACCGTCGGATTGAATTTGAACAGTCATTCTAAAGAAGAAAAGCAGGCGGCGTACAATGCGGATATTACGTACAGTACGAATAATGAGTTAGGTTTTGATTATCTTCGTGACAATATGGTGTTATATAAAGAACAGATGGTACAGCGCCCGCTGCACTTTGCTGTCATTGATGAGGTCGATTCGATTTTGATCGATGAGGCGAGAACGCCATTGATCATTTCCGGTTCCGCACAAAAATCGGCTCAGCTTTATATCCAGGCCAATGCGTTTGTGAGAACCTTAAAAAAAGAAACGGACTACACATATGATGAAAAGACAAAAGGTGTACAGCTGACGGAAGATGGGATGAATCGGGCTGAAAAAGCGTTTAATATCGATAATTTGTTCGATATTAATCACGTTACTTTGAATCATCATATAAATCAGGCGTTAAAGGCGCATGTTTCCATGCATTTGGATGTGGATTATGTGGTCCAGGAAGGCGAGATAGTCATCGTTGACCAATTCACTGGCCGTTTGATGAAAGGCCGCCGTTACAGTGAAGGTCTCCACCAGGCGATCGAAGCGAAAGAAGGACTTGAAATTCAAAATGAAAGCATGACTCTTGCGACGATTACATTCCAGAACTATTTCAGGATGTATGAAAAACTTTCAGGTATGACCGGTACAGCCAAAACGGAAGAAGAGGAATTCCGCAATATTTATAATATGAATGTCATTGCGATCCCGACAAACAGGAATATCATCAGGGATGACAGGGCAGATCTTATATACGCGACGACTGATGGGAAATTCAAGGCTGTTGTGGAAGATATCGCCGAGCGTCATCAAAAGGGTCAGCCAGTGCTTGTCGGTACGGTTGCCATCGAAACATCTGAAGTCATTTCCGCCTATTTATCCAAAAAAGGAATCCCTCACGATGTTTTGAATGCCAAGAACCATGAGCGTGAAGCGGAAATCATTGCGAATGCAGGTAATCAGGGCTCAGTTACGATTGCTACGAACATGGCAGGGCGCGGTACGGATATCAAGCTTGGTGAAGGTGTCAAGGAGCTTGGAGGCCTTGCCGTCATCGGCACGGAACGTCATGAAAGCAGGCGTATAGATAACCAGCTGCGTGGTCGGTCAGGCCGTCAGGGAGACCCGGGGGTCACTCAATTCTATTTATCAATGGAAGATGAATTGATGCGCCGCTTCGGTTCGGATAACATGAAAAACATGATGGCACGCCTTGGTATGGATGATTCCCAGCCAATTCAGAGTAAAATGGTGACAAGGGCCGTTGAATCTGCACAGAAACGGGTCGAGGGCAATAACTTCGATTCACGTAAGCAATTACTGCAGTATGATGATGTTCTCCGTCAACAACGGGAAATTATATATAAACAGCGTTTCGATGTCATGGAAAGTGAAAACTTACGTGAGATTGTCGAAACGATGATTACGGCATCCATCGAGCGAAATGTTGTCGCGTTTGCACCGATGGGTGATGAGGAAGGCTGGAATTTACAAGGCCTTGTGGATTACCTGAATGGTAACCTATTTAATGAAGGTTCAATCACTGTAGCTGAATTGGAAGGAAAAAATGAATCGGAGTTAGTTGAGTTCATTTTAGCAAAAGTAAAAGAAAGCTATGACCAAAAAGAAGAAGAGCTATCTGAAGAACAAATGCGTGAATTCGAAAAAGTAATCGTTCTTCGTGCAGTCGATAGTAAGTGGATGGACCATATTGATGCGATGGAGCAATTGCGCCAAGGGATCCACCTTCGTGCTTATGGCCAGATCGATCCGTTACGTGAATATCAATCTGAAGGTTTCGCAATGTTTGAAGCCATGATTGCTTCAATGGAAGATGAAGTCGCCAAATACATCATGAAGGCAGAAATCCGCAACAATTTGGAGCGTAAGGAAGTCATTAAAGGTCAAGCGGTCAATCCGAAGGAAGAAGACGGGGGAAAAGTGAAAAAGGCCCCTGCCCGTAAAAAGGAAGACGTTGGCCGAAACGCGTTATGCCCATGCGGCAGCGGTAAAAAATATAAGAATTGCCATGGCAATTTAGGCTAAAGTTAGGTGTATAATGAATATGGGACGGTTAAGTGTAAGGCTTGCCGCCTCTTTTCATGTTTAGTTTGCATAAAGCCATATATTTGCATATAGTTTTAAGAGGTTTATTTGTAATGAAACGAATCCCTCTTCAGGGATTTTTTTTAACATACTTAATGAGGTGAAGAGAAATGGAATTAGCAGAAATAAGAAATGAACTTGAACGGACAGCGCAACGATTAACGGACTTTAGGGGGTCTCTTTGACTTAGATGAAAAAGAGGCACGAATCGCACAGCTTGAAAATGAGATGACACATCCCGATTTTTGGAATGATCAGCAAAAAGCACAAATTGTCATCAATGAAACGAATGCATTGAAAGAGCAAGTCACTCAATTGTCCGAACTGAATGAATCATATGAAAATCTGGATTTGACATATGAATTAGTGAAAGAGGAGAATGATCAAGAACTTTTGGCTGAGCTGGAAGAAGAAATCACGATTCTTTCACAAAAGATGAATGACTTTGAACTTCAACTTTTACTAAGTGAAGAATATGATTCGAAAAATGCCATTCTCGAACTGCATCCTGGTGCAGGCGGAACGGAGTCCCAGGATTGGGGTTCCATGCTGCTTCGTATGTATACAAGATGGGGTGAAAAAAGAGGCTTCAAAGTGGAAACCCTTGATTACCTTCCAGGTGATGAAGCTGGAATCAAGAGTGTCACTTTAATTTTCAAAGGACATAACGCCTATGGTTATTTGAAAGCGGAAAAAGGGGTACACCGTCTTGTCCGGATTTCTCCTTTCGATTCCTCAGGGAGACGCCATACTTCATTCGTTTCATGTGAAGTCATGCCGGAATTCGATGAGACGATCAATATAGAAGTACGGACTGAAGATTTGAAAATCGATACGTACCGGGCAAGTGGTGCAGGTGGTCAGCATATCAATACAACGGACTCCGCAGTCCGGATCACCCATATACCTACGAACACCGTGGTAACATGCCAAAACGAGAGATCTCAAATCAAAAACAAGGCCCAGGCCATGAATATGCTGAAAGCAAAATTGTATCAACGTGAAATTGAACAACAACAAGCGGAATTGGATGAAATCCGTGGTGAGCAAAAGGAAATTGGCTGGGGCAGCCAAATTCGTTCTTATGTATTCCACCCGTATTCCATGGTTAAGGATCACCGTACTAGTGCGGAGACGGGAAACTTGGGAGCAGTCATGGATGGGGATATCGATATGTTCATTGATGCGTACTTGCGTTCAAAATTATAAGATCAGCCAGTCGGACCGGTTTCCCCGGTCCGGCTTTTTTTATGATTTCCTGGCTGACATTTACAGGATGGAAAAGGGATGCTCTACCTCGTTCGGCCAATACTAGATAATAATGATGGTTCGAGGAGACATACGCAAAATGAAGAAAAGGTACCGGGAGCAGAAGCACCCTTTAATTCAAAAGTTAATGGAGTATGGATTGGTGATTGTCGGTTCGGCCATAATTGCCATTGGTTTTAATGTTTTCTTACTGCCTAACCAGGTTGCATCCGGAGGGGTCAGCGGGATTAGCACGATTCTCGATTCAACTCTCGGTTGGGAGCCGGCTTATGTACTTTGGGGTTTTAATATCCCTTTGTTCATTGCGGGGCTTATTATCCTTGGAAGACATTTCGGAGCCAAGAGCCTGATTGGAACCTTGTTTTTGCCTTTAGTGGTATTTCTGACAAAGGATTGGGATGCATGGACGAACGATGCATTGCTTGGTTCGATTTGCGGGGGGATGATGGTCGGACTTGGGCTGGGGATCGTCTTTCGCGGGAAGGGCTCCACAGGGGGGACCGATTTGGCGGCACAGATTTTCCATAAGTATACCCATCTGTCATTGGGGACATGTGTGGCTGTCATTGATGGAATCATCGTTTTAAGTGCTGCCATCGTTTTTGATATTGAAAAAGGGCTTTATGCATTAATAGGGCTATATGTGACAAGCAAGACGATTGACCTCATCCAGATTGGATTGAACCGGTCGAAGATGTCATTAATTATCACGAATAAAGAAATGGAAGTAAGGGATGCTATCATACATGAGCTGGACCGGGGTGTAACAGGCATATCCGGGTATGGCGGCTATACGGATGTTACTCGTCCGATTTTGATGTGCGTAATAGACCAGTCGGAATTCACCAAATTGAAACAATTGGTGAAACTCGTTGACCCTAAAGCGTTTGTAATTGTAATGGACGCATCGGAGGTACTTGGGGAGGGTTTTAAACTGGATTGAAATTGGTATAATGTTCTTGTGCTGGTATAAATCAGAGGGGGTAAATTCAATGAAAGTGAAATGGTTAGCCTTAGTTCTGGGTACTTCTTTGGCCTTGGCTGCATGCGGTGGGAACGATGATGCGGCAGATAAAGAGCCTGCAAGTGAAAATAATGAAACGACTACGGCAGGTGCCGGTGATGCCGCTAAAATTTATGAAAACAAATGTTCAAGCTGTCACGCGGTGAATCTTGAAGGCGGCGTGGGACCGAATTTAACGAAGGTCGGTTCTAAGCTTTCGAAAGAAGACATCGAAAAAGTCATTGCGAATGGCCAAGGTGGAATGCCAAAAGGTATAATCCAGGGCAAGGAAGCGAGTATGGTCGCAGAATGGCTTGCTGGACATAAGTAATGATCGACAAACGTCCTGCTTCAGCAGGACGTTTCATTTAGACTCCTTTAAAACCTCGGAACAACTCACATTTAATCCCTTATCAAGCAATCAAATCCTGGAATTATTACATAGATGTTGATATATGTCTAACTGAAATGAAACTGTAATATTATTTATGCTTAATTTGACAAAATATGATGTTATAATGTTTCTGTGCTCAAGTAAGAGAGATTCTTGTCAGATTTCAGTGAAAATTGTCGAAAAAGCTGTTGGTACATAGTGATAATCCAAGCAAATTAGGTGGTTTTAGAATGATAGAAATGATAGATGTGAAAAAGACATATCCAAATGGCGTAATTGCCATTAATGGAATCAATGTGAAAATAAAGGCAGGCGAGTTCGTTTATGTAGTGGGTCCGAGCGGTGCCGGAAAATCGACCTTCATCAAAATGATGTATAGGGAAGAAAAGCCTACAAGCGGTAATATCTTGGTCAATGGCCTCAGCCTTCCAAGTATCCGCAATTCGAAAGTTCCCCTATTCCGCCGTAATATCGGTATGGTATTCCAAGATTTTAAACTCCTTCAAACATTCACTGCATATGAAAATGTAGCTTTTGCTATGGAAGTTATTGAAAAGGAACCAGAAGAAATCAAAAAGAGAGTCATGGAAGTTCTCGATCTGGTTGGCATTAAACATAAAGCGAGGATGCTGCCTTCCGAGTTATCCGGTGGGGAGCAGCAAAGGGTTGCAATAGCCCGTTCGATCGTCAATGACCCTAAGGTAGTCATAGCCGACGAGCCTACAGGTAATCTTGATCCCGAAACATCATGGGAAATCATGAACATATTTGAAGAAATTAATAAACGCGGAACTACGCTTGTCATGGCCACTCATAATAGGGACATCGTCAACAATATTAAACGACGTGTCATTGCCATTGAAAGTGGAAAAATAGTTCGCGATGAACATCGAGGTGATTACGGATATGAAATTTAGAACATTGCTCCGTCACTTCCGTGAAAGTTTTAAAAATATTGGCCGTAATGGATGGATGACGTTTGCTTCAGTCAGTGCAGTAACGGTCACTCTAACATTGGTTGGCGTCTTTTTAGTGCTCATGATGAATTTAAATCATATCGCGGGAAATGTGGAGAAAGATGTCGAAGTTCGGGCACATATTGATAATGCGGCGAATGATGACGATATAAAAGCAATTGGTAAGCAAATTACAGAGATGAACGGCATAGAATCAGTGATTTTCTCTCCAAAAGATGAAGAGCTTACCAATTTAATAGATGATTTAGGAGATAATGGTGATGCGTTTAAACCATTTGAACAGGATAATCCATTAAGGGACGTTTATGTTATCAAAACGAAATCCCCGCAAGATGTCATCAAGGTGGCAAAAAAGATCGAAGGTTTGGAGTATATCCAAAGTGTTAAATATGGACAAGGCTACGTCGAGAAACTATTCAGCTTTGTTAATATTGCTAGAAACATAGGGATCGTTCTTATTGTAGGGTTACTATTTACTGCAATGTTCCTGATTTCGAATACGATTAAAATTACCATTGTAGCCAGAAGAAAAGAGATTGAGATCATGAGGTTGGTAGGAGCGACGAATACGTTCATCCGTTGGCCATTCTTCTTGGAGGGTCTCTGGTTGGGAGTCCTTGGTTCCATCATTCCGATAGGTCTGGTAGCAGTACTCTACTACAATCTATATAAATATGCAGCACCGCAAATCACGTTCAAATTCATAGATTTCCTGCCTGCAAATCCATTTATTTATCAAGTTTCGGCCATCCTCATCGTAATTGGTGCCGTTATCGGGATATGGGGCAGCTTGATGTCCGTCAGGAAGTTCTTGAAAGTATAAAAGTGAATCTTTACTCGAAAGCCAAAAGAAGCCAGACATAAATAGAGAGACGTTACAAGGCAAGGATGTAACGGGTTGAAAGGGGAAATGAAACGTTGAAAAAAAATATCATTGCCATGAATGCCTCCATCATGATCGGGTTGGGAAGCATTCTAGCGGCACCTTCGGTTTATGCTGAGTCGATTTCGAATTTAGAGAAACAGAAAGAATCCATCCAGGAAAAACGTTCTGGTGTAGAATCGAATATTTCCGAAACGGAAAAGAAAATCGATAACCTGCAGGATAAGCAAATGACAGCAGAAGATCAAATCGCTGCCCTTGAAGCGAAAATTGCCGAGTCCGCAAAAAAGATCGATGCCAAAAATGCTGAAATTACACAAACGAAAAAAGAAATCGAGGCATTGAAAGAAGAGATTAAAGTATTAAAAGAGCGGATCGCCAAACGTAATGAAGTATTGAAGGAAAGGGCCCTTTCTTTCCAGGAGACTGGCGGGGACGTGAACTACCTTGAAGTATTATTCGGATCATCCAGTTTTGGGGATTTAGTTGACCGTGTCGGAGCTGTAGCGACAATCGCTGAAGCCGACCGCGATATTTTAAAGCAGCATGAGCTGGATAAAAAGGATCTGGAAGAAAAGCAAAAAGCTGTAGAAACGAAGCTAGCCAGTTTAGAAGTGGCAAAAGCTGAACTATTGGAAATTCAAAAGCAGCAAAAACAGCAGAAGCAAGAAAAGGATGCTTTGGTTAAGAAATTAAAGCAACAAACTAAAAAGCATGAAGACGAGAAGATGGGTCTAGAGGAAGAGAAAGCGAATCTTGCCGCTCAAGAAAGAGCGATCAAATCTGCCATCAGCTTAGAGCATCAACGTCTTGCCGAATTGGAAGCAGCCCGTAAAAAAGCGGCAGCCGAGGCGAAAAAACGTGCAGAGCAAGAAGCAGCGCAAGCGGCAGCACAAGCAGCTTCTCAAGCATCACAAGCATCCGAATCTAAAAAACAATCCACTTCTTCAGGATATAGTTCAAAAAGCAACAGCTCATCATCACCTTCACAATCTTCGTCTAATGTAAGTCAAGCGCCAGCTGTATCATCGGGTACATTCACTAGACCAAGTGCGGGTTATGTATCTTCAACAATGGGTGAACGCTGGAATAAACAGCATGCCGGCATCGATATCGCTGCTAGCGGAACGGTTCCAATTGTAGCGGCAGCAGACGGGGTCGTAAGCCGTTCTTACTTCTCCAGTTCATACGGTAACGTCGTCTTCGTTACCCATTCAATCGGCGGTCAGCAATGGACTACAGTGTATGCACATATGAGCTCTAGATTAACAAGCGAAGGTGCTGTAGTTGCCAAAGGTCAACAAATTGGAATCATGGGTAACACAGGACATTCCTTCGGTCAGCATTTACACTTTGAACTACATAAAGGCCCATGGAATTATAGCAAGTCAAATGCTGTTAATCCATTAAACTATATACCTAATTAATACCCAATATATCAATGAGAAAACAGACCAGGATTAAATTCCTGGTCTGTTTTTTTGTGGTGTCACTTTTATCTATAAGCATATTATTTCCACTCCCCTCATATAGTGAAATACATACCAGGTCAGAAATGGGGATAAATATGGTCAAAAAATGGGTACTTCCTCTAGCAATCATCATGTCATTAGCCATTGGAGCAGTGGGGGGCATATATTGGACAAGCTTCTCGGCCAAGAATGAAGTAAAGGATGAAAGCCAAGCAATATCGAAGGATAAGGAATGGGCAAAAGTTGAACAAGCTTACGGTTTGATCGTAAGCCAGTATGTAGAACAGGTTGAAGGTTCCAAACTGGTCGAAGGGGCCATCCAAGGCATGCTGTCAGCGTTGAAGGATCCTTATTCCGTATATATGGACAAGGAGACCGCTAAGCAATTCAATGAAACCCTGGACTCCTCCTTTGAAGGGATTGGGACTGAAATCGGAATGGAAGATGGTAAGGTCATCATTGTTTCTCCTTACAAAGATTCACCTGCCGAAAAAGCGGGATTAAAGCCGAAAGATCAAATCCTTAAGGTGAATGGCGAGAGTGTCGAAGGTTTGGATCTGTATGAGACACGCCTGAAAATCCGTGGCGAAAAAGGTTCACCCGTCAAAATGGAAATAAAGCGGGCAGGGGTGGACAATCCTCTAGAATTCAATATGGTGCGTGCCGAAATTCCGTTGGATACCGTATTTTCATCAATTAAGGAAGTCACCGGAGAACAAATCGGTTATATCGAGTTGACCACATTCTCGGAAAATACTGCGACTGATTTCAAAAAGCAGTTGAAGGAGATGGAAAAGAAGGGAATCCAGGGCTTGGTCATAGATGTACGCGGCAATCCAGGCGGCCTTCTGTCCAGTGTGGAAACGATCCTTGGTGAGTTTATCACAAAAGACAAACCCTATTTGCAAATTGCGGAAAGAACGGGAGAAACACAATCCTTTTTTACAAGTCTTAAGAAAGCGAAAGCTTATCCCATTGCCGTGTTGACGGATAAAGGCAGCGCCTCAGCCTCGGAAATCCTGGCTGGCGCGATGCAAGAGGCGGGAGGCTATCCATTGGTCGGTGAGAAGACATTCGGGAAAGGCACTGTACAGCAAGCTGTACCAATGGGTGATGGCAGTAAGATTAAACTTACGTTATATAAGTGGCTGACACCTTCAGGGAACTGGATCCATAAAAAAGGGATCAAACCGACAATTAAAGTGAAACAACCGGAGTATTTTGATGCACATCAGCTGGCCATCGAGAAGGTGTTGCAGCGGGATATGAATGATGAACAAATCCAGTATGCCCAAAGCATTCTGAAAGGACTAGGGTTTGAACCGGGTCGTGAGGATGGATATTATGATTGGAGTACGGAAATTGCAGTAAAGGCATTCCAAAAACAATTCGGACTGGAAGTTACGGGTAAACTGGACGCTAAAACCGCAGCACATCTGGAATCCGCCATTCTGGATAAGATCCAGGATGAAGATAATGATATTCAGTTACGTACGGCTTTGAATTATTTAGTGAAATAAATTGCTGGCACCGTTCCCCTTGGAGCGGTGCCTCTTTTGCATTTGATCGAGCCTTGCCTGCGAACATGAAGGCAGTATAGGGGAGACTTAAGATAAAGCTACTTTTTCTGCATCTTAATAGGCATGAAGGTTACATTTTTGATAGAATAGGAGGTAACTGACCAGAACGAAATTTGACAAAATTTTGATTACTTTTGAGGATGGTGGAAAGAAATTGACAACGGATTGGCTGATTGCATGCTTAATGGGATTAGGAAAACTCTTCCTTCATCCTTTGCTTTATGTTTCGATTGCCTATTGTTTATTCATCGGCTATCTTCGCGTTAAACGGGAACGCCATGATTTCAATACGAAGATTTACGGTTTTTCCATGGAGCTGCGTTCCATGTTACCTCAAGGATTGATATGGGGATTGATCCTTTCCTTCCTCACGCTGGCTACTGGACTAGCCATTCCTTTGGCGGCTCTGTTCATCATGGCAGTGGTTACGGTTTTGTCCATGCTATCCATGAAAAAGAGGTTTGTTTCCCCCGTTTATACAGTGGGACTCACCTTCTTCATCCTTTTCTTTTTAAATGATAGTGATGTCCAGCTGGCTTTATTTCAGGATGCCTTTAATCAGCTTGATCGGTCCGTATATCCGACACTTGTTATTTTGATAGGGTTATTACTGATTGTTGAAGGGTTTTTGATTGCTGGCAATGGAAGTGAAAAGGTCTCTCCTCAGTTGGAGGTATCCAAGAGGGGGCAGCCGATAGGTGTGTATGTTTCACAGCGAGTTTGGCTGATTCCCATGTTCGTCATGATTCCTGGAGGACAACTTCCAGTGCCTTTCGATTGGTATCCGGTTTTTTCAATCGGGGACATGTCCCTATCGCCGATCGTACTGCCCATGTTAATCGGCTTTAAGCAAAAAGTTCATGGGACGCTTCCGGAACTGGCCATTAGGGCGCAAGGCAAAAAGGTAGGGGCATTGGGAATTGTGATTACGCTATTGGCGGCAGTGGGATACTGGTACCCTCCATTGGCAATCATAACGGCTGTTTTAGCAATCCTTGGTCGTGAATTCCTGCACTATACCCAAAAGGCAATGGATCAAAAGCTTCCTTTTTATTTTTCGAAAAGTAAGCTGGGTGTCCAGATCTTGGGCGTTATCCCTCAATCTCCGGCAGATAAAATGGGGCTGCAAAAAGGCGAGGTCATTTCTAAAATAAATGGGGTCGTCGTCAGGGAAGAAGAAGAGTTATACCGGGCGCTCCAAATAAACCGGGCACATTGCAAGCTTGAGGTCATCGATAATAATGAACAGATACGTTTTGTGCAAAGAGCTCTTTTTGACGGGGAGCATTACGAATTGGGCATCTTGTTCGTAGACGATCAATTAAAGGAAAGCGGACAAGTGGGTTAATGATACATTAATATAAAATAAAAGGCCTTTCTCGAATAGATCGAGAAAGGCCTTTTTTCAAAATATTACTTTTCAAGCATGATCTTTTCTATATCGTCCAGCATTTTATTAGCTGCTATTACTCCGCCAGCTGTATTCCAAGTTGCGTCGCTAACCTCATGGGCATTTCCATTTTTGACTGCATCAAGGTTTTTCCAAAGTGGATCATTAGTCCATTCTTTTGCTGTGCTTAGGGCCTGTTTGTCCCCTTCAGGAGCGTAAGTGAAGTAGAAGAGAATATCTCCATCCATTTTAGGGATGACTTCTTTCCCAACCTCAATGGCAAGGTTACCTAATTTATTGTCTGCAGTGAATAGTTCCTTCTGTTGTTCTGCACGTTTAAATCCTAATTGATCGAAAATCACTCCAGAGAATGAATCTGTGTAATAAATACGAGTAGTTCCAGCCATGAAACGAACAATGGAAACTTCTTGATTTACTTTATCACCCAATTTAGCTTTAAGATCTTCTGTGTTTTTATCGAATTCTGCAATTACTTCGTTACCTTTTTCTTCAAGGTTCAAGGCTTTTGCATATAGTTTAAAGTTTTCTTTCCAATCTCCTCTTAATGTTTCCGAGAAAACGGTAGGGGCGATCGCATTTAATTTATCATAAACAGCCTCTTGGCGTATCTTGCTTCCGATAATCAAGTCAGGCTTCAGTGATGCGATTTTTTCTAAGTTAACTTCATGTTCAACACCAACAACTTCGACCCCATCCATATCATCTTTAATATGGTCGTACCAAGGGTCACCAAGCCATGATTGAACGGCACCGACAGGTTTAATTCCTAAAGCAAGCAATGCTTCAGTACCTTCATTTGTCAGAACGACCACTCTTTTAGGCGTTTCTTTCAACTCGGCAGTGCCCATGGCATGCTCGATTGTGTAGCCTTTCTCCTCTTTCTTGTCTTCAGCTTTATTTCCATCGGCTTTATCATCCGAATTCCCGCAAGCTGCTAGAAGAAAGACTGCAAATATTGTAAAAATCGTTAATAATGACTTAAATCTAAACATCTATGTATCCCTCCCAGTTTTTCAGCAAATGATAATCATTCGCACTTAACAGCATCATCATAAAATGAATATACTTTTCTGTCAATATATAAATGAAAATGATTCTCAAATTCGTTGACATCATCCCGTTACCACCAGTAAAATATTACTATACAAACGTGATTGGAAAGGTAACTTGATATGTTATTAAAATATACATGGCAGAAATGGATGGGGCTGTTCATTACCATTCTTTTGCTGCTGTTTTTACTGTGCTCAAGCATTGTATACGGTTATACAGATACGACATGGAAAATGGCGATCGATGCTTTTACACATTTCAATGGGACGAATGAACACATCGTCATTCAATCAGTCAGACTTCCGCGTGCCCTGATTGCTTCGGCAATTGGTGCAAGTTTAGCCATCTCGGGGGTTTTGATGCAAACGCTAACTAAAAACCCACTGGCCTCTCCAGATATCTTCGGGGTCAACGCCGGGGCGGGGTTGGCGGTTGTCACTGGGGTCACCGTGTTTGGGATAAGCAATCTTCAAGTATTCACATGGCTGTCATTCATAGGGGCGGCCATAGCCGCGATAAGCATATATATGATTGGAAGCATGGGACGCGGCGGCTTGACACCGATGAAGCTGACATTGGCTGGTGCGGCCATGACGGCCATGGTAGCTTCACTTACCCAAGGTCTTCTTGTTTCCAATGAGGCTCTTTTAGATCAAGTCCTATTCTGGCTTGCCGGATCGGTTTCCGGTAGAAGTCTGGACAATTTAGTTGCCGTCCTGCCTTATCTTATCGTAGGATGGGGCATTGCCTTGATCATGTCCGGTAAAATGAATGTGTTATCAATGGGTGAAGATGTTGCAAAAGGCCTTGGACTGAATATAGTTTTCCTTAAACTGGTCCTGGGA
Source organism: Peribacillus simplex (assembly GCF_900156045.1). GTDB lineage: Bacteria > Bacillota > Bacilli > Bacillales > DSM-1321 > Peribacillus > Peribacillus simplex_D. The sequence continues at coordinate 272,725 of NZ_FTMX01000003.1, read as the reverse complement.
CTGGCAATCATACTGCTCGCTGGCGGATCAGTGGCGGTTGCGGGTCCGATTGGCTTTATAGGAATCGTCGTTCCGCATCTTACCCGTTCTATAGTAGGCATCGATCATCGCTGGTTGATTCCCTTCTCTGGACTTTTCGGGGCGGTGCTTTTGATTGCGGCCGATGTCATGTCCAGGTATATCCTGATGCCTCGAGAAGTTCCGGTTGGAGTCATGACAGCCATAATCGGGACCCCATTCTTTATCTATATTGCTAGAAAGGGGTTCAGCGGTCGATGAAGTCATATAAGAGTTTTCGTTTGTTTAATGAAAAAATATCATTCTTGATGGATAAAAAAGCTATGATCGTGATTTTCATATTATTTTTAGCCACTTCACTAGTGTTTGTGATCAGTACTGGAGTGGGTGAAATGAATATAAATCCGTTAAGTGTCCTCCAGGTCTTTATCGGAGGGGGGACGGAGAGCGATCGGCTTATCATTCAATCTTTCCGCCTGCCTAGAATAATTGTTGCCTTGCTGGTAGGGATGGGCCTTGCCGTAGCTGGAGGGATCCTTCAAGGGATGATTCGAAATCCACTTGCTTCCCCGGATATCTTGGGGATAACAGGAGGAGCGACTGTAGCGGTCGTTGGATTCCTGGCCATTTTTAGCGATAAGAATCATTCTTTAACGGTGAGCATCAATTGGCTGCCGTTAGCTGCATTCATTGGGGCGACGGTCGTGGCCTTTCTTGTTTATTCATTAGCCTGGAAAAATGGAGTTCCCCCGATAAGGCTTGTGTTGATCGGGATCGGGGTGATGGCTTTAATGAAGGCACTCACTACGATGATGATGATTCTTGGCCCAGTCTATCAAGCGAGCCAGGCCAACCTTTGGATCACGGGGTCAGTGTCAAACTCCACCTGGAATAATATCGCTGTACTGGCACCATGGACGATTATATTCCTGTTAATCGCCTTCCTGTATGCCAGGAATATTAATTTACAGGAGCTTGGCGATGACCTTGCAACGGGGCTTGGGGGCCATGTCCAAAAACAGCGGTTTGCATTATTGATGATCAGTACGGCCTTGATTGGTGGATCCACGGCCTTTGCCGGCGGAATAGGATTTGTGGGATTAATGGCACCCCACATGGCCAGAAGGCTGGTTGGTTCGAGTTTTGGTGTGTTACTGCCCACTTCAGCTTTGCTTGGGGGCATCCTGGTTATGGTGGCGGATTTGATTGGACGGACCTTATTCTCACCTTTGGAAATACCGGCTGGTGTCTTCACAGCGAGCATCGGGGCACCATACTTCATTTATTTACTATATAAAACGAGAAATTCGTAAATCCGGAAAATGCAGAAAGAAGCAGCCACCCTCTAGGGATGGCTGCTTCTTCAGTTTGTAGACAAAAGGGGTTTTGATTGGCCTTCCTAAACCCCTTCTGTTGTTTTTACCAAATTTAGAGAAATTGCAGACTTTTCATTAGAACCATAGCCCATATTCATTTTTCCCCCCGGACCGCCCGCGGAAAGCGAGTGCCTGAAGTGAAATCAATGTTCGAATTATACTAAACCTAAAAAGACTGTAGGCAGGCTCGCTTTTTTTTCATTAAGCTTCTTTAGCTGCTTCGATTTCGATGGTAAGCGTGATTTGATCGCCGATCAGTACGCCGCCTGTTTCTAATGCCGCGTTATAGGTTAGACCATAATCACTGCGTTTGACTTTCCCTTTGCCGCTAAATCCTGCTTTTTCATTTCCCCATGGATCTTTTCCTTGGCCTTCGAAGGTGATGCTGAAAGTTTCTTCTTGTGTGATTCCATTAAGAGTCACATTTCCGGTTACATCGTATTCATCTTCACTCGTTTTCACGATTTTTGTTGATTTGAATGTTAATGTAGGATTGTTTTCTACATCAAAGAAGTCAGCGGAACGCAAGTGATTATCCCGGTCTGCATTGCGTGTGTCGATACTGGCCACATCAACGGTAAAATCGATTTCTGCAGTCGTTAGATCCAATGGGTTTGCTAGAATGCTTGCTTCAAACTTATTAAAACTTCCTTTTACTTTAGCGATCATCATATGTTTTACGGAAAATTCAATAGCACTGTGAGTAGGATCGACTGTCCATTTTGTATTTGTCATGTTTATTCCTCCTGATTATTAATCTTGAATTTATATATCTTTAATTTGAGATATCTTAACTTAATGTAATTATATGAGGTTAAATCAATAGTGTCAACTGAAAGTTTTCCTTAATTTTGAAAACATGAAAAACCCTGTGCATTTATGGGGCACAGGGTTTTGTCTTATGAAGACTGCCTATATTAATTGGCATGCTCTTTCTCTTCTTGATTGGTCACTTTACTCGGCCAAAAAGCACGGCGGCCAAGTAAGGCGGTGATTGCAGGAACAAGGAACGGGCGCACAATGAATGTGTCCATTAAGACACCAAGAGCAGTAATGAGACCGAATTGAACCAATACTTGAATCGGAAGTGTGGCTAGAACGGAAAAAGTGGCTGCCAAGATTATTCCGGCTGAAGTGATGACTCCGCTAGTTTCGGCAACGCCTTTTCTGATGGCCTGCTTGATTGGCATTGTTTCTTTCTTACGCCAAATGCTTGAAACCATGAAAATGTTATAATCCTCTCCAAGTGCAACCAGGAATACGAAAGAATAAAGTGGAATGGTCCCCTCTATGGCATCTACACCCATGAAATAGTGTAGGATTAACCAACCTAAGCCCATAGCGGCAAAGAATGAGAGAATGACTGTCCCCATTAAATACACCATGGCTATCACAGATCGCAAGTACGCTAAAAGGAGCAAGGAAATCAGGACGATGATGATCGGGATGATCATGAATTCATCAGATTTTACGGTATCCCTTTTATCGAATTGCGCCGCAGTTTGCCCGCCAATCCAAACCTTTTCATCAACGGAAGATATATTGGCGGCCTTCAGTTCTCTCTCCGCCATTTTGCGGATTTCCGGAATGGAATCAATGGTCTCGATAGCATATGGGTTCAAGTTGAAGGTGACCTCATAGGATTGCAAATCTTTATTGAATTTACTTGTGACTGGATCGGCAACACTTTCAACAATATTCATTCCTTCTAATGCCGGCGCTAAATCGATATCTTTTCCATCCGTATCGATGACCACTGTGGCTGGTGCCAGTTCGCCAGGTGAGTACGAATCGGAAATGACAGAATAGCCTTCACGGGAGTTCATATCTTCAGGGAAGGAAGAGAGAATATCATATGAATATTTTATTTGTGAAGAATATCCAGCTAAAACACTGAAGATGACTAGGCATGTAAGAATGACAGTCCATGGTTTGGTCGTGACGATATGACCAATCCAGTTACCGATGCGGCCTTCTTTATGCTTTTTGACGGGTTTTCCCTTCTTCTTGGCCCGTGCTTCTTCCATTTCAGGTGTACGCGGAACGATCGGGAAGAAGGAAGCCCTTCCGAATACAGAAAGCAATGCCGGTACAAGTGTTAAAGCTGCGAGCATCATGATAAAAATGGACAAGCTGAATGGTACAGCGAAACGGTGATAGGCTCCGTATTTGGCTACAAGCAATGTTAGCAGGGAGATGACGATCGTAAGGCCGCTCATCGCAATGGCGCCTGATGAATCTTTAAATGCGGCGATCATGGCCTTCCGTTTGCTTTCATGATTCCTTAATTCACTTCTGTAGTGAGAAATTAAAAATAGACAGTAATCCGTTCCGGCACCGAATAATAATACGGTCATGATTGAAATTGCCTGTGAATCGACTGTAATCCAACCATGATCTGCCATGAATCCTAGAATCGGGCTCGTGACAATATAGGCGAAGCCCACTCCGATTAGAGGAATGATGGCTAAAAGAGGAGAGCGGTAAATGAGTAATAACACGACAAGTACTAGTATTACCGTCGCTAACAGCAATTTGAAATCAGCACCTGAAAATAAACCCGTTGCATCGACGGATATCCCTACAGGGCCTGTCACTCGAAGGGATAAATCATCTGAATCCGTCGGGACCTTGAATGGGTCCGATCCAATGCGTTCCGATACAGCTTCATTAATGCTTTCAAGATTTTTTTCGAGAATTTCAGTCTCGGTCTTTTCTTTAAAGAAAAGCGGCTGTACGAAAGTCGTTCCATCTTCTGAAACCGATCCTTGAAGAGCAGGCAACGGAATTTCATGAAGCGGCGGTAAAAAGGATTGCTGTGTCAATGGGTTATCTGTCAGTTCTTTGGAAAGGTACTGAATTTCAGCCAAGTCGGCCTCTGTCAGTCCACTTTCCCGATGCCATGTAAGGAGGGCAGGTAATCCAGAGGATTTTGGAAACTCTTCTTTAATAAGTTCATCAGCCACGACAGAAGGTGAGTCTTCAGGCAAGTCTGCGGCATTATTTGCTGTTCGATCATTAACGGCAGGCAATGTGAAGGTTAATGCAATAGCTGCAATTATCCATACAGCAATGATAGCCCAACGACTGGTTTTTCCAGTCATCATCCTGCCAAGTCTTCCTAATATTGATTCGTCCAATGAAGGCACCCCGTTTTTTAAAATTTTTTATCCTTAGTTCATTATAATGGAGCGCTGTTGACAGATACAAAAATGGGTATGCTCACTCCCTATTTCTACTAAATGCATTAAAGCTTTCTAATCATTATATGATTTAAACCAGTTGTTAATGGCATAAACCTATGCTCAGCGATATATAGGGGGAAAGTACTTATTTAACTAATTTCAATTAAATTTGAAGATTAAAGAGTTAAATATAGGGAATAGGGGAAAGTATGGTAGTATTGTGGCTTTTATTAACAGAGGAGGGATTTTTTTGTCTGATAAATCTAAAAAACCAAATGATGAATCGAAAGAAACATTAACGAACAGGCAAGGGCACCCGGTAACGAATAACCAGAGTCTTAGAACTGTAGGGAACAGAGGCCCTAGTACACTTGAGAACTATGATTTCCTGGAAAAGATCAGCCACTTCGATAGGGAGCGTATCCCTGAACGGGTTGTGCATGCCCGTGGTGCAGGTGCCCATGGTTATTTCATTCCGACCGGTAAAGCGGGGGACGAGCCGATTTCAAAATATACGAGAGCGAAGGTTTTTCAGGAAGAGGGTAAAAAAACCCCGGTATTCGTGAGATTTTCATCTGTTATTCATGGAGGGACGTCCCCGGAAACATTACGTGATCCCAGGGGATTTGCCGTTAAATTTTATACTGAGGATGGAAACTGGGATCTTGTAGGTAATAACCTGAAAATTTTCTTTATTCGTGATGCCATGAAATTCCCGGATTTGATTCATGCCTTCAAACCCGATCCGGTCACGAATATTCAGGACGGCAGGAGGATTTTCGATTTTTGCTCGAGTTCGCCTGAAACATTCCATATGGTTACCTTTGTGTTTTCCCCATGGGGCATCCCGGCTAACTATCGCATGATGCAAGGGTCAGGGGTCAATACTTATAAATGGGTGAATGAAGAAGGGAAAGCGGTGCTTGTCAAGTATCACTGGGAACCGAAACAAGGGATCAAGAACCTGACACAGCAAGAGGCAAATGAAATTCAAGCGACGAATTTCAATCATGCCACACAGGACCTATATGAAGCGATCGAACGCGGGGACTATCCTGAATGGGATCTCAACGTACAGATCATGAGTGATGATGATCACCCTGAGTTGGATTTTGATCCGCTGGATGATACGAAAATTTGGCCGAAAGATGAGTTCCCATGGCTTCATGTCGGTACGATGGTATTGAATAAAAACCCAGAAGACTATTTCACTGAAGTCGAACAGGCTGCATTCGGCACTGGTGTCCTAGTGGATGGGCTGGACTTTTCCGATGACAAGATGTTACAGGGGCGTACATTCTCTTATTCCGATACACAGCGTCATCGTGTCGGCGCGAATTATCTGCAATTGCCGATAAATGCTCCAAAGAAACCAACAGCCACGAATCAGACTGGCGGACAGATGCAATATGAAGTTGGCAGAGGCAGCCAAAGCCCCCACATCAACTACGAACCATCAACTGTCGGCGGCTTGAAAGAAGCCAAGCAGACGGGCAAGGAGTATACACCCATGGTGGAAGGGAAACTTGTTCGTGAGACAATCGACCGCCAAAACAATACGAAACAGGCTGGTGAAACATTCCGTGAATTTGAGGATTGGGAAAAAGACGATTTAATTTCCAATTTAGTGGCGGCATTGGCTCCTGCCGACAAGCGCATTCAGGAAAAAATGATAGCACTTGCCGAAGAGGCCGATGCAGAGTATGGTCGCAGATTGAAAGAGGGACTGGCCGCGGCAGCTGAACATACGGACTCTTCAAAACCTCTGGGTGGGACGGATAACCCTGAGGACGCGGTTAGAAAAGGACATGAAGCGGATCCATATTGATTGGGCTGGAAAGAAGCAAACTTCCCTTTAAAGGGGTTTGCCTCTTTTTTTTATGGGCATAATTGGAGGATGTGTGGAATGCTCTTCCGATGATTCCTTGAAAATCAAGTAGGAAATTGATTGGCAAAAAACTTGATAATCATTTAAACTGAAACTACTCTATTTTTCTCTTATAAAGGAGATGAAAAAATGATTAAACTTCTTTCTGCCCTTTTCCTTCCTTGTCTACTTGTCATGCTATTTTCAAGAGTCACCTATAACAATGTCGTGGGCCTTGTTTTAACTGTTGCCTTGATTACAGCTTCCGCATATAAAGGTTATACGCATACAAACTTATTGATCATCGTCGATGCCTTATCCCTGACAGTGGGGTTCTGGTTATCAAAAAAAATGATGAAACGTACATCCAAGAGCGCCTGACACCAAAGGTGCTTTTTTTGTACTCAAACATGTCATTCCCCTCAACACATCATGAAGTCCATAAACTGAAAATAGAATGGATGTTCGCTTATTGCTGGTTTGTTTTAAGGCTATTGTGGTAGAATGTGTATATATGCTTTATTAAACCGGAATAAATAGAAGGGATATAGGCATGTCCCGTTTTCATATAAAAATATTTCAATAGGAGGCTATGCTTGGTGAAGGATAAGTTTGAGTTAGTCTCAAAATACTCTCCTCAAGGAGATCAACCGGCAGCGATTGACATGCTGGTCGAAGGGATTAAGGAAGGCAAGGAAATGCAGACGTTATTGGGAGCGACGGGGACAGGGAAAACGTTCACCGTTTCCAATGTGATTCAAAGAATCAATAAACCGACTCTTGTCATTGCCCACAATAAAACGTTGGCAGGGCAGCTTTACAGTGAGTTCAAAGAGTTCTTCCCTAATAATGCCGTTGAATACTTCGTGAGCTATTATGATTACTACCAGCCAGAGGCTTATGTCCCATCCACGGATACATTCATCGAAAAGGATGCAAGCATCAATGATGAAATCGATAAACTGCGTCACTCGGCAACCTCATCTTTGTTCGAGAGGAAAGATGTCATCATCATTGCCAGTGTTTCGTGCATATATGGCCTCGGTTCCCCTGAAGAGTACCGGGAGATGGTCGTTTCCCTCCGAACAGGCATGGAAATAGACCGGAATGCCCTGCTGCACAGACTCGTGGATATTCAATATGAGAGGAATGATATTGCTTTCCAACGAGGGACTTTCCGCGTTCGCGGCGACGTGGTCGAAATTTTCCCGGCTTCACGTGATGAACATTGCGTACGGGTCGAGTTTTTCGGGGATGAGATTGACCGTATCCGTGAAGTCGATGCCCTGACTGGTGAAATTACTGGTGAACGGGAACATATCGCCATTTTCCCGGCTTCCCACTTCGTAACCCGCGAAGAGAAAATGCGGATTGCCATTCAAAATATCGAAACGGAACTGGAAGAGCGATTGAAGGAATTAAGGGAAGATGAAAAACTCCTTGAAGCACAGCGCTTGGAGCAGCGGACCCGTTATGATTTGGAAATGATGCGGGAAATGGGATTTTGTTCAGGGATCGAGAACTATTCCCGCCATTTAACCCTTCGTCCCTCAGGTGCGACACCATACACTTTAATGGATTACTTTCCAGAGGACTTCCTATTGGTCGTGGATGAATCACACGTAACCCTTTCGCAAATCCGCGGAATGTTCAATGGAGATCAGGCGCGGAAGCAAGTGCTCGTCGATCATGGCTTCCGTCTGCCGTCTGCAAAAGATAACCGCCCGCTAAGATTTGAAGAATTTGAAAAAAAGGTACATCAATCCATATTCGTTTCGGCAACTCCGGGACCATATGAACTTGAACATACGCCAGAAATGGTTCAGCAGATCATCCGTCCTACCGGATTGCTGGATCCGACGGTGGAAGTGCGGCCGATTGAAGGGCAGATAGATGACTTGATCGGTGAAATACAGGAGCGCGTCAAAAAGAACGAGCGAGTGCTCATTACGACCTTGACGAAAAAGATGTCTGAGGATTTAACTGATTATTTAAAGGAAATCGGCATCAAGGTCCAATATCTTCATTCGGAAGTGAAGACCTTGGAAAGGATAGAAATCATTCGGGAACTTCGAATGGGCAAATATGATGTACTCGTTGGAATCAATCTTTTAAGGGAAGGCCTGGATATACCGGAAGTGTCATTGGTGACCATTCTGGATGCCGATAAGGAAGGGTTCCTTCGCTCAGAGCGTTCGCTTATTCAAACGATGGGCCGTGCAGCCCGTAATGCCAACGGCCATGTCATCATGTATGCAGACCGCATCACGAATTCGATGGAACTTGCCATCAATGAAACGAGGCGGCGCCGTGAAATTCAGGAGAATTATAATAAAGAGCATGGAATATTGCCTCAAACCATCCAAAAGGATATCCGGGACTCCATAAGGGCGACCCATGTAGCCGAAGAAGGCGAAGAGTATAAAGAAGACCTTGCACCAAGCCTCGCGAAGCTCCCTAAAAAAGAGCGTTTAAAAGTGATGGAGAGCATGGAAAAAGAAATGAAGGAAGCGGCAAAGGCACTGGATTTCGAGCGAGCTGCCGAGCTGCGTGATTTATTACTAGAGTTGAAAGCGGAAGGGTGACGAAACATGGCAATGGATAAAATTGTGATAAAAGGCGCCAGGGCCAACAATTTAAAGAATATTGATATCATGATACCGAGAGACAAACTTGTTGTGCTGACCGGATTATCCGGATCTGGAAAGTCTTCCTTGGCTTTTGATACGATTTATGCAGAAGGGCAAAGACGTTATGTAGAATCACTGTCCGCTTATGCTCGTCAATTCTTAGGCCAAGTGGATAAACCGGATGTCGATGCGATCGAAGGCTTGTCACCAGCCATTTCCATAGACCAGAAAACGACCAGTCGAAACCCTCGTTCAACCGTAGGGACTGTTACGGAGATCTATGATTATTTAAGGCTGTTATTTGCACGTGTCGGCAGACCGACCTGTCCGATCCATAATATTGAAATCACCTCACAAACGATTGAGCAAATGGTGGACCGCATTCTTGATTACCCTGAGCGAACCAAGCTTCAGGTATTGGCACCGCTTGTCTCAGGCAGAAAAGGGACACATGCAAAAGTTTTGGAGGAAGTTAAGAAACAAGGATATGTCCGCATTCGTGTGAATGGGGAAATGCATGATCTTAGTGAGGAGATCACTCTCGAAAAAAATAAAAAGCATTCAATCGAGGTCATCATAGACCGGATCGTCATTAAAGAGGGTATCATGGCACGGCTCGCAGATTCATTGGAAAGTGCTTTGCAGCTTGGCGAAGGCAAAGTCATCATTGACGTCATGGGAGAGGAAGAGCTGCTGTTCAGTGAACATCATGCTTGTCCATACTGCGGATTTTCGATTGAAGAGCTAGAGCCGAGAATGTTCTCCTTCAATAGCCCGTTTGGGGCATGCCCGGATTGTGATGGCTTGGGGGCGAGGCTTGAGGTGGACCGTGATCTGGTCATCCCGAATAACGAATTAAGCCTCCGTCAACATGCGATTGCGCCATGGGAGCCGACGAGCTCCCAATATTATCCGCAGCTCCTTGAAGCGGTGGCCAACCATTATGGGATAGATATGGATGTGCCCGTTAAAGATTTACCGCAAGAGAAGATGGATAAGGTCTTGCTTGGTTCAGGTAAAGATAAGATATATTTCCGTTATAAAAATGATTTTGGAAGAGTGCAAGAAGGATATATTCCTTTTGAAGGAGTTTTAAGAAACATCGAAAGGCGCTTCAAGGAGACGAGTTCAGACTATATTCGTGAGCAAATGCAGAAATATATGTCGGAACATCACTGTCCGGCCTGTAAGGGTCATCGATTGAAAAAAGAGAGTCTTTCCGTGCTTATTCAAGGGGTCCATATAAGTGAAACGACAGCCTTATCAGTGGAAGATGCTTTAGTATTTTTCGATGAGCTTGATTTGACTGAAAAGGAAGCTGCAATCGCGAGATTGATTTTACGTGAAATTCGTGAGCGGCTCGGTTTCCTGGCTAATGTAGGTTTGGAATATTTGACGTTGAGCAGGGCAGCGGGAACATTATCAGGCGGTGAAGCCCAGCGTATACGATTGGCTACGCAGATCGGTTCCCGATTGACGGGAGTACTCTATATTTTGGATGAACCTTCAATAGGGCTGCACCAGAGGGATAACGATCGATTGATCGATACATTGAAGAATATGCGCGAAATCGGGAACACCCTGATTGTTGTCGAGCATGATGAAGATACGATGATTGCTGCGGATTATTTGATCGATGTTGGTCCTGGAGCAGGAGCACATGGAGGGGAAATAGTGGCCGCTGGTACTCCGGAAGAGGTCATGAATAATCCTAAATCCTTAACGGGCCAATATTTGGCAGGGAAGAAATTCATTCCATTGCCATTGGAACGCCGAAAAAATGATGGCCGTGTCATTGAGATAAAAGGTGCCAAGGAAAATAATTTGAAAAACGTTAATGTGAAATTCCCGCTTGGGGTCTTTACTGCCGTTACAGGAGTCTCTGGATCAGGGAAAAGTACATTAGTCAATGAAATCCTCCATAAATCGTTGGCTCAAAAGCTGAATCGGGCAAAAGCCAGACCAGGCGATTTCCGTGAGATCAAGGGAATTGAGCATTTAGATAAAGTCATTGATATCGATCAATCACCGATCGGCAGAACCCCACGATCGAATCCAGCTACCTATACGGGTGTATTCGATGATGTTCGTGACGTATTTGCCTCGACTAATGAAGCGAAGATCCGCGGTTATAAAAAAGGAAGGTTCAGTTTCAATGTGAAGGGCGGCCGCTGTGAAGCATGCCGTGGAGATGGCATTATCAAGATTGAAATGCATTTCCTTCCGGATGTCTATGTCCCATGTGAAATCTGTCATGGGAAACGTTATAACCGGGAAACTCTTGAAGTGAAATATAAAGGGAAAAACATTTCCGACATCCTCGATATGACAGTTGAGGAAGGTGTTGGTTTCTTTGAAAATATCCCGAAAATCAAACGGAAGCTACAAACGATTTATGATGTTGGATTAGGTTATATCAAGCTTGGACAGCCTGCTACCACTTTATCAGGCGGTGAAGCGCAAAGGGTGAAACTAGCTTCTGAATTGCATCGCCGTTCCACTGGGCGCTCCTTTTATATCTTGGATGAACCAACTACCGGGCTTCATGTCCACGATATAGCAAGGCTGCTACAGGTTCTGCAGCGGCTGGTTGACAATGGGGATACAGTTCTGGTGATCGAGCATAATCTGGATGTCATCAAGACGGCGGACCATATTATTGACCTGGGCCCGGAAGGCGGAGATAAGGGCGGAACGATCGTCACTTATGGAACACCTGAAAAAATATGTGAAGTTTCCGAATCGTATACGGGAAAATACTTAAAACCTGTACTTACCCGTGATCAAATTCGCATGGAAAATTGGATTGAAGAAAAAGAAACTCAGCATGAACATGCATAAAAGAACAAGCCATCAGGCTTGTTCAGTTTGTAGACAAAAGGGTTCGGAATTAAAAAATTCCGAACCCTTTTGACATTTGTGTGGAATCTAAATAACTGGATCAATACTTGGGCGTCCTACCTCTGAATACATTTCTTTCACCAAATCATAAATGAAAGAGAAGGGTTAATGGCAGCCTCGATTTTTCGAACCAAATGGTTCGCTGGCACCAGTTGATTTCGTTGAATAGAAGCATGATTAGAAAGCATCTTTATTACCTCAAGTTTTATTCATTCTATTTTAGAACAATGAAGACTATAGGTAAAAGGGTTTCTAAAAGTTAAAACAAAGTTGATTGGAACGGAAGGTGCGAGACTCCTGCGGGAAAAGCGAGGCCAGGGGAGACCCCGCAGGCGCAAAGGCGGCGAGGAGGCTCCCGGACCGCCCGCGGAAAGCGAGTGCCTGGAGAGGAAATCAACGTTCAATTTGTCTACAGTCTGGAACAAGCCATCAGCTTGTTTTTATGTAGAAAAATGACGGTGGGCATTTAATCAATCATTTGATTAAAGAATGGGAAAACAAGATATTTCCGGGGAAATCATAAATCTCCCGTTTCGGAAATTGTCATTTTCCTTTGTCGAATGATAGGAAAAACGGTATTTATGAAACTTTTTAAATATCTGGGCGTATGTATGAATAAAATGATAGAAGAAAGCGAGGAATGTTCATGCAGGAGGAAAGAAAGAAAATCTTAGAAATGATTCAGGATGGAAAGTTATCAGCAGAAGAAGCCATGGGCTTATTGGAAGAATTAGATAAAGCCAGTCAGGAAAGTGAAGCTAAAGAGCAAAAATTACAAAATGAATTATCGACGGTTGTCGTGGATAAGAAAAGCGAGGGAAGCACTCAGGATACGTTTAAGAAGAATATCCAGTCATCGAAAGAAAAGATTATGGATTTCGTTGAAAGTGCTTTTAAGAAAATCAAAGAAACGGATCTTGATTTCAATTTTGGGAAATCTGTAGAGGTAAGTCATATTTTCCAGCATGATCATGATTTCCTGAATGAAGTTGATGTGGATATAGCAAATGGGAAAATAAAAATCGCCGCATGGGACCATAATGATGTCCGGGTAGAGTGTGAAGCTAAGGTGTACCGTGTGGAAGATATAGAAGAAGCCAGGAAGAACTTCTTGGAAGAAGTCGATTTCACGATTGAAAATGGAAAATTGAGGTTCAAGGTTCGTGAAAAATCCATAAAGGTTGATACGATCATGTACATTCCAAGGAAGGAATATGAGGATATCCATGTAAGGATGTTCAATGGCGCTATCACGACTGAATCATTGAAAACAGAGAACCTTAAAGCGAAGACGGCTAATGGTGCCATTCATATCATGCAGGGTACGGGTGATTCGTGTGAGCTTGAAACAGCTAACGGGATGATCACCATTTCGGATACCAACTTTAATGACTTGGAAGCCGAGACCCTGAATGGAGCGATTAATGCCGATGGATACTTCAAGAAATTGGATGTCCAAACTTTCAATGGGGAAATCATCTGTACGAATTCAGGGATGGATTGCGATTCGATCCATGCTAAGTCAGTCACTGGAAAAGTCCTGCTGACCCTGCCACCAGGTAAGGCGATCGAAGGAGAGCTGAAATCCAATTTAGGAAGCTTTAATGTAACTTTGGAAGGGATGACCATCATCGAAGAGAAAAGTGATGTGGTTCAGAAGGTCCTTAAGTTTAAGACGGTTAAGGAAGAGGTTCCTGTGCTTCATGTTTTTGCAGAAACCAAGACTGCAGCGATAACGGTTTCCTGAAGAAAAAGAAAGCGCACTGATATAGCTGCTCAGAATGTAGGCAAACTCGGCAAAAATCGGGTTTGCCTACATTTTTTTTATGGCTAGTACAATTTGGATGTTGATTTCCGCTCCCGAAACTCGCTTTCCGCATGCGGGGTCTTCCCTTGATGCGCTTTCGCAGAGTCTCGCACACTTGCTCTTCAATCAACTTTGGTATTAAATTTGGATAGAAACCATATCTAAGGAGTTGATTTTGGAACATCATTTGATGAAAAATACGTTTTGTGATCCCTTTTGGCTACAAAGTGAGCCCGCCAATATAAACTTGGTGCTTCCTTAGGATTCATGCAGTTTCATCTCATCTCTTTCCTGTTCCCGGGACCTTCCCGCTGTCATCATCCGGTTGCAGTGAATAAAAAAACAGTAAATCGATAATGCTTTGTTTGGTTATTAACAGAAAAATGCTAAAATAGAAAAAGTATCTCGAAAAATAGCAACGCTCCAAAAGGAGGAAAGATATATGGCAAAAGTCCGTACAAAGGATATAGTAGAAGCGTTCGGTCTAGAACTTATCAGTGGGGAAGAAGGAATTAACCGACCAATAGTCACGAGTGATTTATCTCGTCCCGGACTTGAAATAGCCGGTTTTTTTGATTATTATCCCGCGGATCGAGTACAGCTTTTAGGTATGACGGAGATGTCCTTTTTTAATCGGTTGAATGAACCGGAGCGAATACAGAGGATGGAAGAGTTGTGCAGGGACTTTACTCCAGGCATCATCATTACGCGTGGCCAGGAAGTACCGATAGAATTGATCGAAGCTTCTGAGCGGGAATCCGTTCCTGTGATGAGATCTAATATGAAGACAACAAGGTTATACAGCCGTCTGACCAATTTCCTTGAAAGCAGGTTGGCACCAACTACTGCTGTTCATGGTGTATTGGTGGACATCTATGGGTTAGGGGTGTTAATCACCGGGAAAAGCGGAGTCGGTAAAAGTGAGACAGCCCTGGAACTAGTGAAACGGGGTCATCGTCTCGTAGCCGATGACTGCGTCGAAATCAGGCAGGAAGACCAAGATACGCTAGTAGGGAATGCCCCGGATTTAATCGAACATCTTCTTGAAATAAGAGGATTGGGAATCATTAACGTAATGACGCTTTTTGGGGCTGGTGCAGTCCGGAGCAACAAAAAGATCTCAATCGTCATCAATCTGGAGCTATGGGAAAAAAACAAGCAGTATGACCGGGTGGGTCTTGATGAGGAAAAAATGAAAATCATCGATACGGAAGTGACGAAAATTACCGTACCTGTCCGTCCAGGGCGAAATTTAGCTGTTATCATTGAAGTGGCAGCCATGAATTACCGCCTTAAACGAATGGGAGTAAATGCTGCAGAACAGTTTTCAGATCGCTTGAACCATGCCATTGCAGATCCGGAACATGATGAATTTTAATAGGTTATAGGAAAAGAGGGGACAAAATGGAACAAGGAATACAGCCGCTGAATCCAATCGCGATAGATCTTGGTCCCATCCAGGTACATTGGTATGGACTTATTATCGGTTTCGGTGTGTTATTGGGTCTTATTATTGCTTTGAGGGAATCTGAGCGGAGAGGCCTTGATAAGGAAATATTTACTGATATGATTTTGTTTGCTGTCCCGATAGCAATCATTTGTGCCCGTATTTATTATGTGATCTTCCAATGGGAGTACTATTCACAAAATCCGGGGGATATCATAAAAATATGGAATGGCGGAATTGCCATACATGGTGCGTTGATTGGATCGGTGCTGACTGCCATCGTTTTTGCCAAGGTCAAGAAAGTGTCATTTTGGAAGCTCGCGGACATTGCTGCACCGAGCTTATTGTTGGGGCAGGCGATTGGCCGTTGGGGTAATTTCATGAATCAGGAAGCGCATGGGGGAGAAATAACAAGGTCATTCCTGGAAAATATGCATTTGCCTGAATTCATCATAAATCAAATGTACATAAACGGTACATATTATCACCCGACCTTTTTGTATGAATCGATTTGGAACATCGCCGGCGTCATCATCCTCTTAAGTTTACGGAAAGTGAACTTGCGCAGGGGGGAACTATTTTTAACCTATGTATTATGGTATTCCATCGGCCGTTTTTACATTGAAGGATTGCGGACGGATAGTTTGATGCTGACGGAGTCACTGCGTATCGCACAAGTGATCTCGATTGTGTTGGTAGTTGTAGCCATTGCTTTGGTGGTCTATAGAAGGGTCAGCGGGCATGCAAACAAACGGTATTTAGATGCATAGGGAATATGTGTAAAGGGAGAGGGCATAGTGATAGTAGATTCGATTAAAAAGGGACTTCTTTCAGGCTTGAATACAACTTGGTCTTTGGGGAAAGTGATATTTCCAGTCACTTTGATCGTCACTGTGCTTCAATATACGCCTGTATTGCCATTCATCATTAACTTGATAGCGCCTTTGATGAATCTCATCGGCCTTCCAGGGGATGCGGCAATTCCGCTTGTGTTAGGGAATTTCCTGAATTTATACGCGGCGATCGCGGGCATATTAACACTTGATTTGACTGTGAAAGAAGTTTTTATTATCGCTATGATGCTATCTTTTTCACATAATTTATTGATCGAGTCAGGTGTGGCAATGAAAACCGGTGTCAAGCTGTGGATCATCCTAACGGTACGGATCGGACTTGCGCTTTTATCAGCTATCGTCATCAATCTTGTTTGGCAGGGCGGATCTGAAATGGCCCAAGGAGCGGCTATCGGGGAGGCTGCAGAAATTAACGGAGCGGGTGCAATCCTTTTACATGGGGTCATCCAGGCACTTTCCGGTATCGGTCAGCTGGCGGTCATCGTTATTCCGCTCATGGTGGCGGTTCAAATCATGAAAGATTTAAAATGGCTGGAAGCATTCTCGAAAGCCCTTGCTCCCTTCATGAAGGTCCTGGGGATGAAGCCGAATGCTTCCATGCCTTTCGTTACAGGTCTGACTCTCGGTTTGGCATATGGGGCAGGCGTAATGATTCAAGCCGCTAAAGAAGATAATGTATCGAAGAAGGATATGACGATTGCGTTCATCTTTTTAGTTGCCTGCCATGCTGTTGTAGAAGACACACTGATTTTTATTCCGCTGGGGATTCCGGTCTTGCCATTGTTGCTTATTCGGCTACTCACTGCCATTGTTTTAACGATGGCCGTTGCGTATATATGGAATCGGACTGACAGGGTACAGAGAAAGGAAGCTGTATATGAACAGTAACATAACTACATTGTTATTTGATCTTGATGGGACGTTGATCAATACAAATGAATTGATCATTGCCTCTTTTACTGAAACTTTAAACCACTTTTGTCCTGGAAAGTTCAAACGGGAAGATATCATTCCATTTATCGGACCGACTTTGGTCGATACTTTCTCCTCCATTGATCCAAAACGTGTGGATGATATGATCGCTTACTATCGGGAGCATAATTGGAGGAATCATGATTTGCTTGTCACACAATTTGACGGGGTGTTCGAAACCGTTCAAACGTTGAAGCAGAGCGGTTATAAATTGGCAGTCGTTACGACAAAGAAGCGTGATGTCGTTGAAAAGGGCCTGCGTTTAAGCAAACTGGATCAATTCTTTGAAGTGGTGGTCACACTGGATGAAGTGGAAAAGGCAAAGCCGGACCCAGAGCCTTTGGTAAAAGCTTTAAATCAACTCGGTTCGGTTCCTGAAGAAGCGATCATGATTGGCGACAGTTATCATGATATTATGGGCGGTAAAAATACAGGCACAAAAACGGCAGGGGTCTCATGGTCCATTAAAGGCCGTGAATTCTTGGAAAGTTATCACCCTGATTATATGCTTGAGCAGATGGCGGATTTATTGAATATCGTTGAGGTTGAAAAACTCACGGAGGCTAGAAAATGAGACGCACGTCCCGCTATCCAGTTGAAGGGGCAAATTCACTATGGCATGTATATAAGACCGTTCCATTCTGGAAAGTCGTAAAGAATTTTGTTGTGATACAGCTAGCGCGTTATACGCCTTTTCTGGGCATGAAGAATTGGCTATACAGGACTTTTTTACATATGAAAGTAGGAAAGCATACTTCGTTTGCCTTGATGGTCATGCCGGATGTGATGTTTCCGGAAAAAATATCGGTTGGAATAAATACTGTCATTGGCTATAATACGACGATTCTTGCTCATGAATATTTGATTCATGAATATCGTTTAGGAGATGTAGTCATTGGTGATGAAGTATTGATTGGAGCCAATTCGACCATTCTTCCAGGACTTTCAATTGGTAATGGGGCGATTGTCTCTGCGGGGACGCTTGTCCATAAGGATGTTCCGGAGGGAGCTTTCGTCGGGGGAAATCCAATGAAAATCATATATACCAAAGAGGAAATGCTTGAGAGAGAGCAGCAAACTTCCTTATGAATGAAAAAAGGACTTGCCCATATATGCGGCAAGTCCTTTTTAATGGCATTTTGGGTATAACGGAGTCAGTTCATTCTTAAGATGCTCCATCACTTCGTTGATTGATACATTTTCCTGGTTCACCGTTGCTTCATACGTTTCTTTTAAAATTTGAAAAAACCTTTGCTGTGCCTGTTTTTCCATGTTGAGTTTGTCCTCCTATCATCTATTGAAGATTTATGAAAGGGGGCTGAACAACTTCAGCCCTGCATCTCATTTACCTATCTCCGATTTCAATAAATCGGCAACCAATACGTATCGTTCCGGTGCACTGCCAATATATGAAAAAGGATAGCAGGTTGTTACTGTAAGTGTGGCTTTAGGCTTGGGAACGATCACGGTACGGTCATCTGCATCGACGATACGAACCTTCCTCACTTTATATGTAAACGTACCGGCTTCTGTCTTGGCAATCAGCAAGTCACCCTCGCCGACATCACCTAGATCTCTGAAAATTGTATCTCGGTGACCGGATAAAACGGAATTATCCTTTTCACCGGGGAGGACGGACCCCGCATAATGGCCGACGCCCTTTTCGAGTTCATCTTCGTCCGTTCCGTGATAAATTGGAAGTGTTGCCTCGATTTTCGGAATATAAAGCTCACCCATCAAATCACCTGTCTCCGGTCGTTCTTCATATAGTTCAAGCTCATCGGGAATATCAGCTTTAGGCTTCGGTTCGGGTAGCTTAGCCGTCGCTTCCATTGTGTCAGATTTATTCCATTTATATAGGGCATAGCCTTTTAACAGCGTATAGGCATTTGTCGTTGTAAAATAAAAACCTAAGGTTAAAATGCAGACAGCAGTGATAAGTAACGTTTTTTTCTTATGCCTGGATTGCCTATTTTTGCTCATCTTAATTAGTGAGTCTCGCTTTTCTGATCAATCCGAAAGCGATACCCATTAACGCTAAACCGATTAAAGCGCCGAATAAGTAATTACCAGCCGTTTTAGGAAGCACTCCGCCTTTTTCCGTTTTATGATCAGGTTTTGTGGGTTTTTTCTTTTCCTTTTTTACCTCAACCACTTTAGAAATGACCTCAGTGGATTGTTTAATGTCATTACCGGTTTCCTTCACTAAATCGGAACCGATCATTTCACCTGTCAATGTAAAATCGAGCAAAAAATTGCCGTTTAAATCATAAATGGAAACTAGTAAACTAGCATTCGTCAATTCCTTAAGTTGGAATAAAGCCTCAAGGGATAGGTTTGTCGTGACACCATCCTGAATTAAGGCGAATTTGAATTGAATTTGCAGCAAGCTTTGAAGATCCTTATATATAGAAAGCAATTCTGCCACTTGTTCTGCAGATAATTCATCAATTGTTTCAAAATCCTCGAGTTGATCCATCCTATCGGAGATCGCCATTAAACGAGCTTCAAAAGAAGGGTCTTCGACGATAGGCAAAAGGTGGTTCATGAATCTATCGAGTTCTTCGTCTGTAAGGCCGATCTCAGTAAAGAGACCATCCATTAAATCGATGATCTCTTCGTCATCATATTCCATCTCTTCCTCATCATAATCCATTTCTAAATCGATGATATCCTCAATATCGTAAATGAAATGGAAGGTATCGATGATAGAATCCCCCTCTTCCAGTTCGCCGTATTCTATTAATAATTCCGTAAGTTCAGCTTCTGTCATTTCATATTGTTTAAGTAGATTCTGGATGGTCTCAGGAGTGACGGCCGGCCCCAATGTATCACGCAACTCTTCTACCGATTTCAGTTCATTCAATGATAAGTCGTAATAGGATAAATACTCTTCCAATTCTTCTTGCGTCATTCTAACTTCAGAAAGGTATGCATTAAGCTCATCCTGGTTGATCTTAGTTGCCGCAAAACCCTTCGTTCCGCTTAAACCCAGTGAAAAAAGAACGATAAATGCCAAAAAAAACGAAAAATATTTCGTCATTCCCATATCCCCCTAAAATTTTCTAATATTACCAAACTCCTAAACATTATAAAACAGCTAAACCAAAAGGTATACATTAATAACGGTGAATGGCTAAAAATAGGAAGAAATATTCGGGTGGAAAGGTACAACTCCTTCCGTTTGGACTTTAACCGATCATGAAGAATATCCAAGACCGCCATGGTATTGAAGTAATGAGAATAGGCATATTTCCCTTGACGTAAGGTGGGGGCAGGGGTAAACTATTAATAACTTCAACCTACTACCATATTAGCGAACTAAAGTGTATTGATCGATTATTGTGATTATTTATATTATTATGTCAGTTTATTTGTTACTATTTTTATATGTTATCCGAAATTTGGATTTAAGCGTGAAACCTTGGAAAGATAAAGGGATAAACAAAATTAGGAATGGGTGTATCGGTTTTTGCCTATAGGCGGACCGATTGGATATAGATAGTAATCAAAATTTCAAAAGGATGTGCAGTCGTGACAAAGCCATTTATGTTTGAAAAACCGTTAGGCATGAGAGATACATTGCCGGTGCTATATGAAACGAAAGTATCGGCAAGAAATAAAATGAGTGATGAAATCAAGAAGTGGGGCTATCAATTTATTGAAACGCCTGCTTTGGAATATTATGAAACAATTGGCGATGCTTCGGCAATCTTGGATCAACAGTTGTTTAAACTTCTTGATTCCCAGGGGCATACGCTCGTACTCCGTCCCGAGATGACAGCTCCCATTGCACGGGTCGCAGCATCCAAATTGCTAAAACAGCAAATTCCGCTTCGCCTGGCCTATTCCGCGAATGTATACCGCGCACAGCAGCGTGAAGGAGGCAGGCCGGCAGAATTCGAACAGATTGGCATTGAATGTATCGGAAATAAGTTTATAAGTGCTGATGCTGAAATGATTGCCCTGCTTGCGGATGCACTAAAGGCTGCAGGGCTTCAGGAATTTAAGATTTCCATTGGACATATCGGATTTCTGCAAGAATTTTTCTTAAGCATTCTAGGTACGGAGGAAAGAGCCTCTATATTAAGGAAGTTTTTGTACGAAAAAAATTATGTCGGTTATCGCGAGCATGTTAAATCACTGCCGCTTTCATCCATTGATAAACAACGGCTTATCGAATTTACCTCATTAAGGGGCAGTGAAGGAACCCTGAACAAGGCGCTAGGGTTGGTGGAAAATAATAAAGGTCAAGATTCTTTGGCTGAACTGAAGGAATTGTCTGCGCAGCTGAAAGAATTTGACGTTGAACAATATGTGAGCTTCGACTTGACATTGGTCAGTCATATGAGTTATTACACGGGAACTTTATTTGAGGTGTATGCCGGGCAAGTGGGTTCGCCAATCGGTAATGGCGGCCGGTATGATAATCTGCTTGCGAAGTTCGGCTGGAATGCTTCGGCCACAGGTTTTGCAATCCGGGTGGATCGTCTTGCAGAAGCTCTTGGGGAGCCGATCCAGCCTGTCGCGCCAGAATGCATTTTATTCAGTCCCGAACGGAGATTGGAAGCAATTCAATTTGCAAGAAAAAAACGCTCCGAAGGGAAATTGGTAACGATTCAAGATATTACGGTCGTCCAAAATGTCGATGCTTTTACACGGACATTTTCTGAAGTTCATTTATTCGTAGGGAATGGGGGGAATGGAAAAGATGAATAATAGCTTTTTAACGATTGCCATGCCGAAAGGAAGAATATTTGAAGAAGCGGCAGAGCTGTTAAGAAGGGCCGGATTTCGTCTCCCTCCCGAGTTTGATGATTCCAGGAAATTGATCCTTGAAGTGGAAGAGGAGAATCTGCGGTTCATTTTAGCAAAACCGATGGATGTCGTAACATATGTGGAACACGGCGTCGCTGACATTGGCATTGCAGGGAAGGATGTCATGTTGGAAGAAGAACGTGATGTCTATGAGTTACTTGATTTGAAAATCAGTGCCTGCTACTTGGCAGTAGCTGGATTGCCTGGTACGAAAATAAGTGACATCGCCCCCAAAATAGCGAGTAAATACCCGAACGTTGCTTCCAGTTATTTTCGCGAGCAGGGGGAGCAAGTCGAGATTATAAAGCTGAATGGGTCTATTGAGTTAGCACCGTTAATCGGTTTAGCTGAACGAATCGTCGATATCGTTTCAACGGGGCGGACATTGAAGGAAAACGGGCTTGTGGAATATGCAAAAATCGCCAATGTGACTTCGAGGCTGGTAGCAAACCCTGTCAGTTATCGAATTAAAGAAGCAAGGATTACCGAAATCGTGGAACGGCTAGCAGAAATTATTGAATAGTAAAGAATCGCTAATGAGGTGAAGGTATGAAAATAGAACGGTTTGCTGAAGGGATTTCACTGAAACGCTCGGTTGAGGCAGGTACTGCCGACCAAAGAAAAGCGGTTCAGGATATTATTTATGATGTCAGGAAAAGCGGAAACACCGCTTTACATACCTATACCGAACGTTTCGATGGTGTCAGTCCAGGGGAATTACTTGTATCGGAACAGGAATTGGAAGAAGCGACGGCAGCCTTGACTGCTGAGCAGCTTGATATTATTCAAGAAGCTGCAAATAATATTCGAATGTTTCACGAGAAACAAATCCGAAATTCATGGTTTACGACTGATGATACAGGAACGATGCTAGGACAAAAATTGACACCGCTTGATGCTGTAGGTGTTTATGTACCTGGAGGCACAGCGGCATATCCTTCGTCAGTATTGATGAATGTGTTGCCTGCGAAGGCCGCGGGGGTGGAACGGATCGTCATGGTTTCCCCTCCAGGAAAAGATGGGAAATTATCGCCAGCGGTTTTGGCAGCTGCCAAAATTGCCGGGGTTAAGGAAATCTATAAAGTTGGCGGGGCCCAGGCCATAGCTGCTCTCGCTTATGGGACGGAAACAATTAAGAAAGTGGATAAAATAGTGGGTCCGGGAAATATTTATGTTGCGTTAGCGAAGCGCGAAGTTTTCGGGGATGTTGCCATTGATATGATAGCAGGTCCAAGTGAAATAGCGATATTGGCGGACGAATCGGCCATCGCTGCAGAAGTTGCGGCAGACTTGCTATCACAGGCGGAGCATGATGCCCGGGCATGCAGTGTTTTGGTGACGACGTCAACGTCTCTTGCAGAGGAAGTGGCAGCAGAAGTGACCAAGCAGGTGGCGTTACTTCCACGCCATGATATTGCTGCAGCATCCATAAGGGATTACGGACGGATCGTTGTATGCGGGAATATGGCAGAAGCGGTTGAAGCGATTAATGAACTTGCACCGGAGCATTTGGAAATTGTGGCCAAGGATGGACTTGAAATCATGGCTAAAATCCGCCATGCCGGTGCAATCTTCATTGGCCGCTTTAGTTCGGAGCCCGTCGGGGATTACTTTGCAGGTCCCAATCATGTGTTGCCTACCAATGGAACCGCCCGTTTTTCCAGCCCGCTGAATGTGGATGATTTCCAAAAGAAATCGAGCATCATCATGTATAGTGAAACGGCCTTCCGCAAAAATGCAGAAAAAATCGCAGCATTTGCCCGGATGGAAGGACTCGAGGCTCATGCCCGTGCCATTGAATCACGTGCTGTGACTGAATCCGGGAAAAAGTCCTGAATTATTAAAATAAGTGCAATCCGATATAAAGACTTTTGACATGCTTTTACATCTTGGGAAAAGGGGTCATACCCCGTTTAGGAGGAGTTGTAATGGAACGTTTTGCTAGTGTGGAGCGAAAGACGAATGAAACGGAAATAAGTTTGAAGTTTGGTGTGGATGGGGAAGGTAATTCCTCCATTAAGACGGGTGTTCCGTTTATGACGCATATGCTGGATTTGTTCACGAAACACGGGAAGTTTGATTTGACTGTAGATGCAAACGGGGATACAGACGTGGACGATCATCATACAACTGAAGATATTGGCATTTGCTTGGGGCAGACGTTATTGGAGGCCCTTGGAGACAAGCGCGGGATAAAGCGTTACGGAAATGCTTTCGTACCTATGGATGAAGCACTCGCCCAGGTTGTCATCGATTTAAGCAATCGTCCGCACCTGGAGTTCCGGGCTGAGTTTCCTTCGCAAAAGGTCGGTACTTTCGATACTGAACTGGTGCACGAGTTTCTTTGGAAATTCGCTCTTGAAGCCAGGATGAACCTGCATGTAGTCGTTCATTACGGACACAACACACACCATATGATCGAGGCGATATTCAAAGCGCTTGGACGAGCGTTGGATGAAGCTACGACCATCGATCCGCGTGTCAAAGGCATCCCTTCGACGAAAGGAATGTTGTAAATGATCGGGATCGTCGATTATGGCATGGGGAATTTATTTTCCGTAAGTAAAGGGCTGGAGCGCCTTGGTGCCGATTCTTTCATTTCCGATGACCCAAAAGAACTTTCAAAGTCGAATGGGATCATTCTTCCCGGCGTGGGCTCTTTCAGGGATGCCATGAGTCTCTTGGAAAAACAAAAGCTTGATGAATTCCTGAAGGAATATGTAGCCGATGGAGGTTATCTTTTAGGCATCTGCCTTGGTATGCAGCTTCTCTTTGATGAAAGTGAGGAAAATGGACCTGCAAAGGGATTATCCCTCATCCCAGGTAAAGTCGTTCGTTTTAAGGGAGTGGATGCGGATGACCAGGTTTATAAAGTGCCGCACATGGGCTGGAATTGTCTTGAATTTAAACAGGCGTCACCAGTGAATGAGGGACTGGAAGAGGACCATGTTTATTTCGTCCATTCTTACTACGTCGATACGGATGAATCATTCGTTACCGCTTCGGCGACGTATGATGTGGAAGTGCCGGCGATCGTCGGTAAAGGGAATGTTTTCGGCATGCAGTTCCATCCGGAAAAAAGCGGGAAGATGGGCATGTCACTCTTGAGAAATTATCTGTCATTAGTAGAAGGGAAGGAAGAAGCATGAGCAACTTTACTATTTACCCGGCGATTGATATGCGCGGAGGCAAGTGCGTCCGCTTAATCCAGGGAGATTACAATCAGGAAACCGTTTATGGCGATTCCCCCTTCGATATGGCTAAAAGCTTTGCGGATCAAGGAGCCGATTGGATACATATGGTCGACCTTGACGGCGCCAAAGAGGGAGTGCGCATCAATGATTCATACGTAATAAAAGCTGCAAGTGAGTTAGGGGCCCGCATTCAAATCGGCGGCGGCATCCGTACGGAACGGGATATAGCCCATTACCTGGATAATGGAGTGGAACGGGTCATTTTAGGCAGTACGGCCGTTTCAGACCCTGATTTCACTAAAGATATGATAAGGAAATATGGAAGCCACATCGCAATCGGGATCGATGCGAAAGATGGCAAGGTTGCCACTCATGGTTGGCTTCAAACTTCTGGAACCCTTGCGATAGATCTTGGTAAATTACTGGCCGATGCTGGTGCAGAGACCTTTATCGTGACCGATATCGCGACGGATGGCATGCTTTCAGGTCCGAATGTGAAAGGCATATTGGCCATGGCGGAGGAAACTGGTAAAAATGTGATCGCTTCGGGAGGCATTAGTTCGCTCGAAGACCTTATCACCCTCAAAGAGTATGAAGCCCAAGGCATTGCAGGGGCAATCATTGGCAAGGCACTTTATACCAATCGCTTTACTGTAGAAGAAGCACTAGAAAAGGTGCGTGGTTAAATGCTCACTAAACGAATTATTCCATGTCTCGATGTAAAGGATGGTCGCGTAGTCAAAGGGATACAATTTGTGTCCCTTAGGGATGCTGGAGATCCGGTCGAACTTGCATCCTTTTACGACCAAGAAGGTGCTGATGAGCTTGTCTTCCTGGATATTTCCGCATCACATGAAGGCAGGGAAACGATAGTCGACGTCGTTCAAGCGGTAGCGGGCAGCTTGGCAATCCCGTTCACGGTGGGCGGCGGCATTAATTCATTGGCGGATATGAAGAAGATCTTACGAGCAGGTGCCGATAAGGTATCCTTAAATACAGCAGCCATTCTGCGCCCTGATTTAATAAATGAAGGTGCTGATTATTTTGGTTCCCAATGTATCGTTGTCGCCATAGACGCCCGATATGATGAAGAGCTTGGGTCATGGCGCGTATATACCCACGGCGGTCGGAAACCGACTGAATGGGAAGTAGTCGAGTGGGCAAAAGAGGCCGTAATACGCGGTGCAGGTGAAATTTTATTGACAAGCATGGATTGTGACGGCGAGAAAAAAGGGTTTAATATCGCTTTGACAAAAGCGGTATCTGAAGCCGTTTCAGTGCCGGTCATCGCCTCAGGCGGGGCTGGTAACGCCGAGCATTTCCAGGAAGCCTTCCAAGAAGGTAAAGCCGACGCAGCATTAGCCGCATCGATTTTTCATTATAAAGAAACATCCGTCAAAGAAGTCAAAGCGTTTCTCAAACAACAAGGAGTGGTTGTACGATGAATCTTGAAACTATTAAATACGACGAAAAAGGCCTGATACCGGCAATTATTCAAGATGCAGGAACCGGCAAAGTGCTGACACTTGCTTACATGAACCAAGAATCGCTGCAATTGTCGATTGAAAAAGGTGAAACGGTCTTCTTCAGCCGTTCGCGCAATGAATTATGGCATAAAGGGGCGACCAGCGGCAATACCCAGAAAATCATCGAGATGAAGTATGACTGTGATCAAGATGCATTAGTCGTTCGGGTCGTTCCTGCAGGTCCTGCATGCCATACAGGGGCAACAAGCTGTTTTAGTGAAACGATTTATCAAAACAGTGAAGCTGGACAAGACGTGAAGGCGAATGTGACTTTCTTGACGGAATTGGAAAGGTTGATTGAAAAAAGAAAATCGGAAATGCCTGAAGGTTCATATACTACCTACTTATTCGATAAGGGCGTAGATAAGATTCTGAAAAAAGTCGGTGAAGAAGCGGCAGAAGTGATCATTGCAGCTAAGAACCGTGATGCAGAGGAACTTTCGATGGAAAGTGCCGATCTCCTCTATCACTTATTCGTTCTTCTTCGGGAGCAGGAGTTGCCTTTCCAATCAGTGCTTGATGTATTGAAGGCTAGACATGCCGATAAGGACGAACCGAAAGAAACCGAATGAATGGTGATTGCCCTCCGTCAATAGGAGGGCTCAGACTGAAGACAAACTCGATGAAAATCAGGTTTGTCTTCAGTTTTTTTATGGTTTGTACAATTTGGACGTTGATTTCCGCTCCAGGCACTCGCTTTCCGCGGGCGGTCCGGGAGCCTCCTCGGCTTGTGCCTGCGGGGTCTTCCCTAGACGCGCTTTTCCCGCAGGAGTCTCGCACCTTCCTCTCCACTCAACTTCTGCTATTAATTTTGGTGAAAACCATACCTGAGATTTGAAGGTGTTGCTTTGTTCGGGACCATCATTATGAAAGAGATATTTTCCAACCCCTTTTATCAACTAACTTTATGGCTTGTACAATTTGGACGTTGATTTCCGCTCCAGGCACTCGCTTTCAGCGGGCGGTCCGGGAGCCTCCTCGGCTTGTGCCTGCGGGGTCTTCCCTAGACGCGCTTTTCCCGCAGGAGTCTCGCACCTTCCTCTCCACTCAACTTCTGCTACTAATTTTGGTGAAAATCATTACCATCATTTGAAAGAGAATCCCCATTTGGCTAGGGATATCATTCGATTTTTTCTTAAAGAAAGCATGGTAATTACCGTTTTCCATTTTCTTGAATTGTTCGGCAAATTTTCTTCAATATGTTATAATACTATGGTTAATCAACTTGTAGATGGAGGATTACATGAGTAAAGACTCTAAATTTGGCCAACAGGCAAAAATTCTAACTTTTCACCCAACAGGTGAGTATTATTTCACCAAGGGTTTAAAAGCTTATCATAGACGAGAATTACCTAAATCAAAAAAATACCTGGAGCGTGCGCTGGAACTTGAACCTGCTGAACCGATGATAGCCTGTCAATTGGCAATCACCTGCTCGGAAATCGGTGAATATAATTATTCAAACAACCTATTGGAGAACATCTTGGATGTGATGGATCCCTATATGTCGGAATGTCATTACTTCCTGGCGAATAATTATGCCCACTTAGGCATGTTCAAGGAGGCTTATCGTCACGCCAGTGCTTATCTTGATAAAGAAGAAGACGGGGAGTTCAGCGATGATGCAGAGGATCTGCTTGAACTGATAACTTTTGAGTCGGATGAGTCAGAAGAAAACCCCTTTAAGCATGATGGGCTCATTACCAAACAGGAACAAGCCCGTGAGTACCTGGAATCAGGCAATTTCCCGAAGGCAATCGAAGTCCTGAAAGAAACGATTGCCGAGTACGAGGATTACTGGTCCGCTTATAATAACCTGGCACTTGCCTATTTCTATCTAGGTCAGGTAGATGAAGCGTTTGAAACACTTGAAGAGGTTCTGGAAAAAAGTCCAGGAAACCTGCATGCGCTTTGTAACCTTGTTGTTTTTCATCATTATCAACAGGATGAAGCAAAGGTTGAAGAGCTCATACAGATGCTGGAGAAAATTCGGCCGATGCTATCCGAACATCGTTTCAAGCTTGGAGCGACCTTCGCTTTGATCGGAAACTATGCTTCTGCATATAAATGGCTGAAAGGACTCCAAAAGCAAGGGTTCGAGGGAGATGGAACCTTCTACTATTGGCTTACCATTTCCGCTTACCATTTAGGCCATGAACAGGCTGCCCAAAAGGCATGGAAAAAGGTCGTGGAAATGAACCCGGAAAAGGAAGGCATGGAGCCTTGGGGAGATATGAATACAACTTCAGATGGTTTTGAACATCATTTTCCTTCTATTATGAAAAGGCTGGAAAGTGAATTCATCGAAGAAAGGCTGTTTGCTATTTTCCTTCTGAAACATTCGGTTCATAAACAGAAGCTATTGAAAAACCAGGTCCTCAACCTAAATCAGAATTTCACTGATTTGGAACGTGATTATGCTGAACTTGTTCAAGTTCCAGCTAAAGATCGCCAATTAACACCGATTGATTTTGCCGATCGCACAGCTGAGTTATTATATCGTCATTTCCAGCCGATACAATTAAATGAAGCCGGGCTCTATTTAATGTGGTTTTCCGTCTTCATCGAAGCGGTGAAATCCGAGCAGAAGTTAAATAATCCAGCAGGCTGGGCATCCGCTGTGGAGTACGTGTGGAATCAGCTTAAAAATGAGAAGGCGAGCAAACAGGCAATCGCAGACAAACATTTCATATCGGTGTCCACCTTATCGAAGTACGTAAAGTTGGTTCAAAACTTACTGGGATGAGCAGATATTTGGACGAAAAATTATTTGTTATATAGGATAATAGGTAGGGAACACTAACCGTAGTGAAGGTTCCATTTGTAATGGAATATGGAGGAGTGAAAACATGTCTGAAAAAATTTATGACGTTGTTATTATTGGAGCTGGTCCTGCAGGGATGACGGCGGCTGTCTATACATCACGTGCGAACCTTTCAACATTGATGTTAGAACGCGGAGTACCGGGCGGGCAAATGGCCAATACTGAGGAAGTAGAAAATTATCCTGGATTCGACACTATACTCGGACCTGAACTTTCAACGAAAATGTTTGACCATGCAAAGAAATTCGGTGCGGAGTATGCCTATGGGGATGTTAAGGAAATCATTGACGGTGAAGAGTATAAAACGATCAAAGCCGGTTCCAAGGAATTCAAAGCACGTTCAATCATCATTTCATCTGGTGCCGAATACAAGAAAATCGGCGTTCCTGGCGAAAAAGAATTGGGCGGCCGCGGTGTATCGTATTGTGCAGTTTGTGATGGTGCTTTCTTCAAGCAAAAGGAACTGTTCGTTATCGGCGGCGGAGACTCTGCTGTAGAAGAGGGTGTGTACTTAACCCGTTTTGCTTCAAAAGTGACGATCGTTCACAGACGTGACGAACTTCGTGCTCAAAAGATTCTTCAAGATCGTGCATTTGCCAATGAGAAAATTAACTTCATCTGGAATCATACTTTGAAGGAAATCAATGAAGAAGGCGGCAAAGTCGGCGGTGTCACTCTAGTTTCCACTGAAAACGGAGAAGAGACAGTGATGGACGCAGACGGTGTATTCATTTATATCGGAATGCTTCCGCTAACTAAACCATTTGAGAACTTAGGCATCTTGAATTCCACAGGCTATATTGAAACGAATGATCAGATGGAAACACGCGTCCCTGGTATTTTTGCTGCTGGTGACGTTCGTGAAAAAACATTGCGCCAAATCGTTACGGCTACAGGCGATGGAAGCATTGCCGCTCAATCCGCTCAGCATTTTGTTGAGGAACTTCAAGAAAAATTGCAGCCAAAGGCTTGATTTCAAGAATATGCAATCGTAATTCCGTTTTAACGACGTTGTAACACGCGTGAAATAATAATTGGGTATAGTATGGGTAGAAGTTGACCCCCTTTAATTATAAACGTTTAGGACACAGATTGAGTTTCTGTGTCTTTTTTTTGTTTTCCTGCTTTGAGACTATATCTTTGGTTCCAATTTTTAGGACATTTTTAAATGGTTTTTAATGTGAAGTAAGCAAGCCCATTGCATTTAGGCAGCGAAAGTGGAGAAGAATAGGAGTTAAGCAGGATAAAGGCTTACCGATGTGATTCCTTGCGAATGAATATTCCCCCAATGCAGGAAGTTTACTTTATTGTTAGCTCATTTCAAAAATAGTATAATGATAAGATATACTAAACATAATCTTTCATAATGGTAAGAAGATGAAAAATACAACTTGTTTGAACTATTAGCATTTGTAAATCGCCAAATGGATATCTAGCGGCGGTTTAAGGATATAAACTGAATCTCTTCATTATGGGGGGAAGGTTTCTATAGTCGAGCAGAGCCAATTGAGGTGAAGAACGTGCAACGTGTCACAAACTGTGTATTGATAAAAGATAATCAAATCCTCTTATTGAAAAAGCCTAGACGCGGATGGTGGGTAGCTCCAGGCGGCAAGATGGAACCTGGGGAATCTGTACGCGATGCTTGCATTAGGGAATATCGCGAAGAAACGGGCGTTTATTTAAAAAACCCTTCCATCAAAGGTATTTTCACCTTCATTATGAAGGACGGAGATAAAGTTTTGTCAGAATGGATGATGTTCACTTTCTTTGCAACGGATTCCGATGGTGTAAATGTGGATGTTTGTGAAGAAGGGGAACTTAGCTGGCATCCGGTTGAAGATGTTAAAAGGCTGATGATGGCTGAGGGTGATTTTCACATTCTGGACTATATGGTTCATGGAAGTGGGATCATCTATGGAACATTTACCTATACGCCTGAATTCAAGCTGCTTTCTTACCGATTGGATCCAGGTTAATTTTAAATATAAAAAAAGATATACATGGGGGCGGAGAAACTATGAGTACAGGGCAGATGAGTGAAACGCAATTGGTCATCATTACCGGAATGTCCGGAGCAGGTAAGACAGTGGCGGTTCAAAGTTTTGAAGACCTCGGCTTTTTTTGCGTCGATAATTTGCCGCCCACGCTATTGCCAAAGTTTTTGGAGTTAATGAAGGACTCCGGGAATAAGATGAATAAAGTGGCTCTTGTCATGGATTTAAGGGGGAGGGAGTTTTTTGATTCCTTATTTCTTGCACTGGATAATTTAACGGATACAGCTGCAGTATCACCAAGAATCCTTTTTCTTGATGCTGATGATGATTCCTTGGTACGCAGATATAAGGAAACGAGAAGGACCCACCCCCTTGCTCCATTAGGCCGGCCATTGGAAGGCATTAAAATGGAACGGGAACTTTTGGACGAATTGAAGGGAAGGGCTCAATTGATCTTTAATACTTCCCAACTGAAACCGCGTGAATTGAGGGAGAAAATCGCTTCGGAATTTTCTGCCGATAAAAGTGTCGGGTTTACAGTCAATGTCATGTCGTTCGGGTTCAAACATGGCCTGCCCATAGATGCCGATCTTGTGTTTGATGTACGTTTCCTGCCAAATCCATATTATATTGACCATATGAGGCCAAGGACTGGCTTGGAACAAGAAGTTTCGAGTTACGTTTTAAAATGGAGTGAGACGCAAAAATTCTTGGAAAAAGTGACCGATCTGCTTGCATTCATGCTTCCATATTATAAACGTGAAGGGAAGGCACAGCTTGTTGTCGCAATTGGATGTACAGGCGGGCAGCACCGTTCAGTAGCGTTGACGGAGTATATTTCAAACCACTTCAAAAAGGATTACAGGGTTCAAGTATCACACCGCGATATCGAAAAAAGTAAGGGGAAAGCAGATGTTAAATAATAAGAAACAACCTAAGGTTGTGATCATTGGAGGGGGAACCGGCCTTCCCGTTTTGTTGAGAGGGTTAAAGAAGCATCCAGTGGATATTACGGCAATCGTTACGGTAGCCGATGATGGCGGCAGTTCAGGCCGTCTTCGCGAGGATATGGACATCCCGGCTCCGGGTGATATCCGTAACGTGCTGGCTGCGTTATCGGATGTAGAGCCCCTTGTTGAACAAATGTTTCAACATCGCTTCCAGAGTAAAAATGAGCTGTCCGGGCATTCGCTCGGGAATTTGATACTGGCGGCAATGACCTCTTTGACCGGCGATTTCGTCCATGCGATCCAGGAAATGAGTAAATTCCTTAATGTCCGCGGTAAAGTGCTTCCGGCTGCCAACCAAAGTGTGGTTCTCCATGCGAAGATGGATGACGGAACGATTGTTACAGGAGAATCCAAGATCCCCTTCTCAGGAAAGAAAATAAAAAAAGTTTTTCTGTCTCCTCATCATATAAAGCCGCTCAGTGAAACTCTCCAGGAAATCAAGCAGGCAGATCTTATTGTCATAGGTCCGGGAAGCCTATATACTAGCATTCTGCCTAACTTACTTGTCCCTGGCCTAGGTGAAGAGGTTGCCCGTTCCAAGGCTAAGAAGGTGTACATTTGCAATTTGATGACACAAGCCGGCGAGACGCTGGATTATAGTGCGAGCGATCATATAAAAGCGATATATGACCATATGGGAAATGCATATATTGACAGGATACTTGTTAATAATGAGGAAATACCAACCGAGATTCAGCAACGCTATCAAGCTGAATATGCCAAACCGGTCATGTATGATGTGGAAAGTTTAAAACGGATGGGTCTTGAAATCATACAAGAACGCATTTTCAGCTATGAGGGGAATGTAATACGCCATGATACGAAAAAAGTGGCGGATTTGCTTTATAATATGCTTGTAAATGAAACTAAAAGCCCCATAATACCGTAGATATAAGCGGGGACGGTTTTTTGATTGATAAAAATAGATTACCTGCGTTCGATTGGGGGTGAAATGGATGTCTTTTGCTTCAGAAACGAAAAAAGAGCTTACTACATTAGAGGGAAAGGATTGCTGCGGAAAAGCGGAATTATGTGCGCTTATCCGGATGAACGGATCCCTTTCATTTTCTAATCGGAAGCTTGTTGTGGATATTCAAACTGAGAATGCTGCGATTGCCAGAAGGATCTATACGCTGCTGAAAAAAAGTTATGAGGTCCAGGTCGAGCTGTTGGTCCGTAAAAAGATGAAGCTTAAAAAGAATAATGTATATATTGTCAGGATGTCATCCGGAGGGCAGCGGGTTTTAACCGATTTGGAAATTTTAGGCGATGGCTTTGAAATTCTTCATGATATATCCGATACTATTGTTGGGAAGAAATGCTGTAAGCGTTCTTACCTAAGAGGCGCATTTCTTGCGGGGGGTTCGGTAAATAATCCGGAAACTTCTTCCTATCACCTCGAGATTTTCTCACTTTATAAAGAGCACAATGATGCCCTGTGTGAGCTAATGAATAAGTTTGGCTTGAAGGCCAAGACGCTTGAACGCAAAAAAGGGTACATCATTTATTTGAAAGAAGCCGAAAAAATTGCCGAGTTTTTAAGTATAGTTGGCGCCCATTCAGCTTTATTAAGGTTCGAGGATGTACGGATTGTCCGTGATATGCGGAATTCAGTGAATCGGCTTGTGAATTGTGAAACAGCCAATTTGAACAAAACGATCGGGGCCTCATTGCGCCAGGTTGAAAATATCCATTATATCGAGGATACGGTAGGATTAAGCATTTTACCGGATAAGCTTAGGGAAATTGCGGAGCTTAGGATAGCGTTTCAGGATATAACCTTAAAGGAACTTGGGGAAATGGTATCCGGGGGAACCATCAGTAAGTCCGGGATTAATCACCGATTAAGAAAGATTGATGAAATAGCTGACAGGCTCCGTGGGGGAGAGGCTATTGCTGCGAAAAAATAAAGCTAACAGGGGAGATCAAGATGGTGGAAAAACAAGTTGAGGTAAAATTGAAGACAGGTTTGCAGGCACGGCCGGCAGCTCTTTTTGTACAAGAAGCTAACCGCTTTCATTCAGATGTTTTTCTTGAAAAAGAAGGAAAGAAAGTGAATGCAAAAAGTATAATGGGGTTAATGAGCCTTGCCATCAGTTCTGGCGTGTCCGTGAAGTTAATCGTCGAAGGACGCGATGAAAAAGAAGCGTTAGAGGCATTGGAAGAATTCGTTCAGCAAGAGGGTTAAAAGAAAGGGATGCCTAAAAGTGCATCCTTTTCTCTTATCATGTAAAAAGGGCTCCGGAAGTCGCTTGAGGCGATCTCCGGAGCCTTTTGTTGCATAATTATTTAGAGTCTTTTTTGTCATCAAGGATGCTGCGCGTGATGACTTTGTCAATCAAGCCATATTCAAGAGCTCTTTCGGAAGTCATGAAGTTATCACGTTCCGTATCTCTTTGAAGGACTTCAATAGGTTGACCAGTACGTTCTGCCAGGATTTGGTTCAGTTTATCTTTCAAGTGAAGGATACGGCGGGCAGCAATTTCAATTTCCGTAGCTTGACCTTGAGCTCCTCCAAGCGGTTGGTGAATCATGACTTCACTGTTTGGCAACGCATAACGTTTGCCTTTTTCACCAGCGGCCAATAGGAAAGCGCCCATGGAAGCGGCCATACCGATGCATACTGTTGATACATTAGGTTTGATATATTGCATAGTATCGTAAATGGCCATACCGGAAGTGATGCTTCCGCCAGGGCTGTTGATGTATAGAGTGATATCTTTTTCAGGATTTTCCGCTTCTAAAAATAGTAATTGAGCAACAATGGAGTTGGAAACATTATCGTCAATTGCACTTCCTAGCATAATGATCCGGTCTTTTAATAAACGGGAGTAAATATCGTAGGCACGCTCCCCACGACTTGTTTGTTCGATAACTGTAGGAATTAAATTCATGTTCATTTCCTCCTTCGATTAAGAGAATCATTTAAATTCTTTATGTATGTATGATACACTTTTTGGTCAATTTAGGTCAAACAAAACAAACCCTATATTGGATAATTTGTTCGACAATTTTCTGGCTAAGGCTCCTTCCCGATAGATTAGTTTATATTTATGCCGCACAGGGATGAATTTCCACATTACCCATAATACCCAAAAGACAAAGTTTTAAACCTGATACCCCTTGCAAAGAAGGGGATTCTATCATATAATGAAGTCTGTTAAAAAATATTTTCTATCACGCCCTCGTAGTGCAACGGATAGAACGCAAGCCTCCGAAGCTTGAAATGCAGGTTCGATTCCTGCCGAGGGCATTACCAATCTTCTGCTTAATAAAGTGGGGGATTTTTTATTGGGCATTTTTAAACGATTCCCTAAGATTTTTGGTGAATTCACTCGATTTCCGTAATATTCCATCGAATCTTGTAATGCCATTCCTATCTTGAAAATATCCGCCCACACTATTGAAAAATGGTGGTTTTTCAATAAAAGTAGTTGTTAAATTTGCATTTCTAACATATAGTATTTAAAACAAATAAACTATTCAGAAAAAAATCGTAAGCGTTTTCATGGGTTTTTGTGTAGAATTTTCTCCTGATAATGTAAAATGGAGTGGGGGAGGGATGAATCGATGAGTATGAATATGAAAGCAGGACTTTTTCAACAGCAAACATTAAAGATGGCAATGACCCAGGAGCTTATGCAAGCTATTACATTGCTGCAATACTCCTCGCAGGAGCTATCGGCTTTTTTAGAAAATAAAATGGTGGAGAATCCATTACTGTCCATAGATCAGCCAACATCTTCTTTATTTCAGCCAACTTTTGACCGGAAAAAGGGTAAACGGACTCTTAAAAATACGTATGATGCCAACTATTGGATTGAACAGATCAGTGAAGATACTTTATCGCTTGAACAGCATATCATGTCCCAGGTGAATCACCAGCAGTTTTCGGGTGAGCAGCAGAAGGCAATGCTGCTATTAATTCATAACCTTGATGAAAACGGTTACTTGAGGATTCAGCTGGATGATATATGCGTCCCAGGCATATCTCCGGCCGTTTTGGAAGAGAGTCTCTCGATTTTACAGGAGCTCGAGCCGCATGGCATTGGAGCGAGAAACCTTCAGGAATGCCTTTTGCTTCAGGTGATAGCAGAAGGGGGGGACCTGCTGGCAGAATCGATCATAGAAAATCATTTCCTCGATTTTGCTGAAAAGCGCTGGAAGGACCTAAGTAAGAAAATCGGTGTTACAATGAAGGAGATTCAAGAAGTATTTGATTATGTCCAGACGTTGAACCCGCGTCCGGCTTCGCTCTTTTTTCAGGAAAAGCCTTCTTATATAGTGCCGGATGTGGTCGTGGAAGTTCGGGATGGCATGCTGCTTGTAGGGAATTATGATGGTAACACACCCAACCTTAATGTGGATAAAGGGTATTTAAACAGAATGAAGAGCCATAAGGATCAGGGAGTTCAACGGTTTATCCAGGATAAGTGGCAGGAATACCAATGGATCTCCAGAGGGATCCAACAAAGAAAAGAAACTATATTGAAGGTCATTCAGTGCATCGTCGAAAAACAGCCGGCGTGCTTTCATCATGGCCTGAACTATTTGAAGCCGATGACGATGAAAGAAATAGCTGACGAACTTGGTATACATGAGTCCACAGTTAGCCGGGCGGTTAAAGGGAAATACGTGCAGACACCATTTGGAACGATAGAGATGCGGATATTTTTCACTACTTCTTTGCAGTCAGTCGGCCTTGATGAAGATATGTCGGGCATGCAAGCAAAAAAGAGCCTGCAGGCAGCCATCAATGGGGAAAATAAACAAAAGCCGCTTTCGGATCAAGACCTGGCAGAACGGTTGAAAGAGGAGCATGGAATTATCCTGGCACGCCGAACCGTTGCCAAATACCGGGAACAATTAGGGATCCCTTCTTCATCTAAACGAAAAAGATATGATTGAAAAGGATGAGTGGTTTGGAATCAAATGCGTTTGTTTTATATAGTAGGGATAAATGCCCGTTATGTGATAAGGCCAAGCAGGTACTTGAAGAAGTGAAAGCGGAGTCGGGCATAGGCTATAAGGAAATCGATATCCATACGGATGATGATTTGCTAGAGAAATTCGGGCTGATGATTCCTGTCGTAGAATGGAAAGATGATATCGTTCAATACGGAAATGTTGATAAATCAGCTCTAAATAGGCTTTTGGAAAAATAATTTTTCAAATCATTTGAAGAAACATTCCGTTCCTGCTAGAATAAAATATGTAGCAGGAATATTTTTTTGTTTTAAGTGGGACAGAAAATGACTACGCGGGACATTAAATGTCCAACTTAACTTTTTAGGAGTTTTAAATATGCGTACATTACTCGAGGTACAAAGAAAATTATTACCAGATTTCCTTCTGGTTATGCAAAAAAGATATGATATCCTGCGTTATATCAAAATGATGCAGCCGGTTGGAAGGCGCAGTCTGTCCGTGAGCCTTAATTTGACAGAACGGACGCTTAGAGGCGAGGTTGATTTTCTGAAAAGTCAGAACCTGGTTAACATATTCAGTTCTGGCATGACGCTGACTGATGAAGGGATTGAAATCCTGGATAAGTTAGAAGGAATAATGCGTGAAGTAATGGGTATAGACATAATGGAACGGCAATTGCAGGATTTGTTACAAGTGAATGAGGTCATTATTGTCTCAGGAAATTGTGATGAGACCCCATGGGTGAAAAAAGAATTGGGTAAAGCTTGTGCAAACCGTATGAAACGGGAATGGAACTCAAAGAATATCATTGCGGTTACTGGCGGATCGACAATGGCGGAAGTGGCTAATTCGTTGTCACCTGATGAAGCGTCGAAGAAATTGATATTTGTCCCTGCCCGCGGGGGAATTGGTGAAGCGGTGCAGAATCAGGCCAATACGATTGTCGAAAAAATGGCACAGAAGGCACAGGCCTTATACAGAGTGTTATATGTACCCGATCAATTAAGCGGTGAGGTGTATGCTTCGTTTCAGAAGGAACCTGCAATTAAAGAAGTGATATCCCAAATTAAATCTGCCGATATGATCATTCATGGAATCGGTGATGCCATGGCGATGGCAGAGAGAAGAAATTCATCGCCAGAAATGTTAAAGAAGCTGTTAGATGGAAATGCTGTAGGAGAGGCATTCGGTTATTATTACGATGAAAACGGCAAAGTTGTTCATAAAGTTTTGACAGTCGGCATCCAGTTAGATGACCTTAGCCCTGAAAAGCGAGTGATAACTGTGGCAGGTGGCAAAACTAAAGCAAAGGCTATCCGTTCCTACATGAAAGGCGCACCTTCATCAACGGTTTTGATCACGGATGAAGCAGCGGCACAAGAGTTAATTCAGGGGAATTACACCCCTTAATATAATTGCGAACTTAAAAGGAGGAATTTTTCATGGCAGTAAAAGTTGGTATTAATGGTTTTGGACGTATTGGACGTAATGTATTTCGTGCGGCATTGAGTAATCCTGGGGTAGAGATTGTTGCTATTAACGACTTAACAGATGCTAATATGTTAGCGCACCTTCTTCAATACGATACAATTCATGGATCTCTTAATGAAAAAGTAACAGTTGATGGGGATTACCTTGTTGTTGATGGTCACAAAGTAAAAGTATTGGCTGAACGTGATCCTGCACAATTAGCATGGGGTGAACTGGGTGTAGAAGTAGTTGTTGAATCTACAGGACGTTTCACAAAACGTGCGGATGCAGCTAAGCATTTAGAAGCTGGCGCGAAAAAAGTAATCATCTCTGCTCCTGCATCTGATGAAGATATCACGATTGTAATGGGTGTAAATGAAGACAAATATGATGCAGCAAACCACCATGTTATCTCTAATGCTTCTTGTACAACGAACTGCTTGGCACCTTTTGCTAAAGTGCTTCATGAACAATTCGGAATCAAACGCGGTATGATGACTACTGTTCACTCTTATACAAATGATCAGCAAATCCTTGATTTGCCTCATAAAGATTACCGTCGTGCACGGGCAGCTGCCGAGAATATCATTCCTACAACAACTGGGGCAGCAAAAGCTGTTGCACTTGTCCTTCCTGAACTTAAAGGGAAATTGAATGGTATGGCAATGCGCGTACCTACTCCAAACGTGTCTGTTGTCGACCTTGTTGCAGAGCTTGAAAAAGACACAACAGTTGAAGAAGTTAATGCAGCATTCAAAAAGGCTTCTGAAGGCGAATTGAAAGGAATCCTTGAGTACAGCGAACTTCCGCTAGTATCAACTGACTATAACGGTAACCCATCATCATCTACAATTGATGCCCTTTCCACAATGGTAATGGAAGGGAACATGGTTAAAGTGTTATCTTGGTATGATAATGAAACTGGATATTCTAGCCGTGTTGTTGATTTGATCGACTATTTGGCTAAAAAAGGATTGTAATTAGAATAATAAAAAAACCTCACCAAGGTGAGGTTTTTTTTATCACACCTCTAAAAAAACTTGGCAGAAGATGATATTATTAGTAAGTCATTAATCAGTCAAGCGTTTACATTTCTTGTTTTTGGATAATTTCCTGCAAACCGACTATAATGAAAAAGAGAAAAGGGGAGTTGGGAAATTTACCCTCTCCCTTTTTGGCTAAAAGAATCAAAAATATGATAACAATATCTAAGGGGGTTCTTGGATTATGAATAAAAAGTCGATTAAAGATATTGAATTAAAGGGGAAACGCGTATTTTGCCGTGTTGATTTCAATGTGCCGATGCAGGACGGAAAGATTTCGGACGATACTAGAATCAAAGCAGCACTGCCGACGATTTCCTATCTGACGGAACAGGGAGCTAAAGTCATCTTAGCCAGCCACCTTGGCCGTCCTAAAGGACAAGTCGTTGAAGAATTGCGTCTAGCACCTGTTGCAAAAAGATTAAGCGAACTTAGTGGCAAAGACGTGAAAAAGGCAGAAGAAGCTTACGGAGAGACCGTGCAATCAATCATTGGTAACATGCAAAATGGCGAAATCCTGTTGTTGGAAAACGTTCGTTTCTATCCAGGAGAAGAGAAGAACGATCAAGAATTGGCGAAGTCATTTGCTGCCCTGGCTGATGT
The DNA here is from genome assembly GCF_900156045.1 of Peribacillus simplex. GTDB lineage: Bacteria > Bacillota > Bacilli > Bacillales > DSM-1321 > Peribacillus > Peribacillus simplex_D. The sequence continues at coordinate 232,254 of NZ_FTMX01000003.1, read as the reverse complement.
TTATGTTAACGATGCATTCGGAGCTGCGCATCGTGCACATGCTTCAACTGAAGGAATAGCGCACCATCTCCCAGCTGTTGCCGGATTGCTGATGGAAAAAGAGCTTTCTGTACTAGGAAAGGCCCTATCGAACCCGGAACGTCCTTTTACAGCTATAATTGGCGGAGCAAAAGTAAAGGATAAGATAGGCGTCATCGAAAACCTTTTGGAAAAAGTCGATCACTTGATCATTGGTGGTGGTCTTGGTTATACATTCATTAAAGCGCAAGGTCATGAAATCGGTAATTCTTTATTGGAAGAAGACAAAATAGAATTGGCCAAATCTTTCATCGAAAGTGCAAAAGAAAAGGGCGTAAAACTTCATTTGCCTATCGATGCAGTCGTAACGGCTGAATTTTCACCTGATGCAGAGGCAGAGAATGTCGATATCGATGCTATTCCAAATGATAAAATGGCTCTTGATATCGGTCCAAAAACAAGTGATTTATTTGCGGATGTAATCAAAAGTTCTAAGCTTGTCATTTGGAATGGACCAATGGGTGTATTCGAGTTCGATAAATTTGCGAATGGAACGAGAACGGTTGCTGAAGCATTGGCGGAAGCAAAAGATACGTACAGCATTGTAGGCGGAGGAGATTCAGCCGCAGCTGCAGAAAAGTTTGGCTTGGCAGAAAAGATGTCCCATATTTCAACTGGCGGCGGTGCATCTCTTGAGTTCATGGAAGGCAAAGAGTTGCCTGGCGTTGTGGCCTTGAACGATAAATAAGATCAATCCGTTACATATTTCAACTTTAGAAGGGATGAGAAACCAAATGCGTAAACCGATTATTGCAGGAAACTGGAAAATGAATAAAACACTATCTGAAGCGACTGCCTTTTTAGAAGAAGTGAGCAATTTGATTCCGAAGCAAGATGTAATTGATACGGTTGTATGTGCTCCAGCTTTATTTTTGGATCAGCTGGTTCAAGCAGCAAAAGGAACCGATGTGAAAATCGGGGCGCAGAACATGCACTTTGAAGAAAGCGGTGCTTTCACAGGAGAAATCAGCCCAATCGCATTAGCTGATCTTGGTGTATCCTACGTCATTCTTGGTCATTCTGAGCGCCGGGAAATGTTCAACGAAACGGATGAAGCCGTTAATAAAAAAGCTCATGCCGCTTTTGCCCACCAGTTGACCCCGATCGTTTGCTGCGGTGAAACACTTGAGCAAAGGGAAGCTGGCGAAACGAATGATTTCGTAGGCAGCCAGATTGAAAAAGGCCTGGCAGGTTTATCTGACGATCAATTGAAACAAGCCGTTATTGCTTATGAGCCGATTTGGGCGATTGGAACAGGAAAATCTTCATCTGCTCAAGATGCAAATGAAGTTTGTTCACATATCCGCTCAGTTGTTGCCGACAAATTTTCAAATGAAGCAGCTGCAGCCATCCGCATTCAGTACGGTGGCAGTGTAAAACCTGAGAATATTAAAGAGTACATGGCACAGCCTGATATAGACGGTGCGTTGGTTGGCGGTGCAAGCCTGAAACCCGATTCATTTTTACAATTGCTGGAGGCTGGTCACTATGAGTAAGTCGCCTGTGGCACTTATCATCTTAGACGGATTTGGCTGCCGTAACGAAGAAAAGGGAAATGCTGTTTATCATGCGAAAAAACCGAACTTTGACCGTTACTGGGAACAGTATCCTCACTCCCATTTAACGGCAAGCGGGGAAGCGGTCGGCTTGCCTCCCGGTCAAATGGGAAACTCGGAAGTTGGGCATTTGAATATCGGGGCAGGTCGGATCGTTTATCAAAGCCTGACCCGTGTGAACCTGGCTATTCGTGAAGGCGAGTTTGCACAAAACCCAACTTTGGTCGATGCCATGAGCCATACCAAGGAAAAAGGCACGGACCTTCATCTTTTCGGTCTTCTTTCAGATGGCGGCGTGCACAGTCATATCGATCATATGTATGCCCTGCTGAAATTGGCCGCAAAAGAAGGAGTTAAAAATGTATATGTACATGCATTTTTGGATGGCCGTGATGTCGGACCGAAAACGGCGCAGGGTTATATTAAGGAAGCGGAAGCGAAAATGAAGGAAATCGGTGTTGGTCAGTTTGCGACCATATCCGGACGATATTATTCGATGGACCGTGATAAGCGATGGGAACGTGTGGAGAAATCCTACCGTTCGATGGTGTATGGTGATGGCCCTGCTTACTCTTCTGCAATGGAATGTGTCGAGGATTCCTACGAACATGGTATTTTTGACGAGTTCGTGATACCTTCGGTCATAACGGCGGAAGACGGTAAGCCGGTGGCAACGATAAAAAATGATGATGCCGTAATCTTTTATAACTTCCGTCCAGACCGGGCGATCCAGATTTCCAATACGTTCACGAATGAGGATTTCCGCTCATTTGACCGCGGTCCTGGACATCCGAAGCATCTCCATTTTGTCTGTTTGACACATTTTTCAGAAACAGTTGACGGATATGTTGCATTTAATCCGACAAATCTTGATAATACATTAGGGGAAGTACTTTCCCAAAACCAGCTTACCCAGCTTCGTATCGCTGAAACTGAAAAATATCCGCATGTGACGTTTTTCATGAGCGGCGGACGTGAAGAGAAGTTTCCTGGTGAAGAGAGGATTTTAATTAATTCTCCGAAAGTCGCTACATATGATTTACAACCGGAAATGAGTGCTTATGAAGTGACGGATGCATTGGTGGAACAGATTGAGGCTGACCGCTTTGATGCCATTCTCTTGAATTTTGCCAACCCGGACATGGTTGGTCATTCAGGGATGCTTGAGCCTACCATTAAAGCGATTGAAACAGTGGATGAATGCCTAGGCAGGATTGTCGATTTAATCGTCTCAAAAGGCGGTACAGCAATCATTACCGCTGACCATGGTAATGCTGATGAAGTCGTGACGCTTGAAGGCAACCCCATGACAGCCCATACTACGAATCCCGTGCCTGTCATTATCACTAAAAATCAGGTAACATTAAGAACAGGTGGTATCTTAGGTGATTTAGCTCCAACGATGCTTGATTTGCTTGGAGTCGAAAAACCTGTTGAAATGACAGGGAAATCCCTATTATCTAAATAAAATTGTGAATAGGAAAAGGAGAGATTTATAATGCCGTACATTGAACATGTATATGCACGTGAAGTGCTAGATTCCCGTGGTAACCCAACAATAGAAGTAGAAATCCAAACAGAGTCCGGATACTTCGGACGTGCAATCGTACCATCAGGTGCTTCAACAGGGGAACACGAAGCGGTTGAGCTTCGTGACGGAGATAAATCTCGTTACCTGGGTAAAGGGGTACAAAAAGCAGTCGATAATGTAAATGATATCATTGCTGAAGCTGTCATCGGTTTGGATGTAACGAACCAAGCAGGCCTTGACCTTACTATGATTGAATTGGATGGCACTGAAAACAAAGGAAACCTGGGAGCTAATGCAATCCTTGGCGTGTCAATGGCTGCTGCCCATGCCGCTGCGGAATTTTCAGGTTTACCATTGTATCGTTACCTTGGAGGGTTCAATGCGAAACAACTTCCAACTCCAATGATGAACATCATTAACGGCGGATCACATGCCGATAACAATGTTGACTTCCAGGAATTCATGATCCTTCCTGTAGGCGCTCCTAGCTTCAAAGAAGCGGTTCGTATGGGTGCTGAAGTATTCCATGCTTTGAAATCTGTCCTTTCTGCCAAAGGCTTGAATACGGCAGTCGGCGATGAAGGCGGCTTTGCGCCAAACCTTGGTTCGAACCGTGAAGCACTACAAGTCATCATCGAGGCAATTGAAAAGGCTGGCTATAAAGCAGGCGAAGATATCTATCTTGGCATGGACGTAGCTTCATCTGAATTCTATAATAAAGAAACAGGCAAATATGATCTTGCAGGCGAAGGCCGCAATGGTGTTACATCCGAAGAAATGGTTGCTTTCTATGAAGAGCTAGTGAATGAGTTCCCTATTCTTTCCATCGAAGACGGCCTGGATGAAAATGACTGGGAAGGCCACAAACTTTTAACGGAACGCATCGGTTCTAAAGTTCAACTAGTTGGTGACGATCTTTTCGTGACGAACACGAAAAAATTGGCTGAAGGCATCGAAAAAGGCATCGGTAACTCCATCCTGATCAAAGTGAACCAAATTGGTACACTGACAGAAACGTTTGATGCAATCGAAATGGCTAAACGCGCAGGCTACACTGCAGTCGTTTCCCACCGTTCAGGTGAAACGGAAGATGCAACGATCGCTGATATTGCCGTTGCAACAAACGCAGGACAAATCAAAACTGGTTCCATGTCCCGTACAGACCGTATCGCTAAATACAACCAACTACTTCGCATCGAAGACCAGCTTGGTGACTTGGCTGTATATGCAGGCTTGAAATCTTTCTATAACTTGAAGAAGTAATTATTTTGGGATTCCGCTTCTGACAAGAAGATGGGTTCTGCATAGTGATTTCTTTTCACCTCCCATTCAATGTGAGAATTCACATTGGATGGGAGTTTTTTTGCTTACAACGTTAGCCGTCCAGTCACTGGTTCCGCTTGGATCAGGGCTGATAAAAGAAATTAATCAAACGTTTGATTAATAAAAAAAGGTGCCGCATCCGGGCACCTTTTTTTATTTATTCGATACAGCTTCCACTGGTACGGCATTATAGTATTCTTCCAATGAAATCTTCGCTTCAAAGATTTCAGTTGCGGTAGCGACACCAACATAACGGATGTGCCATGGTTCGTATTTATACCCTGTGATGTTTTCCTTGCCTTCAGGGTAGCGGATGATAAATCCGTATTCATGTGCATGTTCAGCAAGCCAGGCCGCTTCATTCGTATCACCGAAGCAGTCTTGGGCAGCGCATGCACCGTCGTGGGTCGTGACGTCAATCGCCAGGCCCGTTTCATGCTCGCTTGTCCCAGGCATTGCGCTGTAGGTTTTCGCTTTTTCTTCCCCGTCCTTAGCCACATAGTTATTAAAGACCGTGATTTGTGTTTGGTGTGAGCGGTAAGCGGAAACGCCGGCAAAGTGCATGTTGTCTTTCTCGGCAGCCTGGAACATTACTTCAAGAGCTTTCCCCGCTTCTTCACGCATCATTCTTTTTTCGATTTTATCTTGAAAGATGAAATCCACTTTTGGGTAGATAAGGTCATCAGGTTTATAATCTTCAGGCAGGCTGTATTGTTTATTGACAAGTACAGGTATGTCTTCCGGATGGGCTAACGTCTGAAGGCCAGCCTGTGCCGGTTTAGCCGCTTCATCAACTTCCACCTGGCGTTGGGCCGATTCTTTTGAATCATCATTCTTGTCGGCTTCTGTCTCTGTCTCCGTATCCGTATCTGTATCCTGGGAGCTCGGTTGTTCTTCTTTTTGCTCTTTTTCATGATCGCTTGTCAGGTCGGATGAACAGCCAGCCATCAGAATGAAAGATGATAGAGCGGTTGCTGCAAATATAGGTTTTAACATATGAAAGGCCCCTTGCTTTTAATATAAGATTTCCAATAAAAGTAGTTTTAAAAATTATCGTGATAAGTAATCCCTTGTTAATTCACTTTGATATTTATCAAGGAATAAGCCAATCCAGACGACCATCAATAAAAATGGATAATCATTACGAACTGCTGTTTCCACGACGGGATCAGACCAAAAGTTCGAAAGGAAACCAGATGACATCCTGAATGTCTCGAATGTGACAAGGGCGTGAAACGATAACCAAAGAATCGTAAGAGTATTGGTCCCAAACCCAATGACCGCTGCTATGACGCTCAGCAAGGCGGCTGCCGCCCCGATCAGGAGGACATTGAAGCTGGCTTGGAAAAAGTCGGTACCGCTATTGGAAAGTCCATTATAAATAATAGCAGTAAAATAAACGGTTGTCGTGATATATGCAGCAAATAATAAGTATCGATTTCCGTGATACTTTGCCAGCAGCAATAAAAGCGGTGATAGGATAATTAATAGGACACTGATAAAATTGCTACCGCCTGTCCATAAAGAATAGCCGGCAACCGCCGAGAATAGGATGGTCAGGAGATCAAGAATCCGAAGTATGGACTTAAACATGTTGACACCTCTTTCTCTATTTATTGAAATTATCTCAAACTTTGTTTCAAAAAGAAATAAATGACTATGGGTTTTTAGGAATTCTTACCATCATAGTATAACAAAGATTGTGGATATTTATTGGGTGTGGTAAAGTTAAAGTAATTGTTTATTGGTTTTTCAGGAGGTGTAATTGCATGCATGCATTTCTCATAACGCTTTTAGTGATTGTCAGTATCGCCCTCATTGTGACGGTATTGCTTCAATCAGGTAAGAGTGCAGGTTTATCCGGTGCGATTGCCGGCGGTGCTGAGCAGCTATTCGGAAAGCAAAAGGCACGCGGTTTGGACCTGATTTTACATCGTGCAACGATAGTATTGGCGATTTTTTTCTTTGCTTTAACTTTACTTGTTGCTTTCTTTGATGTGTAATGGATCAAAAATGAGTCTAGCTAATTAGCTAGGCTTTTTTCTTTGCACAATAGTTGCATGAATAGATATAGTGATTTTAGTACTTAATTATAAGATAGGGATTTTTTTCATTTTATTTACCGATAAAGGAGTTTGAAGTCATGAAAATCAAGCTGCAGCAGCCCTTTACTTTTGAAGGCGGAAAAAGGGCTGTCTTACTTTTACATGGATTTACGGGGAATTCGGCGGATGTACGGATGCTGGGCCGTTATTTGGAGAAACAGGGATACACCTGCCATGCCCCGCACTATAAAGGGCATGGCGTTCCCCCAGAGGAGCTGGTGAAAACAGGTCCGGAAGATTGGTGGAAAGATGTCATGATGGCCTATGATTTTCTGAAAAGCAAAGGCCATGAAGAAATTGCTGTTGCAGGACTCTCATTAGGAGGCGTATTTTCTCTTAAATTAGGTTACACTGTACCTATAAAGGGTATCGTATCAATGTGTGCGCCTATGCATATCAAAAGTGAAGAAATGATGTTTAAAGGAGTATTGGAGTACGCCAGAGAATTTAAGAAGTATGAAGGTAAAACTCAAGAGCAAATAGAGCTTGAAATGGACCTCCTTGCTGATAAACCGATGAATACATTGAAAGCCCTTCAGGGATTGATAACGGATGTACGTGAGCACGTCGACCTTATTTACGCTCCGACATTTGTCGTGCAGGGCCGGCATGATGATGTTATCAATCCAAAAAGTGCCGATATTATTATTGATTCCATAGAATCACCGGTCAAACGAATCAAGTGGTATGAAGAATCCGGCCATGTCATAACTCTTGACAAAGAAAAAGACCAGTTGCATGAAGATGTATTGGAATTTTTAGAAAGTCTGGATTGGTCCGAATAACAAATTTATTATACCCTGAATAGGAGGGTTTTCATGGAAGATAACATTCAAGAACATATTAATAAGCTTCTGACATACATGACGGATGAAGCGTATAAGCCATTAACGGTACAAGAACTGGAAGAGGCTTTGAAAATCGAAGACTCGGCAGATTTCAAGAATTTCGTTAAGGCTTTAGTGAAGATGGAAGAAAAGGGATTGGTGGTCAGAACGAGGAGCAATCGTTACGGCCTGCCGCAAAAAATGAATTTGTTCCGCGGTAAATTAACGGGACATGCAAAGGGATTCGCTTTTGTGACACCTGACGATAACCCGGGAATGGATGATATTTTCATTCCGCCAAATGAAACGGGCACAGCGATGCATGGAGATGTCGTCATGGTACGAGTATCTTCGGAAACATCGGGCTCAAGGCAAGAAGGCACGGTCATCAGAATACTTGAACGCGGAATTACACAAGTGGTCGGTACATACTCCGAAAGCAAAAGTTTTGGTTTCGTCATCCCCGATGATAAAAAGATCGCAAGCGATATCTTCATCCCACAGCACGCTTCACATGGAGCGGTAGAGGGCCATAAGGTTGTCGTCAAGCTCACTTCCTATCCTGAAGGTCGCATAAGTGCTGAAGGCGAAGTCATTGAGATTCTGGGGCATAAAAATGACCCTGGTGTGGATATTCTTTCCGTGATCCATAAATATGGTTTGCCGATGGAGTTCCCTGAAGACGTAATGGAGCAAGCCAATGCCGTTTCGGATACCATTCAAGAAAGTGAAATTGGCAGCCGCAGGGATTTGCGCAATGATGTTTTGGTCACGATTGATGGAGCGGATGCAAAGGACCTGGATGATGCCGTCACTGTTTCTAAACTTGAAAATGGCAATTACAAGCTGGGTGTTCATATTGCTGATGTCAGCCATTATGTGAAGGAAGGATCTCCAATAGATAAGGAAGCTTTGGAAAGAGGGACGAGCGTATATTTGGTGGACAGGGTCATTCCAATGATCCCGCATCGTTTATCGAATGGCATTTGTTCCTTGAACCCGCAAGTCGATCGTTTTACACTATCTTGTGAAATGGAAATCACGCCAGATGGCAAAGTCGTCAATCATGAGATTTTTGAAAGTGTCATTAAGACGACGGAACGTATGACATATGGCAATGTGAACAAAATCCTTGTGGATAAAGATGAAGAACAGCTCGAACGCTATGAAGCGTTGGTGCCAATGTTCCAGGACATGGAGAAGTTAGCGGCCATCCTTCGTAAAAACCGGATGAACCGCGGTGCGATCGACTTTGATTTCAATGAAGCGAGAGTCATCGTTGATGAAGAGGGCCATCCGACTGATGTGGTTTTACGTGAAAGGTCGGTAGCGGAAAAGCTGATTGAAGAGTTCATGCTAGCGGCTAATGAAACCGTTGCAGAGCATTTCCACCGTCTTGACGTTCCGTTCATCTACCGTATTCATGAAGATCCAAAGCCGGAAAAACTGCAGCGTTTCTTCGAATTCATTACGAATTTCGGATATATTGTACGGGGATCGGCCAATGACGTCCATCCTAAGGCGTTACAGGAAATCATCGAGGCAGTTGCCGGTAAACCGGAAGAAACGGTCATTTCAACCGTCATGCTTCGTTCCATGCAACAGGCGAAATATGATCCGGAGAGCTTAGGTCACTTTGGATTATCTGCTGAGTTTTATACACATTTCACCTCGCCGATTCGCCGTTACCCGGATTTGATCGTGCACAGGTTGATCAGGACCTACTTGGTGGAAGGTAAAATGGATGAAGCCACGAAGGAGAAATGGAATGCCAATTTACCTGAAATTGCCGATCATACATCGAAACGTGAACGTCGCTCGGTCGATGCTGAACGGGAAACGGATGATCTGAAGAAAGCGGAATATATGCTGGATAAAATCGGCGAAGAGTATACCGGGATCATTGGTTCGGTTACGAATTTCGGGATGTTCGTCGAGTTGCCGAACACCATTGAAGGACTTGTCCATGTCAGCTTCATGACGGATGATTATTACCGCTTCGATGAGCGTCAGCTTGCAATGATCGGGGAGCGTACCGGTAATGTGTTCCGGATTGGCGATGAGATCGACGTACGTGTTTCCAACGTCAATAAAGAGGAGCGCGCCATCGATTTTGAAATTATCGGCATGAAGGTAAGCCGTCCGCGTCCATCTGGCGAGAAGAAAATATTCAAGGCCAATTCAGGTGAACGCAAACGCGGCCGAGGCGGCAATGGGGGACGTAATGAAGGAAAAGGCGGCGGCCGTAATGGAGATTCGCCTTCCCCTGGAAGAAAACCGAAAAAGAAGAAAAAATTCTTTGAAAATGCGCCAGCTGCCAAGCGCAAGAGAAAACCAAAAAAGAGATAAAGATTGAGGCGGGGGGATGATCATTTCATCCTCTCGCCGCGATTGGATGTAAAAAGGGGAGAGTTAGATGCCAAAAGGCTCAGGTAAACAACTAGCACAAAATAAAAAAGCTTATCATGATTTCTTTATTGAACAAACATTTGAAGCGGGAATCGTTTTAAAAGGGACTGAAATCAAAGCAATCCGTGCGGCCAGAGTGAATTTGAAGGATGCCTTTGCTAAAATAGAAAATGGTGAAATTTATCTTCATAATATGCACGTTAGCCCATATGAGCAGGGAAACCAGTTTAACCATGACCCGTTGCGGACACGGAAGCTTCTTTTGCATAAGAAAGAAATCAGTAAACTGATCGGTGTAACAAAGGAAACAGGTTACACTATCGTCCCTTTGAAAATGTATTTAAAGAATGGCTTTGCCAAAGTTTTAATCGGACTGGGTAAAGGGAAGAAACAATATGACAAGCGTGATGACCTGAAGAAGAAGGAAGCGAAGCGTGATATTGAACGTGCTTTCCGTGATCGGCAGAAGATGTAAAACTGCCAAGACCTTACAATTGATTTTTTGAACCAATCTGTTATAATTAATCCTGTACCGATGACAATTGAATATCAGCCAACTTGCTGACTATTCTTCTCTCGTACGCTCCATTTCAATCATGGGGACGTTACGGATTCGACAGGGATAGTTCGAGCTTAAGTTGCGAGTCGAGGGGATCGGCCTCGTTAAAACGTCAACGCCTATAACTGGCAAACAAAACAACAACCTAGCTTTCGCTGCTTAATAACAGTCGATAGCTGTTCCTCCCTCCATGGCCCACGTGGTAGGGTAAGGGACTCACTCTAAGTGGGATACGCCGGAATCCACCGTCTGAGGATGAAGGAAGAGACCAATCAGACTAGCTGCTCTGCCGCCTGTCGATAGGCTAATGAGTTCGCGAAATGCGAATATATCGACTACACTCGTAGAAGCTTAAGTGCCGTTATGTCTGGACGTGGGTTCGACTCCCACCGTCTCCACCAATACATATATTGGTGGTTTTTTATTTGGTTTTTAAGGAGCATAAGATGGCCGTTTTGGCCAACATATGCTTCTTTTACTATTATTAAATCCATCTAATACTTCTTTTTATAAATAAGTATATAAATACTTTACTCTTTCCAAAACTGTTCCAGTAGAATGACAATCATGGTACCCACGAGTAAACCATTACTTAAAACATATTGTAAGGAAGAAGGAATTCCGCTAAATGCACTTTCTGGAAGGAACATGATTCCCAAACTGATTAATAATGTAATTCCTAATATAGTTAATCGACGTTGATTTAATTCTTCACGTAAAATCGATTGAAATGAAATTCCTATCATTTGGACAAATGTTGCTAAAAGTGCGGCATTAGCAATAGGACCTGGCAGCAAGGATATAAAGCTTACAATTAAGGGGATAAAAGAAATTCCTGCTAATATAAGACTTGCTATAAGGAACGTCTTCACTTTTTTTTGTCCTGTTAGTTGAATAAATCCTGCTGATGCAGGTAATGGTACAATTCCAATTGTAGAGAATAACGACGAAATAACATGTGATATACCTCCGGCCCATACACCACGGTTCAGTGTTTGCTTTTCATTTTCTTTGTATAACGGAGCCACTTGTTTTACAGCCGAAATGGCGGCGATCGTATTTGCAACTAAAAGAAATGTAAATAAAGTTGCAGTTAGAGTCATTCCAATATCGAATCTAGGCATGCCCCAAGCAAATATCTCTGGTAACTTAACTAATGGTGTGTGTGAAGGCATATGAGACGATTTTCCTAATACAGCAAACAAAAGCCAACCACATGAAATTCCAAGTAACACAGCGTAACTTTTCATCCATCCTTTCCCTTTAATTGATAAGAAAGTAATGATGGCAAAAACAAAGAGCGCAATAGTAGCTGTTGTATAATCAGGATGAGTTACAGTTCCTTGCAATCCCATCATTCCTTTTAGTAACACACCACTAAGCTGAAGAGCTAAGATTAAAAGAAAAGTTCCTGTAACCAAAGGTGTAAATAAACGTAGTATTCGATGCACAAGCCCTGTTATACCAAGAATAAAGAGTAATATACCCGCAATAATTAATCCACCTTCTAAAAGTTGTAATACATCTTTTGCACTCTGTCCCTGATTCATACCTACTTGTCCCAATATGACAAATATACTTACCCATGAACCGGCTGGACCATCCGCAATGGGGTAGCGATGTCCAAACCATGCTTGTATAAATGAACTTACTCCCACAATAAAAAAAGTTCGCTGCATTAATGTTGAGATATCTTCTATTGATAAATGGAATATGCCACCGATGATGATAGGCAATGCAATTGCATTTGCTAATAGAAACACAAACCACTGTAGGATACTAAAGCTGGTATCAAAATATTTTTTATTCATATTATTCTCCTTTGCCGAAAAAGATTCTCATAGGAAAAATCCATCCTTTCTATACAGTTAGATTAAAAAGGATGGATTTTTAAGGTCTATAAAATTATTTCAATTATATAGATAGATTATTATAATCGATTACCATCTGCGATAAGGTAAAAATTTTCCGTTAAGTGTAAGGACTACACGAGGGTCACCGCCATTTGGATCTTCTTCTTTGTCCACACCTAGTTCGAAATTGATTGCACTCATAATGCCTTCGCCAACTTTTTCTTGAATTAATTCTTTAATGGTTGGTCCGTACACTAATAACATTTCATATAATCGATATAAGATTGGGTCAGTAGGAGGCATTTGCATTACTTCACCTCTATGTGGAATTACCGTTAATGCTTGAACTACTTCTTCATCTAACTCTAGTAGTGCGGCCATTTTTTCCGCTTCTGGACGTGTCATTGTAGCTTGTCCCAATAATGCTGTTACAACCCAAGTTTCAGAGTTTTCACTTAACTTTGAAATTTCTTCCCATGTTAAACCTTTTGCAAGTTTTGCTTCCATAATTTTTTGCGTAGCTTCTTTTCTATTCATATCTAATAACTTCCTTCCATTTGAGTAATAATAATTAATTTTTCAGACCATTAATGCTTTATATCCATCAACTAACAAATCTAGCTTACCTGTGTGAGGATCAATAGCTAAACCGTGTACAGGAACGTCTTTTGGAATAAATGGATGATTTTTCACTAAATCAATATTTGCTTGAATTGAATCTTCGACATTATCAAATCCAAATAACCACTTTTCAAGGTCAATTCCAGCATATTCAATAGCTGATAAAATTTCTGGTGAAGATACTCCACGATCTAATATTTTTTTAAGTGTTCCTTTTGGATTACTTTGGCTCATACCACATGCATGGTGTCCAATAATATAAATTTCATCTGCATTTAATTCATATACAGCTGTTACAACACTTCGCATGATACTACCGAAGGCATCGGTAATCGTACCACCTGCATTTTTGATGATTTTTGCATCACCATTGTGCAAATCTAAAGCTTTTGGAAGTAGCTCAATTAAGCGAGCATCCATGCAAGAGACAACAACCATACGTTTTTGCGGCATTTTTGTTGCTTCATATGGCATGTATTCCTTGTTTTGTACAAATTGTTCATTGTACGATAAAATTTCTTGTAATAACATATTTGTAACCTCCTTTAAATCTAGATGTATTTTTTGTTGCGTCCTCTATGTTATAGGTGAATATAACTGAAAAATATTGTGGTGTAAGAGGGTAAACTAAGTATAGTGAATTGTATCAATAAGCAGAATAAGTTGGCGAAACACTTTCTGGCTTTCTGCTTTCACGATGAAAGGATTGGTTTATATCATTGATCAAACAGATTTTGAGATACTGAAATTATTAGGAGAAAACTCAAGAATACAATGGAAAGAACTTGGTCAAAAAATACATATGACGGGGCAGGCTGTAGGAAATCGAATTCGAAGATTAGAGGATTTAGGGATTATTGAACAATATACAATCGCAATAAGCCGAATCAAATTAGGACAAATCGTGACTGCATTTGTTACTTTGTTCGTAACTACAGCTAATCATCAAGAGTTTATGGATTTCTTTCAAGAAGAAGAAGGAATTTCTGAAGTACATCGTGTAAGTGGTGAGGGATGTTATTTATTAAAAACGCATTTTGCTTCCAATGAAGAATTGGATAACTTTCTAGGACGGCTATTAAAGTACGGGAATTATCGTGTTAACCTATCAATAGGAAAGTTAAAATAAGGTTTCTTTTTTTTGGAGGTAACATTTTAAATAGTCAGAGCCTTACTACAATTTCTGTGAAGTAAGGCTTTTTTTTGCTAAATTTTAGTTGTTTTTGTCGAAAAATCGATAAATCGTATAATTCGCAGATAAATCAGGAGTTTTCGCTGATATATCTCCATTTTTGAAGATATATTCCCAATTTCGCAGATAAATTGTACAATCGCCATCATTTAAAGGAATATTCCCTGCTGCTGTAGAATCCTTTGGAAGAAACCAAGATTGGAGCGATTAAATTGATTGTAAAAAAGCGAAAAGTTCCTCTTGCCATCCGCAAATTAAGTGCATTAGCGTACAGGCTTCCTCCGAATCACCCCATACTCCCCTTAATTATGAACGATCTCAAAAAAAGGGAAGCGGGCCATAAAGGGGAATGTTCCATTGATTTTCCATTAAGCTTTCTTGAACCGAAAAGCTATTACATCCTCCACGATTTAAGGCTGCAGGATCAATCCCGATTTTTTCAACTGGATACCTTATTAATCTCCAAGAAATATGCGCTTATTATTGAAGTGAAGAACATTGCAGGGGCAATCTATTTTGATTCGCATTTCAACCAGCTCATTCGAACGATAGAAGGAAAAGAAACGGCATTTCCAGATCCCATCATACAAGTCAGCCGCCAAGAATCACAGTTAACCAATTGGTTCTTGAAAAATGGTTTTCCCTCACTTCCCATCCTTTCTTTAATTGTCATCAGCAATCCCCAAACAATCATCCGTACAGCTCCTGGTAACCATAAACTCCACTATAAAGTTATCCATCGCGATGCACTTCCTTATAAAATTAGTCAAATGGAAGACTCCATAACAGACTCCATTTTTAGTGAAAAAGATTTGAAAAAAGCAGTTCGCGTAATGAATAAACACCACATCGATGCAGACTTTTCCATTCTTGATCGATACAACCTTACCGAAGAGGAACTTATCAAGGGAGTGATATGTGAGAATTGCAAGGGGAATCAGTTATATAGAAAGCATGGCACATGGATTTGTCATCAATGCCAACTATCCAGTAAAAAAGCTCATATCCCGGCGTTACGAGATTATTTTTATCTATTAGGATCGACCATAACGAATCGGCAGTTGAGGGATTTTTTAAACATTTCCTCTGCATCCAGTGCAACGAGGATCTTGCAGTCATTGAATCTGACAAGCAGTGGTTCGAATAAGGGGAGGGTGTACAGCCTGTATTTTGATGAGTGATTTGGCCCTATGTACATCAGCATTTTCCTGGAATTTTGCATCAATATCGTCAAACATGATAAAAAAAGACTCAAAAGAAGCTTCTCTTGAGTCTTTGTTCCGATTCTATTCTTTTAATTCCTTGCCCATTCCCTTTAGGAAGTGGACGCCAAAGCCGATTGCCCGGTTTATGTCTGGATCATTCAATGTTTTCATTAAATCCAAAACTCCGATCTTCTTATCGGCCTGAAGGAATTTGTTTCCTTCATCGATTCCTGCAAGTGCACTGTTTAGCAGTTTCGTGGATTGTGCGGCATCGGCGTTCATCAGGGCTCCTGTTGCCCCCATTAGGGTATTAATCAGGTTTGTGACAGGTTGCCTTGTGATTTGTTGAAGAGCGATTTTCGCGATTTGTTCTTTTCCTTGAAGCATGGAGGTCGCGGCTTCGAATACTCCCGTGTCATTCAGTTCATTGACGATTTTAAACATATTGTTCAATGCATCTTCATTATCGGTGATCAGCGTTTTCAGTTCATCGAGTTTTTGTAGCTTTATTTCTTCCTCAGTAATGGGATTATGGATTTCCGTAATAGGAGCTGCCATGATCTTCACCCTCCTTGTTTATTTATCCGTTAAGTGAACATACCCTGGACGGGCCCACTTACGTTCAACCTCGACACCATTTTGAGGATGACGTTTTTTGTTCCTTGGATTGGTACCCGGTAATGGGATGTCCCCGCTTGCGCTTAATACTTCCATGCGGACCATCGTCTGTTTGTAGGCAGGCGTGCTTGTGCGTTGATCATAGATAGGACCAGTCAGGAAGTTGATGGCAGAGTCTTTGTCGACTGAGTTCATCGGTAAAAACAGCTCATTATTTTTCACGCGGTCTGTGATCAGGGCTTTTAATTTAACTGCCCCGAATGGAGACACTAAGCGAACGAGTCCGCCATCACCGACTTTACGTTCTTTGGCAAGTTCTGGTGATACCTCAACGAAAATATCAGGTACTTTCGATTGGATTCCATTGGATTTGTTCGTCATATTGCCTTCATGGAAATGCTCCAGCATGCGTCCATTATTGATATGAAGGTCATATTCTTCCGGGAATTTATGAGGTTCCACCCAGTCAGCCAGTGCAAAGCGAGCTTTCTTATCAGGGAAGTTGAAGCCATCCACATAAAGAAGCGGCGTGTTTGATCCATCATGGCTTCCCCAGAGGAAGCTGTTCCATCCTTCCAGCACCTCGTAATTCGCTTGGCTGAATATCGGTGATAAGCTTGCC
This sequence comes from Peribacillus simplex, assembly GCF_900156045.1. Lineage (GTDB taxonomy): Bacteria > Bacillota > Bacilli > Bacillales > DSM-1321 > Peribacillus > Peribacillus simplex_D. Next base: position 215,755 of record NZ_FTMX01000003.1, on the reverse strand, counting down.
ATTTCTTCATAGATTTCACTAGGATGTGTGTAGTTCCAATTTGCACCTAAGCGGTTGGCGATCTCTTGAGTGATTTCCCAGTCCGCTTTGGAATCTCCCATAGTGGGAAGGGCTTTATATAAACGCTGTACACGGCGCTCCGTATTGGTGAACGTTCCGTCTTTTTCAAGAGATGGAGATCCGGGCAATACCACGTCGGCATATTGGGCTGTCCTTGAAAGGAAAATATCCTGGACAACAAAGAAATCCAATCCGGATAACACTTTATCAACATGGTTTGCATCCGCATCGACAAGTGCCATATCTTCTCCGACAAGATACATGGCCTTCATGTCGCCTTTTTCTATCGCTTTAAGCATTTCAATATTGTTCAAGCCTGGTTTGCCATCAATTTTCACTCCATAAGCTTTTTCGAATTTAGCACGTGCCACGTCATCGGTAACATGCTGATATCCTGGAAGCCATGTTGGCAGGGTACCCATATCGCAAGCGCCCTGTACATTGTTATGGCCGCGAAGCGGATAAGCTCCCGCTCCTGGACGACGGTAGTTACCCGTAGCCAATAGCAAGTTGGAAATTGCCGCCGAAGTATCGGAAGCACCGGTGTTTTGTGTAACGCCCATTCCCCATAGAATGCATGTTCCGTCTGCATCGCGAATGGTCTCAGCTATTTGGATCAATGTTTCTCTGGAAATGCCTGTGTGTGTTTCGGCATATTCCAGGGTGTATTTTTCAAGTACCTCTTTATAATCTTCGAAGAAGTTAACATTTTCATTGATGAATTCTTGATCATGCCAGCCTTGATCGATCATATATTTTGTAACCGCCATCAACCAAACTTGGTCTGTTCCTTGTTTTGGACTGATGTGGATGTCGGAGCGCTCGGCCATTTCGTTTTTGCGGATGTCTGCTACGATCAGTTTTTGTCCGTGAAGCTTGTGTGCCCGTTTTACGCGTGTCGCCAATACGGGATGACCTTCTGCAGGGTTAGCCCCAACGATGATGACAAGACCTGCTGCGGCGATATCTTTAATCGTACCAGCATCACCGCCCATGCCGACTGTACGGAACAGTCCGTCTGTTGCCGGGGATTGACAGTAACGCGAGCAATTGTCGACGTTATTCGTTTCGAACATTTGCCGTGCCAGTTTTTGAATCACATAGTTTTCTTCATTCGTGATCTTTGATGAGGAAATGAAGCCTACTGAATTTCCGCCATATTGCTGTTTGATCGAACCAAGTCTGGTTGCAACCAAATCAAGTGCTTCATCCCAGCTTGATTCAACGAATCTACCATTTTTCCGAATCAGGGGCTTGGTCAAACGTTTTTCCGAGTTTACGAAGTCCCAGCCGAATTTCCCTTTGACACATGTGGATATCGCATTGACGGGTGCTTCATGAGTAGGTTGGACTTTAAGGATTTTACGGCCTTTTGTCCAGACTTCAAATGTGCATCCCACCCCACAGAACGTACAGACCGTTTTTGTCTTCTTCGTCCGTGTATCACGCATTGCCGCTTCAATCTCCGAAATGGCAAAAATCCCGCTGTATCCAGGTTCCACTTCTTTGACAAGGTCAATCATTGGTTCAAGCATATCGTTTTTCAAACCTGACATGAAGCCAGCCTCACCCAGCATCGATTTTTCCATTAATGCATTACATGGACAAATGGTTACACACTGTCCGCAGCCTACACAAGATGAGTTATTGATTTCCGTTCCTTCATCCCAGATTACACGGGGGCGTTCCGCTTCCCAGTCGATGGACAGCGTCTCGTTGACCTGAAGGTTTTGGCAGACTTCGACACATTGCCCGCATGCGATGCATTGATTGGCATCATAACGGTAAAATGGATGGGACATATCGACGGCACCCAATTCCACTTTCGGTGTGTAAGGATATTTTTGGTGTTCGATTTCCATTAATTCCGCTGTGTTATGCAGTTTGCAATTTCCGTTATTATTATCACATACAGTACAGTATAAAGAATGGTTTTCCAGGATCCGGTCCATGGCTTCGGTTTGGGCTGCTTTTGCCTTGCTTGAGTCCAAGGCTATATCCATGCCGCCCGCTGCTTTTGTTGAACATGATCGGACGAGTTCCCCATTTACTTCGACGATGCATGTGTCGCATGTTTGGATCGGATCCACTTCAGGAACATAACAAATCTGTGGATGAGCTATCTCATTTTGGTTGATGACCTCCAGTATTGTCGCTCCTTCATTAGCGGTATAATCCTTCCCATTGATTTTGATGGTGATGTTTGAATCGCTCATTATATTTCCCCCTTTTATAGCCAAAAACACGAAAAAAAACCACCATGATCACACCTCCGGCTCTGAACGGAAATGTAGGTCATGGTGGAATAGTTTAATAGCAAAGCTTGCCAATATACCAATCCATACCATAATGGATAATTTTTAAAAAAGATAGGACACAACAGTACACTATTATGCTCCCAACTTTCCTCATTGATATTATACCTTTAATTTTAACAAGAAACAATCCTGGAAAGAGGTTATCATTCCCAAATTCCTTTTGTTTTTCTTCGCGTTGATTTATGATAAGAAAATTGAGAACTTAATTTTTCTTGAATTGGAGTGACGTAACGGTGTCAAAAGTTATCCATGAATTCAATGATATGATTCGTAAGCTGCGCAAGGAACTATTCGGTAAAGGACCAGAACGCATACACACGGTTTTCGTGGAAAATATGGCCGTTTCTACGTTATATGGGAATTTGACTCCTACGGAAATGTTCATATCAAGATCGGAGGAAGGAAGGGACATGGTCCATTCAGCGCGAACCAAAATGGTTCAGGATGTGTATTCGGAGAGTCCTCCTGATGGAATGGAAGAGCTGGTTGGAGCAAAACTGGTCCATTTGTTTTCAGATATCAAAATCAAGGAGAACATAGCGATTTCCGTATTTGTATTTGATAAGGATATAGCGGACAAACTCAACGGGCATTGACCATGTTCCTTGCATAGTGGTCAATTGGCTCCTGGATAGTAAAAGGAGTGGGAACATGAAAGCGATTGAAAGCAAGAGGGACATCATCCGGATAACCAAAGGCAACATCGAGCGGACGGAAGATACGATCGTAACGGAGTATCCCGTTACTGTCAAAATAAATGGCCAGGAATTCGTCACGATGGTTTGTACACCTGAATACATCGAGGATATGGTGATTGGTTATTTGGCTTCGGAAGGCATCATCAAAAGATATGATGAGATAAAAGAAATCTGGGTCCAGGAAAAAGAAGGCTTCGTTCATGTGAAGACAGATAAAGTGAATCCCTACTTCCAGGACTTTCAAAATAAGCGGTATATTACATCATGCTGCGGAATGAGCAGACAAGGGTTCGTCTTTGTGAATGATGCATTGACTGCCAAGAAAATGGATAATGTTTCGGTGAAATTGACTCCCGATGACTGCTTCCGCTTGATGAAGGATTTACAAAATTCAGCTGTCACCTTCCAGAATACAGGAGGGGTCCACAATGCCGCTTTATGCGATGTCGATGGCCTCGTATTAAGCAGGATGGACATCGGACGGCATAATGCCTTGGACAAAATATATGGCCATTGCTTGAAAAATGGTATTTCGATAGAAGGGAAAGCAATCGTGTTCAGCGGCCGGATTTCATCGGAAATTCTCTTGAAGGTGGCGAAAATCGGCTGTGAACTGATCCTCTCGAAATCCGCTCCAACCGAATTGGCTTTGGAGTTGGCTGAAGGATTGGGAATCACCACTGTCGGGTTCATTCGTAATGATTCACTGAATATCTATACATGCCCTGAACGAATTCAATTGAATGACTGAGCGTGAAAGATGCCGCTCTTAAGGCGGGCTGGAGAATGCGCTTTGGGAAAGTCCCTGCAGGCATGGCCCGGATATATCCAACATCTCATTTATGGTACAGTTTGGATAGGACATTCAAGGAAAAAGCGGTATCGGGGGAAGGGTTATGAATGAAAGGGATTGGCATATTTTAAAGGTGTTGCATGAGCACAAGAATATTACTAAAACGGCGCAAAGTTTATATATATCGCAACCTTCTTTAACGAAACGAATTCAGCAAATAGAGAAGGAATTCAATCTAAAGATTGTGGAGCGGGGAACAAGGGGAGTGCAGTTCACCCCTCAAGGAGAATATTTGGCGAACTGTGCAGATGAGATGCTGATCAGGCTCCGGCAGATCAAAGAGACAGCGTTCAATATGGGTCAGGAGATCAGTGGGACATTACGGCTGGGTGTTTCCAATTATATCACGCTGCATAAATTGCCAGGACTGTTGAGATTATTTCGTGAGCGATATCCTAAAGTGGATTTCCATGTGACAACCGGTTGGAGTAAAGAAGTGCTGAACCTCATTTACAAGGAAGAAGTGCATGTTGGGATCGTTCGGGGGGACTATCAATGGGCAGGATCAAGGCACCATCTTTTTGAGGAAACGATTTGCATTGCTTCCAAGGAAGAAATCGATGTCCGGGACCTCCCTTTCCTGCCGAGGATCGATTATGGGACGGATGCATTTTTGAAAACGATGATCGATAATTGGTGGAGAGACAATTTTTCTGGACCTCCTTTGGTAGGGATGGAAGTGGATAAAGGTGATACATGCAAAGAAATGGTCAGGAATGGCCTGGGATATGGCATCCTCCCCAGTGTTTTATTGGAGAAAGACCAAAATCTCCGTCAAATGGACCTTAAGGATAAGCAAGGTAATCCCCTTATCAGGAATACATGGATGTTATATCATGAAAAGTCACTGGAATTAAAACTGGTCAAAGCGTTTGTCGAATTTGTCAAAGACGTCGACTTCATGATGGATATTTAGCTGGAAGCGCAGAAAATCTGTGCTTTTTTTTGTCATTCCTTTTTTGAATGGTTAACGATAATTTATTGGTATTTTAACTATGGTTATCCCGGGATTATGATAGATGGGAGATGTAAATCACCAGGAATTTGCCTAAGGAATGGAGAGGAAGTCAAGTGAGTGTCCTGTTTCTGATCGTATTGAATGTCATTGTGCCGGTTTTTTTCCTGATAGGGGCGGGGGCCATCCTGCATCGTAAATTCAAGTTGGATATGAATACGCTGTCTAAATTGAATCACTTCCTGCTCATGCCGGCCATTAGCTTTATCAATATATATCAAAGTAAAATGGGCGGGGGAATGATCGTCCAGATATTCAGCTTCCTTGCTCTTCAAGCGATAAGCCTCATCATCGTAAGTACTGTGATTGCTAAACTTGCCAGGTTTGATCAAAGTCTTTCTGCCACGTTTAAAAATAGTGTAGTCTTGAATAACTCAGCCAATTTCGGGTTACCCGTCAGTCAGATGGTTTTTAATGGGAATCCCCTTGGCCTGTCGATCCAAGTCATCGTGATCATTTTTCAAAACCTGTTGACCTATACCTATGGATTGATGAATTCCGTTTCCGTCCATACAAAAAGTGCGAAGGGCGCCATTCGCGAGTTCTTGAAGAACCCCGTCATTTATGCTTTATTACTCGGTTTTTTATTACATTCCGCTTCTGTCGACATACCGCTGTTCTTATGGACCCCGATTGATAATATCGCGAGTGCTTTCATAGCCATTGCCTTGATCACATTGGGTGCACAGAGTGCCTATTTGAAAATGACGCAATTCCCGCTACCCCTTATCCTTAGCTTGATTGGCCGGTTAATACTCTCGCCATCCATCGCATTCCTTATCATCCTCCTGTTGGGTTTGGAAGGGACTGTCGCTCAGGGATTATTTATCGCAAGTTCATTCCCAACATCGAGAAACAGCGCATTATTCGCTTTGGAATATGACAACCATCCGGAGTATGCGGCACAGGCAGTCTTGATGTCGACTTTATTCAGCAGTATAACGGTAACGATGGTCGTATACCTATCAAAAATATTATTCTAGCAGGGCTGCTCGTAATGGGCGGGCCTTTTTCCCATGCCTTTCGATAAAACTTTATGAACAATATAGAGGTTATGGAATTTATGCATCTTAGGTAAATAATCAAAGAAAACGAAGATATTTTTGTAGAATTAAGAAAACGCTTTCAAAAGGGGGATTATTATGTTTTCTCGTAAAAAGATTTCAGGAGTCATATTGGCGGGTTCGTTAGCTTTAAGTTTAGGTGCATGCAGCAGTTCGGATACATCAGGAGAAAAGAAAGAAAGCACAGGCTATCCGAAAAAAGCAATAACGGTCGTTGCTCCATCAGGCGCAGGCGGGGGATGGGATTTAACCGCCCGTTCATTTACAAAGGTATTGGGTGAGACAAAACTTGTGAACCAGCCATTGACCGTAGAAAACAAACCCGGTGGCGGGGGAGCAGTCTTCATGGCGGATTATGCAACACAGCAAGCGGATAATAATGACATGCTATTCGTGAATTCACCGCCTGTCATCATCAATAACCTTAAAAAAGAAGGCAACAGTCCTTATGGATATAAAAATACGACCCCTTTGGCGCAGCTGACAAAGGATTATGGGGCGATAGTGGTAAAGGCGGATTCCGAATTCAAGGATTTGAAATCAGTGCTGGAAGCGGTGAAGAAAGATCCGCGTAAGTTGACCTTTGCAGGAGGATCGGCTCCGGGATCCATGGATCATTTGATTTCCATTCTTCCAGCCTATGAATATGGCTTGAATCCAACTGAACTTAAATACGTTTCGTACGACGGGGGCGGGGAAGCGATTACGGCATTGCTTGGCGGTAATGCGGATGTGATCGGAACGGATGCATCCAGTGTCAGGGAATTTTTAAAAGCAGGCAAGATTAGAGTGTTGGCCGTAACCTCGACTGAACGTTTGGGTGGCGATCTAAAAGACATACCGACGGCAAAGGAACAGGGTGTTGATGCTGAATTCACGATTTGGAGAGGGGTTTTTGGACCTCAGAATATGTCTGGTGAAGCGAAAACCTTTTGGGACGGAACCATTGCAAAGCTAGTTGAAACTTCTGAATGGAAAAAAGAAGTGGAAGTTCAAGGATGGGAACAAGAATATAAAAATAGTGAAGAATTCAGCAAGTTTTTAGTAGAACAGGAGAAACAGGTGCAGCAATTATTAGAAGCTTTAGGCATGGAAAAATAATAGAGGAGAAGGAGGTGCTTTCACCTTCTTCTTGTTTTCTGAAATGGAGGGATTAGGATGGACGTGAAATTTGATCGCTTTGCATCTGTAGCCTTTCTGGCTGTCGGGGTGCTGTTCATGATAGGAAGCAGGAAACTGGCCAGTTCTTCTTATGGAAGTTCGGTAGGACCGGACATTTTCCCTTTTGTATTGGGGCTCGTTCTTGCTGTTTTAAGTATTCGCCTGTTCTATGAAGCATTTCGGAGCAAGGTGCAGGAATCGGGTAAGGAAAAGTTGCAATATAAACCCTTTTTCATCATTCTGCTCTCCACCTTGATTTATATTTTGACATTGGAAACGATAGGATATGTCATTACGACCTTTCTCTTCTTGTTTGTTTGCTTTCAAACGATGGAACGGAATAAGTGGGTGACATCGCTCATCATTTCCGCAGGATTTTCCGGAATCATCTATTATTTATTCGTGAATGTGTTAAAGGGAACATTGCCGGGTTGGCCAATCTGGTTTTCCTAAAAGGAAGGGGGATTTGAAGTGGGCACTTTTGATTATTTAATGCATGGATTTGAAACGGCTCTAACTTGGTATAACATCCTTTTTGCATTTGTCGGAGTATTGATCGGTACGGCTGTCGGCGTTTTGCCAGGGATCGGGCCAATGAGCGGCGTGGCACTTTTGATTCCGGTAACCGCTTCGATTACAGGGGGACTTCCACCAGAGCAAGCGGCAACAAGCGCCATCATTTTACTTGCAGGTGTTTATTATGGAGCGATGTATGGAGGGTCGACAACTTCAATCCTATTGAATACACCTGGCGAATCTTCTTCTGTCGTCACGACATTGGATGGTTACCAAATGGCGAAGAAAGGAAGGGCCGGAAGTGCTTTATCCATTTCGGCAATCGGTTCCTTCGTCGGAGGGATAGTCACCCTTATCGCCATGATTGCCTTGGCTCAGCCATTATCGACGATTGCCATTAAATTCGGTCCGGCGGAGTATTTTTCGCTCATGCTTCTAGGGTTGGCGGCCGTTAGCGGCCTAGCGGGAAAATCCGTAACAAAGGCACTGATCATGACGGTTTGCGGTTTGTTGATCGGGACGATAGGCATCGATAATGTATCCGGGATCGCCCGTTTTACATTCGACATTCCTTGGCTGTATCAAGGGGTCGAATTCCTGACGATCGCAGTCGGTCTATTCGCACTTGGAGAAGTATTCAAGACAATCTTGGAAAAAGAAGAGGATGACGGGGAAATTGCAAAGATCAAAAATTTGATTCCTTCCAAAGAAGAGTTAAAGGAATCCGCGGGTCCCATTGCGAGGGGATCGCTCTTAGGCTTCTTTGTAGGTATCCTGCCGGGTGCAGGGGCTACTCTTGCTTCTTTCTTCTCATACCTAATGGAAAAACGGATTTCAAAGAAACCCTGGAGATTTGGTACAGGGGCGATCGCTGGGGTGGCTGGACCTGAAACGGCCAATAATGCGGCATCTGGCGGAGCGATGATTCCATTATTGACGCTGGGAATTCCGGGTTCCGGCACAACGGCGATTTTAATGGGTGCGCTCATGATGTACAATGTTCAGCCAGGTCCATTATTATTCGAGGACCACCCTCAGGTGGCTTGGGGGCTTATCGCTAGTATGTTCATCGGGAATCTGATGCTCCTCATCCTTAATCTCCCGCTCGTAAAGGTTTTTGCGAAAATCATAGAAACGCCAAAGAAATATTTGATTCCGATCATTATCGCGATTTCCATTTTTGGCGTTTATGCGGTACAAGTATCGACTTATGATTTATTGCTATTATTAGGATGCGGGGTCTTGGGATATTTCTTAAGTAAAAATGATTATCCAATCGCCCCATTGGTATTAGGACTGGTTTTAGGACCGATGATAGAAAATAATATGCGCAGGGCCCTGACGATATCCGATGGGGATTACAGTTTGTTTTTCACCCGGCCGCTTTCGCTGACATTCCTGATCATAACGGCATTATGGCTGCTCATTCCGGTTTTGCTTAAGAAGAGAGGGAAGGATGTTGTCATCAATATTGAAGGTTAACTGGTATTTTCTGAATGTTGTGAAAAAACCCCTTTTTTAAAGGGGGTTTTTTTTATATGATGTAAGTAGAGGTGATTGAATGCGTTTACACACCAAGTTGATGCTGGGCATCTGTACGTTAATCATCTTAATGGGTGGAATCTTTGAACTTATTTTCATAAATATCCTGGAAAATAACCTGAAGCAGGAAACAGGGGAAAAAGCATTGTCTGTTGCCCAGACCATTTCTTTGCTGCCTGAAATTAAACAAGCTTTTCGAACGGATAATCCTTCTGTAATCATCCAGCCCATCGCGGAAAGAATCCGCAGGCAGATCGATGCGGAATTCATAGTAATAGGCGATGAAAATGAAACACGGCTGTCCCATCCAAATCCCGACATGATCGGGAGGAAAATGGTAGGGGGAGATAATGCGGAAGTGTGGGATGGGAAATCCATCATCACGGAGTCCACAGGGACATTGGGTCCTTCAATAAGGGGGAAATCCCCGATAATCGCAAATGAAAAGGTAATTGGAGTAGTTTCTGTTGGCTACCTTCAGGATGATATTGAAAAAGAGGTGTCCAGTATACAAAGAAAGATCGTCTGGGTCATCACTTTTATATTAATCGGCGGTTTATTGATAGCCTTTTTCATCTCATTCAATATAAAAAAGGCGATATTGGGTTTGGAGCCGAAAGAGATCGCCTGGATGTTTCAAGAGAAGCATGCCATTTTGGAATCCATCCATGAAGGCATCATCGCCATTGATGTTCATGGGAAAATCACGGTCGTCAATGAAACGGCGCATAAAATCCTTCATATCCCTAAGGACGTCATGCTTCGCGGGCAAAAAATCAAAGAAGTCATAACACATACACATTTGCTGGATGTAGTCAGTACGGCACGGGCCGAGTATGATCAGGAATTCATGATAGACGGTGAAGTTTTTTTGGCAAGCCGGATTCCCATTTTGAATGGACAGGGTGAAATCATCGGTGCTGTTGCAAGTTTGAGAAAAAAATCGGAACTATCCAATCTCCTTCAGGAACTGTCACATGTAAAGGCATATGCAGAAGGGCTGAGGGCCCAGACACATGAATATTCGAATCGGCTCTATACTTTGCTAGGATTGATTCAAATCGGTTCATATAAAGAAGCGATGGATTTCATATCGAAGGAAGTGGATGTCACCCAAGGCTTCATTCACTTTCTAATGAAGGAAATACCTGATCCGATTATTGCTGGGTTCATCTTAGGGAAGGTAAGTTTAGCGAGTGAACTGAAAATAGAATTTACAATTGATAGAGAGAGCAGTTTTAAAGATATTCCGTCCGAAATAGATCGGGATTTATTAGTGACGATCATCGGCAACCTCATAAATAATGCCTTCGAAGCTGTACGGGAAAATGAAAGGGAGGAAAAAAGGGTATCGCTGTTCGTCACGGACTTGGGTAAAGAGCTGATCATAGAAGTTGAAGATAATGGAAAAGGGATGAATTCAGATGTTACAGAACTGATTTTCCAGAACGGCTTTACGACGAAAAGCCATCAAACCAATTCAGGGATAGGTTTGAGCCTTGTTCAGGAAGCGATAGATGGATTAGGGGGGTATATCACCTTTTCGACGAAAGAAGGGGAATATACGATATTCACTGTAGCACTGCCAAAAAACAGAGGGGTGATTTCATGATGGCCAATCGCGATATAGAAGTTTTAATCGTAGAAGATGACCTGCGGATTGCCGAGATACAAAAGCTGTTCATCGAAAAGGTTGAGGGTTTTCAAACGATAGGGATCGCCTCAAGCTATGACGAAGCTAAAAGCTTTATTGAAATCATGCAGCCGGATCTATTGCTGCTCGACATGTATTTTCCGGATATGAATGGGCTCGATATCCTGAAAGAAATCAAGCAGCAAAGCAAACAAATGGATGTCATTATGATAACGGCGGCTAAAGAAATCGAAAAAGTCCAGGAAGCCATCAAGATCGGCATATTTGATTATATTATCAAGCCTGTCGCATTTGAACGTTTCAAGCAGTCTTTACACAGATATCAAGAATATCACATTAAACTGTCAGAACTGGAAAAGGGCAATTTTCCCGTAACGCAGCAACAGGTTGATAAGCTTTTGCGAAAGGAAATGAAAGAAAAAGAGAGGGAACAGTCTTTACTGCCAAAAGGGATCGATCGGATGACTTTGGAGAAGGTGATGGCTGTGTTGGGGAAATCCTCCCCTGGGTTAACGGCCGAAATAGTGGCAAAGGAAATCGGGGTGAGCAGGACGACGGCAAGGCGTTATTTGGAGCACTTGATGTCAGAGGAAAAAATTGATGCCGATTTAACATATGGTACGGTAGGACGTCCTGAACGGGTGTATGCCATCAAGTTATGACTGGGTTCGCCAAGCGGCGGATCTTTTTTGGCGATAATATGGTTTTCACCACGTCCAATCTTATTCCGGGCATACAAATTCCCACCTGCCTTTACAGAAGGTTTGATGGCAAATATTGACATCCATAATGAATGTCCAAGTTTCAATAAATTGTTCATCAAAAAACCATCCAATTCCCATTGGACGGTTTTTTGATGAAACTCCTTAGTATATACTAGGATAAAAAGAAATAGAGGCGGCGCCATGCAAAGTTGGTATCATATCTTTCCGAAAAACACAGGGCTGAGCCCTTATGTCTGGATCATTTTTTGTATCCTTCCTTTTTATTTCATCTTCAAATCCTCTTCGATGTTGGAGATAGTCTTTGGAATCGTCATGATCATTTTGTTTTTCATATCATATGGTCTCTCATTCGTTTCGAAGGGATGGCCCGTATACGTATGGACGGCGATACAAATAGTCATATCCATATCCATGACCATATTTTTCAGCTATATTTACTTTTCGCTTTTTTTAGCATTCTTTATTGGGAATGTTCAAAATAAGGTTGGCTTTTTCGTTTTATATTCGATCCAGCTATTGGCTACCATCGTGTCTGTCAATATTGGATTCATCATGAAAGACCCTACATTCTTTTCGCAATTTCCCTTTATGCTCATTTGTGTGGTAGGCGTGATCCTGCTCCCATTCAACACATATAATCGAAATAAACGGGGCAGGCTGGAAGAACAATTGGAGGACGCGCATAAAAGAATATCAGAGCTTGGGAAAATGGAAGAACGTCAGCGGATTGCACGTGACTTACATGATACACTTGGACAAAAGCTGTCTTTGATTGGCTTGAAAAGTGACCTTGCAGGGAAATTGATCGACTTGAATCCCGAATCGGCCAAGAAGGAAATCAAGGATATCCGTCAAACGGCGAGGACGGCACTAAAGGAAGTCCGTGAAATGGTGTCGGAAATGCGTGGGGCCAAGCTATGCGATGAAATCATCCGGGTCAAGCAAATATTGAAGGCGGCAGGGATAGAATTCAATTTGGAAGGCACCACGGAATTGAAAGATACCCCATTGCTTGTTGAAACGGTTTTAAGCATGTGCTTGAAAGAAGCTGTGACCAATATCGTCAAACATAGCGGGGCCGACTGCTGTCATATCGTCATTGAAGAATTACAAACAGGGGTGACGATCACAGTACAGGATAATGGAGTGGGGATTTCACATAGATCAGAGTTTTTTAAAGGCAATGGACTTCAAGGAATGAAAGAAAGGCTCGAATTCGTTAATGGCAGCCTGGATATTCAATCAACAGATGGAATGACACTTTATATAAGGGTTCCGAATGCTATAAAAAATAATGGATAGGAGGGATTGGCATTGATTCGAATCGTAATTGCCGAAGATCAGCGGATGCTGCTTGGCGCTCTAGGTTCCATCCTTGATTTGGAAAGTGACATGGAAGTTGTAGGAAAAGCGAGCAATGGGGAAGAAGCAATGAATCTCGTCAATCAATTAAAGCCGGATATCTGCATAACCGATATTGAAATGCCAGTTAAAACCGGGCTCGATGTAGCGGAGGAGATCAAGGATCAGGGCCACCAATGCAAAGTCATCATTTTGACCACTTTTGCACGTCCTGGATATTTTGAAAGAGCCAGAAAGGCAGAGGTGGGTGGATATCTGTTGAAGGATAGCCCAAGTGATGAACTGGCGAACTCGATCCGTGTCATCATGGATGGGCGGCGCGTTTATGCTCCTGAGCTGGTGGATATGGCTTTCGAAGAAGAAAACCCTTTGACTGAACGAGAGTGCCAAGTGCTCAAATTGATCGCGGATGGTAAGACCACAAAAGAAATCGCAAGCCAGCTTTATTTGACTAATGGAACGGTTCGTAATTATATATCGGTCATCCTTGATAAATTGGATGTAAGCAACCGCGTTGAAGCAATTGTAAGATTCAAGGAAAAGGGCTGGTCAAAAGATTAATCGAAGGTGCATTTATTGGCGGCTTCTCAAATCAAAAAATGCAGACTTAGGATTGGAATATGGTATATTAATTTTTATTACATACAGGAAAGGGGCTGACCATTATGCAAAAGGCTACATTTGCTGGAGGTTGTTTTTGGTGTATGGTGACACCATTTGAAGAACTGCCGGGGATTGGGGGGATCGTATCCGGTTATTCGGGAGGACATGTTGAAAATCCGACTTACGAGGAAGTGAAGACGGGAACTACGGGACATTATGAAGTTGTGGAAATCACTTTCGATCCTCAGTTATTTCCTTATGAAAGATTGCTGGAACTATATTGGCAGCAAATTGATCCAACCGACGATGGCGGTCAATTCCATGACAGAGGAAGCCAATATCGGACGGCCATATTCTTTCATGATGAAGCTCAGGAAAAACTGGCTCTCGAAGCGAAAGAAAAGGTAGCAGCCAGCGGGAAGTTCCAGAAACCAATCGTAACGGAAATCCTTCCGGCCCAAACCTTCTATCCTGCCGAAGAATACCATCAAGGCTATCATAAAAAAAACAAAGATGACTATAAAGCGGACCGTGCGAAATCGGGACGCGATGAATTCATTGACCAGCATTGGAACGGTGAATGAAATGGATCGGGTGTGTTTTCACATCCGGTTCTTTTTTTGGCCTTTTTTAAAGGCACAAAAATTAAATTCATTATTTCATGCGGAGGGTTCAATTTCTCATGATATTTTCATATTTCTTCAGTACACTAAGTGGTAGGTGGTGATGATCATGAATAAAAGAATATTAATTATAGAAGATGAAGAAAAAATTGCGAGGGTTCTCCAGCTGGAGCTTAATCATGAGGGTTATCAAACAGAATCGGCATTTACCGGAAAGGCAGGTCTGGAAAGGGCAGAAGCCGAGGAGTGGGATTTAATCTTATTGGATGTGATGCTGCCCGAGCTGAATGGCATAGAAGTACTTAGGCGGTACCGGAAAAAGAATGGATCGACACCGGTTATCCTTCTAACCGCAAGGGATGCTGTGCCAGACAAGGTGAATGGCCTTGACCATGGTGCAAATGATTATGTAACGAAACCGTTTGAAATTGAAGAGCTGCTCGCACGGATCCGTGCTTGTTTCCGGACCAATGTACGGGAGCGGCAATTGGAGGGGAAATTGGATGAACTAAAGATTCATGATCTGAAGTTGAACCTTGGTACAAGGGACATTCACAGGCAAGGCAAAAGGATTGAGCTGACTTCCCGCGAGTTCGATTTGCTGGTTTATCTTTTGCAAAATAAAAATCAAGTACTTTCGAGGGAGCAAATCCTGACACATGTATGGGGATATGATTTTGCAGGCGATACGAATGTGGTCGATGTGTATATCCGTTATCTACGCAAAAAAATAGATTATCCCTTTGAACTGCAGCTCATACATACTTACCGCGGTGTAGGTTACAGCTTGAAGGAGCCAGTATGAAGATCCGGACGAAAATCCAAACGTATTCCAGTCTTTTTTTAAGCGTTATGCTGATATTGTTGAGTATCATCGTTTTAATAGCCTTCCTTTGGATATCGGTAGAGAGGGAACGGGATCTGCTTGAAGATCAAGCTTCATTAATTGAAGAAAATATCCTGACGAAAGATTTGATTTCCGGTGATCCCGATTTAATGGAGCCGTATATCCCGGATGATGGAATGGTGCGGATATTTGACAATGATGGAAGATTGGTAAAATCATTTACCGATGAAGAGGATCTTGAGGGGCTTGCGGTTAAAGACAGTAACGAGAAAGGATATGATTTTACCAAAGCTGACGGGGAATATGTCATGACCTACCGTTATCCTTATCCTGATGAAGGGAAGAAGCTAGGGATGATCGAGGTCACACGGCCGCAGGATACCCTCCTTGATAATTTATCGACGCTTGCCCTCGTTTTAGGCGGTGCATCCCTTTTTGTCATTCTTTTATCCATTCTTGCCGGTAAGTGGCTGGCCAACCTGATCCTCAAACCGATATCGATCATGAGCGGAACGATGAATGATATTGAGAAAAGCGGGGAATTCAAACGGATACCGCTATCGGATCAGTCAAAGGACGAGTTGCAGGTGATGGGAGTGGCATTCAACAGGATGATAGAAAGGCTGGAGCGGAATTATAATCAACAGCAGCAATTCCTTTCAGATGCTTCACATGAATTGAAAACACCGATTACGGTCATAGAAAGCTACTCTTCCCTATTGAAACGCTGGGGAATGAAGGATGAGGCGATTCAGGAAGAGGCGGTGGAGGCAATCCATCATGAAGCCATCCGGATGAAAAAGCTGACGGAACATCTTCTGCAGTCTGCTTCCCAAACGGAACCTTCGGCAGATGTTGAAGGGAAAATAGAACTGATTTCGTTTTGTGAGGGGATTGCCCAAACATTCAGAAGGACGGGGAATCGTGAAATAACGATAGAATCAGGGTTTAAGGAAATATATGCAATGACGATTTCCAGTAAGCTTGAACAGGTCATTGTCATCCTATTGGACAATGCTTTGAAATACAGTGAATCAAGTATTCAAATCATGATAAAACGGAAGGCCGATGAAATTTTCATCGGTGTGAAAGATAAAGGTGCAGGGATATCACCAGAACATCTCCCGCATGTATTTGACCGTTTTTATCGCGTGGATTCATCGAGGGCAAGGAAAACGGGAGGCAATGGACTCGGGCTTTCCATCGCCCGGTCGCTGGTCGAGTCATTCGAAGGTAAATTGGATATTCAAAGCGAAGTGGGAGAGGGAACGTTGGTGACAATCACTCTTTCTCATCAAATTCTAATCTAACACTCATGTTCGTTTCATGAAGGATGCTTATTATTAAGGTAACAACTTAAAGGAGGAATTCATTCATGAAAAAACAGTGGAGTACGATTAAAGAAGGTATCATTCAAAGGAAAAAGGTAATCATGACGGTGTCCATGGCCTCCGTTTTACTTTTCGGCGGAGCTGCTGGAACGGCGGTATATGCAGTCAATAAGGGTAACCTATCCGAGGATGAGGCTGTCAAAATGATTTCGGAAAAACTAGGCGGGGAAGTTACTCAATTTGAAAAGGATTGGGACCAGCCGATGACCTATGAGATGACCGTTAAAACGAAAGAAGGCTATCAAGACGTTGACGTTGATGCTGAAAAAGGTGAGATTCTTTCTCAGGAAATGGAAGACGGTGATGATGACGATATAAGCACACAACAAGCTGCGGAAACTGCAAAAATCAGCAGTGATCAAGCCGAAAAGATTGCCTTGAAAGCGGTGGATGGTCAAGTAACTGACGCAGAGCTGGATTTGGAGAATGGCACCCTTGTGTACGAGCTGGAAATAAATCAAGGACAAAAGGAATATGATGTAGTGGTAGATGCCACCACGGGAAAAGTATTGAAAAACCAGTTGGATGATTAATCGATGGTAATCTGTGATCTAAGAATGATCATGAACTGAAGTGCATGAAGGATTTGCCGAGTGGCAGATCCTTTTTTTTTTATGTCATTATGAATCTAGATGAAGAGTCGGGTGGGTGGAAGAAACCATCATATAGCTGAGGGCACTCTGGAAATATTTGCAGTTATAAAGGAATTAAAAAAGGAATCGCGAATAGGGGCAATAAGGAATCTAATACAATGGAGGAATGGAAATGGGAAATTTGGAAATGGCACTGTCATTAAGAGGAGAAAAAGAATTCAAAAAATCCAATCGATTATTGCTGGATCTGGCAAAGCAAAATCCAGGCGATGCAGTCATACAGTATCAGTGTGCCTGGAGTTTGGATATTCTCGGACTTGAGGTAAAGGCGGTACCCTATTATGAAGCGGCACTCAAATTAGGTTTGCCGGATGAGGATGCAAAAGGGGCCTACCTAGGATTGGGGAGCACATATCGCACCATAGGGGATTATGATAAATCAAGACGGACATTGGAATCGGGGCTGGCGAAGTTTCCTGAGGATAAGGCTTTATTGGTATTCAGGGCCATGGTTTTTTATAATTTGGGCCAACACGATCTTGCAATGGAGTCTTTATTGAAGATAATTGCCGAAACCTCTAAGGATCGAGACATACAATCTTATGCTAAGGCCATAGAATTTTATAGTGATAAACTGGATAAATTATTCACATAATAGTGATCATCCCCAAACTATCCACAGAGCCTGGATAAAATAAGTCATTCTTACATATCCGAAATGGATTAATCAACAAATATGACGGGAAATTTCTTGCATTTAGCACATTTACGGATAAATGTATGTGGATAACCTCGGATTGTGGATAACTTTCTGGTGTTATACACTACTTTTCCACAGGTAATCCACATATTCACTTTTATATGATAAAAAATACTGCCTAACGATTAAGTCTTCAGGAATTTTCTATTGTAATGACTTAAGGCTAAAAGGGGATAAATATAGCGATAGCTATGATAATGGATATACAAAAAATCCGCCATTCCCTGGCCAGCAGGATAATCATTGGTCCAGCTGTCCTGTTGACCTGCACGGATGAGATAGGCAATGCCTTTTTTGATTTCGGCTGTCGGCTTTTCGGATGCCGATATCAATGCATCCACAGCCCAAGCTGTATGTGTCAGTGTACTTTCTCCGAGGGGGATATATCGTTGCTTGATATCACTGTAACAAGATTCACCCCAGCCACCATCTTCATTTTGTATTTTCTTCAACCAAGTTAAGGCTTTTTGGATGGATGGATGTCCAGTGGCTTGGCCTGCCGCCTTCATGCCGGTCAGTGCAGACCATGTGCCATATAGATAGCAGATGCCCCAGCGCCCATACCAGGAGCCATCACGCTTCTGGTCTTCCAATAGCCAATCCACCGCTCTTTTACTGACTTCTTCCTGCTTCTTCATATTTGTATAGTTCCCCAGGAATTCCAGTGTTCTTCCTGTCAAATCAGCGGTAGAAGGGTCAGTCAGGAGATATTTCGAACCCTCTATAGGAATAAGGTGCAGCCATTTATGGTCGTTATTCCGCTCGAAGGCCGGAAATCCACCATCATCATTTTGCATGGATATCGTGAAGGAGACACCGCGCTGCCAGCTGTCCCGATTATCCGGTTTTGCTTGCAGTTGCTCAGCCAGCGACCGCAGTGAGGCGGTCGTATCATCGACATCCGGATTCATGGTATTGAAATCCGAGAACCCCCAGCCGCCTGGAATCGCATTAGGATTATGAATCAGCCAATCACCATACATATAATGCTGGCGTGACAGTAAGTACTGATTGGCGGCCTTGACCGTTGGGTCTTTGGAAGGTATGCCCGCTTCTTGAAGGGCGTAGCTGATTAAGGAGGTATTCCAAACATGGGGTGTCGTGAACTGGATATGTGTGTGTCCCTCAATGGAGCAGGCCATTCCCTTCAGACCGGCAATGGCCTTTATAATCACTGGATCCTTTTTCGAGTATCCAATTGAAAGGAGGGCAAAGATCATGAAAAAGGTAGAACCGAAATAATTGTACAGTGTCCCGTCTGGTTCCAGTCTGTCGAGCATGAACCTTTTCGTTGAATCCAAGGCTAAGGAATGTAAATAATCGGGATAACCAATCAAAGTTTTGACGCCTGTTTGAAGTTTGGAGAAGAAGGAACGATATTCTTCGGTACGATACTCTTCCCACACATGCTCTTCGGAAAGGTCCTCCCTTGTTTGAAATAATTCTTTTAAACTTGGTGTGTCCGGGGTTTTGATCTGAAACTTTTTATGGCCTAGCAATAGCAATGGAATCATGTTGACCCGCCCATATACGGAAAGATCATAAATGCTGACGAAAAAGGTCGGAGGAAGTAAGACTACTTCGAGAGGAATGGGGAACAGGCGCGGCCATTGATATTGTCCGGTGACAGTAAGCATCATTTTCGTTAACATTTTCGCCTGTTTGATGCCACCCTTGGAAAGAATGAATTGTTTAGCTTTCCTCATATGGGGATCGTTCTTATTGCGGAGTCCGCTAAAAAGAAGGCCATAATAAGCCTCGATCGTAACCGTAACATTGCCGTCCTTCTCATCTTGGAAAAGTTTCCATGAGCCGTTTTCCGTTTGCTTGCTTTCGATTCTATTTACTAAAGCATCTATAAGAGGAGCATCTTCCATATCTAAAGTTTTTAATAATATGATCATATAGGCATCTGCCGTTATCCCGGTGTCAAAGGGATAATTCCACGAACCATCAGCGGATTGGTCTTGTTTCAGGCGATGAACAAGGCGATTGATTTCCAATTGTACATGTTGGTTCAATGACTTTCCTCCTCTAAAAACACATTTTCCGTTTATATGTATATTCAAAACTTGTCGTCGCATTCAAGAAATCATGTCAGGCGCATCGTCCCGCATGAATAAAGGAGGGTGGAAACTAAAAACGCTTTGGCAATGAAAGCTGCCAAAGCGTCATTTAGAAACTATGCATCATTTAGCTGGTAAGGAAGATGACTGCATATAGCGATAAATCGGCAGTTCTTTTCCTTTGTCAGCCGGGATGAAATTGAATGTCACATAGCTGTCAATGCCTTCAGGTTCGAGGGCAAGGGAGATGAAGTTGGCATCAGGCTGGGCCATGTCGAAAACATAGCTTCCTTTTGGGAAATCCTGAGTTGTTGATGTAACGGTGGTCGTGACTTCCCTTGTGGAATGTCCGCTTTCCAGTACAGCGGAAACTTTTAAATCCTTGACCCTATAGCTTTCAACAGCTATTTTCATAGGTTTTTTTAATTGTTTAACTTCTACTCCCAATAGCTGAAGTTTCTTGGCGATATTTTTATATTCCGGTTGAAGGATATAGGCTGTCGGACGATCTCTAACAAGGGTAGGGTAAGCATCGGTGGAGTCCAGCCAATCGATGGAGGCATCGACCATTTTAGCTTTCGCTAAATCGACTACTGTCAACTTTTGATCCTTAACCAATTTATTTTCGCTGGTGATGACAATTTTATCGTTATCATTTGCTTTTCGCCCTTTTTGCACGACTTCTGTTTCTGCCTGTTTAACGGCCTTTTTAACTTTATTGGCCTGTTCGGCTGTCGTTTTGATGAATGCTGCCTGAGCTGTAGCTTGTGCAAAAACACGTCGTTTAAAATCCGTACGGCCGATATTGATTCCCCTCGTTTCAATTAAATAGGTCATTGTATTTTTCAAACCGAGGGCGTTTCGGCCAATCCGGGCTTCTGTGCTTCCTTCCGTGGCGGTAAGGACTCCATCATCAGAAGTATCCAGTGTATAGTAATCGTGGTAGGAAAGTTTTTCTTTTTTCAATGCTTTAAAAACATTAGGTAGAAGCAGTTCATCCGAAGCTTTTCGAAGCTGGTTGGGAATATTTAAATTCTTCGCTGAGGAGATGAGTAAATCATAGGAAGCGATCGATCCATTTGCTCCCACTTTTTTCAGGGGGGCGGGATTCACTGTATATTCATGTACATCCAGAATGACTTCCGGTTCATAATCATCGATTGACTGATGAATCGTCTGTACTTCAGGATACTCCACTTTTAAGTAGTCCCTATTCGCATCCATGTCATTTGCGGTATATCGTTTGAAATAATAAGAGCCATCAGGATTGACGCGTGGAACGATGGCAATATTCACTTTATCGAGGACATCACCAAGCTTGCCCTCAGCCAGCCATTGTGCAAGGACTAATGTTGATTCACCTGAAGCGGGTTCATTGCCATGGATCTGACCTTGAATCCAAATCAATGGTTTATGGGAAGCCTTATTCGGTCTTTTTGAATCCTTGCTGAAAAGAAGCATCGGGATGTCGCGTCCTTCTGTGGATTTACCTATCGTCTTGAACTGGATGTTATTGTATTTATGGGAAAGTGACTTGAGATGATCCAACATTTCTTCCTGGCTCGTAAAGGCGATCTTGTTTTGTTTAAAGGCAGGGGTGTTGAAAGATACATTAGGGTCAGGGAAAAGGTGGGAGAGGTTATCTGGTTGAATGTAGCTTGGACCATTTCCATAATAAGGGGTGAATTCTTCTGCTTCGGCTATGGGGCCAGGCAATCCAGTGACAAGACTTAGTGCTGCGGCTGATACGATTGTAGGAATGATTTTTTTCATGGACGTCCTCCTGTCTATCTTTTTCCATAAATTATCATATATTAATCTATTTATACAGTGAAAACGTAGGAAATAGTGAAAAACAGGAATTAACGACTAGATTAATGATTCCGTAGCACAATTCGCAATGCCTTTTAATAGATGTTCATCACCTGTATTCTGTATAATTACAGGTGGAAGGTCAAAATGATACGGATCAAGCAATTTGCTTGGCCCGTATCATTTCAATTCATCATGTAACTGATTTAAAAGATCCTGTGAATTTTCGCCACTCATTATCTGGCCATTCACTTTCGCATAGGGGGTATTCTTACAAAGTTTACACTCACTCAAACATTCATATTCCTTATATTGAATCCTTGGATTCGCTAAGAACTTACCATAATCGGCAACTGTTTGTTCATTAAGGAAGCGGTCAAGATTATTTTGGCAAAATTCAATCTGGATTTTCGCCTTTTTTGAGAACACTTTGGAAAGCAAGTTTTTCATCAAATCGCTTCTTTCATAGAAGAGTAAATATTTGTTATTTTGATTTTATCACTTCCTGATATGAAATGCATGATTGGTTCATTCAAATTCATTACAATATGACTATCCGGAGAATATCAAAGTAATTCACTTCTATATATTGACACATGTCTAAGAAATGATAGAATAAGTATGAGTGATAATGAATCTCATTATCACGAATGGGAGAACTTTGTAACTATTGCAACTTCATGATTCCCTTTTCAATAGGTGACTTTGCGATAGTCTATATTCAAATATCTTTAATTAAAAATATTATCGCTGTATTAACTGAGATAGGAAGAGTAGGAAATGTAGATGAAGATAAGATATTTAGTCATGGCGTTAATTGTTTTGTCATTTACGTCATTATTCATTGGTGTAAAGGATATTACCCCCCTGGATTTATTGGATCTAAGTGATGATAAGGTGCAAATCATGCTGCAAAGCCGTTTCCCCAGAATGGTGACCATAGTCATTGCCGGTATTGTGATGAGTATAAGCGGTCTGATCATGCAGCAATTGAGCCGCAATAAATTTGTATCCCCGACGACTGCCGGAACCATGGATTCCGCAAGGCTTGGACTTCTTCTTGCCATTATCATTTTTCCTTCGGCGGCACTCATTGAGAAAATGGCATTCGCTTTCATATTCGCTTTGGCAGGTACATTCTTGTTCATGAAAATTCTTGATCAAGTGAAATATAAGGATACGATTTTCATTCCATTGGTTGGTTTGATGTTCGGTAATATCGTCGGATCCATCTCGACTTTCTTTGCCTATAAATATGATTTGATTCAAAGCCTCAACACATGGATGAATGGCGATTTCTCGATGATCATGTCGGGAAGGTACGAACTTATATATGTAAGTATCCCTCTGGTCATTCTCGCATACTTCTTCGCCAATAAATTCACTGTGGCAGGGATGGGTGAGGAGTTTGCTATCAATCTAGGACTCAATTATAAGCTTATAGTCAATTTTGGGTTGATCATCGTGGCATTATCCTCCACTGTCGTTCTGTTAACGGTGGGAACGATTCCTTTCATAGGATTGATCGTACCAAATATTGTATCCCTTTACCTTGGCGACAATTTGAAAAAGAGTCTTTCTCATACAGCATTGCTAGGGGCAGTATTCCTATTGATCTGCGATATTCTGGGCAGGATCCTCATATATCCATTTGAAATCCCGATCGGGCTCGTGGTTGGTGTGATAGGAAGCGCCGTATTTATCTATCTGATACTGAGGAGAAAGGCATATGAATAATAAAAGTAGGATCATTATATTGGCTGTTCTTGCAGCAGCTTTAACGGCAGGTTATATCTTTTGGGACCTTGGCCCGAATTGGGATTATGCACTGCCGAGAAGGGTCATAAAAATCATCGCCATCATCGTGGTTGGTTGTGCAATAGCTTTTTCAACAGTGATTTTCCAGACGGTCACGAATAATAAAATCCTGACACCAAGCATTTTAGGGTTGGACTCCATGTATATGCTGATCCAAACGGGAGTGATTTTCCTCTTCGGTTCAACGCATATCATGATCATGAATAAAAATCTCAATTTCCTGATTACACTTGCAGCCATGCTTATTTTTTCCAGCCTGCTGTTCAAGTTCATGTTCAAGAAAAACCGCAATATTTACTTCCTATTGCTGATCGGTATCATTTTCGGAACCTTATTCGGAAGCATGTCTTCATTCATGCAGGTATTGATTGACCCGAATGAGTTTCAAATGGTTCAAAATAAAATGTTCGCCAGCTTCAATAATGTCAACACGGACCTGTTAACGTTAGCGATTATCCTCATGATAGCGGCAATGATATATTTCATGAGATTTTTGAAATATTTAGATGTCATGTCATTGGGGAGGGACCAAGCCATAAACTTGGGTGTGGATTATGATTTTGTCACGAAGCGGGTTTTAATCGTCGTTACTGTTTTAATCTCCATTTCTACTGCCCTGATCGGTCCGATCACGTTCCTCGGATTACTTGTTGCAAATGTGGCCTATCAATTCATTAAGTCCTATCAGCATAAACATATCATCCCGGGTGCCATGCTGATCAGTGTGATTGCCCTGGTCGGAGGCCAATTCATTGTGGAGAGGATCTTCACGTTCTCCACCACCTTAAGTGTCATCATCAACTTTGTCGGCGGTGTCTATTTCATCTATCTTCTATTAAAGGAGAATAAATCATGGTAGAAGTGAAAAATTTATTCAAAAAATATAATGGTAAAACGGTTGTCGAGGATGTTTCCATTGAAATAATGAAAGGGAAAATCACATCCTTCATCGGTCCCAATGGAGCGGGGAAAAGTACCGTCCTTTCGATGATCAGCCGTCTCATTGCCAGGGATTCGGGAGAAGTCCTGATCGATGGTAAGGATATGGGGAAATTCAATAGCAATGAACTTGCGAAAAAGATTGCCATCTTAAAGCAGGCTAACCACATCAATATCCGTTTAACGATTCGTGAACTCGTCGCCTTTGGCCGTTTTCCTTATTCACAAGGCAAGCTGACCAAAGAGGATTGGAAATACGTCGATGAAGCGATTGAATATATGGAACTTGCCGACATGCAGGATAAGTTTCTTGACCAGCTTAGCGGCGGGCAGCAACAGCGGGCCTTCATTGCCATGGTTATTGCTCAGAACACGGAGTATGTACTTCTTGATGAACCCCTGAACAATCTTGATATGAAGCATTCCGTCCAAATCATGAAGGTATTGAGGAGATTGGCCGACGAATTAGGGAAAACGGTCATCATCGTCATTCATGACATTAATTTTGCATCCTGCTATTCCGACTATATTGTCGCATTGAAGGATGGCAAGGTTGTTCATAATGGACCTACCGAGCAAGTCATCAATTCCAATGTATTAAAGGAAATCTATGATATGGATATTGAAATCCAAAGCATCAATGACAATAAGATCTGTGTGTACTTCACGTAAGGCAATTCCATTTGGTTTTAAATTACTTCAGTATTCTTTGCCTTCCCGGAATCACCTCATACGCTTCTTAGGCAGTTAAAAGTTGGCGGGCGCCCAAGACTTTAGCCGCCTCCTGTTCATACGGCAGGAAGAGTGATGAAGGTGAACTCCGTGAAGGTGAGGATTCAATACGTAATTTTAAATAAAAAAAATTTTCGAGGTGACCATAATGTTTAAGAAATTATCTTTACTGCTTTTGGTTGCAATGCTGGCTGTAGTGGCTGTAGCTTGTGGATCAGATAAGGAAAAAGAAGAATCAAGCGTGAAAAAAGAAAGTGCTAAAAGCGAAGAAATTACGGTTAAGCACCAACTAGGCGAAACGAAAGTAAAAACAAACCCTGAAAAAGTCGTTGTATTCGATATGGGTACACTTGATACTCTTGATAAATTGGGTGTGGAAGTAGCAGCTGTTCCTCATGATGGCCTTCCAAAATACCTTTCTAAATATGAAGGTACAACTGAAAATGCCGGCGGATTAAAAGAGCCTGACTTCGAAAAAATCAACGAAATTGCTCCTGACTTAATCCTTATTTCTGGCCGTCAATCTGAAGCATATGAAGAATTAAGCAAAATTGCCCCAACTGTTTTTGTGGGTGTAGATACAACAAAGTATATGGAATCCTTTGAAGAAAACGTAACACTTTTGGGTAAAATCTTCGATAAAAAAGACGAAGCAGCTAAAGAATTGGCAAGTGTTGAAGAAAACATTAATGCTTTGAAAGAAAAAGCCCCAACTGACAAAACTGGTTTAATCGTTCTTTCAAGCGGTGGAAAAGTAAGTGCTTACGGACCTGATTCAAGATTTGGAATCATCCATGATGTATTCGGAGTACCTGCAGTAGATGATAAATTGGAAGTATCGACACATGGTCAAAGTATTTCTTTCGAATACATCGCTGAAAAGAATCCTGACTACCTATTCGTTGTAGATAGAGATGCGGTTGCCGGTGATGGAGCTGCAGCAAAAGAAACTATTGAAAATGACATTGTGAAAAATACAAAAGCATTTAAAGAAGGTAACATCATTTATCTGGACCCTAACTACTGGTACCTATCAGGCGGCGGTTTAGAATCTGTTGACGCTATGGTTAAAGAAATTTCAGAAGGCATCAAGTAATATAAATAAGGAATCCTGTCCTCGATCGAGGGCAGGATTTTTATTTTTTATAATAAAACTGGATGAAACAAATATACTAACAAAGGGGAGAAAAGATTTCTTACAAAAC
This sequence comes from Peribacillus simplex, assembly GCF_900156045.1. GTDB lineage: Bacteria > Bacillota > Bacilli > Bacillales > DSM-1321 > Peribacillus > Peribacillus simplex_D. The sequence goes on along the minus strand of NZ_FTMX01000003.1, from coordinate 189,398 downwards.
ATAGGTAAGCTTATAAGGCGCCACAACCCCCATTAAAAGGGGAAAGGAAAAGACAAGACCTATATTCAAGCCTGTTACCGCTGTTATGGTCATATGGGCTGCTATTGAAAGAAAATAACCCTTCAGTCAGTATGGGAAAATTCAGTTTCTTCCTATTATAATGTCATTTGCACCCTTTCCGGTTCCAGGAGGGGATTTAAAATTGTAATTTAAGCGAACTTTGGTAAATTGAATCTTTTATGGATGATAAAAATTATCATGGAAAGTAAAAATATAAACACAATATGATAACGCTTACTGGAAAAATTATTTGAAAAAAGCTAATTAAATATGCCGGTGGGGAATGATGTCGATATTACGCGAAACCCATTTGTTATTTTATGGGATTTCGGTGTAGCAGGACGCAATGATAAACTGGTCAAACTTTTGCAGGCCTGGATTTTGAATGGGGTATCAAAAGTGCGGAGGAGAGATGCATCCATGTAACCGGCTAGCCATTTTCAACTGTCGAATCATCGGGAAAGAAATCCTGGATATATCTATAGCTTTAAATAATTGAAGATTTATATCTTTACATATTTTGTAATGCACTGGTTTTTTTATAAAGAGTCGTTTATAATGGTAAAAGCCTGAAGGACGAGAAACTAATTAGTGACTGTCATCCGCAGTCACCCCAAAAAGTTACGGTGATATTTATTGGATTAAGACATGGAGTTCCTATATATTTGTTATAGGTGCGCTGAACATTCGAGACGGGCGAGACTCTGTTATTTTTTCAAAGGCTTGTTCATAAGCTAAAGAAGTGTTCTGGATATAAGGGTTATGGATGTGACAAAAGGTGGTTTTCACAATCTTGACTATCCAAGTGAAAGAATGCTATTATAGGGTTTCCGATTTTCCGTCTTTTGTAAGTTTGTAAAAATTTATATAAATAAACCACTAGATTAATAGAGGTGAAAGCATGAATAATTTTCTAAAAAAAAGCCGGCATTTATTTGCAGATAACATACTAGGCTTTTTCTTTATTGCGGTAGTCTTGTTTACGATAAAAACTTATATTGGATATCGAGTTGAATTTAACTTAGGTATTGAAAATGGCCTGCAACAGTTCTTACTGTTCATAAACCCGATAAGTTCAGCCATTTTATTCTTTGGCTTGGCACTATTGGCTAGGGGCAAAAAATCGTTTAAATGGATCATCAGGTTGAACCTATTGATGTCCTTATGGTTGTTCTTCAATATTGTATACTATCGGTCATTTACCGATTTCATTACATTGCCAACCTTGACGCAAGTGCAAAATGCCGGGGATTTGGGGCCGAGTATTTTAGAATTATTTAAAGGCCATGATGTATTTTATTTCCTTGATACGGTTCTTTTGATCGTGTTGTACAGATTCAAAGACTTTAAAGTGGAAGACTTCAAAGTCAAACGCCGTACAGTTGGAATGGTTTACCTAGCGGGACTTGCAATTTTTGCAATCAATTTGGGACTTGCTGAAAAGGATCGCCCGCAATTATTATCAAGAACATTCGACCGGAACTATATCGTCAAATATTTGGGCATGTTCAACTATACGGTTTATGATGCCGTTCAGAATACTAAAACATACGCTCAGCGTGCAACTGCAAACAGCACGGATATCGCTGAAGTCGTCAACTATACGAAGGCTACAAGCGCTGAACCGAACCCTGAATATTTTGGTGCAGCCAAAGGTAAGAATGTTATCTACCTGCATTTGGAATCGATGCAGAATTTCCTGATCGATTATAAGTTGAATGGGGAGGAAGTAACTCCATTTTTGAACTCACTTGCACATGATAAGTCAGATTTCATGCACTTTGATAATTTCTTCCATCAAGTGGGCCAAGGTAAAACAGCGGATGCCGAATTCATGCTTGAAAATTCCCTGTTCGGTTTACCACAGGGGGCAGCATTCACAAACCGTGCCCAAAATACGTATCAAGCAGCACCAGCGATTTTAGGACAACAAGGATACACATCTGCTGTGTTCCATGGTAATTACAAGTCTTTCTGGAACCGGGATAAAATGTATAAGTCTCTTGGTTTTAATCAGTTCTTCGATGCAAACCATTATAATATGGAAAATAAAGAGGAAGTACTGAGTTATGGGTTAATGGATAAGCCTTTCTTCAAGGAATCGATTCCAATGTTAGAAACGCTTAAACAGCCTTTCTATACAAAATTCATAACGGTATCTCATCATTTCCCATATGCGATGGACCAGGAAAAAGCAACAATCGGTAAGCAAACGACAGGCGATGCTTCCGTAGATAATTACTTCCAGACTGCACGCTATGCCGATGAGGCGCTTAAAGAGTTTTTCGATTATCTGAAGGAATCCGGTCTATATGATAACTCGGTAATCGTTATGTATGGTGATCACTATGGTATTTCCGAAAACCATAAAGAAGCCATGTCAAAAGTGCTTGGCAAGGATGTTGGCGCATTTGAGAATGCCCAATTGCAACGTGTACCATTATTGATTCATGTTCCGGGTGTTGAAGGCGGGGAAATGCACCAATACGGAGGACAGATCGACCTTCTCCCTACTTTATTGCATCTGTTAGGAATCGAATCTAAAGATTATGTACAATTCGGTTCAGATTTATTGTCAAAAGATCATAATGAAGTGGTACCTTTCAGGAATGGTGATTTTGTTACACCGGATGTCACTTCCATTAAAGGTAAATACTACGATACTAAAACAGGTGAATTGGTCGAGGAAAATGATGACATCCTCAATTATAAAAAGAGAGCTGAAACGATGCTCAATTTATCCGACCAAGTAGTGAACGGTGACTTACTCCGTTTCTATACTCCAAATGGTTTTAAACCGATAGACCCTACTGATTATGATTACACATATGATGAAGAAGGTTCAAAGGAAGACGAAAAGACCGATAAATAAGGCTAATGAAAAGAACAGGCAGGAAGCCATCGCTTCCTGCCTGTTTTTTTATGCGTTAGATCATGCTTTATTGGTCATCATGGCAATATACTTTCTTATTTCATCAGGCTTCCCTGCATATTTTTCAGCACGCTGTTCATCTTTCAAGATTTTATCCTTTGCTTTGGTAAGGATTTCTTCACCCATGGCTTGTGGCACGACCACGACTCCATCTATGTCCCCTATGATAATGTCCCCTGGAAATACGGTGACACCCCCACAGGAAATGGGGATATTGGTTTCGCCTACACCGTTCTTGCCGCTTGAGGCAACCGTCGTCCCTTTGCTGAAAACAGGGAAGGTCATCCCTTTAATTGCTTCAAGGTCGCGAATGACTCCATCTACTACGAGGCCGCCAATTTCCATGGTCTGCATCATGCCGACAACAAAATCTCCTGCTATTGCCCGGTATGTATCACCTTTGCTGTCAACGACTATAATATCACCAGGACTTGCTTGACCGATTGCTTTTAACACGGCTGAATTATCACCAACGGGCATCTGTACAGTAAAAGCTCGTCCGGCCATATGATATTCTTCCTTTAAGGGTTTAATCGCTGATTCCAGATTGCTCAACCCTTCCATTGCATCGGAAATCGCCGTGGTGGGCAAATTCCTGAACTGTTGAATGATAGTATCCATGACTATGATTCCTCCTTAAGAGTTAATGAATATAGTCTAATTATACACATTTTTTTCAATTTTCTAATAGTTACTCGTTTGATAGAATGGCAATTGCAGTGTGATCAATATATAAGGGGAGGGAAGTTCTGCTGTCACAAGGGGGTTCAAGTCAAATTCCTTTTTAATCAATCGATTGATTAAACTTTATAGTTCATCCTTATGAAGGGTTTGAAGTCCAAGTGTGCACATTTTTAATTCAATGCTGTCTTAAACAGATATCCCCATAATTTAAGAAGAGTGGATATAAGGTGTTAATGGAAATAGGTTTTCCACATTATGTACTTCCATAAGATAGTATGCATGGAAGCAGACCTATTAATGTTCGAGTCTCCATGGCCGTTAAATCCGTGCAGGAACATTCTTCTAAGGTCAAGAGAGGGATGTTGTTGCATATCTTCGGTGTTCTCCTTGACTGGATGGGGATGTTAGTGAAGAAATCGGTGACTCAACCAGTGTGCGGGAGGTCACTAATAATCTTCAAAGCAGGAGCAGAATCAAGACGGAGGTTGCCAATGTAAGCCAAAGGGGGCTGAAAACTTCTGGATGAATGATTAAAAAAATGATTCCTGCAATAGTGGCAGCCTGCTGTATGGTCATATGTCTGATGAAGTGTATTCCAGCTTTAAAACAGGCTTTAAGCAGAGGCATTTGATTCATTTTCATTCCTCCTTTTTCTATCAATAATATGACCAGGCATAAAAGAAAATACATGTGGATTCGTTTTCTGCCCATTTATTACGGGTATAGTAAAGGTAAAATAAAAGGAGGAATCTAGGTGATCATTGTATATATTAGTCTTGCCCTCTTTATCGGATCGATTATCTATTTAGCGTTTTTTGCTTTTAAAACATTTAAGGATTCCAAACCGACAATTGATAATGTGACTGAAACCGTTACACGCATCCAGGCTAAAACGGACCAGATTAAATCGGAGACGGACCAACTCGCCATGACCCAGCAAGAAATCAATGAAGATGTTCAATATAAAAAAGAGGCCGTACAATATACGGTTGATGCGGCTAAAGAAATACCTGAACCCTTTAAAAATATTTGGTTTTCAATAAAGGGTGACAAGTGGAAGCTTAGGAACAGAAGCGATGCATAAGTGTTTGACCGATTTGAAATGTACATGATATAGTATGGAAATAATAAGTTTCTAGGGTTCCTCGGTTGAATTTTACCGGAATGGTCCAAGAGAAACGCGCAGGAATCTGCGTACACGGAGGGAAAAAAGCCCGGGAGGTTATGATTTATGACCTTTCGGGCTTTTTCTGTAATTGGAGGGAAAGAAGATGGCTTGGATTCAATTGGTGATTGCAGGATTATTTGAAGTGGTATGGGCGACAAGTTTAAAGTATACTGAGGGTTTTACGAAATTAGTGCCTTCTATCATAACGATTGCCGGTATGGTCATTAGTTTTTATTTTTTATCATCGGCGATAAAAACCTTGCCTATGGGAACAGCGTATGCAATTTGGACCGGAATAGGGGCTCTTGGGGCTGTTCTGGTTGGCATCATCGTATTTAACGAGCCTAAGGATGCGATGCGGTTGGTATTCGTCGGTTTAATTTTGGTGGGGATTATCGGCTTGAAGATCACTTCTTCTGAATAATCCACCCTCTCCTCGTAAATAGTAATGTTAAACGATTTTAGAGGAGTGAAGAAATGAATTATAAAGCGATAGTATCAAGTGCGATGATGGCTTTAGTGATTACAGGTTGTTCCCCTAATGATAAAGAAAATGCCAGTGAAAATCTTGGCCTGAATCGTACCAATCAAGATAATTTAGATAATCCAATGAATGTGAGCGACACAAGGCAAAATGTTAATGATAATAATTACAAAAATGATAACGGTAATGGCATAAACGATATGAGGGTCTCCGAGGATGTCTCAAACCGGGTCGAAGCCTTGAAGGAAGTAAGTAACGCAAGTGTCATCGTTACTGAAAATAATGCCTATGTAGGGGCAGTATTGAAAGACGGCGGCGATAAGGATATCTCGAATGACCTTAAAGAAAGGGTTGCTGATGCAGTGAGGGGGGCCGATCCATCGGTGGACCAAGTTTATGTGTCGACAAACCCGGACTTCGTTCAAAGAATGAAAGGGTATGCGAATGATATCGAGAATGGAAAACCTGTTGCAGGATTCGCTGAAGAGTTCCGTGAACTAGTAACACGCATTTTTCCAAGTCCAAAGTAATTGGTATTCATTAAAGAATTAAGACGAAGAGGCTTATCCGGTGGATTCCGGATAGGTCTTTTCCTATTTTAAAGATATCGGTGGATCATGACTAACTTTAAATAGGGTGGTTACAATAATCGAATGAACTAAAAACTTTAAGAAGGAAATGGGGGTGGGATGGTGAGGTTTTTTAAGGGCAGGAGGGAAATGGATTCAGCATCCTTTCAGGTTACTTCCAAGGATTTTCAGGAACTCCTTAAAAAGTTTAATGCATCCAATGATTTTCTTACCTTCCAATTCCCGAATGATGATGGCTACACTATTTCCTACTTCAATTCACTGGTTAGTGTACAACAGCTTCATGAACAAGTATTGGCTGTCATGTCGAATCAACCAAAGAAGGATCTTAAGCAACTAAAAGGCGATATTCCGATGGAAGATATGAAATTGACGGCTGATCTAAAAGACATTCAAAGGTTGGTTTTGGCAGGATCAATCATGATTCAATACAAGCAAGATGATGAAATGTGTTTGCTGATTCCATGTGTTCATAGTGTGAAAAGGCAAATTTCCACACCCGAGTCGGAGTATACGGTCGTCGGGTCCAAGGAGGCCTTTGTTGAATCGCTTGATTCGAATTTGAATCTGATCCGTAACCGGTTGCCCACTCCTGAATTGCAGTCAAAGGAATTCCGGGTCGGCAGCATCTCGCAAACAAGGTTAGCGGTACTCTATATAGATGGGGTAGTAAATCAACAGATCGTTAATACAGTCATGCAGAGAATAGATGATATAGAATATGATACGATCGTCGATATTTCGTTTGTAAGCCAGATGATCACGGATAATCGAAATTCGATGTTTCCGCAACTGATTGATACGGAGCGGCCTGATCATCTGGCCAGTGTATTATCGGAAGGGAAAATAGGAATCATGCTGGATGGTTCTCCACATGCATTAGTTGGCCCTAATACCATCATTTCGTTCTTTTCGTCATTTGAAGATTATTTTCAAATTTGGAATCTTGGCACCTCATTCCGTTTGATTCGGCTTTTCGCAGTGCTTTTTTCCGTTTTATCTTCACCGCTGTATGTTGCCGTTTTAACCTATCATTATCAAGTGATTCCAACGGATTTGCTGCCAATCTTAATTTCATCCAGGGGAGTGATCCCCTTTCCGCCGATCTTGGAAGCCATCTTGCTGGAAGGAACGATTGAATTGCTGAGGGAAGCAGCGGTCAGGCTGCCTGCTAAGGTTGGTTCCACCATTGGTATTGTTGGCGGTATAGTCATCGGTACAGCCGCTGTGGAAGCCGGATTTGTCAGTAATGTCTTACTGATGCTCGTCGCTTTGGCTGCCTTGGCTTCATTTACGGTGCCGATTTACCAAATCAGTAATACCATCCGCCTTATCCGCTTCCCTTTTCTAATTGCAGCCCAGTTATACGGCCTGTTTGGAATAGCTTTATGCAGTGCATTCATTTTAAGTCATTTATTGAAATTGACTTCGCTTGGCAGTCCATATTTAGACCCGCTTTACCCGTTAAGAATTCATGACTTTAAAGATAGTCTCATTCGCCTCCCTTTTTCAAAGCAAAAAAAACGCCCGCAATTTCTGCGGACGGAAAATCCACTAAGGATAAGGAAGGAGGCGGAAGAGCGAAACTCCCATAGTGATATTGATGAATAAGGTGCAGAAAGCGGTGAGAAGGTATGGAAGTCAAACCGAATGAAACTAAACTAATATCTCCATTTTTTGTTTTTTTTCTCATGCCAGGCATGCAGATTGGGGTAGGGATATTGGGTTTTGAACGGGTCATAGCAAAAGAGGCTGGTCAAGACGCATGGTTATCTGTCCTCATATCAGGGTTGATCATAAATGTTCTGCTTTGGATGTGTTTCAAGCTTTTAGGCAGGGGTCCCCAAACACTTGATTTAGTCGCCATCCACAAGGATTTGTTCGGTAAATGGGTCGGAAATGCTTTGAATATTTTATTCATCCTCTACTTCATAATGATCTCCATCATTCTTATCAGGACTTATTTAGAAGTCATTCAGGTTTGGATGTTCCCTGGTGTCAATATCCTGATGCTAATAACCATCATTCTTATTCTCGTGTATAGTTTTGTGGAGGGAGGGTTCAGGGTCATCACCGGTTTTTGCATAATCGGGCTTATTATCGGATCGCCATTATTCCTTTTGAATTATTTCCCATTGAAGTACGCCCACTTTGAAAATTTGGGTCCTTTTCTTGATCATTCCTTTTTGGAAATCATGAAGGCCTGTAAGAAAATGACCCTGAATTACCTTGGTTTTGAATTACTCCTCATTTATTACCCCTTCATTAAAAACCGTGAAAAATCACAAAAGTGGGCCCACTTAGGGGTGGTTTTTACTATGGTGATATATTTAGTATCCATCATTGTTTCATTAGCCTACTATCATCAAGATCAACTGAAAGATGTAATATGGGCAACTTTGACGTTATGGAAAATTGTAGACCTTCCATTCATTGAAAGGTTCGAATACATAGGGATTTCCGTTTGGCTGTTCATGGTGCTGCCGAATGTTTGCATAGGGGTTTGGGCAGCGAGCAGGACAGCAAAAAGAGTATTTGGACTAAGGCAGAAAAAGATGCTGGTCTTGATTCTGTTAATCATTTTAGTTTCCTGCATTTTATTGGATAACCGCTATAGAATCGATAAGTTTAACACGATCAGTTCGGAAATTGGTTTTTATATCGTTTATTTGTATCTTCCTCTCTTATTCATATGGCAGTCGATTGTCTATAAAGTCAGGGGGCATAAATCATGAAAATCCGACTTCTTTTTATAACATTGGCAGGTTTCTTGATGACGGCTTGCGGCGTGGAAAAACAAATATTAGAAGATATTTTAATTGCTGAAGTCGTGGGTTATGATGATGCCGAAGATAAAAAAGTAAAAGGTACGGTCGTTGTCAGCGTTCCTCAGCCTGGTGAGGAAGCAAATCTAGGTAAAGAAGTATATGAAGCGGTCTCCCATGATATAAAGGCAGCCCGCCAGCAGGAAAATGCAAAAACACCATTCCCGATTGTCGGTGGGAGACTAACGGTCATTCTCTATGGTGAAGAATTGGCAAGCAAGGGGTTGAATGATTATGTCGATACATATAGGCGGGACCCAATGGTGGGAAGGGATTTGTATTTAGCGGTCGTTCATGGCAAAGCGGAGGATGTAGTTAAAATGGAGCCGAAGTTGATTAAAACTCCAGGGGTTCAAGTGAAAGAGCTGATCGAACAGAATATCAGGACTAATTTGCCTGATGCGGATCTCCACAGGTATTTATATGCGTGTCATGGTAAAGGAATCGACCCGGTCTTGCCCTTATTGGAAACGGCAGGGGACCAATTACGGATAAAAGGGATCGCCTTGTTTAAAAAGGACCGTTATATTGGTAAATATATTCCTTATGAGGAAGGGTTTTTATTTAAAGTCCTTACTGAAAACTTTAAGATGGGGAGTTATGAAATTAAATGGAAGGAAAATGACTTTACAGATATCAATAACGTGGAGTCACATGTTGATTATCATATTTCGGATGTAAACCATGACCCCAAGGTCAGGATTGAAGTGAAACTAAAAGCGAGTCTGCTGGAGGTCCAAGGCTATGACTTGGGCAAAGCGGTCGACCTGAATAAAATAGAGGCCAGGGCCGAGCATGTCATTGGGAAAAAATTAAATGAGATGGTAACCATGTTTCAGGATAACAATATCGATCCGATTGCAATCGGTGATCACGCTAAAAGTAAAACAAGAAACTTTGATCAGACACATTGGGAGAAGGCATATCCCTATATTCCAATCGAGGTGGATCTGGATATTGAAATGATTCAAACGGGAATAGCTGAATAAAAGTAGAATATTCTGAAGTTTCCCTCTTTATAATAGGGGTATTGGTGTAATTATATCAATGCGGCTAAAGAGGGGGAAAGGCATGGACAAAGCATGGTGGAAAGAGGCGGTTGTGTATCAAGTGTATCCAAGGAGTTTTATGGATAGTGATGGAGATGGGATAGGGGATATAAACGGGATTTTGATGAAGCTTGATTATTTACAAGAGCTGGGTGTGAACGTGATATGGCTATCCCCTGTTTATCAATCTCCCAATGATGACAATGGATACGATATCAGTGATTATAAATCAATCATGACTGAATTCGGAACCATGGCTGATTTCGATAGGTTATTGAAGGCGGTTCATGAACGTGGAATGAAGATCATGATGGACCTGGTGGTCAACCATTCTTCTGATGAACATCCGTGGTTCAAGGAATCCCGATCCTCAAAAGATAATCCGAAACGTGATTATTATGTTTGGAAACCTGGCAGGAAAGGAAAAGAACCAAATAATTGGGAGTCCATTTTTAAAGGTTCAGCATGGGAATATGATGAAGGAACGGATGAATATTATTTACATTTATTCAGCAGGAAACAACCGGATTTAAACTGGGAGAATCCTAAGCTCCGTGAAGAAATCTACAGCATCATGACTTGGTGGCTGGATAAAGGTGTCGATGGCTTCCGGATGGATGTCATCAACTTCCTTTCAAAAGATCAAAGCTACTCAGATGGAGCCGTTCATCATGAGAAACAGTATGGCGATGGAAGCCCCTTTTTCCTGAATGGCCCGCGCATACATGAGTTTTTGCAGGAAATCAATCAACGGGCACTTTCTGGACATGACGTGATCACGGTTGGGGAGATGCCAGGCGTCACACCGGAGGAGGCGCAATTGTTCACAGGTAAAGATCGTGGTGAGCTACATATGGTCTTTCAATTCGAACATATGGATTTGGGGAGCGGACCAGCAGGGAAATGGAGTAATGATAAGTGGAAGCTTACCGATTTAAAGCGAATTCTATCCAAGTGGCAGACTGGTTTGGAGGGGGATGGCTGGAACAGTTTATACTGGAACAACCATGATCAGCCCCGGATTGTCTCAAGATTTGGTAATGATGGAAAGTATCGTATTGAAAGCGCAAAGATGCTTGCAGCTTGCCTTCATATGCTTCAAGGGACACCCTATATATATCAAGGGGAAGAACTGGGTATGACCAATGTGGCATTTGAAAGCATCGATGATTACCGGGATATCGAAACATTGAATTCATATGAAGAACTCGTCAATTCGCAAGGCTGGTCAAAAGAGAGGATGATGTCAGCCATCCACGCCCGCAGCAGGGATAATGCGAGGACACCGGTTCAGTGGAATGACTCCCGGAACGCAGGATTCACGAAAGGGACTCCTTGGGTTAAGGTTAATCCCAATTTTCCCGAGATTAATGCAGAAAATGCATATAATGATCCGAATTCCATTTTTCATTTTTATAAAAAGCTTATCCAATTACGCAAGAAACATGAAATCGTCGTTTATGGACGTTTTGAACTGCTATGTCCGGATGATGAACGAATATTTGCCTACACGAGATCGTTTGAAGAAGAAAAGCTGTTGGTGCTATGCAACTTTAAAGAAGAGCAGGCCTCCTATACTTTGCCTGAAGAGCTGCATGCATATTCAGCCACAAGGCTGATCGGCAATTATGATCAGGAGGAAGAAGGAATCTCCAGCAAACCTCTCCGTCCATATGAATGCCGTGTTTATCATTTGAAATGAAAAAAGGACCTGTTCTCCTTAGAACAGGTCCTTTGCTATTATTTTGATTTAAGGTCACATTTCTCGAGGGGAATGATTTTCGTTTTATGCTTGATTTTATATCCGAACCATAGGACGAAAAATAAAATTAAGCCAATGTACGAAACAAACATTGAATTCCAGTCGATCCCATCGCTGCTGAAAGCTTGATAGCCTTGTCCGATGATAATGATAATGCATAGGACGAGTGCGAATATAGGCCCGAATGGGAAGCCTTTGGCCCGGAATGGTAAAGCATTCATATCAAGGCCTTGAGCTGCGTAAGCTTTGCGGAACCGATAATGGGCAATCGCAATCCCGACCCAGGTGACGAATCCCGCCATGCCTGAAGCGTTCAATAACCAGATATAAACGACGCCATCACCGAAAAACGAAGCTAGGAATGCAACGCAGCCTACTAAAGAAGTCACGATAAGTGCATTCACGGGTACTCCTCTTTTATCTAACTTGCCTAGGAATTTCGGTGCTTTCCCATCACGTGCCAAGTCCCATAGCATACGGGTTGAAGCGTACATGCCAGAGTTACCGGCAGAGAGTACGGATGATAGAATGATCGCGTTCATGATGGATGCAGCAAATGCAAGGCCGGCACGTTCAAATACAAGCGTAAATGGACTTACGGCAACATCTTCGCTCAATAAACGTGAATCGGTAAACGGAATGATCATTCCAATTACAAAAATGGCAAGGATATAGAATAAGATGATGCGCCAGAAAACGGATCTGATCGCTTTTGGGATATTTTTTTCTGGATCCTCACTTTCACCAGCAGTCACTCCAAGCAATTCCGTTCCTTGGAATGAAAAGCCGGCAGCCATGAATACGCCGAGGATCGTGAAGAACCCTCCGTTAAAGGGACCTTCGCCCATTGTGAAATTGGAAAAACCAATTGGGTCTTTCCCACCCATGATTCCGAGAATGATCAGAACACCCGTGATCAAGAAAATGACGACTGTCACGACTTTGATCATGGCAAACCAGAATTCTGTTTCACCGAAACCTTTGACTGACATGTAATTGATAAGAAACATAGTGATTAACGCAATGGCACTCCAGATAATTGAAGGGCTATCCGGGAACCAGAACTTCATAATTAAGACAACGGCTGCCAATTCAGCGGCAATGGTGATTGCCCAGTTATACCAGTAGTTCCAGCCAATCGCAAAACCGAAAGACGGATCGACGAATTTGGATGCATAGACACGGAACGAACCGGCCACTGGCATGAACGCTGCCATTTCTGCAAGACTTGTCATTAAGTAATATACCATGATGCCGATGACCGCGTATGCCACCAAGGCACCGCCGGGACCGGCTGAATGAATGGCACCGCCACTTGCTAAAAATAAACCTGTTCCAATCGTTCCACCTAATGAAATCATCATTAAATGACGCGCTTTCAGGCTCCTTTTCAGTTCAGTAGGGCTTGATGCTGATTGTGAATTTGACAATTGATGTTACACTCCTTTTTATTGGAAGGGAACGAAAAATAAAAAACAGCAGTCGAAAAAGATCGACGGCTGTTTATAATAAACCCGTTTATCCTTCCGAAGATAGCTCCCCACGCTTTTTGAAAAAACGTGACAGTGGTGTTCCTGTTCGGTAACACCGCCAGCAAGAATATACATGGAATATACCCTAACTTCGGCAACTTATCCTTTCAAACGGAGTCTTTAATTTTCCAGAATCTCGTCCGTTTTACTTTTATAAGCTGCAGCCTCTAACTCATCGGTAAATGAGGAAGTATTCAATTTTCTAAAATCGTTGCGCCAGCTTGTAAGTGACGTTGACGATAGTACTCATGAAATTCGTGCAATCGCAAATAGATTGCTAGTAATTGAGTAAACTTTACTATATCAAAATTATAAAATAACTTCTGGGATATCGCAATGATTATTTTGTGTGGTTATTTTTTCCTAGTTAATGAATGATGGCAGTAAGGAAGAATTCAAATGATGATATACCAAAATAAAGCATGGAGATAACTAAACGGTCTTCCTTTTTATAAGGGCGTGGTCCAGTTTTACATGTTTGACCTCTTCAGGATTCTCAAATAGGTCCACCGCCATTTTTCCAATCCATTCCAGTGGTAAGGAAATGGTCGTGATGTCGAGCATTTCACTCAGGCTATCATTATTGAAACCGAGAATGGCCACATCTTCAGGGACCCTTATACCCGATTTCTTGGCGGTAAGGATGAAGCCTGCCGCCGTGTCATCATTCGTGATGATGATGGCTTCAGGTTTATCTATCATCGAATTCCATTCCTGAAACAATTGTTCACCGTCTTTGATGTGATAACTGCCTTCAAACAGCCATTCCTTATTGTTCATCAGTTGATGTTTACTCATGATATCGTTAAAGGCCTTTGTACGATGGGAACTATTTCTGCTCTTTTTACGGCCGAGGCTGTATCCGATTTTCTTATATCCTTTAGCAATCACGTACTCAAGGGCACAGGAGAAAGCTGCATAATGATCAATGCTGATGGATGAGAATTCAGCCTGGGCTGTATCTTCACATAAAATAATCGGTCCGTATTTTTGATAATCCAAAAGGATTTTCATTTCCAAAATCCTTGAACAAACGATAATGCCATCGAGCTGCTTCATTTGCAGCATATTAAAAGCCTGGATTTCTTTCTCTCTGTCATAATTGGTTTGAAAGATGACGATATGGCAGCCAATTGCATTTGCCTGTTTAGTGATACCGTTAACGATTGCCCCGTAATATGGGTGATTGTTGAAGGGGATGATGACGCCGATAAGATTCGTTTTACCTTTTGAAAGATGAATGGCGTTTATGTTTCTCGTATAATTCAAACGATCGATGGCTTCTAAGACGCTCTTTCTTTTATCAGGGCTTACATATGGATGATCATTCAATACACGGGACACTGTTGAAACAGATACACCGGCAGATTGAGCTATTTCTTTAATATTTGTCATGGTATCACCGTTTTTTCTTTTTTTATATTGTACAGTATGAAACCCATTTCAGGGCAAGAGAACAGTGTGGGGATGCTGAAGATTTCTTCAAATAAGGTCTTGTTCTGGTATGGGTTTCATCCTTTAAGATTGTTTTAAGTCTTAGAGGAGGAGGAAATCATGATGTTCCAAACTTTAATCACCCTTTTTGTGCTTTGCGGAATCGAATTGGGACTTGCGTACTTGGCACTTTCCTTGAAAAAATGATTGGCAATGCACATGGAATGCGTAAATTCAGCGCATTTACCCGTGAATTTCACACCGTCCCGAAATAGCCTCCATAGTTTATATTCACCATTAAACCTCCACAATATAATATAACTTCAGCGTTAGTTTCATGTACGGAATGACTGACTGTCAGGAAGCCCCATAGTGGACCTTCCTGACAGTTTTTGCTTTGTGTAAAAGTCATTGTCCTATTTGAAATGTTCGAAAAAGTAGTTGCACTTTTTTTGTATATTTGTGTATAGTATAAAATAAGTTGTGTATAGGAAACTTTTTAGCATTTACGACAATGTGAAAAAATTTACACTTAATTTTGCATAAGGGAAACTATTTTAGAAAGATGAAAAAGGGAGGGAATATGGATGGGTTTTCTGAAATCTATTGGAGGCGTGCTTGCTGCATTGCTGATGTTAACGGGGTGCGGCAATGATACGGCCGAAAGTGATAAAGGCAATGGCAAGCTGAATGTCGTTACAACAACGGGAATGATTGGAGATTTGGTTGAGAATATCGGCGGTAAACAAGTCGAGGTCACCAGTTTAATGGGTCCGGGGGTCGACCCCCATCTATATAAAGCGACACAGGGTGATGTTAAGACACTGGATTCGGCTGATATGATTTTTTATAACGGTGTGCATCTTGAAGGGAAAATGACGGATATATTTGAAATGATGAGCAAGGATAAACCGACGATCCCCGTAACGGAGGACTTCAATGAGAACCAACTTCGCAAAGTGAGTGCAACGGAACATGATCCCCACGTATGGTTTGATGTAAAGCTTTGGATCGTTGCGGCGGAGGCTGTTAAGAAAGAATTGATTGCCAATGATCCGGACCATGAAGCGGAGTTTCGTGCAAATTATGAAGAGTACGTTCTGCAATTGGAGGAACTTGATAAATATGTTCAAGATGAAATTAATAAAATACCAAAAGATCAACGGGTGCTCGTTACAGCGCATGATGCTTTTGGGTACTACGGTCAGTCATACGGCCTTGACGTAAGAGGGCTTCAAGGGATCAATACATTATCGGAATATGGATCAAAAGATGTGACGGATATGCGGAATTATCTTGTGGAGAACAAAATTAAAGCGATTTTCATTGAGTCAAGTGTACCAAGGAAGGCAATCGAGGCTGTCATTCAAGGAGCAGGTAAGCAGGGTCATAAAGTGGAAATCGGCGGTGAATTGTTCTCGGATGCCATGGGTGAAAAAGGGACGGAAGAAGGAACGTATATCGGAATGGTCCGTCATAATACCGACACCATCGTCCGTGCTTTGAAATAAGGGGGAGAAACTATGAATCTAGCAGCTTTGAAGGTCGAAAATTTAACGATTGCTTATCATAAGAAGCCAGTTGTCGAAGATGTCTCATTTGAGGTGCCGGAAGGGAATTTAATCGGTATCATTGGCCCCAATGGAGCAGGGAAGTCCACATTGATAAAGGGGATACTCGAATTGATCCCCAAGATATCGGGGCAAATCACAATAAAGGGTTCCACTTATAAATCGATGAGGAAGAGTATCGGCTATGTACCACAACGGGAGTCAGTGGATTGGGATTTTCCGACCAACGCACTCGATGTCGTGATGATGGGCAGATATGGTCATCTCGGATGGCTGAAGCGACCAGGTAAGTCCGAAAGGCAGAAGGGAATGGAGTGCCTGGAAAAGGTGGGGATGGCTGAATATGCTAACCGCCAGATCAGCCAGCTATCAGGTGGACAGCAGCAACGGATATTCCTTGCACGTGCATTGGCACAGGAAGCGGATATTTATTTTATGGATGAACCGTTCGTAGGGGTGGATGCCGCAACAGAGAAAGCAATCATACAATTGCTGATGGAATTGAAGGAAAAAGGCAAAACCGTTCTGGTTGTGCACCATGATCTATCGACCGTGAAGGAATATTTCGACTGGACGATGTTATTGAATAAAAAGGTGATGAAAATAGGTCCGACGGAAGAAGTGTTCATTCCCGAACACTTACAGGCAACATATGGAGGCCGCCTAGCGATACTATCAGACACGAAGTCCGGCCTTTTATTAAAATGAGGTGTACATGATGAACATACTGGATATTATTACTGATCCAAATACAAGGTGGATATTGCTTGGCACGATGTTCCTCGGATTAAGCAGCGGGGTCATCGGCAGCTTTGCCTACCTCAGAAAGCAGTCTTTGCTTGGCGACACGCTCGCACATGCAGCGTTACCCGGTATCTGTGTCGCCTTCATTTTAACTGGAGTGAAATCCACTTCCTACTTTCTAATAGGTGCGGCCCTTGCCGGCTTAGTGGCTGTCTTCTTGATCAGTGTGCTTACGAGATACAGTAAGATCAAGCAGGATGCGGCATTGGGAATCGTCTTATCTTCCTTCTTTGGCTTCGGGATTGTCATGCTTACACAGATTCAGCAGAGTGAGTATGGAAACCAGAGTGGATTGGATACCTTTTTATTCGGGCAGACGGCATCAATGGTCATGTCCGATGTATATATGATGATGACGGTCTCCTTTATTCTCATTTTCACTTGTACCGTATTTTTTAAAGAATTCAAATTACTGTCCTTTGACCCTGGGTTTGCTAAGGGGATGGGATTGCCGGTTGTTTTTCTGGATTATTTCATCATGATGCTGATCGTGGCAGCTGTGGTGATCGGTATCCAGGCTGTAGGCGTCGTATTGATGGCATCTTTACTGATCACGCCTGCGGTTTCTGCGAGGTATTGGACCGAACGGCTGCATATCATGGTCATCCTGTCTGGTATATTCGGAATGTTGAGCGGTGTGTCTGGAACGTTGATCAGTACATCGGTCAATGATTTGCCTACAGGACCGTTAATTGTCTTATCCGCGACGGTATGGTTTTTCTTTTCCATGCTTTTTGCACCTAAACGCGGAGTGCTTTCATCTATATGGAGAAGGGTATCGACGAAAAAGAAATATTCTCTCGAACAGAATAGAAGGAAAGGGAGCCACTCATCATGAATGATTTTTGGATTATTTTAGTCGGAGCATTGGTGGCGAGTGCTTGCAGTGTATTAGGATGCTTTTTGATAGTCAGGAGAATGACGTTGATTGGGGATGCCATCAGTCATTCCGTTTTGCCGGGAATCGTATTGGCATTTTTGATAACCGGGACCCGTGACTCTGTTCCAATGCTGATAGGGGCAGCTGCGCTCGGCTTGCTTACTGTATTCTTGATCCAGCTTTTCCAATCGTCGGGCGTTCAATCTGACGCAGCGATCGGGATTGTATTCACTTCCCTTTTTGCAACTGGGATTGTACTCGTGAGCTTGTATACGCAACAAATAGATTTTGACCTGGAACATGTCCTTTATGGCGAAATAGCCTATACTCCCTGGAACACGATGACAATCGCGGGAATCGAAGTAGGACCAAAAGCTGTTTGGATTGTCGGCAGTTGCTTTATCCTGAACCTCATACTGATCTTCCTTTTCTTCAAACAGTTTAAACTCGTGTCATTTGATCCATCACTTGCGGCTGCAATGGGAATTCCAGTACTGTTCTTCCATTACTTATTGATGAGCCTCATTTCACTGACAACTGTAGCTTCTTTTGATAGTGTAGGTTCCATTTTAGTAGTTGGAATGCTCATCATACCTGCGGCAACAGCCTATCTGCTGTCAGACCGTTTAAGCCGCATGATATTGGTCAGTATCGGGGTCGGGGTGCTAAGTTCCATCATCGGCTACTATTCAGCCACCATTTTGGATGCTTCGATATCAGGTTGCATGGTGGGATCGGCCGCCATATTATTCGGATTGGCCTTTCTCTTTTCCCCAAGCCATGGCTTGGTCAGCAGATTGCTGAAACGGAGAAAATCAAAGGAATCACATGCATAGCTCTCCCTGTATACAGGCTTCATGGAAATAACTCCATGAAGCCTGTAAACAATTCTTCGATATAGTTGTGATTTTATTTGTTTAAAGTATAATGAATAAGTGTATTTATAGATGTATCGCAGGAGCCTTTTTAAGGGAGAGTTAAGTATGGAAGAACAAAATAAATTTTCATCTCGAATAGATTTTTCTTTGGTCACAATATTGCTGTTATTATGCGTTGGAAGTTGCCTAGCAATCTATAGTGCCCAAACGACTGGACAGTACGCTGAAAACTTCTTAATTAAACAAATTTTTTGGTATATAGTGGGGATTGGAATCGTATTAGGGTTCATCACACTGGATTCGGACCAACTGAAAAAAATCTCTTGGTACGCCTATGGATTCGGATTGTTTTTGCTATTTTTGCTGATCATTATGCCAAGTAGCATCGTACCTAATATAAATGGTGCAAGAAGCTGGTTCGTCATTCCGGGAATCGGTTCGATTCAGCCATCGGAATTCATGAAGGTTTTCCTGATTTTGGCTTTAGCCAATGTCATATCGAACCATCATCTCAAAAACACGCTGAAAACGATTCAAACGGATATCTGGCTGCTTATTAAAATCGGTCTTGTGACCGGTGCCCCCTTAATGTTAATCATGCAACAGCCGGATTTGGGTACCTCGCTTGTCATCCTGTCAATCATGCTCGGAATGATTTTCATTTCAGGGGTAACATGGAAGATCCTGCTGCCGATCGTTTCGGGAGGAATTGTCGTCGCTTCAACGGTCCTGTACTTTGTCCTTTGGAAGCCGGAGATCCTGGAAAAATACCTAGGGGTAAAATCCTATCAATTCGGCCGTATCTATTCTTGGCTGGATCCATATAATTATGCCAGCTCCGAAGGGTATCACTTAACCAAGTCCTTGCTGGCCATCGGCTCCGGCCAGACAACGGGCAAGGGAATCGGTTCGAGGGAAGTGTATTTGCCTGAGAGCCATTCGGATTTCATTTTCAGCATCATCGGTGAAGAATTCGGCTTCATCGGATCAAGTATCATTATTTCCTTGTTTTTCCTATTGATTTATCATATTACAAAAACGGGAATGGACACGAAAAATAACTTCTATACATATATCTGTGTTGGCGTTATAAGCATGTTGACGTTCCACGTCTTTCAAAATATCGGCATGACGGTAGGCCTTTTGCCGATTACGGGGATTCCGCTTCCATTCATCAGTTATGGAGGAAGCTCGCTAATGGGGAACATGATGGCCATGGGCCTAATATTCAGCATTCGGTATCACTATAAGAAGTATATGTTTTCAACGGATATCTAAAAATAAAGCCGGCCCCCCATGGGCCGGCTTTACTTTTAGCACAAAAACAAAAGGAGCAGAATCCACCCCCCTGAATGTTTGCTTATTGAATGTTCGTTCCAGATGGAAATTGATTTTTATAACCGGAAAATTGTTGATACGATTGGCCTAAGCTGGTGGATTGCGCCTTTTCTAAACTATACCAGCCTTTTTCGAACATAAGGTTATAGAGTTCTCGCTGCATCTCCTGATTTTCTTTGGAAACGGAGAAAATGTCTTGGAATAATGCTTGGTTACTCATTTCATGCAGGGCAACGGAAAGGGAGTTGCAAAAGTACTTTTCAGTTGTGAGCATATCATTTATAAAATCCCTGTCATTCATTTGCGGTGTCTTCGCCACGGGAGATTCTGGATTTTGGACTTTGTTTTCATTGGGCATCAAGAACCCTCCTTTACTGGTATTGTTGTTGAACCTGGTTTTGGTTCGGGTTCAAATGTTTCAAAATGGTATCGTAATGGCGTTGATGCATGAATCCGCACCGATTTAACGCATCAATGATTTGCGGGTCCTTGCATTGTGTGGCAAAAAAATGTGCTTTTTTAACCGCATTAAGATTCCATGCAAGCATATCTGTTAAGTATAAGCTATCTTTCACCGAAACCATTTCCGGCGGCTGTTTCATAAAGCCGGTGGACTGCTGTTGGCTATTAAACGAATTTTGCTGTTCCATCATTCTACCTCCTTAAGTGTTCTTTAAACGGGTTTAATTTTCCCTTCATGAATTTTTTTTATTCTTGATTCTAAATATCTGAAAAATGAATTAAATGGTAAAATAATCTTGTGCATCTATTTTCCAGAATGATTTGGAGGGGAATGCAGATGGAAAGAATTTTAAAAAATCTATTCCTTTTTTTATCGAAGAATAAAGGCATGACAAAGGCAGCGAAAAAATACGGGCTGCGGTTTGGGGCATCTCGTTTCGTGGCAGGGGAATCCTTGGATATGGCATGTAAAGTGATTGCAGATCTTAACCGGAAAGGGCTTGCTGTCACCATTGATTATTTAGGTGAATTCATTGAGGATGAACAAGAAGCAGGGAAGATGGCAGATGAGTGCATCGATGCGATCCGCATGATCGGCACAAATGAACTGGATTCACAGTTATCCCTGAAACTGACCTCGATGGGCTTGGATGTGTCAGAACGAGTGGTAATGAATAACATGCGGAGGATATTAGATGAAGCTAAAGCACATCGTGTATTCGTGACGCTTGATATGGAAGATTTTCCGCGTTGTCAGCCGACTTTGGATGTATTCAAAAACCTTAAGTCTGAATATAATGAATTGGGGACTGTCATCCAGGCTTATCTGTATCGGACTGAGAAGGATATTGAGGAACTGGATGCATACCAGCCGAATCTAAGACTTGTTAAAGGGGCTTATAAAGAACCGAGGGAAGTGGCTTATCCCGAGAAAAAAGATGTGGATGAGAATTTCAAGAAAATCATCAAGAAGCATATGCAAAATGGCCATTACACAGCCGTCGCCTCACATGATGAGAAAATCATTGATTATACGAGGGACTTGGTCAAAGATCAGGGAATTCCCCTGGATCGATTTGAATTTCAAATGTTATATGGCATCCGCACTGAAAAGCAGCTTGAACTTGCTGAAGAAGGATATAAGGTAAGGGTGTATGTTCCATATGGTACGGATTGGTATGGATATTTCATGCGCCGCCTTGCGGAAAGACCGGCCAATATTGCTTTCGTTTTAAAAGGCATATTCAAGAAATAGAAGCGAAGCCGCCCCGGAAAAGGAACGGCTGCTCAAATTAAGAAGGATTATCTTTTGAACTGATTGTTCTGGCTGTTCACTTTATTGATTCCATGTTGACGTTCGGCGCCAGGTCCGGCATTGCCTTTAACGCTTGCTGCGCTTACGGCTGCTTTGGAAGGGTTATCTTTACGCTTCATTATATAGGTCACCTCCTGCCCGGTTATTTTTTGCTGAACGGAGGAGAAATAACCAAAAGAACGCGGAGAAAAAAATATTTTTTTCCTGTTTAATCATTGCGGAATTTCCAAATATATTCTATATTAGTAATAAGAAAAAATATTCAAAATTTTTTTGAATTAAAAATGAATGAGCATTCATTCAATAAATTGCGTAAGGGGGATATAAACTTGGTTCGACAAATACGAAAGGCTGCTGTTCTAGGGTCAGGAGTTATGGGATCAGGGATTGCTGCACACCTTGCTAACATCGGCATTCCGACTTTACTATTGGATATTGTACCTCGTGAACTCACTGAGGATGAAAAGAAAAAGGGACTGACATTAGATAATAAACAAGTGCGTAACCGCATCAGCCAAACTGCGATTACGAAACTTTTAAAACAGAAACCAGCTCCGCTTTCGGCTAAGGGAAACATTGCGTTGATCGAGGCGGGAAACCTGGAAGATGATATAAGTCGTTTAAAGGATGTCGATTGGATCATCGAAGTGGTCGTTGAGAAGCTTGAGGTTAAGCAAAATGTGTTTGCCCAGGTTGATCAGCATCGTAAACCGGGAAGCATCGTTTCATCGAATACATCCGGAATTTCAATCGAAGCGATGGCAGAAGGTCGTTCGGAGGATTTTCAAAAGCACTTCCTGGGAACCCACTTCTTCAATCCGCCGCGTTATCTTAAATTGTTGGAGATCATCCCTACTAAAGCAACTTCACCAGAAGTGCTCGAATTCATGAAACGATTCGGCGAAGATGTACTGGGAAAAGGTGTTGTCGAAGCCAAGGATACCCCTAACTTCATCGCAAACCGTATTGGAACTTATGGTTTATTGGTCACTTTGCGTGAAATGCAAAAAGGCGGATACAGTGTCGGTGAGGTCGATTCGGTTACAGGTCCGTTGATTGGAAGGGCAACTAGCGCTACTTTCAGGACACTTGATGTAGTTGGATTGGATACATTTGCACATGTTGCCAGAAACGTATATGACCAGGTGGATGGAGAAGAAAAAGAAGTTTTCAAAATACCTGATTTCATGAATGAAATGCTTAAGAATGGGTGGCTTGGAAGCAAGTCAGGCCAAGGTTTTTTCTTGAAAAAAGGCAAGGAAATCCTTGAACTGAATCCCGAAACCCTTGAATATGATGCACGGAAAAGATTAAAAACGCCTTCCATCGAAATGGCTAAACAGACCAAGGGCTTGGAAAATAAAATGAAAGCGCTTGTTTATAGCGAAGACCGTGCAGGCCAATTACTTTGGAATGTTCTCAATCCGGCGCTTGTGTATTCTGCCCAGCTGCTTGGGGACATCGCGGATGACATCGTGGCGATCGATCAAGCGATGAAATGGGGCTTCGGATGGTCCACAGGTCCCTTTGAAACCTGGGATGCGATAGGTATAGAAAAATCGGTAGCCCGAATGGAAGCGGAAGGCATCACCGTTCCGAAATGGGTGAAGGATATGCTCGCTAAAGGCATCACTTCTTTCTATAAAGAAGAAAATGGCATTGTTCACTATTATGATGATGGTGAATATAAAGAACTTGTCGAAAATCCTAAAGTGATCAATCTTAAAGCGATCAAGAAGCAAAAAGGCGTAATCAAGAAAAACAGTGGTGCAAGCTTGATGGATATCGGCGATGGAGTGGCTCTTCTTGAATTCACTTCACCGAATAATGCAATCGGTCTTGATATCATACAAATGATCAATGCGGCGGTCGACGAGGCGGAAGCGAATTTTAAAGGCTTGGTCATCGGAAACCAAGGAAAGAATTTCTGTGTAGGCGCCAATATTGCAATGATGCTGATGGAAGCACAGGATGACAATATTTTTGAACTCGATATGGTCATCACCCAATTCCAAAAGGCGATGCTTAAAATTAAGTACAGTGCAGTTCCCGTAGTGGTTGCCCCGTTTAATATGACACTTGGCGGGGGTGCTGAAGTGTCACTTCCGGCAGCCCGCATCCAGGCAACGACCGAAACGTATATGGGATTAGTGGAAGCTGGCGTAGGTTTGATCCCAGGCGGCGGCGGAACTAAAGAACTTTATGTGAAGACGTTGAAGAATATGCCGAAGGGCGTCGACTTCGACTTACAGAAAGTGGCCAACCGAGTATTTGAAACGGTCGCCATGGCAAAAGTTTCGACCTCCGCCGAGGAAGCGAGAGAGAATAATTTCCTTAATTCAGCTGATGGAATAAGCGTGAATGCGGATCATCAGCTATATGATGCGAAACAGGCGGTACTTTCCATGCACGAACAAGGTTATACCGCTCCAGCCCGCACAAAGATCCCTGTCGTAGGTGAAACTGGATATGCCGCACTTCTATTAGGGGCGGAATCCATGCGCCTTTCAGGATTCTTATCAGATCATGACCTTGTCATAGCCAAAGAGCTTGCATACGTCCTGGCAGGAGGAAAACTCCCATTTGGCACGGAAGTAGATGAACAGTATATCTTGAACCTGGAAAAACAGGCATTCCTAAAACTGATTTCGACTCCGAAATCCCAGGCAAGGATGCAGCACATGCTTGTTAAAGGTAAACCACTCCGTAATTGATGAATAGATGAAATTATGGCCAAAACGAAGATTAATAGATCGATAGCTTAAAAATGAGTAAGGGGGATCCTCATGAAAGAAGCGGTAATAGTAGCTGGAGCAAGGACTCCGGTAGGAAGAGCGAAAAAAGGTTCTCTTGCTAGTGTACGTCCTGATGATTTAGGGGCTCTTGTTGTAAAGGAAACGTTAAAGCGGGCAGTTAATTATGAAGGCACCATAGATGACCTGATTATCGGTTGTGCAATGCCTGAAGCGGAGCAAGGATTGAACATGGCGCGTAACATTGGAGCATTGGCAGGATTGCCTTATACAGTACCGGCCATAACGATTAATCGTTACTGTTCAAGCGGGCTGCAAAGTATCGCTTATGGAGCGGAAAGAATCATGCTCGGCCAAAGTGATACAGTCATTGCAGGCGGAGCGGAATCCATGAGCCTTTTGCCAATGATGGGCCATGTGACACGTCCGAACGCGAGACTTGCGGAAACGGCACCGGAATATTATATGGGCATGGGTCATACAGCTGAAGCCGTTGCAAAAAAATACGGCATTTCCCGTGACGATCAAGATGCATTTTCTGTTAGAAGTCATCAAAAGGCGGCTAAGGCCATTGCAGAAGGAAAGTTTTCCGATGAAATTGTACCGGTTGAGGTGACCCTCCGTTCAGTGGGACCGGATCTTAAATTAAAGGAAAAGTCATTTACTTTTACACAGGATGAGGGCGTTCGTCCAGGCACGACTGCTGAAGTGCTAAAAAAACTAAGACCTGCATTTTCTGTTACAGGATCCGTAACAGCAGGGAATTCGTCACAAACGAGTGATGGTGCAGCCGCGGTGATGGTCATGGATGGGGAAAAGGCCTCTTCATTAGGGATGAAACCGATGGGTAAGTTCCGTTCCTTTGCTGTAGCGGGAGTACCGCCTGAAATTATGGGCATCGGACCGATTGCAGCCATTCCTAAAGCTTTGAAACTAGCAGGTCTTGAGTTATCGGATATTGGTTTATTTGAATTGAATGAAGCCTTTGCTTCCCAATCCATTCAAATCATTCGTGAGCTCGGATTGAATGAAGAGATTGTCAATGTAAATGGCGGAGCCATCGCTTTAGGCCATCCACTGGGATGTTCGGGAGCAAAATTGACATTAAGCCTGCTTCATGAAATGAAGCGCAGAAACCAACAGTTCGGAGTCGTGACAATGTGCATCGGCGGCGGAATGGGTGCTGCCGGAGTATTTGAATTATTGGCGTAATCCCACGCCTCCCGGAGGCTGTCATGCTTCCGGCGGGTTTACTATCTTAAATACTTAGGAGGAAATGACATGTCAAATCAAACTACAGGTAACCTCATTAAAGGCGGAGCCTTTTTAGTGGAAGATATTACGTATGATCAAGTGTTTACACCGGAAGATTATTCTGATGAGCATAAAATGATCGCCAAAACTGCCGAGGATTTCGTAGTGAATGAAATTCTGCCGCAGGTTGAACATTTAGAAAACCATGAATTTGACCGTTCCGTTAAATTACTGAAGCATGCAGGAGAAATCGGTTTACTTGGTGCTGATGTTCCTGAGGAATACAGCGGATTGGGTCTTGATAAAATCAGTTCGGCATTGATTACGGAAAAAATGGCGCTTGCAGGCGGGTTCGGAATTACACATGGTGCACATGTAGGTATCGGATCATTGCCAATCGTATTATTCGGGAGTGAAGAACAAAAGAAAAAATATCTCCCTTTACTGGCAACGGGTGAGAAGATTGCTGCGTATGCCTTAACGGAACCAAGCTCAGGTTCAGATGCCTTGGGAGCAAAAACGACGGCAAAATTGAACGCAGAAGGAACACACTATATTTTAAATGGTGAAAAACAATGGATTACAAATGCAGGTTTTGCAGATGTCTTCTGTGTATACGCCAAAATCGACGGCGAACAATTCTCCGCTTTCATTGTTGAGCGTGATTATGAAGGCGTATCAACTGGTGCTGAAGAGAAGAAAATGGGGATCAAAAGCTCATCCACACGTACCTTAATACTTGAAGACGTACATGTACCAGTCGAAAACCTTTTGGGTGTAGCCGGAAAAGGTCATGTCATCGCTTTCAATATCCTGAATATCGGCCGCTATAAATTAGGCGTCGGTGCGGTTGGCGGATCTAAACGTGCCCTTGAGATTACAGCTGCTTATACGAATCAACGTCAACAGTTCAAAACGAAAATTTCCAGTTTTAACTTGACGAAAGAAAAACTTGCAACAATGGCCGCTAAAATTTATGCAGCAGAAAGCTCTGTGTATCGTACCGTTGGCCTTTATGATCAAAGACAAAGCAAATTGACGGATGAGCAAGTGAAAGATGGGAAATCAATGGCGGCTGCAGTTGCTGAATATGCCATTGAGTGTTCATTGAATAAATTCTTCGCTTCCGAAGTATTGGATTATGTTACGGACGAAGGCGTACAGCTTCATGGCGGTTATGGTTTCATGCAGGAGTATGAAATTGAAAAAGCATATCGCGATTCTCGTATTAACCGGATCTTTGAAGGTACAAATGAAATCAACCGATTGCTTGTCCCGGGAACTTTCCTGAAGAAAGCACTTAAAGGGGAATTGCCGCTTCTTCAAAAAGCTCAAGGCCTGCAAGAGGAATTAATGATGATGATGCCGGAAGAACCTGGCGATGAGCCACTGGCACAAGAAAAAATGCTTGTTAGGAACGCTAAGAAAATCGGTATTTTGGCAGCTGGCCTAGCGGCACAGAAATACGGCAAAACTCTTGATCAAGAACAAGAAATCCTCTCTAACATTGCCGATATCGCATCCCTTGCCTATGCAGCTGAATCCGTGGTATTGCGTACGGAGAAAGCCATTGCAGCTACAGGCCTGGAGAAGAACAAACAAAAAGTGCTTTACACTGAAATCTTCGTTCAGGAAGCTTTCAATGAAATAGAACAACATGCAAAAGAAACGTTGATTGCGGTGGAAACAGGCGATACTCTTCGCATCATGCTTTCGTCGCTCCGCAAGCTGACAAGACACAATCCGATCAATGTCATTGCGAAAAAACGTGAAGCTTCCATCAAGGTAATCGAAGCGGAAAAATATGCTCTTTAAGCAATGAATCAGAATCTGTAAAGGGAATGCCCGTAAAGGCATTCCCTTTATTTCCTTTGATAAAATCGCATCGGAAATTCAAAAGACATTTCGTTGTATTGCGTGCTGAAAACGGGTATTCTATTGATAGGTGGTGAAATGATGGGCTTAACATTATATTGGTACCCAAAATGCGGCACATGCCGTAACGCGAAGAAGTGGCTGGATAATCATGAACTGCAATATGAAGCGATCCATATAGCGGAAAATCCGCCTTCGCGAACAGTAATAGAACAACTATATAAAATCAGCAATTTGGAATTGAAGAAGTTTTTCAATACCAGCGGTCAAAAATATCGGGAGCTGGGCTTAAAGGATAAGCTGAAAGAAGCCTCTGAAGCAGAGATGCTTGATATATTGTCCACGGATGGCATGCTTCTGAAAAGGCCGATTGTTACAGATGGCACTAAAGTGACGGTAGGTTTCAAAGAAGAGCAATTCGAACAGGTTTGGAACTGAAATTTCACAAAATATTTGGTTAATTCCTTACTTAAACAAACAATCTACCTTATAATGGAATAGATAAAATAAGATGTACATATGGAGGGTTAATAATGACAACAACACCAAAAGAACTTCGTTACACTAAAGAACATGAATGGGTCAAAACGGAAGATGGAACAGTGCGCATTGGGATTACAGCTTTCGCACAGTCCGAGCTTGGGGACATCGTATTCGTTGAGCTTCCGGAAATCGGCGATGAATTGAAAGCGAACGAACCATTTGGAAGTGTTGAATCCGTTAAGACCGTTTCTGAGCTTTATGCACCTATCAGTGGCAAGGTTGTTGAAGTAAACGAAGATTTAAGTGACAACCCTGAATATGTAAATGAGTCTCCTTATGAAAAGGCATGGATGGTCGTGCTTGAACCATCTAATAGCAGTGATATTGAAAACTTGATGAGCGCTGAAGAGTATGAGAGTTTAATCAACGGTTAAAAAGAAGGAGAGGGGGGACTGAATAGGCCTGCTCTCTTTTTCATTTTGTACAGCGGCAGTTGCGCACATAATTCGTGAGATGGAGTGATGACATGGAGTGGGGCGAATTCGATAAAGTGATCATTGTAGAAGGCAGTTCCGATAGAAGAAAAGTTGCCTCCGTTTTAAATGAAGATGTGGAAATAAGATGTACGAATGGGACCATATCATTAACTAAGCTGGATGAATTAGTGGATGAATTGATGGATCGTGATGTTTATCTCCTTTTTGACGCAGATGAATCAGGAGAAAAGCTGCGGAAGCAGTTCCGAAGGGAAATGCCGGAAGCGAACCACCTGTATATTAATAAAATGTACAAAGAAGTGGAAAGCTCACCCGAACATCATATCGCAACTGTGCTACTATCTGCCAATATGAATGTGAAAATGAAATTTTTAAGTCAAAGGGTGAACGACTAATTGATGCAGGAATGGAAAGAAGAAGAGTGTAAGCTTGCTGTTGAAAATGGGGAAACCTTTTGCTTATATTTATATACGCCTTTATGCGGCACTTGTCAGGTTGCCTCCAAGATGCTGACGATATCCTTGGAGCTGTTCCAGGAATTGAAGGCAGGCAAAATGAATATGAACTATGTTCAAGCAATTGCCGAAACATATGAAATCGAAAGTGTGCCTTGTTTATTGCTTTTCAAAAAAGGAAAGCTGCACAAAAAAATATATGCCTTTCAATCCGTTCCTTATTTGTATGGATTGCTTAAGGAAATCAGCTAAGAAACCAATCAGAACCATGATTGGTTTCTTTGTTGCGGACATTTGAATGCGAGATCGGAATTAAACAAAGAATATTCTAACAATTCATTGACTGATTTATTCTAAAATGCTATATTTTGAATTAAGTAATGGCAGAATTTAATAGTTCTTATCAAGAGTGGCGGAGGGACTGGCCCGACGAAGCCCGGCAACCGGTATAAATTTTATATACGGTGCTAATTCCAGCAGAGTGTTGGCTCTGGTAGATGAGGTGTGTTCTTGTGACCTCTTCTTATTGAAGTGGTTTTTTTGTTTATAAAAGGCCGGATATCATATAATTCCAACTAAATTCATAGAAAAAGGTGAAATCATATGTCAGAGAAAAAGTTACGTTTCGAAACATTGAGTGTTCATGGCGGTCTGCAAGCTGATGAAACAGGTGCACGTGCAGTTCCTATCTACCAAAGCAATGCATACTTGTTCAAGGACACCGACCATGCAGCGAATTTATTTGGACTTAAGGAGAATGGCTATATATATACACGACTTCATAATCCCACGGTCAGCGTTTTTGAGGAAAGAATGGCCTTATTGGAAGGCGGTATCGGCGGATTGGCAACATCAAGTGGAATGGCTGCCATCTCACTTTCCATCCTGAATATTGCCGCTGCAGGTGACGAGATTGTTTCAGCCTCTACATTATATGGCGGTACGTATAACCTTTTTGAAAATACTCTTCCTAAATATGGGATCAAAGTGAAGTTCGTTTCTCCCGATGACCCTGAAAATTTCAAAAGGGCGATTACGCCAAGAACTAAAGCCATTTTTGCCGAAACGATCGGTAATCCAAGTTTGAGGGTGCTTGATATTGAAGCGGTAGCGGAAATCGCCCATGATGCCGGCATACCTTTAATCATTGATAATACCTTTGCAACACCGTATCTTTGCAGACCAATAGATTTTGGAGCGGACATCGTCATCCATTCCGCTACAAAATGGCTTCTGGGAAATGGAACGACGCTAGGCGGTGTCATCGTGGATGGAGGGAAGTTCGATTGGAACTCGCCAAACTACCCTGGCTTCACGGAGCCTGACCCAAGCTACGACGGTCTTGTATACGCCGAGGCAGTAGGACCTGCCGCATTCATAACGAAAGCCCGGGTCCAGTTACTTCGTGACTTAGGTCCTGCGCTAAGTGCCCAAAGTGCATTCCAGTTTACGCTTGGTCTTGAAACGCTGCATGTAAGGATGAAAGAGCATCTATCAAACACCAAGTCTGTCATTGAATATTTAAAAAACCATCCTGCCGTGACTTGGGTTTCGCATCCTGGTGATGAGGATCATCCCGATAAAGCCCTTGCGGATAAATATTTGCCTAAGGGAGCTGGATCAGTCGTGACTTTTGGAATACAGGGTAATCGCGAAGCAGGGGCAAAACTTATCAATTCGGTGGAATTATGGTCCCATGTGGCGAATGTAGGGGATGCGAAGAGCTTGATCATCCACCCAGCCAGTACGACCCATCAACAATTGAATGAGGCGGGTCTTGCGAAAGCGGGTGTGCGTGCCGATCAAGTCCGTTTATCCATCGGGATTGAAAATGTAGACGACTTAATAGAAGATTTGGAGCAGGCAATTGAAAAAGCGACGAATATCGTCTCCTTGACCTCCAAAACGCTTTAAGCAAAGTTCCTGTTCATTCTTGAACTAGAAATAATATACATTGCGCTCCTTTTTTATCTATGATAAAATTTCTCCATACTAAAGAACTTAATGATGTACAAATATTCTATATATTAGCTCTTATCAAGAGAGGTGGAGGGATGTGCCCGATGAAACCCGGCAACCGACAAGGAGATTTCCTTGGAAAGGTGCCAATTCACACAAAGTTTAATTACTTTGGAAGATGAGAGAAAGGCCTGTTTCTTCACCTGCCTTTCTGCTCATGCAGAAAGGTTTTTTCTGTTTTAATGGGGAAAACATGTGCATGATATGAGAAACAGACTAATAATGTAGAGAAATCAACTAAGTTCATAGGTTTTATTGGATAAAAGAGGTGAGGATTAATGATTACATTGACGAAAGTCAGTAAGCTGTTCCGAACAGGAAAAGGGAACAGTGAGACGATCAAGGCTGTAAATAATGTGAATGTTGAAATAAATAAAGGCGAGATTTTCGGTATCATCGGTTACAGTGGAGCGGGGAAAAGTACTTTGATCAGAATGCTCAATGGATTGGAAACCCCAACAGAGGGTTCCGTAGTGGTTGCTGAGAAGGAAATTTCAAAAATTAAAGGGGCTCAGCTCCGTAAGGCCCGTCAAGAAATCAGCATGATTTTCCAACATTTCAATCTATTATGGTCAAGAACCGTTCAGGAAAATATTTCTTTCCCATTGGAAATTGCAGGAGTTTCTAAAACTGAACGAACCAAGCGTGTAAACGAATTGATCAAGTTAGTCGGACTGGAAGGAAGGGAAAAGGCCTATCCTTCACAATTAAGCGGAGGGCAAAAGCAAAGGGTGGGAATCGCCAGGGCCCTGGCAAATAACCCTAAAGTGCTGCTGTGTGATGAAGCGACTTCTGCCTTGGATCCGCAGACTACCGACTCAATACTCGAATTGCTTGTTGACATCAATCAGCGCTTGGGATTGACGATCGTCTTGATAACACATGAAATGCATGTAATACGTAAAATCTGTCATCGCGTCGCCGTGATGGAAAACGGGCAAGTTGTTGAACAGGGGCCCGTCCTTGATGTTTTCAAGAATCCTAAAGAACAAATGACGAAGCGTTTCGTGCAACAGGTAACGGAACCAGAAGAAACGAAAGAAACGATGGACCATTTGCTCGAACGTTATCCTGCAGGCAAAGTGATTCAATTGACCTTTGTAGGTGATCATGCAGAAAGCCCGTTGATCACCAAGCTTGTGCGTAACTTCGAGTTGGATGTCAATATCGTTCAAGGTAAGATATCCCAAACAAGAAGCGGTTCATATGGAACATTGTTTATCCATCTTGATGGCACAGAGGATGAAATGCTCCGCGCAATCGAATTCATTAAAGCACAGCAGGTAGGCGTGGAGGTGATTACTCATGCTTGAAGAATTATTGCCGAATATTGATTGGGAAGACATTATTGAAGCAACAAAAGAAACGCTTTACATGACAAGCGTCTCTGTAGTAGCAACCTTTTTTATAGGCATAATATTAGGATTGATCCTGTTCCTGACAGGGAAGGGTAATATGTGGGAAAATCGGGTGATTAACGGGGTCATGAGTGCTATCGTTAATATATTCCGTTCCATTCCATTTCTTATTTTGATCGTGCTGCTTATTCCTTTCACTAAAGCGCTTGTCGGTTCCATGATTGGAGAGAACGCTGCATTACCGGCACTTATTATCGGGGCTGCCCCATTCTATGCGCGTATGGTTGAAATCGGCCTGCGTGAAATCGATAAAGGTGTAATCGAAGCCGCTAAATCCATGGGGGCAAAAACGAGTACGATCATTTGGAAGGTCCTTCTTCCAGAGTCGATGCCTGCCCTTATTTCCGGGATTACGGTAACATCGATTGCATTGGTTGGATATACCGCAATGGCCGGGGTCATCGGTGCAGGCGGACTTGGTAATCTAGCCTATTTGGACGGCTATCAAAGAAATCAAAATGACGTTACGCTTGTAGCGACGATCGTTATTCTAATTATCGTCTTCATAATTCAAATTATTGGAGATGTGATTACATCTAAATTGGACAAAAGATAAAAGGAGATGAATAGGATGAAAAAGTTTTTAGGATTTGCGTTAATTTTAGTGTTATCTATCGCTTTGGCTGCTTGTGGAAGTGAAAAGGATAAAGGCGGCAGTGATACGGAAAAAGAATCGAAGAAATTAGTTGTAGGGGCATCCAATGTTCCGCATGCTGAAATCCTTGAGGAAGCTAAGCCGCTTCTTAAAGAAAAAGGAATCGAATTGGAAATCGAAACATTCCAGGACTACGTTTTACCGAATAAGGCGTTGAATGATAAGGAATTGGATGCTAACTATTTTCAGCACATTCCTTACTTAGAGTCGCAAATTAAAGAAAATGGATATGATTTCGTCAATGCTGGCGGAATCCATATCGAGCCAATAGCACTATACTCTCAAAAATATAAAAGCATCGATAAACTACCTGATGGGGCAACAATCATTTTGAGCAGCTCTGTCGCTGACCATGGACGCGCTTTATCCCTTTTGGAAAAGAATGGCCTGATCACTTTGAAAGAAGGCATCGATAAAACGACGGCTACAACTAAAGACATCGTTGAAAATAAGAAAAACCTTAAATTCGATGCTGATTATGAAGCGGCCCTGCTTCCTAAAATTTATGAAAGCGGCGAAGGCGATGCTGTTTTGATCAACTCTAACTATGCAATCGACGCTGGCTTGAATCCATTGAAAGATTCAATTGCGATTGAAGATTCCGAATCACCTTATGTGAATGTCATCGCTGTAAACAAAGGCGATGAAAACAAAGAAGAAATCAAAGCGCTTGTAGAAGTATTGCATTCTAAAGAAATTCAAGATTTCATCCTTGAGAAATACGAAGGTGCGGTTGTACCGGCGGATAAATAATTCAAGAATGGCGACCTGATTTAATTAAGGCCGCAGTGTGTAAACAAAAAAGGTTCCGGAATGTTCTCATTCCGGAACCTTTTTGATTTTTTTATTGGATTTGTAAAGCGATTTTTATTCACGATAGGCCTCTTTATTTGTTGTTGATTGCCGGATGGGCAGAGATAACAACCAACCAAAACGGTTGCGGAAGAATCTTTCTTTTGTTCAAGGACTTGTACAGAGTATAGCTGGTGTTTGTTAGTTGCATCTGGGTTAAACCAGATGCTCTTAAGAAACGACTATCATGAATATTTCCGGGTGTTACTATCGTCCTCAACACAAATCCGTTACAGTCTGTCGCCGCATGAATGAATAGGCAAACTGTTTTGTTCGTTCAGCTTTTACATAATGCGTCGCTCATAATTTTTTTCTATAGTGAGGCACTTTATCATGGAAACTTAACCTGAAAACCAACGATATCATGTTGATTCCAACTTCTTCAATCGTTTTACGCATGGAACGAATAAAGACTGTAGGCAAAGTGGTTCTATCTGATTACTTAGTCTTAGTGGATTGGAATGGAAGGTACGAGACTCCTGCGGCAAAAGCGAGTCCAAGGGAGACCCCGCAGGCGCTAAAGCGTCGAGGAGGCTCTCGGACCGCCCGCGGAAAGCGAGTGCCTGAAGTGGAAATCAACAATCCCTCAAAAAGACTGTAGGCAAAAGGAGTTCTATCTTACTGTTAAAACAAAGTTGATTGGAGCGGAAGGTACGAGACTCCTGCGGGAAAAACGAGTCCAGGGGAGACCCCGCAAGCGCGAGGCGTCGAGGAGGCTCCCGGACCGCCCGCGGAAAGCGAGTGCTTGAAGTAGAAATCAACAATCCCTCAAAAAGACTGTAGGCAAAAGGAGTTCTATCTTACTGTTAAAACAAAGTTGATTGGAGCGGAAGGTACGAGACTCCTGCGGGAAAAACGAGTCCAGGGGAGACCCCGCAGGCGCGAAGCGTCGAGGAGGCTCCCGGACCGCCCGCGGAAAGCGAGTGCCTGAAGTGGAAAGTAACGTCCAAATTTAAAGTCAAATGACATCCAGTTTGTCTACAATCTGGCGGCCTGATTTAATTCAGGCCGTTTTTTTTATGTTTAATCATGAAAGTGAAGGGTATAGAGATAATGAAGGCATTAAAAAGATACACAAATTTGAAAGGATGGTTCACTATCAATACTCTAGATTTACATGTAACAAGCGAAATGGAAAAGGCGATGCAGTCTTCACATGGGATTGGCTACAGTGAGTACAGTAGAAACTTAGACCTCCGTATCGAGGTTGAGAAAGAACGGGATAGGGAACATGTAAAGTGCAACAAAATGGTCCAGGACCTACAACGCAAAATTCACGGCTAAGCATATAAAAGAGTTCTTTAAAAGATCGGTCTGTAGAGGTAAAATGGAAAGTGGTCCATAAATAAGGGGTGCCTTATTGGATAAACTTACATAATGCCTGACAGTCCGATTTTTTTCTTTTTAAAGCGGAACGTTCATACCTTGCAATCGAATTCTTCGAACATATATTAATAAGGATGAAGGTTTGCTGAATAATAAGATAATTTTAACAAAAGCTAAAATAAGTATGAATATGCAGGAAACAGGCTATATCTGTTAGTATTGTAAGAATTGGACGGGTTTTTAATATGGCGGAAGTGGAAACCCCTATCTATTTAGTTGATTCTAAATTGGATTTGTTATAAAATTGGAATGAGAATAAAGTGAGAATGCTTTTACGTAATTTACAGTAAGGAAAGTAATCTTTACTTTCTGGTAATAAAATTGGAATTAGTTCACGGAGGTATTATTATGTCAGCTTCTACATTAACGGTTAAAGATCTTCACGTATCAATTGAAGGTAAAGAGATTTTAAAAGGGGTAAACCTTGAAGTCAAAGGTGGAGAAATCCATGCGATCATGGGGCCAAATGGAACTGGTAAATCCACTTTATCATCAGCAATCATGGGTCACCCTAAATATGAAGTGACTAGCGGAAGCATCACATTCGATGGCGAAGATGTATTGGAAATGGAAGTAGACGAGCGCGCTCGTGTCGGTCTATTCCTAGCTATGCAATATCCAAGTGAAATCAGCGGTGTTACAAATGCTGACTTCTTGCGTTCTTCCATTAATGCACGCCGTGAAGAAGGCGATGAGATTTCATTGATGAAATTCATCCGTCAAATGGACCAAAAAATGGAGTTCCTTGAAATGGATGAAGATATGGCGCAACGCTATTTGAATGAAGGTTTCTCAGGCGGAGAGAAAAAACGCAACGAGATTCTTCAATTAATGATGATCCAACCTAAAATTGCAATCTTGGATGAGATTGATTCAGGTCTAGATATCGATGCACTTAAAGTCGTTTCAAAAGGAATCAACGAAATGCGCGGAGAAGACTTTGGATGCTTGATCATCACTCACTACCAACGTCTATTAAATTACATCACTCCTGATTTTGTACATGTTATGATGCAAGGACGTGTCGTTAAATCAGGCGGTCCTGAACTTGCTGCACGCTTGGAAGCGGAAGGTTATGACTGGATCAAACAAGAATTGGGCATTGAAGACGAAACTGTTGGCGAAGAAGCGTAAGTAGGAGGATTTGCAATGACTACAGAAACGAAATTACCGTTTGAACAAGAGGATATAAGCTCCTATTCAACTAAAAATAATGATCCAGCTTGGTTATCCGAGCTTCGGATTCAAGCGTTTTCTGAATTAGAAAAGCTCCCGATGCCAAAGCCGGATAAAACGAAAATCGATAAATGGAATTTTACTTCTTTCCAGACTCATACGGTTGAAAGTGAAGCTTTTGCCTCTTTAGAGGAGCTTCCGGAAGAAATTAAATCCATCATTGAAGAAAATGAAAACTTATACATTCAACGCAATAATACGCCGGCACATATCAATCTGTCAGCAAATGTGAAAGAACAAGGCGTCATTTTTACGGATATTTTAACAGCGGCTCGTGACCATGCTGAGCTCGTGCAAAAATATTTCATGAAAGACGGCGTTAAAATAGATGAACATCGTTTAACGGCACTTCATGCTGCATTAGTTAATGGGGGAGCATTCCTTTATGTTCCGAAAAATGTAGAAATCAAAGAGCCGATCCAATCGGTATTCCTATTGGATAATCCAGATACTACACTTTTCAACCATGTCTTGATCGTAGCGGAAGATAATAGCTCTGTCACATATGTAGAGAACTACTTCTCAAGCGTTGACTCTAACGAAGGGGTTGCCAACATCGTAACGGAAGTATTTGCAAATGCGAATGCCAAGGTGGAGTACGGAGCGGTCGATACCCTTTCTAAAGGCTTCACGACATACGTTAACCGCCGTGGGGTGGCAGGACGTGACGCTCGTATTGAGTGGGCACTTGGCCTGATGAACGATGGAAATACGATTTCAGATAATACAACATATCTAATGGGCGATGGCTCTCACGGTGATACTAAAACCGTTGTAGTCGGACGCGGGGAACAAAAACAGAACTTTACGACAGCGATCATTCATTATGGCAAACGCTCTGAGGGCTATATCCTTAAGCACGGTGTCATGAAAGACGCCGCATCCTCCATTTTTAATGGAATCGGGAAAATAGAGCATGGCGCTACAAAGTCAAATGCCGAACAAGAATCACGCGTATTGATGTTAAGTGAAAAAGCACGCGGAGACGCCAATCCAATCCTCTTGATTGATGAAGATGATGTAACGGCTGGCCATGCTGCTTCCGTCGGCCGTGTCGACCCGCTTCAACTGTATTATTTAATGAGCCGTGGTATTACTAAGAAAGAAGCAGAAAGACTTGTCATTCACGGATTCTTGGCCCCTGTTGTTAACCAGCTTCCAATTGAGGGAGTTAAAAAACAATTAGTAGCGGTCATTGAAAGGAAAGTACAGTAATGAACCCATACGAAATTCGTAAGCTTTTTCCGATATTAGATCAAGAAGTCAATGGTCAGCCATTAGTTTATTTAGATAGTGCTGCAACCTCTCAAAAACCGGCTGCAGTGATTGAAGCGATTGAGCAATATTACCGCGGATACAACTCGAATGTTCACCGCGGGGTGCATACACTTGGAACAAAAGCTACGGATGCGTATGAAGGTGCACGTGAAAAGGTACGTAAATTCATTAATGCTTCTTCTACAGAAGAAATCATCTTTACAAGAGGCACAACGACTTCTTTGAATACTGTAGCAAGAAGTTACGGTGGTGCAAATATTAAAGAGGGTGACGAAATTGTCATCTCTTATATGGAGCATCACAGTAATATCATTCCGTGGCAGCAGCTTGCCAAAGAAAAAGGCGCTGTACTGAAGTATATTCCGCTTCAAGAGGATTGCACGATTTCCCTTGATGATGTTAGGGCAACAATTACGGACGCAACGAAAATCGTTTCCATCATGCAGGTTTCGAATGTACTTGGTGTCATCAATCCTGTGAAGGAAATCGCGAAAATTGCCCATGAACACGGTGCCGTAATGGTAGTCGACGGGGCGCAAAGCACGCCGCACCTAAAAGTGGATGTCCGTGATCTGGATTGTGATTTCTTTGCCTTCTCGGGTCATAAAATGGTCGGTCCAACAGGTATCGGCGTATTATATGGCAAAAAAGAACTTCTGGAAAAAATGGAGCCGATTGAATTCGGCGGAGAGATGATCGATTTTGTAGGTTTGCATGAGTCTACATGGAAAGAACTCCCGTGGAAATTTGAAGGCGGTACCCCAATCATTGCCGGCGCCATCGGTCTTGGTGCTGCAATTGATTTCTTGGAAGAAATCGGCCTGGATAATATTGAACGGCATGAACATAAGCTCGCCGCATATGCAATGGAAAAAATGTCAGCTGTCGAAGGGCTGACCATATTCGGTCCTAAAGATGCAGAAAAGCGTGCGGGTGTAATAACCTTTAATATTAATGACGTACATCCACATGATGTCGCTACCGTTCTTGATGCAGATGGAATTGCTGTCCGTGCCGGTCATCATTGCGCACAGCCATTAATGAAATGGCTGGACGTATCATCGACGGCAAGAGCAAGTTTCTATCTATATAACACGGAAGAAGATATTGATAAGCTCGTGTCCGGGCTTGTTAAAACGAAGGAGTATTTCAGTAATGTCTTTTGATAACTTAGATACACTTTACCGTCAAGTCATTATGGATCACTATAAGAAACCACGTAATAAGGGCATGCTAGAAGATGGAAGCATGACAATCGATATGAATAATCCAACTTGCGGCGATCGGATTCGTTTAACGATGAAGATTGAAGATGGCAAGGTCAGCGATGTTAAATTCGATGGTGATGGCTGTTCGATATCCATGAGTTCGGCTTCCATGATGACTCAAGCCATTAAGGGCAAAGACGTTGATACTGCCCTAGCGATATCCGAGACTTTTTCCTTAATGATCCAGGGAAAAGAATACGACGATGAGATGGACCTTGGGGATATTGAAGCCCTTCAAGGTGTTTCTAAATTTCCAGCCCGAATCAAGTGTGCTACCTTAGCTTGGAAAGCCATGGAAAAGGGATTGAAGGAATAATTAAATTAAAATGAGCTGTTGTAATTCAGCCATTTGAAATGGAGGAATACGAGCTATGGCAAAGAAAATGCCTGAAATCGGCGATTATAAATATGGCTTTGCGGATAAAGATGTTTCCATCTTCCGTTCAAAGCGTGGTCTGACAAAAGAAATCGTGGAAGAAATTTCTCGAATGAAGGATGAACCTCAATGGATGCTTGATTTCCGTTTGAAATCATTGGAGCATTTTTACAACATGCCAATGCCTCAATGGGGCGGCGACATGCAGAGTCTGAATTTTGATGAAATCACATACTATGTTAAGCCATCAGAGAAATCAGAGAAATCTTGGGATGAAGTTCCTGATGAAATCAAACAGACTTTTGATAAATTGGGAATTCCTGAAGCCGAACAAAAATATCTTGCCGGCGTATCTGCTCAATACGAATCAGAAGTGGTTTACCATAGCATGAAAGAAGAATTGGAAGATTTGGGTATCGTCTTTAAAGATACGGACTCAGCACTTCGTGAAAATGAAGATATCTTCCGTGAGCACTTTGGGAAAACGATCCCGCCTACTGACAATAAATTCTCTGCATTGAACTCAGCAGTTTGGTCAGGCGGATCTTTCATCTATGTACCAAAGGGCGTTAAAGTGGATACTCCGCTTCAAGCTTATTTCCGGATTAACTCTGAAAACATGGGGCAATTCGAGCGTACGCTCATCATTGTTGATGAAGGCGCATCCGTTCACTATGTCGAAGGTTGTACAGCACCTGTTTATACGACTAACTCCCTTCATAGTGCGGTTGTTGAAATCGTCATCAAGAAAGATGCTTACTGCCGTTACACGACGA
Organism: Peribacillus simplex; assembly: GCF_900156045.1. GTDB lineage: Bacteria > Bacillota > Bacilli > Bacillales > DSM-1321 > Peribacillus > Peribacillus simplex_D. The sequence goes on along the minus strand of NZ_FTMX01000003.1, from coordinate 149,049 downwards.
TCCAAAACTGGGCAAACAACGTGTTTAACCTGGTTACGAAACGTGCGGTTTGTGACGCTAACGCAACAATGGAATGGGTCGATGGTAACATCGGTTCCAAATTGACAATGAAATATCCTGCTGTCATCTTAAAAGGTGAAGGCGCTCGCGGTATGACATTATCGATTGCCATTGCCGGCAAAGGCCAACACCAAGACGCAGGAGCAAAAATGATTCACCTAGCGCCTAATACATCTTCAACGATTGTATCAAAATCAATATCCAAACAGGGCGGTAAAGTAACATACCGTGGTATCGTTCATTTCGGACGTAAAGCGGATGGAGCTCGTTCCAACATTGAATGTGATACATTAATCATGGATAATCAGTCTACATCTGATACGATCCCTTACAATGAAATCTTGAATGATAACATTTCCCTTGAACACGAAGCGAAGGTTTCCAAAGTATCTGAAGAACAATTGTTCTACTTGATGAGCCGCGGAATCTCTGAGCAAGAAGCAACGGAAATGATCGTAATGGGCTTCATCGAACCATTTACAAAAGAACTTCCAATGGAATATGCGGTTGAAATGAACCGTCTGATCAAGTTCGAAATGGAAGGATCCATCGGTTAATAACCGACTGGGCTGCCTGTAGAGCGATTTAGGATAACCATTCATACAAAAAGCCTGCCGGGTCTGTCTGGCAGGCTTTTTGTTTTTGATATTTACACCCTAATACCAAAGATTAGATATGGCTCAATAAGGGTAAAAAATAATAAAAGAAGAAGTCCAGTAATTAGGGCCTGTCCCAAAGGAGTGATGATGCAGATGATTTATGTTGGTGTGACCGGTTGGGGTGATCATGATAGTTTGTATCATGGCGGTGTGTCCCAACGTGATAAACTTAAAGAGTACGGTGCTCATTTTCCCGTTGTGGAGGTGGATGCTTCATTTTATGCAGTTCAGCCAAAGAGGAACAGTGAAAAGTGGGTATCCGAGACGCCTGCATCATTCCAGTTTGTCGTTAAAGCCTATCAAGGGATGACAGGACATCAGCGTGGGGAAATCCCTTTTGAAAGCAAGAAGGAAATGTTCAAGGCATTTTGCGACTCTCTGGAAGCTTATCAGAAGTCCGGTAAGCTAGCGATGGTCTTATTTCAGTTTCCGCCATGGTTTGATTGTAAACGGGAAAATGTGAATTACCTGCGATGGTGCAAAACTGAAATGGGTGATATTCCAGCTGCCATTGAATTTCGGAATCAAAGCTGGTACAGGCCCAATGTATTCCAGCAAACTTTGGACTTTATCGAAAAGGAAGGCTGGATCCATACTATATGCGATGAGCCGCAGGCTGGAGAGGGATCCATTCCTGTCGTTCTGCATGCCACAAATAAAGATAAAACCCTGATACGCTTTCATGGACGTAACCTGCATGGTTGGCAAAGGGCCTCTTCAGGTGATAATTGGCGCGAGGTCAGGTACTTATATAGATATAATCATCAGGAATTGACAGAATGGGTGGAAAAAATCAGGAAATTGGAAAGGGAATCCAAGGAGGTATATGTCCTGTTCAATAATAACTCAGGCGGAGATGCCGCTGATAATGCCAAACAAATGATTGAGTTGCTTGGTATAGAATATGAAGGGCTGGCTCCTAAGCAGCTTGGTTTGTTTTAAGGGGAATTATATAATTAATAAAGAGATGATGTGACAAGCTAGAGAGGTATATCCTCATAAACAGGTAAAGGCGGATTTCTTCATGGTATGGTTAGTATTAGTGGGTATTGGATTATTAGCGGGAGCAATCGGCGCTCTTGTCGGTCTGGGCGGCGGCATCATCATTGTGCCTTCTCTTTTATACTTAGGTGCATCTACGAATATTATCGATGAGCTGACTCCTCAGGTCGCCGTAGGTGTTTCAACCGTAATCATGATTTTTACCGGCCTATCTTCTACTTTATCTTATTTAAAACATAAAGTGGTGGATTATAAGGCCGGCTTAATCTTTTTTATTGGCAGTGCACCTGGTGGAATGATAGGGGCTTATGTGAATAAAAATCTTAACGCCGAAGCTTTTTCATTGTACTTTGGAATTTTCATGGTTTTCATGGCTATCGTGTTATTAGTGAAGAATCGTTTGAAGCCAATGCTTTTCAAGCCTGGAAAAGGGAAAATAGTGAAGACGTATAAAACTGAAAATGGACATTCATTTTCCTATGGTTACCATCCCCTTCTGGCTGTATTGATTTCTTTTGTCGTGGGATTCAGCTCAGGGTTATTTGGAATTGGCGGTGGGGCCTTAATGGTACCCGTCATGATGCTTCTATTCTTCTTCCCTCCGCATATGGCTGTAGCGACTTCGATGTTCATGGTATTTCTATCTTCCATCACTAATTCAATCACGCATATTTCCCTTGGAAATGTAAATTGGCCATATGCTTTTGCCCTGATTCCGGGTGCATGGTTCGGTGCTAAATTGGGCGCATTCATCAATACGCGCCTAAAAAGTGCCTCGCTGGAAAATATGTTGAAAATAGTGCTGATAATCATTGGTTTACGTCTTATATATCAAGGTATCACAGGATAAACGAGGAGGAGAAATGATGTCAGAAATCATTCATTTGTATCACACCAATGATCTCCATAGTCATTTTGAGAATTGGCCTCGTATTGATAAGTTTCTTAAAGAAAGAAGACAACTTCATCAAGAAACGGGAGAAGAAGCGATCATACTGGATATAGGCGATCATGTGGACCGCTGGCATCCATATACAGAAGGTACGTTGGGTAAAGGGAATATTGAACTGCTTAATGAAGCGGGCTACCAATATGTGACCATCGGCAATAATGAAGGCATCACTTTACCTCATGATGCGTTAGACTCCTTATATGATCATGCAAAGTTCAAGGTCTTGGCAGCCAATATTTATTACGGTGATTATGAAAGGCCGGAATGGGCGCTGCCATATTGGATACATACGACGGTAAAAGGCACCAAAATTGCCATGATAGGTTTGACAGCCTTTTTCCAAAAGTTTTATTCTGCGATGGGCTGGGAAATAACAGAACCATTCGTTGAGTTGAAGGCGCAGCTCGAAAAGGTCAAAACGGAGGCGGATGTAATCGTCATCCTTTCCCACCTGGGCATCCACGATGATGAAAGGATGGCAGAGGATTTTCCGGAGATTGACATCATACTTGGCGCGCATACCCACCACATCCTCCACCAAGGTAAATTGATCAATGACACACTCCTTTGCGGTGCAGGGAAATATGGTTTCTATGTTGGACAGGTGGAAATGACCGTCAATCAGGAAAAGAAAGTTAGCCATAAGAAAGCCATTCTTTATGATACCAATGACTTTTTGGAATTGGAGAATGAACGGTCATGGATCGAAGAGATATACAAGGCCGGAGGGGAAACGCTAAAACAGGTTGCAGTGGATTTACCCGAAGCACTGGATAATGATTGGTTCAAAAGAAGTCCTTTGACTGAACTCCTTGGGGATGCCCTAAGGGAGTGGACTCAGGCGGATTGTTCCTTTTTGAATGCCGGTCTTCTGCTCGAAGGGCTGCCAAAGGGACCTGTCACAAAAGGGGATATTCACAGAATCTGTCCACATCCCATCAATCCTTGCGTCGTTGAAGTGAATGGGAATGAATTAAAAGAAATCTTAATGCAATCGAGAAATGAGGAGTGGCCTAATATTCAGGTGAAGGGTTTCGGTTTCCGCGGGAAAATCATGGGAGTCATGCATTATGATCAAATTGAATTTAACGAAAGGGAGAATGGGATCGTAAAAGGGATACTTATAAAAGGGGAGAAGCTGCAGACGGATAAGTCCTATAAACTGGCAATACCTGACATGTTCACGTTTGGACACTTCTTTCCAAGTATCCAGCGCTCCGATCGCAAGGAATACTTACTGCCGGAATTCTTGCGGGATATCCTTTTATGGAAGTTGGAAAAAATATACATAAACACCAAACTCTAAATCACGGTTTCGCCCTTTTTTTCATAAAGTATGGGGAAGAGAGGGGCGAAACCAATTGATTAACATGATCCCAATAATTCTTGATAATCATACATTCCTAGCCATTTCTGTCCGACTTCCCAAAACGAATTTACTTGCTGTCGCGTCCGAAAAAGGATATATAATGTGCGGTGCGTTAGATGTTGGACTGCTGAATGATAAATTGAGAGATCGTAAAATCCTTGCAGGAAGGGCCACAGGAGTTAAATCGATTGAAGAACTATTGGAAGCGCCGCTTGAATCAGTTACCTGGGAGGCTGTGGAAAAGGGCATTCATCCAGGAATGATTGGTAAAGAGGCATTAATCAAAATGATTTGAAAAGGGGGGCTTTCTTTTTTCCAGAAGGGGGCCTTATTTTTTTTCAAAGAAAATGCTGATATTTTTTCAATAAATGCGTTCAAACAGATTCATTTATCAAAATACTTTCCGATAATCCTTATAAAGGAATGAACCGGTTTGATTTACAAATATTGAATGGGGAAATGGAGTACAAGTATGAGGCTAGCTATTACAAAGTCCCTAAGCCCTGGAGCGAGGCTCGGTAAAAACATTCATAATGATCAGGGCCATATCCTATTGTGCGAGGGTCTTACATTAACGCAGAAAATGATCAATCGACTGGTGTCCCTTAATATTCCCTTTGTTTACATTCAAGATTCCAGGACGGATGACATTATTCCCATGCCCCCAGTGTCAGGGAAACTAAGAAGAGAAGCCATTAATACGATTGAAACCACTTTCCTGGACATGAAAAACAAAATGAATCTTGCTGGGTCATTCACGATAGAGCAGGCTAACGTCAAGTTCACTCAATTAGTTCGGAACATCATGGGCGAGCTGAAAAGGAATAAAGAGTTAATGACTTTATTGGCCGACGTTTATACATACGATGACTATATCTTTACTCATTCCTTCAATGTGACCTTATATACTCTGGCGATCGGGATGGAATTGAATATCAATGATAAGAATCTCGAAATTCTTGGGCTGGGAGCGATTTTACATGATGTCGGCAAAATGCTCGTGCCTTTGGAAATCCTCCATAAACCCGGTAAGCTGACGGAAAAGGAGTTTGAAAAAATCCAAAAGCATGCCGATTACGGTTTCCATCTAATCAAAAATGTTCATACCATTTCCCTTATAGTTGCGAATTGTGCCTATCAGCACCATGAACGGTTAGATGGATCAGGATATCCCCGGGGGATAAAGGGGGACGAAATCCATTATTTCGGCAAGATCATTGCCGTTGCCGATGTGTTTGATGCCGTGACTTCCAATCGGGTTTACCGTAAGGCCATCCTGCCGCATCAAGGATTGGAAGTCCTTTATGCCGGAGTCGGGAAAAAGTTCGACAATACGGTCATCGAGGCTTTCCGCCGGGCGGTTGCCATTTATCCTAATGGTCTATACGTTGAATTGAATGATGGGAGGAAAGGGGTAGTATCCGCTCAGAACGAGGGGATAGGAGACCGCCCCATTATAAGGATTCTTGAAGAAGATGGGGAGCAAATAAAAGAGCCGTATGAAGTGGACTTGAATAAAAACCTGCATTTGCTTATCATGAAATGTCTCAATATACAAGAACCAGCCTAACCTCAAGGATAAGCTGGTTTTTTCATTCCTTGTTTTCCTTCATGATGGGAGGTGCCACCGAACCGTTTCCGTTACTAAAATAACTTGGAACATCACCTTCAATCAACAGGCTTCCGACTGTCACTTCCTGACTCACCTTGGTCTCCTTTGTGAATGAGGGGATGACGATTTGAATATTGACATCAAAATCCACTATCAATTCATAATAAACATTATTGATGCCTGCGTTTGTCAGTTTTGTCCTCAAATCCGATTCAACATTCCCGATGACCGACATTTTCACTGGGATTTCAGGTCCGTAATTGGAAAGGAGATTATTCCCGGTTACGACACCAAATGGTATATAATAGACCACACTTTTATATTGTTCATCATTTATTTTGGCTGAACCTGTTTTAAAAGGGTTTCCTTGTTTGATGCCAAGCTTTTTTTGAATATCATTCGTAATGTTAGCCCGCAATTCACTGTATATGACCGGATTGAAGCTATAGGAAGAACTGGAGTCCTTACCACCCTTGTTGTTGGTGATGATTTTGTTCATGTCGACCTTCGCTATATTCTCATCAACCGATTCATGAATCGTTTCCGTTGCAATCCGTTTGATTTCATATTCGGCTACACTCATGATCACGGGTTCGATTGATTTGTCCACGTACCAAAGAGTCATGATGCTTGATATGATAAACAGGATAAATGAATAGAGAAATACTTTTCGGGTGGGAAGAGGCCCCTTTTTTCGGAATTTCTTCGTTCGAAATCTTTTTCGGAACACGCTTTAGCCCCCTTTACTAATAACTATGCATCAAGTTCAGGGGTTTATGTTCGAATCAAAAAAAAGCAGCGTAAAATTCACGCCGCTCACTTTTGCTTTTTAGCCAGATCTTTCCTTTCCCATAATCTTAGATACGGGTAAGGGTCAAAGCTCCATTCCGTAATTCCATTGTCTTTGTACATTCCGTAATGGAGATGGGGAGGGAATTTTCCGGAAGTCCCTGGAGGGCCGTAACCTGTACTGCCGACACCTCCGATGACTTGTCCGGGCTCGACGATTTGTCCGACTTTCAACCCTTTTGCGAAGCCGCTTAAATGGGCAAAGTAATGATAGGTATTATTTAAATCCCGTATCCCAATCCGCCAACCGCCGAATTTATTCCAGCCTTTCATTTCAATGATTCCATAGCTCGTGGAACGAACGGGAAGGCTATAATCCGCAAAAATATCAGTGCCCTCATGGATTCTCCTTCCGCCCCATCCGCGAGCGCTTCCCCATGTATTCAAGTACGTATAATGAGTTCGTACTGGAACCGGGAAGGCCTTTTCATGTAGATCCAACCGGCCATATTTTTTATAAATCTCGGCATTGCCGATAATGATGCTGACGGCTTTATCTCGTTTATAATAATCCCACAAGCCGATCCGGATATTATCTTCATCTGCACCATATGATTGGAGATGCTTCGAAAAAGCATACAATCGATCTGTATCATTAGTGATATCAGCTTTGCCATCACCATTGCCATCCTGGCCCAGCCCATCAAAAAATGTGATCGTGAGCGGGTTCACGTCGTTTAAGTCAGGATTGAGGGCCCCGCTCCACTTTGAAGGCTCGATGTGGATGCCTATCAAACCCTTTGCCGGCTCTAAATCCCTTCGTGCAGCCCTGAGGCTGTGCTCATATTGATCAGCTCCAGCAAGGTAATACCACGGGATTTGGAGGGTGGCCTCCATATTTTTATATAGCTCCATTCTCCCGGCATAAGCATTTGGGGTATCGGCAGCATCAGCCACTTGGCCTGGTGCATTCAAAATAAACAAACAAGTTATGGTAAGAAGGAATAATTTTTTCAACGGGGCAGGCTCCTTTCATGACATTCTCCGTATTTAAAAGACATCAGTCCATCCATCTTTTATAGTCTTGCTGATTTAGCTATAATCATGAAAAATAAATAATGGGAAACCAACTATAACTTGTATAAATGCTTTTTTATTGTTAAAGTAGGGTGTGTTAATTTCTATAGAATGGAGTGGCATTTTCATGTCTTCTACAAATAAAGAAATTCTTCGAAAACCAGATTGGTTGAAAATAAAGCTTAATACTAACGAAAATTATCTCGGTTTAAAAAATATGATGCGCGAGAAAAATCTTCATACTGTCTGTGAAGAGGCAAAATGTCCGAATATTCACGAATGCTGGGCAGTGAGAAGGACGGCTACTTTCATGATCTTGGGTGAAATCTGTACAAGGGCTTGCCGTTTTTGTGCTGTTACGACCGGGCGTCCGAATGAATTGGACTGGGCTGAACCGGAGCGTGTTGCCGATTCCGTTGTTTTGATGAATTTAAAGCATGTCGTCATTACAGCTGTTGCCCGTGATGATTTAAAGGATGGAGGCGCTGAAGTTTTCGCTGAAACGGTCCGTGCCATCCGACGCAAAAACCCTTTTACATCAATTGAAGTATTACCGTCTGATATGGGCGGGTTGTTTGAAAATATCAAGACTTTGATGGATGCTAAACCGGATATCCTGAACCATAATATAGAGACTGTCAGAAGTTTATCCGACCGTGTACGGGCTCAGGCCAAGTACGAACGTTCATTGGAGCTTTTAAGAAGGGCCAAGGAACTGTATCCGGAAATCCCGACAAAGTCCAGTTTAATGGTAGGTTTGGGTGAAACGCGGGAGGAAATCCTCGAGACGATGGATGACCTAAGGGCTAATAATGTGGATATCATGACGATCGGCCAGTATTTGCAGCCGACTAAAAAGCATTTAAAGGTGCTGAAATACTACACGCCTGAGGAATTTGCCGAGCTGAAGGAACGTGCATTGGAAAAAGGCTTCAGCCACTGTGAATCCGGTCCGCTTGTCCGTTCATCCTACCATGCGGATGAACAGGTTAATGCTGCGGCAAAACATAAGCAAAACAAAGGTGAAGAATTATTGAAATAGAGTGAAATAAAGGACCGAAAAAATTCGGTCCTTTTTTATTAACGGTTATCCATTTTTTGATGGATGTTATCGTGATGATCTCTTTTATCGTTAACCATTTCCCCGTTTTCATTTTCTCCGTCACTCATTTTGTATCCTTGAGGCGACTTCAGCATTCTTTTGATGGTTTGTTCGATCGTATAATCGATCCCTTTGCTGCCGGATTTCAATGTCGAGAAATTCTCGACATCTTGGGCAAGGGTTTGATAATCATCACTGACGTAGACATGATAATAGCGAGGCACGACGGACATGGCAGTGCGTTTAACTTGGTCTGCGGTTTCCGTCCGATCCTTGGCATTTGTATCATATACGACTAGCACTTCCTCATCAGTAACGAGGGTAGCGGCATCATTGACATTTGGTATCTGAACACTCAGTTTAGAAATGACATCAGACAGTTGTTCACGGTCAATGGAAGCAGCTTTGTTGGAAATGTTACGGCCATCAATGGTTGCACTATTAGTGCGGGTAAAACCGAAATCATCACTTTTATTGTCATTATTACGATAATCCTCATCATAATATTGAGTCGGATTATTTACGTTTGTTGGGTTACCGGCATGGTTTTTTGCACCCATCCCCAGATCTTTGTCTTTATCAGCACATCCGGTTAGTGCAATAATCGAGCTTAAACCTATCGTTATTATCGTTTTTTTCATCAATAACACCCCCGTAACTTTAGGATGAACATATTTCTCTATTTTTCGCTTAGTAATTGATGGGGAATCAGTTATAATTTAAAGAAGGAATGTACATATGAGAGGTGAAAACAATGATTAACATCAATAACATGACCTATGAAATAATTGAGAATGAAAGGGAAGGCTATAACGAAGAAGCGTTTAAGGCCAGATACAGTGAGATTTTAACGAAGTATGATTATATAGTAGGGGATTGGGGTTACGGGCAATTGAGGCTGCGTGGATTTTTTGATGATAATAATCAGAAAGCGACCTTTGATACGAAAATAAGCACGCTTAGTGAATATTTATATGAATACTGCAATTTTGGCTGTCCTTATTTCGTCGTGAAGAAAATAAAGAAATAAAAAGGCCAGATTTCACTCTGGCCTTCCATGTTAAGAGCTACCATATCCTTTATATGGAGGCTGTTCATCTTTTTCTGAATCATCATGTGTCGGATGAGCACCAGGATATTGTCGAGGTAAATCTTCGTGCAACGATTTATTTTCATAATTAAAGGCACTTTGATATCGTTGCCCTTCCTGCCACGGGGTGTTTTTATTCTGAACTGGTGCATCTTTTGCTATGGCTGATCCAAAAGGTCCTTCGGGAAATTCTTCAGGAATTAAATAATCCCTCTGTTTTTCGACATTGGAAAAATCGTGGTATTCTTCTTTGTCCAAGATAATCCCCCCTCATGTAATCGATCTTACATTCAGTAGGTTTCCCGTTTAAGATGAAAAACTTCGGCGCTCAGACGATTTCCATTAAAAAGTGACGCAGTTCTTCGGCTTCCTCTTCTGATAACTGAAAGGCATGCTCAAGATAGCCTTCCTCTTCTAAATCATCAGGCCCAATAATCGCGAAACGGTTGCTCTGCATATTTAAAACAAGCTTCTTTCCATAAAAACGATCGGTAGTCGTAATGGCCAGGTCGAATCTTGATTCCTCTCCCATGAAGCTTATGAACCGGGTTTTTGAATCCACGACGTCATTGTATAAATAAAAACGATCTTCCATAGTATCATTCCCTTCTTATCTTCACATTTGTAGTTCCATCATAACAAAGTGACTTCAATAGGGGAACAGACATTTTACGGGGCTTCTGCCTGAGAACCTAAGTCGTTCCTCAAGATGCTCCGGCGATCATAAGCGTTCATCGATTAAATGAAAATGGTAAGAATAAAAATGGGATCGTGAATTGGTTTTCCTGGAGTTACTGTCGGGAAATGCACCCATGGAAATGGCAATGTGTATCGCCCCAGCTTCTGTTAGTTATTGGATGGTACAATGGTTGTGGTTGAAGGAATTGAGCGTAAGGGAGAAGCTATGGTATCATTAAGGAATAAGGTTGTTCGGCACAGGGTTTTAACTATGCCGCCCATTCAACCAATGATTCCCTATATCATCTTAGATCAGAAAGGATCTGGAAAAAAATGTACTTTGTAGACCGCCAAAAGATTGAACAAATATTAGGTTTTCTTGAAAAGCAGCTTGGACTTTTTGAAGGGCATGATAATTGGGATGGAGATCTTGCGGAACTTATCGCTGAAAGGCTCATACAAACTTCCATCGATTCCGTGTTGGACGTAGGAAATGCGGTAATTGATGGTTTTATTATGCGTGATCCAGGAAGTTATGAAGATATTATCGATATCCTTCAAGATGAAAAAGTCATTTCTGAAGAAAAAGCGATACAATTCAAAAAGGTTTTGCCGTTAAGGAAAATGCTGGTCCAAGACTTCATTGAAGTGAATCACACAGAACTGCATGCCGTATTTTCGGAAAATATCGGGGCATTCAAGCAATTCCCGGATTTGGTTAGGAACTATTTAACAAATGAATTGGGACCTGTATCAGCTTTTAAAAACTAGCAGCGTTAGGAAGGCGAATTCAAATGAAGTCGTATAAAGGATATTTAATTGACTTGGATGGCACCATGTATCGCGGTACTGAACAAATTGCGGAAGCGGCAGGGTTTATTAATGACCTAAGGAAAAGGGATATCCCTTATTTATTCGTCACCAATAATTCATCCCGGACTCCGGCACAAGTAGCGGATAAATTGAGAAGCATCGGCATATCTACGGAAGATGACCAGGTTTTCACGACAAGCATGGCCACTGCCAATTACATAGCTGAACAAAAGAAAGATGCATCGGTTTATGTGGTGGGTGAAGAAGGCATCATCGAGGCACTTAAGGAAAAAGGAATGAAGCTTGTGGAAGAGCATCCAGACTTTCTGGTAATGGGCATCGACCGCGGGGTCAATTATGAAAAGTTGTCAAAAGCCTGTCTTGCTGTAAGGAATGGCGCTGTTTTCATTTCGACCAATGGTGATATTGCCATTCCAACTGAGCAAGGCCTTTTACCGGGGAATGGTGCCTTGACCTCCGTAGTTTCCGTTTCGACCCATGTACAGCCGATTTTCATCGGAAAACCTGAATCGGTCATAGTGGAGCAAGCTCTAAGAGTACTAGGGGTGCCTAAAGAAGAGACGATCATGGTTGGAGATAACTATGATACAGATATCCTTGCCGGCATCAATGCAGGGATCGATACACTGCTTGTACATACGGGCGTAACGACAAAAGAACGCTTAAAGCAATATAAGGAGCAGCCGACGCATGTAGTGGACACCCTTGACTTATGGCGCTTCGAATGAAAAAAATCAGGCCTGCGAATGCAGCCCTGGTTTTTTTTATGTCGTGAATATCATAAGTTTACTATTCCGCATTTTCGGTTCTATGGGCAAGCCGGCTTGACGCGGCAGCTGCAATCGCCCCAACGATATCATCTAAAAAGGTGTTCACCTTACCCGTGCTTTTATCGTTTAAATATTTTAAGATACCCGGCTTTTGTTTATCGATGAAACCATAATTGGTAAAGCCGATGGATCCATAAACATTCACAATTGAAAAAGCCAATATTTCATCGACCCCATATAGGCCTTCATCTATTTCAATGATGCTCTGCAAAGGCTCCTCGAGCAGTTTTTTCTCAGCTAGAATATCCAACTGAATGCCGGTAAGAATGGCATTTTGGACCTCGCGTTTTGAAAGTACCCGTTCGACATTGTGAAGGCAATCGGACATTTGGAGATTTTCATGGTAGCAAGATTGTAAATACATGACAAGCTCAGCGATATCCTCCAATTTCACTCCTCGTTCAATTAGCCATTTTCGAGCCGTTTTTTCAGACATTGATTGTTCAATATTAGCCATGTCATCACCCATTTCTCTATATTAAGTTCTAATGCAGGTAGTTTGATTTGATTAAACTGAAAACCCACGGAAGATGTTTTGATTGGAATTTCTAATAAGGTTTCGATAATCATTCAGAAAACGGGTTATTCCACATATATATAAGTGTATGATGTCCAATATTTATTATATCCATTTGATGAAGGGGGCCATTCCATGATAGAAGAAATCATTTTTAATAATTATGGTATACAGGTGGAGCTTGAAGAAGCCAATGTCAGGTTTCCAAGCTTCCGTTCAGGGAATATGGTTTACAGTATCGTTCCCATTGAAAATATGGAGCAGGAGGAATTAGTGGAACGTTATAAAATGTCCCAACATCTGATTTCACAAGGTGATCGTCACGTATCCGCCTTTGTCCTTGCCAATCATGGAAGCTATGTTTCGGAAGCGGATGAACAATTATTCATCCTTCTTGCCAATCAGGCATTGGAAGGTCCGAAAAATTTCAACCCAGGAAGACGTCTGGCAAGATTCCATCAGCGTGGGAGAACTATTAATGATACGATTCGAACATGTTCAAGGATCGGCAAATGGAAAGAACTCTGGGAACGAAGGATCGATCAGTTAGAAAAGATTTGGCGGGATAAGCTCAGCGCCCATCCTGATAACCAGTTTGAAAAATTATTTATAGAAACCTTTCCCTATTATATGGTCCTGGGTGAAAATGCGATTCAATATTTAGTCGACACGGAAATCGATGATACCCCGCAAATTGTCGATAGTGGAACGGTATGTTATGAACGTTTTTTACATGATACCTGGAGAAGCAATAAGTGGATGAAAAATCCGTTCGATTGGGTATTTGACCACGGAACAAGGGATGTCGCTGAATGGGTGAGGGAACATTATTTTCAAAATGTGCATACCCATCAGCGGGGGATTGCCCATTTCTTTCACGAATATCAGTCAATAGAACCGTTCTCCAGCTTTTCGGCCCGGTTATTATATTCGAGGATGCTATTTCCCATTCATTACTTTGAAACGGTGGAAGAGTATTTTTCAAAAACGACGGAATCGAGGTCGAACCAATTGGAAGATAAAATATCTTCGATCACGAAATCCTCCCAACAATATGAGTCCTTCCTCAAACATTTTTATGAATTGGCAGAGGTCCCTGCCAAGCAATATGATTTGCCTAAAATTGACTGGATTTAGATAAAAACGGGAAAGAAATATGATTCATCCTTACTTACTATGTTATGATGATAACAAGATTTTTTAGAATAATTAGATATTTGATCACTGCGGAAGGATGGGACCATGAAGAGATTGATGATGGCCGCCCTTATAGCCCTTTTATTCATCCAAACGGCAAATCTTGCGAAAGCTGAAACGAAAACGGGCTGCGAAGCAACTCAATTCAAGATTGTCATGAAGTCTGAAGCGGATGTGAAGGAAAAGGCGTCGGCTGCAAGTAAAACATTAAAAACTTATAAGAAAAATAAAGAATTGTCGGCAAGCGGAAGAACTGGAAGCTGGTATAAGGTCTGTCACTCAAACAAGACAGCATATATCAATATGGCGGATGCAAAAGAGGTTTTCAGTTCCGGTGAAAAAGCCATTTTGAAGAAATTCGATGGGAGAAAAGGCGTTAACCAAGTTGTATCTGTGACAGGTAAAGCGATGGGTGATACGAAGGTCACGATCCAAACTTATGAGAAGAAACAAGGGGAATGGCGCCGGGCATTGAAGAAGATGGACGGTGTCATTGGGAAGAACGGCTTCACCAAGAGCAAAAAAGAGGGTGATGGGAAATCCCCGGTCGGGATTTTTTCATTTGGTACGGCCTTTGGAAGCGAAACGAAGCCGGCAGGAGTGAAAATGAGTTATAAGAAAACGACCAAATATGACTACTGGGTTGATGATCAGGCATCCACGGATTATAACAAGTGGAAAACCTATAAAGGTAATCCTGCAGTTAAATGGAAGTCTTTCGAAAGGATGAATCATGAACTCTATAAGTATGGGACAGTCATCAATTATAATACCAATCCCATCGTAAAAGGAAAAGGAAGTGCAATCTTTCTTCATGTATGGAGAGGGAGTACAAAACCGACGGCTGGGTGTACGGCCACGGCCGAAAAGAATGTCCTCAGTTTACTGAAATGGATGGATCCCGTGCAAAAGCCGCATATTGTAATGGGTACAAATGATTCATTGAAGAGCGTTAAGTAATGATCACCAAAATGGTTTCCCATAAAAAGTTTAGCTTTACCCGTTCTTACTCGTTCAAGAGATGGACGAAAAAAGTTCGTGCATTCATCTTTTCAACTATTGCTAATTATATGAATTAAACATATAATGTCTACTATACAAATACAAACGTCTTCTTCAGGCAAACAGTTTTTAAGGGGGAACCAAAATATGAAAGCCATCTCGATCGGTTTATTGGGGTTAGGTACAGTTGGATCAGGAGTCGTACAAATCATTGAAAGGCATCAGGACAAGCTCATGCACCAAGTGGGCTGTTCCATATCCGTTAAGAAGATACTAGTCAAAGACACGACGAAGGAGAGGCTTGTCGAGATCGATAAAGGTATGTTAACTGACAATCCTGAGGATATCCTTTCGAATCCCGAGATTGATGTTGTAATAGAAGTAATGGGTGGAATCGAAGAAACACGCGGTTATCTGATAGAGGCAATAAAGAATAAAAAGCATATCGTTACGGCCAATAAAGACCTAATGGCTTTATATGGACCGGAATTGCTGGAATTGGCCACCGAGAATCAATGTGATTTGTTCTATGAAGCAAGTGTTGCAGGGGGAATTCCGATTTTACGCGGACTTGTGGATGGATTATCTTCTGACCGCATCACGAAAATGATGGGAATCGTCAATGGAACGACAAACTTCATTTTAACGAAAATGAGCAAGGAAGGCAGAGCTTATGATGACGTATTGAAGGAAGCTCAGGAGCTGGGATTTGCTGAATCCGATCCGACAGCCGATGTAGGCGGTTTGGATGCGGCCCGTAAAATGGCGATCCTTTCAACACTCGGGTTCTCAATGAACATTGGCTTGAATGATGTTGAGGTACAGGGCATAACCGAGATATCCGAAGAGGATTTGAGATATAGTAAGAAGCTTGGCTATACAATGAAATTGATCGGCGTCGCTTCCAGGGCAGGGGATAGGGTCGAAGTAAGTGTCCAGCCTGCACTTCTTCCTGAAGCACATCCGTTAGCATCGGTAAATAATGAGTATAATGCTGTATACGTTTATGGGGAAGCCGTAGGGGAAACGATGTTTTACGGACCGGGGGCTGGCAGCCTTCCTACTGCGACTGCAGTCGTTTCGGATATGGTGACGGTCATCAAGAATATGAGGCTGGGCGTAAATGGCCGCAGTGCCGTTTCACCTCAGTTCCCGAAACAATTAAAAGATGGGACTGAGATTTTCGCTAAGTTCTTCATTCGATTACATGTTCAAGATGAAGTTGGCGTTTTAGCCAAAATCACGAATTTATTTGCCGAGCATGGGGTAGGATTCGATAAAATCCTTCAATTGCCCCTGGATGAAAAGGAATCTTCCGAAATCGTATTGGTTACGCATACTGCCACAAAGGCTGCATTTGAGCAAATAATACAGAAATTAAATGATTACAATATGGTAAGAGAAGTGAAAAGCACATACAGAGTTGAAGGAGAGGACATCAAATGAGCTGGCAAGGACTTATAAGTACGTATAAAGATTTTTTACCCGTTAATGAAAACACACCCGCACTAACCCTTTTGGAGGGTAATACACCTTTAATCAGACTGAATCGATTATCCGAAGAGTGGGGAATCGACTTACATGTAAAATATGAAGGGGCAAATCCAACTGGGTCGTTTAAAGACCGCGGAATGGTCATGGCCGTCGCCAAAGCGATAGAAGAGGGCAGCGACACGATCATCTGTGCTTCCACCGGGAATACATCAGCAGCCGCAGCAGCTTATGCGGCCCGTGCGAACCTGCGCTGTATCGTTGTCATCCCGGAAGGTAAAATAGCCATGGGCAAGCTTGCCCAAGCCGTTATGTATGGAGCGGAAATCATCTCGATCGAAGGGAACTTCGACCAGGCTTTAAAAATCGTCCGTTCACTTAGTGAGAGCTCACCGATAACTCTTGTGAATTCGGTCAACCCATACCGGATTGAAGGGCAGAAGACAGCTGCTTTCGAAATTTGTGATGCTCTCGGCTCGGCACCGGATATTTTGGCGCTTCCTGTCGGGAATGCAGGTAATATAACTGCATACTGGAAAGGGTTTAAAGAATATAACGAATCAAAACAAACGGGCCTTCCTGAAATGAGAGGGTTCGAAGCTGAAGGTGCGGCTGCAATTGTCCGGGATAGCATCATTGAAAATCCAGAAACGATTGCAACAGCCATCCGGATTGGAAATCCTGCAAGTTGGAACTTTGCTGTGGAAGCAGCAAATGAATCCAAAGGCAAAATTGATGAGGTGACAGACGAAGAAATTCTGGAAGCCTATCATTTCCTTGCTAAAAAAGAAGGGGTATTTGCAGAGCCGGCATCTTGTGCTTCCATTGCAGGTATCTATAAACAACTAAAAAGCGGAGAAATCAAAAAAGGAAGTAAGATTGTCGCTGTATTGACTGGAAATGGATTGAAAGATCCGAATGTGGCAGTCAATACAAGCACGATTCAACCGACATTGCTGCCAATGGATGAAGAAGTCATTTTAGAACATCTGCAGGGTGTGAAGCAGGCATGAGTGCAGAATCGGAGATGTTCTTGATCCGTGTACCAGCAAGTACGGCCAACTTAGGCCCAGGATTCGATTCCATCGGCTTGGCGTTAGGACTTTACCTGGAAATACACGGATCTTCATCAGATCATTGGGAGGTCGTTCCGCTTTCAGAGGAAATGTCTGTTTTTCCAAGGGATGATCGTAATTATATCGTCCAAATTGCCAAGGAAACGGCGGCTTCCTATGGAAAGGAACTATCCCCATGCCGGCTTTTCGTTTCTAGCGAAATTCCACTTGCTCGGGGTCTTGGAAGCAGTGCCTCGGCCATTGTGGCGGGGATTGAATTGGCGAACATCGTTGGTAAACTTCATTTATCCGATGATGAGAAAAATAGGCATGCTTCCATCTTTGAGGGGCATCCGGATAATGCGGGGGCATCTGTGTATGGTGGATTGGTTGTGGGCCTTCATACGGATGAAAGAACGGATGTCGTGTCGTTTCCAATCGAGGGAGTTAAGGTGATTGCTGTCATTCCCAATTTTGAATTGCTTACTGAGGATTCAAGAAATGTCCTTCCGAATTCGCTTTCCTATAAAGATGCGATAAGCGGAAGTGCAGCCGCAAATGTTTTGCTGGCGGGAGTTCTATCAAAAGATTGGAAGCTTGTTGGTGAAATGATGCAAAGTGATCGTTTCCATCAGCCATATAGAGCCGAGTTGGTTCCTCATTTAGCGCTTATAGAAGAAGTTGTCCTTAATGAAGGCGGATTTGGTGCAGCACTAAGCG
This sequence comes from Peribacillus simplex, assembly GCF_900156045.1. GTDB lineage: Bacteria > Bacillota > Bacilli > Bacillales > DSM-1321 > Peribacillus > Peribacillus simplex_D. The sequence goes on along the minus strand of NZ_FTMX01000003.1, from coordinate 131,013 downwards.
GAGCGGGACCAACTGTTCTATGCTTATCATCTGCAGAAAAAAGTGAAGGTTTGCTCACTGGTTTAAAAGAAAGGTTTCCGGAATTCCTTGTGAAAGAATTGGAAATCGATAATGAGGGCAGTTATACGGCAATCCTTTCAGAGCAGGAAAAAAAGGAATTGAAGTTTTTGAAATCGTGAGCCATATTGATTTGCCTTCCATATAAAAAAGCTGACCCGTGTCAAGCCGTATCAATTCATTTGATAGGGCAAAAGCCGAGTCAGCTTTATTTTTATTACAGTCCAGAAATGATTCCGGCCTGCATGCAAAAGGTTGAACGTTTATAGATAAAGTGATCCTTCATCCATACGATGCATGTTATTTTAAAGGGCTATTAGAAAACTTGTTCAACTTCCACTACACCGGGAACTTCTTCAAGAAGGGCACGCTCAATCCCAGCTTTTAGCGTAATGGTCGAACTTGGACAGCTTCCGCATGCTCCTAGTAATCGTAATTTTACAATTCCATCTTCTACGTCAACTAGTTCACAGTCACCGCCATCACGAAGAAGAAACGGACGAAGCTTATCTAGAACCTCTTGAACTTGGACTTCCATTGTTTGTTGGTCGGACATTGCAATCGACTCCTTTCCTAATCATATTATAATGCGAAGGTAATAAAAAATCCAACTGTAACTTTGCGGAAATATAATCTATATTATTCTGGTAAGATGGAAACAGGTGAATGGTTCTAAAAAGTACTCAAAATGAAGTAAACATACTAAAATGAAGGAGGAAGAGTATGGTAATGAAAGAAATTGAGATAGAAGTGTATGGAGCGGAGCAAATTTGCGCGAGTTGTGTGAATCTCCCCTCTTCGAAAGATACCTGCGAGTGGTTAGAAGCCGCTTTAACGAGAAAGTTTCCTGATCAGAAATTCAAAATATCCTATATAGATATGTATAATCCCCCAGAATCGTTGAAGCAAAAGAGCTTTGCCGCGAAGATGATCGAGGATGATTTATTTTATCCACTGGTCCTCATTGAAGGTGACATCATTGCAGAAGGAAATGTGCGTCTGAAAAAAGTAGTGGAAACCATGGAAAAATACGGATATACGATGCAAGGGTGATATATAATGAAGAAATAAGAAAAACTGACCCATGAGCTGCATGCAGCTCATTGGGCCAGTTTAATATAGCATGGGTTGGAATCAACCGTTATGGTATTTATACATCCAGAGGATGCCTGATTTCATAAGGCGTGCCACTCTGCCTGTGATTGGGCGATTTGCAACAAGTCCAAAACCTTGTTTCTTCCCAAGGGAACCTAATGTTCCTTTTAATTTCATCGTAGGGAAGCTTTCCGGAAGTGGTTCATTTGCCCATTTCTTCACAAGAACTTGGACGATTTGCTCTGCTTGGGACTCCGCTAATTGAGCACTTGGCGCATGAGGCAGGCTCGCACAGTCGCCGACGACAAAGATGCTGTCATCATTAGGAAGGAAATGCTGAGGAGTCAGAACAGCTCTTCCTTGACGGTCCTTTTCAATATCCATATCGCGGATGATCTTACTTGGCTGAATTCCAGCTGTCCATACGATGACATCGCTTTGAACGGCTTCGTCGCCATTATAAAGAAGGTTTGGTTCAACTTTCGTTATATTTGAATGGTGGACGATCTCGATTGTATGTTTATCGAACCATGATTCAACAAAAGTACTTAATCTTTCTGGGAATGCAGATAAAATATGCGGTCCACGGTCGAATAGCTTAACGTTTAAATCTGAACGGCTTTCAATCAATTCACTTGCAAGCTCAACACCACTCAGTCCGCCACCAACGATAGAAACGGTTGCACCGGCACCTAAATTATTCAAAGCTGAATATGTGCGGCGTGATTTATCGATTGTTTGGATACTGTAAGTATGTGTGTCTGCACCAGGAATATCGTGGTATTTATCTTCGCAGCCAAGGCCAATGACTAAATCATCATAAACGACAGGATCTTGATTTTCTATAATGACTTGTTTATTTTCCATATCGATGGAAAGTACTTCTCCGTATACGTTCTTCAAGCGAGGATGTTCAGGAAATGCAACACGGATGTGCTGATCTGGAATGGTACCTGCTGCTAAAGCATAATATTCCGTTTTTAAGCAGTGATAAGGATTACGGTCGATAAGCGTGATGCTCACATTTTCAGGAAGCTGATTAGGCAGCAATCTTTGCAACATGCGCATACCACCATACCCGCCACCAAGTATGACTAGATTCTTCATATGATTTTTCCCCTTTATTTGATCTCTTGAAAATTTGACTAGCATTTAACTATAGGATTCCCCCAAATGGTCCCCTTTAAAGTTTAAATAAATATATATACCCCAATTAGTAACAAGAATAAAAAATTAGATAATTTTCTTTTTTTACGTACCCCGACAAAAGTATAACGAATATAAAAGGAAATCACAACCGATATCTTGAAATCGGCTGATTTTTTATGCGTAAATATTGACTGTATATGGGAAAAGTAATAAGATGGTTTGTTAGTAACTGTGAGGTGAAACAATGTACCCGATTATTGAATTTTGTGTAAGCAATCTGGCCAGTGGAGCTCAGGAGGCTCTGGAAAGATTGGAGAGGGATCCGAATTTAGATATCATAGAATATGGTTGTCTGGGATATTGCGGCAGATGCTCCAGTAACTTATATGCTCTTGTAAACGGTGAAGTGGTTTTTGGTGACACAACGGATGAATTGGTGGATAAAATATATAAGTACATTGATGAATTTGAAATGTTCTAATCATCAACGGCGAATTAAAAGGCTGTTCCTCGATGGAACAGCCTTTTTAATTATCAGTTATGCAGCAATGGGCGGGATGTTCAATGTTTCTGCTTAAGTTCCTGAAAGCGATCCCTGGCCATCTGGATGATGGAGGCTTCCCGGGCATTTTTTTGTCTTACGAACACTAATGAAAAATAAATGATGGCTGCCTTTTCATTTCCTATCTTGAAATGTCGCCAGCGAGATATAGGAGCCTTGCTTCAGATACCTGGGTGCCGCTGAAGTCCCCTGTTGAATAGGATGCTTCTTATTCCTTCAGGGCGAACCTCAAAAATCTTTCTTCTTGTTCCGTGGTTTGGTTGATCCTGTATAGCCAGGCTATCCGTAAACAGATTCCGGCAAGGATTATATGTTTTTCCTTTTTTAAAGCTCCGCAATAACTTGCCAGCTTGTATGTATTGATCGCATCTTTAATGGATCTCTCCTGGCTGAAATGATGGGGATCCCACTGGGAGCTGACTTTTTCCATAATGGTTTCCATTGTAGTGGGGGGAAGTACCGGGAGAAATCTTCGGAATAAGAAAAGCCGCAGTGAGGGCAAACAAAAATATTATAGTAAAGTGCGTTAACGGTTGAATCATAAATGGGGTGAAAGTCCGTGTCATACTTAGCTGCTTTTACAAAACGCGACCGTACTTTTTTAGTGGTTGATTTTTGCTTGCATAAAAGGCATTCCATGCTTTTGTCATATAGAGGATGTATACCTTCGATGGAGATTACCCCCTTTATTGCAATTTGGGATTGGGGCCAACAGATCGTTTCATTATACCTATGACTTTTATATAAACAAATTTTTGTTGGTAAAATAGGTGGGGGAATATGAATTTTTTCAAGCTGGAAAATTGAGCGTGGGAATTTCTTTGGTATATACTATAAAGAGAAATAGTTTTATCTCACATATCAGATGAAGGAGGGATTTATTGTGAGTGAAGTTGTTCAAATAACGGAAGCTGCCGCTTTTCAGATAAAAGAAATGATGAAACATAATGGCGAAGAGGGTTCATTTTTAAGAGTTGCCGTTAAAGGCGGAGGCTGCAGCGGATTATCCTACGGAATGGGTTTTGAACAAGAGCCCGGGGAAAAAGACAGCCAGCTGGAACAGTTTGAAATTAAGATCCTTGTTGACTCCGAGGATGCAGATATATTGAATGGAACGGTAATTGATTATAAACAAACGATGATGGGCGGAGGCTTTACGATCGAAAACCCAAATGCTATCGCTTCATGCGGTTGCGGGTCTTCCTTCAAAACGGCAAAAAACGCCGGAACGCCGGAGAATTGCTAAGAAACTCCAAAACATTGGAAAAGGGGGGGCACTTTAACAAGTGCCCCTTTTTTATGCTTATTTGCTGCCTTACATATTGTTTAGGGCCACTTTGATTGGGAGGGTGCCGCTTTAAAATCTCGAATGTTTTTTCCTCTGTGACTGATTGGGCAAGAACGGCGGCGACATCGGCCCTTGGAATGGACTTATTCGTAGGATCCACTTTATCATCCGCAAAGATTTTTCCGGTTGCTTGTTCATTTGTCAAAGCAACCGGCCGGACAATCGTGTATGTCAGCCCGCTTGCTTTTAAATATTCATCCACATCATGCTTTGCTTCGAGATAATGGCGCATTCCTTCTTGGGCTTGATCAGGATTATCAGAACCGACAGAGCTTAACATGACAAAACGTTCGATCCACTTCTTCTTTGCGGCATCAACCAGTTTAATGGCCCCATTCTTATCCACAGCTGTCGTTTTATCCGGCCCTGTTTTTGGTCCAGATCCGGCGGCAAAAATGATGGCTTCCATGTTATCCACTGCTTTATCCACATTTCCCTCTATATCTGCAAGGATTGGATGGCCGCCGAGTTCCTTTTTCGTTTGAGCCTGTTTCTCTTTCCGGATCATCCCGTATACATTCATTTACGGATTTATTGATAATTCCGCAATGATCTGTTTTCCGGTCGTTCCGTTGGCTCCTGCAATTAAAATATTCATATATGTACATTTTCCTTTCATGGCTTATCCTACTCTTTACCCTTAGAAGACAAGGGTAAGCACTGTGGATAACTAATGGAAATAAGTTATCCACAATCATCCAATTGGGGATAACAAAAAACCCGGCTGTGAAAGCCGGGTTTTTGCGTGATTTTAAAACATGGAAGAGCTGTGCATCGGCTGAACTTTTGCTTTTGGGTCGATATATTGTTTGGCGTGATTGACGGCAGTGGGTGCCTCACCAAAACCACTTGCAATCAATTTTACTTTGCCATCATATGTTGCAATATCACCTGCTGCATAAATTCCTGGGATATTCGTTTCCATTCTGGAATTCACCAAAATACTGTTCTTCTGGATATCGAGTCCCCATTCCTTAATGGGACCTAGGGAAGAAACGAATCCGTAGTTGACGATGACTGCATCTACCTCCATCGTCTCTGTATCTTCACCATTTGTATCCTTGATGACAATTGTGTGGATCTGTCCGTCTGTACCAATCAACTCTGAAGGTATGTAAGGAGTCTTTATTTCAACTTTTGAATTTTTAAGTGTTTCTACACTATGTTCGTGGGCACGGAATTTATCTCTTCTGTGTATGATGCTCACTTTCTCGGCGATCGGCTCCAGCATCAGGGCCCAGTCCACCGCTGAATCTCCACCTCCGAAGACCACCACTTTTTTGCCGGCAAAATGATTGAGATCATCGATGAAATAGTGAAGGTTACCGCTTTCATATTTTTTTGCATCATCAATCTCGATGCGGCGGGGTTGGAAAGCCCCATTACCAGCTGTGATGATAATCGTTTTGGAGTAATGGATTTCTTTATCAGTCGTTAACTTGAAAACTCCATCGGCTTGCTTTTCCACTTCTTGAACGGCCTGCTCCAGGACAACATCCTGTTCGAACTTGGCCATTTGTTCTTTCAAATTATTCACTAGCTCCTGTGCGCGCACTTTGGGGAAACCAGCGATATCATAGATGTATTTCTCAGGATAAAGGGCCGACAATTGTCCGCCTAATTGTGGTAGGCTCTCGATGATTTTTACGGATGCCTGTCTCATTCCCCCATAAAATGCAGTGAACAATCCAACTGGGCCTCCGCCAATGATGGTAATATCATAAACTTTTTCATTAACTTCCAACGTTATCCCTCCGATATACTAGGTTTGCTGAAATTTATTCTCTTATTTTAACATAGATGATCTTTTAAAAAACGGTTAAAGTTAGAAAAGTGAGAAAGTTTTGACTATATATAGGCGGTTTCATGATGAATGTTCTTTATTCTCTTTCATAAGTGGGTAAAATTACTCGTTGCCAATGTTAAGCATACTGTATAAATATGGTCTCGAACTGGGTGAAAAGTAACGATTTTCGGCTTTATTTTAACCCGAAAAAGTTCGGTTTGTTACTTGAAAAAGGTAGGGAAAAAGACTAATATTTACTTATACATCATTTGGTAAAATTTTTATGAATTTTTTATGACATTTATGAAGTGTTACGTGAAATACGTCACAAATGTATAAGAGTGCTTTTTATAATGGAAATTAATATGATAGACAATATATTTTAGTTATGGAAAGCATCACAAGAAAATATCGTAAAGGTGGACGAATACTTTTGAAAAAGCCAACAATCGTTGTTTTGGGAGCAGGTTATGGTGGATTGATGACTGTTACTCGCTTACAGAAGGCATTAGGTCAAAATGAAGCAGAAATCGTATTAGTTAACAAAAATGATTACCACTATGAAACAACATGGCTGCATGAAGCATCCGCTGGAACTCTACATCATGATCGTGTGCGCTATCCAATCAAAAGTGTCATTAACAGTAAAGTTAAATTCATCCAGGACTCTGTTTTGGAAGTGAAAACAGAGAACAAAAAAGTCATCCTTGAAAACGGCGAAATTTCTTATGATTATTTAGTGATTGGACTTGGACCGGAATCGGAAACATTCGGAATCCAAGGGCTAAAAGAATATGCTTTCTCTATCTCTAATGTGAACACTGCACGAAAAATCCGTGACCATATCCAATTGCAATTCGCCACGTACAGTACTGAGGCCGAGAAGAATGAAGACCGCTTGACGATCGTTGTTGGAGGAGCAGGATTTACGGGTATCGAATTCCTTGGCGAATTGGCTAACCGTGTCCCGGAACTTTGTAAAGAATACGACATCGATTTCCAAAAGGTCCGTATGTACTGTGTGGAGGCAGCACCTGCCGTCCTCCCTGGCTTCGATCCGGAATTGGTGGATTATGCAGTATCTTACCTTGAGAAAAAAGGTGTGGAATTCAAGATCGGTACACCGATCAAGGGAGCGACTCCCGAAGGCATCATCGTGGCAAAAGGCGAAGATGAAGTGGAAGAAATCAAAGCGGGGACCGTCGTATGGGCAGCTGGCGTACGTGGAAACTCCGTGATAGAGGCTTCCGGTTTTGAAGCTATGCGCGGACGCATCAAAGTGAACCTTGACATGCGGGCACCGGGTCATGACGATATTTTCATCGTGGGGGATTGCGCTTTGATCATCAACGAGGAAATTAACCGTCCATATCCACCTACTGCCCAAATCGCCATGCAGCAAGGTGAGGTCATTGCGAAGAACCTGACTAAATTGGTTCGTAATGAAAGCGACCTTGAAACGTTCACTTTCGAAAACAAAGGAACGGTATGTTCACTTGGTGAAGACAACGCGATTGGTGTTGTCTTTGGTAAGAAAGTTACAGGTAAGACTGCATCATTCATGAAGAAAATGGTTGATAACAGAGCATTGTTATTGATTGGCGGAGCATCCCTTGTTGCTAAAAAAGGTAAATTCAACGTCCTTTAATTTTTTCGGTATATAAATAATGGCCATTTGGGGAGCGTCCCTGAATGGCCTTTTCATTGGCATCTCGTGTGCCATAGTGGAGTATGCACTTTTCTTATATGGAATATAATGGGGATAAGGATGACGAAGCTGCATACCTTTGGCACCATCGCATATTCTTCTGCTGTTTGGAGTTTACACTAATTATAATGAATGTAGGGGAAGTGGATTTTGGTGGAACGATGCAAAAATGTTTGGCTGGCAGTGTCCGGCCTTGTGATATCTGATAAAGGTGAGTGGCTGGTCGTGAATAAAAGGTATGGCGGATTGAAAGGACAATGGTCGCTTCCGGCAGGTTTTGTCAAAAATGATGAAACCGTCGATGAAGCTGTCGTAAGGGAAGTGTTGGAGGAGACGGGCATTCAAACAGAAATTGAAGGCATTGTAGGAGTGAGAAGCGGAGTCATCAAAGGGGATATAAGTGATAATATGTTGATATTTTTACTTAAACCGGTCAGTTTTGAAGTAACCGCTCAATTGGATGAATTATATGAAGCAAAATTTTATGACCCTGATTTACTCATGCAGGAGGGGAAGCAATCTTTACTATTGGAACAGCTTTTAGCTTTTAAAAAGGAAAGAATGCAAACAATGCTCGACGGGTTGAATCCGGGAGATCAATTTGGATATACATCATATAAGTTATTCATGTGATTTGGGTAATTATCTTTTCTTCGGTATTATTTGGTATAAGTCGTTGACGCAGCAATTATTTTTTCAGTAAACTAAAGGTGTCGCTTTTAAGGAGGGTCAAGAATAACATGCCATTGCCTGTTTTAATTATCTCAATACTCTTATTTTTCATATTGTTTTTCGGAATTGGCTTTTTGCTGAATATGCTCTTTCGTTCTTCGTGGATCATGGTCATCTTATTTCCAATCGTCTTCATCATCATTGTCAATGAAACAAAGCTAATAGAATATTTTAGAAATCCGGGAATCTCTTTTTCCAATCTTGGAACGAACCTTACATCCCTTCATACGGCAGACATCATTATTTTATCAAGCGGGCTGCTTGGCGCGGTTTTAGCGGGTGTGGTTATCAGGGTTCTAAGGAAAAAAGGATATCAAATGTTTTGATAATGGAAAGGGCCGTCATTTATGAACGGTCCTTTCTTTGTAGGCTTTTTTCGCATACTTTATTGCTATTTACCAAGTAGTGCGGTGTGGTTGATTTCCCCTCCAGATGCTCGCTTTCCGCGGGGCGGGCGGTGAGCCTCCTCGGCGTAAACGCCTGTGGGGTCTCACCTGTCCCGCTGCTCCCGCAGGAGTCTCGCACTTCCGCTCCAATCAACCTTAAATCGTTTCGTTTTAAAAACAACAATCTTTACGAAAAGAGCCTTTTTTGTAAGAAAAATTGGTTCTTTCCATGCTTTATGAATACTTTCACTCTGGAAAGGGAACAAATATCCTTGTGAGAGGAGTGGAATTAATACATATGAAGATTGTAAAGGCATTATTTTTGAGGGTTGCTATTATCATATTATTTATCTTGGCCATCGAATCAACCTTAAATCATGTTTTTGGGGCTATGCCTGAAGATCATCCTTTTGAAGAGGCAATGAGACAACATCGAATGCTTGGTCTCGAATATAAAGCGATCCATAGTGGAGGTCAAGTGGCAACGCTAATGGCATCGGCATCCACGAGCAATGGTCCCACTACGATAGCGGAGGCAATCGAGCTCTCGAAATACCCGAAGCATGAAGTTTTGGCTACAGGATATACAGCAGGGTATGAATCGACAGGAAAGTACCCGGAAAGCCCATCCTATGGTATCACTTATTCAGGGGTGAAGGTGAAACGGGATCTGTTTTCCACCATTGCCGCCGATCTTGCCGTATTCCCTCTCGGAACCATCCTTTGGATTCCAGGGTATGGCTATGGGGTTGTAGCGGACAAGGGTGGTGCGATCAAAGGAAACCACCTGGACCTTTACTACGAAACGGTACAAGATGTATACGAGAACTGGGGCAAGAAAACCCTTGAAGTATATGTTGTGCAAAAAGGGAATGGCGAGTTATCTGAAGAACAGTTAAGCAAGTTGAATGAAACAAAGATCAAGCAGGTTTTCAAGCCGAAAATCGCTGAGAAAACATTGAACGAGAATGTAGCTTCCTTTGCTTTTTAATGATTGATGGACAAATCGGAGAAAGTGAAGGTGAAAGGCTGCCTCGATTGAGGCAGCCTTTTTGATTGTCTGTTTAAGTTGTGACGCTCTTAGGCCATGCTTTTGTAGGCTTCAGGATGCAGGGTCTTTGCCAATTTGGAAAGCCCATCCAGCAAACGCGGGGAAGGCCGGCAAAATAATGGTTCTTCCATGATATGAATATTGTTATCCCGGACGGCCTTCATATCAGTCCACCCTTTCCGTTTCTTGACCAGCTCTGGGTTTACTTTTCGTAAGGGGACACCGACCCACGCTAAGCAAATATGGTCGGGATCCTTTTTTTGGACCTCTTCGGAAGTGACTTGAATGCTGGCCATGTCGACATCTTCGAAAAGGTTATATCCTCCCGCAAGCGTGCTGATCTCGGTTAACCAATTAACTCCCCCTGGGCTGAATAAGGGATTAGGCCACCATTCCCAATACAGGGATGGCTTCGTTTCGATTTTGTCGGCGACGTTTTTATATTGAAGGATGGCATCACGGAATTTGGCAGCCTGTTCCTCCGCTTTTTCCTTAAGATCCATGGCTTCGCCCAAGGTCAGTAAATCTTTTGCGATTTCTTCAAGTGATTGCGGGTTGAAGATGATATGGGGGATGTTCCGTTCTTGTAGCCCCTCAATATTTTTTTCCATGCCCGGTACACTCAGCGAAGCCAGCACCAAATCGGGTTTTAGTGATTCCACATGATCGATGTCGATTGATAAGTCGGGCCCGACCTTAGGAAGGTGCTGAATGGTTTCAGGCCAATCGGAGTAGTCATCGATGGCGATCAGCTGATCTTCAATCCCTAGATATGTGCATAGTTCCGTATTGCTGGGGCAAAGAGAGATTATTTTCAAATTGAACACCTACCCTTGAAAGATGAAAAAGTGAAGTGCCAGTGCAATGAATACTCCGGTCAAGGCTCCGAAAAATACCTCGATTGGCTTATGGCCCAACAGTTCCTTTAATTGTTGCTGTTTCTGTTTCTCTTCCTTTTTCTGCCAGTTCTTTGCCTGCTCGACAAAAGTATTGAAGTCGGTAACGAGCTGATTCAAGACGGCTGCCTGTTCTCCTGCCTGCCGTCTCACTCCTGTCGCATCGAACATCGTGATGACTGCAAAGATCACTGCAACCGCAAATACAGGGGAATCCATTCCGGTTTCGATCCCTACCGCTACGGTTAGGGCTGACACGGCCGCAGAGTGGGAGCTTGGCATACCGCCTGTGGAGTTAATGAGTGACCAGTTCACTTTACGAAATGCTATGAAGTGGATGGGCACTTTAATGAATTGAGCAAAGAAGATGGCAATCAATGCTGCGATTAAAGGGAAGTTGAGTAATAATTCCAAGAGTATCAGCCTTCTTTCTAGTTATAAGTAAAGATGAAATCCATATCTGGGTATATACATCCTGCTCGGAATAAGGCCCTTATTATTAGTTCCATTCAGTCCTGTCGATTCCCTGCTGGTAATAGTAAAATATGATCTTTCTTATACTATTACTCTAAAGTCACCCATTCTAAACAATATCCCTTTTTATTATTATTTACGTGGGCCTTATTCGAAAATTTTTGAAGATTTCGTTATAATGAATGTAATCGAATGGAGGAGGTAGCAGAATGTTCACAGTAAAAGATTCCCTGAATATAGATTTGATTGACGAATGCCTGGTTCTAGGCGTATTTGACAGACCCGTAAAATTTACAGGCATAGGAAAAGATGCGGATGAACGATTGGACGGCCAGCTAACAGAGTTAGTGAAGGCCGGAGAAATCTCTTCCAGGAAAAAATCGGTGGTCAAAATACATACATTAGGTAAATTAGGCGTAAAGAGATTGATTTTCGTAGGGTTAGGCAAGGAAAAGGAGCTATCCTTTGAAACTCTCCGCGAAGCGTTGGGAAAAGCGCGTAAGACGATTGAAGATTCCAAGATTACGACTCTTTCGATCGCTTTGGATACATTCTCGACTGAAGATCTGGATGCATTGGACGCAGCGCACGCTTGTTCCGAGGCTTTCGAACTTGCTTCCTATAAATTTGACGGATACAAGCAAAAATCGAACCAGGTCGAAAAAAGCCTCGAATCGATTACGGTTTACAGTGAATATGATCAAGAAGAGGTCGGTGCCGCGCTTCATGTAGGGAGAATCTTCGGAAGGGCGACGAACTCAGCCAGAACATTGGTCAACACACCAGGCAATTTGCTGACTTCCACGGATTTGGCGGATTATTCATCAGCCTTGGGCGAACGTTATGGTTTTGAAGTGGAGATACTCGAGAAGGGAGATATGCTCAAGTTGGGAATGGGCGCACTCCTTGCTGTCAATAAAGGTTCGGTTGAGCTTCCGAAAATGATCGTCCTGAAGTATCAAGGTAAGGATGAATGGAAGGATGTTATCGGCCTGGTCGGTAAAGGCATCACATTCGATACGGGTGGATACTCATTGAAAACGAAGGCTGGAATCGTTGGGATGAAGACGGATATGGGCGGTGCGGCAGCAGTTTTAGGTGCAATGGAAATTATCGGCGAATTAGGACCGGATCAAAATGTCGTGGCTGTCATTCCTTCCACTGATAACATGATCAGCGGTGATGCATTCAAGCCGGATGATGTGATCACTGCCATGAGCGGCAAGACGATAGAGGTATTGAATACGGATGCGGAAGGCCGGCTGGTTTTGGCGGATGCCATGACTTACGCTAAACATCATGGTGCTGACTATCTTATTGACGTTGCCACTTTAACGGGTGGTGTAATAACGGCACTGGGCATGGATATGACGGGTGCAATGACAAATGACACGGAATTCTATGAACAAGTGGTCAAAGCTTCAGAGGAGGCCGGGGAGCCCATTTGGAGATTGCCGATTACAGAAAAGGATAAAGAACGGGTACGCAATAGTAAAATAGCGGATTTGAATAATTCACCTGGAGGGGCAGGACATGCGATCATGGGCGGGGCCTTCATCGGCGAATTTGCTGAAGGTACACCGTGGGTGCACCTGGATATTGCCGGAACTTCAACAACCTCGAGCAGCTCCGAATTGTGCACGGCAGGGGCTACCGGTGTCATGGCACGAACGCTTGCACTATTGGTTGAAACCTTTGAAACGAAAACAAGATGAACCCAAATATTCCGAAGCCGAAAATAGGCTTCGGTTTTTTTACCAAAAGGTGCTGGACGTTATACATCCCTCCATTTCAAGCTGACGATGATATGACAATTTTCTTCCCCCGCTTTAGGATAGAAATCAAACCGGATTCCATCGGGGTTATACGTGATATCAGGTTCGTTGGTAATTCCTATCTTTCGGATCATATCGATCACGACACTCTTTTGCGATGCTTGGGCAGCAGTCATCAACCGGTTCGAGAAAGGTTTGGATGTGGCTAAAGTATCCATGACCTTTTTTACATCAAGCATTAAAGATTGCGAGGTCTTTGCCGATTTAACCAGCAGATCTGGATTGGGTGCCGAGTAGGGGCGCAATGCTCCTTCCCGTCCCCGATTCATATTCATTGCCCCGGCGCGAGGCGGAAATAGGATAGGGTCATATAAAAAATAAGGGAAATCCTCCAAAAGGTTTCCGTCCTTTCCTTAGGTCTGTCTATAGACACGTTTTCGTTATACGTTAAAATATGTATAAAGGCCAGCCGATATGATAGCGGTTTGTGAATGACCTTTCTTATGCACCAAAAACTTCTTGAAAATTATGATCAAAGACACACTATTATTTGTAAACTGCTTCATTGACAGGTATAGTGTATAGTAATATACTTACTTACCTAAAGTAAGGAGAAGACACACTATAAATTTATAAAATAGGTGATGTTAACATGAAAATAACCGAAGAAACAAAAAACCTTTTAATAGATAAAATGAATATCATCAAAACCCCGGGGAAAGCTGATATATGTCTTGTTGGACCTGTGAACCTGCCTGTTGAACAAGGAGATTTCTCAACGGTTTTCCAATGGTATACATGGCTTCAGCTTGACGGCGCGGACAATGACAAGGAAGCGGTGCTTGATTCGCTTTCGGAAGCCAACCTCGCTTTTGGACAGCAATCCTCCGTATTGGTGTATGGGGATTTTAAGAATTCGGGGGATGCACTTGTCCGGATGCATAGCATCTGTCACACAGGTGATATCTTCGGCAGTAAACGCTGTGATTGCGGCTACCAGCTCCACCAATCGATGAAAATGATAGCCGAGCATGGGTGCGGGGCCATCTTTTACCTTGCAGACCATGAAGGAAGAGGGATTGGCCTGTTTTCCAAATCACTTGCCTATTTGCTTCAGCAGGAGGGTTATGACACGGTCGAGGCGAATGAGGCTTTAGGATTCGAAGATGATACGCGATCTTACGAGGGAGCCATTCGCGTGTTGAGCGAACTGCGCGAGGATCCGGTGACATTAATCACGAACAACCCGAAAAAGCTGGACGCCCTCATGAAGCATGGACTTGCGGCAAAGGACCATATTCCGCTTTGGGGCGGTTTGACGGAAGATAATAGTTTCTATCTGGATACAAAGGTTAAGAAGTCTGGACATATTCCCCAAAAGAAGCCAACTTTGATTGTATAAGGAGAGCTATAGTATGAATGATGATCAATATTACATGAAGCTGGCACTGGATTTGGCGGCCAGTGCAAAAGGAAAGACGAATCCGAATCCAGTGGTCGGTGCAGTCATAGTCAAAGACGGTGTGATAGCCGGGACAGGAATCCACCGTAAAGCGGGTGAACCGCATGCGGAAGTACATGCTTTCAAAATGGCTGGTGAGTATGCAGAAGGTGCAACGCTATATGTGACTCTTGAGCCTTGTTCCCATTATGGAAAGACACCTCCTTGTGCAAATTTGGTGAAAGAATCAGGTGTGCGAAGAGTTGTTGTGGCTACTCAGGATCCGAATCCGGAAGTGGCCGGCAGAGGGATATCGATCATAAAGGATGCGGGCATTGAAGTGGAAGTTGGCATCCTGGAAAAGGAAGCACAAAGGCTGAATGAGCGTTTCATTCACAATATGCTCACGAATCGTCCATTTGTCATATCGAAGTATGCGATGACGCTTGATGGAAAACTTGCAACTCACACAGGCCATTCAAAATGGATAACAGGGGAAGAATCACGTCACTCCGTTCATTTGCTCCGTGATGAGGTGGATGCCATTCTTGTTGGTATCGGGACAGTATTGGCCGATGATCCATCACTGACGACCAGACTACCGGAGGGCGGAGGGGAAAATCCGGTGCGGATCATTTTAGACAGTGAATTACGGGTTCCCTTGGATGCCAATGTTGTACAAGTATCAGATGCGAAAACCTTGATCGTAACGCAGGAAAATGCACCTGCGGATAAATTAAACCTATTACGTGAAAAAGGGATCGAATTCATTTTCGTCCCCAAAAACGAGACGGGACTGAATCTAAGGGCTTTGATGGAAGAGCTGTATAAAAAGGGGATTACGGATGTCTTGCTGGAAGGCGGAAGCGAAGTGAATGCCTCTTTCCTTAGGGAAGGGCTCATCGATAAATACTTGATATATATAGCCCCTAAACTATTGGGCGGAAGAAACTCATTAACACCGTTTACTGGAATGAATGTGGATACGATGGATGAAGCGATGGATGTTTCCTTCTCTGGCGTGGAAACGTTTGGCGAGGACATACGCATCACGGCTTATCCTAAATTAAAATAGACAACAGGTGAAGAGGCATGTTGGTTAAATCAGATGTATGCATAGTCGGATCAGGACCTGGAGGAGCCCTGCTGGCCTACCTATTGGCCAAGCAGGACATTTCAGTCGTATTGCTTGAGAGGCATTCTGAGGTTTCAAGGGAGTTCAGGGGCGAGTTCTTGAACGAAGAAGGAGAGGGCATTCTTAAAAAGCATGGTTTATTCGAGAGTGTGGAAAGACTAGGCTTGCTTAGGATGGAACAAATTGAATATTGGAATGACGGCCAAATATTCAAAAGGATTTTCCCTGAATGGCCTGTCGATCATGTTGGTATACATGTCCCTCAAAATCATCTGCTTACAGCTATATTGAATGAAGCCGAAAAGCTGGACTCTTTTCAATTGATGATGAATACGAGGGTTACGGACTTGATACAGAATGAAATGGGCCGTTTTACGGGTGTCAAGGCCCGAAATGGCGGAAATGACCTGGAAGTGCAAAGTTCATTGATAATCGGAGCGGACGGCAGATTTTCCATCGTTCGAAAAAAAGCGGGGATTCCAGTCGTGATTAAAAATCATGGTTATGATTTACTGTGGGCAAAAATTCCAGCCCCCGAGGGATGGAAGCCTTCGATCAAGATGGCATTGGTCAATGGCTCACAGGTTGCCCTCTTCACTCAGTCTGGAGGTTTCATCCAAATTGGCTGGAATATAGAACATGGTTCGTTCCCCCATTTGCGAAAACAGCATTTTGAGCCATTCATTGAAGATTTGCTTTTTGCCTTTCCTGAATTAAAAAAGGTTGTGAGTGAAAATATCCGCTCTTGGCATGACTTCATTTTATTGGATGTTTACAGCAGCTATTGTGAAACATGGACAAAGGATGGCGTTGCTTTATTAGGTGATGCAGCCCATACGATGACACCTACAGGTGCGTTTGGACTCAATTGTGCCATGAAGGATGCCGATATATTAGCCGAGCTTATTTCTGGATGCATCCGGCAGGGGGATATTGGTTTCCTTGGGCTTAAAATGGCTGAGCCAAAAAGAAAAGCCGAAATTGAAAGATTACAGGCCATTCAGGTGGACAAGGAAATTTCCTTCGCATCACAGTTTGCCGCCGCTTATGTTTGAATGGGAGTGAAGGATATGAAATTCGGTTTTGATATTGACGATACCCTTATTAACTTGAGGGAGTTCGCGTTCCATCTTTATAATGAAAAGCTTAATACGAACATAGAGATAACGAAATTCAGAGCTTTAAAGACTTTGGAGATCCATGAAGCTTTCGGGCTTGATAAAGAGGCTGGAGGCAAGATGTGGAACAGCCTTGCCGAGGAAGTGTATTATTCATCCTGTCCAGCCTTCGAGGGCGCAGTGGAAACGCTGCAGGAGCTTGAACGCGATGGTCATGAAATCTATTACATCACCGCCAGAAAAGCTGAGCATGGTGAACGGACGAAAAAATGGCTGATTGAAAACGGCTTTCCGGTTAAGGATGACCACTTTTACTGCGGTATGAAGGATCATGAAAAAATTGATACGATCCGCAAATTGGAATTGGATTATTATTTTGATGATAAACCGGCAGTGCTGGAAACTTTATTGGATCTTCCGACGAAAGTGTATGCAATGGATAACTCCTATAATAGGGAATTGGATATTCCAAGATTGACAAGCTGGCTTGAATTAAAAGAAATCCTCTCCAAATAATACAATTCACATTATTGACGGATGACTTGATAGACTTGGGTCATCCTTTTTTTGTATACTGATATGAATAGTGATTCATTTTTTTGATGTACATGGCAAGAAAAAACATGAGAGTTGGGGGTAATGGGATGGAGAGAAATATTGAAAAGTCATTGATAGGCACGCTTGGGATAGAAATGAAAGAAGTCGGTGATGGGAAAGTCATTGCAACGATGCCTGTGGATGAACGGACTAGGCAGCCTTATGGTTTATTGCATGGGGGAGCATCCGTTGCCCTTGCCGAATCTGTTGCAAGTTTTGGCGGCATGCAGCTGGTGGATAGTGCAAAACAAGCTGTCGTCGGCCTTGAAATCAATGCCAATCATGTAAGGGGCGTCCGTTCCGGTTTTGTTACCGCAGAAGGGAACATCATCCATCGCGGGAGGACGACGATGGTGTGGGACGTGAAAATCCGTGATGAAGAGGATCATCTTATCTGCGTTTCACGCTGTACATTGGCCGTTATCGACTTACCAAAGCCAAAGTGAATCTAAGGAACAATCGCAATAAAGCTGGATAATGATTCTACAATGTCCGGTTTAATTATAAAATGGCAGAAGATTATTGTATGAAAAGAGGTTTTTTTATGCTGATTGGTCATATACAAGAAATCACCCGTCATCCTGTAAAATCATTCACTGGTGAACAGGTACAGAAAACGAGGGTGATGGATTATGGACTATATGGAGATCGCAGTCATGCCTTTAAAGGCAAAAATGGGAAGTTCCTTACGATAACCCAAGTCCCGGAAATGGTCCGTTATCAAGCTGCTTTTGCCGGTGAGGAAACCCTTGGCCAATATCCGGAAATCAAGGTGAAGACACCAACAGGACAGGTGCTGACATGGGGAGAGGAAGCCTTTCAGGAGGAAATGGAGCGGTTGTTGAAACAGGAGGCAGCACCAGTTGTTTATCATCCTGCACATATTCCGTTAGGTGCGATTGAAGAAGAAAACATCCTGCTTGTCAGTGATGCTTCGATTGGCGAATTGTCAAAGCTTTGGGGAAAAGAGCTGGATGGCAGGAGATTCAGGCAAAACTTGGTGCTATCTTTAGTGAACAAAACGCCCTTTTTAGAAGAGCAATGGTTCGGAAAAAGGATTCTAATCGGAAATGAAGTGGAATTGGAGATCAAAAGGCATTGTGAGCGCTGTATGATCATAACTGTCGATCCAAGTGATTCACACAGAGATCCATCATTACTGAAAACTGTCGTCAAGGAAAGGAACAATCATTTTGGCGTATATGCCTCGGTCATGCAAACAGGTGAAATCAGAGTGGGCGACCAGGTATTTTTAAAAGATTGAAACAGAAAAGAGCTGCTCCTGTATTCAGGGCAGCTCTTTTGCATGGCAGGGATCACCGGGTTTTCTTTAAATCATCCTGGACACTCCGATCCCACATTTTTACGCCAGTATGATAAGCCGAGCGCATGATTAAATGTCCGGCAACAGGACTGGTCATGAAGATAAAGATGATCGCGAGCACGACCCGGAAATCGAAATGGCCATGTTCATAGTAAAAATATAACAAGGTGCCGATCAGGATGAACATGATTCCAAGTGTCGAGCTCTTAGAGGCAGCGTGATTTCTGGTATAGACGTCGGGCAGCCGGATGATGCCGAAAGCCGAGACTAAAAAGAGAAAGACTCCCATTAATAGGAATAGGGCCGATAGGATTTCAACGATTGCGGTCATCTTCGATTATCTCCCCTTTCTCAAGGAATTTGGCGAAAGCGACCGTTCCGATGAAAGATAGGATCCCGAGCAGAAGAATGGCCTCCAGATATGCGCTTGTATCCATGACAATGGAGGCAAGTGCAACTATTGCGATAAGATTGATTCCCATTGCATCGAGTGCGATGACCCGATCCGGTACGGAAGGCCCTTTGATTAAACGGTATAAGAATCCAATCATGGAAAGCGAAACACCTAGCAACGCGATTTTAAGCATTAGATCGAACATTATTTGCCCACCTCCATAATCGCTTTTTCAAATGTATTCTTAATGCTGTCCACAGCCTCATCTTTGTCGGCAATATCCATCGCGTGGATATAAAGAATCCGATTATCTTCTGATACTTCAACGACAAGTGTTCCTGGTGTAAGTGTAATTAAATTTGATAGTATCGTAATTTCCCAATCCTTAGTCAGCACGGTTTCAAATGCGAATATGCCAGGTCTCATATCCAGGCTCGGTTTAAGCACGGCCTTAAGGACGCTAATGTTGGAAAGTATGAGTTCCCTTGCGAATATGAGGAGCAATAGAACGACGGCATTCACCCTTTTCAAATAAAAACGTTCATTGAAAAAATGACGGAAGACGAACATGATGCCTAGCCCCAATATATATCCGATGATAAAAGTGCTCCCGTTAAACTCATTTTTCAAAAACATCCAGATAACCGCAAGGAACACATTCAGTAAAATTTGGAATGACATCAGGCACTACTCCTTTAAAACCGCTTTGTTATAGATTTCGGGATTCATTAATGAATCCACAGCTTGTGTAATGAATGGGTAAATCGATTCGGTTCCCACTCCGAATAAAACGGAAATGATCACAAGTATGACGGCAGGGACCAGCATTTGATTAACCGTTTGATTAGTTAAGCCATAATCAGCTTTCGGAGTTCCCCAAAAGCCATTCATGAATATTTTCATGACGGAATATAGGACCATCAAACTTGAAAGTAAGACAATGGCCATTCCAAGGTAGGCCCCTTTTTCGGCAGCTCCCTGAAGAATCAGGAGCTTGCCGGCAAAACCGCTGAACGGAGGGATACCAGCCAATGATATGGCGGCTATGAAGAAGGTCCATGCAACGGCCGGGTATTGCTTGATCAAGCCGCCCATGTCCCGTAAATCATCCGATCCGCTGATTTTGATCATGATTCCCACCAGCAGGAAGAGTGCAGCCTTGATCAGCATGTCATGAATGATATATAGAATGGAGCCTGATAAAGCCTGTTCATTCATGACGGAGATGCCGAACAGGATAACCCCGACTGCGATGATGATATTGTAAATGATGATTTTTTTTACATCCCAATAAGCTATCGCACCAATGACACCGATGATGATGGTCAAGATTGCAAGTATCGCAAGGAAAGTATGGGTGAAATCCTGGTCATGATAAAACATGATTGTATAGCTCCTGAAAATGGAATATATCCCGACCTTTGTCAGCAATGCCCCGAATAGGGCCATCACTGGAATGGGTGGAGCATAATAGGACCCAGGAAGCCATTGGAAGAGCGGGAAAATGGCTCCCTTCAAACCGAATACGATCAGAAAGCCAATCGCTATCACCGAGACGATTCCAGGCTGGTGGACTTCCGCTATCCTTTGGCTGATGTCTGCCATGTTCAATGTTCCTAGAACTGAATAAAGGTACGCCACCATGATGACGAAAAAGGAAGAGGAAAGCACATTGACGATGATATACTTCAATGATTCCCTCAGCTGGATTTTCGTCCCTCCCAGTACAAGCAGCACGTAGGAAGCCATCAGCATGACTTCGAAGAAAACGAATAGATTGAAAAGATCCCCCGTAAGGAAGGCACCGTTTACACCAATCAGCAAAAATTGAAAAACAGGATAATAATAATGTCTTTCACGTTCCTCCCCTATGGAGTGAAACGAGTACAGCAGTATGGCCAATCCAATGATATTCGTGGTCAGTACCAGCAGTGAAGAAAGCATATCTGCGACGATCACGATCCCGAATGGCGCGTCCCAGCTGCCGACACCTAAAGTCAAGATCCCTTGAGTATGGACCGTAAACACCAGATAAAGGGAAATCGCAATTCCCATAAGAGAGGAAAAAAGGGATATCCCTCTTTGCAGCTTGATTTTTTTTGCAAAGAAAATGAGAAAGATGCCTGTGAAAAGCGGCCATAAAACAGGCATGAAAGTAAGATTATTCATTCGCTTCCGTACCTCTCATTTCTTCCATGTCATCCGTACCGAGTTCCTGGTAGGTCCGATAAGCAAGTACCAGCAGAAATGATGTGACCCCGAAACTGATGACGATCGCCGTCAAGATTAGCGCTTGCGGAAGCGGATCGACATAGGATGCAGCTTCATCACTCAGCAATGGAACGGAACCGCCTTTCAAACCGCCCATCGTCAAAATCAAAAGGTGGGCGCCGTGACTGAGCAGACCAGTACCGATTATGATTCTTAAAATGCTTTTGGAAAGCATTAAATATGTCGCACACATAAATAGTATTCCAATGACAATGGCCATTAAAAGTTCCATTATTCACTCTCTCCTATCGTTTGAATAATGGTCATCGTTACACCAACAACCACAAGATAAACTCCCAGATCAAAAAGTACCGCGGTATGAAGCGAAATGTGCCCAAGAAGCGGTACATCAATATAATGATAAACATGTGTCATGAGGGGCACCCCGAACACCAGCCCACCGGCTACGGTCAGGCTTGATATGAACAAGCCTGAACCGATCATTAACTTATAGTCAATCGGCAAGATGCCGGTAACGGTCTTAATGTCGAAAGCGAGCAACAGCAGGACTATGGCGGCTGATGTCATTAAACCCCCGACAAACCCGCCTCCTGGAGAATAATGCCCGCCTAAAAAGATGGCAACCGCGAACAGCAGGATAACAAAGGCGGCGACTTTCGTAACCGTTTGGAGAATCAGGTCATTTTGCTTCATGATTTATCTTTCCCCCCAGTCAAACGCAATTTGATCATCGCGAATATTCCGAGCGCAGCGATGGAAAGGACACTGATTTCAAACATCGTATCAAGTCCGCGGAAGTCTACGAGAATGACATTTACGACGTTTTTTCCGCCTGCTTCCTTATAAGCATTTTCAAGATAGTAATTTGATATGGAACCAAATAGTTTATTGCTATGTGCCGATAAGGCGATCAATGTCACGATGACTCCTACACCGATGGATATCAAGGCGTTATTCAACTTGAATGTCATCCGATCTTCCTTTCTGCTTGCCATTAACGGAAGGTGGAAGAAACAGAGCAAAAACAGGGATACCGAAATCGTTTCGATGACTAGTTGAGTCAGGGCTAAATCCGGTGCCCGCAGCAAAACGAAAAATAAGGAAATCGCATAACCGACCGCTCCTAAAATGATAATGGAAGTTAAACGGGATCTTGCAAACAGAATGGCGATCGAGCCAATCACGATGATCGCTGCTAATACCAATTCATATATGCCAATCGGGGCAAAATTCCCTGTATCCAATTTAAATGCATCCTTCCAATAGAGTGTAAAGCCCAATGAGAGAATGAAGAAAAGGAAGATTGACAGCAGATATGTCCGAATATAACCTGTCATTAAAAATTTCATGACGGAAGATGCTGAGCGTTCGAGCCCTCTAACCCCGTTATCATACATAGCATTCAGGGAGATACGCTCAGGAATCCACTGAGTGATCTTCTGCCACTTCGGGAGCGTTTTGTATAAAAGGATTCCAAATGCTATGATGCCGACGGTCATCCATACTTCAGTATTGAATCCATGCCAGAAGGCGATATGGACTTTGAAATCGGCCCCCGTCAAGCTTGGCTGTATGCCGGCAACCGCAGGTTCAATGATTCGTGAAGATAGCAAGTTTGGAAAAATACCGAAAACGATGACCAACGAAGCAAGGATGATCGGGGATATCAGCATCCCGACCGGTGCCTCGTGGGGCTTCTTGTCCAATAGTTGCAACTGAAGTTTGCCTGTAAAGGGTTTGAGCACGACGATCATGCTATATATAAAAGTGAATACACTGGCTACCCATGCCACCACAGGGAAAAGGACCCCCCATGTCTCCATATTGAAGATATTCAATTCCAATACATTCACCATGCTGGCCAAGAACATTTCCTTGCTCAAAAAACCATTGAAGGGCGGAAGTCCGGCCATTGAAAAAGCACCTATGACAGCGACCGTGAAAGTGATCGGCATCAACTGCATCAATCCGCCAAGCTTTCTGATATCGCGTGTACCGGTTTCATGGTCAATGATGCCTGCAACCATGAAAAGGCTGCCTTTAAAGGTCGCATGATTAATCAAGTGGAAAACTGCAGCAACCGTGGCTGCCAAGTATATATTTTCCCCAAAAGATTCATAGTGAAGGGCCGCCGCACCAAGTCCCAAAAGCGACATGATCAATCCGAGCTGACTGATGGTGGAAAAAGCGAGAATCCCCTTTAAATCAGTCTGCTTGATTGCAGAGAATGAGCCCCAGAACAGGGTGATTAATCCGGCGATCGAAACGAGCCAGAACCATAATCCCGATTCTGCAAAAACAGGGCTTAATCGGGCTACCAAATAAATTCCGGCCTTGACCATTGTGGCGGAATGAAGGTAAGCACTGACCGGTGTCGGGGCTTCCATCGCGTCAGGCAGCCAGATATGGAACGGGAACTGTGCGGATTTGGTGAACGCGCCAAGCAGCACAAGCAAAAGTGCAGGAATGAAGAGCGAGTGGTCCATAAGTTCCCCGCTTTGGGCAATCAGTTCACGAATGCTGAATGTGTTCCCCATAATGGAAAGGAGAATGATGCCGCCAAGCATGCTTAAGCCGCCAAGCACAGTGATCAGCAGGGATTTCTGCGCCCCATAACGTGAACGCTCCCTTTCATTCCAATATCCTATCAATAGAAAAGAAGATAAACTCGTGAATTCCCAAAATGTATAAAGGACAATTAGATTATCGGATAGGACGACACCAAGCATCGCTCCCATGAAAAGCAAAAGGAAGACGTAAAATTGGTTCAGCTTTTCCTTCTCTTTCGATAAATAGAAAATTGAATACAGAACGACGAGCGAACCTATACCTGTAATGAGCAAGGCGAACAAAAGCCCTAGTCCATCTACATAGAAATCAACATGAATTCCGAGAGAAGGAATCCATGTAGCGCTCTCCATAATGTTATCCCCTTGTTTGGTCAAGGAAATGAACCTTGAAAAATAGGTGAAAAGGAGAATCGGTAAAATCAGTACAAACCATCCTGTATGTATTTGTCGAAATAGTTTGTATAATATTGGTACAATAATTGCTAATAGAAACGGTGATAATACCGCCCAATGAAGTAAAGACATAAAATCCCCCCTTTTTTAAAACGAAGTCAGTCGTCTTATTATGCTTTTTTTGACCAATCCTAGACGTTAGGAAATCTTCGCTGAATATGTAATTTTTTATCGAATGCTTGCCTCGCTTAAAAGTATAACGCAATTTATGTGGGTTTGCATGGCTTTGAAAACGGTGAAGGCCAACTTGAATGAAGTTTTATATATAGGTAGAAAAGGAGGGGAAACCGACCTGAAAAATTTATTAAAAAATTTTTTTCGGTGACTTTAGTAATGGCACGCGCTGGCTGATAGTTTCCATCATTGAAGGAAGTATAGGCATTCGTCAGTTCAAGGGGACTCATGCCATATTCGAATCCGCCTATGGACGAACTTGTATGGTGGTCTTTTTTGCTTACCTTTTAAAGTCGAAAGCATCCAGGTACTTGAAACTCGTTTCCACCCCCGTCTTTTCAAAAAGCCTTATGGCGGGTGTGTTATAGGATTGAGCGAATGCATTTCTTAGTGTGACCATTCCGTAGCTGTCGCCGCTATAGTTCTTTGGGCAATAGCTATTGCTGCAATAGCTTGCTCCGCTAACGAGCTGATTGATGTCAGCATTCGTTTCTTCTAAATAGGTAGCATAATCGAGAAGTGGCTTAATGGCTGAGCCTGGATGCCTATAGCTTTGGTATGCCCGATTGAAAGAATTTTTTTTATAATCCTTTCCCCCAATCAAAGAGACAAGCTCGTGCGTATGATGCTGTATAACCACTAAAGCTCCCTTGATATCATTGACACTAATTTTTGATTGAACTACAGTCGTTGACTGTGTTTGCAGTTAGTATCGAGGGCGGTATGGATGGTTACACCGGAATTCAAAAGCTTTTTTACCTTTTCATCCAGCACGGCTTCCGCCTGCTTACGTATAGCGACATCGGGACTTTGAGGAGATTTGTCGAGACCCTGGTGGGATGCAACCAGGTTTTTCAATTCCTGATGAACATACGTCACGTAATCGTGATATAAGTCGACGGGGGTGGACAAGTCTAATTTAATCGTACTTTTGATAAGCTTTTCGTACTCGTCCTGTTTTAAATCACCTTCGGCCACCATTTTGTTTCAGTAATCTCTCCTGACGATTTTTCATAGCATCGAAATGTTTAAGAGGATTATAGTTTTCCGGATTATTAGGGATTGCGGCCAGGAAGGCAAGTTCCGCCTTGGATAACTCTCCAGTCGGTTTACTGAAATAATACTGGGAAGCCGCTTCGATTCCATAAGCTCCATTACTGAAATATATGGCATTCAAATACAGCTCCATGATTTCCGGTTTTGATTTTTTCCTCTCTATCTGATAGGCGTAAATGAGATGACTGAGTTGTCGGTCATACGTCCTATCATGTGAGAGATAAACATTCCTGGCGAGTTGCTGGGTAATGGTACTGCCGCCTTGTTCGATTGTTTTATTTTGTGAATTGATAAGAAGCGCCCTGCTTATGCCGGATATGTCAACGCCTGCATGATCATAAAATTTCTGAGCCTCTGTAACGATGAACAGGTTTTCCAGGAAAAGGGGGATGTCTTCAAGTTTTTCTCACCAGTGGAAAATTTCACTGATGACCTTTCCATTTGCGGCCTTCATGTAACTATTCTGAGCCAGTTTTATCGATTCAATGGGAATTCGCTCGTCGAGTACATGATAGGGAGATTGCGCTAAGGACCACTCCTGATAAGAAAGGAAAATGAAAAGGATCGATATGGGAACTAAGGGGAAAATCGTGATATAACCAAGATACGTGCGCATAGTTCAACTTCCTAACAAATATATTTTTAGTATGTCCTTGGATTGAAGGGATGAAAAAATGGTACTTTTGGTTCATTCATCCATAATAATCCAAATAATGTAGACGATAAATATTTTTGGGTAAATTAGGTATATGTCAGGATCGGTATCCGGATGGTGTATTACGATTCCAAGAAAATAACTTTCTAAATCTTCTGTTATAATGAGAAAAAACCATTTTTTGTTTATATGTTGATGTCAAGAATATGAAGGGGGTCATAAAAATGGAGGAACAACAGCAATTTGTATTCATTGATTTTGAATTTACGATGCCGGAAGGAAAAGCCAATCCAGTAGGGTTTTATCCGGAAATCATTGAGGTTGGTTTAGTCACCGTCATTAATGAGACCATTCAGGAACAATTCTCATCTTTTGTTAACCCAATGAAATTTCCAGTTTTGACGGGAAGATGCAAGAAGTTCTTGAACATTGCACAGGATCAGGTGGACCGGGGGATTTCATTTGAAGAGCTGGTCACTTTATTGAAGAAAATAGATGAGCAGCACCCGACGACGATTGTTACATGGGGAAATATGGACATGAAGGTGCTTCGCCAGAACTGTCAGAAAGCAGGGTTGGATTTCCCTTTTTCAGGGAAACAAATTGATCTTTGCCTGGAGTATAAACGCTTTTTCGGGGATCAAAACCAAACCGGACTTTGGAAAGCTGTACAGGCCTATGGCAAAGAAGGGACAGGCAAGCATCACAGGGCGCTGGATGATGCCATTACGACATATAATATCTTTAAGTTAGTAGAGAAAGATAAAAGTTATATGAAAAATCATGAACCGACGACAATTGGCGATCGCATTGATTTATCAAAGGTATTGAATCATTTAGCGTTATAAAAGCCAAATCATATACTACTGATTTGGCTTTTATCATGCTTTATTTGAAATAGTCTGCCGCTAGATCTTCAAGCAACTGTAAGCTTTTATCATTCCACTCTGTATGGGCTTCGCTTAAAGTGCTTTTCATTTTCTCAACAGCTTCTCTTAAGGATTCCTTATAATCAGGAATCTCCTCATCAAAGTTCCTTACCATGTTCTTTGGTACATTGGTTTGCTCCCGGAATGCAAGAGCACGCCGCTGATGGAACATGGACACTTCCGTTTGCTTAGGGTTATGAAGATCTCCCTGCATGGGATGCTTCAATACAGCCAACACTTTAACAAGATATGCAGCAGGTCTGATATCGGTGACTTCCCCGATGTATTTTCCAGTTTTATATATGGCGGTGACCCTATCGCCGATTTTAAAATCCTGTTCTGACATTTCCCTACCACCTTTCTTTTAACTTCCTTCATGATACATAAGAACAACGATTTTTCACAGCGAATTTGTTCAATTTCGTAAAGATGCTTTTTTTATGAAAATCGTGTAAAGTGTACAAATGAAGATGAAAAATGGTGTTTCATGCCATTTTATTTTTAAAAAGAAAGAGGTTATGTACCATGACAAACTTTCCACAATTAACAAGTGAAGTTTTGGAAAATGAAAAAGCGGTCATCATGCAAACGACGATGGGCGATATTAAAATTAAACTATTCCCTGAACTGGCTCCAAAGACAGTGGAGAATTTCTTGACACATGCTGAAAACGGTTATTACGAAGGAATCATCTTCCACCGTGTCATCAAGGATTTCATGCTTCAAGGAGGAGATCCGACAGGGACTGGAATGGGTGGAGAAAGTATCTGGGGCACTACATTTGAAGACGAGTTCTCCATGCAATTATTCAATTTGCGCGGAGCTCTTTCCATGGCTAATGCAGGCCCGGGAACAAACGGCAGCCAATTCTTCGTCGTACAAGCACCGCATGTGGACAGCAGGATGGGTGAGCAAATGAAGCAAGCAGGTTATCCGGAGGAAATCATCAGTGCTTATATGGAACAAGGAGGCACACCATGGCTGGATCATAAACACTCTGTTTTTGGACAAGTGGTCGAAGGCATGGACGTTGTTGATACGATTGCTAACGTGGAGACAGTTGCGGGAGACAAGCCAGCAGTGGACGTAGTCATTAAAGGGATCACCATTCTATAATATAAAAGAGAAGCGGGGGGCTTATTGCCTCTCGTTTTTTTAGGTTTTAGTGGATTAGGCCCACTAGTGGATTGTTCTGGTAATTGATATAATGGGATAATGCAGTTTAATTCCCTATCAGGAAGGATGTATCGGATGGACTTTCTCAATCATGCGTTACTGGGTTTGTTTCTTTACTTTCCAGAAGACAAGACTGAATATATCTCGGCTGGTATAACTTGCTTCATTTTTTTAGTGGCGGCCGTTTTGACGATGAGGGCAATTATAAGATATTCAAAGAAGGAAGAAATGAAAACCAAGCAATTCGAAGATGAGGTCACCAGAAGGAACCAGCGAATTAAGGATGATACCATTTCTTGATCCCGGAAGTGCCGTGCATCGCGAGCCCCGTTTTTTAATATTGATTATCTGAATATGAATGGTATTATGTTTTGTTAGAAGGTCGTGAAGAATTAAATGTTCCCTTATCAGCATAAGCATTTTATACTATAAACATAGAGATAGAAATTTTGGGGGCGTAATTGGTTATGCAAATCATAGCGAAAAGAATGATTGCGGCAGATACGGTTAAGGATTTTTTCATTCAGCACTGGGAGACGACTCAAGTGGTTTTTTCACGAGGCTTGTTTCATTATGCGGAACTTGAGGGTGTTGGGGTGATGGACGAGAATGAAAAAATCGCGGGGTTGGGAACATACAAATTATCCGACCATGTTTGTCAGATCATCTCTTTGAATAGTGAGCATGAGAATCAGGGTGTGGGCTCATCGTTGCTTTATGTGATGGAAAATATCGCTAAGGAAAAAAATTGCCATACTATTAAAGCGATTACAACGAACGATAATTTACAGGCATTGAAGTTTTTTCAAAAGCGTGGTTATGTCATTTCGGAAATCGTTAAAAATGCCGTTGAAGAATCACGGAAAATCAAGCCCGAAATACCATTTTACAGTTTTGATGGAATTCCGATCAGAGACGAGATAATATTGGAGAAATACTTATAATAGGGTGTAATTCACCTGGATTTTGATAGGGGGAATAGGGATGTTCAAGAAAATGGCGGCGGATGCCCTTGGTCTTAGTGATATTGGAAGTGTGATTAATCCTACCGATTATGACAAGGTGGATGCAGATGATTATATCATGCATGAAGATGGGGAAAAAATTTATTTCCTGATCAAATCTAAAACCGATGAGTATTGTTTTACGAATCAAGCGTTCATACATTTGGACGGCACAAGTGCCATAAGCAAAAAGCGTACACTTACAAGATATAGCTACAGCCAGCATAATATTTCCAACGCTACGCTTGAAACCGCAGGGACCGTGGATTTGGATGCGGAAATTAAATTTTCGATCGGGGCGAAGACTTTCTCGATTGATGTCCATAAGAAATTCATTGAAGAATTAAAAGACTTATTCAAATCACTCGTGAAAATATCGGAAATTTGCCATGAGAATGAGTATGCCCTTCAATATGCTCAGCAAAGCGTAAACCTTGCTTCTTCCACTTTGAACCAGGTTCGCACTGATGGAAGCCAAATGGCTGCAAGTTTCAAGGAAATTAATTCCGCAGCTTTCGAATGGTTGATGGATAGCCGGAAAAAGTACCATGTTAAAGATTTTGGCTATGTTTTTGAGAAATATATCAATAATTAAAAAAGGAGGCGGACACGGAATGTGTCCGCCTTCTTTTTTAATTGTTCAAATCACTCAAGCCAGGGCTATGTTCATTTGGCATATCCGGCATTTCAGGGACAGGGAATCCTTTTGGCGGATCGGTAACAGCAAGGTTTCCGCCATTTCGGCTCGGTGTCTCCCCTTTGAAAATCTCGCCGATTTGAGTTTGGTCCAACCGGAAGTTGAATTGGGCATTATGGTAGCCTAAATCCACATATTTGCGGCATTCAGGATATTTGTTCAAATCATAATTAGGTACAGGGAAGACTTTCCCCCAGTCAACCCCAAGAGTTTCTAATGCCTTGGCAAATGCATTTTGGTGGGCATTGTCGCGAACCATTAAAAATGCCAGTGTTTCGCGCATCGATTTATTGGAACTCATTTCATATATCCTGGACTTTTGCAGGACCCCCGTGGATTCAAGCATGACATTGTTCAAAAGGTTAGCCACAAGGTTTCCGTGATCATAAACCCATGATCCATTCCATGGATTTCCGCCAGCATCGACGGGAAGGGATGCTTTCGCACCAATGATGAAGTGATGGGGGTTTGCGCCGCCGTTGATGACTTCGTCCAATGGGGCGCCATCGCTAGCGGAATCCCCAGGCATATTCCCGCCAGCACCATTCAGAAGCTGGTTGATGGTTGATTGGACAAGTTCAATGTGGCTAAGTTCCTCCAAGAAAACTCCACGGAGTAAATCACGATATGGTTTAGCCTTGCCGCGGAAGTTTGCGCTTTGGAAAGAATACTGCATCATCGTCCGCATTTCACCAAATTGTCCTCCAAGCGTTTCCTGAAGTACTTTTGCTGCATTCGGATCAGGCTTATCGGGAACAATCATATTGATTAAGTCTTCTTTATAGAAATACAATTGGATGCCCTCCTTGGAGTTAATATTTCTAAGTTAGCTTCTGTTATCTGAAATAAATTATCCCTAAGGTAAAAAGTACCTTTATGGAATGGCGGGATGAGAGAAATACTAGAGGGAAGAACGATTTTGAAAGGATGTTGCACATGCTATCCAATCAGCAGCTTAAAGAATTTCAACAGCAATTGCAGCAATCGAAGCAAGAGTTGGAAGAGCGATTAAATGATTCAGGCAACTACGATTTAAGAAGAAGTTTGGAGGATTCGACAGGTGAGTTATCGAGTTACGATAATCATCCCGGAGATGAAGGAACCGAGTTATATGAACGGGAAAAGGATTTGGCCCTTTCCGAGCATGATCGCGATGAAATAAGGGATATTGAACGAGCGCTTTCCGCCATCGAGGCAGGTGAGTATGGAAAGTGTGAGGTTTGTTCAAAGGAAATACCTCTTGAACGTTTGAAAGCCATTCCTACCACGACTTATTGTGTCGAGCACACCCCATCACAGGAAACTTCGGACAATCGGCCGGTGGAAGAGGAGGTCCTGGGACCTCCATTTGGAAAGTTCGATTATGATGACCGTCACGAATCGGTTGCATACGATGCGGAGGATTCTTGGCAGGATGTTGCCAGTTATGGAACATCTGAATCGCCATCCGATTTTGTAAATCCGCCAAACGATTACGAAGATATGTATGTCGAGTCCGAAGAAAATATCGGATATGTCGAAGATTATGAAAATTTCGTGGGTGTCGATATATACGGTAAAGAGATAACGGTTTATCCGAACTCCCAATATCAAGAATTGAAGGAAGAACTTTTTGAAGAAAATATTCAAACCTCGTTTGGGGATTTGCCTCGATATGAGCATGATCCTTATGTCGATGAAGAAAAAGATTGAAAAAGAAGAACCAGGATTCTAGGCCTGGTTCTTCTTTTATTTATGAAAACGCCAATTTCAAACGGTTTAGCCCATCCATCAGGACGCTGCGTGAACAACCGAGGTTCATTCGGACGAAACCTTCTCCGCCAGGTCCGTATTTAGAACCAGGCTCCAATGCGAGCTTCCCTTGATGGATCAGTCGATCCTTAATTTCCTTGTCGGTCAATCCAAGGTCACGGCAGTCAATCCATAAAAGGTAAGAGGCTTCCGGATGCATGACATGCAGTGAAGGAATTTCAGCAGCAATGAATTCCTCTGCCACTTTTATATTTTCCTCAATGTAGCCAATCATGTCTTCAAGCCATTCCAGGCCCTCTCGATACGCGGCTTCCATTGCTGTTAAGGCAAAGATGTTAAGACCATGGAAGGCCAGTTTCGTTTGCGCCTTTTGCAGTTGCTTCTGCAATTTTTCATTACTGGCGATCAGGAATGAAGCCTGAAGGCCGGCAATATTGAATGTTTTGCTTGGTGCCATCAATGTAACGGTTATGTCCGCTAAATTTTTTGAAAGTGAGCCGATCGGATAATGCCTTGATGATTTATGGAATAAGTCGGCGTGTATCTCATCACTGACGATGACTACATTATATTTTTCACATAACTCCCCGATTCGTAACAGTTCGTCCTTTGCCCAAACGCGTCCGCCAGGGTTATGCGGACTGCAAAAAAGGAATAGCTTCACTCCGCCTTTCAGCTTGTCCTCAAAATCAGTGAAATCAATCTCGAAGCGGTCCTCTTTCATGATAAGGGGACTATTGACCACTACCCGGTCATTATTTTTGATCATATCAAAAAATGGGGTATAGACTGGAGATTGTAACAATATTTTATCGCCTGGGTTCGTGAATGCTTGGATCGTTGTACCGATTGCAGAAACGACGCCAGAGCTAAATGAGATCCACTCTTTATCGATTTGCCAGGAGTGCCGGTCTTTAAGCCAACTTTGAATTTCGGTAAAAACCGTTTCAGAAGGGACCGTATAGCCGAAAATTGGATGGTTCAAACGTTCCATCAATGCCTTTTGAATGCCCTCAGGAGATGGGAAGTCCATATCGGCAACCCACATCGGGAGAACATCTTCGCGCCCGTACAATGATGTGAGCGAGTTTTTATCCCATTTTGCAGACCCTGAATTTTCCCTGTTTATTTGTTCTTCGAATATTGACTTGTTCAAAATATCCACCACCGAATAAAATTTGTCATTTCGCGAAAAGCCTGTTGTTATGATACTATGAAATCATGTTCTTTGAAAATATTGAGCAGGTGATGATTAAATGGATACACAGCAAATGAATTTAGCGTTGGTTGCCGTTTTACAAGAATGGGACCCATTCAAAATAGGATGGGATTTTTATGAGCCCGAAATTGCAGATACGGTCGTAGCGATCCGAGATATAGATGAACCAAAGGTACTGGCGGAAAAAATAAAATCCATTTACGAGTTCTCGTTCGATGAATCCGTTCAGATGGAAAAGTGCCTGGAAGTTGCAAAAAAGCTGCTCATCATAAAAAATGATGCCAGCTGTTCGATCTAAGGTGAAAAAGGGTGTACCCAGAAATCAGGGGCACCTTTTTTACGTTGTTTTTTGCTCCATACTCATAGTTTGTGCCGTTGACTTGTAGTTTGTGCGGTTTACTCGTAAGTTTGGCGGTTTACTCGTGAGTTTGCGCGATTTACTCGTGAGTTTGCGCGATTTACTCGTGAGTTTATGCCGTTTACTCGTGAGTTTGTGCGGTTTACTCGTGAATTTGCGCGATTTACTCGTGAAATGGATTTTACTCGTAAGTTTGCGCAATTTACTCGTGAGTTTGTGCGGTTTACTCGTGAATTTGTGCGGTTTACTCGTGAGTTTGCGCGATTTACTCGTGAGTTTGTGCGGTTTACTCGTGAGTTTGCGCGGTTTACTCGTGAAATGGCTTTTACTCGTAAGTTTGCGCAATTTACTCGTGAGTTTATGCGGTTTACTCGTGAGTTTGCGCGATTTACTCGTGAGTTTGCGCGGTTTATTCGTGAGTTTGTGCGGTTTACTCGTGAGTTTGCGCGGTTTACTCGTGAGTTTGTGCGGTTTACTCGTGAATTTGTGCGGTTTACTCGTGAGTTTATGCCGTTACTCGTGAGTTTGTGCGGTTTACTCGTGAGTTTGTGCGGTTTACTCGTGAGTTTGCGCGGTTTACTCGTAAGTTTGCGCAATTTACTCGTGAGTTTATGCCGTTTACTCGTAAGTTTGCGCAATTTACTCGTGAGTTTATGCCGTTTACTCGTGAGTTTGCGCGATTTACTCGTGAGTTCCATCCATTTACTCGTGAATTACGTTGGGGCGACCACTCCAATAAACCCTTTAATTAATTGATACACTTCTTCCGGCTTCTCCTCTGGAAGAAGGTGCCCGGTATCCTCAAGTACAACAAGCTTGGAATTAGGCAGGTCTTCATGGAGCCTTTGGCCAATATTCAATGGCACCACTCGATCATGCCTTCCCCAAATAAGCAGGCATGGTGTATGAATATCACTAAGGTCCTCCTTCAACAAATCGACTTCCTTATCTCGAAGCATCCTACCTAATGCCCGGAAAATATCATGCTTCTTTATGAATGGCCCTAGATATCCCTGCCGCATTTCATCGTCGATCATGGCCGGGTCATGGACGACATTTTTCAAATTCTTTTCGATACCTGATTTTTGTAGATACCGTTTTATACCGAAAGAAAAGAAAGGCAGGTAACTGACCATCTTCATTTTCTCCGAATAGCCAGGCTGATAGCCTGAACCGGCAAGAAGAATGGCATGTTCGACAAGGTCAGGATATGATTTGATGAGCTGAAGGGAAATCTGCCCGCCCATGGAATGGCCGATGATGCTGAATTTCCTGATGTCTTTTCCCTCTAAGAACATAACGACTGACTTAGCGATGTTCCGGAATGAATATGTATATCGATAATCTTTTCCGCTTTGCCCGAATGGCGGGAGGTCTATGGAAATCACATTATATTCCTTGATTAAATAGGGCACTAATTTACGGAAACTGAAGCTCGACGACAAAAATCCATGAAGCAGGACAAGGGTGGGGAGGGAATTATCGATTCGGTCATATTCGAAATAGATATCCATATTACCCACCCGTTCGACACCTTTGATTGTATGACTTTCCATATAAGCTCCTCCTCCGTTATTGGTCAATAACCGTGCTTCCCTTAAAATCCCAAAAAAGGTCCTTTAATACTGTTGCATAACAGTAATTGTAATAATAACGATGAAAAAAGACAATTACTATAACAGGTCACCAACCAATTTTGATATAATAGTGTAAGTTTATCCTGACAGAATAGGACTTATTAAATTATATTGTCATATAGGTTTTTAAATAAAGTCTAATAAGGTAATTCGTGAGACTATCTGCCAGCCAAACCATCACATCTAAATTAGTGAATTCCAAAAGGGGGGTTTTCCAATGCACTTGAATGAAGAGGAATTGGAAGTCTTGAGAATCATTGAAAATAACAGCCGGATTGATATGAAGGATTTGGCTAAAATGACCGATCAATCAGAATCGGACATTGAAATTACTTTGAAGAAATTAGAAGATATGCGGGTCATAGTCCGTTATTTAACAGTCATTAACTGGGCTAAAGTGGATGAATACCACGGTGTCACAGCGATGATCGATGTAAAAGTCACTCCAAAACGCGGCGTCGGTTTCGATGAGGTCGCAAAAAGGATTTACAAATTCAAAGAAGTCCAGTCCGTTTATTTAATGTCTGGGGCTTATGATCTTTCGGTCATTGTCGAAGGACGTTCGATGAACGAAGTGGCAAGCTTTGTTTCGGAGAAACTTTCTACACTGGATTCCGTCATTTCTACGACGACTCACTTCATTATGAAAAAATACAAGCATGATGGCACAATTTTCGAACAAACTGAAGAAGATAAAAGGATAGTGGTGTCACCATGATTAAAACGAGTTATGTTTCAAAAACGATTGCAGAGCTTAAGCCATCAGGCATCCGCCGCTTTTTCGACTTGGCAGCCAATTTGGAAGGGGTCGTCTCCCTTGGTGTGGGTGAACCGGATTTCGTTACATCTTGGGCAGTAAGGGAAGCGGCGATCAACTCCTTGGAGGAAGGGTATACCTCTTATACCGCCAATGCCGGATTATATGAATTAAGGTCGGAAATCAGCGGGTATATGGAGAAGCAGTTCCATGTTTCGTATAGACCGGAGGATCAAATCATTGTCACGGTCGGAGCGAGCCAAGCCCTCGATATTGCCCTGAGGACCATCTTGAATCCGGGTGAAGAAGTCATTGTCGTCGAACCTTGTTTCGTCGCCTATGCACCGCTTGTGACCATGGCAGGGGGAATACCGGTCACGGTCCAAACATCCAAGGAAGATGACTTTAAGTTGACTCCCCAACAACTCGAGGCGGCGATCACGCCTAAAACGAAGGCCGTTTTAATCTGTTCACCGAATAACCCGACGGGAACCCAGCTTGGGCAGGAAGAATTAGTGATGCTTGCTGACATCGTTAAAAAGCATGACTTACTGGTGATTTCCGATGAAATATATGCAGAACTTGCTTATGATGAGACATTCACTTCTTTTGCTGCCATTGACGGCATGCTTGAGCGGACAATCGTCATCAATGGGTTTTCGAAAGGGTTTGCGATGACTGGATGGCGTCTTGGGTTCGTTTGTGCACCTAAGGAAATTTCCGAGGCGATGCTTAAGCTTCATCAATATGCGATGATGTGTGCGCCGACCGTTGCGCAGCATGCTGCATTGGAAGCTTTAAAGCACGGAATGCAGGATGTGGAGGAAATGCGTCGCAGTTATCGGAGAAGGCGAAATTATATCGTGAAATCATTTAACGAGATTGGACTGGATTGCCATAATCCTGGCGGGGCTTTTTATGCATTCCCTTCAATCGAGAAAACGGGGATGACTTCAATGGAATTTGCTGAAAAACTTCTGACGGAAGAACTTGTAGCCGTTGTGCCGGGTGATGTGTTCGGGGAAAGCGGTGAAGGTCATATCCGCTGTTCCTATGCATCCTCCATGGAACAGCTTCAAGAAGCGCTTAGAAGGATGGAACGTTTCATGAAGAACCATTGCAAATAAAAGCAAAAAAATAGGGATCCGGCCGTTCCAAGCAGCCGGATCCCTTTCCATAGGGGGAATTAGAAAAAAGAGTTAATCTAATGGATTAACATAGAAAGTGTTAATCATAGTATATCCAGTACCCTGAAAAAAAATACACATACTACGACCTTTTTTTGAATTAAGCTTGTGTATTATATAAAGTATGCATAACATTCAGAATTTGGTCTTCGCTAAAGTCCTTGGCTGTTCTTAGAATGAGCTCCGCTTTTTTTGTTCCGATTTCTTCAATCAGTTTTTTTATGTCCTCGTCGATACCGGCAGCGTTCCCAGCTTGGGCATCCTTCAGGAATTCTGAAGCGGGAATGTCAAGAACGGTGGAAAGCCGTAGGATGGTTTGAGTATCAGGAACTGATACACCCGATTCATACTTTTCTAGCTTCTTCGTACCGATTCGTAATTTCAAAGCCAGTTCCTGTTGAGTGAGGTTATGATTCTCTCGGTATTGCCGGATATTCTTCGCGATATTTGACATAGTCAGACACTCCTTTTTCAGGAAATATATTTTCTTTATGTCATTATTTTACCATATTATTACTTAAGGTAAGTCACGGAATATGTAGGTTTTGTGAAAAAAATGCCGTATCGAGAAATATCGAAACGGCACGTAAGATGTTAAATGAGATTAGTGGACTTAAGGAATACGAGTATGATCATGATCGGCACGATGTAGCGAATCAGGAAATACCAAAGTTTAAAAAGTGATCGGCCGGAATCTGCGCCAGATTCGAACTCCTTTTGTACCTCGATCCTTTTCATTTGATAACCGATGAAAAGGGATATGAACAAGGCACCGACTGGCAGCGCGATATTGCTTGTCAGATAATCGGCGAAATCGAATATGGATAAATTGAAAATCTTCACATCCGAAAGCACTCCAAATGATAATGCGCTAGGAATCCCAATCAGGAAAACGGTGATACCAGCTATCCAAGAAGCCTTCTTCCGCTTTGCAGCATCACCCTTGATCATGGCTGCAACGGTGATTTCGAGAATGGAGAATGCCGTCGTAAGGGTGGCAAATAATAATAATATGAAGAAAATGAACATGAAGATCCCGCCAAGCGCCATTTCATTGAATACGGCAGGCAACACGACAAAAACCAGTCCAGGCCCGCTTGAAGGGCTGAAACCCAGTGCGAAAACAGCCGGGAAGATGACCAAACCTGCCAGCAAGGAAATGAAGATATTCAGTCCAACTACCGAAAAGGCCGATTTTGTAATATCTTCTTTTTTACTTAAATAGGATGCGTAGGTTACCATCACGGAAACACCGACACTTAGTGCAAAGAAGGATTGGCCAAGTGCCAATAGGATCGTTTCCCCTGTTAATGCGGAAAAGTCCGGCTTCAAGAAGAATTTAACACCTTCCATCGCTCCATCCAGAGTCAAGGAACGGATAAGAAGAATGATGAAAAGTATGAACAAGGAAGGCATCATATATTTATTAGCCTTTTCAATTCCCTTGGAAACGCCGCCTTGCACGACCCAAATGGTAAAGACCATGAATAATAACTGAGCGATAACCGTTTCATATTGATTACTGATTATCGTATTGAAGAAGTTACCATATTCTTCTTGCGTCAAGTTTGAGAGAGAACCTGTAAAGCTTCTTGCTAAATAGGAGATGATCCAGCCTCCAACAACACTGAAGAAGGAAAGAAGAATGATTGAAGCGACGACACCGCCATATCCAATCAACGCCCAAGGCTTTCCAGGGGCGATATGTTTATATGCGCTAATGGCATCTTTCTGGGCATTGCGGCCAATCGTGAATTCCGCTATTAATATAGGCGCACCGATAAGTACTGTAAATAAAACGAAGAGAAGGAAGAATACCCCTCCGCCATTTGCCCCAGTCATATATGGGAGCTTCCAGATGGCGCCCAATCCAATAGCGGATCCCGCGGCTGCCAGGATGAACCCAAGTTTTGAAGTCCATTGATCTTGTTTTGACATGATGGAAAAACTCCTTTAGATGTAAAGAATATCTAGCTGTATATTACTTTTTGTAAAACATTTTCTCATCTTACTATGATTATGGGGAATTGGATAGTTTTACACTATTGCACTCTTTAGAAAAATGAGTGAATATTTTAAGGGGAATAGAGGTTATTTGCAAATTTTTAGGATAAGTTATAAATAAAGAACTTATAATATTTATTATTTCCAAAAAACAAACATTTTTAATGAGTAAAATCCCAAAAAGTATGGTATACTTAACTTTGATTATTTTCCAACTATGTGATATAATTTTTTATTGCGTGAAAAGACGAAAAAATATATATAAAATAGGAGTGTTACCATGTCTGAAAAATTCGAAATTGGTGCGGTAGTTGCTGGTAAAGTAACTGGTATTCAACCATACGGTGCATTTGTTGCTCTAGATGATTCAACTCAAGGTTTAGTTCATATTTCTGAAATTACTCACGGATTCGTTAAAGATATCAACGAACATTTAAAAGTGGGCGATGAAGTGAAAGTTAAAGTGCTTTCCATCGATTCAGCTGCTGGAAAAATCGGCTTATCGATCCGCGCTACAGAAGAAGCTCCTGAGCGTACTGAAGCTCCGAAAAAAGCTCCGAAAAAACGCCAAGCTTCTGTTAAAGCGACATCTCACATCGAATCTACTGAAGGTTTCAACACATTGAAAGACAAACTTCAAGAGTGGATCGAACAATCTCAACGCGAAGACTTAATCAAAAAATAATTTTGGGAACCGGCAGATCCTTCGATCAGCCGGTTTTTTTTGTCCATTTCATGGACGGCAGTTGGGCATATGAATGAAATAAAGCCGGGTCATGTGTTTATCCATGGTCCGGCTTTATTATATAAAACATAAACAATGTCGATGACATCAACGAGTCGGTTTAGTTTCAGGCTCTCTGGAAATTTCAGGGCTTGGTTTAAAGAGAAGACCAAGATTAATGAGACCGGCAATTCCAACCAATCCATAAACGATACGGGCCATTCCAGCATCTTGCCCTCCGAAAATCGAAGCGACCAAGTCAAATTGGAAAAAACCTATTAATCCCCAGTTGATTGCCCCAATTATTGTAAGAACAAGTGCAGTTCTTTGTATTCCACTCATTGTACAGCCTCCTTTTTTGAAAAAATCAGTTCTTTACTTATCATGCTTTTTCATCACGTTAATATACATCCACTCAAAAGTTCCGGGCGGATATTTTGTATTTAAATGGAACATTGGTCATAATGAATAAAAGAAAAACTAGCACTTGGCTCTGTCGATAATTCAAAAACGGAGTCAATGTGGCATTAAAGGAGAGATACCATTGGAGAATTTCACATATAAAAATCCTACTAAAGTCATTTTCGGGAAAGGTCAGCTTGAAAGCCTAAAAACTGAAATTCCTGCGTATGGTGATAAAGTTTTACTTGTATATGGTGGAGGAAGCATAAAGAAAAATGGCTTATATGAAAAAGTGGTCAATACCTTGAAGGTGATCGATGCAGAAGTGCACGAACTTTCCGGAGTTGAACCGAATCCACGCATCTCGACAGTCCGAAAAGGTGTTGATCTTTGTAAAGAACACGGTATCGACTTTGTCCTTGCTGTTGGGGGAGGAAGCGTCATCGACGCTACAAAGGCCATCGTTGCGGGTGCTAAATATGAGGGGGATCCATGGGATCTTGTCATTAAGAAGGCACCAGTCGAAGAGGCGCTTCCATTCGGAACGGTGCTGACTTTAGCTGCAACCGGCTCTGAGGCGAATTCCGGATCTGTCATAACAAACTGGGAAAC
This sequence comes from Peribacillus simplex, assembly GCF_900156045.1. Lineage (GTDB taxonomy): Bacteria > Bacillota > Bacilli > Bacillales > DSM-1321 > Peribacillus > Peribacillus simplex_D. The sequence goes on along the minus strand of NZ_FTMX01000003.1, from coordinate 90,387 downwards.
GAAAGAGAAATATGGATGGGGAAGTCCATTGGTATTTCCGCAATTCTCCATTTTGGATCCTGAAAATACTTTTTCAGTACCAAAAGACCAAACGGTATACGGAATGGTCGATATGATGTCACATGTGTTCGAAACTTATTTCCATCCGGAAACGCATGCGCCGCTTCAGGACCGTTTTTGTGAATCGCTGTTATCGACGGTGATTGAAACGGCACCTAAACTATTGGAAGACCTGGGGAATTATGAGCACCGGGCTACTATCCTGTATGCCGGAAACCTGGCCTTGAATGGGTCGCTTGGGGTCGGTTACAGCGGTGATTGGGCAACGCATAACATTGAACATGCCGTTTCAGCTGTTTATGACATCCCGCATGCAGGAGGATTGGCCATCTTATTCCCAAATTGGATGAAGCATGTGCTGCATGAAAATGTCGCACGCTTTAAACAAGTGGCAGTCCGTGTATTCCATGTAGATCCTGAAGGTAAGACAGATGAGGAAGCGGCCCTTGAAGGCATTGAAAGACTTAGGTCATTTTGGAGCAGCTTAGGGGCGCCGACCAATCTTTCGGATTATGGCATCGATGACTCACAATTGGAAGTCATGGCTGATAAAGCGATGAGCAGAGGGGAATTTGGAAGATTCAAAGTCCTGAACCGTGAAGATGTCCTTGCCATTTTACGGGCATCATTATAAACAAGTGATATGATCCTTTCTCCCGCCTTGTCAGGTGGGAGATTACTTTATATGCATAATTCATTATTTACTTGATCGATTTCTTGATTATGAGAATTACATCAGATAAAGTGAAAGGGAAACTAAGAATTCAAGGAGGAATTTGAATGGCCCATATTCGTTTTGATTATTCAAAAGCCCTGCCGTTTTTCGGGGAGCATGAAATTACCTATTTACAGGATGCTGTAAAAGTGGCACACCATTCTCTGCATGAGCAGACAGGGGCAGGCAATGAATATCTTGGCTGGCTTGATTTACCCGCCAATTATGATAAAGAAGAGTTCTCAAGAATCAAAAAAGCGGCCGCCAAAATAAAAGAAGATTCAGAAGTGCTGCTGGTTATCGGAATCGGTGGATCATATCTGGGAGCGCGGGCAGCAGTTGAGATGCTTCAACATAGTTTTTATAACATTTTACCTTCGGATAAAAGAAATGCACCGCAAATTTTATTTGTGGGTAATAATATAAGCTCTACATATATGCAGGACTTGATGGACCTATTGGAAAATAGGGATTTCTCGATTAATGTCATCTCTAAATCCGGTACGACCACGGAGCCTGCACTGGCTTTCAGGATTTTCCGGAAGCTGTTGGAACAAAAATACGGCGTTGAAGAAGCTAAGGGCCGCATTTATGCCACCACTGATAAAGAGAAGGGTGCATTAAAAACGGTAGCGACTGAGGAAGGCTTCCAAACTTTCGTCATTCCTGATGATGTTGGCGGACGTTACTCGGTCTTAACGGCTGTAGGGCTGCTTCCGATTGCGGTCAGCGGGGCGGATATCGATCAAATCATGGAGGGAGCCGAGCGCGCCAGGGTGGACTTCAGTTCTTCCGAGTTAGGCGAGAATCAGGCATACCAATATGCTGCGGTTCGGAATATCCTATACAATAAAGGGAAAACGATTGAAATGCTGATAAACTATGAGCCTGGACTTCAATATTTCTCTGAGTGGTGGAAACAATTATTTGGGGAAAGTGAAGGAAAGGATCAAAAAGGGATATTCCCTTCATCGGCTAACTTCTCGACTGACCTTCATTCATTGGGGCAGTATGTTCAGGAAGGACGGCGTGATCTTTTTGAAACAGTCATCAAAGTGGAAAAGGCCCGTCATGAAATCTTGATTGAAGAAGCGGCCAATGACTTGGATGGCCTGAATTACCTATCAGGCAAAACGGTGCAATTCGTGAATGATAAAGCATTTGAGGGTACGCTGTTAGCCCATACGGACGGTGGCGTTCCCAACCTGATCGTAACGGTTCCCCAGCTCGATGCTTATACTTTTGGCTACCTTGTATATTTCTTCGAGAAAGCTTGTGCAATGAGCGGATACTTACTGGGTGTAAATCCATTTGATCAGCCTGGAGTGGAAGCCTATAAGGTGAACATGTTTGCCCTTTTAGGAAAGCCGGGTTATGAAAAGAAAAAAGCGGAGCTCGAACAGCGCTTATAATAAAAAAGGCATCAAGCCGGAATAACATCCTGCTTGATGCCTTTTTTTGTTGAAAGCTAAGGCAGTGCCATCAAGGAAGCGACGAAGAGAGGGAAACTTCACAAAAGCATGGCTTGGAAGCCGGCCTTACGCCAATCGAGAGAACAATAGAGGCATTCCGGGTTTTTTTTAAGGCACTTTGGTTAAGCTAATAGAAAATTAGCGAAAGAGGTTTTATACAATGATTAAAATTTCTTCTCAGTTGGAAGGGAAAACGTTCGGTTTGTTCGATCTGGAGACGAAGTTAAAACCGGAAGGATATGTGATAGGCGGGGGATGGGATTATGACCACGGGTCTTTTGATTATAAGATTGATGACAGTGATGGCTACCAATTCTTGCGAGTCCCTTTCAAGGCTGTTGATGGTTCACTCGATAAGGATGGGGTAATGGTCGAACTATTACAACCGTTTTTGTTATCTCATAAGTATGAGGACGGGATGGATGATGAAGGAAATATCGGAAACCTCTCCGCTTCCTTCAATCAGTTTGCCGAGCCTGAAGATCCGGATGCCGAATTTCCAGAAAACTATATCTCATTAGGAAAAGCGCTTGTCCGTGATTTGGAAAAGCTTTTATTACATTAATCTTCAATGATTAGCAAGGTGTCATCACGATGTATGATTACATTTCCAGGGGGCTTGATTAATTTCTTGCCTCCTGAAATGATGCCGACCAATAAAATGTCTTGATCGAATAGCTTAACTTTCAACTGTTTAAACGTCAATTCAACCCAGTCATCCTGGATGGGCAGCTGCTTGATGTTCAATCCATCCCGTTCATTTTGCTCTTCGGCTTCCGCAAGGATCCCCTTCGATAAGCAATCCTGCATATATTCACTCGCAAATTTATTCGTTTCCACGATACCGTCCGCCCCTGCCCGTAAAGCATTTTCCTTTTGTTCCTGCGTTAATATTTCCACAAGACAATATACATGAGGATTCAGCCCTTTGACTGCCAGTAATGTTAATATCGAGAACATATCCGTTTGCAGCTCGTCTTGCTTAAGGTCAGCCGTGATCAGGACGCGTATGGCTTGTTTTACATTTGCCTTCTGCAAAACGGAATCCAATGTAGCCTTTCCTTGGATAAAGTGGATATTCGTTCTTGGAAGCGGGTGCTTTTGCAGCGTATCATCTATAAGGACAATGGGTTGATGATGTTTACGATCATGAATGTTTTCGATGATTCTCTGGGAACGGCCATTCCAGCCCACAATGATGATATGACCGCCGCCGACGAATACTTTCTTTCCTGATAGAAATTGCTGTTCATTGGAAATGGAAATCTTTGCAATGTACGCAAAATAAGAGGTAATCAGGCCGGCGCCCGACAAAATGAGGACAATTCCAATGACTTTTCCAAGACTTGTCACGGGAGTGAAATCTCCGTAACCCACCGTTGACATAGTCACGATTGCCCACCAGATGCCATCAAGTAACGTAGGGAATCTCTCCGGCTCCACAAAGTGTATCAAGACCCCGAATGAAAGTAAAAATAATGCGATGGTGGAAAGCAATCTGATGAAACGCGGAAATCTGGGAACGATGCTGGTGTATGGACCGATTCGAATCATGTTTTTCACATCCCTTAAGCTGTTCCTTTTAGTATGGTCAAAAAAGGCTTGGCTCATAAGGGTGCGGCCAGACAAACTTTGAATGATGAATATTGGAAAGTTTCGGGTAAATGATAAAAGCCTTCCGGATGATGTCGGAAGGCTTTTATGGTTGAGTCACGTATCCTGAACTGGACTTCATGCTCGATGATTGATTATATGCCCGTTTGCCTTTAGGTATTCCTTCATCTTTTTTTAGACCCTTCTCCGTACGTTAAAGTTATCGCTGATGAGCAGCCAGTTTTGAGGGAAGGCTAAGCCGAGCTTCCAATAACTCATTCCCCTTAGATTCAGTTCTTTGATTAAATCGAATTTTGCCTGAATGGATCTGGCATCTTCAAACCACACTTCATGCTGCCTATCCTCTACAGTATAGTTGAAGTGCGGGGCCTGGGCAGTTTCATCATACTCGATGGCCACATTATTGGCCGCCGCAATCTGGATAGCCTGCTGCGGACTCACGGCCCTGGCAGTGGATCCCTGTACAAAAGGCAGAGTCCAATCATAGCCATATAGATTCTGCCCCATCAGGATCTTGTTGGAGGGAATATCGGTGACGGCATATTCGAGAACTTCCCGAACAGGTCCGATAGGTGACACAGCCATTGCCGGTCCTCCGCTATATCCCCATTCATAAGTCATGATGATAACGAAGTCGACGATTTCACCATGTGCTTTATAGTCATGTGCCTCATACCAACGGCCTTTTTGCTCTGCACTTGTTTTAGGGGCAAGTGCCGTGGAAATGAACCATCCTTCTTTCTTGAATCGTTCCTTGGCTTTTCGGAGAAATTGATTATACGCTTCTTTATCGGCCGGCCTTAAAAACTCAAAGTCAAAGTGAATATCCCGGAATCCATATTTCTTTGCCGTTGTAACGATATTGTTCAGGAACTTATTTTGAACGGAAGTATTCGTTAAAATGATTCGCCCAAGCTCATCGCTGAATTGGTCATTTTCCTGATTCGTGATGACCATCATCAGGACATTTTTATTTTCTCTGGCGATGGCAGGGAAATCATTGAGCAAAGGCTCTTTTAAAGAGCCGTCACGAAGCGCCTGGAAGCTGAAAGGGGCTAAATAGGTTAAATAGGGCCCAGCTTCCCTGGCGGCCGTTTCAAGGGCCGGTGCAACCGATGTACCCCGCGGCTCGACATAACCGTTGAATTCGGCGGTCCTTTTCTTTCGTGCCGGAATATAGAGCCGGTATCCAACGGATAGGATTTGATTTTCGGAAATGCCATTTATTCTTGCCAATTCTTGAACAGGGACATCAACTCTTTGAGATATCGAATATAAACTATCACCCGGTTGAACGAAATAATAACTGCCGACGATTGGAATGACAAGGGCCTGCCCCGAAACAAGATTATTTGGGTTAGGGATCTTATTTGATTCGACGAGCCTGTCAACGGTTACGCTGTATGTCTGGGCGATGCCATATAACGTCTGGCCTGGCCTAACCACATGTATTTGCAATTCTTTTCCCTCCTACTGAAAGTTTCCTAACAGTTTATGAGCATAAAAAGAAATTCATGATAAAGAGCTTAGGATTAAGAGGATCGCAAACAAAAAAATTCAATAAATTGGCAATAATAATTTAAGCTTAAAATGCTAATTAATATTAGTAGGAGGTGAAAACACATGGCAAACAACAATAACAGCAATCAACTAGTAGTAGCTGGTGCAGAGCAAGCCCTACAACAAATGAAGAATGAAATCGCTAGTGAATTTGGTGTAAACCTAGGTGCTGACACTACTTCTCGCGCTAACGGATCTGTTGGTGGGGAAATCACAAAACGTTTGGTTCAAATGGCTGAACAACAATTAGGCGGTTCAAACTTTTCTCGTTAATTAATTGAATAAATATGGATTTGAAAGAGAAGGAGCATCGCTCCTTCTCTTTCGCATTGTTCAGGCATGTGACTGCCATGCCTTTAAAATCTTGATTGCCTTTTCAGGGAAATCGGTCATGATGACGTCGACTCCCAACTCTGCCAGCTTGACGATGTCGGCTTCATCATTGGCGACCCAAGGCCGGATTTTATATCCAAGTTTTTTCGCTTTTTCATTAACTTCCGGGGTCAGGCTGTTTTTATCCGGATGAAAACCCGCTTCTTTTTTATCACGTAAGATCTCTTCGTAGTTTTCAGGAACCCCCTCGAACAGTAATGCACGTTCAAGGTCTGGGGCAAGCATCTTCACTTTTTCAATGGATTGATGGTTGAAGGAAGAGAGGATCACCCGCTTTTCCATTTGATATTGACGAATTAGATCAATGATCTTCTGTTCGATTCCTTCGTAAGCGAGTTTATCCGTTTTGATTTCGATATTCATCCATAAAGCATTTCCCTTAGCCCAGTCGAAAACGTCGATTAAAAAAGGAATCCGCTCCCCAAGGAATTCCTTGGAAAACTTGCTCCCGGCATCAGCCGTTTTCAGCCTTTGTGCCGAATGCTCTTTTACATAACCAGTAAGGGTGGTCGTTCGATCAAGTGTTTCGTCATGAATGATGACCAATTCCCCATCAGAACTGAGATGGACATCGAACTCGATCCCGTCGGCCCCGATTTCTGCCGCCTTTTGAAATGCGGCCATGGTATTTTCAGGATGCGTCCCCTTGGATCCCCTATGGGCGAAAATAAGTATGTTTTGCAAAATCATCACATCCCCTTTAAACTTTATCTTGAACCCTATCATACATGTATCACTGAATTGTTTCAGCAATGTTTAATAGACAATATTTTAAACAACGAGTAAAATACATATGGTATTTCCATAAATAGGTGTTCGAAATATGAGGTGAATAAAATGAATATGTGGGAAATTTTTGTTGCGGTTATCCTTGGTCTTGTAGAAGGATTAACTGAATTTGCTCCTGTATCGTCTACTGGGCATATGATCATCGTTGATGATCTATGGCTGAAATCAACTGAGCTTTTCGGGAGTGAAGTGGCCAATGCTTTTAAGGTGGTCATCCAGCTTGGTTCGATACTCGCCGTTGTCGTGCTCTTCTGGGGACGGTTCATGGACTTGCTTGGTTTAAGGAAGCTGAAGGGCACATCCGTTGCGAGCGGCCCGAAGCTTAACCTATTGCAGATCTTTGTCGGATTGCTGCCGGCAGGCGTTTTAGGTCTATTATTCGAAGATTACATTGACGAACATTTATTTACGATGAAGACGGTTATCGTCGGATTGTTCCTTGGTGCGTTTTTGATGATTGCTGCGGATAAATTTCGTCCAAAGCTGACAGCAGAAACGGTTGACCAAATCACTTATAAACAAGCTTTTGGTGTAGGGTTAATTCAATGTTTGTCACTGTGGCCGGGATTCTCGCGTTCAGGTTCAACCATTTCCGGAGGAGTTCTTTTAGGAATGAGCTATCGCGCTGCTTCCGATTTCACGTTCATCATGGCAGTGCCGATCATGGCTGGTGCCAGTCTGTTGAAAATCGTGAAATACTGGGAATTCTTCACGCCTGAAGTTCTGCCATTCTTTATTGCAGGTTTCATCAGTGCATTTATCTTTGCGTTATTCTGTATCCGCTTTTTCTTGATTTTAATCAATAAAGTGAAATTGACTCCTTTTGCCATTTACCGGATCGTCTTGGCGGTTGTGCTTCTATTCATTATTTGGTAAAACGAAATGAAGCGTGAAATAGGAGAGGAGCCACCCCGTTGATTCGGGGTGGCTTTTTTTTTGGCTGAAAAAAAGCCGGAATCCTAGAAAAATAATTACGAATGTTAATTTATTTTTGGTGTTTTTAATTCGTGATTATCGAGTTAATTGTCGATAATTCTTTTGATAATAAAAAAATATTCGGTTTTTGGTGCGGTTTCAAATATAATTAGTAAAAAAAATATAAAAGTAAAAAAGCTCCCTGAGCGTAGTGATACCAACGTGTTTTAGTATTTTTTGTAATATTCAAATGATTGCATAAACTATTCTCATATAATTTATATGATATAATTTTAGTATAAATAAAGTACATGTGTACACCTGGGGAGGACATCATGAGAAATGACCAATTGAAGAAAACGATTGGCTTTTGGGTTGGAACATCAATTGTAGTTGGTACAGTTATCGGTTCTGGTATTTTCATGAGACCTGGTGACGTGCTTGAGTTAAGCGGTAATTCAACCATGGCCTTATTAGCTTGGCTGATAGGCGGCTTGATCACCCTTGCAAGCGGGTTGACGATTGCGGAAGTGAGTACACGGATCCCTAAAACGGGAGGCTTATATGTTTATATGGAAGAAGTGTACGGAAAAGCATGGGGATTCCTATGCGGCTGGGTTCAGACATTAGTATATGGACCTGCAGTCATGGGCGCACTTAGTTTATACTTCGGGTTATTAGTCGCCGGAATATTTAATATCGCTTCTGGCTACACTTTGGCGATAGGGATTTTTACGATCGTATTTATTGCGGGCATGAATCTTCTGGGGACAAAATACGGCGGTATCATACAAACTTTATCGACCGTTGCTAAACTGATCCCCATCATTTTCATAGCGGTGTTCGGTATCGCACAAGGTGATATGCCTGTATTCAATATCGATAGTGAAAGTTCAATGAAAATCAGTATGGCAGGTGCGATTTTGGCTACGCTCTGGGCGTATGATGGCTGGATGAATGTCGGCTTCATGGCTGGGGAAATGAAAAACCCGCAGAAAACATTGCCGCGTGCAATCATAACGGGATTAGTCGTGGTCATGGTCGCTTACTTGGCTGTGAACCTTGCCATGCTTCATGTATTGGGGGCGGAGGGAGTCATAGCTCATGGTACGAATGCAGCGAATGTTGCGGCAACGCTTCTATTTGGTGAATTGGGCGGGAAATTGATATCAATCGGAATAGCGATTTCAATCTTCGGTTGCTTGAACGGAAAGCTTTTGACCTTTCCGCGCATTACCTTGGCGATGGCGACTGATAAAATGATGCCAGGCCATAAACAAATCGGGAAAATATCGCCTAAGTTTAAAACGCCAATAAATGCTACGGTATTGCAAGTGATCATTGCAATTATCATGATGGTTGCAACAGACCCTGACAAACTTACCAATATGGCTGTATTCTCTGTCTTCTGTTTTTATGGATTAGCATTCTTCGCGGTCTTCATCTTACGCAAAAAAGATCCGGATGCGAAAACTTATAAAGTGCCGTTTTACCCATTCATCCCCATCGTGGCGATTGCTGGAGCAATATACATTGTTGTAAGCACCTTAATCGCTACACCTTTAAATGCCTTGTACTCGGTGATCATCCTCATCATAGGTATGCCAGTGTACTGGCTCCTTAAAAAAAGTGAACGGGATGATGAACGTTCATATTAATGAAAAACCCTTCACTGCATGCAGTGAAGGGTTTTTTGTGGATTTCTGGTATAAAACTTTCCCTATGGACAAAAGTGGCGAAATAGACAACTCGGGAAGTTCGTATTAACATAGGGGGAAAGTTAAATAGTGAAGGGTCTGAACAAAAGTGAATTATATCGAGCCTGCTGGTAAATCATTCAGGAAAACAATCTTGGCTTTATTTCTTGGTAGCTTTGTAACGTTTGCGGATCTGTATAGTACCCAACCGGTCATTCCGGTTTTCGCAAAGCAATTCGGAGTCTCTCCTGCAATGGCAAGTCTTACATTATCATTCGCAACAGGAACGCTTGCCATCTGTTTATTGCTTGTTTCCTTTTTCTCAGAAAATATCGATAGGAAAAAAATAATGGGGACGGCCCTCACTCTGTCTGCATTGTTATCCATATGCGTGAGTTTCATCCAGGATGACCTATACATCCTTATTGCAATACGGGCGATTCAAGGAGCGGTGCTTGCGGGTTTCCCGGCAATTGCGATGGCCTATATCAATGAAGAGTTCCATCCGAAAAGCCTGGGCTATGTGATGGGGATCTATGTGAGTGGTTCGAGTATCGGCGGATTGGCAGGCAGGCTGATTGTCGGGGTGCTGACCGACCATTTCTCATGGAACATAGCGATTGGAAGCCTTGGGGCTTTAAGTTTGATCATCAGTCTGGCTTTTTGGTGGATGCTTCCTCCTTCGCAGCATGCCATCCGTGTAGGGGCCACATTTTCGAGAATCAAAACATCCCTTATCAATAACTTAAGGAATGGCAGGCTAGTACTCTTATTCGGCATGGCCTTCCTATTAATGGGCTCGTTCGTTACCGTCTATAACTTTGTCGGCATACCTTTAATGGGACCGCCATATCATTTATCACAAACATTGATAGGCTTCATTTTCATCATCTATCTTGTGGGGACATTCAGTTCAACATGGATGGGGAAGCTTGCCGATCAATATGGTCGGAGGCATGTACTTCTTATCGGAATCGCTATCATGCTGATGGGCGCCCTTTTAACCTTATTGGATCCGCTTTTGCTTAAAATAATGGGGCTTGCACTGTTTACATTTGGTTTTTTTGGAGCTCATTCAATTGCGAGCAGCTGGGTCGGAAGATTGGCTGATAAGAGTGAAAAGGCACAAGCATCGGCTTTATATCTCCTGTTTTACTATGCGGGATCAAGTGTAGTGGGGGCATCAGGCGGTTTATTCCTGATGAAGTTCGGCTGGGGAGGGGTCATCTCGGCTGTATCCATTCTGATCATCCTGGCCGCCGTTTGTGCGATGATGGCTGGAAAGGTGAAAACCGTTTAAATAAAATGATCTTTTCTATCATGTTTTTCCGGAATCCTGAATATAATCTAGTGAAAATGGATATTGAATAATAGATTGATAAGAGAAGAGGGTAATAGATAGAGTGAAACGAAAAGCAGTAATTCTCATTGGGTTAATAGCCGTTTTAATTATATTATTCGTTGTATACTTAACAAGTCCGGGCAGATTGAAAAAGGTGGAGATTGTTGAAAAATACTATCCTCATTTCTCCGATGGCAAGGCAATCGGTTTTAAGACGAACGAAGTCATTGATGTGACGGAAACCGAAGAGGGATCCAATTGCGCAATGAAATTCAACAATGGGGAAACGTTGGAAATTGATTGTGACCGTTATTTAACATACAAAATTGATGAAACAGTCTATATTACTACTGAAGGGAACCATGTGAAGGAAATCCGGAGAAAAAGGTAGAGGCAATCAATATTTAATGACGGAAGAGCTGGATTTGCTTAATAAAGCAACTCAGCTCTTTATTTTTATCCACTCAAAAACCCAGACCTTTTTGGACTGGGCTTTTTCATTTTTTATCTTTGGTTTTGCTTTTATCCTTTTTATTACGCCGAAGTACATCCAAGATTCTGCGGCTGTTATTTTTACTGTTTATGAGTTCGACTAAATCGCTCATGTTTTCAGATTCAAAGTCTTGTTGATCTTTTTTCATGATAATCCCTCCAAGTCATATATCATAATACCCTTATGTAGAAAAGGGTAAACGTCTATTATCATATTGGTAATAGAAGGATTTTATATCATTAACCATTCATTATTTGATAAAATGTGATAAAAGCCCTGTATGGGAGGTCCATATGGAAGAATTAAGAATGATCGGTGAAAAAATTGAAAAATTTAAATATATCTTAGTGGAGCATATCGAGTTGTTTGAAGAAGAGGAACCGCTCTATGATTTTGAAACGAGTAAAGAGGTACGGTCAAAGCTAATTCAAATACATGCAGATGCCTTGATTCATGGAAAGGCACAAGCGATGGAAAGTATGAAAATAACGGGTATGGAAATAGGTAAGCGCATTGTGGATATGGGCATTCCTTTGGATAAGAATATTGAGGAAGCTCAGCTGATACGTAATCTTTTCTGGAGTTTCATTGAAGAAGAGGTAAGCAATCGCTATTACTCCATTGAAATTTTGCTAAAGGCAAGCTCGATAATAGATGCAATCCTGGACCAATTCATACACTGTGTGAGTATCAGTTACGTGAACCATTATAAAGAAATGGCGAAAATGGCAAACGATTCTTTGCGGAAGATAAAAGAAAATCAAGAAGTCATGGAAGAACTGTCCACCCCGATTGTTCAGACTGTATTAAAGGATGTGCTGCTCTTGCCATTGATCGGACGCATTGACGATTGGAGAATGGAGTCGATGCAATCGACTGTACTGCAAAAATGTGCAGATTTGCATGCGGAAGTATTGATCATGGATTTCTCGGGAATTACCTTTACGAAGGAAAACAATATGCTCTCCCTGCTGGATCAATTAGTGGGGGCACTGGCGTTGATGGGTACGGAAACGATTTTTGTCGGCTTTACCCCTGATGTCGTGAAAGAAATCGTCAAACTTGATTTTGCAAATCGGGTAAAAGCCTTTCTAACGTTCAGACAGGCTCTGGAATATCTGTTTAAACAAAGGGGACTGGCTGTTCAGCCAGAATGATGGAGGTATCCTTTTTCAGGGTATCTTTTTTTTATTTCAGGCTAACATTCCTGCAGCATTCATATTTTATCGCCCATCTCCATTTCTCCATGTTATAGTGAAATGACGTGGGCGGACATGTTGATTTGTATTAAACAGGACATGTAAAGCGTGTAAGGAAGGTGGATGAAGAGTGTTTTTCAAGAAAAGTGAAGAACCTGATCATAACGAAAAATGGTATTGTGTTGGAATCATGACGGATAAAGGGTTGGAGGATGAAGAATATGATGTTTTGTCCAAACGCATCCTCGACTCGGTCCAAAATGTCTCGGTCATATCGGACTTGGTAAGGGTGGAATGGGATCGGGATAAATTGCGAGCCCTGAACGGACGTTTTCAGGATCCTTCATTTTCCGACCCATGTTTTATCATTAATGAATTCATACCAGAGGATATAAAACGGGAAAGAAAACTTCTGGAGAAAACTCATAAATGGAAGAGGCTCTTTGGTCTCCTCTCCCCGATTGAATACATGGAAGCCGAGACGAAGGCGGCCCATGACTTTGATAAAGCCCTCTTTTATACAGACGAAGCAGATAAAGTGATTGAATACATTCTTGCAAATAGCTAGCTTCACCTGCCACATCGATACAGTGTATCGGTGTTTTTGTATTTGATATGTTTATCGGGGCAATTTCGCGGATGTAATTCGGCCATGCGCGGGATGATTCGACTTTCCGTCCTTGTGCGAGTAAAATCCGTCCTTGCGCCTTTCCAATCTTTCGGAAATAAAAAGAGAGAATGTAAGGAAGTTGGTAGGAAAGATGGGGATAAACGCGGAATATCTAAAATAGAAAGAAAGAGAGTTTTAAGGGGAGAGGAAGATGAATCGATGGAAGTTGCCATACCTCAGCAAAAGCCAAAACGGAAGTGGAGAAAGCGTGCGCTATGGAGTTTTGGTATCCTGATTATTCTTTTGCTGTCCGTTTTGATTGCTGCAAATGTATTTCTTTCAAGATCCTTGCCGGAAACAAAGGGGGAAATATCCCTTCCAGGTCTTTTGAAACCGGTTACGGTGGTGAGGGATTCAAGTGGGGTCCCGCATATCAACGCAGCGAATGAACATGATTTGTATTTAGCCCAAGGGTATATTCAAGCACAGGACCGCTTATTCCAAATGGATTTAAGCAGGCGTCAGGCATCAGGAAGATTGAGTGAAGTGATTGGTGAGAAAACCGTCAAAAATGATAAGTATTTCCGCACACTTGGCTTGAGGCGGGCGGCTGAAGCCTCTTATGCAGCATATTCAAGTGACGGGAAAGAAGCCTTGGATGTGTTTGCCGAGGGAGTAAATCTTTATATCGATGAATTGAAGGAGAATGGAAAATGGCCGGCGGAGTTTACACTGCTTGGATACGAACCAGAGTCTTGGACACCCGTCGATTCGCTGACCATCGGTAAATATATGGCCTTTGATTTAGGCGGGAACTGGGAGGATCAGGCGTTTAGGCAGTATTTGCTGCAAACGTTCCCAAAGGAAAAAGCATATGATTTATTTCCTGATTATCCAAACAGCGCCCCATATATCATCAGCAAGGAAGAACTTGATATTGAAAAAAGTTTTGCCGGGGCCGTTATTCCTTATGAATTCAACGGCAGCAATAACTGGGTCGTTTCAGGCAAGAAAACGGATTCCGGTCAGCCATTATTGGCGGATGATCCCCATCTGGGATTGGCTACACCGTCCGTTTGGTATCAAATGCATTTGGAGGCCCCGTCAGTCAATGTGAGCGGTGTGATTTTTGCCGGGATTCCGGGAATCATACTAGGTCATAACGAAAAGGTCGCTTGGGGTGTGACCAATACCGGCCCGGATGTTCAGGATCTGTATATCGAGAGGAGAAACCCGGGAAACGAGAAAGAATTCTCTTACAAGGGTAAATGGGAAAAAGCTGATATCTTGGACGAACCCATCAAGGTGAAGGATGGTGAAACACTTGATTATCAAGTGACGGTTACCCGCCATGGACCTGTGGTCTCCGAGTTTGCCGGGAAAAGCGGAAAAGATACCGTGCTTGCATTAAGGTGGACGGCACTTGATCCATCCGCCGAGCTTGAAGCGGTACTGAATATGAATAAAGCGGGAAGTTGGAAAGAATTCGAAAAGGCCCTCTTGAAATTCGAAACGCCGGCACAGAATTTCGTCTTTGCCTCAGCCGATGGGACCATTGCCTATAAGGCGAATGGGAAAATCCCAATTCGGAAAAAAGGCGATAGTATGCTGCCTGTACCTGGCTGGACGGATGAATTTGAGTGGGAAGGCTTTATTCCCTTTGATGAACTTCCAAAAACGGTGAATCCGGAAGAGGGCTTCATTTCGACGGCGAATAATAAAGTCATCTCGGATGATTATCCTTACCACATCAGCAATAACTGGGCACAGCCGTACCGTCAGATGAGGATACAGGAGTTTTTAAAAGCCAACAAAAAGCTTACTGCCGAGGATATGCAAAGCCTGCAGATGGATAAGGTGAATTTGCAAGCCAAGGAGTTTGTTCCTCAATTCGTGGATGTATTGAAGGGTCCATGGGGGGAACAGGAAGACCAGGCACTTACGATTCTGAAGAAATGGAATCATATTGATTCCGTTGATGAAGCGGCACCGATGATTTTTAATGTCTGGATGAAAAAAATAGGGGATGTTCTGCTTACGGAAGAAATACCGGAGGAAACCCTTAACCTCTTTAATGGAAGGCGATCGGCCGTTGATGAACTATTAAGGAGGGCACTGGACGGTAAGCCGGGCCCTTGGATTGAAGAGGCAGGCGGACTTGAGCAGGTGCTTGCCAAGTCGTTACAGATGACGTTAATGGAACTTGAAGAATCACAAGGTGACGATATAGCCGATTGGGAATGGGGAGACTATCATCAGGTCAGGTTTAACCACCCGCTATCGAGTGTCGTCCCGTTAAATTATTTATTTAACAGCGGCGGCGGAATACCGGTAGGCGGTAGCAGTGTCACCGTACAGGCAGCGGCATTTTTAGATGATGGAACCGTTAATCACGGTGGCTCCTGGAGATTCGTCATCGACCTATCCGACATGAATCAAGGATATCACCTAGTCGGCCCTGGTCAATCAGGTAATGTAAAAAGTAAGTGGTACCACGATCAGCTTGATGATTGGGCAGAAGGTACTTATCACAAAACCACAATGGACGATCCAAAAGGGGATAAGCTGACATTGAAACCATCATACTGATATCCAGAAAAAAAGTACCAAGCCCAGCATCCTTGCTCTGGACTTGGTACTTTTTCATTGTTTTTGCTTAGTAAAGAATTCTGCAAGAAACTCCTCGAAATTAGGGGCCTCGATTGCTGCGATTTTTTCATATGATTCAATGATCTTGAGTTTAATTTCTTGCTCCAGATCATTCCGGTCTTGATAGTTCGTGTTTTTTAACGATTTTTTTATTTTAGGATTCAAAGAGTCTATGAGATCCAACAATTCTTCTTTTGACAGTTTTTTATCCACAATGGCTTTTCTCCTTTCTAACATATACCTCATCCATATAGTGCTTTCGAAGTTTTTTTAAAGCTTGTTTACGGATACTTGATATATTTTGCGGCGACTCATGGAAATAGGCTGCAATTTCCTTGTTGGATAGGCCGTAGGAAAAGATCATGGTCAGCACCAAGTTTTGTTTGGTAGTTAACGTCCTCAAGGCTTTTATCATCTCTTCATCACTTATGTGTGAAGCGAGTTCGTTCGTTTCCCCCATCTTTTCAAGTTGAACGTCCAACGTGCCGATTCGATCGATCAATCCGCCGGTATCCATTGGTGTCGCATCAAGTACCATTCGATAGCGTTCCCGCTGCTTCCGTGCCCTTTTATCAAAATCAACAGAGAAAAAGTAAATTAAGGAGCACATGTATTTGTATACTTTAGCCCGGTAATAGAAAATTTTGAAAGTCTCGTTGAGATGATCAATGTTGTGGGAAGAAGGGGAATCAAGAGTTTCAGTGAAAATCTTTAAATGCTCTGGGTTCTGTAAAAATAAATGAATGATCGGCTGTGCAAAGAAAGATGAGTACTGTTGCTGCAGAAACTCCAATGAATGAGAAAAAAAATGAGAAGTTAAGTGGTTCATTGTTATCCCTCCTTTTATTAATAAAGTGATAGACAAGGGGAATAAATCAATTATATAGGAACATTCGTTCTTTTTTCCATAAATCAATAGTGCTAGATTGATTTTTTTTGACAAGTTTCACTTTAGATATCAGATACAAGAAAAGGGGTGAAGAGGATGATGATTGAGGATGCTACTATGTGGGTTTCATTAGTTAGCGAATTTGGCTATCCATTCGTCGTTTCTATGTTTTTGCTCTTCCGCTTCGGTAAACAATTAAAAGAACTGACAACGGACGTAGAGAACTTAAAAAAGTCCGCTCATAAAACGAAAAAACGATAACCTCAGGACGTAATGTGCCAGGTGATAAACACCGAATTTCGGATTCTATTCTAAAAAGGGTCCGGAATTCGGGTATAAAGAAATGGGTACTCTGAAAATCAAGCCTTAGTTAAATCCCTCCTTTACATTCAAGTAAAATAATGGTAAACCATTATTTGGAATATAGCACAAAATAGGTAAAAAATAATCGTCATTTGGAATCATTTTACTACTATAATTCATCCGACAATGGAATTAGATAGGAAATCCTCCCCTCGTACGATTTTAGTTTTATGGAATAAAGTGAAAATACTTTTAAAAAAACAACATTCATCAATAAACTTATGAATAGTATGCGGCATCCAAGTAAAAGGGTGCTGCTTTTCTTATTTTTTGGTAATAAACTGATAATATGGAAAAGGGGTGGAGAATTTGAAGGATAAACAGCTAGAAGATATTCGAATCCTACAGCAAGAATGTGAACGGGAAGGTTTTTCTTTAAAGCTGAACTGGGAAACGCTTCGCAGTCGAAATGGTGTGCATAAGAATGACTTTTTTCACTATGATGGATCGAAGCTTATTGGTTTCATTGGTCTTTACGATTTTGGAAACAAAGCGGAGATGTGCGGGATGGTGCATCCTGATTACCGGAGGCAATGCATTTTTACCACGCTTCTGGAAGAGGCTATAAGGAGTGCAGCGGAGCGCAACTATAAGTTGATTCTCTTGAACTCACCTGCTCAATCCCATTCAGGGACAGGATTTTTGAAACAGCTCCCATGTAAGTTCGCCTTTTCTGAGTTTCAAATGAAGTGGTCCGAAACGGAGCTTGACGATTATGGCGATGCAGTCATTCGTCCTTCACGGAGAGATGATGAGGAAACAGAAATTCAGCTGGATATTCAATGTTTCCAATTTACGAAACAAGAGGCGAAGGATTATTATCAGCGCATCCTATATGAGGATACTCTGAAAACCATGATGATTGAAAAGGATGGCCGTGCGGTCGGTAAGATCCGTGTTGATCACTCAGGCGGGGAAGCATGGATTTATGGATTTTCCATTTTGCCAAAATACCAGGGAAAAGGACTTGGCAGAAAGGCATTGAAAAAGGTCGTAGCCGAACAATGCCAGCTGGGATATGATATTTTTCTCGAGGTCGAGGCGACTAATGATCATGCATTAAGACTCTATGAATCTTGTGGATTCAAAACCATTCAAAGGCAGGATTATTATCAATACAAAGGGACGACAAAGAGTTAGGGGCTGGAATGATGTTGACATTATTCATTTATAACTGGCAGGTGCGAAGTGAGTGGTTCAAATGGTGCCGGGACTTACCGAGTGAGGAACTGAAACGGCAGCGCACAGGAGGAATGGGCAATATATTGAGGACACTTGCCCATATTATCGATGTCGAATGCAGCTGGATCAAGGCGATACAAGGAAAGCCTGATGTAGCGATCGATTTGGACACCTATAATACAATTGAAAAAGTGGAAGATTTATCCATTCGTTATCATTCTGAGGTCATGGACTATTTGAATTCCCATTCCATTGAAGATGAGCAAGGAATGGTACAGCCATCTTGGATGGAGGGGACATACGAAAAAGGCATGATACTGCGCCATATTATAGCGCACGAAATTCACCATATAGGCCAGCTATCCATCTGGTCGAGGGAGATGGGCATCGAACCGGTATCAGCCAGTTTAATAAATCGGGCTTTATAGGCTTCAAACTTTAAAACTGGTAATGCAACCTGCATTACCAGTTTTTTATTTCGAAAGGAATTCAGCAGGTTTTTTAAAAAAAGGCACTTTTCGTAAAGATTGTTGTTTTAAAACGAAACGATTTAAGGTTGATTGGAGCGCAAGTGCGAGACTCCTGCGGGAGCAACGGGACAGGTGAAATCCCACAGGCGTTCACGCAGAGGAGGCTCACCGCCCGCCCCGCGGAAAGCGAGGGGAAATCAACCACACCGCATTACTTGGTGAATAGCAACAAAGTATGTGAAAACAGCCTTAAAAAAATGGTGATTATGGAGGGAGGGCAAGCAGGGGCGAAATTTAGCCGATCAATAAAATTAATTTGACTTAGTGTTGACATGCTATAGAATGAAAACATTGAAAAATCAAAATATTCATAGGGGGTATCATTTCGATGTTTGAACAACGGAGGAAAAAACTTACTCGATTATTAAAGCAAAATAATATAGATGCGGCTGTTATTGTACCGGGATCGAATATGCATTATTTTACGGGGCTGAAGCTTAAACAAAGTGAACGGCTTACACTTGTTGTTATTACCCAGGAATCCAAGATGTTTTTTATTTCACCACAAGTGGAGTTGAGTAAAGTTCAGGAAGTAACGGATGAAAATGTGTTTTGGTATACAGATGAAAAGGGACCAAGCGGGGCTTTGGATGAATTGAAAAATGCAGCAGGTGCTTTTACGAAAATCGGAGTTGAATACAACTTAATGAGAATCATGGAGTTAAAAGGTGCAGAGACCTTATCGACAGCAGCTGAAGATATAAGTGCATTGATTGATACTCTGAGAATTTATAAAGATAAACAAGAAATTGAACAGATGCAACAGGCTGTGAAAGTACTGGAAGAAAGTTTCGAAGCTACGATCCCATATATTAAGCCTGGAGTAACCGAAGTGGAAGTGGCAGCACAGCTGGAGTATGAAATGAGAAAAAGAGGTTCTGAAGGAACACCGTTTGGAACGGTCGTTGCCTCTGGATATAGAGGAGCCAGTCCACATGGACGTGCTGGCGGCAAGAAAATTGAATCAGGGGAACTTGTTGTGATTGATTTCGGGTCCATAATCAACGGGTACGTAGGGGATATTTGCCGTACGGTAGCGGTAGGGGACGTTTCTCATGAATTAAAGGAAATCTATGAAACTGTCAAAGAAGCACAGCAGGCGGCAATTGACATTATTAAACCGGGTGTGACAGCACATGAAGTAGATGAAATTGCACGTGCCGTTATACAAAACAAAGGTTATGGAGAGTATTTTACCCACCGTACAGGACATGGGTTAGGACTGAATTCCCATGAAGAACCATATATCATGATGAATAGTAACCTAAGGTTACAGCCCGGAATGGCTTTTACGGTTGAGCCAGGGATTTATGTGCCTGGTAAAGGTGGAGTCCGAATAGAGGATAATATTATCATGACAGAAGATGGCTTTATCAATTTGATGTCGCTTCAAAAAGATCTTATTACTGTATAGGGAGGGGATGCCGAGTATGGATATTGAACAGATTCAAAAGGATAATCCTTTTCACGAGAATTACATTTATATGAATACAGCCGCTGCATCTCCCCCACCTCGACAAGTTGTTAATGCGATCATAGATTATTTACAAAAGACAGCTAGTTTAGGTCCATACTTGCCTGCATTTAGAAAAGAGGTTTATCAAAAGATAGATGAAACAAGAGTAAAGGCAGGAAGCTTCATTGGAGCTAAGGCATCGGAAATTGCTTTTGTAAAAAACGGGACAGAAGGCATTAATTTCGTTGCAAATGGACTTCCGTGGGAAGAAGGAGATGAAATAATTCTTGCTGACATTGAATTTCATAGTAATTATACACCTTGGCTGAAATTAAGAGATAAAAGAAAGGTCAGCTTAAGGATTATCGAGACTGATAAATCAGGTGTTATTGATGTGGATTTAATAGCAAAGCAAATTACAAAACGGACCAAGCTTATAACCGTTTCCCATTTACCTAATGCTTCTGGAGCGCTACAGGAAGTAGAAAAAATATGTAAACTCGCAAAAGAAAATGATGCGTTAACTCTTATCAATGCATCTCAAACCCTAGGATTGGTTCCTATTGATGTTAAAGAGCTTGATTGTGATTTTCTGACAGCTTGTGGACGGAAATGGCTGAGAGGTCCCGAAGGATCAGGGATATTGTATATTAGAGAATCGTTGGTGGATTCCATTGAACCTACTTTAATTGGCTGGGGAGGAACCACTTGGGATTTTGAAACGAATGACTATAACCATTCATCAACCGCCAAAAGAGTTGAGGCGGGATGCCCGATTGTTCCTTCCATACTTGGGCTGGGCGCAGCCGTCGATTATGCTCAAAATATAGGTCTGGAAAATATATTTAAAAAAGTGGCAGCATTAACAGAGTATGCTGTTAATCAATTTTCCACTATAGAGGGAATCTCCATCTACGGACCTCTAGATATCAAAAATCGGCTGGGCATCATTCCATTTAATGTAAAGGGACTTCATCCGGATAGAATTACAGGTTATTTAGAAGAGAAAAAG
Source organism: Peribacillus simplex (assembly GCF_900156045.1). GTDB lineage: Bacteria > Bacillota > Bacilli > Bacillales > DSM-1321 > Peribacillus > Peribacillus simplex_D. The sequence goes on along the minus strand of NZ_FTMX01000003.1, from coordinate 69,447 downwards.
ATCATTATTGAATCCGGCACCTTCATGGCGAACGCGCTGCTTCAACAATATGGTATTGATAAAATGGCAAGGCTGTCCCCTCACTATTTTAACACTGAAGAGGAAATCGACTCGGCCGTTTCATACATTAAATCTTTACAAAAAAAGAAGGAAAGATAGACTGCCGTTTTGATTTGAAATAAATAAAATTCCATCAATTCGGCTGCCCTGTCCCCAAGTTCTTTGGAGTCAGGCGCCGAATTTTTCAGTTCTCCCCTTTTTCAGCGAAACGCCCCGCGTGCCCAGACCGCATTTCCATATTATCAGCCCGACCAGCTTAGGATATGCTACATTACTATCGCTCTCTTATCCAACTTCGAGTTTTTTAAAATTCTCTTAGAAAATCTATTGGGGTCACCTGCCTTGCCAATTTTCCTCAAGCGGGCATAGGCCATTCTTATTTTTCCTTAGATAATGCCTGAATCAAGTTCTTTTTATAGTGTCCGGGTGATAGTTCGGTTTTTCCCACAGCTAGAGGCAGTCGGAAGGTTGATATAAGGTTTTTTTCGAAGATACAAGGGAAGTTTTAATAGCCAAAAAAGAATGAATAATAAATAGTTTGACAATTCTAACTTGTTAAATTAATATATTTCTAGTTAAGAACCAGTGGTTCTATTATAGAACCACAAAAAGGGGGAAGATTGCATGAGGATTGCAACAGATATCGGTGGAACGTTCACTGATTTAGTATATGTGGATGACAATGGGGAATTTGGATATGCCAAATCACACACAACTCCGCCCCAGTTTGAGAATGGCGTAATTGACGTAATTAAACAAAGTGGGGTCAGCGTAGAGAATATCGACATGTTCATTCATGGATCTACCGTGGTGATTAATGCATTAACCGAAAGAAAAGGTGTAAAAGTAGGATTACTTACGACAAAGGGAACTAAAGATGTCTTGGAAATTGCTCGAGGAAACCGCCCGGATTTATACAACTTTAAATATAAAAAACCAGAGGCCTTTGTGGAAAGGCATTTGCGTCTAGAAGTGACAGAACGGTTGGATTACAAAGGAAACGTCGTTACTTCGTTGGTTCAAGACGATATTGAAAAAGCGATAAAGTATTTTAAGGAGGAACAGGTTGAAGCAATCGCCATTTGCTTTTTGCATTCTTACCTGAATCCCGAGCATGAAATGAAAGCGCTTAAAATCGTGGAGGATTTGTGGCCTGAAGTATCTGTCAGCGTTTCTAGTGATATCACTAAAGAATGGCGTGAGTATGAAAGGACGAATACGACGGTGCTGAATGCATACGTTAAACCGACTGCGAATTCATACATTGACAATCTATCGAATAAGTTAAGTGATTTTAACATCAAAGAGAACCGATACATCATGCAATCCAATGGCGGTGTCACGACATTCGAAAATGCGAAAAACATTCCAATCAACATGGTTGAGTCAGGGCCGGTAGCTGGGATTTTCGGTGCCGCCATTTTAGGGAAAATGATCGGTGAAGAGAATATCATCGCTTTTGATATAGGCGGAACAACTGCAAAGTGTTCATTAATCAGTGACGGTGAAGTGAAAGTGTCAACGAACTATTACATTGAAAAGTCCGAAAAAACAGCAGGATACCCGATTAAAGTGCCAGTCGTCGATATTGTTGAAATTGGAAATGGCGGCGGTTCCATAGCTTGGATTGATGAAATCGGCTCTTTGAAAGTGGGGCCCCAATCGGCAGGCTCATTACCGGGCCCTGTGGCATACGGACAAGGCGGGACACTGCCGACTACGACAGATGCGAATTTGTTTGTTGGGAGGCTTTCAGGGAAAAACTTCGATTACGAGGTGGACATGGAAAAAGTAAAAGCGGCAATTGATGAAAATGTCGCTAAGCCATTTCAAACATCCACTGAAGAAGGGGCTCTCGGAATCATCGATATCGCGAATTCAAATATGCTTAACGCATTAAAGCTTATATCAGTGAGAAAAGGATATGATCCACAAGATTTTACATTGTTGGCATTCGGTGGCGGAGGCCCAATGCATGCGGCAGAACTTGCCAGAGACCTTGGAGTGAAAAAAGTGGTCATTCCATTGGCTTCATCAGTTTTCTCCGCTTGGGGCATGTTGATGACAGATTTACGGCATGATTATATCCATACCTATATAAAATTGCTGAATACCTTGGATTTAACGGAAATGAATCTGAAATGGGAAGATATGGAGCTCAATTCCAAAAGACAATTTGCTAAAGAGAATGTGGATGACGGGAAGATTATATTCAGCCGATTCGCAGATTTAAGGTATATCGGCCAAGAGCATACGGTGAAAGTTCCTGTCCCGAATGGGGAATGGAATGATCAAGCTATAGCGGACATCATCCATCAATTCCATCAAATGCATGAACAAGTATATTCGTTCAACTTACCGGAAAGTGCAATTGAAATCGTTAATTTGCATCTCACCAGTTTCGGTATAGTGGACAAACCCGTCATCTCTGAAATGAAAGAAAGTGAATCGGCTGTGGAGGATGCAAAAATTGAAGAGCGAAATGTATTTTTCAATCAGGCCGGATGGTGTCGTACCCCTGTATACGAACGGAAAAAATTGGCCAGAGGACATGAAGTGACCGGGCCGGCAATTGTCGAAGAACAATCCGCTTCCACTGTCGTTATGGAAGGGCAAAAATTATCTGTTGATGCTTATGGAAATTTAATCATTGAAACTGGGGTGAAATAATGATGAAAACTGCCAATCCGTTTGCTTTAGAAGTTATCAAGGATTCACTGCTGTCCATCGGTGAAGAGATGTTCATCGCTTTGGCAAGAACTTCTATGAGCCCGATGTTTTACGAAGTATTGGATTATGCGTGTGGCCTGACCGATGCAAAAGGGAACTTAATCAGCCAAGGAAACGGTGTCACTAGTTTTATCGGCATGCTAAGTCCGATGGTTCAGCACATACTTGATAAATATGATGATGGAAACAAATTGTCAGAAGGAGACATCATCATCATAAATGATCCATATGTAGGCGGGGGATCACATTTGTCGGATGTCGGTCTTGTGATGCCGATATATTTTGAAGGTGAGCTTATTGCTTTCTCGGCCAATAAAGGACATTGGACAGAAGTGGGAGGAAAAGATCCCGGTTCCTTTACCAATAATTCAACTGAGATTTATCAAGAAGGATTGCAAATGCCTGGTATCAAACTCTTTGAAGCTGGAAAAGTGAATGAAGGCATTATAGAAATGATTGCTACAAATGTGAGATTGCCTCAATTATCTCTTGGAGATATGTGGGCGCAAGTGGCTGCGCTTAGAACTGGTGAAAAAAGAATGAAAGAACTTTGCACGAAATATGGAAAAAGTACCGTGTCCTCCACGATGGATAACCTGATTGAACAGGCGGAAAAATATTCATTGAAAGAGTTGGGGGAACTGCCAAAAGGAACTTTTGAAGCCCAAGATTTCATCGAGGGTGATCCTTCAAAAGGAGGGCCATATCCTATAAAAGTGAAGGTTACGATTACGGACGACGAATTCATCTGTGATTTCAGAGGCTCCCATCAACAAGTGATGAACCCCGTTAATTGTTCTTATTATGGCTTGCTATCCAGTGTCAGGGTCATGTTTTTAGCAATCATCAGACCGAAGTTCAATGTCAATGAGGGCCTATTCAAACCACTGAGAATCATCACTGATGATCATTCAATTGTTTCTGCAACAAGGCCATCGCCAGTATCGATGAACTTCGAAGCGCGAATCGGCGGTGCAGAACTGATTTGGAAAGCATTAGCTCCATTGCTTCCCGACCGCTTAACTTCCGGCCATCTTTTATCTGTCTGCTCATTTTTATTGTCTGGAAAAAAACCTGAGACAAAAGAGCCGTTCCTTATTGTTGAACCTACTTTAGGTGGATGGGGAGCAGGTGAAAGCCAAGATGGTCAAAGAGGACAATTTTGTATGGGTAACGGTGAGACATACAATATGCCGATTGAAATAGCGGAAGCCAGGTATGGAGTGAGAGTTGAAAACTATGGACTTAGATGTGATGGAGAAGGAGCGGGGCAGCATATTGGCGGTTCAGGTGTAATACGATCGTATAAAACTTTAAGTGATGGCCAAGAACTGACGGTTAGTTTTGGAAGACATCAATTTCAGCCTTGGGGAATGAATAAAGGAGAAAACGGATCATCAAGCTATATAAAAATCCATAAAGAAAACGGTGAGGTCATCGGGCCCTTTGGTGTCACGTCAAGATTGAAATTGGATAAAGGAGATACAATCCAACTGGTCACTGCCACTGGTGGAGGATATGGGGATCCTGCTAAAAGGGATGAACAGGCTGTGTTAAGGGATGTCAAGAACGGTTATATCACAGTTGAACAAGCAAAAGAAAAATTCGGGGTCATAGTAAATGATAAATACGATAGCATAATCGGCTATACAGAAATACGCCAGTAGCTAGGGAGATGGAGATATGACTTTAAAAACTTTGGAGAATGCACTGGATGTGCTGTCCTATTTCACTGCGGAAACTCCGGAATGGGGATTAAGAGATTTAGCCCGTAAAATGGAGATGAATCATACCGTTTTACACCGAATACTGAAGACATATGAGAATAAAGGGTATCTCATTCAAAACGAAAGTACAAAAAACTATGAATTGGGTTTGAAATTTTTAGAGTTTTCCAGTGTGATTAAACAAAAAATGAAACTCTCGGAATTTATCCAGCCAGTCATGAAGGAATTGGCGGACGTCGTGAATGAAACGGTTTTCCTAACGCTAAAAGATGGAGATGATGGTGTAACTGTTGAAATAGCGGAATATGAGCAGCAAATCAAATTTAATGTAATGGTGGGTACACGCACCCCCCTTTATGTGGGGGCTTCTTGTAAAACAATTATGGCTTTTCTTCCTGAGGAAGAACAATTGGAAATAACGAAAAAAGGTATGAAAGTCTTTACCGAGAAAACCATGACCGACAAACGGGAACTGTTGGAAGATTTAAAAGTCATCAAAGAACAAGGTTGGAGTTTTACGAAAGGGGAGTTCTCGGATGCTGTCTTTGGGATGGGCACACCGCTATTCAATGGCTCAGGCAAAGTAATTGGATCACTGACGATAGCGGGACCTTCCTACAGGATGCCGGAAGATAGGTTTGCCGAGACTTTGGAAATCCTGAGAAAGAAAACGGATATCATCCAGCAATACTTTAATAAGTTCGGAAACTTATACAATTAATATAAATACGCAAATAGGGGAGATATCAAATGGCGAATAAAAATCAAACAGGAAAAAACCATCCGACCGTATTTAATCCTGCGATTTTTTTTGTAATTGTATTAATGGCCGTCATTGGGGCCATGATAGGTGTCCAACTTATTACCTCTTTAGGTATTTCCGCAAATACTTCAATCGTTGGAGCTGTATTCGCCATGATCCTGGCTCGGATTCCATTGAAATTTTTATTTAAATTCAAGTCAATCCATAGCCAGAACTTGGTGCAAACTTCTATCTCGTCAGCAACTTTCGGAGCTGCCAGCAGTTTGATGTTACCAATTGGGATACCTTATGTGCTTGGGATGCACCATTTAATTATGCCATTGTTTATCGGTGTGACTCTTGCCATGATTGTTGATGCTCTACTGCTTTATAAAATGTTCGACACGAAAGTATTCCCTGCAAAACAAGCCTGGCCACCAGGGATTGCAACCGCTGAAGCAATTAAAGCTGGAGATGAAGGCGGGAACCGGGCAAAGTATTTACTTACCGGAATTGGAATTGGAATAATTGGTGCCATTTTGAAAATTCCCATGTCGGCGTTCGGTGTTGCATTCATAGGGAATATATGGGCGTTAACGATGTTCGGCATAGGGCTTTTATTGAGAGGTTACTCGGTTCCGTTGTTTGGAATAGATATCAATGAATTGTATATCCCTCATGGATTTATGATCGGAGCGGGCATTGTTGCGTTAATTCAAGTGATAGTTTTGATTTTCAATAAAAAGAAAGAAGTGGCAGTGCAAGCTGATGAATTCTCTAAACCTAACAAAGAGTTGGGTCAAGCATTTGGCTATGGTTTTATTGCTTATACTGCCATATCGATCCTGCTGGCAGTTTTGGGCGGAATATACACGCAAATGTCAGTTGGCATGTTAATCGGCTTCGTCCTTTTTACAATGGTTGCGGCATTTGCCCATGAATTGATTGTTGGTATTGCAGCCATGCACGCAGGTTGGTTCCCTGCTTTTGCTGTAGCACTCATTACATTGATCATTGGGATATTAATCGGATTTCCGGCAGAAGCATTGGCATTATTGGTGGGATTCAGTGCATGTACTGGAGTTGCATTTGCTGATTTGGGATATGATTTGAAGACGGGTTATATCCTTCGGGGAAATGGCCAAGATATGGAGTTTGAAAGAAAAGGGCGTCGGAATCAACTGTATGCCGGTTTAGTTGGTTTTTTCGTAGCGGCAATTGTCGTAGTGGTGTCATTTGAATCCTATTTCTCCCAAGGGCTGATTCCACCGGTTGACCTTGTGTATGCAACAACTATTGAATCTGGAATTTCGAATGGTATTGCAAGAGACTTAATGATTTGGGCTATCCCAGGTGCCATTCTTCAATTAATCGGTGGTTCAAAAAGGCAAATGGGAATTTTATTTGCTACTGGTCTACTTTTATTGACTCCAATTGCGGGATGGGCCGTATTGACAGGTATTGTCTTACGAATCATCATTATGAGAAGAAGTAACGGTAAATATGAACAACAAATGACGATAATGGCCGCAGGTATCATTGCCGGTGATGCAATATACAGTTTCTGCAACTCCATTTTTAAAGCTGGAAAATGATCAGCTAAGCCAACGTGGTTAGATATGCTATATTGGCAGTTATCTATTTTCTATCAATCTAGTACTGCATCTCCTATCTCCTCTAGATAAATATATAAAAGCTGTATGCCTGAATAGGACAGGTACTGCTTGATGGGGAAGCCACGAGGGTGGTTTCCCCACTTTATTATGTCCTCCAAATAAAAGGAACTTTCTCCCTAAGGATTCAATGGGATTCGATGATGATTATATACATAATTGAAGGTATAACGAGCTATGGGCTCCAAATGGGAATGGTTAAAAAGTACCATTTATTCAAAATTCGTAATATTACGGTAAATTTTGGCGTTTATTCGACAAAATCATGATATATTATTCTAGCATTTTACAAAAAATAGAAGGGTTGTGAAGTATGTCGTTCAAGATGCATGTCAATAAGATGCTTGCCCCGATTCTTGCTGTGAGTTTGGTTGCAGCCCCATTTACCGTACCAGGGGAGACATCCGCCAAAGAGTCCAATAAGAAACCTGTCACGACTGAACCATTTATCATTACAGCTCCTACTGTTAATTACACAAAAGGCACAAAAGCGACTGTAACGGTCACACCGAAAAAAGGGAACAAAGGAAATGAAACCGTTGTCTTCCAATTGATGAATGGGACGAAGGTCATTTCACAGTCAGCCATTGAGGCGGATATTAAATCGGCCCAAAAGTTCTCCGCGTACTTCAATTCGTACAAATCGGGTTATTGGGTCAAAGTATCGGTTGTCTCCAAGTATAACGGCAATACTAGTAACTTCGGCAACAGGCTGGCAGCCTCCGTTTCGGATGCACCATTTGAACTAAGGATCATGGAAACGACGGATATACACACTAATCTGGTGAGCTATGATTATTATAAGGATGCCGTATCGGACTCGGTCGGCTTTTCCCGCACGGCAACTTTAATCAAACAGGCACGAAAAGAAGTGAAAAATAGTGTTCTAGTGGATAACGGCGACCTTATTCAAGGAACCCCGCTAGGTACGTACAAAGCGAAAATAGCGCCACTGAAAAAAGGTGAAGTCCATCCCGTCTATAAAGCAATGAACTTGCTAGACTATGATGTCGCCACATTCGGAAATCATGAATTCAATTATGGTTTATCTTATTTGGACGAGGCCATCAACGATGCGAACTTCCCTTACGTCAATGCAAATGTTTATAAAAAAGATAAAGACAATAATCCAAAGAATGATAAAAATAAATATACTCCATATAAAATCGTCACGAAGAAAGTGAAAGACATCAATGGTAAAGAAAAATCAGTGAAAATAGGTTACATTGGATTTGCCCCTCCGCAAATCATGGATTGGGATAAAGCGAATCTTGACGGTAAGGTCATTGCAAAGGAAATCGTCACGACAGCGAATAAATATGTACCTGAAATGAAGAAAAAGGGCGCGGATGTCATCGTGGCGCTCACACATTCCGGGTTTAATGGCGATACCAAGAATACCGAGGATGTCATCTATTCATTAAGCAAGGTATCCGGCATCGATGCCATCACGTTCTCCCATACGCATAAAGTCTTTCCGGCACAAGATGAGGCTTCTTTAGACAGCCTATTCAAAGATGGCCAAGGAAAAACCCTTAAAGGCGTGGATAATGAAAAGGGTACCATCAATGGTGTACCAGCCGTTCAAGCAGGATATGGCGGCAGTAATCTCGGGATCATCGATCTTGATATCCAAAATATCAAGGGAAAATGGAAAGTCATCAATTCCGCTTCATCAACACGGGCAATCAACGACAAAATAACAGGAAAAAAAGCAGCTGAAGATGCGTCTGTCGTCAAAGCCGTGAAGAAGGATCACGAAGGAACGATCAAGTATGTTAACACGCCAATTGGAACGACTACAGCTCCAATTCATAGTTATTTCGCCCTTGTGCAAGATGATCCTTCTGTACAGGTCGTGACGAGCGCACAGAAATGGTATGTAGAGAAATACATCCAAAGCAACCGCCCTGAATACAAAGACTTGCCCATTCTCTCTGTAGGAGCCCCTTTCAAAGCGGGTCGGAATGGAGTCGAGGAATTCACCGAAATCAAGGAAGGCGGACTGACCATTCGCAGCGCAGGTGATTTATATTTATACGATAATACCTTGAAGGCAATCAAGATCAAAGGGTCCGTGGTTAAAGAGTGGCTTGAGATGTCTGCCGGGAAATATAATACAATCGATCCTGCAAAGTCCGAGGAACAGGAGCTGCTTAATGGAAAATTTGCCGTCTATAATTTTGATGTGATTGACGGTGTCACGTACCAAATCGATGTCACCAAGGCTCCGCGCTATGATGAAAAAGGGATAAAAGTATCGGATTCCAGCAGGATTGCAGATTTGAAATATAATGGTGAACCAGTGGACCCGAATCAGGATTTCATCGTCGTGACGAATAATTACCGTGCTTCTGGCGGGGGGAACTTCCCGGGCGTCAAGGGCAGCGAATATGTAGTTGACTCTGCGGATGAAAATCGCCAGATCTTGATGGATTATATCACACAAGAGAGTGAAATCAATCCAACCGCTGATAATAACTGGTCGATCGCCCCGATTTCAGGCAAGGTGAACGTTACCTTCACCTCATCACCAAATGGTGCGGAATATTTAAATGAAGACAGCGCGATTTCCTATACAGGCAAAAAGGATGATAAAGGCTTTGGCATTTACAAATTCAATTTGGGGAAAGAAAACGTCAAGGTGCAACTGCTCGGGATCAATGATCTTCACGGCCAGCTTGATACCACCTCCGATTTTGGCGGCATCAAGCAAGGGCGTGCTGATTATTTAGCTGCGCACTTGAAGCAGCGTAAAGCTGAAAACCCTGAAAATACACTTTTACTATCGGCAGGGGATGCTGTTGGGGCAAGTGCACCCGTTTCTTCTTTGATCCAGGACAAACCGACGCTTCAGTTTTTGAATCATATGAAATTCGATGTCGGAACTGTCGGGAACCATGAATTCGACAAAGGGGTAGAAATCTTGATGGCTCAAATCAATGGCGGAAAGTCGCCAACATCCGATGTGGTATTCGATAAATTGAACTTTCCATATGTAGTGGCCAATGTCGTATATAAAGACACGAAAAAACCGATATTGGACCCTTACGTCATAAAAAAGGTCGGCGGGGTTGATATTGGATTCATCGGTGTAGTCACGAATGCCACACCCCAAAAAGTAAGTCCGGATGGCATTAAGAATGTGGAATTCATAGAACAGGCACCTGCCGTAAATAAGGCGGTTAAAGAGTTGAAGGATAAAGGCGTCAAATCGATTGTGGTGATCTCACATGACCCAGGCACGGAAAAGGAAGGGGTCATCACAGGCGAAGTAGCTGATCTTGCTAATGCCTTGGATGATGAAGTAGATGTGATCTTAGCCGGAGATAATCATGCAAAGGTCAACAACTATGTGGATGATAAACTGATTGTACAAGCTTACTCTTATGGAACGGCTTTTGAAGATGTGGATTTGGAAATCGATCCAAACACAAAGGATATTGTCAAAAGGTCAGCTGAGATTGTTACGGTTACGCAAGATGGCATCACACCTGATGCCGGGACGACGAAATTCATTAACGACTACCTAGACATGTTCCCCGAGTTGAAGGCCCCGCTTGGGACAACGGATGAGAAAATTTTAAGAACCAATGCCTATACACAGGAAACGGGCCTTGGGAATTTAATTGCCGATTCGATGAAGGCGGATTTGAACTCCGATTTTGCCTTCATGAACCCAGGTGGAATTCGTGCAGATATTCCAAAGGGGGAAGTCACTTTTTCCGATTTAGCGAAAATCCAGCCGTTCGGAAACGTATTGGTCAAGCTGGAACTGACTGGAGCAGAAGTGAAAACGCTGCTTCAACAGCAATGGGTAGTCGAAGGATCTCCGAAAACCTTGCAAATTTCTGGACTGAGCTATACAGCCGATTTCAGTAAACCTGTCACGGAACGTGTCACCTTATTGAAGGAAGCGGACGGAACACCGATCAAGGATACCGAAACATATACGGTGGCCGTCAATGATTTCATGGCTAGCGGCGGTGATAACTATACCGTCCTGAAAGGAAAAGAGCGTGTGTTTGGAAATGCTGACCTGGAAGCATTCGTTAACTATGTGAAAGAAACCTTTAAAGGCGGGAAGATCACAGCTGAAATTGAAGGCAGGATTACGAATATCAATAATTAACTGAGGTATACTCGTGAGTTTAGCGGGTTTACTCGTGAAACTCTAAAATAGAGCGCCCCTTAATACAAGGGGCGCTTCTTCATGTGATTAATTGTTTCTGAAAATGGAAAAGTTCAATCCCAATGCGAAGGTGACCCAGACTATATAGGGAATCATCGCTAAACCGGATGCACGGTCTATTCTATAAAACTCGAATGCCGTTAAAGTAATAAGGGTCAGCAGTGCAGCCATTTCAATAAAGGCCGTTCCGCGCAATCCCCATTTGAAGAATAAAAAAGACCATAAGAAATTCAACCCTAGTTGGGTATCATAGAGGCGTTCAGCGGACTTCGATTCTTTTTCTTTGGATGCAATGCGATATTTCGCTATTCCCATAATCGTATAAAGGCTTGTCCAAGCAACGGGGAAAGTCCAGGAAGGGGGCGCAAATGAAGGCTTCTTGAGTTTATCATAAATTTCTTTTGAATTCCTTGTGGCGAATAAACCCACAAGTGAACCTCCGACCACAGGCACCAATAAACTTTTAGCGAATTTTCCGTAGTTCATAATGGATCCACTTCTTTCTTCATAATTTGGATGTTCTTATACCTTTACCTTTTCATATGAAAATAAAACATGTCCTTTAATGACCAAGTGTAACTTTCTTCCAGATTATACGTCGGTACTATTAAGAAAAGGGGGAATACCGATGAACCGTAAAACAATGATGCTTATGTTCTGTTTGTTACTTTTACTTGCTGGATGCAGCAGTAATGAAAAAGAAGATTCAGCATCTAAAGCAGAGGATGAAACGGCGGACAGTAAAATGGACGCTTCAATTTCCGGGAATAAGGTGCAGGAAGAAGCAGCGGAAAAGGAAGGGGTGACGGATGAAAGAAAAGTCATCCATCAAGCCCAGCTTGAGTTGAAGGTGAAGAACCTTGAAAAAGCACAAATGAAGATTGAGAATAAGGTGGCTGAATATGGCGGATATGTAGTCGAGTCCAATGTATACAGGGAAGATGAAGAACTGGTGGAAGGAACGATCACTGTTCGGGTCCCTGAATCCCGTTTTCAGGATTTTCTGGCCGATAGCGAGGGCGAGGCTTCGGAAGTGGTCGGAAGGAATGTGACAGGGCAGGATGTAACCGAGCAATATGTAGATCTAAAAGCAAGATTGAAATCAAAGAGGGCAGTAGAGGAAAGGTTACTTGCATTCATGAAGGATGCTGAGAAGACGGAAGATTTACTGAAAATATCATCCGATCTTGCCATGGTGCAAGAAGAAATAGAACAGTTGACCGGGCAAATGAAGTATCTTGAAAACCAAACCTCATATTCGACGGTCACCATCACGTTATCACAGGACCGGATAGTTGTGCCGGGCATTGATAATAAGGAATTGAATACATGGGAGAGAACGAAGAAACAACTTGCAACGAGTGCGAATCTATTACTTAAAGCGGGTTCAGGAATCATTGTTTTCATAATAGGAAACTTGCCTATCCTCATTATTTTAGGCGGAGCGGGTGCTGTGGTCCATTGGGTGTTCAAAAGAAGGGGTAAAGGGTGAAAGGCAGAAATAGAGGGTGCCAATTAGATTGGGCACCCTCTGACATTTATCTATTCCGTTTATGCAAGCCAGTCACATAATACAGGGCTACCAACAGTAAGATCCAAATCGGACCAACGATTAGAGCGATTCTTGTATCTGCTGAAAAACCGAGTACGACCATTACAAATACTAAAAAGGCTAAAGTGAAATAAGAAGTGAATGGGAAAAGCGGCATTTTGTAAGACAAGCCTTGCTTTTCTCCCTGACTCAATTTCCGTCTAGACATGATCTGTGTGACAAGTATGGTTCCCCATGTCCAGAGGGCGCCGAATGTAGCGACACTTGTGACGTATGTGAAAACTTTATCGGCTTCCATGTAGTTAAGGTAAACACCGAAAAGAAGCACGACAGCCGAAACGATGATGGCAACGCCAGGAACGCCTGACTTTGTAGTACGTTCGAAACTTTTTGGTGATTCACCTTGCTGCGCCAGGTTGAATAACATTCTTCCTGTACTGAAGATCCCGCTGTTACAAGATGAAAGGGCTGCTGTCAGTACGACAAACTGAATGATTCCTGCTGCACCTGGTATACCGATTTTATCAAACATCATAACGAATGGGCTGTTTTCTCCATTCATTTCATCCCATGGTGTGATCGATAGAATGACTGTCAGAGCTAAAACGTAAAAAAGTAAAATCCGATAAAAAACGGTATCGATGGCTCTTTTTAAAGATTTTTCAGGATTTTTAACTTCACCTGCGGTTACTCCAAGCATTTCAATTCCCAAATAGGCGAACATGACCATTTGGAAAGAGAGGATGACACCGGAAATCCCATTAGGGAAAAACCCTCCATGTCCAACCAGGTTGCCGAATCCGACCGCGATTCCGCCGTTCCCCAGTCCGAAGATGATCATTCCGAAGCCAAGGACGATCATAAGGATGATCGTAATGATTTTCACTAAGGCGAACCAAAACTCCAATTCACCATATGCTTTTACTGCAAGAAAGTTAATCGTCGTCATGATGGCAAGAGCGGCTAACGCCCAAGCCCATTGCGGGGTATCAGGGAACCAAAATTGCATATAGATTCCGACTGCCGTAATTTCAGCCATACAGGTGGCAATCCAAACGAACCAGTAATTCCATCCGGTTATATATCCGGCAAGAGGACCGACAAATTCGCTAGCATAGCGACTGAAAGAGCCAGCGACAGGATTTTTAATAGCCATTTCCCCAAGTGCACGCATGATAAGATAGATCATAAGCCCGCCAATGGCGTAGGCAATGATGATGGCTGGGCCGGCTAATTTTATCGCAGATGCCGAGCCGAGAAATAAACCGACTCCAATGGCTGCGCCAAGAGACATTAATGCGATATGTCTTTCTTCCAAACCTCTATGCAGTTGAGATTCTTTGGAGTTTTGCATAATTTTCCCCTTTTCTATGTTGGAGTTTAATTTTCTCTATCTAGCATTTTATCACTAGTAGAGGAGAATACATATAATTTATTGATTTTTCACATAATATTACAACTAAATAATATATTTTAATAGGAAGAATGTAAAGTAAAAAATGAAAACGCTTACTACAAAGTGATTCAATCTATTCTCATCGTATTTATAATCTTTCAAAACAAATAGAATGCTATTCAAACAAAATATAATTATGTGATTTTTCTAAAAATTTAGACTCTTTACAGTGGAAAAGCGGGCCCAAAAACAAGGAACAGGCATCTATAGGATCCAATTCATTCCATTCCGGTAAGAAACCATTCCATGAATCGTTTGATACTGATTTCCACGGAAGTCGATATTATATGTAACGTCATGGGGAAAAGTATTGTCAAAAATGAGAGAAAACGGCTAGTGAAGCTTAGCGAAATTTAGGGGAATAGCCCGGGAAATATCGAAGGCTGTTATGGAAATGAAAATGATACGAAAAACCTTCAGAAATCCAATGTACTGTTTCAGTATGTAGTTCCTAAAAAAACTGTAGACAAACTCGGTGAAGTCGAGTTTGTCTACAGTTTTAACCAACAGCATGCTACTGCCGGTTTTTTTTACTCTGTTTTATAAGAAGACTTTGAATGAAACTCAATAACAATGATCCGATTAAAGCTCCCCAAAAAGAATTTATTACAAAGCCACTGACGGCATAGGATGTGATTTGGAATGTGAAGGCATTGATAATGAAAGAAAATAACCCGAACGTCAGGATGGTGATCGGCAATGTGATAAGCAGGAGAATGGGTTTAACCAGCAAGTTCATGATCGATAATATAAAAACCGCCAGCAAGGCTGTTCCGTAAGATTTAATCGTGATGGAGTCGAGAAGCCAGTCAATAACGAGCAATACCAGCCCGTTGATAAGAAAACGCATTATTATGTTCATGAATAACTCCTCCTGAAGACACTTTCTATATGTCATTATACTAAAATTTCATGAATTTCAGTTATATGTTTGCTGAATTGTCACAAAAAAAAGAGGAATACGATATGTATTCCCCCAGAATCGAAAGGACCTTTTTACTAAAAAAAGGTCCTTTCGATTTCAGAAATCCGCCCCCTTTCCGCCGACTGTCTGCCAAGCCTCATCGGCGCAAGCGCCTGTGGGGTCTCGGCTAGCCAGTTATTCGGCAGGAGTGTCGCAACTTTCTTCCATCCAATATAGGTTTCATCCGATATAAAAAGTAAACCATGAAGGATAAGCAAGTCATGTTTTAAAACACCGTTCGACAGTCTTTTCATTTAAAAAGGTCCAGTCTTTCAGAAGCCCGCTCCCTTTCCGCCGACTGTCTGCCAAGCCTCATCGGCGCAAGCGCCTGTGGGGTCTCGGCTAGCCAGTTATTCGGCAGGAGTGTCGCAAATTTCTTCCATCCAATATAGGTTTCATCCGATATAAAAAGTAAACCATGAAGGATAAGCAAGTCTTTTTAAAAACACCGTTCGACAGTCTTTTCATTTAAAAAGGTCCAGTCTTTCAGAAGCCCGCTCCCTTTTCGCCGTAAGAACCCCTATTTGTCTGCAAAATGCGACCCAGTAGGTTCTATTTAGTTGTTGGCAATGATCTTTTCGAATTCACTTAATTCCAATGTGTTTTTCAATTTCGGGTTGGTGTTTAAGGAAAGCAGGGCACTTTCGATGAGAAAGATCCGCGGTTCAACGTTTTGTAATAATTCCTCTTGGATAAAGTGAATCAATTTCAAGTTTTTGACCCGTTCTGCTTCATCATCTTGGCATAGCCTCAGGATCATCTTTTTTAGGTCGTTTGCAGAGTGCAGGAGTGCTGTATGAAAATCCTGTTGTGTATGGAAGCACTCTGGCAGCCATTGCTTGATGAGATCGGGTTCCAAAAGCTGTGCTTTTGACGAGCTGACATCTTCGAAAATCGATTTAATCCTATCGACACAATAACGGATAATTTCAGTAGGGTTGAAATCGGGCTCTTTAGCCAAGGCATTAAAATGAATCGTTTGATGCATCATCCCCGAGTAGATAATGGCACAGTCCAAAATATAAGGTTTTTTATCAGCACCGAAAATGTCCAGAAACCGTTTTGATAGCCAATGGATATGCTGGAATTTCGCATGCGTGATGAAGTTCTTAAGTTCGGTGTCATTTGAAATCATTACTTCTTCATATAAGAAAAAGATTTTATTGCTTTGGTTGGAGTGCATTTGTAATTCGGATTGTTTAATGAATATTTCAATATCTGCAAGGTTTTGCCCAATCAGCAATTCATTCCGCTCTTTTTGTAATTTTTCTTGCGAAGTCAGGAAGACTGCCTTAAGCAATTCGCTTTTAGAAGAAAAATAGTTATAAAATGTTCCTTTTGAAATGCCGCTATAATCTAAAATATCCTGAATGGAAGTGGCTTGATAACCCTTTTCAATAAATAATTGGTGTGCATATTTAACTACCAGTTGTTTGCGCTCATTCATATATATCACCCTTACTCTTATTGGACGGTCATTTTAACGTAATAGTATCTTATTTTCTATACGAACACAAACCAGTATGTTTACAATTTCTCCAGCGAAATAAGGGTGAAGGCCTTTTGTTTCAGTCCGTTTATGAAGAGTTCTGCTGAAGTTAAGGTTCACAAAGCAATGAAAAATTCAGCTTCTATGTCTCCTTCATTCGCCATGTAAATAAAGCCTGATGAAGTGAATAAAGTCACAGGAGAACAGTTCGGTTTGTTATAAGATAAATAGAAGGAAATAGGTAAAGTAGCGCAAAGTATTCATTATTCGTTATCATTCTCGATTACTATCTCATTGGTAGGAGAAATGATAAAATCACTTGTCATGAAGGAATATTGGTTATAAGGGTCGTATACCATTATTAGGAATTCAATTATGCCTATAAGTTGTTACGTCAACGTGTATGCAATTTATGATTTCCGTATTATGGTTTTGTGCGAGGTCATATCATCAACGGAATAATAATGAATTGATTATTATATTAAAATTATTATAAATAAGTATTGATTTTTTTCTGAGAAGCTTTATCATTATATACATAAATATTAATGAAAAGGTGGTTCAATTATGTCGAATAAGAAAAACCTTACTACAAGCTGGGGAGCTCCAGTAGGAGATAATCAAAACTCGATTACTGCTGGCGAACGCGGCCCGGTACTCATTCAAGATGTACACTTATTGGAAAAACTAGCCCATTTCAACCGTGAACGTGTGCCTGAACGTGTAGTTCATGCGAAGGGTGCCGGTGCTTTCGGAACTTTCGAAGTAACGAACGACCTTTCTCAGTACACGAAAGCTAAACTTTTCAATGGTGTGGGCAAGAAGACAGATCTTTTTATCCGTTTCTCCACAGTTGCAGGTGAATTGGGTTCTGCTGATACAGTCCGTGACCCGCGTGGATTTGCTGTTAAATTCTACACGGAAGAAGGAAACTACGATATCGTCGGTAATAATACGCCTGTATTCTTTATTCGCGATGCGATTAAGTTCCCTGACTTCATCCATACACAAAAGAGAGATCCTAGAACACATTTGAAAAACCCTACGGCTGTTTGGGATTTCTGGTCACATTCACCAGAATCTCTGCACCAAGTGACGATCCTGATGTCCGATCGTGGCATTCCTGCTACACTTCGTCATACACATGGTTTCGGAAGCCATACATTTAAATGGGTGAATGCTGAAGGAAATGGCGTTTGGGTGAAATACCACTTCAAAACAGAACAGGGCATCAAAAACCTTGATGTAGATCTAGCTGCAAAATTAGCAGGTGAAAACCCTGATTACCATACGGAAGATCTTTTCAATGCCATTGAAAAAGGGGACTTCCCTGCATGGAAATTATATGTTCAGATCATGCCTCTGGAAGATGCGGATACATACCGTTTCGATCCATTCGATGTGACGAAGGTATGGTCTCAAAAAGATTATCCGCTGATTGAGCTTGGCCGTATGGTATTGAACAGAAATCCTGAAAACTACTTTGCTGAAGTAGAGCAAGCCACGTTCTCACCAGGAACATTCGTACCGGGAATTGAAGCTTCCCCAGACAAGATGCTTCAAGGACGCCTATTCGCATATGGAGATGCACACCGTTACCGTGTGGGCTCGAATCATAACCAGCTTCCGGTGAACCGTCCGAAAGTGGAGGCGAACAACTATCAACGTGATGGCTTCATGCGTGCTGATGACAATGGCAAGGGATCTGTTTATTATGAGCCGAATAGTTTTAGCGGCCCTGCCGAAACAACGGAAAATAAAGTCACTCCTTTCGAGGTGACTGGGAAAGCTGCACAAGTTGGTCATAATAGTGATGATCACTACACTCAAGCAGGTGACTTATACCGTCTACTGAGTGCTGAAGAGAAAACTCGACTTGTTGATACGATCGTGGGCGCAATGAAACCTGTGGAATTGGAAGAAATCAAGATTCGTCAAATCGGTCATTTTTACAAAGCCGATCCAGAATACGGAACGCGCATAGCCGAAGGTTTAGGTTTGCCAGTACCGCAAGAAGCGTAAAATATGGGACTCCCAATCTATTAAATGAAGACAGGCATCCATTCATGAATGGGTGCCTGCTTTGTTTGTTTTATGGAGGGCTCCGTTATATAAATGACACCCGACAAGATCGGTAAGAATATATAGTTATAAATGTTTGTAAGGAAGTCATGCGGTCAGATTAATTGGGGGCCAGTTACTTAAATTATCGGTAAAGGGTGGAATTTATGACTAGTAAAAAGAATCGGGTGTTAGTAGGCAGTCCAATTTACCAGAAACCAGATATTTTACAAAAGTTCCTGCTCTCACTTAAAAGGTTGGATGTGGAGGGACTGGAGCTTGGCATTTTCTTCGTTGATGACAATGAAGATGAGCGATCAAGCAAAATGCTCGAGGATTTCAGTCAGGAGCGGAACAATGTAAAAATATTGTCATCCAATCAAAGTGATATATACGTGTGTAATGGCATTACCCATTACTGGAATGAAAATCTGGTTTGGAAGGTCGCTGATTTCAAAAATATAATAATCGAACACGCGATTAAGGAAGACTATGATTATTTATTTTTAATCGACTCGGACCTCCTGTTATATCCTCTGACCATCAAGCAGCTTATTTCTGCCAAAAAGGATATCATCTCTAATATTTTTTGGACAAAATGGCAGCCTGATGCCGAAGAACGGCCTCAAGTATGGTTATACGATGAATACACCCAATGGGAGATATCACGCGGTCAAGCGTTGGCTGACTCGGAGATCACCACACGTTATCAGTCGTATATCCGACAGATGAGAACACCTGGTGTTCATAAAGTTGGGGGCCTGGGTGCCTGTACACTCATCAGCCAAAAGGCGTTGAAAGCAGGTGTGAATTTTAAAATGATCGAGAATCTATCATTTTGGGGTGAAGACCGGCATTTTTGCATCCGTGCCGCAGCGTTAGGTTTTTCCTTGCATGTTGATACCCACTTGCCCGCTTATCATATATACAGGAATTCAGACTTGGACGGTGCGATGGAATTCCTTGAGCGGACGGATAAACGGGAAGCTCCAGGGGCATCCCGTCCCAAATTAACGCTGAGCATGGTCATCAAAAATGAAAGTGACCGTTATCTAAAGAAGGTTTTAGAGGAAATTCGTGATCATATTGATGAAGCTGTGATTATTGATGATGGCAGCACGGACGATTCCGCAGAGGTTTGTTTAGAGGCATTGAAGGGGATACCGGTGCGTATCATCAGGAATGATGTCTCCAAGTTCTCCAATGAAATCGAACTTCGTAAACAGCAATGGTCGGAGACGGTGAAGTCAAATCCTGAGTGGATTTTAAATCTTGACGCTGATGAGATGTTTGAAAAAAGATTCAAAAAGGTAGTCAGGCAGCTGATAAGTGATCAAGAAGTGGACGTATATTGCTTCCGGTTATATGACTTTTGGAATGAAACCCATTACAGGGAGGATGGACGCTGGTGCGCTCACCGGTATTACCGGCCGTTCCTGGTCAGGTATCGGGAAGGGTTTGAATGTAAATGGAACGATAGGCCGCAGCATTGTGGGAGATTTGCAGAAAATGTCTTTGAATTGCCTCACAAGTTATCCGACATTCGCTTAAAGCATCTGGGCTGGGCCAAAGAAGAAGATCGGATGGAGAAATATAAAAGATATCAGGAATTAGACCCTGAGGGTAAGTATGGAAATACTGAGCAATATCAAAGCATTCTGGATGATGCTCCCAATTTGGTTCGTTTTGAGGAGTGACTTTTCGATGAGGGTGCGTTGGCAATAATTAAATCGAATCAGCATACATTTGGTTAAGAGGAGGTGCAGTATGGACGTTTTTGTGCGGCAAAATGATTCCTTGTGGTATTATAGCCAATTATTCAAGGTGAATTACCAACTTATCATTGATTCCAATAGTGGAATCGATCCACTTGCACTTATGATTGGCCAACAAATCAAAATTCCTGGCTTTACGACGACCGGTTATAATATTAAACAAGGTGATTCGTTATGGGCAATTGCCAGGTCACGTCATCTTTCATTGGATGCCCTATTTTTGGTTAATCCCAATCTCAACCCGAACGCCCTGCAAGTTGGTCAGACAATTTCTGTGCCATTAAGGATTACGTGGAGGCTAATTCAAGGAAACCGGGAATATGATTATGAGACGATGATGACCGATGTAAGACGTTTGAAAACTATCTATCCATTTATTAAAACCTCCCCGATCGGTGACTCTGTGCTTGAAAGGGATATTCCCGAAGTGCTGATTGGAAATGGTAACAAACGAGTTCACTATAATGGTTCCTTTCATGCGAATGAGTGGATAACGACGCCTGTGATCATGACCTTTTTAAATGATTATTTACTCGCAATCACGAATCAGGCTGACATCCGCGGTCTATCTCTGTTTCCCTTTTATCAACAGACGATGCTGTCGATCGTCCCAATGGTGAATCCGGACGGAGTGGAGTTGGTTCTAAAAGGTCCGCCTGCAGATGAGTCATTGAGACGACGGCTCGTGGAATGGAATAATGGAAGCGAAGACTTCTCTGGCTGGAAAGCAAATATTAACGGGGTGGATCTGAATGATCAATTTCCCGCCAAATGGGAGCTGGAAAAAGAACGCAATAATGTAACGGAGCCAGGTCCGGCAAATTATCCCGGGGAAGGTCCGCTTACACAGCCAGAGGCCATTGCAATGTCAGAGTTGACAAGAAAACGTGATTTTGGCAAAGTCCTTGCGTTCCATACCCAAGGAGAGGTCATTTATTGGGGCTTTGAAGGTTTGGAACCCCCCGAGTCGGAAACGATAGTCAATGAGTTTGCGAGGGTCAGTGGATATGAGCCTGTCAAATCCGCCAATAGTTACGCAGGGTATAAGGATTGGTTCATTCAGGATTGGCGCAGGCCGGGGTTTACCGTGGAGCTGGGCAAAGGAACGAATCCCCTCCCTATAACACAGTTCGATGAGATTTATCAGAAGTCGCTTGGGATTTTCTTGGCAGGGTTATATATGTGAATTTTGACCAAATGAAAAAGCTCAACTCCGTTACCATGGGGAAGAGCTTTTTAGTCTTATAAACTATTAGACTTGAAACGATGAGGGCTGCTGCAAAAAATAAGTAAAGTCATGCTTTACTTATCGATTGCATGATTGACACGCTTTTAAGCCTGAAATTAACGGACATTCTCCATGTCCCAGTAATATTGCAGCCCTTACCAAAAGGAATTCTAATCATTTACGGTAAGAAGTTTAACTTCCTTAACTTTAGTATCGGCCCCACCTACGCCAGATACTGTGACGGCCACGCATGCCATCCAACCTAATTTCATTATAATAGAAAGCGCTTACATTTTCAAAAATAATCGTAATGCAAATTTCGACATTCGCATAAGTGTCCCTTACCAGTAGGCGGAGAATGGGCGTTACTGATAAGGGCCCTATAAAATTCAGGTTAATCTGCAATGAACTCCTGCAACTTTTTTGTTAGTCCGCCACTGCCGAATTTAATGAACTTTGTCTTTCCGGCCTCTTGTGCCGGGGGTGCAGCAAATTCCAAAAAAGCTAAAAGGTTGATCCTTCGGTAAAGTATATGGTCAATGCCATATTGATAGAACCAATTATCGATTGCATTGTAAACCCCTCTATTCAGGTCATATTGCTGCCGGCACCATTCGAAAAATAATCTGTCAGGCAGATTGATGTACTTCATATCCTCAAGGCGGCCATTTTTCTTCTCATTCAAAATAGGGAAAATGGGCCTTACTGATTCCTTTTGCATAGTGTTTTTCCTCCCTTATTGATAAAAACGAAAAGGCTCCCTACTCATGCTGAATAGGGAGCCTCCAGTGAACTGGTCAGCTTATATACTTTCATCCAGCATAAAACTTATTATTCCTATTTGTCAAGTGGGTATTTAAAAAAACTTAAATGAATTAATTTTGTTTATTGTTTTTGATGCAATTTAAATGAAAATACGAATAAATATTTATGTTTATTCGTTTATAGTTCGTATATAATGATTTTGAGGATATGGAGGAGGAGAGACTGAATGTATAAATCGAAAAAGATTTTATTATTGGGCTCGGGTGAATTGGGGAAAGAGGTCATAATTGAAGCACAGCGACTTGGTGTGGAGACCGTTGCTGTAGACCGCTATGAACATGCACCTGCCATGCAAGTCGCTCATCGCAGTTATGTGATCGATATGCTGGATGCGGAACAATTAAGGGGAATTGTGGAAAAAGAACAACCCGATTTAATTGTACCGGAAATCGAAGCCATCGCTACATCTGAATTAATCAAATTGGAAGAGGAAGGCTTTCATGTCATTCCGACGGCAAGAGCGGCTAAATTGACTATGGATCGTGAAGGAATCAGGAGATTGGCTTCTGAAACCCTGGAGATTCCGACCGCAGCCTACAAATTCGCAGATACATATGAAGAATTTGTCCAAGCTGCCAAGGAAGTTGGATTTCCCAATGTGGTAAAACCGCTGATGAGTTCCTCAGGTAAAGGGCAAAGTGTGTGCCGCACGGAAGGTGACCTGGAGGATTGCTGGAGGATTGCGATGGAAGGCGGCCGGGTTCAAAATGGACGGGTGATCATTGAAGAGTTTATCCGTTTTGATTCGGAAATCACGCTGCTTACTGTCCGGGCCATAAATGGTACCATGTTTTGTGCCCCCATCGGTCACATTCAGCAGGGCGGGGATTATATTGAATCCTGGCAGCCGCATGATATGACAGAAGAACAAATAATGGAAGCAAAAAGAATTGCGCATGCCATTACGGATGAACTTGGGGGCTACGGATTATTCGGGGTTGAGCTTTTCCTTTCAGGGGATAAAGTCTATTTCAGTGAAGTTTCCCCGCGTCCGCATGATACGGGGCTAGTGACTTTAGTGACTCAGAATTTGTCGGAGTTTGCCCTGCATATTCGGGCGATTCTAGGATTTCCCATCCCGGAAATCACGCTGATCAGTCCAGGTGCCAGCCGTCCATTAAAAGCGCAGGATGAGTTATCGGAATATTCTATAGTCGGTGTTGAACAGGCTTTGGCTCTACCTAATACACAAGTGCGCCTTTTCGGAAAACCTGTTACAAAGGCAGGTAGAAGGGTCGCAGTCGCCCTGTCGTCTGCCGATTCAATCGAATTGGCGAGAGTGAATGCGTCCCGTGCTTTGGAATGTTTAGTTGTAGAGAAGTAATCGTTTAAAAGCCCTTTGGGTAGAAAGCTTCAGTTTGTCGACAAAGGGGGGCGGAAAGGGAGCGGATTTCTTTAACCCAAATTGATTTCCACTCAGGCACTCGCTTTCCGCGGGAGGTCCGCCCTCGGTGCCCTTTGCGTGTGGGATTCCCCTTGGACCCGCATTTCTAAGCAGGAGTCTTGAACAACCTTTCCAACCAAATTGAATATCTTTTAAAAGAAAAACGGTAGGCTGGTCTCATCCCGAACTGAGAATTTGTCTACAGTCTGACTCTTAAGCATCCTGATAGTGATAGGGTGCTTTATTTTCTTTTCTCCACTGATTTTTTTAGCACTTTCAAATTCCTCACAAGTCACCCTGTTTTGAAGACATCGAATAAAAAAAGATCACTTACCCAAGCTCGTGTTAACTAAATCTTTTCACTCATCAACCCCTGTAAAATGGCCCCACTACTGGTGATTTTCCTGAACAACCAACAACCCGCATAAAAGTGGCATGCAATTCCGTGGCATGTCCCTTTACCTTGTCTTAACAATTATCCTGCTGCATTTTTACATAGCCTTGACATTGGGTTCATCTTCTTCACCTATAGTTTAATTAAATAGAAAAAATTAAAGGGAGGCTATTCATTTGAATCGCACATGGAGTAAAAAGGTATTGCCCATCACACTGGCTTCAGCAATAGCATTTGGAGGTTTATCATGGTCCGCAGCGGATCGTGTTTCGGCAAAGGATAAGACAAAAAAAGACCCGGAAATCAAGAACGTGATATTCCTGATCGGTGACGGCATGGGTGTTTCCTATACCTCCGCTTACCGGTATTTAAAAGATAACCCTGGTACGAAGGTGGCAGAACGGACAGAGTTTGATAAATACTTGGTTGGCCAGCAGATGACTTACCCAGAAGACTCTGCACAAAATATAACGGATTCAGCTTCTGCCGCAACGGCAATGTCTGCCGGAGTGAAGACTTATAACGCTGCTATTGCAGTGGATAACGATAAATCTGAAGTCAAAACCGTATTGGAAGCAGCAAAGGAAAAAGGAAAAGCAACAGGATTGGTTGCCACTTCAGAAATCACTCATGCGACACCTGCATCTTTTGGCGCCCATGATGAAAATCGGAAAAACATGAATTCAATCGCAGACGATTATTATAATGAATTAGTCAAGGGCAAACATAAAATTGACGTCCTATTGGGCGGTGGAAAGTCAAATTTTGTCCGACCTGATGTCAATTTGGCGAAAGCCTTCGAAAAAGACGGTTACAGTTATGTGACTGATAAAAATCAAATGCTTAAGGACAAAAATGAACAGGTACTTGGTTTATTCGCTTCTGAAGGACTCCCGAAAATGATTGACCGCCCAAGTGAAACGCCTTCTTTGTCAGACATGACAAGTTCGGCGATCCAGCGCTTGAATAAAGACAAAGATGGATTCTTCCTGATGGTCGAGGGAAGCCAGGTCGATTGGGCCGGACATGATAATGATATCGTAGGTGCAATGAGTGAAATGGAAGACTTTGAAAAAGCATATAAAGCGGCCATTGAATTTGCGAAGAAAGACAAACATACCTTAGTTGTGGCTACTGCGGATCACTCTACAGGGGGATTCTCGATCGGGGCAAAAGGAATATATAACTGGTATGGTGAACCGATCAAGGCAGCCAAACGCACCCCTGACTTCATGGCGGATGCCATCGTAAAAGGGGCCGATGTTGAAAAGACATTAAAGCAATATATTGATCAAAATGAAGTGAAGCTAACTGACGGTGAAATCAAAACGGTAACAGAAGCTGCCAAATCAAAAAATGTGACGAACATCGATAACGCCATCGAAGCCATATTCGACAATCGGACCAATACTGCATGGACTACCGGGGGACATACAGGTGAAGATGTTCCGGTCTACGCATATGGACCATATAAAGAACGTTTTGCAGGGCAGGTCGATAACACGGATCAAGCCAAAATCATCTTTGATCTATTAAAGAAGTAAAAACACTTCAGGGAGGGATTCGATGAACAGACTGATGATTGGTGCCCTGTTATTAACGGCTTTTGGTGCTCTTAATACCCAACCAGCTTACAAAGAAGAAACGAACGCTAAAGAAAAAACAGAGGAAGTTGCCCGGCCACTGGTAAAAAAGGATGTCTATGTTCCGAATCCACAGCTTCCTGATGATATAAAATTGAACCAGATCGGTCAGAACGTTTCCGATGCAAAAGGCGAATTGACTTTGAAGGCCTATAAAAAAGTGAATGAAACATTGAATGTTGGCCCGATCGAGGTTAAAGTCAAAGAAATGAAAGTGATGCATGCCACTCCGGATTACAGCATGATTGATTTCTTCCACGGCTATACGCATGATGAAGATTTCGATATCGTAAAAATGAACGTGGAAATCAAAAATAATACGGATAAAAAAATCATGTTTTCCCCAGTTGCCTTCCTTGAAACGGATAGAGGAGAACATCTGACATGGGAAGATGATATCTACTTGGAAGAACTTGCTGGTGAAATAGAAGGAAACGGTTCAAAAAGCGGAAACATCGGTTTCATTCTAAATGATGGAAACATAAAGGGCGTATCCGTCATGACAAGTGATGCGGTGGATGAAGAAGGGAAAGTCCTTGCAAAAGGCAAATCAGCTGAATTCGCTTTTTAAAGAGTATGTATAAATGCCTTGGAAAAATAAAATACTAGAACAAGTGATAGGATTACTATCACTGAACGGAATATCCAAATCCTAATGATGAGGTGACACAGAATGAGCTATAAAGATCAATTAGATCCACATTCTCAAAAGTTTCACCATAATTGGACAAGACCTAAGCGTTCAAATTCTCAAGTTAATGGCCATACGCAAGAATCACAAACGAACATTATACTAAGAAGCAATGCAAAGGCTCACAGGTGGTAACGGATATTTCCGACAAAGAAGGAGGCTCCCAGCGAGTCTTCTTCTTTATATTTAATCCAGAAAACCAATCAAGGCATACATGGCTTTTCACTCATTATTATGATACCATTTACCTTTAAGATTGAAGTGATGAGCTTGGCGTGAAACTGAAGTTTCGTTTCCGATTGAACGTTTCACTTTATACAAATAGAGGACGTGAATTGTAATGATTAAAATTGAAATCCCTGCAGCGGATATAAGCATCAAACAAAGAAAGCAAGTTATAGAAGGAGACGAACCTGTCATTCCTGAAATTTACGGGTTTATCGATTTTCATTTGATTCCCCGTGATAAAGGCGGCATCATCTTATTTTACAATGAAAATGATGAAGTGATTTTTGTCGGTAAAGCACGTAAATTAAGACCAAGGGTCAAGAAGCATTTCGAGGATAATGTTTCTCCGCTTAAAGAGCATCGTAATGAAGTCAAGAAAATTGACATTCTTTTAGTCGAAGACGCTATGGAACGTGAAATCTATGAAACGTACATGATCAATAAGCTTCATGCTAAATACAACGTCGACAAAGTGTTTTATAAATAAGAAGCCTATGAAAAGCTGAGTGCATATGCAGTCAGCTTTTTTGTGTCCAAAAATAATTTCGTACATTTACAGCTGCTACATGTTAGGTTAACATTGCTGGTTTATATTTAGAGTATTCCAATACATTCTCAGGAGGAAGCTATTGAAGAAAATACTTTGTAAAAAGGTGTTAGTTATCTCGATCGGGACAGTGATTGCCTTTGGGAATTTAACGTGGTCCATGTCACAAGCTTCTAAATTGGCGAAACAGAGAGAAATTGAAACTTTTGAACAAAAGACAGTAAAATCTTCAGGGTGGGAAATGGCGGAATAAGCATAGTGACAAATGATTTTTTTCTCCATTTGCAACTAAGAAAAAGAAAAATGTATTGGGAAATGAAACATTGTTGATGATCAGCAGCTTGTCAAAAATACATTAAATGATATAACTCAATGGAGGTTCTTTACACATGATGTGTGATTGGGCTTCCTTTTAATTTTTGTTTTAGGCTCTTTTCGTAAAGATTGTTGTTTTTAAAAATAAACGATTTAAGGTTGATTGGAGCGGAAGTGCGAGACTCCAGCGGGAGCAGCGGGACAGGTGAGACCCCACAGGCGTTTACGCCGAGGAGGCTCACCGCCCGCCCCGCGGAAAGCGAGCATCTGGAGGGGAAATCAACCACACCGCACTACTTGGTAAATAGCAACAAAGTATGCGAAAACAGCCTTGTTTTAAGTTTCATGAAGAATGTCAGCACCTTTCATTTATCCGTGATTGCCCCTGAAGCAGTATTGGAGCAATCGTGATTACAATTGTCAGGAAAAGTATTTGGAGGCAATTTTGAAAAAAACTTGCAAATAGTAATGATTACGTTTTATTATAAAAGGGTGTTTTTACATGAGAGATAGCTTCGGGATTTAAATCGTAATGATTTTGATTTGTAGGAAGGTATCAGGTAAAGGAGTGGAAAGCGATGGAGATGAAGAAAATTCCGGTTACGGTATTGAGTGGATACCTTGGTGCGGGAAAGACGACGCTTTTGAATCATATTCTTGAAAATCGGAATGATCTGAAGGTTGCCGTCATCGTTAATGATATGAGTGAAATCAATATTGATGCTTCTCTGGTCAAGCAGGGAGGGTTTACCCGGACGGATGAAAAACTGGTGGAAATGCAGAATGGCTGCATTTGCTGTACGCTTCGTGAGGATTTGATGATTGAAGTGGAGAAATTGGCGAAACAAGGGGACATTGATTACATCGTGATTGAATCGACTGGGATAAGTGAACCGGTACCTGTAGCTCAAACCTTCTCGTATGTTGATGAAAGCATGGGAATTGATTTAGCGGAATATTGCCGGCTTGATACGATGGTTACCGTTGTTGATGGGTATAACTTTTGGCAAGACTTCACTTCAGGAGAAACACTCATTGACAGGATGCAAGCAACTGATTCTGCGGATGGCAGGGAAGTCGTCGATCTATTAATAGATCAGATAGAGTTCGCCAATGTCATCCTGTTGAATAAAATCGATCTAATTGATGCTGACGCCGTTGAGGAATTGAAAGCGGTTCTTCAAAAAATGAATGCGGATGCGAGGATCATCGAAACAAATCATTCCAAGGTGCCGCTAAAGGATGTATTGAATACGCAATTATTTGATTTTGAAGAGGCAAGCCAAGGAGCTGGCTGGATAAAGGAATTGAATGAAGTGCATATCCCAGAGACCCTGGAGTACGGGATTTCTTCCTTCGTTTACAGAAGGAATATACCCTTTCATCCCGAGAGGCTGATGGAGTGGTTAGAAAACTGGCCCGTACAAGTGGTGAGGGCAAAGGGCTTCCTTTGGCTGGCATCGAGAAATGATACGGCAGGTTTACTATCGCAGGCAGGACCGTCATTAACTTTACAAGCGGCTGGTAAATGGATTGCAGCATACCCTGAGGAAGAACAGCGCCAAATTTTAAAGGAGGCACCTGAATTATTGGAACGGTGGGATGCAGTATACGGTGACAGGATGACTGAGCTGGTGATGATTGGCATTCAAATGAATCAACAGGAAATCGAAACTGAATTAGATCAATGCTTATTGACGGAAACTGAGATGCAGCAGGATTGGTCTCAGTACGAAGATCAATTGCCTGCATTCACGGAAATGGTTCATTAAAAAAACGTTAGGAGGAAACAAAAATGAGAGTAAACATTACTTTAGCATGCACAGAATCAGGGGACCGAAATTATATCACGACGAAAAACAAGCGGAATGACCCAGACAGGATCGAATTGAAAAAGTACTGCCCGCGATTGAAGAAACACACGCTTCACCGTGAAACGAAGTAATTTTAAGGTTTAAATCGTAATGATTATGTTTTATTGAAGAGAATGGTGTAAAAGGAGGGAGGTTCATGTTGGAATGGATCATTATTGGCGGAGGCTTGGCATTGTACGGAAGTCATTTCAATGCCCTTTTAACATTCTCCATCCGTACACCATCTGGATGTGTATCCATTCAGCCTGCAGAAATAAGTGGAAACGGCAGCCTGGAACAATAACTTTTACGGAAATCCTTCAATGAACATGGTGTAGATTTATCCATTAGGCGTGGGTGCAAGGGGAAGTCACCTCTGTGCCTGCAAAAAGGGACAGGGATAAAAAATCCAATTGCAAAACAATCGATGGCATGTAGGACAAAAACTTGCGATTTCAATTGGCGTTGGTGAACATGCTCCAGATATCCAGGAATATATCGGGAGCAAGACAGGCAGCGGAACGAATTGTGAACAGTTTATAGAATCTATAAAAAAAATCTTTAAAAAAGGAGAATATGAATGGCGAAAAAATCTAAAGTGATAAAAGCGCAAAAACAGTTGGAAATGGTCGAAAAGTATGCACAACTTAGAAAGGAATTGAAGGAGAAAGGGGATTATGCCGCATTGGCCAAACTCTCTCGTGATTCATCGCCGACAAGGGTCCACAATCGTTGTGGAGTAACGGGGAGGCCTCGTGGATATATGCGCAAATTCAACATGTCACGTATCGTTTTTAGAGAGCTTGCTCATAAAGGGCAACTGCCGGGTGTCAAAAAGTCAAGCTGGTGAAGATGGGTGATGAAAGGTGATTAAATAGTCTTTCTTTCATTTACTTTTTATGGAAATCATTTATAAGAACAGGAGCCTTTGTTGAACAAGAAAGGGTTTTTATCTGTGGATTTTGTTGGACATTGACGAAGCGGCTTGTAAAGTGAACGTTAAAAAAGCAGAAGTCTTTAAGACTCTGCTTTTTACCTTTGGAAAAATTCAATCCACTCTTTTTCCGGTCCATATACGTAGAAATAGCGATAACCATTTGGAAGGGTGACAATCTCTTCATCAATCAGCTCAGTATTATCCAAGTTTTTGATCCGGGCATATTCTTCTTCGATATCATCCACGGTAATGGCAAAATGGTGGATCGTTGCTTCGGATGGCAGTGTGTCGCTATATCCCTGAATCAATTCTATTTCTGTTTCGTCCGACTCTTCGTAACCCAGGAATGCCAGTTCGATTACCCCATTAGTATGAGTCATGCGTGCTTTTAATTTTAAATCCAGCACATCTTGATAAAAGGCGATGGATTTTTCAAGATCTTTTACAACGACGCCAATGTGATCGACCCTTTTCACAGCCAAGAAATCTTCCTCCTTCATTATAGCCAGATGCAATATAGCTAATATTAGTATATATAAGATTATTCGGAATTGAATTACATTTTTATTGCGTTTTAGATAATTTTTTAAATGATGTTAACAAAGGGAAAGTATTGGTGAATAATGAAAAAATGATAAATGGCTTATGGGATAATAGTTTTCTTCCATAGTTTTTCTTGAAGATTCTTTTCTTGGAAAGATTGGAATTCATCATTTCCATGGCAAAAATTTGTTTCTAAATGGAATAGTCGATATACTATTACAAACAACTCCATTATTAATGGATATGAGAGGAGAGGTAGTATGGGAAAAATTCGTGAAGGTGAAGTTTTCACCCTTACCGATGACAGCGATGAAGGCCATGAAGTAGAGGTTTTAGGATCATTGGATGTAGAAGGAACGGAATATGTTGCAGTAGGTTTACTTGAAGATATTGAAGAGGATACAGATGAAGATATCGATATTTTCTTTTTCAGGGTCGAAGGCGAAGGTGAACTGCTCGATATCGAATCGGATGAAGAGTTCGAAAAGGTATCATTGGCGTTTGAAGCGGCATTTGAAGCGAAAGAATGACAAGATAAAGGCGGCACATTGTGTGCCGCCTTTTTTTTATGTATAAAGAAAGTATTGGCCCCGCCTTCGCCAAATACCATGATAGCCACGCGTGCTATCCAGCCTTACTTAAGTATAGGGTTGTATTATTGATAGGACGTGTGCTACATATGAAGATTTTGTTAATAAACGGAGTATTTTTCCATCTCCGAGGCATAGGATAAAAAAAGTGGAGGTGATGGGATGGCCGTTGTAAAGCACACTGATGCCGATATTGCCTTATTGGCAAGATTGCTTAGGGCGGAAGGCGAGGGTGAAGGTGATCAAGGCATGTTGATGATCGGTAATGTAGGGATCAATCGGATTAGGTCGAATTGTTCCGATTTCAAAGGGTTGAGGACGATTCCAGACATGATTTATCAGGAGCATGCCTTTGAAGCTGTACAGAAGGGGTATTTTTATCAGCGGGCAAGGGATAGGGAAAAAAGGCTAGCGCGCAGAAACGTAAATGGTGAAAGGCTATGGCCCGCGAAATTTAGCCTATGGTACTTCAGGCCGCCGGGAGATTGTCCGGCAACATGGTATAATCAGCCCTTGGTTGGGCGTTTCAAGCTTCATTGCTTTTATGAACCAACAGGTACGGAATGTCCGAACATTTATAATACATTTTAAGGAGGAGGCTGGACCTTATGGAGGTTTGGCCTCTTTGTGCACCAGTCTTTAACTAGGAAAAATCATATGATAAAACTGGCAAATGATTTACTGATACTGTAAAATTGAGACTGTAAATTTCCGGATAAGAAAGGAATAAAAAATTGATGAGTAAAAGGCTTATTAATTCTGGACAAGGGCAAATGGGAGTACAGCCGGAGGATAATACCGAGAAATTTAAGTCTTTCATGGAGAACAACCCGGACGCCATTTCCATTGTTGATCTGGAAGGAAAGACCCTTCAGGTGAATGCAGCTTTTGAAGAGTTTTTCGGTTGGACGAATGATGAGCTCATTGGCATGCCATTTCCTATTATTCCTGATTTCTTGAAGGAATCAGTCAATGAATTGCATGACCAGATTAAGGCAGGGGTACAAAAGAAAGGCTTTGAAACGGTCAGGTTAAGGAAGGATGGCCAGTTAATCGATGTAAGCATCTCCCTGTTCAATATTCGGGATGATGAAAATGAGCCGTGCGCTCTGGTTTTCGTTTATCGGGATATCACGAACCAAAAACTTGCCGAAGCTGCCTTGAAGGAAAGTGAGCAAAGGTATCGCAGTTTAGTGGAGGTGTCACCTGAAGCGATTTTTGTACATCGCAATGGGATCATCGAGTATATGAATCCCATGGGGGCAAAAATGCTTGGGATGGATAGTGTGGAAGATATTATCGGTAAATCGGTTTTTCAGTTCGTTCACCTGGAGTCCCGGGAGAGTGTACAAAGAAGAATCGATATCATGAGGGATGATCACCAGGCGGTTGGTTTACTGGAACAAAAGTTCATTCGACTTGACGGACAAGTATTTTATGGAGAAACACTCGGTCTTCCGATTATTTATAAAGGTCAACCGGCCATACAGGTATTCTGCAGGGATATTACGGAGCGTAAAAAGACCGATGAGCTGCTCTGTAAATCCAATATGTTATCAGCGGTAGGGCAGATGGCTGCGGGTATCGCACACGAATTAAGAAATCCATTAACTACGGTCAAAGGATTTTTACAATTATTAAGGGAAAATCCTGAGCAAAAGGATTATCTTGAAATGACGGTCAGTGAAGTTGAAAAAATCGAAACCCTGGCCAATGAATTTTTAAGTTTAGCAGAGCCTGAAGCGAAGGTTTGTGAATACATCCAGCTTAACGATATATTGGATAGTGTGATTACGTTAGCCGAGTTTCAAGCGATATTGAATGATGTTGAAATCATCAAGGAATATAATACGGAGTCGGTATCTGTCTTTGGCGAACCGAATCAGTTAAAACAAGTATTCACGAATGTCGTCAATAATGCGATAGAAGCCATGCCGAATGGCGGCAAACTTCATATACAGTTACACCATGGAGGATGCTATGCAATGATCCGATTCATTGATTCAGGCTGCGGAATCTCAAATGAGCGCATGGAACATCTAGGGCAGCCTTTTTATAGCACCTCTGAAAAAGGAACGGGGTTTGGGCTCATGGTCAGTACTAAAATCATCCATGAGCATAATGGGGAAATTCATTTCAGCAGCGAAGTGGGAGAAGGGACGATTGTAGATATCAGTCTTCCTATCAATGAAAGTTCACAATGAAAAGTGACGAGAAGCCATGCTCTCGTCACTTTTTTTGGTTTATAGCTTAACGATCGTCCTGCCTCTTGCTTCCCCTTTTAATAGGGTGGGAAGGACGTCAGGCAATTCTTCAAGTGTAATTTCCTGTTGGATGAGCTGTTCTAAATGGTTGAGTTTAAAGTCGGTGGCAAGGCGATGCCAAACTTTCAATCTTGTATCCATCGGGCAATTGACCGAATCGATCCCAAGCAGATTAACCCCTCTTAGAATGAATGGAAAGACGGTGGCTGGAAGGCTTGTACCAGCAGTCAATCCACTGACCGCCACAGCTCCGCCATACTTGATTTGGCTAAGGACCGAGGCTAACGGTTCACCGCCGACGGGATCTATCGCCCCGCTCCACTTCTGTTTTCCCAGTGCCCGCAGTTTGCCATCATATACTTCATCACGCGAAACGATGGTCGCCGCACCGATTTCCTTCAAGTATTCATGCTCCGATTCTTTTCCTGTACTCGCCTCAACGGAATAGCCAAGTTTGGAAAGGATCGAGACGGCGAAACTGCCGACCCCGCCAGTTGCACCAGTGACGAGAACGCTTCCTTGCTCAGGGTTGAGATTATTTTCTTCCAGTCGCAGAACCGATAAGGCTGCGGTGAAACCGGCCGTTCCGATGATCATCGCCTCTTTCATTGTAAGGCCATCAGGAAGCGGGACGATCCACTCTGCAGGAACACGGGCAAATTGACTATAGCCCCCTGATTGGGAAACGCCAATCCCGTAGGAGGTCGCAATGACTTCGTCTCCTTCTTTAAAGCGGGAATCCTCAGATGAAACGACAACACCAGCCATGTCAATTCCCGGAACGATCGGATAGGTGCTGACAATGTTTCCATTTGGAATTGCCGCAAGGCTATCTTTATAGTTCACACCGGAATAATGAACACGGATGAGCACTTCGCCTTGAGGTAGGTCATCAAGTGATAGTTGCTGAATGTTAACGGTGAATTGATCATCTTGCTTGTTCACGACCAATGCATCAAATTGCTGTATCATGGTTCGTTCCCCCTTAAAATAATGAATCTATCCCATTATAAAAGAAAAAATATAGGAATGTATAATGATACAATTCAAAATAAGTAGCGCTTGCTTTTCTTTCTGCTTCTAAAAATGGTACTATTAGATTTGATTCAGTTCATATTAAAGGAGATGTTTAACATGGCTAAAAAAGGATACATACTTATGGCAAATGGAGAAAAAATCGAATTTGACCTTTTCCCGAACGAAGCACCGAACACAGTGGCTAACTTCGAAAACTTGGCAAACACAGGATTTTATAATGGCGTAGTCTTTCACCGTGTAATCCCTGGTTTCGTAAGCCAAGGAGGAGATCCAACAGGTACTGGTGCAGGCGGAAGCGGCAAGCAAATCAAATGTGAAACAGAAGGAAACCCTCACAAACATGAGGCAGGAAGCCTATCGATGGCACATGCCGGAAAAGACACAGGCTCAAGCCAATTCTTTATCGTGCATGAACCACAACCGCATCTTAACGGTGTTCACACGGTATTCGGTAAAGTGACATCTGGACTTGAAACAGCCAAAGCCATGAAAAATGGCGACAAAATGGAAAAAGTCGAAGTTTTTGACGCTGAATGATGAAAGCGAAAAGAGGGGGCATTATGCTCCCTCTTTCTTTTTGCACTGTTCATGAGCGAAAACAGGGGAATGTCATTTTGGCGTCACGCTTTCAGTGAAACGATATTTGACCTCTGTCAAGGTTTCTGAAATATCCCATAATCTTTTCGAGGTTTCTTCATTATATAAGGAATCGATGATATCGTCCTTTCTCGGAAAGCCTTTTCTGCTCTTCTTCCCATCGGGTCCGATATACTCACCGCCTGTTAATGTAGGTTCCGTTGCGGCATAAAGGGTAGGCAATGCTCCGATACTCGCCGGCTGGGTGATGGTTTTCGAAAGAAAATGCATGAATCTATTTATGGGTTTGCCAGATCCGCGAGACATGAGATTAGTATGGGAAAGGCCCGGATGACAGGCAATGCTCATCGGATTTGCATCATGCTGGTTGAATTTATTCTGTAATTCGCGGGCGAAGAGTAGATTGGCCAGCTTGCTTTGCCCATAGTATTTCATTGGTTTATATCCGTTTTCACCATTTAGATTTTCGAAGTCTATATATCCATTGATGGCGGCCAAGCTGCTCAATGTGACCACACGCGATTTTGGCGTGGAAAGGATACGCGGAAGAAGGAGACCCGTCAAAGCAAAATGACCGAGATGATTGCTGCCGAATTGCAGCTCGAAACCATCTTTCGTCTTACTGTATGGCGGAATCATTACACCTGCGTTATTGATGAGGACGGATAGAGAGTCATAGTTTTCCTGAAAGGAATCAGCAAAATGCCGAATGCTGCTTAAATCGCTTAAATCCAGCTGCATCACGTGTACATTTGCCTTAGGATGGACCGATAAGATTCTATCGACTGCCTTTTCACCCTTTGAAGCATTCCGGACTGCAAGGATGATCTCTGCCCCCTTACCGGCCAGGGCAAAAGCGGTTTCGAAGCCAATTCCACTATTTGCCCCAGTAATCACAATGGTTTGCCCCGATACTTCTGCCATTTCTTCGCCATTCCACTTTTCAATCATCCAATCACACCTTCCAACACAGTCTATACCTATCATATACCCAAATAATTCCTATATGTCACATTCTGTGGAGGGAACATAGTGCTGTATTCTATTTTTTAAAAAAAGCTCTTTTTGTAAAGATTGTTGTTTTTAAAACGAAACGATTTAAAGTTGATTGGAGCGGAAGTGCGAGACTCCTGCGGGAGCAGCGGGACAGGTGAGGCCCCACAGGCGTTCACGTCGAGGAGGCTCACCGCCCGCCCCGCGGAAAGCGAGCAATGGAGGGGAAATCAACCACACCGCATTACTTGGTGAATAGCAACGAAGTATTCGAAAACAGCCTTTTAAAAAAATTAGCCGCCCATTAAATAATCCATTATATTTTTCACGATCAGAATGACGGTCACCATGATAAATAATACCCTTACATATGCCACTCCCTTTTTAATGGCGAATTTAGATCCGGCCAATGCTCCTGCTATCATGGAGATTCCCATCGGTATTCCATAGGAAAAGTTGACGGTATCAAGGAATATGAACATGATCAGTGCTGCCAGATTGCTTCCGAAGTTCAAAAATTTCGCATTTCCTGCAGAATTCAAAAAATCAAAGCCAATCATTAAAAAGGCGAACAGAATGAAAGACCCCGTCCCAGCGCCCAAAAACCCATCATAAAAACCAATGGCAAATATAGCGAACGCAAATAGTGCAGTCTTTTGCCATGTGAGTTTATGGTAAGTCGATTTCTGTCCCCAGTCCTTTTTAAAAATGGTATAAATGGCAATAGCTATTAATAGAACCAAGATCAATGGCTTTAATAATTCAGGCGAGACGAAATTAACTACCAAAGCGCCCAGCAGGGAACCTATGAAAATCAGTGGGAAAAGTTTGGAAACCAATCGAAAATCAACCTTACCTGAGCGAATGAAGGCAATGGTACTTGTTAATGACCCCATGGAACTTGCTAACTTATTCGTTGCGATCGCTTGAGAGGGGGGAAGTCCTGAAAATAATAAAGCGGGTATGGAAATTAGGCCTCCGCCGCCTACCACAGAATCAATGAATGCTGCCAAAAATCCGAAAAACATCAGCAGCAAGAGTGTTGAAGTTTGTATATCCTCCATCCAAGAAGCCTCCGTATCAATGGCATTATGGCTGAAATGCTTGTTATGCTGAAGCCATAATCCAAAGTTTTTCTATTAGTCACTATTTAGATAGTAACTAATAAAAATCGTTCTGTAAATAAGAATATTATGAGTCATGCCTTTTGAAATCGATTAGATTTAGATAAGAGATTTGGTATGATAGGCATATAATTTACTAAAAGCACTAGGAGGTACTATGCAAGATATCATTCAAAAACTACAGTCTCTCGGGTTTAGTCAATATGAAGCAAAGGCTTATGTTTCTTTGGTTCGCCAAGGTCCAACCAGTGCCTATCAAGTAAGCAAGGAATCAGGAATTCCCAGGGCCCGCATCTATGAAATATTAAACGGACTGCAAGAAGAAGGAATCGTCTTAAAAGAGGAAATCAATGACTCGATAAAATATTCACCGCTGCCAGTCGATGTGTTTTTGGAATCGGTTCAATCAAAATGGAACAATACCTATCAATCCATCAGCGATACACTAAAACAATTCGAGAAAATCGAACCGATGTCAGACAATCGTGTAATGACGCTTAAAGGGGAAGGGCATATCCTTTCCTTTTGCCGTACTTTGATTCACAAGGCCGAGAAAAGGGTGGTGGTTTCATTATGGGACGAGATGTATGGAAAACTTGAACAAGAGCTAAAGGGGGCCGCCGAACATTGCACTCTCAAGGGGATTGCATTTCAGGTTGAAAACCCATTATCAGGTATAGATATCCATCGCAAAACCAGCTATGTGGAAAATATCGGAGAAAACAAATGGTTCATCTTATCCATTGATGGCAAGGAGACGATTTACGGACCTTCTCCCGAAACGAGAGAAACGGCTTTCTACACAGATGATCCCATTCATATCAATTTTCTCGAAAATTACATTTGGCATGATATCCTCGTTAACCGCTTGGTTAAAAAGGATGAAGAAGATACCGAGAAATGGATTTCAAGTGAAAGAGACCATTTTTTCTCCCTATAAGATTTAAAAAAAGCT
Organism: Peribacillus simplex; assembly: GCF_900156045.1. Taxonomy (GTDB): domain Bacteria; phylum Bacillota; class Bacilli; order Bacillales; family DSM-1321; genus Peribacillus; species Peribacillus simplex_D. The sequence goes on along the minus strand of NZ_FTMX01000003.1, from coordinate 30,877 downwards.
GATAACCCCATTGCAGGGATATCAGCTTTTTTATTTTTGTACCAAAAGTCATTCGGATAAAAGGGTTTTAGGAAATCTAATGGACGTGGGCAAGCTGGATTTATCTCGATAAGATCTGTAAGACACAATCGGATGATTATGCGCTTGAACATCCAACTGGAGAACCTGTGAGCTTTTCATTTCCAAATAGTACGAAACGTCTTCTTTTTGTAAATGATAAAAAGAAAAGGGTATCCCTAAAAGGTTTTTCCTGATTAGTTTTGTTTCAGGCTGATTGATGATGTGCTCACTCAATTCCGCTATCGTAACAGAGGTTGTTCCTGTAATGGCTGTTATTTTTTCTTTTGCATAATCGACTGCATGACTGAAGGTACCGGCAAGATTCTTCAACATTCCGTTCATGAGGGCATCTCCTTTTAAATAGGATATGTTTGTAGTATGGTACGCTGCTAATGCTTTATGCAAAAAATACGCATTGATGATATAGAATTGTCACTTTATGAACATGATTAAGAAGTGTGCAACAAATTTAAAAAAAGGCAATCAAGGAAGGACAGAGAAAATGTCTATGAAGGTCAAAGCATGAAGAATAAAAAAATTTATATGGGCCTGCTTTTAATCGCAATCCTCGCTTTTTCAATATTGTTCATTCAGTTGAATATCGATGGGAATTTCAGAGCGGAAAAAGGGAAAGACGCGGATGCGGATAGTCATGAGAAAATAGAAAAACTGCTGAAAAAAATGACGCTTGAAGAAAAAATCGGCCAGCTTATGATGGTCGGTTTCAAGGGAACTGAAAAGGGCAAAGAAATTACGGAGCTTATCGAACAAAAACATATAGGAGGCGTCATTTATTTTGACCGCAATATGAAATCACCTAAACAAGTGGCTAGGTTATCCAATTCGCTTCAGCAAACGGCCGATCAAAGTACACATTCGCTTCCGTTGATGGTGGCCATCGATCAGGAAGGCGGGGACATCATCAGGATGAAGGGAAGGGTATCGCCAATCCCATCGCAACAGGATCTTGGAAAAAATACCTCTATTGAAGATGTGTACAAAGTGGCCAAATTGAATGGGACAGAACTGGGCTCCATGGGAATTAACATTAATTTCGCCCCTGTACTTGATCTATCGAAAACGGATAAGCGTTCATTTGGGCAAGATCCCGAAAAGGTCCATCAATACGGAAAGAAAGCCATTCAAGGCTTGAGCGATGTATCGATAACCGGTGCATTGAAGCACTTTCCTGGAAACGGACGCAGCGAAATCGATCCGCATGTCGAAACATCTTCCGTGGAGGCAAACCAACTTGATCTGGAAAACTCGGATATTTATCCTTTCAAGCAAATCATAAAGGAAATGGATAATCAAAAGTTTTTCGTGATGGTGACCCACATTAAATATCCAGCCTATGATACAGAAAAACCAGCAAGCCTTTCTAAAATCATCATAGAAGACCTGCTTAGGGGGAAACTCAACTATGAAGGACTTGTCGTTACAGACGATTTGGAAATGGGTGCTGTGAACAAGTATTACTCCTATGAAGAGATGGGGAAGCAGGCAATCCTTGCAGGAGCTGATTTATTACTTGTCTGTCATGAATATTCCCATGAGCTTGAAGTTTATAACGGATTACTGCAAGCGGTGAAAGCAGGGGAAGTTCCAATGGATAGAATTAACGAGTCAGTGAAAAGAGTGCTGACATATAAACTTTACAATATGAAACAAACGAAAGCTGACCCGGATCAAGCTGAAAAAGTGGTGAAAAATCCCGAAAGCATAAAGTATATCGAAAGCCTGGGCGAGGATGAATAAAAGCGAAACCACTCTCTCAAAAGGATGCATTTGTTTAAATCAGCTGATAGAGGGAATACTATATATGACTAACTTGAAGGAGGAAACTAACATGCCATCAAACAAAATGCTTGGAACCGTCCTGATAGGAGCAGCCGCATTTTTAATGCGCAATAAGAAAACCCGTGAAAAAACCATGAATCAAATAAGGTCTCTAGCCACACCGGAAACCATTGATAAGGTTAAGGGTCAATTCCAATCAATAACCAAAACAAAATCAAGTAACCCATCCGTACGTTAAGGTAAAATGATCCCATTAAAAGTTTTAATGGGCCTGACTGTAAATTAGAGAAGAACTAGTTTACAGTCATTTTTTTTTCTTAAAAATAGTTCCAGTTGATTTCAGAAATCCGCTCCCTTTCCGCCGATTGTCTGCCAAGCCTCCTCGACGCAAGCGTCTGTGGGGCCTTGGCTAGCCAGTTAATCGGCAGGGGTACCGCACATTTTCTTCAATCTTGAGAGGGTTCATTATTCATGGTTCGGGGTGAGAGCATTTCGAACTTCCTTTGTCATCAAACTGTCCCCATTAAGTAGTTCTTAATGGGGCTTTTTTTATTGCTTTAATATCGCCGATTAGTATCAGCAGTGAATGGCGTTACCAAGCCGGTAAAAGGAAAAAGGAAAAGCACTCGTTCTTTCGAAGACCATGGATAGGTATTCAAAAGTACAAGTGCTTTAATGAATGGTCAATGATCATTCAGCTTCATCTTCACCGTCATTTTCTTTATTGAACCAAAGCGGGTCCTCATTATCGACTTCACCATTATAATTAATCAGGATTTCTTCCCCTGCTTTTATGTCGGTGTAAGCAAAGAAATCAAACGTATGATTCTTGAAGTTTATGTCATACGTAGCGTTGGGTGTATAAGAATGATTAAACAGCATGCCATAACCTAAAAGCATGGCAGTATGGTTAATTCCATATTCAAACGCATAATCAGCCAGCAATGTCTTCTCTATGAAAACATGCTCCTCATTCGGATAAGCAATGACTGGTGCCTCATGCAAAAGCTCACCTTTTTTAATGTCACGTGTTGCGAATACGCCTCTATTGAACTCACCATCACTGAGTGTGGAAGTTTTAACTTCAATCATGTTCGTCACCTACTTGTTCTATTCAATATAGTCCAGATCATCTAAGCTTGACAGTTAATAAGAAGAAAAGCAACTATTTTACGGAATTAATCAATTTTAGCAAAATGCATGATTGTTTTTTATTGCGGCTCTACCGGTACCGTAGGACGGAATTCTTCACATGAAGGACGAAAAAAGGTAGCGAACGGCTGAAATAATCGGGCTAGCCCCGTTTATCCATTACAATAAAAAAACCTCCGCTAGAAGTGAAGCTAGGGAGGTGTCGGTCATATGGGTAAATTCTTAATTCACACCGACAGCTGTAAAGGCATTTTTGACAGCTGTGACTTCTGCACTGCTGGAACCGTATAAATCAGATGCTGCTTGTACGACTGCCGCTCTGGCTTGTGAAAATGTCGACGAGGAAGTTAAATAAATCGTGTTTGCCCGGTAAAAGATGGCTCCCAGTTTATCGATGCCAATCCCGGATACGCTTACGCCATGGTGAGTTCCGCCTGCAGAGATTAAATAAGCCGCCTTATTGATGATTCCGCTGTTCGTGTGGACTCCGCCGTTATCACCCGTTCCCGTATAGCGGTTCGAATAATGGTCAGGGTCACCATTCAATGTTGGATTAGCCATTGAACGGAGTGCATCTCCGGAAATGTTCGGTGTGTAAATATCTTCTCCGATCAAATAATCGGCTTTGGCACTTTGGTTCTTGAATTCGACGACGGTGCCAAAAATATCAGAAATCGCTTCATTCAAAGCACCAGATTCATATTGATAGGTAAGGTTCGATTCCGAGGAAGTCACGGCATGCGTCAGTTCATGTGCAACGACATCCAGACCACCGGACAATGGGATGAACGTCGTGCCATCTCCATCACCGTAAACCATTTGGGTGCCATCCCAGAATGCATTATTGTATCTTGAGCCATAATGAACGGTTGATTTCAGGATGGTTCCATTTCCATCATAAGAGTTCCGTCCAAATGTGGATTTGTAATAATCATAGGTTTTACCCGCATAATAATGGGCATCAACCGCAGCTTTATCGGTAGAGGCAGTGAAAGCATTTGTCGTGTTGGAAAAGAGTGTACCAGGCAATCTTGAACGGTTATTGGCATTATACGTGTAGATGCCTTTACCGCGTGTATTGTCCTGTAAATAATATCGGCCGCTGGATAAGGTAGTGTTCAATGATACGGTATTGTTTAAGACGCCGGTGCCCGTTCCGACGGAATTGGTCCCCGTCACTTCATCTAGTGTATTAAATTTATTCAGGATTTTACCTGTTTTGACTGATATGAAATAATTATGATTTCCTGGTTCAGGGCTTAAGAATTTCAAATTGACCTTATATACATAATCGGCCTTGCCTTCATTTGCGTATACATATATGTCGGATTCTGGTGATTGTTCGTAGGCAGGAGTGAACCCGAGATCCGCTTCAGCTATTTTGATAGCTTCGGATTTACTGATGCCTTTTTTAGCCTTTTTCCCTAATTTCGTGTTTAGATTGGCTTCAACCGTACCAGACACTACCGTCAATACACCTTTAGCGTCAATCAATACTGCTTGTGTGGAATTCCATACAGGTACGCCTTTATAGGTTTGTTGCAATTTAAGGACGGTATTGCCCAGTTCATCCTTGCTTTCTTTCAGGATCGTGAAGGAGTCTTTAGCCTTTTGCTTTTCTAGCTTGTAAGACTTTTTGTTTTCATCAAAAAAGGTAAGAATGATATCTTCTGCCGTTTGCTTCGAGGGGTCCGTAAGTTTCCCAGACTTGAATTCTAGCGAATCCTTATGCTTATTGTACTTTTCAACACTTAACACATTTTTTGCCGCTAAAGCTTCTTGATGGGGAATGGCAGAAAATAATAGACCGAGAGATAGTGCAGTTCCTAAAAATACCTTACCCTTCATAACAATCAACTCCTTCATGAGAATATCTCATTTTTACATCGTTTCATATTATTGACAAACTGAGAAAAATTGCAAAAAATATGACATTTAAAGGAATAAAATGGAGAAAAATGGATTTTGATAGAAATATTCTCTGGATATATTCTTTTAGTAATATTTGGAATGTATTTAAATTGAACCAAATGAATAAAAGTGCAAAAAAACATGGCATAAAGTGCAAAGAAATGTGGCGTAAAGTGCAAAAAAATTTGTCTATTGAGGGCGTTTTTTTTGATAATTTGTTGAATATTGTGTTTTATAAATTTGGCACGAAAATTGCATATATTCAGAAAAGGAATTCGAATTGTAAATTAGATCTATTTGAAAGTCTATGAAATAGGAAAATTTATTAAATGGATTTCCCATATATGAAAGCGCTTATATAGAAAGGGATGAAAATTTATGATACCAAAACAAGAACATGACATCGTTCAACATCCTCCGCAGCAAGAAGGACAAGAACTAAAGCGCGGTTTAAAATCCCGCCATTTAACGATGATTTCCATTGGCGGGGCTATTGGCACCGGGCTGTTTCTTAGCAGCGGGGCAGCCATTCATACAGCTGGGCCAGGCGGCGCATTACTTGCATATGCCTTAGTTGGGGCAATGGTTTACTTTGTAATGACGAGCCTAGGGGAACTGGCAGCCTTTATGCCGACAAGCGGCTCATTCAGTACCTATGGAACGAAATTCGTCGATCCGGCATTTGGTTTTGCCTTGGGATGGACGTATTGGTTCAATTGGTCGATGACGATAGCGGCAGAGTTGGCAGCCTCGACAATGATCATGAAATTCTGGTTTCCGAATAGTCCATCATTGGTATGGAGTTCATCATTCTTGGTGCTCATTTTCCTATTGAACTATTTATCCGTTAAAGGATATGGTGAAGGGGAATACTGGTTTTCCTTCATAAAAGTAACAGCCATCGTTATTTTTATAATCGTCGGGCTGCTAATGATCGTCGGCATTATGGGCGGCGAAGCAGTAGGTTTTAAAAACTTCACCGTCGATGACGCTCCTTTCCCGGGTGGGTTCATGGGTGTCTTCATCGTGTTCATAGCGGCTGGCTTTTCTTTTCAAGGTACCGAAATTGTCGGTGTTGCTGCCGGGGAAAGTGAAGATCCTGCACGGAATATACCGAAGGCCATTAAAAGTGTCTTCTGGAGAATCTTGCTCTTTTACGTATTGGCAATCTTTGTAATAGGGCTGCTTATCCCTTATACGAACTCAAGCTTACAAGGTGATAACGTCATGGTTAGCCCATTCACGCTCATTTTTGAAAAAGCTGGAGTGGCTTTTGCAGCTTCGCTTATGAATGCCGTCATTTTAACCGCGGTATTATCTGCAGGTAACTCAAGTCTATATGCATCAACGCGTATGTTATACTCAATGGCAAAAGATGGACAAGCACCGCGTATTTTTGGAAAACTTAATAAACGCGGAGTACCGGTTGCAGGCATGATTTTGACATGTTCCATCGGCATGCTGGCCTTTTTAGCCTCCATATTCGGTGATGGTAAAGTGTATATTTGGTTAATGAATGCCATTGGAATTACAGGATTTATCTTTTGGCTCGGCATTTCCATCAGCCATTACCGTTTCCGGAAAGCATACATCGCCCAAGGCCATTCATTGGAGAAGCTGCCATATAAGGCATTATGGTTTCCGATTGGACCGATCTTTGCCATTTTAATTGGCATGATCGTCATCCTGTCCCAAAATATCCAAGCATTTTTCTCAGACCACATCGATTGGGGCAGTGTTATAGCTGCATACCTGGGGATCCCGCTTTTCCTTGGTCTATGGTTTGGCTATAAACTGGTAAGAAAAACTAAATTCGTTAAACTTGATGAAGTGGAATTTGACTTTGACAAAAAATATGAATGAACAAGCTTAAAGTAAAAAAGCCGGACAATGTAGTTTTAAATTGTCCGGCTTTTACTTGTGTTCTTTAGGCTCATTATCAAAGCCAGGAAGCTGATTCCTGGTTTTTTATTTTTTAAAAAATGGAAATTTATATAAATATCACAGGAGGTATTATATGATAATCGTAAACTCTGCTAAATTGCATGTACAGAACGATGGGGAAAGCTTTTAATATTTCCAATGGAAAGGGAAGGTGCACGGCCGATGACCTTATTGACTCATTTAAAAGTATTGGACTTTTCAACGTTACTGCCAGGCCCATTTGCCACTTTGATGCTAGCGGATTTAGGAGCGGACGTTTTGAAGGTAGAGAGGCCGGGAGCAACGGATTCATGGGGTGTGAACCAATATCTTAACAGATCGAAAAAGTCGATCACACTTGATTTAAAACAATCTGAGTCCATCGAATCCGTAAAAAATCTAGTGAAGGAATACGATATCGTCATTGAACAGTTCCGTCCAGGTGTCATGGAACGCCTAGGACTGGGCTATGAGGCATTAAAATGGATCAATCCGAAGCTGATTTACTGTTCCATCACGGGCTTCGGCCAGACCGGTCCCTATAAAGACCGGCCGGGACATGATATCAATTATATTTCGATTGCAGGCTTATCAGGCTATTCCGGTACGAAAAAGGATGGCCCGGCAAAAAATGGAACCCAAATAGCAGATCTTGCCGGAGGATCACTGCATGCTGTTATCGGTATATTATCTGCAGTCATTCATAGGGAAAGAACGGGTGAAGGCCAAGCCATCGACATCAGCATGACCGACTGCAGTTTTGCGTTGAATGCCATATCCGCACCCCTAAGTTTACAAGGGGGCCTCGAGCTTGAACCAGAAAAACTGATGTTGAACGGAGGATCCTTTTATGACTTTTACGAAACGAAAGATGGACGCTATTTTTCGGTAGGAAGCCTTGAGCCCCCTTTTCGAAAAGTATTATGTGAAGCGCTCGGTGCACCCGAATTGTATGAACTGAGCATGAAAAGCGATGAAGAAAGCGGAATCAGGTTCAAAACGGCCATCCGTTTGGCTTTCCGTGAAAGAGATTTTCATGAATGGCAGGAAATATTCGCTGATTTCGAGGCCTGCGCAGAACCAGTGCTGACCTTCACTGAAGCGGCTGAACACCCCCAATTGAAGGAGAGGGGAATGATCGTCGAGGTACCGGACGGAAAAGGAAAGGCCCAGAAGCAAATCGCCTGCCCGATCAAAACATCGGTTTTCACCCCTGAATATAAACATGCAGGCTTGAGGCCTGGACAAAACAACGCAGAAATTCTGCACACCACCAATCGATAAATGAAGATGTAAAGGCTATCACTTTTCCGAGTTTTTTTGGAAGGAGATAGCCTGTTTTTTTGAAGGTCAAATTAAGCTGGAAACTGCCCAAATGAAGCAGAAGGGGAATCAATGGCACTTGTAGAAAGCAATATATCACTACTGTGAAAATTTACTAGTTATAACGAATGTGGGTAGGGTATCAGAGTAGCATCCTGGTAAGGAGGGTTGCTTAAACATGTTTGGTCTCTCTGATATCATTAAATTTCTATTTTCCTTTTTTTTGATCATGCCGATCGTTACGCTGATACATTTGAGCGGGCATATTTTCTTTGTCACGATCTTTGGAGGATCAGAAAAGAAAATCTTGATCGGTTGCGGCAATAAACTTTTCGCCTTTCGGAACATAGAAGTGAGGAAATATTATTTTTGGAATGGGACTTGCGAGTTCAAGGGATTGAAACATGATAATCGATTGACGAATACGCTGATATATTTAGGGGGGGCTATCTTTAATTTAATCAGCATGCTGATCATCTATAGCTTAGTGTATCAGAATATCCTGGACAGCTCGGTGATCTGGTATCAATTCATCTATTTTTCTTTCTATGTCATGTTTTTCTCCTTGTTTCCGATGTATTTCTCGGACGGGTCGCCTAGTGATGGGAAGGCTGCGGAATTGGCCTTAAGGAACAAGCTGGAAGATAGGGTGACGGATGATATATTTGTGAAGAAAATGGATGATGATGATAGCTGCAAGTAAAAAGGGGACGTGTCGGTGACCGTTCTTTTTTGTTTGCTTTCAGCTTTAGGATGAATGTCTTTTACGCTTTTTATTACAAACCTAATCGGCACGATTATATGGATGCCGATTAGGTTGTTCGAATGGATTAAAGTCTCCGCTAAAAAATCATTCCCATACTTCTTTTGCTACATCAACGACGAATTTCAGCTTTTCCCATTGCTGTTCTTCGTTCAGCTTGTTGCCGTGATGGGTGGAGGCGAAGCCGCATTGCGGGCTTAAGCATAATTGTTCGAGAGGAACGAAGTGCGAGGCTTCTTTAATGCGTGCCTTTACAGCTTCCTTGTCTTCGATATCCCCATTTTTTGAAGTGACGACACCCAGTACGACCCGTGCACCGCCATTTGGAATGTATTCCAATGGTTTGAAATCCCCTGAGCGTTGATCATCATATTCCAAGAAAAATCCATCCACTTTTTCTTTTGCCAATAAAGTTGGGGCGATACGGGCATAGCTTCCTTCAAATGCCCAAGTCGACTGGTAGTTCCCACGACATAGGTGTGTAGTGACGACAAGATCTTCTGGTTTGCCTTCCAATGCGCCATTAATTACGCGAAGTGCAAGATCGATTAACTGTTCCCTCGTATATTTTCCATCTTTGAACTGGAAATCCGGAGCTGAAAGTCTGGCAATATATACATCATCCAATTGAAGATAACGCACACCTGCTTCATAAAAAGCCTTCAAAGCCTGCTGATACGCTTTGATGATATCATTGGCATAGTCTTCAATATCAGGATAGATGTCTTCGTTATGAATGCCTACAGCAAATAATTGGTTCGGACTGGGAATGGTTTGCTTGGCAACGGCACGTCCGTTCACGATTTTGTTCAATTCAATGAAATCACGAATGAAGGGATGTTCAGGGTTGAATGAAACCTTCCCGGTATTGCGAACGTTATATCTCTCCGTTTCCACACCATCGAATGTGAGACCTTTATCAGTCACATATCCCTCGATGCCATTTAAATGTTCGAGGAAGTCAAAGTGCCACCATGTTCGTCTGAACTCACCATCCGTCACGGCCTCCAATCCAACTTCAATTTGTTTTTCGACAATCCGATTGATTTCTTCGGTTTCAACTTCACGTAGCCGCTCTGCTGAAATGGTACCTTCCTTAAACTGCTTTCTGGCAATATGTAAACGTTCTGGTCTTAATAAACTTCCGACGTGATCGGCCCTGAATGGTGCTTTCGTTAATGTGATTGACATGTTGCATTCCTTCTTTCCTTTTAAAAATAAAAAACCTCTTCTTAAAAATAAGAAGAGGTGTTGGCAACCAAGCTATATACTCTTCTTATCTTCAAGTTTTTACACTTCTGGAATTAGCACAGTACTTGATCAGTCTGTTGCTGAGGCATCAAAGGGCCAGTCCCTCCACCTCTCTGGATAAGAGTTGTCTATTAAATTAATTATGACTATACAGGTAGTTTTTATAAAGGTCAAGGGTCGAAGGTGGAAGATTTCGAATATACCGATTATTAATATGTGTTACTGCATCAGGGAACCCGGCATATGCTATAACCGACGTTCCGTATGAGCGGCAGGAGGGGAATGCAAGGATGAGTACATTCAATCCATTCAAAAATGGCATACCGATAACGGTAACTGAAGCCATGATAGAGAAAATCATTAGAATGAAATCATATGGTCAGGATATTAAAGTCGAGATTACGCCAAAGCATATCGTGCTTTCCGGAACGACGGAAGTGAAAAAAATGATGTTTAAGAAAAACGTAGCTTTTCGGATTACATTAAAACCGGTTTCTGTGGAAAAAAGAACGATTTTATTTGAATTAGTGGAAATGGAACCGATTGACAGGAATTTCATCAACCAAAGGATATTTAACAGACCGCCATTTTTTGAATTTGAAAAAAGAACGATCAAAATGAATGTTAATGCTTGGAGCATCGTGAGAAAAATTCCCGTTGGCACAATTAAATCGTATGAACTCGTTGAAGGTGCATTGAAAATGAAACTTACTTTATGATCGAGTTTACATACATCCTTAGCCGAAGACTATAAAGGAAGTGTCAGGTATGATAGTGTTATGGTGACATTGGTCATGAAAAAAATGTGTTTGATAAATCAAGCTCTTTAAAATATACTAAATGACTTGAAGTTTTGAGTTTTTCTGGGAATGAGGAGGATAATGATGGATCAGAAGATTTTGCCTGCTTCAGCGAGCATGAAGGATTTCGAAAGATTTTTAGAAAGTTCCTATGAAATAGGTGTGTTTCTTGATTTGCATATATCACAATTGAAAAACGTAAGTATGATGGCAAAGCAGCATAATAAGAAAATGATTTATCATGTCGATTTGATCCATGGCATAAAAAGTGATGAGTACGCGACAGAATTCATTTGTCAGGAATATAATCCATATGGGCTGATTTCGACTAAATCAAGCGTTATATTGAAGGCGAAGCAAAAGGGGGTCATTGCCATCCAGCGAATCTTTTTAATAGACTCACATGCGCTTGAGAAAAGTTATAAGCTGGTGCAGAAAACCAAGCCGGATTATATCGAAGTATTGCCGGGCGCCATGCCATGGATGATAAAAGAAGTGAAGGAACGATTGCAGACACCGATTTTTGCAGGCGGACTCATACGTACTTCGGATGAGGTCCTGAACGCCCTCGATGCTGGGGCGTCATCAATCACCACTTCCAAAACTGAATTATGGGATATCGTCTAATAGGAGAAATTGAAAAAAATTACAGAAAAATAGATTAATTTTTCACAAAATATTGACAGCGTTTTCATAAACTAGTATATTTTACAGTACAAGTTAATAGATGTGACGGAGACTAGGAGATTCACAACAGATCTATTCATAATTTATTTTATGAGGATAGTTCTGCTGTGGATCTCCTTTTATTTGTTGGCAAGGTTTAAAAAATTATCAGGGGAGGGTATTATTCATGACTCCATTTTGGGGAGAAGTATTAGGTACGATGATATTAGTTTTATTCGGTGCAGGTATTGGGGCTGGTTCATCCTTAAAGGGATCCTATGCAAAAGATGCCGGCTGGATCGTAATCACGATTGCGTGGGGATTGGCTGTTACCATGGGCGTTTTTGCAGTGGGTTCCATAAGCGGGGCGCATTTAAACCCGGCAGTCACAGTAGGGTTTGCCATTATTGGGGAATTTCCTTGGAGTGATGTGCCCGGTTACATCGTTGCCCAAATGATTGGCGCAATCCTTGGCGCAACTCTAGTATTCCTGCACTATTTGCCACACTGGAAAGCTACGGATGATCCAGGGGCGAAGCTTGGTGTGTTCGCGACATCACCTGCAATCCCGCACACATTTTCAAATCTATTAAGTGAGATGATAGGAACTTTCATCCTTATTCTTGGTTTATTATTTATAGGTGCCAATAATTTTACAGAGGGTCTAAACCCTTTCGCTGTCGGGTTATTGATTGTCGTGATCGGGATGTCACTTGGGGGAACGACAGGATATGCGATTAACCCGGCCCGCGATCTGGGGCCGCGCATCGCTCACTTTTTGCTGCCGATACCGGGTAAAGGCAATTCCAATTGGGGCTATTCATGGATTCCGGTCGTTGGACCGATTATTGGGGGTTCACTCGGTGCCGTTTGTTATAAAGCATTCTTTATGGGAGAAATAACAGCAGGATTTTGGTCTGTTTTGGGTGCAAGCCTGGTACTATTGATATTAGCCTATGCATTTGGTAAAAAACAGTCACATGAATTGGAAAGCAGAAATATTGCCAGTTAATTAAAAGGAGGGGCATACACAATGGAAAAATACATTTTATCATTAGATCAAGGAACAACGAGTTCGCGGGCGATTTTATTTAACGAAAAGGGGGAAATCGTTCATTCCTCCCAAAAGGAATTCACGCAGCATTTCCCTAAACCAGGCTGGGTCGAGCATAACGCCAATGAGATTTGGGGTTCGATATTGGCGGTCATTGCCGGTGTACTATCTGAATCCGGTGTAAAGCCAGAGCAAATTGCCGGGATCGGGATCACCAATCAGCGTGAAACGGCAGTCGTTTGGGATAAGGAAACGGGTACCCCTGTCTATAATGCGATCGTATGGCAGTCCAGGCAAACAAGTGAAATCTGTGATGATTTGAAGGAAAAGGGACTTAATGATCTATTCCGGGATAAAACGGGATTGTTGATAGATGCTTATTTTTCCGGAACGAAAGTGAAATGGATCCTCGATAATGTGGATGGGGCACGGCAAAAGGCGGATGAAGGCAAGCTGTTATTCGGTACCATCGATACTTGGCTGATCTGGAAGCTATCAGGAGGCAAGGCTCATGTAACGGACTATTCCAATGCATCCCGGACATTGATGTACAATATCCATGAACTGAAATGGGATGAAGAGTTACTTGAGATATTGACTGTACCAAAGTCGATGCTGCCGGAAGTGAGACCATCCTCTGAGGAATATGCACGTACGATCGAATATCATTTCTTCGGCCAATCGATTCCGATCGCCGGGGCTGCCGGTGATCAGCAGGCAGCATTATTCGGCCAAGCCTGCTTTAATGAAGGAATGGCTAAAAATACGTATGGAACAGGCTGTTTCATGCTCATGAATACAGGAACCAAGGCTGTCAGTTCCGAACACGGACTATTGACGACCCTTGCCTGGGGGCTGAATGGGAAGGTCGAATATGCACTGGAGGGCAGTATATTCGTAGCGGGCTCTGCAATCCAATGGCTGCGCGATGGTCTGCGGATGCTTCATGATGCCAAGGACAGCGAAGCCTATGCAAAACGGGTGGAAAGTACGGATGGAGTATATGTGGTACCGGCTTTTGTAGGACTTGGAACTCCATATTGGGACAGCGAAGTGCGGGGAGCCGTTTTTGGTTTGACGCGCGGCACATCCAAAGAACATTTCATTCGTGCCACACTTGAATCACTGGCATATCAAACGAAGGATGTCCTTGATGCAATGGAGGCGGATTCAGGAATCGAGCTCCAGACATTAAGAGTGGATGGCGGGGCAGTCAAGAATGACTTCCTGATGCAATTCCAAAGCGACTTATTACGGGTGCCCGTCGAGAGGCCGACCATAAACGAAACTACAGCATTAGGTGCTGCATACTTAGCTGGCCTTGCTGTCGGGTATTGGAAGGATCAAGAAGAAATCTCCCGGCAATGGGCGGTGGACAAAACCTTTAAACCATCCATGGAAGAGCAAGATAGTGAAAAATTATATGAAGGTTGGAAAAAAGCTGTACATGCCGCTATGGCATTTAAATAAAGGCTCTTTTCGTAAAGATTGTTGTTTTTAAAACGAAACGATTTAAGGTTGATTGGAGCGCAAGTGCGAGACTCCTGCGGGAGCAGCGGGACAGGTGAGACCCCACAGGCGTTTACGCCGAGGAGGCTCACCGCCCGCCCCGCGGAAAGCGAGCATCTGGAGGGGAAATCAACCACACCGCATTACTTGGTAAATAGCAACAAAGTATGCGAAAACAGCCTAAATAAAAAACAAGATGTATTCTTTCTCAAACGAGCTGGAGTATGCTATAATGAAATCAAGTTAATAACTCGGCCGGAGAACAGGAGAGACCATGAATGCATTATCGTTAATTCGATAATGTCATTTGTGGTCTCTCTTTTTGTTTTTAATGGCAGATTAGGGATATTAATATCTATATAAACTATGCGAACAAAGAACCAATTGAATATAATGACCGAACTCACGAGTAAACCGTTCGAATTCACGAGTAAAAGTGAAGAATTCACGAGTAAACCGTTCGAATTCACGAGTAAATAGCACAAATTCACGAGTAAACCGTGTGAATTCACGAGTAAACGCAGAATTCAAGAAAAAATAGAATGCAATTTTCCAAAGGAGGAGTCATGCATGAGGTTTTCAAATATATATCGGGAAGAAACGACCGAACTTCTGAAAAAAGAGAAATATGATGTGGTTGTCATTGGCGGGGGAATTACTGGTGCAGGGATTGCCCTGGATGCAACGACCCGCGGAATGAAAGTGGCTTTGGTTGAAATGCAGGACTTTGCAGCAGGTACTTCAAGCCGCTCGACAAAACTTGTTCATGGCGGATTGAGGTATTTGAAGCAATTTGAAATAAAAATGGTTGCCGAGGTTGGTAAAGAGCGGGAAATCGTTTATGAAAATGGACCGCATGTTACCACGCCGGAATGGATGCTGTTACCGATGCACAAAGGTGGCACCTTCGGGAAATTCAGTACCTCCATTGGCCTTCGGGTATATGATTTCCTTGCGGGGGTTAAAAAAGCTGAACGCAGGAAAATGCTTTCGGCGGAGGAAACCCTAAAACGGGAGCCTCTCGTTAAGAAAGAGGGACTGAAGGGCGGAGGCTACTATGTTGAATACCGGACAGATGATGCACGTCTGACGATTGAAGTGATGAAGGCGGCTGTCGATAAAGGTGCAACACCGATAAATTATACAAAAGTGGAAAAATTGTTATATGACAACGGCAAGGTGAACGGCGTCCAAGTTGCCGATTTACTTTCAGGTGAGTCTTATGAAATATTCGCAGACAAAGTCATTAATGCTGCAGGTCCATGGGTCGATTCCATTCGTGAAAAGGACCAATCGAAAAAAGGGAAAACGCTGAAGTTATCCAAGGGTGTTCATGTGGTCATCGACCAATCGAAATTCCCGTTGAAGCAGGCGCTTTATTTTGATACGCCTGACGGCCGGATGATTTTTGCCATCCCGAGAGCCGGTAAGGCCTATGTAGGGACAACGGACACTTTTTATGATGGTGACCCTGCAGTGCCGACCGTTACTTCCGAAGACCGTGCCTATTTATTAAAGTCGATACATTATATGTTCCCAGAAGTGAACATTACGGATGATGATATTGAATCAAGCTGGGCTGGGGTAAGGCCATTGATTCTTGAAGAAGGGAAGGATCCTTCTGAGATATCAAGGAAAGATGAAATATGGGAGTCCGATTCGGGACTTATCACGATTGCGGGGGGGAAATTGACCGGTTATCGCAAAATGGCCAAAACGACGGTCGACCTTTTGGCAGGGAAGCTTGCCCAGCAATCCAATAAAACTTACCCAGCCAGCAGCACTAAAGGAATGCCGATTTCCGGAGGGGATGTCGGGGGATCAAGCAACTTCACCGATTATATCAAGCAACATATTCAAACGGGAGTTGACTCAGGACTCACAGTTAAGGAAACCGAAGAGATATTGGCCATGTATGGGTCCAACGCACCTGGGATATTCGATATCGCAAAAAGCGAAGGAGACGGAGGAGCAAGCAGTGGCCTTCCAAAGAAATTGTTCGTACAGCTGAAATACGCACTAGATCATGAAATGGCCGCAACTCCAGTTGATTTCTTCTTCCGCAGGACAGGGACGCTATTATTCGATATCGATTTAGTCCAAACGCATAAACATGCAGTGATCGATTATATGGCTGGATATTTTGGATGGACGGAATCAACTAAGGTGGAGAGAACCAATCAATTGGAACAGGAAATATCGGGTGCGATTAGAGTATCTTGACCTATATGCATTAACATGACGCCGGCGGCACTCCGCAAAGTGGAAGAACCATCGAAACTCTTGGTCTTAGCAAACTGTCGAAAGAGGAAATCATGGATTTCGTTCTTACTGGGACGCATAAAGTTTCCATATAAGGTGAGTCTAGTAAACCGTAATTACCCTTTAGAAAGATAATAGGTGAAACATATATAAGGAGAGAGGAATACGGCAGACACAGCCGCATTTCTTCTCTCCTTATTGAATTTCCAAAACTCAAAAACCGGACGCTTTAAGATCTCTGCTTAATAAGCTGTAAATCGATGTAAAGTTGCATTCTCGAATGAAAGTCATCAAAATCGATTGAGGTGAGATCGGTTATTTGATTCAATCTATATTTCAATGTGTTGGTATGAATGTATAGCTGTTCAGCTGTAGGTTTGATCCGGCAATTGTTCAACAGATATATTTCCAGTGTTTGAAGGAGTTTGGTTTGGCTTTCCTGGTCCTTCTTTTGAAGAATCTCTAAATCCGTATTGATATAATTCGTTTTAGTATGATGGTTGGAGATCATTTCGAGGTAACGGAAAATCCCAAGCTTGCTATATTGGAAGGGAAGCTGTTCAGGTTCACCGATGAACTTGGCTGAGTTGATCACTTCCAGGGCTTCGAGATAGGATTTTCTTAATTGAAGAATCGAAGAGTACTCATTTCCGATTCCCGGGAATACCTTTTTGTCATTGAATTGGGAAAGAACGGTGTTCGTTAAATCATTGGCGCTATCGGTAAGCAGGTCCTTCCCTTTTCCGTTGCTGCCAATCAAGACGATGATCTTCAATTGGTTTGTGAATACATGGGTAAAATGATTCAATGCATTGGCGAATAGACTGACTGTATCCGCTAATTCATCGAAATGTTCTGCATCGGATTGAGCGATGGTAAAGACATTGACAAGGAAAGTTTCCGGAATGAGAAGACTCATATTGGCGGCTTCCCATTTTATTTGATTTTCCGTTTGATAGACTTCGTCAATGACCTTTTGATAAAACTCATTTTTTTCTTCGTCTTTTTTCATGTTTATCTGTTTTTTCTGATAAAGGAGCTTGCCGATATGATGGGAAACTTCATGTAAAAATTCCAAATCGGAATCGGTCATCATTTCCGTTTCTTGGACCCAAATGAATCCGAAGACCTGTCCTTTGTGAACGGCGCTCACAACGACTCTTTGATTTAATCCGATTTCCTCGATTTGTTTTACCCTGAATGGATGCTCCACGGTTTTAAGCTGTTCGACAATGCCCTCATCCATGAATTTTTCCAGAATTGGAATCGGCCAATGCTTTGTGAAGATGGTTTGCCGATTGGCTTGGTCGAAGTGTTCGATATAATATGAACTATATGCCAGCAATAAAAATTGGTCATTTTCGATGACGACTGGTTTTTTTAAATAAGTGCTGACCATATCCGTTATATCGTTGATGTTTGTGAGAGTCAGGATTTTTTCTAATGACATATATGGCCCCCTGTAGTTTTTTGAAGTGTATGACAACGTAGTTTAATAATACTTTTAAACTAATGATGTGTATAGGGGCAAGAACAAAGAAGGAACGGTATATGAAGAAATACCGTTCCTTTTAGGAGATTTATTATTGTTTTAATGTTCTTTCGAATTCTTCGAAATCCGTTTCTACTTCTTTTGATGGCTTCGCTGTAAGAAGACTGACCACAATGATGGCAATCAAGCTTGCGCCAAAACCAGGAATCATTTCATAAAGCGTATCTGATAATCCTGACATGGACCAGATAATGACAGTAGCGGCACCAACGACCATCCCTGCTAATGCCCCCCACTTTGTCATGCGTTTCCAGCAAAGGCTTAGTATGACCAATGGACCGAATGAAGAACCGAATCCAGCCCAAGCATACCCGACAAGTCCAAGAATCGTGTCATTTTTCTCCCAAGAGAGAATAAGCGCGATGATTGAAATGATCAGTACAGAAAGTCTGCCTAGGAAGACAAGTTCTTTGTCCGATGCGGAACGACGGAAGAAGGTTTTGTATATATCTTCGGTTAAAGAGCTGGCAGTAACCAAGAGCTGTGAAGAAATCGTGCTCATGACGGCTGCCAGTATGGCTGAAATCAAGAAACCAGTAATGAATGGGTGGAATAGTATTTCCCCTAACTCTATGAAAATCGTTTCAGGATCAGCTAACTTGAGTCCGTTCTGGTGATAATACGTGATTCCGATGAATCCAGTCAGCATGGCACCGATAGTGGAGAAAATCATCCAGCTCATCCCGATAGTACGGGCTTTCTTTATTTCCTTAACAGAACTGATCGCCATAAAGCGGACAATGATATGCGGCTGTCCGAAGTAACCCAGTCCCCATGCAAATAATGAGATGATCCCTAAAAAGCTCGTCCCTGTGAAAATATTCAATAGGGCTGGATCAATGGAACGTGGTGTTTCTATGGAAGGACCGAAACCGCCAACATGGAAAAGGGTGACGATCGGTACAAGAACCAGGGCGACGACCATGATCAGTCCTTGAACAAAGTCTGTCCAGCTTACTGCCAGGAATCCACCGAATAAAGTATAGGCAACGGTGACGCCTGTCAAGATCCATAGACCTGTATGGTAATCAAGGCCAAATGTACTTTGGAATAAGACTCCGCCGGACACCATTCCGGAAGAAACATAAAAGGTAAAGAATACGAGAATAACCAATGCCGAAATGAACCTTAAGATCCGTGAGCCCTCACCAAAACGATTTTCCAGGAAAGCGGGAATCGTAATCGAGTTATTGGCAACTTCCGTATAGGTCCTCAATCTTGGTGCAACATATAGCCAGTTCACATAGGCTCCTAACGTGAGACCGATTACAATCCAGATGGAGCTTAGACCTGTTGCGAACATGGCACCAGGCATACCCATTAACAGCCAACCGCTCATATCCGCAGCACCAGCGCTTAATGCAGTGACAGCAGGTCCGAGACCCCGGTCGCCCAGCATATAATCATTTAAATTGGAGGTTCTTTTGTAAGCGAAGTAACCGATGAGAAGCATGCCAGCCATGTAAATGCTGATCGAAAGTATTAATGCGTAATCCATAAAAGACTCCCTTCAGGTTGAAATTTATAATTTTTTGTTTTAAAAGAGGAAGCAACCTATTTGTCACTTCCTCCATTTAACCTCATTTTGGTTTCCGTATCCAGAATGGAAGATACGAAAACCACAGGGGTTTCAAATCATCTTCAAATTGCTTGATCGAACATTATCAGAATGTTTCGGATGTTGTTTTGGCTTGCATATGAAGCTGCAAGTAGTCCGGTCCGCCTGCCTTGGAATCAGTTCCTGACATGTTGAACCCGCCGAATGGCTGATAACCTACGATTGCACCAGTACAGCCACGGTTGAAATACAAGTTCCCCACATGGAATTCTTCGCGTGCTTTTTCCATGTTAAGGCGATTTGTCGTAATGACAGCCCCAGTCAAACCATATTCAGTGTTATTGGCAATCTCAAGAGCTTCGCTAAAGTCCTTCGCTTTTGTGAAGGCAACGACTGGTCCGAAGATTTCTTCTTGCATCAAGCGGGCTTGCGGATCGACATCAGCAACGATTGTCGGTTGAACGAAGTAGCCTGTAGAGCTATCTCCTTCTCCTCCAGCGAGAATGCGTCCTTCTTGTTTCCCGATTTCAATATAGCTCATGATTTTGTCAAAAGCAGCTTGATCGATAACTGGTCCCATGAAATGATTTTCTACAGGATTACCAACTGTTAGTTGTTTTGTTAATTCAACAGCGCGATCTAATACTTGATCGTATACATCTTCTACGATGACAGCACGGGAACAAGCAGAACATTTTTGTCCCGAGAAGCCAAATGCAGATTTCACGATCGATTGAGCAGCCAATTCAAGATCTGCCTCTTTGTCGACGACGATCGTATCTTTTCCGCCCATTTCAGCAATGACACGCTTCAGCCAAATTTGGCCTTCGTTCACTTCAGAAGCACGTTTGTAAATGCGCAGACCTACATCACGTGAACCGGTGAAGGAAATGAAACGTGTTTTTGGATGATCAACCAGGTAGTCGCCCACTTCGGCTCCGCTTCCTGGAACAAAATTCAACACACCTGCTGGAAGGCCGGCTTCAAGCATCACTTCAACGAATTTCGCAGCAACGATTGGAGTAGTCGAAGCTGGTTTCAATAGGATCGTGTTACCAGTAACGATAGCGGCAACAGCTGTACCTGCCATGATCGCAAATGGGAAGTTCCAAGGAGAAATGATGATGCCTACCCCTAATGGAATGTAATCATAGCGGTTAAATTCTCCCGGACGGCTTTGAACAGGCACACCATCTTTAAGCGTCAGCATTTGACGGGCATAGAATTCAAGGAAATCGATCGCTTCCGCTGTATCCGCATCAGCCTCATTCCAAGGTTTTCCCGCTTCTTTCGTCAATAACGCAGAGAATTCATGCTTGCGTCTGCGAATGATGGCAGCAGCTTTGAATAAAACGTCAGCACGGATTTCCGGCTTCACTTTTTTCCAGCTTTCAAAAGCGGTAACAGCTTCTTGCATGGCTTTCTCAGCAAGATCCCTGTTCGCTTTCGATACTCGGCCGATGACCTCTTGTTTATCTGCAGGATTATATGAAACGATTTTCTCATCAGTCGTCACTTTCTCTGCCCCGATGTAAAGTGGGTAGTCTTGCCCTAAGTAGCCCTCAACAGTTTGAAGTGCTTCCTGATATGCTTTTTTGTTTTCCTCGTTTGTAAAATCAACAAATGGTTCGTGTTTATATGAAATCATTGATAATCACACCTTTTAATAGATTTTTTGTAGCAATTAATAATGTTGAATGTATATTTAGCTTCTGACCATCCCTTTGAAGGCAAAGGCAATATTGGATGGCCTTTCTGCAAGCCTTCTCATGAAGTATCCATACCAATCCAGACCATATGGTACATAGACGCGCATTTTGTAACCTTGCTTGACCAATTCGTATTGAGTTTTGTTTCTCATGCCATAAAGCATTTGAAATTCGAATTGTGTATTCGGGATGTCGAACTTCTTGGCCAGCTCTTTTGTATATTCGATGATTTTGTCATCATGTGAGGCAATGGCCGTATAATTTCCGTTAAGAAGACTTTGCTTAATCAACTTTTTATAGTTTTCGTCTACATCATTCTTTTCGGGAAAAGCCACCTCGGCAGATTCCTTGTAGGCACCCTTTACAAGGCGCAGGAATGGCTTAAATTGGGCAAGGTCCTCCAAATCTTTCTCTGTGCGGAATAGATATGCTTGTAGAACGGTACTTATGCAGCTGTATTTTTCTTTGAACTGTCTAAAGATATCAATTGTTGCCTGACAGCGAACTTCATCTTCCATATCGATCGTGACCATGACTTTATGTTTTTCGGCTGTATCAAGAATTTTCGTCATATTCTCGATTACGAGTTTATGATCGATATCAAGTCCCAGAGAAGTCATCTTCAGAGAAACCTGTGAATCAAGTTTTTCCCTGCTGATCATTTCGATGGTTTCGATGCATTCTGCCGTCCGTTCCTGAGTCACTTCCTTAGAATCAACGAATTCCCCAAGATGGTCTACTGTAACCGACAAGCCGCTATTGTTAAGTTGTTTAATGAATTTAATGGAACTTTGGAAATCAGTTCCGCCAATGATCTTTCCAGCAGCAAAACTTCCTCCGCTTTTTTTAGCAATATTATTAAGCAGATTATTTTTAGATAAAAATAAGAAAAAGTCCCTTGTAATGGCTTCCATATAAAGCGCACCCCCTAAGAAGATGTATTTCAATAAATTAAGCTTACGATTTTTCGACAATATTCTCAATGTTCTTAAAAAACAATAATTCTGTCATTTGTTTGTCGGTTTTGGACAAATGAAAAGGTTTACATTTTCTCTTGTATGTTCGGATGAAACGAAGGTTTATATTTTAACTTAATGAGAAACGCTAGAGGTAAAGCCTTTATCAGTAAGTAATGATGTGAGTGAAATCAGTGAATGTGTTTAAAAAGTGGAACCTCGACCATAATCATCCAATACGTTATAATGAACCTTATTTAACAGAATGGGTCAAAGTCCAAGAAAAAACGATAAATGAAGCTTTCAGAAGTAAAATGGATGTAAAACCGTAAAATTAAGTCGCATCGGCAAGCCGGGGAGGGTAAGGAATGATGGATGCTGTACTTGAAGAACTTAGAGAAACATCAGGATTGATAATAGGATTAATCTTGGCCCTGGTAATAATGGGTCTGATCGGTTATGCCCTTACGAATGTACATGAATCCATTGTGTCACCTGTGGTGCGGTTCATAAAGAAAATGGTTAGTCGAAAATAGATCAAGCGGAATACATAACCTTTTGTCCCTGATCGATAACAAGCACTTGTTTAAGGAAATCACTGCAGGGTTTGTCTAAAAGGGACAAAAGAACCGCAAGATATACATATCATCCGAAAACCCCCGCTCCTAATGGAAGTGGGGGTTTTTAATTTTCAAATTCGGGGGATGTCGTTGAATCTTATATATACTTTTTTACCTAATAATCTATTCCACGGAAACTAGGTGGCTTCAAAGTGGGAGGGTTCGCTTGGGAAGTTAAGGATATGCAGCTGCTGGGTGACTTTATTCCAGCGATAGGTAAGCATGGTTTAGGGGGGCGTGGATATGAAGAGCATGAACAAGAATGGAACAAATACATTTAGCCCCGGCCATTACGCTAGGGCCCTTTTTGTTTACAGATCAAAGTAGTCATCTGCCTTTGCGCCAGCATCAATGCTGCGAACCGCCTTCATGATTTTCTTTAAAACTCCGGCCGACGGCACATATTTAGGATCGCTGCAAACTCTGCTTATCGTATTACGTGAGATTCCTGATGCACTTACAAACTCTTCTTGTGTATATCCGTGCTTATCGATTAATTTACCGATCTTGCTCCGCAGTTTTCTCTTCCCGAATCTAAACATTTTGATAACCTCCTAGAATTATTTACTAGCAGTCTAGTCCAACTTTCACAAAAATATACGCATAGTTTCGCAAATTTTTGATATACAAACGGTTAGTCGGTATTTGAAAAGCGGCTCCCGGGTCTTTCTAAAAGGTTATGACAGATTGTATGATGAAGCTTCAATTTATTTGAATTTATTTCCATTTAAATTATAATAATAGATGGGTAGTGAACACAGACTGAATAATGTAAGTAAATGATTAATTCATATTTAACTTAGGAGGAAATCATGGGAAGAATAGTTCATTTCGAAATTCATGTGAATGACATGGAACGGGCAAAGAAGTTTTATGGAGAGGTATTTGGATGGACATTTCAAGATTGGAGTGAGTATGCAGGTATGCCTTACTTTGGAGCGGTAACTGGCGATGAGAAAGAACCTGGGATCGATGGTGCTTTGATGCAGCGTCAAAGTGCTCCGCCGGATACAGACCAAGCATTAAATGCATTTGCTTGTACAATGGGCGTGGAAAATTACGATTTAACGGAAGCTAAAATCATTGAGAATGGCGGCAAGGTCGCAATGCCCAAATATGCCCTTCCTGGTATGGCTTGGCAAGGATACTATATTGATACAGAGGGCAATATATTCGGAATTCATCAACCTGATGTGAACGCAAAATAGAGTTGATAATAGGTGAATTAAAACATGAAATCACAAAACACGGAAGCCATGCTTGAAATTGCACGCAACATCTGTCTTGCACTGCCCGAAGCTGTTGTACATATTGACGGTTTCGGTCACAATACTTTTAAAATCAGAGGAAAATCCTTCGTGATTTCAGGTGAAAGCGAGGAAGGATTCAGTTTGTCGTTCAAGTCAGATCGAGAAACTCAAGAATTATTGCTACAGAAAGAGAATTTTTTCAAAACCCCATATATAGGACATCACGGTTGGGTTTCTATTCAAAATCCGGATAGGGGAGACTGGGATGAATTGACCTATCTAATTAAAGAAGCCTATTTACGTGCGGCACCGAAGCGTTTGGTTAAGAAATGGAATGAGCTGCATAAAAAGTGAAGAAAGGCGGACGATCTGCCTTTCTTTATTTTTTAGGATCTTTTATCAGCTTTACTGGTACTGATAGGCAAAAACCATTTCATCTATACACATGAGTTTTAAAGAAAATGGCTCCTATTCCATTGGAGCGGCCAAAAGGGTTCTGTGTAAAAGAGACTCCGGAATTTCCAAAATAAAAGAGGCTTTGTTGTCTCTCATCAGACGAAAGTTTAAAATTAATTTCAGTTTTTTTTACAAAAGAATGACTATCTGCGTGTTTCATGAAATAAGCAGCTATCTTCAAAAATCGCGAGAATCAATCAGGTTTGATTGACGGAAAGGTGTATGGTTGAGTGAAAGTTGAATCTTTTTTTTCTGAGAACATTAAAGCGGCACTTAAGAATGATCCGCCCGGTGCATGGATGCCAGATTTGCCAGATGGTTGCATTCGCTTGAGTTCAGGCTATCCTGATCCTGCTCTCGTTCCTGCCGAGGAGCTCAAGGTAGCTGTAGCCAGACTTCTTGATGAAGAGCAGGATTTGCCGCTCCATTATATCGGGAGTCCACGAATTGCAAGACTTAAGCATCAAATCCAAAAAAGATTGGGAGAGCGTGGAATTTGCATTTTGGAAGAGCAGCTTTTGATTACATCAGGAGCTTGCCAGGGGATTGATCTTATTGCCCGCATTCTTCTTGATGATAAAGCGGTCGTAGCGGTAGAGTCTCCCACCTATATGGAAGCTTTAGAGATTTTTCAAAACTATACGAAGCAGATTATTAGTATACCGATAGATGAACAGGGACTACAAACGTACCGATTAAAAGAAATGCTGGATGAGAGGAAACATAAAGGTCTAACCCTCCCGCGTTTTCTATATACAATCCCAACCTTTCAAAATCCAACTGGGACGACCATGACAATTGAGCGCCGGAAGCATTTATTGGAGCTTTCCATCGAGTTTGACTTCCTCATTATAGAGGATGATGCATACGGAGAATTATCCTTCGATAAAAATCCGGTGCCAATAAAATCTATGGATAAATGCGGGCGAGTCATCCAACTTGGGTCATTATCGAAGGTTGTTGCGCCAGGAATGCGGATTGGATGGATAGCAGGAGAAAGTGAATTCATTAAGGCTTTCGAGTGGTTTAAAAAAGATCTAGACCATCCATTTGCTCAAAGTACAATGGCTGTATACCTAGAAAACACTGATTTTGAGAAACGGCTCGACCTACTAAAAGATGTGTATCGTTCTAAATGCACTGCGTTAATCCGTGCGATGGAACAATTTCTTCCAGAATCCGTTTCCTGGTATGTACCAGATGGTGGTTACTTTGTCTGGATGAGAGTTCCGGGTGTTGATACGTCGCATCTATTATCACAGGCACTGGCTGAGGGTGTTTCATATGTTCCAGGGAAATACTTTTTCTTGGATCAAAACGATGGAACCGAGTTTCTCCGGCTTTCGTTCAGTTATGCCAACGAGAAAGAAATAAATGAGGGAATTCGAAGACTAGGACAGCTTATCGCATCTTTTTTCATAGATTGTCCTGAAGGATCGTAAGCTCCAAGCTATTTCGAAGCTATTTCGAAGCTTTTTTAAATGAATTTGAATGCGCCTGCTTCCGAATAGGAGGTAGGTGCATTTTTGTTAATAAGCGATATACTTCCGAACATGCAAGAAGAAGTGGTTTGATCCGCTCGTTTATTTCTTTTAGGCCAAAGAAAAAAACCCTTGCTATGCAAGGGTTTTTGGATATGGAGCATAGCGGGATCGAACCGCTGACCTCTACGCTGCCAGCGTAGCGCTCTCCCAGCTGAGCTAATGCCCCGTATTAGGTACAATAATTATTTTATCGGATTTTGGTGAAAAGTCAATATAAAATATGAGATTTTTGCAAAAATGATAAAAAAACCGTTTGAGGGCAGTCAAACGGCTCAGACTATAGACTCGATGAATCTAGTTAACCTACAGTTTTTTTGTTTATACGATTGAGACTAGCCGCAAACTGTAATCATTAAGAAGGAGGGATGGTCCTTTCATTGGCTTTTTCAACATTAGATTTCTATGTGCCGCTTTTTAGCGTTCCTGATTCCTTGTTATTGCGCTTATTCCTCAAAAATCTTTTTATTCAATACATACCAGACATTATTGACGCCTTGACCATTTATATCACCTGCCTGTTTATCTTTCGCATAGTAATAGAGTGGATGCCCTTTATACGTTGTTTGTTTTTGTCCGTCATCTCTTATGATTGTTTTAAAGTCATTTTTGTCGAATCCATTATGAGAGATGATGTTATCTGCATGGAATGGCGGCCAAATTTCAAGACATTGGCCTTTGCAATTACTGACACTAGAATCATCTTTTGTGAAATGATAAAGTGTCATTCCGTCTTGATCTGCTAAATATTTGCCCGCTTCGTCAGATTCTAGTATTTTAAGCTTATATTTTTTGGCCTTATCCTGAATTATATCCGTGATGGTGTATGTTTTAACATCAACACGTGCAATGGAGAGATCCCGATTCAGTACATAAGCCTGGTCCCCATCATGGCTAAAGACGATAGCTTGCCTTGGCTCTTTGAAACCCCCAATTGTTTTAACTACACGGTGATCAGCGACATTGATCACGTCAATCGTATTATCAGCTTTGTTGCTTGCAAAGAGGAGTTTATCATCAGGCGATAGAGCCGCTCCATATGGCTCACGTCCCACTTTGATTTCACCCTTTATATTACCGTCTAACGTATCAACTGCGGAAATGCTGTTGCGTGCGCTGTTTGCGGCATATAATGTTCCTCCATCAGCGGTAATCGAGATTCCGCGTATACTGGAGAACCCTGATATTTCACGAATGATTTTTTTAGTGGTGGCATCAACGATGGACACTTTATCTCCTTGAAAGTTCGTGACAAAGATATATTTTCCATCTGAAGAGACTTTGATGCCTTGCCTTGGTTGGGCGAAACCTGTAATGACGTCAATCGGTTTTCGTTTTTCCAGATCGACGACCGTGACGGAATTATGGGCTTGATTATTCACATACAATGTCTTTCCATCGGGACTGACAGCGGTCCCGAATGCCCCTGGACCAACGACAACTTCATTTTTTAAGGTGAAATTTTTAATGCTGTAAAAGCGAAGTGTGCCGAGTGTACTGTCTGAGACGACAAACTCTGAACCGCCATCAATGAACACGATGTTTCTTGGTGAAACGAAACCATCAATCTTTTTGCGCAACTTACCTTTGGCGAGATCATAGACCAGGATGGATTGTTCACGGCTATCCGAGACAATCGCTATTTGCTCATCCGGACTTACGGCAAGGGAATTGTTCGTGATGTGGGTGTCAAAGCCTGTCCCTAACACTGGGCTTTTACCTTTAGTAGAAGTAGCTCCAATTACATTTGGTATAAAAAACACAAATAGTAAGGGGATAATCCATATACTTTTTAACTTGATTTTTTTTATCATGACTCACCTCGGGAAATTTTTTTCTTGATAATGTTTAAATCCCTGTCAATTTCTTGCTGGTTGTCCTGCCCACCTTCCTTTGAAAAATTTAATCAAGCCGGAGTTCATCCTTTCACTATATAAACGTATAGAGAAGGATATCGGTTTGATTATTTTGCAAATTAAAAAAATATGTATGTAGTGGACCCCTTAAATAATAAATAATGGATCAGGCCACAGTGAAGTCTCATAACACTAGACCTTTTTCATTGTTGCGGAAGTTTCGATTGCTTTGTGCAGGCAAGACTTAGCCATTAATATAAGAGGATGCCCAATTGGACTTTGCCAAGGGTCAAAAGTGATCTAGCATAGTGGGCTTGTAGAGGCTGGATCTCTTAATGTTGAGGGAAATTCAAGGGGGTTCGGAATGTTTAATTCCGAACCCCTTTTTTCTAGTGAACTGTTTGAGGGCAGTCAAATGGTTTTATTATCATGTATTTTCGATCTCTACCCTTTTAATCTCCTTAAGATTGGAGACGGTGTAATACACTTCCGATGTTCTGATTTTATGATCGACCAGAACTTTAAGCGTCAAAAGGTGATTGTCATTTGCTACATCTTTGATTCTAAGGTTTTTGATGAATATTTTTTCGTCTTTGATTTTTTTCAGTACGATGGCAATGTCATCTTTATTCTGTACGACCAGCTGCAGATAGATTTCTTTTTGCCGTAACTTCATCGGTCCGAGCCAGGTGACGATTGCGGGCACCAATTCGACACTTATGATCAATAGGATGACGCCGGCTATTGCTTCGAGAAAAAATCCTGCTCCAACTGCGATTCCGATTCCCGCCGCTCCCCAGATGATGGCGGCTGTCGTTAAACCGGATATGCTGTTGTTGTCCCTCCGGAGAATGACGCCTGCACCGATAAAGCCGACGCCGGAAACGATCTGAGCTGCTAGACGCAAGGGGTCCATTGTGATATTTACGTTGTCGCTCCCTGGGAACTTATAAGCGGATTCCATGGAAACGATCGTTAATAAACAGCTGACGATTGAAATGACCAGGCTTGTTTTTAATCCAACGGGTTTTCGTTTCATTTCTCGCTCTAGTCCAATAACTAGTCCAAGGAGAGCCGAAATCCCCAATTTGATAAGGATTTGCAGTTCCGATTGAGGGTCGAATGTCCATTCCATTTTGTTTCACCACTTCCAAATTATTATCGAATAATAAGATCGTTTATTGCCATATACCCGTTTTCTAAAAAAAGCTACCCTAATAATTTTAACATAGTAGAATAGAGTTCAATGAAACGTAATTCCGTTGAAAGGAGGAATTTAAATCAAATGCCAAAAGTGAATCCTTATGTAGCGTTAGCGATCGGTGTGGCAACCGTATCGTTTTCGGCCATTCTTGTTAAATTGGCGACCGCTCCATCGGGTGTTATCGCCTTTTACCGTTTATTATTTACTGTCCTTCTTATGTTGCCGGTTTTCTTGGTGAAATACCGTCATGAACTTAAATTCATTAATAAAAAGGATTGGCTGTATTCGATTGTGGCAGGAGTGTTTTTGGCTTTTCATTTTATTTTATGGTTTGAATCGCTTAATTACACATCGGTCGCGAGTTCAACTGTGCTTGTCACCCTCCAGCCTTTATTCGCTTTTGCCGGGGCCTACCTGTTTTTTAAAGAAAGATTTTCAATGAAGGCGATTTTGAGCGGCGTCATTGCGATAGCAGGCAGCCTTGTCATTAGCTGGGGTGATTTGAGAATCAGCGGTATGGCGCTTTGGGGAGATATTCTTTCGCTTATCGCATGTGCGCTGATAACCGGTTATTTACTGTTTGGTCAAAATGTTCGAAAACGCATCTCTTCTATAACATATACGTTTGTCGTGTATGCAATCAGCGCTGTCGCATTGTTTTTCTATGTGGTCTTCAAAGGAGAGGCATTGGCGCCTTATCCTGCTTCCGATTGGATCTATTTCGTTTTGCTTGCCATTTTCCCGACTTTATTAGGGCATTCTTTATTCAATTGGTCACTGAAGTGGTTAAGCACTTCTACGATTTCGATGGGGATTTTATTAGAACCGGCGGGAGCGACAATTCTGGCTTACTTTATATTGGATGAACCGATACTCTGGACGCAGGTCCTTGGAGGTACCATCATATTGGGTGGTTTGATGATGTTCTTAAGGGATGAAAAGAAAAGCAAGGTAAATAAAGAAGCACACATTTCCGTATAAAAGCAGTAAGTCTCCCGACTTACTGCTTTTATTTAATAGGGGTGAAACAAATAGGTGATCCGTGTGAAGATCAAAGCAAAAGTAAAGCTGAATAAAAACGTCGTACCATTCACCTTGCCTTTTTCTCTGCTGAACTTGATGGCTTCATAAAAAGCGGTACTGAATAAGTAAAGGGCCATACTATAAGAAATGAGTAATCCGATTAATGCGAGATTCATTGCTTCACCTCATGGAAAAAAGATATCTATATATGGTTATTTGTGTTTCTTTGGAAATATGCTTCGTATATTCATAATACATGAGCTTGGCCCGGAAACAGGGAATCGGTGTGATGATGATGTAAAGAATATATAGAAGGGAATAGGTGAAAATGTTTTTTTTGAAAAAGTTTTAAAAAACGTATTGCAAACATTTTTAGTACATGGTATATTATTTCTTGTCGCTAAGACAACAACTTAAACAACTAACAAGTTGAAAAAAACATTTTAAAAAAGTTGTTGACGAAACGTGACAGAATGTGTTACATTATAGAGGTCGCTTCTGAGAGAAACGACAACAAATTGCTCTTTGAAAACTGAACAAAACAAAGCGCCAACGTTAAATTTTAAGTGAGCACACACTATCAAAAAAGCAAATGAGCAAGTCAAACATTTCTTCGGAGAGTTTGATCCTGGCTCAGGACGAACGCTGGCGGCGTGCCTAATACATGCAAGTCGAGCG
>NZ_FTMX01000012.1 GCF_900156045.1 Peribacillus simplex | reverse complement strand
GAAATGTTTGACTTGCTCATTTGCTTTTTTGATAGTGTGTGCTCACTTAAAATTTAACGTTGGCGCTTTGTTTTGTTCAGTTTTCAAAGAGCAATATTTCCCATCGCTTCTTTAGCGACTTGATTAGTTTAACACCTTTCAAACATAAAGTCAACAACAAATTATCATTTACTTGTTTATCTTTTTTGTCTCAAGCGGTGTATTTAATATATTAGCACTTGCATATAGATAAGTCAATTTAATCTTTTAAAATTCCCTTCTTTTTTTTCATGACCCCACCTTCTTCTATATTTATACTACTTTCTTTCTATAGAAGCAGGACCCTGCTAATGAATTATCAAAAACAGGAGGGCAGCTGATTATCGCTGCCCTCCTGTTTTTAATGATTATTTATTGATGAAAATTACGTCCGCTTCTTCCCTATCTACATTTCCGGCCTTTTCAATCTTCACACTTTCTCCTTCGGAAAGGTTAGTAAAGACGATTGGCGTTATGATAGAGCTTGCATTGTTTTTGACATACTCTATATCAACTTTAAGCAGCGGCTGTCCGCTTGTCACTTTATCTCCTTGAGCAACAAGTGCTTCGAAACCTTTGCCTTCTAACTTAACTGTATCGATCCCGACATGTATCAAGATTTCACGTCCCGCTTCGGAAACGATACCTATTGCATGTTTAGTCGGGAATAGGTTAACGATAGTACCATCTACAGGAGAAACAACCAACCCCTCCTCCGGTACAATTGCAAATCCATCACCCATCATTTTCTCAGCAAATACTGCATCGGGCACTTCCGTGATCGGTTTTAATTCCCCTTTAATAGGAGAAACAAAATGTTCGGAAGCTTCATCCGTCCGTAAAGGTTTCGGGACGACATCCTCAATTTGTTTTTCCACGCCTACTTCAGGAGACGCTTCTACTTTACGAGGCCTTTTTCCATCGATGATATCTTTCATTTGCCCCTTGATAGTTTCTGAACGCGGTCCGAAGATTGCCTGGATGTTATTACCCACTTCCAGAACTCCAGCAGCACCAAGTTTCTTCAACCTATTTTTATCAACGCTACCGATGTCATTGACTGATACACGAAGACGGGTAATGCATGCATCCAAGTGAGAAATATTTTCTTTTCCGCCCATAGCATCCAAGATATCTCCAGGAAGACTTCCTGCTGTACTTGCAGATCCTTCCGCTTCCTCATCCTCTTCCACTTCACGGCCAGGAGTTTTAAGGTTAAACTTCCTTATCGCAAATCGGAATCCAAAGTAATAGATAACCGCAAAGACCAAACCAACCGGAATAACGATCCATGCATTGGTTTGCGGATTAATTAAACCGAACAGTACGTAATCGATCAACCCACCTGAAAACGTCATCCCGATTTTCACGTCCAGTAAATGCATGGTCATGAATGATAGACCAGCAAACAGACAGTGGATTCCGAAAAGTACCGGTGCAACAAATAAGAATGCAAATTCAAGTGGCTCTGTAATCCCCGTCAAGAAAGATGTAAGTGCCGCAGAAGCCATCAAGCCCCCGACTATTTTCTTTCTTTCCGGTCTTGCTTCATGATAAATGGCCAAAGCCGCAGCTGGTAACCCGAACATCATGAATGGATACTTACCGGTCATGAAGGTACCTGCCGTTAAATTCTGTACACCATCTTTAATTTGTGCCATGAAGATGGCTTGGTCTCCTCTGACTGGAGTTCCCCCGCCTTGAGGGATATAGCTGCCAAATTCAAACCAGAATGGCGAATAGAAGATATGATGTAATCCAAAAGGAATCAACGCACGTTCTACAACCCCAAACACGAAAGCTCCCAGAGTCAGGTTAGCACCCAACATGTTTTCGGAAAATGAATTTAACCCCGATTGAATCGTCGGCCAAACCAAAATCATCAACAACCCAAGAATAACTGCGCTTGCGGCTGTTACAATGGGTACAAAACGTTTACCTGCAAAGAATCCTAAATAAGAAGGCAGTTCAATTTCATAAAATTTATTATACATAACAGCAGCCATGACACCGACAATAATACCGCCGAACACGCCCGTTCCCAACGTCGGGATCCCCAGGACATTGCTATACACCGCACCATTGTTCTCAATGTCGGCAGCGTCAATCCCAAGAACAGTTCCCATCGTTACATTCATGATCAAGAACCCGATAATCGCAGCCAGGCCGGCAACACCCTCTCCGCCTGCTAACCCAATTGCGACCCCAACAGCAAACAATAAGGGAAGATTCCCAAAAATAATATTTCCGGCATTCTCCATTACCGATGCAACCATCTCCACTCCGCCACTCGCAAGAAACGGGGCGATATCCAACAAAGTTTCGTTTTGCAATGCATTACCAAACGCAAGCAAAATTCCGGCCGCCGGTAAAATGGCTACAGGAAGCATCAAAGCTTTTCCGATTTTTTGCAAAACGCCAAACAACTTTTTAAACATAGGTTTTCCTCCTCTTTACTGTTTTTCCATGCTAATAAAACGGTTACATTAAACGATGGCATTCATCTTCCCACGCTTCAGAATTCAAATACAAAAAAGGCATAAGCAAAGATAGGATTGAAATGAAAATTCAGGTATATAATACCCTCTTTCATAACAATCATTCTCCTCACTTATGCCTGATCGAATCAGTAACACGTAAGTTAATGTACTTTTATTTTATTTTCTTTTGTAATCGTTGGATATGCATCGTTAGATAGACAGCTTCCGCATCACAAACCGGTTTGCCTAATTTCTGCTGCATAATTTTTATTAGCTTCCAAGAGATATTGTAACACAGAGGATATTCTTCTTTCAATAGCATTGCTATTTTTTCGGGTTCCTCAACTTTTTCCCCAGCCAACACCCTGTCTATCATGAATCTTAAATGACGGACCAAACGTGAATAGTCTATGCTATCCTTATTAATTTTTACGTCGAGCTGTTCTTCAACGACTTGGATAAGATGATAGATTAACTGCGAATGCTGATTGACTTCAGATAAGTCTTTATTTGATATTGCACTATGAATATGAAGCGTAATAAAACCAATTTCCCCTTGGGGCAGGCCTATGCCTGTCTTATCTTGAATTAATTCGATTACATCAACAGCAATATCATGTTCAAAAGGATAAAGGGTAATCGTTTCTTTCAAGAATGGGTTTTTGATAGTCATTCCTTGTGAAACACGCTGAAGGGCGAACAATAAATGATCAGTTAAACCGACATGTATATGTTCATTGAGTTTCCCAGTTACTCGATCGTTAATGAGATGAATGGATTCTATAATGGCAGCTTGAAGATTTTGATCGATCTGCGGCAAAAGTTTTTTGTAACTTTCCTGTTCCTTAACATTTTTCAGGACAAACGTTTTCTCCGCAAGTTCCGGACTTAACTCTTCGCCCTTCTTTCGGTTGAAACCTAAGCCCTTTCCAATAGAAACGACTTCTCCATACGACGGATGCGTGGCAATCACCACGTTATTGTTCAAAACCTTTTCAACGATAAAGCCATTCATTTTTCTCCCTCTTTTTTTCTCAAAGTCATCCCTATGCCCCATACAGGATAAAGTACTTAGTACTTAGTCTTTTTACTATACACGATATGAGCTTTCTCTTACAACAAGAAAGAAGAGCCCCGAAATCGGGACTCTCCTTACTTACTTGCATTATCACTTCAAGAAAATGAAATATAGCAGGAAGACGACTCCAAGACCCCACATGATTGGGTGAACTTCTTTAGCTCTTCCTTTCATCGACATTGTAATTGGATAGAAAATGAATCCGCAAGCTATACCTGTCGCAATTGAATATGTCATAGGCATCATGATGACCGTAAAGAAGGCCGGAACCGCAATTTCGAACTTCTGCCAGTCAATATTTTTAAGTGATGATGCCATTAACACTCCGACTATAACCAATGCAGGCGCAGTCACCGCAGATGTCACCACTGAAAGAAGCGGGAAGAAGAAAAGGGATAGGACAAACAGTAAACCTGTCACTACAGCCGCAAAACCGCTTCGAGCACCAGCAGCAACACCTGATGTAGACTCTACATATGATGTCGTTGTGGATGTACCAAGAATTGCACCTGAAACGATGGATAATGAATCAGCAAGCAATCCTTTTCCCACCCTAGGAAGTACATTATCCTTCATTAGTCCAGCTTGTTGCGCAACAGCCACTAACGTACCGGCTGTATCAAAGAAAGCTACGAACAAGAAGGTCAATATCACGATTAACATTTGACCAGTGAAAAGATCACCGGGATTTCCGAAGGCATCGAAAGCAACCCCGAATGTTGGCGCTATGCTTGGAACGGCACCGATTATTTTCTCCGGCACTGGAACTTGTCCAAAGATCATTCCTGCAATGGCCGTAATGACCATTCCTATGAACACGCCGCTTTTAACGCCTCTCGTCATCAAAATGACGGTTACGACAATTCCGAACACAGCCAATAAAGTATTTCCTGATGTCAAGTCGCCCAGTCCGACAAGTACGCTGTCATCATTCGTGATGATTCCAGCATTTTGAAACCCTACAAAGGTAATGAACAAACCGATACCGGCTCCAACTGCGTATTTCAATTCGACCGGAATTGCATTAATGATTTTCTCACGTATTCCCGATAGGGAAAGCAAAACGAAGATTATACCTGAAATCAACACCCCTGATAAAGCCGTCTGCCAAGGAATCCCAAAACCAAGCACAACGGTGAAAGCAAAGAAAGCATTCAATCCCATGCCTGGGGCAAGCGAGATTGGATACCTAGCTATAAGCCCCATCAATATCGAGCCAATTGCAGCTGCTAAGGCGGTAGCTGCAAAAACCGCTCCGTAGTCCATTCTCAATTCATCCGGATAGTCCTCGATGCTTTGTAAAGTCAGCATCACAGGGTTAACAACCAGGATATATGCCATTGAAAGGAACGTAGTCAGTCCGCCAAGTATTTCACGGCGATAATTAGTTCCCAGCTCGTTAAACCGAAAATAATTTTTCATTATAAGTCTCCCCTATCATAAAATCATAAGCCAACAGAAAATGCCCCATTCACTTTCGAACGGGGCTTGACTGCGGTCATGTAAAGAAGTGGCGGTATATCCATACTCGCCAATCCATACACATCGTAGTCAAGCCGTTCACGGCAGCTTGGTAGAAACTTTTGGGCCATATCCCCAATATTATACGACAATTATGTTTTTTTATTATTATAGGTATAGTGTACCAATCACTAAAATAATCGTCAATATATCAAACGAATATTTTTTATGTAATTTTAGGCAATGTTCGCTTTTTACTATATATCCCTTACTTATTATGGCTATATATTCGCCAACATACGGGAAATGTAAGTAATCTACATATTCAAAAATTATTTTAACCAAAAAAATCAGTGAAGGTTAATCCCTTCACTGATTGGATGATTTTAATCGTCTATTCCCACTCGATAGTCGCAGGCGGCTTAGACGTAATGTCATACACGACGCGGTTTACATGGTTTACTTCATTAACGATTCTCGTTGAGATGATTTCAAGTACATCCCATGGGATTCTCGCCCAATCGGACGTCATTCCGTCAATGGATGTAACAGCACGGATTCCGATTGTATAATCATACGTACGCGCGTCGCCCATAACCCCAACGCTTCGAATGTTAGGAAGCACCGTAAAGTACTGCCAAATTTCACGTTCCAAACCATTCTTTTTAATTTCTTCACGTAAGATATGGTCAGATTCACGAACGATTTCAAGTTTTTCATCTGAAATTTCGCCTAATACACGAATACCTAAACCTGGGCCCGGGAATGGTTGACGCCAAACGATTTCATCCGGAATGCCCATTTCACTTCCAAGTGCGCGCACTTCATCCTTGAATAGAGTGTTCAATGGCTCAATCAATTTAAATTGCATATCTTCTGGCAGACCGCCAACGTTGTGATGCGATTTAATTGTTTGTGCAGTGGCCGTACCACTCTCGATAATGTCTGTGTAAAGTGTACCCTGTGCAAGGAAATCAATTCCTTCGAGCTTCGTTGCTTCGTCATCGAATACGTAGATGAACTCGTTACCGATGATTTTCCGTTTTTGTTCCGGATCTGAAACGCCAGCAAGTTTCGATAGGAAACGTTCTTTTGCATCAACCTTGATTACGTTCATATTGAAGCCTTCACGGAATGTTTCCATTACACCTTCGGCTTCCCCTTTACGAAGTAATCCATGATCAACGAAAATACATGTCAGCTGATCGCCAATCGCTTTATGGATCAATACAGCAACCACGGATGAATCCACACCGCCGCTCAATGCGCATAACACTTTTTTATCTCCGACCGTTTGGCGGATTTTCTCCATCTCTATTTCAATGAAGTTCTCCATTGACCAGTCACCTTTACAGCCACAAACGCCGAATACGAAATTTTTCAAAATGTCATTACCGTATACGGAATGACGGACTTCTGGATGGAATTGAACGGCATACAATTTACGTGACTCGTCACTCATAGCCGAAATTGGGCAAGACGGGTTCGTCCCATCAATTTGGAAACCTTCAGGCGTTTCCACAACTAAATCACCATGGCTCATCCAGACGATTTGTTCTTTTGGCAGGTCGCTGAATAACTTGGACTCATTTTGGATGGCAAGTGTCGCTTTTCCGTATTCACGGTTTTTCGCTGGCTCTACCTTACCGCCAAAATGTTTAGTCATAAGCTGCATGCCATAACAAATACCGAAAATCGGAAGGCCCATTTCGAATATGCGTTCATCACAACCAAATGCATTTGCATCATAAACACTGTTCGGACCCCCTGAAAAAATGATTCCCGTTGGGTTCATTTTCTCGATTTCTTCTACAGTAATTGTATGAGGATGAAGCTCACTGTACACACCAAATTCGCGGATACGACGAGTGATCAATTGATTATATTGGCTTCCGAAATCAAGTACTACGATCATTTCCTGGTTTTTTTGCAATTCTGTTTTCCCCGGCACAAACGTCACCTCTATCAATGTAATTCACTCATAAAATCGAGTGATAATTTCTTATAAAAAATATTATCATAAAAAAAGAAAAACTAAAAATCCACCCTCAAAAATACGGAAAAAGTATAGACGAAGGCAGATTTTCAGCTTTCCTGTTAAAATCCGCCTTCATAGTCAAATCATTTACGGTGATTCGGTAGAAACTTTCGATCCATATTATCGAGGATATATGAAGGATATATTAGTTTAAGTTAGTTTTTGTTATTGTATCAATATAATAAAAACCTGGTCAAGAGCTAGTTTTTCTCATTAAGCTTTCCCAACCCTTTTGAAAGTGTTTCCATTTGCCAACTTCCACGTCTCCCCGATATATCATTAACTCATATTTAGCCGTCAATTCACTCATTTCAGCCGTATCGTACACTGCATCCACATAGGCGGCGTACTCCCTTAAAGTTTGCCCCTCCGGACGAACCAACCCAGCTCTTTTTAATTGTTTCAATAATATTAAATAGGCTGCCGGGAAATGAGCACCGGTTTTCTTTCTATAACGAAGAATCTGCAGATGAGGAATCCACTTCCTTCTGAAGAAATAACCAATAGAAGCGAGTATCAATACACCTGACAGTGTGATGGCAGTCCATTTTAAGAACCTTTCCATGTTCCCAATACCAGTTTTCACGGATGATCGAGTTTCCCTATCGGGTGTATCATGAAGTTCCCTGTTCACTTTCTTTGTTTGCTCTTCATTAGTTGGGGTTTCTTCAGGGTTCTTCACTTCCTGTTTCAATTCCGAATCGTAAAATTCAACTTCCCCATCGAAACCCTTTGTCGGCTCGAAGGGAACCCAGCCTATCCCTGCAAAATAAACCTCGACCCAGGAATGTGCATTATTATTGGTCACCTTATAAACGGATTCGCCCTCAAGGATTGATTTTTCCCCTTCCGTATAACCCTTTACCCACCTTGCAGGTATATTGGCGGCTCTTAGCAAAACGACCATTGCACTTGAAAAATTATCGCAATACCCTATCTGTGTCTCGAATAAAAATTGATCGACATAATCTTGATTGCTCTCCGGATACGGAATATCGTCCTTAGAATAAATGAATTCAGGTCCGTCAAAATAATCCTCAATGGCTTTTGCCTTATCGTACCAATTCGTTTCATTCCTTGTAAGCCGGGATGCCAATTCATATATCCGGTTTGACAATCCCTCTGGAAGCTGAGTGTTTTTTTCCATTATTAAATCCATCGATTCGTCAGGATCCGTTACCTTCCTTAACTCAGCTATATCAAAACTCGGCATATCATAGAAAAGCTCATACTCTTTCAGGGACATTCGTTCGCCATTACCCTGTTCGGAAATCACTTTGTCCATACCCTGATAATATTTGAAATCCATCCCGTTTTTGGCCTCAACCTTTTTTAAATACCCGGACTGCGGATGAAGGATATGGGAATATGATTCCGTCATGGACACTTTTGCCGTCATTTCTTCTGTCCTCACCACTTCAGGAACGTCGTAAATACCTAAAAATGCCATATCCTGCCCGTTGGAAAAAGTGTGAAAGTCCGTTTCCATTATGGAAGCCCACCCTTTACCGGTATAAATATCCTTGTTCTCGACTTTCCAGTAATGTCCTGCAGGAGCATTATTATAAAAAACGATGGAACTATCCGGCTCTATCGAACCTCCAAGTTCCGAATCGTCTTCATCATATCCGACACTTTTACGCTTCGAACCACCTTCTTCTTTCCCCGCCTTATCAGAATAAGAAGTAATATAAGGCACCGGGTCCGGCCACTGCGGAGAAAGCTTAGGTGCAGCAAAGCCAACAAGGACACTTACCAATATCATGCCGGCCAGCATCAAGATCCACTTATTGATGGAAGCCATTGGAATCTTAATCCTCTCCTGTATCGTCAGTCGCAGCAGGGAAAGCAGGCCCAGCATCAAGAACCCGATGATGATTATTCTAATCATTGCCATATCCCCCACATAAGGTGTGAATGTGTCGAGTACAGATATGAAAATCACCGTTAACATAAAAAAGAAAAAGATGCTTTGCCTCACCATCACCCAGTAATGGATCAAATATGTTACAAGCCAAAGAAGGACAAAGAATAAAAACGTTCGAAATGGATTTGTGATCAACTCCCAATTCCCATCATATATAAAACCAAGATTGCCCTTAAAATCCGCTAGAAATCCTTTCAGCCATGACAATTGAAATAAAGCGTCTTTTGAATGGAGGAACTGTAATGAAATCATTATATAAGCACTAATGAGAATGAATCGGATTGACCAATGTATGCGGAAATAATGCAGTAGCAGGGAATAGACCAAAAATAAGATGAAAATGATGATATTACCTGTATCGGTGAGTTTATCGACAGGCCTTAACCATTCAGTAATCAACACCAGACCAAATACATACATTAGGACATGCATGAACCTTTCCAGCTTTTCGGTAGTGACATTCATTTTGCCATCACCCCTGGTCTATCAAACTTTATTTGGCCATGCTCAAAAAAGCTAACCTTTATCCCCCTCGAAACAGCAGTAGAACTTGACAACCTTTCCTCATCAGTAAGATCTGCCTGTTTCTTAACACATAACATTAATCCCTGATTAGGCCGGAAAGCACTCAATATGTCCACCTTTTCTAAGGTTAAGTCTGAAACGATGAATATCACAGCAGCGTTTGCCGGAATAATGCCCTTCTTGACATTTTCGTTCAATGCGTTTACAACACCCGGCTCTTCTTTAACAAGTCTGTAAAAAATCTTTCGTTTCTGATTATTGCCTGCCGCTGCCGGTATGATCAACCTCGATCCCATACTCACATACCCAATTTCCATGCCTTTCTTTAACATGGCATGGGCAAGAGAAGCCGCCATTACAATGGATTCTTCGAATAAATCAGACGGCTTTTCATCAAGCATGATGAATACATCCCGGTTTTTCTGCATTTCGAATTCCTTCGTCATGATTTCACTCGTTCTGGCCGTCGCCTTCCAATTAATCCATGATATTTGATCGCCTGGCTGATACTCCCTTACTCCGGAGACCACTGAATGTTCCCGTTGTGTTTTCTTCGATGAAACCACTGCCCCCTGATTGAACACTCGATCAAGATCACTGTAGGCAAGCTCATGATAACGAGGAAAAACAGTTATTTTCAGAGGTGAACTATATATCGCTTCCTTTTCAACTAACCCGAAAAAGTCCCCAATCCAAAAGCGGATCAATTGAAAGGAATGCTCTCCACGCTCCATGTTTTCCAAGGTATATGACATGTTGAAGGTACGCCTGAATCCCGGGAAGATAATTATTTTCCTTTGGACCCCCCTATCTTCCAGCCGCTGAGGCAATTCCTCCTCTACCACCATAAATAATAGAGGCAGCCGGTTTTTACGGGTAAACGTCAATGCTATTTCAACAGATTCGCCGGCCTGGCATTCCCTTTTATTGACCTTTCTCTCAACGGTCAAATCCTGCAGCGGATAAAACAGCAGAATCAAAGCGTACACAGAAAACGGCAAAAATGAATAAAAAATGAACCAACTGACAAAACCGCCTTGAAACATTGCATAGCAAAAGGAAACGGTCATGAGTAATACAAGTCCGAACACACTCATATTTCCCCTTAAAATGTTGATGAATTTGCGCATCAGGTCATAGCCCGCTTCACTGGCACCTGTGTTGTCGCCACAACTTCATGTATCACCATTCCAGCATCGAAGCCATCATAATTCGCTTCAGGTTTCAAAATAAGCCGGTGGGAAAATACGAATGGAACTAAATATTGAACATCGTCCGGCAGAACATAGTCCCTGCCCTGGATCAGCGCGTAAGCCTGGGCTGCCTTCATCAATGCTATCGATCCACGCGGGCTTACACCTAAATAGACCCCTTCATGCGTACGTGTTCGATTCGCCAATTCAACAATATATCGTTTTATTGTGTCATCCACTATCACAGCTTTTACATCAGCCTGTAATTCTATCAATTCATCCAATGTGATGACGGATTCCAGCTCATCAAGCGGTACCGTGTATTGAGCTCTATTAAGAACCTCTATCTCTTCTTCCACACCTGGATAGCCCATTTTCATTTTTAATAGGAATCTATCCAATTGAGCCTCCGGAAGCGGATATGTTCCCTCGTACTCGATCGGATTTTGTGTCGCCATTACGAAGAACGGCTTCTCCAATCCCCTTGTGACACCATCAATCGTCACACTTGCCTCTTCCATGGCTTCAAGCAATGCAGACTGAGTTTTCGGCGAAGTCCGGTTAATTTCATCGGCTAAAATAATATGTCCCATTATCGGACCTGGCCTAAAAATGAATTCTTGTTCCTTAGGATTGAAAATCGAAACACCAGTAACATCAGAAGGAAGTAAATCAGGTGTGAATTGAATTCTCTTAAAGCTTGCACCTATAGATTTTGCCAGTGCCCTTACCATGACTGTCTTCCCCACGCCCGGAACATCCTCCAATAAGACATGTCCACCGGAAAGGAGTGCCACGATACTTAGTTCTGCTATATCCCGTTTTCCGATAATCACCTTTTCGACATTCCCCAGAACCATTTCCAGTTTTTGATTGACCTGCTTATAAATCATTCTCTACCTCCCGGGATTCACAGTATCACTATTATTTCATACCTTTTTTATATCATTTTTTTACATTAAGCTCCAATTAACCCTTACATTGTAAGTTTACTAGATATTCGGTAAACCATAAACGAATTTGTCTAAAAATATTAATGCAGTCTATTGAAAAAGGTATGGTAAACTGTTGCTAAGTGAATATGAACCTTGCAGAAAAAGGTGCTGCATTGTCAGCTTAATAGGGAATTCGGTTTAAAACCGAAGCTGTTTCCGCAACTGTAAGTGCTAATGAAATAAGAAGCATACCACTATTTGAGGATGAATCGCACGCTGATTACCGTCCATTTAACCCAAATGGGAAGGTTCTTAGAGTAAAATGACGCACAAGCCAGGAGACCTGCCTTTTTTCATCGTATTATGCTCTTCGGAAGATGGGAGATTGTACGGCTCTCCCATCTTTTTTCTACTACAGATACATAGATGCCCGAAGCCGACCGAAACCCTTGGTCGGCTATTTGTCTTGCTGGGAAAAGCAATACGGAGGTCATTCACCCAAAACGTAAAAGGAGGAAGATTTATGGCAAAGAAAGACTTTCGTTTTTTATGCTACCCATACATGCGTGAGTCCGTATCGACCGTCGATTTTGAAATCCGTACAGACTCATTGACGACACAAATCGGCTTGGCCGCCTCGCTTACTGAGGATGTCCCCGATGTATACCATGACTTAATGGAATTGTTGCCCATGGCTTACCATTTAAATGGTTCAGTCCGTGGGAAATTAGCCATTACCGGCGATGACCTCGACCGTTTAAGTGCAATCTACGACCGGTATGTCGCCGAAGTGAAGGATCGAATCGAAACATTCGTCCTCCCACAAGGATCAACCGCAGCATGTACTTTGCATACTTGCCGCAGTGAAGCCAAAAAGTCCGTGCGAGCTTTACACAAGGTAAGTCTGGAAAAGGAAATTCCGGGAATTCTTTTTGATTATGCTCACTTGCTTGCAAATGTATTTTTCGTGATGGCAGTCTACGTCAATAAGCAACAGGGGATCGAGGAGATTCCTTTTATGAGTAAATCATACCCGACCAAAACAATGAAAAAGAAAACGGAGGAATAAATAATGAAGAGAACCCTACGATTCAGTTGGATTTCCATGCTGATGCTTACGCTTTTGCTTACCGGATGCGGAGTGAACGATGATCAATCCTCAAAGGATAATAAAGATACTAAAAAGGGCGAAGAAATCAAAGACTATACCGTTACGGATGATACTGGCAAGAAAATAAAATTCGAGAAAATACCGGAAAAGGTCGTTTCACTTCAGCCAAGCAATACGGAAATTTTATTTGCCCTTGAACAAGGTGATAAAGTCGTTGGCGTGACAGACTTCGATAATTACCCAGAGGAAGCGAAGGATAT
This sequence comes from Peribacillus simplex, assembly GCF_900156045.1. Lineage (GTDB taxonomy): Bacteria > Bacillota > Bacilli > Bacillales > DSM-1321 > Peribacillus > Peribacillus simplex_D. Next base: position 110,548 of record NZ_FTMX01000012.1, on the reverse strand, counting down.
CGAACATGTTTCAGACTCTGTTAATATCAATGCAGAAAAAATCATTGCCTTGAAACCTGATGCCATCATAGCTTATAGCATTGGTGATGAAACGGCACTGAAACCCCTCGAAGATGCCGGCATCCCTGTATTCCTCATTAAATCTGCGGCTAATTTCGATGATGTATATGGTGATATCGGGCAGATCGCTAAAGTGATGGGTGTTGCCGAAAAAGGGGATGAATTAGTGAAAGATATCAAATCCCAAATTACAAGTGTCGAAGAAAAAGTGAAAACTTTAGATGAAAAGGAACAAACATACTTTGAAGTTAGTCCTGCTCCGGAAATCTATACAACAGGATCGGAGACCTTCCAAAATGAAATCCTTGACTCTGCCGGCATAAAAAACATCTTTGATGACCAAAAAGGCTGGGTTAAAGTATCCGATGAAGAAGTCGTCAAAAGGAACCCTAAATCCATCATCACCACCGCCACGTATGCAGATGATGCCGTTGGTGAAATTAAATCGCGTAAGGGCTGGGAAGATATCGATGCTGTGAAGAACGATGACGTCCATTTGCTTGATGAAAATGTCATGTCACGTCCTGGACCAAGGATCGGGGAAGCTGTGGAACTCGCAGCAAAGACTGTTTATCCTGACTTGTTCAAATAACACGATAGGAGGATGCACCAATTAATCGGCGCATCTAAGTTTGTAGACAAAAGGGGTTCGGAATTAAAAAATTCCGAACCCCTTTTAGAAACTCCAATAAATGGTCCACCTTTTCATAATTTCCCGCCCCGGTCATCAGGGCAATGAAGCCACTCCCTACCGATCTGTACATTTTAAGGAAACTTCTTTTCTGTCTTGTTTATGCTAAAATGAATGCAATCCAGTCATAAGATATAAGAGGTACTGATCATGTATAAAAAATTCTTCATTTTGATCTTCGCGGCCGCCCTTCTTTTAGGGCTTATTAAAACCGTTATGGATATGTAGCAAAACAGCCCGATTCCTGACTTAGGAATCGGGCTGTTTTCATTTTCGTTTAACATCTCCATTCAGCTTCCCCAATTTCGGGATAAGGATAAAAAACAAACAAACAACCAAAAGTGCCAAAACGATGCCGAGCAATATCGTCAGGTCAAAATTAAGGGAAGGCTCTGTTTCTTCTTCGCTTCTCGTCCGAATGGCGACTTCCGAGAATAATCCAAGCTGTTCTGATTTTGAAGCGATGGTATTATTCTGATTCTCCGTTACCGGAGACAGAAACAGTGAGTCCTTCACCGAGTCAACGGCATCATATTTCCCTCTTTCAAAAGTGAGGTCCTTTTGTTCTTCAGGCAGTTTCCGCTTTTGTTCCAACAATCCTTCTTCATGGAAATACTCCGTTTGAATATCAATATCCTTTTCTTGATATTCATTGGGCTCCACCATGGGTTCCTCTTCCGCCCCGCCATGAGGCGCATGGCTAAAAAACAGGATGAGCAAGACAGGCATCACGTATTTATTCCACTTCATGGGCCATTGCTCTTCTTTCTGTAAGACGCTTCACTATATACGGAATGATCGTTGCAATAAGCGTCAGCACAATCAAGATGATACTAGCCGGAATGAATGCCGACTGATTACCGAATTGAATGGACATGTATACGTCTGCAACCGGGTGGTCTACATTGAAATTAGGCATGATTAAATCCAATAATGGAATGGTAAAGAAACTGATCAAACCAATCACCAGGATAGCACCGACAAACGGCCCAATCGAGAAGGCAAGTCGAGTAAACGCTGAACAGAAGAATAAAAGCAGGACGGTGAAAACGGTCCATTTAATCTCCTGCATATCTCCCAGCGGATAGATCTTCAACCCATACATGCTGATGATTAAACCTACGATCAGGTTCAATAAGGTAAACAAGGCCGCATGGACCATCATTGGAATGGTTTCATAATGATGCAGGAAGAAACCGATCAATAACCCAGAAATGAGTATGATCACCAACATGACGATTGGCGGGATATTAACCTTTTCCTGATGAAGGACTTCCCCGCTGATTTGTACGGGATTCGCTAAATATTCGTACACATACCCGTTCTGCTGATCATCGACTAGAGTATTGTTCAATACACTATATACGTCCGTCTTGATTCTTTCGGTTGAGTCTACATTTTGGGACCAATTATCATTAAGCTGATCGGCCCTTTCCTGTACTGACCCCACTTTCGCTTGCAGGTCCGCTGTATCCTTCGTGACCGTGGCCTGTCGTTCCGCTACAGAATTGACAAGTTCGGAAATGAAGCCGACAGTTGTTGCCGTATTGTCTTGAAGTGATACAAACATTTCTCCATCAAGATTAACTGGAGGTTCGGCCTCCATTTCAGGAACTTCCATATGATCTGACAAACTGGCAGACACTTCTTGAGCCTTACCGGTAATTGCCGCTAATTCAGCTAAAGTGGCTTTCTGCCCCGTTTCAACGTTAGCATCATATTCTTTCATATAACCCTTAATGGAATCTGAGAACATGCCGAAGTTCTCATTGACTCCTGCTAAGCTGGCTTTAACGAGTTTCGCTTCTTCATCTACGTTTACGGAAACCCCATTTTTCAAGTTTTCCAATTCTTTTATATTGGCTGCAAATACCTTATCTACATTTGCCTCCGTGACTCTTTCAGCCAATTCTCCATAAGATGAGAGTGAACCGTAATAGGCAAGGAGGGTAGTTGAATCCCGGTTGGTGATAGGATTCTCAAAGGCCCTCACTAGAACCGCTCGCCTTTCTCCCCCCACTTTTTCAAGAAGTGACTGTTCGAGAGTCTTAATTTCCGCGATGGCCTCATCGATTGTCATACTCTGGATGTCCTGTAATTTTTGAATATCTTCCTGTGACTTTTTCCATTGGTCACCTAAATCCTTATAATTCGTGCCGAGTTCATTATAATCAGCTTGTAATTGCGTAAACTGCGCCAGCAGCTCATTATATGAATCTACCAGTGTATTAAACTCAGTTATCACTTGGTTATAATTCCCTGTCCTGCCGTTTACCGTTCCGCTCAGATTATTGATTTCCGCTTGGAGTTCTGCTGTAAGGATGTTGATTTGTTCAGCAGCTCCTTCACTTCCTTCAGCCGGCACCAAACTTTCAAGTGCCGTGTTGATCCCATTTATTTGATCCAGCAATACCTGTAGCGACAGTTCATCAATCGGGTCCTTCTTTTCAGGTGCAGCAACCGATTCACCTTTTTCCGTTTCCGTTTCAATATCTTCTATAGGCGTCGTTCCTTCATCAATGACCTCCCCATCACCAGATCTGCTTGCAAGATTTCCTCTTTGAACAAGCAAGGTAGACTGAAGGTTATCAAGACCCGTCTCTTCCGTTTGTTTCAATTGTTCAATCGAGCTTTGTTGATCTTGGGTGATTTTCGTAATTTGTTCTACTTGTTTGTCTTTCATGCTTGTTGAAAATTGTTCCAATTCATTACTGCTGGAATCGAGTTTCTGCTGCATGATTCCAACATTCTCACTAATGCCTTGATCATTAAGGCTGTATTTCGTATTCATCCCTTGCTGAATATCAGGTATCGACTGGCTCCCCTCACTCAGCACCTTGTCATATGATTGAACACTCTCGTTGACAAGTTGCTGATTTTGAGCCGAAGCCTTCTCAAAAAGAATACTTTGAGCTTTTTGATATTCCTCAAAAGAAACTACATCTTCTACAAAGGAAGCCATTTGAGTCTTGGTATTCCCTATTTCATCCATTGTTTCATTGCTCGTTTTGCCAGCATCCTTCGTTTGGGCAAATACTCCTTCAAGCATGTCCTTATGCTGCTTGATTTCACCGGCAAGGCTTTCCGAGCTTGGAGTATAAAACTCATACATCGTGTTTTGAAAAGCGATTTCTTTAGCAAGGACATTATCGAACTTCTTACGGATGTCCTCGACCGATTGGGAAACATAGCTCCAATACTGTGTTGAAATATGCTTATTCATTTTACTCTTAGTTTTCTCTAATTCCTTTTGTACCTTTTCCATGTTCTCTGCATTCAAACTAGGTTGTACCTTGTACTTTATCCCCGCCTTGACAGGCTGTTCATCATCGAACGTATAAATATTCTCTGAAAAATCGGACGGAAAATATATAATTGCATCATACTTTTCATTTGCAAGTCCACTTTCCGCCGTACTTCTATTTACCACAAACCACTGATATTCAGAATCCTTGTCCAATGTAGTAACAAGCTCTGAGCCCACGAAAATAGGATTATTATTAAATTCAGTGCCATTATCTTCATTTACAATGGCGATTTCACGGGAAGCCGTTTCTGTCTTTTTCATTGGATTTTGACCAATATAAGAAAAAAACAAGATCGGCAACGCTAAGATCACCAGTATTTTACCGATTAATAGCATCGGTTTTATTTTTTCAGACACTCTCTTGCACTCTCCTTCTTTCTTCACTTAGAGGTATTTGGATTTTACTCTCCTGGCCATTCAGAACAAAGTATCCGTAACCCGGCTGTATTTCTTCTTCTTTTCTGGAATAGGAGAGGGTATACAAGCTTTGGTCCGATTTTTTAAGAAGCAAAACAGCCTGCCTGACTTGTTTCAGTTCGGTTGTCAAAGAATCATACCCCTTCGTGAAGTCGTTGGCATTTCCAGCGACAATCAGACTAAAGCCGAGATGGCTGTACTGTTTCATCAAACCGCTGATCCTATCCTGAATCCTGCTGTCTATCGTTTGCTGGATCCTTGAAATGCTATCTATGACAAACATGATCGGCGGGAATTCCAGTTGCTTCATCGGTTTATTTTCCAAAGCCGCTAGATAACTTCTTTCACGTTCTTCAAATATTTCAGTGATATGATCGAGCCATTCGGTTATCTGATCCTTTGTTTCCACATAGCTCACCTTCTCCTCTAAAGCATAAGTAGATAGGCCACGGTCAACTCCGTCAAATAAACCAATTTCCCCAATTGCCTGTGTAAGCAACGATTCCAAGAGCACTTTAAGGACATTCGTTTTCCCTTTACGTGACTGTCCTACGACAAGCAGGAATGGATTGGAATTCAACTCCACGAAAACAGGTGCAACACTCTCCTCTGAAAGCCCGATTGGAATGGAATCCTTCTTAATGGCTTGTGAGCAGTAGCTCTTGAAGCTGCTGGAATCAAGATGTGCCGGTAACATCGGAATCGCCGGCGGTTTGGCCGTTTCCTCATATTTAACCTTATGTTCTGCCACGGCTTGTTTCATTTCTTCCAAAACGGCTATATCATCCGCACCATCGGCTGGTAGATAAACCTGCGTGAGATAGGTTTGGTCCTTTTTCACCAACGCCCTGCCCGGAACAGGTTCATTTTCATATGGGGTTCTCCCCAAAACCGAATATTGTTCAGAACTGTCCATTAAGTAATGGACGACCTTCGTCTTAAGACTATTCATTAACGGCTGGCGAACCGCATTGATTCTCGTTGCCGTTAAAATCATGAATATTCCAAGTGATTGTCCATCACGTGCAAACTGAACGAATTGCGCTTCCTGGTCTTGCATCTCATCCTTCACTAAGTCAAAATTATCGACCACGATATAAATAATCGGCAATTTATCTTCCACTAATGCATTATAAAGCTTTATGTTACTAAGCTCCTTATCTGAAAAGAGCTGCTTACGCCTTTCCATTTCCACCTTCATGAATAACATGAATTTTTCAATTTTCCTTAGCTCATCGAACCTAAAGTATTCCCCTGTATGAGGCAGCTGTCGCATTGGCAATAGAGCGTTATTCCCGAAATCGAAAATATAATAATGCAGCTCTTTTGGACTGAATTGATCTGCAAAACTAAAGAGAAGTGTCAAAACGGTGGTTGACTTGCCGTATCCGGAAGAACCAAAAACCCCAATATTCCCATCTTCAATCCAGTTATATACATAATTTGTCTGGCTCTGCAATTCGGGCTCATCCTTCATTCCCAAGTGGAATTGATTGCTCGTCAGGCTTCTTTCAGCGTTTCTCGATAAACGATTTGAAAGAGGCGGCAGCCACGGGCTTGCCAGCTTCTTGATCTCCATTTTTTCCTGTGTCGCCACAATTCGATCCGCCACGGCTTCAATTTCACTAATCTTTTCTTTCCTCTTATTAGTGATCTGTTCCGATACATTTGAGATTTGAACAAGGCCGAGGTCCGTGACAAGTGCCACTTCATCCTCAGATCCAACCGTATCCTCTAAATATGGTGCACCGCTCCACGCAGACTGGAACAATTCATAAACCTCGTTATTTCCTACCTGCAAATATCCCCGTCCTGTGACAGTAATATTTGCCGCATCGCTATTTTTAAGAATTTCCTTACTATCATTGGCATCCTGCACTTTCAAGGAAATTTTAAAACGGGCATTGCTCCAAATCTGGTTATCAATTACACCGCCCGGCTTTTGTGTAGCAAGAATTAAATGAACTCCCAAGCTCCGTCCAATACGCGCCGTACTCACTAATTCACGGATGAAATCCGGTTCTTCGTTTTTAAGTTCCGCAAACTCATCTGATATCAAAAATAAATGCGGTAACGGTTCATCCGCTTTGCCTTCTTTGTATAAGTCCGTGTAATCGTTGATATGATTGACTTCATATCGGTCGAACAAGCGCTGGCGTTTCTTCAATTCACTATTAATGGAGGCTAGTGCCCTGGCACTGAAGTTCTTGCTTCCCTCAATATTCGTAATGACTCCGAGCAGATGCGGAATCTGCCTGAATGGCTGTGCCATTCCCCCACCTTTATAATCAATGAGCAAAAAGGCAACTTCATGCGGATGATAATGAACGGCTAATGATAGGATGTAGGTTTGCAGTAATTCACTTTTCCCCGACCCTGTCGTTCCAGCAACCAAACCATGGGGGCCATGCGCCTTTTCATGCAAGTTCAATTCAACCCTATCCGTTTTCCCTTTCAATCCAATGGGCACTGCCAAGGATTTGGAAGACTGATTGGTCCGCCAGTTTTGGCTAATAGGCAGATCTTCCACTTCACGAACTTTCAATAATTCCAGAAATGATACCGTTTCCGGTATGGAATTGTTCATGCCTTTTTGATGATCTAGTGAACGCAGCGTACGTGCATAACGCTCATTCCCTTCTTTTGAATGGGCATCAAGTTTAAAAGGAGTATGAACGGCCTTCGTTTGCTGGATGAGAATTTCACCTTCAAGATCATTTATATACTTCACAAGCGTATGGACATTTTCAGTCAAACTTTCTTTTGCATCCGCTGCAAAAATAGTCGAGATGCCTAAATCGCCTGTTTTACCTTCTAAATATTCCAAAATGACATGCTCCGCAATTAAATTACGATCCGTGACAATAAAGACAAAATGGGGAGTAAATCTCACTTTCCCTTTGTTCTCATCCAAATCCCTTTCCCTCAATAGCTGATAAATCGAGGTCAGTAACTGGTCACGTGATTGCTCATTATATATAAAGCCTTTTGCATAGGCATGCGGCAATTGAAAATGAGGGAGCCATTTCATCCATTCCCATTCTTGGTAATCCTTTTCCGGAAAAATGGCCACAAATCGAACATCATGATAACTATGAAAAAAGGCCAGTTGCCCAATCAATTGTTGCAGCTCCCGTTTAACAATCGATTCCTTTCCGACAAGGCCCATCGATCCGCTTGATAAATCGATGGATAACGGAAGATCATCCAGGTTTTTGTATACATCCACAAGTTCTTGCGACTGCTCAAGTAAATCATCGATATCCCGATTGGACATATCGCTACTATTTACCGATACCTCATAACTTGAGGGTATGGTCGCCGTTCCAATCTTAAAGTGCAGGGCATCTTCACTTTCCAAAGTTCGCTCCCATATACGGTCGCTGATACTTTCAGTGAGAAGCTTCATCCTTTCAAAGGAAGGGTAATGATAGAACAGCACATTCTTTTGTTTTTCAGATAGCTCTTGCAATTCTTCCCTCTTCTGCTCTAGATACCTGGTATATACACGTTGACGTTTTTCTTCTCTGGATTTTTGCCTCTTTTTGTCTTTAAAGTATTGTACCGTCGAGGTAACTAAAGTCGTTGTGAACATCACAATCGATATGATGATGAAAATGCCCCGAGGCTGAATGACCGTGATGACCCCCATGACGATTAACATCATTAAAGGCGGCATAAGGATTAGCCATAACCCTCTATTATTATCTTCCGATTCCTGGCTCGGAAAAGATATTGTCACTTTCTCATCCGGCAATTCGTAGATCATCCTTGGCGTCCTGCGATATTGTGGATAGTTTTTTTTCATTTCAGAGATTGGCTTCTTCATTTTAGATAAAGATGTTTCATAACTCTCGGCACAGTGAACCCTCAATAAGTCGCCTTCAACCAATCTCAGCGCCATATTCGGCCAGCAAATCAGATCACCATTTTGAATGGGAACGGCCTTCGTCACCCTTTCACCATTCAGGAATATCGTGCTATTTTCCTTTGGCATGAGAAGCCACTGCCCTTTATGAAGCAAAAAGGAAAATCCATTGCCGGAAACTGGTCCTTCTTTACGGATAGTCGCTCCCACCTTGGCCGATAAAGTGATTTCTTTCAAATTGCCTATATAATAGAGGCTTTCTTCCAATTCCCCTGCTGTATAAAAAATCTCGACCGTTTCTTCTCCTTCACGAAAGGTGAAGCTTTGGAATGGCTTTACATCGCCAAGCTTCTTGTCCTCTCTAAACACCTCATATCCATCAAGTCCTTCATGTTTTTTCAGCTTGATGGGACCATGTTGAAAGGGAATCGAATAAACCATAATCGTATCCTGTTTTGATGGCCCAATCGTAATTGGACCGTTATGATCATCCTTGATCGTATAGGATTGGTAGGTCTCCTTAGAATAAATCCATAATAAACTCATTAAATCTCACCTCCGCAAAAGGCCTATTGCTCACTCTTTGCTTTTCTCTTTTTCTTAAGATGATTTATTGGAGGAATCCTTAGAAGCAGATTCCTTTTCCGCTTCTTCTTTTACAGCAGGTTTTGTTTCCGCTGCGCCTTTATCCTCTATATTCGATTCTGTTGAAGACTGGTTCTGATCTTGCTGTTCCTCCAATTGCTTTTGCAATTCCTTTAGTTCCTTTTCATATTCGGACAACTCAGTATCGATTTCTTTAATTTGCGTTTCCTTTTCTTCCCCAGAAAGGTTATCGTCCAACTTGATTTGTTCTTTCTGATTTAACAGTCCATATGTAATCAATTCGCGATCCTCCATGATTCTCCCCAAATCGATCGCGTCCTCGTTCATTCCCCTGCCTATATAAATCCAATATAGAAGATACTGACTATCGGTCTGCAATGTGATTGCATTTTCTACATTCTTCTTCCTGACATCATCCAACGGCTCATAAGTGACATAGGACTTCGCCAGTTCATACTGAACGACATACGGCATTTTTTTCGGATCATAGTTTTCCAAACGGTCAATGACTTCACTGTATTTTTGTTTTAAGAAGCTTTCACCGCTTGCTACATATGCTTCCTGCTTAGGGTGGGAGAAAAATAGTGTGTAAATCGTGAACAACAGCAGTGGGACTAGAACGATCACCGTGCCCCTAAGTGTATAACGGCCCGTTTTCCATTTCTTTTCAGGGATATGCACAAATGCTTTTTCTTCCTTCTCTAAAGCATCTATCCGATTTTGAATGACTGTGGAAAGTTCATCCCAAGTCCCCGATGCCAATATACTTTGTGTTTCATTCGATAGTTTCAGTGTTTTATGGTATAGCAGGTACTCTTCGAATGTATACTGCCCATCCACTAGCGCCGAAACCGTTGCCTTCGTTTCTTTAAATAGCTCATCTTGATCATTCTCATAAGGAGGCAAACTGTCTTTTACGCCATAATGCAGGAAATATGGGGCCAAGCTTGAATCAAAAACGATATTTTCTGGACAGACGACTAGTTGCAGGCGACTCAATTCATGATTCCTGATTTTCTTCAAGATTTGATAAGAAGATAACCATCTACTCAATGGATTTTTATCTTTAGCTTTGGAAAAAACAAAAAAAGAGGCTGGTGGATTTACTCTGATCTTCACCTCGTCCTCTGTCACTTCTATATGTTTCTGGAGAGCATCATCCGCTTCATGAATAAGCTGTAATTCCAGTGGGTCTTGCATCAATAGTTTGGCCCGTTGGAAAACGAACGAAAGCCCCTTATCATCCTTCATCATTGCAGCTTCTGTTTTTTTCTCCAGATATGAGGATTTTTTCTCATCCATTTTATGTAACTCCTTTACCCCTGCTAAAGGGCTTTAGACTTTTTTCCTATAAAGAGTCCACACTTAATCCATTAGAGGATCTCAAGGCGGTCCCCCGTCGTAATTCCGCTATCAAGCAGGGTTTCATAACCTGAACATACGAACTCTTTATTCTGGACCCGCACCCAATAACCTTCTTTAGGTGCACTGGCAATACCCTTTACCTGCCATATTATTTCCACAACCTTCTTGATGGAGCGGTAATTCGACACTTGCAAATCAAACACTTCCCCTGTATACCTGTTTAAATCGATCGTCAGTTGAATATATATGGAAACCACCTCTTTTAAAGCAAAAAAACACCACGATCTTCATAAAGAGTCGCGGCGCTTTTTCCTAGAAAATTCTTTATCTCATTGACCTAATGATTATCCGCGAATTTGACTAGCAATCTGATTATCTGTGTCTTCAAGGATTTGAGCTGATTTATTCAATTGTTGAGAAACTTCATTCAACAAACGAGCCATATCCATGAATGAAGGCTTTAATTCTTCGTACTGACCTACGAAAGCCTCACTGGAAGAACCTTCCCAAATACCAGTTAAATGATCTCTCATTCTATCTAAACGACCAATCATATCCGTTACTTGTTGGCTCTCATTATCATATTGTCTAGCTACATCTTTCAGTTCTGAAGGTGTTACACGAATTTGTGACATAGAAAAAATCCTCCTTTTATCTTATATAGTACATTTTAATAGAACCATACATTTTCTGCCATATAAATAGACGCAAAGTCGAAAAATGGTAAATTATGATTATGCAAAAAATCCTAAATATGGCATTACGAAAGTCTATGTACCTGTTTTCCCAAATATTTAAACCCTTTTTTAAATTAATTTTTAACTTTTTACTTTTTTATGGTAAATAAAGTTCCTTATACCCATTATTTCTGAACCATCATCCAATAATATGGTTTCAAACATAATATTAGGGACTTTAGACGTTCTTTTCTAGGAAATTAATCAAACGTTTGATTAAAACCTGAAAATCAAACGTTTCCATACTGTTCGATTTTATAATTGATTGAATCCCAAATCATTCAAAAATGGACATCCGAATGAACGGGGGTCCTTTTTTACAAAGATATTTGGAACTGGTTCCGCTTTTTTCGGCCTATTATTTCGGCTAACCACTCACCTCAGCTAAAGCAGGAATACGTCATATAACGGGAATCTGTATATCCAACAGAAACAGGCCATCTCTTCCCAAAGGTTTTTGGAAAAGTGATGGCCTTTATACTTAATACATGATTCACTTTCGTTGCTTAGTCAAATAACCCGTTCCAAAAAATGTTTCAAAAACCGATCACTTTCCACATTCGTACAGACCTTTATTCTTGGTTCGCCATCCTTTTGACCAATTGTCCTGCCTGTTTCTTCACCCTCTGTCATCACCTTGACGTTCATCCATTCTGTATTCACAAAACTTGAATCAACCGCAACCCCGACAGCAAGCGGATCGTGAAGGGCGCAACCGCCCAAGCCTGGATGGGAGTTTTCATATGCTTTCATATAATAATCGGTCATTTCCGCTAAAAATTTGGCGCTTTCCTTACCAGTGGCACGCCAATCATCAAGATTCGATTTCAACAGATATGTTTGGAGTGTAACATCAAGCCCCACTAGGGTGATTGGCAGTCCTGAAGCAAATACCTGATCAGCTGCTTCAGGATCTGATATTATGTTCGCTTCAGCATAGGGCGTTACATTTCCTGGTACGTTTACGGCACCGCCCATAATAACGACCTCTTTTACTAAGGACATGACCATTGGGGCTTTTTTAATCGCCAATGCGATGTTAGTCAGTGGTCCAACTGCAATAATCGTAATTTCATGCGGTCGGCTTTTCACTTGATCGATAATGAAATCTGCTGCATTTCCTTGTGATGCTTTGATGGTTGGTTCAAACTGAAGAGTATTTCCTAACCCGTCTTCCCCATGAACATGCTTCGGATATTTCTTCTTCCTTCCTCGCACCAAAGTTTGGTCAGCACCTTCAAAAACCGGAATGCGCCTATTTAATTTCTCCAAAACGGCAAGTGTATTGCGGGTCGATTCAACAACGGGCACGTTACCAAAGCAAGTGGTGAATCCGAGCACTTCCAATTCCGGGGAATTTAAAGCATATGCCATTGCCATGGCATCATCAATCCCAGTATCAACATCAAATATGATTGGTTTCAATATTTCCACACCTTCCAAAATCACTTTTTGAGAGCTTTTTCAATAGAGAAATAACAAATTGACTGCCCTCTCTTTTCTCTTTCGTATCATGAAACACTGTTTTCCAACTGAATTTTAACATTCAACGAAAGGCAGTTCCACAGAAAGTTAGGAATACTCTTAATTCGCAAACAAATGACAATGCCAGCTGCTTCTTGTATCTACCGTAATAATAGTTGACCGCTCATAAATATCAATGATATAAAAAGTGAGAAGAAGAAGTTGCATCTGAGTAGTGACCTATTCCTCATCAACTTGTTCAATGCCATTTCGTCTACTACAAAAGCAGTTATGAATACAACCGTTACGAATTTATGATATCCAAGGTGGAAAAAGGATGAAAATGTTTAAGCTGATTGAAGATGTTCCTTCTGCGTATAAAAAAGGAACAAAATTCTTTTTAATATCACATTCAGAATTCATTGGCGTGAAAAGTTATGTATTACTGGCTGAAGATTTGAAAGGAAAGATCGAAGTGACGGAAGAGGAATTGAGGAGTAAATTCATTTCCATCCATTGATTTAAAAAGCTCCATTTGGTTAAGCTGGAAGCTGCTTAGCCAAATGGAGATTTTCCTTTCCAAGTCGATGGGATTGAACCAGCGACTTGGAAAAAACTGAATATGTGGAAGGAAAGGACATGTACATTATGGTGAATGTTTTCTTAAAAACTATGATTCTAATGAGCCGGAAATTTTCATCCACCTCATTTTTGACGAATGCAACATACCAACCCTTATTTACAGTCTATTTACGGAATAACTCATATTCCATCCCACAGCAGGAAAAAGCATTGTTAAAGTCTATACCAAATCAGATGAAATTCATTCATATACTATTTGGTATGGCTTCATGGGGCTGATTCTATATACCTCTTTCGAATAAATGCATCTTAGAACCAGAAGATCCTTTGCCTTCTATATTTATTGTTTTTTTGATTCACACTATGCCATATAATAATCAAATTTCAATAAAATAGTGAAGTATTGGCGTATAACGATGAAGCTCCACCAGAGTGAACAAATAGAATGTTATCTTCAGGTTTAAAGGTGCCTTTTTGTATTAAATCGATGAGTCCCGCTGCCGCTTTACCCGTATATACCGGATCCAGCAAAATCCCTTCCGTTCTTGCCATTAGCTTGACTGCTTCCACCATTTCAGGTGTAGGCAAAGCATAACCAGGACCGACATACTCATCAAAACACGTAACAGCCTCACGAGGAATTGAATTTGGAATGCCGATGTGTGATAAAGTTTCGTTAACTAGCTGATAAACTTTCTCTTCTTGTTCAGCTTTTCCTCTGCTTACATTTATTCCGATTACCGATATTCCACTTTGGTTTCCATGAAATCCGGCCGCCAAACCAGCATGCATTCCTCCGCTTCCGCTTACACAAATAACTGCTTTCAAATCAATCCCTTGGTCAAATGACTGTGCCAAGATCTCCTGTGCGCAAGCAACATATCCCGTTGCACCAATAACATTCGATCCCCCAACCGGAATGATGTACGGGCTATGTCCAGTCTCTTTTACCCCTTTAGCTATTTTCTGCATTTCCTGCATTAAGTCCGCTCCATTAGGCACTACTTTTATTTGTTCAGCGCCCAATAAATGATAGAGAAAATAGTTACCGTTAAAATCTGGTTCAGCATTTTCAAGACCTTCTTCTAACACAAGAATGCACTTCATTTTTTCTTTAACCGCTGCCGCTAATGTTAAACGGCAATGATTGGATTGAATGCCTCCACATGTAATCAACGTATCCGCACCTTTTTCCAATGCATCTGCAACAAGGAATTCCAGTTTCCTTGTTTTATTTCCCCCAGCCGTCAGACCAAGCATATCGTCTCGTTTAAGATAAATAGAAGGACCACCAAGAACTTCGGAAAGATGGTATAGCTTCTCAATGGGTGTTTCTGTTGGTGTATATCGCTGTCTGGGGAATTGTGCTAAATTCATTTTAAAAAATCCTCCTGATATTTTTGTTTAGACTGTTTTCGCATACTTTGCTATTTACTAAGTAATGCGGTGTGGTTGATTTCCCCTCCAGATGCTCACTTTCCACGGGGCGGGCGGTGAGCCTCCTCGGCGTGAACGCCTGTGGGGTCTCACCTGTCCCGCTGCTCCCGCAGGAGTCTCGCACTTCCGCTCCAATCAACCTTAAATCGTTTCGTTTTAAAAACGACAATCTTTACGAAAAGAGCCTTTGTTTAAGACTGGGCATATTTACATTAAAGAAAATTCAATATCAATCTGCCTTCCCTTTTCAATTATATATCATTAAATAATAGCCACCGCTTCTATTTCAATAAAAGCATCTTTAGGTAAACGAGCAACTTCAACCGCACTTCTTGCCGGATAATTATCAGGGAAAAACTCTCCATATACATGATTCATCACGGCAAAGTGATTCATATCGCTTAAGAAAACCGTTGTTTTTATTACCTGCTGTAAGCTTGATCCCGCCGCTTCTAAAACCTTCTTAAGGTTCTCCAATGACACCCTTGTTTGCTCTTCAATATTATCAGGCATTTCTCCAGTTTCAGGATCAATTGGCAGCTGCCCTGAAGTGTAAACTGTATTTCCTGCCTTAATACCTTGTGAATAAGGTCCGATAGCCTTGGGGGCTTCTTTTGTTATGATTGCTTCTTTTATCATATAAACCACCTCTTTTTTTGTATGTAATCCTATTAATACGTAATAGAATTTAATTCCCCTTGAATAAAACGCTTACATTCATCATAAGCCTTCCCTCTTATTCTTTGTGCTCAAAATCACACTCCATCAGAGGAACCATTTTTGTTTTCTTAATGATTTTATAACCAAGCCAGAGAAGCAAGAAAATAGGAAGACCAATGTAGGTAGCCAGTATTTCCGCCCAGCCAATCTGATGTCCGAAAAAAAGAGTCTGTCCAAAAATGAAAACCACAAAAAATAATAGTGTGATAACCGGGCCCAGAGGGTACCATTTGGCTTTAAACGGCAATTCATTTAGATCTCTGCCTTGGGCTACATAGGCCTTACGAAAGCGGTAATGACTAACGGCAATCCCGAACCATTTGATAAATCCGGTAAGGGCTGAAGCATTTACCAACCAAATAAAAACGGAACCATTTCCAAAAAGGGAAGCCAAAAAAGAGGCAAGCCCTATAAAAGCAGTTGTACAAAGGGCCCACATGGGAATTCCCTTCCTGTTAAGACTTGCAAAGATTCGTGGTGCCTTTCCTTCTTTCGCCAGTGCCCATAGCATACGTGAAGAAGCATACATTGCTGAATTTGCAGCTGATAATACAGAGGTAAGGAGCACTGCATTCATGACGGAAGCGGCAAATGCCAACCCAGCTCTCTGAAGAACGAGCGTAAAAGGACTGATAGATACATTTTGAACGCCGGATTTAAGCAGGTTTGGATCCGTATAAGGGATAATCAAACCGATAACAAAAATCGTCAACACGTAGAAAATAAGGATTCTCCAGAAGATTGACCGAATCGCTTTCGGTACGTTTTTCGATGGATTTTCGGTTTCACCGGCTGCCGTCGCAATCACCTCAGTTCCCTGGAATGCAAAGCCAGCGATTAGCACAACACTAAAGATCGATACAAGCCCGCCATGGAAAGGAGCATCTCCATGGGTAAAGTTACTGAGCCCGACCGTATGTCCTCCCATAATTCCAAAAATCATGGCAACCCCAATAACGAGAAACACGATGATCGAGATGACCTTAATACCAGCAAACCAGTATTCACTTTCCCCATATGCCTTGACTGATAAAACATTTAAAATTAGCAACAAACCCAGAAAAAGTGCGCTCCACAAGATAGAAGGTGAGTCAGGGAACCAATACTTCATAATAAGAGTGGAGGCCACCAAATCTGCAGGAACCGTTATTGCGGTTGTATACCAATAGTTCCAACCTAACGCAAAGCCTAACGCAGGATCAATATACTTTGATGCATAGATGTCAAAAGCCCCCGGGACCGGTAAGAAGGCCGATAGCTCTCCTAAACTATTCATGACAAAATAGACCATGATTCCAACCAGAATATATGCAGCAAGCGCTCCACCCGGCCCCGCAGTGCTAATCGTCGATCCGCTGGATACAAACAATCCAGTTCCAATAGCACCACCAATGGCCATCATCGTTAAATGTCTGGATTGCAGCTTCCTTTGTAAGGATCCTTTTGAATTTCGCTCTTTTAGGGTGTTACTTATCTCTGCTTCTAATTTCCCCATAGTGTATCCCCCTTTTTACTCATAGTTCAAATACTTTGTATGCAAGGCTCCTCTGGCTGTTCTTTTGAATAATCTCTTTATTGATTATTTAAAGAACTTTCAGTAAATTGTTGAAATACCTCTACCTTTTGCTTTTGTCCTCACAAAAAAACTCAGGCGAGAAATTGATATGAGCACCCTCTCTTTCATTTCAAGTAACTTTATATGAGTAAAATAGAAATCTTTTAAATGAAGTTAACATAATTGGTATTTTTCCAACTTGCGATATAGAGTAGACAGGCTAATCTGTAGTTCCCTGGCAATTTGTTCTTTATCATTTCGATATTTTTCAGCCAGGAAATAACTCTGGATTACGTCTTTTTCATATTCTGAAATCATTTGTTCTAAGCTTAATCCACTGCACTCAACAGTGAGATGATCCTGTTGAAAGAGATAGTCAGGTAAATCTTGAAAGCCCACAATATCCGATTCGGCCATATTGATCATATATTCTACGGCGTTTTCCAATTGTCTTATATTACCTGGCCAATCATAGCGAATAAGCCATCGCTCCAGCATGGGGTCAAGTCTCAGTGGATTCCTTTGCATGATCATACAATGTTTATGAATGAAATGTTCGAGATACAAAGCGATGTCATCACGCCGTTCTCTCAAAGGTTTGGTATGGAGAGGGAGGACATTGAGACGATAATATAAATCCTCGCGGAAAGTTCCGTTTTTCACCATTTCCTCCAGGTTTCGGTGAGTGGCTGCAATCACCCGTACATTAATCTCGATTGCTTTTTTTCCACCGATTCTTTCAATCTCTCTTTCTTGTAAAACCCGTAATAACTTTGGCTGCAAGAAAAGCGGCATATCACCAATTTCATCAAGAAAAATGGTTCCTTTGTGCGCTAATTCAAATTTCCCCATTTTCCCATTCCGGTTCGAGCCGGTAAATGATCCGCCCTCGTAACCAAACAACTCACTTTCCAATAAGCTCTCAGGTATGGCTGCGCAATTTACTGCCACAAATGAATGCATTCGGCGCTTGCTTTCAAAATGAATCGCTTTGGCTAATAATTCCTTCCCCGTACCGCTATCTCCCCTAATCAACACTGTGGATGGGCTGTTTACAATCTTTTTTGCTTTTTTAATAACATCTTGAAGCCCGGAATCTTTACCAAGAATGTTTTCAAAAGAAATAGCTTTTTGGGGGATCGGTATCTCTTCTTGAATTTTGCAACCTGGTTCTTTATCAGGGTCCAGCATTGCTAATTTATGGACTAACAATGTACTAACATTGCGTAGAAACTGTATCAGATTCTCTGATTCTATAATCATTTTCTCCTTTTGTTCATGGGAAAAACCAATCATGCCTATTACGCCAACCGGTTTGTCCTGCTTTACAATTGGAAACCCGATTGTAGCGAGTTCTTTGCATTGATTTACGAATTTACAACTCCTACACTGCGACTCATCTTTTTTCACATCGTAAACCACTCCAGGCTCCCCTGTTTCCAATATCATTCTGAAAAAGGAGCCTTCCGGAGCCGTTTTGCCAATGAGATCTTTATAGTAGCCAGTTCCGCTAATACGAACTCCCTTTTCATCAAGCACGGTTATATCCAGACCAAGGATTCCTGCTGTGTTCTCAGCGTAATCTTGAATAAACTGCTGCATGCCGATAAAGCCTGCCATATTATCCTCCTTTGCTATTGCGCTTTATGAATAATAAAATAAATTTATTATAAAATAAATTTCTACGCTTTGCACAAAGAGGAGACAGCTTTTTCTATGCCACCCAGAGCATTTTTCAACATCGAACGTGGACAAGCAATATTGAGCCGCATAAACCCTTCACCTTCCATACCGAAAATCTGCCCTTCATTCATTGCAACCCTTGCTCGGTGCAACATAAATTGATCCATTTCTTCAACTCCCAATTCCCGGCAATCAAGCCATACAAGGTAGGAGCCTTCAGGCTGGATGACTTTGATTTGCGGGATGTTTTTGCTGAAGTAATTCATGGTGAACTCCAAATTCCCCTGCAAATATTCAAGGAGCTGATCCAGCCATTCTTCTCCGTGTCGGTAAGCAGCCTCTAACGCAACAACGCCAAATATGTTCGGCGAACCAATGGATAATGTATGAAGTTCCCGTTCATACCTATCGCGCAGTTGCTGATTTGGAATAATGATACTTGACGTCTGCACACCCATTAGGTTAAAAGTTTTGCTTGGAGCAATGCAGGTAAGAGAATGGTTCGCAAACTCTTCTGATATAGAAGCAAAAGGAATATGGGTATGTGTCTTATAAACAAAGTCAAAATGAATTTCATCTGCGACAACGAGAATATTGTGCTTCATACAAAGCTGCCCCAGTCTCGTCAATTCTTCTTTGCTCCATACCCTTCCGATCGGGTTATGGGGACTGCACAGAATCAACATTTTTACCGATGAATCTATCTTTGCCTCCAGGTCTTCGAAATCTATTAAATAACGCCCATTTTCAAGCTTAAGCGGGTTGTTTACAATTTCACGGCCATTCGCTTGGATCACACGGGCAAAATGATGGTATACAGGAGGTTGGATAATTATTTTGTCCCCTGTCTGCGTGAAGGACTGAATCGCCAACGAGAGAGCTGGAATCACTCCTGGGCTGTGGGTAATCCATTCTTTCTCAATGGACCATCGATGTCTTCTTTTCAGCCAACCAACAATGGATTCCATGTACGAGTCCGGTCTAAGCGTGTAGCCATAAACACCGTGCTCCACACGTTGTTTTAATGCTTCGATGATAGGTTGTGGAGACTGAAAATCCATATCGGCCACCCACATCGGTATAACATCCTTTACACCAAAATGATTTTCAAGATCATCCCACTTTTCGCAGTCAGTGTTCAGTCGACGGATTTCTTGGTCAAAATTATATTTCATCGAGTATCTCTCCTTCTCATGTATGCTTGTGTACCTTGCCTCTTTTTATATATGCAATTGTCATGCCAACCCATTTCTCCTATAAAATCTCCTTATTTTTATAGAATTACTTGCTCGAATCCCCTAATACCGCGTTCATTTTTAAAAACCCTCTGATCATAAGCATTTACACATTTGCAATCATGGTAAAATTTTTGCATGGATGATAAAATTCAAAGATTTCATTTAACTTCTCTAGTGGGCGGCAACTTCTTCTGTTTACTCCATTCTTCATAACCGCCTACAAGACTTTTTACTTCCTTAAAACCATGAACTTGCAGAAGGCTTGCAGCGATGGCTGATCTTCCTCCGGTTTTGCAATAAACCAAAATTGGTTTATCATGTGGAAGTTTAGGTGCCTGTTCTTGTAAATGGCCAAGCATGACGTGATTAGCTTGTGGAAAATGGCCTTCCTTCCATTCGTTCATGCTTCGGACATCTAGCACATATATGCTTTCTGTCTGAATGGCGTCATCTACCATGTCCATTGTCACTTCTTCATAATTCATAACACGCGAATCGGATTCTCCTACCTGCTCAATGATATTTGGATCCATCGTAGCAATGACGCGAAACCCAATGGACTGGAGATCTTTTACAATACCTGCAACATCAGCATTGCATGCTAGAAGATATATAGGCTGGTCATAATCCAACAACCATCCCGCCCACGTGACAAATGATTTGTTATAAGGGATATTCATTACCCCTCGTATATGCTTGGTGGCAAATTCGCTGGCTGGACGCGTATCAACGACAATTCCCTGTTCCGTCCATTCCTGCACAATATCTATTGAAACCTCCATATGATGTGGTGTAGCTATCCTTCGAATTTGCTGCGCTCCCTCTTTATTCAACCACTTCATCATTGAAAAATAAGGGGGTGCCTCCGGCTGTCCAGCCAACAGCGCTTCTATAAAGCGATCCTCATTATCATATTGCAATGCCCAATTTGTCCGTTTTTCATATCCGATGGTTGACGACGGGATTGCACCTAGCGCTTTTCCACAGGCACTGCCCGCTCCATGCCCTGGCCATACTTGCAGATAGTCAGGAAGGTTTTTAAACTGCTGCAGAGATCGATACATCATGCTTGCCATTTTTTCCGAGGAAGCGTGCACCCCTGCGGCTTTTTCTAATAAGTCGGGACGCCCCACATCACCCACAAATACAAAATCTCCGGTAAATATGCCGAGCGGATCCTTGGTAGATGCACCCCCATCTGTTACGAGCAGCGATATATGTTCAGGTGTGTGTCCTGGTGTATGTACCACCTCAAAATTGATATTCCCAATGGAAAATACGTCTCCATTTCTTAGAAGGCAGTGTTCATACCCGGTTGCGTACTCATATTTCCAGTCCGCCCCTCCTTCATCAGACAAATACAATGTGGCCCCAAGCCTTGAAGCTAGCTCCTGTGAACCAGATAAAAAATCCGCGTGGATGTGCGTTTCCGTTACACCCACGATCCGCACACCATGTGCTCCAGCCGTTTTAATATAAGGTTCTATATTACGCGACGGATCAACAATGATCGCTTCTCCAGTAGCCTGACATCCCACAAGGTATGAAGCTTGAGCCAGTTTATCATCATAAAAATACTTTAATAGCATAAATCCTTCTCCTTTCAGGCACCTCGGATACTTTTGTTTTGTTATGGCTATCAACGTTTTTACATCTTTCCTTTAAGCATTCCCTTCCAATACATAATGGGAAGCAAGTTTTTCTTCAATAAATACATACTGAGCCTCTCACGGGATTGATCGATTGGAAAGGTTTCTTGCGGCTGTAAATCATAATTGAACTCAGCCAGTATAAGCCGCCCATATCCGGTAACAAGCGGACATGATGTATAGCCGTCATATTTATGAACCATAAGTTTGGCACGCATCCGATGAAGTAAATTTTGCACAAGCACTGGCGCTTGTTTGCGAATTGCAGCCCCCGTTTTCGACGTAGGCAGGTTTGTGCAATCCCCTATGCCGAATACATTGTCATAGTGTTGATGCTGAAGTGTATATTTGTCCACATTCAGCCACCCATTACTTTCCGCGAGCGAACTATTCTTGATAAAATCGGGAGCGCTCATGGGTGGTACCACATGTATCATGTCATAATGCATATTCACGCGCTCTTCTGTGTTCAGGTTTTCAAATGTCGCTCGCTTCTTGTCACCATCAATTTCAACAAGATGATGCAAAAAATATGTCTCTATTTCTTTTCGTTCAATTATTTTATTTAGTGCCTGTTCATATTTTTTCACATTGAATATGGATGGGTTCCCTGAAACAAAAATAACCGAAGATTGCTGGCGAACTCCTGATTTTTTGAAATAGTCCTCTGCCATATACATTATTTTTTGAGGAGCCCCACCGCATTTTACCGGCGTGTTCGGATTGGTGAAAATGGAAGTCCCCCCCTTGAAGTTTCTGATCGCCTCCCAGGTGCTATCAACATGATCATAAGAGTAATTACTACATACTCCATTCTTTCCAATGCTCTCTTTTAAACCTTTGATTTTATGCCAGTCAATTTGAATCCCGGCTGCAACAACTAGGTATTCGTAGTGCAGTTTCTTTCCGGATGCTGTTACAACTACATTTTCATCGGGCTCAAATGTGGTAACCGCATCCTGTACCCACACGGCTCCGTTCGGAATAACGGATGCTTCCTCCCTTTCTGTCACAGTTTTGTCAGCTTCACCAGCTCCTACAAGTGTCCATAATGGCTGATAATAATGTTTCGTGGCAGGGTCAATGATGGCAATGTTTCCGCTAAGAGTACGTGATTCACGCAAAAGACGGGCTGCGACCGTAATTCCGGCACTGCCACCTCCTACAATCAAAACTTTGTAATGATTTTCATTCTTCATCTTTGCCATTCCAAGCACCTCATCTCCAATTTATAAAGTAGCTCACCAATCTAACGCTTCAGCATTAATGATTAGCTTGTTTCGCCGACAGCTCCCCTCCAACAAGTCCGAGCATAATCCCCTAAAGCAAAAAAGTTATATATTCTTCTCTTCCAGACCTAAACGCTGTATTGTTCCTATGCAAAAAATAGGTTGATAAAACCGGTTATTTTGAATATATTGCCAATAAATATTGAATAACTATTCAATATTTATTGGCTTCAGATTAATGCGGGTCTCTGATTAACGTTACAAAGTAGAGCAGCTCTAATTGAGTTTCAGTATTGGATTTGATGGAAGCGGCACCGAAATCTTTTTGGATAGGCGCCCTCCCAATTAAATACTAGTAAATGATTATCTTTTTAATTTTCTTTGTTACTATTTTCCAAGTAAATCGGTGTGGTGGATTTCCCCTCCAGATGCTCGCTTTCCGCGGGGCGGGCGGTGAGCCTCCTCGGCGTAAACGCCTGTGGGGTCTCACCTGTCCCGCTGCTCCCGCAGGAGTCTCGCACTTGCGCTCCAATCAACCTTAAATCGTTTCGTTTTAAAAACAACAATCTTTACGGAAAGAGCCTTAATTTTCCACTTTCTTCTACGATATGATTGAGAAACTGTTCAACCTCTTCCTGGCTTTTTCCGCTTTTACTTACAAAGCGATTAAGTTCCTTCCCTTCTTGAAAAGCAATAAAGCTTGGAATTCCATACACATCTAGCTTCTCTAATAGTTCCGGAAAATGGTCTCGATTTACTGCGATCATATCTATTTTTTCTTTATACGCTTCTTCTACAATTGGCATGAATAAATTGGTACTCTGACAGTCTGGGCACCATTCAACATAAAATTTGGCAACAACTGGTTTTGTTGATAAAATCGCCTCGTCAAACTCTTGCTCGGTTTTGATCTCTTTCATATTTACAATCCTCCCTATATTTTGTTCTCAATGTTATACTGATTGTTTGTCTCCATTACTTGATCGCTCTTGCATCAAGATATCTTTCGCAATCCAGAGCAGCCATACAACCACTTCCTGCAGCAGTAATTGCTTGGCCGTATTTATCCGCACGTAAATACATCAGGAATATTCGTTTGCACCAGGATTCAGGATGATATATTCCATATCGTCCGTAAATTGATCCACATCCGCCGTGCAAACCAAATACGAATCCGACAATAGTTCATGAAACAATGGAGAGGAGTACTTGAATAGTCGTCATTATCTCCTGAGACTCTTACCAACAAAGCTGAATATTTGGCCATTCAGCCCTCCCTCCTTTCTTGATTTACTCTTATTTATATATGCAAAAACCATGCCAACTAATTTCTCCTGTAAAACCGCTTGTTTTGCACACCCCACACTTTATAAATTCTCAATTTTGCCACCATTCCTCTTAAAAAGACTTTCTCATCAAGCTTGATGCCTTCTTAGGAATGGGAACCACTTTTGCACCTGTAATAAAATCAACTTGTATAAAATGGTTCTCTAACATATCGGTTAACGAGAACTTTCATTTCCGCTTCCGTTAACTGAAATAGGATACATAAACAATGTTAATGTGTTACTTCTGATGAAAGAAAAAAATCGCCTTCAATTTATTTAGGCGATTTAACGTTACTGGTATTATAGAATTTAAAACTGGATGTATGCTGTCGTCCTTCAGTTCAATCTTAAGCCAGGCTCAAAGAGACTGGATAGGCCTTACATGAACAGAATTTGTGTCTAACTTATTCTTCCACACATCACGTTTATCTTCAAAAGGCTTTATTGGACACCTGCCTTTTGCATATCACTTTTTAAACCAAGTCGCTCACGATATGACTACCCCTCATCCAACTTCAAACGTTTGTCCTCTCGCATAAATTCTTTGCTGCTTTTTGCCATAGAAAAATCCCCTCCCAGGTAAACTGTTAAGAACATTTTTCATGCTCTCCTTTTCCTCAGTCTACCTGTAGGGGATAATTCTTATTTCAAGTCTTCAATCGAATCAATATCGACGTAATCCGGTACGACCAGACCAAGCTTTGTTCCTTTTAAGTTTGGTCCAAGGTCAACCATTTCATCTTTATACTTATTATAGTATTCAAGATGTGTCCCCGGGAGCCATGCAGCTACCATTGCGTCCGCACTACCGTTTGCTACACCAGCAAACATTGGCCCCACTTCGACCTGACTCAATGTTACATCATAGCCATTCTGCTCCAGTACCTTGCCAATCACATTCGTACTGGCAATTTCCGTGTCCCAAGCAACATAAACCAGTTTGATTTTTTCACCATTTCCTGATTCAGCACCTTTGGTCCATGCGGATACTTTGTCCTGATTTTCCTTTATCCATTTTTCTGCTGCTTCTGAAGGAGACATGCCTTCAGTAACTTTGACCATTACATCTTCCATATCTTTAGTATCCCAGAAGAATTGATCAAGAATTTTATAAGCACCAGGTGCATCTTGTTCAAGGCTTTTTCTGGCAATCGAATTGATATTTTCAGCCTTGCCGTATGATTCATTCGGATCTTCGAGATATTTCAAGTCATATTTCGAGAACATCCAATGCGGTGACCATCCTGTAACGACGATTGGTTCTTTTTTATCAATTGCTTTTTTCAATTCTGCAACCATCGCTGCCGATGACCCTTCAACCACGTTCCAATCATCCAGCTTATAATCATCTATAGCCGTTTTAGTCAGCTTCATTATCCCTGCTCCAGGTTCAATTCCGATGATTTCATAATTGGCCTTGGCAGCAAGACTGTTTTCATCCCCGTTCACAGCTTTTTCTTTTGTAAAAGCACCGAATAGTGCAGTACCTACAACAAGTAAAGCCAATATTGTAAAAATGATTTTCCTGCTAACGATATGTTCGTAAGCTGGTTTACGAAGGTTTTGCGTGATACGATCTAAAATGATTGCAATGATTACGATGGATAACCCTGCTTCAAATCCTTGCCCAACATTAATTTGGCTGACAGCCCTGTAGACATCAGCCCCAAGTCCGGGTGCTCCAACCAATGAGGCTGTAACAACCATTGACAGTGCGAGCATGATGCTTTGGTTAACTCCTGCCATAATCGTTGGAGTAGCCAATGGTATTTGTACCTTGAATAACTTTTGGCTGCTGGTTGAACCAAAAGCATCCGATGCCTCGATCAAATCATTAGGCACTTCCTGAATCCCAAGATTGGTCATTCGGATTGTCGGTGCGATAGCGAAAATGAATGACGCAATGATCCCAGGCACTACCCCTATTCCAAAGAATAATATCGAAGGAATCAAATAAACGAATGCAGGCATCGTTTGCATGAAATCCAAGATCGGGGTTACGATATTGCGCACGGTTTTATTTTGGGCACACCATATTCCGATCGGAATCCCGATCACTATCGTTAAAGCTCCTGACAATATAACGATTGCCAGAGTTTGGATGCTTGATTCCCAATAACCTAGATTATCGATCAATAGTAAGCTGATGAATGCAAATACTCCCAATGGCCATCTGCTTGTATAAGTAACTAGAAGGGTCAGGACGATGATTAAAACGATCGAAGGTCCTGCACTCATTACATCGACCAAAATATTCAATAGACCCTCGATCACATTTGTAATAAATGTAAATAATCCAGCAAATACAATAGTTATCCAATCCACCAAAGAATCGACCCAAGCTCCTAGTGGGATTTTCGGCATATTCATTGAATTATTCACTCTCCATTTCATTCAAGGAATCTTTATTGCCGGCCAAAGCACCGATAACGGCACCGCGAAGAAGGATTCCTTTAATTCTGTTCTGATCATCGATGACTGAGATTGGCAAGCTTGAAGTCGCCATCACATCCATGAGGTTTCCAAGTAATTCATCCTCTTTTACAGTTGGGATATCGGTTGACATCACTTCTGAGATCGATTGGTCATTGCTCATTGCCTGACGAGCCTGTTCAGCAGTCACGGCCCCCAATAACTTCTGCTTTCTATCCACAACAAAAATGCTGGAATACCCTTGTTTACGCATGATTTCCAAGGCAACCCTCGGACCTCTGTCCACCGCGATCTTCTCTGGGCGTATCATCACATGAGACGCTGTCAAAACTTTTGACAGATCAACATCTTCCACAAACTTCTCGACGAATTCATTGGCTGGATTCATCATGATTTGTTCAGGGGTTCCCAATTGAATTACACTTCCATCCTTCATGAGGGCAATTCTATCCCCTATTCTTAATGCTTCATCAAGGTCATGTGTAATGAAAATGATCGTTTTTTTGTACTGATCTTGGATTTGAATCAGTTCATCCTGCATATCCTTACGAATCAATGGATCAAGGGCACTGAAGGCTTCATCCATCAATAGGATATCCGTATCACTTGCGAGTGCCCGGGCTAACCCAACCCTTTGCTGCATACCGCCGCTAAGCTGGGATGGCAGCTGATTTTCGTAGCCTTTCAATCCAACGGCCTCAAGAGCCTTCATCGCATTTTCATGACGTTTTGCTGGATCTACTTTTTGAATTTCGAGCCCGAATTCAGCGTTTTCCAATATCGTTTTATGCGGAAATAAAGCAAAGTTCTGAAAGACCATGCTTATCTTCTTTTGTCTGACTTCCCTTAAGCGGGCCGCGTTCATCTTCACGATATCTTCATCATCAATTAAAATTTCACCCAATGTCGGATCGATCAATCGATTGAACATGCGGATCAAAGTGGATTTCCCGCTTCCGGATAGGCCCATGATGACAAATATCTCGCCGGGATAAATCTCGAAATTAACATTATTCACTCCGACCGTTTGTCCTGTTTCTTTCAAGATTTCCTTTTTCGTTTTGCCTTGCTTCAATAAGTCTGTTGCTGCTTTTGGAGATTTGCCAAAAATTTTCGAGACATTTCTGACTTCTACATTCGGCTTCATCAATTCACCCCATTCTAATAGTTGCCCATATGATATTCAGTTTTGCTGAATTCCCCCGTTTTATGCGAGTGATGATTATTAATGCACAAGTACCTTGAAATAACGAAATTCTACCCCGATCTTTTTCAAAAAAAAAGCGGAAGTGACACTTATTCAGTGGCACAGGGCATAACGTGCATAGAAAAAATAATCTATATTTATTATTCCCAAGAAGCAGTTCTTTACTTGGATTATATTATGTGTGATTAATTGAGCATTTCAAGTAGGGAAAAAGAGGTGCAATCACAACTGAGGAAACTAGCAGGCACAACATATACCAACTGTAATATAAACGATTTCCACTTAGAGTTTTGTCCGGATGATGGACTTACGACTACCCTCTAAAGTACTTCATTTCCTTTACCAGGTGGAATGATACTTGCAGTGCAGTATAACACCAAAACGCATAGAAATATGATTATGGGATTCCCAATGTGTTTAATTTGAGCAGGGAAAAGAGGTGCAATACAACTGAGGAAACTAACAGGCACAGCATATACCAACTGAAATATAATGGTTTTTTATTTTAGAGTTTTGTTCAGTCAAAGCACTCAGAATGAACCTGTATCCCTAAAGTACTTCATTACCTTAACAAAGAATGAATATAAGTTCAAATGATGTGGGACGGAATTCTTGCCTAAAAAGCCCATTTTCGCCATCGATTCCAAAGGTTCCAAAAGACTCTAAAAACCTTGATATACCAACACTTTGGCTTCCTATAATCATAAACGCCCATCATCCGCCGCAAATTTTTTTCATTTTTTTTAAAAACTAAAATGATCCAAAAAACGGAAAAAGCGATTTTCAGTCATAAAAAATGGGTAAATTTAAGCGGTTCTGGAACTGGCAAGATTGGAATATCCTATTTTTTTATACGGTATATTTTAATGCAGACACACGTGGAAATGTGTTTCATTTACAGAAAAAAGCCCTGAAACAACAATTTCATTTCAAGGCTGATGCATATCATCAATACAAACTAATTGGCATTCCTATGTTCATCAAAATCGATTTGGCATTCCTCTAGCGGTATTACTTTTGTTTTCTTAATGAACTTATAACCAAGCCACATTATCAGAAAGAATGGGATGCCAAGATAGGCAGCGATTACACTTGCCCAGTTTATGCCATCGCCAAGAAAGGCTTGATAGTTTTGCGCCAATAAAACGAAAAAGCAAAGTACAAAGGAAAATATCGGTCCGAAAGGAAACCATTTAGATTTATAGGGAAGATCGTCCAGTGAATACCCTTGGGCAATGTAAGCCTTTCTAAAACGGTAATGACTAGCCGCTATACCCAGCCAAAATATAAATCCAGTGACTCCAACCGCATTCATAAGCCAAATATAAATAACTCCATCACCGAAAATGGAAGCAAAAAAAGCCAACATCCCTACAAGTGAAGTGACAACCAGTCCCCAAATGGGAACGCCGCGTTTATTAAGCTTCCCGAAAATACGCGGTGCCAGCCCATCTTTTGCCATTGAGTATAACATTCGGCTTGTCACGTAAAGACTTGAATTACCAGCGGATAATACGGCTGTCAAAATGATGGCATTCATCACGGAAGCAGCAAATGCCAGTCCCACTTTTTCAAACACCATCGTAAATGGGCTAACCATGATCGTGTGTCCCTGCAGACTGCCATTCGTATAGGGAACGATCAATCCAATAACAACTATGGCCAGGATGTAAAAGAGGAAGATTCTCCAAAAAATGCTGCGAACTGCACGAGGTACATTTTTTGCCGGGTCTTCACTTTCACCGGCTGCAACACCGACTATTTCTGTACCTTGAAAAGAAAATCCAGCAGCAATGAAGATACCCAATGTTGCCAAAAAACCACCGGCAAACGGAGCGTCACCAACTGTGAAGTTTTTAAAACCAATCGCTTCCCCATTCATGATTCCGAATATCATCAATATTCCGACAACGATAAAAATGATGATGGTTGCGACTTTGATGAGGGAAAACCAATATTCCCCTTCGCCATACCCTTTAACAGATACGTAATTCAATAAGAATATCAAAACCAGAAACAAAGAACTCCATAAAAAAGACGAGCTGTCAGGAAACCAAAACTTCATTACCATCGTAGCGGCAGATAGTTCTGCAGCAAGGGTCATCGCCCAAGTGAACCAATAGTTCCAACCAAGCGCAAATCCTAATGCCGGGTCAATGAAACGTGAAGCATAGGTACTGAAAGCTCCGCTGACTGGCATAAATGATGCCAGTTCCCCGAGGCTTGTCATAATAAAATAAACCATTATGCCAATTACGGCGTAAGCGACCAAAGCACCGCCAGGCCCTGCAGAATGAATGGCCGGCCCGCTTCCGAGAAACAGTCCTGTTCCAATCGCACCGCCCAGCGAAATCATCGTAAGATGGCGCGCTTTCAGCTTCCTTTGTAAAGAATTTGACGGCTGGTTTTGTTCATTTATGACAGGTGGTTGCAATTGCCGATTTTCCAAATTAGATTCCCCTCCAAAAATGCATATTTAATCTAGCACGAATAGGTAAAGTCGATCATTCCATCAATGGTCATTTCCTGCATTTCTTACTATTTCAAGGTCATTTTCTCTATTGCCGGGACCTTTTTTTGGATTTCTGGGATCTAGTAGCATTTACATAACGATATTAGGCTTAAAACCCAAGTCAATGGGCTATAAGCCTAACGTTTATTCGGATATTCCGCACTTCATATTATGTTGTAGGTAAACTCCTATGAATAAATGAATTCCAATCGATTTGATGTAACCAGCTTGCCGTTGCTTCGATATCTTTTGAAAAGATACGATCTTGTGTAATGCTCGGAATGAGCTTTCTTGCTTCCGTATAAAACTCTTTTGTAAACGGAGCCATCTTTTCTATTCCACGGTATTCCACCGCTTGCAAGGCACAAATGAGCTCGATCGACAAAACGCGGCGAACGTTTTGAATGATTTGATGTGCGTGTCGGGAGCCAATCGTTCCCATGCTTACATGATCTTCCTGGTTCGCTGAAGATGGAATGGAATCAACACTTGCAGGATGTGCGAGTGTTTTATTCTCAGAGACGAGAGAAGCTGCACAATATTGCATGATCATCGCTCCCGACTGCAAGCCAGGCGACGGACTTAAGAATGGCGGTAAATCATTCAGCTGAGGATTGACGAGTCGCTCAATGCGGCGCTCTGAAATGTTCGCAAGCTCGGCAACGGCAATTTTCATGAAGTCCATCGCAAATGCAATCGGCTGGCCATGGAAGTTACCCCCTGAGATAACCTTTTCCCCATCGTCGAAAATAAGCGGATTATCCGTCGCAGCATTCATTTCGATCTCCAATTTCTCTTTTACATAATCAAGAGTTTGCCATGATGCACCATGCACTTGCGGGATGCAGCGGAGCGAATAAGCATCCTGTACCCGCAGTTCTCCTTGCTTGGTGATGAGCTGGCTGCCGCTGATCATGCGAAGGATCCGCTCCGCGACCTCTGTTTGCTGGCGGTAACCGCGTGCTAAATGAACATCCGGATCAAAGGCATCTTCAATGCCGCGTAATCCCTCTAAAGTCAGTGAAGCAATCGCTTCAGTTTGATGTGCCAGCTGTTCAGCTTCAATGTAATTTACTAGGCCCATCCCCGTCATGGCCTGTGTTCCGTTAATTAATGCAAGACCTTCTTTTGCTTTAAGTGTCACTGGAAGAATGCCTTCCTTCGATAAAGCTACGATGGCCTCCATTCGCTCTCCTTTATAAAACACTTCCCCTTCTCCCATCAATACTAGCGCTAAATGGGAAAGTGGCGCCAAGTCCCCACTTGCTCCAAGAGAACCTTGCTGAGGGATGACCGGGTGGATATGAGCATTCAAAAGATCGATCAAACGTTCAATGACGACAGGACGAACGCCCGAAAATCCTTTTAATAGCGCATTGGCACGGAGAAGGACCATAGCTCTCGAAACCACCTCTGGAAATGGTTCCCCGACTCCGCACGCATGGGAGTGAATCAAATTCCACTGTAGCTGCTCTGCGTCCTCTGCATCAATTAAAACATCGCTGAACTTTCCAAAACCTGTTGTGATGCCATAGACGACCTTCTTTTGTTTCACGATATTTTCAACCGCTTCCCGGCTTTTTTCCACTTTCTTAACACTCTCGGCAGAAGCCGTGACAAATGCCTCTCCATACAATACTTTTTTCGCTTCTTCAATCGTTAAAGTTTGACCCGTTAACATAATCATTTCCTGCACCCCTATTCTTTTTTTAAACACACAAAAGGAGGCCATATTGACAGACTTATCCAGTCCTTCAATACAGCCCCCTATTTCACTAAATAACTATAGGCTTTTAATTATTCAAATGTGGTTAATTCCCAAGCCAACGGCTTCATGTTCAAATCCCCGAACCGGTGCTCCAATCGTTCCATACACGGCGACAGCAATCCATTCACCTTCGTCCCCGTTTTCAAACGGCCTGCCCCGAACGATTGCAAACCGAAGGCCCGCAGTCCTCAAAAGGCCGCCAAGCTCGACTTGGCCGCGTGTCACTCCTTGGAGTGCTTCGATGATCGCATGATACAGCGCATGCATTTCACGATACATATCGGGATTGACTAATCCAAGTCTTTTCGCTGATGTCTCAATGGCCGCAACTATTTTCTGCAGCTCCATTGAACCGACTTTACCTTTTCCATAAAGCCAATCCATCCGCTTTAGATTATTCGTCAATATGACTTCTTCCTCTTCGTCCGCAAACGCGTACATGATTGCATGGCGCCCGATTCTTCTGTCGAATTCCTTTGTCATGCAGGTACCTCTTTTACAATTTTCTAAATACACTAATAACTAATATTATTGTAAGCGGATACAAGCTATTCAGTCAATATATTTTTTAAAAATAAATCTTTTAGGGGATGACCCATCACTCCCCAATACCGCTTTCTACCCGTACAGCTCTCATCGATATTCTTTGAAAACCCGTGAATGCAAAGAAGCCCATTCTCATTAACGTCCTGGAAAATGGGCTTTTTTTTCTGAAACTTTTATGTACTTCTCCATATATTCTAAATGTTTTTCAAGAGCAAGTAGATAAAATACGGCGCTCCTAAAATCGAAACGATAATCCCCACTGGCAATTCCATTGGGGCCATGATGACTCTTCCTAAAGTATCGGCAGATAACAGCAATAAGGAACCTAAGATTGCAGTCAGTGGCAGTAGTTTTGCATGTCTCGCCCCCACTAATCTCCTGGCTATATGCGGTGCAATCAGACCTAAAAAAGTAATGCCCCCGCCCACCGAAACGCATACACCTGCCAATGCGACAGAAATCAGCAATAAAAGCCTGCGTTCCTTTTCTATCTGTACTCCAACTCCAATGGCAATAGAGTCACCCAAGCGCAAAACATCCAATACTTTGGATTTATAAATCGCCAAAGGTATCAATACGACTAACCACGGTAATAACGCCCATACAAAAGTCCAATTCGTCCCCCAGATCGTCCCGGATAACCAGATTAATGCCTTCATGAAATTGTTCGGCTCCATTTTCATCTGGAAGATGACCAGGCCTGCACCGAATGCTGCATTAATTCCTATGCCCACCAATAATAGCCTCGCAGGCGTCACCCGTCCTTTTTTCCAAGATAGTGAATAAATTAAAAAAGCAGCAAGGAATGAACCCACTAAAGCAGTGAAAGGCATGATGAATACCGATGACCATCCCTTGAAAAATGCAGTGCCTTGGAAGAAGAACATATATAGTACAACTGTAAACCCTGCTCCTGAGTTGATGCCCAGAATACCAGGGTCAGCTAGGGGATTTTGAGAGATGCCTTGTAGAATGGCCCCTGAAATGGCAATTCCCATACCAACTAAAATAGCTAAAACGATTCTTGGTAAACGAAATTCCAAAATCGTTAACTCGTTTTGAGCAGTGCCATTTCCGGATAATGTGTTTACGACATCAATCAACGGAATCTTAATGTAGCCTGCATTAATACTAATGAAAAAGACCACGATGGTTAAAACGCCAGTTAATAAAAGCAGCTTCTTGAACATTCCCTCTTTTTGGGCTGAACGCTTATGCATCATAATCCCCTCCCTTCCTTACGTGCTAAATATAGGAAAAAGGGGACACCGATAATGGCGGTGATGGCTCCAACAGGCGTCTCGAATGGGGCATTCACCATACGCCCGACGATATCGGCCACGATCAATAGAACACCACCCAAAATTGCAGAACATGGAATGATCAGCCGATAATCATTCCCTACCAGAAACCTAGTAATGTGGGGGATGACCAAACCTATGAATCCTATCATTCCGGCTATCGATACCGCAGCTCCCGTCAGCAACAATACCACAATCGTTCCTATTAGTTTCACTATACTTGTATTTTGTCCAAGACCTTTCGCCACTTCTTCACCTAGGCTGAGAATAGAAATAGAACGGGAAAGGGCTAAAGCTAACAATAGCCCAGCCAATATAAATGGAAGCGTAAATAAAACATGCTGCGGCTGAACGCTTGAAACTCCCCCAGCAAACCAATAGCTTATATCCTTTGAAATATTGAATTTAATCCCGACAGCCGTAGAAAGTGAGCTAAGCAAAGACGTAATGGCCGAGCCCGCCAACGCGAGCTTTACAGGTGTAATGCCACCTCTCGAAAAAGATGTAATCCCGAAAACCAATGCAGCACCTAAACCTGCCCCTACAAAAGAGAACATCATTAAACCTAGGTAAGTGACACCGGGTATAGCCACGAGAGCAATTGCAATTAAAAATGAAGACCCCGCCGTTACCCCCATTATCGAAGGTGATGCCAATGGATTTCTTGTCATTCCCTGCATGATCGCTCCTGAAACGGCTAAGGCAGCTCCTACACATATTGCTGCGACCGCACGCGGAAACCTTAATTGCCGAATGATCGTATGGGCCGGATTATCTTCATCGAATTGAAATAATGCGTTATAAACATCACGATAATTTAAATCGGCAGCCCCAAAGTTAATCGAAGCCACAACCGAAATGAACAATAACCCAATACCTACTATCATTATTATCAAACTTACTAATCTATTTTTATATGTATTTAGCGGTATCTTATTTATTTGCGTTTTAGAATTCACCTTAACAACTACTCTCTCCATATTAAAATGCCAAAAATAACGATTGACAATCATTCGTTTCTATATTTAAATTAATTGAAATCGATAATCATTATCATCCACAGTGTATTTTAACATATCTTTAGGAGGATTCAAATGTATAAAGTAATGAGCACGAAAAAACTGTTGCAGGCGATGGGCGCTGGATTATTAGCACTTTCCTTAGCTGCCTGCGGTGACGAAGAAGCAACGGATAGTCAATCTTCCACAAATAAAACAGATCAAACCTCAACTAAAGACCAACAAGAAGAAGCCAAAACAAGAACCTTAACGGATGCAATGGGGAATAAGGTGGTTGTCCCAGCTAATCCGAAACGTGTCATCGCTACATATCTTGAAGATAATCTTGTCACTCTCGGAATTAAGCCTGTCGCTCAATGGAGTGTAAAAGATGGGGCAAGTGTACAAGGGTATTTACAAGACGAACTTGATGGAATCCCTACCATTCCACATGACCTTCCATTTGAAGCTGTTCAAAAAATGGAACCGGACTTAATCATCATGGACTCTGCCAGCATGGTTGAAGGCGGAAAGTATGAGCAATATAATAAGATCGCACCTACATATGTAATCGGTACCGAGGTAAACAATGACTGGCGTGATGAGCTTAAGCGCGTTGGAGAAGTATTTGGCAAAGAAGAAGCCGCTAAGGAAGCTTTAGAAAAGTATAATGCTAAAGCTGCAAAAGCAAAAGCAACGTTAAAAAAAGAAACGGATAATCCTTCTGTGGCAGCTATTTGGCTAGTGGGCGGAAAATTCTTCGTTGTAAGTGAAACACTTTCCAGCGGATCTGTAATGTACGAAGATTTAGGTTTGAAAGTTCCCGATGTGGTAAAAGAAATATCCGCTAGTGCAACAGGGAACTGGAGTGCCATTTCATTGGAGAAGTTAGTGGAATTGGACGCCGATCACCTTTTCTTGATCAATAGTGATGAATCCACTGGCTCTAAAGCCTTGAACGAATCATTATGGAAAAGCATACCAGCTGTTAAATCCGGAAATGTTCATGAGTTTTCTGCTGATGAAAGCTGGTTATACACTGGTGCAATCGCTAATGAACAAATCATTGATAATGTTTTAAAAAGTTTAGTGAAATAATAATTATGGCTATCACAGGCAGTGATGGCCTCTGCCTGTTTCCCCATAGGGGACCTATTTTGAATCATGTATGATGAAATCAAGGAAAAATGAGGATGTATCATGTCTACTGTTATCAAGCGTTTTTTAAATTATTATAAACCTTATAAAAGGCTATTTATTATTGATTTTTCATGTGCTGTTTTAATTGCCGTTTTAGAATTGGTCTTCCCTCTTGCAGTAAACCGAATAATAGACGATTTATTACCAACCAACAATTGGAAATACATAATAATAGCTTGCGTAGCGCTTCTTGCCATCTACTTATTAAGTACTCTATTAAACTTCATCGTTTCTTACTACGGACATAAACTTGGTATAAACATCGAAACGGACCTTAGGGAAAATCTATTCTCCAAGCTTCAAAAGCAATCCTTTAAATTTTTTGACAATAATAAAACAGGGCATTTAGTATCCAGGATGACGAATGATTTAATGGATATCGGGGAAATCGCACATCATGGTCCAGAGGATTTATTCAT
The DNA here is from genome assembly GCF_900156045.1 of Peribacillus simplex. GTDB lineage: Bacteria > Bacillota > Bacilli > Bacillales > DSM-1321 > Peribacillus > Peribacillus simplex_D. The sequence goes on along the minus strand of NZ_FTMX01000012.1, from coordinate 74,228 downwards.
AGCGTTCATGACCATTTTTGGCGCCTTCTTCGTCATGTTCCAAATCAATTGGCAATTAGCCATCATCGTATTTACGGTTGTTCCCTTTTTAATCGTTTTATCCGTTTATTTCAGCCGTAAAATGACAAGGGCTTTCAAAATGATGTTCGGTGATATCGCGAATTATAATGCCCGTATCGAAAATAATATTAGCGGCATCCGCGTTGTCCAATCTTTTACTAAAGAAGATCATGAAATCCAGCTATTCAATCGCAGCAACTCAGAATTTCGCCTAACAAAGCTCCTTGCTTATAAAATCATGGCGTGGAGTACATCGATGAACTTCATTCTCATGAAATTGGTCGCCTTAACCGTGTTAGGCTGCGGGGCTTGGTATGTCATCCATGGAAAAATGACCTATGGGGAGTTCGTGGCATTCATCATGCTATCCAATATTTTCATAGCACCAATCAAACAAATCAGCTCGATTTTGGAAACCTTGCCCAAGGGTTATGCAGGGTTTAAAAGATACCTGGAACTGGTTGATATGTTCCCGGATATCCATGATGTCGAGGATGCAATCGAAGTTGATTCCGTAAAAGGTGATGTAGTTTTCGAGAATGTTTCTTTTGGCTATGAAACGGAAAGAACGATACTAAAAGATATCTCATTTTCTGTAACGGCAGGTAACACGATGGCATTGGTAGGTGCTTCAGGCGGTGGTAAAACAACATTATGCAGCTTGCTGCCCCGCTTCTACGATATCCAGTCAGGCAGCATCAAGATTGATGGCATCGATATCAGGGAATACAAATTGACTTCTTTACGAAAACATATCGGTATCGTTCAACAAGATGTTTTTTTATTTGATGGAACGATTCGGGATAACATCATGTACGGCAATACCGAGGCAACCGAAGCCCAATTGAACCAAGCCATCGAAGATGCTCAATTAAATGACTTGATCGAACAATTGCCCGAAGGCTTGGATACGTTGATTGGAGAACGTGGCGTGAAATTATCGGGAGGGCAAAAGCAGCGTGTCTCGATTGCTCGTATATTCCTGAAGAACCCACCGATATTAATCCTTGATGAAGCCACTTCAGCTCTAGACACCGAGACCGAAAAAGCAGTTCAGAAAGCATTGGAACGACTCTCGATAAATCGGACTACACTTGTCATTGCACATAGATTGGCGACAATTAAACACGCCGACCGCATCATCGTTGTACAAAATGGGGAAATCATCGAACAAGGTGCCCATGATAATTTGCTCCATCAAGACGGAGCTTACAAAAATTTGATCCTTGCCCAAACTGTATAAAAGATTAAAGTGTAGCTAAAAGAAATCCAGACATTCATGTAACAAGAATAAAGGCCTCCCGGCTTTAATCGGAGGCCTTTAACTTTATGGATATATATATTCATTCATTCGTTTCCATTGCCTCATAAATCGCAGTCACAACACTTCCATAGCTTCCTGTTTTGAAGAGGTCACCAAAAAACTGATTGGAATTGGCTACAGGGTTAACAAGCGGAGAGTGCTTTTTATTAGTTAGTAGCACAATCCCTAAATCCTTCTCCGGATCAATGATCGTGACCGTCCCAGTCCATCCAGTATGACCGTAGGCACTGTCGCTCGCATAAGGGCTGAACATCCACTCCATGCTAGCATCGCCATTTCGTCTCCACCCGAGTCCATATGTAGGATTCATCGCGGACGGTGCGATGAATTCATCGATGGTTTCTTGATCAAACAACATATGTTTACCGTATCCCCCGCCATTCAGCATCACCTGCAGGAGGACGGCCATATCTTTCGTATTGGAGAAAAGACCTGCATGCCCTGAAACTCCCCCCATCGAATAAAAGGCTTTTTCATCATGTACTTCCCCTTGAAGTGTGTATGTGCGAATGTTAGGGAAATCTATCACGCCGTCCCGGGTGTTACCAAGCAATTCAGTTGCAGCAAAATCCATTGGCTTAGAGCCCTTTTGAAGAGGATTGAACTTTGTATTCTTTAAACCAAGCGGTTTGTACAATTCATTTTCAACATAGGTGTCAAGCCGCATACCCGTTATTTCCTCAACAATGGTGCCAAGCAGCATATAATCGACATCACTGTATACATTCTGTGTTCCGGGTACATATGTGAGCGGTGTTTTGGAAATGAACTCGATGGTTTTATCCCGTTCCTGGGAGTAGAGTTCTTTCGAAACTTTTGGATTATGATATTGCGGATCAGGTCTAAAACCTGCAGTATGATGAAGAACATCAATAACCCTCAGATTGTCCTTTCCTTTGATCACATCCTCCTCCGTGTCTTTGAATTCTGGAATGTATTGCTGGACTCTTGCCTGGATATTAAGCTTTCCTTCGCTGACCAATTTCTGAATGGCAAAATTGGTTGCATACATCTTCGTGTTTGAAGCAAGGTCAAATAGCGTTTCATTTTCCATTTCCCGAAACTTTTTAAGAGGTGTATGTTCATTATATTTCTGTTTGTACCCGTAGCTTTCATTTTTAACGATTTTTCCGTCCTTTATGACAATCAGGGCAGCACCAGGGAAACCGGCAGCCACTTCCATTTCAATAAGCTGATCCACCTTTTCCAGCTTTTCAGACGAAAATCCCGCTTCTTCAGGTTTTTTCGCTTTCTTTAACATGGGATACTGGCTGGCAGTTTCCTTACTCACAGCGGCTTCCTGATTCGAATTTTCATTAGCGAAAGACACGGATGGTGCTAGTAAGGAAAGAGCCAGAATTGAACTAAGTGTGCAGCTTGTCCATATATTCACCATTTTTTCACCCCTTTAAAAATCGCACCTTAATAACTAAGGAACAACTTGCCTTTTGACCCATATCGAAAGATAATCTTCTCATTTATTCCGATCTATTTTGTGATAATCGTGTATCCTTTTCCGTTCCGGGTAGCGATTGGGTATCTTGTTCTCAAATTGATAAATGCTCAATTTTTACATAAGTAGATAAAACTTACAAATAATTCTCAATTTTTAGTATATATGTTTTTGAACATCATTTCAATTTGATATATATTTTTTTAAAAATGGCTCTTTTCGTAAAGATTGTTGTTTTTAAAACGAAACGATTTAAGGTTGATTGGAGCGGAAGTGCGAGACTCCTGCGGGAGCAGCGGGACAGGTGAGACCCCACAGGCGTTCACGCCGAGGAGGCTCACCGCCCGCCCCGCGGAAAGCGAGCATTGAAGGGGAAATCAACCACACCGCATTACTTGGTGAATAGCAACTAAGTATGCGAAAACAGCCTTTAAAATTATATTTCAAATCATGAGCATAAGTCTTCTCAATTTCAAGAGGAAAAGCCTATTATAAATCATTAATTAAAATACCCAGTAAAAGTACCGGTAAGAAAAAACCCTCTTTTTTACTTTCTAAAGCTTCACTCAACATCTCAATCAATTGTTTATTAAATCTCACTATAATCATTCGGATATGTCCCAGAAATTGATTTCTTTTCTTTCTCTCCTCCACTATATTCTAAATCACTTTTTCCACATAGCTAATACGAAGTATAAAGTGTTGCGAATACGCTAATGGCTTTTAACTTCATTGCATAAGAAACGCAGAAGATATTAATACTATTTGAGAAATAAAGGAATTTTACAGATTTCAGCTGCTATCTGAGACAAGTATAGGGTGATGAAAATGTGGAAAACGGTTGTTTCCTACCTTCCAGAATGGCAGGTTTTTATACAAGCTTTTATTGCGTTCGTTATTCCGTTTGTAATCAGCAAATTGTTTAATTGGCTTCGTACCTCAAAGGATGAGTGATGATGATGAAAGAGTGGATATCAAGGATTGGTAAAAAAGGAACAGGTACCGATAAAGACAAACAAGAAGCAAATACCTCCCAAGATGCAACGTGTCAGTTTACGGATAATTTTAATTTTAACCTTGAATGTGTTAAGCAAGAAATTGGCCATAATTGGGATGTGCATTTTCGGGAATTTAATCTAGGGCGTACCGGTATACGGTCAGTTATCATTTTTGCGGATGGACTATCGGATAAAGATCTCATTGATAAGCATATTATGCCTTCGTTGATGGCTGATTTTTCAGCAGAATATAACCAGGACCTTCCCTACCTCAAAGGAAGCATTTCAAAAGAATTTATAAAAAATGAAGTGTTATCCATTAGTGAAATAGAAGCAGTTCGTTCCATTAAAGAGTTAGCATCTAAAGTACTCACAGGTTCTACCGCTCTTTTAATTGATGGATCAATGGATGCGCTGATCCTTGGAACTACAAAACTTAAAACAAGGACGATCGAAGAGCCTGTATCAGAGGCGTTAGTCAGAGGCCCACGGGTCGGTTTCACTGAATCATTGAGTGATAATACCTCTTTTTTAAGGGGCAGTGGTGAAATCGAGAATTTATCCTTAGTAAAATTCCAAGTAGGAAAGCGTTCAAAAAAAGACTTGGTCGTCGCTTACATAAAAGATATTGTTGATCCCGAATTAGTTCAAGAGGTGGAAAACCGAATTAAGAAAATTGATATTGATAGTGTGCCGGAATCAGGTTATGTAGAGCAACTTATTGAAGATAATTACCTTAGTCCTTTTCCACAGGTACAAAATACAGAGCGTCCTGATCGCGTGATCGCTGCTTTGATGGAAGGTCGGGTAGCCATCTTATTAGATGGGACACCATTCGCTTTGATTGTTCCGGTTACCTTAAGCATGATGTTACAATCACCGGAAGATTATTATGAAAGGTGGATTCCTGGCACATTCATACGTATGCTTCGTTACCTCGCAGCTATTCTGGCCCTTTTTACACCGTCTTTGTATATAGCCTTTATCTCCTTTCATTCAGGGTTGATTCCGACCAAACTGGCCATCTCCATTATCGGAACCAGGTCCGGTGTACCGTTTCCGGCACTTATCGAAGCATTATTCATGGAAATATCCATCGAAATTTTGCGGGAAGCAGGACTGCGATTGCCTAAGCCGATCGGTCCCGCCATGGGAATTGTCGGCGGTTTAATCATTGGGGAAGCTGCTGTACAGGCAGGGATCGTTAGCCCTGTTTTGGTCATTGTAGTAGCGTTAACCGCTATTTCATCATTTTCCATTCCGCAATATAGTGCTGGGATTACCATACGGATTCTGCGTTTTCCAGCTATGATTTGTGCTGCCACATTTGGATTATACGGGGTCATCCTCTTTTTTCTTTTAATGAGCAGCCATTTAGTAAAATTAAAAAGCTTTGGTGTGCCTTTTTTGAGTCCAGCCGTTCCTTATCGCTTAAGTGAGTGGAAAGACCTGATGGTTCGCATGCCACTTATGATGATGAAACGCCGTCCAAAGATGATGCATACAAAAAACCCCATGCGTAAAGGATAACCTATCGGTGAAAGGGTGGTTAATGAATGATTCTCAGTCCGAAAGACAAAATTACAACTCCTCAAACAGCTGTCATTGTCATCAACTTCATACTCGGTACAGGATTACTCACCCTACCCAGATCATCTACGGAGAAGGTACATACACCAGATGTATGGATAAGCGTTATTTTAGGCGGAGTCATCGCGATTATCGCGGGGGTGATCATTGTCAAATTAAGCCAACAGTTTCCCAAAAAAACCGTTTATCAATACATCAACGATATTGTAGGAAAATGGGTCGGGAGTTTACTTAGTTTAGGCATCATATGTTATTTTCTTTTGACTTCCGGGTTTCAGCTCCGTTCAATGGCGGAGGTAGTAAAGTATTTACTTCTTGAAGGTACGCCTACCTGGGCAATTATCATGATGTTTATGTGGGTGGGCCTCTATCTGATCATCGGCGGCATTAACCCGATTGCCCGTCTTTTTGAAATTATATTGCCTTTGACAGTTATCCTTTTTTTGGTTGTTACCTTTATGAGCTTTAAAATATTTGAAATCGATAATCTGCGTCCGGTATTAGGAGAAGGAGTTATCCCTGTACTTAACGGAGTAAAAACTACGGCTCCCGCTTTTACAGGGGCTGAAATCATGTTACTGCTTCTTCCGTTTATGAATCAGCCAAAAAAAGCAGTAAAAGCAGTTATTGTTGGAGTTTCCATTCCACTGATTTTTTACGTGATAACGGTCGTAATGGTTATCGGGGCATTATCTATTGATGGAGTGGTCACGAGAACATGGCCGACACTTGATCTTATTCGAAGTTTTGAAGTCGCCGGTTTGATCTTTGAACGGTTTGATTCTTTATTGCTCGTGGTATGGATCATGCAAATTTTTTCCACATTCACCATATCATTTTATGCAGCTGCTTTAGGGCTGGCTCAACTTTCAAAAAAGAGCATTCACCCATTTATGTTTGGGTTGCTTCCAATTCTCTACATCATTGCAATGGTTCCGAAGAATATCAATGACCTCTTTAAAATTGGAGATTTCCTCGGCAATGTCGCACTGTTCTTATTTGGTTTACTGCCGCTTCTCCTGCTTATTATCTCAAGAGTAAAGGGAGAAAAATATGAAACAAACACATAAAAATATCCGGCCTCTCCTCGTTTCCCTCCCCGTTCTTTTGCTCTTATTTCTTACAGGATGTTGGAGCAGTCATGAAATTGAAGAGCAAAGTTTAGGAATAGGTTTGGCATTTGATACAGGCAAGAAGACCTTCGTTGAGAAAGAGTTAAATGAACAAGGGGATGGGTATTTGAGAAAAGACCTGCTTACTTCAACCTATCAAATTATCACTCCACAAGTAGCAAGTTCAACAACGAAACAAACCGGACCACAAAAAAAATCTTATGTGAATGTTTCTCAAACGGGAGATTCCGTCCTTCAAATGACTCGTGAATTATCATTGAGAAGTGAACAACCCTTAACCGCTCACCATATGAAAGTGATTGTTATAAGTGAAGAGCTTGCAAAATCGTATGGTTTGGAACAATTACTTGATCTTAATCTCCGCGATAATGATTTTAGACCAAGCTGTCTTGTGCTCATCAGTAAAGGAAGAGCAAGGAACACACTGGAAACAAAGACAGCAGGAGAAATTCCAGCGTTTCGTCTGGTTGGCATTGTGGAAAATGCCTATCGAACAGCGAGGATTTTGCCTCCTATGTCGCTAATTAAAATAGAAAGTAAGATCAAATCAGAATCTAGTTTTCTGTTGCAAAATGTACTATCAGTGAATGGGCAAGTCAAATTTGCTGGTGCTGCAGTGATCGATGGTAAGACACACAAAATGACTGGTTTTTTAAATGAGGAAGAACTGGAGGGCGTAACATGGATAACAGGTAAGGGAAAAGGCGGTGTAGTGAAAAGCTTTGATAAAGAAACCGGTCAGCTGATTGTGTTTGAGATAGAGTCCATGAAAAGCACTATCATACCAAGAGTTAATGGCGACAACATCTCTTTTGATGTAAACATTGAATCCGTGGGAAGACTGTCTGAAACTTGGGTGAATCAGGGAAATACTTTTAAAAATGAATTCCTAAAAAAAGCAGAAAAATCATCTGAAAAAGAAGTGAAACGCTTGGTGGGGAATGTATTGGAAAAAATGCAAAGAGAATACCAAGTGGACGTTGCTGGCTTCGGAAATCAATTAAGAATTGAGCACCCAAAAGTATGGAATAAGGTCAAAAAGAATTGGGACCAAACATTTAGTGAAACTCAGATCAACTACGATGTAAAATTAACGATTAATGATTATGGTACTTCAGGAGGATCAAAGAAATGAACCCTCAGGTAAAAACTTAGAGCTTCTAGCATTAAATGTTGAAAATGAAAACTTTTTCTTAGGATACAAGTACGACGAGCATGAAAAGGCCTCACACAGTAAACTGCGGAGGCCTTTTCCTTTAAATTGGGTTGTTTTCCACTCATACATAAAACCTTAACCGAAGCACCAAGTGGGAATTATTCCATTTATACCATGCAAATAAAACATAGCTTCTTTATCTATTCATATCCTAAATTCATTAATCAAATCCGGCTCTTGATATATTCATTTGAATCAATCAAACAAAATTAGCTTAATTCTACTTTAGTAATTTCAGATAAATATACCCCATTTAAAATCGAGTCTTCGTCTGCAACAACATATTCAATAACAGTCGGGCTTATGGTTCGAATATAAACAAAAGCTGAATCATCTACATGCCCAATTCGAAGCTTTTTCCTCTGTGCCTGCTTAATATCAAGCTGGTTGGTACTAGCTTCCGGCAGGCTTGTGTAATAAATTTCAAAATCTTCTTCTGACGCATCAATGAAAAGATGCCATATGTTATACTCTTCTTCTTGATCAATCACTGTTTTTAATTTCCCTTTTCTCCCGATGCCAAGAAAATACTTGAACTTTGATTCACCGTTGATCATATCGCGGTCAATAACTTTTATACTTCCGCCTTTTCTGCTTTGTAGAAGTCCAAAGGCAACGCCTGTTTTTCCTGTAGGGGCTGTTAAAATATCTCGGTTAACCACTCTGTTTCTCTCTTCTTGCTTTAAATAAGCGCCTTCCGTCCCCAGTGGTGGAAGAATCTCAAAAAGATTATCAGACACTTCTCCCCAATTTTGAGTTTTCTGCACTTCCCTTTCAATCCATTTATTAAATAGATTCATAACGACCGGGGATTTACTTGAATTACCCGCAAGCAGTATATTTACTTTATTAATTTTACTAGGTTCTGATCGGGCAAAAGCGCGCCTTAATGACTCAAAGAAATTTTTAATGCCTTTTTCAATTCTTTCCTCAATCAGTTGTTCCATTTCATCTTGATCGATCAAAAGTTCCACATTTAGTTTTGCGTGTCCGGCTTTGTCAAACAAGTCTGCCCGAATCATGCCTTTTCCAAACTGTTCTTCATACCGTTCATGCCTTTCCCAAAGCGGCCTTAATTTTTCTACCAATTGTTTCGTATTTAAGTAGGATTCTTGTGACTCATTAATCAGCGTTTCACTTCCTGGAAATTTGACACATTCTGCTGGGAGAGTATAAGGAATATTTAGCTCACGCATTGTTCTTTGGTTGTTTTTAAACACTTGGAACGCCAAAAGCTCTAGCATGTTCTCTCCACCTAAATAACGGTCCCCGCCCGCTGCAAAATGCTCGATGACATAATCATATCTGCTTTCTTTCAAGCCCGCTTCACGCCAAATACCAAAATCAAAATCTGTCGTTCCTCCGCCAAAATCAAACACACCATAGTACGTCTTTTCATCATCTTCCGGTTCAAACCCGTATTCCTGTAACGCACAAACGGCATAGGCAGCAGGTTCGCTCGCCCCAGCGGTTACGCGAAACTTTTTCATTAATTCTTCATCTTGCTGAATCGGCATAGGAAGCGTCTTTTTTAACCCACACTCAAAACACTTTATAATTTTTTCTCTTACCTCTTTTTCATACGTCACTGGAAAAGACAAGGTGTAGTCCAGGTATATCCCATTGTTCTGGTTATTGATATACAAACCGAGATAGTAAGCGTATAACTCAATTGGGTTGATTTCCTGGTCGGCTAAGTCCAGAAAGGAACGCAGTACAACGGCATATCCCCTCTTGTCTTTTAATCGGAGCTCGTTTCTCTTTTCTCCAGCCCACTGCTTTAGATTATTCAATATGGAATAATAATGGTCACTCTTTCCATTCATCAAATTGTTAAGAGCATTGTGGGAAACCGTCACATCCTGCCACCTTGTATCTGGCCTTCCTTCCTTTTCTTGATAAAGCTCCAGGAAATGTTCTAAATCAATAAATTCAATCACGGTTGGATTTTCATAATGCCAATCTTGTACTTCCGTGTTAAGGTAGCCAACCCCAATACGCATGGGAAGAGTAAAATCACTCTCCTCTTGATGAACGACCACTGTACTTTTGGTTCCAAAATCAATGCCAACTATGCCGTCCTCCCTAATATCCATTTTGGGGTTTCTGGCCATTATTTCTTCATTCAGTTTTATCGTTAAAGGTTTTTCATCAGATAGGACAGGCCATAAATCCCAATGTCCACGGTTTGGATCTGTTAGCATCTTTTCATCATATGTATCAATATCAGCTCTTACTTTTTCAGAGTTTAAAAGCTTCTCATAAAACGTCTTGGAATCGATAGCTATTGATGGCAATTCTTTTAGAAAACTTTCATGATCTAAACCCTTTAATTGATACAATGCCAGCAAATAATCATACTCCTTCTGGCGTTCTGCGCTTAATCCACTTGGTACTAAACGGTTTTCCAGCCAGAGATGGAGAGCCACTTGATCATTGATTCCAAAGGCATTTTCCCCATCTAAACGGAAAACGGGAACGAAAAATCCTTTGCCCAGCAAATTGTTTTTTTGATTTACTACATCGAAACTTTGAATGTCGTACCCGTTGAATTTAAACGCTATTGATTTAGAAGAGTTAGCCGTTTGATTGGCAAATATCCTTGAAATGGAAGGATTTTTACTCGTGGAGTAATCCTCTAAAGCTATTATTTTCTTATATATAGGGTGATCGGTTGTATTGAAACTTTTGGCAGCTTCTTCCCTTGTCATGGCATCACCTTTAAAACCGGAGACGTCCAGATGCTCTTTGTAGTCAAAATCTTCGTCCATTAATTCATAGTATTTTCTATAAGGAAATAAAGCTGCAATGTTGTGATCATATATAACATTCCCGTTATTCATGTAAACCCATCTGGAACGGAGCATCTTTTTAATATCTTGAAAGAAGCTCGCTTCATCTTTAAAAAAGGTTTCTTCTGCACTCTGATATAAATGGCTGATTAAAGATCTCACTTCTTTATAAGTCATTGAAATGGTTGAGACTGGAACGGTTTGGGAATCAGGCGAGTATAAAACCGGCTCTTCGTTCATTAAGTATATAGAACTGTCTATGTTATTTTTTTCAGCTAAACTTGTAACGTTCTCAAGGGGCTCTTCATCTTCTATCATTTCTTGCTTTTCAACTTCTATTATTAATTCTTCTGAAAGAGCTTCTCCAGAATCCAAATAACATATCAGATCACCAATCTTGACTATAGTGTCCTCCGCTACATTCAATTCTTTAAGGGTACCTTCTTTTTCTGAAAAAAGGTCAAATTCGATGCCCTCACAGCTGAATTTGGCTAAGCTTTCGCCCACCGTAATATAATCGCCCGGCTGTTTATACCATTGCATAAGAAGGATTTTTTCAATGCCTTCTTCAATCTCTGGGATAATAATCGATGTCATTGTTATTTCTCCTTTATTTTCATTCTCTTTTTCGCCTGCTAAATTCTCACAACGGATTTTTTAATGGTTTTACCATTAATGCTCATATATCCTGGCAGCAGGATGTCCGTAATGTTCCCGGATATTTTGCTATTGAGGGCTCTTATGTACAAGTCTTCTCTGAAGACCTCATTCATTTTCACTTCCTGTAAATTATATAAAGGAGTATCGTATGTTTTACTGTATTGTTGAAAGAAATACTGAAAAAGATCAAGCAAAATAACTCTTTCCTGCTCCCGCCCTTCCATAATCTCGTTTTTTATAAAATCCCACAAAGATGAAATGTTTTCATATTGCACACCACAGACAATAAATTCCTGCACTGAACCGCCCTTGAAGATCCCTTTCAAGGAATTTTTAGTGGTTTCTGATAATTGTTGAACAGCTTCGAAAAGTTCTTCTGCTTCCCGATAGTCTGCTCTTCTCTTTTGCAATTCATTAAAATAGGATTCCATTTTCTCATTTAGTAGGTCGATCATTATTCGGTACTCACTAATTTCCTCTTTTTTCGACTCAATCTCTTGCTGGAGCTTTGCAATTTCTTTTTCTTTTTCTCTCAGCAGCTCCTTAGGTACCCCCATTTGACTAAACGAGCCCGATTCTGCTATTGCTTTTATCTTTTCAATGACCCTTTCGTCTTGAAGGGAAACCATTAATGCCTCAATAAAATCATCCTCTAGTTCTTTATTCATCTTTACACTCCTTTCAAAGTGTTAACCGACCATGAATACAACTTAAGCTTGCTCAGCTGTTTTTGTACAAATAGTCCACCTGCGCTTTCAGATAAAAATTTTCTTCCTCAATATTTACTGATTCGATATACCACGCTGGTCTTCTAATGGCTCATTATTTTTAATTTTTTTACCCAATTAGCTATTTGCACATCACTTTTTTGCAACTTTACGCTTTATTATTCTGTATATGCATGAAAGGTTTGCCCCTTTTTTCCCAAAGAAAAATCCCCTCCCAGATAGACTGTTAGGAGAATACAACCATAACTTATATTATAAGAAAGCAGTAGTGAGATTACTTTTTTTCATCAAAAATACGTATATAACGGATTAAAGATGTATTGATAATATGATGTTTACTATCACTTTTTACAATAAAATACTCACAGAGTTCCATCCTTTTTAGGACTTCTTGTAAAACATCCTCTTTTTTACTGCTCATTCCTTTTTTTATTTTCTCCCACTTAACATCAGCGTCAAGAGTATAACAAACATAGAATTCCTTTAACAGGTTAATCTTCCCCTTAAATGCTTTAGTTTCTTAACTGTTTTTTTTGATAAAATTCTTATCCAAGAAATAAAGAGCAATATTGTTAAAGCTAGAGACAAATTACGATAACTTTATTTAGATACCCATCTGTTGTATGCAAGAACATTTTGTTTAATATCTAATCCAAATTCATAATTTTCAGGCTCAAATCATGTACATCCTATTTTATTTTTCCTCAATCCGATATACTACCTCATGAGTACCACTTAATAATATTCGGCATGATCATATTGTTTAAGTGGGTTGAAATAACTAGGCTTTAAACCTCCTGACAAATTACGTGAGGAATTACTTGCAGTTACATTGCTTTTAAATGTGACGGTAACATTTCATTTCAGCCAGGCAGTTCTTTAATGTAGGAGTAGAATTGAAAAGAATCCAACAAAAGGCCACCCATCAATAAACTGTGGGAGACCTTCGACTTTAAAGATATTCATATGTTAGGTGAGCACTCATTTCTGAATCCCCGTTTCCCCCTATATTAAGGCTTTGAGCAAAATGCAATATTATTAAAAAAAGGAAGAACCCGAACAAAAAAAGCCCTTCTCTTTTGAGATGGACTTTACTATTAAAGGGCTTGGCTTGATGCTAGTGGGTTCTTGATTGTTCGCATACATCGGAATAGGAACGACCATGTTTGCATGGAAGCTTAAACAAATTATCCATAACAGCAGTAACACAATCTTCGCAATAATAATTGACGAACTCCCTGCCTTGTTCAAAAATTGGTGTCATCGTATCCATGTCAGCCCATTTAAAACAGTAAATACACATTTGCCTCATGATCTATCACTCCTTTATTATTTGAAAATAATTAGTAATAATCAAAAGAAGAATATGAGCCACTAGTAGACATTATTCAGGAAACGATACTATTTCGTAAAGGACCCCTAATATAATGAAGGTAGCAGTGTGAATAAACTGCTATAAACCGATATCCTTTATATACCACTTATACTGAGTATTAAACCTCCCAAAAAACATTATCTTTTACACCAAGACTTTTTCTCTTTTAGTAGAAGTTCTCCCAGGTTTCAATTTTGTGTTTATTCCGTTTGCTGATTGGAAATAAGATAATAAATCTTTTAACTATAATCAGAGTGGGAGTGATATTTATGACAAGGCGTTCCAACAAAATCAAACATAAAGCAAAAACTACTTTGAATAAAGTAAAGACTAATATTAAGGAAACATTATTTAATATCGCAGACACTCCATCAACATCTGTACAACAATTGGCTGATTTCATACAACATCACCCTGATGCAAAAGTCACCAAGAAACAAATGCTTGGAATTTCCTATACCTTCCATAGTTTAGAAACAGAAGGGTATAATTATTATTTAGAAACAAATAAATCTAAAATTTTGCAGTTGGATGGACATTATCAGGATAAAAAAATTGTATCTTATCGATCATATAGGGATTATCATCAATTAAATGCACCATTTAAAATGCCATAACTAAAATTTCCAGCCTCTTAATTCCAGCCTGCGGGATCTCCCCTGGACACGCTTTTCCCGCAGGAGTCCCGCACACCCCCTCCAATTTAAAAATTGAGATAGCCCCCCTTTTGTTACATAAGAAAAAGAGCTGCCAAAGCAACTCTCTTATTGAAGTAAAGTACTTGTCTTAAATTCATGAACGGTTATTGAAAAATGACTGTTTCTTTGTCACTTTCCATCACTGCCAGTTTGTGTGAAAGACTCCTGCCAAATCACGTCGTTCATAGGTATGTGCACCAAAATAATCACGTTGTGCCTGCAAAAGACTAGCATTTGAAATGCCTGTTCGATAACTATCGTAATAAGAAAGTGAAGCGCTTAAGCATGGGAACGAGATACCGGAGTTTATTCCCTCACAGACAACCTTTCGCAATCCTACCTGATAATCTGTAACCTTTTCGGCAAAATATGGTGAGATCAATAAATTAGCCAGATCCGGCTGCTTTTGATAGGCTTCGCTAATGACGTTTAAAAATTCTGCACGAATGATGCAGCCACCGCGGAAAATCAGCGCAATATCTTTTAAAGGCAAATCCCATCCGTTAAGTTCAGAAGTCATTTTATATTGAGTGAAACCTTGCGCGTATGCACAAACTTTTCCCATATATAATGCTTGTCTAATATAGTCAATCCACTCATTTTTATCTAAATTTTGCTGATTGTTCTCAGGGCCTGTTAGAATATTTTCTGCTTTAACCCGTTCTTCTTTTAAAGCGGAAATGTAACGAGCAAACAAAGACTCTGTAATAATCGATGCTGGAATTCCGTTATCAATTGCTTGCATGCTGGTCCATTTGCCTGTGCCTTTTTGTCCTGCTTTATCAAGGATCACATCGATCAAGGGTAAGCCCGTTACTTCATCTTTTTTCCTTAAGATTTCAGCAGTGATTTCGATTAAATAACTTTTCAGTTCACCTTGATTCCATGTTTCAAAGATGTCAGCAATTTCATTAACTTCCAAATGCAGCTTTTCTCTCAAAAACGTATAGGTTTCGGCAATTAATTGCATATCTGCATACTCAATCCCGTTATGTACCATTTTCACAAAATGACCTGCTCCTTTAGGACCGATGTAGGTACAGCAAGGGTCATCATTTACTTGTGCTGCGATTTTTGTCAGAATCGGAGCGACTTTTTCATAGGCCTCTTTATCTCCACCCGGCATGATTGAAGGTCCCTTTAGCGCCCCTACTTCCCCACCAGAAATACCGATTCCCAAATAACTGATTCCTTTGGATATCAATTCATCATATCTGCGTTCAGTATCTTCGTAATGGGAGTTGCCGCCGTCCATGATAATATCGCCTGATTCAAGATGAGGAAGTAATGAATGGATAACCGAGTCGATCGGCTTACCCGCAGTAACCATTAGAAAAATCTTTCTTGGAGTTTCCAGAGACTGAACAAAGTCTTGAATTTCGTAATACGGATGGAGCGACTGGCTGTCCAATTCAGCAACAAGCTGATCCGTTAAATCTCGTGTGTAGTTATAGACAGCTACTTGTTCCCCTTTATTAGCCATATTTAAAGCGATATTACTGCCCATTACCCCTAAACCAATGACACCAATTGTATTGTACATATATTTCTGCTCCTTCTATGTTAAGAATAATAGGCAGTAAATCCCTGCCATAAGTGAGGGATTTACTGCCGGGAAAGGCTTATACAAATAAGCTTAGTAATAGAATGAATCCTAATCCAGCTACTGAAATGATCGTCTCAAGCAAGGTCCATGTTGCAAATGTTTCTTTCATGCTTAAACCAAAATATTCTTTAAACATCCAGAAACCAGCATCGTTAACGTGTGAAGCAATTAAACTTCCCGCTCCTGTAGCAAGCACAACTAGAGCAAGGTTAACGTCCGTCTGACCTAACATCGGAATTACTAAACCAGCTGTCGTTAAGGCAGCAACGGTAGCAGATCCTAAGGAAATACGCAGGATTGCCGCGATGATCCAGGCAAGCAAGATTGGTGATAATGATGTTCCTTTGAATAATTCAGCTACATAATCACCTACACCGCCGTCGATCAATACTTGCTTGAAGGCTCCTCCGCCCCCTATGATTAAAAGCATCATTCCGATATGCAAGATTGCTGATGTACAAGATTCCATAATATCTTTCATTGGAATCTTTCTTGCTAATCCCATTGAATAGACCGCAAATAACAAGGAAAGCAACATGGAAGTACCGGCTTCACCAATAAAACGGATAGCTGCTAGTAGACCATTATCTTCAAATCCCATTGTTTTTTGCATCAAAGTGATAATCGTAGCAATTGACATTAATATAACCGGAAGTAAAGCTGTAAATACACTGATTCCAAATCCAGGTGTTTCTTCAAGTTTAAATGATTTTTGTTCTCCTAAAGAGGCAATGCTGCCTGTTTTCGTAAATGATTCAGGTACTAATCTTTTAGCTATCTTCGTAAATACTGGTCCAGCTAAAATAACGGTTGGAACCGCAATAATGAAACCGTAAAGTAAAACTTGACCAATGTCTGCACCATATTCACCAGCGATGACGGTTGGCCCTGGATGCGGCGGTAAGAAACCGTGCGTTACTGATAATGCCGCTACCATTGGAATACCAAGATACAATATCGAAACTTTCAATTCCCTTGAAATTGCAAATACGATTGGAATTAATAATACTAATCCCACTTCAAAAAACAATGCGACACCGATAATAAATGATGCTGCCACGACTGCCCATTGAATATTCTTTTCACCAAATTTTTTAACAAGGGTCATGGCAATGCGCTGCGCGCCGCCTGAATCTGCGATCAACTTACCCAACATCGCTCCAAGTCCAAAGATTAACGCTAAGTGACCAAGTGTTCCGCCTAATCCAGCTTCAATGGTTTTGACAATTCCATCAAGTGGCATCCCAAGTGCTAAAGCCACTCCAAACGATACAATGATCAAGGAAATAAAGGTGTTTAATTTTAAGCCCATTATTAAAATTAATAAAGCAACAATTCCTAAAGCGACAATAACTAATGGCATTGTAATCCCTCCATGTCTTTACTTTGTAGCATTTATTAAGTTTCTTTGATAATTCGCAATCTGTGTATATTCGTTTTCCAATACCCTTGATAGGTTAATAAAAATCGGCAGTAGTTGCCTATATTCTTTTACAGAATCATCCTTCGGTGTGTGCTTGTGGGTATTGCCTATCATTTCGGAAACCACTTCAAAGGAATCAATTTCCCCGGTTGCATATAACCCCAATATACAAGCACCCAGGCACGAACTTTCGTAGCTTTCTGGAACCACGACTTCCGATTCGAAAATATCGGACATCATTTGCCGCCAAACAGCCGACCTTGCGAAGCCTCCCGTAGCTTGAATTCGGGTAACGGGACCGTCCATACATTCGGTTAAGGCTAAAAATACCGTATATAAATTGTAAATGACCCCTTCTAGAGCCGCCCGAATCATATGTTCTTTCTTATGCGACAGTGTTAATCCGAAAAATGACCCCCGTACATCCGGATTCCATAATGGTGCACGTTCACCTGCAAGATATGGATGGAATAACAATCCATCAGCGCCTGGTCTTACACGTTCGGCAATCTTGGTCAAGACTTCATAAGCATCGATGCCAAGCCTTTTAGCTGTTTCTACCTCGGAAGAAGCAAATTCATCGCGAATCCAGCGAAGGACCATCCCGCCATTGTTTACCGGCCCGCCAATCACCCAATGCTTTTCCGTTAAGGCATAGCAAAAGATTCTTCCTTTTTCGTCTGTTTTCGGCTCGTCTATAATCGTCCGAATCGCACCGCTTGTCCCAATCGTGACAGCGATTTCACCTTTCCGGATCGCGTTTACACCTAGATTTGAAAGAACACCATCACTTGCCCCAATAACAAAGGGGGTCTGTGGATCAATCCCGATCTGTTTTGCTAAATCCGTGTCACAGTTGTTAAAGACCTTTGTTGTTGGTACGAGCTCAGATAATTGTCCACGCGTTATTCCGGCAATTCTCAAGGCTTCTTCATCCCAATCCAAATTTTTGAGATTCATCATGCCCATAGATGAAGCAAGGGAATAATCGACAACATATTGATCAAAGAACTTTTTAAAGATATATTCTTTAATCCCGATATACTTTTTAACATGGGTTGCGATCTCTGGATGATCATTCACGATCCAGGTGATTTTGGATAGTGGAGACATCGGGTGTATCGGTGTTCCGGTTCGTTTGTAAACTTCATGCCCATCCAATTCATCTTTTATTTTATGCGCCCAAGCTTCACTGCGATTATCTGCCCAAGTGATGCAACGGGTCAGCGGCTGGTCATTTTCATCCATGGCTATAACACTATGCATCGCACTGCTAAATGAAATAAATGATATCTTTTTATCTGGATGCTGTTTCGTTATATTTGTAAAGGCTTTCAAAACGGCCTGAAAAATCTCTTCAGGGTCTTGTTCCGCTGTTGTCATATCCGGTGTGTAAAGAGGATAACCAATATTCTCCTGCTCGATGACATCGCCTTTTTTCGTGAATAATACAGCTTTTGTACTTGTTGTACCGATGTCTACACCTAACATATAGCTAGTCATTTTCTTGTTCGACTCCTTTTGAAAGCATCTGTTGGGCCATCCATAAGTCTTCAACTTTCTCTTGAACATCATCAAAGTTTTCATGTAGCGACTTAATCATGAGGTCCCGATCTTTTGTTCTGATTGCATCAATATAAAGTTGATGGTTATTTATGATCCGTGTAAAGTCTTCATACTTTTCTTTAAAACGACTGCGCATGGATAGAAGAATCAAACTTTCCATCACAGGTTTTAAATTATCCCAGATCATGAGGATATAGGAATGATCGATGGACCGAATAATCGTTTCGTGGAATAGGACATCCTGATAGGAAAACTCATCAGCATCTCGGTATTTTATGGAAATTTTCATCATTTCCAATATTTTACTGAGCTCCATCACTAATTCATTCGTTTCCATCCTTACTAGCCGTTCAAATACAAACGTTTCGATGAGAATACGCACATCATAAATTTCTGCATATTTTTTTTCTGTTAAACCAATGACAACCGCACCCATTCTTTCCAATCGGATGATATTTTCAGAGGCCAATATTTTTAACGCTTCACGAACTGGTGAGCGACTTACACCGAAATCGGCAGCTATTTTATTTTCAGATAGGATGGCACCGCTTTCAATCATCCCCGAAATAATACGCATTCTAAGCTCGGATGTTACACGATCACCTGCTGAAGCTTTTGAAAGCCACTTTACAGGATATAGAAACTCCTTTGATTCAGCCATAAATTCACCTTCCAATAGAGTTCAAGTACACTTGTATACAAGTATTTTATAATAAAAATAATGAATAATGCAAGCATTTTGAATGTAACTAGATCTTGTTAATATAAGTAAAAAATGTTAGAAGGCTCTGGTGAAAAATGAAACGGAAACACGGAATGGCATTATCCTGTTTAATTTAGGATCATCCAGCTACTCCGAACAACTTTTCTATTCTATCCGTTTACATGGAAAGAGGAGCATGTCCATATAAATAGTTTCCTGTCATGATTATTCTTTTATTCGACATCGAATTCGCCTCATTTTTTATCAGATCATTGTATTTGATAATACCCATTATTTTTTCTATCCCCTTCATTCCAGCAAAACCTGTGTCGTCCACCGGTAAAACCTTATCGGCTTAGCTTCTTCCTGCTCCGATAAGTTTATTCCCTTCTTAGGTTACTTCTAATTGCTGACCGTCAAGCCTGGCCTCTTCACCTTTTGTATCGCAAAAAGAACGCCTTTCCCCCTTTAAAATTTCCGGTAATGATGTAATTGGGGTGATGTCGGTATCATTCCCTTCTTTATGCAAATCATTTTCTACAAAGGTTTAGCTGTGTCCATTATTCGGGGGTTAGTTCAATTTTACTGGACAACATTATAAAGACTGATTGAAGAGTTTACAAACTGTGTATAAAAGAAGCCTGCGACACCCCCTCCTTTACTGCCCATAATTTTGTCCATCAGGTTTTTAAGTCAATTAATAATTTTGCCGTTCAGATAGGTTTGATTCATGTTTATCATCTAGTCAAATGAACCTTGCATCAGAACCCATTAAAAAAGATGAGCGAAATATTAAATAATTTAATAATTTGTTTATTGCGAAACACTAGGGATAAATATATAATTATGGACAAGTCCTTTATTATCCGTAAATAAATGGAGGTGGAATTAGGCTTGTTACCAACTTAATTTTCCCAATATTTCAAAAAGGTGGTTACCATGGAGAAAATACAAATGAGCAATGGTAAACGTAATTTCATATTTTCGTTGTTATTTCTTGGATGGATTGTTGATTCATTGACGTTGTTTGGTATGAATGTCGCAATTATACCTATTAGTCAAGAATTGCATTTATCCCAAACGCAGAGTGGAATGGTAATTAGTAGTTTTTGGTTAAGCAGTGCTTGCATAACACTTTTAGCTGGGTGGTTTGCAGACAAGTTCGGTTCGAGAAAAGTGATTGTAATAGCGGTATTCATCATATCACTATTTTCATTGTTAACAGGTATGGTTGGTTCATTTGTAGCGATTTTAGCGATTCGATTGATTCTTGGATTAGGTGATGGTGGATTGCCTACAGGTAGCAGTGTTGCCATAACGGAAATTTACAAAAGGGAAGTTCGTGCAAGAGTGAAGTCGATTTTACTTGCCGCTCAGTTAATTGGCGGGGTGCTTGCTTTGTACATTTCCGGTTTAATCGTGGACACTTGGGGATGGCGTGTCATGTTTTACCTTATTGGTGGCATTGGTCTTGTCGTAACACTTTTATTATTTAAATATTACAATCCACCTAAGGTTATTAAAACAACACTTGAAGGTAATACCTATCCAAAAATCCCGATGAAAGACTTATATAAAAGTAAGTTACTATGGGGCCTCGTCATTATGTATTTTTGTTCAAGTATTGTGCATTGGGGCTTCTCTTCATGGCTACCTTCTTATTTGGAGCAAACACGTGATTTAAATTTAAAGACAGTTGGCTCTCTTGCAATGATTCCACAAGCATTCGGATTGTTATCCGCTATTTTAACAGGCTATTTAATTGATAAATCGTTGGCAGGTAAAGAAAAGTTCATCATATTAATTGGCGCTGTCATATCTGGCATTTTTTTACTTTTGATGTTTAAGGCACCTTCTATTCAATTAGCCATCACATATCAAAGTATTTTCTCTTTCGGAGATTCAGCGATTGCTATGGCAATCATATCTATACCGCTTAAATACGTATCGCAAAATGTAATTGGATCATTTATGGGAACGATGTACTTTACTGGAGGATTGGCAGGGTTTATTGCTCCAACAGTAATGGGCGCACTTATAGATGCATTTGAAGGGTCGTTCCAAGCAGCGTTTTTCTTCCTGATAGGCGCATTAGTTGTAGTATTGATTGGTGCTGTATTGTTTAAATTACCGAAAGACAATACTAGTATTTTTGAAAGCACCTCACAAGAAGTAAAAGCATAAGGCAAATTAATTGCAAATTTTCTTATTGATTTAGCAAAGCTACCAAGGGGTGAATGAATTGGATTATCGCAATCGATTATCAGAAATAATAGAAGAAAAGCGTGAAAAACTTATTCAAGTGAGCGATAAAATTTGGAGCTATGCGGAAACAGGCTTCGAAGAGTTTAAATCAGCAGAATTGTTATGTCAAACGTTAGAAGAAGAAGGGTTTTCTGTTGAAAAAGGTGTGGGAAATATAGAAACCGCTTTCATCGGCAGTTTCGGAAGCGGCAAGCCAATTATAGGTTTCTTAGGGGAGTTTGATGCCCTTTCAGGGTTAAGTCAAGCTGGCGGCGTTGCACAATTCTCACCTGAAAAAATTGGCGGTAACGGACATGGCTGTGGTCATAACCTATTAGGAACAGGTGCACTTGCTTCAGCTTTAGCACTTCGATACTATATGGAAGAAAATAAAATTGAAGGTACAGTCCGTTATTACGGTTGCCCTGGAGAGGAAATTGGTGGCGGTAAGACTTTCATGGTAAGGGAAGGCTTGTTTGATGATGTAGACTTTGCATTATGTTGGCATCCTGGAACACGCAATAACGTTATGTCGATGGAATCCCTCGCATGTTACGAAGTATATTTCAAGTTTAAAGGGAAAAGTGCCCATGCAGCAGGCAGTCCTCATTTAGGCAGAAGTGCACTTGATGCTGTCGAACTCATGAACGTTGGCGTGAACTATTTACGTGAGCATATTATTCCTGAGGCAAGAGTACACTATGCTATTACGAATACAGGTGGTTTCTCACCAAATGTAGTCCAAGCAGATGCGGAAGTCTTATATTTCGTAAGAGCTCCTCGCGTCTCACAAACGGAAGAAGTCTACAAACGTGTTTTGGACATTGCCAAAGGTGCTGCTTTAATGACGGGAACAGCATTGGAAGTTGACTTTGCATCAGCTCTCTCTAACGTAATACCGAACACTACATTAGAAAAAATTATGTATGATAACTTCATTGCTTTAGGTGTGCCTAAACATGAGGAAGATGAACTGCAATTTGCAAGAACTATTCGTGAATCGCTTTCCGAGGCCGACAAACAGCTTGAAGTGCAAATGAACAAAGAATTAGCTGGGAAGGACTTATCGGACGTAATTGACCCATTTATACCTGCAAGTGGATCAATGACTGGATCTACAGATGTTGGGGATGTAAGCTGGGTCGTTCCAACAGTACAATGCATGACAGTATGCGAAGCACTAGGAACACCCTTCCATACATGGCAATTCGTTGCAACCGGAACAACTTCCATCGCTCATAAAGGAATGCTTCACGCTGGAAAAGTGATGGCCGCAACAGCAGTTGAAGTACTCTATCGCCCAGAGGTAATTGAAAAGGCAAAAGCAGAGTTAGTTGAGCTTCGTGACGGCGAAGAATACGTTTCACCATTACCAGCTGAAGTTAAAAAATATAAAGTACGTATTTTACAAAACACCTAATATAGGAAAATTGAGAGCACAAGTGTTGTGTGCTCTCTTTTGATTGATATAAACCCTCCACATGCAAAACTATCCTTGGTAAATAAAGATAAACTAAAGATTACCAGGTTTATCATTATCCCTTTTTTCAATCCGTTAACTGGCTTCTCTACTTCATTTAAAAATGTGAAATCTTATATATTTTTCGTGGTCTTCCTCGTGTATGCGGCTTCTCCTCGGCAACAACCTCTGCAAACCCTTTTTCCTCAAGTACTGTTAAAATTCTACGAGCACTTCTTGGGGAAATCTGCATATAGTTTGCAAGCTCATTTGCATTAAGTTCATCACTCGATAATTTCTTTAGAGAAGATTTCAATTTATTTAATGTTATAACACTAAGTGATGTTTGCTGACTTACCGATTCCAATTGTTCTGATGTATAGGAATAAGTAAGTTGCTCTGGTTTTCCTAACGGTCCTGCTATCTTTTTATCATCAAAACAAACCATCCATGTGCCTTTTCCGCATTCCTTAGCGTGTAATAAGGCATTTCCTGCATTAATTTCAGCATCATATACAGTCTGCCCTATACCTATTCCACAAGTAACTGCTTCTTTACTGGCCTGATCAAATTCATGGATATCTGGTACCCGGCTAAAATTCCCCGTAATATCCTGTAATAACCCTCTTGTGGTGAAAATAACATAACGTCCAAATCCTGAAGGTTTAACTGAACCATGTACTTTTTTTGTATATGATAGTAACTTTTCCATGTACTTAATCTCAATTCTAAAAATGTCATCAGTAGAAAATGTATCCTTTGTCAGCCCAACAAAAGAATCAATTTCAATTATTTGTACAGCAATCTGAGTAGCTCTAAAATGTAACATTTCATAAGTACGAAGTATATTAGTAAGCACTGCCTCAACGGCCATAGTTGATGGAAGGGTTCGATAAGCAGGAACACCGAGACGTAGAAGTTCATGATGTATAGGGTGGCCAGTGATGGCAGCTTCAGTTTTACCACTTTTCCAAAGTTCAAAATGATATTGCACTAAGCCTTCTAAAGAAATCATCTCCGATTCTACAAATCGCGGCTTAATTTTTATCCCTGCCTCCTGTAAGGCTTGTTCCCACATAGAGCCATCACATGAATCAAAACTGATCTTATCAACTTCAATTTTTTGTTCATATAACACTTGCAAGACAGTTTTGTACAGAGTAGAACCTGTATATGTAACGAAAAATACAGGAGCTTCAATTCCTTTCCACTCCTGCACAATTTTATAGGTGATTGGACCTGTACAAAGCCACATATCGACTTCTTCCAAAAGAGGAGGTACCTTTTCATTTAAGTCCTCTTCTGTTATACACTCAATGGGCGTACAAATGATTTCCGGATATTTATTTATAACGGACTGAATAATTTCAAAGGAGTCTGCTGCACCCAACAGTCCTAGACGAATTTTCAAGAATAACCCTCCTTTTTCATGTTAAATCATAAGTTACGACAGAAATTCAATTTCCACTCTATGTTCCGACTTAATTATATCAAAAGTATGTAACAGGAATATCTTTTTCAAAGTTAATCGGACATTCCCTATTATGGCCTACTGTTAACTCTCATGCTTTAAGATTTCTTACATCACATTTTCAGATAATAATATTGTTATCAATGAAGTGCTAATCTTTAAAGCCCCTATGAGCAAATGACAGATGACATCCCGTGCAGGAAAATTATAACAAATAAAGTTAATTAAGTTTCAAAATAAGTAAAAGAGTAACTACCACAGTCACTCTCTATCCCCAAGATTTAACCAATTTTAAGCTTCTGATTCATCTCCAACAGACTCTTCGCTAGTACCTGGCCTATTTTTTGCATCTTTTATTTTATTCTTTCCACCCTTTTTAGCAACCTGTCCAAATTGATTTGCGTTTTGACCATCTTTACCAGCAATCTGTCCGCCTTGACTTGCAAGCTCCCCATCTGCACCAGTGTAGCTCTGTGAGCCTTCTGATGCTTCTTGTTTTATCCCTGCATTGCTTCCTTCGTTTGCAAGATTATTAGTATTGTAAATATTGATATAAATTTTTAGCCCATCTTTATCATGCTTGAAGGAAATACATTCTTTTGAATCTTTATGATCATCGTTCTTTTTGTATTTATCTTTGTCCATCTTATCCTTCTTGTCCTTCTTGTCCTTCTTGTCCTTCTTATACTTATCATCTTTTTTACTGCCCAAGTGATTCATCCCCTCTCATCCATTATGTTATTATTTTATTTTTTTATATGTTGAGCGCTTGTGTGCTTGTCCATTTTTATTTTTAAAACATGTAATTCCCTCACCCCATTTGAATTATAAGTAACAAAAAAGGAGAATTGCTTTACCTCAAATCATTTTTTGTGAATTCGAATTGTTTCTATCCTCGCCCTTTTTCTTTACCGTTGTTTCTTTGTTTTTTATTGAACTATCCTGCCCCGAAAAAAGCTGCCTTAAAGACAGCTCCGATCCTAAGCTAAAGCACTCGTTAGTTCTATAAGGGGTAACGTCAGGAAAACGCGGATTTATAACGTTAAGGAAATTTCGATACTAAAAAGCCCAATTTCTCAGTATTAAAATTGAGAAATTGGGCTTTTTTCGTTACTCCATTAAAGGGATCTTTAACGGAACAATTCTATTCGTCATTCAACAGTTTCATAATCAACCTTCGTTGTAAACTGCTTATTGGTTTAACTTGAATGGCACCCTCTCAGCTCTTTAAACTCCCTCAACTGGGCTCTTGCTGATATTCCGGCGGTCAATAACTGCTTCAGCAATAAAGATTATTTACTTACTTTTAAAAGAAACTGATCGATACGTTCTTTTTGCCGTAAGTGGTGCCGGAAATGCATTTCGATTAGCTGAAAATATTCCTCTGCATTTATATATCCCATTCTCCGGTGCTGAACTTTCTGGCTGGCCGGAATGTCAGAGAGCTTTCTCTCTATCTCTTGCATTTTCTCAATGATTTGAAGCAGTCCTTCCTTTACTTCTTCTTTTCCTGTAGGATTCGGCGGTGTGAAATCCGGTGTATCCGGACCTTTTAACCTGTTTGGAGGAAACGTTCCCTCTTTGAAAATCGATTCGCCCATTTTTGTTTTTTTACCGCCATCGGAAGTAGTGCCATTAACACATTGCTTAATGGCTTTCAAATGAAGATGAAGGGTGCTCTTTATTAAATGATTGTACATTTGTCCTAATGACCATTCATCCTCAGAAGGCTTCCTTGTAAACTCATCTAGCGAATATTTACTTAACTCTTCAATATAGTATGTAGCCACCTGTTCGAATCGCTTCAATATCTCTTTTGTATCCAATAGATTTCCCTCTTTCTTTATAATTTCTTTCTCCTTAATGTTGAGTAGTACGTCCCCATGCTAAACTAAATAACATCTTCTGAATTAACTTCGACTCACTTACAAATAATCCCTTCTGTTTTATTCAAGAATATGGTCAATTGCTGAACAAAGGTCAAACAGCACTCTTCAACTTACCTGCCCCGTTAGTTCAATAAGCCGCCGCAGCATTGTTATTATTTATATGATAGTCCTTTTAATTTCAGACAAAATAAGAAGCATTCCACATTACAGCGAAATGCTCTATAACTTTAAATGATTCAAGCTCCCATACTATTTATCTTTTATGGGGATTCTAATAATAAACATACTTCCCTTACCTATTTCACTGGAAACTAGAATGAAATGATTTTTTTGGCAAAAAAAATAGAAGTCCTTAGCATCCATTTTACATACACACAATTATGTGCAGAGTGCTAATACCTTACAAAAGCTCTCTCTTCTATTGATCAAAAAGAAGCCTTTACTCCCGTTGAGCAAAGGCTTCTTTTTGATCAGTTTCTTCTATTATGTTTGATACTTACTATAGTCCGTATTATGTAAAATGATGTGCACTTGTTTTATTACTGTTTTATGGGTGTGAACAAATTGGATGGATTTCCTTCACCGAAGCCGACCAGTTTAGACCGATTCTTTTATTTTTTTCACTAAATAAAAAAGCTCGACCCAAAAGGCACATTATGCGCCTTTTGGGTCAGCTCCTATTCTCATTATTTCATCAGCTTTGCTACTGGCTTCGAAAGAAGCAATAATACAATACCTAAACCTATTGTTACAAAACCAATTACACTGAAGATTTCCAGATAACCTAAAGACTGCGTATATGCAGCCAATTGGCCAGCCACCATATTAGCCACCGCCGAACTTGCCAGCCATACTCCCATTAGAAGAGAGGCAAGCTTGATTGGAGCAATTTTACTTACCATTGATAAACCAACTGGCGAAATCATTAATTCGGCTAATGTATGAAGGAAATACGTTACAATCATGAACAGGATGTTTACTTTAAGCGCGGTATCATTTCCTGTATACATAACTGCAGGAAGCAATACTAAGAAACCTAAACCAACTGTGACTAAACCAAGAGCCATCTTCGTTGGAGTTTTTAAGTCACCGCGTTTTGAGCTGCCAAGCTTGTACCATAAAGCAGACATAATTGGCGCTAAAATCACGATGAATAATGGGTTCAATGATTGGAACCAGGCAGTTGGAACCTCAAAACCAAATACATTCCGATCAATTTGGTCATTAGCATACAATGTCAATGAACTTCCTGCCTGCTCGAAAGCGGCCCAGAACGCAATAACGAATACTGCCAAAATCACGATAGCCGCTGTACGTTTTTGTTCTCTTTTCGTTAACGGTGCAGCTGATTTTTGACCAGCTGTAACTTCCGGTTTACCAGTAGGTTCTTTACCGATATCACCTAAATAGCGATTGCCTAATAAGTTGAAAACCAACTGCCCTACAATCATACCAAGTGCTGCTGTCAAGAACCCATATTTATAGCTCATAAGTCCAACTACCAATGGTGCGAAGAAAGCCCCAACGTTAATACCCATATAGAAGATGGTGAAAGCTCCATCACGACGCGGATCGTTGTCTTCATAAAGATCACCAACAATTGTCGAGATGTTTGGCTTGAAGAAACCATTGCCGATAATCAATAAACCCAGACCAATGTATAGCGCTGTCAAACTCTGACTCGCGAATAGCGAAAAGTTACCAAGCGCCATTAAAATGCCGCCAATCGTGATCGCCAATCTTCTGCCTATGAAACGGTCAGTTAAGTATCCGCCAATCATTGGCGTAATATAAACGGCACCAGTAAAGAATCCGTATATGCCCATAGCCGTAGATTTGTCGACTCCAAGCCCTCCGTTTACAACAGTTGCTGTTAAGTAAAGAACAAGAATTGCTCTCATTCCGTAATAACTGAAGCGCTCCCATGCCTCAGTCGCAAACAGCATATACAGTCCAGCGGGATGCTTTTTCCTGGACTCGTTTGGCTGCTGAACATCATTTTTTAAAATTGCTTGCATAATAAAGTCCCCCTAAATATGGTTAAATATCAAACCATCCAACTCATCATCAGTAAGCGTTTACATTTTTAATCTTGTCTCTGGTGCAAAAAGAATCAGATGGCAAACTTCTATAATGTGAAATGAATAATTCTTATTGCTTAAATAATGACGTTCAATGAAATCATGTGAATTTTCTAGAATCTTTAGTGTTGTAAAATAATTTTATATTATCAGAAAATATAAAAATACAGAAAAAAAAGAAAAAAAGTCTGCTGCATTAGCGATCTGCGTAGCAACGGATAAGCCCATTATAATAAAAAACTGCCTTGTATTAAGGCAGTTTTTTATTCAACAATCCATTGATATAAATTTTTCGGTCTTCCTATTTTTTGATAACTCACAATAATTTCTACTTTTCCTTCATCAAGTAAATGCATAATATAGCGATAGACGGTCGGATAAGCCAAACCAACTTCTTTAGAAATTGTATCAACAGAAAAAGGTTCACGATTAGAATGTAAAAAATCACTAACGTGACAAAGTGTTCTTTTACTGATTCCCTTTGTTACAAATACATCATTTTCTTCACTGGGTTTTTGCTGCGTAGCTGATTGAGTTAATTTTGCAAGGCGTGCATGCAGTTGAATTCTTGAAATCAGATCAGGCGCTTTTACAGGCTTTAATGCAAAATCTGTTGCGCCTGCTTCAAGAAAGCGATCAGCGATTTCCTGTCGTTCATCGACGGTTAATACAAGAATCGGAACATCAGTATTAAGGTTACGAAGCCCAACCACTGTTTTTATTCCGTCCATTTCCGGCATATGATAATCAACTAAAACAACATCCGCTCCTTTTTCTGCAAACACAATTAATCCTTCTTTTCCATTGTTAGCCGTATCTACATTCCAGCCGGCAAATTCACAAATTTCACTTAGCATATATTGAATTGATGCGTCATCATCAATGACTAAAATGTTCATCTTGACACACTCCTCTCAGCTAGTTTTATCCAAATTATTGTCCCGTGTCCAAGCTTGCTGTCAATTTCCAATGATGCACCATGTCCTTTAGCAACTTGTTGTACGAAAGCTAACCCCATCCCTGGATGCGATTTTGTACTAAACCCAGCTTTCCATATTTTCTCCTGCTCTTTAGGTGTAATCCCTTTCCCATTATCTGATACGCCCAGCCAAAGTTCATTTTCATAGTTTTTTATCTTAAGCAAAATCTTTCCATCTTCCATTCCGTTCACTGCATCGTAAGCATTGTCAATTAAATTCACTAATGCCCTTGTCATTCGGATTTTATTAATTAAAATTTTAATTTCAGGATCTGTTTGAAAGTCTACTTTCAAATTAAGGTTTGTCCCGCTCAGTCTGCTTGCTTTCACGTATTCAACTAAATCTTTTATACGGCACCAATGTTTTTTATCATCATATAAAATCTCGGAAATCATGTCGCTGACGGAATGAATCGATGATGAAATCTTTTGACAATATTCTTTAATTTTAGAATCGTCCACTTTCAAACTAATTAAAGAATTAAGCCCTTCAATTGCTGTGAGAGGTGTCTTTAAATCGTGGACCAGATATAGTGCTTCCCGTCCTGATCTAGACTGCATTGCTTCTAATTGCGCATAATGAAGCTCTTGTTTTATCCTCCACTTTTGTTCAGCTAATGAAAAATACACAGCTAAAATAACAGCATTTATAACAAAAATTAAACACAAAGTTAAACTGTACAATGTTAAAGATTGCTCAAATCCAATTTGAACTGCTATATCTTTTATTTCCTTTGAAAGCGACCCTTGGCCAAATCCATATTGGGATAAAGAAGGAATCTCATTCAGCCATTCAATCCCGAAGATTAATTGAGAACAAATAATCGTTTTAATAATTGGCTTTAGCCTATCCTTTTCAAAGGCTTGCAATAATAAGATTGCTAACAACAATAACAACGCATATGCGCTAAAAGAGTATGTTAAAGAATAATAAGCATTTATCACGATATAGTCGAGAGGAATCACAATAAGAGGAATGATGATCTTTAACCATGGACGGTTTAAACGATCACCGATTTCGTCTCCCAACAGCAGTGCACCAATATAATGAAACAAAGCTAAAACTGTATTTAAAGACACTAACAAAAAAACGGCAAGCATTAACTTATTTCCTGTTTCTTCATCTTCTCTTAATGAAATAAGCAAATCAGTAAGGCCAATTTCGTCAGGACCCAGCCACGATAATAAGAATACTCCGAATAACATTACTCCAATTTTCATCCATATTGTCCAAGACTTCAAAAGATTAGCTATCATAATCATTTCACCTTTAATAGATTATTTGCTTATAGAATAGAATGATAACCATTCTTTCATTTCGTATTATTTAAATGTATGTATCCCCTTCCATTATCCCATTATACGCAATTCAACGTAATTATGAAAATTACAAAAAAATGGGTTATGGTGTAA
Source organism: Peribacillus simplex (assembly GCF_900156045.1). Lineage (GTDB taxonomy): Bacteria > Bacillota > Bacilli > Bacillales > DSM-1321 > Peribacillus > Peribacillus simplex_D. The sequence continues at coordinate 43,367 of NZ_FTMX01000012.1, read as the reverse complement.
AAATTGAACGAGGCTTACCCATATCTCAAACAACCATTTTGCGTTACGTCCATCAATATTGTTCCTGAGATGAATAAGAGAGTCCGTTCTATGCTTGGATTAAAAACATTTCGAACAGCCCAACAGATCATCTATGGAGTGGAGATGATCTGTTTGGGCTGAAAATGACAAACTTCATCAAGGCGTGAAGTCTGTCCAAAGAGAGATTGAATTCATAGATGAAAAGGATATCGATGGCTCTTTTTTAAACAAGTAATCAGTGAAAAACCATTTTTTCCCATTTTCACAGCCGTTATCCCTCAGTTTTAATAAAGTAACAGCTCATTTGGTCATGACTTTCACCAATGTATTAACTTCATTAATATTAAACTCTTCGTTATGCTCGATAAAGAAGCTCTCTTTGGCAACTTGTATATAAGTTAAAAAAGCGTCATCATAATTACTGCATAGAATATCAATTTCATCCAATAAGTGTGCCTGGCTAAGAATTTTGTCATTTTACTTTTTCTTATGTTTTACTACATCTTTTAGAAGATTCTAACTTTGTCGATATCTACTCAGAATTTGTAGATATTTCTCGGGAAATTGTTGAAATTTGAAAATAGTGATTCTGAATAGTTGGAACAAAAGAATTTACACTTTTGATAAGATTGCCTTAGATTTCGTAATGGGTTTTTTGTTGTTCATTTTTAAGCTATGACATATTGTTTATCAGTGAGATGTTCATTTCACGCGTAGCTGCGAGTTCATTGGTTTAAAAATTAAGCTCTCTTTTAATTAAATGCGAACATGGGTTTAAATTTCATATGTATTGGGTATCGCTATCTCTGTTTCATTGAATCCATCTAATCCTTCTTTTTCTTTATATAAGTGTCTCTTGCTTTATCGTTTAGGGGGGGTGTCCGTATCGCGTAACGCTTTAAGCGTTTCGATATCGGATTGAACGAAGGGGAGTTATTTTCCATATTTTAACAATAATTATCCATTTCGCTCTAAGTATTAAACTTACTTTCGAACATTGATTTTGCATCTCCACTTCTTTGCCACTTCCTTAGAAGAGGATGCTCATTCATTCGGAGTATATCTTGTCGCATATCGGACCTCCATTTCTATTAAAGATAAAGATTCTGTGGATTTATTTTCATGTTATATCGCCCAGCGATACGCAACACATAAAAGAACCGATAAGCCCCTTTCTTGAGGAACACTATTAGGGACATGGATCTTGCTGGAGCTTCGAAACCGTTGTTTTAAGCTGAGAAATATCCTTTGTCTGTGGACGTTCATTTCAAGCGTAGCTGGAGTTCATTGGTTAAAACAATTAAAATCTCTTTTATTTGCTTGAAATTATGGGTTAAATTGTCATATATATCGAGTATCGCTATCTCTGTTTTATTTATTCATCTAATCTATCTTTTTGGAGATACACACGGTCTTTAGCTGTATCCTCTAGGAACTTGTCCGTATCGCGTAACGCAATGTGCGATTCGATGTCAGATTGAATAAAGATAGGCAACCGCCATCTTAAAAACTCATATCCGTTTCGTTCTAAGTTTTGACCATACTTTTGAACGTGGGTTTTGCATCCCCACTTCCTTAGAAAAGAATACTCGTTCATTCGGATGTATATCCTGTTTGTATATCGAACGCCGCTTTTCTATTAAACCTAAAGGTTTCGAATTTATTTGCAAGTTATATCGCCCAGCGATACACCCCTGTCTGGAGCAACTATAGTAAGGATGACTCTTGTTTTAGATGCATATCGCTTAAACAAATCTCCAATGAATTTCAATTGAGCCTTCGTTTGCCTTTGGTAGAACGTCCGATACATTGTATCGCCGAGCTCTTACAGGTGCCAAATCCTGTAAAGTTTGAATACTTCTTCTTAATTCTGTTTTTAAGCTACGCGAATCGTATATGACACTATGAATTTTTTTAAGTTTTGAGGATTCGCATCTCAATGTTTTTATCCATCAAATGTTTCTTCATCAAATCAATACACAGCTAGGCAAAAACTTAACAGTCACCCTATTTTTTGAATATGGAGAAAAGCCCCCGCCATTTTTCGGAACGTTTTTGTATAGTCACTTCTAAACGTTTATTAAATTCATTTTGTGAATTCCATTCTTTTTTCTGTTCGTCCCGCATATTTTGTATTTCTTTTTGTAAGAGTTCACTTTTTTGTTTTTCTTGTTCCAGCAATGTTTCGTAATGGGTATTTTGTTGTTCAGTTAATTGGTCAGTTAATTGGTCAATTTTAGCATTAGTTCTTTGCGCTGAATTTCCAATACTAGAACTTATAACATGGTGATCCTGCTGGAGCCGGGAAACCTTTGTTTTAAGCTCTGACATATCGTTTGTCAGTTGGACATTCATTTCACGTGTGGCTGCGAGTTCATTGACTAAAAACATTAGGGCCTCGTTTAATTGATTGGGGTCGTGGGGTAAATTTTCATATGTATCGGGTATCGCTATCTGTGTTTCATTGGATGCTTCTAATCTTTCTTTTTGTTGAGATACAAGGTCTTTAGCTGTATCGTCTAGGGGCTTGTCCGTATCGCGTAGCGCTACAAGCGCTACGATGTCAGATTGAACAAAGATACGTCGATCTCCATCTTTCAAAAACTCATATCCATTCCGCTCTAAGATTTGACCATACTTTCGAACAGTGGGAGTTGCAATCCCCACTTCTTCTGCCACTTCCTTGGATGAGAAAGCTCGTTCATTCAGTTGTATATCACGTCGCATATCGGACCTCTTTTCTTTAACTAGTTGTATCTGTAGTCTACCTGACCTTAAATTTTCTGTCTAGATAAGTATAGCCTATCAAGAAGAGTTGTTAGGGATACCGATAAGATTTCCTTTTCCTTTCTTCTGTTTCCATCTAGGATTAGATCATCTATTCGCTTCCCTCCTTCTCTTGCATAGCCTCTATCTATCCTTATCCATTGTGGGTGTTACATCTGGTTGGGCCTGACGCCTGATCCCGTAGTGAAATGTTTTTTCGGGCAAAAAAAATAGAAGTCCTTAGCATCCATTTTAAATACACACATTTATGTGCAGAGAGCTAATACTTTATAAAGCTCTCTCTTTTATTGATGTTTATTTCCGAATCACAATTTAGCCTTTGATCCTGTTGAGCAAAGGCTTCTTTTCGATCAGTTTCTTCTATTATTTTCGATACTTACTATAGTCCGTATTATATAAGATTTAGCCCCTCAATTGCTGTGAGAGGGGTTTTTAAATCAAGGACCAGATATAGCGCTTCCCGTCCTGACCTTGACTGCATTGCTTCTAATTGCGCATAATGATGCTCTTGTTTTATCCTCCACTTTTGTTCAGCTAATGAAAAATACACAGCTAAAATAACAGCATTAATAATAAAAATTAAACACAAAGGTAAACTGTACAATGTTAAAGATTGCTCAAATCCAATTTGAACTGCTATATCTTTTATTTCCTTTGAAAGCGATCCTTGGCCAAATCCATAATAACAACGCATATGCGCTAAATGAGTATGTTAAAGAATAAAAAGCATTTATCACGATATAGTAGAGGAATAACAATAAGTGGATTGGCCTGACTGATTTGCTTATTTCATTAAGAGAAGATGAGGAATCGGGAAATAAGTTAATGCTTGCCGTTTTTTTGTTTGTCCAAGACTTCATAAGACTAGCTATCATAATCATTTAACCTTAAATATTTAATTGTTTATAGAATGGAATGACATTCAAATAGCCGCCAATTGGTGTTGATGAGCTGCCAGTTTAAATTTAGCTTGTACCCCATATTACATTGGATAAAATAATTGTTTTTCTAGTTTTAATAAGTAAACGTTATATTCTTTTCTATAAGTGTTTTTTCAAGTCTTTTCAACTTTTTAATCGATTCTTCTGATGACCTTTTACCAATTTCAATTACCAATGCATCTATCAATGCAATAATAGGTATTACTGAAAATTGTTCTTCACTAACCTCTACTTTCAACGTAACAGACGCATATGAAATAATTGGACAGGAGATATGATCTGTTATCAATATAATTTTATTGCCTAGTTCATAGGTCAGCTTAACTGCTTCGATAACTCGATTAGTGTAGGGTTCGAATGCAAAAACCACTAAAGTTTCATCCTTTTCAAATTGCAAGATCCTATCATAAATCACTTCCGTATCATGTCCTAGTTGCCTTATCTTAGGATAGAATTCCCCAAGCAACAGTTCGAAATATAATGCAGTTGCTTTATACGGTCGAGTACCCAAAACATTGATATAACTTGATTTTTCAATGCAATCAACTGCATTTTCGAAATTTTCCATTAAAGTTGAATCCAATGATTTGTCTAATAAATTGACTGATTCTTTCCAAACTTGCACTAAAGTTGGAACCTTCCCTCCCTCTTTTTTTATTTCTGTAAAAGACTTCTTCAATGTCCATTTTGAGACGGAAGGCACCGATTCATCATAAATATCTTTTCGTAAATCATTAAAATGTTCATATCCTAAGGCTTCTATCGTACGCACTACAGTTGAAATTCCAACATTGGCATTATTGGCAAGCTCTTTAATTGTTATCAATCCTATTGACTGATAATTTTTCAGAATATAATCGCATAACTGTCTTTGTTTTTTTGGTAAAGAATCTTTAATATCAACAATTTTATTAATTGTTGCTGTTTGATTATATAAGCTCATTTAAATCCCCTTTCACATTCGATTTGCAGATTTTCCGTCAAAATTGATCAACCTTGGGTCCATTATATCTTATATTCAAGAAAATGGCCGGATTCAAAAAGGACACTTCTGGATGGCGCCGCTTCGTATTATAAGGTTAATCAGTTCTCCTGATCAGCCTACTTTTTATAGGATAAGGCAGTCGGGGGAATGGATATGCATATGGGAAAATTAAAGTGGTTCTTACGGGAGTTTGGGGAGGAGGCATTTGGTTATTAGATTAGTATAATAACCAAATTTGTTTGCTTTTTATGCATTCTCATCTTGGTTTTCTCCTATCCTGATTTGGATGCCTACATATCTTATCACCCTGCGATCTATCCCTTAACTCCAAGATGCTTGACCAAGCCACTAGCGACCCGTGTCGAAAGATTCCCCCATTCTTCATTCGGATCAAGGCTGGCTCACCAAATGAAATCTTACATGTTCTTACTCAAAATGCGTCCCGAAAAGGAAATTGTTTAGACACCATGGAAAACTTCTTTGGCTTACTAAATCTGCATTACTTTTATATACAGAAGTTCGACAGCATGGAGCATTTCAAACAAGAAGTAGAAGTTCATATTCATTACTGCAATCACAGACGAATCAAAGAGAAATTAAAAGGCATGAGCCCGGTGGATTACCGGGTTCATGCCTTCGAGGCTGCCTAATTAAATAATGTGTAAGAAATGGAGGGTTTAGATACGCTTTATGTATAAAGAATCATCGTTCCAGTCCATCATTGTAATCAAAAGCTTTCTTAACCTTAGACCGTCCCCCTGCGACAAGGATTGCTGAATACAAAACCAATGCGATCCCTAACACCTGCCATCCCCGCAGATGTTCCCCAAGAAAAAGTACTCCAGTTACTACTGCGACGATGGGTTCTATCGTCGCTAAAATGGAAGCCTTGCTGGCTTCTAAATACTTTAGTCCTGAAGTGTACAAAACAAAAGCTGCAACCGTTGATACTAACGCTAACAACACCGCTGACATCCAAACATCTGCATATTGAAATTGATCAGTCTTTCTTATTATGTCACTTGTCAAAAACATGAAAATGCTCGTATAAAAAAATGTGTACGTGGTAATTGTCAAAGCAGAATACCGTTTCGTTACAGGTTTACTGAAAATACTGTACAACGCATAACAAAATCCAGATAAAATCCCCATTAACAAGGTATTCATAGGTATACTTTCTTGGCCAAATGGCACTAGACCTACGACAAATGCGCAACCTGTAATAGCAAGAGCAAGTGCCCAGCCTTTACGAATCGTCAAGGGCTCTTTAAAAAAGAGCCGAGAAAGGATGGTTACAAACAAGGGACCTGTATATAAAAGTGTTACTGCAAGGGATAAACTCGATTGGGAAAAAACTTCAAAGTAAAAAAAGTTAAATAAGGCGATACTAAAGATTCCCGCACCAGCGAAAAAAATATGATCTTTTAATCTGGTACGTAACTGATCACGATAAAAAACTGCCATAAGTAGAATTAAGATAACAAAGGTAAAGATACCCCGAATGGCAACCACGTCCCAAGCCGTGAAGCCGCGAGCATACAATGGAGCAATAAATAAACCAATAAGTCCCCAACATACCGCACCAGCAATTGTAATGAAGTAAATTCTCAGGCCCGACAATTTTTTCATATCATTCACCTCCTATTCAGTTGTACGCTAATTTAAGTCATCAAAATAATGATCTCCCATTTAGTGTAATCCATCCGCTTGAAGCAAGACAACATTTCAATCTTCTGGAGTTCCGCCCCATAAATAGAACTTCAAATTTAAAGCCACCTATCCGTCTAGGCGGAAGATGACTAGTGGTTTCAATAAGGCATGGCTAAAATTCCAGATGTAAATCTTTCACCATACAGGGAATGAGGCCGGCCAGTCACTTTGCCACCAGCCGGGTCAAACCCTCTCCAGAAACTCAACATCTCATTGGTTTTTGCCATTTCCCCCCTTCGGTTTCACCCCCTGTCAGCACTTTTCCTGCCAGACAATAATTTTAATTAACTCGTGTTTTTGCTGTTCTAAAAAGTTCTCCCTTTTCTAATTAATGTATTTTTTCGATGCGAAGCTGTCTTGTCCTTTGTTTCCGGATTTGTTGATGGAGCTGGTTTGCGTTAGACTCATATTCTTTGTTTCCGGAGCCATGAAGAGAGAAACTAAAAATCCAATGAAAAACAAAGCCCCACAAATATACAACGTAGCTGCCAACCCATAATTCTCCAAAATGAACGGGAAGAAAAACGTACCAATGGCAGAGGCGATACGGGTTACTCCTGTGATAAAGCCCATTGCCGTACCCCGGATATGGGTTGGGAAAAGCTCGTTCGGATAGATCCAATCATGAGCTCCCATCGCAGTATTGAACGTTCCATATATTATGAAGAGAACCAGGATAAAAACAAACGATGTATTCAATCCAGAGGTTGCTCCCAGTACGAATAAAGTGATGGCAGATACTAAAAACGGAACAATAAGTGTAGGTCTTCTTCCGAATTTTTCGATTAAATAAAGGGCAGGAAGCAAGCCGACAAGATAGACGATATTAATGACTGCCGATCCCAGATATTCCCTCGTTCCATTAGCAAAACCAAATTGTGCAAGGATCTCAGGGATATAGGTTCCTATTCCAAAGGTTGGAATGACTTGAAGCGACCAGAAAGCAGACACGAAAAATATCCATTTTCCATAACCATTTCGAAACATTTCGAGAAAGGTGGTTTTCTCCTTGGTCTCTGGTTCATTTGACATGATGACATGATCCCCGAATATTTTCCGAACAATAGCGTTTGCTTCTTTTTGTCTTCCTTTGCTAGCCAGCCAAAGAGGGGATTCTGGCATATTTAAACGTGCGATAAGCATGAGGATTACTGGAACAGCACTGCTTAAAAGCATCCATCTCCAGCTCGTGTCACCTACGGACAGCAATAAGAAACCGACCAAATAGGAAATGGCGTAACCGACATACCAGAGTCCATTAAGCCCTCCAAGCAAGGAACCACGACTTTTTTTCGGAGAAAATTCCGCCATCAAGGCTCCTGCAATTGGGTAATCTGCCCCGATTGCAACACCTAAAATAAATCGTAAAATGACTAACTGAATGGGATCGTTGATAAAAAACTGAAGGATTGACACAATAGCCATGATAAGCATATCGATGAGAAACATCTTCTTCCGGCCAATAAGGTCTGTTAGATAGCCCCCTATTACTCCGCCAGCAAACATACCCGCAAGAGTTGCCATCCCAATCAACCCCATCATGGTTAAAGACATATCGAATTGGGACTGCATGGCAGAAAGTGCTACCGCAATAATTCCGATAATATACCCATCGATGAATGTACTCCCACTGGCGTAGGCAAACATTTTAAAATGGAATCTACTTAAAGGAAGCTCTTCCATTGTCCGGACTTTATTCATAAATTCCCTCCCAATTATTAAAGATATTTTTATTTCGATTCATCTGTTCCTAATAGCGAAATATTACCTTTGTCAAAAAGATAACGCTTCCATTTTGCGCATCAATTTCGACATATTGTAAGACTGGATTTAATATGAGTCACGCAGGATTTAACAACGACCTTTTTCTGTCCACACTGCTCCTAAAAGAATGGATAAAGATGTGGATGCATTTAAAATGGTTAAATATTTATAATACCTTCACTTGACAATTTCCGAGTATGCCAAGAAATGCAACCATAACGGGGCTTCACCGGGAATGCGCACCAGGAAAGACTCCTTTTCTGTCTCAAGAGCAAGAAAAGGAACTCCGGCGAATGAACGAATGCAGCACCTGCTGGACTGACGAAGATTTAAATGAGTTTAACTGATTCTCTCAACAAAACCATGGTAATTAATTAGAAACTACAGTCTTGAATTTCTGCTCTTTTTGGGATGCAGGAAGCTCGAAATCCAGGAAGCTATTAATACTCTGGGCTGCAGTGAATCCTGTTTGAATAGCTGTTTCAGTATAATAGGAGCCTAAATAATCACCTGCTAAGAACAATCGGCCCGCAGATTTTGTTAAAACTGGTTGTATTTCTGCACGACCTGGGAAAATATAAGCTGATCCGAATGGAAATTTTTCTACGTGAGCCTCCACTACATGATCACTAAAACCAGGAAATATTTCATTTAAATCCTTCAAATATATTTGAATGATTTCCTCATTAGATTTATCAATTAGCCGCCGCCCGCTTTCCCCCGGTGAAAATGTCATAAGACTACTACCTGGCTGTCTCTCAGTTTCTATTGAACGGACTAGATTAGATTGATGAAGAATAATGTCAAATGACCTTTTAGGCGTAGCAAAAGAATATACATTATCCCAAACTTGAGGTCCTGTTTCATTTGTTAAAAATGCTGCACTAACATGTGGACCATATTTAACCTGACCAAGAGCGTCTGCGATTTCCGGGTCAATGTTTTTCGCTATTTTTTTTGTAATTGTGGCAGGAGTCGCGAGGACTGCATAACGTGCTTCCACCACATGCTTCACGCCATTTTGAGTATAGTGTACGACAACAGAGTCTTCTTTCTGAAGAACCTCTGAAACTTTTGCATTTAGTTGAGCCCGTTCACCTAATGTTGTTGCAATCGTGTTCGTAAGCGTTGATGCTCCCCCAACAATATTTCTCCCTAACCCATCATCTTTGTTCCATACAGTGTGGAAATATCCTACACCTGATCCTGCAGTCATTGTCTCAGGACTGCCGGTCGAACGGCTAACTGTAGGTCTAAAAATTGCATCTGCATCCGGTGGTAATTTACCAGTAAATTCGGCAAAGGTTTGATCACCCATAAATTCTAAAATTCGTTGTTGTCGAACTCTATAGTCCTCTCCCGGACGTTTTTTTGCTACTTTGCCATACTTGATAACAGCTGCACGCACTTTAGCACCTGCACGTATCATAGCAAATCTAGCTTTCCATGCCATAGGGGCCCTAAATGGATACAGTTCAACTGGACCATCTAAAAGCAACTTCCCATTCAAAGACATTGCAGTTAAAATTCCTGGTACAGGTAATGCAGTTATTCCTACAGATTGAAATAATTCATCTGTAGCTGAACCAGCTCCAGCATATAGATGTCCGCCCCAATTTAACCAATAATCTCCTCGGCGTTCAGATCGTACACGCCCACCAATACGATCATCGGATTCCAAAAGTAAAATATCATGGTGTTGTAGGCGCCAGGCAGCAGACAAACCAGCAAGTCCGCCGCCTATTATAATTACATCTTTCATTGGATTTCCTCCCATCTTGTGTATTTATCATTCAATTAATGCTGTTTCACTCCTAGTTCCCCTAATTCATTTAATACTGTTTCAATTTTTGACTTGAACTTTTCGGAAGCAGGCACTAACGGTAATCTACTTGATCCTCCTGATAATCCTAGTGCTTCCAAGCCTGCCTTTACTGTTCCTGGAATCGTTTCTTCTTCAATAGCATTATATAAAACTAGCAATTCCTGATTTAATTTAGTCGCTTCTTTTAAGTTGTTTTCATTTACGATCAAATCATATAGTTTTGCTATTTTTTTCGGAGCCAAGTTGTGGACTACTCCAATAGCACCATGTCCCCCTAATGCCAATGTAGGTAAGATTAAATGCTCAAATCCAGTTAGGACCGCAAAGTTCGGATTGTCTTTAGTCAATGCAATAAGCTTAGAGGTATGCTGTCCATCGGCAGTATTTTTAATACCGACAATTCCATCTATTTGACTTATTTCATTAATTAATTCTGGATCAAGTTCAACGCCTGTAGCATCCGGATAATGATAGATTACAATTCCAATGCTAGAGTTTTCCGCTACTGCCTTGTAATGATCAATGATTCCTTGTCTGCTAGTTGTCATATAATAAGGATTAATGACCAAGGCACAATCTGCACCAACTTCGGCTGCGTATTTAGTAAGTTCAATTGTATCTTCTGTTCGATGGCATCCTGTCCCCGCCATGACAGGTAATCTGCCGTTTGATGTTTCACACACAAATTTAATTACTTCTTTTCGTTCTTCCATGCTCATTAGTGAGTATTCTCCAGTACTTCCTCCCACTAAAAGACAGTTCATTCCTCCATCTATCAAATGTCCTATTAGCTGTTCAAGCCCCTTAAAATCAATACTTTTATCCTCATTCATAGGTGTTGGCAAAGCTGGAATCATTCCAAAAGGTTTATACATAATTATCCTCCTCATAAATGTTAATTAAACAAAATTTCTACCAATTGATTTCTTTATTGGAAAAGCTACATCTATCTATATAGGTGTGTAGCTATAACGGATTTACATGATTTTAAAATTCCCATGTCTACTTTTGTTTAATATTCACATATACACTTTTCACTTCCGTGTAGTTCTCTAAGCCATACTCTCCGCCCATTTCGCGTCCAATGCCAGATTGTTTGTAACCGCCGAACGGCATTGACTCCCACTCAAGACCAACATCATTAATCCAAACTGTACCGGCTTGTAGTTTACGGGAAATATAGTGACCGGTTTTGATATTTTCTGTCCAAATACTAGCTGCTAAACCATAATCACTATCATTTGTCCTTTTAATAACTTCTTCAACAGTATCAAAAACCAAAACCGACATTACTGGACCAAAGATTTCTTCACGCGCTATGGCCATGTCATCTTCTACATCAGCAAAGATCGCTGGTTGAACAAAATAACCTTTATTAAATGCTTTTTCGTCTCCCGTAACAAGACGTGCGCCTTCCCTTTTTCCTTGCTCGATGTAGCCAAGAACAGTTTGTTGCTGTTTTGCTGAGACAAGGGGACCCATATCTGTTTCCGGATCCATTCCCGGGCCCAGTTTCAACATGTTCACACGTTCTGCCAATGCCTGCACTACCTGTTCGTAATGTTTACGATGAACATAGATACGTGTACAAGCACTACAGTTTTGACCATGGTTGTACATCGTACCATTGAATGCCCCTTCAATTGCCTCTTCTAGGTTGGCGTCCTCCAGGATGATTGCCGGTGATTTACCACCAAGTTCGAGCGTGACTCCTTTGATTTGATCTGCCGCTTTCTTCATGACTTCTTTTCCGACAGCTGTTGATCCAGTGAACGACAATTTGTCCACCATTTTATGAGTGATAATTGCTTCTCCAGCAACTCTACCGGAGCCAGGAGTGATGTTAACAACGCCGTCTGGAAAACCAGCTTCTTTGAACAGCTTTGCTATATAGAGCAGAGAAAGTGGTGTTTCACTTGCTGGTTTAATAACCACTGTACAACCAACAGCCAGAGCTGATCCCAGCTTCCAAGCAGCCATTAAAAGAGGAAAGTTCCAAGGAATAATCTGGCCTACAACCCCAACAGGTTCATGCACAGTGTAATTCACATATTCCGGCGATACTTGTGTCGTTTTTCCTTGGATTTTCGTTGCGAAACCAGAGTAATACCTGAAGTGTTGGATTGATCCATCAACATCATCTGTTAGTGCGACTTTATATGGCTTACCGTTATCAAGGGACTCAAGTTGCGCAAGCTCTTCACGGTTTTCCTCCAAAAGATCTGCGAACTTATAAAGAAGATGCGAACGTGTAGCCGCTTTCATTTCTGACCATTCACCTTCATCGAATGCTTTTCTTGCAGCTCTTACTGCAATATCGATATCTTCAGTTTGTGCTTCGCTAACTTGTGCAATCACTTCTTCATTAGCAGGGTTAATGACATCGAATGTTTCTCCATTAACCGCTGGTACGTATTCTCCATTAATATAAAGACCGATAAATCCTTCCAAGAATTTTTTTACTTTCGGCTTTAAATTGTAATCAATTGCCTCCATTTTATTTACCTCTCCTTTTAGTTTTAAAATTTTCTGTTTTAAAACGATAAATAACTGAATTTTTCAAATTATTTATTAAAACAAATCTTACCAACAAAACGAATGATTGTAAATCATTTTTTTTAAAAAGGGAATATATTTATTCATTTTTTATATTCGCAACATCTTACATTCGGGTATAGGAGAACCGAGGTGAGCGTGGAAAGGGAGTTCAGCATATGAAAAAATAGTTTGCATTAATAGAAAAATACCTGGTCCTCTTTGTTTTATATAGCCATTTAAAGTCCTTATTGCACTAAACTGCATCGATAGTTGCATAAAGAAAGAGCTGCCTTAAAGACAGCTCTGATTTCCAACTAATGCAGTTCAATAACAATTGAAGTAATCTAAAAGTCCCATATATTCCATCCTGATACTCATCAGGGCTTCCCCATATGTTAGAATTATAATGTGTAAAGCCTTTCTTTCATTTCTCCTCATTCACTTTTTAGTTCTTTTATGTCTCGAATCATTATGCCGCTTTTTGTTCTTGAGCCCGTTGCGTTTTAGGTTCAGTTTTCAGAGTAAAATAAAGTGCTATAAACATTAGTACTAAACCTGCTAAACGTTTCATATCAAATTGAATGACCGCATTTCCAAACCATCCAAAGTTATCAACTACCATGCCAGTTACTAATTGACCAATAATAACCGAAATAACGACAGCACCTACTCCAATTTTTGGAACAGTAATAATCGATAGTAATACGTATACTAATCCAAAAAAAGCACATAAAAGCTGCCAAGTAGGTGCTTCAGAAATAGCAATCATATCTACCTTTCCAAAAAGAACCACTACAATCACCATTATTACAGTTCCAAAGAAGTAGTTAACCAATGTACTTTCAAACGATCCTGCTTTTGCTGCAAAAGCTGCATTAATTGGGGCCTGTGTTGCTAAAACTGCTCCGGATATAAGCGTAAGAATAACAATAAGAATACTCATAAGATACCTCTCCTTTTAATTTACAAGATAGAGCGATACAGCTATTAATACAATCGCAATACCTTTATTTTTATTGAATTTAATTTTGGAGGATCTGAGCCACCCATGATGTTCTATCATTGTACTCATAACGATCTGCCCAGCAAGAGCAGCAATAACTGAAATTCCTACTCCAATGATTGGCACACTAATGACAAGCATCAGATTATAGAAACTTCCTAAACTACCACCAAGCAATTTCCACTTTGGTACTTTGAAAACCTGACTTAAATCACCTTTACCAAAGAACAACGTAATTAATAATATAGTCATAAACCCTATAGTAAACATAAATAAGGTGGTTTCTATCGCACCTATATTTCGTCCTAATGTTCCCCCTATTGCCCCTTCAATACTTAATGAAGCACCTGCTACAAGGGCTAAAAAATAAAATAGTACCTTCATGAATATTCTCCAATCTAATCGCATGTATGCACATGCATGTAATTTTGTCTGATCCCCTCTTTATACATTACTTTAGCGGGCAACTCGTTCAGGTTGCAGGCATCACGTCTGTTCATCTCGTCTAGCATATCTTTATAATGTTTATATAGAAAGAGTGGAAGCTAAAAGAAATAACCTATTATACAGACAATGAAAGTTTATCGATAAAAATGCTTATACTTATGATCTCCCTTATATGACAAGGTAATAAAACAAAGGAGAAACATTCAAGTTTGTGTTTTATTTATGTTTATCCAAAACTTGTGAAGTTTAATTACTAATCCTTATTTCCCAAATTTTCCATAATCTTTTTCATCACCGTATACGTGCTTAAGAAAACATAAAGACGCCACGATTTATACCAAACCGATATTTACAATATTCTCTTGTACCTCGTTCATAATTATACACTCCGAATATATTTACTTTAACTCTAACTTTTAAAGTAATGTTTCTGCTTTTGTAAGAACGTAAATAGGTCTATAAAGTATTTGTTCCTAAAAACTTTTGTCCCCGTGAATCCAACCTGGAATATAGCGAAGCCACTCGAACTTCCATACCCCCCCATCACGGCGTAGTCGACTTTCATAACGAGCACCAAAAATCGTAGCATCTAAGGTCTCCCTATTCGGGATGAATGGAACAACTCGATAGATATCCATTGTCGCAGTATCTCCGGTAACGTTAACACGAAAATTTGTAGCTGCGTGTTGCATGTAGGGTTGTCCCGAACGCAAGATTTTCAACAAACTGACAATCTCCTTACGTCCATTCATAGGGCCAAATGGAGACATGTCTGCTTTTGCATCCTCAGTAAATACAGTTGTCAGTAAGCTAAAGTCAGCTTGGTCCAATGCCCATGAATAGCGAATATACGTTTCAGCGACCTGCTCTTCGTCAGTCCCACGCTCGTCAGGATTTGGAAAAACTATCCAAGGTGCATCTAACTCGCTTAGTATTGTCGGAGCTACTTTTTTCTGATGCCAACCGACCGTACCATCAGCCAACTTCCAATTCATTACATAGTTTTTGTTGCCGCTCTGCCAATCGAGTTCAAACCGAAGATGTGAAATTTTCCAACCCTCAATGGTACGTACATACGTGTTCACAAAATGGCCACCGAATAAAAAACTGTCAAGTACTCCATTTCCGCTATCATTAGCGAGAACACCCATAAGGTACACACTTTGTTGAGCACGATCATCAGATACAGCTACGTATGAATTAGTTATTTTATACCTTACCAAATCGAGTTCAGGTCCACTATAATTCAAACCTGCTTCGATTGCATCAATACCCTTAAATTGACCTAAATGGCTAAAATTCGCTTCTGCATCTCGTGTAAAGTAATTTTTAATCGAAGATATATCATTTAACTCAAGGGCCTTTGAAAACGTGAGAAAGATATGTTCAATATCAGCACGATTAGAGCCATATTCACTGAATTCAGTGTTAAAATTATTAGTTATATTCACTTTATTTCTCACTCCTATCAATTTTCTCAAAGTAGTATCATCAATCATGTGTAGGAAAATGGGGTAAGATTTCTTCTCCAATTTCCTGAATCATCTCTTCCATTGGCCGTCTAGCAAAATAAGGGACGAATGCCAAATGATTCACTCCGATTTTTTGAAATTGAAATAATAATTCCAATAAGTGGTTTCTTCCTAGACGATAACCCAACGGAATTTGCGATGGTCTTTCATCGGGATTTTCAGATAAATCGATATATAAAGTTTGCGTAAACGGTTTAAATGCTCCCGGGCTTTTTATGTTTGCTAGTGCACGATAATTTCGAATTAATGAGGCTTGCTCTTCAATACTGCGTGGGTATTGAATCCAGCCGTCCCCGTTTTCTGCAATCCACTCAATGGATTGCTGGCTAAACCCTGTCACCATTGTTGGAATGCTGGTAACAGGGTTTGGCATTAATTTCATACTCCTGCCTTCTATGACACCTAGGGTAGAATCAATCGTTGGGTGTTCTTCCTTAAGCAATCGATTAAGGAAATCAAAACTCTGTTTAAATATGCGACCTCTCTCTTCTCTCTCTATTCCTAAAGCAGTAAAATCTTTTTGTCGGTCTCCTGAAGCTACTCCCATAATTAGGCGGTCAGGAAACAACCGGTCGACAGACGTTGCTTCTTTTGCTGCTCGAACGGGATGACGCAACGGAAGAACCACACTTGATGTTCCTATTGCAATATGATTTGTATGAGCAGCTAGGTAAGTTAAATAAATCCATAGATCATAAAGTTGCCCATGATCGTTGGAATTAAAGTCATGCATTGTAACATCCCGCAACCAAATTGCTGAAAACCCTAAATTTTCTATTTTACGAGCGAGTTCGACTGTATTTTCCATTCTTGGAGGCTGATTTGTCATCGGTTCAAAAGGTGTTAAAAACCCAAGAGTCATTTTATCTCTTTGATACATCCGATTAAAGGCCCTATGCTGTTCGAGACTCATATAATCCCTCCTATCATATTACAGGTTTTTACCGATAAAACCTTCTAATTGTTTAATCACTTCTTCATTTCTACGGTAATAGGTCCACTGGCCAATTCGTTTCATCTCTAAAAGACCGCTTTGCAGCAACAGCGCTAAATATTGAGAAGTCGTTGACTGCCCCAGGCCTATCTTATCTCGTATATCGCCCACACAAACCCCTCCTAAGAAATCGTCTCCCTTATGGATATGGACTTGAGGAGGAAAATTTTTTTCCGGCTCTTTTAGCATTTTTAAAATTTTCAACCTAGTTGCATTTGATAATGCTTTAAACATATCTACTAATTTTTCATCATTCATCTCTTGTTGATTTCCCATCATTAACCAGCATCCTTTCTTTAGACAAGATACTCTCCTTTTAGAAAAAATTACATTTCAGCATGTAAGTTCAAAAAGAGGCCAATGAGGAAGATAATTATTCCCTAACAGCTTCTTTTAACAATTTAAAGGAGCGTTTTCGTTTTTCAAAATCATAAATAGGAGTAATCGCCATTAGTTCATCAATAGAGAACTTATTCGTTAATTCCTTTATTTTTTGAGCTACAGTTTCTTTAGAACCAATAATATAGGTTTCTTTGACAGTTTCTATTTCTCGTTTTTCAGACGGATTTATTACATGTGACAATGCTCTTTCTGGATCTACTAGACGTGTAAGTCGCCCGCGGTGTAAGTAGTAATTAAACCGCAATGCACTTTCGGCAATTTTTTCTGCTTCTTCATCGGTGTCTGCAACAATAGTCTTCATGGTTACCAATACTTGTGGCTTATCTAAATATTTTGATGGTTTAAAGTTATCGACATATAACTTTAATGCCTGTTCCATTCCACCTGGCTGATAGTTAATGAATTGCGCAAAGGCATAAGGTAATCCTTTTTCTGCAGCTAAAAGGGCTGAAGAATTACTTGTACCAAGTATCCATAAATCCGGTTTTTTCTCTATTACAGGTGTTGTTTCTAAACCTCTTAAAGGATGGGTATCAGGCAACCTGTCCTGTAGATATTCTAACAGTTGATCAATTTGTTCAGGGAAAATATCAACATTTCTAGCTCTTTCACCTTGCAAGGCTATAGATGATAAATGATGACCACCAGGTGCACGTCCTACACCAATATCTACCCTACCTGGAGCGAGTGCACCCATCACCTTAAAGTTCTCTGCTACTTTGTATGAACTATAGTGTGGTAACATAACACCACCAGTACCTACTTTTATATTATCTGTTTTAGCTAACAAATGGCTAGCAAGAATTTCAGGAGAAGCTCCAGCTAACGCATCTGTACTATGATGTTCTGATAACCAGTAACGGTGGTATCCTAACTTATCAACGTATTTTGCCAACTCAACCGATTGTGCAAAACCTTCTTCTGCTGAAATGCCTTCTAATAACTGAGTTTGATCTAATAAACTAATTTTCATTAGTTTTCTCCTTTCTATTATTTATTAGTTCGAACAACAATTTATTATCGGTAAATCCCAATATACCGATATTTTTGTTTGAGTTATTCGTCTATCGGAAAGACTAATCCGATGAGTTAATCGCAATATTACGATATACCGATATTATAGTTATTTATTGATATTGTCAACCAATATATATTTTCCTTTTATCTTTCAGTTTTTAGATAAAATCAATTTTAATAAATTTCGGTCTGGTCGAGTATTTAGTTAAGAAGTTGATTTTTATCTTTAATTTATTCGATAGAAAAATCTAGGTATATGTATGGTAGCAAATAAAAAAGCACCTGTTTAAGGTGCTAAGCTTGTAACGTTTTATATAGTGGATTTTCTATACCAATTAGAGATTGCAAAGTACTTGTGAACTAGCATAGGTTACGACTCGCGGGGTTCTAGCTGCCTTCCTTAATTTACTTAGATGGCTCCCATTCACCTAAAAAAACGCAATCATTGTTTGGCCTGCTTGGTCTTGACTTCGCTACGAGACATATATATTCCTGATCTTGGGATTTTCTCTTTGTCTCTACCATAGCCCTGTACTCCTTGGCTTGCTTGTAGTCTTGTTGTGCTGTCAGAGCGTGATAGGTTGCTACTCGCAATGATTTACTGCTTTCAGTACTATCGTAGGTTGGCCCTCATTCACCCTTTTATTACATACGAGTAAAGAATCGCTCCCTGGAATAAACTCTATAAAGAAATAGCTCCTGTGATTAAAGCAATAAGAATCATGACTACACATGTTCCTACTGCCCACTTTAAAATAAACTTTTGATGTTTACCAAAATCCACCTTTGCCATCCCTACCAATAAATGAGTCGAAGCAATTAAAGGACTCATCGCATGAATCGGTTGCCCCAGCACAGAAGCTCGTGCAACTTCAACTGGGTCCACTCCGTATGCCGCGGCGGTTTTAGCTATAATAGGTAATACTCCAAAATAATAAGGATCATTTGCCATTACGTATGTTAGAGGAAGACTTGTAATTGCTGTAATGAGCGCAAAAGATGAACCCAGTTGCTCAGGTATTATTGAAATTAGACTGTTAGCCATTTCATCAACCATGTGTGTTCCCGACAGAATTCCTGTAAAAACACCCGAGGCAAAAATTAAAGCAACAACAATTACTACACTGTCAGCGTGAGAAGAAAGCACTTTCTTTTGTACTTCTAAATTAGGGTAATTAACTAATAAAGCCAGTGAGAATGCCATGATAAACAATACCGGTAGAGGTAGGACGCCTAGGACAAGAGCAACAATGAGTGAAAGCGTTAACAATAGATTGAACCATATAAATTTTGGCCGTTTTAAATCTATTTCTACCGCCGAGGCTTGCTCTTGATTTGCTAGAAAATGCTGTGACAAATCAAGATCAAGAATCCCTAATCTTTTACGTTCTTTTTTGCCCAAAACATATGCCGTGAACAATACCCATAGAAAACCACCTAACATTACTGGTACAAGAGGAAGAAAAACTTCATTCGCATCAAGTTTCAGTGCACTAATTGCTCTTGCAGTAGGTCCTCCCCATGGAAGAATGTTCATCACCCCAAAGGCCATCATTGATACACATGTTAAGATGAGTGGATTAATACCTAAACGGATATAAAGAGGCAACATCGCTGACACCGTTATTATATAGGTTGTTGTACCATCTCCATCTAAAGCAACTAGACTTGAAAGAACAGCTGTGCCAATCACTACTTTCAAAGGATCGCCTTTGACAATAGTAAGAATTTTAGATATTAGTGGCTCAAACAATCCAGCTTCAATCATTATCCCGAAATACATGACTGCAAACATTAGCATAATTCCTGTAGGAGCTACACCCATTAATCCTTCTAATACCATGGGGCCTAAATCTTTTCCAAATCCTCCGACTATAGCAAAGAGTAGCGGAATAACAATCAGTGCTGTCAAAGCAGACATCCTTCTTGTGACTATAAAAAAGATAAAACATATCATCATTAAAAAGCCTAATAAAGCAATCACCAAATCCCCCCTGATCAATTGAAATCGCTTACAATCTAATTTACCTACGATTAATAAAAGTACATTTATGAGAAAAATCGGAAATCCAAGACTAAATGACTGCTTGAATCTCCATTAAAAAATGAATCCCATAATTATTTATGGAAGACTTCTGGTTCTAAACTGCCTTCTTCTTTTTTAACCAATTGGCGTATAACAGTTTGCATAATCCCTCCATTATGGTAGTAAAGAATATCTATCGAACTATCAAGACGAACAATAACTTCAAATTCAAAGGAACTGCCATCTTCACGAATCACTTTTATTTTTATCAATTGACCCGGTTTAATTTCATTACTCATACCAACAGTCTCAAACGTTTCATTTCCAATAATATTAAGAGATGAGGCATTTTGGCCTTCTAAAAATTGAAGAGGAAGAACACCCATTCCAACTAAGTTATTTCGATGAATACGCTCAAAACTTTCTGCAATAACTGCTTTTACCCCAAGAAGATATGGTCCTTTTGCAGCCCAGTCACGAGAACTTCCAGTACCGTATTCTTTACCAGCAATTATAAATAATGGCGTACCATTTTCCTGATACTTTAAGGAAGCTTCATAGATGGATGTAATTTCATTCGTTTGAAAGCATCTAGTAACGCCTCCCTCAGATCCAGGGACTAATTGATTTCGAATTCTTAGATTAGCTAATGCCGCTCGAATCATAACCTCATGATTCCCACGTCGCGATGGATAAGAGTTGAAATCTTTAATTTTCACTCCTTGCTGTTGTAAATAGATTCCTGAAGCACTATCCGGCTTAATTGCTCCAGAAGGAGATAAATGATCAGTAGTTACTGAATCACCAAGCTTTGCAATTAGACGGGCACCTTTAATTTCCTTTATATCTGCAGGCTGCACTGGAAGATCTTTAAAGAACGGCGGCTCTTGAATGTATGTTGAAGATTGATCCCAATCATATAAATTCCCTTCAGGAATATGAATCGAGTTCCAATTTACATTTCCATCGTATACCCGTTTATATCTTTCTCTGAATAATTCAGGTCGAACAGAATTATTTAACAATTCCCCAATTTCTATTGAAGAAGGCCAAATGTCTCGCAAATAAACAGGCTGGTTTGCTTGATTATAACCAATGGGTTGACTTGAAAAATCAATATCAACCGTTCCTGCAAGTGCATATGCAATAACTAATGGCGGTGATGCCAAATAATTTGCTTTAATCTGAGGATGAACGCGGCCTTCAAAGTTTCTATTACCCGATAGTACACCGGCGACAACTAAATCGTGATCCACAATTGCTTTGCTGACTTCAGGAATAAGCGGTCCTGAATTACCTATACAAGTTGCACAACCGTACCCTGCTATATGGAAGCCAAGTGTTTCAAGATGTCTTAAAAGCCCTGATTCCGCTAAGTAGTCTGTTACAACACGTGATCCTGGTGTCAACGAGGTCTTCACATAAGCAGGTATTTGCAGCCCCTTTTCCACAGCCTTTTTGGCCACAAGACCTGCCATGATCAATACAGACGGATTTGATGTATTTGTACAGCTTGTTATAGCTGCCAGAACAACTGATCCATTTTTAATTACAGATTCTCCATTAACAACATGCTCAATTTGGACCTCTTTTGTTAAATCAAGTTCATTCAATCCATAGCCACCTTTTTCAATCGGTGAACGGGCGACTTCATTAAAATTTTGTTTCATCTCAGTCAATTCCACTTTATCCTGAGGGCGTTTAGGTCCTGCAAGGCATGGTTTTATCGTAGATAAATCGAGTTCAACTAAGTCAGAATAAACGGGTTCAGAGCTATCTTTTTCCATAAACATACCTTGGGCTTTATAATAAGCCTCAACTAACGTTATTTGCTCTTCACTGCGACCAATTACCCTCAAATAGTTCAAAGTTTCCTGATCTACAGGAAAGAAGCCCATTGTCGCACCATACTCTGGTGCCATGTTGGCAACAGTTGCACGGTCAGCTATACTCATTTCCCCTACTCCAGGTCCAAAAAATTCTACGAACTTACCTACAACCCCTTTTCTTCTAAGGAGACTTGTAACTGTTAGTGCAACATCCGTTGCAGTTGCACCTTCCTGGAGTGATCCTGTTAATTTGAATCCAACTACTTCAGGAATAACAAAATAGACTGGCTGACCTAACATTGCCGCTTCTGCTTCAATTCCTCCAACTCCCCAAGCCACCACACCTAGTCCATTTACCATTGTTGTATGTGAATCGGTTCCTACAAGTGAATCTGGATACACTAATGTTGTACCACAATCCTCCTTTGTGGCTGCGACTGATGATAGATACTCCATATTAATTTGATGCATGATCCCCGTTGCTGGAGGAACTACAGAAAAATTATTAAAGGAGCCCTGAGCCCAGCGGAGAAAACGAAAACGTTCCATGTTTCTTTCAAAATTAACCTTTTCATTTAGCTGCATCGCATCCTGTCTGCCGAAATAGTCAACAGTTACGGAGTGGTCAACTACAAGATCTACCGGTATTAATGGATTAATATCCGTTACGTTCCCGCCGATGTGATTCATTGTTTCACGCATCGCGGCTAAGTCAACCATTGCTGGTAATCCAGTTGTATCATGAAGAAGAACACGTGCAGGTTTAAAAGGAACCTCCTGATTTGGTTCTCGTTTGACTGACCAATTTGCTAATGTACTCACATGCCCTTCAGTTACACTTACACCGTCATAATTTCTGATGGCAGCCTCTAATAATACTTTTATTGAGTAAGGTAATTGGGAAATATCACCTAATCCATTTTCCTCTAATGTTTTAATTCGATAATAACTATATATCTTTCCAGTAATGACAATCTCTGACCGAACATTAAACCGTTCTTCAATTCCACTAAACAAGTTTCGTTCAACCCCTTTGGTAATTACTAATTAACTTCATTTTATTTTAAATTTCCTTACGCGAATAATATCAATATTTCATAGGCTGCCATGAAACTTTTATATATTAAATCATCGGTCATTTTTCAAATTTTACTGTTTATGTTATTGTTCAAGTGTAGTTGCATGAATAGTTACACAATTTTAAAATAAAGATAAAATTAAGGGAGTTAAAGCAAATGGATGATCGTGACTGGCTTATATTACATACATTATTTAATGAAAAAAGTATTACAAAGGCCGGACAAAGCCTATTTATTGCCCAACCAACGCTAACAAAACGCCTTAAGCAAATTGAAACGGAATTTGGAGTTAAAATTGTTGATAGGGGAATAAAAGGAGTGCGGTTCACTCCAGAAGGGGAATATTTAGCTAAGCGTGCCGAAGAAATGATCAATTCTTTCCGCGAAATTAAAGAAGATCTAGAAAATTTTAACCATAGTGTATCTGGAACGTTAAGATTGGGTGTTTCCAATTTTATTAGTAAATATAAGTTACCACTCTTATTAAAGTTGTTTAAAGAACGACATCCGGATGTTGAGTTTCAAGTAGACACAGGCTATAGCAAAGATATTTTCAATTTAGTTTATAATCAAGTTTCTCATGTCGGATTTATCCGCGGAGATTATAGTTGGCCGGATGAAAAGCATTTACTATTTGAAGAAGAGCTTTGTATTGTATCCAGAAATGAAATAAACCTATCTGATCTTCCCAATCTCCCTAGAATCGACTACCGAACAGATCAACTCTATAAGCAAATCATTGAAAATTGGTGGGCAGAACATTATT
The DNA here is from genome assembly GCF_900156045.1 of Peribacillus simplex. Classification (GTDB taxonomy): domain Bacteria; phylum Bacillota; class Bacilli; order Bacillales; family DSM-1321; genus Peribacillus; species Peribacillus simplex_D. Next base: position 19,701 of record NZ_FTMX01000012.1, on the reverse strand, counting down.
CCCAGCCTCCATACATCGCGATGTCAGTTGACCAAGGTGATACTTGTAAGGAAATGGTTTTGAACGGGTTGGGCTATGCTATTATGCCTTCTCTTTTTTTGGATGGCATAAAAGATATTCATAAAATTGACTTAAAAGACAAGAAAGGGAATAGCTTAACCCAAAAAACATGGATGTTTTATTATAAAGAATCAGTAGATATGAATGTTGTCCGGGCATTTGTGGATTTTGTAAAAACCTTAAATGTTTATTCACTTTAAATTTCATAAAAAAACATTTGAAAGGATAGAGTGTTACCTTCTATTCCTTCAAATGTTCATTTTTTTAAAAAAACTATTTATTTGAAATAAATTCATCTAGATATTTTCTTATTTCTTCTCGATTACCTGAAACTTTCTCTGCTCGCTCATTATCTTTTTCTAGTTTTTCTAATGATTGATCCAAAACTTTTTCTTCTAACTGTTTAGGAATTACGACTACTCCATCAATATCACCAACAACAATGTCTCCTGGATGTATCGTTGTCCCACCGCAGGAAATGGGGACATTAATTTCACCCATACCCGCCTTTCCACTTGCAGCAATAGTTGTTCCCTTGCAAAACACTGGATAATTCAATGACTTAATACCTTCAAGGTCGCGTACTACTCCATCTACAATAATCCCATTAATCCCCAATGTTTGAGCCATACCAACAATAAAATCACCTGCTATCGCTCGATACGTATCTCCTTTTGCATCAATAACCAAAACATCCCCTTGTTTAGCCTCACGAATTGCTTTTAAGACAACAAGATTATCACCTACAGGCATTTTTACTGTAAAAGCTCTCCCTGCAACTCGATAATCATCTTTAACTGGCTTAATGGTAGGAGATAAGTTATTAAGTCCTTTCATGGTATCTGATATACATGTTGTAGGAATTTCTGAAAACCTTTCAATAATACACAATACAAACACACCTCTCTATCAAATTAATTGGAAAATTTTTATATAAATGACTTAATTTCATTATAATAAAAGGAGGAATAAATAAATAATTCAAATTTTTCATATCTATCTATTTAAAATTCGAATGGACATATTTAACCCTGCCTATTTCAATTTAGTTACCTTTATAAAATCTCACCCTTATTTTTTTATCGTTGGTTTCCAATTCAAGGGCATAACGCTGCGTTACAGTTGGAAAAATTTTTAAAAAGGCATTCGAATTTTTCATTCTGAATTGTTTTCTAAGCGGGCAGACTACCCCTGAAAAAGTATTAATAAAAAGATTAAAAGAAGATGTTTAGACAAAAATGTCTAAACATCTTCTTTTACACAGGACCTAATGATCTATTCAAAATGTTAGTAGCAATATATTTAAAGAATGTAAAAGTGTCCTTTAAGATGCTATAAATAAAATGGTTCTAGGGTATATCGGGTAATCCACAATAAACTCATTGTGCTTTTCCAAGTTCATTGTCTTCACCAGTTTTGCGCTTTTTTCTCTTCTTTATTATTACGTGGTAATAAATATAGCAGGCTACCATGAAAGGTATACCACAGTAAAGTCCTAGTCTTTGATTAGGAATAAAAATAAGGCTAATTAGTACAATACCGTATGACACGAATCCAAGAATCGGAACGAGTGGATAAAGAGGTGTTCTAAATTTTAAATCGTTTACATTTCCACCTTCTGCTATAAACCGTTTTCGGAAAAAGAACTGTGATGCACAAATAGACATCCATACGACAATGGTAATCACACCAGAAATAGAAATAAGCCATACATAGACAGTTTCTGCAGCCACGACACTAGTAAGAAGTGAGAGTGCTGATATGGATATTGTGATAATTAGTGCATTCAACGGAATACCTTTTGAAGATAATTTACCTACCAAAGATGGGGCCATTTCAGTTTTAGAAAGTGACCAGAGCATTCTTGATGCTGCATACAGTCCTGAATTGGCTACAGATAGAACAGCGGTGAGGATAACAAAATTCATAATGTCCGAAGCATATGGAATTCCAATCATATCAAATACTGTAACAAACGGACTTTCAACTAATCCGGCAGTTTTCCACGGTATTAGTGCAACAAGTACAACCATCGCCAAAACAAAGAAAAACATAGTACGCCAAATGATATTTCGAATGGAGCGAGGAAGTGTCTTGTCTGGATTTTCACTTTCTCCAGCAGCGATGCCAATGAGCTCAGTTCCCTGGAAAGAATAGTTCACAGTAACCATTGTTAAAAATATGGCGAGAATCCCATTTGGGAAGAGGCCACCGCCAGCTGTAAAATTCGAAAAAAATGGGGCAGATTCATCACCATTTAAGTTAAGGAAACCAAACATAGCAGCTCCCCCAAGGATTATAAAGAGAACAATAGCAGTCACCTTAATGCTTGAAAACCAAAATTCTGTTTCTGCAAAGCTGCGAGTGGACAATGCATTGATTGAGAATACGATAATACCGAATACCATACACCAAATCCAAACAGGAACTTCCGGAAACCAACGTTGCATAAGAATACCTGCAGATGTAAATTCTAATCCAATCGTATTCGCCCAACTTAACCAGTAAAGCCAGCCAATCGTAAATCCGGTTGAAGGACTAATATATTTCGTAGCATATGCTTGAAAAGAGCCTGAATTTGGCATAGCTACTGTTAATTCACCGAGACAAAGCATAACAAGATACATAAGAAACCCACCTAGTACATAAGCAAGAACGGCTCCTCCGGGTCCTGCCTGACTAATTGTAAATCCTGACCCGAGAAATAATCCAGTTCCAATGACACCACCAAGTGCAATCATGAACAAATGTCTGCTTTTCATCGTACGCTTTAATTCATCGTTTCCCCTGTGTATCATTCCCATTTATTATCACTCTTTCTTATATCATTAATAAAACCAAACATGAAAATATTAGGAAAGTTAATTCCACCTTTCGTAGACATTTCTAAGAAAGGAGTTATTTCTACTTTTGCAAAAGCCTCGAAATAGAGTAAACTACTCTAACTTTCAGCCCCTCCTATTTAAAATAATTCGATAGCTTTTATTAAAACACACATGATTAATAGACATTAATTATTAGGAATGATAGGAAGGAATAAGAACTTCTTTCTACTCCCTATCTTCTGAAAACATTATATTACCGAGTGAAAACTCCCTCATTTTTTTTAAATAACTTAAGAGTTACATCTCTTAAAAGTCCAGGTAAAACGCCAAAAGTATAAGGTTTATAAACTCGTTCTGTCCATTTATGAGCGTCTTTTCCATATACCCCGATATTGATAGACGGAATATTGAGATTACGAATGTCCTTTATAGGCAAAGGATAAATGGACTCCCATTCTGGGAAATTATTTAATAACGACAGGATGTCCTCGTCAGTTTCGTGCAATGATAAAAAGCTACCATCTGCCAAATAGGGGAAGAACTTTTTCAGCGCAAACTTTTCGTCGGTTTCTTTTTCTACTTCTTCTAATACTTCTTTAAGCGCATTTTCCAGATTAGCGTCCCTCTCATTATCTTGATTTAAATAGTTGTGCGGAAGATAAGGTGGCGCGAAAAAGATGATAACCCGCGGCTTTTTATTAGGATCAAGTTCCTGTAAGGCTTCGACAATTTTGAAGCAAAGCATTCTTGGCTCTAAATTTTCATTCTCATTAAGCACTTTCTTCATTCTTTCCGCTGTATTAATACCCATCTTTTCCAACTCATCCACATAATCGGCCAAACTCGTTACTTCAATATTCCAGGATAGTGTCTTCGGTGGCAAGCCAGTTCGCATGAGAAAATCGTTGTAATGCTTGAATAGAACATGTTCTGTTTCCCTGCAGGCCTCAAATGCTACAGCAGTTAACTTATCCATGACTTCTTTCGTTGTCGCTTTATAAACAAAGTAATTAAAATAGAGGTAGCTACTAGTAGCGGTTTGAACATTGTAAAATTCTTTTGTATCCCGTTGATACAAACAAGAAGGTGGGAGAACCAATTCACCGTCAATATTTTCGGCTAGATCCAGGTTATTATGGACACGGCGCGTTATCTCAGCCGCAATAAAGTTTGGATCAATACCGGATAACGTTTCACCTACGTGGGCCTCGCGACCATAAATATAGAAACTCGGCAGAAGCTTACCTGCTGCTCCCGTATAAATATAGCGGTGAGGGTCATTATCGTATAAAGGAGTAATAAAGTCATCATTAATGGCTACCGTATAAGACAACCCTTGCTCCTCTTTCAATCGATTCAACTCAGCAATGGCAGATATCACTCCCTTATGCTGGCTTTCTTCATCAGGGTTCACCATTAACAGAATATTACCCGTTAATTCTTCAGGATGTTCGGAAAAGTGGAGAACATTTGCAATGTGTATTGCGATCCCGCTTTGCATATCAACGGCCCCTCTTCCAAACAGCCACTCTCCTGATTGAGCATCTTTTTGTACATCTTTGTCAAATTCATACATTTTGAAAAAATCCTCTAACGCATCGGGATTCATCGCATCTTTTTTCATGTTGCTATAATCTTCAATACCAACCGTATCCAAATGCGAATGGTAAATAATTGTATCTTTAGTTTCAGTTTTCCCTTTGACTAAAGCAAAAATATTTTTCCGGCCTAGTATATCGTTTGGAACCGGCTGTTCCCATACTTGAGATGGGTTTTGTTGAAAATAGGGAAAGCTAAGAAGAGTTTCTTTTACAAAGTTAGCCACTTCCACCTCGCCAATTGTTCCGTTAATGCTGTTAATACTTACAAGAGCACGTGTAAGCGCTTCTACTTTTTCTGGCATTGTCATGTTGTAAATTTCGTTGTACATGATTGTTATCTCCTTAAAAAATTTTTTTTATTTATTAGTTGCTAACGACTTACACTTTATTGAATGAACAAATTGCTCCATTCGATTTAATCCTTCTTCAAGCGTTTCGATAGAAGCCGCATAAGAAATCCTTACGTACCCTTCTCCAAACTCTGAAAACGCATCGCCAGGAACAACTGCAACACTTGTCTCTTGGAGTAGCTTCAACGCAAAATCAAACGATTTCATCTTTGTACTTTTTATAGAAGGGAATACGTAAAAGGCGCCATCTGGTTCGATCACATCTAATCCCATGTCAGAGAGCCTTTGGCAGATGTACTCTCTTCTTTTTCGATACTCTTCAGCCATCTGGCTCGGATCATCCTTCCCTTTGGTTAAAGCTTCGATTGCCGCATATTGGCTAATTGTGCTGGCACATACTGAATTATAAAGATGGACTTTTAACATCTGGCTAGATAAAAAGGAAGGCGAAAAAGTAAAACCAATTCTCCAACCTGTCATAGAATGGGATTTTGCAAGTCCGTTAATGACGATAGTTTTCTCCCTCATACCTGGAACAGAGGCAATTGAACAATGCTTTTTATCATAAGACAGTTCACTGTAGATTTCGTCTGAAACAACAAAGATGTTTTTATTTCTAAGTACATTAGCAATTTCAACGATATCTTCTTCACTTAACATCCTTCCGGTAGGATTTGAAGGTGAGCAAAGAACAATGCAGCGTGTTCGTTCCGTTAGTTTATTCTTAATCATTTCAGCATTCATTTTAAAAGAATTTTTTGACGTATCAACGTAAACCGGAACTGCTCCGCATAATGTAATTAACGGTTCGTATCCAGGATAAATGGGAGAGGGAAGAATGACTTCATCCCCTGCTTGTAAAATGGTTCGGAACGCACTATCAATGGCTTCAGTTGCACCATTTGTTACAATGATTTCATCCTCAGGATTGTAGACGAGATTGTACTTTTGAAATACATAATCTGCGGCAGCCTTCCGTAGGCTCAATAGGCCCGCGTTATGTGTATAGGCTGTACGATCTTGTCTAATCGCTGTTATTGCAGCTTCTTTTATATGTTCAGGAGTTGCGAAATCCGGCTGACCAAGGGTAAGATTAATCGCATCGGTATAATGGATCACCATGTTGGAAAATGTTCTTATACCGGGAATCTTGATAGTTGAGACGCTTTTATTTATCGAAATTTCCATTTGTCCTATCACCTTTTTTATTTATTTTGATCTTTACATGGTGTTTCTAATTTTCAGCCGGAATTAATGGACGATCAGGTTTAATGAGAAACCATAAGAATATAGCAAGTCCGATAGGGATGATGTTGATTAAAAGGGTTGTATTCCAACCCATTTCCTGTGCAAACCATCCGCAGATAATCGGAGACGTTATTCCACCAATGCTTCCCCAAAGGTTCATCCAACCACTGACAGACCCTGCGAATTCTTGACCTAAATCGTTTGCGGTTGCCCAAGAAGTCACGATTGGCAGCCCAAGAGCGCCAAGTGCTAGTGTCAACCAGACAACGTTCATCCAAGGACTAGTGGAGAAGGCAGCGAAATACAATCCGATAATGAAAAAAATGAATCCGGTCAAGGCTAGACTACCTCGGGCCTTCATTCTTGAGTTTGTTCTTTGTAAGATGATATCCGATAAGGCGCCTCCAGCAAGAACAGTGAAACAAATAGCCAGCCAAGGGAAACTTGCCGCTACCCCCATTTCTTTTAATGAGAAGTTTCGTGCTTCCATTAAATAAGTAGGTAACCATGTTAAAAAGAAGGTGTTCATATAGATAACGACAAAGTATTGTATCCCAACTGCCCAAAATCTGATGTTTCTTAGATACACCTTCCACGGGGCGGTTTTTTTTACTGTTCCGGTGATGCTTCGATTTTCACAAATAAGTTTTTTTTCCTTTTCAGAAATCCAGGGATGATTTTCTGGTTTATCACGCCCTACAATATACCAAATTAAGCTAATCCCAATGCCAAGAATAGCGAAACTATAGAAAACGCCTTGCCATCCAAAAAGCAGCAAGATAGCCACTGAAATTCCTGGTGCTATAACAGGTCCGAAGAAGGAACCAGCTAATAATGCACTTGCTGCGCGTCCCTTTTCATGTTTTTGGAACCAGTATGAATTAAAGACAGCGTTGGCTGGATACATTGGACCCTCCCCAACACCAAATAAAAACCTTACAATGCATAATACAACGTAAGACGTAGAGGCAGCTGAAAGTGCTGTAAATGCAGACCACCAGGTAATCGCTATTATAATGATCTTCCTTGACCCGAATTTTTCTGCTAGCATCCCACCTGGAATTTGAGCAATACAATATCCTGCGTAAAAGAGGGAAGACAAAAGTCCAAATTCAACTTTGTTCATATTTAAAGCATCCATCATCGGTTTAGCGACCACAGATAGATTGGCTCGATCCATGTACGCTATCAAACCTATAATAAAAAAGATCAAACCCATTCCCCAACGTAATCCAATTTTTCTTTCCTTGCCTTGAGATTCGGTGATTAATTCTACCTGTTTTTCGATTTTCCCTGGCTTCATCTTTTTATCCACTTCCTTTATAAGAATTGATAACTGAAAAAAGTATAAAACAGGATTATGTTGGGAGCCTAGGTGAAAGAAATAAGTATTTTTAGTAAATAGGTCAATTCTGATTATTAACTAACATCTTTTCCCAAAGAGGATCGAAACGGCGAAGGTATTTTTCAACGCCTAAAGCTTGCAACTCTTGGCGTCGTTTTTCATCTGCCTCTTCTTCCTTTTTGCCGATTTCAATAAAACTTAATGTTTCTTCTTGTGGAACAACTAACAAGCCATCATTACTTCCAACAATAATATCCCCAGGGTTAACGATGCATCCTGAAATGGATACAGGTACGTTTACGTCGCCATCAATACTATAGACCTTGGTAGTTAAAGGTGAAATCGCGTAAGAAAACACGGTGAATTGCAAATTATTAATTATTTTAGTGTCGGTAACAGGCCCGTTAATGATCGCAGCAATAGCTCCTTTTTCCATCGCAACTCTTGTCGTAATTTCTCCCCAACATGCAAAACGCTCTTCTTCGTTCATATCAATCACAACTACATCACCAGGCTGTACTAAATCCAGTGCCTTATAAACTAATAGACCGTCATTTGGAGGGATTCGGACCGTCACTGCAGGCCCAGCAAATGTGTTTTCAATCGGGAATAAAGGCTTGATTTTCTTAGTACTGATTAATTGGAAATTCAAATGATGCCCATAATCACTTGGTGAAATATTTCCCAATTTCTTTACTTCTTCAAGTTTTGGTCTTGGAGTTATAGAATTTACCGTTATCATTACATTCATCCTTTCTCTGTAAACGCTATCAATCACTAACATTATGCCTCTCTTGACTTGTTGTATTTATGTTGTATATTATATGTATACAACAGATAAACTCATTAGTCAATCTATTCTGAATTTAAATGCATGATTTATATGATAGAATAAAGTAACTAAAGAAATTCATTGTTGATTTTAATTTTTATATACTATTATGTAGTATTAATACTTTTTAAAAGGATAGATAAAATGAGCATAAACCAACCCAAACGACAATTTTTAAAAGATCGAGCTTATGAGATGATTAAGAAACTACTTATGAACGGAGAGTTATCGCCAGGAGAATTCGTTAAAGAAGGGGATCTTAGTGAACAGTTAGAAATGAGCAGGACTCCCATCCGGTCTGCCCTTCAGCGTTTAGAACATGATGGATTGGTCCGCATTCATCCAAAGCAAGGTATCTATATATGTGATATTTCTGTAAAACAAGTCAATGAAGTGTATGAAATACGAATTGCACTTGAAACATTTGCGTTACGAAAGCTTTCACAAATTATTGAAAAGCACCAAATCGAAGAACTATATGACATCTTAAACCAGCAATACGAGTATATAAAAAATGAAGATTCCTATTCAGCACTTGAATACGATATGAGGTTCCATCATAAAATAATGGAGATTAATAAAAATGAACAAATGCTTGAGATATTTATAAGCATTAGAGAAAAACTGAAATTTTACGGAAAAGAAGTATTAAAGAAAAAAATAGATCGCCTAAAACAAACATATGATGAACACTTATTAATTGTAGAGGCCCTGGAAAAAGGCAACACGGAAGAAGTCGTTCGACATATTGAAGAACACTTACAATATGGCAGAAAAACGCTCCTGGATTCTTGAATAGTACTGCAGTATTGAGTGATGCTAGTCAAAAAAATCCAAAAAAGGACTGACATCATCTGTCATTCTCTACAAGACAAACAACACTATTTACAATTTGAATTGTTGTTTATCAAAAATATTATTGTAAGTAACTCATTACACTGCAAAGTAATATTCAAAAAGTCCACACCTATAATTGGTGTGGACTTTTTGAATATTACTGACATAAACTCTAACGGTTTTTTTTGTAGGGAACTTCTTTTCAAAGCAGGGCTTATATTACAAAGCAAAATGAAGGCGATAAGCCAGAGTTGACTTTGGTTTCGTACTTGTTAAATGGAGATAACTTAATTGGGTGCAATCTAAAGAGTAAGCTTTGAATCACTCTCAATAAAAGGCCTATCTACTGCCTTGTTCTCATTATATATAGTGTAGAAAAGTGCCTCCTTTGCGTTTAGAAACACATCTAATCTTTCACTATTAAAAAGGTCACCGAGAACACTTCCAATAAATACCACAAAGGAGTAATGAAGAGAAATTCTTCTAGCAACATCATTCTCAACTGATTTTTCTGTACTCTTCAAATTCCCGTAAATAAATAGTTCGTTTATCTTTCAAACGATTTATAAACTCCATTCCAATTGCACCATGATTGTCAGTGAAGAAAAAAGCCCCCCACAGTAAACTGTGGGGGGCCTTCAACTTTAAAGATATTCACATGTTAGGTGAGCATTCATTCTGAATCCTCGTTAAACCCCTATAAGGGATTTAAGCGATGATTACATCATGCCGCCCATTCCGCCCATGCCGCCCATGTCAGGCATGCCCATTCCGCCAGCGCCTGCAGGTTCTGGTTTGTCAGCAACGACAGCTTCTGTCGTTAAGAACATAGCTGCTACAGAACCAGCGTTTTGTAGAGCTGAACGAGTTACTTTAGTAGGATCGACGATACCGGATTCGATCATGTTCACCCATTGTCCAGTAGCTGCATTGAAGCCAGTGCCTACTGCTTCGCCTTTAAGGCGCTCTACGATTACAGAGCCTTCAAGACCGGCATTGTGAGCGATTTGACGAACAGGCTCTTCGATTGCACGAAGAACGATTTTCACACCTGTTGCAACGTCGCCTTCCGCTTGAATTTCAGCGATTTTATTGTATACGTTAAGAAGTGCTGTACCACCACCGGCTACGATACCTTCTTCAACAGCGGCACGAGTGGAGTTCAATGCATCTTCAATACGAAGTTTACGTTCTTTCAATTCTGTTTCGGTAGCTGCACCAACTTTGATTACCGCTACGCCACCAGCTAATTTAGCAAGGCGTTCTTGTAATTTTTCACGGTCGAATTCAGAAGTTGTTTCTTCTAATTGAACACGGATTTGGTTTACACGAGCTTGAATTTGAGCTGTGTCTCCAGAACCTTCAACGATTGTTGTATTTTCTTTTGTAACAACCACTTTAGACGCACGGCCTAATGAATCGATTGTTGCAGATTTAAGATCAAGTCCGATTTCTTCAGTGATCACTTCGCCGCCTGTAAGAGCTGCGATGTCTTCAAGCATTGCTTTACGACGGTCACCGAATCCAGGAGCCTTAACCGCAACAGCGTTGAATGTTCCACGAAGTTTGTTCACAACAAGAGTTGCAAGCGCTTCGCCTTCTACATCTTCAGCAATCAATAATAGCGGTTTCCCTTGTTGAACAACTTGTTCAAGGACAGGAAGGATTTCTTGGATATTCGTGATTTTTTTATCTGTGATCAAGATATATGGATTCTCAAGGACAGCTTCCATTTTATCTGAATCAGTAACCATGTATGGAGATGCATATCCGCGATCGAACTGCATACCTTCTACTACGTCCAATTCAGTTGTGAAACCTTTAGACTCTTCGATAGTGATGACGCCGTCGTTACCAACGCGCTCCATTGCTTCAGCAATCAGTTGGCCCACTTCTTCATCAGCTGAAGAGATGGCAGCAACTTGTGCGATTGATTCTTTGTTTTCAACAGGTTTGGAAATGGCTTTCAATTCTGCAATTGCTGAATTGACCGCTTTCTCGATTCCTTTACGGATACCCATTGGGTTAGCGCCAGCTGTTACGTTTTTAAGACCTTCACGGATCATCGCTTGTGCAAGAACCGTTGCAGTAGTTGTACCGTCACCAGCTACGTCGTTTGTTTTGCTTGCTACTTCAGCAACCAATTTCGCACCCATGTTTTCGAATGCATCTTCCAATTCGATTTCTTTAGCGATTGTCACACCGTCATTTGTGATAAGCGGTGAACCGAATTTTTTCTCAAGAACCACGTTACGACCTTTTGGTCCAAGCGTTACTTTAACTGCATCTGCAAGTGCGTCCACACCACGAAGCATGGAACGGCGAGCTTCTTCACTAAATTTAATTTCTTTAGCCATTTATAAGTACCTCCCTAAAATTTTAAGAAAATTTTCGTTCAGTTAAGTATGATGTATAATTAGCCGATAACAGCTAGAATGTCGCTTTCACGTAAAATTAAGTATTCAGTGTCTTCGTATTTAACTTCAGTACCTGCATATTTTGAGAAGATAATTAGATCGCCTTGGGCAACCTCTAAAGCAACACGTTCGCCATTTTCAAGGACACGGCCAGTACCAACTGCGACTACCTTACCTTCTTGTGGCTTTTCTTTAGCAGTATCAGGAAGAACAATACCGCTTGCAGTTTTTTCTTCAGTTTGAACTAGTTCAATAATAACGCGATCACCTAATGGTTTTAACAAGTGAAACAACCTCCTCATATTCTCTCGATAATTTGTTTCATGATTATTAGCACTCTTCATCATCGAGTGCTAACACATTTATAATATTAAATAAACCGAGCCTTTTTTGCAAGTATCTTATTGAAAATTTTTTATTAATTTCTGATAAATTACGGGTAAACTACATTAGCATAATGTTTTCCTTAATAATGTAATTGAAATGTTATGTTAGGGGTACCTTTAAGTGGTGTTCTGCCTCAATATTTGATACCATTTTGGAGTATGCGTTTATAGATTGTCCCCATATCAGGAACGTTCCGAACGGGATGGGTGACTATAAAAGGAGTTTTCATTTTTGAAAAAAGAATATTGGTTCGTCATCATCACTTATATTGCCATGCAATTATCCAGTATTGTTGGGGTACCCATTTTCATGCTGATCGGGTCTTATACCGGAATGCCGGCAGATGAACTCGAAGTGAAATCTGCAGCATACTGGATAGTTTTCAGTTTTCTCGCTGCTTTATTCTTGATTCTTTTTTTAATGAGAAAAGATATGAGGGAAAAGCTGGACACGAGAAATCAAACTTCCGTCCAGATGTCCATATTATGGGCAATTGCAGGAGTGTTCATGGCACTTTTTGCACAAAGCATTGCCGGCAGCATTGAACAAATGCTTGGGGTGGAGTCTGAATCTGAAAATACGCAGCAACTTATCTCACTCATTTACAAAGTCCCCATGGTTATTTTCGTCACTTCAGTAATTGGACCTATATTGGAAGAATTAATTTTCCGGAAAATCATTTTCGGATCACTTCATAAACGCTTTAACTTCTTTATTTCAGCTTTAATCAGCTCAGTTATTTTCGGCTTGGCGCATGGTGAATTTGAACATCTTCTTTTATATACGGCAATGGGCTTCACCTTTGCTTTCCTTTATGCGAAAACAGGCCGCATTCTCGTTTCCATGAGCGCTCATATTGCGATGAATACGCTTGTTATCATCCTTCAAGTGGTATATCGGGAGGATATTGAGAAGATGCTAGATACTGCACAGGCCTTCATCGGAGGTTTATTATGAAACGTCAATCACCATTATTCATGGGCATCATCTATGCAGGCTTAGGAGCTCTTTTTACCGCCATCGCGATTCAAACCGTCAATTCTTCCGGATGGGGACTCTTTGCCTACATACTGGTCCTTATTGCAACTCTTGATTTTGGATCGGGATTGCGCATGATCATGCTGCACTTTAAGATTAAAGCTGCACAAAAAAATAAGAAAAAATAAAAAAACGCTGCAATGATGCAGCGTTTTTTTCATTCCTCCAATGCGGCTTCTTCCACTACAGGATAATGTTTCAGGAAGTAGATGAGCGACTGAAGCTCCACGGCCAGGTCAATGTGGTGAACCCTTATGGATGGGGGCACAGTCAGCCGTGCAGGTGTGAAATTCAATATTCCTTTTATATCGGCTTTGACTAGACGATCGGTTATCGTTTGGGCTACCTGTGCAGGCACTGTCAATATAGCCGCAGTAATATTATTTTCCTGCAATAGTGTATCGATTTGATCCATATGATAGATGGGCACATCAGCTATTCGCTTGCCGACCTTTTCTTCAGAAACTTCGAAAGCCATTTCAATTTTTGTATTATTATTTTTCATGAAATTATAATTTAAAAAAGCGGTTCCTAAATTTCCTACCCCGATTAAAGCGACTTTGGTCAATTCATCTTGATCTAGTGTTTTTCTGAAGAAGGATAATAAATAATTGACATTATAGCCGTAGCCTTTTTTCCCAAGCGCGCCAAAGTAGGAAAAATCACGGCGAATTGTGGCGGAATCCACTTTTACAGCTTCACTTAGCTCTGCCGAGGAAACTCTTTGTTTGCCTGAGGAATGTAAGTTCTTTAAAAATCGATAATACAATGGCAACCTTTTGGCTGTCGCCTGCGGTATCTTTGGGTCATGGTTCATTGTTCTTCCCCGCTTTCACACATGCTTTTCATCTTAATCTCTATCTGTTTGTTTTACTTGCCTCTTATAATCGCTACTAGACACTCCGCCTGTTTTCTCCACTAAGAATGTAGGCCCGATCACCATTCCCTTATCAATGGCCTTACACATGTCATAAACAGTCAAGGCAGTCACGGATGCAGCTGTTAACGCTTCCATTTCCACACCTGTACTCCCTTTTGTCTTAGCTTCCGTTTCAATCCTAAGCCTATATCCTTGATTTTCTTTTTCCCAATCAAAGGCTATATTGACCCCTTGCAGAGCAATGGGATGGCACATCGGAATTATATTGGATGTATTTTTGCTGGCCATTATTCCTGCAACTTGCGCAACAGCCAGTACATCACCTTTTTTCATTTTATGGTTCGTGACCAATTCATATATTTCGTCATTCAATAAAATGCTCGATTGAGCTACTGCCGTCCGGGTTGTTTCAGGCTTAGCACTCACATCGACCATTTTGGCCCTGCCCTGTTCATTAAAATGCGTTAAGTCTCCCATTTAAGTAACCCCTCCTAAATCATACACTATTATTCCACTTTATGTAACAGCTTTTGTTTTAGCTTGGAACCAAGCTGTTGCCGATAATAACTAAAATACGTTACACTAACATTAATCAATTGAGGTGAAATCTATGATTTTATTACAAATCAATCAACTATCGAAATATTATGGAGCTGAACTTATTTTATCAAATATGAAGCTCGAAGTTCAAAATAAAGATCGAATTGCACTTGTCGGCCGAAATGGCGCCGGTAAATCCACTCTGCTTAAAATCATAGCTGGGCAGCTTTCCCATGATGGCGGTGAAATAATCAAACCAAAAGGCGTCACCATCGGCTATATGGCCCAGGATACGGGATTGGAATCCGAACTTACCATTTGGGATGAGATGCTGACTGTATTCACGGACCTTATAGAGCAGGAAAAGGAACTGCGTCGCCTTGAGGCTGATATGGCCAGACCTGACATCTTTGAAAACGAAACAATTTACCAAAAAGTGCTGAATGAATACGACACTTTGATGGTGGCATTCAAAGAGAAGGGCGGTTATCAATATGAAGCGGATATCCGTTCCGTATTGCATGGACTTCAGTTTGCTGACTTTGACTATTCTACCCCAATTTCCACTTTAAGCGGTGGACAAAAAACAAGGCTTGCTTTAGGGAAACTGCTTTTAAGGAAACCGGATATATTGATTCTGGATGAGCCGACGAACCATCTGGATATCGAAACCCTCTCTTGGCTTGAACAATATTTACAAAGCTACCAGGGAGCTGTCCTTATTGTTTCCCATGACCGTTATTTCTTAGATAAAGTAGTAAACCTCGTATATGAGATTTCCCGGAATAACATGAAAAAATACCATGGTAATTATAGTTCTTACCTAGAGGGAAAAGCGGAAGATTATGAGCGGGACATGAAACTGTTCGAGAAGCAACAAGGGGAAATAGAGAAGCTTCGCGACTTTGTCCAACGTAATATCACCAGGGCTTCCACCACGAAAAGAGCACAAAGCAGACGCAAACAGCTCGAAAAGATGGATGTATTGGACAAGCCGCAAGGTGATGAAAAATCCGCGAATTTTTCTTTCCAGATTGAAAGGCAAAGCGGAAATGAGGTACTTCACCTCCAGGACTTGGCTATTGGATACGAAGGGGAAACGGTATCAAAGAATATAAACTCCCGGATGACTAAAGGTGAAAGCATAGCACTTGTTGGCCCAAATGGAGTTGGAAAATCAACTTTATTGAAAACGATCATTTCTAAACTGCCTGCACTTTCTGGGGGTTTCCGTTTTGGAACGAACGTAGAAGTCAGCTACTACGATCAAGAACAGGCTAACCTTGTTTCCAATAAACGCGTACTCAATGAATTATGGGACGACTATCCCCTTAAACCGGAAAAGGATATTCGAACCGTACTTGGTAATTTCCTATTTAGCGGGGACGATGTTTTGAAAACCGTTTCCACACTAAGCGGGGGCGAAAAGGCCCGGCTTGCCCTAGCCAAAATGATGATGCAAAAAGGGAATTTTTTAATTCTTGATGAACCAACGAACCATTTGGACCTCGATAGTAAATTGGTGCTTGAAAATGCTTTGATCGATTATCCAGGAACCATTCTTTTCGTTTCACATGACCGTTATTTCATAAATCGGATAGCAACGAAAGTGATCGAGCTCTCCAAAGACGGCAACGAAGAATTCCTCGGTGATTATGATTACTATTTAGAGAAGAAACAGGAGCAGGCGGAAATCCAAGCACTCGAACAGCAGGAACAGGCTAAAACTTTAGATGCAGCTGTAGAAAAAACAAATTACAAAATTGATAAAGAAGCAAAAAAAGCTGAACGCCAGCGAAAACGGCGCATTGAGGAAATCGAGGCAGCCATGGAGCTTCTTGAAATTGAAATAAACGAATATAATGATCTCCTTTGTGATCCAAGTGTTTTTCAGGACCATGAAAAAGTGATGGAGGTCCAAACAAAGCTTGATCATGCACAGGAAAGTTTGGACCAGCTTCTCGAAGAATGGACTGAACTGGAAGAATGACAAAAGACCGAGTCAATTGACTCAGTCTTTTTCTTTTTCCAATCAAAACGTCGCTTGAAAGTTATCCACAAAATTGTTAACAAACCACTTACCGTTCACTAGCCATTAATTTGAGTTATGCACATTATCCACAGAAACATATCCACTTATCCACAAAAACACCGCTTTATACACATGCAGTATGATTATCCAAAAAACTTTATCCACAGAATATTCTATTTTTTTATAAACACGATAAAAAGACAGGATGCCGAAGTGAGGTATCCTGTCTTCTCGTCAATTAAAATGCTTCGATATCCAATCCAGGATTTCCGTTCAAATCCAAACCAGATCGTTTTCCCTTTTCAAACATGACACTGCCAGCAGCACCGATCATGGCGGCGTTGTCCGTACAAAGATAGAGGGGCGGAATGGATATATCCATAGGTAAATCCTTGAAAGCTTCCGTTAATGCTTCCCTAAGGCCTTTATTTGCCGCAACTCCTCCAGCAAGTAATACCTGTTTCACATTATATTCCTTTGCAGCCTTTACAGCTTTCATTACAAGCACTTCTATCACGCTTGCTTGGAAACTTGCCGCTAAATCTTTAGGTTCAATTTTTTCCCCGCGCTGTTCAGCATTATGCAACGTGTTGATTACCGCTGATTTCAACCCGCTGAAAGAAAAGTCATAGCTGCCATCCAACCATGCCCGAGGCAGTTTCAAAGTTGGTGAGCCTTCTTGTGCAAGCCTATCGATATGAGGGCCGCCAGGATAAGGGAGCCCCAAGGTTCGGGCCACTTTATCATACGCCTCACCTGCTGCATCATCCCGCGTCTCCCCTATCACCTTGAAAGAACCCGGTTCTTCTAAAAGCACCAATTCCGTATGTCCTCCCGAAACGACTAAAGAAAGCGCAGGATATTCGATCTCCTGAATAAGACGATTTGCATAGATATGACCCGCGATATGATGCGTACCGACAATCGGTATTCCATGTGCGAAAGCTACAGCCTTCGCCGCATTCACGCCTATTAATAGTGCCCCTACAAGTCCGGGACCTTCTGTAACCGCAATGGCATCCAAGTCTTCATAGGTCACACCGGCTTGCAGCAGTGCTTCTTCAAGAACGATCGTAATTTGTTCTACATGATGACGGGAAGCTATTTCCGGGACGACACCGCCAAAACGTTTATGGCTTTCAATTTGTGAAGCCACGACATTACTCAGTATCTCCGTTCCATTTTTTATGACAGCTGCCGCAGTTTCATCGCAGCTTGTTTCAATTCCTAATATAAATTGATCTTTTTTCATGAAAAATTCACCCACATAACATAAGCATCTTCTTGATTGTCTGTATAATAATTTTTTCGGATTCCACCCTTTTGGAAACCAAGTTTTTCATAAAGCGAAATGGCTACTGAATTACTGACACGGACCTCAAGCGTCATCCTCACCACACCCATCGAAATGGAGATTTCAATCATCTTCCTGAGCAAAGCTTCCCCAAGCTTTTGCCCTCGGTATTCTGGCAATATCGCTATATTGGTAATGTGCGATTCATCAATGACGATCCACGCACCGCAATAACCGGCAATTTTCCCTTCATCCTCTATCACCATGTATACAGCATATTGATTATGATTCAGTTCATTAAAAAAAGCTTCCCGGCTCCAAGGCAAAGTAAAGGACTGCTTTTCCACATTAAGCACTTGGTCGATATCTTCCGTATTCATCTTTCGGAACGTCAATGTTTTACTCATAATAATCGGTCGCTTTCCTTATTTATTTCCCCTGCTGTTCAAGCCACTTAGCTTCTGCTTCAGCCATGCGGATATAATTCGGTACAAACTGGTGAACATCGACTTCAGTCTTATCAAGACCAATGAAGGCCAGTTCGCTTGGTCTTGAGTTATATGACTGTACCGGAGCAAATACAGCTAAATCACCTAATGCTTCCGTAATTGCATCCCGGTGGATGTCCACATCTTGACCAACGAATAAAACAGGACGATTTAATTCCTTCAGTTGATTCGCCCACTCAGAGGATAGAATATTACAATCTTCAATGACTGTCTTTAAAGAGTTATTTTCCATTTCATATAATCCAGTATAAATCTGCCCTCTTCTTGCATCGAACAAGGGAGAGATCAATCCGTTAAAATAACGTCCATTAGCTGCTAAAACCTCTAAGCTGGAAACACCCGATAACGGAATCTGAAGCGTCCAGGCCAAGCTTTTGGCAATCGTCACTCCAATCCTGACGCCTGTATAGGATCCTGGGCCTTGAGCGACCACTATCTTAGTCAAATCCTTCGGTTCAGTATCACAATCCCTCAGCAGTGTTTCAATTGCTGGCATGACCCGGACCGAATGATTTTTCTTTAGGTTCGTCGTATACTCACCAATTACTTGAGTCCCGTTCACCAGGGCAACCCCTAATGTGAAATTCGATGTATCTATAGCTAAAACCTTCATCAAATAATCTCCTTACATAACTTTACATATCTTTCGCCTTTGGCTTCCAGAACAAAACGCCGACTTGTATCGCTCAGACGATAAATATAAATGGTCAAGATTTCCTTTGGAAGGTGATCCTTTATTAAATGGGCCCATTCAACGACAGTCACACCATCACCATCAAAATATTCTTCAAAGCCTAAATCTTCTTCCGATTCACTTACCCGATATACATCCATATGATATAAAGGCAATCGACCCATATATTCCTTTATTATCGTAAAGGTAGGGCTATTCACCATTCTGGTAACACCTAATCCTTTAGCCAGCCCTTTTGTGAATGCTGTCTTCCCAGCACCCAAGTCACCTTCTAAAGCCAGTACATCGCCACTTGAAAGCTTTTGTGCCAATTCATGCGCAAATCGCGCTGTTTCTTCCTCATTCTGAGAAATCCATTCAACCTGTTGCATATATCAATCACCTTTATCATTATTAGGAAAACGTCCTAAAGTTCATGTCGAGAACCATAAACGCAATATTATGGAATAAAAACCATTCTATATGTAGTTTACCTTGTTTCAAAAGAAGAAACAAATAAGTTAGGGACATAATTATTCGAATTTCGGATAAAACAAAAAAACGAAACCTAAGTTTCGTTTTTTCATGATTGCGGGGACAGGATTTGAACCTGCGACCTTCGGGTTATGAGCCCGACGAGCTACCGGACTGCTCCACCCCGCGACGGTATAAATGCTTCTTTTATAAATATAGTATTCCCGATCACTCAAAAAGAATACAAAGATTATAGCTTGGCGGCGTCCTACTCTCACAGGGGGAAACCCCCAACTACCATCGGCGCTGAAGAGCTTAACTGCCGTGTTCGGAATGGGAACGGGTGTGACCTCTTCGCT
>NZ_FTMX01000004.1 GCF_900156045.1 Peribacillus simplex | reverse complement strand
CAGTACCCCTAGTCCTCCATGTAGTGTCATAGCTTCGCTTGTTATACGAGATCTACGTCCCAACCAGCCTCAAACATGTTTCTACAAGTAGGGGGAGGACAGTTTAGTTCACGGGATCGAGTCCCACGCACCCGTACGTCCTACCCTGGCTACTGATATAATAGATTCTATTAAAAAAAGGTCAACCAGTAAAAACTGGCTAACCTTATAATACGAACGCACCCGTTAGTTGAACAACTCCAGGGCTTATTTAAACTGTTCATAATTTCCTTTGGATTAGAGATACCGTTCTCAATAAAAATAGTTGCCTATCCTTAAACAATTTCATATAAGCTTCTTCAATCATATTTGAATTTAGATGGGCTACTAGGCATACATCCAATCCGAGCTTTGACCCTGAACATAAACTTGGATATAAGTCTATTTTCAATAAGGAGTGAACCTCGAATTATGGTATATACACGACAAATGCCATCTGCCCTGGGTCCCTGGGGTCTTCAAAATTGTTTGTATCGTTTTACCTACTTGTGGCTTAGAAACGGAGACAATTTCTGGTTTTATTTGACGACTGTCGGGGAATCAAGAGTTTATGGATATAGGTTTTTCGGCGGAAGATGGAATAATTATTCGGTTGCTTTAAGAGATATTGTTAACTTCCATTGTTCTCCTCCGACTCCAACTCTATATTAAAATACTGTGACTGACCCTCGTAATCGTATCGTTCAGTCTTACTTTAAAAGCGTCTGTGCTTTCGCATAATCAGAGATCGTTTTTTTGAATCGAATACTGTGATCACCAGATATCCGCCACCTGAATGTTCTCATCCATCATGTATAGAACATTAATCATTTCGGTTAGCGTTCTTCATACTGAGATTAGACTAAAATCCAAAACGAACATAAGTTTAATCCTGAGGCTGCGTTAAACTGCACTTTAGTGGATAAGAAAAAAACCGCCGCAGTGACAATCATCTTGTTCCCAAGCACCCGTTAGCCTACATTAAAAATTCAATTTGTTATTTATTCTAGGGTTGGTTAAAGTACTCCTTCTTCAACAAACCTGCCCCTTTAGTTTCATAAGAAAAATAGCCTTAAAGACAGTCCCGATCTTAGACTAACGCACCTGTTAACTTAATAAGTTCTACTATTATTAATTTCTTTTATTCAACTATAGGCTACGTAAGGCCTCTAGAATTTAAAAAGATAACCCTTAAAAAAGTTGTTTGATTTAGTGTTGTCAATCCACCTATAGGATATGGTAGCGAAGAAAATTATGAACATGCAATTGGTAATGATAAGAACCACGATTTGATTTTCTAATCTCTTATAGGGCGATTAACATAAGACCCCCCAAGAAGGCCATCATGGGGGGATAAAAATATACATATATAATTAGTTAACCGCTGATTCTTTTTCAACTGTTACATAGTTATAACCAAGATATTTTACAAATTCTTAAGTAATTAAGCCATTAAGCACATTTACACCGAACTTTAGTGATACTTTTTCCGTTACACCATTTTTGAAGCATTTGTTCCGTCAATACCACGGTCGATGATCGTCACTTTTTCCACGGCAAGCTCCAGGAACGCCTGCAATATATTACTTGTAATATTCAGATTAGTTCCTTAATAGCTCATCTTTTGATCACTCTTTTGCAACTTGTGAAATAGCATTTTATTAAAATTATCGTTCTTAAATAACTGAATCCGTTCCTTTCGCTACAATAAAGTCAATGAAATATCGACTTGTAATCGGTAAAATATTTTTCTCTTTATAAGCTATACTAATAGTCCGCATTACTTGAGGTTCAATCGATTTTGTTACAATATTATATTGTAAACGTTCTAATATTAATGAAGGCAAAATCGATAGACCTAGTTCCTGCTCAATCATGGACATAATGGCATAATCATCTTGTACACGATATTCGATTTTCGGTTCAAATTGGTGTCGATGAAATACATTTAGAGGTTCACTAACAGCTCCTTCATCTAATAAGATATAAGGTTCCTCTAATAATTCCTGTAATAGTACTTTATCACGCATTGCCAAATGATGGTTTGGTGGTAAACACGCAAGCATTTCATCTTGTTGAATAGGAATCATTTCGAGTTGTGTCACTGAATCTGGATTCACAAAGCCAAAATCCACTACCCCTTCTTTAATAAAATTTTCAATATCCGTATAATCACCTAAATGAATTTCAAATTGGACATTTGGATACAATATTTTAAATTCCTTCATCCATTGTGGTAACCAGTGACATGCCACACTCGAAAATGTTCCAATTCGAATAGTCCCTCGTTCTAACCCTTGCATTTCCTTTTTCTTTTCATGTAATTCTCTAATTGCATTACAAATACTTCTAATAAACGGTAAATATTGCTCTCCATCTGGTGTCAGTGTTACTCCTGTCCGTGAACGAATGATAAGCTGCGTTTCCAAGTCAGCTTCTACTGTATGAACAAGCTGACTGACAGCTGATTGCGTATAACCAAGTTGTTTTGCTGCACTTGTAAAACTACCCGTTTCAAGTACCGCAAGAAGTGCGAAATATGCATTCATGTTAATCACCTCTATATTAGTAAATCTAATAGTTTTATTAAAAACATTCGTTTCCCTAATAACAAAAGGGATGCTACGATTATACCACTTATATAGAGAGGGAGATTGACATGACACAAAAACAAGCTAATATTCTATTAGTCTTCGTTACAATGGGATGGGGTTCATCTTATATATTTACGAAGTTCAGCATAGGTGAAGTGCAGCCATTTATGCTTGTCGCATTTCGGTTTATTATTGCATTCATTGTAATGGCTCTATTGTTTTTTCAAAAAATACGGCACGTGCATCGGCAAACGATCCAAGCGAGTGCGATTTTAGGTACTATATTATGTGGTGTGTTTGCTACATTTGGCTTTGCAATGCAAACTACCAGTGCCTCAACAGCGGGGTTTTTAATTACGACAACTGTTATTTTTGTTCCTTTGATTATGATTGTCATTAAAAGGAGATTTCCAGTGCGTAAAGTTATGTTTGGCACTCTAATTACGTTCACAGGACTCACTTTGCTTTCATTGAAAGATTCATTCACTTTTGAAATAGGGATAATTTATTGTTTATTAACAGCCTTCTTATATGCCATCCATATTGTAGCAAATAATTATTTTGCACGAACTGTTGATGCCTTTCAGCTTGGAATTTTTCAGCTTGGGTTTACGGGGATACTGGGGCTAATTGCATCATTACTTTTTGAGCCATTTTCATGGCCGATAGGTGCTGTCAGTTGGGCAGCCATTGTCAGTTTAGCAATCATTTGCTCTGCTTTTGGATTTGTCGTTCAATCAATAGCGCAAAACTACACTACACCTGAAAATACTGGCTTTATCTTTTCGTTAGAACCAATTACCGCAGCAATTTTTGCCTTTCTATTTCTTGGTGAAAAGATGGTCATGCAAGAATATATTGGTGCAACGATTATTTTAATCGGTATTTTTGTTGCCAATCATACTCCGAAGAAAAGGATAATATATGGTATGGATTGAACGTCGCAATCATATAAAGGGTCCGAATATAAAAAAGTCCCTTATGAATTATTTTTCACGTCCAGTTAATTGACCAATGAACTCAACATCATCAACCTTCCAGCCTTGCTCTTTCACAAAAATGAGCGAAGTTTTAACGATAACCGTGTCGGTTGCAGCCACATGATTAAATTCAGTCTTAAGTTTTATTTCATTAAAAATTCAGCTTCCGTTTTAGAGGTCTGATATTCAAATGGCCTCAGGTCCATCATGGACGACTTCACAGAACTTCCGAATCCGGAAGTTCTGTTCCGGAAGGGTGGGTCGCTTTGAATCCTTGATCAGTCATGAATGGTTCAACCTTTTTATATCGTTCGGCAGTGGTTTGATAGGTGAAAAAGCTTTCGAGAAACTCACGATTCATCTTTAAGGCATCCGTGTTTTGAGTAGAGAATAGGGATTGAATCTGTTCTTCATAGTTCCCCTGGTTGGCTCTAACTTCTTGCAGCTGTGACCGCAAACCGAAAATGTACATAACCAAAGCAGCAGCGACCAATACCATCATTAAGCATAATGGATTTTTCTTTTGGGTTGGCTCCATGCCCTGCACCCTCATTTCTAGATCCGTCTAAAAACCTAGGAAGGGATATAAGTTTTTCCATTCTTCAACGGACGAATAAGAAGTACCACCACTGCTATTGGCATTGATAAATTGACCGTTCCCCACATACATGCCAACGTGCGAAGCCCCTTGGCTTATAGGTGGAGAAAAAAATGAGGTCATCCAGTTTTATTTTGTCTTCAGAAACCGGCTTTGTTTTGTTGTACTGCGATTGAGCTGTCCCGTACATATATCCATGCCTACCTGTGCAAAGGCATATTCCAGCAGCCCACTGCAGTCAAATCCTCCTACTGCTGGTGTCCTGCCTCCCCATACATAGGGTCGGCTGAGGTACTGTTTCATGATGTTATGGACTTCCTCTACATCAAAAGATTGCGAACCGTCCCCCATGACAACAACACTGCCATTTCCACTGTTGTAATATTGCATGACACGGTAATCTTAGTGACTAATTATATCCAGGCATAGCCTGCTTTGACTTAAGAAAATATAAATACTCCATACCCTCTGCAGTAATCTTAGTGCCGGCCCTTCCTCTGCCTTTGACGACGAATCCTTCGGTTTCCAAAATATCCAGGCGGCGACGGATTTGCTGAGGGGACAAAACAAAGCCCGATCCTTGACTCTGACCAGAAATCAGTTCTCTGCTTGCCGCTTTTCCTTTATCGTTGTATTGCTTGATTACTTCCAAGATGAAAGTGCGCTCCTGAATTTCCAGCATACTTTCACATACGGGATAATCTGCCGTAACACCGTCTTCCGCATGCCCGTGCATGAACGGAAGATCACTCTTCGTCACGACACTCCCCTCACAAACCGTCAGCATATAATCAATCGTGCTTTTAAGTTCCCTTATGTTGCCGGGCCATTCGTATTGCATGAAATACTCCAGAACGTCTTGCTCTACTTTTACCCACTTCCCGCTTTTTGTGATGAGATGCTTTATCAAAAGTGGAATATCCGCTCTTCTCTCTTTAAGTGACGGTATGTAAAGATTGAGTACATTCAAACGGTAAAACAAGTCTGTTCTGAATGAACCGTCCCGCATCTTATCATGAAGATTTTTATTCGTCGCGGTGATCACCCTAACATTTATGGGAATGATTCTCTTGCCGCCAATTCTGCGGATTTCACCCTCCTGAAGCACGCGAAGCAGATGGGATTGAACGGTGAGACTAATGTCACCAATTTCATCTAAAAAGATAGTCCCATTATCCGCCATTTCAAACAGTCCTTTCCTGCCTCCCCTTTGTGCTCCTGTAAATGCCCCTTCTTCGTAACCAAACAATTCACTTTCAAGTAAAGTTTCTGTTAAAGCGCTACAGTTGACCGCTAGAAACGGCCCATTCTTTCTCAATGAATGCTCATGAATCGCATGGGCAAACAGCTCTTTTCCTGTTCCTGTCTCTCCCTGGATCAAAATCGGATGCTCAGACAAGGCAAGCTTCTTGGCAATCTGCTTACGCTCTTTCATTACTTCATTCTCGCCGATAATATCTTCAAAGCGGTATTTTGAATAAAAGCCTTGATTGCGCATTTCTCTTTGTGCAGTCTTTTCTATTTCGAAGGCTTGATGCACGCTTTTGAAGGTTGCGACGATTGTATTTTCCTTCATCATTTGCAATCGGAAAATTACGACATCCACACCGTCTATGTTGAAGAACTTGTTTTCATCATTACTTTCCATGATGAAATCGATAATATCCCGGCGCTTCAATACATGCTCCAGATACTGATTAACCACATCTTTTGCATCAACATGGAATAATGCTGCAAGCTGGTTATTGAATACCGTTATCAGCCCTTCCTCGTTAACGACCAATATGCCGTCATCCACAGTCCCCAACACATTTTGGATATGATCGCTCATCTGCTTGGCATCACGCTCTGCATATAACAGCTTACGTTGTAATTCAATGATATTGCTAATATACCTTTCTGAAATCTTCGAGGATATATCCTTGTGTAAACCACAGTATTCTACAACGTCCAAAATTGTTGTTATATCGAAGAGGCGCACACCTATATCGATTACTTCTTTTATGTAAGAGGGACATAGGT
This sequence comes from Peribacillus simplex, assembly GCF_900156045.1. Lineage (GTDB taxonomy): Bacteria > Bacillota > Bacilli > Bacillales > DSM-1321 > Peribacillus > Peribacillus simplex_D. Next base: position 587,249 of record NZ_FTMX01000004.1, on the reverse strand, counting down.
GAGTTTCTCCTGGTGAAACGGCTATTTGGACATTCTCATAAAATAATATCCCCTTTTTGAAAGGGATAAATTGAACATGATCGACACCAAGCTGATATAAGGATTCAATAAGGTTTATAGTTGCATCGTCATCATCATTCACCAAAAGAACGGCCGAACCCGCTGGTATTCTTAATAGCTTGTCGATGTATTCATGATTAACCGTTCTCTTTCCCACGATTACTTTCTCAGGATTTACACTATATCTTCCCTCTTTCTTATCATAAGCGGCATCTGATGAATACAAGATAATTCCGTCTCCCAGAGAACGAGGTATTCCCTCATCGGTAGAATGGCTTTTGACATGCACATAGTCTCCAAGCAATTGTTCCAGTTGCTCCTGCAAGGCTTCCTTTGTTTTTGAGCTTCCCGCTATAAGTGTAAGTGAGGATTTTGACATAAAAAACACCTACCTGTCTTTAATTGGTACTATTATATCACCAAAAAGAACCAATAAAGACCTAAAACTTCAATTCAACCATTAAGTTTTCATAAAAATCAATTACCCCATATTGGCACAGTTTTTGCATTTATCTATATTGACATGGACGTCAGTTGACGTGTCAAAGGTTTTGAAAAGGAGGGAAACAGCAGAATACTAGAAAAACGGAAGATAGGCGAAAGGCCGGCAATATTTTGTAAGCATATTAGTTCCATGCACTCATTTTAAATACAAAGGAGAGACACTTATGAGCCGATTAGAAGAGAAAGCTGTTTTGCTGGAAACAGCGGGGGAAAAAGAGAGAAAAATCAATGTTTTTGTATTGCTGCTCTGCATTCTCGCAATAGCAACCCTATTTACTTACATTTTGCCGGCCGGGGAATATACACGGATCGAAGCAGATGGACGGACAACTGTTGACGCCACTTCTTTTAAATGGATAGAATCTGCACCAGTGGAATTGTTCGATATGATAAAAGCTATTCACACAGGAATGGTTGAAGCCGGTAATATCATCTTTTTCTTGTTGATTATTGGAGGGTTTTTCGGTGTTTTAAGAGCAACAGGGACGGTTGATGTGCTTATCGCCACTATGGCTCGGAAGTTGGCGACACGTGAAAAGCTATTAATTCCTGTCGTGATGTTGTTTTTTGCTGCAGGCGGCTCCTTAATGGGAATGGCGGAAGAAACACTAGCATATCTTCCTCTTATCATTCCGCTGGCGCTGGCTCTAGGATTCGATACAATTACAGGAACAGCCATCGTCATTGTTGGGGCATTGTCCGGGTTCACGACTGCCATCATGAATCCATTCACAGTAGGACTTGCGCAAGGAATTGCTGAATTGCCGATGTTCTCAGGAATAGGGTTGCGCCTTATTTTATTTTTTATCGTCTACCTTGTTTCCGTGCTTTATATCCATCGTTACGCAATGAAGGTAAAGAAAAATCCTTCCATCGGAATCTATGGAAAATATACAAAAGAAGAATCGAAAAAACTGCTGCAATCAAGCGTGAAGTTAACAGCGAGACATAAGTTCATCTTAGGCAGTTTCTTAATTAACTATATCGTCTTGGCGTTTGGAGTCATCAAGTTCCAATGGTACATGACAGAAATCGCTGCCTTATTCATTATATTGACAATTGTCATTGGAATCATCGGAAAATTGTCTGCGGATCACATCGTCAGCTCCTTTACCAATGGATCTGCAGCCTTGCTGGGCGGTGCTTTAATTATTGGCGTATCACGCGCCATTCTTGTTGTATTGAATGAGGGACATATCGTCGACCCTATGCTCCATCAAATATCTGAAGCTATTCAGCATATTCCGGCCTATTTAAGCGTTGCCGGCATGTACAGCTTCCAAACTCTCATTCATTTTATTCTAGCTTCCGGAACCGGTCATGCGATGTTGACCATGCCAATTATGGTCCCGCTCGCTGACTTATTGGATATTACACGTCAAACTGCAGTGTTGTCTTTCTCTTTTGCGGACGGAATTGGAAATATGATTTTCCCGACCGCTACCACCTTGATGGCGAGCTTGGCAATTGCAGGCATACCTTGGACAAAATGGGCGAAATGGATCCTGCCCCTGGTACTCATTCAATATCTCATCGGATTAATAGCCGTCATCATGGCTCACTTCATCGGATATGGTCCATTCTGATAAAAATCACGAATTAATTACAGGAGGAGAAACGCATTGCTAACTTTAATCAAAAATGGCGAGATATACTCACCCAATTACTTAGGACGGAAAGACGTTTTGATCACTAATGATAAAATTGCATTCATCGATGACAGAATCGAGATTCCTGACAACTTTGCTCCTATTCATATCATTGATGCTACCAATCTTTTAGTTGTTCCAGGTTTCATAGATTCACATGTTCATATTATTGGCGGAGGCGGTGAGGGCGGATTCAAAACCCGCACCCCCGAGCTGATGCTTACGGATATTACGACTTCCGGTATTACAACCCTGGTCGGCTTGCTCGGTACGGACGGAACTACTCGTAGAATGGAAAGCCTGCTTGCCAAGGCCCGGGCGCTTGAAGAAGAGGGTATTTCCTGCTTCATTCATACAGGTTCCTACCAAGTGCCAGTAAAAACATTGACAGGAAAAATCGAAGATGACCTTATTTTCATCGACAAAATCATCGGTGTCGGGGAGATTGCCATCTCCGACCATAGATCATCGGAACCCACTTTTGAAGAGTTGACCAAAATCGCCGCAGCGGCACGCAACGGCGGTATTCTCTCAGGAAAAGCAGGTATTTTAGAAGTTCATGTAGGAGACGGAGATGGCGAGCTCTCATTGTTACATGCAATTGCTGATAAAACCAACATTCCGATTCGGCAGCTCCATCCGACACATATCAACCGAAATGAAGAATTATTCAAGGCGGGAATTGATTACGCTAAGCGCGGCGGGTACGTAGACTTTACAACAAGCACCATTCCTCAGTTTCTGGATGAAGGCGAAGTGAAGTGCAGCATTGCCTTGCGGATGATGCTTGAAGAAGGGATACCAGTCGGACACATAACCTTCTCTTCTGACGGACAGGCCAGCCTTCCGTTTTTCAACAGCCATGGGGAGTATGCAGGCCTTCAAGTGGGAAAAGTATCTTCGCTATATCAGGAAGTGCGTGATTCAGTTTTAGAAGAAGGAATCCCCCTTGAAACGGCACTGAAGGTCATCACCACGAATCCCGCACAAGTGCTGAAACTATCAAACAAGGGCAGTATCCAAACCGGGAAGGATGCAGATATCGTACTATTGCAAAAGGAAACTTTGGCAATTAGCACTGTAATGGCAAGAGGACAAGTTATGGTAGAAAAGGGTGTTCCGTTGATAAAAGGAACATTTGAATTAGTTTAGATTAGATACCCGTTATCGAAAAATTACGAACCGTATTGTTTAAGATTTCGTATTAGGTATCACCTATCTTTAATTGGTCGGTATTTCCCAGAAATCCATTCTAGTTTAATCATATCCATTGCAATGGTAAAAAAGCATACTACTTGCCATTTTGAATATTTTGTTGTCCCGATCGATTCAGCAATCAATTATTCTTGCCATCATAGGGGCAATGGGATCTTATTTCACCAAAGGTAAAGCCGAACAGGCCACATGTCGTGGCAGAATAACCGGGGATTTTGTTAAAAAGCAAACTATTATTCACCATAAACAAGCACGCTCATTTCAATCTTTTACTTACATAGATTCATATTGTGAAGAATCGCTATAGGGGCGTTACTTAAACTAACCAAAAAGTCGAATTCCTAACCGTGAAGGAATTCGACTTTTATTTTTCAGTCATCTTATCCTGTCTCCTTTGCTGAACTATCAAACCTGTTAGTTCATTAGGCAACAAAACCTGTAAAGCCTCGATATCTGCTTTAAGTTTCATCTCCATTAAAATCAGGACTATCGAGACCCCTATCCATCACTTTTTATTTTGGAGTCTCGCTACGTGCTTTTTCATTCATTTCTTCAGAAAAGTCTTGTTGCCAAATATATCAACCAAATAAGGAAGTACTATGCAACGGCTGAACTTTCGCCATTGGATCAATATAGGCTTTGGCATTATTAACTGCCGTAGGACCCTCTCCAAATCCGGAAGCAATTAATTTAACCTTTCCATCATACGTACAAATATCCCCGGCCGCGTAAATGCCTGAAATGTTCGTTTCTTGTTTGGAATTAACGATAATTGCATTTTTATTGATGTTTAGACCCCATTCTTTAATCGCTCCAAGAGAAGAGACAAAGCCGTAATTAATAATTAAATCATCTACGTCAACCACTTCTTTTTGTTGAGTCTTTGTATGTTCTAAAACAATTTGAGTAATTTGATCTGCTCCAACCAGTTCGGAGGGAATAAAAGGTGTTTTGACCTCAACAGAGGAATTCACTAATTTTTCTACACTATGTTCATGGGCACGGAATTTATCTCTTCTGTGTATCAATGTTACCTTTTCAGCAATCGGCTCTAACATAAGGGCCCAATCAACAGCAGAATCCCCACCGCCTAGAATCGCCACTTTTCTTCCTTTAAATCGGTTCATATCATTCACGAAATAATGCAAATTCTTATTTTCGAACTGTGCTGAATCTTCCAATTCCAGTTTACGGGGTTGAAAGGCTCCATTTCCAGCAGTAATGATAACTGATTTAGAAAAATGAGTATCGAGGTTTGTGGTGATCTTAAATGTTCCGTCTGCTTGCTTTTCCATCTGTTCAACCGCTTCTTCAAGACAAATGGTTGGTTCGAATACTTTCATTTGTTCTTTTAAATTCTCTATCAATTCCTGCGCCCTTACTTTTGGAAATCCAGCTATATCATAAATGAATTTTTCGGGATAAAGAGCCGAAAGCTGTCCTCCCAATTGAGGAAGACTTTCTAGGATTTTTACCTTTGCTTGCCTCATTCCGCCATAGAACGCTGTAAACAAGCCAACTGGGCCGCCGCCAATAATTGTTATGTCATAGATCTTCTTATCTTCTGTCAATGTAATCACTCCTTGATTTTTCTAGGTTGGTTGTTCATACTGAACGTGATCTACAGGTGGTAAGGGATTGACTTGTAATGTTTCCACAAGTAATTCTTCCTTTTCCCCTCCTAATGATGGATAAGATCGGATAACTATCCACCTTTTCATAAGACAAACTAGTGACGTCAATTTCCCTAGTTTTAAAATCTATAAATCTATAATCTATACACACGCGCTCATTGATTTTATCTATAAATATTATTCAAATTTATTAGGGTTACCATCAAAGGATACTTGAGCCACTTTTATAGAATCGGTTGGACATCCTTCTGAAGCATCTATCAAATCTTCCTCGAGTTCTTCAGGTATGATCGCTGCCCCAACATTATTATCCAATATGACAAACGCAATACCTTCTTCATCGTAATCATAAATATCCGGAGCTGAAGCACCACAAGCTCCGCAAGCAATACAAGTTTCTTTATCCACGATTGTATAATTAGCCATTTTTCTATCTCTTCCTCTCTATAATCTAAACCCTACTTTTTACTAAGGCATTTATAGAAGCCTTAAGCAATCGAATTCGTTTTTCCTTACTCAATATCGTTCAAAAATTCCAAAATGCTCGAATTAAACTTTCCAGGATTCTCCTGATAACAAAGATGACCGCCTTCTGGAATTATCACTAGACGGGAGTTTATTAACTCTTCATGAATTGCTTCCGACTCCTTTATAGGAGTTACAGTATCCAACTCGCCACAAATTACAAGAACAGGAACATCTATATGAGATAACGATTCCATTTGATTTAGATGATAAAGTGAATATGCTACCGAACGATATCCTGCTGGTCTTATCTGTGTCATAATCTCTTTTACTCGTGTATGGACTTTTTCCGAAGCATGGGGGGAAAGAAGTGCTTGTATCCTCTTTTCCGCTATCTCCTCAGTAGAAAGGTTTCCAATTGAAAATAATCGATTTTTCAATTTCGTCTCGTTCTCTTCCGGGGTTAGAGCAGCAGCCCCTCTTGTCGAATCGGCCAATATTAATTTATTAATCTTATCAGGGTACAGGCAACAGTATTCTATCGCAATTGCCGCTCCCATTGAATGGCCGAGCAGATGGATTTTTTCCAACTTTAGCTGATCCATCATGCCGTTCAGAATACGCGCAAACTCTTTAAAATTTCTAAATTCTTCTGCTGGATCTGAACTTTCCCCATAACCCGGGGCATCCCATGCAATTACTGTATAATGCTCCTTTAATCCCTGGACCTGTTCCTTCCATGACTGTGAATTATTGCTCATACCATGTAATAAAACTAAAGGTTCTCCATTACCTTCTATTTCATAATGTATACTTAAATCTTCTACTTTTACGTACGGCATAATATCAGTCCCCCCTTATTTGTTTTTGGCATAACTTTGAACAATACAGTTTAGGAAAGCTGTAATGTCTTGAAATATATTTTCTTAAACTAGCAATTGATTTACTAAATTAATATTCGCCTGGAAAAAGCTTTCGTTTTGACTTGATTAAGAAAGTGCTTCCCTTCCTGAAGAAAGCAGGAAAATCGACATCCGTTCCCGTCTTACAACTTAACTTAAACAGTATTCAAAAATTGTTCCAGCTTAGCCAAGTCCTCGAACTGACAATCCGCCGTCGCTGGAAATGATTTCACCGGTGATCGCGCGTGATTCGTCAGAAGCTAACAGTACATACGCCGCAACGTGATCTTCCGGCATCTGGGCAAGTTGAAGAATATTCCGTTTTTTAATGCTGCTTGCTTTCGTATCATTATCGACGATTTTCACAAATGGGCGCAGCGGTGGAATCACCGTGAGTGCTGTCAATGTCCCCCCTGGGGCTACCGCATTTACCCGGATGGAAGGAGATAGTTCGAACGCAAGCTGGCGCATCAATCCAATTTGGGCGTGTTTGCTCGCTGTGTACCAAACACCGCCGCCATCTGGATAAAAACTTGCACCGGATACGGTAAAAATAATATTGCCATTTGTTTTTTTCAGTTCTTCAAGAGCGGCTTTAGCCCCGAAAAAAGAGCCTTTTACGTTAATGTTAAGAAGGAAATCATACGCTTCGGAAAGCGCCTCAGGAGTCACATCGGCAAATTTGGCAAATCCATCGAACACGCCGGCATTCGCAACGAAAACATCTAACTTTCCGAATTGCTTAACAGTAGCTTGGACCGCTTGCTCATTGTCTTCGTATTTGCTTACATCTCCCTGATAAGTAAGGATATTTTCACCAAATTCTTCTTTCATTTTCGCTAACGTGTCTATGGAGCGGCCGATAATGCTCACTTTTGCTCCTTCTTGTATAAAACGGCGTGTGACAGCTTCCCCTATTCCAGAAGCTCCCCCTGTAATCAATACGACTTTATCTTTTAAGGCCATGCCCATTGTCTCCACCCCTTCTGTTATCTTTCAAACGTGATGAACGGTTATCCTAAGATCCATTCAAGCATACGGTCATGTAAGCAAGTACATATTTTTCATAATGACTATATTTTGTTTTATATAAAAAACATCGTTTTTATATATAAACAATTCTAAAATGTAATCGCTTTATTGTCAATGTAAGCTGAAAAAAACTGAAGCCATCGTTCGGGAAAATATTGCTTGTTCTCTATCAATCCGTGGTTATTCTTATTCCTATGTACTCGTCAATGAGCATTCAAGATTTTTTTGTGGTTTCTCAGTAAGAATCTAGCTCCCCTTCTTACTGAGAAACCTACTAAAAAAAAGTATTATATTAACATTTTGCTCTTTATAAAGTTAGTTTGTTTCCTGTAGCATTACTTAGGTGATATTCGGTAACTTCTTGTTTAATCATAAACAAGTACGCCACAAACCCGAGAATGGCTGCTACGATCAGCATGGCAATGGAGGGACCAAAATCACCGCCGGACAAATCGCGGCTCCACCCCATAATATAGCTTGAAAATCCACCCATAATATTTGTGAACCCCATTAAACCGGCTGCGCGGCCCGCTGTTTCAGGTGTTGAAAATTTGATGATGAAGAAATTGGTTAGATGGAACATTCCACCCTGAGTTCCCATTGCGAGCCCCATGGAAACGCCGGCAAAAATAGGATTTGGTGCAATGACAGCGATTGTCAAAAATACAGCTGTCAGTATGAACAGAATCGTCGCAAGCAAACTCGGGCGCTTCGTTTTGTCCGCAAGAAATCCGCCAGCCAGGACAAATCCAAGCGCGAATAGCCACGATAATGAAGTAATGCCAGTCATTGCTTCCCTTTCAAAGCCTTTGGCCTCAACAAGATATGTAGGCAGCCAAATACTGATTCCAAAGAAAAGAAAGGACGACATCAAATTGCCGAACCAAACAATCCAATAACGATAATCCTTTGCGAAGAATTGCTTCGACTGAACAACATCCGCTTCGTCTTTTTGGCGAATATAGGAGACTTCTTCTTTACTCATGCGTGGATGTTCTTCTGGCGTATTACGAGTCAAAAACAGGAACATTGGAATATTTATAAACAAGTTAAAGGCGGCGAGAGCAAAGAACGCGGCCTGCCAATGAAACGTTGAAATAATTAGAATGAGCATAACGGTACCAATTGCCGGGCCAAGGTAGTTTCCAGTAATCCAGAATGACTGTGCCCTTCCAAGCTCTCGTTTATTAAACCAATTCGAGATGAATTTACCCGATATCGGGATCATCATACCTTCCCCAATTCCGAGGATGACCCTACTAATTAAGAACATTTCGTATGAAGTGGACAGCCCTCCCATGACCATTGTCGCTGTCCATACCAGTAAACCTAAAACTGCTGTTTTCCTTGCCCCTAACTTGTCGATAATAACTCCCCAAAAAATGTTCGAACAGGAGTATGAAATCATGAATATAAAGGAGATCAAGCCAATTTTCGCATTTTTATCCGGGCCAGTTAAACCAAGATCACTTAAGAATCCGGGATCGGTTTGGATAACAGAGATACCTACTTTATCAATCTGGCCGAAAAACCAGAAGAAAAAAATAGGAATCGCAATGTACAACCATCTTTTTTGACCTTGTAACATGTTATTTCCCCCTTATAATAGGCTCTTTTGAATGCGCTTTCATGATTTCGATAAAGAAAATGTCTACCATCCTATCAAACTTCATCAACTCCCCCTTTCAAAAAATAACAGCAACTATTGTTTTATATAAAAAACAGCGTTACCGATATTTAATGTTATATTGAATTTTCATAATAGTCAATAATATTCAGATTAATATTTTTCTACAGAAAAAGTAGTTTTATATACAAAAAACTAAATTAGGTGTTGTTTTCATCGAAACAACACCTTAACCGATCCTTAGGTAAGCAACTCAATAATTTTTTTAAAAACTTCATTAACCGAAGCGAGAAAATGTCCATCATGCCCAAAATCTAGGGATGCTACGGACTGAAGATCTACCTAGTTGTCCGTTTAAGCAAAAGGTTTTAACTGGGAACAGTATGGCTTTTTCTCCAAAGGGGTAACCTTGGATTCCTGTCCAACACCACAGCATATGCTGCTGCCGCTCGAGGTGAATAAAGCATATGATTCGTCAACCGCAATTCCACAACCTCTGCGATGGGTATCCTCAAAATTGAAGTATGATTCTCCACAATATCACCTCATTCATTGCCGTATATCCTTTTATAACGATTCTTTATACATATATAAAAATTAACTATTTTTATTATTTATCACTCGATGTTAGCATTTTGTTATAAGTTATTTGAAAGGATGAGAGATGAATGACTATGCAAATTTCTGAATTCGCAGTATTCGGGCTGGGTCCCATCGGAATTGAAATTCTACGCAGTGCTTATCAAACGAATCCTCAATCGATTATCGGTGTTGTCGATATTGATCCCGAAAAGGCAGGAAAGGATATTGGCTTACTAATAAATGAAAAGGAAACGAACAAGTATGTAGTCTCCCATATACAGGAAGTAAATAATGAATCTGACCATCCTATTGCCCTACATGCAACCGGTTCCAACGCACAACAAGTTTGGCCCCAGATCAAGGAGCTTCTAGATCACGGCTTTTCAGTGGTTTCCACCTGTGAACAGCTTTCCTTCCCTTGGCATCGCTACCCTTTACTTTCAAAGGAAATAGATGATTATGCCAAAGCAAAAGGCCTTAGTGTCATTGGGACCGGAATCAATCCAGGTTACATCATGGATACTATGGCCATTTCTTTTACAACAGTATTGACCACGGTTAACCAAATCAGGGTCAATCGCAAAGTTGATGTTTCGAAAAGGCGCCTCCCCTTACAAAAAAAGGTCGGAATCGGGCTGACCAGAGAAGAGTTTGAATTTTTAGCTGAACGGAATAAAATTGGGCATGTAGGACTTGAGGAGTCTGTTAGGTTAATCGCTTATGGGCTGAATTGGGAACTTTCAAGTGTTATCAATACCATTGAACCAACGATTGCAAGCGAAAATATGACCGTTCCGCTAACCACTATAAAACCAGGGGATGTTAATGGGCTTCATCAAATCTCAACGGGCAAGACCGTGGACGGAAAGGAAATTTCCTTGGATTTAACGATGTCTGCAGGTATTAAACAAGAAGATGAAATTGTTATTGATGGGAACGAAACCCAAAGGTTGATTGTTCCCAACGGAATTTTTGGAGATACCGCAACCGCTGCGATGATTATCAATACCGCTAAGCAAATTGATGCCCTCCGTAAACCAGGTTTACTTACAATGGCTGACATCGGGGTGCCGAGAAATATAAATCAATCTGACTTTGTGCATATTTAATGGCTAACCAAAAATCTTGCCTAAGTCTTACTTTATTAGAAAAGGTGAACCCCCATATGGTTCACCTTTTCGTCCTGGCCAGATAGTATTGCATTGCATACCAACATGCCAAAAAACCACCATATGCGGCGGTTCTGTTTCCTACATATAGAATCCACTATCTTATGTACATATCTTATTTTAGGAAAATATATTCCGAAAATGACATGATTTTTCCATTTTCATTAATGTGTTTGAGAACCCAGTTTCACGGAAATGGCCTTGGCGGCTTTCGTTACTTTGTCAATCAATTCAGGCAAGCGATCTTCCTGAAATCTTGCTTCAATCCCAGCCACACTAATACCGGCTACTATTTGACCTTTACCATTGAGTATCGGTGCACTCACCGCTTTTGTATAATCCTCAAGTTCAGATGAAGTTATCGTGTAACCATCCAATCTCGCTTCATCCAAAGCATGACGGAGTTTAGTTTTATCCGTTATCGTTCCAATGGCAATTTGGTTTAATTGAACGCTTCCCAAATAATTTTCCCGCTCTTCTTCTGGCAAATATGCTAAGATGATTCGAGAATCGCCAGCGTACAATGGCGAACGTCTTCCAATGGATGTATATAGGCGAACAGGATGCAGGGTGTCCACCTTTTCAATATACATCGCTTCATCCTTATCCCTCACAATTAAATTCACTGCTTCTTCAACATCATCCCGAAGGTCTTTCATGATGGGATAGGCGATAGACCTAATATCCAAACGCTCCCCTACCAGTTGGCCAAACTGCAGGAATATCAGTCCAAGTGAATAATGGCCATCATCGTCTTTTGTTAAAAACCCCATTTCCTCCAATGATCCCACCATTCGGTGTAACGACGTTTTCGGCAAATTAGAAAGTTCCATCATTTCATTAAATGTCAGTTTCGGATGATTTATGAAAAGGGTTAGGATTTGCATGGATTTCACGACGGTTTTGTTATGTGCCTGCATACATTGTCTCCTTTCATGATACATGTTTTCCTTAACTATCATTCTATTATAAAACATGAAAGAAAGGATGTAATGCAATATAACCGTATTCATTGTTTTTTCGTAAATGCTCTGACTGTATTCTCATTTCCTTCTTTATTTTGATCGTGATCGAATCATTTTAACACCCTGCGAGTTTTCATATTAAGAGGATTAATTTCTTCATCATTACGAAAACCAATTCACTATAAAGGCATTTTCAATATTACTTTTGTCCCTTTCCCTTCACCAGAATGAAGAATAAGGTTTCCGCCGGAAGCTCTGGCTCTTTCCTCCATACTGAATAAGCCTACTCCGCGGGTAACTTTTTCTATATCAAAGCCCTTTCCTTTATCTTCTATTTCCACACGAACTTCTTCCTCTATTTCCCGGATCGTCACTGTAGCATCTTCGGTTTGAGCATATTTCCTTATGTTTGTTAATGCTTCTTGAATAATACGGTAAATGGTAATTTCTTTGTTTGTATTCATACGACAATTCAAATAGCAGTCAAAATGGACCTTTATATGATGATGCTCTGAGAATTGCACTAATAAAGAGCGGATCGCAGGGAACAGACCAAGATCATCAAGTACGGATGGCCTTAATTCCCAGGATAGATGCCGGAGTGCTTCGATAATTTCGGTCGTTTCATCCTGCATCTGATCTAACAGGGGATGGTCCATTTCTGTCTGCAGCCTGTTAATCGTTATGAGGTGGCTGTATAAGTTTTGTCCGATATCATCATGAAGCTCCCGGGAAATGCGTTTTCTTTCTTCTTCCTGCACATCAATGATTTTCCCGGTCATTTTCTGAATCTCTTCTTCTGCAAGCTTGCGCTGGGTCACTTCATGACGAATCGCTAAATACTGGTAAGGTTTATTGAACTCATCAAGAAATGGAACGATTGTCGTATCCACCCAATAGTAAGTTCCATCCTTGGTCTTATTTTTAATCTCGCCTTTCCATACTTCCCCTGCTGATATTGTTTTCCAAAGATTGTTGAAAAACTCTCTCGAATGAAATCCCGAGTTAATAATTCGATGATCCTGTCCGATCAGCTCTTCTTTGGAAAACTTTGAAATCCAGCAAAATTGATCATTGACATATTTGATCGTCCCTCTTTGATCGGTTATTGCCACAATTGAGGAAGAATCCAAAGCAAATTGAAAATCGGCCATTTTATTAACGGATTTCCCTAATTCCTCCAAAACTCGTTTATATTCGGTGATTTCCTTCCGGATTGCCAGGTATTTATAAGGGTTCCCGTTTTCATTTAAGAAAGGGACAATTGTGGTATCCACCCAATAATAAGTTCCATCCTTCGCTTTGTTCTTAATTTCACCCCGCCATACTCTTCCTGATGAAATTGTACGCCAAAGATCTTGCATAAATCGCTTTGAATGAAAACCTGAATTGATAATTCGGTGGTCCTTCCCAATAAGCTCTGCTGCTGAATATTTGGATACCTCACAAAATTTCTTATTCAAGTATATTATCATGCCCTTTTCATCCGTAAATGCAACAATTGTTGATTCATCAAGTGCGTAACTTAAATCAACCAGCTCATTTATCGGATAGGATTGCTGCTGGTTAATCCGTGATTGGTCTTTCACTTTATGGACCACGATTAAAGAATAGAGCTCATTCGCAAGCTGAAAGGAGTTCACCCTGAAAAATAGCGAAAAAGCATGACCATCCCGGTGAATTCCAAAATGGTGGATAATTTCCCCTTCCCCACTTGACTGAAGGTTTACCCCTGGTATAAGATTCAGGAGATTTTCCCCATTCAATTCATGTTGTTCATAACCAAAGCTTTCATATACTTGTTGATTCGCAAAAGAGATGACTCCTGATTCATTGACAAGGATTGTCGCATCGCTAGATCCAGGAGTAATCCCTTTATTCATTTCCAAATGTTTATTCAAGTCCATACATAATCCTCCTTGTTGCCATGTTAAATCGAGCTGTTCATTTCCTTTTCCAATTTTTTCGCTGCATCAAGGATCGTATGCTGGTCACTTTCAGAAATAGGCTGATCCGTTCGTTTACCTACTAATAATACCCCTTTTGGAACACCTTTAAAATGAATGGGAACTGCGAAGGCACAATTGAGATTTTCCGCAAGCATGATGGGATATTCCAAGGCTTTGCCGTGAATATTATTTGGAAAGCCCTCGATTTTCATCGGCCTCCCCGTTGATATGACCTTACCTGCTATTCCTTTTCCATATCGAACAGTTATCCTTTTGTATTTATCATTGCTGTTTCCGGCGGCATAATGCCAGCTTATGTCAGGACCTTTACTGTTTTGTAAAGCAAGGCCTACAAAGTCACAGTTCATTTCTTCTAATGCATGTTCACACGCTTCTTTAAACGTTTGACCCTCTTTCGATTTACTGCCCCCGCTAAATTCCATACCCTAATAACCCCTTTTTTAAAGCGAATGCAACAAGTTCATGCCTTGTTTTCATCTTGAGCTTTTCCATTAGGTTTCCTTTATGGCTTTCAACCGTTTTCACGCTTATGACAAGCTGTCCGGCAATCTCTTTATTGGAAAACCCTTTCGCTATCAAGGTCAGTACCTCTTTTTCCCGGTCAGACAACAGATTGAAAGAATCAGCGGCCCCCTGCTTCACACTGCCTAAGTATTCTTCCATTACCCTTTTTGTTGCAGATGGATGAAGGTAAGCATTTCCGTTCGCTAAAGATCGGATGGCTACCAATAATTCTTCATGGGGTGCGCTTTTTAAAATACAGCCTGAAGCCCCCGCTTGAATGGTTCTGAACAAATATTCATCATCATCATGCATGGTAAGTATTAATATGGCTACCTCAGGCATTAGTTTTTTTAGTTCGGAAGTCGCCGATAAGCCATCTTTCCCATGAGGCATGCTTAAATCCATGACTATCACATTAGGCTGAAGCTCTAGTGCTCGTTGTATTCCCTCGTTCCCGTCTGAAGCTTCCCCTATCACTTCCATATCCGCATGATTGTTTAATAGCATCTTTAAGCCCATCCTTACAACGGCGTGATCATCGCAAAGCAAAATTTTTATCAAAGCAGCTCCCCCTTAGCTTTGTTCGTATTTCTATCGTTATAAATGAATATGAAACAACAATGGGGATTGCAAAATTCGCAAACCCCTTGTTTAGCATTTTAATATAATGGCAGAGAAATCTCTATAGAAGTTCCGTCATCTATTTTTGAAACAATGGTACAATTTCCGCCAATCAAATGCATTCTTTCACACATGGCAGCAAGCCCGCTCAACTTATTCATAGCGGCTTCAACCTCAAACCCTTTCCCTGAATCTTTAATCATAATCAATAACCTGCTTTTTTCCCATTTAAATATCATACATGCCTTCGTTGTGTCAGCATACCTTGCTATATTCACCAATGCTTCTTGGCAGACCCTGAAAAGTGTAATGCTAACTCTATCAGAGATTTGCGATTCAATCCCATGGTTCTCCAGCTCAACCTCAAGGCCGTAGGTTGAAGTGTATAATTTTATGTAGCTTTTTATCGCTGAAATAAGCCCAAGAGTTGTAAGTGTAGGCGGATGCAATTCTACAGCCAAATGCCTGATTTCTTGAATTGTCTTTTCCAATAATAGATTCAGATCACCTGCATAGCTTTTCATGGCAGGCTGTTCGATTGCCGTTTCAATGAGCTGCATTCCGGAAAAGAGACTGGAAAGGGACTGCCCCACTCCTTCATGAAGCTCCATGGCAATTCTTTTAATTTCTTCTTCATGTGTTTGTATGATATAAGAACTGAGGTTGTTTTTGAGTGGCTGAGTATTCATTCCCACCCTCCTTCTTCGATTGTCGCTGATTATTGGCCATTCAATTAGAATTTCTGGTTCTTGAAAACTCCCATTCAGCCTTCAAATCCAATGTTGTCATGTACACAGTTCATTTTATGCCTTTTTCATTCTATGACTTGAAATGTCACTAAACATTCCTGCATATTGAACGACATCCCCTGCATCATTCTTTATCGAACTAATGGTCAGCCATTGTAGGTATTGCTGTCCATCCTTTCGGCTATTCCAGATTTCACCTTGCCAGAACCCATTTATCTCAATGGATTTCCACAAATCTTCATAAAAAGTTTGAGGCTGTCTACCTGACTTAAGTATACTAGGGTTCTTCCCTATTACTTCATTTTCCTGATAACCCGTAATACTGCAAAACGAAGGGTTTACAGAAATGATCTTGCCGGAGGTATCGGTAATAAGAATCCCTTCTATTGTATGATCAATCACTTCTTTGGCAAGCCCCATTTTGCCTTGGAAATACATCCAGACAACTAAAATCAAACTTGCAAGGGCAACTTCTGACAATGCCATGAACCCGATTGCATAATGTCCTGTGATATTGAATAACAAGGATAAAATTAATGGTGGAAAAAAACCTCCCAAACCGCCCATTGCGGAAACAATACCATTTACAATACCAGCCTGCTTTTGGAAATACATGGGCACCAGTTTAAAAATGACACCATTTCCCATTCCCGCACATAGGGCAATACTCAAACAACCAAAAGTGTACCAGCCAATCGATGGAGCAAAGGATAAAATCATCGCTGAAACCGTATACACTCCGAAAACGAACATGAGTAGAATGAGGGAATGAAAGCGATCTGCAAGCCATCCGCCAATTGGTCTCATTAGGGTAGCAAGAACAATAAAGCCTGCTGTCCTCAAACCGGCGTCAACTTTATCCAATCCAAAGTTCGCTACAAGAAAATTTGGCAGATAGATAGTAAATGCAACAAAAGAACCGAATGTTATAAAGTAGAATAAACTTAGCAGCCATAGTTTTTCATTTTTGTAGACACTCTTCACTTGTTCTAAAAGCGGTGTTTTTACTTTCAGCTCTTTTTTATCCCCTAACAGAAAGTTACCTGCGATAAAGACCGCCAATATCACAAGATAAAGCTGTACAGTTGTTGACCAACCAAAATTTTCAGCTACAACGGGTGCTGCAAAAGCCGATACCGCTGTTCCAAGGTTCCCTGCACCGTAAATGCCGTTTACAAAGCCATGACGTTCCTTTGGATAGTACTTGGGTAAAGAGGTTACTCCAACAGAGAATACGGCTCCTCCTATACCAAGGAAAAGTCCTCCAATCAACAAATCGGCAAGGGATTCGGCAATACTGATATAATAAACAGGGAACAATAGTAAAATAAAGCTAATCAGGAAAATTTTCCTTGCCCCGAACTGATTGGCGTAAAAGCCAAGGGGGATGCGAAGTACTGATCCCAAAATAACAGGAACGGCTGTCACCAGTGCAAGCTGACCTTCCGGTATAGCAATATCTTCTTTAATAAAAGGCATTAGAGAAGAAATTAATACCCACACCATAAATCCTACTACTAAGTTTAAAGTCTGTAATGGGAGCTGTATTTTCCTAATCATTCTGATCACACTCTCTTCTAATTACATATTGTAAACCCGTGCTTTCGTCAAAAGCTGACCACTCATTTTTGTTTTTAGCCATTTTGCATGCCAAAGGGACTGCGAAAAAATTATGGTTGTCAAAATATATCCGTAGATGTGTCTTGTCAGGACAAAGCTCCACCTTAACAATCGTTTTAGAAACGAAAGGAGCTTTACCCTGGCCATCATCATCTAAGATGGCTACACTTGCTTTTTCCGATATTAATGGTTGTATATCTTCTATTTTAATGTGTTCCACAGGTATTGCATCCTCTCTTTGCCGTGTAAACATTCATTTGAAAACCCTGCAAATATTCCCAGAATGTATCTTCTGCATGATTCTCGATAAATTCAATTGTTTCCACTATAGACTCCCAATTGCTCATTCCCTTTACTTCTGCAACTACAATATCGGCCCCATCTATTGACTTTTCATCTAAATACCAGTTAAGACGGACATCTTTAAATAGGTCTGAAAGGAGCTTATCGATTTCAGCAGCAAAATTTCCAGATGCTTCTTTTACAAAACAAAAATCAAAGTATGTTTCACTGTTCATTTGGTTCACGCCTTTTCGTTTTTTGTTTTTTTATACGTAAATAACGCTAAGGGAAACACCACTATGTTTAATCCCCCAAATATTAAAACATTTACATAATTTTCATAATAATATTGGTGAACCATGAATTGGGTAAATACAATATTCATCATCAAGAAGGCACAAAGTAACGCTACACCAATAAACTTAAGCCTCATAACGCTTCACCCTTACTGCGTATACCGCCCCATTTTCCACTTTCACCTGAATCTCAGGCAGCGGCCTTCTTGGCGGCCCCGCTGTTGGAACACCTGTTTCAACATCAAATTTCCCATGATGGCAAGGACAGATCATCTCTCCCTCTTCCTTCACCCAGAAAACTGGGCAGCGAAGATGTGTGCATGCATTTTGATATGCTACGTATTTCTTTTCTGACAATCTGATTAAAATGGCATCATCATGATCACCTGGAAATTTAAAATTCATTGCCTCACCAATTGCAAGTTTGCTTACATCTGTAATTTTTTTGTGAGGATACTCCTTCTCCCCAAGCCCCATCAATTCTTTAGCCGCCACCGCCCCCCAAGGGAGGGAGGAAATGGCGAATACGCCAGCAGCACCCACCATTGTTTTCATGAACCCACGCCTGTCAAGCTTTCTTTCATTATTCCGTTCAATATTATGAGTATAATTATCTTCATTAAAGGGAATTTTATTATTTTTATCTGACGGCATCTTAATCCCTCCTAATATAGCTTGGTTATCCCCTGTAAAATTCCTGGGAGATTAACCTTAACGTTCGTTTCACTTTCAAGATAAGGAAGGCTAGTCACCCATTTTCCATTATCTAGATTAAATTGTTTTCTTTTATTTTCAATTTCTTCATCTGTCAACCATTGAAGTGTGTTGGATGGGCAAACACTTGCACACATTGGCGGGATACTGTCTTTTGTCCGGTCGATACATAAATCGCATTTGTACATTAAGTTTTGTTCAGTGTCAAATTTCGGTATTCCATACGGGCAAGCAATCGTACAATTTTGGCAGCCGATACATTTTTCAACGAGTGCTGATAATACGGCCCCTGTCTCATGGATTTGGATTGCCTGGGCCGGACAACTCCTTGCACAGGCTGGATTTATGCAATGAAGGCACATAAGAGGCATCGTTTGCCGATTGACCAGAGGGTTTACATCATATACATAGTTTCTGTTCCGCTCTTCATGCCCTCCGCATTGTGTACAAGCCGCTAGACATGACCTGCATCCTATGCAGTTTTCAAGTTCTAAGTAGAGCCTCTTTTTCATTTATTGCACCTTCTTTATTTCGACTTTTTCCATTTGGGCTGCACAGACCTTAAATTCCGGCATACGGGACATTGGATCAAGTGCTGCAATGGTTAATAGATTGATAGATTGCTCGTGCCCAAAGTGGTATGGAACAAATACAGTGTCTTCACGAATTGCTTCTGTAATTTTCACTTTATAGATTGCCTCACCTCTTCGGGTATACAGGCGGACCTTATCCTCATGGTCCATATTGTATTTTTTTGCTGTATCCGGATGTACTTCCACGTAAGGTTCCGGACACATATCACGAAGAAACTGAATTCTTCTCGTCTGGTTCCCTGATAAATAGTGGTAAACGACACGTCCAGTTGTTAAACGAAGCGGATATTTTTCATCTGGCTCCTCAGCAGGGGGACGGTAAGGAAGTGCACAAATTTTCGCTTTACCGTCTGCGTGATAGAATTTTTTATCCAAGAACATATGCGGCGTTCCCTTGTCATTTTCATCCTTACAAGGCCAAAATACCCCGTCCTGTTTGTCAATCTTATCCCATGTGGCGCCGTAATAATCGGCATTTCCGCCTTTACTGGCCAGTCTGAATTCATCTGCCACATCTTTTGCAGTTTTCAAATGGGAAAAATATCTTCCTTTCCCAAGGCGTTCCGCAAGTTCTACTTGCATTTGCCAATCGGGCTTAGATTCTCCGATTGGTTCTTGTGCTTTATTTATTTTAATAATGCGTCCTTCAAGATTTGTAACTGTTCCTTCATCTTCCGACCACGTTACGGACGGCAGGATCACATCTGCAAACTCTGCTGATTCAGAAAGATAGAAATCAGAACACAGCATAAAATCCAGGTTTTTCATCGCGCTTCTGACAAAATTCAAATTAGGGGCAGATACTGCAGGGTTAGAACATAGCAGATACAATCCGCGAATCGTTTTTTGCTCCATCAGTTCAAACATTTCATATGCCGAAACACCAGGCTTAGGCATTTCCTCCGGAGTGATATTCCATACGCTACAAACTTCTTTTACATGTTCAGGATTCGTGATTTTCCGGTATCCTGGCAATAAATCCGCTTTCTGACCATGCTCGCGTCCACCCTGTCCGTTTCCTTGACCAGTGAATGTTGCTACACCAGACTTCGGACGGCCAATCTTACCTGTTACAAGCGCCATGTTTGTATATCCCGAAACATTGTCAACGCCCTTATGCTGCTGTTCAATTCCACGGGCAAACATGACAACTGCATTCGGTGATCTTCCGTAAATCTCTGCTGCGCGAATGATCTTTTCCGGTGCAACACCTGTAAGCTCACTCGTATATTCCGGCGTAAATTCCTTTACAAGCTCTTTTGTTTCTTCAAATCCATTTGTATGATTATTAATAAATTCTTCATCAGCATAACCATTTTGAATTAATTCATTTAAGATTCCATTAGCAAGGGCAAGGTCCGTTCCTGGTTTCAAGTCAAGATGAACATCCGCCCTTCTAGCAACAGGCGTTTCGCGGGGATCCGCCACGATAATGTAACCGCCTCTTTCTTGAACGTTCCAGACTCTGAACATAGAAGTTGGATGGCATTCTGCCGTGTTGCTTCCTGCAAGAAATAAGCAATCAGTTTCATGAATATCTGTCCAGGGTAATGTTGAACCTCTATCTACGCCGAAAGAACGAAGGAATCCCCCGGCCGCACTAGACATGCAGAATCGGCCATTATAGTCAATGTAGCGTGTGCCAAGAGCCACACGTGCAAATTTCCCTGTTAAATAACATTTTTCATTTGTCATTGATACGCCGCTGAAAACGGATAATGAATCTTTTCCATATTTTTTTTGAAGTTCACTGAATTTTTTCGCGATTAAATCATATGCTTCATCCCAGCTTGCTTCTCGGAAGCCTTCCTTTGTTCCCTTTAATGATGCATCATCACGAATAAGCGGTGTTAAAATGCGATCATCATGGTTCGTCTGCTGGTAAGCTGTAACCCCTTTTGGACACATTTTCCCAACAGTTACGGGCCAGTCATAACGTGGTTCAACCCCAATGATTTTATTTGTCGCTCTATTTACCCTTAAATTCATCCCGCACTGCATTCCACAATATGCACAATGCGTTTTAACCAATGTTTCATTAGGGTGTAACACATTCTCTACATCTTTGAAAAACTTATCCCTTTGCATTCTGGTTAGCCTCCTTAACTTTTACCTCGTGGATAGGAAAACCGGAAAATTGGGCTATCCGGTATTTTCTTCGGCAAGGTAGGCACATTTCGGCGAGATGGTGTCCATCCTTCGTTTGAAATTCTATATCATTCTTACCGAGAACCTCTATGACATCTTTTGATTGTTCTTTTGAAACAAACTCATTACCGCAAACTTTGCATTCTTTCATCGATTGTTCCGCATAATGCTCCCTGTAGTTTCTAGCAAATACACTCAGTGGGCGGAAAGGTATGTGAGCAAGTTTTCCGAACGGAAGATAAATCAATGTTATGATGACGGACCACTGGTGAATCAGCGACATGGCTGGCTGTCCTGCACCGTGCAAAAAGATATTCATGAACGTTAATGCCAATCCTGTAACGCTGACCAATAACAGCATGAACAATGGAAGAAAGTCATACATGAATTTTTGTTCTGCTCTTGCCTGCATATTTTTCAAGCGACGGTATAGAGCCATGCATACTCCGGCAATGACCATTAGAGCGGTAATGTTCAGGGCGTTATATGATAAGTACGCAATGATCCCATTAGCTGGTACTGTTATTACCCGCATCCCCATTGCGATGATGTTGTAGTAGCCATTGTCGTCCATGGTGAAGTACATCCATCCAAATACTAGAGGGAATGTCACGAAGCAGGAAAGAATACATCCCCATCCGATTAGTACGTGCTGAGTCCATCGGTAAATTCCCCTATTCCAGATGAAATTGTATGTAGCTAAATGTTCAACTGATGTTTTAGGCGTTGATTTTCTAAATAGAAGTTTGATGCCTTTTTTTATAAAAATCTTTGTTGGCGGCCTTTCTCCCCATGCGATAAACCTGTAAAAGAACCCCCCAATAAAAATAATCGTCCCCACCATATAGCCATAAAGGTTTAAATCTACGTGTGTAAACATTCTCGTACCAATAAACGATAAGAATACAAGTCCGCAAACTGCTAGAAACATAGACTTAGCAAAATGTGATGCAAAAGCATTATCAATCGATTTTCCTGTTTTTTGATTTGCTGCGACTTTTGCCTGCATTACTATTCCTCCTCATTACAAACAATTACCATACCCTTATTGTAAGAACTGCCCCGATTTTTCCATATCGGGGAACTTCCCTATCCTTTTGGAAAAATCCCCTTAACTTTTGCAAATAAAAAAACCGTACTGATGTCAGAACGGTCAACACTTTAAATTGGTAAAGGGCTAAGAACGGAAACGTCTTATCATTTACTTTGTACAAGGAATCAAAAAAAGAAAGTACTCTTAAAGAGTACTTTCTCATCGTTTGCAAGCGGAATTATGTATCCAGCCATTTGTTCAGGGCTAAGGATATCGAAACCTTCAATTCCTTCAATTGTAGTTCTTTTTGAAGCAAAAGCTTTTCAGCCTCCTTCAGGTTCACCCGTGAGAACTGAATGGATTCCCCTGGTTTAACCTGCGCGATACTTGGTAAATCTGCCGTGATCACCTGTGCTATCTTAGGATATCCGCCAGTCGTTTGGCTATCCGCAAGGAGAATGATCGGGTTTCCATCAGGAGGAACCTGAACGGACCCATTTGTGACCGCTTCAGATAATAACTCCCCATTATCCTTTAATTCCAGTGTCGGTCCTGATAATCTATATCCCATGCGGTCGGATTGATTGGAAACTTTAAATGCCCCTGCTACAAAACTATCTTTACTTGAATCTGTGAAACTTTCATATTGGCTTCCATCGATGAAACGAATAACCGGCATACGACTTGGCATAAACTCCTTTTCATTGACAAACCACCTTGGAGCGATAAACGCTTCTTTAAACTCCCGTTTATCTAGAATCGTAGAAGTTTCATTAAAATCCACAACATCATCTACTTTTAATGCTCTTCCCTTATAGCCCCCAATTTCCCCTCTTAGATATGTACTTTTACTATTCATAACTGTAGAAATAACGTATCCTCCCGCTACAGACAGATAAGTCCTACAACCTGTTTTACATCCCGCGAATCGAAGAATAGAGCCTTTTTTTACATAAACAGGCTTCCACATGGGAACAGCTTGACTGTCAATAGTAGGTGATAAATTCCCACCTGTTATCGCGATCAAGCAATTTTTTTCTATTTTAAGAGTCGGACCCATTAACGTAATTTCTATGGCCGCTTCACCTTCTTCATTGCCAACTAACATATTGGCAATTCGTAGGGAATATGCATCCATTGCGCCGCTTACAATCACTCCATGTTGCTGAAACCCTTTTCTTCCAAGATCCTGAATACTAGTTAATAATCCCGGTTTGATTACACGCAGGCTCACTGTAACCCCTCCTTAAGAATAATTTCAATATACTCTTGATTAGAAATTGGATGGAATTTCACAATGTCTCCTGCTTGTAATAGGCTTGGAGGATTTACATCTGGTAAGAATAGTTTGGTTGGCGTTTGTCCAATTAATTGCCACCCTCCAGGCGTAGATATTGGATATACACCCGTTTGCATACCTGCAATTCCAACTGCTCCTGTTGGTATGGTCATTCTAGGAGAAGATCGTCTAGGTGTTGCAATTTTTTCTGATAGTCCACCGAGAAACGGAAAACCTGGAGCAAATCCAATCATATAGGCTAAGTACTCACCATTTGAATGAATTTGGATGACTTCATCAGTAGTTAAATTATTATAACGAGCTACATATTCTAAATCCAGGCCATATTCCCCCCCATAACATACAGGAATAGAAACAGTTCGATGTGTCAGCTTTTTATCTTCTTTTAACCACTGTAGTTTCCTTTCCATGATAGAACGAACCACTTCATAAGGAGAAATAAATTCATCATTATTGTTTTGTTTTTGTTTCTTATAGATAACTAGAGGATCATAAAAAACTGTTAAATTTGTAAAAGCCGGCACACATTCTATAAATCCAACAAAAGGTTCATCTTCAAGCAAATCCATAAACATTTTAATTTTTTTGTGAATGTCGTATTTAATTTCATTCCCAAATGTAATCACGATTGCGGAATCGCCTAAGGGAGACAGTTTGCATGTAGTTTTATTCAAAAGCTTTTCCGGCATAGAACTCAACTCTTTCTGTTAGTAATATTATAAAACGCCTAATTTTTCATCACGGATATCCGTTATAAACATATGTCCTGGAGCATGCGTAATCATAATCGCCGGTTTTGTTTCCATTGCGATAGATTGAGGCGTTACTCCACAAGCCCAGAAGACCGGCACTTCTCCTTCACGAATCGTTACTGCATCACCAAAATCAGGTTGCTGTATGTTAGAAACACCAATCGCCTCCGGATCTCCAATATGGATTGGACCACCATGAACAGCAGGAAAACGCGATGTAACTTGAGCCGCTCGCACCACATCTTTCTGAGGAATCGGACGCATGCTCGCTACCATTTTCCCGTGAAATATCCCTGCTTCAACACATGAAATATTCGTTTTATACATCGGTACATTACAGTTCTCTTCAATATGACGAATGGAAATATCGTTGTTTAAAAGGGCATGTTCAAATGTAAAGCTGCAACCGATTAAAAACCCAACCATATCATCTTCCCAATAATCTGAAATATCCGTTACTTCTTCCATTAATTCACCGTATTTATATATCCGGTATTTTGGAATATCTGTACGTATATCACCAGACTGAGCAGCAAATTTAGGAATAGGAGAACCAATTTCTGTTACGTCTAGAAGTGGACAAGACTTAGGATTACGTTGACAAAACAATAAAAAATCAAAAGCATGCTCTTTTTTTAAGATGGCCAAGTTTGCTTGTGCATATCCGTTTGCCATTCCAGCAGTTGGCTTAATCAATTCATTATTGCGGATCATTGCGCGCAATTCAGCCGGGGTAGCTTGAGAAAGATCGATCATTAATATTCATCTCCTATTAAGAACTGGGAGTCAGTGACAAACTAGCACGCCACTTCCACCCCGTTTTATTGATGTATCATTAAAAAAGAGCGGGCAGTTGTTTCATTAATGTATATACGCCCATTAACGCCATGATGACTACCACGAACACACCGGAAATCGTTAACCATAAAGGATGCTTATAATCACCCACGATGTTTTTCTTATATGCGGCAATTAGCAATGTCCCAAGGGCAATTGGTAAAATGAGTCCATTAATTGCCCCTACTACAAGTAGTACTTTAACCGGTTGACCAATTAATAGAAAGCAAATGGTCGATACGACTATAAAGCCAATGATAATCCAGTTAGCCTTTTTATTTATTTTTTCGCTGAATGTTCTGATAAACGAAACAGAAGTATATGCAGCACCAACTACTGATGTGATTGCTGCAGCCCACATAACAATACCAAACATTTTATAACCTACATTTCCAGCAGCAAGTTGAAAAACGGATGCCGCAGGGTTTTCTGAATCAATTTGCAATCCTTTAGATACAACACCTAGAACTGCTAAAAATAATGCAACTCGCATAACTGTGGTTATTAAAATACCCATTACTGAACTCTTTGTTACTTGTGGCAGTGCTCCGACACCTTTCACTCCTGCATCCAATAGACGATGACCACCAGCAAATGTAATATAGCCACCCACAGATCCACCAACTAATGTAACGATTGCGATAATATCGATTTTATCAGGTGCAAAAGTCCTCACTACCGCTTCCCCGACTGGAGGAGAGGTTGTCCAAGCAACATAAATCATCAAACAAATCATGAAAAATCCGGCAATTTGCGTAAAACGGTCCATGGCTTTTCCCGCTTCTTTCACTACAAAAATCAATACAGCGATGACTGCGCTTATTGCTGCCCCGGCCGTTGGGGATATTCCCGTCATTGCATTTAGACCTAATCCAGCTCCTGCTATATTTCCAATATTAAATGCCAGCCCGCCCATAACGATTAGTGCGGCTAGTACATAACCCAGCCCAGGAAGAACCATGTTTGCAATCTCTTGTCCTCGTTTTTCAGATACAGCAATAATGCGCCATACATTTGTTTGTGCAAAAATATCAAGAATAACTGAAATAAGGATAACAAACCCAAAACTTGCTGCAAGACTTTGGGTATAAACAGTTGTCTGCATTAAAAAACCTGGTCCTATGGCTGATGTTGCCATCAGAAATGCTGCACCTAGCAATAAGGTCCGGTTAGTTTTTGGCTTAGAATGATTTTTTTTCGGGTCAGTTAAATTCTTGATTTGCTCCAATGGAATCTGCCTCCTAGATGTTTGTAATTTTATTTAGAAATAGACTTAACTGTAATTTCAGATATTTCTAAAGACTTTTTAACATGCCGAGCAAAGGTTAAAGCATGTGCTCCGTCCCCATGAATACAAATTGTATCTGCCTTTAAAGTCACATCAGTTCCTTGCTGTGACAAAACCTTTCCTTCTTTAACCATTCGAATTACTTGTGCAACAGCATCATCATCATTTTCTATCATTGCATGCGCTTTCATTCGAGAAGTCAATGAACCATCTTGTTGATATGTCCGATCTGCAAACACTTCACTAGCCGTTTGTAATCCAATGGTCTGTCCAGCAAGTATTAATTCACTGCCCGACAAGCCAAATAGAATGAGCTCAGGATTAATTTTGTACACAGCTTCAGCTATGGCAAGAGACAACTCTTTATTCTTTGCCGCCATATTGTACAAAGCACCATGTGGTTTAACATGTTGCATATTCCCGCCTTCAGATTGCAAAAAGCCATTTAATGCACCAATTTGATAGACAACAATATCATAAGCTTCCTGTGGTGAAATATTCATATTGCGTCTTCCAAAACCTATTAAATCCTGGAAACCTGGGTGGGCTCCGATTTTTACTTCTTTCTCTAAAGCAAGCTGAACCGTTTTTCTCATAACGGTCGGATCACCAGCATGAAATCCACAAGCAACATTGACAGATGTTACATAATCCAAAATCTCTGCATCATTTCCAATTCGATATGTGCCAAAGCTCTCTCCTAAATCACAATTCAAATCAACTGTATTCATTGTACACTCCTCCTATTTACAGAAATTTCGAACAATAAAACCTAAAAATATGTAGATAAAAATATTTCACTTTCATTAAATTTCATTAAATCCGAAATTCGGAATTAAGGTTTCATATTTCGGAATATTCTTATTCTAGCATGTTTTTTTTATTTCGACAATACAATTGTTAGCTAACCTAACATATGTTTTTGTATTTTTTCATTAATCTCGAATATCATTTATGTTTTTTTCTACTATTTTCTTTGATTAAACAGAAGATTATGTACATAGATGTAATATCAATAAACCGGCAAAAACATATACTAAACCTTTTTTTTTGCTGATTAAAAAAAGTCGTTGATTCCTATGATAAGGAATCAACGACTTTGATTTTCATTCTATATGCAGGTTCAAGTTAAACTTGTGATTTTGTATTTTCATCTCGATGGCGAAATATTTTTTTCAAGTCTTCTCATTTTTTAATTAAATCGATTAATAGAAAACAATGAAATATCTTCCTGGCTAGTACCGGAGATAATCAAGTCACTCAAAATTTCACCCATGACACTGCTGAATTTAAAACCGTGTCCAGAGAAACCCGCTGCTATAGCAATGTGTGGATAATTAGGATGTTTATCCACTATGAAATGCTCATCAGGGGTCATGGTGTAGATGCAAGTTTTCCCATATTTCATTTTTTGATCAGCAGGCATATATTTCCGTAAAAACTTCACCAAATCACCCTCATCATCATCCAAATCACCAAACCCTTCAATACAGCCATCAGGATTTATATGGTTTCCTCCATCATGTCTCCCTATTTTCAATCCGGAACCATTTATACTAGGAAAGCCATAATATGTACCAACTGATGTATCAAAAGAAAAAGCCGGAAAATCATTATGATTATATAATTTTTCATTTGCATGAAACCAAGCAAATGTTTTTCTAATGGGTTCTAGCGGCAGATTTAAATCTAACATCGCCAGTATTTTCGGGGCCCATGCCCCAACTGCAACCACTAAAGATTCTGAGTGGAATGTCTGTTCATCCGTTTTAACCGTGACCCCATCACCATGAACTACTATGTTCCTTACTTCACTGTTTACAATGATGTCGGCACCATTAGAATTCGCGAGTTGTTGATACGCTCTTATGCACTCTTCACTTTTCAACACGCCCGAAGTCGATTCATAGCACCCAATGTAATCTTCTGGCAGTGTTATACCAGGCCATCTATCATGAATTTCATGTGAATCCAAGATTTCCATAGGTAAACCATATTCCTTTGCCCCCGCTTTCACTTGGTTAATGAAAGTGGAATTTTCGCTTCCAGCATTCAGGACCCCCGTTGGAAGAAATAATTGTTCCCCCGAATTTCTTTCCAATTCACCCCATAGCTTTTGGGCTTTAAGTGCCAACGAAACATACTCCCTTCCTTCACCATAAGCATGTCTTATAATTCTTGTTTCCCCGTGATGGCTGCCCTTATTATGAGGAGGAGCAAAGGAATCCAATAATAATACTTTTTGTCCTTTTTTTGAAAGGTAATAACCTGAAGACATTCCCATAGATCCAGCTCCAATTACAATTACATCATAGTGCATCTTACATCCCTCCTCTTTTAAATATGAACCTTCATTTTAAAAAAAGGAAGCCACTTTACCTTATAAAATAAAGTAAAACAGCTTCCACATGGTTTTTAGAACTCTATTTCCCCGATTTTCATTTCAACGAGCTTCACTATTTCTCCTTCATGAATTTGCCGATAAACCGCTTCAATGTCAGGATGGAAAAAGCGATCTTCTTCAACCATCGGGACTTCGCTCCGAACTAACTGATATACCCCCTCCGTGACCGGTGACGGTTTCAATGGCAGATGAAAATCCATTGCTTGCGTTGCCGTCATCAGTTCAATGGCTAAAATATATTCAAGTTTCTTCGAAATCCGATACGCTTTCTTCGAAGCGAAATAGGCAAAACTTATCACGTCTTCTTGATTTGCGCATGTAGGGATATTATCTATAGTGGCTGGATGCGAGAGCACCCTGATTTCGTTTAGTAGCCCGGCAGCTGTATATTGTGGAATCATGTAGCCACTATTTAACCCTGGGTTAACCACTAAGAAATTAGGTAATTCACTAAGGTGATGGTTTACAAGCCGATCTATTCTGCGTTCTGTTATTTTTGCTAAGTTTGCTAGCGCTATGGACATCGCATCCGCGTATATCCCAACAAATGAACCATCAAAATTTCCAGCCATTAGTGCCATTCCATCTTCCTCTTCCGGAAAAATCAGAGGATTGTCACTTACGGAATTCATTTCATTCTCAATCGAAACTGCAGCGTCTTTCAATACTCTTTTTATCGCTCCATGGACTTGTGGAATGCATCGTAAACTAAGTGCATCTTGTAATCTATGATCCTTGTATGTATCAATGATCTGGCTACCTTCAAGAATCCTTGTTACATTTCTGGCTGTCTTTGCCTGTTCCTCATGTTTTTTCAATGCATGGGGACGGGGATCAAATGCTTTTATTGTCCCTTTTAGCACTTCTAAGGAAATAGCTCCCGTAATGTCCGCGGTTTTCGCTGCTTGCATGCTATTGTATAAAGCCAGAACGGCCATCGCAGTGACGGAAGGAGTTCCGCTTATAAGAGCCAGTCCTTCTTTACACCCAAGCGTAACTGGCCTCAATCCAGATTGCGCTAACGCATCCTTTCCCGGGAGAAGCTCATCGTTGTACCACGCCCGCCCCTCCCCGATCACCAATAAGGACATGTGCGCTTCAGGAGACAGATACCCCACAGACCCCTCACCTGGAACATAGGGAAGTATATCGTGATTTAACAGTGAAGCGATCAGCTTTAAAACTTGTAAACGGACTCCTGAATAACCCTGGCCCAAATTCACAAGGATCATCAATTGAATGGCTCTTACGACTTCTTTTTCAAGGGTTTCCCCTACTGAAACAGCATGTGAACGAACAATATTCCGTTGAAGGGTTTCTGCGTCCTGTGGAGAAATCACTTCTGTCATATTACTGCCAAAACCAGTTGTTACACCGTAAATCAATCTATTATCATCTAAAAACTTTTCTATTAAGTTTCGCGATTTATTTACCCTTTCACAATATGTCTCAGTGAAAGTAACTTTTGCACCATATCTTGCAACCGCAATTACCTCTTGGATCGAGATGGCACCATCCCCTAGTGCCACCTCTTTAATATCCATAGGATGTGAACAAACTGTAGTTGTCATCCTTACACATCTCCTCTCATATAACTCATCAAGAAGGAGAAAAAAGTTTTGGTCCTTCTCATTTATTTGCTTTTAATCTTATGTTATTTTTTCATTTTTTGTAAAGGGAATATCGGTTTCCTTCGGAAGGTGCCCCGCTTCAAGTAAAGGATTACTGGCATCATTAAGTGAAAGCGATTTTGTCTCAGGTGCCCAAGCGATCGATACGATCAATCCGACCAGCAGAATGGCTGCCATTCCTGCCATTGAGGCACCTAATCCAAATGAACTTAAAGAAACAGGCAGCAGAAATGTTCCAATCGCAGAACCAATTCGACTAATTGCCGTAACCATACCTATTCCCGATCCACGAATCTCAGTTGGAAAAAGCTCGGCTGGGTATACTAATGTAAGGTTCGATGCTGCTGACATGAAAAAAGTAAAGATCAAAAAGGCAATCAACATTAAGAATTGAGAACTATTGTGTAAGAAGCTGAGTGAAAACAATGAAACTGTAAGGATTGTAAATGCCCCGATGGTAAATCCTCTACGAGAAAATTTTGCAAGCAACCAAAGACCAACAATTGCCCCAACAAGCAAGAATAGATTCAGCATCGTATCGGCAAAAAAGTTTTGTTCAAAACCCATTGTACTTAGTATGGACGGCAGGAAAGTGTAAATAGCAAAGTACGGAATAACAAGAGTTAATTTGAATATTCCACCAAAAGCCATGCGCTTACGAAGCTTTTTACTGAAAAGTCCACGAAATCCTAATGTCTTTTGGTTTTCAGTGCCAGTCGTCATTTCTCCCATTTCAACGTTCGGTCCAAGGTGTTTTTTTACAATCTGGCGAGCTTCTTCGACACGTCCCATGCTGACAAGCCATCTTGGTGATTCGGGCGTTCCTATTCTTAAGATTAAAACCACTATAGCTGGAATGGCAGCACTGACAAGCATCCAACGCCATGAGTCTGAACCACCCTGTCCCAGGTAATGACCAACAAAGTTTGATGCTACATATCCAAGCGTCCATACTACGTTTATGGACGCGAGGAGCGAGGAGCGATACTTTTTTGGTGAAAACTCGGCGAGTAAAGTTGTACCGACAGCGTAATCTCCTCCAAGTCCAAAACCGATTAGCAACCGTAAAATAAAAAGCTGTTCTGGACTGCTGACAAAAAATTGTAAAATAGTAGCTACCGTAATAAGTAAAAAGTTTACGAGAAAGATTTTCTGTCTGCCTACACGATCGGAAAGTCTTCCAAGTATTAAAGATCCTGCAAAGAGACCGATTAAAGCAGAACTGCCGATCAGTCCTGTCCACATCGCATTCATATTCATTTGAGGCCCGAATACTGTAAGGGCCATCGCGATGATCCCAAGTGAATAGCCATCACAGAAGCTTGAACCGAATGTAAGGCCTGCAATTCGAAAATGAAACTTGTTAAATGGGGCATCGTCTATAGTGTATTTTTGTTCGTTCAAAGAATTCCCTCCATTTTTTGATTTATCAGATTTATGGATCGAAAAAAATTTTGCTGCCATACTCCGGTATTGAACCTGAAATTAAATGAATGGATTTCAGTACACACTAAATAATGACATTTTACTGACCTTCCCAACAAGGAATGTACACCTGCATGCATGTTAGACATCTAGTACTTACAGGTAGTTTTCATTTTATGGTTAAGACTAGAACTAAAATTCAGCAAAGAATATTATGAAATAGTAATCTTTTTATGATTTATTTCAACCATTATACTATTTAATTTCTATTTCATTATGGAACATATAGTTTTAGGATTCGATCAATTGTTTATCATTGAAATAAATGACTTCACTAAGGATTTTACAGCCTTCTATTCCCTCAAATTTTTCCCTAGCTTCCTTTTCTGTGGTAAACTCAAACATTTTTATGCCATTTTTCGAATGGATAGTGATTACCCACATAAAATTCCCTCCACATGGAAGATTAATTTCCCGATTTCCTGAAACGCGCTTTCATTTAATTTCACTGTAAAGCAGTAAAGCATTGAACGCTGCCAATGGGTAGGATGATAAAACACCATCCTACTATTCAACACCATTACATGTGGATAAATACTTCTAAAAGCCCAATTCATCTGCTGAAATGGAAAATCAAGCCCTTATCTATTTTAGTGATTCTTAAAAGCCATTCAGGCATCGGATGCTCCTCTTGTAAATTTCTTCTGAAAGTGAAATACATAATCCGTAATCAATATAAATCCATATATGACTTATCTTAGCTAACCATATTTTTGGTGGTTTCCGATGAGTTTCCTCGTTTGCCAGGCTTCACGAAAACCATGGCTATCATGCCAATCGTGACGGCTATTGATGCTGCAATAAACATGGCATTATATCCATATATGGCGACAAGACTTCCTGTCAAGGTAGGGGCAATAATGGTAGCCAGATTGGCAATGAAATGAGTTACCCCGCCAAATGTTCCAGCTTTATTCGGTTCTGTATCCAGAACCACGATCCAATAAATGGAATTCGGTAAATAATTAAAGGCATTTCCTATACACATTAAAGCAAGTACGGCCGCCGCACTATCGACAGTTGGAATCAACATAAAACATACAGCTGTACAAAATAAGGAGACTACTGTGAACCAAGATCTAGCAATACGTAAATTCCCTGTTTTTCTACGTAATATATCCGAGATTTTACCACCTAATAATCCAGTGATAATAGCTCCTATCCAGGGAATCATACCAATATATGAAAGAGAAGAAAGTGAATAATTAAATTCATCTTGCAGATATTTGGGTGTCCATGTAAGTAATAAAATATTTACATATAAAAAGGCAAAATATCCAATTGCATTAAATACTAACGTAGGGTTTTTAAAAAAATGGTACCATGGTACATTTATTTGCTCGTCTAATTTCGTCTCACCTTTTATTAAAATATCTGCTCTTCGAATTTCTTCTAGCTCGGTTTTCGAGACTTTTGGATGATCTTCAGGTAAGTTTGTAAATACCTTGTTCCAAATTGCTACCCAAATAAAGCCTAATATACCGAGAATAACAAATGTTACTTTCCAGTTAGTGAATGTTAGAAGACCTACTACGACGGGTGCAGTAATTAATGCCCCAATTGGCGTTCCAACTAATCCAAGCGCTACAGCAAATCCTTTTTCTTTAGGAGATACCCAGTTTGCCATCGTTTTGTTCATCGTTGATAATGTAGGTCCTTCAGCTAAACCAAATAATACACGAAACACCGCAAATCCTGCCAAGGCAGAGCCTCCAAATAATGCTGCACCTATGTGACCTGCGAATATTGTCCCAATTTCAAAAAAAGACCATGTCGTTCCGGCAATGATCCACATGAATTTAGGACCTTTCTTATCTGCTAAAGCCCCACCAAATAATGCACCGAATATATATCCATATCCAAAATAACCCAGGATCGCCCCCCAACTTTCTGGATCTAAATTGAACTCCTTGATTATTTCAGCTTGGGCATATGAAAGTGCACCTCTATCAATATAATTTATGATTGTAATAACAATGATCATAAAAATGATAAAATAACGATAGTTATTTCTCAACATGTAATCACTCCTTGATGTTTGTTAGAGAGCAGCAATACTGACTGATTTTAAAACATAAAAACAGTTATCTTAAAACCCTAAATCTAGTCTGCATTATACAGCCATGAATATACCCTGGTCTTGACTGTTTCGACCCCCATAGAGAAGCTCTGATCAAGGCAGAAAAAATCAACTTGCATGACAATCGGATACTGGCCAAATTCTAGTAAAATATTAAAAAACCCATCAGCAGGCAATCCACCATAGGTAGAAGCATGTATACCAGTGCAACTGAAATATCAGATACATTTCTTGCTTTGGCAACTCGGAATACTGTTAGATTATGCTGTACGTATCAAAGCCTTTTTACATCCGCCAAAATTCCAGCGGATATAAAGAGGCTCCTGATACATAGATTGAAGTTCATTAAATGGGCGTTTCATGAGAGATCCGGTCAACCTAATGATGGGTCGATGGGTATAGCCTCTCTTCTTTTAGTGAATTTTATAGACCAGTCAGGCTTTTGGAATCAGTCTTCACTTTATCATTCACTACTTGCACACCATTTTTCCAAACAGACTTAACGTGATTGACTCCAAATAGATATTGCAACTCCTGATAGTTTTCAACATTCCATAAAACGACATCCGCTTGTTTTCCGACTTCAAGCGATCCGACCCTTTCTTGCCTGTTGATTGCACAAGCAGCATTGTATGTCGCTGCCGTCAGAGCTTCTGCAGGGGTAAGCCGCATCGAAATGCATGCCAGATTCATGACAAGCGGCATGGATGTCGTCGGTGAAGAACCGGGATTGCAATCGGTCGAAATGGCAACAGCCACACCTTCATCAACCATTCGTCGTCCAGGGGCCGCTTCTTCTCGTAAATACAAGGCGGTAGCTGGAAGCAAACAGGCAATGGTGCCTGATTTCGCCATAGCAGTAATCCCCTCATCGGAAGCTTTTAACAAATGCTCAGCTGAAATGGCTCCTATCTTCGCAGCTAATTCAGCTCCACCGTATGGCTCAATTTCATCAGCATGAATTTTAGGGATCAAGCCGTACTTTTTCCCCGCATTTAAAATCCGCTCTGATTGTTCAGGGGTAAAAACCCCCTTTTCACAAAAGACATCATTGAATTCTGCAAGCTTTTCTTCAGAGACGATTGGAAGCATATCATTAATCAGATGATCGACAAATTCATCCTCACGGCCTTTGTAATCCTTTGGAACCGCATGGGCACCCATAAAAGTGGGAACCAGATCAATCGGATGCTCTTCCTGTAACTTCTTCATCACCCGCAACTGTTTCAATTCGGTTTCCAAATTCATTCCATAACCGCTTTTACCTTCTACTGTAGTCACACCATGAGCGAGAAACGAATCAAGTCGTCGCATGGTTTGCTCCATCAATTCTTCTTCACTTGCTTCCCTTGTCATGCGGGTGGTAGCATGAATGCCCCCACCTGCGTTCATAATGTCCATATATGTTGCGCCTTCCAGACGCATTTCAAATTCACGTTCCCGACTCCCGCCATATACAACATGCGTATGTGGGTCAACTAGCCCAGGCGTCACCAAATGGCCAGTTGCATCAAAGACTTCAGCTTCATGCATTCTATCTGCATAGAGTTCTTCCAATACTTTGGTCGTACCGATCGCTTGGATCAAACCAGATTCCATCCATATACTTCCATCTTCAATCAACCCAAGCTCTGACATTGCCTCTTTGGAACGAGGACCTTTCCTATCAGAGGTAAGGGTTGCAAGTTGAGCGGCATGTTTTATCCAAATTGGTTTTGTCATTATTTATCAATTCCTTTATCAAGCATCGGGATATTAATACCTCTTTCACGTGCTGTTTCCTCTGCCAGTTCATATCCTGCGTCAACATGACGCACTACACCCATCCCAGGGTCAGTTGTCAACACTCGCTCAATCCTGGCTGCTGCTTCTTTTGTGCCGTCTGCCACAATTACAACGCCTGCATGCATGGAGTAACCCATTCCTACGCCGCCGCCATGATGTACGGAAACCCAAGTTGCACCGCCCACAGCATTCACCATTGCATTTAAGATCGGCCAGTCAGCCACAACATCGGAACCATCCTTCATTGCTTCCGTTTCACGATTCGGCGATGCGACAGAGCCAGAATCCAAATGGTCACGCCCAATTACAATCGGGGCCTTCAATTCACCGCTTGCAACCATATCATTGAGGATTTTTCCAAAACGGGCGCGCTCCCCATAACCAAGCCAGCATATGCGGGAAGGCAGACCTTGGAACTGAATTTTTTCTTGAGCCATTCTGATCCAGTTACATAAATGTTCATTATCAGCGAATTCGCGTAAAATGGCTTGGTCTGTTTTATAAATATCTTCTGGATCCCCAGATAAAGCCACCCAGCGGAATGGACCTTTACCTTCACAAAATTGTGGACGGATATAAGCTGGAACGAATCCCGGGAAGTCAAAAGCATTCTCTACCCCTTCATCTTTCGCAACTTGACGGATATTGTTGCCATAATCAAACGTCACGGCTCCTTTTTCCATCATTTCAAGCATCGCTCTAACATGATTGGCCATTGAAGCTTTAGAGAGTTCAATATACTTTTCTGGATCCGAATTTCGTAATTCTGCCGCTTCCACCATTGACAGGCCTGAAGGAGTATATCCATTTAGCGGATCATGGGCCGAAGTCTGATCCGTCAAGACATCAGGGATGAAGTTCCTTGCGATCATTTCCGGTAGAATATCTGAAGCATTCCCAATCAAACCAATCGATAATGCTTTCCCTGCAAGTTTAGCTTCATTGGCTAAACGAATGGCTTCATCCAATGAATCCGTTTTCACATCGGTATAACGAGTCTCAATTCTCCTGTCAATTCTCGTCTCATCTACATCGATCCCGATACAGACACCACCGTTCATCGTAACTGCCAGCGGCTGTGCCCCTCCCATTCCGCCTAAACCTGCCGTTAGTGTAATGGTGCCTTTTAACGAGTTATTGAAATGTTGTTTTGCAAGCTCCGCAAAGGTCTCGTATGTACCTTGTACGATCCCTTGAGATCCGATATATATCCAGCTGCCTGCTGTCATCTGCCCATACATCATCAATCCCTTTTTATCAAGTTCATGGAATGTTTCCCAGTTCGCGTATGCAGGCACGATATTTGAATTTGCAAGCAGGACACGTGGTGCATCCGAATGCGTTTTAAAAATGGCCACCGGTTTCCCTGATTGGACAAGTAAAGTTTCATCTTCTTCAAGCTCTTTTAGTGATTTGACGATTGCATCAAAGCATTCCCAGTTACGAGCTGCTTTCCCAATCCCTCCGTATACCACCAAATCTTCTGGACGTTCAGCAACTTCAGGATCCAAATTATTCATAAGCATTCTAAGCACTGCTTCTTGTTGCCATCCTTTAGTATGCAATTCTGTTCCAGTATAACGGATAACCTTGTTTGTAATCGTGTTCATTTTTCATTTCCCCCTTGTTTTTGTTATATATTCATTCTATAAGAAAAATTCAGAATAATTAATTATAGTTTAATGATTATTTTATAATTTATTTTATGTTTTTGTAGTTAACTTTATTTTTTTATGATTAATTTCACGAATTACATTGTTAAGAAATAAATAAAGGCTGTTTTCACATACTTGTTGCTATTTACCAAGTAAAGCGGTGTGGTTGATTTCCCCTCCAGATGCTCGCTTTCCGCGGGGCGGGCGGTGAGCCTCCTCGGCGTGAACGCCTGTGGGGTCTCACCTGTCCCGCTGCTCCCGCAGGAGTTTCGCACTTCCGCTCCAATCAACCGTAAATCGTTTCGTTTTAAAAACAACAATCTTTACGAAAAGAGCCTAAATAAAAAAGGACGATTCATTTATTGAATCGTCCTTTTTTATAATCCAGACCGATATGCTGATGGTGTACAACCTTCAAGCAGTTTGAACTTGGCATTGAAATAAGTTTGATGTGAATAACCGGCTAATTGTGAGATTTCCTCCAGTGATAAATCCGTTTCCTTTAATAAACGTTTAGCTTCCCTAATTCGAACTTGATGCAGAGTATTTCGAAAAGACTCGCCGGATTCAGCTGCAAAACGACGGCTAAGTGTGCTTTTATTGATACGCAGAGTATCTGCACAACTCGCTAGATTCCACAGGGCGTCCCAATAGTTGGACTCGATCAGCTCCCTTGCTTTTTCGCTAAGTGTGCGTGCCCCTTCCTGTAATTGTCCATGGTCTTGCAGAAGCATATGGGTGGTGAACGCATGCAGCTCCTTTACTATTTGATGGATGACAGGTTTATGTACAATTTGCTGAAATACATCATAGTATATTGCTTCTAGAGAAGCATTTTGCAGGTCGTATGATTTCATATGCCTACGAATCTGTGCGAGTACGCTTGTAAGGCGGATACGAACGATTTCCGGGTCGGGGTATGGTCGTTCAAAAGTAAGGAATTCACGCTCAATCCAGTTCCTGATGGCTTTTGCATCCCGCCTTTCGAGCATTTCTATCCAAAGTCTTTGTTCAAGGGGAGTGAGGAATGGATCCATCTCTCGAGGCGAAGTCTGTTGACTTTCGGCTAAAATGATATCGTATCCATCGAAAAAGATTTGTCTCGTAAATTCACGTGTTTGCTGATACATCCTTTTTAAAGATTCATCTGAAGTTGCCGCTTTTATTATGATGGCAAGGGGCTCATCCATTCTTTCTTTCCAGTTGGCAAGGAACGCTTGGTACTCTTCCTTATATACCTCATTTTCATTCGTTTCCTGGACACATAAAATAAAATCCGATAAAGCGAAGATTTGATTCTTCCCAGTAAAAGAATATCGTTGCAGTTCATCATAAACCAAAGGAAGGGTCTTGTTATCAGGTGTCAAAAAAGCGACCATGGTTATTCGGCTTTCATGCCTCCGGTCTGTCAAGAAAAAATCCGGATATCCAATATCCAAAGCATTCCCACCATCCATGGTGTTTGTCGAAAGAAGACCTGGACCATTTCTCAATTGAAAACGCAATTGTTGGATATGTTTTACCAAATCCGCCGAAGAAAAAGGGCGGAATAAAACATCTTCAGCACGAAAACGTAAGGCTCGATAAGCCGTTTGAAAGATTCGCTCAGATGATATGCCTAACCATCGTATTCCCTTCCGCTTTAACGAAACACCCATCGCCTCACTTTCATCCGTCCAAATATCCATATCCAAAATAACGAATTCAGGATGCTGATTGCGTATGCCCTTATCAAATTCTTCAATCGTTTTCCAAAAGATCAGTCTAACTCCCGTTAGGTGGGACTCCACTATCCAACGAATTCCTTGAGCCTCAATCTCATCTTTCGCCACCAAATGAATTTCCACATCATCACCTCATTTCTGCTGTTATTCCTGTAATGAATAAATATGAAGTCAGTACTTGTTAAGAAAAGGAATCTGTCTTTCAAAAGCACTTGTATCTCATCTCCATTCTAATCCCGCCGAAAACCACAAACAAGTCTTATTGGGCAGAACCTTCGATTTAGATTGGATTTTGACATGCTTAACCGGTATTTTCATCCCAATATGGATTTCCTATATGAAAATATAAGACTGTTTTCGCATACGTTGTTGCTATTTACCAAGTAAAGCGGTGTGGTTGATTTCCCCTCCAGTTGCTCGCTTTCCACGGGGCGGGCGGTGAGCCTCCTCTGCGTAAACGCCTGTGGGGTGTCACCTGTCCCGCTGCTCCCGCAGGAGTCTCGCACTTGCGCTCCAATCAACCTTAAATCGTTTCGTTATAAAAACAACAATCTTTACGAAAAGAGCCAAATATAAAAAGAAACATCATGGAAACGTTATGATTTCCAATAATGTTTCTATTATTGTCACTTTTAATCTTCAATACATTTAGAACCTTTATAATTGATTAATATTGACTTTAACTTCTTCTACGATGTTTTCATTTGAAGCACTTGTCAATTTTAATGATAATAGGGTGATGACTCCTATCATAAGTAATCCGGATAAAATAAACATCCCTTGAGTAAATGCAACAGTTCCGAGAATCATCGGTCCTACAAAACCGCCTAAAGCTGCAAATGAATTGACTATGGCTATTCCAACTGGCGCAGTGGACTCAGTGAAGAAAAATGTCATATAGGCAAAGAAACATCCACTGAACCCGTATAACCCGAAAGATGTGATCGTTAACATAAGTACCATCATAAAGACACTATCCGAAAAGCCGCACCCGATAAATCCGACAACTGCTATCATGAGGCAAACGAGCAAGTGTGATTTATGTTCATTGGTCCGATCTGAATTCCAGCCTACAAACATAATGGCAGGTATTCCGACCAATGATGGAATCATCGCTAACCAGCCAATTTCTAAATTGGTTGTTGCATTTTCCGATAAAGATTTTATAATGGTTGGCATCCAGAATGACAATCCATAGATAGATGTGTAACCTGCGAAATAAAAAAGGGCCAACTTCCAGATTTTCAAATCTTTCAGC
Source organism: Peribacillus simplex (assembly GCF_900156045.1). GTDB lineage: Bacteria > Bacillota > Bacilli > Bacillales > DSM-1321 > Peribacillus > Peribacillus simplex_D. The sequence goes on along the minus strand of NZ_FTMX01000004.1, from coordinate 546,716 downwards.
ATATCAAGCTTAGTGACTTTATTTATTTTCGAACTAACCTTTCTTTCCGCACTCAATTCCCCTTCTAACCATTCACTTTCTTCCTTAGATAACCATTTAGCGTTGGTCGGTCTATTAGTTAAATAGAAAACAACAACAATTCCGATCATAATGGCCGGAATGCCTTCAAGGATGAACATCCATCTCCAGCCTGCCATACCTAACCAGGAAATATTGTCAAGAATCCATGTCGACACAGGTGCACCAATCAATCCGCCAATCGGTAGGGCTAAAAGTAAAACCGCTGTTGCCCTTCCTCTTTCGCGGGCCCTGAACCAATAAGTTAAATACAAAATTATACCTGGGAAAAAACCAGCTTCGGCGACACCTAATAAAAAACGGAGAATATATAAATGCATCGTTGTTTGCGCAAAACCTGTCAATATTACCACGAGTCCCCACGAAATCATTATACGGGCAATCCATATCCGAGCTCCCACTTTATGCATGATCATGTTGCTTGGAACTTCAAAGAAGAAATAGCCTATAAAAAAAATGCCTGATAGCAATCCAAAAACTTCAGCGGATAAGGCTAATTCTGCATTCATTTGTAAAGCAGCATAGCCTAAATTGACCCTGTCCAAGTAAGCAATGATGTATAGGAGCAAGATAAATGGAAGAATACGTTTCATCGTTTTACCGATCGTTCTTTTCTCTATTTCGCCAATGGAATGATTCATGATTATTTCCTCCCTTTTCATGCTACTATTTCCCAAAAAATAATTCGTTTACCGCACATCTCTTCTCCTGTTTCCCGACACTCTGGTTCATTCATAGGACCAACAATTTATCCTGATACCACTTCCCTCCATTTACATATACTGAATCCAACAACATTTTTGTAAGCGCTTTCCAAATACACAAAATGAAATTAAGAAAGCGTTGTGATTATTGATGATCTACGTTAGATTAAATAGACCACCAATCAGTTAACTAGACTGTAGTCTGATATTAAACTAAGCAGGAATATTCTGTCAATTATCATTTGGAGGTTTTTTATGATTGAACCCAGAAAGAAACAGCTTAGGGGAGAAAAGACTCGTGAAAAAATTTTAAAAATATCTTTAAAGCTATTTAGCGAAAAAGGTTATGATAAAGTTACCGTTGACGAGATCGTGAAAAAAAGCGGCACATCAAAAGGGTCATTTTACCAACACTTTTCAGCGAAATCGGACATTTTTTTAGCGAGATTCATAGAAGTCGATGATTACTATCGCGAAGTCTTCCGTTCGTTCCCAGTCGATATGGACGCTACCGAGAAATTGTTTATTTTCATACGCAAATTGATGCGTTTTCTGGAAGAAGAAATGGGCAAAGATTTAATGAAAGTGATTTACAGTTCCGCTTTAGATTCAAAAGAACATACTTATTTTTTAAATTCGAATCGCTCACTCTTCCAAATTATTCGTTCATTAGTTGAAGAGGCGAAAGAACAAAACGCCATTGACACTGATCAATCAGTTAACGAAATTTCACAACTTATCACCCAAAGCCTGATGGGAATCATCTATCATTGGGGATTAAACAACTCAGAACAAAGCTTGGAATCGCTATCCATACCGCTAACCAAAACAATCATTGATGGGCTGAAAACGAAGAACTAATACATAAATCAAAGGGTTCGTTTTCAATCACACTGAATGGTCAGGGTAACTCCATTAATCTATAAGTTCATACATTTTCATTATTCAAATGAGTGTCAGACATATTAAACGAGGAGTCGAAAGCTAGATATCATGAAACAATTTTTCTTTATCATCCTATATACACTATTATTTGGATTATCACTGCAGGCTTTTAATTTCAAGCTTGACCACCCTATTGCAGAAGATATCAGCCGTCTGATGCCAGTTAAAATGAAAGCGATAAAGGCAGAAGATAGTGAAGAAGCAATCAAAATGGTCGTTTTGGATGCAAAAAAAAACGATGATCCCATTTCCATTGCCGGTATGCAACATAGCCAAGGAGGTCAGACATTATATCCAAATGGGATCCTGCTCGATATGAAGCACTATGATAAAATACTTGATTTAGATGTAAAAGAAAAACGCATCACGGTCCAAAGCGGAGCAACCTGGGCTGCTCTCCAGGAATATATCAACCCATATGGACTTGCACTGAAGGTCAGTCAATCTCAAAACATTTTTACCATTGGCGGTTCATTGAGCGTTAATGTCCATGGCCGCGATATCCGTCATCATGCCTTGATAGAAACCGTGGAATCTTTTAGGCTGCTTAACGCAAAAGGCCAAATCCTAACAGTGAGCCGCGAAGAAAATTCGGAGCTCTTCCATTCGGTTATTGGCGGGTATGGTTTGTTTGGAGTAATACTCGATGTAACACTCCACCTTACCGATGACGAACTTTATAAAATTAAAACCAAATCACTCCATTATGATGAATATACTTCGTACTTTAAAAGAGAAGTTCTTCAAAACGATGATGTTAAAATGCATCTTGCAAGAATATCTGTGGCTCCTGACTCCTATTTTGATGAAATGTATGTAACTGATTATCATAGAGCAAATGACCAAACACAGCTATCTAACTACAATACTCTCAAACGGGAAACGATCATTGCCGTGCCTAAATTCTTTCTTGGACTCTCACGTTATAATGACTGGGGTAAAGAAAAGTTTTGGGAAACTCAAAAAACCTACACGGCCAATATTGATGGTAACTTGGTTTCGAGGAATAATGTGATGCGGTCGGACTCAGCCTTTATGGATTACAGCAACCCCACCAAAACTGAAGTACTGCAAGAATACTTCGTTCCGATTGATCAATTTGCTGATTATATCGATGATTTAAGAAAAACCTTATCTGATGAAAAAGATTTTAACTTATTAAATATTACAATACGTTATGTGGAGCATAATGAAGAATCACTCATGTCCTATGCCAAGGATGATATGTTCGCTCTTGTAATGCTCATCAATCAAGGGACTGATGACGAAAGTAAGGCAAATACCGGAAGGGTCATCCGAAACATGATTGATGTGACGCTTGACCATAACGGCAGCTACTATTTGCCCTATTATGGGTATCCAACCAAGACACAATTATTTGAAGCGTATCCGCGTACTGAGGAATTCTTTCAATTAAAGAAGAAATATGATCCTGATAATCGCTTCATGAATCTTTTCTATGAGGAGTACCATCCATGAATTATAAACGTTTTGTTTTTTACCAAGGCACTGTTGGAATGGCTGCCAGCATGATTTTCCCTTTTTATATTTTGCTAATCAAAAATGTAGGCACCAGTTATTCGCAATTCGGGTGGGCTTATGGAATATTCTCATTGACTGCAGCACTAAGCTATCCTTTTATCGGAAAATTCACTGACAAAGCCGGTGACAAAGCATTTCTCCTTTTCTATTCATGGGGGATGGCACTAATCCATCTTGCCTTTCCTCTGGCATATGAAATTTGGCATGTCTATCTCCTGCAAATCATTATGGGGGTACTTGGGGCAGTACAAAAAAACACAGAAAAAACGGTACTTGCAAGGTATGTTACGAAGAAAACGGCGGGTGAGGAAATTGGAAACTACCATGTTTGGACATCCATCGGTGCTGCAGCTGCGGTGATTGCAACCGGATATTTAGTCGACTTTTTAACGATCGGCAGCATCTTTTACATTGCTTCCTTAATGTTTGCCTGGAGTGGATTCATTATAATGAAGATGGAAAAAATCACACCACAGCCGTTGGATGAATGAATGAATGTAAAAACACGCCAGCCTTCTTTTGCAAAGACAGGTAACAGCAAAGCAACAGGCTCTCTTAACTAAAAGATTGCCTGTTGCTTTGTTTTTTATATAGTTTGGCCAGCCTTTGTGAATTCTTCTGCTTTTTTGGGAAAAGCACTTGGAAAATGATTTTAATATAGGAATATCTTAAAAATATATTAAGGGGTTAAAGCCCTAGTGAATATGGTGACACTCTCTTTGATAAAATCATCCAATGATATGCTTGGAAAGTCTGCATTGGTTTCTATCTCGTTCATATAAGCACCAAAATGCATCATCATAAATGATAAGGCTTGCAATTCAGGATTGGACCGAATGACTTTTCCTTTTTCCGACATTCCCCTTAAATAATTGGATAAGATCATCAATAATTGTTGAGGATGCTTTTGCATTTTTTCGTGTAAACCAGGCAAATTAACTTGCTCTTTCATTCCGATTTGAATCAGCTTTCGGTTATGGTTCATAATTTCATGATACTTTCGACTGATCAGAAGCAAATCCTGAGACAAATCAAAAACGAGTTTCCCCTCAAAAAGGCTTCTCATCTCTTCAGCATAATGAAATCGGTCAAACGCGGTTTCAAGAAGGTTTTGTTTGCTGCCGAAATGGCGAAATAGCGTCTTTTCGCTTAAACCCGCCGCATCAGCTATTTCTTGGGTGGATACGCCATTGTATCCTCTTTCTGCCATAAGATCTATAGCAGCGATCATAATTTTATCAGAAGTGTCTTGTTTTCTATTACCATTCATTTAAATACCCTCTATCATCAATCTTATGTCAGTATCGACTGACGTAAATATATAATATGACATTGTCATTGTCAAGATATCGCGGAACAACGAAAAAAAGAGCCAATCAGGGTTGGCTCTCTGTTGAGATATTTAGCATCTCACTCATTTATAAAATTTTATACGCTCCTCAAGTGGTTTGAATTCTTTATCACCCGGTTGAGATGTTGGATTTCCAAATGGCATTTGCGCAATCAATTTCCAATTGCTCGGAACATCCCATTCTTTTTTCACATCATCATCTATTAGTGGATTATAATGCTGTAAAGTTGCTCCCAATCCTTCTGATTCAAGTGCAGTCCAAACAACTAATTGATGCATGCCTGATGTTTGTTGTGACCAGATTGGGAAGTTATCGGCATACGTTGCAAATTGTTCTTGAAGTGATTTCACAACAGACTCATCTTCAAAGAATAATATTGACCCATATCCCGCTTTAAAGGAATCCATTTTTTGTTGAGTGCCAGAGAAATCCCCCTCACCAACCGCCTTCCTTAAAGCCTGCGTCGTAATATCCCATAATTTATCATGGGCAGAGCCTGTCAAAACAACAAGGCGGGAAGATTGGGAATTAAAAGCCGATGGCGTGTGTTTTACCGCAAATTCAACAATATCTTTAATTTTCTCATCCGATACTTGGACCTCTTTATTGATTCCATAATATGAACGTCTCTCTTTAATCGCCGTGTAAAAATCTTTTGTCATGATTCATTCCTCCAGAGCATTTTTTCTATTTCAAATGATTATTCCATTTATTATTTCTACCTATTTTAGTATGGGCATAAACCAATATATCATTCGCTAAAGGTTGTCAATTATTCTTTATTGAATTCCTTGGTGCTTCTTACAGTATCAATGGGACGGACCAACTTTTCAATTTGATCCCTTTTCGGTTCCAAGAACGGTGGTAAAGATAACTTTTCCCCAAGCGTTTCATACGGCTCATCCCCCATAAATCCAGGACCATCCGTGGCAAATTCGAATAATATTTGCGGCGCCACTCGTACGTAAAGCGACTCAAAAAAGTGACGATCAACATAACCGGACGTATGGAATTGGAAGCTTTCCATTCGTTTGATCCATTCTTCCAGAACGGAACGGTCTTCAACACGGAAGGCTGTATGGTGAACAGTCCCAAAACCCTGCCGTGCCTGAGGAAGGATCGAATTATGCTCAACAATCACTTGTGCACCATTCCCACCTTCCCCTACTTCAAATAGGTGAAAAGATCCTTCCTTGTCTATTTCTTTGAATAATAGAACTTTTTCCATCATTTCTTTAAAATAATCGAAGTTGGCGATCCGAATGAAAATTGGTCCTAATCCTGTAATGGCATATTCCAGGGGAATCGGTCCTTTTTGCCAAGGAATCCCCGCTGCAACCCCTTGATTGTTTTCATCGGAAATCAATTGATATTGCTGATCATCAAAATCCACAAATGAAATGATCTTTTTACCAAACTGTTCCTGGATCCCTGTATTCTTTACTTCCAAACGGTCGAATCGCTTAACCCAATACTCCAATGCCGCATCATTCGGTACACGGAAGGATGTTTTTGAAATCTCATTAGTCCCATGCACTCCTTTAGGAATACCAGGAAAATCAAAGAATGTCATGTCAGTACCTGGACCGCCAACATCGTCGGCAAAAAACAGGTGATAGGTTTGGATATCATCTTGGTTAACTGTTTTCTTGACTAAACGCATGCCTAATATATTTGTGAAAAATTCATAGTTCTTTTCTGCACTGCTTGTTATGGCCGTTACATGGTGTATACCTTTTAATCCATTCATAAATTATTCCTCCCATTAAAACGATTCAATTTTTGGATGTTTAGCTTTTGAATTAATCCCCAATATTTTTCCTTCAAGAAGAGTGGCTATTCATTAAAGGGATTGGATAAGGTTTCATTATTATCTTGAATTAATATATCTTTACTTAAAGATAATTTAACATGAATAAAATTCGCTGTCAACCACATTATCTCAAATTAATATATCTCAAAGTCAAAATAAATTCTAAAAAATTTTGACAATTTTCAATTGAATCTAATTGTTTTTCGAAAGAATCATGGGAACAGAATGTCTTTTCTAAAGCAAATGCCATTCCAAGGGGTTACTGTCTATAGATATAATTCGCGGCAAAGACGATCAATCAATTGTTTGTAAAATAGAATCAGTATTTCAATACAAAAGCCCACCAGGTAAAGACAAAACCTTTACGTGAGGGCTATTTCTTTTTGGTTTCTTATTTTACATGACGGAATTCCGCTTGTTTTCCGGATGAAGAGTTAGCACCATCTTTTTCTTTTGACTTTTTAGAAGAAAGATAAACCCCTGCGAAAATAATCAGCAGGCCAATAATTACATTAGGATTAATCGCTTCTCCAAGCAGGACATACCCCCAAACCATAGCGCTTGCAGGAATAAGGTATGTAACCGTTGCGGCTAACTCTGGGCTGCCATTTTTATTGATGTAGAAATAGATCAGCTGGCCGAGCCCAGAGCCAAAGCATCCAAGACCGACTATGGAGAAAATCGTTAGCGGGTCCATCAACATCACTGGCTTAATCGGACCTGTTATTAACATCCCTATCAAACCGATAAAGGCACCCGTGAGCAGCGTAAACGTAGTAATGACCAATATGCTGGTACTGGAAAGAAATCTTTTCGTATATTGGCCGGCAAAACCATAACAGGTGGATGCAAGCAGCATTGTCCCGATCCCGATGAATTCCTTGCCGAAAAGCTGACCGACTTGAAAATCCATCAATACTAGAATTCCGAAAAAACCGATAAGAATGCCCATCCATTGTCGGGCGGTTAAAACATAAGAAAAAATGATAAATCCGATGATCCCCGTCCAGATCGGAGTGGTGGCATTAAGAATCGATGCCGTGCTGCTGTTAATCTCTGTTTCACTTAAAGCAATTAAACCCCATGCTAATCCGCAATTGAAGATTCCGACAACAACCAGCGCTTTCCATGGCAATCCCCAGTTGATTTCACTGCGCTTCCACCATAAAATGGGAAGCAGAACAACAGCACCCGCCAAACAGCGGAGAAACACAATCCCCCAAATTCCCGCTGGCGGGAGCAGCCACTTCATGAAAACGAACGATAAACCCCATATCAAACTAAGGCCGATTAAAGCCCCGTATAATCGAAGCATGATGTTCCCCCCTTCCTACTTTCTTATTATGACAAACATTGTTATGGATTTCATATAAAATCTTGCTATTTAAGAACTTGAAAGTTATTTTCCGCCAAATTGGATATAGAATAAACAAAACCTTATAAAGGCAAAAAAAAATGCCGCAGATTTCGAATCAAATGAATGATGAGGATAAGCCATGCTTTTTCCTATTGCAAAAGAATGTTCGAACGATACATGCTGCTGCTTTATCTTGAAGGTAAAACCATCAGTGAAATTGCCAAAACGACTAAACGAACGGAGTCAAACGGTCACAACCATGTGAATAAATATAAGTGCTGGAGGCATTAAAAAAGGCAAACCAGTCTATAGGCTTGCCTTAAAAACGCAACATGTTATTTCGTTTCCTCCTACCGCCCGTTTATATTCAGTGCTAAATTTTGGTGTAATACATTTACTCCGAATTTCCTCTTCTATCTATTAGCTAATTCGATTGACTATACTAATGATAGTGATAGTAGTCCAAAGCTCGTATTACCTTTTCAATTATTTTTATGTTTGTCGCCTAATAAATCAAGTGACTACTATATTTTTTTTACATTGGCATCAGAATTGACCATTATTTTCATGTTGGCTATGGCTACAGTTTCTCCGGTTTGTTTTTTTATTTCTTGGATGACTGTCACAACACCTTGATAGCCTTTTTCAAAAAGGTCAATCACCTTTAATTCTACATGTATCGTGTCCCCAACAAAAGTTGGGTTTATAAACCGAACTTTCTCCAAACCGTAAAATGCAACAACGATTCCCGGTTCAAAATGAAATAAGCCGGTTGCAACCGAAAGTATAAGCATTCCGTGGGCTATGCGTTGCTTAAATTGTGTATTTGCTGCATACTCCTTATCAGTATGGAGAGGAAACCAGTCACCGCTAAATGCAGAAAACATTACTAAATCAGCCTCGGTTATAGTACGTCCTTTCGACATCCATGTTTCTCCGATTTCATATTGATGAAAATATTTATTAAACATTACTTCATCCCCCTTTATTTGTGATTGAATCATCAGTCGGAAGATTCTGATATTAAATATTAAAAGACTATATAATTTAGTGTTATTTCTTATAATCAACACGAATAAAAATTTTTTCCTTTAGGATACATATTATTCCAAATAAATAGCGGTTAAAGCTAGAAATAGAAATGTATATTCCTATGTTCAACGGGAAATGGTTAAACGATTGCAAACAAGCTGAATATACCAATTACAAAGAATACAGCAAGTGTCTTTATAATGGTAATAACAAAAATGTCTTTATATGCCTGGCGATGTGTGAGTCCAGTAACAGCTAGAAGAGTTATTATAGCTCCGTTATGTGGCAAAGTATCAAATCCACCTGCTGACATAGAAATGACACGATGTAAAACTTCCAACGGAATGTCAAAATGAGCAGCAGTTTGTATATACGTATCCGCCATTAAACTCAACGTAATGCTCATGCCACCAGATCCTGATCCAGTGATGCCACACAAAACATTTGTCATGATCGCCCCATTAATTAAAGGATTCGAAAACATTCCAGTGAGATAATCCTGTACCACAGTAAAGCCGGGTAAAGCTGCAATCACACCTCCAAAGCCATATTCGGTTGCCGTATTCATGGTTGCTAGCAATGCCCCACTAATGCCTATATTAATACTCGTATTGAAATTTAATTTAACAGCTTTAAAGTTTAATAAGACGATGGCTATTATTCCGAGAATAAGAGCCATCTCTACAGACCAGACACCAATAACTTTAGACATATCGACAATACCATAATCTTTTAACCCAATCGTAGCAAAATCGAATCCTTTGGCATACCAAAGAGGAAAAGACTCAGTAAAAAACTTATTCATCACTCCGACTAACACCAACGGAATAAAAGCAAGCCAGTCTTTTCTACTTATAGCTTTTTCAGAATCCATTCCCAACTTGTTAGTCGTTTCCACTGATATAGCAGAACTGGCTGCCATTTCTGCTTCAGCAGCTTCCTTATCAATAGCTTTATCACCAATTCCAAAATACCCTTCACCGTTTCTAGCTGCCTTATGTCGACAATGATTTAAGTATAAAAGGCTCAACGAAATGATAAATATTGCCCCAATGATCCCCAATGTCGGTGCAGCATAGATGTCAGTTTTAAAGAATCCCGTCGGAATGACATTCTGAATTTGTGGAGAACCTGGAAGTGAATCCATGGAAAAGGTAAATGCACTAACTGCGATTGTCGCAGGAATTAATCGCTTTGGAATATTAGCCTCGCGAAACAGCTGAGCAGCAAATGGATAGATGGCAAACACTGCAACAAACAAACTAACTCCGCTATATGTCAGGATTGCGCCCATTATCACAATGGCTAGAATGGCTTGTTTAGCTCCGATAAAACGGACAATAATTTTAGCTATGCTTTTTGCAACACCACTTATTTCAACCAATTTCCCAAAAATAGCACCTAGTAGAAAAACCGGAAAATATAATTTAACAAATTCGACCAACTTAACCATAAATATATTAGAGAAGAAAGGTAAAACATGTCCAGGATCCGTTAAAAATACAGCAAACAAAGCGCACAATGGTGCAAAAAGTATAACGGAAAATCCCCGATATGCTAGAAACATAAGTAATCCTAGTGAAATAATAATAATCATTACATCCAACTCGACTTCCCCCTTTTTCTCAAAATATAATATGTTATCATTTGTTGCTGGTTTGAATGCTTTGCCCCAAGATTTATTGGCATTTTAGGACAGTTTTCCGGTGCACATTTAGTTAATAACTCTAATTAATTTCCCGAGTAAATCCACTGTTCCTATTAAACGATTTTGTTTATTAACAAAGATGAGTTACTTTAGAATTTGCTTTTTTAAAAAAATGGGACTTGACCTGGATTTGGTCATGGGGGATTACTGATCAATGAAGTTTGGATCTCTTTTATTGATAAAGGCTTCAACTCCTTCCTTTACGTCCTTAGTCTGAAAAACATGACCAAAATTTTCAGCCTCAATCACGAGTCCATCTTCAAGTGTTTGTTCATAACCATAATCAATAGAATGCTTTGCAAAAGTTAAAGATTGTAAAGAATAATTGCAAATACATTTTGCCATTTCCTTTGCTTTTTCTAAAGATTCGCCCTTTGGCACAACATGATTAACAAGCCCTATTTGTTTGGCATCTTCTGCATTCAGTGGCTCTCCAGTAAAGATCATTTCTTTTGCTTTGGCTTTACCTATCAGTCTAGGAAGTCTTTGAGTTCCCCCTGCACCTGGAAACAATCCTAATTTAATTTCAGGAAGACCAATCCTAATATGTTCCTCCGCAATTCGAATATCACAACTTAAGGCAAGTTCACATCCTCCACCTAGTGCTAACCCGTTGATTGCAGCAATAGTTGGTCGAGATAACCGTTCAATTTTATTAAGTGGTTTCTGAAGCCAAAGTGATTTCCCCTTTCCTTCTTCCACTCCTTTTCCAATCCATTCCGGAAATTCTTTAATATCTCCTCCAGCAACAAAAGCTCTTTCGCCTTCACCGGTAAGTATAATGACCTTAATATTGTAATCGCTTTCAATTTCATCCACCACAAGATTCAATTGTTCTATTACATCTGCGCTCAATACATTAACAGGTGGATTATCAATAATAATCGTTGCAATATTACCCTGTTTTGACCATGAAACAACTTGATCCTTATTCTTCATCAGCTTTCCTCCTAAACCTAAAGTGTACATGTGGGTTCCAAATGCTCTGGCATATTTAAAAACGTGAATCAGTGGGTGCCCCAGATATTTATGAGAGAATCCTTTGTGGTTGTGTGACTTTTAAAACAAAGTGAAATAATGTATTCACAAAACCTTTTTCACCCCTCCATAAACCCCTTATTTATCCATTCCACTAAATTGTTTACGAAGAATAAACTTTTGAACCTTCCCAGATGGGGTACGTGGTATTTCATCAACAAATGTGACCTTTCTAGGTTTTTTGTAGCTAGCAAGATGTTCCTTACAATAATTAACAACATCTTCCTCCGTCAGTTTGGCTCCTTCTTTTTTAACAATAACAGCACATACAGCCTCAATATATTTGGGATCAGGAATACCAATTATTGAAACTTCCTTCACTTCCTCATGGCGGTATAAGACATCTTCAATTTCCGCTGAGTAAATGTTTTCACCACCGCTCCGAATCATATCTTTTTTTCTGCCTGCAATTGATAGATACCCATCATGATCGAATTTTCCCATGTCTCCTGTTTTACACCACCCATTCACAAATGTTTCCATAGTGGCATCTGGTTTCCTCCAATACCCCTCAGACACCGCTGGACTTTTAATAGTAATTTCACCAATTTCACCAACTGGCAAAGGCGTCCCCTCTTCATCGATAATATTTATTTCTGTAAGTGGCATCGGCTTTCCAACGGTATGGCTTTTTGTAAAAGCATCCTTGGGTTCAAGCGAAGCCGCAATTGGCTGTCCTTCAGTTAACCCGTAAACTTGAACAACTCCAATTTGAGGATACCTCTTTTTTAATTGTTCCAGTGCCCATGGCATAAGCGGGTCACCACCTGTATAAATAGTTTTTAAAGATTTAAGCTGATACTTTTCAATTTCAGGCAAATTTAGCATTTCATAAATCATGAAAGGGAATAAAAAAGAATCGGTCACTTTTTCCTCTTCAATAACGGAAAGAATTCTTCCAATCTCGAATTCTTGGCTTTTTGTAATTATTACCCTTCCACCCATCAGTAGAATGGGAAGTGCAATATCTTCCATCGCTCCAACATGGTATAGTGGCCCTGTCGTCATCGCAACTTCTCGCCCTGTAAATTTCCATTTCAGAGCTTGTATCGTGGAAAACCAGAAAGTTGTATCATGAGTCCAAATCGCACCTTTAGGTCTTCCCGTTGTTCCTGAAGTGTACATAAGCATAACTGGATCGTTTAATTTAATGTTATCGACTTTGACCTCATCTACCGAACCACTTTCTAAAACACTCCATGACTCAGACCAACCTGGGGATGAGCCATTTCTATGAGGAAGACAAAAATAACGTTCAACAGAAACTTGATTACAAACTGATTCCAGCTGATTGGCTAAGTTAGAATGGAAGCACAATATTTTTGTCTGTGAATCATTTAATGCATACTCAAGCTCAGCACTTGAAAGTCTAAAATTAAGTCGAACTGCAATTGCACCGATTTTCGCAATGGCAAAATATAGACTAAAATATTCAAGACAGTTGTATAGCAAAATACCGACACGATCCCCTTTTCGCACTCCAATTTCGTAAAGCTTGTTTGCATACGCATTTGATATAAGGTGGAGATCCATGTACGTCATCGACTTTCCTACTTCTTCTTTTATTGCTATTTTTTTAGGATTAATATTATTTAAATCATTCGCCATTTTTCTTGTGATAAAACCGACATCCAATGAAATTCCTCCTTTTTAATTAAAAAAATATAGACAAAATTCAGGCTGCAATGCCGCTAAATAATGTTCTAATCAATTCTAAAACTTTCTAAACGGGGCCCTCTTACAAGCCATTAATTTGACCACTCGTCTTTATCGTTTTCTTTCCTCCTTTCTTCTAATTTTGAATGCAAGATTCATTCCAAAACCGAAAAAACCCTTACTGACTTACAGTCCTTAATAATCGCGAAAAACCCAATAACTTATTTTCTGGTTTTTCGGAAAACAACCAAAAAAAATCAACTGAAGTAAGATCAGCTGATTTTTCATTCATTAATTTTCATAATTTATAGCCTTGTTTCTCCTTTAAAGTGAACTCTATCAACATTAATACGGAAATTAAAAAATAAATCCGGGATTTCGGAATGAATTCTGAAATCCCGGATTTATTTTTATTGGTCAGAAATCTGATATTTTCTAATTTTATCGTAAAGGGTAGAATTCCCTATCCCAAGAGCTTCCGCAACCCTTTTTTTATCAAACTTGAACCTCCTTAACGCTCTTTCGATTTCCTTCTTTTCTGTTTCCTCTACACAATCCTTTAAACTTAATTCTTTCATATGCACCTTATGAAGTTTTAGATAATCAGGTAAAGCATCCTTTCCCATTACCTCTTCATTTGATAGGTGAACACCTGCATCAATCACATTCTCTAGTTCTCTGATATTCCCTGGCCAGTTATGGCGCTCTATTAATGAAATCACCTCTGGGTGTATGGAGGTTACTCGTTTTCCTATTCGAGCTGTGATTTTTTTAAAAAAATAATCTACAAGTAAAGGGATATCTTCAATTCTATCTCTTAAAGGAGGAACAAATAATTGGACAGCATTAATTCTATAAAATAAGTCTTCACGAAATAGCTTTTCTTCAACCAATTTTTCTAAAGGGCGATTTGTTGCAGCAATCACTCGAACATTTAGTTTTTTTGGGTAAAGCGAACCTACAGGCTCAAACTCTTTCTCCTGAAGGACCCTTAATAACTTGACTTGCATTTGCTGAGGCATATCACCAATTTCGTCAAGAAAAACCGTCCCACCATCAGCAAATTGAAACTTTCCTATTTTACCTCCCTTTTTTGCCCCTGTAAAGGCACCTTCTTCATAACCGAAAAGTTCAGATTCTAACAAGTGTTCCGGAATTGAACTACAATTTATTTTCACAAGCGGCTTGTCGCTTCTTCCACTTAACTGATGAATGCTATGTGCTATTATTTCCTTGCCTGTACCGCTTTCTCCTCTAATTAGTACAGAGATATCACCTCTAGCCAACCTTTTCACACGTTCTTTTAACTGTTGTATTTCTTGAGAAGTTCCAATTAAGTTGTGTAAGGAATACTTTACTCCATTTGTAACATCTATTTCATTTCTGTAAAAATTATGTTTTGTCAGTATCTCCTTAATGTGACTATTCATTTTATTCCAGTCATCAAGATCACGAAACATTATTGTCCCGATTGCACCAATTATTTCATTATTTTCGATGATAGGAATGCGATTTGCAATAACAAAATCACCACGAATAAAATGTATATCAGCGATTTCCGATTTACCTATTTGCACTACAAGGTGTAGCCTTGTATTTTCAATTATATTCGTCACATGTTCACCAATCACTGTGTCGCGTTCAACATTTAAAAATTCACAATATTTATTGCTAATGTATTGAATTTTCCCATTACTATCGACAATTACAATTCCATAATATGTACTTTCAAACACTATATCTAATAGTTTATTATTGGAGAATTGTCCAGTATTCATCTTAAGCTCCTTTATATAGATTCTTTACCATATAATACCACGCATTTCAAATGCCGTTTCAATGATTTTTTTATTCATGCGTATTTTTGATCAAGTGACATCCTTGGCGATTTCCTTAATTGATTTTTAATGGGCATGATCAATCACGTGAACAAACAAAGCATCCCCCAGATGGAGGATGCTTTGTTTGTACTATTTTAAGATTCGTTCAATAGGCAACAAGGTCCCTAAGTGCCTTTTCTACTTTTTCAGGATTCACCATGAAGGATTTCTCCAATGATGGTGAATATGGCATCGCTGGGACATCCGGGCCCGCGAGTCTCATGATTGGGGCATCCAGATCGAAGAGGCAGTTTTCTGCAATGATCGCCGATACTTCACTAATGATGCTTCCTTCCTTATTATCTTCAGTAACCAATAGGACTTTTCCTGTTTTAGATGCAGCTTCCATAATGGCTTCCTGATCTAATGGATAAACGGTTCGTAAATCAAGAATATGAACGGATATGCCATCACTGGCCAGCCTTTCAGCTGCCTGAAGCGCAAAATGAACACAAAGGCCGTAAGTGATCACTGTAACGTCCTCTCCTTCACGTTTTACATCCGCTTTCCCAATCGGTAAAACATAATCATCATTCGGCACTTCTTCTTTAATAAGGCGATAGGCACGTTTATGTTCAAAGAAAAGGACTGGATCTTCATCGCGAATGGCTGCTTTCAATAAACCTTTCACGTCGTAGGGTGTAGAGGGCATGACAATTTTAAGTCCCGGTTGATTGGCAAAAATGGCTTCAACGGATTGTGAATGGTATAACGCCCCATGTACACCCCCGCCGTATGGAGCTCTGATGACGATAGGGCAATGCCAGTCATTATTGGAGCGATAGCGGATTTTTGCAGCTTCCGAAATGATTTGGTTGATTGCGGGCATGATAAAATCAGCGAATTGCATTTCCGCAATCGGCCTCATTCCATACATGGCCGCGCCGATGCCAACTCCTGCGATTGCGGATTCAGCAAGCGGCGTATCAATGACACGCTGTTCCCCGAATTGTTCGTATAACCCTGTAGTCGCTTTAAACACTCCGCCTTTTACCCCCACGTCCTCACCTAAAACAAATACACGGGGATCACGTTCCATTTCTTCCCTCATCGCCATTATCACGGCATCTATATAAGATATCACTGCCATCTTCTTTCCTCCTTACTTACCTGCGTAAACGTAATTTGAGAGCGTGTCTTCACTTGCAAATGGAGCATTTTCCGCATAGTCAGTCGCTTCGTTCACAACTTCCATTATTTCCTCGTTCATTTGTTTCTCCATTTGATCATCCAGGATTCCTGCTTCTTTTAAATAGGCACCGAAAGTGATGATCGAATCTATTTTTTTCGCCTCCGCCACTTCATCAGGCGACCTGTATTGACTATCATCATCATCGCTTGAGTGTGGTGTAAGCCTGTATGAAACCGTTTCGATTAAGCTTGGTCCTTCACCACGCCTGCCTCTCTCGGCCGCTTCTTTCACCACCCGGTATACTTCGATCGGGTCATTTCCATCAACCGTCACCCCTGGCATGCCATAACCAATCGCCCGGTCCGATACTTTCCCGCAAGCCAATTGCTTTTCAATCGGTACGGAAATGGCATACTGATTATTCTCGCACATCAAGATAACCGGAAGTTTATGTACACCTGCGAAATTCGCTCCTTCATGGAAATCACCTTGGTTTGATGACCCCTCTCCGAATGTAACGAATGAAACAATATCTTTTCCTTCCATTTTTGCGGCGAGTGCAATCCCCACTGCATGTGGGACTTGAGTGGTAACTGGCGACGATCCCGTCACGATACGATTCTTTTTTTGCCCAAAATGCCCAGGCATTTGACGCCCGCCCGAATTTGGATCTTCCGCTTTTGCAAAACTGGATAACATTAAATCCCTTGCGGTCATCCCAAACGCAAGCACCACACCGAGATCGCGGTAATAAGGAAGGACATAATCCGTTTCACGATTCAAAGCAAATGCAGCTCCCACTTGAGCTGCTTCCTGCCCTTGACAAGAAACGACAAAAGGAATTTTTCCAGATCTGTTCAACAGCCACATCCGTTCATCTATACGTCTTGCCAATAACATTATTCTATACATCTCAAGCACCTGCTCATCACTGAGACCTGCCTGTAGATGACGGTTTTCAACCATATGTCATCATCCCTCCTAATAATTAATACATTTTTCTGTTAAAACAAACTTTATATCCGGTATTTATCTAAGGAAGAAAAATCTCGTTTATGTATGCATGCTTGCCATCTAACACCCTCAAATGCGTTATCATCTAGTATTATTACCTGGTACTAACTCAATGCAATATTATCCTACCACTTTTTATCTCAAATTTCCAACTAATTTCACTCTGTTAAAAGGACATTTTTATGTCTATTGAATCAAGTATATGGAAAAGTGGGTTTTCTCACGCGATGATGAATTGCCTAGACAATTCAGATTTTCGCTGAAGAAACAAAGCTTATTTTTATGTACGACCAAGGTCTAGATAAACACCGAAATTATGTGATCGTTTTTTTGTTGACTAAGCGGAAAAATAGCTGTAAATTAAAGTGATTCATAAAATTAAATGTTCGAAATGGAACAGTTCAAAACAGAAAGAATGGTGATGTTGAGTGGAGAATGAAAAACAATTAATGCGTTCCGTACAACTATTGCGTTCATTTTGGAGCGTGCAGAAAAATATCATGCGTTTCGTTCAAAAGACAGCCGCGGAAAATGGATTAACAGTTCCTCAATATTCCATTTTGATGACCATTACCCTTTACAAAGAAACCACTCAAAAAAATGTGGGGGAGAAAACATTTCTTCCAAAAAGCACCTTGAGCCAAGCGGTCGATGGTCTCGTTCGGGCAGGCATGCTCCACCGTGAGCATGTGGAGGGCAACCGGCGTGAGATTCAGTTGTCAATCACCGATCAGGGGAAAAATTTATTAAAAACGATTCATTTTCACGAAGGAAGCATTCACCAAGTCTTTCAAACGGCCATTGAAATGCTTTCCGACGACCAGTTTGAAGGGTTGCTAGAAACGCATCTTCAAATTACAAACTTTTTAGAAGCGCAAGCTACCGAACAGGGAGAGTGTTCAAAATGATAAAAATACTGAAAAATTTATCCGTTTATAAGTGGATTATTTCAGCAGTTATCGGTCTGGTTTTTATTCAATCCATGTCGGACCTCTTTTTGCCTACACTAATGGCTGATATTATTGACAAAGGCGTCGTTCAGGGAGACATTCCATACATTTGGAAAATCGGTGGTTTGATGCTGTTGGTTTCCGCACTTGGCGCTTGTGCATCCATAATCGCAAGCTACTATTCTTCCAAAGCGGCAATGGGAATGGGACGCGATCTCCGCCTGAAAGTCTTTAATCATGTTGAAAAATTTTCGTTACAAGAATTTGATGAAGTCGGTACGGCGTCATTGATTACAAGGACGACCAATGATATAACGCAAGTCCAGCAAGTGGTTATCATGATGCTTCGTATGGTTATCAGTGCACCTATCATGTTAATCGGCGGAGTGATAATGGCTGTATCCATGGATGCAAGATTATCACTTGTCATTGTTGTCACAATGCCTTTATTGATTGGGTCGATCTTGCTTATTCTATATAAAGGTGTACCACTCTTTCAAACGGTGCAAAAACGATTAGATCGGTTGAACCTTGTATTACGAGAAAATTTAACTGGTATTCGCGTCATTCGAGCTTTCAATCGTGAAACACAAGAGAAAGAACGTCTAAAGAAAGCGAATAAAGAATTGACGGATGTTTCAATCAAAGTCAATAAAATTATGGCCTTCATGATGCCTGTAATGATGCTTGTAATGAACTTGACGGTTGTTGGCATCATTTGGTTTGGTGGAGTTCGTATTGATAACGGCGGTATGCAGATCGGGGACTTAATGGCCTTTATCCAATATGTTATGCAAATTATGTTCGCTCTCGTTATGGCTTCCATGATGTTCGTTATGGTTCCACGAGCGGCCGTGTCGGCAACAAGGATAAACGAAGTCCTTGACATGAAACCTTCATTCCTGGATGAGGGTACAGAAAAGGCAGATCGTGAACACGGTACACTTGAATTTGAACATGTGACGTTCAGTTACCCGGGAGCAGAAGAACCTGCATTATCGGATATTAGTTTCTCTGCAAGTCCTGGTGAAATCACCGCAATAATTGGTGGAACAGGCTCAGGGAAAACAACGCTCGTCAATTTGATCCCCCGCTTTTATGATATTTCAAGCGGAACGATTCGCGTCAATGGTGTTGATATTCGTAAGTCTTCACAAGATGAAGTTCGTTCAAAAATTGGCTTTGTACCACAAAAGGCCGTCCTCTTTACAGGTACGATCGCTGAAAACATTCGCTTTGGAAAACAAACAGCCACACAAGATGAAGTCGAGCATGCTGCTCGGATCGCGCAAGCGGAAGATTTTATCAGCAACATGAAAGACGGCTATCAGGCAGAAATCGAACAAGGCGGTTCAAACCTATCAGGCGGGCAAAAACAGCGGCTTTCGATTGCACGGGCACTCATTCGGAAACCCGATATTTATATATTCGATGATAGTTTTTCTGCACTTGACTTCAAGACGGATGCCAACCTTCGCGCAGCCCTGAAAGATGAAACGAAAAATTCGACGGTACTGCTCGTTGCCCAGCGTGTCAGTACGGTGGTTGACGCTGATCGAATCATTGTTTTAGACGAAGGACACATTGTAGGTATGGGCACACACCAAGAGTTGCTAAGTACAAACGACATATACCGTGAAATCGCCTTATCACAGCTCACGGAGGAGGAAATTGCATGAGTAATCAAAAAAAACCTCAAAGCGGCGGTCATGTTGGGCATGGTCCTGGTGGCGGTAACATGATGATGATGGGTCAAAAAGCTAAAGATTTTAAAGGAACACTAAGACGTCTTTTGACCTATTTAAAACCTCGGCGCAACAAATTGATTGCCGTGTTCTTTGCTGCAATCATGAGTACGATTTTTATGATTGTCGGACCAAAAATCATGGGAACGGCAATTACGGAATTATTCGAAGGAGCGTACGGAAAATTCCAAGGGATACCAGGAGCAGCCATTAACTTTGATAAAATTGGTCATATACTTCTGCTCCTTGCTGGACTGTATGCCTTAAGCAGCCTTTTCAACTATGTACAACAATACATTATGTCAAGTGTTGCACAAGACACGGTATATGATCTTCGAGAAGATGTTAACGAAAAGCTCGAGAAACTTCCACTCAAATATTTTGAAGGACGTCCAAACGGAGAAACACTTAGCCGAATGACAAATGATATTGATACAATCGGGAGCACCCTTCAGCAAAGCTTAACGCAGTTCATCACATCAATCGTAACGATTTTGGGGATTATCATCATGATGCTTTCAATTAGCCCGTTATTGACATTAATCTCGATAGTCAGTTTACCTTTATCAATATTTGCAATCCGGCCTATTTTGAAAAAATCCCAAAAGTACTTTGCCGATCAACAACGTAAACTCGGACAATTAAATGGGCACATTGAAGAGATGTATACCGGCCATCAAGTCGTTAAAGCATTCGGACATGAAAAAAAGGCGAGTGCCCAGTTTACTGCGGTTAATGAGGAATTGTATAAAGCGGGAAGCAGAGCACAGTTTATATCTGGTATCATCATGCCGCTGATGTTCTTTATCGGAAATTTGAGCTATGTCCTCATCAGCGTTGTCGGCGGAATATTGGTAACGCAACGTTCGATTTCAATTGGTGATATTCAAGCGTTCATCACTTATTCAAAGCAGTTCACCCAGCCAATCACACAAACGGCTAACATCGCAAACATTATTCAGTCGACGGTTGCAGCAGCTGAGCGTGTTTTTGAACTACTTGATGAAGAAGAGGAAATGAAAGAACAAACCACAGCTAATATAAAAAGGGCAATTGGTGCTGTCTCTTTCGAACATGTGGACTTTGGATATGGGGAAGAAATGTTAATTAAAGATATGAACATCGATGTCTTGTCTGGTCAGACGGTCGCAATCGTTGGACCGACTGGTGCTGGAAAAACGACCATGATAAATCTCTTGATGAGATTTTATGAACTCAATGGCGGAAAGATTAATATTGATGGTCTTGATACAAGGAGTATGTCCCGTAGTGATCTTCGAAAGAACTTTGGGATGGTGCTTCAAGATACATGGCTCTTTAATGGCACGATTAAAGAAAATATCGCTTATGGCAAGAATGGAGCAACTGATGAAGAAATTTTCGCAGCTGCTCGTACGGCACATGCCGACCATTTCATTCGTACACTGCCAGATGGCTATGAGACAATCTTAAACGAAGAAGCTTCGAACATCTCCCAAGGCCAAAAGCAGCTTTTAACAATCGCCCGAGCTGTTCTAGCAGATCCACCAATCATGATATTGGATGAAGCGACGTCTAGTGTGGACACTCGGACCGAAGTCTTTATCCAAAAAGCCATGAACCGACTGATGGAAGGAAGAACTAGCTTTGTCATTGCCCATCGTCTCTCAACGATTAAGGATGCAGATTTGATTCTTGTTATGGATCAAGGAAAAGTGATAGAGAAGGGAACCCATTCAGACCTTTTGAGGGTGAATGGGTTCTACGCAGATCTTTACAATAGTCAGTTTACTGAAAATGCAGCTGGATAATAAGAAAGAGGCTCAATTTCCAATCGGAATCGAGCCTCTCTTTATAAATTTTATCCATAAACATTCCATGGAGGCACACCAATTAAGCATCCATGAATCAGTGATAACTTATAAGCTGTATCAATATCCCCTTTTATTTCCCTTTTTAACAAATTCCCAATCTACCTCAATATTTTTTCTGACCCTTTGAAGAAGATGCAACATCGTTTCCGTTTCCTCCAAAGAAAACCCAGATAATGCAACCTTGTCGGTATACTCCCCTTCTTTTTTCAAAAAGGGATAGACCTTTTCACCTTTATCAGTAGCATATAACTTTTTAATTTTTTTGTTGCCCTCATCATTTTTCTTTTCAATAAAACCTTGAATTTCAAGTTTTTTAATGGCACGAGCCGCTGTCGTTCGGTCAACCTTTATCATTTCTGCTAACTTTTCCTGAATGATTCCTGGATTTTCACATATTCGGACAAGATACAAATACTGCCCTTTTGTAAGGTCAAATTCTTTAAATTCAATATTACTTATAGAGTCCAATGCCCTTGCTATCATTCCAATTTCACGGAGTATTTCTTTCATTCAAAGTGCCCCTAACTTTTTTGTTGTATTTACAACAAAAATAATTTCGTTTATACTAAAAAAGGATATACATTTATTATGACTTGTCTTATTGCATAAATCTAGAAAAGGGATGAAGAACATTGGATTCAAAGAGAATTACTACTGAAAATGATTTAAAAATAGCCTTTCATATCAGAAAAGAAGTATTTGTTGAGGAACAGGGTTTCCAATTAGAAATTGAATTTGATGAATTTGATGCACTTAATGCTTCTTCTGAACACATATTAGTCTATTATAATGAAAAACCAGTAGGAACTGGAAGGTTAAGAGTTGTTGATGGTTTTGGTAAATTGGAGAGAATTTGCATATTGGAGCCTTACCGTAAATTTGGCCTTGGAAAAATAATAATTAAAACGTTAGAAGAGATCGCAATGGAAAAGGAATTATCCAAGGTTAAATTACATGGACAAACACAGGCAGAGGGGTTTTATAAAAAACTCGGCTATCAGGCTTCATCCGATGTCTTTATGGAAGATGGCGGTCCACATCTTTTAATGATAAAAGAATTAATGAATGAATAAGTGTGTTAAATGTGAATAAAACAAACATTAACCTATATTTGATGGGATCATGCTATTTACTATAGGTTATTCTTAAATGATACAATCAGACCGTGGAACCTCACCATTTGCTGCCATTCTGGTCTGATTTTTTCCACACGATACTTCTAAAAAGAAAAAACCAGGTCAATAGGAATAAGCACGAACAGGCCCTTAATAACCTGAAATGTTATTAAGGGCTTGAAATTTATTACACAACGGGTGCTGTTTCATGAACAAGCGGGTGAAGCGCCTGAGTTTCATCAATGTAAATAAAAGCATCATATCTATCTGACATTACAGAAGGTACATAGTTTCCATATTGTTCATATTCAGGTCTGTATACAACCCCAATCGCCCGATGTCCGATCCTATCTTGGAATAGCTGACGATTTTCATCAGTGAAAATGAGCAATTTATCATACGCCCCCGAAAGGTGCATGGCCTCCTCCCAACTTCCATTAATTGCAGGGGGTACTGTTTTTATTTCAAGATCCTTGCCCCACTCATCTGCTGCAATAACAGTTCCTCTGTAGGTTCCGAATCCTGTGATAAATACATCCTCAGTTGGGTTTTGCTCACGAATGACCTGACCTACGTTAATCATCCCTGAATCTCTCATATCAGTAGCGCTGGCATCGCCAACATGGGTATTATGTTCCCATACAATCGCCTTGCCTTTTGAACCGTAAAAATCCATAATTTCATTAAGTGCATCCACCATATGCATATCTCGAATATTCCATGATTTATCATCATGTACCACCATTGTCCTGTAATAATTTTCTGCATTATACGCTACTAATGCATTCACTTGAAGATTCAAATTCAATTCTTCATGATGGGGGTATTTTTCTTTTTTTCGTTGTATAGTTGTCAGTAATTTGGCTACTTCCTCTATACAGTCTTCTGAAAAAATGCCTGCGGAAACTGCGTACTCCTCATTATTACGATTAAAAGGCTCAAAACATGTGAATGCCTGTCTTGCAGCTTCGAGGTCAGGCGAATCAATTTGTTTTAAGTAATGGATAACTTCATCCATGGATTCCCAGAGACTATAGATATCTATCCCATAAAACCCTACTTTTGTTTGATTTTGTCCAGACTCATTGTATTCTTTCATCCATTCAATCAAATCTATCATTTCCTCGTTTGCCCACATCCAGGTCGGCCAGCGGTCAAAAATTTTAAGCACATCCTTTGCCGATTTAGATACTTGGTCATAGCCTTTAACATACCTATTAATTGCCTGGCATGCGGGCCAATCGCCTTCAACGGCTACAAAGGTGAACCCTTTTTCTTGAATCAGTTTTTTTGTTATTTCAACTCGGGCCGTGTAAAACTCGGATGTTCCATGCGATGCCTCTCCCAGCAAAACAAATTTTGAATTTTTGACTTGTTGAATGAGCTTATCCCAATCTGCTTCACTTTTAAGTTTGACTGATTGTTCGATTATTGACTGAACCAGATTATGATGCACTGTTTTTCCTCCTTGTTCTTTTACGAACATTATCGTTTGTATTCAGCATTATAAGAATTTGAACCTGCGTGTACTGACAGTAAAGTATCAGCGTATCCTACTAGACGATTTATAAGTTCATCACAAATTGAGTAAACCAGCTGAAAATTTTCTTCCTTAAATAGTATAGGATCATCCAGAATTATTGTCGTGTTAATGAACATATCTTTGTTTCCATATAGATTGTAGTGCACTATAGCCTTTCCAGCAGCTCCTTCAGTAATTGGATCATTAAAGCCTGGAATGAAAACAAACCATTCTTCAGCCGTAGCGGACCTGAAGTTTTTTGTAAAAGTCATTCGCTCGGTTACCTTCATGATCTTTTTTAACTCTTCCGGATTTATATCCTTGATCTTGTTCATCCCATTGCCACCCTTAACACCATGTTAATAATCTTCCGTTATATATTTTCCTTAAGGTACCCATCCTATAAATATTATTATGAAATAATCGAACACTGACACTGGGCCATTATATACATGAAACTTAACACAAGTAGACTTTTAATAAATGCCGATAATCATGGATCTTCCGCATATAAAAATTATTTTTTGGGTATCAAAAGAAAGAAGATAAATTCCTGGATTAGGTTGGACTGGTCTGGAGTGGAGGAGTTGCTCATGGAAAAGATGAATCGGGGAATTTTAACGGCGCTGTCGGCGATCGGCATTGCACAAGGACTGAAAATTTTAACGCATAATAAGCTGACAGGAAAGTGGGATTTGAAACAGGCTTTCTCAACAGGTGGCATGCCAAGTTCGCACTCTGCAGGTGTGGCCGCACTGGCATCTTATGTGGCAGCGAATAAAGGCTGGCTGCATACGGAAACATCGCTTGCGACAGTGTTCGGCGTAATTGTGATGTATGATGCTCAGGGGATTCGGCGCCATACAGGCGAAATTGCTAAGCTTGTGAATGATCTTGAAGATAATATGGCGAAATTTTCTGGAGAGTTTCCAAGCTTTGAGTATGTGGAGCGTGAGAAAGAACTGAAGGAACTGCTCGGACATCAGCCTGTGGAAGTGGGAGCAGGTGCGCTGCTTGGAGTAGTACTTGGGTTAATTTCGGCTAAATTGGAGGATGGCAAGCCCTCTAGAATCAAACGGCTGGTTACGGCGGGCAAGCCTTGATATTCTAGATCATGAAGTAAGGTATGTAAGGAACTAGGTAAGAAAGAGTCTAAATAAATCATCCAAGATTTATTAATTGCCAACAAATATAGATATTTTTAACATGTAACTACCTAAAAAACTAGCTCAGTCTTTTTCTTATAAATCCGGAAAAAATGAGTGTTAACTACTATTGATATTTATTAAAGTGACACTGTTTCTTCGACTAAGATTATCTTTAGTTGAAGAAACAGTATGAAAGGATCTCCACATTGAAGATCCTTTTTTCATTAACTATAAAATCGATCTCTTAAGTAAGCTTGCAAAGTTTTTTCGCCAATCCACTTCCGTTCCGCGATTATTGTTTCACTAACGCACCTTTGATTCTATAAGAAAATAAAAAAACAGCGCGTTTTTTTGTTTTACTTAAATTTAAAAAGGAGTGTAAAAATCATTCCGCATCTTTCACTTTTTTGTTTCATTTAGGTCTTGTAGCTCTTATTTTTCCACTTTCACCAAGCTCACGAGAAAACTCTTCATCAACACGATCCGGTTCTATTTTTAAGTTTTCGGGAGTTTGAGGTAACGCCTTTTTGCTGCTAGATGGTTTATGATTGTTTGATCTTCCCATTATATTGCCTCCTAACGAATTTTAATCTTTATTAGTATGGCTAAGAACCACATTTATATATCTTTAGATTTGCTTATGAACGAACATTTTTATCTTAAGAACAGTTTTTTGGAACAGCTCCTTCTTATACCACTTAACGCACCTGAGTGTTGAAAAAGAAACCCTTTTCTTTGATGCAGATGGTCTTCAAACAGATGATATAACGTCCGATACTATTTATAAATTTTTTTTATCCCCCTCCTATAACGCTTCTTGTACCTCTATTTCCATCTCCAATAAGGCGTAACTCAAACTTTTCCCATGCGTATCCATACCGAGTGATATTGTAACCCCGCCAAGCAAAGCTTGATGGCAAACGAACTGAAGAGCAGCGATATTTGGAATCTCATATCGAAAAATTTCACCATCAACAATGTCCTTAAAATGTTGTTTTACTCTCTCGATTGTTACTTCTTTGCATAAAAGGGCATAGTCTTTTTCATGATATGGAATAAGCGAAAGCATCAAAATATTCCCTTTATCACCGGCGCGACTGTGGGCAAGCTCATATAGTTTTCTCTTCATGCAGTACACTCTCCTTTATTACAACATTCACTTCAATTTCTTCACGAGGAAGTAGAGAAGAAACAATTCCTAAAACTTCGTGTGTATACTTTCTTGCTCCTCCTCCACCGGCTGGCCCGTTTGTGTAAAGAGATTCAACCTCTTCACCAATTTTAGCGGCTTCACTTAGACTTTGTGCTTTAGCTGCGACCCTTAGTCGGACTTCGTATGGTTCATTCCATTGTCCAAACGTATTCCGGTGTGTGGATGAAACACCGATATAATCAATCCGCAACTCATCAAAACTCTTCTCAAGTCTCGTTCTCATAATGTCTCCAGCTAGTTGTGCTCGTCCCCATGCATTTGAACCGGCATATGAAATTTCTCCTTCACCTATAAACCCTGCATGGTAACCGACGCTTACTTTTAACGTTTCCGGCCGTTTCTTTCCTTTCCCTCCTGTTACTTCAATTCGATTCGGCCCTGCCTCTCGAAGCTTTACTGACATAAAGTCTGCAATTACATCAGGTGTAATGTATTCGTTCGGATTTGTGACTTCATATAAAAGCTGTTCTTTCGCCGTCATTAGATTGATAACTCCACCTGTATTTGAAATTTTTGTAATCAAGGCAGAACCGTCTGCTCGTACCTCCGCATACGGAAATCCTAAGTTCTCCAAGTGTGGAACATCCTTTTTTCCAGGATCTGCGTAATAACCGCCAGCAATTTGACCACCGCATTCCAAAAGGTGGCCAATAATGGTGCCCTTTGCAATCAAATCTGTGTCGTCAACCGACCATCCGAAGTGGTGAACCATTGGCGCTAAAAATAAGGATGGATCCGCCACTCTCCCGGTCAGAATAATGTCTGCTTCTTTTTCTAACGCAGGTAAAATAGCTTCCACACCAAGATAGGCATTTGCCGATAAAATTGGGCCATATGAATGTAGAGGCTTATTTGTTTCCATAGTCTGGGCATCTGTATCCAGGAATGACGATACATCATCCCCTGTCACAGCCGCCACTTTGATAGAAAGACCTAGTCGTTGGGCAATTTCAATTACTTTTTCAGCGCCACTGACCGGGTTGGCTGCTCCCATATTTGTAATTAACCGCACACCATTTTGAATGAGTGTTGGAAGTAATAGCTCCATCCGCTTTTCAAGCAGCGGATCATAGCCTAATGAAGAATTCTCTTTTTTTCGCTTGTGCGCCAGCGCGATTGTCCGTTCCGCCAAACATTCCAACACTAGATAATCCAAATTCCCTTTTTCTGCAAGGAGTAGTGCGGGTTCCAACCGATCACCTGAAAATCCTGCACCTGAACCGATTCTAATCAACATAATCACCTCAAATTATAGTAATAGCTCCTGTTAGCAGGGCTACGATAGTCATGATAATCGTTGTTCCAAATGCCCATTTAAAAATAAAACGCTGATGATCCCCTAAATCGACGCCTGTCATTCCTATAAGAATAAACGTAGAGGCTGTTAATGGACTTAATGGGAAGCCGGTTGTCATTTGCCCCAGTATAGCTGCCCGGCCAATTTCAATGGGATCAATTCCAAAAGTAGAAGCGGTTTGACTAATGATAGGTAAGACTCCAAAATAGTAAGCATCCGGTGTAAAAACTAAACTTAGAGGCATGCTTGTTATAGCTGTCAAAATAGGTAAGTAGCCCGCCATCGCTTCAGGAATAATCGACACCATAGAAAGCGCCATAGCATCAATCATTTTTGTTCCGGTCAAAATACCGGTAAAGATCCCCGCCGCAAAAATCATGGTCGAAACCATAACAACGTTGTTTGCATGACTTGTGATACGCTCCATCTGCTGTTTTTGGTTTGGGTAATTCACCAATAAAGCAATTGTAAAAGCAATAATAAACAAAGTAGGAAGTGGAAGCCATACTTTGATTAAAGCGATGAGAAGAATCAGTGTCAAAATTAGATTGAACCAAAAAAGTTGGGGACGCTTAAATTCTAACGTCGTTGCCGCTAATTCTTGAAAAGCTATGTTGTCCTTTTCCTCCAAATCTATAATCCCTATTCTTTCCCTTTCTCTTTTTCCAAGTAAATAGGATGAAAACAACACCCATAGGATACCTGCAACCATAGCAGGTAAAATAGGATTAAATAGTTGAGCAGAAGTGACATTCAAAGTTGCCATCGCCCTTGCTGTTGGACCGCCCCATGGTGCAAGATTCATCACACCTGCGCCCAAAGCCACTACACCTGCTAAAATGAGAGGGTTCATCTTCAATCTCTTATAAAGAGGAAGTAAGGCGGAAACAGTAATCATAAAAGTAGAAGCACCATCCCCATCTAAGGATACAAGCATCGTGATAACGGCCGTGCCCACCACCACTTTTAAGGGATCTCCTTTCACGATAAGAAGCATCTTAGATACGATTGGATCAAACAAACCCGTGTCCATCATCAGCCCAAAATATAAAACAGCAAAAGCCACCATAATTCCGGTAGGAGCAACCTTTTCGATACCCGCTAGCATCATTTCTCCTATCCCCAAGCCAAATCCACCGATCAAAGCAAAAACGATTGGCACCAACACCAGAGCAATTAAGACTGATAAACGTTTTGTCATAATGAGGTAAAGGAAAACTCCTATTGTCAAGAAACCTAAAATAGCTAACATATAATCCCTCCCAATGAGTCGTAAATTGAATGTTTACTGACATAGCTCAGATGAAAAGATTTTTCCCCACGAGGCATATTCACCAAGGATTTCATTGCCCTTTCTATAAGAGTTTTGCTGTGTACTATACTTTTGCAAGAACCATGCCTAAACAAAGAAAGTAATATTTAAATTATTATTGCAGTTTGATTTTCTTAGGTGTTTGTTCACTCTAATGCTGATTTATCAGTTATTTAAGTACTCATTTAAAAATTTAAAAAACAAAAAAAAGAAAGCACTTTGTTGCTAGCGCTTTCATTTATAGTGGATTCAAATTCTAATTTTTTAGAAAATATTACTAAGATTCTCAAATAAATTACTTTATCCCCTAATTCTATAGCCTTGGTTGATTTCTAATTTTTTAGAAATCAATGGATATTATTCTAATTTTTTAGAAATCGCTCTAAATAATACGGTATTTTTTCATTTTATTATATAAGGTGGCCAAGGACACCCCTAGAGAATTTGCGGTTTTTTTTCTTCCTTCCATATCATTTCCAAACTGCCCCAAAATTTCTTGAATGAATTTTGATTCTGCTTCTTCCGTTATGTCCTTTAGTGTTTGACCGTTTGGTTTTAGAGTAGAATCTAAGCGATTCAATTCGAGCTTCATCAATACATCAGGTAGGTGTTGGATCTTTATCTCCATACCTTCTGCCATACAAGTTGCATAGTCGATCACATTTCTCAATTCTCGAACATTGCCAGGCCATTCATATGACCGTAAAAATTCTAAAGTTTGTTCGTCAATAGTGTACATAGAACCTTCCTTAGATGGAGTTAATGACGAACGAAGCAATGAATGAACCAGTTCAGGAATATCCTCTCTTCGTTCTCGAAGAGGTGCTATCTTTAAACCTATAACATTAAGTCTATAAAACAAATCTCCGCGAAAATGATTTTTATTTACAAGCTGTTGTAGATCACGGTGTGTAGCGGCAATAATCCTGACATCAATATTTCGCTCTTCTGTTTCTCCTACTCTTCTGATCTTACTTTCTTGTAACACCCTGAGTAACTTAGCCTGAAGATCATATGACATATCACCAATTTCATCCAAAAAGAGCGTACCCTGGTCTGCCATTTCAAATAAACCGATTTTACCGCCTTTTTTTGCATTGGTAAAGGCCCCATCTCCATAACCGAATAACTCACTTTCTAATAAAGAAGGTGGAATAGACGCACAATTAACTGGAATAAAAGGCTTATTACCACGATGGCTTTTATGATGAATAGCCTGTGCGAATAATTCTTTTCCTGTTCCGCTCTCGCCGATAATTAAAATTGGATAGTTGGAATCGGAAACCCGTTTTGCCACATACACAACGTCCTTCAACCCGCCATCTTTTCCGATGATGTCATCAAAAGTGTATTTTACTTGATAAAGCGAATTCATCTGCTTTTTAAGCTGCCGGACTTTCTCGTTTTGTTTTTGAAGTTCAATTGACAATTTATGAACTTCAGTTAAACTTTTGCAGACGGACACAGCGCCAACAACCTGTTCATTGAGAATAATTGGAGCCATATCGACCACATATTCTCGGTCTTTTGTCTTTCGGTAGACTCCAACACGACACTGACAATCTTTTAGTGTTTTTGTAAGTTGCGCTCCGGGCCGATATTTTACCAGTGGCTTCCCTATGATTTCAGCAGTAACACCAGTAATACGTGTATATTCAGGATTGATCATCCTTACATACCCATTATGATCAATCACTAAAACACCATCATTGATTGATTCTATAATTGCTTTCCACCAGCCTATGCTATTATCACTAATTGAAGCATTGTTTTTATTATTTGATTGCTCTTTCAAGGAATTAACTCCTTTCACCCTTATAGTCCATATTTCAGCTTTTTCCGCCTGGATCATTTCTTTAATTTTATCTCTAAACTGCCCATTCGTGGTAATTTGCTTTGTGGTTGTTATGTGTCACTTGGCATGTCTGGAGAGGTTAGTCGCTGCCAACCATTGACCATAATAAGTAATGGACGTTGTGCGTATACTTGTCATTGTGTGCAATCTTATTGACTACCTTTGTTTTCGAATCGTTTTATCTTTGTGTACCAGTATGCATAAATAGGCTTTTAAGGATTTGACTTGGAGCGTCTGGGGGGACGATTTATCTTGAAAGACTGAAGAGGCAGTTATTTCATGAAACAGCCAATCCTATCATAAAGTCCTATCAATGTGTACGTTGAATATGATAGATTTACTTTAAATATTGTCTCAACTAAATCAGCCATTTTTCTACCCTAAAACTACGTTGAACCCGGTGGTAAATCATATTATAGCTAATCGGGTTTTTATAGAAAGTCTTGACTGGCGTTTTAATCCGGTTCAAGATCGACTAACTCAATGATATAGAAGCGAAAATGACCTAAGCCTCTCTGCATCTTAGAAAGGCTTAGGTCACTTTATGTGCAAAATCAATTCTTCCGAGACATTTTCATTGCGAATGAATACATATCCGATCGGAATAACCCTTTATAATATTCTACTAAGTTACCATCAGAATCAAAAATCATTCGTTCTGTGATCAGTAAGCACATCGTTTCGGCTATACCTAAATGTTCTGCATCTTCTTTTGTTGGGAAGCCGCAGGTTATGATTTGTTCCGCTTCACAAAAGTCAATGTTTAGATCACCTTCGAGTGCATCATACAATACGGTTGTACTTAAATCGAATTTCGTCAATTTTTTTCCTAGGTCCAAAGAATAATAATGCAATTCTATGGCTATTGGGACATCCCCCTGCAACCGCAATCTTTTAATATGATAAGATTCATCCTCAAACCCATTTGCATCAGCTATATTTTCAGGTGTCATTACACGGCCATGATCCAGTAGTTCAATGCCCATGCTTTTAGTGGTTTCCGTAAAACTTATCATCTTAAGCCATTCTTGTACAGGTTTAAGGGAAACGAACGTTCCCTTACCATGCCTTTTTTCCAATATCCCCTCACGAACCAGAATGGATACTGCTTCCCGCACAGTGCTCCTGCTGACAGAATACATATCCATGAGTTCCCTTTCACTCGGGATTTTATCTTTATAATAACCTTCCAAAATCTGATTTTCCAATATGGTTTTCAATTGAGCATGTAAAGGGATTGGATTTTTAAAGTCTAACTCCATAAAATTTCCTCCAAACAGAAAAAGACATCATAATGTTCGTATCAGTTATTATATTGTAAACCAAATAATTATAATATTCAAACATGCTGACGGCCGATTTTTTCCTTAAATTAGTATTTTACCATTTTTCCACTCCTTCTTTTCCAATAAAACGTTTCTTTAGATGAAAAAAACCTGAATAGATTTAAGTATTCAGGGCTTATCCTATATGCAACCTTTATCACGTTTCAGGCATATTTAATGGGCAAAAATAGTAAAGCTTATCTATTAAACGATAAAGTACGAGATTATCGAGAGCAGCAAAGAGGTTATGGTCATGGCTAAAAGAGGACGCATGGCTTTTGTCCGCAGTGCCTGCAGGCTAACATTCAGTCCAAGACCGATCATGGCCATTGTCAATATAAATGTAGTCGATTTGGAAATACCATCCATTACGAGAGGAGACACCGTGATATACTTTCCAAACACATAACTTCCTATTAGACTCATGATTATAAAACCGACGAGAAACCATGGAAAATCAATTTTGGCATCATGGCCCATTTTCCCGGATGTGCGTTTTTTCATCCAATACATAAAAATGAAACATAATGGGATAAGTAAAAAGACACGGCCCAATTTTGCAAGAAGTGCAATCGCTAGCGCATCTTCCCCAGCCGGTGCTCCCGCCAAGGCAACATGCGCGATTTCATGAAGACTGATCCCAGACCAAATTCCATAATCCAAAGCAGATAACGGAAGGATCGGACGTAAAAGTGTATAAACAATGGAGAAAAGTGTTCCCATTAACGCGATTATCCCGACGCCTATGGCTGTATCTTCTTCCTTCGCTTTCACGATAGGAGATATTGCCGCGATGGCAGCTGCACCGCATATCCCAGTTCCAACAGCAAGAAGAAGGGAAATGGAGGCATCTGCCTTAAACCACTTTGCAATCAGGACCATCACGACTATTGCAAAAGTCACTGTTCCTATGTCACGTACCAACAATGGCAGACCCTGATTGAAAATCACATCGATATTTAATTTCAACCCGTATAAAATAATGGCAAAACGCAAAAGTTTTTTTGCGGAAAATTCTATTCCTGTCCTGAACTTTTCTGGATATCCCGCAATTTGTCGATAAATCACGGCAATGATGATCGAGCAAGCAAGTGGACCGATTCGATTGAACCCTGCAATCTTGGACAGCCCCAAGCCTAAGAGGGCAATAAAAAAGGTGAATGCGATACCGCTCAGCCACAAAACCACCCTGTTTTGAAGCAACTTTTGCTGCTCTTGTGGTGTTTCTTGCAGTGGCTCATATTTTTGTAATTCCATATATTCCTTCCCCCTTTCCAGATAAACTAAAGCCCAAATTACGTATCATCCCAACCTTTCAATCATTTGAAAAAAATCGGTTTCTTCTATATTGGTGGGTGAATTCCCTTTGATAAAGCACTCGGATTTCTTTAAAAAAGGCAAGCTTGGATTTTGATTCCCCCACAATTCAGAAACGGCCAGGGTCTGGGAACGATGTGACCTTAAGGCACGGATCTTTTTCTGTAAAGTCCCTGCTATATTCACTCTTGTGATACTGCTCATCCCGTTTTCCTTTATCCATTCATCATAAAAAGCATGCCAAAGGACAAAGTACAGACTTTGAACCTTAAAAGCTGAAAATACTTGATCTGGATAAAAATTGGGATCACCGGATTTTAGAAAAGCAAATTCGGCAGCACGGCCTATCGCACAATGGTCTGGATGCCCCCCATATTTCCCGTGGAATGTTACTAGTGCATCCGGTTGAACTTCACGAATCACCTTTACGATTCTCTCCGCCAATAAATCGAAGCTTTCAAATTCAATCGTTTTATCCCTTACGTTTAAAAATCGCAGGTCGCTTATCCCCAATTCTTCACAAGCTCTTTTTAGCTCCTCTACCCTTAGTTTAGGCAATGCCTCCCTTGTTGTAATGATGGGATTTCCCATGCGCCTGCCCATTTCACCTTTTGTCGCACATAGTAATGTAATATGAACACCTCGTTCAGACATTTTGGCAATGGTACCGCCACACAGGAATGACTCATCATCGGGATGTGCAAGAACCACCAATAACCTATGTTGTGATTGCATATTTCCTCCTACTTCGGATTCTCCAGTTTTCCCCCTATTAGACCCACCATGAAAAAATGGACATGGATGTCATAACGGTTAGACATATCATGCCCATCTTCATTTTTCGTCTCTATATATTGTCCCTAAAGCTCAATCATCTATTTTTATTAGCATAATTGATATAAAACGGATTTAACCGTTTCTATGACAAAGCGTAGATCTTCAACGGTCGA
The DNA here is from genome assembly GCF_900156045.1 of Peribacillus simplex. Classification (GTDB taxonomy): domain Bacteria; phylum Bacillota; class Bacilli; order Bacillales; family DSM-1321; genus Peribacillus; species Peribacillus simplex_D. The sequence goes on along the minus strand of NZ_FTMX01000004.1, from coordinate 511,863 downwards.
AGATAAAGGGGGTGCAATGATCAATACATTTCCATATCCAGGAACTGTATCACCATTACGGCCGATGATAAGACCCTTTTCCTTGCAAGCCCCGATTATTTTACCCATGAACTCATCGGAAACAGGCGTTTTTGTCTTTTTATCTTCCACTAATTCAATGCCATATAAAAACCCGACTCCCCGAACTTCCCCTACTTTATCCAGGGCTGTCAATTCAAAGAGCTCACTTAGTGTCGATTCACTAAGCTCAGATACACGTTGAACGATTTTTTCATTTTCCAAGATTTCAATGTTCTTTAGCGCAACTGCGCAAGATGCAGGGTGGCCTCCATATGTTGACACATGCCTGAAATGATTTAATTTTCCGTTCTCTTTGAATTTCTCATAAATCCTCGAATTCACCGCCGTTGCTCCAAGGGGAAGATAACCGCTGGTCAACCCCTTTGCCATTGTAACAATATCCGGTTGAACCCCATCGGAGTGCATGAACCCAAACATTTTTCCAGTTCTTCCGAAACCTGAAACCACTTCATCCACAATTAAAAGAACATCATGCTTCTTACAGATTTCCGAAACCCTCGTTAAGTATTCTTTCGAAGGAATAAGGACACCGCCACCAGAGATGAATGGTTCAAGAATAACACCAGCTACCGTTTCAGCCCCTTCAAAATTAATGACCTGATCGATATATTCAGCTGCAAGCAAATCTGAGTTTTCAACGTTTTCCCCAAACGGACTCCGATAACTATACGGTGGAGGCACATGCAGGAAGCCTGGAACTGCAGGATCATATTTCACTCTCCGATTTGCCTGTGCGGTTGCGCTTAGCGCGCCAAAAGTATTGCCATGATAAGCTCTGTACCTTGAGATGAATTTGTATTTACCCTGATTGCCGTTTTGGGAATGATATTGCCTGGCTATTTTAAAAGCTGTCTCATTCGCCTCAGAGCCGCTGTTCGTAAAAAACGTTGTATAGGAGCCCTTTAAATGTTCGCTTATTTTTGCAGATAATTCGATTGCCGGCTGATGGCTTAACGTTAAAGGGAAATAAGATAAGTTAATCATTTGTTCATAGGCTGCCTGCGCAATCTCTTTTCGCCCGTGACCCAGGTTCAAGCACCATAAACCTGAAACCCCATCTAGATATTTATCACCTTTAGTATCTGTGAACCATGAACCGGATCCTTCTGTAGCCATCATGGGAGCATCCTTCTCATTATAGCGATGCATCGCATGCCATAAATGGTCTTTATCCATTTGAACAAGGTCTTTCGTTTCAGTTTCCATCTTCACAATTGAACCCCCCTTATTTTTCATTGAACGCAATTAAGTTAAGTTCCCATGCTGATACAGACCTCATTGGTGATGGTGCGATGACAAAATAGGTCATCGCACCTGTCATATCACCTTTTCACACCATTATTTGTCCCAGTTTTTATGATCTAAATGTGAATATTTTTCTAATAATCTAGTAGGCATTTTTAATGCATCTTTTCTAAATGGAGGAGCTAATTGTGTTCCATCCACTTGTATATCAATGACAGTCGGTTTGTTTGATTTTATTGCTTCTTCAATGACAGTGCCTAACTCCTCAGGTTTTTCCACTCTAATACCAACAGCACCCATTGATCGGGCAACTTCTGCGAAATCAGGATTTTGGATATCCGCCCCTACAAAACGATTATTATAAAAATCGACCTGATTCTTTTTCTCTGCACACCATGCATTATTATTGAACACACATGCTATGACCGGTATGTTTTCTTCAACGGCCGTACTCACTTCATGTAAGCTCATGCCCCACGCGCCATCTCCAACAATGGCTAAAACAGGCGTGTTCGGTTCAGCTAACTTGGCACCAAGTGCAGATGGGTAAGCAAATCCCGTGTTCCCGAATGTAAGTGCAGCGATATGCCTGCGGCTCTGATTGAATTTTAAGTAAGCGTTTGCAGTTGACGATACATTACCGATATCAGTAGTAACGATGGCATTTTCAGGCAACACTTTAGTCAATTCCAAAAGGGCTCGACGCGGATTGATCGGGGTTCCTTCGATCATCGCAAGTTTCACCAATTCTTCTTCCCATTTTTGTTTTTCATTCGTTACCTCGACCATCCGCTTTTTTTCTTGTTTTAGGCTAGGTTTATTAGCCTTCAACCGTTTCAAGATTTCATGGCTCGCTTCACGGGCATCTCCGATGATCCCGACCTCCACAGGGTGTGTCCTCGCTATTTGCCTTGGATTAATATCTATTTGGATGATTTGTGCATCCTTAGGGAAATAATCAATGTCATAGCATGGTAACGTTCCAAAAACCGATAATCTTGTACCGACCGCCAATATGACGTCCGCTTTCTTAAGCGTATTCATGGCTGCTTTTGAACCCATGTAACCGATTGGGCCGACTGACAATGGATGATCTGCAGGAAAGGCATCATTATGCATATAGGAGACAGCTACCGGAGCTGTTAAATATTCTGCAATATTCTTAATTTCCTCAATACCATCTGAATCGACCGTTCCCCTACCGGAAATAATGACAGGATACTCAGCCTCAGCTAAGATTTCTGCCGCTCTATCCAAGGATGCAGAAGATCCGCAGCCACGTTCATCTACGCGATATTGATGTGGTTGAAGTATTTGATCCTCCACTTCACCATAGAAGTAATCACGGGGGATATCGAATAAAACCGGTCCCCTCTCGGCATAGGCAATCCGAAATGCTGTCCTAAGGCAATCAGCGACCCGACCTGGGTGTGTCACTCTAACCGTTTCCTTAGTGATGGCCTTGAAGATGGAAACCTGATCACATTCTTGAAATCCATCCCAACCAACCGTTGGTGTACCAGCAGATGGTGATATGACCACCATTGGAGTATGAGCTTGATTGGCCGCTGCAACAGAGGTAACCATATTCGTCATTCCAGGTCCGTTTTGTCCGATGACAACTCCTGCAACACCAGAGACACGACAATAGGCATCTTCCATATGTGCTGCACTTTGTTCATGGCGGACACCAATGAAACGGATGCCTGCAGTTGGCAATAAATCAAGCATATCCATGAAAGCGGATCCCAGAATTCCCGAGATATGTTTAACTCCCTCGGCCACTAATGTCTCAACGATGGCTTCACTTGGTGTCATTTTAACTTTCGTTCCTCTTAACATTTTTGTTTCGACCATAGCACATTCTCCTTAATTATAGTTATTTCTGATAATGACGTTGCGACGTCCGTACCAGTTATAAGTTGTATAATACTACCATTTGATGAAACAGTCAATAAATAAATTGAATATTTTGAATTTATTTCACATCTCTAGCCATCATAGGCACTAACTCATGTATTTGAAGCGTTTTTTAACCAATAAATATATCCTTTTTTTCTGTCAATCTGTAATTGATCCTATCGATGATTTCCAATAAATCACCTATTTCATCAATTACGAAATCAGCTCCTGCATTCCAAAAACGATTTTCTGCATGTTTCATCCTTTTTTGCAGATCATATGGGTCCATTTCATTGATTTCCGCTTCTGAAAGGCCGATTTCACTGCCGCCTTTCAATACGGCAACAGTCCACATTCCCGCAGAAATGCCTTCTTTGATGTCACTGATCGTATCGCCGACTTTAACGATTTTGCTGAGTGGATACACTTGGAGATTCATCGCCGTCTTAAAGCACATCCAAGGGGCAGGCCTTCCTGCAGGCACTTCGTTAGACGCAACGATGGAATCTGGTTGATAGCCCCATTTTTCCGCCTCTGGTTTAACATCATCAATCATTTCACGAGTATACCCGGTCGTCGAACCGATTTTTATTCCTTGCTGCCTTAAACGGCTGACTAATTCAATTACGCCTGGTATCGGTTTGGCGTTTTCCTTTAGAACCTTAAAAAGCAAAGCCTCAAAGTCCATATATAATGATTTTAGATCCTTTTCATCCGGTTCTTTCCCGAATTTAGCAATCCATAAATTGGAGATTCGTTTCATTTTCAGGAGTTCCATTATATGATCCATTTTCAATAAACCCATAGGTTCCCTTGCTTCCTTAACGGTAATATCTATTCCCCTTATCCTGAATATTTCGACAAAAGCTTGGACCGGTGCAAAACAACCATAATCCACCGTAGTTCCTGCCCAATCAAAAATCACTGCCTGAACCTCTTTGCATTCTTTTGCACTTTCCAACCTATGCTCCCTCCTCATCCTTACCCCTATAAAATCACAAACTTGCTAAACCCATAAATTCCCCCTGGTGACAACCTGGGTAAAAAAAATTCATTTCACTTTTTCCAAAAATAACTGTAAATCTTCTTGAGTAGCCTCAGAGAGACGTTTCATTTTTTCAAGGTCCTTATCCGCATTCCCGGACTCCCCAATTAATGGATAAAGGTTTTTCTCAATCCGTTCATACCAATCGGGGTATTCATCTTCCACTTGCTTTTCTATCGAATCCCATGTAGAACTGATCTCTTTGCCCATTTCTTGAATTTCCCCTGAATCCGCCTCCGCACTTATTTCTGATTCCAATCCGTTTATGGATTGAATCACATCGCCGACACCTTTTTTAATAACCACTGCATTTTGGGTTTCACCCGTATTTGAATCCGGATTTTCATTCATGGCTGGGCTTTTTTCTTGTTGAGCCTCGTCCGGTTCACTTGAATTGCTGCAGCCTGACAGCAACATGGCTCCAAGGATAACCCCACTAGTCATTACACGGAAACCATTCAACATAATCCCTCCTTCATGATTTAAAAGACAGATGGCGCCAAGCACCTGTTGGCACAACTCTCTTTTTCTATGGGAATCATATTCTAGCTGATTAGTGATTGAAGAATTTTGTCTGAGGAGTTCCATAGAAGTAAATGAAGCATTGCCTTAAAATGGTATAGAGCAAAAGTTATAGTTTTTCAGAATTAGGGGAACCAGAAACAATATTTAATTCATTCTCCATATACTTCGCCCTTTTTCGCCGAAGGAAAAAGAATGAACAGATAACGATCAAGCTAAATAGCATGGTAAAGATAAACTGTGGACGTTGCGAATCGATAAATGCCATTAATATCAACACGGAAATCATGGAAAGTATGGTTACATAAGTCAAATAAGGGAATAACCACATTTTGATCTTGAAAATTCCGGGATTTTCTTTCTCCATTCTCTTCCTTAATCTGAGATGGGAAACCGCAATGGCCAGATAAACAAGAATTCCCACTCCACCCGAGGAATTCACTAAAAAGAAAAAGATTTTATCAGGTGAGACATAACTGAAAATGGTGCTGATAAAGGCAAATAATGTAGAGCCGACGACAGCAAATATAGGGACACCGTTCTTGCTCACTTTTGAAAATAACTTTGGAGCATCGCCCTTTTGTGCAAGTGAAAATAACATGCGTGAACTCGTATATAACCCCGAATTCAAACAAGAAAGCAAGGCAATGAGAATCACTATATTCATGATCAGGGCAGCAGAAGGGATTCCCATCATTTCAAGTACGGCAACAAATGGACTTTTCAGCAGGGAAGCCGAATTCCAAGGTAATAATGTCACTAGAATAGCGATGGACCCAATATAGAAAATCAGGATTCGCCATACTACACTATTCAATGCGCTTCTAACTGACTTAACCGGATCACTCGTTTCACCCGCGGCAATCGCTGGAATCTCCACTCCAACAAATGCATGAAATACAATCGCGACGCCAACAAGTACAGAACTTAGCCCATTTGGTATAAAACCGCCAAAATTCAAAAGATTGGAAGCGCCAGGTGGTTTTATCGTTGGGATAAATCCTAATATCACTGCTACACCCAGGCACAAAAATAGTATGATACTGATTATTTTAATGATTGAAAACCAGTACTCGAACTCACCAAACGATTTTACGGAAAAAATATTCGTCAGTTTCAATAGGATAATCAAAGATAGACTTATGACCCAGACGGGAACGGAAGGAAGCCAGCTGTGTATGATTGCAGCTCCCGCTGTTGCTTCCAAGGCAATGACGATAACCCAAAAGAACCAATATAACCAACCTGTTGTAAAACCGGCCCATTCACCAATCCCCTCTCTTGCATAAACGGCAAAAGATCCAGTATTGGGATTCACTGTGGCCATTTCCCCAAGCATCCTCATGACTAGAACAACGATCAAGCCTGCCAAAACATATGATAATATCGCTCCGGGGCCCGTTTGACCAATAATGATACCGCTTCCTACGAATAAACCAGCGCCTATAACACCACTTAAGGATATCATCGTTAAATGTCTTTGTTTCAGGCCTGGTTTCAGTTCTTCCTGTTGATGTTTCATACCCTCCACCAACTTTCAATATTTTGGGGAATCAACTAAAATAATCGCTACTTGCATGTAAAAACAAGGCTTTTTCAACTGCCTGTCCTTTACACTTTCACAAAGATAGTGGGAACTTGGAAACATGGCATTTTAAAAACAACACAGGAGATGACGCTATGAACTTAAGATTCTATATCACCCTATTCCCCCTTCCTTAAGGCTATTTTGACATTCGAAGCGGATCTAACATCACTACGTCATGATGTTAGGACCACTTACTATGTGTATAATACACTCTGTTTTTTTTAAAGTCAATTTAAAAATCAGAATATTTAGATAACAAAATGTAAATTTTCAAATAAAAAAGGTGCCCATTAATACTGAAAACCTCAAATATTTTTCATTTTACTTCTTTCACCTTGGAGGATTCATCTAACACACTTTCCGTTGCTAATTTTACGGTATTCTGCTTCCTATCCAGCATTTTCTTTAGAAGGTATGAAAAAAGCAATGTAAACGCAATTCCCTTAACAATCGATGTATAACCGTAAACAAGAAGTCCCAATATCAGTACGAAAAGATTAATAATCCTTATTGTCGCTGCAATATCTATTTTTTCATTTTTATGATGTAAGATTAAGGCGATCACGTCAAAGCCAACAGTGGAGGCATTTGCTGTTATACATAAATAATATCCTATCGCTATCAGAATCGACGAAATGATAATCACTAAAGCGATATTTATTTCGAAATTAATCTTCAATGAATAAAAAAAATTGAAAAAAACCATATAGCTAAGCGAACTTACAATCGACTTGAAAAAGTATTCTTTCCCTAGAAAAACTAAACAAATGATTAACAGTAATCCTGTTACGAAATTGGCTAGCATGGCAATGTTATAACCTGATAATGCATTCAATAATAATGCCGAGCTAGTTACCCCGCCATTGATAATTTCATTGGGAACGATTAAATAAGCATAGGCAAAGGTCATGGAAATGTTTCCTGCAATAATTTTCACTAAATCCTTCATAAACTTCTCACCATCCCGTTCAATATTTTGATAATGTTTCCCCCCTTAAATATATATTTATACTTGAACCATAAGATACACATTCACCTCTTACAACCATTTATTCGAACCTTTTCCCTTTCGTTATTTTTGAATGATTTTATGAAGAATGCATATTTTGGTTCAAGTGATTACAATAATTCGCTACCCAGAATCCTCTCTCCTTCTAATAAATAAAATAAAACATCCTCCTTAAAACTTGAGAATGTTCATGTTTACTATATAAACATTTAAGCAATGCAGATTTCTTGAACAACGTAACGCTGTTCAGAAGCCTTTGAGTTTACCTGAATGAATAAGCATTCCAATAAATTCCCAAAGGTTTATACAAGGAGAAGGCTATTTATAATCTCGCTTAAATAGACTTAGTCCGACATCAAAACCTGACAAAAAAGAAAAGAAAACTGTTTAGGTATGGAAAGTATATTCCCCTATTTATATCATCAATTATTATTCCGCAATAAAAAAGTTGAGGGATATTCCTCTCAACTTTTAGTGTTCAATGACTATTTCCTAAGAAATGTTTCTTTCATAAGGTTGTGGATTAGCCCTTTCACGTTACAGGTAATGCCGTCTCATCTTTCATTAGCCTTTTTCGGTAAACCATATTGGACAGTTGTACACTCACTTCATAAAGCACAAGCAAAGGGACGATGACCAAAATGTCCGAAATTAAATCTGGAGGCGTAATCAGGATCGAGATGACAACCAAGACGAAATAAGAAACCTTACGTGACTTTTTCAACACTGTTGGATTGATGATGCCTAATCTGGTCAGGAACATGACCACAAGCGGCATCTCGAATAATATCCCGAAAGGTAAGATCAAATTAATCATGAACCGAAAGTATTTTTCCGCTGTGAACATCATCTCGAACTGCCCGGCCGATAGGGAAGTGAGGAAGCCCAGCACGATTGGAAACAACACAAAATATCCAAATGAGATACCGGTGATGAATAGAATGAAGAGCCCGGGTATGAACCGAAATGTAACTCTTCTCTCTTCCGGTTTCAGCGCTGGAGCCACAAAGCGCCATAACTGATAGGCTGCTAGCGGAATCGTTGCAGCTATTGCACAAACCGCAGCGATAATCATGTAAACCCAAAGGATCTCACTTGGTCCGAGCACGGCAAGCTTTCCTTCCAAATCCTTAATGAGCAGTTCATAAATATCCTGTACGAATATGAAACTCACTATGAAAAAAGCCAGAAAACCTATCAGTGTTTTAATGATTCTGCTTCGGAGTTCCTCCATATGCTCAATAACGTGTAAATCCTTACTTTCCACCTTCACTCCTCCTTTTTAGACATTTTACTTGCACTATTGCAAATAGCATCTCCCTCGAACCCTATCATGAAAAGAAGCAGGCGAGTCTTTCCGCCCGCTCTATCCCATTAAATTCATCCCTCTTTTTTAACAGCTCTTAACGCAGCTTTATTCTCGTTTTCATCCTCTTTTTCTGAATCATTCACCAATCCCTTTGTTGCACTTTTGAACTCGGACAAGGTCCGGCCAAATGCACGGCCGATTTCCGGCAGCTTGGACGGTCCAAAAATAATCAGTGCAATCACGAGGACAATCACCAAACCGGGTATTCCTATATTTGAAAGCATTCTTATTCACTCCTCTGATTTTCTCATTTTTATTCGCCATATTCTTGTCAAGCATCATTATGGTTCCCTATCAATTCGTCACTTTCCCCTGCTTTTTCATTCTTTGTTTTTCGTGTGCGCGATTATGGGCACGTGTCCGATCTTCCTCAACTTCGTTCGTTTTTTGTACACCTTCCATAACCGCTGCTGAAGCAACCTTACGCAGCCCTGTTTGATCCTTATCAAAAACAAAGGATGCTCTTGTCGATATGTCCGCACCTGGTTCTGTCACGAATGGGACTACACGGTAGTCAGCCTTCCATTGTTCTGGGGTTACTTTGCAACGGACATATCCCCGGTAATCATTAAAGAACTTTATATGTGGATTCTGACTTAGTATTTTATCAGTATCCGCACGCTTATCCGCTCCATTTCCACCAGATGTGATGGAAGTTCCGACAAACTCCACACCGAAAATCTTTGAATTTGGATCATCGAAATCCGCCTTTAGATTGGCTGCCCAGCTAGCATGTACATCACCGGTCAACACGACCAGATTTTCCAGGTTGTTTCCTTTGATTACATCAATTAAACGATCGCGTGCAGCCGGGTATCCATCCCAGGAATCCATGCTGAATTTGGGAGCGGTTGGTGTTCCATAATTCCGTTGTGCAAAGAAAATCTGCTGAGGCAGAACGTTCCACTTCGTATTTGATTTTGATAGATTGTCAGTTAGCCACTGTTCCTGCTCTGGACCTAGCAATGTCCGTTTCGGATCAAGTGACTCAGGCGTTTGCGGGGAACTTCCATCGCCGTTTGCCTGATCATCGCGGTATTGACGGGAATCCAATACAAAGAAAGAGGCCAGATCGCCATATGTGAAATTTCGGTATAGCCGCATATCCGCTCCCTTAGGCAAAGACGATTTACGAAGGGGCATATGCTCATAGTAAGCCTGATAGGCGGCGGCCCTTCTCTTGATGAATGCTTCTACCGATTGTCCTTTTTCCGGGATAACATTTGCATAATTGTTTTCAACTTCATGATCATCCCATGTCACGACCCATGGGAAAGCTGCGTGTGCCGCTTTTAGATGGGTATCAGAGCGGTATTGTGCGTATCTATTTCGATAATCCTCTAGCGTGATGATCTCTGGACCACTATGTACACGGACATTACCTGTAGATGAAACATATTCATTTGGTCCATATTCATATATATAATCGCCAAGGTGAAAGACAATATCCAGATCTTCTTTTGCCAAATGTTTATAGGCCGTATAATAACCATGCTCAAATTGCTGGCATGAAACAAACGCGAATGACAAGCTCGAAACACTTGAACCTACTGACGGAAGAGTTTTCGTTTTCCCAGTCTGACTTACTTCCCCTCCGCTTTTAAAACGGTAAAAATAGACCTTGTCAGGTTTTAACCCGCTTACTTCCACATGAACGGAGTGGCCAAGTTCCGGCCTGGCTATTTCCTTGCCCTGCTGGACAATCTTTCTGAAATTCTCATCCTTTGCCACTTCCCATTTAACGGAAATGGCTTCATTTGTCATTCCTCCGCCATTCAACGGATCAGGTGCCAACCTTGTCCATAAAACTACACTATCCGAGAGCGGATCACCTGAAGCTACACCGAGAGTAAATGGATAATCACTGAATTTCGGGGCAGCATTCACTTCAATCCCGCCCATTGATTGGGCAAGGGCAAGACCTAATGAAAGTCCGGCAAGCTTACTTGCTCCCTGGATAAAGTTTCTGCGGTCCATGTTCTTGCCTAATTCGCTCCAATTCTTAATTAAATCATCCATTGCTCTTTCATTATTCATTGATCTTTCCCTCCTAATATTTGAATCTGGTTCAAGTATAGAAGGGCATTTTTAAAGGTGTATGAAGAAGTGTAAATCAATAAGTTCCCATTTAGGAATTTTCAGGCAGGACTAATGGTCCCCATCGAACACAAAAAGAGATATGATTCACTCATACAATTACATTGACCTACAAACTTTTACATTTACCGACAGTCTTTCATCCTAATTCTCTTCATGAATCATTTATTTAATCGTTACAAATAACTGCCATGGGTTATTTTAACAATGAAAAAACTTCAATAAACTTATAGTATTTAATCTGTTTATGTAAAGTCTGTGAATAATTAGAATAATAGCATGGTCGATATCAGACTAACGAATGCCTGAAAAATTTATGAGTAATTACTCACTTTTTATTTAAAAACATCCTAATTTATGTAATAATGGTTTCATAATAAAAAATGAAAGTACTTGAGGGATTCTGCATTGGAGAGTATGGAAGAATTACATGAAAAAATTGAGATATTGAGGAAAGAATTAATATCTACAGGAATGATATATGGTTTTACAGCCCCAACAACATTATATAAAAGCCAGGAACTAGATAAACTGTTGAATTTACTTAGGAAATGAAAAAAAAAATTAAATATTAAAAATTTGTCTAATTCTACTAATAATTCTTGGAATCATTACAACTGCACACCTGGAGTTATTTTAGAATTATTTTTAATGGTCACTATGTAGTTCATGCAGCATATTTCTCTTACTTAATCACCTCGTATGCTTCTTGTGCCCATGGACAAATTTTTCTGTAATATCCACACCTCCTTTTGAAACAGTTTATCGTACATAAAACTTCCTAGACAAGTCTTCAACGTCTTATTTTGTTGGTTGGAATTGTAGCGTGGAACAAATTGTTCAGGGTCATTTTTGAACACATTCTTTCTCCCCATTTAAAAAGCATCCATATTGAATGGATGCCAAATTCAATCGAATTTTTGTTTTATGTCCTGCATTTAATAAAAAACTATCTATCTCATCTAAGTTTATGAATGGTATGAGTTTTAAAATATCAACGATTCTTTTAAGTTGTCATGGACAACCTAATATTTTCGCTGTGATAATGATTTTTTACTATTTTAGTGACTGAAACCCTTTCAATTCAGGGACAACATTGCTTACCTGCCTTCCCGTAACCGCTGCAACGAGGTTCTTCGCCGCAAGCATGACCATATCAAATCGTGTTTGATAAGTAGCTGAGCCTATATGCGGCAGGGTAACCACATTCGGCATGGCTAAAAGCGGATTGTCGGGCGATACGGGTTCCTGTTCAAATACATCCAAACCGGCTGCAAGGATTTCCTTATTTTGCAGTGCTTCAATGAGGGCTTTTTCGTCCACCGTCTGACCGCGGGATGTATTGATAAAGATAGCGGATTTTTTCATCTGTGCGAATTGCTCCCCTCCCATAAGATGCCTCGTCTCCGGAGTATAAGGGACCATTAAAAGGACGAAATCGGATACCCGTAAAAGGTGCTCTAAAGAGGAGTAGGTTGCACCGAGCGTTTCCTCCACTTCGAAATTCCTTCGCCGATTATGATACAAAACTTCCATGTTAAAACCGAATTTGCCTCGTCTTGCAATAGATTCCCCAATTCTCCCCATACCGATGATGCCCAATGTTTTTCCATGAACATCAACGCCAAAGAGGGGTTCATCACCTTTATTTCCCCACTTGCCATCCTTTACAAGCTTGTCCAATTCCGGAATACGGCGGGCTGCTGAGAGCATTAACGCTAAAGCTAAATCAGCCACAGTTTCATTGAGAACCTCAGGTGTATTGGTACCGATTATGCTTCTCTTTTTCATTACTTCTAGATCAAAGTTGTTGTAGCCTACCGAGATATTGCTGACAGCCTTTAGACATGGTGCATGGTCCAGAAATTCATCATCTATTTTTTCTCCAGTGATGAGCAATCCATCCACATCGGAAATTTCCTTAAACAGCTGGCTTCTGGTGATTGGTTCAGGGCCGTTCCATTTTTCATACTGGCAATACTTCGAAATAAAAGCCTCTACCTCGGCCGGTACTGGTCTTGCTATATAGACTTTTGGCATCAATTTATGTCCTCCTCGGTTACCCTATTCTTGAATAGGATGTTTTACAATGAACCAATAACAGATTGCGGCGCATCCTGCGATTAAACCGCCGGATATAAAGGCAAGAGAGTAAGAACCAGTTGCATCCACTATCATGCCGGCCACAACAGGGGAAAAGGCTCCACCAAAATAACCGCCAAAATTCTGAATTGCGCCGACGGAAGCAACCATGGGAGGAGGAGCAATGTCACCGGCAAGTGCCCACGCACTGCCTGTAATGGCAGAAATAAAACAAAGAGCGAGGGTCAGTAATGTTAAGGTAATAGCGAGCCCTTTGACAAGTGGAACTGCACATACAACGATAGCGGCCGAGATGGCACATATACTAATTAAGGCACGCTTTGCTTTAATAGGTGTAGTAATTCCCTTGTCCACCCATTTTTTAGTAAGATATCCTCCGAAAATATTGCCAAAGATTCCGCCAAGCCAAGGAATACCCGCATATATACCCATTTCTTTAAGTGAGACATGATGGACATCAAACAAATAAAGGGGAAGGAAGACAAGGAAAATATTCCAGATCCAAATGGTACAGAAGAAGCCCAGAATCATCCCCCACACGCTTCGATATTTAAATAACGAACCCCATTTTATTTTTGATGATTGAATGCCTTGCTCCACTCCGCCGCCTTCCGACTTAATGTAATCAAATTCCTCCTTGGAAAGTTTTTGGCTTTTTTCAGGATTTTTATAAAAAATAACAAAACCGATCGCGAAGATGATGCCGATCACACCCGTTATATAAAACAGCGCCCTCCACCCAAAAGTCACCATGATGAAAACGAGAATAGGCGGTGCGATGGCTGGTCCCCATTTGGACGAAGAATCCCAAATTCCAGTTGCCAAGCCTCGTTCCTTTTTAGGAAACCAATATGAAGTGATCTTAGCCATCGTCGGAAAACACGGTGCTTCTCCCACTCCAAGTAAAATCCGTGCAGCAATAAATGAACTCATTTTATGAACGGCTCCGGTTAAAATGGTCGCACCGCTCCACCAAATAAGCGCAATTGTATACACCTTTTTGGTACCGAACCGATCAATCAGCCAGCCGGAAGGAAGCTGCATTAATGCATAACTCCAAGAAAAAAAAGTTCCCAATAACCCGATTTCGGTCACGCTTAGTCCGAGATCCTTCATCATTTCGGGAGCTGCTATGGAGAGGTTGGCCCTGTCTAGATAATTGATTATTCCCCCAATCAATAACCAGATGACGACGGTCCAGCGAAATTTCCGGCCAATATTCAATGGCTTTTCTTGCTTTGTTTCCATTCTTGCTTCCATACCTTATCCCCCCTTGTTATATAAAACGCCGTAATTGGCAGCGCTTCCAAAATTAGAAAAAACCAAATTGCACGCTTGGAGAATATGTATATACAAGGAGGTTGTTGTTGTTGTTGTTGTTTTATAATATAAAACTCGGTTTTTGTTTTGTGGCAAAAAAATATAAAAAGAAAATTCTTTTTATTCTGTAAAGTATCGTATTATGAGGATGTGTGATTGTCAATCTTTATTCTTATTTTTAGGATTATATTCCTAGTAAACGTTTTATGCCAAGTGGGAAAAATTGAGAGACCGCTTTTTTTGAGAGTAAAATCTTAGCAAACTTTACCCAACGATCCATTTCCATCTCTAGCTTTGCTACCGAAAGGCTTAGAGACGTTTTTTATTATTTTTCTATAAGATAAGCAAGCTCTCCTGATACATGCGTGACGTCCATAGACGTACCTGATAAAGCAGTATATTGTTTATTAGATAAGTGGGACATTAATTTTTCGCTTGGTGTTACTGAATCCACTTTTTCTATGGGTATTATTAAATCTTAATGGAAGCCTAGATGGTTAATGGCATTGCCACTACTTCCTGATATGCACCCGGAATACTGATTTCATTATTATAACTATATTTTTTAACTGCATTTTTAAAAGAGGAATGAAAGGCTGGCTCATCATCCGTTCCTCACAGTGTCTCTGCTCCTTGAGGCTGTTCATAATTTATAGCGGAAACGATTTATTCGATTGATCCATCTCCTGAATCCGGTAAGGAAGTTCTTATTCATTTATTTCCGTTTATTCATTAAAAAAATTCTAAAATAATATCTCATGTTAATTTTTTATGATTTCGTCTTTCCACTTAGTGCTTTTATGCTCAAGACCTCTATGCCTCATATTCAACTATTGATCGTTAGTTCAAAAAGAAAAAGAGCCGTTGTAACAGCTCCTCATCCCCCTCTTTCACCCTTTTGAAACGATAGCGTAATGATTCTCCTACTTATTTTTTACTCTTTGCATCCGTTTGAGCTTATATTGTTCAAAATCCCACTTAGACAAAAATTCTTTTGCAGAAGTATAGCCTGATTGATAGAGAAAGTCGATTTCTTCCTCATTCAGTTCAAAGTCCGTTGCGTTGATGCCGCCAGTAGGAATTTGAATCGTGCGTTCAATCGTTTCTTCGTTCATATGTCGTAAATCATGGGCTTGAAGCATCGTTTTAAATATATTTTTGAAAAGGTGGATTGGCGTTGGTATAACCGGATCTATGTTAACTTCATCTTTCACAAAATGGAATCCGAATGTTGGAAAGCGAGGATTATCTGTATCGAAAATCCATATTGGGAAGTTACTAAGTAAACCACCATCTAAAATGTAGGATTTTTTCCGGTCTTTTGATTTCCAGATAACCGGACGGAAGAAAAATGGCAGAGAGGCACTCATCATTACGGCAGTTGAAACTTTTAAATCAGCAGGTGACATACCATAGCGTACCAAATCATCTGGCAAAATAAGCATCTTTCCATTCGAAACATCCGACGCAATTATCTTCAACTTTCCATCTGGAAGATCCGCGAATGTCTTAATCCCTTTTTCTGAAAGAAGAGAATCCACCCATTTTTCCAAATAGTCGTTTTTGAAAATCCCAAGATGAACCATAAGTTCCAAAAAGAAGCCCAAAATGGGAATTCGATTCAGAAATGTCCTGCCTCGAATCTTTGAGTAGTTGATTTCACTATACCGCTCTCTAATTTCATGGCTTTTATAGCCACTAGCCAAAAGAGCTGCGATTACTGCTCCTGCTGATGTCCCAGCAAGTCTCTCCCATTCTACTTTTTCCTCTTCCATTGCTTGAATCGCTCCAATAAAAGCAATTCCCCTGACCCCCCCACCTTCAAAAACGGCATCTGCTTTCATTTTTATCCACCTCTCTCGATAAGAGTTATTATAATTATTAACAATAATTTCATATAAAGCGAACTTGCACACTCTTAGATTCCAAAAATTAGCCCGACAGTTGAAGAATAAAAACCGCTTGTTATCGATGGCTGACGGTTCTATTTTTCTAACAAATTAATTCGCTAGTTTATGCTTTCCATCCCTGAATGACTATTGGTTACATATCCAACCGTTTTTTCTTTTTTATTTTATATCACCTTTTACCCTTACTTCATGTCTGTGGATTCCCTACTTGAGGAAACCCTTAATCATTTACTTTGGCTCTACTACTATCTTAAAGTGGATAGACATTCTAACAGTGGTGAACGCAACATTGATGGTAATCAACTTAATGACAGTAGTAGGATGGCATCTTCTATCATGGTATGTATAAAACGAGGCATTGGCATGGACAAATTATCAGATACCTTCTAAAAAACTTTATCGAATCGAAATAATGTTTATATTGTTGAACTAATGCCTCAAAATGGGTAACAAAATAGTCAAGTGTCTAGCCCATTACTTCTTTTATTTAGGCTCTACTAAACTTTATTTTATTGCTTGTCTTACTAAACTTAATAGACTGGTCCAGTAAAAAGGCTGCCATATGAAAAATTTCTATAAACAAGGACTTTTTGGTAAAAAACCAATTTATTCACTTATCAAAAAAGTAATTTTCTTTAAAGGATGACCGTTATTTTTTATAGAGGTATTTTTTAAATTATGTCGAAAAGGATATGTAACAATTGAAGGAGTGAAAAAATGGAAATGAACCGTGCAAGGAAAATGTATGATTACCACGTGTGGGCTAATCAGCAAGTGTTCCAAAACCTAAAACAATTACCGGACGGAGTCTATGGCGACACGATAAAAAGTGTCTTTCCATCCATCAAGGAAGTCCTTGTTCACCTTTACGCAACAGATATTACCTGGTTGGAGATAATGAAAGGAAGCACCGTTCAAGATACTTTTAAGAAAGTTGAACAGCGGCGGAAAGAAGTGGACGGGTTCTCAATACTTGAACTTGAATCCTCCTATGATGAACTTGCAAAGGATTATGATAATTTTTTTACTTCTCAGCCTGATCTTGAACGGACCATTGTGACCGAACATCCCAAAATGGGGGCTTGTGAGTTTATACTTGCCGACCTCATCCATCATGTAGTGAATCATGGGACCTATCATCGCGGTAATGTTTCAGCGATGCTCCATCAGCAAGGCGAGCGTGGCGCACCAACGGATTATGTATTTTATTGTTTAAAATAAGCGGTTTGGCAACCGAAAGTATGAAGGAACATCATTTAGGAGTCGCTATAAACATATAAAAGCACGGCTATTCCAGATGAAAGCCGATAATTCACTTGCCAAGGAATCATCGGCTTTTATTTGTTGGAATGAAAATCCAAACGCTCGTGGCTGGTTATATTAAGTCAGTACAAATGCCTTCATTATATGTTACATGATCTTTAGAGCTTTACACGTTGAAGGCGAAGTGCATTCAATACGACTGATACAGAACTGAAAGCCATGGCAGCACCAGCCAACCAGGGGGCAAGCAGTCCGATTGCAGCAATTGGTATCCCGATTACGTTATAGGCAAAAGCCCAGAAAAGGTTTTGTTTGATATTCCGCATCGTTTTCCGGCTCATGAGGATTGCATCTGCAATACTGTTCAAATCCCCCCGGATCAAAGTGATATCGGCGGCTTCCATGGCTACGTCCGTCCCGGTTCCTATAGCCATTCCTATATCGGCCAATGCCAGCGCTGGAGCATCATTTATCCCATCTCCGACCATTGCCACTCTTTTACCTGCGGCCTGCAGTTTTTTCACTTCTTCCGCTTTCCCTTCAGGAAGGACTTCTGCAATCACTTGGTCAATGCCCACTTGATGGCCGATGGCATTTGCTGTCCTTTGATTATCCCCGGTTATCATGATGACCTGGATATCCATTGCTTTCAACCTTTTAATCGCCGTTAGCGAGGTATCTTTTATCGTATCGGCAACGGCAATGAGTCCTGCATATTCCCCATCAATGCTAGCGAGCATTGCTGTTTTCCCTTGCTCTTCAAATGCTTCCATCGCTGTCGAGGCCTTAGTAATATCCACGTTATTTTGCTTCATCAACTTACGCGTTCCGACGTATAACACTTTTTGATCCACTACAGCTCTCACGCCGTATCCAGGAATCGCTTCAAATTCCTCTATCGCAGCAACTGATATCTGTCTTGCTTGAATTCCTTGAACGATTGATTGCGCAAGCGGGTGTTCAGATTGTTTTTCAGCTGAGCCGATTATAGATAAAAACTGTTCTTCTTCCATACCGTTCTCGATGAGGACATCGGTCAACACGGGGGTACCATTTGTCACTGTTCCCGTTTTATCCAAAATGACCGTATCTATATGGTGTGTGGTTTCCAAGTGTTCCCCGCCTTTAAATAAAATACCGAATTCAGCGGCCCGACCAGATCCTGCCATGATGGATGTGGGAGTGGCCAGACCTAAAGCACATGGACAGGCTATGACTAGCACTGCAATCATCGCTTCAAAAGCTGGTGTGAATTCTCCAGGGTTAACCCATATCATCCAAACCAGAAAAGTTAACAGGGCGATTCCGACAACAATGGGAACGAAGACACCGGAAATTTGGTCAGCAAGACGTTGAATCGGAGCTTTGGACCCTTGGGCATCTTCGACCACTTTTATGATTTGGGAAAGAGCTGTATCCCTTCCGATCTTTGTCGCTTTCATTTTGAGAAAACCATTCTTATTTAATGTTGAACCGATCACAGTATCCCCGTTTGTTTTATCCACCGGAATGCTCTCACCCGTTAACATGGATTCATCAACGGCAGAGTTCCCTTCAACTACCTCTCCATCGACAGGGATCTTTTCACCCGGCTTCACCAAAATCGTATCTCCCACGATGACTTCCTCAAGTGGTATTTCATGTTCTTCCCCGTTCCTTAACACCAGTGCCGTTTTGGCCTGAAGCCCCATCAATTTTTTGATGGCCTCAGAGGAACGTCCTTTTGCTTTTGCTTCAAAAAGCTTCCCTAAGAGAATGAGGGTGATAAGAATCGAACTAGTTTCGAAATAAAGTTGTACCGTATTGTGATGGGATCCCATCGAGATGATCGCCTGATAAACACTGTAAAAATAGGCAGCGGATGTTCCCATTGCGACTAATACATCCATGTTGGCACTTTTATTTTTCAAGGCTTTATAAGCCCCAACATAAAACTGCTTTCCAATCAGAAATTGCACGGGGGTGGCGAATGCCATTTGCACCCAAGGATTCATGAGGAAATCAGGCATATAGATAAACGAAGTAAAACTAAAATGGCTTACCATCGCCCATAACAATGGAAATGATAATATGACCGAAAAAATGAATGTATTCTTTTGTTTTTGAATTTCTTTTTGACGGAAATCCGCGGATTCCTGGTTTTCTTCCTTGATGATCGCCCCATACCCTAACTTCTCCACCCGTTGAATGATGTCAACTGGGGAGGCCTCTGAAGGATCATATTCGACTGTCGCATTTTCGAGCGCAAGATTCACATTGGCCATGCTTACTCCATCCAGCTTATTTAACCCTTTTTCAATTCGGTTAGCACAGGCAGCACAGGTCATGCCCGTAATCGTAAATTCCTTTTTCTCTTTTACTACATCATAGCCAAGGTCTTGAATTTTCTTTTCAAAGTCCTTGTTGCTTAATTTTTCCGTATCATATTTAATGACAGATTTCTCAAGAGCCAAATTAACGGTGGCTTCCTCAACGCCTTCCATTCGGTTTAACCCTTTTTCAATCCGGTTAGCACAGGCAGCGCAAGTCATACCTGTAATCTGCAAGGTTGTTTCTTTTGTTTGGCCGCTCACATCATCCCCGCCTTCCTATACCGCTATGGGGTATATTTTTTTGTAAAAAAAAGTGCTTAACAGCACTCACATGACTTATTCGACATCGTAGCCTTGATCATCGATTGTTTCTTTTATTTTCTCAAGTGATACTTTTTCCTTATCAAACGCTACATCTACTTTTCCTGCGTCCAAATGCACTTTTACGCTTTCAACGCCTGCAAGTTTTCCTACATTCCCTTCAACTGCATTCACACAATGACCACAAGACATTCCACTTACACTCAATGTTACATTTTCCATTTCAACCTCTACTCCTTTATTTTTTCATTAATTTTTGTATCGTTACGAGCACTTCATCTATAACCTCTGTATCCCCTTCATTCAGGCGTTCGACCACACAATTCCTTAGATGGCCTTCTAATAATATCTTGGCTACACTATTCATCGCGCTTTGTGTAGCTGCTATTTGGGTAATCACATCATCACAATACGTATCTTTTTCAATAAGACCCTTTATACCGCGAATTTGACCTTCAATTCGATTCAACCGGGTCGTTAAATTCTTTTTTACTGCTTCTGAGTGATGACTCTTTCGGCCGTGGGAAGAGGTCGTACAGCATTCTTCTTCATTCACAGAATCTTTACCATTCAACATTTCATCCATTTCTCATCCCTCCTCGAAAATTAATATACCATACCCTACTACCCTATGCAAAGAAAAAAATTTATGTTCCTTATTTATTACTATTCGTTTAATAATGTTTTCTATTCTTAAGCTAAGAAACGGACATTTTATGAGTTGTACTATCAAGGACATAGACCGCCAAGAACCTATTTGCCTAAGAAAAGGATAGTAAGTTTTATTCAACCAGTTAACATATAAACACTGATGAAAAACAATATTCAGTTGATTTCAGAAGCCGACTTTCTGCCAAGCCTCATCAAAGCAAGCGACTGTGGTGTCTCGGCTAGCCAGTTTTTCGACAGGTGTGTCGAAAATTTTTTCAATCTAATGAGGTTTCACCCCGTATAAAAAGGTAAAAAACATGAAGGACAAACAATTAAAAAAGGATTCGGGGTGAGCTACTTCGGCACCCTTTTTTAGACAAAAGTGTTTTTATCTGAATAAGTTGATTGGAACGGAAGGTGCGAGACTCCTTCTTAGAAAAGCGAGTCCAAGGGAGACCCCACAGGCGCGAAGCGTCGAGGAGGCTCCCGGACCGCCCGCGGAAGCGAGTGCCTGGAGAGAAAATCAACATTCCTGGTTCTGAGTGAGAGCATTCCGAACCTCATTAAAAATAACTGAGGATACTCATGCATCCTCAGCCTTTTTATTTTCATTTAATTTACGATTCCAAAATGTAATGTTTACTGTTCTTTTGAAATATTATTATTCCTTTTCCTCTTCACTAAAAGAATGATGGCAATGATAAAGGCTACAGCGCTATATATCCAGGTAAACATAAAGGCGAGGCCCAACCCGATATTTGCATCCATATAATCGTTTTTCACATGATCAATGGCTAAATATAGAAGCGGTGCACCTCCAATTATGAGGAGGATGACCCAGAGAAGAACATTCATTTTCAGATTCCTGCTTGATAAAATAATAATGATGAAGGATAGCAAGAGAAACGCTTCTGAAGCTATCGTCAACGTTACCAGATTGCTCATAATAATTCACTCCTAATCGTGGTTGCCTAACTGGAATATACTAATGTTCCTTTATATCTATGTTGCTTTTCATTCCTTTTTCATAAATTGAAATTATTAACTTAGTAAAAAACCTGAATACCTCCATCGGAAATGAAGGATCCAGGCTGCATGTTAATTTTTCTTTGATAGTTGCAAGGCATTCTTGATGCTTTTCAGTGATTTTGAGCTTCCGTACATCAAGACTCCACCACGATAGATTTTTGCTCCGATAATTCCAAGTAAAACAATGGTTAAGATCAACACAGCAATGCTGATGGCGATTTCCCAGAATGGAACTTCAAGCATCCCTACGCGCAAGAACATGATCATAGGCGTGAAAAATGGAATGAATGATGTAATCGTAATATAACTCGCTGACGGATTCCCCAGTCCAAACATCGCAATCATGAATGCAATGACGACTAACATGGTCATCGGTGAAATCATTTGCTGGACATCTTCAATTTTGCTGACAACGGACCCAAGGCATGCCGCAAGAGTCGCGTAAAGAAAATAACCAAGCAAAGCGAAGATGATTGCATAAATGATAGTTGAGATATCGGTGCTTCCGAAACCGAAAAATGAAAAGAATCCTTCATCCATACCTGTCAAGTTTTGTTTAATCGAGAAATAGCCCACCCCAAAAAATAAAATCATTTGCGTAAGACTAAGCAAAGCAACACCCATTATTTTGGCAAACATCTGTGTTACTGGCGGGACACTTGAAATCAGGATTTCCATGACCCGTGATGTTTTTTCTGTAGCCACTTCCATTGCAATCATCGTTGCATACATCAATACACCGAAGTAAATGACGAATAGGAGCACATACACGAGACCGCGTGCTTGATTGAGATCCTCTTCCGTTTTTGCATTTTTCTGAAGCGCAATCGTATCAAATGCTGGCGGCGTATTCAATTGTGCGATTTGCTGCTCTGTCAACTTCAATTCCTTCGCAGTTATTTGACCCTTCAATTGGGTAAGCGCTAAAAGCAAATCATTACTTACCGCAGAATCTGAAATTTGATTCGCTTTATACGTTCCCTTGAAGCCGACGGTTTCATCCTTTTCGATTAACAAATACCCAACGATATCTTCCGCGTTGACCATTTTCTCCGCTTCCTTTTCATCCTGGGCGGATATAATCGATAGGTCATCGTTCACACCTGCTACCGCTTTTTTGTAAGAATCAAATAAGCTACCTTCAGTTTGATCGATGACGGCAACCTTTTCCTGATCATCACTGTCGAATTTATCAATAAGATTCGAAATATTCGTAAGGACAAGAATCAGGGCCATCATAATGATTGTAGAAATGATAAAGGATTTCGTTTTTAATTTTGATAGATATGTATGGGAAAGGACAATCCAAAAGTTATTCATAGACGGCACCCACTTTTTCAATGAAAATATCCGTCAGCGATGGTTCTTCCAATTCGAACTTCCTGACGAAACCTCTTGGAACAAGATCACGAATCATGTTCTCAGCCACATCTTCACCAGTGACTTGAAGAATTTTTCCTTCCATCGTGTTCTTTACTTTTGTTACACCTGAATAATTATCCAAAAAGGATAAATCAAAATCAGCTTTAATTGACACATTCTTTTTACCAAAAGAACGCTTGATTTCTTTTAATTTTCCAGCCACAACAGGAGAACCTTTATGCATGATGCAAAGATGCTCACACATCTCCTCAACATGCTCCATGCGATGGCTAGAGAAAACGATTGTCGTACCGCTGTCCCTTAAGTCGATGACGGCTTTCTTCAGTATTTCCACATTTACGGGATCCAGGCCGCTGAAGGGTTCGTCAAGGATAAGTAATTCAGGTTTATGGATCATGGATGCGATTAGCTGGATTTTTTGCTGATTTCCCTTTGAAAGCTCTTCAACTCTCTTATCGAGATATTCGGGAACCATAAAGCGGTCCAGCCAATACTCCAATTCTTTCAAAGCATCCCTTTTGTTCATCCCTCTTAATCTAGCCAAATACACAATTTGATCGCGCACCTTCAGTTTTGGATATAGTCCGCGTTCCTCAGGAAGATAGCCAATCAATGAACTGGTGGTATAATCGATTTTTTTACCATCCCAGGTCACTTCCCCTTCAGTCGGGTCAAGCAGGCCGAGTATCATTCGGAACGTAGTCGTTTTCCCCGCTCCGTTCCCGCCTAAAAAGCCGAACATTTCTTTTTCGGGGATAGTTAAATCAAGCTTGTTGACAGCAGTGAATTCCCCGAATTTTTTCGTAACTTCTTTAATTTGTAAAGCCAATGGACAACCTCCTATTATATGATTCTTTTTATATGTTACCGGAAAGGTTTTCCAATTTCAACTATCACACAGGACTAAATAACTCTTTTTCCCTTCGATTATATGCAAATTTCCTCATAAAATGCCCTATTCCCAGATTGCATGGAGATCCAAAATGCCTTAGCTGATTTCTGCAGGTACCCATATGCGTATTTTCAATAATCGCTTCTATCATTCATAACGCTAACTAAAGGTTTAATATATGGGTAAATATAAAAAAAATTGACGTCCCATTAAAGGAAGCGTCCATTAGTTTTTATAAGCAATCATTGTTTAAGATGAAAATATTACTAACAGGCCAAAGACAAAGTAATCTCCACCAAGGTTCCTTCGGTCACTTTACTTTGATAGACAATATTACCATCGTGTTACTTAATGATTTTATGGCAGATCATTAATCCGAGTCATGTTCCCTTTTCTTTTATAGTGTAAAATGTTCACCTAAACGCGGAAGCAGTTATTGAGGTATGCCACTCCTCTGATCTATAAAAGAAATGATTCCCAAGGGAATGACCTCACTATTATGTAGGGTTCTCCTCGGATAGCCTCTCATTCATAAACAATTTTACTTAGTTTCAGATTCATTTTTGCCCATGCCTTCAGCTAATTGGTCAAATGATTTAACCTTACCATGTGGATTTTGCGATTGTTTACGATCTTTCCATTGGCGTTCTTCTTGTCGCTTAGATTGAGTCATCTAAATAAACTCCTTTACATAAAGTTCAGTAAACCATTAGAAGCATGTCTCCACCCTTTGTACTCGGTGCAGTCATGTAATTAGGGTAAAAAACGAAGTGAATAATAAGTTCCGGTTCGGTTATTTTATAAGTTACATACCTTCAATGTTGCCGTTTTTACTGAAGGTGTTTGAAATAAAGAAAAATTTATTAACCGTTATTCATAAGTTGATACAAGATCAATAGAACAAACCCTTTCAAATATCAGATTTATTAGATATATAGAAACCCTTGTTCAGCCAGGTATTGAATAACGGGAGAATGGGTATTTCCTCTAGATTCTAAAATGTCCATAAACATCTGCCCTGTCACCTCTTCGACTTCTATCAGAAAGTCTAAAAAACGATCTATTTCCGCTTTGATATACTTAATTGAAAAGCTCTTCCCATCGGTTTAAATTGATTTAAAATTTGCCTGAACTTGGCTCTCCTTCTGCCACATCCAGACAAACAACTGGATTCATTGTTTTTTACTCCTCTACTTACTAATCAGTACCCCTTGTTCTCCATGCAGTGTCATAGCTTCGCTTGTTATACACATTCTACGGCTCAACCAGCCTCAAACATGTTTCTACAAGTAAGGAGGCGAACAGTTTAAGTTCACTGGATCAAGTCCCACACACTCGTACGTCGTACCCTGGTTACTGATATAATAGATTCTATTTAAAAAAGGCCAACCAGTAATTTACTGGTCGACCTTATGATATTACGTACCCGTTAGTTTATTAAGAAAGCATTTTTTTTACTAAACTGAAGTTCATTATTTTTGATAGTTTTTATTTTGCATTGCCCAAAAAACCATAATTAAGTTAAACAGTATCGCCCCATTCACCAAATAATTGCTATTTACAAATTCGCTGTATTTTTTAGATTTTGCTCTGTGTTTTCTTTAATAGGACGAACAAAAATCGCAACTAATATTGCACCTATAAGACAGAAAATTGATCCTAAATAAAAAGCGGTATTATAAGAACCAGATAACTCAACAATATATCCAGTTACGATTGGAGCTAAGATACCCCCTACAGCTGAAATAGATTGTACAAAACCTGATACTGCACCTAATTTTTGTTTAGGCACAATAGCAATTACAAGAGATTGATACTGCCAACTTCCTAATAAAAATGCCATAGCAATGGTAGTTAAAGTTAATGCTAAAGCAGTAGACTCTACCACGGCAGAAAGTGAAAATGTAATAGCTGTAAAAATTTGACAAATGATAATCATATGTTTTCTACCTGAAACTAAATTTCCGTCTTTTGATTTCTTTACCAAATGGTCAGCAAGGTAACCTCCTATCATCAATCCTATAGAAGCCCCAACCCATGGCCATATTGAAAAGATACCCATTTCTTTCATTGTCATACCCCTTTGATCTACTAAGTAATTTGGGAACCAAGTAACTACTAAGAATAATACAAAGGAATAAGCAAAATAGCATAAACTCACACTCAAGATGTACGGTTTTTTAATAAAAGACCATGTCGAAATCTTAGAGCCGCTGGTTGTTTCTATACCATCATTATCAAGTTCGTTTCCTTTATCTTGTTGAATATAATCTAGTTCTTTTTGATTTACCTTCTTATGCTGATTTGGATATTCCTTTGCAAATAAAAACCAGCCTATCGCCCAAATAATACCTAATGATGCTAAAACAATAAAACTTACTCTCCACCCCATTTCCACTGTTAACCAAGCTACAAGCGGTGTCGCAATGATAGGACCAATGGTTGTCCCCACCTGAGATAAGGACAGTGCTCTAGCAGATTCAGCTTTCGGAAACCAGTTTGAAACAACCTTTGTTGCTGTTGGAACTTGAGGCCCCTCACCTGCTCCAAACAACAAACGTATGATAAGTAATGAAATAAAATTCCACGCCATAGAAGTAAGCCCCACTGCCATAGACCATATGATCATCGTAAAACCATAAGTGTTTCTTGCTCCAAATTTATCATTGACAAAGCCACCAATTAATCCAAATAATGAGTAAGTCCAAAAGAAAGCGCTTAATATATATCCCCATTCTATAGGGGTAAAATTTAATTCTTCAATTATTGCAGGCGAAGCAACTGAGATTGCTATACGATCTCCGTAGTTAATCAAGCAGGCTACAAATGAAAATCCAATAATCCCATAACGAACTCTAGAAGGTTTTTCCATCATACAATCAACTCCTCATATTATTCTTCCCAAAACAAGCAGCTTATATGAATCTGCGAACATATCAATATGCAGTCATAACACGTATACCCTAGTCGATTCACCCTATTTTGAGCAACATCTACAGAAATCATTTCACCATGAATTAGTTTGGCTTCTTCTGCAGCAAACTTATATGTTTCAATCGTTCTATATCCTTCTCCCAAAGAAAACTTTAATGGGTTTTGCGAATTCCAAAGAGATAATTTGAGCAGCCTTTATTCTATTTTCCTTTAATATAGTGGCAAATTTCTCTAGGAGTTTCTGCCTTTTCAAAAGCTGTTGGGTTTGCCATTACTTCTCTTGTATTATTAGCAGCAGCAATAGCTGCGTCCCCAATAAGGGGAAATTAACTCCTGCTTATTGTTCAG
Organism: Peribacillus simplex; assembly: GCF_900156045.1. Lineage (GTDB taxonomy): Bacteria > Bacillota > Bacilli > Bacillales > DSM-1321 > Peribacillus > Peribacillus simplex_D. Next base: position 484,539 of record NZ_FTMX01000004.1, on the reverse strand, counting down.
ATCAATCCATCCACCATTAATATATAACCTTCTCACTCTAGATTGCACCCCTTCAAAAAATTTATCTTCCTAGTACGCCGCCATCTACAGGTATTAATGTACCTGTCACATAATTAGATGCAGGAGCAGCTAAAAATAAAGCGACACCTGCAACGTCTTGAGGTGTTCCCCATCTTTTAGCAGGAATTCTAGCTTCTACTTGCGGTCCTCTTACTGGATCATTCATAAGATCATCATTCATTGTCGTTAACATATAGCCTGGTGCGATGGCATTGACTTGAATGCCATACTCTGCCCATTCATTTGATAAAGACTTTGTTAATTGTAAAACTGCACCTTTACTAGTCGAATAAGCGGCTGCATTAAAACCGCCTAGTACCGAAAGAATAGATCCCATATTAATGATCTTTCCTGATTCCTGTTTTTTCATTTCTTTAGCAGCTAATTTCGATAATTCAAAAACAGCGGTTACGTTTAATCCGAGAATTCTATTCCAGCTTTCAAGTGAAAATTCTAATGCAGGTTTTCTCTCGATTAAGCCAGCACTATTAATTAAAATATCAACTGTACCGCCTAATTTCTCTAAAGATTCAGTGAAAGACTGCCTTAAATTCTCAATATCTAATAAATTCCCTTTTACAGCATGAACTTTAGCATCATAGGCTTCTAATTTAGTAGAGAGATTAAATACTTCATCTGAAATATCGATTACTGCAATTTCAACACCTGCATGATGAAAAGCCTCTACTATTGAAAAGCCTAATCCTTGAGCGCCACCAGTTATAATGGCTTTTTTACCATGTAAATCAAACATAAATACACACCTTCTTATTAATTTAAGAATGAATACCTTTTCCAATAAGTGAATTTGCGGATTCCATTAATATTTCAGAAAGAGATGGATGTGGTTGCACCATATGAGCAAACTCATCAACCGTTCCTTCTAAGTACATATAAGCAGAGGATTGACTAATCATTTCTGTCACCTGAGCGCCTACCATAACAACACCTAATATTTCACCATATTTCTCATCAACCATTACTTTTGAAAACCCTTCTGTTTCACCTGCTGCTAAAGCTTTTCCATTACCAGATAAAGAGTATTTATTTACCTTATACTTAATTCCTCTATCCTTTAGTTCGGCTTCACTCAGCCCTACACTAGCAACTTGTGGATTTGTATATATACAGCGAGGCATCACTTTGTAATTCATTTTTTCCTTTTCCTCATCTAAATTCTCAATAGCCGTTAACCCTTCAGCACTTGCAACATGAGCCAACTGCAGCCCACCTATCACATCGCCAACAGCAAAATAATCTTTTTTACTTGTTTCTAAATAATCATTTACCGCAATATGTCTGCCGTTCATATGAAGATGTAGTTCTGAAACAGCAGAGAGATTTGGTTTACGGCCAACAGCCAAAAGTATTTCATCGGATGTTAAGAATTCGAATTCACCTTTTTCGGACTTTACATTAATGATTTTTCCGCTATCGCTTTCATTAACTGACATCACTTGGTACTTCGTTAACACTTTAATGCCCTTTTTCTTTAAACTTTTCAGTAACTCCTTCGAAGCATCTTCATCTTCTGTTGGAATAATTCTTACACCTAGTTCGACAATAGTCACTTCTGTATTTAAACTAGCAAAAATGTTCGCAAACTCTACTCCGATCACCCCTCCACCGACAATCACAATCGACTTAGGGATCTTTGTGATGCTAAAAATAGTATCTGTTGTGTGATAACTTACATCCTCGAGACCTTCAATTGTCGGTACGACAGGTTGGCTGCCTGTTGCGATAATAATTTTTTCCCCGCTGATTTGTTGTGACTCATTTTCTAGTTGAACCGTTACTTTTTTATCATCATGGATTGTTCCGTATCCTTTATAAACATCAATTTTTGCAGCGTTCAGTAAATGATCAATGCCACTCCGCAGGGAAGCAATTACTTGGTCTTTACGGGCAAACATCTCTGTTAATGAAAAGCTCAGGTTTTCAGTTTTTATTCCCCAGTTTTTCGCCTTCTCAATTCCTTCAATAATTTCTGCATGTTTTAATAGAGTTTTAGAAGGAATACAGCCCCTATTCAGACATGTACCGCCTAAATAATCTGCTTCTACAAGCGCTGTTTTTTTTCCATTTTTGGCAGCTCTAAGCGCAGCAACATAACCGCCTGGGCCACCACCTACTATTACCACATCGTACGAGGTCATACTGTTACCACCTTATATCATTAATTTGAAAGGGTTTTCTAATGTATCTTTTAAATCAGTTATGAATGCGGCTGCTGGTGCACCGTCAATAATACGATGATCAAAAGATAAGCTTAAGTTCATCATAGATCGAACAACTACTTCACCATTTACACTGACTGGCTTTTCCCGAATACGACCTACACCTAAAATTGCTGCATTTGGAGTATTAATAATTGGTGTAAATCCATCAACAGCGTACATTCCTAAATTACTGATCGTAAATGTGCTTCCCCGCATATCATCAGGAGATAGTTTTCCTTCCCGGGCTTGTTTCCCGATCATTTTTGCTTCTCTTGTAATAGTTGCAAGTCCTTTTTGTTCAACATCTTTAAGAACAGGTACAACTAAACCATCTGGCACTGCTACAGCTAAACCGATATTAATGTTAAAATGGTAGACGATTTCGTTTCCTTCTAATGAAATATTCATACCTGGATGTAGTTTTAGAGCAAATGCTGTCGCTTTAATTAGAATGTCATTGAAAGATATTCTTAAGCCTTCCGCTTTTTCAATGACTGGTAATAAATCCTTACGAAGAGATACACACTTTGTCATGTCGACTTCCGATAAGAGCGTTACATGTGGAGCGGTATAAGCACTGCTTGAAATTCTATCTGCTATAACTTTACGCATGCCTATAAACGGAACTCGTCTTTCATCTTGAGCGTTTGTCTTATTTCCATTATTTTCACCCGCAGAACCTGTAATAATATCATCTTTAACGATCTTTCCTCGCGTGCCACTCCCTGTAATCCCACGGTAATCAATCTCTTGATCTTCAGCAATTTTCTTCGCAAGCGGCGTAATTTTCTGACTATGTTCAGCTAAATAACTTTCTACATCTTTTTTTTGTATACGTCCAAGTGGACCTGAACCTGTAAAACTTCTTAAATCAATTTGAGTGTCTTTAGCTAATTTTCTAGCAGCAGGTGTTCTTCTAATTTTATAACCACTTTCTAGTTGTCTAGTTTGAATGGCTGACTCTTCAGCCGGTGTCGGAATCAGTTCTTCAGCAGACTGTAAAGAGACGCTTGGTGACTGTTTTTCCAAGTCTTCTACACTTTCATTTTCTTCACCTAAGTAGGCGATATTTTCATGTACTTTTACCACTGCCCCTGCATCATATAATGTTTTAAGTAAGACACCCGTTGTCTCTGCTTCAATCTCTAATACAATTTTATCTGTTTGAATTTCAGCTATAGGGTCTCCTTCTTCTACTGTTTCTCCAATTTGAACTAACCAAGAAACAATTGTCCCTTCTTCCATTGTTGCGCCTAGTTTAGGCATTACTACTTCTGTTGCCATCATGACACCTCCTTACTTATTCATTAACTTTCTACACTCTTGAATAATGTCATTTACTTGTGGAATTGCTGCTTTTTCTAATTCTGGATTATATGGAATTGGCGTAGCTACTCCACCTAAACGTCTAATTGGGGCATCCAGATAATCAAACACATCGCTTTCCGCAATCATACTCGCAATTTCGGCTCCATAACCGCCTCTTTTTACCGCTTCATAAACAACTAATACTCGACTTGTTTTCTTAACAGATTCTAAAATTGTTTCTGTATCTAATGGAACTAATGTCCGAGGATCGATCACTTCTACACTGATGCCTTCTTTTTCAAGCTCAGCAGCTGCCTCAAGTGCTCGATTTACCATGATGGCTGTTGCGACGATCGAGATATCCGTTCCTTCCTTTTTGATATCTGCTACACCTAATCGAATTTCATAATCTTCCTCCGGTACTTCCCCCTTAATGTTGTAAAGGAGTTTATGCTCATAAAACAATACAGGATTATCATCTTTAATCGCAGCTTTCATTAACCCTTTAGCATCATAAGCATTTGAAGGTTGTACTACTTTTAATCCGGGTACATGTGTCATCCATGCTTCTAAACTTTGTGAATGCTGAGCTGCAAATCCTGCACCGGAACCACCTGGTAGTCTTACAACGACAGGAACTTTTGCTTTACCTCCAAACATATACCGCATTTTTGCTGCTTGGTTAACAATGTTATCCATAGCGATCATAACGAAATCTGAAAATTGAATTTCTAAAATAGGTCTCATGCCTGTCATTGCTGCACCAACTGCACACCCGCTAATAGCAGCCTCAGATATAGGAGTATTTCTTACCCGTTCAGGTCCAAATTCTTCAATCATTCCATTTGTTAATCCGAAAGCACCTCCATAAATCCCAATATCTTCTCCCATAATAAAAACATCTTCATCTTTTCTCATCACTTGACTCATTGATTCTCTAATCGCTTCTAAATAAGAAATATCTCTCATTTTATTTCATCACCTTTCTCTTAAGCATAAATATCTATTGTTAAAGTTTCTAAACCTGGTGCTTTGCTGTTCTCAGCAAATTCGACTGCTTCATCCATCTCAGCTTGAACTCTTTTACCCAATTCGATAAATTCTTCTTCTGTAATGACTTTTTCATCAATTAATTGTTCTTTAAATAATGCAATTGGGTCTCTTTGTTTCTTCCATTCTTTTTCTTCTTCTCTAGTTCTATATTTTCTGGCATCACTACGTGAGTGTCCTTCCCATCTGTAAGTATGTGCCTCTATTAGAGTAGGGCCTTCGCCGTTTCTTGCTCTTTCCACTGCTCTTTCTGTTGCTTCAACAACTTTTAATATTTCATTGCCATTAATCGTTTCACTTGGAATTCCGTATGCAGCTCCACGATCTGCGATATTTTTAATATTTGTCATTTCTTTTATTGAACCTGACATACCATACAAATTATTTTCGCAGAAGAAAATAACAGGTAACTTCCAAACAGATGCTAGATTAAGTGATTCATGAAAAGCTCCCTCATTCGAAGCTCCATCCCCAAAGAAACATAAAACAACATAACCTAAGTCTTTCATTTTTGAAGTTAATGCAGCTCCTGTTCCTAAAGGCAAACCAGCGGCTACAATCCCATTTGCACCAAGATTACCTACATCTAAGTCGGCAATATGCATAGATCCACCCTTGCCTTTACAGTAACCTGTTTCTTTTCCTAGTAATTCAGCCATCATTTTCTTAACATTAGTTCCCTTGGCAATACTATGGCCATGTCCTCGGTGAGTACTTGTAATTTTGTCTTCATTTGTTAATGGAACACATGCCCCAACTGCTGTAGCTTCTTGCCCAATACATAAATGCATCGTTCCATGGATTTTCCCTTTTTGATATAATTTCTTCAATGTTTCTTCAAAACTTCTAATAACCATCATGTCATATAACATCGTTTTTAATTTTTCTGTTGAAAAAGTAGATTCTTTCACAGTATTTAAGTTTGACATATTTTTACCTCCTGTTTTTCATATGTAAGCCTTACCAAAAGTAATATAAGCAATTTCCGTGCCAACTTTCAAACTATTAATTTTCCTATTATTTTCTACTTTCCTGCTTAAATGATGATGTATAATTGAATAAAACGATGTAAAATTTCATCAAATCATAAAATGATGCAAGGAGGTAGTTATGGAGAACTTATTTTCAAAAATAAACATCATTGGCGTCGTCATATTAAATATAAATGGTGAAATCTTATTTTCAAATTCAATAGCAAAAAAATATACTTACTATTTTGAACATCTAATCGAGGTTTCTTTAGAAGGTGCCCAATCTTTCAACTTAGTAAATTATCCAGCGGAAATCATAACTTTTATACACAATGATCAAATTGTTATTTTAATTAATCCAATAAATGATGTAGTTAGATTAAAAAAGGAAATAGACTCTTTACAAAATGTAAGAATCGAATTAAACGAAGTTATTAATTCCTCTTTCGACGGTATAGTTATTTCCGATAAAGATGGGATTATTATTCATCAAAATCCTTCTTACGAGCAAATTACGGGTTTATCAGCAAAAGATTGTATTGGTCGAAGTCTTAAAGACCTTGTTGATGAAGGGGTTATTGATGCTTCCGCTTCTTTAAAAGCTTTAAAAGAAAATAAAGAAGTTACTATTCTTCAAAAAATCAACACAGGAGCAATCGTTCTCGTTTCGGCTGCTCCAATTCGAAATAAAAATGGCGAAATTGAAAAGATAGTTAATAATGTAAGGGATTTAACACAATTAAATACTCTCGAAGCAGAAATACAACATTTAGAAAAGCAAAACAAACAAATTAATGAAGAATTAGAAATACTAAAAGAACAAAATGATCCAAAGCTTTCCATAATCGCCCATTCGGACATTATGAAAGACGCATTGGACCGTGCATTAAGAGTAGCGCAAATAGATTCTGGGGTTCTTATCCAAGGTGCTTCAGGGGTAGGGAAAGAGAAGATCGTCGAATTAATTCATCGTCATAGTCTTAGAAAAGATTACCCTTTAATTAAAATAAATTGTGGCGCAATACCCGAATCGCTATTAGAATCGGAACTATTTGGATATGAATCTGGCTCTTTTACAGGTGCGAATCAAAAAGGTAAAGCAGGACTATTTGAAGCAGCTAATCACGGCACCATCTTTTTAGATGAGATAGGTGAAATGCCGCTCCAATTACAGGTTAAAATGTTACGTGTTTTACAAGAACATGAAATTACTCGTGTAGGTGGAACAAAAACTATTCCTGTGGATATTCGAATTATTGCTGCAACACATCGTGATTTATCAGAAATGATCACAAAAGGTGAATTTAGGGAAGATCTATATTATCGTTTAAATATCATCCCAATTAAAATACCTCCTTTAAAAGAAAGAAAAGAAGACATTATTCCTTTGATTTATCATTTCTTAAATCATATTAATCATAAGTATGGTATCAATCGAAAATTTTCAAATGAAGCTTTAAATGCCTTTACAAATTATGAATGGCCAGGAAATGTACGTGAATTACAAAATTTAGTGGAGAGAATCGCCTTAATGAGTCAAAATCCCGAAATAGATCTTAATGATTTACAAAAAGAATTACAATTTCATGATAATCTTCGGTTCAGCTTAGAAACATCACCATCTGATTCACCTAAATTTAGTTCTAATGTTGAACCATTAAAAGATCTCCTAGAATCATTTGAAGCTAAGATTATTAGAGATACCGTCAAAAACTTCCCAAGTATCAGGAAAGCTGCAACAGCTTTAAAAGTTGACCAATCAACTTTAGTGAGAAAAATGCAAAAATACAAGATTACAAAATAAAAATTAGCATCGTCGATAAATGACGATGCCTTTTTAATATTTATAAGTATTGACTAGTGTAATTCAGTTATTCTAAGGTTAATCTTGATATAATTACGTTTAATTTTTTTCATAATTGAATAGATTATACAAGGGATAGCAATTTATTAATGAAATCAAACATTACTACATTCGTTTTTCCATCTTTATGTATTAGGAAATAACAATGTTTTATAGCCCACTTTCTGTTCAGCTAAATGGATAGCTTCTTGCCAGTTATCAATAGAAAGCTTATTAGAAATTAAGGGCAAAACGTCAACATGCTTGTATTCTAAAAGCCGTAAGGCAATTTCCCATGATGTAGGTTCTGTAGCAAATCCATTTACATAATTTATTTCTTTGATCAAAGAAAGATCTGAATCAAATTCAATTTTCTTTCCAAACAACCCCATTTGAATGAGCATACCTTGCTTGCGTAATAACTTAATGCAATTATTCAATGATATGGAAACCCCGGCACATTCAATGGCTACATCAAAACCTTGCTGTTTCGTCAGTGCCATTAATCTTTCTTCAGAATTTTCTTCCTCTACATCGATAACCGCCATTGCACCCATTTCTAATGCTAAATTTAAACGTTCTTTATCATGTGAGGTACCAATGACAATGCAATTCCCTCCATTTGCTTTAACAACTTGCAAGGCAAGTAGTCCGATTGTGCCTGGTCCTGAGATAAGAACAAAATCTCCTCCATTGACACGCCCCCTTTCCATAATACAACGAACGGCACATGCTAGAGGTTCTGTAAGTACTGCTTCATCAAGAGAGATATTCTCTGGAATTTTATAAGCCGATTTTGCTGGAACAACAATATACTCAGCAAATGCTCCATGAACCCCGGATCCAATGGATTTACGATGTTCACATAACATAAGAAGTCCTTGATTACAGTATCGGCATGAGCCGCAAGTTACAATAGCTGTAAGAGAAACTACCCGGTCACCGATTTGAAATTTCTCCACTTCTTCTCCAACTTCTACAACTGTTCCGGAATATTCGTGCCCCATCGCCACAGGTGGAGTATACGGATATTCATCATGAATAATATGAAGATCCGTACCACAAATCCCTGCTGCATACACTTTCACTTTAATTTCATTTGCTTTCGTAATGGGTTCCTGAATTTCATCCAATTCTACCCCTTCAAATCCTTGACTTTTCTTTAACAACGCTTTCATTTTAATAATCTCCTCACTCTATTCAAAACTGTTGTTTGCCAATGGCTCTTTTATTTTAAGATCATTTATGGCACATTTTGATGCTTACTGGTCAACTCTCCTTGCTTCTACTTCTATCTTTATTGAATTAAGCTATTTATTCTTCTAAAAAATACTAGGAAGCACTCCACCCACCATCCACATAAAGAATTTGTCCAGTAATATACGTAGAGGCATCAGAAGCAAGAAAAATTGCTGTTCCCAAAAGGTCTTCTGGTATTCCTGTACGACCATATGGTATACGATTTAAGATGTTTTGAACTTTCTCAGAGTCATTGAATATCGCACTAGTCATATCGGTGTTAAAATATCCTGGTGCTATCGCGTTAACTTGAATATATGGGGCCCATTCAACAGCCATTGATTTTGTAATTTGACCGACACCACCTTTAGATGCACAATAAGGCCCCATATTAGGCAGTCCTATCAAGCTAGTTAACGATGCAAGGTTTAATATCTTTCCTTTATTTCTTTTTAACATCATTCGAGCAACAGACTGTGACACAAAGAAAGTGCCTCTTAAATTTGTATTAATCACTTGATCCCATTCATCGGGTGTAACTTCGATGATCGGACCACGTACATTCGTTCCTGCTGCATTAACCAAAATATCTATATAACCAAATTGCTCCTGAATAATATCTTCAAGAGATTCAATTTGTTTAAGATCGATGACATCCAATTCTAGTATAGAAACCTCAAGATTTAACTTCCTAAACTCTTGTTGCGTTTCTATTAATTGATTAGTACTTCTACCCGCAAGTATAATTTTTGCGCCTGCTGAAGCCAAGGCCATACCTATATTTTTTCCCAGCCCTCTACTGCCGCCTGTAATTAACGCAATCTTGTCAGTTAAATCAAACAGATTCATTGTCATAAAAACTATCTCCTTCTAATAGTCTAAGCATAATTAAAAGATTTCCCTCCTTTGGAGAAAGGATTCAAAAAATTTTCAACTCAATTTTTTTAAAAATAATAAGCTTAAATCTTTTCTTACAGTTACAATTGTTTCTCACCATAGATAACATACGCTTTTTTTATTATTGAAATTTTTATTTGCTTTTTTCCATCAATTCAATAATATAGCCATCTGGGTCAAGCATATAAACCGCCTTTGATCCTTTATTTGCACCTGCTGTAATATTTGCTACTTTTTTAGACTTAAATTTAATTCCTTTAGCTTTTAATTCTTTAAACATTTCTTCTAAATTTTCAACTCTTAAACAGATATGCCCTGTTCCATAATCACAAGATCGTGCACTTCCCGAATAAATATCAATGCCTACATATTCTAAAATCTCAATTACATGCCCCCCAGGAATTTGAACAAAAGCAATTTTAATTTCTTTTAATCCTGTAATTTCTACAATGTCAAAGATATAAGCACTATTCGCAACTTGAGTTGATAAAAGTTCAAAATCTAATATATTTACATAAAAATCAAGTGCATTTTCTAAGTTTTTTACAGTTATTCCGCTATGAATAAACCCTATTACTCTACCTTTATCCACTTTTATCCTCCTTAATTTTTTATATACCTTCTCGCAAGATGCATGCCAACTCTTTACAATTGATAAAACTCTATAAATTAATTAATATCGGGTTTTTTGATGCATTTTTACAATTCTGATGCAGAAGTAACAAAATAATTAAATATTTATTAAGGGTAATCTTCTAATATAAAACTTAGCTATTAGATAATCATTGCAATTCTCATAAACCCACTTAATTTTAAATCATTTAATTTATCACTCTACTTGATTTTCTAAAAGTAGTTTTCCTAAATAGTTGTTCCTTGGACTAGTCTGCCTTTAGTGCCAAAAGAAAAAGGTTGCCGCAGCAACCCTTTGTTAAACTACCTACCTTTTAGTTGAAGCCTGTTGCAACGAAAAAAAAACTTGATACCATAAGGGGGTACCAAGAATCAGTTATAGTACCTGTGATGAAATCTCCCCAAGACTCACCCCTTTCTGCAAGAAAGTGCCTCAAGACATGATACCCACCCAGGTTTTCACAGCCGTCGCTAAAATCAATAAAGCCAGTATGACCTGCAGAACTTTTACCTTCATTTTTTTACCGGCCATTGCCCCAAGCGGAGATGCCATTAAACTAGCAACAACCATGATTAATGCCGGATAGTATTCAACTTGTCCCGTTGAGATTTTCCCTACTGTTGCACCTATGGATGAAATGAAAGTGATGGCTAATGAAGACGCAATCGTTACCCTGGTTGGAATTCTTAAAACGATAAGCATGATCGGAACTAATAGAAATCCCCCTCCGGCACCGACTATACCAGCGCCTATTCCGACGATTAAGGCAAGGATGGTCGCAAGCCATTTGTTGAAGGTAACTTGATCCAAAGGAATGTCATCTATCCCTCTCTTCGGTATGAACATCATGACAGCAGCTATCAACGCCAAAACGCCATAGACGATATTCACTCCGTTTTCCGACATCGATTGTGATCCAAAACTTCCTACCATGCTTCCGATTAACACACTGATCCCCATATAGAGAATAAGCGTTTTATTTAAATGTCCGCTCTTCCGATAGCTCCATATACCTCCGATGGAAGCGAATAAGACTTGTACAGCACTTATGCCTGTCACATCATGGGCACTAAATGCCGCTAAACTAAAGATCGGAGGAATGAACAGGAGCATTGGATAATTTATTATCGAGCCGCCGATGCCGAGCATTCCAGAAATGTATGAACCTATAAAACCAATCAAAAAGATGGTCAAAATAAAGGTGATATCCATTGTAAGTGCCTCCCTTAAAAGAAGGGAACCCTAATGGTTCCCTTCCCTTTATCAGCCTTTTCTGATCCAAAATTTCAGTATATCATTTTCTTCAGCCGTTTCCACCAGTTCATGGCCACCAGATCTTGACCAAGCCGCTAAGTCGGCTTTAGCTCCTTTATCGGTTACATGTATTTCCAGTACTTGCCCGGTTTGCAAATCATTCATCGCTTTTCTCGTTTTAACTATCGGCATTGGACATGCAAGTCCCTTAGCGTCTAACACTTTATCTGTATTCATATTTCATCTCTCCTATTTTCTTGGATTCTATTTTTACCAGCATTAGCGAACCGCACAACGATTTGGTCCGATTTCCATTTCCCGTTGTTTTTCATCATCAGGCTCGATCTTTCCCATATTGGTTTCGCGGATTTCTTGATAAGCGTTTGGTTGAGGCGGTAAATTACCTGTTACCAACTCTCTGAATTCCGTTTCATCTGCAATGTTCAATCCATGATTGTCAGCAAACAGCGCACCCAACTTTTTAGCGACACTTCCGTCTTCATTCAATTCATCGATGATCATGAAATGTGATGGCAATACAATTAACTCGTCCGATAATTGTCTATAACGTGTATAAAGTGTTTCTCTCAAATCCCCTACCCAATCCTCAGCCAATCCAGCTAGGTCCGGTCTTCCAATGGAATCAATGAATAGTATATCCCCGGAAAGCAAGTATTTTTGATCGACCACAAATGAAGTGGATCCAATGGTATGGCCCGGGGAGTATAATGCTTGGATATCAATCGCGGTATGACCGATCGTTATCACTTTACCGCTTTCTAATGGCTGATATTCAAAAGTTACTTCAGCCGCATCTTTTGGCGGCAGCCAGTAGGCTGCATTTGTTACTTCCGCTATTCGTCTTCCACCTGAAATATGATCGGCATGTAAGTGCGTATCCAGAACATGTGTAATTTTCACTCCGATACCATCGGCGAAATCAAGATAGGCATCTATCATTCTTGTAGAATCAATAACGGCTGCTTCACCATTGGAGATGACCATGTAAGATAGACATCCTTTACCAAGTCGAACAAATTGGTAAATTTCTGCGCCATTGGTCAATTCGCCGACCCTAACTGGTTCCAAGTGTTCACTCCATGCTTTCATGCCGCCCTTTAAATAAGAAACATCCAATCCAGCTTCAGATAGCATTTCAGCTACCATGACAGATGAGCCTTCCTTTGCACATACTACTAGGATTTCTTTATTGGCCGGGATTTGATCGAGGATTTCCTCTACGCCATCCAGTAGGTCAAAATAAGGGATATTAAGGAATTCAAAGTTCTGCCCTTCAATTTTCCAATCATTAAAGTCACTTTCATTTCGAACATCCAAAATAAATAAGTCAGTTTTTTTGATTACCTTCTTTGAAATCTCAGCGGCTGTCATTTTCTTAAACGCCATCCTATATACCCCCTATAGTATTAAAAATTCCAAAAATTTTTACCTTCATTATTCATTAAAAGGTTAATGTAACATCGGCATCTTTAGCGAACTCTAAAAATGTGATTGCCCCACCTACTTCGATACCATCAACTAAAGCTTCTTTTTCCATCCCCAAAACGTCCATGGTCATTTGACACCCAATAAACTTGACATCCATTTCCTGTGCCATAGTAACTAATTCCGGAATGGACGGAACATTAGCCTTTTTAAAACCTTCGGCAAAATGCTCCTTAACTTCAGGCAAAGGAAGCTGTCCATTCGTTTCTTTATGAATTAAATTCAAGCCTTCAAAAGTAAAGAAAATGGCCACTTCTTGATCTGTTGCTGCCGCTGCGGTTGCGATGTTAAACACTTTATATGCGTCAAATACACCACCATTACTTGCGATTATAGCTACTTTGTTAGTCATGATATATTCCTCCATTTTTGAGTAACCTTTATTCATTAACGGATTTTTGTGAAGGTCCGTTCCATTGACTCATGCCTGGTACAACATTGAATACCTGTTCAAATCCAGCCGCCGTCAGTTTTTGTGCAGCAAGATCACTTCGGCTGCCAGAACGGCATATCACGAAGATCTCTGACTCTTTATCAAGTTCACCCATACGTTGTTCCAATTCACCCATTGGAAAGGATTTTGCTGATGGAATATGATGGAAATCATACTCTGCGGATTCTCGTACATCCAGAAGGATCATATTTCGATTTTCTTCCATCACTTGAAGAAGTTCTTCATTTGAAATGATTTTTTCATGCTTCTTCACTTTTGTTTCTTCTCCGCTTGCTTTCCGAAGATAATGTTTTAGTGTGGTTCCTTCTTCAACTGTACCTAAATATTGATGACCTGTACTTTCCGCCCAGGCTTTCATATCGGCAGTTGACCCTTTATCAGTCGCTTGAACTTCCAGTACTTCTCCTGCTTCCAGGCCACTCATGGCTTTTTTCGTTTTTACGATTGGCATTGGACAAGCTAAACCTTTAGCATCCAAAACGGAATTTGTTTTAATCATTTTTATATCCTCCTTGTTTCCTTAATAGGTATGGGGGTATATTCTAATTTAAAATTTATTCTGTGGGACCTTCCCATCCATTCATACCACCCACCATGTTCAACACTTTATATCCATGATCCTCAAGTATCTGTGCGGCCCTTGAACTTCTGCCCCCTGACCGGCAGACCATGATATACTCTTTTGATTTATCCAGATCCTGCATTCTAAATTCCACTAGACCCAACGGGATATTCAAAGCATTGGGTATTTTCCCTGCCTTTACTTCCTCCACCTCTCGCACATCAATAATGTGGACTGGCGAGTTTCCCTTTAATAATGCGTTCACTTCATTCGGTAAAATATCTTTCATAATTTTAAGATCCTCCTTTTATTCGCGCCAAGAACTCATGCCGCCTTTCACGTTAGTGACTTCTTTAAATCCTAGTTTTTTCAATGCTTTACATGCATTACTGCTCCGCATCCCGCTTTGGCAGATCACAACCACTTCTTTATCTTTAGAAAGTTCTTGTGCCCTTTTGCCAAGTTCGCTTAAAGGTACATTTTTAAAGTCCTTAATATGATTGCCCCTATATTCATTAGGAGTACGGACATCAATGAATTGCTTATTTCCTTTGTTACTCAGCTCAGCTTTTAACTCAGTCGCATTTATATTTTTTATCCCCTTTGATGGGACAAATCGCTGATATAAAAACCAAACGATGAAACCTAATATGATGAGATTAAATATAGTTCCCATTTAAAGTTCATCCCCCGTACCCAAAATTATATAAATAAGTTTACATTTCCATCCTCTGCTTCAGCTAAATATGCCGCAACACCTGCATACTCAATTCCATCCATTAATTCCTCTTGCTGCAAACCCAATAAATCCATTGTCATCGTACAGGCTATTAATTTGATTTCCTGTTCTTGGGCCAACTCAATTAAATTTGGGAGTGACATGGCGTTATGCTTTTTCATCACATGTTTGATCATTTTAGGACCCATTCCAGCAAAGTTCATCTTGGATAGTCCCATTTTATCTGAACCACGCGGCATCATTTTTGCAAACATATTTTCCATAAATGCCTTTTTTAATGAAACCGGCTCATCCTTCCTTAAGGCATTCAATCCCCAGAAGGTATGGAAGATGGTCACTTCATGATCGTAAGCCGCCGCCCCATTTGCAATGATATAAGCAGCCATTGCCTTATCATAATCACCACTAAATAATATGATCGTCGTTCTTTTCTTTTCAGTCATTATGTTTTCCCCCTGATCGATATCACTTCTTTATATACCCTATAGGGTATATAATATTCTAAAAAATATAATTCGTCAACCTGCTTCACTAAAAAAAGGAATGAATAGGTTTTTCTTTATTTTATTGGTCCATGATTGATTGAAGTCAAAACTTCATTCACTTCGAAAATTTTTCCGTTAACCTTCTCGATACCAAACCCTTTTTACCGAGCTGTGTGCATAGTCAAGTACTTACATGCGGATTCCTTCGTTTCAAACAGATAAATGCCACCAGCTTCCTTTGCCCCTCTGTCTTCGGTCCAAATCTTCCAGATCAAGCCTTCTTCTTCATTCATGCTTTTTGCTAAATCAGTAAATTCTTTTACCATTTCGTGGCCAAATGGTCCCTCCATTTTAAAATCCACTTGTAAAATATAAGTCATGAATAACACTCCTTTTTCTAAAGGTCAGGTCAAATTCTTTTACCTGCTTTTTATCAGTAGCTCAACCGCTTCCTTGACTAAATGATCAGTGCCTTCGCCTTTTTCAACGTTTTCCCGAACGCATTGCTCAAGATTGGCACTTACGATAACACCCATGGTCCTATCGATGGCATTACGTGCAGCCGACAACTGAGTGACGATTTCCCTGCAATCCTGTCCCTGCTCCATCATACCAAGAACACCCTTGATTTGTCCTTCAATCCTCTTCAGACGATTAATGACACTTTTATCATACTCCATACTCTGCCCACCCATCTATTTACAAATGAAATTACTAAACTCAACTGATTACCTTATTTCCTTATCCGATTAAGAAGCGAAGCCCCAAGTTCATGTCCAAATTAACGCTTCAAATAGTCTTAAGGAATATTCAAAGCCTCTTTATCAACATTCTCACGCTAATGAGCCCTAATATCCATAATTTGTGTGCTTTATTCGTGGGTCTGCACATTTTACTCGTGAGTATGAGTACTTTACTCGTGAATTTGCGCATTTTACTCGTGAATTTGCGCATTTTACTCGTGAATTTGCGCATTTTACTCGTGAGATTGCACATTTTACTCGTGAATTTATGCATTCTTAACTTGTGAGTTCATATTATACCCATAGGGGTATATTGTCAAGCCGTTTAATTCACACTTTTATTAAAAAATGGCTCTGTTAAATAGTATTGTTGTTTTTCAGGTATAAAATATGGGAACGTCCGATTTGGACGTTCCCGTTCTTATTCCATTAAAGCCCCCTATAATGGAATAACTGTAAAGCTAATGAAGCTTTTTTAAAAGCTACGTTTCGCTGCCCAAGCACCTTGCATTTTACTAAGGAATACAATTTGCCCAATATGATATGCGTCGTGCATTGCTAAACTCTTCAGTTCAAGCACTAATGAATTATCTTCTCCTGGGACCTGTCTATACAAATCTTCATGTTCTGATTTTGCTAGTATTTTTCCAAGTTCACGATGAACATAAAAGTATTCTTGTTTTGTTTCCTTCCAATTTTCTAACGTCTCAGTTGGTAATCGAAATGTAGAGTCATTATTTTCTGCCTGTGGTTCATTCGCTGTTTCACCAAGAAATCGCATCAGATATCTCTTTTCATAGAAAAGTAAATGACAAACTAATTCCCAAATGGAATTCATTGCCCCATCAGCTGGTTTCCAAATTGCCTGTTCAAAAGTGATATCCTCCAGCACTTTTTCAAGTGGTGGAAACCAGTCTTCTTCATCTAAGCAGCTCGCCCATTGCTGTGACAAAAGTGTTTTTACATCCATTTTCTATTCCCTCCAATTTAAACCCTTTACTGGATAATCCCTTTGGTCAAAATTCATTTGCGGCTTGTTGTAGAGAGGTCACTAATTAAGGTGTCATGCCAATTCCTTTTTCAATTAAACTGGCCCTTTAACGGAACAATAACATTCCGTTATTTGGAAAATTCTGATAACCTTAGTTTATCATAAGTTGTGTTAACTGAGAAAGAACAACTGTCTAAAACCATTTTGGTTATCGTAAAGTTATCTTTTATATGTTTGATGGTGTCTAAGAATTGGAACCAGCTCAAATAATGGTCTAGATATTTAGCCGCTACACCATTAAAACTCACTCGCTGTAATTTAGTTCATTACAGAACAAATGTTCGAATAAATCAAATAACAACATTATTCTTTAACAAAGCCTAAAAAATAAAAGCCACCATTTACGGCAGCTTTCACTAATTACTTCAAATCTTCTATTATTTTGGCACCATAAGAGGTTTTTCTTGAAAATAGATTTCATCTAAGAAAGCAAAACTCATAAAAAACGCCATCAGTTCTGTATATTTCTACAAAAAGAATAGCGTTTTTACGTTTTTATGTTAATTTTTTGCTAAGATTTGATTGAATGAACCTGAAACAATTTTCCCTTTGTGCATAACCGCAAGGCGCCTTGCACGTCTTGCGACTGCTTCCGCTGAACAACTAGCTTCCACAAAAACAGCATCCGCTTTATCACCAATGGTCGGCCAAACTCTCTCCCCCTCTGAATTAAGAGGCATTTTCCCGCCAGTGATAAAACCTAGGGCTCGTCCTAAAGACCACTCATCAATCCAAGCGAAACGTTCAGCCATCAGACTAGCTTTGTAAAGCACGTCCCCTGTGCCAAATGGGTCCCAATGATCCGTTATGCTGTCATTTACAAGCGAGACATTTATACCCTTTTCATGAAGCAATGGGATTGGAATTGTGGGAATATCGATAGGTACAGTGGAAGCAATTGAAATACCCGCTTGAGCTAAAGTTTCCGCTGCATCAGCTGCCACTTCAACTGGAACATCCCCGAGTCCAAACGCATGTCCAATTGTAACTCTTCCCTGCCAGCCTGCTTCTTCTGTAAGTTTTGCCAATCGTTTCATCGTATAAATTCCCAGGTGACCAGGTTCATGTAAATGCAAATCTATATCTGCATCCGCTTCAACTGCAAGTTCTATGAGTGCATGTAATGAAGCTTCAATATTTTCATCTACAATGGCCGGATCCAATCCCCCTGCAGCGGTAGCTCCCATTCGCAATGCTTCCCTTACAAGTGGAACGGAATTACTTCGCAAGAGTCCGTGCTGAGGAAAAGCAACTAACTCGTAAGAAAGCTGTCCATCGTATGATTGTAATGCCTGTAAAACTGCTTCCATGTTTTTCAACCCAATTATTGGGTCAACATTACACTGAGCCCGTATGTGGGTTACTCCATTCTGTAAAAGCAGCTCCAAAATCTTCTTCGCCCTGTCTTCCGTAACAGGAAGAAGAGACGGAAGCATGTCTTCTTCTTCTTTCATTCGGCCAAATACATCCACAAATGGGGTACAAGCTTTCCATTTACCTCCATAGTATGTTTTGTCCAGGTGAATATGCATATCCTGAAAACCAGGAAGCATTAGCAGTCCGCCCGTATCCAGAACTGGCAACTCAACGGGTAAATTCTCATGAGCCGGGATTATTTTAGTGAATTTCCCCTCTTCAACTAGGATATGACAGTTTTCCGTTATTGTTTTTGTAACCATTCCATCCTTACGAAGGAAAGCGCTTTCAAGCAATACATTTGCTAACCAATATGATTGTGTCATTAAAGTATCATCCTTTCATTTCATTCATATTTAATTCCGGTGGAAGTTTTTTGAAGAAATTTGTATTGAGTCCTAGGTAAATAACTCCAACTGTCAACCAAATCAAACCTGCAGTCTTTGCATACATATCCAATTTGTATAAAAAGAATAGCGTGATCAATGCTCCAATTGAAGGAAATAACAAGTATCGTACAATATTTATGCCTTTACGTTTTTTCTGCTTAATAAAATAATAGAATATAACGGATATATTTACGAAGGTACAGCCGAACAGTGCTCCGAAGTTCACTAAAGAAATGACTGTTTTTACATCAAGAAACAAAGCAGTTAAACTAAGAGACCCGATAAATAAAATACTATTTGTTGGAGTAGCTTTTTTAGGGTGAATGTAGCCAAAAAACTTTGGTATAATTCTGTCGCCACCCATTTTGCACAGCATACGGGAACAAGAGGTTTGTGCAGCTAAAGGGCCCGCAATGGCTCCAATCAAGGTGAAGAAAGGGTAGATAACAGCGAGTATACCTAATCCAATCTTTTTAAATAATTCAAGTGCTCCCGTATTTACATCCGTGAATTCACTCCAGCCTGCAGGCCAGGCTAATAGCATTAAGTAAGATACGGTCGTAAATAAAAGCCCCGCACCCGCACAAATTATTAATACCGCTCTTGGAACATTAACTCTCGGATTGATAGCTTCTTCCGCTACCATCGTTACAGCATCAAATCCAAAATATGATAGTACCAGTATAGATGCACCAGTAAAAATGACTCCCCATCCTACTTCCGGTTTAGCAAACTCACTAGTGTTTACAAATACATCCCACGAGAAAAAGGATCCCATTCCTCCTCCTTGGGCAATAAATTTAAGTAAAAAAATCGTTACAATAGCTATAATGGAGAGCTGAACCAACACAATTATATTATTTACTTTGGCAGTAACATTAATGCCAACGTAGCTAACCGTTGTCACAAGGACAGTTAATCCGAGGATCCATATCCAATTAGGTATTCCAGGGAAAATCGCATTCATATAATTAGCGGCAATAACGTAAGACAGCATAGGTACAAGAAGATAATCCATCATGACAGTCCAACCTGTCAAAAAACCAATATATGGATTTATTGCCTGTTGGGCATACGTGTATGCAGAACCTGAAACCGGGAAAGCGGCAACCATGCTTCCATAACTAAATGCCGTGAACAGTATTGCTAATGCTGTTAACGCGTGAGTTAAGGAAAACATTCCGTGAGTTATATTCGATACAATTCCATACATATCAAAAACTGTCGTAGGTATTAAATAAGCAAGGCCGTAAAATACAAGGGATGGGAGGGTTAGTACTCTCTTAAAATTTGGCTCTTCTTGAATTAAACCTGAATTAACGATGGTTTTAGCTCTCATTTTATTTCCCCCTATTAATGGTATCAGGTGTGAGTGTTTTGGACGCTCCTATACTCCTCCACCATTTTGATATAATGGCTTTTCACATCTTCAATATGTTCTTTCATTAATTTAGAACTTCTATCTGAATCTCCTTTTTTCACCGCCTTCAAAATCTGTTGATGGTAATGAAGTGCATTTTTTGTATCATCATAAGTTGCCATTTCAATCCTTACTTTTTTGAAAAATTCTGAAATATTATTGTACATATCAATAATCACTTGGTTGTTTGTCGATCGTGCTAGTGTTCTATGAAATACAAGATCGGGAACGATGATAGAAGTTCCCATTTTAATACACACTTCCAAGTCGACAAGCGATTGTTCAAGAATATGGATTTCACTCGGTTTTATCCTTTTTGCAGCCAAAAAGGCGATTTCAGCTTCAATCACTTTGCGAAGTTCTAATAAGTCTAGAGAATTATCGATATTGACAGATATTTCGAACGTGCTTGAAAATGCACTGTCATGGAGATGTAAACTTTTCTTTACATACACCCCCTTCCCTATTTTTTTTTCAATAATTTCTTTTTCAGAAAGTGATTGCAACGCCTCTCTTACAGAAGATCTGCTTACTTCTAATAGTTTTGCCAATTCTCTTTCAGACGGAAGCTGGTCACCACTCATAAGACTATTCTTAAGAATAAAATCACATAAAAATTTTTGAACAGTTTCACTTACAATTGTCATCTTTAAGTTCAACTCCATAGTTTTAGATATCAGACCGGTCAGACCAGTTTATACAAAAAATAACCTCGTTATTTGGAAATATACATTTCTCTCGTCCTCCTGTTATTTTTTGAATTTTCTATATATTCAATATGCAAATCTTATTCCAAATTAAAAAAGTACTGTTATAACGGCCAATCATAAGTAAAATTAGCAATATCATCATGCGTATCAGAATAAAAAATTCAATATTGCATAATTCATATTTGGTTTTTTTATAATTTCGAAATAAAAAAACGTTGATGTATCGGATGGCTAACCACTTTATATGGAGTATACGGGAATCACAAACTGCAAAAACCTCATCAAAAAATAGCACTTAAAATACATTAATATATCAATCAAACTTCACATAGTCTTCTTTCCAAGATTCACTTCAATTACATTATGATAAGAAAGTTATGGATCATAGATAGAACATAAAAATCAACTCGTGAAAGCCAAAAATAAAAACGTGCCTATTTATAGGCACGTTTTTCATATGAGGGGGAGCTTCATTGGTCCTTCCCGTATCTCAATTCGCGTACAAGCGATATTGGTCGCTTAATGTATCCCCATTACCGTAAATATAGGCTTTAGAGCCGGATGTATAGGAAGAATTGTCGTACTTCCATTTAATTCTTAGTCCCATGTTTCCGCCTGCTCCATATGTTTCATTACCATACTTCTTAATATATTGCGAGAAGCTATCCCAAGTCCGGGGGCCAACCACACCATCCACTTTCAAGTTGTTTTCTTTTTGATATTTCTTTACACCAGCTTCGGTTTTTGGTCCAAAAATTCCATCAACGTCAACCACTGCTGAATCCGTATAAAAACCCATGACATTCAGGATATACTGCATATTTCTGATCTCCACCCCATGAGAGTCCTTCCGCAAAATAGAGTTTTTATCCCAGCTTTCGGGATGGTGAAACCCTCCAGCTGATGCTGAAGCAGTGGAAAAAGATATCCCAAGGGCCATTGCTAATACTACTAAACTAATAAATAATTTCTTCATAGCTACATCTCCCTCTTCTTTTGTACATCCGAACTCCCTTACCATTTCCCCTCGGATTTTATATTTCCCTTCCGACCAATGTCCTGTTTTGAACATGCTAAACAAACAGTAATGAACCATAGCTAATCACCGACATCCCGATCAAACCTTTTATTCGGGCCAATGATTACAGCATCATGGTCATTCAATTAATAATTGTTTAGGAAATAAAGATGGCATTTTAAGCGGCTAACGTAACACCCATTCGGTTTCACGATATCCGGCACACACACACCTCCGTCTTGATTTCTGAAGGGGTAGATATCGTCAAAGTACAAACTCTTTAGGACATCCTAAACCTAGCATCACGTTAGAGCATTACGCCCATATGATGCCAAACCAAGATGATGAAGTGGCTGATATTTTCCACAACGCCCTTAAGAGGTCCCGTTAGCAAAATGTGAGCAAATCACTATAGTTGATCTAAACGCATCCAACAAGACAAAATAAAAAAGGCCCAACCCCCTGTTATATCAAGGATTTGAGCCTTTGGTAGTTGATGACCTGTGAGGGATTCGAACCCACGTCCCTTCCCTGTCAATTTTCTAAACTATCTTTTATACAGTACTTTTACATAAATAGATTCCTAGAAATTCTGTGCAATCATAAATATTAATTGAGATGAAAGGTAGGTTTTTTATTTTTACTACACCTCCACGTGCGTGGACTGTAATTGACAACACAAGTTGTGTTGGTGATTTCACAAAAAAACTAACGGAACCAGTATCACCTGATTCCGTTAGCAATATTTCATTTAAGACGCCATTTTATCTGTGTTTTATACTTGTAAGCTGATAATTTATCTAAAATATTGAAGAAAATAATTGTCTACCCCATTTGCTTCCTTTTAAATTCATAACCTAACATAGATTACTATAATAACAAACATATAAAGCAAAAATTGGCGGGAATGAGTACCGCCTTCACATTAGCCTATTAACGGCTTAGTATAAACCCTACTTTTTGTGGGCAGAACAGTTTAACATCCTACTTCGCTTTTACCTTGAATTCGGATACTTCTACTGTTCCCCCATTCCATCAAGATTCTTTGACCCAAAGTTTTCGAGCAAAGCACGCGCTTCATCTGTTGACTCCGTGTTCATTAATTGATTTCTTAATTCACTTGCCCCTCGAAACCCACGGACATAAATCTTAAAAAAGCGATGAAGAGCCTTGAACGAACGTAGCTCCAATTTTGAATATTTATCATGGAGATCCAGATGCAACCTTAAGAGATCAAGCAATTCCTTACTACTATGATCCTTCGGCTCCTTCTCAAAGGCAAATGGATTATTGAAAATACCACGCCCAATCATAACCCCATCAATGCCGTATTGATGAGCGAGCTTTAAGCCAGTTTGACGGTCAGGGATATCCCCATTGATCGTCAAGAGCGTATCTGGTGCCACCTGGTCACGAAGTTTCTTAATCTCCGGGATTAGTTCCCAATGAGCATCTACTTTGCTCATTTCCTTTCTTGTACGCAGATGAATGGAAAGATTAACAATGTCTTGTTTCAATATGTGTGTCAGCCAGTCGTGCCATTCGTCTACATCCGTGAAACCAAGCCTTGTCTTTACACTTACGGGCAATCCTCCTGCTTTTGCTGCTTGTATTAATTCTGCTGCAACTTCTGGACGACGGATAAGGCCACTTCCCTTCCCATTCTGTGTCACATTAGGTACAGGACAGCCCATATTGATATCCACGCCCCGAAAGCCTTGTTTCGCCATACCTATGCTCATTTGCCGAAAGTATTCAGGCTTATCCCCCCATATATGGGCTACAATTGGTTGTTCATCCTCCGTAAAAGTCAAACGCCCACGCACACTACGGATGCCCTCTGGGTGACAATAACTCTCCGTGTTTGTAAACTCTGTAAAAAACACATCAGGTCTTGCTGCTTCACTCACTACATGGCGAAAAACTACATCCGTCACATCTTCCATTGGTGCCAATATAAAAAATGGTCGTGGTAAATCACGCCAAAAATTATCTATCATCTTCAAATTCAAATCCTCTCATGATGTGGGATACCAGGCCAACCCCTTATCCCAAAATTAAAAAGCAAAATGTCCCTGCTTCTTTTACACTTATACCATGATTAAGCACTTTTTATCAAACTGCGGAAATGTTTATTTTAACTTCACAATCTCTGTAAAACCAAAATATCTTCTGCTGAATCCACCCCATCAACCAACATTCCACTGTTCGAGTAAAAATAAAGTTTTGCTAAAAGAGACTGAAAAGAAAATTGGAAGAACACTGGATTGACAAGGGGTTAACAGGAAACGGCCCCCGAAATTGCAAAAGTATTATAGAGATGCCAATGTTCTAAATGGTTTTAACAATACACAAGTACATAATTTCCAGTAGACAAAGCCAACATATAGGGAAAGAAATGAAGAAATCGAAATCGTCGAGGAGGGAATAATTTGAAGGCATCTGATTTGTTTATAAGATGTTTGGAGAATGAAGGGGTTCAGTATATTTTTGGGATACCTGGTGAGGAAAATACGGATCTTATTGATTCTCTAATAAGCTCTGATATTAAATTCATCTTGGTTCATCATGAACAAGCTGCAGCTTTTATGGCAGACATCTATGGCCGGCTAACTGGAAAGCCTGGCGTCTGCTTGGGTACATTGGGACCGGGGGCAACAAATTTATTGACAGGGATAGGAAGTGCTTATCTGGATTATTCCCCTGTTGTCGCGATTACAGGTCAGGCGGGCCTTGATCGAATTCATAAGGAGTCGCATCAATATGTGGACATCATTGGGGTTTTTAAGGAAGTAACGAAATGGAATCAACAAATTAAGGTGCCGCATACGATTCCTGAAATTATCCGGAAAGCATTTAAAACTGCAGTCATAGAAAAGCCGGGAGCTGTTCATATCGAACTCCCCGAAGATGTTGCGATGATGGATACTGAAGGTGAACCCCTCCCGGTTACACCACTTCCTAGATCCCGCCCTGCTGAGGAAGAAATCAAAAAAGCCGTCGAATTAATAAATCGCGCAAAAAAGCCTATTATTCTAGCTGGTAATGGCGTAGTCCGCGATGGAGCTGCGGAGGCCTTGAGGAAATTTGCAGAAGAGAAGCAAATTCCCGTTGTGAATTCGTTCATGGCCAAAGGAGTTTTACCTTCCAACCATCCATTGACCCTTTTTACAGTAGGGATGCAAGCAAGGGATTATGTTCTATGCGGATTTGATTTGGCCGACCTTATTGTCACCGTCGGTTATGATTTCGTCGAGTATTTGCCAAAGTATTGGAACGATGAGGCAATGAATCCGATTATTCATATTGATGCTCGACCGGCTGAGATTGATGCTTATTACCCCGTCCAAGCCGAATTGGTCGGGAACGTTACGGAGGGACTGGAAGCGTTGTCCACTGGTGTAGTGGAAAAGGAGCTTTGGCCTGAAGTGAAAAAGTTAAGGTCTCAAATCATAGAAAAATTTCATTCTTCGGATGATGTTTCAGGAAGTCCTATTATCCCTCAGCGAATTATCGCCGATTTGAAAAGGGCGGAAAAAGGCAATGCCATTGTCATTTCGGATGTGGGAGCCCATAAATTATGGATGGCCCGGATGTATCAGCCGGAAATACCTAATCACACCATCATTTCTAATGGCTTTGCATCGATGGGAATTGCCATTCCTGGCGCAATTGCAGCCAAACTGGCAAAACCTGATAAACCTGTCATTGCGGTTACAGGGGATGGCGGATTTCTGATGAATGGGGTTGAATTGGCAACTGCAAAACGTCTAGGTCTTGCCTTCGTGATAGTCATTTTCCATGATTCAAAATACGGCCTAATTGAGTGGAAGCAATTGAATAAATTTGATCGTACGAATGCGATTGAATTTACAGACCCAGACTTTTTAAGCTTTGCAAAAAGTTTTGGTGTTAAAGGAGTGAAAGTAACCCACTCCGATGAATTGCTTCATGCATTGGAAGAAGCGATTTCGAGTCAGGAAATTGTCTTGATTGATGTGGATGTCGATTATTCGGAAAATGTAAAGCTCTCTAAAACACTAGGTGATTATATTTGTAAATTATAAAGGCAGATATTATTGGAGGGATTTCAGATGAAGAAAAAGTGGCAATTGTGGATTGGTGGTAAATGGCGGGAGGCTAAATCATATGAGCCATTATATAATCCCCATTCAAATGAAGAAATTGCACAAATCGGACAGGCTGAACCAGCAGATGCCATTGAAGCGATTGTCGAGGCAAATGCAGCTTTTCAGAAATACCGATCCTACCCGGCTCATGCACGAGCGGAAATTTTATTTAAAGCTGCAGCAATCATGGAAGAACGCAGTGAAGAACTTGCGAAAATCATTTCTCTGGAGGCTGCGAAAACGATTCGAAATGCTCGTGAAGAAATGAATCGTACAGTTCAGACCTATCGTTTTGCTGCAGAAGCGTCAAAGAACAATTATGGAGAACAAATCCCGATGGATGCTGCAGTTGGTGGGGTAAACCGTTTTGGATTCACGGTTCGCACCCCGATTGGCGTCGTTACCGCGATCACACCATTTAACTTTCCATTTAATCTGGTCGCCCATAAAGTTGGTCCAGCTATTGCGGCTGGAAATTCAATTGTGTTAAAACCTGCCGAACAAACCCCGTTGAGTGCACTGGTTCTTGCCGATATTTTTAAAGAAGCAGGTTTGCCGGATGGAGTTTTGAACATCATACCGGGCAAAGGGGATGTTTTAAGTGAAGCGTTGACGACCCATCCATATGTAAAAAAAGTGACTTTCACAGGCAGTGTAGAGGTCGGACACCTTATCCAGCAGCAGGCAGGCTTCCGCAAGCTTACACTTGAACTCGGATCCAACTCGCCTTTCATTGTTGATGAAGGTGTCGACATCGATAAAATTATTCAAAGAAGTGTGATGGGTTCATTTACGAATAATGGGCAGGTGTGTATCTCGATTCAACGAATTTATGTCCACAAATCGCTATACCAACAATTTTTAGATCGATTCGTCAGTGCAACAAAACAGCTTGTCATCGGTTCCCCCCTGGAGGAAAATACAAATATTACAGCGGTTATTTCAAAAAAATCATTGGAACGGTTACAAAGTTGGATCGACGAGGCAGTACAGGAAGGAGCAAAAATTGAGTGCGGCGGTACAGTGGAAGGCAATGTACTATTGCCTACCGTCTTAACCAATGTAAATCGTGACTCAAAGGTATTTCGTTTCGAAGTATTTGGTCCAATTGTCTGCATTTTCCCCTTCGATACGCTGGATGATGCCATCAATGATGCAAATGATTCGCGTTACGGATTGAACTCAGGAGTGATGACACCGAGTATAGAACGAGCTTTTTATGCGGCGGAACGCTTGGAAACAGGTGGGGTCGTAATCAATGATATCCCAACTTACCGAATTGATAATATGCCTTATGGCGGCTGGAAGGACAGCGGTGTTGGCCGGGAAGGCGTCAAATATGCGATGCAGGAAATGATGGAGCAGAAGTTTATCAGCTTTAAAATAAGCGACGAATGAACACAGGGAAAATTTTAAACCGAAGTATATGAGAAGGCGATATCTTAAAGATTTCGTCTTCTTGTTTTTTCGTAAATTAATGTTTTTTGTTGTAGTTATAGAAGATGTATATTAACTGTATTGAAAAAAATAAAAAGCCACCATAACGGCAGCTTTCACCAATTACTTCAATTCTTCAATTATTTCAGCACCATAAGAGTTGTCAATTATGCAGCGCCATGTACCCGTGGAATCCTTTTTAAAAACATAAGTCGCAGTTCTTTCCATAGAGTATTCGGAATCGTCCTTTTGATTGGCACTAAGCTGGGCTTTTGCCACAACCAATGCCGTATCACCCGTTTCGATTATTGCCATCTTTTCTTGATTGACGATTAAACTGTGATTAAAGTATTCAGCGATAGCAATGAATGCACGACGAATTTCCTCTTTCCCTTTTGCGAATGTTCCAGGTTTGACAACTAAAGTCGCTTCCTCTGAATAGAACTCCATTAAATGATCGAAATCCTCATTGTTTATTGCCCTGTCCGCATTTTTTATGACTTGTTCCAGCTCATGATTCTGCATATTCACCCTCCTATTCAGCTTCTCTTAATTAGACCGCTCTGTTACTAATTGATGTTCGACTGCCATGATGGGGTTTCCTGCTCATTAAGAGAAAAGAGTATGTTAAAAATTCAAAAGTTGAATGCACATTAGGGAGAATGAAATAACATGGCTCATTCCCTTGTTTTTTTGCCTTTACCAGCAATGTGGAGTACACAGCTTCTCACCTTTACAAAAGTTAAATTACAATCTATCCACTAAAAAAAGAGCACCTCTTGGCGCTCTTTTTTCGTGAATTATTTTTTCAAGGTGCTTCACAAACATATCTTGTTGCTTTTCGTTCAACACTATTTCAGGCTGAAACCAAGAAATTCAAGGTTTACTGATACTTTTTATATCAGAGGAGTAGTTTTTAAACTCGAGCCCAAAATTCTAATACTCAATCTTGACCTGGAACCACAATCGCTTCTACCACATGTTTATTTAGGATTTCCTGCAAGTTTTTTGGTACTTCTTTGTCTGTAATCACTATATCAACGGCATCTAAGTCACATACTTTTTGAAAAAAAGTTTTATTAAATTTAGTTGAATCTGCAATCACAATGACCTGGTCAGAACGCTTAATCATTTCGTGAACGAGGAGGCCTTCTTCCTCTACTGAAGTAGACAGTCCTTCAGAAGATATTCCGCAAGTACCAATGATGCATTTATTCACCTTATAATCCTGGACATCCCTAATGGCTCTTGAACCATAAATGGCTTGGTGTCTAGTGCTTAATGTTCCTCCTAATAAATTAACTTTTATATCTTCTCTTTGGCTTAGTACACTGGCAATGTTAATCGAATTTGTCACGACAGTATTATTCCGGCTCGTTAAATATTTAGCTGCAAATTGAACTGTTGTGGAGGCATCCAAAATAAGATGGTCACCATCGTTTATCAAAGAAGCTGCAAATTTTCCGATCTTACCTTTAGCTTCCGATGCCATGTTCATGCGCTCACCATAATTATGGACTTCATTTGAAAGCAGAGCCTTTTTCGCCCCACCCCGTATTCGAATGATCTTCCTCTTCTCTTCTAAATTTATTAAGTCTCTTCTGGCCGTATCTTTAGATACATTATTTATATTGCAAATTGTTTCAATATCAATCCGTTCATGTTCGTTTAAATATTGAACAATGGCGTCTAGTCGTTCATCCTGTAGCATGATCTCACCTCGTAGATTTAATTATAAGTTAATCCAAGTTTATTCACAACGAAACCTGAATTATATTAAGGATAATTAAGCTTTCGAGGGTAGATTATTACTAAATACTGAACACTGTAATCAATATATTTAGTTATCAGAATTCCATATCGGGGATATTAATCAAGGATTAAACATGACGGTTAGTCCACCAAATTATCGACCATTGGAAGGGGTATATTCGGTGTATGAATAAAAATAACCCTAACATGGAGATGATACTGTCTTATTGCCAGGCCCTTTTTAGATAGATTCATACATCTCATTTTTACCTTCTTTTTCCCTTTGATGTCGCTTATATACGAATTTGGATAAGCTTACACTGCTTTCATATAATAGTAATAAAGGTATAGTAACCAGGATATCTGATAGAAAGTCTGGTGGAGTAATCAAAATTGAAATAACTATTAGTATAAAGTAAGAATATTTCCTGATTTTTTGCAAACGGTATGGATTTATTATTCCTAAACTTGTTAAAAACATAATGACAACCGGCATTTCAAACAGAAATCCAAAAGGCAGTGTCATATGAAGCATAAATCGGAAATATTTCTCCGTTGTAAAGAAAGTTGTAAACATGTCGTTTGATAGAGACATTAAAAAATTCAGTACAAGCGGAAATAAAATGAAGTAACCAAAACTGATTCCTAGTGTGAATAGAATAAATAGTGCTGGAATATAAGCGCTAGTAACTTTGCGTTCTTTTGGTGTTAACGCTGGACGTACAAACAGCCAAGTTTGGTGAGCAGCAACCGGTATAGTAGCCGCGATGGCAACGACGGTGGCAATAATTAAATAAACGAGTATAATATCACTCGGTCCTAACAGAGCTAGCTTAAACGGCAAGTCTTTAACTATTATATTATAAATATCTTGAACATAAATAAATGTCAGTACGAGGAACAGCGTGAAAACGACTAAAGTGATAATAATACGTTTACGTAACTCCTCAAGGTGCTGAATCATGCTCGCTTTTTTTTGATTTTCCAACTTCATCACTCCAGGAAAAAAAGATGTAAGACAGATCCTACATCCCCTCTTCATTTATTTGATTAGCTTTCTTTCTTATTGGTCACATCGGCATTAGTGTCATCTGCTACAAGGTCTCTGGTAGACTTTTTAAATTCTCTTAATGTTGAGCCAAACGCCCTTCCAATTTCCGGTAACTTTGAAGGGCCGAAAATAATAAGGGCAATCACTAAAATTAGCATCAATCCTGGTATTCCAATATTTTGTAGCATAACTTCCCCCATTGGTATTTATATTTTGTAATTCCTTTAAAACGTTAAACGTTTATGTGCTCATCGAACCTATCCCCAATTCTTTTTTACCAAGGTTCATTAACAATGTCACATCCTTTTAATTGGTATGAAGCTTAGGCTTCACGCTATCCAGAGAACCCGAAGACAGAGTTCCCTTATGCAATACGGCAGCACGCTTCGGCAGACGGGCTACGGCTTCGGCCGAGCAGCTTGCCGGAATGAGTACGGCGGTCGCGGCATCGCCTACCTTTGGCCATATTTGCTTACCGGACTCGTCTAGCGGTGTAATGCCGCCGGTAGCAAGGGACAGTGCGCGTGACAGGTTGTATTCGTTTGACCATCCATACAGATCTGCAGCGAGATGTGCCTTTTGCAGCGTATCGCCAATCCCGAATGGTGACCAGTGATCAGTAATACTATCATTACCAAGCATGACGTTCACCTTATGCTTCTGAAGCAGCGGAATCGGCATTACGTCTTTGCCGATCGGAACGGTTGAGGCAATGGAAATACCCAGCGATGCAAGGCGTTTTGCCATTTCTATATCGGCTCCATCCCCTAACGAAGCGAGCGAAAATGCATGACTGATCGTCACTTTCCCCTGCAAACCGGCTTCCTCAGTCAGGTCAGCCAATCGACGAATTGCCTTCAATCCCGTTTCGCCACCTTCATGAAGGTGAATATCAATACCTGCTTTGTAGTCCACCGCGATCTGTACCATTGTTTGCAACGATTTTTCCATATCACCGTCAACTAAGGTTGGATCTAGTCCGCCAACATGTGTAACTCCGAGTTGCATGGCTTCGCGTATCAGTCCCTGAGCATTTGAACGAAGCAGGCCATGTTGAGGAAAGCCAACAATTTCATGTGATATTTTATCTGAATAGTTTGCTAAGGCCCGATTGAGTTTCTCAAGATTCTTTAGACCAACGACTGGATCGATGTTGCAATGGCTTCTGACATATGTCGAGCCATAGCCAAGTATTAGTTCAATTAATTTCTCCGCACGCTCCTGGGCTGTTGGAAGGAGCTCCAGAAGTAACGTCTGCTCCAAGGTAATCATGTCAAAAATGCCATTTTTCCTCGTAGCAGCTGCTCTCCAAGGACCCCCATAATAGGTTTTATCCAAATGAATATGCATATCTCTAAAAGAAGGAAGTAGCAGCATGCCTTTCGCGTCGTAGCAATCGATACCTTTTCCATAAGGGGACTTAGTATCTAGTATTCTGGTAATGGTGCCTTTAACAATATGGAGGTTCCTCAATACCGTTTCGGTTGCGACGACCTGGCCATTTTTATACTTGTATCCACTTTCCAATCGAACATTCATCAACATGTAGGAACTGTTTTTTCCTGGTTTTTTGGTGTTATGGCCAGCCTTCTTCTCAGTATCCGCACTTGCCATCTCAGGCATGAACAATCCCATCGTGTCCGTGACACCGAGAACCGCGGAAGCGCTTCCAATTTTACAGACGTTACCTATAAACTTTCTGCGGGACAAACCTTCCATTTCCTGATTCACCTGTAAAATCCTCCTCTAGTACGTTTGTATTTTAAGATGATCATGATTAATAGACTTCATTGGAGAACAAGAGGCAACCATCCAGTATTTGATTGAGTTTTCTCTTATCTTCCATTTTTTCATATCTCTTCTAGTGGTGTTTTTGGATTTATTATTTATTTAACAAATTGTTTCGATATCAATCCATTTTCATATTTGTCGAAATAGTCACCAGTCCATTTACATGATTTCACCCTATAGATCCAATTATAAGTCTATTTAATTTTAATAGCAATGAATTCTGCATTAATTTAAGTTAATTTAAGTTTTTGTTGATAATTAATTGATTTCTTACTTTTGATTTTGACAAAAGAATCTTTGTTGTTTCATTCCTTATTAATGGAAAACAAAAAGGGAATGATAAAATCCATTCCCTTTTTGACTATGTGCAAAGCCCTTTTAGTGAAATTTAAACCTTAACGCCAGAAGGCCGCCAATTGGCGGCCTTCTGACGTTCAAACACACTTTAGTAATTACTGGATTCCCTCTTTTCTTCAGACCATTATTCGTGCAAATATGCCCAGGCATATTGAGCGTAAAGTTCTGCACCGGTAGCAAGCGCATCTTCGTCGATATTGAATTTCCCGTGATGATGGGCCCATTCCGTATCTTTTTCAGGGTTTCCAGATCCAACTAAAGCGAAGCTTCCAGGTACTTCATCTAAATAGAAACTAAAATCTTCTCCACCCATTGTTGGCTTTTCATTATATACTGCGTCTTCTCCAAACGCATTTGAAGCAACTTTTTGCACTAATTTGGCGCTGTATTCATCATTAATGACAGCTTGCGTTCCACGGTAATACTCAACCTGTGCGGTCGCACCGTAAATATTGGCAACATTTTCAGCATAAATCTGGAGCTGTTTTTCAATATGATCACGTGTTTTAGGATCAAAACAACGGACAGTCCCTTCAATGACGGCATTTTCTGCAATGACATTAAATCGTGTGCCAACGGCCATTTTTCCAACTGTCAATACTGCGGGATTTTGTGGGTCGACCGTTCTTGATACGACAGATTGTACATTCATGACGAATGAAGAGGCCACAATGGTTGCATCGATGCAATCCTGAGGCATGGCACCATGTCCCCCTCTTCCTTTAAACGTTACTGTAAAGATATCTGCTGAAGCGAATGAAGGTCCTTGAGTACAAGCAACCTTGTTTGTTGGCATTTGCGACCAAATATGTATGCCAAAAACATTATCAACACCTTTGACAGCCCCTTGTTTAACCATTTCCCTTGCACCTGTTGCCACTTCTTCAGCTGGCTGAAAAATTAATCGCACATTCCCAGGTAATTCTTCTTTTATTCCGTTTAGAGCCTTCGCTGCAATTAATAGCATGGATGTGTGTGCATCATGACCACATGCATGCATTTTCCCTTCTTCTTTTGAAGCATACGGCAAGTCTTTATTTAATTCTTCAACAGATAGGGCGTCCATATCCGCTCTTAATGCTACCGTCTTTCCTGCCTTACCGCCTTTAATTTCTGCAATGACACCTGTTGGTTCTGCTTTGCGATAAGGTATTTCTAATTTATCAAGGTATTCACAAATAAAGGCCGTTGTATTTTCTTCTTCCCATGATAACTCAGGTTCGCTATGAAGTTTTCTACGTATTTCAATTAATTCATCACTATTATTTTGAATCACTTCTTTTATCGTTTGATTAATCATCCTCATTCTACCTCCGTTAAACATTTAGCCACTTCGTAAAATATTTGCACTCCATTTGCTAAATGACGTGCATCAGACCATTCCTCTGGACAATGACTTAGTCCTGCTTTACTTGGAACAAAGAGCATGCCAACATCAGTCACATCGGAAAAAACCATCGCATCATGACCTGCTCCACTATTAATGGAACAGTATGGAATTTCCAAATCAGAACTTTTATCCTTTAATAAAGCTTTTATCACATCACTCAATACCTTTGGCGGCATATATAACACCTGTTCCGCAGCTGTATGGATTCCCTGCTCATGGTAGGATTCTATTAATTCTTTCATTCGCTTGATGACATTGTTAATATGTTCTTCCTTGCTAGATCGGATATCTACCGAAAATTCGACTTTATTTGGGATGACGTTGGCTCCATTTGGTAAAACATGTAGTCGCCCTGTCGTGATAACCGTTCCTTCACCTTCCTCAATTGCAAAGCTCGGTAATTGAGAAATAATCTGGGCGGCTGCAACCAATGCATCCGTACGGCGATCCATCGGGGTTGTGCCTGCATGTCCTGCCTTTCCTTCAATGGTTACTTCAAATTGAGTTAAACCAACAATAGCCTCTACAACACCAATAGGGATATTCTTCTCTTCAAGGATTGGCCCTTGTTCTATATGCAATTCGAGAAATGCTTTAATGCTATTAGGATTTCTCCTTTTCGGAAGTGATGAATCCAGACCAATTTTTGACATCGCTTCAATTGTTGTGATACCTTCTTTATCCCTTAAGTTTTTAAAACTTTCCTCACTAAGTGTTCCCACTATTCCTCTCGACCCCATTAGTCCTCCGCCAAAACGAGCACCCTCTTCTTCAATCAGGGCAACGATTTCCAATGGATATTTAGGTGTTAATTGATTTTCTGCAAATAGGGCAGCCACTTCAAGAGCGACAATTACACCGGCTGGTCCGTCATACGCACCGCCACTTGGTACGGAATCAAAATGTGAACCGATCAAAATGCTTGGTGCATCTTTTAAAGTACCTTCAAGCTTTCCAAAAATATTTCCAAGTCCATCTTCCTTTACTGTTAGACCGGAATCCATCATTTTATTTTTAATATAATTGCGTGTAAGTAAGTCTTCCTTGCTATACGTAAGCCGGGTTGTCCCTTTTCCGGGTGTTGATGTGAATTCGTTCAAATCATTTATTTGCTTTTCTATACGTTCGATAAGACTCACTTAGAATCCCTCCAATTTTACAAGAATTGTACAAATATTCCCGCCAAAATAACCGACACGATCGTAACCGATATAAATCCACCAACAAGCATCGGCGGCAACATATGGCTTAGCAATGCTTCTTTTTCATTTTCATCTTTTGTTAATGAATTGACGACTTCATTGGTGATAATGTAATCGGCAGGAAATCCGTATAATGCTGTTAAAGATACAGCGAAGGCCATTTCTTTGCTGACTTTTAACAATTTACCTGCAATGAATGAGAATATATACATGCCAATAACAGCTAGGAAAATGCAAACAATAAGTGGGTAAAGAATCTCCATCATCATACTTGGTGTTGCACTTTTCAATCCGTCAAAGACGAAAAGCATAAGGGCCATGATGGCAAATCCAAATCCATTTGCTTTTTGCAGAGTCTGTTTTTCCAAGAAACCTATACTTTTTCCGACAACCCCGAATAGTAAGCAAAGAACAAATGCATTTATTGATATAATGGGCTCTAATCCAGTCGAAACAAGGTAAGCCAGAAAAGCAACAATCGCAAGTCTGAAAAATTTAAAATATTCCGTATTATATTTTTCAGGAAGTTTTTTAAACAGCTTAAGTTCCGTCATACCTTCTGAAGCGTCTGCAGTATCACTCTTTTTTACCGTTAATTGCCCATTGCGATATTGCCCCAAAAGCTTCTTCCCTTCTTTCTTCAACACAATTGAAGTTAAAGGATATCCAGCAAAGCCTTGCATTACATAAATAACAATGGCAAAAACGGACAAACTCGTAAGTCCTGCGTCTGCCGCTCCTTCTGACATGATTATTGAAGATACCATTCCGCCCACTAAAGGTGGAATCGCTACAAGGACAGTTTGCAGATCAAATATAAATGTGCCAATTGCGAATAATAGTGCAACAATACCAAGAATGCCAGATAAGGAGATGACAATTGTTTTCCATTGATTTACCAACTCTCTTATTGAAAGCAATGTTCCCATATTCGTGATCAATAGGTACATCATCATGGTTGCCACTACCGGTGGAACACCTGCTATCGAAACGATGTCTTGCGGGAAGAACGTCCAATAACCACATAGAAACAGGATTGCAGAAACGAAAACGGAAGGTACCCAAGCTTTTGTTCGGACCGCCACAATGTCTCCTACAAATAAAATCAGAATAACAATAACTAAAGCCAACATCTGTGACATATGAGTTCCTCACCTTCCAATTTAATAGTTTGAATATTCTAAAATAATAACATTAAATCGTTTGAATTTAAAGATAATTTGATATATTCAGGTAATTATACACAGATAATAGGAAATGTAAGTGTTTTAATTCTGGTTTCACATACCGAACATTCCCAAATTGGGTATTTCAAAATAATTTTAAAATTATCTCTAGAGACTTTTTATCAATACCAACTAATCTGTACCATTTATTTTAAAAAGAAGGCTGTTTTCGCATACTTTGTTGCTATTTACCAAGTAAAGCGGTGTGGTTAATTTCCCCTCCAGATGCTCGCTTTCCGCGGGGCTAGCGGTGAGCCTCTCTCGGCGTAAACGCCTGTGGGGTCTCACCTGTCCCGCTGCTCCCGCAGGAGTCTCGCACTTGCGCTTCAATCAACCTTAAATCGTTTCGTTTTAAAAACAACAATCTTTACGAAAAGAGCCAAAAAGAAAAAGCTGTCTAAGGACAGCTCTGATTAATGATTATTCAATATCCTGTTTACTTTTTACTGTATATAATCTGAATAAAGTAAACTCATAAACTTGGATGTATCTGGCACTATTAATCTAAAAAAGGTACGAGATGTAAACCATTTGGCAGTGAACGCTTGACGTCAAATCTCATCATTGGGGCGCAATCAATTTATATATGAGAAGGATGAATGCTTTGGCAACCCAGAATTTCCATCAATAAAAAATACTTACCTTAATAATTGTTGCAGATGAGCCGTCTTCGTAATTGGATAACTTTATATTTAAATTGTTGCAGAATTGATCCATGTTCAAGATCACCAAGTCACCTTTCCCTAAAACAATAGACTCTTTTTCATCGATACTCATTCTGCTTTTTCCTTTGAAACAATAATAGGCGTCGGATCTTTTCGCAGAATCCCCATTATCCAACACTTCAGAATGAATTCCATCATTCAAATGAATCGTGCCAAGGTCTCCTTCGCACCCTTCTGCTAACATCAAATTAAAGTCCGTAACCCTCCCAATACTTCGGGTTGTCCAGCCTCCATCAAACCGATCCTGTTCAAATGGCTGTAAATGCACCCGGTGCTTTCCTTTATGTTCCAGCGACATTTCACCATCAAGGATCATGATGATCCTCTGAATGCCTGGAAGGTGAGTAAATAAGGATTCATCCACCTCGACATCTGCGGTGCTTATCCGCCATTTGAAATCACGCTTCGAATAATCTCCATCTTCAGGATAAATGGCAAGTTGAGTTGTTTTACCACCTGACCAAAGACTGGAGGTTTGTTCACTTTTTCTTATTACATTTAGAGAATATGACAACTATTTTCTCCCCTTTTAATTATTACTTTACTTCAGTTGAAAACAATTTCGACCAGAGTACAGAACAAAAAAATTGTTCATTTCCATTAGGGTGGATACGATTAACAGAGAGGCATTATTGAGCTTAGGTGTACTGGTCTCTGATCATCGTAGCATAACCTGAAATTGATGGTGTTCCGGTGCATTACTAAACAAACCAGTGTGAATTACCTACTATGTGAGCAATTCCAGAAAAAGACAATACCGAATGTTTTTGATACAACTAAAAACATTCGGTATCAACACTATATCTAACTATACTTTGACCATATCAGGCTTTGCATAAAAACTATTAATTTTGAAATTCATTCCATCATTAAGAACAAATTATCATTTCAATAGATTAATACTTATTATGATAATCGGCATGGCAAAAACGTCAATAAGAAATGCACCCACGATCGGAACGATTAAATACGCTTTACTTGAAGGTCCATATTTAGCAGTGATCGTTGACATATTGGCCATAGCATTTGGTGTAGCCCCTATACCATGTCCGATAAATCCTCCAACCATAACTGCCGCATCGTAGTTTTTGCCAAGAAAACGAAACATGATGAATATACTTAAAAGTATAATAAAGATTACTTGTATCACCACAATTAAAATAATAGGTAACGCAAGGTCAGCAACTTCCCATAGTTTTATACTCATTAATGCCATTGATAAGAAAATACCTAAAGTAATATCTCCAATAAAATTTATACTAGGCATTTCGATGATTTTTCCATTTATTTTATCCAAAATATTCCTGACTATTACAGCCACTATCATTGCTCCAACATAATTCGGTAAAACATAACCTGTCTTCGCTGAAAACAACTCTCCTAAATATGAACCTAAAGCCATACAAAATGTCAGTATTAAAACTTGTTTCATAAATGAAGCTGCATTCAATTCTATTTTGTCTTCCATTTCTTTCTTTTCCTGAATTTCAATATCCTTTTTACTTGGTGTTAATTTGTGTTTATTAATTAGATATTTTACAGTTGGACCTCCAACTAATCCACCAAATACTAATCCTAAAGTAGCTGCTGCTATTCCAATTGCTTGGGCAGATTGAATTCCTAGCGATTCAATGGTACCCCCAAATGCTGTAGCCGCACCTATGCCACCTTCCATGGATATTGCTCCAGCCATCATACCAATCAATGGATCAATCCCAAAAACGGGTGCTAAAGATATTCCAATTAAATTTTGAGCAAATGCCAGAAACCCACATAACAACCAATATATTAATAATAATTTACCGCCGACTTTTACTAATTGAAAACTGGCACCCAATCCAACCGTCGTAAAAAACGTTAACATAAATAATCCCTGGAGTGTCGTATCTAATGAAATGGTTACGTTTAGAAAGGTTTTAAGACTTGTAGCGACTATCGCAAACAGTAATCCCCCTACAACAGGTGCAGGGATACAAAAGTGTTTAAATATTTTGACATTCCTTACGATAATCCCGCCTAGTGCTAAAAGCAGTACCGCTAAAAAAATAGTGATCGTTTGATTAATCTCGATGTTCATATTGCCTATCTCCTCTCCACACACAAAAATACTTCATTTATTAAGTTTGCAGCTAGTTTTACAGTGCGATTATCATTATCCAATGATGGATTTACTTCACAGATATCAAATGAAATGGTTTTCGGATGTGAAATAATTTTACGAATTAACTGCCTAACCATTTTTCCAGAAAGACCAAATGAGGAAGGTGCACTAACACCTGGTGCTTCCGAAGCGTTAATAACATCCATACAAAGCGTTAAAATAATATGATCATGTTGATTCATAAAATTCAGAATTTCATTTTCATTTTCCTCCGAAATTCCATCCACCAATTCTTCTTCCAATATCCAAGAACAACCAAGTGAAGTTGCAGTGTCAAATAATTTTTTTGTATTTCCATAACGTTGAATACCAATAGGCAAATAACTAGCATGAGGATCATGATCTAATATTTGTTTAAACATCGTTCCAGAAGAAGTTATTTCTTCATATGAGCGTAAGTCAAAATGAGCATCAATGTTAAGGATGCCTATATTGGCTTCGGGTCCTACACTCGACCTGATCCCTAGATAATGACCATAAAAGGTTTCATGTCCGCCCCCCAATATAACAGGAAACATATTTTTAGTTAATATTTTCTCTACGTGACTCCCTAATTCAGCTTGTGCTGCTTCTAACTGTTGATTTTCACAAATGATATTTCCGAAATCAACTAGACTATCCTCTGCTTGGCCGTGCCAAGACAAAGAAGATAAGGATTTACGTATTTCATCGGGAGCTTCTTTGCTTCCAAGTCTTCCTTTATTCCTGCGTACGCCCTCATCACAAGAGAACCCTATTATTCCACATGCATTATTTATTGAAGTTATTTGATTATCTTTAACTATTTGATGAATCCTAAATTCATCTTTATCTATTAGACTATCTGTTCTGCCTTTCCATAAATCCATATTTGGTAACGCATACATTTATTTTTCCTCCCCATAAATAAAAATACTTCATATGTGCAATCGCCAATCAATTTCGGGTTGTACAATAATAAAAGATCTGGTGCAATGGCTTTTCCTTTTAGTTTTCGTTAAACGTTGATAGGCTAGTGACTTATTTGCACATCCCGCTTCCGCTGCACAGTAACTCCCAGTCCAGCACTGTAAACCATTATGGTGTAATATCTATATTCCCTCCATTCTGTTTAATGGTTGTACTGCAATATTAATTAAGCAAGTTTCATGCCAGGTTCATCGCCTTAAAAACAGTGGATAATTAAGATATATTCAAAATAAAAAGTAGGCGAAAATTGCCGCTCGGCAATTTCCGCCTACTTTTCTTCCCGATATTTCTTCAACTTATCTCGCAATGTCCTCTCCCCGATGCCAATTGTTTGTGCTGTCCTCCTTTGATGACCGTTAAAAGCGGCAAGGTTATGAAGAATCACTCTTTTTTCGATTTCTTCAAGCGGTTCGCCGACATAGACAGGGATTAAAGTGTTGCCGAAAAATGCGCGCGAACTTTTTTGGATATCGGAAGGTAAATCGGATTTCTGTATATAAGACTCATTCGTAAGCGCAATGGCCCTTTCAATCACGTTCTGGAGTTCCCGAATATTTCCTGGGAAGTCATATTGCTGTAAAAGTTGCAGCGCTTCATGGGAAATTCCTTCTACAGGTTTTCCCATTCTATCGCCGATTTTGGCAATGAAAAATTCCAACAACAATGGAATGTCTTCTTTTCGTTCACGTAAAGCCGGAAGGTGAATCGGAATCACATTCAATCTGTAATATAAATCTTCACGAAATCGATTTTCTTTTACTTCTTTGACCAAGTCTCTGTTTGTCGCAGCAATGATACGGACATCGATGCTGACTTCTTCCATCCCTCCAACGGGCATTACCTTTCTCTCTTGTAGAACGCGCAAAATTTTACCTTGCAGCGCCAAATCCATCTCACCGATTTCGTCAAGAAAGATTGTTCCTCCTTCTGCCAACACAAAAAGTCCATACTTCCGCTGTGTCGCCCCTGTAAATGCGCCCTTTTCGTATCCAAATAATTCTGATTCCAACAGGTGAGTCGGAATGGCGGCACAATTAATGGCCTGAAACTTTTTGTTTCTGCGCTTGCTTTGATTATGGATCGTTCGGGCGACGACTTCTTTGCCTGTTCCACTTTCCCCTTCTATGAGAATGTTAGAATCGATATCCTTCACTTTTTCGATTAGGGAGAATATTTTGCGCATTGACAAGCTTTCACCGATAAGGCCGTTCACACCTGCCACCTTATCCAATTCTTCACTCAGCCATTTCACTTTGGACTGAAGCGTATACACTTCTTCTGCTTTTTGCATCAGCACTTCCAATTCATCAATATGAAGAGGCTTTGTTGCATAGGAAAACGCCCCCTTACGCATTGCTTCCACGGAAGATGGAATGGTACCATAGGCCGTCATCATGATGACGACTGTCGAGGGGGAGAGGCGCTTGATTTCTTCTAACACTTCCATCCCATTGTATTCCCCGATTTTCAAATCCAGCAAAACGATGGCGATTTCCGCTCTTTCGAGAAGTGGAAGTGCTTCACGTGGGTCTGTAAACGAATAAACGCGATACTGGTCTTCCAATGCAAACGTTAGTGACTGACAAATGGTTGGCTCATCATCAATAATCATGATATCGTGCATCGTCTTCACCCTTTCTGTATTAATGCTGTAAACAAATCGTCACTACTGTACCCTTTCCTACTTCACTTCTTG
This sequence comes from Peribacillus simplex, assembly GCF_900156045.1. Classification (GTDB taxonomy): domain Bacteria; phylum Bacillota; class Bacilli; order Bacillales; family DSM-1321; genus Peribacillus; species Peribacillus simplex_D. The sequence continues at coordinate 442,702 of NZ_FTMX01000004.1, read as the reverse complement.
TCTCAATAGTACCATCGTTTTCTTTGACAAGCTGATACGAAATAGAAAGCCCAAGCCCTACCCCATTCGGTTTCCTAGTGTAAAACGGTTCAAAGATCCTATCAATGTCTTCTTCCGAAATGCCGATGCCTTCATCCTCGATTTCAACGACAGTGAACATATCCCGATAATATGCCCGAAAAATAAGGGTTCCCCCTATATTGGACGCCTGAATGGCATTGAGAATGACGTTCACCAGCACTTGTTTGATCTGCTGTGTATCTGCCGTTGTCTGAATGTCTCCGGCGAACTCACGAACAATACGCAGGTTTTTTTCTTTGATTTTCGGCTTAAGCAATAGCTCAATCCCTTCCATGGTCTCATTGAGCGAAAACGTGACAGGTTCTGATTTTTTAGGACGGGAATAATCGAGCAAATCGTTAATTAATGTATTAAGTCTGGTAATTTCACTAGTGACCTGTTCGGAAAAGAATGTACGGAAATCTGCGCTTGCAAATTTTTTCGGCAGTAATTGTGTATAGGTAAGGATCGATGTTAACGGGTTTCTTATCTCATGTGCGATACCCGCCACAAGTTGTCCCAATGAACGCAAGCGGTCATCCTGGGCCACTTTTCTCTCCAGCTGTTTTTGTTCCGTAATATCGAAAAAATTCAACACCGCACCTACACTTTCTCCCCCAATAGTCTGAATTGGGTACACGCTGTAAGTAATATACCTTTTTTTGCCCGCATTCTGAGACCACACCGTTTCCTTTTGTAAGAAAACTCTCTTTCTCTCTAACGCAGCCTTAATCTCCTTTTCCGGGATGAAATAGATAATGGGCAGAGCCTGAAAAGGTTTTCTAACAACATTGCCGTCCAACTCCAAATAATCCATAGCCCTAACATTGATCATTGATACAAGACCTTGCTGATTCAATGTAATAAGCGAACTGTATGCACTGTTTAATACTTGCTGCTGAAAATGGATGTTTTCCTCAAGTAGCAGCATCTTCTCTTCCAAGTCTTTATTCACGTGCTCAATTTGCTCGGTTCGCTTAGCCACTTCTCGTTTAAGGCTGAGATTCCACCATAAGATGAGAGAAATTACAATGAATGTAATAAAAAGACCAATCTCCAAATACAACAGCGTTTTGCGTAGTCGTTGAGTATTCGGCAGGATATATTCCCCGAACCACTTTTTCTCTATCTTTTCATACGTCCCATCTTTCTTGATTTGAGAAATTGCCTGATTGAATAGTGTCAGCAACTCTTTATTTTTTGGCATCACAGCGACGGCATAATTTGTTGTGTCAAGTGACTCACCGACAATCTTAATGAGTGATTGCTGCTCATTTTTCTGAAGAAAATATTGACCAGTAATCCGGTTTCCAATGAAAGCATCCACTTTTCCGTCAATCAACGACTGAACGGCTTCTTGTTGATTATTAGTTTCCACCAATTGCAAACGATCTACTTTACTTAATAGGCCGCTTGCAACATCACCTTTTTGGACAGCTACTTTCCGGCCTTTAAGATCTTCTATTTTTCGGATATACATGTTATCTTTCAACACAAAAATCCCTTGTGAACTTGTGAAATACGGAGCTGAAAAATCATAAATCTCTTCACGTTCCTGATTGTACTTCATGCCTTGAATCGCATCCACTCTTCCAGAGCGCATAGCTTGTACTGCCTCGTTCCACGGCATAGGATAATATTCAAACCTAATGCCAGTCTCGATGGAAATGGCATTCATTATATCTACATTAAAACCGGTATAAACGCCCGAATCGCTCAAGTATTCGAAAGGTGGAAAGTTATTATCCCCTGCAACCCGTATCACTTTTTGGGCTTCCGAATGCACGGCAAAAGGAAAGAAACAGCAAAAAAAGAAAAGGAAGACGGTTATAACGGCACAGTTAATATGTAACTTTCTCATCGCCTCACCCCTTTTTTCCATACATACAGTTTTGTATCATAAATGTGTATATATACAATGTACAGAGACTCTATCATGATAACTTTTTAAAGTATATAAGAAAAGCTAATGTGCATTTCATAACACCATACATGGCAGAAAGTCGAATTACAATATATTTTTTTGAATGGCAAATGGATTGTAGATAATGTTCATTAATCGGGGAGCGAAGCGAATTAGTTTCCCAAAGGGGGATTATTTTTCCCCTTTGACAAAGTTTTTGATGTTGCGATAGCGCCCCTAATCAAAAAGTTTTTTGCCCCTGATCGATTGACTGGCCGTCTTAGCTTCCTGCCGGAAAGGTTCGGGTGAGGTTAGCCGGCCTGCGCTGTTTTACGATTCGAATGGCAAAAGGAAAAAATAAATAAAAAAAGCAGCCGAGTGGCTGCTATCCTTGTGACCTTTTATTCTATTAATCCTTTAATCCCTTATTCTTACGGTTTCCGGCTCGTTCGGTATGGCGTCAGTAGCCGTAAATGGTACAGGAACATACGAAATTTAGGCGAAGCATGAGTCGTACAGTTCGTCGTTATCGAATCATTCTATATAACAATAAAAAGAAAGCTTATTCAGGATGTCAATGACGAGTAACCCGAACAAGCTCAAAAAGAAATATATTATAATTCTAAGAGAATACATTTTAGATTGGAATATCTCAATTCGAAGAATGGGATCCATAAAACTTAGAATTTTTAAAATGAGAATAATGATTTAAAAATGGCTAGGACAGTAATAACGCCCATAATTGTGACAAAAACATTGCTAATTTTCCCCCTGTATTTAGCTAACACAGGAATTTTACGGATCGTATACATCGGTAATAATAAGAGAATTACAGCACCAGTCGGCCCGCTGATGCTTTCTATGATTCCAAGAATGCTTGGATTTGCATAGGCAGTATACCAGCATGTTAATATTACAAAAACAAGTATCATTGTATTAACTGTTTTTTCATTTAATTCTTTTCCACGATCCCTACTGGTCTCCATTATAATGTCACGCATTACCTCGTATCCTCCTACATAATGGCCAAGGAAGGACTTTGTTATGGCAACAAAAGCAATGATAGGAGCAGCATAAATGATTATTGGCATATTAAAATGATTAGCAAGATACGAAAGGATTGACAAATTCTGTTCTTTTGCCATGGCAAGATCGTTTGGAGACAAACTCAAGACACTGCTGTAAACAAAGAACATAACGACAGAAAATGTCAAAATATAACCGTATTTTTGTATTTGAACACATTTGGCGTCAGTAGCTTCTTCTCCATAGGTTTCCCTCTGTTTGATAACAAAAGGTGATATAATCGGATAATGATTAAACGATAATACCGTAATTGGGAGAATCATCCATAACATACTCAAAACACCTTGTCCCGTTGAAGCTGTAGAAACACTTGAAAAACTTAAACTCGCCGTATTCCACTGGGGAATCAAATAGATTGCTATAAACAATAGAGAAGCTATAAAAGGATATACAAGCATGCTCATTACCTTGATAGTCTTATCTTGACCAAAGTTTACGATAAATATAAGAACGAGCACCAATACAAGTGATAAAACTGCCCTTGGTGGCTCCTTAAAGTGCAATTGATTCACGATAAAACTATTTGCAGTATTTGTTAATGCAACCGAATACATCAGCACGATGGTATAAATTGCGAAAAAATATACCAAGTTAAAAATTTTACTTGCTCTATTTCCGAAATACTCTCTTATAGTACCTGTAATCCCCTCATCAGCAGCTTTGGAAGTATAGATAATTTTAGCAAACGCCCTATGTCCATAGTACATTATTGGAAAAGCAAGTATGGTAATGAGCAGTAATGACACTATACCTCCTACTCCTGCATTAATAGGTAAAAAGAGTACTCCTGCTCCAATTGCTGTTCCAAAAAGGCTCAATGCCCAGGTGGTATCTTGTTTATGCCATTTTTTAGGGTCTTGTAATTCTTCATTTTTTACTGGAATTTTTTCAGCTGCATTTCCATTCATAGATAATCTCTCCTTGTATACTATGTTTGAGCATCTTTTTAAGGCTAATAAATAGAGATTTCCTTGAAAAATCAAAATCATATTTCTATTTGAAACCGCTTTCACGAAATAGTTAAGCCAAGTCTCAGAAAAATAATTCTAAGACCCTACATAAATAACGTACCAAACAAACCTGGCATCTAAAATATTAAACTATTTATTTTGGCAGGCGGACTTTTATTAACTCTGCGAAATATTTCGCTCCAATTGTTAGTATCTTATCATTATAGTCATAGCGTGAATTATGAAGTGGAACATTGCCTATGCCTTCAGAATCGTCACCATTTCCTATAAATACAAAACAGCCAGGAATCCTCTGTAAAAACGTACCAAAATCTTCAGAAGCCATCCACTGTTGACAATTTCCATCCACCTTATTTTCACCAACAACATTCCGTGATGCTCTTACCGCAATATCAACACACTTTGCCGAGTTAACAGTTGGTGCGAATTCATGGGTATATTCAAATTGACATTCTGCCCCATTTATTTTGCAAATTCCCTCACTAATCGTTTGCATCCTTTCTTCTAGCAACTTTGATACCTCTGGAGTATAACTTCTAGTATCCCCTTTAATCACTACATTCGTAGGAATCGCATTGTGAATCCCATCTGTAATAAATTCAGTACATGAAATGACTGCAGGAACACTTGGGTCCATATTACGGGATATAATGGTCTGCAAAGCAAGAACAATTTCAGACGCAATAACGATTGGATCTTTCCCCACATGAGGACTTGAAGCATGTGAGCCTTGCCCCTTAATATGGATCACAAAGTTATCCTCACTTCCCATAATTCCACCCCCACGAGTTGAAATTGAACCTGCAGGCATACCTGGCCTATTGTGCATTCCATAAATCTCATCCATTGGGAAACGTTCAAAAAGTCCATCTTTTATCATCGCAGAAGCGCCTTTACCAGGTTCCTCTGCAGGTTGAAAAATAAATCTAACTGTTCCGCTAAAATTTTTACGCTCTGTTAATAACTGGGCTGCACCCAATACTGTGGCCATATGTCCATCATGACCACACGCATGCATTTTACCCGGATTCTGGGAAGTGTATGGATGTTGCCCCACCTCTGTTAGGTTAATAGCATCAATATCTGATCGAATACCTATAATACCTTTCCCATCGCCCACTGTAAGATTAGCAACGATTCCAGTTCCACCAATATTTCTGTGAACCTCTAATCCCATACCTATTAGTACTTTTGCAAGAAATTCAGAAGTATTTTTTTCTTCGAAAGCACTTTCAGGGTGCGAATGAAGATAATGCCGCCACTCAGTAAGCTGTTTTTCGAAATTTTCGTTACTCATATTAATCTCAACCCCTCATAAAATACTTTTGATTAATTTTTTATGGAAAGGGGAAAGGGGGCAACATGCTAAGGCGATACATGTCAGAAAGCAGCCCTCTCCTAAAAAATTTATTTTACAGGATATGCCCCATCCCATACTACTTGTCTATAATTATCCGGATCAGTGTCACCTTCTGTACTGATAATAAGTATTTTTGAGTCTTTATTTATATTTAAAATTTCAGCTATTTCTTTTAAACCGTTTTCATCTAAAATTAAGCTCAAAATACCCAGACCTACTGCACCAGATTCTCCAGATATAACTTTAGGATCTCCTTTTAATGGATGACCAAGTATTCTCATTGCTCTTGCTGCTACATAATCTGGACAGGATATATACATATCGGAATAATCTCTTAAAACCTTCCAACCAACAGTGCTAGGCTCTCCACAAGCAAGTCCTGCCATTATAGTTGGCATAAAACCTGTTACTGCATGAGGCTTTCCATCATTTGCTTTAGCAGATTTATATATACATGCTGCATCATTTGGCTCAACGATAACAGTTGTTGGTCTATCATTGCCAAATTTAGATGCTAAATATCCTTGTACAGTTCCTGCAAAAGAACCAACACCTGCTTGAAGGAATACATGAGTAGGCATATCTTTTCCATTAGCCTTAATCTGGTCAAATGCTTCATCAACAAGTGTTACATATCCTTGCATAATCCATGTTGGAATTTCTTCATAACCTTCCCAAGCACTATCCTGAATCAATACTCCATTATGTTCATCTGCATATTTATTAGCTAATCTGACAGCATCATCATAGTTTAAATCTGTTATAGAAGCTTCTGCTCCTTCTTTTCTAATATTGTTTAATCTTATTTCCGAAGACCCTTTTGGCATAAATACTACTGATTTTTGTCCCAGCTGGTTTGCAGCCCAGGCAATTCCTCTTCCATGATTTCCATCAGTTGCTGTTACAAATGTAATATCTCCAAGTTTCTCTTTTACTTCTTTACTTCTTAGTCTTTCAAATGAAAGCTCTGAAATATCGACGTTTAATTTTTCTGCAAGGTATTTACCAACAGCATAGGAACCACCTAATACCTTAAAAGCATTGAGTCCAAATCTGTAAGACTCATCTTTCACCCATATATTGTCAACTCCCAGTTGCTTAGACAACTGATCTAAGCTCTGAAGCGGAGTTACTTTATACTCTGGAAAGCTTTTATGAAAATTTCTTACCTTTTCAACTACTTCACTATTAATAAATTCTAAGGATACCTTCTGATCATCTGTTTTCCTTGCAATTTCATTTACAATATATTTGATTTCTGTTAAATTTCTCATTTTTTCTCCTTTAAAAAAGTATTATTCTAAAACTGCCATGACCTCTATTTCTACACCGGCATCTTTAGGTAACCTAGATACCTCGACACAACATCTAGCAGGATAATTTTTCGCAAAAAATTCTCCATATATTTCATTAACTTCAGAAAAGTTTAATAAATCTTTTAAAAATACTGTTACTTTTACAACATCTTCTAAAGAAGCTCCAGCAGTCTCTAATATTTCTTTTACATTATTTAAAGATTGTTTAGTTTGTTCTTTTATATCCTCTGGTATTTCACCAGTCTGAGGATTAACAGGAAGTTGACCTGAAACAAAAATAGAGTTATCCACTTTAATTGCTTGAGAATAAGGTCCTATTGCTCCAGGTGCCTTTTTTGTTGAAATTACTTCTTTAACCATTATTAAGTTCCTCCTTGTGTTTCCTTCATGTGTCTAATCTGAAAGATATGCTTTTCTTCATCCTTGCAAGCACTTACATTTCTTTTTAAATGCCTGTGCCATCCTAATTAAATAGTTAAGGCATCTCAAATTCTTAAGCCATGAGTTTTTATTAATTCAAAAGATGATTTACTGAATACCTGCAAGTTTGCTAACTACGTCAAGTAATACATTGGTTCCAGCTACCAAATCGGTATCTTTGGTATTCTCCTTAGGATTATGACTAATACCATCGATACTTGGAACGAAAATCATAGCTGTAGGACATATACGAGCCATCATTTGAGCATCATGTCCCGCGCCAGATGTCATTCGTCTTGATTGGAGTCCTCGTATACTGGCAACTTGCTCTATCAGTTTAACGATTGTTTCATCAAATGAAACTGGGTGAAACCGTACTAGTTGTTCAGATTTAATTGATACTTCTTCGGATGCCGCTAGTTTTTTAAGGTAGTTTGCAAGTGCTAGCTCTTCCGCTTGCAAACTCTGCTCGTTCGGATTACGCAAATCAACAGTGAATGTTGCTAAAGATGGAACGACATTAATGGCATCTGGCTTAAAACTAATAGTTCCAACTGTTGCAACAGTTTGCCCATTATTAGCGTTTGCACGATCACGTAAATATGTTATTACTCTTGCCGCCGCAAGTCCTGCATCACGTCGCATATCAGTTGGTGTAGTACCAGCGTGATTTGCAACACCTTCAATCGTAATGCGCTGCCAGGAAATGCCTTGAAGATTTTCTACAGCACCAATTGGAATATCCACTTTATCCAGAATTGGACCTTGTTCGATATGAAGCTCAATGTAAGCATATGGCTTTAAAAAACCAGGCTCCTTTGTACCGGCATATCCAATACGTTCAAGCTCCTCGCCTAGAAATGTGCCATCAGTACCTTCTGATTTAAGCGCATCATCAACCGAAAGCCCACCAGCATGCACAAGAGAACCCATCATATCGGGCTGATAGCGCACTCCCTCCTCATTGGTAAATGCTGCTACTGCAATTGGACGGGTTGGAATAAAACCTTTCTCCTGCAAAGTGTTGATTACTTCAAGCCCAGAAAGTACTCCATAGCATCCGTCGTACATACCAGCGTTAATGACAGTGTCGATGTGCGAACCCAACAAAACTGGTGCTTCATTACTACTTTCAGGACCATACCAAATCCCAAAGATATTACCGATTCTGTCGATTTCAACTTCCAAACTAGCTTCCTTCATCCAAGTGACTAATTGGTCACGTCCAGCTTTATCTGCATCTGAAGCAGCTAATCTCGTTCGTTTGTTGTCATTGCCCAGACCAATTCGTCCAAGTTCCTGGATGCGGTTAAGTAAGCGTTCAGAGTTGATTGATAGTTTTAAATTGGTAATTGACATTGTCATTTCACTCCTTTTTAAAAGGTAAAGTAGATTAAAACAACCAGGTTAACAAATTGGTAAAACATAAAGTAAATCAGCTGATTTTTTAGTGAATCACATTTTTAAAATGTAATTATAATGTTATATTAGTTTAATGATTGTTCTAAAAATACTATTATTAAATATAAAAATATAAAAATATTGAGGTGACTGACCATGCAAATAAAAAACTTCCTGATTGATGAAAGTTTAAAAGAGCTAACTAAACATCAAACAGTTGTAATGCCGATTGCATGTTATCAAACCATCATTACTCAAAATATACATGGCTATATTCCACTTCATTGGCATGACGAAATTCAATTTGTATTGATAGTAAAAGGGGAAGCGATTTTTCAAGTTAATGAAGAATGGATAGTGGTTCAAGAAGGTGATGGACTGTTTATTAATAGTGGACGCCTGCATATGGCAAAAGAAAAGGATCAGTCGGGTTGTGTCTATATTTGCTTAAATCTTTCTCCTTTTTTTGTATTATCACAAGAACTCTATACTACCTATGTAAAACCTTATATCCAAGCGACTAATTTACCCTACTTATATGTTGATGCCAATGAGATTTGGGGAAAAAATATTTTAGATGGAATTTTAGAAATCTATCAAAGTATTGAGCAAAAGCCCCTATACTTTGAAATCGATATATCCATGCATCTAACATTAATTTGGAAAAACTTAATCGATAATGGTTTTAAACTAGAGTATGTTCAGACAGAAGTATTAAAGAGTCAAAGAATGAAGCAAATGTTAAGTTGGATACATCAGCATTATGAAGAAAAAATTATGTTAGAAGATATTGCAAGGGCCGGTCAACTGAGCCGTTCTGAATGCTGTCGGTATTTCAAGAGATTTTTAAACTGTACACCATTAAAATATGTTATAGATTATCGTATTCAGAAGAGCTTATATCTACTGCAGCAAGGTAATTCTACTATTACTGAAGTTGCTTATCAGGTTGGTTTTAATAGTACAAGCTATTTTATTAAAGAATTTAAAAATTCTCTGAATATGACTCCCTTATCATACAAAAAAAATAAAATGCATAAGGACGAAGCTGGTTTTGTCTACTAAAAGAATTTTTAGCAATTGAATCAATACGATTTGGAAGGCAAAGTGAAAAAATAATAAAAAAAGCAGCCGCCCGGCTGCTATCCTTGTGACTTTTTATTCAACTAATTCTTTAATCCCTTATTCTTTCGGTTTCCGGCTCGTTCGGTATGGCGGAAGTAGCCGTAGATGAAACGCCCCATTTATTTGCATCGTTCAAGTCGGGTATTTATGAAATATTTATTCCATCATTTTTCTTATATTCTGTATTTCTAGAATAATAAAAGTGAAGAAACCCCATGGATCCAAGGGGTTTATTTTGGTGTAACTTCCCTAATGGAGATGTGGTTTATTAAAAAAATAATTTAATCGATAAGTGAGAATTGCTATGACTATTTTGTGGAGGTTGGTATGACGTGAAGATGACCTCACTATATGAACAGGGAAAGATTTATGTTGCCTAAAATTGTGAGGGTTGTTTCCCGCCTGTGAAAAATAACGTGGCAAAGCTTCCAACATTTCGCTATTTTCCTTGGGACGTAAAGGTAGCCAAACAAAATAAAACCCCTGCACCAACTTTTCAGGCTGATACAAGGGCAATAGTCGCGTTTTATTGATTAAACGAATTTGTTTGGATGCAAAAAGGGTCTTTAGTCTTTACAAATCAATCCCAGGTCTTTTTTTCATTCATTTAGTGAATTAATCAAAAAAGATTAAATGCATATCACTGTTAGTCCTTGATTTCGCAAAAAATTCCGCTTCATTTCCTCCATCAACAAAGTTACCAATACCCCGGAAAATGCCACATTGGCCTCGATCTAAATATCTTACCCCTACATAATCATTATAACTGTCAGGATCGTACTCCCATAATTCAACTTTTAACTTACCAGCTGGACCCACGTAAGAATCCCGACAGATCTTATAATCACCACCAGTAGAGGCAAACACATCACTTTCAGCACCATTAGAATAAAGAGATTGTTCTCCTAAGTAATCCCAGCCACTTGCAAATGTAGAAGAAGGGAACAACAACGCAGCGACCAATGCCACAGCACTCATTTTAAACATTTTCATGCTCATTCCTCCTCACCCGTTTTGACTTGAAACACATTATTCTCCATATAATTTTAATCAATATTTTTTATATTATCATCTATCCAAAGATTCAATTTTTCATGAAGCGGTTTTGTATATCCACTACTTCATGCGCTACATATGAAATTAGAGATCGGGAAGTCCTTTTTCTTTATCCTGATAAACTGATAAGCAGGTTTTCAGCCCATTTCTCAAAAAGTAAAATGGGAACTTTTCTTCTTCCTGAAAAGCCCCCATTTCACCTATACTTAATTAAGAATATTTATAAAAGACTAGAAACTCATAGCAAATAGTTTTTGTTCCCAATCACTGACATGTTTGCTGTACTTATCCCATTCTGTCCGTTTGATATTAATAAATTCTTCCCATATGTTCTACCGATAGTTTGTGCTAATATGGAATCTTCGGATAGAGCATGAATGGCTTCATTTAAGCTCCTTGGAACCCAGCTAATTCCATTTTCTTTTAATTGGAACTCACTCGCTTTGCTTACATCAAATTCAATTGGCTCACCAGGATCGATTGGGCAACTTACTTTACAGGACAAGTCTGTCCAAAATCAAGTGAAGGTCTTTCATCAACTATTTAGAATGGCTGCATAAAAGCTGATTCCATAGGAATCTATATACCTCTTTCCAATGGATGTAATCTTTGCACCAGAACCCGTTTCCCATAAGTCCATCTAATTTCCCCATACAAAATCCCTCCCAAAATTTTTCTTTGTGTATTGCATGATAGTAGTAGCATATAAAGTAAAATATCCCTACCATATTAATGAATTAATCAAAACGACAAAAAGCCAACCCTGAAGAGCAAGGGCCTGCTTCTAGCTTTTATCAAAGAAAAAAGGTCAGTCCCACTGAGTTAATACTTTAACACAGCGGTGACTGACCCTATTGTCTATTAAACATTGTGATTTAGCTTTATCTGCCTCAGGTGTTATACCCTTTTACTTATCTATTTAATTGTTTCACTTTTACAGGCTTTTTTTCCTTGCTTACTTTGATGATTTGTCCGATAATACTGATGGCAATTTCTTCTGATGTTTCCGAGCCAATTTCCAATCCGATTGGAGAATGGACCTGCTCCAACTGTTCTTGCGTGACCCCTTCACTTTTTAACTTTTCAAATATGCTTATGACCTTGCGTTTACTGGCGACCATCCCAACATATGCAATCGGAAATTGCAGTGCCGTTTTTAATACAATATCATCACAATCTTTTGTAACAATTACCACATATGACTTTTCATTTAGATTGGCTGCGAGCAAAGCCTTTCCAATATCCTCGTTCACAAAAAGGTTTGTCGCATTAGGAAAGCGTTCCTTCGTACAATAACCAACGCGATCATCGACAATGCAATAAGGATATTCGAGGAAATCAGCGAGCTTTGCCAACGCATGGCCTAAATGACCGGCCCCAGCCAGAATGAGTTCAGGCCTGCTTGTATAGACTTCAATAAAGACCCGTAACGTGCCGCCACAATTCATCTGAATTCCGTCTTTTGCATGTTTATTCAATTTATATTCAACAATTTTCGATTGGCCATTTTGAATCGCCTTTACACTATCTTCGATCACATAGTGTTCAGCCAAACCCCCTCCGACAGTCCCTTCAATGGTACCATCCCGGTAGACAATCATTTTTCCAACATGCCTGGGAGTCGAGCCCTTTGATTCAATAATCATGGCTAAAGCAAAGGTTTCGTTTTGACGCGTCAGCATGGACACTTTTTCCATCAGCAGCATGAAAAGTCCCCCCTATTTTAAACATTAATTCGGTTGATATTGCTTCATGCTAAGAAAATAACGTAAAAGATGTAACGCAACGGTTTTTCTGTAAGCCGCAGTGGAGCGTTGATCGTCGATTGGTCTAATGATCTTATCGAAGGCTGCCACAATCTCAGCGATGTCTGCATCGGCTAATGGTATCGTTTTTCCAACCAGCGTCTTCTCAATATCAATGGAACGAACCATCGTAGGTCCGACCGCCCCGAAGGCAAATCGAATGTCATCGATTCGATCTTTGCTTATCCGGACGAAACCCGCAAACGATACTTTGGCAATGGCATCTGCGTTGCGGTTGCCGACTTTCTCGAAAACGACATGTGAATCTTCTAATACGAACGGCAGAATAATCTCCGTTACTATTTCATTGTGAAAACGTTGAACCCGTCGTGGACCTTGAATAAAATCGCTAATCGCAACCATACGATCACCATTTACGGAGCGCAACAGAAGCTTTGCATTGTGTACATATAATAAAGGAAGCATGTCACCGGCTGGAGAGGCGTTGCAAATATTACCGCCTAATGTTCCCCGGTTTCTAATTGCCGGGGCAGCAATTGTTTTAATTGCATTCTTTAAAGCAAAAGGAATTAACGGATTTTCAAGTAATTCACTATAGGTACAGCAGGCCCCGATGTGGAGATCCTTGTGATGTTGATACACCTGCTTTAATTCGGAAAGATGATTAATAAAAACAATCGGTTTAGGGATTTTCGGAGGTACTCCCCTTCTACTTTTGTGAAGAACCATAACATCGGTGCCTCCGGCTATGATTGCACAATCTTCTCTATTCAATTGGCTCAACGTTTCGTCTAAACGCTCGAAGCGATACGCTGTTATTTTCTCTACCATAAGCCATCACCTTTTTTAGCTGCTAGGTTAATCGCCTCAACAATCATATTGTAGCCCGTACATCGGCACAGATTTCCGGAGATGCCTTCACGAATTTCAGCCTCTGAAGGATGAGGATTTTTAGATAACAAAGCCGTACTTGCCATAATCATCCCCGGAATGCAATAGCCGCACTGCACTCCCCCGGCGATGGAATAACTCTCATCTAAAATTTTAAATTGTTCCGTTTCAATGATGCCTTCGATCGTTTGAATATCGGCACCAGCAATCGAGCCAATTGGAATAAGGCAGCTGTTTTGCAGGAGGTTATTCATAAAAACACTGCAGGCTCCGCACTCCCCTTCACCACAGCCTTCCTTTGTTCCGATTAACTCAAACTCATCTCTTAATAAATCTAGTAATCTCGCTGTAGCAGGGGCGTCAGTTTCTACCGTTCTTCCATTTAATGTGAATTTAATCAACCCTCTTCACCTTCTTTCATCCAAAGACTTTCAATAATGACTTCCGGTGTAATCGGAATTTGCTGAAAAGAAGTTTGCAGGGCATCCTCGATCGCAGCTTGGACTGCTGGAGCCCCTCCGATTAAAGTCAATTCACCTGCGCCCTTCGCCCCGTATGGACCATCAGCATAGGGGTTATCAAAGACCTTGCTTTCAATTGAAACAATATCCAATGAAGTCGGCGGTCCATAATCAGATATGCTTTTTTGTTGGATTCTACCTTGCTTTGACGTCATCTTTTCTAGATAACCGTATGCTAGCCCTTGAGCCAAACCACCGTCAATTTGACCTTTCATAATCCGTTCATCGATGACCTTCCCAACTTCATAATTGCCGTATACTTTTTCTAACTTTATATTTCCTGTTAACGTATCAACTTCTACTTCAACGATATTAACGCCCCATGAATAAGCCGGGTATGCATCTCCAGTGAAAGTTTTCTCGTCCCAAGGAATCATTTCACGGTGAACATAGTGCTCAACTACTTCCTGTTCCGCCCCTGTTTGCCACTGATCCTTAAGTTTTTTTGCGGCTCGTTCAAGCAATTTTCCGACAATCATCGTCGTCCTGGAAGCTACGGTCGGACCCGAGTCGGGAACCTCTTTTGTGTCGGGATAAGGGTACAAAATATCTTCGAACGGGAGGTTAAGTTCTTTGGCGACAATTTTACACAACGTCGTCAAAATACCTTGTCCCATATCAGAGTTTGAGATTTTTAGTGATACCTGGTCGTCCTTTGATTTAACCAGCTTCACCGTTGCTTTAATATGATCTCTTTCGCCACTGCCTGTAAATCCACAGCCGTGGAGGAACAACGAAGTTCCTATGCCTTTTTTATAGCGCTGATTTTGTTGATTTAAGCGCTGAAAGTCTTCTTTTTTCTTTTTGTATTCTGACACGTTGAGTACGTCCTCAATCATTTCTTCCACTAATATCGGGTCGCGGAATTTACCTTTGGTGATGGTGGGGTCTCCTTGTTTGACGAGGTATTTTCGTTTATATTCAAGCGGGTCGATTTTTGCCAGTTTACTAAGGTGTCCAATATGACTTTCGATTCCGGCAAAGCTTTGTGGAGCACCAAAGCCTCTGAAGGCGCCGTTCGGAACGGTATTGGTTTTTAAGACATAGCCTTTTGCATGAAAATGCGGAATTTTATAAACACCGGCACCGTTTATTAATGCGCGCTGCAGCACGACAGAGCTCAATCCCACATTTGCCCCTCCATCGAGAAAGATGTCCACACACATGCTCAAAATATTTCCTTCCTTATCAAGGGCCGTTCGATATTTGAGTTTGGCCGGATGCCTTTTCGTCGTGACCAGCATATCCTCAGAACGGTCGAACACGAGCATTACCGATTTTTTGACTGCTCTTGCGGCAACGGCTACGTGACAAGCCATCATCGAAGGATAATCTTCTTTGCCGCCAAAACCTCCGCCAGTAGGACTTTGAATAACTCTAACTTCATCGTCACTACAGGCTAATGCGCTTAGCAATGCATTTTTTATATAATAAAGACATTGCATCGATCCCTGGACGACAATTTCATCATCCTTATAAACGGCGAGCATTCCTTGCGGCTCAAGGTAGACATGCTCCTGATAACCCGTATCATATTCTTCTTCGATGATTTGATGTGCTCCCTGCTCGATAGCTGAAATGTTCTCTAAGCTTTCCCCAAATTCATAGCTTGCCAAAACTAAGGATACTGATTTTTGCTTGATCGCTTCGTCCAATGTATAGATAGCCTGATGTTCTTCAAATTCAACCTTCACTTCATTTAACAAACTGTACAGGATATCCAGGTCTTTGCCCGTGAGCATGAGAATCGGCTCACCAATATAATTGACCCACTCATTGGCAAAAATGGGCTGATCTTCTTTGATAATTTTGACATAATTCGGTCCTGGGATATGCTCTGCTCCAACAGCTTCATACCCTTCTGGAAGGTTAGGTAATTGAATGGATATGATTTTTCCATAAGCAATTGGCGATCGATACAAAACACCATAAACCATATTTTCCACTTTCACGTCACTAATATAGGGCAACTGGCCCGATACTTTACCTTTATGGTCCTTTTTGGGCACTGAGGTGCTTATGTCTTTGAGATTCATTGCAACAACACCCTTCGACTCATTTTTTTAAAGGGACATATTCTGAATAGAAACCTCTTCCTACGATTTTATCAATGAGAATTATTCATTTCTATTCAAGATTTTCGTAGTTTTTAATTATTGTTTTACTTCGAGAAATTTAAAGCTTTAGCATAATCAATGGCTTTTTGGTAATCCTCCGGTGTATCAACATCCATTAATACTCCCACATCATCTACATTCATGTATTGCTTTTCGTAACCGCTCAGGACCACACGCAAATTACTCTCTGGATTGGTTTCGAGAATTTTCTGTTTCACTTCGCTTGATAATTTAATGGGATGGCCGCCTTTATAGTCAAAGCTGGGAATAACCACGTTTCCTTTGTGTTTTGCTAGTAGCTGAACAGTCTCTTTTTTAACAAGCGGACAATCTCCGGGTGTTATAAAGAAGGATGGGGCATTTACTTCGTTGCAGCCCATTTGAATGGAATCAAACATTCCCTGGTTAAAGTTTTCATTATAAACAAACTTGATCTGAAATGAATAGGCATTTTCACTGATGATTTTGGCAATTTCCTCTTGGATGATTTCCGCTTGAAACCCAGCTACGACGATGACCCTGCTGCATAATCCTTCAAATTTAGAGATCGTTTGCTCCAACACACTCATTTGCCCCATCGGCAAAGTCATTTTAAATGCATTCGCTCGGCTGGAATATCCAGCTGCTAGGACGATTGCTTCCATGTTTGTCACCTTCTACCTATCATTTTTCTTAATTCTCACAATAAAAGCACAAGCGGAGTAAGGATTTGCTGTATTGACTATTAAGAAATCATTGATTGTTTTTGCTTAGAATTTTAATTAAAGAATCTGGATAGTGTTTTTTCTTTATATGCGTAAATTCCTCATTATATTACTTATTTACCAACTTGATACTATTTTTTAATTATCAAAAGATATAAAACGACAATACATAGTCCCTATTTTAAGAGAAAGAGTGTCAAGTATTGACCAAGGTTTAATTATTGAATTATCAGATAACGATAAATTTTTTAGAATATAAAGAAGCCTTTGCTCTCATGACTTTGATATAGCCTTCTCTTAGCCATACATCTTAGGACATACCGAAAAACAAGAATATTCTCCTCTTTCAATTCTTAATAAAATAAAAGGCATCTATGATGTTCACATAGACGCCTTTTTATCTTCCTCATAATAGATTTATTGCCCATTAATAAGATGGATGTTTTGGAAAATGTCGATATTATATTTAAATGTTAAAAGATTCTAATCCTTATAACTTCGTACATATACGAGCCATTACGTTTAATTTCTTATATCTATCAAATTATAGGGTGAGTATGGCTTAAAAATTTCGTTTATCTTTTCAGGAATACGAACGGATCCATTTCTTGTGATTACTCCTTTTTTTACCAAACGTTTTTGAAATTACCAATGACTTTATGAGCTGGCATGGCAGAAATAAATGCACGATCATCTATACTTTGTACAGTTTGACATAATTCTGCCCATTGGATATTCACAATCACACAAAGTATGACTTGTTTTTCACTATGTGAGTAAGCCCCTAAAGCTTCCCAAGATGTAACACCGCGATGGAAAGCTTGATTGAGAGCTTCAGATATCTCTTCTCCCTTATCCGTCACTATAATTACTGAACTTCTTTCCGCAATATTAAGTAAGGATTCATACGTTTTAGCTCCTACATATAACGAAAGAATGGTAAACATAGCTGCCTGAACATCAAAAATTACAGCAGATATAGCAACAATTATCAGATTAACGATAAGACCAAATTTTGAAATGGACAGATTTTTGTGTTTTGCAATGATCCGTCCAAGGACATCCAATCCGCCATTTGAGCCGCCTACACGAAGCATGATGGCTCCGCCAGCAAACGAAACTATACCCCCGAATATTGAGGCTAAAATAACATTTTCTGTCCACATGAGACGAATAGGGATAAAGTGTAAGAATATGGTGTCAGAAATGACGGCAAGAATCGTATAAATGATAAATTTTTTCCCTAAATGGATATATCCTAAGATTAAAAGTGGAATATTATAGATAAAATACTGCACTCCCACTGACCAATGAAAAAAGTGGTACAAAATCATACAAATCCCAATGATACCTCCAGAGAGTAAATTGGCTGGAAGTAATAATGTATTTGCACCAATAGCAATTAACAAACTACCAAATATAATACTCAATACCTCAATAACAATACGGTATTTCCCTTTATTTCTCATATTGCATCCTTTCTTCAATTTAATGGTAAAATAGAATATTCTCATTCAGAATTATACATGAAAATTCGATTAAACGCATACTACTTGTAGGAAAAACAATTCAACAATCTAATCCGTTTGGTACAGAATACAAAACCACTACTTCTTTCCTAAAGTTTTCACCTGTGTAAACTTGACGATGATGGTACAGATTAATTAGTTCAATTTTAAAACTGCCTAAAAGTTTTTAGGCAGTTGTGATTTTTTAAAGAAACTTATTTTTTTTCACCCAGTTTTTCTTTTATAATAGTGTCTTCAAGAGAGAGGATCGCTTCCTTTTCATCCGTTCCTTCAGCTATGATTTTAATTTGAGCTCCATGGGCAATACCAAGTGACATAACCCCCATGATAGACTTTAGATTGACCTTTTTGCCATTGTATTCAAGGTTTACGTCCGAGTTGAATTTGCTGGCGCTTTGAACTAATATTGTTGCTGGGCGGGCATGGATACCCGTTTTTTCAATAACTGTAAATATTTTTCCTGTCATTTTTAAAGCTCCTTTTATTAAAATATCAAGTGAATTTAAGATAAACTATTTTTATCATTCGTTAAGGTTGTCTGTGTGGTACACGACTTAATATCATTGTTTGCATTTCCTATCGCTACGCTTACGTGGGCATTTTTATAAATTGCGAGGCCGATATAATTGTCACCAATACCATTACGTACCCTTTAATGAACTCAAGTCTTTTTGCCGGTTTATAAACAGCACGTCCTTTCAAAGTTACTTATATAGCATTCTATAAAGTTTATAGCCTAGAAATCATGCGATTATGACGCAATAATAACCTTAATTTGGTTTCCAGCCATTACTGCCTCAAATCCTTCGCGCCAGTCTTCTAAAGGCACAATTTTTGTAATCATTCTGTCTGTATCAATTTTTTGTTCTTCTAGGAGTTGTAAGGCTATGTGCCATGAGCTAGGTTTTTGGGAACGTGTACCAAGATACTTTAATTCTCTCTGAACAATCGATTCTTGATCCAGCTGGTTCATTTTATTCGCAAAAATACCCACTTGTACAAATGTTCCTTTTTTCCTCACTAATGGCAAGCCTTGATTAAGTGCTGGCACTGCACCAGAGCATTCAAACACTTTATCAACTCCATAACCATCGGTATGTTTCATGACAACTTCTTTTAAACTTTCTTCTTGAACATCGACAATTACGTCTACACCTAATGATTTAGCTAATTCTAGGCGCTGCTTATCCTTTGTGATGCCTGCTAAAATGACAAACGCCCCTTGTGATTTCACAACTTGGGATTGGAGTAGACCAATTGGTCCCGGTCCAAAAATAAGTACTTTGTCGCCTTTTTTAATAGTTGTTTTTTCAAATGCCGCATGTACACAACAAGCTAACGGCTCAGTTAGGGCAGCTGCTTCAAGGCTTATATTCCCTGACAAAACGTGAACACTTTCTTCGCGTGAAACTACATATTCAGCCATACTGCCATTTACTTGAGTTCCAATTCCTTTACGGGAAAAGCATAAATTATAATCTTTTTCTAAGCAGTATTCGCACACGCCGCATGTTGTGAATGTGGTTTCACTTGTAACCCTGTCCCCTACTTTAACATTTTTTACTGCGTCTCCAACTTCTACAACAACTCCGGAAAATTCATGACCCAAAACAACGGGAGTTTTTGAATTTCTATATTCCCCGGTAAATGTATGAATGTCCGTACCGCAAATTCCAGTGTAAGCAACTTTAATTTTCACTAAATCCCCCGTTCCTACTGGTTCTGGAATTTCAACTAGTGACATGTTGTCATAACCTGACTCTGCCTTCACTACTGCTTTCATTGTACATTTCACTCCTCGTCTGGAAGTATTAAGGCCTTGCCATAAGATTGTTCACGGCTAATAATCCCGTTTGATGGCTGTCTGGGTTAGAGAACAAGATTAATTCTTCCATTTTTTTGAAAAATACCTATAGAAAATCCCCTTCAAAGTTAGAAGATAAAGTTCTTTTTTATCTGTCTATTAGAAGGGGATCCCAGAAAAGTCTCAGCTTTCTTTAAAAAATCATTTTCCATCCAATATTGCTAGTCCTTTTTGGAGATTTAATTAAACCGTTTTAAAGTCGTGACAGATTTCTCGTCAACGCGAACTTTATGGGCAATCGTGCGTGCTAAGTGAACAAAGCATGTTTTGTGCATGATAATTTCAAAAACACAAAACTTCAATGTTACGCCTTTTAAGACACTCTTGAAAAAAATTTAATAATTTACAGTTCGAACATAACCTTTGTAAACATCTCTTTATTACTTATGATCCGTTCAAACATTTCTGGTCCCATCCTAAGTGGAACCCGGTGAGATATAAGAGGTTTTACTTGTAATTGTCCTGTATTCATGCAGTGAATGGTTGCATGAAACTCTCTACCTGGGAACGGCGAGGATATGGCATTCCATGACCCATAAACATGTAACTCTCGACGAACGATACTTTCAAAGTAGAAACGTTCAATCTGCACATCAGCATACGGAATACCCATAAAAACTACTTCTCCCCCTTTTTTTGGCAAGGCGAATATTTGAGCAGAAGTAATAGGAGATCCGGCAGCTTCAACTGCTAAATCCACTCCATGCCCGTTTGTAAATGTCATGATTTGTTCAAATGTATTTCTATCTTTCGGATTTATTAATACATCGGCTCCAACTTGTTTAGCTAAGGTTAATTTCTCTTTTTCAATATCAATAGCATATACTCTTTCTGCACCAAAAATTTTTGCCCATTGGATTACAAGTAATCCAATTGTTCCGCATCCCATAACAGCAACAGAGTATCCTGGCTGCATGTTGGTTTTAAAAAGCCCATGAAGCGCAACTGCAGATGGCTCGACAAAGGCAGCTTCTTCAAAAGAAACACTATCTGGGATACAGATAACATTTTCTCTTGGCACCTTCACGTATGTAGCAAATCCACCGGGGACTTTTGCGCCTGTTACAAGTAATTCAGGACATGCGGCAAAGTAACCTGAACGGCAATACTGACACTTTCCACAATAAAGCGCAGGACATACAGCCACCCGGGTGCCTACATGTAAATCCGTTACATTATCACTACATTCAACTACCTCACCAGCATATTCGTGTCCCCAAATGTTACCGGGAGTCACGGGGCCCAATTTTTTATAACGAGAAATATCTGACCCACAGATACCTGCATTTCTTACTCTAATAATAACTTCATCGTTCTGCTCAATTGTTGGTGGAGGAGACTCTTCATATTTCAAATCCTGAATTCCATAGAAACATAATGATTCCATTTTCAGTAATACCTCCGTACTTACTGCATCCCATAAGGATTAATTACAGCTTCAACTGCTTTTCTTAGGCTTTCATGTGTTAAGAATCAAATCTCCGTCGACTTATATAAATCAAATTCTTTTTTAATTTTTGAGAGTGGAGTATACATCCTGTTAAAGTACTCATCATACAGTTTGAAATTTTCTTGTGAAGGAAGATACCTATCAAATGAATTAACGGGTAATTGGTCAATAAAATTTTGCTTTAATGCGGCTAACATCGCGCCGCCTTTTGAAACGGCTTCCTCTATTTTATAAGAAAGTACTTCGCAGTTAAGAACATCTGCTTTTAACTGTAGCCATAATGGATTTAATGTGGCCGGGCCAATAACTTTAATACTCTTGATATCTTGATCCGTTAAATCTATATATGCGTCTTTTAAATTTCTCAATTCGAAGCATAGGCCAGCAAAAATCGAGAATAAAATATCTCTCTTTTCTGTTTGGTCCTGTAGTCCATATAAGATCCCTTTAGAATGAGAATCACGATGAGGGGGACCACTTCCTCTTAAATGTGGAATGAAAACAAGCAAATTTTCTATAAATTCCTTCGAGTTTTTCTGGTATTCTTTATATAACCCAGCACTCATTTGAGTTAATTCATCAAGTGAAGATAAAAAATTCCTTGTAAACCAATTTATACTATAACCAGCTGTTGGCATTGATCCATAGAGACTGAACAAATTGTCTTTTACATATAAACCATTTGAAATAGCTTTTTCCTGAAAGTCACTGCTTAAAAATGATTCCTTTTTCAATAAAAGTAATCCTTCTGTTGTTCCAGTTGAATTCAGCAGTTCCTTATCCACATCCAAATTAGTAACTATTGATCCTGCCATATGATCGTGACCAGCTATCGAAATGGTTGTATTAGGACTTAATCCGATTTCCCTTGCTATAGACTCTTTAAGCAATGAATGAGCAGCACCAGACTCAACAATAGTAGGAAACGTTTGAACTCCCAAGTCGAAATCTTCAATTAATTTCTTTGACCATTTTCGAGTAGACATGTCCAGGAGTAACGTTCTCGATGCAAGGCTCAAGTCTGTTGCGTATATTCCAGATAACTTAAAAGCCACAAATCCTGATAAACACGTCCATTTTTTAAATTTTGCATATTTATCAGGAAAATGGTCTCTAATCCAAAGGAGCTTGGTAAGGCTATGATTACTATGAGAGACTATTCCCGTAATCCTATATAGTGCTTCATTTCCAACAGTATTATTAACTAATTCTGCTTCGGTTTTAGAACGAGGATCATACCAAGTAATGGTTGGTTCTAAAATTTGATCCTGTTCATCTAATAAAACGATAGTTTGAGCTGCACTGGCTATCGAAATAGTTTTTATCTCTTCTGGATTTCCCACTTTTTTTGAGAAGAGGTGAAGACCTTCCTTCACGCCCTCCCAAATTTTATCCATTTCAAACTCTGATTCTTTTTCATTCCATTTAGTAGGAGTAGAAAAACGATACAATTCTACTAATTCAAAATTTGGTAATTGAAATAGACAAACTTTTACGTTAGTTGTTCCAATATCAATTCCAATTACATACATTTTCAATCCCACCCTTTAGATTCAATCATTATCTGTTTAAAGTGCTGAATTTATCAATAACTACTTCTTTAACCCCAGATTGTGCTTCTAGCAATACACTAATAAGGTTATATTCATTTGGGTTTTGTTCATACCGTTTTCCAACAGAAGAAATAAATCGTTTACGAAGATCACTGGCAAGATTTATTTTACGTACATTGTAATTTTTCAATTGCGCTAAGATGTCCTCAGAAATTCCAGAGCCACCATGTATAACTAATGGAACCTCAACAGTATTTGCTATTTCACGAAGTAATTCTAGGTTAATTTCAGGTTGTTCATCTAAACCGTGTATATTTCCTACGGATACAGCTAGAAGGTCGATTCCTGTACGCTCTACAAATTCTCTTGCAAGCATAGGATCTGTTTGTGCCGACTCATCAGACTCATGATCGTCTTCTTTGCCGCCTAACTCTCCTAATTCAGCTTCTACCGAAACCCCTCGTTCATGACAATACTCCACAACCTCTCTAGTGAACTTAATATTTTCTTCATATGGTAATTTTGAAGCATCAATCATGACAGAGTTAAAACCAGCGTCTACAGCCTGTTTAATGTCCTCGAAGGTCATTCCATGATCTAAATGTAAAGTTACAGGAATATCCACTTTCTCCGCAGCAGATTTTACAATGCTGGAAATGTAATCATATCCTGACAGCTTAACGTTTGTAGGAGCAATTTGGACAATAACTGGCAATCCTACCTCTTTTGCTCCTTCGATGATAGAAAGTGTCATTTCTAAATTAGTAGTATTAAAAGCTGGAGCAATAAGGTTTTTCTCTTCTAACAATTGTAAGAACGATTTCATATTTACTAATGACATATTAAATTCCTCCTAATAAATAAATTAATCAATAATAACCACTTTTATAACTTCTTCGTCAGGACTTGCAGCGAATGTAATCGCTTCTCCTACCTGATCAATCGTCATCTCATGTGTAATCATTTTCTCTGCATCAATTGTTCCATTTGAAATGTGCAAAATAGCCTCGTCAAATTCATATGGGGATACACTATAGGTACCTACTATTGATATTTCATCCTTAAAGAATCTTCCTGCATCAATTTTCACTTCAGGGTCCTTGTCAAATGGAGAAAAACAGATCACTCGTCCGCCGCGTCTTAGCAGTTGCACGGCTTCTGGCAACAGAGAAGAGACTCCCGCAGCTATGATAACAGTATCAACACCTATATTATTAGTAACCTTATCAACTACGTCTTTAAGACTTTCATGCTTAATATTTACTGCGTAATCGATACCAAACTCTTTAGCTTTTGACAGCTTATACGCAGAAACATCAGAAATAATTACATTACTCACATCCTTATGTTTTAGGAGTTGACCATGTATTAGCCCTATCGGACCTGCCCCCATAATTAAAACATTATCTCCAGGACGTATATTTGCAGCTTTTTGTCCATGAATACAACAAGCTACTGGTTCAGCTAAAGATGCGTGCAGGTAGCTTAAAGTGTCAGGAATTTTAAAAAGTAAATGGCGTACATGTCTTTCTGATAATCGAATATATTGTGTAAATCCGCCTGGATCTATATTCGTTTCTTTAAATTCAGGGCAAAGTGTATATTGCTGTCGTTGACAATAATGACAAGTGAAACAAGGAACATGGATAGCTCCAACAACTCTGTCTCCCATTTCAAATTTTGTAACACCCTCTCCTACCTTAACAATCTCACCTGCATATTCATGCCCAAGAATAGTTTCGGGGTTAACGGTTTTATGAATTGCTTTGTGAATATCCGTCCCGCATACTCCACAGGCTTTTAACTTCAACAACACTTCTCCAAAACCAATTTCTGGAGTTTCGACGTTTTCCACTCGAAAATCATTAACATCGTGGTATACACTGGCTCTCATCATAAAATCTCCTTTCTCGAGAAAAATAGGGGGTGGGGTATTTTTAAGAGTAAAACCCCTTTCATTAGAAATTTCCCCTTATTGAAAAATAATTCTTAAGATACTTTTGTATCTGAAGCCTTCAATTCACCATTCTCATTAAAATCTTTTTTGGTAATTTTATATGCCCACCAAATAAAAAGACCGATAACTGGAATCATTCCAATCGCAAAGATATTTCCTTGGGATAACATGACCAGCCAATAGCGGAATGGATTTCCTCCATCCAGGAAGCTGTTCACCAATGATGATGCCCCTTCCGGGAACTGAAAATCGATACTCTTCGCTACTTGGGTAACAAGTGGAGACAAGTAAGAAGCGATGTATAAGTCAGCAATAATAACTGGTATGCCAATAATAAGTGATCGTATAATATTACCTCCGCAGGCTAGAACAATCATAGCCAATGGCACGGTCAAAGTTGGTAAATCACCTAACGGCATAATCTTATTCCCTGGTAGAATAACAGCTAACAATATAGTAATTGGTGTCATCAATAACGCTGTTGAAATAATTGCCGGGTTACCAATCGCTACTGAAATATCAAGACCAATCGTAATATCTGCACGATCAGGGAATTTCTTTTTAAGCAGGGTACGCACAGCATCAGACAGTGGGATTAAACCCTCCATAAGGATACGAACCATACGAGGCATAATAAGCATGACAGCTCCCAAGTTCATTCCTAATTTCAATATTTCATCCAAATTGAAGCCTGCAAGAATTCCAATAATAATTCCCAAAACTAGACCAATCATCATCGGTTCACCAAAAACACCAAAGCGTTTCTGAATGGACTCTGGATCAGCTTTTAAGTTTCTTATTCCTGGTATTGAATCAATCATTTTATTTCCTATTATTCCAACTGGAAAGAATACAGCTGCTGATAATGTTGGTAGGGAGATACCAGGCAAATTGAATCGTTTCTGTATATACGGTGAAGACCAGTCAGCCAATTTTAAAGTTGTGACTGTAGCTATGGCTGCACCAAGCAACCCAAATAAAAAGTTACCTGTAACACCATAAACTAGCGCTCCTGCTAAGCAAAAATGCCAATAGTTCCATAAATCAATATCGACGGTTTTCGTCCAACGAAGCATGATCATGACAATGTTTAGTAAAACGACCATCGGGATGACAAACGGTGCGATTGGTGATGCAAAAGCAATTGCAGCAAGTGCCGGCCATCCGGTGTCTACAACCGGTAAATCTATTCCTGTTCTTCCCACCATTGCTTGAGCTGCAGGCCCAACGCTCTCAATTAATAGGTTGAAGATTAGGAAGATCCCAACAAACCCCATTCCAATAATTACGGCTGATCTTAATGCTTTCCCAGGTTTAACTCGAAAACAAAGTGCGAGTATGAATACCACAATTGGTAACATAACCGTAGGACCAAAACCAAGAACGTACTGGAATGCTTCTAATATCTGTTGTCCCATTTCGTTCACCCTTTCAACATTTTAACAGTTTAACAATTTTATCAAGCAATTCTTCTTCTCCAAACCCCGTTACAATAGGTAGTGCATTTACAAGAGGGGTATTTAATTTTGTTTCTACTTGTGACGTTACTACAAATAGATCTACTGAGTTATCTAATGAAGGTAATTCCCCTATGATTACTTGTTGATATGCAACATCAATCCCATGGTATTTACAATGTTCCACTACTTTCTCTGCTACTACCGTTGAAGTTGCTATTCCGCTTGAACAAGCAAATACAATATGTTTTTTCATCTTCATTCACCCTTTCAACAATTCAACAATTTTATCAAGCACCTCTTCTTCTCCAAACCCCGTTACAATAGGTAATGCATTTACAAGAGTTGTAGTTAATTTTGCTTCCACTTGTGACGTTACTACAAATAAATCTACTGAGTTATCTAATGAAGGCAATTCCCCAATGATTGCCTGTTGGTATACAACATCAATCCCATTATTTTTACAATGCTCCACTACTTTCTCCGCTACTACCGTTGAAGTTGCAATCCCACTTGAACAAGCAAATACAATATGTTTTTTCATTTCTATTTCCTCCCGGTTCATGATTTTATTCTGTAGACAAATTCTCTACTAAATGACTATAAAGATGACTCTTAGACATATTTGAAATTTCCTCCAAAGCCCCTTTTTCTTTAATTAGTCCCATAATTTGTCTCAAAATATTTAAATGCTTCGTGCTTTGTGACAAACCTAATAAGAAGATGATTTTCACATCAATGCTCATACTTTTATCAACCATATTTTGGAATGTAATCGGTTTTTCTAAAACCGCAACAGCAATAGAATCTTGCTTGACATGTTTGGGATCTGTATGAGGAATGGCAATTCCTGCGTCAAACGATTCCAAACCTGTTGGGAAGTTTTGTTCCCTATTCAGCAAGCTATCATAGAAATCATCATGGATGAATCCTTGCTCTAAAAGTGAGTCTGTTAGGATCCTTAATGCCTCCTCTTTATTGGATGCTTCTAAATCCGTGAAAATAGATTCTTCTGAGATAATAATCTTAGTCATTCTACCTCTCCGTTCCGCTCTTTATCCCTTGGAAAATTCATCAACAATTGAGAATATTTCCTTTTTTGTATTTGCATTTTTTATACTTTCTATATCTGTTTGACTTTCTGCCAGTCTTCTAAGCTGTAAGATAGGACGTATATGTTGTTCCTTATCAACAGCAGCTATAACGCAGATAAGCTTAACAGAATTTCCACCACTAAACTCTACTGGCTCATTCAACTTTAGAAAGCTCATTCCTACTTGATAGACATCGTTCTCTGGTCTGGAATGGGGAATGGCAATATTGTTTGCTAGCATAATATATCTACTGTCGTGTTGATATTGTTCAATCATTGATTCCACATATTTATGGCCAATATACATGTCTTTTAACAAAGGTTCTGAAGCTAACCATAATGCCTCTTTCCAATCTTTCACCTTATCTTGAATGATAATTGTTTCAGAATATATTAGGTCCTTGAGCGTTAATGTTGATTTTGTTTCAACTTCTGTATTGCTTACAAAGTTACTTTCACCAAAATAACGATTTAAACTTTTCAATAATCCGTTGGAATCTTTAATCTCAGCATGCTTACTTATAACTCGTATAAGTTCTTTTAGATCTATATGACTAGATACAAATCCATATTTTTCATGAAGGATTCTTTTCCTAAGCTCGTTTCTCTCTCTCTCATTTATAACGACTGGGACAATGTACTGTTTAATATCTGTAGATAACCTTTGAGTAGTAAATAAGATATCAACTTTTCCCTTATAATTATAAAATTCTCTGTGGGACATAGACTCAAGGAACGTAAACTCAGGCAATCCGGATTTTAAACTTGCTTGTAATAGTTTTGATACTGATAATCCATTAGGACAGACAACAGCTGCAATTTTCTTGTTATTTAATTGAACTCCATGTCTAGTTAACCACCCACCAACAATCATTGTTAAAAAGATGTTTTCACTCTCAGGAATGGAACACCCTAATAAGGATTCAATAGGACTAGTAGATACCTTGACTATCTCGTGTAAATCCTCCAATTTCTCATCGAACTGAATAAACGTTGAAGTCATAAAGCCTAAATTATACTTTATTCGATAATAGGCAGGCTTTACATGAAGGAATAACTTATCGATCAATTCCTGCTTATGAGGAATTTCAAAAGCACTAATATTTTCTATAATTTTAACCATCTCAAATAGAGCGTCCTTTAAGTCTGGCAATTTGTCATCATTCAGAACTTGGGAGGAAGATATATTTATAGTTATTAGCTGCAAAGTGAGAAAAAGTAATTCCTTAGGTGGTATGACTTCAAATTCAGGGAAAACATTTACTACCGCATGATATTCTTTAGTATCTTTAAGTTCAGAGAAATCGATATTAAAATTAGGCTCAATGATTTTCCCTTGATTTACTCGATTTATCCAAACAGCTATAATATAAGGAAGTGCCAATAACCTCTCGTCTGTGAATTTAATACTTAAGTGAACCTCAATCTGTTCCAGTTTTTTACGAAGAGTTTCTACCTCTTTGTCCTTAATGCCAGAATAATGTATGATAATCTCTTCCCCTTTATAAAATGAGATTACCGACTGGACGACCGTAATTAGTAAGCGTCGTTTATCAAACTCTTGACCTTGAATTCTGTACCCATCTTGGCGCGAATAAATTATTTTAAGCTGATATTTCTCTAAATCACATTGTGCCGCCTTTATTGTCCTTAATATCGTATTCTTTCCAACTCCAAGTGTTGAAGTAAAATGAATTAATGATAATTCCTCATCTCTGCTAAGTAACATAAGTTGAATAACGGCAATACGTTCATTCTCAGATAAAATATATGTCTCCACATCAATACCTTCATTATTTAAAGGGAGTATATGAATCAATGACGAAGGTACGATGAAATTTCCGGTTTTCGTTCTTTCGATTTTTGGTTGGTTTAAACTACTTATCCAATAATTGATTTTTTCAAAGCTATAATTAATCTGACGCCGATTAATTCCAAGTTTACTCTCTAAAACAGATAATGTTGTGTTTTGATTATTTAAAATTTCTTGTAATACTTTCATGCTTCTTTCATCAATCACTTAATACTCACCTCCTTCTTGACCTTATTGTAAGCGTTAGCATCATTGTCGGTATACACTATTTCATCCCTTCTTTTTGTATGTGCATTGATTCACATACAAATGTTGTTTTAATATTCAATTATTATTAATGACTTTACGTCAAGAAAACTATTACAGGTTTTGAATTGCGGAAGAATTTTCACATCACAATCAGAATGAGTTAGTTATAAAATCGTGCATTAGGTCAATTGGACTGAATACATAAGCTACAACACAAGCGGTAAATACTTTTGCATACAACTGCACCCGTTCATCTTTACAAGCAAAGTAAAGGATAAAAAATCTGTCGTTTTGAATTTCTCGTCCATGTCTTAATATTCTTAAAGATTTTATTTCCATTATAGCAAAATAGGATTAACAAAAGATTGTTATTCCACTAACCTTTTCAATAAACAAATCACGATTTGGAGATTCCTCTGGAATTCTTAGGATTTCTTAGCCATGTCATTAACTATTAGCTATTTAAGTTCAGCATTACTCCTCAAGGATAGAAATATATCGAATAATAGTCTTTACCTTTGCCGTGGCATTTAAAGTACTTCCAATCATTATTTTTTTGTTTAAAAAAAGGCATGTTCCCTCCATGGGGAATCATGCCTTTATGTAAGGAAAATAGATGTTGAAGCTAGTGACTGCCCTTTTTCTTTGGCTCTTTTCATAAAGATTGTTGTTTTTAAAACGAAACGATTTAAGGTTGATTGGAGCGGAAGTGCGAGACTCCTGCGGGAGCAGCGGGACAGGTGAGACCCCACAGGCGTTTACGCAGAGGAGGCTCACCGCCCGCCCCGCGGAAAGCGAGCATCTGGAGGGGAAATCAACCACACTGCTTTACTTGGAAAATAGCAACAAAGTAAGCGAAAACAGCATTTTCTTTTAACCAATTCTAACTTAAATTAAATGTTTGACTGTGTATAGTATACTTATTGATTTTTTCCAAGCTTGGTTCATAGCCAATTCCGGGTAATTCCGGAACTTTGATTATTCCGTTTTCCACTGTAACTTCAGGGTCAATGATATCTTCTGCCCAGTAGAGCGAGGAAGCTGCCGTATCTCCCGGAAGAGTAAAGTTTGGCAGCGATGTAATGGCAATATTATGCGCTCTTCCAATGCCTGATTCCAGCATACCCCCACACCATAGTGGAATTTCATGTTCAAGACATAAATCATGTATTTTCTTGGATTCAGTCAAACCTCCGACACGGCCAATCTTAATATTAATAATTTTACAGCTGCCTAATTTAATAGCTTTCCTTGCATCCTCTAAGGAGTGAATGCTTTCGTCCAGGCAAATAGGTGTTTTTAACCTTGACTGTAAATCTGCATGGTCAATAATATCGTTATAGGCAAGCGGCTGTTCAATCATCATTAATTTATAATCATCCAAGGCGGATAGCCGATCTATATCTTGTAAGGTATAAGCTGAATTTGCGTCTGCCATGAGCGGGATTTCAGGATATACTTTTCGGACCTTGTCTATTAATTCAACATCCCAGCCCGGTTTGATTTTTAGTTTAAAGCGTTTATAGCCTTCACCGAGACGAGCTTCAATCATATCTAGGGTCGAATCGATCGAGTCCTTTATCCCGATGCTTACCCCCACTTCAATTTTCTTTTTTGTTCCACCTAATAAACTTGAGAGTGAAGCATCTTGCTTTTTCGCATACAGATCCCAAACAGCACCCTCTAAAGCGGCCTTTGCCATATAATTGCCGCGAATATGGGAGAAATATTTTTCAGAGAGTTCATCCGGATGCTTGATTTCATTTTTAAGGATAATTGGAATTAGATAATCCTCGAGTATATGCCAGTTTGTTTTTAAGGTTTCTTCATTATACAGAGGGTCGAGCATCGCAACCGATTCAGCCCAACCGGAAATGCCGTCATCGCTTTTTGCTTCTACAAGGATGAAATCCCTATTGTATTCGGTCCCAAAGCTAGTTGTAAAAGGTTCAAGCAGGTCTAGTTTAAGATGCCTTAGAATAACTTGTTTAATTTTCACTTGGAAATTCTCCTTTGTGATAAAACTGTTAAAAGACACAGTCTTACCAATTTTTTATTAAATAGGCTGACAGCAGCCTGAAATTACGAGCTCTTATTAAAATTCACCTGCTTATTTCCTTGTCAGCACATAAAACTGAACGGGAATTTCCGTCATGGAATTCTTTATAAAATCTGTTACCTCCCATCCTTGCTGAAATAAATCGGTAAATGTGTCCCTGGTTTTCATCCGCCATTCTTTGGCTGCTTGACTATTTGTGCCCCTTATTGTTCGGAAGTCTTTTGGAATGGCCACAAAAGCTGTATCACATTCCTGTTCAGGCAGTGGAAGGGTGCAAGAAGGAACAGGCACTCCCTTTTCGATGGTCTCCCATTGAATAAGTGAGTTTTCCATCACAAAATCCAGCGGAGTTCCCCGTCCACTAGAATCCGTTGTCTCCTTTTTACCAATATGCCATTCGACAAGAAAGCGGTCAGATGGAATTCCGCTGTTTAAAAGATCTTCCATTTCACCATAGCAGTTTGCGATATATGTGGAACAGACCCCACCAAGCTTTGCTATATTTAAATACCCATTAATACTTTCCAAAGGATCGTAAGTCCAGGTAATAAGGGAAAAGCCAAGCTTTAACGCTTCCTCACGTTGGGCTAACTTTAACTTCTCCCCTATTCCTTTGTTGCGGAATTGCTCATCTATTCCTAGAATATGTGAACAAAGATAGGCTGTTTGCCCATTGAATCCCGGAAAGCTGTACTGAAATCCGATCAGCTTCTCCTCGCAATAAGCTCCTAGAACCAAACCACCGTTTTTCACAGCTGTTATGGTTTGGTGTGTGGGGATCGAGTCGTTTTCTCCCCAAATGGCGGATTCTAGCTTTCTTACGTCCTCTAGCTCTTCAATTCGATGAAGAGAACGAATTGCAATTTCCTGTGTTTTCGTCATGTCCAACCTCCTAGGAAAAGCTCAAGTGCCTTGATCGCCCCAACATAAGATGGACAAGTAATTTCCACAGCCGACGGCTTGTCGTTACTAGGCACTGGAGCTATCATTTAAATACTATGTTTAAAATGAAATACTCTCCTGTTTTTTGAACAAAAGAACTTATTCAACTTTACTGAAATCAGCCTCTTGCAATGGAATCATTTTCGTTCGCTTTACTATTTTATATCCTAGAAAAGCCAGGAAAAATAAAGGAAGCCCGATATAAGAAATTAATATTCCATACCAGTCGATCTCAGGGCCGAAAAAGGCAGAGTAATTTTGTCCCAGGATAGCCGTAACACATAAAAATGTGGCTAATATCGGACCGAAGGGGTACCATTTTGATACATAAGGCAAATCCTTCAAGTCTCTTCCTTGTGCAATATATGCCTTCCTGAATCGATAATGTGTAATCGAAATTCCTAACCAGGATAAAAAGCCGGATAATCCTGCAGCATTCAATAACCAAGTATAAATCATTCCTTCACCGAAAAGAGAGGTCAGGAAAGCTGCCATCCCAACGATGGTAGAAAAGTACACAGCGTTAACTGGAATACCGCCTGAATTCACTTTTTTTAGAAACGAAGGGGCTTTGCCTTCTTTTGCCAGCACCCAAAGGACGCGAGAAGCACCGTACATGGCGGAATTGCCTGCAGAAAGAACAGAAGTAAGAATGACCACATTCATAACCGATGCAGCAATCGCAAGTCCAGCGTTTTGAAAAACTAAAGTGAAGGGACTTACCGCAATATCTTCTATATCAGAGCTTAACAAACGCGGGTCATTATAGCTGATTAAAAATCCAATCACGATTATCGCCAATACATAAAACAAGAGCAGTCTCCAGAAGATTTGCTTAATGGCCTTGGGTATATTTTTTCTCGGATTTTCACTCTCGCCGGCCGCAATTCCTACTAACTCGGTGCCTTGGAAAGCAAATCCGACCACCATAAAGACACTTATAACGGATAAAAAGCCTCCTTTAAACGGTGCCTCTCCTTTGGTGATATTTTCAAAACCTACGGCATCCCCTCCCATGATTCCTACAATCATTAATAACCCCACTGCTATAAAAATGATAATCGTCAAAACCTTTATAATGGCAAACCAGAATTCTGATTCTCCATATCCTTTTACCGATAAAACATTCAGGCCAAATATGAGGGCAAGAAATAATGCGCTCCAAATGATGCCCGGAACAGCAGGCAGCCAATATTTCATGATCAGGGAGGAAGCCGCCAATTCCAACGCGACTACGATTGCGTTGTTATACCAATAGTTCCATCCGATCGCAAATCCTAAAGCCGGATCGACAAACCTTGATGTATAGGTACTAAAAGAGCCTGTAATAGGAATGAGAGCAGCCATTTCGGCTAAGCTTGTCATCAGGAAGTAAACCATGATTCCGGCAATTATATAGGCAGCTACAGCTCCTCCGGGACCCGCAGTATGAATAATGGAACCGCTTGCTAAAAATAGCCCCGTTCCAATGGTTCCGCCGATTGCAATCATGGAAAGATGTCTTGGTTTGAGTTTGCGCTCCAGTTGTTTTCCATCAGTAGCTGTTTGATCCCCGGTTTGTGATGTATGTGCGGTATTTTCCATAAAACACCCCTTCAGTAGATTTTTATCGAAAAAATTCTATTCTTCTGTCGCCATCATTACAGTGTTAATTAAAATTTTCGTTCCATAAATAAGTGCTTGTAAATTAAACTTCATATCCGGATGGTGCAGACCAGGCGTTAAATCGCAGCCTAACCCTATCATGGTTGCTGTTATATCAGGATTTTGGGCTGTATAAAAGTGAAAATCCTCTCCTCCTTGAGAAATGCAGACCGGAACGACATTTTCCGTCCCAAGGATTTCTCCAATGGCGGCCTCAGCCAGCTTTATGGCTTTTTCATGCAAACTCGCAGCTGGGACGAATTCTTCCGCAGACCAGGAGATGGATGTTTCAGTTTGTTGCATTGTCTGGTCAAAAGCTTCCTCTGATAAGCGATTTAATTCAATCATTACATCATTTGATTGAGCTCTTGCATCAATTGCAAAGACAGCTGTTTCCGGGATAACGTTTGATGCATTGTTGTTTGTTTGAAATTGAGTCATTTTGATGGAATAAGAAGTTTCGGTATCTAGATTAATCTGCTGTAATTTTTGTATAAGTAAAGCTGCTGCCTCGATGACATTTATTCCATCTTGCGGTCGGGATGCATGGGCTTGTACACCTTTGATTGTTCCCCTTATCGTTTCGGCAGAGCCATGGACAATGACGGGGGAAGCTTTCATATAAGAAACCTCCGTACTGGGTCTTACATGTACACCGAATAAATATGTAACATCCTCCAATGCTCCATCATTGATCATTTGAAGAGCGCCTTCTCCTTTTTCTTCCGCAGGCTGAAATATGAATCGGAGAGTGTGTTTAGGCCGGAATCCACTGGAGGCAATGGCCAATGCCGTATATAAAACCATTGTGCTATGTGCGTCATGTCCACATGAATGATTGGCCTTTACAACTCCATCTACTTCCTGAACAAGCGCATCCATATCAGCCCTTAATGCCACAACCTTTTTTGAGATGCCTGGAATCTCGGCAATGATTCCATGATGGCTTTGAAATGTTTTTGTGGTCATTCCCGCTTTCCTAAGGCATTTTAATATGTAGCAAGACGTTTTTTCCTCCTGCCAGCTTGGCTCAGCCAAAGCATGCAGGTCATGGTAGGACTTTATCAATGATTCTTGATGCTGATCAATATATTGAATCGGATTCATAATGATGCACCTCCTCTTTTACATGAATTTTAACTTTATTAAAGACTCATTCATTAAACACTTCATAACTTGAATATAGCCTTTCTAATTTTTGCTGATGAGTGTGGATCCGTTTTTCGTCCTTTTGATGTATGCCTGCAATAACCAAGTCCAATAAGCTGATGACGGAAGCGATTGAATTGGTTCCGGTTTCTGCGTTTTCTTCAGTTGTCAATGCAATATCAGCGATGCGGCCAACAGGTGACAGAAGGCGGTCTGTAACTGAAATTAAACAAACTCCTTGTTCTTTGGCACACTCAGCAACTTTTAATGTTTCATTCGCATACCTCGGAAAGGAAAAAACGACTATCACAGACTTGTTAGTGAGGTTACAAAACTTTTCATAGAAATCACCTGTTGGTGAACATAAACTTACATTTTCCCTTAACGAACTTAGCGTATAGGAAAACCAATAGGCGGCGGCATGGGAAATGCGATGCCCCGCAATTAATATTTGGTCAGCCTGGATCAAGACATCGACTGCTCTCCATATATCCTGAACGTTCGTATGATCTAATAGATGTCTTAATATATGAACTTCGTTTTCTATCACTTTGGTGAATGGATCTTGCTTGTCATCAATGCGGAGAATCGAATCATTATTGGATATGTCCATATGATTTTGGTGCAGAAGCTGTTTTTGAATTCTGGCCTGCATTTTACTAAACCCTTCAAATCCTAATGAATAGGAAAACCGAATGACCGTCGTTTCACTAACCTCCGCTTCCCGACCAATTTGAAATGCCGTTTTAAAGGCGGCTTCATCCAAATTTTCAATCAGGTAAGCCGCAACTTTTTTTTGACCTGCCGATAAATGGTCAAATTTTTCCTTTACTAATAATTTAAAAGGAAGATGTTCCAAAATATTACCCCTTTCCGACGAATTAAATACTTCTTATTATCAAAATGTCGAAGGTAATCCTTCTTTGTTTTATACACTATCACAATTTAATTAGAAAAAGAAGAAGATTTTTGATTTTTTCGATAATTAACGACTTTAAATTTCAAACAGATCATAGGTTATTTAGATAAACCATAAGAAGGTAGACAAAATCGAAGAAATGCCATTTTCCCTTAAGCTTTTTTCTAAAAAATACATTCAAGTTGATTGGAGCGGGTGTTCGATACTCCTGCTTAGAAAAGCGCGTCTAGAAAGACCCCGCAGGCTCAAGCCGAGGAGGCTTCCGGAACCGCCCGCGGAAAGCGAGTACCCTACGTTCCAATAACGTTCAAATTTTACAAACCCTTAAAAACATTCCAGTTGATTCAGAAATCCGCTCCCTATTTACTTTATTTGTAAACTCAATAACTTCATTGACATTTAACATCATGATATATGTTAGAATATTCTGTAGTTTCAACTTATTCAAAGGGGGCAATTTAATGGGGAAATCACTTAAAGGACACGAACTTTTACAAGTTTTAACAGAAGGGAAACAACCTCCGAATTGTGATCTAACGTTACAGATTGAAGCAAATTATGCCCAGGATGGAATTGCGAAAGGTGTATGGAAAGTAGATGAAAAGTTTATTAACGGAATTGGAGTAGCAATGGGTGGATTTGTTACTTCTGCAGCAGATATAATGATGGCTTATGCGATATCATCTAAATTAAGTATCGGGCAATCCTTCGCATCTATTGATTTACATACTACCTTTCATCGACCAGTGAGATTAGGAGACGTACAAGTTGAAGCAAAAGTAGACCGAATCGGAAAAAAAACTGCTTATGTACTCGCAGATTTATTTCAAAATGATAAAAAAGTGGCAAGCGTTGTGTCATCAGTTATGATCTTGTAAACCAAATAAAAAAGCATGTTGCACAAAAAGCCCGTCGTAACATGCTTCTTTCATTTAGGCAAGAACGGCCCATACGATTTACCGCTTCGCCTAATCACTTCATTGTAATTTCCATTTTATATTTTCTTTGGATAGACCCATCATCAAACAAACCAACGGAGCACAGGGCTTTTGAGATCCATGGTGAATAGACCATAATCAATGACAACCATTTCATCTTTCTCGTTATATCCGACATTATCTAAACGCAAATCTATTGGTATAATCCCGTACCTCAGGAATTTTAATTCCAACTTGATCAATTTCGTATATTCCTTGATTGCAAACGGCACTTTCGTGTCCACCTTCTTCATGATAATCCAGCCCGTCCCATGCTCCTTAACCGGACATAAATACTTTTTGACTTCCTCATTACAGTTATTATATAAATAGGCTTCATTTGCATTGCTTATTAAACCAACTTCTGAAAATGCCACTTTTAATATATAGCCATTATTTAAATCATAGACGACCCGGTTAAATCCATGCCCAATGATTTTATACTTTAACTTTAGCGTTTTTCTGGCAGCAGACATTTTTTGTCCAACTGTTTTATAAAATTGGAATATCCCTATTTGAGAAATCCAGGACTCAATGGCATTTATCTCTTGCCGGGACAGCATTGTACTTTTATTCGGCTGATGTATCCTTTCCTCACCATTGTCAAATGGCCACATTCCCTAAACGTCTCCTTTTTATAAAATTTGTTAATAGAGAGATGGGGTTCCTTGGATGAAAAAACAATAGAAGAATAATTGCTTGTTCTCAGTTTTTCAAGATTTTTCCCCTTCGTTATATGATATGTCTTTATTATATAACGGCTTGTACTGTAGCTGAGGATACTAGAAAAAACTACAAATATTTCAATGAAGGTAAGGAAAGAGAGAAACCTGCTTATTTTTGAGTCTTCTTAAATAAATTCAAAAACCCCGGGGGTGGTTTTCAAGGCCAAACCCGGGGTTTTTTCTTTTTCATATTGTTTTCGTTTTTAACATGTATGCCTCGCCTTTTCATATACTATGCTAATAGGTCAACATCTTTTGGTTGCTCCATATGATTATTCTTTTTAATGGAAAGCGCGGCAATTATTGAAATGGCGGAACATGCGATCAAGAACCAAAATGCCCCATTGTAGGATCCTGTAAAGGTGATGATAAAGCCCATGACAAGAGGTGATATGAAACCTGCTGCCTGTGCCCCCATATAATTTGAATTTGTTGCCATACAATTTTATAATTGTATGAAAAAAGGATGAGGATTGTGCCTATTAATTCGTTTGAAGAATATCCAATGACATGGAAGCCGACATTAAATCGAGAAGATAGACCGATCTATCAGGCATTAGCTAAGCAGTTAGAATCTGACATTAAAAAGGGACGATTAGTTCCAGGCACAAAACTTCCACCGCAAAGAGAGTTAGCAGACTATTTGGATGTGAATCTAAGTACAATCTCAAAATCTTTTAAATTAGCTGAGTTAAAAGGATTGATTAGTGCAACCATTGGCAGTGGAACGTATGTTTCATATGATGCGATTTCGAACGCATACTTACTTTCAGAAGAAAAGCCAAAACATCTAATTGAAATGGGCGCAATGCTACCAGATCGTGTATCATATGGACCTTTACATGACCTACTGCAATCCATGTTACAAGAATCCGATTGTGCGAGATGGTTTGGATACAGCCGGCCAGGTGATTCGATTTGGCAAAAAGATGCAGGCGTCAAATTATTAAAATATGCCGGTGTTGAAACGACTAGAGAGCATATCTTACTGGCTAATGGCGGACAAAATGCCATCACCGCAACACTTGCAGGTCTTTGTCAGCATGGAGACCGGATAGGTGTCGATCACCATACATATCCAGGGTTAAAGACAGCTGCCGCGATGCTGGGCATCCAGCTTGTCCCGATTCGGTCAGAAACTGATGAAATGAGTCCGGAAGCACTTCTTTATGCATGCAAAAACGAAAACATTAAAGGCTTATATATTATTCCGGATTACCAGAATCCGATGACGTATACAATGAGCATTGAAACTCGAAAGGCTATTGCGGAAATTGCCATAAAGTACAATTTATTTATCATTGAAGATGGAATGTATCATTTAACCCAAGACAACGTATTGCCGGCCTTGGCGACATATGCACCTGAGCATTCGATTTATATAGCAAGTTTATCGAAATCGATGGCACCTGGACTCCGTCTTGCTTATGTGTCAGTTCCTTTCAAATTCCTGGATTCCACTCGAAAAGCTCTTTATAACTTAAATATTTCCGTATCGCCACTACTTGCGGAGTTAACAGCACGAGCAATTGTATCGAGTCAACTTGAAAACATTGTTGCACTTCATAAAGAGGAAACTAAAGCTCGCAATCAATTGGTAAATCATTATTTAGATAAGGATAATTGTTTAGGCGGAGAAACAGGGATTTTTCGCTGGTTACATCTGCCGAACTATTATACAGGGGACCAATTTGAACGAATAGCTGCAGCACAAGGTGTACAAGTTTATAGTGGAGGGCGATTTGCGGTAGGCAATGTCGCACCGGCAAATGCCGTGCGTTTGGGGATTTGTGCGCCAGAAACGAAAGAGGAACTTGAAAAAGCGCTAATTATACTTAAAAAAATAATTGAAAAGTGAAAAAAATATTGTTTGC
Source organism: Peribacillus simplex (assembly GCF_900156045.1). Classification (GTDB taxonomy): domain Bacteria; phylum Bacillota; class Bacilli; order Bacillales; family DSM-1321; genus Peribacillus; species Peribacillus simplex_D. The sequence goes on along the minus strand of NZ_FTMX01000004.1, from coordinate 402,751 downwards.
CATACGATTATAATATTGTATGGTTTTTTATGTGCGTGTTATGATAATTCAAATTTAACTGGAGGATATCATGCCTCGAAACAGCTAATGATTTTTAAACAATATGATTAAAAGGAGCATTTAGAAATGCACAACAAATTTGCAAAGAGAGCTAGTTTGGTTAAATCGTCTGAAACGCGTGAAATCTTAAAGGTCACAGAACGGCCAGAAGTGATTTCTTTTGCAGGAGGTCTCCCGGCTCCGGAACTGTTTCCCGTAGAGGAACTGAATGTGGCATGTGAAGCCGTTCTTAAAGAAGACGGCCCTGCTTCCCTTCAATACAGTACAACAGAAGGATATATCCCGCTTAGAAACGCGATCATTAAGCGGATGGATGCGATCGGTATTCAAGCCCATTTACAGCAAATCGTGATTACATCAGGGTCCCAGCAAGCCATTGACCTGACAGGAAAGCTCTTTCTTGACGAAGGGGATACGATCATTTGCGAAAGCCCCACATACCTGGCTGCGGTCAATGCCTTTAAAGCATACAATGCCAACTTTGTAGAAGTAGAGATGGATGAAGACGGCATGATGATGGAAGCGCTGGAGAAAAAGCTTCAGGAGAATCCCCAGGCAAAATTCATTTATACCATTCCCGATTTTCAAAACCCGACAGGCCGAACGCTCAAGCTTGAAAGAAGAAAAAGAATGATCGAGCTCGCCAGCCAGTATGATGTTTTGATTTTGGAAGATAATCCGTACGGAGCTATCCGGTTTTCTGGAACTACCCTTCCGCCAGTAAAACATTTTGATACAGAAGGCCGGGTCATTTATCTGAGCACCTTTTCGAAAATCTTCACACCGGGACTTCGGCTTGGCTGGATTTGTGCGGATGAAGTATTTATTGAAAAATACGTAGCATTTAAGCAGACAGCAGACTTACACTCTGACAGCTTTGCACAGCGGATCACCGCTAAGTATATGGAACTTTATGATATAGAGGCTCATATTGAAAAAATTAAAGCCGTATACAAAGAAAGATGCATAACGATGATTGCCTGCATCGATCAATTTCTCCCTAAAAATATCTCCTACAGCAAGCCGGAAGGCGGGTTATTTATTTGGGTGGAGCTTCCTGCTTCTGTTGATTCAAGTAAAATCTTTGTGGAGTGCTTGAAAAATAATGTAGCCATTGTTCCTGGTATTCCATTTTTTCCAAATGGTACACAAAAGAACACATTACGGCTAAATTACTCGAATACAACGAAAGAACAAATTAGGGAAGGTATAAAACGTATTGGTGAGGTCTTACATCATGAATTGAAGACAGAACAACATCTTCTTACGCAATGACAAGGCAACCTAGCTTCTGTCTTTGCAGCTCTATATGAAGGAATGCTTAACTTGTCACTTTCAAAATCTATTAATAGAAAAAATAGGGGGAATTATGATGCCATTATCAAATACATACTTAAACACTTGGAAGCCATTTTCAACATCACCGCCACCACCGTTTACTCGATTTGTTATATTAGTACTGAATAAGCTTATATTAAAAACAGATTAAGAATCTGCGAAATATAAGCTGTTTCGCAGATTCGAAGGAGTAAACGATGAAATCTAACATTCAGTTTATATTATCAATGATAATCTTTGGTACGATTGGTTTAGTGCAAAGATACATTGATTTATCTTCGAGTGAAACAGCTTTACTAAGTAGTTCAATCGGATGTCTATTTTTAATGTTCGTATTTTTTATGATGAAAAAATCCATTTCGTGGAAATTATTGAAAACTAATGCTTCCATCCTATTTCTTTCTGGTATTACATTAGGAGGGAATTGGATTTTTCTTTATCAATCTTACGATTATACAACAATCACTAACGCAACATTAGGGTATTACTTTGCACCTGTGTTTGTCATGATTCTCTCACCAATTATCCTTAAGGAACAATTACCTATCAAAAAGATTGTTTGTATTGGTGTTGCGATATTAGGAATGTTATTGATTGTTGGAAATGGCATAAGTGCATCTGGAAAAGGTGATCTGCTAGGGATCTTTTTTGGATTAGTTGCAGCTGCATTTTACGCTGCATTAATGTTATTAAATAAATTCATTCAAAACATGGCCAAGTTAGAGATTACCATGATCCAACTTGGAACAACTGCTTTGCTGCTATTACCATATGTGCTTATTACTGAGGGATTTAGTATCTTGGAAGTATCCAGATCATCCATTCCCTTTATAATACTATTAGGTATTGTTAACACTGGTATTGGATTTTGGTTATTTTTTTCAGGTATGCAAAAGTTAAAAGGACAAAGTATTGCTATGCTAAGCTATATAGATCCATTTGTAGCGATACTGATTTCTGCTCTTATCTTGCAAGAGCAAATGACATTTGTTCAAATGCTTGGTGGTATATTGCTTTTAGGTTCAACATTTGTTAGCGAAAATAAATCAATAAAATTTTCAATTTTCTGAGCTTCTTACCTCAATTTATTTTAGATAATCAAAGTCATTTTTTCCAGTTTCTTTTATTTGGACTGACTTTTACAGTACTTACAAGTATTTGGTACTTACTCTATATCGTACTAATACGACAGCTAAGAATGTTCTTAAAAAGAGAGTGTGTTAATAGAGCCATAGAAGGTATTACGGGTACAGTACATTAGTATTCGGTGTAAGGTTATTCTTAGAAGAATAACTTTGATCATTATTAATTTGAGAAATAATCAATCTAATATATGGTTGATTATTTCTCTTTTGCATTTAGGGTATCAGCATTCTTGAATCTCTAATAAGGATAGGATTTCATTATGAATCTCTTCTTATCTTGACCTAATATCATTTACACTTCTAAGATGTGTAGATACATTTCTTTACATATAATTAGCACTTTTCATCTAACTCTCCATAATAGGCTTCTCAATCCTTAACAATCCTTCCATAGTCAAATCAATATATTCCTTAAATTGCAATAGACCACTAAATAAAAATACTTCTAATTTATCTAGTTCATGAGATATTTATTGTTTCCTTTCCTTCTAACTGTTTATAAGTTGCTTCATTATATGAAACAGACATTGTAATAACTAAAGGAAGGCAATCCTCTGGCTGCTACAATGCTAAAGAGTATAAAAGGCTATATATTGAGTAGGATATTTTGCTAATCATATCTCATATCCATTGGAAATAAGATGCTAACCCCAAGAACCTAATAGTTCGGTTCTTACTGGGGAAATTGATGCTTTCCTTGCATAAAAAATGCCCGATTCCTAATATTGGAATCGGACATTTTATAAAGCTATTAAAGTGAAAGTGAAAGTGAAACTGTGTGGCTCTTTTTACACTTCATGCAGTGTAGGCACTTCAAAATTCGTTCTCTAATCGCCATATTTCGATTTTTCGTTTCCTTGGTTTTAAGTTAAATACGAATAGCTTGATCACAAAAACTTAATGGAATTTACCAGTTAATCTAAACCCAATTTCTGCAACTAGAGTTGATAGCAAAAATGTTCCTGTATATACAACTAGAGATATAACTACTATACGCCATCCCAATTTTTTAAATTCTTTCAAATCTTTCCCGAAAGAAAGGCCAGCATAAGCCAAAATAGGTGTTGCCAAGGCCATAAAATTAACTTGTTCTGTTATTTTTATGATTGATGCGTTTCCTGGAAAAATCGGAGTTGTAACCAATAAGGCTAACATAGAAACCCAAACAACAATTGGTAGTTTAATAGGGGAGATTTTTGCGAAAAAGAACCCTAATATCGTTACAGCAACAATGATCATCATACCTGGTAATGCGTCAATTGGTGAAACATTGTATCCAATCCAATTTCCCATAATAGCTATTATACCGATAATTATAAAAGTCAATATTTTATCTTTCATATAAAATCTCCCCTTTATGCCCTATGCTTCAATATTTTTGATTTGATCTTTTTTTGACTTTCGCCCTAAAATAGGCTCAAATTTTTTGTATAAATAGTTTGTAAAAGGAAGAGAAAAGAATACACAAATATACGTTCCTAAAATTGTTGTAATTAAGTTAGCAGCACCAGCAAAAACTGCGATATCCTTTGCGGATTCTGGGAAGATAACAGCTAATGCCCCTGACATGGCAGCCATCATACTACCTGAACCAACACCCGCACCCATGGCTAGTGAAATTGGATGAAACCAACCAGTTTGAGCCAAAAAACTGGCTAACACTGACAGATATAAAGCCCCAAACAAAGTTCCACAAACGTATACGCCCAGCGCTCCCCGTCCTTCAGGTGAATCCGAGCCATATTTCTCAGCAATAATGGCTAAGTTAGGTTCTCTATCGATTGAAAAAGTAGCACCGACTGCTTCTCTTTTCATTCCAAGTAATAAAGCAATCGGTAAACCTAATAGGATTGTCCCTGCGAAATGTCCCACTTCTTGTAATCCTAAAGAAATCCCAGCATCAAATATCTTCGGCAATGAAGGCCCCATTAACATTCCCAATTTGGCTACAAAAAGCATGAATGAAATTCCTAAAATATTGGCCGCTACATTCATTTCCTTCATTTTTAAAATTTTTAAAGAAGGTAGACTAATAATGGCTCCGATAATTAATGCATACAACATTGGAAATAATGCAATGGCTCCAATCCCAATGTTAAACGTTTTGACGCCAATAAATTCTGTAACACAGACTAATATCAAAACAAATAAATGAATTTTCCAATTACGCAGAGAATTTTCTTGCACTTTATTACACTCCTTTTCTACAAACTATTTTTGCTTATCATTTTTTAACTTATTGAATTTTTTCAGTAGTATTCATAGCTAGTCCTACGATAAGGGAAATCCCTTGAATCATAGCTTTTTCATCAGGTAAGAATACGTCACTATGCAGCTTCATCGGATCCTCAGGGTTTTCTCCTACTCCCAAGAAGACAAATGTACCCGGGACTTTTTCTAAATAGAAAGCAAAATCTTCACTTGCCATACTTGGTTTAGACAACCACTGCACTGAGTTTTCTCCAAATAAATCAGTAGCAATAGCAGCAACATGTTCATTAAATTTTGGATCATTCATTGTAACAGGATACCCCACTGTAAAGTTATAGTTTATTTCAACTTCTAATTTAAGTGCGGAGGCCACACCTTCGATAATTCGTTGAATACTTGCAGCCACTTCCTTACGTGTGTTCGCATTAAGTGTTCGTACAGTTCCTTTAAAACTAGCTTTTTCAGGAATAATATTATAGCCATCCCCTGCTTCAATTGTTCCGATTGTAATAACAACGGAATCTACTGGATCTGTTTCTCGGCTAACAATTGTTTGCAGAGCTGTTACAACATGAGCAGCACCCACAATAGCATCTACTCCTTGATGCGGTGCTGCCCCGTGACCTTGCTTACCTTTTAATACAACATCGAAAGAATCCATACTTGCCATTATGGCACCATTTCTAAAACCATAAGTACCAGTAGCTAATTCAGGCCAAACATGAAAAGCAAAAGCATGGTCAACGGGAGGGTTGCTCAATACACCTTCTTCAACCATCATGATTCCTCCGCCCTTCATCTCCTCAGCAGGTTGAAAAATGAATTTAATTGTACCCGCAATATGATGCTTATTTTGAGATAAAACATTAGCGGCAGATAGTAACATTGCGGTATGCATATCATGTCCGCAAGCATGCATTACCCCAGGATTTTTAGATTTGTAGCTTACATCCGTTTTCTCCTGAATAGGTAAGGCATCAATATCAGCCCGTAAAGCAAGCACAGGCCCCTCTTTATCTCCACGAAGAATACCCACAACCCCTGTCTTAGCCACTCCGGATGTCACTTCGATTCCAAGCTCTTTTAAATAATTCGCAATAATTTCAGCCGTTTTATGCTCTTCAAATCCAAGTTCAGGATTTTCATGGATCATTCTTCTTAATCTCACAGCTTCTTCATATATTCCAGTTGTTTGCTTTACTATTTCAGTTGACTTTATTGCACTTGACATTTTTTTAATACTCATCATCATTCATCCCCTAAAGAAATATAAACACAAAATATTCTAACTATAATAATAATATTTTAGTTAGAAAAACTTTCATTATAATAAAAAAATATTTTTTTGGAAAAAACCTTATAATTTGATAATTCTTAATAGATATTGTTATACTACCATTTCAAATATTGACTGTAAATATTGAAAATACAAAAAATTCATTATTCTCTTTAAGTAAGTGTTCAAAAAGGAGAATTCAAAAGAACCAAGATGTTCGAGGAACGATTGTCTCGAGGATCCGGAACGTACTATACGCGAGGTCCAGATTTGCACAAGATAAGGGAAGCTATGAAAGCGATTCATCGACGAAGGAAAGAGTCAGCTATTTTTAGGTCGGGTACGACTTTAGCGGAAGGTCAAAAAAAAGCGACACTTCGTTATTGAAGTATCGCACCATTACGTTGAATGATTCAAAAATTGAAGCAGAGATTATGACAGTTGTAAACGGTCAGATCAGAATGCAGCATTCTTAAATCTTGAATAGTTTCATCTCGCTCTCCTCCATAGGTAATACCTTTCTCTACTTATTTCCATTTTAAAATCCTGCCCTTAATGTCCAGAAGTCATTTTAATACCTACAGCCCCTGCAATAATACACATAATAAATAGGGTTAATCTTAAACTTCTAGGTTCATTAAAGAAGATCATTCCTGCTAAAACACTTCCAACAGAGCCGATACTGGTCCATATTGCATAGGCAGTCCCCACCGGTATGGAATTTAATGACAAAGAAAGAAAATAAAAGCTTAAACTCCCCAAAAAAAGACAAGCTACAGAGGGAAGCAATTTTTTAAACCCGTTTGCACGTTTCAGGCTTATAACACTGCCAATCTCGGCAACTCCGGCAATAAGAAGAAAAAACCAAGCCATTGAATCATCCCCTAACCTTGTATAAATCCTTTCACTTCCTTTAATGTTCAGGTTGGGCTGGATTGATTTTTATTCCAATTATCCCCAATATCATTAAAACCATAAAAAATACTTTCAGTGGATTAATGGTCTCTCCCAAAAAAATCATTCCAGTTACTACCGTTCCCACCGTTCCGATTCCAGTAAAAATGGCGTAACCAGTTCCTAAGGGAATGGAATGTAAAGCTTTTGAAAGTAAAAAGAAACTAAAGATTATTACAACTACCGTTACTATACTAGGTATAATTTTGGTGAATCCGTGTGAATATTTAAGACCGATCACCCAGACGATTTCCAAAAGTCCTGCCATTATGATATATATCCATGCCATTTTATCGCTCTCTCCTTCGGCATTGACACTTATTTTGGAACCACGAAGTTCTCCATATATCGATAAATCGCATAAGCTACCCCATTCTCATCATTTTTAAGGGTTGTCGTTGTACAAACAGCTTTTATGACATCTTTCGCATTTCCCATCGCTACGCTGTATTCAACTTTCTCGAACATGGATAAATCATTGTTGCTGTCCCCGATTGCCATAGCCTGATCTAAGGAGCCATTCATTAAAAAAGCCAATTTTTCAAGAGCCATTCCTTTTGAAGCCCTTTTACTAGTAATTTCAATGTTGTGATCAGCAGATGAAACAACCATCAGCTCATCAAACTGTTTGAATTTGTTCCATGCTTCCGCTAATTTTTTTTTATCAAAAGAACATGCCAATATGTTATAGAATTCTTCCTCCTGTTTTAAGATATCATGATAGCTTTCGACTAATACATATCCAAACTGGTCAAATTGCCTTTCCGCTACTTCAACTAATTCTTTCATATCTGCATTCAAATCTGCGTTCTTCAAACTTTTAATCTCATTTTGGAAATGTTCTCTACCCTTTTTAAGAGTATAAATGGCTTTATCAGTAAACACTTCGTAATAATAATTCCTTTCATCTAACCATTTGAGAATTGATTCGACAAGATCTTTAGTTATCGTAATAGAAGAAATGCACTTTCCGCTTTTGGAATGAGTGGTTGCACCATTTGTCCCGATTACAAATGGGGAAATCCCTGCTTTTTCACAAATTGTTTGAACGTCAAAATAAGCCCGTCCTGTTGAAATGACTACTTCAAAGCCTCTATCTTGGGCATATTGAATCGCCTTTATATTCTCTTCACTAATTTCATTCTCGTCGTTTAATAATGTTCCGTCTAAATCTATCGCAATGAAACTCATGCTAATGGCTCCTTTTCTCATTCTATCTATTAGATTCTCTTTCTAGCTTTTTTTATCTGCTATCAACAAAAATCGAATTAAAAAAGAGAGTACCCCCTCTTCCATCGATATGTCCCATTATCAGCTATGCTTGAATCCAATTGACTTCCTCTAATTTTGAATGATTTCTCCATTCCTCTGGAAATGGTTGCTCGCAGACAATCACATCGACTTTTTCTAGAGGACAAACTTTACTAAATGTGTCGACACCAATTTTAGAGTAATCCGTTAGCAAAATAACTTGCTTTGATACCTCGACCATCTTGCGTGAAACTAATGTTTCATGTAAATGATAATTACTAACCCCATTTTGAATGGTAACACCACCAGCTGAAATGAACGCTTTATCAATATTAAATTGATTTAACATTTGTTCAGTGAGACCGCCACTTATAGATTGATGCTTAGGATCAATTTGTCCTCCTAGTAATAGAATTTGTCCTGTAAACTTATTTTCATTGAGCAATTCGGTTAACACGGACGACACAGGAAGAGAATTGGTTAAAACCGTAATGTCTTTTTTATTTTCAATGCACTGCGCAAATTCAAGCATGGTTGTCCCTACATCAATGGCAATCACATCTCCGTTAGAAACGAGTTCCACTGCTTTTTTCCCAACCTGGATTTTCGCTTCTTGATTCACCGTTGTACGCTGTGTAAATGGAGGCTCCTCAAATTCAAAAACTGTTTTAATCGCTCCACCGTAAACCCTCTTTAAAAGTCCTTTTTCCTCTAACATCATCAAATCGCGTCGAATCGTTTCCTCTGAAACATTAAATTGATCAACTAATTCCATAACTTTTACTTTTCCCATTTTGTTAAGTTCTTTTAAAATTTCATTCTTTCTTTCTTCTGGCAAAACAGACATATTTCTCCCCCCCGTGATCATTAAGAATTTATAAAATAATGCATTCTTTCTTCGGTACAAGAATTTGAACGCGTTCTCCTAGTTCAAACGTTTTCCCTCGGTGGTGAAGATAATCTACAAGGAACGCGGACTCCTCTGTTTCCACTTCATATCTTAAAACATTCCCGGTCATAGAAACATCTTTAATAAACCCTTTAATTCCCCAGTTCTCTTGTATATCCAAGCCATCCACACCAACAGAAACTAATTGTAAAACTTCAGGACGAATGGCGACTTCATTCCCTATTAATTCTTTGCTGCGAACAAGATGATGGAAAACTTCCATTTTACAAACATTATAATTTCCGATGAATTTTGCAACAAATGTATTGACTGGAGACGTATAAATTTCTGATGGAGAACCGGATTGTACAACTTTTCCTTTATTCATGACAAAAATCCGATCAGACATCGTCATTGCTTCTTCCTGATCATGAGTAACAAAAATTGTTGTAATATCTAATTCTTTCTGTATTCTCTTTAATTCTTTTTGCAAACTTTTTCTAATTTTAGCATCCAATGCGCTTAACGGCTCATCCAAAAGCAGAACTTTTGGCTCCATGACAAGCGCACGGGCAAGAGCAACCCTCTGCTGTTGCCCTCCAGATAACTGATGAGGATATGAATCTTCTTTTCCTATTAAATCAACCATATCAATCATCTTTTTCACTCTTGATTTAACATTTTTCACCTTCTTCATTTTAAGGCCGTATGCTATATTATCAAAAACGGTCATATTCGGGAAAAGCGCATAAGACTGAAATACCATACCAACCTCACGCTGACGCGGTGATAAATGAGTTATATCTTTTCCTTCAATTAAGATTCTACCTATATCAACACCTTCAAGCCCCGCAATGGAACGTAACAATGTACTTTTTCCGCATCCACTTTGCCCAAGAAGTGTAGCAAATTCCCCTTTTTTTAATGTTAAAGAAATGTCATCTAGAACGACTTGATTTTCATACCCCTTAGTCACTTGATCGATGGTTACATAGCCCATTATTTTTCACCTTCTATAGCGGTATTTTTATTACAGTATTGTTTTTTAAAAAATAAAAGAATACGCTTCTTATTTGACACGACACGATTTTTTTCGTTTCTAAACGTAAGTTTTAATACAGACCCCGTTAAAAGTAAAATCAGTGAATAATAAGTAATGACAATTGCACTTGTTAAGTGACCACTGCTGTTTAGTTTGTCGGCAAGATAAATTTGAATGGTTTCAAATCGGCCCCCGACAAGCAAATTGGCAAAAGCAAATTCACTAAATAAAAGAGCGACTGATAATAAGGTAGACACTAAAATACCAGATATAATATTTGGAAACACCACTGTGCGAAACGCCTGGAATTTTGTGGCACCGAGTAATTCAGCTGCATCAACAAGCTGCACGGCATTAATCGTACGAAGACTGCTACGTATACCTTGATACATAAATGGCAGAATCGTTATGAAATAAGCACCGATTAAAATCCAAGGTGTTCCGGCAATGTGAATCGGTCCATCTGAATATACCTTTATTAATCCTACAGCTCCAACAATGGGAGGAATTCCATAAGGAAGCATGGCTGCTGCTTGAAGTAATCCTTCCCATTTACTGAAATATACCGTGATGATAAAAATGGTCGGAAGCATAATAACAACACTAAGACCTACAGACATGACAATTAAAAACAGCGTTCGTCGAAAAGCATCATAAAACCGTTCATCTTGAAATAATTCAATATACCATTTCATTGTATAACTCTCAGGTAAAATGGTATGATCCCATTTTCCGGCAATCGAGAATAAAAATGTTCCTACAAGCGGAATTAATAAATACATGACGAGTAACCCAATAATCACTTTATGAAAAGTCAATGAAGGTTTCATCGTAAATCCCTCCTAATGCGGCGCATCATTCGTTCATTGAACCACATCGCCCCTATCATTGTCGCTGCTAGAAGTACTCCCATCGCACTGCCTAGCTGCGGCTTTAATGCAACGTCACTTGCAACTAGTGAGGCAATTTGCAATGACAATAAGTTATAGTTGCTGCCTACTAATGCATAGGCTGTAGCGTAAGCTCCCATCGAATTAGCAAACAAAATGCTGAATGTACCTACGATACTAGGTAAAAGAACTGGAATCCCAATGTGAAGCCAAAATGATAATGTTGATCCTCCTAATAATGAAGAAGCTTCTTTCCATTGTTTCTTAATTCCTTGATAAGACGGGTAGATCAGCATAATAGCAAGCGGAATTTGAAAATATATATAAACAAGAATGAGGCCTGTCCATGAATATAAATTAAAATCCGCAAACACATCCCCACCAATCTTTGAAAAAAGCAACGTAAACAACCCATTGTTTCCAAGCAAAATAATAAATGAAAATGAAAGGGGAATCCCCTCAAAGTTCGACGTCATATTGGCAATCATCAGTAAGCGATTTTGTATTTTTTGTGAGAACTTTGTAATCGAATAGGCTGCAATGACCGCTATAATCACAGAAGTTACAGCGGAAAATAAAGAAATGACAAGGCTATTTTGAATGGCTTGCAAGTAAAATTCACTTTTAAATATGGTGAGATATTGATCGATCGTAACTTGAATTCCATCGTCAGCATAAAAACTATTTTTAATCATTGCTACTAATGGTCCTAATTCAAATCCAATCACAAACAAAATAAATGGCAGTAAAAGAGCTAATAAGTAAATTTTTTGTTTTTTTATTTTTCGCAAGACTTCTCGCTCCTCTTTGTTCTCTAACAATTTGGGAATTGGTTTAACAGTAAGTTCGGTAAACCAATTCCCGTCAACCTTTATTCTTCATTTTATTTTGAAATATTGTATCTACTTTAAAGGGTATTTTTTTCTTTCAAACCTGGAAATTGATAGGAAATCATTTTATTAGACGGCTCTATATTTAAAAGTTCACAAACGAGCGGTGCAAAAGCTAATTGCGGAACCACTTCACTGTAAACGCCAGGCTCAACTTTTGGACTCATGATAAAGAGCGGTACATCACGCTCACCATCAGTTATGCCGCCATGGTTGCCATATTCACTCATGCCATGATCAGATGTAATTAAAATGTGGTAACCTTCTTTGATCCAAATTGGTAAAAGTTGTGCCAACAAGCTTCCCATTTTCAAGATTTGTTCACGATATTCTTTCGATTCCGAACCGAACATTTCTCCTTTTACATCTACACCGAGCGGATGAATATATAAAAAGTGTGGGTCATGCTTTCTGCGCAAAGCTTCTGCATCCATTAACACATGACTGTCTGGATAGTCATCATCCCAATAAAATTTCCCATATTGAATTGGCTTAGACTCATCCTCTTGCTCACGATCTTCAATAAAATGGAATGGCGCGCGATTATAAAGTTCGCTTACCCAGTAATAAGATACTGTTCCGTTTCTTAAGCCGTTCTCTTTCGTAAGATGAAAGAGACTTTTCTCAGTAGATAAGCGAACAGCTTGATTGGACGTAATTCCGTTCACTGATGCCGGTGTACCCGTTAGTAACACTTCATATAATGGACGGGAAAGACTTGGGAGTTCCGACTTTACTTTGTAAAGTGCTGCCTGATTTGTTTCAACTAAATGTTGAATAAATCCAAGTGTCTCACATGCTTTATCATATCTCATACCATCAACTACAATTGCTATTACTTTATTTGACATGGACTAACACCTCTTCTTGCCAAAGCTGCGGTAAATTTTTAGCCGTTTCTTCCCAAGCTTTGTAATCTTCAATTGGTTTTGCATTTTTGTACTGTTCTTCTGGAACCATTTTTTCAGCTACTTCTTTCGGTAGTTCTACATCGCGAATTGGACGGGCAAATCCTTTAGCTAAGTTAATTTGTCCTTCATCGCTTAAGATATATTCTCTAGTTGCCATCGCCGCATGCGGATGCTTTGCATTTTTGTTAATAATAGTTGCGTAGCCGCTTACGACTGAACCTTCACTTGGAATCGAGACATCAAATTGATCACGGTTAATTTGGTCAGCGTAACCAAGAGCATTGAAATCCCAAACAAGGGCAACTTCCACTTCCCCTTTTTCGATGTTAGCCGGCTTGGCATCAGTTAAGCTAAGGCGGCCTTGCTTGGCAAGCTTAGCAAAAAAGTCAATTCCTGGTTGGAGATTTGTTTCATCACCGCCGTAAGCCTTAGCGGCAGCAAGAACAGCCATTTGGTTCTGTGTACCACGCTGAACATCTCCAACTGTTACTTTATAATCTCCTTTTAATATGTCATCCCATGATTTTGGCGGGTTATCTACTAATTCTTTATTAGTTAAGAATGCAATCGTTCCTTGGTAGCCAACAACCCAATCTCCATTGTCATCTTTTGCCCAGTCAGGTACCTCGTCCCAATAGGAAGTTTTATATGGCATCGTTAATTCTTTTTGTTCCGCGATGGGCCCAAAGGAAACCCCTACATCGCCGATATCAGCTGTTGCATTCTCTCCTTCCGATTCCATTTTGGCAATCTCTTCGGCACTGGATAAATCTGTATCATTGTGTTCCAACGTATATTTTTTCATCACTTCATTCCACGTTTCTCCCCAGTTAGCCCATGAATCAGGCATACCGACACTATTAATTGTCCCCTCTTCTTTTGCCTTTGTTTCAATTTCTTTCAGGGTTAACGAACTTGGATCCTTAATAACTGGAGCAGCCTCCTCATTAGTAGCTCCACAAGCAGCTAATCCTAGTACACTCACTCCTAACATCACAGCTTGAATAGACTTGTAACAATTCTTCTTGAATGTGTAATTCATAAAAAGTGCCTCCATTTAATGTGGAATTATTAATGTTTATTACTGTTTGTTACGGTTTAATCATAATCACTCAATATAAATCCCACATTAATCCAATGTTAAGATTTTGTAAAGCAGTTCTTTATTTGTCCAATTCATCATCGGCTTTTATGTTCATACAGTTGAAAAGGATAGCTTTTTAATAGATTCGCGGGATTTGGTAGATTGACATTTTGCATCGAATCGATGGCAAGCTCCTTTGCTTGTTTTTTATTCAATGAAGTATGAGACCCAACCGTTTCAACAAATTGATTGCCAATTATAAAAGGTAAACACTTTATTTAAATAAGCACAGCGTTGAGTGCATGTACCCGGAAGTCTACCAGGCTCATGCCTTTTAATTTCTTCAGTTACCCAATCAGCCATTTGCGAAAAAATGGTATATTATAGTTTATGACATCAATGGTTTAAGATAAGGAGTGATGAATTATCCATAAACGGTGGATCATCTCTGCAATTGTTGGATTATTGCTTATTTTATTAGGTGTAATTGCCTTCAATTATTTCGAGAGCGAGAAAAAGGAAAAAGGAAAAAATGCGGAAGCCAAGGAGACCAAAATTCCTGAGGTGCAGGAATATGGCGGGATCCATCTAGAACAAGTCGGCGATAAGGTCCGCCAAAAAAATTGGGGAACATTCACATTACTAGAAACGAAGTCCATTAATGAGTCATTTGAATTGGCACCAATGGTCATCACAATCAAGGATATCCGCAGGATTCAATTGTCTTCACTCACAGATGAAGCAAAGGAGGAGCTCAAGTCCTATACGGGATTGAGTTTTGAAGAGGCCTATTCGATATATTATAAAGAGAATTTATCCATGGAGGAAATCGATCAACGGGCTGCGTTGTCTAAAACGGATATTGATGAAAAGGTTTCCTATCTAGAGATAACTTATTCCGTGGAAAATAAAGATACGAAGGAACTTCAGTTCTTCAGCATGGAAAATGTTACTTTCAATGATGATCTTACATATGATGTACCTTCTAAAAATTTCATCCATTCCGGGGATACATTTATGGGGACAAAAAAAGTAAGCCGATCAGATTACCAACCAGGAGAAAAAAGAAATGGCACAATTGGCCTTTTGGTTGATCCCGAGGAAAACTTCGAACGGCTCGATTCATTTGCATTCACTACCGATGATATTGCGGATGGTGAGTCTCATGAATTATTGGTGGAGGGGACTTCATTTGAGATTCCCCTAAAAGGAAAGTAGTTTTATAGTCTATAAAAAAATGATGGAAAACCTTAAATAAGTGGAACCTCGAATAAAGGTTTCACTTATTTAGGGTTTCATATGAGTTCCCTAAAGATAAATGAAATGCTTAACTCTCCCCGACAGTAGGGCTCTGTGTCACTTCCTCCATTAATATTCTGCGCAATATTTTCCCTACAGCTGATTTTGGCAGTTTCTCCCTGAACTCAAAACTTCGCGGCACTTTGTATCTGGCCAATCGTTGCACGCAAAACTCCCTGATTTCTTGCTCCGGAACTGACTTTCCTTTCTTTAAGACAATGGCCGCTTTTACCGTTTCCCCACGGTATGAATCCGGAACCCCATATACACATGTCTCTTTTACGGCTGGATGCTGATATATAATATCTTCAACTTCGATTGGATAAACATTATAACCACTTGCAATGATCATATCTTTCTTCCTGCCTACGATATAAAAATATCCTTCTTCATCCATCGTCGCGATATCCCCAGTATAAAGCCATCCATCCCGCAAAGCCGTTGCCGTTTCCTCTGAATTTTTCCAATATCCCTTCATTACTTGCGGACCTTTAATGATCAGTTCGCCTCTTTCACCTGCTGTCAATTCATCAATGCCTGTTTTCAGGTCAACGATTTTAGCGTCAGTATTTGGGTATGGAATTCCGATACTTCCTGGCTTTTTCTGCCCTATGACTGGATTGCGGTGGGTAGTGGGTGAAGTTTCCGACATTCCAAATCCTTCTAATATCGTGACCCGTAATTTTTTTTCGAACTGATGGATGATTTCTATCGGGAGCGGGGCTGAACCACAGCTGCAGTACTTAAAGCAGCTTAAATCGTCCGCCGTTAAATCCGGATGATTCAGTAAAGCAATATACATGGTAGGGACACCTGGAAAAATGGTTGGCCGATGTGTTCGAATCAAATCCACCACCTTGTTTATTTCAAATTTCTCTAATGTGATAAAAGTCGATCCGGCATATATGGCACTATTCAATCGTCCATTACCAAATACATGGAATAATGGGGTCAATCCAAGCATCCGTTCACCAGGCCTTTGGAGTTGAAGGGCATTTGCCGTAAAGGCAAAGTCTTGATAAACATTCGAGATCAAATTAAAATGCGTGAGCATGACCCCTTTTGATTTCCCTGTAGTCCCCCCAGTATATTGAAGTACAGCCACAGCTTCCTTCGGATCGATGTCCCGAGCAGGAAGTTCATAATCTTTCCTTGATATATCCGTTCCAGATTCCATTAATTGTTCGGCAGATATGAACATTAACCTATCAGCAAAACTTGTTAGCACTAACTTTTCCCGTTGTTCCTTACGCCCAATGAACCAATTGGCTTCGGAATCGCGTAATATATAATCCAATTCACTCGTCTGATACAGTGGGTTCACTTGAACGACCACACCTCCCAAACGATGAATGGCATAATAGGCAATGATATATTCTAGACAATTTGGCAGCATGATTGCTATACGATCGTCTTTTTGAAATCCACGGTTGTCTAAATTCACAGCAAAACGATCTGAGGCATCCTTTAATTCCATATATGTCATTTCCCGATCCCCATCTATTACAGCTTTGCAGGTTGGATAAAGTCGGGCTGAACGTTCAAGTAGTCCATATAATGACAATACAGGAATGTCAATTTCAGCAGGGGTTTCTTTCGGATAAAATCCATGCCAAGTTCTGGTCAATTTTTTTCACACCTCATTTTTTTCAATTAAGATGGAGCATAGTCATTTGTCAGCCAACTTGATCAAACTTGCCTCATTTATCTCGAATGATTTTAAAAATCCCTGTTCCCTTTGCAATTGTGTTGCCTTCAATATCTTTTATTTCTCCTTCAGTAAAGGCAATTTTGTATCCTTTTTGAAGGACTTTTGCTTCCGCAAATAATTCCCCGCTCGATATGCTGGCTAAATAATGTACAGTTAAGCTTGTCGTAACGACTTTGGATTTGGTAACGGAACGGGTCACCATTCCTAGAATGGTATCGAGCATGGTAGCATGAATGCCCCCGTGCAGTGTTCCATTAACATTAAGCAGATGTTCTTCTATGTTCAACTTTATCGTAACATTCCCTTCTTCAAACCGAATGATTTCAAATCCTATATGTGAAAAGAATGCACTACTTTCGAATTGATTCCGAATATCTTCCACTTCAACAGGCAATCTTCCTCCCCCTCACTTTGGCGCGATTCAACTTATATACGGAAAGGAGCAGAAACGTATGGGGTTTCCACTCCTTAATCGTTGGCCTATACCGCTTCGATCATGATAGCCATTCCCTGTCCGCCGCCAACACAAAGTGTAGCAACACCAAATCTTTCTTTCCTGCGAATCAGTTCATGAATTAGCGTTGTCACGATCCGGGCGCCCGTCGATCCGACTGGGTGTCCAAGAGCGATCGCTCCCCCATTTACATTAACTTTGTTTTCATCTAGCGATAAATCCCGGATTACTGCCAATGCCTGTGAAGCGAACGCTTCATTTAATTCGAAAAGCCCAATTTCCTCTACTTTTTTCCCGGTGCGCTCCATAAGTTTTCCGACGGCTGGTACTGGACCAATTCCCATCACTTCTGGAGAAACTCCCGCGGTCGCCCAATCGACAATCTTAGCGATTGGTTGTATTTGTAACCGTTTCGCTTCACTCTCCTTCATTAATACCAATGCAGCAGCCCCGTCATTACGGCCACAGGCATTCCCTGCAGTGACGGTTCCATTTTCCCTGAATGCGGGTTTTAAGCTTGCAAGTTTTTCCATTGTGGTTTCCGGACGTGGATATTCATCCGTTTCAATGGTAACCGTACTCTTCCTGTCAGAGACTTGAACAGGAACGATCTCATCCTTGAACTTTCCTTCTTCTATCGCTTGCGCCGCTCTTCGTTGACTTTCCACTGAAAAAGCATCTTGTTCTTCCCTGGAAATGCTGTATCGTTGTGCGACATTTTCAGCGGTGATTCCCATCCCTAAACTTTTTCCGTAAATTTCTTGAGGTTGCTGTCCAGCTTCTGTATTGGAATCCACTAGCTTGGTCCTGTCTCCTCCAAAACGGGCACTTCTTAAATAAAGCGGTGCGCGGCTCATGCTTTCCGTACCGCCGGCAACGACTATATTTGCCTGACCTGAAATTATCTGCTGTGCTGCTGAGGTGATGGCCTGCATTCCAGATGCACATAACCGATTTACTGTAAAAGCCGGTGCAGACTCGGGAATCCCTGAGCGCAGAGCTGCCACTCTCGCGACATTCGAGGATTCGGTCGTTTGCCTAACCTCCCCGAAAATGACTTCATCCACTTGTTCTGCTGCAATATTCGCTCGCTTGATCGCTTCTTTGATCGCTACGCTCGCCAAATGACCGGAACTAATCTCTTTAAATGCTCCACCGTACCTTCCAATCGGTGTTCGAACAGCACTAACGATTACGATATCTTCTCCCATTTCGTTCCTCCCCCTTGAAAATCCAGATTCATTGGCACAAGATTACCTGCCCGAATAAAACAGTAAACACTCAACACTCTTCCAAGACATTCCTCGCTATGATTAAACGTTGGATTTCATTCGTTCCTTCATAGATCTTCGTTATGCGGGCATCCCGATAAAAACGTTCAACTGGATATTCAGCCATATATCCCATTCCGCCATGAATTTGAACCGCTTTATCCGCGACCCGATTAAAAACGTCTGAAGCGAACAGCTTTGCCATTGATGCTTCCTTTATCACTTTTTTTCCTTCATCAATCTTTTGTGCCGCCATCATCGTCAATGCTCTTGCGGCTTCCGTTTCGGTTGCCATATCAGCAAGCATCCATTGAATCGCTTGGTTGTCCGCAATTGGTTTGCCGAATTGAATGCGCTCTTTTGCGTATTTGGCTGATAATTCAATCAATTTACCGCTTGATCCCACTGATCTTGCAGCCAAACCTACACGCCCTTCACCTAAAATTTTCAAGGCAGAGATATATCCCATTCCAACTTCGCCGATAACATTTTCTTCAGGTATGATACAATCCTCGAAAATGACCTGTGAAGTATATGATCCCCTTAACCCCATCTTTTTGTCCTTTTTGCCGACAATTAAACCAGGAAAATCTCTTTCTACTAAAAAAGCTGTAATCCCTCCCTTTGCTCCTTTATCTTTATCCGTTAAAGCAAATACGGTATAGACATCAGCTATCGGCCCATTCGTGATGAAATGTTTCGTCCCGTTCATCACCCAGTAATCACCCTTCTTTTCTGCAGTTGTTGCCAAATTGGTTGCATCAGATCCCGCTCCTGGTTCAGATAAAGCAAAGGCGCCAATTTTCGTGCCTGCTGCCATTTCAGGCAAATATTTATTTTTCAAATATTCGGATGCAAGTTTAACCAGACCTGTACTCCCAATCCCGGTGTGGGCGCTTATTAATGAAACGAATCCATTATGGGTCCTTCCTAACTGCTCTAATACGGTTGCCTTTCCAACTGCATTCAAGCCAATTCCACCGTATTGTTCTGGAATGCTTATCCCGAATAAGCCAAGGTCTTTTGCTTTTTCCACCAAATGCTCCGGGATTGCATCTTCTTCCTCAATTTGTATGGCATAGGGCTCCACTTCCCTTTCAACAAAATTACGGATCATTTCCTTCATTTGCTGCATTTCCTTGGTTAAAGTGATTGTCATCATTTCATTCCTCCTTAGT
The DNA here is from genome assembly GCF_900156045.1 of Peribacillus simplex. Classification (GTDB taxonomy): domain Bacteria; phylum Bacillota; class Bacilli; order Bacillales; family DSM-1321; genus Peribacillus; species Peribacillus simplex_D. The sequence continues at coordinate 382,897 of NZ_FTMX01000004.1, read as the reverse complement.
TCTGTTCATGAATAGCCATTTACAAGTTTTCTTCATAGGGCATATAGGGCTTTATCAATTAATCATTCAATGGAATTCATTGCTTTGTGGTAAATTGGAGTCCACACTCTTACAAAATCAGGCTTCACGTTCAATGATCGTAGCAATTCCCTGCCCGCCTCCAATGCAAGCTGTAATAAGAGCAAACCTTGCGGCAGAACGCTTCAATTCATAAACCGCTTTCGTAATGAGGATGGCACCAGTCGCCCCCAGTGGATGTCCATGTGCAATGGCTCCCCCGTTCACATTCACTCTTGCGGGATTCATATCAAGCTCCCTATTGCAAGCAATGACTTGAGCGGCGAAGGCCTCATTAATTTCAATGATGTCCATCTCATTTAAAGAAAGACCTGAATTCTCCATTACCTTTCTTATAGCGGGAACAGGTCCTATTCCCATATAATTTGGATCTACCCCTGCAACGGCCTGTGCCCTTATTGTCGCTAAAGGCTTAATCCCCAATTCCACCGCTTTCTCCCTCGACATTATGACCAGGGCCGAGGCGGCATCATTCAATCCCGAACTATTGCCTGCAGTCACGGAACCGCCTTCTAAAAACGCAGGTGATAATTTGGCTAGCCCTTCTTTCGTTATTTGCGGACGTGGATGTTCATCCAATTTAAATTCAATATCGTCGCCTTTTCTGACGGGAATGTGAATAGGCGCAATTTGCTCATTGAAACGGCCCTCTTCCACTGCTCTGGCCATCTTTTTTTGGCTTTGTAGAGCGAATTCATCTTGTTCTTCCCTGCTGACCTCATATTTTTCCGCTAAGTTTTCAGCCGTGATTCCCATCGGGGGATCGCCAATCTCTTTTGGGGACAACCGTGATTTTCTGAACTGCGGCGGCTTTGCACTGTATGCTTTTTCCGGACGATCCATCAAGTATGGCGCCCTGCTCATGCTCTCGACCCCACCGGCTATATAGACATCGCCTTCGCCTGCACGGATCGCTTGTGCAGCCAAGTTGACAGCATTTATTCCCGAGCCGCATTGACGGTCGACAGTCAGTCCCGGAAGAGAAATCGAGAGGCCTGTTTCCAGCGCCGTTAACCTGGCAATGTTTCCACCTCCGCTTAACACATTCCCCATGATTACATCATCTATAATTCGGGGTTCGACATTCGCCCGTTTTATGGCTTCTTTCATCACTACTGCTCCAAATGCGTGGGCGGGAACCGATGCAAGTGCACCTCCCTGTTTTCCAATTGCTGTTCGAACTGCAGAAACTATGACGGCATCTCTATTCATTTTCCCATCCGCTCCTTTTCCTTTTTTAAACACCCATTAGAAAGCATTCCTTCATTTCACTAGTTTCATTGAATGTAAGCAGGTTCTACCTTGCTTATGAGGACCTAAGGTCATAGTTATCCGAACTTTTATTTTCATGTTTCCCTTTTGATTTGGCTGGTTTAACGAATATCGCAAACAGGATGCCAAAAGCCAGGACAAGGATGGCCATGAACAATATCGATAAGTTATATCCCAATAACTCATTTCCTCCTGCTAAACTTATGATATAGCCAGTTAATAGAGGTGCAATAATGCCCGCTATATTTCCTGATGATGTTAAGATGCTTGTCATCAATCCCCCCCGCTCTTGCATTTCATTGATCATGATCGTTGGTCCGATCGGTAAAATTGCATATGTAAGGCCCTTTGCTAAACACATGGCGACGATTACCCAGATTGGATTTTGAAATACCATGATTGAGGAAAAGAACAATGCACCAAGAATCATGGCGCCCGCGACGACAAATACCCTCGATGACCGCCAATTCTGATTCTTCTTGAATAATTGATCAGACACCATCGAAACACCCATATAAATACATACGGAAACGACTCCGATTATTGCAACACTGGTTCCCATTTGACCTGGAGTCATTTTTACGGCTTCCACTAAATAAATCGGGAGCCAAACAGAAAACCAAACAACTAAAATATACGTTGAAAAATATGCAAGCGTAGTAAACAAAGCAGTAGGTGAAGCCATTAGCAACAAAAAGTCTTTCACTTTTATTTTTTCTAGTTTCACTTTCTTTTTCTTTTGTACGTTTTCATATACTTCAACTGGATTTTCCTTTGTTAAAAATTGAAAGAGGAAGAACCAAACAAGGCTTGCTCCACCAAGGGCGGCAAAGGCAGCCTTCCAGCCGAATATCGTAATTAAAGAAACGAGGATCGGTGCCACGATCATCGCACCAACGGTTCCTCCGCCAACCACTACCGAATTGGCAAAGCCTTTCAGTTTCGGTGGAAACCACTTATCGGCATGACTGTAAGCGATTGGGCTATAAGGTCCTTCGAATGCGCCCAGTAAAATCCTATATAGAATCAATAATGGAAGTGCGGTGATGGCTAAAACGCCGAATTGCAAAACAGTCCATGTCAGCATGATGAACCCAAGCACTTTTTTAGCCCCCAGCCGATCAGCCCATGCTGCCCCAAAAATCCCTGTTACTGGGTAGAGCCAATAATAACTGCTTCCAACAAGGCCCCACTCCGCATAGCTAAGATTGAATTCCTTCATGATGGGAACAGCTGCGAGACCCACGATCGATTTATCCGCAAAGTTGATGACGGCCCCAAGGAATAATAGAATGAGAACAACCCAACGCATATAATACCCTCCTCTTCTTCATTTTTGTTCACACACTGATCTATCATCCAACTTAGGTTTCATAAAAGAAACCACATTCCCCTTTTCAACCCTTTTCCAATTCTTCTTTAACTAACAATCTTTTTAATAGTTTACCCACTGTATTCCGCGGAAGTTCTTTTCTCAATTCAAATACTTTTGGTACTTTATAAGGAGTCAATTGGGAATAACAATATCCTTCTATTTCTTCAAGATCCACGGAAGCGCTTTCTTTAGGTACGATGAATGCTTTCACAATTTCTCCTTTTTCTTTATGGGGGATGCCCACCACAGCTGCCTCTTTTATTGCCGGATGTTCATATAGAACACCTTCCACCTCCTGCGGATAAATATTGAATCCGCCGACGATGATCATTTCCTTTTTCCTGCCGACTATATAGAAATATCCTTCATCATCCATCACCGCAAGATCGCCAGTATATAGCCAGTCATTCTGTAAGGCCTTTTTGGTTTCGGCTTCGTTATTCCAATAACCCTTCATGATTTGCGGGCCTTTTATGAGCAACTCCCCGACGCATGTGTTAGGCACTTGATTATTTTCATCGTCAATGATCATACAGTCCGTGCCTGGAAAAGGGATGCCAATGCTTCCTATTTTCCTTTTTCCAAATGGCGGATTACGATGAGTGGAAGGAGAAGCTTCCGACAAACCGAAACCCTCTCCGATTTTGGCACCTGTCAGCTCCTCAAATCGCTTGATTACTTCAACCGGCAGGGGCGCCGATCCACAAGAACAACTTTTTAAACAATTCAGTCCATAGTTTTCAATTCCAGGATGATTGACGAAAGCATTATACATCTTTGGAACTCCTGGAAAGAAAGTCGGGCGGTACTTTTTTATTTTTGCAAGTACATCTTGAAGTTCGAATTTAGGAAATAAGAGGATGGCAGCTCCAATATAGATACCTAGATTCATCGCACTTGTCATGGCATAAACATGGTAAAGAGGAGTAGCTGCCAAAACGATTTCTTCACCAGGTTTAAGGGAATCCCCATACATTTCATAACTCTGCACGACATTGGAGGTTAAATTATGGTGAGTAAGCATGACACCCTTCATCTTCCCAGTCGTGCCGCCAGTATATTGGATGACTGCAGTATCTTCATGCGGGCTTATCATTTCGGGCTTCTTAATGGCATCTCCGGTTTGAATCATCGTTTGAAGGTAACAGGAGCCATTTTGATCTTTTTCCGTATCAATGCAAACATCAAATTCATATATCGCTTTCGTTTCTTCGATTGTATTTGCGGCGGTTTGGTCAAATACAATATTCTTGGTATCCGAGTCTATTAAAATTTGCAAAAGTTCCCGCGGTTTATACAGGGGATTCATCTGTACAACAATCAGGCCCAGTGCCTGGGCGGCGTAATAACTGATTATGAAATAAGGGTGGTTGGCCATCATCAGACCAATACGTTCACCTTTGACAAAGCCCATTTCTCTCCATTTCCCTGCAAGTTTGTCTACCTGCATTTTTAGATTCTTATAATCCATTGAATGGTCTTCATAAATGATAGCTGTATGGTGTGGAAACTTACTTGCTGTTATTTCAAGCAGTGAATAGACCGATATTTCCGGTAGTTTCATAGATTTCATTCTTTCAACATACCATTGCTCCCATGGTTTATTTTTTGTTTTTCCCACCAGTTATCCCTCCGCACATAAACGAATTTCATATCGTGCATGTTAGATTTATTCTTATTATTATGATTATGCAACTTGCATGCCAAGTCCCGTTTTTGTGTAAAATCGCTTAGTATTAAGACCAGTCAATTCATAAATGAATTTTAATCAGTTATAATGCCTTTCTATAGAGGATTCATCGAAATCCCAATAATTCATTTTTGAATTTTTCCATACAAACTCAGATTGGTTTTCAAGAGATTATGAAACTATTTTTTACCATATTATAGATTAAACCTACTCACAATTCGTATTTTGATTTTTTCCATGAGTACTATAAAATAAATTTGAATAGCCCATCCAGCAACGGGCGGGCTATTGTAACATTTATTGAAAATTGGCTTACTATCGTAACTAATACGTTATGTTTATCCACGAGTAGGAACAATATTTGGGTTTAATATTTTTTTAATTATACGAAACAACCCCCTCCAGAGGCGTTTTCAGCTCCAGTTTTGCCATTTCGGAGCCTTGCCGAAGTCCGATGGACTTACTGGCTGCGGACCAAAAATTTAAGGATTTACCAGAGGATGTTGATCCATGTGGTGAGTTTGGTGAATATCACTCATTCATATATAACGGGGACATTATCTCTCATCCGATACGACTAGACTTGGGAGGTGAAATGTTTATACTACCTGCCAATCCATTATTCAGTGAGGTCGGCTATAGACGTGTGGTAAAAGTTTAAATTTTTCATTAATATTGTCAGGTGTTCCAATTTGCGAACACTTTTTAATAAATAAAAGGCTCTTTTCGCATAGATTGTTGCTATTTTGTTAAAGAAGGTTTTGACATCAATTTGCATCTTTTATGTCAAAATTTGCGGGCTAAAATAGCTTTAAAATTAACAATTATAAAGCTATAATTATGATGATATTTTGGAGGAGGAATAAAAATGAACCAAAAAGCTCTCCATCACTGGCATAAAGAGCATAATAAGCGAGTAAGCGAATTTCATAAAAAACACGAAATTGAAATACAGCGAGGTGAAAATGGGAACAGTTTATTAGCTAAATGGGAAAGATATTTTTATAACAAAATCATTTCACCTCTCAAAAAAGTGAAATAATCCCTCTTTAAAAGAACTGTCCCATGTACAGTTCTTTTTTTGGTTGGCTGTTTTCGCATACTTTGTTGCTATTTACCAAGTAAAGCGGTGTGGTTGATTTCCCCTCCGGATGCCCGCTTTCCGCGGGGCGGGCGGTGAGCCTCCTCGGCGTAAACGCCTGTGGGGTCTCACCTGTCCCGCTGCTCCCGCAGGAGTCTCGCACTTCTGCTCCAATCAACCTTAAATCGTTTCGTTTTAAAAACAACAATCTTTACGAAAAGAGCCAAATAAAAAAACATGGTCATAAAGTAACCATGTTTTTTTTACTCATATAGCTGTGTCTATACACTAAGAGTTATTTATTGATAAATTCTTTGTTGATTTTTTCAGCCTCAGCCATGTATTCTGTTTTAATCCCGCTCTTAACTCCCCACCAATAGAAGCAGAGTGCCAGACATGCGATGACCACCATATCCCAGCCAAATGTAAGAATATTTTTTCCGCCGAACTTCTCACTTCCAATATAAGATATCAAAATCATACAACCTAAGTAAAGAAGCATCCAAACACCTGATAAAAATTGTTTTTTGAATCCATCCCATTTATTTTTAGCTTGATAATAAAAGTAAATAGGCAGTCCAATGGCAATGATGAAAACGACTTCTCCTGTTAATGGCCAACGCGCCCAGTATAATGTAAGCGATGCAAAAACAAATCCACAAGGTGCAATAATAGAAGCACCCTTTAAGTGAAATGGACGGTTAAAATGAGAAGCAGTACGTCTTAAAGTTGCCAATGCAACTGGCCCCATGATATACGAAATAAGTGTAGCAACTGAAATCACTTCAGCAAGTACGCCCCATCCGCGGAATAAAAATAAAAAGATAAAACATACGCCTAAGTTTAATAACATTGCTGGACGAGGAACACCATAAAGTGGATGTAATGTACCAAAGATTTTCGGTAAGTACCCATTTTTCTGCATTCCATAAAGCATTCGCGAAGTTGTAGCTGTATAAGTGGCACCTGTACCAGACGGTGATACAAACGCATCTACATACAATACAATCGCTAACCAGTTAAGGCTAAGAGCAATTGCCAAATCTGCAAAAGGTGAATTAAAATTCAGATGACTCCATCCGTTCACGATCATAGACGGATCAACTGCACCGATAAAAACAACTTGTAAAATAACGTATATAAAACCTGCAATTAGAATAGACCCTATAACAGCAATTGGTATAGACTTATTTGGCGACTTAGCTTCTCCTGCCATATTAACGGGACTTTGAAATCCGTTAAACGCAAACACTATACCAGAAGTAGCTACTGCTGTTAAAACGCTTGCCCAACCATATGGTGCGATTCCATGAGAACTTGTAAAGTTTTCACCATGGAATCCAGCAAAAAATAACGATCCTGCCATTACACCTGGAACAATTAATTTAAAAATAGTAATAAATGAATTTGCTTTAGCAAAAAGGTTAACTGTCCAATAGTTTACAAAGAAATAAAACAATAATAATAAAGAAGCTATGAATAATCCTTTGGTCGTTAAGATATTGTTATCAACTAAAGAATGCGACCATCTGGCCCATTCCCAAGGCCACGTACTCATATATTGTACCGAAGCAATGGCCTCAACGGTAATAGTCGAAGCGATAGAAATCCAGTTCGCCCACGCAGCTAAAAATCCAATAAAAGAGCCATGCGAATATTGAGGATACTTAACCATTCCTCCAGCTTCAGGAAACATTGCCCCAAGCTCTGCGTATGATAATGCAATAAATAAAATTACAACCATACCGATAATCCAAGAAAAAATAGCTGCTGGCCCAGCAATCTGGGAAGCTTTCCACGCTCCGAACAACCAACCTGAGCCGATAATAGAACCAATACCTGTCATAGTTAAAGCAAAAGTCCCCATCTTTCTATGCATATTACTCATCTCTACCTACACCTCTTCCTAGGAAAATAAAAAACACTCGATCTATTTATTAATCAAGTGTTTGCCCAGGCGCGCGGCTTATACTCTATATGCTCCCCCATGGTACTCCATGTTGCGCCAGTTACATATAGGAAAATAGTTTTTTTTTAGTATATAGGATTATTAAAAATTTCACAACACTTAAAAAAATTTATATTTTATATATAATCTTATTTATTATTCGTTATTCCTCATCAATATTCATTTTAATTTGAAAAAAATAGGTAAAATTAAGCTCAAAAACAAACATTCAATTACCAGAACACATGCTACATCATATAATCATTTTCGCTTTAACATTATATTTAAAAATCTTTAAGAGCTTATATGTGTAAAATAAACCGTTCTTATTTTACAAATTATATCCCAACAACATTTACATAGAAGTAATGAATCAGTTAGTTAAAATCTTATGATCTAACAGAGGAAATACTTGGAATACACCTTTATGAGCATATTTCTATAAACTGTTCTTTTCTTCCTCAAAAAAAAAGCAATGCATAAGTTGGGGAAAATACCTGAGGGATGAAGATCTCTCTTTAGCTCTCTTTATTTTTTCCATAATTTATGCACAACTTTAATTATTGTCTATTATATTTAACTAATGTGAAACACACTCGGCATAGCTAGAGAGATGACCGTAGATTAAATTTCCTTAAACAAGGTGATGTCCCTAAATCCTTAATGGTGGGATTACCTCAGGAGGAATAGTTATGTTACTTTAGAAAACTTGATATAGAATGGGTTTAGCTCATTCAGATTGCTATTAAAATGGAAATACCATTAGAGAATCGATAGTCCAATTTGTCTATTTTATAAAAAAAAAGCAACTGCTTGATCAACGCAGTTGCTTTTTAACTTGCTTCCGTAATAGAAAAAATTAATTAATATGAAAGATTCCATTTCTATCATTTGCAAAGGATTCCCGCAATGTTGTTTTTAATATTTTCCCCGATGGGTTGCGTGGGAGTTCATGCACAAAGTCTACCGATTTTGGTTTCTTATAGCCGGCTAATTTTCCTTCGCAGTAACTAATGATATCTTCTGCTTTGAGATTAGCCTCTTCTCTTTGTACAACAATGGCTTTAACCGATTCCCCCCACACGGCATCCGGTACACCAATCACCGCAACATCGAGAATCCCGGGATGCGAATAAAGGACTTCCTCAATTTCACGCGGATAAATATTAACACCGCCGCTGATCAGCATGTCTTTCTTTCGGTCTACAATATAGTAAAATCCATCCTCATCCTGCAGCGCCATATCTCCTACTGTAAAAAAACCATGATAAAATGAAGCGGCGTCAGCATCCGGATTGTTATAATAGCCGTCTAAGTTGTACGGTGATTTAAAATACAACTCCCCTACTTCACCGTTCGAAATTGGATTCTTCTCGTCATCCAAAATTAAACATTCCACAAGCGGGAAAGGATGTCCCACTGAACGTTCCTTCCGGCGAATGTCACCCGGTTTAATGTTCAGTGTAATCGCACTTTCAGTCGAGCCGTAAAATTCGTTCAAATCGGCATTTTTGAAAAATTCCAGAATATCCATTTTTGTTTGTGTCGGCAGCGGCGAGCCTGCTGAAATCAACACGCGCATAGAGGTGATGTCATGCTTTGTTTTTGTGTCTTCCCTCGTGTTGATCAAGAAATTGTACATCGTTGGTGCAAGGAATGTGTTTGTGATCTTGTATCGCTCAATGTCTTCAAGCACCTGTTCTGCATTAAATGATTCATGAATGACAAGGGTGCCGCCCACGAGCAGCTGCATGACAAGAAAAATCCATGGTGCTGCATGATAAACAGGCCCGGCAACAAGGTGAATATCTGATTCGTCGATCTTGTATTCATAAGCTGCGGCCATTCCTGTCAGTATGCGGGATCGATGGGAAATGACCACTCCTTTTGGCTTTCCGGTCGTACCTGAAGTGTAGCCCAGATAGAAAGTATCTTTCTCATTAACCTCTATGTTCGGTTCCGCATCACAGCCTGAAGCAAGAAAATCTACATACCCTTCCATATTTTCATTGGATGCACCACCCACTACCAGAACGGTGTCTAATTGAGAGTTTTTTGGAAGCAACTCTTGGGCAATCCCTTCATATTCTTTTGAAATAATGAATCCCCGGCTTTCAGAGTTTCTTAGTATATATTCTACTTCAGGTCCAACCAGGCGATAGTTTATCGGTACAATGATGACTCCGATTTTGGACAGCCCGGCCATGATCTCGACATAAGCAGAATGATTCTTTAATATGACAGCCACTTTATCGCCTTTTCGAAAGCCACGTCCCAAGAAAGCGTTTCCAATTTTATTCGCGCGAATGTTTAACTCTTCATATGTCTTGATCGTATCTTGAAAAATAACAGCCGGCTTATTTTTGTACTTACTTGCATTTTGCTTTATAACTGTACCAAATGTCAGCATGCTCTCCATCAGTCCTCACTTAAATAAATATAATTTTAAGAAAATTATATCACTTTAAAATAATCTGGTAATAAAATATTTTTTTTGTAAAAATTATACCTCTTATAAATTATCGTGCTTCTTATGCCAACCATTAGTTATGACTGAGACCCCTGCTTTAATTTATTAACACAATAAAAAGCCTAATTAATAGGCTTTTCAACTGGATAATTGTCTCTACTTCTTCTTCCGAATATTATTGATTTCCAATTATTTTAAAACTTTTTTAGCTGCTCTACTTTTCTTTGAGTTGTTTTTGTTCCTTATGAAATTTTTTCAACGATGTTACTGGTACAATTTCATTTGCAAAGACTATCTGTTGGTTTGGGTGTATTTCTAAGATAGTTCTAGAAAATTTAATGCTTATTTACATCAGAACGAAATCTTTTATTTATTTCTACACAATATCTAAAAAAAATCTTCTTATTACTGAATGGCAATAAGAAGATTTTTTTTACACTTATGATAGATAACTTTGAATCTCGCTCCTTAATCACTAGGTACTTGCCATAATTCTTCTAAATTCATTTCTAATAAAACTTGTACTTGTGGCGAGTAGGGCATTATATTTTTGAAACACAGTTCCTCTATTCCTACATAGGCTCATCCAATAATTGAATAATATTACCATCGCATATTTAATACTATATGTGCAAAATTAAATACTCCTATCATTTATTCTTTTCTACGCTTTCAATTCGTTTAAAAAGTTCGTCATGGATGTGGAAGGAAATAAGATTCTATCGGTTTTCACATCATATAGACCAAAGGGATTTAATCGCAGTCCAGGAAGAAAGTCGCAAGTTAAAAATAATAAAGTATACAAAATGTCGTGAAAAGGATATCCTCTCGCTTGGAGCACCTTTAATAATTTATCATTAAATTCAACTGCCTTATCAAATGAAGGATCAGAAGTCATCATTCCCGTAACCTGTAAAGGAATTTCAAGTATTATTTCATGGCCATCGACAATTACGATTCCTCCTCCCAGTTCATGAACTCTTGAAGCAGCTTTTGCCATCGCCTCTGGATTTCTTCCGATGGTGAGCAAGTCAGTCGTTGTATTAAAGGTCGAGGCTATACCGTCTAAATTCAACGCAAAATTTTCTAAAATACCTTTTGTAACCCACTCCCCCTTTCTATCGATAAGAGCTGCATACATTAGTCCCTCTTTGGCCGAAAGATCGACATAACCATTCTTGGCTGGGAGAACCAAATTTTTCAGTTCGGTTATTACATTGCTAACAAAATGAATAACAGGGACTGAATCATTTGAAGAGGTGTGTGGATATAGATACAAATCATGATTTGCCAGAATTCCTCTTGAAAAGGAGAATGTACTTTCAGGTAAATGCATATCCCAATCCAAATCTGGCATCTTGATCGTCAACTCTCCATTTTTTGCAACAATTCTCCCGTTTGAGATCACTAAGTCCGGACGAAACTGCTCCAAATCAGGCAACAATAATATATCCGCTTTTTTACCCGGAGCCAATCCGCCAATATAATCGTCTTGTTTAAGGTATGTAGCCGCATTGATGGTGACCATCTGAATGGCTTCCATAACCGGGACTCCATGTTCCACAGCCTGCCTTACAAGTCCATCTACGAATCCTTCTTTTTCAATAAAAGATGGATGCGGACCATCCGTAGTCATCAAGATCCTGCCGGTACTTACCTGTCCATCAGTAATCAGCTTGATTATTTTTGACAAGTCCGGACGAAGCGAACTGTTTCTTAAGACTGTCCATAAACCCAACCGTAAACGATCCAGGGCCTCTTCCGCGGTTATCGCTTCATGACAGGCACTTATACCTGAAGCTGCAATCGAATTTAATTTTTCAAAAGAGCACCCCGCATTATGCCCATCTGCCACTTTCCCCATTTTTTTAGCCGCATCTATAATATCGAGTAAAACCGAATCCCCTTTGTATAGTAAAGGCCAACGAGTCACTTCTGCCGTTCCAAGTACTTCTTCAATCGAAAGAAGGTCCATTATATCCTCTTTATTGAACCAATCCCTTTCACCTGGATATCCAGCCTGTGAAACTAATCTTATTAACCAAAAAAAGTTTCCTGGCAGTTTCTTCAACTCGCCTAGAAGCTTTTTGAAGCCCGAGTGACCTAAGTGCAAATAAAAAAATAGATTATCATTCACTGTAGTGGTAGTTCCCAATGGCAATACTTTTGCGGTGATACTTATAGGATTGTATATAACCCAGGGATGTGCATGAGTTTCAATGAATCCTGGAGATACATACATACCATTTGCATCTATTACAGTGGTGTTTTCATCTATCTTCACTTCATTTTCCCCTACATATGCAATGCAGTCCTTATACAGCGCAATATTTTGCTGAAGAAATTCACCGGAATATACATTAATAACAGTTCCGCCTTTTATGAACATATCAGCGGGTCGTTGTCCTTGTGCCACTTCGATCAATTCATGCCGGTATGCTCTTGCATTCACTATTCTCGCCCCCCACCATTCAAATGACAATTTAATATTTTTTCATGCTGGATGAATCCCCCTTATTGTAGGCATTCATTTTGAGTCCACATTCAAGGAATTGAATCCTCCTTCTTGTTTACGATTGTGATTTGATCTCTGACTCTCTTAATTTAAATCTTTGTATCTTTCCTGTCGAAGTCTTTGGTAACTCGTTCACGAATTCAATGTCACGAGGATATTTATACGGTGCTAACACTTTTTTGACAAACCCTTTTAATTCCGCTTTTACTCCTTCACCTGATTCCGCATCAGCTTTTAATACGATAAAGGCTTTTGGCTTTACTAAACCATTTTCATCCTTTACAGCAACAACCGCCGTTTCCAGTATATCGGGATGTGATAAGAGTGCATTTTCTATTTCTATTGGCGATACCCAAATTCCATTTACCTTCATCATGTCATCATTGCGGCCCGCGTACCAATAGAAGCCATCTTCATCCTTGAAGTATTTATCTCCAGTCACCAGCCAATTACCAATAAACTTCTTTTTGTTTTCTTCATTGAGATTCCAATAAGAAGCTGCAATGCTTTCTCCCTTAATTAATAAATCTCCCACTTCATTCACCTGAGTTTCATGACCTTGTTCATCCACTATTTTAGCTTCGTAACCGGGAACGATTTTTCCTGTGCTTCCTTGCCGAATATCATCTGCTTGATTGGAAAGGTATATATGAAGTGATTCGGTCGAACCAATTCCGTCAATAATATCCAATCCGAAAACTCTTTTCCATTGTTCGATATAAGAAGCCGGCAGTGCCTCTCCTGCTGATACGCAAAGTCTAATTGAAGAAAGATCATAGGTTTCCTTCGTCTTCTCAAGGTAATTGAGCATCGATCCATACAGAGTCGGGACACCAAAAAAAATGGTTGGACGATACTTCTCTATCGTCTCGAATACCTTTTCTGCAGTCGGCCGGTCCGGCATTAAAACAGTGGTTGCCCCAGCTCCAAAAGGAAAATACATCGCGTTTCCCAAACCATAAGCAAAGAAAAGCTTCGAAGCCGAAAAAGTAATATCATTTTCGGTGATTTGCAAAATGTTCTTGGCGTAGTTTTTGAAGGCTTCTTCCATATCGGTTTGAAGGTGAATAACCCCTTTTGGCTCACCTGTACTTCCTGAAGTATAGAGCCAGAATGCTTGATCATTAATGTTGCTAAAACAAGGAGGCAGGTCTTTATTTTGCCTGCGAGTAAGAGTCTGGAAAGAATGTTCGTTTTCTTCCTTCAGTTTCAGATCAACCCCATCAACCAAGACGACATGCCTCAAGAAAAGCAATCTATTTTTAACAAGCTTTAACTTCTCCCATTGTTCACAAGTAGTAACCAACACTTTAGAACGGCTATTATTCAAAAGATACTCATAATCCTTTATGGGCAAAAGCGTATTGGTTGGAATCGGGATTGCACCAACCTTTATTGCACCGAAGAAACTGATGATGAATTCCGGAGAATCATGTAATAAAAGCAGGACGCGCTGTTCCATCTCCATCCCCAATTCTTTTAATGCCGCACCAAATTGATTACCAAGGGTATCGATATCTTGATAGGTATAAGATTGATTTTCATAATAAATAGCGGTTTTATCCCCCTTGCCTGCCTCAATGTTTTTCTGGAAGAAATTATAGGAAGCATTGTACATCGCGCCCAGTCCTCTAATTTTACATTCGGTTTTTATCACACATTTACCCTCCTAAAAAAGCTACTGGTTTTAGACACGTCATCCACTGTCTCCTTTATTCCATAAAGAAGGACGGCTGCCATACAAGCCGGATAAATTCACTAACCTTCCATTTTAAAAATCTCCTTTGTGGAAAAAGGCCATTCATTTGGAAACGCTATACGACCTAATTTGAGCAAGTCCCCTTCCCGCCAATGCTCTTTTTCATTCAGTAACCGCTTTCAAATCAGTCAAACCTCCAATCAAGGGTAAAGTAATTCCACAGGCTATGAAACTTATAGTCTGATATCCACCCCAATATTTTACACATTCACAAGTGCAAAATGCACTGGAAAGGCTTTTAGCAAGTAATGACTACCCATTAGGATCAGTTGGCTCATGAGGCCGATCAGAAGAACCTTTCCATCGTATACTCTCAAAAACCGTTTTACAGTTTAGGCAATAGAATTGCCTAACGAGCTGTGCAGTACCGAAGGATGAATATAATTCAACATTTTTGCCATCACAAAATGGACATGCCGGATTCTCCTTTTCAGCGGGCATTTATTATCTCCTCGTCCCTTAAACGCGGGATCAAAGCTTCCTTATAGGAGTTTACTAAATTACTATTTACAGGAAGGATCTCGTTTTCAATAAGCACACTATTGTTTTCCACTTGTTTCAACCAAGTAATTACTTCTTGTTCACAAAGTTTAAATGCTCTCCCAAAACGGGCAGGAATTGAGCCTCCATCATTCAGTAACTTGAGTGCCCAGTTTTTCGAGTACAAAATATGCTCTAACTGTTCTCTTGCCAATTTATTGAATTGCAGTTCGATTTCACTGCCTTTTTGATGGCTGGTCAAAGCGGTTATCAAAGTATTGAGTGCCGTATTCATAGAATAGAGCCCTGCAATCAGTTGTATCCACTCCCCGATTTGAACAATGCTGTCAAACGCTTTACCCGTTTGTTCCTTCACTTCCTTTTTGCTGCCTTTTCCGCTCTTCAAATTCGTTCCCCAATTATAGAGAAGGCGGGCATGACCTAGCTCCGATTGGGCCATTGCAATAGCGGCAAGGGTCCCTTCTAAGTCTGGACCACTGACACCGACCTCAACAAGACGATCTCCTAAAATGAATTTATTATCAGCAATCGTTTCTATCAAGGTAATCAATTCAGTGTTGCCATTTGTTGAATTCACCATATTAAATCACCCTTTTCTTAAAAAATGGTTCTGCTTCTCTAATGCAAATCATGTTTTCCCGTTTGACTATAAACATTTCCACCCATTTTTCTTCATCATAAACATAACGGGCATAAACACGTGCCAACTCATCATTATCTGCTTCAACTGTTCCAATATGCATTAAGTCATCACCACGATTGATTCTTGAAAACACATCATATTCAAAGTTTTGGACCTTATTATCACTCATTTTGAACTGACCCCCCAGGACTTTAATATCTGCCTGCCTGCTTCACTCATTTGGTCGACCGTCCAAGCTGGACTCCAAACCACCTCTATTTCCACTGCATGAACACTTTCTTCTTGAAGAAGCCTTTTTTTAATATCACTCTCAATCCACTGCATGCACCCGCATCCCGTTGAAGTATAGGTCATCGTTACATACGCTGTATCCCCTTGCTTTTCTACACCATAAATCAAGCCCATATCCACGATGCTTATAGGAAATTCAGGATCAGAAACTTCTTGTAACGCATGGATTAATACCGGATCCTTATATAACACCCCACCCATCTAAATCGCCTCATTTCGATATGCATCAAGTAGCTGATATCCTTTTTGAATCCGGTTAACGAACTCCTGATTTTGTGGACCACGCTGCTTAAAACGGTTGATGACATTATCCCACGTATCGGGTTCATCATATTTCCACCGCTTGTTTTCCACATCGAATTTACATGGAAAAGGAACTTTCAATTCATACCTTCCAGTCCCTTCATCGTAATGAGCAGGTACATTAAGTCCGAGGGATTCACAGAAAGGAACGGCAGTGGACATCCATTTCTGCCTTAATTCATCATTAGTCTTTCCTTTCAATTTATAATCCAGTTGGGCTGACCTGCTTTTCAAGTTATCTGCTACACCGAAGAATTCAAGGGACATGATGAACATCCAATCAATAGCGTCTTGAACCTGCTTAGCCGTTTCAGGATCTTTCATGGCTGCCTTCATTATGATTTCTCCGTTTCTTAAATGGAATAGTTCCTCCTTATCAACCTTGACCAATGCCCGTTTCCAAGGTCCGTATGAAGTATGTTGGTGCGCATCTCCCAATAAGGTGTAACCTGCTCGATCAAATAATCCGTTGAATACTCCCAGTTCAACCCAGTTATCTAATTTAAAATCAAAAGCATATGGATTCTTCCATCTATTTGGCGATCGCTCATATAACATGAATTGTACGTTTTCTCCTAAATCCTTTAATAATCTGTACGCAATATGCGCATGGCCGATTTCATCCTGCATCACAGCAAGTGCCGTGATTTTGTAATTTAAATTGGGGGCATCTTTATAAACAGTCAGAAGTGGCGGAACACTTAATAATTCTGTATCCGCAACTATCATCAAAGTTTGTTTCAATGCCTTTTTATAGTTTTCATCCATATCTTCCAGTCTCTCGACCACAAACCCGGCTTGGATCTTGCCCATCAAATCATTTGTAAACCCTGTCATCTGTCTCTCCCCCATCATATTATGTTTTTTGAACTATCGTCTTATATAAGTAATATAATAATTTACTTTATCTGGTTAGTCAACACTTTATCAGATTTTTCAGAAAACAAATAAAACGAGATGCACAAAAGTGCAACTCGTTTTATTTGTTATAATTCGTAGCGAAACATTCCGCCATTTGAAATTTTTTGTATTCTTTTTTCTTCAACTAAATATTCCAGATGTGCTAACGTTTCCGCAATGGCGAATCGCCATTGATGATCAGTGAGCTTCTTATGTTGAAAAAGCTTTTCCGTAATCTTATACGCGTCTTTTTTTGATTCCAGAATGGTTAAAATGGTCGCTAAACGTTCATGATGATGTTCAATGATTTCCTTAGCCCGCTGGGCAAGATTCACTATTGGTGTTCCATGGGCAGGATATGCAATGTTCACATCCTGATCAACAAGTTGATACAAAGTAGAAAAGTAACTTTTTAGAGGGTTTTGATCGGAATTTGGCCAAAGACTAATATTCGGAGTGATCTTATTCAAGACTACATCGCCTATTAACATGATTTTTTGGGTCTCTTGATAAAAACATAAATGTCCCTCCGCATGACCGCCATATGTTTTGACGCTCCATCTTCCTCCAGGACTATCTATATAGGTTTCTTGAATACCCTCAATCTCAGGAAGCGGACTCACTTTATTCGAAAAAAACAATACGTTTTCTCTCACTTTTGTCAACAAAGGCTCAGGTACGGAATGTTTACCAAATAATTCGTATATTGCTTCAGCCTGTTTTGTATTCCCCCCAAAGACAGTTTTAATCATTTGGGCTTCCGCATCACTCATATAAACGCGAGCACCGGTTTTTTGCTGCATCCAGCTGATTAAACCAGTATGATCAGGGTGAAAATGGGTCAGGATAATCTTTGATATATCTGTTGGTTTAATGCACAACTCTTCAAGGACTTCTTCCCAATACTTCTTGGCGACTTCTGTTGGAAACCCAACATCCACCAGTACGATTTCTTCTTTCATTCGAAATAAATAACAATAAACATGCTTCATGGGGAATGGAACAGGTATGCCTATGCGAATTAAATACTCCGTTAATTGTTGATAGTTCCCTGATGGCTCAGTAATGATCATCACTCCCTAAAACTGGTTTCCAGTTGTGTTGAAAGGCAAGCAAAGCTTCCTTTCTATCTCCTGTTACGACTGTTAACTCATACGCCTTTGATCCAATAGCAATGCCTTTGGTAAATTAGTAGCATTCCCCTTATTAATCGCACATATCTCATAATCAAGGCATCCAGCTTTTCCAAACCTTTTTCTGTAACATGGATTTTTTACTGCGTAAAACCTCCCCTCTTAATCATGATAGATTTCTGAAAAAGGGTTAATTGCTTTCTCGCGATTTACAAATCCTGCCTTATCAGGAGGGTATTCCATGATTGATTCAAAATATTTCACTGCTTTGACCGAGGTAAGCTGATGAATATTCCAAAATAGCTCCCTAGCCTTGATTCCATGCCAGTCTTCAGGTAATAAATCTAGCGGGAAACCAGGGTCCAGGAAAAGGAACTTCCTATATTCGTGAACAAGCCGGGTTCGTTCATAAAAACATTCTTCATTTGAAATGCTATCTTCCCATACAGCCTGCTGCATGTCCTGAAGCTTCGTTTCATATTGCTGTATGAAAGTTAAATAGTTTTTGTTTATTTCATTTAAATCCCAACAAGCACGTAAAATCTCTTCATTTGAGTGGGTGATGACTTGGCTGGAACTGAAAATAATCAGGTAGTCATTTAAATCATATGTATCCATCAAGGTCAGAACTTGTTTTTCCAATGGATTGGGACTGACCCAAATACTATTGGACAAAAGCCCGAAACCTGTCCAGCTCAATTCCTTACGCACTTGATTCCTCAGCACTCGCTTCTCCTCAGGGATGGAGTAGGTAACAACTCTCCACAAACCATCCCAATGATTATTCCGGATCGTATAAACACGTTTGACACCATCATCCATATTGCGTTTCCCTTTTTGAGTTAATGAATAATAGCTTTTATTACCTATTTTTCGCCCAGTAATTAAATCCTGTTGTACAAGACGGAGAATGGCTCCACGCACAGAGGATTCAGAAACACCAAAATGCCCCATCATTTTAATAAGTGTCCCAATCCATACTTCCCCACCGTAGAATTGAACGAAATCACCAAAAAGAGTATACAATAATGACCTTGGTTTCATGTTGATTCTCCTGTTCTCATAAAGCCTTTTCTTCTTAATGTAATCTAAATTGGTTCAATTTTCAAACTTGTTGGAGTTAATCATCCCTTCATATCCCGCTATAGGACTTTTAATAGTCTTTTTACATTTTCCGGAATTGGTACAGCCTTGAACCCATCATCCCCGATGGAAGTCCATGCGCGAATTTCATAACCATACCCAGTCCTTTTTTCCCCACAATAAACCTCATGATGAAAACGAATGGTCTTCGTTTTCACCTCATTCACATGAGTGTATACTGTCACTTCATCGTCATAGTACAGCGGTTTTTCAAAAGTACACTTAGCTTCGAGTAATGGAATGATGATTCTCTTCTCTTCTTCTAAATATTTAGGGCTCATATCCATGGAACGAAAAAAATTATGACCCGCTAAATCGAACCATTTATAATAATTCGGATAATAGACAATTCCTGCTCGGTCTGTATCACCCCATTGAATTTGAAATTTCGTTTCGTTCACGCGCCTTTTCAAATGAGTTTCTTCCATTATATATACACACCATCCTCCCAATAACATTCGTAGTAAAAAAGCAATATCGGCAGGAACCGATATTGCTTTTTTTACTTTTAAAAGGACAAATCAATCATTTACCTTTCCACTGTGGTTCACGCTTTTCAAGGAAGGAAGCTAATCCTTCTTTAGCATCTTCAGAGCGAAATAAAAGATTCTGTATTTCCCCTTCATAACGAATCGCCGCGTTTAAAGGCATTTCTTTGCCGTTCATTATCGATAGTTTTATATTAGTTACTGCGTAACTAGCCTTACTTGCGACATTTTTGGCATATTCCAATGTTTTTTCACGTATTTCATCTTGTGGGAAAACCCGATCTACTAATCGTATTTCCTTAGCTTCCTGAGGTGAGATGGACTCTCCTGTGATATTCAGGTCGATTGCCTTGGAGTGACCAACTAATCTAGCCATACGTTGTGTCCCGCCAGTACCTGCAAGGACCCCAAGGTTAACTTCCGGTAAACCGATTTTCCCTGCTTTATCACCCATAAAACGAAGATCACAACCCATCGCCATTTCCAGTCCCCCACCTACTGTGTGACCTTCGAGGCATGCAATCCAGATTTGCGGTGAACGGGCAATTTTATCAAGAGTTTCATTACAGAATAAGCAGAATTGTGTTTTAAAAACCGGATCAGCAGCTTTAAGGAAGTTAATATCCGCTCCGACCGAGAAAAATTTAGGCATATCACTCATTAATACAGCTACTTTCATATCTGGATCAAAACGAATATCATCAATTGCTGCATTTAATTCTTTGTAAAAATCAAGCGTATAGGCATTAGTCTTATTAATATGAAGATGTACCTCCGCTACCCCAGTTTCTTTGTTTTTTTGGATTGTAAGCGTTTGCTTTGCTTCGACTGCTGTACTCATTCTTCAACACTCCTCTGAATTTTGTATTATGTTTTATTTCCTTCCGTTTATATTACATAATATACTACTTAATTTTCAGAATTGCAATTATTTTTGGTAAATTATTTAAAATTTACATTTAATATGTTATTTGTGACTGTATTAACAATGATATGGATTGTTCATTTTGACGGCAGTAAAAACCTAACTTTAAATATTAAGATATAGAGGTACGAGCTTAATAGAAAACAAGATCGATAATAAAGAAAGGCTTTCTTCGTAAAGATTGTTGTTTTTAAAACGAAACGATTTAAGATTGATTGGAGCGGAAGTGCGAGACTCCTGCGGGAGCAGCGGGACAGGTGAGACCCGCGGAAAGCGAGCATCTGGAGGGGAAATCAACCACACCGCATTACTTGGTAAATAGCAACAAAGTATGCGAAAACAGCCTAAAGAAATGACCAACTCATATAGAATTGGTCATCACTTTCATTAATTTCCTGCAAATTAATTCCCTTTAATACCCACACATATCGTTTCTTTGCATTGATTCCTTTCTAAAGTCCTTAGTTGACATTACATTTTTTGAACCACTTTATTGGAATCTTTTTATCAGCACCTATTTCACTTTTTCAATCACCATTCTTCATGGTCCTACATATAATACCTCAAAGGAAAACCGGGGGTATCAACATGCAAGACAATCAACATGGATCGCAAATGAATGAGGTTGAAAAGTTTGATGAATGGGTAAAAAGTTTTTTTCTGGATCCGGAAACTTGTGCGTTGGATCATCAACTTTTTTCAATTGATATATACGAAAGTGACGATGAGTATATGGTGGAAGCGGTTTTGGAAAATCATGATGTGAAAGATATAAAAGTTTGCCTATGTGATAATGAGATATCGATCATCGTTGACGATACTGATAAGCCAATTCTTGAAAAAAAAGAAGATACACTGCCAACACAGAGAAAGATCCCTTTCCCCTTTTCGATTTGCTCTCGAAGAATTACCGCTGAATTCTCGAATCCGATATTGGTGATTCGCATCCATAAGTTTTCCCCCGGAAAAACGGCTGAAGATATTAACATTGAATAGTTCTTTCATAAAAATAAAAAGAATGGCCTAGGGAACCACATCTCCCTTAGCCATTCTTTTTTCTTGATTATCCAGCAAAGTAAAAGGACGTTCGACTTCCATTTTGTGTCGAAATGACTTGTAACTGTGCATCGATTCTTTCTTTCAATTCCGGCACATGGGAAATTATCCCGACCAATCTCCCGGTACTTTGTATATCCATTAATGCTTCAATCGCATGATCAAGAGATTCAGGGTCGAGCGTACCAAAACCTTCATCGATGAACATCGTTTCGAGTGAAATACCGCCAGCGTTCTGCTGGACAACATCCGCAAGACCCAAAGCAAGTGCAAGGGATGCCTTGAAACTCTCACCTCCCGAAAGGGTTTTGACATGCCTCTCATGTCCTGTATATTGGTCATACACAGATAGCTCCAGACCGCTCTGGATATTCCTGCGTGTAGGATCAAGCTTTCGCAACAGCTGATATCTGCCGCTTGTCATTTTCAGCAGCCTTGAATTGGCTTCTTTTAAAATATCATCTAAAAAGGCTGCCAGTACATATCGTTCAAACGTTATTTTGAAGGAGTTTTGACCTTTGGAGATTTCAGACAGATGACCGACGATACTGTACCTTTCATCTAAACTTTTCTGATCTTCCCTGATTTGCGCCAATTTCCTTTCGATTTCTTCGTTAGTCCGAATTTCAGCCTGTAATTCATTCTGATTTTGGCGTAACGACTCCAATTCTCCATCTATGA
This sequence comes from Peribacillus simplex, assembly GCF_900156045.1. Lineage (GTDB taxonomy): Bacteria > Bacillota > Bacilli > Bacillales > DSM-1321 > Peribacillus > Peribacillus simplex_D. The sequence continues at coordinate 360,645 of NZ_FTMX01000004.1, read as the reverse complement.
AATCGAAAGTCTTTTTCAATCCTTCAAGATCTGGTTTGGTCACATCTTTTAATTTCATTTCCATATCATGAAACAGACTTAAAACACTTTGCCAATTTTGATTATATTGTTGTACTTGGTCCTCCAAATTTCCTAGAGCCGCTTCCGATTTTTTTGCTGCCGTATATTCTTTATAATTGGAAAAGCCTTGATTGGTCATATCCGTAATTAACTTTTCCCGCTCCTCTTTCAATTCTGTATTCAAGGCCTCTATATTTCCACTTAAGGATTCTTTTTTTGCAATGATGGCCGATTCTCTTTCCTTCACAAGTTGGAGGTTTTTTTGTGCATCTTCCAAGGCCGATTGTAAGCGTTTCTGTGTATTTACTGCCATTTGATAAGCTTCATTATATTCTTCTTCAGTCCGTATTCCGTCTGGCAGGGAATCGGTTAACCCTGTTAGTTTTGTAGAGTTTTCAATATACCTCGTTTTCCCTTGGTCCTCTTTTCTCTCTAAAGAGATCATATTATCCTTAAGCTGGGATGCTTTCTCTTTTAAATCCTGCAACCTTTTTTCCAGATCATTTAAAACAGACTTTTTCCTCATCAATTCTTTTAGCTGCTCTTGCAGCATTTTTCCTTTTTGTACAAACTGTTGCAAATGCCCATCAATATTTTCACACCTAAACTCCGGCATGTCATTTTGTAAGTCACTTAACTTTTCTTGTGAAGACTCTACCAGTGCATCATATTTGGATTTCGCTTGATAATATTCACTTTCCGCTTGGCTTTTTTGTTGTTCTGCCGTTTTCAGCTTGTTTTCTTGCTCTTTCAGTTCCAAATCCATCGGCATATGCTCATGCAATTGCGCTGGTTTTGGATGACTTTGCGAACCGCACACAGGACAATTTTCCCCAGAGTGCAGCATGGAAGCAAGCATACCCGCTTGGCCAGATCTCCAGTTTCGGTTCAGGGTTTCCAGTCTTTCCTTCTCCTGAATTTGTATTCTTTGTAACTCTTGGAACCGATTATCCTTATCATCCAGAACTCGTTTCGTATTCTGGATTTCATAAAGAACTTCTTGAAGCTTTTTTATCTTCGATAACGATTGATTATTTCTTTCTGCTTCAATTTCCTGATCACGATAAAGAACAGCCGCTTTTTCCGCTTCTATTTTTTCTTGAGCGACTTTCTCCGCTTCCGCCTCGATCGACAGCTGTTCCGAAACAGTTTTTTCACGAAGTCGTTTACTAGTTTGCCACTCTTTTTCATCTAAAGTAACCTGTGCTTTTAAGCTTGCAAAAGTCATGACAGCCTCTTTTACCTGCTCAAGCTGATGAACAGTTCGGACTGCCTGCTCTCTTTGATTATCCTTCAACTTTTCCTTATCATAGGACTCCTGCTTCTCGATGCGCTCAATCAGTAACTTCTCGGACTGCTCACTTAACTTTTGAAGTTCGGCATTCGCATCTTGTACTTGTTTGCCTATTCGCAAATAGTATTGTTCCTGCTTTTCAAGCGAAGCCGCTTTGTGTGCCATTTTTATTTGGACTTTCACTAATTCCATTTCTGGCAGCTTTGCTTCAAGGGCCTCCTTTTCATTTCGCAGTTTTTCTTTTTCCGAAAATCGGTTTAATAAATCGACAGCTTTTGAAAGTTCTTGATTTACTTGGTCACGAGCTTTCTGCTTTTCCTGTATTTGTTTATTTATATACTCATTTTTTTCTGCCGCTTTCAAAAGAACTTCCTGTAACAGCGGTAGAACCTGTTGTTCATTAGGCTCTTCCCCTTGTATTTGTGCCTGTAATTCTTCATTATTGCCAGGCTGGATGCCTTTCATTAATTCAATTCGCCGCTGAGCACTTTTTTCACTTTCCTTTTTTAGGATGGAAGCCTCTTCTTTTAATTTTTCTTCTATTCGTTTATAAAGTTCAGTATGAAATAATTTCTGGAGAATCTGTTCTTTATCCTTGCTGTCGGATGTTAACAGTTTTCGAAATTCATTCTGAGGAATCATCAGGATTTGCCGGAATTGATTAGCGTCAAGTCCAATGAGTACTTTGATTTTTTCTTCAACTTCCCGTACATTTGCTCCAAGCAATTTTTTTCCTTCGGCCAATATCTCATATAATTCAGCCTTTGCTCCAACCGTTGTTGTTCCTTCACCTGATTTTTTCCTGCGTTCCTGCTGCGGGGACCGGGTCACCAAATACGTTTTTCCACGCAAGGTAAATTGTAACGAGACTTCCGTCAAAATAACATCTTCGGCAAACTGACTTCGTAAATCTTGCCCGCTTCGATCTTCACCACTGGCTTTTCCATATATTGCAAAACTAATGCCATCAAATATCGTTGTTTTCCCTGCGCCTGTCTTTCCAGAAATGACAAACATCGTCCGTTCTCCAAGGGAATTAAAGTCAATGGTTTCCCTTCCTGCATATGGTCCGAATGCCTGCATCGTTAATATATCCGGTCTCATTTCAAAGCCTCCTCTTTCTTAACAGCCTCAATTACCGATACCATCAAATCCTGCTTTTGAGAATCAAAGTCCCGATCTGTCATTTCTTGATAAAACGTTTCAAACAGGTCCAATTCTGATTTCCGTTCATCTTTTACAGAGGAAAAAGATTTTTTTCTTCTAAGGTCGGTCAAATCCCATTTACGCTCCAGATGTAGTACGTTCGGATAAATCTGGCGCAAGCGGTTAATAGGATCGATGAGTGCCCCCTCATCATTTAATGTTATTTTCAAATAGTCATCCCTTTTTTGCGATTGATAAAAAGCGGAATCAAGCAACTCTTCCATCGATCCGGATATTTCCCTCATATCGAACTTGGGTGCCAAAGAACGATAGCGTATATCAAAGCTCCCACCTTCATGCATATCGACGATGGAAAGCGATTTATTTTGCTTGGCCTCGGAAAAAGAATATTTTAATAGTGATCCAGAGTAAAACACCTTAGGATGACGTATTGCGTCTGGACTATGTAAATGCCCAAGTGCCGTATAATCGAACGCATCGAATAAGTCGGCTGAAACACAGCCGGAGCCACCTACAGACAAGACCCTTTCCGAATCGCTCGTTTTTCCGCCTAATACAAAAGCATGTCCCACGAAGACATTCGGCTCATCCTTATTGAAATTCTCGGCAATCGTTCCGGTTATCCGCTTCATCGCTTCCTGATGGGAATGGATACTATCATCTTCAAAAAGATGGCGGACCGTCCCAGGTTCTGCATATGGAACACAATAAAAGTTCACGCCTTTGATACGGACCGGCTCACATGATTTTGTCAATTTCCCATGAATGTATAACTGACTATGACGATACCATGATGAACCGAATGCGAGTCTTTCCGCAGAATCATGGTTTCCCGATATCGCAACGATCGGAGTATTCATTTTCACATTTATCGTATAGAGGATTTCATCAAGAAGCTCCACCGCTTCAGTCGGCGGAACCGAGCGATCATATAGATCACCGGCAATCACGACCGCATCCGGTTTTTCCTCTTCGACAATTTCTATGAATTGCAAGAGTGCATGCCTTTGGTCATCTGTCATATGTACACCGTGAACGATTTTCCCTAAATGCCAATCAGCCGTATGGATAAATTTCATAGTTTCACTCCGTCCTAATTTTTACTTACTATTATTATATCAAAAATTTAACGAATAGCATGGTTTGGGTACAAACGTTCTAATTTTTACCACACTGCCACATTCTTTTGAAAGATTCAGAATAAAAAAAGCAAACTCCAAAAGAGTCTGCTTTTTTCAACATTAGCTGAATAAATGTTCATATGGACCCATATTCACCTTTCTTTCAGCCAATTTTTTTTGTAAAAATTTATGGTCACGTTTTGGTGTGGCAATGATATAGCCGCGTATCACTAAATCTTCCGTAATATCGCCCGCTTTTTCCTTTAACGCCAACTCTCCGATTTTCCCAGCGATTTTATGACGTGCAACATCACGAAAAAGTTCTGGCACAGGGCTCACTAAATCTTCCAGTAATTCCTTTTGCTGCTTTGACCATAAGTGCCTTGTTTGTTCCAAATAGTATTCTTCCCAATCCATATCGGATTTCCCATCTTCTTTCGGAAATCTTTTCAGGAACTTCCGAAACATGAAAAAGCCACCTATGCTCATCAATATAATTAAAAGGGCTACCCAAAATAGAATAAACCATAAAAACCATCCACTAAGCAAAAGTACCACCTCATATGTATAGAATGATCGTCACTATTATTATAGACAGTAACCCATATCTTTACAAGACTGGCAATGCAATCATTCCTGACCGTTCACTTCCAGCAAGACAAGCGAAAATTCCCCCACGGCATTTTCTTCATATAGATTCGTGACCGAAGTTGCGTAGTTAAAGATCTCTGCTCGAAACTCCTCGTTTGACTGTGGAATCTTTAAATCAAATACCATTTGATAAAGCAGTGTTGTAATATCATGATATTCACTATGTGTAACCTCAAAATTGAAACTGACTTTTCTGATTTCCTTTCCTTCAGAATCCTTTACAGTTTCAGAAAGAAGGTCAGTGACATGAAGTGGAACATCGTTTAAAATGACCTTGTCTACCATTATCAACATCTCCTTAATAAATTGGTTAAAGACATGTTATCACTAGAAACTTTCAGCTCCAATTATTTAACCTCGAAAAAACAAAAAAACGTGCACAGGAAACCCGAACACGTTTTCTTCAAATCAGTTTACTTTCCCTTTTTCACGATTATACGCCATTTAGCGTCATCGATTTGCTCAAACTCCGTGATTCCATGACCTTCGGTAGCAGCCCAACGCGGTATGCTCTCGGTTGCTTGTGTGCAATCGAAATTAATGATCAATTCCTCTCCTATTGCCATGTCCACTATCGCTTCTTTTGCTTCCACTAAAGGGAATGGACATACCATTCCAGTCGTTTCCAATACTTTTGCCATTTATATTCCACTCCTCGATTTAAAAATTTTCGACTCGTATCTTATGCCGCTTTGGATGCAGCAGCTGTCTGCTTTTGCTTACGGATAATCGTGAAATAAGTTGCTACCCATGTACCCAGCAGGAAAAAGACAATCGCGATCCAACCCTGCCAAGCAAATAGCGCCGAGTTCACTAGACCATTTCCGATTGTGCATCCCCCGGCAACACTTGCACCGAACCCCATGATTACACCGCCCATTGCATTGTTACGTAACGTTTTCATATCAGGCAAACGCCAACGGAATTCCCCGCTTCCTTTGGCAGCAATGAAAGCACCGAGGAAAATACCCAATACTAAAAACGTACCCCAATCGATTAACGCATCATCTCCTGTTATAAGGAAAGTTAGAATGTTCGCGGAAGGAGCTGTAATTCCCAGTCCGAACATCCTGCCTGTCATAGCGCTTAGCGGCCATGCCACGATCGCAATAAGGCCGACCAATAATGCCGTAACAAAGGGATGCCACCTTTTCTCGAATAAGATGTGGGCCAATCCCGTTTTTTTCGGTTTCATTTTAAAGATTGGAAGTTTCGGTTTTTTCAATTCACGAATCACCAATAGGCCAACCAAAAGAGTCACAATAATAACAAGCACCCATGGCGAAACATTTAATGTTTCATGAATATACGTATCACTTGTACGATAAGATAACAGATTATCTCCAGCCACTTTCCATACACCATATTTCGTCATAGCTGCCCCTAGCATATATCCAAAAAGAGCAACCCAACTTCCGATCATGCCCTCTCCGGCACGATACCATGTTCCAGTGGCGCAACCTCCTGCCAGAACCATGCCAATACCAAAAATAAAGCCACCCACGATTGTTCCCAACCATGGAAAACCATCATTTCCAAACTGAATGACCCCTGTATCATTCAATGCATAAACACCAATACTTTGTATTGCTATTACAATAAATGTAGCTAAGAACATCCGTCCATCTTTAGCTAAAATCAAATCACGATATGCACCAACAACACAGAAACGGCCTCTTTGAAGCACAAATCCCAGCAGTAAACCACAAATAATACCGAACAGAATCATTTGTAACATGAACCGTTTCCTCCTTAAGTAAAATATTATAATACTAATATAATATAATTCAGATAAAATTACTAGGTTTTTGGATGAATTTTTTTATCCTCATGAAAAGTTTCCAGGCAAATGAAAAACCTGAGTCATTTATCGACTCAGGTTTAATGAATGTTCCTTTGATTACATCCTACAGTACATGTATTACACCATGCTACTTCTGCCGAAACTGGCTGCTTTAACTTTTTTATATTGATAAAGCATGGCAATTCTCCACGGAACGATCATCGCAAAAGCAAGTAAGAAAAACATTCCGCTCAATACACCGATTTCAATCGTGCTTCCCAGCATCAGTTTTGCCACCAGTCGAATCACCATGAGACCAATCAATATGAATATGAACGCTTTAGAGCGCAAAATATAAATTTTTTCATCTCTAACTTCAAATTTAGATGTTTTAATCAATAAGATGGAAAATAACATCCCTGCAACAAGAGCCTCCATCAATTCGTATCGAGTCACCCGGAACATCGGGAAAATGAACATCAAAGCACCCGTACTCATAAAAAGCGGCGGTAAAATGATTTTCTTTTCATTCACTGGTTTTTTCGTTTCCTTCATCCGTAACATGAAAACACCTATAGCCATCACAATCGCTATACCTGTTGATATATATATCATCTCTTAACCATCCCTTTAAACTAAAAATAGGTAAATACCATTAAAATTATATATGACTTCAATTTATAAACAAAGTATATATTACCTATTTGAGATAAACAAGGAGAGTGTTATTAATCAAGCGCCGTTTTTATGTCATCCAATACACTGCCATCATCAAGATGCTTGACGTTAAAATCTTGCGCCCCAGCTTCTATATCCTCGACAATCATTTTTTGCTGACCCATGGCAGAGCACATTAGCCTGAAATTCCTTCTTGATTTCTTTAACGGCATCCAGCCCGCTCAAGATGGCATGTGAATACCCATCATTAGATCAGGATTAGAATTCGATATCATTCCATGGCTTCTCATCCATTCCCGCCCTCACTGATCAAAAATTAAAAAATCACATCATAAAACCTAATTAAAGATTTTCAATTTTGAATTTTATTGAAAAAATAGCTTATTATGGACTAAAAGCCGGTAAAGCCACCGAATAGTCTAGACAGGACTGCGATTATTTTGGTCATCCAATCAAAAAACAAAATCACACCCATTACAATCATTAAATATCCGCCAATCTTCATGATGTATTGGCTGTACTTTTTGATCCATGTCAATTTTCCGACAAAGAAGGATAATATGAAAAACGGTATGGCAAATCCTAAAATATAGGCAGTCATATAGCTCATGGCCGCACTGGGATTAGTTGCACCCAGTGAAATGACAGCACCTAATAGCGGACCTGCACAAGGGGTCCATCCAGCCGCAAAGGCAAGTCCGATTAGAATGGAGCCTATATATCCGCTAGGTCGGTTCTTAAATTCAAAACGACTGTCTTTCATAAAAGATTTCGGCTGAAAGATTCCTACAATGAATAAACCAAAAATGATAATCAGGATGGCTCCAATCTGACGAATTAATTCTTTATAATTCGAGAAAAAAGAACCTAGGTATGATGTGCTAAACCCTATTGCAATAAAAACCAGAGAAAACCCAAGAAGGAAGAATAAAGTATGCAGCATGCTTCTTCTTTGGAGCATGGCGTTCTCGGATTTGATTTCACCAACACTCATACCAGTGATATAAGATAAAAAGGCCGGATATAGCGGTAAGCAGCATGGCGAAATAAAACTCAGAAATCCCGCCCCAAAAGCTAAAAAAATATTAATATCATCCAAGTAAGCTCACTCCTATGTATGTCAACCTATAAACATTGTAACAAATAAGATAAAAAAATACATTTATGGAACTGTGAATATTTCATGACAACCAATTGCTTATAACTGGATGGGGTGACGGATCAAGTTAACTTATTTGTATTCATTAGTCCAAGCCGATATAATTGTTATATTCATACATATTTTACAACGAACACATAAATTAAGGGTACCTTGAAAAAAAGTTGGGGCCAGAAAGGAAAGATAATGGCTAAAAAGAATGAATTTCTCGAACAGATTGAATTAAAGAGAAATGAACTTATCAAGATTGTCGCTAAAGATGGCTTAAACTCGCATGTTGCCGTGGAATATAGTCAGCAACTTGATCAATTATTAAATAAATATAATGAACTTTTTTATAAAACCGGTACAGGTTTTTAACTCAGTTCATCTCCCATAGATAACCGCATATGTTATTATATGAATTATTTTGCTGTCAATCTCCCCTTTTTACATTCATTCTCAATTTGAATACTTAGGCATGACCTTTGCTATATAAAAAAACAGGCAAGCGCTATGTGCGCTGCCTGTTTTCCTGTTTTTTTATTTAAAATGGCTGTTTTCTCAAAGTTGTAGCTATTAGAGGTTAAAAATAAAAACAGAGTTTATTCTTGATAGATCAACTCTGATTATTTAATAAAACAACTCTCTTGAATCATAACTTTAATGATATCTCCCAATTTTTAAATAGCTCTATATGTACAATAATCAAAAGAAAATAAAATTTTAAAAAGCTTAGGAATCAAATTTGTCGTTGTATTCGACATTCAATAGATATCATTTGTGGCAGTATGTTTATTGAAGAAATGAATAAAGTCGCGCATATTTCCTTCTTTTTATAATTTTTGATTTTAAACAAAATGCCCCTATTGTTATGTTACTTTATAATAACACTTACAATAACTGAAGTATGATTCCCACATATAATTAAATTAATATTTAAATAACAATAATAATATAATGGAAAACAAAATAAATTTATTGATAAACGATAATAAATATACTAAAATCATATTATCATAAATCAGTGAGGTGCTTTAAATGCCTGTTAAACCAGATTCAACTTTTTTCTTAAGAGTCGTTGCTTTTCTTATTGGAATTGCGGTACTTGCTGTGTGTATATATTGGTTACCTCAAGCAGCTATAAGAGATGCGAAAGTGCGTCCAGGAGATTACTCGATATATCCATTGTTAGTATGTGCGTATGGAATATGCATTACGTTTTCTGTTGCTTTGTATCAAGCATTTAAACTATTGAGCTATATCGATAAAAATAACGCTTTTTACGAGTTATCCCTTAAATCCTTGAAGGTTATAAAAAAATGTGCTTTTACAATCATTTTATTCATTTTGTTAGGAATAGTTTACTTAAGGGTGCATTCTTATTTCACAGGTGATGACTCAGCAGGTCCGAGAGCACTAGGTCTAATAGGGATTTTAGCAACAGCTATCATCGCTGCCATTGTGGATGTACTTCAAAAGCCATTAAAAAATATCCTAGGAAAAAAGAAATAAAAATGTGAGGTGTTTATTTTGAAAGTATAATAACTTTTTTTCCTATATAGTTAAATGGGCCTTTTTCTAAGTGTCTCTACTGTGAATTAGTTGGATTTTTTTGGCAAGCTGAAATAAGCATTTGGTCTATTCGATTTTCAAATGCTAACTTTTTATGTGACTCAAGCCAACTGTACCAGTAGAGGTATTTGTCTAAATAATGTGTTCCAACGCCTTGAAAACGTTCCATCCATCCTTTTAAACGACGGTGAAAATTATTAACGTGCTGTATGTGGAGGATTGTATAGCAAAGAAGTAGGTTCTATACATTCCCCGAAAACCGCATCAATTTCTTCAGCTTTTACACGACCTCTTCCTGCTACCCTTGCAAAAATATTACCAGTACGATCTAATGCAACAACTACAGCAATTTTTAGGTTTGAGATTCATCTTTTTTCATCTTTTTCTCCGCGTTTTTTGGGTTTTCGATGTGTAAATTGACGCCCTTTTAATGACTCTCTAAAAAATGTTTCATCACTTTCTACAATACCGGATAACTGATTAAATCCTTGACTTCCTAATGCATTCAAAACTTTATGCCTCCAGTAAAATGCAGTAGATATATGGATGTTTAATTGTTCAGTTATTTTAGGCAATGTTAATCCGTTTATCATCATTTCAATGTATTTCATCCATTTGTCAGGGTAACGGGAACCCGAGACTGGCGTATTTGTCATATCATTGAATGTTCTTCCGCAATTCTTACATAAATATCTTTGTCCGGAACGATATTTACCATTACGTTTAACAACAGTGCTGCCGCAATGAAGACATCCCAAACCAGACGAAAAACGAGATTCTCTTATATTCGTAAGTAATTTGTCTAATTTATATAAACTCTTTGGAAATAAATCTTGTTGCATCGCCTTAAAAAGTGCCAACTGATTTTTTTATCTAATTTACTGAAATCTTCATAAACATATCTCCACATTTTGAATACCTCCTTGAAACTACTGCATTATATTCAACAATAATCTGTATTTTCAAGTGAGCAACAATCTATACGAAAACAGCCTTTAAAATAATGCATATGAATCATGTTACAATATCGGATGTCGGTGCATAGTTTGTCACAACAAGAACAATAGGAGATCAGCTAAGATGGAAAAACCGTCCGGTAACAATAATCACAAGACTTCCTACCCCAAAGGCACCTGGTGTGTATGTTGTTAATTCTCCATTTGCAGCACCCCATTAATGAACACCTCATATGAACTGTTTTCAGTACTTAATGCAGGAACAGTCGCAGGATCACCAGTATCCGAGAAAAAACTTGCTCGATCAATTGAATGCGTGGTTGTGACAGTCGATGCGGCAGTCACCTAATAAACTAATCAATCGGGCGCCCTAAATAAGGTAATGCCAGATCCATCAAAGGTATCCTATATGAATCTATAAATGGCATTTTAATCACGAGTAAATCAGCCAAATTCACGAGTAAGATAGATGTAAACAGGAGAGCATTCGTCTGAAGACCCTAATTGTGGCTGTTACTCCCAAAATATTCATGATGAAGTCTCCTACAGAACGATAAAATAATGTGTTACGGTTTCTGAAAGCAGTACCATCTCAAAAAGCAAAACTTCCTCCCATCCAGATTTGCATGCAGTTCGCTGTAATTGTGGTGGCTGACAGTGAACATTCCTCCTCTTTTTCTGAATCGGTCTCATCCTTTTTATCCACGGCAATCATTCAAATTAAAATGAGAAAATTATATTTGACAAATCGCTCGAAAAATATTATCTTTAATTAAAGATAAATTAATTCGAGATAAAACCCTTACTTTTTTTAGCATAAATCTTGAATTAAAGATATCTAAATTAAAAATAAAATTCCAGGAGGAATCATAAATGATTGGTATAGGTTTATTAGTTATACGTGTAGTAATCGGATTATCGTTTGTTGGACATGGAGCCCAAAAATTATTTGGATGGTTTGGCGGACATGGCTTGAAAGGTACAGGTGGCTGGTTTGATTCGATTGGCATGAAGCCAGGAGTTACCATGGCCCTATTTGCAGGTCTATCCGAGCTTATTGGCGGAGCTTTATTTACTTTAGGTCTCCTTACACCCTTTGCAGGTATATTAATTGCACTAACGATGCTCGTTGCGATCGTTAAAGTCCATGGAGCAAATGGCTACTGGGCAACTCAAAATGGTTATGAATATAATCTTGCCGTTCTTGCAGTGGCGATTGGCGTTGCGTTAACCGGAGCTGGCCCATACTCACTTGATTCTTTTCTATTTTAAGGAAAGCTTGAGTTTTATAATCCCTACATTATGAAAAACACGGAGTTGGATAAAACCACTCCGTGTTTTTCTCTCTATTGCTCAAAAATTTTTCTATTGGTTATCAAAGCTTATAACTCGAGTAATGGATACTCCGATTATAGTGTTGAGTAAATAGAAACATAGGTTGTCCCATATTTAAATTAAATGGTTTCAATATTGAAATGCCAACTACCTGTACAAATGAAATTTTGGAATGAAAACAAAAGTTCATTTTGAAATATCATTTCTACAAACTGAAACTCAAAATCAGGAAAAATAGAGTAAAGTAATAATGAGAAGGATCATAACCCTGATTCTTTTGATTCAGAGAGGATACTCCTTAGATAAAAAACATTAATATATGTTTATTTTACCATTTTTGGATGTGGCACATATTTTATTGTCCAATATACCCTTTATGCTTGGTTTTACTAGTAGAAGAATATACTTGATCTTTCCATAAGGCTGTTTTCGCTTACTTTGTTGCTATTTTCCAAATAAAGCGGTGTGGTTGATTTCCCCTCCAGATGCTCGCTTTCCGCGGGGCGGGCGGTGAGCTTCCTCGGCGTAAACGCCTGTGGGGTCTCACCTGTCCCGCTGCTCCCGCAGGAGTCTCCAATCAACCTTAAATCGTTTCGTTTTAAAAACAACGATCTTTACGAAAAGAGCCTTCCATAAACATAAAAACCCCCGGACTAAGGAACACTTTTATATGTGTGTCCGTTGTCAGGGGTTATTATTCCAAGTATATTCATTCCATAATGGTTTTGTAAAACCACTATGCATTTTTTATTTCACTAATATATGAACGTCTATTTATTCAATCCCTGGAAACCATCCTGGAGAGTGGATGATCGCTTGCCATAGTGGGTCTGGAATATCAAGTTGCTGCTGATTATCCTTGTTTATTTTTGTCACGATCTCTGCTTCCCTGCCTTGTTCCACTTTTTGTACCCATTCAGGATCGATAATGATTTCACGGCCTAATGCGATTAACGGAACACCCGATTGCAGTGCTTTGATCGCATCATCCGCTGTATAGATGGAACCAACACCAATGACAGGTACTTGGTCTCCGATACGTTCTTTTATAATTTCTATCCGAGGTCTGTCAACCTCGGCTCCCCTTCTTGCTTTCGACCAGAAATCCATTAATGAAACATGAAGATAATCAAGATTCTTTGTTACAAGTCCATCAATTAATGTAAGGGTATCATCCATGGTAATTCCTGGTGTTTCAGGCTCCTCCGGTGAAAAACGATATCCAACGATGAATGGATCCTTGGCATGTTCAGCAACAGCCTTTTTCACTTCATCTACAACCGCTAATGGAAAAGTCAGACGCTTTTCAAGGGAACCGCCCCACTTGTCTTCACGCCGGTTTGAATGAGGCGAAAAGAATTGCTGTAGCAAGTAACCATTTGCACCGTGAATCTCGACACCGTCAAATCCCGCTTCAATGGCACGTCGGGTGGTTTCACCAAAGTCGAGAATGATCGACTCAATTTCCTTTTCAGATAGTGGACGCGGAACTGCCTTCCCTTCGCCTTCCGATGGGATATTGCTTGCACTGACAACATCGCCATTTACTAATTCCGGTGGTACCTCACGTCCGCCATGAAAAATCTGAAGAATTGCCTTTGCACCTTTCGCTTTAATCGTTGATGCCAAACGACTTAGACTTGGTATCAATTCATCCTGATCTCCGCCAAATTCCCCATGAAAACCTTTGCCATTAGCCGTAACGTAAGTACATGCCGTTATAACCATGCCGACCCCGCTTGACCTACGTTCATAATAGTTAACTTCGGCGTCGGTTACAGTCCCATCAGGATTAGAAGAGAAATTTGTCATTGGCGCCATCACCAATCGATTTTTCACTTCTAATTTCTTTCCTAAATTGAACGATTCAAATAATGGTGTATATATAGAATTCATTTAGTAATCCTCCATTTAGTTACTACCATGTTGGTTGGTATAAGTCCTTAATTCACAATACACATCCGCATATTATGATAATCTTTATGATCATGCATATTTTGTGATTAATGCCGAAATGGCTTCTTTTGGCTGGAAGCCAATAGCTTGATCTACCTTTTCTCCATCTTTGAATAGAATTAGAGCTGGAATTCCCATCACTCCATATTCGCTTGTCGTATCTGAATTTTCGTCCACATTAAGTTTTACGATCTTAACCCGATCACCCATTTCCATATCAATTTCATTAAGCACTGGAGCAATCATTTTACACGGACCGCACCACGGTGCCCAAAAATCAACCAATACTAAACCTTCCTTGATTTCACTAGCAAAATTATCATCTGTTACATGTTTTATCGTCATGATCATTTCCTCCTTGTATTATCCGAAATATTTATGGTCTTTACTCATCATCTATTTAAATCATGTTTAGCGATTCTATTTCCCGGGATAAGAAACTCTGATTTCCTCGAATTTATTTTCGGATGGATTTTGATGGATTCCAATTTACCGGATAACTCCATAAACCATGTTTCATCTTTAGAAAGTAACGCTAAATCAATTAAGGCCAAAAGATGATTTTCGTTACTGATTTCTAGATCCGGCAGTTTTTCAGTCCATTTACTCGGAATCCAAATCGATTTCCCAACCGCTTTTTCATTGTCACTTTCCACCACATTCACTTTAACGATTTCTCGATTATCACTTACCGTTTCAATGAAACCATGGATAAGTTCCCCGTCTCTTGATTTTCCCTGTACCCAATCCCCATTTTTGAACTGAACGTTTTCAACCATTTCCTTAACACCCCTTTTATGTCATTTGATATTTAAACTATAGTTATTAACTGTAATAATAAAATATACATTTAGTGCAAAGAAAAAACTAAATCAATATCATGGACATTGTTTAATTTTTTCCAAAAAAGTGCTGAGGGTTATATCTTCTAAATATTTTTCAAAATATAATTCAGCTTCATCGAATATTTGATTCATGACTATCTGGGTATTGGAAGATATGACACATTTTTTCTCCGGATCACCTGTACACCACTTCGGTTTCAAGGTCCCATGCGAAACGGTTATATAAATATCTGCCAAACTTACCTCTTCGGGGTTACAGTCTAGAATATAGCCTCCGCCAACACCTTCTTTAGTTTTAACAAATCCTTTTTTTCTTAAGCAGCTCATCATTTTCCGAATCCTTGCCGAATTTGTACAAACATTTTCTGCGATAGACTCACTGCTTGCCATATGATCTGGTAGATAAGCTAAATAGACCAAACTATGCACAGCTATGGTAAAATCACTATTCACTTTCGCATCCTCCTCAAGAAGATTACTGTAATAATAATATTTACAGTTGATAAAGTCAAGTCAAAAACTCAACAGCTTCCATAACTGTGTTGATTAATTTATTATTGTAATGAAATCCCCCTACACACAGGATAGAAGGAATGATTTTTAGAGGGATATCTCATTGTTTGAGAAAAATTCCATGCTGTATATGCCGATATTAGATTAACCTATATTGCTCACTTTTATCCTGAGGATGATAATAACCTTTTGAAACCATTTAACCCAAAAGAAGTTAAATAACCTTATACCAACATTTCAGATGATATGATCGTAAAAGTTACAACTTCAGCGTTTTGAGCTTGATTCATCAAAGTTTCCAAATAAACCAACGGATTATGTTATTTGCCACAAGCCAATGGGGGCTGTCGGTGTAAAAAATCCTATATAAAAAATAAGCACCCGACCAAATTCAGGTTAATTGCTTTTCTATTTATAAAGTTCATTCCAAAACACCTATTACTTTGTTGTTTACCTCTAATCAATTTTATATATTAACTAACTCTTTATTGGTTAGTGCTTAAATAAAGGATTAATAGAAAAGAGATTATTTTTTACATTTACATTTAGATTTCCATTTGAATTTAGATTCCCATTTGTTGTCTTTAAATTTACTTTTGTGTTCAAATTTATGTTCACATATAGGAAACCACAATTTACAAGTATCCTCAAAGCATTTTTTCACAAAATCATTTATCATTCTAACACCCTCCTTAATACTTTATATGCATCTTTTGATAGAAGGTGTGGACAAGTATTTTTTTAAGTTTGATTGTTTATTTTTCAAAATAAGAAAGCCCTTCCATAGAACGAGGACTTACCTTACAATTCCAAAACAAAAACCACCATTACTGAATCATTCATTCAGAAAAAGTGGCTTAAGAAACAAAAATGAAAGATAAACCAAAATTTTATATAAAATCGGTGGAAGAATTCAATCTAAAAGAATCAACCATTTCGATATTATATAAAATTTTGCATCCAATCTTCCAAGAACATTGATATATCAAGGTTTCATGCTATCTTATTTTGTTTGTTGTTTATTCATGGCGCTCAACATTTGATTAATTTTCTTTTGGGATGGTTTCATACCCATTTGCATCATCATCATTTTCAACATCTGTTCGTTAATTGGCGGATTTTTCTTTAAGTAATCCATCATGTATTTACGAGCGATGAAAAATCCCAGCACTACTCCAGCAATCAATGCCAGTACGCCAACTAGAATGTAAACCCACATACTATTTCCTCCTTCATGTTGTCTAACATCAGTGTACTAGACCAAAGGTTATTATACAATACCCGCTACCGAAAAGTCCCCCATTTAGACAAATTTTCTTTCTTTTATCGGTTTTAACCAACCGTATTTTTCATGTTCAAAATCAATGGCCAGGAAACTCGCTTCATATTTTCGAATACTTTCAAAGAAAGCGGTCTCCGCTTCATAATCTCCTTCAGCTTTAAGCGTAATGGACTCATTTTGAATGATTAACACGGCTTTACTTGTTCCGTTTGTTTTTTCTAAATAGTATTTTCCATTTTGAGTCCAATAATTCATCTTTTTTTGCAAACGTTGTTCAATAGCTACCTGCAACTGATTAATCGGGACTGTTTTGGTGACGTATTCGATTTGTTTTTGCAAAATACTCTTCAGTCTGCCCCTTGCTTGAATATACTCCAAAAACAAATTGAAAAATAGCTTTTCTCTTCCATAATAATGATGGGCAAATTCATCTTCGATTAAATAAATTTGATAGGTTCTCATCAGCCAATGCCTCCTAGCTCTCCTATTTTGGTCACAAAACATCTAACCACCAGGACCCTCTCCACTATTTTCCACTATTGATGACTTTCCCCTTTAACTGACACATTTAAACGAAATTTATTTATTCTCATTATATATTGACAAACTAAAAAGATATGTTGTTTGCTGGAGAAATTTTCTTCTTTTTTTGTCGAATAGAAGATTTCCTTTCGAATAGGAATACATTCAATATAAAATAAGATTGTTTTTGGTAAAAAAACTGACACCAATCCAGTTGGTGTCAGTTCCCCATTACTATTATTTAAGCATTTCCTTAACTCGAGCAACTACATTTTCTACAGTGAAACCGAATTCCTCCATGATTTTACCGCCTGGTGCAGAAGCTCCAAAATGATTGATGGCCAATATTTCACCCTCATCACCTGCATAACGATCCCAGCCAAATGGTGAAGCCACTTCGATAGCTAGACGTTTTTTCACTGCCGGATTGATTACGCTTTGTCTATATTCTTTAGATTGAGTTTCAAAACGATCCCATGATGGCATGCTGATTACCGAAACATCAATTCCTTCGTTCGCTAAAGCTTTCTGTGCTTCCACAGCCAAGTTCACTTCGGATCCTGTCGCAAGAAGTAATGCATCGGCTACTTCTTTCTTAGAAGCAGAGATGATGTAAGCACCTTTTGAAACACCTTCATACGCAGTTTCGGAAGTGTCTTTTATTGTTGGCAATCCTTGACGAGTCAGTACAAGTGCAGTTGGTTTATTTGTAGACTCCATTGCCACTTTCCAGGCTGCTGCCGTTTCATTGCCATCAGCTGGACGAATTACCCCTAGGTTAGGCATTGCGCGCAATGATGCTAATTGTTCGATTGGCTCATGAGTCGGTCCGTCTTCCCCTACAGCAATGCTGTCATGAGTGAAGACATAGTTTACAGGCAGTCCCATTAGTGCTGCCATTCTTATCGCAGGACGTAGATAATCAGAGAATACAAAGAATGTTCCTCCGTATACTTTTAATCCACCATGAAGTGCCATTCCATTTAAAGCCGCACCCATAGCGAATTCACGTACACCGAACCATATATTACGGCCACTGTAATTACCAGGTAATAGATCTGTCTCACCTTTGATGGCGGTATTATTAGATCCGGCTAAATCCGCAGAACCCCCGATGAAGCTAGGGACCTTTTTGGCAATCGCATTTAGTACTTCCCCACTTGAAGCACGGGAAGCCAATGTCTTACCTTCTTCATAGACTGGAATTTCCTGATCCCATTCAGCAGGCAGCTCACCTTTGATGGCAAGCTCCAATTGCTCTGCTAACTCAGGATGTGCTTCTTTGTAATTTTTAAACAATTCATTCCAAGCTTCTTCTTTTTGAGCGCCTGCATCAACAACAGCTTCATTGAAATGTGAATACACTTCTTCCGGAACATGGAAGTCCTCTTCGAATGTCCATTTATATGCTTCTTTTGTCAATTTCAGCTCATCTGCACCAAGAGGAGCGCCGTGAACAGCGGATTTACCTGAACGGTTTGGTGAACCGTAACCAATAACCGTCTTCACTTCGATTAATGTTGGGCGTGCATCGTCGGTTTTCGCTTCTTCAATCGCTTTAGCAATTTCCTGAAGATCGTTCCCATCCTCAACGCGGATATATTGCCATCCATAAGATTTGAACCGGTCTGCCACGCTTTCACTAAATGATTGACTTAAGTCTCCATCAAGGGAAATATCATTAGAATCATATAAAACAACAAGTCTTCCTAGTTGTAGATGTCCAGCTAATGAAGCGGCTTCTGCAGAAACACCCTCCATTAAATCCCCATCTCCACAAATGCTATATGTATAATGATCGACAACATTATAAGAATCGCGGTTATAGCTTTCTGCCAAGTGGCGTTCTGCCATTGCCATTCCGACTGCCATTGCGATCCCTTGTCCAAGCGGCCCAGTAGTAGCATCTACACCAGCCGTATGACCGAATTCAGGATGTCCTGGAGTTTTACTGCCCCATTGGCGGAAGCTTTTCAAATCATCGATAGATAAGCCATAGCCTGATAAATGAAGAAGGCTGTATAACAGCATAGACCCATGACCAGCTGAAAGAACAAAGCGGTCTCTATTAAACCAATCTGGATTTTTCGGGTTATGGTTCATATATTCGGTCCATAGTTTATACGCCATCGGCGCTGCACCCATCGGCATACCTGGATGGCCAGAATTAGCCTTTTCAATTGCATCAATCGATAGTGTACGAATCGTATTAATAGAAAGTGCATCTAATTTATCTAACATATCGTAAAAACATCCCTTCCTGTAATGTACCTCTTTATATTATAGTGACAAGCCTAATATCACAACTAAAATCACTATTTACTGCATCAATATTGCAATTTTCCAGAAATAAGAGAAGTCCCCTATTTAGATTAAACTAAATAGGAGAATACATACATGAATGCACTCTCTTTTTACTCCTAAATGCTAATAGAATCCTCAAATGGAATGTTCCATCATAAGAATCCAAGCATTATTAATGTAAGTTTCTTTTCTCTTTTATATTTTTTATCTTTTGAGGAGTGACGTCATTACCTTCTGGATCCACGACTTTCACATGCTCCAACGTATTGGTCATGGACTTTCTGAATGTTTCCAAATACTCACTTCTCAATTGGGTTTGCTCTTTCGCCTCAACTTCCGTCAAACCTTCAGCCTTTGCCTTTTTAGAAAGTTCATTAATACGGGCTAATTTTTCTTTTGATAACATAATTTCGCTCCTTCTTAATCTGCGGATATTGTCATGGTATTAAAAAAATAGCGAAATTACAAGTTCTATGATTGACTTTCCAGTGTATTCAGTTGATGTTCGAGAAAACGCCTGTTCACAGTAGCCTTAGATACATTGTATCCAAAGCCCCTTAAAGTTGCTGCGATTTCTGCAAATGTCAATCCATTGGCCCGGAGTTTAATAATTTCTTCTATAGGAATCTCCTTACGGTCCCTTCCAGTGGAATTCCTTTGATTCTGAAGATTTTCTTGAGGACGATACCCTTTTTCAACGGCCCTTATCATCCCGCGTTTTATTTTAAGATTATGTAATTTCCTTTGATATTCTTCTACAATTCCGACTATCTGGATGACCATTGCATCCGAATCCGATAGCTCAAGTTCCCCATCGTGTGAGAGCGTATAAATTTTCACATCTTCTTTAAGGATGACATGGAAAAGGGCTATTTTGGCATTTCCTCTTCCCAGTCTTGTTTCGTCCTGGATTAATAGCACTTCAGCTTCCTTGGTTTTAAATAATTCGAGCATGTCAAAAATGCCATCCCTATTCAACTCATAACCACTTGCCTGTTCTTTTATTATGGAAATGACTTCGACATCCATCTTTTCTGCCAATTTGACTAATTCATCTTCCTGCCTTGCCAATGATGTTTCCTGTGACTCTTTTTCTGTGCTGACCCTACAATAGATTACCGCTTTCATAATACCCTACCTTCACTGCTTACTGCTCACTGGCCAAATTCTGGACAAGTTCTTCCCCTTTAACCGGTATGACGATGACTTGACCAGGTTTAATCGAATCCGCCCTTACTCCATTATGCTCTTCTATCCAACCAATGAATTCTTTTTTTGTCAAATTTGCTTCTTCATATTCTTCGGCAATTCCCCATAGGGTGTCACCTTCACTTACTTCTATAGAAAGGAAATCATTTTTTTGATCATTGTTCAATGTACAAGAGAATAAAATTGAAAAGATGAATACTGATCCCGCTAATAGAATCGTATAAATATAATTTTTGTATAATTTTTTCATAAATATCCCTCCAAAGCGAATGTTCGTTCGTATGTTATGGTCAAATTATAATACGAACGTTTGTTTCAGTCAACAACAAAATTCGAACTTATGTTTGTATAGAGTTGGGGGCCATGCTATAATATAGCAAAGAACATTGGGGAAGAGGTGCACAAATGACTAAACTATCAAAACGGCAGCAAGATATTCTTGATTTCATTAAAGAAGAGGTTCGCCAAAAAGGGTACCCACCTTCCGTACGGGAGATTGGTGAAGCAGTGGGACTTGCATCAAGTTCAACAGTTCACGGACATTTATCCCGCCTGGAAAGTAAAGGCCTGATTAGACGTGACCCAACCAAGCCAAGGGCCATTGAAATAATGAATTCGGAGGAAGCGAGCAATATTCCCAAAGCCAATGTCGTGAACGTGCCGTTACTTGGAAAAGTAACAGCGGGCATGCCCATAACGGCCATCGAGAACATAGAAGAATACTTTCCGCTTCCCGAAAGCATGGTTCCGCATGATGACCATGTATTCATGCTGGAAATCATGGGTGAGAGTATGATCGAAGCTGGAATTCATGATGGAGACTATGTCATCGTTAAACAACAAAGCAATGCCAATAATGGAGATATCGTCGTGGCCATGACGGAAGATGATGAAGCCACTGTAAAACGATTCTTTAAGGAACCGGATTACATAAGGCTTCAGCCTGAGAACTCAAATATGGAACCGATTATTTTACGAGATGTTTCGATACTTGGAAAAGTAATAGGCTTATATAGACAAATACACTAAAAGCGCTAACCGCGCTTTTTTTGTTTGTTTAATTTATGTCCCTAATTCTCTCAATATGCATATGGTAGAGTAGATTTTGGTATTTTTTTAATAGAATTTATTTTCATGGGAATATTACATCTTTTATCTCGGACCTAATGGTCATTATCCCTCTTAATATAAATACTTTGGAAAAGCTCATTCAAATAAAAAATGAGAGCGTTAAAATACCGCTCCCAGTTAAAATTCATTTCACTCTTAATCTTTGGTTCACTTTAATAAGGTTAGGATCGACCAAGCCATTCCACTGTTGAATCTGCACTGTGCTGAACCATATGCTTTTGCACTCACAGAGACGGAGTCCCCTTTTTTGACAATATGATAAACCTCCTCGTTGCTTGCATCATATTTAGTTAAAGCGCTTGCTTCGATAAGGTTCACCCGTTTTTCGGTATATTTCGGATCCGAGGCATACCCCGTATCGAATATTGCTTTAAGTGCTTTTTTATAATCTTTTTCTCCAATGACAGCTGTATATAGACTTCTATTCCATGAAGTCCCCTTTGCGTATAGATTGGCAAGATCTCGAAGACTTTCTTCCCAAGATGGGTATTTTCTGAATTTGTTCCATACTTGAACGGGCACACCGTTAACGTATTCCATTGTTTGGATAATGACAGACTCGCCCTTAAAGTCACCTTCTGTACCGAATATATTTTTTCCTTGACTTGCTAATAGGCTTGTCCCATATCCACTCTCCAAGCAAGCTTGTGCAATGACAACCGAAGGTAAAATATTAAATTCCTTTTGGATTTTCTGGGCATAAGGAGCAATGTTTCCTTGCTCATTAGAACCTCCCATTAGTAGGTATTATCTTATTTTTTACTGTTTATCTTCATTCATATCGTATTCTTAACCATGAAAAAAGTTACAGCTTGTCCAACAAAAATGATTCCGTTATTTCGTTTATTATTTTTGCAATAGATAACCTTCCGAGTTTTATTAAACCATTCCCTCCCCCAACCGGAAAAAGCCGTCAAACCATATAATTATATGGATTGACGGCTTTTTAAACCGAACTTTGAAAATCTTCAAAACCTGGTTGCATGGCCTTTTATTTATTAGTTTTAAATATGAATTTATTTATTATTGTATAAAGCCTTGATAAAAAGTGAAAATTAATTTTGAAAACTTCAATTTAAGGTGGTGAAATCATGGACTTCCCAACCATCCATACAAACTTTTGGGATGCAGTAATAGCCATTCCTATCATCATGATTCTTACTCAACTTATTAAGATCATGTTTCATATTCATCCAAAATTCATCCCTTTGATCGCTTTGGGTCTTGGCTTATTCATTTCCATTTTCATCAGTCATCGTCATCATTTGGTTGCAGGGATTTTCATGGGCTGGTTTTATGGATATGCAAGCATTGGCAATTATGCTGCACTTAAAACGGGTATTTTGTCTTATAGAGAAACTTATCAAAAAACAGAATAAACCCCTTGTCTCTTGTATTGCCAGGACCCAGCTTGCTTCTATCCCCATGGAACATCAGTTAAATTAATATCTATATTAACAATTACTACCTGAATGTTTCCTTTGTCTAAATCACCAACTACCATGTTAACCATAACATTAAACATTACCCACAAAATTCCTTTTCAAAAGATGAGGTATCAATTTGGTGAAAAAGGAGGTTCGGAATGCCCTTATCCCGAACCATGATTTTAAAAAGAAAACTAGGTTATGCTTCATTTTTTTATTTGTTTATATGGATGAAACCCTCACCTGATTTAAGAGATTTACGACGCTCTTGCCGAAAGACTGACTAACCGAGATCCATTAGATGCATGCTTTGATGAGGCTTGGCAGAAAGTCAGTGAAAATGGAGGCGATTTTTCAAACTGAATGCTTTGTTAGAAAGGCTGTTTTCGCATACTTTGTTGCTATTTACCAAATAATGCGGTGTGGTTGATTTCCCCTCCAGATGCTCGCTTTCCACGGGGCGGGCGGTGAGCCTCCTCGGCGTGAACGCCTGTGAGGTCTCACCTGTCCCGCTGCTCCCGCAGGAGTCTCGCACTTCCGCTCCAATCAACCTTTAATCGTTTCGTTTTAAAAACAACAATCTTTATGAAAAGAGCCTACAGAAAAAACTATAGGCAAACTGACTTTTCTTTGAATTTGATACCTGCTCAATAAGAGAAGGCATTTCACTATTTCTCGATATAGACCGAACGTATCAGCGTCCGGGTTCTTTCAGTGCCATCCACATTTTTTTCCTTGACATCAATTGTTACATTATAAACACCTGACTTAGGTACTTCTGGAAGGGTACCAGTAAATTTTTCGGTCTCCAGTACCTTAATTGAGCTTTTCCCATTAATTTCATTACCGGTTTCATCTACTAAATGAACCAAAAATGTTGTGCTAATGGGCGTTTTTTTACCATTCATTGGATTCTTTATTGAAAATTTTGCATCTTTTTGCTTAACTTTTCCGGCAATGCTTAATGTAATGGGATTCTTTTCGTTAAATTGTGCTGTGAACAGGTAAGCGTCTTTTGGTGATTTAGTCTTCATTCGTACTATCCAGTCACCGATTTCGAGCTTGTTCCTATTGAATGATTGGATGGTTGCACCATTAAAAAAGGAAGTTTCATTTTTGGCTGAATCAACCTTTAAGGAAGGTGAATACTTTTTATTGGATGGAGAGATCAATTCAACCTCGACATCATCCGAGGCTGTATATATGGTAATATTACCCGGGGCTGTTTCATTTACATGAAAACTTTGTTCAGTCCAAACATTTTGTTTCAGGACATCACCCAGAACGGTTTGAGCTAGTGCGGTTGTAATGACCTCATCTTCAACTCGTTCTTTATAGCTGACATTTAATCCTGGAATATCAGCTGTGGAAGTACTCCTTAAATAGGGTTCAATTCTTGAAAATACAGCTGAACCGATTCGAATATTGTCGTGGTCAAAGTTGGGATCCGTAAATAAATGTGTTGCGTACGGTATTTTTGTACTCCATACATTTACTAGACCATCATTTTCGCCATAGGAAGATAAATATTGTCCACCCATTGATAAAGCAGAAAGAACCGGGCCTCTGTTCATACCCGCCACAGTGAAATACATGTTTTTACGAGAGTTAACATGGTTATCCGTGACAGAACGGAATTCCGCCATTTTACCAACTTGTAAAGAATAAGTTCCATCATCTTTTTGACCTAATAGGGAACCAAGCCAGCCCGCATACCAGCTATAAGCCAAATCGGCAAGGTAAGAACCATGATGAGGGGAAGCTAAAGTGATGACCCTTCCAACATATTGGTGGGCTCCATAGTGTACTAGAGCCGCTTGAGTGTCTGCCCCCCCTTTGCTGTGAGCTATAATATTTACTTTTGCGCCTCCGAAATGGTTACTGATTTCTGAAAGCATTTGGGCTAAAAGCCTTCCATTGTCATATTGGCTCACAGATCCATTTCCAGCTGAATCATGAAGCTGAACAAAAACCGTTTGGTAGCCTGCTTCATACGCTTTGGTATACATATCATTGATTCCATGATATTCCGTTTCACCGTACCAACTGGTCGAACTGCTGTTTCTCCCTTGAACAAACACGATCGGTGGTTTCTCTTTATCAAGATTGGGGGGAGTGCTTCCAAGAAACCAATCCCCTGGGCTGAAAGTTTCGGAGGGCGGCTTCAATTTCCCTGCTGAGGAAATATCTGGCTTAGCCATAATTAATATGGTTAGCATGAGGACAAGAAAAACGACATAATTGAATACATTTCTTTTCAAATGTTATCTCCTCCAATATCCTGTGGGATTTTTTCGAACTCATCCTATTATCAATGTCCCCTTCCCCGGACTTCCATAGCCTTCATTATTATATAATTGTACTTTTGCATACCATTACCTGCCATGTTCATAAAGATGGGAGAAAAAAACTAGAAGAAGTTCATTAAAAATGGAGATAAAGTATGAAGATTCGCTTTCAGTCATTTAGGTATGCAGTCTTTTTTATTTCATGAAGTCGTAATTACGGAGGAAATCGGATTGCTTCAAGTTCACAAAAATGAGAACAAGCCCTTATCCTGCAAAGGATAAGGGCTTGTTCATCCATATTAACTTTTCCTTCGAATTTGCCATTGTCCAATTGCTCCTATTCATGGTGTTTTGAAAATCCGTTCTATACATTAATTAAATAAAAATGTTTCACAACAATTGGCTGTCATTCATTGGGATCTCAGTATCAATCGTCCATTTTATATAATTTATCAGCATACAGCCCTTTTATTAAGGAACACCCAAGAAGTTTGGATTTTTACTCCTTTAAGTAATTCCTCCTTTTCATCCTGAGAACAGGATCAATATTTTCAGTGATAAGCCAATTTGACAACACCGCCGTGTACGATAATATCCTCTATGACCTCTCCACGAATTTCCTTACACTCTTAAATGTGCTAACGGCAGCAGCTCCTACTGCAACTTCTAAAGAATTAATTTCCATTTCCACTTTGTTCACCTTCTTTCCATCATTCCTTGAATCTTGTCCCATGGAAGTTAGGATTGCCTTGATTAGACTTTACATTCCTAATGGCCACTCTGTTAAATAAACGCTGGTACACTTGGACTTTCAACTACATTTGAAGTGTAGGTTAGGGTCAAAAAAAATGATCTCGTCGATTGAGAATCCTACACATTCAGCAAATAAATAAGCCTTATCGATTCGCAAAGGAATCTTATATTTCTCATAGTCAATGTAAGTCCTCTTCGCCATCTTCAGCACTTTAGCCATTTCATCTTGAGTTAATCCTTTATACTTCCTCGCTTGTTTAAGAGTGAACTTAACGTTTGTCATATCTTGTCACCACCTGTCTAAAAAAATAATATCACACTTGAAGTATAGTTTTCAACAATTTTTCGCAAAATTCACACACTTTAAGTTTACTCACTTTCACTCTTAGTGTATATTCAAGTAAGAGGTGAAGAAATATGCACATTGGTGAACGGATTAAAATGTTAAGAAAAGAAAGAAAAATGACACAAGAAGATTTGGCAAATATATTAAAAGTGGCCCCAACGGCAGTATCGGCCTGGGAATCCGGGCGGAATAAACCTTTAATGGATAAACTGAGCATGATGTCCACATGCTTTGAAATACCGCTATCCCACCTCATTGAAGGAGCACCTGTCGTCAGCAATAATCCTGGAATGGAATTCCTAAATGAAAAGAATGTAAGATTAATTGGTGTTTACGGAAATATCCCTGCTGGAGATCCTAATTTCACCAATGAATATATTGAAGCCTATATGCCGACATTAAATTCGATGCTAAAATCGAATAAAGAATATTTTTTCCTTAGAGTGAATGGCAATAGCATGAACAAAGAATTCAGAGACGGATCATTAATTCTCGTTGAAAAAACAACCTACATCGAAAACGGAAAGATTGGTGTGGTTTTAGTAAATGGTCACGATGCTACGGTCAAAAAAGTGAATATCAATGAAGGGAACATCACACTCACTCCCTGCAGCACGGATCCTTTTTATGAAGAAAAAACATATAACATCAAAAATGATAGAGTCCGTATTTTAGGAAAAGTGGTTCAAGCCATTAAAATATACGATTAATATCTAACTCGAGGGTTTCTTTACGGAAAGGAAAATAAATGAGTAATGAGCAACAATACATAGATTCAATTCAGTTATTTGCTGATACATTTCAGGTACAAGCCATTATGGTTTGTGCTTTTTAGCTTTTGTTCTTTTTATATGCCATTACAAAGAATCCATTTAAATTTGTGTCAGCTTATATGAAAAAGCATAGCTTACTTTAGTTAAGAAGTGGAATAACCAGCTTATACAACTCCCGCAGAACCAGTTTTTTAGACCATTTACTGATGAATTAAAAAAAACGAAAACTATCGTAACATTGAATCACCTGCAATTATCATTCGGCGATTTAAAATCATATCCATTTTACCAAGATTACTTATTTCATTGCGTAACTGTATTTGGAAACTATATGCGTAGCAGGCCTTATTTTTTATTATTCGATTCATAACTCATGTAAGAATCTTATAATTGGAGAATAAGCATTTGCCTCTGTAGCTCTAGAAGGGAAGAGCGCCGGAAAACATTGTAGCCACCGGGTCGCAAGGTAAGGGTTTCAGAAGCACCGAAAAGCAAATACGCTGAGGCAGGTGGAATTCCTGCCGGTGAAAATCCGTAGGGAAGCGTGTTCTCCCCTAGCCTATGCTTACGAAAGGAGTGCGGGTTCGAATCCCGTCAGAGGCTTGTTTCCTGAAAAATGCGCTTGTATATCCTTCCAGAAATTGACCCACATTTCCTTCAGAATATCCAAGTGATGGATCAAATCAGGACAGTTGAATGTACATGATTATTTCATTACATGCATATTCCTGAATGAGGAAAAGCCCCTCTCTTTTTGAGAAGGGCTTCCTGCGTGGAGTGCTTCTGGAAGTTAATAATAATTTAACCAGTCAATTATTAATTATTCATTTCACCCGCAACTTCTGGTTTACTGTAATTGTGTACTGACTGTCAAGACCGTTCCAATCTTTAATTTGCTGAACCGTACTGCCATAAGCGATGCTTAAGGAGTATACGGTATCCCCACTAACGACAGTGTGGTATACAGCTGTACTTTTCTTTGTAAGATTGAAGCATTTAACTAATCCGTTTACATGTCCGCGAGCCAGTGATTCGATAAAGGATGCCGTTTTCAATTTGGCTGCGTCATTGACATTATCGATAAATCCATTTTCAGTCAGGAGTGCAGGCATGTCCGTTTCACGGAGTACATGTAAATCTCCTGTTTTTTGTCCTCTGTCCTGGATGTTGATAAGCTTCATGATCTCTGAATGAATATAATCTTGATACGTTTTCGTGATCTGGTTAGTGGACGTATAGATGTAATCCTCGTACCCAGTTCCTCCGCCGGCATTAATGTGGATGGAGAGATAAAAGTCAGCTCCCCACACGTTCGCTGCATTCGTACGATCGTTTAAGGAGGGGTACGAATCTTGGGTCCTGCTCATTTTCACATAAACGTTTTTATATTCTAGTAATAAGATGTCTTTGATTCGAGTTGCAATGGATAAAGTTAAATCCTTTTCTATCAATCCATTCCCCACCGAGCCTGGATCCGTACCTCCATGGCCGGGATCAATAAATACTTTTACCATTTCTATCACCTCTATTAATCTTATGCTATGTATTAACAAATGCTTGTACACATAACTATCGGATTAAAGAAATTTCAAAATAATATAGAATTCTTCATCTCGACTTCCGTTCCCAAAAAAAATACACCCCAAAAGGTGTTTATGGCATATTATTTTATGACATTCTCCCAACGGACGAGAGTTTTTTGAAAAAGCTTTCTTCTATTTTTTCACTTTGGTATCAGGAATTGTTGGAGAATAAGCCATCTATAAACAAAGTGATGGAAGGAGATAGAGAGATTTAAAATAGTCAGCATTAACCAAAATACTCTAACGAAAAGCTTTGCATCTAATGTTTATGGTTTGTTTTATTTAATTGTTCTGCACAATCTTTGATTGAGTCAATCACTATGGTTGGTTCTGATAATTGTGGAAAATGTCCACTTTTTTCAGCGACAATGTGTTTGCTGTTTCTTGACAATGATAGTAATTCCAATTGGTTCTCAAGTCTTTTTTTTCGAACTTCCTCTAGCATCATTCGATTTTCTTGTCCACCAGTAATTACAAATACAGGTATTTCGGGAAATGTATCAGTTTGTTGGATTTGATCCACAGTTTTTTCCACAAAATTAACTTCATTGAATTGTTTATGTGAAGACAAGGAATCAAACATCTTGAACATCTTATTAATGGTTTTTACTGCCTTGCCTTGATATTCATTAAGGCTAATATCTTTCGTGGTACTGGATTCTAAAAAAACAATTCCCGCTACTTCTTTTGGGTAAAGTCGGGAATATAAATTAGCATATAAGCCGCCTAGGGAATGTCCCACCAATAAATATGGAGGTTCAAATCCCACGATTGTTAATGCTTCTCGTAAAGTGTTAACAATATTTATCCCGTCTTGGCTTTCCTTCGGTTTATCGCTGCCAGCAACACCAAAACGATTATAGGAAAATACTGATGAAGTTTCCGAAATAGCCGGCAGGATTTTCATCCAACCCTCTATCGGTCCAGAGCCACCGTTAATTAAAACTATATTTGGCTTGCCGTTTCCACTAATATTATATTGTAACGTCCCTTTTGGTGTATCCACTTTATATTTTTCAATTTTCAATGCCAGCACACCTCACTTGTTTAAATTACTTTACGTGTGTAACAAGCTATTGGTTTCATTTATTGAAATTGCAATCAAATATGAGGCTTTTGAATTTTTCATGAATGTTATAGGAAAATGTGAAGTTAAATTCCTTAACATTGAACGGGATTAAGGAGATGTCATATGATGAACGAATATGATAAGTTTGAACGATTGGTTCAAAAGTTAGATCCAGGAAACAAGCTAATTCGAGCATGGAAATTAAAAGGCGGAATTTCTGCACAGGTGACAGGACTTGAAATATTGCAACCGTCAGGGCGAATCATAAAAATGATCGTTCGTCAGCATGGTGATAATGACTTGAAACGGAATCCAAATATTGCAGCAGATGAACACAAGCTCTTAGGGATATTGAAAGCTGCCGGTTTGCCTGTACCGATGCCTTATTACATCGAGGAATCCTGCGAGATATTTTCCAAGCCATGCATACTTATCGAGTTTATTGGGGGTAAGTCGGAATTCACCCCTTCAAATCTTAATGATCATATCTTACAATTGGCAATCAATCTGGCAAAAATCCATCGTGTTGATTGTGCAAATCTTTCTTTATCATTCCTTCCTAAACTAGAAAATACATATGTAGAGATGTTAAATAATAAAAATAAGGTAGTCCTGGACGAAACATTAAATCTGAGCTTGATTAGAGATTTGTTAAAATCTTCCTTTCCATTACCCTCCATGAATAAAGAAGTGATCCTTCATGGTGATTATTGGCCAGGAAATATATTATGGAAAGAAGATAAACTAGTTTCAATAATTGATTGGGAAGACTCAGGCTTAGGGGACCCTTTGGCTGACCTCGCCAATAGTCAACTCGAAATTTCATATCATTTTGGAATGCAAGCGATGGATCACTTCACAAATCAATATAAATCCATGATGCCGGAGGTGAATTTTACAAACTTACCCTTCTGGCAATTATTTGCCGCGTTACGGTTATCTACATTTCCTGAATGGGGCTTGGAAAAAAGCAAGGAAAATAGCTGGAGGAAAAGACACAAGTCATTTGTTCGTCAAGCAATTAACCAAATTCGTTTAAATTAATGTTCATTCAATTTTTTAAAAATGAGTGAAAGATCTGATATGCCCATGAACTTTTGATAAAGGCATTTATACCAGTCCCTTTATCAATTTTTTTCATAAACTAACAATGACTCTCAAAAAAATCCAGGAGGTGTTTAAATGTATAATAAGCCCTGGAGGCATCCGAAAGGCGGTCAATGTCCACCACAATATTGCCCACCTCACAGAATGCCTACTCAGTATATTCCACCTCAAATCTCCCCAACAAAGCAAAATGTTAAAACTAATGTCATTAACACTGTGATTCCAGTTTTTCACCCGACACATACAACTACCGTGAATAAACACTTCAACACATATATACCGCATACCCGAAGTATTGTGAAAGAGTGTTATAGCCAAAGCTTTGTTTGTGGAGTTCCTCAACCCCCCAGTTATTCGAGGAGAATGTTAAGATATTAATTAAAAAACCCCAATTAGGGGTTTTTATTCATTCCTTCAACCTTTGAAAATGGACATCCAAAGGATTTACAACTGTCTATACGCGAACTCCCTACACTTTTTAAAGTTTTGTTTCTTATAAAACTCTTTTGCAGCTATGTTTTCAAACCAATAATCCAGTTCAATTAAATCTATATCATTCTTTTTGGCAATTTCATAGACCTCATTCATTAGTTTTTTACCGTAACCTTTTTGGGTTTGATTTTCATCGATACTAAGCTGATGCACATATACTGATTTATACTCATTTTTAAAAGCGCTTTCTGGATAGGTTTTAATTTCAATCCATGCGTAACCGATCGGTTCTTCAAGTTCTTTTAAAACGAGAAAAACAAAACTGTTATTTTCAACCAGATTTTTGAAAGTTTCTTTCATGGCACTATAATCATATTCCTTAAAATACTTAGGATATAGTTTTGCATGCAAATTGTGAACATTTCGATTTAATTTTGCAATTACTTCATGATCCCTAGTTTGACAAACATACATGATTATCCCCCTGTCTATATCCTGTGAATTTCCATATACCAACAATGTCTTCATTCAAAAGTACAATCATTTATAAAGCCAGTCAATAGCCGTAAAAAAGAATCCCATTCCTAAAGACACAGGCAAAGTTCTTTTTTCATTCTGGGTAAAAAAAAGACTTTTTGTTTAGCTTATGATTTACTGGTCGTTAGTTGAAGAAGTAGTAAAAAGGGATTTTCAATTGGAAGATCCCTTTTTACATGCCGATAACATCTGATTATATTACTAGTTTTGAAGTGTATGCACTAAAATGGAATACCTAAATTATTGGGAACGTGATCTATTCTCCGCAGACTGGAAATCCTAATCCAATCAAAGTTGATGCTAATAGAGATGAAATACGGATTCTAAGTGTAGCTACATCATCAATTTCAGTAACTAAAAAGAATTGACCATCAACTTCTAAGATACAAGGTGATTGCACTCTTTCTTCCCCCTTTCTATTAAAAGATATAGTAGTATATGAAAGAAATATAAAAGTGTAATAGTTTAATAGTTTGATTTTAAGATGTAATAGTAAGTTTAAAATTACTATGTTAATTGCCTATATGCCTGTAATAAAAGGATTATCAGAGGTGAGAAAAAGTAAAGAAAGAACAATTAGGTTATATTAAAGTATGTAGTTTTAGCTGTTTCGCCCTAACTGTCTGATTGAAGTGGCGAATTCCTAAGAACAAAAAGGAGAACAAATCATATGGTTGACTTTTTCTCCCCCTTTCTTATTTTATTCCAAAGGCTAGTATGGAATTGCTGCATATCCCCATCTTTTTATGTTTCCATGCTATAAAATGAACCTTCTGTAAAGACCCATTGGCTTAAATGCTCCGGTATTGTACTTGGCGCGTTCCTCACTGGACTTAGGGGAATAAATCCTACTGAAAAACGAATCGTGAGTATTTAGCTATTGTCGGGTCATATCCATACCATATATTCTATCGAGGTTTATCTTAAAATAAACCTCTTTGAAGAGATTCTTCCGCCAGTGCTCAAGCAAGCCAAAATAATGACAATATCGGAATTACTGCCAAGAAGGGTTAAGCAAACGTCATTAGCCACTATCTTTTTTCCTGATAAAATGGGTATAGATGTTTTTATGGAAACGGCATGGCTGACATCCGTAATCGCCTTATTGAAGCATTCTTTGTTTAAATCAGTTCATCCTTCTTATATGTTGCTATCATGGTCGAAGAAGCGCTTATTGCATCACTTTCAGCCTAATATTGAGCGTGAACAGCAATGACAGAAAAAATGAAACTAACTATAGGTGGTATTAGTTTAATATGAGTCCTTTAGATGTTAAGATTCTTGGGGGAAGTGACGAAATTAGAATGAATATTTAGGAGGAGTTCATCTTGAATCCTTATGCGTTTTTGGCAATAGCCATCCTAAGTGAAGTGTTTGGCAGCTCGATGTTAAAAGTATCAAACGGGTTTAAAAAGTTATTCCCTTCCATTGGTGTGGTAATTGGAATGGGTTTGGCTTTTTATTGCCTGTCATTATCACTAATAACCATTCCGCTTGGAACGGCTTATGCCATTTGGTCGGGAATAGGCACAGCTTTAACGGCTTTAGTGGGAGTTATCGTTTATAAAGAAAGCTTTAGCCTGAAGAAATTTTTAGGTTTAGTCCTGATCATTGGAGGAGTGGTGGTTTTGAAGGTCTCAAGCGGGGGCAATTAACATAAGTAATCGGAGGTAATAGTATGAAAGGATACATAGCTTTAGGGATATCCATCATAAGCGAAGTATTTGGTACAACCATGCTTAAGTTGTCTGAAGGATTCTCGCATTTATTCGCATCATTTGGAGTTATAATAGGATTTGGAATTGCATTTTATAGCTTATCTATATGTCTTAAAACAATTCCGTTAAGCTTGGCATATGCCATTTGGTCAGGAATAGGCACAGCTTTAACGGCATTAATTGGCGTACTATTTTGGAGTGAGCCATTTAGTATCACTACATTTGGTGGCTTAGTATTAATCATTGGTGGAGTGGTTTTACTAAATGCTTCCCATTCTCCCAAACAAGCAGAGGGATCGTCAAACTAATGGTTTGACGATTCTCCTCCTCTCCCCCCGGTCGTTCAAAAATAAAAAGAGTCCAATTCGATATCTATAAGAATGACACGATACATTGAACAGCATTAAAAAAGGCCGCCACGGCGACCTTCTCCTTTTGCATGGAACTGAACTTTCATGAATCAGTCCATCCCTGATTCTACAGCATTTCCTTGGCAAGCTAATTGTTTTTACATTTCATCCGTAGTCTGCCAGGCATCAAATACCTATAGCCTTCACCAAGTCCTGCGTGCAAAGTCCGTGAACTTGAATTTATCGGGTCTATGCCTGGATTCGCTATACTGAAACAAGCTTCCATCGATTAAATGGACCGTACTTTTCACGACTGCCACCATATCGAAGTCTTCAATGTCCAATAATTGTTTATCTTCTTCACTGCATGGTTCCACGGTAATTTCCTTATTGGAAAAACCGATCTGGAGCCCGAGTTCCTTTTCGATATATCCATAAATCGAATCCTCACAAATTTCCTTCGTCAAGTTAGTTACGAACTCGCTTTTGAAATAGTCTTTGTCCAGTATGATTTTCTTGCCATTGATTTGCCGTACCCGGAACACTTTCCATACCTCACGATCATCAGTTAAGTCTAAAAGCTTGGACATATTTGCGTCGGGGGTCTCAAGCTCCAACTTATGGATGATCGTTTTGGAATGCAAATTCAACTTTTCCACCATTTCTTTATAGGAAATCAATCCTGCTACAGGAAAATTAAATTTGCTGAAATCCAAGACAAATGAACCCTTGCCTTTGATTTTATGGATATATCCATTTTGTTCAAGCAACTGTAAGGACTTTCTCACCGTATCCCTGGATATGTCATACTCTTCCATGAAGCTGCTTTCGGAAGGAAGCTTTGAATTTGTCGGAAAGGTTCCTTCTTCAATTTTTGAAACGATATCACCATATAGCGATAGATATTTGCTGTTCATTTCATCACCACAATATATTTTTCTTGTCTGCTACTTGTCCTTTTTCAACAAATAGGCAACCGATTCATAGGGACGAAGGATAAAATCACCTGCAAGTTCTTTCGAATCGATATAGTTTGAGAGCAAGAGCTCTGAGTTGTATCCGAATAGGTCCATATCTTTTGGAATCTTGAAGGACGCTTCTTTTGCATAAAAGTTATTGATGACCAAAAGTTTCTCATCTTTATAACTACGAACATATGCGAACAATTGGTCATGGTCGCCTAGAATTTCCTGGTAGTCCCCATATGCAATGATATCATGTTTCTTGCGTAAGAATATAAGTTTTTGGTAATGATGAAAAATGGAATCCTGATCCTTCAGTGCGTGTTCAGCGTTTATTACCTTAGCATTATCAGGCACCGAAATCCATGGCGTCACTTTTGTAAAGCCTGCGTGCTCCGTATCTTCCCACTGCATGGGAGTTCGAGAGTTATCACGGGATTTAGCCTGAAGAATTTCGATTATTTCCTTTTCATCCTTGCCTGCCTCTTTTAAAATATTATAATAATTAATCGATTCCACATCCCGATATTGTCCAATATCATTGAATTTAGGGTTGGTCATTCCTATTTCCTCCCCTTGATAAATATAAGGGGTTCCCCTAAGCATATGAATGGCTGTTGCCAGCATCTTGGCAGATTCCTTATGATACTCTTGATCATTCCCAAACCTGGATACGATCCTCGGCTGGTCATGGTTGCACCAGAACAGGGCATTCCATCCATTTCCCTCTTGCATCCCATACTGCCAGCTGCTTAGGATCTCCTTTAACTGCCTGAAGTCAAAATCTGCAAGTGACCACTTTTCCCCATCTTTATAATCCACCTTTAGATGATGGAAACTGAATACCATGGACAGCTCCTTTTCAACTGGAGATGAATATTTGATGCAATGGTCAATGGTCGTCGATGACATTTCCCCTACAGTCATCACCTCTACATCCTTCCCAAATGTTTCTTCATTCATCTCTTTAAGGAATTGATGAATTTTGGGACCATCTGTATAAAAGCAACGTCCATCTCCATCATCGTCATTTTCATAGGAGTCAGGTTTCGAAATAAGATTGATCACATCCAAACGGAATCCTTTGACACCTTTATCCATCCAGAAGTTTACTACATTGAAGATTTCCTGCCTTACTCTGGGATTTTCCCAGTTAAGATCAGCTTGGGTCCGATCGAACAAGTGAAGGTAGTATTCATCATGTTCCGCTACATATTCCCATGCAGGGCCTCCGAATTTCGATATCCAATTGGTAGGGGGCTCTCCATTTTTCGATTTCTTGAAAATATAATAGTCCTTATATTCTTTATC
The DNA here is from genome assembly GCF_900156045.1 of Peribacillus simplex. Classification (GTDB taxonomy): domain Bacteria; phylum Bacillota; class Bacilli; order Bacillales; family DSM-1321; genus Peribacillus; species Peribacillus simplex_D. Next base: position 324,469 of record NZ_FTMX01000004.1, on the reverse strand, counting down.
TCCAGCCAATGCTTTTTGGAACCATTCATGCTCTGTTGATGTATGGTTGAATACCATATCCAGCATGATTTGGATATCCCGCGAATTGGCTTCCTTCACCAATCTTTCGAAATCATCCATCGTCCCGAAAACAGGATCGATGGATGTATAATCCGCTACATCATATCCATTATCATTCTGAGGTGAACGATAAAAAGGGGTCAGCCAAATATAATCCACTCCCAGTTCATTCAGATAATCAAGTTTTTCAATAACACCATTTATGTCCCCGATGCCGTCACCGTTCGAATCCATAAATGACTTCGGATAAATTTGATAGATGGTGCTTTTTTTAAAATCCTTCATTGTGATCCTCCTCTGCTATCCCTGATGTATCTATTGCCAGTATGGTAAAAAAGAGGGAGAATGCTCTCCCTCCGCGTTATTAAGCATTTAATTTCGTTGTTTTCGTTCTTGTTTTCAAATTCATTTTAGGACGTTTGGAGAATGCAATAGTCAAAATGAATGGCACAACGAAAGCTACCAACATCGCAAGCGCAAACATTCCCATGTGCTGTGGCTGGATGGATAGGATACCTGGGATCCCTCCAACACCGATGGAATTTGCCATTACTCCAGATCCGACTGAAACGATCCCTGCGAAAAGTGAACCGATCATACCGGCTAAGAACGGAAAGCCGTATTTCAGGTTAATCCCGAACATGGCTGGCTCGGTTACACCGAGATAACATGAAATCGTAGCGGGTATGGAAACTTGCCTTTCCTCCTGGTCCTTTCTGTTGATGTAAATCATCGCAAGCACGGCCGTTCCTTGTGCAATATTGGATAATGCGATCATCGGCCATAGGTTCGTACCGCCAAGTTCACTCATAAGCTGAAGATCGATTGCATTTGTCATGTGATGCAGTCCCGTGATGACAAGCGGTGCATAGGCAAAGCCGAAAACGGCAGCAAATAACCAGCCAACTGATGAAGTCAATCCCGAATATACAACTGTAGAGATGACAGAACCGATTTTCCAGCCTAAAGGCCCCAGAATGGTATGGGCAATGATTACAGTTGGAAGTAAAGCGAAAAATGGAACGACGATCATGGAAATGGAATTGTGCACTTTATCTCTCAAGAACCGTTCTAAATACGCCAAGACAAACCCTGCAAGTATAGCTGGGATGACTTGAGCCTGATAGCCGATCATATCGACCTGGGCAAAACCGAAATCCCAAAAAGGTATGTCACTTGCCTTTGTGTTTGCCACTGCATATGCATTAAGAAGTTGTGGGGAAACCAGGGTCAAGCCAAGGACGATGCCGAGAATTTGAGTCGTGCCCATTTTCTTCGAGATTGACCATGTAATCCCAACAGGAAGAAAATGAAAAATAGCTTCACCTATCAGCCAAAGGAAGGCGTGGACCCCTGCCCAAAATTGGGAAATATCCACAAGGGTTTTTGTGCTATCATCGAACATTTTAATATCACCAATGATATTGCGGAATCCAAGAATGAGTCCGCCAACGACAATGGCAGGAATCAGCGGGGTGAAAATATCCGCAAGATGGGCAATCATACGCTGCAGCCAGCTCATATTCTGTTTAGCAGCATTTTTCACATCTTCTTTTGACGCTTCCTGAAGTCCAGCTATGGAAACGAATTCATTATAAAACGATGATACTTCGTTCCCGATTATGACCTGGAACTGGCCCGCTTGTGTAAACGTTCCTTTCACAAGCTTAATTGATTCGATATTCGTCACATCCGCCTTGGAGGGGTCCTTCAAAGCAAAACGCATTCTTGTCGCACAATGCGTAACCGTTGCAATATTTTCTTTCCCTCCGACATGTTGAAGCAAATCCGTTGCTGGTTCTGTGTATTTACCCATTTCACTACTTCCTTTCCCTAGAAAGCAAAATATAGTTGTTTTTATAACCTGTACGTATAGGTTCTGTATACGCTTTCATATTATCCTGTACGTACAGGTTCTGTCAAGAACTTTTTCCCTCACTTTAATAGGATTGATAATCATGTGATTTCATTTACTATACTGTTAATTGACAATATGATTTTTGATAATACGCTTCATGTTATCGCCGTCATTTCTCAAGAAAGACGAGTAGCTGAAAAATTCCGAAATAGGGTATAATGATGACATAACCTCTCCATTAGCATTTTAATGGTTAGAATTTCGTTAGAAAATGGGAGATGAATCTATGTCCGAAACTAATAAATTTCCATTAATATCAGGTAATCTTTCTCTGGATTTAGTGAACACGGAACTAGTCAGTCGTGGTCAGCGGCAAGACTTATTACTCTCAGAATCGGATGTGTTGGAATGGCTTGCTGTAATAAAAGGGAAAAACGCATATTGGGATAATCAGCTATCCTTGAAAATTAAAGAGAGAATTCAACAGGTATTTGTAGACATACTGGAAATGCGGACTTTTTTAAGAAAACAATTTGAGTCAATAGCGGATGGAAATATGATTTCCGATGAGTTTATCGCTTTTTTAGAAAATAAAATTGAAAAATCACCTTTCGCTTATAAATTAATGAATCAAAAACTTGTTCCCATACCTGTTGGAGAAGCCGAAGATATCCTGCTATCTTATATTGCTTTTGACACATTAACATTAATCGAAGAAAATAAGCTGTCATCACTAAAGCGGTGCTCGAATGATGATTGTGTACTGTTATTTATCGATGAAAGCGGAAGGCGCAAGTGGTGTTCAATGAAAATATGCGGGAATAGGAAAAAGGTTGCCCGATTTCAACACCGGAAATCTGATGATCAATGAAGAGCCAACTTATTATAAAAGTTGGTTTTTTTATAATTTTTAAACTAACCTATAAAATTGTTTTTGACAGGTTAGTGTGTTTCGTGTAATGTCTAATTATATAAAAAGGGAGGGGTAATATTGGACCGTATATCAATAGCGAGGCCTAAAGACAAACGCTTTTTTCATCTTCGTTATTTTTCTAAGATGAAGGGAAAAGGAAGAAGCCCTTTACCGATAAATGTAAAGGACGCAATAACGGGACTGATTGGGGGATTTTTAACAATATTCGCTTTAATTCTTTTAACAAGAATAACTTCAGCAGCGTGGTTAATGGCTCCTTTTGGTGCCAGCTGTGTACTGGCGTACGGTCTGTGGAACGCGCCGTTATCACAGCCCAGGAATATAATTGGCGGCCATTTCGTTTCAACATTCGTAGGTTTAGCTTCCTATCATTTTTTTGGCGATGAGCCTTGGGCGATCGGCTTGGCTGTCGGATTAGCAATTGCGGTGATGATGCTGACAAAAACGACGCACCCGCCAGCTGGGGCAGACCCGCTTGTAGTCATGCTTGGCCAGTATAGCTGGAGTTATTTATTTACGCCTGTTTTAACTGGTGCTGTGATAATCGTCTTACTGGCATTGCTCATTAATAATTTGCGCAGCAATCGGAGCTATCCAACGTTTTGGATTTGATTGCTTTTTAATGTGTTATTTGCAATTCTTTCACTATCATCAAATAATTAATGACGAGGAACTTTCAGCTCCTCGTTTGTCAGTTATAAGTGCTGGTAATCCTGTTAATTAATCAAGAACTCCCATACTTTTTAAGTTATCCTTCAGCGTTTAGTTTGATATGCGTTTCTGCAACCTCCACTCCGTTCACAAGGAGTGTTATTCGATGGATTCCCATATAATGTCGACGGGTCGTCAGGTCTTTCCAACTGTGAATCCTCACTCTTTCAACTCTTTCACCATCTGAGAAATCCCTATCTGCCAAAAGGAAAATTTTACGGGACGTTTTCTGATTGGCTTTTACGAAATCGATGGCATACTCAATGCGAAGTTTCGCTGTTTTCTCCGCATGCACCTGAAAGCCGAAATGAAGTTCAGTGGTTTCCCCAATATAAATCGAGTCAGGTTCATTTCTTATAAATGCCTTTGTAATGATATTCGGATTATTCAATACATCCGTGTATCCAAATAATGAAAGGACTTCTGGATCTCCTTGACGAACTAGGGTCCTGCATCCCCGTCGGACAATCCAAATCGTGTTGGGCTCTCCGCTTTCATACCAGCACTTTGCAGTTTCTATTACGGTTTTAGGATGATCTTTGGCAATATCATTCAAATTATTGGCCACACTTTTGCGAACATATAGGGATGAATCGTTTTTCAGGTTCTCAAGTAATTCCAAGACAGGTGCCGGATCGGATTTGAACATCGGTAAAGATTGCCCCCAAGGTAACCTGGGCCTGCATCCCTCACTTGCCAGCCTGCGGACATGCTCATCCGCATGTTTTGTCCAGTTCTTCATTTTTTCGATCATTTGAACAGGGTCAAGTAAGATGAAAGCACGCACTGCAAATTCGGAAGATGACTTTGAAGTAAACCGCTCCAAGGCATCAAGCGATAACGGCCAATCTTTCTTATTCAATCCATGTACCTCTACAAAATCCGGGAAAAATAAATATCTAAAACCTTCACAATCCTTATCAAGTCGATACAAAATATCCAAAGCCTCTTGATAATCACTTGGAAGGTGCTTTCCAAGAGTAATGGAAATATGTCTAATTCGTTCTTTTAACTTCCTCTCGTCCCAATGTTCATCAATCACTTCCTCTACAAACAATTCGGTAGAGAAGGACGGATGGACACCCTTTACTTTTTCACCGAATTCACGAATGAACGTTTCATTATATAAATCCTTTAAGGGTTCAGCCATTCAATTCACTTCTTTTCTTCAGGTTATACTTGCTTATTTAGCCATTCTTTATCGTCCATGTACTGATCGCAAATACAATGATATTACAACTAGCTTTTGAAACTCAAGTCATGCTTTGTTGATTATGGAATATAGATCACTAAGCTGCTTGATTTCGTAGGTTGGCTCTATCCCCGTTTCATTCAGCTTCTGTTCAGGATTAAACCAGCAGGTATCCATGCCGGCAATTTGTCCTCCTCTTATGTCCGCACTTAATGAGTCCCCGATTATCAATCCTTGATCCGGTTTTAAATCAGGAATACAGGCAAATACGTAATCAAAAAACTCTTTCATCGGCTTTTGATATCCAGTATCCTCTGAAATGAAAATTCGTTTAAAATATGCATGCAAGCCTGAATCCCGCAAGCGTTTATCTTGGGTCATGGAGACCCCATTTGACACAATATATAAATCATGGTGCTGTTCTAAATTCGCTACCAATTCTTGTGCCCCATTAACTTCTTTGTGCCCTTGTTCCAAGTGACCACGATAGGTTTTCTCCAGTGCACCCCCGTCCACTGTCCGGCCAAATTCTTTAAAAAAAATTAAAAATCGTGTATTGATTACCTCATCCCGCGATATTTCCCCCATTTCAAATGACTTCCACAGGTTTTGGTTGATTGTTTTATAATGCGCCTCCGCTTGCGGTGTATACAAAATTTGTTGCTCCTTGAGAAGTAAGCGCAGTGCATCACTTTCAGCCTTTCGAAAGTCTAAAAGTGTATCATCTATATCAAAAAATAAAGCTTTGTATCTGTTCAAGTGTATCGCTCCATTCAATGTTTCATCATACTTTGAATAACTCGTGACCATACAATGGTCTTTCTAAGTCATTTCAAGAGACCGTTTTCCTTTTCCCTCCTATTTTGAATATTATCATCCCAGTAATGATAATCAGGATACTCGCCAACTGATTGTATGTAAAGGGAACCTTCTCCAGCCCCAACAAACCTGTAGAATCCCAAGCGAGAGCAAATAAAAGCTGTGCCGCCATCACGATTGAAATGGCGAAGGTTGGTCCTAGAAGCTTAACTCCCTGTGTCACACAAATGACCACGCCTATGCCAACCAACCCGCTGAGCCAATACCAGGGCTTCATATTATGCAGTTGAAAAAACTCCATTCCCTCAAATGCGAACCCACATAAAAACGAGGCAAGAAAGCCCAACCCTAATACTAGTGTAGTCGTTGACCATGAATTGACATGTTCATTTACTTTACTATTGAAAACGTTTTGTAAACTGACCATTGAACCCGCGAGGATTGCCCAACTTAATCCAAGTAACATCGTAACGCCTCCTCCAAATCATATAAACTATCTACTCATAAATATTATGGCTTGACAGTGCCTTTAAACCTTCCCAATCTTTAACTTGGATGAACCCATCGGACCGATCAATCAAACCATCCCTACAAAGCTGCAGGATGACCCGATTAAGGTGCCTGTAACTTGTCCCAATAAAGTTTGCCGTATCCTTCAGGCTCTCAGTATTCAACCGTCCAGTGATTTGGGCATTTGTTTCATCGAACGAAACAGATAGGAGGTAACTTGCAAGCCTTACTTCAACTGGATGCATTAAATTGAAACTAAGTGACTTGGATTTAACATAAAACTTCTGGGTGATGACCCTTAGTAAAAATTGGAGGAAGGCCGGTTGACCTTCGGCATACTTTTTTAACCATTGATGATGGATGCCGATAACATAGACATCCGATACCGCTTCAACAGTATTGATGATATCGATTCCCTGTATATATTCAATATCCCCAATTACTTCAAGAGGGGTCTTGAATGACAGAATCAGATTCTTGCCTTCAACTGATGTCGTATACACTTTAACTTTTCCCTTAACCAGCACGTACAAATAATTCACTCGATCGCCTTGGGAGCAAATACATTCACCTGACTCAACATGGTAGAGAGATAAATAGGGCATCAAGGCTCCATTAAAAATGTTTTCCAACTGATGGACCTTCAAATAGTGATTGATTTTTTCCGAATCCATTATTTCTTTCATCTGATTAAGATTCACTTCCTGCCTATTACTTATATCCTTACAATTATAACGCTAATAAAATGATTCCTGCCATCATCAAGCCAAGCCCAATGAACTGTGGTAATTCCATCTTCTGTTTCGTTACCCCAAACCACCCTTTGCTATCAATGACAAAGCTAAGAATTAGCTGAGCAAGCAATAGAGCAGATACCGAAAACGTCACTCCGATCTGTTTATAAGCGGTAATATTACTGAAAATTATCACCGCAGCAAAGGCGCCACCTGACAAATACATTGGTTTTACTTTTTTTAATTCAAGAGAATCCCCTTTACGTATCATAATTAATATCATCCCGGCGATGATGAAACCAGTGAACTGTGTAATCGTTGCGACTTGCCACGTGCTAAGGTCCCGGCTAATCTGAAAATTGGCTACACCTTGCAACGTTAGAAAGGCTCCTCCAAAAAACGAAAAGAAAATCCCTTTCACTGTGTCTCCCCCCTTCTTTCTTTCCATTATTAAATAACGGATTAAAGATTCCGGAAAGGACATATGTCCCGCTGTTCGACTCCAGGCTTCATAGTTGGAATGGAAGTTTTTTTGGGGAAATAACAAAAAATTCTCTGCCAAGGCCAATCTTTAATTAGCAAAGGCCACTAAATAATTAGTGGCCTCGCTTGTTTACCATTAACTTGAATAATAAAAATAAGTCTAATTCCTAGCAATTTAATCATTTTCGGAGAACTTAGCGGGATAGAAATTAAATGGTGCCTTTTTTACTTGTCATCTTTAGAAAAAGTTTCAATGACTGCCCTGGTTATTATTTCAATACCCGTGAAAATGGCATCATGATTAAACACCATATTGGGATGGTGTAAACCTGGCTCTAAATCGCAGCCCAGCCCCAACATCGTTGCCTTGATAGCAGGTCTTTCTTTTGTATAGAAATGAAAATCCTCACCTCCAGGAGTGATGATGGGCCTGACTACTCCTTTGGCCCCTAAGGTTTTTTCAATTGCCTTCTCCATAAATCGTTCCGCTTCTTGGTCAATGGATGCGGCATATACTCTTTCTTTATGCTGAAAGCTAATTTCGCATTGATGGAAGACGGACATTTTCTTCAAGACACACTCCACCTTTTCGATCAATTCATCCATCGCTTCATTCGTCTGGGCGCGTAAGTCAAGACTGAACCTGGAGGACCCAGGTATAATATTCGCATTTTCCCCTCCTGCAGAAACCTGTGTCATTTTGACTGAATATGATATTTGCGGGTCTAGCCGTATTCCTTTAAGCTGGTCAACAATGGATGTGATCACTTCAATGGCATTTAAAGTCAAATGGGGTCTGGCACCATGTCCGTCAAATCCGTGAATTTCACCATACACTGTATTGGCTGACCCGTGAATGATGCCTGATGAGGCTTGTCCAAGTTTCATTTCCTGAATGGGGCGCAAATGAAGACCATATAGAAAATCAACATCTTCCAATACCTGTTTTTCAATCATCTTTAAAGCACCTTCACCAACTTCTTCGGCAGGCTGAAAAATAAATTTTAACGTACCTGGAAGATTAATCTTCATTTTTTTTAATACCAGCAAGACGCCCAAAACAATCGTCATATGAGCATCATGCCCACAGGAGTGGTTGGCACGAATTGTCCCATCCACCTCCTGAAGGAGAGCATCCATATCGGCACGCAATCCGACCGTTAAGTTTTTTCGCCATTCATCTGGATGCCAATTCCCCACAATCCCAGGCATATCCTCATAACTGGTCACCTCAATATCATTTTGTTGGAGGATCTTTGAAATATAAGACGTAGTCTGATATTCTTTCCAGCTCACTTCAGGATTCTCATGAAGATGGTGGAAAATCTCCAGTATTTGAGGTTTAATTTCATTCAATAATTCCTTCATCTAAACCACTCCTTATTTTCTTAGGAGATACCGAGGGCCACTGCAGCCATTAATGCAATGCAAGCAATCAAAGCCCACCCGAGAATTAATTTCCAAATGAACTTCACCCATCTCTCATAGGGAATCCCAGCGATGGCCAGATATCCCATTAACGCTGATGACGTTGGAATGATGGAATTCGTAACCGAATCTCCATATTGGAAGGCAAGAACGGCAAGCTGCCTTTCCAAACCTAAAATATCCGTAATGGGAACCATGATCGGCATTGTTGCCGCAGCCTGCCCGCTACCCGAAGAGATGAATAAATTCAGGATTGCTTGGGTGAAGAACATGCCTACGACATTCAATGCCTGCGGTAGGTGGCCGATCCCGGACGCCGCCATGAAGACCAAAGAATCTATGATTTTCCCTTCTTCCAACACTACTGTTATTGCTCTTGCGAAGCCGACGATCAAGGCTCCAAATGTTACCGCTTTGGCCCCATCGATAAATGAATCGAAAATTCTCCCAAGCTGTAAACCGCCTACAATCCCGCTTACAATACCCATAATCAAAAATGAAGCGGTAAGCTCGGTTAAAAACCAACCCCATTTAAACACACCATAAATGTTAAAAGCCAGACCCAAAATCATCGCGATGAAGACTAGCTTGTGACGCCCCGTCAGTTCTGGAAAGTCGACTAGACCAACCGTTCGTTTTTCTTTTTGTTCAATATCATAGATAACACTATTTTCAGGATTCCGCTTTACCTTATTCGCATAACGGCTAACATACCAAATGGCAAATGCTAGTACAAAAATATAAATCACAAAGCGAAAACCGATTCCTGAGAATAAAGGTACTTCAGCAAGTGATTGCGCCACCCCTACCGTAAAGGGATTGAGCATACCCCCAAAAAATCCGCTCGCTGCACCCAGTGTAATCATGGCCGTTCCAGTAACTGCGTCAAAGCCCATCGCCCTAGCTATAGCGATACCAATCGGTACAAAGATGATGGTCTCTTCTGCCATCCCCATGCTAAAACCGCCAATCGAAAAAAGCAGCATACTCAATGGAATCAAAAGCTTTTCCCGGCCCTCAAGTGATCGGACCCCTTTGTAGACTCCTGCTTCAATGGCCCCGGTAGTGCGTATTATCCCGAATACACCACTTACAAGAAAGATATAAAAAATGATTTGGGCTCCTTTTTCCAATCCCAATGGAATGGAGGTGAAAAGGTCAAAGAAGCTCACTGGGTCTTGTTCAATAGAATGATAGCTTCCGTCGACTACAAGCATTCTTCCTGATTCTTTATCTTCAACCCTGTCGAATTCGCCGGCCGGAATAACATATGAAGCAAGTCCTGCCAAGATGATTATGATAAAGATAAGTGTGTATGTATGCGGTACTTTCAACCTTGCCTTTTTCTTGACCGTCACACTATTTTTTTCCGTTTCCATCCGTTCACCCCATCCTGTACGGCTTATGATTAAACCAGCTCTTTTTTTATCGTTAATTGCTCAAGAACTTCCTCGTTAATTACGATTCCAAGCCCAGGTTCTTTTGTAAGATGGACATATGGAATTTCGTAATCAAGATTCCCAATATCGAGACTGAATAGAAGCGGGCCCGTCAATTCAGTACTGGTAATATTCTTTCGTGAAATGGCCGTATGGTACCCAGCTGCAGATCCGATGGAAGACTCCACCATGGAACCGATTTGGCAGCTGATTCCTGCAGCCTCTGCTGTCTTTGCCAATTGAATAGCCTGATAGATTCCGCCGCATTTCATTAGTTTAATATTGATTTTATCCACTGCATTCTTTTTAATGATTTCGAGTAGATGGGTTCCGTTATGGATGCTTTCATCAGCCATAAGTGGAATGGTCGTTTTTCCCTTTAGTTCAGCAAGACCGTCTATATCCCCCATTCTAATCGGCTGTTCCAACCATGAAAGGTTTAATGGTTCCAGAGCCTTCACTGCCGGAAGTGCGTTGGCAAATGTCCCCCACCCTTGATTTGCATCGACCCGAATCGGAATCTTCTTCCCGACCTTTTGTCGGACAGCAGCAATCCGTTCTATATCTGACTCAATATCCCAGCCAACTTTAAGTTTTAAAGAACTATATCCTTGATTGAGAGCTTCCTGCGCTTTTTCAGCCATGATCCCCGGTTCGTCTATACTCAATACCTTGGCGAAAGAGAGGGATTCATGGAATTTCCCGCCCAGTAAATCATAAATCGGTAATTTTGCGCTTTTCCCCATCAGGTCATGGCAGGCTATATCAATGGCCGCTTTTGCTGAGGGGTTTCCAATGATGGCGGAATTCATGATATCGTGAATCTTTTCTAAATTAAATGGGTTTTCCTGCTTTATAGCAGGTAAAAGGACATGCTTTAGTACTTCGAATGTCGCAAAAAACGTTTCCCCGGTTACATGTTCATCAGGCACTGCCTCACCATACCCCACCAGACCGTTATCTGCTATTAATTTTACGATAATAGATGGCATATGCTTGTATGTTTCATAGGAAATGACAAATGGCTCTTTTAATGGCAAATGAACGGCATGAATTTCAATACGTTCAATAAACAAAACTAACCTCCCCTTCCGTTGTCGTTATATGTCGTTAATAAAAACAATATATACCAACCTCCTTTTTCTGTAAAGTCTGAAAATTTTAATTTCCGTTAATTTTCTTGAATTTTTCCTCAGGTACATATAAATTGCGGGGTCTTCCTTGCCCATATGGATGTTCCTCTCCAACTCTGGTTAGACAGCCTCCTTCAGTAAGTCTTTTTACGAATCTTTCTGCCGATCGTCTGGTACAACTCATGTATTCCTCCAGCTCTGCTGCAGAAAAAGCTCGAAAATGGTTTATCGAAATAAACTGATGAATCATTTTTATATTTTTTGCACTCATTTTTAGTTCACTGGCTAATTTTTGAATGGCTTCATCTTCATTTTTCAATTCCACTTGGTGATTCCCTTCAAATAATGGTCCCTTGAGTTTTTGATCTTCATCCACCAAGCAAACTACCGTTTTGTTCCTAAGAAATTTATTGGTGAAAAATAGTGCCTGAGCCGAATGTTTTTCCGCCTCTTGAATCGTATATCCATATCCAATGCCAATTTGGAAGAGGGATTGAAATTCTTGTTCCATTTGTACGATAATTTCATCATATATACCTGATTCAAATGCCTGCAATGCACCGCGTGTCGTATAAATCAAATGTGGATTACAGTATTCAAGTGAAACACGAGCCTGTAATCTCTTACTCAATTTCTGTAAAAAATTTAATAATCTTTCACTTTCATTAGCGTTTTGTTGATAATCTTGAATGGAAATGACAGCAATCTGGGATTCTTTCGTTTTCTTTAGTTTTAATAAGGAGATAGCTCTTGTAAGACTGTCTACTAAGGTGTGTTTGGGCTGGACCATAAATCTGGAAGGAATGGACAGTCTTTGAAGCTCATGATATACAGCATGTATGCTCGTTAATGCGATATGTGTTTTTCCTTCTTTATGCAGGTTGCTATGGAATTGAACGAATTCGGCTATATTTAGTGTCTGGATACTTTCTTCCCTCTTGTATATCCAAGGATAATCTTTCACACAAAGGAATTCTTCAACAATTTCCGATTCTTCCAATACATTCATTAACCTTTTTCTGTCCGGTAAATCTATTGAGATTTGATTTATAGTAACCTGTTCCCTATGAGAAATCGATAACAACGAAAGCGCAACTGTCAATTCATCAAATGGGACATAAATAGCTTCCAATAAACCCCTTTTAACTTTTTCGTATCCGTAATAAAAAGGTATGGAACCTGAAAACAGTACTAGATCGGTTTGTTTTCCCGCATTTTCTATTAATAGACTGCTTTCTTCCGGCATGTCATATTGAAAGGAAATGAATTGTACCTCAGGAAACATGGGAAAGTGGATTGATATGGATTCCAAAAAATACTTTGAGCCTATTACCCCGATTTTCATGTTGTTTCACCTCGAAATGAAATAGTATTTTTATTATACGGCAGAATCTTATTAGTACTAAAAAAATTCACAAAAATCATGGTTTGAAAAGTGAAAGTCCATCTCTTGCAATTTAAGAATGGGAACCTCTTCACGGAGGTCCCCATTAAGGTTTCTTGTTCAACGGTACATTTCATTACGGGATATCATTTCATTACGGGATATCATGTCCCATCGAGCTGGTTAAAATATTGAACCATTGCTCTTTTTCCATGCTTAGGTTTAGTGAATCAATTGCGCTGTCCAGTCGTTCTTTCTTACCGGATCCAACAATCGGAATGATTTTTGCAGGATGTCTCAATAGCCATGCATACATCACTTCATCTATTCCGTTAGCACCGATTTCTTCTTTTACGATTTCTAACATTTTTCTTAACCGGGCAGCCTTTTCATTCGATTCCTCAAAGATGCTTCCTCCTGCAAGAGGTGACCATGCCATAGGAGCCACGCCCGTTTGTTGACATAGATTAACGGTTCCGTCCTCGAAGTTTTCAAGATTATATGCAGAAAGCTCCAGTTGATTCGTCACAAGGGGATATTCAAGATAAGATTGAAGCATATCCCATTGCGTTTTTTTGAAGTTCGATACTCCAAAGTTACGGACCTTTCCTGATTCTTTTAATTGATTAAACGCTTCAGCCGTTTCCGCCGGGTCCATCAGGGGATCCGGACGATGGATAAGCAATAAATCAATATAATCCGTTTTAAGATTCATTAGAGATTGTTCAACAGACTTTATTATATGGGGTTTACTAGTGTCATAATGGTGACTTTTATGTGATGGACGGTTTTCTGATTGAAGAACTATGCCGCATTTCGTAACGATTTCCATTTTATCGCGTAAAGATGGCTTTAATGCAAGTGCTTTCCCAAAAATCTCCTCACACGTATAGCTGCCATATATATCGGCGTGATCATATGTAGTGATGCCCCGATCCACCCCATGTTCAATAAGAGCTAGGATTTCATCTGTAGAAAATCTCCAATCTGCCAATCTCCACATACCGTGTACAATGCGTGAAAGACTAAAATCTTCAGTTAGATTGACTCTTTGCATGTTATTCTCCCCTTTTATAACATGATTAATCTTGCTAATCAGTTGTTTGTTCTGCTTTTCATGATCATCCTTCGTTAGTTCAAGGCAGTATCATTATTAGTATAATTTAAAATTTCGGAGATTCCTAATCTTGAGTGACCCTTATATCCCGAGCATAAATTCATGAACCTATGCTAAAGAAATGCATCGCCGCCTTGTCATGTAATTTCACCCCTTTGTTCCATAAGAAAGAGGCTGCCGCAGCAGCCTCTTAAAAGGAATCCATCAGCATGAATCACTTCATTGGTTCCTTTGTATTTTCTCGTGTAATTCCACGATTTCCATCGCTAAATCTTTTGTTGTCATGGAGGTCATCAGGTGATCTTGAGCATGGATCAGGAGCATTGGAATTTCGAATTTCTCACCGCTCACTTCTTGTTGAATCAATGCGGTTTGGATTTTATGTGCAGCAACAAACTCATGTTCCGCTTCCTTTAATTTATCCTGGGCTTCGCCTGATTTACCTTGTTTTTGCAAGGCGATGGCTTCCATTGCACAACTGCGGGCATTCCCGCTATGAAGAATTAATTGAAATGATAATTCAGATAGATCCTCTTTCGTTTTCGCCATATTAACACCCCTTTTGATAGTATTTTATTTTGAAATTAATTGGAGGGCCGTACGCAATACTTCCTTTCCATTACATGATCCATAATGCATTGGATTTATCGTATCTACCGGTACTCCTTTTTCATCCCCTATTTTCTTTATATCATTAAGTAAATAACGAACTTGAGGGCCTAAAAGAATAACATCCACGTCGTCAATATGGTTTCTTACTTCCGTTGTGGCAACAGCCTGTATTTTCACGCTCAATCCTTCTTCCGCCGCCGCTTTCTCCATCTTATTGACCAATAGACTAGTGGACATTCCTGCAGAACAGCATAATAGTATATTCATTCTGTATTCCTCCTTAAAAATTAGGTACAAGTTATTTAACCAATTTAAATGTGCCCCATGGCCTAATATAATCCATTAAAAAATGTTCCTCTTTTACAACATGGGCGACTGCATTTTTTCGTTCATCCAATGGCATATCCCTTAAAATGACTTGAAGTTCCCCTTTGTACTTACCAAAAGAATCATTTCCGATGAAAACGGACCCTTTTCGCTGTGGGACACTTTCCCGGATTGCAAAGTCTTCATTCGCATATTTTTTCCTGACCTCCACTGAACGGACCATATATTCACTGATATCGCCACGGCGAAGGTGTAATTCATCCAATACAACCTTTTTCTCAATTGGTGTCGCATCTGAATGGAGTTCCACCTTCAGTTCGATCATGTCACGCTGCAATGATCCCAGCATTCTTAATTCCTCTTCACTCGCGTAAGCATTCCCGATGATGACATCATCAATTAAACCAGTTGCCCATAGATGCTTGGCTTGTACATCAATTGAAAGTTCACGGTGCTGTTCTAATGTGCATAATCCATCATTAATACTCCAAGGACCTATATCACCAGTTTTCGAAGTAACAAATGCAGCTGTACGAATGCCATGTTCTTTAAAACGTTTACTGCAGGAAATAAAGAAGTCGTAAGGGAGACCTGTGAATTTTTGGGGATAGAAATTATGACAGCCAATCATTTGATTTTTATTCCCTTGATGAGTCAGAATATTCAATAAATAATCAACATCATTACTCATATTCAATTCGATTTTCAATCCATAAGGATTATATGTCATTTTAGCTTCTTTCAAGCCATCGAACCCAAGGTCTAGACGAACACCGTCCGCTCCCATTTCTGCGAAAAAACTCAAATCGTCATAACTGATATCAAACTTGTCGAAAACAGCTGGAGCAACATCAAGAATGACTTCCATATGTAATGTTTTCGCATAAGAAATAATATTTTTATATTCTTCCATGACAATTTCATAAGGTTTTGAAACCGATAATAAACATGTGAAAATTCGTTCAAAACCATAACCATGGGCCAGTTTAATATATTCCTTGTCTTTTTCCGGTGTAGAGTGTTCCGGATAAATTGAAATACCCAATCTTCTCATGACCTATTATTCCTCCTTACTTGCTTTCTTTCCATTGGGCCCTCCTGGCCTGTAAATCCATTAAATAATCACGGTATCGTGAGGATACCATTACAGAACAAATGACCGTCGGTACAATGACAATTAAATAATAAGTCGATCCCATTGCGCTAAACAGAATGATTGAAAAGCCAATGATTACAATGGACAGGCCGACTGATTTCCAGGGTGTTAATTTCTCACCTAGAGCGGTACGGGAAAAAATGATTTGGGCCCCTACAAATGATAGGGTTGCGAAAATTATTTCAAGCATATTTAATGCCCGCCTTTTTATCTTCAGGTCCGGCTTCTATTTTATTTTCATCACGTAAATGCTGCTTCTCGAACATCTTGAAAAATGGAAAGTAGATCATTAATGAGATGACGAAATTCAACAAAACCAGTACCCCGGCCATGATCGTCCAATTTGTACTGATGACAGCCGCAATTGGACTAAAGACCGTAAACGGCAGCTTAGCCATTATCATCGGTATCAACCCTAATTGAAAGAAAGTATAGGAAACTATGACATTTACCAAGGGAGCAACAATGAACGGAACCATTAAAATGGGGTTCATGACAATCGGCGCTCCAAAAATGATTGGTTCGTTAATATTAAAAATCCCTGGAACAAATGACAGTTTACCCAGTTCTTTCAAATACTTCGATTTTGAAAATAAGAACAGTACAACAAGCGATAAAGTCGATCCTGCCCCTCCAATCCATACGAACCATTGAATGAACTGTTCGGTAAATAAGTTGGGCAGATTCGCCGCATTACCCGTTCTTGCAAATGCATCCATATTTTCGAGAATCGCCGAATCCCACATCGGCCTTATGATCGGACCTAATATTGCCGGTCCATGAATGCCCAGCGACCAAAAGAAAACGATGAGAAAGACTGTAAGCAGACCACCTATTAAACTATTGCCAACCAATAAATTTTTGAGAGGAGACACCAAAGTGGTGATGATCGAATTAATGTCAAAGCCTAAACCATAACGAATGCCCCAGAAAAGAAGGACCACGACCAATGTTGGAATAAGGGCCGCAAAGGAATTGGAAACCATTGGCGGAACGCTTTCCGGTAATTTGATTTTTATATCGCGTTTAATTAAAAAATGAAAAATTTCAACGGAAATCAGCGACGTTACGATTGCTCCGAATAATGACGCTGCGCTCAAAGAGCTGATAGGTAACCAGCGACCCGCTTCTATCACCCCTGGAACGGATTCCATGACTTGGGTAGGCACAACACATGTAATCAGGAAAGCTAGGACTGATAGAAGGCCTGCACTGAGCTGATCTAATTTATAATGGCCAGCAAGCGCTGAACCAACCCCGAAAGCTGCATATAATGCCATTGCTCCCACTGTAAACCGAAACGGAACATCCAAAGCAGCACGATAAGGTGCAATCCATTCATCATATCCATCAATTGGAAAATTCAACAAAATAACAAAGAATGATCCAATGATCGTCAATGGAAGTGTTGCTAGAACACCGTGCCTGATTGCCAGCAGATGTCTTTGTGAACCAATCTTGTTTGCAACTGGAAGCACTTTCATTTCGAGTAAACCCATAAAATTATTCAATAACCTTTCCCCCTTTTGAATAAAAGTCTGAAAAAACAAACAATTTCAATAAATAAACATTATAACGTTATATTGATTATGTCAATATTTTTATTGAAAATATGGTTTGTGTTGCAGACTTTGAAATCATAGGCGTGTAAAATTCTTGTCTACATTTCCCTACACATATTTGTTTAACTTCAATTAAAGGTATATGATAGATAAAAAGATTGTAGGTGGAACGACTTATTAATTCTGAAACGAGAAAACCAATAAACATTACCCTCAATCCGTACTTGACTAATAGACTCGCTAATCTGGCTGAAGAAAGAAATATCCCCATCGAAAGACTGATGGATAAAGCTGTAGATTTGTTGCTTGAATACATGGAAGATAATGAGACCGTTAATCAGGTGAAATACAGTAATAACGAAGCGATAGAAAAGAATAAAGAAAGTATTGCAAAAAGTAGAGAATTCATTAATAAAAAACAAGCACTTAACCCTTAGGTTAAGTGCTTGTTTCATACTGTAGGCAAACTCGATGAAAATCTAGTTTACCTACAGTTTTTTATGGCTTGTACAATTTGGACGTTGCTTTCCACTCCAGGCACTCGCTTTCCGCGGGCGGTCCTGGAGCCTCCTCAGCTTTCGCCTGTGGGGTCTCCCGTAGACACGCTGTTCCCGCAGAGTCTCGTACCTTCCGTTCCAATCAACTTTGTTTTAACCTTTAGATAGAATCCTTTTGCCTAGAGTCTTTTTAGAAATATTAAAACTTGAGGTGATGAGGATGCTTTCTAAACATGATTCCATTCAGTGATATCAACTTGATATGAATCACATTCATGATTAAATGATGTCCCACTGCGGATTCCAAACGATTTCCCAAAGGTGTCCATCAGGGTCTTGAAAGTGTGCAGAGTATCCTCCCCAGAAAGTGACATGTGCCGGATCAGTTACGATCGCTCCAGCTTTTTTTGCTTTTTCCAACACAATATCCACTTCCTCTTTACTACCTACATTGTGACCAAGGGTAAATTCAGTAGGACTTGTCGGAGACAAAGGAACCTTGGCCTCATGAGCTATATCCCTTCGATTCCATATGGCAAGCTTTAAGCCTTCTTGCAGGTCGAAAAAGGCAACAGCTCCATGCTCAAATTCTTTGCCCACTATTCCTTCTGTTTGAAATCCCAGGCCATCCCGATAGAATTTCAACGATTTTTCCAAATCATCCACACCCAATGTTATGACAGTAATACGCGGTTTCATGATTGACCTCCTTCTTACTTACTTTCACCCTCTATTGGTTACCAACGCTTTTAGTTCATACCAGATTAAAAAATCTGAATGCATTGGAATGCTTCAATAATTAGCATTCCTTTTTTTGATAGGTGTAAATAATCGCCGTTCAAAAAGACCAAGTGAAGGTTCTACCTCAAATTACTGAGGTTTGAGCAAGGACCTCTATTCCTCTATGTATTGGTTTTCTTCAGTTGTTTTGATCACAAGCCTATCTGTGGATACGGATTACTGATTTTAATCGTAATTTCCCCCTTCCCCCATACAGCGTCATCGAAATTGTCACGTCGAAAAAACTGCCATTTGATAAAATCTCCTTTTATTTCCTATACCGATCAAGACTAATTAGGACTAATCCATTTTATAGCTATTTTATCATCCCCTACTTTAACCGCTCTTTATCCATCAATAGGGCCCCTCTCGATTAAGAAGGGCCTTTAATAATGGATGGCACTTAACCCTCAAGCTCCTTTTTCTTGTTCAAGAGTTGGAGGTATTCCCTATCCAATTCCGCTTTTTCCTCTTCCTTCATAACACTGGACAGCTTCCCAAGTGTCTCGATGAGTTGCACTTCAACCATAAGAAGTTCAGCCTGTTTATCTTGATGACCGTCTTCAAGCGCAGCCGATTTAGTTGATTTCTGATTGATAGCACATACTCTCGGAGGTTCATCTTCAAATGAAAGGGAGTGTGTTGCAAGCGATTGGATCAATGAACGATCATGAGTTACAAAAACGATGGTACCTGGATATGCTTTTAACACCTCGGTTAAAGCCTCTTTAGTTTGAATATCCAGGTAATTTGTAGGTTCATCCAAAACCAGTACATTATAGTTTCCCAAAAAAACTTTTGCCAGAGAAGCCCTGACTCTTTCCCCACCGCTTAAAAGTGATACTTGTTTGTGAACATCATTTCCTTTAAAAGCTAATCGGGATAATAGTGTACGAATAAAGGCTTTATTGTAGGGACTGTCCTCCAATATATTTTCAAGTATCGTTTTACTTTCATTCAAATTTTCTTGTTGTTGGGCAAAAAATCCAATTTTTGCTGGCTTCGCGACATATAAATCTCGGTGCCGTTCCACTATCTTTTTCAATAATGTCGTTTTTCCTGAACCATTTTGACCATTGATGGCGAGTCGGCAAGCTAGCGGGACATCTCCAAAAATATGTTGTTTCAGCATTCTTGACCCGACTTTCAGGGAACAGCCATTAAATCGAATGACCCTTTTGCTATGCAAAGATGGAAATTCTGAAATATCAAAGATTATAGGGGAATCTTCCCTCGGTTTTTCTTTTTTTGCTAATTTTTCGATTCTGGTTTCAATCGCTTCAGCAGAACGGTTCAATTTCGCCTTCTGTTTCCCGGAGCTCCGTTTATGGAGCCTTGCTTCTGAATTGCCCATTCGTTTAGGGGCTTTCCTGATTGAATCAGATTTGGCTTGAAGGTTTTGTGCAGCCTGTTTCAACCGATTCTTTTCACGGGTATACTCTTCATATTGCTTATTTTCCTTTTCTGTTTTTGCTTGCTTTTGTTTGATATACGCTTCGTAATTCCCTTCATATACAGTTACCTTGCCTTGCTCGACTTCCCATATTGTTGTACACAGATGATTTAAGAAAGCTTTATCATGTGAAGTAAGCAAAATAGCGCCATTAAAAGACTTTAAATCCTTTTCCAATTGTTCAATTCCAGATATATCCAAATGACTGGTAGGTTCATCCGCAATCAATACATCCGCATTGGAGGACAGAGCTGCGGCGATTTTCCTTCGAGTACGCTCGCCGCCGCTTATGATTTCTTGATTCTCATTGGGCAGTTTCCATATGCTCGTTAACTCCCCGCTTATTTCTTGTTCATTTTCTTCAATTTGCGGGATATAGCTGACTGTTCCATAGCTTTCTATATGACCGGTATCGGGTTCCCTCACGCCCGCTAGAATAGAAAGCAAGGTCGTTTTACCTTCTCCATTCCTGCCAACCAAACCAACACGGTCATGGCTGTAAAGATGAAGTGAGTCAACGGAAAGAACTTTACGGTTCCCGTAACTTTTCTTTAAATCATTCGCTTTTAAAAATAACATGAAAAATCCCCCTCTATTTTTCTAGAGAGAGATCGCCTGTTACTAAATTAATATACATAAACCAAATATACCCCATCTGATTTGATAACAGATAAAGCAGTTGTATATGAATTAGTACCTATAAACGAACAGACGAATCCCATCTCTAAACATAATCATTAAAAATCTCACAAGGGTATCTCAAAAGATTCTTGTTCAAATGGAATAGTGATTCACTTTACTCACCAATAAATCCGGTAAGCAAAAAAAGTGACGCGTATTTTCATTGAACATATCTAACCGATTACACCCATTGATATAGATTTAGATTTACTGTTTATTTGATAAGATTACTGCTTCATTGTATAAGGTACCTTTTCCTTCCAATGTAATGAATTAATGATTGCATATTATTCATATGTTTGTAAAGCCATATTATTCCCTTTTTATTAATGCTCAAGAGAGAGAATTAATTGGGCTCAACATGGACATGAACATCATACACTCCATGATCTTTCATCATCACTTTCTCTACATGGGTCGCTATATCATGTGCTTCTTTAATATCCAGGGTAGAATTGACAAGGATGACAACATCAATCACTTCATTATTCCCGTAATTTCTCCCTTTAATTTCCTTTATCCCCTTGACTCCATCAACATTTGTAATTACATCCTTATATAGATGAATTTTATTTTCATCAAATCCATCAGAAAGTTCATGCGAGGCTTGAATGAAAATATCCCAGGCTGTTTTGCATATCAATAATCCAACTATGATGGCAGTAAGTGAATCAAGCCAAGGCATATTCAATTGGGAACCGAAAATCCCAATAGCTGTTCCGATACTTACCCAAGCATCGGAAATATTATCTTTTGAAGCTGCCATAACGGCTTTACTATTAATTTTTATAGCAAGCTTTTTATTATATCGGTATACAAAATACATGGCTATTGCTGATAAAACACCTACATACCCTGCAATAATATCAGGTGATTCCTTTCCACCTTTAAGCATGGAAGCAACTGCATCTATTAAAACTTGTACACCAACAGCAAACATGATGAATGAAGCTACCATCGAAGCAATCGTTTCACTTTTCCAATGACCATAACCATGATC
The DNA here is from genome assembly GCF_900156045.1 of Peribacillus simplex. Classification (GTDB taxonomy): domain Bacteria; phylum Bacillota; class Bacilli; order Bacillales; family DSM-1321; genus Peribacillus; species Peribacillus simplex_D. The sequence continues at coordinate 302,599 of NZ_FTMX01000004.1, read as the reverse complement.
TTTATCGGGGGGTCTTTGAGCTAGCCTTAAACCGATCAGCACGGCAATGGACGCGATAATATCAGTCGTGTTGTTCAAACCATCCGCTTTCAAGGCCGCTGAGTCGCTTATGTATCCTATAACAAGTTTCATGATTGATAGACAAATATAAGCAATGATACTAATGATTGCACCACGTTCGCCTAATTTGAGGTCATTATATTTTTGTTCTTCCATTCAACTTCCCCCCACAATTAAGTACCTGAATATCATATCAACTTAAAAATGGGTGGGTCTATAGCAACCTTTTTGTATCGCTTTATATAAGTAAGTGATATATAACTATGTTGCATGGGGCAAACTATCTGAAAAGATTGATATTGATGAACCCTTGACAAAATCCCCGGATGTTAACGCCGCAAAATAACGAATCAAGTGAGATTTATATCGTTTTTTCGACTGTAAAACAAAATGAAGTTCCGCTTTCGTTTGATTGCAAATTATATTTTATATGTAGTGTCTTGGCTATATCCTCAATTATTTTTAAGCCAAGCCCCTTACTTTTACTATCGATATCAAAACCAATTCCATTATCCTTGATAATGACTCCATTATTTTCAATGGTTATCACAAGTTTATCAGCCCTCGAGTGATTCAACACATTTTGGAAAACGTTATCGAACAACCTTTGAAGCCACAAGTCATTACTTATCCATCCCAACTCTCCATTTAATGGGTGATATATTAATTCAATACCATGCATGTTATACAAATAGTCCCATTTTTTAACCATCATTTCTAATAAATCGTGCATATTCACTTCATCATTTAAGATATAAGAATTATCTAACGCTTCAGTGGATTGAATTTTATATTCATTTGTTAATTCGGAAATATAATCAATTTGTTGATATAGTGATTGCAGTAGTGGAACTTGATCCGTATATTGACCTTCTAAATAAAACAATTGTAATTTTATTGCTGTTAAAGGTGTATTGATGTCATGCCTTAATTTATTCAAGAGTTCCTTTTTCATTTCCTCCTGTTGTTTTAGTTCCAATTCCCGATAGGTCGTTCTTTCAATCAATAAGTTCACCGATTTAGTTAATTTCCCGATTTCATCATTGCTTTTAATCTCTAATTTATTCGGAATCTCCTTATCACTGGCCAAATTCCTGATGGTTTCATTCAATATATTGATTTTATTTAATAGTGAGTTAATAGATTTGGAAAATAAGAAGGCTAACAATAACAATGATAAAATAAATACCCCCAGCATTGTAGGATATGCAAAAGATTCATGAAAAGGAATATCATCATTTTTGGTTTTAAAGGCCAAATCATAAATGACTGACATAAAGATACTGATTAACAGTAATATAAATGGTACGCTAATAACGGCGATAAATAATAATAGCTGGTATTTTTTCTTTAATTTCATTTCTTTATATAGGTATTCAATCTATACCCTTCCCCATATATATTTTGGATGATCTCACCGTTGTTATCATTGATTTTTGTTCTAACTTTTTTTATATGAACATTAATGATATTTTGATTCCTATCTTCGAGCTGCCATAAATATTCAAAGAAATGTTCTTTCGTTAAGATCCGACCCCTATTTTCATATAAATAGAAAAATATTTTACGCTCTATAGCAGTAAAAACCACTTCATTATGCAAGTCATTATTGAATACTTTTTTATGTTCGGCATCTATATATATATGCTTAATTTGCGTGAAAGTGCCATATTGATTATCCAGCAATTTCTGCATTCTTAGTAATAGCTCCCTGGGATCAAAAGGCTTAGTCATATAATCCTCACCAATTGTCAAACCTTGGAGTTTGCTTTCGATATCATTTCGGGCGGATAGAAAAATAACTGGAATATTTAATCCTAGACTATTTACTTTCCTTGTAATTTGATAGCCATCATCTCCTGGCAGCATAACATCCATAATGACTAAATCCATATCATGGATTATTTCTATAATATCTTTTCCTTCTTTCATCCAACGTACATTGTATTCTTCGCGTTGCAAAATTTTTTTCAATAAATCACCAATCATCAAATCATCTTCAACAATTAAAATATTATATCTTTTCATCACAAAGCCTTTCTTTATTCATTTGATAAATTCCATGGCAAGATCATAAATCTCATCTGGCGCATATAAATAAATGCTGTGCGTCCCTTTCAGTTTAATTACATCGGCTTTTAATAGTTTTTGTGCAAACTTCTCATAATCTTCATTTTTTTGTTTTGTATATTTAGAATCCTTATTTTCATCGGCAATCGCATCTAAAAATAAAATGGGTGTACCTTTTGGAATCGGCAAGTTAACTGATTTTTTCCCATTACTGTAACTTTGTAAAAGCTCTTGCTCCATATCATCATTAAAAAACTGTTTATATGATAGTGCTTTATATATTTCCTTTTCATGGTCAGTTAAGAAAGATTGCCGAATCACTTCGGGATTATAAACAGCAGAAGGAAAAAGACGATGCAAACCCATTTTCGTTAAAATATTCACTCCTCTTACAGTCAATGAATCTACCATGCCCATTTTATGAGTTACATATTGGTGCGGTAAACCAATATCCAAAGCAATGATTCCCTTTACTTCACTTGGGTATTTTTGTGCCCAGTAAATAGCTTCGATACCTGATATTGAGTGTGGAACCAAAAAATAAGGAGGTTTATTTCCACTTTCCATTAATGATTTCCTGCTTTGCTCCAATATTGTATCAATATCCCTATCATCGTGAAAAACATCACTGTATCCATATCCAGCTCTTTCAATGACTGCAATCCTATTTTCTTTTGCAAACTTACTATATAATCCTTTCAATTCATAAACTGGAGCCGCAATCCCGGAACCGGACATAAAAACGTATGTATCCTCACCGCTGCCTTCCGTATATACATTAATTCCCTTGTTATTAAAATCAACCGATGTTACTTCTCTAATTAATGATGATTCCTTTCCCATTTGATAATTATGGTAAATAAAAACAGCCATTTCTACAAATATGATAATAGCAATGAAGATAAAAAATATATTGTTTGATACTTTCAACATTTTCCTCATAGAGAAAACTCCTTTCAAGTTATACTGAAAGGATATATGTTAAAAATAAATTTCTAATTAATTTTCTTTAAATTATTTCACTTTTAATGACCAGTGAATATTCATAAGAAAAAGGCTGCGCCAAAGCAGCCCTAACTATTGAAGGAATGAAGTATCGGCAGCCCTCCACCATATTCCTAAGTATAAATAATATTATATGTAGGTTTAATCACTCCATTTGGAAACTGTTTCATTTCAACTAAATCTAATTTTAGACTAGGCTTAACGCTGCCGAAAAGAGGGATGCCTTCACCGATTATGACTGGATTCACTTTCAGCACCAATTGATCAATGAGTTTATGTTTCAATAACGTTCCAGCCAGTTCTCCTCCCCCGCAAAGCCATAGCTTTCCATCACCTTGCTGCTTGAGGTTTTCAATAAACGCAACGGCGTTTCCTTCGATAAGTTCTACCTCCTCATTCGATTCAAACTGAAGGGAGCTCGAAAATATATAATGTTTCAAGCCCTTATAACCCGGTTCACCCGGTTTAGCTCCGAATTGAAATCCAAATTCATATGTTTTACTTCCCATCAACACCGCTTCATATTGCTGGATATCGGATAAAAAGTCTGGGACATGATCTCCTTCAAATAAGAAAAAAGATTGATTGATATCCCCATCCAACATTGCTTGATCCGCAATGAAATTGTCCAGTGAAACCGCTACATGATATACCAATTCTGCCACTTAGCCATCCCTCCAAAAGTGATTACACATTTTACACGAACAACGAGTGTCTTATAACTTTCAGATAACCATATCCATTATACTCTTGATATGGTCTTCATTTATTTCGACACCCACTTGCGTACATAGGTATTTATTTAGTCTAAGGAATTCTGGGATCATATTCCGCACACAAAACCATCTCCTTTTTTTGTAAAACCGTCAAAGTAATATATATTCGGTAATCAGAATAAAATCCCTTCCAAAGAATTAGCCGTGTCAGTGATATATACCGCGCTTACCACATTGTTTTCTTGGCGGATATCAAGGAACCGCTTTACCTGGCATCTATCCATGTTCCCGCCCATGTGGTATTGTTTTGAATATTAAGTTAAAAGGAGGCATCATTTCATGTTTGCAAATACTCCCGAACCACCCTATTACGCATGTATTTTCACTTCTAAAAGAAGCGATAAGGATGCTGCAAGCTATAATTCAACCGCGGAATTCATGGTTGAACTTGCTGCCCAACAAGATGGCTATTTAGGAGTGGAAAGCGTAAGAGATCCAAACGGTTTAGGAATTACCGTATCCTATTGGAAGTCCCTGGATGCCATAAAGCTTTGGAAAGAAAATGCTGCTCACAAAAAGGCACAGGAAAAAGGGATGAAGGATTGGTACTCGTCATACTCAACCCGAATTTGCAAGGTGGAAAGAGATTATACAAGCAAGTGAGGAAACTAAGATTTCATGTACAGAGATGGTTTTTCATGAAATTTCCAGCTATAGAAAAAGACCGCTTTTTTAGCGGTCTCAGATGTAGACAAACTCGAATTAAAGCAGATTTGCCTTCAGTTTTAAAAATATTCAGTTGATTTCAGAAATCCGCTCCCTTTCCGCCGACTGTCTGCCAAGCCTCCTCGCCGTTAACGGCTGTGGGGTCTCGGCAGGAGTGTCGCAAATTTCTTCAATCCAATGAGGGTTTCATCCATATAAAAGTACACCAAGTTTGTTTTAAAATTACGGTTAGGAGTGAGACCATTTAAATGAATCTCCAAGTTCCAGTTGATTTCAACATCCTTTTCCATTTTATGAACAAAAGGGCTTCTATCTAAATTTCAAATCAAAGTTGATTGGATCGGGTGTTCGAGACTCCTGAGGGAAAGCCAGTTCCCTACGTTCAAATTTTGTAAACCATCAAAAGTAAAAAACACAACCAAATTTTCTTTTAAAATCATGATAAAGAATTAAAGGAAATGTCAATCAGATCTTCTTTTATGAGTGAGTACATATATAAATCATCGAATTTGCCACATGTATATTCATAATGCCTTAGCAATCCTTCTCTTCTAAATCCTTGTTTTTCCACGAGTTTTTGGGATGGGTGATTATCAGGTTCAATTAACGCTTCAATCCTTTCCAGGTGAAAGTGGCGATAACCATACTTAACAACGGCTTCCAATGCTTCACTAGCAATGCCTTTTCCCCAATGATCTTTACTTAATTCATATCCAATTTCAGATCGATAGTGTTTGGTGACCATATTCAGAAAACCGCAACTTCCTATAACCTTACCGGATTCTTTTAATGTAATTCCCCATCTGATTCCCGTACCTTCCTGGAATATAGATTCGTACCACTTAATTTCATCCCATACGTCATTGACTGTTTGGCATGGATCTAGCCCCATTGGCTTCACTACATCCGTATCAGATAAATATTTAAACATATCACCCGCGTCTTCTATAGTTACTTCCCTTAAGATCAATCGTCGTGTTTCAATAAGCGGAAATACCTTCTCCATCCAATTTCCCTCCTCCAAAGTCCCTTTTCCATACGTAACTGATTTAATCATTACCTAATTAAAGCCAATAATCAACGCTTTATTGTATAAAGAAATAATGATAATAACTAAAAGGCGTCCCTACTTTCGTAGAAACGCCTTTTTTCCGTTTACTTGATTCCTTCATTAATAGAATTCGTTTCATTTACTGCTGAAATCATTAAAAACATGGGCCTTCGGTTTTCATCTATCATTTCAGGAACACTTTTTAACAATTCATCAGATGGCATCGGTTCCTTTACGGCTCTTACGCTGAATCAAGCACCAATTAAGTCATTTATATATGTTGAAATTGTACGATGATACTTTACTACGTTTTCGGTTAAGAAGGTTGTTTCTCTCACACCTTCGAATTGATAATTGCCTACTGGCCAATGCAGATGATTTCCTTGATCATCTACATATCAAGCTTGTTCATTGCGAGAAGTAAAGATTGGATGTTCAACCTAGAAAACAAATGTTTTGTTAAGTCTAAAAAGGATTATTTTTTCTTATTATCTACTGAATACTCCTTATCATCTTTAGTTTTCATAATACTAACAGTTCTCTATCACAAAACAACTGAAGTACCAATAGTGTTTAAAATTCAATATGAGGGAAAAAAACAGCCATTAATATTGCTGTCTTTTATTTTGACAACAATAAATAGGCAGGCCTATTTTATCGTACATCATTGTCCATATAGGACACTTCCCACCCTTTGTACATATCCTGAAAGGGTAAACAAAAAAGGAGGATTTCTTGAATGTATAATTACGCTTATTACCCTAATAATGTGCCTTATTATATAGATGGAGAACGAATACCGGGCCCGGGCGGTGGTCATGGCGGCGGTCAATGGGACGGACACGGCGGCGGTCATGGCGGCAGTCAATGGGATGGACACGGCGGTGGTCATGGCGGTGGTCATTGGGATGGACACGGTGGCGGTCATGGCGGTGGTCATTGGGATGGACACGGTGGCGGTCATGGCGGTGGTCATTGGGAACACGGGCATTGGGTTCCACGTTGTAGAAGAGTATGGGTTCCCGGATTTGGGTGGTCTTGGATTTGTAGGTGGTGAAAAAAGACAGCTTATGGCTGTCTCTTTTTTTTTGCTTTTTCTTCGTTTTGTCCATTAACTCCAATTACCAGTATGCTATTCATGCTTTCCCATCTGAAGTTCAAATTACTGCAAATCTCTTTCGACAATTAGTTGCATTCCCTGATTTCAACAAGATAATTCGTACACATTAGGACTTATATCCTAATGCCCTTCAAAAGAATAAGACTTTTTTACTCATCCTTAATAAGTTATCGAGAAGATAAGCAAACTATACCATATTGCAGCTATACGGAATCTACCTAGGCTTAGTTCGCTACAAATTAATCCAGGTAGTAAAAGGATAAATGTATATCGCTTAATCAAAATGTAATGGGGTGAATGTTTTATGAGAATGAAAAAAGCATTAATAGGTCTCTCACTCTTATGTATGATTGTTCCTGGTATTGCCAAATCGGCTGATTCCGTTGCTGAAAATAATCGAAGCAGTATCGTAGCAAATTGGAAATTCACAAAACAACATGTTAAAAGCGGTTCAATCGATAAAGGTAATTTAATTATAAAAGATACAAGCAAACATGGAAATGATTTAGAGTTAGTGACGATAGGTGATCCTGCCTCGCCTGAATTAAAAAATATGATTCAATGGTCTGAAGAAGATTATGATGATCAAGAAAAAGTGGATAGCTTGGAGTTCGCTAATTACGAAAACGCCCCTTCAGGTAGATATTTCAAAACCAATAAGAATGCACCTATCAATTCGGAGAATTTCGATAAGGGTTTTACCATTGAAGCGATTTTTAAGTTGCCAAGTGATTCCAAGAGTGTCATGGGGCTTTTTTCTAGACAAGGACAGGCTGCCGATCTTAATAAAATGGAAGGCGAGAAAAAAATCCTTTCTGCTTTAACTGTATCCAGTGATCAAAAAATCCACTGGACAAGTCATCCATCTAATTTAAATTATAATGTAAGCAATTGGTCTCGATCTTTAAACGCTGATGAATGGTACCATTTGGCAGTTGTAAATGATGGTGACACGACGACTTTAACGTTGAATGGCATAAGTGATTACGGAAAATCAGAAAAAGTAATAGGTATTGCAGCAGTTAAAGGTAAAGGCTGGAACATCGGGGCATCTGAGTGGGGAAATAAGTTTAGTGCACTATTCAAAGGGAATATCCAGGAAATACGAGTCGCTAATAAGGCTTTAACCGAAAAAGAATGGCTTGTGCAGGACGCCCGTGACGATGAACCATTCGAAGGATCCAACAAGGCTTTACCCTTTCTAACGAATAAAAAGAATTATAATTTTCTTTTTGTACCAGATACCCAGAAATATTCAAGCCAAAATCCAGAGATTTTTAATAGCCAAATGAACTGGATTTCCAATAACACCAAGAAGAACAATATCATCATGAATACATTTGTTGGGGACATTGTCGATAGTGATTCAGAAAAACAATGGCAGAATTCCCTCGAGGCCATTTCCCTTTTGGATAAAAAGGAAGTTCCATATATGATGGCAGCAGGGAATCATGACTATGCGGCCGGAGACCCTTTCTTAACACACTATGGGCCGCAGCGTTTTTTGAATAAAAAATACTATAAGGGGTCGTCTCTCTCTGGTTATAGCTCATATGCAATCGCTAAGGCAGGGAGTTATGAATACTTAGTCTTGATAGTGGATATGAAAAATCTGCATAAGGACCTGGAATGGTCAAAAAAGGTTCTAGATCTGCATAAAGATAAACCGACAATCCTCGTCTCACATGATATTATATTTCCGAAGGTTAAGGATGATAAAACCATCGCCGTCGAGTCGTCTAATGGCCGGCTGATTTGGAATGAACTTGTAAAGGACCATAATCAAGTGTTCATGACGGTTAATGGACATTATTTTGGGATAGCACATCGGGTAAAACAAAATTCAGCAGGAAATGATGTCATTCAAATGCTGGTCAATTACCAAACGAATTATCGAGGGGGTAATGGCTGGCTAAGACTTGTAGAGTTTGATGAAAAGAAAAATGGATTGGTATTCCGTACCTATTCGCCATTTGTCGACGAAATGTCTAAAAAGGAAAAATCCTATATCGATTACAAATTTTTAACAGGTGAAAATAATTCATTTAAATTGTATTGGGACTTTAAAAAAAGATTTGATTTTAAGTAATTAAAAGAGGAGGAAAAAATTCAATTCCCCAGGTGTAACTGATATATCTCAGCAACCTGGGTGAATTCCTTTATTGGGTGCCCTCCTATTTGTTGCGTCGTACAAGAAGGATAAACTCTCATTCTTCATGATGAATTTAAAAATGCTGTGATGTTTTCCTGTTGGTTTAAACAACCATCATGCTGCTTTTTTCATTACTGACTTATACTTTCCGAACCCATTAACGACAAGAACCCCTAATATCGCAATTCCGCCGCCCATGACTGAAAGAGTACTAGGCACTTCCCGCAGCCAAACCCAAGCGACGAAAATGGCAATCACAGGCTCAAGGTATAACAAACTGGAAACGGAACTGGCTTTTCCTAATGATAGAGCAACTGCCCAAGTTACATAACCGATGGCCGCAGGGAAAATACCAACAAAAACCGCTGATAAATGACCTTCCATTGTAGCGTGTTGAATTTCTTGAAATAGCCCAGGAAAAAATATGAAAAAGGGTATGGTACCGATCCATGTGAAATAGGCTGTCAATTCAATCGGATTGTAGCGGCTAAACAGCGGCTTTTGGAAAACAAAAAACACTGCAGAAGCAATAGCGGACATCAGCACTAAAAAGGCACCTTCAGAAATTTTCAGGGAAGGGCCTGCAGTACCTAATGTTATTAAGGTGATCCCTGTGAATCCTATACCTAAACCAATCCAACCGAATAGGCCGAGGCGTTCTTTTAAAACGAACGCAGCGATGATCGCAATGAAAACAGGTGCTGAACCAATCAGCATTCCAGCCGTTCCCGCCGAAACGGTTTGTTCCCCGAATGTCACCCCGATATGATAAATACTAATACCAATAAATGCAAGGATCGATATCCTCAGTAAATCCTCTTTTTTCGGGAGTCGAAATTTCACCCCAGGCCATAGAGCATAAAGGACAAAAATCCCAGATGCTATAAGATAACGAACAAGTACCAAATGGCCGGCTGAATACCCGCCATGTAAGCTTGCACGAATGGCCGCGAATGTAGATCCCCAAATAATAACTGTAATAGATGCCAATAAAAACGCTTTAGTGTTCAAAACCCATTCCTCCCAACCATTCACTATAAACTGAAGGTATCATGGATACAGGAGAACTTCAATAAATTTTCTATCTCGCTGTGAAGTGGAACAGTAAAAATAACGAATCATAATACATTTTGAGATGTAATCATCGCTGACGAAATTTTATTCCATATGAGATTGGATTGGAAATTTCCATTAAAAGATGGATTAGGTTTGAAAACCATGCTAAACAAAAGGTGCTTCGTATTGGAAGCACCTTTTGTTCAGACTGTAGACAAATTCGATATTAAGATTACCTACATTTTTTTGCGGGAGTGTAAAATATGAACGTTGATTTCCACTCCAGGCACTCGCTTTCCGCGGGCGGTCCGGGAGCCTCCTCGGCGCTCTTGGCGCCTGTGAGGTCTCCCCTGGACACGCTTTTCTAAGCAGGAGTCTCGTACCTTCCGTTCCAATCAGCTTTGTTTAAAAATTCAGAAGGAACCCCTTTTGTATACAAACTCGTTTACAAATACCTTTTCCAAATTTAAGCTTACTTGAAATATTGTCTTGAGGCTTTTAATCTGTAACAGTAATGCAATAATAACCTTTAAAGGGTAAATTTTATTAACTATTTTCTGGTTTCCAAGATGAAAATCGTCTTTCAATAATGCCTAATAATGAAGTAAGAATGATTCCCGTAATCGTAATGACCAACACTCCAACAAACATACGATCAGTTTGCAGATTTTGACCATTGCTTGTCAATTGATAACCGATACCAGCTGTCGAAGCGAATAATTCACCTACAACTACAGCAATTAATCCTTGACCAATACCTAAGCGAATACCGTTTAAAAGGAATGGTACCGTCGAAGGCAAAGCAATCGTTTTAAAAATTTGAAATTCACTTGCACTAAATGTTCTTGCTGCTTTTATTAAGTTTTGATCTAATGTTAACATAGCTTTTTGAGCGCTCATCACTATTGGAAAGAAGGCCATCAAAAATACGATAACAATTTTTGATGCTGGGCCTATTCCGAACGCAATTATGATCACTGGTAAAAGGGCGACTTTAGGAGTTACATATAATCCTGAAATGAAAGGATTAACTACAGCATTAAATTTGGAATTCCAGCCCGATAACACACCAATTGGAATTCCAATAAGTATGGCTAAAACAAAGCCTGCAATAAATTCGTAACCACTTACTTTCATATTTTCCCAAAAAGAAATTTCTTGGACCATTAAAACTGCCGCTTGTGCAATTTCAATTGGTGAGCTAATGAACAATGGATTTATCCATTCATTTTGGGAAGCAACTTCCCAAAGCAACAGGAATAGTAAAACAGAAGCAACACTGATGAAAAATGACTTCTTTTCTTTTTTTATTTTCTTCGCCTTTTTTATCTTGTGCTTTGATTGTGTAAGTTGGATCGTACCCTTCGTCATATTATTCTCCTTTCCCGTTATTATTTTTCTTTATTATCGAAACCTTGTTTTGAAGACTCCTGTTCAATGATGGACCATATATGATCGACAAACTCTAAAAATTCCGGGCTACGCTTCACGTGGAGATCTCTCGGTCTAGGTATATCAACATCCACAACCTCCACTACACGTCCTGGTCTTGCCCCAAAAACAAAAACTCTATCAGCTAAAAATACCGCTTCATCAATTTGGTGTGTAATAAAAAGACTTGTCTTTTTTGTCTCATCCCATATTCTAAGTAACTCACCTTGCATAAATTCCCTGGTTTGTGCGTCTAATGCCGAAAATGGTTCATCCAGTAATATTAATGACGGGTTTACCGTTAATGCCCGAGCCAAGTTTACCCTTTGCTGCATCCCTCCTGACAATTCGTGGGGATAATGATTTTCATAACCTTTTAAACCGACCATTTCAATAAATTCTTTGGCCTCTTTCTTTTTCTCTGGTGTTATTTGCTTTTGCAGTTCAACTCCATAAAGAACATTTTCCTTAACTGTTCTCCAAGGTAATAGACTAGGGTTTTGAAAAACCATTGCCCTGTCCTTGCCGGGCCCATCAATTTTTTGCTGATCTAATAGAATTTCTCCCTTGCTTGGCTTCAGTAATCCAACTACAGTATTTAAAAAAGTGGTTTTCCCACAGCCGCTCGGTCCTACAATACATATAAACTCACCATCTTTGATATGCAAGTTTATATTCTGCAGGGCAATCACTTCTGCACCAGTTTTATTGTTTACGTAAGTAACATCCAAAAAACGAGTGGACAATTTGAACTTTTCAAGTTGTGAATTTTCCATCTTGACCATCATCTCCTTTCCATCTACTTATTTTTTAAAAGCTTCTTCTATATAACTATTTGTCCATATAACATCTTCAGTAGTATCCTGTTTAGTAGAAACGCCTGACAACTTGCCAAATTCAACTAATGGATCCTGGGCATTATCCCAAGCTTCTTGATTCATTTCTCCATAGCCTTTAAAAGTGTTTTTCAATCCGATAATTGATTCCTCTAGAATATCAACATCAATTCCATCAAAATAAGATACGATTGATTCGGCTGCCTCTCTTGGATGATTACGTGTGAACTCCATACCTTTCCCTATTGCCCGAACTACTTTTAAAGATGTTTCGTGATTTTCTTCTAAATATTCTTTTTTAGCAAAAACAGCTTCCCAGACCATATTCCCATACATTGGCTCTTCACTTGTATTGATTACAATCTCACCAACATCTTTACTTTCCGCTTGTAAACCCATCGGAGGTGATGCTATTCCCCCGTCAACAACCCCCTCCTGCATACCGCCAATCTTCGATCCATCTCCTGCTAATTTGACTGCTTTAAGAGTATTCGGATCAACGCCATGCATTTGCATTAAATATCGGGTGTATACGTCCCCAGAATCACCAACAAGGTTTGTTCCGATTGTTGCGCCGTTCAATGAAGCGACTTTATCTTCAAATGATGAGTCTTTAGAAACATTCTTTTTCTTTAGATATTGATTAGAGAGTGTAATTTGATAGGTTAGCGCCGAATTCAATGATTGAATAGCCAATAAATCTTCACCTTTGTCAAGAGGAGTGAACATACTTCGAGGACCTGAAACGGCAAATTGAGCTTCTCCCGATAATACAGAAGCGATGACTTGTGCTCCTCCACCACCAGATACAATCTCAGCGTCAATTCCTTCTTTTTCAAAAAATCCTTGCTCGATGGCTACATATAAAGGGGCAACTGACAACAACCGTGCAGGTTCCGTAAAAGTAAGCTTAACCGCTTTTCCTTCTGAACTCCCCTTATTTTCTGTAGTAGTTTCGTCACTTGAACCGCACGCAGACAATATTAATACTAAACAAAGCAGAACGAACGCCAATTTATTCTTAAACATATTCCTTACCTCCCCAAATCAGATTTATTTTTATTTCAATTGAAGATTGTCCATAAGGTATTGCCGTTCCCCCCTCTTTTTCGTTTTATATATAAAACATAATTTCATATACATACCAATTCTAAATCAGTCGTCCCATTATGGTCAATTATAATTTTGGAAAATTAAGATAATTCAGTAGACTTCTGCACAAAAAAACACTCTTTTAAAATCTGAGTGTCCTTTAACCCTAAAGATACAATTTTCTGCTTCATTATTGGGTACTTGCACTGTACAAATGCCGCTAATTCCCAGGTAACATCGGTTCTGATTCTGTTTTACTTCACATCGATGACCATTTAGATGATGTTCCTGATGGCTTATACTTAGATGGCATTCGATCAGCTAGTACATGGGAAGAATTATTTAACCTGACAAGAACGGAAAAAGCATTTTTAAAATTGGGGGAAACTTCAATCACGGTTTTTCCGGGACTCCATAGACAGAAAACCAACTAGGTATCTCATATAGGCTTTATTTATTAGTATCTCATTGTAAAGTGAAATCTTAACTTATGCGGCAGCCTCTTTAGCTTCTCTTTCTTCTTTAGCCTTTTGTTCGGCTTCAGCTTCTTCCTATACTGTTCACCCTATTGAAAAGCGACCATAAATAAAGCGCCTATTACCATCACTACAAAAGAAACTCCAGCAAAAAGAAAACGTTTCTTAGCTTTACCGTTTTTTTTAAAATTAATGAAAAAGACTTATAAAGATGAATATTGCAATTGCATTCATACCTAATAAAATAAAGTGACCCTCTCAATTTTTACTGTTCTAGTCTATCAAACCAACCTAGTGTAATGGGCTTACTTTTAAAATATTCCTTTTGAATTGCATCCAATACATATACGCACATTACTCCAAAAATAACTAGAATTGATCGGGTATTTATATTTGCAACAAAAAAAGCCCTCTCACTGAGGACCTCGAAAAAACCTACTATAATGTAAATATCCCGGAAATTGCTTAATCGAGCAAATCTTTTTGGACGAGATTTATAAACTTATTTCTCTGCTCTTCAATCATCACAAGCAATTCTTCCCCCGTCTTACATTATAGTAGGTTTTCAACTTCCATTTCTATTTAAATAGACTTTATCACTGGTCTCAAACCGTCCCCTTGTTTTCCAAAGGTTTTATGCTTTTATATTCCCCAAAGCGTTTCTTTTATCTTTGAATCGGTCAAACATACTGAAATATATGGATACTATACTAATAAGAATTATTACTGCTCCCGAAATAATTAAAGATGCATCTAATAATAAAATAAACCCTAATCCTGCTATAGAAGTAATAGTGGAAAGTATTGTCCATGTTGAAAACGTTTCCTTCATGCTTAACCCAAAATATTCTTTAATCATCCAAAATCCTGCATCATTAACATGCGAGCAAATTGAGCTGCCTGCTCCAGTTGCAAGAGTTACTAAGGCCAAATTAGCATCGTATTGAGCCAACATTGGAATAACTAATCCTGCAGTGGACATAGCTGCAACTGTGGCTGATCCTAAAGATATTCGTAATATCGCAGCAACCAACCAAGCAAGTATGATAGGTGACATTGAAGTTCCTGTAAATAATTCTGCTACATAATCTCCTACACCACCATCAATTAGTACCTGCTTGAAAGCACCCCCAGCGCCAATAATTAATAGCATCATGCCAATTGCTGCAATTGCTGATGTACAAGAATCCATCACTTCTTTTATTGGAGTATTTCTTGCTATTCCCATTGTATAGAATGCAAGAAATAAAGAGATTAACATTGCAGACGAAGGGTTTCCTATAAGACGTACAATTTCTAATAATGTATTCCCTTCAAACCCTACTGATTTTTGAATCATATCAATAATTGTAGATATAGCCATTAATAAAACGGGGAACATTGCAGTCAATACACTTATACCGAAAGCTGGTGTTTCTTCAAGCTGGAATGTTTTTTGTTCCCCTAAAGAAGCTATATTACCTGTTTTGTTAAATGCATCAGGTACAACTTTTTTAGCAACCTTAGTATATAAAGGGCCTGCTATAATGACGGTTGGTATTGCGACAATAATACCGTAAAGTAAAACTAAGCCAATATCTGCACCATATTCACCAGCTATTACTGTTGGCCCTGGATGTGGGGGTAAGAAACTATGAGTTGCTAATAAGGCTGCAGCCATGGGAATACCTAGGTGCATAATAGAAACTCTTAATTCTTTCGCAATTGAAAATACAATCGGAATTAATAAAACTAAGCCTACTTCGAAAAATAGTGCTATACCCACAATAAATGAAGCAACTACAACTGCCCACTGAATTCTTTTTTCTCCAAACTTGTTAATTAAGGTCATTGCAATACGCTGGGCTCCCCCTGCATCAGCAATTAACCTACCAAGCATGGCACCAAGTCCAAATATTAAAGCGATATGGCCAAGTGTACCACCTAATCCACCTTCAATTGATGCAACAACATTTTCCAGCGGCATTCCTAGTGCTAAAGATACAATAAAAGATACAATAATTAATGAAACAAATGTATTCAATTTGAATCCAGTAATCAAAATTAGCAACAGGATAATCCCAATCGCTACTATAAGTAATGGCATAATAAACCTCCAAAAAAATAATTAAAATATTTCTATTTGCTCAACTTACAAAAATACCGAACCTATATTTTAATTAGTAAGTAACTCTAGGATGCTTATGCTATTTTGTTTACTAGTCATAAAGTGTAGATATTTGAAAAAACGAAATATAGTAATCGCTTTCATTTGAAGTTATTACAAAATTTTAGCGTGCACTACTATTTAATAAAATGGGAGAATAAACGATTAAGTTAAAAAAGTAAGGTCTTAAATGTGCTTTAAAGTTGTGCAATTATAGATTAATTTTGAACTAGTGTTTTTTCTTCACCTAATGCTTTAACTCCCGCATTTAGAACTTCAATAATTCGATCTGTATCATAGATATTTCCGCGCCAAGTTCCTCCACTTACTGATTGAAGCGCAGCCCATAAACGAGTATCATCCGGAAGACCAGGATCCGGTTTGAGGTCTGGATGAAGGTCACGTTCTTTTAAGACATTCGTTGCTTTTTCTAAAGAAAGTCTTTCATTCTCAGTTCCAACAAAATTAACGGAACCCACTAACTGATTGCGGTCAACAATGATTTCAATAACATCTCCATCACGCAATTTCCCAATTGCTCCCCCAGCCAATGCCTCAGGTCCAATATGTCCAATACATGCTCCTGTCGAAACACCCGAAAAACGCGCATCAGTAATTAAGGAGACATGTTTGCCAAAAGACAAATGTTTTAATGCCGATGTTAGTTGATAGGTTTCCTCCATCCCGGTTCCTGAAGGACCACCGCCCATGACTACCATTATATCTCCTGCTTCAATGCCCCCTGTTTTAATAGCTTTTATAGCTGTCTTTTCTGAAGTAAAGACTTTAGCTTTTCCTGTATGCCGATACACTCCGTCTTCTCCTACCACAGATGGATCAATGGAAGTTGATTTAATTACTGATCCCTCAGGAGCAATATTTCCTTTTGGGAATGTAACTGTAGAAGTTAGACCTTTTTCTTTTGCTTTGACTGGATCCATGATAATATCTTCAGGATTAATCCCATCATTTTCTAACAATTGCTTTTTCATCAATGCACGTCTTTCTGATTTTTCCCACCAATCGAGGTTTGCACCAAGGGTTTCTCCGGTAACGGTTAGTACATCTTCATGCAAGACACCTAATTTTCTTAGATGAAGCATAACCTCTGGAACCCCACCAGCCAGGAATACCTTAACGGTTGTGTGACCAACAGGACCATTAGGCAGTACATCGACTAAGCGAGGAACCTTCTTATTGATTCTAGTCCAATCTTCAACAGTAGGGATTTTACAATTAGCTGCATGAGCAATTGCTGGGATATGAAGCAATAAATTTGTTGAACCTCCGAAAGCGGCGTGAATCACCATAGCATTTTCTATCGCTTTATCCGTAATAATATCTTTGGTATATAGCTTTTTCTTCTCCAATTCTAAAGCTGCACGTGCTGATTGCTTAGCCATCTCCATCCATATTGGCTGACCTGAAGGTGCTAGTGCCGAGTGAGGTAAAGCCATCCCAATGGCTTCAGCAACTACTTGGGAGGTGCCAGCAGTACCAAGAAATTGACAACCTCCACCCGGTGTAGCACAAGCACGACACCCGAGATCAGCAGCTTCTTGTAAAGTAATTTCGTTGTTTGCATATCTTGCCCCAATTGTTTGAATCTTTCCTGCGTCTTCTCCATTTGTAGGCGGAAGAGTAACACCTCCAGGGACAATGATAGTTGGCAAGTCGTGCATTGACGCTAGAGCTACCATCATTGCTGGAAGACCTTTATCACATGTAGCTACCCCAATAATTGCACGACGCGTAGGCAATGATCGAATTAATCTTCGATAAACTATAGCTGCATCGTTCCGAAAAGGAAGGGAATCAAACATACCGGCAGTTCCTTGAGAACGACCATCACATGGATCACTTACGAACCCTGCAAAAGGAACTCCTCCTTGTCTACTAATCTCTTCAGCTGAGGCCTTCATTAATAAACCTATTTCCCAATGGCCGGTATGATAGCCTAATGCAATTGGAGTACCATCATGATTCCTAATTCCACCTTGAGTACCGAGGATTAGAACTTGTTTTCCAAGGAGGTTTGAAGGTGCCCATCCCATTCCAACATTTTGAGATAATCCAAAAAGGTCACCACTTGGTGAATCTAGCAACATTTCGGATGTAAGTGGAAGTGAACCATCTGCCCCTTTTGAATGAGTTTGAACTTTGTAAAAAGATACATCCTCTTCGCCAAATATTGATTGCAATGACATATGTATTCCTCCGTTAATAAGGTTTTTTTATTACAATAAAAGAAATATTTTTTATGTAGCTCACATAATAATCTGCTAATTTTCGTCTTAATTTATAGCCATTACTATCATGTTTGCCTATTGCTATTTAAATTTTTATCATCAGGAATATTGAATTTTCATAGGACTGTTTATCTTTGAATACTCTCTATAAAAACCCCTCCCTTTGTTTTATATTATAAAACCGAGTTCATCTATATTAAACTTTTGTTGCCATTTAAAATAATCATATATATTTTTTCTGAAAAGTCAATCAACTATTTTAGAGCCGATTATAGAGTCAGATTTCATGTTATTTATAAGAAACCTCTACATTTTACTCATATCCACGTAAGGAACCTCAAAAGGAATCTAATTGTTTTAAAAACAGAGTGAATAATTCTAAATAAATACTAGTTTCAATAGAAGTTATTAACTTACGTAGATAAATGTATGACTTAATAACTTCGCATTGTAGAATGAGAATAATTAATAAATTCTTTATAATTTCTCTTTGGACAAAAAATGTCCATGTATTTATATATGTTTCTTGACATTTTAAAAAAACTAGTATTATATTTGAATTGCAAGATGTTTATAATAGTAAAAACAGG
Source organism: Peribacillus simplex (assembly GCF_900156045.1). Lineage (GTDB taxonomy): Bacteria > Bacillota > Bacilli > Bacillales > DSM-1321 > Peribacillus > Peribacillus simplex_D. The sequence goes on along the minus strand of NZ_FTMX01000004.1, from coordinate 283,823 downwards.
TTTTATAATTTAAAACAAGTAGGTGAAATTCATGCCTGTTATTCAATCAGTAGATCGTGCTCTTCGTATTCTTGATTTGTTTGACGAACATACAGCAGAATTGAAAATAACAGATATAAGTAATCAGTTAGGACTTCACAAAAGCACTGTTCATTCTTTATTGAAAACGCTTTTAAATCATGGGTATATTAGTCAAAATCCTGAGAATGGGAAGTATGGATTGGGAATGAAGCTCTTTGAAAGAGGAAACTATGTCATTCAGTCTTTAGACGTTAGAGATTTATCAAAAAAATACTTAATGGATTTATCGTTAAAAACCGGACAGACTGCCCACTTGGTTATACTAGACGGCAAAGAGGGAGTTTATATTGATAAAGTTGAAGGTCCTATGGCTGTTATTCTTTATTCAAAAATAGGGAAACGAATTCCACTTCACTGCTCCGCTGTTGGTAAAGCTTTAATAGCTTTTAAAGATCAAGAAGAAATTAAAAAAATTCTAAATGGATATGTCTATTTTAAACAAACTGAATCTACCATTTCAGGTGAATCTGAATTTTTGCGTGAGCTCCAACAAGTTCAATCTCAAGGGTACGCAGTTGATAATCAGGAAAACGAGCCAGGTGTTCGCTGTATTGCAGCACCCATTCGAAATCATGAGAACAAAGTTGTTGCCGCTATTAGCATTTCTACACTTATAGCTCGTATAGATGAGGCTCAGCTAGACATTTTTATTGAACAATTGAAACAGGCAGCTTTCCAATTATCAGAACAAATGGGAAATGGGATACCAATTTCATAGAGATGGTTCCCTTCTCTTTTGTCTATATATAAAAACTTAGTTTTATAATATAAAACATTAGGAGGCTAAATTTATGCGTATTATCCGATATTTACATGATCATTCAAAAACAACTCTAGCCGCTGTTACAAATGAGGGAAAAGTATACCCTCTTCCTCAAGATGGATTGATTGAATTAATCCAACAGGCAAACGAACAAAATGTTTCTCCCCTCTCTTTTGTAGAATTCACCATTTCCAATTCAAAGCCCATTCCATACTCTGTAGAAGATTTATCGTTACTTGTTCCTATCGTAGCTGAAGAAGTATGGGCTTCCGGTGTTACATATGAGCGTAGTCGCGATGCACGTAACTATGAAGCAACAGGTGGAAAGCTTGATGCAACCACTTTCTATGACAAGATATATGAGGCTGAACGGCCAGAAATTTTCTTTAAGTCTACGGCTGCCCGTACGGTTGGTCCAGGACAGGACGTTTACATACGCAGTGATTCTAATTGGCAGATTCCTGAGCCAGAAGTAGGCATTGTTATTAATCGAGATGGTGAAATCCTTGGATATACGATTGGAAATGATATGAGTTGTCGTGACATTGAAGGGGAGAATCCTCTTTATCTACCACAAGCAAAAATGTGGAAAAATTCTTGTTCCATTGGACCGGCCATTCTCCTTGCAGAGTCTGTGGAAGATCCCTACAATTTTGACATCACATGTCGAATCTACCGCAATGACGAGCTTAAAGTAGAGGGAAAAGCGAATACTAGCCAGTTAAAAAGAAAATTTGATGAATTAATTTCTTTCCTCATACGCGACAATGAAATTATTGACGGCACTGTATTATTGACTGGTACATGTATAATTCCACCAAATGACTTCACCTTATTAGATGGCGATGAGATTGAAATTGAAGTCTCTAATATTGGTGTCTTGAAAAATAGTGTAAAGTTACCAAATAAAATATTAGTTTAAGTAGATCAGATCATACACTAACCATGTAGAAAACTACTCATTCCACTCCCGCATCGAGGCACTAGTAAAGAAATACAAGAAGGCCTTTAACTCCAATAAATCCATGTCCCCACACAAACTGAGGCATACCTATGGGACGAATTTAATGGAACAATCAGGAGAATTCATTTGTTGATGACTCAACTCGGTCATACTTCAACCACAACGGCTGCCCTCTATACAAACCCTGAGCAAGAGAAGGCTTGAAAAGGATTAAAAAAAGGAGAAGATTTTTAGTCTTCGCCTTTTTAGTTTGAGAGCACATAACAATGCCAAGTATAGTACTCCCTTATAGAGACACCTACCATTCTACATATTGAGACAAATTAAGATGTCCTAACGAGTATGATTATGACTCACTAAATTAAGTTATTTAATTAGGCCCTCCAATGGAAAGCAATCTATATTCATCTTGTAGTTTTACCATTATGACTGCTTTACTTTACTCTTCAACATACTAGGTTTATTTTTTTTCAGTTAATAACAAGGATTTAATCCGGATCCAGGGACGCCCATTCTCCCATTCTACTTTGACTGGGACACGAAACGTCTTTTCCAATAATGATTCGGTTAATACGTCCCTTTTTTCTCCTTTATCCATAACGTTCCCCGAATTGATTAACATAGCATGGGTTATAGATGGTACAATTTCTTCAATATGATGTGTAACATATAAAATGGTTGGGCCGTTCGGTGCAGCAATCATATCTTCAATAGACGTTAACAGCTCTTCTTTAGAGTAAATATCCAGTCCATTGCAAGGCTCATCTAAGATTAATAATTGCGGTGAAGACATGAGGGCCCTTGCAATCATTACTTTTCTTTTTTCACCTTGAGAGAGTGTGTGGATAAATTGGTTAGACAGACGTTTGATTCTGAATTGGTCAAGTAATGCTTTTGCTTTCTTTACATCATCCTCTGTAATTTCCTCATATAATCCAATTGAAGCAAATTTTCCGCTTAAAACTACTTCAAGTGCTGTATCATTTGGGCGAGACTGATATTCCTGATCTAATGAGGAACTGACCCAGCCGATGGATTTCCGCAGTTCAGGAATATTCGTTTTTCCAAAAAGATTTCCTAACACGGACACTTCACCACTATTTGGCCATTGATAACCTGTAATCATTTTTAAAAGGGATGTTTTCCCAGATCCATTTAGTCCTAGAAGAGCCCAATGTTCCCCTTTTTGGACCTCCCATGAAACCCCATTCAATAACAGCTTTCCATTTCGTTTCCAGATAATGTTTTTAAGTGAAATGATGCTTTCCGTTCGGCTCACTTTTTCTCCTCCTTAACGTATTAAATCCTTTTCAGACGGTTTTCCCCATGTACAATATCTTTAAAATGTTTCCATGGTCCGTTGCTGCGTTCATAGGCGATATCCAATGTCACCTAACAAACAGTGTTAGTGTAAAAAGCAAATTAACTGAATAATGTAATTATACTTACATTTTAACATTTTATAATTTTTTCAAGAGCATTGTTTTGTTTTCTCAATTTTTTTAGTTTATCCCCTTCACCCAAGGGGGCAAAACTAGAAGAATATATCCATTACTACCATCGTCAACGATATATTAATATTACCTTTTAATTTAGTATCTAATTATCTTAGTTTAAAGTAGTGTTCTAATATAATCCCATCCATCTACAGGTTCGTTGAGTTTCTTGCCAAACTGTTAATAGCAATATTGCGGTAGTCAAGTTAGTGAGACGATTGAATTTCTCAAATAACATGCAAGTTGAACTTTTAAAATATCTTCTGGATTCGAAAAGGAAATTTGAAGCTTTTCTTCGATCCTTTTTAGCCTTTGATATAAAGTATTAACATGGATATGCAAAATTTTGGCTGTTTGTGTAGCTTGACGGTCGTTTTCCATATAGGCAAGCAGGGTTTGTTCTAAATCCAAAGTACCGTCTTTATCAGATTGGATGGGATTAAAAACTTCATTTACAAAAGAGTTCAAGTCATCAATGGGTTGGTGAATAAAAAGATGATTTATGCCAATATCTTGATAATTCACGATACTTTTAAGCTGCCTCGAGATCAGAAAAGAAAGGGCTTTATCCGCTTCGGAGTAACTTTTTGCTATATTATTCATACTTGGATAGCAGGTACCAATCCCTATTTTTAGAGGTTCTTCATGCACATTAACCCAGTTGGAATGAATAAGCTCTAGTCTCTTTTTTACATAATCTTGATCTGCAAAGTTATTAAATTGGCATACCAACGTCACTTTATTTCCATAACCAAAAACGATTGAAACAAATATTCCTAATTGCTTTTTAATTTGGGCAATAATTTTATGCATTTGCATATTAACGAAATGGAAATCTGCATGAGGATGTAGATGAATCACGATTGCCATATAATAGGGATGATCATTAATTCTAAGCTCAATGGCCTTCTTTCGTATCAGGTTATATTCTTGGCTCTGAATAAAATCATTAAATAGATCATTTGTTTTTTGATAAAAAGAATCCACTAATGTTTGTTTTCTAATAATCTCTAATGCAATTACTGAGCTTGCCTGTTCAATAATCATTTTGTTTAAAGGAAAAAGGTCATCTTCCTCCATTTCTACGGCCATTATTCCAATTGGAACATCAATGGCAATTATAGGGTGAATGTACCAGGACTGACTATTATAGGACTTAGTAAAAAAAGATTGAGTTGGTAATTTTGTATTTATTTTTATCAACTCTGAAGGAAGCTCCACTTTCCATGGGGTTGGATTTGAATATATTTGATCATCTGTTAAGTCTACTATCATTACTGGATGGTTTATCATCTTTTTTATTTCATTTGCGATTTTTTGTAACCCTTTACTTTGAAGAGACAGTTTTATTAAAGAATTGTGTATGGTATCTCGTTGAATTAAAAGGTCATTTTGTTTTTTTAGATTTTGGTATAACTTCGAATTTCTTAAGACAATAGAAACCTGATCGGAAAAACTTTCTAACAGTTGTTGATCATCTTTCGTTAAAAGAGGATAAGGACCGTTTTGGTAGACGATCAATACACATAAAGCACTCTCTTCAACCTTTATTGGAACTGAAATAATGGATTGTAAATCGTCAAATTGGACAGAGTTATACAAATGAAAAAGATTACCTGGTGAAATATTAGAGGATTCCGAGAGAATTCCCTCTATATTTGTAAGCGTAAAAGATTTATTATCTTTAAATGTCTTCCCAATAATCCCCTCCCCTACCCTCATCCTCATTTTTCCGATTTCTTCATTAGGACCGCCTGTCCAAGCTTTAGGAAAAAGCACGTCTAAGCTTGGTTCGTATATCCATAGAACTCCCATAGTAGCTACAGGTATAACAGATAAGGCATTCTCTAATATTTTTTTTAACAAGTCATCTAAATCTTCGTGTACGGATATATCACGGATGCTCTCCATCATTTTGTTCCTAATATATTTTTCTCTATCTAGCATTACTTGCAAGTAATGTAAATCTATTATCGGCCTAAGTTTTTGCTTGCTTTCGATTTTTAATGCGGATGATACGCTGAGCCTGAGGACAATGGTTGTATGATTGGAATAATGATAGTAAATATCGGTGTAATTTTCATGGGTGCGAATTTTTTCATTTAAAAATCTTTCTGGTATGGGTGTTTTTTTGTCAAAATGATGAGATAAAACAAGTGAAAAATCTAATCCATTTATGCTTTGCCACAGTTGAAAATTTGAAAGGCAACAGTCACCCACTAAAAATTGTTTGATTTTCATCAATGTTTCCACTTTTTACAACCTCCATAGGAATATGTAGACCTCCACATAGTTTATGTAATTATTATATAGAATCACACATTGTTTGAATAGTCAGAATTTTTTATAATGATACAGAATTCTACTAATTTTGCTAGGAGGAATTATATGGTATCTAAATTGTCGCAGAACTGGAAGTATGTCATTATCATCTTGCTATTTTTAGGATGGTCAATTGGAAACTTTGATCGATTTTTTATGAATTATGCGATTTTAGGCATTTCAGAGGATCTACATTTAAGTGCCTCCCAGACTGGAATTGTTTTAAGCAGCTTTTTTGCAGGTTATGCCTTAATGCAAATTCCCGGTGGGTGGCTCGCAGATCGGTTTGGTTTCCGAAAAATCATTATCATGGCTGTTTTTGCTTGGTCCGTTTTCACGATTTTGTCAGGAATGGCGTGGTCCTTCATGTCCTTGATCCTCATTCGATTTCTTTTTGGACTTGGGGAAGGCAGCTTTTTTCCATCTGCGTCAAAAGGTATTGCGAGTTGGTTTCCACAAAATGAACGTAGCCGTGCCATGTCCTTCATGCTAACTTCTGGGACGATTATGGGTGTAATAACACCAATAATTGGTACACAATCCATGCAAACTATCGGTTGGAGAACCATCTTTTATATTGCGGGTGCCATTGGTATTATATTTGCCTTCCTCTATGTATTTTTCATAAAAGCGGAATGATTCAACTGTAGGAAAAAGTGAAAACCCCTCCAAAAATAAAGCGCCTTTAAGAGAAGTTATAAAAACTCCGATTATCTGGAATTTGTTCATTGCCTATTTTGCCATTTACGCAGTTCAATGGGGATTAATGGCGTGGATGCCAACGTATTTAGTGGCGGAACGCCATCTCGACTTAACATCGGTCGGGTATATTTCAGCTATTCCAGCGTTTGCAGGAATTATTGCAATGATTGTAAGCGGCTATATTTTGGATAAATTACCTGAAGGGAAAGATAAGGTAATTGCAGCTGTATTTGCAGTATTAACGGCGGTCTTTCTATATTTAATGGCTTATGCGCCAAATATAGCAATGTTTGCTGTCTATCAAAGTGTTGTTACTGTATTCATGTCGTTTAATATTATTCTGATCATTTCAGCTCCATTAAAAATGCTATCTGAAGAGGTTGTAGGTACTGCAAATGGGTTCATTAATACCGGTGCCCAATTCGCTGGTGTTCTGACTCCGATGTTAATAGGATTTTTAGTCGATGCTTTTGACGGCTCTTATACAGTTGCTTTTATGATGCTGATTATGTTTGCGCTATTATGTGCAGGATCTTTATTTTTAATTCGCTCTAAAAAAGAGGTTCCTTCTTTCAAAAAAAATGCAATTTAGGAGATGGGAAAATTGACTACTCTATCAGAAAAAATTACAAATTTAATAGATAATAAACGCACCTTGTTTACACAGCTAAGTGATCAAATATGGGAGTTTGCAGAAACTAGATTTGAGGAATTCCATTCGGCTGATCTGCTTAGCGAAGCAATGGAAAAGGAAGGGTTTGCTGTAAAAAAGGGAATAGCTAGTCTTGAAACCGGTTTTATTGCCTCATATGGATCTGGTCATCCGGTCATTGCGATTCTCGGGGAATATGATGCCTTGGCAGGACTAAGCCAACAAGCACGCAGCAGTAAATCTGAGCCCCTTATTAAAAATGGAAATGGCCATGGCTGTGGCCATAATTTGCTGGGAGTGGGTTCCTTAGCGGCAGCCATTGCGGTTAAGGATTATTTGATGGAAAATAAGCTAGTTGGAACAGTACAATATTTTGGCTGTCCAGCAGAAGAAAGTGGATACGGGAAAACCTTTATGGCAAGAGACGGTCTTTTTAAAGATGTTGATGCTGCTTTCTCATGGCATCCTTCAACAATGAATGCTGTCATGAACTCCACTGCCAATGCGGTAATCCATGCACACTTTAAATTTAAAGGGAGAAGTGCCCATGCCGCTGCATCACCACATTTAGGAAGAAGTGCATTAGATGCAGTCGAACTTATGAACATTGGAGTCAATTATTTGAGAGAACACATGATTGATGAAGCCCGGATTCATTATGCTGTAACCAATACAGGAGGATTGGCTCCAAACGTTGTTCAGGCTGAGGCGGAAGTGACTTACTTAATCCGTGCACCGAAACCAGATCAAGTAAAAGAGCTTTATGACAGGGTAGTTAACTGTTCCCGCGGTGCGGCACTTATGACGCAAACGAAAGTTGATTTCGAAATTCAAGGTTCCTGCCATAATTTAATTCCTAATATGACCCTTGAAAAAGTGATGCACCAATATATGCAGGAAATAGGAGCTCCTCTTGCTACTGAACAGGATATAAACTATGCAAAAACAATCTATGAATCGTTAACTGACGAGGAGAAGCGTGCGGCAGCTTTACAAGTTGGGAAACAAGGAGCTTCTCAATTAGCAGAACGACCTATTGCCGACTTTATCGTTCCTTTTTCTGAAAAAGAAACATTTATGGGTGGGTCTACAGATGTTGCCGACGTTAGCTGGAATGTTCCAACAGCACAATGCGTTACTTCCACCTGGGCATTTGGAACACCATTTCATACTTGGCAGGCTGTCGCACAAGGTAAAGAAAGCTACGCCCATGATGCCATGTTATTAGCTGGAAAAGCAATGGCATGTACCGCTATTTCGGCTCTTGAAAACCCAGAATTACTTGTTCATGCTAAAAAAGAGTTAGCTGAAAGACTCGACGGGGAAACGTATACATCCCTAATTCCCAAAGAGCTTACACCTCCGAAAAATAACCAAAAGGGTATCAAACAAAAATTGTTCAATTGATAGTTTGATAACGGAAAAATAAAAAAATCATTTAGATGCACTACGTGAACCATACCATAAGTAAAGGCTTTTTTTTAAAAATAAATAAGCCTACTCGAGAGTCGTTCTCGAATAGGCTTATTCCCAATAATATTAAATACCACATGGTAAACCCCAAAGAAATTAGTTGCCATAGTTTTTTCTATAATGGAAGGTTCATATTCAATAACTTTTCAGTTTTATCCAAATAAACGCCAGCATTATTATTCAATACGACTAATCTTCCATACCGCTCATTTAATGTAATCGCAGCTTGACGGATACTATCTTTTTTCGGCATTTTATGGTATCACCGGTAATTCAGTCAATGATATGGAACATGGATGATAAATCAATAATGGTTAGAAAACTGTTATAGATTGTTGGAATGAATACCTTCTCTAAAAAATTGTTGTATAGAGGAATGCATAGTTTCTTAGTAAAATAGTGAGTTATATAAGGAGCTATCTTATTCTCTATCAATTAGTCAACTTTTTCAATTGAAACTGTAAAATCACTTTGAATATTTTCAAGATTTTCTTTTCCTGATTCAATCTGACCTAATATAATAAGATCACTTGTAGAATCTTCAAGACCTTTATAAAAAATAGCCAAATTTCCCCAAGGTGAAAAATAAGCAAAGTCTCCTTTTGTTGGTTGGTTTCGGGATTGCTCATTATCTGCTGATAATCTTTTCTGTAAAATACTAATTTTCTCTTTACCTACGTAATCTTCAAATGTTACCGTTAACGGCAATTGAGTTAAAAAATCCCTACTTGCTGGATTATCGTACATTCTAACAAGTACTTCCTCCTTTTTAAACGATAATTTTATTCTTATATCTGAAAGGCTATCTTCTGTTGGTTCTTCTTGTGCACGGTTTGATTTGTCACTTGCATTATGACTTCTGTCGGTTTCAGATAAATTATTGTCATTACTGCTGCAAGCAGCGAGGAGAAAGCTCATTACTAAGATAGCCAAACCTAACAGTTTTTTCATCTTGTTTGCTCCTTCTTTTTGTACGTTTATTGATGATGATACCCTTTATTTCATTAGCAATACTACCGAAGGGTGAGTACCATCAGCATAATGAATAAAGCTACATCTGTTCCCATCATATTCTTCTATTGAACTGATGCCTGAACCCAATCCAAGATATTCATTTGATATCTATCCTTTTAAACCTCCACTAGTTCTTGGTGCCTCTTTTTGTTCCTGCCTCGAAATAAATTTCAAAGCGTAATGTGTCCCAGCAATATAGATTCCCATGATTGATAAGTGGTCAATTAAAAACCTTATTGTAGAATCATCATTGAACCAACCAAATGGGTTGTAAATGAATAGCTTAGTACCCATTTCTTCCTCAAAGGAGGAATGCACCCCGTAGGCAACAATTAATACCGCCAAAATACGTAAAGTAATGGTACGAATAGGGCTAATATCGGTGATTCTCGACATCCTCCGTACTGAATTGATAATCATTCCCCATGATAATCCTATGTGTACAGCCATGATGATAAATCCCCAATAGGCTGTCTGAACATGTAATTGCCGGAAGGTCATGTCATTAGTTATCGGTATAAAGGGAAATATATCACTGGATATTAGTATTCCACATATCATCATCAAAATCATTGCAACTAGAAAAAGCAGATTGAGGCCGATTTGCAGAATACGCCGAAAAGTGTGCTTTCCTTTTAGAATCGCTTTATACCAACGTCGATTTAAAAAATTATGGACGATAAATAATACAAGGACCACAACGCCAATGACTTCATGAATCCTATTTCCGGTAATATAGTAAGCCATTGCTATTAACATAAGAACTGTCATAACAAGGTCATTAATAAGCCTGAATAACATCTTTCGATTCAAAATATTCTCCTCTTTCTATTTAATGCTTGATTAGCTTTTATATTGCTGTAAATACATCTTTAAAAGAACGTTCTGAATTTTTTTCGCTTTTTCCTCATCATCTATTACATTACTATCTTTATTTACATCCTTAGAATAATTCACATGAGCAGCTATTTCACTAACCTTCCAATGCTCTGTAAGGATAGATGCGAGTGGGGTTTCTGAACTGCTGCTTTTTGCTTGTGAAATCTCTCCCAAATCAAACTCTTTCATCTGATCCATCGAATTCATATAGTCATCTCTTTCCTGGTTTGCGTGGCAGGAAAAGCAACGGCCAATATTGTCTTCAGCCACTTCTCTGTCAGGTGTGAAATGCTGGTATTCCCATTCCCCATTACGCTCTTCAGGCGAGTATTTGGAACCCCAGCCGGTACGCTTTTCCATCACTAAATAATGCTCAATCTCTCCATCTCGAAATCCTTCCAGAGTGATAACGGTGCCGCTCGGAAGCTCCTCTCCATTCCGCACCGCTTCAATTGCTTCCCTACTATTTACATAGATGTTTTCATGGATATCTCCTCGATCATAAGTGGCAAACACGATCCCCTTTTCAAGGTCTTCAGGGAATTTTACAAGGTTAGCACCAGATCCAATCTCAGCGTATTCCCCAGACTTAGCCCCAGAGGAACCCTCTTCTTGACGAGCATTGTCCTTTGTTTCAATATCATTGTTATTGCAAGCAGTAAGGGCGAGGGCTAGTAACAATGCAAATGAATGGATTAATTGTTTGTTCATCCCGTTTTCCTCCTTCAAGTTTCGTTTTTTGTCTAGTAAATTCATCGTGACTGGGCTTCTCGCTGTATTAATTAATCCAAGATGGATATCTTTATCTTTAGATGGTAAGGGGATTACTTTCATACTGACTTCTTCTCTGTTCGTTAAATCCGCCAAGCAAAAAAACTCCGAAGTGCAGTCTCAGATGTAACAAGTAAATTGTTGTTATTTATGGGAGCATCCAATGGAATTGGTGAAGCAACGACTAAGAAATTTGCACAATAAGGAACAAATTTCTTAGTCGTTGCACCTCATGGTAATTAATACAATACCTCTCAAATCTTAGTAGCGTACTGAGATTTCATATGTGGTGAAGAACGCTTGAAAGCTCCTGTTGAATCATTTCCAAATATGGAACTCTAGACAAAAAAATGTGAATCCCGACAAGATATGTGGAATTCACACCATGGTTTCATTCAATGTATCATTAGCACAAAAAGCTCTTCATGATCTTCCAACACAAGCATTATTTTTTCTTCAGATTTTCTTTGAAGAAGGACTCAAGCTTGTCAAAGGGAATTAAATTCACTCGGTCGTACAGATCTACATGACCTGCGCCCGGAACAATGTAGAGTTCCTTCGGTTCGCCGGCTAGCCTGTATGCTTCTTCGCTGAACTCCTTAGAATGAGCATTTTCACCCGCGATGAAAAGCATCGGACGAGGAGATATCGTCTCTATGTCTTCGAATGGGTAAAAATTCATAAATTTGACGTTGCTGGTAAGCGTAGGATGCGTTGTAAGTGCCGGCGACTGACCTTTAGGGGTGTATTCACCTCTTGGAGTACGGTAGAAATCATAAAACTCACGCTCAATTTCGGTAGAGTTTTTATTTAGTTCATGTACCGTCCCACTGGTGTATTTGGTTTTACCGCCTGTGAACTCCACATAGCGTTGCTCTGCTGCCTCTTCAAGAATCTTCTTTCTCTGCTCGACAGTCTGCGAGTGTTTAAGCCCGTTACGGTTAGCTGCCCCCATTTCGTACATACTGACTGTTGCAATGGCTTTCATCCGCGGATCAATCTTGGCTGCGCTGATGGCAAAGCTCCCGCTGCCGCAAATCCCGAGAACCCCAATCCGATTCCTGTCAACAAACGGCCGCGTGCCTAGGAAATCCATCGCAGCACTGAAATCCTCGGCATAGATATCTGGCGAGACAGCGTTGCGAGGCTGCCCCTCACTCTCTCCCCAGAAAGACAAATCCAAGGACAAAGTAACGAATCCCTTTTCAGCCATTTTTTGTGCATACAGATTCGCACTTTGTTCCTTTACTGCACCCATAGGATGCCCGACAATGATTGCGGGATTTTTGGTTTTCTTCTTCAAACCTTTGGGAATAAAAAGGTTCCCTGCAACTTTCATCTTGTATTGATTTTCAAAAGAAACCTTCTTCATGTTTACCTTGTTGCTCTTGTAAAAATTGTCTGCTCCATTGGACATGTCCGGCGTGTATGCAACAGTCTTGGAGACGGCGCCAACGTCGGTCTTGGCTGCAACGATGGTCACAAACAAAAGCAAGCCCATTGCTATCATTGTGAGTACACGCATGATAATCGATTTTTTTTTCATTTTAAATAACACCCTTTCAAATTAGGATAATTAAAGGATTTTCTTCTGTGGCAGCTATCACATAACCTCCTTTGTAATTTATTCTAGCGTGTTATATACATATATCCCATTGCTTATATCTCATATCAAGATATGCTTTATGAGCATATCTTGATATATACTAAAACATTATAAATGAGTACTGTTATATGGACTTTAGAGAATTGCGATATCTTCTTATGGTTACAAGAGAAATAAGTATTACGGGTGCTACTGATTTTTTGCATGGTACATAGCCATCCTTGTCAAGACAATTAAAAGAACTTGAACGAGAGTTAGGGAAACAGATGAAGGAATGCTCCTATGTAAATTCTTTATCAGATATATAGGATTTTCAGAACTTACACCTCTAGAATAAGCACGATTGCTTTGAAATAAAATTCGATCAAAAAGAACATCTCACAATCCAGACTTTTACGATAAATAAAAAGAATCCATTTTGAAAAAAGACTGATCAAAATGGATTCTTTTTCAGTAGATTTTAAGATTGGTTTTATTAATTAAAGATTGTTAATTTCTACCTGTGTTTGTCAATAATCATTCTCTATTAGTTGATTTGTTTTAAGTCTATACATATAATTTCTAAGTAAAATACATATAAAACCTAATACTAATGTAAGTACACCTACGAATAAAATATATTCTGTGCCAAATTGTGCGATAATGATTCCGGCTACACCAGCACCGATAGTTGTACCTAAGTTAACGGAAGTTAAGAATAACCCATTCGCGAAATCTGGAGCTTTGGGCGCAGACGACATAATCCAATATTGATTAATGTTTGCACCAATACCTCCAAGCATCCCCCAAACTAAAATAATAATAGCTGTAGGTACAGTAAGCTCTCGCACAAAGAAAAAGATAATATAAATAGCAGTTAATACAATGGGAAAGATTGTGACAGAACGAATTGGATGGTCCGTTAGTAATCTGCCTGCGATAATATTCCCAATAATATTAGCTAAGCCGTAGACAAGTAACATGGTACTAATCATATTTAATGACATATTCGTTACTACATCTAAATATTCAGCTAGGTAACTATATACACCGAAAATGGCTGCGTTTAAAAAAAGAACTGCCAAAATAGAGAGCCAAGTAATGCCCTGCGTTAAAATTTTTAGCTGAGAACCATAAGAAAGTCTTTCCTGCACAGGCATAGAAGGTACAAATAGTAAAGTCGCAATAAATGTAAAAATATTTACGACAGCGAAAAAGGACATCGCCATTTCAAGTGAAATCGTATTGGCAATAAAGCTTACCACAGGAACACCTAGAACCATACCTGCGGAAACCCCTATAAATACTTTAGAGATGGCTTTTGGTGCCTCCCTTTCACTAACAGAGGCAGCAGCTACTGATAAAGCAATAGAGACATATACAGGATGGAAGAAGGCTGGTATAACACGAACTAGCAATCCTACTGTAAAATTAGTTGTAAAAATGGAAATAACATTACCGATAATGAATATAGCTAATACCAGTAACATGACCTTTTTTCGATTTATACGTGAAAATACTAATGGTAGAGTTGGACCAGCAATGGCAATGGCTAGCGCAAAAAGACTAACCATTAAACCAGCTGTAGAGACACTGACATCAAAGTGATCCGCTAGGGCAGGGAGTATACCAATTACGCCCATTTCGGTATTGATAATACCAAATACACCAACTGCTAAGATAAATATAAATAAACTATTAGAATTCTTCATAAATTAGTGTTCCACTTCCTTTAATCATTCATATTGACGTTTATTCTAATTTTGCTCCATTTGTAGCAATGACATCCTTATACCAATAAAAAGATTTTTTCTTTATACGATCAAGAGAACCATTTCCGTAATCATCTAAATCCACATAAATAAAACCATAACGTTTGCTCATTTCTCCTGTAGAAGCTGCTACTAAGTCAATACAGCCCCAAGGTGTATATCCTATTAAATCAACTCCATCTTCCACAGCTTCGTGCATCGCTATAATATGTTTTTTCAAATAATCGATTCGATAATCATCGTTAATTTCACCATTATCCTCTATTTCATCTTTTGCACCGAGGCCATTTTCAACGATAAATAAGGGAACTTGATAACGATCCCACAGATCATTCATCGAGATTCTCAACCCTAAAGGATCAACCTGCCATCCCCACTCACTGGATTCTAAGAATGGATTCTTAACTCCTTGCATAAGATTTCCCGAAGTTGGATCGCTCTTTTCAGAAGTTGGATCGCTCTTTTCAGAATTTGAATCATTAATTGCCATGCTCATGTAATAACTGAATCCGATATAATCCACCGTATTATTTTTTAGAATCTCTAAATCTCCATCTTCAATTTCTGGAGCTTTTGCATCGTACTCTTTTAGTAATTGATTAAAATAGCTTGGATAGTATCCACGAACTTGGACATCACTCGTAAAATAATCAAAAGCTCGTTGCTTTAATTGTGAAGCAAACTGATTTACAGGATTCGAATCAAAAGCATATAACGGGGCATAAATCTGCATACACCCTACTTGAATATCTTCTCTTAACTCATGTGCAATTTTTACTACTAAAGCACTCGCAACAAATTGATGATGCCAAGCTTGAAAACGATTTGTATAGTCTTGAGCGCCAGAAGATGCAATCAGCCCTTGAGATAGAGCCGGAAATTCCATTGCCGAATTGATTTCGTTAAATGTCATCCAATACTTCACTTTATGGGCAAACCGATTCAAGACAACTTTAGAATAATTTTCAAAAAAACCAACCAACTCTCTGTTTTTCCAGCCACTATAAACTTTTGCCAAATGAACTGGCATTTCATAGTGAGAAATTGTTATCACAGGCTCAATTCCGTATTTTAAACATTCATCGATCAATTCTTCATAGAAAGACAGTCCAGCCTCGTTAGGTTCTCCTTCATCACCCTTTGGGAAAATTCGGCTCCAAGCAATTGAAAACCTGTAAGCTTTAAATCCCATTTCTGAAAATAAAGCAAGATCTTCTTTAAATCGATGATAATGATCAATACCCAGATGGTTTGGATAATAGTATTTGTTTTGATCTATCTCCCAATCAAAGTCTGGTGAAGCAATGATTGAAAACCTATCCTTACCCCGAGGCATTGTATCAGCAACAGATATCCCTTTACCATCCACATCAAACGCACCTTCACATTGATTAGCCGCTGTTGCTCCGCCCCATAAGAAACCTGCTGGGAAGACAGTTTTTTTAAATTCACTCATTTAAT
The DNA here is from genome assembly GCF_900156045.1 of Peribacillus simplex. GTDB lineage: Bacteria > Bacillota > Bacilli > Bacillales > DSM-1321 > Peribacillus > Peribacillus simplex_D. The sequence continues at coordinate 267,888 of NZ_FTMX01000004.1, read as the reverse complement.
ATTTCCTCCTTCATTCTTTTCACGTAGGTAGTTCATTTTCTTTGTATTACTTTAAGAAAAATACAATTAAACAGAAATTGTAGGATTAGCATTGTTCTATTTATCCGCTATTTTAAGGAAATCAATTTAAATGCTTGTCCCACGACATAGTCACATCTCTATGTATGATCACAACTAGTTCGGGACTAATGTTAACAACCTTTCTTTTGCTTGAACGGTATCGGATTTCAGTTCAATAAAATCAATATAATGATCTGTATTGGTTATGATAATCGGTGTAATTACTTCATAGCCGGCTTCTTTGATTTTCTCGACATTGAAATCAATTAAATGTTGCCCTTGAGTCACTCGGTCTCCTTGCTTAATCTCAGATGAGAAATGTTCTCCTCGTAACGAAACTGTATTAATTCCAATATGAATTAATATTTCTCCCCCTTCATCCGATTGAATCCCAATTGCGTGATAGGTTGGAAAAACCATCGTCACGACACCATTCACAGGAGAGGTAACTCGCCCTTCAGTCGGCTCTATTGCAACACCTCTTCCCATCGCATAGGAAGAAAATACAGAGTCATTGACTTCCTTTAACGGTTTAACTAAACCAGATAATGGGCTCAATATCGTTTCGTGTTTTTCAGATGATGGTTCTGACTCTAATTTCTTTTCGTCCATTGCTTTTGTTTTCTTATCTTCAAAACCTAAAACAATTGTTAATCCGGCTGAAACTGCAAATGCAAGAAACATGGCAATAACATAAGAAATTAACGGAGAATATATAGGAACACTCAACATAGAAGGAAAGGCATATGCAGTGGCTACTGCTCCAAGTAAACCACTGACACCTCCACCGATTATCCCGGCGATTGCTATATAAATAAGTCCACGTTTATACCGAAGTGCTAACCCGTAAAGGATTGGTTCCGTAATTCCTGAAAATAGTCCAGGCATCAATGTTGAGCCAGCCAGTGCTTTTAATTTCTTATCTTTCGTTTTTAAGAACACACCGAATGCTAAACCGATTTGCGCAAAGACAGACGCAGACACCAATGCAAGAATCGGATCACCTCCAATTGCTACATTTTCAAGAATAAAAGGTGTGAATCCAGTGTGTATTCCAAATAAGGTAAGGAAGGTCCAACTTCCACCCAAGATAGCACCAGTTACTACGCCAGTTTCTGCATATAAGAAATTAATGAAAGTTCCGATCGAATTAGCAATATATACACCAATAGGACCAAATGCTATCGTTGTTAATGGCACGATAATAATTAAAGCCAACATAGGGAGCATAAACATTTGCAAATCTTTATGAATGATTTTTTTAAGATATCTATTTAATAAAGCATAAATAGTGATTGCGATAAAAGCTGGAAACACAGATGAAGAATAGTCCATTAAAACAACAGGGATATCAAGGAAATCTGTCATATCCCCACGATTTTCTAACAATCCAGTGAAATTAGGCTCTAGTAATGTTGCTCCTATCATCCCACCTACATAAGGGTTTGCGTCAAGCTTTGTAGAAATTGTGATACCTAGAAAAATGGGAAGGAAATAAAAAATCGCATTCCCGGCAGCTAATAGAATAGTGTAAGTTCCGCTGTCAGTTGATAGGATACCGGTCATTGTTAAAAGAGCTATTAATGCTCTCAGCATACCTGCCCCAGCTAGCGCACCAAGTAAAGGCGAGAAACTTCCTGAGATCACTTCAAAAACCTTTTCAATAATATTTACTTTTTGCTTTGATGGTCTTGTAGTTCCTTCACCATCGATATTTACAGCAGATTGTATTTCTTTAAAAACTTCAGATACATTGCTTCCAATTACTACTTGAAATTGGCCGCTATTTACAACAACACTCAACACACCATCTAAATTTTCTAGTTTTTCTTTACCCGCTTTCTTATTATCATGAAGGTTAAATCGTAATCGCGTTGCACAATGCACGACATTTTTTATATTTTCTTCTCCACCCACGAAGTAAATGATTTCTTCTGCTAGCTTTTTGTAGTTCAATTTTTTCACATCCTTTTATCAATTAAGGGTACAGTTACAGGCCAATAAAACGGAATTTAAACTATTGGTTTACCATGAACAGAAAATTGCCTCTATCAGTTTATAGGCAATATTTTTCATTGCGATTGTGTTGTAGGAAGAATCATTATTTCCTTCATTGACGTATCCGTCAGTCAACTTGTTTAGTTGGGCGGACGATGATCTCGCTTACCGCAGCAGTGTCAGGTTTGTTTATGGCATAAGGGATTGCATACGCTATATCACTTTGCATTTATACCGATAGTAAGCTGAAGATTCTCCACGACGAGCGGCACTGATTATTTTTGCTCCTTCTTCTGCAAATTTCTTAGTGGTTGCCTTACCAATTCCAATTGATGCACCCGTAATCACAACAACTTTATCTTAATAGTAGACATAGTAGATAACATCCTTTCTTACTATTTTTTACTTTGTGTAATTCATTCTAGCTGTGCCTTTTGTTCATAACAAATGCTTATATCTTATAATGAGATATGCTTGTTAAGCATTTCTAATATATATATACTAAAAATAGTAAAGAAGAGGTGTGATAAATGGAATTTAGAGTTTTGAGGTATTTTCTTACTGTTGCAAGAGAAGGAAGCATAACAGCTGCAGCTAATGTTTTGCATGTGACACAGCCCACCTTGTCAAGACAAATAAAAGATCTTGAACAAGAGTTAGGAAAAAAACTATTTATTCGCAGTAGTCACAGTATCATACTCACAGATGAAGGGATGCTCCTCCGAAAGAGAGCAGAAGAAATCGTTGATATGGTCGAAAAATTAGGTGTAGAATTTAGTTCTATGGAAGAAACAATAAGTGGTGACGTATATATAGGTGGTGGGGAAACTGACGCCATGAGACAGATTGCACGGGTAGTGAAAAATTTACAATTGAGTTATCCAAATATCCGGTATCACCTGTACAGTGGAAATTCAGATGATGTGAATGAACGGCTTGACAAGGGATTGCTTGATTTTGGTATATTAATTCAACCGGCGGATTTATCCAAATACAATTATGTCAATATCCCAACCAAAGATGTTTGGGGTGTTGTTATGAGGAAAGATAGCCCTCTTGCTTTCAAAGATACCATTCAAGCAGTGGATTTATTAAATGTTCCGCTAATCTGTTCACGGCAGGCTATGAAACAAACATTGTCTAAAAATGAATTTGCAGATTGGTTTGGTGGAAATTTTGATAAATTAAACGTCGTGACTACATACAATCTTGCCTATAATGCTGCGATCATGGTTGAAGAGGGTATTGGTTATGCACTAACCCTTGATAAAATAGTAAATACGTCTAGTGATAGTAACCTTTGTTTTAGACCGCTAGAACCAAGACTTGAATCTGGCTTAAACATTGTTTGGAAAAAGCATCAGGTTTTTTCCGCTGCTGCTGAACTGTTTTTAAAAGAAATTCAGGGGAAATTTCCAAGTTCTTTATCAGATATATAGGAAAATCGCGTAAAAATATAATGAATTATTTATTATAATCTACTCCTCGAAGTAGCCACTATGGATTACAGTGATATTGACCATCAATACGCCCTAATCCGGCAACTGCTAACTTAACGGAAGCCTTGCTTCTTTGTGATATTTACTTGCACAACCAAATACGTTAGTGCAATAAAAAAATCGAAATTCTTTTTTAGAAAATAAGATATTCTGGTTCTTCTTTTTTACAAACAATTAAACTAATTTCTAACAATATTAAAATTTCCTCTTGCGTTAGAGTTAACTCTAAGGGGTAAACTCACCATGTACACAAAGGAGGAATAAAGATGGCAATTGAAAACAAAGTAGTTATAATCACTGGAGCTTCATCTGGAATTGGAGAAGCAACTGCAAAATTATTGGCGAGTAAAGGTGCTAAAATTGTTTTAGGCGCTCGTCGCGAAGACAAATTAAAAGCATTGACCGAGGAAATTCAAAAAGCTGGTGGACAAGCTGCTTATCGCGTCACAGATGTTGTTAATCCAGATGATAGTCAGCAACTTGTTCAACTAGCTAAAGACACTTTTGGTGGCGTAGATGTAATCTTCTTGAACGCTGGAATAATGCCTAACTCACCCCTTTCTGAATTAAAAACTGACGAGTGGAATAGCATGGTTGATGTTAATATTAAAGGTGTGTTGAATGGTATCGCGGCAGTATTGCCAACATTTACATCGCAAAATTCTGGACATATCATCACCACTTCATCAGTAGCTGGGATTAAAGCTTATCCAGGAGGTGCGGTTTATGGCGCAACAAAGTGGGCTGTTCGTGATTTAATGGAGGTTCTGCGTATGGAATCTGCCCAAGAAGGTACTAACATCCGCACAGCAACTATTTATCCAGCAGCAATCAACACGGAATTGTTGGATACGATTACGGATAAGGATACTTCAGAAGGTATGACTGCTTTGTACAAACAATACGGTATTACATCTGATCGAGTTGCCAATGTTGTGGCATTCGCGATTGATCAGCCAGATGATACGAACATTAATGAGTTTACAATTGGACCAACAAGTCAACCTTGGTAATAATTACAAGATGAAATAAAGCTAAAAGCTATTCATTTACTAAATCTTAGGCTGTCGAGAAGACCTCGACAGTCTTGTATTCGGTCTCCAGACCGTCCCCTCTAAGTTAATTCCTTCTTTTTCGTAGACACACCATACAGTAAAGACCATTGCCGCCTCTATATATGACAAATTGGAAGCATTACAGCCGCTTCAATGAATCAAGTGGATATCGTTTGATGAACTCCTTTCTCTACTATTCTCGCTAAACGTTATGTAATCTTCATATAAACTGAATTCTTATGATGCCTCAGTTAACTTATCCATTACCCCGAACGCTAGTTACCTTACCTACCGAACACTCGTCAATTGGAGATCTTTTCATGGCTCCCATTATATTAATTGGAATTTTGATTTAACTATTTCTCGGTTTCTTTAGATAATTTTGGTGTTACTATAAATAATCTGTTCGTAGCTCTACTTATACCTACATAGTAAATTCGGTGTCCTCCGTCTTCAAATAGGTTTGGGTTAGTTCGATTCACACGGAATTCACACCAGAAGAAAGAGCGATTCTTAGATTTAATAAGAGGATATGTGCTTAACGACCAGCAAGATAGACATAGTAATGACTTGTATCAAAGATAACTTTAGAAAAAGGCACAAAGGTACGGAAGACGATTATCATAAATGAGGAAGTTGGGGCTTTGCTGGATAGCCAATAGAAATTCAGCAAATCAGAATTCTGCCTGCTACTAAAATAGCATTTCCTCCTTAGAGGACATTAAAAAAGACACTGATCCCGATAAAAATTAAGGGAAACAGCATCTTTTTTATTGTGTCTAAATAGAAAGAAACAATATTTTTCCCTTGAAACTGAAAGCAATAAACATTAAAACAAGTGATATAACTTTATTAGTAACAAAGGACTTCGACAAGTGTTTTCCCTAGGGCAATTAGGGGAAATGTTTAAGGGTGTTACACCACCACTTAGACACGTTGGAGTTCTTTTTTTCGTCCATATTTAATTATGGTTAATTATCCAACAATTGCTACCGAATAACATGAGTCTTTACGCTCTAACGTAAAACTATAGAAAAAGGAAGAGCCTATAGTCTTTGTCATTTTGATGATTCAGTATACATAAAGTCAATTTCAAGAAGTTAGCAAAAAAGCCAAACCCTTGATACATCTGGGTTTGGCTTTCTTTCATTTTTTATCGATTATGCATAGATTTTATATATTATTGATTTATCAACGTTTTTGGCTTCTAAAGAAGTCCGGGAACTACATAAAAAAGTAGGGGTTTATGCAATCTCTTATTCAACTACCCCCACTCATTTGTCATTCATGCAGTGCAAACTCGTCCCTGCACCACAGAGAATGAAAATGGATTAGAACCGTCAATATTGATTCTATGGCTGGGAGAGGCAGGTCGGTAAACTATGCGTTAGAGCTTTGGAGTGATTGTATAATTTTATGGATATGAATATGATATTCCTGAAAAAGTAACTGGTCCAGTAACATCTGCAGCGGATAGATCACTTTCTAGTTGAACAGTTAACAAATATGCTTCGTTGATTGTAGCAGGAACATTCGTATCAATTGCGTGAAGTGAAACCGTTTGTTCTTGTCCTGCTGATAATAGTACTTCTTCTCTACTAGAAAAAATTACTTGGTCACCTCTAAATATGTTAAATATTAATACTGGGGCTAATAAGGCAGATGTAACTCCTACTGTAGCATGTAATAATACCCTATTGTCACCTTCTGGAATAACTAAACCAAATAATGCAAGAGAAATTGGTGTTGTAGTAACCTCTCTATCAAGAGAACCACTCACCGGAGGGGCAGGGACACTTGTCCCAATACTTACAATGTTTGCCATCATAACAACTCCTTTTAATTTATCCTTTTATTTTATTAAATTTTATTTTAATTGATTGGGTTAGAGCCAATTTCAGGAAAATTTAGCGAGTTTTATTTAAAGTAGCGTAGTTCCCTGAACTGTTGGCAGAGGAAAACTTTGATGTGCCAACTATGTTAAAAATCATGTATTAACGATAAAAATGTTAATACTGAAAAAAGCGAATCCCATTAGTAACAAGGGATTCACTTTTTTTATGCTTCTTTTGGCTAACTTTCCTAATTATTAGAGTGTGGGAAATATGATGTTTATTATCAAAATAATATAATTGTATATGATATACATTTCCAGTTTACATAAAGCCAGGAGGTAGCGAAAAAACGATTCTTCTTTAGATAAGGAAATCGGCTTCTTCTTCAACTATCGTTAGTTAAACAATCTTATTACATTCCTAGTTGTCTTTTGTAAACTATGGAAATTGGCATGCAAAAAAGCACTCCCTTGTTGAGTCAGTTATTTCATTTTCCTCCAATATACACCAGTTAAATCTGTGTTATCAATTTTTATAAGCGGTTCATCTATTTCAAATTCTTTTCTAAAATCTGTTACTGCAGCTGCACAATTTGGTAAGCAGCCGTAATCATCAATAATAATGTATCCACCTATAGAGACTTTTGGATAAATGTTTCTCAAACTTTCCATAGTTGAGGAATACATATCTCCATCAAGTCTTGCAACAGCGATCTTTTCAATGGGAGCAGTAGGTAACGTATCTTTAAACCATCCTTTTAAAAAATGGACCTGCTCATCAAGTAAGTCATACTTTTGAAAATTTCCCCGTACTTCATCGAGTGATACACGTAGAAAATCAAATGTATGATGAGGGTCTCCCTTGTCTTGAGGGTATTGTTCAATGTTTGGTACTGGCAAACCCTCGAATGAATCAGCGACCCATACTTTACGATCATTCACTCCATGGACCTTCAAGAAACCTCTCATAAAGATACAAGCTCCACCTCGCCATACACCTGTTTCTATAAAATCACCTTCAATGTTTTCCTCCAATACAGATGTCATACATTGTTGTATATTTTCCATACGAAGTCTTCCAATCATACTATGTGCAATTGCTGGACAATCAAGACCTTGTCGACGAATATCAGGGTCAACACCTTCATGTTCAAGCCATATCTCATACAAAATTGTTTTTTTAAGTAATTCTAAATATAAATCAATAGCTAAATTTTTAGACATCTTTACACTCCCTCTAATTAAAATAAAGTTTTAACATAACCATAGTGTTTCTTCTTACAACAAAAATCATAGTAACAAGTTACAGTAATATCATCTTTTTCTATTAAGTTTTCTATCAATATATGAAAAGCAAATAAAAAGTAAAGTATTCGTCTATATTGATAACAAATTACCATTTTGTATATCCCATTATCATAGTTCACCCTTCATACAATTGACCCGATCTAAAGAATAAATATCTCCTATGAATAAGAGGATCTATAATTATAGTATGAAGTATTTAAAATATAGATTGGACACATTACATAAAAAGGGAACACTGTATACTCTATACAAATCTAGTTAACATAAGATAAATCATCAGAAGTTAATGGCGCAAAAAAAATCCGTCTCAAAACGACAAGTAATCTTGTTTTCTCTGCAATCACAAGCTCTCTATCAAAGGCTAATATTATTTTTCTCCTGACTAAAACTTCCGTAAACATCTCAAATTAGATTTGATTTTTTATAAATTCATGAATTCATTTCCATGCCACCGGATACCGGGACATAAGTTCCTGTCATAAAGGCACTTTGATCACTTGCAAAAAATAAGGCAGCACGAGCAATATCCTCAGGGTTTGCAATTCTTCCTAATGGAGTAAACATGGCTGCTTTTTCTTTTTCTTCTGCAGGAGTATGTTTAGTGGCATCTGTTTCGACCATACCAGGTGATATTGTATTAGCTGTAATATTATATGGTCCTAATTCTTGAGCCAGATACCGTACAAAGGAATTAATTGCTGCCTTTGCTGTTCCATGTGCAATAAAGCCATGCATAGGCTGGTGGCTTAAACCACTTGAAATGAAAACTAACTTCCCGTATTTCTGTTCTTTCATAATCGGTAATACTGATTTTGTTGAAACGAAAGCTGCTTTCACTTCCTCTTCAATTTTGGGCCTGAATTCATCCCATTCCATGTCAAAGAAGGGTTTCATAGCAAAGTGAATGGCTGCGTTGTTTACCAGAATATCTACTTTTCCGAAATGTGAAATAGTTTGATTTACTAGAGAATTCATATCTTCTTGATTTCTAACATCTGCTTGAACCGCAATGGATTGTCCACCATTTTCACGGATGAATTCTACTACTTCCTCTGCAGCACCCATATTATTGGCATAGTTTACAACTACCTTAGCCCCATACTGAGCAAATAATTTGGCTGTAGCAGCTCCAATCCCTCGACTTGCTCCTGTTATAATTGCTACTTTTCCATTCAGCATCCTCTATCTACTCCTTCATTTAGCTTTTGTAATTAAAATTATTGACGCTACCAACTATATATGACACAAGCGAAAAATACATGCTATAGCATATATAATGCGAAAAATTGACTTTGTTCCTTATAATTGCATAGCATCCATAAGGAACAAGTATTAGTAGCGTGTATCATATAATTTGTTTAATAACGATTTTAATTGCTGGATCTCTTCCTCGCTTAAATTACTCGTAACGAAATGATGAGCATCTTTAACCACAGGCAGGATAGTTTGTTTTATATCGTCACCTTTTTCAGTTAAGAAAAGGTAATGTGAACGCCTGTCTTGGTCATTAAATGACTTCATTACAACCCCTTTTTTTTCCATTGACTGTATCATTCTTACGATAGTAGTTTGATCTTTATCAATGGCTTCTGCCAACTCTTTTTGAGTAGTGCCTTTTTGGCTGCAAAGAACACTAATAATGCCCCATTGTTCTGGGGTAACTTCATATGGTTTTAACCTCTTGGTAAAATAATTGGTCATTTTTACATCCGTACGATGAATAAGATACCCAATTAAATCTTGTAAATCCATATATCACCTCTATTAATTAAGATATAAGATAGGGCTAAGCATATTACTAAATCTTCCATTGTGGATTTATGGATATCAATAAATACATGCTATAGCATGTATATTGAATCAACCTATTTTAATTGTCAACTTATATACCTGTTAATTTTCAGTTTCAAAATCAATCCCATACATTATAGAAGGAATGACTAATTTGATAAATTCTTCTGGAGGTACCTTACTATTCCTTCTCCATTCCACAGATGCTCCGTAAATTCCCCAACTTAACATGACAGCAGTAATTTTTAGAGATTCATCCTCTTCAGTTGTATTTTGTTTTAACAACATTTTGTAAAAAATGATTTCGAGCTGTTCCCTAATAATACGGGCAATGGTATCTTTGTATCCTCTATGACAACGATTGGATAATGACTTTTGAAAATTTGTAATAGCTTTAAAGATACTAGCGAAAGCTTCTTCAGTCAGTACGTCATTTTGGTAAATATCATAATCCAAATTAACTAATAATACTTCTGATAATACCTTCTCTAATAAGTCGTATATGTCTTCAAAATGATAATAAAAGGTTGCACGATTAATCATGGCCTCTGACGTTATATCCTTTATCGTAATATCCTTAAATTCCTTTCCTTCTGAAAGTTTAATGAAGGAATCCATAATTAATTTGCGGGTACGTAGAACTCGAGGGTCCGTCTTTGATTGCGTCATTTTGTTGTCACTCCTATTTTTTCAACAATTTCTTAAATATGTTGTATAAACGACAAATCCACAGAACTATTGGTGTTGATGCTTATCATTATGACTTAAAATTCAATTGTAAAGCAAATATTATATTGCCTCTTTGAAAAGTAAACAGTACGTACACAACCGGCACTATGTCACTTTACGGATTTTGAAAAAATGTCAACCTCTAGGCCTGCACCATTTCATGAACAATTAGAAAATAATTTCAAGAAATGATCAAAAGTGTGGGAAAAGAACATAACTTCTTTTCCTCGCTTTCCTTTATGTATGTAATTAAAGTATTGAATAGAGATGAGGGAAATGAATTGAAGAACAATAATAATATGATTTGTGATTTAGAAACAGGTGTATGCGGAGTGGCTGACAGTGAGGAAATGGAGGTTATTGACTTTAATCAACCAAAGAAGTCAATTAATCTTTATTATGTGACCGATCCTATCTGTTCTCATTGCTGGGCAATTGAACCGGTTCTTCGTCGTTTTGTCGAGCAGTATGGTGATTATTTTAACTTCCATACGGTTATGGGAGGCTTACTGGAAAAATGGCATGACGGACCAATCGATCCTGCAAACGGAATTTATAAACCGGCTGACGTTGCTGGTCACTGGAGAGAAGTTGGTGAATATTCAAGAATGCCAATTGATGGGACTTTAATGATTGATAACCCAGTCCAATCCTCCTACCCACCTTCTCGTGTATTTAAAGTAATTCAAAAAAATCATAATGATGCAATTGCATTTGAATATTTGCGCCGTGCAAGAGAAGCACTTTTCGCATTTAATCATAATATTTCAGATTTATCCGTTATGATTGAAATCGTAAATAAACTTGGACTTGATGGAGAAGCCATTGTAAATGAGGCTGAGCAACTCATCGGACAACAATTATTGAATGAAGATTTTGGTCTAGCTAGAAGCTTGGGTGCCAGAGGTTTTCCTACTATTATCATAATCAATGAGGAAAATAAAGGCGTAAAAATTGTCGGTGGTCGTCCCTTTGAATACTATGTTGACGGATTAAGACAAGTTCTAAATACAGAAGAACTGCAACCAAAACAACAACCTTCCCTTTCCACCTTGCTTGAAAAAGAAAAACTTCTATTTTCTAAGGAAATTGAAGTAATGTACGATGTTGAAAAAACAGATGTTAACTCTTTCATTGATAAAGAGCTTTCACCAGATCGTTATCAAGTGAAGGAAATTCTAGGGGAATCCTATTTAACAACTACTAAATAAAAAAAGTACCGCCCGGTATCACCAGTAAAGAAGGTGATACTGGGCATTTTATCTTCCCCTGCCAATCATAATAAAAGAAAAACTAACTCTTTTATCAAAACCCCTCCCTTTTAAAATCTTCATAAGAATAGTTGAGTTTTTCGATAATCATCTCAGCAAATATTCGTGCATCAATATCTGTATCATTTTTGAATCCACCTTCCAATTTATAATGGAAGCTCAAATTGTCCCTTTTGCTTCCGCTCCAAACTAGCGATAAAGGAACGCATTAGCTTCATGGAAAACTGAAAGATTGGGCTTTGAATAAAGGTATATGCAAACGTCATAATAAACACTGGACCTCCAAGGGTGAACCCGAATATCAAGATGAGGCTCTCGACAACGATTCTTGCCCGGCTGACCGATAACCCGGTTTTTTCCGAAACGGAAAGCATGAAACCATCTCGAGGACCTGCCCCGATTCCCGCAGCCACATAAATTCCTCCGCCAATGCCGGATATGATGATACCCATCAACAAGATGAGTAGATTCAACCATAATTGATCCGTTTCATGAGGAAGAATGTTGAGATGTAAGAAAAAATCCATGATTGGTCCTATTGATAAAGCATTTAGAAAGGTACCAATACTAATATACTTCCTATCGACTACAAAGGTGATCACCACAAGTACTAATCCACACATGACACTCCACGTCCCAATCGTGAACCCGAACCGCTGGAACAGGGCAACGTTCAAAACTTCCCATGGGTGCAGCCCCAAGGATTGAACATTTACCGCAATCGCATTCCCTAATCCAAAGAAAGTTAAACCAAGAAAAAAAATAAAATACCGTAATAGCCTAAATGCCATCTCTTCACCTCTATATCATATATCCATTTACTTTAGATGAAGATGTCTAAAAGAACAAGATGATTAATGATATTCAGATGTTGTTACCCGGTATTTCAAAAGCAATACTGACACGCCAGGTGAGAATTTGAAGAAGACCAGATAATCACAGAGAAGTATATTTAAAAAGTTCCTCCAAAATTAAAATATTGGATAAAAACCTTTAACCTCAAGCATATGCATATATTTACATGCATGATGTCCTTTTTGTTCGTATAATAGAACAAAGGGGAATTAAGATGAGTCTAATTTACAAGAAGAGGAGCAATTTGTTCTGTGGAACCAAAAGGCGAAGAAATAAACTGCTTAGCATCAAAAGTCAAAGAGATTATTCAATCTTCTGGATGTCAAAATGAAGATGTAATCTTTCTGTGCATTGGTTCAGACCGATCAGTTGGGGATTCTTTAGGCCCTTTAGTCGGGACAATGCTTAAAGAACAAACGGTGCCTTATCGTGTTTACGGTACTTTGGAAAATCCCGTTCATGCATTTAATTTAAAAGACACGTTGAAAATAATTAAAAAACAATTCAAAAAGCCTCTTATTTTTAGTGTTGATGCTTGTTTAGGGAATCAAAACCAGGTCGGTCATGTTTTCTTGAAGGATGGACCACTTGTCCCAGGGAAAGCTTTAAAAAAAGTATTGCCGGAAGTGGGAGATTATCATATTACAGGAATGGTCAATTATATAGATCCGCTGCCAACCATGCAATTTTTAAATGATACTCGTCTATACACGGTTATGAACCTTGCGAAAACAATCGTAAAAATAATTACTCAAGCTAGCGGCGAGACTACTGGAATTAAATAAAAGAATGGGCTGTGCCAAAACCACTAATAATAATTGGTTTTGGCACAGCCCTACTTTGTTTAAGTTCGAAGAATTTTTTAGATAACATTTTACTTAAATGATAGCCCCTGTCAAGATGGCAACAATGATAAGGACTAATGAACAAATTAGAGCCCATTTAAATGCATACCGCTGTAGTTCCCCGATATCTGTCTTTACCATCCCTACTAATAAAAGAGTCGATGCCACGAGTGGACTTAAGAAATGTACAGGCTGGCCCAGTACGGAAGCTCTGGCAATTTCTAGAGGACTCACCCCATAAGCTTCTCCTGCTTCGGCAAGAATTGGCAAAACACCAAAGTAGTAAGCATCATTGGATAAAACGAACGTAAATGGCATGCTTGTGAACGCAACGACCATCGGTAAAAAAGAGCCTAAAGAATCCGGAATGATGGCCACTAATGAATTTGCAATGGCGTCTACCATTTTCGTTCCGGAAAAGATCCCTGTGAAAATACCAGCCGCAAATACTAATGTGACGACGGTTATAGCGTTTCCTGCATGTGACACGATTCGCTCTTTTTGCTGTTCTAAGTTAGGGTAGTTAATGATCGAAGCAAGCACAAATCCGATTAAAAACAACACAGGTACCGGTACGAAGCCCATTACAAGAATGAACATGACCGTGAGCGTCAACAAAAGATTGACCCATATTAATTTAGGGCGCTTTAAATCGTCTTGTATGGCGGAAGCTACCGCTGCTTCAGCAAGAGCTCCTTTCATTTCAGGTGCAGCTTTGATATGTACAACACCAAGCCTTTTGCGCTCTTTTTTCCCAAGTACATAAGCGGTAAAAAGAATAGCTGCAATACCTGCGAATAGTGTTGGGATAATCGGTACAAAGAATTCATTTGCATCGAGACCTAAAGATGCTATTGCTCTTGTTGCAGGTCCTCCCCAAGGAGTCATACCACTCATAATACTGACAGCCAGCATAGAAATAGTGGCAAGAATAAGTGGATTCATACCAAGTCGTAAGTAAAGAGGCAGCATAGCGGAAATCGTAATCATATGAGTCGTGGTACCATCCCCATCTAAGGCAACGGTCATTGCGATTACTGCTGTTCCTATCGCTATTTTAACCGGATCCCCTTTTACGATTTTTAACATAGTTTTAATAAGTGGATCAAATAATCCAGCGTCAATCAGAACTCCGAAAAACAAAATAGCGAACAATAGCAAAGCGGCTGAAGGTGCGACAACCTTTATTCCATCGAGCATCATATCTCCGAGCTCTGGACCAAATCCGCCAATTAATGCAAAGATAATTGGAATGACCACAAGAGAATTAACAGGTGATAACCGTTTAGACATGATTAAATAAGTAAAGACAACGACCATTGAAATTCCAAGTAACGTAAGAATATGAATCCCCTCCTATTAAAGAAACCGCTTACAAATCAGATAAAAAGTTTGAATAGTTAAAAAACATTATATAATATTTTCTGGTTCCCTGTTGATTTGGTTTCTATTTTTAGAATAGTTCATTTCTTGAAATAAGTGAAATACATATTTTTTTTACTTTTTCGAAAAAAAAACTTATAATCCATTTTATATTAATTAGGAAATCGAAAAAGCACAATGAAATTGTCAATAAATTTCATTGTGCTTTTTCATTAAAGATTGGAATTTTTATTCAAGAAATCAATAAAGTTTTTCACAGTAGATAGTTTTAAAGAATCCTGGTTATACATTAACCATGTATTTCTTAAGACTGGCTTCCCATTTTTGTAAGATAACCCGTATGTATGCAAGTTATCTGAAGGCTGCAGGCATATTTCCGGCAAAATAGAAACACCAAGATCATTTTTGACCATTTCTTTGCACGTCTCCTGCCGATCTGTTTCCATAGTTACAAATGGTGGCTCCGGGAATCTATCATGCCACCAGCCATTTATTAAGTTTTTTAAAGAACTGTCTGTTTTATAATTTATGAATGGAAGTTGTGGCAAATCATCCAAGTCTACCTCTTTTTTAGAGATTAAACAAAGTCTTTCTTTATGCAGTAACGATTTGATTCCATACCATTCATAGTTTCCACGCAGAATGCCTAATTGAACACTAGAGGAATCCAGAAGATGCATGATTTCTGTACTCCAGCCTGTATTCACATTAAATTGTACATGAGGATATTGTGTTGAAAACTTTTTCAATATTTCTGGTAGTTTATATTGGGCAAAGTTGCTGGAAACGCCAAGCCTTAAAGTTCCTCTTACCTCATTTTTCATATTCAGCATATAATCTTTCGTTTTTTGCAACTTTTTCACCATTTCTTCCGCATATCCCGCTAAATGTATCCCTTCGGAAGTAAACTCAATGCCTCCTTTTATTTTGAAAAATAAGTTCGTGCTAAATTCTTTTTCTAAATTTTTAAGCCGGTACGTTAACGCCGGCTGCGATATATATAAACGCTCTGCGGCACGGCTAATGTTTTTTTCTTCATATAGTATCCTTATCGCAATCCAATCTTTTTCGTCCACTTAACCATCTCCCACATTTAGATTATAAGTTTTTTTATCATTTTTATTAAAAAAATATGTATTTTACTTATTACAGAACTCATCATACTATATTCTCAATGGAACCGGTAGTGCTATAAATATTGTCTTGAGAAAAGGTGGTTATACAATGAAAGTACCAGTAGTTGTAATGCGCGGCGGGACAAGTAAAGGTGTGTTCCTTAACTTTGAACATATGCCTTCGAATCGCTCACACTGGGAAGGTTTCTTACTTGACGTGATGGGCAGTCCGGATCGGAGACAGATTGATGGTCTTGGAGGAGCGAATTCATTGACAAGTAAAGCTGCGATTATCAAAAAATCGGATTCAACAGAATTCGATGTGGAATATACATTTGCGCAGATCAGCATCGATAATCAAATGGTTGATTTTAAAGGGAATTGTGGTAATATTTCATCTGCTGTAGGACCTTACGCAATTGAGCACGGATTAGTTCCGGCAAAAGAACCTGTTACAACGGTGAAAATTTTTAACACAAATACGCAAAAATTGATTATTGCAGAAGTAGAGGTTGAAAATGGACAAGTGAAAACAGAAGGCAGCTGCTCAATTCCAGGCGTGCCTGGTAAAGGATCACCTATCTATCTTTCTTTTACTCGTGCTGAAGGAGCAGTTACAGGAAAACTATTCCCTACAGGAAATCCAATTGACATGATTAAAACGAAGGATCGACTGATTCAAGTTTCAATTATTGATGTTGCTAATCCACTTGTTTTTGTAAGGGCACAGGATATTGGTCTAAACGGGAGCGAATTGCCCACTGAATATTCACCGGAAAAATTAAATGAACTAGAAGAAATCCGGTCAATTGCAGCTGAAATGTGTCAATTTTCCGATAAGAAATCAGCAACTGTCCAATCTCCTGCTGTGCCTAAAATGACCCTAATTGCTCCTCCTATGGATTACGTCGACCTAAACGGAACGGAAAGAAAAGCGTCAGAGATGGATTTGATGATCAGAATGATGTCGATGCAAAAGCCCCATCAAGCGCTTGCTATTACAGGAGCAATCTGTGCAACTGCAGGAGCTTACTTACAGGAAACGATTTTATCGGATATGGTGGACATCAAACAGGAAATTTTTCGATTAGCCCACCCGGCGGGGATAATGGAAACAAAAGTTGATTTTCTGGCAGGACACATTCGCGCTATTAAAGTGGTACGCACAGCGAGAATCATTTTAGAGGGATACGTGTACACGAAAAATAATTACGAGCTTACCTATCAATTAGCTTGATTTGAATTGATTTTGCAAATTACGCAAAAAAATTATCTATCATTTGGAGGCTTTGCAATGTGGGTCATCACTGTCTTTTTAAAAGGAAATATTAAAATTTTTGAATTTGACACAGAAAAAGAAGCGAAAGAACTATTCATAAATATGAATGGCACTAAAATTCTTTCCGAAATAGTTTACTTCAATGATCCTTGTTTTGTATAAGTGAGTTTTCAATTGAGCCCAGACTCTAATGTATCTCCAACTAACCGATGCCTACAAAATTCAATTATAAAATAGGATTGAGAATAGTTGAAAAATTTCCGGGAGGGAGCGCTCACACTTATACAATTTAGGATATAGATACTGAATCCAGAATTTCATGGTTACTAGGGTATTTAAACAAAAAGAAAACTAATTGTTATCTATCATCCTTGTTATAGAGGTAAATATCCACAAACAAACCGATTATTTATTGCCTGGCCATCCGGACGCTTAAAGCTATTTTCTAAAACTCATATCCCTATATGATATGAGTTTTAGTCAATGCATAAAGACTTTTAATATTTGAAGTACCAAACAGCCAAGAACTATTTTAAGCCTTGGCTGTTTTTCATTCTTCTATTTAATGTATCCCTAGAACTTTTGGAAAAATTCTTATCTAATTAACTATGCAAGGAGCAAACTCAATGATTATTGATCGCTTCAACCTTTTCTTGAATATAGTGGGCTGCGGATGAACCAGCTAATTTTCCAAAGACTGCTCCAGACATTAACCCGGATCCACCAGGATAGTTTTCATAAAAAATCCCCCCAATCATTTCACCAGCCGCAAATAGACCTTTTATCGGTTGTTCTTCTTTGTTTAACACATGACCCGTAACATCTACATGCAAACCACCGAACGAGAAGGTGATTCCGCACGTTACAGGAAAAGCATAGAATGGCCCTTGCTCAATTCGAAGTGCCCAGTTGGATTTGGGAGGGGTAATTCCTTTCGTTCCTTTGCCATCTTTCTCTGCGGGTCTATACTCGCCATCTTGTACGGCACTGTTATATTCTTCGATCGTTTTAAGGAATTGTTTTTGATTGACCGGCAGTAAACTAGCCAACTCTTCAAGTGTATCTGCTTTATAAATAGTCGCTTCTTCAAGGTCATATTCTTTACGCAGCATCGGGCGTACCTGTGCATCATAAATTTGATATGCCACATGTCCTGGCTGTTTTAATACCTCACGGCCGTATTTGGCATAGGTGTAATTTCGCAAATCTGCTCCTTCATCAACAAAACGTTTCCCTTCATTATTTAGCATGACGCTGTACGGATAAGAATGCTTTTTAAAAATATCTCCCGGCTTCGTGAAGTCTCCTACTTTTGGCGCGTTATAATCTGTCCCAATCGAATGACATCCAGACCACTGCCCAAATTTTTGAGCCCCGACTGCCATAGCCATGGAAATGCCGTCTCCTGTGTTGAATTCGGTTCCACGAACAATTGCCGCTTCCCATTCTTCACCAATATTTTCACATCTCATTTGCTTATTGGCTTCAAAGCCGCCACAAGCCAAAATCACACCGGATGTCTGAACTGTTACCATTGTATGATCCTTCTCAACAACGACACCGGATATTGTGTTATTCTCTGATACAAGCTCCACAGCACGTGAATCGTACCAAACGTCAATGCCAATTTCTTCTGTCCGCGCAAAGAGCTGTCTCATTAAGCCAACGCCTTTATCTTCCGTTTTGATTGGCAGTCCTCCCCAGAAATTGCGCTTGCCATCTTGTACGAAAGATTGATTTTCATAATTCAATTCAAATTTTATTCCCTGATCACGCATCCACGCTATTGTTTCATACGATTTAGTAACCAGCTGTTCTGCTAATTCAGGATTACTCTGTCCACCTGTTACTCGCATTAAATCATCTAAATAATCAGATTCAGCGTATTCAGGCATAACAATTAACTCGGCTTCTGCGTCTGTTAATTCAGGTATTACTTTTCTGATTGCGTCTAAATTATTGTAGGCAACACGTATGGCTCCATCTGTGAAGAAAGAGTTTCCTCCACGCTTTTCCATTGGTCCTCGTTCTAATACAAGAACTCTAGCACCGCCCTCTTTTGCTGAGATTGCCGCACATAAAGCTGCGTTTCCTGCCCCTACTACAACTACATCATAATTTTGTGTATTTGCCATTTTTACCCCTCCTGTTAAGTAGTGATAACTCTTCATGTAAATAATAAGTGAAAATAATGAATAAAAATAATATTGTTTTTTTATTCATTGCCATAAAAAAATTTTATGAAAAATGCAGGAAACGCGAACTAGAGTGAGTCTATTGCTTTACATAAAAAGATAGATTTCTTTTATTGATTAGTTGTATTATACTTTTAGAAATCAAATAAATTATTATTATTTATAATTACCCATAAATATTTTTTATGGTTAAAGGAGAAAAATTTTATGGATGAAAAAGACTGGCTTATTTTAATTACTCTTTACGAAGAAAGAAATATAACAAAGGCGGCACAACGACTATTTATTTCTCAGCCAGCTTTATCCTATCGTATAAAACAGCTGGAAAAAGAGTTCAAAACAAATTTAATCTCTAGAGGCAAAAGAGGTGTCGAGTTTACAGTTGAAGGGGAATACCTCGTTCAATATTCGAAAAATATGCGTAAGCAATTAGGAGCTGCAAAAGAACACATTTCAAATTTGGATAAAAAAGTGAAAGGAACTTTGCGATTGGGTGTATCTGGCTTGTTTGCCCGTTATAAACTACCAGTATTATTAAAAGAATTTCTAACTCTGTATCCAGAGGTTGAAATTAGTTTGAAAACTGGATGGAGTTCTCAAATTCATCAAATGCTTCAAAAAGAAGAAGCACACCTCGGGATAGTTAGAGGCCCTTACAAATGGCAGGAAAATAAAGTGTTATTTCAAGAAGAAAAGATTTGTATTGCCTCCAGTAAAAAAATTGATTTAAAAGAACTTCCTTTTCTTCCTAGAGTTAATTATCAGACAGACCAATCGTTAAGGAATACTATTGAAAACTGGTGGCAGGAAACATTTGCGTTACCACCTAAGATTTCAATGGAGGTAGATCGGATTGAAACATGTAAAGAACTGGTTCTTAATGGTTTAGGATATGCCATCTTACCAGAAATCTGTATTAAAAATGATGAACCACTGTATACTTTCCCCATTGTATTAAGCGATAATAGCTATTTGCTTAGAGAAACTTGGGTTTTTTATCGGGATGTGACTATGGATTTAGCACAAGTAAAAGCATTTATTGATTTTCTTAATGCTTCTAAACAATAGAAATAAAAATCGGACAAAGGAAGAGAATTAATATGAAAAAGTGGGATTTAAATAATGCAAGCAAGACAATCCAATTTTCTGCTGCACTTCTAACTGCTTTTATTGGAGGCGGCCTTTTCTCTCTTATCAAGTTGCCAATCCCCTGGCTTCTAGGTCCAATGGCAGCCCTATTAATTGCATCACGTTTCAAAAACGTTAAATTAATTTGGCCCGTTTCGATGAGAAATACTGGATTGATTATTGTAGGTTATTCAATTGGCATCTCTTTTACCAAGAGCTCACTGTCTGACATGATTAGACACCTTCCCTCAATGTTGATCCTTACAACCTTAATTGTCCTTGTGTGTGTATGTTCGGCTTTTTTTATGTCAAAATACTCCGGCGTTGACTATCCTACCTCCTTAACGAGTAGTATTCCTGGAGGTTTGTCACAAATTGTTGTGTTTGCAGAAGAAATGAAAGGTATTGATATTACGACAGTAACCTTTTTCCATGTTACAAGAGTGATAATGGTTGTTTTCTTAGTTCCCCTTTTAATTTTCAGTCCTATTTTTGCAGCGAAAAGTACCAATGACTCATCTAAAATAATGGATAACGTTATTCCAGAGTGGAGTGATTTATTTCCTCTTATCTTTCTGTTCGCGCTTATTTGTTTCCTCGCAGCAAGAATAGGTAAAATAATCAGATTACCAGCTCCTTACTTTTTAGGACCAGTAATCGTTGCTGCAGCAATTGGCCTTTTTGGTTTGCAGGGACCCCCACTTCCTCCTTCACTTCTTGATATATCTCAATTTATGGTTGGCGGTTATATCGGTTTACTATTAAAACCGGAACAACTTGACAACAAAAGAAAAACCTTATTTTTGGCTTTGATGAATGGACTGATTTTGATTTGCGCAACAATGTTTTTTAGTTTTCTACTGACCCAGTATTATGATTTATCAACTATTACGGGTTTTTTAAGTTTAGCCCCTGGTGGAATGGATCAAATGGGAATCATTGCACAAGAAGTAAATGCTGATGTATCTACTGTTTCCAGCTATCAACTATTTCGGATGGCTTTTATTTATGCCGCAGTGCCTCCATTACTAAGATTGGTATTAAAATTAAGTTTAAGAAAAAAAGACAAGAACAGTAACGTTAAAACTAAATGTTAAATAAAAAAAGGGAGAGCTTTGCTCAAGAACACTGAAAAAGTCTGATTTATAAAGAAAAGAAGGTCATCATCCACAATATTTAGATGATGACCTTCTTTTTAAATACTAAAAATAGCATCAAATTTTAAAAAATTTCTTTATTGTATCACTTATCCCTTGGCTTTCTTTGCTATCCTCCCTAATCTTTTTTTAAGAATAAATTATTTTGATACCAATACAAAAAAAATATGTATTTAACTTATTGTTCTCCCTGTATTACCTTTAATAAAGAAAAGCGCATAAGCATAGTGTAAAACTTATTAATCTACCAGTTAATTTTTCTGAAGAGTCACAAAACTAATTCTTAGTCATCCAGAGATCATTTGAAAGCGCATTCAAAATTTGGGAGGGGATTTAATAATGTTTCTTACAATTTTAGGCATCTCCATGGTTACCGTTTTTACCTATTTAATTATGTCCAAACGTTTATCACCCATTGTTGCTTTAACTTTAGTACCGATCATTTTTGCAGGAGTTGGTGGTTTTGGAAGTAAAATTGGCACTATGATGATGGATGGCATTAAGCTAGTCGCTCCTTCTGCAGCTCTATTATTATTCGCCATATTGTTTTTTGGTATTATGATAGACACGGGCTTATTTGACCCACTTATCAAAAAGTTATTAGAAGTTGTCAAGGGGGATCCTGTCAAAATTTCGATGGGTACCACAATTCTTGCTTTACTCGTGGCCCTAGATGGAGACGGTACAACAACGTATATCATTACTGTCTCAGCTATGTATCCACTTTATAAACGAATCGGTATGAATCCATTAGTTTTAGCCACAGTAGCCATGCTAGCTTTAAGTGTAATGAGTGGCATGACTCCCTGGGGTGGACCTGCTACCCGAGCAATAGCAGTATTGGGACTTGATGCATCCGAATTTTTTGTTCCACTTATTCCTACCATGATTGGTGGTGCCCTTTGGGTTATTTTCGTCGCATTTATTTTAGGGAAAAAAGAACGTAAACGACTTGGTGTAATACACATAGAAGAGTTTAAAAATGAAATAGCTGCTACTGTAGAAAATGAAGCCACTGAAACATATCCTCATATTGACATTAAACGTCCTCATTTTTTGTGGGTTAACTTATTAATTGTGGTAGGCATTATGGTTCTCCTTATTATGGGATTAGTACCTTCCCCCATTTTATTTTTGGTCGGATTCGCTATTGCTTTAATGATTAACTATCCCAATCTGGAAATGCAAAAAAGACGTATCTTAGCGCACTCTGGAAACGCATTAATTGTTGTCCTATTAGTTTTTGCGGCAGGAGTATTTGCAGGAATCTTTTCCGGTACAAAAATGGTTGATGCTATTGCTAATGGACTGGTTGCGATAATACCTGCTTCATTAGGACAGTTTTTTCCTGTTATTGTTGGCATTACAAGTATGCCATTCACTTTCGTTTTATCGAATGATGCCTATTATTTTGGAGTTCTCCCTATTCTTGCAGAAGCAGCTTCAGCCTATAGTATTAGTCCGTTAGAAATTGCTCGGGCTTCTATATTGGGACAACCCGCTCATTTAATGAGTCCGCTTGTTGCATCAACCATTCTATTAGTTGGTATGGTTGATAAAGACCTTGGAGAATATCAGAAATTCGCATACAAATGGGCCATCTTGACATCGTTAATCTTAACAGTATTAGCTATAATTAGTGGTGCTATTTCTTTTATGTAAATGATAAAAGTCCTTGTATACTTATTTGCAAGGACTTTCTGGCATTTTTCGGCTAGATAGTTTTTTGATACAACTTTGTTGTCAGGTAAAGTACCATAATTGAAACCATGAAATAAGATTGGAAAACTGAAGTATTTACTGATATTATGTGGATCTGTTGGATTAGTGCTTGTAAATATTTTTATCATTCATGATGTTAATGTAAAGAATGTCCTTCCATGACTTACTTACCAAGTTCCATTTCTTTTTTCAACCGTTCTACAAAACGCTCATTGATATAAGTACGGACAAACTGGTCCTTTATCCAAATCAATGTCTTTTATAAAAAAAACACCCTCTTAAGACGTTGATCCTCAGGCAAGTTGGACATGCCTGGTTCGCCTCCTCTTCCAGTGAACTTTCAAAATCATTTTTTTTAAAAGGGACAAGGAACAATGCCAAGTATAGTACTCTCTTATAGTGACACCTACCATTCTACATATTGGGATAAATGAAGATGTCCTAACGAGTATGATTATGACTCACTAAATTAAATTATTTAATTAGGCCCTGCAATGGAAAGCAATCTATATCCATCTTGTAGTTTTACCAATACGACTGCTTTACTTTACTCTTCAACATACTAGGTTTATTTTTTTTCAGTTAATAACAGGGATTTAATTCGGATCCAGGGACGCTCATTCTCCCATTCTACTTTGACTGGGACACGAAAGGTCTTTTCTAATAATGATTCGGTTAAAACGTCCCTTTTTTCTCCCTTACCCATAACGTTCCCCGAATTGATTAACATAGCATGGGTTATAGATGGTACAATTTCTTCAATATGATGTGTAACATATAAAATGGTTGGGCCGTTCGGTGCAGCAATCATCTCTTCAATAGATGCTAACAGCTCTTCTTTAGAGTAACTATCCAGTCCATTGCAGGGCTCATCTAAGATTAATAATTGCGGTGAAGACATGAGGGTCCTTGCAATCATTACTTTTCTTTTTTCACCTTGAGAGAGTGTGTGAATGAATTGCGCTGACTCCTTAAGCTTTCGATGGTCAAACTCGAAAAGCAGCATAATCCCCACTTTTTTGTGTCCAACTTATTGAATCAAATCCATAATCCTTAACAAAACACAGGCTTAGGCAATTCGACCTTGCCTCTTTTACTGCTTCAAAGTAAATAGATAAATATCATTTCTATATTATTTCCTGAAAAATCATCTATAAATGATATTTGTTTAATCTCACATTGAGATATATAATCAAAATAAGAAAAAAGAAAGCGTTTTCAATATTTAAATACTTCGTTACTTCTCATACTATAAGGAGGATTTAAAATGAGCCAAGTAGAAAGAAATTCCAAATTGCAGAAATTAATTGAGCAACAAAAATTCAATGAGAAAGAGATTTCCAAGATGACAGATTCACAGATTGAATATTATCACTGGCTCTATTTTGATGACTCTGTTTATGATTATATGTAAATCAAATATAAAATGATAAAAAGCGGGAAAAACATTGATTATTCAGGGTTTCCCGCTTTTACTTTTATCACTTTCTGAAATAATCTAACAACATTTAACAAACTAAACACGTTCGGAATGCCTGAACTCCCACCAAACCGCGGTGGAGGTTTTAATTGTGGTTCTGGTGCAAAGATGATTTCAAAAAAACATAGGACATGAGTTTCTTGCTAACTGGTCGCAAG
Organism: Peribacillus simplex; assembly: GCF_900156045.1. Lineage (GTDB taxonomy): Bacteria > Bacillota > Bacilli > Bacillales > DSM-1321 > Peribacillus > Peribacillus simplex_D. The sequence continues at coordinate 243,026 of NZ_FTMX01000004.1, read as the reverse complement.
AAGAATGTAAGCCTAAGTTTTATCTTTACTCCACAAGATGTTCAATATTGTAGCGATATATATGAAATTGGATTATATCTTATTGGTTTTTTGTTCTATCAAATTTTTAAACTTTTAAAGAACAAAAGAAAATAATTCTATTGTTTAATTTAACAAGAAACATAAAGGGATCTTCGTTTGAAGATCCCTTTCAATGTCGATAATTACAATTATGTTAACTAGTTAAATTTCAAACTATGTGTAAAAGTCAGTTACTCCCCTTTTCATCTTCATTTAAGAATGTAAGTACAAATGGTTTCTCATTTAACCAAACATTCATTCCTATGTCCAATTATGCGTAAAACTTAAAATTTTACGCATAATTAGAAGAAATGAATACTCAATTTTAGCAGTAGCTAAACTGGATTTTTCATTCCACTCTTCAGGATCATATCCAGTGGTTATTTTGATGTGAAATAAAGTTTGACCACTTTCTACCTGTGAATCGTCAACCGAGCAAAACATTACGTTTGATATATAAAGGTGATATGTTCTAAAGCAATTTATATGTGTACCTGTACGGGTTATATTTTGATTTGAGGTGGAATTTTCTTTCATTATCACTTATGGCCTATACCCAGATTATCTTTTTTCTATTTTACCAATTGAGGGAGTGATTGTTTTTCTGTTATGATTTTACTTGTAAAGTCATAATATAACCTTGTTAATCATACCTACTCAACAGTATTTGGTTATAGTGTTACATAAAATTTGATATTTGTCGGGATGAGTGATAATGAAATGAATAATCAAAAAACACCTCAAACACCTGATTCTAATGTTAAAAGACTAGATCAGTCTGACATTTCTCTAGTTGTTCGTTCATTTTTATCTAAATTAGATATAAATGGAGAGTCACGATTGCCACAACGTGCTTATCTAGCTATTCGCCATGCGATTCGCCACCTTCAATTACCGCCTGGACAGACTGTGCTAGAGAGGGAGATGACAGAAATCCTGGGCATGAGCAGGACGCCTGTACGTGAATCACTTGTCCGTTTGGAAACGGAAGGATGGGTACGGCTCATACCGCGACGTGGTTTTATTGTTGCGCCACTTGTAGCAGATGATCTTCAACAGATTTATGAAGTGGTGGAAGCGCTGGATGGTGTTGCAGGCAGACTCGCTACCGGTCGTGCTACTCACGAAGAGTTAACCCAACTTGAGCATTTGATTGAAGAACAAGAAAAGGCACTAGAACTTAACGATCTACTTGCATGGACAGACCTTGATGAACAATTTCATAATTACATTGTTGATTTAGCCGAAAACCCACGCCTTAGAGGGATTGTTGACAGTCAGTCTGACCAACTCTATCGCGCACGCTTATACACAATTGGGCTTCGACCAAAGCCAACACGTTCAGTGATTGAACATAAGGCGATTTTAGCAGTCATGCGAGCAGGAGAGCCTGAAGCTGTACGAACTATGTTGCAGTCTCATCGCTATAGAGCACGCAACGAAATTCTAGAGGCTCTTCGATCTTTGCCTCCGTTACCAGAAGAGAAACGGTAAATAAGGAGACTTTTCCATGATGTAAGAATCTATTATTATTAATAAAGAAAGGCTGTAGAGATTTCAAAGAAATCAACTACAGCCTTTCTTTATTAGACAGTCGTGTTTAATATTGATCAATCAGTTATGATATGATGCTTATTAATATAAACTAACCAAGTGTTGAATTAACATCCATTAGTTTTCAGTATAATATTTCTATTTTACAAAGTTACAAAGCTTACCAATCTGCTCTACTTCAACAACTACAATATCTCCCGACTTCATTGGACAACTTCCAGAAGGCGAACCAGTAGCCAAAACATCACCTGGTTCTAGTGTCATAACCTGTGAAATCCAACTGATAAGGAAAGGAATTGAAAGGGACATCTGATTAGTATTACCCTCTTGTACGACTTTGCCGTTTAAAGTTGTAACGATTCGTAAATTAGTAGGATCTACACCTTTTACAATACTCGGACCCAACGGGCCAAAGGTATCAAAACCTTTGCCGCGCGTAAACTGGGGATCAGTTTTTGTAAGATCTCTTGCAGTCACATCATTAAATATAGTACAGCCAAAAACATAATCCAATGCTTCTTCTTCTTTTATATTTTTGCCGCGTTTACCAATAACGAGTGCCACTTCCCCCTCCATCTCCACCTGCTTGGTTAGTTCACTAGAGGGAAGAATGATTTCCCCCTGATCTGGAATCACCGAAGATGTAGGTTTTAAAAACAGGAACGGTTCTTTCAGATTTGCCATCCCCCCAGTCTCTTTTGCGTGTTCAACATATGTCCATCCAAAATTAACGACTTTTGAGGGTACTACTGGCTCCAAAATCTTCACATCACTATATTTAACTCTTGATCCATCATATTTTAGTTCATTGTTTACAACTTCAATAAAGTCACTAGACAATTGTAGAATTTCATCATCTTCAACAATTCCGTAATATATTTTTCCGTTATGTTGCTGATAGCGAACTATCGTTTGTGTTTTTTGTAGTACCTGCATGACCACACCAACTCCATAACTTACTTAATGAATCTTACTTGCTTACTGATTAACTCATATTGTTCTTCCTTCTTTTTATTGAACTCCACCTTATTTTCTTCAAAGATGTTATTTCCTTCTGTATCAATGGAAACAATAAGAGGACCGAACTCATTCACTTCACATACCCAAAGAGACTCAGGCATTCCAAGGTCTTTCCAGTGTACTTCTCTAATTTGTTCAACCTTTGTTGCCGCATAAACAGCATTTCCGGCTGGATAGACGAGATGCAGTGCTTTATGATTCTTGCATCCTTCTTCAGTGTTCTTCCCCATTCCACCTTTTCCAACAATAAGTTTGACACCTGTTTCTTTGATAAATTCCTTCTCGAATTTTTCCATTCTCATACTCGTTGTTGGACCAATAGAAACAATCTCGTAATTTTCATTTCCAAGGTCTCTAACAATGGGACCTGCGTGAAATATAGCTTTGCCCTTAAGATCTACAGGTAAAGGGATCTTCTCTTCTATGAGTCTCCTGTGGGCAACATCTCTGCAAGTAACCAGTGTACCTGTTAGGTAGATAATGTCTCCAATTCTTATGTCCTTAAGATCCTCATCTTTTATAGGTGTGGTTAATACTTTTTTACTCATAGTGTTACCCCCTCGTGAGTACTAATTTCATAGTTCAAATTACTGTCAAAGGTGATCTTTCCTCTTCTATGGGACCAGCACCCTGTATTAACTGCAACTCCTATAGTAGAAGGATGTCTTGCCGTATTCACAACATTTACACCCATGACAGATTTAGATCCCTTAAGTCCCTGAGGACCAAGGCCAATAGCGTTAATTCCATCTTCAAGAAGCTTTTCCATCTTAGCAGCATTTTCATTTTCATTACTACTTCCAACAGGTCTCATAAGAGCTTTCTTAGAGTTCATAGCTGCAGTTTCTACAGAAGTACCGACGCCTACACCAACAAGAAGTGGAGGACAGGCATTAATTCCATAACTAGTCATCCGATCGAGTACAAACTTTACCACACCTTCATAGCCTTCACCCGGCATTAGGACCGTCGCCACTCCAGGAAGGGTACAACCTCCTCCTGCCATATAAGTATAGATTTCCACTTTATCACTGTCTTCTGCAATTTCCCAGAAGATGCTTGGTGAACCGTCACCGATGTTCTTTCCTGTATTGTATTCATCAAATGTTTCTACAGAATTGTGTCTCAATGGAGTTTCTTGAGTTGACTTATACACACTATCCTTCAGAATACTATCTAACTGTCCAATCAGGGGGAAGTTCTGTCCGCACTTAACAAAAAACTGGAGAACACCCGTATCCTGACATGAAGGTCTCTTTAACTCATAAGCCAGCTTCTGATTATCAAACATGGTTTTGTATATGATTTTTGCAAGCTTATTATCTTCCTCTTCACTTAGTTCTTTCAGTTTATTTTCCACATCATCAGGAAGTTTGTAGCTGACAAGGGAGACAAACCTTGCCATCAAATCAGTCATCTTTTCTTTTTGCTGTAACTTATCCATAATAACGCTCATAATAACTCTCCTTTTTTATCTTTAATTTTTTTTGTGTAGAAAGGGAAGAAAATTGGTAACTGCCCAAAGTTGTAATGACGGAATTTTCTGTTATTAGTGTCCCGATTCCAGCTATATCGATTGCTATAGCTAACGCGATTGAGCCCACAAATAACAGAATCGTGTTTAAGTTTTTCTAATCCCTTAGCTCCCACCATACGTCCATTTAAGTAATACTCACAACCCCAAAGGAAGAAACCGCTTTCAAAGGAAAAATTTCCCGCCTGATGCTTGAGCAAAATGATCCAGTACATGTAACCATACTGTTTATTTCTTTTCAAATTCCTTCATCAGGGTTAACAACTAGATGCAAAACACGTTTTTCAATCATCGATAGATCTCTTACCACTATCCACATCTCTTTCATGTGAATCAGCTTAATGAATATCTTATGAGCTAATTATTAAATAACGTATACGTTAAAGTCAATAATTTTAATTTATTTTAATAAAATTATTTTTTGAAAAAATATGGTTTGTTGCTTGTATATTATGTAGAATCTCTGTGTTTTTTATAATTGCCACATCGGAAAAGATTAAAAATTCAAAAAGTACATTGACATTAATGTATACATTAACATACAATCAAATTTAGAAATATAGCATTTATACTATTGGATGCGCTTTCAGAAAAATAAGTTCTCATCTGTGATCATTCTTAAGCTGGATAACTTGGATATTAGAAAAAATGACCTATCACACAAAAATTAAAGAAATGGAGGTGTAGATAAAAGAGATCATTTGAGCAACATTGCCCTACCAATTTATTCTCTACATGACACGTTTTGTTTTTTCGAATTATCGTAAGGGATGAACATTTTTGTATACGCTTCCATTGCTAACAAGTTAGTTTCATCAAGTAAACGAATAAGAACCTAGAACCTCATTAAAGGCTTTCCCTTCTGATAAGGCTCTGGATAAAAGATTAGTAATACACTTAACTATTTAAAATTACAAATAATTCAATTTAAACTTTTTATGGGAGCTGGTTTGAATGTTAACATTCCTAGCATTATTAATGATCATTGTATTCATTGTACTACTCTCAAAAAATAAATTATCTGTATTCGGAGCATTAACAATTGTTCCATTTGTTTTTGGAGCAATTGCAACCTTTGTAACGGGTGCTTCCTTTTTAGATCTCTTTGAATGGATTAAAGAAGGTATTTTATTTAGTGTAGATGAAGAAACAGGAAAGGTTTCTACTGGGGTTATTTCACCGGCTATTGTTATCTTATTTGCGGTTTTGTATTTTGGTTTAATGCTTAATGTCGGCTTGTTTGACCCTTTATGCGAATTCTTTATTAAAAAAGCAAAAGGGGATCCATTGAAAGTTACAATGGCAACTGTTTTAACTGCAACAGTAGTCACTATGAATGGTGATACTACTACAACTATTATTATTTGTGTTGCTGCTTTCCTTCAACTTTATAAACAAATGAATATTAAGCTAGTTTATTTAGCTGTAATTATTGTTACCCCTATTGGAATTTTTAATCAGTTACCATGGGGAGGCCCAACAATTGCTGCAAGCACAGCAATGGATGTAAGTATTAGCGAATTGTTTGCAGATTTATTGCCAGGAATGCTAGTTGCTGAAGTATTTGCAATTTTCATGGCTTATTTTATCGGAATAAAGGAAAGAAAACGCTTGAACTTTGATCCTAAGACTGCTAAAGATATTTCACCAGAGCAATTGGAAAGTATGTTAAACGCTATTCGTCTAAAAGATCCTGAATTAAAGAGACCTAAACTATATGCTTTTAATTTGATTTTTACGCTTGCTATTTTAGTTATGCTTGTGATGGATGTCGCACATGGCGGTGTTTTATTTGGTATAGGTGCAGCAATTGCCCTTACGGTAAACTATAAGTCTGCAAGCCTTATTAATGAACGAATTGATGACTTAGCAGCAGATGCTTTAGCACCAGCTTTGGCAACTTTGGCTGCCGGGGTTTTCTCTGGAGTTTTAACAGGTAGTGGAATGTCAACTGCATTAGCAACATCTATTACAGCTATGATCCCAGAATCATTAGGCTCAAATATGGCACCAATCTATGCCTTAATTGCAGCACCTGCAATTACATTTTTACCGCAAGATGCTTTCTACTTTGGGATTGCCGGCGTAATGTCAGATGTTATGGGGCAATATGGAATTTCTGCTAGCGAAGCAGCTGTAGCTTCCATGGTGGGACAGGCATTCCGTCTAATTTCACCAGTTATTCCAGCTCTATATATGTTAGTTGATTCTACGGAGACAAACTTTATAGACTTTCAAAAAAAGTATGTTTTTTATGCTTGGCCCATTATACTTATATACCTAGTTGTTTATACATTAACCGGGGCATTGCCGATTTAGAAAAAAGTCCTTATAAGAGCTTGAGCGAAACAAATATCTTCCATTTCATTGCTACACAAATAGAAGAGTTGACCAATTGTTTTTGGATCCTTCTCTTCTCGAGCACTAAGCGCAAACATGATATAACGTGTGAAAACAATCTTGGTATGAGCTTTTAACGCAATATAACTGCGTGCCTGGACATCCTTTTAGCATTGTTATATTGTACGCAGAATGTAGTTACACAAGGATAAAAGGTGCATACTATCAAACTCTTGTCTCTGCTACTGAATATTAAAGTGTGTTTATTGAAAAAATGTAAAAGGATTACACAAATTAGTCAGGACTAATTTGTGTAATCCTTTATTTTTTATCCAAGCAAAATAAGTTTTAAAAAGTGCAAAATATCTCTAAAAGGGGTACCACCACATCGCCATCAAGTTAAAGTTTTATAACTCCCCCAGAACAAAATATTGGGTTTTCTTATAACAAAGAAGCAAACAAGGAAGCGCATTTTTTGTTTTTGGGGTGACCTGTTTTCTTAGCTTGATGTGCTGTAGTAGCACCCCTTAAAGATTGCTTAAACCTTTGATTGGCTTCAAAAATTCCGAGTCCTTATAAGTGGCAAAATCTAATATTCTACAATACTTATTTAAGGTTATATTTTTTTAAACGATAATGTAGTCGTTGTCTACTCATGCCTAAATCTTCTGCTGCTTTGGCGACATTTCCATTATTTCGCTTAAGGGCAATGATAATGTTTTCTTTTTCCTCTCTTTTAATTTCACCTAAAATGTTAAGATTAGAAGTTCCACTTGCGATACCTGTCTTCATTTCGTTATTCAATTTGAATGAATTTCTTAAATATTGAGGTATATGTTCGAGCCCAATGAAACTTTCATCAATTGAAATTAGATTCATAGCAGATTCAAGACAATGCTTAAGTTGTCGAATGTTTCCAGGCCATTGATAATTATGAAACATATTTAAAACCTGAGGCCGGATTCCTATAACATTTCTGTTCATTGATTTATTGTAGTATTCAATAAAATGTCTGAGAAGAAGCTGTATGTCATCTAAACGCTCTCGAAGAGGAGGAATTGGTAAATAAATTACTGCCAGACGATAAAACAAATCATTTCTCAATTTTCCTTGTTCAATAGCTTCTATAGGTTCTATGTTACAACTGCTAATAATTCGCACGTCAACAGAGGTTTCGTGATTACCGCCCAATTTCATCACCTTCTTTTCTTGCAACACTCTAAGTAGTTTACTTTGTAAGGTTAGTGACATTGAATTGATTTCATCCAAAAACAATGTTCCTCCATTAGCTTGTTCAACTAAGCCCTTTCTATCAACTGCACCTGTAAAAGCGCCTTTAGTAGTTCCAAAAAGTATTCCTTCTAGAAGGCTTTCCGGTATAGCTGCACAATTTATTGCCAAAAATGGCCCTTTGGATCGCTTGCTAGCCATATGAATGCTTTGAGTAAACATTTCTTTACCGGTTCCTGTTTCACCAAAAATGAATACTGGTGATTCACTATGAGCAGCCATTCTTCCTAATTTAATACTCTCCAAAATATGGTCATTTTCCCCTAAAATCTCATTAAACGTAAAATGACTATCTTTAATAGAGTGTTTTGATTTATTTCCATTCTGATTAGGCGTTCCATTATATAGCTTTAGTAATTTATCGGAAGTTTCTTTGAATTTTATAAAATCTTTTGTAATAGCGACTGCACCGAAAAGATTTCCATTAGAATACAACGGTATAGCGCTTGCAACTATACTTACATATTTCCCATTATGCGTTACATAATTTTGATATCTATCTAAAATAGGTTTTCTATCTTTAACTGCTTTTAAGACTAAAGAAGATTCTTCTGTTAAGTCATATACATCCAGCCAGTGTTTTTCTAAAATATCTTCAGATTTATAACCGTCCAATTTTTCTTGTGCAGAATTAATAAAACGGATAGAGCCACTTACATCAGCAACGTGTATTCCTTCATCAATGGAATTTAGTACATTTTCGTACATTTCATTTAACCATTTTATTTCCTTATACTCATGAGTAAGTTTTACGTCAATATTATTTTCGTCAATATTATTTTCTGTTACAAGGAAAATTTCTAAATGGTTATTCCCTTCCATAACTACATTTTTTCTTAATATAACGTCTTTTTTCATAGACGTAATATGATATTGCACAAATTCCTTGTTATTTAATTGAATTCCGGGCATCAATTCTTCCAAAGTCAAACCTATGATTTCCTTCTCTAATTGGCCTGTTATTTTTTGCAATATATGATTGCATTTTTCAATTTTCCCTTGACTGTTTATAATAGCAATTCCATCTTGAACATTATTGAAAAGAATATTGAACAAGGTATGATAAAGTGAATCTTTTTTGTGCATTATCGTTCACTCCTTAGATTTAATCAGCCATTTAACATTTGAATTTTGATTAAGGGGCGGTTATCGATCATTTTATCATCCTTGTTCGGAATTACGAAAACTAAAATTTCACATAAGAAGTAGGATTGTTTGTCCAAACGAGCAACCTTCGGAAGTCTCGAACTGAAAGGTTGATGGTTGCTGTATTCACATTAGGGTGAAAGTTAATTGTGTCCTTATCAAGCAAATCACTGTCTAATACTACATGTACATGCTTATTCATGTCATTAATCAATCCTAAAGGACCGACTGCCCCAGGATTAACGTTCAAATGTTTATTTAATCTATCTGAAGAAGCCAAACTCAAACTAGTGCTATCTATAAGCTGAGATAATCTTTTTAAGTCTACATATCTGGCTTCTGATACAATCACTAGAAAGTGTTGGTCTCCTTTTCGATTTCGCAAAAACAAATTTTTACAATGTTCTCCGGGAATAAAAGTATCCAAATTACGGATTTCTTCAACTGTAAAAACAGGCACATGTTCATACCTTGTATAGGAAATATTAAGTTGGTCTAAAATATCATACACCGTTTGTTCCTGCTCAACTTTCATGTTGTTCTTTTCTCCTTTTAAATAGTTATTTATCTCAATTGTTCAAAGATCTAATTTTCGATTTTTTTCTGATACTTCATTGCTAATGGTCGGTTTTACCTCTGAATACCTCGAACGCCTTATTCCATACATAATTAGTACAATTACAAGTGAAACTAAACTCATTATCAATTGAGAAACCATTTCTGAGTTTGTAGCCATCAAAACGAGGATAGCTAAAATGCTTAGAATGGTGAAATATGTCAAATAGGGATACGCCCACATTCGTACTTGCAACTCTGACTGTTCTTTTTCCAAACGAGCACGCATACGAAGCTGTGCAATAGCAACCAACAAGTAAACGAACAACACTACAGTACCACTTGAGTTTATAAGAAACTTGAATACTAACTCTGGCGAATAGTAGGCTGCAATGATCGCCAGATAACCAAAAACTGTTCCAAAGAGAAGCCTTAACGGGGGCACCATTTCGATTAAGAGAAACAAACATCCGCGGTGCATCCCCCTTATTGGCTAATCCAAACAGCATTCTCGAAGAAATATACAACCCTGAATTCAAGCAGGAAAGCAGGGCGGTTAACACTACGAAGTTCATTATTTGGTCTGCGCCGGGAATGCCAAGAAATTTGATAACGCTTACATATGGACTACCAATAATTCCTGCATGATTCCAAGGTAAAACACAAATGATGATAAATATGGAACCTACATAAAAAAGCATAATCCTCCAAATAACGGATTTAATTGCTTTCGCAATGGCTTCTTTAGGATTCACTGACTCTGCTGCGGTAATGGTGACGATTTCTGTACCAATAACGGCAAACATAACAGGAACAATTCCTTGAAAGATAGATGCAATACCGTGCGGCGCAAATCCACCATGAGTGGTTAAATTTTCAAAACTAAGCACTTTATCAGGCCACAATCCTAGTATATAGGCCATTCCTACAGTTAAAAATAAGATGATAGCCGTTACCTTAATAGAAGCAAACCAAAATTCAACTTCACCAAAGGATTTTACGGAAAAGATATTGGTCAAGGTCATGAGAATCAATAAGCCTAAGCTCATTGCCCAAACTGGAATACTAGGAAACCAATAATGTAAAATACCGGCTGCTCCTACAGCTTCGGCTGCAACGGCAATAACCCAGAAGTACCAGTACAACCATCCAACTGTAAATCCACCCCAATTTCCTAATGCTAAGCGTACATGTTCTGAAAAGGAACTTGCATGTGGGTTAGCAGTAGCCATTTCTCCAAGCATACGTGCTACAAACATTGCTAATATACCAGCTAGAAGATAACTGATAACAGCAGCTGGTCCAGTAGAATGAATGACAGCTCCACTCCCAACAAAAATACCAGCACCGATGACTCCTCCTATAGTAATCATCGTCACGTGTCGGGTTTTTAATTGTTTCTGAAGTTGTACGTTTTGTGCCATAGTTATCCTCCTATAGTAACCCCATCTTCTAATCCTTCATGCTCATGTTGGTTTCAAGTTTTTAATCCGAGTATCTAAGAAATATAAGTATATGTAGTTATGTTTGATTTTCTATTCCCTAAGGGGAATAGAAGTAATACAAACATAACTACCGATGACTGTCAGCTTTTCTTATAGTGTTAATTTCTTACCTACTTGATTTACTAATGCGCGGTTAAATATTTCTCTCCCAACTACTATGTCACATACAGCGATTCCTATATTGCTACAAACGATCAATTCTTCTTTCGATTCTCTGCCTTTTTTAACTCCGGCAAGGATTTCTCCTGTTTCACATTGGATGCTTGGTAACCCATTCGGGAAATATCCCATGTCATTAAATAATTCATGTTCTTCTCTACTGTCAACAATGTACTTATCAGCTCTTTTAGATATTTCCGGATCCCAGAATGTGTTGAGATCACATGGTAAAATGGTTTGTCCTCTTGATATCCACTCATTTTTAACCACTGAAAGGGGTTCTTTTAATATAACCGTCGCAGAACTTAAAACTTCACAACTTTTGGTTACCGCTTCAGGACTTTTTCCTTTAACAATTTCTACATCAATTTTAGGTTGAACCTCTTTAATTAAGCGATCCATTGCGTCTTCTCTCACATCATAAACATAAATCTTTTTTAATTTTTTTAACGTATGTCCAATATATTTAACATGTTCGATCCCTTGAATTCCACATCCGAACATTCCAAAAGTTTCAGCATCTGGATGTAAAGCCTGAGCTGTTAGGGCTGTCACAGCAGGAGTTCTCTTGGACGTAATCCATGCGGAGTCCATCAATGCAATCGGGCAACCGGAAGATACATCGTTGAGTACTAGAAGCCCTGTAGTTTGTGGCAAATCAAATTTACTTGGATTAGATGGGTAACACTCGATCCATTTCATACCAACTGCATTTTTCGATGGCACATAGGCAGGCATCGCATGATAAAAGACTTCTTGATAAGGATGTACGCCAATTTTAGCAGGCATTTCGTATTCTTTTTTACCATGTGCAACTAAAGCATCTTTTGTCAGATTAAGAATTTCTTCCTCATTAATTCCAATTCCAATAACCTCTTTTTGAGTTAAATATAACATCTCTTTTCCAATCTCCAGTGTTTCTGAAACCCATTTGCGATCTGAAATTACATCCATATTGTCTCCTCTTAACTTGTTTTTGCTCTTAATGTTTTCCAATATTATGTCTCCTCTCAACTTGTAATTCTCCTTTACATTTGCTAGGCAATCATATGTAAAGGGTTTCAATTTATATAATGCAATTTACGTGCCAAGTTATGAGCACATGGATAGGAGGAATGTTATCTTCAATTGTTAAAAGGGTTGTAAATCTTGTATTTACAGGGGTTATAAGAGATTTCATAAAAACAGAAAAAATACTTTTCTAAATTTAAGAGGGGTATCAATCATGTGTTTTTACTTACTAATAGATTTGACATTTTATACATTTTGTACTTTTTATACATTTTAGACGGTCGTACAAGGTTAGCGAAGTTAAAATCATACCCTCAAAATGAAAAAACGCTATGCTTATCGTAAGATGTTTACGAGAAAGGATGGCGTTTTTGATGAATCCTATCATTTCAAATGGACTGAATCTTTTCGCACAAGAACTACAGTACTTTTTATCTCCAGTAGTCCTACAAGATATCGCCAAACAAGTTGGCTTTGTATAGCGATCTAGTAAGTATCAAGCAAACGAACTCATTGCCCTTTGCGTATGGCTTAGTCAAGAAATCGCTAGCACACTTTAATACAGCAGTACCAGATTCAGTTCTCACCCGATTTTTCGATTAAAATTACAGATGAATAAGAAATATATAGTAATAGATAATTTATTAGTCTATTACTTATTTATTGCACATCTTTTTCTTATGCGACATAAAACTGGGATGATATTTTACTTGATGTTATTGAACTCCCTTAGTTTGATCCGAATATCTCTCGAATGCTCACTTATTCACAGGATTTGGTAGTAATCCTTAAGCAGAAATATATATAAAAGTATAGTTTAAGGAGAGATCAGGTTCTTATTTGCTATTCAACAAACAGGGCGTTATCTACAGTATGTTTTTCCAGCATTTGTGCAATGTTTTTAAATGAAGATTTCATTCTAGGCGGATGACAGTGAAGGAAATATATGAGGCGACTGGGATTTCGGGTGCCACTTTGTATCGCTCAATTAAATAAGAGCAAACCCATTAACGATTTGCTCCAGAGAAATATTTTTATTAAGGGAATGCCTTTGATTTAGCTAAATTTATTATTCGCATATTCCATTCAAGGGAGTATTTTTAGATTATCGAATTTGAAACTGATTTTATACACCTAGGCCTTCTGTTTTCATCATTTCATCAATATTAGATAGCGCTTCTTCTGCATCATCGCCTTGAGCAATTATTTTAATTGTTTCTCCCTGCGGGATTCCTAGCGACATTACACCCAAAATTGATTTTAAGTCTACCTGTTTTCTTTTATACTCAAGGATCACATCTGAAGAAAATGGCTTAACCATACTAACTAATAAGGTCGCAGGTCTTGCATGAATTCCAGAATCGCTAATTATTGAATATATTTTTTCAATTTTATTCCTCCATCTTTAAAAAACTCTTTTATTTTATAAGTGAAGAAATTCGATAATTCTCTTACTTTGTCAGGACATTCTCTACAGTTAAATCGAATCCTTCAAGCCCTTAAATTCTGCACCAAGGGTTATATGCTCAAAGAGATGAATAATATTAATGAGATTAAAAAGCCCCTAAGTTTTGGATTTTAAAATTCTTTGCTAGTTCCAGAAATGTACATTTTAATGTACCCCAGTCTTATATCTTCCAACAACATAGAATAATTCACTTTTGTATAATCTGATACATCCACTTCATATAAAGTTCCTAATTCAAACGTGTCATATCCTCTAGTTGTACATCTTTTTATAAATTCCTCATAGTTCAATAAGTTATCTGCAATACTTCTATCAGCTAACTTATCCCCTTTTTTGTAGGAAGTTACGATATGACTCAAATGCCTTGTCGGATCCAAATCTCGTTTTTTTTGTCGTTCAAACAATACATCTAAATCTGCAATTAACCGAATAGTAACAACCTCATAACTATATCTTTCTACTAATTGCTGAATATGAGGCTTTTGTTTTTGACTAAAAGGATAATCAGACATAATATTGCTACCTACTTGCATTTGCTTTTCCATTATTTCAAAGTACTTCGCCCATGCTATCTTTTCTATCTTCTGCTTTTCTTCTAGATTACGATAACCATACATATCACAATAATATTCTTTCAAGTCATCCTGAGAAAGATTATAAAATGACCCTAATTTACTATGGATGATATTACTTAAATAGGTTTTTCCTGTTCCTGGTAAACCTGCTAATAAGATTAAGACTTTCTCCATCTTACCACCTCATCATCTAACGAATAAAGAAAGAGTACAAGGAATTCCTAGTACTCTCTTTATTAGACACATCTTCTCCAACCCTTATGAAAAAGACTAATGAACTTTTTATGTCATTATTTTAATTGGAGGGTACGGTCTTCTTTATTCATGAAGATTCCAATTTTATGTTTGACAATTTCTTTTACTGCCTGATTACATGGAATAATATTATGTCGTAATGATTTCGTTACTTTTGTTTCTCCGAATGTTTCTTTCGCTGTTTTCGTCCATGTTACTAACAACTCAGTACCTACATTAAATTTACGAATCCCGTTATTAATTAATTCATGTACATCCATTTCATTAACACCTGTACCCCCATGAATAACTAAAGGTACATCTACTACAGCGTTGATTTCTTTTAATAGTGGTAGATTTACTTCTGTTTTAGATTTATATTGACCATGATTAGTACCAATGGCAATGGCCAAAGCATCTACCCCTGTTGCTTTAACAAACTCTTCTGCATCTTTTGGGTCAGTATAAACCTTATCATTCTCATCTACATGAATTCCTTCTTCAGTACCGCCAATAGTCCCTAGTTCGCCCTCTACTGAAACACCATATTTGTGTGCATATTCTACTACTGCTCTTGTTTTCATAATGTTCTCTTTGAATGGTAAATGAGAACCATCAAACATCACTGATGTATATCCTTTATGGATTGCCTCTTTAATATCATCAAAATCCCTTGCATGGTCTAAATGCAATACCACATCTACCATTTCATTTGTGGCCATCGTTTTACATACAGCAACAATATTTTCATGACCAATATATTTCGCAGTATCTATACTTGTTTGAATAATAATTGGTGCTCCTTGCTCTTTTGCTGCACGGATCATATCAGGTAACATCTCTAAATTATGTGCATTAAATGAACCAACTGTATAATTCAATTCTTCAGCCCTAAGTGTTACTTCTTTTAATGTTGTATACATGATCAATTACTCTCCCTTTATACTAATCTTTTATTTTCTTCCTTATCGAACACCACGCGTAACCTCTTTAGAAACTTGCATCATTTGATCCATTTTCTTTAGATATATCTGTAATAATTCTTCATTATTCACCTTTGCTGCTTCTGCACGCTTCTTGTTATAAAGTTTTAATAAAGTTTTGTAACCATTACCTAATGACTTTTTGGCCTGAATACTTTTTTCTAACGAATCAATAGCATGATCTTCTTCACCAAGTTCATTAAATGCTAAACCAATCTCCTCATAAATTTTTGCTTGTTTTTCTCCAGCTGCTTGATTTACTTCTTCTTTTTTTAAGGAAATGGTACGTAATAACTCTTCTTTTCGTTCAACTGTTAACAATACCACTTCGATTGTTTCTTTTTTCGGTTCTTTAGGTTTTTTCTTTCCAAATCCAAACATTACTTGAGCCTCCTTTTCTCTACCTACATCCTAGAAAGCTTTTAAAAGTGGACCAATGAGCCATGCATATAATAAAGCAGCTGTTACTGTATCAACATCTGTTGCTGTTGCATTGACAAACCCCATAGAATTGAATGTCGTTACTAATAGTGCTGGTAATAATGTAATGAAGAAACCATGTACAACACCACCAATAATTGCTCCACGAATACCACCTGTTAAGTTACCAAATATACCGGCGGTACCCCCCGCGAAGAAAGCTGTAAGCATACCTGGTAAGATCATCGCCAACCCGAAGACAGGTAATACAAACATTGCAATAATCGAACCTATAGTAGTTGTGATAAACCCTACAATGACTGCATTAGGGCTAAATGGGAATAGGACTGGACAATCTAATGCAGGTATTGCATTTGGGACCAACCGCATGGCAATCCCTCTAAATGCCGGAACAATTTCACCTAGTAATAAGCGAACTCCTGCTAATAATACATACACTCCAACTACGAATTGGATAGATTGTAAGAACGCAAACATTAAATAATTGGTATCTCCTGATAATGTAGAAGCGAACTTTTCACCTGCAAACGCTGCTGTAATAATATAAAGAGGGGTCATTACCACCATTAAAGATAGATAGGTATCTTGTAAGAATTCAAATTGAGCTGGTAATTTCAAATCTTCAACAGATTTTTTCTTTTCGCCTTTTCCCCCAACTAGTTTCGCTACACCTGCTTCAAACACATACCCAACCGTACAAAAGTGTCCTAAAGCAATATCATCCATACCAGTAATCTTACGAACAAATGGTTGTGCAATCGCGGGCATAGCTACCGCAAATACGCCCCCAATGAAACCGCCTACTAAAATCAATGCAACACCACGTAAACCTGCAAAGTAACCAAATACTGTTGTCATAGTAGCCATCCAAAGAATTGCCTGACCAGTTAAAAAGATGTATTTCCATTTAGTGAACCGGGCAATGATAATATTAAAAACAAAGATAGCTAAGAAAGTTAGTGCGATATCACGACCCAATCCTAACTCATTCATTGCTTGGCCATTAATAGCTTCAATCGAAGGAATAATCCCTTGCATATGGAAACCCTCTGTAAAAATATGACCGAAATAGACTAAACTACCAACAATAATGCTAGAACCTGCTGACAATACCATAAACCCTAACATCGTCTTTAAAGAACCAGAAATAACTTGCCCTGTTGATTTCTTTTGCAAAATTAACCCCAACATAGCAATCAACGCGATTGTGACAGATGCCTGTGTCAAAATATTCTCGATAATAAAGTTAACTACACTCATTTTTTCCCACCCCATCTCTAGCTATCTCTATTTATTTTTAAGCTAAAACGCCTTTTTCCCTTAATACCGGGGTGATTTTTTCTTCAATCTCTGCCTTAGATACAATATTTCTCAAATAAACAATTGTCGTTTGTTTAGGATCAACTGAAAATTTCTCGAATTGGGATTTGAAATTCTGTGCCGTAATAATAATATCGGGTTTTACTGAAACAGCAGACGAGATATCACTATGATCTAGCTTGGCGTTGACACCTAACTTGGTTAATACATCCTCTGCCGACATTTGACAAGCAAAACTGCTTCCTAAACCTGCTCCACATACAAATAATATATTTACTTTTTTCATTTCGCTCTCTCCTCATTTTTCAATTTTGGGATTATATACTTATCAATTGCTTTTAAAACTGTTACTTTCTCTCCACCACTTCACTACCATATAAAACTTGATTAAACATGTTTACATCTTGTGCTGTAATTAACAGGTCTAATTTCTCTTCATCATTAATTAACTCAATCAGATTTTTCATCACATTTAGATGAGAATAAGAATCCACTGCGGCTAGACAAAAAACAATTTTTACCGGATCATTATCCGGATTTCCGAAATTAATCGGTTCCTTTAACGTCATGACACTAATGCCTAATTTGTTTACTCCATCTTCCGGCCTTGCGTGTGCTAACGCTAAATGCTTCCCTACTACTATATAAGGCCCATACTCTTCAACAGATTTAATCATGGCGTTTACATATCGCTCTTCAATGACCTCTTCTGTTAACAATACCTGGGCAGATTTCGTAATCGCCTCTTTCCAGTCTTTACATTCTTGCTTTAGTAGAATGTTGGAATCCCTCAAAATATCCTGCAACATCGGCTGTATCTCCCTTGTATTAATTTTTAAATGATGTTCTTTAAAAGTATCTTCTACTTTGTGATAGCTTTCCTTTGTTACCTTACCGCCGCTTTCTACAATTAACATCAAAATATCCTGCATTAGCTGTGTGGCATCTAACTTATTGGAAACGATCCTTCTCTTATTCTTATTTTTGAGTAAAAAATCTTTAATTTCCTTCTTGTCACTTTCTCTTAATATTGGATTAAGCAATAATACAGGTTTTCTTGGATAATCAATTGAAATGGTCATAAAAACTAAATCAACATCCAGCTTGTCAATAAAGGCTAATTCATAAGAACTCAATATCGCAACAATCTCGATATTGAAATGCTCTTTCAAATTCGCAGCCAACAGCTTTCCAGTTGAAATCCCATGATTACAAAGCACAACCGCCTGATAAACATATTGTTCTTTCTGCTTTATCTGGCTGGCAGACGTTGAAAAATAAACGGTCAAAAAACCGATTTCATCTTCTGATAATGTTTTTTTGATGTAGTCCTCTATTTGCTTACTAAAGCAAGTGACTGCCTGATAAATCTCGGCATAGGACTCCTTAATAGTGTCTTTCAATGGATTAAATACCTGTAAATCGTTCTTCGCCCTGCTTAATAACCCTGTGATATGCCTATACAAACCTTCATACAAATCTTCTTCTCTCTGAGAAAAGGGGATTCTGGTTACTTTTTCTACATGCTCAATTAATTGGATAGTTAATAATTGTGCGGTAACCCAATCGAATGAATTATTCATATCTTTTGGATTAAACGATTCGATTGTAAAGGTAGTATATTTAATTTCATTTAATGATGGATACAAACCAAACTCCATACAGATGGAATCGACAAAATTTCTGACAGGATCTTCTTTTATCTCGGCTCTAACTTTGGCTAATTCCCTAAGGGTATTTCCTTCTTGCAACCGCCTTACCCATATACCTAAAAAAAGAATGCTTTGATTCCGGTATACATGATTAATCTCAACTCTGGACTTTTCAAAGACTTCGTCATAATGTTCTCCAATGACCCTCAATGCATTTGTATCCAAATAATCAAGAACAAATTGATCTGCAAAAGTATTCACTGTATCTATATCTCGATACTCCATTAGTTTAGCGATATCTGTCATACTGTTAATCACATCGTATAACATAGTGCGTATTGATCGTTCATCGCCTTTTAATACAATACCTTGCTTCGTTAAACTCACTACAGAAATACCATATTCCTTTAAAAATTGACGAAGTCTTCTCATATCCTCATCCAATGTACTTTTCGATACCTGCAGTTTTTCTTCCATTTCAAAGAGCATTGTCGTTCTTGTGGTATCGGCAATATCTAAAAGCAAGGCAAGAAAACGTTCATTGGGCCGATAATAATCTGTTTCTCTGTCATCACCAATTTTGGACAGGAGCTTTTCGCGATCCACATCAGATAGGTCTAACTTCAACCCTTTTCCTCTACTCGTCGTAATTGATGGATAATTATTTTCTGCCAGATATTTATTAATCAGGACCAATTCGTTTCGAAAAGTACGCTCACTAATATTGAACTCTTTACTTAAATCCTCACAAGTCAAAAAGGTATTTACTGTCAAAAATCTGGTAAGTACTCGTTGAGTCCGGTCTTTCATGATAGTAACTCCTTTCATAATTTTATTATAAGTCGCAATATTCAAATAGTTTAGTACATCTTATTGCAACTTCAATTTGCAAAAATGTAAGCGTTAACACTTTTGAATCAAACTATAAATCAAATATCCATCGAAAAAAGATGTATCTCTTATAGGGGTACAGACACATACCCATCAAGCTAACACCAATGAGTACTTAAAGTAGATCCATTTTTACAAAACAATCGTTCATACCACTAAAGAAATACCTGCCAAATGAGCCTTAGATAGGTCATTTTGCTTTTGAAGGGATTCACTTAATTATGGTGGATGAAATCGATCGACTGAAACTGTAACACTTAGAGCAACTTCGTGACATCTATGATCAACATGACCTAGCCATGATATTCATCGGGATGCCAGGGATTGAAAAAAGGTTAGCGATATCCCCAGCTTTACTCCCGCATTGGTTTTGCTCATGAATTTTAGAAACTCATTAAAGACGAGATGCACCATATTTTAGAATATAAATGGGGTGAATTAGGTATCTCCATTAATCGAGAGGACTTTTCCGATTACGAGGCGCTCACAATCATCATGAAAGTCATAAACGGTAACTTTACCGTCTATTTACTCAAATTGAACGTATCCTCGAAATCAAGCACCTTACATCCATTACCACCGAAGTAGTATAGGCTGCACGAAATAGCTTAGTGATTGGACATAATTAATGAAGAACCCCAGCTAAACTTCTCATATGAAGGTAGCTAGGGTTAAAAGTTGGATGTGCAAATTATCACTTAAAACACGCGCAATATATCGCTAAACGTATGTTTTGCGCGAAATGTTGGTGGTACGCCTTTTAGTAAATGTTCATATTTGAAGAGTCATTTCTTATAAAGAATGTATGTGTACACATATGAAAGGTATCTGCCAAGATGAGGTTCAATTAATCGAATCAAAGTGTGTAACCTTCACATTCTTAAAGATCGCTTTGCCTCCCTCGGAGAAGAGAGTAATTCCTTTATCTTCAGCATGAGGGAATATTAAGTTTGAATAAGCAGCCTTTCCATCATCCACAAAAACTTCAATACTCGTTTTATCGACGAGAATCTTTAAATGAACCTTCTTCTTACTCGCATCAAATGGTGCAGTACTTTCAACGAACTGATTCGTTTCGTCAGGTTGATCTGTGAATGCTCGATTGACATAAGTGTAATTTTCTTCTGCAAAAACGCCTACGTCAACGTGGCGTTTTTGATCATCTGACTCCCTGAGCCTGAATCCTGCATTATTAAAATCCGACCATGTGAGATCTGCCTCTATTTGATATGCATCTATTTTAAAACCAAGATTTAATCCTTTTTGGAAACCTAAATGAAAACAACAAAACAGTGCATCCCGAAAATTGGGATGCACTGTTTTGTTGTTTGTTCGAAAGATAACTGGCTTTATTTCTCTTAATGTTATACAGTTTTGAGCGATAGCAGCCTTTGTTTTGACTTCACCTGTTTTAAATGTCTTTCCAAGTTTACTGTAATCATTGTGGTAATAATAGTAAGTAGCTCCAATTTCACCAGACCCCCACTTCTTCACAACTATAACATCCTTAAGTCCATTGATACTAGGAATCGTTTCTACTCTGGCGGCGAAAAATAGGAGATTTAATTTAAAAAGAATCATGAATCTATATTGTGATTCTTTTCAAGCTTAAAAAACTCGGATTCAAATCTTTAATTCTTCTTTCCGAACTCTTTTCCTGCTGATTTTTGATCCTTTATTTTAAAAGAAATGAGGAAGCTAATTAACGAAAGTACAGCGATGACAATAAATGAGATTTGCGCGCCATACATATCAGGATGGACTATCTCGGGACGCTGCTGAGCATTTTCGGTAGCTGATGTCATCACAGTAACAAGTATTGCAGTACCTACAGATGCGGCAATCATTTTCATCGTATTATCCATTGCTGCACCATGGGCGATTAACCGTTTAGGCAGCTGGTTTAAGGCTGCCGTTGAAACGGGCATCATAACCATGGCTAATCCGAACATCCGAATACTGTACATTACCATAATAAATGTAAAACTTGTCGAAGGACCAACATCCATAAAAGTAAAAGAGGAAGCGGTTATGAGGAGTAATCCGCCAATAACCAACCACCTGGCCCCAATCCGGTCAAAAATACGTCCGATGAACGGGGACATTAACCCGGTAATAAGTGCTCCAGGGAGTATCGCCAATCCAGCTTCAAACGCCGTAAATCCTCGCATGTTTTGCATAAATAGCGGAATGAGCGTTTCGGCACCTATCAGACCCATAAAGGTAATGGCTCCAATAATAATGGCAATCGGGAATAATGAATATGTGAACACACGGAACTCCAGCATTGGATGCTTCAATCGCAGTTGCCTTTTGATAAACCAAACAAGTGAAATTGTGCCAATGCCTAGGGATATGATGGTACTCTCGTCTGTCCAGCCATAATTACCTGCAGCTGTAAATCCATACAATAATCCACCGAAACCTACGGAAGATAAAACAATCGAAAGTACATCCACTTTTGGCCGTGTAACTTCTGTTACATTTTTTAGAGCGAAGAACGCAACTATGATATCAATAATGGCAATTGGAAGAATGATAAAGAATAACACCCTCCATGAGTAGGTCTCCGTAACCCATCCCGACAAAGCTGGCCCAATAGCCGGCGCGAAGGAAATGACCAGACCGACCAGTCCCATGGCTGCACCCCGTTTATGAACAGGGAAAATCATTAGGAAGACTGTTTGCATTAACGGGAGCATAATTCCGGCTCCGCTCGACTGAATCATCCTTCCTAGCAGCAGCATTCCAAAATTAGGAGCTAGCCCCGCTACCAATGTACCAATAGCAAAGATCCCCATGGCTGAAAGGAAGAGCTGTCTGGTGGTAAAGCGCTCCAGTAAAAACGCGCTCACAGGGATCATGATCCCATTGACCAGCATAAAAACGGTTGTTAGCCACTGTGCACTATTTGCCGTAATATTCATTTCTTCCATTACAGGAGGAATCGCGGTAATCATTAATGTTTGATTCAAGATCGCAATAAATGTACCCGCAAGCAAAAGGGCAACAATCGTTGTCTGTTTACTATTTGTTGAACTCAATTATGGTCCCCCTTTACGATTAGGAAAAAACATACTTTTGTAGATTACACGAATTTACATCAGATATCCAGTTATTTGCTGTTAAAAATAAAAGCAATAAAGTCACCATTAAATAATGAACTGCCCCCCAATTGTTAGACACAACTAACAATTGGAGGGAAGACAAAATTGAGACACTGACATGCCCCAAGTCTTCTATTCTACAGGTATGTAACAGGTGCGTTAGCTTAAGTTCCGATCTGTCTTCAAGGCAGTTTGTTCTTAATCCACTTATCGGGGCAGGATAGTTTAGAAAGAATATTTAATCCGTAAAGAAAGATTTTGATATTAATGAAATTTATAAGAAAAATGAGGGTGGGATTTTAGTGCAACGTGTAAAATGCCCTTGCTGTGGATTTCCGACATTAGACGAGCTTAGGAGTTATGAAATATGTGAACTTCGTAACTGGGAAGATGATGGACAAGACGATCTATATACAGATGAAGTTTGGGGTGGTCTAAATTGAGATTACTCACTTACAGAAGGAAGAAGAAATTTTATTAAACATCTCATTATATATATAGATAAAATATGTGAAAATCATTGGTTACTTTATAACCATACTTACCGAGAATTCCATGATCAATTATTACAATATCTCCAATTTCAGCGTATTTTTTGCTATGTATCATAGTTCAATGTGGTGGATTGGATTTGTTGTATTCTTCGTCATAATAACACGCCCAATCATTAAATGTAATAATCCCTGGTGGGGAAGAGTAATATTGGTTTCTGGCAAAAAAGAGAATATACGGTAATCCACTAGGGTTCAATAGATTATCATACATTCTCATGTAATAGACTATATTCTGTTTTTAAATAGCAGATTCTGCTTCTGTGCGGTTGTTACTTGCTTGTTGTAGCACTTTTACCATAGTAATAGCTTCCATTTCAATCGTATCATTTTTACGGTCAATTGCTTTACCGATAGCAAATCCGTCAAATAGAGACCAAATTCCAAGACCGCCAAAAGTCAGCAACATTCCAATTCCCATACCGGTATCACCAGCATAAAATCTATGACAGCCCCAAACCCTGTGAACCACCAATGAGCATAAGCAATTCCTTTTGATTTTGCCTTGCTATTTACTTCGGATTGTACCATTGCCAATTGTTCTGCAGTCATTCCTTGTTTAGCTAATTCCAAGTTGTTTGTTCGTTTGTAAGTATTCAAAAACATAAGCGTTAGTTCTTAATTAATCAATAGGCAAATTAGCGTTCTACTTTTTCAATAGACATACCTGGAATGGATATATCTCCACCCATTGTAGATTCATAAGTTATCAAACCGGTTGATAATCCCATGACCGTAATTTTGTCATCTTCAAGAATCCTAGAGTCAACGATAGAAGAGTCAAACTCTGCATAAAGGA
Source organism: Peribacillus simplex (assembly GCF_900156045.1). GTDB lineage: Bacteria > Bacillota > Bacilli > Bacillales > DSM-1321 > Peribacillus > Peribacillus simplex_D. The sequence goes on along the minus strand of NZ_FTMX01000004.1, from coordinate 218,831 downwards.
TAGTGTCGTAATCATCACCAACAGCAAATCTTATTTGAGTGGTACCGTCACCTTCCATTACTTGAACAACTGTCCCATGGAATTTTACTTTTTCACCGATATAGTCATCAGGAGTTCTAGCTAATTGGTCATAGGTGATTCCTGTGTCATAGCCTTTCTTTTCTTCCTCTTCTGCTAATCGATCAGCTTCTTCTTGAGCCTTTTCTTCAGCTTCACGCGCTGCTTTTTCCTCAGCTTCTTTCTTAGCCTTGGCAGCTTCTTCTTTTTTCTTTAGTTCAGCTTCTTTTTCTTTACGTTCTTCATCTTTTAACTTGAAGAAAGGTTCCGCTTCTTTCACTTTAGCTTCAAGCTGTTTGTTTTCTTCCTCCCATTGGCTATTTTCTAATGTCAATTCTTCATTCCTATTGTCCAGTTCTGCATTCTTACGAACAGCAGCATCATATTCTTCACCGGAAGGGCCAAACAATGAACCAATAAACAAAGCGATAATGGCAGGGAGAATGTATCTCCAATTTTTTTTGGTGAACCTAAGAATTTTTTCAAACATCGTAACAAACTTCCTTCCCTAGTAAAAAATTGATTTTTTATGATTTATTACCAATAACTAAAGACCCCGATGTGTAACTGTATCTTTCTCAACGGTTTGATCACAACCCGCCATAATTCTCGAGGCTAATGCTGGATTACCTAAAATTTTTCTATATTTCACTCCGTACCCTCCATATTGACTATGTTATATATTTTTACCATTACTATAGTAACGCATTAAAGATGTATTTAATATACTTTTTTTAAAATTTGATTAATTATTTTACATTTTTGTTTCATGTTTCACTCATTCACTTACTTTCGTAATATTTATCTGTTGTCTTAGTAGACATTGTGTTTTAACCTATCTAAAGGAGACTCACATAACATCAAAAATTAAAAATCATATGTTTCCACTTTTGTGATTCAGGTAACCCTATTCAAATTAGGCATAATAATATTCAACTAAAAATCGCAACAAATGACTACAATCAAAATCCTTTTGATTATTCGATTAATCATCCAATACCATCTTTCTTACTAACATTGAAAAAATGGACTGAAATAGTTAATCAATATTACACACAAAAGCTTATAGAGAAGGCAGAATTCGCTGAAGTGGATAAATCAATTTGAATAATGATCGTAAAGTCAAAAGCCTTTTAGTAAGACAGGAATTTGTTGATCAGGAACCCACTCGTGGTTATTTGAAAATTATAAAGTTTTAACTTTTTTATGAATATACCATTAAAATGGTATTATCTAACTGCTACCAAGTGAGAGAAAAGGGGCAAACAAATCAAAAGTTTAGGACGGAATACCAACGAGTCTACTGCGATGCTAGGATGGCTAGGTTACCTCCTCAGGAGGAATAGTTAATTCAGACAAATAACACACTAGAGAAACTTGATAAAGAATGGATTGAGCTCATTCAAATGGCTATAATAATGGAAATGCCATTAGAAGAAATCAGGAGTTTCTTATCAGGGGGTAAAACAGTATTTACATTTGAAAAAGAATGAGTAAAAAACACTAATACTACCGATTTTGCAAATTTTATTATTTATTTTAAATATGGGTGCTTAGTAGAATATTCAGCATAAAAGGCTCTTTCAACGATTTGGGTATCACATGGGAAGAAATCCTTTTACAAGAAAAGTTCTTTCACAATAGGGTACCTTGGAGACAGTAAAGGGGAATTTGATACAAATAAATAAAATGAAAACAACAAAGCAGTGTATCCAATTGGGATGCATGCTTTGTTGTTTGTTCGAGAGACAGATGGCTTTATTTCTCTTAAAGTTATACAGTATTTGATCGATAGCAGGCGGTGTTTTGACTTTACCTGTTTTTAAAAGTCTTTCCAAGTCGCCTAATCATTGTCGTAATAATAGTAAGTAGCTCTAAATTCACCAGAATACCACTCTTTCACAACTATAATATCCTTAAGTCTATTGATACTTGCATTCGTTTCTACTACTTGACGAATCGAACCGTGCTCAACTTTCCAATTGTCGTTCTTTTTGATAGGAAATTTAAGCAGCGGGTATTTCTTGTTCTTTTTGTACAGAAAGGTGGAAATATCTTCTGGATCGGGCATATTTATAAACCCAATAGACAAAACCAATAATAGTGAATATAAACGAGTCATTAACCCCCTTGTGTATGCGATAATCCTAGAATTTCCGGTTAATTTAACTCTTCTATTTAAAAAGTTCAATATTTTCTCTTTTTCCCTCCTGCAAATAAAAAACACCCAATTTAATGGATGCTTGGATTTCTTTTCTTTCGTAATCTTATTTCAAATTTATCACTGAAAAATTCATTTGCATTAAATATAGTACTAATGTCTGAAATATCACCTACGTTCACGATTAATGCTTCATCAACTTCTTGATCTGTGAGGACTATGCGATATTCATATTGATTTTCAAAATATTTATCTTTCCAAAAATAAATATCAGTCCCTTGATTTTTATAGGAGCTCATCCTAGCTGAGGAATTGATGTTATAATCATCATATTTTACCAAGCCCCCTCTGTAAGCATAACCTTTTTCATTGAGGGTTCTAGTAATTCTGTCAATAAATTGCGATGGAGTAACAAAAATCAAGCTATCTCCGAACTCCCTGATCATTTTATCGATTTGTTCATTAGGTAAATCAAATTTGGTATAGAAATACTTTTCATCTTCCTTAACCACTTTTAACATATCGCCGACAATTGCAAACATACAATATAATGGTCTTTTTTCATTTATATTTTTTCTGAAATTCATTTTTTTAGTTCGCCCCGACATGATTAATTCATGAGTATCTTGAGTAAAGAAATTCATTGTTAATTCCGTAAAAACATGTGCTGCTTCAAATTTGTCCCCTACACCTTTTTCCCCTGAAGCACTTTCCATATCAATATACTTTTTGAAATTATTCATATATAAATCTCCGGACAAGAAACTTTCCACAAAAGGTGTGAACTTTATAAATCCAAAAACTTGACCTTTAAATCCAACGTCTGATATTTTCATACTCTTCATTCCCTCCTATTTGACTACTAAATTCGACAAAAAGGGACTATTCACCGGTATTTATTCCAAGACTATTAAGGAACATTTCCTGTTAGTGAGCTTGTAAAAATGTATGCCTAGTTCACAAAGAATATACTTCATTAAAAAACGCTTAACCAATGGATAGACAGTCTTTCTTCTGTTTAACTTCCACAAGCATATTCGTTATGATTTACTGTTGTCTTAACAAATTACGAAGGTCTAAAAGCTCTGAATTCCTCTAATTTTATGAGGTTCACCTTTGAAATACAGCACTCAACTGGTTCGCATCGATTGCGTATGTTTTTACCTTTCGCAAACCGGAAGTATTTGCCTGATGAGAAATAATCGGATTTGATAAGATATATAGAATCCCTATTTTCTCCAGAGAATTTAGCCCTGTAAATTCTAAAATGACCATATCCAGCCTTAAAGAATTTTTTCGGCTGTTTCTTTATCAGGTAATGTACCTGTTAAGTCCTGTACATATTTATAGAAAGCTTTATAAGATATTAAAAAGGAAGTACAAGCAATGAAATAAGAAATAATTACCGCGGAAAATAACCGTTTCTGCTTATTAATAAATATTTAAAGCGGGAATCGTGAATATACAGAATATCACCAGGGCAGCGGTACTGTATAATAGAAAAATAAGTTTACATACTTTTAATGCTATTTACTTTGCGTTCAGCTTATTCAAACTAAAACTCAACTAAAATATCGGTAGAAAGGTTGGTAACTATTTTGAGTATAAATCCAAATATGGTGGAGATAGCCTCCCTTCTTGGGGAAAAGTCACGTGCAACAATTCTTGCAAGTTTACTGGATGGGCGTTTTCATACGGCAGGTGAATTGGCATTGATGGCTGTAATAACACCACAAACCGCCAGCTTTCACCTTTCTAAATTAGTAGAAGGTAACCTTGTTAAAGTTGAAAAGCACGGACGACATCGTTACTATCAGCTAGCAAATGAAGAAATTGCGCAGATTTTAGAATCGTTTCTGGCCATTTCCCCACCTCCTGAAGTTCGGTCGTTAAAACAATCAAGCCAAGTCAAATTGCTTAAGGAAGCCAGGACTTGCTATGATCATTTGGCAGGAAAACTAGGAGTCCAAATAACTGAATCGATGTTGAAAGCCGGATATTTGATAAAAGAAGAGAGAGAGTTTACAGTCACACCCAAAGGAGATCATTTTTTTTCTGAATTCGGCATCGATTTACTTGATTTAAGGAAAAAACGTCGTTCATTTTCGCACTCATGTTTAGACTGGAGTGAACGTCACCATCATCTTGGCGGTGCTTTAGGAAATGGGCTCCTTACACATTTTTTTGATCTAGGCTGGATAGTCCGTGTTCCATCTATTCGCGCAGTAAAAGTAACGTCTAAAGGGAAAGAAGGATTTAAGGAAGTTTTTTGTATAGAGGTATAATTTAATAATCCCTCGTGAAAAAGTAAGGCTGTTTTCGCATACTTTGTTGCTATTTACCAAGTAAAGCGGTGTGGTTGATTTCCCCTCCAGATGCTCGCTTTCCGCGGGGCGGGCGGTGAGCCTCCTCGGCGTAAACGCCTGTGGGGTCTCACCTGTCCCGCTGCTCCCGCAGGAGTCTCGCACTTCCGCTCCAATCAACCTTAAATCGTTTCGTTTTAAAAACAACAATCTTTACGAAAAGAGCCAAAAGTAAAGAGGCTCTCTTCTTTTTCACGAGGGATTTTCTGTCCTTAGCAGCTTAGGACGATCCATGCGATTACTATAAAGCTCTTTTAACAAATTTATTTTCCTTTTGGAAATTGCTATTTACAAGATAGATGCCAATGATAATAAACAGTCCGCCAATAAGGAGTGAAGTGTATATCGGTTCACCTAATAGTGCCCACCCTGATAATACTCCGAAGAAAGGTGCCAAAAATAAAAAGGTACTTGTTTTTCCTGGATCACTCTTTTGTAAAAGGTAATACCAAACAGCGAATTGCACGATCGATGACATGATACTTAACCATAATAAAATGGACAACGAATGACCATTCATTATGAAAAAAGGTTTTTCAAGAATAAAGCTGCCAAGTAAAAGCAGTAAACCGCCAAAAAGCATCTGATAAGCAGATAATACCCATGTATCGGAAATCGCTCCCCATTTTTTCGCCAATAAGGTGGAAATGGCCCAGAAAACAGCAGAAAGAATGCCGAACAGAATACCAACCTTTAATTCAAGTTGAGCCCCCATCGTTATAATTACACCAACTAATCCTAATGAAACTCCAATCCATTGATATAGTTTATAGCGTGTTTGTGAAAAGATGGTACCGAATACAACAACAAGTAACGGGTTCGTGAAAGTAAGAATTGAGGATTCACTTGCCGTAATAGTGCGTAAACTCAGGAAAATGCACCCCATTACTCCGGCTGTTTGAAAAGTGCCGATAATAAGAATTTTAATCCAATCCCCTCTAGAGTTTGGATGCGGTCTTTTTAAAAAGATTACGATTATCGCCATTATGAATCCGGCAAGTGTGAAGCGTAATGCTGCCAATAATAATGGCGATGAATAAGGCAAACCAATTTTAACCACTGCAAAAGAAGAACCCATTAAAAATGTCGTTAAAAGTATCAACAGTGTAAATTTGTAAACATTCATTTTTTTATCTCCTGACATATTTAAATGACCGATCTACCGATATTATAGCTGGTGGTTATTTCAGCCCCCATCGAAATATGAAATACAAGTGGAGATAAATTAGAAGTTTCGACACATTCAGGAATCCTTATCGTATAATTGGCCAACTTCTTTAAATATTCGTATTCAAGAATTGAAATCAACTTCAATTCTTGAAGTTTTGCTCTCCCAGCAAACTTTTGTCTTAAAGCTCTCTCATCAACCTAACTAAGCTTGTAATTCCTACTTTTCATATATTTCAAGAGGCAAATCATCCGGATCACAAAAAAAAGTAAACCTTTTTCCTGTTAACTCATCAACACGGATAGGTTCGACTGGAATGTTTTCTTTTTCTAAATCCTCAATCGCTTGATTAATATCTTCCACTTCAAAAGCAAGATGTCTAAGCCCTCTTGCTTCAGGATAACTAGGTCGATGGGGGCTATCAGGAAATGAGAACAATTCCAGCTGATATTCCCCTCCGACTTTTAGATCCAATTTATATGATTTCCTTTCTGACCGATAAGTTTCCTTCTTGATATCGCACCCTAAAATATTGACATAGAAGTTTTTGGATTTTTCATAATCGGAACAAATTATTGCTACATGATGTATTTTATTTACCTTCATTTGCTTCCTCCCCAAAAGATGTTGGTTAGTTTTAAAATCTAATTTTACCAAAGTTATACATTAATAAAAACTTAGATTTCCGTGCTTCCTTCGGACTTTACTCACGATACTGGTACATGCATTTCCCTTTTTCCGGATATAGGTCTTAACACTCCACCATTTAGATTAATTGCAGCACATTATTGCTAAAGTCGTATAAAAAAATAAGGCTCTTTTCGTAAAGATTGTTGTTTTTAAAACGATACGATTTAAGGTTGATTGGAGCGCAAGTGCGAGACTCCTGCGGGAGCAGCGGGACAGGTGAGACCCCAGAGGCGTTTACGCCGAGGAGGCTCACCGCCCGCCCCGCGGAAAGCGAGCATCTGGAGGGGAAATCAACCACACCACTTTACTTGGTAAATAGCAACAAAGTATGCGAAAACAGCCAAAAATAAAAAGCCCTGTTAGCTGAAATTCAGTAACATCAGGCTTTAAAGATCTACCAGGTAGAGTTTTTGCACGATCTATATACCATTTCGAACAAACTTTTATAAATCCGTATGCATTGATTTCAATCTATTTTACAGCAGGAATTGTTTGTGGATGTTCAGTCATGAAATTTCCCTTACCCGATTTCAAGGTCATAAAAGCGATAAAACAAACGACTCCGAATGAAACCAATAACCAAACAGCTCCATTAAACGATCCATCGAAAGCGTCTATGACTAAACCAATCGTCAAAGGAGCGATGAAGCCAGCTACCTGCATCCCTAAATTGACCACACCCACTGCCGTACCTCCTATTGCTTCCGGTAAATACTTCAGCGGCAGACTAAATATAATAGTGGATAAGACTGCGGAAAATATAGGTATAATGATTTGATAGATGATAACTCCCGTTACCGTTTATGCATGAAACATGAGATAAACGAAAAATGCTAGACCTAAGCCACTAAAGCCCCCTATCCATTTTTCCCGACGAACTTTCACTTTATCCAGTACATAACCGGCGTTAATATAGAATGCCACCGACGCTATTGCCGGGATCATCTTTTTGGGTTCACTTCATTCGGGTATGCTTTTCTTTACCAGTTATCCGTTTTATCTAATAATTGATCAATATCAAATGCATCGAGATGAAATGGAATTGACTCTTCAGCAAGTTCTTCAGTAGCTAAAAGCAATTGGTCAATATCTATTATAGTCAAAAACAATTCGCCTCCCTTTTAATACCTTTACCCTCAAACTTACTTCTAATAGTTGATTCTTTTGAGGTTATCATAACTACATTCGACATTTATCTAAGGGGTAGATCACAGGGATTGACAACACTCTTTGTCTCCAAAAGCTCTCCAGAACTTTACAAAAAAGTAGATTTGTTCAAAGGCCGAACAAATACCAAGCTAAAGATTTAATAGCCTTGTATGGTGGTTAAGCCAAAAAGCAGGCGTTCTTCACCAAAGTTATATAGCTGTCAATCTTTAACTGAGTCTTGATAAGTCTGAAGGATTTCAATGGTTGTACTTATATCGAGCATTCTATTCAGGAGGAAGTACCATTGATTTTTGCTAAAACTATACGGTGGGCACATTCGGGATTTTCACCCTATAGCGAGCGTGAACAACCCCTCACTGGCTGCCGATTCAATAGAAAAAGGGAAATACGTGGTTCGGTACAAACTCTTAAGTCTCATCTAACCGACACAGCGACAGTTACTCATTAAATCCAATATAAAATTGATCTTTGTGCAAAAGCCGATCATATGCAGACCATGCACCGAGCCAGCGTCCATGTGTATTATTCGCTGCTCTCGGAATGTATCAAACCGAGAATCTTACATCTCCAGTTCCAGCCCCTTCATAAGTGGCAAATCGAAATTCCTCACATTCATATCCTTTAGGCCTACTTAGTTTGGAACACACTGCATCTTTCGCCTTTCTATTGGCGTTATACTGCACCAAATCATATTTAGAATACATTCGGGTAAGGGGTGGCCTCCCTTGTATTCCAGGAATCATCAAACTTCCTGGGAACGTTAGAGCGTCCTTATGATGATTTTTTAAAATTCTAGAATTTTGAAGAAATGAATAGCTCCCTATTGGTAAATATTCATACACCATAATAAATTTCTAATAATTCCCATTATACCGAAAATGAAGCTGTATAATTTTACAATTGTATAACAATTATAAATTAGTATTTAAAGTATATATATTGAATTTTCAGTTAATTTCAAAAAACCTTATGGGACTTTTTACTTTTGTAAGAATGCTTATAAAATGGAAGGGTGCAATTGGATTTATTATTTTTATTGAGCCTTACATAAAATAACTCACCCATAAGTTCTATAAGTAAAGCGATTCTTGATCGCTCCCTATTGTGGAAAAAGAACCGGTTGACATAAAACTAATTTCAGGAAGTTTCAACCATATTCTTTTCCGTTTTTTACTGGTATAATATGGATGATTTTGTTAATGAGAGGAGAGAAAAAGATGAATCAACTTGTATTTAAGCAATTTGAGATGACAAGAGAATACTTCATCAAGAATGCAGAGTCCATTCCTAAGGAACAAACCGATAAGCAGCCAGAAGGTTTTAATAACACAATTCATTGGCATACTGGTCACGTTTTGACAATTACAGAACAAACGATGTTTGGTTTCCCGCATGTAACAACACATCTTCCCACGAATTATATAGAATTGTTTGGGAATGGAACAAAACCAGCTGATTGGACAGGGAATATACCTGCTATGGATGAGCTGGTTGTACAGTTGAAAGATCAATTAACTCGTTTAAAGCAAATTCCTCCTGAACAGCTAGATCGAGATTTGGATACACCATTCCTCGGTTGTAAGACTGTTATAGAACTTGCAGGTTTAACATTAATGCATGAAGCGACTCATATGGGGCAAATTCAGGCAATGAAGCGTATGATTGAACATGTAAGTCTTAAAAACTAATTTAACAAAGTGTTAAATTAAGATGAAAAAACCAGTCTAATAAAGCTGGTTTTTTCTTTTGATATATTTTATACATCATTAGTATCCATAACATTCTCTATTTTCATTTACTCCACAAACTATTGAACACCCTTATACCCATTTTTATTGAGCTATTCTGCCCCGTTAGAATCCTGTAGAGCATTATTTATCGGGTTTAAAAAAACAGAGCCCCTCAGAATGGTGAGAGTATACATAAACCAAAACTCATCTAGATAATTATTACTTCAATTAACCTGTCATAAAGTGAAAACTTTTAAAAACGCTCTCATCATAAACGTTCGTTAATGGTGCCTCCTTCTTCAACTAAAGGAGAAGATCAAACACAAATCCCGTATTCAATAAGACTAGAAAATTCAAATAGTCTAACTCTCTCGTGGCTATCTTAGTCCATATTGACTTGGACTTGCCCAAAACTTTCGAACTTCTGAGTAAAATAACTTGAAGTAAGATCAGATATATGAACTCCAGTATTCCTTGTTGTATGAATAAAGCGACCATCCCCTAGATAAATACCGACGTGGGTTATCTCTTGACTTAAGTCTGTATCTCTGAAAAATACTAAGTCCCCTGCCTTTGGATCGCTGAGTTTAGGCAGCGAGGAATAGTAGTCCGCTGCCGAACCACGTTTAAGGGAAATGCCCTGCTCCTTCATGGCCCAATAGATAAAACCGCTGCAATCCATTCCAATCATCGGATCATATTCTCCGAAAACATAGGTAAATCCACGTAGAGTATAGGCATACTTTATGACATCATAAGCTTTATCATAGGAAGCCTCTTGATTTGTATAAAATGGATACAAGGGATTGCTGTATATTTGAAGATACTGTCCCTGCATCAAGCTATCATTTGGTAATGCGTTACGCTTTTTGATTGTATCCACCGATACACCGTAATTATCCGAGATACTTTTAAGTGTTTCATTATTTTGAACGACATGCTCTCCTTTTGGTGTATACGTTTTATACTCGACTTGGTATTGTGCAAAATATTTTTCTGTGGTAGATCTCACCTGAACTGTCTCTGCTCCGTATCCAGAATTAATGAACTGATTTCCCCCCAGATAGATCCCAGCGGTCACGGCTGTTGAACTTCCCTTTTCCAGAAAAAATATAATATCTCCAGCCTTAGGCGTATTTGTATCCATTCCTTGCTTATAATAGCCTTCAACTGACAAACGGTCGATTGACACCTTTTGTCGGGAGAGTACCCAATGAATCAATCCGCTAGAATCAAACCCTTTGATAGGTGTCTCTTCTCCAGCCGTTTTTTTAAATCCTGTAAAAGATTTCGCATAATTCCCAATTTGTTTCCCTCTCTCTGACCACTGATAGTTCGAAGGAGTATAAGCAGTCTGAATGGTTAACTTCTGGCCAATATATAACTTACCATCCGGTAAACCATTCATATTCATTAATTGCTTTGTCGATATATCATAGATCGCTGCAATCGATTCTACCGTTTCTTGAGAGGATACAGTATGCACTCGATCTGCCGCTTCAACTTTTAAGCCAGATAAAAATGAAAAACTAACCATGCCTAGTAATAAAAGCAATATACTACCTAATATTCTTTTCGCCATTTAACCCTTCCTTTATCAACAGATTTCGTTCCTTCCTAAGGAAATTATGTAATAAAATATCAACTTTATAACTTTAACATAAAAATACTATTAATTGGATTTACTTCCACTTTTGTTATTGAACTAAATATAATCTATATAAAAAGGAAGGAAATGAAATGGTGTATATACCTACTGGGAGATACCCGGACATATATAAAAGTTATAGTGAGCTATTAAGCGATCTAGATCGTAATCGAATTATCCGTTTGGCCTTATTTATTGCCGCACACTCAAAAAGAGTTTAAAAGTATCCTCGATAGACATAAAATTACTGAATCACCTCTCCCCTGCAACTGCTTGTATCGTTTCATCTTCCAAGGAAATGTTTTTAGCATTCCGGGGATTTATTCATCATATGCAAAAAAAAAGAGCCCTCCAGTATGTTTGGTGTATACGGACACCTATCATACTGGAGGACTCTATATTCCATGTTAATATCGCAGCAAACGAATTTGACTGTTTGAGAGAACCAGACGTGCCCTTATTATACTGCCGTATAACCGCCGTCTACAATAAGGCTTGTGCCTGTAACAAATGATGCATCGTCACTTGCAAGGAAGAGAACGGCTTTCGCCACTTCTTCCGCTCTACCTAAACGGCCGATTGGATGTAAATCGATCAAACCTTGTCTGATCTCACCTTGTGCTTCCGCAATAAGTGGTGTATCAATATATCCTGGGCAAACTGCATTTACACGAATTCCATCTTTGGCATAAGTCGAACCTAACGTTTGTGTTAATAGTTTGACACCGCCTTTCGCAGCAGAATAGGCTGTTACCCCTGGTTTCCCTGCATGGCTATGGATGGAGCCTGTATTGACAATGGCGCCGCCTGTAGATTGTTTTTGCATTTGCTCTATCGCATATTTATCGGATAGGAAGACACCGGATAAATTAATATCAATTGTTTTTTGCCATTGTTCATAGCTTAACTCATGGATGTTTCCGTCTCTTGCAATCCCAGCGTTTGCGAACATGATATCCAGTTTTCCATACTTATTAACCGTTTCTTCAATCATATTCTTTACGTCATTTTCATTTGTCACGTCCGTTTTAACAAAAAGAGTATCATACCCTTTTCCATTTAACTCTTCTGACACAGCTTGTCCATGATCAGCAAAATCGGCAATGACCACCTTTGCTCCTTCTTCTGCAAATAATTGAGCTGTACTTGCTCCAATCCCGCTTGCTCCCCCAGTTACGATTGCCACTTTATTTTCCAATCTCATAATTAAACACTCCTTAGTTTTTTAGTTTCCAATATCCGTTAGAATGGGATTTTAGCGAGCAGTCGCTCCGCCATCTATTACAAATTCAGTACCCGTAGTATAGGAAGATTCATCAGAGGCAATGAAAAGCACTGTATTCGCAACATTATTGACGCTGCCCAGATGTCCCAACGGGAATTCTTTACCCAATTCATCTTTTGAACTGCCCGTTTGTTCAGATGCATAGTCCGCCATCCCGGTATCGATATATCCTGGATGAATCGAGTTTACACGGACCCCTTTTGAAGCATACTCGATAGCAGCATCTTTAGTCATTGTCCGGACCGCTCCCTTGCTTGCACCGTATAAAACATGACCAGGGGCGCCAATCAAGCCTGCTATAGAAGAAGCGTTTATGACTGAACCTTTATTTTGTTTCGCCATCAGTGGCATAATATGCTTCATTCCCAAGAATACGCCGGTCACGTTAATCGACATGAGACGATTCCACTCCTCCAGTTCAATCTCCGCAACCGGTTTAATGATATAAATACCCGCGTTGTTGAACAGAACATCCACCTTATCAAAAGTATCGATCGTTTCCTTTGCAACCTTTTTCCACTCTTCTTCATTGCTGACATCATGACGAATGAATAGTGCCTCTCCGCCGATGGCCTGAATGTCATTCACAGCTTGATCACCGGATTGTTGGTTTATGTCAGTGATGACGATTTTTGCTCCCTCCCTAGCAAATAGCAAAGCTGTTTCTTTCCCGATTCCTGTACCCCCGCCAGTGATGATTACCACTTTGTTTTCAAGTCTCATGATTTCACCAGATCTCCTTTACTTATTTTCTGCTAATGAAATCCTCATCCTTAGAGGTTCTCACTAGACAAGTATTCCTTTACAAGTAAATGAAGCTGACTTTAACAATTGTCCACCCCATTAAATGGAATGCCGCTAAAAAAGCTTCATTGTCTGTCTATGCCTTTATTTTACTCCTCGCATTTTGAAATACTATCCTATAATATGCTGTATAATAATAGGGTTAGTATCCCCCTTATATAGGGGTATTTCGTTTAAGGAGAAGAGACCCGTATGACCCAGCCCTCTCATACTTATGAAGAGATATCGTTTCAGCAATTCATATTATTCATCAAAAGCCATAACAAACAAATTGAAGAAAATATCAATATTTATTTGAATCTAGAGCCTCTTATATTAGAAAATGAACGTAAGGTGATACAAACATTACTCGAATCATTTCTACTATTTTTATCTGCCCCAAAAATCGAAGACATAAATGAAACATACGATAAGCATCTGGAAACTTGGCTTCAATCACAATTACCCATTTTAAATGTGAACCATTTCAGCATATTCCGATTAATCTTTGAAAAGTCCATCGTTACCTTAATGGCCAGCCTGAAACATGCCCATACCATTTCCATTCTAATGTTCTTATTATCCATTTTCACTCATCTCATCCATAGCTATAACAAATGGATGGATGTCGAACCGATACAACTTTCAAAAGCCCACGAAGAAAATGCTGAACTGAAAAGGCTGCAGCTATTAGACCAGTTAGATGAGCTACTAATTAACTCATCAGGAATTAGGGATTTTGCTCATATCCTAAAAAAATGTGAAGAGTTCTTCCACTATAAAAGGTGTGTTTTTTATGCTTATATTCCTTGGTCCAATCAATTTTATGGCACCATTGGATTGGAGCTTCCTAAGGTTCAAAGCATGAGAGGACAACTCAGCTTGAAGCAATCCTTTGTTTTCAATTCAAAAAAGCCTGTATTCTTAAAGGACCCCAATCACTATATTAAAAAGGAACATATAACCTTGTTTAATCTTTCATCTGTCATATTTGTGCCGATTGTTCATGACCAGCAAGTTTTCGGCTGGCTGACCTTTGATCAATTAGGAGAGGAATTCGATTATTCAAAAGATGAATTAACTTTACTTGAACAGGTCGGAAAAAGGTTAGGCTTATATTTATCAAGAAAGGATGAGGAGGTATACATTGATACAGATCTACAATTGACGGAACGGGAATCCATGATTTTAAATTTGCTGGCGGAGGGGTTTAACAATAAAAAGATGGCCGAATTATTGCAATTAAGCGAGCATACTATAAGGGATTATATAAGCAGTTTAATGACAAAGTTTAAAGCCAAGAACCGTACCCAAGTCGTAGTCTATGGATTTCGTTTAGGTCTATTAAAGTAAAATCTGGTTCCTTCTATCGTTATGTAGGTCAAAATAAATCCTTACATTGTAGTTGTTGGATATATCATTTACAGTAGCTGCCATATCATAATCATTGGTAACGACTTTGAAGAAAGATTCTGTCATGGCAGCCTACGATCCATTTCTAAAAGTATCAATTCATGTACTCATATTTATAATCGCCTGTTTTTTTAATAGCAATATCCACCTGAATATTACGAATGGATTCTTCATTAAGGCTAAAATCCTTTTTAGAAACTTCTTTCCATTTCTTAAAATCCTTTCTGTAGATAACTCCTTCTAAATTATAGATGTCTATATTTTTTTCAAGAGCATATTTGTAAGTATCCCTAATTTCTTTCTCTAATGCCCTCTGTATTTTTTCTTTAAGGCGGGGTAAGGAGATGTTTTCTTCCATATCCATTACGGCACCTTCTACTTCAATTGAAATATCGAATTCGACTTCATCATTTACATGGATTGGCTTTATATTGAATTTTGGCCTCATTAGAGATAATTGAACATTGTTGTTTTTGTTGATTTTTATTCCAATTGGGGACCTTACCGTTGATTTTGTCAACCATCTTATCCCACCAAGATGTTTATTCGCTATCTCTCCCTTTAGTTGATTATTTTCAATAAAATAGGCCCCTGATAGTTTTACGGTGTTCTGTGATTTTCCTTTTGCTTTCCACACCTCATTTTTTAACGATATCTTCGGTAGTTTTATTGTCATTCCTGTTTCATAATTTTGCGTATAAAATCTTTGGATCCTGATGGGTTCGACAAAGGATCTTAATTTATAAATATCCTTCGGATTGAAAATGCTTGTTTGCACCGAAGAGCCGAATAGACTATTGACATAGAGGATCTTTTCCAAGGAATCATCGGTTCCATACAGCCAAGTTGTTTCCCTGATTTGCTGAAATCTTAAAATGGGATCGTTTACGTTGACCAATCCATGTTTTAGTAAGCTTTCAGAGAAAATGATCAATTTAACATGAGCCCAATAAATATACTGGTTTGACCTTTTATAAATGTCATTCATGGCCTCGTTCATTGTTTTCCCTCGCCCTTTGGCAACCCAAACAGGTGTTGGTTTTGGTTCCAAGCCTTCTTGTTTAGCCACACCGGCAAAAGACGTCACCTGTACATAAATGACATACTGACCATTCTGATAATCTATTCCCATTGCACTTATATATTGAATATCTTGAATATCCTTGGTATCCCAGCAGCCACTTAAAAGAGCAAGACTCGTTACAAATAGTATAATTCTAAGGATCATTGTCATTAGCGATTTCCTTTTGTTTTGTCCTTAGTTTTCAGCATTTCGGCTCGTTTCTTCCTAAAGAGATATGGCTTCACAAAGACACCGCCCCCTAGTAGATCTTTCAAGGATATTGGTGAAATAGGAGCTAAGTAGGGTAAACCATAAATCTGCAGCCTTGATAAATAAAGGACAATAGAGAATACACCGAGAAAGAATCCGAATAAACCTAAAACAGAAGAGAGAAATAATACAAAAAACCTGGCCATGCTTACAATTCCACCTAAAGATTGATTGATTAATGTATAGGTGGCTACCGCAGTAGTACCAGCCACCACCAACATCGTCGGGGATGTAATCCCGCCTCTAATTGCCGCATCACCTATGATTAATCCACCCACAACAGCCAGTGATTGACCGATTGCTTTTGGGAGTGTGATCCCTGCCTCCCGAAACAACTCAAATAAACCCAAAATCAAGAAAGCCTCTTGTTGAGGTGATATAGGCAACCCAAATCTAGATACGGTTATCGTCGCCAAAAATGAGAAGGGGAGCTGGTCTAATTGAAATGATATTAGTGCTATATAAAAACCTGGCAGAAATATTGATACCACCAGTCCGACAATGCGAAAGAAATATTCGAAATTTGTATAGTATGATGGAGTATGACGATCTTCCGCGGCTTTTAACAAAAGTGTTATATTACCTGGCCCAATTAAGGCAGTTGGTGACCCATCCACTAAAATGACAAAGCGCCCATTATTTAAACTGGCTACAGCATAATCCGGCCTCCCTGTATAATCAAAAAACGGGATCAGTTTGAACTTACTGCCTGATAAAAATTCTTCAAGTTCAGTAGTTCCCAACAAGATATCTGTGTTTATTGAGGAGATTTCCCTTTTTACTTTTTCAATGGTTTCTGGATTTACAACATCCTTCACATATAATAAATTGATTTTTGTCTTGCTCCTTTTCCCAATCGTAAATTCTTGATTTTCGAGTGATGCAGTTTTATATCTCTTCCTGATCAATCCTAAATTAACAGAGATATCTTCAATAAATCCATCACGTGGACCTCGGATGGAAATTTCACTACTTGTTTCCTCGGGGCTTCGATTCGGAATGCTTGGTAGGGAAAACATGAATAATAATTCCAATTCTTCAAATAGCATCAGGACCATCCCGGAAAATACGTTCTCCTCCACATCTTCTTTTAAAGTGGAGGAAGAGAAAACCCTACTGACTTTAAGTTCGTCTTGCGGATCCTCTATAACATCTTCTTCCTTCAGTTTAGAATTTATCAATACACTACCTTCAAGCCGTGCTACTGATTCCCACAATTTTTTGACATCGACCAACACCTCTGAATAAATCAAAGTGCAAATAAGGGGCGAATCTGTTTTCCCTTCAGATGTAATGGTATGCTTTTTGAATTTTACATCCGAGCTCATTCCGAATACTTCATTGAAATACTCCGTTTTTAGTTGGATCTCCGAAGAACTCCCCTTATTTGCCTTGTTCAATAGAGGCTCCATTCTTTTTCACCCTTTCTTTCAAAAAAATGACCATGTTAATGAAAAAGGTTATAACCAAAATGCTAATCACACTCACTTTAAAATAATATCGTTCCGTAAAATCCCTGTACGCTGGAATGTCGATTGGTATACAAAGCGCAATGATTAAGGAGACAGATATAGCAAGCAATACAATATTTTTTATTTTCCTTGATTTAATCTGAAACAGTTCCCCCATGAGGAATATCGATAAAGAGACACGGATAAATGCACCTGAAAGCCATTGGTATATTGATAAAAAATCCAGCCGGTTCAAATACTTCCCCATGGTTAGTAACCGCCATTGAGCGTATGCAGGATTGCTGATTTTAGCAGCCTGCACCGGACCAAACTCTGTAATGGAGCCTATTATGGGTCCCATACTGATAAACAAAAGAAATAAACTTAAAAAAAGTAAACTCCTGAACTTTATTTCTGTCTTTACAAACTGTTGAATCAAAACGAGTAGAAATATCTCTGTAAAACCTCCACCTAGAATTACGACCCCGTCCCAAACAGGTGTAATCCCATTTTCAAAAATGGGGAAAAGCAAGGAGTAATCCTTATACTGTATATTAGCCGTCATTATCATAAATCCAAGTGCCACAACAAGGGGCAAAACCAATCCCCCGGCAATGGCTATCGTTTTGATTCCAGCCTCGGCGGCAATAAAACATAGGATGATGAAAGGTATAAATAATATATATTCTGGCGTTTGAATCATATAAGTACTGTTTACCCAGGAAAATGTGCTAAATAAAGTGACAAACAAGTTTAAAAAAATATAGAAGAAAAGAAGGATTTTTATGGACCAGGCGGCGAGCGGGTGACTGTGAGTATGAAGCCAGCCAATGATATGCTGTTGTTTTGTTTTATTTATGATCCAATAAACCATGGGAAGCCATAATAGAAAAAGCATCCCGGTGACTAAAGTACTGATCCATGAATCTCTTCCGGATGCCCCAAGCAGAGAAGGCAAAACGATAACATGGTTCATCAACCCAATAGATAGAATCAGCACCAGTGTCGCTTGAAAAGTAGATATATTTTTTATCATGTGACACATCCCCTCTCTTTTAATATGAGGAGGCATTTTTGTTTTTATTCATACGGTGCATCATTTCTTTAAGGGACAGATAGGTATCTGAACGTCCCCTCCGTCAATAAGCTCCGCTGAATCAAACTCCCATTTATCACAGGCTTGGCGATAAGTAGTTTAGAGACATTTTTTGTCTACAAATCACGCCAAACAGGCACCAGCTATTTTCTTTAGCTGGTGCCTGTTTTTTATCCCATATACTGTATCCTCCTAGTTTGAATGATACTTTAAGATGTTAGCTTTGTAGGTTCTTCATTGATAGTGTTTTCTATACTGCTGCCTCCTGCCTGATCCTCTTTTATCCATTTAATGAGCGATATCGAAGCCATCGCCATTATTAAGATGAGTGGAACGGAAGTAATGACTACTACTGATTGAAGAGCATGCAGTCCTCCACCGAACATCATTGAAAACGCTACAAGCTCTATCACCAACGCCCAAAATATTTTGTGCCATCCAGCTGGCTCTTGATCTAATGACAACTTTTTTGATGCTGCGCTTGCTAATGTGAAAGATGAAGAGTCCAGTGTAGCAGAAAGAAAAATAAGGGTGATAATCATAATGGCAAACAAGGCTATACTGCCGCCGGGAAGCCCCTGGTAAATGGCAGCAATGGCAGCTTCCCCACCCTTTTTCTCTAAAATGTCAATGACAGGAACAAGTTTATTAAGTTCAAAGTAAAGACCTGTATTACCCATGATGGAAAACGCCGCCCAACACCCTACTGTTCCTCCAATACATTCAGCAAAAATGACTTGCCTTATCGTTCTTCCTTTCGAGATTTTCGCTACAAATATGCCCATATAAGGAGCACAAGCAAACCACCAGGCCCAGTAAAATATCGTCCAAGCTTCCGGGAAGCCAGAATTGGCAACAGAGTCGGTATAGAAACTCATACGAAAGAAATTCTGCAACAAAATTCCAACGCTATCCGTAAATCTGGATATTATAAACAAAGTTGGACCAGCTAAAAGAACGAATGCAGAAAGTGCCAAAAAAAGGTACGTATTGATGTTAGCTAATCTTTTCAGGCCCTTTTTCAGACCAAAATACGTGCTAACACAGAATATCAATGTCAAGGCCACTATTAGCGTCATATCTAACATAAAGCTTCGAGGTATATTAAATAATTCAGAAATACCCTCAGAAATCATTGGAAGTCCCAAGCCTAGTGCAGCCCCTATTCCTCCAACCAGTCCAACCATGAAAAAAACGTCAATCGCTTTACCTAACCAGCTATTTGCTCCCTTTTTGAGAACACCTTCACACGCTGAACTCAATTTCACACTCGGATTTTTCCTCACATATAAGTTATAGGCAATCGGCAAAGCAGGTAGACAATATAGTACCCATGCGCTAAAACCCCAATGAAATAATCCATAAGTAGATGCCCAATCTGCCGCCGCCGCAGATTTTGGTTCTGCCCCAAAAGGCGGAGCCGTGTAATAATACGCCCATTCAATCGCGCTCCAGTACGTGATGCTTGCACCAATTCCCGCGGTAAATAACATGGCTAACCAACTGAATGTCGAAAATTCCGGCTTGGTATCAGGCGCACCAAATTTTATCCTTCCATATTTACTAAATGCCAGCCAAATCAAGAAACCTAAAGCCGCCACCACAGCCCATAAATATAATGAACTCAAACTCTCGGCAATTAAATGATGAATATCTCCGAGGATTGCAGTCCCTTTTTTAGGATTTAATAGTACAGGAATTGATAAAGCAGCAAGAATAGCTAGAGCCGGCCAAAAGATTGCTTTATCAACATTTGATTGTTTCATAATAAAAGAACCCCTCTTTCATTGCTTTTTGATAGTATGATAACTTACACTTTCAGCTCCAGCTTTTATATCATTCACCTAACGAACGACCAACATATAAAGCGCTTTCATTCCATCAAACCATAGGTCATTTATAGCTTACAGACTAGCTTTGCATCGCCTTTGTGACTAATTGATGAAAATGTTTCAAGCCATGCTCGGTCGGAGAATATACTCCTCTTCCACAAGCCCTGGAATGTAATCCACTTTGTAATAACTCAACTAATTCGAAGTCTTCTTCCCGCACTTGATCTACAAATTTAATTAAATCTTCCTCGTCTGCAGTCAAGTTCTCATCAGCAAAATAATAACGATAAATGGCCAATGAACTTTTTTCATCAACCGGGATGATATGGCTCGTCGTCATATTCCCAGTACCTGGGTATATACTTATCATGGTATTCGGCCAAACCCAGTAAAAACGTGCACCAGGGCCTTCTTCTTCATCACTAGCTGTTGTACACTGATAGGAAAAATTATCACAAGGAGTAATACTATATTTAGTTAAATCGAAGGCCTTCGAGAAGCTAGGATGTGCAATTTGACAATGATCACATTCCAAATAATTGTCAATGATTGATTTCCAATTAGCTTGAACAATTCGACGGTTTTCCCTGACCTTTTTTAAAGAACTAAGAAATGTATATTCATTTATGTTATTTAAAAAAGATTGATAATCTGTTTCGAATGCAGGTGCATCCTGATTTAGATTTACAAATATCATCGACTGATGCACTTCTAAACGAATGGGAGTCATGCAGCTAGGTTTTTCTATATCATTTGTTTTGAAATTTGGAGTCCTGTTCACCTTACCATCTAAATGGAATGTCCATCCATGATAAATACACTGGAGAATTTTTTTATTGCCCTGTTCTGTCCGCTCGACTATCGCACCACGGTGAGGGCAAATATTATAAAAAGCATGCAACTCTTCGTCCTTGCCCCGTGTTACAATAATCGGCTCCCCAACCAAATCAAATGTAAAGAAGTCTCCAACCTTTTCTACCTGGCTTGTATGCCCAACCATGATCCAATTTTTATAGAAAATTTTTTCCCTTTCCTCCTTCATGACTTCAGGATCCACATACTTATTATAAGGTAGTGTATAGTCCAGCCTTTTCATTTCTTCTTTTGTCGACATAATGGCAGTTCCTCCTTTTAATTATCCTTAAAAATAAAGACTTGCTCTGAATAAGGATACAGGTATCACTTTTAAACCTCCTCTGCCGATTGGCATCATATTTCCTTATTTCTGCAGCAAGCTTTACTTAACTCTTATGCAAGGATAATGCCATTTCGGCGACCCCTATTATTACCGATATTTTACTATTTCCCCCTTCTTTAATGTATAAATATGATTTATAATTGACTCAATTTAACCACAATAGACTCATCCTAGTTATTATAGACTCACCTAACACTTAAAAGGAGATGAAGGGAGCAAACTCATGCAAAACTTAATGAATAATGAAGGAAAAATTGAAATGAGTACGGAGATATTGAAAAAAATTTTAGATCATTCACCTAATGAGATATATGTTCTTAACAAAGATGCCTGCATTATTTATGCAAATAAAGCGTATGAAAGGCATTATGGAAAGCAGTTAAACGAAATAGTCGGAAAACATAATAATGAAATTTTCTCCAAAGGATATTGGAAACCCAGTATTTTACCCTTTGTTTTGAAAGAAAAGAAATCGGTTACAATCAAGCAAGTTTCATATATTGGAAAGGAAATGATTACAACAGCTATCCCTTTACTTAACGATGAACAGGAAATTGAACTTATTATTACAACAGCACAAGAACCAAACTATAAAGGGTTATACATTCCGGACGAACAAGAACCAGAAAAACTAAGTGAAAAGAATTCTTTAAAAGAAAGCGTAATTACGAACAACGAACAGATGAACAATGTAATGGAGGTCTGCGATAAGATTTCCATGGTTGATGCGACCATTTTGATTCAAGGGGAGTCTGGCACTGGGAAAGGAGTGTTGGCTAAATACATTCATAATAGAGGACTTCGAAAGAACTCGCCTTTCTTATCCATTAACTGTGCTACCATACCGGAACAATTAATAGAATCAGAACTTTTCGGATACACCGATGGTTCTTTTACCGGGGCAAATAAAGGCGGAAAAAAAGGACTACTTGAAATGGCAAACGGCGGTACTGTATTTTTGGATGAAATAGGGGAAATCCCGTTTAATATTCAGGCTAAGCTTTTACAGGTTATTCAAGACCTTGAATTTCTTCCTGTCGGGGGCAGAGAACTAAAGAAAGTGGACATTCGTATTATTTCCGCTACCAATCGAGACTTATTTGAAATGGTGCAGAAAAAAAGATTTAGAGAAGATTTATATTATCGACTTAATGTAGTTAATTTACAAATACCGCCATTAAGGGAAAGAAAAGAAGATATCATTCCGCTATCTTACCATTTTCTTTCAGTATTCAATAAAAAGTATCAAGTTAATCGGATTATATCGAAGGAAGTCCTCGATATTTTTTATGACTATCCATGGTCCGGAAATATAAGACAATTAGAGAATTTAATAGAAAGCTTAGTTGTAACGAGTGATGCTATCATTCAAGTATCCGATTTACCGATAATGCTACAGCAAAAAAATGCTCAAGAAACCCCAAGTCAAGAAACGCCACATGGTCAAAACAGCACCATCCAGAACAAATCAAGTCAAATGCTACAAGATGATTCATTAGATGTAGCAATAGAAGAACTTGAAAGAAACCTGATTGTTAACTCATATACAAAACTCAGGAGTACAAGGAAGGTCGCTCATCAATTATCCATTAGCCAATCAAAAGCATCACGGTTAGTGCGGAAATACTGTAAAGATTTAGACCTTTATAATTGATTCTTTTAGGCTGTTTTCGCATACTTTGTTGCTATTTACCAAGTAATGCGGTGTGGTTGATTTCCCCTCCAGATGCTCGCTTTCCGCGAGGCGGGCGGTGAGCCTCCTCGGCGTGAACGCCTGTGGGATCTCACCTGTCCCGCTGCTCCCGCAGGAGTCTCGCACTTCCGCTTCAATCAACCTAAAATCGTTTCGTTACAAAAACAACAATCTTTACGAAAAGAGCCTTCTTTTAAAAATATATCCTTAATGTAACTGGGCTCATTCATTTGGATTTCGGCGGTGCCATAAGGAAGGAAAGTAGATCCTAGCCGATCAGAACTGGTCATCGGGGTGGATATAAAAACAATGCTGTGCCCTTTCTTACATTTCGGCAGTGCTGCCTCTGGTTTTTTGAACGCTGCCCATAAATCTTCTAGTATCCTCATCATCGCATAGTGCACAGTACACAGATTTTAGCAGTGAATAAATCAACTCCTGCTTAGAAAAGCGAGTCCATTGTATACCCGCAGGCGTAAAGGAGCCGAGGAGGCTTCCGGAACGCCGCGGAAAGCAAATGCCTGGAAGCAAAAAAAGACCGAAATTGGAAGTCGGTCTAAAAATCCTATTTAGAAACATAAGGTTTACAAAAATTAACACTAAGGTATTTCCACTCTTTTTTATTCTGATAACATTAGTCATTTTGCCTATCATTTTTCACTGTTTTTCCAGATAAAAACCATCCGCCTATAGCAATAAGAAGCATGACTGACCAAAAGATAATATTCCAAATCGGTCCTTCAACAAAATCGTGTGGGATAATGTGCACGGCTGGATGAGCAAGGGTATGCATTAATAACTTAACCCCTACCCAACCAACGATTAACATGGCTGCCGTTTCGAGGCTAGGTCGTTCCGTCAGTATCTTAACAAAGTATCCTGCTGCAAACCGGATGACAATTAAACCTGCAATTGCTCCTAATAAAATTACAATGAACTTTGCCCCATCCATACCTCCTATATCACCCATTGGTGTATCTGGCAAGGCAATGACAAGAGCGACTGCAGCTAAAATGGAATCGATAGCAAAAGCAATATCAGCCAATGCAATTTGCGCAACGGTCATGCGATAGCTTTTCCCTTTTCCCTCTTTCTCCCCGTGATCTTTTTTTAGTAAATGCTTTAATGAGATGAAAATCAAATATGCAGCACCAATTGCTTGAACTTGCCAAACATGGAAAAGGTACGAAATAATAAAGATTGCACCAATCCTAAATATAAAAGCTAAAAGCAACCCAATATTAATCGCTTTTTTTTGCTGTTCTTTTGGTAAATGCTTTGACATAATGGCTAAAACCAATGCATTATCGGCAGATAATAATCCTTCTAAAAAAATTAGAATAATTAATACCCAGCCATATTCCAATAATAACGATAATTCCATGATACCCCCCTTAAAACATGTATAGAATGCTTATGGACTTCAAACCAAACAACACTTTCTCCTCCAATATTGTCCCATCTTAACTACTTCCTTATTCAACCCTTCCGTCCCATAAACTCCATTTGAGTAGGAGGTACGAAGCACTCCCCTATTTGAAAGGAAGGCATCCGTTAGCTCTATAACATATTCTTTTTTGTTTAGACTTAGCCCATTGAGAAAAACTGACTCCAGTCTGCATTTTTTCAAAATTCATCACGCCAAGATTCATTTTACAATATTTTCAAGATTAAGAATAACACGGAAGGTTAAACATCATCTAGCCTTATATGAATTAGTTGCAACATTATTCCCTGAATAAACGAATAAAATTAAGCCTTTCCCCAAATAATAGGTAGACTAATTAGCAGGGAGGGATATATGTGGATGTTAAGCGTGTAAAACAGATACTTTCTTCTTCATCCGACATTGAGGTGAGATATAATGGCACCTCAGTATGGATTGATAATTTAAATGAAGATGGAAGAACGGCTACCGTACATTTAAGAGGACCATTAGAGGAAAGATCAGAAGTAGCAATTGACGAACTTAAAGAAATATAAGGAATATATTAGAAAATAAGTCCTATCGTAATGAGATGAGTCGAGTTTATCTACAGTATTTTAAGGGTTTGTACAATTTGAACGTTGATTTACTCTCCAGGCACTCGCTTTCCGCGGGCGGTACGGGAGCCTCCTCGGCGCCTTTGCGCCTGCGGGGTCTCCCCTGAACGCGCTTTTCCCGAAGGAGTCTCGCACCTTCCGTTCCAATCTACTCTGTTTTAAATTATACAAACTGAGCTCCTCTCGTAATGAGAAGAGCCTTTATTTATTTCAACCTTAATTTTTGACCGATATAAATTTTGTCGGGGTCTTTAATTCCGTTAAGACTAACAAGGGATTTTACAGTTGTGTTATGTTTTTTTGCAATGAAGCTAAGTGTGTCGCCCTTTGTTACAGTATAAGTTGTCGTTGTTTCGGTTTTCAATGCACGGGAGTTGTGCTTCCTAAAAGTATTTATTGTATTTGTAAAATCCCTATAGGCTATATTCAAATCCACCTTTGTACTGATGCCCCTTATTTTACCCGAATCAGAATGCTGCCAAATATCTGCGCTACGTCCCAACGCGCTGTTGTATCTGGCAATCCACAATGCGTAATTCGTCAACCTTGATTCATCCAAACTATTTTCGAGAAAGTATTTACCAGTATACAGCATGGCCGTATATCCAGCTTCTTCAATAGACTCTAAAAAAGCTAATGCTGCATCGGTCAGCGTTTTTTTCTTTGCCCTTTTTTTATTTTCCTCAAGATCAAGAACAACAGGGTAATTTAAAGCAAAAGTGCTGATTGAATCTAAAAAATAAGCTGCCTCAGCCTTTGCTTCTGCAACAGTTGCAAACTTTGCATAGTGATAGGCCCCGACTTTCAATCCAGCTGCCAATGCTTGTGGTGCATTTTCTTTGAAATAGGATAACTTAGAATAACTCGTTCCCTCTGTTGCTTTAATGAACACGAAGTTCACGTCTGCCTTTGCAACTTCCCCCCAATTAATGGCACCTTGCCAATGTGAAACATCGATTCCCTTTATATATTCCATATTAATGTCCTCCTTAAGGAAACAACCCTATGGCGGTAAATGTTTTATGATTTTAACATACCCCTAATAAACACATCATATATAGGACTAATGCAGTCCTATTGCCCACCTTATAATAAGATATTTGATGGAGTTTAAACAATAATAAATCTTTAAAATTGGACTGAAAGCAAAGTATTATGCTGTTTCCTTTTGTTTTCAAAGATCAATTTATGCTATACTGATTTTATTAATATCAGAAGGGATGATGGGTGGCCGATGATTAACTAATCTTATTTTTAAAATTTGAAATCACATATTTCAAATCATACGAAATAGGATTAGTCTGCCCATTTTCTATAAATTACAGAGCTATACTCAAATAGCTCTTATTTGACAATGCACAGGTACGGCTAATCCTTCCATATGAATTGGGAGGATTTTTTTTATCCTCCCATTAAGGAGAGGGATGAATTATATGAAAGAATTATTAAAATTAACTAATATTAGCTATGAAGTAATGGACGTAAACATTTTTGAAAATGTAAATGCCAGTGTTCAACAAGGGGAAATCATCGGTATCATTGGCAAAAACGGTGCCGGTAAATCTACGATGTTGCAATTAATTAACCATGATTTAGAGCCTGTACGTGGACAATTCCAATGGCTGCAGCAAGACTTGAAAGTTTTTATGGTTGAACAAGAAGTCGTGTCGCATCCTTCCGAAGATAAGACCCCTTCCGAAGTTAAATTACTTGATAAAATGCATGTACCAGGCCATGAATTCCAGCAATTAAGCGGGGGAGAAAAACTGAAAGCCCGACTTGCAAAAGGACTTTCTATGGATGCAGACCTTTTACTATTAGATGAACCGACGAACCATCTTGATGAGGACAGCTTAGAATTCCTCAAGGGACAAATAAAAAATTATAGAGGTACCATCATTTTTGTTTCGCATGATCGTTATTTTTTGGATGCTGTTGCAACGAAAATTTGGTCGATTGAAGATAAAAAGCTAATTGAACACAGAGGGAATTATTCTAGTTATATGGAGGTTCGCAAACAAAAAAGACTTACACAACAACGGGAATTTGAAAAACAGCAAAAAATGGTTGAACGGATTGAGGGACAAATGAATGAAATCACTTCTTGGTCAAAAAAAGCCCATTCCCAATCGACGAAAAAGGAAGGAGTTAAGGAATACTATCGCGTAAAAGCAAAACGAATGGATGCACAGGTAAAATCTAAACAAAAGCGTCTTGAAAAAGAGCTAGAAAAAGCAAAAGCTGAACCTGTTGAATCCGAATATACTGTACGCTTTTCAATTAAAGCAAAAAATAAGACGGGAAAACGTTTTTTGGAAGTTAAGAATTTGACTAAGGGTTTTAACGAGCGAACACTATTTAAAAACGTCAATTTCACGATTCAGCATGGTGAGAAGGTTTCCATAATAGGTCCCAATGGCAGCGGAAAGACGACATTACTAAAAATAATTCTTGGTCATGAAACTTTTACGGGCAATGTTTGGATTTCACCATCTGCAAAAATTGGCTATTTGACGCAAGAGGTGTTTGATTTGCCACTTGAACTAACACCCTCCCAGCTATTTCATAAAGAATCTTTCGAGTCGAGAGGTAACGTTCAAACTTTAATGAAGCATTTAGGCTTCACGGCATCTCAATGGAC
The DNA here is from genome assembly GCF_900156045.1 of Peribacillus simplex. Classification (GTDB taxonomy): domain Bacteria; phylum Bacillota; class Bacilli; order Bacillales; family DSM-1321; genus Peribacillus; species Peribacillus simplex_D. The sequence goes on along the minus strand of NZ_FTMX01000004.1, from coordinate 191,076 downwards.
AGAACCCATTAAGAATATGAGTATGGGTGAACGAGTGAAGTGTAAGTTAATGGAATATATCCTGGAAGAAAAAGATGTGCTTATTTTGGATGAGCCGACAAATCACCTGGACTTAGCTTCACGGGAACAACTTGAAGATACCTTAGCACAGTATACTGGAACGCTAATCGTCGTTTCGCATGATCGATATTTTCTCGAAAAAACGACAAGCAGCAAACTCATCATTTCAAATCATCACATACAAAAACAATTGTATGAATCATCCTCCCAAAGAGATGATCTGGAAGAACTACGATTAACACTTGAAACAGAAAGACAAGAAGTTTTGGGAAAGCTTAGCTTTATGACTCCAAACGATAAAGCGTACACAGAACTCGACCAGAAGTTTAACGAGCTTACGAAAAAAATAAATGAACTTAGTGACAAATGACGATCAATAGTAACCTAATGATACTGCTGGATTAAAATGTGAGATCCCTTAGGCAAAAGTCTAAGGGTTTTTAAACAAAGCGGCTGCCGAAATTTTTTCTAGAAAATACATGGTATTCGATTCCCCCTTTGAATCTTTAATGTTACTTGCTTTTGGTGCCATCCTAGGTTCAACATCCATTTTCCTTTCTCGCTAAAATGCAAATAATCACATATACGGCAAGAACATGGATGAATGGCATTCCCCTTCAAGAAATTACAATAAGAACTCATCATAAAAACGCCAACAAGCACCGATTGGTTTGAGGTGCTAAAAGGATATAGTAATTAATTTTATCTATATTCAAATTGAGCAGAATACTAATGTCCCTTTGTTAATAAGATTCAATGATGGTTTTGTTTTATAAAGGGGGCTTTAGATATGAATGAGGACATACAGGAAGCTATGAGGAATAAATCAGGAATGTTTGTTGCACGCTCTTTAGATGAGATTCGTTTTTGGTCAAGAATAATGAAGGAACACTCGTTATTTTTAAGACTAGGTTTTAGATGTGAAGATACACAGCTAATTGAGGAGGCAAATCAGTTTTATCATTTATTTGAACGGATAGAACAGCAATCCCATTCATTAACAAATCAAACTGATCCAGAACAGATTAGGAGATTTAACTCGGAAGTGCAACAAGCCGCTACAGGAATATTTTTATTCAAAAGGAAGGTATTGGGGTTGATACTCACCTGTAAATTGCCTGGTGCAAACAATTTCCCACTTTTAGTCGACCATACAAGCAGGGAAGCCAATTATTTCAGAAAACGATTAAAAGAATTAAATGAGGGCAAATTGAAACCACTTGCAGATGCCATCATCAAAGAAAATGTTTTCTTTTTAAGGATCATGGCGGATCATGCAAAATTCATCGGACATCTTCTTGATCCCTCGGAAAGAAAGCTGGTGGATATGGCGCGAGGATTTAGCAATGATTTTGATCAATTAGTCTTTCAAGCTGTGGACTTAGAGTCCATGAAACCGCAATCTCAAACCGCTCCTCTTTTGGATCAATTTCTAGATCAGAACCGAGTTTCCGTCGTATCACTTCGAGACTTTAAGAAAACCGCCAGAGATTTAATCGAAGAATGCAAAATCAAGAGCATTATCCATCCTTTATTGGCAGATCACGTTTTCCGTGAAGCTGAACGTTTTCTTGAAATCATCGATATGTTTGAATCCCACCTTACAGGTGAAACATATACTTAATTGAGATGAAGGATATAAAAAAATAATGGTTTTAAAAAACTTGCTATGATGGATTAATAAATTCAAATAAAAATTGGCCCCTCTCGATTATGAGAAGGGCTTTTATATGTAAAAAGTCAAGACTGGGAGTTAACCAATTGTATCCATTAACCTTAAATTCATCTTTTTTATTGCTGATTGTCATCTTGAAACTGGACTTGGATCTATGTAAAAAAATCTAAACCTGGAAATGAAGTTTCAATTTAGATTAGTTTTGTGTTTTTCGAGCAACATAAAATACCTTAATAATGCTCTAGATTCAATCCCTCACTTATCGCAAATATAATATTTCTTATTGAAAAACATCCTTGGTAAAAATATAATCCACATATGCTTTTGCACTTTCTTTAATCTCTTCGTCATTTGCGGTATATGTTCCATTGAAAATTATTGGAGGTAAAAATTTTGTCCCTATTAAATTACTAGTTGCTTGAAAGGGCTTTAAGAGTTCACTCATAGAATAATTATTACGCCCACCAGCTTGGTACCTTTCTTTTGCACTTCCAGTCGATACTGCTAAAATGAGCTCTTTATTATGTAATTTATTCCCATCCGAACCGTAAGCCCATCCATGTGTGAGTACCTCATCCTGCCATTTTTTAAGAAGTGGCGGAGAGCTATACCAATAAAATGGAAACTGCCAAACAATCCTATCATGTTCTTCACATAGCCTTTGCTCTCTTTCAATATCAATTTTTTCATCCGGATATTGTTTATATAGTTCATGAACAGTTACAGAGGGATGATTCTTCAATTCTCCTATCCATGTTCTATTCACAATCGACTCTTCAATATTTGGATGAGCTACAATGACTAAAACCTTCATTTATATAACCTCCATGCATTGATTTTGAAAAACCCGTAATTTAACCTAACGAAAACCGAATCAGGAATATAATCTTCTGAAAGTCAACTAAGTACGCCCGCATTAGACTTTTTTCTAATACGGGAGTTGAATTTTTTAGCATGGGCACAAGATTGTATTCAGTAAAAAACAACTAACAGTCATGAATATCCGTAATTAGACCAAGATTCTTTTCCCACGCTCTTCATAAAATTTATGATGAAGTTCCGTACGTGCTTCTTGAATTCCTGGTTGGAATTGAATTAGCGCTTTGCGTCGTGTTTCAATAACCTCTGCAATAGCTTCTTTAATCTTTGCATCAGCACGTCCCGCTAGGGCGTTAAGTTCACCTGCAATCGTAAGACCAGCCACTGTTCCTTGAGCCCTTGCCACCTTAGCGCTTTCAACACCTGTAATATTGCCTGCTACATACAAACCGGAAAGGTTCGTCTGCATAAATTCATTGTGTAAGGGAACATGCCCGCCCAGTTCAGGAACATAGCAGAAAGAGCACCCAGCAACAGAGGCAAGTTCAGACATAGGGGTAAGGCCGCCGGCAATACAAACAAAATCAGCTGATACTGTTCTTTCAGTTCCTGGCAACACTTCCCCGCTAGCAGAAACTTCAGCCATTCGAACACCCTCCACTTGATTGTCCCCTAAGATTTCAAGAGCCGCTTTACGCAGCTGAATCGGAATACCCCACATTTTGAATCCATTTTTCGGAAACAAACGCGCACCCAATTTTGGACTTACCCATTTTCCTCCCATCCGTATTAAAGGGGAAGGAGCCAGATGAGACAATCTCAGAAGGGATTCCATCATTTTTTCTGGATTGCCGGCACTTCCAGCCAAAAGTCCTGGCTGCGGAAGTAAAATACTTTCAACATGGACTCCACATAGCTGCAATTCTCTTGCGATGGCAACCGAAAGCACATTCACACCGATGATAATGCCTTTTTCCCCGGGCTTCACACGATGCACATTTCCCATTACCTGGGCTGCTCCAATCGACATTACACCTGGAAGCGTCCACCCTGGAATAGGGATCGGAGTTTCTGATGCACCAGTAGCAAGCAAAAGGCATTTAGACTCGATCATGTCATCAGTGGTATATACACACCAGCTGCTTTCTAATTTTCTTAAATCATACACAGAGATACCGCAGCGGATATCCACGCCCAGCTCAATGGCTTGATTATAAAGTTTTTGGGCTTCTTCGATACCGTTCACCCATTTCCCATCAGGCTCTTCATGCAATTGCCCTAATAAACGACCTCCAGGCTTTAGAAACTCATCAACCACGCATACTTGTAACCCATGTTCTGCAGCTCCAATAGCTGCGCTTAGCCCAGCGGGGCCTGCGCCTACAACAACTACGTCAATCATAATGTACCTCCTTTTAATAAAGAGGCAGGAAGAGCTTTGCCTGATTCAATATGCATCTTGTTTTCTACTGGCGTTAAACAAGCACGAACTGTATTTTTCCCATTCACCCTTACTCGACATTCAAAACAGTGGCCGATATTGCAGTAAATCCCACGTGGCGTTGCTTTGTCTTCATGAAGGCGAAGCGTTCGAATTCCAGATGCGAGCAAGGCAGAGGCAATTGTATCACCTTCGCGAGCCGTATATTGTTGACCATCAAAGTAAATCTTAATTTCTTTTTGATTGTTAAGATCCCCTAGAACAGGATGATGTTCCACTCTCATAGAATTCATTCTTTTTCTCCTCCTAAAACCCCGAATGTAATAGGCCGTACAGGAGGACGGTAGCTAAGTGGCACTTCATTAGAAATAGCTGTTCCTCCCAGCTGTTCTACTAATCGATCAATTACGGTGCGGCAAGTACGCCCTCCACAAGAGCCCATTCCTGCACGTGTTCGCAATTTCACTTCACGTGAGGAACAATGAAACTGTTCAATGGTTTCTTTTATTTCATTCATAGTGATTTCTTCGCATCTACATACTATTGTTTGTTTTTCATTCATTGAATGCACCTCCACTACTTTCAAAATAGCTAGTTTATTTTTTAAGTTTTTTTGAATTGTGTTAGAAACTGCAATTTCTATCAAAGTGTTCTAGTAATTCCTTATAAGGATTCAATTCCTTAGAAGAAAAGACATCAACATTCTTCTTGTATAAAAATAGATGCGCAACCAACTATTTTTACGCAGAAGAGAACGTTAGATGTCTCATACGTACAGTATAGAGCAGCACATCAGAAGATATGTTGAAAAGCTGGGGTGTTTACAGATTTGCATGCTACGTTTATCTTGTTTTATCTTTATGTTTTAGATAAAGCCGTTATATGGTTTTTGGCTGGTCGCAAAATGAGCCCATCTGATCATCGTAATAAAATCAAATACTGGAAGCTTCACTGCTCTTTGAATATCAGCTGCATATGGTGGCAAATCACTGCATTCAAGCAGGATGGCACCAATATCAGGATTTTCATTCACCATTTGTACAGCTGCATCCACTACCTCTTTTCTCACTTTTTCATTATCAAAAGATCCTCTGCTTTCGATAATCGCTGAAAATTCCGGCAGTTTTCCCAAATCCTTTACTACACACATATCCGGATTATCTACCCCGCAGCTTTTGAATAACTCGGGCGTAATTCCATGAGCGTCTGCTGTAAGCATGCCTACTTTCTGGCTCGGCTTCAAGCCTGTTTTGATCCAAGGTACTTGAACAACACTTGAAAGATAAACAGGGATATCAACAGCTGCCGCTACTTTATCTTGAAAATTCCCAAAAAATCCGCATGCTGCACATATGGCGCGTGCTCCCTCTGCTTCAAATTGCTTGGCTGCTTTTATTATGTCATCCAGCAGTGTAGGATCGCCTGCATGGATTCTTTCCTGGTTACAGTTGGGCACTACTTTTAGCTGTACTGGGAAGTCGTAAGTGGAAAGGTTAGCAACGTTTCCCGGTAAAACCGGATACCAGCAGTCATCTAAATAAAGAATGCCAACGGAATAGCCCGCTACATATTGCCCTTTTTTCATGGTGATAATCTGGATTTCCTTTTCCAAATAGCCATATTCCCGTTCATCGTTCAATGATTTGGTGGTCAATGAAGGACCCTCCTTCTAGTTTCAGAGAATACAAATGTGTATTCTCTGAAACTCTTAATCTTATTCTATTCAAATTACGCTTTTGTCAGTGATTTAACCTCATATCCTAACTTGACCAGTTCCTCATTAAGTTTTGCTTTTATCTCGTCAGTAGGCTGTGTTAAAGGCTTTCTCACTTTTCCGCCTTTCAGGCCGATCAAGTCCATGCCTGCTTTTACCGGACCAGGATATGGATTGCCTTCCGCCTCCATTAAGCCATAGATACTTGATAATTTTCGATTCAAATCACGTGCAGCATTTATATCGCTCTTCTCAACGACCAGCTCGTATAGCTCAACCAGTTCCTTAGGAAGCAGGTTGACGAGGATTCCAAAAGCACCCTGTCCTCCAATAGAGAAAGTAGGAAGAATAAAGTGTTCTTCACCGGTAAATACAGTAAAGTTTTCAACATCCTTCGTCAAAGACACAACTTCACATAAGTGACCAAAATCTGCAGACTCTTTGACACTTACAATGTTTTCTTCCTGGCTCAATTCATAAATCATTTCAGGTGAAATGGTAACACCAGTTGCTCCTGGATAATTGTAGATGACGATTCCGACATTTGATTTTGCAGCTATTTCTTTGAAGAATTCAAGAATGCCTTCTTCACTTGTCTTATGATAATACGGAGGCAGAGCCAGCCCCCATTTAGCGCCACATTCTGCAGCATAATTGGCAAGTTCGATTGTCTCCTGGGCCGTTGAGCATCCAACACCTGCCATAACAAGCACTCGTCCTGCAGCATATTCACACCCCGCCTTGATTAAGCTTTTACGTTCCTCTAATGACATAACATGATATTCTCCTGTTGTGCCTCCAACCAGAAGACCATGGACTCCATTTTCTACTTGAAAGTCGATTACTTTCTTATAAGACGGAAAATCTATTGTTTCATCCTCATTGAATGGTGTAATTAATGGTACAAAAATCCCTTTTGGTGCAATACTCATAATTTATTCCTCCTATTATTAACCCTATTATTTTAATTTTTAATTACATTCATAAGTTTCAGCCATTAACAGCTTGTTTTTTCTTATATCTAGAATAATTTAGTTTATCAATATTAAAATCTGTTGGCTCACCCGCAATAAGCTGCGTCACCATTCTTCCTGTAATAGGAGCCATGCTGATGCCGTCCCCCTCATGTCCGCTGGCAATAAAGAACCCTGGGACTTCTTCTACTTCTGATACAATAGGAAGGTGATCTTCAACCCAAGGTCTTACTCCTGCGTAAGCTCTTATACAGTTAATTTCTTTTAAGATAGGCAAGAACCGAATTGCCCTCTCTGCTATTGCGTGCATAACTTCAACTTCAGAACTAACATCATATCCTGTAAAGGCCCGATGCCCTCCCACCAAGAAATTATTGGCATCAGTAGGTTCAATTGTAAAAGCTACATTATGTTTTTCTACTAATTCACTTACATTTCTTTTATACTGAATATCTTCAAATTTGGATAACATGTATCCAAATTCATGAACTTTTTGACTGGCTACTTTGAATGGCGTTTTTTCAGAGATTAATACCATTCCTTTTCTTGGCTTGATCGGTATGTGAATCCCTACCATTTCTGCTATCTTAGGTGACCATACACCGGCACAGTTTACAATCCTTTTTGTTTTAAACGTGCCCCGGTCTGTCACTACACGTTCAACTCGCCCTTTGGTATCCAGTGAAATACTCTGAACAGAATGATAGTCATAAACTTCCAACCCTAACTTTTTTCCTTCTTCAACAAACGCATAACATAATTTATATGGGTTCATGGAAGAATCTACTTCTGTCCAAATCCCACCAGCTAAATCATCAGCCAAATATGGTTCAATTTCCTGCAATTCATGTCTATCAACCATGCGCATATCATAACCATCTTTAGCTTGTTGAGAAACATATCCCCTAGCAATTTCAAGCTCTTTTTCTGTTTCACAAACATATAGACTTCCTCGTGAGGCAAATTCGAAATCCACTGAAAATTCTTTGGCTAATTGTTTGAAGAGTTGAATACTTGCATACCCTATTTCGGTATCAATACCAGGTTTTTTATCACAAATTAATGCAACTGCGTCACATCTACTGGATGTACCCGAGGCAACGCCGCCCTTTTCAATTAATGCAACCTTAAGACCCTTTTTTGTCAGATGATATGCAACGCTAGATCCGATTACACCTGCTCCAATGACAATGACGTCGAAACTTCTCATTTGTAATCCCCTCTAAATAAATAGTTTCCCTACGATTAGTTTCCTTCAAAAAATCCTGATGGTTCTACTTTAAGATTTATGTTAATTTGCTTCGTTTCTAGATACTCGTCAAAACCATATGTTCCCAGATCTCTTCCGATTCCACTTTGCTTGTATCCGCCCCAAGGAGCTTCATTAAATGTTGGATGATACGTATTGATCCAAGTAATCCCTGCACGTAATTGGCGAATCACACGCTGTGCTTTAGCGCCGTCATTTGAGAAAACAGCACCTGCCAATCCAAAGGCAGTACCATTCGCTAATTCAATGGCTTCCTCTTCTGTTTTGAACGTTTGAATCACCAAAACAGGACCAAAAATCTCTTCCTGTACAATTCTCATACTAGGAGTCGTATCGCCAAAGATTGTAGGATTAACAAAATAACCTTTTCCATAATCACCCTCGACAATTCGGTCTCCTCCACAAAGCAAGGTGGCTCCTTCATTTTTTCCAATCTCAATATAATCAAGCACAGTGTTCATATGGGCCTCTGAAACCAGTGGTCCCATTTCAATTCCGTCTATCCATCCTGGACCTACCTTAATCTTATTCGCACGTTTCACTAGTTCAGGCACAAACTTTTCATAGAGGCTTTCTTCCAGTAATAACCTTGAACCTGCCGAACACACTTGGCCTTGATTTGCAAAAATAGCATATAATGCATAATCAACTGCTGTTTCAAAATCTGCATCAGCAAAAACGATGTTAGGAGATTTTCCACCTAATTCTAAACTAATTTTTTTAACGGTATCTGCCGCTGATTTCATTAACTTAATACCTGTATCGGTACCGCCAGTAAAGGAAATTTTATCTACATCAGGATTAGAAACTAACTCGGCTCCAACTTTACTTCCAGCACCCAACACTAAGTTAACGACACCTGGCGGAAATCCTACTTCTTCTATTATTTCAAATAGGCGAATGACAGAAAGTGGTGTCTGTTGTGCTGGTTTGACTACTATTGCACAACCTGCAGCTAGGGCAGCAGCAATTTTTTGATTTGCCATTACTAATGGATAGTTCCACGGAACGATTATTCCTACAACTCCGATTGGCTCACGTACAACCATTGCTTGAATATCATCCGGAACATCATATGTCTGACCATGAGGTTTCGTTGCTAACCCTGCATAATAACGTAATTGGTTTACTGCATCTTCAACATCACCCAATGACTCTCTTAATGTTTTTCCGTTATTCAATGTATCCAAATAAGCAAATTCTGCTTTTCTTTCTTCTAGTTTATTTGAAATTTGCAGAAGGAGTTCTGAACGATGTCTAGCTCTGCTATTCATCCATCCATTTACATAAAATGCCTTTCGCGCAGCTTCAATTGCCTTTTTTGCATCTTCTGTTGATCCCTCAGTAACTGTTCCAATTACCTCTCCATTTGCAGGATTAATGATGTCTCTTGTTTGATTGGCTTCACTTAACACCCACTCACCGTTGATATACATTTTTTGAGTAATATCAGTGTTGACTAAAGCTGATTGAAGTTCATTTATAACTAAATTCATTACACTCACCTCTTCAACGTAATTATGAATTCACTAATTTTAAGTTCATTGAACTTTTAATATGTGATTAATCTAAAGATAAGATATATTACTTTTGTTTCCATTGGACACTGTGTAAAAAATAGCTATTCTCTCATTTGACACATATCGCAACACAACCTCAAATTACACAAAAGTATAATCAGACCACTTTAAACCTAATAAAAAAAAGCAACCATATTCTATTGAGAATTAAGGAATGGTTGCTTAAAGTTGTTACATATTCATCAAGAGAATCTATATCCGCTGCTTTATTACTGAATTTTTAGTTATTCATCAAAGCATTTTAGCTACATACTAGGCATAAGTTAAAGTGTCTTTTTTTAGGAAGACATAGTTTTTTGCTCTTTTTTTTCTGGGGAGTCTATTTCCTGATATTCCTTCTCCCAAAAATCAGCATTTGAAACACCTATCCTTATTGGATCAAATAAAGGATCTTTCCCCTCTTTCTTCTGTCTTTCATAATCTTTTAGAACTTTTATGGCGGGCTTTGTAAGAATTATGAGGGTTATAAGATTTAACCAGGCCATCACCCCGAAACCGAGATCACCCAATGCCCATGCTAGTGTCGATGTATTTATACTACAATAAAAAACAGTGATCAATAGGGCAACCCTTAGAACATGTTTTGGCCAAACTAACTTCACTTTTCGTTTCCGATTAAGAAATGCAAGGTTTGTATCCGCCATATAGAAATAAGTCATGAGAGTAGTAAAAGCAAAGAACAAAATTGCAATGGCAACGAAAGGAGCTCCAAAGCCTGGCATTACAGATTCTACTGCTTTTTGCGTATAGATTGGACCGGGTTCTAGATCCCCTAGATTATTTACCATTGGTGCTCTTCCTTCTGGTGTCACATTATACATACCTGTAACTAGTATCATGAATGCTGTTGCTGAACAAATTACTAATGAATCAATATAGACTGAAAAAGCCTGAACTAACCCTTGTTTTGCCGGATGAGATACCTCTGTAGCAGCAGGATAAAATGTTTCACTGCCAAATCCAGCAGCATTCGCAAAAGCACCTCGCTTTACTCCCCATGTGATAGCTGAACCAATAATTCCACCAAATGCAGCATTTGTCCCAAAGGCGCTCGTAAAAATCAAGGTTACTACATCAGGGATTTGAGCAACATTTTTAATTAATACAATCACGCAAATTAAAATGTAGGCAATGGCCATAAATGGAACAACAATCTCAGCAGTTTTAGCGATACGTTTCACACCACCAAAAATAATGGCTGCTAGTCCAACAACAAATACAATTCCTGTGACTAAAGGTTCTATCCCAAATGCAGTATTCATTGCAGATGAAACAGCGTTCGCTTGAACACCAGGTATCAAAACTGATGAAACAATCATTGTTATCACAGCAAATAAAACTGCCAACCACTTTATTTTTAATCCTTTTTCAATATAGTAAGGTGTCCCACCACGAAACTCTCCATCTAGTTTTCTTTTGTACACTTGTGCAAGGGTTGTTTCAATAAATGCAGTACATGCACCCAAAAATGTCATAAACCACATCCAGAATACGGCACCCGGTCCACCGTAAGCGATTGCTGTAGCTACTCCTGCAATCGTTCCTACCCCTACTCTACTAGATAATGATAAAGCTAATGCTTGAAAAGAAGATACTCCAGCTTCAGAGCTTTTACTTTCAAAAATAAGTTTTATCATATCTTTAACAAGTCGGAACTGGAGAAAACGAGTAGAAATTGAGTAAAACAATCCTAAACCTAAAAAAGTATAGACTAATACTGGACTCCAAACATAGCCATTCAACCAGTCTACTAATGTCCCCATAATGAATACCCCTCTCATCCAGTTGCAGTTTCCCTTCTGATTTCTCATTTTTGCCTTTGTCTTATGAGAGATCATCAGAGTATTATAAAGAGTTTCTTCTTCCAAATACCGGCTTTCTAATGATGTTTCTGTTCTGGCTTATCTAACTTTTGTTCTCTCGGCTTAATGAAGAAGGAAAGCTTTTATTGAAAGGTATTACTCCCTATATTTCCAACATTTAATTTACTCACTTCTCATCCACCATGAAAATATTGCAGTTAATTTATCTCAACAATTTATTATTAAATCTCGTGTTTTGTAATATAGTAGTTACCACAAGATTATGCATTTAAATATTTCATTACTCATCAATTAAATAATAAAATATTAATAATTTTGAAATAATTTACCCCATACATTTATCAATAGCCCCTAAACAAAGAAAAACCGCCATAATATATGTCACTTATCTCCATAGAAAAACCTCTTTTATTTTAATTCCATTTTCTTATATTTTTGACAACAATTCCGGGCATAGAGCACTAATAGAGTTTATATTGTTGAGTTGATGTCACCTTAAGACTTATTTCATTAGTCGTTTTGATACTTTCAATCTTTAATTACACTTTCACACTACGGTCCATTTAGTCCAAAAGTGGCTGAAGCTGGCCTACCAGTATATGTTTGACTATCAAAGTTCTCCCCCTACCCTCAAATTCCTTATTGTTTAGAAATAAAAAAGATGGGGCAAGCCCCACCTTTTTATAAAAATTTGATTTAAAAGGCTTTTAATCTACTTCAATTCTGTTTCTTACACAACATTAAAATAAGATATTTTTTATCAAAGTCTGTTAGTTAAAATTGATTTATGACAAAGTTACTACAATTGAAATATGCTTTCCTTTAATGTCTTAACAATAAAAGTAAAATCCTCTTCTGTAATACTTAATGGAGGAGATAGTTGCAAAACGTTATCATAACCTGCAACGGTGTCACCATTTCTACCAATAATAAGACCCTTTTCTTTACAAAAGTTAATCACTTTGTTCACCTTTTTAATCCCAACTGGTTCCTTTGTTTGCTTATCTACGACTAGTTCTATACCTAAAAGAAGACCTTTTCCGCGAACATCTCCTACGTTTGGATGCTCTTTTACATCTTCCAGCTCACGTAACAGCCGTTCACCCAACTCTCTGGAACGTTCAATGAGCTTTTCGTCTTCCATAATCTCTAAATTCTTCAAAGCTAGAGCGCAAGCAGCAGGATTTCCTCCAAATGTATTGACATGGCGGAACCGGTCATAATCTTCACTACCTGTGAAAGCCTCATAAATTTCTCTTCTGACTGCTGTAGCAGACAAAGGAAGATAAGCACTTGTAAGCCCCTTTGCCATTGTAATAATATCTGGTTGGACTCCATAGTTCATAAACCCAAACGGTTTCCCTGTCCGGCCAAATCCACATATTACTTCATCACAAATAAGTAACGCACCGTGCTTCCCACAAATTTCTTTCACCTTTTCCATATATCCATCAGGAGGCATCAAAATCCCGCCCCCCGTAATGATCGGTTCCATAATCACACCAGCTACCGTCTGGCTTAACTCCCATGTCATAACACGATCAATTTCATCAGCACTCGAAAGGGTATGAACATCATCGGGATTTCGGTATGTATCAGGCGGTGCTACATGTAAAAAGCCTTGCCCTAATGGCTCATATTTGTACTTACGTAGTGCTTGACCTGTTGCTGCGAGAGCCCCCATTGAATTACCGTGGTAAGCACGATAGCGTGAGATAAATTTATAGCGTCCATTATCCCCTTTTTGTTGGTGATACTGACGAGCGATTTTAAATGCAGTTTCATTCGCTTCCGATCCACTATTAGAAAAGAAAATAACGTAATCATCACCAAGCCATTCATTCAACTTTTTGGCCAATTTAATGGCTGGGACATGACTTTGCGTTAAAGGGAAATATGGCATTTCTTCAAGCTGTTCAAAGGCGGCTTTCGCAAGCTCTTTTCTACCGTATCCAACATTCACACACCAAAGACCTGACATTCCGTCCAAATAACGTTTTCCATCAATATCAGTCACCCATGCACCTTCTGCTTTTGTAATAATTAAATTTGATGGATTTACAGTTGCACCTCTCATTGCATGCCATAAGTACTTTTCATCTGTTGCTTGTAAACTCTTCGTAAGCTCTGTTGTTTTCACAATAATCAACCCCCATATACGACTGAATCTATATTTATTTTTTAATATCGGGCAGTAAGCATCTTTTTACGAGTATAGAAGTTTACCCCATCTTTTCCATTTGCATGAAGATCACCGTAGAAGGATTTCTTGTAACCTGAAAATGGGAAGAAAGCCATGGGAGCAGGGACTCCAAGATTAACACCAAGCATGCCAGCATCTATTTCTTCACGGAATTCACGAATCGCTTTCGCACTGTCTGTATATAGACATGCACCATTTGCGAATTCAGACTTGTTTGTAAGTTCAATTGCTTCTTCCAAACTTTCCACTCGTACAACCGATAATACAGGAGCAAAAATTTCATCCTGCCAGATTTTCATTTTAGGCTGCACATGATCAAAGATTGTCGGTCCAACAAAGTAGCCTTGCTCATCTACTGCATCATTTCTTCCATCTCGGATTAAGGAAGCGCCTTCAGCTTCGCCACTTTCTATATAACTAATGGTGCGATCTTTATGTGAATCACGGATAACTGGCCCAAGGAATACACCTTCATCCATCCCGTTTCCTATTTTGATTTCATCAGCTGCTTTTTTAAGCCGATTGATTAATTCTTCTGCTACGTCTCCAACTGCAACAACGACGGCAGCAGCCATACAGCGTTCACCTGCAGATCCAAAGGCAGCACCTGTAATATTGGTTACGGCATTGTCCAAATCTGCATCTGGCATGACAATCGAATGATTTTTTGCTCCAGCAAGAGCTTGAACACGTTTGCCATTAGCTGCTGCTGTTTTGTATATATACTCAGCCACAGGTTGAGAGCCCACAAAAGATACAGCCTTTACATCCTCATTGTCTAGAATGCCATTAACAACGTCATGTGCACCATGGACAATATTTAATACGCCATCTGGAAGACCTGCTTCTTTAAAAAGTTCAGCTAAACGGTTAGCCAGCAAAGGTGTTCTTTCTGATGGCTTTAATACAAACGTGTTTCCGCATGCAATGGCCAGCGGGTACATCCAGCACGGAACCATCATAGGGAAATTAAAAGGAGTAATACCACCAATAACTCCAATTGGATAACGATACATGCCTGACTCGACACCTGTTGCAATATCAGGAAGTTGTTCCCCCATCATTAAAGTTGGCACACTTGCCGCAAATTCTACACACTCAATCCCTCTTTGAACTTCTCCATAAGCTTCGTTATAGCTTTTTCCATTTTCTAATGTAACAATCTTGGCCAGCTCTTCCCAGTTTTCAATCAACAGTTGCTGATAGCGGAATAAAATGCGTGCCCGTCGAGGTACAGCCACTTTTCTCCATTTTTTAAAGGCTTCCTTTGCAGCCACAACCGCTTGGTCTAAATCTTCACGAGTAGAAATTGGTATACGAGCAATGATTTCTCCAGTTGCTGGGTTTGGAACCTCCTCAATTTGCGCACTTGCAGATTCTACCCATTCTCCGCCGATATAGTTCTTTAGTATTTGAACTTCCTTTGTTAATTCCACTTTAAATCCCCCTATATGTAAAAGTTTAGCCATCCTTAGAGCTTATTATATTAGCTCTCTAAATCCACACCATTAGACAAGATGTAAAATATTCTGCAACTTTTTTCTGCACATGAAAATAAATTATTTACAAGTTGTCCTGTATAAAAAAAAGAAACCCGTATTATGGGTTTCAAGACTGAAGACAAATTCGAGGAAATCGAGTTGCCTTCAGTTAATTTCTTTGAAAAACGTTCAGTTGTCTTCAGAAACACTTCCATTTCGCCGACTGTCTGCCAATCCTCCTCACCGCAAGCTTCTAACGATGTTCGGTGGCAAATCTCTTAAATCAATAAGGGTTTCAAAAGTCAGTAAAAAACCATTATGTATAACCTAGTCTTGTTTTAAAATCATGATTTGAGAGACCATCCGAACTCCATTTGTCGATAAATTGAGTAACCTGTTTTAAGGGTTTCAGTACAAATTTTATAATATAGAAATATAAAGAAGAATATATTAACTCAGAGACATATTCATAAACACATTACACCTTTGGATTGACAACACTCTCATAGTCCGAACTTGCCTTGAATTTGCATATAGCTTCTAATCACATAATTATTTCACTGAGTAACCTCCATCTACGAAAATATGAGTCCCAGTGATGAAGGAAGATTCGTCTGAGGCCAGAAAAACAGCTGGACCTACAATATCTCCAGTCTCACCAACCCGGTTAAGCATGGTTAGACTACTTTCACGTTCCATTACCCCTTGATCTGCGAGCCGTGCCCCGGTCAAATTGGTCCGAATAGTTCCTGGTGCAATGGCGTTCACTCGGATTTTCATCCCTCCAAGATCAGATGCCATATGACGTGTCATAGCAGCAACCGCTCCTTTGGAAGCACCATATTCTACAGTATTTGGTTCTGCAAGGATAGAAGTAGTAGAAGAGATATGTATAATAGCGCCACCTCCTTGAGTAGACATAACACGAGCAGCTTCTTGGCTGCAAAGAAATACTCCTTTAGCATTAACTTGCATAACACGGTCGTAATCTTCTTCGGTTAATTCAAGAAAAGGTTTCCGTATCGTAATTCCTGCGTTTGCCACGAGAATATCTAACTTGCCAAATTTTTGAACTGTTTGTTCTACGCAATTTTTCACATCGACTTGGCTGCCAACATTGATGTATGTGGCAAGCCACATATCCTCTGACGCTCCTGATTCTTGAGCTGCTCTTTGCGCTGATTCTATATTTATATCTGCAAAAACAACCTGTGCGCCTTCTTTAAGGTATCTTTGTGCAATCGCAGCTCCCATACCAGATCCTGCACCCGTCACTAACGCCACTTTATCTTTAAGTCTCAAATTCAACACTCCTAAAATGTAAGTATTTTTTATCTTTATTAATTTTAAATAGACTCTAACTAATATGACTTTGTATAAACACCTTATTTTGTTAATTCTTATATTTATTGTCTTTAATAACCACTTCTTCAACTAATACGTTTTTTCGCGGTTTGATACTTTCCATGATGATATCAGCAACATCATCTGGTTCCATATACGTTTCCTCTATTCTAGCCCCCTCCCATAATTCAGTTTTCATGTTCCCCATATAAGCTCCAAATACCCTGATCCCAGTATCCTCGAGTTCAATGGCTAGATTTTCAGTAAACCCTCTTGCGCCAAATTTACTCGCACTATAAACAGACTCATTAATTTTCCCTCTCTTACCTGATAGAGATACGATGTTGACAATACAACCCTGATTTCTCTTTTTCATGTCGTTTAATACTTCTTGAGTACAAAAGATAGTGCCTTTTAAGTTAATATCAATCATTTGATGGACAGACTCTTCGCTTAAATTTTCCGTCAAATCAAAGAAGCCAACTCCTGCATTATTTATTAATAGATCAATTAGTCCAACTTCTTCTTTAATCAATTGCATGGTTTTTACTACATCATTTTTAGACGAAATATCTATTTCATAGATAGAATAATTGTTACTTAATGTTTCAGCTGTTCGAGTAAGTTTTGTTTTGGTTCGTCCAAGCAAGCACACGTGACAGCCTAGATCAGAATATTTTTTTGCCAATGAAGCACCTAACCCACTTCCAGCCCCTGTAATAACAACAACACGAACATTCATATGAATTTTCTCCCTTTCGTGGATAAAACTTCGACATATATAAGATACCTATTAAATTTTCGCCCATATCTTTACAAAGAGCGGCATGAGCGGAAAACATATCACTATTAAACATACGAAATACACAGTCTGGTATAATGCATATTGGAGTGTTTGTACACTTGGTTGAGAAGTTAATCCTGCAAGATATCAAATCGCCGTATCAACGATATCCACCCCAACATCAATCACTTTTTTCTTAGGAAGGTATATTTTTTCTTTCTATTAATTCAGAATTTTCTCTTTTTTCGGACTCTCTCTCCCAATAATCAGCGTTTTTAAATCCTATCTTTACTGGATCGAACACAGGATTTTTTCCTTCTTTCTTCTGATTTTCATAGTCCTTTAGTATTTTGAGTGCAGGTTTTGTGAGAAGAAGCAGAGCAATAACGTTTAACCAGGCCATACTTCCTAAGCCTGTGTCTCCTAGAGCCCATGCCAGAGCAGATGTTTTCACACTACTATAGAAGACAGCAATCACCATGCCAATTCTTAAAATATAGCTCGGCCAAACCATTTTCACCTTACGATTACGATTAAGAAAAGCAAGGTTCGTTTCTGCAGTATAATAGTATGACAATAAAGTAGTAAAAGCAAAAAGTGTGAGGGAAATAGCAATAAATGGTGACCCGAACCCTGGTAATACCGATTCTACTGCTTGTTGCGCATTAATTGCGCCTGGCTCAATGTTACCAATATTATTTACAATTAATGGTTTTCCTTCTGCTCCGACATTATACATTCCTGTAACAAGAATCATGAATGCAGTTGCTGAACAAAGTATCAATGTATCTATATAGACAGAAAAGGCCTGGACTAATCCTTGTTTAGCAGGATGGGATACTTCTGCAGAAGCAGGTCCAAACGTTTCGCTACCGACTCCTGCTGCGTTTGCGTATACCCCTCTTTTTACCCCCCATACGATTGCAGAACCTATAATCCCACCAAAGGTAGCATCCATACCAAAAGCACTATTAAAGATGAGCGCAATTACACTAGGCAATTCATTGATGTTGGCAAGCAAAACTATAAAACATACAACAAGATAAGCAATTGTTTTAATAGGCACCAAAAACTCAGAAGCTGTTGCAATTCGTTTGATACCACCAAAAATAACCAGACCTAGAGCAACAACAAATATTGATCCAGTTACCACAGGTTCTACGCCGAATGCATTATCCATTGCAGCAGAAACAGCGTTTACCTGTACACCCGGCAGCAGAACTGCCGACACAATCATGGTAACAATGGCAAATAATACGGCAAACCACTTTATTCCTAAACCTTTTTCAATATAATAAGGGGGGCCTCCTCGAAATTCACCATCTTGTTTGCTTTTATATACTTGAGCAAGGGTTGTTTCAACAAATGAGGTACTGGCTCCAAGAAAAGACGTAACCCACATCCAAAAGACTGCACCTGGTCCTCCATATGCAATAGCCGTAGCTACACCTGCAATGGTTCCTACTCCTACTCTACTGCCTAGTGACAAAGCTAATGCTTGGAAAGAGGAAATTCCAGAAGAAGAACTCTTGCTATCAAACACCAATACAGCCATTTCCTTAACGTATCTCAACTGAAGAAAACGAGTAGCAATTGAGTAAACTAATCCAATTCCCAGAAAGATAAAAACCAAAACCGGACTCCAAATATACCCATTCAACCAATTTACTAATGTCTCCATTAAAAACCGCCCCTTCATTCATTTATTCCTTTTCTGAAATCTCATTTTTGCCAACGGTTTTAAAGAGATGATGACAATAGTGTCTTCCTCTTAAAGCTTAATTTAAAAGTATGTTTCTGTTTAAACCAAGCCATACTATTGTTGCTACCTACTTTAAATTTCGGTAATATCTCCCTTTCCGAAATAATAAACAAATCTGCAAATGTCTCATTTAAAGCTTGTACAGATTGGTGAGCAATGATTAAATGATTGGGTATCTTATCATCTTTTAAAGATTGATTTTGTTTTTTTAAGGGATAACTTGAACTTCCCCTTTATTAGAGATGTTGCCTACTATGGCTAATGCTTGGAAAGGAGAAAACCCTTAACCAGAACTTCCACCTTAAAAAATTAACTTTCTCATGTCCTTGAAATGTCTTATTTGAAGGAAGTGAGTAGCTATTAAATAGAATAGTCCTAATTACAAGAAAATTTAAACCAGTGCTGAACTCCAAACAACTCCATTGCCATTGTGCCAGTTTATAACTTCCTCCATATAATTCTCCCCCGTCAAAACTAAAGTTCTTTAGTACAAACTATTAGCTGCCCTTGGCAAGGAAGAGTATTCATACTCCGGCTTAGAAGTAGAAAGATATTCATAAGCAGAAATTGCTACTTCAATCGCTTGACGCTTATAGGAATCCATAAAATCTCTTCCGATTAATTCGTACAATTTTTCAAGGCGATGGTACAAGGTCTGGCGAACAATATGGAGCTGTTCGGCTGTTTCTTTTTTTGCACCTTTGCATTGTAAATATGTTTTTAGTGTTTTTAGCAACTCACCGCTATTCTGCTGATCTTGTGATAGAACCGGACCCAAATAATCTGCAATAAAGTCGTTAAGAATTCCTTGATCATGGGCGGCTAATATCATGCGGAAAATATATAAATCCTCATAAAAGTAACTGCTTAATTCATTTGGTATTTTTTCTCGAATATTTAATGTTTCGATTGCTGTATGATAACTATTGTTAACATGACTTAAATTATTCACAAATTTCCCTACACTAAATTCAAGGAATTTTTGTTTTTTTATAAAATCAGATCTTTTCAAACATTCTATTCCTTCTAGCACTCTACATTTGAAATCACTATTTTTGCGGTTATTAAGAAGTACAAAAATCATTTTATTTTTTTCAGTATGAGCTAAAAGGAAGATACCTCTTTGTTCAAAAATAGAGCGAATATATAATTTTAAGTAGGTAAATTCTGAAATTACTTTTTCCAGATTATCCACTTTACAGAGTAAAACAGTACATCCATTGGGTTTGAGATTAGGTTCAAGTTCTGAAAGATATCTATGAATTTGTTCATCACTTTCCCCCCCTTCAAGCCAAGTTCGGACCCATTCAGCTTCTTTAGCCTTACTTTGTTCTTCAAAATATAGTTCGCGTAAAAGACTTTGAGCTAGAGCTATAGAACTTCGGTCTAAAATTAGAGATTCAAATTCGGTAATATCCTCCCTTTCCGAAATAATAAACAAATCTGCAAAAGTCTGATTTAGGGCCTGTACAGATTGGTGAGCAATGTTCAAATGATTGGATAACTTATCATCTTTTAGAGATTGAATTATTTGCTTTTGTTCTGCTTTTGTCTTTTTAGAGATAACTTGAACTTCCCCTTGATTGGAAATGTTCACTACTGTAACTTTTAATTGCTCATGTAAAAGTTGCAAGATTTTTTTTTGTGGATTAGAAGTAAGAAGTAATTGATTCAATTTACTCGAATATTCTTCCAATTCCGAAAGAGTTAGATAATGTTTTTTTATAAATAGACTATGTATCTCTTGGGTAATATCAATGAATTTCACTTTTTTGAAGAAAACGATTATTGGAAAATCGCAAGAGTCAGCTAATTCTATAATTGCTTTTGGTACCTTAGATAAATAAGATCCTAATTCTATACAGAGGCCAGCAGCATTAGAATTAATAGACTGTTGAACTAATGAACCAAAAACCTCTTTATCTTCATTCCATCCAACCCCTGTAGATAGAATAAGTTCATTTCCATTTAACAGATTTTCAATAGATGGCACTTCCAGAACATGGACCCATCTGACCTGCCGATATAGTCCGGATTTTCCAGCGATTACTTTTGCATGTTCAAAATGTTTATTCTGTAAAATTTCTTGAACCGATATTTCTACTTCAAAATTCATGGGAAACTTCCTCCTTATTCGGTTTTAGAGAAACTTTAATATACATACAGTGAATTCATAAAATCCTGAGCTATCTTAATTACAATGGATTATTCTATTACTCCCTAAAGATATTTGAAAATTCGGACTTTTTTAGAAATACTTTTTTGGATTTTTATTTATTCAAACATTTATTATATCCATAAACTATATCCCCTCCAATAAACATGTCACATATTCTCACATACAACTCACATCTACATATTAAATACATAGTTAAACACATTTTAAAACTGCAAAGAAAGCGCTTTAAAAAAATAGAATGAAAAACTAAATAAGCTGTTACTGTCCACTTATAACTAAAGCGTTTTCATTTTTCCTAAATAGTATTTATCATATAGATAGAGACCGTATAACTTAGCATGAAGCTACTTCAAGTTGCAGGATCGATTATATGGATTATTTCTAGTATAACCCAATATTTTGCATTATTAAAATGAATGTTTATAATGTAATGTATGAGGTGAATTAATAGAATAAGGAGATAAAGATGACACTTAGTAGATTTGAAGTATTTCACACTGTAGTCGAATCAGGGAGTCTTACAAAGGCTGGAGAAATGTTAAAATTATCACAATCTGGCATCAGCCATGCAATTAATAGTCTTGAAAATGAATTAGGTTTCTCGTTGCTCACAAGAAATCGATCAGGGATTTATTTAACAAATAACGGTGAACGTATGCTTGAATATATCCGTGATATTTTAATCTTAAATGATAGAATGAAACAAGAAGCATCAGCAATAAACGGATTAGATGTGGGTGTAGTGAGAATAGGTACATTTTCGAGTGTTGCTATTCAATGGTTGCCTTATATTATAAAACAGTTCCAAGATGATTATTCAGGCATCGTCGTGAAATTGTTTGAAGGTGATTACTCTACCTTAGAACAGTGGATTTTAAGCGGGGTTATTGATTGTGGTTTTCTCACTTTACCTACTTCGAAATCAATTGAATTTCTTCCCTTAAAACAGGATAACTTGCTTTGTATTCTATCAGATCAGCATCCTCTTCATAATCAAGATAAAATAACCTTTAAACAAATAGAAGAAGAAGCTATGATTATGCCCAAAGTAGGTTGGGATAATGAAATAAATCAAATTTTTAGAGAAAATAATATTAAACCGAATGTGAAATTTGAGGTATCAGATGATCAAGCCATTATGGCCATGGTGCAAAATAATTTAGGAATCAGTATAAGACCAGAAATGACTTTATCTCAAATCCCTAAAAACGTTCGTATACTTAATTTGGAAAAGGAGTCTTTTCGTTTTATAGGTATTGCTACAAAACCTAATTTATCCCCAGCCACTAAAAAGTTTATTGATTGTGTCCGCTCATGGCTTAGTGACCACAATTTACTGGATTTTTAACATTATAACGTCTTTTCGTGAATAAAATTAAGTGACTCAAAAAGGGGGTTACCTTTTCGAGTCACTTAATTTTATTAGAATCTGAGAACGTGCACGGAAATTATGTCGTACAGAAGAAAATTGGAGCAGCTAATTTTGAACTAACGTTGAAGTTTTACGAATTCAGCAGCCTCAAATATTAATTTGATTGGGCCGCGATATATTAAGAATATGAAAAAAAACTGACCTCTAAGTGGGCGTTCATGCTTTAACCTTATTCTTTACAGAAATGGTGCCCCTTAAGTAGAAGAAGAAAATATTTCATGAATGATAAAGGTTTTTTTTTCAGATTAAATACTATATTTTTCATTTTAGATATGTTTTAAGTTTCTCTTTATCAGAAACAGAAATCCATGGTAAATCCTGATTAACTTCATTAATACCAGGTTGGATAATGCGGCTATATAGAAGGTCACAAATACAATCATTTAATAACTGGATATCCTGGTTTGATATTTTCCGGTTATATGCTACATTAGCGGCTCCTGATTGTTTATTCATCCCCCCTATCAAGCCTCTTTGTTTTAATGAACTTCTGATCACTTCTCTAATAGCCTCTAGACTAGTCAACGGAAATACATCAAGGTGCTTAACAATCATTCTAAAAATATCATCTTTAGATAAGTCCTGTTCAATATGTTGTCGCAAATAATCCACCCCCATTCCTCAAAACATTCTTCAAATGAAACGAAAAATCCTCCTTTATCCTTAAAAAGGACGACGCATACTGCCTATTTGAGTGGGTATGCCCTTTCAACTCATAAAAAAACCAGATTCACTGACGACTATCCGCCACGAATACAG
This sequence comes from Peribacillus simplex, assembly GCF_900156045.1. GTDB lineage: Bacteria > Bacillota > Bacilli > Bacillales > DSM-1321 > Peribacillus > Peribacillus simplex_D. The sequence continues at coordinate 167,776 of NZ_FTMX01000004.1, read as the reverse complement.
CGTCTGAACCCTTTTTGCAAAGGATGTTCCATTGTATTTTGAAACTCATCTTCCATAACTAAATTGATTTTGTTCTTTGCAAAAATTACATTCATATTTTGGTAAATATTTGTATTATAATAAAATAAATATTTAATCTGTTACGTTATGATATTGATTATTTAACGAAAGGAAAGATGCTTATCTTTCAGATCATTCTATTCATTCATATTTTCGCTGGAGGCATATGTCTTATTAGTGGAATAGGTGCTATGTCTTCAAATAAAAAAAGAGGTATGCATACAATTTGTGGTGAAATTTATCACAGTGCATATGTTGTACTCTTTGTCACATCCCTGACAATGGCAATATTGAATTGGGAAAGCAGCGCATATTTATTTTTCATTGGGATATTTTCATATTCTTTCGCATTTATAGGCTATCTTGCTGGTAAGAAGAAATGGAAAAACTGGATCGCATCTCATATTAGCGGGATGCTCGGTTCCTATATCGCCATTTGTACTGCCATTCTTGTAGTGAATGTACCCAATATAACTTTCTTGAATGAATGGAACCCATTAATTTTTTGGTTTCTTCCAAGCATTATAGGTTCACCGCTGATATTTTTGGTTGGACAGAAGTATAAAAAATCCAATTCAATCTAAATGCAGTCCAAAAAGCTCCTACAAATTCATTTAACAATTCCCGACACAAAAAAAGCCCCTCGATTAAGAGAGGGGCTTTTAACAATGGAGGAGTACCACTTAGGGGGTAGTACAATAATATAATTATCGCCAATCAAAAACATTTATATTCAATGTTATTCGGCAAACAAGTTAGTGTATAAGCTTATTTATCTGTGTTAGCATAGCGCCTCGCCTTTTCCACTTACTGAAAAAAGAAAAGCTTCCATCTGCACAGTAAATAGCTAAACTACAGTCCCCTGCCACGCCTACACCAGTTCATTCATTTCAGTCTGGGCTAAATCACCAGCTGCTTTCACACGAATACGGGTTGCATTCCCAGGCATATACGCTAAAGGTACATCTTCTATATCGACAATAACAAGCGTTTCTGGATCGGCTCCGGCGCTGATCGCTTCTGACATCGCTATTTCCTTTGCCTGTTCCAATGCTGTTTCCCTTCCTATTTCAGCTAGTGCATATACTTTTTCAATCTGTCCGCTAACCTGTGAGATAGCCGACCCAATGGCATTTGCTACACCTGAATGTAACGGGCGTATGACTTCAGATGCACCTTTTAATTCCTCAGGTAAAAGGATGCTTCCACCTCCAACGAGAATGACAGGCACTGGTGCAGCACTTGTTTTCATCTTATCAATGGCTTCTTCGACCAGATTGACCATATTTAAATAGACTCTATTTAATAATTCCTTATCAAGGTGAGCCACTTTTGAAGCATCCCCAAGTTCCACCTTACCAAGAGCCACAGCAACATCAGTTGTCGTTAAAGTATCACCTCCGAAAATCAAGGATTTTTCTGGCAGTCGGTAACCGACACTGTCGGGTCCAATTGTAAACTCCCCATTATCTTCTATGCGGATTATTGTCCCTCCGCCAAGTCCAATCGAAATTAAATCAGGCATCCGGAAGTTTGTTCTGGCTCCTCCAATCTCTACTGCCAAAGAAGATTCCCTTGGAAACGATTGAACTAGAACACCAATATCTGTTGTTGTCCCCCCAACATCAACAACGATTGCATCTGTTAACTCACTCAAATAGGATGCTCCCCTTAATGAGTTAGTCGGACCGCAAGCAACAGTGAAGATTGGGTATTTAACCGCATATTCAATTGACATTAATGTCCCATCGTTTTGGCAAAAGAATACTTTTGCCTCAATTCCTTCATTCTTCAGGGCATTGATGAATCCGTCAGCAGTCGTTTTAGCGACATTTACGACAGCAGCATTAAGAATCGTCGCATTTTCCCTTTCCAGTAAACCGACTGAACCAATTTCTGAAGATAAAGAAATTGAAATTTCTTCTCCCAGCACTTCTTTGAAAATTTCACTTGCTCTTTGTTCATGTGTTTGCGATACAGGTGAGAAGACAGATGTAATCGCGATGGAATCCACTTTCCCATTGATTTCTTCTGCAATTTGATACAAACGGGCTTCATCTAATTCAACAATCTCACGGCCATCATATTCATGTCCGCCGCGGATTAGGTATACGTATTTTCCGAGTACTGCGCAGAGGTCTTCAGGTACGCCGATCAGCGGTTTAACTGCTAAAGTAGCCGGTGCACCAATACGGATTGCTGCGATTTTGTTTAATCTCTTTCGTTCAACGATAGCATTTGTACAATGGGTCGTACCGAGCATTGCATACTTAATTTGCTCCACCGGAACCTTTGCATCATCGATTATTTTTCTCATTGCTGTATAGATGCCAATGGAAACATCCTCCGTTGTATGCGATTTCGTTTCCGAAATGACCTGATTATATTGATCTAAAAGCACTGCATCTGTATGGGTTCCCCCGACATCAATTCCTATTCGATAAACACCCATTATGCTATCCCTCCTTTTTTCACTAGTTCTTCAACAGGTACATAACCAACTTCATAGCCAAAGTATCTTGGGCCTACAGCTTCAATTCCCTTTTCCGTTCGCCACTTAGGATGGCATGGCATTCCGATCACCACGCATCTTGCTCCATATCTGATCCCTTCAGTAGTGATTGGCAAGCCTGTTTCTGCATCAAGCACGGCAATCAAATCTGGAGTGACACAAAGCAAGCGTTTCTCTGTCTGTGCAATTAAATGTTCATTTTGGAATCGCACCTCGAGTTTTTCTCCCTTATACTCATTGATTCCCTCGAATGTTGCCACACCTCTAGCAAATCCCGCCTCTGTCTTGCGGTTGATATCACTCACTTTTCCACGAAACAATTCAAACCCGTCCGCCTTATTCAACACTTCTTTTATTGGATCAACATTGTTTTGCTTTGCAAGCCTTATTGTCTTGCCGATTTGTTCTTCTAAACTTAGTATATTTCTAATTCCACTTTCCTTTATATTCTTTCCTGTCATTGGATAGATGGCTGTCATGGTGGAACCGCCCATTTCAATCGTTGCGGCACGGGCAATCCTTTCCGTCCAGACATTGTTTATGGTTGAGAGCAGTGACGTATTGCCTTTTTCATCCGCAAGAACCATCGGAGTGGCTGCAATTCCATCCAAATAGAAAGTGACCATCTGCAATTCGGGGAAAGCTCTTCCCATTCCATCAACATCCACTACAGGCAAGCCAAGTTTGGCAGCAAGCGCAAGTGGCACCATCGAATTCACTCCGCCTGCTTCAATCGGCATCGTTGCAAAAATCTTTTTTCCTAAATAAGCTTCGAGGTTTTTGAAAGCAGCTGTTGCTTCTTCACCACTTGGAGCTTTTTCCAACATTACCGTCGGTGCTCCCATCATCGCGGAAGGAACTACTAGTGCGTCATCAGGAACTTCATCCACATCCAACAATGTGATTTCCCCGTATTCTTCAATTGCCTGTAAAGCCATTAGTTTACCAATGTAAGGATCTCCTCCTCCACCCGTTCCGAGTAAAGCCGCACCTACTGCTATATCTTCAATTTCCTGTTTACCTAATCTCCTCATTTTCTCACAACCCCCGATTTTCAAAAATTATGATGCGATATGATCCCTATTCTCTTTTTTCCCTTTGATGGCTTTTGTGAATAACACACCTGCGTAATAGATAATGCCGCTTATTAGAAGGGAATTGATAGATGGTATGCCAACTGTAATGAAATAGCCGCTTGCAAATCCTGCTGCCCAGGCAACTAATGTAACTGGATTCAATTTTTCAGGCTCAGATGGCAATGTTCCTTTTTCCCTGCTTTCATCAAGGGCTTTTCGATACGTTCTAAGCACGAAGTAATCAACCACCATAATTCCGGCTATTGGAGGTATCATGATTCCAAGTAAAACAAGGAAGTCTACAAATCTATCAAGAATGCCCATAATGGAAAGCAAAGTGCCGATAGCACCAATTACAAGTGTAACGAGTCCTCGATTCATCTTGACCTTAAAAACAGAATCGAAAATATTAGTAAAGCCAAGAGAAGAGGAATATAAATTTACGTTATTAATTTTCACTGTGGAAAAAACGACAACTGCAGCGCCAAGCCAGCCAGATGTTTGTAGCATGATGCTGACGACATCGCTCGTTTTTGCTGCATGGGCCATTAACACAGCGATCATTCCCACCCCTAGTTCACCCACTAGCGTACCAATGGTAGTCATCCAAAAAACATCCTTACCATTTCGGGCAAACCGACTGAAGTCAGGTGTGATTACGGCACCAATAATGAATCCTCCAGCAACCATTGTTGCACCCACTCCCAGAGAAAGACTCTCTCCCGGAGGCGGCGTTCCCATTAAACTTAAAATGGAATGATCACTAAGAACTTGATAGATGCCAATCCCTACCACCAATAAAAAGGCAGGAACGGTAATTTTAGCTGTCATGCTTAATAGCTTAAAACCAAATATAACCAGCACAGTTACACCTAATCCGGTAATGGCAGCTGCAATTGGGAGGGTCAATTTACCGTCGGTGGCTTCGACCAATCCATTAGCAAAAACAGTGTTCTGCACTCCAAACCAGCCAATTGTACAAAAAGCAATGACCGCGCCAATGATACTCGAACCATACCTGCCGAATCCTGTCCAACGCGACAATAGACTAGTTGAAAGCCCTTCACGTGCACCGGCATAACCGATTAGAAAACTTATAACTTGTAAAATGACACTTCCAAACATCATGGCCCAAAACGCCTGCCAAAAAGTCATTCCGTATCCTAATGCCGCTCCTAGCATAAATTGAGAAAGTGTAGCAAGGGCACCGACTCTGACAATCATGATATCCCACATTGGCAATCTCGCATTTTGTGGAACTCTCGATAGAGAGTAATCGTCTCCCAACTTTGTATGATCTTCCATAAACTCACCCCCTATGAATTACTCCTCAGCTTTATCGATCAACTTGGAGATTTCCCTGCCTTTTTAAAGCTATCCTGAATCTTTAATATCCTGAATATTCCGTTAATTCACTTTACAAGATTCGGTGTTTTCTTTTTCTTCAAAAATGTTTATGAACTTTTTACTCTCTGTTTAGAAGGTGGAGTCATGTAGGTCAAGCGGCTTTGTTTAACCCCCATAGCAATTAAAATTTCAAGCATCTTTGTAGCTGCAAATGCGGGATCAATAACCGGAACATCATAACCTTTTTGCGATAATCGTTCCTGAAGCTCCGCTGCAACACCCATAAAGCCTGTACACCCTAACACTAAAGCATGGGCATTGTCATGTTCAATCGCCTTTATCATTTCTTCAAACAACGCACTTTTTAACTTTTCCTTGTCTTGAACTTCCAGAACAGGAATATTTACATATCTAATGGAGGCGACATTCCCATCCACACCTAGAGTTTTACTTATATTTTCAATCATGGGCACAACATTAGGCAGCACCGTTACAATCGAAAAGGATTTTGCCAATGAGCTCGCAACAAGCATGGAGGACTCACACGGCCCAACAACGGGAATATCCAATATTTCTCTTGCAGGCTTCACACCTGGATCTCCAAAACAATCACTGATTACACCCTGATACCCATCTTCTTCAGCCTGCTTTGCTTTTTCCAGGAAATTAGGTATACATAGTGCTTCATCATATTCGCTTTCAATTGATTCAGGTCCATAATCAAGGTTGCAAACTCCTACTTCAGTGCTTTCAGAAACATAAGATTTAATCTCTTTTCTAATTTCTTCATTAAAAATATCCGATATAACTGGCATGATCACTTTAATTTTTATTGGAATACACTCCTTTGTTTTTAATAGACATGCTGAACCATTTTTTCTTTGTCATGATTTTATTATTTATATCACCCCCTTTTAGCAACTAATCCATTCCTGCCATAATTATGACTTCACATATTTCCTCTCTATATCACTAAACATGGAGCTGATGAAACGATCTGCAATATGAACTTGTTCCATTAAATCTTGTCCCTCATACAAGTTTATACCCCAGAATAATCCATTCCCGAGTAAAACAAATTGCTTAATGATTTGGTCCACTTCGTCTGAAGAAATGCTCGGATACCTCTGCCTCAATAGATCCTCAAGTGAACTGGCCATCCAATCATTAAAATGCAACAAATACTTTTGTAAATATAGTTTGATTTCCGGAATGGGTGACGTAACTAACGATATATACGCCATAGTCCCTCTCTCATCATTTTTGTGATACTTAACGATCCCATGAAGCATTTCGCTAAAAATCCGATCAACTGATCGTGAACTTGTTTTAGCTAAAATTCGTTTCATTTCGGCTAAATGGTTATCAAGTAAATGTTGAAAAGCGGCGATAAATAATTCCTCTTTGTTTTTATAAAAAAAATAAATGGATGCTGGTTTTATTCCCACTTCATCCGCGATTTTCTTCATGGTAGCTCCTTGATATCCATGTAGTGAATAATGCAAAAGGGCTGCATCTATCAATTCTTGCTTTTTCAATTCATCCCCACCTAACGTTTGTTAGGTAAATTATAAAGTGTATATTTCAGAAAAACAATAATTTTCTGAAATTTTTCCCCGGTTTATAATTATTATTGTGATAAATGTAGTTTTACAGGGATCAATACATTGACCTTTAGAAGGGGCATGATAATTCGAAAAACCCGATTCATGGTTCAAAAATTATTTTGCTTATAATTCCTAATAAAACAAAAAATCCATTAATCATTTAATAATGAAAAATGGATTTTAATAAACTTTTATAAGATTTTAGTTATAGACCCACGTGATTCGTTTAATGAATTTTGAAAAAATCTATTTTTCCAATGCAAATAACGACTCATTCGGCCACAATTTCTTGTCTAAATCCTCCAGATAAGGAACTTCATTTCGCACCTCGGATATAATTGAAAAATCCACATCATGAATTAGAATACTCTGCTCTGTTCTTGAAGCTTCACATAGGACCTCACCGTTCGGAGCAACAAGTTTACTCTTTCCGCAACTTCCCTCATTAACCGTGTTTACTCCAAGAATATAAACCGTATTATCGAGTGCACGTGCCGGAAGTTGAATATCCCATCTTGTTTCAGCTCCGTAACTCCACACTGAAGGAACAATAATAAGTTCTGCACCTTGAAGAGCTAGAATCCGGCTTGGTTCAGGAAATTCAATATCTGCACAAATAAGAACACCTATTTTCCCTTTCGATGTTTCTATTGCATTATAGACTTTCTCACCAGGAGTAAATATATCCTTCTCTCTTCCCCATAAAAATGATTTTCGATAAGTGGCAATGACTTCCCCTGTTGACTCGATTACAGCTAAGGATATGTAAAGGTTTCCATTTTCTCCCTCAACAAAAGGGACGATGAGTATTACTTTTAACTCTTTAGCGAGCTTTTGAAATAATGTAACGGTTTCTCCAGCCGGAACCTCTTGCAACGATTCGAATTGCTCCTTCGATAAATAGTAGCCACTCACCCAAAGTTCAGGTAATACGATTAATTCAGCTCCCTGTTTAGCCGACTCTTCAACCATTTCTATACAATTTTTAATATTTTTATCCCTTTCACCAGGGATAGCTTGTAATTGAACTGCAGCAACCTTAATCAACAAAAGCACATCCTTTTCTGCAAACGAAAATTATCAGATTTTTTAGAAATCTGTGTTTAATTTAATAATATTTTATTTCATTCAATTAAGCAATGATTATTTCTTTTTGTATATAAATTTGAATTTTTTATTTCAAAAAATCTAAAAATTGTGTAAACTATAATCAATCCAGTTTCGGTTAGGGTAATTGTAAGCTTTTACACAACATTTTTCAGGGAGGTCTTACATGAAAAAACAACAGAATGATTTAGAACAATCACTCAGTTCTCGTCACATGTCAATGATTGCAATCGGAGGCGTCATTGGTGCAGGTCTTTTTGTAGGTAGTGGAGCTGCCATACATAAGGTCGGGCCTGGCATCTTGGTCTCTTATGTAATTGCCGGTGTATTAGTGTTCTTGATTATGAAGAGCCTCGGTGAAATGGCCACTTCCAATCCATCAAGTGGTTCATTTTCAGAATATGCCCGGGACGCAATTGGCCCTTGGGCAGGTACTACGGTTGGGTGGCTTTATTGGTTTCAATGGGTTGTCGTTATTGCCATTGAAGCCATTGCAGGTGCAGCCATCATCAATATGTGGTACCCAGGTATTCCTTTATGGTTTCTTGCTTTGGCCTTGACAATCGCTTTGACTTTAACAAATATCTATTCAGTGAAATCCTTTGGAGAATTTGAATATTGGTTTGCCATGATTAAAGTAGCGAGCATCATCGCCTTTTTAATTTTAGGGGTATCTTATATATTCGGATTTTCTGGAGAATCGACGGTTGGAATATCTAACCTTGTGCAAAACGGGGGATTTTTCCCTAATGGTGTAAGTTCCGTCTTCGTTGGAGTCATCACTGTATTTTTCTCTTTTGCCGGTACAGAAGTAGCGACCATTGCAGCAGCTGAATCAAAGGATCCTGTTAAGTCCGTCTCTAAAGCCATTAATAGTACAATTTGGCGTGTCTTGATCTTTTATGTAGGCTCAATAGCCGTAGTTGTGACATTACTTCCTTGGAATTCTGCTAATGTATTACAAAGTCCATTTGTTGCCGTTTTAGAAAACCTAGGAATTCCTTTTGCAGCTCACCTCATGAATTTCATCGTACTAACTGCTGTTTTATCATGTCTAAATGCTGGATTATATACAACATCCCGAATGCTTTTCTCTTTAGCAAAAAAAGGGGATGCCCCACAATATTTTAGTAAGTTGAATAAAAATGGCGTACCTGCCAGAGCTGTTTTTGCAGCTACCATATTTTCTTATATTGCTGTGGTGATGAGTTATGTTTCGCCTGAATTGGTTTTTCTCTTTCTGGTTAACTCTTCAGGAGCGATTATCTTGCTAGTTTATTTGGTTATTTCCATTTCTCAGTTAAGGATGAGAAATAGATTGGAAAAAGAGAATCCTGATGCTCTGAAAGTGAAGATGTGGTTGTTCCCATATTTGACATATGCGACGATCCTGGGGATTTCCATCATTTTAATTTCCATGGCTTTTATCGATTCTACAAGAAGCCAACTATATTCAACACTATTACTAACCGGGGTAATCATTGTGTTGACTCATTTTTTCGGAAAAAAGAAAATCAGTAGCGCAGAGGAGAAAAGTAAACTATCCAGTAATTTGCCTCCATTGAAATAAGCTATGGCGGAATATCATTATGTGATAAATTAAAAAGCCTTACTCTTCCACATTGGAAGAGTAAGGCTTTTTTTCTATTGCATTTTCTTTCTTTGAAAAACATCAAAATGACTCCAGATGTCTTCCAAAACTTCTAATCGATCGTGTATATCTTCCTGCTTCTCTTTTCCGACAAACATGATCAAAGCATTAATCAAGCTTAATGGTGCAACGAAAGAGTCAATGAAGCTGGGCATCTGACTGGATGCTGTCAACGGAATGTCCGCATGAGGAATAAGCGGTGAGAGTAAATTATCAGTAATGGCAATTGTTGTCGCATTTTTTTCCTTTGCAAACGAAAACATTTGAATTGTGCTTTTCGTATATCGTGCAAAACTGACGCCAATCACTACATCTTTTTCACCTAAATTATATAACTTTTCCGATGAATTCTCCAATGACTGCAGAAGTTCCACATTATTTAAAACAATTTGAAGATAATATTCCAAAAACACGCCTAGGGAAGTGGCACTGCGGTTTGCGATAACATATACTCGTCTCGCTTGTAATAAGCATTTCACTGCTTCATGGAATGCATCTTCATCCAATTTCTCCATAGTGGATTTTATGTTTGCGATGTCATCCTGGAAAACTTCGTATACCCCTGAAGACTCTTTATTGTATACTTTTTGGGACATCTTCAATCGTTCTGTCGTTGTCAGCTGCTGCTTAACGGAATTCTGCATATACTGCTGCATCTCTGGATAGCCTGTATAGCCAAGGGAGGTTGCAAACCGTACAACAGTGGCATCACTGACGCCTGCCATTTTTGCTAATTTCCCAACTGTAAAGAAAGGAACGGTCGTTTGATTCTCTAAAATATATGTAGCTATTTTCACGTGGGACTTGCTCATTTCCCCTATTTGTCCAGCGATGTTTTGATAGACGTTTGACATTAAAAAGAGCGCCCCTTTAATTATATTTATGTATTGTAGGAGTATCTATTTCCTTTTTGTGAAGGATTATAATTTAACAATAGGTTTTTTCATCCTTTTTTGTCAAGTTAATTGCAAGTGCCATGGTGGAATTAAAAAAGGCCAGATCAATTAAAATCGCTTTGATCGGGCCTTTTGCTTTCTCATCTGACACTCAGTTAAGCTGAATTATTTCAGGATCCGCCCAATGGCTTCGTCATGCGCTTCCACAGTTCGAAGAATATCTTCCTCCGTGTGTACAACAGACATCGAATAACGATTTAGCGGCTTTGTATAAATACCTAATTTTAATAACTCATAGTCAATCTCTTTTCTTAACTTCGTATTTGCCCTGCTCATATCACGATAATTTTTAATCGGGCCTTCGGCTAAGATAATGTTAAAGATACTGCCCATACCGACCGTTTGCATGTTTAAGCCATGTTTTTTATACACATTCTCAAGTTCCTTACGTAAAGATTGCGTCTTAGCAAACAAATCTTCCATTGTTCCTTCTTGTTCCAATAAGTCAATAGTTGCTAAACCGGCAGCCAATATGGTTGGATGACCATTGTATGTTCCACTATGATATAACGGATTTTGTTTATCTGCATTATCTGCTCCAGCTGTTAAAATATCTCGTCCGCCTCTAGCAGAGGTAATCATCATTATTTCTTTTTTACCTCCAATGGCCCCTACTGGGAATCCGCCGCCCAGAACTTTTCCTAAGGTAGTGATATCCGGTTTAATGCCATATACTTTTTGAGCTCCCCCAATTGATATCCTGAAACCTGTTTTTACTTCATCGAAAATAAGCACAATATTAAGTTCTTCTGTTATTCTACGAAGTCCTTCCATGAATTCTTGTTCAGCAGGTATGAACCCTCCTTGAATTGGCTCTAAAATAACACCTGCTAATTCATGTGCATGTGAACGTAAGATCTTCTCGGTAGATTCTAAATCATTGAATGGAAGAATGACGGTATTTTCAATATAGTAATCTGGTATTCCTCTTGATTCCCCTACCGCTTTAGGAGCTGTTGCGTTACCTGCCTGATCCATATCAGGGTTAACACTCACTAATACTTGATCATATCCCCCATGATAATGTCCTTCAAACTTTGCCAATTTCGGTTTTCCGGTATAAGCCACCGCCGTACGAATTGCAAGAAGTGTAGCTTCTAAGCCCGAATTCGTATAACGAACCATTTCAATCCCAGGATATAACCCTACTAATTTTTCAGCCATTGTTGTTTCCATCTTGTGAGGCGTACCGAATATGGTAGTTCCAGACTCTAACATTTGTTTTGTCACAGCATCAAATACTTGTTGATGACCATGACCTGATATAAGAGCTCCATAACATAATAAATAATCGATATATTCATTGCCATCTACATCATATAACTTACTGCCTTTTCCTTTTTCCATCATTAATGGATGTGGCGGAAAGTATTTAATATGTGCTGTGACACCGCCCGGAATCACGTCACAAGCTTTTTCAAATAAATCAGCTGATTTTTTCGTTTTTTCTGACAATGAATTCTTCTCGTGTAGTATCATAATTAATTTCCCCTTTATATAGATTTCTTTCATGCGAAAGGATTGATAAATAATAGAAGATATTTTTTACAATTTAATCAAACTTCTATTAAATGTGGATATTTTTCAGACCAAACCCAGATACTCAATTGATTAAGCAACCAGGTCCAGCCCGACCATAAGAAGATAAAAGAAGATAAGGTATACACTTTGAAATTGCTTCCACCAACCATCATTCCAAGCTTCTCATTCACCCCCGGTTGTACCCAAAGTGAATTCCCTAATTATTAAAATAAACATTTCATTATAAAATATAATATGAAATAAATATTACAAAGTCAAGGTTAATAAGGAGGTTTTTTGTTCACAAATATAAATGCCAGCCCATTCGGATGAAGCGCTTCAACGACTATTCAAAAAATCAGAAACAATTTCTCAATAAATAAGCCGTAAACAATATTTTCGACGGATATCTGATTTAAATGAGTAAACGCCAATTAAGCGCTCCAAGAAAATGGCGCGCTTAATTGGCGTTATATATCATGCACTTCAATCATGTGTGTCTCCTTGGCCTCTACCGGAGCAAGTCTATACCACCGCCGTTATTTTTAGAGATACATCAGGCGGTGCTCACTCAGATACCTACAACATTTTAAACTAGTAAAGAAGAAAAATGAGACTGAAACTAGTTCTCTTTAAATATTTTCACTTTTATATTTTGATTTTCATTCTAATGAAGAAGAAAATTTTAGAATACGTAACTGCACTTACATTGTTTCATAGTTTTTTATTTCAAATTCACTTAGTGGTCGATTAATCGACTTACTCAATTTACTAATGAGCTCTTGGTAATCCTTAGTATCATTTGGATCTATACCTTCCCTGACATTTAGTATCTCGTATCGGTCATACTGTTCTGGAATAAGTTTTCCGTCTACATGGATATAAAGCCTATATTTGATCCTCAGATTCATAAAAATACCATCTCCTTTACTATCAGTTCGATATAAGGAGCTGTTTTCCTGCAAGAAATTATACTCTAAGGTGACCTCCACTAACTATTCATTTTTCTAATCAGAGTGATAAGTAGTCCGTATTATCTCAAAACCTCTTTTTTATACATTGGAAATTCGCGATGAGCGTACGAACGGTTAGGGGGAATTGTTATATATATAAGAGAACAGTATATTAATAATTATACATTCGTGTATTTTTTTGTTTTTACTGCATAAATTGTTGAATACGAAAAAACTAGTGTATATGGGGGTTTTTTTAATGAATCATCCCGAGCCAGTATTAGAAATGTATAACTATCACTCATGGGCAAACGGAGTCATCATCGATCGGTTAAATGATCTTCCACAGCACATTTACCATAAGGAAATTCAGAGTGGTTTTTCGTCGGTTTCAAAAGTGTTGTCTCACATTTATCTCACAGATTATGCGTGGTTTGACATTATCTCGGGTAAAAGTATGGATGAAGCAATGGCATGTTCCAATCAATTAAGAGAAGAGGTTGAAAAGAAAAGTATTGAGGAAATGAAAAAAATATTTGTAGCTTTATACGACAGAAACAAAGAAATACTGAGTACAGAGGAGGATACGGATAAGGTAATTGTCGTGGATAACCCATATGCTGGGTTGCTTGAAACTTCCATTTCCGAATCGGTTTTACACGTTGTCACTCACGGATCATATCATCGTGGCAATATTGCTACCATGTTGCGGCAAATGGGGCACACTTCCGTTATGCAAGATTTTGGCCTTTACCTTTATTCAAAATAGAAAACCAAACAATATCCGATTCCTGAATAAGGGGATGTATCGATGGACGAACTAGTTGGCAATTGTGTTCGCTGTGCACGTAAAGTATATTGTACTGCTGGATTTCTGAACGGTATTCTGTTAGATAACAAAAAAATCTTATGTTTTAATTGTAAGGATATTTTATATGCAATGATCAAAGAAGAAAGATTGGAAGATGAGAGTTGAAGGAGTAATACACCAAAATAGGTCATGCCAATAAACTGGCATGACCTATTTTGCCCGATGAACAGTCAGATTGACCTTGTTGGTTTCGCACATGAACGTTGAAAGATGCACAGGCCGGTCGTTTGCATCGAAGGCGGTCTTTAATATTCTAAATAAATTGGCGCCAATATCACATTCTAAAAATTTAGCATAGTTTTTTGTAGCACCAATCACGTCTATAATTTTATCGTTACTGACTATTTCTGTATGGTAATCTTCCATAAGGATTTTATAAGTTGATTCATCCCTTGCAATCTTCTTTTCTAAATCCGGAAAACGAATTAACGAATAATGAGCGGTATCGTAGAAAAGCGGACGATCATTCACATACATGAGTCTCTCAAGTTCGAGAACGGGGCTACCTTCTTCAATGAGGAGATGACCTGCAACATCTTTTGGCGCTGGTATGACCTCACTTCTTAAAATCCGGGAATTAGGTATCATCCCAAGCTGATGACTAAACTCCGAGAATCCACTTATGGATAACAATTCATTATGGAACTTATTAGATGCAACAAAGGTACCTCTGCGCGGAATACGTGTCAGTGTTCCTTCCTTCACCAATTCCTCTATTGCTTTTCGTATGGTAATGCGACTAACGCTATAAGTTTCACAAAGCTCCGCTTCGGTTGGGATCTGTTCATCTGGTTTATATTTACCGTTCTGAATATCATTCTTCAACATTTGCCTTATTTGCATATATAATGGCTGAGGGGTTGAAGGATTTAAATTCATATTAGATTCATCCTTATCCGTCAAAATTTATTATTTACTATCTATTATACATTATTTCCAGTCCCAGTCACCACGCACCGAAATATCTAATTGTTTTCGCAGCAGACTCTGTACCCAATTCCAAGCAATTGCCGATAGATTTGCCATTCAATATTCCATAAATGAATCCAGAAATGAAGGAATCCCCTGCCCCCATAGTGTCCAACACTTTCGCTTCAACGACACCGCATTGATAAAATTGAATACCGTCATAGGCAAGTGAACCATTTTCACCTAAAGTGGCGACCGCAATTTTAGATCCTTGATTTTTTACATCCTTTAGAAATTGGCGGATAAAGGCATCATCCTTCGTATAAGAAAAAAAAGGATAATCAACAAACTGCGGCAAAGTCTTCACTAAATCGTGATCAAGCTGATCTGAGAAATCAAAAGACGTGAGCATTCCTTTTTCTTTAAAAAAGGAATAGAACTTATCCGCATGTCCCCAAATCCCTGAATGTATGAGCTGAAATGTTTGAATGTATTGGAGTTCTTCCGTCGTTAAACAGAAATGTTCCATGACACCTTCGTCGTATTCTCCAAACCTCCGGTCATTTCCTACCATTTCAACAAAAGTAACCGCTGTTTTTCCTTCTTTCCTCGAAAGATGAGTTATATCAACGCCTTTTCCCAGAATCGCTTGAACCATTTTTTCACTATATTGATCGGAACCCACCCAGCCAATATAAGCAGATTCAGCACCTAACCCTTTTAAATAGACAGCCACATTTAAAGAATTACCGCCAGGATAGACCTCCCCGCTCTTTTGATAGACATCCATACAGTTATCTCCGACTGAAACCGTTCTCATCATTTTCCCCCGCTTTCTTTGAACTTAAGAAATGAGCACTACTTAAGTAGTGCTCCGTTTTGACGTCAGGTGAATCCTTCATGTTTTTTACTTGATTTTAAGAATGAAACGAAACACCCTCTGAATTGAAGAGATTTGCGACACTCCTGCCGAATAACTGGCTAGCCAAGACCACATTGGCTCATGCTTTGATGAGGCTTGGCAGACAGTCGGCGGAAAGGGAGCCTCCTTTGGCGCTATGTGCGCCTGTGTGTGGGGTCTCCCTTGGGCACGTATTTCCCGCAGGAGTCTCGCACACCCGCTCCAATCAACTGGAATGCTTTTTTGATCTGTTGGAACTTTTTTTAAGATACAGTCTTGGGCACTACTAAGTAATGCTCTACATATCTTAATATTCCATTTGTCGATAGTATCTTCTAAGTGTTAATGGATGATTTCTTTCACGCTCAAGGTAAACGCTGATTCGACTTAATATTGACCAGTTAATACTAACAGAAAAGTGCTTTCTAAATTCTTCGCTGATGCCTTCCATATCAAAGTTTTTGGTATCAATAACCGTTATATTTTTTGAGATTTTTTCTACAAATCTCTCTACACGGTCCATCAGCGGTCTTGTTTCGTCTTCTCCCTTTAGTAAAATAACACTTGTATCTTCAACAACAAGTTCAAGCGTACCATGGAAAAACTCTGCCGCGTGGATGGATTTCGCTTGGATCCATTGCATTTCCTCTAAAATGCACATCGCATATGAATAAGTGTTTCCCCATAGGTTACCAGAACCGACCATCATGTGGTAATCCGTGTCTTTATGGGTAATGGCAAATTCCTCTGCTTTTTTATCAAAAGAATTAACGGCATCCAGAATTGCACGTGGAAGTAGAGAAACCTCCTTCGTGAATTGTTCATATTGTGGGAATTCATCATTGTTATACATGAAACGGAAGACGAACATGTACAAAAGCATAAAGAAAGTATCAAAAGAGTGCGTTTCAGAACCTGTCGTTATACAGTAATCCGCAATTTGTGTTAACGGGGTATTTGGCTCTGCAACTAAAGCGATTGTAGTAGCCCCTTTTGCTTTACAATACTCAGCAGCGGCAACTGTTTCTTGAGTTGTCCCAGATACAGATGTAAAAATACAGACTGAATCTTTGCTGAAATGCTTATGATCCATCACCATGAACTCAGCAGCAATTTCTGCATGGACATCAATGGTAGAATTTGATTTTAAAATGTATTCATATGGATACATCATGGCAATGGTGCCACCAGCCCCGATCAGGAAAATATTGCTGTAGCCCCTTTTTGTGATTCCATCTACGATTTCTTCAATCTGACCTCTAAAAGCAAGGCCCTCTTTTTCTACAAGATCAAGAAATAACCCCTCATCAAACTTTAGCATCAATATATTCCTCCCTGTATCCTCAATTATTTGTTATGCCTTGTATTATATCCAAATATAATAAATCTCACAATTGTTTTAGTTTAAATTTTTAGGGCGTTTATCGAAGAGGCCTAACTTCCCTTAGCATTCTGCTAAGCGACGATATCGCTGTCGTTATTATTCTTTGATCCATATTTCTTTTCCCAATAATAGTAAACCGGCAGACCTGTTGCGATAACGATCAATGCTGCAATCACTCCTTGAATTGGCGCCCAAGTAAATGTTCCCCAGGCCAGCCATGATGCTCCAAGAATAGCTAAAACCGTCGTTAATCTCCACATTGGCATACGATAGATTGGGTTATAATCATCCCTTTTACGACATTTATAAACAGCGGCAAAGTCCATAATGTTAATAATCAATTGAATCAGTGTGAAATAGCCTAGTAACACCGTTAAATTACTAAAGCACACAAGAATACATGCATACGTAACCTGAACGATGATGGAGAAACTTGGAGTTTCATATTTAGGATGGACTCTTGCAAAGCGCTGAAAGAATAGTCCGTCCTTTGCCATTGCATACTCAAGGCGGGGCTGAAACATTATGCAAGAGCTCAGCGAACCCAAGATAACAATAATCGCCGTAATGGCTACAAATGATGAGGCAATATCAGATAATCCCGGAATATATTTAACAGCTTCAGAAACAGCCGCATTGGAGTTCATTAATTCTTCAAATGGCATCAAGCCTATGACACAAACGGCTAGCAGCGTATATAAAGCCAACACGATGAATACCGAACTAATAAGAGCCCGCGGAAGTATTTTCCCTGGATTTTTGAACTCCCCAGCCATGAAACAAATCGCGGCCATCCCCGTATATGCCCATGTGGTTGCAGATACACCACCTATTAAACTTGAATTTTGGGTACCAGGTCCTGGAGTATAAGTAAAGTTACCAGGGTTCATATACATGATTCCCAGGACAATGACAATCAGGAAAGGAATGATTTTGACAGCCGTGATTATGACTTGGAAAAGACCTCCTTCTTTCACACTTCGATAATGAATCGATGTGATGAGCAGGATGATCGCAATACCCAATAATTTCCCGGCCACTCCTGAGAAAAATGGGAAAAAGGTTGCTAAATAAGAAACTATCGCTAATGCCATAATCGATATAGATGGAGGATCCAAAGCCCAGAAAGTGGCCCATCCATATAAAAATGCCAAAGGCCTCCATCCAGCTTTATTTAAATAAACGTAACCGCTTCCATTTTGGGGGTATGCCGTCGATAACTCTGCCAGCACCATTACTTGCGGTATGGCAATCACCCCGCCTATTATCCAGGCTAGAATAGAAATGGAAGGAGTACCTGCAGCCCTTGCAACATCACCAGATGAGACAAAAATACCTGACCCTATAGTAGTTCCAACAGCAATAGCCAGAGCAGACCAAAAACCCAGTTTTCTTGTAAGTGTGCCATTACTCATAAAGAGTTCCTCCAAATTAGATGATTAAATTCCCATTTCCCTTACTTTTTCAATAGATTTCATGATTGCATCTCTTGGATTTTGATAATAATTTGATCCCATAATCTCTAGAGAACAACTTCCTTTATAACGATGGTCTTTAAGGCTTGCTAAGTATTCTCTCCAATTTAAAATCCCATCATCTAGTGCCAGATGCGTATCTGATTGACCATCTCCATCCATTAGGTGAAAATGGCTTAATTCGGGAAGGAAGGAAAAGTACTCATCAGGCGTTTCACCTGCCAGCTGCATCGAAACTGTATCTATCATTCCTTTTAATGAGGAAGACTGGATTTCCTCTAACATTTTCCTTAGCCCTATAGAGTCTATTACCAGATTGGATTCATATTTTGTTAATGGCTCTAAAGCAAGAATCAAACCTTCCATCTCAGCTACTTTGGTTAATTGAAAGATTGAGTCACTCGCATACTTCCATGATTCCTCTTGTGAGACGGAAAAGTCCCCTATTCCAGAAGTGATAAGCATCATGTTTGTGTCTAACTCCAGCGCGGCGTAAAGATTGTCCATAAAATATTCAATGCTTTTTTTTCGCCAATGTGCATCCGAGGATGCAATGTTATAAGGATAGATACATTGCTCTGGAGTATAGCAGATGATTTTCATATTTCTGGACTTAATTTCCCTTCTCAAACTTCTTATATTTTCTAGTATGTTGCGATAAACATATAGATGTGGCTCCCCACCCCATAATTCAATGCTTTTAATCTCAAGGTGATCCATGCAATCCAAAAAATAATGAAAAGGGAAATGCCTAAAAGTGATATTCATCCCTGCAATGTTCAATTATTTCACCTCCTCATAAAGATTTTTTATTTGTTATGCTTTGTATTATAATTAAACAGTACATCGATTGCAATGATTATTTTGAATATTTAAAAAACATTAATTCTCAACATACGGAAAAGGCGTGATTTTATTGTCCATCACACCTTTTTATCAATTAACTATTATTTAGTGAATACGAATGATAGAATGTTAAAGTATTTATACTAAAGGGAACAATTTTTCTGATACGTATTAAGTATTATATTGGTGATTATTGTTCGAAGTATGGTATACCTGTAGAATGGATGTTAAACTGGGGAATTTCCTAAAAAAGAGAATATATCCTGGTTATTGTCAAGTAAGTTGCTAATGAAGAATAAACACCTCCAAAATCGTGAATTGAGGTTAATCTCCTTAAGATGGTGTATATCATTGGAAAATATAGGTTGGTTTACTTATAAACTTAGTGAAGTCGCTTTAACTTCTATAATTTTAAAAACTAGCAGACAGTACAATACGTACTATCTTAGCGGAAAGGACGTGCCATAATAATGAATCACGACAAAACAGCCATCACTAAAGTTCGTACGGGTCCCATGTTTGCGGTGATGCTGGCTGGGGCTCTAGTCGCTTTCTTAAATCAGACTTTAATTAATATAGCATTGCCTCAATTAATGAATCACTTTGAAATCTCAGCTGCAACAGCTAACTGGCTTACTACAATCTTCCTATTGGTCAATGGGATCGTCATCCCTATCACTGCTTTCTTAATGGAACGTTTCAATACAAGACAACTATATCTTGCTTCGATGGGACTTTTCGCTTTAGGAACTTTCCTATGTGGAATTGCCCCCAGCTTCTCCGTCTTATTGATCGGACGTGTGGTTCAAGCCGCCGGGGCGGGGATTTTATTCCCTTTGATCACAAATGTGATTTTCACTATATTTCCATCTAACAGACGCGGTTTCGCAATGGGTATATTTGGTATCGCGATGAATTTTGCCCCTGCTGTAGGACCGACGTTATCAGGATGGATTATACAAAACTACTCTTGGCGGGTTCTGTTTTTTGTCATTTTCCCATTTGCACTGCTTGACTTCATCTTTGCCATTTTCATCATCAAAAAAGTAGGGAAAACGAGTCGGCCTAAACTCGATAAAATGGGTGTAATTCTTTCCACTATCGGATTTGGCGGAGTTCTATATGGATTCGCTACAGGCGGTACCAAGGGATGGGACAGTCCCGAAGTACTGACGATGTTCCTTGTAGGGGGAATCAGTTTAGTTTTATTTGTCTGGAGGCAATTTACTGTATCCCATCCTATTTTGGAATTTAGAATTTTTCGGTATCGGATGTTCACTTTAACGACGGTTATCAACATCATCGCAACTATGGGTATGTTCTCTGGAATGATCATCATGCCAATCTATATGCAGAATATCCGGGGGTTTACTCCGATGGAATCCGGTCTCATGCTATTGCCTGGCGGGATTTTAATGGGGATCATGTCTCCTATCACAGGTAAGCTGTTCGATCGATTTGGTGCGAGATGGCTTGCGGTGAGCGGACTTGCCATCACTATCATTACAACCTATCTTTTAACGCGGCTTGAAACAGATACGTCCTATTCTTATGTGGTGTGGGTATATACTATTAGAATGTTCGGAATGTCGATACTGATGATGCCCATCTTCACTGCTGGATTAAATG
The DNA here is from genome assembly GCF_900156045.1 of Peribacillus simplex. Classification (GTDB taxonomy): domain Bacteria; phylum Bacillota; class Bacilli; order Bacillales; family DSM-1321; genus Peribacillus; species Peribacillus simplex_D. The sequence goes on along the minus strand of NZ_FTMX01000004.1, from coordinate 146,971 downwards.
AATTGGCACTTAGCCTAAATAAATATGGAACAGCAATGGTCAATACATTGAGAATGGTAGCAGGTGCTGTTGGCATGGCATTCTTTGTTTCCATCATGACAAACCAGGGAACGAAGCATGTTCAGGAAATCTTATCTCAAAGAAACATATCACCAGATAATACATCACAAATGGCCATGGCCATTAAACAAGGTAGCGTAATGGGAGTGGATGATGCATTCATGATTGCAACAGGATTGACCATAGTTGCATTCATACTGGCCTTTTATATACGGCAAACTTCACCTCAAGAAGATACCATTACAAATCGCCTATCAAAAAAAAGAGCTTGAATAAACAAGGCTAAATTCAACCTATTTTCCAAGGTATAAAAAATTCTTAAAAACTGACTTGCCCCATTAAGGCAAAAAAAAGAGACACTTTTTATGAGTGTCTCTTTTTTTTGCCAAATTACTTCATGTGCTCAATGTGACGGCATCCATTTTGATACTGCTGCTCGCATGCATCTAAAATTTCAGAACATCATTTGGGGAGCAAAGCAAACAATACACAAATTGCAATGGTACTTTCATTATACTAAGTATATATTTACTTTCCTCTCATATATTTTAAGATAATGATTTGGACAAGGGGAATGTTTTTATGAAAAAGTTCGTTACTCTGCTTTTTTCAAGTTTTTGCATTGGAGTAGGTCTTAATCTGTTCATTGTCCCCATTCATCTAATAAATGGCGGGATATTCGGAATAAGTTTGTTAATCAAATATGTTTGGGGAATCCAGGTTGGACATACCATGATCATGATCAACATTCCCATATACCTTGTATCTCTTCTATACGACAAGTCTTATTTCTTCAATGCCATCCTTGGGTTAGCTTTTACTTCAACCATTATTGATTGGCTAACACCACTAAACGGTTTGGTTCATCTACCGATCATAACGAGTGCCATTATCGGTGGAATGACGATTGGGATTGGTGTTGGTTTTATGCTGAGACAACATATTAGCCCCGGTGGAGTGGATTTACTAGCACTATTAATCGCTAAAACCACAGCAACTAATCCTGGAATCATTATTTTTATTATTGATTCACTCATAGTAATTGCGGGAATTATTATATTGAATGACTTAAAGTTAATGTATTCACTCATCACGATTTCCTGTGTCGGCATATGCGTCTCCATTATCAATTCTTTTAAGGCAATAAACATTTTTATAAGATAAAGCCATACCTACAAGTGCTGCAACAGGGAAGACTGATCAAGCATATCCCCCTATCGATATACATTTTGTTCGTGCTTTCGTGCTACGCCCGGGATTTCGCATGTTTACTCGTGAATTCGCGCTGCACCCATGATTTCGCACGTTTATCGTGAGTTTGGCCCATTTACTCGTGAGTTTTGGCCTTTTACTCGTAAGTTTGGACCGTTTACTCGCGAGTTTTGGCCTTTTACTCGTAAGTTTGGACCGTTTACTCGTGAGTTTTGGCCTTTTACTCGTGAATTCGTGCTGCACCTTTGATTTCGCACCTTTACTCGTGGGGACGGATTTCTGAAATCATCTGACTATTTTTCAAGAAAAAACCGCAGGCAAACTCGCTTTTCTTCGAGTTTGCCTGCAGTCGTGGCGCGATTCTTATTAAAGAATCGCGCCACGACTGTAGAAGTTCAATAATATAGAGTGCATTAAAAAAAGGAAAGTGGAATATGATTAAAATGTCAACCTAAGGGAGGGAATGTGAATAAATGAAAAAAATAAAAATTATATATTGGATTTTCACAGGGCTTTTGGTGGCACTAATGGTTTTGGGTTCTATTCCGGATATAATGTCTGTTCCCGATGCAGTCGCTTTATTTGATCATTTAGGTTATCCTACCTACCTTCTGCCCTTCATTGGAATAGCCAAATTATTAGGTGTCGCGGCAATACTCATTCCAGGTTTTCCGAGAATTAAGGAATGGGCTTATGCCGGTTTTGTATTTGATTTGACGGGTGCTATGTATTCAAGCATATCAGTGGGCGACCCTGCCAGTGGATGGCTGCTTTTCATTATCGGATATATATTGATAGCCGGCTCTTATATTTACCATCATAAAATATTAAAATCCGCTACATCGAGCACTTTGAGCAATAAGGATAGCTTAACAATATAATAATGTGAAATAATCTCGTCTCATATAAGAAGAATTGGAAATTAAAAGAGTCCCGATAAGTTTTACCTTATCGGGACTCTTTTTTTTTAGAACATGTAATAAAAAGTTGCTTATTAAGAACTTACTTTTTTTGAAGACAAATAAGCGACAAGTATATAGCGTTCAGGTGCCGCCCCGATATAATCAAAGGGATAACAGGTACTGACTGTTAGCGTTGCCCGCGGCTTTGGTACGATAACGGTTCGATCATCTTCATCCACAATTCGAACTTTGTTGACTTTGTATGTGAACTCGCCTGCCGATGTTCTTACAATCAACAAATCTCCTTCGCCAACTTGTCCGAGTTTACGGAATACCGTATCTCTATGACCGGAAAGAACGGAATTGTCATTTTCACCTGGTAGTACACTTCCTGCGAAGTGACCAACGCCTTTTTCCAATTCATCCTCGTTTGTGCCATGGAAAATAGGGAGTTTGGCTTTTAGTTTGGGTATATACAGTTCCCCGATTTCTTCACCCGTTTTAGGGCGGACAGGATATAGCTCTTTCTTTGTTGTTTTTTTACTTATTGGTTCACTACTTGGTGGCTTCTGAACAGTTTCATTCACTTGGCTACTTGGAGTATGAGTCTTGTAAAGAAAGTAGCCTTTTGCAAACTTATACATATTGGATGTGGAAAACCAAACCCCAAATAAAATGATGGCAATTGTGCAAGAAAGCAGAAGCAACCGCCTTTTCTTTAATTGTTTCATATTAAGCTTTCCTGATTTTTCGATACATCAAGCTTCCGAACAAGACAATGCATAGTCCTAAAAGGGCATTAGGTATATAATCGGAAGCGGTATTTGGTAGTTTAGCCCCTTTTACAGTTTGATGTTCCGAATTAGTATGAGTGCTGATCTTTTGTTTTACTGGTTTAGCAACTGGTGCCTTTTCAATGGTCTTTTGCACCTCTTTAGCAGATTCCTTTATTTGTCCGCCTGCATTAGTAAGAGTGTCGGAATCTACCATATCACCTGTTATTAAAAGATCAGCCAGGAACTTTCCGTCAGTAGAGTATATCTCTATTTTCAGGTTAGCACCTTTCAGTTCTTCCAATTTCATTAAATCCAAAAGGGTTACAGGAGATTCCGAGCCACTTTTCACAAGGGAATAGGATACATTCAGCTTAAAGATGGAAAGTAATTCTTCATAGATTGATGCCATTTCAGCTATCTGTTCAGCTGTAAGCTCGGTTGCTACATCAAATTCCTCGAAAGCCATCATGCGGTTGCCCAATTCTTCAAGTCGCTTGACTGTTTCCGGATTGGAAAGATGGTCTTCCAAAGACATTAAGTGGTCTTCAAGCCGCTGTAATTCTTCTTCCGTTAAACCGAGTTCTTCCTCGAAAATAGGAAGGAAATCTTCGGCAACTTCACCATCTATTCCCCCACCAGTAAGGTTCCAAACAGTTTCTTCAAGATTATCTATGTAAATATAATCGTTAATATCTTCACCATTTTCTTCCAACATTTGAAGCAACGCTTGTTTATCCAATCCATAATTCTCATTAAAATAATCTAAGTTGCTTAGGTCTGCCTTTATCACGTCACCTAAGAATTCGCTAAGCTCAGCGACAGATTCGAATTCTTCCGTGCTAAAATCATAGAGTTCCAAAGACGCTTCGATATCTTCCTTTGTTACTTCGAAGCCTCTTTCTTTACTAACCTTGGCTAAATAATTGACAAATTCTTTGTCAAAGTTTGGATCGCGTTCAAAATCGCCCTCTTCTGCATAGAAATAAACAGCCTCATCGAGGTCCCAGATAAAAATATAATCGTCAATTTCTTCGCCATTTTCATGCAATAGTTTAATTAGGCTCTCATTTGTTAGATTATAATCTTCATAAATGACATCTAAATTACTTAAATCTGCTTTAATAACTTCGCCCAAGGCATCTTTAAGATCATCAATAGATTCAAAGTTTTCAATACTCTCATCGTAAAAAGAAAGAGACGTTTCAATATCATCCTTCGTCACTTCAAAACCTCTAACAAGGCTTACCTCTTTTAAATACTTTGTGAGTTCCTGCTCAAAATTTTTGCTTGGTGCTGCCATCGCTAATTGCGGGAATAAGCTAATTAACAACGTAAATGAAAGTAAAATGGTCCACAGTTTTTTCATTTTCATACTTTTCTCCTATTCATAACATTTCATATGTTTCAAGAAGATTATAATTCAATAACAATAATTTAACAATGAAGTTATTTTTTCCAATAAGGGAAAATTGCTATCTTAATTACTTTGCTAACAAACTTTTTAACAGCACATACATCTGTTTACGCTTATAATGACGTATTTCTTCCTATTTATATATCGAATTTCAAAAACTGTGCCTCTGATAAAAGAATTTTTAATTTTCGTATGCCTACTAAACTTAATTAATACGAATTAAGCTTTGAGGGGTAGTTGCTTTTTGTAGGCCTTATTCTTTTTCGAATTCTAATATTTTCACTCTCGTGTAATTCTGCCTTTTCATAACAAGAAATTCACACACTTTTATTGTAGTTCTCACAAGTATTGTCCCCTCCCCCTAATGGTTACATCCATTACGAAATATAAAAAAAACGCAAACCCTTACGTTTCAAGGGTTTGCGTTTTGATTGATTTCACTCATTGATAGCGATACCTATTAATTTTCAATTCTTCCTTCACTAATCATAACTTCAACATCTATCTCCATTAGCATTTCCGGCATAGCAAAACCACTTACTATTAGACCAGTACTGCAAGGATAAACATCTTTAAAATGTTCGGCTATTACGGGATAAACTTTACTTCGATCTTCCCGATCAAGCAAGTACACGGTAATCTTACAAATATCATAGACTGAACCGCCCGCTTCTTCAATAAGCTGCCTAACGCACTTACATGCCTGATCAGCTTGTTTCACCACATCTCCAATCCCATGAAAAGTACCGTCTAAATCAAAACCAGTTTGCCCTCTTAAGAAGATTCTGTTTCCTGCCCTTACTGCCATGCTAAACTCGTTTACAATATGATGCTCTGGCTTTCCCAACGTTGAAGGATAATACTGATCTGTTTTGAACTTCCTAAATCTCTTAATCCCTGAATTTTTAACTTCTCCCAGTCCTGTCATATCATCCAATACCTCCAGTTCATTATTTTATTACCTAATTAAATAATGTCCTCCCAAGATTTATTCTTGGGGAAAATATTTCCCACAACATAAAAGTTAATGTTTTCACTCACCTACAGTAGCATCGGCATAGTCCTCACTCTCTTCAGCAATCTGCCCATTTTTCCGTTTACTGTACCAAGACCGTACTAAATAGGCTACAAGAATCAAACCGAAACTCGCTAAACTGAGAAGAAGTTGCGAACGTGTACCAGGAATCCATGCCATTGCTATAAGCACTACGAACATCCAGATAATGGCTACATAAGATAGATAGGGAAATAGCCACATTTTCAACTTTAATTTCTCAGGTGCTTCCAGTTCTAACCTTCGTCGCAGACGGATTTGAGCGAAAGCGAGCACCAAATAGTAGAATAGGCTAATTGCCCCAGCGGAATTGATTAAAAATAAAAAAACTGTCTGTGGAAAAAAGTAGTTTAAAACAACGCCTACATATCCAAAGACCGTCCCTGCCAGTATTGCCCTGATCGGAACGCCCCTTTTATTAAGTTTGATGAGAAATTTTGGTGCGTCTCCCTGTCTGGTTAAGGTAAATAAACTTCTAGACGTAATGTACAGACAAGAATTAAGCGAACTGAGTACTGCGGTAAGAACTACTACTTGCATTAGCGAAGAAGCGAAAGGAATACCTAATCGTTCTAGTGCAATCGCAAACGGGCTTTGAATAGCAATGCCAGCAAACTCGAAATTCCATGGCACGATTGCAACGATGAAGAAGACAGAGAGGATATAAAAGAATAAGATTCGATACATGACTTGATTGGTAGCTTTCGCCGCATATTTTGCCGGCTGATCGGACTCTGCTGCTGCAATGGTGGCAATTTCTGCCCCTCCCATCGAGAAAAGTACAGTAACGCTTCCCACTAGAGCTGCAACGATCCCATTTGGAAAGAAGCCGCCTGCTGTATACAGGTTCGAGAGACCGGGTGATTCACCAGGCCATAGCCCAAGAGTATATATGGCTCCAAAGACAATGAAGAAGGTTATCGCGAATATCTTAATAGATGCGAACCAAAACTCAGTTTCAGCGAATGAACGCACCGAGTAAAGGTTGGTCAAAGTGAGCACCACTAATAATACCAAGCACAATATCCAAGGTGGAATATCCGGAAAATAATTCACAAGTATTCCAGCACCAGCTACAGCCTCAATTGCAGCCACGATCACCCACATATACCAATAGAGCCAGCCAACACTAAATCCAGCCCAATTCCCTAATCCCGACCGTGCATATTCGGAAATTGAACCGGCAGATGGTTGTGCTACTGCCATTTCACCTATCATGCGCATGATTAAAAGCATGAGAATTCCTGACAAAGTATAACTGATTACAGCCGCCGGCCCTGTTGAATTGATGACCGCACCGCTTCCAACGAAGAGCCCGGCTCCGATGATTCCACCGAGTGCTATCATTGTTACGTGCCGGTTCTTTAACGTGTTTTGGAGTTTGTCCTGTGTAAATGAATCCTGCTTGGTGTAATTATCCGCCATAGTTTCACCTTCCTTTTACTATTGGTTTAATTTCAGCCGATTTTCCATTTCACGGTACTAGCATATCTGCTCTGCTTAACTCCTTATATTCTGAAGAAGTTGTGTCTTTCCGACTTTTAAAGGGTATCTTCGATTACGAGCACTAAGGACTATACATAATGGGGAATGTATCCTGAAAGTTTTCGGTGACAAACCTACAAATTCTCTTCATTTCAACGCCCTCTTTAAGTCATTTTCTGTTCCTCCTCTTATATTCTTACACAATGAAGTTGGTAACATTCGGAATATATCCTTATATATTCCTTTAATGAAATATTACAAGCCATCATTATAAATGTCAACAATATCTTTTGAATATTCAGAATTTTAGGTAACTCAATTTTTCAGTAAAATAACATTGAACTCTACTAAACATCTAATAAACCAACAATCTATATATCCACATACTCTTTTGATTTTTAAACAAGCCAAATTATTTTGACAACGATACATACAATTACATACCGGGAATCGATTGGATTCATGTGGAAGAATTCCTTGTTTTTATAATATTTAAACATGTTATCTATTCTTTTAAGTATTGGGTAAATTTTCTTCCGAAAAAAAGACTGACTATAGTCAGTCTAAGGTGACGTCAGGTGCTTCCTCACGCCTTATTTATATATTATGCAAGTGTTTGGACAAGCGTTACCCTATCTATGCTATGACACTTTTTCAAACAAAAAAAGAGACTGTATATTACAATCCCAAGTGTTGTATGTTTTAAAAGAAATCGAAAAGCTATTTATTGACGAGTTTCTTCTATTATTATATTGATATTTTTTCATAAAAATTAAAGAATGACCTAGACCCAAAATATCAGTCCCCAACTGCCGAAACTCTTACAATTTTTTAGTATTATCCATGCGATCTAACGACATCTGATAACCACCATTACTCCCATAATTCAATAGTTTATTAACTCTTGATATAGTAGCTGATGCGGCACCAGTTTCTGCCTCAATACCTTCGTATGTTAAGCCATCCTGAAGCATTCTAGCAACTTCTAGTCTTTGGGTAAAAGCTTTTATTTCATTCATTGTGCACAAATCATCAAAAAAAGCCATACACTCTTCTTGTGTCTGTAATGAAAGAATAGCCTTAAATAATTGTTTTATGTTTTTCTCAGACAATTTATTTTTGTACATAACCTACCTCCATTATATCTATTATGATATATATTAGAAGAAAAATTTATCGTCACAATGGGGGTGCGCTCATATTTTAAACCGGGAACCAATTACAAATGTTTCCTTAAACACCCATTCAAAAGGCTCTTCAAATAAATATACAGCAAGGTTTTTCTGCTTTTTTAATCCAAATCTTTCTACCGTTTTATTAATATTTAAGCAGACTCGTCCAATCTTGCGGACAGTCTGCCTTCTCACTTTTTACTTACAGAGCTGCAAATTATTTAAATGATACCTCTTTTTCGCTTATGTTCTCTTCTTTATATAGAGCGCCATTTTTGATATACTGGGATGCTCCTTCTTTTGCCCGCTCTATGTTTTCTGGTGTAAGTTTTCTGATGACCTTGGCGGGAACTCCGGCTACTAAAACACCCGGTTCAATTATCTTGCCTTCTGGAACTAGTGCCCCCGCAGCGATTAGAGTGCCTTCTCCGATTAATGCCCCATTTAAAATTGTTGCACCCATACCAATTAATGCCCCATCTTCTAAAGTACAGCCATGTAGAACCACGTTATGTCCGACAGTAACATTTTCTCCGACTTTAATTGGAAAACCTGGATCCACGTGAACTATTGCACCATCTTGAATATTCGATCCTTTTCCTATCGTTATTTTCTCATTATCTCCTCTTAAAACGGCATTGAACCAAACAGACGTATCTTCCTTAAGTTCTATGTTTCCAATTAACTGTGCTCCCGGGGCTATATATGCGCTTGGATGTACATTGGGGTAGTGTCCTTTAAATTTATGAATCATTATTCATTCCTCCTTTTAAAATATGTTGATTATTCCAGAATAAAACCAAAGCAACCACTATTCGGAACCTTTCTTAAACACTATTAATATAGAATAAAAATCTTAAATCTGGCCTCTGCATACAACCGCCACGGTTTGTTCCCTAATATGTCTCCACCTAACTATTAACAGCCACCAATGGAGTTTGTCTTCCTTCTCTCCAATGATTTTGTTAAGTATTCATTTTTAGAAAGAGATTGTCCCTAATATCACTCCTACAATGATATAAATAAGAAAAATCCCTAAAGACCATTTTGCTGCATATTTATGAAGGTCACCTAGGCTGATTCCAGTTATGTGAATCAATAAATAAACTGATGCTACGAGTGGACCCATAATACCAAAAGGAGTTCCGTATAATGCAGCTGTTCCAATTGATAAAGTATCAATGCCGTAAGTAGAAGCAGTTTCAGCCAGGACTGGCAGAATCCCGAAGTAAAATCCATCTGGACCAATCAAGAAGATGGCAGGTGCACTAACAACCGCAGTAATTAAAGCCATATATGGACCAAGGTCTGTAGGGATAATGGAAACAATCGATTGTGCCATAGAATCAGAGATTGGAGTACCTTTGAAAATTCCCGAGAAAATCCCAGCAGCAAAAACCATGGTAACCACTGCTATTGCATTGGGTGCATGAGCGGCGACTCGATCTCGTTGATCATTTAAGACTGGATAATTAATGAGCAGTCCTAGAGCGGTACCAATGATAAAGAGTACGTAAGCAGGTAACCATTCTAGTACAATGGCAATCATAATAACAATTGATAAAAGGAAATTGATCCAAATTAATTTAGGACGCTTAATGTTTGTGTTTTTTGGTGAGATATTTTCTATTGTAGCGCTTTCAATTGCAGCATCTATTATGCTTGCTTCAGGCAATGATAAAGATTCTGTATTTATCTTTTTGTATCTAGTCCGTTCTTTCAAACCGATAAAATAAGCAACGGCAATAACATACAGCAAACTTGCAAGCATTCCTGGCAACATTTGAAGATATAATTCAGTTGGATTAAGATTTAACACACTCGCTACACGGCCAGCAGGTCCTCCCCATGGAACAAGTGTTGTGATACCAATTTGCATGATTGTAATGGAGGCCAATATGATAGGACTGATCCCCATTTTTTTATATAGAGGAAGGAAAGCTGTTACAACAATCATCATCGTCGTGGATCCATCACCATCAAACCCTATTATTCCCGCTAACACAGCAGTTCCTACGATAATCTTTAGTGGATCTCCTTTAGCTAACTGAATAATTTTTGAGGTTAAGGGATCAAATAACCCTGTATCTACCATGACACCAAAATACAAAATGGCAAATAACAAAAGAATAGCGGTAGGCGCAACATTTTGAATACCTTCCATTATCAATGTCCCTAATTCTGGTCCAAACCCTCCGATTAAACCAAAAATGATAGGTACAATTGTTAGGCCAATAAACGGAGATATACGTTTTGACATGATCAAAAATAAGAAGGTACAAATCATTGCAAACCCTAAAATAGATAACATAAACTTCCTCCCCAAGGTTCGTTATTGGTACCGCTTTCAAAAATCACCCGAAAATCCACTGTAACCATCTCTTTTTTTTCAGGTCAGAATAAGAGCATTATAACCCCTTATAGCTTAAAGGTATTCATTCCCTTTCTACCTCTATAGGCCGACAGACAGGCATGAAATTTTATGATATATCTAGCAAAAATAAAGTGCACTATTTTTGCTGATTCAATTTTTTTCCCCCAAGGACTTCGTCGTTATGTTGTCCCAGTTCAGGACCAATCCATTCAATGCTACCCGGAGTTTCTGATAGTTTTGGTACAATTCCTGGAACTAGTACCTGCTCCCCATCCGGCAAAGTGACCGTCTGAAGCATATCACGTGCTTGATAGTGTTCATCCCTTACAATATCTTCAATATTATAAATAGGCCCAACCGGCACACCAGCCTCATCTAATATTTTTTGCACTTCTTTTTGTGAGTGTTTCCTAGTCCACTCTTCAATAACTTGATCTAGATATTCCGCATTTTCAGCTCTGCCATTATTGGTTAAATAAGTCGGATTTTCCGCAAATTCTGGTCGCCCTATCGCATGCGCAAATCTTTTGAAAATGCTATCGCTATTTGCTGCAATGACGATATATTTTCCATCTGCACATATATAGGTATTTGAAGGAGCGATTCCTTCCAATGTAGCACCTGTTCTTTCTTTTATTATTCCTTTTAAATCGTATTCTGGCAGTACGCCTTCCAGCAAAGAAAATACCGCTTCAGTTAGAGCCACATCCACATATTGTCCTCTTTTTAATGGATCGTTATCCCTCGCTCTTAATGCCATTAACGTACCATTCACTGCATATAAACCTGCTATGGAATCTCCAACTGCTAAACCAACTCGAACTGGGGGACGATCAGGAAATCCTGTCAGGTATCGGAGACCACCCATTGATTCGGCAACGCTGCCAAATCCTACTTTATTTCGGTAAGGACCTGTTTGACCATAACCAGAAATCCTTGTCATTATGATACTGGGATTAATTTTCTTAATATCTTCATAGCCAATTCCCCATTTCTCCAACGTTCCTGGACGGAAATTTTCAATAATTACATCTGCATCCTTTGCTAACTCCCAAACCATCTCCTGCCCCTCTTCTTCACGAAGGTTAAGAGTTATAGATTTTTTATTTCTTGCATGCACGTACCACCACAGGGACGTTCCGTTATGCATCACTCGCCAATTTCGTAAAGAATCCCCTTTATTAGGATCCTCAACCTTTATCACTTCAGCACCAAATTCACCAAAAATTTTCCCAGCAAATGGAGCTGCTACAAAGTTACCTAATTCTAAAACTTTAATACCCTCTAAAGGTTTTCTCATAGGATTACCGCCCTTCAATTATTAACATTTCACTCTTGTTTCCCTAATAAGGTAAAATGTCATTTTTAAAATTAACTGAATATTCAGATAACGTATACAATTAACTGCGGGGTTCTTTCCATTCCTAATCAATTTATACAGTTTTTTTAAAATTTCTAGCATTATTCAACAGCTGAGGGAATGCTTTATCTAAATTCTTTACCTGTTCCAAATCCAACCCCGTTTTGATGTTCTGTTTTTCTAAAAATTCCACTACACGACTTGCCTGAATATTCCCTGGAGAACCAGGAGCATACGGACATCCTCCTAGACCAGCTTGGGCTACATCAACTAAATGAACACCAGCCTGTATCCCAGCCATAACATTTGCCAAACCGTATCCATATGTATCATGCAAATGAAGTCCAATAGGAATGTCCGGAAATTTCTCTGCTAAACGGCTACAATATTCATATACCTGTCTCGGTGTTGCTTTGCCGATTGTATCTCCCAAGCCCAATTCACAAATCCCATTATTAACCAGGAACTCTGCGATCCTTTCCACCTCTGAGTACGGTACGATCCCAGCAAACGGACAAACAAATGCGGTTGAAATTGCACCAATTGTTTTTCTACCCTCCTTAGTGGTTTCTTCAATTAAATCTTTTATTTCAATTAAAGATTCATTGGAACTCTTATTTAAATTTGCCTGGTTATGCTGTGTGCTCGCAGACAGGAAAAAAAGCGCATTGTGTATCTTTGAATTTAGGAACCTATCTAATCCCCGTCTATTGGGGACCAAAGCTTCATATTCTACTCCACGAGCCATTGGCAGATTTTGTCCTAATTCATCCGCATCTTGCATCGCAGGAACCCACTTTGGATGAACAAAGGACGTGACTTCCAAACGTTCAAATCCTGCTTCAATTAAATTTTTAATTTTATTTATCTTTTGATCGGTTTCTACAAAAACTGGCTCATTTTGCAGACCATCTCTCAATGTAACATCACGAATTTTAAGTTTTTCTGGAAAAATCATTTTTTCACTCTCCTTTTATTAATATTCGTCATCCTTAACACCAGAGTACATGGAAACATAAAATTGATAATCACGTTGAATATGTGCCTTCATTAACTCCTCTGCAGCTTTCCCATCCTCATTTTTTATAGCATTCCATATCGCTTTATGTTCATCTGCACCCTCTTCTATTCTCTTAGGGATATTCAATACGGCATTTCGATAAAAAGAAATTAATGAATTCAACTGATTCATCATTTTCAGCAAATAAGGATTGCCACTAGCCTCCACAATCAGGTAGTGAAATTGGCTGCTTAGGATCTTTAATTTTTCAAGCTCTTTCTTATCAACCATGAGGTTCATTTTATCAACTGAATCTGACAATTGTTTACGCTGTTTTTCATTCATACGTGAAGCGGCATAAAAAGCTGCTGTAGGTTCCAGGCTTAGCCGGCATTCGTAAAGATATTTAAAATCTGAAAAAGTTGCGCGGTACACTCTTACTCCGCCTCTTGGACTGACGGAAACTAATCCTTCACTGTTTAACCTGCGGATCGCCTCTCGGATTGGACTTCTACTGACACCTGTTTCCTGAGAAACTTTTCCTTCCACAATTCGTTGGCCAGGTGGTATGTTCCCGCTTACAATTTGTTCATGTAAATATTCATATACTTGATTTTGAAGAGTTTGCGACTGTACTGTTTTTAATTTCATTTTTATCACATCCGTAATCAAAATTTTCAGATAATGTATACAAAAAAATATATGTCTACATCATCATAAATCAATTTATTGTTTTTGACTATAGTGTGATATTTATATTGTCAGCATCATAACATATACTCGTTTTTTAATTCCACCTGCCCTTCACTGTGAAAATAGTGTAATTAGAGCAATTTATACACTAATTTTCACAATTTTTCTAAATATTATTACAAGTTTCCCACTCCTGCAAGCTTATACTCTAAAGCGGACATTCTGCAAAACAGCTATCTTTCACCGCGTTAAAGTTAAATAGTTTTCTCAATTCTCATCATAAAAGAGTCTGCGGGGAGCAGCAAGTCTCTTTCTTTTAACAATCAAGATTCATATGGTCAACCTTAATAATTCCATCCTCATCAACGTCTATCTCAAATAAGCCATTTTTGGTTAAGAATAAAGAATACGTAGCCTTACTGACCTTTTCATTGTTTATCTGACGGATGGCTGAAGAAAATTTATTGATAAAATAACTCATATCTGTTCTGGTGTCATCCACTTTATTTATTAAATAATTCCCAAGGTACATCATTTCTGTATTCGGAAACGTTTTATAAAAAAAGTCGAGAGGATTGCTTTTTTGAAAATCATCATCTGAAGAGAAGTAAGTGACACGAGGTATACCATCAGCTGTAACCCCTGCCAATATATAAACAGTTGCATAATCTTGTTCAGGATATAACTTCTTGAATATCTCCAATGAATTTCTAAACATTCTTTGTGATTGAGCCTCGATTTCTTCAATTGAAATTGTTCCAAGTGAAAACATTTTTAGTTCTTCCATACATATATCGATGATATTTTTAACACCCGCAAAGGCAAAGATCACATTTTGATTTAATGCTATTACTTTTTTTTCATCATCACTAAAGTTTTCAGTCCCTCTGTAGGTTATTCTTTTATCAGCCATGATAAAAACACCATTTTCGAACTTTTTACCAATTAATGCAGTCATAATTAAATTCCCTTCAGAATAAAAATAAGGCCCTACTATCATCAATTTGGAGTAGGGCATACTTATATTTTATCATACATAGATCCCTTCTGAAGGCCTCAAGTTTGCGGATGGTAACAACCCTAAAAATACAATTCTCGATCAAAACATCTATCAAAAAATTTTTTTATTCTTCGTTTTACACAGTTTCCCTTGGTTTAATGCTAGCCACATATTGATTGATTTTTTTATAAAGTTCATCCGGATCGTCAGCAACAATATTTTCACCATTTATAAGTGCAAATGGGTCCATCAAACATTGACCGCAATATAACAAGCACTTATCCTCAATAACCTCCAAGTCGCTGCGCTCAATTAATTTTCCCTTTATAGTTTCCAACTCGTCTTCGAAATTACATGGACAGAACTTTACGTTAATTTTCATGGTTAACTCCCCTTCAGTTTTTGTTGCCAACATTTTAATTGGATTAACCAAATGTTTGCAAGAGTACACTCAAACGCATACTCGCTTTAACGGTTTAAAAGACTGATGCCGCAAATACTAAACGCGTTAAAACACATATTTGCGCGTTGGATTTTTATAGATTAAGATGTGAAACATTACAGAATCCGAATTTCGAAAATTCTGTTTCTTAAAAGTTAAAAATGATAAAGGAGTGGTTAAAATGTCAGAAAAAATGGTAGCATCACCTAAAGCAAAAAAAGAAGAATTGTTCCCGGTAAAGAATGTTCATTACGTAGAAATCTATACAGGAAACGCAAAGCTGGCAGCTTATTACTATGCAAAATCTTTCGGTTTCAAACTTGTAGCATATAAAGGATTAGAAACAGGTTCCCGTGACCGTGTATCTTACGTGATGGAACAGGGTGCTATCCGATTGATTTTAACAGGCACCTTATCAGACGATACAGACGTTGCCGAGTTTATTAAACTTCATGGCGAGGGTGTAAAAGATATCGCCCTCCTCGTAAAAGATCTGGATAAAACATTTGCGGGTGCGATAGAACGAGGTGGCATCGCTCTTCGGGAACCATGGGTGGAAGAAGATGAAAACGGCAAGGTGAAAAAAGCGATTCTAGGTACATATGGGGATACAATTCATACGCTTATTGAACCAATCGATTATAAAGGCGTATTTATGCCAGGGTTCGAAGCTCGCGAGGACACATTTAAATCTCAACCAACCGGTTTAATTGGTGTTGACCACCTTGTTGGTAATGTGGAAGTTATGGAAGAATGGACAAACTATTATGAAAATGCATTCGGTTTTACAGTACTCAAGCATTTTGATGATGAAGACATTTCGACCGAGTACTCTGCTTTGATGTCAAAAGTCATGATGAATGGAACAGGACGCATTAAGTTCCCAATTAATGAGCCTGCGGAAGGAAAGCGAAAGTCTCAAATTCAAGAATACCTAGATTACTATAATGGACCAGGTGTTCAGCATCTTGCCCTTTTGACAAACGATATCATCGGGACGGTGGCTGCCCTCAAAGAAAATGGTGTGGAATTTTTAAATACCCCTGAGACTTATTATAAAGAACTTGCCGATCGTGTAGGAAATATTGATGAAGATGTGAAACGACTTCAAGAACTTAATATTTTGGTTGATCGTGATGATGAAGGCTACTTGCTACAAATCTTCACTAAACCACTTGTTGATCGTCCAACGCTGTTTATCGAAGTCATTCAGCGTAAAGGTGCACTTGGATTCGGCGACGGGAACTTTAAAGCATTGTTTGAATCGATTGAACGTGAGCAAGAACTTCGCGGAAATATTTGATTTGGAACGGTCATACCGTTGTCTCTCACGGTATGGCCTCCTTTAATAGGAGGTGTGAGGTAGTTGTTAACTAAAGTAAATGTTAAGTGGAGGGAAGAAGCGGTCAGTCATTTTATGACCGAACTTATAGATTATGCAGGTCTATTTCCACCGGCCGCGCTTCCGCTTCCAAAAGCTATTTCAAATTTCCATGCATACATCCATGAATCGGACAGCTGGATGCTCGGCCCGTTTGTTATTCCTGCTTCACGATTGGGTGAACTTATACCATTTAAAGCCCAGTTTAATGATCAATATCCACTTAGGTTATCTGTAATTTTAACGAAATCCGAAGAAATCGAAACCGAAATGGAAGCTATCCGACTTTTTTTAGAAACATATAAAACCGCGGGAACCATAGAAGCAATCGAGTTTCCGCTTCCACCACAGATTAATTCTTCCTTCTTAGAGAATCTTGAAAAACGAACAGGGAGTTATCCCATTTATTGTGAAATGACAGGAACGAATGATCAACTTCTAAATACATTGGAAACCATCCATTCGATTAATCAAAAATCTCTGAAACGTATAGGTATCAAAATGCGCATGGGTGGAATCGCGGCTAATTTGTTTCCTTCTGTCAAACAAGCCGCATTCGTTATACACGAATGCCAGAAACGAGAACTGGCACTTAAATTCACAGCAGGACTGCACCATCCGATTCGCCAGTACCGAACGGAAGTGGAAACACGTATGCATGGTTTTGTTAACGTATTTACCGCTTCTATTTTGGCATATAGCCGTTCTGTCAATACAGCAACCATTCAAGCCATTTTGCTTGATGAAGACCCAACAAATTTTTCATTTACAACAGACTCGCTTTCCTGGCGCGATTTTACTGTCAGTTCGGCCGATATCTTCAAAGCGCGCAGTTTCTTTGCAGCTTCATATGGAAGCTGCAGCTTTAATGAGCCTCAGGAAGAACTAGGAGAGCTAACTATTTTTCATGGGGAGGCAGTACGATGAAACATTCCTTTATTGAGACAACACCAGAATCACATTTTCCAATTCAAAACTTGCCATACGGCATTTTCCAAAAAAAAGGGCAAAGTCCCCGTGCCGGTACAGCCATCGGTGATTATGTTCTTGATTTATCTGTAATCGATGAAGTTGGATTGCTAAGTGGGACCGGTGCAGAAGAAAAAAAAGTTTTTTCCTCTTCCTCTCTTAATCAATTTATGTCACTTGGCCGTCCTGTCTGGACTGCTGTACGTAACAAACTTCAATACCTTTTGGATTCGAAAACGCCTGATTTACGAGATAATGAAGAGCTTCGTTTGAAAGCGTTTCACCCATTGACAGATGTAGAGATGCTTCTTCCTGCAGATATTGGAGACTATACAGATTTCTATGCCTCAAGAGAGCATGCGACCAATGTGGGTACAATTTTCAGAGGGAAAGACAATGCCCTCATGTCAAACTGGACACACTTGCCGATTGGTTACCATGGACGTGCCAGTTCCATCGTACCAAGTGGTACCCATGTGCGTCGCCCTTCGGGACAACGCAAACCAACGGGTGCAGATTATCCAGTATTTGGTCCATCTATACAGCTTGATTTCGAACTTGAAATGGGCTGGTTTATTGGAACTGGCAACCCTCTTGGAGAACCAATTCCAGTTAATCAGGCAGAAAATCATGTTTTCGGGCTCGTACTCGTAAATGACTGGAGTGCACGTGATATCCAAGCATGGGAGTACCAGCCTCTTGGCCCTTTTCTTTCAAAAAGCTTTGCAACATCCATTTCGCCATGGGTTGTGCCGCTAGAAGCGCTGGAACCTTTCCGTACTGCTGGACCGCAACAGGATCCAGAGCCGTTTCCCTACTTGCAGCAAACAAAAGATGGAGCATTTAATATTAACCTTGAAGTTCATTTGGCACCAGAAAATACAGAACAAGCAACCAGAATTACGAATACCAACTTTAGCTATATGTATTGGTCAATCGCTCAGCAAGTCGCTCACCATACCATTACAGGCTGTAATATCCGTCCTGGTGACATGCATGGATCTGGAACTATCAGCGGTCCAAGCCGTGAAGAACGAGGCAGCCTCCTTGAACTTTCTTGGCGCGGCACAGAACCGCTTCAACTTAACGACGGCGGTGAACGAAGCTGGATTGAAGATGGGGACAAGTTGACTATCAGCGGGTGGTGTCAAGGAGATGGGTATCGAATTGGATTTGGTCAAGTAAGCGGTCAAGTTTTACCAGCCCTTTCGGAGGCACAGATTTTAGGCAATCAAAAAATGAAGATTTAGCAACTAATATACTAAATGTAAAAGACTGCTACATGGAAGGAGTTTAGGCAATGACACATTATGTTAAAATGGGCCGCATTCCCCATAAACGTCATACTCAGTTTCGCCAGGAGGACGGAAGCATATATTATGAGCAATTGATGGGTACGAAAGGTTTCTCGAGTATTCAGTCACTCATTTATCATATCAATCAACCAACACAAGTAAAAAAAGCACAAAAAATTCGTGATGTTCGTTATGAATATGAAGAAAAAGATGCATTAAAACATCGTCATTTCCGGACATGGAATACGGATGTTGGCGGCGATTTTCTTGAAGCTCGCAAAATTTTCATGGCAAACGATGATGTTGCACTTGGCGTTGCTCGCCCTAACCAGCAAATGGATTACTTTTATCGAAACGGTGAGGGTGATGAAATGTTGTTTGTCCATGAAGGAAGAGGCAAAATCGAAAGTATTTTCGGTGAACTAAGCTTTTGGCCAGGTGACTATCTCATCATTCCGATTGGCACCACGTATCGCGTAGTCTTGGAATCAGAAGAAGCTCGATTTTTCATCCTTGAATCGAATTCATCAATTGTACCACCAAAACGCTATCGTAATGAGTTTGGCCAACTTCTTGAGCACTCGCCATATTGTGAGCGTGATTTCCGGACACCAGAAAAATTGGAGCCTAAAGATGAAAAAGGAGAATATGAAATCAGAGTGCGTGCACAAGGCATGATCACATCCTATACGTATGATTTTCATCCGCTTGATGCGGTTGGATGGGATGGTTACCTCTTCCCTTATGCGTTCAGCATTCATGATTTTGAACCAATAACCGGACGTGTTCATCAGCCACCGCCAGTTCATCAGACGTTTGAAGCACATAATTATGTTGTATGTTCATTTGTACCACGTATGTATGACTATCACCCAGAAGCCATCCCTGCTCCTTATGTCCACAGCAATGTGGAAAGTGATGAAGTGCTATATTATGTGGATGGAGACTTCATGAGCCGCCGCGGCATCGAAACCGGATCGATTACCCTTCATCCAAGCGGCTTACCTCATGGTCCGCATCCAGGTAAAATTGAAGCAAGTATCGGTAAAAAAGAAACGCGTGAATTAGCAGTCATGGTCGATACATTCCGTCCGCTGTATATCGTAAAAGAAGCACACGCTATAGAAGATGATGCGTATATGAGCAGCTGGCTGCCAAAATAATAACTGTGTTTTCGATCAGTTCATCTCTATATCATTCATGAAATAAAGCCGGAGCCAAAATCCCACAAGCTCCGGCGCCTTTGTTGTCATAATAGGTCTTCGCTATAAGCAATTTTTCCTTTAAAAACCGATGACTGTAAATATAGATCCCCAAGCAAAAAACAAATCTGTAAACTGGTTTTCTTTTATATCTTTATTCCTATGTGATAGATATATTTAAATACGGCTTGATAGTGATTTCACCACAAACTATATTCATTCCAAATTTACCCAAACACTCTTCACCTCGGTATAACTTTCTAAAGCATAGGCACTTAAATCTCTACCAAATCCCGACTGTTTATATCCCCCGAAAGGAGAGGCAGGGTCTATTACATCATAGCAATTAATCCAGATATTCCCTGATTTTAATTGATTAGCAACTTTATGTGCCATTTTCACGTTCTCTGTCCAGATACCCGCACCTAAACCGTAAGGAGAGTTGTTTGCGCGTTCAATGACTTCTTCCACCGTATCGTAAGGCATGACAACGACGACTGGTCCGAAGATTTCCTCTTTTGCAATCGTCATATACTCTTCTACATCAATAAAAATAGTCGGCTCGACAAAGAAACCTTTATCCGATTTTCTTCCGCCTGTTACTGCTTTTGCTCCTTCTTCTTTACCAATGTTAATAAATTCAAACACGCGGTCTTGTTGTTTTTTAGAAACAAGAGGCCCCATCGTCGTATCTGTATCCAATCCATTTCCAAGCTTAACGTTTTCAGCTAGGGAAACCATACCGGAAACAACTTCATCGAATTGATCCTTCTGAACGTATACTCTCGACCCCGCACTGCAAACTTCTCCTTGGTTGAACATAATGCCGTTGAACACTCCGGGAATCGCTTTTGAAAGGTCCGCATCAGGGAGTATGATATTAGGCGACTTTCCCCCAAGCTCCAGCGTCAACCGTTTCATTGAATCTGCGGCTTGTTTCATTATTTGCTTCCCGATAGGCGTCGAGCCGGTAAACGAAACTTTATTTACATCTGGGTGATCCACTATTGCATGACCGGCTTTCGCACCGAATCCAGGAACAATGTTAAAAACTCCTGCAGGAAATCCTGCTTTTTCAACAAGTTCTGCAAAATAAAGTGCCGATAACGGAGTCTGTTCAGCGGGCTTCAAAACAACCGTACAGCCTGCAGCTAAAGCCGGAGCCACTTTCCATGAAACCATATTAATAGGGTAGTTCCAAGGGATAATTTGTCCTACTACTCCGACTGGTTCGTGACGAGTATAGTTTAAGAATGGACCGGAAACAGGAATTGTTTGCCCCATATTCTTTGTCGCCCAACCAGCAAAATACCGGAACGTTTCAATCGTACCTGGTACATCGACGGACCGTGTTTCATTTATTGGCTTTCCATTGTCCAAAGTATCTAATTGTGCCAGCTCTTCTTGATGTTTTTCAATAAGGTCAGCTAATTTCAAGATGAACTTTGCTCTTTCAGCGGCACTCATCTTTGACCATGGCCCCTCATCAAATGCTTTCCTTGCTGCCTTAACTGCCAAATCTATATCTTTTTCTTCCGCTTCATAGACTGTTGCCAATATTTCTTCAGTAACTGGATTAATAGTTTCAAAGGTTTTTGAAGAACACGATTCCACAAATTTTCCATCGATGTACAACTTTTTCGTACCTTTTAAAAACTCACTCACCTTATTGCTGATTTCAAGTGTTTGGTTCGCCATTCTTGGTTCCTCCAGTCTAAAAATAAACATGCCAGAGATCGAGCCGCTAAGCCTTCTAGCTCTCTAGCATGTTGTATGAATCCAATCATTTATTTAATGGTTTTATTAAATTCAGTCACTGCTGTATCGATGATATTGATCATTTCCGAAATTTCTTGTTTATTAATGATAAGCGGCGGAGCAATGGCAACAATATCCTTGCCCTTTTCAAAGTCTGCAGCTCTTAAAATCAATTTGCGTTTGAAGCACTGATCAACGACAAACGAAGCTGGTTTGACTGATTCTGCAAATGGTACATCCAAGTCACGGTCCTGCTGAAGCTCAAATCCGGCAAGCAAGCCGACCGCTCTTGATTTCGTGAAATACCGGTGTTTATCCGTTAAGTATTCAAACCCTTTCTTCAGCTCTTTCTCCATTTTGTTAACGTTATCAAGAATGTTGTCGCGTTCGAGAATTTCAATCGTTTTCAATCCAACGGCACAAGCTGTTGGATGTCCGCTATAAGTAAATCCATGACCTAAAATTTGATCATATTGAACGATAGTATCTCTGATTTCTTTATTAACCAAAACGCCGCCAAGCTGGGCATAACCGCTCGTAATCCCTTTTGCTACACTCATGATATCAGGCACAACGTCCCAGTTATCGACACCGAACATTTTTCCGGTACGGCCAAATCCACAAATGACTTCGTCAGAAATCATCAGGATATCATTTTCTTCACACAGGGCTTTAACTGCTTTTAAATAACCATCAGGAGAAACGTGAACTCCTCCTGCACCTTGAATTGGTTCAAGGATTAGGGCAGCGATGGTTTCCGCTCCTTCTTTTTCGATGACATCACGAATGCATCCTTCATAGTTCGGATCATTTTTATCGCCAAGCTCACAATTAGTCAAATGTGATTTTGCCCTCACCATATCGGCATCTCTTGAACCTGCAAAACTATGGAAAGCATCTATGCCAGTTGCTGTTCCAGCAGAAACCGTTGCACCATGGTAGCTACGGCTTATCGATAAGATTTTTTTCTTTGTTGGACGACCTTTTAAATTCCAATAAAAACGTGCTAGTTTAAAAGCCGTATCGTTTGATTCCGACCCACCGGATGTGAAAAAAATAGCACTTAAATCACCAGGTGCTACGGAAACTACTTTTTCGGCCAAGCGAACAGCTTTTTCATTTGAGTAGCCATAGAATGAAGAACTGTAAGCAAGAGTAGACATCTGATCATATGAAGCCTGCGCAAGTTCCTTGTTTCCATGTCCTAAATTCACATTCCAAAGCATGGAAGCGCCATCAATATATGTATCACCTTTAATGTCTGTTACACGGATCCCATTTCCTTCTTGAAAAATTATTTTTGGGCCATTTTCAATAAACAATTTAGGTACAGTCGTTGGATGAAGATAATGTTTTTTGTCTGATTCAATTAATTTTTCGATTTTCGACTCGGTTTTAGAAATTACCATATTCCATACCTCCCAATGTAATAACTATTTAAAATCCCTAAAATGAAACACTTTCGCTATTAACCTAGTAAAATTTATATTGAGAACAAATAAGGAATTATTCCTTAAATAAATATATATATTATAATTAGACTATTGTCAATAATCTGAATAATTAATCCAGTTGTTTTTTATGATTTTTATTCCATTGGAAAAGAAGATTCGAGATCTTTACCTTTATTCTCACTTCTCTTTCCAGCTAGTTCTTCTACTTCTAAACGGTTGATTTTTATATTTAAATATCCAAAAGCGATAGCTACAAAAGTACTGATATAACAAAAGAATGCATACGGCGCATATTCAATCGGAGAAACACCTAGAACAGAAAACATAAAAATACCACAAGTGGTCCATGGAATAAGACTTGCTGTCACTGTCCCGCAATCTTCCAATGTACGTCCGAGCAATTTCGGATGCAGCCCCCGTTTTTTATATTCATTCAAATACATGCGTCCAGGGATAATAACGGACATGAACTGGTCACATCCTACGATGTTTGAAGCGATACACGTACCAGCAGTCGCTGTAATTAAGCTGCCTGTCCGTTTTACTTTCCGAAGCAGCGACCCAAGAAGAGTTTCCAATATTTTCGCTTTTTCGAGAATAGCGCCGAATGATAGAGCGATAAGGATTAAAGAAACCGTATACATCATATCTTGAATCCCACCTTGGTTTAACAATTCATCCGTAACTTTGTAACCCGTTTTGGCAGCATAACCATTATTCATGATGTTAATCATATTACCTAACGAAGTCTTTTGGACAAATAGGGAACAAGCCCCACCAATAAGGACCCCGACAGTCAAGCCAGGAATGGCCGGTATCTTCAAAATGAAAATTAGCGCAATAAATAGTAACGGAATTAATAAAAACGGCGAGATAACGAATTGATCTGAAAGAATTCCTTGAATCTTTTCAGCCTGTGACAAATCTGCACCTTCTCCACGAAATTTAAACCCGAGAAATGCATACAGCATTAGCGAAATAATGAGTGTGGGGAATGTAGTGTTCATTAGGTTCCTAATATGTTCAAAAAGGTCTACACCCACAACCGCCGAGGTGAAGTTCGTCACATCCGATAAAGGGCTCATCTTATCGCCGAAATAAACACCCGATACGACTGCACCAGCAACCATCGGTAATGGAACACCCAAGCCATGCCCAATTCCCATTAACGCTACTCCAATCGTACCAGCAGCAAACCAGGCATTTCCAGCGATGCTGACAAGAACAGATATGATGCAGGCTGTAACAAGAAAATACGTTGGAGATACGACCCCTAATCCATAATAAACCATCGATGGCACAATTCCAGATGCCATCCAAGCTCCAATGAAGGCCCCGATTATCACTAGTATCAGTAAGGCTTTAATTGATACACTAATTGTTTTTACTAAGTGTTCTTCAATTGAATGCCAATTATGACCAAGCTTCAAAGCGACGATCACTGCAACGACCGTACTTATTAAAAGGGGTACATGTGGATCAGCACCATAAACACCAATCCCAATTGCCAGTGCACATGCCATAAACACGATTGGTATTAAAGCTAGCCATTTAGAAGGGGTTTTCACCACATTCACATTGTTTTCCTGTTTCACTCATTTTCACTCCCCGTTTACTTTTTAACTCCAAGTTTCGATTACTATCTAAGAAATTTTCAAAAATTTGATAGCGCTTACAATCTTAAACGGTTAAAATGAGCGTTTGTCAGTTAAAAATGCCATTAATCAATCCCCCTGACTTTTTTAAATTAGCATCATGTAATTAAAAAGCTACCATAATAGAATTTAACTCTATTTAATCTCTAAAGCCATACTTATTTAATAATAGAGGGCATTACTCTATCATTTTTGGTAAAAAGTAACGAACGGAGCAATATTTCTAATAGAAAAAAACACCAAGAAACTTATTTGTTTGAAAATGCAAATATCCTTCATGAAAAATCGGAGCCATCGTGTAAAGCTGACTATACTATTTAAAAACTTGAACTCATAAACTGAGGAATTTCACGTCAATTCCCGATCAATGTTCATAATTCCCTGCAAAATTAAGTTACCAGCTTTTTCAATATCCTTAGGCAGACTGTATTCTTCTGGACAATGACTCTTCCCATCAATGCTTTTCACGAAGACCATAGCTGATTTTGTAATCATTGCCATATGAGCTGCATCATGTATCGCCATACTGGAGAACGTCATAAAAGGTTCTTCCATCTCATGAGCTGTGCTTTGTAATATATGAACAATATCCTCATCCAAAACAACTGGTTTTTGATCAAGAAAAACTCGGTGCTGAATGTCCACCTTTCTTTCCCTGGCGATTTCTTCCCAAACGCTCTGTATTACGTTGACCTTATGTTGAATTCCCTCTTCTGTTTCTCCTCTGACTTCATAGATAAAATCAACTTGTCCTGGAATAATATTTGCTGCATTCGGTAAAACATTCAATTTACCGACTGTTCCAACTACACTGCTGCCACTTTCTTGGCATTGACGTTCCACTTCAAGGATCATTTCAGCTACAGCAGTCAATGCATCCTTCCGATGTTCCATCATTGTCGTACCGGAGTGGTTAGACTGCCCGATAACCCTTACTTTACTTCGATAAGTTCCGACAACTCTGTTGATGACCGCCATGGATATATTTTTACTTTCCAACCGCTGTCCCTGCTCAATGTGCAGTTCAATAAAACCCTTTTTGTTCTTTCCCATTTCCTTCATCATTGGGAATTTATCAAGGCCTCCCCCAGCTTTAATCAGTTCATCACTAAGCCGGGCACCTGTTGAATCAAAGACATCTTTCAGCATCTCGATTTTCAATCGGCCGACGAAAGAACGGCTTCCGAACGTTGATAAGTTAAAATCATTCGATTCTTCTGCCGTAAATGAAACGATTTCCAAGTCATGGTCAAGAATCACGTTATTTTCAATTAATGTTTTAATAATTTCTTTCGCCATAAGAACACCTAACGGGCCATCATACTTACCTCCATTCGGAACGGAATCAAGGTGTGATCCAATGACAATACTGCCTTGTTTTTTTCCACTCCCCTTGTGCCTTCCCCAAATATTGGCGGCCCCGTCAATAGTGACCTTTAAATCTATGTCCTCTAATTCCTTTATAAACCGTGCACGCACTTCATGATCGGCTTGTGAAAAACTGGGCCTTGTCACCCCTCCTTGATCATTTTTTCCGTATTCAGCATACTCCTTGATGTCCGACAATAATCGGTCAATATCGATTTTCATAGCTGCTCACTTCCACCCTTCTCCCAGGAACTCCAAACTGGTTAGCGTTACCTTTTATTCGTCACCTTTTACCCCATAGGAAGGTGCAAGCTCCGGCTCAATTGCCCTAGATTTATAATTTTCCGCTTGCGGACTATAAATCTCCCATAGTTTTTTCAAATCATTTAGTGGATCATCGCTATAATCAACACGCAGATCTACATAAGCAAACGGAGTATCCGGATGATAGACCAAGAGTGCAATAGAATGTTCTTGATCAAGCTCCCCTCCCATGTTAAAACCGAGTTCAAGAGCTGAAATTAACCGCTCAGGTAAAGAAAGGTCCTTCCGTTCAAGAAAATGTTGGCCCATTGCTTTTGGGATTTCTGGATTGCTTAACAGGTTACCTATGCTGGCAACATTATCAGCATAATAGTCCCCGTGTACTCCAAGCGCTTTTTCACCTGTAAACACGCTTGATTCACCGTTGGTATCGACAACAGCCAGCTGTCTAAAATCAGGAAAGTCCGAGGCAGCCACCATTGTCCGAATTGACGCCTGGGCGCCGTAACCTTTTTCCAAAGCTGAAAGTCCTATGTCTGCTAGTCTGGGATCTGTGACATTTTGCGTCAGGATGACACCTATATTTGATTTGACCCAGGGACATCTTGCCCCAACAGCTGGGCTGCTGGAAGTGACAATAGCTCCTAAAGCTCCTGTTCTAGAGCAACGTCCTGCCACGGAAAACGTACTTGTTATGTTCATTTTTAATCCTCCCTTGAGAAAATAAGGAGCAACAAGCATGATTCTTTTCAATAGTTGCTGCTCCATTCATTTAATTTATATTCGACATATCCCCTTATTCCTTACCGCTAATAATTGCTTCGACGTCTATTTCCACCAGCATTTCAGGAAGAGCCAGCCCATTGACGACAAGTCCTGTACTAACTGGATATACGCCTTTAAAATGCTTAGCAATAACAGCGTAGGCTTCTTTTCGATAGGAACGATCAGTGACATAAGTTGTGAGTTTGCAAACGTCTTCCATTTTCCCCCCTGCTTCTTCAAGCAACTGCTTGATGCAGCGACAAGCATTCTCTGTCTGTTCAGTAACATCATTCTCCCCGTGAAAATTACCTTCCAGATCAAATGCAGTTTGCCCTCTCATGAAGATACGGTTTCCAGCACGGACAACCATAGAAAACTCATTTGCTACGTGATGAGATTCCTCCCCCATATCAGCTGGATAAAATTTATTCGTTTCAAATTTACGGTATCTTTTAATTTCCATTTTCTTAATTCTCCCTTGCTTCTTATTATATTAATGAATTTCCAACCTATTTTTTCTGGCATATGGGTTCTCACACATTGAAATCATCGTAAAACACTCGGCCCCTAGCAGCTTTTTTGCCTGAGGGTAGTTTCCTTGTTGCAAAAGCTTGCGAATGCGTGAAGAAGAGATCATTTCACCTCGTTCACATGTCAGGGGCTGTAACACTTCTACTTTAAAATAGCGGCGTAATACATCGATGGTGCCCTTTCTATTTTTTCCGAATAAGAAGTTAGGGCCTTCCCAGATTTCAATGGGATTTATTTCTTTTAATTCTTCAATGAATACCGGAACTTCCTTTTGAGTAAACGCTTCATCAAATGGACCGACTATAACATGGTCAACTCCTAGCATTTCGAGGCGCTGAAGCTTCTCTTCCACTGACATTAACAGTTGGCATCCTTTAAAAAAGACTTTTGGAGGAGGATCAAAAGTATATACAACAAAAGGAACTCCAAGCTTCATGGCCCGTTCTTTTGCCTTTAATAGCAATGCTTGATGCCCCCTGTGGATGCCGTCGAGTGCACCAATCGATAGAACCGATTCAGAAAGCTGTAAGGTGCCTTGTGTATGTATTTCCAATGAAAACTTCCCCTTTCTATATTCAAGATTACTGATTAGTAACAGTAATAGCCGCTTTTAAATCCGCTGCTTTACGAACCATTTCGCGCTGTGCTTCCATATCGAAGCTATTGAAAACTGACATCTGTTGAGCAAATGGAGGACTTTGAGCAAACAATTCAAAAGTAGTTCTATGGCCTGCGTAAGAAGAATTCAAAAGGTCTCTCGCAAAGTATAGTAATTTTCCTCTTTCTTTCGCGCTCCACTCACCAACGGAATAGTACTTATCAACATATTCTTGAATCGCTGGATCTGCAAACGTTTCGGAATCTGGTGTAACGGCTAGTTGCCCTCCTACGAGTTCCCTTGTTAAATGCGCCATCGCCGGGAAATTAGATAGTGCAAATACACGGCCAGTATACAGAAGAGATTGGTTTGGCATCATTAAACCGCCGGGGCTGACTTCCGCATTTGCAACAGCAGCTGTTAAATGAGCATTAATTCCTTCACGATAATTAATAAGCTGAGATATTTTTTCCCTTACTGCCTGCAGCTTTGTCAGACCTGTTTGTTCAACGTTCAATAAAGCCGTTCCTAGCAAATAATCTGCTCTGCGCAATACTCTAAGGACGTAGTTAAAGGCAGAATACCGATGCAGTGTGGAACGAATGTACGCAGCAGAGGCCAATGAACGATGGAACAAGACATTTTCCCATGGAATTAGTACGTTATCGAATATTAGCAATGTATCAATTTCTTCAAATTTTGTAGAGATCGGATAATCTGTATCATTTTTTCCTGTCCCGAGAGACGTACGGCAAATGTGCTTTAATCCGGGAGCTCCCATATCAGCGATGAATCCACAAGCGAACGGCGCCATAGTTTCTTCTCCGGCTTCCCAATTCAAGATAGTCGGTTTAACGAATGCCTGGTGAGCATAGGCGGCAGCCGTTTCAAACTTCGCACCTTTTACGACAATTCCTTTATCGTTTTCTTCAACAACATGCAGCAGGGTTCCGCCATCTTTTCCGCTAAAAAGTTTGCTTCGATCACCTTTTGGATCCGTATTAGCGGAAACATGGAACAAATCTTCTCTTGCCACTCTATCGATATGATTCGCAATATTTTTCGCATAAGAAGGGTTAATTTCATTTAATTTATCCTGCGCGTCATATAAGGACCACATTTCACCTATCGTTTCATCCCCAACACGGTATACCACTCCGCCAAGATCATCAAGCACGGTTTCCACGTGATTGCGGATTCCAGTTAAATCCTCTTTAGTCTTTGGAGCTTTATACGCTCGTGAAACGACTTCGCCATCTTCCAATCTAGTTGTTAACTTCTCCTTTTTTTCAGGTTCAAAGGCCATGTCATACATTCTTGCTTTCACATCAACTATCGGTTTGAATGATGGGTGTTCAGCTACATTTTTGACCCTTTTCCCATCGATGAATACTTCCCTGCCGTCATTCAATGATTCACGATATTGCTTACCAGTCATTAAAGCCATACTATTTCCTCCTTTTAGATGATTTGTTATCCAATTTTCATTTTGAAAGGGCTTAGACCAACAGCTTGTTTTCCTTCAGTTTTAAGCTTTCTTGAACGAACCAAATTCTCCTTTGAAATACACGAGCGGATCCCCTATGAGTGCATGGGCTTTTTGAACCTCCGCCAGAAAGACGGAATGAGTACCTCCTGTTACTTCTTCGACCACCCGGCATTCAATCTGGGCAAGTGTGTTATTTAAAACGGGGTTACCCAGTTCGCCATAGGACATTTCCACACCTTTGAACTTCTCAGTGTTCGACCTGGCAAACTGCATCGCAAGCTCCCCCTGGTTTTCAGCAAGAATGTTTACAGTAAATGAACCCGCTTTCGAAATAGCATGGCATGTACCTGTATTTTTATTGGCACATACTAGTAGCATTGGAGGCTCAAGAGACACGGAACTAACTGCGCTGGCAGTTATCCCATAATCTATTTCACTTTCCCTTACTGTAATTATCGATACTCCGCTTGTGAAATGACTGATTACATTTCTAAACGATTCAGGACTCACTAACTGTAACGATTGATTATCCCGAGAAGAGTTATTACTCATATAAAATGCATCCCCCTTTTTTTATTTAAGGAATAATTCTCAATGTGTTCCTTAAATAAATCATAAAAAAAATCCAGCAGAATGTCAACTGAATTTTCTAACAATTCTTATAATTTTATTTTTCTTGATCATCCATTAAAGGTCCGTTTCTTTTAAAAGAAGAAATGCTGCTTGTTGCAATAGAGCAATTCACTCAACATATATACTAATGTTTACTATAATTGTTATAATCAATTAAAGAAAACCCTAACAAATTAGTAGGCAAAATGCTGGAATTAATCGATTAATTAATATATTTCCCTATATAATACATAACGTTTTCGAAAAATTTTGCAAGTTATTCTATTAGGTGGTGTTCGACTATGAAAATAAAAGCCGGAATTGTTGGTCCAAGTGACTATGTACAGATTATATGCGATATTGCAAAAGAATACTCCGACAGACTGTACCCGATTCCATTTGGATATCAAAATGCTGAAGAGGCGACAAATATCGTGAAACAAAATCAACAGTTGGTCGACCTTTGGATTTTTGCGGGTCCAGCCCTCTATCCTTTTGTTGAAAAAAGCGGTTCCAAACAACCTTTTTTTTATCTTAACTTAGATGGGGCAAGCTTAACAAAAACGTTGGTGGAAGTAGGTTATAAAGATTCTAAAAGCCTCAATCGGATGAGTATAGATTTGCTTAAAGAAAGTGATGTATATGAGACATATCATGATCTTGGCATTTCATATGAAGATATTCATGTTCATGAATATCTTCATGATACTACTCTCCAGGATCTTCTTGCATATCATCAAAAACTATTTAAAGAGGGACAAGTTGATATTTGCATTACCTGTCTATACTTTGTATACGAAAAATTGAAGTTACAAGGAATTCCTGTTTATCGAGTTACCCCTACACGCAGTAACATACGTGAAACGCTAAAAACAGCGATCCAAAAATGGGAAACCCTTCATTTTAAACAATCACAAATTGCTGCTATATTTATCAAAGTAGAGAATATGGATACAAACATGAATCACCACACCATATCCTACGATTTACATCGCTTGAACTTAAAGGTACAAGATGCCGTATTAAACTTTTCCGAATCGATTTTCGGCACTTTTGTACCTCTTGGGGTTGGAACATTTGTAATTTTCTCCACGAGAGGTTCCATAAAAGAAACAGGGCAACAAATTGGGGATCTATTGGAAAAATTAGCTTTAATATCGGAATTACCATCGAATGTTGGGATCGGCTATGGGGAAACTGCATTGGCTGCGGAGGAAAATGCACGACTTGCTTTAAATCATGCACAAAATTATGATTCTTTTTGTGCATTCCTAGTAGATGATAGAGGGATTATTGAAGGTCCTCTTAAAGAACAAGAAAGCATTTCTTTTGGCTATCGGACGGAGAATAAGGAAATCAGTGAAAAACTTAAACAGTGTGGAGTCACGATTACAACACTTAACAAGATTTTGTCTGTACAAAAAAGAACGGGGAACCACTCTATAACAGCATCAATTCTTGCAGAATGGTTAAAAATGACCCCCCGGAACGCACGGCGAATTCTTAATGGTTTAGTCGAGCAGGAGATTGCCGAAATAATTGGTGAAGAAGCACCTACTGCTAAAGGAAGACCTAGAAAGATATATCGGGTTAATAGTGAATTGGAGACTACAACGGAATAGACCGGGGAAAAATAGAGGGCACCATATTCCTAAGGTTGGAATTCCCACATCTTACATTTCAAATTAGATTAGGAGCTAAATGCTCCTTTCAAAAGGTAAATCTGAAGTTTTGTGTGTTGTATATTTAAAGATTCAAGAAATCTTGTAGATAAACCCTACCATTAACAAAACGCCATTTAGAGCGTTTCAGCCTGTAGGCGAACTCGATAATCGAGTTTGTCTACAGCTTTTTAACGGTTTGTACAATTTGAACGTTTCCTCTAGGGACTCGCTTTCCGCGGGCGATCCAATCAACATTATTGTTTTAACTTTTATATAGACCCACTTTAGTCTACGGTTTTAAATGCCATTTAGGGCGTTTAAAATTACCAACTGGGTTTGGTAGGTAAAAACAACTTAGTTCCCCCACCTATCTAATTCCGATTATCTTTTAAAGTTGATAGTTTAGGGTAGCAAATATGTCATGTTCGCAAAGTTTGGCCAAAATAAGAAAAAGAGCAATGTATTTGCTCTTTTCAGACTCAAAAATATTATAATAACTTCCTAGCTATTGTCTGCTTTCCTATTATGCTTACTTCCATAAAAGATTCACATGTTCAAAGAGCCTCAATGATTACTGAGATTCCTTGTCCTCCTCCAATACAGAGGGAGGCTAATCCATACTTCTTTCCTCGATTCCTTAACTCTAGTGCCAATGAATATATTATTCTAGCTCCACTAGCCCCAACTGGATGACCTAATGCGATTGCTCCACCATTTACGTTAACTTTTTCCCGATTCAACCCAAGCTCCCTCTCTACTGCAAGATACTGGGCAGAGAATGCTTCATTGATTTCGAACAAATCGATATCTTTAATATTGAGTCCTGCTTTCCGTAAAGCTAATTGACTAGCAGGAACTGGTCCAATGCCCATAATATTTGGCTCTACCCCCGCAATCCCCCAGGATATGATTCTTGCCAATGGCTTCACATTGTGATTGGTTTGAAGGAAGGATTCACTTCCAAGTATTAAGGCAGCTGCCCCATCATTAATACCACTGGCATTACCTGCCGTTACGGTCCCATCCTTTTTAAAAGTTGGTTTCAGTTTCGCTAATCCTTCAATTGAAGTATTATGGCGAATATGTTCGTCTTCTAAAATGGTTATTTCCTTTCCTTTTTTGGTGAATATCGTGACAGGGGAAATCTCTTGTTGAAATCGCCCCGTCAGTTGGGCCTTTGCTGATTTTTGGTGTGATTGGACAGCAAAACTATCTTGATCGTCTCGGGTTAGTTCATATTTTTCAGCAAGCGTTTCCGCTGTTACTCCCATCCCACACCCTATATATTCATCGCTCAAAGTCGCCCAAAGCATGTCGTCCATCTCTGGAGACTTTAAACCCGTACCAAAGCGGACATCTCGTAATACGTGAGGAGATTGGCTCATATTTTCGGTTCCCAAGGCTAGGGCGACTTCAGCATCCTTTAAAAGGATCGACTGAGCTGCCGATACGACCGCTTGCAATCCAGAACCGCATAAACGATTGAGAGTTAAAGCGGGGCTCTCTACCGGAATCCCAGCTTTCAAAGCAATATGCCTGGATAGGTAGGAGGCATTTTTCGAAGTATGTATCACATTCCCTGCAAAAACATGCTCAACCTCTTCAACTGAAATATTACTTTTTTCAATGGCTCCTTTACTTGCAATCACCCCAAGATCGATAGCAGAAACATCCTTTAATACCCCTCCAAAACTCCCGAACGGCGTCCTGGATCCGCCTAAAATATAAACATGACTCATAATTCATTCTCCTTTCTTGAAGATTGTTTGATTCGATTTGATGGATGGAAACATCTTTTTCATTTCTTTATTTAATATAGGGAGTTGAAAAACCATTAAAAAAAAGTTTATAAAGGGATATTTCCATGCCTTTTCTTAGGTAATGCTTTCTTCTTGTTTTTTAGCATTTCCAATGCACTAGCGATACTTTTTCTTGTATCCCTCGGGTCAATTACATCATCAACAATGCCATTAGCTGATGCGACGTAAGGATTGGCAAACCGTTCGCGATATTCGTTGATTTTTTCTTGCCTAAAGGCCTCCGGATCTGTACTTTCATTAATCTCTTTTGCAAAAATGATATTGGCCGCTCCGGCTGGTCCCATAACCGCAATTTCTGCGTTAGGCCAAGCAAATACTAAGTCTGCCCCGGTTGCTTTACTGTTTAGGGCAACGTAAGCCCCACCATATGCTTTTCGAAGAATCACTGTAATTTTGGGAACCAAAGCTTCCGAATAGGCATATAAAATTTTCGCTCCATGCCGGATAATCCCGCCATGCTCTTGTTGAATTCCCGGGATAAAGCCACTCACGTCTTCAAATGTAATTAATGGAATCTTAAAGCAATCACAGAATCGGATGAAGCGAGCACATTTGTCAGATGAATCAATATCAAGACCACCAGCCATCATCTTCGGATTATTTGCGATTATACCGACTGTATCGCCGTTTATACGGCCAAAGCCAACGACAATGTTTTTAGCGAATTTGGGCTGAACTTCCATGAAATCTTGATCATCGACAATTAAATGAATCACCTTACGCACGTCATAAACCTTCGTTCCATCAATCGGGACAACATCAAGAAGTTCATCGATTCTTTCATCTAACGGGATTTTATTTACCGGCTCTTTGTAGGGTGGCTTTTCTTCATAGTTTGATGGCAAGTAGCCAATTAATCTCCTGACTTCGTTTAAAACGTCTTCTTCTGTTGGTCCGGTAAAATGGGCATTTCCACTTATTGTGGAATGAACGGACGCACCACCTAAATCCTCACTGTTAATCTTTGCTCCCGTTACCGACTCAATTACCTTTGGGCCTGTAATAAACATTTGACTTGTCTTTTCTACCATGAAAACGAAATCTGTAATCGCAGGGGAATAAACAGCCCCCCCGGCACATGGTCCCATTATCACTGAAATTTGTGGAATTACGCCTGAATAAATGGAGTTTCGATAGAAAATGTGTCCATATCCGTCTAGTGATAAAACACCTTCTTGAATTCGTGCTCCACCTGAGTCATTTAATCCGATTATAGGTGCTCCATTTTCTGCTGCTAAATCCATGATTTTGGTAATCTTCGTCGCATGCATTTCGCCAAGGGCTCCGCCGAAAACAGTAAAATCTTGAGCAAAAAGGAAAATAAGGCACCCACCAACCTTACCGTACCCTGTAACAACCCCTTCTCCCGGAGCCTCTCCGGATCCATATTCAAGGCCGCGATTTTCTATGAATGGGTTTATTTCCACGAATGTCCCTTCATCTACTAATATTTCGATACGCTCTCTGGCAGTTAGCTTCCCGCGATCATGCTGGGCATCAATCCGTGCATAACCGCCCCCCAGCTTCACTTTTTCCCGTCGCTCTTCCATGATCTCGATTTTATCGAACATATCCATGCTGTGAGTCCTCTCCTATCAGTGTTTAAATTTTATTGCTTATGCTGTTTTTACGAGGAACAAGGGCTGGCCGTATTCAACAAGCTGACCATTTTTTACAAAGATTTCAACAATTTCACCACTAACTTCTGCTTCAAGCTCATTCATAAGCTTCATGGCTTCAACAATACAAAGCACCGTGTCTTCTTTTATTTGATCTCCCACTTTTACATAGGCATCAGAATCAGGTGATGGAGCCCCATAAAATGTACCCACCATTGGGGAAGTAATTTTATGAACCGATGTGTCCTCAGTATTTGTCGATGGTGCTTGTATTTCTTCCTGCTTTTGAACGGGGGCGGCTTCCACTTTCACAGGTGCGACAGCAATAGCCGCTGGGACTTGTGTTTCTTCGATAAGCGCTACTTGACCGACATTCATTTGTTTACTAATTGTTATTTGCTGATCATTTTCACCTTTAATCGTTAATTCTCCAATTGTAGAACGGTCCACTGCTCGAATTAATTCTTTAATGTCATTCATTTTAAACATGAGGAAACACTCCTTCTATCATTTAATTTCTGTTATTTTTTCTTTACTCATTTTAGGTTTCTTAGGATCTATGAAATTTCCCCCATAGGTGCAGTCCCGATTATCCGGTCATTCTCATCACCAATTACAAAAAATTGTTTTTCCACCGTGCCACTGCATACTTCAAATCATCACTAGTTACTTAGTGGAAACCGTTAAATCATTCATCTCTAAAAATTTCGTGTTAAAATTACCAGCTTTAAAATCCGGATGTTCTAATAAGCGAAGGTGGAAAGCGATTGTAGTATCAATTCCTTCAATGACGAACTCGCTTAAGGCTCGCTTCATTCTTGCAATTGCTTCTTCACGATTTTTTCCATGTACGATTAATTTGGCAATCATCGAATCATAAAATGGTGAGATCGTATATTCTGGATAAACTGCGCTATCGACTCGGATTCCAAATCCACCTGGAGGTAGGTATAATCCAATTTTCCCAGGGGATGGCATAAATTTTTTATCAGGATTTTCTGCATTAATCCGGCATTCGATCGCCCAACCATTGATATGAATATCTTCTTGTTTGACAGATAGCCTATGACCTGAGGCAACAAGTAATTGTTCTTTGATTAAGTCTACTCCTGTTATAAGTTCTGTAACTGGGTGTTCAACTTGAATACGGGTATTCATTTCCATAAAGTAAAAATTTTTATGTTTATCTAGTAAAAATTCAATTGTGCCTGCCCCTGAATATTGTACGGCCTTCGCTGCTTTCAATGCCGCCTCTCCCATTTTCGTTCTTAGTTCTTCATCAAGTGCAGGGGATGGCGCTTCTTCAATTAGCTTTTGATGGCGTCTCTGGATTGAGCAATCACGTTCCCCTAAGTGCACGACATTGCCAAAGGAATCACCCATAATTTGGATTTCGATGTGTCGAGGCTCTTCAATGTACTTTTCTAAATAAACACCTGCATTACCAAAAGCTGTAGCTGCTTCTTGCTGCGCCATTGAAATCGCATTTTTTAACTCTTCCTCGCATTCAGCAACCCGCATCCCTTTTCCACCACCACCAGCAGTGGCTTTAACAATAACGGGATACCCGATACCTCTTGCTGTAACCACAGCTTCGTCAATATCTTCAATAATTCCATCCGTACCTGGAACAATTGGTACACCCGCGGCTTCCATCATTTCTCTGGCTACCGCTTTCGCCCCCATCTTACTGATTGCCTCAGGTGATGGTCCAATAAAAATGATATCGTTCTCAATACACATATTGGCAAATTCTGCACTTTCCGCTAAAAATCCGTAGCCAGGATGGATAGCATCTGCATAAGATAGTTGAGCCACAATTAATAGATTTTTCATATTCAAGTAGCTCTTAGATGATAGGTGTGGTCCAATGCAATAGGCTTCATCTGCAAGACGTACATGCAGAGCTTCACGATCTGCTTCAGAATATACAGCGACCGTAGATATCCCCATTTCCTTACAAGCCCTAATCACACGGACAGCAATTTCTCCTCGATTAGCAATAAGAACCTTTTTAAACATATACATTTCCTTTCCAAAAGTTTATTATTGTCTATCAATCACTTCATTTAGAGCAGATTTTTATTAAGAAGGGATGCACTCATGAATCAGGAGAAAAACATGTTCTATCCCGGTTTTTTTAAAGAATTTACTAGAACTTTTTTAATTTCTTTCTTTATAAGCGGATCACCTCAAACAAATCCCAACAATACCTTAGTCCGCTACTTGAAAGATAGGGATTCGGGATACATTCCTGTTTTCGTTAATTTTGAGTTTTTTCTATGCTTTAAGCAGATTTCCGGCAATAACAAGACGCTGAATCTCTTGCGTCCCTTCATAGATTTGGGTGATTTTAGCATCTCTCATATAACGTTCAACCGGGTATTCCCTTGTGTATCCATATCCGCCGAATACTTGAACGGCCTCCACCGCTACTTCCATGGCGGTGTCTCCAGCAAATAGTTTGGACATTGCAGATTGAAGTCCGTAAGGAATTCCTTGATCCTCACGCCATGCTGCCTGATACGTCAATAAACGGGCAGCTTCGATTTTTGTAGCCATATCGGCTAATTTGAATTGAATAGCTTGGAGTGAGCTAATCGGTTTGCCAAATTGGACGCGATCCTTTGCAAATGCTACAGCATTATCAAATGCTCCTTGAGCGATTCCAACAGCTTGGGAAGCGATTCCGTTCCGACCGCCGTCAAGAGTCATCATGGCAATTTGGAACCCTTCCCCCACTTGGCCCAAAAGATTGTCCTTTGGAACGCGGCAGTCCCCAAAAATGACCTCAGTCGTGGCGGAAGAGCGAATGCCCAGCTTTTTTTCCTTCTTTCCTACAGAGAAACCCGGAAAGCCCTTTTCCACAATAAACGCCGAAATGCCTTTATGCTTTAGTGCCGAGTTGGTCTGTGCGAAAACGATATAAGTGTCGGCATAGCCTCCGTTGGTGATAAAAACCTTCGATCCGTTCAAGACCCATTCATCTCCTTCTAGAACGGCTGTTGTTCGCATTCCACTGGCATCAGATCCGGATCCAGATTCCGTCAAGCAATACGCACCCATGTTTTTTCCTTCCGCCATGGCCCGCAAATATTTTTGCTTTTGATGTTCCGTTCCAAACTTGAAAATCGGCCATCCGGCTAACGATGTATGTGCGGAAAGCGTGGTCCCAATTGAAGCGTCCACCCGTGACAATTCCTCCACCGTAATCACATAACTCAAGTAATCGGCACCTGCACCTCCGTACTCTTCTGGCCAAGGAATGCCGCATAAACCAAGTTCCGCCATCTTTTGCCAAATCTTGATATCAAAGTATTCCTCTTCATCACGTTGAGCAGCAGTAGGTTCACATTCGTTTAGAGCAAACTCTCGCACCATTTTTTGCATCATTTGATGTTCCTTAGATAATAAAAAATTCATCATTAGTCCCCTTTTTTGATTTTGTTATTCCTAACAAGATATCCTCTGAAAAACTATGTAAGCTATTTCCATCTTAAATCTATAAAGATAATACTTTTAAAAACTCCAACCCTTTCAAGGACAGGACAATAATGCTATTTACACTTTTTGTTCGATAAGCTTTCGGGTATAGATGGTTACCCATTTCCTCGGCAGCAATCCCACAGATTTAGCCATGAGTTTATTTTTAAAGCCTGGAATGATAACAGTTTTATTCTTCATTAACCCTTCAAATCCGCACTTGGCAACAGCTTCCGGTTCAATTAAGTTCTTAATGAAAATTTTTGTTCTTGTTGAAGCCAACCCTTGCGTGAGCGGCGTTTTGGTAGAAGGGGGACATAATACAGAAGCTTGAACTCCGGTTCCTTTAAGTTCTTCCGCAATTGCTTCCGTAAAGAATAAGACGTAAGATTTGCTGGCCCCATACATCGACATCCGTGGAGTTGGCTGAAAGGCTGCTGTTGAAGCCACGTTTAAAATTTTACCTTGCTTTCGTTTCATGTCACCCACAATAAGTCTAGTTAAATACGTGAGCGAGATCATGTTGAGCTGTAGGCATTCCATTTCTTTTTGAATATCCAATTCCGTCATCAACCCTAATCCGCCAGCTCCAGCATTATTAATCAAAATATTGATTTCGATTCCTTCGCTTTTCAAGTATCGGTACAAGCTCTCTACCGTTGTATGGCTACTCAAATCGCCGGCAAAAGTATTCACTTGCACGCCATATTCCTTTTTCAGACTCTCGGCTTGTTGTTCCAACAACGCCGAATCTCTGGCAACTAATACCAAGTTATAACAATGCTCTGCAAAAACTTTTGTGAATTCATATCCGATCCCTTTTGTAGCACCAGTAATCAAAACCGTCTCTACTGTCATTTATCATTATTCCTCCCAACATTATTATCTGTTAAGTTTGAATATTAGAAATTATAGAAAAATTATTATATTAATGATTATACTTATAAGTTTTAATAAAATAAAATTAAAAAAATTAATTTATAAATTATTATTACTAATATTAGAAAAGAAAAAGCTCAGAAAAAAGAGAAGCCTCTTCGTCATGTGGACGCCGACTTCTCCATTTTTTATGATTCTAACTATCAAAATTTAGTCACATCAATAGGTTCAATTCCTTCAGCCGCGCAATGTTCATAGTATCTTTTCAGGAATGTTTCCCAATTGTCTCTGGCAAGAATTTCTCCTTCTTCACCCAAATAGTCTAATGTTCCTTCTACAATATTGAAGGTGATAACATCTTCATCCCCTACAGCTGTCGGCGTATGTTTGGAACCTGCAGGCTCATAAACCATATCACCAGGTTTGGAGATCCAAGGCTCCTCGAGATATCTCCAAGTCCCTTGGACGGTATATACAATGACTGTTCCAGGATGGAAATGGGCAGGAAGCTGCATTTTCGCAGGAACACTTAATAAAGTAATCGTCTGTCCTGTCACAGGGTTGGCTTTAAGCAATTTAAATTTAGAATCTCCAAAATATGGAATCCAAGGCAATTCATCTACGCTAACATTCCCTGCATGAAATACTTCTACTTCTTTTACATCTTTTAAATTACTCACTTAAAATCCCCTCTTCCAATAAATATTTAATAAATCCACATATTGTTATCGCTTTGGATCAGTAAGCAAAATAACTAGTTTGAATTTATTAATTTCAGTATATTTGTAATTATCAGTTAAGTAAAATTGATATTTTTTAATTGCAATTAAGTATGATTAATTTACGAAATCACGTTATTTGAATCAAATTTACTTAGCACCAAGTCCACCATCAAGCGTCAAAATATGTCCAGTACAATAATCAGATGCTGCTGAAGCAAGGTAAAGGAGTGCACCTACCACATCATTGTCACTGCCTAATCTTCTAACTGGAACTTGTGAGGCAATGAAAGGGCCTGCTTTGTGTACAAGTGTTCCCGGTATTTCTGGGTTATTCATTCCTGTTGTGAAAACTCCAGGGGCAATTGAATTTACGTACACTCCATGTCGGCCCCACTTAACTGCAAGATCCTTCGTTAAAGTCATTACTGCACCCTTACTGGTTGTATATCCGACAGAATCTACAGCTTCCGGATCAACACCTTTAAAGCCTATACTAGAAGAAATATTAATGATTTTACCGTATTCGTTATTAATCATATGTTTTCCAACTTCCTGACACATTAAGAATGTTCCTGTCACATTTGTATCCAGCATAGCTTGCCATTGTTCTAAAGGCATATCCGTAGCAGGAGACTCAAAAACTGTTCCGCTGCTATTGACTAAAATTTCGATTTTCCCAAAATGAGAAACCGCTTTCTCCACACCTTGAACGACAGATTCCCGATCTGTGACATCCACTGATAGAACAAGTGCCTGTCTTCCTAACGCCTCGATTTCTTTTACAACTGCTTCGCAAACCTCTAAACGCCGTGAACATACTACAACGTTTGCTCCGGCTTCTGCCAACGCCAGTGCCATTACACGCCCTAACCCGCTGCCTCCTCCGGTAACGATTGCTGTCTTACCATTTAAATCAAACAATTGGTTTATTGACATTCTAGTTCTCCTCCCATTTTTAGAATATTCAAAGATTTTTAAATATTATTGATATTGATTATACTAATAAATTATAATTAAATAAAATTAAAGATTTTAATGTGGCAAGTAAGTATTACTAATATTAAAAAGGAGAATGGTCATGAATATTGAACAATTACTATATATCGTAGAAGTCGCAAAATACAGTTCTCTGTCCATCGCAGCACAGAATCTCCATGTGACTCAATCCAACATCAGCCAGTCCATAACCAACCTGGAAAAGGAGCTGGGGATAAAAGTTCTTAAGCGGTCACGGGGACATGGTGCTGTCCCAACCGATGAAGGAAGAATCATTCTGAAACTCGCCTATGAAGTACAAAAAAAACTTGAGGAAATAAAAGTGACTGCTAACTTATTGAATTCCACGGAAGTGGGGGAACTAAAAATATCGTCATTACCCGGATTGATGACGTTCCTGGTAAAAGCGATTGCATTATTTAGACATGATTATCCACACGTGAATTTGGAGGTTTCCGATAAAAGTGGATCTGCTGTAATTGAAGATGTTCGACAGCATAAGACTGACATTGGACTTATTACGTATTCAAGTGATTTGAACATAAACATGGAAGGAATAGCTTTTGAAGCATTAATCGAAGGAAAGCAGAAAGTATATGTTTCTAAGCATTCTCCCTTAGCCATTCTTGGCACTATAACTCCCCAAGATATTCTTGATCAAACTCTCGTTACATATAAGGGTGAATTCATGCAGTATTTTGTACAAGATTTCTTTCATAAATATAAGCCCTTGAAAATCTTATTTACTTCAAATAATATGGATGGAGTTCTCCAAGCGATCAATGAAAACTTGGCAATTACATTTGCTCCTGATTTCGTAATGAAAAACTATCCCCTTATCATTAATGGCGATATCGTTCCAATTGATTTGGTCTATCATCCGACTGTAAATATTTCTTTAGGGTTAGTTCGATCAGAGAATAAACATTTGTCCACTTTTGCCAACAAATATATTCATTATTTAAAATCAGAAATAATTAAGAATTAAAAAAGAAAAAAAAGAGAAGGTTCTTCGTTCCAAGGTGGGCGAAAAAGCTTCTCTTTTTAAATATCTATATCTCTCCCCTAACAGGAATGAGCAGTGTTATCTCTTTTCCTTGTAATAGATGTCTTTTGGCGATCCCCTTTACCACATGTCAAATTGGCGCTGATCGTAAAAGAAGCCTCCGTCTTTTCTATCACTTCATCAAGTGAAACACCTTCTTGAGTTTCCGTGAGAATCATTCCCTCGTGAGTAAAATCAAATACAGCCAAGTCAGTAATCAGCCGATTTACAACCTTTTGACCTGTCAATGGAAGGGAACAGCTTTTTTTGATTTTGGATTCATTGTATTTATTGGTGTGCTCCATTATAACCACAATTCTTTTGGCACCATGGACAAGATCCATCGCACCACCCATCCCTTTGACCAATTTTCCCGGGATCATCCAATTCGCCAAGTCACCTTGTTCGGAAACCTCCATACCTCCCAGGATAGCCAGATCAATGTGTCCCCCACGAATCATAGCAAAGGACTCAGCACTGTCAAAGAAAGATCCACCGATTATCGCTGTAACCGTTTCTTTCCCTGCGTTAATAAGATCAGGATCTTCCATCCCTTCAACTGGATAAGGTCCGATGCCAAGCAACCCATTTTCAGATTGCAATAATACATGTAATTCTTTCGGTATTTCGTTCGCAAGTAAAGTAGGCATTCCAATTCCTAGATTCACGTTCATACCATTTTGAATCTCTAGAACCGCACGC
This sequence comes from Peribacillus simplex, assembly GCF_900156045.1. Lineage (GTDB taxonomy): Bacteria > Bacillota > Bacilli > Bacillales > DSM-1321 > Peribacillus > Peribacillus simplex_D. Next base: position 103,756 of record NZ_FTMX01000004.1, on the reverse strand, counting down.
TTAATGATTTTTGTCCTGGTATCCATACTGTTAATCCTCCTGAAAAATTGCATAGTAATTTTTGCGGTAAGTTACCCTTTAAAGGTAAGTTTAGTAGGTATGACGGTACGGCGTTCAATTCTTTTTACATAATTTTCACCTTCCAATATCCTTTGGACATAAACCCCAGGTGTATGAATCTCATCCGGATCAAGATCACCTACTTCAACCATTTGCTCCACTTCGGCGATCGTTATCCTGCCTGCCGTTGCTGCTAGTGGATTAAAATTCCTCGCTGTCTTCCGGTAAACAAGATTTCCTAACGGTTCACCTTTCCATGCCTTGACGAAGGCAAAATCCCCAACAATTCCTTCTTCAAGAATATGCGTTCTTCCATTAAATAATCGGTGCTCTTTGCCCTCTGCAATCGGTGTACCCACGCCAGTCGGCGTATAGAATCCAGGGATGCCAGCTCCTCCTGCCCGAATTCTTTCCGCCAGTGTACCCTGGGGAACAAGCTCTACTTCCAATTCCCCACTTAAAAATTGCTTTTCAAAGATCTTATTCTCACCTACATAGCTTGCCACCATTTTCTTAATCTGTTTATTGGCAAGCAGTAAACCCAATCCCCAATCATCCACCCCACAATTGTTACTGACAATCGTTAGGTCTTTTGTCCCTTTTTCACGCAATGCTAGAATTAGATTCTCCGGAATTCCCGTCAGACCAAACCCACCAACAATGATGGTTGCACCATCTTTAATATCTTGAATCGCTTCAAGAAATGTTGAGTTTAACTTTCCTTGCACAGCCAATATTTTCACTCCCTGCATAATTAACTTAATTATCAGAATTTTTTAAAGTATAAATTACACTCATAAGTATCAATTAATTAAAATTAAACTTTAATATACTTAATCATCCACTTCAATATGATCATCAGCGTAAGTCTCGGATATCTTATCCTGACAACTCCAGCACTTACTCCGATTTTGCTCCATAATAGCTAATTCTTCATGACACAATACACAACAGTCCATCTCAGAAACGGCCTTTTCATTTTTACACATAGTTTATTTCCCTCCTTGATTCACCTATAATGATTTTTATACAATAACTTGTTCCTCAGGTTTTACCGTTGTTTGACTTCGTTTCGCGGGACGGACAATGTTCCAAAACAATAATCCGATTACGAACATGACCATAGAAGTTACTTGGAAGCCATAACCATATCCAATTGCCTCAGTTGCTGCATACTGGATAAAATACCCGAATATGAGCGGAGCAATGATGCTTGCTGAACTTGATAGAGCAACATAGGCCCCTTGAGCCTTTCCAATGTTTTTGGGAGAAAAGAATTCCATTAATATGGCTGGTGCGAGTGAAAGAATAACAACCGCAAGACCCGGAGCAAGGATGAAGAATAGAATGGAGATAGCACTAGAATTAAAGGCATTTGCAAGAAATAAACAAATAGCGGATAGCACCATCGTAATCCCTGCAACATTTATTCGTGCTTTACGAATATCTCCTGTTTTGCGATAAAGCCTATCCGATAACAAGGCAAATACAATTTGGCAAATGGCAGCAAAAAGAAAAGGTAAAGACACTGCAAGTTTTAACATTTTCCCATCAAAATGTTGAATTTCGGTAAAATATGCAGGAAACCATATCGCTTGAACTGACAATAACCAATAGGCACACCCTGCACACAAAACGGTAAAAATAAAATTTTTAGATAAAAGATACGGAAGAAACTGACGCCAAGAAACATTAGAAGAAATTACTGAGTGCTCATCTTCTTGATCAAAAGCATACGAACCGATTTCTTTTGGGCTTTCTTTACCAAGAATCAACCATAAAACTAGCACCATTAGTCCAACAATCCCCATTGCTATAAAAGCAGATCTCCACCCATATCCATTGATCAAGGAGATTAATAATGGCGAAGCAATCGCGGGCCCGATTGTTGCACCAAAGAGGACAGCGCCAAAGCCTATACCATGTCTATGTTTAGGGAACCATTTTCCTATTATTGAAGTTGATATAGCAACGGCAGGACCTTCTCCTGCTCCCAAGACCATTCTTGTCATTACTAGCAAAGACAGACTGGAAACAAAAGGTGTGGTAAATTGAACAATCAACCATACAAACGAGATCCAAGTAAACATTTTTTTCGTATTTCTTGAATCGGCCATTCCTCCTAGAATGAAAGAGGAAAAGGTAAAGAACCAAAAGAACGAACTGCCGACAATTCCCCATTGTGAAGGACTTAAATGTAACTCTTCCATGAGAGGAACAGAAACCAAACCAATGATAATTTTATCAACCTGGTTGATCATGCCGGAAGCTACAAGAATTAATAATATGATCCAAGAATATTTAGGTGTTTTCAAATTAATAATCGCCCCTTCTATTCCGTTAACATGAATCAATTGGTGCTTTAATAGTTTCTAAAGGTAAAACCTTCCATTCTTAACCTCGTCTGAACTCTTTATATTTATAAAACACATTACCTCTTTTTTTCTGCAATACCCCCAGCTGTTTTTTCACGTACCGGAATACCGCCGCGACCCGCTTTCCCTGTTTTCTCATCAATGAACATCGCGAAGTTTGGCGCAATTTCTCTCCCATTTGGCATCGTGAGCCACAATCTTAATAAATGACGTTTGCGCTCGGGTTCTTCATAGTCTTCATATACAGTACGTGAATGAAGAACAGTATAATTATTAACAAATTGCATATCACCCGGTTCCATCATCATATCAATATGCATTTTTTCATCATATAGAAGGGAATCTATTAAGTCATATGCTTCAGTTTCAACTTTTGACAAATATCTACCTGTTTTCGCTTGTGCCGATTCGACATATCCGCGGTTATATCTGCAGCTTAATTTACCTTCGTAATAACTAAATATTGGTGATGAATAAACAGGCGATTCACCAGGTGTTTCCTCACCGCGACGATCCAAGTAATATGGAAGATAGAGAATTCCAAGATACTCTGGGTACCTATCCAGAATTTCATTGTAAACCGCTATGGAACTTACGATACTACTGTAACCGCCAGATTTAGCTTTTCGAAGACTTAATAATCCGACTACGTCAGATCCATCTGGGTGAAAGGGAAGATAAGCATTCGTTTGGTAACCACGTACATTTGAATCATTAATGTCGAGACCTTGGTCAACAACATGTCCTAATAGATCACCTTTTGCATTTTGCGTTACCGGGATGCCCAGGTGGACTCCGAGACCCCAGTAAATGATGCTTGCTTCTTCATCGGTATACTTTTCAATTGGTAAGCCACGAATAAATAGAAATCCTCTCCCATTTTCCAGCTCGTCTATAAAGTAGGCTATTTCGTCAGAAAGATCCGGAATTGGAAAGTCCTCCTTGTTAAAATCAGGTGCCTTTAACCCTTTTTGTTTCACATAGAATAAAGCGCTTTCAAGAACTGCGATCGTTTTCTCTGACAAATAATAAATCCATGAATCATCTTTAGCTAAATCAATACCTTTCCAAGCTACTGGTCCTTGAATTTTTTCCTTTAAAATAGACGGCACCGAGAATCCTCCTTCGTTTTCTATTTCAATTTTAACTATAGTACCTAATGAAAAAGTCTGGGCTGTTATCCTACTTAAAAGCGACTGCCACTATCTTCAAACCCTTTTACAAACAATTATTCCTTAATAAATGATGTTCCTTGTTCCCCCCTCTATTTTCATGGAAGCGCTTTAAATAGCTTCTGACTGTAATAAATGTTATTCCGTTAATTATATTCATAATTTTCAGTTAAATAAAATTAAAATTTTTAATTTGCAAATAAACTCTACTAATAAATGGAAAATACAACTCCATTATACATGGCAATTTTACAACAAACATTATTATATTAATAAAACTTAAGTGCAATTTAATATCTTTAATTTTATATAATTATCATTTATAGATAAAATCAAAGATAGAAATGATTAAATATTCCAATAAATCACTTTCGATCAGAGTCTAATACAAGTTAATTCGAAACAGGAGGTTGAACAATGGAATTGAAATTATCTGAAAAAAAAGCACTTATCGTTGGAGGAAGCAGGGGGATTGGCAAAGCCATTGCCCGTCAGTTGGCTTTGGAAGGTGTGGATTGTACGATTTGTTCAAGAAACGAATCTTCACTAAAGAATGCAGCAGACGAATTGTCCAAAGAAACCAACAGAAATATTTATCCGATCGTGGCAGATACTAATGATCCTGACTCCATCCTAAATTTAGTTGAAAAATCAGCAGCAGAAATGGGAAGCATTGATATTTTAATCAACAGTGGAGCCCGTGTCGGGGGCCATGAACCAGAGGACTTTAACAGCATTAAAGATGAACTTATCTTGAAAGATTTTGAAGAAAAGTATATGGGCTATTTTCGTTGTGTCCGGGCTGTTGCTCCTTATATGATCCAAAATAATTGGGGACGTATTATCAATATTAGTGGTCTGGCAGCTAGAATTGGCGGCAATTATTTTAGTTCCGGTCCTCGTAATGCATCTGTTGTCCATATGACAAAATCCGCATCAATAGAATTAGGAAAGCACGGAATTACTGTCAATGCTGTTTATCCAGGGATTGTCGATACGGAAACATTTAGAGGCCGTGTCACTAATGAGGAAACTATACGCCAGGCAGCATCAATGAATGCCCTCGGCCGCTTGATTACACCAGAGGAAATTGCTTATGTCGTTACCTTCCTAGCCTCACCTTTGGCAGCATCGATAACTGGCGATGTCATTTCGGTAACCGGTGGAATCGGAAATACCGTTTATTACTAAATGCCTAGGGTTGCTTTTGTTACTGTTTCGTTGATTATCAATAATCTCCATTTAAAAATTAAATAGGTTATTTTAAAAAGCGAGCCTCACTAAAATCTGAGGCTCGCTTCATTTAGAACATTTACTTTCAATCTATCCCTATTGTATATTTTAAAGAACTCAAGAACTTCTCGATCTTAGAAACAGTCAATTCTATGTTCTTTGAGAAAATGGCCATTTGTGCAAAAAAACCGTGGACCATCCCCGGTTCACATTCATATTCAACTTGAACACCAAAATCTTTCAGTCGTTCAGCATAGGCCATTCCTTCATCCCTAAGTACATCATTTTCCGCTGTAATAACAAGTGCTGGCGGGAGACCACTTAAATCTTGAGCGAGCAAGGGGGAAGCATACTCATTACACCTGTCGTCATTATTCCTTAAATAATGATTTCGGAACCAAATCAACTGCTCGCGATCAAGACCAAATCCTTTTGCAAAGGTTCGATGGGATTCCGTATTGAACTCGAGATTTGTCGCAGGATAGATTAAGACCTGTGCATTGATGTTTGGACCTTTTTTGTTTCTCGCCATCATCGTAACTACAGTCGCAAGATTTCCACCTACGCTATCCCCTCCAACGACCAATCGAGAAACTTCTCCGTTAAATGAAGTCCCTTTTTCAAAAACCCATTGCAATGCAGAATAGGCGTCTTCAACTGGTGTCGGAAACTTATACTCTGGAGAAAGACGATAGTTTACGGATACAACAATACTACCCGTTCGATTCGCTATCATTCGGCAGCTTGCATCCGTTGATTCAATGTCTCCTAGAACCCATCCTCCACCATGGTAGTAAATAAATAGAGGGAAAGGACCTTGCCCTTCCGGTATATATACCCTACATTTGATTGTCTCATCCTGGCTTACCGGAATCATGAAATCTTCAACTTTTGAAAGCGGTTCTAATTTTACAGCAGGACGCGGTGCTTTAGAAAGCATCTCTCTTACTGAATTATGATCCATAGTATGAATAGGTGGCAGATGATTATATGCTTGTAAATATTTTTCTGCTTGCGGATCTAAATTTGCCAAAAAACATCATCCTCACTTCAGGTTATTTTTAAATTACCCAGTCTATATGCGAAGCCATTAGTCCTGTCACGAAACTCTCACTTCAAAATAAAAACATAAAATGGTGATTTTATTCATCATTTTCTTTGAATAAAATCACCATAAAAGAAATATTGGTAATTTTTATTACCACCGGTTTTTATCTAATTACAGGTGCTTCTCCTATATAAAACTCGAAGCCTGGTGCAATTTTTCGGCCATTTGGCATCATGAGCCACAATCTTAATAAATGACGTTTGCGGTCATCTTCTTCATAATCTACAAATAGTGTACGTGAATGAAAAACGGTATAATTATTAACGAATTGCATATCACCCGGTTCCATCATCATATCAATATGAAAGTTTTTATCAGCAGTAAGGGAATCTATAAAATTAAATGCTTCGATTTCCTCTTTCGACAAAGAGATACCTGTTTTCGTTTGTGCTGATTCGACATATTGACGCATATACCTGCAGCTTAATTTACCATCGTAATAGCTAAAGATTGGTGATGGAACTACTGGAGATTGGCCTGGTGCTTCTTCCCCACGAAGATCATGGGCGAATGGACGATAGAGAATTTCAAGGTACTCTGGGTGATTATCCAGAATTTCATTATAGATAGACATCGCACTAGCGATGCTGCTTAAACCGCCAGATTTCGCTTTACGAAGACATAGTAATCCGACAACATCAGCGAGATCTGTGTGATAGTCAAGTCTTACATTCGTTTGGTAACCTCTTACTGTTGTATTATCATTAAAGTCTTTACCCATGTTTTTGATATGCCCTAAGAGTTCACCCTTTTTTCCTTGGGTGATCGGTAGGCCCAAGTGAAGTCCAAGACCCCAGTAAATGATACTAGCTTCATCGTCAGTATATTGATCCATTGGTAATCCACGAATCAATAGAAAGCCTCTCCCTTTCTCCAGCTCGTCAACAAAATAGGCAATTTCATCAGCGAGATCAGGAATTAGGAAATCCTCCTTGTTAAAATTTGGTGCCTTTAACCCTTTTTGTTGAACATGTAATACAGCCTTGTCAAGAGCTGCAAGGGTTTTCTCTGACAAATAATAAATCCATGAATTATCTTTTGCTAGTTCGATACCTTTCCAAGCTGAACGCCCTTGAATTTTTTCCTTTAAAATAACTGACATACATATTCCTCCTTTATACTTGTTAAACCGCTATAATTGAACGAATATTCAGAATTCACTAGTCGTGGTACACTTTTATTAATAAAATGAAATCAACATCTGTAACTTATAATTAAGTTAGATTAATATTATCTTACTAAGAATCTTTCAATCTACGATTATATCCCTTAAATACTCACTTGCTCATCTGTTTCAATTATTGTGTGGCTTTCCTTTGCGGGACGTACACCGATCCAAAACAATAATCCGATAATGAGCATCCCTAAAGAAGAGGCTTTAAATGCATATCCGTATCCGATAGCCTCAGTCGCTGCATTTTGAATAAGATAGCCAAATACGAGTGGAGCAATAATACTTGTAGTACTCGCAAGTGCAATGAACGTCCCTTGTGCCTTTCCAATATTCTGGGGAGAAAAAAACTCCATCAACATTGCGGGTGCGAGTGAAAGAATGACATACGCAAATCCCGGGGCAAGGGTGAAGAACAATATGGACATCGCCGTGGAATTCGCGGCATTTGCTAAGTATAAGCATAGAGCGGATAACATCATCGTTATACCGGCAAGATTTATTCGTGCTTTACGAATATCTCTGGTTTTACGATAGAGCCTATCTGATAGAATGGCAAATCCTAATTGGAAAAAGGCTGCAAAAAGAAAAGGTAAAGACACGGCTAATTTTAGTGTTTGACCATTAAAATGTTGAATTTTGGTAAAATAGGCTGGAAGCCATACCGCTTGTACGGACAATAACCAATAGGCACACCCCCCGCACAAAACGATTAGAATAAAATTTTTAGATAATAGATGCGGAAGAAACTGACTCCAAGAAACTCTAGAGAGGCTCGATGATTGCTGCTCCTTTTGCTGTATCGACGGCCAGCCGATTTCCTGAGGACTTTCTTTACCGAAAATCATCCATAAAACCAGCACGATCAGTCCCAGAATCCCCATCGCTATAAATGCAGATCTCCATCCATAATGATCAATCAAGGAGATTAATAATGGTGAAGCGATCGCAGATCCCCCTGTCGTTCCTAATAGAACCGCACCAAAGCCGATGCCGTGCCTATGTTTCGGGAACCACTTTCCCATGATTGCCGTGGATAGAGCGGGTGCAGGACCTTCACCAGCTCCCAAAATCATTCTGGTTAACAAAAGCATAGACAAACTGCTAACGAAAGGGGTGAGAAATTGAACTATCAACCAAATCAACGACATCCATGTTAACATTTTTTTCGTGTTTTTCGAATCGGCCATGCCGCCAAGAATAATAGAGGAGAAGGTAAAGAACCAAAAGAAAGAACTTCCTACGACTCCCCATTGCGAAGGACTTAAATGTAACTCTTTCATTAAAGGAACGGAAACCAAACCAATGATTATTTTATCCACTTGGTTGATCATCCCACTAAGAACTAGAAATAATAAGATAATCCAAGAATATTTTGGAGTGCTTGTCATGTAAATCCCCCACGTTTTCCTATATAAGGAACACCTTTTTCTGACCTCTGAAAAGGTGTTCCCACTCGTTCTCACTATACGTTTTATAAAAAATCAATTCAGGGTTTCTACAATACCGCCAGATGTTGTTTTACGTTGCGGTACGCCGCCGCGACCTGGTTTACCCGTATTTTCATCAATAAACATCGCGAATTCCGGGGAAATTTCCCGGCCATTTGGCATCGTTAACCATAATCTTAAAAGATGCCGTTTGCGTTCCGGCTCTTCATAGTCTTCGTATTGAGTACGTGAGTGAAGAATCGTATAATTATTGACGAACTGCATATCACCTGGCTCCAACATCATGTTATAATGTAAATTCTCATCATGAAGGAGTGAATCCAGTAAGTCTAATGCTTCAATTTCCACTTTTGACAATTGGATGCCTGTTTTTGCTTGGGCTGATTCGATAAATAAACGGACATATCTACAGCTCAGTTTTCCTTCATAATAATTAAAGATTGATGATGTAAATACTGGAGGTTCTCCCGGCGCTTCCTCCCCACGACGATCAAAGTAAAATGGACGACAGAGAACTCCTAGATATTCCGGGTTCTTCTCCAGAATTTCATTGTAAACAGTCATCGAACTGATGATACTGCTGTGACCTCCAGATTTCCCTTTTCGCAGGCTTAATAATCCAACAACATCAGATCCATCAGCATGAAATGGAAGATGCAGTTTCGTTTGGTAACCACGCACATTAGAATTTTCTAAGCTAAAACCTTGATCTTTGACGTGCCCTAAGAGGTCACCATTTGCGTTTTGCGAAACCGGAATGCCCATGTGAAGTCCGAGACCCCAGTAAATGATGCTGACTTCTTCATCTGTATACCTTTCAATGGGTAATCCACGAATTAATAGAAACCCTCTCCCATTCTCCAGCTCTTCAACAAAGTAAACGATTTCTTCATAAATATCAGGAATCGGAAAATCTTCTTTGTTAAAATCAGGTGCTTTTAAACCCTTTTGTTTAACATGCACTAAAGCGTTCTCAAGCGAGGCAATCGTTTTTTCAGACAAATGATAAACCCATGAATCATCTTTAGCCAGGTCAGTGCCTTTCCACGCAACTTGCCCTTTAACTTTTTCCTTTAAAATGGTTGACATAGTTAATCCCCCTTTAATAAGTTGGTTCATTTCTTACTTCACTTCAGTCAATTCTCTTAACTCTCTGCGCAAAATCTTCCCTGTTGAGTTCTTAGGCAGCTCTTTAAAGAATTCCACTCGTTTAGGAAGCTTGTATTTCACCAGCTTATCCTGACAGAATTGAATAATGTCATTCATGGTGATCTGCTCATCCTTAACTGCGACAAAAGCTTTAACGCTTTCTCCGTAATCCCCATCTGGAATTCCGATTACGGCCGCCTCTACCACAGCAGGATGTTGATACAGGACTTCCTCCACTTCACGAGGATATACATTGTAACCTCCAACAATAATAATGTCCTTCTTTCGGTCAACAATATAGATGTATCCTTCTTCATCCATTGTTGCGAGATCACCAGTGTAAAACCACCCGTCATTAAAAGCAGCTGAAGTAGCTTCCGGCATCCCCAAATATCCCTTCATTACATTTGGCCCTTGAACAACTAATTCTCCGACTTCTCCTCTCGGCAATTCTTTTCCGAACTCATCTACAACTTTGCTTTGGACAGCTGGAATATTCAAGCCGATAGAACCTGGTTTGCGAGTCCCTTTTAAAGGATTAATAGCGACGAGAGGGGCAGTTTCCGAAAGCCCATATCCTTCCAAGATAGAAACATTAAACTTGTTTTCAAATTTATGCAGCAGCTCTGCCGGAATCGAGGCACCTCCAGAGATACACATGCGGATAGATTGGCAATCCTCCGCGATCGCTTCAGGCAATTGGTTGATAAAACTGTACATCGTAGGTACTCCAGCAAACACGGTTGCTTTTTTTTCTCGAATGGTGCTGACCACGTCATGAGGGCTGAATTTAGGCTGAATCAGGACTGTTGCCCCACAAGCAATTGGCGCATTCAGACAAACTGTCATACAGAATACATGGAACATTGGCAGAACAGCTACGATACGATCATTAACATCGAGTTCCAGTAATTTTGAAATGGAGTCCGCATTTGAACCCAAATTCCGATGCGTTAACATTGCACCCTTTGGTTTCCCGGTTGTTCCTGATGTGTATAGAATGACTGCAAGGTCTTCCTCATCAATGTAAGGGCTTTCGTAAACATTAATGCTTGTTTCCATGAGATGCTCCCATGTCGATTCCTGATCATTGGCTTCGGTATAAACCACAAGCTTCAGATTTTCCAATTGCTTTTTTACTTCTGATAACTTCGGTTCTACAGATACATGAGCAATGACCGCTTTGGCTTGACTATTGTCTAAAAAGTAGTTGATTTCCCCTTGGGTATACAAAGGGTTAATCGGAACAACGAATGCACCAAGCCGTAAAATGCCGTAGAACGCAATGAGAAATTCAGGGCTATTTCCTAAAATAAGAGCCACTCCATCTCCCTTCCTAATTCCATGTACAAACAGACCAGCAGCAAATCGATCCACCTTCTGATTTAATTCTTGATAAGTATCACTTTTATCTCTAAAGATATAAGCGATACTTTCTGGGAAATTACTTGCGCTTCTTTTTAGATTTTCGTTTAAGTTATAGCCCATTAAATGAATTCCACCCCTTTTCTCACATAGGAGGCTTTGAATACCTACTATTTTGAATTTTTTAAATATTATTACATTTTAAGTATACTCATAAATAATAATTAAATAAAATTAAAGATTTTAATTTGTATGTAAGTATTAATAATATCAAGAAGGAAATTCAAGATTACAGGAGGGCTACTTTATGATCTCTGCATCAACTTCTAAATAAAGGCTGTTTTCGCATACTTTTTTGCTATTTACCAAGTAAAGCGGTGTGGTTGATTTCCCCTCCAGATGCTCGCTTTCCGCGGGGCGGGCGGTGAGCCTCCTCGGCGTAAACGCCTGTGGGGTCTCACCTGTCCCGCTGCTCCCGCAGGAGTCTCGCACTTGCGCTCCAATCAACCTTAAATCGTTTCGTTTTAAAAACAACATCTTTACGAAAAGAGCCAAATAAAAAGACAAAGCCCTAGTAAAGAGCTTTGTCTTTTTTGATTAATTTATAAAATAGTGCTATTGCAATAATTGGTTCTTTAGATAATTTTCTATTAACTCAATAAATAAGTTCATAGATTTCGTATGCAATTCCACAGATTCTGTTATAACTGAAAAATTTCTTTTTATCGGTGTCCCTTTGACATTTAATACTTGAATGGTACCAAGCATTCTTTCTTTTTTAACAGCAAGTTCAGATAAGTAACTAATGCCAAGCCCGGCTTCAACTGCTTCTTTTATAAGTTGTGTACTGCCGAACTCCATTAGCTTGGTAGGACGAATTTGTAAAGATTGAAATAATGTTTCTGTTGCCTCTCTTGTACCAGAACCTTTTTCACGGACAATCCAATTCTCTTGTTCTACCTGTCTTAGTGAAACTTCCTTATTGAAATAAATTGGATATTTACCCCCTGCCACGATATACATTTGGTCGGTGGAAACGGATTTTATATATATATTTCTAAGAGAAATTTCCCCCTCTACAATTCCTACATCGATCTCATGACTTGTGATTGCTTTGGCAATATCCCTTGTGTTGCCAATCTGTACCGAAGGGAAGATATTAGGAAATAGGTTATTCATTCTTGCAAGTATATGTGGTAATACATACTCTCCAAAGGTATAGCTGGCACCAATTTTTAATGGTCCTGTTGGCTCGTTATTTAATTCATTCACTAACATGGACATTCGTTTATACAAACCTGTTATTTCTTTAGCATGTAAATAGACTATTTCCCCTGCTTTAGTTAGCTGGACAGATTTATTTGTTCGCAGAAGCAGCTTCGAACCTATATGTTTTTCCAATTGTTGAATTTGCTGGCTGACTGCAGGCTGAGTCATATGAAGCTCTTCCGCTGCTCTGGAAAAGTTTCTTTTATCAGCTACAGATATAAATACAGATAATAGTTGATCCATATGTTCCCCTTCTAACTATCTTATTTACTTATTATGACTATAATAATCATTTATTTTCCTTATTGTAAATCATTAGTTACGATAAATTACAAATAATCCAATAAGGGGTTGAAAAACATTGGAACAAAAAGCGTTAATAACTCCCAGTCCAAATGAGCAGAAAAAAGCGGCAAAAAAGCTAAATGTTTCTTTGATTTCTGGAATTGGTTTTACATTCATCATCGCCGTATTAGGTTTTATTTTGGCAGCGTTGCCAGGTCTAAATCATATTGGACCTCTTGCGTGTGCCATTTTACTAGCTGTGGTCTATAGACAGGTTTTTGGATATCCGGAAAAATTACGTACTGGTATTCAATTTTCATCAAAAAAACTATTGAGATTTGCCATCATACTTTATGGATTAAAGCTTAACATGATTGTGATATTTCATCAGGGTTTCCCTCTATTGCTAAGAGGGACAATAACGATCATTTTTTCAATTGTTATTCTTATGATCATTGCAAAATGGCTGAAGGCAGATTTTAATCTTTCTTTATTATTAAGTGTCGGCACAGGCATTTGTGGTGCGGCTGCCATCGCGGCCGTATCGCCAATTATCAAAGCAAAAGATGAAGATACGGCTATGGGAGTAGGCATCATCGCATTAGTCGGCACAGTGTTTTCAATTATCTATACGTTAATATATCCTTTTTTATCTATTGGTCCTATGAACTACGGAAATTGGGTTGGAATCAGCCTACATGAGATAGGCCATGTTGCTTTAGCTGCTGCCCCGGCAGGCCAGGATGCTCTTGCTCACGCATTACTTGCCAAACTTACACGAGTATTCCTATTAATTCCGGTTTGCTTTATCCTCATGCTTTGGATGAAAAAGAAAGGAAAAATAGAAGGGGAGGCAAGATTCGAGTTTCCATGGTTTTTAATTGGCTTTATCGTTATGAGTTTTGTGGGAAGCTATATCATTGGTAATAAGGTAATGGTATCACAAAAAGTGATGTCTGATATTGCAGACTTCACATCATTTATGTTAACAATGTCAATGACCGGATTAGGATTAAATATTAGCTTGAAAGAATTACGTACCAAAGCAATACGGCCACTTATTGCCATTATTATTACATCATTACTTTTATCATCACTAACGTATATTAGTCTTTAACAAAGAATAAAAAGGTGGATTTTTACCCACTGCAATACATATATGACGTCATGAATATGTTCTAACCGAATATTTTTCCAACTCATTATAGATGCATGGATCAAAGCAAAATCGTAATTTTCCTTTTTGAAATTCTGAATAATATCTGGAGGGTTTTGCTCAACTAATTCTTAGGTCTTTAATGGTGTTTAGTAAAGTTATTGCTTTCGAAATAACTATTTTACCTTCCAAAGTGGGAGTAACTCTTAGAGTTTGGAACGGATTACCGCGCACGACACGATTGCTTACAAGGTCTTAACAGGATCAACGCATTCCAGTCATAACCATATTTTTTAGCATAAAATTAAAATATATAGGGAATTAATAATTACGTTAATCTGATGAAAAAGGAGATGATTATGAGTATGCTTGATAACCCATTGAATAAAGAGAATTACGAAACCTCTGTAGAGTCAGTTGAAGGTGAAGCTGCTATCAGCTCACCTAATGAACAATCCGACGCCCCTCCAATAACTCAGTCAAAAAATCCTGAATTCGATCTTTTCGGCACAGGATTAAATGAGTATCCGTTTTATTTTTGATTCCTTATCACATGATACCTTACGAATATTGTTGATGATACCAAGGCATTTCATCGCTGGATTCGTTTTAAAGGACTCATCCGCTCATTGAGATGGTTTGTTTAGGAATAAGATTCACAGGCAATACCCTACTAGAAACTGCCGGGGCAGGTTACACAATGTCAATTTTCATTACGGAGGTTACTGTAATGTATTGTATATACTACTCAACTTCCCCATGCTAGCCTAACGCGTTGGTCGATTAACATATTATGGAACTATATTATCCTTTAGTTCTTTAATGATATTTTACGTTCCTTGTAATTTTTTTCATGGATTAAATAAATCGATTTAATCCATGAAAAGATAATCAGGGCTGATTTTTCTCCTATCTCTGAACTCGATTGGATAACTTATATTTCTACTTGATTACTACTATCAGGGTAACAAAAGTTTCTTCAGCCGTTTTCTTTTCCTTAAATTAAAATTAAAGTTATTCTACCTTAACCTTAATTTTCTCAATGGCATTATACCCATAACCTTTTTTATTCCAAAAAGGTAAATTAGGTTGAATTTGACCAAATGAATCTGTTGCCCTGGATTTAATCGTATACCCACCTTTTTCTAATATAGTCCATTCGAATGACCAGCTAACCCATCCATAACCAATATTCTTAAAAGGTAATATATCAGCTTTTCTCCATGTATAGCCATCATCTATACTAATTTCCACCTTTGTAATAACTCCTTTTCCTGTCCATGCAATCCCTTTTATTACATGCTTGCCAGTATTTATAATGTCCATATCCAGCGGTTTTTGGATAGTCGAATTGATGTTTATTGTAGTGACTGGAAATGCATTTTGATCATTGTCTTCATTTGGATAATACACATAATCAATTGTTTGAAAGGGCCCATTGAATTTTGAATTAATAACAATTATCTGCTTTATCCACTTAACAGATGCCATTGCATACCACTGTGGAACTATTAACCTCAGTGGATAACCATGTTTAAAAGGAATCGGCCGATTATTATACTCATATGCGACAATGGTATCCGGATGCAGTGCTTTCTCGATAGGCAAACTCCTGGTGTAGGTGTAAACCTCTTCTAGATCGGTCCTATTTCCATAATCATAACCCTCCACGACAACTTCTTTAGCCCCTTCACCTAGTCCAGATAGTTCAAGTAAGGTCCTTAATGGTACACCTTTCCACCTCCCTTGGCTAATGGCTCCCTTTCCCCATTGTTCCCCAAATATTTTAGGTTCGAATAGATTACGCTTGTCTCCCGAGCATTCAAGGACAACTTCCAGCGTTTTTGATGGGTATTGAAGAATATCTTGCATTGACAGAAGTAAAGGAACGGATACTAACCCATTTATAGGGAGCCAATAGTTTGAATAAGTAAGAGTCGGATAAGAAAAATGGTTCCTTCTATAAAATAATTGGTTTTCCATACTATCATTATTGATGAATTGAATCGGTGTTTCCTGATTTTCAGGCAGCAAACTACGTGTAGTTAAATAAGGTTTCACTTTTTGAGGCTTTGTCATGATTCCCTCCTAATTAATATGAATCATTATAGATGTATACGTTCGTAACTGCCCATTTCATCCTACACACAATCTGTTTAAATCCAGTTTGACTAATCTTAAGGTCGATCATATTGAACTATATTTAAATGGCAATTTGCTGTGAATTTTCTTGGCAGCTTTGATAAATTCAAAATCATTCATGAAATCCAGTTCCTTCTATCTGATTCAAACCCCATTAACTTACATCCTTATTTTTCGAATATGCAACTAGTAAGGTCAGGATTCATTCCCAATTTCCAGGCCTTAGGTTATTAATCCAATTGCATTTTTTAGAACTTTTGGTGCCTTTTTAATTCCTTCTGTTCCAATAAAACTGCTCGCACTCGCTATTAATACGCTTGAAGAAATGAACTTGACCACATAAAAAATTCCTGATCCAATAATTAGATCTAGGATTAAAAACCTTTTAATTGTTGAGCCTTTAATTATATAAATAACGATTTGGTCGTTTTTCTTCCTACTCAGCATTGTCACACCCTTATCTTTTTCCTTAATGTTATGTCAAAGAGGGGTTGTCATATTCTTCTGCATCATGTGTCACCTACTTAATAAAACTGCTTTCTGTTAGTATGTGGCATACATATCTTTTTTGCTGCAATTTTGTGACGACTCCTAAAACAATCCAGTTCTCAATCTAAATTTCAAAACAAAGTCGATTGAAGCGGATGTGCGAGACTACTGCGGGAAAAGCGCGTCGAGGAGGCTCCCGGACCGCTCGTGGAAAGCGAGTGCCTTACGATCCAATCGGCGTTCGAAGTTTTTCAAACCCTCGTAAAAACTGTGGACAAACTTGATCTTCATCGAGTTTGTCTACAGTCTGAAACACCTAACCAATGGATAGACGTAACAATCCATTCTGCGAATGAGGGGATATTATGGTTTTCAAGACGTACATTATTAAAAAAGGGAATGCATTTTGTGATGTTAATATGCATTGCATTAAAGTACCCTTTAATGAAGCAATGAAAAGAAATCCAGATTCATATAAGCTTATTGATCCAACTACTTCACTCTGTAGTTCACATTATTAGGAAGGAATGACCTCCATTACATGTGAATGGTCATTTTTGATTAAACTTATTTTTCTTGGAACTTCGAGTAATAATTTGGCTCAAAGCCTCTTTTATTGGTGTAGAAGGGCGACCAAGTAATATTTCCAAATCGTTACTCGGTATTTCTAATTCACCATCTCTAATGCCTTTTTGCATGTTAACGAGCATAGAAATGTAGGTTTCTGGCACCTCTGCACCTTTCAAAATATCTGTATACGCAGCATCATCGACTTGTTGTACAGGTACTTCTTTTCCTAAGACAGTTCCAAGAGCAGATGTTAATTCCTCTTGAGTCATAAGCTTGCCGGAAAGCTCGTAAACTGTATTATTGTGTCCGCTCCCGGTTAAGACATTTGCTGCTGCCTCCGCATAATCTTGTTGAAGTGCCCAACCCACCTTTCCTGTTCCTGCAGATGTAATCCAAGGTGCTCCTGCCATAACACCTTGTATACTCCCAATTTCATTTTCCAAATACCAATTATTTCGTAAAAACGAGTTTGGAATACCTGTTTTCAAAATAGCTTCTTCCCTAGCTCTATGAGCTGGGGCAAGGAATAAGTTACTTTCACTTGCATTTGTTACGCTAGTATAAGCAATGAATTTAACTTGATTACGTTGCGCAGCAGCCACGGCATTAGCATGCTGTCTAATTACTGTTTCATCATCCCCAACAGTGGATATAATTAAAAGCCGATCAATTCCTGAAAAGGCAGAATCTAATGTTTCTGGCTGACCAAAATCTCCATATCGAACTTCTACTCCCCGAGCTCGTAATCCTTCTGCTTTTTCTAGATTTCGAACACTAACTGCCAATTGACTTGCCGGTACAGTTTTTAATAAAGTTTCTATAACTTTTAATCCTAATTTTCCAGTTGCGCCAGTAACTAATATTTTCATCTTTTTCCCCCGATTAATTTTTTCGTGTTAGTAAGTCGATAATAGCAATCTTAATAATTCGATCAACATAGTAAAATAACTTGATATACCCTCCCTTCACTTATACGTGTACTTGTTGAATTATTAAGCACAGGTATATACTATATCCACAGCCACAATTATAAAAGTAGGCATTTTTTTATGACATAGTCACAAAAATAGGACCATTATGAGAGAGAGGGAAAATACAATCAATGGCTCGATTTAATTTTCAAGGAGAACCGCCTCCTGAAGAACAAGAAGAAATATGCTCTTTGACACTTACTCAAAATGTAATTGCCGGAAGATGGAAAATCGTTATTTTATGGTACATAAGTCGTCAAACAAAAAGATTTAACGAACTTCAAAGATTGTTACCGGGCATTTCAAAAGGAATATTGACAAAACAACTGAGAGAATTGGAAGAGGATGGTATGGTTCACAGAGAAGTGTATAAAGAAGTTCCTCCTAAAGTAGAATACTCACTAACTCCTCAAGGGAAAAGCTTTATCCCAGTATTGGACATTATGGGAGAGTGGGGAAAAAAATATATGGAAAAAAAACAAAGTGAACAAAACTACTCTACCCATGTTAATAAAGAAGAGCTATAGTATACACCTGATTTATACTCCGGATATTGGACACACATAAAAAAGTGTCCATTATCCGGATTTTTTTATGTTTCGAAAGATGTAATGAGTATGGACAGGGAATTTTAATAAAGATGGTTTTTACGTAGACCCTACTCTATAATTAGTCTGATAATCTACAAAAGGAGACAGTAATGTATATTTGGAATATTAACAAACTTGTCATGGCTTTACAGACAGGAACAATAACTGGCAAACAAAAGAAAAGATACCGGATAACTTTTTGGGTACTGGTTGCTCTTACAGTGTTTTCACTGCCTGGAGTTTATAACCCTTCATCTATGAATGGATATGATGTTATTGATTTAATTTTATTTATTATTATCAATGTAATTGCAATCTATCTTTTAGTCGGTATTTATAAAAAGAGAAGTAGGAAAGAATTAGATTTCTTCTTGCCCTTTTTGGCTTAATAATTACGCAACAGCTTATAGACCACTCTTTTAACTATCAATGGTTCTATTTATATTGTCTTATTTGCCCTTATCATTCATTTGAGGAAACTAATTTTATCTCTGTAAATATTACTGCTATAGTTGAAATTATCATGAAAATTACAGCCCCATTCACACCCTTCTAGACATCATGATCATTCCTATTAATTCCATAACGAAAATTAAAAATGAAAAAACTTTGCCTCATATCAGATTCTTAGTACTAATCTCTTTTTCTCCTAATAAACTTAATAAACTAACTATTTAGGAGGGGTGCAATGTTTAATCAAAAAATGGATAGTGAAAGTCCACTTATTTATAAAATTAATGACGTCACTTACCAAAAGTACCATCTATATAAGAAATCATATGAGCGGGAAGTATTCGTCATAAAAGATTACGGCGAAGACCGCGGTATTACCAATAAAAGTATTGCATTATTCGAAGCAGTTAAAGATCATTTTGATCGTTTTAAAATTGCTAAAATTACTAAAGAAATGAATAAAGATAATATTTTGCTCGATAGCGATCTCATCCTTATAGACAAAAAAGGAAATGAGCTACACCTATCTGGTTGTAGTTGCGGGTATGCCGGGACTGGTTCACATGGGACAGTTGAAATTTTGAATAAGGCTGGATTCGAGATAGATAGAAGGTTTGTGTATTGTTCAAAAGGATTCACTCTTTTTCATCCAAATGAAGAAAAAGAGCTTTATGGCGAACGTTTATAAATTAAACTGTTTATATCTTTTTTGGAGCCCTATTTATATCACTACCTAATCTCCTATGCAAGATATAATATGGAAATGTATGAAATGCGGTCAGCCAGTTAGCTCCCTTCATTAAATAATGATAAAAAAGCCTTGGGAACTGAGGAATCAGTAATACCAAGGCTTTAAAGCTATTAATACATTGACTTTAATTGAAAATCATCAACGAAACTCGGGATATATCCCAGAAGAACAGCGAAGAACAGCGATATATCAACGAAATTCAGGATATATCTCCGAAAAACACAATATATCGACGAAATTCAAGATATATCTCCGAAAACAGCAATATATCGACGAAATTCGAGGTGTTTGTATAATTGCTCACTACACCGAGAAAGTTTCCGCATGAAGTCTCTTAAGGATTCCCCTGGTTCCAAACAGCTATGAACCATTATCTTGACCTTATGCCCTTCCATACATTTCACTATTCCTCAAGCAAGCCATTCACTCGCTTTACTTTGTCTTCCATCCTGCGTTCTTTATCACGACGGTCATCGATTCGGATATTCGTACAAACTCTAGCAAGACCTTTTTCAAACGGTACTTCGTGCATCGCTTGGATCACTTCAAACAATTTAGGCAGCTCGCCTTCAATGATTGTATTCATGGGAGTCAGTTGAAAACGGATTTCTCCCTTATTTTCATATTGCTTTAATACTCTTTGAATATCTGCCACATAACTGCTTACACTTGGAGTTTGTGTACCGACAGGAATAACCGTTACATCAACTATTGCCATTCTCATTCACCAATCCTTTATATGTATTTCAATCAAGAAGCTTATATCATCCAGCTTATATTGACGGATGTTTTTTACTATTATAACTTAAACTTCGCACCTGGGAAATTTGATATGAGCTTTGAAGCTTGAGATTCGTAAATCAAAGCACCTCTACTGGCAAGAAAATTTCTGTATAATCGGTCAAATAAAAGAGGAATCGTTGATTTTTAACACTTGTCCTGCTGGCTAGGTCATTAGCTGCTTTTTTATACATCCCTTATAAGGAGTACGAGTAGAACTAGATGTATTCCAGTTATAGCCGTTTGGTATTATAATTCCAGCAAACAAATCCACCTCTATTAAAATAGAGGTGGATTTGTTTTAGATCGATTTATTCATGCCATACTTTTCATTTATATAATCCTTATAGACTAAAACCGCAACAACAATAAAACTTAGACTAACAAACCTGAAGATCATCGCTAAACTGATCCATTCAGCTAAAATTCCTAAAACAAATGCGCTAACTCCAACACCAACGTCAAAACTGGAAAAAAAGGTTGCGTTGGCTGCTCCTCTTTTTTCTTCACTTACCTTTTGAACAGTCCATGTTTGTAAACATGGCATAACAGTTCCATAACCTGCCCCAAATAAAATCGCCGCAATGATAAGTTGAGAATCATTTGACGTATAAGACAGGATAACAAGTGAAAAAAATCCTAACACAGCTGACATAATGATAATAGACCAAGGCCCTTTTTTGTAATACCATTTCCCTGTAAACGGACGTAGTAAAGTTGAGACAGTTGCATTGATAAGGAAGAATAGAAAAATATGATCTACTCCCTTTTGTTTTCCAAAAAGAACCAAAAATGTAATGATAGCCCCAAAACCTAGTGTTGTAATAACCGTCAGTAATGCTGGGAACCATACTTCTTTTTCATAAATCATATCCAAAAAGCGAAATGGTTTCTTCTTACACTTTACATTAATAGGTGAAGATACAAATTGAAGCGCAATTATTGCCAATAAGCTCAGTACTGCTGATGACCATATCAAAATATCGAAGGAATAAGAGTCATAGATAAGAATACCTATACTCGGTGCAACGATAGCTCCGACCGTTGTGGATATAGAAAAATACCCTATTCCTTCTCCTAAGCGTTTCTTAGGAATCAAATCCACTACTATTGTACTATTAGCTGTGGTTGATACACCCCACGCAGCACCATGGAAAAGCCGTAACAATAGAAGAAGCCATATAATATTAAGAAACGGATATAGTATCGTAATGATCATTAAAGCTGCACTTGCACAAATGGCCAGACTTTTCCTCTGGTTATCAATTAAATAGTAACCTACAAAAGGCCTGATTAAAACAGCACCTATCGTAAATAATGATGTGACTAGACCTACCTGAATGGAAGATGCATTCATGCTTAACAAATAGGCAGGCAAAATAGGCTTAAACAGCTTTAATTAAATGACTTTGTAAATGGATCACCTTTATTGTCAATCTACAGGAATTAACATCACAGTTTTTATCATTGTGTAAATATTCCAATAAAAAAACATCCTCGACAGGATGCTTTAAAATTACTAAAACTCATTGAAAACTAAGGTAATAACCTAATAATCGCTATTCCTCCTTAAATAATCACTTATCTGAATAATCAAAATATAGTAACTATATCATCATTTGAATTTACACTTATGTTCACTGTTATATCTAGCGAATTGTACACCGATAATGACAGTCGCCCCCAATTTGTACCCTGTGTAGTTTTGCATCTCAGTCACCCATGCTGCTACCTGCGGGGTAGGCGCTATAGAACCAGTTCAAAAACAATAATCAGAATAAAATTAAGCAGCTAAGTATATACGGTTATAGTATGACTCCCGCAAAGCTTCCTCTTAATACTTGTTCCTCATTCTGGTTTGTGCATAGGAAAGTTGCCAAAATAGATATTCTACCATTATCTTTCTTCTCAAATTTTTCGATCGTTACTTCACATATTATTGTATCTCCTGTAAAAACTGGTTTAATAAACTCAAAATTCATGGTACGAGCCAGTACATTGTTTTCTCCACCAACTTTTGTTGGTAAACAAGCAGTCAACAACCCTTGAATAACAAGTCTCCCCTGTTCATCGGGAGTAATATGGTGATTCCCCTCATCCCATGATACTTTTGTGAACAATTCAACATCCTCTTTAGTGAATGTCCGTTCAAATGTAATAACATCCCCTACGTTTTATTATATTTCTTGAAGTTTTTCAGTTTAGATAGCCGTGGTAACGTCTAGTTTGGAATCATTAATTAAAAATGCTGTAATTTTTGGTACCTTGTTAATTAGTCTGAATTTCCCCCTCCTCATTTTAAATGTGACATATATTCAAATGCCGTTATTCCATATACGCTTTTAAAATGTTTATTTAAATGGGGTAAATCAACAAAACCACAATCAGCAACTGCTGAATAAATATCTCCGTTTTTTTCTATTAGCTGCTTTGCACGTTCTATCTTGCAGTTAAGAAAGTATTGGTATGGTGAAATTCCAGTATGCGCCTTGAATAATCTAATAAACTGGAATTTAGATAAATTAAGCTCTTTACATATCTCGTCAAGTTTAAGTACATTGTCTAAATTGGTATGAAACATATCCTTTGCTTTTCTAATTGAAGCGTTATCTTTCTTACAGTCTGTAGAAAGATTAGTTTGAATAAGGCTATCTGCGAGGGATAAGAGTAATTCATTGCACAAAGCCTCATCTTTTTCACTTAAAATAGCATTAGAAAGATTTAATATTCTTTTTTCAATTCTATAATCATATACAATGGGAGTTGAAAATCGAACTAAATCCTTTTTCTCAATAACCTCTAAAAGCAATTGTGGCTCAATATATAGCATAACATAATCTAGACCTGCCTTATCATGTGCCATTCCGTCATGTGCCTGTTCTGGATTAAAAAGCATAACACCATTTTGATATGACAATTGTAAACTTCCATCCAAGTTATAATGTTGAATACCACGCAATGTTACACCTATCGCATATTCTTTGTGAGAGTGCTTTTTATACGTAAAATCAGTAATGCTGGCTGACAACGCCGTAATACCTGCAGATTTTTTATAGATAAATTTGTCCAATCATCTCACCCCTTATCTACAACCAAATCATTATAGCAGAATAAGCTAAAGATAATGCCATCACGGCATTAACAATCTTTTCATGCTTCTGTAAAAACGCCTTGAAGAGCGTACCGAAAAGAACCCATGTAATAAATGCTAAAAACCCTACAATGGTTATAGTAACAACACTTATTATCACTGCAGGCATTGCGGTATAGTGTGGCATAATGAAGCTGGGAATTACAGTCATTGTAAATACAACCACCTTAGGATTTAAAAACTGCATGAGGAAGCCTGATATAAAAGTGGCACTTTGGTTTACAGTTGGTTTTGATGTATCCATTTTGTAAATTTGATAAGCGAGATAGAACATATAAAAGCTTCCGATTATCTGCATAACGATCAAAATTTTGGGTAATATCGTTACTAGCATAGTATTTAGCATTGCAGAAATAACAAGTAATAATCCAAAAGCAATAGTTGCTCCATACGTATATTCCATCGCCTTCTTTGTCCCCATATTATGCACTGTGGATAATATCACGATATTAGTAGGTCCTGGTGTAAAAGTTACAATAAAACAGTAAATTAAAAAAGATGTAATATTCATGAGGAAAACTCCTTTCAAGTAACCCATATATTACATCTTAAAATCAATTGGTATATAGTATATTATTGCAGGATCATTAGAGTAACTTCATAGAAAACATACTGAATATTTCAATCATTCTACAGGCTTTACCCCTTCATCTTGTCTTATATGAAATGGGAGCACATAAAGGTTTATTATCATTATGAACTCAAAAAGAACAGTGCTAAATTTCTAAGGGAAAACTCACCAATACTATATGAGTAAAAAGTTATGTGGCTTATTATGTTTTTTTCTACTGTCAAGTAATGCAATACAATGAGCCAATCGCTCTACCCCTAGTTTAATTTGACTCTCGTTCACTTGTGAGATGCATAATCGAACGAGATTTTCCTTTTTATATTCTGCTAAATACATCCTTGAGGCATCATCAACATATATATGCTGCTCATTTAACATATGGACCACCTGTTTTGCTTTCACATTTTCGGGCAAACTGATGGAAAGGTAGAATCCGGAAGTCGGTTTTGAAAAAGAAGTATTGGCCGGCAGCAATAATTGACATGCTTCTTGAAGGATTTGCATTTTAGTCCTATATACCTCTTTAACTTTTTTCAGATGGCTATTAAACATACCGCTTTTTAAATAGATTTCTAGCGCGCCTTGAGAAAGTGCTGAACTATTAAAATCCGAACTGAATTTATATCGTATGAAATTGTTAATCATTAATGCAGGAAGAACGACAGTACCAATCCTTAACCCTGGGAGAAAAATTTTTGAAAGGCTTTTAATATAGATCACTCTCCCAGAGGAATCAAAAGAAAATAAAGGATCTGATTTTGGATTTGGATCAAGGTCTCCTAATATATCATCCTCCACTATATATACATCGTATTTTTCAGCTAACTCCACGATTTTTTTCTTTTCGCCATTCGTATAACTATGTCCAAGTGGATTGTGAAATCTCGGGATAATATAGAAAAATTTTATATCATTATTTCGAAAAATGTATTCCAGACGATCAAGATCAATCCCTTCCATTGATAATTCAATTCCAAAAGTAGTAGTTTGATGCAGATTGATCGACTCAATGAATCCAAAATAAGTGGGCTGTTCAATTAGAATATTGTTTTTCCCATTTGGAAATGGCATGGACACTAATAAATTAAGGGCTTGCTGCGAGCCAGATACAACGACTAATCTTTCTGGTTGAGTGAAAACCTGTAAATTTTGCAGATATTTCACCAACTGTACTCGTAGTGAGTAAAGTCCTTGTTGATCAGAGTATGTAAAAAGCTCTTCTTTATAATGGTCAATTGCTTGATTCATACAATGTTGAAATTCCACATAGGGCATAACATTTTTATCTGGACCGGCAGACAAAAAATCAATCACCTCATTTTCTTCCGTCGCTTTTTGGTATTCATTCACAACATAGTAGCCGCTTTTAGGAACAGAATAAATTAAATGCTCTTTTTCAAGTTCTACGTATGCTTTAATGACCGTATTTTTGCTACATGAAAAATCCTCAGATAACTGACGAACAGAAGGAAGTTTACCGCCTGCAATTAGCGAACCATCTCCTAGCCGAGACTTAATGACTTCCATTATCTTCATATATTTTGAATTCATTTAATGGTCCCCCTTTCAACTGTACCAGGACAGATAGGTAAAAAAATGGTTTATTTTTATTGAATGTACTCATAGTATGTTAATTATATCAAAACTGATTTTATATAATTAAAAAAACGGTACAGATGTGGTACAAAATATAAAAATGGGGGGGTTAGAGAAGATGCGGGAAGAAACAAGAGAAAAATTCGGATTATTTTTGGGATTAGTGGGGGTCATTTGTTTTAGCTTAACACTCCCTTCTACAAGTATTGCAGTAGAATATTTTGGGACGACGATCGTTGGATTAGGCCGAACAGTTGTAGCCGCTATTTTAGTAGCCGTGGTACTGATTGTTCGAAAGGAAAGACTACCTTCTCTTCGCCAATTCAAACGTCTACTCATAGTTGCCTTCGGTGCAGTTTTAGGATTTCCTCTCCTCACTTCTTGGGCAATGGAATTCTTGCCTGTTTCTCATGGAGCTGTGGAATTGGCTCTGTTACCGTTAGCGACAGCCGGATTTGCTATATTTAGGGCAGGTGAAATCCCATCTCTCAAATTCTGGATTTCAAGTATGATCAGCTCTTTAGCGGTAATTATGTATGCACTTCATCTTGGATTCGGCCAATTGCAATTAGCCGATTTAGCCTTACTGGCAGCAGTGATCATTCTCGGACTTAGTTACGCAGAAGGGGGAGATTTAGCGAAAGAATTAGGTAGCTGGCAAGTGATTGCATGGGCAATTATGATCGGTGCTCCATTTTTCATTATTCCAGTTGGGCTGAATCTGACAACTGAAATGCTTCATGCACCAATACATGCTTGGATTAGTTTTATTTATCTCGCAGTGGTTAGTCAATTTCTAGCATATGTTGCTTGGTATAGCGGAATGGCTTTGGGCGGGATAGCAAGAGTTAGTCAGATTCAATATTTACAACCATTTTTGATGATTCTATTTGCAACAGTATTTCTAGATGAATCCATCACAATTTTCACTCTTGTAATAGCAGTGATTGTTGTCTTTTCTGTTATATTAGGCAAGAATGCTCCCGTATCAAAAAACGGAGATGTATCAGAGAAAAGCTAATTCAATGAAAGTTAGCTTATAGAAGACTAAATTGTATAGATTTCATGGCCTACATTGTTATATCTCTCCATCTTGGTATGACACGGATAAAGCAGTACCAACATGGAATTATGTGACCGTTCATGTTAATGGAGAAAAGCGAACTGCAAGAGGATGAACATGCGTTAATTAGCGCCCTACATGATTTGGTATCGAAGTACGAAGCTCCTGACAGTTCATACAGTTTGCAAGATATAGATGCTGAGTTTCTCGCTGGTATGAACAAAGTAGTCCAAGGATGCAAAATAAAAATCAAGAAAATAGAAGCGATGAGAAAAAGAAACCGGTTAAGAAGCCATTTGTTCCAGTTGATTAACAATTAACTTTTGTTTTTGCAATGGATGATTTGGCTTTAACTTAGCTTTAATAAAAAAACACCCAAATTAATGGATGCCTTCTCCTTTTATTCATCAATTTTGACTTCTTTCAATAGATCATTTCTATACGAAATTGCATCTCGTTCAAAAACTTTTTTAAACCTCTCTTCGTACTCTTCTCGTGTTATTAGTCCTTTTTCACCCAGTAATTCTACTATAGCTCTAACCCTTACTCTACTCGACACTACTTCGTTTGTCATATTGGATAATAAAATACCGATTTTCTCATAATCATCATTCATTTTTTCATCCCCTTTGTTTAACTAATTTGACAAAAGGGACAAATTCCCTGCAAAGAAATGCACCCCAAATAATAGATGGTTTCCAATAGGTAAAATATGCAAAATAGGGGTGGGCTGTTTAGTTCCTCTTTTACACCCTCATTTAACTATGAGCCATATTATCATAGCACCCGAACACAATCACAACCGATTATGGAAAACTATATAGGTTCACTTCATTTTTTATGGTCTCTTGCACCCTATTGATGCCTGTAACTTTAAGTACACTACTTAACATCTTTCCTACATTAAATAATGAATTCATGTTAGGAGCTAAAAGATTATGCTATTCAATTGGCTTAACCTTATATCTCAATACGGTTTTTAATTTTGCAGGTTCAACTTTTCTAAAATCTGAAAGATATATTTCTCTATGTTGTAATGAAGTTCTTTCAAGATTATTATTTTTTATGAATTCATTCATTAATTCAAAACTTTGAGGTTCATCATCATAAGGACCTACATGAAGCATTTGGATAGATAAACCATCTTGAAAGGTACCGAACTTTGCATCATTTAGAAATGGATGTGGTTTCTTTTTTTCTACATTTTCAAATGCTCTCTCTACTATTTCTTTTGTTACGAAATCTGGTTGTCTAATCATGATAGTATATAATAATTCATCTTTATTCAATGTATCTAATTTCTTTCCCTCCTCTGTTAAATCCCAAATTCCTTCTAATGGATATACAGTATATTCAAAATATCCATCTGGAGTGTATCCTTGCTTCGGCATCATTCTGACCGCATAAGCCAATGAATAAAGAACACCTATCTTTTCAGCGAATACATGCTCATTTGGATTTCCTTTTCCCTTTATCAAAAAAAATTTCTGTTCTGGAATTGTTACTAGTTCAGGTTTTTGTTTTGGAATATATAAATTCTTTTCTTGTTTTCTCCATTCGTATTTCATTAGTTTTGTTCCCTTCTTTATACTTTTTCATGATGTTTGAAAGTTACATATATTGTGAAGCTGTTGATGACCTTTTCACCAAGATAACGTAGGAGATAACAGCCAGAATACTTGTCAAAAAAATTGTTATTCCGAAGGGTACGGCGGAATTTTCTCCGGCGATACCTACTAAAGGGGAAGTGACAGCCCCTAACGCAAATTGAAGCGAGCCTAATATGGCGGCCGCACTCCCGGCAATATGCCCTTGTGATTCCATAGCCAGTGTAAATGAAACCGGTCCAATCATTCCAATAGCTGCTGCGAATAAGAAGATTGCAATGAACAAAGCAACAAAAGGTCCGTGAACTAGCACGACAAACAAGATCACAGTGGTAGTGATGAAAGCTAACATCAGTCCAATCCGAAAGATTCGGTGTTCGTCCATCCTCTCTGCCAGTCGTTTGACAAGCTGTGATCCCAGAATAATCCCAAGCCCATTTAAGGCAAAAAGAACCGAAAACAGTTGAGGCGATATGCCATACATATTTTGATAAATAAATGGAGTGCCGGCAACATAGGCGAATACACCAGAGAACAATATGCCATTGACAAGCGCATACCCCATAAAGTTCCGATCTCGAAGCAAGGAACCATAGTTTCTTAATATTTGCCTAAAATTGCTGGGAACACGCTGCTCAACAGGCAAGCTTTCTTTTATTCCCCTTATGGATATGCCTGTTAAAAAAAGCCCTAAAAAACCTAGAAAAATAAACACACCGATCCATGAAGTGAACGTAGTCACCGTGCTTCCAGCAGTAGGGGAAATCAATGGAGCGACATTACTAATCATCGTCAACAGTGCCATGAATTTGACCATTTCTGCTCCACTGTAGCGATCACGAACAATCGCGCGAGAAATAACAAGCCCTGCGGAAGCAACAAATCCTTGAATGAAGCGCAAAACAATAAATATACCGATGCTTGGGGAAAACGCACATACTATAGAAATAATAAAATAGAGCAGCATCGAAATCAACAAAGGCTTACGCCTTCCATGAACATCGCTTAAAGGACCTGCAACAAGCTGCCCCAGACCTAACCCTGACAAACTGGCAGTTAGGCTCGCCTGAATGAAAGAGGCCGTTGTATTAAAATCATTCATCATTTGGGGCAGCGATGAGAGATACATATCAACGGTAAATGGCCCTATTGCTGAAAATATCGCTAACAACAAGGCAGTCCTAAAAGAATTGTTAGAAGTCTTATTATCCATTTATACACAGCTCCTTTGGCATTGCATTTTGTTTGACACGGGGTATACCGCTAAATGAGGAAGCTGCAATAATAACAGCAATATAACTTATCTTAAGAAGTCCTAAACTACTTGCTATTATGAATTTGTTCAATTACAAGGTTCCCGATAAGAAAATCCGCTTTCTTCATTAACTTTTTGAAGAAATATACTTAAATTAAACTGATTTTGTGCCAGGAGAAACCTAAACAAACAGGGGCATGATCCTTCTGATCCAACGCCCCCGTTTGTTTAAGTTTATTACTTTAAATTCTCGGTAAAGAATGATTCCAACATGTCGAAAGGAATGAAATCTGTCTTGTCGTACAAATCAACATGTCCTGCATTTGGAACGATGTACAGCTCTTTTGGTTCCTCAGCCAATTCGTAAGCATCTTCACTAAAGTATCGTGAATGAGCGTGCTCGCCAATGATAAACAAAATCGGGCGCGGCGAAATCGATTTAATGTGTGTAAGCAGAGGGAAGTTCATAAATGACATGCTGCTTGTTACGGTAAATTGAGTAATTGAGTTCGGGTGATACCCACGAGGCGTAGAATAGAACTCGCCAAACTCGCGACCAATAGGGTCTGTATTTTCGTCAAATCCAATAGGTGCTCCTCGCTGGGCGAGCGTTGGCTGGCCTGAGTCAAAATCCACGTAACGTTGCTCGGCTATTGCATCCAGTATACTGTTGCGATCTTCTTCAGTAAATGAATCCTTCCAGCCGTTTGCTGCTACACGGGATATATCATACATGCTCACCGTGGCTATAGCCTTGATGCGCCTATCTACCTGAGCTGCACTGATCGCAAAACCACCACTACCACACATACCTATTGCTCCAATTTGATTCTTATCTACAAATGGACGTGTACCTAAATAATCAACGGCTGCACTGAAATCTTCTACGAATAGATCTGGAGAAGAAATGTGTCGTGGTTCACCGTCACTGTATCCGTTGTACGATGGGTCAAATGTAAGTGCTATAAAACCACGCTCTGCCATGTTTTGGGCATAAATACCAGACCCCTGCTCTTTTACACCGCCATAAGGCGCACCTATAATAATACCTGCATGTTTCTTTGTCTCATCAGAATCCTTTGGCATGTAAAGATCTGCTGCAATTTTGATTCCAAACCTGTTTTTGTATGAAACAGATTTTCTTGTAACTTTATTACTTAACTCAAAAATATAGTTATCTGCCTGTGACATTTTTTCCATCGCCTTCTTCTTCAATATTTTTTTAGAGATACTACAAACAACCGTTACAGGCAGTTTAGATAGTAATTTAGCAACTTAGATTGTACTAGTGTCAATAACAAATCGATACTTTACATCTGATGCTAAGACACGCTCATATGCTTCATCAATTTGATCAGCAGAGATTACTTCAATCTTAGGAGCAATATGATGTTTTGCACAGAAATCCAACATTTCCTGAGTTTCACGAATGCCGCCAATCGCGGAACCTGCAAATGAACGACGATGAGCGATAAGTGATATCACGTTTAGGGACAATGGCTCTCCAGGAGCACCGACATTCACCATAGTGCCATCGAGGGTGAGTAAGGAGAAATACGCATCAAGATCGATCTTTGCACTTACTGTGTTGATGATTAAATCAAAAGATCCTGCAAGCTGCTCAAATGTATCTCGGTCGCTAGTAGCATAGTAGTTGTCTGCTCCAAACTGCAAGCCGTCCTCTTTTTTATTCATTGTTTGTGATAGAACGGTAACATCTGCACCCATAGCATGTGCCATCTTGACTGCCATATGGCCAAGACCTCCCAAACCAACAACCGCTACTTTCTTGCCTGGACCAGCTCCCCAATGGTTTAATGGTGAGTAGGTTGTAATGCCTGCGCAAAGTAGTGGTGCTGCGACGTCGAGTTCAATGTTATCAGGAATTCTTACAACAAAGTCCTCGGTTACGACGATATGTGTAGAATAACCACCTTGTGTAGGCTCACCATATTTGTCGACACCAGCGTAAGTTGGAACATGTCCTTTTAGGCAGTATTGTTCTTCCCCTTTAAGGCAGTTCTCACATTTTCCACAGGAGTCAACCATACATCCGACCCCTACTCGGTCACCGACTTTATACTTTGTTACCTCAGTTCCTACATCGGTAACGATTCCCGCAATCTCGTGTCCCGGGACAAGTGGATAGTTAACGGGTCCCCATTCGCCGTGCGCTGAATGGATGTCTGAGTGACATATGCCTGCAAATTTAATCTCAATTAAAACATCATGTAAATCTAGGTCACGTCTTTTAATTTCTGCTGCTCGAAAAGGTCTGTCAGGACCGTCGACAGCTCTTGCTTTGGCAGTTACCATCTAAAAACCTCCAATTAAATATATTTTTCAAGAGAATGCTTTGTAACTAGAGGAGAAATGAAAAATTAGGTTTGAAAGCTCTCTTTCCTTCATTTCTATCCCTCCACTTTTCTCTTGCAAAACAATGTTAATCCTTATAGTTAACTCTAAGTCAAGTCATTTACTTATATTTTTTATCATTCGTTCAGGTGACAATTCAGCTAGCAATTTAGGACTATAACACATTTATGTATTTAAAATTCATTTAAAGGTGATTTTGACACTCAGCAATACCCATGATAAAATCGTTTCACACCTTAGAGTTAACTCGAAATTTATGCTCGAGGAGAATAGGAGTGAAAACAATGAACAAATATTCTATTAGTGAAGCTGCAAAAGAATTGAACCTTACAACATATACCTTACGTTACTACGACAAGGAGGGACTTTTGCCTTTTGTAGAACGAACACCTAACGGAACACGACTGTTTAAGGAATCCGACATTAACGCTTTAAAAATCATTGAATGTCTTAAATCCACCGGGATGCCTATTAAAGAAATTAAAAATTTCATCGATTGGTGTACTGATGGGGATTCCACCCTACAGCAAAGATATGACATGTTCTTAGAACGTAAAGCTGCTGTAGAAGCACAGTTGGAAGAAATGAACAAAACTATGGAACTAATAAACCTTAAATGTAACTATTATAAAACTGCCTTGGAGGCTGGAACGGAAGATATTCATAAAAACGATAAAATTGGGAATTTTAATTAACATAGAACAACCGATCCTTCAAACCTAATTTGTAGGATCGGTTGCTCTATTTATGATATTTACTGTGCCAATAAAGCAATGCTATTCCAAAACCACAGCATGTGCTCTACTCCCACTTCATTTAACGATACAAAGTGACCAAATCTAAAGTTAAGGCTGTTTTCGCATACTTTGTTGCTATTTACCAAGTAAAGCGGTGTGGTTAATTTCCCCTCCAGATGCTCGCTTTCCGCGGGGCTGGCGGTGAGCCTCTCTCGGCGTAAACGCCTGTGGGGTCTCACCTGTCCCGCTGCTCCCGCAGGAGTCTCGCACTTGCGCTTCAATCAACCTTAAATCGTTTCGTTTTAAAAACAACAATCTTTACGAAAACAGCCAAGGTTAACAATAAGCCAATAGAAAAAATTATTTATTATTTATAAATTCTCCCCTTGAATTAGAGTCCACTCTAACCCTTATACTTAGTCATGTAACTAATAATAATTACTACAAAGCGTGATAAATGATATTTTTAAACATTCTTCGGGGAATAGGGTTGATTCCTTCATTTTTCTAGATTGTGCAATAACCTACGCTTGCCTATGATTAGCAGGCAAAAAAGGGAGGATATTGGAAAATGTTAAAGGATACAAAAGTTGCACTTGTCACTGGCGGTAATCGAGGAATTGGATATGAGCTGGTCAAACAATTGGCTTTGGAAGGTTTTATGGTCATCTTGACAAGTCGAGATCCAATAATGGGTCATAAAATTGCCAATAAACTTAAGAAGTCAGATTTAGACGTATCTTTTCTGGTAATGGATGTAGACAATCAAGAAAGCATTCTTCAGGCCGCGATCACTGTAAATGAGCGATATGGAAGATTAGATGTATTGATTAATAATGCAGGCGTGTATTTGGATGAGGATAAAAAGTTAGTGGCTATGGACCCTTCCATTCTGGAGAAAACAATGGAAACCAATTTTTTTGGAGTTTACCATGTAATCCGTTCCTTTATTCCCATCATGGAAAAACACGGCTATGGCAGAATTATTAATGTTTCCTCAGAATATGGCGTGATGAGCCAATTGTCATATCCAGGAGTGGGAGCATATAAGTTATCTAAGCTTGCCTTAAACGGATTGACACAATTGCTTGCTGGAGAAGTCAAAGGTGATATTAAAATAAACGCTGTCGATCCAGGATGGGTAAGCTCAGAGATGGGTGGACCATCTGCCCCAACGACACCTAAGCAAGCAGCTGAGTCTTTCTTATGGTTAGCAACAATCGGATCTGAAGGACCAAACGGAAAATTTTTCAGAGGTGGAAAACTAATGGATTGGTAAAAATACAGTTCAAGAAACATTAAGTGTTTAGCTGTGTTGGATGAAACCATCCGCAATTGATGCTGACCGCATTGCTGGTGCAATTGCCTTTCCTATTGAGCAACTATCTGATGTAGCCATTAATGTGATAATTCGACCAACTGTTCAAGTTGGTTATTATAAAAAAATGAAGTTATTGGAGGTAGTAAAATGGCAAAGCATGAAGAAGTAAAAAATGGCGTTATTTTCCCGGTGGGCGAAAAAAATGAAGCATTTGCTCAATATTTTGTCGGACAAAGTTATCTTAAGACATTAATTGCAGATCCCAAAGTAAATGTTGGTGTTGGGAACGTAACCTTTGAACCAGGTTGTAGAAATAACTGGCATATTCATCGTAATGGGTTTCAACTTTTATTAGTGACTGGTGGCGAAGGTTGGTACCAAGAAGAAGGAAAACTTGCTCAATTCTTAGAAGCCGGAGATGTTATTGTCACCCATGATGGTGTAAAACACTGGCATGGTGCTACAAAAGACAGCTGGTTTGAACACATTGCAATTACTGCAGGTACGCCGGAATGGATGGAACCAGTAACAGATGAGGAATATAACAGATTAAAATAATTGGCCAGACACTTCTTGGACCCTATCACAGGGTCCTTGCCGGACATTTTACCTTTAACAGATTGATGATGATGGCATTGGCTGTTTGCATCATATCCTTTTTTCTGTTCATGGGTATTTGGCGAATGATGCCAAGGTTTTCAAGGTTCTTCATTTTTCTAAGCAAAGGTTTGAATGTTTCATTTAGTGGGGGGGCAAAAAGCAAGTAGGATTTATTATTATTTTATCTTTGGTCGCTACTTTAACTAAATTAATCGGGGTAGCATAAGGGGCTAAGCTAACTGGCTTCCCAGGTAACTCCTCATTAATAAATGGCTCAGGCATGGTTTCTAGAGATGAAGTAGCTTTAATCATAACTGCGACTGGTCTTCAAGAGACTTTACTATTACCGGACTATTTCACATCGATTTTTATAGTTATTATTGTTAAAACTTCAGTTACTCCTCCACTTCTTCTTATGTATTTTATTGTATTAGAATCTAAGTCTTCTTCAAGAAATATATAGATAATTTTAAAAGCCCCTCTCGATTGAGAAGGGGTTTTTTGTATTCGAAAGACTATTTGGTTTAGATGATCGTTTAAAGGGGAGAGAGAGAGAGAGAGAAAGAAAAGAAAGAAAATGAGGTGATATAATGATTTATCTGGAAATAGCAATGAAGCTGATAATTGGGCTGGTTGGTCTCCTGGCAGTGACAAGACTTCTTGGAAAAAAAGAAATGTCTCAGGTGACCCCTTTTGATTTTATTTACGCTTTAGTATTAGGCGGCATTCTAGAAGAAGGTATTTACGACCAAAAAGTGTCGATTTGGCAGATTCTATTTGCAATTTGCCTTTGGGGAATTTCCATATATATCATAGAGGTTTGCGCTCTAAAAAGAGATGGCATGAAGAAACTGCTCAAAGGACGCCCTTCTTTAATCATTCGCAATGGCAAATTTGATATAAAGCAAATGGAAAAAAATCACCTGGATCTTGAACAGATTCGTACCATGCTGCGGAAACAGGGTGTGTTTACTCTCCGGGAAGTGCGTGATTTATATCTTGAGCCTGCTGGGGAGATCAGTGTAAATCTTTATACTAAGGCAGGAAGCGTCACACCAGATATGCTTGGTCTCAATCCTGATGATGAAGCCCCTTCTATATTAGTAATTGAGAAAGGCAAAATAAAAGAGGAAGAACTTCAATCCATGAAAAAATCAAAAGAGTGGCTTCTGGAAGAGCTTCAGAAAAGAAATTATAAAACATTTGAGAATATCCTATATGGAGAATGGTCAGAAACAGATGGATTCTATATACAGCCATATCCCCAAAAAAATTCTTAATATACAAATAAAAAATTTGAAGATTTTTTGTTTTTTGCAATCAAAAATTCAACTACACCCTTTAACGGAACTTAACAATAGCCCCTACTCAAGTGAGTAAGGGCTTTTATTATTCCTCAACGATTACACTAATAATGCATTCACCAAACTGAATATACTGAAAGGAACTATCTTTTTTTTGAATACGTAATTTGTGACAGGATGAATATACACACAGTATCCTTGCAAATCTTTTGAATTCCCCTCAACCTCAGCTATTTTTTTATTTATGGCTTTATGTTCTGGCATAATCAATGCTGCTTGCCATCTCTGACACGAATTGTCCCCATCTGAAAAATCCATCCTTTACATCCATTACATACGAACGAACGTCCCCATTAAAATCAGAAAAAAATCCCTTCCAAGTTAAGGAGAAGGGTATTTTTTAAGAGTTAATCTATTGCCATATCCGATGACCTTCTTCTGCAGCCATTGCATCTGCTTTGGTAACATGAACAGTGCCAAATGGATGGTTAGGAGGAGCATATATCGAATAAAGTTTTAGCGGAATATTCCCTGTATTGGTTACATTATGCCATGTACCAGCAGGTATCATTATTGCAAAATCATCATAGACGTTTTTTACGAAGTTTAAATTATCCTGTCTATTACCCATTTGAACAACCCCTTGACCTTGTTCAATACGTAAAAATTGGTCAACGTCAGGGTGAATTTCTAAACCAATATCTTCACCAACTTTAAGACTCATTAATGTAACTTGCAAGTGTTTTCCTGTCCATAAAGCGGTACGGTAGGTATTGTTTTGTTTCGTAGCGTCATTGATATTCACCACAAATGGTTTTGGTCCATGATCTTTTACCTCCATATTATTTCTTCCGTTTGATGATTGTAAATAACCCAATTGGTTAGCATTATTAACACTCCAATAATCAGGATTTCTTACATAGTTATACATTGGTACGTTAACGTAATATGGATTTTGATATTGATAGGGATAGATATAAGGAACATAATACATCTTTCTCAACCCTTCACAGTTTTTGAAATTATCATATGCACTTGTTAAGTGAATGTACTTTAAACAGAGATATAAATAAAACGCCCCTACTCAAAGCGAGTAAGGGCTTTTTATTATGCAGCAAACAATTCAGTGGAGGTGCCTTTACCGGCTTTCGTATCTGCAGAAATTCTACGTGCCTTCTGAAACTTATATAAAGCCGACTCATTACCTTTTCCAAAGATAAAATCAAGTGATCCAGGGTTAAATCATTCCAAATAAAGTGCAGCCTATAGGATCCATGTAAGATTCCCTTTTACACCTCTTTGGACAGTGACAATGGCAGCCTTAGTTTTAGCTTCCCATTACCATCCTTTCACAACTGAATTAATACCTGAACATGTTTATAATTGAACGATCCAATAACGTTTACAATGCAACCGTCAATTTCCATCGTCACCTTTTTTTTCTCAATTTGGGTAACAAAAAAAACGCCCTAAAGCGTTTCATCATTTCCCTAAATCATTAGGGTGTTTTTAATGCAAAATACTTCTGTACTATTTTATAATAACCATAAACTGTTAAATAGGCCAGTAAATAACTGACTGCAGACCAATATATATTCCACCCATTCCGATATTCTAACTTACCAAGTAGGACTATTACTAATTCAAAGAAATTTGTACCTAATATAAAAACTAAAAAGTTTGTTATAACAGACATTTTTTCAAAATGTATGCTGGCAATAAATAAGCAACACGCTATAGGATAAAAGCCTAAATCATATAAAATTGCACCAGTTTCTTTATCCATCTTCCAAAAATAAGCAAATCCAATTTCATTTATTAGAAAACTTGTCGCTGAACCAAACGGATAAAAAATAATGAAAAGCCTTGTTTGATTTCTAAACAAATATAACCCTAGGACCCAAGGAAGTATAAAACCAACAAAAATATGAAAAAGCATACTTCACTCCTTCTTTACTTTATAACCATTAAATAGCTTGCCACGTTAATTGTAAAAGCATACAATATACGTTTTACAGTGCATTAAAATAAAAAGCTACCCAATGGGCAGCTTTTTTTGAAGTTCTTCTCTTGGCAATTAACTCATAAAAGCCAGTTCAACCTAGTCCAGCGAAAGCCCAGGCCCATAACCTTCATACAATATCAATATCTGTGAATGGAAAGGCAACTGAACCTCCTCAAATTAACCGTCTGTTTAACCACCTGAACCATCACTGCTACGATTGGCACCAAAATAGATGTAAAAATTAATACTTGTTGCATGACTTTGCAATCTTTCTGTTAATCGTTATTTATAAAAAGAGAAGCAGAAAAGATTTAGATTTTTTCTTACCCTTCTTTAGCTTAACGATTATCCTCCTGAAGGCGTTGGACTTATACTGATGGCAATGCCTGTTACTGGTCTTTTAATTACAATCACTACGTTATGACTTCCCATAGTTATATCTAAACTCGTTGCTGAAGCTGAAAGGGCATTCTCTTTATATTTGTGTATTTTCAATGATTGTTGTACTGCCTAATCCTCCTGCGATACATAACGTGATTAG
This sequence comes from Peribacillus simplex, assembly GCF_900156045.1. Taxonomy (GTDB): domain Bacteria; phylum Bacillota; class Bacilli; order Bacillales; family DSM-1321; genus Peribacillus; species Peribacillus simplex_D. Next base: position 65,089 of record NZ_FTMX01000004.1, on the reverse strand, counting down.
ACCATAACGTTTTCCTGTCCGTTCTAATTCATGGAGAGCCTTTGTTACTAATATCGCTCCTGTTGCTCCAATTGGATGTCCCATAGCAATAGCCCCACCATTAGGATTCACCTTATTTATATCCATTTTTAATTCTTTAATAACCGCAAGAGATTGTGCAGAAAAAGCTTCATTTAGTTCAATTATATCGATGTCTTCTAAACGTAAATTAGCCATTTTCAGTGCCTTTAATGTAGCCGGAACCGGACCAATACCCATATAGTTCGGATCTACACCAGAAGCAGCCTGAGCTATCACTTTTGCTTTCGTTTTTTTCCCAAGTTTTATTGCGGCTTCCTCTGACATTAGAACTACTGTTGCTGCTCCATCATTTCTTCCACTGCTATTTCCGGCAGTAACAGTTCCATTTTCTTTGAAAACAGGTTTTAATGTAGCGCACCCGTTAGTTTAAGTACATTAATTCACAAACTCTAAAATGTTATTCAGTTATTACAGGAATGCTGATCCCTATGTGATATAAGAATAGGCAATACCACTAATCAAGTATTGCCCCCTATAGTACAATAGAAGAAAATTTATATTTACTATAGTATAAAAGAATTTAATTTAATTTCTTTTTACCTAAATTTTATACATCTTTATTTATCTAATTAATACAACTCATCGAGGAGCTATGTTTTAAAATATTCCTCAATGTCTCGGTAAGTCAACTTTTCCGAGGTTATTATTTTATATATTTGATCCTCCTGTTTTTGTCTCTGGTTTTTTCTAAAAACTGATAGGATCCACCTTAACATAATTGTTGTCTTTAATGCTATTTCTCTAATAACAGATGTATTTATGTGAAATAAGTCGTTTGCATGAGACAACGAGTCCTCACTAGTCATATTTTTTTTGCTTATTATGATAAAATCAATAGTTGCTCCATCTGGGAAGGGTACATTTTCCTGTATCCATTTCTTATGTCCATGTATTCGTCTGCACGCTTCACTTTCTAAAGGGGCTATACAAATTCCCTCTACATTAGTTTCAAATCCTAAATATCTATCTCTTAGACGCCAGACTCCATCTAGTACTGCATCACCCTTCGGCTGGATTGCTTCAAAACCAAGTATCTTTCCTAGAATCTCCACCCCTAGTTTAAACCTTTTTACTTCGTCACTATTTATCAAATCCAATAACTTCCTTATGTTCTTTTCAAATATAACTTCGGATTGACCCAGATCATTCAATACCATTACAATGTTATCGATTTGAATTGAAAGGTAAGGGTCGATTCTTGGTGCCTCTTTTTCCTCAGAGAAAGTGCGGATTAAATCTTTCAAATTTTTGGGGCTATCCAATTCGAATTCCTCACTCTTCATAACATTACTCCTATTACAATTTAATATCTAAGTCAGCTATAAGAACAATAAAGCAATAGTACGAAGTTTCCCTATCTATATAAAAAAATTCTTGTAGAAAAAAATTTAAGGTTTATAGTATGACTCCCGCAAAGTTTCCTTTTAATACTTCTTTGTTATTCTGGTTTATACATAGAAATGATGCATCAATAGATGTCCTTTTATCTTGGTTTTCAAATTTTTCAATGGTTACTTCACAAATTATTGTATCCCCAGTAAAAACAGGTCTTAAAAATTCAAAATTCATAGTGCGAGCGAGTACGTTATAATCTCCTCCTACTTTTGTAGGCAATGTTGCAGTCAATAACCCCTGGATTATAAATCTTCCGTGTTCATCAGGGTTGAGATGATGAGAACCTTCATCACCTGAAACCCTTGTAAACAAATGAACATCATCTACTGTAAAAGTCCGTTCAAAAGTAATTATATCTCCTGCATTTAATGGCACTTTTATCCCCACCTACTATCAAAAATTAAAAATTATTAAAAAAGCATGTAGTGCTTAGACAAGATCATCATGATTTGGAGTTTCAACAGATAAACCTCGTTGAGTGAATACTTTTCTAGCTACTTCTATTGCATTAAGAACACGAGGAAAACCTGTGTATGAAAGTAATTGTATGAATACTTCAATAATCTCTTCAGGAGTCAATCCGGCTGTTAATCCTGCATTAATATGCAATTCAAGCTGTGGCTCCGTTCCTAGGGTTACAAGAGACGAAATTGTGACCAAGGCACGTTGCTTGTTATCTAGCCCCGGACGAGTATAAATGTCACCATATGTAAACTCAATCATATATTTACTTACATCTGGTGCTATATCTTTAAAGTTTTCAGTAATTTTCAAATGAGTAGATGCTACTTCGTTATCTTTCACAGTAAATTCCATTAATTTGTCTAAGCCCTTTTCATAACGACTCTTTCCCATACTTGATTCCTCCTAAAGTGATAAACTAATTTCAATGCTCAAACCACTAAAAAAGCACTTCAATTTACATGTATATACATGTATCATACGAAAGTTTCTCTACATTGTTTTCCTCCCTTCATTTTAATTAGTACATACGAATATAAACAATATCATTAACAAAATACTTTAAAATACATGTATATACATATATAATGTTAGTAAGTATTATTTAATCTGTCAAGAATGAACTATAAAAGGAGAACATTTCTGTGAGTAGAGAACATAATGATATAGATCTATTGCAAATTTGTGTTGGTTCAAATCTTAGAAAAACGTCAAGAGTAGTTACTCAGTTATATGATAAATTTTTACAATCTACCGGTTTAAAAATCACTCAATACTCTATGCTAGTTAACATCGTCCGCCACAAAGGCGTTTCGATAAGTAAATTAGGAGAAATTATGCTCCTTGATCAAACAACAGCTACTCGTAATGTGAATAATTTAAAAAAAAATGGATTGGTTAACATTACAAAAGATAAATATGATTCTAGAGCGAAAATTATAACAATAACCGATTTAGGTATAAATAAACTGAAAGAAGCAAATCCAATTTGGCTCCAAATACAAGAAAGAATTATCAATGATATAGGCAAAGAACAATATAAAAGATTCTTAGAAACTTTAAAAAACATACAAAATATTGCTTCAATTATTTAATAGCTAAAATCAATAATATGATGTTAAACAAAAGGCTCTGCAGTTAGCAGAGCCTTTTTATTCGTTATAGTACTCAGATGCTATTTTTTTGTTTGCTTGCTTTTTTAATGCCTTTTCTTATTCCACTAATCTGCGCCTTTTAGTTCATAAAGAAATTCAACAACACCTTTAACAAGGCTTCAAAAAAAAAAAAAAAAAAAACCTACTCAATACGAGTAAGGGCTATTGATTATGCTGTAAACAATTTAGTGAAAGTTGCTTTACCTGCCTTCTTATCTGTAGTTATCACAAGTGTAGACGGATATTAAAATACACGGATTATGCCCAGTTGAATATGAAATAGTTTGAAATGTGGTCAGCCAGCCATTTCCCTTTCATTTTCATTAAAATAAAAAAAGCCTTGGCAACTGAGAAACTCAGTAATACCAAGGCTTTAAAGCTATTAATAGATGGACATATATTGTTCGCGTTTTGCTTTAACGGAATCAGCAGGAGGAATCTTTATGAAGATTGGACAGTTCGCCAAAAACTTTGATGTTTAGATTGATACAGTAAGACATTATATTGAAAAAGGACTTTTGATTCCCGAAAAAATAAACACACAATTTCAGATGAATACAATCTGTCTTGAAGACATGGCTTTGATTAATGAACTTAAGTTGTATCGTTTTTCGTTAAAAGAAATTCATAAAATCTTATCTTTTAAACGAATAACGAACAATGGGAATTATAGAAATATGAGCTACTTTAGAAACTTGCTCGTTGAAAAAAAGATGCAATTAATCGAGGAGAAGAATCAAATTTTAAATGCGATTCATTCGATTGATACAAAGATAAATAACGAGACATATGAGAATTTCGAACAGGATAATAGGAATAAGGGTGTTCCATTGCTTTTTGTCCCCATTCTTTCTTGCCCGTATTGCCAAAGTGGATTAAGTTTACAAAATGCTTCCATACTGGGAAATCAGATCTTTGAAGGGAATCTGTTTTGCAGCTGCGGCTATCAATCGGAAATCAAAAAAGGCATTCTGTTCACAAGCAACCTGAAGGCGTCCCCTTTTAAATATTCCATTTATGAAATTGATCTTAAAAAATGGAATCCTAATTTTATTAGTTTACTAGAAAAGAGTAAATTATGGATGTATAACGAATTAACACAACAACTAATTGAAAATAAAATTGTATTAGAAACAAACATTGAAATTTCAATGATGTTACCAACATATCTCTCTTCCCTTTCTAAAAAAAATACGTCATATATTTTTACGTGCTACTCTCTTGAATGGATTAAAACATTAAAGCAAAGCATTGAAAAACTTCACCCGGATTTATCAGTTCTTTACATTGTCAATAGCGATTTACACTTACCACTGACACATCATTCAATAGATATTTTTATTGATAGTATCTCCTTTTCTCAGTACTCTTTAATTTACAAGGAATCACCTGTTCAAATTTTAAAACAATATCTAAAAAATAATTCCTGCATAATAGGGAATGCTGTTTTTTATGAAGCGAATTCAAAGTCATTAAAAAATATTCAATCCATCTATCCGACACCAAACCTGAAGGCATTCCAACCTTACTTTTTGGAAGAAGAATTGCAGAATCATCATTTTACTATCTCAAGTAAGGAAATAGCAGGTTTCACGAAAAACCCTGGCAGCTATTTCTCGTATCATGATGAAAATGAAAAAATGAACTTACTGGCGTACAGAGCAGCCCATTCAATTTCTAAATAAAAAACAAGAGAGTATTCAAACTTTATACTCTCTTGTTTATAAGTAGGCCAAAAAGAACGAATTCTAGCCGTATCGCGGTGCCATGCTGAACATCATGAAATATAGGAATTTCACACATTTCCTGCAGCCGGCTTCAATGTCAAAACATTGAGGAGCTACAATATCTTCCAGATTCACACTGCCAAAAGACAGTTCCAGTACCTTTACAGTTTCTATCATTTTATCAGTGTCTGTTGTGTCCAATCAAATAGGGAACGCATCTACATCGGCAAATGCTTTAAACAGTAAAGCCTTTCCTTCCATTACTGGCATGGACGCTTTCGGGCCAATATTTCCATGGCCCAGCACCGCTGTACCATTAGACACAAACAGCTACGAGGTTTCCTTTCATTGTATAGTCATATATTTTGTCGTCCTCCTTTTTTATTTATAAACAAGGTTCTGCAACGCCTGGTGAATAAGCTAAACTTAAATCACTCATATTTTGTACGGTGACTTTAGAATGAATTTCAATTTTCCCCTTTTTTTCTTAAATGCATTTGTAGTGCAGCTTGTTTAAGATTCGTCATCTTTGTATCTCTACCATTCTTCTCTCTTATGATTGGAACATAAAGACATAGCTTATTTATATTTCTCAAGTTTTTGTCGGTCCACTATTTCTTTAGGTCTCTTTTTATTAATTTCTTAAACCTTGAAAACTATTAAAGCTCTAGAGATTGATTTAATTCAGAATGAGGAGGAATTAAAATAATTTTCCCTTTGCTTTTTCTTTCTTCGATTAACGCATGGCTTTTGGCTGCGTCAGCCAGTTTATAGGTATGACCAACAACCATGTTTAAACGCTCTTCTTCCAGATAACGAATAATTTGTGAGGCAACAGGCTGTACGCGTTCCGGCTTGTGCTTTCTTACAGTCCCAAAGCTGAATCCGCGTATAGACCGGCAGCTCGCATGAAGGTCTTTTGTTTGGATCAACCCGCTCTTTCCTCCGGCATTGCCAAAGTGTGCAATTCTTCCGAACATGGCCAGGCAGTCCAGGCTTTTTTCGGTCACGTCTCCTGCAATGGAATCTAAAACAATGTCAACTCCTGCACCGTTTGTAAATTCGAGCGTTTTTTTGGCAAAGTCTTCTGTTGATGTATTAATGACATGGTCAGCTCCAGCTTCTAAAACAACGTCTGCTTTTTCATCCCTGCTTACGGTACCGATCACCTTTCCTGCACCTAGCAGCTTTGCTAATTGAATGGCCGTTGTCCCTACACCTCCGCCAGCTGCATGTACCAAGACTGTTTCCCCTGCCTGAATTCGTGCAACGTCCGCTAAAAGCTGGTAAGCCGTAAAAGAAGCAATGGGTGCCGATGCAGCCGTCAAAAAATCAATCTTTTCTGAAATAGGGAAGGTAAGATTTGCAGGCGCCACTGCATACTCAGCATAAGCTCCGCCTTTTGGAAAGGCTATTACTCTTTGCCCGATGGTGAACCCCTTTACATTTTCGCCTACTTTTGTAATGACTCCTGCTGCATCAATTCCTGGCACGTAAGGCACCTTGCCATTTCCTTTAGATCCCCGCCGTATTTTAATATCACTGAAGTTCACACTGCAGGCTTCCACTTTGATGAGCACTTGACCTGGATCAACCTGAGGCTGCTCAATGTCGGTATAGGTTAATACGTCTGGACCTCCAAATTGAGTTACAACAATTGCTTTCATAAAAAGCCACCCTTCCTTATGATGAAAAATATCTCCTTACCCAATAGAATAAGAAAACGTTCTTATTCTATAAATCAAGGAGGCATCTGAAATTCTGTAGAATCTATGCCCCTGTTATTCCTTATTCAAAAGAAAAGTTTCTAAGATGGTTACACTTTTTTGTTCTTCACTCCCGTCAGCAACCAATGTAAATTCTTCTCCCTTCTTAATGGCAGAGGCCATAACTCCCATTATGCTTTTTGCAACAATAAATCTTCCATTTTTTAAAACAATTGTAATATCACTTTCAAAGTTAGATGCTTTCTGCACAAAGTGTGTAGCAGCTTTTGCCTGAAGGCCGTTTTGAAGCTGGACAATTACTTTTTTCTCTATCATCAAAAGTGTCCCTCCTTTAACATTTTTTAATAATAAGGCATTACTATTAACTTTTATTTACTTTGTTTTCGCCCACCATTTAGTATTTAATTTTGACGTTGATTGTTATTTGCTCACCTAGCTGTTGGAAAAGACCGAAAGCTAAGGTAGAGCATATTTGTCAAACAATGAGCAAGAAAAGCATAATGGCACATGTTTTTAAGCTCCGTAATTATGAATCCGATTTCAAAATCTTTTTCTCAGTTTAAAAATCCATTTATCGTAAACAAAACATCTACAATAAATTAACTGTATTAGAACTATAGCATTTAGTGAAATACTTAATTTTTATTTCTTTCTATTATTTATTTGAATATCAGAATTAATAGTGTTAGATAAACCATTAAACCGGTTCTTCCTCCCCTGTAGAACAAAAGAAGATTACTTCGCAACAAACTCTATCCTAATATTTTTAACAAAGATTGTGACGCCTATATTAAAATAAAAGAAAAGTAGTAACTCTATCTGGTTAAAGAGAGGACAAAAATAGCTATGAACTACAGAGATTGGGAGATTATAAAAATACTTTACGAACAAAAAAACATTACAAAAACAGCTCAGATTTTATTTGTTTCTCAACCTGCTCTCACGAATAGATTAAAACAAATAGAGGAAGAACTTGGTGTTAAGATGTTTAACCGCGGCAGGCGTGGGATCCATTTTACTCCTCATGGTGAGTATCTTGCTGCTTGTGCGGAAGAAGCCCTCACTTATTTCTTAAAAGTGAAAGAAATCTTAAATAATATGAGCAACGATGTAAAAGGTACACTAAGACTTGGTGTTTCTAATTTTTTTACCAAATATAAGCTTCCTACCATCTTAAAATTGTTTCAAGAACAATACCCACTAGTGGAATTTAAAATAATCACAGGCTTAAGCAGCCAGGTGTTTAAAGCTTTTTATAATCAGGATGTTCATATTGGCTTTATACGTGGAGATTATAATTGGGTGGGACAGAAACATTTGTTGATGGAAGAAACATTATGTGTAGCCTCAAAAAAGAAGATTGACCTTATAGATCTACCTTATTTAAGGAGAATTGATTACAAAACGGATTCTCTACTCAAAGCATTAATAGATAATTGGTGGACTGAAAATTATTCCCAAGCCCCTTTAACAAGTGTAGAAGTGGACCAAGTGGATACATGTAAAGAACTGGTTGTTAATGGCTTAGGCTATGGTATTTTGCCAAACCTTATCCTAGAGGGTGTAGATGATTTGCACAAAATTGAATTAGTTGATCAGAATGGAAATCCACTTTTGCGAAGAACGTGGATGTACTACAACGAAGACTCACTAGAACTCAATCTCGTCAAAGTATTCGTGAACTTTGTTGAGAACATAGACTTGCAATAATAATAAATGTCCCTAGACTATAGAGGTGAAACATTATAGCCGGGTATTCTTTTATTTTGATTTAGGTTTAAACAAAAAGCATTATCATCCCTATTCTCAATCGAGAAGGACGATAATGCTTTTCTGCTTTTTATAAGGAGATAGATATTCCTCCGGTAATTAAAGCGAGAACAATAAGAACAAGAGATGTTAGAACCGACCATTTTAGTGCAAATCGAAGATATGAACCAATCTCTAAATTCAGCATTCCGATTAATAAAATTGTTGAAGACACGAGCGGAAGCAGAAAATGAACCGGCTGGGCCAAAACAGCAGCCCGAACAACTTGGATAGGATCGATTCCATACACCACTGCTGTTTCAGCTAGAACAGGGACAACACCAAAATAATAGGCATCATTGGACATCGCAAAATTAAACGGAATACTCACAAGCCCTACAATCACTGGGAATAGTCCATTCCAAGAATCCGGGATGATTGAAACTAAGCTTCCTGCTAATGCATCGACCATTTTTGTTCCTTCTAATATTCCTGCGAAAGCCCCTCCTGCAAATACAACTAAAATGACAGTTATAGCATTACTGGCGTGAGCTTTAATGCGGTTTTTCTGCTGCTCTATACTTGGATAGTTAATCATCATTGCAACCACAGCTCCAATTAGAAATAATGTTGCCGCTTCCATTATTCCACTAATAAGTGCAGTCATCACAGCAATAGTCAGAAATAAATTTACCCATATTAACTTTGGCCGTGTTATATCATTTTGTTCAATGGTTGCTGCTAATTCTTCATTCTTTTCAAACCCCTCTATAACGGATACATCTATTACACCAATTCTTTTTCTTTCCGCTTTTCCGAGTACGTATGCTAGGAAAACCACCCAAACGACGCCGCCAATTAGTGTGGGGATTAGTGGAACAAAGAACTCTGTTTGATCAAAGCCTAACACGGATAGCGAACGTACCGCTGGTCCCCCCCATGGAGTCAAGCCGCTTACGATACTGAATGATAGCATGGAAGTCGTTGCTAATATCAAAGGATTCATGTTAATTCTTTTATACAAAGGCAGCATGGAAGAAACAACAATCATGAAAGTAGTAGTTCCATCTCCATCTAAAGCCACCAGTGCAGTTAAAACAGCAGTTCCTATGGCAATTTTTACAGGATCTCCCTTCACCGTTTTCAACACTTTCTTTATTAAAGGGTCAAACAATCCAGCATCGATCATAATACCAAAGAATAATAAAGCAAATAATAGAAAGGCGGCGGATGAGGCGACACCTTTTATTCCTTCTAGCATCATAGTATCAACTTGAGTACCGAAACCTGCGATTAGAGCAAATAAAAGTGGTACTAAAGTTAAAGCAGTAAAGGATGTCATCCGGTTAGACATAATTAATATAGTAAATACTGTGATCATTGACAAACCAAGAATAGTTAACATAATAATCCTCCTTTTATAGTGAAATAAAACTTTTGTCTTATAAACGTTTAAAATCAATTTAATAAATCAGACTTTCTGAGTATGTATTCCCATCTCTATAGATCTCGATATAAATACCGTTTATCTATTTCTACAAAGTTCCTGAATCTTGCTTCGTGCAAATAAGCATAGTGAAAAAAGCTAAAGCATTGCAATCAACCTTTCCGAACATGGATTTAATAGCGTTTTCAGGCAATAGTATCCCAATGACTTTTCCAACCTTCCGTTTATTATAGATGACGCGTAGTTATACGAAAAATTCATATATTGTATAGGTAGCAATAAATAAAATAAATATCTGTTTCCATTGAATGCTTAATTCCATGCTTAAAAGAACATCTTCTTATGTCCTTCACATTTTTTCTTCTATAAAGCCTGTGCCTTTCACTCATGAAAGATTATCTTGCACCTCTTAAATAAATTGGCTCCTCTTTTTTCTTTCGATACATCCAACGTACAATCCAGATATCGATTATTGTTATGTCTATTAATTAGGTTTTTGTATTATATTTATTGGCCTTTCTGTATTAAATTTATAAACAGTCACAGACTTAGGGAGGTAATAGTATGAAGAATATTGTAAAGCAATTTCAAGGAATCCCAACACCTTGTATTTCGGATGCCATGCAGGGACTTAATAACCTGTCTCCAGCCATTAAGCCTTTAAGCGACAATAAACAATTGATTGGAAGAGCTCTTACAGTCAAAATGCCTGTAGGTGACAACCTTGCAGTTTTAAGAGCCATCAGAGAAGCAAAACCAGGAGATGTTTTGGTTATTGATGCAAAAGGGGACTCTTATCGGGCTGTTGCTGGCGACTTCGTGGTTTCGATGGCTCAAGCCATGGGGATAAATGGAATCGTTGTTGATGGAGTGATTCGTGACATCGTTGGTATTAAAGCGCTTAACTATCCTGTATTTTGCAAAGGAACAACAGTAGCTGCAAGTGCAAAATCCGGTGCGGGAGAAATAAACGGTCCTATTTCATGCGGAGGGATTCCTGTTCATCCAGGAGATATTATTGTTGGTGATATGGATGGAGTTGTCGTTGTTCCTCAATCCACAGAAGAAGATGTTTTAACGAAAGCCTCCGCGAAATTATACCAAGACCATATCAGAGCAGAGAACATTTCCTGCAACCCTGAGGCTGTGAAAAATTATTTGGATGGTATCCTTTCAAAACATTTGAATAACGTTAAAACCTCAACTATTATATAAACAAAAAAAGATGTGCGAAAAAATAAAGAGCTCGAATAGTTGATGCTCGATTTAATGTAATCACTTTGATTGATGAATAAGATATGACTAAAATGACTTGAAGGGTGATATAAATGTCTCAGTACTCAATACCTTGTGCGCTATATCGGGGAGGCACAAGCCGCGGTCTGTTTTTTAATAAGCGGGATCTCCCTGAGGATACTGAAAGTTATCAAAAGATTTTCATGACCGGAATCGATGCTTACAACCCGTCTCAAATCAACGGTTTAGGGAGTGGAACTTCCCACACGAGTAAAGTATGCGTGATTTCCGATTCTTCCGTTGAAGGAGCCGACGTGGATTATACTTTTTACCAAATTGGTATTGGAGAAGAAATTGTTGACAGTAAAGGAACCTGTGGCAATTTAATGGCTGCTGTAGGCGCTTTCGCTGTTGACGAAGGATATATAGCTGTCCCCCCGACCGCGAGCCATGTAGAAGTTTCTGTATTTAATACCAATATTAGTAGCATGCTTCAAATTAACGTGCCTGTGGTAAATGGTAAAGCAAAAGTAACCGGGGATTATTATATGCCGGGACTGAATAATACGGGAGCGAAATTCTCTGTCAACATTCTTGCTCCTGGCGGGGGCAAAACAGGCAAAACTCTGCCTTTAGGTCTTACATATTCTGTAGCGACCACAAATAAAACGTATGATGTCTCTTTTTTAGATGTAGTTAACCCCTTTGTTTTCGTTTCAGCCCACGACCTAGGAATTAAAGGAATCGAACTCAACAGTGAGCTTTCAATTAATGACCCTCTTTTAAAAGAGCTAGATGAGATTCGGGTAAAAATGGCCGTTGCAGCGGGTATGTCAAAGACAGAAGATGAAGCGAGACAAACTCCTTCTATTCCAAAAATAGCTATTGTAACCGAACCACAAGATTATGTAACTTCAACAGGCAAACTAATAAAAGCAGAGGATGTAGATATTGCAGCTAAAATGTTATCGATGGGGAAATTCCATCGAACCTTTGCTGGCAGTGGCTTGTACTGTATAGCTGCTGCTACATTACTGCCTGGAACTCTCCCTAATCGTTATGCTAAGGCTAAAGAAACCGGAAAGGAACATATCATTCGTATCGGACAGCCTGAAGGGGTTACCGCAGTGAGAGCTGCATTGACACTAGGGAATGAAGATGTTTCTTACGTTGGTTTAGATCGGACAGCTAGAAGGATTATGAAAGGTGATTTATACATCCCTGAATAAAGAATAACAGAATCTGAGGTAATGCGACGATGGTTCAAAATTCGCTAAAGCCGTTGAGTAATAAAATTAATCAAAAAAGAAATGAAATGATTTTTCTTGGAAATCAATATGGCTTAACTTCCCCAGAAGTTATTAAAATAAGTCGCCAATTAGACAATCTTCTCAATAAACTTTATGACTATCAAAAACAACTATGAATTTTTACTATTGCTATATGGAAATGCACGGGTCAGATAAGGAAGAGGCAAAAGTTGTTATATCCCATGCATTCATGAAAAATGGCTTTCCTGTTGAAACCATGTATATACTCTTTTCTCTTGATTATTTATAATGGATGTTGCGAATTCGCTCCTTTTCGTTAGAGCACAGGATATTTGCCTCACAGGCACAGATTTACTAAATGAAGAAAACCCGGAAAGAAATTGCATTTCTCTCCGGATTTTTTTCGTTTATTACCTAGCTGATTCTGAAACAGGGTATTTACCTGCGCCTGTTTCAGAAAATGTTGACCGTGGAGGCCAATCCGAATTCGATGTTTACCTTATCCAGACCTCTTTAGTTGAAGTGGCGAAACGAACCATGCCCTTGATATGACCCAACACGCTTTCTGCCGCTAATTTTCGCCGGGCACACAATTCATCCATACCTCCTTATACTTTGTATACGAGACTATTAGGTACGGTCTCGCTTCACTCTGGCCTTATTTATTACACTCATCAACCTCCATATATAGACTTCCACGAATCATATAAGTTCAAAGTCATTACTTCCATTGTCATCCAATCATCCCAACGAAATGAATCATCTACAGTAACCCCGTAAAACTGATATATCAAAATCCCTCTAACTTCAGCTCTTTTGGTTGATGCATCAAGTTTTTTTATAAAACTTCGCATCGATGATAATTTTCTTTCTTGAGTCCTTTTTTATACCAAACATCTATCCCCATGTCCATTTGTTCATAAAATAGAAATTTTACGCATAGTTGGCTTGTATACTCCCCCTCTTCACAACAAGTTAGAGTGAATCAATTTTTTCTTTCCTAACTACAAACTTTTAAACATCACCTTCTTCCATAGGTTAATAATTGATCAAACCTGTAGACAAATTAAATTATAGATAATTAAATTTATTTATATTCTAACGAGGTTTATGCAAAAATAGATTATTCTTTTGATAGCATTGGTAAGAATCCATAAAAGAAAGCTCTAAAATTTGGAAAGGTCAAAGGTTATTATAATATTTCGTTGTTAATTCGTTTTTCTTTTGAAGTAACCTCGATTTCCTCTTCCCTTTGCTCTAAAGTGAAAAGGGAACATATTCGTAACCCTTTTCTTTAAATAACTCCATCGCTTTAAAGTAGATTAGTTCTTTTAATTCTTTTTTCTATTTTTAACCTACTTTATTATTCGTGAACACCTCAATAAGTAAAACAAAAACCCGAAATACAGACGCTCATGTTTGAGTGTTTGTATTTCGGGTAGTCATCCCATTGAATGGGTGCTTTTTAAATTCCATTTATTTTTCTCTTTGTTCCGTTTTCCACCATAGGGAATCTTTTGGATTTTCAACAGCTTCTTGATAATCAGATTTAGAAGCAACTGTTGGGTAAGAACCTTTTAGGGATTTTCCTGAAGTACTATTGAACAAGAATAATATCACTAAAAATCCGATCACATTTACAGCTGTTAGATAGAAACCAGGTGCTAAGTTATTCCCCGTTTGGTGTACTAACCATGTAGAAACTAATGGGGTAGTTCCACCAAATATTGAAACCGAGACATTAAAGGTCACTGATAATGTTCGATATCGAATATCAGTATAGAACATGGCTGGTAAAGATCCAGGCATTGTGCCTTCATAAATTGAAAGCAGAACACCTAGAATTAGAATACCTAACGAAATAAATACTAAAGCATTCAAGTTTATTAAATAAAAAGCAAGGGCAGATAATAGACTTAATCCGCCTAAACCGATTAAGAAAACAGTCTTATTTCCAATTTTATCACTGAGCTTTCCAAACATTAAAGTAAGTGGCACCATAATAATCATTAGAATCGTAATTAATAGGGTTCCTACTGTACTAGATAATCCAATTATCTCATCTAAATAAGAAGGCATGTATGATAATAGCATATAGCTTGTAATATTAAAGAATGCAACAGCTACAAAACATACAAGAATATCCTTTTTGTGATTTTTAAAAATTGAAAGGAAGCTTTCCTCTTGGGCTTCATCATCAGAAAGTTCATTTTCAAAAATCGGTGATTCTTCTAAACTTTTTCTTAAGTACAACCCAATAAGCCCTAAAGGTAAGCCGAGCAGAAACGGTATTCTCCAACCCCATGAGGCCATCTGTTGATCAGATAGAATAATAAATAGTGTACTGGCAAGTAGTGAAGCGAGTATATAACCAATGAGCGTACCAATTTCTAATCCACTTCCAAGCATATTACGTTTATTGTCTGGAGAAGATTCTGCAATATAGACCATTGCACCAGCATATTCGCCACCAGTTGAAAAACCCTGAATAATTCTAGCTATTAATAAGAGTATAGGTGCCCATATACCGATTTGATCATATGTAGGTAATAAACCAATAAGTAATGTTGAAAAAGCCATTAAAATAATCGTGGTTGTTAAAACGACCTTTCTTCCTAATTTATCTCCGATTTTACCAAATATAATACCGCCTACTGGGCGCATTAAAAAGGCAATCGCAAATGTTGCAAAGGTGAACACTAGTTTTAGCTCATCATTCTCAACAGCACTAAAAAAGTTTTGACTAATGATAACAGCTAAATAGGAATATAAGCCAAAATCAAACCACTCCATAGCGTTTCCTACCCCTGTAGCAAACACACTTTTCTTCGCTTTTTGAATATCTACAACGTTGATTTTTTTCTTGTTAAATTTCATTTAATCATGTCATCTCCATGGGATACAATTATGCAAGAATGAGAAATAAAGTCATGCTGGAGCACAAGCATATTTTGGGTGTTTTTTCCGATTATATCCCAAATAAAACTTTGTCTTCTTATGAAAACAGTTCCAACAACATTAGACTAACTTCACCAGAAATCGAAAATCCTTTGGATTATTTTGATACAAAAACAGAAAAATATTCATTTTTTTGCTTACAATAGTTCTTTTGGTTGGTAGATCCCCTGCTTCGAGAAGAAAGCAGGGGAATAAAGAAATCACTGATCCCGTAAGGGATGTCTTTCAGATGAGGTTCAATTAATCGAATCAAAATGTGAAACCTTCACATTTTTAAAGATCGCTTTGCCGCCCTCGGAGAAGAGAGTAATTCCTTTATCTTCAGCATGAGGGAATATTAAGTTTGAATAAGCAGCCTTTCCATCATCCACAAAAACTTCAATACTCGTTTTATCGACGAGAATCTTTAAATGAACCTTCTTCTTACTGGCATCAAATGGTGCAGTACTTTCAACGAACTGATTCGTTTCGTCAGGTTGATCTGTGAATGCTCGATTGACATAAGAGTAATTTTCTGCAGAAATGCCTACGTCAACGTGGCGTTTTTGATCATCTGACTCTCTGAGCCTGAATCCTGCATTCTTAAAATCCGACCATGAGAGATCTGCCTCTATTTGATAGGCATCTCCTTTAACATCAAGTGTTTCCGAGCCATCCACTTCGATTTTATCAAAAGAATTCGTTGAGCTTGTCAATTCTTTTAATGCTTCTGAAGGCTGTGAAGAAAGATAATACTTGTTCTCGCCTTCACGCTTCAGTTCAATTTGACGGACGATCGAATCCATTCCGTTAAACCCTTCTTTTAATGTCGGCGTATTATCGGCGTAGGCCCAGTTATTCATCCAAGCGAGGGCATAGCGTTTGTCTAATTTGTCACTTGCCTTGACATCTTCAAACGTTACTCCGCCATACCAATCGAAACCGTAGTCTAGCCATTGCGGTTCATTGTTATCTGGAAGAAATTCTGTTCCATTAAACGTTCCAGTCCAGTATGCATAGGTGTTTGGTTTCCCTGCTGCTTTTCCGTTTGCACTGACGCCCAGCACCCACTTTACTGTCCCGTCATCAGCGCGGATCTGGTATAGGTCAGGGCACTCTAAAACTCCAATGTTCTCAGTGGAAAAGCTGCTCGTATAGCGCCAATCTCTCAGGTTATCAGACTCATAAAAACCTATTTTCGATCCTTCGGCCATGGTCATGATCCATTTTTGATTCGTGTTATCCCAGATGATTTTTGGATCTCTAAAATCCTTCGTTCCTGGATTTTTCATAATAGGCTCGTCACTGTAAGAGGTAAACGTATTTCCTTTGTCCGTACTGTACCATAGAAATTGTTCTTGTTTCTGGCCATCCTTAGAGGGTTGTGTTGCGATCGCCACAAAAGCGTCTTTCCCAAAACCAGCTGTATTTTCCTTGTCTACAACGACTGACCCTGTCCATGGATCCCCATTTTGATTCGTATATTTTGGAATGGCAATTCCTTCATCCTTCCAGTGAACCAAATCTTTAGAGGTGGCATGTCGCCATTCTGTACCGTTGCCATCCGGGTAATCTCCATTATAAAGGTAAAAATAATGATAATTTCCTTCATAGTAAACGGGCTTCTGCGGATCGTTTTTCCAATGATCAGGAGAAGTAAAATGATAGGCAGCACGGTAAGAGTGCTTTTCTACCTTATCTGGCGGACTAGCTTCTTTTGTTTTATAAAATGAATAAATCAAAATTCCTGTGCTAATAACCATCCATAATCCAAGAACGAATAATCCAACCATCTTATATTTCTTTTTGTTCACTTAAACTCACCACTTTTCTCTTTTAAAATAGAAAAAAGAAAATGCCAAGTTTCTTGACATTTTCTTTTTCTTTTCACTGGTAACTACTTAACCGTAATCTGGCCTTGTTCAAGAATACTGTCTTTTACTACCGATGTTTTTTTCCCTTTAATGTTAAGCTGGAAGCTTGGGGCAAAGGTAGATTTATTGTTTTCAAAATAACCTCTGTTTGTCATGTAGCTAGTCACTACAACATTATCACTGCCAGCCTGCGGGATTGCATAGTGAGCATAGTTCCAAGTGATGTCATATGGATTCAGATCCTGATGCAGGACGATGCCCGTTTTATTTAATGGTTTATATGGGCCAGTTAAGGAATTAGACGTGTAGCCTAACATGTAAATATCTTGATTATCGATTCCATCAATGGTCATTTTTGATCCTCTTGAACTTGTAAATAAATACCAATTGCCGTCCTTTTTAAAGATGTTTGGACGTTCGATTTCATCTGTGACCGTATTTGAAACAATCAATGGCTTCATTTCTTTTTTCAATGTATAATCGTCGTTTATTTCAATAATTCCAATTGCACCGTTTGCAAGTTCAGCTAACTCTTTTTTAGGGCTATGCAAAAGTTTGCTTTTTTCATCCTGGAAGAATTTATTGCTGTTGCCATAGTAAGCTCTATTGTATAGCGATTCTTCGCCTTGGTAGCCATATTCTGTACCCGTATTTGCTTCAAATACAAGGTATTTGCGGCCGTTGTCTTCTACATAGTGAGGGTCTCTGAAGGTATGATTATCAGCGGAATTTCCGTCCTCTACAAATTTATCTACAGTTTGATAGTACTTGCTGTCTTTGCCTTCATAGATGGATTTGTAATCCTCAACACCATCCACTTTTAATGTTTCAGAATCTGGCTCTGAAAGGTTTACTTGAGCAGTCGTTAAGGTTTGTTTCCCATAATTTCCTGACTCAGGTGTATACGGTTCACGGTTTGTATAGAATAAGCGAACTTCCCCGTCCTCAGTGAAGGTTGCAGAACCTGACCACTCTTCGGCTTGCTCTTTTAGGTAAGGATCATTTGGAACGTTTTTATCATTGTCATCAAATACTCTTCCAGCATTCTTCCAAGCATCAAGAGAATCGTCGCCCACTTTTTTGTAGAACATGTAGATGAACGTATCACTCGCGTTTTTAGGATCGCCTGCTAATCCAAAAACGATATGATATCCTTTGTATTCTGCAACAGTTCCATCAGCGTTTTGCAATGGCCATGTATCCCACACATCTAAATCAATGGTTTCGCCTGATTCCGTTACTTTTTTGGCAGAAGGGATGTTTTTAATTGTGGATTCGTCAAACTTAGGAATGGTATATCTAGTATCACCGTGCTGATTAATCATATCTTTCATAGCTGAACGAGTGATTTGTGAAGTATCGTACGTTTCTTTGTAATCTGCCGGATCCTTTGGAGCTGCAAATGATTGGGTAACAGTACCGCTTAATAGAATGCCAGTACTGAGTATTACTGCTGTTGCCTGTATGGCAAGCCTGCTAAAGTTCATAAGTCTTCCTCCTCGTTTTATGTATTTGCTAATACAATAGAATTATAGGTGATTCCTGAAAAGAGAGGTATGCCACATATTGATTGGAATTTAGTCGTATATTGATATCGTAATTGTGGAAGGCAAAAAAAGCCCCGGCAAGAGGCTATTCCTTCGAAAACCTCTCCCAGGACTTCTGATATTCATTGAGCAGCTGATTGCGGTTCAGCTGTTTCCCGACATAGAGCTGAGTCGCGGCTCCGAATTCTTCTCTAATTCCAACAGGGAAGTGAAACCAGTTAGATGGGACGGTGTTCCCATCTTTGTAATTTCGAAGAGTTTCTTCTGCGAGCGGCCCTATATCATCATCAGTTTTAATGTTCTTAAACGCAGGAATGAATTTGAATTCTTCTGTCATGAACCGTTTTCCTTGTTCTGACGACACCATCCAATTTAAAAACTTCTTGGCTTCTTTTTTCTTTTCAGGAATGGACTGTTTATTTACGGCCCAATAATTTGGAACGCTGACGACAAGGGCTTCCTCTATAGGTCGGTCATTAATCGGAATCGGCATAAAACCGATGTTCATGTCAGGCGCAGCTTGATCGATCATCGGCTGAATCCAGTTGCCTTGCTGAATGATGGCTGCTTTTTCGGAGGTAAACAGATTCACTTCCATTGTATAGTCCGTTGTCAGCGGATTATCGTTTCCGTACTTTATGGTGAGATCCAGCAGGGCAAGGAGATCCTTAAATGTTTGATTGGTACTGATTTTTTCCGTTCCGTTATTTAAATTTCTTATAAAAGCATCAGTATCCTTCTGCTGGGCAAAAGCAACATTCATCAGATGGTCCCCCAATTTCCAGTCTTCATAGTAGCCTGTTGCAAAGGGAGTAATGCCTGCATTCTGCAGCTTTTCGGTAGCTGCTGTCAGTTCAGAAAGAGTGGCGGGCTGTTCAGTAATGCCAGCTTGTTTAAATAGATCCTTATTATAGATAAAGCCATACCCTTCAAGGTTAACCGGCATTCCGTAAATTTTCCCGTCCAATGTGACCGGCGTCAGGGCTTCTTTGTATGCTTGATTAATCCAAGGCTCCCCTGAGAGATCCTCCAGATAGTTCCGCCACAGCTTGGCATTTTCATAGCCGCTGTTTGTAAAGATATCCGGACCAGTGCCGGTCGCCATTTCGGCTTTTAGGTCGGCGAGGTCATCCATTGCGCCTCCAACAGTATGCACCCTGATATTGACGCGGGGATTTTCCCGTTCATAAGCACGCGTCATTTCTTCAAATTGAGTGGAGATTTCCACTTTCGGATTCCTTAAATCCAGCGTGATTTTTCGCTCTGTCATTTCCGTTTTTTTTGGTGGGGCTTCGTCCTGACATGCAGAAAGAGGCAGGCTGACGGCTCCGATTAACAAAAGGGATAAAAACCTGTTTTTCATCATGTCACCCCTTTAGATTCATGTTGATCGTTCCTGTTCCTGAACTCAAAAGGCGTCATGCCGACGACCTTTTTAAATAGCTTTGAAAAGTAGATTTCATCTTGATAGCCAAGCATGGTCGAGATGGAGTAAATGCTTTTGTCTGTTTCTTTCAGCCACGATTTTGCTTGGCTGATTCTAAGCTCCGTGATGTATTTGGACAGGGTCATTCCGGTTTCTTGCTTATACTTTCTTGAGATATGCTCGCGGCTTAAAAAGAAGACATTCGACAGCTTTTCCAGACTCAAATCCTCCATATAATACATGTCAACATAGGAAACCATGTCTTCCATGCGGCGGGCGGCATCTATTTCATCCAGACGATGGATGGATCGGAAGTTTTGTTCCTCGAGCTTTTTCTGCAGAGCCTGAAACGAGGTCCTGATATCCGATAAAGTTTCGACTTGCTCTTCAGTTACAAGCCTTACAGGGATATCGAACTCCTGGCTGATCCATTCCTCAACGGAGAGCCATTGATCGCGAATGGTGATAACAAGGCAGAGGTTAAGATTCGTCTGCAGGGAAAACGCATTTCCTAATTTGCGGTCCGTAAGCTCATCTGAAAGCTTTTGGATATAGAGATCCGGATTGTGCATCTGGTAAAAGGAGAGCAGTGTCAGCTTATAGCCCTCCGATTCAGGAAGAAACTCGGCAAGGCTGATTGAGTCTGAACGGTCCCCCAGACATATCGCAGTGGCTAACTGGTTTCTCCGCATTTTTTTCACATCTTCCAGCACTTCAGCATGTTCAAAGTCATCCTTCCAGGCTTGTACCGATTTTTCCAGTGAATGATTGAACGCTTCATACTCAATCGGCTTCAGCAGGTAATCAAAGCTGCTGTGCTGAATGGCTTTGCGCATATAGGAATAATCGTTATATCCAGTAATGAAAATAACTTTCCCCGGATAGGAAATGGAATCCAGCCACTCAATCAGTTCGATTCCGCCCATACCGGGCATTTTCACGTCTGTAAAGATAATCTCCGGGCGTTCTTTCTCAATCAGTGATTTTGCCTCATGGCCATTTTTGGCTTCCAATAGCTTGGTGATGCCGTATGTTTCCCACTGGCCTAAATGGCGTATGGCGTCCCGCACATTGAATTCATCATCGACAATCAGTGCTTTCACCGTGTTCATCTCCTTTCCTGAAGTAAGTCTTTATCATTTCCAAGGGCAGTCTTTATCGGGATCCTCATGCTGACGGAAAACCCCTGTCCGTCATTCGAATCTACTTTCATTTCTGCACTTGGTCCATACCCCAGAAGCAGCCTGTCACGAATATTCTTCAGGCCTATATGTTCATGCGAATAAGTCCCTTCGTAAGGGGGTGTATAGATATGTTCCCGCAGAGTCTGAAGCTCTTCTTCCGTCAGACCCGGACCATCATTCTCTACAGTAAAGCACAGATCGTTTCCTTGTTTTTCCCCGTTAATGGACAAATGAGCGTTGCTGTAACCTTCCTCATACGTGTGTTTAAAGAAATTCTCTGCTAGGGGCTGCAGAATCATACTTGGAATAGTCATGTCCAAAATGGACTCATCTATATTGACCGAGTAACTTACATTTTCACCAAAACGCTCTGTTTGAAGGGAGAGGTACGCTTTTGTATACTCAGCTTCATCCCGAACCCGTACCCATTGATCTGCCTGCATTGAGTAGCGCATCATTTTGGACAGTGAAGTCAGCAATTGATAGACCTTTGGTGCATTCGACCTGAGGGCAACAGCGCCGATGGATTGTAAAGCGTTAAACAGAAAATGAGGATTGATCTGTGATTTTAACGCCCTGAACTGGTTCTTCCTGTTTTCAATTTCAAGCTTATATTCACGGTCAATGTGGGAATTGATCCGGTTCATCATGTCCTTCATGTGTGACTCCAAATGGCCAATTTCATCGCTTTTGGTATCATCAAAAGGAACATTCATATTTCCGCCTTCAATGGAGCGGACTTTGCTGCTCAACCTGGTAATGGGACGTGTAATCCTATTTGAGATAATGCCTATCATCAACAAACCCAGTATTCCTACGCCGATGCCGACAAGGATATTGGTATATGCGGTTTTCCTGACATCTTCATATAAAGCCTGACTCGACATGATCTTAATCAATTTCCAGCCTTTCAGTGACCCTGATAACTCCTTTGATAAGAGAATATCGTCATCATGCCGGCTCCTATTCCCGTTAAGACGCTGCTTTTCATCTGCAGGAAGAGGTTTTCCAATCAGGGCACGATCATTTGCATACATGACGCGATCCATTGAATCAATAAGCAAAACAGAAGATGCGTCTCCCTGGACAAGGTTATTACAAATGCGGGCATACTCGCCCAAATCAATGTCGATTGTAATCATCCCAAGAAACTTTTTAGAAAGAACGTCCGTAATTTTGTGGTGAAAAGTCATCACTATCGTTTTGTCCGATTTTGGAACAATGGCTGCATTATTGTAATTCTCAAGAGGGTGGGGCGGCTCAATCAAATATTGTGAGTCAGATGTATACAGCTGTTTGATCGGGTCCTGGTTCAGAAAATTCGGCTGATACCTGTGTGTGCTGACCAATGCATTATAGACTGTAAATGACTCATTGTTTTTAGCAATATAGAAACGGATTTGCCGGAATTCGTTTCTCATTAGATAAAAGGTTTCGAGACTCTTTTCCATGGTCTTGGGACTGAAGTAAATGGAGTCTTCAAAGCCGTTATTAAAAATCCGAAACAGATCAGGGTTGCGGTACAGAATATATGGAAAATCAATCATGTCGTCAAAATACTGCTCCAGTTCATCCGCATTCTTCTGTAGCTGCTCCCGGCTGTTTTCAAGTTCATACTGCTCCACACTGTTTTTTGTATAAGTGTATATGAAAAAAACGGACAGGAAATAGGGAAGAACGATGAAAATCAGCAGCATGATCAATAAGCGGCTTTGTATGCTTTTCACAGGAGGCACCTCCTTTCGCAGAAGGCTCTTTTTTAGTCTGTTCTTATTTTCTCACTTTAGCATCCTAAAACTATATCAAATCAAAAAACCAAGTCAATCATGCTTAAGTAGGATTCATGTAAGGGCATGTATCCTTATATTTCGCAGTTAGGGCTTATATTATGTTCCAATCTGCGCTGCGCCAGAAATTTGAAGATGATAAGGCAAACAAAAAAGCTGAAGACTTCTTCAGCTTTTACAATAATATGTGCTTTTTCTCCTACTGCTTCATCAACAAATACATAAAATAAGGAGCCCCTATTATAGCAATCATAATCCCCACAGGTATGCCTTCGGGTTCAATGATGTTTCTCCCGATGGTATCTGCCTGAAGCAGCAGCCAGGCGCCGATCAGAATCGCTACCGGCAGGAAGAGCTGATTTCGAGGTCAAACCGTGCGGAGCCATGAGCCCGACGAAGGCGAAGCCTCCTGTGACAGAGACAGCTGCTGCTGCAAGTGCAACCGAGTCAGCAGCAGGACCGCCCTTTCTTTTTTAACTGAGACTCCTAAGCCTATCGGCACATGTCCACTCATCCCAAGAAGATTCAGCCGATTCGCTTTGTACAGTGTAAATATAAACTAAAAGTCGCGATGCACCTAGACCTCCTAAGCCAGGTGTACCGCGATTTTTTCACAATCCGAAACAATACGATGAAGACTAAATCTTATATATATCCTCTTCGTTTGGTAGAGAAGAAATCGCTCCTACCTTCGTACACACGACGGCACCTACTTTATTTGCAAAAAGAATGATCTCTTTAAGTTTACTAAAATCACTAAGAATTGTGTCACAGGACTCAAGATTTGCAAATTGAAATAAAGCAGCACCGACAAATGCATCACCAGCACCAGTTGAGTCAATTGAATTTACTTCGACGCTGTTTATTACACTCATTCCACTTCCATTTGAAAGAAGAGTGCCTTCCCATCCAAGGGTAACAGCCACTATTTTTACCCCTAAATGATGGAGCATTGCTATTCCATCATATTTATCCATTTTTCCCGTGATTAGTTCAAGCTCTACTTCGCTTACTTTTACAAAGTCAGCCATTGATATACCCTTTCTAGCTAAACTAATAAATTCCTCCACTCTATTTTTCCATAGATCATGTCGAAAGTTAGGGTCAAACGATAGAAATATCCCCCTATTTTGTGCAAATTCCATTGCCTTTAAATAAGTTGTTTTAAAAGGGTTTTCCAGAAATGCAGTTGCAGATCCAAAGTGAATGATCTTTGCACCACTTAATCTATCTAGGTATAAGTTATCCTCTGTTAAATTTCGATCCGCTCCTCTATTGAATACAAAATCCCTTTCACCATTTGCTTGTAAAGAAACAAATGCTAAAGTAGTTGGAGCTAAATCGTCAGTAACAATCATCGATGTATCAACCCCCACCTCTTTTATCGATTCTATTAAAAATAATCCAAATGGGTCATTTCCTACTTTTCCAATAAGACTCGCTTCCCCACCTAGCTTTGAAATAGTAGCTGCGACATTCGCTGGTGCACCCCCGGCTTTCTTTAGAAAGTGATTACCTTCTATTAAATTAACATCAGTATCTGTACAATAAAAATCGATCAAAAGCTCCCCAACGCATATGACTGCGCGGTTTGTTTTATTCATTTACATTACACTCTCCATTCTTGTGATTTTGGTAAAATGAAAGGCTATCGATCATTTTCGACAGCCTTCATAAATTCTTACTATCAACCACTCTTTAATAGGATTGAAATTTAGTCTTTATCTTTTCCATATACTCTTTAAAGGGTAAATTCTCAAAGACTTTAATGTAACTTCTCCACCCTTACTATAAATTTGTAATCCTTTACTTGATGGATCCGGGAAAATTTGATCAGAAATAACCGTTTCACCTTTGTTTCCAAACACTTCTACAGCAGATCGGTCAATGAAAATATGCATTTTCACAGTCCCATTTAATGCATTTAACGGTCCGTCATTCTTACCACCTACATTGTTCCCATAATCAAAGCTTCCTGAACTTGAACGGTCTACGAATAACTGTTTGGTGGCAACATCATAGCCAATAGTCGTATATTCAGTTGCTCCTTTACGAACTTGAAAGCCGAATTCAGTTGCTTTTATATCATCTACATCAAACTCAGCTATCAT
This sequence comes from Peribacillus simplex, assembly GCF_900156045.1. Taxonomy (GTDB): domain Bacteria; phylum Bacillota; class Bacilli; order Bacillales; family DSM-1321; genus Peribacillus; species Peribacillus simplex_D. The sequence continues at coordinate 39,974 of NZ_FTMX01000004.1, read as the reverse complement.
TTCAAATGTATCTTCTGATAGTTTAGATAGAAGATTACTTTCACCAGATATGACTTTATTTTTATATGAAATTTTTTCACTCTTATCTCGAATGGTTTTTAAAGAAACTGGTGTTTGTTTTAAACGTAAACCTTCATCTGTCTGAGTTAGCTCCATCTTTCTTGGCAATGTCGTTGAACTTCTCCAAGTCGAAGTTGGTGTATTATTTGCATATTGCCAATTACTCATCCAGCCAATCCAATATTTTTCGCCATTCTTACCTTCAATTCCGCTCCAATCTACTGCGGCATAATAATCTGCCCCGTAGTCAGTCCATAACACTTGATCGGAAGGATTTTCATTTTTAAACGTTTTCCCGTCAAAGGTACCTACAAAATATTGCATACCTGACCCGCCTGCAGGGGCGCCATCATTAATGCTTACCTGTAGTACCCATTTTGTTTTTGAAGGGTCACCATCAATTGGTAATTCGATTAGGGTAGGACATTCCCAAATCCCTCCGTTACTACCATGAGTAGAAGGTACCCACTCTCCAGAAACAGCAGACCAGTCTGTAAGGATGCCGCTTTCTTTCGAATCGTCTTTCTCCGGCTCTTTGGCAACTTGGTCTACTTCATTTGGCATGGCCCCTTCATTATAAACATTAACATCATCCATGTTTAAATGGCCCCAACCACCTGTAGCTTGGTCTACAGCTTTAATATATAACACTTCACCAATGTATTTAGAAGCATCCCAGACGTATTTTTGATATTTTTCTTCTTTAAATTTGGTATTGGCTTGTCGAATTAATTCTTGATCATCAGAGGCTCTCACTAACGAAACATAGCGGTTGTTGATATCATTACCACCGCCCAACAGAAAGTTGATTTCTCCAGAGCCATCTAGTTTAAAATATGAGGAGTGCAGTTCACCTGTCGCGTCATCTCCCTTTTGAAGATCAGTAAACCCCCATAAGTGGTAGTTTCCTTGGTGGCCGAAATCCCCTCCCCAGTATGATGGTACATTTGTCACATGATCTTTTGTGAAAGCATTACCTTCGATTGTACTCCACCCAGTTAGATCACCTGTCTCAAAGTCATGATTAGTAATTTCCTTCTCATTTGTCATGATGTTTTTACCAACTTGAACATCTTGGAATAACGTGGATGAATTCCAAACATTTAAGCCAAAATGCCCTGATGAAAAAGTTGAATCATTTACATCATGAATGAGATTACCATCTAAAGATATTTTAATATTTTTTCCATGAGTACTTGCTTTTAAATGGTACCTTTTATCTGTATCTAGATTTGTTGTTTTTTCAGCTAGAATGGATATGTCTCCATTTTCGATTTTCATGATTTTTATTGTATCGTTTAAAGCATCGATATTCGCCATATAACCGTTTGTTGCATTAGGATCTGCACGAAAAACGAGCGAGCCAGCTCCATTGCCGCCTTTTTCCCCAGATATCTCAATGTTTGCTTCATAAAAAAAGTTATCCCCTGTTTGACCACTCATTACAAAAGCATCCTCCGTAGAGGTTCCAGTTTTTCCATCCATCGTGTTCTCCCAGCTTCCGTTTACATCTGTCCATTTTGATAAATTGGTTTCAAAGTTAGATGTATTCTTGAACTCCACATTTCGAAAGGCAGCCGTTGAATTCCACGCTGACAATCCATAGTATCCATAATCGAATTCTATATCTGTTCTTTTTATAACAGATTGATCGTTTACAGAGACTTGAATTTGATCCCCATCTGTTTCCACCTTCACATGGTAGGTAGTCGAAGTTTTGAGGGTAAAAGGTTTTCTCGCAATTTCCTCGTTTCTTCCATCTACATTCTTACTTAATGTTATGACATCGTTTTTGGCATCTAAGCTCACAACATAGCCGTTCTTTGCACTCCTATCTGACCGAAAAACTAAACCGCCTGTCCCTTCTCTCCCATTCTTCTCAATAAGGGTAATATCTCCCTCATAGCTAAATGATTCACCTGTCTGGGATGACATGGTATAAGATGTTCTGTCTAAGCTATTTGCTTGTATTCCACCATCTTCGCCGAATTCACTTGCATACTCCCACTCTTTTAAATTAGGTGAGGTATAAAACATGATCTTATCCTTAGCCGCTAAAGACATAACCCATTGGTTTGATTCTTCATGCCAAAATACTTTAGGATCGCGCCAATCTTGTATAGGAGGGTCTGGCATTACGGGATTCCCTTTATATTTTTCCCAAGTTCTTCCTTTATCTAGGCTATACGCTATACTTTGGACTTGCTTATCCCCTGCATGCGTAAAGATGGCAACCATTGCTTCTTTTCCAAAGCCAGCTGTATTGTTCCAATCAATAACAGCACTCCCCGAGAAAATCTGACCGTTTTCATCCGGCGATAAAGCAATCGGCAAATGCTCCCAATTAACAAGATTTTTACTGACAGCATGCCCCCAATGCATCGGTCCCCATGTCGTTCCATACGGATGATATTGATAAAACAAATGATATTCACCTTTATAAAAAACCATACCATTCGGATCATTCATCCAGTTAGCTTCAGGAGAAAAATGAAATTGATTACGGTATGGTTCATTATAATACCCAGGGTCTTCTGCATATGCACTATTAAATGGTAAACAAGTGACAGTTGAACATATTAGTAGAATACTAATAATCCTCTTCACTTTTATTTCACATCCCTTTTTTAAAAGTAATCGTTATGCTGGACTATTTCCGCGCAATCGGTCTAATAAAACGGCTGCTACAATAACTCCACCTTTTACAACTAACTGCCAATAATAGTTGACATCCATTAGAGTTAACCCATTACTGATTACCCCCATAATTAAAACCCCAATAATTGTGCCTATTATTTTCCCTTTTCCACCTGTTAAACTTGTTCCTCCTAGTATAACAGCAGCAATTGCGTCTAATTCATACATTTGACCAGCAGTTGGCTGTCCAGAAAACAACCTTCCCGCTAAAACGACTCCTCCTAAACCAGCTAGTAAACCACTAATCGAATACACATTGATTAAAGACTTTTCAACCTTAATTCCAGTTAACCGAGCTGCCTCTTCATTGCCACCAATCGCATATATATGACGACCAAACATCGTATATTTAAGAACAAAAAACATCACAACATATACTAAAGACATGATATAAATAGGAGTGGGGATTCCAAAAATACTTCCACCACCGATGAATTTAAATGTTTCGTTTTGCAAAACAATTGGATAACCACCACTAATGACATAAGCGAGTCCACGAACATATGTGAAGCTGCCTAGTGTAACAATAAATGCTGGTAACTTTGCTTTGGCTGTGAGAAATCCATTAATCAGTCCTATTGCATACCCTACTAGTACGCCTGATAACATCGCAATAATAGGATTAACTCCTGCTGAAGAGACCATGACTGAGATAACGCCAGATAGAGCAACTGTTGCACCAACTGATAAATCAATACCACCAGTTAAAATAACAATTGTCATCCCAGCAGCTAAAATAGCAATAATAGAAACTTGTTTTAATACATTCAATAAATTGTCTGTATCTAAAAAATTTGGTGCTGTAAATGAAAGTACTACACACAATAATAATAAAATCATGATCATGCCAAGCCTATTCCATAAAGAATAAAGGACATTTCCTATATTTAGGCGTTGTGAATGTGTAATAGTTTGCGTATTCCCTCTCATTTCTCTCTCCCCCCTTTGGTAGCTAAACGCATAATTATTTCCTGTGTAGCTTCTTCCTTCGAAAGATCGCCTGTTAACCTTCCTTCACTCATGACAAGTATTCGATCACTTACCCCCAATACTTCAGGAAGTTCAGATGATATCATTAAAACGGCCAATCCTTCATCTGCAAGCTTTGAAACAATCTTGTGGATTTCAGTCTTGGCACCTATATCAACCCCTCGTGTTGGCTCATCAAGTAGTAATACCTTTGGTGCAATTGATAGCCACCTAGCGATCACTACCTTTTGTTGATTCCCACCACTTAAGTTTGATACTTGCTGTTCTGGGGAAGCTATTTTTATATTTAAGTCTTCAATATATTGGTTAGCGCTTTCATTTGCTTGCTTCCAACTAACAATTCCTGCTTTAGCGTGTTTTTTCAATTCAGCCATTATGATGTTCTCTTTTACGGACATTGATAAAAATAACCCTTGTTCTTTCCTGCTTTCAGGCACATGTGCAATCCTATTAGCAATAGCATCTATTGGGGATTTGATTCTAACAGATTGACCATCAACCAATATTTCGCCACTTTTCAACTCGGACAAACCGAAAATAGCCCTAACCAATTCTGTTCTACCAGCTCCAACAAGCCCCGCTAAACCAACAATTTCACCTGGGTAAATTTTTAAAGATACATTCTTTACAATCGTGTTATCAGAAACATTTTTCAATTCAAGTACAGGTGAAACTTCCTTTGGATTTTTTGTACCAAAAGCTTTTGACCGATTAAACAAGTCCTTTAAATCCCGTCCTACCATTAGCTTTACGAGATGATCAGGATTTGTCTCTTCAATCGGCCCACTTGCAATCCATTCGCCGTCACGTAATACAGTGAACCTATTAGAAATTTTAAAGATTTCTTCCATTCTGTGAGAGATATATACAATGGCAACTCCCTGCTTTTTCAAATCATCAATAATTTCAAACAGCTTTTTTATTTCTTTATCTGTTAAAGAGGCGGTTGGTTCATCCATTATGAGTACCTCTGCATTAAAGGATAATGCTCGAGCGATCTCGACCATTTGTTGTTGAGCAACACTTAAGGTCGAAACCAATTGGCGTGGATTTAGATTCGACCCCATTGAATCTAACACCTCTTGGGCACGTTCATGGACCTCATCCCATTTCACCATTCCTAAACCATTTCTAGGAAAGGTCGAACCCATTAAGATATTTTCACTTATTGTTAAATTAGGAGAAAGATTTAACTCCTGATGAATAACACTAATTCCTTTGTTCCTTGCATCTGTAGGGTCCTTCCATAAAATTGGTTGACCTTTTAAGTAGATTTTCCCACCATTGTCATCAGGTGTATGAATGCCTGCGAGGATTTTCATGAAAGTTGACTTTCCAGCGCCATTCTCTCCCATTAATGCATGTACTTCACCTGGATAAAGTTCAATTCTCACATTATCCAATACGGTTACATTTGAGAACGTTTTACTAATCCCTTCCATATTCAACACTGGCTTTTTTAGACTTTGTTGGCCTTTAAGGGACATTTCATTGACAGCCATACCTTTATCTCACCCCTTATATTGATTTGAATAGGCTGATTAAAGGAGGAATCCTTATCAGCCTATTTATTGAAAGATTCTTACCAACCTTGGTAAGAATCTAATGTATCTTGAGTTACAAGCTCAACTGGAACTTTAATAAGCTCCTCAACTTCTTCACCATTTTTCACTTTCATTCCGATTTCAACAGCTTTTTTGATCATGTTACTAGGTGACTGAGCTGAAGTTGCAGCAATTGTACTTCCTTCCTTTGCCATTGCTTCTGTGGCTTCAGGAGCACCGTCTACTCCGACAATGAAAAATTCATCTTTACGATTCGCTTGCTCTTGAGCAATTTCAACACCAATTGCTTCTGGATCATTAATCGCAAATACAGCGTCAATAGAGCCTGATGAATTAGCTTGTAAAATACTTTCCATCACCGTTAATGCCTTTTCGCGATTCCCTTCTCCATTTTGCTTCGCAATTACTTTAATTTCGGAATCCTTTATTGCATCTTCAAATCCTTGAATACGATCAGATACAGCCGAAACAGGAGGTCCATCAATAATAGCTATTTTTCCTTTTCCACCTAATTGTTCAATCACATATTCTCCGGCTAGTTTACCAGCTTGATAGTTGTCTGAAGTAACAGTGGCATCGACACCACCTTCAGCATTAGTATCTACAGCAACTACTGGAATATCAGCAGCTTTGGCCTGTTGAACAGCTGCCGCAATTCCTTTTGTATCAACAGCATTTAATAGAATAATATCTACCTTTTTCGTAATAAAGTTTTCAATTTGAGCTGCTTGTTTTGCTAAATCATAGTCAGCGCTTTCAACTAGTACTTCAGCACCTAATTCTTTTCCTGCTTCTTCAGCACCTTTACCCATGGAGACGAAGAAAGGGTTTGCTAAACTACCCACCGCTACACCGATTTTTAATTGTTTGTTACCTTCTTGTCCTTCGTTACCGTCTGTTGATCCATTTGATGATTCACTAGCCCCACTACATGCCGTCATCGCGGCAATTACAAACGCCAAAACTAGTATCCCTAGTATTTTTACATATTTAACCATATTAATCCCCCTAGTTTTTGAAGATGAAAATAATTAGCTACAGACGAGAAATTGTTACCGCTCTCAATCTTTTAAACTAGATCACCTCCTTAAATGAATATTTTTGGTTGAAATAATGGAAATATGGTTGATTTTGATAGTTTTTTCAAATGACATTTAATTAATTGATAACGCTTTCATATCTTTTATAACAATATAATTACCCTTTAAACGTTAGAATTATTATTGAATGAATTTGGTTGATTTTGATTGATTTTGATTATATTAAAACTGTTTATAATTGTCAACGGTGTCAATTATTCCAAAAAATATATTAATAACATAAAATATTAAACTTTCAAATGGAATGTTTAATACATGGAGCAGATTTTCCCTCTTTGTTAATTGGCCACATTACAATAAATCAAGCATTCTTTATTATATTGATACAACAAAGGTGGAAATTTCCAAAAAAATAATTTCAGAATCTCCTTCAAAAAAAAAGCTGGTATTCTAAATGTCTGAATCAGACAGTTTGAATACCAGCTTTCCTTCAACGATAGCAAATTTAGTTTTTAGTCCCTCACAATAATTAGTTCCGTTTTCTCCTTATATTTTCCTAACGTTATTGTACCTTCTTCATTCGTAATAACTTTTGTCTGGTTTAAATCTGCAAACTTAGAAAATGATACTTCTCCAAATTTTGTATGATCTGCTAATACAAAGGCCTCACGTGACAAAAAAATGGCTCTTTCTTTCATTTGCGCCTCTTCTGGATCTGGGGTAGTCAATCCAAAATTATAATGAATAGCGTTCGCACCCATGAAACACTTATCAAATCTGTATTTTTTTATACTTTCATATGCATAACGTCCAACTGTTGCTTTGGTAATCTTTTTAACAAATCCACCAATAAAGTATGTACATATATCATTTTCAAGTAATGCATCTAAATGATCAATTCCGTTTGTAATGACAACGATATCTTTTTGTCTTAAATGTTTGATCATCTGATACGTTGTTGTTCCAGCATCAAGATATACACAGTCGCCATCCAAAATTAGTTCTGCCGCATATTTTGCTATCTTAGCTTTTTCCTCAAGGTTCTGCGTTATTTTCTCAAACACACTTGGTTCGTCTCGTTTACTATGTAAAAGTGAAGCTCCACCATGTACACGTTTTAAGTAGTTCTGCTTTTCTAATTGATCTAGATCACGACGCAAAGTAGATTCTGAAGTATTTGTTAATTCTACTAGCTCATGAATCTTAACATTCTCCTTTTCTTTTAATAGCTTTAATATTAATTGATGCCGTTCCGTAATAAGCATGATATCTCCTCCTCGTATTACACTTCTATTTAAAGGTGCTTCGTGTATTCTAGTTTAATTAATTTAAGTATATAGAATGGTGCAGTGACATGTGAGAACTATTAGGGGTACCCCCCCAGAAGAAAAAGGAGCTGTTGATCAACTCCTGGTAATGAAGTAACGCACCTGTTTGTTCAATAAACATTTAAAATCCATTACCCTGGAATATTATTCTCATTAATTCAACAGCCATAAAGTAAACTAAACCATCAAATATACTAAAACCTAAAGCTAATTTTCTCCAAAGTCCTTTCTCACTGAGAAAAGAGAAAGAGAAGGATATAATGATTCCACAAATCATCAATACACGAAAAGTTGTTACTCCAGGGTCAATTACTTGTGTTATAGTTCCAGCAAAGAAACAAATAACCAAGATAATTAAAGCAAACGAAATAACCCCTAAATATTTTTTCATGATTAACCACCCTTCTCCTCTAATTAATTTTATCAAATCTCGGTAAATATGTATTTTTTTATTATCAGATTATCTACCCCCTTAAATAAAAAAAAGAGCTGTTCATCACAGCTCTCTAAAGAACTGTACCAGCTAATAGGATGTCAATATCTTTCTCTGAAAATTTCATTTCCCATATGATATATTATTTTTGTTCATGACAAATAGCCCTCCAAAACCCTTTTGGAAGGATTTTTCTCTGTTTCACAAAATCGTTAATCAGGCTAAATCTAGGAATGCTTCCTTTCTTTTGGCTGTTTTCGCTTACTTTGTTGCTATTTTCCAAGTAAAGCGGTGTGGTTGATTTCCCCTCCAGATGCTCGCTTTCCGCGGGGCGGGCAGTGAGCCTCCTCGGCGTAAACGCCTGTGGGGTCTCACCTGTCCCGCTGCTCCCGCAGGAGTCTCGCACTTACGCTCCTATCAACCTTAAATCGTTTCGTTTTAAAAACAACAATCTTTACGAAAAGAGCCTTTCTTTTTAATAAAGCGTAAATCCAATGAAGCAACTTATTCATACAGGAAACGATTGACACTTTGGTCGGTTTTCCTTCTGATTTTTTCTTATCATAGAAGGCTTTAAGCTTTTTGTTCCTTGAACTTCTTATGCCGCAAAGTACGGCAAGATACAGAGAATGACGTAATCTGCTAGAACCTCTTTTAGTCATACGATTAATGGTTGCCTTAAACTTACCCAATGCGTAAACACTTGAATCTACTCAGCGAAAGCAACCAGTTTTTTCGGATGATTAAACCGATCGATTTCACCCATTTCAGAGATAATCGGGGCTGCGATTTTTTCTCCGATACCGGGAATCGATTGGATGATCTTATATTCTTCCAGTTCATTTGCCAGGGCCACTATACGATCTTCCAAATCAGAGAGGTGCCCCCTGGTAATGAAAAAGCAACTCTATATACATACGAAGATAGATTACGTGACTTTCATACACGTTTTTTTTGGAATGTATTTCGAGATGCGTTCTATTGTAGATAATTCAATCCAATTTTCCATTTGAATAGCCACCTTTACGATGCTTTTAATGAGGGTTATTATATCACTTCTTATACAACTAACCTGCCCTTTAGTTCCATAAGAAAAAGCTGCCTTAAAGACAGCTCCGATCTTCAGCTAACGCACCATTTAGCTGAACAAGAATTATCATTGATACCCATTTAATTTTTGAACAGAAACATAATTAGTTTTAGAACTGTTGAACAATACAACTTCATTATTTGATAACCACTTTAGTTCCCCTAAATGTCGTCTGAAAAGTAATTCATCTGGCTTCCCAGATGCCACCATTTTTTTTGCTATTTCTTGTCCGTTTATATCCTTGACTATCAAATATATCTCACATAGGTATAGACTGTGCTTTATAATAACTTCAGCTTTATAGTTGCGATTTGGGCTACTCTTTGGTTTCTTCCAAACATAATTGGTTTTATAACCAGCTTTTTTCACACAGTTATAAGCATCATCGAATGGAGTGCTTTCCCAGTTATTCAGTTTAACCACTTTATCAATACCTTGCTTTAATTTATCTAGTATTACTTCTTTTTTCTTTTGGTCATCCAGTTTGAAAAATCCAACTACATCATAAAGAATTTCCACATCGCAAAAACCATCTATAATAGTTAAATTCGGCTTTGGAGTTTCCTTTACACAGAAGATATTGATTTGTTTAATTTCAGTTGTATGAAACTTTGAGAAACATCTTTCGTAAAGAGATGTTATACATCTGGATTGAAAAGATAAGTTTTTATCCACTTCTGCAATTCCTTCATCATCATCATCCGAATATAAGAGAAAATGTTTTAAAATCATTATTTTTCATCACCTATTGATAGTTTCTAGACAAAGTATTGTTATTCCTTCTTCCACTAAACTGCCCCGTTAGTTGCATAAAGAAAGAGCTGCCTTAAAGGCAGCTCCGATCTTCAGCTAACGTCACCTTTTTGAAGAAAAAATGGATTACTCTTCTCTTGCCTATTTATAATGAATAACATTTCAAGAATACCAATAAAAAGCATAATCAGTCATAACTGAAGAATCACCCAACTGATGTAACATAGCTGAAATATTCCCTCTATGATAGGTTCCATGATTCACAACGTGTAAGACCATTTCAGATATACTTGTTTCTCTTAATCCTGCCCATGGATTATCCAACATTATTCTCTTTTCCATATCTTCCTGTCTGTTCAAAAAGGATTTAAACCGAGATGTTAAAGTGTGAAATTCAGTTTCTAAGTCTTCAATGGGCAGTTTCTCAATCTTTTCTTGAATTTGAAATGAAGATTGCATTGCTTCATTCATACTCTGCCCCTCGAGGGTATTAAGCCATCCATATTCCACCAAATAGAGATGAGATAAAACCTTTGAAACAGAAGAAAAGACACTTTTCATTTCCTTTTGATATTTCTCAGGAGAAAGTGTCTTAAGATGATCAATAATCCGTTGATTTGCCCATACATGATAGTTATATAGACTTTCTACATGATTTGCCATACAATCGCCTCCTTATCATCACGTTTTTTAATATTCTTTATCAGAATGAATTATTCCTTAAAATATTATTACCTATCTGATGAGATCTTCAATTAAATGGCCCAATTGTTGAACAAAGGTCAAAGCACTCTTCAGCTAAAGCACCCGTTGGCTGAAGAAGGAATTTTTATCTTTTATGTTTAATCCTTTTTTGGATTTATTAGTTGCAGGAACTGTATCCTTTTTACCCGAAAACTAATTGTTGGGCAGTTGGATACCGCGCCAGCCGCTTACATCGCATTGGCCATATTCATTATCACCCACAGCCACCACCGTGCCGTCCGATTTAAGACCGACGGTATGTGCACACCCCGCCGCTATCGCCACAATATCGCGCCAATCATTTACATTACATTGGCCATACTCATTCAAACCCACAGCAGCCACTTTACCGTCCGATTTAAGGCCGATGGTATGTTTACTACCCGCCGCTATCGCCACAATACCGCGCCAGCCGCTTACATCGCATTGGTCATGTATATTCAAACCCACAGCCATCACCGTACCGTCCGATTTAAGACCGATTGTATGAAGATACCCCGTCGCGACCGCCACTATGTCGCGCCAGCCGCTTATATTGCATTGGCGATACCGATTATTACCCACAGCCGTCACCGTGCCGTCCAATTTAAGACCGATGGTATGCCAGTCACCCGCCGCAACCGCCACAATATCACGCCAGCCGCTTACATTGCATTGGCCTTCATTATTTCGACCCACAGCCACCACCGTGCCATCCGATTTAAGCCCAATGGTACGACGCCACCCCGCCGCAACCGCTACAATATCGCGCCAGTCGTTTACATCGCATTGGTCATGCTTATTCCAACCCACAGCCGCCACTGTACTGTCAGATTTAAGACCGATTGTATGAGCATTACCCGTGTTCGTCGCCATATGAACATTACCAGCTGCGACCGCCACAATATCGCGCCAGCCGCTTACATTGCATTGACCCTCATTATTTCGACCCACAGCCACCACCGTGCCATCCGATTTAAGCCCAATGGTATTACAACGACCCGCCGCTATGGTATCTTTAGGCCACCGTTTCACCTTTAACGCCGCTTCTTTCGGTGAAATGTAATCCATGTTTTACCTCCTTGAAAACAAGACCTATTTTTTTATTGTATCACTTTTGCTTGCTAAACTAACCTGCCCCGTTAGTTGCATAAAGAAAAAGCTGCCTTAAGACAGCTCCGATCTTCAGCTAACGCACCCGTTAGCTTAAGTATATTCCTTCACAATCTTCGTTTAAATCTGAAAAGCTTTCTTATAACTAAAAGTTCCTATCCAACAAAATCCCCATCTGTTCTGCCACAACTTGAGTTGGTTCAGATAATCCATTGGCAATCCACGCTGTTACTAACTCTACTATAGCTGCTCCAAAAAATTTAAGAATTAAATCCTTATTTAATCCTTGATTCTTTCCTTCGGTCACATCTACTTCACCCTCTAACTCCTCAATCACAAATTTTAGGAAATGACTACGAAAAGTAGTGGCTCCTTTACTTGCTAGCATGGTTGAAAAGAATGAAGAATTACGTTCAAAGTATTCAAACCACATCAGATTTCCCTCGACAAAATCCAAATCAGCTGCCGATTCGCATAGTTTCCTTAATTCGTTTATATGTTCTTCAATGAGCTTATCCAGTAAATCAAATTTATCGATGTAATGATCATAAATGGTTCTTCGACCGACGTTTGCCCTGTCAGAAATATCTTGTATCGTAATATGATCAAAACTTTTTTCAGACAACAGTTCAATAAAAGCCTTTTTTATTGCTTCTTGAGATTTTTGTACTCTTCTATCTACTTTTGGCATTGTAGTAATCACCGAGCTTTCTTAAAAGTTATCGTACAAATTAAATCAACTTGTGCAGTAACGCACAAATCACGGATTTTGATTATTGCAGTTACCCTCTATTCATTTTATATTATATACAGATGTGCGATAACATATCAATGTGCGATTTACTAACACATCAACTTTTACTACTTTTGAAATAACAAAAGAGTTAATTGATTTCATAGAGGAGGTTTAATAATGAATCGTGTTGAAAGGAGCAAGGATAAGTTCAACCAGCTATTTGGTGAGGGAGTAACTGCCGCACATGCTACTGATCCTGATTTTCAGAACATACTGAGCCATTTCATTTTTGGGGAAGTTTTTTATCAAGGCAATTTAGATGACAAACAGCGTGAATTAATTACCCTGGTAGTGCTCGCAACCAATCAGACGTTGCCTCAACTGAAGGCACATGTTAGTGCGGCACTGAATGTTGGTCTTACACCTGTAGAAATCAAAGAGGCTGTTTATCAGTGTGCTCCGTATATCGGATTCCCGAAAACATTAAATGCTATCAATGAGGTTAATGAGGTTTTCAAAATGAAGAATATCGCTTTACCGATTGAAAGTCAAAATACAGTAGATGAAGATAATCGTTTTGATATAGGACTTGCAGTGCAGGTTGAAATATTTGGCGATGTAATTGCAAAAATGCGGGAAAATGCTCCAACAAACCAAAAGCATATACAGGATTATCTTTCTGCTTTTTGCTTTGGAGATTTCTACACTCGTGGCGGACTTGATTTGAAAACACGAGAGTTGTTAACTCTCTGCATCATCAGTGCTTTGGGTGGTGCTGAAGGTCAAGTTAAGGCACATGTGCAGGGTAACAAAAATGTGGGCAATGACAAAGAAACATTGATCACTGCCATCTCCCATTGCCTTCCATATATGGGCTTTCCAAGAACACTGAACGCATTAGCGTGCGTAAATGAAATTATTCCTGAAAATTAAGAAAGGGTGTTATTTATTATGTCTAATATTCAAGATAAAGTTGTCATTATTACTGGTGCTTCTTCTGGAATTGGAGAAGCTACTGCAAAAGAACTTGCATCTAAAGGTGCAAAGTTGGTAATCGCAGCTCGTCGTGAAGAACGTTTAAAGAAACTGCAAGATGAGATTCAAACAAGTGGCGGACAAGCTATTTATAAAGTTACAGATGTGTCTTCTCGTCAACAAATGGAAGAACTCGCTGCGTATGCTCTTAAAGAATTTGGAAAAATTGATGTGCTAGTCAACAATGCTGGAATCATGCCACAAGCGTTTCTTGCTGAAAATAAAGTTGACGAGTGGGATAAGATGATTGATGTAAACATCAAAGGTATTTTGTATGCTATTGCTGCTATCGTTCCATCTATGAGAGAGCGTAAATCAGGTCACGTTATCAATCTTTCTTCTGTAGCTGGACATAACATTTACCCAGGTGGAACGGTTTATTGCGGTACAAAATTTGCAGTAAGAGCCATTTCTGAAGGCTTGCGTCAAGAAGAAGCGATGAGTGGCACGAATATCCGTGTAACCAATGTTTCTCCTGGAGCTATTAGCAGTGAGCTCTTAGAAACGACAACCGACCCAACGATGAAAGCAGGATTAGAGGACTTTTATCAAGTAGCCATTCCTGCAGAAAGAATTGCTCACACTATCGCATTTGCAATCGAACAACCAAAGGATGTAGCAATCAATGAATTAATTGTCCGTCCAACTGTTCAAGTCGGTTAATAATAATAAAATTTATTGGAGGAATTAAAATGGCAAAACATGAAGAAGTAAAAAATGGCGTTATTTTCCCAGCTGGCGAGAAAAATGAAGCATATGCACAATACTTTGTGGGACAAAGTTATCTTCAAGGATTAGTTGCTGACCCTAAAGTGAATGTTGGTGTTGGAAATGTAACTTTTGAACCTGGATGCAGAAATAACTGGCATATCCATCGTGATGGATTTCAGATTTTATTGGTAACTGGTGGCGAAGGATGGTATCAAGAAGAAGGAAAGCCTGCTCAATTCTTAAAAGCTGGCGATGTTATTGTCAATCACGATGGTGTGAAACATTGGCATGGTGCAGCAAAAGATAGTTGGTTTGAACACATTGCAATCACTGCTGGTACTCCTGAATGGTTGGAACCAGTATCAGATGAGGTATATAACAAAGTAAAATAATTACTATGATTGAATAAGAAAATTAGCCGATTCTTCCTAATTTGAAGAATCGGCTTTTTTCGTAACTTATGAAGAAATGTGCTTAAACAAAACTGCCCCGATAGTTGCATAAAGAAAAAGCTGCCTTAAAGACAGCTCTGATCTTCAGCTAACGCACCCTTTAGTTTAAGTACATTTGTTCACATGTTAGTACAAATAAAAGGTGAATTAAAAAAGAGCAGATAATTTTTAGTTATCTGCCCTTCCTTCTTAACGGTTGGAATGACTATTGATTGCCTAGACTAGAACATTATCATTACGACCAAATGTACAACATTATATCCCGCTAATACTATTGAAAATCCACCAAATATATAAATACTTACTTTAATAAAATTATTTTGTTCATTAATTTAATAAAGTTTTTAAATTGATTTTCAAGTTATATCCCCTCTTGCATAGTCGTGCTAATTAAATTTTTTTTTAGGTGACAGCCCCCATTAAAATGGTAAAGGAACCCGGTATGACTGCATACCGATAGGGGACTGTTCCTATTTCTCGAATAAAAAAACCGGGCGGCATCAGCCGTCCGGCCCATTCTGTATTCCATTATTGTTTGCGAAGTTCAAAGGTTTTACAAGCCGTTTCCTCAACATTGTCAGCATCATTGTTATCAAGGCCCACGACATAAATGGAGTCAGCAACACATTGATTCCCCTCGGCCCAGTACGTACAATTCTCTACGTTACACAAAACTTCGAGTTTCATAAAATGTCTCCTCCTCTTTATCGTTTAGTAACATATTCCCGTTTTTGGACATGGATAAACTCACATAAGTTTCTTCCTTCTTCTAGGGAATTACCCAAATGTCTGTAAAACCAAGCTCCCACTAGCCTTCTTTTGCTGACCATAAGAGCAAATAGAATGGAATTTGCCATGCCTTCCGCTGCTTCTGGAGGCAATTATCAAAAGGCTGACGAAGCAGCCAAACCTACTTAAACTAACACACCCGTTAGTTGCATAAGACTTTTAGATTAATGTTTGATCAAATTGATAATAATAACCTTGATAAACAACAAAAAGAAAGAGCGTGTTTTGAAAAAAAGATTGATCAAAACACGCTCTTAATATATTCAATTCAATCATTCTTTTATAAAAAAGTTTGATCATTTTTGGGACCCTTACTCAATAAAAGCGCCCGATTGCGGAAGATCGATATATAGTATATGATAACTAAAATTCGGAAATCACTCTGGATTACTTGCTTCAGATACTATAATTTTGAAGTTTTACACCAAAACCATAAAAACATTATCGCGGTTATGTTGAGGAAGAACCTCCAATCATTTAGGTTAATTTCTTCAAAGATAATTCCTATTCTTAGTCATTAAACTCGGTCATGAAACATTCTGCGACTTTATTCTCACTTCATTAAATTGACCTTCCCATTTAGAGATGACGATTGCCGCAAGTGAATTACCAATAACGTTTACTACTGTACGTCCCATATCAAGAATACGGTCGATACCGGCAATAAATGCTAAACCTTCAATAGGAATACCAACTGTTCCTAATGTCGCTAAAAGAACTACGAAAGATACACCTGGTACACCCGCAATCCCCTTAGATGTGATCATTAACACTAGCATTAGCGTAATTTGCTCATACACGCTTAAATCAATTCCATACATTTGAGCGATGAAGATAGCTGCTAACGCTTGATATAATGTAGAGCCATCAAGGTTAAAGGAGTATCCAGTCGGAATAACAAATGTAGCAATATGTTTCGGACATCCCGCTTTCTCCATTTTTTCCATGATTTTTGGAAGAACCGATTCTGAACTTGCTGTAGAGAACGCAAGGATCAATTCTTCTTTTAGAAGTTTAATCAAAGTAAAGATATTGAATCCTACAAACTTCGCTATAAGACCCAGAATGACAATTACAAAGAAAATCATTGATCCGTATACAGAAAGTACTAACTTTCCTAACGGAATTAAAGATTCCAAACCGAACTTGGATATGGTCACACCGATTAGTGCAAATACCCCGATAGGAGCAAATTTCATGACCATGTTAGTTAGGTAGAACATTCCTTCAGCTGTTCCTTGGAAGAAACGGAATACTGGTTTACCTTTTTCACCGATAGCCGCAATACTAAGTCCAAACAACACGGAGAAGAAAATGATCGCTAGCATATCGCCTTCTACCATGGCCTTAACTGGATTGGATGGCACAATGTTTACAATTGTAGCTACGAACGATTCATGCTGCTTGGTTTCTGCTGTATCCACATATGTGGAGATATCAGTTTGTTCCAGATTATTCATATTCACACCAGCACCAGGCTGGATGATATTCGCTGAAATTAAACCAACAGCAATCGCTATCATAGTTACCACTACAAAGTATGATAATGATTTAGCACCTAGTTTACCTACCGCTTTCAAATCACCTACACCAGCAACTGCAACGATAAGGCTTGAAACAATGATCGGCACTACAATCATTTTAATCATTCGTAGAAAAATGTCTCCGAATGGCTGTAAAAAGTTTTGGGCCGCCTCATTACCATAAAAAATGGCACCAACTATAATCCCTAGAATTAAACCAATGAAAATTTGGCTAGCTAAACTTAATTTAAATTTCTTCATTTACTTTCCTCACCTTTCCTTTTTCTTTATGCTTAAGCTCTTAATACTTTTTGACCTTTGCTACCTGACTCTGAATCCCCTAACGATTACCATTGTTAATAATAACTTTACTTTTCATTTACTTTATCATCGAAACTATATCATCCTACAAAAAACTACAAAAACTCACAATTATTATTTTAGAATATTCAGAAATGTAAACGCGACCATTTTTTTCACGCATGCAAATATGCGAAAGAACAAGTATAGGAATACTTGTTCTTTCGCATGTTTGTATAATTAATGATTCCCACTTCACCTTCCGTAAACTGGTCTTCTTTGCCTGATAAGAAATAATCGGATTTAGTAAGATATATAGAATCCCTTGTTCCTCCAAGTTTTGAATAACAGGAGTATGGTAATGCCCTGTAAATTCTAAAATGACCATAGGCATCTGCCCTGTCACCTCTTCAATCTCTTTTAAAAAGTCTAAAAAATGATCTAATTCCTCTTTGATGTACTTCACTGAAAAGCTCGTCCCATACGGTTTAGATGATCTAAAAATGCCTGAACTTGACTCCCTCCTTTTGCCACATCCAGACCGACAACTGGATTTATTGTTTTCCCCTCCTCTACTTACTTACCAGTACCCCTAGTCCTCCATGTAGTGTTATAGCTTCGCTTGTTATACGAGATCTACGTCCCAACCAGCCTCAAACATGTTTCTACAAGTAGGGGGCGGACAGTTTAGTTTACGGGATCAAGTCCCACGCACCCGTTAGTTGAACAAGAAACAGAGCTGCCTCAGATTGTTAATGATTGTAAGCTTAAAGAAATCAGATAGTTTTATCAACTGTAATCTATTTCTTTCACATGCTAATCTTATTTTTTCTTCAGCTTGACATATCGAGAAATCCAGATATATAATTACACCCATGGAACCAATTAATGTATTCAAAGCGTTATCTAACGAAACAAGACTCAATATTCTAGAGTGGTTAAAGGAACCCGAGAAGCATTTCCCAAAACAAGGAGCTCACCTACCAAAGGAGGTAAGTTACAAAGGCGGAGTATGTGTTGGGGATATTCAAGAAAAAGCCAAAATTTCTCAATCTACCGTTTCTAGCTACTTAAACATGATGCAAAAATCTGGTCTACTTGAATCGATTCGTCATGGACAATGGACATACTACAGTCGCAATGAAGAATTTATTCAACAGTTAGCTAAATATTTTAAAACAGAGATCTAATTTATGTTGGATTTCTGTTTTTTTACAAGTTATATCTACTTTTCTAGATATTTAATTATATAAAAAAGGAGATTTTATCTATGCGTTTTATATTTTATTTACTAGCCCTATTGGCTGGAGCAGCACTTAGCTTTGAAGGAGCTATCTATGCTGAACTAGGAAAAACAATTGGACAAATAGAAACAAGTTTTTATAACTTCTTTATGGGTTCGATAATCATGGGGCTGTTATGGCTCTTTTTTGGAAAAGGTAAGCTTTCCTATACACTCGAAGCACCTAAATGGTCATTACTTGGAGGTGTCTTGGGTGTTGTTTATTTAACCTCCATTGTTGTAAGTGTCCCATTTGTTGGTGTTGGCATAACAATGGTTGCTGTAATAATCGGACAATTAGTAATGAGTATGATTATTGAACATTTTGGTTGGCTTGGTAGTAAGAAAACCAGGATTAATAAGGAAAAGATTTTTGCAGTTATTTCAATGATTATCGCACTTATTCTAATAAACTAGGAGGTCTATAATTATGGGTTTATTTATGATTTTATTTACATTGATTGGCGGGATCACATTAAGCGCACAATCATCTATCAATGGAACATTTAGTAGAAAAGCTGGAACAATTGAAACAACATTTTTAACCTTTCTCACTGGAACAATGTTTCTTACCATTTTCATTTTATTTTTTGGTAGGGGAAATGTACTTGCACTTCTAGAAGCACCTAAATGGCAATTAAGTGCAGCATTTTTGGGCACTATGTATTTACTTCTGACTGTGATGGCAGTTCCTAGAATTGGGGTTATCGCAACTAATATTGCTGGTATAGCTGGTCAACTTGTGATTGGTGTAATTATTGATCATTTTGGTTGGTTCAATAGTTTAGTCATAGAATTAGATATTAAACGTGCATTCGCATTACTATTTGTGATTATTTCCCTTTATTTTATCTATAAAGGGAATAAACGCTTAAGCGAAGAAACCCAAGCACAAAATATTTAATTAAACTAACATGATGCACAAGTAAAAAACTTAATTTCAAATAAACGTTGTTCCCTACAATAGAAGCCAATCTTCCTAATTAGGAAGATTGGCTTTTTTTAATGTTTTGTGAAATATTAACTTAAACTCTCCTGCCCCGTTAGCCATCCATGAAGCGCAAAAATCAGCGCTTCACCACAGAGAATGAAAATTGGTCTCTATGTCGATAATGTTTTAATGGCTGGCGAAGAAGGTCGTTGAACTATGGTGCCTTTGATCCCATCCGTTAGTCTGACTCCGACGGCCACGGTGTACCACCGACTGTCGCGCCCTTTATGGGTAGCACTCATGGGAGATTAATCCTTTTTTGGTCGTCGTGCCAGCCTCTACTTAATTTGCTATGAATGGAGGTTTTTGTTTTACGATTTACCAATCTCAATCAGATCACTCATAAGGATCAGTCTTTTTTAAAAAGCGTTTTTACTGGGTCTATTTTGTTGTGGTTTTTTCTGGATTTTGAGCTTTTTAATTTTCATGGGAGTTCATCAAGGAAATCAACAACTCCTTTAACAGAGCCTTCTTTTAAAAAAGAGCAGGCATTAGCCCACTCTTATATTTCTTTAATGACTGGTTTACCCAGCTTGTTCTCAGAGGACAATAGTTCCTCTAACTGTACTGATTCTCTGTAGGAATCTCACCATCACGCATACGTTGTTTTTTATCTATAGCCTTTTGAATGATGTTTCCAATGTATTCAATATGCGGAGCGCGCTTGTATCTTCCTTGATGCGTATAGATAACGTAATCTAAATAGCTTTTACGTGCGATTGCCTTTTTTACCTCATTCAGTGTTGGCAGCTTTAGAGAGGATTGACTCAATCTCCTTCAACTCCTCGACTGACAATTTACTGAGATCTGTTTGATTGTTAATGTTATGTGTAGTCTCACCACTGATTTCCTGCTTCTCGATGAACGCTGCATTCGTTTTAGCTATATACTCAGAAGCCTTCAAACGATGTTTAGGATCCATCTCTTCATTACGCAGGGTATCGCTCCAAAATCGTTTTACTTCTTCCATGTCAGCTATTCTAGAATCGTCTAGTTGCTTGTTACGCTCTTCAAGGTATGGGGCAATCTTGGGGTTTCTAAGTAGTTTAAATCCCTCTTTTGCTGCTGTATTATCATTCTTAGACTTGTATACTCGCTTATATGCTTCTGTGGCATTCCCTGTCTCGATATAGTAATCAGCAAACAGCTTTTGTTTCTCTGTTAGCTTCATGTCATCTACACCTACCTCCCTCAATAATTATCTGGTATCATAAATAAAGTTAAATCCAATACTGAAGGTGAACTATTTGTCAGAAGAAGAAAACAAAAGCTATGATACATCCATCGTTTATGACTATAAGGACTATCCTGATATAAATAGTGGACGATGCGATAATTGCAATAATGCCCAATTCAAAAGTTCAGTGAAGGACTTTCTCTATATCCGCGAATGTCGTTCGTGTGGAATGAAGAAAAGTATTTGACCCTTGATGGGTCTTTTTTTATTTTAGCTTTGTTAAAAATTAATGTTGATTTTTAACAAAGAAAAGACCACCTTTAAGTGGTCTTTTCTAGTGCATCCTTATGGAACTAACTCACCCGTTAGTTTTAGTACAATCCTTCATGCTGCGTTAATTAAACAAAAAAGCAATGCCTTGTTTTAAAACGTACCCCTAATTTCAAGAATAAGTAGTGAAATTTCAATTAATTCATACATACTCGCAAAAGATAAAAAAGAGTAACTACTTAATTTTGGTTACTCTTAATTAATTTCTCTAACTGTTTCATCTGTTCCTTGAGATCATCAATCTCTTCCCGCATCTTATCCTTCTCTTGATCTGACTTAAAATCACCCACTTGTGACTGAAAGTCGTCAGAAACATCAGTATTTAGCTGAATGATTGCTCCAATAGTCGACAAAGCATCACCCGCAGTAGACAATATATCGCCAATAATATCTATGATATTCCCAGTATTATTAGGCGGCTTATATTTAAAATTACCTAATGAAGAATTAGAATTCGAGTTATTACTGTTATTGTTGGCTGCAGGAGCGATAATATAAGACCTTTTATCCTTATTCATGAACACCATCCCATTCTATAAATTAAACAGTAAGATGGACATAAGTAATCATCTTTCTTCTTATTTCGGTTATTCTATAATATTCACCCATACTGATAAAGGTGTGGAGTTGATTTCCTTTTAGAACTAAACTGCCCCGTTAGTTCATCAATAAAATCAACAATATTTTTAAACAGAACCTTTATTTTTTTTTGTGATCGCCCCTCCTCTTTTCCTTGAGAAGGTATCTCTGTTCATCCCCATGATTTCTTCCCAATCTCGATGGCTCATTTTTTCAGATTTCTTCTGTAAAAGTTTCTTCTGCTCTTTTAGAATTCTTTCTGACAGTTTCATCGTTCTCACCCCAATAAAAAAAGCACCCCCGATAAGGTGCTTAAGTTTCATTCTCACTCTCATATTCACTTTTAAGTAATCTCATATACTTTTCATTGTTTATAAAACAAGCTGTTTCGATATATATTTCTCTTGTTTCTTTTTCATCTATTTCCTTACCGTGACGCACTTCTAATTTCAACCTTTTCCACTCTGCTTTCAATATTACTTGTTGATAATAATGAATGTCTCCATCATTTTTTTTATAATATCGAAATCAATATCTTCTTCTACAAGCGTTTTTTTCATGATTTTTTGTAAAGTGATTATTTTTTTAGATACTAATTCTCTAGGATTTAAATAAAGCTCAATTAAATCTGCATAATAAATAACTTCTGGATATATATAACTTTCTTCTATAGATGGTACTCGGCCCTGCTCCATTCCTTTTTGTACATTGGCAAATATATAAAAATTTTTATTAAAATTGCTAAAATGTTCTCTTAAACTATTAATCCATTTTATCCGTTCAGAATTAATATTATTTATATACCTAGTTTTTTGTGAAGCATACAAATTTGCAATACCTAAAATAATTGTTACTATAAAGCCCAAAAGTGTAAGATATTTTATTGCAAGACGTTAAACCGATCATGTACCAAAAGTTTTTAAATTATATGGCTGCAGAAAATTATAGTAAACGCACAATTGAAATTGTTCATGGAACTATGTATGGTGCTTTCGAAAGAGCTATAACTTTAGGAAAAATAATAACAAACCCATGTAATGGGGCAATCATCCGAGGAAAAGAAAAAACAGATAAGATTAAATTTATAAATTCTGAGGATATCCCTCTTTTTTTAACTGAAGCTTATAAATACGGATACATTTATTGGATTTTCTTCAAAGTTCTAATTGAAACAGGACTTCGGAAAGGTGAAGCTGCTGCTCTCCAATGGACAGATATAGATCTTAAGTCAAAAACAATATCTGTAACCAAAACACTTGATTTAACAGCAAAAAACAAAGATGACCTTTTTGGAGATCCTAAAACCTACAATTCCAGAAGGACAATAACTATTAGTAATACACTAGCAAATGATTTACACTTCCATAAAAAATACCAGAACCAAAATAAATTGGCTCTGGCAGAACTATATCATCATGATTTAAATTTAATACTTTGCAGAAATGACGGTAATTTCATGCCGAAATCATCATTATTTAATGCCTTTTCTCGGATATTAAAACGCGCCGTTATTCCGGAAATTTCAATACATTGTTTAAGTCATACTCATGCTGTCTTACTGCTAGAATCTGGAGCAACAATGAAGTATATTCAGGAACGTTTAGGCCACGGAAGCGCTCAAATTACAGCCGATGTATATGCTCATATCTCTAAAAAAATCGAGAAAGATACCATGAGTAAGTTTGAGGATTATACTAAAAACATTTTAAGTTGAGTCGGAGGGGTAAAAACGGGGTGAGCTTCCTATCTCAAATTCAAATTAATTATTACCCCACAAATAAAAAAACCCTGACACCAGAGGTGCCAAGGGTTTGAGATATTAATACATTGACATATATTGTTCGCGTTCCCATGGGTGAACTTGAGTTCTAAACATATCCCACTCGATTTCTTTTGCTTCGACGAAGTGTTCAAGTAAATGTTCACCTAATGCTTCTTTGATTACTTCATCAGATTTTAATGTTTCCAATGCAGCATATAAAGTAGCTGGTAGATCAACGATACCTACTTCTTCACGTTCTTCTTTATTCATAACATAGATGTTGCGGTCAACTGGAGCTGGAGGAGTCAAGTCGTTCTTGATACCGTCAAGACCAGCTTTTAACAGAACTGCAAGTGCCAAGTATGGGTTTGCTGCTGGATCGACACTACGTACCTCTACGCGAGTACTTACTCCGCGTGAAGCTGGGATACGGATTAGTGGGCTACGGTTTTTAGCGGACCATGCAACATAACAAGGAGCTTCGTAACCAGGAACTAGACGTTTGTATGAGTTAACAGTTGGGTTTGTTACCGCAGTGAAGCTTGGAGCATGCTTAATGATACCTGCGATAAATTGCTCAGCTGTTTTACTTAATTCCAATTTACCTTCTTTATCATAAAATGCGTTTTCGTTGCCTTTGAATAGAGAAACGTTACAGTGCATACCAGATCCGTTAACACCGAACAATGGTTTTGGCATGAATGTTGCGTGTAAACCATGTTTACGGGCAATCGTTTTAACAACCAATTTAAATGTTTGGATGTTATCGCAAGCTGAAACTGCATCTGCATATTTAAAGTCAATTTCGTGTTGTCCTGGAGCTACTTCATGGTGGGATGCTTCGATTTCAAATCCCATTTCTTCAAGCTCAAGAACGATATCACGACGGCAGTTTTCGCCTAGGTCAGTAGGTGCAAGGTCAAAGTATCCGCCTTTATCGTTCAATTCTAAAGTCGGCTCGCCTGCTGCATCCAGTTTGAATAGGAAGAATTCAGGTTCAGGTCCAAGATTGAAATCTGTGAAGCCCATTTCTCTTGCTTCTGCAAGAACACGTTTTAGGTTTGCACGTGGATCTCCATCAAAAGGAGTTCCATCCGTATTGTAAATATCACAGATTAAACGTGCGACTTTAC
Organism: Peribacillus simplex; assembly: GCF_900156045.1. Classification (GTDB taxonomy): domain Bacteria; phylum Bacillota; class Bacilli; order Bacillales; family DSM-1321; genus Peribacillus; species Peribacillus simplex_D. Next base: position 15,382 of record NZ_FTMX01000004.1, on the reverse strand, counting down.
CTTTTTCGGAAGTCCAAGGGAAGATAACCCATGTATTTAAATCAGGATATAGGTACATATCAGACTCTTCGATACGTACGAATCCTTCAATGGAAGATCCGTCAAACATCATTTTATTATCAAGTGCTTTTTCTAATTGACTGACTGGGATTTCAACGTTTTTAATTGTCCCTAAAATGTCAGTGAATTGTAAACGAATGTACTTAACATTTTCTTCTTTCGCTAAACGAGTGATGTCTTCACGTGTGAACTTTGCCAATTTCTATTCCCCCTAATAATCATTCATAAATCATATTTTTATTGGAAAAAACGGGACATATCCCCTTGTCGAAGAGATGTTCGATGCTTGCTTCCTTGTAAAAGCTCGGCACGCAGAAGCTTGCGAAGCTCCTCGTCACTTAGGTCCTGTCTTATCTTTTCCGCTTGTTCTAATTCTTGAGTTTTAGGTAAATTCTGTTCCTTTACAGTGAAAATCTTTTTGATGCCGGCCAGATTGACCCCTTGTTCGATTAAGTCTTTAATCTCAAGCAGTCGATCGATATCGTTTAATGAAAAGACCCGACGATTTCCATCTGTTCTCATAGGAGTAATAAGTTGATGCTCTTCGTAATACCGAATTTGGCGTGCAGACAACTCAGTTAGCTGCATGACGATTCCGATGGAAAAAAGAGGCATCGAACGCCGAATGTTGTTGCCGCTCATTCTTAGCATCCTCCTTTTGTTTATCTAAAATTATCTTATATCATGTTATTAAACTTGTCAATATGATGTTACATTTTATGACGTGTTTTTTTCAGAAAAATTAAATGATTTGTTACTACTTAAATATTATGACTATTGCTTTTACAGGAATCCAATTGTATTTGGATTCCCTAAACCTAATTTCATTTACAATTGAATCAGCTTTTTGTCCATTAGCGCATTCACAGCAGTCAATACGGCTACTTTGACATGGGCGTACGTCAAGCCGCCTTGAACGTAGGCAACATATGGAGCCCTTGTCGGACCATCTGCCGTAAGTTCAATGCTCGCCCCCTGTATAAAGGTTCCCGCAGCCATGATTACATCGTCTTCATATCCTGGCATATAGGCAGGATATGGAGTCACATGTGAATTGATTGGTGATGCATATTGGATGGCTTGACAGAAGGCAACCATCTTATCCCGGTCATTAAATTGGACGGATTGAATCAAGTCAGTTCGCTTCGCATCCCACTTAGGAGATGTATTCATACCGAGTTTTTCTAAAAAGGCAGCTGTGAACATGGCTCCTTTAACAGCTTGACCCACGACATGTGGTGCAAGGAAGAATCCTTGGTACATTTCCTGCAGACTATAAAGCGACGCACCTGCTTCAGCCCCTATTCCTGGTGATGTTAGCCGATAGGAGCAAGCTTCAACCAGGTCCTTTTTACCAACAATGTATCCTCCGGTCTTCACTATCCCGCCACCGGGGTTTTTAATGAGTGAACCTGCCATTAAATCCGCTCCGACATGACATGGTTCTTGTGTCTCAACAAACTCTCCATAGCAGTTGTCCACGAACACGACGATTTCAGGGTTAATGTCTTTTACAAAAGAAATCATTTCCCTTATTTCATCAATCGTAAAGGAAGGACGTGTTGCATACCCTTTTGACCGTTGTATACCGATCATCTTCGTATTTGGTTGAATGGCTTGTTTGACGGCTTCGAAATCAACGGCACCAGTTTCCTCTAACGGAACGGCCTTGTAGCTGATCTGAAAATCACGTAAAGATCCGATACCCGAACCCCGGATTCCTACAATTTCTTCCAAAGTGTCATACGGCTTTCCAGTTATGTATAACAATTCATCCCCTGGGCGCAATATGCCGAAAAGAGCGGTGGAGATGGCGTGTGTGCCTGAAATAATTTGTGGGCGTACCAATCCAGCTTCCGCTCCGAATACATCTGCATATATTAATTCAAGCGTATCGCGACCCATATCGTCGTATCCATACCCTGTAGTCGGGATGAAATGGGAATCACTCACTTTATGTGCTTGATAACTTTGTAATACGCGGAATTGATTTTCTTCAATTCGTTCGTCCACTTGCTTATGTAACGGAGAAATCATTGCTTCCACTTCCTGGGCAATGTTTTTCAACACTTCTCCATTAGTTAACTGCTGATACATCAAAATTCCCCTTTATAATGAATATTTCTCCAGCTGCCCGGTTATTGGATGATCAGCTAGACAAAAACCTTTGCATTCATACCTTTCCGATTCTTCATTAAAGGAGAGAGTGCGCAATATGGTTTCATTTTTCAGCTGTGATAATAATTTACCCTCACTCGACGGCAGGAAAACATGATACGGGACCATTTCTTCAATCACGTACTTTTCAATTTCTTCCATGATTTGATTCAGGTCCGATTGTTCATAGGCACTGATCATTAATGAAGCACGACTTGCCGACCTGACAAAATCAGTGTGAATCTTATCTTTCTTATTATACAACGTTAACTGTGGAATGGAAGGGACATCTAAGTCATTTAGCAAATCCTGCACCGTTTTCTGATGATTAAAGTAATCTGTACTTGAGGAATCGACCACATGGAGCAACAAATCCGCTTCTTTCACTTCTTCCAGGGTAGAACGGAATGCGGCAATTAAAGATGTCGGCAAATCTTGTATGAATCCAACCGTATCCGTCAGCAGCACGGTAAATCCGCTAGGAAGAATCGCCTTTCGTGTCATGGGATCCAATGTAGCGAACAATTGGTTCTCTTCGTACGAATCCGCCTCTGTCAAACGGTTGAACAGCGTTGATTTACCTGCATTCGTGTATCCCACAAGTGCTATTTGAAAGGTCTTATTACGTTTCCTTCTATCACGATAGCGTTCACGATGCTTCACTATTCCACTTAATTGTTGCTTGATTTCATCTATTTTCCCCCGGATGTGGCGTCGGTCGCTTTCCAGCTTCGTCTCCCCTGGTCCCCTTGTGCCGATTCCGCCTCCTAGCCTGGACATCGCCGTCCCTTGTCCGACCAAACGCGGCAATAAATATTGGAGTTGGGCAAGTTCAACTTGCAGTTTGCCTTCTTTGGATCTCGCCCGCTGAGCAAAAATATCCAATATTAGCTGTGTCCGGTCAATGATCCTTGCCTCCAGTTGTTTCGATAGGTTCCGAATCTGGCTCGGGGATAGTTCATCATTAAAGATAAATAAGTCCGGTTCAAGCTCCTCTTCCAGATTCCGAAGTTCCTCCACTTTTCCTTTTCCTATATATGTAGCCGGATCGACACTTTCCCTTTTCTGGGAGATGGTCATTAACACCTCACCATTCGCCGTCCTCGCCAAAGAAGCCAGTTCATCGAGTGAATATTCAAAACGTTCATTAGCCTCAGTTGTTTGACACCCAATCAACACGGCCGTTTCCTTTTTCGCTTCTTCCAAATCACATGCACCACCTTCTGGTAGATTTCAGTTAATCATAACAAAAAAATTGAATATATAAAAATTTCCTCAAAACGAAGCTTTTAACCGTTTTAAAAATTCCGATAACATGCTAAAATCAAATTTGGCTTTACCATCAAAATCGAAAAGACATAGAGGGACATTCATATGACATGGGAAGTATTAAGCTTAATAGGTACGATCGCATTCGCTATTAGCGGAACCATCATCGCCATGGAAGAAGAGTATGATATTTTAGGAGTTTATATTTTAGGAATCATAACCGCCTTTGGCGGAGGGGCAATCCGGAATCTGTTGATCGGTGTCCCCGTTTCAGCGTTATGGGATCAAAGTTTCTATTTTGTCATCGCTTTAGTATCCATCACCATCGTTTTTGTTTTTCCTACAAACCTTTCAAAGCACTGGGACAGATGGGGAAACCTAAGTGATGCCATTGGCCTTTCAGCCTTTGCCATCCAAGGGGCGATGTATGCTGTGGACCTTAATCATCCAATAAGCGCCATCATTGTATCAGCTGCATTAACCGGATGCGGCGGCGGGATACTCCGTGACGTGCTAGCCGGAAGAAAACCATTGGTTTTCAGAAAAGAAATCTACGTAGTATGGGCCATCATTGCAGGGTTGGCTTTAGGCAGTGGTGTATTTTCCCAGTCATGGCAGCTTTATTCGCTCTTTGCCGTCATCACGATATTGCGAGTCCTTTCTTACACCAATAATTGGCATCTTCCTAATAAGAAATGGGTGCCTAAAACATAAATTTGAAAAGCCCGCCAACTTGGTGGGCTTTTCCATGTCATTCTTTCTCATCATCCTCGAAAATCAAATCTTGGCTGGTAAGCGTCAGTAAATCGGATTTTTCAAATGAATCTTCCAGTAAAAGCCGCATTGCCTGCGCCCTAATAGACTTTTCAAGTACATTGCGGATATACCGTCCGTTGGAAAATGAAATAGGTCCCCGGAATGAACGCAATATGATCAAATGTTCTTTTAATTTCCTTTCGGCATCCCGATTCATTAGATACTCCTTTTCCTGCAGCATCCGATCGGCTATTTCCATTAACTGTTCAATCGTATAATCCGGAAAATCAATAACAAGCGGGAACCTGGAATGAAGGCCAGGATTAAGGCTGAGGAAATAATCCATTTCCCTCGAATAACCAGCAAGGATCAAAATGAATTCGTGCTGCCGATCCTCCATATGCTTGACAAGGGTATCTATGGCTTCTTTTCCAAAATCCTTTTCGCCGCCTCTTCCCAAGGAATAGGCTTCATCAATAAATAGGATCCCGCCAATGGCCTTTTTAATTAAATCCCTTGTTTTTTGGGCAGTATGACCAATGTATTCCCCGACCAAATCTGCCCTCTCCGCCTCAATTAAATGCCCTTTCGAAAGAACATTCATTTTTTGAAACAACTTACCGATTAATCGTGCAACCGTTGTTTTCCCTGTTCCGGGATTCCCTTTAAACATCATATGCAGTGCTTGCCTGCCAGTTTTCAGCCCTTTTGCCTCACGTTGTTTATTGATGTAAATCCAGGCATATATCTCTTTTATCATCCGTTTCATTTCTTCCATTCCGACCAGCGATTTCAGTTCATCTTCAATCTCTTTCAATGCCACATGCTGGTGGGGGATTTCCTGTACCAAAATTTCTTTTATCGGCAGATCCTTTTGTAGCGCTTTTCTATTTTCCGCATTAAACACAATATTGATTTGCCCGTTATTTTTCATACGGATCGGTTGTTCCAATGCATTCACCTCTCCATCTTGGACCCTAACTCTAACAACACAATTTTCGATTTATGATGGTCATAGGCATATGCTGCATTGCCAAAACAGACCCATCGGAAAATTCATTTATTTCTTTTCGGGATTAAGCCCCATTCCTACCTAGTAAGCGACTTATTCTGACAGGATTATTTCCTTGGAGGATTTGTTTCGACAAACTCCATTCCCGTTCACCAATTTATTAGGGTTAATGTCATTTCCTGCGGTTTCCCGGAAAATAATCCGTCCCTAATATATATTCAAATCAGGTACGTAAAATTATCGATTCTTTGAAAAAGAACAGAGAAGAGCATGCAAAAAAAACAGGTCGCTATAAGCTAAACCTGTTTTTCACATTCATATATATGATTATTCCTTCACTTCGTAATCAATCTGAACATTACGTTGTGGAGCAAATGTAGAAATCGCATGTTTATAGACTAATTGTTGTTTGCCCTCTGATTCAAATAAAACGGTAAAATTATCGAACCCTTTCACTTGTCCTCTAATTTGGAAACCGTTTAACAAAAATACCGTCACATACGTACCATCTTTACGTAATTGATTAAGAAACTGATCTTGAATATTTACTGATTGTTTCATGAATTAGTCCTCCTCTTTTCTCTCTAAATTTATGTATTCGCCCTCACTGAAAAGCTTTCCTGCTATAAATCCAGATATTTCATGTATTTTTTTTGGAAACCCCTCGAGATCGGTCATATCAAACCAAATTACATCCATTTTATTCCGAAACCAGGTCAATTGCCTTTTTGCATATCGACGGGAGTTTTGCTTCAATGTCTCCACTGCTTCATCCAATGAAGCCCTACCATCAAGAAAATCATAGATTTCTTTATAGCCTATTGCCTGGATTGATTGGCAATCCCTCAAACCTTTTTCATAAAATGACTCCACCTCTTGAATCAGCCCTTCTTCCACCATGCCATCAACACGTTGATCAATGCGTTGATATAACTTTTCGCGTTCCATTGTCAATCCAATGATGCACGTATCATATTTCAATTCTGTAGGCTGTTCATTCAGCTGCTCACTCATTGTTTTACCAGTACAATGAAAAATCTCTAGCGCCCTGATCACCCTTCTTACATTATTAGGATGAATCCGATTCGCGCTTTCCGGGTCAACGCTGCGTAATTGTTCAAAAATGGGATCAATTCCTAACTCCCTAACCTGTTTTTCGAGTCCCTCCCTATAAACAGGGTCGGATGGTGCCTCAGAAAATTGGTAATCATAAATGACCGATTGTATGTATAATCCTGTTCCTCCGACGATAATGGGAAGTTTACCCCTGCTTTGGATCTCCTCGATACAAGCATTAGCCCGCTCCTGGAACTCTGCCGCACTAAATGGTTCATCAGGTTCTTTAATATCAAGTAAATAATGAGGAATTCCCTCTGTTTCTTCCCTCTTGATTTTTGCAGTGCCGATATCCATCCCCTTATAAACCTGCATGGAGTCTCCGCTAATAATTTCACCATTAAATAACTTTGCCATCTCAATGCTCATCTTTGTCTTCCCAACAGCAGTCGGTCCAATGATAACGAGAAGTTTTCCTTTTTGTAGTTTCACAATCTCACTGCCTTAAATGATTTTTTCCCTATCTTACCATAATCTAGATGAAAGCAGCTAAACATCTACCCATTATGTCCAATTCAGGTACTTTTATTCAACTTTTCCCCGTAATAATCGACATCTTAATATCGCTTAGATTGTCAGAGTTTAAAATTGCCTAAAATACATTTGAAGCTCACTGCTCCATTGCTCCTTCCCCTGGCAGAATGGAATATAACCCAGTTAATAGAATCGTAAAAAAGGTATGATTCCTTCTACAATTGAGGAACCATACCTTTATAGATCAATTTAGCCCATTTTTCCATTTACCGGAATGATCATCGTAACGGTCGTTTCTTTTTCTGAGGAGTGTACATGAATCTCTCCATCATATCTGTTCACCAAGTCTTTAACGATGAACAATCCTTGTCCGCGAACTTTGCCCTTTTGTGCCTTTTTGGTTGAAAATCCGCTGGCGAATATATTCCCCAGATCTAAATCCGAAATCATTGGTCCGGTGTTCGTTACCATAAACGTGTACTTTTCATCATCAGCTTTGCAGGCAATATTCATTCGGCGTTCTCGCTCCGGCAATTCAATTGTTGCCTCAATAGCATTGTCGATAACATTTGATAATAATTTAATCAAATCGATTGTTTTAATTCGATTGAAGGATTCGGGTGAAACATCAACCTCAATATCGATGTTATAATTCTGGGCAGAGAGCCTTTTTGTCTCTAACAGGACAGATAAGCCCGGATGAGTCACATCCAATTTCATCGATTCAATTGAATGCACTTCTTTTGAAAGACCGGTTAAGTATTCGAGTGCTTTTGCGTTCTCCTCTAATTTAAGCAGTCCATGTATCACCTGAATATGATTGGAAAAATCATGCCTTAATGAGCGGACTGAAGCAAAGAGCGATTGAAATTCCGATTGATACGTATCTTCCGTATCCCCCACTTCACGTGTCAGTTCCTTTTGATACCATTTTTGAATGACAAAAAAGGTAACCAGCAGCATGATAACAAATCCACCATTATAAACAAGAATGGCAATGCTGCTTTTCAATACCTTGCCGTTAATGGCATTTATATCTTCTGCGCTCACATCAATGCCCAAAAAACCAATTATGTCGCCATCTTTATTTTTCATTGGCACTCCCACAGTCAAATACTCACCATACTCAGGATCTTCTAGAATCCCGGTAATGAAGCTTTTGCCTTCATACCCCTGTTTGACCTGCTCCGGCGGAACAGTACATACACCACCGATAGGAAAATCCCCTTTATGATCCTTAGAAAATCCAGTAATCATAGCCTTAGATACTTCCGGATTATCAATCATGAGCGTATAAACATATAATGCTCCTATTTTTTCACGGGCATCCTCTAAGTAAGCTTTCATATCCCTATAATCCTGGCTCTTTACTTGGTTATTGAGAAATCGCTGATAGGCCTCTATATCCATCGAGTCGGCAATGGATCTAGCAGCTACCAAGTTTTGATTAGCAACGGATTTTTGCACAGAATTTTTAATGCTTAAATATGTTGATAACATATTTAGAAGAATGAAAACAATCAATAAAAGAATGGTCAAATAAAGAAGTGCCCTTAACTTTTTATTTTTCATAGGATTAAACTTACCTCATCTCTAGCAGCTAAAAGTTAACGAACCTATTCTGAGTTTACTATATTAAGGGACAAAGAAATAGATAAAAATCTAATAATCTCTATAATCCCAGGCATATAATACTATAATTAATCAAGTAATTAACAGATTACCCACTAAATTTCAATCATATAACTTGTTCATATTTCATCTGCACTGAATTAACTAATCATTTTTTCAAATAAATCATTATATTTCCAATAATTAATTATACTAATATAACTTTATGTAAGAAAAAAGGGATAATTAACGATGTAGGGTTTGGTACTTTCTCTTCAAATGAATAATTTTACCCTTTATATGAAAATATTACAAGAATATAAAAGTTCTATTCTGGAAAATTACACCATAATTCACACCTTTTATATTTATTTGCGCAAAAATAGTGAATCATTTCTCTTTCAATAGTACATATTAACTAATTTTTCATAAAGGAAAACAAAAATGGAATCAGGGCCTGCCCCCTGATTCCATTTACATATTTTATAGCTTTTATTTTATCGAATTGATGACTGCCCGCTCATACATCTTTTTTGTTACTTGATAATATAGCAGTTGAAAAAGAAAATACGTTGCGATGACCATAGCAGAATAGACGAACAAGTTGGATCCCAATAAATTGCTTAATGCCACGTAGGCGATTATGGCATGAATCATCCCTATCAGAAAAGGAGCGAAAAAGAGGATGCGTATTTCCGCACTTAAAATTTGCCTTATTTCTTTTTTTGTCAGTCCCAATCGATGAAGGGCATGAATTTGGATTTTTTTATCTTCTAAATTCGTAAAAACTCGCAGATACATCATGCTTCCCTGGACGATAAAGAATAATAAACTGACAAACAGGCCGATAAAAAGTATCAAAATGCTTCCCTGTTTCATTTCTTGATAAATCGGAGCTCTTGTTTGCAATTGATTTTGGTCTGGATTATTTGACATTTTTTCGATTTTACTGGATGTTTCCATTGCTTCTTCCCAATCTCTAATTTCATACCCGCGTACTCTTACCTTTTCTTTTAAAGGCACATCAGCAGTTATTTCATGAAACAGCCGATCATCTACCACCATCAGGGTCGTTGCTGACTTTATGGGGGCGACTATGGATTGATTGCGCTGACCGATCATTGTTACCTGTATGGTTTGTTTACCATAGTGAAGTTCCTTTTGTTCTCCCTTTTGGACGAATTGATAATCCAGTCCTCCATAAGGAAAAACGTATAACGCTTCCTTTCCAGATAACTTTGCCGGATCAATTTTTCGCAATGCAGCCACATTGTTATAATCACTTTCCGAGATTAATAATGACCTATTTTCATTGGATTCTCCCGTTCTCATATGGGGTAACATGTGGGTAATGGGTACACCTGTCATATTCACTTTGTAATGGATCTTGAATCCATCTTCCTTTAATGCTTTCTCTACTGCGGATGGTTCAATAATGGAATATATAGAAGCATCATTTTCCACCCAGCCAATTGATTGCGGAATGTTATTCAGCCCTTGCTTTTTTAAGTCTGCACTGAACATGAAGAGTGTGCCTGCAGCTGTCAAAATGACGGCTGTAATGATCGAGGTCAAAAAGAATAGTCTCGAATAGTCTTTAATATTAAAAATCAGGTTTGTTTGAGTGATTAAATTCGTTCCACCATATAAGCTTTTCTTCTTCCGGTAAAGCCTGCTGCAAAAAGCGACGATACTTTGGCTGAATAAAAAATAAGTGCCGATCAGTACGAAGAATAAAATGGGTATTACTCGAATATAAGAATTATTCAACGACATAGTGCCTGCCAAATAATAAGAAACGCTTAAGCAAACGGCTGATAAAGCAATTAACCACTTTGAAACGAAGGGGGTCTTTTTTGGTTTTTGTTTATCTTTTAGTAAATCGACCACCTCCGCATTTCCAATGGAGAACAATGAAAGGAGCGATAATAGCTGAAATAGCAAAACGAAACCAACAATCGTATAAACAAAGGCCTCAGGGACAAAGACAAACGATATTGGTAGCTCTACGGCCAATAACCAAGAAACTGCCATCAAGAATAGCTTTGAGAACAAAAACCCTAAGCCTACCCCTATCAGGATTGATATGAGGGAAACCATCGTTTGCTCCAGGTAAATCAGTTTTCTTAGTTGGGATTTGGACATACCAAGCAGTGACAGCAGCCCAAACTCTTTTTTTCGCGGCTGTATAAATGCGGCATTCGAATAAGCGATAAAGAAAACCGAAAATATGATGATCACTATTTCTGCTGCAATGAGTCCCCTACTAATTAGCTGTCCCCCAGGGATATTCGCATGGACCACATCAGGATGAAAGATAAATGATGCGTAAATAAAAAAGATTGAGACGGAAACGACAATACTGAAAAAATAAGCTAGGTAACGTTGTGCATTTCCTTGGATATTTCTCTTAGCGAGAAGTCGGATGTTCATGATAGACTCCTCCCAAAACGCTTAACGTATCTAAAATCCTTTGATGGAAACTCTGTCTTTCCCCTCCGCTGTGCACCTCCGAAAAGAACTTGCCATCCTTAATGAATAGAATCCGGTCACAGAAGCTGGCGGCAGTCGGGTCATGAGTGACCATGAGGATGGTTGCCCCCTTTTTCTCCTGAAGTGTCGTGAGGGTATCCATTACCTGCTTGGCGGATTTGGAATCCAAATTACCAGTAGGTTCATCCGCTAAAATAATGGAAGGCTCATGAATCATCGCTCTTGCACATGCCGTTCGTTGCTGCTGACCTCCGGAAATTTCATAAGTCCGCTTTTCTAAAATCCCTTCTATTCCAAGAAGGTTCGCCAACTGATTTACCCTATTTTCCATTTCCTGCAATTTATATTGATCTAACGCTAAAGGAAGGAGGATATTTTCGCGAACGGTAAGTGTATCAAGAAGGTTGAAGTCTTGAAAAACAAATCCAATCTCCCTCCTGCGAAACAAAGCCAGGTCGTGATTGTTTAATTCATTAGGATTTTGATCATTTAGAATGACTTTACCTGTGGTGGGCTTATCAATAGTGGCCATTAAGTTAAGCAGAGTGGTTTTCCCGCTGCCAGATGGACCCATCACCCCGACAAATTCCCCTTTCTGTACATTCATGGTGAAATTATGTAACGCTTTATGAAATAAATTCCCTTGCTTTTGAAAATAAGTTTTGGATAATTGCTCCGCTTTTAAAATCGACATCCGAAAATACCTCCCTTTCTTACCGTAAGTATAATGAATAAAGCGGGAGGCTCCCATCGAAGTTTATTACATAATCGTTTAACACCCTTACAATTCTGTCACCTTTCATGTAAGGTATTTGTCTTAAAGAGAAATTCCACAGTAGTCCCTTCCGATACAGTCGATTGAATGGTAACACCATGCCCAAGCTTCTTAACGATTTCCTTCACTAGATATAGTCCCATCCCGGTTGACTCTTGTTGGACTCGCCCGTTCTCTCCAGTAAAAAATGGATCAAACACCCGTTTTACATCATGTGGGACAATTCCGATTCCCTGATCTGTTATCCTAAGGAAAATCTCCGACTCTTTTTCAACAATGCTGAACGTTATGCTGTCATGCTCTTCCTGCCTTGAATACTTCAGTGCATTAAAGACCACCTGACTAATGGCGAAGTGGAGCCACTTACGATCCGAATGCACATATAAATTCTCAAGCTCCGTGTCAAGCCTGGGATATATGAACCGTTTGATGAACTGTTTCTTTTCCTCGTTAATCACTTGCTTGACTAGATTAATTAAGTCAACCCGCTCCGATTTTACATCCTCCGAAAAACGCTGCAGCCTTGCTCCATGCAATATAATTTCAAGTCCTCTGCGAAATCGATCATTTTCTTCTTCTATCTCTTTAAGATAATCCTTCATCGACTCATTCGAAAATGTCCTTTTGCCTTCTTGAACCAGTAAGGAAATGACTGAAACGGGTGTCTTCATTTGATGAACCCATTGATGAATCAACAGTTCATATCGCTCCTTCTGTTTGATTTGTTCTTGTAATTGTCCAATTGTTACCTGGTTCATTTGTTGAAAAAGTTCCATCCACAACTTTTGTTCATTTGACAGGGGTTCCCTAAAAGCTTCGACATATTCAAACGACAAGCTCGGTTCTTGCTTCATCCTTGCTAATTGATTAAGAAAACGGTAATGCCTTATGTAATCAGCCCCTAAAAATAGAAGCATCATAAACAACGCGAGAATAATTAAATAGATGATATTCGAAATCGATATGTGATTCCCAGCTTCCAGAACGGCTAATGCATAAGCAATGATAAGCAGGCTTACCAATAGAACGGTATAAAAAATAAAATAAAGACGGTCTTTTAAAAAGGATTTCAGCTTCACTTTTCTTCACCTTGCACTATTTTTAGTCGATATCCTTTTCCCCTGCTAGTCGTTATGGCGTGATTGACGCCAATATCCTCAAGTTTTCTCCGTACCCTTGTGACATTGACGGTCAATGTATTGTCATCAACAAATGAATCATCATTCCATAATGCTTCAAGTAAGTCTTCACGCGAGACAATGGTGTCATACTGTCGTAGTAAACAACTCAATAATTTCAACTCATTTTGAGTTAACGTTACCCGATTGTCCTGATATTCGATCATCGCTTTTTCCATATAAAGCGTTAATCCATCCATTTCCTTTATTTTTTGGTGGAATGAAGATATTTCCGCATATTCACCATAAACCCTGCGCAGGACACTCTTTATTTTCGCTAGTACCACTTCCAAATGAAACGGTTTTGTTAAATAATCATCTCCCCCATATTCAATGGCCATGACTTGGTTCATTTCATCTGTCCTTGCAGAGATGAATATGATGGGCACCTTTGAAACCGTCCTTATTAGCCGACACCAATGAAAACCATCATAATAGGGCAGATTAATATCCAATAAAACCAAATCTGGCTTTACCTCTTGGAACTCCGCAAAGACTTGGTCCAGTTGCTTCACTTCAAATACCTCATACCCGTACCTTTTTAAATAATTGACCAAGATTCCCGCTATTTTGAAATCGTCTTCAACCAATAATATTTTATACATCTTTTTCTCCTCATTATCATGACAATCCTTCATATCAATCCAGCTATTGACAATAAAAAACCTTGAAAGGTATGAGCCAATCAAGGGATTCAAATAAAATTAGATTTCTTCTGGGATTTTCAATCCCTCAATGAAGGATTTAAAACTCGATGCAACTTTATAAATATTTTCATCCTGACTTGATGGATCCGAATACCACCCCTGATCCCAGAAGTAAACTCCTTTTTCCTCTTCGTTATCTATCAGCAATATTTTACCTGCACATGTATCATTACCTATTATAATGCAATTCTTATGTAAGTCTTCCCTATTTTCTTCATGCCATTTCTGTAAATCCAGTTCTTTATCTTGAAGCTCTAATCCATATAGTATATTTAAGCAAACGAGCGTGTCTAATGCATCTACATAAAACTTACTGTTTTGAACCGCAGTTGTACCGCCATTATGCGTAAGGAGAAATTGTTTATAATCTGCAGGGATCTCAAAACCCACAAATTCCTGAAAATTACTCACTGCTTCTTGTGTCGCTTTGCCATATCCTGTAATATTAACCATTCTATCACTCCATTTCAGTTTATTGTAGTAAAATCAATTGATAAACTTATTCTGTATGCCTGCTAATTACTGTTTATAAAAAGGTCAGGCCCTACACTCCATTTATGGAGATTGTTGAAAAATAAATTATTATTACTTAGAAAATAATACTTTTTTTAAATATATTAACATAATTTTACTATCCTTATCAGTATTTTCTGATATTTTTTTTGACAATTTCGTTGCATTTCAATATGAAGATAGCTTTTTTATATAGAGTTTTTGTCGAAAAATCGATAAATCGTATAAATCGGAGATAAATCAGGAATTTTCGAAGATATATAGGGAGACGATGATGAAACTTAGCATTATTCCTTCTTCTTTATACAATGAAAAAGGCGCCCAACCATCATCTTCTAGGTTATGCGCCTTTTTCCTATTTATGAATTATCCCATTACATCTCAAACAACTTTATAGTCATCATAAGTAATTAATAACCTGCTCATAGAAACTGTCTCAGCACGAAGCCTATTCTTATCACGACAATAAGCAATGATGGAACTATTGGGAATTTTGGCTGTACAATTCCATTTACTATATTTTTCATTATACCTGGAGGATATTTCGATATTCTCACCACGGATCTTTAATATCCTGCGTTCTACCAAGGGCATCATCTCCAATTCCGATAATATTCTTTACCCTAAATCAGATAAAATATTCCTGGGTCACATTCAGCCATGGCATATTCAAAGATTATGGACATTATAGCAAACCAAACATATATTCAAAACAAAAGATGTCTACATATTCTGCCGATAGCCGGCAATCATGCCCCCTATTATTATAGGAAATGCGGTGAATCCCAACGTAATCTTATAGAATGTCTCTTTATTTAAGGTATTATAACCAGAATAATCTTAATGTTTTTTTGGAATATTAAGAGAAATCACAAAATCCACCTAATAACTGTTAATAATAACTATAAAAATTATATTCGTATCACAAAAGAAATATTTGAAATTAAGAGGTTAGAGTCGTATGATTAGTAGTATCGGCGGAAAACACATTAATCAAAATAATTAAGTTTAAAGGGGAATTAGATATGGTAGATGTAGTCTCAAAACCTGAACATGAAACACTTAATATTTCTGCAAACCAAGAACAATTGGATATCCTTGATCAGCTTTTAAAGCCCGAGGTACAGGAATCATTGAACACTTTAGTCGAGCAGTTACCAAAACTGACTGAGTTAGTGAATATTTTAACAAAGTCTTATGATTTCGCTCAATCGGTTGCGACTGATGATGTGTTGAAAAATGATACGGTCAGCGCCATTTC
>NZ_FTMX01000009.1 GCF_900156045.1 Peribacillus simplex | reverse complement strand
CTAGCAACATCTCCCAAATAAACGATAAAGACCTTTGACTTTCCGCGAACACCGACTGTAAGTTCCTTTATGATCAATTCTCGGTTAGGAATATACCTTCGCAACATTGCTACATTCTGACTTCCGGTCTCTACAAATCCCTGGTGGGCACCTTTCAGTGATGTTTCTAACTTCGGATCTTCAATCGCTCTTTGAGGCCAGCCTTTTGTATCCAAAAGAAACGCTTTAGTTTCCCCTTGATGAATAAGGCGCTGTCACCTGCAAAAAGTGCATTTTCAATGGATTTCCATGAATGGACGTGTTCAACATCCCCTACAGTGGTAGGCAATCCCTTCTTTGGGTCGAAAGAGGATTGCATCACGGCACTCAGAACGTTATTGCTTATTGAATTTTTATCTGTTAAACCATCTACGTATACTAAAGCTGCCTTTGTTCCCATTCCGGCGAATTCGAAGTGGCGAATCACCAAATCCGGAGCATGGTGAAACATCTGCTGAAGTACTTGTATATTCATCGATAAATCAGGATACAGCGGATAATGATCTATCGAACTAAGTTTTTCTGAATAAACATTTTGGTTTGTTTGCTGGTATTTTGAATAACGTTTCCATTTAAATAAACCGGAGAAAAAAATATGAACCGCCCCACCCTTCTCTCAGATTTATCATTTCTCGCATAAGAAGAAATATACTCTATGTTGTAAAAAAATAGACTATGACGGAAGCAAGTAAAACGTACGCCAGAATTAAAAACCGTTTTAATTATCTTTGGAACAAAATGGAGTTTAACTTTAAAATTGTAATTTAAACACCTAAGAATAAAGAAAGCCTACGATCCTTGCTATTTAAGGAAGTAGGCTTTCTTTGATTTCAGTTATTTTTTGGCTTTTCTCTATTTTTCAAATGGAATTCGGAGTTCTTCGTCTTGATATATGGAATAAGTCGTTCCTGCGCTTTCCATTTCTGAGCATTGTTCATTACTGCAAGCAAACAGATAGGTTTGTATATCAGTACGGACACTTACTCCAAAATAGTAGGGGAACATTCCACCTTTATTTTTATTCATGTTTGCATCGATAGCAATAATATTCTCTTTTTCTGCTAACTTTTTATACTCTTTGCTCTCAACTGTTTTCATCACCATTTCACTTAAAATAGCTGTTCACTTTCGGACGGTTCATACGCTTTTTCAAAAATAAACAGAACTCTATAACACTCTCTGCTAGCTTACTTTCCCCGGCTGTTAATATCGCCTCTGAAATGGGATATCCCTTTAATATCAATAAAGAAACCCTTGAATATAGATCCCCAAAAACCTTCCGGTATTCAGGAAACACTTGATCTAAAATGTGTGAAACTGAAGTTTAGCTTCCACATACATATTCGTTACGATTTCCTGTTGTCTTGACAGATTCCGAAGGTCTAATAGCTGAATTCCTCTAATTTTATGAGGTTCAAAATCCTCTTTGTCAGCACACACAACTGGTACGCATCGATAGCGTCTGTTTTTACCTTCCGTAAACTGGTCTTCTTTGCCTGATAAGAATTAATCGGATTTAGTAAGATATATAGAATTCCTTCTTCCTCCAAGTATTGAATAACAGGAGTATGGTAATGCCCTGTAGATTCTAAAATGACATAGGCATCTGCCTTTTCACCTCTTCAACCTCTTTTAAAAAGACAAAAAAAAATGATCTAATTCCTCTTTGATGTGCTTCATTGAAAAGCTCGTCCCATACGGTTTAGATTGATCTAAAAATGCCTGAACTTGACTCTCTCCTTTTGCCACATCCAGACCAACAACTGGATTCATTGTTTTCCCCTCCTCACTTACTTACCAGTAAAAAACAGCAAGTTGATTTCCTGTATATTTTCCTTGTGAAAAAACATCTACAATTGAATAATTAATTTTCCCCATTATTTCTATATAAACAAACCATTTATTTCTTTTTAAGATAAGTAAAAAACATATCCCATTTTGGCAGCTTTTTTATAGTGCTAACGGGGCAGAATTGTTGAATACCCTCAGCAACTTCACTAATTGAAGTAAAGCACCCGATAGTTAAATAAAGCTGCCTTAAAGTCAACTCCGATCTTAAGCTAAGTGTTGAATTCAAATAAAGTTTGATTAAAAATACCTCAGACAATATTTAATGATTTTTATGAATTTTGCGGTGGGGTTCAAAATTACTTACACGATATGTGTTATTTTATAATATTTAAACGACCATTAGGGGATTACTCATTAAATAAAATGGATTCTTTTTTATTTGCATTCCGATCACATTTAAGTTTTAGATGTGAGGGATAAATTAAGTGAAGTTTCTTAATCCCCGAATTTAAAAGGAATCTTTTTACACTAGAACCGTGTTTTCTTAATATTCCATATAAGTGTATCAACACCTTTAGAGAAATGAAACAGCGGTTTGACTTCAGTAAGGTCAAAATTAAAGGGAGTAAAAAGTGTATTCGTACATATCCCTACTTCTACTTTTTGTAGCGGCCAAGGACGGTGGTGTATTTCTCCGCAATAGATATTGACTCCATTATCCGTACTATACAAGCAATATCTCTCTGTGAGCCAATGGTCTAAAGTTCCTTTTTTAGGAAAATGAACTTCTGGTATTGGAGCGTACTTTGCATTAAATCTAATTGGAGTATTTGTTTTTCCTTTACGAATACTTTGACAATGAAAGGTTTTTCCTTTTTTTTCTAAATAAATTTGTGCAGAATAATAGGGCAAACGAAACCATTTCTTGGCTATTGTATAGGAAGTCCAGTCCTCAACGTCAAGAGACATGAAAAAGATACCGGGTTTACCATCACATTGAACATATGTCCTTACATTGATTTCTGAAAATTTAGGGGTTAGTGATACAGATGGCAATCCACGAGGATAAATTCCCTCCATAACGAAGAGAATAACTCCCAACCAGGCATATCCATCAAAGGTGTCAATTTCTAAATGAGGAGGAATATGCGGCCTTAGTGTTTCAGCTGGAATAGGCCAATGGATAAACAAGAGATTTCTCCAAGATTGTCGCATAATCCACTTATTTGAAGGTATTGGCCAAGGACGGTGAGCGTTATCATCTAGTAAGTTCATGAAAAGTATCTCCTTTATATCTACTTAGTTAAGGGCTGAAAAAAACTCAGAAAATCATTTGATGTTGCTTGTATTTTCAATTGCTCTCTGCATTGGCTTTCACCCTATAAAGTTGTGAGTGATATCTTTATAAAATAACAAAACTTTCCTTTTCAGGAAACAGTAATAATATTGAGGTGTTAAATTAATTTGATAGTGGAGAAGTGAATATGTCGAACATCCTATCGTATTTATCTTTTGTAATGGTTGCAATAATATTTGTCCTATTTTTATTCATGCTTATTGGTTGGCGTTGGATAATGAAACGTTTAGTTAAGAAAATGGGGAAAATCATTTTAACCGACAGCTATCAAGAAAATATTATGGAGTTGATGCCAGGACTAAGGCATATGGGCGTTCAAAATATGCTTGAAAATAGCTTACGTGCAGAAACAGGCGACGTCCTGCATCGACCACTTGGCTCTTCAAAAAAATGGCCGCATTTGGATCCCATTACCTTTATCCCTGCACAAACGACACCATTTCCTATTGATGGTGAAGAAGACGTTGATGTTAAGGTGACCATTGGACCAAAAGCAAAAAAACCAATGAAAATAAAAATTCCTCTTATGATTACAGGGATGGCCTATGGTATTGCACTTAGTGAACAAACAAGGCTATCTTTGGCAGAAGCAGCAAAAAACGTAGGAACCGCGATTAATTCCGGAGAAGGCGGAGTAATACCCGAAGAATTAGATAAAGCAGGAAAATATATTTTACAGTTTTCAAAAACAGAATGGTCAAAGGAAGAAGAGCTTATTAAGCGTGCCGACATGATTGAAATTAAGTTCGGACAGGGCGCACTAGCTGGGATGGGTGGAAAAATTTCACCCGAAAATTTAACAGGTCGGGCTCGTGAAGTGATGGGGCTTAAAGAAAATGAGGATGGAGTCATTTTTGAACATTTTTTTGAAAATCAAACATTGAAAGATATTAAAAACCTTGTTAATGAACTTCGGAGCATAACTGGTGGTGTTCCCATTGGTGTAAAAATGGGGGCAGGTGGAAAAATCGAAGATGATATAGATCATTTAATTGAACTCGGTGTTGATTTCATTACGATTGACGGCGGCCAAGCAGCCACACACGGTGCCCCCCCCATTTTATCCGATGACATGGGAATACCAACATTGCATGCAGTTGTCCGGGCTGTTAATCATTTAGAAAAGAGAAAGATGAAGGGACAAATTAGTTTAATTGTCTCAGGAGGGCTATTAGTACCTGGGCACTTTTTAAAAGTACTTGCACTCGGTGCTGATGCTGTTTATGTAGGATCTGCCATATTATTTGCTGTCTCACATAGTCAAGCATTGAATGCTCTTCCCTTTGAACCACCTACACAAGTTGTTTGGAATCAAGGTAAATTCAAGGATCAATTTAAGATAGAAGATGGAGTAAAAGCAGCAGAGAAATTCTTTACAGCAAGTATAGAAGAAATGAAAATGGCATTAAGAGCGATGGGGAAACGTTCCTTAAAGGAGTTGTCAAAAAAAGATTTAGTTTCCTATGATGAATTGACTGCTAAAATGATTGGAATTCCCTTTTCATTTGAACCTTGGGAAGACATACAAAAAGAGAAATAATTGAATGTGTATAGATAGCAAATTCAAAATATCCAGATTGATACGATCACATGTTATATTTTGGTAAGGTGAGTTTGACCTTTGATATTAAAAGGACCACACATTTTTAATATGTCTAATTTGTGGTCCTCTTACCTATTCGTTAGTTTAAGTGCTTTTTTTCACAATCTTTCTAATAATCCCAACAAAATTATCCTATAAAAAACATCTCATCAAAGATTACATAGAAGAGAGATGTTTTTTATCAAACTTTTTTTAAAAGCTACAAGATGAGAATTAAAGAAAAATATCATTCCTTAATAGGACTTGCTAATTTTAATAACGGGTGCCGTTTACTGCACTTTCAGGACTAACCTTATCTAATCGAGCTAAGTCTTCATCTGTTAATTCGATTTCTGCAGCTTTAACGTTTTCTTCTAAATATTTCACACGCTTTGTACCTGGAATTGGTACAGCACCTTTAGCCATTGTCCAAGCGATTGCAAGTTGTGGTACACTCATGCCTTTTTCTCTTGCCATTTCTTCAAGTTTCGTAACAATATCCACGTTTTTCTGGAAGTTTTCTTTTTGGAAGCGTGGTAAAAAACGGCGCATATCGTCTGGTGCAAGGTCTTCATATTTGCGTAATTGACCAGAAATAAAGCCACGGCTCAGTGGACTATATGCAACGTGTGTCATTCCTAATTCACGAACTGTCGGTAAAATATCCGCTTCAATATCTCGGCTCCATAATGAATATTCAGTTTGTAAAGCTGCCATCGGATGTACTGTGTTAGCACGATGGATTTGTTCAGAATTTGCTTCAGATAGTCCTAAATAAAGTACTTTACCTGCTTGTACTAAATCTGCCATCGCACCAACTGTTTCCTCAATCGGTACATTTGGATCAACGCGGTGCTGATAGTAAATATCTATATAATCTAAATTTAAACGCATTAAGCTTTCATCAACGGCTTTTTTCACATAGTCCGGATGACCACCTACAAATTGCCAATTTGGACCGAAGCCAAATTTTGTTGCAACAATTGCTTGATCACGTCTCCCTGCTAACGCTTTTCCTAATAGCTGCTCGTTATGCCCGTTGCCATACGTATCTGCTGTATCTAGTAAATTGATGCCTAGCTCTAATGCACGGTGGATAGTTTTGATTGATTCCTCATCGTTAATTTCACCGTAAACACCTGGCGACATCCCCATCATACCAAGTCCCATTGCTGAAATTTCTAAATCTGTATTACCAAGTTTTATTTTTTTCATATCGTTCACTCCTCGTGAAAATTTAAATTACAAACACAACATAACACACAATAGACAAAAAGTGTATTTTTTGTCTATTGTGTGTTAGAAATTATTTTTTGTTATACTAAATATATTGAGGAGGCTTACAGATGGAACATGAAGAAGTACTATTATTGAAACGTAGAGAAATGCAAGATAAATTGATTTTTAAACTGATTGGTAAAATCCGAAAAAGTGGTTTTCAACATTTAAAAATGGAAGACATCGCTAAACTTATGGATGTTAGTCGAGCGACTTTATATAAATACTTTTCAAATAAAGAAGAAATTATTGGGCGATTTACGGATGGTCTGATTACGTATATAAAGGGAATGGAAAATACGGAGCAGGAATTTAATTTTTATAATGGATTCCAGCAACACTTTGAACAATCGGTTTCATTAGCACTGCTTATTACCGATGAATTTTTACAAGAGCTTAAAAACACATATCCTGATATATATGTAAAGCTTACGGTTGAACTAAATAAAAGAAATGAACAGCTAAAAGCATATTATACAAAAGGGATGGAGCAGAATGTGTTCAACAAAATTAATCCAACCATCATAATCTTACAAAATCATTTATTTAATACATTATTTGATCCGAAATATTTAATGACAAATCAACTGACAATTGATCAAGCACTGCGTGATTTTTATCACTTACAAAAGGTTCAACTATTTCTTCCGCAACACGTATTAAAAGTGAATGATGATCTAATGGAACCCAAGATCAACTATCTAACACAAAAAATCACTAATATTCTTTACACATAATAAATGCCATTCATACGCTTTATTGTATGGATGGCATTTTTGTGTAGACTGTATCCTATTGACTATAAGAAACTTTATTTGACGGAAATGCATGGATTTTATAAATTTCTTATTAAACTAACCTGCCCCGTATCTTCAGCTAACGCACCTGTTTGTTTAAGTGATTTCATTCACAATATTTCAGTGGAAAATTGAAAATTCTTATATATTACTTATTCAAAATAAATACGATAATCCCTATAATAATACACAGAATTCCACTCAAAAATTGCCCTAATCCTGAAGCTTCTCCCATTAGCAGTAAATTGAATATGTTTTTACTCTTTTGGTTTTTTCCAAATAAGCCATCATCTGTTTTCATACGATAAATACCCCAAACCATTAAAACAGCCCCAAAAATAAATAATACAATAAGCATTTATGTTCCTCCGTTGTTTGTTTAATATGTGCATCTTGGTGAGAAGTATTATTTGTCATCCTCATCAAAAATAAAAGTTTCTTCAATTGATAAATTAAAAACTGAAGCTATTTTATACGCAAGTAGCACAGATGGATTATACTTTTGTTTTTCTAATGAGATGATTGTTCTTGAAGATACACTTACTTTATCAGCTAATTGTTGTTGCGTTATTCCATTTTCTATTCGCAATTCTTTTACTCTATTTTTCATATATCCTCCGAATTAAAGGACAAGATTGTAATACTTTCTAGACCCAATTTGACTAATCATTAATGATACTAAGACAACAAATAATGCAGTATTTGTTGGGATAACGACAAAATTAGTTATAAACATAAGAATAAAAATTTCGCACATAAGAATATGCAAGGAAAAGCGAGCAACTTTCCCATCAATTAAAGCATCTCTTTCGTCGTACTCCTTCGCTAATTCCTTTTCTAGTGATTTATTCTTACGGGATGTAATGTAAGAAATTGTTGAGTACAACAAAATTATTCCACCTAGGAATACTATGATATAACCAAAATTTAATCTTAGTGATGTATCGAGAATTATTTGAATGATTCCCAATATAATTATCACAGTTGAGACTAAAAAACGCTGTATGAATAGATTTTTCAATCATACCTCTCCTAACCAACTTATTCACCTGGAGTGAAGTTTATTTAACATGAAGTTAACTTCATGTGAAGTTGATTTCATGTTAATCTTTTTCAAAACAAATGTCAATGGTAAATAATGATGCTAGAAGTAGCAAAATATTTCATCATTTGAACAATTTTAGTTTTAATAGTGTTCAACTCCCTCAGTATGATAGCTATATCTATCGAATGCTCCCTAACCAGCCCCGATAGTTGCATAAAGAAAAAGCTGCCTTAAAGACAGCTCCGATCTTCAGCTAACGCACCCGTTAGTTCTATAAGAAGTGCTTCTTAACAGCTCTGGTAATTACCTATAGCATTAAGAAGTACAATTATATCAAGTCCTTATTTTTTCAAATGATAAGGTACAGTTGCTACAACCACGTCTCTTCGAAACAGTAAGAAGGCTCGAATAAGAAAACTTGATTGATTGTGAAGTATATTGTGCCAGCCTTTTTTGGGAATAAATTGTGGAATAACTACAGTTACCCGATAATTCCCTTCCCTTGCTTTATTCTCTACAGTATCAACAAATTTTGTAAGTGGGTTGATGATACTTCTGTAATGAGAGTGTAGTGTCACCAGTCTTACTTCAGGTTGCCATTTCTTCCATTTTTCTTCAAATTTCTTCTCGTCTTCTCTTTCGAATGCAACATACACTGCAATCATTTGTTGCGGAGAAAGCGATTTAGCATAATTTAAGGTATTCTCTACAACATGAGTCATGCCAGCAACAGGCACTATCATAACATTACCGTCAATGGTCGCAGATGGTTCACAAGTTGTAAGCCTAAGTTGGTCTCCAACAGCTTCATAATGCATTCTAATTCTATGAAAGACAAAGACAATGATAGGTAGAAAGATTAAGATTGACCAAACCTGTGAGAATTTTGTTAAAAAGAATATTAATGTGACGGTTAAGCTAATAACGGCGCCCGTAGTATTAATAATGAATTTTGGTACCCACCCATGCGGCTTCTCTCGTAACCATTTAACCATCATGCCCGATTGAGATAAAGTAAATGGAACAAATACACCAACTGCGTAAAGTGGGATAAGATGCTCCGTTTCTGCCTGGAAAGCAAGGATTAAAATGATTGAAGCAATTCCAAGTATGATAATCCCATTAGAATATCCTAATCGGTCTCCTCTCATTAGAAACGCCCTTGGAATAAACTTATCCTTTGCAAGATTTACTGCCAACAATGGAAAAGCAGAATAACCAGTGTTCGCAGCAAGGATTAATATCAATGCTGTGGTTCCTTGTATAAAGAAGTACATGAAATTCCGCCCGAAGGTTTCTTCGGCAATTTGGGAAACAACGGTTACCTCTCCACTTGGAGTAATACCATAATAATAGGCTAAAAATACAATTCCTGAAAATAGTATGGCAAGCAAAGCTCCCATCGCCATTAATGTTTTAGCAGCATTATTAGGTGCTGGGTCTTTAAAGTTAGGAATGGCATTCGATATGGCTTCCACCCCTGTTAAGGCGGAACTTCCTGAAGCAAACGCCCTTAAAAGAATAAACAAACTGATTCCCGTCACAGGTGTACCTATTTGGGTGTGCAATTCAGGCGAAACTCCTCCAGTTAGAATATTAAAAATACCCACACCAATTAAAATTAACAACGCTAAAACGAATAAGTAAACGGGGTAGGCTAATATTGAAGCAGACTCCGTTACTCCTCTTAAATTCAAAATTGTAATAAAAATGACAAATAAGATAGCAATTTCCACATTAAAGTTGTGTAAAGTGGGAAAGGCAGATGTTAAAGCATCAGTCCCAGCAGACACACTTACAGCAACAGTTAGTATGTAGTCTACCAATAGGGAACCTCCAGCTATTAAACCAGGATTTACACCTAAATTGCTCTTTGAAACCACATACGCACCACCGCCATGAGGATATGCAAAAATGATTTGTCTATAAGACAATATGAGAGCTGTTAAAAGAATTAATACACCAACTGCTATAGGAATTGAATACCAAAATGCTGCTGCACCTACCGTAATCAATACTATCAAAATTTGTTCAGGACCATATGCCACTGATGATAGAGCATCAGAAGAAAGGATTGCTAATGCTTTCTTTTTGTTTAATCTCTGTTCTCCTAATTCATTGGATTTCAGAGGTCGCCCAATTAACATCCTTTTTATAAGTGAAATCATTATTCCAAACCACCCTAATAGTTTTTATGAGTTAATATTTACCTGTACATACAGTATTTACTCAAAAGAGCAATAAAATTTTAAATGAATATAAAAAAGTGCCTACAGAATAGACCTGTAGGCACATCACTTTTCGTGTGTCACAAGCTCCACCTTCCTTCTCATTTAACGCTTACGAGGTTAGCTGTCGGATTCGGACCTTGAGTAGCCCTACCTTTAAAGGATTCACCCCTTGGGTATAGTAACACCCCACAAAAATGGTTCCCCCGTACCTATGGTTTCAGCGATTTAGAAATTGAAACTGTGATTATAATACTCCTGTGTACAGCAATTGTAAATGAATTTCATGTAAAAAAAGGATTAAAACTCAGGAAAACGGATAGGTTAAATAACTACGTTTCTACGATAAAGCAAGAAGGTACGAGTCAGTAACTCGATGGGTTATGAAGAATATATTGTGCCGCCCTTTGGACGTTACTAGATCAATGCCTAAATCGGTACTTTCCAACTCAAGCATCAATGACAAATCACCTGTATCTACGCGTGATTATAAACCGCCGGATTTGGGTAGACACCAAATTATTACTGCATACATGGGAAAAGAAAACGTTGGTCTACTTTTGTTTCCGAATGGAACCGTAGTTTCAGTAATGTTCAGAGTTATCTACATTAAAGGAGAATGGAATGAAGCACAGGTGAAATACTAACCAAATGTCAAATAGTCTCTAATGTTTGTTTTGGGTCAATTTGTAGAAACAGAGTATCTAACAGAAGGCCCTCCTTTTCCTTTGGCAATATTCACATTTCACCGTTCAAATGTACATTTTTGTTTTTTTCGTACCCCTAATAACTAATTTACAGTTAGGATGATGATTAATTTGAAAAAATCAATAGAATTTTTAGATCCACCAAAAATTCTTGTAATGGGCTTTGCCGCCTTGATACTTATTGGTTCATATTTGTTAACTCTCCCAATCTCCACTGAAGATGGGAATGGTCTTTCTTTTCTAAATGCTTTATTTACCTCTACCTCTGCTACATGCGTAACAGGACTTGTCGTAGTTGATACAGAAACGACATTTACCAAGTTTGGAGAGTTAGTAATTTTATCACTCATTCAGGTGGGTGGCCTAGGCTTTATGACATTTGCAACATTTTTCTTCTTCTTATTAGGTAAAAGAATCTCATTAAAAAGCAGATTATTGCTACAAGAATCCTTAAATAACTTCTCTATGGCAGGTGTAGTTAGGTTAGTAAAAAGGATTTTGATATTCACTGCTGTCATTGAAATCCTAGGTGCCGTTATATTATCTATTCGTTTTTCTTTCGATATGCCAATTGGTAAAGCAACCTATTATGGCGTTTTTCATTCGATATCTAACTTCAATAATGCGGGTTTTGATTTAATGGGAGAGTTTAGGAGTCTAACACCTTATGCAGAAGATCCTATCGTAACCCTTACTGTAGCTGCCCTAATAACATTAGGTGGAATTGGTTTTATCGTTATGAATGAACTATACGAATACCATGATACCCATCGGTTATCCGTTCATACCAAAGTTGTATTGATGACTAGCTTAATTCTAACAATAGGAGGGGCCATTTTAATATTCATATTTGAATATGGAAATGCCAAAACGTTACAGCCTTTATCTTACGCTGGAAAAGTATTGTCTTCCTTGTTTCAATCAGTTACTCCGAGGACAGCAGGAGCTAATACTTTAAACATTCCTGACTTAACACAACCAAGTTTGTTGCTTATCATCTTCTTAATGTTCGTTGGGGCTTCTCCAGGCTCGACTGGTGGCGGAATTAAAACCACTACATTAGCCACCCTTATAGGAACTGCTTGGACTCAGATTAAAGGAAAAGAAGATGTAGTTTTATTTCGTCGCCGCATTGTTATTGAAACAATATTTAAAGCATTAACAGTTACTATAATTGGGTTATTTTTAGTATTAACCATTTCCATATTGCTGACCATCACAGAAAATGGTAGAGATTTCTTAATGATATTATTTGAAGCTACTTCGGCATTTGCTACCGTAGGTCTTTCAATGGGTTTAACCCCAGAATTATCTCCTATCGGCCGAATACTCATTATTTTCACTATGTTTGCAGGTAGATTGGGGCCTTTGACTATTGCTTTTGCCATTGCCATGAGGCGTAAACCAGATCCCTTCCGTCATCCAAAAGGCAAAATCATGATTGGTTAATAATAAATGAAGGGGGTGTAAATGAATGTCTAAACGACAATATGCTGTTATTGGTTTAGGAAGATTCGGAACGAGTGTAGCTCTTAGGTTACATACAGCAGGACAAGAGGTCTTGGGAATTGATATTAATGAGGAGAGAGTCGAGGATGCAGAATTGAGCGTTACCCATGCAGTCATGGCGGATACCACTGAAGAAGAGACATTAAAATCCATCGGAATCCGTAATTTCGATTGTGTAATCGTAGCCATAGGAAATGATATGCAATCAAGTATTTTAACTACATTGCTCTTAAAGGAATTAGGGATAAAAAAGGTTATAGCAAAAGCTCTTAATAAAAACCACGGACAGGTGTTAAATAAAGTAGGCGCTGATTGGGTTATCTACCCGGAAAGAGATATGGGTGAACGGGTGGCTAATCAACTCCTATCCCCTAATATGTTGAATTATATAGAACTCTCTAAAGAATACAATATTGAGGAAATCATGATTCCTGTGAGCATGAAAGAAAAAAGTCTCAGGGAGCTTGATTTACGTGCAAAATATAATATAAGTGCTATTGCTATCATTAGTAAGGGTGAGATTATTATCTCTCCATCTCCCGATCAGGTTATCCACGAAGGAGATATGTTACTGATGATTGGTAATAAAGAGGATCTAGCCATGTTTGCAAATATAGATTAATACTTATTGCTTCCGATAAGAAAGAGAAACGTCTTATTATAAAGTTTTAGCTGAGCCTAAACAAAAAATTCAAAAGCTCCTCTCGATTATGAGAAGGGCTTTTTTAATCCTCTATGATCACATCGATAACTTCATCAAACTGAATATATTCAAAGGAACTATTTTTCTTTGAATACGTAATTCTTTCGTGTCAGGGTGTATGTACACACAATATCCATACAAATCATGTGTATTTCCCTCTTTATATAATCTAAAACTTATCGGTAAATGATATTTCATTGCATAATGAATGTTATTTTAAGACTCTTCAACCTGGTATTTTTTTATTTAAGAAATTTATTTAAAGCTTTATGTTCTGGCATTATTAATGCTGCTTGCCATTTAACGAGCCCTCTATCACGAATTAATTGTACTCATAAGAAAAATCTCTCCTTAACATTCATTATATACGAACAAAAAAGCAGGAAAAAATCCCTTCCCCCAATAAGTTCTGGCTAAAGAAATGTTGATTTTTGAACAAATAAAAGAGGCCACTTATTGTTTACAATTGAAGGCTATCCCAAAAAACAAACTTAATACACAGTACGAATATAATTCGCTTGTTGTACTAACCTGCCCCGTTAGTTCTATAAAACAAATTGTAGAGTTGACACAAACTGTGAAGCGAAGAGCCCTCATTCAGAGGACTTGGAAGGGTTCGAAATCCGATTTAAGGGTGAAAAAATCTCTCTTTTCGTGCTGCCTTAAAATTTTCTCCTTCAATCGAAATAAACTATGGATCACGTTCCACCTGAAATGCAATCCATAATTCTATGACTAGCAACACATTACATTCATAGGAGCTGACAACATGGCTAGAAATAACAACAGTAATCAAATAGTAGTTAATGGTGCAGAGCAAGCTCTAGAACAAATGAAATACGAAATCGCTAGTGAATTCGGTGTTACACTTGGCGCTGATACAACATCTCGTGCAAACGGATCTGTTGGTGGAGAAATTACAAAACGTTTAGTGCAAATGGCTGAACAACAATTAGGCGGAAGAACTCGTTAATCGAAATCATATGTAATGTTAGGGATAGTGATTGAACTATCCCTATTTATAATTTTACAAACTTAAAAAAAAGAAACAAAAAAACATCAGTAGCTGTTATTTTGCTATGTCGCAGTACGAATACACTGTGCTTGTGGAGCTATCCTGCCCCTTTAGTTCATTAAGAAAAAGGCTGCCTCAGCAAACTTCCTTATTGAACTAAACATCCGTTAATTAGACAATAAATTAAATTTATCGATTTATATTCTTTGTCATACCAATGGTAAACTTCTCAAATCCAAAAGTTTCATAATATGATTTCAAACTTTCTACACACATAAGTTGAGGAATTACTCGATTTTGCTCACAATGTTCAATTATTCGCTTCAACATTTCTTTGCCGATTCCTTTGGACTGGTAGCTCGGTAGTACACACACTCCACATACAATTCCAGTAATCACACCATCTGAAATAACACGTCCCATACCCACTAACTGTTGTTCATCAAAAGCATAAATTGCATACCAACTTTGATTGCACATTTGTTTCAAATCATTAACTGTTAATTTAAGTGAATTCCATCCTAAAGAATCATATAAGGTTAGTAATTGCTTAAAATTTTCAGGGGGTTCTATTGTATAAAGTATAGTTCTTTCCATACAAGCACCTCCTTGAATTTTTGTATCTTATAGCTTTATATCAATATATAATTTGTATGATTTTCGCATATTTCCTTCTGCAAACCTGCCCCTTTACCTCATAAGAAAAAGAACTGCTGAGGCAACTCCCTTATTGAAGTAAAGCACCCGTTAGTTCTTTAACTGGGGGCACACCCATTTGAAAAATCAATCAAAATAGACAGGTTCTTGTGGATTATGTAAATGTTTAAAAGCCAATTCAATTTGTGATTCTGTATTTCTAGTTATTGATAATGATGGTAGTTCATTTTCAGCAAAAAACTCAACTGCAATCGTTTCTATTCCTTCTTTAGGTTGTCCACCAATTATTTCACATAGGATAAATATTTTATAAACGTGATAAAGTGAAGGAGGGTGTGGATGACACTTCTTATCAAGGACACCTAACAATTTAATTGCTTTAACATCAAACCCTGATTCTTCCTTTACTTCTTTGACTGCAACTTCACTGGGAGTTAATCCTATGTCGCCCCAACCTCCTGGTAAAGACCAATTTCCATCAGTGTTTTCTCTAACCATTAAAATCTTATTATAACTAAAGACAACTGACCTAATATCTACTTTAGGAGTCGCATAACCAGTTTCATTGGCAAACAGATCTTTTATTACTGTCTTGTTCATATCTGTTTGATGCGATAATATTTCAACGCTTATATTTCTTATCAATTCAAATCTTTCCAAGTCATATACATCTTTCGAATAAGTTAATCCCGCCTGTGCAATGGATTGGAGTTGTTTCGCCCATTCAAGCCATTTAGGTTCCATTTATTTCACCACCAATTCAATAATACCTAAATATTACCATAAATCCTTTAGAGTTGATAATTAACCTATTCAGCTAACCTGCCCCTTTAGTTCCATAAGAAAAAGGCTGCCGCAGCAACCCCTGTTATTGAAGTAAAGGAACGTTGTAATTCTTGGAAAGTAGATGTATTTCATCCAAAAGAGAACAATTCAAAAAAATGCCACCCTTTCTATATAATTCTACAGAAAGAGTAGCATTTACGTCATTTTAGGTACAAATTCACCTTAACTTGATGGCGATGAGACGATACCTCTATTAGAAAAAAACCGCAGAGAAGAAATTCTTTTTCTGCGGTTTTTCCTATTAAATAAATAAATCTAATATTAACACCATTCCAAAAGCCGCAAAGGCCAAAATAGTTTCCATGACGGTCCATGTTTTTAATGTTTGTATGACCGACATGTTGAAGAATTCCTTAATGAGCCAGAATCCGGAGTCATTTACATGAGACAGCATGATCGAACCAGCTCCAGTAGCTAGTACAAGCAATTCTGGGCTTACCCCTGGCGTAAGTGCCGCGATTGGCGCAACTATTCCAGCAGCAGTCGTCATGGCGACTGTGGCGGAACCCACTGCAGCGCGGATTAAACCGGCAATCATGAATGCCAGTACAATCGGTGAAAGGTGTGCAGCCGTCGCTAGTTCAGCAATTGCTTCACCGACTCCGCTCGCCGTTAGTACTTTGTTAAAACCGCCGCCCGCACCGATTAAGAGGACGATCGACGCAACAGGTCCTAAGCATTCGTTCGTAAACTTCAATATGTCTTTCCCGCTAGATCCTCGGGCAAACCCGAAGGAATAGAAAGAAAAGAGGAGCGAGATTAATAGTGCGACTACAGGGCTTCCAATAAAATCAACAACTTGACGGAACGAGTTTTCAGCTGGGTATCGCAAATCAACAATGGTTGCGAACAGCATCAAAATAACTGGCAGCAAAATCGTAAAAATAGTAATCCCAAAGCCTGGCAGGTCTTTATGCTTCGACTCCGTTAACTGTTCAACAAGTTCTCCTGTTGGCTCAACCTTTATTTTCTTCGAAATATAAGAACCGTAAATTGGACCGGCTAGCGCAGCAGCAGGCAATGCTACAAGCAGTGAAAGAAAAATCGTTTTTCCTAAGTTCGCTTCAAAAATCCCAACTGCAAGCATCGCCGCAGGATGTGGAGGGACAAGGCTGTGCACAACCGCAAGACCTGCTACTAAAGAAAGGCCAATTTTCAAAAGCGGTGTACCTGTGTGTTTTGCAATCACAAATACGAGCGGAATTAGCAGTACAACTCCAACCTGGAAAAAGACTGGAATACCACAGATAAGTGCAACGACCATCATGGCCCAGTGAACGTTTTTCTCTCCGAATACTTTCACAAGTGTTCTGGCGACACGCTCTGCCCCGCCAGATTCGGCCATCATCTTCCCGAGCATCGTACCAAGACCGAGGACAATCGCGATGAAGCCTAGTACACCGGCGACCCCTTCCTGGAAAGCGGTTAGAATATCAGGCATTTTCATACCAGAAATCAATCCCATAAACAACGCAGCAACAATAAGAGCAACAAACGGATTCATATTAAACTTCGCAATTAACACAATTAACCCGACAATCGCAATGACCGCAAATAACAATAAACTAACGTTATGACTTAATCCAAAGATTGAATCCATCCTTCATCCTCCTCTATATCACATCTTGATTTTGCAGCAAACGGACAAATTTTGTCATGACCGGTTCCATTGCTTTTTGCATACCCGCCATTACGTCAGAAAGATGAACTCCCTGCTGGCCTTGTTCATAAGCCTGCTTTAGATAGAAAGCGGCCGCAAGTGATACTTCCGTATTTACATTCACTTTGCATATCCCTTTTGCAACCGCCTGCTTCATAATCTCGTCCGGTGTACCAGATCCACCGTGAAGAACAAGCGGAATGCCAACCGATTGACGAATTTGATCTAAAAGATCAAGATTTATATTCGGTTTTCCCGTATACATTCCGTGCACTGTTCCGATCGATGCCGCCAAAAAATCAACGTCTGTTTCCTCTACAAACTTTTTAGCAGACTGTGGATCGGTCAATGTGCCGTCTCCTTCTTCTTCATCTGAAAAAGCGCCGCGGGCAACTGACCCAATTTCCGCTTCCACACTGACTCCTGCCATATGTGCAATCTCCGTGATTTCTTTTGTAAAGCGTATATTTTCCGCAAGATCATATCTTGAACCATCATACATGACCGACGTAAAGCCGCAACTGATCGCCCGAATAATCGATTCCTTTTCATATGCGTGATCAAGGTGAAGCGCAACCGGAATGGAAGATTTCTCTGCGAGTGTTTTTACCAATGCGGCAAAGCCTTCCACATCAACTGTATCAAAATACCGCTCTCCTAAAGCAATGATAACCGGCTGCTTTTCTGCTTCCGCCACGTGAATCGCTGCCTGCACAGTTTCAAGATTATACACATTAAACGCAGAGACACCGTATCTCCCTTTTTGTGCCGCGGAAAGAATTTCTTTCGTATTGACTAGCATGCCTGTACCGCCCTTCATTTTGTATTCGCTTACAGTAAGTGTAAGCGGCAGGTGCCGCCCACTTTATTGATGCAGCAACTCCGCTACTTCTTTTAATGTTGTTTTTGATCCAACATTCCCTGGGAAAATAACGTAGGGAATCCCTGGGAATTTACTTTCGTTTCCAGTCAGCCAGACCGGGATGCCCGGCTTGATTTGGCCGGCTACCGTCGCCCGCTTAACACTGAGGCCGTTTGTTCCAATATCACTAGAAGTAATTCCACCTTTGGCGATAATGAAGCTTGGCCGTACTTCAAGATGCTTGACTATGCTTGTAACAGCATTCGAAATCTTCACTGACAGCTTCAATTCTTCTTCTTTTTTGTCTTCACCAAGATCAAGCCGCTCCCGTTTTGTATATACCGCGACCGTTTGACCCTCACGAATAAGACGCTCGCTCGTTTCGATGACCCGCTGAATTTCTGATTCAAACTTGTCCGGATGTAGTACGAGGTGGACATTGAATTCGATAAAATCAATGAAATTACATGTTTGAAGAGCTTCAAATTGCTCCGTTGTTTTTTTTACATGTGAGCCAATCATGATCAGCCCACCATTTCCAGTATGCTCTTTCATGAGTTCTTCCTTCGTCAAAAGCCCTTTGTCACTAACGCCACCAATAATTTTTGTTAAGGCAGCCGCACTCCGGAACATAAAATGCTTCCCTGCTTTCATGGCCCGGATTAATGCGATCACTACGACTTTCGCATCGACATATTCAACCGCATTGACAATGACCTTATTAAAATCTTTTACTGTCATTAGCTGATTAACGAGGTCGTCAATGGTAAGGCCTCGGATACTCTCTAACGAAAGATACACCGCATTTGACGCTTTAAAAGCTCCATTTGATTTTTCTTCTGCCCATTCGCCAAGATGCGAAGATTCGTAACCGAATGTCCGGTCTTTCGCAAATTCAGTTTCACCGGCTGGTACTAATTCTTTTTCATCCTGTACATAATGAACATTTTGAAATGTAAAGCGGCCGCCTTCTTTGAAAAATGGCATAATAACTTCTCCATCGAACGTTACATCTGAATAAACCTCCACCGTGTTTTTCAGCACTTCAGTTTCAAGTGGATAATGACCGCGTAGTGTTGAATCCCCACGGCTGATGATGATGAAGTCTTTCTTTTGTTTTTCGGCAGTTTCTTGAATTACCGTTGCGATTTCCTTATGTGCTTGTTCGGTTTCAGCTGCGGTAAAACCTCTTGAATTTGTTAAAATGAAAAACATGGAATTCTCTTCGGCAAAACCCGCCTTAATACTCTCAGGCGACCAGTCTGTATAAACAGAAATACCATGAACCGTTTGAACACCGGTTGGATCATCATCCAGAACGATGATTTTTTTATTGAAATCCTGCAGTTCGTTTGCGAGCAGATCATTTACCACTATTTCATCCGGAATTGCTGGCAGATTGGCAAATGTGTCATTTGCGTTTAAGTTGTTTGAATAGGCCATCTTTTATCTACCC
Source organism: Peribacillus simplex (assembly GCF_900156045.1). Taxonomy (GTDB): domain Bacteria; phylum Bacillota; class Bacilli; order Bacillales; family DSM-1321; genus Peribacillus; species Peribacillus simplex_D. The sequence continues at coordinate 136,730 of NZ_FTMX01000009.1, read as the reverse complement.
CTTTCTTACTTCAACGTTTGCTAGTTTTTCATAATATTGAACGATGCCTCCGTGATCATCACCCGCTTTGCCGTCTACTTTAAGTGCATGGAAAATCTCCAGCAGCTGACTAGACAACGGAAGTGGAACGCCAATCTCATGAGCTGTTTCCATTACGTTTGTGATGTCTTTTAAATTAATATCAATTCGTCCGCCGGCTATGAAATTTCGGTCAAGTATAAGGGGCACTTTCGCATCGAGTACAGCGCTTCCAGCAAGGCCGCCGCGAATCGCATAATACATTTTTTCCACATCAATGCCTGCTTTTGCGGCAAGAACAAGTGCTTCGGACATCGCTGCAATGTTTAAGTTGACGATAATTTGATTCGCTAATTTCGCTGTGACACCGCTGCCATTTTGGCCTACTAATGTAACATCGGAACCTACAGTATGCAGAACATCTTTAACAGATTCGAATACGCTTTCTTTTCCGCCAACCATAATGGCCAGCGTCCCATCGATTGCTTTTGGTTCGCCTCCGCTTACCGGAGCATCCATCATTTCCACACCTTTTTTAGCTGCTTCATTTGCAATTTCGACCGATACAACCGGTGAAATAGAGCTCATATCAATGATTACCGTTCCTTCTGTAGCCGTTTTCAAAATACCATTTTCACCAAGTACGACTTGTTTCACATGCTGAGAAGCAGGTAACATCGTAATAATGACATCACATGTCTTGCCCATTTCAAATGGTGTTCCTCCTTTTGCCCCTGCTTCTACAAGCGCTTCCACGGTTTGAGTATTGATATCGTGAACTATCAATTCGTAACCTGCTTCAAGTAAATTTAGTGACATTGGTTTTCCCATAATACCTAATCCGATAAATCCAATTTTTTTAGTCAATTTCATTTCCTCCTTCTTCTATTAACATTTAACATTTTCAAAATTTGATAGTTTAAAGAAACAAAATTGATTTATTCTTAGAACTAATTTCCACTTTAATATGAGAAGAACTTTTCCGTCCGCAAAGACTGCAGCTCAATTTATAAAGCGCTTTCACTACTTTCGTTTCTAATTGTACACATTTTTTATTATTTTGTATACATTTTTATAAATAATGTATACAAAAAATTATCACTTTCAAATCACGATGTTTAAACTTATACTTTAAGGTAAGAACAAATCATGATTCGGGAGACGATTTTATTGGCAAAAAAAGAGACAGTTCTTGCCTACGTGCAAGCTTATGAATATATAAGAGATCGGATATTGAACGGTGAACTGGAACGTGGAACGAAGTTGGTCGAGGAAAGGCTGGCAGAAGAGATTGGTATTAGTCGGACCCCGGTACGTGAATCAATTCGTAAACTCGAACAGGAAGGGCTTATTAAGCAAAAACGAGTTGTGAACCCCAGCGATATGGATCTTCGCCATATTTTTCAGGTTCGAATATTACTGGAAGGATTTGCGGCACGTCATTGTGCCAGTTACATGACGGAAGAAGCGCTTGTAAAGCTCGAGGAGTGTGTGGTTACTGGCCGCACAGGTAATATGGAAGAAGTAATGACAGCGAATAAAGAATTTCATGAGATAATTGTAGGCTCGACTAATAATCCTGTGATGATCGATATAATTGACCGAATGCAGTCGATTATTTATTTATTCCGGAAAACAGTTGTCTATCATAAACGACCGTTTTTGATTGAGGAACATAATGACATCTACGACGCTATCCTTAATCATAACGGAGATGAAGCGGAGCGGTTAATGAAAGAACATCTACAGCTTGATTTGGAGTTTTGTTTGAATCGGATGAAGGGATAGCAATAAAAAGGCGTTTTCATATCTGGTGCAAAAATTGAACGTATAATCCCCAAAAAACAAGGGGGGAATGTTTTCACATCATTCCCCCTTGTTTTAACCTTTGGTCGGCCAAAAGCTTTGCCGCTTTGCAATGCCACATCAATTCCTTCACGCTGTCGTTTTCGAATGCGCTCCAGCTCTTCTTCCGCCATCCAGGAAAGAATCTGTAAAACCAAATCCGCTATGAATGTACCTAGGCTATCCTTAAATTGTGTAGTATCTAACTCTCCAAAGGAAGAAATCCGTCATAAATGAAATAAATCTTACTCACCAACTATTCGATTTTCCATTATAAAACAGATTCCATCGGGAAGACTCTTACATCCTTATATCCCATCGAAGCATTTGCACCAAAACCAGAAAACAATTTAAGCTAACGATAACAGTTTTATATATTGTTTCGTACTGTTTTCTACCTCATCTCCTATAATGAGAAACTTGCCACCACGAGGAAGATTCTTTGGAAAATAAGATAGGACTTTTCTCCATGTACCGTTATCATCCTCCGTATTTGAGTAATCTTCTACTTGTTTGCAATGTACATATACAACATCATTCATAAATGTCTTAGCTGTTTCGAATACATCTTCTCCAACCCATGACCAGTTACCGATATCAAACGTCATTTTAATCGGAATATCTTTTTGTGCACAATAATCAAGAAATTGACGCAATACACGCATGTTACCACCATAAGTAGTTGGGTCATTTTCTACTGTTAGCTGAATAGGGAGATTCAAGTACCCAGCTTCATCTATGCACGTTTTTAACTTGTCTATAATATCCGTTTCTGCTTCGTATGCCCCAAGCGGTATTTTGACAAAAGATGCCCCTATTTGCTTTGCTTCTTCCAACACATGAGAGAACTCATCTTTGTTTAACTCCCCATTGGTCATCCACATTGGAAATGGCGCAGAATAGACATATAGGAGATTATATTTATCCCTCACCCTATTCCACCAATATACAGTATAGGGATTACGAAACATTTAAAGGCATAAAAATGTATACATTTTTATGCTTGATGTATACAAAAAGCAATTTATTATGTACTATATTTGGATGTGGAATAATGAAACCACTCCTCATAATAATAGTTTTAATTATAAATAGATATTTAATAAAATAAGTAAATGTTGATGTGGATTGTATTCTGGTATCAACGACTCCGTTGACTACTCATTTCCAAGCGCAGCCAGCCAAATAAAATGAACAATTTAATATTCGACAGACAAGAGCTGTAGATCTCAACGCATCTTGTACTGGTTTTTACATGGATTATATTTGGCGGAGTGTCTGATTACACTAGGTTTCATCGAAAGATTTTAGTTATAACGACAGAAACTTTATCTAAAGTAACAGATTACCTCCAGTAATGCTTGTGGCCAATTTGGATCCTTGACTACTCATAGAGCAACTAGACTTTATTAGCTCATCTAAGCATTTGTGTACCGATTATAAACTCAGTATTTTTTAATTATTGCATTAAATCTCAGATCCTACTTATATCTGAGATCTTTATTTTTTATAAAAGGTGTTAGGTTCACTAAAAACCATACAGTATACACATTTCTTATATGGTTTAAATAGGTGGAAAATTTACAAGTAGGGTGTTTGAAGGAGGAACTATTAAATGATTCACAATGATTTTTTCATTACTCTTTGTATTTTTTCGTTCTTGGTTAGTACGGGTGTACTTATTCGAGTATTAACGGAGCGAAAAAAGATGCAAGAGGAACTAAGGACGACCAGAGAACGACTGGAATCATTCATCAGTCATAACCTAGATGCTATTATTATATCTGATTTAAAAGGACATATTTTACAAGCTAATAAAGCTTATGAGGAGATGTTCAATTGGTCTATACAAGAAACCAAAGGACAAACATTACCATGTGTACCTGATTTTTTAACTGATCGAGCTTTCGAAACAATATCAAAGATTATAACTGGAGAATCAATTATCACTAAGTGGGAAACAGTTAGACAACGAAAAGATGGAAGTCTTATCGATGTTAGTGTAACGCTTTCACCTATTCTAGATTCAAAGGGAAATGTGATTTCTTTATCAGCAATCTATAGAGACATTTCCGAAAGGAAACAAGCAGAAAGAGAACTTCATCAATTACATCAACAATTACAGGAAAGTGAGAAGAAATACCGTGTTCTATTTGAACAATCACCTGATGCAGTATACTTAGTGGAATTGAATAAAGATCAATTTCCAACTCGATTACTTGAAGTAAACCCAGTTGGGTGTGAAAGATTTGGGTACAATAGGGAGGAACTTCTCTCGATGCCATTTGCCGAATATTCTCAAAGTTCTACAATGTTCATAAGAACTGTGGAAAAAATTAAAGAAGGAAAACGTTCTTTCACTTTACAAGACGAATTTACATTTAATAAAACAGGTAAAAAAATAAATAATGAGTTTAGTGTACGTGTTTTTAACTTGGATGGAAAGGAAGTTTTACTGCTTATCTCTCGAGATATTACCGAACGGTTAAAAACGAAAGAATTATTACGGAAATCAGAGAAGCTTGCAGTTGTAGGGCAATTAGCTACTGCAATCGCCCATGAAGTTAACAATCCTTTAACCGCAATGAAAGGATTTATGCAATTACTAAAGTCAACAGAAAATGAGAACAAGCTGCATTATATAGATTTGATATTGTCAGAAATGAATCGAATAGAAAGTATTACTAATGAATTTATGGCAATAGCCAAGCCGCAGGCAGTAAAGGTTCAATCTAATGACCTACATAGGTTGGTAGAACAAGTTATTATGCTACTTCAACCCCAAGCAATGATGAATAATGTTCAAATTATAACAAAGTTTGAATCTGATATTCCATTAATCCCCTTTGAAGGGAATCAAATAAAACAAGTAGTTATCAATATATTGAAAAATGCGATTGAATCGATGCCATCGGGAGGAGACATTTTGGTTCAAATCGATAAACCCGATGATCATCAAGTAAGTATTCGTTTTATCGATCAAGGGAGTGGGATTTCAAAAGAACGCATCCCATATCTCGGAGAACCTTTTTACAGTATTAAAGAAAAAGGAATTGGCTTAGGATTAATGGTCTGTTATAAAATTATTGAAACACATCAAGGAAAGATCGTGATTGAAAGTGAAGTGAATAAAGGAACGACAGTTGATGTCATTCTCCCTATCTATAATCCTCAAAATCAACATAAAGCAATCTTATGAAGTTAGACAAGGACGTCAAACCCAGTCGTATCAAGGTTTTTGCTCTTGTTCGTTTTTTATCGTTTAGGTAGGGTTTTATACATCATTGATACATCACCGTTTTCGGCTTCTGAAAAAGTCTGGTGATTGCATAAAAAATGGAGTTTTATGCAACCTCTTATTCAATATAATGGCCCAATTCATTAAGAAGAGCGCATTTCTTGCTCCAGAAATGCGCCCTTTAATCCTTTAATGGAATATCTAAATTTAGTTATATCTGTAATTTTACTAAGTACCTTCTTTTTAAATACTACGTTCTTTTATCTGTTGTACAATTTTCTTTTTAAAATCTTCAAATGGAACACTTTCTAATTGTTGGTTCCCGTATTTTCTAACATTTACTGTTTCTTCTTTAAGTTCATTATCACCTAATACCAGCATATAAGGGATTTTTTGCATCTGTGCTTCTCTTATTTTGTAACCTAGCTTTTCATTATTTTCATCAATTTTCACTCTTATCCCTAATTGTTTCAGTTCCGATTGAATCTTTAAGCAGTAGTAGTCCAAGTAACAACTTATTTTTTCTTCACTATCCATCCTTTTTTGTGTTATAGATAAATTTAAATTCTCTTGAGGTTAAATTTGCGGTAAGAGTTTTCCTCTTCCCTGCGGAAACATCTAAATCTAATCTAATCTAATTGTGATAGATAAGGATGTTAAAAAGCACCCGGAATCAGCCTAATTTGACAAAATTCCGGGTACTTATCAATTCAAAAGCATTCGTTATCTTTGTGGGGATGGCACTACATCTTTTGGTATCGGACAAATATAGGATTCTTCACCGAGTTTTTCTTTTAGTTCTTGTTTCGCTTTTTCGATGATTTCAGGATTTAGCATCACTTCCACCGCAGTAGCTGCCATGACTTTTCCCGCGTGTAACATCCCTTTATGACCAATAGATGTTGCACCAGTAGTGACCCATTGCCAAGTATGAGCTTGTGTTCCTCTTGCGTGGCAAGCTGTTGAACATTGCGCAGTAGGGACAATCCAGCTTACATCACCAACGTCTGTCGATCCTGACATCACTTTCGTAGACATGCTTGGATTGTATGGAAAAATAACATCCGAAAGTGCTTTGTCTTTTAATTGAGCTAATAGAGCCTTTCCTTCTTCGTCCATCATAATAACAGCTTCACTATTTTTTTCCTGTTCAGTAAGCGTTTCGCGGATTTGTTCAGCCAGCTTCATTTCTTTTTCATTAAATACAGGGCTTCCTAATTCTTTGAAGTTTTTGTACATAACCGTCTCTAACGTATTGTTTGGAATGAGGTTAGAGCATGCTTTGTCAAAAATAATTTCTACTTCGGTTCCGGTCATAAGTGCCGCTCCTTTGGCAATATTGCATACTCTCTCATAAATTTCTTGAACCTGATTAGTTTTGGGAGCTCGTATTAAGTAAAGAACTGACGCATCAGGTTGAACAACGTTAGGGGAAATACCGCCTGTGTTGGTAATCGCATAGTGAACTCTTGCTTCTTGAATTATATGTTCTCGTAAATAGTTGACACCAACATTCATTAATTCCACCGCATCTAGTGCACTTCTTCCTAGATGAGGAGCTGCAGCGGCATGGGCGCTTTTTCCTTTAAATTTATAATAGATTTGATAGTTTGCAAGTGAGCTTGTAGCCATCATGGCATTGTTTGGGCTTGGATGCCAACATAAGGCAAAATCTACATCGTTAAATAATCCTTCTCTTGCCATAAATGTTTTTCCTGATCCGCCTTCTTCTCCTGGGCATCCATAGTATCTAACAGTCCCAGAGATACCTTTCTCCTCCATAAAATGTCTTAGTGCGACAGCCGATGCAAGAGAACCTGATCCTAGCAGATTATGACCACATCCGTGCCCGTTTCCACCTTCTGTAATTGGATCTTCGTTAGCCACACCGCTTTTTTGACTTAACGATGCAAGGGCATCATATTCACCTAATATCGCAACGACTGGTTTTCCGCTTCCATAACTACCTATAAAAGCAGTTTTGATACCACCAACCCCTCGTTCAACTTGAAAACCTTCATTCTCCAATGTTTGACAAAGTAATTCAGCAGATTGATATTCTTCAAATCTAGTTTCGGCATATTCCCATATTTTATCGCTCACATTTATAAACAGTTCTCTTTTTTCTTCAATGATCTCTGATAATCTTTGATTCGTTTTTACTGCATAAGCCATATTACACACCTCTTTTAAAATGTTTATTAGAAAATCCTAATTCCCCTAATATTCAGTTAAATACAAGCCCCATCATAATCGCTACGTTTACTCATTGCACTTGCGCCTGCAGCACTTCGGGGGAACTATCTTTCGTGCGAAGTGTTAACGCAGTAATAATCGGAATAATCATTGCCAACATTAAGAAAATGAAAGCGGCATTATAAGAGCCGTTAAATAAGCTAATAACAAATCCCATGATTGATGGAGAGATAGCTCCAGCTAATTGTCCCCCAAAATACATAAATCCTACTGCTGTCCCAATCGTACCAGGGGAAAAATATTTAAGCGGTAACGTTAATATCGTAGTGGTTGCTAGTAATGCCCCAATGTTATTAATCGACTGATACGTGATGACAAGCGGAATCGATGGTGCATGAGCCATTAAATATACACATACGCCCGAAATTATCGCCCCGATAATAATTAAGTACTTTTCCCGTCCTACCATGAATTTATCGATAATCCACCCTGTTGTAAGGACCGAAATAAATCCAACAGCTGCAGGTATCATCGAAATAGCTCCCATAGAAACAAGATCTAAGTGTTTCACCTTTACGAGGTAAGATGGCATCCATGAAGCAAGTCCCCAGTTTACGATGCTTACACCAAAATACATAATCATTAATTGCCAAAGCATCGGCATTTTTAAGAGCTTTTTAAAAGGGACCTTTGTTGCTTTTTGTTCTACATCCTTTACGTTTTCGGTTACTGATGGTTTAAGGAAGAAAAACAATAGAACTGACATCAGGATACCCAATACACCAAAAGCATGAAATAAGTTTCTCCAGCCAATGGTCGTAATCAAGGAAGCCGCAATCACTGTTGAAAGAAGACCGCCAATTGTCGTTGCCGATGTAAGTACCGATTTGGCTCGCCCTCTTTCCGCTTTAGGAAACGATTCGGCAAGCGCCAATGAACTTGCCGCAGGAAAGCTACCTTCCCCTAATCCAAACAATAGCCGAATTACAATTAATGAAATGAACGACCACGCATACCCTGTTAAAATTGTAAAGACAGACCAAAGTAGCAGAGAGATTAAAATGACTTTTCTTGAACCGTACTTATCGGATAACCATCCGCCGATTAATTGCATGACAGCATAGCTCATGAAAAAGACACTAATAATAAGACCCGTCTGTGATTCGTTCAAATGGAATTCCTTTGCAATTGGTATCACAGCTATATTTATGGACAATTTATCTAAATAATTGATGATCCATGTCATAAATAAAAGTCCTAAAATGATGTACTTTTGTTTCTCTCTACCAACGTTCCCCTCCATGGGATGCCCCCTCTTCACTTAAGTATTTCTTCTTGACGTAAAAAGCTAAAACCATAAAAAATAAAAAACTTTTGAATGTTTACTAGTGTGAAGATCCAGTTTCTCTACTTACAAGTAAGCGCTTCCACCGGATGCATGCATTCATCCTATTGAAACGCCGGTTTCCCCTTTGCAGACTCCCCCAGTTTTATCAATATTACTCTAAATTTAGACTAGTCAATATGAAATAGGCGGTCCTTTTTGTATAAATTTGATATTAATTTTATTTAAGGACATTTTTAGGAACGTTCCTAAAAGGATTATATTATGCAGTTTTCGGAAAAGCAATAATTTTCTAATAATTATCTGTAATAGGCACCTTTTGTCGAAAATTCCAATATATATTATAATTAAAGTTATGTTAACAAAAGGAGGCCATCTCACATTGATCAGACTAGGTGTAATATTAGCTCACAATTCTTTGGAAGAGATTAAACCCATCGAACCTCTTGTAAAAGACCGATGTGAGCTAACCTTTTTACCATATAGAAGCCTTGATGAGATAAATAATCTATATGTAGAAAATTACTTGTTTTTTGACGGAATGATTATGAACAATCTTTCGTATCAATATTTACAACAGGAAATTAAAACGTTTAAAACACCAACCTATACTTATTGGATAAACGAGAGGGATTTTTATAGGACTCTATTTAAAATAAACAGAACTCATAAGGATTTAGATTATTCCCGGGTGTGTATCGATTTTATCAGTGAGGAGAATAACTATTTAGGACTTAAGGACATGCTTTCAGATGAGGAATTTCCGTATACGATAGATTGGAAATTGCATGATAACATATACGAGGATGTATTGGATCAACATATAACTCTATCTAGGCAAGGTAAAATCGATTTAACTATCACTGGACTTAGCAATACATTGGAACAGTTAAATGAAAAGGGAATTAAAACTATTCGTTGTTACCCTTCTATGGAAACAATACTTGAAACGTTTGAACAAGCCATTAACGAAATTGAACTTCGACAACTTTTAGAAAATCGGATTGTCATAGGGAATATTACGTTAGAAAACGTGGATTTCTCTTTAGGAACAATTAATGATTTAGAATTAAAGCAAATGTTGCTTTACAAATCATTATTGGAATATAGTACGGATAATAAAACACCTTTCACCATTCAAAAAGGTAGCTTGTGTTTAGAAATTATCACTTCATATAAAGATTTAAAGCAACTTACGAACAGTTTCACTTCCTGCTCTGTTTTAAATTATTTAAAAGAGAACCTTCCTTATAAAGTCAATATAGGGTGGGGCATAGGAAATACTATGTATGAGGCAAGAATCAAAGCACAGAGCGCAAACAAGGAAGCTCAAATCCATCCTTATGGTTCTATTGTAATTACCGAAAATGACCAAATTATCGGTCCGTTAGGTGAAGAGTCATGTATAGAATATTCCAATTCTATTGATCCTGAAATGGAGAAACTAAGCATAAAATTGGGGATTTCTATCTTGCAAATCCAAAAAATTACATCTGTTATTTCTAAAACCAATAGTAACGAATTATCTTCGGAGGACGTATCTTTTTATTTAGGAATTACCCCGAGAGGAGCCAATAGAATCCTAAATAAACTGAAAGAAAAAGGAGTTGCCGAGATTATTTACCGAAAACAAGAAAAACTAAGAGGAAGACCGAGGAAAATTTACAAAATAGATTTTAATAAATGTTATGACCGGGGATAAAAATGTTAAAAAATGGATATGGCGCAAGAACTTCAAGAAAAATGCAATTAACGATTGCTGAACAAAAAAATCCTGTATATCAGTACAGGATTTTTGATCAAACTTTTTTACAAACGGTTAAACTTTGTTTTAAACGGTTCGACTTTTTTCAAAACGGTGCAACTTTATTTCAAATCCACACGAACAAGTTATTCTTAAATTTCTAACGATTGTTTTTGTATTCAAAATGCATATAACATGGGCACTTAAAAGGGGTTTACCCAGTAATTAGGTACCTCACCCTTTAATACATTGACAATATTTTTTGCTGCCTTTTGTTTCATCTCACTAGAAGATTCCTCTGAGTAAAACGCTGCATGTGGTGTGAGAATGACATTGTCTAACTTTAATAGGGGATTATTAGAATCAATAGGTTCTTTTTCAAGAACATCAAGTGCTGCTCCAGCAATTCTTTTTTCTTGTAAGGCTTCAATAATTGCTTGTTCTTTTATGATAGGACCCCTTCCAGTATTAACAATGATTGCTGATCTTTTGACTAATTTTAATGCTTCTTCATCAATTAAATGATAGGTATCCTTCACAAGAGGAGCATGGACACTAATAATATCTGATGTGCGCAGTAACTCTTTGAATGATACTAGTTGAATACCATATTCTTTTGCTAGCTCCTCTCCACAAAAAGGGTCATAAGCAATAACGTTAAAACCAATTACCTTTAATTTTTGACAAAGGTTTCTTGCGATATGTCCAAAGCTCACTAGTCCGACTGTCTGAGTTCTAAAACGATGAATAGGAGCCACATCAAATACTGTTATTTGCTTACCTTCTTTTAGTTGTTGATTCATAATCGTAATTTTTCTAGAAGAAGTTAAAAGAAGTGTAAGCGCATGATCTGCAACTTCATCAATACAATAATCTGGTACATTGGCGACATACACTTTGTTATCAGTTGCTGCTTGTATATCAATAGTGTCATAGCCAATTCCATAACGACATACCACTTTTAAGTTAGGTAATGATTCAATAACCTTTCTCGTGATTTGCACATTTGCATTTAGTAAACCATCTGCACCTTTGGCAGCCTCAATAATATCTTCTTCTGATTCATTATTTGTGATGACAAATTCAATGTCATTTTTATTAAAGATTTCCTTTTCTTCTTCATAAGCCTTGAATGATATATCCGTTACAACAACCTTCATAAAAACAGCTCCTTCTTAGTCTTGTAATTCAATTCTAGACACTTTTCCAACAATAAAAATGTAAGATAGTGCACCGATAAGTGCGACTACTGAGATAAATATAAGCGCTGGCGCAAAATTACCTCCTCGAACCAAGTAACCTATAACAATTGGAATGGCAATCGATGATAGATTTCCAATAAAATTAAACGTTCCACCCGTTACACCTAACAGTTCTTTAGGTGCTAGTGCGGATACAAGTGACCACGTAATAGATGCAAATCCATTCCCAAAAAATGCGATTGTCATAAATACAATGATTAATGTTGTACTGTCTACAAAGTTTGCACCAATGATGCTTGTAGAGAGCAATAATCCGGTAATAATTGGTGTCTTTCTGGCAACACCAATTGAAAACCCACGTTTAAGGAGCCAATCAGAAAATGTTCCACCTAATAAGACACCGACAAAAGCCGCAAGGAAAGGTACAGATGTCAAAAATCCTGATTTGATAAAACTAAGGCCACGATATTCTACTAAGTAAGTTGGGAACCAGGTAAGGAAAAACCATAGCATTGACATTGCGCAAAATTGACCAATGTAAATACCCCATAATTTACGATGCGTAAAAACAACTTTGCGGTGCTTCCAACCAATTTTTTGTGCATTGCCTGTTCCTCGTTCATTACTTAGATCAACTAATCCGCCGCCTTCTGCAATATAGTCTAATTCTTCTTGATTTACTTTTTTATGTTTACTTGGATCACGATAAAAGAAATACCAAAGAATTCCCCAAGCCACGCCAATTAATCCTGATACAATAAACATCCCTTTCCAACCAATAGCTGACTGAATTCCAACTAACACAGGTGTTAAAAAGGCAATTCCAACAAATTGACCAGAAGTATAAAAGGCGATAGCAGATGCCCGTTGCTGTTCTGGGAACCAAGATGTAACAATTCGATTGTTTGCTGGAAATGCTGGAACTTCAAAAATACCAATTGATAGCCTTAAACCGAATAATCCGCCAAATCCTTTTACGAAAGCCTGTAATAGTGTTGCAAGTGAAAAACCAATTAAACTAATTGTATACATAACTCGTGGTCCAAATTTATCTACTAATAAACCACCAGGTATTTGTAAAAAAGCATAGGTCCATCCAAAGGCTGAAAAAATATACCCCATTTGTACAGATGATAGTCCTAAATCACTTGCTAAATGTGGTCCTGCTATGGCTAAGTTACTACGATCCATATAATTAATTACAACGCTTACAAAAACCATTAACAAGATAAAATATCGTTTTTTTGTTGGTTTCGCTCTAGGAATACTCTGTTTCACCCTTACACTACTTTGTTTCATGATCACATACCCCTTTTTTGCTAGAATGTTGAGCACCATGAATTGATTATTAGAAAAGTTCAGCAGACTGTTTCTCTAAATCTTCTAAAGCTAGACGTAGTAAGTCTATTTCTTCAGCAGTAAAATCTATTTGAGGAGCTCTCATATGCCCTACGTCTACACCTCTTATTTTGAGAGCTTCTTTAAAGTACGACATATTACTTCCATTTTTTAAGGTTTCACAATATTCAGTAGCTATTTTTTGCATTTTTCTTGCTTTCTCTACATTATTTTCTTTAAAAGCGTTGTAAGTTGCTACAAACGGTTCTGGATATGCACAAGAAACACCAGATACAACACCCTCGCACCCCATTGCCAAAGCGGGAAGAAACAAACGATCTGCACCAGGTACAACTGAGAAATCTCCTTTATTAATGTTAAGGTATTCGTTCACTCTTAAAAAATCTGGATAGCTATACTTGATACCGATGACATTCTTACATCTTTCTACTATTTTCTGAGCTACTTCTGTTTTTAAATCATTCGCTGCACATTGCGGAATGTTATAAAGATAGATAGAAAAATCTTCTGGTACACTTGAAGCTACTGTTACAAAATACTCTTCCAATTCTTTATCGTTTGCACCAAAGAAAGCTGGTGTTACAACCCCAATTCCATCTGCTCCAATTTCATATGCATGCTTTGCTAATTCAATCGTATCATCTTGGTTCATAGCTCCTACATGAATGAATACGGTTACGCGATTACTTGCCTTTTTTACCACTGATTCTGCAACTGCTTTTCTTTCATGGACAGAAAGTCTCAGCATTTCACCCGTTGTTCCAAGTGGATATAAGCAATGTACACCCTTGGAAATTAAAAATTCCGTTAAGTTTTCCACTTTATCCAATTCAACTCTTCCATTTTCATCGAATGGAGTTACCATCGCTGTTGTGACACCATATAAATGTTTCATTTCATCATCTCCTGTTTTTTATAGTAAATTTCATATGAAATGTAATTAAAAATATTTAATCATCTAAAATTGTGGCACCTCTTCTAATGTTGGCAACGAACTCTGAGCTCCATACCTTGTTACTGTAATGGCTGCTACTTTTTGTGCTTGTTATATGGCAACATCAATTTCTTTGCTTGTTATTTAACTCGCCGTAAAACCACCTATAAAACTATCACCAGCAGCTGTGGTATCTTGTACTTTTACTTGATATGCTGAATACATCTTGCATTTTTCATGATTTATGTAACAACAGCCTTTTTCACCAAGAGTAACAATTACTGCTTTAACCCCTTTATTTAAAATAATCTGAGCTGCTTCTTGAACTGTATATTGATCTTGGAACTCTATTCCTAACATTTCGTATAGTTCATGTTCATTAGGAATATATCGACATTTTCTAAAATATCTTCACTCATTACTTTAGCTGGAGCTGGATATAAAATGGTTGTTTTTCCTGCTTTCTTGGCCAGCCCAAGTGTATATTTTACAGTTTCTAATGGAATTTCTAACTGCAGCACAACCATTTCACATTGTTCGCTCGCCTCCCTTTGATTCCATATATCTTCGGGTGTTAATTCAAAGTTAGCCTCCTAGTGCCACAACAATATCCATATTTAGACTTCCAACTACTGCGATATTTGGTTTCAAGAAAATTCCCTCCTTTTTCTCATTAAATCTTTAGGGACTTAAATGCATATTTTTAGTACAACGTTTCACCTGAGATTCTTATAGTAAGTTAAGCTTTTACTTATGCTATTTCTTTTAGTTTAACGTTTTTAGTGTAACGTTATACCTGTATTTTTTTTTGAAATCTTATTTGATTAAGATTTCAAATTTATAACTAACCTCACTTTATACTCTAAGTCGTAGAAAGCTTAAAATTAAGAACTCTACCCCTTATAAGATGAGTTGTAGTCCTTTCGTAAAATCAATAACACTTACAAGATTTACGAAAGGAGGTTAATTTCAATTCTCCAACTCACTTTTTTCTTTTCCAAATTTACGATCATGTTTCTACTTTTTAGTTGTTTCTCTATGAATAATACTTAGATTAAATGTGTCGCTTTCAATAGGACTATATGGGTCAAAAATTTTCCTTACAAGCATTTTTCCAGCACTGTAAGCCATATCCTCAACAGGTAAATTAACGGTGGATAACTTAGGGTTTGTAAATTTAGAAAACTCTTGATTGTCAAATCCTATAATTTCACAATTATTAGGTACTGATATCCCTTCATCGTTTAACGCAGAAAGAGCTCCTAAAGCGACATGATCACTTAAACAAATGATTGCTGTTGGAATATACTTTTCTCGAACTAAAGCCTGAATACTATCATATCCACCTTGCTCAGTATACGGACAATATCTCTTTAAGTACTTAATTGATGTATCCTGTTCTTCATCAAATCGTCCTGTGATTCCTGCCAAGCCAGACTTCAATGCTTGTGAAGAAACGTCGGGAACCAGAATAACTACCTTTTGATGCTTATTTTTTATAAAATGATCTGCTACGGCTTTACCTGCTTCATAATTATTTGCATGGATAACGGAATACAAAGAAGAGAATCGATTGAATAGGACGATGGGAACATCAGGTACAAAGCTATGAATCAATTCCTCATTCTTTTCCGTTGTGTTGGCTATAATTGCCCCGTTAAAGAGGTTCGATGTTCTTAAACCTTTTACCGTATTAATCCCATCCTCATTATTAAATGTCTCCACTAGCAATTTAATTTCATGCTCATTTTCAGAAGCAATGTATTTTTGAATTCCAGTCAGGATACGCCCGACCAAAGAAACACGAGTGTCAATTGGCCAAATTAATGCTATCGTTAATTGGGTTTTATTATCACGGCCACGTAAATTGCGTGCTGACATATTAGGAACATATCCCAATTTTTTTGATGCTTCAATTACTCGTTGCTTAGTTGCTTCTGAAATTCTAATTGCACCTGGTTTATTATTAATGATAAGTGAAGCCGTAGTAATAGATACATCTGCCGCTTTGGCAATGTCTTTGATTGTAACCAGATCCTCATCTCCATTGTTGGCTAAAATTCAAGTTTAACGTTTTAGTTTAACGTTGTACTAAATATATTGTAGCGCTTTCATTTTAATTTCACAAGAATTACTTTTAATATTTTTACTTTAACCATTTAAAGATAAAAGATAGATAATATGGTCTGGTGCAAAAACTCCCCGCTAGAAACATAGAGTGTCGATTTCTTTTACATGGTTGGCCCATCCAAACAATTTATGATTTTGGGCGGACTTCACTCCTTGGTGAACTTGCTTCTTTTTGATCACTTGCATCGCTTCTGTGCCACTCATAAAGTAAGTAGCTGTGTAAAATGATTTCAATCCTAATATCATTTCATTGGTCGCACCCCCCACTTCAGTACGGCGTCTAATTGAGAGTTTTTTGGAAGCAACTTTTGTGCAATCCCTTCATATTCTTCTGAAACTCTGAATCCCCGGCTTTCAGAGTTTCTTAGTATATATTCTACTTCCGGTCCAACCAGGCGATAGTTTATCGGTACAATGATGACTCCAATTTTGGACAGCCCGGCCATGATCTCGACATAAGCAGCATGTTTCCCCTCCTCACTTACTTACCAGTACCCCTAGTCCTCCATGTAGTGATAGCTTCGCTTGTTAACGAGATCTACGTCCCAACCAGCCTCAAACATGTTTCCACAAGTAGGGGTCGGACAGTTTTGTTCACGGAATCAAGTCCCACGAACGCACCCGTTGGACCATAATAACAAAAAAATTAATAAAATTAATTATCATCATCAGGATAAGTATGTTTGCTATTAATTAGTGTCTGTAAATCTCCCCTATAGATTGTATCTTTCAATTCCTGTATCCTAAATGGAATCAAAGGGGAAAGATAGGGAACACCTAAAGATTTAAGGCTTACCATATAAATTATTTGAATTGTTGCAGCGATGATTAATCCGTTAAATCCAAAAAAATTTGCAGTAATCAAAAAAAGAAGTCTTAAAGTATTTTCAGCAGCAAGCATTCCTCTATTAGCGAGTAGAAAACTAGAAATAGTGGTTATACCTACTATTATGAGACTAAGTGGATGAATTAGTTTTGCCGTAATAGCTGTTTCGCCTACTACGATTGTTCCGATTAAGGAAACCAAAATCACTGAACTTTTCGGAATACGATATGTAGCATCTAATAATATTCTTATGAAAAATAAAAGAAATGCCATTTCCCAAAAGGTTGGTAATAACTCATTTTTAGATATAAGTGCCTTTGAAATTTTGTTAGGTAAATCTTCTTTATGAAAATTTGCTATCGCAATATAAACACCAGGTAAGTATACAGCTAAGAAAAAGCAAATCATTCTTATTATTCGATTTGTAAACCGACCCATTTTTACATGATATTCATCTGGTGCCTGTAATAAATCCATAAAAAGTGTGGGTGCAATGATAGCAGTAGGGAAACCATCTACTATTATTGCTACTTTTCCTTCATATAATGAGGATACAACTCCATCAATTCGTCCTGAAGTTCTTGCTAAACTGAAAATTGTTCTTGGTTTTCCTTCCAATACATCTTCCACAACTTTTGAATTTAGTACATACTTTATTTTTAGACTTTTTAGCCTCTTTCGTACTTCTACTAAAATTCCTTTATCAACAATGCCTTCTATAAATAATATTGAAACTGCTGTTTTCGAGATTGTCCCGAATTCCATTGCTTCTACACAGAAATCGGGAGTTTTTATTGTATTTCTTAACAAATTAATATTTGTTTTCATTTGTTCTGTTAGCCCAATAGCTGGTCCCATTGGTGACCGTTCTCCTAGTGATTCTTCAAGGCTTCTTTCCTTCCAATTGGCTGATGGAATGATAATGCCTTTTCTATACCCATTAATCAATATAATGGTATTTCCTTGTACGATAGCTTCAATTAAGTCTTTGTACTGATTTGTGGTTTTCACATCAGCTGCTTCAATCATTCTTTCGATAATTTGATCAATTAGTGATTCATTAAACTTTACAGTCTTGAACGGCTCTAATAATGGTTTGACAACATATTCCTGTATGCGGTCTGTATCTATAATTCCATCTAAATAGACAATGTTGATTTCGAAAGAACTTTTGAAGCCCGTTTTTATTTTTCTAACGATAAGGTCAGAGGTATGATGAAATGCATTCTTTACATTGTTAATATTTTCCTCAAGGCATTCTTGCAATTCATTTTTATTCATTCTATTTCACCCTTAAAATGTTATTCACTTTAGTTTGTGGAAATATCTAAAATTTTATCCTTATTCAACTAACTTCCCCGATAGTACGCTAAGAAGTTTCAATCCATAAAAAAGTCGATACACCTGTCCCCTTTAGCACTTTCCCGTGGTAAATTTTTATTTGCATTGAATCGTTTCGTGTACCAGTTATTATGTTGCCCTATAAAAAAAGGACCAGTAAAAATAGTCCTTTTTTCACTAACCGATATAAACACTTGCACATGTTCCAGGCGCTGGTTCATAAAAACAATGTTGTTTAAATTGACCAGTAAAAGGTTGGTTATACCATGTTGGAGGACACGGACCATATGGATTAAAGTACCAAAGAGCATATTTCGCTGGGTGATCTCTCCAACTCTCCAAATTCATTCTTGCTAATCTTCTTTCAGATTCTCTTGGTCTTTGATAAAACACATTACCTTTTTGAACAGCTTCAAAAGAGTAATTTCCTCCTTGTACGTGAAATATGACATCTCTAACTGTTCTTAATTCATTAAAGTCAGTACAATCTGCTACAACACGGTTAACAATCACATTTCCAACATATAGCATTCCTTGATTTCCTTCGCCTTCAGCTTCTGCTCTCATCATCCTTGCCATTAAATCAACGTCTGCACTTCGGTAAGCTACTCTTGCCATTTTTCCACCTCCAAAATACAATATGAAAAAAAGCATACATTCATGTCCTTAATTTATACAAAAAGAATACTTAGTTTTTAAGTAAAATGAAAACTATGGCATTTTTTTAACCTTTATTCCACTAAACTGCTAGTTAATTTAAGTACATTCTTTCACAATATCAATTGCGTACATATTGAGACATATTCAAAGTATCTCTAAATTAGGTAACTTTGTAAATCCGCATTTTCCTGACGCTACCCCTATAAGACTTATAGGGAGTTGACACAAATTGTGAAGGTAAGAAAAAACAAATCCCTCTATATAGAGGGACGTTTCATTAATATAATGGTTGTGGGTTCTGACAAGGTGGAAATCCATTTATATCCTGAATCATATAAAAATCGTATTGTTTTAAGGCGAATTGTGCTTGATACAAATATTCAATTACAAGAAGCTTTTCACCAGATGTACCACACAAAATACCTGACGTCCCTTGTCCATTTGCTAATGAAACACCAACAGGCTGTCCAATCAAATATCCAATTTTTTGTTGCCATGGCATAGTCATCACTCCTTCAAATTCATCATATTGATATATGAGAAAATGGGTGCCTGTATTGTTTAAATGATGTAACGAAAAAACTGCGCAGTTCGAATACACTGAGCTTGTGGAACTATCATGCCCCGTTAGTTATATAAAGAAAACGGCTAACACTATTAAAGTGTCGCCTCTTTCGCTTTAGCGTAAATAGTGGAACGTGGAACGCCTGTCATTTTAGCTATCTCATTTACACTTAATCCGTTAGATTCTCTCTCCTGATACAGCTTCAAAGCCTTTTTAACGTCCTTCTCGTCCTTTCCTTTACGTCCCATATGAGTTCCTTTAGCTTTTGCTCTTTCACGTCCCTCAGCGGTCCTATCAACAATTAAATCACTTTCAAATTCAGCAACAGCACCTAACATAGTAAACATGAACTTACACACACTGTTTGGAGTAGTTTCTCATTTTTCTGTTATGGAAGATAAGGTGGAGATACTGACATGCCCCAAGTGTTCTAAGAAAGTAGCAGCATGTATTGGAGAGGGCACTTATTTGTACTTTTTAACCAAATCGAGGATAGCAATTTCAATAAGATCGGATTTATTGAATTTTTGTTGGACTGCGAAGCTATCCAGCAAAGCCCCAACTTCCTCATTTATGACAATCGTCTTCCGTACCTTTTTGCTTTTTTCTAAAGTCACTATCCTTTGATACAAGTCATCGCCATGACTATCTTGCTGGTCGTTAAGAACATATCCTCTTATTAAATCTCTAAGAATCGCTCTTTCTTCTGGTGTAAAATCTGTATGAATCGAACTTTTATCTTGAGTTCGTACACTATTCACATCGAGGGGAATAGGATGTGAATCCTTTTTCGTGTCGTGTGAACTTTGATTCACGTTGAATGCATGTATAGGTGTAGTCTGTTTCACCTTTAGGTGCCTATTATTCGATTTGATGAACTCAAACACTGATGTATAAAGAGGTTCTTCCCCTTCACCTACATAGTGCCAGCCCTTTTGACCAGAGTTTCGATACTCGTATCCAGCATTGTGTAAAGCTTCTTTTAACTTCTTCTCACCAATACGAACTTTCTCTTTTGCGATCTTGGCTATGGTATTTCCGGTTATCAATAGGTCGTCCAATATTTCTTTGATTTTCATGATTCACATCCCCTTCACGCTGATATCACACTTAATTCACCTATTCTACATTCAGGTGTGAATTCCCTTCGATATTTCGAACTAATAACCTAAAATACCCTCACTTTACGTTAAGGGTATTTTAGGTTATTTACCTTCATTTTCACTATGAATCGAATAAATTGCATTCATGTCATACTCTTCAACCTGTTGCTCCCACAGGAGTTTTCCTATATTTAAATCATAGCAGGCAATTCTTGTCGGTAATACACCAGTTTGCCCTTCCCATGATATCGTTCCATCAACTCCTAGCTTTTTTAAAGGTCGTATTCTTGTAAAGCCTTCCAATACCTGATTTTCGAAATGCTTTATGTATAACAACATCTTCAATGAGGCTCTAACCCCGTTAGTTGCATAAAGAAAAATGCGTCTCTACTCATTGTAGAAACGCACTAACAAAAGTAAAAATGGATAACCATTCTAGACACTTTGTTTGTCCATTTTTATTATTAACTATTATTTTTTCTTTCTCTTGCTGCTCTTTTTCTAGCTTTTTTACTTTGTGTAAGCTCTCCTCCAAATTCCGTAACGGTTACTTTACTTCCTCCAGTATCTGGTTGATTACGTTTCGTCATTGTTTTCCTCCTTTTTCACAACTTAAACCTTCCATAATTTGCCCAATATCCTGTTTTGTTATTCCATTAACCTGCCCCTTTAGTTCCATAAGAAAAGGAGCCTGATTAGCTACTGGTAATGAAGTAAAGCACCCGTTTGTTTAAGTGCATTTCTTCACAATGTAAGAAGATAAAGTTATTTCGTTTTAACGCAAATCCTTCCTAATTTACTACTTTTTCTATAATAAAACCCTCGAAAACACTTATAATATATCCAGGCATCTAATGTGGACAGATCCCAAAAATTTTTTGTATTAATAAAGGAGAGAAATAAAATGCAAACATTTAAAAAAGCTACAGTAGAAACAACAATTCAAGCACCCATAGAAAAGGTGTGGAAGTATTGGACAGAGCCGGATCATATAACAAAATGGAACAATCCTTCAGATGATTGGTACACACCATTTGCCGAAAATGATCTAAGACCAGGTGGGAAATTCGTTTCAAGAATGGAAGCCAAAGATGGCAGTGCTGGTTTCGATTTTGGTGGAATCTATGATGAAGTAAATTTACATGAGGTTATTGCTTATACTATGGGTGATGGAAGAAAAGTAAAAATCACTTTTAAAGAACAAGAAAGAGAAATCGAAGTAATTGAAACTTTTGATGCTGAAACTACACATCCGATTGAGTTTCAAAAACAAGGATGGCAGGCGATTTTAAATAATTTCAAAAAATATGTTGAGCAAACAAACGATTAAAAAAAGTTGCTCCAGTTATTAATTTTATAAGTCATTAAAATCATTAGTGGCGTATCTGTAGATATAAAATAACCACAGATACCGCCATTTTTTATTTTTCCTTTATTGTACTAACCTGCCCCGTTAGTTCCATAAGACTTATTGTAGAGCTGACACAAACTGTGCTGAAATTTAATTAATCGAATCTGCTAATTCAACTAATAATTCAGGTGAAATAACGTTGGAAACTTCAGGGTGAACCCTAAAAAGATACTGCCAACCATTTTTCTCAAAGTAAAAATAATTAACCCTTTTTTTACTTTGTGCTGTCTTTATATATTTATTGGAATACCTTCTCCGATCGATTGTGGACCATTTTTCTAAATCTATCATATAATCTCCGAAGCGTTTTATATGCCTATTCAGATATGGACAAGCATAACAATATCATTTTTTGAAAATTTATAGCCTACTTTTGAAAGTTCCCATAAAATAAGTGTTATGTCACACACATTTTGAAATATTACTGCGTTGGTAACTAAGTCATTATATTTATTTCGTTTATATTGTGAATTTATGTGTATTTGTGTTATTTATAAATAATCAACACTTTATTGCAGAGGTAGGTGAAAATATTGTTAGCTCATGAGCGCTATGAAAAAATAGTAGACTTACTGCGAAAAAATAAATCGATAAAAGTGTCTTCTGTTACAAAACTATTTGGCGTTTCCACCGAGACAGTCCGCAGGGATCTAGAACATCTTGAAAAAGAGGGATATTTGCGACGTGTGCGGGGAGGAGCAGTATTGGACGATGTGAATAGTAACGAAATCAATTTCACATTGCGCGAAACAAAACATATTGAGGAAAAGAAGGAAATAGCAGAGATTGCCACACGCTATGTTATGGAAGGACAATCCATCGCACTGGATGTAAGTACAACGAATACGGAATTTGCCAAGGCTTTAAAAAAGAAGTTTCAGCGGCTTACCATATTAACCAATTCCTTAATTATTGCGAATGAACTAGCAGAAATGCCGTATTATACGATTTTGATGCCGGGGGGAGTGCTGCGGAATGAAGAGTTGTGCATCGTAGGTCAAATTGCGGAGGAGTTTTTCAAGGGATTTCATATCGATGCATTTTTTATGAGTATCAGCGGCATTTCGTTGACGGAAGGACTGACGGATTACGGATTAGGTGAATACCAGGTAAAAATGAAGATGCTAGAGATTTCTCGAAATTGTACTGTTTTAGCAGACAGCAGCAAATTTGATTTCGCCTCCTTATTAAAGGTTTGCCAGTTTGATCGGATTGACCGTATTATTTCCGACTCTAAACTGCCGGAAAAAATATTGAAGAAGTATGAAAAAGAAGGTATAGAGATCGTAAATAAATAGAATCATGCATGTTACGTTGAGGAAAAGTGAATGTTGGCTTTTCCTTTTTTATTTGGTTAAAGTTGTGAAAAGTATGATTATTGTGGGAATTTACGCTAAAACCAAAAAATATTCACTTTAAACTAACGTTTTCTTAACATTTTTTTTGTATATTTATGTTGAAAAGAGGTAATTTGTGATAAAAGTTGTCTTTTTGTGTGGATTAGGAATGACTTATGGTGGTGGACATCAAATCGAAACATTCACGAATCATTTAGCGGTTTATGTTAAAAACAAGTAAGGTACACGACGAGTAGAGTTAACTACTAAGAAACGGAATAAAAGGTGATTGAGCGGTGGCATCCATGATATGAATTCATCTATATTACCGATTTATTATTAGCAAAACAACTAAAAATACCTTAAGAGGAGTAGATATCAATGAAAGACGAGCAACTAAAACACGAATCAGAAAAATTGTCGAATACTATCTTTGAAAAAGGAATGGATCGACGCAGTTTTTTGGAAGGTACAACGAAGATTGCTGGGCTTACCCTTGGATTATCGCTAGTAAACTCACTAAATCTTGAGTCAGCTGGAGCAACATCGAAGCTTGGTTTGCATAAAAAACCCGATTTAGTGTTTCCAGTTATTAGTGATGTGCATATTTTGAAGAGTGGGACAACTGATCTGCAAAAGTGGGGTAGCGCATTGCATCAATTGAATGAATTAGTACCAAAACAAGATGCGCTCGTTGTTGTTGGTGATTTAACAGAGAATGGTTACATAGAAGAGTATGATCGATTTATGTCGATTTATGATATCAAAAAACAACCGAAGGCTGTATCTATGATTGCAATCGGAAATCATGACTATTGGAATGGTTTATCAATAATGGATTCTCAAAAACGATTTATTGAGAAAACGGGAATGGAGTCGATTTACTACCATAAGGTCGTCAAAGGTTATCATTTCATTGTTCTTGGTACGGAAGATGGTAAAACAGAGGGAACCTTTTCAGTGAAGCAAATTGAATGGTTGGGTGAACAATTAAAGTTAGCAAACACCGCTGATCCGAAAAAACCAATTTTTGTCTTCCATCACCAGCCTATCAAAGGAACCATTTATGGAAGCGAATGGGGCTTCTCTGCAAATAAAGATCTTTTTTACGATACTTTAAAAGAATATCCGCAAGTAATCACGTTTTCTGGTCATACACATTATCCATTAGATGATCCAAGAACAATCCACCAAAAGGATTTTACTACACTTGCAACTGCTTCTCTAAAAAATATGTGGGTTGAAGCTGGGTATATTCAAGGAGAATTACCTAAAGGAGCCGAAACGTTTAGCCAAGGTCTAATTGTAGAGGTTCATGGAGACAAAGTGCTCATTCATCGTCGTGATTTTACTCAAAATGATTGGGTAGGCGAACCATGGGAAATTGACTGTCGAGGTAAAAAGTATTCATATAAATATACAGAAATGAGAGATCAAGTAAAACCTCGTTTCCCGAAAGGGTCAAGCATTTCGATTGTTGATACCACTAGTACTGAGATGAATATCATGTTTAATCAGGCCAATGATAATTCGCAGGTACATTCTTATAAAGTAGTAGCGAAGAACAAACTAACAGGACAAATAGCAAAAGAGTTTCGTGCTTTCTCAGAATTTTACAAAGATCCAGTACCTAATCCATTCGTTCAGCCAGTTAAGGGATTACAGCCTGGTACAAGCTATAGTATCGAAGTATATGCAATTGATTCATTTGGGAATATAAGTGACACATTTTTGAAAATAGATGGAATCACGAAAGCATAGGCCGCTCTCTAATTTAGCTTTAAATTTAAGAAGATTGATAGGAGGACATTTTGATGGAAAACAAACCGTTAAATCGTCGTAGGTTTTTAACATATATGGGAATAGGTGCTGCTGCCACTTCTGGTCTGGGTATTTTAAGTGAGACAGCCATTGCCCAAATTGACAACCAATTTCGTGTTAAACCGAAGAAAAAAGGATTTTAATTTTAAGGAGGAAACACAATGTTGCAAAATATTGGGATACCTGGATTAATATTAATTTTAGTCATTGCCCTCATCATATTTGGACCATCTAAGTTGCCCGAAATTGGACGCGCTTTAGGAAGTACATTAAAAGAGTTTAAAAACTCTACGAAAGATTTAATTTCTTCAGACGAAAAAGAAAAGGCGCAATCCAAGTAATTTTGGAGAAGATGTAAGCAACAAGCTTGCATCTTCCTCTTGTTTTTAGGAAAGGAGAAGTTGTATGACTAATCAAGAAATGCTTTTGGTTGAGCACCTCGGAGAACTCAGGAAACGGTTAATCTATACTTTGGTAGCTTTTATCGTTTTCTTATTTGGCTCATTCATTTATGTACAGGAAATTTACTCATGGCTTATCCGTGATCTCAACCATAATTTAGCTGTATTGGGGCCAAGTGAAATCCTCTGGGTGTATTTTATGATTTCAGGAATGATCGCGATTGCTCTTACTATTCCGATTGCTGCCCATCAAACATGGTTATTTGTAAAACCGGGGCTTTCTGAAAAAGAACGAAAAACGACCCTATCGTACATTCCTGGATTATTTGTCCTCTTTATTACCGGCTTATCATTTGGTTATTTTGTTGTGTATCCAACCGTACTTTCCTTTTTACTATCCTTGTCTGAAGGACAATTTGAAACGATGTTCACATCTGAAAAATATTTTAAATTCATGATTAACTTGACACTGCCGTTTGGATTTTTATTCGAAATCCCGCTTGTCGTCATGTTCCTCACCTCTCTTGGTGTCATTAATCCTATGATTCTTTCAAAAGCGCGAAAGATATCTTACTTTTTGCTTATCGTTGTGTCTATTTTAATTACACCACCTGATTTGATATCCGATATTTTAGTTATCATACCGCTTTTAGTGTTGTACGAATGTAGTGTTACATTATCAAAAATCGTATACCGAAAAAAACTAAAAAAACAAGCGGATAATGTCATTGAAATGAAGAAAACGTCTTAATTAAGGAGGAAGAAGATGAATTGCAGAGTTTATCTAAACCTGTCAATCATAATTGACAGGTTTAGATACTTCTTTCACTCAAATCCAGCAGTTTACTTCCGATGTTTCTCATGGACTTCGTACTTCCTTAACGATTATACGAGTAATTTACGCTTCTGTTTTTATTTTTACAAAAAAACTACCCTAGAAACTGACACGGCAGTATTAAGGCTAGCTTTTTGGGAGCATCGCTACTTCTATTCCATCCACTTTTTGTAGAGGGCGTCAAATTTCCCCTGGAGTTTCATTTCATCCATCCACATTTCCAAGTAGCTTGCATAAATGAAATCACCTCTCCGAATCATATAACCTTTTTCACTGTTTGTGAAAGGCTTGTCAGTTTGAGCCGCTTACAGTCTGGGATCAGCTTTAGCAAACAGCATTGCTTCTACTGTGTCAGTGATCATAACATCATACGTACCTTCTGCAACAAGATGTGGGACATCAAGGTTATTTTCTACAACAGTTACGTTAGAATTGCTTAGATACTGACGGACAAATTCTTCGTTCGTTCCGCTTGAATTTACGCCGATGCGTACAGAAGGCTTGTTGATATCTTCAATGGTAAGATACTTGTCTTTAACTTCCTTGCGAATCAAAGGCACCTTACCAAATGAAAGGTAACCTTAGGATAAATAAGTACATTTTTGTCTGGCTGTGTTGCGAGTCACACCGCCCGCAGCGATATCAACTTTGTCCGCCCTCAGGTCTTTCATCATCGTGGGCCATGTGGTAGCGACAAATTCCACCTCCACACCAAGGTCTTTGCCAAGCCAGCAAGGATAAGCTGATCACTCCAGCCATAAGAGTTTTTTCCAATTGTTAAACATGTGGTTAATAACGATATAAAACTGAGATTAATTTCTATTTTTTTTGCTTTAAGCTAGGTATTAATTAATAATTCTTCGCTTAACTTTTGAATCAATATTATTTCTCCCTTTCAACTCCTTTTTAGAACTCTCCATTCTTCCTAACCACGCACTTTAACATCAAAATCAGGATAATTCGTTTTTAAGTGATCTTCTACTCAATTCAGTCGTTGTTTATGTGGTTCAGTACTTTTGTTTCTAGTAACACTACCAATCTTTCAATTTATAAAAATCGATAAGTTCCTTCTTAATTTTCTTAAAGATAAGACTGTGACTTTTTTAAGTGATATTCACACCAGAACCAACTAAGTCGCCGACTACTTTTACTTTAATTAGTAATGCATTTCCAGGTAAATACGAAAGTGGTATATCTTCCACAGAAACCACCGATATAGTGGCATTGTTTGCTCCCGCCTTTATTGCCTCCTCAGTAGCTAACTTTTTAGCATGATGGATAGCATCTTCACGGGAAATTCCTTCTAAACTATAAACCTTTTCAACTTCACCACTAATTTGACCAAGTGCAGCTCCAATTGCATTTGCGGCCTCAAAATGTTTTGGCCTAACGACCTCTGAAACCCCTTTCAAAGAATTCGAAACAATAATGCTCCCGCCACCTGATAAAATAAGTGGTACTTCTTTTGAGCTCGTTTTCATTTGATCAATTGCATCCTCTAACATATCTGTCATTTTTTTATATACATTATTACAAAACTCTATTGATAATTGGTCAACCTGCATTGCTTTATCCTCAAAAGCATGTCCTAAACGCGTCACAACATCTGAAGTAGTTAATACATCTCCACCGAAAAGAAGTGCTTTTCTGGTAATCTCATAGCCTACACTCTCCGGTCCAATCGTAAAATTTTCGTCTAATCCAAAAATGCGAGTTCCACCGCCCAGCCCAATTGATAAAATATCAGGCATTCTAAAATTAGTATTCACACCACCAATGGTTACAGCTAAAGAAGACTGTCTTGGAAATCCTCTTGTTAATACACCAAGATCACTTGTTGTTCCTCCAACATCAAGTACAATGGCATCCTTTAATCCTGATAAATGGGCTGAACCTCGAATAGAGTTTGTTGGACCGCACCCCATGGTCAGAATCGGATAACGAAGGGCATAAGCCGCATTCATTAATGTCCCATCATTTTGACTGAAAAACATTTCCGCTTTAATATCGAGATTACTTAATGCCTTAGAAAATCCATTAATAACCATTTGACCTGTTGTCATTAAGGCTGCATTTAAAATAGTGGCATTTTCACGTTCTAGTAAACCGATACTCCCAATTTCATTAGAAAGAGAAATTGGGATATTTCCAAGCTCTTCTTTTACCCAGTTCACAACATTTTCTTCTTGTTCTTTATTTACAGGAGCAAACACACCCGAAATAGCAATACTTTCTACACTCCCCTTTATTTCTGTGCAAAATTTCAACACTTCTTCTCTATTTATCTCAGAAATCAATCGTCCATCGAATTCATAGCCACCAGAAACAATAGTGGAAGCTCCTTCAATTTCTTCCCTTAAATCTTGTGGCCAATCTGTAAACGGAGGGATAGCTGTTGTAGCAGGTTTCCCAATTCGAATAACACCTACTTTATTTAGACGTTTACGCTCAACAATAGCATTCGTACAATGGGTTGTCCCAAGCATGGCATATCCAATATCACTAGGCTCTATTCTGCTTTCTTGTACCACTTTTGCGATGGCTTCAAAGATCCCACTTTCTACATCTTTTGTAGTTGGTACTTTAACCGCATGAATAACTTGTAAACGTTCGTCTAGTAAAGCTGCATCTGTATTAGTTCCTCCAACATCTACTCCTAAGCGATACATTATCTTCTCTCCTTCTGTAGAACTTCTACTGGTTGATAGTCAAAATCGTACCCAAAATAACGAGGTCCCGCTGTTTCAATTCCCTTTGGCGTTCTCCATTTATCATGGCAAGGAAATGCAACGACTACAACACGTGTACCATATTTCATTCTTTCTGTTGTAATAGGGAAACCCGTTTCAGCATCTAAAACAGCAATCAAATCTGGTGTAGAACATAATAAATGCTCGCCTTCTTTCGCTACTAAATGCTCGTTTTGAAAATAGATGGAAAATGTTTTCCCTTGGTCATTACGACTACCTTCCAACTTTGCACTACCTCTTGTAAAGCCTCCACTAAGCCTCCGTTCAATGTCTGCAATTTTGCCTTCAAACAAACAATATCCATTTAATTCCTCTAACATTTTATTGATTCCTATTTGTTCTTTCACTTGATTATCTAACAAATATTCACCTATTCGTTCAACCAAAGAAAGTGTATCAGGAATAACTGACGTCTTGACATCCTTTCCAAACAGACTATATTCACAAACGGATGAGCTTCCTCCCATTTCAATCGTGAGAGCACGTGCTAATCGTTCTGTCCACACTCCATCTTGAGGATACAGCACGACCGTGTTTCCTTTCTCATCAGCCATTGTAACAGGTGATGGGTCAAAACCGTCCAAATAGAAGGTGACCATTTGTGCTTCTGGAAACGCACGCCCCATCGCATCCGCATCTAACATTGGCAAACCTTTTTTAGCAGCAGCAATAATTGGAAATAAAGAGTTGATCCCCCCTACTTCAATTGGCATTACCACATCGACTTTTCTCCCCAGCACTTTTTCTAGCATTTCCAATGGTGCTGTCATTTCATGTTCTGACGGTATTTTTTCAATTGCGACAGTTGGGGCACCCATACCAGATACAGTTACTACCAATTGGTCATCCTCTAATTCATCTAATGAAATTAACTTAACAGGTCCATATTTTCTAATGGCTTCTTTCGCCATCAATTTCCCAATATAAGGATCTCCACCGCCGCCTGTTCCTAAAACGGCTGCACCTAATGCGATTTTTTCAACTGTCTGTTCATCTATATATCTCATTGTCCAAACTCCTCATTTTCTTTTTTGTCGATCGTTACTTGTTGAAACGAATCCTTTTGTTTCAATAGTTTTCCTAACACCGCTTGTACAATAAATCCACTTAAAACGCCATCAAGTGCAGAGACGCTTGTAAGGGAAAATAAAGCTAATCCTGACGGCTGTGCAGTTGTCAAATAAGTAATCAGCATTCCAACAACCCAGGCAATGATCGAACGCGTTACGACTGCCTTTGCCTCTAAATGTTGGTCATAGCGTTGGAACTCTGTTTTGACAAAAAAGTATTCAGCTACATAAATACCACCAATCGGTGCAATTATAATCGCCAAAATATTTAAAAATGAAATAAATTGATCATAAATACCGAGAACTGCCAGGATTGTTGAAATGATTCCTAAAATAATCGTTAACCATTCTTTCGGAATTTTCGTGAAAACTATCGAAAAACCTAGCGAAGAAGAGTATAAATTCGACGTATTCGTCGTCCATTGTGCGAGCGTTAATACGAGTATTCCTGGAATCGCCAGCCCAAGCGTGATAAAAATTTTCATCATATCATCAGTTCCCATTGCCTTTGACATTAAAATGGCAAGGATAATCATGAAGCTGTTTCCAATAAAAATTCCGAAAAATGTAGCAATGACTGCATCCTTTTTACTTTTTGCCCAACGAGAAATATCAGGCTGCACCGTTGCTCCAACAATGAAGATACTAATAACAAGCGAGATTGCACTGCCAAACGTAAATCCTCCTGCTTTTGGAATACTTACGGGTATTGAATAATTTTTCAACGTTAAATATAAGGTGAACAGCATTAATCCTAATAATAGTGGCACAGACCATACGCTTAATTTCTCAATAGCCCGGTACCCAAAAATAGCAGTCGTCATCATCAGTAAACCGCCAATTAAAGAAAGGAGTTTAACGTTGATGGATAAGTGAAAGGAGTCTTGTAAAACTGTGTGCGCATTGGTAGCAAAAAAGCCCACTTGTACCCCAAACCAACCAAGTAAAGATATTCCGAGGACAATAGAAAACACTTGAGCACCGTATTTTCCAAATACATACTTTGTAATCATTGCTGTAGAAAGATTGGTGGAAGATCCGACAATCGCACAAATCGTACATAATATAGAAAGAATGAGCGAACCGACACAAACCGATAAAATCGCTTGATTTACCGGCATCCCATTCGCTAATTCCGCGCCTAAAATCACCGCAGATAAGTCTACCCCGATAGCGACTAATACCGAAAACATCGAAAACCATGACCTTCGCAATTCCTTTGGTACAGCCTCACGTGCAAAATCTGAAGTAACTTTTTCCTCTTTCATGGACGCAGCCCCCTATTTATTGTCACAATTTGTTTTTTTACTTTCATTAAAGTAAACTGCTTTTTCATGATCGTTATAAATTCCATTCCAATAAATGCTCCAGGTTTGCTCTACCCGTCTTTTAAATTTGTCTTCCTGGTGCTGATAATAGAGCAATTCCAAAAAGATCCCGTCCATTAAACATAGAAAGGAGGCAATTAAATCATCAATAGGTTGATTTTTTAACACCCCCTGCCTAATTCCCTCCGAAAAGATACTTTCAAGCATCCCACCAAGAACCTCTTCCATCTCGCTAAACGTTTCTTTTACTTCATCGTTTAAAGTCGGAGGAAGGAAAAAGGTAAATTTCATATAGGCTGTCGTTTTCTCAGGTTGACTTAAATGATAATGACATATCGCTTCTAATATTTGATAGAGCTTTTCTTTTACCGTTCCATTTGTTAGATTGTCAATGGAACTTTTTATGTGACGGTGATTATCTTGCAACAGATCCTTATATACAGCCATAAATAAATCTTCTTTACTTTTATAAAAAGCATAAATGGACGGCGTTTTAATACCCACCTCTTTAGCAATGCTTGAAAGAGTTGCACGCTCATAGCCTTTCTCAGCTAATTGCTTGTAAGCAACCTCTTTAATTTTATTTTTCGTCATCAACATACCACCTAACTAATTTAGTTAGGTATAATAATACTAACTATTCTGATAAATTACAATATCTAAATTCTGAAAATTCTTTCAACCAACAAGTGAAGTTCAGTTAAAGGGCAAATATGAAAGATCGGCTGTCGGTCTGTTTCTTTTGAAAAAACATCCTTCATTATAATAGGCCTAGCTTTCGCTCTAGGAGCAATTCTCTCTTATCGATTAAATTATTTTTTTTAAAAATCACATCACCATTAGAGGAAGTTACATCAAAATAGACCCCTTGGGAGCCAAAGGGTCTATCGTCTTTCACTTTTATTGTTTATGTATGATTTTATTCAGCTAAAAAAAGTTATGTTCTCTAAGTCCTCTCCCGGTATCGGCCCCACCTACGCCAGATACTATGACGGCCACACATGCCATCCAACCCATTTTCATTATAACAGAAAGCGCTTACATTTCCAATGATTACTAGAAAATAAATTTCGAATCCCATATGATGATTGGACTTCTTATCCTTCGATTTAGTGTTGCATGGCTGTTCCTCTTAGTAGTTTCTCAGCTTCAAATACGTGATCCGTTATCCTGTAGGCATTCAAGTGAGATTCCTCTTTTTAATGCTGATTGTTCCATTAATCTAATTTCATGATACATGGCATCAGACAAGATTCCCTTTTCAATGTTCTTATTTATTTCAAAATAAAACCCCGCCAACAATTCTAACGGTAATTTATCGTATAGGGAACTTTTTCTTTCACCATAAATCACCTCCTAATTAGACCATACATAGAACTAGCATAAATTGAAAGAGTTTTTTTAAGAATGATCCACTACAGATTTCTTTTATTAGTCAAATAGAAGCCTTAAAATTTGTTCTAAATAAATTCTCTTATGAAGGGGACAGATCAAGAATCAGTGTATTTTGGCCGCAGTGCCAACCAACAATTGGGATTGCTTATTAATCTAATTTTTTGTAATTTGATAGAAATGAAGAAAAGAACGGAGCTTATTTTTTCTTATAAAACAATCTAAAAGTTAGTCTGTAATTTATAATGTAAAAGATTTAAGACTTTTATACACAGGAAGATTACACACCTTTTAAAATTTTAGTAAAACAGATACAAAAAATCGCACTGTTTTTTTAAATTTCTTATTTAACTAAAGGGTCAGGATATGGATCTGGTTCAAAAAGAAGTGGTGCTTTGTGTTTGTTTTATATAATAAAGTGATGTATTTCTTTAAGGAATAGTAATGATCTTCCACACTCGGGAGCGATGGTGGAAGATCACTGGTATGTAACAACTATATTTTAACCCCGTCTGAAAATGAGGATGGGGTTATGCGTGTTTGTGATTATTAAAATAAATAACCTTAAAATTTTTGTTAAATCATCGTATGATTTGCAAATTTTTAGGATATTTCGTCAATACTTCACAGCCCGTCTCAGTAATATATAGATCATCATCAATCCTGACGCCAGCAACATTGGGAACATATATACAACGAAAATATCTCAACAATATCGTGGAACAGGATCACCGTTTTATAAATAAGAGAGTTCGTTCCATGTTAGGAATGAAATCATTTCGTACAGCTACCTTGATTTTGAGAGGCATCGAAGCTATGCATATGATAAAAAAAGGGCAACTTCACCAAAAGGTGAACTCTGCCCAAAATGAGGTTGAAGTCATTCATAAGTTATTTAGGTTAGCTGCTTAATCTCAAGGTTAATAGGATATTGCTGTTCTATGGTTCTAGCGAATTATTTTTGCACCAGAACCCCTCACATTGTGTGTGGCCTTTTCATCCCTTATTTTATGAAAATACCGTTCCAACCTAAAAATTCAGAAATCATCGCTGATCTTTCTTTTAATATATTGACAGCTTTCGAATTTTCAGATGTATCTAATGAATTTTCAAGACCCACAATTGTGAGTGTGGCAACTAGCTTAGATGATCGATCAAAAATAGGAGAAGCTATTGCACTTATACCAGTAATTGTGGTGCCTTTGACATAGGCGTACTTATTTGCTTTGATAAAATCAATTGTACTTTGGAATTTTTCTAGTTCGATGGAAAATTTATTTAGTTCTTGATTGATTTTTTTTTCAGTCACCTTGTTTGGTAAGAATGCGGCAAATATTAGTCCAGCCGCACTTTGGGTTATACTGACCTGTGAGCCTACTTTGATACCTATATTCACAGGCCCGTTACTTTCTTCCCAACTAACAAAAAACGGGCCATTTTGCCCCCAAACAGCAAGTGCGACTGTTTCATTTAAGGCTTCTTTTAGATACATCAAATGTGGAGCAACAATTTCCGTAACCTTTAGTTTTTGTGAGGCTTTTAATCCTAGCCTGATAATTTCCGTTCCAAGTATATATTTCCCATCCTGATTCTTTTCCAACATTCCTGTTCTAACAAAACTGGTTAAGTAACGGTGCAACTTACTTTTTGAGGTGTTACATAATATCGCTATGTCCGTAATGGAAAGTGGCTTTCCTGCTTCGGCAATTTTTTTTAATATTTGCATACCTACTTCAATGGATTGTATCCCTTGACTTTTTGTTTCTTCCTCCAACATGATTAGTCGCCTTCTCTCTACTCGTCCTATTGAGTTAGGTTAATCTACAGACATACTCATATTTCATTGATGGTGAGCCTGAAAATTTTGCTAATCTCTCTAAAAAACAGTATATAACAAATATCAAGAGCTAGAGAAGGTAAATACATAAATCTTTCGTACTAGATGGTAAGCGAGGCTAAAGCGTTTAACTATTTTTTATGAAAACTAAACCCTTTGCCAAATGAAGCCTGTTTTAACCTCTTCATTGACAAACTCCATTTCTTTGCCATACTAACATTTTTTAAATTGCCTGATGATCGAATTGTGGCACATGTTGTGTCCAAAATAGATTCAGTTTTATCGTTAGTCCTCCGGGACCGAACTTTACTTTCTCATTTCCAGATATACAAAAGCTTTGACAAAAAGAAAGAACCACTTTTCGCCGTTTTACGATGTGGCTAACTCCTTGTTCATAAAACCAACGATCTATGGTATTGTAAACCCCTTTATTAATGTAATAGTGATCCTCACAAAACTTTGAAAACAGCAAATCCGGAAGATTTAATAGTTCTTCAGATTGAAACTTCATCCTAAAACACTCCTTCAACATGTCAACTAACAAGCTATTCATCCTTATTGAAGAAATCGCTTATTTGCTTGTTCAATATCAAGGTGTAACTGTTGGACCAACTGATCAATCGAGTTAAATGCCTGTTCTTCACGAATGAAAAATAAAATGTCTAACTTTAATTGTTCACCATAAATTTCTTGATTAAAATGCAGGATATGCACTTCGAAGGAAAGCACTTCCTTTTCATCTTTAAAAGTTGGCCTCATGCCAATGTTCATGACCCCGTTATAATTCGTATTCTCATGATGAACTTTAACCCCGTAAACCCCTTTTGGAAGGTAGGATTCAACTTCTGACTGGACATGAAGATTGGCTGTTGGAAATCCAATTGTTCTTCCAATTTGCCGTCCGCGGATTACCTCGCCCTTTAAAATGGTTTGTGTATAGCTGTCTAGTACTTGCATCATTTCACCTACAATCTTATAATTTAGATCATTTATGCCGTTTATAAATACACTAAAGTAGCTAACTAATGCAGCATTTTAGTCAGCTACTTTAAGGTATTCTCGCTACCTAGGAAAGAGAGAAAAACGTAGGTTTCAACGTTTTTCTCCTTTATAGAATTACTTAACTAAAGCTTCTTCTTGCTTAAAATGAGGCATAACACCCTTAGCAAACCGTTCCATAGCTTGCATGGTTTCTCTATGAGATAAACCTCCGAAATCGAAGTATAAAATCACTTCATCTAATCCCGTTTTTTCAATTTCCTTCAATTTCTCTGTCACATATTCCGCATCACCCACGATGATACTCTTATCACTTAAATCATCAGTAGTCATTGTCTTAAGACCCTCAACGATTTCTGCAAAATAACGAATATTTGGCGGAGCTGTAGATGGATCTTCAGGGAATGCAGGAACTAAACCAGTAAAGTATTTTAACATTCTTTGTTTAGTACGTTCTGCTTCTTCTTTCGTTTCTGTCACATTAATAAAGTAAGAGCAGCTTGCTTTTTTATCAGTAAATCCGTGTTGTTTAGAGAGATCATTGAACGTATTAATTGCGTTCTCCATCGTTCCGAAAACCATATTAGCTGCAAACGGAGCGAAGATAACATGTTCTCCCATTTCAGCTGCTTTTGTAATAGAAGGCCCACTGAAAGCGGCTACATAAATAGGTAGATGATCTTGAACCGGTTTAGGAGTTAATTCAATCTCTGGAAAAGAGAAATGATTCCCTTGATGAGAAAGAGTGCCCTGTTTCCAAGCTTTTTGAATAATATCTAGGCCTTCAAAAAATATTTCACGACTTTTATTAAAGTCAATCCCAAATACATCATACTCACGTTTATCATACCCACGACCTGCAGAGAAAATAGCTCTTCCATCACTTAACAAATCTAGTAAAGCATATTCCTCTGCCATGCGGATTGGATGGCTTGCAGGAAGCAATACAGTTGCAGGAGCTAATTTAATACGCTTTGTTTTTGCAGCAATATGCCCAAGAAACATGGAAGGAGAAGGTAAAACTCCTAAAGCACTGAAGTGATGTTCTGGAACCCAAACAGAGTTAAAACCTAGATCTTCTGCATAAATACATTGTTCTGCTAAATCTAAAATCATTTGATTAGGATCTTTTCTTGTATTCCCGTATTCGATTGGATTGTCAGTAAGAGTAAAGTAGCCGATTTTCATATTTTTCCACCTCATTTAAATTTGTTAACGATTGATGAACTATATTCACTAATCGTTACCTTGGTGATTAACATATCAGAATTTCTGTAAACTTGTAAAGCGCTTTCTGAATTTTTTGAAAAAAATATTTTTTTGTGAAATTCGTATTTACATATACAGGATTATTGATTAGTATTTACCTATGAAAACACAAATGGTAAATATAGTTTACTAATGGTGAACAAAAATACAAAAAAGGATTTGAATTTATTAGCCATCCTTTTTAAAGCTATTTGTTCACAACAGAAGTAACATTTGCTAATTCTATAACGATATTTTCTGGAATTCATAAAGTTAACTTTTTCCATGTTCCTAGCTTTGTTATTTACATCTATGAATGCGTAACGTAAATGGGGAAAAGATGACGGAAAGGAGTGATGTCAAAATTGTAAACGCTACCAATAAAGGGGGGGATATAATCAAATAAAGAGAATTGATAAAAGATTTGTACTTCTATTTAAGAGAGAAAATGGGGGATGAATATGAGTTCAGTAAATGTAGCAACAATAATTGATCAATCAAAATTTAATCGCTTTCATGGATTGGTATTATTTTGGTGTGCGTTTATAATCGTATTTGATGGTTACGACCTAGTGATTTACGGATCTGTCCTTCCATCAGTTATGAAGGAATGGTCTTTAACCCCTAACCAGGCTGGAACATTAGGAAGTACTGCCTTAATAGGCATGATGCTTGGAGCTCTTATCTTTGGTCCTTTGGCAGATAAAATAGGGAGAAAGAATGTTATTTTATTTTGTATTGCTCTTTTTAGTTTGTTCACTGGACTTATTGGCATATCGAATAGTTCAGTTGAGTTTGGTATCTATCGATTTATAGCGGGGCTTGGCCTGGGCGGTGTTATGCCAAATGCGATAGCCTTAATGACAGAATACTCACCAAAGTCACTCAAAAGTACATTAGTGTCTATTATGTTTAGTGGGTATTCAGTAGGTGGGATGCTGGCTGCGGGTCTAGCCATTCTTCTGTTGGGGCAATTTGGATGGAGATCGTTATTCTTTATAGGGGCACTTCCTCTATTATTACTTCCGTTAATGTATAAAACTTTACCGGAATCACCTAGATTTTTACTGATGAACAACGAATCAAATAAAATTGACCAGATCTTAACAAAAGTAAATCCTGCCTTTACTTACCGTGAAAATCAAATATTTGAACAGATGAAAACTGAAGAAACAGGAGCACCTGTTATTAAGTTGTTTAAAAGTGGACGCGCATTGAGTACGATTATGTTTTGGATTGCATTCTTTATGTGCTTATTAATGATTTATGGGCTCAATACTTGGCTGCCCAAATTAATGGATGGAGCTGGATTGTCTGTATCTGGATTAATGTTTTTACTTGTGTTAAATTTCGGTGCTATCTTCGGTGCTATTTTCGGTGGCCGACTAGCTGACAAATGGAACCCTAAGTCTGTCTTGCTGTTCTTTTTTATTTCAGCTGCTGTCTCTTTAACCCTACTTGGCTGGGTGAACAATATCATTCTATTATATATTCTTGTAGCGATTGCTGGAGCTTCTACAATTGGAACCCAAATTATTACTAACGCATATATTTCTCAATATTATCCGACAGAAATACGCTCAAGTGGTCTTGGATGGGCATTAGGAATTGGACGATTAGGAGCTATCGCAGGCCCGTTGATTGGTGGAGTTCTCCTTACAATGAATCTACCTTTTTATCAAAACTTCCTAGTCTTTGCGATTCCTGGAATCCTTGGAGCACTGGCTCTATTCTTTGTTCAAGAAAAATATTCTACGAATAAAGCCAGAGAAAGATATCTACAAGAAGAAAGTCTGACAAGTAATTTAAAATAGGCAAAACGTTCACGTTTGAACACATAAAAACATTATGAGATTCGCTGACATTTCTGAAATTCAGGTATCCATAAATGAGTATAAATCAAAAAATAAAGGAGAGTTTAATATGACCAATATGAAAAATCAAAAACTATTTAAAGAGGTACTGAGTAATTATCCGACAGGCGTTACAGTGATCACTACGACAGATAGTGAAGGTAAACCGGTTGGATTAACGGTAAATTCATTTGCTTCAGTATCCTTGGAGCCTCTTATGGTACTTTGGTGTATTGATCATAAAGTTTCAACAATTAAAACATTTACAGAAGGAGGAAAGTTTGCGGTTCATGTGTTAGCAGGAAATCAGCAGGAGTTATGCAAGACGTTTGCTAGTAAAAACGTAGATCGATTTAGTACGTGTACCTGGGATTTTTCAGATAACCAACTGCCGATTATCGAAGGTGCCTTCGCCGTTCTTGAATGTAAAACATTTCAAACTGTAGAAGCAGGGGATCATACCATCTTAATTGGAGAAGTGACAAATATTCAAATAGATGACAAGGATCCTATGTTATATCACCGCAGACATTTTGCATCGATTCCGACTGAATTTTACGAACTTAGCAAGAATTAATTTATAATAAATAATTGGACTATCAATCAGCTATTAGAGAAAACTCTAAATAAACAAGGTGAGTTACATCTTCTATTCCATCAAATTTACTAAATATTAATTTAGATATAAGACTGACTGTTCCAAAGGGTATTAACTATACCAGATACACAGATGATATCGTTCTTCGAATCATCCAAATAAGTTGGAAAAGGTAAGTCCAAAAGTTGAAAGCATAATTTCTAGTGAAGGGTACAAGGATTACAATTAAGCAGCCAGCTGCTGGTACGTGACCGGCGGCTGGTTGTTTAGTTATGCATTGAATACGAATATGGTTATAGCTGAAGCTAAGGAATTGTCCCTTAGCTTTTTAAATTCTTCTTAAAACCATTATATATGTGATTTACAAACTCGGCGAAAAGGCGTAAAAATTTACAGACTTTCCGAGCAGGCAAGCCCATTCCTTTATATGTGGGGTGAAAGCGAGGCTGAATTTGTCACGTCTTCGGATATGTTAAAACTAGTGGCTGACGTTCGTGTACATCCAACATATACAGATTTTGAAAACGGAAGTGTTTTAAACCAGCTGAATTACACCTTGATAATGTGAATCTTATGCTTGACCAAGTAATCACTTGGAGTGGAGCATTAAAAACTTTACGATAAAAACCATTACATTATAGGTAAATGAAAGAGGATAATCATTCCCCCCCCTTTTTTGTGTGTACTAGGCAGTAGAATTAAGTATTCAAAGTAATATAAGTTTCCACTTCAGCTACTTTCATACTGAGTGGCATAGAAGCCATGCTTATGATTAAAAAGAAGCAGATTCATCAAGGGGTGAAGTCTGCCCAAAATGAAGTGGAGTTCATACAGACTGTTTAGGATAATCACCTAATGGGTTATCTGAAATTGGACCTACAACCTAAGGTCTTAGCCCTTGCTCCGTTGAACAAAGGCTATTTTTTTTGACGAGTTTCTTCTATATTACAGTGACCGAGATTTATTTTTCAAGAATCCTACTACTTAGTGGTTGAAAAACCGCCTCAAGCATTTTGCTTGGATTGGGCAAATCTGGATAAAACAAAAGGAGAATAGCGAGCAACCACTCCATTGCTACCAGTATGACAAAGACTGATTTCTCCCTTTTCAGGTTCGGACTCATTCTTGGCCATTCATATAGAACCATGAGAGCTACTACTAGTGTTATTCCTATTAAAAAAAAACATGTCAAGTTTCTTCACCTCGTTATGGTGCGCTTCCCGCACCCGTTCTAAGAACATGGGCCTTGATATCAAATGTCACCTGAACCGTAGGAAATACCTCATTCCAATCACCTTTTACTTTATTCCATTTTCGGGGATATTTTTGTTCAAAGGCCTCTGAGAAGCCGAAAATATCTGCTTCCATTTCTTTTTGTACTTGATTAATCGTTGCTTTTATTCGCCCTTCAATCTCTTTTTCTAACGCTTTTTCTAGCACTTTGGTATTCTTAGGATTATCCAAATTCAAATTGCTTTCATTTTGAATAACATCGTTTTCCGTTACAATTTCAACCGTCATTTTCCACTTTCCATCCTTGATTTTCGGGATGAGTTCTGTGTTTGCTCGAATAACAGTCATAGCGATATACCCGTTTGTCTCTTCTGAATTAACCGTGATATTAGCCTCTTTAATCTCGTCTCTTAGCCAAAGCACACCCCTTGTCACTTCATCATTAATTGATCCCACCATTTTTTCCTTCTTAAAAACAGCGGTGCGATTGATATATGCAATCATTTGTAAAGGGTCTTGGCCCTCTTCTGGCGATATTCGTTCAATCATCGGAAGAGCTGCTGCATCTCCTTTCAACATTTGAAGTAACTCGATTAACGTAACGTTCACCATTACCTCTGATACAGCCAATTCCCGTAGCACTTCAGATGAGCTTTTTTCAAGGGGGGGCTGTAAAGCTAGCACATCCTTTGCGTCTCCCTTAGTGACAAACACATAAGATCTAAGCCGAGGTTTGGGATTTCGGATAAAGAAATCAATTTGGTCACGAATTCCTTCCTTCGCCAGTTTCTCACCAATCACAATCACTTCTGAATGACCCCAAAATATTTTTCGTGGAATCCTTTCTGTCAAATGCTCTAACGCATCTGCGATAGTGACTCCCTGCCCTGTTCTGATCATGGTTTGGCCTCCTCCGCTTCCCCCTCCGCCTTCGCTACCACTTTGCATTTGAGGAATGTATATTTCAGCAGTCACTTCTATTCGGTTATCTTCCTTTTGATCTAAACTGATTCCTCTTATAAGGGCGACATCGTTTAGCTCAACTCGATCCCAACAACCACTAAGCAGAAACAGACTTGTCAAACCGAGAACAAACAGGAACATTCTCATTTTTCCGGTTCCCCCTTTTCCTGATGCTTTCCATTTCGTAGATAAGCAACAAGGAGGAGAAACAGCGGGATAACCGTTTGGATGATTGGGTCTAAAATAATGGTGACAGTTTGAGCGTAGTGGATAAAGGATGGCAAATTTGGGTTTTTCCAAACTGCCCACAGGACCAGTAGAAACCCAACCGGGAAAACAATCGGTCGATAGTCTGAGAGGTTCAGCCATTGAGCGGTTCCTAATACCAATACATAATAAAACATAATAATTTTCGTAAACGCACCTGCAATCCAAATCGCCATGACAAGGGATTCGAGATGGGATAGGAAATCAGCAATACTAATATATGAAACAGCGGTCATTACCGGGGCACCAAAGCTGTCCGTAGCCTCCCCCAATACGAAAAGAGTGATAAGATTCGTTATCACCATCGTCAGCAAAACAGCAAATACCGATATCACTCCCCATTTCCTCCCTTTTTTTCGGTCCGCTAAAAAAGGAAAAAAAAAGGAGAGGATTAGAAATTGATTAAAAAAATTATTTGTGAAGATAGCTCCCTTAATCGAGGGTAAGATTCCGTTCCCTAAGATTGGAAACATGTGTTTCGCTTCTGCGTCCGGAAGAAGAAGAATCACGATGAAAATAAGAAGCAAAATAAAAATGGGCCCAATCATTTCCGCCAGTCTTCCAACTACTTCTAGTCCTCCTCGTACGGCGAAGGCACAAACCAATGTCATACTTCCAAGAACCACAATTTGTGGGGTTTGAGGAAGAAAGTAACCAATCAGAAACTCCCCATATGTCCAGATAATGTCGCTAGCCACTTGTAGATAAAAAAGCAAAATGACAACTCCGACAACTTTTCCTAGAACTGTTCCTAAAATATGACTACTGTATTGGATAATGGTCTCTTTCGGATAGAATTGGTTTAACCGATTCACTATCAACACTATCAGGAATCCGGTAATAGAAGCCCAAATGGGGGAAAGCCACAGATCACGTCCTGCATAATTAAACGTTGTGCTCGGTAAAAAAAGAATGCCCGTGGTGATGATAACAGGATACATCATCCATCCCATTTGTAAAGCGGATATTTTCCCTCTCTCCATCAGTCTGTTTCCCCTCCTTTCTTAGGATCTGGTTTTTGATAAGGCTCTTGTCGGTATTGGTTGTACTTTCCTGTTAAATGGGGACGTGTGTTTAATGCCCACCAAGGAGCTCGTACCAGCACATCTTTCATATCCTGTTCTTTCATCGGAGCCATAGGGGAAAGATAAGGAACACCAAAGGAACGCAAGGTG
Source organism: Peribacillus simplex (assembly GCF_900156045.1). Taxonomy (GTDB): domain Bacteria; phylum Bacillota; class Bacilli; order Bacillales; family DSM-1321; genus Peribacillus; species Peribacillus simplex_D. The sequence continues at coordinate 93,706 of NZ_FTMX01000009.1, read as the reverse complement.
CATAAATGTGTAAGGATGACCAGAAGACCAAGCATCACTCCAAGTAAACCTAGTGTGCCGGCAAGAAGAATCATCGGAAAGCGTAACAGCCTTATGGAAGCTCCAAAATTATAGCGGGGAATGGTAAAGGAAGCAATTCCTGTAAGCGCGACCACCATGACCATCGGAGCTGAAACTAAACCAGCCTGAATGGCGGCTTGTCCAATCACCAACGCCCCTACAATACTGACGGCAGCACCAATCTGTTTAGGAAGCCTGACCCCTGCTTCACGCAGGGCTTCAAAGGTAATTTCCATAATCAATGCTTCTACAAGTGCAGGAAACGGAACAGCTTCTCGAGAAGCCGCCATACTAAGAATGAGTTTCGTTGGCACCATCTCCTGATGATAGCTTAAAACCGCGACATAGATGGAAGGAAGCAGAAGAGAAAGCACCACAAATAAATAACGTAACCAGCGGATAGCTGAACTCAGTACAAAACGTTGATAATAATCTTCACTAGATTGAAGGAATGAAAAGAGCGTAGTTGGCGCAATCAATGCAAAAGGGCTACCATCAACGAGAATGACGACACGACCCTCCAGCAAACTGGCAACAGAAGTATCTGGTCGTTCTGTGCTCATAATCTGAGGAAAAGGAGAAAAAGGAAAGTCCTCCATCATTTCTTCTATATAACCGGAGTCTAATATCCCATCGATCTCGATTCGCTGCATTCGGTTCATAACCTCTTCAATCAAAGTTTTATCTGCAATTCCTTCCATATAGGCAATTACCATTTGGGTTTGGGTGTAACGTCCTATTTTTACCGATTTCATTTTTAATTGAGGACTTCTGAGCCTTCTTCGCAGCAGGGATGTATTGACACCTAATGCTTCCGTAAACCCTTCACGCGGTCCTTTTACAACCGACTCTGAAGTGGGTTCCTCAATCGAACGCTTCTCCCACTGAGCCAGCCCTAGAGCCAATCCTCGACTTTCTCGTTCAACCAGCAGCACTGGATTGCCTATTGATATGTGTTCAATACAATCAGCAAACGTTCTCGCTTCTTTCACGTTTGAAACGGATACTTTTTCTTCCACCCATTCTGTAAGATTGCTTTGTTCTCCTTTGGTTTCCCGCATTAATGGGGAAAGCACATGTGTATCCATTTCTAGAACATTCGATAGTCCCTCAATATAGATTAACTCTGCTTTTATTAGACCTCCAATCAAAAATGGACGAAAAACCACATCCAAACAATCCTTATAAAGAGAACGAAGAACTTGAAGATTTTGATCCAAATCCGAAGTCAGCAGATCTTGCTGCTTCTCATTCTGCTGATCTTGATTTATTCTACTTTTTTTCAACTTCCTAAAAATCATTTAAATACCTCTTTTTCTCTATAAAAGACCCAAGGTTACAATTCATTTTCAGATCATGATTCCTATAACATTTTGGCCAAAATAAAAGGAACTTAAACGCTACAATTTGTCCTCTTCTCTTATACACGCTTATATTAAATACTAAGAAAAACACGGTTCTAATTTAGAAAATTATTTGTTTTTTGATGGGATGATGATGAACCGGCTTTCGTATCTATACATAGAAAAGGAGATTAAAACATTTAATAAACCGACCTATTGTTTTGGGATAAATGAGAGAGATTTTTATTACACTTTATTCAAAATAAGCAGAACTTATAAAGATTTGGATTTTTCTAGAGTGTGTATTAACTTTATCACTGTGGAGAATAACTATTTAGGTCTTAAGAACATTCTTTCAGATAAAGAATTTCCGTATACGATAGATTGGAAATTGCATGATAACATATACCAGGACATATTGAATCAACATGTAGCACTTTCGGAACAAAATTAAATCGATTTATCTATTACTGGAATGAGTAATATATTAGATCAGTTAAATGAAATGGGAATAAAAACTGTTCGGTTTTCCCCATCTATAGAAACGATACTTGAAAATTTTGAACATTCCATTAACGAAATTGAACATCAACAACTATTAGAAAATCGATAAACTCCCTTCCCCCTTATAAACTATTGTTAATCCAAAATCACCTCTTCATTTAGTTCATTTTTCAGCTTTTTTCGCCTGGATCATTTCTTTGATTTTCTCTCTAAATTTCTCATTCGTGAAAATATCTTGTGTGGTTGTTAAGTGTCGCTTAGCATGTCTGGAGAAGTTAGTCGCTGCCAACCACTGACCACAATATGGACATGGAAGCTGTGCGTCTACTTGCCATTGTGTCGTGACGAATCTATTTGTATTTGAATGACTTCTTTTTGAAACCTTATTGACTACCTTTGTATTCACATCGACTACATCATCATTCATTTTGTATTCGTCCGTGATTGCTAGTTCTCCAGATACCCTTTCATTCCCTGCCATTTCACGTTCTACCAGCAGACAAACCGCTTCACTGATAGATAAATTCAGTTCGTCACAGTAACCTTTGAAATCACCGTACAAGCTTTCTGGAATACGTGCGGTTAATACCTCGGTCTTTTCTCTTCTTCTCCGATTACGTGCGAATTGTTCCAAGTATGTCATCCCATTCCCTCCTAAATCCTCTTATTGATTTATTCGGTACACATCACCATACCTCCTTCAACTCATCTTGTATACAATTCGAATCACAATCAAATCACTTAGAAACATATTCAAATCACTTTGAATCACTCATTTTAAACACCTTGTATACTTGCATAGTTGATTGAAATATATATTCTATCGAGGTTAATTCTAAAATAATGTATAGGCAAACCTCACAAGAACAACAAGATACATTTGTCTCCTGGAATCTATCATGATCATTCTTTTTAACGCTCATACCGAGTAATTGTTTTGTTCAAATTCCTTATGTATTCCAGAACTAGAACGATGCCACGTTGAATAAAAGAATATGCAATTCAACACCTTTATTCTGAGTGCAAAATAAAAACGACAATTAAGTCGTCTTTTCTCTACCGTTTTAATAAAAATCTTCTAGCTGCTAGTTTGGTTGTCCCACCCATAGCCCCCATCATGCCTCTGCCCGAACCAGACGAATACCACATGTTTCTAAGAACGGAAGGACTCTTAATCAAAAGAATGCAGCATCCCATGAGTAATAGAAAATTAAGAAATGTAAGATTTTCATTGATTAATATACTTAAAGCTATTACGAATAAAAAGATTTTGGAAAGGATCGTGACGATCAGACTTAGTAATTCACGCCACCACACCCCTAAGTATTCATTATCATCCGCAATAACCGACACACAAGCAAGCGGACTTAATAGATATAGAAACATGACGTCCGCATGGAATATCGCTACTGAAAATAAGAATGCAATAAACGCTAATGCTAAGACAGCCAGCAAGATAAGGAGTGCAGCCCCCTGAAAATGAAGTGTTGAAAAGTTGTTCGGATCTAACATGGTTTCTATTTTCCCCTTACTAACCCTACTCCCACTTTTGATCATCCAGTTTCCCATATTATAAGCGACTTCTTCTAATAAAACCTTCTGAATGAAAGGCATAGCTGGAATCAGTAGGGCGCTTTTTAACGTATTTACAATAACTGGTCCGTATGCAACGGCATCTCCCGCTGCGTTCCTTGACATAACCTCAATGATTTTATATAAAATGATCGTTACAGCTATCGTTGAGGTTAGGGCAAGCAAAAAATTATTGACTGAAGAAAAAAACTGAATTTCTGCATTTTCCTTTAGTAAAAGATCATTACACATTAACAAAGCCCATTCAATAAAATCCTCCAGCATTCCCTGAATGGCTTCTACAATCTTTTCCTTAAAATCAAACAAAGTTAATCACCTCTTATTCAGGATCTTGAACGGTTACGATTTTCCAAACGCCTTCCCCCTTTTTCATGGTAATCAGTGTATGATCAATTTCTAAACGCTCCATATCAAAAACGAATTTCTTTTCTGTTTCATTAAAACTTACATTTTTAATTTTCGCTTCTTGACTAAATAGCAAGTTTGATTTTGTTTCTCCATTACTAAGATCCTCAGCTTTATTAATAGTCAAAACATAAAGTAACCTCTTTTGATCTTCTTTAGCTAAATCTTTTGAGATAGCAGCAATATTTTTTTCTTTTAACTTCTTCCAAGCGATTATATTTGCTTCATCCCTTGTTTTTGCCTCAGCCACCTTCTCTTGATCCTCAAATGAAGTTAACACACTTTTTATCACTTCTGTCGCCTTTTCTTGCTCAACCTTCGGATCAAAGCTTTCACCGGCTCCATTACAAGCAACCAGTAATATAAGTAAAATGAATGATGGTATAAACAAAGGTACTTTTTTCAACTTATGATCCCCCTTTTTTTGATGGAGTGGTACTAGAAGTAGTATTCTTTAGAGAAAAGAAGCTCATGGCCAGTTCTTCTTGTATTTCAGCCTCTTTTTCAGCTTTTTCGATCTGTTTCTCATGCAATTCAACGTCCGCCTTATCTACTGCTTCTTGCCGTTCCGTTGATTTAAAATACTCGTTATATGCCTCTCTTTTCCCTTCAAGCCAATCCAACACTTCTTGTGATGGTTTATTCTGATAATTTAATTGGCTTACACGTAATAAGCTCGTTACATTCGGAAATAAGATATATTGGTAAGCTTTTTTAACCTTTATTGGGTGTTTTCCAGTGATGATTACGATAGCGTCATCTTTATGCATCGTTAAAATTTCATCAACATTCATCAAGTTGCGTGCTGAATAGGAAAAGCTAGAGGAAGAAGACGAACTGGATGATTGTCCTTTTGATTTTGAAATTGATCCAGTTTCCATTTTTGCGGTGGTTTTTCCCATTAACTCTGAAAAGTATTTAGCGGTTGTTTCATTGACATTCCCTAAACAGATTTTTGTTCCACAGTTCCCTAAAATAGATTCTGCTTGTTCCCGGCCATACTTCTCTTGCAATTGAGTGATGCTTTGAACGATGGTAATTACGCCAATTCCGTAGCCCCGACAGGTGGCCAAGAATTTTTCATAGTCGGGAAACTTTCCTAAGTTCGGAAATTCATCCAAAATAAAAATCACTGGTTGAGGCAGCGTTGCTCCCTGTTGAGCTCCTACTTTATATAACTCCTGAAACATTTGGTTGAAAAATAAGTTAATTAACCCTTCCCATGTAGAATCCATAACGGGAATAATCACATATAAGGCCATTTTCCTTTTTCCCACATCGCCTATAAAGAAGTCGGAAAAGCTTGTAAATCGAGAGACCGAACTTGAAGTAAAATCACCTATCGTCGTAAGTAAAGAAATAATAATATTCGCTCGTGTTTTTTCCTGGGATTTTTTAAATCCTAACTCATAAGCCCTTCTAGCTGGATGTGATTTGTCCATTCTTAAAAACTGGCCATCTAGCTCGCTTGCTCCGTCATTACTTGCTTCTGGGTCAAATTCCTGTAAGAAATCTAACAAACCCGTCATGTTACGTCGTTCGGGCGGTAATTCATGAACGGCGTATAAGATAAGTGCTTTTAACAAACTAAATTGGGCATTGTACCAAAAATCTTTTCGTTTCGGGTCATTTTTGGAAGCGATAATGGCATTCGCTACCGTGGAAGCCTGTATTTCCTCTCTTACGTAATCAAAGGGATTATACCGATCTGAGCATCCCATTTCTGAAAAATTCACCACATGGACTTCATAGCCTTGTCTACGTTTGACTTCGGATGTTAGTTCATAGACCTCGCCTTTGGGATCCGTTACCACTAAGGAACATTCTTTTTCATGTAACACATTGGGCACCACATACCCTTGAGTTTTGGATGAACCAGGTCCCCCGACTACAAAGTGGTTTCGATTTGGAAGGTTTGAATCCGTTGGCTGCACAATCACTGAATGGTTTAAAACGCCTGCTATGATCCCATTATTCTTCATATAATCGGATGCCACGTCATTTCCCTCCTTTCGAATCTGGCATACTCGCATCAAGATCCTGCATAAGCTGTTTGATTGGTACCTCAACCGTCTCCCCATACGTAAATATTTCGTGCTTTTGAGCAAATCTACTTGAACCATGAACCCCATATTTATCTGCTAATTCATATTTACCCTTGCCGCCCTTCGTAAAAAAGACCATAAAGACGGATAATACGATGACAGCGCCACTACCAATGAAGAAAAGTGGATTCTTCTTTTCGATCATGCTGGTGGATGTTCCAATAGGGTTCATGAGGTTTTCTATGACAAAGTCCATAAATGGGGCACTGGATATGTTGGCTTTATGTGCCGCAAGAAACGGAAGGATCCCCGCTATGTTGATCACAATCAATTCAAACAGGGCTAATATAAAGGCCATTAACAACAGGCGTATTCCAATCACTTTCAAAAGGATCCACTCCTTTTTGATTACTTTCCATTACTGCAATCCTCGCGAAACATCCGATAGGCTCAATTCTCTTCAAAAGGTTCGAAGGACCCCATTAGCTCTAATTTATCAATGACCCTTTCCTCTCCATCCAATGCGATCGTGACCTCATACAGTTGATTTTTCCTTGGGAATGCACTCCCACCTATCGAGTATTGTGTTTCCATCATCACAAGCGCTTTTGCTTGGTCTTTTTCAACCGCACTTAGATAAACATGTAAAGACTTCACTTCATTTTTGAATTCAATTTCCATACTCCCCATTTCTCCTGAAGCTTTCAATTTTGACATGACGGACTCTGCTAACCGATCTTTGACCTGATCAAAACGTGCAGCATAATTTTTGTTATCGTAATTAAATAGTCCTCTAAAAGTTTCGTCTACAAAGCTCTTAACCTCTTCACTATGTTCAATTTCATAATAGGTTGCATTCCGTTGAAAGGTATTCAGTTCCTTGTCTTTTGCATTCACTTTACTTTTCAACTGAACCATCTGTTTTTGGGTTTCGATATTTTGACCTTCTGCTTGAGTCGTCATGGTCTTTTGACCAATATACATAAATCCTAAAATCATATTCGCTAGGATGGATAGTCCTAACAACGTAGTGAAAAATTTATTCATGGTGTTTTCCTCCTAATGGGACACTCTACCAAAACCAGCTACATGAGATTTCCAGTAAGGCGAATGTATGTCATGGATTCCAATACCCGAACCGTTAGAATCGAACATTTTGCCCTCTCCTATGTATATCCCGACATGTGTGATATATTTGTTGGTCTCATAAGTTCCAGTAAAATAGATAAAATCACCTGGCCTTGCTTCGGATGGCGGGATTTTCGACGACACATCATATTGCTCTTGGGCAGTCCGTGGTAGCTTTATCCCCACTTTAGCAAATATCCATTGTGTAAAACCCGAACAATCGAATCCCCTATGGGGATCTGAACCTCCCCATACATATGGCCAGCCTACATATTTATTCGCTTCTGTGATAATCGCATTAAATGCTTGTTCCCCCAATGGGGAAACATCTTCACTACCAACAGCAAGTCCCGTCGGCATTAGGTTTCCCATCACTTTCTCCACATACGTATAGTCTCCATAGCAGTAAGGTGCCCGCCAATCCGAACAACTCCATCCTTGTTTTTCAGTTTGTATCAATGAGAATTGTTGGGCTAATTCAATGGAATGCTTTTTTCCGTTTGAAGAAATAAAATTCAGGTAACCGGAACCGAAATTGTATGACTGAACAATAGCTGGGAAATCCACCCCGTGCTTTTGTCCATCCTCTAACACCGATTTAAAATGTTGAACCCCTAAATTCACGGACATTACCGGGTTTTGAATGGCGTTTGGCGGTAACCCGACAGATTCAGAACTTTGCATGATATCCAAGGTTTGTGAGTTCCCTACTTCCTGATACATGAGGGCTAGTAGAAAATCTGTGTATTCCGGTATTCCGTACTTCGTCGTATATTCTTGAAGCAGGCCCTTCCACTGTTCAATATGAGGTGGAACATTAGCCGTTCCAAAAGGCGAGTTTATATACCCCTTTGGCTCCTCTTGAGTTTGAGTTCTGAGTAACAAGCCCGCCATTAGTATTAAGGAGACTACGACACCTATCGTCATTTCCTTCCAGTACCGGAGGACAAAAGTGGTTCCCTTTACAGCAACTGTAGCGGCCACTTAATTAAAACCCGATTTCTTATCAAGTTTATCAAGTTCTGTTTTATAGGTTGTGAGCTCCTTATTCTTTGGATCAAGCTGTTCCTTAATGTCTTTTGGTTTCACGCCTTTCTTTTTCTTGAGATGCTTTATTTGTTGTTCTAATTGAGTCACTTGGTTTTGCAACTCTTTTTTCCTAATCATCACCGTTAAATCTTTGTTTTTTAACCGCTTATTGAGATCGTTGGCATCTGTCAGATCCCCATGTTCAGCAAAGGCTTTTCCGATTCGAAGTTGTTGGTCCTTATCTTTTGTAAAAGCCTGCATCGATAGCAACATGCTGTAATCATAGCTTACGATTTTCTTTTCGATGTCCAGATAGTCACTGTCGGCTACCAATCCTAATATTTCTTCCTTTCTATTCGCTTTATATAAGGCTTCCACACTAGGTTTTATCAAGGTATCGTCTGCCTCTATTGCCTGTTGATATTCACCTTTTTCAAAGTAAAGATTCGCAAACTCTTTTTTTGAACCACCCGTTTTTTTCAACAAGGAAAGGGCATCATCATATTTGTCTTCACTTAACAGCTTATAAAATGTAGATGTTTGTTCCGCTTTTTCAAGTTCTGTTGCATAGGCCGTTTCAGCTTCCTTGACTGCCATTTGTTGAAGAAAAAGAGCCAAAGTAAAGACTACAGCAGAGATTCCGATAGTCATGCCTGTCAGGATCCTCTTTTGCCTTTTGATTTTTTGTCTTTCCTCTTCTAATCCGAAAAAATGGAGCATTTCCTCCTCCTGAAGTTTATTCGCGATCAGCTCTTTCAAATCCTCAACGGAGCTAGCATTTTCAATCCGGAAGAAAAATTCATCTGTTTCCTTTTTAAGCAGGTTCTCTTTTTCCCGTCTATACTTTTCATAGGAAAAACGGGAAAACATGGATAGGGTTAGGATTTTGTATTGTTCTAGTTTTTCAATCTGGCCTTCAAAGGGCAACCATTGATTGCTTCTGTATAGAAACTTTAGTTTTTTCATATCTTTAAAGAAAATGTTTCTTGGATGAATCAGCACTTTTTGATTAAAAGTGTGTAAAGGATCCAATTCTAGCAATTGATTTAATAAAGCAAGCTGTAATACGGTTGAATAGGATTTTGCTAGTTGTAGAGGTTGATAGCCATCCTCCATTTCATAACCAAGAATCAAGCGATCGTTTTCCCTTTTTATATCTTTCAGTGTAAAGAAATAAGGATGTTCTTCCTTAAGTTCTGTAAGGTCCTCTACCCGTTCAGCCAACACCTTATTTGTCGCAATCTCTAAACGATAGAGCCCTTTTTTAAGGATGAATAATGTTCCGAGTTCAAATAATTGGATTTTCAAAGTTGTCTCCCCCTTTACAGAACAAAATTTCGAACTTCTTCTTTTTCAATGGGAGTCATTTCATTCCTTGCCTCATAATCAGGGATTTCATCCGGATCTAAACCATATTTTTCGAAGTACCGTTTTTTATTCCAAAGGCGTAGCTCTTCTTGAGTGAGCTCAACCCGTATAAATGCACGTTGAGACCCGTATACGATTAAGGCCTCTCCCTGACGCTTCGCTCTCAATAAAGATATCTCTTCATCAGAGAATGATAGATTGATTTTTTTAACCACATCTTCAACACCCTTATTGTCCAGTCCAAAAAATAGTTTGGTATGGCTATTTTCAATCATGGCTGCGCCTAGGTTATCCTCGGTATCCAGCACATCGATTATTTGTTGCGTGCCTGCGATAGCGCCGGCATTATACTTCCTAAATCGCTTATAAGCTTGATAAAAGAATCTCATCGAATCCGGGTTCTTTGATAAAAAATGGAATTCATCAATAAATAGGTACACCAATTCCTCGTTTGTTTTCGTCACTTCATCCCATAGGAAACCAAAGATATTAAAGTAACAGGCAGCCTGCACATCCACTTCATTCTGTAGCGATTTTAAATTAAAAGAGAATAGAGCGTTATTGATATTCACGTTCGTATGGCCATTAAATAACGAGTTAGATCCATGTACATAACTTTCCAGGATAAAATAAAAATCCTGTATTTTTTCATAACGTTCTACATCAATAGTCTTCAATGTACCTAAATCGTCATAGAAATCCTTGAGAATCGGGAAGTCCTTTGCCATTAAACTGGTAAAATCGCTCTCTTCGTTAATGGAGAAACGATTGTAAAGGTTGATCAGTGTCTTATCTAAAATACTAGATTCAACTTGGGATAAGTCAGCTTTCAAAACTTTGAAAAAGGCCTTAAGACGTTGAACCTTCTGTTTCACAAGGTCCCTGATGAATTCCGCATCATCCTTAAAGTCTTCGGTGTCCGTAACTTCTGTGGAGAATATCTCCAAAGGGTTGATTTTCGTTGAACTGTTACTACTGAGATGAACAACCTCACCTCCAAGGATTTTCACTATATGCGAGTACTCATTTTCTGGGTCAATGATATATATCTTGATCCCCATGGCGTAGCAGCGAAGAATCTTTTGAACCATAAAGGTAGATTTTCCAACACCTGATGTCCCAATGACCACCATATTTTGATTTAATGTACGTTGTGTATCCAAATAATCTATCGCCACCAACGAATTGGTTGTCTTATTGATCCCTTCCACCTGAGCCGTCGGGGATAAACAGCAAATCTCTGAATCATCGAACGGAAAGAAAGAAGAGGCCGCTTCACTGTTGCACATCTGATAGGTATAATCCTTTAATTGATTATCCCCTAAAGGCATAGCCGACCAGAATGCCATCGGTGTTGCGTAATGAGGGTTTAGAGCTTTCATCCTTAGTTTCGTTAAAATCCTCTGGACATTGTCTTCTAAGGTCTTCAGCTCTTCTAAGGATGCAGCTTGAATGAAGATGTATGTATACAGATACATAAAGGTAGAACGGTTGGATAGTACCTGATTTAGTTGATATTTTGCGCTTTCCAGTTCGGATTGCAGCCTGATGCGGGTGGCTGGATCTCTTGTTTTTAATAGTTCCGCCTCCTTATTTTTAATAGAGTCATTGTAATAGCTGATCATGCCTTCTGAATTGGACGGTTCGAGGTACTGGACGAAGGATATGTTTCCTTTTAACCGCTTCAGATCCGATAGCCAGTTCCCTTTTTGTTCTTTAGGATAAGCAACGACCGCCAGCACCTTAATAAAGTTGCCACCACTTTCGATATAATCCTTATTTTCCTTCCAGACGAAAGGATAAATGGAATTGAGTTCTTCGGTCTCTAACATCCCATGTAAAATGTCTTCGGGACTCTGTTTCACCTGTTCGTCCTGCTTATTTTCACGTTTTATCAAAGAAAATAAAGTAGCCAAAGAAAAAGGCATTTGACTTCCTCCTTTCCGAACCGGTTAGCCGTATAGTTTTGACATTTCAAAATCAAAGTACCTGTATAGCAACGATAACGTATTTTTCTCAGACAATTTTCGTATCGTGATATCGTATGATTCAAAAGTGGATCGCAGGGAGTTTGTCATTTCCTCCACCCTTTTTGTTAGAATGGTTTCAGCCCGTTCTAAATCTTGGAACGTACGTTTATTCATTTTCTCTCTAATGACAACAAAATGCTGTTTTGTCGACATTTCATCTTTCATCCTTATCTTTTGGAAGTGATCGATGTAAGATGTGATGAGGGTTCGCTTGTATTCATTACCTGTGTTATCCTTATTCTCTAGTTCATGCAAATAACGTTTTTTCCAACCTAAGTTATAGGAACGGAAATCCACTGGAACCGTCATCGAGATAGTTTGTAATTGATCATGGACTTGACTCATTAAGAATGAACCGTAATCTTCAAATAAACGATTCTGTTCATACTCCGCCAACAAATCAAGGTTGATACCACTCACCTGCAGAATGGTCGTAAGGTAACCATTTTTCAAAAGGACATAGTCCTTGTATATCCCTTCGATGATACTTATGTCTTGAATTGTCGATTTTCCTTTTTTTATAAGGGTTTCTACTTCATAGTCGAATTCTTCCCTATCCATTTTCTTATTGTGATTAACCACGGAAATCATCCCTTTTATTCGTATTCATAAAGAACATCTTCTGTCTATTGTGGTAATGGATCATTCGTTTTAAATAGCTACTATATGTGATATTGGGCCGGGAAGATATGGGACGTAAAACGGCAAAGGTTAAGGAGCCTAACAGCAAAAGGGCCATGAAGAAGCATTTAACCATCATAAATCCCAATGAATAAGGCGGGATGAACAAGATAATGGCGGAAATAAAGACCGCCGGGAATATAAATCTAAAGAAATTCATTAATGATAAGCCTTTAACAATGTTATAGGATCGATCGACATTATCAGGGAAAACAAATGTTTTCCCCTTGCGACTATCTTTTTCTCCAAGTAACTCTTTGAGAGCTTCTCTAAGTTCTTCTTTTGCCGTCATCTAGTTCACCTCAATTAAGCGAATAACGCGTACATCCACGGAACAATCCATACGATTGCGGCTGCTAACCCAACCCCTGCCAAAGCCATTCCTACTCCACGAAACATTTCGTTTTTGGTATGAGGATCATCCACGCCTGGCAATTTTTTAATGATGATCCAGATGGATACGCAGATGCCGACTGTAACCACTAGGCCCGTTAACAGTGTTTGAACTTGTTTCAGTCCCTCTTTGATTTTTGCTGATACATTGGCGGCTGCAGATGCTTGCTCTGGGGCGATATGTATGATTAAAAGAATTGCAGCAAACATCAGTAAGATTTGTAATTTTTTTAACGAAGTCATATGTTTCCTCCTTAGTCGTTTTCCAAAATTTCTTTGAATGGAAGATCGGTTTCTACCTCTTTTACCTGTCTTTCTTTCCGCTTTTCTAGTTGAATGTGATTATTTAGATTTCCCAACTGTTTCTCGGCCTCTTTCTCTGAGAAGTAAGGGGAAACTTTTTTCACTTTGCCATTGCCACTCAATTTCCCAATATACGAGCCAACTTGATTGGAAATCACCTCAAAATCATGTTGTTTCGCTTGGCTTTCTTTATTTATTTCCATGCCATAAAAGGCAAGGAAACCTTCTGCAATAGAACGACTATCCATGATCACTTCATCATACATTACTTCCATTCCGGGGTTATTTCTTACTCTTTCCATCCATTTTTCTGCTATGTCAGGCAACCAGACGTCTCGCCCTTTTTGATTCTCAACTAGTGATAGCCTGGTCCCTTGACCATCATTTGAAATATTTTGGATTGTAACGGTCTTTCCTAAAAGATCTGAAGGAATAAAGTACTCTTCTAAAGCCCTACGAAGAGATTGTTTTCTAAGTATAGGATCATTTTTAAGTTCCTCTTTTACAGTAAAGGTGCGTGCCTGTTCGATATTTTCATAAGTTATTAGGGTTTTATAAGATTTTGCTAAATTTAGCCGAAGTTGTTTATTGTCATGGAGGGAGAATGCTTTTCCATCATCCACAATGAAGAATGAGCGCATTCTAAACTTTTCAAATTGGGAGGTTCCGAGTGTATTTTGAAGCAAATCCTCTTTGGTTGGAAATACTGGTGTGACGATGTGCGCTTCCTTAGATTCCTGTTTATAGACCCCGAAGTACGCATCATTATTTTTCAGAATGGAGAAAACACTTTTCTCCTTATCGACTGGGAATGTTTCAATGCATTTGCCTTTTATTTCAAATAACTGAGGGTGATGTTCCTTTATCATGGCGTAATATAGCTCATACTCAGCCTCTGTCTTCTCTTCGGTCGACCAAGAAGTGGAATCTTGTTTCAAACTCTTCTTTTCCTGGTCCATGAGACTTGTCCTATTTAAACTTTTTTGTTTAGACTGTTCAATCATTTGTAGAATAGAGTCAGCAATCGTAAGCATGGAATCGTTGATCGATCTTTCAATCGAATCATTTCTCATAAGAAGATCATCTCCTTCCTGGATCGAAGTGATTTTACAGAATGAAACAACTTAGCGTATAAGGAAAAAGGATGCTACTGCAATTCCTTTGACGTCTCTCTTGCTTGTATTTTACCAGCGATATTCCTTTTATTGATTAAATCAGCCAAAAAAATACAAAAAATGAACCTATTGATGGGATGCGTAGTCATATAACCCTAACTTTTCCGGTTAGTATTCTAGAGACTTTAGTCTTGTTTATTATCCTTTTTACTAATCCTTGGTCTATTCTTTTCTGGCTAAATCAACCGTTTGATTTCAATTAAATTTTTTAAGTTCATAACGGAAAAAACCTTCTTTCTAAGAAGAAAGAAAACAAAAATACGCGGCTGTATTATTCCTTGAGAATAATACAGCCGCGTATTTTTATTGTTTTATTATCGTTATTGTTCCATCATCTTAACTTCGTCCATATGCTTTGGAACATATTCATTGAATTGATTAAATAAATATTTAAGGTAGGAGTTTAGTTCAAATCGATCTTCCTGAATAAAATTGACAAATGGGGTTTTATTTTCTTCTTCCATCTTTTCCTCCCCTTTACTTTATCTTTAATATCATCCAGAACCTTAAGGACACACCAATTTGAAGTTCATTACATTTTCTGTTTAGAAATAGTTTTTAATGAATCACCATTTTTATTAATGTAGTATTGGCCCTGCCTACACCAAGATAACATCGCCTGTTTTCATTATAAAAGAAAACGCTTACATTTTCCAATGCTACTGTAATACAAATTTTGACAAATACCTCGAAAATAAAATGTGCGTCCTGCTTTGAAAACTTTGTATAAAGACCCAGCCACTCGACAGAACCCCCTATATATAAAATTTCCAGTTAAAAAGGGCTTTTTCCATATGATTTGGGTGTTAAATCAACAAAAAAAGAGACTGATTCAAATTAGTCGTTATTCAACGACCTTGAATCAGCCTCTTACATATATCTGAGCTCTATTAAAAGTGTTTTATCCCTTTAAATTGGTCATCTTCCCCAACTTCAATAGTTTAGAAAGGGCCTCGTTTGATTGACCCTTACCTTCCTCAGCATCTTCTTCATGATTCACAGGCGCTTCAGATGGAACGATTGGTGAGGAAGCTGGCTTACTTTCCTGGGATACCGGCTGCGCCATTTGCTGGGCAAGCGTCGTCCCTTCGGGATTCCCTACAATTAAAGAAACGATATTATAAAGAATCCTTTGACCTTCCTCCGTTTTCAAAAGTGCTAATTGATCATTCGAAAAGGTGTCTAGTGGAAGGTAAATACCTTGTTCTTTATAAGATCCATTCCGAACCTTTAACCCATCTTCAATAAGCGCGCTAATAAGTTCATTTCTGCTTTTAAAGCTGTCTACCAACTCATTAAATTCATTAGCCCATTTTATCGAGGTTTTTGGGGTATATTGAATGCCCCTACCTGGAGTGATTTTTCTATTGGACAACGTTACCACCACCTTGTATCACAACTAAAAGAAGAAGCTGCTCCCACTCTTGAATTTTTATGCTTCAATTGATTGCTTTTCAATTTCAGCAATGATATTTTTCAAGAGATATGCCTTACTTGTAAAGAAACTGGCTTGATCGATATTTGGAGGAAATAGACAATCTTCTTCTTTAAGTTCCGCTAGGTATTGGTAGGCGAAGAGCAGCCCTCCCCCGACGATAATCATTTGCCCAACGTTGGTATCAACAAAATACCGGATGACTTTATCTTTCACTTCTTCGGCATATTGATTTGTATATTTCTCCACGATCCCTGTGATATCGGCTGTTTTGGACTGCCATGTCGCTTTAAAGACAGGAGAATATTTTGGTTTTTTGACCATTTTATCGATTTCTGGCTTGATGAACTTCCTCATGAATTCTTCGCGTGTAAACGAAATCTTAGGCGTTTTATTCACCCGTTCAAATCGAGCCCTTATGCTGTCGAATTCTTTTAGTTCAGCTGCTTCTTTCATGATTAAATCAATGTATTTATTTGTACCAATCAAATGGTTTGTAGATTTTGTTGAGTTTAAACCATTTTCATCATAAAGAGCTAAATCCAATGTTCCGGCTCCCAAATCAGCTATCGCAAACTCATCATGGATTTGTGATGAAAATTCAGTTTCCACCACTTCCCCGTCCACTAAATCAAAGGCTAATGCTAAGTAGCTCGTTACGCCCTCCACATTCAGCTGAACATTCGTAATGTTAATGGTTATGGTTTTGCCTTTATAAGGCCCTTTTATTGCCGTGATTTCATGCTCACCCATATATAAGTTGATTTTTTCGGAAGACGCCTGTTTGGCCTCTTCTATTGGAAGACCAAAACTCAATGGGACGTCTACTTTATTGCTCTTACCCGATTTCCAAGCAGCTAAGGCTAATCCCGCTAAAGTGGTTACAACATGTATTTCATTCCCTAATTTATCTCTTGCATCACTGCTGGTTTCCCTTAAATTATTTTTGTCATTCGTTGAAATTTGAGCATATTCCCCTACTGTATAATAGGCATTTGTTCGATTCTTTGGTAAGGCTTTACTTTTAATATGTAAATGAAGGATCATATCATCAGGAAAAGATTTATCTGCGCTTTCATCAGGCATATCTTCCGCAGTCGTTTCCGCGTTTTCCCCGATAATACTCGCGATATTTAATGAAACAACGTTCCCTTTCTGATCGATATACGTAATTTTATTAGAAATGTTCCCACTATCCACTCCTGCAATTAAATAATCCTCTTTAAATAAAAAATCAAGCTTTGTCATGGTCTTCCTCCTTCGGACTAATCTAGTTTAGTCTACTTACTATCCAATATATCGAGAATCCCTGTTAAAGTCAACGAAAAATTAGCGCTAATTTAACGTTATCGCCACTTTGACGCTGCCATCATACCGCTAAATTAGCGCCGCCTCATCACTTAACAAATATTTCTGAGTATCTCTGTCGTTTATTTGACGGTAATTTGACGTTATCGGTCTTTTGACTTCTTTTATCAACCGCTAATCACCTGTAATTTATCGCTAATCTATTGCGAATCATTGCTAATTATCGCCAAATTAACGTTATCGGTTGTTTAACGTTGTAAATAAAATGCACCTTACCCCCAATCTAATCTAGATTAGATTAGATTAGTTTAATTTAGTAAATAGTTATTCATTCTCAAATTAATGCCGATATTATCATTTTGTCGCTTGCATACTACCATCAGATCCATATTTTCAGTTATCTATCACAATAAAAGCAAAAAAAACTCATGTATTATCTAAACTAGATTAGACTAGACTATCGTTTTTTTTCATTCTAACTTAATCTAGATTAGATTAAAATCCATCAAATGCATTCATAATTTCTATTAAAGCAAACAAACCTAGTTGATTAGTCTTTATCTAGTAGGTAAACTATAGATAAAGATAAATTGACGCTTAGCGATAGGGAAATATAATAAGCTATAGTTAAACTAGCGTTAAGAGGAGGGTTATCGTGACAAACAGAGTCCAAGCAAACAAGGACTTCATTACAGAAGCACTTCGTGATGATGCTTTATTCACTTCATTGGTGCTTGATAAGGAATACAGTGCCAAACTTTTTAAAAAGGATATTCTAGAGTTGGATCCGAATGCCATGTATTCAACCACCGATTGTTCCGATAAAATCTTTAATATCGCTAATTCGACGTTAAGGTATTACGTTAGAATGCTAGAGGGATACTTAGAGATTTATGTAGAAGGTAGAAAGAAGCGATTGCCATTTCTTACTGTTTTTAAACTCCATATGACTTTATTGTCCATTGAGAGGGGAGAAACGATTTCTGATATTCAAGTTAAGTTATCGCTAAAATCGATTCCTCAACAAAATAGTGGAAAAGCAAAAGGGAGTAAATATAATGAGGATACCTTAGATCAATTATTCTCGGAATTTGATAGAAGGCAGAATGTCATGATGAGAACCTTCACGCTACAAAACACAATCAATCTAATTGAAGTGGAGCTGCTGAGAAGGAGAACCGGAATAGCTGATAGACAAAGACAAATTGAAGTTTTAGAAGAAAAGATTAAGAATCATCGGTTAAATCGAAAAATGGATAGACAAGCAGCTATTGTGTTACGAAAAAGTTTGGAGCAAAAGAAAAATACTGGTTTTTTCTCTTTCTTTTCAAAAAAGAGTACAGAAGATACTCTCAATATAGAATCGGACATACTAGTGGATGAAAGGGATATAAAAGCTGACCATATAGAAGTGGAATACATTGAAGAAATAGATACGATAAGGCAGAAGATCAGTCAGATGGAAGAAGAATCACTTGCTTTAGAAAAAAGATTAAAATCCGAAACAGCACTTCTAACAAATGAAAGGGAAGTACTGGAACAAACGATGGAGGATTAATAAATCTTATTTATTTTTAGTCTATGTTATCTTTTAAACGTAGGACGCTTGCTGGAAGATGGGTATTAACATTTCTTTTTGTAGATTCAAATGAGGAATAAATGTATTCTTTTGCTTTATGAAGAACAATGATGTCCATGTCTTCTCTAAGGGCTCTCTAAGCTCTGTAGCAGGGGAAAAGGGAACTAAGGTCCTTACCCCTTAGTTAAGTAGATTGAATGCAAGAATTAGATAGAAGTTAGACCACCGGCTTGGGTGGTCTTTTTTTACAAAATCTTTTCATTTTTAAGGTATGGCTTGCAAAATTTTGGGTGAAAATTGATTTAGTGAAAAGCTTTATAGAATGCTGCTCCTTTCACTAATGCTGAATTTTTCATAGTGGTCGTTTAAGTTTGCCCCAACTGATTGGATGGTTCTTCTGTTGATTGTATAAAACTTATAATAAATGAACTTTAATTTATCTAATGTGGCTGATTGTTTTTTTAATGATTGAAAGGCTCATTGTTTTACAGGAAGTAAATGATTCTTACTAATCTATTATTTTAAATTCTTTTTGAAGTGATTTATTTCGTAAATAAACAAATTTAATAAAAAGGCATATTTAATAAGAGAAAACAGATTTAATAAAAGAAACAGAAGTAATAGGCATTTTTCTATTGTTAGGTATATCCCTTGAGGGACAAGGGTTCTAGCCATTTCTAAGTGTTGTTTTAACAGAGTTTCCACTTTCCCACATATCGAATGTAAATGAAGTCACATATACACAGGGCTTTTTTTTAACTATTTACATATTCACAGGAGAGTATTTTTAATATCCACTATTTCACAAGGCTACATTCGGAATCTATTAAGTGTAAAAAAATAATCCTTCTCGAAAATTCTGCCAGAATTCGTGACAGAAGAGGGAAGGAAAGACTTTTGTTTGAAGGGAATGGGTCAATATATTTTTTGCGTCTATTCGAATAGCCCTGTGAATGTCTTATTTTTTCACAAGGCTGGGTTAAGTTATTAAATTACACCGTGTAGCTCTGGTGTTTGGCCGGTTTTAGTGTACTCTCTGATTTTGGCTTCATGGATTAATTCATAGGGAATCTTTTTTAAGGCACCAGGAAGATACTTTCTAAAGGCCATTCTGAAAAAGGCACCAATCGAGTAGAAATGGAAGGAACCTTTTCGTTGTTTTTCTGTATGTATATGAATTCCTATCTGATCCATTGTTTGTAAAAAGAAGGTTTTCGTGAATCGATCACGTATGGTGAAGCTTTCATCGTCCTCATCCATAAGGTAGTTCAGTTTATTCATTACTTCCTGCTTAAAGGAAATCATGACATCGATTTGGTCTCTTGGTTTAAATTTAATTTGATGTCCATCAAAGAAGTAGGTGAGCTCTTTTGATAGTTTCGCCATGAGTGAGTTGACATTGAATTCATCCGTGTTTTCCTCCACACATTCCGGCTTCAAGGAAAAGGTGGCTTTTTTTATCCATATTTGCTTGCCACGAATCTCTATCCCTGTGAATTCGATGGAAAAAAGAGCTTCTAAAACGCTTAAAGTTTTACGAACCCCTTTTGCATTTTTGTTTAGTTGAAGTTTAAGTGTCTTCATTGTCCGTTCTTGTTTTATTTTCTCCATTTCACCTGTCTTGCTGAAAGACAGACCAGTCCGGAACTGGTTAAGTAAGGATAAGAGAAGTTCGATCCCTTCCGGGTTCGAGGTACGTACGAATTCTGCTAAAATATTCGTTTCAAAAAGGGCGTGCGGTATGATTAGGTAGTTGAGAGATACCCCATTAAGTTCAGGTGTATTATACTTATCAACATCTTTTAACCTGATAACAGGTAACCCTTCGTGGATTTCCTCTTTTACAAAATGATGATCTTCTAAAAACTTTCTTCCTCCCCAAAGGGTAGAATAAGAGATTCCAAGTTTCTTTGCCCAGTAAGAAAGATTATATTCCTTAAGCATGCCTCGTTGGTTCTGTTCTACCTGTAATTGGTTTAACATGGTCATATATACGACATAGGCAGAGGCAGGAGGGCGCTCAAATGACTGATCACGAAGAAAATGGAATTCTTTTAAGATGGCGTGATGCATTTTAAAACCATCAATTCTTATTCTGGATTCTTTCATTTTAGGCCCTCCTCTCGTCTATTTTTCTAGTTTGAATTATAGCAGAATGGAAAAACAGGAAATGCTGTCCTTTATTAAGGGAATTTCAAAGTTGCACAACATGTGCTCATCCCTTGGGGGGCAAGGGGTTGAAAAAAACTCTAAAAATTTTTGTGTGAAAGGAAACGTCATTTTTTCACATCATTTGTGCATGTTGTGAAAGGAAACGTCATGAATGGATAGATAAGCACATTAGGAGAAACACTGATATATCAATGTTTTCATGAAATAGACCATCCAAAAATGGACCAGAATAAAAAAACTTGCACAGAAATGTGTGCAAGTTTGTGTGAGAGCAAACGTCATTTTTCTTCATTTTAGAACAAAAAGAGATAAATTCAGGCACTATTTTGTGTGGGATCTTCTTTTTTTCTGAAATTTTGTTGGTGATTTAGGGGTATAAAAGGTTGGTTGATGAAAATGTTTGGAAAAATCTCCGTGCAAAAAAGGGGAATTGTGCACATTGTGAAAGGAAACGTCAAAACAGAAAAAGTTGCACAGCTTATTATGGCTGAGTGAGAGATGCAAGAAAGAGCCGAGTTTATGGAGGTTGTTAATGGAAGATAAACTTGCATCCCCTTATCATTGTGCACATTGTGAGAGCAAACGTCCAATGAAGGAAAAGTTGCAATCTCATATAATGCTGTGCATATTGTGAAAGGAAACGTCATTCTCTAATCATTTAGGGAGGAGGGAATCACTGGTATATCCACAATCTAATGAAAAAAGTCATTTATAATTGAACTAAAATCGTAAAACTTGCACAATAACGTGTGAAAGGAAACGTCAATTCCCTTTTATTTGACCAGATGGAGATTCCTTATGCAAGGCTTTAGTTAAAGAACCTATATTTTAATAGAAGTTCTATAAACAGGATTGTGCACATTGTGAGAGGAAACGTCAAAGGGAAGATAAGTTGCAATTTTTATTAAGAGTGTCCAATCGGCTGCTTTTTATATTTATTTTTATCAGTTGCATTCCGAATGGTGAAGCATCGCAAACCTAACCTTCTCAGAGCCTTTCCGGCAGGAAGCCTAGAAGGCAGCCAATAGATAACGGGCACCAAACTTGATCCTTACGGACGCTAGCGCAATTTTAAAACTAAGTGCCCAACTTGCACAGGAACCATTGTTTATGCGTGTTTTTCGTTCTGCTTCAAATGGGTAAAAGCATCCACTTTGGTGAACAGATGCGCTTCGCAAGTTTAAAGGGGAAATATTGCAAGTGAGCAGAGAAGAAGTGTTTTGTGCACATTGTGAAAGCAAACGTCAAAATAAAAAAAGTTGCACGTTTAAACCGTGTGTTGACAAAAGCAACAATGCTCACTCATAATTACCATATTACAAGATTAGAAGGGGAACACAGATGGCTTTTTTAGTAGGAGTTAAAGAGGTGGGGGAAATTCTCGGATGGGATCGGAGAAAGGTCTCCACCTATCAGCTGCGTGGCGTGCTTCCTAAACCAGTGGTCCATTTATACAGTGGTCCCATATGGTTTCGAAAACAAATCGAATTTTTTAAAGACGGAAAAGAATTTGGTGTCAGGACTTATTATATAAAAGATGAGACGGTCTATGAATGTATGCGTAATCAACCTTTCAAAGATACAATCTATTCCCCTATGGACATTAAAGAACAGATGGGAAATTTTATCCTTTATCAGGAAAAGGACATTCAACAGTTGAAAAATGCCATCTTAGAAAAAAATCCGATCGTTCAGTTCCTTTCTTTTGAGTCCGTTAGCTTTCTGCACGATTTGGGTATTTTGGAAACCGTTGTTTTTCAAGATTACATCCAACAGTACTCATTTGAGGACATAGAGTCGACAAAAGAAGGGTGGATTAAAGAATAATGTTACAACCCCTGCAAACGAAATTTTTGAATGTCATGAAAACGATTTTCCCGGATTTTCCTCAACTCTTTGTCGAATGGAATATGGATATCAACCATCTTATGTCCGGTCAAGATGATTACCAGCCTAGCCAAACATTAAAAGCATTTTTTGTGATTTTGGATAGCTTGGTGAAAAATTATGGGTTGAAGTTCGAGGAAATGGAACAATGGGTTGATGATTACATAGAAGAAATTAGAGATTTTGTCCTTCCATACATACAGATTATAGGAGAAGAGAATTCAGCACATTCCCCCAAGTCAAACAACAGGGAAGTGATAAATGCCTTGTTGAATCAAAATTTTGCCGAGTCCGGTTCGGCCTTATTATTTCATAAATTAAGGGAGACCATCAGTAAAAATGAATTCGACATTGAGACGGATATTCCTACTGCGAGAATTGCGGAGAGGGCTTTAGAAGCGACGGCTCAAGTGAGGGCAGAAAATGATTATCTGATGATGAAATCCAATGTAGCCATCGAACAATGGAAAAACCTCACCTCTCAAGCCATCACGTCGATGGATGACTTAACCGCAGATATTTTTGATATTGTCTCGATTCTTTGGATGCAACAGGCTACTCATAAGGACCAAATGATCCATTTTCATACGGATGATGCTTTGAATCTAAGGAGATTGCAAGGTCGGAAAGAAGATTTAGACGGCTATCAAATGTCTTATCGAAAAAAAGAACGTGATGATATCATGAAAAGGTTGGCCGCTCTCACCACGATATGGATAAGAATTGAAAAAGAGAATTTGAGGTTCATAAATGAGGACCAGGGAGATTTTGAAGAAATTGGACAAGTCCAGTTTAATCCCTTGTTTTTGGTGGATAGCGTGACGGTAGCCTATCGGGGGGATAACCCGATCGGTATTTATGAATGCAGCATTCGTCCAGGGGAAATGCTCGCAAATTTCTTATACGGTTCCCAAAGGAGCAGTGGGCTGCTTGCATTAAAGACGCTAGAATATCATCCAATTAAGCAAAAGTACCATAAACGGTTATCCAGGTACCTGTCCTGGCAGTGGAGGATTCGCCAGAAGAGTGCAGATTATCTCAGGGCTTATCATATTGGGGGAGACAAAGGGCTTTTAAAAGTCATGGATTTGGACGTGAATCCGCGATACGGTTCAAGGATTAGAGAACAATTTGAGGAAATATTGGACACCCTGCAGCAGGATGGAATCATTAAAGGGTGGAGCTATAAGGAAAAAAACCTGGAGAAACAAATTGAGCAGGAGAGAAATTGGTTCGCAAATACTTGGTTGAGGGCACGTGTCCAAATCATCCCACCTACTGAAATCACGGGAATGGGAGATGACCAGGACTTATTATTGATCGAGGATCAGGACTATGACACAGAGAATTTTCTAACTATGTTGAAAGGGATGACGGACAGGGAAACTGGTGCAACCAAGGAGATGGTTGAAGAAAAGCAAGTGTCCCCCGAAACGATAAATAAGGAAAGAACGGATCGGGGATTAAGCATTTTTGAGGCGGCTAAGGAAATGGGGATCTCACATAGTACCTTGTCCAGGTATGAAAGGAATCTAATTAAACGTCCATATACAGTCAGTTTAGAAAAGATGAAAGAGTGGTTAAATGCAAAATAAGCATCTAAACGATGCTTATTTTTTTTGAAGGTTTTCTTACCCTATCATGAGGAGCATCATCATCTTAGTTTACTGACAATAGATCTTGCAGGGTGTATGAAGCATCTGTGATTTTGCATGTGGAGTAAAAGGCATCCGAATGGGTGAAATGTGAGTTCCAAGGGATGATTGTAAATGCTTTAAACAAGAAACAAAAGAACGTATATCGTTTATTGAACAAGCAAAAAAGATTGAGGACATTCAATTTTTTGTGATTGAAGCAGAGAGCAAGGACCACTGGTGAAGTGCTATGGGTGACTAAGTTTCCTTGCTGGAAATATACTATTCCCGTAAAAGGTTAATGTTACATATCAGCAACAAACTGTGATAAGAACAAGGGATGTTATTGGATAACGAAGGGGGCTAGTGCAGAACACCAAAATGCATAGGTTCATATTTTGAAATTTAGACTGAGATTAATGGACGTTCCCTTCAAAAGTTTTCCCTGGCCTTTCGTATATGCTATTCGGTTTCATCATCAAGCAGGCGCAGGATATTTTCAATGACACCCGCATGATCACCTTTTCGAAATTTATCAATAAAGTCTATATAAAGAAGCTCAAATACCTTTTCTAGAGTGTAGCCATGTTCTGGCTGAACTTCCTCCATATCGGCAAGCAAAATCTCTCCGCGTAAGGCGTATTTCCTTCTCATGCGTAAATTCAACGTTTTTATTTCTTGGTTCTTTTCTTTATGGATTAATTTAAAAGCAGATTCCCCATACTTTTCAAGTCTTGAATCTTTACCAGCATACCGATCCAATGAGGTGAGCAATCGGAATATGGCGTTTGAGTCTGGATTCTTTTTCGCAAACAGCAAAAAGTCATTATATAAAAGATTCATCAAATCGTTTTGTTCGAAATGCAGGTCTGATAGGTCTTGAATATCTTCACAGAAAACTTCTGCTCGTAAAAATAAATTCAAGGGGACGTCTATACTCAGTAAGATGGTTGATGATTTATTTACTCTGTGGAGTAGCTTTCCGATAAAGTTTGTTGATCCGATTAAAGATAATTCTTCATCTATAAGATTGGCTTGGCTATATTTCCCCATCGGTTACTCCCCCTAGTTGCCTTTTTTTGTATGCTTCTATAAATATCCGATGTGCTGCTTTTCGAACGCTGCATTTCCAACCGGCCGCATAATCCCCTATCCTTTGATACGTTTCGTGATCTACTTTGCAATGAACCGTGTAAGGCTGGTCTGTATAGGTGACGTCAGGGTATACGAGCACCTGTTCCAGGCCAAACAACAGTATCTCCGTCCCAAGGGCTGTTTTGGAGCCATTCCAGTATCGGCGGGATTCCCTTCTTAAAATCATGTCCATGGGTTCGTCCACGGGGATTTTAATGTCATGAAGCTTATCCGAACGAACTTTTCTTTTTTTTTGTGGTTCAATCGTTTTTTTATTAGAAGAAGAGAGAACCGGATTCAAATGTTTAACCTTTCCCATTTGGTTTTCCCCTTTCAGAATCGTCTTTTTCTTTGGGTTGGTTGGTCAGTTGGTTACATCGTTGCGCTCTGCCAAGAGTGGAGGGAGGTATATTTACTAGGGAATGTGGCAAGGCTTTTTTTAAGTGAGGTGATACGAAATGGGTAAAGATATTTCAAAAGAACTGGCTGAAAAGCTCGCCAATAAGGCATCCACGCTACATTACGTAAAGAGCACAAATGAATCTAAAAAGAAATAATTAGCCTAAAATAATCTTGATTCCACCCTGTTCAGTGAGTTTGTATGGGGCATGATTCTGTTTTGTAATATAGTTTTGATCTGTCCAGCAACCATCTTCATCCCGCCCCCAATCCGGGCAGGGGAGAGGGACGTCAGCAATTTTATATTTTTGAAGGATACTTTTATACTCGTTTGAATGTGCGGCAACAAATAAGGCCAAACGAATGATTTGATTACGATCCAGATCGGTCGCTTTAAACACATTCTCTATATAATTCTTATAAACGTCCGGGTATCTTACGGTAGGTCTATACACCATTTTCCTTCCTCCTTTTTAAATAGTATATGGACGTCTGCTGGTTAAAATGCCATTTGGTCAAATATGGCTTAGCGAAAAAATTCTGAGATTGATCAAGGAATAATTAACCTAGATTAGTCTGGTCTGGTTTTTTATAGAATCAAACTAGTCTAATCTAGTTTAGATTAGTTTGGTGTGGTTTAATTTAGTTCAGTTCATTTTATTAGTTGAATCCATGGAACTTCCAATGAATAGGGATAGTTAAAAAAGAATGAATATGTGTCTGTTTGTTTTACTGCAACGCTGTTAGATTAAGAAGGTAAGAGGGGGCATGTCCTACCCGAAGCAGAGTAAGCTACAGTCAATTCAAGATTTTGCATAGCCAGAATAGATCCCCTAAAAAAACAAAGTGCGTTTGCCACGCCATTAATATCGGTTGATAACGACTACCTGTAAGGTTAACTCTAAAACTGCTTCATTTAGTCACATTCTGGGTTATCGGTACCATAGAACGTTCTTTGTCTTCCTAAAATCGATGTAAAAAGGCAAACACATATTAGTCATGGCTAATATGTGTTTGCCTTTTTTTTGAAGCGAAACAATCTATTATCATGTTCAGTTTACTTGATCTAATTTTGATTTGTTCATTCATGATAATAAATTATTTTAAAGACGTAATAATACCATTAATGATAAGAACTAAATAATTCATACTAAGTGTAAAAAAACTAAAAGGATAAAAAAATGATACCTCTATCATGAAAATTGAAAGGAAGAAAATGGTGAAACTGTTCATGTGTGGTTAATGTATGGGGCGTTCAAGAATGGCTTTATCTTATAATTTTTCATGGACTTCTTCATCATCCAAACTTTTTAATTGTCGAATTACATATTCTTTATTTTTATTTTTAAAATTAGCTAATACTTTTAGTAAGTTTTCAGTGTCCTTGAGGGACATACTTTCTTCTTCTAAGTACTTTTCCAAAAGGGCTCCTTTTTGAATCAGTCTGCGCGTTCGTTCTTTTCTGGCTTCGTTTGAAACTTTATGTTCTAAAACCCTCTTTTTTTGCTCCAGGACCTTTATTCTGTTCTTCATTTTTTGTAATTCTTCATTAAGCATATGAACTACCCTTTTGTGGATTTTGTGAAAGAGTCTTCTCTTCCTCATCCTCCTCTTTTGAAGAAGAGGCTTCACTTAATGATTTCACTTGATGATTAAATGAATCAATTAATTCCTTTGCTTCCTTCACATCTTCCACTTCCCATGAATCCATTAGATATTTCCCAATCTCCCTATGAGTGTTGTTCAATATCCTTTTCTGTTTTTCCTTCAATCTTTTGATTTGCTCTTCAATACCTAAAATTTGTTCTTTCGTATTCTGTTTTACCAACACGAGCACCCCTTATGGATATTTTTCCTAATTGTAACACTTGTCCTAGAATATGGAAAGTGATAGAATGATCCCGAAGATAAGATTAAGGGCGCACTTATATACCACTATCGTGATATTGTGCTTTGGCTTCTCCTTCGGAGAAAGCAATTTCGTGAAGCGTCTGAAAAATTCGCTTCGCTCATGTTAGGAAAAGAAAGTGAGGTGCATGAACCGTGGCCATCTATCATTTCTCCAATCAGATTATCTCAAGAAAAAAGCAACAAAATGCCATTGCTGCAGCTGCATATCGTTCCGGTGAGAAATTAGTGGATGAAAGAACCAATGAGTCCAAGTTTTATAAAAGACAAGTGGAACCGATTACTCATATTCTTGCTCCTAGTCATGCACCTAAATGGGTATATGATCGCCAACAATTGTGGAATGAAGTGGAGAGAGTAGAAAGACAATGGAATGCTCAATTGGCCCGTGAAATAAATGTAGCCTTACCAAAGGAACTATCTCATGAGGAGCAAGAACAATTAGCCATTGAATTTTGCAATGATGTTTTTGTGAAGGATGGCATGGTTGCAGATTTAGCGATCCATAGGGATGATGAAGAAAATCCACACTTTCATGTCATGTTAACCATTCGGCCTTTTAATGAAGAGGGGACATGGGGAAATAAACAAGTGAAGGTTAAAGAAGTCATTAATGGAAAACAACAAATAAAAGCCATACATACAACGGATTGGAATACCAAAGAAAAGCTTGTTTACTGGAGAGAGCAGTGGGCGACTTATGCAAATCGATACTTTGAGAAAAATGGTTTTCCTGAAAGGATCACACATTTATCGAATAAGGATCAAGGGCTTGAAACACTCCCGACCATCCATGAAGGAGTTGTTGCAAGGCAGCTGCAGAATGAAGGAAAAGAATCGGAAAGAATTCGGATAAATATGGAGCGTAAAGAGTACAACAAAATCATCATCGAACTGTCAGAAGTGAAGAAAGATAAACAGATAAAAGAAAGAACAGAGAGGTTTATTCGCCGCTTCACTCCTTTAGAGAAAAAACAACTGCGTGAGTCAGCGAAATCCCTAGGACTTTTTGTCAATTTTGAAAACATTAACACCAGAAGGAGCCAGTTAGACAAATGGCATGCGAGACTGGAGTTTAGTCAGGATTCCGTTGATACATTTAAAAAAATGAACCGGATTGAAAGAGAAACGGACATGTTAGATCAAGCTGAAAATATTTTAGAAAAAGAGGCTTGTAGGTTTTTAGAAAAGTATTATCCGAATTTTAATATTGAGGATCTATCTAAAGAACAAAAAATTGGAGTGGTTGAAACGACGGTCACGCAGAATAAAAGGTTAAGTAGCCATGAAATTGAAAAAGTCATACTTGATTTAGAGAAAAAACAAATCGAATAGGACTTGTATGTCTTACTGAATAATAGACCACAGTTTGTTCTTTCCATACAAAAAGAAATAAACCGTGCAGAAAAGCAGTTCGAGAATTTGCGTTTGAAAAATGGGGTTAATTTTGCTGATGAATCAACCATCAAAAATGCTTCTGAAAAAGGGTTACATAAAATGCAGTTTTTATTAAAACAAAAAGAGGATTTGAACAAATCATTGGACCTGTTGGGACTGCTTTATGACCACCGACTTCAAGCTATGTATCCCAATTGGGATGGACGTAATTATTTATCGATTGAACAAAAGGAATTCTTTGTCATGGCAGAAGAGTACTATGGGAAAAACATTACGCCTGAGGATTTTTCAAACCCACCAAGAAAATACTCTAAAGATGAACAAATCGAAATTATTTCCTCTTTTTATCAAATTAGTAACAGTCATAATGATTCATATAAACGAAATCAATCTATTGAGCTCTTAAATAAGAAGTATCCAGAATTCCAAACAGATAATCAATCTTATAAACATATGTTCTATTATGAGTGCATGCGATATTCTGATGAAATTGGCCAAGAACGAATGAATCAACTTCAAAGTGCATTTAATGTCCAGCACGTTGGTAAAGAAGAGGACTCCCAACTTGAGCGTTCCGCCACTATCGGTCCGAAATCGAATCATAATTCCAGTTTTTTGTCTTTTGATGCTTCTGGTTTCTTTTCTATTCTTGAGAGTGCAATCCATGAAGCTGATCGAAAATGGAGAGAAGATGAACTTGAACAGAAGAATAAAAACAAGAGGAAAAGACAAAAGGGTATGGAACGCTAGTATTGCGGGTATTTGGATGTTGAACACATTCTAGCGTTCTTGTCGAAGACTTGCTATCTCAACCTTTTCGTAGGTGAACAATGAAGCAGATGCATTAATTGAAAAGATTGATAAGTAGGTGGATCCACTAACTTGATTCATTTTTGGGGTCCTCTACCGATTTGGAAGCTACAACACATGGATCCAATGATTATGTAAGAAACTATATGTTTTGGAAGATAGAAATATGAGTCCTATAGCCATAGGAGGCTTTAATTGTTCATCCTTTGTGCTCGCGGTTAAGAAAGTAGGGTTAGAATAAGGCCTATTATCTTCTACCAGATCGAAAACCTAGCTTGCAGCTGGAAAAGGTGCACAACAATAAATGGATATTAAAAGGGGGGAAATCATTATTGACCATTAAGATGAAAGGATATTGACATATTAGATGACTGAAAAAAATTGATTTTAAAGAGCTGATTTCCCATTTATTTCTTAGATTGGGGTTATATCAAAATGTTGAAAGTACCCGAGCTATTATCGGGAAAAATATTATAGATTTAATTTTATTTTATTTATTTTAAAATAAACCTCATTAGAATATATATAATAATCTTCATCCATAAATAGTAAATACTAATTTATTCTTATGTAGCAAGAGTTGTTTGAGATTCTCACAAAAATGTTGATTAAAAATATAAAGTTTAATAAACTCGTTACTGAAAAGAAAACACTAAAAAAACCTTTGGAATCGCCAATTCCAAAGGTTTTACCCTAAAAGGATAACTGTAGATAAGAAGGCAGGTAAAGCAACTTTCACTAAATTGTTTGCAGCATAATCAATAGCCCTTACTCGTACTGTGTAGGGGCTTTTTTTGTTGAAGCCATAAATGGGCTAGCTCAAGAATATTAACGAATTCTTCAAGATTAGATAT
Source organism: Peribacillus simplex (assembly GCF_900156045.1). GTDB lineage: Bacteria > Bacillota > Bacilli > Bacillales > DSM-1321 > Peribacillus > Peribacillus simplex_D. The sequence goes on along the minus strand of NZ_FTMX01000009.1, from coordinate 63,131 downwards.
CATTAGTGTAATCGTTGAGGATTAATAAAAGCCCTTACTCGTATTGAGTAGGGCTTTTTTTGTGAAGCTCTCTTAAAGGTGTTGTTGAATTTCCAAATGAACTAAAGGGGCAGGTTAGTGAAAAAAGAATACTTGGAAAAAATGTACGATTAATATCCATAAATTGTCCCTATCAATATAAATTCGTTATGCATTTACTAATATTGAATCATTATTAAATGAGGTGAAGGATATTGAAAAATTGTAAATGTAATTGCTGTAGTCCCGCACATGTAAGATCAAAGGTTCGTTTTACACTTGATTGCGATAGTCCAGAGGTTACCATATATCAAGCTTTAAATTTAGATTGTTTACCAACTGTCACTGTTACTGTCTCATTAGATGAGGCTGAGCGACCCTGTACATTGGTTATGAGTTTTTTTGTAGGAACTGGGCAAATTATGCAAAATGTAGTTGCTGGAAATAATGGAGTATTCGCTGATAGAGTAGTTACATTTGGTAATATAAGTAGAATTTCGATTCAATGCGGTGGTAATGGTGCAGATGGTTGCAGTGGAGAAATTACTTTAGATGCAAGCTTTTGTGTATTATGTAAGTGCAACAACGATGACCAAGACGGAAGCAGTGATGAATGTTGTGATACTCATCAACATCACAACCATTATCACGACGAAAGCAGTGATGAATGAAGTGATACTTATCAACATCACAACCATTATCACGACGATGAAAGCAATAGTTAACATTTGAATAGTTTGATTACTGTTTCTTACCATAAATGAAACTGTCTTATTATTTTAGAGGGGGGATTTATTGCAGTAATGGGTGCGTTAGTTTCATAGGGCATAAAGGAAGACTACACTAAGTGGTCTCTTTTATTTGTAAAAAATCAACATTTCTCTAGCCCGAACTTATATGGAAAAGGAATTTTTTTATCTTTTATAAGAACGTTCGTTCGTATATAATAGATGTAAAGGAGGAATCTTTCTGATGAGTACAATTCGTGATAGAGGGCTCGTTAAATGGCAAGCAGCATTAATTATGCCAGAACATAAAGCTTTAAATAATAAAATTGGTGAGGTCGATTATTTTCTAAATAAAAAACCTATCCTTGATGAATACCAGGTTGAAGAGATTGAAAACAATATTCATTATGCAATGGAATATCATTTACCGATAAGATTTAGCTTACTTAACGAGGGAAATCCACAAGAATTGCATGGTTATGTGTGTACATTCATCCTGTCACGAAAGATTTACGAATTCAGAAGAATGATAGTTCCTTTGAGTATATTCAGTTTAATGAGATTATTGATGTGATTGTAGAGGATTAAAAAAAGCCCATCTCCTATTGAATAGGGGCTTTTTTATTTGAGTTATGCTAAATAAAGAACCGTGTGAATAAAAGGAACCTTTTCGTGGTATAGTATTAATAACCTACTGTTAAAAGCACTATTGTATGCCCCTTACCAAAAGTGTAAGGGGTTATTTATATGGCTTAACCTTCTTAACTAACTCCGTAATATCAATACCCTCGTTATAGATTACCCCATCTATTCTAAAATCATCACTGACAGCAAACTTGTTTTTAATCTGTTGAATCCACTCGTATGCAGCAATGGCTGCAGTCCAGTCTGGGTCCTTTTTAAAGTCTGAATTTAGAACAGAGAAGCTTCCACTTTGTAAAAACTTCGTTCCTTTTGAATGTAAGTACACCTTGATATTTATGTTCATTCTTACCTACCTCAGAGAAGGATCATAACAGCTTTCACCAATGATCATATTCTCATCTTTCCTTGTATAAGTGAATTTCGCTATATTTTGACCTTCTAAATGATAAGGTGCTTCCCAGAAAATCGTCACCTCACTGATATTGTCCTCTTTGGCAAGATTGGCTGCTAAATCCTCACTATACATCTCAAGTAAGTTCTTAGTCCTCTTTTCGTTGTTCATAGCATCAAATTTCAAATATGGTAAAACTATATAACTCCCATCATTTAGACCTAAGTTTTCGTTAACTTCTATATCACTAACAGTCGTTTGGCTATAGTTCTTATCTATAATGCTGTTAATTGTTTCTTCGATTTCGTCTTCCCGGCTTTCTCCGGTCTGTGTCTTTTTGCATTGCAATGCCACAATACGTGATGACTTTCTTATTTGGATCAAGCGGCCCATCATTTTTTAATAATTTCACATAGCATTAAAATAATGTAGCTGTCTATGACGGTTCAATGACTGAATGAGCAAAAGATCCATTATTACCACTAGAAATTAAATGAAAATGTGTTAAGAATGCTGGTATCCATTTTTGATCTGTTGCTCAAATTTTCATTGATGGATAATTATGTCGATTTATGATCGGAAAAATGATCATTTTTAAACTGCTTGGGGGTTAAACCTGTGTATTTTTTAAAGATTTTTATAAAATAACTTTGGTCGTTGAAATTTAGCCATGTGCCGATGTCTGAAATCGAATAATTTGTTAAAAGTAAGAGCTTTTTTGCTTCGTCAACTCGTTGCCGTTGAATATATTCACTTATTGGTTTACCGACCTCTTTTTTAAAAAGTGATGATAAGTAATTTGGGCTTAGATGACACATTTTTGCAAGGTGGTCAAGTGTGATATCGTCATAAAGATGGTCATAAATATAATGTTGACAGGCTGTAATTGTGGCAGAATATTTTTCTTCATTTAATTGGTGCACACGATTGGTAAAATCCATTATAGCTTCTTCTGTTAATTTCAATATTACTTTTAAGCTTCCTAATTCCTCGAGCTGTTGAATATAGAAATCGCTTAAGGTAAAGGCCGTTTCATCATTTAATCCACCTTCAATGGCCGCTCTGCAAACGAGAGCAATTCCAGTTATCATTAAATTCTTTTCACTTCTTAGGCGATTTCGTTTCGACAATAATCCTAATTCCGCCTCACCAACAATAGAGTAATCGAAGATATCCTTTAATTTATCTATACGTCCGTTTTTTACATAATCAAGCAAAACCCGTTCATATGAAAGATTGGAATGAAAAATGAAATTCCTTCTCCCTTTTGAAAGCTCAAGATCCGGATTCTCTAATTCAATCATATCAAGGGTCAACACTTCATTGTTTTGGATGACCATCGTTTTATCAAGCTTTTTATGGTACATCAAATAATAAACTAATAGACTAATCGTTAGGAATTGTTGACTATCAATAATGGGAATGGAATGATAGTATTCAATGAGTTTCCTTTTATTAAGGTTTCCTTTAAAAGCATCTATAATCTTGCTAATCATTTCATCAGATATTTCTGACTCAAGGGTAGGGCCTAAAATAATGGTACCTAAAAATAGATTCGTTTTTTTTAGATTGACAAAGAAAAAGTTCAAATTTGAATTAGAGAAGAATATAGGAAAATCCTTTGGATTATCTTCATAAGTATACACACTTATCTGCTCTTTAAACGGGCTGTAATAAGGATGATCCCGTAAGTCTCTACTTGAAAATTCGTATTCAATCTCACCAAATTGATTGACATAATAAACAGGTATTTTATGAACTTTATATATAAGTTCACATATATATTGTAAATCTTGTATGGCAATTTCCATCTATTCTATAACCTCCATTCAAAATTTTTTTAATTCGGTCCATTTTTAAGGTTAATAAATACTATTATTCGTAGGATAATACAATAAATATTTTTAAACAAGCAATAAAATGAATCGTGTAAGAGGGATAAGCAGGGAGGAATTAAACATGGAATTATCAAATAAAATTGCTGTCATAACTGGTGCAGGAAGTGGAATCGGAAGAGCAAGCAGTTTGAAACTTGCTAGTAACGGTGCAACTGTTGTATTAGTCGACTTCAATCAGGAAACAGGAGAAGAAACGTTAAAACTTGTGAAAGAACAAGGTGGAGAAGGCATCTTCGTCCAGGCCGATGTCTCGAAAACTGAAGATGTGCAAAATTATGTAAATAAAGCTGTCGAAACATATGGACATATTGATATATTTTTCAACAATGCAGGTGTTATCCAAAAGTTCGCACCTTTCACTTCAGTAGAAGAATACGAGTTTGACCGCATTATGTCTATCAATGTAAAAGGGGTTTTCCTTGGAATGAAATATGTGTTAGAAGTGATGGAGGAGCAAGGAAGTGGCTCTATTATTAATACTGCTTCTACTGCAGGGGTTCGTCCTGAACACAGTGTAGCTGTATATTCTGCAAGCAAACATGCGGTTGTAGGCTTAACCAAGGGTGCTGCATTAGAATATGCGAAAAAAGGAATTCGTATAAATGCACTTTGTCCTGGCGGTGTGAAAACAGCATTAACAACAAGTGTTGAAGCTCAGTTTGCAAAAGGTGGATACGTTCCAGAAGAGGTTTCCAATATGAGAATGGGTCGTTATGCTGATCCGAAAGAACTCGCTGAAATGGTTGCTTACTTAGCATCAGATAAAGCAAGCTATATGACCGGTTCAATTGTTCTTGTAGATGGCGGGCTAACTTTATAGTCAATAAAAACATCGAGTAGGGTTCTTCCCATTTAATAATTAGGGGCAGTCATGACTGTCCCTAATTTATTTTTTTAAACCTGACTCAATTATTCATATGTGCTGTTAAAAGGTTAGCAAATTTTTGAGCGGTTTTTGATAAATAATGATGCTTCACTTAATTAACCCAGTTGATGCAGTTAGCTCTGTATCTTTAAATTTGTAAGCTTGGATATTGTAGTTTTAATGTTCTTTTTAGCTGGATAAATGAAACAACTGCTATTACTTTGTTTTAAAGAATCAAAATTCTCCTTTCCATAAGTTCCTTAGCTCCTAGCATCGGAAAAACGACAACAATTGAAAGGTTGCTGTTTATGTATTCACCATGAAACTTATGAAAGGCAGCCTTTTAATCGGATACTATTTTTAAATATTTGTTTTGAAGTACTGGATAAACTTCTTAGCATTTAAAGATAAAGGTTTTTTTGTTGAATGTATCCAACCATAGGATACATGTGTGTATTCATAATTGATAATTTCTATAGATACAATTTCACCTTCACCGGTTAAAACATAGGGGTTCTGTCTCCATGGAAAATCAGTTGTGAGAGCAATCGCCAAATCATCTTTTACTGCTTTTACAATCAGATCAAGACTATTTGATAATAGTAAAATTTTCATAGGCCCAAATTTCTCAGCATAATGATGAGTGAACCATTTTATCAACTCACCGTTATAAAGAACCAGAGTTTGATTCTGCAAATCTTGAGCAGTAATAGTTTTATTAAATGCTAATGGGGAATTTTTATTAACAAGTACTTTAATGATTCCATTAAATAATATCTCATACTTGATATCATCCCTAGAGTCTACTAAGTCACTGTAGATCGGAATAATCCCAATGTCAGTTTTATGATTAACAACATCATGAATAACACTCTGAGTTGGACTTTCGGTAATTTCAATATTTACGGATGGATATTTATTTTTATATATAGATAATGTACTGATTAATGGTAGAATACCAGGGATCGTAGATATTTTTAAATCTCCTGTAAGTGTAGATGTATGAGATTGAGCCTCTTCTTTAAATTCTTGTAATTTGATTAATACTTCATAAGCTTTTCCAATAATTCTTTTTCCTTCATCCGTCACTTCAGCACCATTACGTGAGCGCTTAAATATTTGGACTCCTAATTCCTTTTCAAGTTTGGAGATAGACTGACTGATACCGGATGGACTTACATGCAGATTCTTGGAAGCAATTGAAATAGATCCTGTTTTTGCAAGTTCTACTAGATATTCTAATTTTTCTATATGCATTTTTACACCTTCTTTATTATTTGAATTTTATGAATATATTTTAATTCACGAAAACTAAATTATAGATCAGAAAAACTAAATTTACTTCACTTTAGATTAATTGTACAATTAAAACAATATTAATACATTAGCTTTTCATTAAATTAATTCTTCATGTCAATGTATACTTTTTAAAAAAAGTAACTGAAACTCCATTGTTTTTATGGGAAATAAAGGTGTTTTTTTGGTGTGGAAACCCCTTGTAATTATGTTTGATTATCTTGTCAAAATCTCTAATTACAAGTAAAAATCCCATGGATTTGGACAACAAAAAACCATAATGAATGAACTACTAAAAGTATTAGATGAAAAAACTTTTTCAAAATTAGGCAATATTGTAGAAATTTACAGGAATATTAATTCTTAGGGTAAAAATTATCGGAATATTCTGTCTTAACATTCCCTATAAAAACCAAGTTGGACAAGAATTAAAAATGCTTATGCAATGCTAATGATATTAATATAAAAGGATTGAATTGCTATTTTGAAAAATAAAGGGGGACTTATCAGGTGCTCAACAAAAAATTGCTGATCGTTGGCATCATGCTGATGGCAGTTATTGATGAGAAGTGTTTCGCTTTTGTGACACGTTAATATTATTTTTGAGGATAATACCTAATCCGGGATTGGGATCACGATTTAAAGATAATAACAACATTTTCCCTTTAATAAATAACTATCTGGAGGTTAATTAAATGTTCAGTTCTAATTTAACTCAATCGTTGCCCGCTACCTTTTTTACAAAAAAGGAAAATGAAGACGTTTACAAAACTCTTGATTTTGAAGATTCGCAAGATTTTGAAGATGCAAAAAGAGGTCTTATTGCACCATTAGATTTTAAAATTCTTAAAAATGAAAGTGGGAAAGTTGTCTGGGATACAGAGAAAATAGAATTCCTTAACGATAATGCACCTGAAACGGTCAATCCGAGTTTGTGGAGGAATTCACAATTACAAGCTATCTCTGGTTTATTTAAAGTAGTAGATGGAGTATATCAAGTTCGCGGACTATCATTATCTACCACTGTGTTTATAGAAGGTAAGGACGGACTTATCGTTTGTGATACATTAAAAAGTATAGAGTCGGCTAAAGCGGCTTTGGAATTATATTATAAGCATCGACCTAAAAAACCAGTGACAGCAATCATTATCAGTCAAAGTCATGTTGATCATTTTGGTGGTATTCCAGCAGTCCTACAATATGCGGAAAATCCGAATATCCCAATTATTGTTCCTCAACATTTTACCAAAGAAGCAATCAGTGAAAATGTGCTTTTAGGTTCAATCATGAAACGCCGTGCACAGTATCAATTTGGTCCTGATCTACCTGCTGGTCCTACGGGAGTTGTATGTGCAGGTATAGGACCTATTGTAACTAATGGTACAACTGGTTTTGAGGTACCTAATGTTGAAATAGAAAACGAAATCCAATCGATGGACATAGATGGTTTACAGTTTCAATTCTTATTAACCCCAGATACAGAAGCACCAGCTGAGATGCATTTCTATATTGAGGATTATAAAATAGTATTCGCCTCAGAAAATGTAAATAAAACGATGCATCAAATTTACACCGTAAGAGGGGCGAAAACTCGAGACACTTTACAGTGGGTCAGTGCAATTGATAAAACGATCGATTTATTCGGAAATAAACCGATTGATGCTTTGTTAATGGCACATGCCTGGCCTGTATGGGGAAAAGAAAACGCTATCGCTCATCTGAAATTACAACGTGATTTATACAAATATATGCACGATCAAACAGTTCGCCTAGCCAATCATGGATATACAATGGATGAAATAGCTGAAATGATCGAACTGCCAGATACATTGAATCAATATTGGGGGAATCGGGGGTACTATGGTACGTTAAAGCATAATGTTAAGGGGATTTACAATTTTTATTTAGGCTATTACAGCGGTCATCCATCTGATTTAGATCCACTGCCACAAGTGGAAGCTGGAAGAAAATATGTCCAATACATGGGTGGAGTAGCTAATGTGATTCAACAGGCTAAAGTTGATTATGAACATGGTGAGTATCGTTGGGTGGCTCAAGTCTTAAAAAATGTAGTAATGGTTGATCCTGAGAATATTGAAGTTAAAAATTTATTAGCAGACGCTTTTGAACAATTAGGATACCAAGCTGAATCAGCAAATTGGCGTAATATATATCTTGTTGGAGCAATGGAACTTAGAAATGGTGTTAATAAAGAGAATCCTCCTTATGATAGTTCTATGGTTTTTAATAAAATTCCAGTTGATGATTTCTTAAAGTTGTTAGCTGTTAAACTAAATGGTCCAAAAGCAGATGGTAAAAAAATAACGATTAATGTAACAGTAACGGATACAAATGAAGAATTCGCTTTATATCTTGAAAATTCAGTATTGACTTATAAGGCGGATAAATTAAGTGCAAACCCAGATGTTTCCGTAACTGTTGATAAATTAACATTTTATGGAATTGGGAATGGTGCTATTACACCAGAACAAGCAGTGGCAGCAGAAAAACTAGTAATAACGGGTGACCCCAATAAATTTAATGAATTTTTGTCCCTACTTGATCAATTTAATCCTTTAGTCAATATCGTTACTCCTTAATTGGCAGAGGATTCGATTACGGTTGTAGACGATTGACTTCATAATAAACCATACGGGGTATAGGTTTAATAGTAACAAAGAGCTAATATTAGAAAAAATGTGGAGATGGACAAGAGCGAACCGTGCAGTTTTGTGTTTGTTTCAAAATTAATCAAATTGTTATTGGTGTACCCAACCCCTTTCTGGTTTGTTTGCTGAAATGGGACAAGCCAGTCAAAAGGGCAAAAGCTTGCAATTAATATGAAAAAAGCAATTAGTATGAATAATTTATATGGAGTGTGATGGTAATGTTGCAGAATCAGAACTTTAGTTCTTGCCTACCAACAAATGTACAGTTCGGTCTTGATATTGTTAAAAACGAACTTCCTCGTGAAATCCGACTTGCAAACAAAAGTAGAGTGTTTATTGCAACCGATGCTGGTCTAGTAAAAGCTGGATTAATAGAATCGATTACTACTAATTTGACTAAAAATGAAATCGAAAGTGTTGTCTTTTCAGAAGTAGAACCAAATCCACAAGCTGAAACCGTTATGCGAGGAGCTACTCTTTATAATCAGGAATCTTGCGACATGATCATAGCGATCGGTGGTGGAAGTTCGATGGACTTAGCAAAAGCGGTCGGAGTGGTGGTTTCCCATTCTGGCCACATTCTTGATTACCGTCGAGGAGAAAAGGCCGTTACAAATCCCATTCCCTTACTGTTTGCTATCCCAACAACCGTGGGGACAGGATCGGAGGTAACAGCGGTTGCGGTTGTTACAGATCCTACTGTTGGCCGGAAGTATGTTGTTGCAGCTCCCTACCTTATTCCTGAAACCGCATTCATCGATCCTTTGATGACAGCTACATTACCAAAGCATCATGTCTCTGCAACAGCAATTGATGCATTAGTGCATGCTATAGAATCCTATACATCTGTTCGAGCCACACCGATAACGGATGGGCTTGCGTTGCAGGCGATCAGAATGATTAAAGAAAATCTTCCGGCAAGTTATGCAAACCCAAACAACCTGGAAGCTCGAGCACAGATTCATTTGGCAAGCACGATTGCAGGGATGTCATTTGGTCTGGCTGGTTTGGGCCTTGTACACTCTTGTTCTCATCCAATGTCTGCGGTCTATAATGTTGCACATGGAGTTGCTAATGCTATTCTTTTACCTCATGTAGTCGAGTATAATCTGATTTCCAACATTAAAAAATATGCAGACATCGCTAGAATTTTCCAACCCGAGTTAGTATTAAAGGATGACCAAACGACTGCAAATGAACTTTTCGGCTTATTAACATCCTTTACAGCGTCTGTAGATATTCCTAAGGATTTTAGCTATTTAGGAATTGAAGTTACAGATGATGTGATCGATCGTTTGGCCAATGATGCTATGGATGACAAAGGAACGATTCCGACAAATCCCCGCAAGGTCTATAAAGAGGATGTTGTAAAAATCTACAGCAAGGTACTACCAAGATAAAGGGAGGATACTTTTAACATGTATATTAATGGAGAATGGTTAAAAACGAACAAAAAACTTGATATTAAAAATCCAGCAACAGGAGATGTAGTTGATCATGTGTTCCTTGTAGGAAAGGCAGAAACAGAGTATGCGATCCAAGCAGCAGAAGCTGCCTTTCCGTTATGGTCGGGTTTAACTGCTGAACAGCGTTCAGGTTACCTTCAGAAAGTTGTAAACAAGCTTGAAGAAAAGAAAGAATATCTTGCTCAGGTAATCACAAAAGAAATGGGAAAATCTATTCATAATGCTCGTTATGAAGTAGACAATACGGTTTCCTTCTTCAAGTGGTATGCTGAGGAGGCCAGAAGGGTTTATGGAGATACCATTCCAGCTTCTTCACCCAATAGGCGCATTTCTGCAATTCGTCAACCAGTTGGGGTTGTTGGAGCTATTACACCTTGGAATTTCCCATTATCGATGGGGGCACGCAAACTTGGGCCCGCATTAGCTGTGGGCTGCACTATAATCTTTAAACCATCATCCGAAGCACCATTATCGTCCGTGGAATTATTTAAAATTTTTGATGAAGCCGGATTGCCAAAAGGTGTAGTTAATTTAGTGATCGGAAGTTCTGGAGAAATTGCTGGCCCACTCATGGAAAGCAAAGTTGTCCGAAAAATTTCTTTTACAGGGTCTACTGAAGTTGGAAAAATTTTAATTCGTCAATCTGCAGATACTGTAAAAAAGGTTTCTATGGAACTTGGCGGTCATGCTCCATTTATTGTATTTGAGGATGCTGACATTGATTTGGCTGTGGAAGGGACGATTATAAGCAAATTTTCATCAACTGGTCAACAGTGTGTCTGCGCAAATCGAATTTATGTTCACGACACCATCTATGATGAATTTGCAAAACGATTGCATGAAAAAGTTGCTGCTCTGAAAGTTGGAAATGGACTTGACGAATCCAATGAAATCGGTGCGATGGCAAACGAAAATGGGATTGAGAAGGTACATGATCAAGTCATAGATGCTGTAAACAAGGGGGCACGAATCCTGTATGGTGGAAGCAGATTGTCAGATGGCAATTTAGGAAAGGGATACTTTTACTCCCCTACTCTACTAGTGGATGTAAAGGAAAATATGAAAATATGTTTTGAAGAAACGTTTGGTCCAATTGCACCCTTGATTCGTTTTAATTCAGAAGAAGAAGTCCTTAAGATGGCAAACAATATTGAGTATGGTCTTGCCTCTTACTTTTATACAAACGATCTATCCCGGATGTATCGGTTATCTGAAAAATTAGAGTATGGAATGGTAGGGGTGAATGATCCCGCTCCTTTTGCCGTACAGGGACCATTCGGAGGTGTAAAAGAAAGTGGCTTGGGCCGCGAAGGTGGACGTTATGGACTAGATGACTATCTGGAAACGAAATTAATTTCTGTTGCTATTCGTCTTTAATCTGTCAACGATAAAACAATGTTGTTTAAATTCCGGACTAAAGTATGAGTATAGTAGATATTTTGCAAGGTTCACCTCGTGAATGCGTTGTATTGAAAAATGTTTAAGTCGATTATCCTACCACGTCTATCTGAAACGGTTAGCGTAGGTTATATGTGAAGGGGCAAGTTAAAATAAGCATAAATGGCCAAGAAAAAACCGCAGAAAAATGGAAGTAAATAATCTCACTCTCCGTTACACGATGTATCTTGGTAATTGACCAAACAAATCATCATACATGTAACGGGAGTGGGAAAGTTGAAAACTGTAGGGGTAATTTCATTGGTAGAACATTTAAATAGAAAGGTCTTAACATGAGTCAGATTGCTATGCAAGTGAAGTGTGACAGTCATATAAGCGATACAACATATCTGTTTGAAATAGTAATAGTTTCTGAGTAATTACACCCAATTTAAATATTCGAAGACTGGGAGCTTGTAATTCATTAGATTAAGCCAAAAAAAGGAGTGAACTTAAATGCGTTGGGGTATACTTGGTTTCTTATTTATTGCGATGATAATAAATTTTGCAGATAAATCAGTCGTAGGATTTGCTTCTGTTCCAATCATGAAGGAGTTTAATCTTTCATATACACAATGGGGGTTAGTAGGCAGCAGCTTTTTCTGGCTATTTTCTATTGCAGGTGTGTTAGGTGCAGCATGGTCCGATAAAATCGGAACGAAAAAAATGCTGTCTATTTTAGTAATAGCATGGACTTTTTTACAATTTGGTGCATTGGCAGTGTATAGTTTGCCACTATTCATATTAACCCGAGTGTTGTTGGGGGCTTTTGAAGGTCCTTTTTATGCAACCGCTATCAGCCAACTAAGTAAATGGTTTCCGCCGCAATCCCGTAGTTTGCCCATTTCTATTATGAATTTCGGTGGTTCCATCGGAGCCTTAGTATCAGCACCAATTCTGGTTTTCCTCATTCAGAGATACGACTGGCGAACAGCTTTTAGTGTATTAGGGGTAATAGGATTAGTTTGGGTCCTTTTATGGCTATGGCTGGCAAAGGAAAGTCCTTTAGAACAACCTATTGAAGCTGTCACTAAGTCCCGTACACCCAAACCTACCACTCAAAAAATTAAATGGTCTGAGCTTTTTCCAGTATTACTATCCCCTACTTTTATTGTTGCGACTATAGCAGCATTCTCTGGTTACTGGATATTATCGTGGATCACTATTTGGATGCCCATCTACATGGTTAAAGTGGTACACCTCACGCCAATACAGATGGGGCTGGTCGCATCCATGGTCGGGATAATTGGCGGGGTTCTTCAAATTTTAATTTGTTGGTTTTCCGACCGTTTGTTTAAGAAATATAAAATTTATCGAAAGTCCCATGTTATTGTTGGCGCCTCTTGCTTTGTTTTATCAGCCTTGTTTTTGTATTCTTTGACATTTATTCATTCTCCCGCTTGGGCAATAATTGCTCTTTGTTTGTTAAAAGCATTACCTTATACCATGAATGTTTTTGCACCGCAAATTGCAATTAGTTTAATGCCGGAACGGGGAGGATTAATGTCAGGGCTCCTATGGGGAATAGCAACCGTAGCAGGTATTATTGGGCCAATCGTTACCGGCTATCTTGTAGAATTGGCAGGTGAAAATGAAGCACTTGGATTTAATTACGGAGTGCAATTCGGAGCAACTCTATTGTTGGTTTCTGGCATTTTATTCTTTATTTTTGTAAAACGGGATGAGCGAATAAGAATTCCAACAAATGCTACAAATCAAGAACAAATGGGGTAAAGAAAAAAGGATTGAACGAATTAATTGATGATTGACTTTGGGGACAAGGCTATTGAGGGCCTGGTTGCCGGTCCTTTGATGAAAAAAACTTGTTTTGATATATTCCCAATGGGAAATCTTCGGAAGCAGTTTTTACTGGGTCTTCCTCATCTCCACAATTTTAACTGGAGCGCTTACAGATATAAAAGTAAAAGGACAATAGATGTATTTTTATCGTGCAGTCGATTAGGGAGGAAATACGATTGACTTTTTTTAAGTAAATCCAGAGATATTAAAGCAGCTAAGCGCCTTTTTTAGGAGGCCTAGGCTGCTTTTCTTGTTTCGAAGCTTCGAGTGATAACAGTCGATAAAAATCCGGCATATCCAGTAGCTATTTAACTCTAAAGGACGAGCAAAAGATGTCTGAAAGATTCAAATAAGACAAGTGAAATATCTCAATAATTTCGTAGAATAAGATCAACCTTTCATTAAGAAAAGAGTATGCTCCATTTTGGGATTCCAAACGTATGAAACTGTTACTTCAATAGAACGTGGCATTGAGGCCATGCATATGATGAAAAAGGGCAGATTCACCAATAACAGGGTAAGACTGCCCAAAATCGAAAAGAATGCATTGATAAACTGTTTGGCATCACATCATAATCCGTAGGTTAGCAGTAAATTCTTTGTTGAAATCATCTTTGCACTAGAACCACTTCTTCCCTTCAAGAGACACTTCCTTAAAACATTTGGACCTTGAAGAAGTCCCGCTTGATTTATTGAATAATTTCAAACTCAATGTTGTTGCTAATCTGTTCAGCCGTTTCTAAGACGATGGGAAGGTATTCATTGATTACTTTATTAATATCTACTCTACCGGAATGTGTTGGGCAATTCACCGCACCAACAATTTCTCCTCGTATATCTCTTACTGGAGCTGCAACAGAGATTAGTCCAAGTTCTAATTGGTCATGGCTCAACGCCCACCCGTTTTCACGGATCACCTTTAGCTCCTCCCGAATTTTTGCTTCATTTGTGTTTGTTTTTTCTGTAAAAGCCTGGAGTTCTGCTTGTTTAAAATAATGGTCTAACCTGTTTTCAGGAAGATAAGCGAGAAGTAATTTTCCCGGTGAAGTAGCGTGTGCCGGCAGACGGGTTCCTACCTCTAAAGAATATTTCATAATTTTATTCACAGAAACGCGAGCGACATATACCACATGTGTATTATCCAATATGGAGAGAGAGCTGGATTCGTCAACTTTTTTAGATAACTGTTCAAGGTATGGTTGTGCAATTTCCCAGATATTGTGAGAAGAAAGATAGGAATATCCTAGAGAGAGTATCTTCGTTGTAAGAGAAAATCTACCATCTTTTAAAGTTGCATAACCTAGATTTTCTAATGTTAGAAGCACTCTTCTGGTTACGGGCCGAGGTAATCCGCTACGTACAGCTGCTTCACTAATCGTTAAACTGGGGCTATCCTGAAAAGATTTAATAACCATTAATCCGCGCTCAAGTGTCTTAAGAAATTCACCAGATGTTTTGAAATCATCTTCATGCTCATTTGAATTTTCTGAATTTTCGTTTGACAAACTAAAAGACCTCCCGATATAATGAATTGGAATTGTACGAATAATAAAATCTTGTACGATTATCGTACAATTTATTTTTGTTTTTGTCAACTGAAGACTTTTGTTTTTTAGTACGAATTAGATTGGGAACAGGAAGACGAATTTAAAGAGGTGATATGTCTAGATAAAAGGATTAAAAAGCGGATACGTTAGCTCACTTGAAAAGTAAAAGAGGAAATATTTTTATAATTAATGTCGGTAGTAATCATACGAACCTCATTTTTTACTGATGAAAATAAAAAAATCCTCAGGGAAAACTCGAAAGAAAAGGTGATGAAAAATGAAAAACATCAGTGTAATTGGTGCAGGTACAATGGGTAGAGGAATAGCCTATGTATCAGCACTAGGTGGTTTTAACGTTGTTCTTAATGATGTTAGTGAAGAAAATTTACATAAGGCTCAGCAATATATCGAAAAAACAATGAGAAATAGCGCCAAAAAAAGGTTCCTGCAAACAGAAGAAGTAGAACGGGCGCTAACTCAAATTTCATATTCAGCTGACTTCAATAAATCCGTGAAAGAAGCTGATTTAGTTATCGAAGCAGTGTTCGAGTTAATGAGCATAAAAATCGACATGTTTAAAAAATTGGACGAGGCTTGCCCTCCACATACCATTTTGGCGACAAATACATCAACCATGAGTCCTACTGAAATTGCAGCTCAAACGAAACGGTCGGATCAATGCATCGCGATGCATTTTTTTAATCCGGTACATAAGATGAAGCTCATTGAAGTTGTTAGAGGTCTTGACACTTCCGATGAAACCGTTGCCAAAGTGATGAATGTCGGTGAGAGAATTGGAAAAGAGTGTGTTGAGGTAAATGAATTTCCGGGATTTGTAACAAGTAGAATGAATTGTTTAATCGGAAATGAAGCGATGAATATGTTGATGGAAGGTGTTGCTTCACCACAAGACATTGATAAAGCAATGAAGCTTGGTTTAAACCATCCCATGGGTCCGCTTGAACTGGCAGATCTAGTAGGTTTGGATTCTCGGCTAAGGAATATGGAATATCTCTATCAAACTCTAGGGGAAAAATATAGACCATCACCTATTCTAGTTAAGTATGTAAAAGCAGGAAGGCATGGCAAGAAATCAGGCAAAGGGTTTTATGATTATACAAATTAGGGGGAGAGGTCATGTGCTATCAGTATATCCTCACAAATAAAGAGGCTAATATTGGGATTCTAACCATCAATCAGCCGGAGAAAAGAAATATGCTGCATCTTGCTGCTCTTAAAGAAATTGAAAGTGCTCTAGATGAATGGAAAGATGATCTTGACGTAAACGTGGTGATTGTTACAGGTGCTGGAGATCAATCATTTGTTTCCGGTGCTGATATAAATGAATTAAATAAACGGACAATGATAGAAGCACTGCAGCCCAATATGACGGCAACTTATCAAAAGATTGAAAATTACGAGAAGCCAATCATTGCAGCTATTAACGGTGCGGCTGTTGGGGGAGGCCTAGAACTGGCACTGGCGTGTGATGTAAGAATTGCTGTAAAGGAAGCCAAACTGGGGCTGCCAGAGTTGAATCTTGGAATTATACCTGGAGCAGGCGGGACACAGCGGTTGACAAGAATTCTTGGTAAGGGAAAGGCAATGGAGCTAATCTTGACCGGGGATATCATAACAGGTGAGGATGCAGAACGCTTTGGAATCGTTGCTAAAGCTGTGGAAAGGGCAGAGTTGATGGAAACAGCCATGTCATATGCAGCAAGAATCGCTACAAAAAGTCCTTTAGCCTTAAAAATTGCCAAAATGGTTGTAAATAAGGGTGCTGATATCGGAATGGATACGGCTCTTATGTTTGAGAAGTTGGGTCAAGCTTTATTAATGGGGTCAGAAGATAAAAATGAAGGAACACGTGCATTTCTTGAGAAACGGGCAGCAAATTTCCAAGGAAGATAAAAAAAAGAGAGGGGAAAGATCATGGATTTTAAATTACCAGAAGATATTGAGCAGTTAAAGAAATTGGTTCGCAAATTTATTCAGGAAGAAGTAGAACCTGTAGCGATGGAAATTGAAGAGAAAAATGAAATTCCTGGATACATTATGGAGATGACAAAAGAAATAGGCTTGTTTGGTCTTAGTATTCCTGAGGAGTACGGCGGATTAGGACTGGATATGGTTGGGAAATGTGCGATTTTTGAAGAAATTGGAAAAACGCATAATGGCTACACAACACTTGTGGGTGCGCACAATGGTATCGGTTCAGTAGGTATTGTTGAGTTAGGAAACGAGGAGCAGAAGAAAAAATACTTACCGAAAATGGCATCAGGCGAATGGATAGGTGCTTTTGCATTAACTGAACCAAGCGCGGGATCCAATGCGGCAAATCTAAAAACAACAGCCATAAAAAAAGGAGACAAATATATTATTAATGGTTCTAAGCATTATATTACAAATGCGGTGGATGCCCATGTCTTTACTGTTATGGCTATTACTGACCCTGAAAAAGGTGCAAAAGGAATCACATCCTTTATTATTGAAAAGGATTTCCCTGGATTCAAATTAGGAAAAGTGGAAGACAAAATGGGGCTGAGGGGCTCACATTCAGCGGAGCTATTCTTTGAAGATATGGAGGTTCCAGCAGAAAATGTCCTTGGTGAAGAAGGTTTAGGATATGTCAATGCGTTAAAAATTCTCGCGAATGGTCGTACAGGGCTGGCAGCAAGGAATCTAGGATCATGTGAAAAGCTGCTTGATTATTCCGTCAAGTATGCACTTGAAAGGGAACAATTTGGCAAACCAATTTTTGAGCAGCAAGCTGTTCAGCACATGCTTGCTGATATGGTGACTGAAATTGAAGCACTTCGTTCGATCACTTATCGAGTGGCATGGATGACCGATCAGAATCAACGTGTAGTTAAGGATGCATCTATTGCCAAGTTGTTCGGATCTGAAGTTTACAATCGTGTGGCTGATTTGGCTATCCAGGTCCATGGCGGCATCGGATATATTAAAGAATACCCAATTGAAAGGTATTATCGAGATGCAAGAATTACGACAATCTATGAAGGTACTAGCCAGATTCAGAAGAATATTATCGCTGCCGAATTAAAGCGTCAGTACTCCTGATGATATAAGGTTCATAAAGATTTGTCTAAAAATTCATTATTTTCAAAAACGGGAGTTGGATGAGATGCGAGATGTAGTTATTGTTGATGGTGTTCGTACGGCTATCGGAGGAATGGGTGGTTCTTTAAAAGATGTTGAGGTAGAGTATCTATCTGAAAAAGTGATGAGAGAAGTGATTTATCGGGCAGGAATTGATAGCGCGGATATTGATGAAGTAATCTGGGGGAATGCAAAACAAAGCTCAGATACGCCCAACCTTGCTCGTCTGGCTGCTCTTCGGGCTAAGATTCCAAATGAAGTCCCAGGCTATACTGTTCACCGCCAATGTGGTTCAGGCTTGCAGTCCATTCATAATGCTGCACAACAAATTATGAGTGGGCTGTCAGACATTGTTCTTGCTGGTGGAGGGGAAAGCATGAGTACCGCTCCCTATTATTTACGAAATGCTAGATACGGTTACAGAGCAGGGAACAGCGAGTTAGTTGATCCCAACACTGAAAGTCAACCAAGGGCACAGCCTATCGAGGTTTATGGACGGCTAACAATGGGACTTACGGCAGAAAATTTAGCAGAAAAATATAACATTAGTCGCAAGACGCAGGATGAATTCGCTTTGAATAGTCAAGAAAAAGCAGCAAATGCGATCAAAAGCGGTTTATTTAACGATGAAATTATTCCATATGAAATTAAAACGAGAAAAGGAATAACAGTCTTCGCAACAGATGAGCATCCACGTGAAACCTCAATGGAAAAATTGGCTAAGTTGCCAGCGGTATTCAAGGAGGGGGGAACTGTCACTCCAGGAAATTCAAGTGGACGGAATGATGGCGCCGCGGCTCTCCTATTAATGGCGGATGAGGAAGCGAGTAAACGAGGCTTATCACCGAGAGCAAGAATTGTTTCTCAGGCTGTTGCAGGAGTTTCACCTGAGATTATGGGGATTGGTCCAGTTCCCGCAACAAAAAAGGCTTTAAAATTAGCAGGGCTCACAATGGAGGATATAGATCTAATCGAGCTTAATGAAGCATTTGCCGCACAAAGTTTAGCAGTTATTGAAGAGTTACAAATCGATCAAAGCAAAGTAAACGTGAATGGCGGTGCGATTGCGCTTGGTCATCCGATTGGGGCAACAGGTTCCATTTTAATGACAAAGCTAATGTATGAAATGGAACGGAGAAAGGCTCGCTATGGATTAGTAACTTTATGTATTGCAGGTGGAATAGGAATATCAACAATTATTGAAAATTTAAGAAGATAATAAACATTTCGTGCGATTTTACTAATGCGTATGAAAGACTTTAAGAAAGGGGTTGTAATTATGCGGGCATTGGATGGCATCAAGGTACTTGATTTATCTAGAACTCTAGCAGGTCCTTATAGTAGTATGTTGCTCGGGGACATGGGTGCAGATATCATCAAGGTTGAGCAACCTGGAACAGGGGATGAGTCAAGGCGCTTTACTCCACCTTCATGGAATGGAGAAAGTTGTTATTACCTTTCTTCAAATCGAAACAAGCGTAGTATCACAATCGATCTAAAAACAGATGAGGGAAGAGAGATTATTTATAAGCTGGCAAAGGAATCGGATGTTCTCATTGAGAATTTCCGAACTGGTGCACTGGATAAGCTCGGCCTTGGTTATGAACAGATAAAGGAAATTAATCCGCGCCTCATTTATTGTTCAATCTCAGGCTTTGGGCGTACCGGGCCGGAGAAAAATCGAGCCGGCTATGATCTGCTTTTACAGGGGTATGGAGGTTTGATGAGCATTACGGGAGAACAGGGGCGGACACCTGTCAAAGCTGGAATGTCGATTGTCGACTTAACGACAGGGATGTTTGCTGCTTACGGCATTCTAACAGCTCTCATAGCAAGGGATAAGACAGAGAGGGGGCAATTTATTGATGTTAGCTTATTGGATGGTCAGATTTCCTTGTTAAACCATATGGCAACGGGATATTTTGCCACGGATAACCCTGCAGGACGCATGGGATCGGCTCATCCTACACTCGTCCCGTATCAGGCGTTCTCTTCTAAGGATAAGGATGTTATTCTAGCTGTTGCCAATAACGGTCTATGGGAGAAATGCTGCCATGCCATGGGGTGGGGGGATCTTTTAGAGGATTCGAGATTTTTAACAAATGAAGACCGGGTTAGCAATCGCTCTATACTGGTTCCTATGATTAGTGAACGACTTTCTATGTTGGAGAGCAAAGAAATATTTGAACGTCTGGATGATGTTGGAGTACCATGTGGCCCGATCCATACCATTGATCAGGTAGTCAACCATCCACATGTGAAGGCCAGGGAGATGATTCTCGAGGTCGAGCATCCAATAGTCAACAATTTAAAGATGCCTGGATTCCCTGTAAAACTATCAGAAACACCGGCAAGTCTGAAAAAATATCCTCCTTTGCTTGGGGAACATACGGATGAGATTTTGGTTGAGCTGGAGTTCTCTGCTGAACAGATTGAAGAATTAAAAAGTAAGCGCGTAATCGGTGAGTTCGAGGGAAACACTCAGTGTTTATCCTAAAATTCTTGTTCACATTATTAATGGTTTTCATAGTCTAGATGTTTCCTATTCAAAATTTTAGATAGCTATGTGGTTTCTTAATTACTGCAGGTGAATCTCTTTAGCTATTTTTAAGTGAAGTTAAAAATAACAAGTTCAAAGCATGAGCTGGTCATACAGTTCTATGAAAACAAACCTTTAAATTCTCATAAAAACAAGGAGAGTTACTAATGAATATTTTTGTTCTATTAAAAAGAACGTTTGATACAGAGGAAAAAATAAGTATAAATAATGGAGCTATTGATGAGCAGGGTGCTGAATTCATCATAAACCCATACGATGAATATGCCATCGAAGAGGCGATTCTATTAAAGGGTAAACATGGAGGAAATGTTACAGTTGTCACGATTGGCAATGAAGAGGCCGAGAAAGTACTGCGGACGGCTCTTGCTATGGGGTGTGATCAAGCGGTCTTGATCAATACGGAAGACGATCTTGAAGAAAGTGATCCATTTACAACGTCTAAAATTCTAGCACAATATTTCCAAGAAAATGAGTTCGACTTAATATTAGGGGGGAATGTTTCGGTCGATAAAAGCTCCGGTCAAATCGGTCCCCGTCTGGCTGAACTATTGGAAATTCCTTATATCACAACTATTACGAAAATTGATGTTGATGGCAAAACGGCCGTAATCGAGCGTGATGTGGAAGGGGATAGTGAAATTATTGAATCTTCGCTTCCATTGCTTGTGACTGCACAGCAGGGATTAAATGAACCGCGTTATCCATCATTACCTGGCATTATGAAGGCAAAGAAAAAACCGCTTGAAGAATTGGAACTAGATGATC
Source organism: Peribacillus simplex (assembly GCF_900156045.1). Lineage (GTDB taxonomy): Bacteria > Bacillota > Bacilli > Bacillales > DSM-1321 > Peribacillus > Peribacillus simplex_D. Next base: position 41,923 of record NZ_FTMX01000009.1, on the reverse strand, counting down.
TTAATCTTAATGAAGATGATGTAGCGCCTAAATCTAAGACAATTGAAGTTTATCTTCCGCCTAAAAAGGAAGCAGGTAAAATCCTTGAAGGTGGGCTTGAGAGCCAAGTAAAAGAACTATTAAAACTACTTCATACGGAAGCTAAAGTAATATAGGGGGAGGAATTATAATGGCTAGAAAAGTGATAGTCTTAGGAGAAATTCGTGAAGGTGCGCTTCGCAATGTTTCATTCGAAGCGATTGCAGCAGCAAAAACTGTTTCTGAAGGTGGTGAAGTGGTCGGTGTACTCTTAAATGACAGTGCCTCTGACCTTGTACAGGAGATGATCGCATACGGTGCAGACCGTGTAGTTTTAGTTGAAAACGACAAATTGAAATCGTATACATCTGATGGTTTTGGACAAGCATTTCTTCAAGTGATAAATGATGAAAAACCTGAAGGAATTTTGATAGGACATACGGCCCTTGGAAAAGATCTATCACCCAAAATTGCTGCGAAAATAGAATCGGGATTAATTTCCGATGCAATAGCTGTTGAAATTACAGGTGATCAAGTTGTATTTACTCGTCCAATTTACTCAGGTAAAGCATTTGAGAAGAAAATCATTACGGACGGAATTATTTTTGCAACCATTCGTCCAAACAATATTGCTGCACTTGAAAAGAACGAGACACGCTCTGGTGAAGTAAGCTCATTTGAGGCTGAAATCAAAGACCTTCGTACTGTCATTAAAGAGATCGTACGAAAAACGACAGAAGGTGGAGATTTATCTGAAGCAAAAGTGATTGTTTCTGGTGGTCGAGGTGTTAAGAGTGAAGATGGATTCAGCCCTTTACAGGAACTTGCAAACGTATTAGGTGGTGCCGTAGGAGCATCACGTGGTGCTTGTGATGCTGATTATTGTGATTATTCACTGCAAATCGGTCAAACTGGAAAGGTTGTGACACCTGATTTATACATTGCTTGCGGAATTTCTGGAGCCATTCAACACTTGGCAGGAATGTCAAACTCAAAAGTCATTGTTGCCATTAACAAAGATCCAGAGGCTAACATTTTCCAAGTGGCAGACTATGGCATTGTAGGAGATTTATTTGAAGTAGTTCCTCTTTTTACAGAAGAATTTAAAAAAGTTCTGGTTTCTGTTTAATATAGAATACTGAATTATTCACTTTGGAGGAGGAACAAGATGCTATCACTGCTAAATTTACTAGCTTTCTTAGCACTGTCAGGATATGCAGTTTACTTGTTTGTCCAGCTTGTATACACTCGCTATTTGTTTGTGAAACTGGGCAAAAAAGCTGAATTTGAACCACGCTTTAAAGAGCGCATCAATGCTGTGCTAGTGAATGGATTCGGACAGCGAAAGTTGTTTAAAGACAAGAAAAGCGGGCTGATGCACTTAGTATTATTTTACACCTTCTTTATCATTCAAGTAGGACTTATTGAACTCATCATAAAAGGGTTTATTAAAGGGTATGAATTTCCTTTTGGTGATGGGCATAAATATTTTAGTTTTCTGCAGGAGTGGGCGACATTCCTTATGCTGTTGGCGGTCGTATATGGATTCTTCCGTCGCTATGGGGAAAAGTTAAATCGATTACAATGGAAGCGTGATGGCAAAGCTGCTTTTGTCTATATCGCTTTATGTACTCTGACCTTATCAATCTTGCTTACATTAGGATTCGAAGCGATTATGTTAGATCATGAACCGTATATGGCTTACGCCCCGTTTTCTGGTGCTATTGCGTTAGTGTTTTCCGGCGTTGGACCAACGATAGGGACTGTACTATTCTATATATTTTGGTGGCTGCATATGATAACCGTCTTTTCTTTCATGGTATTTGTGCCACAGTCTAAACAAGCACACGAGCTATTTGCTATGTTCAATATCTTTTTCAAGAAAGTTGGTCCTGTAGGGAAATTAAGGAAGATTGATTTCGGGGAAGAAGAAGTAGAGGAATACGGCGTCGGGAAAATACAAAATTTTACCCAGCAGCAGCTGATCGATCTATATGCATGTGCAGAATGTGGACGATGTACAAATATGTGTCCGGCAACAGGTACCGGTAAAATGCTTTCTCCAATGGATTTGATTGTTAAGATGAGAGACCATTTGACTAATACAGGGGCTACGGTTACGTCCAAATCGCCATGGGTGCCAGGATTTGCGTTTACTGGCACACAAGGGAATCAACTTGCAATGATGTCGAGATCTAGTGGTTATGAAGAAGCTGCGGCTACTCTTGATTATTCTCCAAGTCTTATTGGCGATGTGATCACAGAAGAGGAAATTTGGGCATGTACAACTTGCCGTAATTGTGAAGATCAGTGTCCAGTTATGAACGAACATGTGGACAAAATCATTGATCTTCGTCGTTACCTCGTATTAACAGAAGGCAAGATGGATGCAGATGCACAGCGTGCGATGCAAAATATTGAACGCCAAGGAAATCCATGGGGACTAAACCGTAAAGAGAGAGAAAATTGGCGTGAGATACGGGAAGATGTCTATATTCCTACTGTAAAGGAAATAAAAAAGCAAGGAGAGGAATTTGACTATTTATTCTGGGTGGGCTCTATGGGTTCCTATGATAATCGAAGTCAAAAAATTGCCTTATCCTTTGCAAAACTTTTAAATGAAGCATGTGTAAAGTTTGCCATTTTAGGAAGCAAAGAAAAGAACTCAGGGGATACGGCCAGGCGTCTAGGAAATGAATTTCTATTCCAAGAACTTGCAACGAAGAACATGGAAGAATTTGAAAAAAATGATGTGAAGAAAATTGTAACGATTGATCCTCATGCTTATAATACGTTCAAAAATGAGTATCCAGACTTTGGCTTGGAAGCGGAAGTGTACCATCATACAGAACTTCTTGCAGAACTGGTTAAAGAAGGTAGACTAGTGCCGAAAAACGATGTGAATGAGACCATTACTTTCCATGATTCATGCTATTTAGGAAGATACAACGAGGTATATGATCCACCGAGGGAAATATTAAAATCGATTCCAGGTGTGAAGCTTATTGAAATGGAACGCAGTCGTGACACGGCGATGTGCTGTGGTGCCGGTGGTGGACGTATGTGGATGGAAGAAGATACGGGAAGCCGTATCAACGTTACAAGGACCGAGCAGGCGATTGCAACCAAATGCTCTACAATTTCCAGTGGATGTCCTTATTGTTTAACCATGCTTAGTGACGGAACGAAAGCGAAGGAAGTTGAGGATGACGTGAAGACCATGGATATTGCAGAAATTTTAGAATTAGCGATCTGATGATTTGATCTTAGGACTGTCTTAGAGAATAGAGTTGTTTCTAGAAAAAGGGTAAAATTCTGATCTTAATTTACACTTTATTAACTGCTTTAAAACAAGCTATAGAAGGGGAAAAGATGATGAATTTGAAAGATTTACGAGTCCTAAGAGGAAGTATAAATGAAGATCGGCATAGTATGTACAAATTAGCAGAGAAAAGGGGCATTTCTGATTCTCAGGTAATAAAAGTCAGTCAAAAATTAGATAGGAAAATAATCTTGCTACAAAAAGTTATATATGATAATCAATTTTTATAAAGAGTAAAAAAAAGCTTAAAATCATTACTCTTTATAGTTTAATTCAAATTATTTACATCGAACTTTAACGAAGCCAATTTATAAAATAAGGATCTCTGTTGATCTCTATGTCAATCGTTATTTCGACCAAAAGCGAATAAGGGGTAATAACTAGGCCCCTTTTAGCTTTTATACAGCGAAAAAAAACGAACTACCTATCATAATGTTAACATGGGAAAATAAGATATTTTAACAAATATCTACTTTCATAAGTATCATCAATACAGTAATAGAAGGTTTGGGGATACGTATGGATAGTTTAGCAGTCGATTTGATGCCGGAAATTAGTAAATTGGATTAACCCTCATACTAGTAAAAAGTAGATTGCATAGCAGTTAAAGAGTTTCTGATTCAATGAGGATAGAAAGAAGCTGTTTAGAAAATAAGATTATTAGTCAATAAGAATGAAAGCGGAATCATTTTCATTAAACATCTATTTTTAATTAAAGAGAGAGTGGTGTAAGGACATGTCTAATTCTTCGAGACCGCGTTTATGGATTATTGTGTTTATCTCTTCGTTTCTGGGCCTCATGGTAGATGCTATGGATATACAAATGCTCGCTTTGAGTCTTCCTAAATTAAAGGAAGAGTTTAACATGAACAACGTTCAGGCTGGTGCTCTGGGAACATGGACACTAGTAGGAATGGCTGTTGGAGGTCTAATAGGAGGATGGTTGTCTGATCGATTTGGTAGGGTTAGAACGATTTTTTGGTCAATAATTATCTTCTCTATTGGTACCACTCTTTTGGTGTTTGCCCAGAGCTATGAACAGTTCCTCGCTATTCGTTTCATATCTTCATTTGGCTTGGGAGCAGAATATGCTGTTGTTAATATGCTTATGGCAGAATATGTACCGACAAAACGCCGAACTACGATATTAGGTACATTGCAAGCAGGGTGGTCGGTTGGATACTTAGTGGCAACGTTATTAGCCGGAGCAATATTACCACAGTATGGTTGGCGTCCATTATTTCTAATCGCTTTGGTTCCTGTTTTACTCGCTGTATATATGAGATTTAACATTCCAGAGCCGGAAGGTTGGAAGCAAAGTGCTAAAAAGAAAGCTAATTTGAAACAGAATGAATGGACAAGCATATTTCAGGAGCCGAAAGCGAGAAGAATGTTTATTTTATGGTCATTAACATCAGTCCTTCTTCAGTTTGGTTACTATGGAGTTAACAATTGGCTTCCAAGCTATATTGTCAGTGATTTAGGCTATGACTTTAAGAAAATGACAAGTTATCTTGTCGGAACCTATACTGCCATGATTGTAGGTAAAATCATAGCTGGTTGGCTTGCGGATAAATTTGGACGTAAGGTTATATTCGTCGTTGGTACAATTGGTACAGCCGTGGCACTTCCTCTTATTGTAAATTACCAAAATCCAGCTAATATTGTTATCTTATTTACGCTATTTGGATTTCTTATCGGTATACCCTATGCTGTGAATGCAACATACATGAGTGAAAGCTTTTCGACGCAAATCCGGGGTACTGCGGTAGGGGGATCGTATAACATTGGTAGATCAGGGGCTGCTCTGGCACCGGTAATGATCGGTATGATCGCTACAAATTATTCTATTGGAGTTGGTTTGTCTCTTATGGGGGTTGCTTATGTGTTATGTGGAATTATCCCTGCGTTGTTTATTCGTGAAAAAATATATGAACCGTATATGGACCAATCTTCAAATAATAAATCCGATTCTGTGAATAATAGTGTAAATTATTAGATTAATTATTGTTCTAGCAAATATATTTAGTAACGTTTGTGAATTTAAGGTAAAGTTCGATCATTTTATCGATTATTCCAGGAGCTGGAGGCACACAGCGCTTAGCTAGAATCGTTAGCAAAGGAAAAGCGCTGGAAATGATTATAATTGGAAAAATCATGGATGCAAATGAGGCATTTCGCTATAATTTTATGTTTTATTTTCCCAGAAACACTTTAATGAATACTCCATATACCATATATAGAATTTTTATTTTCTCACGTAATATAACAACGTTTCATATTATTATTGGGGGGGGCTGTTTCTGAATGTAATGTGTTGCTAGTCATAGGTTTTGATATTGTTAAGAGTTATATACATAGAATGTAAAATAAATTAAGGCAGTGATCAACTGAAATTAAAACTCATCTGTAGCTCTAGAAGGGAAGAGCACAGGAAAACATTGAAGCCACCGGGTCGCAAGGTAAGGGTTTCAGAAGCTCCGAAAAGCAAATAATCTGAGGGGGAGGCTTTCTCCTCCTATTGCACAGTTTGTGTTAACTATACAATAAGGTAGGTCACTGAAAGTTTCTTATGGAACTAAACCAGCTAATATATCAATAAAAACCAAAAATATTTCTTGCTATACTAAAAATATGCATGCCAAATTACCTTCCAATGAACTGCCTTTAGAAAGTTTTGTGATATTTAGTTATACTTTTAAACTAGGCCAGGTCCTGGAAAGTCGAGTTGTTTTGTAATAGTGCATAAATCCATTGGATAAGCTTATTAGCACATGCTATAACAGCTACTTTATAGGGCTATCCTTCTTTCCGTTTCTTATATAGAACTCACGTAATCTCTTGTTACGAATGATAACTAATATAGATTCATATCTCCAGATGTTAAAGTAAGAGATAATAAAGGATATTTGGGTCCTTCCAGACTTTTCTTAGTCTCTTCCCATTTATGGTGAGGAGAAGAGACGAGAATGAAATTCGAACACGTAAAAAAATCACTTTCAGATTTATGTTATTTTAGTAAAGTAGATATTACCCATACTTTTTCTATGAATGGAATTCGCATTTTGCAAGTAAGATGTCTAACTATTAATTCTCAGCATATTTTTGAATTAACTTATCCAGGTAGCGATAAAGTAGATTCTTTTAGTGATTTAGCTAAAGCTGCTAAAGTAATTACAAATACTATTTCTATAGATGCTCCTGTTTAGGAGTGTTTTTTTATTTACTGCATTGCCTTACAGTTTGTGTCAACTCTACAATAAGTCTTAATGAACTCCCTCAGTTAAATAGATAATGCTCACGAATACTCGCTTATTCGCAGGATTTCAAACCACAAGGTAATGCCGTTAAAAATAATATAGTAATTTTATATAAAGCACTTTGGGGTAGTCACTCTCCAGAGTGTTTTTTCTTTGAAAAGGTAGGTTTTTACTTTTGCCTTGGACTACACGAGCGTTAGAGCATTGTGAATCTACTTCGTGCGGCTAGCACTACAGTCTGTACAAAAAGGAGAGAACACCTTTCTGACATTCTGTACGTGTCGCTTCGGCATTAAATGACTCGATAACAACGAACTGTACGGCTCGTGCTTCGCCTACATTCCGTAGGTTCCTGATCCATTTACACGGCTATCGCCGCCATACCGAACGAGCCGAAGGCCGTAAGTTAAGAGATCAAAAGAAATAAAGGTCATAAGGATAGCAGCCGGCCGGCTGCTTTTTTTATTATTTTTTCCCTTTGCCTTCCGAATCGTAAAACAGCGCAGGCCTGCTAACCTCCCGGCCGGCAGGGCACCCGAACCTTTCCGGCAGGAAGCTAAGACGGCCAGTCCATCGATCAAGGGGCAAAAAACTTTTTGATTAGGGGCGCCTATCGCAACATCAAAAAGTTTTTGTGCTTAATCCCTTGACCGATTGCCTATGCGTGTTTTTCGTTCTACATGTCAAAGGGGAAAAATAATCCCCCTTTGGGGAACTAATTCGCTTCGCAAGGCAAATGAAAATAGGGAAAAAAAACCACCAGAGAAAAACCACAAGGCAACAAATAAAAAAAAAAATGAAAAGGAGTTTTGAAAATGGAATTAACCCCAATTTTTGAAGTAGTCAGAATCAAGCAGGAAATCAGGGAAACGGTCGATCCGTTTGCGGCCTTTCAAATACGTAAACCAGAAGATGCCTGGGAATTGGCGGCCGCGCAAATCGCAAACGAGGACAGGGAAGTGTTCCTTGTCATGATGCTCAACACGAAAAATCATGTTGTAGGGCTTCATCGGGCCCATGTGGGAAGCCTGAATGCGAGTGTCGTCCATCCTAGAGATGTGCTGAAATGCGCCATTTTAAATAACGCGGCTTCTCTTATTGTCAGCCATCAGCACCCAACGGGTGACCCAACCCCGAGCATGGAAGACATTGAAGTCACAAAGCGATTGGCGGAAGCAGGGAAAATTATTGGGATTGAAGTTTTAGACCATTTGATTGTTTCCCATACGGGTAAATATGTTAGCTTAAAAGAAAAGGGGTATTTTTGAAAAATAAATGGGACAAGCATAGGGGGCATGTCCCCCCTTTAGTGACTGAGTACCTTGAGAAAAAGCACTGAAGGAAACAACCAATAAAAGGAGGCACACCGGCTGGATCGTTGAGCTGGTGGTTCACGCATGGAGAAAAAACATCCGTTTTTTTCTCGATTAAGAGTAGGCATCGAGCCTGCTTGACGGTCGCTGGTGCAACATCAAACACTTACTGTAGCACCTTCGGGTAGAAGGAACAATTTGCTGAGCAAATATTCTTTCTCATAATAAAAGTCAGATGTTGTTCCTTTGCTTTTTTCTGTAAAATTTTCCTTGGATATACTCATCACACACCTTTTTTTGATGAAGAAGATACTACCGTGGATTGGCTTTCCTAAATCCTTTTGCATCATATTCTGTCGCGATAGAGTTCGATGATGTTTCTCTCTAGCATCGTGAACTCCTCTTTCCAACGCTCTCAATGGAATTCATATTTTCTTATTTGACTAAAAAAACCCCAATTTATAAAATTGCATTTAAGTCTTTTTTACTAATTTCCAGATGTATAATGCTGTCTTTAAGGCAGCTTTTTCTTTATGCAACTAACGGGGAAGGATAGTTGAAGAGTGCTGTTTGATCTTTATTCAACAATTGGGCCAGTTTGTGGAGCAGCCTCTTTTTTGTAACGGTAGTTATTTTATCTTTTCATTCTTACATAGGAAGAGTTCTATTTAAACTAGCGCTGGAGTTAGTACAAATAAAATATGATTTGTTTCATCACTCTTGTTTAAAAATCGATGTTTAATATTGGGTGGAATACGCACTACATCCCCTTCATCTAAAAAATATTCAGTGCCTTCCAATTCAACATACGATTGACCTTTCATGACTACAGCAATTTCTTCTTTGTCGTCGTGTGAATAGTGGCTTTCCGTAGTGATTGCGTGTGCATTTAAATCCATCAATAAGAGTTCGATACGTGCTTTCATGAAATCTGGCGTTAACACATCATAGACAATATGGTCGTTATTTTCACGATACACCTTCTTCCGATCTTTTTTTCTAGAAATGAGTGAATCGGTATCAATATCGTTAATGAAAAGCGTAAACAATGGTACATTTAATGCTTTTGCAATCAATTCTAGTACACTCAGCGAAGGATTTGCTTGTCCTCTTTCAATTTGGCTAATAAGCGAAGTGCTGATTCCTGCATAATCGGCAAATTCACGAATTGTCATATCGTTTTTCTTACGATAACTTAATACTGTTTGACCAAGGCGATAATTAATCATGGTAAAGACTCCTTTCCACAATAATGTATATTTCATTCCTTTTGTGCTGACATACTGAACATAAGTAATTAGTACTTTCTTAAATTACATAAAAATTTTATACTTACTTTTGTACATTATAATATATAAATTTCAATATTATAAACAAAGAATCGGAGGATATAAAATTGCAATCATCAATTATTTCTTATGTAATTTTATTTTTTGGCGTATTTGCATTATCAACTTCAGCAATCTTTGTAAAGTTAGCAGATGCACCTGCGACAATCACGGCGTTCTATCGGCTGTTTTTTGCAACAATAATGCTCTTGCCATTTTTATTAATAAATAAAAGGAATCGACATGAATTATATTCATTGTCAAAAAAACAATGGGGACTCGGACTATTATCAGGCTTATTTTTAGCAGTTCATTATGTATTATGGTTTGAATCATTAAATTACACTTCTGTAGCAAGTTCGACGGTTATCGTTACATTGCAGCCACTTTTTTCGATGGTCGGTGGCTATCTTCTATTTAAAGAGAGATTCAGTAAAGGTGCTGTAATAGGTTGTCTTGTAGCGATTGCCGGAAGTATCGTTATTGGATGGCAAGATTTTCAAATTAGTGGACAAGCTTTATTTGGTGATATACTAGCCTTTATTGCAGCGGGGATTATTACAGCCTATTTCTTTGTAGGCCAGCATGTTCGTAAAAAGCTATCTCTTATTCCATATTCAGTTATCGGTTATGCCAGCAGTGCACTATTTTTGTGTATTTTTTCGTTCAGTCAGCAAACTTCTTTCGTTGATTATTCCACACAAACATGGTTGTCCTTTATTGGATTAGCGTTTATTGCAACGATATTAGGGCAAACGATTTTTAATTGGCTGTTGAAATGGCTAAGTACCTCAGTTATTTCAATGAGCATATTAGGAGAGACGATTGGAACCTGTATACTCGCTTATTTTATTTTGGATGAGGTTATTTCTTTACAACAAGGTATGGGTATCGCACTCATCTTAATCGGTTTAGCATTATTTTTACTACAGCAAAGAAATAACGAATAAATAATAGAGATTAATTGGCGGTACGAGAATAGATTTAATTGAAGAAGTTTCGCTCTTAAAGAACTAACGGGTGCATTAGCGCCATAAAGGCCGCCAAATGGAGGCCTTTTGAATGTTCGATCATTAGTATTATTATACATTCAAATTCAAATAAAAATGATAGTTCCATAAACGTAAGAAATTGTTATAAATGAATGGATTTGATACCTGGAATTTTACCATCATACAAAAAACGCTCTACTTTCCAGCGTTTTTCTCAGAATACATGCTGCTATTCTATTTTCCAAACCAATTGCCCAATTCATTATTTCATTACAGAGCTTCCTAGAAACACTAATTTATTTCAAGCACAAACAGAAAATCATATAATTTTTGAAGAGTTTCTCTATTATTTTAATCAATCGTTTGATTAAAATAATTTACCAGATAACCAGTTCGGCATCTATGAAAAAGCGAATCAAACGAAAAAAAATCGATAAAAGTGATACTGTACTTCTTTGACTGGAAACTTACTAAAGTATTAAGGAATCTAGGATTAAAGGAAGCCGTTAACATTATACTTATTTATGCCAGAGGAGACAAAAGCCACCTGCATCTACTCCTTAAGCTGATTGTCATTTTGATACCTAACCCTTCTTGAACGGATGTGAAAGATTAACAATACATCAAGAGCAGACCTACTAGGTTGGCTCTTTCTTTAATTTCCGATAAATAGTATAAGTTGAAACTCTAGTAGCTTCTTTAAATTCCTTAACTGTCATCATTCACTAGCTATACTCTTGAACCCTGAAAAATTCTACTCATTTTTCGCGAAGTTCTATGCAATTTCGATTAATCTTATAGTAGACTAGCTAAACTTCCCCCCTCACGTAGCATACGTTATACCTGTATTAACTCTTATCATTCATCTTTTGCACCGGACACTATAAGTATCTTACTTTGTCAGGAAAATCTATATTGATGAAGTGAAAATTGGAGTTTAAACAACACACATTATAAGAGGTCTGTTCAAAGTAAGATTGAATTCATATAAATTATTTGGAGTAGCAATAGATAGTTCATAGATGAATTTGCAAACGAACCGCATCTTATATGAAAATTTGTGAAAAACATTTCGGGAAAGAGAAGGGCGGTTATGTATCCTATCGTTCTTTTTATATACGGAGGATTGGTTTATAAAGATGGAATTAAAAAGTTCGCTTCAGCAAATGGAATTTGCTGAAATAGGGGAAGAGGTAAAGTTAAACCGAAAAAAAGATTTCTGCCTCAGTGAGATTGTAGGGTTGAAGCCAACACACGGAAGAATTAATAAGTATGGAGGCTGCAAAGTACTTCTTCAAGAAAGCTTTGTGGTCTTTTCATGTTTCTAAGCCTCATGTCATAACTGTCGCTAAAAATCCAGCGTATCCTGTAGCCATTCCATATCTAAAGACGAGCAAAAGATACCTGAAGGCATCCAAATGAGACAAGTGAAATATCTCAATAATATCGTAGAACAAGATCATCTTTTCATTAAGAAAAAAGTACGCTTCATGCCGGGATTCAAAACGTATGAAACTGCTACTTCAATAGTACGTGGCATTGAAGCCATGCATATGATGAAAAAAGGGCAAGTTCACCAAGAGGTGAAGTCTGCCCAAAATCGAAAAAAAATCATTGATAAGCTGTTTGGCATCGCATCATAATCCGTAAGTTAGCAGGAAATTCATGTCCTATGTTTTTTTGAAATCATCTTTGTACCAGAACCCTATTTTTTCGTACTAGCCAAATACATTAGCATGTGGAATTTTTCGTCTATTACATGATAATCAAAAAAAGGTCCTGGATTTGTACAGTAACCGATATTTTCACTTTGCGTAATTTGAAATCCGTTGACTGATATATTTTCTTCTATGTATTTTGGATATAAAATATACTCGTGGGAATTTGGATATAAGGCTGAAATATTTTTCAAGGATTTGGCCGAGCTATCATAATAGGAGTACCCGCCGACAATTGTTGAACTGCTATGGAAATAGTTTTTTAGAACATGAATTGGGAACTGCGGATTGAGCAGTGAAAAATCATTTGCTGTAAAACTATCCACAAAAACATCGATGCTAAGCGGTTTCAATGGCAGATTTAAATCAGAATTCAAAATATAAAGGACATTTGGCTTCGGATTCATACGCTCAATTCTTTTTCTAACCTTCTTGAGCATCGCAAGCGAAAAGCCACTGAATACATAGGAGGCGCTCGTTTCAAGAACATCGATATATTTGGGTAGTGACACAACAGCGTCAACGTTTGTTTCCACGATTAACTTGTTTTTCAAATCTACATTTTGTAGAACTTTTTGAAACCAAAAATTACTATTCTCAAATAAGTTAATCATTTTGGGATTGATCTCTTTAATCGTTTCTTTATCGTAAAAATAAGATGGATAAGGAGACGTCTCGTACAAGTTCGCGGTAATGATAATACCTTCCTCGATAGCTGCCTCGTATCCACAGGTACAAGTTAAGCTCCCCGTTTGAATGTAGACTTTTTTAATCGTTATATCTTTCATTTCAAGTGGAATGTGGCACATCGGACAATAGAGCAAATTTACAAAGGAAAGTGGGACCCCTGTAAAATTCTCTTCTTTGGATGAAGGCGAGTTGGTTTGAACCGCTTTTTCAATCAATTGGATAGCTTTTAATATGTCTTCTTTTGTCTTGGTCAGCTGGTTCTTTTTATCAATGAGAAAGTTGTTGTAGTAGTCGATATCCTCATGGTCCGAGAAGTTTGTGACACGCTGATACGATAAAATTTGTTGAATTTCTAGCAGTGAAAAATGAAATTTTTTCAGCTCAGTAATAAAAGCCATGTCGTCGAGACACGATTGGTTCATTTGATACTGGGTGTTTTTTTTGTCTGGTATTAATAATCCAAGTTCAATGTAATAACGTACGGTATCGGTGGTAACTTGAAAAAGCTTTGCAAATGTACCAATTTTCATAGATGCCCCCCAATGAAGAAAGTGGAGTTACTCCACTTTTTTACGAAAATGAATTCAAAAAACTCTCAAATGGCTATTGACTTGGAGGAAACTCCAAGTCATATGATGGACTCAATAAGTGTGAATATTGTGAATAAAATTTGACTGTATTATAGCATACATGTCACATAAGGAGTAGAACTAGCTATGGATAAGATGGATCGAATGGATACTCTATCACTGTGGGCAGTGACTGCAAACAGCTATGAAAAAGGAAAGTTTCTTGAAGGAAATGAAGAGGCGGATGTTGTCATTATTGGCGCAGGTTTCACAGGTCTTTCTTCTGCGTATCATTTGCAAAAATTAGGGAAGAGTGTCATTGTCCTTGAGCAAGAAACGATCGGATATGGTGCCAGCGGTCGTAACGGCGGGATGGTATTGCCAGGCTATAAGCCGACGATGAAGGAGCTTGCCAAAAAGTATGGTGCCGACGAGGCAAGACAGCTTAACGAGCTCTCCTTGTTTAGCGTTGAACTGGTTAAAAAAATCATTGACGAGCATCAAATCAGCTGTGACTTTAGAAAGACAGGTCACATTGTGGCGGCTTACAAAGCCAAGCATTTTGAAGATTTGAAACATGAAAGCGAATTCTTAAACAAAAATTTTGGGTACGATTCAAGCGTGCTGGATCGAAGTCAGGTGAATCAAGAGATCGATTCCCCACTTTATTATGGCTGCTTAGTCGACAACTCGAGTTACTCGTTCCAGCCACTGAATTATGCAATTGGTTTGGGAGAAGCAGCTAAATCGATCGGTGCAAAAATCTTTGAGCATTCGAAAGCACTATCTATTGAGTACGGTCAAAACAGAGTGAAAGTTGTAACAGAAAAAGGAACTGTTACAGCGAAAGACATTATTGTCGCTACAGATGGTTACTCCGGAAAAATCATGAATGAACTGAACAAAGGCGTACTGCCAATTTCGGCACGTATTATTGCTACTGAACAGCTTCCAGAATCACTGGTAAATACCGTCATTCCTAAAGATCGTATGGTTTTTGATACAAGCAATTTCCTTTACTATTTCCGACGTACACCAGATAATCGGATCGTATTCGGCGGTGGCGATATTCGTCCAAACTTAGGCGATGCCGTTTATCAAAGTGTTTACGATGCCATGGTTAAAATAATGCCAAAACTAGCAGGAAGCAAGATTGATTTCCGTTGGGGTGGATTTATCGGGGTTACAATTGATACGTTCCCTGTTATTGGCAAATCCAAAGAAGGCGCATATTTCGCAACGGGTTATACGGGCCACGGCGCTTCTCTCTCGACATTGTTTGGCAAGTTATTGGCACAATGGATCGTTACGGGGAGTGCAGGTGGATATCGATTTGAAAAGGAACGCCTCAAATCATTCCCATTCTATAATCAGAAAACGATGCTGGTGAATCTAGCACATATTGGTTTTAAACTGGTAGATATTATTGCTTAAGGAGAGTTGTTTATGAAAATTAACATGTTCATTGACGGGAAATGGGTAGAAGCGTTATCCAGTGCTAGACGAAACATTATCAATCCTGCTACCGGAGAGGTGATCGCAACGTCTGCTGATGGATCAGCAGACGATGCGAAGATAGCAATCAAGGCGGCTCGTAAAGCGTTTGACAGCGGGATCTGGTCGGATTTATCAGCCGATGAAAGAGCTGACTATCTCTATATGATTGCAGACCGTCTTGAAGAGAAGGCAGTTGAAATTGCACGTTTGGAAACTGCAAATAACGGTAAGGTTATTCGTGCAACCACCTATGTGGATATTCCGGTATCGATTCAATGCTTCCGCTATTATGCTGACTTGATCAAAGGCATGAAAAAGGAGTCTTATACTCGTCCTGATTCTTCAGAAACAATTATTATTCATGAACCGATTGGTGTTTGTGGACTTATTGTACCTTGGAACTTCCCGCTTATGTTAGCTGTTTGGCAAATTGCTCCTGCACTAGCCGCAGGGAATACAATTGTACTTAAGCCTGCAGAGGTCACTCCTGTAAGCGTTTTCAAATTATTTGAAATTATCGAAGAGATTGGACTTCCGGACGGAGTGGCAAACTTGGTATTGGGACCTGGATCAACAGTTGGGAATGAGCTTGCCGAGAGCCATGATGTTGACAAGATTGCCTTTACCGGCGGAACAAAAACAGGTCAAAGCATTATGCGCGCAGCTGCGGGTAATATGAAAAAAATCACACTTGAACTGGGTGGTAAATCTCCCCTTATTGTGTTCGACGATGTGGATTTTGAAACAGTAGTCGAGAATGCGATGTTCGGTATTTTCCACAATGCTGGGCAAGTTTGTTCAGCTGCATCTCGTTTGCTTGTACAAGAGACCATTTACGATAAGTTTGTTGAAAGATTGGCCGAGCGTGCAAGCAAACTTGTAGTTGGCAACGGGGAAAGTGAAAACATTGAAATGGGAGCCCTCACAAACGAGCCTCATATGAATGAAGTAATACATTACATCAAGAGCGGAATTGAAGAAGGTGCAAAATTAGTTTGTGGTGGTAAGCGCTTAACGGAAAATGGGCTTGATCGAGGGTTTTTTATTGCGCCAACGATCTTTGCTGATGTAAATGCGAATATGGGTATAGTTAAGGAAGAGATTTTTGGTCCAGTCCTTGTAGTACAGAAATTTAAAGATGAGGAAGATGCCATCCAAAAAGCGAATGATTCCATTTATGGACTAGCTGGTGCTGTATTTACTGAAGACATGGATCGAGCAAAACGTGTCATTAGTAAATTGCGTGCGGGAATTACTTGGATTAATAGTTATCATCTCGCTTATGTTGAAGGTCCTTGGGGAGGATATAAGCAAAGTGGAATCGGCAGAGCGTTAGGTGCTGTTGGGCTGGAGCACTTTATGGAAACGAAGCAAATCAATATCCACCAGCATGCCAAGCCTGTAGGTTGGTATGCGAATTAATTGAGCTTAACTTACCACATCTATTATTTAATTTATAGGGGGACATGCTCATGAAAATAGCAGACAACCGTCCGTCATCGAAGATAGAGCAAGTAGAAGTAATGAATAAGCCAGCGTATTATTCATTGCTGGGAACTAAAAGTATTCCGTTACTATATTTACGATTTGCTTTGGCAGGAATTATGGCTAACGCGATTCTAGGGGTTGCAGCGGTTGTCGATGGCTATTTCGTCAGTGGCTTTCAGGAGGTGGAAGTAGAAGGGATTGGAATTGGATTTACGGTTATGGTTATTACCCGTATGCTTGGAGTTCTTTTGGGTGTCGGAGCCGGAGCGGTCATTTCACTTCGACTTGGAAAAGGGAAAATCGAAGAAGCTAGAGGTATTATGGGACAAACCCTATGGTTTACTCTTTTCTTCTCCATTTTGCTAGCTGTAATTGGAGTGGTCTTTGAAAATCAAATTATGACCTTATTCGGAGCAAGTGATGAAGCGCTTCCATATGCGGTGCAATATAGCCGACTGCTATGGGTTTCATTGCCATTAACGATATTGGCCGTTGTATTAAGTGTTTTAACAAATATCGATGAAAAACCTGTATTATCAATGAACAGTTGGTTAGTCGCAGCAGTTGTTGGTGGGATTACAGAATGGATTATGGTAACGAAGTATGACATGGGGATGATGGGTTCCTCATGGGCCAATACGATTTCGCAATCAATCCCTGTTTTCCTGATCTTTTATTTCTGGTTTGGTAAAACAAAACTTAAGCCAAAAATGAAAGATATGATGATTAATCTCAAGACGATCGGTGAAGTGGCTTGGACGGGCTTTGCATCTTTCTCGAGTCTTTTCATGATGTTTTTTGCCATTATTTTCTTCAACAACATGCTGCAAAGCTACGGTGGTGGGCTGCACGTGGCCGCTTTTACGATTCAAAACGGTTACATTACAAATATGCTCGCCTTAGCAGCGCTCGGTGGGATGACAGGACTTCAACCGATCATTAGCTATAATTACGGTGCGGGCAACCTTGATCGTGTTAAACAAGCAATTAAGATGGGACTCATTTTTACGGTTGCCTTCTTTGTGATTGTGACAGCCATACTAATCATTTTTGCAGATCCAATTGTGTCATTTTTTTCCGTTGGTAATCCTGAATTGCATAAACTGGGCATTTGGACGACAGTTGTATTCAATTCTTTGTTTACGCTTAATGCAGTCAGCTTGCTTATCTCCGGTTATTTCGAAGCACAAGAGAGAAACTGGTCCGCAACTTTTATTAGTGTTAGCAAAATGCTGTTGTTCATGTTCCCGTTTTTATTTATTTTCCCGAAATTCTGGGGTGTAGAAGGTATATGGTACGCAGGTCCTGCTGCAGAAATTCCAGGCCTTCTCATTGCCATATACTTTATGAAAAAAGAGTTCAAACGTTTAAAAGATACAAATGTTAAGACAGTACGTTTATAAAACCTATTCCTTCAAAATTACCTATAAGAAAGAGAGAGGATCATCATGTTTTTTGCGAAAAAAATTACATCAGAAGAAGCACAACAACTAGGTGTTGACACGTGGGAACCATGGGTGGGCGAACCGAATAAAGGAACGTGGCATCTAGAAGAACAGGAAGTTTTCTATGTGACAGACGGTGAAGTGTTTATTACTGTTGATGGAGAAAAGTATCATATTACAAAGGACTGGGTCGTTTCCTTGGCTAAGGACCTTGTCTGTGAATGGGATTGTCCAGTATTTTTGAAAAAGAATTATAAAATGAACCATGAGATCAATCTGAAATAATGTGAAATGGGGAGTTGGCAAGTTTAAAGCAGATGAATGCTAAATACTAAATTGATCACTCTAAAAGAGTAATTTGGAAAGGGATGAGTTTATGAAAGCTGATGTTGTATTGATAAATGGAGAGGTTATTACAGTAGACCAAAAGAATACAGTAGTCGAAGGTGTAGCAATAAAAGATAATCGTATTGCAGTTGTTGGTTCAAATCAGGAGGTTAAGAGTTTTATAGGAGAAAAAACGGATGTTATTGACCTGCAAGGAAAAACGCTTCTTCCTGGATTCATTGATTCTCATATTCACCTCATTTTTTATGGGGTGAATCAGTTGGCGGTAAGTTGTAAAGCTGAACATATCGATTCTATCGAGGCTTTGTTAGATGACCTGAAAAAGAAAGCCTTAGAAACTCCTAATGGTGAATGGATACGTGCTTGGGGCTTTAATGAAACCGCTGTGAAGGAAAAGCGCTATCCAACAATCGCTGAGCTGGATGAAATTTCAGTTGAACACCCCATTATTGTATCCCGTACTTGCAACCATATAAGCGTGGTGAACAGCAAAGCATTAGAAATTGCGCAAATTAACGAGAACACACCGGATCCTAATGGGGGAGTTATTGAAAAGAATCAGGCAGGAAGGCTTACAGGAAAGTTAATTGAAGCAGCAAATATGGGTATGAACGATGTTGCAAGTTATACAGAAAGTGAACTGATGAAGGCTGTGAAAATTGCATCAGATCATTTCATTGCAGCGGGCATAACAAGTATACATGAGGCAGGTGGAAATGGTCCTGAGAGTTACCGTTTACTACAACAAGCTGTGAAGAGTAAGGATATTCGTGTCCGAATATATGCAATGATATGTCAGGTAAATAACTCCCATGAATTTGTTAATAAAATGGTCGAGGCTGGTGTGGTAACTGGTACCGGAGATGAGAGATTCAAAGTTGGACCAGTTAAATTGTTTACAGATGGAAGTAGCACCGGGCCTACAATTGCAACCCGTGAGTCGTACACCAGTGACTCTAACAATTATGGCATTCTTTATTATAGTGAGGAAGAAATCTACCAGGTTTTAGGTGAAGCACATAAAAAAGGCTATCAAATCACTGTACATGCACAAGGTGATAAAGCCATTGAAATGTATTTAAATTGTGTAGAAAAGGCGTTGGAGGAATCACCAAGAAAAAACCATCGTCATCGGATTGAGCACGCGGGAATTTCTTCACCAGATTTACAAGAGAGAATGAAAAAACTCGAGATGGTTCCTATTCCAAATCCTCCATTTCCATATGAATTCGGAGAGATATATGTCCAACACTATGGTGATCGTGTTAATCACATGTACGCTGTTCGTGATTTTATTGATCGTGGCATCATGGCAGCAGGTGGATCGGACGCGCCAGTTACTGATTATAATCCTTTATTAGGAATTCATGTTGCTGTCAATAGAAAAAGCCAGTCTGGAATGGAGTTTGGTGCTAATCAATCTATAAGCGTAATGGAAGCTATTAAACTATACACCTGGAATGGCGCTTATGCGAGTTTTGAAGAAGAGATAAAAGGAAGCATAGAGGTCGGAAAGTTGGCGGATTTAGTTATATTAAATGACAGCATTTTAAGTATCAAACCAAACCAAATTAAAGATTTAAAAGTAGAAACAACTATTATTGATGGTCAAATTATCTATCAAGAAGAACAATCAGTGAAAATTTAATATATCATAGTTTGCATACCACGTAACCTTGTAATGTTACGTGGTGTTTTATCCAATTAGGTACCAAAATTATTTGAGACGTTTGCCCCTCTGCATACCTGCTTGCACCTTAAGAAATAAGATGCTATTCAAAATAATTTCTTAAAATGCCCTTTTTGTTTAAATACTTAGGTGACATAATACTCATTAGAAACAATCATTAAGTACCTGAAAGTCTTTGGATTCAGGGATTTTTCATGGAACTGTTGCATAAAAATAAAGATGTTTCATGTACAGCTGTTTAAATATCAGTAATGTTACCCCATGAAAGGGTCATATTCTTGAATAAGAAAAGGATATTCTGGACAACTAATAGAAAGAGTTTTTACATAGCAAAAGGGTTTGAAGTAGTCTCTGAATTTGATGATAATTTTGATTTATTGTCATATCAAATTGTTGTTCCCCATTTCCATTCCATACTGGCTCACATGGAAAGTTGTTGGTAGAATAAGATGAATGCTAATGAAGCTGATGGAGAGAACTTGTGTAAAAAATTGAAATGAGGACTATTACAGAGGTTCGGAGTTGTTTTTGAATTAAGGGAAGGTAAAGAGCAGGGGGATTCGATGATGAGAGAACAAAATAACCTAGAAGATGGAAGACGTTTAAGGTCGATGAAAACTCGATACAAAATAATTAACGCTGCCCATCATGTCTTTTTAAGGGAGGGATACCAACAGACAACGATTAAACAAATTATAGAACAAGCAAGAACAGGGTATGGAACAGCTTATGGTCATTTTAAAGGAAAAGATGATCTGTTAATCATAGTAATGGAAGATGTAATGAATAAGTTTTTTGATGTAGCACATATCCCCTTTTTCCCTTCAACAAAAGAAGAAGCAAAAGGAATTATCTTGGATCAGGTATTAGAATTTTTAAAAATAGCAGACACTGAAAGAGAAATAATGAAAGTTTTTTCAGAAGGCATCGGAGTTTCTGCTACTGTGAACGACAAGTGGGAAGAAATTAGACAAGGATTTATTCAAAGTATTACAAAAGATATTACTTACTCGCAAGTAAAAGGGCTGGCTCGTACAGACTTAAAAGCTGAATTAGTAGCTCGTAGCTGGTTTTTTTCTAATGAAATGTACCAATGGGAAATCGTTTTTAATAAAAATAAAAGTCCCCTTGAAGAAATTGCCTTAACATTAACAACGATGTATGTTGACGCAATTTATTGTTAAATCTTTTTCTTCATTACTATTCTAGTAAAAGGAGAGATTCGAATCATAAAAACGAACATGAGTTAATCTCTCCTAACTATGGAATTTGGTGAGGCTTAAAGTACGAACAAACACAATAAGGCGATGTGAGTATCAGCTTCGCCCTTTTTCCAAAAAAAAAGCCAAGGCTCTTTTAAGAAGCACTTTGGCCATTTTTTTATTATATTACACCATTGTAAAAGTCGTTAAATTTTACGCTACTACATTTCGTTGAGAATCGAATTTTTCATATTGTTTCTCTACCATTATTTTTTTCAATGTGTTTATAGTACGCCAAACATCTTCATATGAAGTGTAAAGCGCTATTGGCGCAAGGCGAATGATATTTGGGGCGCGGAAGTCTGGAGTAATATTATTTTCTTTAAGTGCCTTACAAATACGAACAGCCTCTTTATGCTCCAGACTAACATGTCCCCCTCGACGCGAGTCATCATTAGGGTTAGCGATGATAAATCCCATATTATCTAATTCAGTAATGATTAAGTCCATCATATATCTAGTTATTTGACGAGACTTTCTATAAATTCTATCGATAGAAGCTTCTGAAAAGATTTCTAAAGATCCGATTAATGGCGCCAAACTAAAGATATGTGGTGTACCGATTTGATAGGCACCTGCTGAATGTTCAAGAGTTAGGACATGTTCCATATCAAATTGCTTTTCTTTGTTGGAACTATACCAACCGGTTAAACCAGGCAATTTTCCAAAGTGCTTCTTATTAACATATATGGACCCAACACTCCCAGGACCAGCGTTTAAATATTTATAGTTGCACCAAATGCCAAAGTCCACATCCCACTCACTAAAAGAATGTGGGATAACACCAGCGGAATGGCATGCGTCAAACCCAATTAAAATACCACGTTTATGTGCTTCGTCAGTTAACATTTTTATGTCTAATAATTGCCCACTGCGATAAAGCACTGTAGGTAATAGTATGAGGGCCACTTCATCAGTCATAGCAGCAACCACATCTTCCTCTTCTATAAATCTCCCATCCCTGCTTTCCAAACGAATGAGATGTTCATCTGGATTATAACCATGTAACCGTATCTGACTTTGTAGTGCATAAATATCTGTTGGAAAATCAAGTGCTGTCGCTATAATTTTGGTTCTATTTCCTTCAGGCTGATAAAAGGTGGATACAACTTGATGTAAATTTGATGATGTAGAACCTGTAACAATGACCTCAGATGGAGTAGCACCAACGATTGGTGCCATCTTTTCACCTAATTTTTCCGATAAATAAAACCATGGATACTTGCCTTCAGTCCAACCTTCTATCTGAGAACGCCTCCAAGATTCCATAAGCTCTAATAAGCTTTTTTCGGATCGTTTGGACATTAAACCGAGTGAATTTCCATCAAGATAGGTCTTATCCTCCGGTATATAAAATTCATTTCGAAATTTGGATAGATCATCTCGCTTATCTAGTTCAAGTGCATGGTCCAAAGAAGGATTAAAACAATTACTATTCATAATATTCACACCTTTCAATTATTTTCAAATGTAAATACAACTATAAAATAAATCCGACTCAATGTCTATAACTTTTGCTTTTACCCTTTTTAAAAATTGAATAAGTCCTTAATTAATTTGGTTATATACCATCTGATTTAATGAAAAAATTAGATGGTAAGTCGGAAAAATATTATGGACATGATGTCGGTTTAATATTATAATCCGAATTATAAGAATTTACAGAAAAGTTGGCGGGTGATAAATGGGCTAATAATTTTTTAGATTAGTAATTTATGAAAGCGTGCTAAAAAATTCATATAACTACAATTATTGAGGAGGAAAAAGTAATGAATACAAAAAGCTTGGTTTCTTTCAATTTAAACAAATGGATCGAAGAAAATAAGGACTTACTAAAACCACCTGTAAATAATAAGGTCATCTGGGAAGATTCTGAATTTATTGCCATGATTCTTGGTGGACCGAATAGAAGACGTGACTTCCATGTGGACCCGTCCGATGAGTTCTTTTATCAGATTAAAGGTGATTGTTATGTGGAGTGCATTACGGAAGAGGGGGAGCGTAAAGTTATAACGGTGAAAGAGGGAGAAGTGTTTATGCTTCCTGCAATGGTACCGCATTCACCACACAGGGTCGCTGATACATACGGACTTGTGATCGAACGGAAACGGGATCAAGGTGAGATGGAAGATTTCGTCTGGTTTTGTGACGAATGTAATGTTGAAATGCATCGAGTAACCGTTCAACTATGTGACATTGAAACACAAGTGAAAAATGCGATTCATAGTTTCAATTCAAATAAGGAAATTAGAGTATGTAAAAATTGTAGCCATGTGATGCCGGAAGAAGTGGAGGAATGGAAATGCGAATAGATTTTCATACACATATTATTCCTGAAAGCTTTCCGGACTTTGCCGAAAAGTATGGTGGTGAACGCTGGCCTGTGCTGGAGCGAACGTGCACATGTGGCGCATCCATTATGGTAGGAGGAAAGAATTTCCGAGACGTAACCGAGCAAGTATGGTCTCCTGAAAAACGCATAGCAGACATGGACCGTGAAGGAGTGGACATCCAAGTTCTATCTCCGATTCCTGTTACCTTTTCGTATTGGGCCAAACCGCAGCATGCCGAGGAAATGGCAAAAATCCAAAATGATTTCATTGCAGAGACAGTGGCTAAGTATCCAGACCGTTTCGTAGGACTGGGAACGGTTCCGATGCAGGATGGTGCAACCGCCGTAAAGGAGATGGATCGCTGTATAAATGAATTGCAGCTGCACGGAATTGAAATCGGAACGAATGTGAATGGCAAAAATTTAGATGAACCTTCCTTCATCGAATTTTTCCAAATGGCCGAGAAATGGGAGGTACCGCTTTTCATTCATCCATGGGAAACATTAGGTCGTGATCGAATGGCAAACCATAATTTTATGTATACGGTGGGAATGCCTAGTGAAACAGCACTCGCTGCCGCAACGTTAATATGGAGCGGTATTATGGAGAAGTTTCCGAGATTGAAAGTTTGCTTTGCACATGGAGGCGGTTCCTTCCCGTATATCCTTCCCCGGCTAGATAAGGGGTGGGAAGTATGGCCTCATTTGCGGTTGACGACACATCCGCCAAGCTACTATGCAAAGCAATTTTATTTCGATTCATTAAATTATGATCCATTAAACATTAAGTATATGATTGATCGATTTGGACACGAGAAAATTTTTATGGGTTCAGATTATCCGTTCTTACTCCGTGAAATCGATCCGGGAAAAGTGATTGATGAAACGGTTGAATTAACGGAACAACAAAGGGCGGACATGCTGGGTGGAAATGCTGCAAATTTCCTGAACATTGAAAAGAAGAAAAGAGGGAATATTCATGCCAACAGTGCAAACGCCTGAAAATAGATTGAAGGAAATGGGGTTAACCTTGTCACCCGTTCGCCCATCTGTAGGGAACTATGTCAGTTGTGTACGGACAGGGAATTTATTGTTTACAGCCGGACAAGGCGTCGATCAATATCACGGGAAATTAGGTAGAGATTTAACGGTCGAGGATGGCTATCTAGCTGCCCGTCAATCGATGCTGAATGTATTGAGTGCTGTTTGCCATGAGTTGGGTGGGTTAAGCAAGGTGAAGCGCGTTGTCAAAATTCTTGGCTTTGTTAACAGTACCGAAGATTTTACGGCCCAGCCTAAAGTGATGGATGGGGCTTCCGACTTGTTAGTGGAAGTATTCGGAGAAAAAGGAAAGCATGGTCGTTCTGCAGTGGGGATGGCCCAGTTGCCGAACAATACAGCTGTTGAAATTGAAATGATTTTAGAAATTGAGGATGAGGAGGTACATGATGAGTAAAAAAGCATTAGTCGAAAAAATAAAAGTAAAAGATGCCATGCTTTTTATTGGTGGTGAATATGTAGAGGCTCTTTCCGGCAAAACCTTTGATACCCTTAACCCTGCTACAAATGCGAAGCTTGCAACCGTCGCCGATGGAAGCGAGGAAGACGCAAAGCGCGCCATCGAGGCAGCGCAGCGTACATTTGAAAGTGGCGTCTGGAGTAAGATGCCGATTGAGGAAAGATCCGATATTCTTTGCAAAATGTCCGATTTAATCATGGAAAGAGTGGATGAGCTCGCTTATGTGGAAACGCTTGACGTTGGGAAGCCGATTAAAGAAAGCCGTGGGTTTGACATTCCTCGTGCAGCTCAAAACTTCCGCTTTTTTGCAGAGATGGCTAAGTACATGGTGCATGAACATTATGATAAGCACAATGTTATGTCCTATGCCAAATACGCACCGGCTGGTGTCACGAGCTTAATTATCCCTTGGAATTTGCCGTTCATGCAAATGACATGGAAAGCTTCTGCTGCTATGGCTTCAGGTAATACCGTTGTGGTAAAACCGGCATCTTATACCCCGTTAAGTGCCGTCATGCTCGGGGAAATCGCTAATGAGGCTGGATTGCCACCTGGTGTGTTAAATATCATCACAGGTCCGGGAAGTACGGTTGGTACGACTATGTCGACACATCCGGCTGTCCGCCGCATTTCATTTGTCGGGGAAAGCAATACTGGTAAAACGGTGATGAGAAATGCTGCGAATAACTTAATTCCAGTTTCCCTAGAATTAGGGGGGAAATCTGCCAACATCGTATTTGAAGATGCGGATTTAGATGAGGCCGTAAATGGATCAATTGAAGCCATTTATCGTAACCAGGGGGAAATTTGCTTGGCGGGTTCGCGATTGCTCGTCCAAGAAAGTGTTTATGATTCATTTTTAGAAAAGTTCACAAAAGCTGTACAGAAAATTAAAGTGGGCGATCCGACCGATGAGAATACGGACATGGGAGCACTTGTATCGAAGGGACATCTAAAGACAGTAGATCAATATGTGCAAATCGGTCTTTCTGAAGGGGCAAAACTTGCTTATGGAGGAAAACGAGTAGCAGGACTTGAAAAAGGGAATTTCTATGAGCCAACCGTTCTTTATGATGTGTGCAATAAGATGCGTGTAGCCCAAGAGGAAATTTTCGGCCCTGTTATTGTGATCATCCCATTTAAAACAGAGGAAGATGCCATTCGTATTGCAAATGATTCGATCTACGGTCTAGCAGGCGTCGTTTGGACAAATGATTTAAGACGAGCACAGCGGGTGGTTTCTGAAGTGAATGCGGGATTACTATGGATTAATTGTTGGTATATCCGTGACTTAAGAACTCCGTTTGGCGGGGCGAAGGCAAGCGGTATCGGCCGTGAAGGCGGACGTCATAGTTTTGAGTTCTACACAGAAGCAAAAACGGTCACGATGAAACTTTAATTTAAAGGCTTTGTTAAAAACAATCCTTGATTTCTGGTAGAGAGGAAATAAGATCAATGATTTTGAGGAATGCACTAGCTTTAAGGGAGAGTATAGAAGTATATCGTCAGAGTATGTCCGAATTGGCAAAGAGGAAGGGGATTTCTGATCCGCATGTAATAAAGATCAGTCAACAACTAGATGTGAAAATCACCATTTTGCAAAAAATTATAAATGATACTCAATCTTTATCAAAAGCAAAGTCTTTTTATCACGATGAAAACAAGGTTGAGTCTGCAGACACCACTCATACTAGTGTGACTGAAATTATCAACATCGAACTTGAACAAAGCCAATAAAAAAATAGAACGTTACGTTTTGGATAGATACCAACAATTACTTTCCACTGAAGGGGACCA
The DNA here is from genome assembly GCF_900156045.1 of Peribacillus simplex. Classification (GTDB taxonomy): domain Bacteria; phylum Bacillota; class Bacilli; order Bacillales; family DSM-1321; genus Peribacillus; species Peribacillus simplex_D. The sequence continues at coordinate 15,335 of NZ_FTMX01000009.1, read as the reverse complement.
TTATGGGAAACGACTTTACCAGGTTTCGATGATGGCTCCTTTCAGGATGATAATAAAAATGTACAGAGCTTTTTTTCTTTGTGTTATGTTCCATTTTTAAAGAAGGGGTGATTCAGTCGATGCAAACATTAATTGAAAAGCTGGCGGAAGAGCTATTGGAAGCGGAACGGGCCATTAAGCCGATTTCTCCCATTACAGATCGTCATGATACATTATCAGTTGTCGATTCTTATCACGTTCAGCTGGAGGTTGTGAAAAGAAAGCTGGCGGAAGGACGATCAATCATTGGAAAAAAAGTAGGGCTGACGAGTAAAGCGATGCAACACATGTTAGGGGTCAACGAACCGGATTATGGACACTTGTTTGACGATATGAAGGTGGAAACTGATGAAATGGTCAATATCGATTTGATGGTTGCCCCTAAAATTGAAGCGGAGATTGGCTTTATTCTGGGAGAAGATTTAAAAGGTCCCAATCTGACATATTTAGATGTAATGATGGCAACGAAATATGTTGTTCCTACGATTGAAATCATAGACAGCCGCATTGTCGATTGGAGGATTAAGTTAATCGATACGATTGCAGACAATGGTTCATCCGCAAAAGTGGTTGTAGGGAAGAGGTTATCAACAATTGATCAAATCGATTTACGTATCGCCAGTATGGTTCTTTACAAAAATGAGGAATTGATTGCGACAGGTGCCGGAGCAGCGGCTCTTGGACACCCTGCTCATGCTGTGGCATGGCTGGCGAATAAGCTTTCCGAATTCAATATTTCGCTGAAAGCCGGAGAATTGATTTTACCTGGGGCTTTATCTGCAGCGATTCTAGTATCGAGTGGGGATACGATCACAGCCGAATTCGGCACTCTCGGTTCGGTATCTGTTCATTTTGAATGATTATATAGAAAGATGGTGGATAGACGTGAAAAAAATAAAAGCGGCCATTGTCGGTTCGGGAAATATCGGTACAGATTTAATGTACAAACTGGAGCGAAGTGAAGTCATTGAATTAACGGCGTTGATTGGAATCGATCCGGAATCGGAAGGATTAAAAAGAGCGGAAAAAGCAGGTTATCAAACCTTTAGCAATGGGATACAATCGCTCATTGACAACCCGGATTTAGCGGATATTGTGTTCGATGCCACATCAGCAAAAGCCCATGTAAGACATGCTAAGATTTTAAAAGATTTAGGAAAAAAAGCGATTGATTTAACACCTGCAGCGAGAGGACCATTTATCTCCCCGGCGGTTAACCTTGGTGAAAACCTTGATGCCGAAAACGTAAATATGATCACATGCGGAGGGCAGGCGACGATTCCAATCGTCCATGCCATCAATAAGGTAGCGGATGTGACATATGGAGAGATCGTGGCCACTATTGCGAGCCTTAGTGCCGGTCCGGGTACACGAGCAAATATTGATGAATTTACGATTACGACAAGAAATGGGATTGAGGAAGTGGGAGGAGCTGACCGTGGTAAGGCCATCATTATTTTAAACCCTGCCGATCCACCCATTTTGATGCGTGACACGGTGTATTGCGAAGTGAAAAAGATGGATGAATCGGTTATTCGTCAGTCCATTTACAATATGGTCCAAAAAGTTCAGGAATATGTTCCGGGTTATCGTTTAAAGCAAGAGCCTTTGTTTGATGGCAATCAAGTCACGGTTTTCCTGGAAGTAACGGGAGCGGGCGATTATTTCCCTCCTTATGCCGGGAATTTGGATATCATGACGGCTGCTGCAGCAAAAGTCGCAGAAGACTATGCCCGTCACATGCTAGTAATGTCTTCGACTGCACTAAAAGAGAAGGAGAGGACTGAAGCGTATGAGACGAAATAGTGATAAGTCTATTAAAATCACGGAAGTCAGTTTAAGGGATGGAAGCCATGTAGTCAGGCATCAGTTTACAAAAGAACAAGTCCGGAATGTCGCTAGAGCACTGGATGATGCAGGCATGCATTATATTGAAGTGAGTCATGGCGACGGATTGGGAGGATCAACCTTACAGTATGGTAAATCCCTTGTCGATGAGATGGAGCTTATTGAAGCGGCAGCGGAGGTATGTAAACAAGCGACAGTCGCCGTCCTTTTGATTCCGGGCATTGGAACCGTTCATGAATTGAAGCAAGCGCGGGGGCTTGGTGCAGGATTGGTGCGTGTGTCGACGCATGTAACGGAAGCGGATGTATCCGCCCAGCATATACAACAAGCCCGTGAACTTGGAATGGAAACGTTCGGTTTCTTGATGATGGCCCATTCTGCGTCGGTTGAGAAGCTAGTGGAACAGGCAAAGTTGATGGAAAGCTATGGGGCTCAGGGGGTTTATATAACGGATTCCGCCGGTGCACTTTTGCCACATGGTGTTCGCGAACGTGTCAAAGCGCTTCGTGAGTCGCTTGATATTGAAGTCGGCTTCCACGCTCATAACAATTTATCATTAGCGGTTGCCAATACTCTTACTGCGATCGAAGAAGGGGCGACAAGAATTGACGGAAGTGTACGTTGCTTAGGAGCAGGTGCGGGCAATACTCAAACGGAAGCCTTGCTTGCCGTGCTAGATAAAATGGGGATAAATGTAGGGATCGATTTATATAAAATGATGGATTTAGCTGAAGATGTGGTTGGACCGATTTTACCAAGTTCTCAAGAAATCCGTAAAGGAAGTCTTGTTATGGGATATGCAGGTGTGTATTCTAGTTTCTTACTACATGCGGAGCGTGCTGGAAAACGATTCAATCTTGATCCTCGTGATATTTTGATGGAACTTGGAAAAAGAAAAGCCGTTGGCGGTCAAGAAGATATGATTTTAGATGTAGCTACGGAGTTGGCTAAAGCGAAGGCGAGGGTATAAAAGAATGACGTTGACACAAGGTATGGAAATTGAGATTGTTGACTACTTGCTTTCTGCTGAGAAGGAAGCCAAAGAAGTAATAAAAGTGACAGATCGTTACCCGGACTTAATGATAGAAAAGGCGTATGACTTACAACAGCAGCTGATTGAAAGGAAAATAAAAGAAGGTGCAAGGCATGTAGGCGTGAAGCTTGGCCTGACAAGCAAAGCGAAGCAAGAAATGATGGGAATCAATGAAGCCATTTATGGTTACCTATTAAATGATATGCTCTCAACCGAATGGGAACCAATAGGCAGTAAAGAATTGATTCATCCAAAAGCAGAACCGGAAATCGCGTTTTTAATGGGAGAGGATCTTCAAGGAACAAGTGTAACGGCTGAGGATGTACTTAAAAAGGTTAAGTATGTAGCGCCAGCTCTTGAAATTATTGATAGCCGGTATCTGAATTTCAAGTTTACGCTTCCTGATGTGGTGGCTGATAACTGTTCTTCTGCACGTTTTGTAGTCGGAAGCAAGTGGATGAAGCCAGAGCTTCTCGATTTAGCTAATGTAGGAATGGTCATGTCTAAGAATGGTGAGGTTGCGACAGTTGGAGCGGGCGCTGCTGTGTTGGGTCATCCTGCAACAGCTGTTGCTTGGGCAGTCAATAAACTTGGACAAAGAAGTAAAGGATTAAAAAAGGGGGATATTGTTCTAACTGGCGCTTTATCAGAAGCTATCGCGTTTGAAGCGGGAGACTCTATTATTGCCCAATTTGATGGGTTAGGTAGTGTATCTTTCTTCTGCAAATAATACTAGATTTGAGGTTTTCTATGCCAATCATTCATATTCAAGTTTTAAAAGACAGAGATAACGAACAAATTAAAGGTTTGATTGCAGATGTAACTGATGCTGCGGTGAAGAACCTTAGTGTAAAGCCTGGGCAAGTAAGAGTATTGGTAACTGAAATCTCTGATACACATTGGGGGATTGGTGGAATTACTAAGAATAAGTTAAAAAATTAAGGGAAGAGTTAGTGGAAAGATGAAACAGGATCGAGATGAAAGATTTATATTGCTGTTTTGCTATTGACGATGGTTTTATCCACTTGGTTTTCGCCGATGTTTAAGGATACATTGGTATGTTGAAGAAAACATAAAGAGTGTGATCAAAGCATGTTAATTTGCGATTGGTTTGATAATAATGGAAATTAATCATACTTTAACGATAGCACCTTTATATGAGAAAACTGTTTTAAAACCTTTCGGAGTATAAATAGTGGCTCGTATATATGCAATTCCATCTTATTAAAAAGAGGTGCATAGAATGTCAAATGTGAAACAACCCAATTTATATCAAGCTATTATACCCCTGCTAATAATTGTTATCTCAGCTGCTTTTTCAATTCTCCGTTGGAACGCAGGGATGTTTGTACCCTTATTAACCGGTATTGTTACAACAGCTTTACTGGGTCTTTATCTTGGGTATAAATGGGGCGATTTGGAAAAGTTTTTAAGTGACGGCGTTTCAAGGGCTTTGACTGCTATTTTTATGTTGTTTATCATAGGCTCCATTATTGGCACATGGATTCTAAGTGGGGTCATTCCTACTCTAATCTACTACGGTTTGGATATTTTAAGCCCAGATATTTTTCTGCCTACCGTTGCCATAACCACTGCCATTTTGGGTCTTGCAACAGGAAGTTCCTTTACAGCCATTGCTACAATTGGACTAGCATTTATGGCGGTTGGGCAGGGTATTGGTTTTCCACCTGCTCTCGTTGCAGGGACGATAATTTCTGGTGCGCTTTTTGGTGATAAGTTATCAGCTTTATCGGATACGACAAACCTGACACCCGCAATGGTTGATACCGACCTCTTTAGCCATATAAAACATATGTTATGGGACTCCATTCCAGCATTTGCGATTTGTCTTGTTCTTTACTACTTCTTCGGTATGAAATATTCGGGGAATTCAGTCAATCTCGAGAAAGTAAGCGCTATCATGGATGCTTTAAATCAAACGTTTAATATTACTCCTGTTTTACTTTTATTACCTGTACTAACGATTTATATAGTGACCAGAAAATTTCCAGCCATTCCTTCTCTTTTACTTGTCAGTGTTCTTGGAGGAATAACGGCCATGGCTTTCCAAGGTAGTTCATTGAGCCAAGTGATTCAGTCAATGACAAATGGTTACACGAGTCAATCTGGTCTTAAATTGCTTGATTCCTTACTTAATCAAGGTGGAATGAAATCAATGTTTGAATTAATTGCACTCGTTATACTAGCTACAGCATTTGGGGGAATACTTGAAGGTACGGGGGTACTTAAAACAGTCCTAAATTCCTTTATTAACAAAGCACGTACAACTGGTTCTTTGATATTTTCAACCATTCTCTCCACTTTAGTCATCGGATTTGCTAGTGGGGCTCAATATCTTGCGATCATCCTTCCTGCCCGAGCTTTTGTTGGAGCATATAAGCAACGTGGTTTAGATACAAAAAATCTATCACGTTGTGTAGAGGCTGCCGGTACAGTAGGGATTAATCTAGTACCGTGGAGTGTAAATGCTTTATTTGCTGCAAAAATCCTTGGAGTTAGTCCAACAGAGTTTATTCCATTTATTTTCTTTTCTTTCTTAATCCCATTGATTAATTTAATTTATGGATACACTGGAATCAGCATCGTGAAGAAAACCTATCCAGAAATGGGGACTGATTCAACCTCTAAAACTGACCCAAATGAAAGGGAAGTGGTAATTTAAAAGGGTCTGTTTTTCTTCGTTAGAATTGCTTGCGAAGGAAAAGAGTTTAGCTATTACTTTAATAGGCCTTTCCGACATTGGATATGAAAAAAGGGACAAGGTAGGTCCCTTTTTTTCGTAATCATACAAGTCTTTTGAGCTTGAAAACGGCGGTAATATTGATATTAACTTAATCATTGCCATGGTTTAATTAAAAGTATAGGCTAACAGAATAAGAGAGGATATATTCAGCATAAGAGTTACGTTTATGGAAGCGGACAGAAGATTAAGAGATATTGTGAACCATTGAAAACAAGAGTTATATAATAGGAGGCAAAAGCGATGAAGGATAATCAACCTAATATTGTGATGATTTCATGTGATCATTTAAGAGCGGACTTATTGGGATGTGCTGGTCATGACCTAATTCAAACCCCTCATATTGACATGTTAGCAAAAAAGGGAGTGCGTTTCACCCAAGCATACTCGACTACACCTATCTGTATCCCAGCCCGGGCCACTATCATGACAGGGCTTGAGGGGAACAGCTTGGGACTAACTGAATATCGGGAAGGTGTTGAACTGCCTGTACAAGAAACTCTTCCAAAACAATTAGGTGATGCTGGTTATCAAACCCTGGTGGTTGGTAAGATGCATACATATCCAGAACGGCGCCATTATGGGTTTAACAATATGATCCTTTGGGAAGAAGGACGTCCATTCGGAGCCCCAAATGGAGAAAAAAGAGGTTATGGAGACTATGAGCAATGGTTGGCTGAACAAGGATATCCTGGCATGGCATTCGGGCACGGGATGTCAATAAATGGATATTTTATAACACCATGGCATTTGCCGGATCATTTACATCCGACTGAGTGGATTGGTCATGAAACGTGTAAACAAATTAAACGGCGAGATTGGACCAGTCCATTATTTATTTGGGCGTCATTTACTGCTCCGCATCCACCTTTAGCTCCTTTATTAAAGGATCTCTACATGTACGATCGAGATGAAATGCCTCGTCCCGTTATTGGTGATTGGGCTGAAAAGCATTCGGTATTTCATGAATTAGGGTTATCCTTTGGGGAGACGATGACTGACAAGCAAATTGACCTGGCATATCGGGCATACTTTGCATTAGTTACTCAAGTAGATAGGCAAATCAACAGAATCATTGGTACGCTTCGTGAAGAGGGCATCCTCGATAATACATGGTTCATTTTCACATCCGATCATGGAGATAATCTTGGTGATCACCATCTCTGGCAAAAAACGAACTTCCTGAAGGGATCTTGTAATATTCCGTTAATTATCACTCCTCCGTTAGTAGGAAGGGGGGATAGCTCTAATGAACTTGATTCAGAATGGCTTCCCGGTACGGTCAATAATTCGGTTGTAGGTTTACAGGATATTCTTCCAACATGCTGTGAACTAGGTGGAGCAGCAATTCCGAACGATATTGATGGAAAGAGTTTGATGGCACTTATAAATGATTCCTCTAAATCTGTAAGGGAAGTCATACTTGGAGAATTTGGGGCTATTGGAAAACGCTCTTTAATGATAACGGATGGTAAGTGGAAATATATCTGGTATGAAGAAGATGGAACGGAGCTGCTTTTTAACATTCATGAGGATTCGGATGAAATGATCAACTTAACTTTGAAGAATCCTCAATTAACAGATGAATGGAGAAGTAAATTAGTAGAAATTTTATCTAGCCGTGAAAATGATCCAGCTGTTGTTGGAAACATCCTAACAGCTGTTTCTCCGGGGCTTGAACTTTCTGCCTTGGAAAAAGAAAAAAGAAAGAATGCATACCCATTCTTTCATCCAATGGGACTACACTAATCAAAACTAAAATAAATCAACCGATTGGGGAGAGACAGATTGTCCGGGAAAAACTGTTGTACGTCGAAGAGAGAGAATGGATTAAGAAGCAGTATCTCACAATGCGAAGGGTTTTCTAATGAGATAACTCAATCAAAGTTAATACGACATGATGAAAATCTCATTAAATTACCTGGTGGAGAATTTTTAATGGGGACGGATGACCAAGACAGCTTTCCCGATGATGGGGAAGGACCGATTCGGAAAGTATACGTACAACCTTTTGCCATCGACCGTTATGCTGTCACTAATGCACAGTTTCAGGACTTCGTGGAAGATACTGGGTATATTACAGATGCAGAACGTTATAGGTGGTCATTTGTGTTTCACTTATTGCTTTCTGAGGAGATGAAGAGACGAGTATTTCATTCACCAAAGGAAACGCCATGGTGGTTTGCGTTGGAGGGAGCTTACTGGAAGCATCCTGAAGGTCCTGATTCATCCATTGCGGGGAGGATGGATCACCCGGTTGTCCACATTTCATGGAACGACGCGATGGCATATTGTAAGTGGACGGGAAAAAGGCTGCCTACAGAAGCAGAATGGGAATATGCTGCTCGCGGTGGACTAGAGAAGAAGAAATATCCTTGGGGAAATAAACTTACCTATAAGGGAGAACACCATTGTAATATTTGGCAAGGTACGTTTCCAGTAGAAAATACAAGGGAAGATGGCTATCTTACAACCGCTCCTGTAGATGCTTTTTCACCGAATGGGTTTGGTTTATACAATGTATCCGGAAATGTATGGGAATGGTGTTCCGATTGGTTTTCCAAAGTACATACGCAGGCAAAAATCAGCAAAAACCCTGCCGGTCCTGAAGTAGGGACAGCACATGTGATGAAAGGGGGATCTTATCTATGCCATAAATCATATTGTAACAGATATCGTGTGGCCGCCAGAAGTTCCAATACCCCTGATAGTTCATCAGGTAATTTGGGTTTCCGGTGTGCTGCAGATATTGAATAACATAGGAAATCTATCATATTATTAAGAACTCTGAAGATATGAAGTGGTGATTAAATGAAGATAGAAAATCTAGAGGTTTTTTGTCTTGTGCTACACAATTGTGTGAGTGGTGTACTCGCGACCTGTTGACTAAGTCATACACATAAAGCAATTAATTCTTGTGCTTGATATTTACTTGTACGTAGTACAAAACCAACTTCTTTAGCTAGACGGAGATAAGTAGTTTTGAAGTTTTTGAGAAAAAAGATTCAATTCGTCTGAAACAGAAAAACTCAGAAAACGCCATCCTTCTTGTATATTTCTACAAAAAGAATAGCGTTTTTTTCGTTATGATGATACAAATTCACCTTAGCTTGATGCCGATGTGGTAGGACCCCTTCTTTATCTATCATTCGATTATCGACTGAATTGAATCTCTTTAACAACAACAGTAGGATTATTAACAAGAGACCAAATTGTTTTGGTTGGTGTAAATATCAATTATGCAACAATTCCCGAAGTTTTATTGTCATTTCTTCTAGTGCTTGTTTTGCTTCATCTACAGTCCCGATCATATTGATGAAACTATGGACCAAATCATCATAATGCAATAGTTCTACATTCACGCCAGCTTCTTTCAGTCTCTTGCCGAAAGTTAAACCCTCATCTCTAAGAGGATCCAATTCGGCTGTAAGAAGTAAATAATGGGTTAAGTGTTAATGATATAACCAAAATGACGGGTGTCCCACGTTCCACTATTTACGCTAAAGTTAAAGAGATGACTAGCAATAGCTAATTAAAAGTAAAAAAGCCTGACTTGATTCCTATAAGGTGCTTATGTTATCTAATAATGAATATAATATACAGAGCAAAAAAATAACAAACAAAGATAAAAAAACAATTTTAAACATTCGCCTTTTTATTCACTTAAATCGCAGAGTATATATCCACCATAAATTGTAAACCGGCTGGATTGTTCAAACTAGATGGAGTAGAAGCATATTGAGGTTGAATCAGATAATTGGTGCCCTTAAATGACACAACAATTTTAAAAACCCCAATTTCTGGAGCAGTAAAGTGAGTAGAATACATGCGAATGTCCTGGAAGGTAAAAGGAGGACTATCGATTGTTAATCCGACAGCAGGATTATTTGGCTTGCCTGCGATTAATAAAAACTCATCCAATCCTTCCGGCTGAGGGAAAGCCTTAGCAAAAGGGCTTCCTACACCACCGGTTCGTTCAAAAAGTTCAATTTTTGCTTCCATCGCATTATCGGCGAAGGCAACCAAACTAACAGTAAATATTGAGGTGGTTGCTGGAAGAGTTAAAAAGGAACCAGTAGAAACAGCAAAAGCTGTCGTTTGACCATCGGATGTCGGCAGATCCCAAATATAATCAGGGTTGGGAACGCCCCCAAATGGGGAAAAAGATTGTGTACTATCATCATTATCAAATTTTTGTAATGAAGGCCACGTAGGAGGATCGACACGGCGGGAAACAGGGTCTGGATTATCTCCTGTAAAATTTGCGGCATTCAGCGCAGCTTGAGCCCTGTCAGCGCCAAGAAATACCGTAGCTGTATTACTGACAAGCCTGCTGAAAGGAAAACTAGTTGCCATACTATACATCGCCTTTCTTTTAATAGAATTAGTAGGAGTAGAAACTGCAAAACGCAAGGATGTATGCTTGCGTTAACGTGTGAAACCTACGTTTTGTCAGACTCCTGTTGTCCTTATTAAAGAACATTTTATGACCCTATATTCTATGAACATACTGGACTAGCTGCCTGTGCTTATAAGGGGATTTATGTTAACTAGAAATGTATATAATATGCATAGCTTAAAAGCACTTCCTAAAACTGTCTTTATGATAACTAACATAAAAAACGATTGTTGTTACGATCTTTTTTTATGAGCTGAAACCGTAGATATCGACTATAAATTGTAAACCCGCTGGATTATTCAAACTAGATGGATTAGAAGCATATTGAGGTTGTATCAGATAATTGGCGACCTCAAATGACACAACAATTTTAGTCCCAGCAGGAGCATTAATTATAGTAGAATAGACACGATTGTCCTGGAAGGTAAAAGGTGGATCATTGATTGTTAATCCGACAGCCGGATTATTAGGATCACCTGCAATCAATAAAAACTCATCTAACCCTGCCGGTTGAGGAGCTGCCTTTACAAAACTACCGTCAATTAATTCAAAAAGTTCAATTTTTGCTTTCATGGCATTATCTGCAAAAGCATTCAAAAAAACACTATATACGCGAGGAATAGTTAATGGATTAGAAGCAATAGCAAAAGCAGCTGATTGTCCATCAGCTGTTGGAAGATCCCAAATATATTGAGGATCAGGACTGCCCCCCAAAGGGGAAAATGCTACACCCAAATTATCATTATCAAATTTTTTTAATGAAGGCCAGGTAGGAGGATTAACGTGACGGGCAACAGCATCTGGAATCACGCCTATACCATTTGCCGCATTAAATGCCGCTTGTGCTCTGTCAGCACCAAGTCTTACAAAATTCGTATTACTGGTAAGCCTTTGTGAAAAACTAACAACCGCCATACTATACATCACCTTTCTAGACAGCAAATGTATGGGATACATGCTATCGATTGTTGTAGTAACTTGCTTTTCCAAAGCTACATTTTATCAGACGATCTCCTGTATTCTATGAACATACTCGACTAGCTGCCTGTACTTATGAAGGAGGTTAATAGTTTAGAAAAAAATTCTTTTCAGAAACCCTAATATATTGGGTTTCTGAAAAGGCTATGTTAACTAGATTTGTATAAGATATACATTTTTTCAAACAAATTAGGTTGGACGCTTTAATGGGCTGGGCTTTTTTACTTTTTACGGTATAGGAGGTTTTAGGATGAAAAAGAAAAAAGCATTATCCGGCCTGATGGCTGTGAGTTTACTAACAGTAATTCCGTGGAGTTCTGGACATGCTGAGAAACCTCAATGGACAGATGTGAATACATATGAGGAACAGGACGGAAGCAAGTTTAATAGCGAAAACTATGACTTTGTGAAATTCTCACAAATTGGTTCCAAATTAAAAGAGATTGAAAAACTTTCAAACCGTGTGAAAGTTGAAGTCCGTGGAACATCAGCTGATGGAAACCCACTCTACGTTGTCACGATTGCTGACCCAACAACGCAAGGGAAGTTCGGAAAAGTGAAGGCACTTAGAAAGCAAATGTTTAAGAATCCAGGCAAAGCTCAAGAATGGGTTGCCAATAATCCTGACTTTAAAGTTCCAATCATGATTAATGGTTCTATTCATGGGACTCAATTTGTCGTAAGTGATGCAACCCTTCAATTAATTGGGTTTTGATGTTTTTGTCTATAGTGAAACGGAAAGTCTCATTTCTACCACCCTATCCGAAGCTAATAAAGAATTTGGATTACAGAACCCCGGTCAACTTAATATGTTTAAAGACAATGTGACAAGCTTCTTAAATGAAGGTGGCAAGTATATAGCTGTAGGTGCTGGTGCTTCTAGAGCAACTAAGACACTTGGTCTTACAGACGACATCATTAATGTAGGAGATTCCAACAGTAATGGTATCGTAAAAGTTGATTATAAGGGAACGGGTTTAACAGCAGGATATGGAGAGGATGATATCGGCTTTGTCTATCGTCCAACATGATTCACTGGTACGAATAATGATGAAGTCGTCGCGACCCTTGCAGATTCAGATAATTTCTTTGTAGCTGGTCACTGGAAAAATAAAATAACCGCCAAGGGCCAAGCCATAATCGTAAAAGAACAGAATAAAGATGTAACTCTTATTGGTTTAGAAGCAGGATCACGCGACCACCCGGATTACTTGTTCCGTCTTCTATCAAATGCAATTTTCGAAAAATAGTAGAAATAGCCAAAGCCGGATTCAGCACTGAATCCGGCTTTGGCTATTTGAGAAATTCTAAACACTTGCTCTGAACTCATTACTTTTAAATCATCTGTTGCAAAAATCGCTGAAGGAAGATTCTTATCAATAAGTAGTTTTTAAGCCGATTAATAATGGTGATTACTCTTATAATTCAACAGCTGGATATGGATTCACTAACCAGGAATCATTGCAAATGAATTTAAATGATTGGATTAGCTGAACAAAATCAAAATAATTAACTTGCAAAGGGGACTGTCGGTCTCCTTTTTTGTAATATTTTTAAGGAGTGGGAGATGGTAAATAATTTATCTTTGCGTAAAATACTCATTTTACGCATAAATAAAAGTTAAAAAGGAGTAAAACAATGGCCAATACCAGACAACATCAAGTCCATGAGCAGAAATTGGATATTCGGTCTCCTTCCACCCTCTTGAATTACGTTCTTGATAATAAATTATTTTTGGAGTGGCTGATAGCCGAAGGCATTGCTGAGCAGGAGCATATTAAAGATATCCCCTTGTCAGTGCTGGAAAAGCTGAAGTTGATCGAAGCCCAATCCTTTATTAAATTTTTGGAACGGAGAAATATCCCCATCAATAAGAAGGAAACAAAAAAAGCGGAAAAGGTATCCGTCAATCGGAAAATTTCAGCACTACGTTCCCTTTTCAAATATTTAACGACTCAGACAGAAAATGAGGATGGCGAACCTTACTTCTATCGAAATGTAATGTTGAAAATTGAAGTAAATAAAGTGAAAGAGACTTTAGGGGCGCGTGTTTCTAGAATATCAACAAAGATTTTCCACAATGATGAGGATGCTCGGTTTCTTGAATTCGTGAAGCATAATTATGAAAAGGAGCTACCTGAAAAGTCCAGGAATCTCATTTATTTTATAAGAGACAAGGAACGTGATTTTGCGATTTTATCTCTCTTCTTAGGAAGCGGCATCCGGGTGAATGAGTTATCCAACTTACGGCTACGAGACTTGGATTTCGAAGAAAAGCAAATACACGTTTTACGTAAGGGTGGAAAAAAGGATGTAGTGGCAGTCTCTCCTCCGTCTATGCAGGACATAAAAGAATACCTAGCTGTGCGCACGGAACGATACAGGGGATCAAACGATGATACGGCCTATGTATTCTTGACTAGGGTGAATGATGGTGCCACTCCTCTTTCCAACCGCGCCATCGAGGCTCTAGTAAAGAAATACACGAAGGCATTTAAGTCCAATAAATCGATGTCCCCACACAAACTGAGGCATACGTACGGGACAAACTTAATGGAGCAGTCAGGAGATATTCATTTGCTGATGAATCAACTTGGTCATACTTCAATCACAACGGCTGCCCTCTATACAAATCCTGAACAAGAGAAGGCTAAAAAGGCTGCGAAACTGCTGGGAGAGAGAAGAACAAATAATCTAGAAAAGGACTAAATGAAAAAAGAGAAGATTTTTCTAGTCTTCTCCTTTTTGTTTTAAATGTAATTTTCGAGAAACGTGCTAAAAGGGACAGAACGGTTAATTTTTAGAGGGAAATATATTCTTGAATTTGGTTAGAATTGTCTTAGCAATAGTGGTTATTGTTCTATCAGGTTATAGTCTAATAACTCAAACCTTTGGAGTTAATGCCGTATTATGTGTTTTTCCTTAGGGCTCTTATGTTGGTGGTCTATTAAACATCCCTCTATTGCATTTAAGATATGTATAAAACTTGATTTTTTAAAGGAATAGTTAATGAGATATCCTCCCGTCGAAATAATTGAAAATTTAAAAAACCTATTAAATCATCTATAAGCCTTGATTTAATAGGTTTTTTTCTGGTTAAAAGTCGTTTAAATCTAAGTGTTTATTTAACAATCGCGCCCTTTAATGGAATAACGAAAATATGGGCTTATTCTTAGAATCGCTTATAGCTTGTTGAACTAAACCAGCTAATAGGATGTCAATATCTTTCTCTAAAAATTTCATTTCCATTATGATATACTATTTTTGGCCATGCCAAATAACCCTCCAAAACCCTTTTGGAAGGATTTTTCTCTGTTTCACAAAACCGGGAATCAGGCTAAATCTAGGAACGTTTCTTTTCTCTTTAATAAAGCGTAAATCCAATGAAGCAACTTATTCATACAGGCAACGATTGACACTTTGGCCGGTTTTCCTTCTGATTTTTTCTTATCATAGAAGGCTTTAAGCTTTTTGTTCCTTGAACTTCTTATGCCGCATAGTACGGCAAGATACAGAGAATGACGTAATCTGCTCGAACCTCTTTTAGTAATACGATTAATGGTTGCCGTAAACTTACCGGAAGAGTGAACACTTGGATCTACTCCAGCGAAGGCAACCAGTTTTTTCGGATGATTAAACCGATCGATTTCACCAATTTCAGAGATAATCGTGGCTGCGATTTTTTCTCCTATACCGGGAATCGATTGGATGATCTTATATTCTTCCAGTTCATTTGCCAGGGCCACTATACGATCTTCCAAATCAGAGAGGTGTCCCTGGTAATGAAAAAGCAACTCAATATACATACGAAGATTGATTACGTGACTTTCATACACGTTTTTTTGGAATGGATTTCGAGATGCGGAGTCCATTATTTTTTTTGCTTTTTCCCATGCCCATTGACCCGATCGGCTAGGACAGAACTCTATAACACTCTCTGCTAGCTTACTTTCCCCGGCTGTTAATACCGCCACTGAAGTGGGATATTCCTTTAACATCAATAAAGAAACCCTTGAATATAGATCCCCAAAAACCTTCCGGTATTCAGGAAACACTTGATCTAAAATGGTGTGAAACTGAAGTTTGGCTTCCACATACATATTCGTTACGATTTCCTGTTGTCTTGACAAATTCCGAAGGTCTAATAGCTGAATTCCTCTAATTTTATGAGGTTCAAAATCCTCTTTGTAATACAGCACACACAACTGGTACGCATCGATAGCGTCTGTTTTTACCTTCCGTAAACTGGTCTTCTTTGCCTGATAAGAAATAATCGG
>NZ_FTMX01000007.1 GCF_900156045.1 Peribacillus simplex | reverse complement strand
GAAATGTTTGACTTGCTCATTTGCTTTTTTGATAGTGTGTGCTCACTTAAAATTTAACGTTGGCGCTTTGTTTTGTTCAGTTTTCAAAGAGCAATCTCGGTGTCGTTTACTTCGTAAGCGACTTTTACATCTTATCATGTTTTCAACCTTGTTGTCAACATGTTTTTTTATTTTTTTTAAGCTTTATTTGTTTTGATGAAGCTGCGAAAGCTGATGTCCCGCAGCGACATGTATTAATATAACACCTATATTATTAATGGTCAACAATAAAATTGCATTTTTTTAAAAGTTTTTTGATACCCGGTAAAACCGATGATATATCTCGTGACCTTTTGTCTCCGCTTTGATGACCTCGATGACCTTTTTCTCTATCAAATATTCCAATAAAACACCTAGGTCGACTGAATAAAACTTTACTTCCGGATGCTCCATTAGCTCCGCAATCGTCCACGGATCTTCCTTCGTCCCCATTATTTCAACCAAATGCTGTGAACCTGCATTCGTCCTAGAATAAATAAGAAACTCACTCGCAAGGAATAGAAGCTCCAATCTTTTTTCGAGAGTTTCCTCACTGCTGATCAATTCTTTATACAACTTGAATATTTCAGGTTCCATATGCTTCACTTGGTTCCAGACCGTAACCTCTGGATAAAAGCCTTGTTCAATTATTTCCAAACGGGCCAAGTGATGCAAGGAATGAACGATATGGTTGTATGCCTCAAGATGATGGCCTTTTTCAAAGAAGCTTTTCCCATCCATGTACCTGCGAATTAACTTTGCGAATTCCATCCCCATCTTTAACTTCCTTCCATAGAAGGGGAACTCACGGATTTCGGTTTTCAAACGATCCAAATAATCATTCCGGTCAAAAAGGACCTTCCCGTTATATATCCAGTCAACCACTTTGCGGTTCGTGCCTAATAGGAGCCATTCTTTTAACTGGTCTTCCTTTACGATATGCAAGGCTGCCTTTTTATCCTGGTAAGTGTAATGTTTTAAAAACACGGCCTCTTCGGCTTCGTCTGCAATTACAAAAAGGATGTAGTCAAATGTATCGGTGATCGGGCTATTATCATCTCTTTTTTCTATTAACAAGATTCCAAGTGTAGATTTTAAACTTGCTCGCTCTTGATAAATCGGGCGAAGGATATCTTCCATCATAAATTCCTCCAAAACCTTTTTTTTTAGATTTTCGACAAAACTCTTCAAATTCCTGCTTATTCCCTTACCCCAAACTATTTCAATTCAAAAGTAATATGTATCCTTTATTTCTTTTTTGTTCCATCCATTGTTTATGTTATAGTTAAAGTTATATTTTAGGAGGGACAATCCATGGCTAAATATTCTAGCAAAATCAATAAAATACGTACTTTTGCTTTGAGTTTGATTTTCATTGGCTTTATCGTAATGTACCTTGGGCTTTTCTTCAAAACGAATCCTGTTGTCATGACGATTTTCATGGGGCTTGGCCTTTTATTCATCATCGCTAGCACAGGGGTTTATTTTTGGATTGGAATGCTTTCTACAAAATCGATCCAGGTTGTCTGCCCTAATTGCAGCAAACCTACAAAAATACTAGGGCGTGTAGATATTTGCATGCATTGTGAAGAACCATTGACACTTGACAAAAAGTTGGAAGGCGAAGAATTCAACGAAAAATATAACCGAAAAAGCTTGCATGACTAGAGAATTCCGCTAGCTGAATTCTCTTTTAAGAAGTCTTTAACCATTGTATCATTTCTTGATAACATGAAAAAAAGTTCCAACCAAGTGGAGGAACTTTTTTTAATGCGATTCTTTTTTCGCACAATCCGTACAGTCGCCGTAGATTTCCATCCGATGGTGACTAACATTGAAACCGGTGACTTGTGCAGCGAAATGCTCGACTTCATCCAATGCAGGATAATCGAAATCCACAATTTTCCCGCAAGTTTGGCAAATTACATGATAATGATTCGTCGTCACAAAGTCAAACCTTGCTGAAGAATCACCATAAGTAAGTTCTTTTACCAAACCTACCTCACGAAACACACGCAGGTTGTTATAGACTGTTGCCACACTCATATTCGGAAACTTGCCTTCCAGCGCTTTATATATATCATCAGCGGTAGGGTGGGACATGGAGCTTATCAAATACTCAAGTATCGCATGGCGTTGAGGAGTTATTCTTACACCGGTATCTTTTAAGGAATCCAATGCTTCTTTTAACTGAACTTCAGACACCGTCATCCACCTCTTTTTCTCATTAAGTATGAATTCTTAAATTATAATATTTATAAATAGTGTACCTTTTATGCGTTGAATTTGTCAATAATTCAATGGCTTAACCATTCTTTTTTAGTTTATTCCTGAACACATTGAATCTTTACCATTTTTGCATTGAGTTTTAGTATCCCCTAGTTAAGTCGATTACGTTGGTGAAGTCTTTTCCGGATTTTAGGTATTCACGCATGTTTTTTTCGAAAATGGCAAAGGTTCTTGGTAAATATTCTCCGCTTTTACTTGATAGATGGGGCGTGACTGTGACATTTTCCATACTCCAAAACGGATGACCCTTTCCCAAAGGTTCCGGATCAAAAACATCCAAGATGGCATGAGACAATTCCCCGGCATCCAGGGCTTCGATCAACACTTCATCGTTAATCAGATCTCCGCGGCCAATATTCACGAATACTGCAGATTCTTTCATTGCTTTAAAGTGCTCTTTTTCCAGAAGGCCCTTCGTTTCATCCGTACTTGGCAGGACGGATACGATATAATCG
This sequence comes from Peribacillus simplex, assembly GCF_900156045.1. Taxonomy (GTDB): domain Bacteria; phylum Bacillota; class Bacilli; order Bacillales; family DSM-1321; genus Peribacillus; species Peribacillus simplex_D. The sequence continues at coordinate 324,632 of NZ_FTMX01000007.1, read as the reverse complement.
GCTCCCGATATGGCTTCCAATAAATTATCCATAGTATAAAGGTGATCGATGGATTCCACTGGCTTCCCGTTTCGGTTCACTCCCATCGTCGTCATCCCAAAGGCTTTCCCAAGACGAGCCACCTCTCCTCCAATTGCACCGACACCAATCACAAGCATAGTCTTGCCATTCAATTCCCCTACTTCAATCTTTCTATCCCACATTTCTTCCTTTTCATTCTTCATAAGCAGTTTCAATTTCTTTTCATATTGCAAAAGCATCCCTATCGTATACTCGGCCATCGGGATTTTATGAATGCCTCTTGCGTTGGTCACCAGGATGCCACGTTCCTCAATGGCTTTAAATGGCATTAATTCCATTCCTGCACTCATGACCATGATCCATTTCAAGTTCGCCGCTTTCCCAATGATTTCTTCAGTTAAGTCTTCACCATATGTAATTAGGATTTCCGCTTCACGAAGCGGCCCATCCGGCCATCCTTTTTGATAACTGAAGTTCAAATCAGGAAACGCTTCCATCATCTTCGTTTGGATGCCTTCATTCGGAATGACAGTCGAAAGTATTAACATGTTTATCTCTCCCTTTTAATTAACATAAAAAAACACGGGCTCTATGTGTCCCGCGCAACTTTCTCTGAGGAGGTATTCCCTTAATAAAGCATATTCAGGTGTCCCCTTTTTGAGTTGGACAAAAGCCTTACCCTTATTAAAAAAGGCTTTATTTTAAAGAATTTGGGTTTAATGCATGTAATTCCGGCAAAATGAAATCGCCATCCCTTCTGATCGGGACGTCGTCAAAATAGATGTCACCACCCCCATATTCAGGACGCTGGATCAAGACCATATCCCAATGTATCGATGAACGGTTTCCATTATCCGCTTCATCATATGCAAGCCCAATAGCCAAGTGCAGACTCCCGCTTATTTTCTCATCGAACAATATATCGTCCATGGGTTCCAATATGTATGGATTGATTCCAATTGCGAACTCCCCGATAAACCGGGACCCTTCATCAATATTCAGAATTTGGTTCATTTCAGAGTAACGATTGGATGTTGCTTTAATGATTTTTCCCTTTTCCAAGTTTAATTCTATGTCACTGAAGGTGATTCCTTCATAGGTTGTGGGTGTGTTGAAGGATATCCTTCCATTGAGACTATCTTTTATGGGCGCCGTAAATACTTCCCCATCCGGTAAGTTCTTTTTTCCGGCACATATGATGGCCGGCATACCTTTAATGGAAAAGGTCAAATCTGTCCCTGGTGAAACGATCCTGACTTTGTCAGTCCGTTCCATCAATTGTTTTAACGGTTTCAAGGCCGCCTCCATTTTCCCGTAATCCATGGTGCATACGTTCAACAGAAAGTCTTGGTACCTGTTGAAGGTCATGCCGGCTTTTTGCGCTGATGCGTTGGTAGGATAATTAAGCAAGACCCAACGTCGGTTGTTTACATAGAAAAGAGTGGGGGAATTCATGGCCTCCCCTTGAAGACGGTGCCTCTCGATGGGAACATCAGTCATTTCCACATCGTTTTCTTCCCCTGTGATGTTGATGACAGCATCGATATCCGTATATTTCTTCAGAGCCCATTGCGAAGATGTGTCAAGTTGTTCCTTCACATTCCCTTGTAACAGGTGGCGGCTTATCTCATCGTCTTCGAGTTCTACATATGGATAAGCACCCACTCTGTATATTTCATCAATCAGCTCTTTCAATAATGGCTTCGTGTTGATATGCCCCCGTATGAGGATTCTCTCTTTTGGCTGTAATTGTATCGAATGATGAATCAGCCTGGCTGCAAGCTTCGTTATTCGCTCATCCTTCATCTGCCTGTCCCTTATTTTTCGAGGTCGCGAAGAGTTTCAAGCGCTTCTTCGACGTGGCCTTTGACTTTTACTTTACGCCATTCTTTGACTACCTTACCAGCCTTATCTATCAGGAAAGTTGAACGTTCAATGCCCATATACTCCTTGCCGAAGTTCTTTTTCAATTGCCATACTGCAAATGATTCAGCCGCTTCATGATTTTCGTCAGCAAGAAGCAGAAAAGGCAATCCATACTTTTCGATGAATTTTTCATGACGTGCTGCTGGATCTGGGCTGATACCAATGATGACAGCGTTCAATTCCTCGAATTGCTCATTATGGTCCCGGAAATCACAGGCCTCCGTCGTGCAACCTGGCGTCATGTCTTTTGGATAAAAATATAAAACAATGTTTTTCCCCTTGAAATCCGATAGGGAAACCATTTCACCATTGTTTGCAGGGAGTTTGAAATCAGGTGCTTTTTCTCCAATTTTTACAGTCATATTGTACCCTCCATTTCTTTCATTATGGTAAGAGTACCCAATAATCGAAAGAAACACAACTTTCATTTATCCCTCCTATCTTTCTGCTCCAGATCGATCACCGTCCGAATCACGAACGCTGCCGGCAGTGTATACCCGATGAAAGCCTGAATGGTAGCTATCATCCTACCCATGCCAATCGGGGCTATATCTCCATACCCTACAGAAAACATCGTCATCGCACTGAAATAAAAAGACGTCTTCAACTGTTCATAGAAAGTGCCATCCAACCGATTGCCCATATCAAGAATCACCGAATGATTCTGAAGCTCGTATAATAAATAAATCAATGCAAATCCAACCAATATCGTCGCATATAAATTGCCAAGCCAAAGCATATCCTCCAGAGAAAACTTCTTTCCTCCCGACTCAACAAGAAATAACGTACGAATGCTCATCACCATGCAAAAAATGATTCCTGCAATCAAGATGTAGAAAGTCATCCCCCACGCCCCATTTCAATACGCCACTCCTTCTATACATACTCCCTGTCCAAACAATATATTCTTTTTTAGGAACAGACCTCATCCTTATCACCCACACACTCAATGAACGGATACTTTCCCGAATCTTTTTTCCAAGTTGACCCTTTTGGCCGGGTATGTTAAGATTGTCTAAATTTTTATAATAATTTTTATTTTATAAATTTTTAGCCTGCAAACAGTTTATAAAGGCAGGTTTTGTGAAATTTCATATGTGGGAATAGGTTCCTAATTTTTAATTAGGATTAAAAGGGAAGTCCGGTGTAATTCCGGCACGGTCCCGCCACTGTAATGGGAGTGTTAGCGCCATCAAATATGCCACTGATCAACGGATCGGGAAGGCCTGCCGCTAATGATAATCCCTAAGTCAGGAGACCTGCCTATTTCGACAACACTGTTTTAACCTACGGGAGATAGGGAGGTGTTAGGGACCTTATAATTGTAAGGGGCATTCTGCATGCCTCTTATTTTAAGCATTTCTAACTTTCTCTTTTGACGGTTAGGGGTGCTTTTTTTATTGTTCAATAAAATGAATGTAGGAGGATGGGAATTTTGAAAAGCAGTAGTTTGGGTTACCCTCGAATCGGGGAAGATCGTGAATGGAAACGTACATTGGAAGCTTACTGGTCCGGTAAAATCGATGAAGCGGAATTTATGGCACAACTAAAAGCAATCCGTTTAGGCAACTTACAAAAACAGAAGCAACAGGGCATTGATATCATTCCTGTCAACGACTTCACTTTCTATGATCAAATGCTCGATATGTCCGTCATGTTCGGTCTTGTTCCTGAACGTTATTCAGACTATGAAGGTGGTTGCGTTCCCCTTTCCGTATATTATTCAATGGCTCGCGGAAACAATGATGAAGTCGCCTCCGAAATGACGAAATGGTTCAATACGAATTATCACTATATTGTCCCTGAATTAAAACTGCCACAGCTGACTTTAACAGAAAATAAACCACTTGCAGCATATCGGGAAGCAAAGGAAAAGCTAGGGATTGATACGAAGCCAGTGTTGATTGGACCTTATACCTTCATCTCCCTTTCCAAAGGCTTCAATAAACAAGAGATCCCCGGCATCATCCTGAGCTTGCTTCCCCTGTACACGCAAATCCTGCGGGAGTTGGAGCAAGAAGGCGTGAAGTGGGTACAAATGGACGAACCTTCTCTTGTTTCATCCATTTCCAAGGATGATATGCAAACTGTTACTTACATCTATGAAAAGCTGAATGAAGCAGCACCAAACCTGAACATCATGCTACAAACTTACTTTGATGCCGTGGAACACTACCAAGAAGTCATCGAATTAAAAGTCCAAGGAATCGGTCTTGATTTTGTTCATGATAAAGGGAAGAATCTCAGTAATCTTGAAGCATTCGGCTTCCCGAAGGACAAAGTGCTTGCTGCAGGTGTGATTGACGGAAAAAACATTTGGCTTTCTGATTTAACGAAAAAAATTCAATTGATCGAGACTCTTAAGAAAAAGGTAGCCGAAGACCAAATCTGGCTTCAGCCCTCTTGTTCCCTGCTTCATGTCCCAGTGACCGTTCGTAATGAATCCGCCCTTTCAAAAGAAGTGAAACAGGCCCTTGCTTTCGCTGATGAGAAACTTGAGGAAATCACACTCTTGGTCAAAGGGAATAATCATGGCTTTGAAGCAATCGCCGAAAAAGTTGATGCCAATAAATTTACGGTTCAAACGTTAGCAAGTTCATATGCACGGAATCATGGGAATGTACAATCGGAAGTCGAAAAGGTTAAAACCATGACCGGTGGCCGTCACACTTCATTTAAAGAGCGTTACCAAAAACAACAGGAATTTTTCAAATTGCCTTTCCTTCCTACGACTACGATCGGTAGCTTTCCGCAGACATTTGAAGTTAAACAAGCACGCGGGAAATTCAAAAGACGCGAATGGTCCACTCAGCAATATGAAACATTCGTTAACGAAGAAATCGGCAGATGGATCGAAATCCAAGAAGAAATCGGTTTGGATGTTCTCGTTCACGGGGAATTCGAACGGACGGATATGGTTGAATACTTCGGCTATAAGTTAGGCGGTTTTGCCTTTCTGGAAAAGGGTTGGGTTCAATCCTATGGATCCCGCTGCGTGAAACCGCCAGTCATCTACGGCGATATCCATTTCATTGAACCGATGACAGTCCGGGAAAGTGTATACGCACAATCACTGACGAAGAAGACGGTAAAGGGAATGCTTACCGGTCCTGTTACGATTTTGAACTGGTCATTTGTCCGTGATGATATTTCCAGGGAGAATGTTTGTTATCAGCTGTCGCTCGCTTTGGAAAAAGAAGTCATTGCATTGGAATCAGCTGGAATTAAAATGATTCAGGTTGATGAACCCGCACTTAGAGAAGGTCTGCCATTGAAAAAAAGCGATCGCGACGAGTATTTGAACTGGGCTGTGAATTCATTCTTGATATCCACATCAAGCGTTGAGGATACAACCCAAATTCATACGCATATGTGCTATTGCGACTTCAACAGTTTCATGGATGTCATCTCCTCACTCGATGCCGATGTTATTTCCATCGAAACATCCCGTAGCCATGGGGAGCTTGCTTCCGCATTCGAGGAAAAAACATATGAAAAGGGCATTGGCCTGGGTGTGTATGATATTCACAGCCCGCGTGTGCCGGCAGTGGAAGAAATGGTCGATATGATTGAACGGGGCATCAAGGTATTGGATAAAGACCAGTTTTGGATCAACCCCGATTGCGGCCTGAAAACAAGGGGTATCCCGGAAACCGTCGCTTCCCTGAAAAACATGGTCCAAGCAGCAAAAATCGTCCGTGAAAACCTTTTAGCCAAACCAAAAGGCCAATGATTGAAAAGAACGTAGCCCATCCAACACAGCAGTCACGGACTTTTTTAACCGACCTTGTTTTTCCACCGGATACAAATCATCACAATACCATCTTTGGCGGAAAAGTAATGGCCTATGTTGATAAAATAGCCTGCATTTCAGCTATGCGCCATTGTCGAAAACCCGTTGTGACTGCTTCAAGCGACTCTTTTGATTTTTTGGCCCCCATCAAGACAGGGGATGCGATCAACCTTGAAGCTTATGTCACCTGTGCTCATCGCACATCAATGGAGGTATTCGTGAAAGTGGAGCGTGAGAACCTATTAACAGGTGAAAAACAGCTTACGGCACGGGCTTTTTTAACGATGCTGGCCATTGATGAAGACGGTAAGCCTTCAAACGTACCTCAGGTCATTCCGGAAACGGAAGAGGAAAAGCAGCAATATGTTGAAGCACAAGCAAGATATATTGAAAGAAAGCAAAAACGGAACTAAACAAAAACCCCTTCAACATGAATGCTGTTGAAGGGGTTTTTTTAGTTCCCTGCCCCACGGTACCTCTTCACTCCCTGATTCCATATGAAAACGGATATCACGAAAAAGGCAACCCCGATTACAGGTGTGGCAAATGCATATGCATACCACTCTTCTTTTCTTAGGAAATAAGATGCCGGATAGACACCAACAAACGCGAATGGCAGCACCCATGTAAGGACAAAACGGATGACCTTATTATAAATATCAACTGGATAGCGCCCGTAGTTCCCGATATTGTACATCATTGGCATGATGGATGTTTTCGCATCCGACCAGAACCCAATGCTTGCTATCGCAACGAATATGGCTGCATAAGCAAGGGCCCCTCCCATTGCAAAAATGATGAAAAGAATCGGGTCATACCACGCAAGCTGAAGATCCAATGAAATCCCCGAATAAAAGATAATGATCAAACCGGTCACAACACCAAATAACGCTTCTAGCTCGATTCTTTCTAAAATGACTTGAAACAAGCTATGTATCGGCCTTGTTAATATCCGATCCATTTCACCTTTGACGATATAGCGGTCATTAAAATCCCAGATGTTGAAAAAGGCAGAAAAAAGGGCAAATGGGATAAGGAAGAATCCATAAATGAATATGATTTCTTCACGGCTCCAGCCGCTTAAAAATTGGGTATGCCCAAAAACGACTAAGATAAATACCAGATTCACGACCTGATTCAGCAGGTCAGATAGGATTTCCATGAAGAAATCGGCTCTATATTGCAATCTGGTTTTCATATATTGACTCACATATTGAAAAAACATCGATACATAAAACATCCCGTCAACCTCCTTGAATAATCAGCTGTTTTTTTGCGACTATCCATAAAAGCTGAATCGGCATTATGAGAATGATGCACCAAATTAACTGTTGTAAAAGCGCCATGCCAATTTCGCCTGAACTGTACCCGTTCGTAAAAATCATGCTTGGTACATAGCTGATCCCTTGAAAGGGTAAATATTTCATCACTTCCTGCGCCCATCCCGGGTAGAAACTGATGGGCAGCAGCAGACCGGAAAATAAATCAATGATAACCCTTTTAGCCCGGATCAATCCGGCATTATTATATAAGAAAAAGGTAGTGATACCCGTCAATAAGTTAATTTGTGTATTGATGATGAAGCTGAACAGCAAGGAAATGCCGAACATCCCCCACGTAGCCGGCTCGTGCGGCAATTCTATAGGAAAAATGAAAGCTACCAGCAGCATTCCTGGAATCGAGAAGAAGAAGAAACGAAATATCCCTTCCCCAAGGCCTTGCATCGTTTTCATGCCTAAATAGTTATAAGGCCGGATCATTTCAATGGCGACCTTGCCGTCTTTAATTTCAGTAGCGATTTCGCGGTCAATATTATTGAAATAAAAAGCGCGCGCCATCCATGCAACCGCGACGTAGGTTGTCATCTGCATCCCTGAAAGTCCTTCGATGGAGCTTTTTTCTCCATATATCGCATTCCATAAGAAATAATAGGCACCGATATTGATGCTATAAATTAAAATGCCGGTGTAATAATCCGTTCGATACGCAAGCATCATCAAAAAACGCATGCGGATCATTGCAAGATACTTTCCCATGGCCCTCCCCCTTCTTGATAGACACGTTGTTTCTTAATGATAAGAGAGTCAGACTGTGCCTTCTTCGTAAATGTTGCGAACAATCTCTTCAATGGACGTTTCATGGATTTTGATGTCCTTTATTTTAAAATGAGCTACAACAGCCGAAACAAGCTGTGAAATATGATCACTTTCTTCTTTCAACAAGGCAATGTATGTTTGATTTTTCTCATCATAAACCCAGTTAGCAGTAAATGGGATCGCCAATGATTGCAATTCCTTCAATGCGATCGGCTCGATGAATTGAAAATGGATCTGTTTTTCCTCAGCCCAGTTATCTTTCAAACTCTGTAATTCCCCATCATAAATGATCTGTCCTTCATCAAGCATGATTACGCGCTCACATAATGCTTCAATGTCACCTAAATCATGGGTAGTCAAAAGGATCGTCGTATTATATTTCTCATTGATTTCTTTCAGGAACTCACGAATCTTCATTTTCACGAGTACATCAAGTCCAATCGTCGGCTCATCCAGGAACAGCAAAGGCGGATTGTGGATCAAGGCTGCCGCAAGCTCGCAGCGCATTCGCTGACCAAGTGAAAGTTTACGCACTGGCTTGTCCAGCAAAGGTCCGATATCGAGCGTCTTGATGACATGTTCCATATGATCGTCATATTGTTCATCCGTTACCTTATAGACCTTTTTCAGCAGCCTAAAGGATTCTTGAACTGCAATATCCCACCAAAGCTGTGAGCGCTGACCGAATACGACTCCGATTGTCTGAGTGAACTTTTCCCTTTCTTTATGTGGATTCATTCCATTGACCGTGATTTCACCTGCTGTCGGTTCCAAAATACCTGTCAGCATTTTGATCGTGGTCGATTTCCCTGCACCATTTTCCCCTATATAAGCTACCATCTCACCCTTTTTTACAGTAAAATTGATATCATTGACGGCAGGGACGATCTTATAATTTCTGGTAAGTAAATCCCGGAAGGCACCCTTTAGCCCTGTACGGCTTGATGCCGACTTAAATTCCTTCCGAAGCTGTTTCACTTGAATTGCATCACTCATCCTGTTACATCCTCCGTAATCTCTTGTCCTAATGAATTAGTTTATCCAACCTAACCTTTTTAGACAATAAAAATGCTTGGATGCCAAATACCATTTTCAGGGCGAAATGATCGTTGTATCAGATACATATATAAAGGAGACGAGTATGCTATGAATATCAAAAAATTATTACTATCCCAAATTGAAAAGGTCGTTTGCGACCTTCGATATGACTTCCTTTATGAAGATGAGTACGGTGAATTATTATGCCAGGTCATCCAAAGGGATTCCAGCGGGTCGATCGAAAGCACACCCATCAGTTTCCATCTTTGCATTAATGAAGAGAAAGGAACCGGTCATCTAATCTATTACCAAGCCCAGGGCGAAATGAACCGCCAATCATTCGACATCGAAAACCCTGACACCATCTTGGCCATTCTTACTTTCATAACCGGAGTTTTGGGAACCGGCCCCATTTCGCAAACAAAATGATGGCCCTGAATCCTGATGTTCTAGGGTTGCAGCGCTTCCACCAGGGAACTAATCACATTTCCTAGCCTTCGACCCCAGATTTACGGACGGAAAAGTGCTATGATTAAGAGGAAATATGTTTATATTTTTAGGAGGTTTTAAGATTGGATTTTAGTAATTCGGAGCTTTTACATAAAGAGGCATTGGAACATATCGTTGGCGGGGTTAACAGTCCCTCCCGTTCTTACAAAGCTGTAGGCGGCGGTTCACCGGTTGCGATGGACCATGCCAAAGGTGCTTATTTCTGGGATGTGGATGGCAATAAATATATCGATTATTTAGCTGCATATGGCCCGATCATCACAGGTCATGCGCATCCACATATTACGGAGGCTATCGTTAAAGCTGCAGAAACGGGCGTTTTATACGGCACACCGACAAAACATGAAGTCAAATTTGCCAAAATGTTGAAAGAGGCCATACCATCCATGGATAAAGTCCGCTTCACCAATTCAGGAACCGAGTCCGTCATGTCCACCATCCGCGTTGCCCGCGCATACACAGGACGGGATAAGATCATCAAGTTTGCAGGCTGTTACCATGGACACTCCGACCTTGTTCTTGTTGCTGCAGGTTCCGGCCCGTCCACTTTAGGTACACCTGACTCTGCCGGCGTTCCAAAAAGCATTGCACAAGAAGTCATCACGGTACCTTTCAATGATATTGAGTCATTTAAAGAAGCACTGGATAAATGGGGCACTGAAATTGCAGGCGTGCTGGTAGAACCTATCGTCGGCAACTTTGGAATCGTGGAACCAAGCCCTGGCTTCTTGGAAGAAGTCATTTCATTATCTCACCAAGCCGGATCACTCGTCATTTTCGACGAGGTCATCACAGCGTTCCGCTTCATGTATGGAGGGGCACAGGACTACTTGGGAATTCAACCCGATTTGACCGCGCTTGGAAAAATCATCGGGGGCGGGCTGCCTATTGGTGCCTATGGCGGTAAAAAAGAGATCATGGATTCTGTCGCGCCGCTGGGACCTGCCTATCAAGCAGGTACGATGGCTGGAAATCCTGCTTCCATGCTTTCCGGGATAGCTTGCTTAGAAGTACTTAAAGAAGAGGGTCTGTACGAAGAACTTGACCGGCTGGGAAAAATCCTTGAAGAAGGTATCCTGAAAGCGGCCCGCCAATATAATGTTCCGATCACCATCAACCGCCTTAAAGGGGCATTGACGATCTATTTCACCACTGAAAAGATTGAAAACTATGAGCAGGCGGAAAATACGGATGGCGAAATGTTCGCTAAGTTCTTCAAACTCATGCTCAACCAGGGAATCAATTTGGCACCGTCCAAATACGAAGCCTGGTTCTTGACAATCGCCCACACGGATGACGATATCGCTTATACTCTAAAAGCGGTTGAACATGCATTCAAAAACCTAATATAATAAATCGAATCAGCATAATTATGCATTTTTTATACACCCTCAGGATGTACATCAATCTTGGGGGTTTCTTTTTTTTCTGTAATAAATCTTTAATATTGGCATTTGTGGCCACTTCCCACATAAATCCCATCATTCACAGCATCCATCCCATTGTATAAAAAATTGATTTCTGAATATTTAAATGATATGATATGAATACATTTATATACATTTATACACTTTCTTTCAATCTATCAAAACTTGGACTATTGTTCGGGTTTACTAATATTTCCCCATTAAACACATGCTACAGGAGGTGAAAGGCAGAGAATAAGGGTAACCTTATTCAAGCCACATTTATGGCCCAACAATGGACACCTGCTACATTTAAAGAGTTTCACAAGGAAGAACATGATGCCTGCGGTATCGTTTCCTGCATCGAAAAAAAGAAAATCCCTACTAACGAAAACATCTTTGCCTGTATCGACGCCCTGGTTAAAATGAACCATCGCTGCGGCTTCATCAATGGTGAGGGCGATGGCGCCGGCATCCATATCGATATTCCCCGGGCTCTTTGGAAAAAGAAGCTTGAAGCGGTAAATGTCGATTCAAGCATCGTCGATCAAGATTCCTTCATAGTCGGCCATTTATTTTTAAGCAAAAAAACGGAAGCTAATGACTTAAAAATCGAAGTCAAGGAGAAACTGCTACAGCATGGTCTCTCGTTGATATTCGAAACGGATAAAGCCTACCGTTCCGAAGCATTGGGACCGATTGCCATCCAAGAAGACCCAATGTTCTGGCAATTCGCCTGTTCCTCCACCATCAATAATAACCAGGAGCTCTCAAATGTCCTTTTTGAATTGACTTCCGACATCGAAAAAAGTGATTTCATCCATGTTGCATCTTTAAGCCAGCATCATGCGGTATACAAAGTGATGGGTGCGGGGGATACGCTCCCTGCCTATTATCTTGATCTTGCAGACCCTTTGGCTGCCTCCACCATGACACTGGGACATAATCGTTTTTCAACTAATACTCTCTCAAGCTTCTTCCGGGTCCAGCCTTTCAGTGTACTTGGTCATAATGGCGAAATCAATACCATCGCCAAATTGCGTGATGAAGCGAAAATGATCGGAGTTCCCATCGCTAAAGATGGAAGCGACTCACAGGATTTAAACAAGACGATCGAGACTTTCATCTGCCGTCATGGCTACTCTTTATTTGAAGCTGTCGATCTTATGTTTCCGCCAATCATCAATGAAATCAAGGAATATCCCGAGCACTTACAAGACTTATATACGTATTTAAGGGAAGCATGGGGTCATTTTGCACAAGGTCCGGCAGGCATCATCTCCCGTTTCGGCGATGAAGCCGTGTTCTCTGTCGACTCTTTAGGCTTGCGCCCACTATGGAATATTGAAACGGAATCATCCTATATGTTCACTTCCGAACCAGGAATCATCCCTTCCAGTGAATATACCGGTGATCCGAAACCGATGGGTCCAGGGGAAAAAATCGGGTTGAAATGGAACGGCGACCGTATTGAATTGTACACATACAAGGATTACCAGGATAAAGTATTTGAACTCTTCAATGATCGTTTCGTCCTTTCCAATGACCGAGTCCGCTTACAGCCCCAAGTTTTTGAAAAGGTTATCTCCATGACAAACACGCAAGCCATTCATAATGGTCAGTATAAAGCCTTTGGGTGGGAAAGGGAACATGTACAATTAGTGGAACAGATGGCCGAAAAAGGCGCTGAGCCCATTCGTTCACTTGGTCACGATGCGCCACTGGCAGCACTTAATCCCCAACGGACCAACATCGCTGATTTCATCAAGGAAAGTGTGGCCGTTGTAACTAACCCAGCGATTGACCGTGACCGGGAAACCGAGCACTTCTCAACAAGAACCATCATCGGAAAACGCCCTTCCCTATTCGAAGCGAATAAGGCAGGAAATGTCACGGAGCTGCTGACTCCCTTATTGATTGAAGGATCAACGGGTTATGAGAGTTCGTCAATCGTATCGCAGCCAAGCTATGATCAGTTCATTAAATATTACCAAGATCAAAAACTCGTGCACTTCATTTCAAGCACGTTCAATGAGGCTGAAAACATCACGGATGCCTTGACCAGGATAACGGATGAAAGTGTCAATGCAGTGGATGAAGGAAAAACACTGCTCGTTCTGGATGATGCCCTTGCCCATCAAAAAGGCAACCTTTGGCTTGATCCCCACCTTGTCACTTCAGCCGTCGACCAAGCGTTGGTCCGCACAGGCAAGCGCCGTGATTGTTCCATCCTTTTACGTTCAGCATCGCTAAGGTCACTGCATGATATCATCGTTTCTTATGGTCTTGGGGCCAACTTAATCAGCCCCTATTATATGTTCCTTTCCTTATCTTCAGATGACATCAAGGGGATTACCAATCTATATAACTCCTTGACGAAAGGGCTTGAAAAAGTCATCTCGACCATTGGCATTCATGAGCTGCGCGGCTATGGAAGACTTTTCTCAAGCATCGGTTTACATGAGGAAATCGCGAAATATTTAAATGTGGCTAACTTCTTTGGATCCAATGATCTGGACTATAATTTTGATAAAATCAAGGCAGATGCCATCCAGCGGGCGGAAGATTACGGCAATGAAAAAGAACGGATGGGTAAGACCTTCCATCTTTTCCCTAGAATTTGGAAATCAATTGGAGAGGTTGCTTCAACCGGGGACTATGATGCTTATCGCGAAAAGATCACCGAACAGGAAGAATCCAATCCTACGACGATCCGCCACTTGACATCATTAAAAACTTCAGATGCTTCCATCCCTTCTGAAGAAGTCAGTCTTTCGGTCGGCGAACAGGAATTGCCGTTCGTCATAGCATCCATGTCCTTTGGATCACAAAATGAGATTGCTTTCCGGGCCTATGCGGAAGCTGCCGAGAGGTTAGGCATGATCAGCATGAATGGTGAAGGCGGAGAGATAAAGGATATGCTGGGCAAGTACCCGAAATCCCGCGGACAGCAAATCGCTTCCGGCCGTTTCGGTGTCAACGCAGAGCTCTTGAACTCTTCAAATCTATTGGAAATTAAAATTGGGCAAGGGGCAAAACCTGGTGAAGGCGGTCACCTTCCCGGTTCCAAGGTCACAGCGAAAATCGCAGAAGCCCGAAATGCAACAATCGGTTCCGATTTGATCTCCCCTTCCAATAACCATGATATATACTCAATTGAAGATTTGGCGCAAATGATCCATGAGCTAAAAACGGCAAATGACAAAGCAAAAGTTGCCGTCAAAGTACCAGTCGTTCCAAACATTGGTACGATTGCTGTCGGCGTTGCAAAAGCGGGGGCCGATATCATAACGCTGTCTGGTTTTGATGGCGGAACGGGTGCTGCCAGGATCCATGCACTTGCACATGTCGGTCTACCAGTTGAGATTGGTGTAAAAGCGGCCCATAATGCACTGCTTGAGTCAGGTATCCGACAGAATGTTGAAATTTGGGCTGACGGTGGGTTAAAAAGCTCGATGGATGTATTGAAGGTAATGCTGCTTGGTGCAAACCGTGTAGGTTTCGGGACCCTATCGATGATTGCCGTCGGCTGTACAACATGCCGCGGATGTCACCTTGATACTTGCCATGTGGGAATCGCCACCCAAATTGAATCGGAAGCACAGGCGAAAGAACATGGGCTGCGCCGTTTTGTTCCACGAAAATTTGATTTAGCCGTTCAAGGATTAACGAACATGTTCAGTGCATTTGCAAAAGAACTCAAATCTTTGACCGGATCACTTGGGGTGAAGAATCTTCAGGATATCGTCGGACGTTCCGATTTGCTACAGCAAGTTAAAGGTCAACAATCATTGGATTTAACCTATTTATTGAAAAACCTGGATATAACACCGTTCTCCCATAAAGAAACGGCGGCATATTTGAATGAAGGCTCCATGCAGGTAGCCGTTGGCGCTGAATATCTTGATTCGCATGTAGATGATCTGCAGCAATCCCGAAGTTATAGCTCGATCACTTCCGAGCAGCGTGTACTCGGCAGCAGGGTGTCCTGTCACCGCGTTAGGGGCAGATTGGATGGATCATACAAAAAACTTCCTCCCGTTCACCTATCCTACCAGGATGGTTCCATCCCGGGTAATGGACTTGGGGCATACAATACGGAGGGAATTTCAATCAGCGTGAATGGCGGTGCCCAGGATGGCATTGGCAAAACATCGATTGGCGGTAATATTGCCATCTTTAAATCTCGAGGAAAAGATGGGAAGTTCTACAATGGCTCCGTCGGTAAAGGCTTTGGTTACGGTGCACAGCATGGTCTCCTCATTGCCCAAGGCGATGCCGATGCCAGGGCGGGAATCCGGCTTTCCGGAGCTGATATGATCATTGGGGGATTATTGAAACAACCGCTTCCTGAAAAGGAAAACGGTAATATTGCAGTAACTTCCAATATTAAGGGATTCGCTTTTGAATACATGACAAATGGAAGAGGTTTAGTTCTGGGTGATCCTGGTCCATGGATTTGCGCAGGGATGACAGGCGGTGTCGTTTATTTACGGCAACAGCCCGAATCTGGATTAACCAAAGAGGTCATTAAGAAACGGGTTGCGAAAGGGGCAAAGATTTCCATTGAGCCCCTTTCCACAAAAGGCCAGCAGGATGTGGCCGAACTTATGGGCAAATACACGGCCCTCTTGAAAGATCATGGCCAACCCGAAGAAGCGGCCTCTTTAGAGACACTGCTTCAAAATCCTGAACAGCACTTCCTTCAGGTCGTTCCAGTTAAAGAACAGGCGGATCCTGCCGTATCCACTGAGTGATGCCGAAAATATATTAGTAAAGGCTGATGCTTTTCAATTCGAGCATCAGCCTTTTCCTATCATATACCTCTTGGAGGGCCTTCAAACTATGGAAAAACACAGTTGAAAGCAATCAAGAAATTGCCTATCGTTTCTTTATATATTAAACTTGATTTTAGCTATTGTAACTCTTAGGAAAATCCTGTATATTACTTTTTGTTTACATCTTCTTATTTTAGTGTAAAGTACTAACAAATAAGTTAGAATACAACTTTAAGCATAAGCCTATATATAAATAGAGCCTTTTCTTACCACGATCCATTACAACACAAAGAAAGGATTAACCCATATATGAAGTTTGGTGCCCGCATTCTCAAAACAGGAATAGCAATTGTTTTAGCGCTTTATCTATCGGAACTGCTTAATCTTCCTGCTCCTGTCCTTTCTGGGATTGCTGCAATTTTTGCAATACAGCCGACCATATACCGTTCATATCAAACGGTGCTGGAGCAAATTCAAGGAAATATCATCGGCGCATTGGTTGCTGTCTCCTTCGTTCTGTTGTTCGGAAATGATATTTTTATAATCGGTCTTGCCGTAATGGTTGTCATAACCATCAATTTAAAACTGAAAATGGATAAAACGATTGTCCTTTCCATCGTGACGGTCATTGCCATCATGGAAAGCCAGGACGGGGACTTCCTGAATTTTGCCTTTATTCGTCTCTCATCCGTTTTGCTTGGAATCGTTTCTTCGTTCATCGTGAATCTGGTTTTCATTCCTCCAAAGTACGAAGCAAAGCTTTATACACGCATTACAGATGTAACGGAAGACATCTTGAAATGGATCAGAATCAGCACAAGGCATGCTACAGAACACACTTTATTGAAAAAAGACATCAGCAGATTGAAGGCGGAGTTACTCGATCTGGAACATATCTATTCCATGTACAAAGAGGAACGGGAATATTTCAAAAAGAACAGTGTAGCTAAAGCAAGAAAGCTTGTCGTTTATCGGCAGATGATCATAACGACAAAAAAAGCGTTTGAAACCTTGAAGAGAGTCCATAAATTCGAGAATGAAGTATATCAAATGCCTGAAGATTTCCAACGGAGCATCTTACAGCAGCTTGATTCATTGATCCGCAAGCATGAACAGTTGATATTACTTCATATCGAAAAAATCAAGTCCATCGAGGAGATTGAAGATTGGGACCAGGATTGTTTAAGTCGTAAAGAGCTGCTCGCCCACTTTTTCGAACAGCAAAATCAAGTGGACGAAATGCATGATAATCTGGGCCATCTCTCTGCTCGCCTTGTTCCATTGATTTCTGCAGTCATAGAATATGACGAACAATTGGAACATCTTGAAAAGCTGATCGTCAGCTTCCAGTCCTTCCATAAGGAAGATAACGAATTATCTGTCCAGTATGTAGAAGATTAAAAAAAGACGGTTCCCGGGAACCGTCTTTTTTCGTCTCTATTTCGAGCAGGCCCCTCATTCAATCATCCAAAAGGTTCTTATCAGCAGCCTTTTCAATCGTATCCAATTTCTGCAAAAGATCCTGCAGCTCATCTTCTGAGAATGAGTTGAAGTTCTTGCCCATCAATTGGTTATGATCCGCAAGGACTCTCCCCAAAATCGCTTCCCCTGCCTCTTTCAATTCAAGATTGATGACTCTGCGATCCTTTTCAGAGGGCTGCCGTTTCACATAATCCATTTCGACCAACTTATCTACAAATACGGTAATCGCACTTGGCTTTACTGTTAAGAAGTCAGCCAGCTTGGTCGATTTGATCGACCCCTCTTTTTTCAATATCAATAATATGAAAAACTGCGGCGACGTTAATCCATAAGGCTGAAGATTTTTTGCTACGATGGCCCTAAGCTTCTTCCTAATCCGAAAAATCTGCATTTCTATACTATTAGTTACTTCCCATTTAAATTCCAGCCTTCTCACTCCTTATATAGGACAATCCTACCTCTTAAATTTAATTAAATGACATTCCGTTGTCAAATTAACTTTCCATATATCCTTAAAAATAAAAAAAATTCAAATTTTCACCACTTCCCTGTATTTATTTCCCACTATTTTTCCGAATAAATTACATGACAAAAAATAATTAAACTGGTAAACTCTTTACTTATAATATTAATACTTACGAAAATTAATATTTATTAAAATTAATAAATAAACATTAGAATAGGAGGCGGTATCATTTCTAGCTAATGAACGTTAATCAAAGGGAATACATCATCAATATTTTTGGAGGCGAAACAAGTGAATAGAGGACGTTTAGTTTTAATCAATGTCATTGGTTTGGTTATTATAGTAGCGGTATTAGCCGGTGGGGCTTATTACTATTATGAAAGCACGAATTTCATTAAAACGGATGAAGCGAAAGTGTCGGGAGAGCTATATACCATCGTTGCCCCCGCTGCCGGTAAATTAGCAGATTGGGACTTACACGAAGGAGACAATGTAAGTAAGAATGACCAAGTTGCCAATGTAACCACCTTAGATGGAAAAGAAGCAGTAAAAACAGCAGCACAAGGTACAATCGTTAAAACACAAGTGCATGATGAGCAGCTTGTTCAAGCGGGTCAAACGCTAGCTCAGACCATCAATATGGATGATCTGTCCATAACGGCTAATATTGAGGAAAATAAATTGAAGGATATCGAAAAAGGTGACAGCGTCGATATTATCATCGACGGAGATCCCGATACTGTTTTCGAAGGTACATTGGAACAGATCGGTTATGCCACAACATCTGTCTTTTCAGTGATGGGCAATCAAAACAGCAGCGGAAACTATACGAAAGTCACTCAAAAAGTACCAGTTAAAATTTCCATCAAAGCACCATCCGATAAAGTTCTGCCTGGAATGAACGCAGAAGTGAAAATTTCAACTAAATAAACCGGCTACACAGTTATACAGAAAGGAGGCTTTTCAATAAATGGCTTCTCAAACCATCTCAGTAAATGAAAACAAGGGAATGAAACAGTTTGCCCCCATGTTAATTATCTTAATGCTAGGTTTGTTCATGGTCATTTTGAATCAAACTCTGCTTAGTGTCGCCATGCCGAGGATGATGGCAGAATTCAATGTAGCTGCGACTACGATTCAATGGTTATCAACTGGATTCATGCTCGTGAATGGAGCCTTGATCCCACTGTCCGCTTTTTTAATAGAACGGTTTGGCACGCGGGTTTTATTCCTTGCTGCCATGTTGCTATTCACTGTCGGGACATTCATCTGCGGCATTGCACCTAATTTCCCCGTCATCCTTACAGGACGGCTGATCCAGGCGGCTGGCGGCGGGATCCTCCAGCCATTGGTCATGACGATCATCCTTTTCATCTTCCCTCCGGAAATGCGCGGGAAAGGAATGGGGATATTCGGACTGGCCATTATGTTTGCCCCTGCCATCGGCCCGACTTTATCAGGTTGGGTCATTCAGGAATATAGCTGGCGGGTTATGTTCTACGCAATGGTGCCATTAGGCATGATAGTCATAATACTTGCCCTTTTAAGCATGCATAATGTAGCAGAACCAAAGAAAATCAAATTGGATTTATTGGGCGCCTCTTTATCCTTGCTAGGTGTTGCATCATTACTATACGGTGTCAGTGAAGCAGGTTCCAAAGGCTGGACGGATTCAATCGTTCTGGGAACGATCATCATCGGGCTGATCCTATTGACCCTCTTTGTGGTTCAACAGCTAAAATCGGAAACACCTATGCTCGACTTCCGTGTATTCAAGTATGACATGTTCGTATTATCGAATATCATTTCCGCCATCGTCACAGTGGCCATGTTTACCGGGATATTCTTATTGCCAATATATTTGCAGACTTTAAGAGGCTTCACACCAGTTCAATCCGGTCTATTGATGTTACCCGGAGCCCTTGTGATGATGGTGATGTCACCCATTTCAGGAGCATTATTTGACAAAATTGGTCCTCGTCCATTAGCACTTCTTGGTTTAGCGATCACTGCTGTCACAACCTTCGAATTTGCTAATTTGACTACGGAAACGACTTATTCGACTTTGGTCATCATCTATGCCATCCGTGCACTTGGAATGTCTTTACTGATGATGCCGATCATGACTGCTGGGATGAACCAGCTTCCTAAACATTTGAATACACATGGTACGGCAATGAGCAATACGCTGAAACAAGTTACCGGAGCCATTGGTACGAGCTTCGTGACGACCATTTATACTACCCGTGCTTCTTTCCATGGAACTGCTTTAGGAACGGAAATGAGTACGAGTGATCCCGGTTTTGTTCAGAACTTCCAAACAATCGTCCAATCCATCATGAGTACGATGAATCAAACTAGTGAACAAGCACAGGAAACGGCCATGTCGCTGATTTCTTCACAAATCCAGGGTCAAGCGAATGTGATGGGAATCAATGATGCATTCTTTTGGGCAACGGGCTTCGCAATTGCCGGAATCGTTCTCTCACTGTTTTTGCGTGACGTTCGGAAGGACAAAGCAATGAAGAAAGATAAACAGGAACATTTGGATGTACCTTTGCTTCCTTCACCAGTAAAAAAATCGGTTTAACTAAATGGGGGAATAAAAATGAAGATCTATGTTGTTTACGACAGTGAAGGTAACCATACGAAAGCACTTGCCGAATCAATAGCTCAAGGAGCCGCTGCGGTTCCTGGGGCTGAGGTTCTCATTGACCATGTAAACGAGGCCGATGTTTATAAGCTACAGGAAATGGATGCAATCATTTGGGGCTGTCCCGGTCATTTCGGCACCATTAGCTCGAGTTTGAAAACATGGATTGATAAACTTGGGTATCTATGGGCGGAAGGTGCGCTGATCAATAAAGTGGGGGCTGTATTCTGTACGACGGCCACCGTACATGGCGGACTCGAGGCTACCATGCTAAACTTAATCACCCCAATGCTTCATCAAGGCATGATCATTGTGGGCTTACCCGGTACTGTCCCGGAAAACGCCTTATATGGTTCCTACTATGGAGTGGGGATAAGCTGTCCGCCCGGTGTGGATGACAACATCACCAAAAATGATTTGCAGCTTGGAGAAGCATTAGGAAAACGGGTAGCCCATGTCACCCGTTCATTCATAAACGAGCTCTAGGAGGCTTGATTCAATGGGCATAATTCTAATTATCATCGTTGCCATAATAGCGGTTACGGGCTTGATCACCTTCAATATCAAAGCCTTATCACCTGTAGATAAGCCGCCGGGTGTCGAGGAAGAGAACTCATTGGAAGAGTTCTCTTCCTCTTCGGCAGATGATTCCGTTACCGAAATCATCTCCCCAACAGACAATGATGAGTTGAAAATGAAAGATCAGGATTATCGTTTGGCTCTTTCCAAGCTTCACAATCAAACGCCAAATGATGAGCCACCTGCAGAAAAAAAGCCTAATCTTCGTAAAATGAAAGACGCGGAATATCGTGGTACATTGGAAGACTTCCAGGAAAATCGTGACTGAAACACATCCCCCCATTCGGCTATTCGCCTCTTTGGGGGTTTTCAATTACTATGCATGAAAGAAACATTTTCGACCTCTGCCGCCGCCTTTAGCTTAAAGATCGACTGCAGGCTTAACTTATATTTCTGGTTGACAAATATTCACAAAGACTTTAAGCTAAGGTAATGCAACACAAACAATTTTTTAAACTCAGCTTTTGTTGAGAGACGGAATTTTAAAAGGATTTCCTTTTTTCGTTCGTCACTTGCCTTTTTGGCAGGTGGCGATTTTTATTTTTACAGGGGTGAAAAACATGCAACTTTTGAAGTATTCCATAATGGTCTTAATCGGTTCAATCTCATATGGCACATTATCCACGATGATGAAGTTTGGATTCATGGATGGCCATTCTTCTGGAGAACTGGTCGGCAGCCAATACCTCGTCGGTTGGCTGATTGTCTCCGTGTTATTTCTTTTTACGTTTAAATATAAAGTTTCATGGAAGAGTGCCGGATTACTTTTAATCACAGGCATGATGTCCACTTTCGTCGGAAAGGCATATGCCGTTTCCGTATCCGAGCTTCCCGCTTCGATTGCCGTTGTCTTTTTATTTCAATTTACCTGGATAGGCGTCCTCATTGAAAGTTTCATAAATAAAAGACGCCCGGATAAAAATAAACTCATTGCCATTTTCGTTCTCTTCATCGGAACATTATTAGCAGGCGCGATCTTTGGTCAGCCTCTATCCGGCCTAAGCCTAAAAGGCGTATTGTTCGGTCTATTGTCTGCGTTGCTTTTTGCACTGTATATGTACTGCAACTCTCAATTCGCAGCTGGGGAATCTTCAATGAAACGGCTGTTTTTCATTGCAACGGGTGGTATGCTGACTGCTGTATTCACGACTAACCCCGTCACACTTGTGACGAATCTTGTCCAAACGAACCTATGGTACTACGGTCTGCTGCTCGGCACTTTGGGTGTTTTAGTTCCTTTCTTTTTCTTTGCTGTCAGTTTGCCGAAAGTGGGTGTCGGGCTTGGAACGATTCTTTGTGCAGCGGAGCTGCCTTCAGCGATGGTCGTTTCCGTCATCTTCTTGAATGAGCAGGTTACGTCACTGCAATGGTTCGGGATGTGCTTGATCATCGTCGGCATCGCCTTGCCTGAGGGAATGAAGCATCTTCTGCAATTCCTTCCTGACAGAAAAAAAACGCTGCATGAAAAAAGGATTTCATAACGTTTATCCACCGGTTCGAATAAGAAAAAGAAAGACCATTCCCGTTAGAGGAATGGTCTTCTTTTGTATATTGTTTTTCCTTTTCTCCTTAAGCATCCAATTGTTGCACTTGAAATAGGTTGTAATAATGCCCTTGCTTTTTCATAAGTTCTTCGTGTTTTCCCATTTCCGTAATTTCCCCATTATCGATATGAACGATCCGATCGGCATGGGTGATGGTTGATAACCGATGGGCCACGATGATGGTGGTCCGGTTTTTCGCCAAAATATCCAGCGCCTCCTGGATATAGTGTTCACTTTCCAAATCCAATGCGGATGTGGCTTCGTCGAGAACAAGGATTGGCGGGTTTTTCAAAAATACCCTCGCAATGGCCACCCGCTGCTTTTGGCCTCCGGATAATTTAACGCCCCGCTCCCCGACTTTCGTTTCATATCCTTCTTTTAGACCCATGATGAAGTCATGGGCATTCGCCGCCTTTGCCGCT
Organism: Peribacillus simplex; assembly: GCF_900156045.1. Classification (GTDB taxonomy): domain Bacteria; phylum Bacillota; class Bacilli; order Bacillales; family DSM-1321; genus Peribacillus; species Peribacillus simplex_D. The sequence continues at coordinate 301,918 of NZ_FTMX01000007.1, read as the reverse complement.
TCAACTACTTCTTCATCACTTGCATCGGGCCGTCCCATAAGGATGTTGGCCTTTACCGATTCACTAAATAAGATATTATCCTGTAGAACCATTCCTATTTTATCTCTTAGGCTGCGGACTTGATATTTACGGATATCCGTCCCATCCAATAATACCCTTCCCTCCGACACATCATAGAAACGGGAAATCAAACTGACGATCGAGGATTTCCCGCCTCCGCTCATCCCGACAAGTGCAATGGTTTCCCCTGGTTTGACATCCAAATTTATATGTTTCAAAACGGGTGCCTCTTTCTCGTCATAAGCAAACGATACATCCCGAAAGGTTATTCGGCCATCCACATGCTTCAGCTCTTTCGCCCCTGGTTCGTCATCGATATCATACTTCTCATCCACAAACTCAAAAACCCTGTCCATGGACGCCAATGTCTGGGTCATTGTCGTCGAAGAGTTAACTAAACGTCTGAGGGGATTATATAGCCGGTCTATGAAGCCGACGAAAGCAACCATGGTACCCAGTGACAATTGGTCATGAATGACCTGATAACCGGCAAATCCTATCACGAGCAGGGGGGCAATATCCGTGATCGTATTGACGACAGCAAATGACTTAGCATTCCAGCTCGTATGCTTTAGGGCCTTATCAAGGAAATTCTTGTTCTGCTTCGCAAACAATTCCTGTTCCCTGTCTTCTATTGCAAAGCTTTTGATGACTGACATCCCTGAAACTCGTTCATGAAGGTGACTCTGTACATCCGCCAACGCTTGGGACCGAATCCTTGTATAGGTTCTCAGCTTGCCGAAGAAATGCTTGATCGAAAATGCGTAAAATGGAAGCATGATGATCGATACAATGGTTAACTTCACGTCCATCGTAAACATGATGACTATCACTATGATGATCGTTGCGATATCGAGCCAAAGGTTCATCAGACCCGTGATGACAAAGTTCTTCGTTTGTTCCACATCCGTGATCATCCTTGAAATGACCTCGCCCACCCTTGTATTGGAATAATATTTAAAACTCAGTTTTTGTATATGAGTAAATAAATCATTACGAATATCATATAAGATTTTCGTTCCGGTCCATTGAGCGAAATATTGACGGTAATACTCAATCGGCGGTCTGACTGCAACGAAAATGAATATCATGATGGCCATTGCCCATAAAAGGCGTTCGGACTTCACGGCTTTGGACAGGTCACCATTTCCGATGATGTCATCCACAATATACTTACTGAGCAATGGAAGCAAAAGCGGAATGGCGAACTTTAGCAATCCAATCAGTACCGTCCCGATTATCTGCCATTTATATGGTTTGACGAATTGCAAATATCTCTTAATGCTCCCCACGGATTTCCTCCTTTTCTGAATCATTAAATCCAAACTGTCAATTTGGAATCTTATATCTTATATGCGCCATTCAATTATATTTTCCTTTTCGATGATTAACTATCAAAAGGATTTCATCAATAACCTTCATAACCATTTATAGGAGGTGTAATGGTTCCTGCATTCTTGAAGGATTGAACCAGATGGTAGGCACGATACATAATGAAAAAGCCTGCCAATTATGCAGCAGGCCCTTTCTATCATCGATAGGTTAAAAAGCGTTCATACCAACTATCAATAAACTCTGCGGAGAATGGTCCTTTTCGCTGGCGTATCATATAAATCAAATAGTCTACGTTCTGTTTCAATATTGAATCGATGGCATCCGGGTAATTCATTTCTTTCCGATGCCTTTCATATTCATCCTCATCCAGCAAATTAAACGTCATATCTGGGAATACTTTAATGTCCAGGTCATAGTCAATGTATTTCAATGCTCCCGATTCGTATGTGAACGGCGAACTGATATTGCAATAATAATAAACCCCGTCCTCTCTCAACATACCAATAACATTAAACCAATACTTTGAATGAAAATAGCAAATCGCCGGCTCTCTCGTAATCCAGGTCCTTCCATCTGATTCCGTTACCATAGTACGGTCATTCGCTGCTATCACCAGATTTTGGGTCCCTTTTAAAACGGTCGTCTCTTCCCAGATACGATGGATATGTCCATTATGTTTATAGCTATGGATTTGGATTTTTCCTCCTTCGGCAGGAACAATCCCCATTTATCTCTCCCTACTTTCTATAGACACCCTGACAGCGTACTGTGCCCTATTCCGTTTGCAGTGTTGTGTGTATTTAAAAATATATACTTTTTTCCATTTACCCTATATTCCTATATTATAGCGATTTATTCATAAATTTAAAACAAAAGTGGCTAATCTCCCAGTGAAAATGTGTAAATAAGTCGAAAAAGTCTGACCATCCACCCATTTTAACTAAGAAATTAGCCGGTTCTTTATCGTATGGCAGCCTGTCCTTGCTGAAAATAACGGATGACTTCTTCCGTTTGCTTCTCGAACATATCATGGATACTTTTCAATTCCTGCTTTTTGAGTTGAATCTCTTCCTGAATGGTGACTGCTTCACTCTCCTCTTCCAGGGCAAGGAGTTGCTTCTCTATATCTTGGCATCTTTCGATTTCGGATTGTAAAAGTAAAAGCTTATCCATCGTTTTCAACTGGTTGTTTATAAGCCGGTTAAATTCCTCCATGAATGCACCTTCCTAATCTGTATTTTTTCTATAGTATGTATATTCTATTTTTATCCGTTTTTTCCTTTGACATAATATGTAAATACGACGAAACATTTGTCGACACCAATGAAAGGCAAAAAAAAGCACCCTTCAAAAGAAGGATGCTTTTAATCGGCAATTAGCCTTGGCTTTTATTGCTTTGAGATTTTTGGTTTTGTTGTTTCACTTCTTGAACGTTAGTTTCAGAAGCAAACTCTGTACCGAATTGGCCTTGTGCTTGACCTTTTTTTTGTTGAGATTGCGCGTTTTGTTGTCTCACTTGTTGAACGTTAGTTTCAGAAGCAAATTCTGTGCCGAATTGGCCTTGACCTTGTTGAGATTGCGCGTTTTGTTGTCTCACTTGTTGAGCATTAGTACCTGCTTGTGATTTATTCATGTTTTTAGCCATTGATATCACCTCCACGATAATAAGATAACCATTATCCAGGAGTGTTATCCAACTAAAAACATTTAAATTTTTCCAATAACATTAAACAAGCAATGAAATGCCTCCATCAACTATTACAGTTTGTCCACGAATCATACTGGCTCCATCGGAAATTAAAAACAGGATGGTATTCACCATATCTTCCACCTCGACCATCCGTCCAGCCGGAGTCTGTTCTGCCGCCTCGGCAAGCATTTCATCCCGATTCGGGAAAGACTTCAGGGCATCTGTATCGATCACACCGCCTGAAACGGCATTGACACAAATATTTTTTGCAGCCAATTCGACCGCTAAATATCTTGTCAGGGCTTCAAGCGCAGCCTTGGAAACTCCAACAGCTGTATAATTTTTCAAATAGCGAATGGATCCTAGTGAACTGATGCTGACGATTTTCCCCCCGCCGTTCCTCTCCATTAATTTCGCCGCTTCCTGTGCACAGAAAAGGAGGGCTTTCGTATTGATGTCCATGGTCCAGTTCCAATGGGATTCCTCCAGCTCCATTAACGGACGCTGCACACCTGAGGCCGCATTATTGATGAAAATATCCAAACGCCCGTAATACGCATCGATTTCCTCGAACATGCTTTTCACTTTCGCAACGTCACCGACATTCGCCTTAACTACAAGGGCTTTACGCCCCAATGCTTCAATTTCAGCTGCCACTTCTAATGCTTTTGACTTGCTCCGGGCATAATTAATAACGAGGTCGTAACCTTCCTCTGCAAGCCTTATTGCCGTGCTTCTGCCTAAACCTTTACTGCTACCTGTAACGAGTGCCACTTTTTGTTCCATTTGTTTATTCATCCTTTCTGAGTAAACACAGAGTAATAAAAATCATTTTTTAAGGAGTGTTACTGTTATGTATGTTGGACGCGATATGACAGAGTTGTCGATGATGAAAAAATCGGATTGGGAAAATAGCGAACTTGCCTATTTTCATCACTCCCTTCAACAAATGGTACCTTATTTAAACCAAGAAGGACAGAGTATCCATAGCGAAATCGTCAAAGAAATTGAAAATAGAGGCGGACTCAACAGGCAGGAAGCCGATTATACTCATGGAACGAAAACCCTTTACGATTGATTTTATACGGATATGGCTTTGAAAATCAACAAAAGGAAGAGGATATCTAAGCGGATATCCTCTTTCATGCTCCCAAATCAATAGCGCCTTTTTTTAATCATAATTTTATTATAAGAGGTTATAGCCAGTGCGCAAATCAGAGCTGTCCCAAAGAATGTTAACGAATATAAAGAAGGTGAAATTACATTACCGAATACCGTTTCATTCTGAAGTGCCCCTACTTGTTCCCATGCATTTTCAATGTCCGGTTTATATCGGCTCGTTTTTATGGACCCAACCATTATCGCACTCCCAAAATATAAAGCATGAATGATGACTGAACCCATGAATGCTTGAATGAGTATCCTCATTTCCGCGCCCCCCTCAATACCCTTATATTACCATATAATATCAATTGAGAGCATTTATTCAATTCGTTCTTTTTCTTTATACGCCTTCATCATTTTTTGGTGGGAAACCGGAAATGCAAACTCCTCCATCTCTGCTTCACTCACCCACTTAAGTTGCTGTTCTCTTAGTGTCTCTTCACTGATGCCCTTTTTGACCACTCCGATATATGTGTCCACTTTCCAAACGAGATGCGAGAAAACATGTTCAATCCTCACAAGTGATTCAGTGATTTCAGGTTTGACGCCATACATTTCCTGAAACCGACTCTCGAAGAATTCACGCTTATGCAAAAGGGATGAATGGTTTTCGAAGTTCGGATATTCCCAAAGATTTGCAAGCAATCCTGCTGATGCTCGCTTGTGAATCAAATATTCACCTTTTTCATTTGTTAAAACGGCAGCTACAATTGGTACATCCCGCGTTTTTTTCTTTTGAATTTTTATCGGCAATTCCGACTGAACTCCGGATTCAAATGCTAGACAATGACTTTGAACGGGACATAATAGGCAGGCAGGCTTACCCGGTGTGCAGATTAATGCACCAAGTTCCATCAAGGCTTGATTGAAGGCAGACGTATGTTCATGATCAATCAGCTTTCTTACGGCAGCTTCGAATGTTTTTCTTGTCTTTGGCTTTGCTATGTCTTCATATATCATCAATATCCTTGATAAAACGCGCATGACGTTTCCATCAACGGCTGGCTCCGGCTTGCCGTATGCGATACTAAGAATCGCACCGGCTGTATATGGGCCGACACCTTTCAATTTTGAAATTTCCTCGGGATCATCCGGTACGATTCCATTATAGGATGCCTTCACTTCCTGAACGGCACTATGCAGATTCCTTACACGTGAGTAATATCCCAGCCCTTCCCATGCTTTTAGGATTTTCTCTTCATCGGCATTGGCAAAATCCTCAAGTGTTGGAAACCATTCCACAAATCGGTTGAAATAAGGAATCACCGTATCCACCCTCGTTTGCTGCAGCATTATTTCAGAAACCCAAACACGGTATGGATCCTTATTTTCCCTCCATGGCAATTCTCTTTGTTCTTCGAGAAACCAGGAAACCAAATCTTTTTGAAATTCTTCGATTTTTATTTTTTCTATTGTCGGGATCGTTATTTCTTTCACATCAGTTCCTCCAAAGATGTTAAACTCTTATCAAAAATGGGAATACCTATAGTAGGTCATTCTTTTTTTAATATCATGTTCATATCCATTTATTTGTAACGGGCACGAAAAAAAGTAAAAATTTTATTCATTTGATGGTTAATATATAAATACGGTATGATGAGAGAAGACCATTTTTTTCAATTTGTGGCAGGGAGGTTAGTTTTTTGGATACAGGTACTCACTTTGTCATGGGAATTGCCCTTGGAGGTCTTGCCACATTAGATCCTGTCATTGCGCAGAGCCCAGTCACTGCAAGTGCAGTCATAGCAGGTACGATATTGGGATCACAAGCTCCAGACATTGACACTGTTTTAAAATTAAGGAATAACGCTGTATATATACGAAACCACCGTGGAATCACACATTCCATTCCCGCTGTTTTACTTTGGCCCTTGATTATCAGCGGAGCACTTTTCGCCATCATACCTGAAGCAAATTACCTTCATCTTTGGCTTTGGACCTTTTTAGCCGTATTCCTTCATGTATTCGTGGATATATTTAATGCTTATGGGACCCAGGCTCTTAGGCCGATTTCGTCAAAATGGGTAGCTTTAGGAGTCATCAATACATTTGACCCGTTCATTTTTGGAATACATGTTGCCGGCCTGATCTTATGGGGCTTTGGATTTCCTCCAGGCTATTTATTTCTCTCCATTTACGGAATACTCGTCATTTATTACATTTCCAGATTCAGGGAACAAGCTTTTATAAAAAAAGTGGTCAAACGGCAAATTCCTGGAGCAAGGAAAATTCTTTTATCACCGACCATGCGTTTTCACCGCTGGAAAATTGCGGTGATTACCGAAAAGAATTATTATGTGGCACGGGCCGATAATGGATATGTGACGATTCTGGATACGTTCGATCGAGTGCCATTGCCTGAAAGCGAAATTCTCGAAGCCGCCAAGAAGGATATCAACTTGGCAGCCTTTCTGTCCTTTTCTCCGGTTTACCGCTTTGAAATCGAACAGATAAAAGAATATTATGAAGTCCGTTTTATCGATTTAAGATATCGCAGCAATGGATATTACCCGTTTGTGGCAGTGGTCCATTTAGACAGCGAATTGAATATCTTGAATTCTTATACCGGCTGGATCTTTAGCGAAGCGAAACTGCAGAAGAAATTGAATATTATTTTGTAGTCACTGCATATTGAAAAGAGCTGATTCCAGGGAACCCCTCTGGAATCAGCTTTTTTAATGCACTCGATTCTGCTGATTTAATAATTGTTTATATTTAGGGTTTTTTGCAATGAATTCGTGGAATTGCTCTCCGTAGTTATCAATCCAGGTCATTACAACGCGCGATGTCATTTCTTCTCCGGCATATTCATGCCCAGCCTTTGCATAGGTCGCCTCGAAATCTTCCCATAATAATTCCACCCAAGTCAAAGCTTGCTCATACGTGATGTGTTCATTTTTCTCAAGCAGTATCTTGGTTAATCTTTCATGGTAATCATTCATTAGAACCACCTCATTGCCAATATTTTTACAGAATGAACTATACTGTCCCATACCCATACTAGTGGTAAGCGGAAACGCTTCTTTCTTTAATCTGATGCTTGGAGGAGAAAAATTTGCGAAATAAACAAAAAGGATTCCCCAACCAAAACAATAATAAATTCCAAGGCGAGCCACGTGCAAAGGCAAGATATGCTTCAAAGCGTGCAGATGGGAGTATTAATACACACCCTCAAGAAAGAATGAAAGCATCAAACGAGCGATCGAATTAAAAGGTGCATCAGAAGGAATCGGGTACTTCCCCGGTTCCTTTTTATTTCAACATTGAAATTGGAAGTGCTTCTTCCTTACCGCTTCCACCTAAGCGGTAACCCCATGCGAATACGCCGTTCATATAATCAATTTTGAAATAGACTCCGGGATCTCCGTCAATTTGATAAATTTCACCTTTTTTGAAATCATCCGGATTTAACAAATAGGCCTTGGCCATCGTCACTTTTCGTTCCAATACGGAGTATTCATTAATCATTCCCAATTGCTCCGCTTTTCTCGCTTTTTCAGTCAACGCTGCAATTTCCTGTTGTAGTTCATAGGCGGTCAACTTGCTGTATCTTACGTCACTCATATATATGACTCCTTAAATGAAATATTAATTTACTTCTATATTAAACAAAATTTAGTGATTTGGCTATTGATGCACTTAATCCCCATCAGGATTGGAAAGATAACGCTCAATCAATTCTATTGGAAAACCTTTTCGGTATAATGCCTGCTTCATTTTTTGTTCATATTCGAAGCCTTCATGGTTTTTATATCGGCGTTGCATTTTTTCGGCATGGTGGCAAAGAGAATCCCATTGTTCATCTTCATCCTTTTCAACCGTCACATCTTCAAGTGCCTCATGGATGACATCTCTAGGGAAACCTTTCCGTAACAGGGTTTGTTCAACTTTCAGCCTTAAAGCTCGTTGGGAAATGTTTTTTTCCTTTTTGACCGCTTTTCCAGCAAGTTTCCTTGCATGTTCAATCTGAATATCATAGGGGTATTCCTTCAATGCCTCGACAACCAACTTTTCTTGCACCCCTTTTTCCTTAAGCTCGAGCTTAAGGGTAGTGGGCCCTTTATTGCCTCCATTCACATGGGTCCGTACGTAAGCCTTGGCAAATTCAAGGTCGTCTAAATAGTTAAAACTGTATAGTTTATGTATCGCTTCTTTAATGATCGGCTCTTCCGTCTCCTTCTTTTTTAAATAAAGGCGAATTTCCGATTCCGAGCGCATTCGGTATGATAAATAATTAAGTGCATCGGTAAATGCTTTTTGGATTTCGTCATGGAATTGTATTTCAGCCAAAAGCAGGTCATCAAGTTCCTTTCCCTTTTTCAACTGAAATTTCAATAGCACTTCTTCATCTACACTGAAGGCATATTTTTCGTCAACGAAAATGTTATAACGATCTTTACGTTTCTTTTGGGTTGTTATTTTTGTTATGTTTGGCATAAATCCACCCCCACCCCTACTTTACCCCTTTACGTTTACCATTTCTATATATAGCATGTCTAAAAATGAAAAAAGAACATGGGCATGTTAAAGTGAAGGAAAGAAAGGGAAAGGAAGTGGTTTTCATGAAAATAGCCATTGCTGGTGGAAGCGGTTTTGTCGGCACAGCCCTTATTGATGAATTATTAAAAGAAAATCATGACATATATATTTTGACCCGTCATCCCGATAAATTTAAAAAACAGACTAATTTGACATATATCGGCTGGTTGACCAAGGAGGCGAAGCCGGAAAAGCACTTGGCGGGGCTAGATGTTTTCATTAACCTTGCTGGTGCATCCCTGAACAGCGGGCGTTGGACACCTGAACGAAAACGCCGGATTGTCGAAAGCAGGGTCGAAGCTTCCAAAGAGATGAACCGGATCATATCCATATTGCCCGATAAAGTGTCCGTCATCATTAATGCAAGTGCAGTCGGATATTATGGTATTTCGGACGATGAGACCTTTACCGAAACCTCTGGATCCTTTGGTGATGATTTCTTGGCACGTACTGTACAACTATGGGAAAAGGAAGCGGCTAAATCACGCTCTTACTGTAAAAGGTTGGTCCTAACAAGATTTGGGGTGATTCTTGGAGAAAAAGATGGCGCACTGCCAATGATGGTCCTCCCCTATAAACTATTCGGCGGAGGAAAGATGGGCAAAGGGAATCAGTGGCTTTCCTGGATTCATATCCATGACGTGGTCCGTGCAATCATCTTTTGCATGAACGATGAGCGGATAGAAGGCCCAGTCAATTTTACGGCACCGAATCCCGTTCAGATGGATACATTCGGGAAAACGATAGGAGCTGTCCTGCACCGGCCACATTGGTTACCCGTACCTCCCCTCTTTCTCAAAAAACTGCTGGGGGAAATGAGCATACTTGTGCTTGAAGGACAAAATGTCCTTCCCACTAAACTTAAAGAGGAAGAATTCACTTTCTCCTTCCCAACCCTTAAAGAAGCTTTACAAAATATCTTGAAAGAAGATTCTCACGTATGAAAGGGTCATTTTAGGAAAAAATAGGGATATTAAGTGAAATGGAGATGATCTAATTGCTCAAAAAACACGATAAAGAGAAAAGTAACTTAACTAGTACCCAAGCTATTCTTTATGCTCGCGAATTTAAAAAGGCAGATCGAGCTGGTGGATATACCGAGAAGAAATCCCGTCGTTAAGCTTGGAGTTTTTTCCCGTACATTTTGAACAGCCACTCAACACAAAATAAGCTGGAGATGATTAGTGAAATCATCTCCAGCTTATTTTTTATTCTAGGGGGCCTCTAATATGGGACGAAATAACATACACCATAATCGAGATAAGAACAAACAAAAACTTCCTCAGGTTCCTAAAAACCTGAAGAGTGATGGACTTGACGTTGAGTATTCTTCCGAACTGGCTGACCAGGAAGACATCGAGGCACAAGCCCGGGCAAATGCGGCCGACCGCCGTGCTCATAATCGCCGTTAATAAGCAGGATAAACCAAACCAAGGGGCTGTAAATCAGCCCCTTATATATTCAATATTTGCATGGTTTATCCACACCCCTGTGTATATTGTGGATATATTCTGAAAATACTGACAAACTATAAGTGTAATAACTCACCTTATTAACATGAAAATAATGTTATTTCTGGATAACCCTGTGGATTATGTGGATAAAGGGGATGTCAGGCTAACCACGCAGCATTTTTGTTGTGGATAACTATTCTCTCTACTTGATTTGTTCCACAGGATTATTATTTATATAATAATTCATCTATATCTTTTACGGTCTTTATTAAATTTCTTCCTTCCAAGTTCGTATGCCAAGCAATTCTAGATGACTTTTCACTGTCCCCTGCATTAAAGAAGGTTCCCCAAACTTTTTCCATCAACATTTTCTTCCAACTGTTTACGAAGCAAGAATTTTTGAATCTTCCCGCTTGCGTTTCGAGGCAGCTCATTACAGAAGATATACCTTCTTGGACGTTTATAGTTTGCTAGTGTAACACTGTTTCTACACCAGGTTTCTAAATCTGTTTCCGCAAGCGTTGGGTCTTTGGCTACGATGAAGGCCGTCACCATTTCCCCCCATTGATCATCCGGTTGACCAAGTACTGCACAGTCGAGAACTCCTTGATGCTCATATAGGGTATCTTCCACTTCACGTGGATAAATATTTTCCCCTCCAGAAATAATCATGTCGTCCACCCGGTCCTTGACCCACAAATATCCATCTTCATCCAGGAAACCGATGTCACCGGAATGGTACCAGCCTTTGTAAAGCGCCTTTTCGGTCTCTCTATCTTTTTGAAAATACCCCTGCATGATACACGGACCCTTCACAAGGATTTCCCCTGTTTCCCCAGGTTCCAGCAGATCCTCGGGATCCGATGGCCCTTCGTCATTCGGACGGGCAATGATTATTTCATGATCGGAACATGCCTTGCCGGCAGAACCCGCTTTCCTGATTTGATCTTCCTCCATTAGGAGAGTGATGGCGGGACCCATTTCAGTCATTCCATAAGCTTGGATGAACTGGATGCCGAGTTTCTCCTGACAGGCGCGTACAAGTGTTGGAGCCATCGGGGCTGCTCCATAAAGCCCAAGCTTCAAACTCTGGAATTTGTACTCATCCAAGTTTTCCTGGATGAGCATGTTCCACATCGTGGGTGCAGCAAAAAACTTGGTGATCCCTTCGGTTTCAATCAATTCCATGACCTTCTTGGGATTAAACTGATGTAATATGACATTTGCGGCACCGACCTGTATGCGTGGTAAAAAGGAACAGTGCAATTCGGCACAATGAAACATCGGTGCAGTGATCAAACCGATATCAGAGCGTTCATACTTCATGGCCTCTATTAAAATCTCGGATTGTTTGACCATGTCTTTATGAAGGTGAATGACCCCTTTTGGACGTCCGGTTGTCCCACTCGTATACATGATGGCATAGATATCATCTTCGTGAACGTCCACTTCATCAGGCTTTGACGAGATACTGGCCATTTTCTGGCGGTAACCTTTTGCATATCGAGGCACATCATCATCAATATACCAAAAAGCCGTTTCCGGAAATCGCTTTTCAACTGCGGCAACGTTCGTTTCCAGTTCGTGTTCGAATAAAACGACCTTTGGAGCAGCGTCGTTCAAGATAAAGGCCAACTCTTCCGGCATTAATCGGAAGTTGATTGGATTAAAGATTGCGCCGATTTTTGCACAGGCAAAGAGTGCTGTTGCAAGCTCTTCATTATTGTAAAGGTACGTAGAGACCCTGTCCCCTTTTCGCACCCCTTCCGCTTGAAGGGCAGCCGCCAACCTATTCACCTGCTCATTCCATTGAATGTACGTATAGCGGATATTTCTTCTCACGTCGTAGATAGCTTCTTTAATGGGGAATTTCTGAACCGTCTGATCAAAGATATTTTTAATCGTTACTGACATATCATGTTCCTCCTCAAGTAACCACCATCAACTCCGAAGAGTTTAGGCAAAGCCTGCCGATGGTCGGCTTCATCCCTTTTTCAGCTTTTACTTTCGTGCGAATTACGAATGTTTCTAAATGGATAGTCCGGCTTCAGTCCAATCTTTCAATGATGGTTGCATTCGCCATGCCGTGGCCTTCACACATTGTTTGCAGCCCATAACGGCCGCCCGTCCTTTCTAACTCATGGATCATCGACACCATCAATCGGGCACCGCTTCCGCCAAGAGGATGACCCAAGGCAATCGCCCCGCCATTTGGATTCAGCTTTTTGGGGTCTGCCCCCGTTTCTTTTAGCCAGGCAATCGGTACAGGGGCGAAAGCCTCATTCACTTCAAAGATATCGATATCATCAATTGTAAGACCTGCTTTTTCCAAAGCTTTTTGGGTGGCGGGAATCGGTCCCGTAAGCATCAGGGTGGGATCTGACCCGACAACAACCCGTGTATGCACTTTAAAGCGCGGTTTCAATCCAAGTTCTTCGGCTTTACTGCGTTCCATCAATAATAAGGCGGCAGCACCGTCACTGATCTGACTTGAGTTCCCTGCATGGATTAAACCGCCTTCTTGAAAAACCGGTTTCAATCCAGCAAGTACTTCAAGCGTGGTTCCACCCCTTGGGCCTTGATCTTCCGTAACTTCGATTTGATTTCCTTCTTTATCAGTACCCGTTACTGATATCATTTCACGGTTAAAATGCCCTTCATTTTGAGCACGTATTGCCTTGGCATGACTCTCAACGGAAAACTGATCACAATCTTTCCGTGTTATTCCCCACTTAGCGGCGATTCTCTCAGCTGACAAACCTTGGTTGATCACCTCATACGAGTCCATATACTTTTGGCTTGTTCCAGCACCTTGATAATTAGACCCCATGGGGACTCGTGACATGTTTTCCACACCACCGGCCACTACCACATCCATATCACCTGACAAGATGGCCTGGGAAGCGAAATGGACTGCCTGCTGACTTGATCCGCATTGACGGTCAATCGTCGCTCCCGGCACTTCAATCGGAAACCCGGCAATCAGTGCAGCAACCCTTGCTATATCACCGGCCTGTTCGCCCGACTGTGAAACACAGCCTAAAATGACATCATCGACAATGGCCGGATCGATGCCCGCCTTTTCAATCAGCTTCTTCAATACTTCCCCGGCCAGATCATCAGGGCGAACGTCTTTCAAGACACCGTTCCTTCTGCCTACTGGCGTGCGGATCCCTTCAACGATAACCACTTCCCGCATATACTCTCTCCCCTTCTCATCCTTTTATTATAGACCCAGGTTCTTAGCAATGATTTTCTTCATGATTTCATTTGTCCCGGCATAGATGCTTGCTACCGGAACATCCCGATACCTTCTGGCAATCTTGTATTCCTCCATAAATCCATAGCCGCCATGGAGCTGCATGCATTCAATGGATATTTTTCTGGCAGTCTCCGTCAAACGCCATTTTGCCATCGAAACTTCCGTTACAACCTGTTCACCAGCCATATGTTTGGCGATCAATTGATCTAGGAAGGCACGCCCCATTGTGATTTCCGTTGCCATTTCCGCGATTTTGAATTGTGTATTTTGAAACTGACTTACGGATTTTCCGAACGCTTCCCTGCCCTTCACGTACTCAATCGTATCGGCCAGCATATCCTCAGATGCGGTTTGAGCACAAATTGCCACCACAAGGCGTTCCTGCTGCAGTTTTTCCATTAAGTAAGTAAACCCCCTGCCTTCTTCACCAAGCAGGTTTTCCTTTGGAACACGGCAATCCTCGAAGATGAGTTCTGCTGTATCCTGACTGTGCAGGCCAAGTTTCTTCAGTTTTCGCCCCCTGGAAAATCCGGGTGTATGCCTTTCGACCACGACTAAGCTAACACCTTTATGTTTCGGAACGGCACTTGGATCCGTTTTACAGGCAACGATGACCAAATCCGCATGAATGCCATTTGTGATGAATGTCTTTTGGCCATTTAATATGTAATGATCTCCATCCAAAATGGCAGTCGTTTTAATATTGGCCAAATCCGAACCTGTTCCAGGCTCTGTCATGGCAATGGCCGTAATGATTTCCCCTGTCGTGCATTTAGGAAGCCAGCGCTGTTTCTGCGACTCATTTCCGTATGCGGAAATATACGGAACGGTGATGTCACTGTGAAGTCCGAAACCAATGAAACCAGAACCGACTCTTTCCAATTCTTCATTAATTATGACAGCAAAGCCCCAATCTACCCCGGAACCCCCATAATCTTCTCCAAGGTCCGGACATAAAAAACCCTGTTCCCCCATTTTCACCCAAAATGACCGGGGAATGATCCTCTCTTCTTCCCATCGTTCATAGTTGGGAACTGCTTCTTTCACTAAAAACTTACGGAATGACTTACGGAAAATTTCATGATCTTCACTTAGGTATGGATGCTTCATCTGTTTTCTCCTCTCCATTTCTTTTTGTCGGAGGCCCTTTTTCCAGATATACAATGAATTGCCCTTAAGGAATTAACACTTACCTGGGTGACATTCTGATGGCCCCATCAAGTCTGATGGTTTCCCCATTCAGCATTGGATTCGTTATGATGCTTTCCGTTAGTTTAGCGTACTCTTCGGGATACCCGAGCCTTGGGGGGAATGGCACGGTTTTACCTAATGACGTCCTAGCTTCTGCAGGCAATGAATCGAACATCGGAGTATGGAATAGACCGGGTGCAATCGATACGACACGTATCCCTTTCGTGGCAAGCTCCCTTGCGATCGGGAGAGTCATAGCAACAATCCCCCCCTTAGAGGCACTATATGCGGCTTGTCCGATTTGTCCTTCAAAGGCAGCTACCGAAGCTGTATTGATAACGACCCCACGCTCCCCCTCTTGGTTCGGTTCATTTTCGACCATTTTTTCCGCCGCAAGCCGGATTACGTTAAACGTACCGATCAAATTGATCTGCACGACATTTGAGAACGCTTTCAATTCATGGATACCTTTTCTGCCTATGACCTTCTCTGCAATCGCAATGCCTGCACAATTGATGACCGTATTGATGCTCCCGAATTTTTTCATTCCTTCATCCAATGCTACCGATACGCTTTCCTCACTAGTTACATCCGTTTTAATGAACAGCACTGAATCTCCCAATTCCTGAGCCATTTTAGCCCCGTTTACTTCCGAGAGGTCAAATATGACCGCTTTTCCACCTTTTTTAATGATGTTTCTTACTGTCGCAGCTCCCAGACCAGAAGCCCCGCCTGTTACAACTGCAATGGTTTCTTTAATTTCCAAATTCCCACCCCATTTGTTTTCTAGAATATATATTCATCTCTCACTATCATCAAAACCTATTTTCAAGATTAATTTCACCGCTTGCCTGTTTTATCGTTCACTTTCAAGTCATGAAGGGTTTCGGTAAAGCCTTTGATTACCTGTTCAAAATCCTGTTTCAAACCATCCAGCTCTTTAATGCGTTCGTTGATTTCGTTTAATTTCTGTCCTGCAGTTTCAATCGTTTTTTCCAATTGCTTAATGCCTGTCCTATCCTTATCGAATAAAAGGACTATATCCTTTATTTCGACTAACGAAAAACCATACTTCTTACCGCGCATTATGATTTTGAGCTGTGCATATTCCTTC
The DNA here is from genome assembly GCF_900156045.1 of Peribacillus simplex. Lineage (GTDB taxonomy): Bacteria > Bacillota > Bacilli > Bacillales > DSM-1321 > Peribacillus > Peribacillus simplex_D. The sequence continues at coordinate 286,109 of NZ_FTMX01000007.1, read as the reverse complement.
TTTCCATAAACTCTTTTTCCCGTTTCGGTACGCTTTGGCCTAAGCATACCCAGTTCCTCATAATAACGGAGGGTCCTTGTCGTCAATCCGAATTCTTTTGCTAACTCAGAAATGGTGTACATGTTAAAACCACACTTTGCAAAGGGATTATTTACCTTTATTTTAACATTGACGTTAACGTAAACTTCAATAAATATTCACAAAATTTCTAATTTATGAAACTGCATGAAAGATTTAAATTGATATACTAGGGGTATATTCTTCAAAAGAAGGGAATGATCGATCAATGCTATGTTCAAAAATATTAGTTGCTTATGATGAATCTGAATTGGCACTTAAATCTTTAGAAAAAGCGATTGAAATAGCGAAGCTGGATCCCGCTATCGAAATCCAGGTGCTTCACGCTGTAACGCTGCCAATCAAATCAAATATATATGGCAATGCCTTTCAGGAAATCGAAGAATCCATGCTCAAGTATGGCAAGGAAGTGATTAAAAAAGCGGAAGCGCTTTTATCCGAAATCCCGAATGGATCCCAGACATTTGTCGTGGAGGGTTCAGCCATCACGACTTTATTGGAACATGCAAAATCCCAGAATTGTGACCTTATCATCATGGGCAGCCGCGGATTGAGTGGCTTCAAGGAATTCCTAGGCAGCGTGAGCCACTATATCGTTCAACATTCCCCAGTGCCCGTCTTGTTGGTCAAATAAAATATACGGCAGATACTCTTGCCAGCCCTTTCATAAGCTGGGTTCCCCTTTGGAGTCCAGCTTATTTATGCGTGCATGTACCCCAAGCAAAGCTTATCTTGTTTTACAAACACTTCCTTTTACAGGTAAAATGAAACTAATTTTAAACGAGGATAACAGGTGACGCAATGGATATTAAACATTTGCAATACTTTATAGAGGTAACCAATTTCAATAGCTTCACTCGTGCTGCCGACCATTTATTCATTACCCAGCCGACCATAAGCAAGATGATTAAAAACCTGGAAACCGAGCTAGGTGTTGAGCTTTTTGATCGTTCACGTAAGCAACTGATCTTGACCGATGCAGGCAGGGTTGTCTTAGAGCAGGCAAAATTGATTGATAAGGCCTTTCACAATTTAGAAACGGAAATGGACAATTTATTAGGTTTAAAAAAGGGACATATACGCATCGGGCTGCCGCCGATCATCGACGCTTCTTTCTTCCCCCGAATTCTTAGCCGTTTTCACGAAGACTATCCCAATATTACCTTTCAATTAATAGAGGATGGTTCAAAGAAAATAGAAGAATCCGTCCAAAATGACTTAATTGATATAGGAGTAATAGTCCTGCCAACCAACACCGCACATTTTCATCATTTTGCTTTTTTGGAAGAAGACATCAACTTGATTGTTCATCCCACCCATCCGCATGCTTGTAAGGAAGAAATCGATTTGGCCGACCTGGAAAACGAATCATTCATCTTATTCAATAAAGATTACGTCCTTCGTGATCTCATCATTTCATCATGTAATGAAGCTGGTTTTTCTCCTTATATCGTCACGGAAAGCTCACGCTGGGATTTTATTGAGGAAATGGTCTACTGTAAACTTGGCGTTGCTCTATTACCGGAAAGTTTATGCCGTCATGATGATCGCGTAAAGACCATCAAGGTTAAAAACCCCTCCATCAGTTGGAATTTGGGATTTATATGGAGTAAGGACCATTACCTTTCATACGCTGCAAAAGAATGGCTGAAATATACGAGGGAAGCGTTGTCTCATGAGTAGTGAATTATCTATCATGATTGATGTAAGCACTATCATAGATTTGGGTTATGCACATGATAACATCTAACCATTTTACATGGCGTTACGGCGGAGGTAGACTAGTATAAGTAAAAAGCACGGTAAATGCTGATGGATTCAATATATTCTAAAAAGGAGATATTCATGATCACTTTATCTAGTGTCGATGAGTTACAGGCAACAGAAGCAGCTCTAGAGAAAATTAAATATTCATACCCCGAACTATTTAATAAACTGCTCCATGTCGTTGCCTTAACACGGGCTCTTCAATTTAAATATCAATTTATGGGCACATTAATCATGGATGAAAACCCTAACGAATACACCCCTGAATTCGTTATGCCCTCCGTTATCGGATTATATATAGAGGAAGTTCAAAAGTTAAAGGATGATCCGAATATCCAGGTATTACTTCAGACCTTCTCCCAAATTAAAAATATTGGATATGCCAAAATCAGTATGCTCGTGCTCGGTAAAAGCCCTGAATCGCTTTTAGGCGCTTCATATATTAAATGAAGCCCCCTGATATGCTCCGAAAAAAAACCTCCCTTAAAGGAAGGTTTTTTCTTTACGTGTAATTAAAGCACTTTACTCAAAAAGGCTTTAGTTCTTTCCTGCTGGGGATTATTAAAAATCTCACTTGGAATATTTTCTTCAATAATATAACCTTCGTCCATGAAAATCACGCGATCTCCAACTTCTTTTGCAAACCCCATCTCATGGGTCACAACTACCATGGTCATGCCTTCTTTAGCAAGTTGCTTCATGACCTCAAGAACTTCACCGACCATTTCCGGATCTAGAGCGGAAGTCGGCTCGTCGAATAGCATGATTTTGGGCTCCATCGCCAACGCCCTGGCAATTGCAACACGTTGCTTTTGCCCACCCGATAATGAATCCGGATATGCGTTTGCTTTCTCGGCAAGTCCCACTTTCTTAAGCAGTTCCATCCCTCTTTGGGAAGCCTGTTCTTTGGATATTTTGCGGACCTTTATAGGCGCAAGCATTATATTCTCAAGAACAGTCTTATGTGGAAATAAGTTAAAATGCTGAAATACCATGCCAACTTCTGTCCGGACTTTATTGATATTGACCTTCTTGTCTGTCGTATCAAGCCCTTCAATGAAAATATGGCCTCCCGTTATCGTTTCAAGTTGATTGATACACCTGAGGAAAGTGGATTTACCCGACCCAGAAGGACCAATCACCACGACTACTTCCCGAGGGGAAACGATTGCATTGATATTTTTCAATACATCATTATCGCCAAATGACTTCTTTAGATTCTCCACCTTGATCATTCTGTTTTCAACCTTCTTTCGAGTCTATTTAATACGAAACTTAAAATGAGGGTCAGGAATAAATAGATGAAGGCACACGCCAAGTATGGCTCCCACACTTTAAAGTACTGACTCCCCATCGCTTTCCCCCAATACATCAATTCCGGGGCAGCAATGACACAAAGCAGGGATGAATCCTTCAATAATACGATGAATTCATTTCCTAACGGAGGAATCATTCGTTTGAAAGCTTGGGGCAATACAACATGTATCATTGTTTGGATATGGGTCATTCCCAATGAACGCGCCCCTTCCATTTGCCCTTTATCGATGGATTGAATGCCCGCCCGGAAAATTTCGGCAATATATGCAGCTGCATTTAAAGATAAAGCAATAACACCGGCAGTTACTGCATTCGTTTCACCAGTAAAAAAGGGCACAATTCCAAAATGGATTAAAAAGATTTGAACTAAAAGCGGTGTTCCGCGAAAAACCGTGACATAACAGTAAAATGGAAAGGCAAGCACTTTGTTTCTCATGATTTTCCCTAAACCGATCAATAACCCCAAAAAAGTTCCGATGAGGATGGAGGAAACCGACAGCCCAATTGTAAGCAACGTTCCTTTTAATAAGAAAGGAGCATATTCAAAAATAATATCCCAGCGAAAACTCATTTTGTTTCCCTCCTAAGACCAAAAAAACTGCGTAACTTCACACGTAAAGTTACGCAATCTTTTCCTATCCATTTGTTTTTATTGTTGTGCTTTCAAGGTTTCAATATCTGGATCAGTACCAAACCACTTTTTATAGATTTCTGCATATTTCCCATTTTCATAAATGGCATTCACGGCTTTATCGAACTCAGATTTCAATTCACTGCCTTTTGGGAACATAAGACCATAAAACTCCTCATTGAAGCTTTTGCTATCTTCAACGACTTTCAGTTTTTGATCGGGGTTATTTTTCACATATTCTTCAACGACCGTATTATCAGCTACGACAGCCGAAGCTCCGCCTTTTAGTAATTCCTGAATGGCCAGGTTATTATTTTCGAATTTTTTGATATCCTTGTGATTCTTTCCAAGGAGTTTCTCTGTCGCTTCCTGTCCAGTAGTACCAGTCTGAACGGCAATGACGTTTCCTTTCAATTCATCCCCTGATTTTATATCACTATTCTCAGGAACGAGAATCTTGTTTGTGGATAAGAAATACGGAACAGAGAAGTCATAAGATTGTTTTCTTTCGTCATTCACTGTAATCGCAGATATGGCGACATCCGCTCTCTTACCTTCGATTTCAACAAAAATCGGATCCCAACCGACACTTTCCAATTTAACTTCATAACCCGCTTCTTTTGCCACGGCATTTATGAAATCAACATCGAATCCTACGATTTTATCTCCTTCAAGATATTCAAATGGAGCATAGTTGGCGTCCGTCACGATCCTGAGTGTTTTCCCATTGGACTCTTCTTCTTTACCTGTTGTCGAGACTTCCTTACCCTTCCCGCATCCTGTCAAGACTAGTAACAAAGAAGCAACCATGGCAAACACTAAAAATGAAACCTTTTTCAAAATAATCCCCTCTTCTCTCTCGTAAACTCTCTTTTTTTTAAAAAAACAGATAAATCTAACTTTAGAGAACTTTCAGTATATTCTTTTAAGAATATTATACGTTTATTTGTTTTTTTATGCAATAAAAAGTCGATAAATAACTTTAGTAAAATAAAATTTTAATCAATTAACTCGGTAAATCAAAAACGTAACTATGCTCTAATAGGGAAAGATGGACCATTTTCCCCTTTACTCGAATTGATGGATATTATATTGAAAACAGTTAGCGCCATTTTTCAAAAGGTTTAATAGAACAAAAATAAGCAGCAGCCATATTAGCGTGGCCGCTGCTCAAATGATAATTATGGAACTTCCATATTCCCCTCTTCAATATCCAACATATCCAACAGGAAGATGAAGATCGGTATTCCGATGATCAATCCCCATATCCCAAGGAAATGCTCGGAAAACAATAGGATGATGAAGGTGAAAAATGTTGGAAGATTTGTTTTTGCCGACATGAATTTCGGATTTAAAATATAGCTTTCAATTGCATGGATCACAACAATCATGATTAATACAGCAATCACTTTGGGCATGCCGCCGATACTATAGGCAATCATGCTAAGTGGAATGAGGGAAATGATGACCCCTGCAACAGGAATCAAACCCAGGAAGAAAATCATGATCCCAAGACCGAGCAACTGCGGGAAGCCAAGAATCCATAAGAAAGTTACAGATAGTACGGCATTCGTGATGGCTATCAAGAACTGGACCTCAATCACCTTTCCGAATGAATTGATGAATTTGACGCCAAAATGGCTTAAGTTTATAAAGAAAGATTTAAATTTGGCCCGCTTGAATTTAGAAGTGAAACGAATGATTTTATCTTTTTCCAATAAGAAAAATAGACTAAGCAACATGGAAATGAAAATTTGAAATGCCAGTTTACCGAAATCGGATATATAAAGATAGAGTGTATTCATCTGTGTTTGAAGATCGAGCGGAGATTTCAGCTCGTTCATTATATTAATGGCGTATTGAATGACCCTGCTATCTGGTGGATGTTGAAAGAAGAAAACGATCTGTGTCACTAATTCCGTGAATTGCAGTGTAATGACCGGTAGATATTTATAAAGAACGATGGCTAAACAAGAAATGACGACTACATATAAAAAGCTTATAACAACCTTGGAATTGATATGCATCACTTTATTCAGCCGAATCATGATAATTTGCTCCAGCCTTCCCATCAGGAAAGTGAAAACAAATGTGAATAACACGATATTAACCATACTACCGATGCTAATTAAAAAGAGGACTAACACAATTAATGTAATTAACCTTGAAAAACCTTCGCTTTGCAAATACTCTTTTACCACTTACCTATCTCCTAACTACCGTTCTGCCGTAATAATTCCTTTACCTTTTATTTTACACGGAATTGAGGAATTCTACTACAATTACCTTCCATTGACAACAAAATTATTTGAATGATCAGTAAAACCCATGAAGGAGACGTCATTAATATTCTTCTGGAAAATTCGATCTTTTATCCTAAGCCATTTCTGCATGAAAAAACATCTGCCAAATTGGCAAATGCTAATCTTCATCCTTCACATCGATATCTTCGGGGATGGGTTCGTTATAATAATCCGCCAATTCCTTCTTATACTTCTCCATCTGTTCGAGATGCATTTTAAACTGATCTTTAAAAATCAAATGCTGTTCACCATCATGAACGGTACGAATTTTATTTTGAACGATCAAACTTTCTATATAAGATTCCGGCATCGATAGATATTCCGCAGTCTCTTTTACTGTCAAGTACATGCCTTCACCCCTTTTCCTCTCTAACTATACTAGATATGAGGCATTATTAGAAGTGCTTGATTTTGATTGAAAATCCCTTACATGACAAGCAAATGACGAAACCGTTTCAGGGTTTTTGCATGCAACCTCAACAGCTTAATCGATTTCCGTAAATGGAACATTACATACAAAAAAACTTACATTCCCTTCCAATAACATGTAAGATAAAATTAAAGTAATATATCCATAGATTAAGAGGAGTGAACAAAAATGACCTTCTTTTATGTCATTCTTGCGGCAATTTTTGCTGTATTCCTGGTCAATTTCGTTAAAGGGCTAAGTGAACCGGCTAAATTAGAACGCTATCAAAATGAATTCCGTAAATACCATGCTGAAACTTTAAATCTGCATGTAACGGAAATCGTTTCAGAAGCATTGATAGAAAAGCTTAATAAAGCACTGGATTTTAATTATATGGAAAAGGTCAATGCTGAATTCCGCTTGAAGCATCCACGGGACTCACAGATAAAGGTCAATCAGGCATGGCGGGAATTGAAACGCTACTTGATTATGGCTGCAGTGTTTGGAAAAGTTGAAATGTTTAATTCAGTCATCGATGAGTTGTGGCATATCATGCTGAAATATAGAAAAGAATATGATGAGTTTTGCCAGGCATTCATCGGTAGTACCATTCAGCACCATCCTCATTCAGAATCTGTTTTCAAACCCGAAGAACGCACTCTTTTTGATTTTTACTATGTACAGCTATTTACGGTGGATTCCCATTCCATTCAAAAATGGGGCAAATTTTTCAAACATGATAAAGGGCAAACGCTTCTCCGCGATTTTGAAACGTTGGAGCTGGAGCAGTTAAAAGAGAAATATATGCGGAATCCGACAAGTATACAAGCGGAACAGACCTTTGAATCTTTCACTTCCCAATTTAAAGAAAATCGCCCCATGACAGATTTGAATTGGCGGAAAACATACGACCAGACGGACTACGCCGCTCCTGCCTATTTCACTTATGCAAGCACCGATGATTTTGACAGTGAATTTAAAGATATTTTCGGGAATGAATCGAACACAGTTCCCTCCGGATCCGGCCATGCCGATCATGGGGGGCATAACGGTTCCCATGACAGCAGTTCTGATTCTTCTTCAAGCTGTTCTTCATGCAGCTCTTGCTCGTCTTGAGCTCCACAAGAAACGCTTGGTATGCCCAAGCGTTTTTATTTTGCCCAAATTTCCTTTTTCATTAATTCCACCGATTGAACCAATTCTTTATCCTTTGTTTATTTTTCTCAAGAACCTCCTTCGATGTCCGGTTGTCTTTTTGTTTTTTCCATTCAAAGAAAGATGCAATTCCGATAAGCAGCCCTCCGCCGATGATTAAATACAGCCACCATGGCATCTCGCCCCACATCGAATTGGTATTCATATAGACATTGAATAATATGGTCCCGGTTCCAGCGATGAAATAGGATTTGTATTTCATCATGAATCCAAAGAGCATTGCTGACAATGACACCGTGCCGATAATGAGCGCATCATATAAGGTGTTGCCTGCCATTGCATCAATGATCAAGGCTGAAAACAAGAGGAAAACAATACCACTCTCGATATATTGTGTGATTTTGCCTTTAACAAAGATTTTCCTCAGCAGAGTGGTGCTGACAATGAACAGCGGCAGAATATTCACCTCCTTCTCAAGTACAGGAGGTATCGTGAGCCAATCGACAATGACCCAATACGGATATAGACTGAACAATATCGCTGCAGCCATCTGGGTTTTTCTTTCCAACATTCCTATAGTCGTGCTTCTCATCAAAATGAAATAGGCCGGAATCAGAAGTGCCGCGAGGAATTCCAAAATGAAATGTGCTGGTCCCCCCGTCAAAACATCCATGTTCATGGCAAGAAGAAAGAGCAGACCATAGACTCTGTAAAAATCCAATTGAAGTCCTGCCTCGCCTTTATCAAGAAAGCCTTTAAAGAATTTCCTGCTTAGCAGTACCATCAAGGCCGTACACCCAAAAAGGACTGCCGCTCCAACGAAAGGCTGTAATGTGTCCGCGTACATGATGATGGTCCAATACGGATACAAACTGAAAATTCCCGTCAGCCAAACGTAGATCCCCTTTTCTTTTACATCCTTTGTGAAACTTCCAATCAAGATGAAGTAAACCGTGATCAAGAGCGATACGACAACCTGGAGTAACTGGCTTGATGTTTCAGTTACTGGAATTCCCCTATTCATGGCAAGTAAAAACAGCAGGCCATATATCCTGTATGAATCGATGGAAATGCCTGTTTCTTCCCTTTTGATCAAACCATCGAAATAACGCCGGCTTAAAAGCAGCATCCCTGACATACATCCGAAAAGGAACATCAATCCCATTTCAACCGATAGGCTGTCGGCATAGCCGACGATGTTTAGGAAGGGATACAGACTGACTAGTGCAGCAATATTGGAATAGATTTTCCTTTCTGGCTTTTCCGCTGTCAAGTTTCTCAGGAAAATGAAATAGGCGGTTAACAGAAGCGATACAAAGACTTGGAGTAACTGATGTTTAGTATCATTAAAAACCTCTACATTCATATCGATCAAAAAGAATAAACCATAGATCCTGAAAGGCTCAAAGCTGATGATGCCTGATCCGTTTTTCTTGAGTAACCAGCTGGAATACAGCCTGCTTAACAACAGCATTCCTGCCATACAGCCAAATAGAACTGCCAAACTCGTGATGATTGGGAGTGCATGGGCAAAGTCCATGATATTGAGGAACGGAAAAAGTCCGATGATGGCCGCTATTCCCGAATAAATGCCTTTTTCTTTCGTATGGATCGTGAATCTTCCCATAAGGATGAAGTAGCCAGGCAACAGCAGGGAGACAAAAATCCCCAAAATTGCAGAACCTGTATCGCTCATAAACACTTCCAGATTTAGAGTGCAAAGATATAACAAGCCAAAAATCCGATAATAATCAATGACTCTCTTCGTTTCCTCTTGGTTGACCAATCCTTTGAAATGGCGTCTGCTAGCCATCACCATCAAAGTCATGCATACAAGCAATGCAATTATCGCCATAACCAAAGGTAATGTATTTACATACATATTATAAAAAATGAACGCCAGGCTTAGAGGAACGATAACATAGTTCCGCCAATTCCTTTTCATGAGCAGATACCAGGCAAACAAGAACTGTACAGTTATCACTCCTACCCATACCAATTCCCTGTTAAGCGGAAAATCACGGATTGCCGTTTCCAATATCGATATGCTTATTCCTAAATGAATGAATGGAATAAGATAATACTCCATGATGCCTTTCCAATTCTGATTGGAAACCGACCACAGAATGGTTATGAGTCCTGCTGTAATCATCATGGATATTGATGTAATGAATGCCATTTGTACCATGTTTGCAAAAAATAAATGGACCTGCAGGAAAAGGGTCGAAAACCCTAGGTACGTAAAGACGTATTTTTCCCATTTCACATGTGCTCTTAAAGCACTCAACATATAAATCAACAGTTGTGCAGCAAATAGGGATGGTGAACTTTCCGTATTAACAATGAGCAAATATCCAACGGGAATCGCCAGTAAATTGGCAAGGTGACTAGTATATTGGAAGTACAATTTCCCTTTTCCCGAATATTTCCCAAGCCATTCTCCTAAAAGGAAAAAGATAATAGGGCCTAGCAGCACAAACGCAATCTTCAATACCATTGAACTCAAATCAAAAACATCGTAGAGTGAAGCATATAGGCTGGCACTTGTAATCACGACAGGCACCCAGAATATGTGCTTCCGATGTATATGGACGGACCAACCGGCTATTGCCGTAGCTATGGCAATGACTCCGCTTTCCTCCAAAGGCTTCAGTGAATCGAGTGGAATCGATACCAAGGAAAGGAAGGAAAGAATTTGTGAGCTATAAGCAAAAACAGGAAAGAATTTATGATAACCCCTTCTAAATGTGTAAGCTGCACCGATGGAAATCAGTGAAACCCCCATTAAATAGACACTGAGCGTTATATTTGACCGGACCCACTCTAAACTCTCCAACAAATATGGATAGAAAGCAACCAAAGCCAGTACTAATGTGATTGGAAATCCGTATATGGTGTTTTCCTTCATATGCTTTGATTCGTCTTTTATATATGTGATGAAGAAAAGCCCAGAGATCATGGCGAGCGCGGCACTAACTGCAAGCCAATCCATTTCGCTCAATTTACTGGTGAGTATCACTAACATGATCATTGGGGAGATAAGTAAGATACTCTTTTTAAAAAGGCTGTACCTTGGGTGACGGTTATATAAATATACTCCAACATATTGAATGACCTGAAGAACGAAAACAAGATTTAAAATGGTAGAAAAAGAGACTGGCATGGCAAAGAAAAGATACAGGAACGCTAAGTCGAATACAACAACAGCCGGGTACGTGAAGCTTGAATTTCTCGATTGAAGGGAAACATGTACAAGTTGAGCGGATACTATCATGAGCGCGATGAATATTTGCGCATAGTTCTCCTGGTACACCATCGCGTTACTATATAAGACAACGATCCCGCTCTCAATCAAACCGGTGAACATGAAGTTCTTGGAAAGCTTAATCATTTTGGATTTAGCCAGATATTTCGATAGCATAGTAAAAATGATTGGTACAAGCGCAAAGGCAATAACCATGTATTCACTTAAAAATGAGTTAAAAACAAAATGGATATATCCATACGTAAAAACGGCGCTAAAAGCCATTTCATAATATTTTTTTTGGAACTTGACCGAAAAAATTAATAACAAAATAGAAAAGACCATCAGCGTTAGTGAGTACACCAAGTTACTTGAAAATAATGTAAGGATCACAAAGGCTTCCACGATGATCTTAAACTGGATGAATTGAAAAATGAATGGTTTGAATAACGTTAATGCTTTTTGATTTTTCAATTGCTCAATATTCCATAACAGGATTAAATTAAAAATGCCAATCGCTAAAAACATCCACTCGATAGTAGGAGTCACAAAGGCCAATCCGAAATAGCAGGTAATGCCAAACGTGAATATCGAAATGAAAATGAATATTTTCGACTTAAAATAGTCAGCAATCTTACAATAAGTCGCTAAGCAGAGTAATCCCCCAAGAAACCCCAGCAGCCCCCTCCCCCCACCATTAAGTGAAAGGTACTCTCCAAAAATCCGATAATATGAAGCTGATAAAATCGTAATCGGAATGAATAAACCCGCTAGCGTCAGGAATGCAAAAGCCGTCTGTTCAATTTTCAGCTTCGAAGCGATGAAGGCCATTCCTGCAAAAATGACGGAAACCATCCCAATGAAGAAAACTTTCAGGACCGCATTCAGATCCCCCCATGAGGAAGTTGCTAAAATCAACCCGCCGAACAGAAGCAATATGACCCCGGTGAGCAGGATGACGGAGATATTCCGTTCCCTGATTTGCTCAGGTGTTTTCTTCGGCTTTGCCGGTTTTACCGATTTCTCCCGCTTGATGGCCTGCTTTTGAATAACAGGTTTCCTACCAGTGATCTCCTTGACAGGTTCAAGACTTTCCTCGAAAGCTGATTCATTAGTTTCATACAAGGTCTTCTCATCTTTCGTTATCGTTTCGTTCACTCCACTAAATTCACGTAATTTCAATGAAGATTCTTCAATCAGGCTATCTTGAACCTTCATCTCGGCACTTTCACCGACAATCGTTTCATGTCCTTGGATGGATTTCTTCTTTCCATGCTCTAAGCGCTTTTGTTTATGGAGGGCTAATTGGAAATGCCGATTATATGCCCTGCTAATCCGGATATAATCTGATTTAGGGATGAGTCGCCTTTCCCATAAAACCTCCAGCTCTTCTTGGAAAATAAGCTTCCTTCTTTCTAATGTCATTTCTTCGTTTGAAGAATCATTCATCCCAAGATTCCCCTTCCTTCAAATAGACCTTTATCATCTTATGTATATTCTCTTTTCGATAATAACAAATATTTCCTATTTTTTTATATATTAAGGATGAAACAATGAAGCCAGTGGTGTTCCTCCTGACTCAAAAAAAAAGAATGACTTCTATTGAAGCCATTCAACGTCTTTCCATTGATTTTATTTTATCCTCGCTCCTGATGATGCATAAATAAACGATCATTGAAATGAAAATCGAGGCCGCTGCCGTGATATAGATGCTCCTATAGCCGAATAGGAAGCCTATTTGCCCGAACACGATGGCACCTATGCCCACTCCAAGATCGAAAAATGAAAAGTATGTTGCATTCGCCATCGCTTTCCGAGTTGGTGGCGTCTTTTCAATCGACCATGCCTGCAGCGCCGGCTGGACAGAACCGAATCCAAATCCATAAAGCACTGCTGCCATGTAAAGGACCGACTCACTCGGCATCCACGCAAGCAGCAGCATCCCTGCCATGATGAGTAATGTTGAAGGCACGAATATGGCTCGATGTCCCCTTCGGTCATATAATCGACCCGCGAATAACCTCGTGACCATGAGGGCCATTGCATATACTAAAAAGTACCACTGAATGCCATCTACACCTTTTTCCGCTGTATATAGCGGAAGGAAGGTTGCAATTCCACCGAATGTAACGGAGATGAAGAAAATGAGCAAAGATGGCTGAAGGGCACTTTTTTCATATATATCAAACCTTTTGGCTCTGACAGCCGCCGAAGGATCACTTTCCACTTTTTGATACCGAATAAGTGATGCCGCAATGATGGCAAACAAACCTAATAAAGAGCAGATCAAAAACAGCTCTTGAAACGGTATGACGGTAGCTAGAAAAAGACCCAATGATGGCCCGAATGCAAGTGCTAAGTTACCCGATAATCCATAATACCCCATCCCCTCGCCACGCCGTTTCGCAGGGATTATATCGGAAGCAATCGTTCCTGATGCCGTTGAAGAAAAGCCCCATCCGACGCCCTGTACAATCCGCATCATGAATAACAGGCCGATGCTCCCCATAAACCCGAAGGAACCCACGGACAATGCAAAAATGGCTAATCCGGCAGAAAAAACGATGCGTCTTCCCTTCGTCTCCAATAATCTGCCGGCAATTGGCCGAACAATCAAGGCCGAAAAAGTGAAGATTCCAAGGACAGCCCCCACCAGGCGGTCGTCACCGCCAAGCTGCTCAACAAACAGCGGGAGGGTCGGCATCGTCATTTGAAACCCCATGAAGATGCACATATTTGCCAAACAGATCATGATGAAATCACGTGTCCAGATTTTATCAGTGCCTCTTACCCGTTCATCCACTAAGGTTTCCCTCATATCCCTTCACCTTCTAAATAAAATAGTCATTGCCAGTTTACTAAAATTGGTTAAAATAAGCGAATGTTTTATTTCGTATACCTAAATATATATATATAAATAAAAGCCCAGTATGACACTGGGCTCCCCCTTCATAACGAAATGCCTATATGTCCGTTTCCCTCCACTTACCTTCCTTATGTAAACTAACGATTTAGGTTCGCCAGGCAGTAATGCATCCATAACATTGATTCTATTAAACCGCCCAGGTATCAACCATTCTACTATTGAGGAATGGTGGTATTGCCCTAGCTTATTGTATCCCCTATCTTTCATCTACCCGCCCGAACGAGTTTCTGTTCTTTTCTTCGCCGTTTATCTTGAAACATTTTTTGATCCGCTTCCATGAATAAGCTATCCATATTCCCTTTGGAATGCGAACGGTAAGCATGCCCGAATGACATACTGATGTGAGGGCCTTTATTTAGGGAGTTTTGCAGAAGTATTTCTTCCTTTAATAATTCACAAAGAGATTCTACTTCTCGCTTGCTTCTATCAATCAGCAGAATGGCAAACTCATCTCCACCCACTCTCGCTACAACAGCGATGTCCGAGAAAATCCGTTTCAATAGATTGGCCGCTTCTTTAATCAATTCATCCCCTTTCTTATGACCATATGTATCATTCATAAATTTCAGCTCATCTAGATCACATAATATCATGGCAACCGGAGTGTCAAAATCAAGATTGGATTTGGCAGATATTTTATCGAAAAACTGTCGATTATGGATATTCGTTAATGGGTCATGGGACATTTGATACTCAATATCCTGTATGAATCTCACTCTTTCATCAATATTCCGGATGATTCCTTGAACGGCTACCAATTGCTCTTTTTCATATATAGGTGTAGCATATTCCTCGAACCACCAATAATTCCCCTCTATATCTCTCCAGCGTTGAATGACAGGCTTAGTATAAACAATCCCAACGTATATCTTTTCATTTAGGATATCAAAGTCATCAGGATGTATCCTTTCAAAAGGCGAAAAAGGGTCATTGTATGCTTCTTCCAAGACGCCTTGACCTAAAAGTGTATTGATGGATGGACTTAGATACCTGAACTTGGAACTTGGGATTGATTCGTAGCAGTAGATAATATCCTTAGAACTTTCCACTATATTAAAAATCTTTTTTTGCTCTTCGAGCCCTTTCTTCAGATAGTCCTTTTCCCTTTTCTTGCGAGTGAAGATCATATATTTAAATATATCCAATGACAACTTATTGAATTTCATACTACAGCCCCCATACTTTTGAAGTCATTTTCATTAAAATCTTTTCCTTAGATTTGATGGCGGACTTACACTCATTACTTTTAACATAATTATCCTTTCCATAATTATAATTCTAAACATCTAAAAGGAAAAACTATAAATGTTTTTTCTTAGAAAGGGGACCGCTTCCAGAGAATCACCAAATCTGTGATAAAATAAAAAACGGAAGAACCACTGCATCTTCTCTATTATCGGACGGTCTGTACTTTGTTCCAACAAATATTGGCTTCTGTTTATAGTTCATTTCTAAATTGACATTATTATAGGCTGCTTTCGCATACTTTGTTGCTATTTACCAAATAAAGCGGTGTGGTTGATTTCCCCTCCAGATGCTCGCTTTCCACGGGTCTCACCTATCCCGCTGCTCCTGCTGGAGTCTCGCACTTGCGCTCCAATCAACCTGAAATAGTTTCGTTTTAAAAACAACAATCTTTACGAAAAGAGCCTTATTATAAAACACCTGCTGTTCATGAAGATGAAATGGCCACATTATTGAAAAAAGCCGATTCCAATTGGATCGGCTTTTTCATGCTTCACGACTATTTCGTTATCTCGATTTTCCCATTATTCGCTTCCAATTTAACTAAGTTTTCACCTTTGCCAATGACAGTATCGCCCTCATACTTACTAAGGATATCCACTCTCCCATTGTCAACATGAACATCGAAAGTTGTGTTTGTCGGTTCATTCTCCGTTTTGATCATGATTTTACCATTATTACTTTCGAAGTCGATCTCCCTATCCAAGTCTTTCGTGACCAAAGTAATTTTACCATTATTCGATGACCCTACCAGTTTTCCCTCCACATTATTAAGATCTACTTTTCCATTTGCAGATCTCACTTCAACTTTTTCCGTTATAATATCATTTAATTCTACCCGGCCATTTTGAGATTTCACATTCAGATTTTCACTTTTCAATCCTGATAATTGCAATTTTCCATTATCGGATTCGATGACAAAGGATTTATAAGATTCATCAGGCACATAAACCTTTAGATGTATGGATTGAATATGAAAACCAAAGCTAAAGGTACGTCGATCTTTTAATTGTACCGAAAGCTTCTTTCCTTCCACATCGGCAGTGAAGTCCAACTTGGAAACATCCATCCCTTTTGAAACCAATTCTATCCTAGTCTCCTTATCCTTCGTTGGAACGATTTCAACAGCTGCATTGTCCGTGTCGATCTGAATGTCCGTCACGATCTCCGAAATCGTTTTTTCCTCTGTAGTCGTTTCCTTATTCGTCACTTGGGAAAACGTAAACAGACTTCCTATTACTCCGACCAGTAACAATATAAGTGCAATGATCGATAATTTTTTTACATTAATCATTTTTCAAACCGCCTTTCACAAGGGAAGCGTTAAATTTTAAATAGCGAACGAATCCTTTAGTTAAGGCATTCGTAGCGACAAACATTCCCATGGCAATGAAAATGCCAATCCCGCATAGTCCCAATGCGAAGAAAAGATCGAATAATTGAAAAGTGCCTATCGCAAGGTTAAAAAGAACGCCAAACGGAGCAAAAATGAACGCGATCGCCGAAGCCCATCCTGCAATGACAACTCCGATCAATGCTATAAATGGTCCCAAAACGATCACTAAATTAAAGAATCCCAAACCAATGACTGCCCAAACCGCCCGCATTACATTACCTGCAGAAGTCGTTTGTTCGACCTGACCAAGATGATAGGATGCCATCAGTTCCTTGGAAATCTGTTTAGGATTCCCAAGGGATTTTGAGATTTCCTGCTCTGACTTTCCTTCTTCCATTCCAATTACGAAATACTCTTCGTAATCTTGAAGGATATCCTCCCGTTCCTCTAAGGAAAGTCTGGTTAATGAAGCATTCAATTGTTTTAAAAATTGTTCTTTATTCATTGGTTCACACCTTCCTTGATTAATTGATTGACCCCATTGGAAAATTCATACCATTCCGTCAGCAGCTCTTGAAGGTATCTCCGGCCTTTTTCCGTTAATTTATAATACTTGCGAGGAGGCCCTTCTGTTGATTCTTGTAAATATGTCGTAAAATACTCCTCCTTCGTCAAGCGACGTAAAAGTGGATATACCGACCCTTCCGATATTTCAATTTGATCCGATATCTTCTGTACAAGTTCATATCCATAGCGATCCTGCTTATCCAGTAAGACCAGGACACACAGTTCCAGGACACCTTTCTTAAATTGTACATTCATAGCACCATCACTCCTTCCAAAAGTTTTTCAGTATAGTTCAATAAACAGTACTGAACAACGAATAATACATCTTATGTAAATAATTTACCACATGGTACTGTTCATTGCAAGGTACTATATTTTTTTTTAGTCTTACATGCATTCCAATAAGGGTAGCAGAAAATTAGCATTATATTCAAAGCTGCAAGAGAATACGATGTATAATAGTAAAATGTGGAAGGAGGAGTTACTTTGGCTAACAAAGAAATAACAAAAAAGCAATTCGATTTTCTTGAACATGAATTTAATTACCTTGAAAAGGAAGGAGTCATCTCCCAGCAAGAGAAAGTGAGGATGTTAGGTTCCTATAATGTAAAAGGCAATTTGAACTTCATCACGATTCTATTATCCATTGGGGCACTTCTTTTAGGTTTAGGCGTATTGACCTTCGTAGCCAGCAACTGGATCTATTTAAGTAAAGCGGTTAAATTCCTGCTTATCATTGCATGCCTCATCGGAGTGAACTTTGCTGGCGTTAAGGTGCAGGCACGCTTGCCCAAAACGTCACGAAGTCTGCATTATGCAGGTATCCTGATCTTTGGTGCAGGGATTTTTCTAGTCGAGCAGATGTTTAACATCAGCATCAATTTCAACAGTTCCTTTTTATTATGGGCGATCGGTACGGTATTCATTGGATACTATTTGAAGGATGTCTTTGTTCTCCTTTTTACATCTTTCCTGCTTTTCATTTATATTAACGGAAGTATATTCGTTGATGAAACGTCTTACCCGCTTGCCATTCTTATATTTCTACCGGCTTTATACATCCTGTTAAAGAAATTCGATTACCCTAAATATCTGACCTTTTTCATTAACGCTTTAGCCATCAATACAATTGCCTTATTTCTTATGGAATTCGTGCCAAAGCTGGGTTTCGAAAATTCGAATACGATTGTCCTATCCATTCTGTTTGTATTGGGAATCGTGCTTGCCTATATTCCGGTAAGAGCCAAATTACAAAACATCACACACATACAAGGGCATATCTTACACGGTATTACCGCACTCTTCCTTACCTTTGAGTTTTCTATCTGGTTTCCTTTAGCTTACTTCGTTTTTCTGCTTTATCTCATTCTAAAAGGCAGTTTGACCAGCATCGTGATATTATGTGCACTGATTTTCAGATATTACATCTACTCCTTTGACTTCCTGCCAAAATCGCTTACATTCATCATTGGTGGAATCATGCTTATCGGTTTTGGCTTCTTCTTTGAAAATCAACGAAAAAAAGGAGGGGAACTCAATGAGTAATCCATCATTCCGGCCACTCATCGTATTTTCCATTCCAGTCTTGATTCTGTTAGTCTTGGCGTTTCCTCCGGTCTGGACAACAATGACAGGAGACGTAATCAAGATCAAAACAGCCCCGGTCGATCCGACTGACTTGTTTAGGGGCAGCTATGTAGCTTTGAAATACGAAATTGAATCCGTTAAGCCATCACAAGTCGATGACTCGATTAAAACCGGGTTCAATGAAAGAAATATGGGCGATTATAAAAAGGTATATGTACGTTTAAAACAAAACACTGATGGACTTTACGTGGTTGATTACGTAACGAAAGAAAAACCCACCAAAGGCGTTTACCTAAAAGGCGAATTGGAAATCCCATATGAACTGCAAAATGCGGCAACCATTCAGATCAGATACGGTCTGGACAATTATTTCGCATCTGAAGAAAAGGCAAAGGAAATGGAGAAGGATGCATTGGCCAATCCTTCAGTGGCCGTGGTGAAGGTTCGTAATGGCAATGTTGTTTTAACCGATATCATCATTGAATGAAAACCCCGGATATGACCAGCAAAAAGAGCATCGGTTTTTCGATGCTCTTTTTGCTGGACTTTTTTCATCTTGAACATCAGATTGTTACTTAATGACCCGTTTTGCCCCAATATATTTTTCTTTCCAATACTTATCACTCATTTTGACCACCTTGACCCCTTTGGTGGTGGTCCCGACAAATGTACCATTTCCATAATAGATTCCCACAAAAGAGACCTGCCCTTTCTTACCTGTCGCATAGAAGACCAAATCGCCCGCTTTTAAATCTTTTTGGTTCACGGCCTTTCCGGTTTTATACTGTTCCGTGCTCGTTCTTGGAATCTTCATTTCCGTTGCGGCATTTTTATATACATACTGGGTAAGACCGCTGGCATCAAATCCTTTTGGAGTCGTCCCCCCATATTTATATTTGCTTCCCACCTGCTTCTTTGCCAAAGTGGCAACTTCCTCACCATAATTAATAGAGGCTGAAGCATTAGCCGGACTGAATATGAAGGCCATTAATAATGCTCCGATTAAAACTATGGCTGCAAGCCATTTTGAAACTGGTAAACTATAACTCATTCTTTTTCCTCCCCAAACTGAAAATGAACCACAATTTTAAATGTATGTTGCATTTCGGTTTTTAGACCAAAATCATTTTCTGCAATTTTCATCTCTGCCCAAAAAACAAATAACCAGGTAACGCCGTTGTGTAGCAAGTAACGGTGTTATCTGGTATACTCTACTCTTCAATAGATGAAAGAATAGTGTCCATTATTTAGGCTCATCGTATTGTCGGGCATTTTCACTGTCACTTAGACCTTTAGTGGTATGATCGACCACACCGCCGACCCCAAAGAATGTAAGCGCTATGAAGTTAATGATGCCTAAAGCCCCGTTCAATGCATCATCAGTGATGGTAAAGCCTATAGGTGTAATGAAATTGTTTATGAACGCGGCAACCATCTGCGCCAATATTAAAAGCCCGGGAAGGAGTACCGTGAATATAAACGTAGGATTCTTAAGACGCACTTTCCAGTTGATCATTGCTTTTCCCCCTCTCTATCATATTAAGCCCGCTTCATTTAAGAGAGTTGCGGACTTGCTATATATTATGCGGCTTGTCCATCTTACGTTCGGAAATTCCATTCATAATCTATCACGCTAGTTTCCCATAAACATAAAAAAGCCCATCCGAGGATGGACCTTCTCTTAAACTTCATAGTAGTGTTAAAAACACTAGAGAGCGCCTCACTTTAACAAGTAAATAACAACTTCCTCAAGCTCTATATACTCCTCACCGTGCCAGTTGATTCCTTCCTTTTAAAAATAAGCTACTGCCTCTATAGGTAAAATGATAGTCACCGTCCGCAAACCATTTCTATCAATCCCCTCGGAATGGATAGCGGCGGCAATCAAGCGTTCTTAAAACCTGAATATATTAAATGCTAGATTTTTTACACTCCATTTTTTTTCTCCAAAAACAATTTGATTCGTTCAGCAGCTTCTTTCAATCTCTCGGCCGGCTGGACCAAGGCCATCCGGACATACCCTTCACCCTGCTTCCCAAAAGCATCGCCTGGTACGACCGTTACCCCTGCTTTTTCAATCAATGCATAGGAAAAATCCCGTGATTTCCAGCCTGCAGGAATTTGGGCCCAAATAAACATGGTAGCTGAGGTTTTCGGCACATGCCATCCCCCTTCCGCAAGACCTGATATCAAGGCATCACGTCGGGCCTGGTATTCCTTAACCTGTTCTGATAGCAGCGAAAGATTGGAAGTTAGCGCCATCTCGGCAGCTTTTTGGATTGGATAAAAAACCCCATAATCGATGTGTGATTTCAACGTTCCCAGGATGTTCAGCGCCTCTCGATTGCCCACCGCATATCCAATACGGCAGCCGGCCATATTAAAAGTTTTGGAAAGTGAGTTAAATTCAATCCCCACTTCCTTGGCACCAGGAATGGACATAAAACTAATTTGCGGATGATCATCAAAAATCAACTCTGAATAAGCAAAATCGTGCACCACCATGATCTCGTTCTTTTTCGCGAAAGATATGACTTCCGAAAAGAAAGTTTCATCAGCAAGGGCGGTGACAGGATTTCCCGGATAACTGATAATCATCATTTTGGTCTTTTTCACTATTTCATCCGGAATACCGTTGAGCTGCGGCAGGAATCCATTTTCGGCAGTAAGCGGCATCGGATGAATGATTCCGCCGGCAAGCTCTACACTTGCTTCATAAATTGGATATCCCGGATCCGGCACCAGCACATAATCTCCAGGGTTTATCATCGCCGTTGCCAAGTGTGCAAGGCCATCCTGCGATCCCATCAGCTGGAGGACTTCCCTTTCTGCATCCAGCTCCACTCCATAACGCATCCGATAAAAATAACGGACTGCCTCATTGAATTCAGGCGTACCTTTTAACGTATACCCGTAAGAATTGGGATCCTGCGCATATTTCACAAGCGTATCCACTACAAAATCAGGCGGTGGTAAATCCGGACTTCCTACACTCAAATCGATAACATCCACCCCTCGTTCCATTGCATCCTGCTTGCGGGTCGCCAACTCTGAAAATATTCCTGTTGTGAATCTTCCGACTTTTTCAGATGGAGTCATATTCATTTTACGATTCCCCTCTCTTAATGATTTTCTATCTATCATTATAGCAATCAATCTCGAGTATTTTAAGAATTCATCAGTATCTGTTCCAGAGCCTCATCAAGATGATGGAATTTAAATGCATACCCCGCCTTTTCCAACCTCTCTGGAATGACCCACCGGCTTTTTAATATCAATTCCGTTTCGGTCCCCATAAAGAAAGCTCCCATTTCAAGCATGGGTGTTGGACAGGGAAGTCCTATCCTAATATTCATGAGCTTTCTCAAATGAGCCATCAGTTCACGATTTGTAACTGGATGAGGCGATGAACAATTGAACACCCCGCTCAACTCCTGATTCTTTCTCAGAAAAAGGACAATGTTAAATAAATCTTCTATATGTATCCAACTGAATTTCTGATTTCCTGATCCTTGATGGCCTCCCAATCCGAATTTAACCAAATTCCTATATGGGGTCATCACTCCCCCATCGCCCAATACAATGGCGATTCGTAAAGCAATTTGTCTCGTCTTGGGTAGCTGGAAATCGAAAAATGAGCGCTCCCACGCTTTCGCTACATCTACGGAAAAGCCTGAACCGATTACACCATCTTCCTCCGTCATTGGTTTATCTTCAGCATGCCTGTATATCGTTGCCGTACTTGAGTTTATCCATATTGAAGGAGGATTTTCACATTGTTCAATCGCCTTACCTAGCACTTCAGTCGTATCAGTTCGTGAATCCAATATTTCTTTCTTATTCTTGGCATTGTAGCGGCAATTGACCGTTTTTCCTGCTAGGTTGATTAACATATCCGAATGATCGATCGTTTCCCTTATTCCTTCTTTATCTTCCCAGCCAGTATGCGGGGTTTGCCTGGAGATGATCCTTATCTCATATCCCAAATTCCTGAAATGCTTTTCAAAGTATTGACCGACAAAACCAGTCCCGCCAGCTAAAACCACTTTCTTCAGCATATAACCAACCCGCTTTCTTTTAAGAGTGAATAGGTCGAATCATAAACACTTCCACTTTTTTGTGAATTACTTCACAAGTATACCATCTTATTACATTAATTGGTATTACGAATACATAACATACGCGTGCAACAATTGGTGAACTTGTCCAAGCAAAAAGGAATATTACACATAAATTAGTAATGTGGAAATTTATATAACAAAGGGGATGATTTCAGTGTCAAACAAAAAGCTAAGAAGAACTGGCGGTTCCAGTAATGGCAATTCTGGAAGTGAAAATAACAGCCGTAGGTCAGCCTTGAGAAGAATCTTAAATAATTTATTAAACAATAATAGAGGTACATCAATCAAGCAACCCACTTCTATCAAGAAATTTAAAAGGGATTAAGAGATTGCTTTTTTGAGATTAAGATGGAATTCCTTTGGAATTATTCTAAAGGAATTTCATCTTAATAAAACATTATGACTGATTTCAGAGTTTTTGTTATTTTTCCACATGTACAAGCTATATATTTCTGGTTAAAAACTGTTATATCTAATAGAGCTAAAGGAGAAATTATGATGTATTTTCGAGAATGGAAACCTAAAAAGGATATCAAGAAATTAACGGATATTACGGTAAGTAATTTTCGGGTTTCGCCTAATAAAGTGAATGAAATATTGCAAAAGTCACATAAGGTACTCGTAGTTTGTAATGATAAGGGTAAAGTAGTGGGATTTCTTTGTTATAATCTTTACTTATATAAAGTGGCTCATATTAATTATGTAGTACTTGACAAGAAATATAGAGGAAAAGGAATTTTGCAATCCCTTTTACCCGAATTAGTAACTTATGTGAGAAAAAAAGGGATCCTTGTAGTGTCCGGTTTTGTGAACAAAAACAACCCAGAAGCATTACAAAAGTTTAAAGCCCTTGGATTTAAACCGGTTTTAATTTATCATAATGACATTCTAATTCAATCCTTAATTTAAAAAGGTCCTCCTGCCACCTATTAACAAAGAAAGATTGATTAAAATCCCTTCTTTATCTTGTAATACAGTGCACAACTAATACGAATCATTCATCTGTTTTCCCCTTCATTAACTGGACTTCTCTGTCTCATACTAATCCCGATAAGGGATACTGGGGTTATACGGATATATGAATCATGTATCCCCCACGCAATGGAACAACTAGGGAATGAAATCGCCTGTAAATTCACACGGATTCATAGGCATTTCTCTGTAGTCTCTTAAAACCCTAATCCTTAATTTAATTCCTCTCCAGGCCGCTTCTATCTTAGGACTCCCATATAAAAAGCAACCAGAAAAATAAACAGGTCCTTATTTAAACAGAGGCGATACTTTACATAATAGAAGGAATACACAAAGCTGAACAGATTATTAAATTTTCTATATTTTCAAAATAACCCCATATCTTCAGCGTCCATTCGTGTATAGTTAAAATATACCTGCTAAAAAGGGGAGATAATTATGAAATCGATAGAACTAATCATCCTAAATCTGGAAGAGGTTAGAAGAAGAAACATTAAACTTTGGACATCAATACCTAAAAGCACACTCCATTGGAAACCGGACGACAAGGCGATGAGCTGTTTGGAAATGGTTAGACATGTCCTTGATAGTGAGCATTACTATCATTTATCCATTAAAAATCAAGGTAGTCTACAAGTTTATGAATCACCATTTGAAAAACAGCCACTTACCTCTGTTGAAGCGGAATTGAACTTTGCCGAACCTTATAGGCGTGATTTTTTGGAAACGATCAGATCCTTCAGCGAGGACGACTTATCCAATATTAAAATTGATCGCTCTAATATCGGATATATCAGGGATTTAGGTGACATGTTGTTAAGAATCGCTTATCACGAGTCTGTACATACTGGTCAATTATTGGACTACTTAAGAACTGCTGGAGTTCCTAGAATTAACGTTTGGGATTAATCACATCATTTTCAAAAGGTGTTTCATCATGGTGAAGCACCTTTTTTATTTTGGCTGTTTTCGCATACTTTGTTGCTATTTACCAAGTAAAGCGTTGTGGTTGACTTCCCCTCCAGATGCTCGCTTTCCGCGGGGCGGGCGGTGAGCCTCCTCGGTGTAAACGCCTGTCCCGCTGCTCCCGCAGGAGTCTCGCACTTGCGCTCCAATCAACCTTAAATAGTTTCGTTTTAAAAACAACAATCTTTACGAAAAGAGCCTTTATTTTTCGACTGCATGAAACATCCCTTATTGCCCTATAACCAAGCGGTTCAATCATTTTTACAGAATGAAAGATTGTAAAATGTACCTGATGCGCCACCATTATCAAACATTCCAATTGCTCATCCAAAAAATGTTTCATGCTAGGAAATTGTGGAAAAGTAATGATATAGGAGGGATAAGAAATGATGTTATCTAAAAAACCAGCTGCCAGAATGGTTAGCGCGGTTATTCTAACCGGTTCTCTTTTAGGGGCAGGTACATCGTTTTCAACAGAACCGGTTGAGGCTGCATCCACAATGGATTCCGCTTCTGCCATAGCTAAGGAACACGCTCTTACCACCTTACATGAGATCTACAATAAAGCCTTTTCAGGAGAAATGCCTTATACTGCCTTGGGTTTAAAAATCAATGAAAATACCCAAAAAGATGTATATGAGACATTCGGTTCCCCCCCTGAGCCAAGTAACACAGATGATACTTTTGACTATTACCATGCAGAAATGGGGCATCCAGGATTTGCATTTGCCTATAACGATGACAAGACCATTTCACAAATCCGATATTTTGGGACAAATATAGAACGGGACCATAATCTAGGAAGCATCACACCTAAAGTTTTAGGAAAACAACTCGGCAGTGCTGACGAAATACGCCATATTTCCAGTACGAATGAAATCAACTACATTTACAAGACAGGAAATTATGAACTTCAATTCATTGTTGGTGAAGATCAAACTGTAGATCATATCAATCTACTCGAAGCTAAATAATATTTACGGCAAAATAGTCGTTAAAGGTTGTAGAGAAAAAATTTTTTCTCTATAACCTTTTTTGTTACAAGCCCTTCCCCCTCCTTTCAATTTCTAAACCACTGTTACCGAAATCGGTCTTTCCTTTTACAAAAACCATACTCACCCCAAACGGATTCTTAATACTTTTACAATAAAATTAGCTTGTTCAATATTATTTCAATATATGGAGGGTGTCGGTAAAATGATTAATAAGTTCAGGGCTTTCACAGTTTCGGTTCTAAGCATAGCCATCCTTTTCCAGGGTCTCCCGGTCGCGGTTGCTGCAAAAGATGCAGAAGACAATCAGACAAATCCGGGAGGCAGATGGATGAAAGGGGAATATCATGCCCATACCACTCAGTCCGATGATGCCGCGGGATCACAGATCCTTGAGAGCTTGCTAAATAACGCATTTAATAAATATGGCTTGGATTGGATGGGAATTTCCGACCACTTGAGGATGTCTTCAAGGGATGATGAGGGACATTTGATTCCAGGCGGTCCGATACCGCTGTCTCAGGGAATCATTCAATATCAAGCCCCGAAAATGGAACAACTGCAAAAAGAGGGCAAATTTAAAAATAAAGTCATCTTTTCAGGCTTCGAATGGGACATGCCTACATACGAGCATGTCGGCATAGGCATTTTGGGAGATCAGCCGGGCTCACCTAAAAGCCTGAAAGCTGGCAATCAGTTCGAATATCTGTTCACCAACCAGGATGAAAAGTTGTTTGATTCTAAGGATGTAGCCGTCTGGAAAGCACAGGATCAAAGAGCCAATAAGACATCCGAGGATGCTCGAACAGCATTGGCATGGCTTGAGAAAAATTATAAGCATACAAGTTATGCCATATTGAACCACCCATCAAGAAAGAGGGTTTACAACATATCTGATTTTCGTGACTTCAACAATATCGCCCCGGATGTCATGTTCGGATTTGAAGGTATGCCAGGTAACCAGATGGAGCCAGATCGAGGCGGTTTAAATCTGGCAACACCGGAAAACCGGACCTATGGCGGATCCGATTACATGCTTGCTAAGGTGGGAGGTGCATGGGATGCGCTTCTTGGGGAAGGCCGTAAGTTCTGGAATTTTTCCAATTCGGACTCCCATTTCGAAATCAGTGAAAATCGCCTATACTCCAGCGGCTACTGGCCAGGAGAATATTCCAAGAATTATACATGGGTAAATGGCTCATCAATAAAATCCGTCCTTGACGGCATGCGATCTGGGAAATCCTTCTCCGTTTTCGGTGACTTGATCGATGCCCTTGATTTCCAAGCTAAAAACGGAAACAACAAGGTTGAGATGGGCGGGGACCTTAAGGTGAAGGAAGGACAGATGGTCAAGGTCACTATCCGATTTAAGAGCCCTAAAAAGAACAACAACGGGGACTCCGTCAAAGTGGACCACGTGGACCTAATTTCGGGGGAAGTAACAGGGAAAGCGGTTCCTGGAACACCTGCTTATAATAAAGCCACCAATGATACGTCAAAAGTGGTTAAACGCTTTACAAGTAAAGACTGGAAAACCGATCGCGATGGTTTTCATACCATCACTTACAAAGTCAAAGCAAATAAGGATCAATATTTCCGTTTGCGAGGCACGAACCTAGGGGAAAATGTCTCTGGAGAAACGATGGACGGTGAACCGCTGATCGATACAAAAACTGAAATCGAGGATAACGAAACGCGTTTTTCAGAAATAAACAAACGTAACTATAAAGACCTTTGGTTCTATTCGAACCCTATTTTCGTCAGTGTGGAGGATAGGAATCATGATAAACACTAAGTTGAAAAGTATCCTGCAATAGTTCTGGACGCTCTAAAGAAGCCCCCTCTCCACTTAGCTAATAATCGACGTGGAAGAGGGCCTTTTTGTCCCCTTGGATTCTTAATGATCCCTTCCCTTCCTTTAAAATCCTTCCTCGGATAACGATACATCTTTCTTTTAGTATTATTTCACTTCAATGCGTGAAAATCCGTATAATTCACCAAGTTTCATTAACACTAATGATGTAAGTTATTTTCGTTGACTTTTTTCCTTTTCTTGTATAGTATCACAGAGTATCAATCCCTATCAGATTACTAGGAGGTTTACCCAAATGAAAAAAATGGTTGCACTTTTATCGCTATTGTTAGCTTTCACGGTTGTACTTACCGCTTGTGGTACCAATAACAAAAATGAGGCAAACGATACCGACAATAAATCTTCATCACAAGAAAGTCTATATGACAAAGTTAAAAAAGATGGCGTATTAACTGTTGGAACTGAAGGTACATATCCTCCTTTCACATTCCACGATGATTCAGATAAACTAACGGGATTTGATGTTGAAATTGCTAAAGAAGTGGCAAAACGCCTTGGAGTGAAAGCTGAATTCAAGGAAACACAATGGGACGGCATGTTTGCAGGCTTGGATGCTAAACGTTTTGATATGATCGCAAACCAAGTGGGCATCGATGAAGACCGTCAAAAGAAATATGATTTCTCTGACCCATATATTCAATCAGGGGCCGTATTGCTTGTACACAAAGATAATAAGGATATTAAATCCTTCGATGATTTGAAAGGCAAGACCTCTGCACAATCTTTAACGAGTAATTACAATGAGATAGCCAAATCACATGGTGCTGAAGTTACAGGCATTGAAGGGTTTTCTCAATCCGTACAGCTTATTGGTTCTAAACGTGTAGATGCCACGGTCAATGACAAATTATCGTACCTTGATTATAAAAAGCAACACCCGGATGCACCTATCAAAGTCGCTGATGAAGAAAAAAGCGGAGTCCCGAGTGGTTTAATGTTCAGAAAAGACAGCGGCAAATTAGTGGAAGAAGTAAACAAAGCACTTAAAGCAATGGAAGACGACGGCACGTACGCGAAAATCTCGGATAAATGGTTTGGTGAAGATGTTTCTCCTAAGTAATATTTTCACCGACCCCGAGCGTATGGACCAGCTTGTTTCCATCGCTCAAACCTCCCTCTATCCTATGATAGAGGGAGCTATTCAACATACGATTCCACTAACATTGATCACATTCGTTCTCGGCCTTATTCTCGCTGTACTCACAGCATTGGCTAGATTATCTTCCATTAGGATTCTTCAAATAATTGCGCGTGTATATGTGTCGATCATCCGCGGGACACCTTTACTTGTGCAATTATTTATCATTTTCTATGGACTTCCAAACTTAGGTGTAACCATTGATCCTTTCATATCGGCCATTATAGGATTCTCTTTAAATGTAGGAGCATATGCTTCGGAAATTATCCGAGCAGCCATTTTATCGATACCAAAAGGGCAATGGGAAGCAGGCTATTCAATCGGGATGACATATACCCAAGCCTTAAAGCGGATTGTCTTGCCGCAAGCAGCGCGGGTATCCATTCCCCCATTATCCAATACGTTCATTAGCCTTTTAAAAGATACATCGCTTGCATCACTCATTCTTGTAACGGAATTATTCCGCAAAGCCCAGGAGATCGCTGCAAAAAACTATGAATTTCTACTACTATACATGGAAGCAGCTGCTTTATATTGGATTTTTTGCACGATTCTATCTTTCATTCAAGGAAGTTTAGAGGACAGACTTAATCGTTATGTAGCAAAATAAGAACCGCAGTAGTTAAAGGAGATTTTAAAATGATTAACATTAAGAATCTTCATAAATCATTTGGTGACCTTGAAGTATTAAAGGGCATCGATTTGGAAGTGGAGCAAGGTAAAGTCATTGTATTGATCGGTCCTTCGGGTTCAGGTAAAACAACCTTTCTTCGGTGTTTGAATCTCCTTGAGGTGCCAACGGACGGGACGATTGAAATCGATGAAACAGTAATGGACTTCAAGAAGCCCGTTAGAAAAAAATCGATTACATCTTTTCGCAGTTTGACAGGGATGGTTTTCCAAAGCTATAACCTCTTCCCCCACAAAACGGCATTGGAAAATGTAATGGAAGGCCCCATCATTGTAAAAAACATAGCCAAACATCAAGCGAAAGAAAGGGCTGCCTCCCTGCTTACAAAAGTGGGCTTAGGTGAAAAAATCGATTTTTATCCATTTCAATTGTCCGGCGGACAGCAGCAGCGAGTCGGAATTGCAAGGGCCCTGGCCATGGAGCCTAAGGTCATGCTATTCGATGAACCTACGTCCGCTTTAGATCCCGAACTAGTCGGAGACGTGCTACAGGTCATGAAAAACCTGGCGAAAGAAGAAGGCATGACAATGATCGTGGTGACCCATGAAATGCGTTTCGCCCGTGAAGTCGCCGACGAAGTCATTTTCATGGATGAAGGAAAAATAATGGAGCGGGGAACACCCGAGCAAATTTTCACAAATCCTAAAGAAGCGCGTACACGTAAATTCCTCAATATGATTCAATAAAACACGGTGCTATTCAAGCACCGCTCGCGGCCACCCCCCATTTTTAGAAATGGGGGGTATTTGCATATCATTAAATTAATGAGATGCTTGGACCTGTTCACTCTGTGTCCGTGCATGGTATAACTGAAAAAGAATCAAAGCAAAAACGGAAAGGATTGCGCCCGATATAAATGGTAAATCAATCGAAATCGAAAATAACCAACCGCCTATCGGGGGACCAGCAATCCTGCCGAACGAGTCGAATGAAGATAGCAGGCCAGTGACACTGCCATGGCCCGTCATGGAACTTTTGGTCAGCAGTGCCGAAATTGCCGGCCGGATGAACCCATTACCCAATCCGAAGATGGTCAGGAAGATCGCCGATGTCCAAAAACCGGAAGAGAACAGGATGAGAATGAAACCAACTGCCGACACGATGATTCCCATTCGGATAACCGCGCCTTCCCCATATTTCTTTGTCATCCTACCCACTAATCCACCTTGAACGATCGCACTGCCAAACCCCATGATCATAAAGATATAGCCTAATTGTACAAGACTTATATCAGCCTTTTTGGCTGCAAAATAGGCAAAAGTCGTTTCGAGTCCTGCCATTGAAAGGGTAACGATCATTTGCAGAAAGAACATGGTTTTAAGTGGCCCTTTAAAGGCTTTCCACATGGACTCTTTATTTATTGACTGTTGTGCCCTCTTTTCAACCGTATGTGATTCCTTTAGTATCGCGATCACTAAGAATAAAGTAATCAAAGAGGATATTCCAGCAATGTAAAACGGTAAGTTCAAACTTGATTTGGAGAATACCCCGCCAATCGCAGGTCCGAAGATGAATCCAAGCCCTGTAGCGGCCCCGATGATTCCCATCCCTTTTCCCCGATCTTCCGGCGTCGTGATATCAGCCACATACGCCATTGCGGTTGGCATGTTTGCCGATGACAAAATCCCCCCAATGATCCTGGCTACAAATAATACCCATAAGGAATCTGCCGAAGCCATGATGAAAAACGAAAGGGCCAGTCCAGCAATCCCGATAATCATGACAGGCTTACGTCCAATCCTGTCAGATATACGTCCCCACATCGGGGCAAAAAATAATTGCATTAATGAATAAACAGCCATTAAAAGACCAAGCTCTGTAGGACTGCCACCAACCTTTTCGGCAAGGAACGGAATGACGGGAATGATGATCCCAAATCCGACCATGACTAAAAACATCACTAAAAAAAGAACGGGTAACACCTTTTTTGTTTCCATTATTTTTTTCTCCTTTTATTCTTCCACAATCGCTACGTACTTTGGAACGAATTTCTGAATCCTATCACTTAGCATAATCTTCCTAACAATACTTTAAACAGTTTATCATACAACCTTTACCAAATCAGTATGAAGCATGATCTTCTTTCGGAAACTCCCTTAACAAAATAAGAACCAGGCTCAGAATCCTGATCTCTACAGTAACTTTTCATGTTATGGTACTTTCGTTTTTTCGACTCTGTTTCGTGAAAATAATGGAATGAGTTCGTTAAATATCTTTCCTCCCCTTATTTTTTCTTAAGGGGTGCTCTATACTGGAGGGTATGATTGATGTTTGGGAGGTAGCAGAATGTCTAATGATCAGTGGATTTTAATTATTGACGATGAAGAAGATTTGGCACGTCTCATGGAGACAGTTTTACATAAAGAAGGTATCCCGAATATTGTTACGGCGGGGACGATTGCGGATGGGTGGGCAAGGTTTCAGGAGTTCGATCCATCACTGGTCTTGCTTGATATAATGCTGCCTGATGGTGAAGGCTATGATTTATGTAAGCAAATTCGTGAAGTGTCGAATGTGCCCATTTTATTTTTGTCGGCAAAGGATGAGGAAATTGATAAGCTTCTAGGGTTGGCGATTGGCGGGGATGATTATATTACCAAACCATTCAGTCCGAAAGAAGTGGCATATCGGGTAAAGGCGCAGCTGAGGCGTGCGGGCTTTTCAGAGGAAAAGGCGGCTCCGAAAAAATTTCATGTTGGTCCTTTTGAGCTTAGCGCAAATGAAAATGAGGTGAAAAAGGATGGCAAAACGCTCGAGCTCACAGCTAAAGAAATCGGACTGATGAGCTGCTTTATGCATCACCCGAATCAGATCTTGAGCAAGGAAACTTTATTTGAACATGTGTGGGGCGATGATTTCTTTGGCTCTGATAATACAGTAATGGTGCATATTCGCCGTTTACGCGAAAAAATCGAGGCAGATCCTTCAAAGCCCTCTTTTTTACTAACCGTCAAAGGGCTTGGTTATAAACTGCAAACCAAGGGTGAAACAAGATGAAGTGGAAATTGACACGGCGCTTTTTAGGATCCGTTGTGACAATTGTTGTAATCGTAGGGGTCGTAAATACAATTTTACTTTTATCCCTACTCTTTTATCGAGCCATGCATAATTTCGAGGCAGAAGAAGTTTCTGCTGAAAACTTCAGCAGAACATTTTCACAATATGTGGAACTAATCGATAACAAACCGATCGTAAATGAAGAAGGGCTGGAAAAACTGCGGAACAATAACGCCTGGATTCAATTTTTGAATGATGAGGGTGAGCAAGTTGCAGCCTTTTATACACCGCAAAAATTGCAAACCGTATATTCTCCTGTTGAAATCGTCCAAATGTATAAGTATAAGGAAATTGATGCAGAAACGACTGTTTTTGTCGGCGAAGCCCATAATTTCAGCTATTTTGTAGGAGTTAAGGAACAGAAAATTGGCCGCTATGTAATAACCTATGATTATGAAAAAGTTTTTAAGAACTTTAACATCTTACTAGTAATATTTTTAATCGTGGATATCCTCATTGCATTAGTCATTGGATTCTTATTTGGAAAGAAATTAACGAGTCCGCTGAACATATTAATAGAAGGAATTCAGCAGCTTCGGGAGCGGCGCTTTAAAAAAATGAGCATACCAAAAGGCGTTTATGAAGATGTATTTCGCAATATGAATGAACTATCGGTGAAGTTGGATCAGTATGAAAAAGAACGTGATCAACTCGACCAAATGCGTGAGGAATGGATTAGCAATATTTCTCATGACATGAAGACACCACTTGCTTCCATCCATGGTTATACAGAATTGATGAAAGATAACGCCACTGAATTAACACCACAGGAATTGTATGAGTTTACATCCGTTATCAATAGACAGTCCGTTTATATGAAAGATTTGTTGGATGACCTGAATTTAACGATGCGCTTGCGCAACCAACGACTTCCTTTGCAATTTGAAGATATTGATATCGTCGGGTTTATAAGAGAAATGACGATCGAGCTTTTAAATGATTCACAATTTGGTGATCAACAGGTTGAGTTTGTGGCAAATGTGGACAAAGCAACACATAAGGTGGATAAAAAATTACTGAAACGGGCGATTTTTAACCTTATCTATAACGCGCTAGTACATAACGAGGAAAATGTCGTTGTGAAAATACAAATTGATGATCTTGGTCCACAATCTGAACTGCATACCCAAATTACCATTGCCGATAATGGCCGCGGTATTCCCGCCAAAGATTTAGAACAGGTTTTTGAACGCTATTATCGAGGTACGAATACTGCCAGTACACATGGGACCGGTTTAGGAATGGCCATTGCAAGGGACATCATTCTGGCTCATCAAGGTAAACTAGATTTGACTAGCATTGAAAATAAGGGAACCACGATCACGATACTTTTATAAGTTTTTTTCTTGCAGAGAAAAGGCTGTCCATAACTTACAGACAGCCCTTCTTTCCTATTTATTTATTTTGTTTGTGCCTTTTTTGGAATATCCTCGAATTTCACTTCATCATATGACGAAACTTCATCACCATTTTTCACGTACATCTTTAAGTAAGCATCTTTTCGAAGGTTTTTTTGTGCCGTGAATTCAAGCGGTATCGTTTCACCATCTGCATTTTTGGCGTCAAGTTTATAAGAATAATAAGTCATCACTGAACCATCGTCCAGTTTGGTTTCATGTTGTACCCCGTCCTCTGTAATTTGCAAATAATAATTATCGGCATTCATGCGGTTAAAGTCGATTTTAGTAAGCGCGATGACTCCTGCCGCTCCCAGTATAAACAAAATGCCGACTACCATAAGAAATTTCTTCATCTTGATCATCCTTCTGTTTTATTATTTTGTAAGATAATACGATTATAGGAAGCTACCGTTAAGATATAATACAGACCGTAAATAACCGTATAAGCGGCCATCCAGATCAACACAGGTTTTGCAAGATCCATCATCAATAAGCCCGAGAAGGCTTTTAAAGCAACCGCACTGTGTAATAACCCCACTGCCAGTGGAACGAAAAAGATTACAAGCACTTGTGATGCAATGGATTTCCGCATTTCTTTTGCGTTAACGCCCATCTTATGAAGCATATTGTATTGTGATTTATCTTCCTCTGCTTCCGTTAGAACTTTAAAGTAAATGATGCTGCCTGTTGCCGCTAAAAAAACCAGGCCCAGAAAACTTCCGATAAAGAGTAATGATCCTACACTTTCGATGCTTGTTTGGAAATCTTGAGGGGCACTGGAAAATAGAGCTTCTTCAGGCACTTGTTTTGCAATTTTTTCAGATAAATCCGTGGAAGCTTGATCAACACCGATGACACGATATTTTAGCGCTTCCCCTTCTTTTTGCAATGATTTAAATTGCTTATTCGATACGACCACTGCAATGCCTGCTGTTCCGGCATTTAGTACTGTTTGTGTTTTAAAGCTTTGAAATGTGATTGCCGTGTTGTTTTCTGTCCTGATGGTCTTGTCCTTGTATTCAGGTGAGAATCTTTTGTCATATCCAATATCTAAAATGACTGCTTTGTCATTATTCACATACAGTGCCTCCTTGCCTTGCACTTCTGCTAATTTGTTATATGTTCTTTCATCGATTATCGTGTAAATCCGTTTATCCGAGCTATCGAATGCCGAACCCTTATTCAATTCTTTTGTATTAAATGTGACAGATAGTGCTTCGACATTTTCATCATACTTTGTATTTGGCAATACAGCGCTGACTTGATGATCGCTTTTTGCATCCGTTTGCTGATACATGAAGGTATTCGGATCAACGGTCATAACTTGGTCATTCGCGTTGTAATAAAGACCATAAACCGCACCGCCAGCCGTTACCGTTGTAGCACTTAACATAGCAATTACGGTCAATGTACGTGCATTTCCCCGAATGCGATATAGCAATTGCGAGATCGTCATCAGGTGCAGGCCTTTCCATAGCCATCTTTCATTTTTCTTAATCACGGCCAACACAAAGCCTGTCACGCTATGAAACAATAAAAACGTACCGGCGATGACCGATGTCAAAATAATGAGTGCCGTCATTAAAAAGCCGACCTTTTCCCATACTTTAGAAGTAAAAAGATCTTGCATCGCCAACCAATAACCCATGATAATCAGGAAAATCCCCAGAAAAGCTACAATCATCGATGGCTTCGGTGCAGCTTCCCCCTTTTTCGATGCATGGAAAAGATCAATTAGTTTAAATTGATAGATCAAACGATAGCCCTGGAATGATGTCACCAAGAAAATCATAAGAAATACGATAGAGGTGTTCAAAGCTGCAGATCCCGAAAATGTAAATGGTGCCATGACATCATAGCCCATTAAATAGATCAAAATCGTCATGAATCCTTTTGAACAAAGAAATCCAAGTAAAATCCCCACAACTAATGAAACCAAACCTAGCAATAGATTTTCAAAGAAGAGCATAAAACCAATCTGACGATTACGTACGCCAAGCAATGCATATAATGCCACTTCTTTTTTACGTTTTTTCATAAAGAATGAATTGGAATAGGCAATAAAAATGGCAACGAAGAAAATCAGGATGACTGCCGCACCACTCATCAATGAATCTAATTTCTGTGATGAAGCCGTTTGTTCTGCAACTGTATCGCTATATTTTAATGTTACAAATGTGAAGTAGATGATAATGCTAAATACCATGGATGCGATATATAAAAAATATTGGGATAGGTTCCGAGCAATATTTTTCCTCGCCAGACTAAATAACGTCATCTACCTCACCTCCAATTGTTGCAAGGACATCCATAATTTCTTGGAAGAAAGCTTTGCGTGATTGACCACGACGATAAAGTTCTGTTGAAAGCGTACCATCCTTGATGAAAATGATCCGCCTGCAGAAGCTTGCGGCATATGCATCATGTGTCACCAACATGATGGTCGAATTATTTTTTTCATTTAGTTCACTTAAGCTTTCCAGCAGACCTGTTGCCGATTTTGAATCAAGTGCACCTGTTGGCTCATCAGCAAGGATCAATGCAGGCTCCGTCACAAGCGCTCTGGCTGCAGCTGTTCTTTGCTTTTGCCCACCGGAGATTTGGTAAGGGTATTTAGCTAATAAATCTTCAATCCCAAATACTTTAGCAATACGATTCACCAAGTTAGTAATTTCTTTCGCTGGAACTTTCGCAATAGCCAGTGGTAATAATATATTTTCCTTCACAGTCAATGAGTCGAGCAAATTGTAATCCTGGAAGATGAAACCAAGATTATCACGTCTGAAATCCGTTAAATCTGCCCCTTTCATATCGTGAATGCTCGTATCATTCATGAAAATTTCCCCTTCAGTCGGCGAATCAATGGTTGCCAACATATTGAGCAACGTCGATTTCCCCGCTCCTGAAGGTCCCATGATTCCTACAAACTCCCCTTCATGAATGTCAAAAGATATATTTTCCAACGCTGTGTAGGCAGCACTTGATTTACCATATGTTTTTTTTATATTTTCCACTTTTAATAATGGTTCCATTTGTTTCACCTCTTCAGTATTGTTGATAATTATACTTTACATGCTCATTCTTACAGCATCTTTGTGCCAACCTTACAGCAAGCTTAAATCCATAAAAAAACGCCTTTCATTTAAATGGAAAGGCGTTTTTTTATGGATTTTTCAAAAATAAAAGTATTAGGGCATGATTCTTTATCATTTAACTTTGCTTCAATAGCCTGTGGTCGATTACAAAATTCCCAAATGGGATGAATGAAACGATGAAAATCATCGCCATTTTTAAAAAGGACCATTTTGATATGATGCTCACATAAAGTAATAAAAGCCCAAACACGACAAATAAGAAACCATGGATGCTGCCTAAAATGAGTGTTGCTTCCCCAATATCCAATATGTACTTAATGGGCATACCAATGCCAAGCAATAAAACATATGAGATTCCCTCGATTATTGTAATGAACCGAAACCATCCAATAGCTGTAGAAAACATTCGCACATCCCCTTATTCATTGTACAAGTACGGCAAATAAACAGACCTCAACTTCTTTTTTATAATCCAAAATCTGTTACTCTATCTTATTATATTACTGTGACACCCCCTAATAAATAGTACCAGGTTTTCCTAAAAATAGAACAATAAAAGAAGCCCAATCCAAGGATTGGGCCAGTTAACAAAGTAAGGTTTAAATTTACTTCAGCGAAACCAATTCGCCCCCTCATCCATATGCACGAAGGGTATATCCGTATCAACCACACCTCTGATTCGTTCTAACTCAACATCTTCCCCTTCGAGCCATTTTGCAAAATCTATTGAAGTCGGCTCCTGGTTCCCTCCCAAAGCAATCCAAGCTTTCATCTCCTTAGGTAAATAAGCGGATGTATGAATCGTTCCTGCCCAGCTGCTATATAAATCCGAGAAGACACCTTGATTGGTATCATTAAACAATCGATAAGCATCGTAGGCAGATGAAAGTCTCCCTTCATGTTCTTGGATGATCTCCAATCGGCGTTTCGAATCGATGAGATGGTTACGGTTTTCATTTTTCATGATTTCAAAGTGATTGGTACAGGCATTTGACGTGCGCACCTCTACATTTCTCGGAGAGGTTTCAACGATATAGGTACTTCCGCTTTTATCATAGACGACGTAAGTGAAGGAATGACGATGCGGGATTTCCTTCAACATCGCGACCGCTTCCTGTACGTTCGCACAAGATTCAACAATCAGTCTGCCAATCATGCAGCAAATGAAACCATCACCAGGGTTCTTGCGATTCATGAAATTATAGCCTATCACCAAACCTTTTTCATTCATTCCATCCATCCGGCCAGTTCCTCGCTGACTCGGGCCGATGCTTGAATACCCTTGATCGGTTGGCTGGAATAAGACATAGCGTCCTTCATATGTCTTTGGGTGATAATCATAATTGCGAATGAGATAATCATCGCCAGTCATTATGGAACAGCCCGACCGGACATAATCCAATCGGTATCCACCGAACTCTTGCAGCACGCGGTCCATTGGCCATTTCAGCGCTTCTTGCAACCCCAGTAATTCCTCCCAAACTCCAGGGGCGAATTGTGTAATTGCTTTCTTGACCTCTTCTTCCTCAACCGTAAACCGCGGCTGCCTGATCTTCCACTGATCTACACGATTTTTTACCGTTAGTGAACCTTTTAATTCCTCCCCTTGCATGTATCCAAACTCATAATGTGTACCCCGAAATTGTATGACATCACTATATATTTGCTTCACGGCTGATCCCTCATTTACAGTAGTTGCTATTCATTAAGGATACTTGAAGTATTGTTGAAAATAAAGAAGATAAACCTTAAAATTCCCCATGGTTTGTCTATAATTTAATTTACCTTTAAAAATGAAAATAGCCCCTTTCAATTAAGAAAAGGACTTTTTCTATCAGAATTAAGCTTCAATATCTATTGTCTTTTAGAATCATTCTGTAATGAATTTCAAAGATTCCCCGTTGTACTTCTTTATATCAACTACATCAAAGCCCACAAATTCTTGAAAATCATTGTCCGCAAAACAAAAGTCAATTCCTTTAAAGTTAAACTTACTTTTTATATCCTTTTCAGTTAAGCGGAATGAAAATTTCTCTCCATTTTTCTTATAAATTTTCCTGCTTCCAGCTATTTTAGACAACTTTGATGTTATTGGGCCAAAAAACTCGATCCCTACTATTCTACTACCTTCATCAATATCTAACTCTAAATATTCATTTACTTCTAATTCAATAGTAGACTCTATCTTATACTTTACTGATGAGGGTAAAGTATATAAATATGCTAACTCTGCTTCTTCATCATATGTAACCCTAGATTTCATTTTATCCCTACTTCCACATTGATTTAGGTTTTCCTGTTTTTATAGATAGCTACCATTTGTTACTGCTGGTCTCTTAACTCTGTGAAAGAGAAATTAACATGGACTATAATACAAGGCGCCAAAATTGTTTTATTACCTTCTGTGTGTGAGAACTGCGGAGGCAGGATATTTTCTTTTGATAATGAAGAGACAACAAACAAAAGCCTATTATGATGAAATGGGTAAGGAAAGTGCAATACTCTTTTCTTGGACAATAAAAAAAGGCTCTTTTCGTAAAGATTGTTGTTTTTAAAACGAAACGATTTAAGGTTGATTGGAGCGGAAGTGCGAGACTCCTGCTGGAGCAGTGGGACAGGTGAGACCCCACAGGCGTTTACGCCGAGGAGGCTCACCGCCCGCCCCGCGGAAAGCGAGCATCTGGAGGGGAAATCAACCACACCGCTTTACTTGGTAAATAGCAACAAAGTATGCGAAAACAGCCTAAAAAAAAGACAATATTTTAGTTTAATTAAATGGAAATTTACCTAAAAAAATATAATGAATACAAAAAACTCTAGAAAGTATTAAAGCTAAATGACTTTAGTTTTATCCATTTCAAAAATCCCCTTTTTTATCATTTCGTTTATAAGCTTGTTCCGTACCTTCTTCATTTCGAATCACTCTTTCTGATAATGCAGTCTTCTTGATCTTGATATTTACTTCATGAAAATAAGATAAGCCTTTAAAATTTTTGAAACAACTCACCACCCCATACCTCCCTCATAATCTGTAACTAGGCACATATATGAGGGGGACGGATCATGGAGATGGAATTAACGGCACTCCATTGGATTTATGTTGTATTTATTGCATTGATAATCGGGTTTATGGTAAAACGTCGTGATACTACCCTCATCTGCATAGTTGGAATATTCCTTTTGGCTTTAGTGGCTACAGGCAGTTTAGCCTCCTCCATAAGCGGGATATTCAACAGCTTCATTTTCGCAATCACGGAATTAATGTCCACGATTTTAATCATTTCAATCATCGTTGCCATGAGCACGGTTTTAACGAGGTCCGGCATTAATGATGTCATGATTGCACCGTTTGCGAAATTCATTAAGAATCCTACACTTGCCTTTTGGGTAATTGGAATCGTCATGATGATAATATCTTGGTTTTTCTGGCCATCACCTGCCGTTGCCTTACTTGGGGCGGTCCTGCTCCCCGTTGCCTTACGGGCTGGTTTACCTGCACTCGGCGTGGCGATGGCGATGAACCTTTTTGGTCATGGAATCGCATTATCAGGGGATTTCATCATTCAGGCTGCACCTAAACTAACGGGGGATGCCGCTTCCATACCAGTCGGCGATGTCATCACTGCGAGCATTCCCCTTGTCATTACAATGGGGGTCGTCACCACCATCTCCGCCTTTATCCTTTTAAAGCGGGATATGAAGCTTGGAAGAATCAAGGCGGCGGATCATGAGGGAATCGTCCAAGATCAAACAATAAGTGAAGATTTGCTCACACTGGGACAAAAAAAGTTTTTTGCCGTTTTCATTCCGATTGCCTTTCTGTTGGATGTTGTGGCATTGTCGGTTTTGAAGTTGCAAGGCGGAGATGCCACGGCGTTGGTTGGCGGTACAGCCGTTTTCATTTTGCTGATTTTATCCCTTGTCGCACATAAACAGCAAGGACTGGAAAAATCAACGGCCTATTTGATTCAGGGTTTTCAATTTGGCTTCAAAGTATTCGGACCTGTGATCCCAATCGCCGCATTCTTCTATTTAGGTGATTCTGGATTCAATCAAATCATCGGTGACTACTTACCAAAAACATCACTTGGCATCGTCAATGACCTCGGTGCCGCCTTAGCAGCCTCCGTTCCTTTAACGAAAGAAATAGCCGCCGTCACATTAACGGGCATCGGTGCCATCACTGGCTTGGATGGATCGGGCTTCTCAGGCATTTCTTTAGCAGGATCTGTCGCCAAACTATTCGGAACGGCCATCGGAAGCGGAACCGCCACCTTGACTGCACTCGGGCAAATAACCGCGATTTGGGTTGGCGGAGGTACCCTGATTCCATGGGCATTGATACCTGCCGCTGCAATATGTAACGTCAGTCCCTTTGAACTTGCCCGCCGGAACCTGCTGCCGGTCACCATTGGTTTGGCAGTCACTACAATAGTTGCGATGTTTCTCATTTAATCGATCTGCATCGAGGTTTGTCGACTCTAAAGCACGGAACGGCACCTCAATCTCCATTCCCACATCTAAAAGGGGGTTCGGTTAGCCTTACCCCAAACCCTGAAATTTAATTTTTATATGGAGTGATTGAAGAAATTTACGACACTCCTGCCGAATAACTGGCTAGCCGAGTCCCCACAGACGCTTACTTGGAGTGGATTTCTGAAATCAACTGGATATTTAATTTGTCTACAATCTAAAAAGGACTGAATAAATCAGTCCTTTTTTAAAAATCAGGTTTCATGCTTATCCAAGCGGATAATGCCAAACTCACGTATATTAAATTATTTTGGCTTCTGAAACTAATTGACGGAACAAATTGCAGTTGTATTCAAGACAGTCCGCAACCTTAAATCAGAACTTCACAACGACTATAAAGTAAATACTCTTGAATGATTTTTAAAACGATAGCCTGGTTTTGCTTTATATAGAAATGATCACCCTTTAATATATGCAATCCTTCAATATGCTCAATGTATTCATTCCAGTTTTCGATACTTTCCTTCGTCACGGTATCATCCGAGCCCAATAGCAAAACGGCTTTATTTCCCACCTTTTCATTGTGCTTTTTTTCATGGTGATAGTTGGCTAAAACATTCAAGTCCGACTGGATTATCGGCAGGAATATATTCATGAAATCCTCGGTTTCCAGGAGTTCCTTGTTTGTTCCCCCGATTTTTTCAAGCGATAGCTTTAAATGTTTTGCATTAGAGCAATCGATTTGATCTACTTTATAATTTGGAGACGATTTACTTGAAATGAATAAATGCTCTACTTTATTACCATATCTCTCTTCTAATTTTGCCGCAATTTCATAGGCTACGATCGCACCCATGCTATGTCCAAACAAAGAGATGCTTCCCAGTGCATCCATTCGATGCTTCGTTTCCATTTCATTTATTAATATATCCGTCAAATCCCCCATATGGTCACACAATGGTTCACTATATTTACTGCCATGTCCTGGGTATTCCAGCGGGACTACCTCTATCACATCATCTTCAAATTTCCATTCTCTATAAAAAGATGCACTTCCCCCGGCATAAGGGAAACAAAAAAGTGTCTTCTTCAGCCCTTCCATCCCCCTTCTCCATGATCGATTATTTCAGCATGAAATTCATAAAGCTTTCAACATACCCTGAATCGATTTCCGGCATTTTCATTGATAGCAATTCCATTTCCTTCTTGGTTTTGGATTGCAGGATTTCCGACTCTTTTAATTTTGTCGATTCATCAATTAACTGGGACAAAGCACTTAATGAATGAATCTCGTTGGATT
Source organism: Peribacillus simplex (assembly GCF_900156045.1). Lineage (GTDB taxonomy): Bacteria > Bacillota > Bacilli > Bacillales > DSM-1321 > Peribacillus > Peribacillus simplex_D. The sequence goes on along the minus strand of NZ_FTMX01000007.1, from coordinate 243,466 downwards.
GTGTCATTTCTTTTAATGATTGTAACCATTCTTCCAAATCCATGTTGGAGTATGGTATTTCATTTTTTTCGAAGAAGGAGGTCACGAATTCACTTGAAACCCTCTGATCATTGAACATATGATAGATTCCGAGCTTCTGATTCGCATTCAATTTTGATATTTTGTAAATGAACTCACTTACAAAGTCGACTGGCATCAATTCAAAATGAATTTCCTCTTTAAATGGCAATATCCTTTGTTCAATAAATGATTCAAAAACCTTGTACAACATATCCTTCTCGTTCCAAACCCCGTTTGAATTAGATGAAATCCTGCCTAATCGGAAAATATCGATTGTCAGTCCATGTTCCCTTGCTTGAAGAAGCAATTTCTCGGCAACCCATTTGGACTGGCTGTACCCAATCATTAAATCGGGGGAGTAAACCAACTCGTCCTCCTCGTCCCATTTCCTTTCACCGGTCAAGACAGAAAGTGTTGAGGCATAATGAATGTTTTTCCGAGTGTGTGATGAAGCAAACTTAATGATCTCCACTACACCATCCACATTCGAAATCTTTGATTTGCTATATGGCTCGAAGAAATTCGTTTCGGCACCGACATGATACACATGAGAAACATCATTGCTTAATTTCTCATATGTCATATCATCCAGACCGAATTGATGTTTACTAAGATCCCCTTCAATTACAACGATTCTACTTACGAAATCATCCTGCCAAAGACCATATTTCATTAAGGTATCTTTCAATCTATTTCTTGAAGGAAATCTAACCAAACAATAGATTTTGACATCTTCCAATTCCAGTAACAATTTATTTAATAGATGTGCTCCTAAAAACCCTGTTCCACCTGTAATCATCATATTTTTTTCAATTTCAACTGATTTAGTGGATATTCCCCTTATTTTCTCCATCAACGCTGGAGCGAGCATGGAATCTTTCTCCATCACCGCTTCCATGCTGCCAGCTGAATCGACTTCAAGTGCCTCAACAAATTTATTGACTGTGTTATTTTCCAATAATATTTGTAAAGTGGCCTCAGGAAGTACGGTTTCCTTCATTACATAGACCAGTTTTGTAGCTAAAATGGAATGGCCTCCATTTTCAAAGAAGTTGTCGTCCAATCCTAGACTTGGATTTCCTAATATATTTCTCCAAATCTCCAATACTTCTTTTTTCTTTCCAGTTTCTTGATTGGCCAAGGAAGTTTTATTTTGCATGATATCCATTTCCAATAATTTGTCTTTATCCACTTTACCGTTGGCATTAAGCGGGAAATCATCCACTCTGACAAAAAAATGGGGAATCATATAATTCGGCAATTCATTGCTCAGATAATCTTTAATATCCTTTTCAGCGTTTTCCGCTTTCTCATCTTTATGTTTGTAATAAGCGATAACATAATTCTCACCATTGATGTTTTTAACAGCAATTACTGAACTTTCAATCTTCATGTATTTATCAAGCTTTTCCTGAATTTCATTCAGTTCAATTCTAAAGCCGCGAATTTTCACTTGACTGTCTTTTCGGCCTTTGTACAGGATTTCCCCATTGTGTAACCGGACGCCATGATCACCTGTTTTGTACCACTTCGCCTGATTCAAAACATCCATGATCAAAGCTTGTTCCGTTAATTGCGGCTGATTTAAATAGCCTCTCATGACCCCTTGACCGCCAATGTAGATCTCGCCTATTTCCCCATCCGCTACCTCTACTTGTTCTTCAGATAGAATCATGATTTCTACATTGCTCAACGGCTTTCCAATGGGAATAACATCTGCATCTTTGTCTTCGACCTCATGGCAAAGTGCAAAAGTCGTGCATTCAGTTGGTCCATACCCATTAATCAAGGAAAAATGTCCGATTGTTTGCTTCAATCTTCTCACATGGGAAACCGAGATTTTATCTCCGCCAACCACAATTTTCTTTAATCCTTCAAAAATTAATGGATCCTCATCAACCATTGCATTGAAAAGACCTGTCGTAAAAAAAGCTACATCCACCTTTCCAATGGATATCGCTGCTTTCCAATCATCAAAGGAAGTGAACTCATTCGACATCAAGAATAAAGTTGCGCCATTCAATAAAGCTCCCCATATCTCAAAAGTTGCGGCGTCAAAGCATGGGTTGGAAAATTGAGCCACTCTATTATTTTCGTTTATTTCAAGAATTTCAGAGTTCAATACTAAATTGACTACACTCTTTTGCTCAATCATCACACCTTTAGGCTTTCCAGTCGTTCCCGATGTATAGATAACATATGCGAGACCATTCTCCGAAGAACGGTTAACGGGAATATGCCCTTCCCTGCTTAGTTCATTAATCTCAAATGTAATTGGTTCAATATCCAATTCACGAAGCTTCCCTTCTTGCCCATTAAACGATAAGAAGAACTTCATATCCGTATCTGCAAGCATATATTCCAATCTTTTTAATGGGTACTTTTCGTCTATTGGAACATAGCAACAGCCTGACTTTATTATGGCAAGCATCCCGATGATCAGTTCAATGGACCTTTTGCTTGGAATCCCGATCATTGTTTCTTCTTGAATCCCCAAATCAATGATCCTTTTGGCAAGATTATCTGAAAGTATATCCAATTCTTTATAAGTAATTTGCCGTTCATTTTCACAAAGTGCCGTTTTTGACTGATTATCTTCCACGATTTTTATAAAAGCTTCAGTTATTGACATCAATTTATTCGTCGTCATCGATTTACTTATCATCGGGCCCCAACTTTCAAGTGATTTATTAATTTACCAATGGATAGAAGTGTTTCTTCTTCTGTTAGTTTTACGAATATTTCCTGCATGGAATCCATAAAACGTAAAATTTCATTTTCATCGAATTTACTGTCTTTATAAATGATTTTATAATGCAGCTTGGATTGCATTACAGCCGCAGAGAACGTAAGATCAAAATTGGTCGATTCACTTCCAACTGAATTTTCGATCATGATTTGCGAATCATCCGCAACTTCTGTGCTCGGATAATTTTCGAATACAAATATATGTTGGAATAATTCCTTATCCCATGGAATTTCAGCGTATCGCTTTATATCCGTAAGTGAACTGAACTCATACTCTCTCATTTGTAACTGCTTGTTTTGAATAGCAGTTAGATAGGAGTGTAAATCATCATCCCAATCGATTTTCAAAGAGAATGGCAGAGTATTGATCAATAAGCCTACAGCTGATTCAATATGCGGAATGCTGAGGTTCCTTCCTGAGCTTGTCACCCCATAGCATACTGAGTCGCTTTCACTGAGGTAGGATAGAACGATGCTCCAAACTCCTTGAACAACGGTATTAATTGTCTTTCTATGCCGCTTGGATAATTCTATTAATCTTTCGGTAAGCTCTTCAGGTAAGCTATATTCAATAACTTTATCCGATGTAAAAGCTACCTTATCCGTTTTATTACCCGAAAGTGCTTTTACTTGTTCGAAATCCCTCAATTCTTCATTCCAAAAAGCTTCTTCTTCCTGTTTATTAATATTCCTGACATGATCCATGACTTGTTTATAAGCATTCTTATGTTCATCACTGTCTCTTGTAATATTGAAAGGGTTTCGGTAATTATCCAAAAAATGATTAATGACAATTTGCAGGCTCCAGCCATCTATTAAAGCATGATGATGTGTCCATATGAATTTATAGCGATGATCCGATAGCTGGATCAAAGTGATGTTCATGAGCGGACCATTCTCTAAATCCGTTTGTCTATTTTTGCTATGCTCTAAAAGATTTTCTATCTTGGATTCTGACTCGTCTTCACTAAACATCGTTAGATCCACATGATTAAACACATAATAAATGTCATTAAGTATGATTTGATAACGGTCCCCCAATTGATTGCGCCTGAAAACGGATCTTAGAACATCGTATTTTCTACAGGTTTCATTCCAGGCTTCTTCTAATTTATCCAAGTCCAGATCACCTACTAAATCAATGGATAGCTGTGAAATATATTCAGGACTTTGGGTTACTTCGCTATGGAATAACATCCCTTCTTGAAGTGATGTCACTGGGTATATCTCTTCAATGTTATTAAACTTATTAATGAAATGGGAGATCGTGCTTCCATCGACTATTTTCTCAGCTTCAAAATCCGTTTCGACAATCGAGTCATTCAAATCTGCACTTCCACTTAATATTTTGTTTAAATGTATTTCAACTTCTTTACATATCATTCGGAAGTTTTCATTGCTGCTATCGCCAATAATATTCAGCATGAGTTTATTGTTTACGATGCTGGCAACAAAATTGAGTTTATATGGAAATTTATAGTTCGAATCTATATTGCTGCTATTGGTTTGTTCCATATCACCAGTGTTATTAAACTGACCTAGATAGTTGTAACTCACGAGGCTATCTGGATAGTTATGATTCCGATTGGAAATATACTTTAGGATTCCAAAGTCAAACCCTTTGTTTGGCACATTTCTTAATATGCTTTTTGTATTTCTCAAGGTTGAGCCCAAAGTCGCCATTCCTTTAATCCTTACTGGATAAATCGAGGTGAACCACCCTACCGTCCTTGATAAATCCATATCATCCTCAATATCCTCTCTGCCATGTCCTTCTAAATCGAGCCAAAATTCATTGATTCCCATTCGATTGGAAAGTGCATGTGCGATAACGGATAATAAAACTTCATCAATCGTCGTTTTATGTTTTCTTAGAGTGTTTTTAATGAGGTTTTGTGTTTGGGCCTCATCCACTTGTATTTGATACATGTTTTCAAAATCACATGTTTCTCCTAAGTCTTCTTTCAGCGGAGAAACTGGAACATTCATTTCCTTTTCCCAATATTGAACGGCCTCTTCCGGTAGGTCAACGTTCTGGTATTCGTTTAGTTTCTCGGACCATTGTTTATAAGAAGTCGTTTTTAAAGGCAATGATGGTTCTTGTTCATTCTTTATCTGTTGATAGCATCTTTCAAATTGTTCAAGAAGTATCCTCCACGAAACACCATCAACCACAAGGTGATGAATCACCCAAAAAACCCTTACCTCCCTTCGATCCCTGAATAGAAGGAACTTCATCAAAGGGCCATTGTGTATATTTAAACTTTGTTGGGCGTTTTCTTCTAGCTCATTAATTTCCTTCAAGCTTTTTTCATCTTTAAAACTTGAAACATCGTACTCATGAAAACAACATGCCGTATCAGCATTTGAAATATTGCCGATATATGAATCACCATGTTTTTCAAATAATGTCCTTAAAACGTCGTGCTGATCTATTAATTTCATGATGATCTTTTTATATTGTTCAGTCGTCAACGTATTATCCTTCATCAAAACGACTGATTGATTCCAATGATGGATATTCTCATGATTTTCATTAAAAAACCAAGATTGAATAGGCGTCAACGGGACATAACCTGATACTGTTTCTTGAACCACTTGTTTTTGCTCCAGCTCATTTACAATATTCCCTAGCTCACGGACCGTTTGGCATTCAAATAAATCTTTAGGAGTTATAAATAAATCTTTTTCTTTTGCGGCAGAGCATATTTGAATACTGATGATTGAATCACCGCCACATTCAAAAAAGTTATCTTCTGGTCCTATAGTGGGATCGTTTAAAACATTTCTCCAAATAGTCAGAAGCTCTGTTTCAGATTTGGACAATTCTTGCACATCAAGTACTTTTTCCTTCCTCTCATCAAACTGATCCGTCCATTTCGGCAGGGATTTCCGATCAACTTTTCCATTCGGCGTCAAAGGAAATTTATCCAATTGCAGAAAATGGGCAGGAATCATGAAAGCAGGCAGTGTTTCTTTCAATCGTCTTCTGATTGAATCTATCGAAACCTCATCATTCACCGTATAATAAGCAATTAGCCTTTTATTCTCAAATCCAGCTTCCATTACCGTTACATAACTATCCTTGATTTCTGCCATTTTTCGTAATGAAGCATTAACCTCCGATAGTTCAACACGGTATCCCCTTATTTTCACTTGATCGTCCGCCCTGCCTATATAAACTAATTCCCCAGCTTTGTTATGCTTAACTAAATCCCCAGTTCTGTATACTTTTTCTGCAGGGTTGAATGGATTGGATATGAATCTTTCATTTGTCAGGCTCTCATTATTCAAATATCCCCTTGCTAACCCAATTCCTCCAACGTAAAGTTCACCAACTGACCCTGCCGGCACTAGTTTCCGGTTTTCATCCAACACAAGTGCAACCGTGTTAGTCAAAGGCTTCCCGATTGAAACAACGAATTCATCTGTAACATCCTCATTCGGTGGAAACATTTTAAAGCTAGTACATACCGAATATTCCGTAGGCCCATAGCCATTGAAAAACGATATATGTTTAAACTTTGAAACGAGCTCAACTGGACATTCAGAACCTGCAGATCCCAACACTTTAATCGTACTCAATTCAATGATTGGCAGTTCTTTCAACACAGCAGGCGGTAAAATGATATGAGAAATTCCTTCCCGCTTAATTTGTTCAACAAGTTTACTCATGTCAAATTGATTTTCTTTATCTACACTTATATGCAGCTCGGCACCGAATAATAGTGTGCTGAAAATTTCTATGACGGATGAATCAAAATTAAACGTAGCGAATTGCAGCACTTTAGCTGATGTATCCAAACACATCATTTCATTTTGGTTATAAACTAAGTTAATGATTCCTCTATGCTCTAACATGACTCCTTTTGGCCTGCCTGTCGTTCCAGAGGTATAAATGACATATGCCAAGTCTCTCTGATCCGCAATGTGAAGATTCGTTTCCATTAACAAATCCGATTCCTTTTCAATATCTTCAAAATATATTATTTTGGATGAGTCAATCAAACCATTCTTTCCGAGTTCTTTGTGACTCAAGCAATAAGAAATGGACGAATCTTCAACCATATAGCTTAACCGTTCATCAGGATAATGAGGATCTAATGGAACATACGCAGCACCAGCTTTAATTACTGCCAACATCCCTGTCACCATATCAATTGATCGATTCACATAAATTCCGATTCTTTCTTCTTTAGAAATCCCTTTGCTTAGTAAATAGTGTGAAAGTCGATTGCTCTTATTATTCAGTTCGCGATATGTAATGGTTCTCGGACCATCAACAATGGCTACCTTATCAGGAAACCGCTCAACAATTTTATGGAAGGCTTCTGGGATTGTGTCATTGATCCCCTCAAACCGAATGGTTTCTCCCTGCCATTCTTCCAATAATACTTTTTCCTGCCTCTTACTCACGACGGATATCTTGTCAATCGATCGTTCAGGCTGATAAGTAATTTTCCTGATCCACTCTAAGAAATTTTCAGCTAATATTTGAATCGTTTGTTCATTGAAGATCCCTGAATTATACTCAAAAGCGAATAAAAGCTTATCTTCATATTCTTCTGCAGCTAAACTCAAATCGAATTTTGCTGCCTTTGATTTTATTACTTCAGGCGTTATCTTTATGTATTCACTTTCAAAGGCAGCTTTGGCATTATTTTGTAAAATGAAGACAGTTTGAAATAATGAAGTGCTTGCTAAATTTCTTTCAGGGTTAATGACTTCAACGATTTTCTCCAATGTCATTTGCTGATGATCATAGATGTCGATGATATGGTTTGTATTTCTTTGCAGAATCTCTTCAAATGTTTCCTCATGTCCCAGCTTTAATCTAAAGGGCAGTGTATTGACAAAATAACCTATCGATTTTTCTGTTCCTTCAATCATTCTATTTGCCAAAGGACTTCCAACGATGATATCGTTTTGACCTGTATATTTTGCTAGAAAAGACTGGTACATCGTTAGCAGTGTCATGAATAATGTCGAGTTTTTTTCAAGGGACATCCGCTTTAAACCATGGAGCTCTTCCCTTGTTAGTTCCACTATAAAACTACTGCCATCTGCGCGATTTTCTTTTGTACGTATCGTATCTAAAGGAAGCTCCAATTTGGGTAATTCCCCAGATAAGTTTGTTTCCCAAAATAGCGATTCTTCTTTAATGTTATGTTCTAACCAGCTTTTCTGTTCAAAGGCAAAATCCTTATATTGTTTAAAGTCGTTTCCAAGGATAAGTTCCTTTTCATTCACTTCACTGTCATAAAAAGATAACCATTCATCTAAAAATATACTCACTGACCATCCGTCAAAAATGAAATGGTGGAGATTCACAAATAAAACAGACTCTTCTTCTCTCAATTTAACCAGTTTCACTGTCATGAGAGGACCTTTTTCAATTTCAAAGATTTCCACTTGGACATCGTCTTCGATTTGCAGCATACGAGTCGCTTGCTGTTCGGGCTTTAACGCAGATAGGTCAATTTCATCTATTTTAATGTACAAATCTTCCCTGATTTCCTGGTAGCCTTTCCCGGCTTTTTCACGGACGGTGGTCCTTAAAATCTCATGTCTATTAACGACATGATTTACGGATTTTTCCAATATAAAAGTATCTACTTTACCAGTAATTTTATATTTCTGAGGGATATTATAATTGGTTGTCTTGCCATTGAGTTTTTCGTTGAACCACAAAGCCTCTTGGTTACTGGATAAAACATGATTTTTTTGTCGTGCTTCACTTTGCTCTATGTCATGATCTGAAAGTTCATTAATGATGAAGGCCGTCAACGATTCGACTGTTGAATTTTGAAAAATATTTTTCAAAGTTAGAATTTGATTGTATTCTTTGTTTAGTTTTGTCAATAACTTCATGGCTAAAATCGAGTGTCCGCCCACTTCAAAAAAATCGGCATCTTTATCGATTTGACTTGTTGATAAGACTTCCAAAAATGTCTTTTCCACAAAAGATGAAACTACTTGTGTGTCATCTTCAGGAGTCGTATTCACTTCCGGAAAGACCTTATGGCTCAGCAATTTCAATGTAGGATTTTCAAACAAATCGGCTAATTTCATATTCGCATCAAGTCTTTTATTTATTTTAGACACCAATTTCATGGCTGTTATCGAATGCCCGCCCAATTGAAAGAAATCAGAATCCTCATCAATCTCACTGTTCAAGAAAAACTCTTGCCATATTTCTTTAAGTTCTTGATTAATGGATGTGGATATGATCTTATTGTTACTTTTTTCTTGATGGTTCTTACTCCCATTATTTTTTAGTTTTGAAAAATCAACATCGACATATATTTCGTCAATTTGTTGTACTTTTGTAATTTGATGGGCAATCTGCATGAAGGCTGATTGGATATCATTTACTAGTGAACGCTCAATGAAACAGCGATTAAAATACAATTTGCATTTAATCGTTTCTTTATTATCCTGGGCTTGTAATGATAATGGAAAGCTATGTGTCTCTTTTCCACCTTCTATTTCCCAGTTAATATCAAACGTTTCATTTTTCGCTTCCGGATAATTTTCATAAACGAATAAAGTTTCGAAAATCGGATCTTCCTTCTTTAATTTCGTATGCCTTTTGATATCCACTAAAGAAATTTGAGAGTAATCCAGCATATTGTTTAATGTTTCCTGGAACCGTTTCAGTAAATCAGTAATGCTATCTGTATCGTTCATTTCAGCTATCATCGGAATCGTATTAATGAGCAGCCCAACAATTTCTTCGGATTTGAATAAGTTATTCGACCTTCCAGAGCTTACAATTCCAAAGACTATTCGATTTTGATTGGACATTTCCTTTAGGACGATTGACCAAATTAACTGCAATAATACATTAATCGTTACATGGTTTTTAGCGGCAAATTCTCTTAAAAGTTCACTCTGTTTTTTATCCATCTCCCAAAACAGATCATTTTCCTGCTGATTTTCCTTCACATGTTTCAGAACGGGGAAAGTGATTGTCGGCTGCTCAATATTCTTTGCCAGCTCTTTCCAAAAACGGTTTAGATCTTCCGCATCGATTTTATTCATATACCGGATAAAATCTCCATATTGCTTTGGCTTTTCAATAAGCCGCTTGGAGTCCCTTCCTATAATTCGGCTGTAAATAACAAAGAGTTCATCGATGACGATGCTGGTACTCCAGCCATCCAAAATTATATGGTGATGAGTCCAAATCAAGATATACTGATTTTCTTCGATTTTCACTAACTGGAGTTTCATCAAATTGGAGTTATTCACATCCATCTCCTGGGATTTGAATGTCACTCTCTGAATTTCATTTAATTGATCATGTTTATTCAACTCTGTCATATCGATTATTTCTGGTTGATAATCCATTGCATTGAATACAACCTGAACATTGTTTTCGATATTTTTAGAGATGATCTTCATTCTTAATGCTTCATGCCGTTCTACAACCTGACTCCACGCCTGGAATAATGCATGTACTTCAAGAGCGCCCGTTATCCTGATTCGCATTTGAGAAATGTAAAGGTTCTCTGCTGTATTGTTCATTTCCAGTTCATAAAGGATTCCTTCTTGAAGTGGAGTTAATGAGTAAATATTCTGAATAGTTTTCTCCAATTTTGCGCCTCCCGGTTCCATTATCTTCGTTTCATCCATACATGCTGACTGCAATCATTCTATTAACCCTTAAAAACCTTATTTATTGGAATTCAATATATGAAACAAATCTTCCTCAGTAAGCATCGCATCTGGAAAATCACTTTCTATTAAAGAAGCTTGGTCAAATTCAGTTCCTCTGATTTCCATGACGACATTACCAATAGCTTCTATTATTAAGTTCATCTTTTCTTCAGCTAATTTTGAAATTATTTTTATGAATAGCTTTCCGTCCTGGATCAATGCCAGGAAATGGAGTTTCGGTTTATTTTCAAACTCACCAAAGTCCCTGCTATTGGATGATTCAAATTGGGAGTCCAATCTTCCTAAATAATTAAAAGTAACGTGGATATCCGGCTCCTTAATGACCCCAGGGCGTAAATATTTGATAACGCCATAATCAAAACCTTTATTTGGAATTTCCCTTATAGCATTCTTCGTATTTTTTAAAGTGTCATCAAACGTCTCTCCTGAATGCAGCAATATCGGATACATCGCAGTAAACCAGCCAACCGTCCGAGTAACATCCATTGTTTCATCCGCCATTTCCCTGCCATGCCCTTCTACTTCCATCCAGAAGTTCTTCACCTCAAAAGTTTTTTTCAAACTCTTTGCAATTAATGACAACAATACTTCTTCTACAGTCGCTTTTGATTGCCTTGATAATTCCTGGATCAACAATTCAGTTTCTTCTTCACTGAATGATTTCTCAAACGTTCTTTCTTCTTTAGCTATAAAGTCTTCCGCTATCTTAAAATCCGTTACCTCACTTTTAGTTTTTTGTTCCCAATAACGGAGTGTTTCAGGGTCCATCAACGATTCATTGTATTTTTTCAAGAAGTTTGACCAGTCTTTGAATGATGAAGTTCTATAACCAAGCGTCCCTGTTTGATTGGTTAATGCTTGATCATGGAGAGTATTGAAATCCTCAAGTAAAATTCTCCAGGAAACTGCATCAATCAATAAATGATGGATTACCCAAAAGAAGCGATACTTGTTTGATTGTTCTTTTAAAACAAGCATTTTCATGATCGGTCCATTACTTATGTCCAATGAACGTTGAGCCTTGCTTTCCCATTCATCTCTCATTCTTATTCTCGTATCCTCATCTAAATGATGTAAATCCTTATAGACTAACTCCCATGTTTTATGTTCTGAATCTATATTCCCGATATATTTATTTTCATGTTTTTTAAATAGGGTTAACAATCCATCATGATGTTCCACGATATGAGATAGAATTTTTTCAATATTCTCCATTTGGGCACAGGAATCTTTACTAAAAACAATGGACTGGTTCCAATGATTGATGGAAGTCGTGTGTTCTGCAAAGAACCATTCTTGGATGGGGGTCAGTTCCACATTCCCCCTAGTGGCTATAGGTTGAATCATGATCTTATTTTCGGTTTTCGCGATCGCTGCCAGCTCTGCTACCGTTTGATTTTCAAAAATGGATTTTGGACTGATGATTATATTTTCCTGCCTTGCTAGAGAACATATTTGAATGCTTTGGATGGAATCGCCGCCAAGTTCAAAAAAGTTATCCCGGATACTTATGTCATCCAAACCTAAGACAGTCTTAAAAATCTGAAGAAGCACTTTCTCATTGACCGTCTCAGGTTCTTCCAATGAATCGCTTCTAGTTAGGGGGACCGGAAGAAGTCCTGAATCAATTTTCCCATTTGCATTTAACGGAAATTTGTCCACTTGCATAAAGAATGAAGGAATCATGTAACTTGGTAATCTCTCTTTTAAAAATGCTTTTAAGTGGTCCTGATCAACTTGTTGATTGGATGTGAAATAAGCAATTATTTGTTTATTTAAGTTTGGCTGATCCTGAACCTTAATGTATGAGTCACTCACTTGCGGATACGCATTGAGATTGACCGAAATCTCATCAACTTCCACTCGGAAACCTCTTATTTTCACTTGATTATCTTTACGCCCCAGAAAAATCAACTCACCATCGCTCGTGAATTTTGCAAGGTCACCGCTGCGATATAAACGCTTTCCAGCTTTAAAAGGATGTTCAATGAACTTTTCTTTTGTTAAATCATCATTATTCACATAGCCAACGGCTAACCCTTCACCACCAATATATATTTCCCCTGCGGCACCTATCGGGACAAGCCTTTGCTCCGGACTTAATAAATAGACGTCAGTATTCAGGATAGGTTTGCCTATCGATACTTTATTATTAGCAGTCTCATTGTTTTCGAACGCTTTAAACATTTCAGCCGTGGTCCATACTGAATATTCCGTTGGACCGTAGGCATTATAAAAGTTTATATTTCGATAGCGGTCCAGCAAAGCTATTGGACATTCAGATCCGGCTGAACCAACGAATTTCACATTGGCCCCCTCAATATTGAGCTCTTGTAAAACTGCAGGCGGCAATACTAGGTGAGTTAACTTTTCACTTTTGATTTGATTTTCCAAAGCGAATAAATCAAACATTTCCTCCTTATTATTCCCGATATGCAGCTCTGCACCATTTAATAAGCTTCCAAAAATCTCATAGATGGAAGCGTCAAAATTAAAAGTGGCAAATTGTAATACCCTGGAGGTCTCATCAAGTTGTAAGTACTTGTTTTGACTTATTATTAAATTCACTACTCCTCTATGGGATAACATGACACCTTTAGGTTTTCCTGTCGTTCCCGAAGTATAGATTATGTAAGCAAGATCGGAAGGTGCAATCGATTCGTTACAGTACTCGGTATCGACGTAATGGACGGATTCAAGATTGATCACTTTAGCTATTTTTTTTAAGGCAGGAACCTCAATTTGATTCGTAATGCATATATCCATTTTCGAATCATTGATGATATACTCCAATCTTTCAGCTGGCAGCATAGGATCAAGCGGAACATATGCACATCCGGCTTTAATGATTCCCAACATGGCAATTACCATATCAATCGATCTGTTTACATGCAGGCCCACCTTATTGGAGCCATTTTCGATATTATTTCTAAGCAATTTCGCAATCACATTTGATCTTTGATCTAATTCCGAATAGGTAATGTACTTACCATTATCAGCAACGGCTAATTTGTTTGAATGCTTCTTAACGATTCTTTTGAATATGGAGGTGATCGTCTCATTTTGATGTGCATCCGAAACCTCACCTTGCCATCCAAATAACAATTGATTCATTTGATTGTCATCTAAATACTCCAAATGACAGATAGGTATATTTGCATTTCTGCAAATTTGGAATAACCACTTTTCGAAGCTCAACATGATTCTTTCAATCGTTTCCCGTCTGAAAAGTTCATCGGAATACTCGAATTCCAGGATTAGGTCATGAGAACCCTTTACCTTTATGGTCAGGTCATAATTTGAAAAAGGAATTTCGAATTTGTCTTGTTCAAGAGTGAAGAATGAATTGCTAAAGTTCCCACCAAAGCTTTCTTCCATTGCCAAAGCTGTTTGGAACAATGGGGAATGGCTGAGATCCCTGTCTGGATTAATGATTTCAACGATTTTCTCAAATGGAAAAGCCTGATGTTCCAATACATCCAAAATCACTTTACGATTTCGGTTCAATATTTCATGAAATGATTCTGTGGCATCCACGGTCAGCTTCAATGGCAGCGTATTGACAAAGCATCCAACTGTCCGGGCAAATTCTTCTTGGCCACGGTTTGCGACGGTACTTCCGACAATGATTTGATTCTTCCCGGTATACTGACTTAAAAACACTTGATAGGCTGTCATCATAAAAGCATATAAAGTCGTGCCATTCTCCTTTAAAATCCTGTCTATCAATACATGAAGTTCATCTGTTATGACCATTTCCAGCCTTCCACCTGAGTATGAAGGTGATTTTGGACGTTGAAAGTCAAATGGAAGTTCCAATGCTTCTTCCTCTTGGTCTAAATAACTTTCCCAAAACCTCCTTTGGCTTGGCGTACTTTCCTTGACCCACTCCTTATGCCAGATTGCATAATCTAAATATTGCATGTCCAAAGGAGGAATATCCCCAACCCTGCCCGTTTGAATTCTTTCATAAATCTCCATTAACTCTTCGAAAAAGGTGACAAACGATACTCCGTCAAAAATGATATGGTGAAAGTTGCATACTAAATAATGCTTTTCTTCGTCAATTCGAAATAGTTTCATATTAAATAAATGATCATTTTCGAGGTCGAAACATCTTTCCATTTCTTCAGTAAGATGGGAGGTGACCATTATATTACTGACTTCGCGATCTACTTCCCGACAGTCTTCATAGGCAATTATGTTTCTGCTTTTATTTGATAAGAATTGAAGGATTTGATGTTTTTCACCCTTGAAATTGGTTCGCAAAGTTTCATGGCGTTCAATCATGAAATCTAATGCCTGTTGCAGATCATCAATGTCCACTACGCCATTTAAAATGAATTTAAATGGCATATTATAGAGCATTTTCCTTTCATTCAGGCTGTCAAACAGATACATTCGATCTTGGTTATGTGAAAGCATTCCTTCATTTTCCCCATGTTTATAAGGCTTATTTACCTCAACTTCCCTCATGCTGAGAAGCATGTCCAGAAAACTTGCCAGCTTTTCTATATTCCATTGACTTGAAATGATTTCCGGTGTTAATTGAATACCAAACTCTTGTTTTATCGAAGACAAAAACTCATTTTTTCTTTCATTTGTGCTTAGTGATTCATTCATGTCCTCCATTAGTGATATTTTAAAAGGTTCGATAACAATTGAAATCAAGTTTAATAGCCTATCTTCCGTTTCACTGATTATCCTGTTCATAGAAAAACACCTCAATTCTTTTCCATTCAACCTAACTTATTAATATCATCCAATTGTTTGATGAGTACGGATAGTTCCTGGATGGTTGATTGTTCGAACATCACTTTGATTGGCAATCTCACTCCCATGTTATTCTTCACCATTTGAATGAATTGCATGGCTAAAAGGGAATTCCCTCCCAAGTCAAAGAAGTTGGAATCTGCACCTATTGTTTCTTGCTCTAGGATCTCTTTCCAAAATCCTATAAGCTGTTCCTCAATTAACCTTTCCTTCACCGCAATAGTTGTTTCCATATATATCCCCCTCATTTCACTTTCATTTTTTCTAGCATTTCGCTTAAGATTCGATTAAATATAGAAAGTACTGATGACCTTAACTTTGGATTGACTGCTGCCTCATTAAACTTAATTTGAACACTTGAACCAGGGGTGATGATAATGACGATTGGATAATGGGTCGTTTCCCGTCCTTCTTTCAAACTCACAATGATTTCATCATTATCAGGCAAAGTCATGGGATAGTTTTCAAACGCATATAATGATTCAAACAAATCATTTTCCAAATGGGCCCACTCATAAATCTCTGATAATGGTGTATTCTCAAAGGCAGTTAGTTCCAAAAATTCCTTTTGAACTTCATCGAGCAGTTCAATGTAAGTCTTTTCTTGGCTGATATGCTTTATAAATGGCACAGTATTGATAAATGGACCAACCATGGCCTCAATATTTTGGACTGGGATATTCCTGCCGGATGTCACTACGCCGCAGCATACATCTTCCGTACCTTTTACCTCTTTTAAAGTGGCTAGCCATATAGTTAGAAAGAAAGTATTCATAGTAATCTTGTATTCCTGACAGAATCGTTGAATGGAATCACTCAATTCCTCATCCAATACTTTCAAGTAGCTATTTTCAATGTATCCCTCGCCTTCCAACACTCCCGTCAATCTAGATCCGGAATTTCGGGCGCCTTCCAATTTCCCTGCCCAATAGTCCCGCAGCTCCTTATTACTCGTATAATCTTTCATATATTCAACATACTTTTTAAATGAAGCACTACCGGATGATGATGGAGTTATTGAATGATAAGAATCAAAAATGTCATTAATAACCATCGAATAACTCCAGCCATCCATAATAATATGATGGAATGTCCATATTAATTGGTATTCATTGTCCGCAAGCTTAACGATCATGAACCGATTCAACCTATTGTTCTCGATATCTATGATCTTATATTGATCTGCTAACAACTTTTCCAGCTTTACTTGCTGATCCATTATTTCTTCATATTCAATCTCGGTATCCATGGAATTCATTAATAATTGGTAGAATAACCCTTTTTTGCTTGAATATAATTTCGTTTTTAAAATGTCATGTTTCCCTGCAGTTGTCACAATGGCATTCTTTAATTTTTCGACGTCCAGAAAACCTTTAATATCAAATATGAGTTGCACTTTATACTGGCTGCTCTCACTATCAAACAAGCTATGGTACAACATCCCTTTTTGCAAAGCAGTCAATTCATAAATATCTACAATTCCTGTTTCTTTACGCAGTAGTTGGTTAAGTTCCTCTTCAGGCATATCCAACAATGGAAAGTCTTCCGGACGGTGCATCTGTTTCACCAATTTTATTTCTTCTTCCAATGCCTGTAACAATTTCGGCAAATTGCGTTGAATATATTTCTCAAAATCTTCTCTTACGAAATGTCTGTTATAGTTTATTTTTATAGTTTGCTCTTCGTTCACTACAAGCAATTCAATATCGACTTCATGCTCGGTATAGGAATTATGTTGTATATCTTGATCACTAAAAAAGATGACCTCTTTTGCAGCCAATTCATTGCTTTGGTGAAATCTACCTAAATTATTAAAACTGATAATCGGCCGATTTTGTTTCATATGTGTCTCGCCACATAATTCTGTCAGGATTCCATACTCAATCCCTTTATTAGGCAGTGTCCTTAATTTTTTCTTTGTACCTTGAATCGTGTTCGAAATGGTTTCTTTATTTTCTATATAAACCGGGCACATGGTCGTAAACCATCCTACTGTCCTGGACAAATCGACACCTGCAAATAATTCTTCTCGGCCATGTCCCTCCAATGTGAAATGAATATCCTTTTTATTAAAATACTTCCCGATTAGCGTTGCGAAAATGGATAAATATATTTCATCGATGGATGCTTTATACGCTTTTGTCATTTCATTATAGATTTTGTTTGTAATCTCTTTATTCAGCTTCAATTCAAATGATTTTCCATCGTAAACACTCCCTGTTTTGACTAGGGCGTTTTCGTTTACTGCCTCATGTTCATTCAGCCAGTACTCTTTAATGCCTAATGGGATGCTATTTTTGTATTGGTTTAGATTATTCGCCCATTCCTTATATGATGTCGTTTTATTATCCAGTTTTAGTTCTTGATTGTTGACATCCTGAATATATAGCCGGTCAAAATCTTCGATCAAGATTCTCCAGGAAACCCCATCAACAAGTAAATGATGAATGATCCAAATGATTACATGCTCATTTTGGCCAGTATTGATGCATTCAATTTTCATCAGTGGTCCGTTTGAAATGTTCATGCCCTGCTGTGCACCGTTCCCGAGTCTAGCTATTTCCCGTTCCTGTTTGTCCTTATTCATGCTCGATAGATTTACGTAATTCATAGTCCAATTTTCAGTCGGGTCGACATGCTTTTCCACTTTTGAAAATGCTTCATCTTTATTGAATCTTGATCTCAGCCCATCATGATGTCGAACGATATGGGCCATGATCTTTTGCAGCCGCTTCTCATTCAATTGCGGGTATCCCTTTAACGTTACAGATTGATTCCAATGATTATAATTATTTATTTGTTGAGTGAAAAACCAACTTTGAATAGGTGTAAATGACGCCTTTCCAAAAACATCAGACTGATTTATCGTTAAATCGCCAGTCAATTCCACAACCTTTGCCAGCTCTTCGATACTTTGTTTTTCAAAGATGTTTCTTGAAGTAATGAAAAGATTTTCTTTCTTGGCAAGTGAGCAAATTTGAATGCTTAGGATGGAGTCTCCTCCACATTCGAAAAAGTTATCAAAGATGGTTATTTCCTGATTATTCAGCACCTCTTTCCATATCTTTAACAATTTTTGTTCCGTTCCATTAACGACACTTTTATTGTTGGTTCCCTCCGTGACCGTTTTTGCATCCGGCAGGCTCTTCATGTCGACTTTGCCGTTAACGGTTAGCGGAAATGACTCCATTTTAATGAAATAAGAAGGAATCATATATTGGGGAAGATGATTCTTCATATAATCCCTGATATAGTTTTCTTCCAGGTCATTGTCGGAGATATAATAAGCAATGATGAATTTTTTTGCCTTGGATTCATCTTTTATCGCTATAAAGCAATCCTTTATACCTTTGCATTTATTTAGAACGGCACTGATCTCGCCAAGTTCGATACGATATCCCCTGATTTTCACTTGGTCATCCGCTCTGCCCGCAAATAGTAAATTTCCATCCTCGGTATACTTAACTAAATCTCCAGTTTTATATAGCTTCCTTGAAGGATTGAACGGATTTGGGATAAAGCTTTCAACGTTTTTCTCCGGATGATTTATATATCCTCTTGCAATGCCTTTCCCGCCGATATACAGCTCTCCTATTTGACCTTTAGGAGTCGGCTTCATCCTGGAATTGAACACATATGCTTCTGCATTTAAGATTGGCTTTCCGATTGGGATCACTGTATCATCACTTGGAAGTACCTTATATGCTGTCGAAACGACAGTTCCCTCAGTTGGCCCGTAATTATTATATAAATCAAAATTCAAATGATCGGGTATCGTTTTTAAACGATCTCCCCCTGTCAAAATGGCTTTGATTGATCGTGGAAATTTCATATCGTTGATAAACAATTGCTCGAGCAGTCCCGTTGAAAAAAACGCGAGTGTGACTTTCTCCTTTTCCATCTTCTCCGAAAGGATCTCTACATCCAATAAATCATAGTAATCCAATATCAGGAGTTTATTCCCATTTGTCAGGTAAGGGAATATCTCCCAAATGGAAGCATCAAAAGATGTATTCGAAACTAGTACTGCTGCATCTTTTCCATCGACAGAATAATAATTGATATGCCAATTACAGAGGTTAGCCAACCCTCCATGTTCAATCATGACCCCTTTAGGTTTTCCCGTTGTTCCTGAAGTGTAGATGATATAGGCCAGATCACCTTCCGATATCTTTCTTGAAACGAATTCATCGCATTCAATTTCCCGTTCATTTAGTATGTCTTCGATACATATTAGTTTTCTTTCATCACCGGGATACTTTGAAAGTCCTTCTTCATTACTTAAACAATATGTGATTTGAGAATCCTCTATCATATGTTTCAGCCGTGACTCTGGTTGTGATGGGTCCAAAGGCACATATGCCGCCCCAACTTTCATGATGGCTAAAATGGCCGTAATCATATTGATCGATCGATCCATAAAAATCCCAATCCTATCTTCCACATCTACATGGTTCAGGGATAATCGTTGCGCCACCTGATTTGCCCGGTCATTTAACTCGCTATATGTCACCTTATCATCACCATGAACAATGGCAACATCATTGAAATTTTCACTTACTTTATCCTCAAACCTAGTTATTACATCTTCAAAATGGCTTTCTTCCACTTCTTGATTTACATTACCTGTACCCATTTCGATTATTGATCGTAATTGTGCAGGCTCTAGGTAGGTAATGTCCTTTATCTTCTTGGTTTCCCCGGTTGTAATCTCTTGCAGCCAATACTGAAAATTATTAGCCATTCTTTGAATCGTCGCTTTATTAAATAATGATTTGCTGTATTCAAACGAAATGAATAGTTCACCCTCATCCATTTCTTCTGCCTGAACAACTAAATCAAATTTAGCTTTAAAGGTATTGATTTTTTTCGGTTTTAACGTGAAATTTCTATATGCCAGCTTTTCTTTTTGGTTATTTTGCAGGACAAATACTGTATCGAACAATGGCGTATTTTCCATGGTTCTTTCTGCTGATAAATATTTCAAAATTTCCTGAGTAGGTAAATTTTGATGGTCAAAAACTCCTGCAATGTTTTTTATGTTTTTCCGTAAAATCCCTTCAAATGAATCTTCCTGGGATACATTTAATTTAAAGGGCAAGGTGTTGACGAAATATCCTATCAATGGTTCAGTATCCACATGGTTTCTCTTCGCCAAAGGACTTCCGACGACAACTTCCTCTTCATCAAAATAAACCGATAAAAAGGTTTGATAGGCCGTAAGTAAACTCATGAACAAAGTCGATTTCGTTTTTTTATGAAGAATTTCCAGGTTGTTTTGAATTTCTTTAGGTAACAAAAAGCTGATCATATCGGAAGTGCTTTTACCTTCTCCGGTTTTTTGATGATCATATTGTAAAAAGGACTTTTGCCTTAATGCAGTTATTTCATTACTCCAGAACTCCTTATCCTTACCACTAACATAATTTGGCGAGGTTTTTTGCCATAAAGCATAATCTCCATATTGGATTGATTGGTTTTCTCTATCATTTCGTTCGCCATTCTCGATTTCCTCATAAATGGCAAACCAATCATTGATCATTAATGGAATCGACCAACCATCAAAAATAATATGGTGGATGTTACATAGTAATTGATATTCACATTCATTTTTCCTTACTAGCGCAATCGATAAGAGGGGACCATTTCCTAAATCAAATTGCCGTTCCGTTTCTTCCTTCACCAAGTGATTTATTTTTTCTTCCTGCATGTCTAAGGGAATATCCGAAACATCGAAATAGGTAATATCATGATGAATCGACTCATCGAATGCCAAGATGCCAATTCCAGCTTCTTCTCTAATGACACTTTTTAAAATTTGATGTTTATCGCTAAGCTTATCTAAAGATAGTTCCAGGTAACCTTCATTCACTTCACCTGAAATTTCATATGAAAAAACGATGTTATATAACGATTTGTCGGCATTGGTTTGGTGAATGAACCACAAATTTTCTTGTTCATATGTTAAAGGGTATGTATTTCTATCATTAATATTGATCGGTGCATGATCTTGCTTTACCTCTTCTTTTTGACGAGTTTCTATGACTTTTGATAATTTCATAATCGTATCGTTATCCAATAAAACTGAAGGAGCCATTTCAATATGAAATTGATTTTTTATATTGACAATCAATCTCATTATCGATAATGAGTTCATTCCCCATTCAAGTAAGGACTGATTATTTTTTATAACCCCATTGCCTATGATGCTAACCACCAATTCTCTTACTTTTTCACTTATTGTTTCATCCACTGGACTCTTGATATTCAATGGCGTTTCACTGTCTTTAATGATGAATTTTGGTAATAGTGATTTATCCAGTTTTCCATTTACCGTTAGGGGGATGCTGTCCACCTTGATAAAAAAGCTTGGTATCATATAGGCTGGCAATGAGCTTTTTACACTTTCCCTCAAATAATCGGCAGCTAATTCTTCATCAGCAACATAGTATAATAATAAATGCATATCATCATTAAACGCTTTATCCATCGTAACGACTGCATTCTTGATGTTTTTCAAATCATTATACGAGCTCTCTATTTCCCCTAATTCAATCCTGAAACCCCTTAACTGCACTTGCTCATCATTCCTGGCGATATATTGCAGATCACCATCAGCCAAAACTTTCACTACATCCCCTGACTTATAGTAGCGAACATTATCAATGACCGTAAATTTCATCTTATTCATCATGGTATTTTTATAGTAGCCTAGCGAAACACCTTTTCCTGAAACGTATAACTCGCCCTCTTCATCTCCAGTTACTTCTTCTCCATGTTGATTCATCACCTTGAACCCAAGATGAGGCAAGACTTTTCCGATATTGGTAATTCCTTTTTCCACATCACTCTTGGCGATTTCTTTGTATGTTACATGAACGGTGGTTTCAGTTATTCCGTACATATTTATTAGCTTTGGCAGCCTGCCATTTTCGGGAGAAAACCACTGCGACAATTTCTTGAAGTTTAATGCTTCCCCTCCAAAAATGATGTATTTTAAACTTAATTCATTTTGACGATATATGAGCTCACCAATCACCTCGAAGAAAGCGCTTGGCGTACAATTAAAAACGGTTGTTTGTGTACTGATTAATAAATCAACAAAGGATATTGGATTTCTGCTTTCCTCAAATGAAACCACTATAACTTCTCCGCCATATATCCAAGCCCCCCACATCTCCCAGACGGAGAAATCAAATGCGTAGGAATGGAAAAATGTCCATTTATCTTTATTATCGAACTCGAACAAACCGTCGCAGCCTAAAAACAAGTTCATGACATTTTCATGTGAAACGCAAACTCCTTTAGGCTTTCCTGTAGATCCCGATGTGAAAATGATATAGGCTGGATCCTCTGGATCAATTGAGGTATGGAAATTCTCACCTGTCATGTCTTTTGAATTCCCTATCACTTCATCGAGGGTTACATAATTGCAATCAATACCGCTAATCCGGCCTTTATCCCCAATCAATAACTTCAACTCTGAATTCTTTATTATATGCTTTACTCTTTCATCAGGACTTTTAGGGTCGATAGGTACATAGGTAGCCCCCAATTTAAGGAGTGCTATGATTAAAAATAAGACATGCTCCGACTTTTCAATATAGATTCCGACATTGTCTCCTTTATTTATCCCTTTGTCCTTTATGTACATCGCCATTTTATTTGCCAAGACATTCGTTTCTTTATATGTAAATTGCCTATCCTTATTTCTTACTGCAATATTGTCTCCATATTCCCTAACACTTTCTTCAAATAGATTCGCTAAAGAATTCATCTTCATCATTTTCCCCCATTATTTTAAATATGTGCCTGATGCAACTGTCAACATATGAAAAACTAAAGAAATTAAAGCTATTACAAACGTTATGATTATTGCATTTCTTCTCTTGACGAGCGCCAACTTTTCCAGACTAAAACTGAATAGGATTAAACTTACAATGTAAAACAATTCAAACTCGGCCATGAAGGTGTGAAGGATAGAATTTTTATCATGCACAAGTAAGGATAAACTAGTAAACGTGGTTTCCTTGCTCTTGACCAATAATGCGATTATTGCATTAACACCGGATCCAATTACGATGCATATCCCAGCATTTATGACAGCTTGGCAAATTCCTTTAATATTTACCGGTCTTTCTTTTAAAACTAAAAATAATAGGCACACAATAAATATTTGAATGATGAAAGTGACCAATAATCCTAGAGCCCCCATTACAATTGTGTTAATGGCAAAACTCATAGCCCCGATCTCTGAAATGGACATGCCATTTAATACATTCATCCCTTTTTGATCCGCAGAATATAACAAAAGCGTCGTTTCGATACCTGCGATTACACTGAGTAGTAGTAACGAAATTATTAACTTATGAACTCTATCCTCTTTTTTAAAAAGATATTGTGCTAATTTATTATTGTTTTTAAATTCAGCATTTGCTTCCATTTTTAATTCCATTGGTATTCCCCCTCAATTATTTTCGTAGAGTTTATTGGAAAGGTAACGCTTCTTATTTCATCATTCAAGAGTACGACCGCTGATTTGTACTGGGAAAAATTTTTATAGAAAAGTGAGATGTTATCATGATCCATTTCAGCCTTGGAAATCTCATAGATTTCAAGTGGAGAGGTCAATCCTGTTTTTAGAATTTTTGATAGACTTTCTTTTGCACTAAAGAAAATTTCATTACTTAAAAGACCATCACTATCCTTAATCATCTTTTTCTCGGATTCAGTTAAATAGGACTCTAAAAATTCAGAATCAGTTTTCGTTTTAGTTTCAATATCGATTCCCATTGGATGCAGTTGATCAAAAATCAGTATCCCGAATGTTTTATCCGTATGAGCGATGGATATCCCCATGTTCATGTTCATTAATAAGAACAAGTTATTAACAATAATCGGCTGTCCAAAGACTCCTTTCAACAGTGATACATTCTTTATTTCATCCAAACCTATATCTAAAAACTCCATAATTGCTTTTTTTCCAAAGTACAAACTTTTCTTTGCTTCGATGGTTCTTTTCCCATTTTGCAAATTAAGATAATTCCATTCCTTTTCGTTGAAAATATCATCAATATAGTCCAAATTGACTGAATCCGCTTCATAAAACTTGATGTAAGATTTATAAATTTTTTTCTTATTCATAAAATATTCAATCAATTATAATTTCCCTCCCCTCTTTTTCCTGGATTCCAGCAATTTTTCTCCATTTTTTTCCTCGAAAATTTCTTTTTTTAAACAATTATTTCATTTTCTAGGTTAATTATTACCTATTATCATTATCGATAACACTTTATCACAACAATTTTGCCGAGTCTATTAAAAATTTGTAAATTATCTACATTACATAATAACTTTACCATTTTTTATTATTTTTCCTCTTTAGTAGTATTTTCATAGGGAATTTAGTATGAAATACTTTTAAAATGTGCATGAAGTGAATAAATTCCCAATAAAAAAGCCATATTTTATTTTTCACTATAATTTGTGAAAAATAAAATATGGCTTACATACTATTCGATCATTTTGGTTGTTTCGTAAAAATGTGCATTGCCTTTTTTAATATCTCATTCTCTTCCTGCAAATCTTTAATTATTTTATCCTTTTCCTCTTTAAGACTAAGACCTGAAAAACCAATACTGGAGTCCGCTGGACCCTCTTCATTTGTTTCTTTATAGATATTGACCCAATTTCTTAATGTAGGTGTCGAGATATTAAGTTCTTCGGCCAATTCCCTAGGTTTTCTGCCTTCTTCCAATACTAATCGAGCAGCATAAATTTTAAAATCTCTATCATGGTGCTTCCCCATAATAAGACACTCCTTTTTTAAATTTATTTAGTGCCGATTTTCTGTACTTCCTTTATATACTTTTCTAATATAACGACTTTCATAAATTATATTTCAACCTATTAATCAGCACGGAATTGATCGCTATCACGATCATTAATATGATGAGAGCTCCCATCAGGGGGTGGACACTGAACCAAACCAAGCCAAAATGAATGGCTGTAACCACGATTAATAATGGCAAACCATAAAGCAGGCTTATTAATACATTGGGGTTTGATTTAATGGCAGCAGATGGGTTCTCCCATTCTATACTTGGATTTTTCATATCATATAATGGTGTTAGAAGATTATAGCAAACCACTAAACAAGAAATAATTAATAACATGACTGCATTTTCCATTTCCCAATAGCCAAAAAGTGCAAATATCATAAAGCTGATCAATACGGCTATAATTCCAATTATTGATGAAAATATCACTTTAGAAAAATAAACATATTTTTCATCAAAAGGGGCACTTTTCAGCAAATAATGATATTTCCCTTCTCTTGAATATGGGGTTCCGCTTATATTATTTATACAACACAAGAAAAGGATCGAATATGAAAAATATTTATCAAATACTCCCTCTTTCGTTATATTCAAATAATTCGGGAACACTTCATTCTGAATCAGCAATAACATGACAAGTGAAAAGACCGGCGGCAATAAAAGACCTAAAGCGATTTGCATCTTAAAATATGCTTCAGATTTAATGATCCACATCTCTCTTTGTAAATAGTTACTCCATTGATTTTTTGATATATTAACCTTTGAGTTTTTCATATTCGCTTTGTTATTTCCCAATAACCCGTTTTTGAAATAATGAACGGAAATGTTTTCTATAATAAATGAATACAATAGGAAACCCATTACTAGTATCGAAATATAAATGATAATAAATTGAACTGTTATTTCATTTGATACAAAGGCATCCAGTATCCACTTAACCACTGGAATCATATTTGCGGTTTCAAACATATGTCTCATTATGAATGCCAACGAGTTTTTTAGCCCTTCAATAGAATTCAAATCTATTTCCGAGATGACCTTTGATAGGGCAATCGATGATTTTCCAGCAAAATATACAATGGAAATAATCGCAAGCATGAGGATGACAGCAATGTTCACCAGTAAGTATGCTATTTTATTTTTGAATCTATAATAATACCTATTAATGCACGATAAGATAAAAAGCAGGAGCAAAGCCGTTAAACCATTGACAATCGGTAAAAATATGAATAATTTAAACGCTTCCATAAACTTTAGATCGACTATCAAGAAGCCGATTGTTGGCACCTGGATTGCCATTGATAAGATGATGGGGACCCATAAGCCACTTAATACCTTAGCCCTTGATATCTCCTTATAGGTGAGTGGAAGAGGCGCCAATACTTTAAATTCATAATAAGCAAATATTTGCGATGTGGACAAATAGCAAACTAATGCAAAGACGAGAATGCTAGAAATCGTTACATTATAAAACAGGAAGACCTCGGTATCTCCAAGAAAATAAACAAAGGCATTTACGACAGTCAGCTGCAAAAACATATAAAAAACGGCTATTATCAGTACAGCCTGCAACATTGTCTGCTTGGGCATTTTATAGAAGGAAGAAATGAAAAATCTAGTTAACTGAAGTTTTTCCTTCATATACCTGAGCCTCCATAAAGGTAGATTCCAATGAACTTTCACCTATTATATTTTGTATTTCATCATGCAGGATGATTTTCCCCTCTTTTAAAATAGCCACTGTATTACAAATTTTCTCTGCCACATCCAGCAGATGCGTCGAGAAAAACACTGTACCGCCCGTTTCAACATACTGTTTGATTAACCCCTTAAAAACTAAAACCGCGTTTGGGTCTAATCCATTTAACGGTTCATCCATAATGATGATCGGTGGATTAATGGTAAAAGCCGCTATCAAGGAAACCTTGTGCATCATTCCATAAGAATAACTTCCCATTGGCTTTTTAATGGACTCCTGCATCCCAAACCGATTGATATATTTCCCCAACCGTTCTTTGTCATCATTTCCATATAGGTTCATCAAGAAACGAATCCAATCAAATCCCGACACATTGTTAAAAACATTGATAGTATCAGGGATGAAGAAAAATTGTTTTTTATATTCTATGCCGTCTTCTTTGGTCAGGCCATTTATTTCAACCTTTCCATTTTCAGAATCTAAAATGCCCGTAATAATGT
Source organism: Peribacillus simplex (assembly GCF_900156045.1). Taxonomy (GTDB): domain Bacteria; phylum Bacillota; class Bacilli; order Bacillales; family DSM-1321; genus Peribacillus; species Peribacillus simplex_D. The sequence goes on along the minus strand of NZ_FTMX01000007.1, from coordinate 216,164 downwards.
TCAGCGTCGTGGTTTTCCCTGCGCCATTTGCCCCTATAAAACCTAAGATTTCCCCTTTTTGGATTTCTAGATTTACACCATTCAAAATCTTCTTGGCCGAGTAGCTTTTCTCTAAATCTGTGATGCTTAACAATGTTATCATCCTCCCATCACTTCATGATTAACACATTTCCATCCCCAACTTACTCGCTATTGAATTTCTTTTTTGAAATCCATATGTTCGTTACCAATATCGTTACTGCCGTCAACGCAAGTGCCGCTATTGCACCCCAAATCGCCTGTGAATTGACTGTGCCTAAAATCAGTACTTCCATGGCATGTTTACTCATGCTTGCCGGATTCAAGTTGTCTATAACCGGACTTAACCCAACTATGATCCTGCAGCCTAGGAGAAATACTATCGAAATTAAGGCAATAATACCCTGACTATTAAAAATGGTACTGATCATCGTCGTGAATGAAACGATAAATAGGATCCACAGCAGATAGAACAGCAAAGCCACTACTAAGTCCCCAAAATCAACACTCGTAAACAAAAAAACTACATACAGATATGAAACCAAATATCCCAATGCTACACTGCAGGCAACAAACAGATAATTGGAAATGATTTTCCCGCTTATATAAGATCCAACCGTCACTGGCCTTGTAAGAATGAAAGCCAGCATACCATTTGCTTTATCGGATTGCACGACTCCCATCATGGAAACGATGATGATCATGACCCCTAGCTGATCGAATTGGGACCCTAGGGTACTAGCAAGAACTTCGCCGCCTTTTTGGGCAGCCATGCTTGGATCTATGGTTATCCCTTGGCCCCCGCCAAGTGCTTCTAATATTGAAGGTAAATAATAGCTTACGACTGGTTGAGTTATTCCTAAAAATATAAAAACAAGCGGCAGCCAAATCACTTTATATTCACGTAACATCTGAACAAATTCCTTTTTAGCTAAAACGGCAAAATTATTCATTTTTCCACCACCAATTTTAAGAATATCTCTTCCAATGTATCGTTATCTATTTCGAACCTTACTAGATCAACATTATGCTCCAAAGCATTCGCCAGTAACATATTCTTGTTTGACTCAATATTTTCCACTTCTATCTTCAATTTATTTCCCATTACCTCTACACCTTTGACAAAGTTCAAGCTTTTAACATTTTCAATCCATTTTTGACTTTTAGAGGTTATGTCGACATTGATTTTATTTCCGCTATTCCTGTTTAATAATTCCGACATTGTTGTGTCCTCAATTTTTTCACCACTTTTTATAATGACAAACCTCTCACATATTTCTTCTGCATCGCTTAATATATGTGTCGATAATAAAATTGTCGTATCTTTCTTTATCTCTTTTATGATATTCAACACTTCTCTCCGGCCGATTGGATCCAATGCCGAAACCGGTTCATCCATGACAATCAATGCCGGTTTATGTAACAGCGCCTGTGCAATTCCAAGCCTTTGTTTCATTCCGCCTGAAAAAGTCCGCACCTTGGAATTCTCTTCCCCGCTCAACCCCACTTTGGACAATATCTCTGGAATGCCGCTTAATAATTCTTCCCTCTTGATACCCGAGAGCTGGCCCATGAAAGTGAGGGTTTCCTTGGCAGTCATCCATTGAAAGAAGTTGGGGTATTGTGGTAAGTAGCCTATCTCCCTTTTCATTTTTGAAATTTTCTTACCATCAAGCAATACTTCTCCCATACTTGGATCTATAATATCTGAAATCACTTTTATTAGTGTCGATTTACCAGCCCCATTTGGCCCTATCAATCCAACACATTCCCCTGATTGCAGTTCCATTGAAAAATTATTGACCGCTGTTTTTTCTTTGAATTTTTTTGTAACATTTTTAATCTCTAATTTCATATTCTCTCACTGTCCTTTCTACCAATGACGAAGTACAGAATTGGACCGATAGTATTTGCAAAAATAATGATGAGTGTCCACAATAAAACATTTTTCCTCGTCTTTCGATTTCTGTATAAATCAATTAATGCTATAAGGACTAAAATCATTCCAATAGCAATTACCGGTAAAATAATCGGCAGAATAGACATGAAATCAATATCTTTCAATTCGTTCCAGCCGTAATGCAATTCCATATATACCACTCCTTTGAAAACGAAATATTATTATCATTATCGATAATGATAACATGCAAAATGGAATTTTGCACCTATTTTTTTCTTTAATAAAATATTGTTTTAGTATTTATTGTTATTTATAATGATAATATTATCACAATGAATAATAATAAAAATATAGTGTTATTTATTAAATTTCATTTCATGAAGACGTTATTTTTTTACACTTATTTTAAAATGCTTATTATTTACTTCGAAAAAATATTTCTGTTATATTATTTTTCAAACCGTGTCATTTTTATTTAAATGAAAATGATTCAAACATTACAATATATGATGAAATAAACTTATTATTCATGACCAACATTAAAATTGATTAAAAAATTATCCAGTTATTATTTCCAATGTGAGGAGAATAAGATGATTAATAAAGCTGAAATTTTAATGCATCCTGTAAGAATAAAGATTACCCAAGCTTTAATGCGAAACAGGGAAAATGGTTTAACACCATTGGAAATGTTAAAAATCATTAAAGATGTACCCCAAGCAACATTATATAGACATATACAGGTCCTGTTGGATTCAGGGGTCATTCGCATTGTAAAAGAAAAAAAGGTGAGATCCGTTTCCGAAAAATACTATGTTTTAAATGAAGAAGAAGCGCGACTTAGCGGGGAAGAATGGAAAAAATCTTCTAATGAGAAAAAGGTGAACTATTTTTCTTATTATCAATTATCCCTTATGACTCAATATCAAAACTATCTTACGAAATTAGAAGAAAGAGACTGTGCGGAAGATGGTTCAACCTTTTCCCTTTTAGAACTAAAGCTTGATGATGAAAGCTTTATTAACTTCCAAAATGAATTGAACGATTTAATGTTAAAATACTACAAAGCTACGAATCAAAGTGCTAAACAAGATTCTCCTATTCGAACAATCGGCGTTACAATTATTCCAGAATCATAAAAAATGAAAAGGCTGTTCCAAAAACATGGACTAAAGAAAGGCAGTCTCCGTTTTTGAAACAGCCATTCATTATGGACCCACCCTTTTTTTGGACAGGTCAAAAAGTGCCATACCCGCTGTCAGCAGCTCCCCAATGCTTCCTTGATGCTGCTGTATACTTCGGCCCACAAGTGTTTTTCTTCAGCAAAAGCCGCAGTTATCTTTTTAATGACTGCTTTTTGCTCTGCCTCGAAACGTTCATCATCCTTGGCCGGCAGGTCAGACCTTAACTCCATTACGTACTCTTGTACCTTTGGTGCACGAGGTCCCCAAACAGCTTTTTCTTCACCATTCTTATCAATGAATATAAAAATGGGAATCGAACGCGCTGTTCCATTAGTTAAGTATTGATCCATCAGTTCAAGATTTTGATCTCGTAAAACCATGCGAGTTTCAATATTTGCCGCTTCAGATATATTCAGCAATATAGGAATATTCATCATCGCGTCTCCGCACCAGTCTTCAGTAATGACAATGGCTCGAAGTTCCTTCGTCTTTAATTCATCAAAAAAACCTTGGTCCTCTTCAGAAATGGAAAAACCCTCCTGAATCGATTGCAAGTTTTCTTTATGAACTTTCATCGAAGATACAAATTCTTTAGCAGGAATCCCCTTTTCAAACCATTCATTCAGTGTCGTCATACTATTTCTCCTAACTATTTTTAAATTAAAAGTACCATAAACCACTTATTATTTCATTGTTTCCACACTGAAAAATAAAATGACAAATTGGTAAATTAAAACCATGTTTTTCTTTCCCGTGTAAAGGGAAAACTCTAAATACATTCAATAGCTTGCTAACTACCTATTTTTTTATATTCATTAAAACATTGTTTTCTAATTTAGGAGATGAAATTTTGTGGAAGGTTTTCTCTTTGCGCTACTCCCTGCATTGACATGGGGCAGCTTAGTGCTTGTTTCCGAAAAACTCGGGGGTAACTCATATAATCAAACACTTGGCATTACAATCGGTTCATTACTGTTCGCCATCATGATGTCATTCATCAATCCGCCGGAATGGAGCAATCTAGTATGGGCTGTCGGCATCATTTCCGGGATAGGCTGGGCATTCGGGCAATTATTTCAGTTCAATAGTGTCAAGGAAATCGGAGTTTCGAAAACCGTTCCAATCTCAACAGGACTGCAAATTCTAGGAAATACATTTTTTGCGGTTATCATTTTCAGGGAATGGAATGACAGGATTACAGTCATCATCGGCATCGTTGCAATAATCTGTTTGGTTACAGGTGTCTTGCTGACGAGCTACGGAGATGGTGATGACAAAAAAGAAGGAAGCTTGAAAAAAGGCGTTTTTTACCTTGCCATTTCAACGGTGGGTTATGTTACATATGTCATTGTTGTCAGATGGAATGAAGTTGACGGATGGTCGGCGATCCTGCCGCAAGCAATCGGCATGTTCCTGGCTGCCCTGCTCCTTTCCATCAAACATAAACCGTTTAATAAGTATGCTAGGCGAAATATTCTTACCGGAGTGATGTGGGCAGTCGGTAATATCGGTCTCCTGCTCGCTAATCCAAAAGTGGGCGTTGCCATTGCATTCTCATTTTCCCAAATGGGAATCGTCATTTCAACTTTAGGCGGCATCTTTCTTTTAGGAGAGAAAAAATCCAAAAAGCAAATGGCCTTCGTCATCATTGGGTGTGCACTCGTAATTGCTGGCGGAGTCATGATCGGCTTCACAAAAGAATAGTTAAAGGAGCGATAAATGATGTATGAAGATTTAGAGAAAAAAGTGGTAGTCATTACTGGGGCGGCAAAAGGGTTAGGAAAAGCCATGGCCGAAAGGTTCGGTAAAGAAAAAGCACATGTCGTATTGAATTATCACACTGAAAATGACGACCATAAGGAAATCATCAAAACGATTGAAGCTGCAGGCGGGAAAGCCGCAGCGATTCAAGGTGACATTTCAAAGGAAGCGGATGTGAAGAAATTGCTTTCATTCGCTGTGGACACCTTTGGTACGATCGACATCATGATCAACAATGCAGGTATTGAAAATGAAGTGGCCAGCGAAAAATTGACTCTGGAAGATTGGCAGAAAGTCATTGATGTAAATCTAACGGGAATGTTCCTCGCAAGCAGGGAAGCAATCAGTTATATGCTCGATCATGGAATTAAGGGCAATATCATTAACATGTCATCCGTTCATGACCGGATACCTTGGCCTCATTTTGTCCACTATGCAGCAAGTAAGGGCGGAGTGAAGATGATGACTGAAACCCTTGCACTTGAATATGCCCCCAAAGGGATTCGCATTAATAATATTTCACCTGGTGCGATCGACACACCCATCAATGCCGAAAAATTCAATGACCCAAAAGCCAAACAAGAAGTCATCGACCTGATACCGATGGGATATATCGGAAAACCGGAACAAATTGCCGCTTGTGCCGCTTGGCTTGCTTCCGCCGAATCAAGCTACGTAACGGGAATGACCTTATATGCTGATGGCGGAATGACCAAATATCCAGGATTCCAAGCAGGAAAGGGCTGAACTTAACTTGTTAGTTTTAGTGGCTGTTGATAGTTCCCTTCTATAAAGAAGAAACATTTATGTATATAGATAGGAGAAAGAAAAGGGACTAGGATTTCTCCATATTGCATCTTTCCTTAGTCCTTCCCTTATATATGACTTTATTTAATGGATTCTAATGAAAACGCTAGTAATTTCATCCTTTTTTTTACATTAATTTGTTTTTTTCGTCGTTAACAAAGCGATTTTTTGGATTCTTTAATCCAAGATGATCACGGAGAGTGTCCCCTTCGTAATCCAAACGAAACAAACCTCTCTCCTGTAAAATTGGAACCACCATCTCGACGAAATCCTCTAAGTCGCCTGGTAACAGTGGAAATTGAAGCATAAAGCCATCTGAAGCTTTTTCAGTAAACCATAACTCCATTTCATCGGCTACTTGAGCTGGTGTACCGACAAATCTATCTCGTCTGGCAGGACTGAAAAATCTCGCATATAATTCACCGACTTTTATGTCTTCTTCATCAATAATTTTCTTCATTTCATTAAAGTTACTTTGTATGCTATTTACTGATGAAAACTCAACATCCCTCGCTGGTGTAGCTAAAGAATATTTTGAAAAATCTACGTTGCCCATATAACCAGAAACGAATTTCAAACTCTCATAGGGGTCAACGAGACTTTGGAGTTTATTGTATTTTTGAATGGCTATTTCTTCGGTTTCTCCGATAATAGGGGAAATTCCGTGAAGGATGTGGAGCTCTTCCCCGCTTCTTCCAAAATCCATTAAGGACGATTTTAATTCTTGATAATATCGTTTCGATTCTTCAATGTTATCCCAATGAGTGAAAACGACTTCGGCTGTTCGAGCGGCTAATCGCTGCCCTGGTATTGACGCACCCGCTTGAATAATAACCGGCTGTCCCTGCGCCGAGCGTGCAATATTCAACGGACCTTTAACTGAAAAATAGTTCCCTTTATACCGAAGCTCATGTACTTTATCAGGATCAAAAAAATGTCCCGTTTCTTTGTTATACACAAACGCATCATCTTCCCACGAATCCCATAATCCTTGGACAACGTCGATGAACTCCTCCGCTCGTTCATAACGATGATCGTGCGCCCAATGTTTATCGCGACTGAAATTCAAGGCCGTTTCTCCGGTCGCATCAGCTGTCGTAACAACATTCCAGCCCACCCGTCCGCCGCTTATATGGTCAACAGAAGCAAATTGGCGAGCGAGTACATAAGGTTCACTGTACGTTGTAGAAGCTGTGGCCCCAATGCCAATTTTTTCTGTCGCTGCAGCTAATGCTGTAATAAGTACAATCGGATCAAACCGATTAAGTATTTGAGGATGTGATTCATGATTAATGGCCAAACTATCTGCCACAAAGGCAAGATCAAATTTCCCTTTCTCCGCAATTTTTGAGAGTCTTTGCAAAGCTTTTACATCGATACTTGCATTCGGATTTGATGCCGGATGCCTCCACGACGCAACATGCATGCCTGTTCCAATCAGGTAAGCAGCTAACTTCATCTGTCTGTCTTGAGCCATTCTAATCTCTCCTTATTTATTAGAATATATCTCCTTATAACTGCTCAATTCTTTCAAGGTAATGAATGTTGGAATATAGTTTCCATTATAGGTCTCTTCAATAAACTTAGCCGTTTTCTCTGATTGATAGAGATCAACTAGTTTTCGGAAAACTTCATTGTCTTGATCTTCACTCCTGGCCGCTATAATATTAATATATGGCTTTGCAGTACTACTTTCATGCACAAGAGCATCTTTTAAAGTGAGTCCCGCTTCTACGGCAACTCCATTATTAATCACCGAACCAGCTGTATCTTCCATCACACGTGGGGCACTTGCACCATCGACAGGAACAATTTTGATTTTCTTCGGATTTTCCTTTATTTTGTCCTGTCCACCATTCCCGTCAAAGTCATCAACAACCTTTAAGAGTTTAGCTTCTTGTAATAACAATAAAGCTCTCCCCCAGTTAGCCTGGTCATTAGGCACAGCAATTTGTGCACCATTTGGAATCTCTTCCACCGATTTATATTTACTTGAATACAAACCAAGAGGAGCAATAATTGTAGTCCCAATTGGAACGATGTCTGTATCGTTTTTCGCATTAAATGAATCTAAATAAGCAACATGTTGAAAGGCGTTGATATCAATATCCCCTTCTGCCAGCGCTGCATTCGGATCATAAGCCGATGAGAAATTAACAATTTCAATTTCCACCCCTTCTTTTTCAGCCTGTTCCTTTAAAAACTCCCATGTTCGAAGTTCAGAATTTCTAATCCCCACCTTCACTTTCGTTTGTTTCCCTCCTGCATTCGTTGAATCACTTGTGCAACCTGTCAATAACACCCCCAAGATAAGCAATATAGGTAAAATACATTTTTTCATCATTCATTCCCCTCTCCCTCTGTTCAATACCGCCACTACACCCTTCTAATTTTTCGTTCGAACATATTTCCTAAACTTTGAACTCCCTGAACTACAATTACTAGAATTACAACGGTGACGAATATAGTAATGGTGCTAAAGCGTTGATAGCCATATGTTATCGCTACATCTCCAAGTCCACCGCCACCTATAGCTCCTGCCATAGCTGTAGCGCCCACTAAACCAATTGTTGCAGTTGTTATACTCAGAATTAACGACGCAAAAGCCTCAGGCATTAAAAACCTGAAAATAATTTGTAATGGTGTTGCTCCCATGGCTTTCGCTGCTTCAATAATGCCTTCATCCACTTCCAATAGCGAATTCTCTACTAGTCTTGAGATATATGGGCCAATATGAAGCACGAGTGGTACAATTGCTGCTGTGGTACCAATCGACGTACCAACTATTAGTCTTGTAAATGGGATAATCGCCACTAGCAAGATAATAAACGGAATCGACCTGAAAATGTTTACAATTGGATTCACTATAGAAAAAATAAATCTATTTTCATAAATATGACCTTTTCTTGTTACAACCAATAAAATGCCTAAGAATATTCCGATGATGCTTCCAAAAAAAAGTGAAATACTAACCATGTACAGCGTTTCCCACAAGGCGTTTAAAATGAGCTCTTTGCTTACTTCCATCCTTCGTAACCTCCTTCACTTCAACCTTTTGATTCTTTATAAACTGTAATGCCCGATCAATTTCATCATCATTTCCTATTATTTCAACAATTAAATTACCAAATGGGATGCCTTGTAACTCAGTAATATTACCGAACAGAACGTTTATTTCCACATTAAACCTCTTCGCTGTTCTTGAAACGATTGACTGCCCAGAGCTCAATCCCAAAAAATCAATTTTAAAAATACGGCTGAAATAGGTATCCTCATTAAGCAATCCATAAACACTTAATGGCACTTCATCGCGAACAACCGATCGAATGAAGTTACGTGTTGTTTCTGTTCGTGGACGGGCAAAGATATCGATTACATTCCCTGATTCAATCACGCTACCATCCTCCATCACTGCAACCCGATTACAAATTTCTTTAATCACTTCCATTTCGTGCGTGATAATTAGAATGGTAATTTTATATTCATCATTTATCCGTTTCAACAAATTCAAGATTGATTTTGTTGTTTGTGGATCTAAAGCTGATGTTGCTTCATCACATAATAAAATAGAGGGGTTTGTAGCCAACGCACGGGCAATCCCGACACGCTGCTTTTGTCCACCTGATAGCTGATTTGGATAATTCATTGCTTTGTTTTCTAGGCCCACAAAGCGGAGAATCTCATAAACTCGTTCTTCAATCTCTTTTTTCTTTTTTTTACTTAACAATAACGGCATCGCTACATTATCAAAGACTGTTTTTGAATTAAGTAAATTAAAATGCTGAAAAATCATGCCGATATTTTTCTTAGCTTCACGCAAATCTTTTTCAGACATCTTTGCTAGATCTTTTCCTTCTACAATCACTTCACCTAAAGTAGGATATTCTAACAGATTCACAGTTCGGATGAGTGTACTTTTTCCGGCTCCACTAAAACCGATGACCCCGAATATATCCCCTTTTTCAACGGTTATATTAATCTCCTTTAACGCTTCGATTTTCTTCTCTCCATCATCAAATACTTTTGAAACCTGACGAAATTCAATCAAAGTGGCCACCTCCTCTTTTTAACTAACTTGGTATAGAATACTCCCTTCACTTAAAACGCTGGCACGACGGCTCCTTCATATTTATCTAAAATAAACTCTTTGACCTTTTCCGTCGTTAATGCATTCGCAAGCTTTTGGATCGCTTTATCGTCCTTATTATCAGGACGAGCCACTAAAATGTTTACATATGGTGAATCCTTTCCTTCAATTATCAGTGCATCATCGAGAGGTTTTAACCCTCCTTCCAGCGCATGGTTTGTGTTAATGGCCGATGCTTCCACATCGTCAAGCGAGTGAACTAAAAGTGGGGAATCGACTGAAATGAATTCTATTTTTTTATCATTTTCTGTAATGTCCTCAATCGTATAATCCCCTGACTTGGAACCATCCAGCTCAATGATATTATTTGCTGCAAAAAGCTGTAACGCACGTGAAAAGTTTACTGGATCTTTCGGTATAGCTACTTTCGCTCCGTCTGACAATTCCCCTATAGACTTAATTTTCTTTGAATAGACACCAAATGGTTCAATATGTACACCCTTCACATTAACCAAATTTAAACCACTATCTTTATTTACTTGCTCTAAATACGGGGAATGTTGAAAGAAATTTGCATCCAATTCTTTGTTTGCGGTTTGTTGATTCGTTTGAATACCATCCGTAGAAATCACTACATCCAGTTTCACGCCCTGTTTTTCTAAATCCGGTGCGATAAACTCTAAAATTTCTGCATGTGGGATAGAGGCTGCACTAATTTTCAAAGTCACTACCTCATCTTTGTCTCCTTTACTCTCCGATCCTGTCTGCTCATTATTTCCACAAGCTCCCAATACCAGCAATACTATTGTTAAAATCGTTACGGACAGCCATTTAATTCTCTTCAATGTTTCTCACTCCTCTTTCTTATCCTTCTATATTGGAATAACAAATATTTATCAGCTGCTACATATCCGCTGGTATTTCTTTTCCTTCTATATGATAATCTCATCCCCTAAGTGAAGCGGACTCAACAATTGAAAAGATTGGACCCGTTCTGTTTCTGTTCGAAGCGGTGTATGCAAAATAAATTCATCCACTTGAAAAACTTCCTGAAGTTCCTTTAAAATCCCGTTAACATATCCTGGAGTCCCAGCAATAACATATGGGGTCTGCTCTTCTATTTCGTAAGCTTCACCAGCCTGCTTCTCAAATGACTCAGCCTGCTCACGTGATTGAACTGTCAGCGTCCGGCCACTTTGAAGATGAACTTTAAATAGTTTGTGTTCGCTTGCCAGCTCCTCTGCTTTTTGCTGGGTAGGAGCTGCCACAACCGCTACTGATACGATAAAACGACCTTCTGGGTACTTGCTTCGGTAAGCAGAGGAAGCTTCATACAGCATGGTATCATCACTATTAATAAATCTGGCGAATACAAAATCCATTCCTAGGTTAGCGGCTAGTTGAGCGCTGTCTGAACTTGCACCCAGCAGAAAAGTTTCGGGCTTTTCAGGCGGTATCGGTGTTGCTTGAATACCAGATAGCAAATGATCGTCATTGATTGAATTTTCAATAATTTTTAGCAATAAGGATGCACGTTCCCCAAAATCTTTTCCATCATTTACAGTTCCAAATTGTAATGCCTTTGTTGATAAAGGAAATCCACCAGGTGCTTTACCAATGCCAAGATCTACCCTGCCCGGTGCAAGAGTGGATAAAACATTAAAATTTTCAGCGACTTTATAAGGACTGTAGTGCTGAAGCATGACACCTCCAGAACCTACACGAATGGATGTGGTCTTCGATAATAAATAAGAAATTAATACTTCCGGTGAAGAGCCAGCAACTTGTTCCATATGATGATGTTCCGATACCCAAAAACGGGTATATCCCCATTCCTCAGCTTTTTGAGCTAGGTTTACTGTTTGCTTAAGTGCATCAACTGCTGAATTCCCAGGAAAAATGGGGCTTTGATCTAATATTCCAAGCTTAAAATTCATATATCTCTCTCCAATCACTAATACCAAGTTAACAAATCGAATTAGTTGTTTTAATTTGATTGAAATTCATCCTAACATTGTAAACAAGCACTTGACAACACCTTAATTGATAGAAAAATTTATTTAATTGATAAAAAAAATCTATCATTCGCTTATGAGTATGGAATACCTCTGCCTAATATTTAACCAAGCTCTCGCCTATAATGGTTTGTGATTTAATCTTCTAGACCTTTCAGAATAAGATTCATCAATGAGAGGAAGAGAAAGGAGTCTATGAAAAACTGGAATGAATGAACGAAGAGTGGCTATGTATTAAAGGGGGGATGTTCGCATCATGCCTTTGCATGAAATTAAGTGCACCGATATCTTTGGAATTACGACAACAAAGGTACTAGGCACGAAATCGTGTCTGGCACCTAAGTCAAATATGTTCACCACCTACCATGGTTATATAATAAATCCTTGGCACTTTCAGATAAAAAATGAGCGGCTTTAATAATGGATTTATCATCAACAGTAAAAGCTGGATGATGCCAATCTTCATTTCCGTTTGTACCAAAAAAAACAAAGGTACCGGGGATATGTTCAAGGTAATAAGCGAAGTCTTCACCACCCATTGAAGGTTCTGGATTGATTACGTGTAATGATTGCTCCAAAGCAGACCTGCGTACCATCTCTGTGACTGCCGGATGATTAAGAAGCGCGGGCGGTCCAGGAAACCAACTAATCTCAGCTTCCTGTGAAAAAGCAGCTGCAATATGATTCACAATCGAATAAAACTTATCCTTTACTTCTTCGCGGATTGTAGATTCAAAGGTTCGAATCGTTCCTTCCAGTATTACGTCACCCGGAATTACATTCCAAGTGTTCCCACCTGTTATTCTCGTAACGCTCACCACAGCACTCTCTAATGGGGATACATTCCGGCTGACGATAGTTTGAAGAGCGGAAATAAGCTGAGCCGCTGCCGCTATTGGATCTTTTCCGTGTTGAGGGATGGCCGCGTGACTCCCCTTCCCTTGAAGAACAATATGAAAACGGTCCACTGCCGCCATTAACGGACCAGCTTTTATACCAATGGTGCCGACAGGCAAATTGGGTTTATTGTGCAGTCCAATCACAGCCGCCACATCGTCAATTTGACCATCTTTTATCACATGCACCGCCCCGCCTCCAAATTCTTCTGCGGGTTGAAAAAGCAATCGCACCGTCCCGCACAACTCTGATTGACATTCTTTTAAAAGGTAGGCAGCACCTATTGCAGCTGCCGTATGAAAATCATGGCCGCAAGCATGCATCACCCCTTTTACTTTAGAAGCAAATGGCAGCCCGGTTCGTTCCTCAATCGGAAGTGCATCGATATCCGCCCTTATGGCTACTGTCGGTCCGGGTTTGCCACCCTTTATATCTGCAAAAACACCTGTTTTCAATCCTGTATGACGGATCTCAATGCCCTCTTCCTCGAGCCACGTTTGTATGGATTTTGTCGTTTCAAATTCTTCATTTGATAATTCCGGATATTGATGTAAATGGCGCCGTATCGATATTAAGCGCTTTTCCAGCTCTCGACTCATACAGTCGCCTCCTTCTATAAATCTAACCGATAGCATTTTACTAAAATATCATGATTTTGAAATTCCTTCGTTCGATCCCGTTTAAAGCCGAACCATTCATATAGTTTAATGGCTTTATGCATCTTATCAGTAGAATGTAGATACAAACTGGACGCACCTTGCGATTTTGCATAAGTTACACTAGCTTTTAATAATTCCTGTGCAATACCGCGTCCCCTTGATTCGGGATGAACCGCCAACAACCGAATGATTGGTGAAAAAATCCCAAGTTCCGGCTTTTCATATGCTTTTTCAGATGATTGAAAAAGCTGTAGTGTACCAAGGATATCCTGATTGCACTTTGCAACCAACACCTTATCAACATGTGGATTATCCACGGAAGATTTAATATTTTTTAAATATCCTTCCCAAGCTTCCGGGTTCGAATATTCATGTTCATATTGTTGATAACTTTCTACCAATAAGCGGCGCACCGTCTCTTTATCTTCTTCAATCAATTCATCGACTACGATTGTATTGGTCATACGTCCTCCCTTGGCCCCTTCCTTTAATTGGCCTTTTCTTCTAAAAACGGTACCGAAAAATCTCTGGATATCCGGTTTAAAAATTGTCGTGTTCGCTCTTCCTTTGGAGCATTGAAAATCTCCAATGGTGACCCTTCTTCAACAATGACCCCGCCATCCATGAAAAGAACGCGATCCGATATCTCTTTAGCAAAACTCATTTCATGGGTCACGATCACCATCGTGATGCCTTCCAGGGCAATTGCTTTTATGACAGAAAGCACCTCCCCAACCAACTCAGGGTCGAGTGCCGACGTTGGCTCGTCAAAAAGAATGACCTCCGGATTTAAAGCAAGTGCCCTGGCAATTCCAACACGTTGCTGTTGCCCTCCTGACAATTGCGAAGGGAAATGGTTATGCTTATCTCCCAAACCTACTTTTTCCAACAACAGCTCACTTTCCCGTTTCGCTTCAGCTTTCTTATATTTTTTTGTAACAATTAACCCTTCCATTACATTCTCCAAAACAGTTTTATGAGCAAATAAGTTATAATGCTGAAAAACCATTGCCGATTGTCTTCTAAGGGATAAGATTTCCCTTTTTGTCGCCTTCTTAGACTTCACCTGTATATCTCCCACTTGAACGATTCCCTCATCTGGTTTCTCCAGTAAGTTCAGGCACCTAAGCAAGGTCGTTTTCCCAGATCCACTCGGTCCAAGAATGGTAACTACTTCCCCCTTGCCTATTTTTAAATTAATTCCTTTTAAAACGGGCTGCTGGTTAAATGATTTTTGTATATCTTTTAAATGAATCATTGTACTCCTCCTCGATTATAGGCAGTGGCCTTTTTCTCAATTAAAAACGAAAGCCCCTCTGCAATGATTGTAAGGCCCCAATAAATTAAACCAGCAGCGATAAAAGACTCCAAAAATTTCAAATTTGTGGATGCAACTATATTGGCTGCTCCTGTCATTTCTTTTTGCGATACAATGAAAGCAATGGATGACGTATGCAGAAATCCAATGAAAATGTTCGTGAAATTCGGGATGGACTGAGCAATGGCCTGTGGCAATACAATTCGCGTCATGACTTGAAACGAATTCATCCCCACGGAATAGGCTGCCTCCATTTGGCCATTGGAGACACTGATAATTCCCGATCTGAATATTTCCGATAAATAGGCACCCGCACTCAACGATAAGGCGGTTAAGACAAATAAAATGATCGGAATGGAATTAGATTGAATACCCAAATCAAACTTTTTAGAAATTTGATCGATTAATAATGGAAAACCGAAATAAATGAGCATTATGTGCATGATAATCGGTGTTCCTCTAAAGAAGGAAACATAGCCATTTGCAATTCTGCTTAGAAATTTCACTTTATATATTCTAATCAAGGCAACAGCGAGACCGATAATAAAACCTGTAAAAAGAGGAAGAATCGTTAAGATAAGCGTAATCGGAAGTGCTCTAATAATCTCCTTAAAAGCAGTCCAAATGAATAGTATATCAATCGTCAAGTCCTTCCCTCCTCCCTTTGTTATCCAGTAACAGACATATCAACAGATTGATGCCGATTTATGCGATTTTCATAAAGCCTGAATATTTTCTCGAACAATAGCACGACTGCATAATAGATAACGGCTAATGAGAGGTAGACTTCGAGAGCATGTGCAGTTGCGGCAATCAACGTCTCTCCCCTGCCCATCATATCCATCACGCCGATGGTAAAGGCAAGTGAGGTATCCTTCAAGGATCCGATAATAGAGTTTGCGATATTCGGAAAAGCAATCCTTATTGCCTGAGGAAGCACAATTCGAAAAAAACTTTGACTATTATTCATGCCAACAGAATAGGCTGCTTCCGTTTGCCCATAATCGACAGCCTTAATCGCTCCTCGGAATATTTCAGCGAAATGTGCCCCATTACTTAATGCATACGTAATGATGACAAAATAAAGGGCATCCATTCTTGAAATATCAATATTAATGAATAACAGGATTGCAGGCAGTCCATAAAAAACTAGAAATAATTGTATTAAAATAGGCGTTCCCCGAATGAATGAAATATACAATATGACAAATTGATTCAAGACAGGGATACGAAATGATCTCAGGATGGCTGCCGTTATCCCGATGACCATTCCTAATAAAACGGATGCTGCTAGAATTTGCAATGTTACTCCAAGATAATATATTAACGTCGGAATGAAATCGACGATTAATGAAGGATCAAATGCTTTCCCCATGCTTTAGCACCTCCGCGCTTACTACTATCTATTAAAATCCCACTGAATAGTCTGCGCCCAGCCACTTTTTACTTAGTTCGCTAACTACCCCTTCTTCTTTCAGTTCCAAAAGTGCTTCATCAATTCTTTTCTGTAAAGGCGTTTCGTCTTTTCTTAGCAAAAAGTATACTTTTGAATTAAGAAGCGGCTCACCCACAACTTTTTGCTGTGCATCTGCTTGTTTATTTAAGAAGTCGACTGCAAATGGTGTAGTAATGGTAGCATCCGCCCGTCCAGTTTTGATTTGATTCTTCGTATCATCTGCTCCTTGGCCAGAATAGACAATTTCAATACCGGCATTATTTTCTTTATTATAATTTTCAAGAAAAACAGCAGAATTGCTCGTTGCACTCACTATCGCTTTTTTTCCTTTTAGATCTTTAATGGAATGAATATCATTGTTGTTCTGATGAACTGTAACTTGAAGCGGAAAGACATTGTATGGTTCTTTATTAAATAGAAATTTTTCTTTCCGTTCATCATTCATTTCCATTTGATGAGCAACAAAATCTATTTTGTTCGTTTCTAAACTTAATAATAGATTAGAAAATTCCATCGTTTTAAATTCAAATTCATATTCAGGCAGCTTTTCATCGATTTGACGAACCAACTCGACATCATACCCTGTCAGCTTACCATTCTTATCCAAAAAGCAAATATTAGGGAATTGCGTCCCTGTTCCAACAATGATTTTTTGAACTTTTTTATCTTTTGAATCCCCAGATTTTGCTGTACTGGTTGTTTCTTCTGAAGAACAAGCTCCTAAAAAAGTTAGTAGCAATGCCATAACAATTAGTAATGTTTTTTTCATCTCAATTCCCCCGAACATTTTTAATTACTAACAATTGGTTCTTTATTTTCAATAATGCGATACAGCGTTTCATCTAGAATTTTGCGAAGATACACAATTTTTTCTCCATCGTGGTCTCGTTCAGCAAAAATCTCATAACCTCTTCTTTCATAAATAGAAACAAGCCAAGGATGACGATCAGCTGTCGCCAAATAAACAGCCGGCGCCTTCACCTGTTTACGAAGTGCATTTTCTTCCACCCAGGTTAACAAAGTCGAGCCAAAACCTTTTTGTTTGTATAGAGGGTCGACTGCAAACCACCAAATGAATGGGTACGGACTGAATTGATCAGGATCATTCCATGGAGGACGAACTGTCACGGTGGAAACAATTTGGCCCTCCTGTTCTAAAACATAAGTGAGATTCCGCCTAATATTATTCGTCACTAGCTGCAAATCAGCTGTCGCAGCAAGAAAATTAATATTCAATTCTCTGATTGGTTCATAAGCCCGAAGGGTGACGTTCAGCACTTCTGGAGCATCCTTTATAGTGGCAAGACGGATTAACTGTGTCATGATTAACTCCCCGTTTCTATAACATATTATTTACACAAGAATAGTCGGATTTATTTATGCAATCTTTCCTTAATTCAATCAGTCATACTTATAAACTCAGATTTAACGCGTGATTTTTTGTCATTGTACACGTTTAAGTACTTTTTCAAGATGAGGAATTCCAATTTCCGTTACGCTCTCATATATGCTACCTCGCCCGATTTCAATAATGGGCACATACCGAACACCATATTTGATTTCTAAAATATCTCGCCGATCATCATGATTGGTAACATCCACCGTTTGATAAGCGATCTCCTTTTCTTTTAAGTATTGTTTAACCTCCTCGCAATAGTGACATCCTTGTTTTGACCAAACGACGACAGATAACGCTTCTCCCATTTCTTATTCCTCCTTTTATTTTTCAAATGATTTCAATCATTGATTAATGCTTTCTTTCGCATAACGATTTTCCGGGAATGGAAGCCCCAAGTTGCCTCTTAAGGTTTCTGCTTCATATTCTGTACGATATATTCCCCTTTTTTGAAGGATAGGGACCACATAGTCTACAAAGTCACTTAATGCATTTGGAACACTTGAAGAAAAGATAAATCCGTCCGCCCCCTTCTCTTCAAACCATTGCTGAATCAAATGCGCTACTTTCTCTGGAGTTCCAATAAAAGAAGTCCGGGGTGTTGTCTCCTTAAGTGCTACTTGACGGAGCGTTAACTGTTTCTCCTTCGCTTCCTGTTTAATTCGATCAGTCGTACTCCGGAAACTGTTTTTTCCGATGTCCCCGAGATTTGGAAAAGGTGCATCCAGTTCATATTGGGAAAAATCATGATGATCGAAGTAACGTCCCAAATAGTCAAGCGCCTTATCTATGGAAACCAGGTTAGCGAGTTCTTGATATTTGTGCTCCGCCTCTTCCTCAGTTGCACCAATGATTGGCGCGATACCTGGCAGAATAACAATTTCATCAGGATTTCTCCCGAATGCAATAGCCCTGTTTTTTACATCTTGATAAAAAATCTTTGCATCTTCCAATGTTGGTTGACCTGTAAAGATTGCATCCGCTTCTTTAGCCGCAAAATTTTTGCCAGCTTCTGATGAACCAGCTTGAAAAACGACAGGTCTCCCCTGTTTAGATCTGGCAATGTTGAGTGGTCCTTGCACGGAGAAAAATTCTCCTTTATGCTTTAATTGATGCATTTTAGAAGGATCAAAAAACTCACCGGATTCTTTATCCCGAGTAAACGCGTCATCCTCCCATGAATCCCAAAGTCCTTTGGTGACTTGTATATATTCTGATGCTATCCGATAGCGTTTGGCATGATCAGGGTGTTCTTCAATCGTTTTGTTATAGTTCAAGGCCGTACTCTCAAGAGGGGTAGTAACAAGGTTCCATCCTCCACGACCTTGACTAATGTGATCAAGTGACGCAAATTGCCGAGCTACTGTAAATGGCTCACTGTATGAGGTGGAAACTGTTCCGACAAGCCCTATTCTTGATGTGAAAGCAGCAAGTGCGGATAAAATGGTAAGTGGTTCAAATCGATTTAAAAAATGCGGAATTGACTTCTCATTGATAAACAATCCGTCAGCAATGAAAAGTAAATCGAACTTTCCCTCTTCAGCCTTCTGGGCCTGCTCCTTATAAAATTCAAGACTAACACTGGCATCTGCTTGAATGTCTGGATGTCTCCAACCGGATATACTCCCTCCAACTCCATGAATAAGCGCTCCAAACTTCAACTTTCTCTGCTCAGTCATCAATACTCCTCCTTTAATTAATCGGTATATGGATTCATCTACCATCTTCCCTAATTGCTGAAGACTTTTTAATTTTGGCTCGTAACGTGTTTCTCTTCAGATAAGGCTAATTGAATTGGACTCAACAATCGAAAAGATCTGAACCTTTCTGCTTCCTTTAATATCGGCGAATGTAGGATAAACTCATCTACCCCGTACTTTTCATGTAAATTTGCTAAGACTTCTTTTACATAGGAAGGAGTTCCAGCAATAATATTGGAATCCTGTTCTTCTATTTCGTAAGGCTCCCCAGACTGCTTCCCGAATAACTCTGCTTGCGCTAGTGTTTGGACCGTGACAGAACGACCGCTTTTGAGATGAACTTTCATGATCTTCTGATCACCTGTTAACTGTTCCGCTTCTTGTTGTGAAGGAGCAGCAATCACTGAAACCGATACCTTAAAGCTCCCAGTTGGATGGATACTTTGGTAAATGCGTGCAGCATCTTCAAGTACAGTCTCATTACTGTTGATAAATCGTGCAAATACATAAGATATCCCAAGATCGGCTGCTAGCCTGGCACTGTCGGCACTTGCACCAAGCAGAAACATCTTAGGCTTTTCCGAAGGGAGTGGTGTCGCTTGAATGCCTGCAGGCGGGTGATTCTCATTAACTGAATTTTCGAGTATTTTCTGCAGGAAAGATAACCGCTCTTCGAAATCTTTTCCATCATTCACAGTTCCAAACTGTAGCGCCTTCGTTGATAAGGGGAGACCACCTGGTGCCTTTCCGATGCCAAGGTCTACCCTGCCTGGCGAAAGATTCGATAACACGTGAAAGTTTTCCGCCACTTTATATGGACTATAATGCTGAAGCATAACACCTCCGGACCCTACCCGAATCGATTTTGTTTGGGCTAATAAATAAGAAATCAATACTTCCGGGGAGGACCCCGCCAGCTGTTCGGCATGATGATGTTCCGATACCCAGAAACGGGTATAACCCCACTCTTCTGCATGTCTGGCCAGATTAATGGTTTGCTGTAGTGCATCAAATGCTGAAGCTCCTGGAAATATCGGGCTTTGGTCTAAAATGCCAAGCTTATAACTCATATTCTCTCCTCCGCTTTAATTCAAAGTTTACTTATGCGAATAATTATATTTTGACATATCCTATCACCTAAAACATGCTAATGGCAATGGTTTAACTAATAGAAAAAAATATTGTATTGATAGAAAATATCTATCAATTCGATTGTATCTGTAATTGTTGATGGTTTTTCTCAAATTTCCGTATTGATAAAAGAATGTCTTTCCATAATAAGGGGGATTCCATACCATGATTTAAATGCGTCAGATAGATGTGCTGCTTTATCTTGATTAAATGTGACACATCCACTTCAACCAAAGTTCCCTGTTCTAACTCCTTTTTAATACATAAGTACGGTAAAAATCCGATACAGCTTCTGCTAAGAATTAGCGATTTCGCCACTTCCAGGTGATCGACCTGAAATTCAATGCGCGGCTCAACATTAGATACTTCAAAAATTTTATGAACGTGGTTCCAGTCAAACGCACCACACTCAAAAAATACCAACGGCTCCATTGCTAGTTCCTGAACTGTTAGCTCAGTTTGAAGTTGAAATGGATGTCCTGGATACACCACTAAACGAATCGAATTATCCAGGGTTTTGTAATTTTGCAGACCACTATGTGTAACATCCTTCATAAAGGCTATATCGACCTGTTTCTGAAGCAATTTTTCCATTAATGCATCATTTGCTGCTGAAATAAATTTAAATCGTAAATTGGGGTTTTCCTTTTTCCATAAAGGAAGAGCATATGGAATAAAGTATTGCGATGTAATGATATTAGCCCCTATCGTTATTTCCTCCAGTTCGCTTCCTGTTTTCAACTGCTTTTTCCCCTGGTGAAAGGTACGAATGATTTGATCCGCAAATGGAATGAATGCTTTCCCTTTTTCAGTTAAAATAATCCCTCTCCCTTGCCTCTCAAATAGTACTGAATCGAGTTCACTCTCAAGCGTCTTAATTCTTGCCGAAACCGTTGGCTGTGATAAAAACATTGCCTCTGCGGCTTTATGAAAACTATTAAGGTGAACAACATACATAAAAGCTTCAATATGATCAATATTCATCTTGCCAACTCCTTTTTCCAAAATGAACGCAAAAAGCTCCTGTTCGCTTATCGCGTTCAGGAGCTTTCGGTTGTCCAATCAGCTCATCCTCTTATAATAATTCTTTCTCCGATTTTAATCTGATAAAACCAATAAGTAAAGTATAATTTAATTAACTGAACAAGCAAAAAGTCACGATAAATTTTTTGCGTTTTCATACATTATGATATTCAAGGAACGTAATACTAATTATGCCGATGAAAATTTAAGGATTCCAAGTAAATAAAACGAATAATTCCATTCTCTTTCTGCCTCTTTTCAATCCTAACTTTTTTACGAATTTGTTGTTTATTCCATTGGATTTTTTTCCTGTTACAGAACATTTCCAAGCTGTCCATCCTGCCTAAATTATATATTTTTCTCCTTATAAAAAAGAAAAGAAAGGTCATCCTAATGGAGTAATTCCAATAATGACATAAGGAGAGAAACTTCATGCCTCAACAACAAATTGATATCAATCAATTAAATCAAGCAAAAGCAAATGTCACCCTTACGCAAACCTTACTTTCACAAGCAATTGAAAAATCTTCCTCTGATCCAACTTTGGCACAAGAAGCCATTAAACAAGCTGCTCAAGAAATTGCCCAAGCCCAATCTTCAGTAAATCAGGTTTACAATACAGTACAAGCTCAGCAAGCAGAATGATTTTGAGTATTATCTCGATTAATTGATTCAAAACAAGAAGAAAGAGGCCTATATCCAATTTAGGGATAGGCCTTTATAATGGATATTTTTGATATATCCAAGCTTTTCAACCCCACTTATTTAATGGAGGTATGCTTTGAGGGAACTTAAACGCATTGTATGGATCATACCTCGTTTTCACTTCCCGAAGCCGTTTAAAATTTTCTCCATAGTACGCAGTTGGCCAATCTTTGATTAGAGTATCCGGCCAATTCACGTAGTCACCTGTAGTGAATGGCGACAAGGCGCGCTTCAGGTCCTTGATCCACCGGATGTTTAGCCGTTCTTCTTCTGGATTGGTCCATGTAGCCTGATACTCCTGGGCGATGATGGCATCGCGATAATAAAAAGCTGTCTCCTTTGGATCTTTAAGGCCCGCCACCCCTCCCAGGGATTGGTGCCAGATGGCTGCATTTTCATTTGGAGCATTTTCCAAAAAATGCTTCATGGTCATGATTGCTTGCTGTGGAAAAGCTTTTTCAATGAAAGATCCTGACCTCTTTCGATACGCCGGTTGGTTTCCAGCTGGATAATCAAAGAATCTTACGGCTTCAATGTATGGGACTTCCTTTATCATGACATTTATTGGTGAACCGGCTTTTGTCAAAGGCTTTAATAGCAGCTTCAATCTATGTGACGCTCCAACAAATTCACCTTGAGCAATAATTTCGTTTGCTTCCTTTGCCTTGAATTCTATTTCTGAAGTTAAGCATTCATCAGCTTGAGGGGCCCAATCCTGCCAGGCTTCAAACACCGCTTCGAAATCTTCCCACCCCCATGTGACGGAGAAAATGGATACCCTTGATACGGGGTGTACCCTGAAAGTAAGAGAAGTGACTATGCCAAAGTTTCCCCCTCCTCCCCCGCAGCATGCCCAAAATAAATCACTATTGATTTCCCTATTTGCTTTAATGAGTTTGGCGCCCCTCTTTCCACACGCCCTTACCATTTCTATTTCAAGAAGATTATCACAAGTAAGTCCAAAGTGCCTCGTTAACATACCTATTCCACCACCGAGCGTAAGACCTACAACACCAACACTGCTTTCGGTCCCTGCCGGAATCGTCGTGCCATAGTTCCATAACGTATTATATACCCGCCCTAAATCAGCTCCGGCTTCAATTTTTGAGATCATCTTTTCACGATTGACCTTGATATTGTACATTTCACTAATATCAATGATTAGACCGCCATTCACTAATGAAAAATTTTCATAACTATGCCTGCCGCTCCTAACCCGGAAAGGTACATGATTTTCCCGGGCCCATTTCAATGAATTCAACACATCATTGGAATTTTGACAAAACACAATAACCTTTGGGAATTTAGCAAAACTTAAATTATTATTTATCCTGGCTTGCTCATACTCAGCATCATTAGGTGTAATGATACGCCCGGTAAGCTTTGTTCTTTCCAAAAAGATAACCCCTTCCTCGGGTAAATATGTTACATCCTATGAAAAAACCTGGCAGGACGGTACATTTCCCTTGCTGGCCCTTCCTTGTAATGGGGTCAAATTAGCTTTACTCGTGAATTCAACGCATTTACTCGTGAATTCAACGGTTTTACTCGTGAATTCCACGCATTTACTCGTGAATTCCACGCATTTACTCGTGAATTCCAGCTTTACTCGTGAATTCAACCGTTTTACTCGTGAATTCAACCGCTTTACTCGTGAATTCAACGGTTTTACTCGTGAATTCCACGTATTTACTCGTGAATTCCAACAATTGATGCACAAAGACAAAAAAAGCCCTTCTCGAATTAAGAGAAGGGCTTTCTAATAGTATTTCTTATCAAGAAATCTCATCATCGGATTTAACATCCAATGGTGTTCGTTTATCCATTTTCAGGATGTAATAACTTGCTGCGACCAAGGCTAGAAAAACGATCCCGACTATCAAGGAAATCCTTGTACTAGGATTGATCCACATACCGACCAGCACCATCAGTAAAAAGGCAATTGTCGCATAGTTACTGAAAGGGGCCAACGGCATTTTGAACGGATGTTTCTCCATTTCAGCAGCATTCACCTTTCTGAATTTAAGCTCACTGATAAGTAAGACAAACCATGGAATCATCCCGGGCAATACACTCGCACTGTACACATAAAGGAATAATTGCGGCGGTGCAAGGTAATTCAGGATAACCCCGATGCCCAATCCTAAAAGTACAGCGATCGTGCAATATGCCGGCACTCCATTTTTAGATACTTTAGCGAAGGCTTTCGGAGCTTGGCCATTCAATGCCAGTGTGTAAAGCATACGTCCTGCACTGAAAATCCCACTGTTGCATCCAGACATTGCTGCAGTGATTACGACAAAATTAATGATGCCTGCCGCTGCAGTGATACCTATTTTGGCAAAGGTTGAAACAAATGGACTGCCTAAGTCATCCAGTTGATCCCAAGGGAAGACTGTCACGATGACGAATATGGCACCAATGTAGAAAATTAATATGCGCCAAATGATTGATTGGATCGCTTTTGTTACGGTTTTTGTTGGATTTTTCGCTTCTCCTGCTGTTATGCCGATAAGCTCCACGCCTTGATAGGAAGCCACGACAAGGGAAAGCGCGAAGAAGAATCCTGTCCAGCCTCCCGTAAAGAAGCCGCCATTTGCCCAAAGATTCGATAATCCAATTGCATCCCCGCCATTTCCTATTCCAAAGAAGATAAGGCCAAGGCCGGCAATGATCATCAATATAATCGTTATGATTTTTATAAGCGCAAACCAAAATTCAAATTCCCCGAAGGATTTAACGGAAATGAGGTTTGCCGCCCCCAAGATGATCATGGCGACCACACCTGGTATCCAAGTAGGTAACTCCGGGAACCAATATTGCATATACAACCCAACCGCGATGATTTCGGACATTCCGACGATTACCCATTGAAACCAATTGCTCCAAGCAGTCATATAACCTGCCAAGGGATGTATATAGCTGCTTGCAAAGCTTGCAAAAGAACCTGTAGTCGGTTCTAAATATAGCATCTCACCCATGGAACGCATGATGAAAAATATAAAAATACCTGCGATTGCATAAGCAAGCATAACAGAGGGCCCGGTCCATTTGATCGTGCTCGCAGAACCCATGAATAACCCGACCCCGATGGTTCCGCCCAAAGCTATCATTTGAATATGTCTTGATTCCAGCCCTCTCTTTAATTCCTTGTTCGACATGATTAACTCCCCCAGATGCAATATCGGCAATGCTTTTCCATCCTTGCCTCGAGCGACTCTCTATTAATTATTGCGGTTAGAAATGCTTTATCGTAATCAATATTACATAACACTTCAATTATGTTTTCTTATCTTATAATAGTAAATATTCTGTAAAAATACAATTGTATTTTTGAAAAAAACAGTTACCAATAATATCTTGTCGGTTTTTCTAATCTAAAAATATCATTTTAAAAAAATGATGTTCAGTATTTTATAATAGTGATCGTTCAAAAAGAGTAGAAAACAATCACTTTTGCTTAAACCTTAAGTAAATACAGACCACCATTAAACTGTAAATAATGCCTGTTTCATTTCAAAAAAATTTGTTGACCTACCGAAAAATAGATGATAGAATTCCAATATTATTTTATAAGCATAATGAATGATCCAACAGTGGAAGATTATCACTGACAGACATTTCTTCACAACCGCATACAAGCAAGCGATGAATGCTATGGATGACACTATAGCAGGAGCAGCTTCTGGAGAGACTGTACAAGATGCAGCGCCGAAGGATTCACAATCTCAGGCAAAAGGACAGAAGAGTAACGAATGATAGAATTGTTATTCTGAGCCCTTTAAGAGATTGGTATTATCCAATCTCTTTTTTTATTGTCCATTTGTGATTGGACTTAAAACTACACTCTTGAAAACCAATGGAATAGGCAAGCAGGGCGAAAAATCACGTCCCTCTCTCCAAGACCATGCAGGTTGAAATCATTCACTAACAAGACTATAAAAAACGGGGGCGTAAGAATTGGCTAAACAGGAATTAAAAAGAGATTTAAAAAATCGACATGTACAACTGATTGCAATAGGAGGAACCATTGGCACCGGTTTATTTTTAGGATCCGGAAAAGCCATACAATTGGCTGGACCTTCCATTATATTCTCCTATCTGATAATAGGGATTGCCTTGTTTTTTGTGATGAGGGCGCTGGGGGAATTGCTATTATCCAATGCAGGTTATACATCATTCACTGAATTTGCAACCGAATATGTCGGTCCATGGGCTGGATTCGTGACAGGTTGGACATATTGGTTCTGTTGGATCATGACCGCAATGGCCGATATCATAGCTGTCGGTGTCTATATACAATATTGGTTCGATATCCCTCAATGGATTCCGGCTCTAATATGCCTAGTCATTCTGTTAGGATTGAACCTATTGACCGTTAAGTTATTTGGCGAATTGGAATTCTGGTTTGCTATCATTAAAGTGATCACGATCATTGCCTTGATCATCGTAGGAATCATTCTTTTGATCATCGGCTTCAATACCAATACCGGAACGGTTTCCGTAACGAACCTATGGAATCATGGGGGCATGTTCCCCAATGGCATTTCCGGATTCCTATTATCTTTACAGTTGGTCGTCTTCTCATTTGTCGGTGTCGAATTGGTCGGGGTTTCCGCAGCGGAAACAGCGAACCCGAGAAAGAATATTCCCTCTGCCATCAATAAAATCCCTGTCCGGATTTTACTTTTCTATGTTGGTGCCCTATTCGTCATTCTCTGTGTCAACCCATGGACACAACTGAATGCCACGAGCAGCCCATTTGTAGAGGTCTTTGCGTTAATCGGCATTCCCGTCGCTGCAGGAATCATCAACTTCGTCGTGTTGACATCCGCTGCTTCTGCATGCAACAGCGGTTTATTTTCAACAAGCCGGATACTCTATACGTTAAGCAGGAATGGCGAAGCCCCTGCTAAACTGGAAAAATTAAATAAACAGGCTGTTCCAAGCAATGCCCTATTAACATCCACAATCGTTGTATCAATTGGTGCATTATTAAGCAAGCTTATACCGGAACAGGCATTTACCGTAGTGACGACCATCAGTGCCATCTGTTTCATTTGGGTATGGAGCATAATCTTGATCTCCCATATCAAATATTCGAAAACAAGGCCTGATCTAAGAGCCGAATCAACTTTCAAGGCTCCTTTTACACCCTTTGTCAATTACGCCATTTTAGGATTATTCCTCTTCATCCTTATTGTTATGCTATTCGCTGAAGCTACACGACTATCACTGCTCTTGACCCCGATCTGGTTCATACTCTTGGTGATACTATATAACTATCGGAAAAAATATAGCTAAAGGAAATAAAGCCTTGAATTCAAATTTGAATTCAAGGCTTTATCAGTCTATGAAAAACATCAAGATTAGGCAGTTGGCGCGTTTTTGCTAAAATATATCAGGCAACTGCATTAAATTTTATATCAAAATAGTGTAAGCTAATATATATCATCGGACCTTTTTAAAAGAAGGTAAATCCGTCTTGCATGAATTTTCCTTCCCGGTTTGGTTCACCCAGCCATCAGTGGCATTGAAGAATAAACCCCATTGATGGACGTTTCACTTATTTAAAACGGAGGGGTTTGTTTAATGAAGATAATATATATCCTTACTCTAGTTCCTTTTATAGGCATACTAGGATTTCTACCTTTTGTTAATAAAATAGAACCATACGTATTAGGGATGCCTTTCAATATGTTCTGGATGGCTATGTGGGTGGTCCTTACCTCTGCCATATTGGGCATCATGTATAAGCTGGATCCCAGGAATCGGGAAGGTGACCAGGAATGAATATTGCTCTCTTAATCATTTTAGCATTTTTACTTCTATCGATATTTTTAGGGATACGCTCTTCAAAAGGAAAAGATATGGACTTGGAACAATGGACGGTGGGCGGACGTGGTTTTGGTGCGATTTTCGTCTTTCTGCTGATGGCCGGGGAAATCTATACGACCTTCTCTTTCCTTGGCGGCAGCGGCTGGGCATATGGCAAGGGCGCACCCGCTCTATATGTTCTAATTTACATTACTTTGTCTTATGTATTATCCTATTGGCTCCTTCCGGAAATATGGAAATATGCCAAAGAAAATAAACTGATGTCTCAATCCGATTTCTTTGTGAGCAAATATAAGAGTCCCAGTTTAGGAATTTTGGCTGCACTTGTCGGTGTGGTGTCGATGATTCCAGTGATCGTCGTGCAGCTGAAAGGATTGGGAATCATTGTCTCTGAAGCATCTTATGGTGCCATCTCAATGTCCGAGGCAGTTTGGCTGGGGGCGATCAGCCTGACCATTTATGTGATGATCTCCGGTATACACGGTTCAGTTTGGACAGCGGTCATTAAAGATATCATGATGGTCGCCATAATAGGATTTTTGGGGATTTATCTGCCGATCCATTACTTTGGCGGATTTCAGCCGATGTTTGAAGCGATTGATGCGGCCAAGCCTGGTTTTCTAAAGTTCCCTGATCAGGGACTTAGCGTATCATGGTTTATCTCCACGGTAATATTGCTCGTATTCGGTTTCTATATGTGGCCACAAGTTTTCAGCGCTGTCTATTCAGCACGCAGCGGCAAGGTATTTCGAAAAAATGCCATCATCAGCCCTTTATATACACTCATGCTGTTATTCGTCTTTTTCGTTGGGTTTACAGCTATATTGAAAGTGCCCGGACTCGTTGGAGCAGATGCAGACCTCTCATTGCTGCGCCTTTCGATCGAGACCTTTGATCCATGGTTTATAGGCATAATCGGCGGAGCTGGATTGTTGACCGCATTGGTGCCGGGATCCATGCTTTTGATGAGCGTCGCTACTCTGCTCGCGAAAAACGTCTATAAGGAATTTACACCTGCAGTATCCGATCGTCACGTTGTACGATTGGCAAAGTTCCTTGTTCCCGTCATTGCCCTTATTGCCGTCTACTTCACCTTAAACGGCGGCGAAACGATGTCGGCATTAATTCTTATGGGATACAGTCTCATCACACAGCTATTCCCGTCCCTGCTCTTTAGTCTGAAGAAGAATAATCCCATCAATAAATATGGCGCAATCGCCGGCATCATCACCGGATTATTCATCGTAATCTGCATTACACTCAGTTCTTCAACTATAGGAACCTTGTTTCCAACCTTACCTCAAGCCGCGAAAGATTTGAATGTGGGAATCATCGCTTTGGCGGTCAATTTCATTGTGATGATCACGGTAAGTCTTGCTTTCAGGAAGCACGCGGTTCAGTTGGAACCAAAATCCGTTAACGATATATGAAGCAACTTTGAAACTCGTTTTTTGGATAAATAAACAAGGAAGGCTCAGTCAAAAGACTGAGCCTTCCTTGTTATCGACATCCATTGTCATAATTTCCTTTTTCTTAATAATTGGGAGTATGGAGCAAATACTCGTGAATTTCCCTGGCACCATCAGTAATCCACTAAAGCCTTCCTGCCATCATTCAACGCTTTGACCATTTTCTTATATTCCTGCAGCTGTTGTTCCAGTTTTCGTTTTCTATTTACGATCATCCTCGTTACCTCTTTCGGGCTGGGCCCTCCTTGGATGCTTCTAATCTCCACAAAGTATTCGGGAGAGATGATCTTTTTCCATTCGTCTTCAGTTAAATTCACTGCAACGAATTCATTGATGATCTTGTTGATGTCTTGTGTGTCCCAATCATAAAGCTCCTTCCCTTCACCAATCGACCGTTTTGCAATATGACTGGCGATGGTATGAGCCTTTCTAAATGATATCTCGTAATCTCTTGATAGGGTATCCGCTAATTCAGTAACCGTTATACTGGATTTTGCGGCCATTTTCTTTGTATGTTCTTCATTCACTTTCAAAGTCGATATGACGGCATACATGAGTTTCATGACACGTCCTGCATTCGAAAATGCCCGATATAAATGCGGCTGTAAATCATCTTCCGTATCGACGATATCACCAAATGGCGTATTGTGGATCATATTCATTGCTGCGAGTGCATCACCATATGCACTGCTAGCAATCGAACGGGAGTGTTCAATGGAAACTGGATTTCTTTTTTGCGGCATGATGCTGCTCACTTGAACATAAGGATCGGCCACATGAAATGTACCAAACTCCCTTGTCACATGCTGCAGGAAATCCTGAATCCATCTCCCTGTATTGACCATGCACGTCATGATGGCCGTTGCGGTTTCCAATAAATAATCCGCCCCGCCTATCGAGTCATAGGAATTCTCGATCACCGAATCAAACCCAAGCAGTTCAGCAGTACGGTTCCGGCTGATTGGAAAACCGGTGGTCGTTAACGCGGCAGCTCCCAAAGGCGATTGGTTAACCGTTTCATAGGCTGCCCATAACCGGCCAATATCCCTTTGAAGCACATCATAAATGGCTAAAAAGTAATGTCCTATCGTAGTCGGCTGAGCCGGTTGGGTATGCGTGTAACCAGTTATATAGGTTTCTGTATGTTTTTCAGCCTGCACCAGGAATGCCTCACTCAAATGGCTTGCATAGCCAATCAATTGGAGCAGATGGCCTCTCAAAACAAGCCGGTACATCGCTACTCCCATATCATTACGACTGCGGCCGATATGAATCTTTCCTGCAAGTTCATGACCGATTTCCTCACCTATCTTTGCCTCCATCATGAAAAATAAGTCTTCGAATTGGGGCTGATAGGTCAACTGCTTAAGATCTGTTTGGGCCACTTTCCGAATCCCATCAAGCATTGTTTTCGCCTCTTCTTCTTTAATGATCTTTTGTTCCGAAAGCATGATGACATGCGCCCGATGAATATCGAACATTGTATGAAATAAGTAATCTCTTTGATCATTAAAAACAGGCATCAGAAGCTCTCTAGCATATGTTTTTCCGGGAAAGACACTACCTTCGTTTTTGATAAAATCTTCAAGCCTGCTCATCTTTAAACCTCCAAATTCATAAAGCTTTTTCCGCTTTGATTCCAAAAAACTTGTTCGAAATAAAGAGAACGATTACAATCAGCGTGATTTGAATCATCCCATAGGCAGCTGCCTGCCCCATATTGAACATTCGAAGCTGATTCATGATTTCAATGGATATGGGTCTGTTTGAAATCGTGTACAGCAGGACCGAGGTCGGGAATTCCCCCACAGATTCGATAAATGCCAATAATGTCCCTGATAAAACGCCAGGCATTATAATCGGAAATATGACCTTTCTGAAGGTATAAAACCACTTTGCCCCCAAGTTTCTGGCCGCTTCTTCAATCGAATCATCGAGCTGCTCCAGAACGGCGTTAGTCGAGCGGACAACGAGTGGAATATGTCTGATGAAATAGGCAAGGGGCAAAATCCAAAATGTTCCTACCAATATTTGACCGAAAGAAAAAATGCTAGGTTCATTGAATGCGAATATCAAGTTCATCCCTATGACCGTTGCAGGCAACGCCCAAGGTATCATGACTAGAATATCGACAAAGCTTTTCCCGACAAATTTCCGTTTAACAAGCACATAGGACGCTATGACCCCAAACACCAGATTTGCCAACGTTGCAATGACCGCCATCAGTAAACTATTTCGTAACGGTTTGAAGATATTAGGATCTTCAAACAAAAGCCTGTAATTTTCCACATTAAATACTGTTGGATACGTTTGAAATGTCCAGGTTCCATCCGGCACAAGTGAAAGCAAAAGAATCGTAAAGTGCGGTAAAAGTAAAATAATCACGCCAATGATGCCCGTTACGACCATCACCCATTTCATAATCGGGTTCTTCACTTCACTCCTGTGTGCCCCAATCCCTTTTGAAGCCATGCGATAATCTTTCCTATTCTGATACCAACGCATGAATAATAGAAATGAAATCGAAACGATGGATAGAATGACGGATTGAGTAGCGGCAATTTCCATATCACCATTTATTTTTGAAAAATAAATTTGCAGGCTCAACACCCTGTATCCGCCAGCCAATAAAAACGGGGCACTGAATGAAGCCATTGATATCATGAAAACAAGCAAAGAAGCGGCAACGATGGCAGGTGTCAATAATGGAAATGTCACCTTCCAAAAAACCTTGAATTTATTTGCACCTAAGTTATAAGCAGCTTCTTCAAGGGACGGATCAATTTTATTGATTGCAGCGGATACGGTCATATAAAAATAGACATACATCGTATAGGCATGCACGATAAGGATTCCCGATACCCCGCCAATTTTAAATGGAACTTTATCGAGACCAAACAGATCCTTGATGGCATTTGGAATCAATCCCGATTCTCCATATAAAAACATAAAAGCCATGACCCCTACCAATGATGGAAGGACAATCGGCAAAATCGCTGCTGATGAAAAGAAGCTTCTGCCGGGAAAATCATAACGGTTAAAAATAAATGCGAGCGGAATGCCAATCAAGGCACTGACCAATACACTCAATAAGGATATATAAACGGAATTCCATAGCGCCTCTAGGTTCGTTTTCGATTCCTGCACGAAGAATTCCTGATAATTTCCAAGGGATATCGTTCCGTCTTTTTGCAGACTTTCGATAAAGGTCCTCAATGATGGGTAGAGAACATACGCTACGAGCACCATTACAACTGGTATAAGCAGCCAAATCGTCAACCTGGTATCACGATTTTTAATCATGGAGCATCACCGCTTATGACAGGGATAAGACGCAGCTGTTTCTCAGGAAGCTGGACATACACTTCCTTTCCTTGATAAAAGTACCCAAAATCCTGAGTGTTGAATACGTCAACCCTTAGTGACACGTCTTGAACATCCACCATGACATTCACAACAGATCCAAAGAATTGGACGGAATTTATTTTACCTCTAAATATATTCATTCCTTCTTCGGCTGCATCCAGAATTCTGATTGCTTCAGGACGAATCGAAATCGCAAGGTCATTATCAGTCTGTAAAATGGAATTTCCTTCTCCAGTTTTATTTTGAACATGGAACCTAACCGGTTGTTCAACGTTTTTGAGAGATACTACTACATTCTCTTGTTGAACGTTCTCCACTTGAACGGGCAATAGATTAATC
The DNA here is from genome assembly GCF_900156045.1 of Peribacillus simplex. Classification (GTDB taxonomy): domain Bacteria; phylum Bacillota; class Bacilli; order Bacillales; family DSM-1321; genus Peribacillus; species Peribacillus simplex_D. Next base: position 183,095 of record NZ_FTMX01000007.1, on the reverse strand, counting down.
TCGCCTATAAAACTAGCCACAAAATCATTGGCCGGCTGATTATAAATTTCTGCCGGCGTCCCGACCTGGTGACATACGCCATAATTGAACACAGCGATCCGATCACTCATGGATAATGCCTCGGCCTGATCATGTGTAACATAAATGGTGGTAATCTTATAATCACGCTGCAACCTTAAGATTTCCACTCTCATTTCATCACGAAGCTTGGCGTCCAGATTACTTAATGGTTCATCCAGCAGTAATATTTCCGGTTCAATGACCAGTGCTCTAGCTAGGGCCACCCGCTGCTGCTGTCCTCCGCTTAACTGACTCACTTGACGATTCGAGTAGCTCTCCAGCCTGACTTTTTGGAGGGCTTCCAGCACTCTCCTCTTTAAGTCAGCAGAAGAAACTTTTCTTACACGCAAGCCAAACGCTACATTTTCAAAAACAGTCATGTGGGGAAAGAGGGCATAGTTTTGAAAAACCATGCCTGTATTTCTTTTCTCCGGAGGTACACGCGTCATATCTTTGTCGCCAAATCGGACGACACCTTTTGTCGGATAATAAAAACCGGCAATCATCCGAAGCGTTGTCGTTTTACCGCAGCCACTCGGACCAAGAAAGGTAAAAAACTCACCTTCTTTGATTTCCAGATTTAAATGATCAACAGCTATCGTTTTCCCGAAGGCTTTTTGGACATTCTCTATTTTTATTGACGCCATCCCAACGACACTTCCTTATTCTTTAATTTCTTTATCTCCGCTTTTAATATTTTCGTCCCAATATTTCATCCACTCGTCACCTTTTTCTTCGAATGCATTCCAATCAATATCCATCGCTTTAACTTCTGTTTCCGTGATCCATTCAGGTAAATCCTTCACATCATTTCTGGTCGGAATCCTGTAAAACTCTTCTGCCAGAGTTTTTGCGGCTTCCGGTGAATTCACGAACTCATAAAAGGCTTCTGCCGCTTTTGGATGCTTGGCACCTTCAACGATGGCGATCCCCTCTGTCAATACTGGTGTTCCGCTTTCTGGAATGACGAACTCAAACGGATAATTTTTATTTTCCTTAAGCATGACAACATCCGGCATTGCCCAAACGGAAAGTGAGCCCTCTCCTTTGGCCACCTTGTTATACATCATTTCCGGGTTTGCTGAATATTCCTTTGTGTTTTGGTCGAGCTTCTTTAACCAGTCATACCCTTCTTTCGGATCATTTGTATCCTTATACGTACGATAGATCATCGCAGAAAAAATTGTCCTCATCGTTCCTGAGGCTAACGGATAGCGAATGATGATTTCGTCTTTCCACTTCGGATCAAGCAGCTCATCCCAATCTTTCGGTACCTCGTCTTTTGATAGTTCTTTGCTGTTATACATGATGACTTCCGGTGTCTGGCTCGTTCCCGTCCAATACCATTCCGGATCGTGGAATCCTTTATCGAGACTATCGGAATAGCTAGGCTTATAAGCAGCCAGCAGCCCATCACTCTTTGCTTGATTGAAGTTCGTGGAAGGTGCCCCCCACCAAACGTCTGCCTGCGGATTACTTTTCTCTGATCGAACGCGGTCAAGGATTTCCTGAGATCCCATATCAAGCCACTCAACATCAATACCATACTCATCTTCGAACTGTTTTTCGAATTTTGATAAAATATCTTTGCCATGCGGTGAATAAACAACGATCTTATCTTCCAGCTCACCCTTTTTTCCCTTGGCACCGCCAGCATCCGAACTCGTCTTCGTATCTGCACCGTTACATCCCGAAATCAATAGTGCTGCCGATAAGGCCATTACTGAGACAAGCGACTTTTTCCTATTTTTCATTAATACTCCCCCTCATCACGAAAATTCAAAATGCCATCATGTTCCCTTAAGAAAAGGGAAACCGCTCCCAGTACCCCTGCGTTTTCTCCAAGTTGTGAAGTTTTCATTTCTACTAAACTAGGAAGATATCGATCAACGATCTCCCGAATTCTAGGTAAAATGTATTCAGATGAATTTAAAACACCACCCCCTAAAATAATCACCTCTGGATTAAGCAAACTGGCCGCATTGACAATTCCGCAGGCCAAATGTTCGATGGCTTCATTTATGACGGCAATGGCTGTCGTGTCTCCATTTTTTGCTGACAAAAAGGCATCCTCCCCCGATAGTTCGGAAGATTTGGCCCGTTCGAATAAAGAATGATCAGGATTCTTGAGAACCTCCCTGGTAAAATGACTGCCAATCGACTTTCCTCCTGCGACACTTTCCAAATAGCCGTATCTATGGAAAATCGGCTTGAATTCACGCTTCATATCCTCTTTGTCCGTTACCATATATCCCATTTCCCCAGCTGCACTTGATGCTCCTCTGTATAACTGGTTATTCAAGATAATGCCGCTTCCTATCCCCGTGCCAACCGCAATGAACAGCAAATTCCGCTTATTTTGTGCATTACCCAACCACTGTTCACCTAGCGCAGCCGCGTTTACATCATTGTCTAGAAAAATGGGAAAATCAAAATACCGTTTCGCTTCGGCAATGAACGGATATTGTACCCAGCCTAAACTCGGTGCCTCTATTACTAATCCGCTTGCCGTTTGCGTTATACCAGGGATCCCGACTCCCATCCCCAATATCCTGCCTTTCGCAATCTGATTCTTTGCAATTAACCGTTCCGTTTCAATCGCCATTTGTTTAAGAAGCCCTGATTGTAAATAGGTGTTAGTTGAAAAACTAGTGTCGGCGAGGATGTTGCCGCTTAAATCACTTAAAATGATTTTCACTTTCGTCCCGCCTATATCGACCCCAATGATATAGGCAGCCTTTTCATTAAAAAAGAGCTGGATAGGCCTTCTTCCGCCTTGAGAGGAGGATTCTCCTATTCCTTTCTCAAATACCCATTTCTCCTGTATAAGTTCATCCACAGCCAGAGAAACAGTTGGTTTACTTAGCTGAAGCTTAACAGCGATTTCGGCTCTTGAAATGGGCGAACATTCCTGGATGCATTGAATGATTCTTTTTTTATTGACATATTTTTGATGACTGGGTGGTCTTTTAAAACTCATCACATCACGGCCTTACATCATTTAGTTAGTAAATCTTCCTAATTAAGTAAAAATATAACTTAAAAGAATCCAGCACACAAGTTATTTTTCCGAACTTTTAAAATGTTCAATTTTTAATAGTTACTTCGCATCATTTACATTTATACCCATTAGTGCTATTTATTAGATAAGTTTTTTCGTCTGGTTAGTTAGAAAATATTACTAACCTACATTTTTTTAGGAGTTTTATAAAAGTGAAGGGGGTTAAAAGAATAATGAAAAAAGCTTTGTTATCGTTGCTTTCCCTTTTGTTGGTTCTTGCATTATTGCCGCTTGGAGGTAGTGCTGCAGATCCTGATGAAACCAACGTTGAGTTATGGAATGCGGTTAAGCCGCTCGAGACGACCGTGACATTCTTGAACAGCGGTGCCCATCCGGATGATGAACGCAGTGACTTTCTCGCTTATCTATCGAGAGGATTAGGGGTTAAGACGTCCAGCCTGATTGCAAACCGTGGTGAAGGAGGACAAAATGAAATTGGGGATGAACTGGACAATGCTCTTGGAATCATCCGTTCAAGGGAAATGATAGAAGCTGCAAAAATCACCGGGGTTAAGGCCTATCATCTAAGTGAGACTACATCTGATCCCATTTATGATTTCGGCTTCTCTAAAACACCAGAGGAAACATTGGAAAAATGGGGAGAGGAACTCACCTATGAACGGCTAATCCGCTTTATTCGGACGTATCAGCCGGATATATTGATGCCATCCTTTCAAAATGATGATACCCAGCATGGACATCACCGAACAATGACAATCTTAAGTGAACGTGCCTTTAAGGATGCCGCCGACCCAACCGTGTTTCCACAACAATTGAAACAAGGTCTATCGGTATGGCAAGTGAAAAAGTTATATTTGCCCATTTCCTCGGCAGATCAAGCAACCACTTCTATTGAAATCGGTAAATTGGACCCAATATACAATATGACTTACCCTCAGCTTGGAGAACAATCACGCTATCTGCATAAAAGCCAAGGCATGGGTTCTGATATCCCTGCAGCACCTCGCCAGATCCATCTGGATTTGAAGCAAAGCGCCGTTGATACAAAAAAACAGTCTGACCTTTTTGCAGGTGTACCTTACAATTTTACTGAATGGGCTGAAAAACTCCCTCGCCAAGCCTCAAAATTGAAAGGTGAATTTAAATACCTGCAACGGAATTTGGACACCGTCATTGCGGCTTATCCTAATGAAAAACGGGTTTTTTCAGCATCCCAAAATGCGCTCTCCAATGTTCGTTCAATTACTGCGCAAGTCAAAAAGGCAAAGCTAAGCCCTTCCATTAAGAACGACTTGCTTCATAAGCTCTCATTAAAAGAAGAGCAATTGCAAAACGTCAGTTATGTCTCTTCAGGACTCGAAGTTCAAGCTAACGCGGCTTCAAAGATCCTTACGAAAGGCCAAAGAACGAATGTAACCGTAACCGTGAAGAATAACGGGAAACAAACCTTGAAAAAAGTCAATGCTGCATTGAACGTGCCTAAAGGATGGAAGACCAAAACAAAATCCAAAGATGTCAATCTGGCACCAAATAAATCAGCGACAATGACCTACCTGGTTGAAGTCCCTGAAGATGCAGCCTATTACCATGCCTATGATCAATCAACCATTACAACGAGCATTTCTTATAGGTACGGCAGTACAAAAACGACCATCAAGGAAGAATTGGATGGAACGATCGCTGTCCTTCCCGATGTTGGCCTTACCCTATCACCTGAAGATATCGTCGTAAATACAGCAGATGTAAAAGAACAAGTCCCAGTGACCGTAACCTTGAAAAACTACACAGAAGGAAAAACATCAGCTAAGGTCGCTTTAAAAGCCCCTGAAAATTGGGGAGTTCATCCCAAAAATGCCACTGTATCATTTAATGAAAAGTCAGAAGAAAAACAAGTAAAATTCACCCTCAGACCACCGAAGGCAATTCAAAATGGTGAATATCAGATTAAGGCAGCTGCTACTGTCAATGGGAAAACCTTTGATTCTACCATTCAGGAAATTTCCTATGACCATATCGGAACATTCTATTACCAATACCCAGCAGCTATCAACACGGTTGCATTTGAGCTTTTAATGCCAGCTTCATTAAAAGTTGGGTACATTGAAAGTGGATTCGATAAAGTGGCAGATTATTTGAGCAATGCAGGCCTGAACATTACGAAGTTAACTGCAGCTGATTTAGCTGAAGGTGATTTAAGTCAATATGATACGATCGTTACAGGCATCCGTGCTTATCTATCAAGGGAAGATTTAAAGGCAAATAACGCGCGCTTACTTGAATATGTGGAAAACGGCGGTCATCTCGTCGTTCAATACCATAAACCGGGTGATGGATGGGATGCCCTGAAGACAGCTCCATATCCCCTTACCCTCGGGAATCCTTCCATTCGCTGGCGGGTAACCGATGAAAAGGCCACGGTAAACGTCTCGAAACCAGAATCGGCTCTCTTTAACTATCCAAATAAAATAACAAGTGATGACTGGAGCAATTGGGTCCAAGAAAGAGGATTGTACTTCCCAATGGAATGGGATGAACGGTTTGAAACATTCATTTCCATGGCCGATCCAAATGAAGAACCATTTGATGGCGGAATCCTAATGGCTAAATACGGTAATGGCACCTACCTCTACACCAACCTTGTCCTATACAGGCAAATTCAAGGCCAGGTTTCAGGCGGATATCGAATCATGACGAACTTGATTAGTTACGGTGCCAAGTAAATAAGAAAAAACCTATGCATGTGGCGAATGCATAGGTTTTTTTGATGCTTGCCCGATGATATTAATAAACAGGCCTGACTGATTCCCGCTCCTTACAGCCATCCCATTAAAGCACTTTGCTCAAGAATGCTTTCGTTCTGTCGTGCTGAGGGTTGCCGAATAATTCATTCGGCTCATTTTCTTCCACGATATACCCTCCATCCATGAATATGACCCGGTCCCCTACTTCCCGGGCAAAGCCCATTTCATGCGTAACGACAACCATTGTCATGCCTTCCTTGGCAAGTTGCTTCATTACCTCCAAAACATCGCCGACCATCTCAGGGTCAAGGGCCGAAGTCGGTTCATCAAATAGCATGATTTTCGGATTCATCGCTAATGCTCTTGCGATGGCGACCCGCTGTTTTTGTCCGCCGGAAAGTTCCCCTGGATAGCTATTTGCTTTTTCCTTAAGGCCAACCTTATCCAATAACTCAAGCGCCAATCTTCCTGCTTCCGCTTTCTCGGTGGCACGAATTTTAATAGGGCCCAATGTTATGTTCTCAAGGACGGTTTTATGAGGGAATAGATTGAAATGTTGAAAGACCATTCCAACTTCTTGCCGGACTTTGTTAATATTGATTTTCCTTTTGGGATCGGTTATTTCATGTCCGTTAATGACCACCTCACCGCCCGTAATTTCCTCAAGGAGATTCAGGCAACGCAGGAATGTACTCTTTCCAGATCCAGAAGGGCCTATTACGCAAATTACTTCCTTTTCCTGCACTTCTGCATTAATATCTTTTAAAACCTCGACAGTTCCAAATGATTTTCTCAGGTTTTTTACAGTTATGATGCTCATCGAACTTGTACCCTCCTTTCTATGAAATTAGCAATAAGGGTTAACAAATAGATGATGATAAAGTAAATCACACCGACGGCCAGCCAAATCTTGAATGCTTCAAAGGTTGCCGAAGCTTGAATCTGACCTTGCTGGGTTAAATCGGCAATACCAATGACGGATAATAGCGAAGTGTCTTTCAAGCTGATGATCGATTGGTTCGTAATGGTAGGTAGCATCCTTCTAAAGGCTTGCGGCAGCACGACATACCTCATTGTTTGAGTACCAGTGAACCCGATGGATCTTGCCGCTTCGGTTTGTCCTTTATCGATGGATTGTATCCCCGCCCTTATTATTTCAGCAAAATATGCCCCTGCATTGATAGCAACGGTAATTATTCCAGCTGTTGTACTGTCCAAAGAAATCAAATTCAGTGAATTCACACCAAAATAGATAAAAAACAGCTGAACGATGAACGGTGTCCCTCGTATCGCATCCACATAAACCTTTGCAATCCAGTTCAAGATCTTGATGGGGGCAAGTCGCAGCAAAGCGACCAGTAAACCAATCAAAAAACCTAGGATAATGGCAATCACAAAGATATAAAGTGTCACCTGAAGTCCTTTTAATAATATTGGCAATGCCGCAACAATTATATCCATTTCTTTCCCCCCTTTGAAAAAGAAAGCGCGCCATAAGCGCGCCTATCGAGCTTTAAATCTATTGTTTATTCACCAAGATACGTTTTAATAATTTCATCATAGGTGCCATCTTTTTTCAGATTGGCAAGACCATCATTAATTTTCTTCAATAAATCCTTGTTTTGCCCTTTCAATACAGCAATTCCATATTGGTCACCATTCAAACGGTCACCTACGATTTTCAGCCCAAGATCTTTTTGGGCGATCGCATAGGAGATAACCGGGTAATCTTCTATAAGAGCATCCGCATTACCGTTGGCCACTTCCTGGAACATCGCTGGACTATCATTGAATTGAACTACCTTAATTCCTAGTTTCGTAGCATTATCCTGTGCATACTTAGCACCTGTTGTTCCCTTTTTGACTGCAATGGTTTTTCCTTTAAGATCTTTAACAGTTTTAGTGCTTGTATTATCTTTTTTAACAACTATTGTTAGTCCTGCATCAAAATACGGTGTTGAGAAATCCACTACCTTTTTTCTTTCCTCTGTAATGCTCATGCCCGCAATGGCTACATCAAGCTGATTGGCTTGCATAGCCGGAATGATTCCGCCAAAATCCATCGGAGACAATTTGATTTTAAAATCCTGGTCTTTCGCAATTGCATTGATCAATTCTATATCAATACCTTTATATTCGTTCCCCTCTTTAAATTCAAAAGGAGGATAAGTCGTATCCACACCAACCTTATATACCTTTTCAGGTTCCTTTTCCTCACCTGCATTTTTTTCTTCATTGGTTCCACAAGCCGAGATAAAGATAGTTAGAATCAAAAACATACTCAATAAACCAAGTTTCTTCATTCAAATCACTCCAATTCTTAGATTATACGTGATAATAAATAATTCTCCCTATAATATAGCATAAGAATAAAGTATTATAATATGAATTTTTAGAATATATATTATTTTCTTCAAATAATTTTTATGGATGTTTTTCCTAATATTGTTTCATTGATGGAAAATAAAAAAAGGAAACCTTCACTTTAAAAATAGCAGATCATGCCTTTAAAGTTGTTTTTATACCAGGTAAGTTTTGAAATCCTTAATAGGAGACACCCCTTTAGGATCATTGAAGCTTACACAATTGATTATCGATGCAACAATTTTGCTACCTTTAAATGTTTCGAACCACCATATGATCGCAATACAAATATCAGGAATTGGTTGAATAATAGACGGAATCAAAAGTTTTAAAAAAAGGAAAATAGAGGCGGATGTCGCTGGTTTTATAGGTCTAAAATACCCCTTCTTCAACTAAAGCGCCCTATAGATCCATAAAGAAAAGCTGCCTTATAGACAGCTTCGATCTTAATTCATGCACCTATTGGATCAATAAGCCACCATTTAGCAACTTGTCTTTATGAAACATCGGATTACCTTTATATTTTAGGAAAGACATTCACAATTCTTGTTTAACATGAAAAATTTTCTTATTCAGTCTAGGGATATACATAACTAGAAAACAAGATCTACCCACACTAAAGACAATGAAGGCGAGCCATAAGCCATGATTGTCCCAGATGGGTGTTGCAGTGACTTGCACAATAATATACGCCATCAACGCGTAAATCATAGAGTTTCGAACCGGTACAATTTCAGTAGCTCCCGTGAAGACACCGTAAATGACGAGTCCGAAACAGGCTGTGAATGGGAAAATAATTAGCCAAGCTCCATATGTATTCGAAAGCTCGATTACTTTAGGTAAATTCGTGAAGAGTCCAATAATCTGTTCTTGAAATATTGCATAGGCACAAGCAATGAAGAAAGCGGATAGAATTGACCATTGCCAGGATAGGGTGAGCGTTTTTTTATATAATTTTTCATCATTTGAACCAATCGCTTTACCTACTAGTATGCTAGATGCATTCGCAAACCCATCAAAGAAATAAGCCATAATATAATGAATTTGAATCAATACAGCATTGGCAGCCAATAGTTCCGTGCCAAAAGTAGCTCCTTTTGCTGTAAACAAGTTAAAAACAGCTAATAAACAAATCGTTCGAATAAATAAATCCCGGTTAACGATAAACATCTTTTTCATGGAATGTGAATCTATAAGCGTTCCCACAGCTGGCATTTCCCATCGAATCGGTGATGCCTTCAATAAAAGGAGTAAGCCAATTAAGAAAGCTGTGATTTCTGCGATTAAAGTTGCCATAGCCACCCCTTTTACGGCCAAAGAAAAGACATAAACAAACAAAATGGCAAGAACAATATTCAAAACATTCATGAACACTTGTAAAAATAAAGATACTTTAATCTTCGACATGCCCATCAACCAACCAAGAATGACATAATTCATCAAAGTGAAGGGCGCTCCCCAAATTCGAATTCGAAAATATTCCGCTGCAAATTTGCTAACATTGGAATCAGGTGCGATCAGTTTCAAAGCCGCATATTCAATCGGCCATTGCAGGAGGATAAAACAAAGACCTACAATGACGGCTAATAAAAAAGGGCGAAACAAAGCGAGTGCTCCTTGAGCTTGATCGTTTGCCCCATTAGCTTGAGCGGTAAACGCAGACGTGCTAACTCGTAAAAAACCGAATAACCAATATAAAGTATTAAAAATAACGCTACCTACTGCAACTCCCCCAATATACGCCGGATCTGGAAGCTGACCAACAACTGCCGTATCCACAGCCCCTAATAAAGGTGTTGTCATCGTTGAAATCGTTAAGGGAATGGCTAAAGTAAGGTATGTTCGATGATTCATCTTTTCCCTCCAATATGTTCTTCAGAAAAAATATAAACAAGAGCCTCGATTTTCAAGTTGAAATCGAGGCCTTCCAATCAATAAATATAAATTCTAGACTAGGTCTTGTTAATCCTCGTTGGAAGAGACCGAAAGCGTGGATGCTCAGCAAGGATAGAGCCTCTCATCTGTTTGACGACAGGATGTTCCGACGAAAAAAACTGATTTTTAGAATCGTAAAGCTCGATTAATTCTCCTTTTTCCAGCACACCCAAATTATCAGAGATGGAATAGGCCGCTTTAATATCATGTGTAATAAAAAGATAAGATAAGCCGAAGTCTTTTTTCAACTCACTTAATAATTCTAAAATTAGTGTTTGATTAACCATATCCAGACTGCTTACGGATTCGTCTAAGACGATTAGCATTGGCTTAAGAGAAATTGCTCTAGCAATATTAATTCTTTGCAATTGTCCACCGCTAAATTGATGTGGGTATTTTTTTAAATCCTTCTCACTTAGGCCGACTCTTTCCAATAGCTCAATAACGGTTCTTTTTTGTTCGGCTACTGTTAGTTTTTCATAGTTTTCTAATGGTTCGCCTATAATATGCTCGGCCGTCATTCGTGGATTGACAGATGAATGCGAATCTTGAAAGACAACTTGGAGATCCCGGCGTATTTTTTGTCGAATAAGCTTATCAGCAGTATAGATATCATGCCCTTGAAACAGAACCTGTCCCTGCTTGGGACGTTCTAAGCCTAGAATCACTTTTCCTAATGTGCTTTTTCCAGCTCCACTCGTTCCAAGTAGTCCTAAACATGTTCCTTCGTCAATAGAGAGGGAAATGTCAGTGAGTACTTTTTTAGAATCGTCTTTCCATTTAAAAAACTTATGAGAATTATAGCTATGAGACACTGCTTTTACTTGTAATAAACTCATTTGTTCCCCCCTCCAAAGAATGCAATCTATATATCACAACATATGGGCGATAGGTTCTTCAAGATTTAAGGTAAGTCGGGCATTTAGCAGTTTCTTTGTATACTCATGCTGCGGATTATCAAATAGTTCAAATACATTTGCAGCTTCTACAATTCTGCCATGTTGCATAACGACTACATCATCTGCCATTTCAGAAATGACTCCCAGATCATGAGAAATGAGTAAAATGGATGTTCCATATTCTGAACGAATTCTATCCAGGTGGCGAAGTACTTGTAATTGGTTATGAACGTCGAGTGCAGTTGTCGGCTCATCAGCAATAATAACTGAAGGGTGTAAACATGCAGCCATGGCAATCATCACGCGTTGAAGCATACCTCCACTCAATTGAAAAGGATAGCTTTTTAATAGTTTCGCGGGATCTGGCAGGTTTACATTTTGCATCGCATCGATGGCAAGCTCTTTTGCTTGTTGTTTATTCAATGAGGTATGAGACCTGATCGTTTCGATAAATTGATTGCCAATTGTAAAAACAGGCGTAAATGAATTCATCGGATTTTGCATAATAAAGGCAATATCCTTGCCACGGATTTTACGTATTTCTTTATCGTCCAACCCATTCAATTCTCTTCCTTGGAGGGTAATGCTACCTTCAATCGTCGTTGTTTTCCGATCAAGAAGCTGTAGAATGGACATACTCGTAACGGTTTTGCCACACCCACTTTCCCCAACAAGACCTAGCACCTTTCCTTTTTCCAGTTCAAAATCAATATCCTTAACGAGAGTGGACGCACCATCTTTTGTTTGTACTTGTACATGTAGATCGCTCACTTTTAATACATTCGATCGTTCTGTTCTCAATCTTCTCATTCCTTTATATTAACGACGTTTGACTCCAAAACGTTCTGATAGCGCTTCGCCTAATAAATTGAAGGTGACGACAACGAGCATAATCATCAAACCTGGATACAGCATCAATTCTGGATTCGTCCGGATATACGATTTCCCTTCATGAATCATTGCTCCCCATTCTGGTGTAGGGGGTTGCACACCTAAACCTAGAAACGACATGGCGGATATATCCATGATCGCCCAGCCCATTTCTAATGTACCCATAACAGCAAGCGGCGGGAGAACATTTGGAACAATATGTTTCTTTATTATCTTCCATTGAGAAGAACCGCTTATTTTAGCTGCAGCTATATAGTTTTGTTCTTTCAGGCTAAGTACCATTCCTCGGAAAATTCTTGCATAATATACCCATTGCACAAGCATCAATGCTAAGATGACTTGTTTAAGTCCAGGTCCCAATATACCAACAAGTCCAAGAATGAGCAAAAGATTCGGAAATGCCATAACTCCATCACAAAGTCTCATTAGCACTTGGTCCACCCATCCACCTTTATAACCAGCAATGGTTCCAACAATCAAACCGATGCCTAAAGATGAAATAAAGATTAATGTGGCAAATCCTAACGAAATGCGAGCTCCATATAAGATACGTGATAACGTGCACCTTCCTAAATGATCGGTTCCCAATGGGTACTCAAAGGAAGAGGGCTGTAGTTTATTAGCTAAATTGACAGCAATAGGATCATTAGGTGCAAGCCAAGGAGCAAAGATCGTGATGATAAATAGGAAGCTCAATATTATCGAACAAAGGACAATCACTTTCTGACTTTTCATCATAATGCGAAGACTTGTTATCATTGACGTTGCCCTCCTTTTCTGGAGATTCGCGGGTCAATGTACATTTGAATAAGGTCAACAATCAAGTTGCTAATAATGAATAGTCCCGCTGCTAAAAGCACATAGCATTGAATGACAGGAACATCCCGATTAAAAATAGCTTCAATAAAATAACGACCGAATCCTGGCCAGGAAAAGACCGCTTCGACAATAATGGTTCCAGTCAGCAGCTTCCCTAAATTCATCCCTAATCCAGTAATCATAGGGGATATGGCTATTCTCAATACATGTTTTCCCATAATGACTTTTTCATGAATCCCTCTTGTGCGAGCAAAAAGGATATAAGGCTCCTGTAAATTTTCAAGAACACTGGCACGTAACAATCGAGTATACAAGGCTATTAATGGCATAGCTAAAGTAACGGAAGGGAGAACTAGATGTTGCCAAGTCCCGATTCCTTCAACAGGGAATAGGTCGAGTTTAACAGAAAAGAAAAAAATCAATAAATAACCAAGCCAAAAAGAGGGGATCGATGCCCCTAAAAAAGAAAGAAGCCGACTAAAATGGTCAATAACACTGTTTTTCTTTATGCCTGCCAAAAATCCAAGAGGGACACTGACCAGGATAGCTAATATGATGCTACCTAAAGCTAACTGAATGGTCGCTGGCATTCGATAGGTAACCTCGTCCCAAACAAGTTTATTCGAAACATAAGATATGCCAAAATCAAATTGGCATATCTTAATGATAGAGTTTACATATTGAACATGGAGGGGTTGATCTAAGCCAAACTCATGTCTTTTCTGAGCTAATATCTCATCTGTAGATTGGATATGTGCTGCAGTTAAATATGCCTCAGCTGGGTCCACGGGTGAAAGGTGAATCATTCCAAACGTTAGAAGAGTGGCCAAAAGAAAGATGGGAATAATGGCCATAATTCGTTTCAAGATATAAGTGCCCATGAAAACCCTCCTGTAACTTACTACTCGATGCTAATTCCTGTGAATGGGTGTTCATCCCGGTTAGCAGGGAATGTAAAATTAGATACATCTTTTTGGTAGACAGCTATTTTCTTGATATAGGAAATAGGTACAATCGCTCCTTGGTCTTGTAGTGATTCCAAAATAGTTGAGTAAAGTTCTTGACGTTCTTTTTCATCTGTCGTTCGAGGAACATCTGCAATTTGTTTTAACAACTCATCTCTGTTCGGATAAGATGAAATGGCTTCGTTAAAACCAAATCCTTCTGAACCAACGATGTTAACGAAAGTATGTGGATCATATGGTGCGCCGTAGTTACTAAAGAAGTTCAATTCAAAATCATTAGCTTTAAATCTTTCAATTTGTACCGTAAGCTCGACTCCAACGATATTTAATTTAACACCTAGTGCGGCCCACTCAGATTGTAATGTTTCAGCCATTGCTTTTTGAATCGATTCTGCAGAGTCGTACATTAACTCGATTTCAAGTGGTTTTCCGTCTTTTTCACGAACGTTTTTTCCTTTTGGCAGCTTCCATCCTGCGTCATCTAATAAAGCTTTTGCTTTTTCAACATCATAATCAATCTGTTTTACATCAATGTCTGAAGTATAAGGGAAGTTTGTCGGTAAAATAAAATCTGCCTTCTCCTCCAAACCTGAAGTAACTCCGTCAACCATTGCTTTTTTATTAAACCCATATTGTAACGCCTGACGAACACGTAAATCTGAAAGCTGTTCTTTCTTCGTATTCATGACTAGTTGTCTTGTCGCAACCGGATCAGAAATACTAGTCTCATAGGTACCTGTTGTTTCTAATTGTTTGAAAGCATCTAGACTGATAACACCTTCACCGTAAATAAGGTCTAGGTCTCCTTTTTCAAAAGCAAGAACTCGGGTTTCAGCATCAGGAATGATCTTGACTTTGATTTTCTTTACTTTAGGGAGTTCACCCCAATAATTTTCATTGCGTTTGAAAATAGCATATTCATCTGCTTTATATTCTTCCAAAATCCATGGACCTGTACCTACTGGTTTTTTAACACCTTTTGAAGTGTCACCATCTTTAGGGAATCCAACCTCACCTAAGAAACGGACTGGTCGAACGACTGCTAATTCTTGAATAGTAGGATAATATGGCTCCTTTAATGTTAGTTTAAACGTGTTTTGGTCAATTACTTCCGTTTGATCCACTTTCGGAATAAAGCCCAACCAACTATGTAACTCAACATTTTTCAAGATAGCATCAAAGTTCTTTTTCACAATTTCAGCATTAAAGCTTGTACCGTCAGAAAATTTCACATCTTGACGCAGGTTGAATGTATATTCCTTCCCATCCTTGGAAATTTCCCAAGATTCAGCTAAATGCGGTTTCAGCTCGCCTCCATCTTGGTAGCTAACCAAAGGTTCATATATCATTGATGTAGCGAATAATTGAGAAGGATTATAGACATGCGGATTCATTTCACCTATATCCCTAGGCCAAGCAAAAGTAAGCATGTCTTTACTGTCTTTTTTTGAAGTTGAATTTTCTTTTGATTCATTTGTACATCCAAGTAAAAGCGTTGATAAAATTAAAACGATTGCGGATATAAATAACACTTGTTTGCTGTTTCTTCTTTTTGACATAACATTGGTGCCTCCTGTACAATATTGAGAATCATTTTCAAGTGTAATGAGTAACTATATTATTGTCAATATAATGTAGAAACTCTCGTAAAATATTAATATGTTTTGTTAGAAACATATTAACCAATATCCTTTTCTGTGATGATGCTGCTCCAAATAATTTATACTACGTCCCAACAAGCCTTCAAATGTCCCGTGCACCCGTAGGTCCTACCCTTGCTGCTGATATATTAAAAAGGTCAACCAGTAATTTTTACTGGTCGACCTTATAAATACGAACGCACCTGTTCGACCTGTGAATCGAATTAAGATTCGTTGATTGGAACTAAAGCAGCAATATTGCGATAGTGCAGCAATAATTAACGTGATGAGCGTCCGTTCAAACCAGATTACTATCAACTTCATATCCAGACATTTTTGAAAAGTCCTTCTTTGATAACTTCTTCTAGATCGGCATTATCCGAATAATAATCGTCGCTCATTTTATTTAATGGCCAAATACGTACGGTAATGGCAGTGACAAGGTACGTTATCCCTAAAATTTAGTAGCAGAATGTGTGATCTGGTACAAAAAACTTATACTGATTGTGTAGTCTATTAAACTTGGGCAGATGAAACTCAATGGAATTCTCAACGATCCTGCCCCTTTTTATGCATAAGAGATTTTTAAATAACTAAGCTCTATTTTTATATGCTTCTTGCTCCCTGCTTGGGAAAAAAATAGTTTTTACACTTACGTTTAATTAATTGTTAAATTGGGGAAATATAAATTTAATCGATGATGACTTGAAAACTAGGATGGGTATGATGAGGATTACGGTAAAAAAAATAATATATTACCTGATTAAATTAAGAGGTAGAATCTTTATACCATTTGCCATTTTATACATATTAGTTGCTGCGTATGTTGTTTATTCTATAGAGCCACAGACGTTTGAATCATATTTAACCTCAGTTTACTGGGTTCTTACCACGCTTGCTACGGTTGGTTTTGGAGACTATGCACCGGTCACCGACCTTGGAAAAGCATTTACCATTGGCCTTTATATCACGGGTATTGGGCTTGTTAGTCTTTTCATTGGAAAAATCATTAAATCTGTATATCTTATCGAAAAACGTAAAGTTGGTGGAAAAATGAAATATACAGGTAAAAATCATATCATTTTGATTGGATGGAGTGATAAGTCAAAATCAGCACTCCAAGAAATTTTCAAATCTGATGAAACCATTGATATTGTAATCATTGATAACTTGGAAAAAGCTCCAATGATGGAGGAACGTCTGTTTTATGTTCGCGGGGATGCTACCGATGAAGAAACATTACTCCGTGCAAATCTGCCTAGAGCAAAAGGCGTTATCATTTTTGCTGACCAAATAACGCAAGATAATTATGCCACAAAAGATCCGTTACTCGTTGATGGAAAGACATTATTAGTTGCCACTGCCATAACGGCCATTGAGGAAAAAACGAGTACGTCCATTCATGTCACCGCTGAAGTGATCAATCAAAAGCATATCCGTTTATTCGAGCGTGTAAAGGTGGATGAGTTTATTCCTACACAAGAAATGATCTCCCACGCTGCAGTACGATCATTATTTTCTCATGGAGTCATCCATATGTATTCTGAACTTATGAGTACAAAGTATGAAGAAACCATGTATGAGATTTCTAAACAAGCTGAATGGCGAACCTATCGTGATGCGTTCATAGATCTTCTTAATAAAGGAGCCACACTGGTAGCAGATCGTGGTGATCTTAACATAAACCAAAAATTAGATGAACGAATTCCTGACGATGCACAGCTTTTCGTCATTTGCGATAAAGAGACCATTTCCCAAATAAATTCAGATGTACATTAGAAGCGCTTGTACAATTTGGACGTTGATTGGAACGAACGGCACTCGCTTTCCACGGGAGGTCTGGGAGCCTCCTCGGCTTGCGCCTGCGGGGTCTCCCCTAGGCGCGCTTTTCCCGCAAGAGTCTCGAACACCCGCTCCAATCAACTTAGTTTTAACTTTTAGATAGAACCCTTTTGTCTACAAACTAAGGGATGCAATTAAAGCATCCCAAAAGATTTCGCATAAAAATGTAGACAAACTCAATTTTCATCGAGTTTATCTACAAGTAATCATCCTTAATTGAATAAGGCTTCAAGACAAAAAAAGAACCTTCAATCATAGATAGATTAAAGGTTCTTTTGTTTTTAATTTCAATGTTGCTTCGATATCCAAAAATTAACTATAAACTAGCTCTTTTTTTTTGCTCAGACCAAGCGTCTCTGAAGTTGAAGTTTGAATTTCGTGCAGAAGCTCTGGGTTTTCCATTAGTGACTCTCCATAAGAAGGAATCATTTCTTTAATTTTTGGTTCCCATTCTTTCATACGTTGCGGGAAGCATTTATTAATTACCTCAAGCATAACCTGAACAGCAGTAGAAGCACCTGGAGATGCACCTAGCAGTGCTGCAATCGAGCCATCGGATGCACTGACAACTTCCGTACCAAATTGAAGTGTACCTTTGCCGCCTTCTGCAGTATCTTTGATAACTTGTACACGTTGGCCAGCTACTACTAAATCCCAATCCTCGCTCTTAGCGTTCGGGATGAACTCTCGTAACTCTTCCATGCGCTGTTCTTTCGATAACATAACCTGCTGAATCAGGTATTTTGTCAATGGCATCTCTTTTGCGCCTGCCGCCAACATAGTTAAAACATTATTCGGTTTTACGGAAGTTATTAAATCGAACATTGAACCTGTTTTCAGGAACTTCGGTGAGAAGCCCGCAAATGGTCCAAATAGCAACGATTTTTTATTGTCGATAAAACGTGTATCAAGATGCGGAACAGACATTGGTGGAGCACCAACTTTAGCCTTTCCGTATACTTTTCCATGATGCTGCTCAACAACTTCAGGATTATTACATACCATGAAGTATCCGCTTACTGGGAATCCGCCAATATGTTTCCCTTCAGGAATACCGGATTTTTGCAGCAAATGCAAGCTTCCGCCCCCGCCTCCGATAAAGACGAATTTAGCATTATGGCGTTCTACGCTACCAGTATCGACATTACGCACTTTTAATTCCCATGAGCCATCGCTGGCACGTTTAACATTATCAACACTATGTTTATATTTGATATCGACGTTTTTAGTCTTTAGATGGTCAAACAACATGCGTGTTAAAGCACCAAAGTTAACGTCTGTACCGTAATCAATTTTTGTTGCCGCTATAGAATCATTCGATGGACGGTCTTGCATAATAAGTGGAATCCATTCCATCAGTTTTGCTGGGTCATCGGAATACTCCATACCTTGGAACAGAGGATTTTTTGACAGCGCTTCAAAACGTTTCTTTAAGAACGCTACATTTTTATCCCCTTGTACCATACTCATATGAGGCAATGGCATGATAAAGTCTTGCGGATTATCAATCAGCTTACAGTTTACAAGATACGACCAAAACTGCAATGAAACTTGGAACTGTTCATTAATTTTAATTGCTTTGCTAATATCTATAGATCCGTCAGATTTCTCGGATGTATAGTTAAGCTCGCACAGTGCAGAATGTCCCGTACCCGCATTATTCCATTCGTTAGAGCTTTCTTCTCCTGCGTTTGCAAGCTTCTCAAATACTTTGATTTCCCATTCCGGTGCTAACTCTTTCAGTAATGATCCCAAAGTCGCGCTCATGACTCCGCCGCCAATTAAGATAACGTCTGTTTGTTTCTGTATGTTGCTCATTATAACCTTCCTTATCCCCTATATTTGCAAAAAAGATGTAGGCGCTCCTGCTTAGGTGTCACAAAAAGCCAGGCACGAACTAGGAACACACCTTTTCTGTCTCCTTATAACTATATCATAATCTATTATTATTATTTCATAGATTAAAATATTCTACTATTACTTTTTTTGTTAAAAAATTGATTTTGTGAAGAAATTAGCTTAAACTTATCCGCCCTGATAGTCGAAGAAAAAGATTTCTTCAGCAGTTCCCCCTTATTGAAGGAAGAAACTGTTAGTGAAATAATATTGACACATCAGAAAAAGTGACGAAAATACACATTTATTGACAAAATCGGAAGTGAAATTAGAAGTTTCTGTAACCATTTCCCGAAAAAATAAGGACATTCCTGAAATTGCTAAACCACTACCTTTTTAACTTGGATCATAAATTCCACCCAATAAGTAGATATTATAACAATACCAATAATTACTGATAATTAAACCAATATTAGGTACGAGCATTGATAATATTTCTAATTTCAAGACTTATTGCATAGTCCCTTATAAAAAGAATTTTATCCTTAATTATTATTACAAAAAAACATTATCCCTATACATAATATCTACATTTAAGTTATCATTTTCGCAAATAGATATTTTCAGCTTTGTGATCTGAACCTTTTTTTAGAACGAGTTTTGCCCGTCCTTTTGTCTGCAGTATATTTTCATGTAAATTCTTCAAATTAATTTCATCCCAAATTTGGGTCGCTTGTTTAATGGCTTGTTCTTTCGACAAGTCAATATAACGATGAAAATAGGATTCGGGACTTTGAAATGCGGTCTTCTGAAGTAAAAGGAACCTTTCAACATACCACCGCTCTATGTCATTTGCGTCTGCATCAACATAAAGTGAGAAATCAAAAAAGTCACTGACGAATACTTGATTTTCCTTATCAACTTGAAGAACATTAATACCTTCCACTATTAAAATATCCGGATTACAGATGGTCTGCACTTCATTTGGCAAAATGTCATATTTCAAATGTGAGTAGATTGGAACTTCCACTTTATTTTTTCCTGCTTTTACATCCCCGATAAGATTAATCAATTTTTGAGTATCATAACTTTCAGGAAACCCTTTTCTTTTCATTAGTCCTTTTTCTTCTAAATGATCATTTGGGTACAAAAAACCGTCGGTAGTGACAAGACCTACGTTTCTATGATTATCCCATCTGGATAATAAGGTCTGAAGTAACCTTGCTGTCGTACTCTTTCCTACAGCAACACTCCCTGCAATTCCAATGATATAAGGTACTTTTTTATCATTGGTTTTTAGAAATGAAGAAGTGGCTGTATTAAGCTGCTGAGATGCTTCAACATATAAATTGATTAAACGAGTCAAGGGCAAGTAAACCTCTTCTACTTCCTGAATGGATATTTCTTCATTTATACCTTTTAAGTTATCCAATTCTTCTTCAGTTAAAGGGAGAGGGGTATGGTTTCGCAAAGATGCCCACTTTTTTCGATTGAATTCATAATAGGGAGTATAGGAACTCATGATTTTTCGTTACCTCACTTTTTAGAGTTACTACCAGTTTAACAAGGATGACGTCCATAAAAAAAGATGTTCCTGATCCCTTATTTACATAAAGACCCCATGATAAAGAAATTGAATGTATGGAACCGGCAAGCATAAAAGGCGTTCCTGCAAGATTAAGCATTCTAGGTGGTTAATCTTTGAAAGATAACCCACCTGTCTCCAGAGCATCCCTAAGTTTAGGTAAAGAAGCTGGTCCCATACCGTGAAACTTCAAAATCTCTTTTTCACTATATGTTGATAGCTGATGTAATGAGGTAACCCCATTGTTTTCTAAAGCCCGTCTGGCTGGTGCCGAAAGCAATGAAAGAAATCCGGTGTCAGGTTTGCGTTCTTGCTCACATACTGGGCAGGTCGGACAGTCGCTGGATTTATAGTATTTGTGACCCTTTTCGCAAGTCCTCAAATTCTTCTTTGAAGTTGTCATTGTCAATGTCTCCTTCTCTTATGATTTTTAACATTCTATTTTAAGAAGTAATAACATCGCAGTTATCTTACACTAAACTTTGCCGGAAACGTATCCTGATGTCATTAACTAGACTGCCCTGACCTTTCTCCATTCATCATAGCCCAGAAAGCTTTTAATTAACTAAGGGAGCCCAACAAGAACCATTACTTACTGTTTTCAATTGCTTCTCTGTATATCCAAGGTCACTATACACCTCATATATCCAACAAGCAATATCTATGGCACAACTTTCATCTCAATTATCATTTTATCATCTCTTGTCAAAACTAAGCTGCCCTTTTAGTTTCATTGGAAAAGGGCTGCCGAAGCAACCCTTTGCAAAACCCGAAGTGAATTATAGATTAACCCACTTTATCTTCCTTCTGAGCCATTGTCTGAGAATCGGCTTGTACACGCTTGCCTATTCCAAAAACGAAATAACTAATTACAACGATAGCCAGAAAACCTATTCCAACCATTAGTGATATACGTGTGTCATCATTAAACCACATACCGATTAATACCATAATCAAGAAAGCGATGGTCAGGTAGTTTGTAACTGGTGCAAAAGGCATTTTGAATGGATGATTGTGCATTTCAGCTTTTTTAATTTTCCTGAATTGAATTTGGCTGATCAGAATGACAAACCACGGAATCATACCAGGAAGTACACTTGCACTATATACATGCACAAATAAATTTTCTGGTGCAATATAACTTAATACAACCCCAATTGCTAACCCGACTATCACTCCGAACGTACCGAATAAAGGTACACCGCTATTAGATACTTTCGCAAAGAATTTTGGCGCTTGGCCATTCATCCCTAATGTGTAAAGCATACGTCCTGCACTGTAAATACCACTATTGCAGCCAGACATAGCAGCCGTGATTACGACAAAATTAATGATTCCAGCTGCTGCCGTGATACCAACTTTGGCAAAAGTAGCAACAAATGGACTTCCAATTGCACTTAATTGATCCCAAGGGTAAACGGTTACAATAATGAAAATCGCACCGATATAGAAAATTAAAATACGCCAAATGGTACTTTGAATCGCTTTGGTTATCGTTTCTTGAGGATCTTTTGCTTCACCAGCCGTAATCCCGATTAGTTCTACACCTTGATAAGCGGCAACCACCAGTGAGAGAGCAAAGAAGAAGCCCTTCCAACCACCTGTAAATAAACCACCATGTTCCCAGAGATTCGATAATCCTAAGGCTTCCCCTCCATTACCGATTCCAAAGAAAATAAGTCCAAATCCTGCAACGATCATTAATATGATCGTTACGATTTTAATCAGTGCAAACCAAAATTCAATTTCCCCAAAGGATTTAACGGAAATTAAGTTCGCTGCTCCAAGAATCACCATTGCGATTAAACCTGGAATCCAAGCCGGGAGATCAGGGAACCAATACTGCATGTACGTCCCCACTGCTATAATTTCTGCCATCCCGACAATAACCCACTGGAACCAGTTACTCCATGCAGTCATATACCCTGCCAATGGATGAATGTACTTATAACCAAATGTTGCAAATGAACCTGTACTTGGCTCTAAATACAACATTTCCCCCATTGCACGCATGATTAAGAATATAAAGATCCCAGAGATCGCATAAGCTAACATTACTGACGGACCTGTCCATTGAATCGTGCTGGCTGAACCCATGAATAAACCGACACCAATAGTTCCGCCCAAAGCGATCATCTGAATATGACGACCTTTCAAGTCCCTATTCAAATCTTTGTTTGCCATTCCATTTCCCCCTACACTACTAATAGTCGAAATTTAATGCAAGATGCTTAATACACTCCCTATTTAGTATAGAAATGATATAGCAGGCTCCACTTTTTTTAATCTTTCTTAAAGCTGCCTCATAAAATCATTCTTCACTCTTAAGCATTCCTGACAGTTAAAAAGATTACTATCAAATTTCATGTTATATCTTAATTCTGTTCAAGGTATCATAGAAAGCGCTTACTTTTTATCGTTTATAAAGGCCCACCCCTTAAACGTTAAAATTCCTCTGTATAAAGTAACTCGAATAAAAGAGTATTGCAACTCTTTTATTCGGCTGGCAGGTTAATTCATGCTGTTACTAAAAGGGACTTTAATCTCAGCTTCAACAACATATCATTCGTCATTTTCTCTAAATCATATTCCGCCTTGAATCCCCACTCTTCCTTTGCACAAGTTGAATCTATTGTATTTGGCCAACTATCGGCAATGGATTGTCTTATAGGATCGACCTCATAATTCATGACAAATTCCGGAATATGCCTTTTGATCTCGGCTGCAATTTGCTCCGGATCAAAGCTCATGGCTGACACATTGAAAGAATTGCGATGTTTTAATTTTGAGGCATCTGCCTCCATTAGATTAATGATGGCAGCTAAAGCATCAGGCATATACATCATATCCATATACGTTCCCTTATCAATGTAAGAAGTATATCGCTTGTTTTTAATCGCTTCATAGTAAATTTCAACTGCATAGTCGGTAGTTCCACCGCCAGGAGGTGTGACATACGAAATCAGTCCCGGGAATCGAAGCCCCCTCGTATCAACCCCAAATTTATGATGATAATAATCACATAATAACTCTCCGGATACTTTATTCACTCCGTACATCGTATTCGGTCGTTGAATGATGTCTTGCGGTGTCCAATCTTTAGGAGTGGTTGGACCAAACGCACCAATCGAACTAGGTGTGAATAATTGGCAATCGAGTTCCCGTGCCGATTCCAAAGCATTGACCAATCCGCCCATGTTTAAATGCCAAGCTAAAAGAGGTTTCTTTTCAGCTGTTGCTGACAATAAAGCGGCTAAATGTATAATTGTATCCACTTCATGTTTTTTTGCCATGTTAAACATCGCTTTTTCATCCGTAACATCTAAAATCTCAAATGGACCTGATAGGGCAACATCGCTGTCCGTTTTTCGAATATCTGTTGCAATGATATTGTCAGCTCCATAAATCTCTCTCATTTTCAGCGTCAGTTCTGAACCAATTTGACCTAAAGCCCCCGTTACCAAGACCTTTTTCATCAAAAATCCCTCCCTATGTTTTAAACTCTGAAACAAGCAATCTCTTATATGATCGACATCTCTTTTCCCACTTTTTCATAAATGGCAATTGCACGGTCCAGCATCTCTTTTGTATGAGCAGCAGTTGGCATATTCCGCACTCTTCCAGTACCCTTTGGAACGGTAGGGAATACGATGGATTTAGCATACACACCTTCTTCATTCAGCCTCTTGCTGAATTGCTGCGTTTTTGTTTCATCCCCTATGATGCAAGGCGTAATCGGTGTTTCGCTCTCCCCGATATCAAACCCTAATTCTTTTAGGCCCTTTTTCAAGTAATCACTGTTTTCCCACAGCTTATTTTGAAGTTCTGAGCTATTCATCAAAATTTCGATGGCTTCTATACTAGCTGCAACTGCTCCCGGTGTGGCAGCCGTTGAAAATAAAAATGGACGGCTTCTCACCTTTAACCAATCGATCAAATCTTTCTTTCCAGCTACATAGCCTCCAACAACACCAATGGCTTTGGATAATGTTCCAATTTGGAAATCCACTTTATCCGATAACCCAAAATGTTTTACCGTTCCTGCACCATTACCTAATACACCCGATCCATGTGCATCATCAACATAAGTAATTAAGTCAAACTCTTCTGCAATCTCCACAATTTCAGGAAGCTTGGCAATATCCCCGTCCATCGAGAAAACTCCATCAGTAATGATCATGACTTTGTTATACAATCCGGACTCCTTTGCTTGGCGTGCTTTTGTCCGTAAATCGTCCATGTCGGAATGGATAAAGGGAATAATTTTCGCCTTGGATAATCGGCATCCATCAATGATTGAAGCATGGTTCAGTTCATCTGAAAGAATGGCGTCATGTTTATCCATCACTCCTGAAATCGCTGCCATATTACAGTTAAATCCAGATTGATAAGCAATGGCGGCTTCTGTATGTTTAAATTCTGCAAGCTTTTCTTCTAATTTGACATGAATATCCAAAGTTCCGTTAATCGTACGAACGGCACCAGCCCCGACACCATATGTTTTCGTCGCTTCTATGCAAGCCTCTATTAATCGTCGATCTGTTGCTAAACCTAGATAGTTATTTGATGATAAATTAATTAACTCCCTGCCTGCAATGGTGATTACCGGACCGTTTGGACCTTCCACCGGATCAATAACGTTGTATAGTCCCTTTTCTTTTAAATCTTCCAAATTTTCTTTCAAAAATTGATTTAATACTTCACTTGACATTTAATATACCCCCTCATTGATGGTTGGAATAAATGCAGGATCTTTATATGTTTTACCCCTATTTTAAAAATATTGTATTTTTTCCCTTTTTTCTAAAAATACATGTGTCCTCTCTAAAAATACACTAAGAAGTACCACAAATCCCTTTATACTAAGAGTTATAACAATCATAATAATAGATAATTTTAATGTTGTCCATATTGCGCGGACAAAAAAATTTGAATTTTTGTAGTTTTACAATTAACATCCGCCTAAAATGCTTTTATATCAATGGAAATGCGAAGAGAATTTCATCAATTTTCCAAGGTAACCGATGTTTTATCTACTGGTTTTTTGGAGACCTTAACCATTAACCTAATTAAGGAGGGGTATAGTGAAAACGGAAGATGAAAAAACATCAGAAGGCCTAAATGAAATTTTTGAGATTATCAATGCAAAAGGTGATATTGGGGAATTAAAAGAAATCGTCCAAAAACCTGATGAACAAATAAATGAAGACAAGTAAACTAAGGGGATTAATCATCCTCTTTTTTGTCTGTTTTACATTGTACTAATGGACGCTTAAGACCATTACAACAATAAAAATAGAACTGCTGATCAGCTCAGGATATTGAAGTTACGTTCAAATACAAAGAGATCAAAAACAAAAAAGTTATGCACAAGATCAGGAGGAAAGTCTGAATAATTTGTTTTTTTCATTTCCTTCTTCCTCTATCCACACCTTGTGATTTTCTACAATGGAAAAACCAAACGGTCGTTCCTCTGAATCACCCTTTAACAGCTTAATGGCCCTCCATTGGTCCACCCCTGGAATTCTTTTTCGGGTGAAATGCTAATAGGCAACTTTCCTTTCGTGAAGTAATGAGCAAAATATACAACCTATTCAAAGTGATAGGCAAAAGTTATGAAGATTGTCCTACATCCGAGAAGGGTTGTTACATTCTTAACATGTGTTTATCAGGTTTCATATAGGAAAAAAACGTATATCAAGTTAATTCCTGCATCTATTTTCAAGATAAGTGCAATAATTAACAAGAAGAACTATTCAAAGAAATAAAGGAGAATAGCTGTGAATTATAAAAATATCACGATGCCGGCAGCGGCGTTTTAGGAAGTCAGATCGCATTTCAAACCGCCTTCAAAGGATTCAACGTATCTGTATATGACATCAATAACGAAGCATTGGAACGTGCAAAAGATAGGATCAATAATTTGAAGCCATACTATAAAGAAGACATAGGCGCAACGGAGGAAAATCTCAATACTGCTTATGCCCGCATTTCTTTCCACAGTGATTTATCTGCGGCAGTAGCCGATGCTGACCTTGTGATTGAAGCGATTCCAGAAGTGGTTCAAATCAAAACGGATTTTTACACGGAGTTAGGAAAAGTGGCTCCTGATAAAACAATTTTCGCCACGAACTCGTCTACATTTTTACCAAGCCAATTTGCCGAAGCGACAGGCCGTCCAAAAAAATTCCTGGCGTTACACTTCGCTAATGAAATCTGGAAAAACAATACGGCAGAAATCATGAAACATCCCGGAACGGATAGTGAAGTGTTCGATGAAGTGATTGATTTTGCAAAAGCAATTGGAATGGTTCCTCTGCCTTTACATAAAGAGCAGCCAGGCTATATTTTGAATTCCTTATTGGTTCCCCTTTTGGATGCTGCCCAAATGCTCTTATTAAAAGG
Source organism: Peribacillus simplex (assembly GCF_900156045.1). Lineage (GTDB taxonomy): Bacteria > Bacillota > Bacilli > Bacillales > DSM-1321 > Peribacillus > Peribacillus simplex_D. The sequence continues at coordinate 156,091 of NZ_FTMX01000007.1, read as the reverse complement.
AGTGGCAGATACGGAAACCATCGATAAAACGTGGATGGTCGCAACAGGAGCGCCGCTTGGCCCTTTCGCCATTTTAGACGTGGTAGGAATCAATACCGCTTATAATATTTCACTTGCAAAAGCGAAAGCGACAGGTGATCCAGAGGTTGAAAAGCTAACCTTTTGAAAACAGAGTATATCGATAAAGGGAAAGTCGGTAGAGAAGCAGGAGAAGGCTTTTATAAATATCCCAGCCCCAATTTTGCAAAGCCAGACTTTTTAAGAGGTTAATGAACGTGCGAAGGTGCCTTAAGTGTGCCTTCTGGTTTTTTAACTGTTCCCGCACTTATCAATGTCTCCAATAACGTTCATGCGAAAAGGAAAAGGCCCTGAAATCGGAAAAGTACTTTTCACGAAATCAAAGCCTGATTGTAATGATGTGCATATAAAAACAGTTCTAAACCCTTATCCCCTATATCTCAAAGTTAATCCTTTTAAGAAATTCCTGGCGTAACGATCTCCGCACTCTTTATAATTCCTATGACCCACTTTTCTTAATATAGCGCTTAATTCCCCTTTGGTTATCATGACACCTGCTTCATCCAAGATATCAATCATATCCTCACTTGTTAATGTCAATGCTATTTTCAGTTTCTTCAGAAGGATATTATTCACACTTTCCTTAATCTTTACAGCCGGTGGCTGACTTTGAGGCTGACCAGGTTTTGACTCTTGTCTCCCTCTTTTAAAAATGATCAAACCATTTAAAAAGGACTCTAACATCATGTTATTGCAGTTTACCCCATCTTCATCTTCATCCATATCATCATCATCATATTCATCATAATAATCATCTTTTGGTTTTGTAAGCATCTGCATGACTTCTTCTCTTGTCACTCCAATATCCCCGAGCTTAAATATCTCTACCATATCTTTATTTTTAATATCCAGCGCATATCTTAATCGTATTAATATATCATGATTATGCATCCAAAACCCTCCTATGTATTTCTCGATTTTCACAGTACTTTCATTATTTCACAAATGGATGGAAATAAACGCAGATTAAAATCCGAGAACCTTTTACAGATTCCCGGATTACTCTGCTTACTCTTTAATCAGCTTCAATGAGGTTACCACTTCCACATGGCTGGTCTGCGGGAACATGTCCACCGGCTGCATGGCCTCCACGCGATAAGTAGAGCCCAGTTCTTGTAAGTCCTTCGCCAATGTGGACGGGTTGCATGATACGTACACAATGGTTTTTGGTTTAACTTTCAAGATTGTCTGCAGTAATGATTGATCACAGCCGGATCTTGGCGGATCGACGACCAGTACGTCCGGTTTCCAGCCTTCTTTGGTCCAGCGTGGGAGGATATTCTCGGCTTTGCCTGTTTCATAGTATACATTGTTGCGTTTATGTTTTTTTGCATTTTTCTTGGCGTCCTCAATGGATTCTTTAATGACGTCCATTCCTCTGACTTCTTTGGCATTTTCGGACAGCCATAGGCCAATGGTCCCGACGCCACAATAAGCGTCAACCACTTTTTCCGTGCCGGTTAAGGCTGCCGCTTTTTTCACTTCATCATATAAGCGAACAGTTTGGACCGGGTTAAGCTGGAAGAATGTACGGGCTGATAGTTCGTATGATAGGTCACCCAATGTTTCGTTGATGACCTTTTCGCCTGCCAAGTGAATCGTTTTTTCGCCAAAAATAAGTGATGTGTTCCGGTTGTTGATGTTTTGAACGACCGATTTCACTTCTGGCAGTTGGTCACGAATTTGTTTAAGCAACTGATCCTTTTGTGGAATTTCCTCCGCACCTGTAACGAGGACAACCTGCACTTCACCTGTTTCAAATCCTACCCGTGTAATGACCGTACGGATAACACCTTTTCTTTTTCTTTCGTTATAAATCGAGATGTTCAGGTTCTTTAGTATCTTTTTCACTGTACGCGTTACCTTATTTGTTGCCTTATGTTGTACAAGGCAATTCGGGATATCGATCAGTGTGTGGGAATTCAAGCCGTAAAGGCCAGCAATTAATTTGCCATCTTTTTGGCCGACTTGATACTGACTTTTATTACGGTAATTCCAAGGATCTTCCATGCCGATCGTTTCTTTTACATTTAATGAAGAAACTGGGAATTTCGAATGACGTTCCATCGCTTGAATTACAATATCGCGTTTTTCAATAAGCTGCTGGGCATAGCTTAAATGCTGTAACTGACATCCGCCGCATTCAGCGTAAACTGGACATGGTGCTGCAATGCGATGCGGCGATTCTTTACGGATGGTTTTTATTTTTGCCTCGGTGAAGTTTGGCTGAACCTTTGTGACCAAAGCTACAATTTCTTCACCAGGCAATGCTCCTGGGACGAAGACGACTTTCTTTTTGAAATAACCGACTCCCTCCCCGTTAATGCCAAGCCGTTTAATCGTAAGGGGAAGGGTTTGATTCACTTCCAGTTTTGTATCTTGAATGTTTGTCATTTCTTTTCACTCCGTTTTTCAATGCTTCTCCACAAATAGAGGGAAGCGTAGCTTAGATATGGGGCCCATTTCACACTATAGGACTCCATTTCTTCTTGGGTTGGCTTTTGCGGTAAGCCATATAATATTTTCAAAGCATTTTGAATGCCAATATCGGCTTTAGGAAATAGGTTCGGCCTGCCAAGTCCAAAAAGCAGGAAGTTTTCAGCCGTCCATCTACCGATACCGCGTATTTTTATTAGTGTATCCATAACCTCTTGATCGGATAGCTTTTCCATTATATCAAGGTTGAGATGGCCTTGAATGATCTGCTCGGAAAGTCCTATGACGTATTCGGCTTTCCGGCCACTGAATTGAATGGCTCTTAATTGTTCGATTTGAAGTTGGGCTGTTGTTTCCGGTGTCGGATAAAACCAGGCACCTTCCATCTGGTAGCCGAAGGTTTTAACGAATCGTTCCGTGAGCGTATGGGCAAAGGATAAGTTCAATTGCTGATGTATGATGCATTTGGCGAGGCAACTGTAGTAATCGAAGTCCAAGACTATGGCAGTACCGCGGTGCTCCTCGAAGATTTCCCTTAAATCTGATTCCATGAAATGCCGGGAAACGCCTTCTAATGGCTGATGCCAATGAAAAACCTTTTTTAACCGTTCGATTGCTTTTGACTTGTAAACCTCTGATTGACCTTTGATGATGAAAGATGGTTCATCGATATTTCCTATTGCCTGAACCTGCAAAACGATTGGTTCTTTTTCTATATATAGCGGAACTTTTACCGTCCTGTTAGTAAAATCAACTACCTGAAGTGGGTCTAACGATAATCGTTCGAGAACTAGATCGAAATTATAGGGTCCTTGAACCTGTAATTTTTCTGTCCACACAAGCGATCCATCCTTTAGCAGTTTTCCACGTATTATAGCATGTTTCCAGAAATATTACTTGAAATTGAAGAGAATGGATAAAAGCGGGACCTGAATTATCACTACAGGACCCGCTTCTCATTTTAATAAAGCATTCGGTTCGGCAACTGTTTCTCAATCATTAAATCATCAAGGCTACTGAATGTGTACCCCTGTTTTTCAAGATCCGTCAGAATCGGGTCCAATGCATCCGCATTATCCTTCGATACGGTATGCAATAATAAAATCGCGCCAGGATGAATCTGCCTAAGCACTTCATCGTGTGCGAACGCGGCACCCTTTTGTTGATCAACAATCCAGTCTTTATATGCCAGTGACCAGAAGATGTGGTAATACCCTTCTTTTTTTGCGATTCTCATTGTTCTCTCATTAAATACCCCACGAGGCGGCCTTAAGTAATTCATTCCTTTTTGCCCCGTTAATTTTTCCGTTGCTTTTTTTACCCGCTCAAGCTCCATGCGTATCACATCATCCGTCACGCTGGTCATATCCGGATGGTTCCAGGAATGGTTTCCTACGATATGCCCCTCATTAGCCATACGGACAACAAGCTCAGGTGCGGTCTTTAAATAATGACCTGTGACAAAAAAAGCTCCAGGAGCACCATGTTTCTTCAGAACATCTAAAATCTGGGCCGTATAGCCATTTTCATAACCATTATCAAACGTTAAATAAACGACTTTTTTCCTAGTATCCCCTTTATAAATCGCTTCATATTCAGGCAGCATTTCATTGAATTTTTTACCGGCATCGGCAGGTGTCCCATTTTTCCCTTTATTGAAACCCCAGTTATAGGATTCTGCAAAAGCTGGGCTTGCCAAAGAGCATATCAAGCATATAAAAGCGGATAAAATCACCTTTTTTTTCATTGGAATATCCCCCATGTCCTTTTTACTTATTGTTTGGAACATGGAGATTTATATGCATGATATTGTGAATGTCGAATTATTGGGCCATGGGTCGAATTCACTACGCTCAGGGACCAGTTTTCGGGCCGTGGGTCGAATTGTTATAGGTATCTCTTGCAAAACCTTAATCCACGTAAAAAAAGGCCTATCCTCCGAAAAGGATTGGCCCTCCATGCTTTGTTTATCCTTTAAATAACGCTTGTGCCGCCTTCCAAATAATGGCGATAGCGAAAATGAGAACGATTACAATTCCGACTACGTCAAGGAATGTTCCAAGACCGGAGAAAATCGTGTTTGCCACAGGAAGTTTGATGAAAGCAAAACCAGTTAACATGGCGATAAAGAATAAGATGTAGTTGTTCTGCATGAAAATCCCCCCTTTCTCTTCTAATGTATGTGCGTCCATTCCAAAAGATTGTACTTTTTTGAGTAAATTATCGCCTTTTTTTTCATATACATTTAGCAAGGGGGGAATGAAATGCTGGAATGGGTTATCACTATAGGCTTTGTTGGTTGTCTTGGTTTAAGTGGCGGAGTGTTTGTTCATTTTGTGAAAAGTGGATTGAATTTAGAGGATGCTACAAGGATCGATCCACTGCCGGAAATCGAAGAGTAAGATATGTAAAAGACGCTCAACCGTTTGGTGAGCGCCTTTTTCATATAATTATTTAAATACTGGTTCTTTGAATTGTGCCAATTTTTCCAATGAAGATTGCTGAACGTCTTTATGCAGGCTGTTTCCATGTGAATCCATGGTAACTACGGCAGTGAATCCTTCAACATTCAGATGCCACATCGCTTCTGGAATACCAAATTCAGTGAAGTTCACACCTTCGACGGACTTGATGCAGTCTGCATAATATTGAGCAGCCCCGCCGATTGCGTTTAGATAAACGCCGCCGTGTTCACTTAGCGCCTCTAGTGTTTTTGGTCCCATTCCGCCTTTACCGATAACTGCGCGGATGCCGAATCGTTTCATGATATCGCCTTGGTATGGTTCTTCACGAATACTTGTTGTCGGTCCCGCAGCCTTCACATGCCATTTACCTTCTTCGTCCTTCAGCATAACTGGGCCACAATGATAGATGATTTGTCCATCCAGGTCGATTGGTGCAGGATTTTCAGATAAATGCTTGTGGATGGCATCACGGCCTGTATACATCCTGCCGTTAATATGAACCACGTCACCAACTTTTAATTCACGGATTTGTTCTTCCGTGATTGGTGCTTGCAGGGTGATTTCACGGGAAGCTTTAACGTCCGGTTCAGAAGCGGCTGCCACTTCATCCTTCGCTGCTTTTTCTGCTTCTAAAGCAAAGTCGATTTTCTCGCCTTCTTGATACAACCACTCATTGATTTCACCTGTTTCAGGATTGACTTTCACTCCTAAACGGCGGAATGCCCAGCAGTTGTAAGCAACGGATACGAAAAAGCTTGCCGGAATACGGTGCATGACACCGATTTTACATCCAAGCAATGTAGTTTCGCCGCCAAAGCCCATCGTGCCGATTCCCAATTCATTAGCTGTCTTCATGATGTAATCTTCAAGTTTACGAAGGTCTTCATTCGGATTCACATCTTCATTACTGCGGAAAAGTTGAGCCTTAGCCAGATCATATCCGGATGAACGGTCCCCACCGATACCAACGCCGATGAAGCCGGCACTGCAGCCTTGTCCTTGTGCTTGGTAGACAGAGTGAAGTACACATTTACGGATTCCGTCCAAATCACGGCCCGCTTTCCCCAATCCTTCAAGTTCCATAGGCAGACTGTATTGGATGTTTTTATTTTCACAGCCGCCGCCTTTTAAGATAAGGCGAACATCAATATAGTCTTTTTCCCATTGATCGAATTTAATGACAGGAAGACCTTCCCCAAGGTTATCCCCGCTATTTTCACCCGATAAAGAGTCAACTGCGTTTGGACGAAGTTTTCCGCCTTTTGTCGCTAAAATGATCGCATTTCGGATTGCTTTTTTTATTTCAAGTTGGTTCACGCCAACTGGAGTTTTTATTTTGAAAGTCGGCAGACCAGTATCCTGACAAATCGGTGATACATTGTCGTCAGCCATTGTAATATTATTCGTGATGGTGGCCAAGCTTAATGCAGAACGAGTACCTGCATTTTCACGCTGTTTTGCACTTTTGACCGCACGACGAACATCCTTTGGAAGATTCGTTGAAGTTTCAACGATAAGACTGTACATACTTTCTTGGAATTTTTGAATATCCAAATTTCTCTTCCCCCTCTTATTTCCCCTAGATTAGATTAATCATTTCCCTGCTTCTCTATAAATAGCGAATGATTCAACACCCGTTTTATTATACATCTAACATAATCTTTCGAAAACAAGTAATTATTTTTCTTAATGAACAGCAATTTGGAGTGAAATGATCAAAGCGCTTTAAATAGCCCATAAATCAAATATCTTCACCAATCATTTCCAAGAAGATTTGATAATAAAAGGGATGACGCAGGTTTCTCGTCATCCCTCATGAATATTAACATTGAAAAAGTCATACTATCGAAACAGATATTAGTCTTCCCTGGTCTTGAATTGTTCCACTTTGCCTTCTAAATCATCTATCATGCCGATTAAACGGTCTATATCTTCCAACTCCGTATTTTCCGGTTCGATATGATCAAGAACTTCCATGAACATCGTGAGGCGTTCTTTTAAGTATGTTAATTGTTCGTTTTTACCTGTAATGGATTTTCCCATGAGGCACTCTCCTTCCGTTCTTCTTTCATCGTAACGAAATCTGCTTGAAAGTGCAATGGCAAGCTATAAACGCAGCTCTCCGCCATTTGACAATTTTTGTTCCCATTGTTCATAATGGGTTAGTGCATTATTACGTAAGGAGTTTTAAATATGTCAATAATCAAGCAAGATCTTTTAACACCAATTACACCCAAGTATGATCCTTGGGAAGCATATATGGACGTTGAACAATATGGAAAACTCAGCCTCACCAACGTGGAGTTCACCACCACAACCCTTTGCAATATGCGTTGTGAGCATTGTGCCGTCGGTTACACACTTCAGCCCAAGGACCCGGATGCCCTGCCTTTGGAATTACTGATTCAGCGCCTTGATGAGATCCCTTTGCTTCGTTCGCTCAGCATCACTGGCGGTGAACCGATGCTTTCAAGAAAACAAGTGAAGAATTATGTTTTGCCTCTATTGAAATATGCCCGTAGCCGCGGGGTCCGGACACAAATCAATTCCAACTTGACCCTTGACTTGGAACGGTATGAGGAAATCATTCCTTATTTGGATGTTCTGCACATTTCCCATAATTGGGGAACGATCGATGAATTCATTGATATCGGCTTTGCCATGATGGACCGAAAACCATCTCGGGAACAGCGAAAGAAACTATTTGATAAAATGATCGAAAATTCCCGTGCCCTGACAAAAGCTGGTGTGCTGGTATCTGCAGAAACGATGCTTAATAAACGCACATTGCCTCATCTTGAACATATTCACAGACAGATCGTCGATGAAATGGGATGTCAAAGGCATGAAATTCATCCGATGTATCCAAGCGATTTCGCTTCGGCACTTGAAACTTTATCATTGGATAATATGCGTGAAGCGATTCATCATTTGCTTGATATCCGTGATGAAAATGTTTGGATGCTTTTCGGTACCCTGCCATTTTATCCTTGCAATAACAGTAAAGAGGATATAAAGCTGCTTCAACGCCTTTATGGTTCACATAAAGTGACTGTAAGGAATGACCCTGATGGACGTTCCAGGTTGAACATCAATATTTTCACAGGGGAAGTGATCGTGACCGATTTCGGGGACGCGCCTACATTAGGAAATATCAAAGACCAGCCCTTGACCGATTCCTATGACACATGGATGAGTTCGAAACTGGCCAATGAATTGAACTGCCACTGCCCGGCAGTCAAATGTCTGGGCCCGAATGTTCTCGTCAAAAATGCCTACTACCCGAAGGAGGACTTCAGGATCAGGAAGTCAACCATATGAAGAAAAACTCGCCAATCCGGCGAGTTTTTCAATTTACCTGGGTTGCTGCGAAACTGTAAAGCTGTAGGAAACATGGTCCTGAACCGGTATCCATGCACCAATGCCTTGTGATGTGATGTTCTTTATCGTAATGGTTCTTTTATTTCCTTTTAAGTTCAAATATACTTCTCCATATGTGACCTTGCCTTTTTCATTGACGGCGGAAGCAAAACTGGACAAGTAACCAATCCTATTTGAAGCAACATTGTATACTTGATCTTTTTTCGTACCAGCTCCGATGATCGTTTCAAAAGCCAATGGCAAATTCGTTTTTTCAGTGGCTTTTAGCAGCATCATCTTTTGAACATCCTCAGCCTTGGGAATTTTCGCTGTCAGACCGCCACTCACTGCCTTCTGACTTTCCTGGACATAACGGATCTTATATGGAACTTCACCTCCACGATTATCATAGTAATTCGTATTGATCTTTTGGTATTCCCAGTTTGGTGCCGTTTCCGAGGACTCATAATTCAAGGCCCAATGGCCAAGGTAAATGGTCGCCCTGTATCCAAAAGCAAGCGGGGCTTTTGCAATTGCGGATTCATTCAACATTTGTATGAGTTCTGGGTTTTCAATCTTGATATCCGACGAATCGATCAATTGTTTGGCAAGATTACTCGGCTGCAGCATCGGAAGATCCTGGGTCGGGTTCGGATACGTATTCTCCTTTGCAATATTCAATACTGAAGGTGGGATATTCACCTTGTTCGGATTTGCTTTGGCTTCTGGTATATCAGCTGCAAAGCTTACATTCGCCTGAATAAAGGCAATTAGGGCAATCATCGTAATAATAATAGTTCTTTTCATGCTGTCGCACTCCTTTTGAGGGGTTCAATCATATTGATTATAGATTTTGTTTTTAGCCAACATTCTATACATTTCATTCCGATTTCAATTTTGTAATAAATTTGTAAAGTTCAGAATATTTACTTTTCTCTTTAAATCAGTTATACTTATTTTACATTATAAAAAGGAGGCGAAATCGTTCATACCTATTAAACCTTCAGGAGGTATGCTTATCGAACAATCCATGACACCCTTTTAAAGGATGACAGAAAACGAATTCGCCAATACTTAAATCTGATGTAAAAGGATGGTGTGACACTCTAGAATATTTTCTCAACTTTTTCAAAAGCATGATGAAAAATTTTGGAATAATTTATGAATGGTAATTTACTAATATAGAAATGACTCTGCTAAATCTAACCTGAGCAGAGTCATTTTTATTTTTTAATTTTATAAAAAGAAAGACCTCCCACATTGGAAGGCCTGCATTCTTATAATAAATAAAATCCAATTCCCATAATGAAGTAAGCGGCCAATAAGGTAAGGCCTTCAAACCAGTTCGTTTCCCCATCATTAGAAATCATGATTACCAGAAAGACTGCTGAAACCATTGATATCAGTTCCGGCATTGTGAAAACAAGCGGCATACTCGTTGGATACATTAACGAAATCAATACGAGTACTGGGGCAACGAACATCGCTACTTGAAGCGTGGAACCAACGGCAATCTCCACAGCGACATCCATTTTGTTTTTATAGGCCATTATGACGGCGGAAGCATGCTCTGCCGCGTTACCGACAATCGCAACGATAATGACACCGATGAATAACTCCGACCATCCGAAAGCTTCCCCCACCTCGCTAAACGTATGTACAAGTTTTTCCGATACGTAAGCAACAGCCAATGTAGCGGCTGCAAGTATTATAATTGCCTTTTTCCTGCTCCACTCCGGTACTTCCTCTTCATGTTCCTCGAGTTTCTCTGTATGCTGATATACCCCGCGGTGAGTAACCAATTTAAAGAATAATGCAGCAAGATATAATAAGATCAATATAATGGAAATTCCGACACTTAACGACATCGTGCTTGATTCACCCATGTTTTGTGTGAATATTTCCGGTATGACGAAGGCTACAATTACAGCAAAAATCAATAGACCGGCATTATGCCTCGCATCGAATACATTAAACTTCTGCCGTTTATATTTAGTCCCTCCGACAAAGAATGAAAGTCCTGCCACCAACAATAAATTTCCTAAAACGGAACCAGTCAAAGACGCCAGCACGACACCCACTAGACCCGCCTTTAATGAAAAGATGGATATGATCAATTCTACTGCATTACCAAACGTTGCGTTCAAGAGACCGCCAATCCTTGGTCCCATAACGATCGCTAAGCTTTCAGTGGCCCGGCCCATGAAGCCTGCCAGCGCCACGATTGTTAAGCAATATACTATGAACATGATTACACTCGGCCAATGCAATAATGACCCAATGACAGATAAAGGGACGCCTAACAGGACAAGCCCCAAAAATATTTTATTCACGATACTTCTCCTCACAATCCTATAGTTCTTTTTATGTAACAAAAACTATCATACATAATCTTCGGTGGATGACAAAGGAAAATTTTATCAACACCTCTCTTCTTGACAATATTTACCCAAATTTCTATTGCTTAATCCTCTTCCTAAGATGTAACATCAAGAAGGTATAGATTTCTTAGGAGACATGATTTTATGAATAATAAATTGCTTTTAAGCGTTTTAATCTTAATTGTCGGCATATCGGGGTTTTCTCAAGGGATGCTCCTGCCGATCATTGCCATCATTTTTGAAAATGAAGGAATTAGCTCATCCCTAAACGGGTTTCATGCAGCCTCCCTTTATATTGGAATTCTATTGATTTCTCCTTTTATGGAAGCCCCACTCCGGAAATACGGCTATAAGCCATTGATATTATTTGGCGGGATAACGGTCATTGTATCACTTGCCTTTTTTCCTGTCTGGAAATCATTCTGGTTTTGGTTCGTACTGCGTTTCTTCATTGGTATCGGCGATCATACACTTCACTTTGCTACACAGACATGGATCACTGCCATTTCACCAATAGCGAAGCGCGGAAGGAATCTTGCCATTTATGGACTTTTCTTCAGTCTTGGCTTCATGGTTGGCCCGCTGATGACGAAGCTTCTCGAAATCAATCAGTCTTTGCCTTTCATCATCACATCGATACTTAGCCTTCTGGCTTGGTCCACTGTTTTCCTAATTAGAAATGAGCTTCCTGAACAGGATGATTCTGAAAGCACATCATTCCTTGGCACACTCAAAAGGTTTACGAAAGTTAGCCGCATAGCCTGGGTCGCTTTTTTACTTCCGTTTACATTTGGCGTGCTTGAAGCCTCATTGAATAGCAATTTTCCTGTATTCGCCCTGCGCTCCGGAATCGATTTAACCGCAGTATCCATCATCATTCCGGCATTTTCTGCAGGGACTCTGCTTACCCAGATCCCCTTGGGGATGGTCAGTGACCGTTTTGGACGGCGAAAGACCTTGCTGACGATTCTTATTTCAGGGTTTGCCATATTCACACTTGCAGGGATTTATTCCCATTCAGTACTTGGCCTATTCATCTGCTTTATGTTTGGCGGAATGATGGTTGGTTCGACTTTCTCGCTTGGAATCAGTTATATGGCAGATCTTTTACCTAGAAACCTATTACCTGCCGGGAATTTATTATGCAGTATATTCTTTAGTCTCGGCAGCATCGTCGGTCCATTCTTTGGCGGCCTGGTTATAGAACACATTGACGGAGGAAATTTTTTCTATATGATCAGTATCATGCTTTTCCTTGTCTTCATATCATTGGCCTTGTTTAAGGAAAAAATGCCTGCTTCAGTTATGTAGTATAGTTTTTTATCTGGACGCTTCTTTTATTATTCAATTTGAACGGTATTTATCAATAGACTTTATATTGGTTAGGAGATACTTTATATTTTTTACTAGATTAGAATCATTCTTCTTTATTTCCGAATAGGATATGTGGTATTATAATAATAACAAAAGGGACATCACATTTATAAACCTTTGAAAACATTGCTGTCATCGCAATTACGGTGGCAGCTTTCATATTTTATCCAGAGAAATGACGTTGATTATCTTTCTCAATTAGATATAACACAAATGATAATCTATATCATTTACACAAAATAGAGAAGAATGTGGGAGGGAGTCTTATGACTACAGATACTAAACATTTAACCCAACCGGCTGCATGCAAAACCACTTGGTTGGAAAAAGCGAAACCTCATCTAGAACTTATTGCTGCATTATTCAGCGGTTTACTTATATTATTGGGCTGGGTCCTTTCAAAGAACGGAATGGAAACCACTTCCATCGTCATATACTTGGCCTCTTTCTTGATTGGCGGATATGCCAAGGCAAAAGAAGGCATAGAAGATACGATTGCCGACCGGGAATTGAATGTTGAGATGCTGATGATTTTTGCAGCAATCGGTTCTGCGGTCATCGGATACTGGACGGAAGGTGCCATATTGATTTTCATCTTCGCTTTAAGCGGTGCCCTTGAGACATACACGATGAATAAAAGCCATAAAGAAATTTCGGCATTAATGGACTTACAGCCCGAAGAAGCACTGCGCATCACTAACGGATATGAAGAAACCGTATCCGTTTCACAGCTGCATGTCGGGGATTTGATTTTAGTGAAACCAGGTGAGAGAGTTCCTTCAGATGGAAAAATCACGGACGGCCGTACCAATATAGATGAAGCCGCCATCACTGGCGAATCCCTACCAGTCAGTAAATCATTGGATGATGAAGTATTTGCGGGAACGGTTAATCTCCGTGGAACGATTACCGTGGAAATCACGAAACCGGCAAGTGAAACATTATTTCAAAAAATAATCACTCTCGTTCAATCCGCACAAAGTGAAAAGTCCCCTTCCCAGCTGTTCATTGAACGGTTTGAAGGGACTTATGTAAAAGTAGTATTGACGGTTGTCGGCTTGATGATGTTCGTACCCCATTTCCTATTGGGGTGGAGCTGGACCGAGACATTCTACAGAGCGATGATCCTGCTCGTTGTCGCTTCTCCTTGTGCCCTTGTTGCCTCTATTATGCCAGCTACACTTTCTGCCATTTCAAATGGAGCCCGTCATGGCATTTTATTTAAAGGAGGCATCCATCTTGAGAATCTAGGTAATCTGCAGGCAATTGCTTTAGATAAAACCGGTACATTGACAAAAGGAAAACCAGAGGTAACGGATGTCATTATCCGCGAAGATTTAAACGAAGATGATTTCTTATTTCATATTGCATCTGTTGAAAATTATTCGAATCACCCTTTGGCAACATCAATCGTACGTTATGCCAAATCAAAATTGCAAAAGGATATCATTAAACCAAATAACATGGAAGATATCTCTGGTAATGGGGTTCAAGCCTATATCAATGGCGTGCTTTGGCAAGTCGGAAAAGCTGATTTCGTCGGTCGCAGTGAAGCAGAACGATTCCAAAATGGCATTGCACTGACATTGGCTGAACAAGGTAAGACAATCGTTTATGCAAAAGATGATCAAGGAATTGCAGGCATACTCACTTTGAAAGATGTCGTTCGTGAAGAAACCGTTACAGCCATCGAAGCCTTGAAAAATGAGGGCATCCATACCGTCATGCTTACAGGGGATGGGGAAAAAACGGCTAAAGCGATTGCTTCGGAGAGCCATATAGATGCATATATTGCCGAATGTCTACCTGAAACCAAAGTGACTGAAGTGAAAAAGCTGAAAGAACATTTTGGCACTGTAGCAATGGTTGGGGATGGCATCAATGATGCACCTGCACTTGCAACAGCATCTGTTGGAATTGCAATGGGTGAAGGCACGGATGTTGCCTTGGAGACAGCGGATGTCGTTCTGATGAAGAATGATCTGCCGCGCATTGCGGAAGCAGTCAAATTATCCAAGAAGATGAATCGGATCATCAAACAAAACGTCATCTTTTCAATTTCGGTCATCATGATTTTGATAGCATCCAATTTCCTTCAATTTCTAGACCTCCCATATGGCGTCATTGGCCATGAAGGAAGTACAATTCTCGTTATTCTGAACAGCTTAAGACTTTTGAGAAACTAAACATGAAAAAGGAGCCTTCCAAGGCTCCCTTTTTTTATGATCGTTTCATTTAGTGATATCCGTTCTTACCGTTTGCAGAACCTGAAGTTTTATGGTTCGAACCTTTATTTTTTCCTTTTTGCTTTGTGCTGCCATCCTTTTTACTCATGAAAGAACTCCTCCTCTTCTAAAGTTGTCATTTCTTGAATAGTATCCGCAGCATGTTAGCTTGCTATTACGGGAACTCCAGGAAGCTCATACACATTCTGGTTTTTCCTTTTCACTTATGAGCGCATTTATTTCCCCGCCCATTATGATGATGAGTCCCGATAAATAAAACCAAACCATTAATACGATTATCCCTCCAAGACTTCCATATGTTGCGGAATAATTTGCGAAGTTCTCCACATAAAAAGAAAACAAAAAGGAAGCAAGACTCCACCCTGCCGTTGCAAAGATAGCACCAGGCATTACGGTTATGCACTTCAGCTTTATGTTGGGCGCAATCCAATAAAGGATTGTGAACACAATTAAAAATACAAGCGTACTGATCACCCAGCGAAGTTGGTTCCAAATCGTAAGAAATTCATCGGATTGTCCAATTTCAGCAAATAGGAACACTCCGATCTGTTTTCCGAATACCGGCAGCAATAAAACGACAATAAAAACAAAAATCATCGCTAATGTGAGTAGAATCGACATTCCCCGGGAAATAAAGAAAGTTCGACTTTCTTTTACACCATATGCATGGTTAAATGCCTTAATGATTGCATTCATCCCATTCGATGCCGACCATATCGTTCCGATGACACCAAACGACAATAAAGTCCCATTCGCTTCCATCACTTCCGATAGGTTAGCCTCGATGATTTTCATCGAATCGTCAGGCGCATATGTACGGACGGTATTTAATATATCTTCTTGGGAAAATGGCAGATAGGCCAATAAAGTGAATAAAAAAATAAGTAACGGAAACAGGGAAAGCAAGAAGAAATAAGACAGTTGTGCTGCAAGCCCCGACACATCATCCACATGTAACCGTTTTATGAAAGTCTTGAAGAATGAGCCTTTCAGCCATTCTTTTTTATTGGCCATACCTCCACCCCATTTTCTAATTTAAGGAAATACGTTCCTGTTGACTTGAAGACGACTCTTCTTCCTCTGCAGCAAAAACTTCCTTCGTCTCCATCACCACTTGGGCAACTTGCGATGGAATGTCTTTCATTTCCTCCACCTTTTGGGAAATGAAGGATACATCATCGGAAATTTTTTCAACAGTGGAACGGACCTTAGATGATGTTTCACTTACTTGTTTAAGCACCCCATTGGGATTCTTTATGAATTCTTTCATATTACCCATGCAGCTTTTACTGTTTTCCAATACAGAATAACGCGTATCCTTATCAAAAAGGCTTATCGCTGCCCCAGCCAACGCCCCAATAAAGACCGCTTGCATAAATTTGCTTTTCTTGGCACCCTTATATTCTTCACGAATGTTGCTCATATATTCTCCTCCTCGTCATATATTAGTTGATGTATAATGTTAGCTATCTCCATTATACAATGTTTAAATATTTTTTTTCCTATCTTTTCCCAAACTCTCTCACATTAAAACGTGGAGATGACCAAGTATATCTGGAATCAAGCTTCGTTTTCCACCCGAATATTCATTGACTTCTCAAGGTAATCATGCAAAGATGAAAATAATTTAGG
The DNA here is from genome assembly GCF_900156045.1 of Peribacillus simplex. Lineage (GTDB taxonomy): Bacteria > Bacillota > Bacilli > Bacillales > DSM-1321 > Peribacillus > Peribacillus simplex_D. Next base: position 140,119 of record NZ_FTMX01000007.1, on the reverse strand, counting down.
AACGTATGAAAGGATGAGAGAAATGGATTTAACGCAAAACACAGCCGAAAGTGTCGAGTTTATGATTGAAGCAATCAAGGATAAATTAAAAGTTATGAACTTCGGTGCAATCAAATCGACCCATTTTGATATCGAGATGTACGAAGAACTTCACGATATTTATACAATGGTGATGAAAAAAACGAATTTCAGTGTCCGTGAAATGGAAGCTATCGCTGAAGAACTTGGAAGACTGCGTAATAAGTAACATTCAAATCCTCCCATACCGGTGAGGATTTTTTTCATTTTTTAAAAAATTCTGCTACATTTGATATAGAAATTGAAAAACGACAGGAGTTGTAAGCATGGTAGAAAGAAGAACGCCCATCAGTATTGCAGAAGCAGTGGAAAAAGTGATGAAGCATAAATTAACAGGACATATGGAACTGATTCCCCTCGAGGAAAGCCATGGCCGTTTTCTGGCTCAAGATATTGTAGCTACAAATGATGTTCCGCATTTTAGCCGCTCGCCATATGATGGATTCGCCCTTAGGTCCAAGGATACGGCCAAAGGTTCCATAAATAACCCTCTCGAGTTCGAAGTGGTTGAAGAGTTGGCTGCGGGTATGGTATCGAATATTCCTGTTCAAAAAAATCAAGTGGCAAGAATCATGACTGGAGCTCAGATGCCAGCTGAGTGTGATGCCGTAATCATGCTCGAGCTTACGAAGGAATTCGAAAAGGACGGAAAGAAGTACATATCATTTAAACGCTCGCTTAAGGAAGGCGAAAACGTTTCTTTCCAAGGTGAGGATGCAAAGAAAGACGATGTTCTTGTGAAAAAAGGAACAGCGATCAATCCAGGGATTATCGGCTTGCTCGCAACATTCGGTTATGCCGAAGTGCCCGTTGCCACTAAGCCTGTAGTCGGGTTATTCGCTACGGGGTCTGAACTTCTTGATGTTAATGAACCATTGCAGCCCGGCAAAATTCGCAACAGCAATTCACATGCCATCTCCGCCCAAATTCGGAGGGCCGGAGGAGAAGTCCGTTTCTATGGAAAGCTTAAGGACGAATTCGAATTAAGCTACGAGGCCATTTCAACTGCCTTGGAGGAAGTGGATCTGCTCATTACGACAGGAGGAGTTTCTGTCGGCGATTTTGATCTTCTCCCGGATATTTATCAAAAAATTGGCGCTGATGTCTTATTCAACAAGGTGGCCATGCGCCCCGGCAGCGTTACGACCGTAGCCGTATATAATAACAAATTTTTATTCGGTTTATCCGGCAATCCATCCGCCAGTTATGTCGGCTTTGAACTATTTGCAAGACCGATCATCCGCACCATGCTGTTTTCGGAACATCCGCATTTACGAAAAGAGACGGCACAATTGGCAGAGGACTTCTTAAAACCAAATCCATTCTCACGTCTGCTTCGAACCCGATTATTTTACGAATCAGGCCAGTTGAAGGTAATTCCTAGCGGTGTGGATAAATCCAATATTACAACAAGCTTGGCAGGTGCCAATTCACTGACCGTCTTACCTGGGGGGACCCGTGGTTTCCAAACTGGAGATTTTGTCGACATCCTGCTTCTCGATGACCAAGAAGGATGCCAATGGCCTTGGTGAGGCCCTTTATTTTCCAGGTGGTTGGCTACCAAAATAGAGGAAAAACGACCTTCATAACGAATATAATCAAACAGCTTCACGAAGCAAAATTAGAGACAGCCGTTTTAAAACATCATGGACATGGCGGAAAACCAGATGTCACAGGCACGAAGGATTCCAATAAACACTTTCATGCAGGGGCGGCTGCGTCACTTGTTGAAGGAGATGGTTCAATCGAGCTGCTTGGCAATTTCAAGGGGAAAGCCCCTATCACTGAGCTGATTCATTTACTGTGTCTATTTCTCCCTGATGTGATTTTAATTGAAGGTTATAAGCAAGAGGACTTTCCTAAGGTCATTTTAATCAAGGAAGAAAGTGACCTCCCGTTATTGGAAAAGCTTACTAACGTCAAAGCAGCTGTGGCTTGGCCCGAATGTCTGGAACGAACAAGGAATCATGCTTCAGTACCCGTCTTTCCTTTGGATTCGGATCAATTCATTACATGGTTTTTAGAACAAATATGAAGGAGGGCACAATGTTCATACAATTTCCCATAGAAAAACGCCGCAAGATGATCGAAAGTATCCAAGAATATGTGTATCAGGAACATGGCAAGGAAATCGGTGAAATCGCTGCTGAAAATCATTTGCAGTTCATTTTCGAAAATATTGCTCCCTTTATTTATAATGAAGGTATCAAAGATGCTAAAAAAGTCATTGAGGACAGATTAGGAAATATTGAAGAAGATTTGTATTCATTGGAACGCCCAATTGATTAAAATGAAAAAACAGCATCATGCTCGATGCTGTTTTTTCATTTTCATTGTTCGGTCAAAATAAGCGGACCGTTTTTCGTAATGGCAATCGTATGCTCATATTGGGCCGAGTATTTCCCATCTGCAGTGGATGCAGTCCATCCATTCGGATCCCGGCTTGCTTTATATGTACCTACGTTTACCATTGGCTCGATGGTGAATACCATGCCTTCCTTAAGTCGCGGACCTTTATTCGGCAGTCCATAATGCGGAACCTGCGGCTCTTCATGAATGACATTTCCTATCCCGTGTCCGATGAAATCACGAACGACAGAGAAGCCTTCCGCTTCGACATATGTTTGTATGGCATGACCTATATCTCCAATCCGATTGCCTTCCACACATACTTCAATCGCCTTATACAAAGATTCCTTCGTCACATTCACTAAATGTTCGGTTTCCTTTGAAACCTTACCGACCGTATACGTCCAGGCAGAGTCAGCAAGGGCCCCATTATAATTGACGACCATATCAATCGTTACAATATCCCCGTTTTTCAAAGGGGTCTTACGAGGGAAACCATGACAAATTTCTTCATTTATGCTGGCACATGTCGCATACTCATACCCTTTGTAACCCTTTTGTTCCGGCTTCGCACCATGTTTTTTTAAGAATCCTTCAACAAATTCTTCGATTTCCCATGTTGTCACCCCAGGAACAATCAACTTTGCAATCTCCCTATGACAAGCTGCCAAAATTTTACCCGATTTATGCATTGCTTGAATTTCACGTGCAGATTTTAATACGATCAATCTTGACACTTCCTTTTTAAATTCATCTCTCCTTTTATTTTACTGCAAAGATTGAAGTATATGAATCCTTTAAAATGAAAAATCCCGGCAGCTGCCGGGATTTTTCATTATTTCAATAGATTGAGCGATTCCCGGTTAAATGCCGGAAGGTCCTCAGGTGTCCTGCTGGTTACTAGCTGGTTGCCGCAAACCACAACCTCTTTGTCCAAATATGTGGCTCCTGCATACTCCATATCGACTTTAATCGATGTATATCCTGTTGCGTGGCGTCCTTCAAGTGTTTTGGCCGTAATCAGCAACTGCGGTCCATGACAGATCGCAAATACTGGTTTTTTATCATCCATGAACGATTTTGCGAAAGATACGAAGCGTTCGTCAGCACGCAGTTGATCAGGGGAAAACCCGCCGGGGATGAATAATGCATCGAAATTTTCTGGTTTTACCGAGTCGATACTTTCATCAATCTCGACTTCTACCTCCCCTTGTTTCCCTTTAACAGTTTTTCCTTTTATCATTTCAATCGTCGTTACCGTATGGCCGGCTTCTTCGAATGCTTTTGCCGGTTCACTATACTCCGAGTCCTCAAACATATTCGTTACAACACATGCGATATTTTTACCCATAATAATTCATCTCCTCAATATTTGATCGAATGAACCAACTTTGTACTTTATTTATGTTCCCTCTGCCACCATAAATAAACACATAATTAATGGTTGTCCCTTTTGTTTATAAGTAATATACCGCTATATTTCCGACACCCCTTCGGCGTTCGCTGTCCACCTTTTGATCAATGTTTAGGATACTGTCCAACAACGTGTATCGCATTGATGATTCTTTTATTGATCCATTTTCTGTTTACTTCTGAATTCAAATTTCCAAATATCCTTTTCCGCCCTTCTTCCGTGGTTACATAGTAATTAGGCAGGTTATTCAATGATAATGTGATGATGTCATTCTTACATTTCCTGCACGAACAAAATGTTTGGTATTCCAAACCTGACATTAATACCTGCACCCATGTCACAACGATTTCTTCCATCACATTCGTATATTCTCTTTCCATATTTTCTCCTTCAAAAAGAAAAACCCGTCCATTCCTGACAGGTTTTCACTTATTTATCGCTGTCCGTGGAACAATCAGGATTTCGACTCTCCGGTTTTTTGCCCTTCCTTTTTTCGTTTCGTTAGAAGCAACCGGCTTGAATTCCCCATGTCCTTTAGCACTGAACATTTCGGGATCCAACTCTTTATTTTCCAGGAGAAGTTTCATAAAATTCACGGATCGCATTACGCTCAGATCCCAGTTGGATTCATATTGGTAATTTTTAATCGGAATATTATCGGTATGTCCGCTTACGATAATGTTTCTGGGTAAGTCCATGACCAATAAATCCGAGATTTCCTTAGCGATTTTTCGGTTTTCACGTCTCACCTCGGCCACCCCCGATTCGAACAGCACGTTTTCCCTAATTGAAATCAACATCCCTTCATCAGTAAGGTTCGTTCCCAATTTATCCGTTAAATCATTCTTTTGGATGTAGGCATTTACACGCTCCTGAACTTCCATAAGGTCTTCTTGTTCGTTTTTCCCAAGCTTCTTAAGATCTTCTGCACCTGTTCTTTGTTCCGGTGACGTCGGCTGATTGCTGGGAGAATCACTTGGGAAATCCATAAAGCCCGTTCCGCTTGTAAAAACCTGGTTAAATACATTGGACAGCTGCTGAAACCTTATTGCATCAACCGAACTTGAAGCGAACAAGACGATAAAAAGCGCGAGAAGCAATGTTAAGATATCGGCGTAGGGAACCAGCCATGATTCATCGATATGCTCCTCATGCCTTTGTTTCTTTTTGCTGCGCCTAGCCATCTTCTCTCACATCGCCTTCTAACCACTTCTTACGATCTCCAGCAGGCAAATAGGATGTTAATTTCTGTTCAATCGTTCTTGGCGCTTCCCCTTCGATGATCGATAAAATGCCTTCGATCATCATTTCTTTGATACGGACTTCCTGCTGCGATTTCCGTTTGAGCTTATTGGCAAATGGATGCCATAACACATACCCCGTGTAAATCCCCATCAAGGTTGCGACGAACGCGGCAGATATGGCATGTCCCAATGCCTCCGTGTCAGCCATATTCCCCAATGCAGCAATCAGCCCGATTACCGCACCCAATACGCCAAGCGTCGGTGCGTATGTACCGGCTTGACTAAAAATCGCTGCCGCGCTTAAATGGCGTTCTTCCATCGCGTCTATTTCCTCTGCTAAAATATCACGAATATAATCGGCACTCTGACCTTCAACTGCAAGATTCAAGCCATTTTTCAAAAAGGTATTATCCACTTGATCCGAAATGCTTTCCAATGCCAATAAGCCTTCTTTCCTTGCAATGATCGCCCATTCCGAAAAGGTTTTTATTAAATCTTCAGGCTTTGTCAATTTTTGTTCAAAGAATAAAATCTTGAATACTTTTGGTAGTCTTTTTAACTCAGACAAAGGGAAAGCCGTTACGACAGCTGCGATCGTCCCTACAATAATGATCAAAATAGCCGCCGGGTTAATCAACGCGGTTACACTAACGCCTTTCAACACCATTCCGACCAAGATGGCCACAATACCGAGTACTACTCCCAAAACTGATGTTATATCCATAATACTCACCCATTCATTTAAAGTCTCGTCTCCTCCTTATATCGGATGAAGTTCAAAAAAAGTGAGGATTATTTTACTATTCGATTTCAATTTGCATTAAATCATCACAAATTCCACCAACTTTGTCACCTACATGTATTTATTCATCAGCACATATCAATGGTTCGGGTACAATATAGAATGGAATTTCAAGCATGTTCCGTTCGTACTTTTCTCATTACGTCTGGAGTATGTCCTTTTACTAGTGAGTTTCGGTGATTTACTCGTAAGTTTTCCGCATTTACTCGTGAGTTTTAGCGGTTCACTCGTGAATTCCACATAACGCCTGGCATTTGTTCTTTTCACTCTTCAGTTTTTTCCGAAAAGAAAAAAGGACAAAGCCTGTCAGCTTTGTCCCTGCTCTTGTTTCCCGTGGTTTCTCCCAACAAGCCATTTTATGATGGGTGACAGAAAAAATAAAATGAATAGGATCCTGAATAAATGAAAACTTGTGACAACGGATAAATCCACATGCACAGACATGGCTGTTACGGCCATTTCGGCGACGCCGCCTGGCGCCATGCTCAAAAATAATTCGTTCGGCTGCAAAGATAGGATAGGGGCAAACTGAACGGAAAGATAATAGCAAAGTCCAATCAATAGGACATTACCGACGAATACAGCCCCAAACATCTTTCTGAAAAGTCGGGGATTATCAACCTTCAGTGTATAGCCTAAATGTGCGCCGATCAACAATTGTGACAAGTTCAACCAAAAATCAGGAATCTGCGGGGCACCTGGGCCTGCTAAATTGAATAGTGTTGCAGCCATGAGAGGTCCTAGCAAAAAGGGCAGCGGAAAATTCACTTTCTTTGTGAAGAAGATGAATATTAGCAAGGTTAACAACATCATGATGGCTAATTTCCCATCATAATCAAATAAGAAAAACGGCCGCTCCGATATGGTCATTACCGTACCTGATCCTGATCCAACTGACATTACATGGGTCACGATCCAAGGAACAATGGATATCACCAGGATGACCCGCAGTGTTTGCATGAAACCAACAACCGTTTCATCACTATCCTTCATTTCCTCACTTAAGACCACCATCTGGGAAAGCCCTCCCGGAAAACTGCCAAGCATGGATGTGCCCAAGGATAAGTTCATTCGTTTCCCGACAAACCAGCCAGTCAAAACTGTAAATAAAATGATTGCGATGGTCGTAAAAAGCATAACCGGCAAATATTCAATCATCTCATTTAACGATTGTTTCGTGAATGAACTGCCCAGTTGTAAGCCTAATATGACCAATCCAGTACTCCTAAAGGTTTTAGACCAAAACAAGTACTTCCTTAACTTCACTTTCGCGATCATCACGACGAATAATGGTCCAAGCATCCATGGCAGGTATATTCCAAGGCTATCAAATGCATAACCACCTAGGAAAGCTAGAAAAGCTGTAAAGATGACTCTGAAACTCTTACTCTCGATTAAATTTGCACTCACAAAATTACCTTCTTTATCTATGCGGATTTTCATCTATATCTTAACATAAAACAAGCTGGTCCAAAGCTGCCATTCACACTTGTTTTCGACTGAAGCGAGGTGCGGCAGTGTGAATTTCACTAAAAACGCTGGACATTTTCCGTTATTAGCGCGCTTGCCCTCGCCAGTGCACTCTTATATTTCATCATGTTTTCTTTCTATGAAAATAAACGGCATGGCAATTCCACCATTTACTAGATTTCCCACCCCCACAAACTCGCAATAAAAGGTAGAATGAGTATATAGGGGGTCAAACTCTTATGGAGGGGTGACTAAATGTTATCAAATACAGAAATAGGCATTGACTTAGGGACTGCGAATACGCTAGTTTACAGTAAAAATAAAGGAATCGTATTTAATGAGCCATCTGTGGTGGCCATTGATATAGAGACTAATAAAGTATTGGCAGTCGGTGTGGATGCAAAAAACATGATCGGGAAAACACCCGGAAATATTGTGGCAATCCGTCCGCTTAAGGATGGTGTCATTGCGGATTTTAATGTAACCGCGCAAATGCTTCGGGAAATCATGAAAAAAGCAAGTAAGGCCCTAGGTTTATCGATTCGCAAACCTAGTGTAGTGGTCTGTACACCATCGGGTTCCACATCAGTTGAGAGAAGGGCCATTCAGGATGCAGTCAAAAGCTGCGGAGCGAAACAGGTCCACCTTATCGAGGAACCAGTAGCAGCAGCAATAGGTGCGGGCCTGCCTGTCGAAGAGCCCGTTGCCAATGTAATCGTTGATATCGGCGGCGGAACGACTGAGGTCGCAATCATCTCATATGGCGGCGTCGTTTCTTGCAATTCAATCAGAATTGGCGGAGATCAATTGGATGAAGATATCAGCCAATATGTTAGAAAAAAACATAATGTGCTGATTGGGGAAAGAACAGCCGAGGAAATAAAAAAAGAAATCGGCTACGCACTCGTTAAACATTCCGTGATCAACATGGAAGTCAGGGGCCGCGATCTTGTAACGGGTCTTCCAAAGCCGATTACAATATCATCCACTGACGTCCAGGAAGCCATTCAGGAATCGCTTCTTCATATACTGGAAGCAATCAGGGCCACTTTGGAGGATTGTCCTCCTGAATTGAGCGGGGATATCGTCGATCAAGGTGTCATCTTATCAGGCGGGGGTGCCCTTCTCAACGGGATACAAGAGTGGCTGACGAATGAAATTGTCGTCCCAGTCCAACTTGCAGATAACCCTCTTGAATCAGTTGCCATCGGAACCGGACTTTCACTTGAGGTCATTCACAAACTACAAAAAGCCGTGTACTAAAAAAATGAGGAAACCCCAACTTGGGGTTTCTTTTTTTTATCATTCCAGGCTGATGTCCCCGATGATGCAAACAGCAACCTCCACATTAAATAACTTCCCCAAATATTTTACCTCGATTGAGCAGAGAATAAGGAAAAGATTTTTTTACGTTCGACAGCATGCATTACCTGCAGTACTAAATGCATGCAATGTTACATAACTTGTGTTATAATGTAATTATGTTACATTGGCAAGAGGAGAAGATCTATGGAATATGTAGAAGCCTTTAAGGATATCAATCAAATCAGCAAAATAAAAACATACTTACGCGCCCACTCCAGTCGGGATTATTTATTGTTTGTACTCGGCATCAATACAGGTATGAAGATAAATGAAATGCTTGAAATCACCGTGGCCAGCGTTCTGGATGAAACGGGCAAAATCAAGGAGTTCTATGAACAACGGACGGAAAATGACGAAGTCAATCAAATTTATTTGAACCTGAAGGTCCGTACCGCGTTACAAGAATACCTTAAAGGCTCTAAGGTTATCGAAGGTCAATTTTTATTTCTTTCCCCTAAGACAAAAAAGCCGATAACACGTCAACAGGCGCACAGAATCATCCATGATGCTGTGGAAGGTGCAGGGCTGACAGGCAAATTCGGAGCAAGTTCGATGCGTAAAACTTTTGGCTACCACGCCTATAAACAAGGAGTTTCACTGGCCTTGATACAGAAGCATTACCATCATTCCAGTCCATCGGAGACATTAAAATACATCGGCATATCCAAGGAGAAGAAATTCAAGACCAATATTGACGTTAACTTATAAACAACCTGCTATCTTCTATTAACTCTAACCAACATTTTAAGGAGGAATTCCAGTGAGAATTAGAGAAAGTGAACTTCCTGGTATTGGCCAAAAATTCGAAATCATAACGAGAAATGATGAAAAGTTAGTAATCGTCATTCACGATGACGGCCGTCGGGAATTATACCATTTTGATAATGAACATGAAGACGTCATATCGAGCATCACCCTTAACGATCAGGAATCCCGGCAAATGGCTTCCATCATAGGCGGTATGGTTTATAAACCACAAGCACTTGAAACGATTGAAATGTCATTGGGTGACTTGGTGATTGAATGGTTCAAAGTCGAACCAGGTTCAAAGGCCATCAATCAAACGATCGGTTCGATTGATATCAGGAGCAATTATAATGTGACCGTCATCGCCCATTCTAAAAAAGGAAAAAAACAAATGAATAATCCTGGTCCTGACTCGATCATCGAAACAGGCGACACTCTTGTGATATCCGGTGAAAGAAAAGATATCCGTAACCTGACAAGAGAATTACTGACCGACGAAAGGAGTGACTAAGCACATATGGACCATTTAGTCTTTGAAGTGGGTACTGCCCTACTTCTAGTGGCATTAGCCGCTCTCGTAGCAGGTAAATTCAAAATATCAAATGTTCCACTATTAATTATCATCGGGATGCTCGTTGGCCCCCATGCCCCGCACTTCGGATTAATTGACCTGCGTTTCATTGAAAGTGATGAAATCATAGCATTCCTCGGTCGTGTCGGTATTTTATTCCTTCTGTTTTACCTAGGGCTTGAATTTTCCGTCAAAAAGCTCATGAAGTCGGGGAAAAATATCGTGACAGGCGGAACCTATTACATTTTAATCAACGTGGGAATGGCCTTTCTTTACGGTTTCCTGCTCGGTCTTCCATTAAAAGAGGTTCTGATATTAACCGGGATCATCAGTTTTTCTTCAAGTGCCATTGTGGCAAAGGTACTTGTGGACCTTAAAAGGACCGGTAACAATGAAACGGAGCTAATCCTTGGCATCATCATGTTTGAAGATATCTTCCTCGCCGTTTATTTATCAGTCGTATCCGGATTGGTATTAAGCTCTTCTGGTTCCGTTTGGGGAACATTACTTTCTACATTTATCGCGATTGGGTATATGCTGATATTTTTCGTTATCGCCCGGAAAGCATCTGGGGTTCTTAACAAATTATTCAATATAACCTCCGATGAGATTTTTATCATCGTCGTGTTCGCATTACTTTTCTTCATTGCCGGTTTCTCGGAAACGATTCATGTTGCGGAAGCCATCGGTGCACTACTGCTCGGCCTAGTCTTTTCTGAAACGGAACATAGCGACAGGATTGAGAAACTTGTCATTCCCTTTCGAGACTTCTTCGGGGCCATATTCTTCTTCAGCTTTGGCTTGAGTATCGATCCGACGACCCTTGGGGGAGCTGTTTGGATGGTTCTTGGAGCAGTCATCATCACCATAATCGGTAACTTTGCAGCTGGTATGATTGCCGGACGCAAATCCGGTTTATCTCACAGAGCTTCCGCAAACATCGGTTTAACGATCGTTTCACGCGGCGAATTCTCCATCATTCTAGCCAACTTAGGCATTGCCGGCGGTTTAATGCCTATACTAACCCCGTTTGCGGCACTTTATGTTTTAACCCTAGCGATTCTTGGACCGATCCTTACAAAAGAATCCAAACACATCTATAATATCCTAAATAAAGTATTCAAATGGACCCCTCCGAAGGTTCAAAAGGAACAGGGAAAAGAAGTTCAATAGAAAAAAAGGCCAGACATTGCTGTCTGGCCTTTTTTCTGTTTACCTTCCATAACCTGCTACCATAATTATTATTATACTTGTTATAAAGAAGGCATAAAATCATACCTAGTAGTAGTGTTTGATCGTATTATTCATAGGCTTGAAGGATCAGCAGCACCTATTTACAGTTAATCGCAAAACCTTCTTAATCATCCTTGGCTTGCCATTTCTTCACCACTCCATCATTCCGATTTTGCACTTTACTGGAACATTAAAAATTGATTTGCCTCTCCCCAAATTTGTTTTTGGTTGTTACAAAGCAAAGAGATCAAACACGTTACATTCGATCAATGGAGTAGTTTAAGGTTATGTCATTATCACAAGCTTCTACAAGTGCGAGGATCAGAACTTTCAATTTCTTTTCTTTTGAGGATTAACTTACATGACCAGAGGGAAAAGAAGAGAAAACCTAAGTAACTATTCAGGAGTGATGCCCAGATGAATAAGTCGATAAAATTTTCAAAGAAACTGATTAAGGAAATAAAGGAAGATCGTGTAACCGGGCTAGCGGCAGAACAAGCTTATTACTATTTACTGGCGCTATTCCCTTTGCTCATTTTACTTCTGTCCATATTACCTTATCTGAACATCGATATTCAAACAGCCCTTGACACGATAAAAACCTTCATGCCTGCGGAAACGATGGAAGTCGTCGAGAAAAATATCATCAACATATTATCTGAACGGAACGGCGGCTTACTGACTTTTGGTTTCCTTGGAACCATTTGGTCCGCTTCCAACGGAATGAATGCGTTCATCCATTCCATGAATATCGCCTATGATGTAGAAGAAACAAGGAATTTCATCAAAGCCCGCATCATTTCCATTGTATTGACATTAGGCCTGGTTGTAGCATTCATCGTCATGTTGGGTCTCCCCGTCTTCGGAAAAGTCATCATCGATTTATTACAGCAAGTCATTCCGATCCCTGAAGAAACGCAAATATTATTCAGCTTATTACGATGGGTTATCGCGATTGTTGTCATCTCACTTGTCCTGGCCTTTCTATATCGCTTTGCACCGAATAAAAGTTTTCCCATAAAACACGTCATCCCTGGGGCAGTGACCGCAACTGTACTTTGGCTGGGAATATCACTTGGATTTTCATTCTATGTAAGTAACTTTGCCAACTACTCTTCCACTTATGGCAGTTTAGGAGGCGTGATCATCTTGATGCTATGGCTGTATTTGAGTGGTCTCATTTTTGTGATTGGAGGAGAAATCAATGCAATTCTACATCGTCAAAATTCCATTCCGAAAAAACAGTCCCGTACGATCGTTCATCCTGTCCCGCTTAAAAGGTAAATCAAGAATGACAATGGAAGATTGAAAAGCGGCTGTCCCATTTGGACAGCCGCTTTCCTATTCACCCCTTATTGATAAATTCTTCATATCTTTCATCATGCGCCAGCCATGCAGCGTATTTCCGCTTCATGTATTTTTCCGCTTCCGCAAATGTATCGAATGTTTTCTTCTGTTGTTTTCCGTTGATTTCAACAATCCATTCCTCTTCTTCATCTTCATAGATGAATATGTCCTGTTTGTCTCTCGTTGAATATAGGCAACCCTCTGGGGACTCCTTTACATTCAATTGATTCTTATGTGCGTCTCGTTTAAGGGGCTCGGCATGGAAGGTCTTTTCGACATATTGGCTATATGCCTTTTCGGACATGGTGCAACCGGCTGCTTTTTGGTGACCGCCCCCATCGTACTTGCCGGCAACCTCAGAAACATCTATATCATCGTGGATTGTCCGGAAGCTGATTCTTTTACTTCCTACCATCAGGATGGCTATATAATCCAGATGCGAGAACTCTTTCGACAGTTCATTACCCAATTCCGAGTGGTATGACTCTGCATGGACCACACCAGCCGTATGGGGACCGACCGTAGCCTGATAGACTTCTCTTTTTTTCCTGTTTATGTACCGATCTACTCGACTCTCTTCAACATTCAGAAGGGTTTGCTCCACTTCGTCAAAAGTAAAACTTTCAGCCGTGGACAGCTTATTTGCGATTTTCATTTCGAATTCCTCTATCGGAATCATGAAAAACAGGTCATTTAATCGTTTTGCCGTTGTATTTTTATTGACTTCCCATTCCCAAGTATCGTATTGACGAACCAATTCAACGAATTCAGCGACAATGCTTGATGGCTCCAGCAATTTATTTTCAACTGCATACTGATAGAATAATGATGTCGCTGCCGTCTGTTTACCATCTTCCTGTTCGACAGTTACAGATGCCCAATCATGTTCGTTCAAATGCATTGCTGACTTATGATGATCAATCAGCAATGCCTTGCCTCCATCTTCCACAAACTGAGTAATCATTTTTTCGTTATCTTCATCAACCGATAGATCAGTAACGATCAATGTATCTTCAATCTTAGCCTGCTCAAGAAATGCTCCTACATTCTGATTAAGGCGGCCAATTGAATTATAACTAACCACTACTTCTTCTCCGAATGCCAGCTTAGCTACAATGCCGCAGCCGACTCCATCTAAATCATTATGTGTAAAGAGATGGTACACACAAACCCCTCCTAATAACTAATAAAATTACTTTTCCCTAAAGTCATGAATTTCAATTGCAATCTTTACAATTGTAGCATAATCATATCCGCATATTTTATCATGCTTCCATTACGTGATGCTTTTGTTCGGTTTTTTTTTGAAAATTCCCTAATGATTCTTTATTTTCCATGATTTATACCGGTATTTAATGAAACCACATAACTTTGAAATCGAGGTATTTACAATCTGACAATTAAAAAAGCCGCAGGAATGTTATTCCCTGCGGCTTCCTTATGTGAAATCACTGTTCTATTAATTTTCCAAGGTTGGCCATTTCAATCGCACTAACCGCAGCTTCATAGCCTTTATTACCTGATTTCGTTCCTGCACGTTCAATGGCTTGTTCAATATTTTCAGTTGTCAGCAAACCGAAGATAACCGGTACACCTGTTTCCAATGAAACGGAAGCCATGCCTTTAGCTGCTTCATTGCATACATAATCATAATGTGAAGTGGCACCCCTGATTACCGTTCCAAGACCGATTACCGCATCATATTTACCTGTATTCACAAGTTTCTTAGCAATTAACGGAAGTTCAAAAGCACCCGGGACCCAAGCGATGTCAACATCATTCTCATCAACGCCATGACGCTTAAGGCCATCCAATGCCCCTCCTAAAAGCTTGCTTGTGATAAACTCATTAAATCTTCCTACCACGATTCCGACTTTCAAACCTGATCCGATTAATTGTGCTTCAATAGTTTTCCCCATGTCCAATTCCTCCTATTTTTAAAAAACAATATCATTTTTTCACGTTAAGATTTAATTCCTAATAACCCTTCAAGCTTTCGGGATGTTCAGTTCAAGTTCCTGTTTCCCAATTGAATCATTTTGTTCAAGATACCGAATCAAATCGGCTATCGTAATGAATTTCAGGTTAAATTTATCAGCGATGACTTCTAAATCGGATACGCGGGCCATCGATCCATCTTCATTCATGATCTCACAAATGACACCCGCTGGAGAGGCACCGCATAACTTCGCCAAGTCCACCGATGCCTCCGTATGTCCTGCCCTTCTCAATACGCCGCCTTCTTTAGCGACTATCGGAAAAGTGTGACCAGGCCTTTGGAAATCTTCAGCCACAGAATCTTCATTAAGAAGTTCAAGGATGGTCAAGGACCGTTCAAAAGCACTGATTCCTGTAGAGGTGCTTTTATGATCGACACTTACCGTAAAAGCAGTGCCATGATGATCGGTATTTTCACCTACCATAGGATGCAGTTTCAATTTCGCTGCCAGTTCTTCAGTAATGGTTGTACAAATCAAACCACGTCCATGAGTGGCCATGAAATTAATCGCTTCCGGTGTCGCCTTTTCGGCCAACACTACAAAATCCCCTTCATTTTCACGGTCTTCATCATCGGATACGATTACTACCTTGCCAGCCTTCAAATCTTCTATTGCTTCTTCTATTGTATGAAACATCATTACACCGCCCTATTATTAGAATCCATGCTCTGCCAAAAACTCTAAATTCAGTCCTGGTTTTGGATTGCCATTTTTCATTTGATGTATTATATATTTCCCTATCATGTCATTTTCGATGTTAACAATATCGCCAGCCGCTTTTTGTCCCAATATGGTGTCCTGATGAGTCAATGGAATCAGTGACACAGTCAAAAGGTTCCTTTCGATCCCAAATATCGTCAAGCTCGTTCCATCAATGGCCACGGAACCTTTTGGAATGCAGAATGTACTAAGCCCTTCTTCCAATTGGATTACATAATATACGGCATTTTCTTTCCGTTCTTTTTTTATGATCGTTCCGGTTCCGTCGATATGACCTGAAACAAAATGACCGCCAAACCTTCCCTGTGCACTCATGGCTCGTTCGAGATTAACAGGTGATCCCAATTTTAACGTCCGGATCGTGGAAGCTTTGACCGTTTCCGGCATCACGTCGACCGTAAACAAACTTTTCGTGAAGGATGTTACCGTCAAGCAGACCCCGTTGACTGAAATACTATCCCCCAGATGCACATCTTCAAGGATTTTTTCAGAACGAATCGATAACTCCATACTGCTTTTTCCTTTGTTCAAGGAATGTACGGTACCGACATCCTCAATGATTCCCGTAAACATGTTTTTCCCCCTTTTATAAAATATAAAAAACCCCTTAGGATGACCTAAGGAGTTAGCAGGAGAAATGAGTGAAAAAAATTGTATACCTAAAAAGCCTAATGTTTTCATTTTTGAAAAATTAGGCGTACGTATACACTTGGGTTCCACACGTCCTTCTCCCATCCAGACTGTACTGTCGGCTTTGGAATCTCACCAAATCCTGCCTTTATCAGGCTCGCGGGCTTAGAATTTCTTCATCACCGCCGGTTGGGATTTTCACCCGACCCCGAAGGACACTATCAACACATCGCTGTGTTTTCTAGTATTATGTTGTTATTTAAAAGCCTTTGTTATAGGGTTTTTACGGTTATGATATTTATCGAAATGTTTTGTAGTTCTGTTGAATGTTGCTCATTCCTACCAAGTATCCTACCAAAAACCTACCACTGTGCTCGCTTTTAATTAATGTCATATTACCATGACAAAATAAAAAGAACAAGGAATCAATTTCCTTGTTCTCCATCTAACCATTAAAAAAGTAATTTTTGAAACTTTGTATATCCTTCCGATTTTACAACGTGAAAGGGAGGTTTATTGAATAATTCATAAGTCTGGCTTCGTCCTATGCCTAATACCTCTTGTATGTGTTTTGGTTCCAGTGCTTCTTGTAGCTCGTCCCTGATTGGTGTAGCCATCCTTACTTTACATTTAATCTTTGGATCCAAAGAAATGACAATTAAATCCTGGTACTGACTCGCTGCAGAAGGGACAAACCCCATTATGCCAGCTGGCTTTATCCGGTTATTTTCCTCAATCCCTAAAAGCACAACCAAATTCATTTTTTCTTAAGCTGGTTATGACATGCATCGAAATTAAGTAATTATCAAAAATCAAAATAGGGAGAGTGCTCATTCATTTTTTGAAAATGTTCATATAATAGGAAAACAGGGATACTTGTCCAAAAGAATGAGACCTCAAAAAGTAACTTTAAGTATAGGAAAAAAAGGAGTGATATTTTTATGTATTATCACGATGACTGTTGTAAGAAGAGAAAACGCCGTGATCATGACTCTCACGATGATTGTTGTAAGAAGAAAAATTGCTGCGATTATGACTCTCACGATGATTATTGTAAGAAGAAAAATTGCTGCGATTATGAAACTCACGATGATTGTTGTAAGAAGAAAAATTGCTGCGATTATGACCATCATGGTGATTATTGTAAGAAGAAGAATTGCTGCGATTATGAAACTCACGGTGATTATTGTAAGAAGAAAAATTGCTGCGATTATGAAACTCACGATGATTGTAAGTGTAAATTAGAAAATATTCAATTCCAACTTCAACAACAGCAACAAAAACAAGAGCAACTTCAAGCACAACTCCAAGCCCAAGCTCAACTTCAAACTCAACTTCAAGCTCAACTTCAGGCCCAACTTCAGGCCCAACTTCAGGCCCAGACTCAAAATGATACCGATACTATTTCAAACGTAGGTAATCCAATTGTGAATGTAAATATATCCAATGATACTTTATCAAATGGCGGCTTTATTCCATAAACTAATTCAGCTTTTTGCATTTATGTTCTTTAATTGGCATAAACCCAGAATCTAGAAGCAAAAAAACGGAAGGTAGATGGAATGTTGGTACCTCTATGCACTCACTGCTATTACCAATTTCCCGGTTAGTCTGTAACATTATCTGCAACAGGTGCGTTATTTCATTAAAAGTTAAAGGAGAGCACATACTATACATGGTTAGTATGTGCTCTCCTTTATTTAATCAGTTTTTTATAATTTAGGTCTTGATAACTTTAGTTCCGTTATAAAATCTTCGTCTTCGAAGGGTTGCTCTGTTGATTGGAGAAATAAACAAAGTTACCACCTCAAGATAATTGTAACACTCATAATACAATGTTCTCTGAAGTAGTTATGTAAATCAACTAAAGACGACATCTGTAAGGATTGTCGCCTCATCATCAAGTATAATTGGTATATTATTCTATCAAAATTACCTTAGATACCTATTCTCATTTGATGCCAAACATGCAGGATGAGCTAAAGTACTTAAAAAAATGCTGAATAACTCCAGTGTTTTGTTATTAGTTCAGATTCCCTGCCGAATTTCCTACCAAACTATAAAATACACAAACAAAAACCGCCCCAAAACCCTTTTACACAAAGGTCTAGGGGGGTTTTTATTTTATATCATATCTTACGACCCCACCATAAAGTGAAGGTGTGAAATTTCTAACCTTAAATGTTCAATTGTTACAGGATCTTCCTCTCTTTATGGAAAAATGCCCCCCCAAGTACCCCCGATGTGCTCCGAAAAGATTAACCAGGCTAAATATGTGGAATAAGGTTAGAAGGGTCACAATTCATACAAGGAGGAAGCCCATGTTTATTTCCATCATTAACTTGATATTCTACCTGTTCGTCGTCACGATGAATTTTTTAGCCAACTTCCTGCCATTGAACGGCCAAACATCAGGAGAGATTTCCGATAAACTTGATGTCTATTTCACTCCTGCCGGTTATGTATTTTCCATATGGGGCTTGATCTATTTCCTGCTCGCCATTTGGGTATTCAGGCAGTTTTTAAGTAAACATCAAAACAGCCCTGCTTATAAGGCATCCTTCCCTTGGTTCGCTTTAAGCTGCGTCCTGAATGGCGCTTGGCTTTTGGCTTGGCACTATGAACGTTTTTTGTTATCCGTATTCATTATCTTTGCCCTGTTGGCTACTTTAATGGTCATTTATACAAGAATGAAAAAAGTGGAGCATGCTGCTTTCGACCTATTTCCGTTTTCCGTTTATGCAGGCTGGGTAAGTGTTGCAGCCATAGCTGACATTTCTTATTACCTCACCTATATCAAATGGGACGGTTTTGGGGTTTCCAGTATAATCTGGACGATCGTCCTGCTGATTGCAGCAACAGCCTTGGCCTTTGTCTTTGCAGGTAAAAACCGGGATTGGTGCTATCCTCTCGTATTCGTTTGGGCGTTCATAGGCATCGGGATACGAAATAGCGACGCCTATCCTGTAATCACAGACATTTCTTATATCCTAGCTGCAATCACTTTTATCGTATCCATCACCATCTTCATTAAAAATAGAAGGAACAAATGAGGGATATGGTACCCTAAAATGCTTGCTGAAGATCTTGCCAGACATCCTCCCAAGCCTCAAGGCCAACTGAGAGACGGACCAGTTGGTCACTGATGCCCATTTGTTCCCGTGAATCTTCAGGAACGGCAGAGTGCGTCATGGTAGCGGGATGCTGGATCAATGTTTCGGCATCCCCTAGACTTACGGCAATTTTGATAAGTTTCAATTTATTGAGGAATTCCTGTGCATCCTGTTTTGTGCCATGCAATTCGAAAGAGATAAGGCCGCCGCCATGTTTCATTTGTTTTTGCATTATATAATGATCCGGTGAAGCTTCATCACCTGGATAATATACCTTTTTCACCTTTGGATGTTTCTTAAGTTCTTGAAAGATTGCCATTGCATTGTCCGAATGACGGTCCATCCTGACAGGCAAGGTCTTTAACCCCCTCAATAGTAACCAGGCATCGAATGGTGAAATGATACCACCGATATCCTTCTGTGTAGTCCCAGCTACCTGATTCATGAATTCCTTCTTACCGACGACAAGTCCCGCAACGACATCCCCATGCCCGCAAAGATATTTCGTAGCGCTATGAAGGACGATATCACAGCCATATTCAAGCGGTCTCTGTAGGTAGGGAGTTGAAAACGTATTATCGACTACGACCGTCACATTATATTCCTTCGCAACTCTCACCACCATCTGTAAGTCAATCATTTTCATCGTCGGATTGATCGGGGTTTCTACATATATGCAGGTCGTTTCCGGCCGGATCATTTTCCTTACCTGTTCTTCTGAATCCATTTCACAAAAATCATGTGTGATGCGGTATTTATTTTTCATTAGCTGCAGGAGGCCAAATGTACAACCATATAGCCCCTGTGAGCACAGGATGTGGTCATCTGTTTTTGTTAACGCAAAAAGCACTGCTGAAACGGCTGCCATGCCTGAACCGAAAGCAAGACCAGCTTCCCCGCCTTCCAAAGCGGCAATCTTTTCTTCAAGCACTTGTACCGTTGGATTTCCAAGGCGGGAATAAATATATCCATCTTCCATACCGGCAAAACGCCTTTCCCCTTGCTCGGCATTTTCGAAAGTGAATGTTGAGGTTTGGAATAAGGGTGTTGCCAAGCTTCCTAAATGCTTCTTCGAGTCATATCCTTCATGGATGACTGCCGTTTCAAAATGTTTATGCTTTCCTGTCATACCGTCTCCTCCTAACCTATGTCTATTGCTATCATATGTCAAAAAACCATATAAAGGAAGCGTTTTCATTCATGATCATCACCCATTAATGAACTCCTGAATTTAGTCTAATTTCACAATCGAATATTTATAGTATCAAATGCAGTGCGGCTATATTATCCTGATCTTATTAAGATCATTTCTTTTTGAACATTCCTTTGCCTAGGCATTCATCGTTCAATTTTATTCAGCAAAAACAAGCACTTTCCCATTTCTACTGGGGATCCCACCATATTCAGAAAGTGGAAAAGCATGTAGTGGGGTTCCGTACAATGAGCAACTTTTTAATTTTTAATCTTAACGGGCATTTGCAAAAAAAAGACAGCCGCCATGGCTGTCCCTTTTTTCGTATCATTCATCGACTACGATGTTTCCACCATAGAAGGTTACTCTCGTTAATGGAATCTCCAGTTCACGAGCCATTTTTTTCAACTCTCGCTCTTCTCTTTCCGTTACGATTGAAATGACAGTGCCATCTGCACCTGCTCGCCCAGTTCTCCCAGATCTATGGATATATTGTTCGATGTTGTCAGCCATATCAATATGAACGACCGCAGTAAGACCTTTAATGTCAAGCCCCCTTGCCGCTACATCCGTTGCTATCAGCATTGGGGATTTTCCCGAACGAAGCTTGCGCAACGCTTTCTCCCTGTCGACTTTATTGGATTCACCGTGAAGCACGCCCATTTCAATACCTTTATAACTCAGCTTTTCATGCAGGACGCTCAGCTCCGCTATATCATTCAGGAAGGCAAGGGCCTTCACATCTTTAATTCTTGTGATTTTCTCGAGGATCTTGGACTTTTCCCGTCTCTCGACAACAAAGTAAAGATGGTCCACCTTTGATTCCATTTTTTCATGCTTATCGACCTTGATCATTTCGGGTTCATTCATGAATCCCCGGGCGGCTTTTTCCGTTTCCTCCGGCAGGGTCGCAGAAAATACCATGATTTGCCGATCTTTTAGCGTTGTTTTGATAATATTATTGATCGTTCCCATATGCTCTGGAGTGATCAATTGGTCACCTTCATCAAGTACTATCGTCTTAACTTCATGCATCTTCAATTTCTTTTGGGCAATCAATTCGTAAATCCGCCCCGGTGTTCCAGCAATCACTTGGGGACGCTTCTTCAGTTTGTCCAACTGCCTTTTCACATTGGCACCGCCGATGAATGCTGCACCCGTAATGCCGCTTCCCTCTGACCAAATGCGAATTTCTTCATTGATTTGCATGACCAGTTCTCGTGATGATGCCAAAATCAAAGCTTGGGGAGATTTCTTTTCAGGATCTATCTTTTCTAGCAATGGCAGTAAATATGCTAATGTTTTTCCCGTACCAGTCGGTGATTCGGCCATGATGTCTTTTCCCTCGACAATCACCGGAATCGCTTTCGTTTGAATCGGGGTAAGTTGCCCGAATCCGGACTTTTTCCAGACCTCTTGTATATATGCTTTTCTATCGTTCACTAATTCAGGTAATTCGCTCATATCTTTCTCCTTTAAAATATAACTTTTCCTATCTTTCATAGTACCATTTATTCTTGTCCAGTAGCCAATGGAATACGAATTGTAACCGTCGTCCCTATGTTTATCTCACTTTCAAAATGCATTTCCCCGTGAAGTCGATGAACGATTTTCCGGCAAATTGCCAGCCCGATCCCTGTGCCCTTTTCTTTCGTCGAATAAAAAGGCTCACCAATCCGTTCAAGACGCTCGGGCACCATTCCCATGCCATTATCACTCACGCTGACCATTGCTTGTCCATCGACGTTTTGCAGTGATATATCAATTTTCCCATTATCCTCAATCGCTTCAATGCTGTTCTTGACGATATTGATTATCAACTGTTTAATTTCAATTGGATCAGCCATAATATAAATCGGTTCAGCGGTTTTAACCCTGAACCCCATTTCGATATTATTCAAATTCGTTTCTGCTTTCATCAACGTGAATACCTGTTGTAAACTGTCGGCAAGATCGATCCTGCGAAACGCTACATCCTGTTTCTTCCCAAGAATCAAAAGTTCACTTGAGATAATATTGATTCGATCAATTTCCTTCAACATAATATCAGAATACAGCGGGTTCACCTCCTGCGTCATATCCATTAACTGTACGAATCCTTTTAACGATGTCAGGGGATTCCGTATCTCATGTGCGACCGCTGCAGCCAGATGTCCGATTACAGATAGCTTTTCAGACATGATCATCAATTCCTCTTCGCGCCGCAATTCAGTAATATCCCGAACGATGGCATATACTCCAAGCATTTCGGCGTGAACGATGATCGGTAAAAAGGTTACACGGATTATCCGTTCTTCATCACTGCCATTCTGGATGGTCGTTTCGAATTTTACAGCCTCCCCTTGAAGGGACTGTTTAAAGAATACAGATACTTTATCACTTTCATTCCAGTTGAGGAGATGATTCGCATTCTTGCCTTTCAAATTGTCACTGTTATGACCTAATAGTTTCTCAGCTTCAGGGTTTATCGAAACAACATTTCCTTCGAGATCCAGCTCAAGGACACAATCCGGGTTATGCTTGAACAGCGACCGATACTGTTCATCCTTCAGAATGAATTCATGTTGGGATCTCAACATTTTCCCCGTCCAATACCTGATTATGAAGTATAGGAAAAGCCCGGTTATGAAAATGAACATCCACCCTTTGGAATGTTGAAACATTGCATATATCTGAACATCTGCCCTTGCCTGTGTCATAGAGATGTAATCCGTAACGATAATCCATAAGACCCCAATGATTATATATATAAAAGCCACTTTACATGCAATTTTATGAGATTGGTTCATATTTTTTCCTTTGTATTGTTTTTTGGTTTATTATTCCCAAATCACTCAAAAAAAGCCCTCATGTTTTCAACATAAGGACTCTATCGATATTGTACCATATATATTGCATTCATTGTTTTATATAGCTAAAAAAAACAGCACCATTTTTACTGGACCTTCAATGATCAAGAGAGGTTTTTAATGGCTTGATTGAATTCCTCTTCTATATCTTTTGTAGGCTTGGCCGATAATAAGCTGAAAACGACTACCGCTATTGAACCAGCGATGAAACCCGGAATGATTTCGTATACTTCAGCGAACTTATCGATCATATCCCAGACGATCACGGTTGCCGTACCGACAATCATTCCCGCCAGGGCTCCCCATTTCGTCATCCGTTTCCAGTACAGGCTTAACAGAATGACAGGACCGAAGGCCGCTCCAAAACCAGCCCATGCATAACCCACCAATTTAAGGATCGTACCGCTTGGATTAAAAGCCAATAATAAGGCAATGGCAGATATCGCCAATACACCAAACCGACCTACAAGCACTAATTCCTTATCAGATGCATTCGGCCGAATGAACTGCTTATAGAAATCATCGGTCAGAGCACTTGCCGATACTAACAGCTGTGATGCAATCGTACTCATGACCGCTGCTAAAATAGCAGCCAACAAGAAGCCTGTAATTAAAGAAGGAAACAGTTCTTTAGATAAAATGATGAAGACGGACTCAGCATTTTTTTCCCCTAAAGGACTATTTGTCAGGTTAAAATAAGCTATCCCCACCAATCCCGTGAACATTGCTCCGACGATAGCAAAAATCATCCAGCCCATACCGATTCGGCGTGCACTTTTCAATTCTTTAACAGATGAAACCGCCATGAATCGAACGATAATATGAGGCTGCCCGAAATAACCAAGCCCCCATGCCAGAAGAGATATGATTCCAATGGTTGATGTTCCTTCAAAAACATGCAATAAATTCGGGTTGATCGATTTTATTTCATTGAAGGTAGGATCCCAGCCACCAATATTTACAATCGTGACAACTGGTACTAGAATTAAGGCAATGAACATAATTGTACCTTGTACGAAGTCGGTCCAGCTAACAGCCAGGAATCCGCCAAATAATGTATAAAGAATAACAACGCTCGCCGTCAGCCAGATGCCCCACCGGTAATCCAAATTGAAAGCGGAGCGGAAAAGCTCACCGCCCGCTACCATGCCTGAAGATGTGTAAAAGGTAAAGAAAATTAAAATGACCGATGCTGATACCACTTTTAAGACCCTGGAGCCATCTTTAAACCGATTTCCCAAAAAGTCCGGGATCGTAATCGAATTGCCGGCCACTTCCGTGTATGTCCGAAGTCTTGGTGCCACGAATAACCAGTTTAAATAAGACCCTGCACACAGGCCGACGACAATCCAGCCAGCACTTAACCCGCTTATGTACATAGCACCGGGAAGACCCATCAACAGCCAGCCGCTCATATCGGAAGCTCCTGCACTCAATGCAGTTACAGCCGGGCCCAAGTTCCGGCCGCCAAGCATGTAATCGGTTAAGTTGGCCGTTTTCCGATAGGCTAAATAACCAATTAACAGCATGCCTGCCATGTATATTCCAATTGATATTATAATTCCATAATCCAAAAATGAATCCTCCTATTTATAGGTTAATTTTCATCTTGTAAGCTTATCAGAAAAAAAAACATATGTTAAGAAGTTCTTGCACCTTTCAACGATTTCACTTTCAATATAATTAAGAAAATTCATTTTATTAGATTAATTATTTAGGAGGAATACGCCATGCAATCCTATATCAATCAGCCAGATGGAGTTTTTCCCTCTGTTTGCTCTCTTGACTGTCCTGATCAATGCGGTTTACTGCTGCACAAAAAAGACGGGAAAATCATTAAAGTTCAAGGAGATCCTGATCATCCAGTCACAAAAGGGAATATTTGCAACAAAGTCCGAAACATGACTGCCCGCCTTTATGACACTAATCGCTTAAAACAGCCATTAAAGCGCATCGGTCCGAAAGGAGAAGGGAATTTTGCTCCAATCAGCTGGGAAGAGGCCATTGACACAATCACTTCAAAATGGAAAGACCTGATCGAAATGCACGGTCCGGAAAGCATACTTCCTTACAGCTTTTACGGAAACATGGGCAACCTCAGCGCCGAGGGGATGGATCGCCGTTTTTTCCACAAACTCGGTGCAAGCATGCTCGAGCGTTCCATTTGTAACGCGGCAGGCTCAGTCGGATACAGCTATACAATGGGTGGTTCATTCGGCATCGATCCAGAAGAAACGATTCATACAAAGCTTTTCATCATGTGGGGCATTAACGCTGTGAGCACAAATATGCATCAAGTGACACTTGCCCAGCAAGCCCGAAAAAACGGGGCCAAAGTAGTTGTCATTGACGTACATAAAAACCAAACCGGCAAGTGGGCAGATTGGTTCATTCCGATTCTGCCTGGCACCGATAGTGCGCTCGCCCTCGGATTAATGCATATACTATATGCCGAGAATCTAGTCGACCAGCCCTTTCTCGATGAATACACAGTGGGGGCTGCCGAATTGCGTGAACACGTCCGCCAATATGACCCTGCGACCGTATCCGCAATCACTGGCGTTCCAATTGAAGACTTATATGAATTAGCCAGGATGTACGGCACCACAAGTCCATCATTCGTTCGGATAGGCAATGGCCTGCAGCACCATGACAATGGGGGCATGGCGGTACGTACCATTGCTTGCCTGCCGGCACTTACCGGCCAATGGATGACCGAAGGCGGCGGAGCCATCAAAGGGAATTCTGGATATCTGGCTTTTAATACAAATGCCTTAAGACGTCCTGATTTATTGCATAATAAAGCTACCCGGACCATTAATATGAACCAAATCGGTCAAGCTCTCCTCAAAAAGGAAAACCCGATTCGCTCCATGTTTGTATACGGCTCCAACCCAGCACTTGTCGCCCCGAATGCAAATATGGTGCAGGAAGGCCTAATGCGGGAAGATCTATTCACAGTTGTACATGATCTATTCTTAACCGAAACGGCCATGTTTGCCGACCTCGTCCTCCCTGCCACATCATCTTATGAAACGGAGGATTTTTATAATTCATACTGGCATAATTACGTGCAAATACAAAAACCTGTAATCGAAAAATATGGCGAGTCGAAATCGAATGTTGAACTGTTCAAACTGTTAGCTGCTGGAATGGGATTTGAGGAACAAGCATTTAGAGATTCAGAGGAAGAGATGATACGCCAGGCGCTGGATTTTCACGATAACCCGCATTTAGATGGCATCACCTATGACTCCCTTTCAAGGAATCAATTTGTCAAAGCCAAAATGCAGCCGATGTTCCCAGGCAAACTCCCGACACCAAGCGGTAAAATCGAACTTTATTCCGAACGGATGAAGCAGGATGGATACGAGCCTTTGCCAACATATACGCCAATCATAAAAGACAGCGACCTGCCATTTTTATTCATTCCGGCACCTAATCACAATTTCTTGAATTCAACCTTTTCAAATAATGCCAAACATATCTCCATGGAAAAGGAACCGAAGCTGCACATGAATGCCGCCGATGCCAAAACAATGGGGATAGCCTCTGGAGATATGGTTAAAATCTGGAACGGTCGCGGTGAATGTTTGCTTACCGCTGCTCCCGGTGAAAATGTGTTACCCGGCGTTCTTGTCAGCCAAGGCTTGTGGCAGAATACACCTGAAACAAAACAACACATCAATTCCCTTACCCCAGATCGCCTCTCAGATATGGGTAATGGCGCCGTTTTCTTTTCAGGACGGGTTGATCTTGAAAAAGTCCACCAAAAGTAAATCAATGTATAGCAATCTTTGAATATATCTACGGTTCCGGCATTTTATCTGCGCTTTTCGGAGTTATATCTGCGATTTTTGAAATATATCTGCGATTCTGGCATCATATCTGCACTTTTCGGAGTTATATCTGCGATTTCCGGATTATATCTCCGATTCCGGCATTTTATCTGCAATTTCAAAAAAAGGGCTGTTCCCAAAGGAACAGCCTTTTTGTCTAGCCATTTATTCTTCGTCAAACCAGCCTGTTGGCTGAATATCCAAGTTGTTATTGATTTGCTTCACTTCGGTGTAAGCTTCGTAACCGAAAGTTCCCAGTTCGCGTCCATTTCCACTTTGCTTGAACCCTCCCCAAGGAGCTTCGTTATAAGTCGGATGATATGAGTTTATCCACGTGATGCCGGCACGCACTTTTTTAATGACACGGTACGCTTTTGCGATATCATTCGTGAACACCGCTCCCGCCAAACCATATTTCGTATCATTGGCCAGTCGAAGTGCTTCCGCTTCATCCTTGAACTTTTGAACGACAAGCACCGGTCCAAAAATTTCTTCCTGCACAATCCGCATGTCCGGTGTCGTATCAACAAAAATAGTAGGTTCGACAAAGTATCCTTTATCCAAGCCTTCTTCTTTCATTCGATTTCCACCGACGATTATTTTGGCACCTTCTTCTTTTCCGATTTGGATATACGATAATATTTTGTTCATATGGGCTTCTGAAACGATAGGACCCATCTGGCTGCTTTCATCAGAACCTGAACCTACTTTGATCTTTTTCGCCTTCGCAGTAAGACTTGCAATGAACTGATCGTAAATGGACTCTTCCAACAGTAAACGAGAACCTGCTGAACACACTTGTCCTTGATTACAGAAAATCCCGTATAAAGCATAATCAACGGCAGTCTCAAAGTCAGAGTCCGCAAATACGATATTAGGCGATTTCCCGCCAAGTTCCAATGTCACTTTCTTTAGGTTACCCAGTGAAGCCTCCATGATCTTACGTCCTGTTGCCGTTCCTCCTGTAAAGGCCACTTTATCGATTTCTTCATGTTCGGCAATGGCTTGTCCGACAACTGGGCCAGCACCTAACACAAGGTTTGCGACACCTTTTGGCAATCCGACTTCATCCATGATTTCGAATAGTTTGACCGCTGTCACAGGGGTGATCTCAGATGGTTTGAACACAACGGAATTTCCTGCAGCAAGCGCCGGGGCGAGTTTCCATGCTGACATCATTAGCGGGAAATTCCATGGAACGATCTGCCCGCATACACCGATCGGTTCCCTTACGACCATCGCTTGCTGACCGTCAGGAACTTCAAAAGTTTGGCCAGTCGGTTTTGTAGCCAATCCTGCATAATATCTAAAACAGGCTGCTGAATCCGCTATATCAAAACGAGCCTCACGCAATGGTTTCCCATTATCCAATGTTTCCAACGCAGCTAATTCTTCAGCTTTTTCTTCTATTTTGTCGGCTATTTTGAATAAAATGCGAGCTCTTTCCACTGCAGGAGTTCCCCACCAACCACCTTCATAGAAAGCATATTTTGCTGCCTCGACCGCTGCATCCACATCTTCCTGTGTTCCTTCCGCAGCTTTGGCAATAACTTCCCCGGTGGCCGGATTCAATACATCCCTCTTCTCTCCTGAAGTCGAATTCACCCATTCCCCATTGATGAACATCTTTAAGTCCAGTGCTCCCGTTCCTTCTTTCTTCGTGTTATTTTGCAAAGTTTCCTGCATGTAAATTCCTCCTCGGTTTTAAGTTATCTACCTATATATAAGATATGAGCAAGATTCATGCCAGTTTGAAATAATAGGTAAAACACGTTTTTTTACCCTTTCCTGTCTCATTTAAATTCAATCGTGAATTACCTATTCATTTTTGCATAACATATGGGCAATCCTTCATCTCAAGCTCTTTCAAGATTCATAGAAAAATAAACCTGCAGTCAAAAAAAGAGATGAGCAGCTGCTCATCTCTTTTCTGATTAATTTCGGTTAATAATGACCAGTTTCATTTCCGTCATTTCTTCAATGGCATATTTTAACCCTTCGCGGCCCGTCCCGCTTTTTTTGACTCCGCCATACGGCATGTTGTCGACACGGTAAGTTGGGATATCATTAATGATAACACCGCCGACTTCCAATTGTTCTGCAGCAGAAAGAGCCAGATTGATATTTTCTGTGTATATCCCTGCCTGCAATCCGAATTCGGAATCGTTGACCAAGTCAATCGCTTCCTCAACGGAAGAAACCTTATTGATCAAAACAATGGGAGCGAAGACTTCCTGACAAGATACCTTAAGCATTGCATCCACTTCCAGCAATACAGTCGGATGCAGGATATTCCCTTCAGATTTACCTCCTGCTGCAACGATCGCACCGTGTTGTTTAGCTTCCCCGATCCAATCCAGGCTTCGCTGTACATCACCAGCACTGATTAATGCCGAAAGATCCACAGACGGATCCAAAGAATCTCCCAGTTTCAAGCCATTCGTTGCTTCTATGAATTTTTTGACGAACTCATCATATACCTCTTCATGAACATATGCGCGCTGTAAGGAAATACATACCTGCCCTTGAAAAGCGAATGCTGCCGATACACAGCGTTGGATGATTTTATCGATATTGATCCCTTTATCAACGATGACAGCCGCATTCGAACCTAGTTCAAGACTCACTTTCTTTAATCCTGCCTTATTGCGGATCCCGATTCCGACAGCCGGACTTCCAGTAAATGAAATGCTCTTCACCCGTGAATCGGTGACTAATTTATCACCAATAACCGAACCGCTTCCGGTAACTAAATTAAACGCACCTGCCGGCAAATCAGTTTCGGCTAATAGTTCAGCAAGAAATAGCGAAGATAGCGGTGTTTGGCTCGCAGGTTTCAGGACAAGTGTATTTCCGGCAGCAATGGCCGGGCCTACTTTATGGGCAACCAGGTTCATCGGAAAATTAAAAGGGGTAATCGCACCCACAACGCCTAGAGGCTCACGAACTGTGTATCCTATCCTTCCTTCTCCGTCAGCTGTAGCATCCATCGTCAATGTTTCCCCATGAATCCTTTTTGCTTCCTCTGCTGCAAATTTATATGTGGCAATCGTCCGGGATACTTCAACCATTGCCGTTTTGATTGGTTTCGCTGCCTCTTTAGCAATTATTTCAGCTGCCTCATCTTTGCGGCTCTCCAAAAGGCTCGCAAGCTTTTCAAGTATTGCAGCGCGTTTATGACTAGGTAAAGCTGCCATTGTTTTTCTAGCTTGATAGGCTGATTCTATTGCCAACTCTACATCTTCAAGGCTTGCCGAAGGAATCTCCGCTAGAACTTCCCCGCTATAGGGAGACTTTAGTGTCGTGAACTTTTCAGCTTCTTGCCATTTACCATTAATGAATAATTTCTTTTTCAGCGTTTCCGTCATGACCATCACTTTCACCTCTTATAAAATTTCTTTTTCGACAGCAGTAAATGTCTCATCAAGGATTTCAATTATTCTTTCGACTTCCGATTTAGTAATGATTAAAGGCGGTGCGAATACGAGTGTATCTTGATCAAACGTAACAGACCGGCAAATCAAGCCGTTTTTCGCCGCTTCAGCAACCAGTCTTGGAGCAAGCTGTGTCTCAAAGCCTTCGCATGTTTGTTTGTCCTTTACGATGGAGATGCCTCCAATTAATCCAAGTGCCCTGACATCACCAATAATCGGGTGTTTGCTTTGAAGCTTCTTAAAGCCGGCAAGCAACTCTTCACCACGCTGTTTTGAGTTTTCTATCAAGTTTTCACGTTCAATTATTTCAATATTTTTCAAAGCAACCGCACATGCCATAGGATGGCCACTGTATGTGTAGCCGTGTAAAAGCGTGCCTTTTGAAAGGGCAATGAAATCCTGATGCATCTTATCATTCAGGACGACCCCGCCTAACTGTGCATATCCGCTCGTCACACCTTTTGCGAAGCACATCATATCAGGTACAACCCCAAAGTGTTCAATCCCAAAATAAGTCCCTGTTCTTCCGAAACCTGTAATGACTTCATCCGTCACCATTAAAATGCCGTATTCATTACAAATTTCCCTTACTTCCTTAAAATAGCCTTCAGGAGGAAGGTTCACGCCACCAGCCCCTTGAATCGGTTCAGCAATAAATGCTGCAATCGTTTCCGGCCCTTCCTGTTCTATGACCTTACGCAACTCCTCAATGGAGGAACCGTCCACATGGTAAAAATCCGGTGCGATTGAATTCGTGAAGTCCCGGAACGGCTTCAGGCCAGTCGCACTTGTAGCTCCCATTGCCACTCCGTGATAGGATTTCGAGCGGGAAATGATTTTTTGACGATTAGGCTGCCCTTTCAAAAGCCAGTAATGACGAGCAAGTTTGATGGCCGTATCATTCGACTCCGATCCACCTGAAGTGAAGAAAACTGCATTCAAATCCCCTGGAGCGATGGAAGCGATTTTGGCCGCCAACCGGATTGCCGGCTCATTGCTGAAAGTGGCGAAACTTGAGGTGAAAGCCAGCTTCGTCATTTGTTCCTTCGCGACTTCAGCCATCTCTTCTTGTCCATGTCCAATATTCACATTCCAAAGTGAAGCCATGCCATCAATGACAGTTCTGCCCTTGACATCCGTAAGATATATTCCCTTCCCTTCCTTAAAGATGAAACTTGGACCATCTGCTTGCTGTTGCTCGATTGCCGTAGTCGGATGAATAAAATGCTTTTTATCCAAATCGATTAATTCCTGAATACCCGTCGTTTCTTTGATCATGTAAAAAACACCCTTCTCTTGTAGTGGATTTTTTCAAGCTAGTTTATTTTTTTATTTATATATTTAGATATAGCAAGATGCATGCCAAATTATATGTGCCTTATATTAAAGGTATTCAAGTTAAAATGATTCATATATAAATCATTAGGAGTTTGAGTTGATTCATATATAAATCATTTGATTCGTATCCGAATCAACCAACACTCATTCATAAGAATAAATACTAAATTACGAGTCCCCCCACTTTATTTTCTAATTGATGTTATAAAACCTGACACACAATGTTGAATTTTCGGAAGATTTGTATTATTATCACGTTAATATTTTTTCATCTCTCTTGAATCGCCATGTTAATCTAAACGAAAGAAGTTGATATATATGCAGGTAGGATTCGAACTGTACCAAAAACAAACCTTGAAATTATCATTAACCCCTGAATTACAGCAATCGATCAAGATCCTTCAATATTCGACACATGAACTAATAGGTTTCCTAAACCGACAGGCTTATGAAAATCCCGTTCTAGAAATAAGCTTTAAAGACCCCCTCGCATCACTTTCCGAATCTAGCATTCGTACACCTAAAATACATTCTCTGAAACGGTCCTCTAAAAGTAAAAGTTTCAACGGAGATAATGATTACAACCCAATCAACAATTATTCAATCAACACAGAAACATTGGAAAGCCATTTACTGGAACAATTGAGTTTACTAAGTTCGTTGAAAGCAATTGAAAGGAGGGTTCTCCAATTTTTAATTGGGAACTTAAATGAATATGGATTTCTTGAATTGGATGCCAATTGGACTGCCTCGCACTTTTCCGTGTCCGTCGAAGAAATAGAAAAAATGATTCAAGTTTTGCAATCCCTTGACCCGATTGGAGTCGGGGCTGAAGATCTGACCGATAGCTTACTCATTCAACTGCGTGAGCATGAGGATCACAATGAATTGGCGTATAAGATCGTTAAAAAGCACTTAACGGACTTAGCAGAAAAACGCTACAGGAAAATTGCCGCCCTTTATAAAGTGACCATTCAGGAAGTACAAGAAGCAGCGGATTTCATCCGTACGTTAAACCCGCGTCCCGTCAGTCACTTTTCCAATGATTTGACTCATTACATCACTCCGGACGTTTACGTGGAAAAAGAAAAAGAAGGTTTTCTGATAACGGTCAATGATAGCTGCACACCTAAACTTTCCATCAGTCCTTTCTACAAGGACCACATCTCTCTGAATCCTGTTAATCCAGCTAAAGATTATATAAAAAGGCATATAAATGATGCCCAATTACTTTTAAAAGGGCTCGAACAAAGGCAAATGACACTTTACAAGGTGGCAGCGACAATCGTGGACGAGCAGCAAGAGTTTTTCATGAAGGGAATTACGGGGCTAAAACCTATGACACTGAAAGACATTTCGGAAAAACTTCAAGTTCATGAATCAACAATCAGCAGGGCCACGAGCAATAAATATATCCAGACGCCGCATGGCCTCTTTAAACTTAGGAACTTCTTTACTAGAGGGGTAAACCGCGTGAATAGCCAAGCAACCGAATCAACGACCACTATCAAAGAAAAAATAAAGGTCTTGATTGCCGATGAAGATAAGATAAAGCCTTTTTCAGATCAGAAACTTTGTCAAATATTCGAAAATGAAGGGATGAAGATCTCCCGCCGCACTATTGCAAAATACCGTGAAGATCTCGGTATACCGGGATCTTCAAAACGGCGCAGATTTTAAAATCAACCAAATTTTGTGTCCACATTACGGAATGACGTATTCTAAAAGACTCTTACAAAGGATGTATCCATCGTAAGGGTCTTCTACTTTTTCACTGCTTCATTTCATTTTTTTGTGAAAAATCAATTCCACTCTAACAAAAAACCCCTGAAACAGGGGCTAGAATCATAATATATAGTTTTATTTATTCCCCCATTTATCTTTGAAAATAAGTTCATCCATCGGCCTTCTTTTTTCCCAATTAGCAAGTTCAAGAATGGGTTTATCCGGATATTGATCCGTATAGCCAATCGACAGGAGTGCGACAGGTTCTATATGCGGCGGAATCTCCAAAATATCACGAATATCATTTTTCTTATAAAAGCTTACCCATCCCATTGCCAACCCTTCCGCACAGGCAGCCAGCCACATATTTTGAATCGCGCAGGCTGTGGATAGGATATCCGTTTCCGGAATGGAGTTCCTCCCTAAAACATGGGAGCCGCCCCGTGTCGGGTCGCATGTAACACAAATGGTGTAAGGTGCTTCTTTTAACCCTTCCACTTTCAAACCAAGAAACTTATTTTCTTTATCTCCTTCATAATGAATGGCGAGTGCCCTTCTTTCTTTATCCGCTGCCCATGCCAAACTGTTCTTGGTTTCCTGAGATGAAATCACGATGAAACTCCAAGGTTGCATGAATCCTACAGACGGCGCATGATGTGCAGCATCCAAAATTCTGCGGAGTATATCCTTTGAAATGGGCTTAGGCAAAAAACTCCTGATATCCCTTCGGTTATAAATGGCTTTATAAACGGCAGCTTGTTCTTCATTAGTAAACATAGTTTCCCCCCAAGTTTCTCGGCTTTATCTAAACATACATACAATTTTATAGGTAAACCTTTACAATTAAAAGCGAGTTCCAGAAATCAAAGGATTCAGCTCGTTCCGTCCACAATAAGATCCGCTCTTTCTTGAGGCCTTTGCGCACCCACATAAAAATCTTCATGCACCATCCAATTATCCTCCCACATTTGCCGCGCTTCTTCACCATCCCGCTCAAGCCCCCGTTTCAAACGCTGATCACGGGGACATTCCACCCAAATCGTGAAATCATGGTACCCTGCCAATTCTTTACGGATGGAATATGTCCCTTCTATAATTACAAGGCCTTCAGCAGGAACATCATGCCATTCGGCCATAGTGTCCGTTTCCCAATCATACCTTTGATACCTTGCATCCCGCCCGATTGTAAGCGGTTTCATAATTTGGTTAAACACCCGTTCCCAATCATAATCCGCACCAATCTGCTTTTGGGATGGAGGCAGTTGGACCCTATCCGATGATGGCAAATAAAAATCATCCATATGTACGACCGTGCTACCCGGACACTCAGTTTGGATACGGGAAGCGAGTGTACTTTTTCCAGATCCGCCCCGGCCATCTATGGCCAATATATATGGAAATCGTTTTTTGGAAATTTCGTGAATTTCAGCTATAAGGCTGCTAATCGCATACTGTCCATCAAGTGTTGGAAAATTCATGAGCATTCCTCCTATACTACTTATTTCTATTCCCCCTCCCTCAAAATCCTTCCTTGAGAGGATAAAATGAAAAAAACTAGATGGAGGTGCTGGCAATGTTACTGGATGACCATCGACTTGAATACGCCATTCGGATTTGCCGAAGAAAATGAATTGGCAGATGCCGAACTGTTTCTAGCAGCTTTCCCTGAACTTCAAACTTTGTTTTCCAAATGGATACTAAAGGCCACTCCCCAACCGGTTTTCCTTTTCTGCGAGCATCACGGCTATCTTATCCTGGATTGCCGTAATGCCTTTTTCTTCTACAAAATTATTCAAGATGATCGAAAATATGACTTTTTCCCCTCTTTTGGTCGTAACATAACCTGATAAGGAGCTCGTTCCTGAAATCGTCCCAGTTTTTGCGCGAACATTCCCGGCTGCATATGTTCCTTTCATCCTCTTTCTTAGCGTACCGCCCACCATCCGATTGTCGTTGCCTGCAATCGGCAAAGCATTCAAGTAAGCAGTAAACCATGTTTTTTCCTGTACGGCATACAGCAGCTTCGTTATTTCATTCGCTGGAATCATATTGACTTGTGAAATTCCTGATCCATCACGCATCATGATCGTTTGCATATCGAGACCCATACTCTTCAGCTGATTTCGAGCAACCTTCAAACCATCCTTCCAGCTTCCCTCCCCTTCTGCCTCTTTGCCCATTTCCTTCACCAAAACCTCGGCATGGCCGTTATTGCTCAATTTCATGAAAGGAATAAGCAGTTGTGAAAGCGGCATGGACCGATGAGTGGCAATCATGTCCGCTCCTACTGGCGTTTTCCCTTTTTTCCTTTTTCCCAACACTTTAATTCCTTGTTTATTCATTGAGTTTTCAAATAAGCTCAGGGCATATTCTGTGGGATCTTTCACGGAAATCCACTCTTTGATCACCCCGGCATGCTCCGGAATGGTTCCGGTCACCGTAATGACTTGTGTGCCATGAGACCTTTCGACTTCAATTTTATTATTGCCGTCTTCCGATTCAGTTTTCGTTTTGTTGATGACCTTCACATAATCCGTTTCCGGCTTCAGCTTCACCGTTGCCCTTTTACCAGCCTTTTTCCCAGGTGATATCTCCACGATGATGGTACCGGTATCGTAGTCTTCATTCGGGGAAGCGGTTAAAGCCGAAACGGCTGCCCCATAATATTCCTGTTCATCGCTCCAAACTAAGTCTTGGGAATAACGAACATCATCATACCAAGAATCATCGCCTATAAGATCCCCGTGAACCAGCTTAACTTGCCTGTGCTTCAGTGAAGCTGCCAGCTCATCGAAATCCTTTTCCAATAATGTAGGGTCTCCTTTTCCCTTCAGGTATACATCGCCCTGCAGAACCTGGCCAACTTGCACTCCTTTTATGTATAGTTCCGTTTCAAAAGTATGATCTTCCCCTAAAGTTTCCAGCGCAGCTGCTGCAGTCAATAGCTTAAGGTTCGAAGCAGGACGCAATCTCGTTTGCGCCCCCCGTACATAAATCATTTCCCCCGTTTCAGCTGAACGGATGGAAATTCCCGTTAACGCGCCAGCCAATCCCGGCGATTCATCCAATATTTGTTGAATCTCCTGCCCTAGGTTTCCATCATCATTCGCAGCCTGCATCGATTCTCCATTAAAAAAACAGATCAAAAACAGGAAGAATATAAAACTCAACTTCCTTTTGTATGTCAAACCTATCACTCCCACTCTAAATGCTCACCACTTCTATCTTGTCCAATTTACAGTCATATAAAAAGAAAAGATCCACTCGAAGTCCTTATTTATACATACTCAGGAAACTGGAGGATTATTCGGCTGCCATCCCACGGAATCGATAGGGAACCCGACTTCATGATTCCTTTGCACAAAAGAATAATAAGGAACTTTCTTGTCGGCTAATCCGTATAAGTATATAGACATAGTAAGGAGTGAATATATGTATTCAAAGATACAGCCACCAACCAAGAAAATCTCCAAAGAATCAGTGAAGGTTTGGCGGATGACTGAAGCCATTACCAATCTCATTATCCTCACCGTCCTTGGCATCCTATTATTTGTTGATGATTATTTCACTTGGAAAGAATGGATTGGATGGATTTTAAACGGACTTATCGTATTATCTTTTTTTCATGCAATCTGGTCCATCTTCATTGAACCGATCTTGTTGCAAAAGTATTGGCGTTACGATGTGAACGAAGAATTCATTCAAACAAAACGTGGAGCCTGGAGTGAAACGCATGAACTCATTCCGATGACGAAGGTCCAATCCGTCAAATTGAACCAAGGACCGTTTTTGCGAAAATATAACCTTTATTCCCTTAGCATCGGAACAATGGGCGACTCTCATGACATACCTGCCATCCCCGAGAAAGAAGCTTATGAATTACGAGATAAAATTGCCCATTTCGCAAAAATTAAGGAAGTGGATTAATGATGGAAGAACACGCAAAACGATTACACCCTTTCAAAATCCCTTTCGAGTTTTGGAAATTGCTGAAAGGAAATGCGTTTTTCATCATCATGCTTTATGTCCTGAACTTCGGTTCTGAAAAGGTGTATATGATGGTACTCCAAGTCGGTTTTCTAGTTTATCTGATTTGGAAAGTCATTTCCGTCATCCTAAAATGGTATACGTATAAATACCAAATCAAAGAAGGAACCATATATATTACTTCAGGGCTCATCTCGAAATCGTATCGGACGGTCCCGCTTCATAAGGTACAGAACGTTCAGCAACGCACGACGTTATTTCATAAGATTTTCAGTTTAACCTCTTTAACATTCGAAACGGGGGTGACTGGTGATCAGGGTACCGTACCTTTCGAGGTGATTTCCCGAAAAGAGGCCGAACGGCTTGAGGGGGAATATGCTTCAAAACAGGAAATTCCGGTTATCGAAGTGGATATTCCCGAAAAACGAATAGCTGAACCAATCAATGAAAAAACAATCCATTTCACACCAACCAAGCAAGATGTCCTGAAAGCTTCCTTTACATCACTCAGCTTCCTGGCTCTTATCCCGATATTGGCTACGTTATATAATACACTCGATGATTTTATCAATTTGGAGAACGCCGAAGGGTTTCTTGCCAAGTTATTGGATACGTGGTGGATCATAACCATCGTTCTTGCAGGCTTCGTATGTGTCGCCGTTGCCTTCGGAATCGTCTCCACATTCGTCAAATATGGAAAATATGAAATTTCATCCGATCACGAGCGTATATATATCAAGAAAGGTGTATTGGATGAATCCGCTTTTTCCGTTCAGAAAGAAAAAGTACAAGCTGTAGAAATCACCCAATCAATCATTAAAAGATTGCTAGGCTTGGCAGAAGTGAAACTGGTCAGTGCAGGAAATACGGGCGGGGAAGAGTTGGAAACGAATACACTCTATCCTTTTTTATCGATCGAACGGGCATATGG
This sequence comes from Peribacillus simplex, assembly GCF_900156045.1. Lineage (GTDB taxonomy): Bacteria > Bacillota > Bacilli > Bacillales > DSM-1321 > Peribacillus > Peribacillus simplex_D. The sequence continues at coordinate 101,741 of NZ_FTMX01000007.1, read as the reverse complement.
GATGGTAGAAGAGATTTTACCCGCTTATAAAGTGGAACGGTCAATGGAGCCGCTATCGAAACAGGCCTTCAAAATCCGAATGCTGCGGCCCAGCTTTTTCTGGATTCTCACAACATTGGCAATCTATTATTTTAAACCCTCCCTATGGTATATATCGCTGATTTTACTCGTCCTCATTTATTCATTGAGAATAATGGATTACAAAAATAGCCGTTACTTGTTAAATGATGAGTTCATTCAGTTCAAATCCGGAAGTTTGGAAACATCGCTATTCATTACCAAAAGAAGCAAGGTCATTCAAATTGAGGTGGAACGTTCGAAGTTGCAAAAGCTTTTCGGTCTTGCCACAATTGAAACGATCAACCGCTCCAAGCCTGTACACCATACAAAGCTCCAGGATGTATCCGTTGAATATGCAGACGAGTTTTACACATGGTATATGGACAGGACAAAAAATATTCAAGTCGAATAGTTATCAAGAATCAAAGAGTTGACGGTGGCAGTCAGCTCTTTTTTTATCCTCTATACCTTGAATATTTGTCTTCCACTCACCTCAGAATTAATATTGGGAATTTTCTAACTTGAAACTTCAAAAAAGTCAATGCAGGCCGAAATATCTATAGAAGCCTAAATTAATTTGAGGTATACAAGGAGAATTGTACATATGAAAAGACTGACAGACTGGTATTTTAATTCGCTTAAAAAACAAATATTGATTCCTTTTTTAGCTTTGATCATGATAAGCGGAATGGCCATCTCTTACATGAGCTATAAAAATAGTATCGAGTTGACGACACAGGAACTTACTGGAACGACGGAAGAACAAGTCAAGTCAATGAACGATTCTTTCGAAATCTTCTTTCAAAAAACGGAAAATCAATTGGATAGGATCGGTAAGTACCCTTTCATGAGTACTTATGATAAGAACCCCGAATCGATAATGGATGAGTTTTCCCATACACAGTCAAGCAGTTCTGAAATAAATGGTTTATACCTCGGCACAGAGAAACACGGAAAAACATTGATATTCCCAAAAGCTGAATTGCCGGCTGACTTTGATCCAAGACAAAGGGATTGGTATCAATCGGCATTGAAACAAAAAAACAAGACCATTTGGACGGAACCTTATACGGATCAGGCGACGAATGAACTTGTCATTACGGCAGCAAAAGCCATATATGATGATCGTGATGAATTAATAGGCGTGCTCGGTGTCGACATCTCGATCGATACATTGATCACGATGGTCAATCAAACGAAATTCGGTGAAACGGGTTATACGGTTTTACTGGATAAGAAAGGGTCATTCGTTACACATCCAGACAAGGAAAAAATTCAACAGGATATATCAAAGGAAAATATGTTCAGAAAAATGAAAAGTGCATCCGGTTCGATGATAGAGCAATACGAAGGGCAAAGCCGGATCATCGGATACGCCACCAATCCGACAACTGGATGGAGAATAGCAGGGGTGATGGATGAAAATGAAGTGAAAGTCCGTGCAAGCCCGATGATAATCGATAATATCATCACACTGTTGATCGTATTTACTGTCACGGCACTATCTGCCATCTTCATCACCCGTTCTTTAACGAATCCGATTAAAAAGCTGCAGGTATCCATAAGGCAAATGGCTGACGGCGATTTCACATCCAACAATTCCATTTCCAGGAAAGATGAGATTGGGCAACTTGCGGAAGACACCAGCTTAATGACCAGGAATATGAGTCATATGTTAGGGGTTGTCAACAACCTTTCCGATAAAGTATCGGAATCCTCCATGACGCTAGTGGCTAGTGCAGATGAAAATTCAGCGGCGGCTAACGAGGTGGCCATGACGATGGAACAAATAGCGGCCGGTGCCATAGACCAAATTGAAGTCGGGCAGAATAACGAAATGGCTGTAAAGCTATTGGCTGACAAAATCAATAATCTTGAAGGACAAGCGAGCAAAATGGCCATGGAATCCGAAAATATGTTCAAGGCTTCCGAAAACGGAATCACTCAAGTGCAAGGCCTAAAACAACAATTCAATGAAACGTCACTGATTTCCAGTAAGATGAGTAAGGCAGTCAAATCATTGGATGCACGCTCCAATGATATTAGTGCAATCGTAAAGACCATAAGCGGGATTGCAGGACAAACGAATTTACTCGCTCTTAATGCCGCCATCGAAGCAGCCAGGGCTGGTGAGCACGGAAAAGGGTTTGCAGTTGTTGCCGATGAAGTGAAGAAATTGGCCGAACAGACGGAAAACTCACTGAAAGAAATCTCTGAAATCATTCAAGCCATGCAAACCGATACAACCAATACCGTTCTATTGATTGATCAAGTCAATCAAAAAATCCATCTTCAGGATACTTCTGTAACGGATACGGAGAATGCCTTCAGTCACATTGCATCCATTATCGCGAACACATTCAGCAATTTCGATGAAATCAAAAAGATGATGAACGATATGGTAAACGAAGTCACACGAATGGCGAGCAATGCAGAAAGATTAAATTCAATCAGTCAGGAAACTGCGGCAGGAACCGAAGAAGTATCAGCTTCCGTGGAACAAACGAATGCTTCCATGGAACAATTAAATGCCCTGGCTAGTGAATTGGATGCCCTATCCCAGGAAATGCACAAAGAAATAAAGAAATTCACATTCTAATCAAAAAAAGGACGGGTCCTAAGGGAACCGTCCTTTTACCTTACGATTTATAGAGTTCTTCTACTGTTCGTTAGCGTTTCATCGGTTTCAGTTATTCCTGAGTAAGAAGAACTGGATTTTCTCGCATCAGAATCGACTAAAACAAGCAGCTTGCCACTCTTTACATCCGCTTCATAACGATTAGCTTCGTCTTCAGGTATGCCCATTCCGATTAATGTACCGGCCAATCCGCCTGTACCAGCACCTACAGCCGCTCCGGCTAATGTTGCAGCAAGCGGCCCGGCTGCCAGTACCGGTCCGATTCCCGGAATGGCCAACGCACCCACACCAGCCAATAATCCAGCAGCACCGCCCAAAATACCTCCGGTCGCCGCACCAGCTGCGAGCCCCTCTTCAACTTTTGTACCCGTTTCTTCATTCACTGCATTTAATTCTTCTTTATCTTTAGCCACCACCGAAATATCTTCACGATCATACCCTTGAGCCTGTAATGACTCAACAGCCTTTATGGCTTCTTCTCCAGTTTCATAAACACCTATTATACGCTTATCCATATCTATCATCCTCCTTAAAGAATGTAAATTGTCGCTCCCCCTTTACATACCCCAGGGGATGAAAAGGAAAACGTTATTTAACGGGAAAATATTTTTGAGTTAACCCTTACTTGGAAAGGGTATATATAATACTAGTATGCACATTTTTAGGGGGTTTTCTTTTTGCTCATCGAGTTACTTAAAGATTTAGTATCTATTGACAGTTCAGCGAAAGAAGGGGCCAACCAGGCAGTTGATTACTGTGCGGAGTGGCTTAAAAAACAAGGAATTACCGTGAATGTGATCGTGAATAACGGTTATAAAATGCTTGTTAGCGAGATTGGCAGCGGAGATAAAACCGTAATTTGGAATGGCCATGTCGATGTTGTCAGCGGAACGCCGGATCAATTTTTCCCTGAGATTCATGAAGGAAACTTATATGGACGCGGGACAGCCGATATGAAAGCGGGAGTTGCAGGGATGATGTGTGCATTTACCGAACTGAAAGATAAGGACTTAGGTTTAAAAATCCAGTTGCAGATCGTATCGGATGAAGAGATTGGCGGGTTGAACTGTTCCGGATATTTAGCGAAACATGGGTATAGAGGGGACTTTGTAATCTGTGCTGAACCAACGCAATTGGGGATTGGACTCCAGGCAAAGGGTGCCCTTCGTCTCGATATTGAAGTATCCGGCAAATCTGCACACGGAAGCCGTCCATGGGAAGGCGTGAATGCGATTGAAAAGGCCTATGATCTCTATCAAAAAATAAAGGAACTTCCTTTCACCCGGGATCACACTCCCCTTTACTCTTCCCCTTCACTTAACCTAGCAAAAATCAAAGGCGGGGATGTTTATAATAAGGTACCGGATGCCTGTTTGCTAAGCCTTGATATACGCTACCTTCCTACGCAAACAATGGAAGATATCATTGCTCAGATCGAAAGTGTGACAGGAAATAATGTTCATATTAATATGTACAGCAAACCTGTAAAAACCGAAGAGTCAGATCCATTCATCACTCTGCTCCGCCCGATTATCGAAAGGAACACCAAGCAGGACGCTGTCATTTTTGGGCAGCACGGCTCTGCGGATACCGTGTTTTTTGCGGCATATGGTATCCCAGCCATTGAATTCGGTCCAAAAGGTGAGAACTGGCATGGAGATAGGGAATGCGTCAACCTTGAATCAGTAGCAGTCTATCAAAAAATGCTAGTCTATTTCGCTTCTGAATTTGTTTTATATTAATCCAAATCAAAAAAAAAGCCGGCATCACATAGATGCGGGCTTTTTTCATGCCCCGAATAATCTCTCCTACTAAAATAAATAGCATTCAATCCTCTATTATTACGTTGTTTTTTTACAAAATATACAGGACTTTAAAACCAGGGATTACACCTCCATATTTTACCTAATTAAACAGGATACGCCATAATACCAGCACTATTTAACAAAAATACGCTTATACTGACATAATTAATAATATATTTACATTTAATAGATAAGTCCTTTTGTCCTAGTTTATATTACATTTATTTATCAAGGGAAACCTTTTTGTAACACAATTACTATTCCAGCGAAACATTGTTGTCATAAAGACCTGTTATTCTAAGTCTACGATTTAAAACAAAGGAGACTATTCATTTTGAAAAAAATACTACTTCCACTATTCACTGCTTTCTTTTTGGTATTTAGTTTTTCCGGAGTTTCATCGGCTGCTACTACTACATACAAAGTTAAAAGCGGCGACACACTATGGGGTATCGCCAATAAACATAATATAACAGTCAATCAACTCAAAAGTTGGAACAACCTGAAAAAAGATAACATCCATCCAAAACAAGTTTTAAAGGTCAAGAAAACTTCAACCTCTGCTAAACCTAAAGCTAAAACATCATCATCATCCAAGAAATATAAAACGATCACGGTGAAGGCAACAGCTTACACTGCTAACTGCAAAGGTTGCAGCGGTATTACAGCATCGGGTCTTAACTTAAAGAAAAACCCTAACGTAAAAGCCATCTCAGTCGACCCTAAGGTCATTCCGCTAGGAACAAAAGTTCATGTAGAAGGATACGGGGATGCCATTGCGGCAGATAAAGGCGGCGCAATCAAAGGGAATAAAATTGACGTCTTCTACTCTTCTCACTCAAAAGCCATCAATTGGGGCAGAAAAACCGTTAAAGTAAAAATCTATAAATAATGATAAGCACCAGCCTGAAACCTAATTCAGGCTGGTCTTTTGTTTTTCCCATTCTTACAAACACCTAAACAACCAGTTTCCCTTCAAACGGAAATATTTACTGAAATTTCAGTCAATGTTATGATTAGTACATCTTAATCAAAAGAGAGGTGTGCACATTGAATATTGTCATTATAGGGGCCGGAGCACTCGGCTCCTACTTTGGAGGCAGGTTGCAGCAGGCGGGGCAGCATGTTCAATACCTTGTCCGAAAAAACCGCGCCAAACAATTGAAAGAAAACGGTATCAGCATAACCAGCCCACATGGAAACTACCAATTTAACGACCTACATATCACAGAGAACGTAAATGATATCGAAAAGGTCGACCTTGTGATTCTCGCCGTAAAAGGCCAGCATCTGCAAGGCACCCTTACAGATTTAAAGGTCCTTGTCGAAAAAGGCGCAAAGGTCCTCCCGCTTTTGAATGGATTGGAACATATATCCATTTTACAGGATGAACTGGGCGATGAAGCCGTCTTGGGAGGAAGCGCCTTTATCATCGCCACGCTCGATGAAAAAGGTCATGTCATTCACTCCAATGATAATCACGATTTAATCTATGGCCCGCTTCATCCGTCACAAAAAAAGATTTGTGATGAATTCGAACAGGCGGCCGGATCAGCTATCATGAAGGCTGGCAGAACGGAAAACATATTGATCAGGATGTGGATCAAATACATGTTCATCACCGCTTTCTCCGGTGTGACAACTGCCTCCAACCTCCCTATCGGCACGATACGGAGATTCCCTGAAACCAATGGATTGCTGGAAAAGGTCCTTGTTGAAATGAAGGAGCTCGCAAATGCTCATGGTGTCGGAATTTCTGTGGAAAATATTGCCCAGGCGTTGGAAAACATGGCAGGTTTACCTGATGAATCCACCTCTTCCATGCACCAGGACCGCCGGAAGGGCCTAACCCTGGAAGTGGAACATTTACAGGGCGGTGCACTGCGCCTTGCCGACAAGGCCGGTTTGAGACTTCCAGTGATCGGAACCCTTTATGCACTCATAAAACCATTCGAAAATTGATTTTTCCCGATACCGGCTCCCCACCGGTATTTTTTTATTGCAGTTTATCAATCTATCATGAACACTAATAGACACTTTAATTCCTCTTCCACCCTTTAGTTATTAAAAATCCCAAGACCAAAAAGAACAAAAAGAAAACAATATCACCAAAAGAATATTCTGATTCTTCCTTCTGTTACACTATAACCAAGTTAAGAAAGCGCTATCATATAACAAAGGAGAATGCACCTTGAAAATATTAAAAAATCTAACAGTTCAGGTCATCATCGGTATCATTCTGGGTATAACAGTCGGTTTCTTCTTCCCTTCTTTCGGTGAACAGCTGAAGATATTAGCTGATTTATTTATTAAAATGATTAAAATGGTCATTGCACCAATCATCTTCTTAACCGTCGTAATCGGAATTGGCGGTATGGGTGATATGAAAAAGGTTGGCCGCATCGGCGGAAAGGCCCTGCTCTATTTTGAAATCGTTACCACTTTCGCACTTGCCATCGGAATCATCGTAGTCAATCTGCTGGGACCTGGTAAAGGCTTTAACATCGATTCAGTCGAGGGCGGAGATGTATCACAATATACAACAGCCGCTTCCGAAACGGAACATGGCGCCGTTGCTTTCATTTCTAATATTATTCCTGATAATGCCGTTGCCGCACTTGCTGGCGGAGACTTACTCCCTATTCTATTCTTTGCCGTATTATTCGGATTATCAATGGCGGCAATGGGACCGAGAGTGCAGCCAGTCGTTTCTTTCTTTCAGCATATTGCCGATATTTTCTTCGGCATCGTCGGTATGATCATGAAAGTATCTCCATTGGCGGCTTTTGGAGCAATGGCTTATACAATCGGTAAGTTCGGCCTTGGTTCTCTAAGCTCTTTAGGACAATTAATGGGTAGCGTATATATCACAATGGCACTATTCATCATTTTTATCCTTGGCTCGATCGCAAAAATATACGGCTTTAATATTTTCAAGTTCATAGCCTATTTAAAAGAAGAAATCCTCTTAGTTTTAGGAACATCTTCGTCGGAATCGGCTCTACCAAGCGTAATGAAAAAACTTGAAAAATATGGTTGTTCAAAATCGGTAGTCGGTTTAGTTGTCCCAACGGGTTATTCTTTCAACCTTGATGGCACATCGATCTACTTATCCATGGCAGCGATTTTCATCGCCCAAGCCTATGGTGTCGATTTAAGCATCTGGCAGGAATTGACCCTTCTCGGAATCTTGATGTTAACATCCAAAGGAGCTGCCGGTGTAACGGGATCCGGTTTCATTACACTTGCTGCAACATTAGCTGCCTTCCCAATGATTCCAGTTGAAGGAATGGCCTTACTGCTGGGAGTCGACCGTTTCATGTCTGAAGCACGTGCCATCACCAATCTAATCGGTAACAGTGTTGCTACAGTGGTCATTTCTAAATCGGAAGGTGAATTCAATCCAAATCAAGCCATCTCAGGCGATATGGGTGAAGTGGCCGTCTCATCGGAAAAATAAGCGAGTCTTGAATGAAGAGGTGTGCAACTTGCACCTCTTTTTTTTATGTCTTGCTCCCATTCTATCAATGAACAGCCGATTTTCTATAAATAGCCAATCAAATAAATTTCAGAATCACTGAAAAGTGTTTATACTTTTATGTAACAGGTAAAAGTATATAGTTAAAAGTTTTAGTAGTTTGATGGATTTAACCAAATTAGGAGGTTTTATCATGAAGGATTACGGATTATTTATTAACGGTGAGTGGTCGGATTTTGGATTGGATAAAATTGAAGTGAGAAACCCGGCAACGGATGAGGTAGTTGCCACCGTTCCTAAAGGCGGTGCAACTGAAGCGGCGAAGGCTGCAGATGCCGCATATGAAGCCTTTACGGGCTGGGCTGCACTCTCAGTCTATGAACGTGCTGAACTAATTTGGAAATGGCATCGATTGATCGATGATAATAAAGAAGAACTAGCCAAAATCATGACTGAAGAGCAAGGCAAGCCCCTTAAAGAGGCTCTTGGTGAAATGACATATGCAAATGGCTTTTTATCTTGGTTTGCCGAAGAAGGAAAACGGGTATACGGCGAAACGATTCCTGCTTCCGTATCCAATAAGCGGCTTTTCGTGACAAAACAGCCTGTCGGAGTTGTAGCTGTCATTACGCCTTGGAACTTTCCCGCAGCCATGATTACAAGAAAAGTTGCACCAGCGCTTGCAGTCGGCTGCACAGTCGTCATTAAACCGGCAAACCTGACTCCCATAACAGCTCTAAAAATGGCTGAATTAGCTGAAGAAGCTGGCATTCCAAAAGGAGTCATCAATGTCGTGACAGGAAAATCATCAGAAATCGGCGAAACTTGGCTTCAAGATACAAGGGTTCGTAAATTGACGTTCACCGGTTCTACAGAAGTCGGTAAAACCCTTATGAGGGGCTCAGCTGACACGGTAAAGAAAATCTCGCTTGAACTCGGGGGTCACGCACCCGCAATCGTTCTTGAGGATGCCGACCTTAATAAAGCGGTTGATGGCATCATCAGTTCAAAATTCCGTAACGCAGGACAAACATGCGTCTGTTCAAATCGCATTTATGTCCACGAAGCCATTCAAGAAGCCTTCATCAAAAAGCTCGTTGCCAAGGTCAAAGAACTAAAGGTAGGAAATGGACTGGAGGATGGCGTCGATATCGGTCCGCTTATCGATCAAAATGCAGTTGATAAGGTTCAAAAACAAATTGATGAAGCAATCAGCAGCGGTGCTAAGCTCGAAGCTGGCGGTAAATCAATAAGCGGTCTTTTTCTTGAACCAACTGTACTATCCAACATTGATGACAGCATGCTCTGCATGAAGGAAGAAACATTTGGTCCTCTAGCTCCCATCGCCTCCTTTAAGACTGATGAAGAGGCAATCAAGAGGGCGAATGACTCCATCTTCGGTTTGGCAGCTTACGTCTTCACTGAAAATATCACCAAGGGCATCAAATTCACCGAGGCACTTGAATTCGGCATTGTTGGCTTGAACGATGGACTCCCTTCCGTTCCGCAAGCTCCATTTGGCGGATTCAAGCAAAGCGGGCTCGGCCGTGAAGGTGGACATCAAGGCATCGAAGAATTCCTGGAAGTAAAATATATTTCCTTAGGTTTGTAACCTGATTAGGCGCTTTTGCTCCTTCACTAAGAAAACGGGCCCGACTCAATTGAGTCGGGCCCGTTTTTTCATTCCAATATATCTTCTTCAAGCTTTTCTTCTTTTCGGATCCTGATGAATTTTACGATATTCAATACAATCGTTTTAACAACGGAGTAAGTCGGAACGGCCAAAATCATGCCGATGATACCGGCAATGTTTCCGGCGACGAGCAAAAGGATGATGATGGTGAGCGGATGTGTGTTCAATTTTTTCCCTATGACTAACGGTGATATAAAATTACCATCCAGTTGCTGAATGACCGTTACAACCAGAATGACCAGTAACGCCTCGGTCGGTGAATGAATCAACGCCACAATGACCGCAGGAGCCGCTCCGATAAACGGACCTACATATGGGATGATATTGGTTACAGCACCAATTAGCGCGAATAAGAACGCGTAAGGCAAACCAATGATCAAATACCCGATGAACGTTCCGATCCCGACGAACATGCAAACAAGCATCTGGCCTTGTATGTATGTGGTAAGCGTCCCGCCAGTTTCCTGAAGTACAGTTAAAGCCGGTTTTCTATAGCGAACCGGTACGAATTTCATAATGGCGGCCGGAAGCTTATCCCCATCCTTCAACATATAAAACAGGATGAAAGGAACCGTTACGACCACTAACGTAATATTCGTCACCACGCTGAAAACGGAAGTTAAACTGTTCGTTATATTACTAGGTAAGTTCGTCAAATATTTTTGCAGCGAATCCCCTACTTCTTGCAGTGGTACATAATCTTGTTCAACCGTCCACAAAAACCATTTTGACTCAGCTGAATCTTCAATGAACTTCCTTGTTTGATTGAAATAATCCGGGAGGTTATTAACTAAATCCGTAACCTGTTTGGACAGTGACGGGCCGACCAGACCGACCAACAAACTAATCAATCCCAGGAAAAATACATAAAGCAATAAAATCGCCAATCCCCTTGGCATTCTCCTTTTAACGAGGAAATCAACAGTGGGGTTGAACAAAAAGTAGAGAAAACCTGAAATCAAGATTGGAAAGAACAATGTAGATGTAAAGATGACTATCGGTTCAAAAAGAAAAGAAATTTTTGTACCAACATAAAAAAGTAAAGACAATAGTAATAACTCTAACGTCCAAAAATGTAATTTTGTCTTGAACAAATTATCTCCTCCACTATAACCATTCTATTTAACTCCCTATTTCTAAGGAAACAACATCATAAATACGAAAAATCCTATGTATGATAATCTCTCATTGTTAGCAGTTTACCATATTTCCATAACTTGAATGAATAATTATATACAAAAATAAAAGAAAAAGCCTAAAGATACAGTTCCCTATCTTTTTGATGGTTAAGCTTCTTTTTAAAATATTCCTTTCCAGTGGTGTCGAAAGATTCATGGGTTTGTTTTCACCAATAAGGGACACGGACCCAAATAAAAAAACCCCGCTGTATTAGCGGGGTTTTTGAGTCTTATTTTTGATCTTGAAGTACTGCTTCAAGCATCGTACCATTTTTAGCTAGGTTTGTATGCCATGAAAATGCTTTTTCAAGAATGTGTGGAGTTTGATGCCCGCCAGTTTGCGCAACAGCTTCAGAGAAGTATGCACGAAGCTGTGGACGGTAGTCAGGATGCGCACAGTTTTCTATGATTAACTCTACGCGCTCTTTTGGTGCCAAACCACGTAAATCAGCGATCCCTTGCTCTGTCACTAATACATCCACATCATGTTCAGTATGATCCACATGTGAAACGAAAGGAACGATACTAGAAATTTTGCCGCCTTTTGCATATGATTTCGTTACGAAAATGCCTAGGCGTGAGTTACGTGCAAAATCACCAGATCCACCGATTCCATTCATCATTCTTGTCCCAGAAACATGTGTCGAGTTCACGTTACCGTAGATATCACACTCTAACGCTGTATTGATTGAAATCAAGCCAAGGCGACGGATGATTTCAGGATGGTTAGATATTTCTTGTGGACGAAGAACTAGTTTATCACGGTATTTTTCAAGCTCACCGTAAACTTGTTTACCTTTTTCTTCAGCTAATGTAATCGAACAACCCGAAGCGAATTTAACTTTTCCAGCATCGATTAAATCAAATACCGCATCTTGCAACACTTCTGAATAAACTTCCAAATCTTTAAATTCAGAATCAAGGAAGCCAGCGAATACTGCATTTGCAACTGAACCTACACCCGACTGAAGTGGAGCAAGGCTTTCAGTTAAACGGCCAGCCTTGATTTCTTCACGAAGGAAGTTAATAAGGTGGTTGGCGATTGTTGCTGTTTCTTCATCCGGCGGCACGATTGTAGAAGGTGCATCAAGATCCGTGGAAACGACGATTCCCATTACTTTTTCAGGATCAACCGCAATACCGATCGATCCAAGACGATCACTTGCTTTAGTCATAGGGATCGGTTCGCGTTCCCCTTGTTTAGCTGGTGTATATATATCATGCATCCCTTCCAATCCTTCTGGATGGGACACGTTTAATTCAATGATTACATGTTTAGCTTCTTGAACGAATATGGCTGAGTTTCCTACAGAAGTTGTCGGGATGATTAATCCATCTTCCGTAATCGCCAATGCTTCGATGATTGCAAAATCTATAGGGCCGACAATGCCCTGACGAACTTGTTCAGCTGTATGAGATAAATGCTGATCCACATAAGTGACTTCATCAGCATTGATTTTATTGCGAATGCCTTTATCCGCTTGGAACGGCAAACGTTTGTTTATGATACCCGCTTCCGCCATATGTTGGTCGACTTCCGGTCCTAATGAGGCACCTGTATATACGTCAACTTTGAATTTTTCAGTTTTAGCCCTTTCAACTAGAGCCATAGGAATAACTTTAGCATCCCCAGCACGGGTAAATCCGCTCATACCGAGTTTCATTCCATCTTTAATCCATGAAGCTGCTTCTTCCGCTGTAACTACTTTCCCCTTAAATTGTTCGTTGCGAATTTTTTTGAAAACGCTTTCGTTCATACAAAAGACCCCCATTTTTCGCTTTTCTTACACTTAATTTTACCAATCCTGTGTAATCATCACATTCGATTCTGAATGAAAAGCCTTAAATAGAGCATAAACCAGCATTTTTTTCACACAAAGGAGAATCACTAAAACCCCAAAGCCCTTCTAAATTGACTTGCATATGTTTGACTGACCTGGATTTTGGAATTGTCTTTCATTATCAGTAAAAATGTAGAATGAAAATCGGGAAGGATCTCTTGTATATAATTGATATTGACGATGTACGAACGATGCACGCGAATGAATAAATCACTAGGTAAAATGAATTCTAATTCACTTAAGTTCATTTTATGAAATCCACTCACACGTTCGGACTGAATCTTAGTTTTCCTATTTTGAGCTTCCAAATACATAATTTCATCATATGGAAGCGGTATCCAGCGGTCATCTGTTTTAATGGTCAAGAATGATGTCGGTAAAATTAATGGCTTTGACGGCAAGATGGCCGTTACCGCCCCTAACGGATTGCCCTCGTCCATTATAGGAACACTCAGCCCATAGTAAGGAACGCCAAATACATTACTTTCAACTTGCACCCCTATTTTTTTACGAACACTCAACGCTTTATATGTCGCCGTTTTTTCACTGATTAAATCACCCGGTTTTATTCTTAAGTCAACTTGTTTGCTCGGTTGATAATAAATGTATTTTTCAGAATCAGCCACAGAAATTGAAGCATCCTTCGGTACAAACTCCCTGATGATATTCAAAACGGATTCGACCGTAAATTGATCCATTTCCTTTCACCTCTTAAAAGAACATATTAATAATTTCCCTATTTTTAAACAGGGCATTCATGAAATAATTCATAGTTTTCTGGAAAACTTACATTTTTTTGAATTCGCGTTTCGCAAAATAAAGAAAAATGGAAGTAACTAAGCGAAAAACGTCAAAAAAAGCAAAAAAATCGTATTTAAATTTATATCCTTATTCATTATAGTTGGAAAGCGCCCTGATTTCCATGGGGGATTCTAGAAAAAAGCTTCCTTATACCTAACATATAATCTCCATAACCGAGGTTGGGCATCAATGCATAAAGAAGCCGCTCTCCCTTTATTGGATAACGGCTGAAAGGTTATTTTTTAAAACGGGGATTTTGAAACGAGGATTTTATTCGAAGGGATAATATCTCTTCTAAGTTCTTCAGTGGCAATTCCAATAAAAAGGGTCGGTCATCAGGTTGATATACATCCTCTGAAATGAGCGTATTAACGATCTTTTGTTTTTTCGCATTAACAATTCGGACCAGTCTCCCCATTTTCAGCTCCCTTTCCTCAATCTACTGTATCCGGCACATACGGCCGAATTAATCACAGCATCAGATATCATTCTTTAACGCATCATGACCTTCTTTTCCGGTCCGGATATTCACCACATTCGCCAATTCATATATGAAGATTTTACCGTCCCCAGGCTTACCGGTACTCAAGAACTTCCTTGCTACATCCACAACATCCTGAACTGGCACCTCACACACGACGATTTCGATTTTCATTCGGTCATGCAATGACATTTCACGATTTCTGCCTCTATATGTTTCCACATAACTTTTCTGAAGACCCGTTCCTTTTACTTCCGAAACTGTCATTCCGCTTACCCCTATTTTTGCAAGTTCCGCTTTGAATTGCTCAAACTTGATTGGACGTGTAATGATTTCTATTTTCGTTAAAACCTCGGACATATGAGCCCCCCCTTTTAAATTGATTCGTGATAAGCCTTTTCTCCATGAAGTGTAAGATCAAGCCCCATTGACTCATCTTCTTCACTGACACGCAACGGCACGAAAAGGTTTATGACTTTCGCAACGATATAAGTGACCACGGCAACGAAAATATATGTCGCGACGATCGCTACAAGCTGTTTCCACAATAAGTTGAAATCGCCATAGAATAAACCATTTGCCCCGCTTTCATTTACGGAAGTGGTCGCAAACAAACCTGTGGCGATGCCTCCCCATGTCCCACCGATCCCATGTAATCCGAAAGCATCAAGTGCATCGTCGTAACCCAGTTTATTCTTCAGGAAGAATACGCCCCAGAAACATACGGCACCGCCGACGACACCAATGATGATGGAAGAGGCAGTGGTTACGAATCCACAAGCAGGTGTAATGGCTACCAAGCCAGAAATGGCTCCGGATACCGCACCCAGCAATGTTGCCTTTTTATTAGCCATATACTCAACGATCAGCCAGCCTATGATACCAGCAGCTGCTGCAACTGCTGTATTAACGAATACATTCATCGCCACTTCATTGATTGTCAATGCACTTCCGACGTTGAAGCCGTACCACCCGAACCAAATTAATGAACCTCCGAGGAATGTTAAAGGAAGATTATGTGGTGCACTGTCACCCGACTCTTTTCTTTTACCTAACATGATCGCTAAAACCAGACCCGCAACCCCTGAAGAAATATGGACGACGTTGCCACCTGCAAAGTCAAGCGCACCCAATTCCGCTAACCAGCCGCCTCCCCATACCCAGTGTGCAACGGGAGCGTATACGAATAAAGACCAAAGGATCGTAAAAATCAGGAATGCTGAAAACTTCATCCGCTCGGCAATGCCACCTGCAATGATCGAGACTGTTAACACGGCAAAAGTCATTTGGAATAACATGAACAAACTATGAGGAATTGTTTCGCTGTATGGTCCAGGTGCAAAGCCTACATCCTTTAACCCAACCCAGTCCAGACCGCCTAGAAATGTATTACCAGGTGAAAATGATAATGAATATCCAATAAGCACCCAAAGAATCGAAATGACAGCCAGTGGCATGTAACTATGCATTGCCGTATTCAGGACATTTTTACTTTTTACCATCCCTCCATAAAATAGGGCAATCCCTGGTGTCATTAGCCAAACCATCATCGTCGCCAAAAACATGAATACCGAATCCGCCATTTGCATACTGTTTTTTCCCCCTTGTTTTTTATATATGTTATGTTTATTAACACTATTATGTTATGTTTTTTATCATATACTTAATTTTCTAAAAATTCAACTTAATTTTTATTTTTCGCGAAAACATGTGAGGTTTTGTAACACCACAAAAACTACATTTAAATAATTTGATATATATACCGTTTAAAGGGAATTTTTATAGTCTGATTTCTTATCACAAGAAGCCGAGATAAAGCAGAATTATCCGGCTAAGAATGAAGGGGGAAAGTGGAAGGAGAAAGTAGAAAAAGATAAAGCGTAACAAATATTTGGTGCGTTTTTATCACGAAAAGTACATTTTAATTTCTAATAAAGGATTTATTTCCTGATGTTTTCCAAAGAAAAAGCAATAGCCTTTCCCCGAAGAATATCGGGAAAAGGCCGTACATTACTATAATCCACTGTCTTCTATAGAGAGTATTTGCATTTCCCACAACAAGGTATGAATAGGTATTTATAAGTAAAGGATTGGCTAGCACTCCCTCTAAATCCCCACTGTATTCTGAATAATCTTGTCCCCTCCCAGGATAATAATGACTGATGAATTCTTTAGATTTCACTCAGGTGTTTTTCAGTCCCATACAGTTGGAAAACCTTACTCCCATTCTATATTTAAAAGTTTTTCCAAGTTTTCCACTTCAGTTTTCCCGGTTTTTTTATCAATGATTGATGTATATAGATGAGGTATAACTAATTCAGCACCATTATCAAAACATGTTTGCACAATCACTTGAACATTATTTAAATTAATTCCGCCAGTTGGTTCAAAAATTTTAATTCCAGATTTCACTGCAGCTCTTACCATTAACGCAACTTCATCTAATCGGCTATCACCATCAATCGGATAAAATTTAACAGAATGAATGCCAATTTCCGCTAGGATAGTTGCCGCCAATTCACACGATACCTTTTCTCTTAATTCCTTACTTTTTGGTCCGGTTGTAATATATACTTCACCTGCCATTCCACTCGGTTCAATAAGTGCATTAACAACTGTATGTTCAGCATCCAATCGTTGTAATGCTCCAAGGGTATAAGCTGCTGCAGGGAACACTTGATTAATATGGTCTGGGATTGTTTTTGTTGAAACATTCACTACACTTTTCCAAACAGTTGGATCTCCAGCACCCAATCCAACAGAAACAGGGATGCCTGCGGATTTAAATGATAATACCGCTTCAATAGCTTCTTCTTCTGATGGGAAATCTTTCACCATTAATCCGACTAAAATTTGTTCATTAGCTACGTTAATAAGTTCTTTTGCGTTCACTAAATCTTTAGCTAATACGTTGAAAATTACTTGCTTATTTGTCATGTTACTTATCCCCCTCCAATTATCCTTATTATTCCATCAACAACAATATCCTCTTGACTTTCAAATAACGGACGGGGATCGACATGTAAAACACCCGAAGCAGCATTGTAATCTCTTAAATAGATGGCAGGATTGCTTTTTTTCAACGCTTCGCTCAATTCATTAGCAGCAATTCCTGTCTTTGTGGCATCAATTTGGATACGAGCACGATAAATAGGACGTCCTGCTTCATCTTGTTCTATTCCTGTTGTTATCCCCGGTATTGTCTCTAGAACATTACATAACTTAATCATTTTTTCTTTCTGTATATCAGGATCTACGGACTGCGATTCATAACTTTCAAGAGCGATGATTAAGCCAATCATCGCTTCCTTACTCACCTTCATTGCTCGGCCAATCCCTTTGTATTGCATACGACATGCTTCCATCCACTCTTTTTTTCCACAAATAAATCCAGATGTGGGTCCACTAAGTGCTTTTCCACCGCTGTATACGACCATATCCGCACCTAGTTTTATATATTTTTTCAGATCTTCTTCGGCCGCAGCATCAACAATTAAAGGTATATTGTGTATCTTTGCAATATCAATCATAACCTCTAATGGAAGCATGCCTTTTTGAACTGAATGGTGGGATTTAACATAGAGTAATGCAGATGTATTGGGAGTAATTGATTGTTCAATGTGCTCCCGATAGACTCGATTTGCGTACCCGGCTTCAACGACATGTCCACCACCAAGCGCAATCATTTGTTTGATACTTGCCCCAAAGTGTATTGTATGCCCTTTTTGAATAATAATTTCATTTGCCGTTCCTTCAAAAAATGGCAGCTGTTCAACAACATGTAAATTGGTTTTAGAAATGGTAGCGGCTACACTTATTGCCACGCCAGCTGCCGCCCCCATTGTTGGACAACCATCTTCTGTATCGGTATGCTTTGCAATTATTTTTCCTGTATGGCGAATTAACGTATCTATCTCGACAAAATCTTGTAGCGCCTGTTTCATCGATTCAGCGATTAAATCATTCACAACTGATATACCTAGCGGTGTCATTTTCCCACAAGCATTTATCACTTTTTTGAGCCCAATTTGTTCATATATATTCATACTTACTCCTTACTCTAGTGGCAGCGGGAAAAATCCGCCAAATAACATCGCTCCTAAAATCGCACCACCAGCTATTGGTTTATTCCAGATGTAAAATAATAACGCGCCAATAATAGATCCCAACCCAACTGGTAAAGAGGCTTGGCAAGCAGAGATAATAATTAGTGGCCCAAAATAGCGGCCGGCCATATTTCCTGCGCCCATCATAACATCCGCACCAAACGTCGAGCTTGCGGATTTAATCGATATTTTACGAATACCAACAATGATATATCCAATAGCTAAACCAATAAGTAATCCTGTTGCAATAGCTAAAGGGAAATTATAAACAGGAGCTGTAATTCCGGCAGCAAGTAAGATAGCAGGAATTCCAACACCAACCCCAGTATTTAACGCACCGCCGATATCCAAAATCCCAACTAGCGGGCCTTCTAATACTCTGGCAAATAAGAAACTAGCGCCAAATGCCGCGGCGGCGCCATAACCTCCACCATCAAGACCAGCTTTTAATAATGCGATAACTGCGATATCATTAAAAGCCCCAACACCATGGACTACATACATATGACAAGCAGTAAATGTTCCTGCTGCCAACAATGCTGTGAAGAACGGAAAAGCCCAGTCCGCATACCAAAATGAATTGTAATTAATAGTTTTATTATCTGTCATGATCATTTCACCTCTTGTCCAACCAGTTTGTGTAAATTGGTTAACCATTCTGGATGATTAATATCCATTTGAGTAAGTAAAGTTAAATCACTTCCACGGAAAAATGCACTTAATGCAAATAATATTATAATCGTCGTAAAAATCACTTTTGGTGCACGTGTCCACCCTAGGTCATCGACGCCTTTTCCAAGCAAGATCCCTAAAACAACCCCAGGAACGGCATTACCCATAATTAATTGTGCAATTCCCCCGAAAAGTGTGCCCCAAAATCCTGTACGTTTCCCAGCATCAATCGCAGCTAGCCAGAATATCGCTGGCATCACATAAACTATAAGTAAATTGGCTGCCGGACCAAGTACTTTCATGGCCACGACTTGTAGAGACTCAGGAATCGCTGATGCCGTGGTACATAAAAACGCCACAGTAACCGCCCCAACGAACGCACCAATAATCCCCATTTTTTTTGGATTGTGCAACGTCTCCTCAGGATTCCTTTTTCCCATTAATGCAATTGCTGCTGTCCAATGCGGCAACACACGATGATCCGTTTCAGAAGTTATTGCACCGACTCCAACTGCAGATGCCCATGCTTTGAAAAAGAAACCCAATCCAAATGTGAAATGTGAAACACTATCTCCTGCACATGAGTTTAACTCTCCTAAAGTACGGAAAGATCCTAACCCTTGAACTTTCGGTGTATGGAACATGCGGGCAGCCCCAGCTCCGATTGCAAAGCCTGTTAACGCTCCCACTAAAACCGCTTTATACAAAATTGTTAACGTTTCCATTATTTCACCTGCCTAAACTGCCTTATTTTGTATTTTATAAATTCTGGTAAGGCATTCTTTTGAATTTGTTTTTCATGCTGTATTTCACTGACATTTACTATTGATACACTTACTTTAACATCCAACATATATCTGTATTTTTTTCTTTCTTTAGGAAAGAAAAAGAATAAGAAGTGCTCGGTATAGGTAATTTCGAATGCTTCAATGACGTCGACATTGATTGGCTCAAGCCGTATGATGAGCTGTGAATCATCTTGTACTATTTTTTTTTTACTTGATTTAGTGCTGAACCAATGGCTTGTTGTTTTGTGTGACCTGAAGAAGCTACCTGAATATTCATTTCCTTAGTAATCATCACTTTTCACTCCTTAGTCTAATGAGCTCTTTAGTTATTTCTTCACCAAGCTCTTTCTGGTCCATAAAACTAAAACCAAGCACTTCAATTCCATCTTGAACTGCTGTTCTACCCTCTTGTATTGATTTCATTCCATAACGTGCTTTATAACCATATTTATTTTGTGCCGTTATAGCACCAGCACCGCCACTTCCACAAAATGATATACCAATGTCAGCATTTTCCGCTTTCATTACATCTCCCAATTTCATATCAGCAGTGACTCCCTCGATGACAATCGCCTTCCCGCCCGCAGCTTCAATTCCTTTACCAACATTTTGTCCTTTTCCTAGACGATCCCCTATAACAATAACTACTTGATTCATCTGTATTCCTCCTATTGTTTATTATTTTTAATATTTTCAAAGTGAATAGATAATAGATATTTTTCGTCTACTTGTAAACTAGTAAGCCATCCACAAACCTTTTCGGCCATTTCAATTGATGCAGGTGATACTTCTGAAAAAAGCGATGCATGAAAACTTTGTATTACCTCTCCATTTACACTGCGATTAACCATTGCTGTTACATGTGATACAAGGGAAAGCCACTGCACATCTGTTGGCTGCATCTCATTTTCTCTTATAAATACCTGTAATCTATTAAATATTTCTCTACACTTTTCTTCATCATCACTTTTTAAGATCATCTGCTTAATTTCTTTGTGATTTAGTTCCAACATTGCTTTCATAGACCTTCTTTCCCTCTCGTATAGTCAAATAAGGTTCAATCACTTTTTCTACGATCATTGGTTCACCTTCCGAATCTTTCAGTTCCATGCAAACATCCGTTTCATAGAAAAGAGTGACGTCTGCCCTTGTACCAGAAGCAAATGTACCTTGTTCGGTAAGATGAAGTGTTTTTGCTGGTTCCATAGTTACTGCTGCCACAACTTCCAATAATGAATAACCTAGCCCTCTAACTTTAGACATAGTTTGCATTAAACTCCCTACAGGTGATTCGTAATTTCTTACATGAAGATCGCTACTGATTGAAAAAGGATAGTTGTATTTTTCCTTATAAATTGATAATGTCTTAAAACTGAAACTAGCTGCCCCATGTCCAACATCAAACAAAACACCTCTATTTAGGCAATTAATTGCTTCTGAAGTTAATTCCTGATGCGGAGTAATAATCTTATTTTTGGGTTTACCATGAAAGGCATGTGTTACAATATCCCCCTTTCTCAGCATTGGCAGGATTTCTTCAATTAGTGGGGGAGGATTGCCAATGTGTACCATGATAGGAACATGCAAATCATCTGCCAATTTTCTTGCGTGCAGGAGAGGATATAATCCGTTATTTCCAACAACTGAACCACTCATTCTTGCCTTTAAACCAACTAAAGATGGTTCTGTTCTGAATATACTGCGCGCTTCTTCACTTGCCATTAAATCATTTGGATTAGCAAGTTCTCCTCCTTCATTACATAAACCTTTTGTAGAAATATTCAGAAAGGCGAGAACCTCTGTTTTACTGGTGTTAATCACCTTCTGTTTAAACGTTGCATAGTTATCTAGACCAGCACTTCCTGCATCAATAATTGTCGTCACACCTTGGTTGATACCTACCTTATCAGCTTCAATTCCTAAAGTGGTATAATCCTTAAAAACATGGGTATGAATGTCAATGAACCCTGGCGCTACATAAGATCCATTTGCATCAATATAACTTATATCAGCTCCATAGCTTTCTATAATGGTAGGATCGATAAATTTACCATTTAACATCCCTATGTCTCTTTTTTGAATTTTTGACACTTCCGGATCAACGACATAGCCATTTTTAATGATTATTGCTTCGACCAATATTTTTTCACCTACTTACTTAAAATATTGTAATAATGCTGTTAATTCTGCATCGTTAAGTTGTAGATTATTTTTTTCCATAATTTCTTGCAATTTTTGTTTTGTCCGTTCGTCTTTTTCATTAAGATTTTCATTAGAATAAGAAAAATAGTCATATTGTTTACCAAAGTAATAGCGGTGCACCATTAAAAAAATGTGCATCATTAAAGCATTTCTTTTATTTTGTTGATCTGCTTCTTTGAAAAATCCAAAGATTATTTCTTGATAAACTTCGTATCCCTTTACAATGATTTCTTGGCTAATAGCCTCGCTTTCCATATTTCTTTCTTCGTAAGATTCGTTTGTTATAAAATTGTCTACCTGTCTGTATTCACAACTAATAATTGCTTCAACTTCTTTTTTTATTGACTTTAAATCACTTTTTGTCGGCAAAGGGTTTACAACTATAACAGGTATATTAGCTTCAATAGGGAAAACACTAACGATTAGGTCAATTTGTTCTTTCTTGCATATTTCGTCCACTTCCATAATTGAGCAATAAGCAAAAATGTGAATATCAGGTATTTCCCGTTCCACTTTATTTTTTATAAGTCTCGCTACACCGTGCCCTGTAGCACACACGTATATCGCTTTTGCTTTTTTCCTTTTATCAATTAACTTATTTTCATAGGAAACGAGAAAATGTAAAGCGATAAACGCACAAAATGACTCCTGAGCCAAAATTACATAATTCCCTAAATAAAATTGACATGCTTCTTTAATTGCTTGGATTAATGTAGAGTGATTTTTATTAATTTCATTAGTGAATGGATTTATTTCTTCAAGATATGTCGTTCCACTTTGTAAGCGCAACGATAAATGAGCTAACAAATTACTATACAATTTCATATCATTGTCATAATTTATATTTTCCTTTTCACTCACATAACGAATAATTTGTTTGGTTACATACGTACTATCAATTTGCTTCGTTTCTTCAAACATTCCTCCTGAAATGTATAAAAACTCACTTTCAAGTAACGCTAATTCTGCTTCTTCGAAAATGTTATCCATCACTTTGAGCAAAAAGCTCTCCTGTGGCTTTGTACATTTATCTCTTTTTAATAATCGATAACTACCTAATGAATAACCCAAACTCAGCCTTGTAACAGAAACCATCAACCTTATTAAAAGGGTAATTAATTCAGATTGCTTGTGTAGGTTTTTTTCTATTTGTTTAAGCTCTTTGCGCATATACTTCATTGCTAAGTTATAACTAAATAACAAGCCATCTCCCAAAGCCCACTCTACATCTTGATTTTCCTCTTCGTTTAAAATACACATGATGATTTGGTAAATTTTATCATGACTTAAATCTTCTCTAATAATATGTTCATATAATAGTCGTATATATTTCTCTTCTCCTACTAATTGATAACCTGATCGCTGCTTTCTTTCTAAGTGAACAATCCACGGTTTAACATATTCATCCACTAGATTTAAATCATTAATAATTGTGTTTCTACTAACATCTAAATAGTCAGCTAACATTTGTGCAGTTACGTAGCCAGGTTGAATAAGTAAGTACCCTATAATTAAGTGCACACGGATGCTTTGATCTGGATACATTTCTGACTTTCCGATTTGTTCCATTTTATTTCGCAAGTATATACGCTCTACTTCTAAGCATTCAATCCATATTCCTTTATTGGGTTGCGAGTGAAAGGTTACTCCCTGTTCTTTAAACCAACTTCTCACATTATCCAAATCGTTCTTAATCGTTCGAACACTAACACAAAATTCTTCCGATAAATCTTTGATTCGAATTGCATTTACCGTTTGGAGTAATTCTCTTACCATCCGATATTCTCTAGTTGTAAGCATTTTAATCACCACATTTATCATAGTAATCAACAAGTAGTAACCTTGTAATTTAAAGTATAACTAATCCTGTTGTTATTTTTACAGACCAAAACCCTTCCTCATTTAATAGTGAAAAATTACCGCTTTTAGACTGATAATTTTTAATTTTTAGTTTTTTTAGGTTGCTATTGTGCAATTTTACAAAAAGCTACTACACAAGGACATACTAACAAACTACACTAAAATAATGCCGAAACAAATACCGAAAAATCACATAGACAATAGGAAACTGATATGGTTCATATGCTTTTGCAATGGTACCTGCAGGTAGCTTAAGATTCAGTGATTGAATGAAGAGGGTAATCTTAGCTTATCGAAAACAATTCCTCTTGAAGTAATGTTTCCTTATTGGCTTTCCTTTCTATACTCAGAGTTGTGATGTATGACGCTTAATATTGAATTAAAGTTCTAGCGAGCAAAAAAAGGGCCCTCCTAATGAGGGCCCTTCAAAAGATATTCAGTTAGCAACAACGAGACACTTTCCCACCCTTAGCATTATACCGCTCATCCTGGGCTTCACAGAAAAATTCTTTCCTGGTTTTCACAGGGTCTTCAGGATGATGCATTTTCATATGCGCCACATAAGTATCATAACTTGGCACGCCGACTAGCAAACTGACGAATTGCTTTCTGTAGCTGAGAATTTTAATCAATCTTTTCAACATTGCCTTCCCTCCCTTATGACGTCCTTGATACATACGGTGTTTCATGTAAATCTATTTTCTGGTTCTTCAAGACTTTTATCCATAACCTAATTGCAGAAATCAGGACCGTGATCACCACGATCATGAAGATGGCACATAGGGCAGCATCCACATAATCATTGACGATAACCCGTTTCATCTCGGCAAGGTTAGCTGCCGGAGCAAGAATTTCCCCATTATCATAGGCCGCTTTAAACTTATCCTTATGTGCCAAAAAGCCAATAGCGGGGTTTTCGTGAAACAGCTTTTGCCACCCAGCCGTCATGGTCACTATCAACAAGAATGTAGTAGGGACAAGAGTGACCCATGTGTACGCTTTTTTGCCCATTTTGAAAAGGACCGTCGTCCCAAGCAGCAACGCAATGGCGGAAAGCATTTGATTCGCAATTCCAAACAATGGCCAAAGGGTGTTGATTCCGCCAAGAGGATCAATGACCCCTTGATAAAGGAAGTACCCCCAGCCGATTACACAAATGGCAGTCGCAATAATATTGGGCAGCCATTTATTCGTTTCGGCAAAAGGTTTGTAAAAGGTCCCGATTATATCCTGTATCATAAAACGCCCTACCCTGGTTCCAGCATCAATGGTGGTCAATATGAACAATGCCTCGAACAGGATCGCGAAATGATACCAGAACGCCATCAGGGATGATCCGCCAATCACTTGCGAAAAGATATGGGCCATGCCGATAGCAAAGGTTGGAGCCCCTCCAGTACGGGATATAATGGTCTCTTCCCCTACATCGTCAGCAAGTCCGGTAATCATCTCAGGTGTCAAAATGAAACCCCAATCGGATATCGTGGCAGCCACTTGTGCTGGCTCCGTTCCCACAACGGCACCCGGGCTATTAATGGCAAAATAGATACCAGGAGTCAGTACACAAGCTGCTATCATCGCCATGATGGCTACAAAGGATTCAGTCAACATCGCCCCGTATCCAATTGGACGTGAATGGGATTCACGTTCGATCATTTTAGGAGTTGTTCCTGAAGAAACGAGTGCATGGAAACCTGATACCGCCCCACAAGCGATCGTAATGAATAGGAACGGGAATAAGTTTCCGGAAAATACGGGTCCTGTTCCATCGATGAATTGAGTGACGGCAGGCATTTCAAGGCTCGGCATGACAATAAAGATACCAAGTGCAAGTCCGATGATCGTACCGATTTTCAAGAATGTACTTAAGTAATCACGCGGTGCCAATAACATCCATACAGGCAAAACGGAGGCAACGAACCCGTATACAATCAACATGATGGCAATCGTTTCCCCATTGAAAGTGAACATTGGCGCCAATGTTGCGCTCTCTGATACAAAGCGACCGAAATATAACGCGAGCATCAATAGTATGATTCCGATAATCGATCCTTCGCCAACCCGTCCAGGCCTTATATAGCGCATGTAAATGCCCATAAGCACAGCTATCGGTATGGTCGAGGCAATCGTGAACATCCCCCACGGACTTCCCACTAGCGCCTTTACGACAACCAGGGCAAGAACCGCTAATAAAATGATCATGATACCCAGGATACCGATCATCGCTATCAAGCCTGTAATCGGTCCAATTTCCTCCTTGATCATCTCTCCCAATGATTTGCCGTTACGGCGCATCGAACCGAAGAGAATGATAAAATCCTGTACGGCACCAGCCAATACAACTCCGACTACAAGCCATAGTGTCCCTGGCAGATATCCCATTTGCGCTGCAAGGATGGGACCAACGAGAGGGCCAGCTCCGGCAATCGCTGCAAAATGGTGACCAAACAACACCCATTTGTTTGTAGGAACATAATCTTTCCCATCATTATTCGCTTCAGATGGAGTCTGGCGATTGTCATCTAGCTCAAACACTTTCCGTGCAATGAATTTACTATAAAAGCGGTATGCAATTGAATAAACACAGAGTGCTGCAGTGACAATCCACATGGCATTGATGCTTTCCCCCCGGTTTAGCGCGACGAAACCAAAACTCACCGCACCCAACGCAGATATGATCCCCCAAAGAATGACAGATTTAAGCGTTTTCATTTTTTCCATCTCCTCTCTATTGAACTGGTTGCAACTATAAAAAACCTCATTCATAAGGGACCAGGGCAATATTTCTCCCCTAGCCCATTAAATTTAAAGAATTTTATATATATTCTGAATTATATGTTACCTTAAGGTTTTTTAGCAATAGCAAATTAGTCAATTTGTAAAGTATTTCCCATTATTTTGTCGATAATTCCCTCGGTTCCCACCAAGATGGAATTGGTGATTTTCACGCTTTATAAAACCGTATTGGGTGAAAAATCCACATTTTTTAGAAGGTTTTTCATTATATGAATAGAATGCAATCCCCAAGTTTAATATCCTAATAATGGGGACCAACACAAAAAATGTGCGCCCTGACGGCACACATTCTTTCTTCATCCAATCTGGTTTCCCCTTAATGAACGGCGAAACAGTTCATAATAAAAACCCCTCTGCCGCAACAATTCTTCATGGGCTCCCTTTTCAATGATCCTTCCTTCATCAAGAACAAGGATTTGGTCACTTTGCTGAATTGTATTCAATCTGTGGGCAATGACAAAACTTGTCCTCCCCTCCATCAAACGGTGTAAAGCCTCCTGGATTTTAAGCTCTGTAATCGTATCTATGCTACTTGTCGCTTCATCCAAAATCAAGAGAACGGGATCGGCTAGAATAGCCCTGGCAATCGATAATAGCTGGCGTTGTCCCTGGCTTATCCCACTGCCATCCTGATTCAAGATGGTATCGTACCGATCCGGCAGTTTCATGATAAAGGAATGGGCATTGGCAAGCTTCGCTGCATCCACCACTTCTTCATCTTCGGCATCCAGTCGACCGTAGCGGATATTTTCACGAATCGTACCTTGAAACAAAAAAGAATCTTGTAAAACGAAGCCCATGTGCTTACGGAGACTGGACCTCGTCACCTGTTGGATATCCTGGCCATCAATCAATATCCGGCCGTTGTTCGGCTCGTAAAAACGGGCAATAAGGTTAATGATCGTAGTCTTACCTGCCCCAGTGGGACCTACAAGCGCGATGGTCTCCCCTTTTTCCGCACGGAAATCAACATCATATATCGTTTGCTCCTCATCATTATACGAAAAGGAAACACCCTCAAATTCCACCTCACCACGGACATCACGAAGCTCAGAGGCCTGTTTCTCATCCACTTCCTCTTCTTTTTCATCAAGTATGGTGAAAACCCGCTCCGCACCGGCAACAGCCGAGAGAAGTGTATTGAATTGGTTAGCGAGGTCATTGAGCGGACGGGTGAATTGCCTTGAATACTCGGTGAAAATGACAATGACCCCGATGGAAACCGTCCCTATGCCACTCAGCGCCAAAAACCCGCCGACAGCGGCTATTACCGTAAAGCTTAAGTTGTTCAGTAAATTCATCAATTTCGGAATCAGCCCAGAGTATGATTGTGATAAGAAACCAGCTTTCTTTAAATTTTCACTCCTGATGACAAAATCCCGGATCACTTTATCTTCCTGTGAAAAAGCCTTTACGATCCGTTGTCCTGAAATCGTTTCTTCTATAAAACCATTCAGTTCTCCAAGATTCTTCTGCTGTTGTTTAAACAGCTTTCCCGTCCGATTTGTTATCCATCTCAGACCGAAGAACATAAGAGGAACGATTAATAAGGTTAAAACAGTTAATAAAGGGCTCAAATACAGCATAACTCCGATTGTCCCGACCAGTGTCAGAACACTGGAAAAAATCTGGATGACTGAACTATTCAAAGTGGAACTGACATTTTCTATATCATTCGTGACCCTACTCATCAATTCACCATGCTGACGCCGGTCAAAAAAGGGAATGGACAACTGGTGAAGCTTTTTGAACAATTGATTGCGCATTGCATAAACCGTATCCTGAGCGATTCCGATCATCCAATAATTCTGAAGCCACATGGATAAGGAATAGAATATATAGACCCCGAGAAGTCCGAAAAGAAGGCTGATCAGCCCCCCGCTATCTCTTGTGACAATATAATCATCAATGGCCATCCCAACTAGAAAAGGGCCAAGCAATCCCAAAACCGAGCTTATCAGTACCATGAAAAGGACACAAAATAGCAGGCTTTTATTCGTTGCTAAGTAGGGAATGATCCTTTTTATCGTATTCCAGGAGTTGACCGGTTTAGTCCTTGCCTTATCGGGAGATGTTCTTGGACTCAAGAGAAATCCCCTCCTCCCCAAACTGTGAGTGAACGATTTTTCGATAAAGATCGCTTGTTTGCATCAAATTCTGATGTTTCCCCAGCGCAATTACTTGACCGCTTTCCAGCAACAATATTTTGTCCGCCTCCATGGCTGTACTGATTTTTTGTGTAATGATGAGCGTTGTGCATGTATAGTCCTTTAAAGCGGCAAGCAATTTACTTTCCGTTTTCAAATCCAGCGCACTCGTACTATCATCCAGAAGGAGAATCTTAGGTCTGCGCACCAATGCTCTTGCAATCGATAAGCGTTGTTTTTGCCCTCCGGACAGATTCACACCTTTTTGCCCTAACTGGGTTTCATATTGTTTCGGAAGTTTCATTACGGTCTCATGGACCTGGGCATGCATGGCCGCTGTCATGATTTCCTCCATCGTGGCATCTTCTTTTCCCCAAGCGACATTATTTTTTATGGTTCCTGAAAATAGCAGGGCCTCTTGCGGTACATAGCCGATCCTTTTCCGCAGCGAATTCAATGGAATATCTTTCACATCCTGGTCATCAATTCGAATGGAGCCGCTTTCAACTTCGTATAATCTCGGAATCAGCTGAAACAGTGATGTTTTCCCTGATCCTGTCGCTCCTATGATGGCAAGCGATTCTCCAGGATCGATGGAGAAGCTCAAGTTTTTCAATATCGGGGTATCGGTTCCAGGATAGCGGAAAGATACATCCAGAAACTTGATGCCTCCCCCATTGATGTCCCCACTCTTACTTTCCGCCTTGCCTTCATCAATATCTATCGGAGTTTCAAATATTTCCGTCACACGTTCCGCTGAAGCCTTCGCACGGGAAATGACCATGATCAGCCATGAAAAAACGGAAAGGGATGCCGCAATCCTCGTGGCATAGTTGACAATCGCCACCACCTCCCCTACCTGTATATCTCCCGTTGTTATAAATTCGCTTCCAAGCCAGAGAATGATCAGAATCGCCACATTCATGACAAGCATCAACACAGGCATCGTCGTTTCAATTAAACGAAGGGAAGTCACAGTCTTTCTTTTCAACTCTTCATTCGCATCGTCAAATCGGCCGATTTCATGCTCCTTACGAAGAAAAGCTTTGATCAATCGCATGCCTATCAGGTTTTCCCTCATGACGCCATTGACATTATCGAGTTTATTCTGTACGAGCTTAAACAGCTTGGCCGCTCGTTTCATCACCCATCTAAGGAAGAAGACAAGAACTGGAATTGAAATGACCAAAACAAGGGATAGTTTCAAATCGACCGTAATCGCCATTATCGCCCCGCCGATTACGATCAATGGCGCCCTTGCCATGATACGCAGGCCCATAAAAACCGTATTTTGAAGTTGGGTCACATCATTCGTCATCCTTGTTATCAACGAGGAAGTAGGGATATTATTCAAATTCGCAAAAGAAAACGCCTGTATTTTACCAAAAAGGCTTTTCCTTACATCATGTCCAAAGCTTTGACTTACATGTGATGCCGTAAAGGAATTAACGATCCCGCCAAGGAATGAAAAAACGGAAAGTCCAACCATGACACTTCCCCATTTAATCACCACCGATAAATCTTTCTGCAAAATGCCATCATCAATTATTTTTGCTATAAATAGAGGTTGTAACAGCTCTACCCCGAGCTCGACAATCATTAAGGATAAAGCAAGAATGATCAAAAGCCAGTATGGCTTAAGAAATGAGGACAAATTTTTCATCTATGACACCCTTCGATTCTTCATATGTAGATAGCATCTTTTCATCCTTTCATTATACATTTTTATACAGATTTTTTAAAAGATATTAACTATTATAAAGGATTGGTAAATATATTGAATTTTTTTTAATAAATACCCTTGACAAATTACACGAAATAAGCGAAAATTCTAATTGATAATGATTTTCAATTTCATTATCGATCTCTGAAATTTGATAAGCAATTACGATATTCTCTTATCGTACCCTTTTGATATTGTACATAGCTACAATGTCGCCCCGGCTTCTCTGTGCCTAGTAAAATTATATGCTCATTAGCGAATGCAAGTCACTAGAATATTGCCCCCTCTTTATTCAAGTAATTTATTCACGTTGAAAGCATATTAGGCAGCCGGGGATTATTTTTTTTCAACTATTAAACTTACATATATGATTAAAGGAGCAGGATGATCATGAAACTGGAAGATATCATTAAAGAACGGCGCAGCATCAAACGATTTAAGGACATTCCTGTTCCTATTGATACCATCCAATCTTTATTGGAAACTGCTACATGGGCACCGAACCATAAAATGACCCAACCATGGCGCTTCGTCGTGGTGCATGGTGAAAGCCGTTTAAAACTCGCGGAAGCAACCAGTGCTTTCATGGTAGGCAAAGAGAAGGACCCTGAAAAGAAAAAAGCGGCCGGAGAGCGAGGATATAATAAACTTATAGGTGTACCGATGTTTGTTGCGGTGATCATGGAAGAGAATCCGAATCCCATGACACGTGAAGAAGATTATGCGGCTACAAGTGCCTTGATCCAGAATTTCAGCCTACTTGCCTGGGAAAAAGGAATCGGGATGATATGGGAAACATACGGCATGATACACAGCATGGAGTTTCGTGAAGCTTTAGGCGTGAAACCCGGCGAGAAGATCGTCGGCAGCCTTCACGTCGGCTATCCCGATATGATCCCCACTCCACGTCCAAGGAAAGAGATCGATCAAATACTGACCATTATGGACTAATATAAAAGAGAGACCTTCAATTCTCAACTGGAGGCTCAGACTGTAGCCAAACTCGATGAAAATCGAGTTTGGCTACAGTTTTTTTATGGTTTTTACAATTTGAACGTTGATTGTAACGTAGGGCACTCGATTTCCGCGGGCGGTCCGGGGGCCTCCTCGGCTTAATCCTCTGTGGTGTCTCCCCTAGACTTTTCCCGCAGGAGTCCCGCACCTTACACTCCAATCAACTTTGTTTTAACATATAGATAGAACTTATTCCTACATTCTTTTTTGTATGATATAGAAGTATTAAACTTGAGATGATAAGGATGCTTTCTAAACATGATTCTATTCAGCAAGGTCAACTCGAAGTGATTACTTTAAATCAATTTGTGCAAGTGAATCATTTGGCCCGTAAACTTGATTCGCCATTGACATCTCTTTCATTTATGATTTGGTGAAAGAAAAGTATTCAGAGGTTGGACGCCCCTTTTTATCCGTTTCAAGAGCGTCGACTCCGTTCCCCTCAAATTGCTTTAGCCACTTGATGAATGGGTATTGAATTAAGACAGGCTTCCTGAACCCTACAGCGCGTCTGTTAGCTTGGAATGATTCCCCCACGGTCATTGCCACTATCATAAAGAACCAGATGAAAAGTCCACTAGCCGTATGTAATGACTAAAAGATTAATCACAAAAAACCCCCTTCTAAAAGGAGGTCCCTAAACTATCATACTCAAAAGAACTCGTGATATAATGCCTGAATTGCCGTCTCTTCGTTATGCCCTTTCACACCGAACATCATACTTACCTCCGAAGAGCCTTGGTTGATCATCTCGATATTCACCTTCGCTTCGGCCAAGGCTTTTGACGCTCTTGCCGTTGTTCCGACATTATGGCGCATTCCTTCCCCTACAACCATGATCAAGGCAAGATCATGCTCAACATTCACTTCATCAGCATGAAGCTCTTTCTTGATTCGTGAAATGATTTTCTTCTCGGCCTCACCCTTCATCTGGTCCTGCCTTAGAATAAGCGTCACATCATCGATGCCTGATGGAATATGCTCATATGAAACTCCATAATCTTCGAGGATGTGCAGCAGTTTCCGGCCAAAACCAACTTCCCTGTTCATCAAATATTTGCTAATGTAAATACTGCAAAATCCTTTATCACTTGCAATGCCAATAACCGGCCCGTTCGTATTATCCCGTGTACTCACAATGCGGGTCCCTTGTGCCGCCGGATTGTTCGTATTCTGAATATGGACAGGTATTCCCGCACGGAATGCAGGAATCAGCGCCTCATCATGAAATACCGAGAAACCTGCATAAGAAAGCTCACGCATTTCACGATAAGTTAATTCCCGGATTCCCTTTGGATTGGAAACCACATTTGGATTCACCGCATAAACGGCATCCACGTCCGTAAAGTTCTCATACAAATCAGCTTTGACCCCATTCGCAAGAATCGAACCAGTAATATCGGAACCGCTTCTTGAGAAGGTTAAAACATCACCATCTAACGTATATCCGAAGAACCCTGGGAATACTATGATTCCAGGCTCATCACGCAGAGCATATAACCGATCATAAGACTCTGGCAGCACCTTGGTAAATCCACCTTCATCCGTTACGATCAAGCCAGCCTTCTTCGGATTTATATACTGCGCCTCTACTCCAAGGCTTTGGAAATAACCTGCGACCAGCTTCGCATTATTATCCTCGCCACTGGCCTTCAAGGTATCCAAATAGCGCTTCGGGTTAGTTTGGTCTGCATGCAACAGTGCCATTAAATTTTCATGAATCCCAGTGACGACACTCTCGGATATATTCAGTTCTTCAGCAATGCTCGCATAGCGGGATACGACATCTTCTATCAAATGCTCTCCGTTATCCCCGCGCAGCTGCTGTTCCGCAGCTTCAATCAATAAATCCGTCACCTTTATATCATCGGAATTGCGTTTCCCCGGAGCCGAAACGACTACAATCTTCCTCTCTGGATCAGAAACAACAATTTCGAATACCTTTTTCAACTGTTCACCTGACGCAAGTGAACTTCCACCAAACTTAGCAACTTTCATCTCGACAACCCCTATTTTCGTAAATATTCTGTCAAAATTATCTCTCCTTATTATTACGCTTTTTCCCGAAACAATCAAGTGTAAATTCCATTGCTGAAGGACATTTGTATTTTTAAAAAGGACAAAACAACAAAACCGCTGATCGAGAATGGCTAAAAAACTAAAAAAGACAACGGGCATTTGCCCATTGTCTCTCCTATTCTTTAGCGATTATCCACGGTTTCCGGGTATAAGTCATGGTTCATCAAGCGGTAATCCGCCATTTCCTCATACTTCGTACCTGGTTTCCCATAATTCGTGTAAGGGTCGATGGAAATTCCGCCCCTAGGTGTAAACTTGCCCCAGACTTCAATATATTTTGGATCCATCAATTCGATTAAATCATTCATGATGATGTTCATGCAGTCTTCATGGAAATCACCGTGATTGCGGAAGCTGAATAAATAAAGTTTCAAAGATTTGCTTTCCACCATTTTCACACTTGGAATATAGCTGATGTAAATGGTTGCAAAGTCCGGCTGGCCCGTTATCGGACATAAGCTAGTGAATTCCGGGCAATTGAATTTGACGAAATAATCCCGGTTCGGATGCTTGTTATCGAATGACTCAAGGATCTCAGGCGCATAGTCGAATGTATATTTTGTTCCTTGATTCCCAAGCAGCGTGATATCTTTTTTTAATTCTTCTTCTTTTCTTCCAGACATTAAAAGTCCTCCTAATCCCACGTTTCAGGGAGATTCATAAAATGGGCCTCTATATAACAAAAACCATATCTCCTCAAAGATATGGTTGATTCGCGAAAAATATCAAAGCCATAGTTTTTTTAAGAGGGTGATGCTATGAACCTCTCCCGTTTATCGGGAAATATTTTAAAATTGTCATAGTAAATATAGAAAAAAATATCTGATCTGTCAATCATACTTTTTAAATTTGGTTTGATTCCTGCATGCATTCAGCTTAAAATGTAGAAGAAGTTTATCCTACATGAAGGAAGAGATTACGTCAATGTGGATTTTTGCAGCCCTCATCACTAGTTTATGTTTCGGAATCAATAACAGCATTTTTAAATGGAGTAGCGGAAAGGGTTACTCAAAAGTACATATCCAATTTTTCTTTTATTTTTCAGCTTTTATTTTGGCCATATCTTATGGATTATTTGTGGATGGTTTACAGTTTAACTGGCTGTCCATCATGCTTGGTGGAGCCATTGGGGTACTGAACGCTAATGGTAATATTCAGATGGCAAGCGCCTTTGAAAAAGGGCCGGCAAGCTTGACATCTCCATTAATCGCAGCGAATGCAATATTCCCCATTCTCTGTGCAGCTTTAATTTTTCACGAACATATTTCTACTTTGCAATGGACTGGAATCGTCTGCATGTTTCTCGCTACATTAGTCATTCAGTATACACCCAATGCTAAAGGTAACCATCAATATTTCCCTTGGATGATGCACACATTATTATCCATTTTATCTTTTGGTGTACTCGGGGTTCTTATGACGACATCAACACGTCTTCATTTAAATTCCCTTGATATCCTGGTATCAATGTATGGAGGCGGAACTCTTTATCTTCTTTCGGCTCTGGCCTTTAAAAAGGAAAAAATCAAGCTACCGGAAGTCAAAATCGGTTCCTTAGTAGGCCTTTTAAGCACTATAGGCTATGGATGTTATTTCTTTGCGTTGAACACCGGCATCGCAAGCATCATATTCCCTGTCGTCAGCCTGAACTGTTTAGTTGTCGTATTCGCAGGATGTTATTTATTCAAGGAAAAACTAAAAAACTATCAAATTGCCGGCGTACTTGCAGCATTGATCGGCATTATCTTGACTAAAATATGAATATAGTTCATTTACAAAAACGACCCGGCTGTCATGATTACAAGCCAGGTCGTTTTGTATTTTGCCCAGAAATATGGTGGTAAAAAAAAGTGTTGACACTCCCCTAAAAATATCAGATAATTTTGAATATTAATTCTTTAGTTTTTACCGCTTTTGAAATGTTTGAAAAATCCTCTGCAACGGGTATTAAAGAAATAGGTACAACCACATCATTTAATTCTGAAATAAGAAAGGAAAGATGCATAATGGTAAAAGTTACAGTAACAGTTGATTTTCAAGGAAAATCTTATCAAACTAACGTCCTTACTAAACCGGATACAGATCATGAAGTAATTTTACAACAAGCGCTTCATCAGGTTGAAAAACAATGGAAGGCATAAAAAGGCAGGCATCGCAATAGATACCTGCTTTTTTATTACCTTAAATACAAATACTATCCAAAATATTTTTCATATGCACGATTAAAGACCCTCTTGCAGCAATTCCCTCCTACTTAAAAACACTTTTAATTGTTTTTTTCAAAAGATACTAAAATTAAGACGTCAGTTTGTTTACTAGATTTTTTAAAAAATGCATTAAAAATGGTCTCAGTTTGTAGACAAAAGGGTTCTATATAAAGTTAATTGGAACGGAGGTTACGAGACTCCTGCGGGAAAAGCGAGTCCAAGGGAGACCCTACAGGCGCAAAGGCGCCGAGGAGGCTCACGGGACCACCCGCGGAAAGCTAGTGCCTGGAGTGGAAATTAACGGTTAAATTGTCTACAGTCTAAGACGGTCCTTAAAGAGACCGTCTTTTTCTATTAAACTAAATTTCTTATTAATGGCACGGAACGCTCTTGGAGGCTATCTGAAAGCAGACTATAAGAAATGACTTTCTTCTTGTACTGTTTAACTACATCCACGTGGTCATTGTAAATGTACACAAATAACCTAACATCCTTTGGGCTTCTTTTAGTATCAATGACCAATGGGGTCCCACTGTTCTCTGGATGTAAAAACAATTGCTCGTTCCCTGGGAATATATGATTTTTTTTCAAAAACCTAGCGTAAATAAAATAATTAATGACTTGTATTTTTTCTTCACCTTCCAAACGTTTTCCGTCAAAGGTTACGATCGCATTCTCGTCACTAATTTCTGAGTGTATTTTAAATTTGCTGATAATCCAATTAACTGCATCGGTTGGAAGACAGGAAACCAATATTTTTAACAAACTTAAGAAGATGGTCAATATCAAGACCGGCAATGTCAATTTTATCATCTGCGCAACGTTTATAAATTACTTATATCGCTTATTATATCAAAAGGTCTGACAGTTTTTCTTAGAAAATGTGTATGTTCTATTAACGTTTTACTTTTGTAAAACATTGCACTTGAACGCACCGCCACGCTTCGAAATCAGGAAATTTTTCCATTATAAATATTATGTTCCGGAATGGTTATACTAAACATGGTGGGTTCATCCACAAAGTATGAAGTGGACAGAGCGATATATTATTAATTAAATACAAAAAAACCGGGCGTCATCAAGACGCCCAGTTTTTCCGGAATGGATTATTGATATCCCCAAACCATTGTTAGCAATGTACCGAAAATTGTAACCAATGCAACGAACAATCCGTAATAAACGTTTGTGTAAATCGATGCTTTATCTTCAGACTCTCCTGCATGCATGAACATAACAAATTGAAGTGCTGCTTGCATGAAAGCTGTAACAAGTAGGATGATCACAGCCATTTTAAGCGAGAGATCAAACACAATAACTGATAGTGCGACCAAAGTCAGAACTAGCGAAAAAGCAAATCCCATAACTTGACCCCGTGGGAATAATTCTTTCATATTACATCATTCCTTTCAGGTAGACGAAACTGAAGATGAAAATCCAGACAACGTCCAAGAAATGCCAGTAAAGTGAAAAGATGAAAGCCTTGTTTGTTGTTTGTGGAGTCATACCGCGCTTTTTAATTTGCAAGATGATGAAGGTTCCCCAGAATAAACCAAGTGTAACGTGAGCTCCATGCGTACCTAGTAATGTGAACAAACTAGATAAGAAAGCACTTGTTTGAATCGTTGCTCCTTCATGTACATACTCCACGAATTCATAAATTTCGACTCCTAAGAAGCCTAAACCAAGAATAAGGGTGATAATGAAGAAACCAATCGTTGCTTTCTGCCTGCCAAGTCTCATTGCATTAATTCCAAGACCTATGGTAAAACTACTAGTTAAAAGAAAGATTGTTTGAAACATTAGGGTTGGGACTTTAAAAAGATGTTCCCCTGTTGGACCATTTCCAGTACCATCAACTAATACAAAATAAGTGGCGAACAGTGTAGCGAAAAGAGCTATTTCTGCCCCAAGGAAAATCCAGAACCCAAAAATCTTTAAGCGATTTTCTTCCGTGCTATATTCTAGTGGCAGCGAGTTATCTATTTTCATTACTTAGCACCTCGCAATTTATTTTCAGTTTCTTCGATCTCTTCAACAGAGATATAACGTCCGTGATCTTTTTCGAATGAACGGTGAATCATACAAGCAAAGATACCGATCGTTGCAATGATTGCAATGATCCACATGCTGAATACCAATGCAAATCCCCAAACGAAGAAGATACAGCTCATGATAAACGGCACGCCACTGTTATTTGGCATATGAATCTTTTCTACTTTACCGCCAAATAATTTGAAGCCTTTTTTCTTTGAATCCCAGAATGCTTCTGTAGAATCAACTGTTGGTACAACTGCAAAGTTATATTCAGGGATTGGTGTATGTGTAGCCCACTCTAGAGAACGCGCATCCCATGGATCGTTCGAAATATTTCTTGATGCATAACGAGTACTCCAATAGATATTGTACACAATAAGTGCAAAACCTATTGCCAAGCCAATCGCTCCAACGAAAGAGAGCATATTCAATGGACCATACCCTGTTGATTCAGAGTACGTATACATACGACGTGCCTGCCCATCTAAACCAGTGATGAACATCGGGAAGAATGTTACATTAAAGCCGACTATAATGAACCAGAACGACCATTTCCCAATTTTTTCGCTCAACATGAAACCGAACATTTTTGGCCACCAGTACGTAAAACCGGCAAGTACGGCAAATACAGTACCTGGAATCAATACGTAGTGGAAGTGAGCTACTAAGAACATTGTATTATGGTATTGGTAGTCAGCACTTGCCATGGCAAGCATTACCCCTGTTACCCCACCGAGCGTGAAAATCGGAATGAAAGCTAAAGAGTATAGCATTGGAACGGTAAATACGATTTTACCTTTCCAAAGTGTGAACAACCAGTTGAAGATCTTAACACCAGTCGGGACGGCAATTGCCATCGTGGTAATCGAGAAGATACCATTAACCATTGCACCGTGACCCATTGTATAGAAATGGTGAGCCCATACAATGAAAGATAGTGTAGAAATAGCCACCATGGAGATAACCATCGAATTATACCCGTACAGGTTACGACGTGCAAATGTCGAAATAATTTCACTGTAAATACCGAAAGCTGGAAGAATTACTATATAAACTTCAGGATGTCCCCAAACCCAGAACAAGTTCGCCCAAAGCATATCACTACCGCCATTGGCCATCGTAAAGAATTGAGTTCCGAATAGACGATCCATTGTCATCAACGCAAGTGCCACTGTCAATACAGGGAAAGCGAAAACGATGATGAAGTTTGTGATCAAGATAGACCATGTGAACATTGGCATTTTCATTAAGTTCATGCCAGGTGCTCTCATTTTCAAGATGGTTACGATAAAGTTGATACCAGTCATTAATGTACCGATACCTGCTATTTGAAGTGAAATCGCGTAATAGTTCGAACCTACTGATTCACTGAAATCGTTACTTGCCAGCGGGAAGTAAGATGTCCAGCCTGCATCAGGAGAACCACCGACTACGAAAGAGATGTTAAATAGCATTGCCCCCATGAAGAATAACCAGAAGCTTACTGCGTTCAGACGTGGGAATGCTACGTCACGCGCTCCAACTTGTAATGGTGTAACAATGTTCATTAACCCAATGATAAATGGCATAGCCATGAACAGGATCATGACGACCCCGTGTGTTGTAAATACCTCATTATAATGCTGTCCATCCAAAAGACCGTTATCTGGAATAGCCGTTTGAGCACGCATCATAAGAGCATCGACGCCACCACGGAAAAGCATAAGTAGTGCTGCCAAGATGTACATGATACCTATACGTTTATGGTCAACCGTTGTTAACCACTCACGCCATAAGTAACCCCATTTTTTAAAATAGGTAATTCCGGCAACAACCGCAATCATGGTTAAACCAATGGCAACCATGGATGCATAAATCGCAGGACTTGGATGAGGTACGGCAAATCGATCAAAGTAATCCATACTTTTGTGACTCCTTTCAGGAAAATATTCCTTATCTTGTAAACCTAGTTGTTTTATCGAACGAAATTAATTCTTATTTATCATGATTCATGTTGCTGTGTTCTGAATGTTCCTCGTGTGAATCCTTGGAATCATTTTCTTCAGTATCAGAAGATCCGTGGTCATGACCAGCATTTTCCCCTTCAGGAGCTGGTGAAAACTCTAAGTGAGTTCCAGTGTAAGTGGATTGTCCCACATGACCAGGTTTTAATAATTCATTGAATTTTTCCTCAGTAATCGGTTTAGCAGTAGCTTTAATTTCATCTACCCACTTATCGTATTCTTTTGCTGACAGTGCATTAACGTTGAACGTTTGCTGAGCAAAACCTGAACCACTGAAGTTTGAATTTCGACCCATGTACTCACCTGGTACATCAGCTGCTAAGTGCAACGTATTAACCATGTCAGACATCGCGTATTTTTGTCCTCCAAGTTGCGGAATCCAGAAACTTGAGATTGGACCGAATGAGTAAAGTTTAAATTCGATTGGTCGGTTAGTAGGTATAAACAGGTAGTTGACTGTTTCGATATCTTCTTCCGGATAACTAAAATGCCATTTCCAGTTGGAAGATGAAGCGTAAATAACTAAAGGTTCTTGATCTCCGTACCCTTTAGGTGTTGCCTCAACTTCATTTGTTGTTTTAACAGTAACAACGGATAGGAAAGCGACGATCAAAATTGGGATCGCAACCCAAATTATTTCAAGAACCTTACTTCCTTCTATATGAGGCGGTTCATAATCATCACGTTGTTTGGAAGCACGATATTTCATTATCATGAAGATATACAGTACCATAACGACAAGGACGACAAAGGACATTGTCCATATCGAAATCATAATAACATCTGCTTGTGTTGCAGCTACTGGCCCTTTAGGGTCCAAGACCATTAATGGGTTATCGCAACCGGTTAGTACAGTGGCAATTGTAAAAAGTATAGTTAATAGAGCCCATTTTATTTTCATAGTACTACCCCTTTCTTACATAATAAAATTCCAATTGGTAATTATTCGGACAAAGTGTTACCATGTTCACAAACCCGACATACCAATATTAATCCCAAGTGTAAAAAAAGACAATATAAAGTGACATCTGTCACATAAAGTTCAATAAAGAGCAGTAAGAAGATGGTAAATGAACAGAAATGTTCGAAAATCTTCAGCAAATGAAATATAATAATTGTTTAATAAATTACCTATGGAAAATTCACTTATTAGTACAGGATTGCTGACAGTATCGGTCACTTTCCATTTAATATTATTCTAATATAATCATATAAAATTTCCACATTATATTCACCACGTTTATTGCCTCAAGACTTATAAAGATTATGAAGTATATTACCTATCCTGCTAATTAGGTATATATCGTTGGAGAACATGATTTATAGCGGATTTTTTTCAC
This sequence comes from Peribacillus simplex, assembly GCF_900156045.1. Taxonomy (GTDB): domain Bacteria; phylum Bacillota; class Bacilli; order Bacillales; family DSM-1321; genus Peribacillus; species Peribacillus simplex_D. The sequence goes on along the minus strand of NZ_FTMX01000007.1, from coordinate 60,795 downwards.
TGGGCCATGGAAGTTGGCAAATGGTGGCCGCATTGTACAAGATGATTTTTCCATGCTTCAATACCCTTATGATTCTACACTGGTCAATATTATATATATATAAGGAAATAACGAGTGCGAAATGTAATTGGCTTTATTCTCCCCGCAATACTTATTGACTTTTCATATTCGTAAACAGCCGTTTAGCAGTAGTCTTGGGTGAAGTAATTCAGGGGTCAAGCAAACTAGCTACAACTAGTCAAGTTTTTTATCAATCAATATCAGTAGGACAGGACAAAAACCATTTCACAAAAAAGTACATGTGGTGGTTCAATAAACTTTGGCTTTTGGAAACTCACTACTCAAAAATCAACGGCATCCCTTTTGTATCTGCAAGGCATAAAAAATCCACGAGAAAAGGACTTTTACAAAGTGTCCTTTTCTCGTGGATATAGTTCAATATGCAAAGTGAAAACTTCCTGGCGTTCAGGCAGTTTGGTTTGAATGTCCAAGCACATCGTATGTATTTTAAATACAAAGGGTTTCTTGAAATATTTTTTTGGTACATGACGAGTGCATTATATTGTATTGAATTAAAAGGTATCCAACTGATAATTAATCCAAGTCCTTCACGAAATGAAAGCGCATTCAATCATTCGGATCACGTATACTCAAATTCTTTAGACAGGCGTTCATCCATGTTAGTAAATCTGATGATAGAATGCAAGTTCATTATGCTATATTCCTCGTTTTAGTTACTGAATTCCGTACTTCTTTTTGTTTGAGTGTTAGCCTTTGTTTTCATTTTTATGATTTTAGTCGTTTCCTGTACAATTTCACCTTTATGTGTTTTCATTACCATTTCTTCTGTTAGGACAAAAAATATACCAACTAGAAAAATTGCAGCTGCGCTTAGTGTGATGGCGATTCCAACGGCGGTAAATATATAATCTTTATTGTAATCGCTTACAAAGAAACTTAAAGCAAAAATAATAATTCCGATTACACAACCTGTGCCCGATACCCATTTCACTGCATCTAACATCTTCTGATTAGCTTCCATAATTTCATCCCCTTTCTTTCTATTTTATGACATTTCACAAATTTGTCAAATCTTTTCTATTTTTTAACATATTTACAATGAAAACCTTGACAAATAGAACGCGCCACTATTAGCTTTTAGGTATTAAAGACTATATTTGAAATCTGAAAAACAGTGCAAATACACTATCTATTTTTCCGATATTAACCTTTTCTATACTACTAAAAACTTCTCGACTTCCAATTAAAAGCCCCCTGATTAATAATCAGGGGGCAAACTACTTTCTATGGTTTTTGCAAGGTTAACGTTACCGTTTTCTCTTCAGTACCCCGATATACTTTAACCTTTACTTTATCGCCGATTTTCTTATCTGTATATAAATACTTCCTTAATGCAGCGGCAGTATTTATTTTCGTTCCATCAATCTCAACAATGATATCCTGTTGCTTAAGCCCTCCATTCGCCGCAGCCGATCCCGCTTCTATACTCGTCACCATGACACCGGACTTTACGGCTTCAGGAACATTTTGAATATAATATTGCGGCAGTTCTTCCATACTGGCCAAGCTGACTCCTAAATATGGACGCGTGATTTTTCCGTTTTCAATCAGCTCCGTAACAATCGGAATCACATCATTACTCGGTATGGCGAACCCTAAGCCTTCCACGCCGTTTTCGGAAATCTTCAAGCTGTTTATGCCGATCACTTCCCCAGCGGTGTTGATCAACGCACCGCCGCTATTGCCGGGGTTGATCGCTGCATCTGTTTGAAGGACATCAAGTTCCCACTCCCCATCCGAGGTATCGACTGAAATGGAGCGTCCGGTCGCACTGACGATCCCTTGTGTAACCGATCGTGAAAAATCAAGTCCAAGTGGGTTGCCAATTGCCAATACTTCTTCACCTGGTCGCATGCTATCAGAATTACCGAATTTAATTCCCTCCGGTGCTTTCGAGGCATCAATTGTCAAAACCGCTAAATCTGTCAAAGCATCCGCGCCGACAACCGCTGCCGTTGCCTTTTGTCCATCATACAATGAAATTTCGACTTCCTTAGCTCCTTCAATAACATGATTGTTCGTGATGATATAGGCTTTCCCATTAGCTTTTTTATATATGACCCCTGAGCCAGTGCCGCTCTCAACCGTTTCGCTCTCCGTGCTTTGCTGCTGGTAAGGGTTCTGGTTTTGCATCTCCTGTAAATTCACGACCCCTACAATCGATTTGGATGCTGATTCGACCATCTCTGCCCTATCATTTGAATCCGTACTTGTCGATAACTTTTCCGCCGTGACACTTTTATCCTTTTCAACACTTTCCGTTTGCTGTACACCTGCCGTTTCGGTTGCCTCATTCACTGAACTTTTCCCTTGATCTATAAAATCCCCGCCAAATAGAAATACAGACGATGTAACCATAGAAGCAACCGTTCCGGAAACAAGACTGGTTATCCAAAGAGATTTACCCTTTTTCCGTTCTGCCTTGACTTTGACTTGCTCATCACCATTATAATTCTCCATCTTTATCCCTCCTAGGATTGTCCTTTACTTGGCTCAATCATAAACAGTAAATATTAAAAAATTCTTAAGAAAATAAAGAATGAGGTGATCTTTTTACAAAAATTATAAAATTTTATCGAATCCTGTACTTTGCCGCGCCACAAAATAAAAAGGCCTCTACAGGGGCCTTTAATCCGACCATTCAGTTATCCTTACATGACTTCATAAACTTCTTTATTCTTCTTATTCACGCCATACCAGCCCCAAGTGGTTTTGTGGCCACTTTTCTGACTAGGTTCATCCACCTCGAACACATGAAAAATGTAATCGCCCTTTTCGGAATCATGATCATATTCGATATTTAAATTAGAAAAATTTTCCATGTCCACATAATCCTTCACAAGCTTTTCCGCCTGAGATTTACTTAATGTACTGACCGAATCCTTGATTCCTTTGCCTTTCGTTTCCGGTGCCGCCTTATCTTTTACTTTGGATCCTTCCTCAGTTGCTTTCGCCGCCGGTTCGTCATTCCCCTCTACAGTTTCTATCGTGGCGGAGTCTGATACCGGGTGCATTTCCACCGCCTTTGAAACCATTTGTTTACCTTCCCGGTATTTTGCTTTATATGCCGTTGCTTTTTCAAAATCGCTTTTGGCCGAACCAAAATCCTGTTCGTCGTAATTCTTCATCCCACTTGCCAGAAAACCTGAAAGATCCATTAACTCCCTTGCTTCCGGTGTTTTTGCTTCTTTATAAGCTAATTCAAATGCCTCATGGGCTTCTAAATAATTTTCCTCATTCAACTGACTTTTCCCTAAATCCATATTGGAATCATAATTCCTTGTTACGCAGCCTGAAGCAATCAACACAAAAAAAATAACCATGATTGACCTCTTCACTATGTCACTCCTCACTTTTCCATAATATTCTGTAAATCCATCTTAAACCATTTGATAAGAAATCCGATACCTCTATTTTCTATCTTTTTCATTAAGAAAATGTTTACGTTCATGATTAACTTTTTACAAATAGTGGTACAGAATAGATAAACGCCTGAAAGGATGATGTGCAGGATGATGCAGGAAAAACAGACATACCATGTCGATTTGGTCAGCGGCGACGTACTCGGACAAAAACTTGAAGAGAATCCGAGCTTCACTATACACGCAACTGATGAGGAACTTGCAGAATTGAAACAATGCTTGGAGGAACACCGGACAGATGACCTGGAGGCATATGCCCGTTCACATGTGCCCTACCTTCTCTATCATCATGACCGGGCAAATGATAAATACGATGCAGCCATGAAAAGACTTTATGCCCTCATCTATAAATTAGGGGATGAAACGGCACGAAACCATATTGAAGAAATCGGCATATTGAAAGATAACAAATTCGAGGGAAAAGAAGAAGTGCAAAAGTTCAAATAACAAATAGGAACAGAGCCTGAAATTCAAAGGTTCTGTTCTTTTATGATCATGTTCAATCAAAAAGTATTCCCTTCCCCTAATATAAAGGGGAAAATAGTCCATTTTGTGATTCATTATACAGTTTTATACGCAGGTTCCGTTCAATCTACATATTTATCTTTCAAATAGTCTGAACCTACACCACCAATAACCATCAATGCTAATGGTAAAAAATTCGATACAGCTGGCATGCTTTTTAAAATTGTAATATCGGTGCCAACAAATTTATTAAGACCAAAAATGATTAATTTAGACACCAACAAAAATGCTCCTATTATAAATACGATATCAAAAAACATTTTCCTTTTTGGAAATGCTAACTGCTTACTTTCCCGTATTATTTTTTCCTTCAATTCCTCGTCACTCCTTAGTAATTCATCTACCGTAATTTGAAATAAATCACTTAAATTAATGAGTACTTCAATACTTGGATAATTTTTTCCCGTTTCCCATTTGGACACAGATTGGCGACTAACGTGAATCTTCTCTGCAAGATCATTTTGTGACCAATTTCTTTTTTCCCGTTCTTTTTTTAATCGTTCGCTAAAAATCATAATGAGTTCATCGCCTTTCCTACTCCTAATATTGTGAGATGAATTATGCAAAGTAAAGATAGTAATAAGCGCATTACTATGCAACTTATGAGTGACACCGAAGAAAACCTTGATATATCAAGGAATCAGTTTAATTTTCCGGAACTGCTATAGAAGTTAAAGTTTTTAAAAATTGAAGCCAGTTATTCGACAGAGTGTCTTAAATTTCTTAAAACTAGGCTCTTTTCGTAAAGATTGTTGTTTTTAAAAACTAAACTATTTAAGGTTGATTGGAGCGCAAGTGCGAGACTCCTGCGGGAGCAGCGGGACAGGTGAGACCCCACAGGCGTTTACGCCGAGGATGCTCACCGCCTGCCCCGCGGAAAGCGCATCTGGAGGGGAAATCAACCACACCGCTTTACTTGATAATAGCAACAAAGTATGCGAAAACAGCCTAAAACTAAGAGTAGTTATTGTAAGCAGCTACTCCATCATATAATTATTCAATCCAATAAGCCATCTTACTAATACATATATCAAGAATTAACCCATTGACCATAATTCAAAAAAAGCCTTGTATAGACAAGACTTTTAAACCTATTTTTTATAAAACCGGTGTAATCCCGCTTGTTTATTTCACGAAGCATTTTTTTAAATTTCGCTCTTTGAACCTTTTTGCACTCAATACTTTCACGTTTAACAACTGGCAGTTATCAAAGGATAGTAAGGTCTGATTAATATGGTTACACCCTTTTGGTAGAACTTTATCTTTTCATTATGGAGTTGACCTGCACATGCATAAAAAAAGGTTGCCTCGGCAACCCTCCCTATAATGAAGGAACTGTCTCAAGCTCCCGGTATAATTTCATTGCAACACTCATAACGTTTCGTTATTAAATGATCCACTCTTTTAATTCCAGTCTACGTACCTTATGTACAACGTGGGGATCATTTTCCGCTAATGAAAGTGCTTCTTCAAATGTGTCTGCAATATAGACAACCAAGCCGCCTGAGCCATCTGCAAAAGGCCCTCTTGCAAAAATCTTCCCTTTACGATCAAGTTCGTTTAAATACTCAATATGCTGTGGGCGCACTTCTATATTTTTTTCAGCATCAATCATATGTAAAATTGCTGCATAATAAGCCATGATTTTCCACTCCCTAATTTCGGTTCCAGACAACCAGCTTCATTTCTGTCATTTCTTCCACTGCATATTTTAATCCTTCACGGCCAGTTCCACTTTCCTTCACTCCACCGTACGGCATATTATCCACACGGAATGTCGGAATGTCGTTGATCATGACTCCACCAACTTGTAAATTTTCTGCCGCATCCAGTGCTGTACGTACATCGTTCGTATAAATCCCTGCTTGCAGGCCGTAATTCGAATCATTCACTAAATCAATTGCTTGTTCTACTGATTGAACCTTGTTAATCAAAACGATAGGGGCGAACACTTCATGACAAGATACCTTTGAGCAAGCATCGGCATCCAATATGACGGTCGGATGAAGGATATTGCCTTCCGCTATTCCACCTGTTGCAATCTTGGCTCCATCTTGTTTCGCCTCCTCAATCCAATTGAGGGTTCTTTCAACATCATTTGGGGAGATCAATGCGGAAACATCCGTTTCCGGATCAAGCGGATCACCTAATTTTAATAGTTTCGTTGCTTCTAAGAACTTTTCAACAAAACGATCATAGACTTCTTCATGAGCATAAACCCTTTGCAAAGAAATGCATACTTGTCCCTGGTTTGAAAATGCTCCAGTCACACAACGAGAAATAATCTTATCGATATCCACACCACTGTCAATGATGACTGCTGCATTGGATCCCAGTTCCAGCGTCACTCGTTTCAATCCAGCTTTGTTGCGAATGCCAATCCCAACTCCTGGGCTACCGGTAAAAGTAATCATACTTACTCTTGAATCAGTGACCAATTTGTCTCCAACCACTCTTCCTCCACCCGTGACCACATTTAATGCTCCTGCAGGCAATCCTGCTTCTTTTAATAGTTCTCCGAGGAACAAAGAGGATAGAGGCGTTTGGCTTGCTGGCTTTAATACAATTGTATTTCCTGCGGCGATGGCAGGACCTACTTTATGAGCGACTAGATTCATGGGGAAATTGAAAGGTGTTATGGCCCCAATCACTCCAATCGGTTCACGTACAGTGTAACCAAGTCGATTTTCGCCACCTTGGGCGGCATCCAGTGTAAGCGTTTCTCCATGAATTCTTTTCGCTTCTTCAGCGGCAAACTTGTACGTCTCAATGGTTCGCGCCACCTCGCCCTTCGCGGTTGTAACCGGCTTCGCTGACTCAATAGATATGATTTGAGCGGCTTCATCTGCACGCTCCTCAAGAAGATGGGCCAATGTTTCAAGGATTTTCGCACGTTGATGGGCCGGCATTTTTGCCATCACCTTTGTAGCTTTTTGCGCCGCTTCGATAGCCTGGTCAGTCTCTTCGTCTGTAGCCAGGGGGATTTCAGCTATGACTTCTCCTGAAAAAGGAGATCGTAGTTGACTATACTCCTTGGCCTCCACCCATTCCCCTTTAATTAGTAAATGCTTTTTTTCTACTTTATCTATGATTGTCATGTTCCCAGCCACCCTTCACTCTTTGTATGTAATTCTTTTAAAGATTAGAGGCAATTTTTGAAACGGTCGATTCCATTCTTGGAAAATAATATTCTTCTAATTTTGTCGTTAATCCACCGTGACCAAATTTACAGTGGTTATTTTCATTCCCGGAGTTTCGCTTAATAAATTCAAGAAAATATAATATGCTATTTCGTCTTTCTAGAATGTTACTAATTCCTTGTTTATAAAACCAAGCATCAATGGTATTATAAACCCCTCTATTGATCCCATACTGTTCATTACAGACTTTAATGAAGGATAAATCAGTTAAGTTTATTATCTCTTCTACATCTAATAGCAATTTGTCCCCTCCTTGCTACTTAGCTCTGTTAATTGAAATGTACTCAATTCCAAAACGATTTATCAGCTGGAGTTTTTTTCATTTTATAAATCTACTATCTTTTAGCTTAATTGATGCTCTGGTTTAGTACTTTTCAATGCTTTTTGCATAAAAACGACTTCTTCACCCAGCATTGAAATACGTTCTAAAACTTCCTCATCAACCAGTTCGTTTTGTTGATTGAAATGGTCGTTATGAGCATAAACAGAGCCAGGTGCAACAAATGCCCGGAAATAACTGGCTATCGGTTTCAACTGATTTTCAATCACTAAATAATGCTGGTAGGTTCCACCAGTAGCCACAAGTCCCATTACTTTATTACGGAAATCCTTCGGGGGTATTAAATCAAATAAGTTTTTAAGAGCACCCGTAATCGACCCTTGGAATATTGGTGTTCCTATAATGTAAAAGTCTGCTGAGGTAACGATATCAATTACTTTTTTCGTATCTCCAGTGTATGTTGACGGATTACGGCCATCACAAAATTGAACATCATACTTTTTCAAATCAAGCAGTTCGACCTCGATATCAGGATGGTTGTTCCTAACTTCCTCTAAAACCTTTTCAATAACAACTTTCGTCTTTGTTCCTATTATCGTCCCTGAAATTCCCAGTAACTTCATTTCACTTTTCCTCCTTATTAATACAATTTGATACCAGGCGTCTACCCTTCAAATTTCACTACCTCATTATGAACGGGTCAGGAATCGGTTCAGATGATGTATTGATCCAAACCACTTTATCTTGCATATATTCATGAATCGCTTCATAACCGCCTTCTCTTCCATAACCACTTAGGCCAGAGCCGCCGATTGCAGCAATTGGTGATATACTTCGATAGGTATTCACCCATACGATTCCAGCACGTATAGCTTTCGCGACTCGATGGGCTTTTGCAATATCACTCACCCAAATTCCTGCCGCTAATCCGTAATCAGTACTGTTTGCTAATTGAATAACCTCTTTTTCATCTTTAAAAGGGATAACACTTAACACAGGACCAAATATTTCTTCTTTAGTAATACGGGAATCGTTATCGCGATGTTCGAAGATTGTGGGCTCATAATACCATCCTTTATCTAAATATTCAGGCTTTTTACCTCCGCAAACAAGTTTTCCACCTTCATCTAACCCGATAGCTACGTATTTTTGGACACGCTCCAATTGGGCTTGCGTTGCCAGCGGTCCCATTTCTGTATCATCTTGAAAAGGATCACCAATCTTAATTTTCGATACACGATCTACGAGTTTTTGCATCACTTCATCGTAAATGTCGACATGTAAAAATGCACGTGAACCAGCCACACAACTTTGCCCCGAAGCACCAAATATACCAGCTATGATTCCCATCGCGGCATTATCCGTATTAGCATCCTCAAACACGATATTCGGTGATTTCCCTCCAAGTTCAAGTGATACCTGAGCAAAATTTTGAGCCGAATTACGAACAATGTGCCGTGCTGATTCCGAACCTCCCGTAAAGGCCACACGCCTTACAAGGGGATGGGAGGTGAGTGTATCGCCTACAGGCATTCCAAAGCCGGTAACGACATTGACTACACCAGGTGGAAAACCAGCTTCTTCAACCAGTTTCACCAGCTCCAATAGAGATGCCGAAGTCATTTCTGAAGGTTTAATGACTATAGTATTTCCTGCTATAAGTGCAGGTGCAAGCTTCAAGGTTGTTAAATAAAGAGGGGAATTCCAAGGAGTAATGGCGGCTACTACCCCCAGCGGCTCTTTGGATGTAAAAGCGAACATATCTTTTTTATCAATTGGTAAGGTTTGACCATGGATTTTATCTGCTAGCCCTGCATAGTAATAGAAAAATTCAGGTAAATATTTTACCTGACCACGCATTTCACGTATTAATTTCCCATTATCCAGTGATTCGACTTTCGCAAGCTCTTCAGAGTGAATAGCAATCAGCTCTCCAAGCTTTCTAACCAGGCGCCCCCGCTCTGTGAATGTCATATCAGTCCACCCTGAATGCAAGAATGCATTATGCGCAGATTGAACCGCATGATTTACATCTTCAACATTCCCTTTTGCGACTTGACACCAAGCTTCTTCAGTTGCAGGGTTATAACTATCGAAATATTCACCACTTGATGATTCTACCCATTCTCCGTTTATATACATCTGATATTTCTTCAGCTCTTTCACATCGAGTCACCCCTTTACTTTTGCCTTTCAATAAACGACCTAATAGCTTCGTTCACTATTTTGGATCCTTCCATCGGTAGCATATGCCTCATATTAGGTACTATCATTAGTTCTGAATGCACAATCTTTTCATGCATTTGTCTCGCCATTTCAGGATTTGAACCTATATCATGCTCCCCTGTTATAATTTGGGTCGGTATATTGATCTGGTGAATCTGCGGCCACAAATCTTCATCTGCTGTTGCAAAAAGTGTATAGGCAGCTAAATATGAAGCAGCGTCGTTTGTCTGAAGTCTTTTCCGAATCTTACTGACTGTTTCTTCTTGAAAGTTTAAGAATTCTGGATTAAACCAGCGTTTAATGGCTGGTTCAATTGTTGCCAAAGGTCCCGTTATTTTCACTTCTTCCACTCTTTTTAAAACGGCTTTCCTCTGTTCCTCCGTCCGATTGGCCACTGCGTTCATGATTGTTAGCGTTTTCACTTTATCCGGATATTTTAATGCAAATGCCTGAGCGACCATCCCCCCCATGGAGAAACCAATAATATGACTTCTCTCAATTCGTAGGTGATTCATTAGTTCTGCTAACTGCTCAACAAACTGTGAAAGGGAATAAGGACCCGGAGGATGCTCGGATCCTCCGTGCCCAACCATGTCATATGTGATAACACGGAAATGTTTCGACAAATCTTCAACTTGTTCTTCCCACATCGTAAGATCAAGACCAACACCATGAATAAAGATAAGCGATTGACCAATCCCTTTCTCTTCATAATGAAGCGAATCTTTTCCATGCAATGTAGTTGGCATTAAACCAGCCCCATTTCAACCATATCTTGATGCCTGTTTCCTGTTCTCGGATGAGGACGTCCTCCTGTAGAAACCCCAATAGCAACAACGATCTCATCGGCCCTCGGTGCATCAGGTATAGAAGCTTCAAATGTAATGAAATGAGAACGTTCAGAGTCATCTGTCTTATGTACCATCGGTATGAGCACCGCAGTTCCAGCGCCACCACGCTTATTAGTAAAGCTTAAGATACTCGTTCCTTTCACGGCGTCCCGGAATTTGTTACCGAATTTCAAGGTATGGATAAAAGCTGATGCATGTTCAACTTCCCCATCCACTCCCACGACAGCTGCCTTGCCGAATGCTTCGACATCATCAGCCGAACCAATGTGCTTAAATAGTTCAGCAACTAATAGTTCGCCAATTTGCGGTGCATATTCGTCAATTTCCGGTTTTAAATTATCAACATACCCTCTACCAGCCCATGGGTTTTTGATAACAGCCATAGTTATTATCATCTTGATGGGATTCTCTACTTTTTTACCGCCCTCAATACGTGTTTCTTCAATAGCTGTATACACTTTACGAATATCTAACATTTACATTACCCCCATTTTAGTTTCTGTGAATTTTGGCATAACTTCTTCCGTGAACAATTTTAAACTTTTCATCATTTTTTCATGTGGCAAACCATTATGGTTCACCCAAAGCAGTAATGTTTCTAAATTCAGCTCTTCCTTCAATTCTTGAATTTTCTCAGCTACATATTCAGGTGTACCAAACAATAAATTTCTTGGATGTAGGAATTCGTAGTTCAATTCCTGTCCTTCCTTTACTGTTTCGCCCGGATCCATAAGGTTGCTTAGCCCCCTCCAGTGACAAATCCAGCGATAATTGTTCAATACTGCTTCTGCCGCATCTTGACGAGCCTGTTCCATGGTTTCCGCTACATATACATCACGTACTAAAGCAATACCCTGACCAAGTGGTACTTCATAGCCTCTGGATTTGGAAGCCCTTTCACGATACAGTTCAAAACGGCCTTTTAGTTCTTTTACGGTAGGCATCCAAAACATTCCTTGTATATTGTTCTCCGCAGCCAATTCAATGGATCGCGGTGAATCAATTACTTGCCACAGTGGAAGTGATTGCTGGTAAGGTCTAGGCATAAGGGAAATTTTATCAATTTCGCCTTTTTCCATATCCATGAATTCCGAAGTTGATGGACTCATAGGGTGACTCCACTTTAAACCTTTAGGAGGAAATTGATAGATGTCACCTTGATGAGAAAAGAAACGGTTTGACCATGCCTTTTTTAAAATTTCCAATGTTTCTTCAAACAGTGCCCGGTTTTGTTCTTGATTTGCTGGATCTGCCAAAGTGTTTAGATTAGCCGCTTCCCTTCCGTATAATCCACGAGCCAGGCCAACTTCCACACGACCTTTGCTTAACTGATCAAGCATTGCTATGTCTTCCGCCAAACGCAGTGGGTGCCAGAAAGTGGCGACATTGGCAGCTTGGCCAATTCGAATGTTCTTTGTACGTGCAGCAATATCGGCACCCATTAAGATCGGGTTAGAAATCAGTTCGTTTCCTTCATGACCGAAGTGGTGTTCGGTATACCAAATCGAATCATAACCATTTTCATCACAGTAAATGGCTTGCTCACGGGCTTCATCCAACACTTTATAATACTCATCATGTCTTCCCTGTCCTGCAAGATTTGCAAAGATTCCGAATTTCATAAAACTCATTCCCCCTCATATCACTTTTTTTGACCAAGTTTTTTTGCTATGTCCATCTTAAGCTGCATTCCGCTTGCTTTTACATGCTCCCGCATTGCCTTCTCCGCTTCCTCCCGATTGCCTTTTTCTATGGCTATCAAGACCGCCTGATGTTCCTTTAGTGATCTCTCACGGCGAACCGGATCTTCGATGGTTAAAAAGACATACTGTCTATAAGGTATTTGATTGAGCAGCAAATTTAGCATGTAACTTAATTTAGAGTTGTTGGCTCCTTCTTGAATGACTGAATGAAAAACATCATTAGCCTCGACATATAGCTTTTTATCCGAATTTTGTATAGCAATCTCCATGTCGGACACCGCTTGCTTAAGTTTATTAATGTCTTCAGCACTGCCGCTTTCTGCGAGCAAACCCGCTGCAAGCCCTTCCATTACTTCCTTTAAAGTAAATAACTCATTTAGTTCCTTTTCAGTTGGTTTGGTCACACATGTTCCAACTCTTGGAATGATTTCGACTAACCCTTCTCTTTCTAGCTGTTTAAATGCTTCCCTAATAGGGGTTCTGCTAACTTTGTAATATTCAGATAAAACTGTTTCCGATAATTTTTGTCCCGGTTCATATTCTCCAGTTACTATTGATTCGCGTATGGCATTCGTAACCTGAGCGGTAATCCCCAACGTTAAGATAGCTGTAATGAAAAGCCCCTCCTTCTAAAAGTTTGTACCATGTACCATGCAAGCTCTTGATAAGTGCAATTATAGGTCATGATAAATAGACTGTCAATTCAAAAAATATAAAATTTTATTTTTCATTCGAAGACACACTGTTCCATAATTTTCAAACTGGGGTTTCATATTTTCAATATAATAATTGATCTGATTTATTGAAATTCATAGATGAATGCACTGATCATTTAGGAAAATCTCCTTAAAAATTATTTTTTCTGAAAATATTGACATCTGTATACGCTTACAATTATAGTGATTCTATAAAATAAGCTTGCATGGTACATGGTAGTTTAACGAATTTGATAGGGGGTAAATTGATGAAAGTTGAAACTCGCAGTATAGAATATATTCCGGCAAATGAACGCCATGGCAAGGCCCGTGATTTATTTCCAATTTGGTTTGGGGCAAATATGCATATTACCACTCTTGTGACCGGGGCATTGCCAATTACATTAGGACTTAATTTATTTTGGAGTCTGGCTGCAATAATTGTCGGTACCTTATTAGGCGCCATTTTCATGGCCTCCCATTCAGCTCAAGGACCTCAACTCGGAATTCCGCAAATGATCCAAAGCCGGGCTCAATTTGGTGTAATCGGAGCCATTTTCCCCTTGTTTCTCGTTATGTTTGTCTATTTAGGTTTCTTTGCCAGCAGCGGTTTGCTTGCAGCGCAAACCTTAAGCAGCTTAACAAAGATCGACCAAACATGGAGCATAATACTGTTAAATGTTCTTTGTTTCGTGGCCACCATTTATGGCTATAACTTAATTCATAAAATGCAAAAATTATTGTCCTGGGCGTCTCTCTGCATTTATATTGTAGCTACATATATAGTCTTCCAATTGCAAGTCCCGGCAGGCAGTTGGGCAATGGGGAATTTGGATATACCAGTGTTTTTATTGGCCGTCAGTATGGTTGCCACATGGCAACTGGCCTATGCCCCCTACGTTGCGGACTATTCTCGCTATCTACCGATAACCACACCCACTGCCCATACATTTTGGTATAGTTACGCTGGCACTGTCATCGGTACCATATGGATGATGACATTAGGCGCAACCTTAACCATTGCGATTCCTAACTTCCTTGATCACTCTGGCGGTAATTTGGCCAGCCTGTTTGGAAATTTTGCTTTAATCATGTTCTTTATAATCATCTTTGGACAACTTGCTATAAATGTCTTTAACCTATATGGGGCATTCATGGCAACGATAACGACAATTGAACCGTTTATTAAATTAAAGGTCACTCCCAAAGTTAGAATAGGAATGATATTCTGTGTAACAGTTGCAGGAACCGTATTGTGCTTACTGGGTCAGAGTAATTTTCTATCCTTTTTCCTGAATTTCATCTTTTTCATTAGTTATTTTTTAATTCCATGGACATCCATTAATCTTGTTGATTATTATTTGCTGCGACATGGCCGTTACAATGTTAAAGATATTTTCGATGTGAACGGTCAGTATGGAAAAATAAATTGGATTACCTGTATGGCATTTCTTGTATCAATCTTGGCGGAAATCCCTTTTATAAATACATCATTCTATGTAGGACCGATAGCCAAGGCCTTTGAAGGGGCAGATATCGCTTGGATTATTGGGTTAGTTGTCCCAGCTGTTTTATATTATTTCCCGATGAGAAAAAAGTTGAATATCGCTGAAAATGCACTAAAACAAGAGGTTGGTTCGATAGAGAAAACAGACGCTAGTGTTAAGTAAATTAATATCAAGTGTCGGATAACTGAGAACCCTAAAATGAACTGCACCCCAATCGTTAGTCACTTACTAACAATTTGAGGTGCAGTTTTTGACTTTACGATTGATGAATAATTACATGCTGCATTAGAGTACTTGGAAAGAATAATAACCTATAAATTCATCGCGGTTTATCCCCTCTTAATTTGAAAGCATGGAGCATTTCAAACATCACTGCAATTTTCAACGAATCAAGATAAAATTAAAAGGCATGAGCCAGGTAGATTACCCGGTTCATGCCCTCAAGGCTGCATAATTAAATAAAGTGCCTAACTTTTTGGGTTCACTTCAATGAAAAATCCTTTTTATTCACAAATTTAGTTTACTTATTTTCCTCCTAAAATAGCGAGTGGACTAAATACTTCATAATGAATATGGTCTTTCGATACATTCCATTTATTCAGGGCCTCATTGATTGCTTCCATAAAAGGAATAGGTCCGCAGAAATAAAAATTAGCTTCTTTTGATGGAACGATAGATTGCAGGAAGTCTAAACCCACATATCCTTCTTTATCAAAATGTCCAGAGGTCCGATCGAATTCTGTTGGTGCACCATAGACTACATATGATTTTATATGTTGGTGTTCATTTACTATTTGTTGCAGATGATCTTTAAAAGCATGTGTTTGACTATTGCTTGTTGCATGGATAAACGTAACCTGACGTTGTGGTTGCTTTTCTATAATGTTATTTAACATGCTAAGCAAAGGTGTAATTCCAATACCCCCACTAATTAGAACAACGGGTAAATCGGTGTTATCCAGTTCGAAGTCACCTGCAGGAGCAGAAAAGTGCAGCGTATCTCCAACTTGCAGCTGTTTATGTAAATAGTTAGATACAATTCCAGATGGAGCAACTACATCGGCATCTTCACGTTTAACACTAATTCGGTAGTAATCCTTACCAGGTGAATCCGAAAGACTGTAATGGCGTATGTGCGTATATTCCTCGCCAGGAATTTCAGCCTTAAGTGTTAAGTATTGCCCAGCATGATAGGAGGCAATGGGTTTTCCGTCTGTAGGCTTTAGATAAAAGGAGGTTACCACATCACTTTCTTTTATCTTTTTATCGATATCGAAGCTTCGATATCCTTCCCATCCACCAGGCTGATGTTCTGTTTCCTCATAAAGGTTTTTTTCAATATCAATAAAGGCATCTGCAATATAGCCATAGGCCTTTCCCCATGCCTCTATGATTTCAGCTGTGGCTGCGTCACCCAACACATCTTTAACTGCTTGAAGCAACGTTTCACCTACAACCGGATACTGTTCAGGCTTGACTCCTATGGCACGATGTTTCTCAGTGACTCTTTTAATTACCGGTTTTATCGCTTCAAGGTTCGTAATATGTTCTCCTGCAGCATAGACAGCATATCCCAAGGCCTCTTGTTGAATTCCTCTTTTTTGGTTCGTTTGGTTAAAAAGATTATACAAATCAGGAGCTTTTGAAAATAGTAATTCATAAAATCTCTTACCTATTGGTTTACTATGTTCCTTGAGAACAGGTGCTGTTGACTGAACGATTTCTATGGTCTTAGCATCAAGCATGTTAAAATTTCCTCCTCAAATTCCAGAGATATTTACTGTAAATAGCATTCCCACTAAATATTGGAGTAAACATGATATTTTGGCACTGTTCACTTATCACTAACCAACCCAAATTTCTTACTAAAGGCGACTTTCGCCCATTTGGAGATTTTGAAATCCCTTAAAATAATTCAAAGACACCATACCTATTAGTACAGTGTCTTTGAATTATTTTAGTATCCTTGTTAACTTAAACTGACCCTTTATATCACTAAGAGCAAAGCTGCTGATCAGTAGCAGAAAAAAGTGTTATAGGGTCCAATTGATAAGCAATCCAGCTTGAGCTAATCCGCCGCCGAAACCATATAATAAAATCTTCTCACCACCACTGAGCTTCCCTTCTTTTATCCCTATTTCCAAAGATAATGGAATTGTTGCTGAAGAAGTATTTCCATACTCCACTAAGCTATATAAAGTACGCTCGATTGGAAAGCCGCTTCTTTCACATATTGACTCGATCATTCTTAAATTTGCACTATGCGGTACGAACCAATCAACATCATTCAATTGATATTCAGCATTTTTCATCACAGTTTGCATTCCTTTTGGAACGGTCGTGACAGCCCATTTATAAACCTCACGTCCATTTTGTACAAGGTTGCCGCTGTCATTTAAGTCTTCACCATTTATGCGTGTCGATAGGTTTGTACTATATAGATGTTTTCCGCCTTCACCCTCCGAATATAAATATGAAGAAAGAAAACTTGGCTGTTTTTCATCATATTCTACAAGAACTGCTCCTCCACCATCTCCAAATAAAATACAAGTGGCTCGATCTTCATAGTCCATAAGTTTGGATAAAGTATCAGCTCCAATAACAAGAACTTTCTTGTTTAAACCAGATGTTACTAATCCATTAGCTACATGCAACCCATAAGTAAACCCTGCACAAGCAGCGTTTAAATCAATAGCTCCAGTATTCTTAATACCTAGCTTTGCTTGGACTAAAGAAGCTACGCTAGGAGTGTTGAAATCAGGTGTAAATGTACAAACAATAATCATATCAACATCTTCGACAGATTTATCATACCGTTCCATTAAATCCTTTACAGCTTTATAACTTATATCACTAGTAAACTCTTCTTCATGTGCAATTCTTCGCTCTTTAATACCAGTACGTTTAACAATCCATTCATCATTGGTTTCAACAATTCTTTCTAAGTCCTTATTTGTTAACCTTTTTTCTGGAACATAAGAACCTATCGCAGTAATACGTGCTTTGGATTTGAACATAAAATAACCACCTCGTGTTATGAATTGCATCAATTTTATAACTGATATTAATACCTGGTACTAATTATAAAGTAAAAAAAATCTTATGCAACTACCGGTTCCTTTAAACCCATAAGAAAAAGAGCTGAACGACAAAGAACGATCGTTACTGATAATTAAGAAGATTCTGCTCCTAAATAGTAAGGTATATCGTAGCCAGAACATCCTGTTACGCGATTATTAGTGATATAACTTTTAATGCAGGGCAGACAAACTCGATATTAATTGAGTTTGCAAAAATCGTTGATTTCCTCTACAGGCACTCGCTTTTCCCGCAGGAGTCTCGCGCCTTCCGTTCCAATCAACTTTGCTTTTTTTAGATGGACTCCTTTTGTCTACAAACTCAGTCGTCTAAAGACCGCCCTGATCTCACCGCTCGTTAGTTCAGAAAGAAAACCGATTACCACTTTTAATTTCCTAACCATAACGGTAACAATTCAAGTTTATTAATATAAATAATATTTCAAATATCCTAATAGATTGGATGTTTTATGCCTGCTTTACACTCTCCATTAGGTAAGTACCTATCCTAAAAGTGCATACTTACATACTTGCAGGGTGGACTTTATACTTAACATAAATAAAATTAAGGAGGAGAAATCTTTGAAGACTCTTGTTATCGTATCACACCCAAGTCTAGAAACATCCGTCATAAATAAGCGATGGGTAGAAGAACTTAGGAAATATCCGGAAAAGTATACAGTACACGAATTGAATAAGGTTTACCCTGACGGAAACATTAATGCGGAAAAAGAACAGCAATTAATTGAATCGCATGGTAACCTTGTTTTACAGTTCCCTTTTTATTGGTTTAATTGTCCGCCTCTCATAAAAAAATGGCTTGACGATGTTTTTACTTATGGTTGGGCTTATGGTACAAATGGAGGCGATAAATTAAAGGATCGGAAAGCTGCTTTAGCTGTCTCTGCCGGGATTAACAAAGAGGATTATCGTGAAGATGGAAGATATCGCTATACACTTGAACATTTATTATCTCCATTTGAAACTACCTTCCTATACTGTAATGCAGATTATCGTTCATTCTTTGCGTTTTATGGTGCTGAAAATGAGCCGCCTGCAAGCGAATTGGAAAAAAGCGCACTAGATTATTTGTATTTTGTTGACAACCTTTAATAGGCGGTTTCATTGAAGAAGTATTTCCTTGTTAAGGAAATACTTCTTTTGATTTAATCAAAATGGCTACACCTTCGGCTGTACAGTCTCCTGAGCTGGCAAACTGTTTTTCTCTCCCCACTCGCACATCATATTTAACAATGGAATGAGAGATAGACCACGTTCAGATAATGAATATTCTACTTTTGGAGGTATTTGGGGAAATTCCTTGCGTATGACAAGACCGTCAGCCTCCAACTCTTTTAACATGATGCTTAGCGTTTTAAATGAAATGGTACCGATACTTCGCTTCAGCTGATTATGCCGCATAACCTTATTTTCAGACAGCCAATACATTATGATCATTTTATATTTGCCACCTATTAAAGACAACGTATATCCAAAGCCAGTGTCATTTGGTTTCACGCCAGTCGGAACACAGGTTTCGCGCATAAGTTTACACTCTCCTTTAGAAAAGTATAGGGTATGAATGTTCATACTTTACAATAGATCATTATCAATCTTATTAAAAGGTAAATAAGGTCCCTTTTAAGTTTCGCTATCGTGGCTTCTCCATATTAGTGTAAATAAATATCATTAAGTAAAATGGCGAAAATTTATATCCATAGCCCTCCCCTTTTTAAAAGGAAAAATCCTGTTGCATTCCAACAGGATTTTTATCAATCTTCAAAATTCACAATTATAGGATTTCTGTAGATTAACGGGACGAAACCATTTTAGTGTTTTTGTTTGTAATAGGTTACCGCGAGCGCAAGGGCCAGCACTGTTCCTTTGACGATATCCATCGCATAATACGGAACGGACATCATGATCAAACCATTTTGAAGGATTCCGATCAGGACTGCACCGACAAAGGTTCCAAAGGCATTCGGTTTTCCCGCTCCTAAAACGGAGGAACCAATGAAGGCTGCTGCAACGGCGTCCATTAAATAGGGGGAACCTGAATTGATCTCCGAGGTCATGACCCTTGAAGCGAGGACAATCCCCCCGATTGCAGCTAATAGGGCTGAAAGCAGATAGGCAAGGATTTTGTATTTATTAACCGATATCCCGGAAAGTCTCGCCGCTTCCTTATTTCCCCCAATAATGTACATATAACGACCATGCTTCGTATATGTCAAAAAGATATGGGTCGCAATCACAATGACTGCCATGATCAGGATTATCCATGGTACCTGGCCAATTTTGGCGAAAAATGGGCTGATCAGTCCTGTTGCGAATGTTCCGTCGGGCATGACCATATTTTGCGAAACCGTTGCCCCTTTTGTATAAGTAAGGGCAATTCCCTGGATAATGAACATGGTAGCCAATGTCATCAGCATGTCGGGAATTCTCAATTTAACGATCATGAATGAATTCAAAGCCCCTACGACAAGCGAGGCGCCGATCGCAGCTAGTATGGCGTTTAATGTATCCTGCGAAAACCAGACGAACATTGATATGACGATGGCATTGGCCAATGATGCGACAGAGCCGACGGAAAGGTCGAAGCCATCCACGGTAAGGGATATCGTAATGCCTATCGCAATGATGGTCACGATTGAAATGGAACGCAGGATGTTGACCAGATTAGTAGTTTGAATGAAAGATGGATTGGACACGGCAAAAATTCCAATCAGAATGATAATCGTCAATATTGTGCCGTATTTATAGAAAAAGTCGAATAGTTCCAGCTTTTTCTTCGCTTTCGCTGTTTGTGTAACAGGAATGGGTATGCTCATCCTATTTTCCTCCTGTTGAATAAAATAGTAGTTCTTCTTCATTCGTTTTGTTCGTTTCTAGTTCGATGACAGTGCTCCCGTCATATAACACATATGTCCGGTTGGTAATGCCGATTATTTCGGAAAGCTCGGATGATGCATAAATGACCGCTTTCCCATTCCTTGCAAGCTTTGCAATCAATTCGAATATATCCTTTTTGGCTCCAACATCGACTCCTTTGGTTGGTTCATCGAATATGTATACATCCGCATCGGCCATAAGCCATTTTCCGATGGCAACTTTTTGTTGGTTACCACCTGAAAGGTTTTCGACAGTCGCTTCCCCTGAAGGAGTTTTAATGCCGAGACTTGCGATCATTTCCTTCGCCTTTTCCTTTTCAGCCTTACGATCCACGAAACTGAACGTCTTACAGAATTTGCCGAGACTGGCTGCAGTCAAGTTCGCCGAGACTGATTCCTGAACGAGGACCCCTTCTTTCCTGCGTTCCTCAGGTACAAGTGCCAGACCGCTTTTTACTGCTACGTGCGGTGATTTCAACGAAAGCTTTCGACCATTCAGGATTACTTCACCCGTTTTAATCGAAGTATGACCGAAAAGGGTTTTACACAGTTCCGTTTTTCCCGCCCCGACCAACCCTGCCAAGCCGATTATTTCGCCCGCTTTAATGTTCAGACTGACATTCTTGACTTTCTCGGCATCTGATAATCCGTTCACTTCCAGAATGACGTCTCCGATTGAAGCATTCACTTCTGGAAACTGTTCATCCATGGTTTTCCCGAGCATATTCTCTACGACTTCGTTACGGGTTATGTCCTCTTTCTTTCGACAAGTGACATGCTCCCCATTCCTCATGATCGTAATTTCCTCACAGATTTCAAAGATCTCAGGCAGACGATGTGAAATGAAAATGATTCCCACGCCTCTTTGCTTTAATTCATTTACAATTCGAAAAAGTTCTGTCGTTTCCGTATGACTTAACGGAGCAGTTGGCTCATCGAGAATCAGGAACTTACATTCTGTCGAAACAGCTCTTGCTATCAGGACCATCTGTTTTTCAGCCAAGGTAAGGTCTCTTACCAGCTTTTTCGAAGGGACACGAATTTTCATATCTTCAAGAATATTAGAGGCTCGTTTGTGCAGCTCTTTCCATCGGACCCTCTGTTTTTTCCCCATGTTTTGGACCATATCATTCAACATTACATTTTCCCCAACCGTTAAGTAAGGGATTAGGGCTGTATCCACTTCCTGATAAACAATTTGAATGCCTTGTTCCTGAGCCGCTTTTGGCGAGCGGATATCCCGCCTCACCCCATCAATGAAAATGTCACCTGAATAATGAACATGGGCTCCCGATAAAACTTTCATTAATGTCGATTTCCCTGCTCCGTTTGCACCGACCAATGCGTGGGCTGTCCCTGATTGTACGGAAAAATCAACTTCACTCAGCGCCTTCACCCCCGGAAATTCAATCGAAATCTTCTTCATCTCTAGTTGCGTGCCCATGTCCATTCCCCCTTATTGAACAGACACTCCCTTCACTGGAAAGAGAGTGTCTCTTTTTACTTTTTATAATGATCTTTCAAAACTTTCATCCAATCTTCTTCAAATTCCGTAGATTCACCCCAGCCATCGACAATACCAGACAAATTTGCCATGTTTACCGCTTCTTTTGAGGCTTGGACTTGCTTTTGTGAAATAAGTGAAGCCTCTAAGTCATAGGTTTGCGGAGTATCTTCGCCCGCTAATTTTTTAGCCAATAACCTCATATTCACTGCACCGATCAACTTGGGATCGACCGCTGCCGTGTAGGACCATGAGCTATCAGCCGATTGGATTTCCTGGAGATCTGCGTTAGATACATCAATACCATATATCTTCACTTCATCGCGGCCCGCTTCTTTAATCGCACGGGCTGCACCGATGGCAAAGGCATCCCATGTTGCGAAAATGGCATCCAATTTACCTTTAGGGTATTTATTCAGCATTGCGGCTACAGCATTTTGTGTCTGAACCGAAGTATCAGCAGATGCCACTCCGAATCTTTCGACTTCTTTAATCCCAGGATTTTCTTTTAGTTTTTCCTGATAGACTGCATTTCTTCTTACCATTGGTGGGAAGCCATCCACCCAAAGATAGGCAATAGCCGCTTTACCTTTCTGCTCTTTTATCAGTTTATCAAAAGCCAGTGTTGCCAACTCTTCATCATCCTGTGAGGTTAATGTCACGCCATCTATTTTAGATAGATCGCTTATTGAATCGAACGTGACAACGCTTTTACCTGCATCAACCAACTTTTGAACGTCATTCACAGTTGCTGCATCATCACCATGGGAAATGATATAGCCGTCGTAATCTTCCTCCAAAGCCTGCGCTATCGCATCATGGAATTTAGCCGTATCACCATTGGCTGTATATGTATCCACTTGAAATCCCAGTGCTTCTCCTTCTTCCTTCGCCCCCGCCAGGTATTGGGCCGTATGATCATCACCGCCAATTTTACGGATCACTTTGATCTTGGCTCCGTCCCCATCTGCAAATCTTTCCGGTACATTTTCAAATGATACTTTTTCTTCTTTCTTCGATTCTGTGGAACTTTGCCCAGTGGAGCAACCCGTTAAAAGCAAAGCCGAAGCGATGGCTGAAATGAATATCCCTTTAATAGATCTTCTCATCTTGTTTCCCTCCATGTTTTCAAATTAGTCTTATCAGTTAAGTTGGTGTAAATCCCAAAATAAAAACCTCTCTAATATAGAGAGGTTTAATCAGCTGTTTTGCAGACTTGTCCCTCTCTTATCTGTCAAAACATTTCTGTTTTGCAGGATTTAGCACCAATTCCTAATGGAACGGTTGCTGGGCATCTTAGGGCCAGTCCCTCCGCCACTCTTGATAAGAGATATATTGTGTTACGTTTTCGTAATTATCACTTTATAGGGATATAGTCGTAAAGTCAATAGATTTTTGAATATTTAAAATGTTCCCCGGTATTTTTTATTTTCTTTGAAGCTGGGCTAGACGCTTTTTCTCGATTTTTTCAAGCCGCTCCAACTGCCTTAATTTCACCTCGAACAAAGTGATCGGGTCACGGTAAACTTCCGGATTTTCTTTCATATGCTCCAATGCAGCCTGGTAGTCTTTTATCTCGGTCTGCGTTTGTTCAATCGTTTTTTGAAGTAAGGCAAATGAACTGCGATAGAAAAGTGAAATGTCCCGATCCAAGGATTTTTCAAACAATCCAAATTGGGTAAGGAAACGTTCCGTGATCATTTCCGCAACATCCAAGTAATCTTCACTTTCCAGATATTTTTTATAACGATTGTACATATTGGCTTTATTTTGCGGTATCGCCCCAAACAGCTTCCCTGCTCCTTTAAGCAGCAATTGTGATGGAGTCCTGCGCAAAAGGATATTAACGTTTTCGATGCGGATACTGCTTGTCATCCGATCGGCATCCCGGCGCCAGTCATCCAATACCCTGAAGTCACCTGCAAGCGTAATCCGTTCTTCTTTGTATAATTCATTGAATCCGGCACTCATCTCATCCATAAACTGCTGGCTTTGTGAGAACTCCATTTGGGAACTGGCAATCCAGTCTTGAAGAGAACGGTAATATTGAGGCATGATCTTGTCAGAAATGAAGTTTTGAATCCGCTCATTCATTTCCTGGTTTAACTGTACATGGACCTGGCTGAAATCACTGCTTTCCGTTAATGATTTAGAGCAATCCCTCAGTAATTCAGGAATTTTAGAATAAAGCTGATTTTTCACTTCATCCTTAAGCAGACGATACGACCTTATGATATTTTCACTTTTTTCTTTTTCCAAATCAGCCAGTTGATTGACCGCCCCATTCAGTTTGACTTCCATCGATTCATTCCAAGAGATGGAATGCTCGCATTTCCGCTCATTGGCTGTCCGTTTTTCTAACAGATAAGATAAAGTTTTACGAATGAATGCCAGGATTTTTTCAGATCTTCTTTCCTTCCAATTCTCATCTTGATAATTCGATTGAAGGAAGGCTGAAAGGTCCTTCAATTGCTGCCTGCTGTCATAATGTTTGGAGAAAGCGAATACTTTCGCATTCGGGAAATATGCATTCACTTTATCCCATGTTTCGTCTTCCATCCGGACTGCGACCTGATCACTGTATATCGTGTCCATTTTATTTAATAAGAAATGAATCGGCAGTTTCGGAGCCATCATTTGAATTTCCAATAACAGATCCCGTTCGCTGCCAGTGAAAGGAGCCCTGGCGTCAAGGACGAACATCAGGCCATCACTGCCATGTAAATAGCCTTGGAAATCGGATTCCACGCTTTTTTCCCCATTGAACCCCGGTGTATCCAATAATCTCAGATGATTATTTCTTAAGTAGTCACTAATGATTGTCACATCGACAATAGTCCCGCGCTGGCGGCGTGTTTCATCCAAATCAGTTAGCTCCATGACAACTTTGCTATCTGTATCGGTAATTTCAAGGATTTCCAAATCATCCCCGTCTTTGACACTGACTAGTGACGAATGATCTTCAGCGGCAATGCTCTCACCCACGATTGACTGAATGAAGGATGTCTTGCCATTTCCTGTACTTCCTGCAAGAAGAAGATTGAAATTCCGGGTATCCTTAAGCCCATCTACCATCCATTTAAGCTTATTGCCAACCTTTAAATCATTATCTTCAGACCACTGGATAATGGAATTGAACAGTTTCTCTCCCGCTTCCAGTCCGCCCCCTAATTTAGGGGATTTCGAAAGCAGGCTTTCTGCATCCTGAATGACCAGCGCATTGATCGTATCCGGGAAGATTTCATTCCAGGACAACGCTGATGCCGCCGCAAACAGCGAGAGCTCCCCATCTGCGATTTTGAGCCAGTTTTCCAGCAACCTTGGCACGACGGGACTTAATTCTTTGATTAGGTGCGTTCCTTCTAACAGACCTGCATATGCATCCCTGTAATAGACGGAAAGATCATCCCATACATCCGCATTGTTCAATTCGATGGTATCTATCAAGTTATTAATCACTCTAAGCCATTCGAAATAAGAATCCGTATATTTATAATTTTTCCAAAGGGCAACGGTCACCTTTTCAAAACGTTCCTGGTCGAGTGTGTATAGAGAACCAAGGACAGTTGAAAAATAATCCGGATCCATCGATTGGGCAACACCCTGCTGGATATACGTCTTCAGCACATCGAACCAGCCCATTGATTCTGTACGGATACTTTCATTGGCCGCTAATACCACCGCACTGTTCCAATCCTTTTGATCTTCGAAAAAGGCGCGTGCGATTTCCGTGACATTCGGGTAATCCGGTTGAAACTCGACTGCTTCTTTCACGACTTTGGAAGCCAGGTCATTTCTCGATTCCACTATGTACAGGGAAAAAAGTTGCAAAAGAACCTCTGTTTTCAAGACCGCTTCATCCGTATTGACGGATTTATAGATATCCTCTGCGGTAGAGTACATTTCCAGTTCAAAATAAGCATCAGCGATGTTTTTCTTCGCCCATGAACCAAGTTCCCCTTCTATGTTCTCCCATTTAAAAATGGCTGCTTCATAGTCATGATGCTGAAAATATACTTCTCCTTGAGCAAATCGAATTGCGGTTAAATCCGCTCTTTCCTTTTTTTGTTCCACGAGAAACATTTCACCCAAAGCTTGAATCGGGTGCTTCCTTGTATCTTCAATCATCGTTTCATAATATTTTTTGCCGATCAGCCGTTCGTCCATCTTTATTCCCCCGATATATTTCATATTTTCAATTAAAGGATGATCACTGATTCTATAAGCCTTCTAGTAGACCTAACTTCAATCTATAGGTTCCTTTAGTTAAAAAATCATTTACAAAACCTTAAAATATTATTTTAGCAAAACAATATGGTAACAACATGTCACCACTCTTACAATTTTAAAACAGAAACAAATGGAACTGTAATGTTTTTAATAAAGCGATACAGAAATGTCATTTCCATATTCGAGAAAATATGTTTTTTCTAGTTTTACCACCCATCAGATAGTTACCAGAAGATCATCCCTTCTTCTGCCTATAAACGGTAAAAATGCAAAATCACCCTGCCCCGCCCATTACTAAATCCCCATTTTTCCGTTCATATAAAAAAGCAGTACCCTCATTCATAAAAGGTAACTGCTCTCTGATAAGCTCCGAACAGTCGTTGTCCTTTGACAAATTAGGATTATACCCCTGTACGCTTACGTTGGTTATTCGGCTTTTTGGTCAACTGGCTTTTAAGCTGTTTCGTTTTCTTCACAACGCCTGTTTCCAATTTATCTTTACTTGATCCCGCTTGCTTTTGAGCCAGTTTTTGTTTGACTGCATCCGCCAGGCTTAATTTTTTATTTTCAGACATACTGTTGTCTCCTTTAGTGTTCTGCCTTCTATTATAATATAGTTGCGATTAGAAAGATAATAGGGAGTAATATCCTATTATTTTTCAAAATACCCTCTGGATATAGGAAGTTTCGCCAACGAGGGACTAATTTCCTGCTCCTTTAAAAGGATTAATGATAAATTATGTTGACTTCATAATCTGAATTTGCTAAATTATCTTTATATTATAAAATCTATGAAGAGAAAGAGTAAGATGAGAACCCTGTTCCACAGAGAGTCGACATGTGGTGGAAGTCGATGTCCAAGGCCTATCCGAAAATCATCTCTGAGATGCAAAGCTGAAAATGCAGTAGGCTTTGACGGGTTTCCGCCGTTACAATGGATCACGTATGAATACGTACGTTGACTGAGTGCCGCAGCTTCTTTGAAGCGCGGAATATGGGTGGTAACGCGAGCACAAACTCGTCCCTGATTTTCAGGGGCGAGTTTTTTATTTGCACAAAACACTTTAATCAGCCTTTTTCAGGTCAGTCGGCGGGAGTTATCATTTTAAAAAAAGGAGAAATCACCATGAAAAAAACAGACACATTATTTATCGGCCTTATGCTTTTCTCAATGTTCTTCGGAGCGGGGAATCTAATTTTCCCTCCCTTTTTAGGAGCATCTTCAGGAACTTCTTTCTGGCCCGCCATTGCCGGTTTTGTCACCACCGGAGTCGGCTTGCCAATTTTAGTGCTTCTTGCAGTCTCACTTGTTAAAGGCGGGGCACAAACTATCGGGGCCCGTGTGCATCCTCTATTCAGCACGTTATTCATGGTAGTCATCTATTTAAGCATCGGGCCTTTTCTAGCCATTCCACGGAATGCGAATGTTGCCTATGAAATGGGCTTCAGGCCATACCTTGGCGACTCAATGAATCAATCACTATTCCTATTCATTTTCACAACCATATTTTTCATCATCGTTTATGCCATTTCACTGAATCCAGAAAAAATGGAGACCTTCATGGGACGCTGGATTACACCCGTTCTACTTTTGTCCATGGTCATTCTCTGTGTCGTTGGTTTCATAAAGCTTGATGCTCCATTCCAAGCTCCAACCGAAGCATATGCTGCAGGAGCATTTTCGAAAGGGTTCATCGAGGGCTACAACACGATGGATGCTCTAGCTTCCTTGGCTTTTGGGATCGTCATCCTTACTTCAATCCAGCAAAGGGGGATTTCCGAACGAAAACAATTGACGAGATATACAGTAAAAGCGGGGCTCATCGCTGGTGTTTTGCTTTCTTTAGTTTATATTTCCTTAGGTGTAATGGGAGCACGCATGGCAGCCGATGGGGCATTCGAAAACGGAACGGATATCCTCACTGTCGCATCCACCCTTTTACTTGGAACTGGCGGGAAGGTACTTCTCGGCATCATTTTCACTTTAGCATGCTTCACCACCGTAGTCGGGTTAACGACTGCTTGCGGACAGTATTTCTCGAAACTTTTCCCCAAGCTGAACTATAAAACCGTCATTCTGATTGTAACAATCATCGGTTTCATCCTTTCAAATATGGGTCTGAATCAAATTTTGAAAGTATCTGTACCATTCCTTGTGATGGCTTATCCGTTAACGATCGTCCTGATTGTCCTGACATTCTTCAGCCGTCATTTCAAAAACCCGAAGATGGTTTATCGCAGTTCAATGATTTTCACAGGAGTTTTCGCCTTGATGGACGGACTGAATGCCTTCGGCTTACAATTAGGACCCGTACAAACTTTGAGTGATGCCCTTCCCCTTTCTGCCTACGGCATGGAGTGGATCATCCCTGCTCTCGTCGGTACAACCTTTGGCCTTCTTCTCAGTCAATTTGGACAAACAGCTAAAGCTGAAGAGTTGGAAATCGAAACACTATAATAATGAAGTAAGCAGGTGATTTTACCGGTCATCTGCTTATTTTGCACACGCCTGCATTGCTTTATTTTGGAAATCGGCATCCACTTTTTGTTATGATGGGGTCGAAGGAGATGATAAGTAATATGTCTAAGCAAACCCGTATTGGAAAAACAGATCTGTATGTAAATCCGATTGGCCTTGGCACGAATGCAATTGGCGGACATAACCTTTTCCCTAATCTAAGTGAGGATACAGGAAGGGATGTTTTGAGAACGGCATTGGAAGAGGGAATCAACTTTTGGGATACAGCTTACATTTACGGTCCTGAGCGTTCAGAAGAACTTATCGGTGAAATCCTTAAAGAGAGTCGCAAACGCGAGGATATAGTCCTTGCCACTAAAGGAGCACATAAATTTGCCAATGGCAACATCGTCTTTGATAACTCTCCGGCTTTTCTGAAAAGTGCTGTGGAATCGAGTCTAAAAAGGCTCCAAACGGACTACATCGACTTATTCTATATCCATTTCCCTGATGAGGATACCCCTAAAGATGAAGCTGTAGGTGCCTTAAAGGAATTGAAGGATGCAGGCAAAATCAAGTCGATCGGCGTCTCGAACTTTTCGTTCGAACAATTGAAGGAAGCGAATAAAGACGGCTATGTCGATGTGTTGCAATCCGAGTACAATCTATTCAAACGGGAGGCAGAACAAGACCTACTGCCATATACAGCCGAAAATAATATTTCCTTCATTCCTTATTTCCCCCTTGCTTCCGGTCTGCTCGGCGGCAAATATAATCAGGAATCAACATTCGAGGACGGCCGGGCAAAAAGTCCGCTTTTCCAAGGACAAGCCTTTGTAAGCAACCTGCAAAAAGTGGAAGAAGTCCGGGCGATTGCCAACAGGAAGCATACCGATGTCGCCGATGTCGTACTAGCTTGGTATTTAACTCGGCACTCGATAGATGTACTGATTCCCGGAGCGAAAAAGCCAGAACAGGTCACACGCAACTTACAAGCTTTGGATGTCGATTTAACCATGGATGAAATCGCCGAAATCAGTGCCATTTTCGCTTAACATAGATGTGAAAAAAGGCTGTTCAGCTCATGTTGAACGGCCTTTTTCTATTTATCCTGCCCTTTGGTACATCCTTGTACAAAAATTGACTACTAGGCTCGTTATATTGCTTAGGTACTCCTATTTTGATATATTTAGTGAATATTCCATCAATTAAGGAAGAGGCAGTCTGATGAAAAAATCCATTGTTATTTTATTTCTTATCTTGGCAAATTTGTTTTGGGCCGGTAATTACATTTTCGGAAAATACGTTGTGACCGAACTTTCCCCAATCCAACTAACATTTTCGCGATGGCTAATAGCCGTTTTCTTATTGTTTCCTTTAGCCCAATGGATCGAAAAGCCAAATTGGAAGAGTGTATGGAAAGAATGGAGATTGCTGTTAGTCATGGGTATGCTCGGAATCATCAGTTATAATTTTTTCCTTTATTGGGCTCTGACCTATACAACTTCCATGAATGCCGCTCTTGTCAATTCCATGAACCCTGCCTTAATTGTGCTTTTTTCCGCTTTGCTGTTAAAGGAGAAAATTTCATCCCTTCATGCACTCGGACTTATCATATCTTTATTCGGCGTTTTATTGGTCTTGACAAAAGGTCACCTTCTGGATATTTTCCAGCTCACTTACAATAAAGGCGACTTATTGATGATCCTGGCAATTCTCGTTTGGACCTTCTATTCAATAATTGGTAAAAAACTAAAAAACATTCCGATAATCTCAGCCACTGCCGTTTCCGTATTTCTCGGATTGATTCTCGTCGCTCCATTCGCCATTGGCTCGGGAATCAACCTTGATTTAAGCAGTGAAGCCGTCACGGGTCTCTTATATATTGGAATCTTCCCATCTGTCGGGTCCTTTATTTTCTGGAATATTTCCCTTCGTCATATCAATGCTAGCCAGGCTGGAATTTATCTAAATCTGATTGCTGTATTTACCGCTATTCTTAGCCTGATTTTGGGTCATGCGATTACGATCATCCAAATCCTAGGAGGTCTTTTTGTCTTCATTGGGGTCTACCTGACAAGCAAAAAGAAAAAAGCATATCCGGAAGATTTCACGAAGAACTTAAAGAGCATCCAGTAATTCTCATCAACTATGCTTTCTTGTCTTTTCCCCTTGTCTATGCACCATGATTTACGTTATCCTTTAAAGAAGAAAATCTGATTGTAAAGGTGTGCTTTAGTTGAGGATCAATAAATTTATCAGTGAATCCGGAATTACCTCGCGAAGAGGCGCAGACAAATGGATAGCCGAGGGCCGTGTGACGATTAATGGCACTGTAGCTGAGCTCGGCAGTCAAGCTGAACCTGGTGATGATGTTCGTGTAGATGGCAAGCCGATAAAAGTGGAACAGCAAAATGTCTATATTGCACTGAATAAACCGATAGGTATTACAAGTACAACGGAAAAACACATAAAAGGAAATATCGTTGATTTTGTAAATCATCCGCTTCGCATTTTTCATATTGGACGGCTGGACAAAGACTCAAGCGGTCTGATCCTTCTTACAAATGATGGAGACATCGTAAATGAAATCCTTCGTGCAGAAAACAAACATGAAAAAGAATACATCGTAACCGTGGATAAACCACTTACCGCTTCCTTCATTAAAGATATGTCATCCGGAGTGGAGATCTTGGATACGAAAACACTTCCATGTAAGGTTGAGCAGTTGACCAAATATACATTTAACATTACTTTGATGCAAGGACTGAATAGACAAATCCGCCGAATGTGCTCCGCACTAGGGTACGAAGTCCGTGATTTACATCGAATCCGGATCATGAACATCCATCTGGACGGACTGGCGATCGGACAATGGCGCGACCTGACCGAGGATGAATTGACGGAACTATTTAAGGAATTGGATTATACCCCAAGGCAAAGATGATAATGAAGATGCCCCCAGATTACCGGGGGCATCGCTTTTTTAATTTCAGAAGAACTTTCAGCAATCATTTGCTTTAAGCTTTGCGAATATACTTGTAAGCTTCACGCTTTTAATGATAATGAAAGAATTTATTTTTCCTTAGAAACATCGATAACCAAAGCGGTTTTGCTTCTGAATCTACTCTTTTCCTGTCAATTACATCTATGGGCTTTATTCATTTAATTTCTCCTTCTGCGATAGACCACTTCCCGTTCTTCTAATTGCAAATCTCATGTTGGGATAAGTGGCCGCAACCAATCACACCGATTTTGAAGGTTTCCATGATTTCATCGATGGTTGCCCCGGCATTTAAGCAGCCTTCCATGTGATAGCAAATGCATTCATCGCAGCGGCTGACTATTGATATGGCTAATCCGATAATGGTGTACTTACCCTAACTGGCGTTTAAAGACTTTACTGGCGAAGAAGTAAGCGATGACCATGATGCCGACGCACCAGGCAAGCGCGATCCAGATATCGTTGCCAACAGACCCTTCATACAAGAAAGCACGAATCGCATTCACGATTGAAGTCACTGGCTGGTTCTCAGCAAACGCACGGACAATTTTAGGCATGGTTTCGGTGGGGACAAAGGCCGAACTGATAAACGGCAGGAAAATCAGCGGGTACGAGTAGGCTGTCGCCCCTTCCATAGACCCCGCTGTCAATCCAGGAATGACCGCCAGCCATGTCAGCGCCAACGTAAACAGCCCGAGTATCCCAGCTACCGCGAGCCAATCCAGGATATTAGCGCTGGAACGGAAGCCCATCAATAGCGCGACGAGGATAACCACGACGACAGTAAGCGCATTGGATACAAGCGAGGTCAACACGTGAGCCCACAATACCGACGAGCGCTTGATGGGCATGGTAATGAAACGCGCCATCAGCCCGCTCTTTACATCCGTAAACAGCCGGACGGAAGTGTAAGCGACGCCGGATGCGATAGCCATCAGCAATATTCCCGGCAATAAATAATTGACGTAGTTGTCCGTGCCTGCCTCTATGGCACCACCAAATACGTAGACAAACAGCAGCATCATCATAATCGGCGTTATCGCCACCGTGATAATTGTATCCGGGCTGCGCATGATGTTGCGCATTAAACGCCCTAGTAATACCCCTGTTTTGCTATTCATTTACATCTCCTCCTTTTTGCCGATGATCGCGAGGAAAATTTCCTCCAGTGTCGGCTGCTTCTCGATGTACTCCACTTTCGCTGGCGGAAACATCTCCTTGAGTTCGGTAAGGGTCCCGGTCGAGATGATTTTTCCGCCATGCAGGATGGCGATACGATCCGCCAGTTGTTCGGCTTCCTCCAGGTACTGTGTCGTCAGCAAGATTGTCGTGCCGCCGCCCGCAAGCTCCTTGACGGTATCCCAGACTTCAATCCGTGCTTCGGGGTCAAGCCCTGTCGTCGGTTCGTCTAGAAAAATGACTGCTGGCGTCCCGATCAGGCTCATGGCGATGTCAAGCCGGCGCTTCATCCCGCCGGAATATTTATCCGCCCGGCGGTTGGCCGCATCGGTCAGGCTGAATCTCGCAAGCAGATTGTCGGCGACTTGAGCGGGATTGGAAACTCCCCGCAACTTGGCGATCATCAGCAGGTTTTCCCGCCCTGTAAGCATGCCGTCTAAAGCTGCAAACTGCCCTGTCAGGCTGATGCTCTGGCGAACATGATCAGGTTGACGCTGGACGTCAAAGCCGCAAATACCTACTTCGCCGCCATCGGCCTTCATCAGAGTCGAGAGGATGTTGACCGTCGTCGTCTTGCCCGCTCCATTCGAGCCCAGCAGTGCGAAAATTTCGCCACGCCGTACCTCGAAATCCACCCCCTTTAAGACTTCATTGTCTTTAAAGGTTTTTTTTAAACCTTTTACAGAAATCGCTGCATTGCTCATACATTTTCCTCCTTTTAATAGTTAATAGCGCAGCAAAGCCTCTTGCAGTAACCCTAATTATCCTTCCGAGCGCCTTGCGGAACAGATTGCCTATACTTCTCTATTTAGTCTGACTGATAATCAGTATAACTTATTACCGAGCTAAAATATTACTGAATAGCGTAGGTGGCATTTCACATTTGTAACCAGCTATTCAGTCGGAATTATTTATTGAATTTATTTTTTCCCAATCGCTCCATGATACTTTCATTCAAATCTTCACGATACTTGGCGAAATAGGTTTTAGCATTTGCCACTAGTTCGTCGGCAAATGACGCCACGTCGTCCCCAGTGATTTCCAGCACTTGTCTGCCTTCCGCCGCACCGGCTTCGAACAAATCGATTAATTCATACTGCATACGCAGCATATCCATCCCGTTGCCCGCTGAGAAATTCCACATGTAGTTTTGAATTTTCTTAAATACAAACTGGTAGTCCTCTGGCAGGGCTTCAACCCGCGCCATCATCATTTTATACTCTTTTTTATCACCAATCATTTTTTTGAACAATTCCATCATGCTATTTTTCCTCCTTTTTTATAAAGCAGACAAGACACTCCAAAAATATCGTACGGAATATCTTATGAAGCTAGATTGACTTTAAGACGTTGATTTTTGATGATACAAAATCCCATTTTTTCCAAAACAATTCAAGTTCCTGGCGGCCAGCTTCATTAAGTGAGTAAAACTTGCGGGGCGGCCCCATATCTGACGGTTTCTTCTCTATGTTCACCAGTTTTTTCTTTTCTAATCGCACAAGGATGGTGTAGACCGTCCCTTCCACGACTTCAGTGAACCCAAGCTCGTTCAGGCGGCGGGTAATCTCGTAGCCATAGGTTTCATGGCGGCTGATGATTTCCAGCACGCAGCCTTCCAGCGAACCCTTCAGCATTTCAGTTAAATTTTCCATGTTCAGAGCCTCCTCTATATTGTGACTTATATTAAGTAAAACTTAGTTCTGAGGGGAATCTTTACTGAATAGCTTTTGGGAAATCACGCTATTTAGTATTACTTATTACATCTAAACTGTATCACCGAGTAGCAGAGATGTCAATTCTTTCTTAAAAATATTTTTGCAACTTCACTATTCAGTGCTGTTGGTATCAAGTGTTACTTACTACAAGGTATGCTGTAACACGTAGTAGGGTGACTGTCAATTTGATTTTTTTAAAAAAAACCAGTTATCTCCATTGGATAAAGCCATCGTGAATTCCACTTTACTCGTGAGTTTTGCTCTTTTACTCGTGAATTATACTGTTTTACTCGTGAATTTCACGCTTTTACTTGTGAATTCCACTTTACTCGTGAGTTTCGTACTTTTACTCGTGAGTTTCACGCTTTTACTTGTGAATTCCACTTTTCTCGTGAATTTCGCACTTTTACTCGTGAATTTCACGCTTTTACTCGTGAATTTCACGCTTTTACTCGTGAATTTCACGCTTTTACTCGTGAATTCCACTTTTTCACGAGTAAGGGCCAATATAAAAAGCAACCTGCAATAGGCTGCTCGTCATGGGCTATAAATTATACCCACCATAAATCAGTTGGGCTTTCGTTGATGAGTACAGTTTTCAGATTGGTAACAGCCCGTTGGAATCCTTCTTCAACTGACATCAGCGGATCTTCATGTTCGATGCTGACAACGTAATCGTAACCGTATGTGCGAAGGGCGCTCATGATGTCGGACCATTCTTGCAGGCTGTGGCCGCATCCTACAGAGCGAAAGTTCCAGGCACGGCTCTGGATATTTCCATAGGGCTGCATGTCGGTTAATCCATACATATTGATGTTATCCTGATCCAAGTATGTGTCTTTTGCGTGGAAGTGGTAGATTGCTCCCGCTTTCCCTAGGATTTTGATGGCCCCGACTGGTTCGATGCCCTGCCACCAAAGATGGCTTGGATCAAGGTTGGCGCCAATTGCATCAGATGTAGCTTCCCGCAGTTTTAACAAGGTGTAGGGTGTGTGGACGAGAAAGCCCCCATGCAGTTCAAGTCCGATTTTTATATTGTGCTCATCGGCAATGGCGGCTGCTTTTTTCCAATAGGGGATCAATTTTTCTTCCCATTGCCATTTCAGCACATCTGTATACTCATTCGGCCATGGGGCGACAGGCCAGTTTGGATATTTAGCTCCTTCGTGATCACCGGCTGTACCAGAAAAGGTATTGACTACCGGGACGTTCAATAAGGATGCAAGCTTGATTGTTTTAATCAATGTTTCATCACTTTCTTTAGCGAATGCTTCATCTGGAGAGATTGGATTGCCGTGGCAGCTGAATGCACTGATCGTTAATCCTCTTGTTTGAACGGCTTCGAGGTATTTTTGACGTTTTTCTTCACTTTCCAGCAGTTCATCGAGCGGACAGTGGATATTGCCTGGATACCCGCCTGTACCGATTTCAACTGTTTTTAATCCGGAATCTGCGACATAATCAAGCATATCCTCGAATGATTTTTGAGCAAATAGCACTGTAAAAACCCCTAATTTCACAAGCCCCACCTCACCTTTTCATTAATTTATGCTCATGACCTTCCCACTTGCCGAGCTTTGATAAATGGCTTCGATTATTTTCGAAACTTTCATGGCCTCCGATGGTTTTACCAATGGTTCTGCCAACCCCAGACAGCTATTAATAAAGTTCTCTGCCTGCTGCAGGTCTGGTGTATCCTCCCCTGGCATCCATACTGCCTCACTATTTAAGA
This sequence comes from Peribacillus simplex, assembly GCF_900156045.1. Lineage (GTDB taxonomy): Bacteria > Bacillota > Bacilli > Bacillales > DSM-1321 > Peribacillus > Peribacillus simplex_D. Next base: position 24,511 of record NZ_FTMX01000007.1, on the reverse strand, counting down.
GCATGCCGTGCTTAGCCTGATTTAAGACCAGCGGGAACACATCAAGTCCGCCCTGTGTTCCGGATAAACTTAAAACAGTTGCTTCTTCACGTATATTCGCGGCCCAGGATGTTTCGAATAATAGAGATGCTCCGTTGGCAAATTTGATATATGCAGTGGCATGGTCATCCACTTCAAATACAGAGGCATCGAAATTTCCCCATAAATTGACTTGATCGACACCCTTACTGACATAATTATATGTCGAACCTACGATTTCAATCGGTTCTGGGTCATCCATCAGCCATAAAGCCAAATCAAGCAAATGGCAGCCGTAATCGATCACACTTCCCCCGCCTTGCAATTCCTTGCTTGTAAACACTCCCCAGCCAGGGACTTTTCGTCGTCTGATTGCCTGTACACGCGCTACATAGGGTTCACCGATTTCACCTGCCTGAATCATTTTCTTTGCAGCCTGGGCTTCCTTCATGAAGCGGTAATGATAAGCAGTCGATAAAACTTTACCCGAAATATTTGCAGCCTCGGTTATTGCTAAACATTCTTCAGTTGTAATGGCCATTGGCTTTTCGCATAGCACATGTACACCCGCTTGCAGAGCAGCAATGGAAATCTCCGCATGGAACTTATTTGGCGTTGCAATCGTAACAGCATCCACTTCGGCAAACATTTCTTCATAATTGGTGAAAACCTTCTCGATATGAAATTCACGCGCCACTTCTCTCGCCTTCATTTCATCTATATCCTGAATGGCGTATAAAACCACTTTATCTTGAAATTTTTGAAAAGCTGGGATATGCCTTTTTTGGGCAATGCCGCCAGCACCGATAATACCCATTTTTAATTTGTACATGATGACTTTTAACCCCTTTATAAGCGGATGATTTTTCGGGATGCATTTGATTCCATCGCGCCAAGAATGACTTTTAATGATTTTAATCCTTCAACTCCTGAGACAAGTGGCTCCTCATTGTCCACCACACATTTTACAAAGTGGCTGATCACTTCGGAATCATGCTGTCCTTCTGAGTCATTAGTCTGGATGCTTCCTAATTGGATGGTTTCTGTCTTTCCATTATCATGATGGATGATCAGTGAGTATTTCGGATCGTCTTCAAGGCGCAAAACCGCTTTTTCCGCATAAATGACCGTAGCATTGTCTTCTTTTGCATAAGACCAGCTGGCGGTAAGCGTTCCGATGATACCGCTCTCCGTTCGGAGGATACAGGCCGCACTGTCATCAACGTCTGTATTTTTCTTGGCAGTCGTTTCCACAAAGGCTCCCACTTCAACAAATTCTTCTCCAAGGATATACCTTAATAAATCAGCTTTATGAACACCTAAATCGCCCATTGCACCAATGACTGCCTGATCCTTTTTAAAAAACCAGCTTTCCAGTCCGTCCACGCTCCAGGTTTCCGGCCCGGAATGTCCAAAAGCCGTCCGGAAGCTATAGACCTTCCCTACCTCCCCGCTCTCAATAAGCTGCTTCGCTTTTTGATGTGAGGGAACAAAACGCTGATTATGACCAATCATTAGTATTTTGCCGCTTTTCGCTGCTGCTGCATTCATTTTTTCAGCGTCTACTAAAGAAGTAGCCATTGGTTTCTCACAAAGGACGTGCTTACCAGCTTCCAAGGCCGCAACTGTGATGCGTGCATGCAGGTAATTCGGGGTACATACACTGATCGCTTCAATCTCCTCATTCTTCAAAAGTTCTATATAATCAGTATATGCTTGCGCGCCATACCTTTGTGCTGCTGCATTCGCCCGGTCCGGTACTATATCACAAACGGCAATGATCTCCGTTTCCTGATGTGCATCATACTCCGGAAAATGCCTGTTTTTTGCAATACTCCCGCATCCAATGACTCCTACCTTCACTTTACCCATTTTGTTCTCTCCTTCACTTCAGCTCTTTGCCTGAGATGGATTCCAACGGTTCGGCTTTCCCATAGTTCGTTACGATTCCAAATTCCGGCTTGACCCAATTAACGGCATTCTTGATCACTCGTTGAATCTCTGGATTATGGTAGGTAGGATATGTTTCATGACCTGGACGGAAATAGAAAATCCTCCCTTTTCCCCTCTGATACGTGCAACCGCTTCTGAATATCTCCCCGCCTTCAAACCAACTGACGAATATCAATTGATCTGGTGCAGGAATATCAAAATGTTCCCCGTACATCTCTTCCTTCTCAAGCTCTATATATTCGCCGATGCCATCAACGATAGGATGACTTGGATCAACTACCCAGAGCCGTTCCCTTTCATCCGCCACCCGCCATTTCAAATCGCAAGTCGTGCCCATTAATCGTTTGAAGATCTTTGAAAAATGACCGGAATGGAGGACGATGAGACCCATTCCCTCGAGCACTCGATTGTGAACCCTTGCAATGATTTCATCCTGAACTTCATCATGTGCAACATGCCCCCACCAAAGAAGTACATCGGTTTGTTTCAGTGCTTCTTCGGTTAATCCATGCTCTTCTTCATCGAGAGTGGCGGTTCTCACCTCGACCTGCCCACTTTGTAAAAAGCCGGCAATTGCACCATGGATACCATCCGGATATACTTTTGCTACTTCAGGCTTTGTTTTCTCGTGGCGATACTCATTCCATACCAGGACTCTCATGAACAACCTCCTCCATTCAAGATTCATTTCACGGCAACTTGCTTTGCATGTATAACTATTACCTCTTTATTCATAACGCAAACGTTTGCGTTAGAGAAGATCAATTTATAAGAACATACTTTATGCCTTCAAAGTATGAATTTTCAAAAATAATAGTGGTAATCTATATTGTAAATTTATGTTAGCAAAAATCAAGCTTTAATTGGTAAAACATTTCTACATTTTTCTTTTAATTTCCTTTTCGGCAACAAAATGCGACTCCCGCTTTATGATTTTGGTAGGAATGCTGATACTCTTTTCCATCATTTCCGGATTTGCAATTAGATCGAACACGCATTTTGCCGCCTCATACCCTAACTGATACGTATGGATATCAACCGTTGTCAGCGGTGTACTTAAAAATTCTATGAATTCTGAGTGGTTAAAACAGACGACGCTTATTTGCTGTGGCACTTTCAAGTTCTTCTCAGCCAACACTCCAAGCAAGAGAACACCCAATAATAGATCCATTACCAAAAAAGCGGTTGGTGCCTCTTTCAATTCCAGCAATTCGTCAATCGCCTTTATTCCATCCGTTCGATTTAAAGGAATCAATTTGATATATTCCTGTCGTACATCCACCCCTGCCTGTTCCATCGCTTGTTGAAAGCCTGTCAAGCGGTCCTGGATCACCTCAAACTCGGGACTGCCCCCTAAAAAGGCAATTCGCTCATGTCCAAGACTGATTACAAACTCCGATACTTCCCTGGCCGCTTGAACATTATCGTTATCAATGAATGTAATACCGCTCATGTTCGTACTTGGCTTCCCGATCAAAACGAACGGGAAGCCCTGCTTTAATAAATACGGCACCACTTTATCGTCCTTTTTAGAGTACAAAACAATCATGCCATCCACTCTTCTGCCCTGAACCATCTTCACAACATCCTCAAAGATGGCATCCTCCGTCTCGCCCGTTGTCAGAGAAAGACTGTACCCTTCTTTATTACAGAAATCCCCGATGCCTCGGATCACTTCTGGGAAAAAGGGATTGTAAAGTGATTCCCTTGCCGAGCTTTTCATGACGATCCCAATGGCCTTCGTTGACTTCGTGACTAAGTTCCGGGCATTTTCATTCATATGATAGCCCATTTCCTTTAATACCTTGCGTACTTTACGCTTTGTCTTTTCACTTATAGTCGGGCTGTTATGGATTACACGCGATACCGTTGATGGAGCGACATTCGCTTTTTTGGCAACGTCTTTTATAGTAACAGACAAATTCATCAACACTCCCCGTTCACCGCACATGGTTTAATATTCCCTATATTTAAATAGTTATTTAACGGCTCCATCTGCAATTCCTTTGATAATTTGCCTCTGAGCAAAAAAGTACGCAATGATGACTGGAATGATGGATAAAGTAAGTCCAGCCAAGGCAAGATGCCATTGCTTCGTATATTGACCGAAAAAGAAGAATAATTTAAGCGGAATGGTCTCCGATCCCGCTCCGCCAATAACAAGGGATGGCAGTAAATAGTCATTCCATATCCAAATGACATTTAAGATACCAACTGTAATCGACATCGGTTTTAATAATGGAAATATGATATACCAAAATACCTGAAACCGGTTAGCACCATCAATCTTTGCTGCCTCATCAAGTGAGATGGGGATCCCTTTTAAGGTACCATGATATAAGAATATGGAGAGACTGCATCCAAAACCTAAATACATGAAAATCAGTCCGGCCTTGTTCAACATCCCAAGCTGTCCGAATTGGGCAACGAGCGGTATCATCACAGACTGAAACGGAATTAGCATGGCTGCCACAAACACGAAGAAAAGCAGGGAACTAATTTTACTTTTGTTTCGGGAAAGAGCGTATGCTGCCATCGCAGAAAAAATGATGATGATGACTACACTGACGCCCGATATCAATAAAGAATTGAATAAAGTCCGGAGGAAATCCAATTGCTCGAAAGCTTGAGTGAAGTTTTCGAATGTCCAGGTTTCAGGCAGTCCCAGTGTATCGGCAAATATATCACGTTTCATTTTAAAGGCATTTACAAGCATTAAATAAAACGGAGTGAGCCATAATATGGCCAAAATGAATCCGATGAATCCAATCAGCCACAATTTCCATTTTCCCCTCATTACAGCTCAACCTCCCGTTTTTTATTGAAATAGACTTGTGTAAGCGAAACGACCGCCACGATCACGAAAAAGATAACGGCCTTGGCCTGTGCATATGCCATATCGTTTTCGGTGAAGGCCGATTTTACAATGTTCATCGCAACCATTTCAGTTGAATTATAGGGAGCTCCATTCGTCAAAGAAAGATTTTGATCATAGATCTTGAACGAGTGGGAAAGCGTCAAAAACAAACTGACGGTAAAAGCAGGTGCCACAAGTGGAAAAGTTATATGGCGAAAACGCTGGAAGCTGTTAGCTCCATCAATTTTTGCAGCTTCGATCAAGTCTTCAGGAACAGCCTGCAAATAGGCAATATAAATGATCATGATATATCCGGCCATTTGCCATGATGTTAAAATGATCAATCCCCAAAAACCTGTATCAGTCGTTGATAACCATCCATTAAATGCTTCGATCCCAGTCAAATCACCAATCGCACCGAAGACCTTAATAAAAATGAACTGCCAAATAAAGCCGAGAATCAAACCGCCAATTAAATTGGGCATAAAGAAAACCGTCCGCAGTATATTGCTTGATTTAATTTTCGAAGTCACGATGAGAGCCAAACTTAATCCGATTATATTGATTACCACAATTGCCGCTACGGAAAATTTAATGGTGAACCAAAATGTATCAAGGAACCCTTTATCCGTAAACAAGTCCATATAATTCTTAAGACCGATGAAATCCGGCGTCCCTAAACCGTTCCAATTCGTAAAGGAATAATAAAATCCGTAGATGAGTGGCACGATCACAACCAAAATGAGTGCAGCAAGAACAGGTGTCAAAAACAGCCAATATGCAGCATCCCGATTTCTCAACGAAACCGACCTCCTTGAAATGATTTAATAGTTAATGGTTTTAGATCATGACTGGGTTATTTGATGAATCCCTTGTCGAGGCAATTTCCCTAAGCGACTTTTCTATAACAAGGAACAACCAATCGGCACAGTTTTCATGCCGATCGGTCACTTGCATTTCCCAATACTTATTTGCTATGAATCTTCTCCCAATTTTCAATGTTCTGTTGGACAAGTTCATCCCAAGTCAATTTACCGGTTACGTACTTTTGGACACTTGCCCCAAGATCATCATTCCAACCAACCGGATATCCATTAAACACCCAACCAATCGTGTTTCCTTCTTGGGAGTATTTATAAATTTCTTTTGAAATTGGATCGGCAATTTTCTCGACATCATATCCTTCATATGCAGGAATGAATTTAAAGTCTTCCAAAACGGCTTTTTTCCCTTCCTCGGATGTATACATCCAGTCGAGGAACTTCTTCGCTGCTTCCTGTACCTTTTCATCCGATTTCTTGTTCACTGCCCAATAGTTCGGTACGCCGACCGGCATGCCTGCAGAGTCTCCATTTGGAATCGGGATGATGCCAATTCCCTTTTCAGCTAACTCAGGGTCCATATCATACACTGTGTTATACACCCAGTTGCCTTGCTGAATGATCGCAACCTTTTCAAGTGAGAACAGCTCTTCCACTTGTTGGGAGTAATCGAGGCTTGCTGTCGGCTGGACGGAATATTCATTTTGGATATCGACCAGTTGTTTAAACTTGTCACCATCGGTGAATTTAACCGTTGGAGCCTTGCTTGCCTCTAATACATTTCCATCAAACTCCGGTGCTAAGAAAACATTGGATAAATGATTTCCAGTCACCCACTTCTCTTTGACCGGATAAGCGAAAACTGCATCGATTTTCAATTTGTCCTTTTGTGAGTCCATTTTCTTGACTGCCGCCTCTAAGGCTTCATAACTTGTAATTTCATCAGGATTAATTCCGGCTTCTTTAAATATCCGTTTGTTATAAATCAAGCCGTATCCTTCCTGGTTAAATGGAAGTCCAAGGACTTGCCCGTCCTCTTCCACACCATCCAAAGTGCCATCAAGTGCTGCAGCTGCAGCCTTCGTATCCTTTAAATCTGTTAATCTGTCTTTATATTGTTCGACATCCACCGGTCCGCCAATGTTAAAGACCGCCGGCTCCTCACCTGAAGCGAACTTTGCGGTAATGGCTGATTTATAATCATTTCCGCCGCCAACTGTCGATACCTTGATCTTTACATCTGGATTCTCTTTTTCATATTGTTTTGCCAATGCCTCGAATTGCGACTTGAATTCTACCTTGAATTGAAATATATCCAGCGTCACGACATCCTTTGAGTCGCTGTTTCCACCAGTTGAAGAGGAGCATCCAGCCAAAATCACACTAAAAATTAATAAAACAGTAAGAATTCCCCCGTACCATTTTTTACGCTTCATGCCTACCGACTCTCCCTTTTTCATAAGATTCATGCAATTTTAAGAAAACGTTTGCATAAAATAGTAAAATAAAAGCCTTTCATTCTATAAAAATCAAAGTCTATCGTACTTCTTTTACATCACCTCCTCACAAAAATTTTTGCAAACGTTTACATTTATGCGCTTTATATTACCACCAAATTCCATACTTTACAATAAAATTGTAGTATATTGTAAAAAAAGGATTTCAAGAACTCTCTTAACCTAATTATATGATTCAGAAACCTATGATTATTCCTTTATCCGATTATTTATTGTACGGGCCATTTCATTCGTCGCATTACCCGAAAAAAAGGGAAACCCGTCGGCTCCCCTCTTTTCACTTCAATATCATCTTCACATTGGATGAACCGTATTCATCCTTCAATTCATAATATTTATCGCTTGCTTGTCCAAATTCTTTAAACACACCGCTAATGATCAATTCATTCGTTTCCTTATCAACGACACTGTACTTGATATTGCTTTTCCCGGACTTTCTGTCATCCACTTTTAAAAGGATCATCTTGGACACCTCCACATTTAATGGCTGCACTCCTCAAGGTGTGTGTTTTCTTACTTACATAATATAACAAAAAATTAGGAATTTACAGAATTTTTGCAGTGCAAAATAAAAAAGCCTATTAGGCCTTTTCATTCGCATATACCATATCCGCCTCCACAAATCGCATCAGGACTTCGAGATATCCAGGAATCCTTCACCAAATACGTCCCTAACATCATGTATGGCTATAAAAGCATTGCTATCCGTCGACTTCACTATTCTCTTTAACTTCAGTACCTCTTGCTTACTTATAACGATATATAAAATATCCTTGGATGCTTTTGTATAGTATCCATGACCGCTAAAAACAGTGACCCCCCGGTCCATCAATTCGGTTACTTGTTTTGCAATTTGGTCCGCTTCATTTGAAATGATGGTAATCGCTTTTTTCGGGTTCAATCCCTCAATGATGAATTCCATCGTTTTTGTTCCAATATAAAGCATAAGGATAGTGAGCATCAGGCCTTCTGCACCAATGATGAAATAAGATGAGAACGCAACGATTAAATCGAAGAACAGAAGTCCATAGCTTAAGCTCCATCCTAAATACTTATTCGTAATTCGGGCCAGGATCGTCGTACCGGCAGTAGTGCCTCCAACACGAATGATCATGCCAATTCCCGCACCGGCAAAAACCCCGCCAAATATCGCATTGATGACCAATTCGTCTGAAGATATCGTCCAACTTTCGGTTAAATGCAGGAAAAGTGAATTAAATGCAACGGCTATGATTGTATATACCGTTGTCATTTTCGACAAATATTTATAACCGACGATGAGCAGGAAAGCGTTAATGATCAAACTTAACAGCCCTGGTGACCATTCAAAAAGATAAAATAAAATGATGGTTATCCCCGTGACTCCCCCCTCACCAAGTTCATTGGGAATGACGAAAAGATTTATTGCCAAAGCGAAAATAAAAGCTCCTATTAATATAAAGAAAACATCTAAAGAAATCTTTTTCATATTTATTACCCTTCCTTTATGTAATGGTTAATGTGAATTCGGTAATTTCACTGCTCTATAGTAACATGGAATTCCATTTAATCCTTCAAAGATTTGAAGGTTTAACAAAAAGACTACCTTGGAAGTTAGATTATCTTCAATGAACGTGCTTAATACATACAAAGGCATTAATTTTCACTAAGCTCTTTTATACATTAGCTTAACAAAGCCGCTGTCCAATCATACATCATTAGCCTCCTTCTCCTTAAACTTATTCTAGTTAGTTTCATGTTCCTCGACTTGGTACAAATAACCAATGAGCTTTTGATAAGTGTCTTTTTTCGACCTTTGATTTCTCCCAGATTAATGGATTATTAATTTATTATCAGTCCCTTTTCAAAGCTTGACAGTTTCATTGAGTCATGATTAGAATATTTTATATGTTAACCTATAGTTATTTTAGTTAACATATAAAAGGAGAATGGGCATGCACAGTGAAAAACAATTACCTTGTTGGGAAGAAAAAATAAAGAAAGAACTGGCTTATTTAGAAGAGATATCGCAAAAACGCGAACTCGTATCGACGGCATTCGCCGAGCAGCCATGGCTTATGATCAATGGGTGCAGGATGCTAAATCTAGCTTCTAATAACTATTTAGGATATGCAGGGGATGAGCGACTGAAAAAGGCTATGGTGGATGCAGTACATACATATGGTGCAGGAGCAACGGCTTCACGTTTAATTATTGGCAATCATCGCCTTTACGAGCATGCGGAACAAGCTCTTGTCGATTGGAAAAAAGCCGAGGCAGGACTCATTATCAACAGTGGATATAACGCGAACCTTGGAATCATCTCCACCCTGCTGTCCCGAAACGATATTATTTATAGCGATAAATTGAATCATGCAAGCATTGTCGATGGAGCCCTTTTAAGCCGTGCAAAGCATATACGCTATCGTCATAATGATCTAGATCATTTAGAGGCATTTTTGAAAAAAGCACCAATTGAAGCATGTAAATTAATCGTTACGGATACAGTCTTCAGCATGGACGGTGACTTTGCTTATCTTGAAGACCTCGTTCGGTTAAAGGATCGTTATAACGCATTATTAATGACAGATGAAGCACACGGAAGCGGCATCTACGGTAAAAACGGTGAAGGTTATGCCGGTCATCTTCAACTTCAAAATAAAATAGATATCCAAATGGGAACATTCAGTAAAGCGCTCGGTTCATTCGGGGCCTATGTCGTCGGGAAAAAATGGCTAATCGACTATTTAAAAAATCGCATGCGCGGATTCATTTATTCAACTGCACTTCCTCCGGCAATTCTCGGTGCCATAAAAACAGCGATTGAACTTGTACAGCAAGAACCAGAACGCCGCTCACTGCTCCAAACACATTCAGAACACTTTAGAGAAGAACTCGCGTATAACGGGTTTAATATTTGCGGAAGTCGATCACAAATTGTTCCTATCGTTATCGGGGAAAATGAAAAAGCGATGGAATTTGCCGCACGTTTGCAGAAGGAAGGAATTGCAGCCATTGCTGTCAGGCCGCCGACCGTTCCTGAAAATGAGGCGAGAATCCGGTTTACCGTAACAGCTCTCCACGATAAAAAAGATCTTGATTGGGCAGTTGAAAAGATTTCAATCATTGGAAAAGAAATGGGTGTTATTGAATGAAACAGCCGAATTTAGTCATGCTTCCTGGCTGGGGAATGGAAAAAGGTGCGTTTGAACCGTTAATCAAACCGCTGTCAGATGTATTTTACCTTTCATTTATAGAATGGAGAGATATGAGAGCACTAAATGACTTTGAAGAAAGAGTCATAGACACAATCGCTTCCATCGATGGTCCTGTTTATATACTGAGTTGGTCATTAGGATCACTGGTATCACTTGAACTTGCAAGTTCGTATCGAGAAAAAATAAAAGGTTTTATCTTTTTTGGTGCAACAAGTCGGTTTATAACAGGAGAAAATTATTCATTTGGCTGGGATCCACGAATGGTCGGGCGCATGAAGAAACAACTACAGCGCAATAAAGAGAAGACTTTGGCTTCTTTCTATGAAGCGATGTTTTGCGAAGCTGAAAAAGATGAAGGTTTATATCATCAATTCATCAAGACCATTCAAAGCGAGTTTCATGGAGATGATGTGTTTTCGCTTCTTATTGGCTTGGATTATTTACTTCAGAAAGATGCTAGAGCAAGACTCGACCGGATTGAAGCCCCCATTATATTGCTTCATGGGAGGGAAGACAACATTTGTCCACTCGAAGCCTCATCTTTCATTAAAGAAAACCTGGGTGGGAAAGCCGAGTTTCATATTATCGAGGATGCTGGCCATACTCCGTTTTTCACAAAACCACAGGAATGTATGCAGCATATAAAAACATTTATTCAAAAGGAGTACATTCATGATTGATAAACGATTGTTAAGTAAGCGGTTCAGTGAACATGCGAAAACATATGATGCGTATGCCAATGTTCAAAAAAACATGGCAAAACAATTAATGGATTTGCTTCCTAAAATAAACACCAACCATGTAATCAATATTCTTGAAATTGGCTGCGGCACTGGTTACTTAACCAGGTTACTCGTCAAAACATTCCCTAATGCCGCTATTACGGCTGTTGATTTGGCACCAGGAATGGTCGAAGTGGCGAAAGGAATGACAGATGAAGAACGTGTTACATTTTTATGTACTGATATCGAAGAAATGGCGCTTAAAGAAAATTACGACTTGATTATTTCCAATGCAACGTTTCAATGGCTGAATGATCTTCCTGCAACCCTTGAAAAACTTTTTACACGATTGACGGCTAAAGGAAGCCTCATATTTTCAACGTTCGGAATAGATACATTTCAAGAACTTCATATGTCATATGAACAGGCGAAGGACAAGCTTCAGCTTGCCATTGATAGTTCACCAGGTCAAATGTTTTATTCTCTAGAAGAATTATCCCAAGTTTGTGAAGATGCAATCCCTTTTTCATCATCAGTTCCAATCGAGATTACAAAAATGGAAAAGTTTGAACTGGAGCACTTTCAGACAGTACGTGAATTTTTCACTTCAATTAAAAAGATTGGTGCGGCTAACAGCAACAAAGAAGACTACTGCCAACGCCCTTCCTTTTTTCGAGAGTTAATCAACATATACGACAGAGAATATCGAAATGAACCAGGTGTGAAAGCAACCTATCACTGTTTGTTCTTTAAAATTAAAAAACAGGATCAATCCGAAGATAACCCTGGGATACAAGCAAAATATTATACATGATTGCAGGCCCGAATGACCAGGTTATTTCTGCCGCCGCCTCCCCTAATTCCTTTGGAAAGGCGGCGACCATTTTATAGCTTATTGTAATGATCAACTCATGGGAGTTTGTTTTATGACTTCATCCAAAAACCTTGCCATCTGTAATATTGACCACTCGATCACATAAATCCAACATTCTTTCATCGTGTGTTACCATGATGGCCGCTTTATTTCTTGACTTCACCTCATGTGCAAGCATTTCAACAACATCCCTGCCTCTTTTGGAATCAAGACTTGCGGTTGGTTCATCCGCTAAAATGATTTCTGGGTCATTCATCAGCGAACGGGCGATGGCTACACGCTGCCGCTCACCGCCCGACAGTGCTTCCGGCAAGTGATCTGCCCTATGTCCAAGTCCAAGGTGGCTAAGCAATTCGTCCGCCTTTTTCATGGTTTTTTTATCCCTCTTGCCAATCAATTCAGAAAGTAGCAGAAGCTGATCCCGTACGCTAAGATATGGCACAAGATTCGATGACTGGAAGACAAACCCGATCTTTTCAAGGCGCACTCTAGTCAATTCCTTTGGGGATAGTGTTGTAATATCCTCATCATTCAGCATTAAGCGACCTTTGCTCGGAGATAGTAATGCACCTGCTATTGAAAGAAAAGTACTTTTTCCTGAGCCTGAAGGACCCACGATGGCAACGAATTCCCCCGCCCTCACATTCAGGGAAATATTATCAAGGGCTGTCACCTTATTATCGCCTTCCCCATAAATCTTACTGACGTTTTCAAATATTAGTTTTTTCCCCATCATGATACCCTCCCTATCGCTTCGATCGCATCTATCTTCGCTACTCGGTATAGTGATAGCAGCGAACCCAATAGGGATACAACCAAAAGTAACACGGAATATTTAACGACCAAATCGGTACTCAATTCAAATGGCATTCCTTCTGGCATGATTAACGTGACGCCATATGTCAGGGCAACACTGATGGCTATGCATGTCACGGCAAGCAGCATTACTTGACCAACGATACTTTTTGCCAGGTAGCCAGTATTGGCCCCGATTGCTTTAAGGACTCCAAATTGATTCGTCTTCTGCAAGGTAATCACATAAAAGAATACAGCCAAAACGAAAGCTGCGATGACAAACAAAAAGGCAATCATCATCGTCAACGTTCCCTGTTCCTCTTTGTAGCCTGGTATACTCTGAAGTGATTCTTCTTTTGAAATGATCGTTAGTCCTTCAGGCAATGATTCACGTACATTTTCTTCTGCCTTCGAATCCATTTGCACGGCTATTGTGCTGATTGAATCTTTCTCTTGATTTTTCAATGCAGGATTAATCTCCTGCCACCCCTTAACATTCATGTAAACTACCGGTGAGTGGCTGTAAGACTGCTTTTCAGTAAATCCAACAATGGTGAAAACCTTACCTGATAGCTCATCTTTAAGTGAATCACCCAATTTATACCCCACTTCTTTTAAAGAGCGATCTGCCACGACTTCACCTTGTTTCTCATTGTCATAGCTCGTTCCTTCAATGACCTTCGGTGCTAAAATACCACTGGCATCGGTCGCAAAAATGGTGACATCCGTTTTCTCCGATGAGCCGATTTTATTCAATGTGATCATCATTTGTCCCAGACCTTCGGCTGCTTTAACATCCGCCGAAGCCCGGATTTCATCCAGCTTCTCCATGGATATGATCGATCGGTTCAATTTATTTTTGGAGTCATGCTCCATTACGAAATAGTCGGCCTTCATGTTTTGTATGGATGAAGCATTATCCGAAGAAAGTCCATTAGCTAATCCTGAAATGATAAAGACAAGCAAAGCGACCAATACCATGATCAGCCCAATCAGCAGATAACGTAACTTTGAATGCTTTAGTTCACGTATTGCCAAAAACATTATTTCATCTCCCATTCCTTTTGTTTACCTATCAAGTCCAACTTGATTCGGTATGAACCGATTGTAAACAATCAATATGAATGGAAGATGAACAACTGATTACATAAGGGGCAACCGTATATAAAAAGTGGTCCCTTTACCGAGTTCGCTTTGAACTTCGATCGTTCCCCCATGAAGTTCGACCGTCTTCTTCGTAATCGAAAGTCCTAATCCGCTGCCTGTTTCACTCCTGTTCCTCACTTTATCGACTTTATAAAACCGATCAAAGATATAAGCGAGGTCTTCTTCCGGAATTCCCATACCCGTATCCGCAATCATCACTTCAACATTACTGCCTATTTTTTTTATCCGAATATTGATTGAACTGCCGCTTTCCGAGTATTTAATGCTATTGGTTATCAAATTCGTCCATACTTGATTTAAAAGTTTCTCATCTGCTGAAATGACGGTTGAAGGCAAATCCATTTCGATCACCATATCTTTTTCCCGCCAATTCCATTCCAGCATGAACAGCACTTGCCGTATTTGTTGCGCTAAATCGAAATTGGACCGTTGCAGCGGATCATCCACTTTATCCAACGAAGCAAGCATGAGCAGCTGTTTGCTTAACAAAGACATGCGCCTGCTTTCTTTTTCAATAATGGACAAGTACTGATTTCTTTGTTCTTTTGTTAATTCCTCCGATTGGAGCGTTTGGGAAAAACCTTGGATGGATGCAAGCGGAGATTGAATTTCATGAGATACATTCGAAACGAACTCCTGCCTCATATCATCCAACCGTTGGATACTATGGGTCATTTTCGAGAAATGCTGTGCCAAATCCCCTATCTCATCGCTCCGGGTGACATTCAATTCATTATTATAATCCCCATCAGCGATCCTCTTTGTAGCTTCCGTTAATTTCGTAATCGGCTTAACGATGAAACGCGTGTTAATGATCACAAATAAAAAGCTGAGAAGGAGCGTGAGTACAAGCAAAACTGCAAGGAAAAAGCGGAATTCACCAAACTGCAGCTCTATATTCGGCCTTACAAATAATGCATGCTTTTCGCCATTGACGTTCAACGGGACCCCAATGCTATTAATCAATACATCTTCAAAAAATCCGGTAATAAATAACCCATTATTATAATGGGCGATCCCTTGATAGGTCTTCCCGTTCAAAACTCCGGAAATCGTATCTGGGTCCAATGTCGTTTCCCGAAACGGCTCACCATATAAAGTTCCTTCACCCTGCTCATTAAATAGATACATTTGATAGTGCAATCCTGCAATATGATTTAAATACGCATCAATATTCTGATCAGGATTCTCCTCATATAAGGAGACGATCTCACTTGCGACTTTCTTTATCTTCTCACCATTGTTGGGTTTTTGAACCTGATGATAATAGACATTGGAAATTAAAAAAGCGATGACACTGGCAAGCACCATGATCAAAATGGTTTGAATAACTATCCTGAAATAGAGTGTTTTCACTTCTTGTTGACCTCCAGTTTATAACCTAAGCCACGGACAGTCGTTATAACAAAATCATCGGTCCGCCCGGCAAAACGTTCCCTTAACCGTTTAATATGGACATCAACCGTCCGATCATCCCCTTCAAAATCAGCACCCCATACCAATTCAATAAGCTGCTCACGCGTAAAGACTTGATCAGGAAAGCTCCCCAGCTGAGCCAGCAGCTCGAATTCCTTAAGCGGCAGAAGCAGCGTATTCCCCATTATTCGAACTTCATAACTTTTACGGTCAATGACCGTTTGATTCAATGAGATGGATTCAGAATTCACCATACGGTACCTTCGCAATAGCGCTTTTATCCGGAATAGAAGTTCCCGTGGCTCAAATGGCTTCACGAGGTAATCATCCGTACCCGCAAAATACCCCTTTTCCTTATCGATAAGTTGATCTTTAGCTGTCAATAAAATGACCGGCAGATCATATTGATCCCGGATTTCCTTACAAAGATCCAGTCCGTTTTTAAACGGCATCATAATATCGACAACCGCCAGATGGATCCGTTCCTTCTCCAGTATCAAGGAAGCCTCATTCCCGTCCTTCGCTTCCGATACCATGTACCCTTCCTTTTCCAAGTGAAATTTAAGCAACTCCCGAATATGCCGATCATCATCCGCAATTAATATATGTATCAAAGAAACCACATCTCCACTTCTTTTATAGCCCTAGCTAAACTTACAATAGCAATAATTAAACCTGTAAAACAACAAATACTAATTCAATCTCCAGTTCCTTATAAACTAGTTTGCCACTAATATACAGCACCCTCTTATTTTATATTAAAAGATAAAGTAAAAAAGCGAACAGAATCTCTAAAAACCCTGTCCCTATTTCTATAGTAAATCGTCATATTCACACTAGTTCAGCGAAATAGTTCCAAAAATCATCGTTTTAAATATGACTGTCCATAATGAAAATACCCAAAAGGCTGTTTAAAAATGTATTGATTTTTTCAAAAAAGGTTTAAAATATTCTGAATATAAACTATAATTGTTTTATTTCAAAACATCTAGGAGGGTCACTATGGGAGTAGTAGAGAAAATCAGCACATTTGCTGGTAAAACGTTTACCATTTGGGTCATCATATTTGCCATTATCGCTTATATCTTGCCTAATCATTTTATATGGATTGGAGCCTATATTGTTCCATTATTAGGAATTGTCATGTTTGGCATGGGACTTACACTATCAGCATCGGATTTTAAAGAAGTTTTCCGACGTCCAAAAGAAGTGGCACTAGGAGTAGCAGGACATTTTATCATTATGCCATTACTGGCATTTGTATTAGCAATAGGGTTCGATTTACCGAAAGAAGTGGCTGTTGGGGTTATTTTGGTTGGATGTTGCCCTAGTGGAACAGCATCAAATGTCATGGTGTTTCTTGCGAGGGGAAATGTTGCGCTTGCAGTGGCCATCGCTTCTGTTTCCACTATTCTAGCGCCTATCGTAACCCCCCTGCTTATTTTGCTCTTGGCAAGTAAATGGGTCGATATCAGTATTGGATCATTATTCATTTCCATCATTCAAGTGGTGATCATCCCATTGCTGCTTGGATTCATTGTTAAAAAGTTTTTCGGTAAACAAGCAGAAGCCGGGGCAAAGGCCCTGCCTCTAGTATCTGTCATTTCCATCGTTCTGATTGTATCTGCCGTAGTGGCTGGCAGCCAAGCTCAGCTGGCTAAAACAGGTTTGCTTATTTTTGCAGTCGTTGTTCTTCATAATGTTCTTGGTTTTCTTCTAGGCTTTTTCTTTGCTCGAATATGCGGGATGGATTTAGCTAAACAGAAAGCTGTTGCAATGGAGGTTGGTATGCAGAATTCAGGTTTAGGTGTAGCTATAGCAACAGCCCATTTCTCACCTTTGGCCGCTGTACCTAGTGCCATTTTCAGTGTTTGGCATAATATATCAGGTTCCGTTCTAGCCTTTATTTTCAGTCGCATGAAAGATAAAAAAAATGCAGGCACAAATAATTCGATAAAAACAGACGCATCATAATATTGTTGGATGAATAAAAAAAGCCGATTGAATAAATCGGCTTTTTTTATTGTGAATCAACCATCCTCATCTTTGAAATTCAAAGGAAAATATCAATGATTCTTAATATGTGATTTTCCCATCCCCAAATAAATGAACTGACTGCCCTTGTTGGGAGTATTTTTTTGAACTACCTGCTATACTACTAGATAAAAGTAAGTTATGGAATTTGCTAATGATTCGGGTTATAGTAATTGAATATCATTTTAAGGATGAGGAATAGAATGTCACCAAAAATAAAATCGTCAAGAAAAATTGCTAAATATTCACTAATGATCATGGGGGCGGGTTATATTGCAACCACTCCATTTCAAGGTACGTTGCCGCTGGATTTATTACATGGAGGGTTTGAGGCAGGATTAGTTGGTGGTCTAGCAGATTGGTTTGCAGTCACTGCATTATTCAGGCACCCGCTTGGATTACCGATCCCCCATACAGCACTTTTGCCCAACAATCGTAAAAGAATGACGAATGCACTTGTTTCGATGCTAAAAAATGACTGGCTATCAAAGGAAAGTATTCAAGACAAAGTAAAACATATTCCTTTTACAGAAAAATTGATCCCCATTTTAGTAAAAGAGATACAAAGTGATACTTTTAGAAAAGTCCTGATTAAACTGATCAAGCAAATGATTTGTTATATAGATATAGAAAAGATTACACCTTTCGTTGCAAAAAAAATTGAAGCATCACTTTCTAACATAGACATGGGCAAGATTCTTCATCTAGTAAGTTCAGAGTTACTTAATGAACAATTTGATAAGAAGGCCTTGGATCATGTTTTGAAAAAAGCGGAAGATTGGTTAAGGAAAAAACAAACCAGCCGCCGACTTGGCACTGTTTCCATGGATGTACTCAGCAAGATTGAATTGGAAGGCATGCTTCAGTTTGCCGTTAAATCCATTCAAAGTCTGCTTAACGAAGAGAAACTTGGGAATATCATACAAAACCTTTTATTAAGTGTCGTAAATAATTTACAAAACGAGAAAGAACCAAATAGAGAGGCTTTAATCCTATATATCCGAAATGAGATACAAGGCATTAACCATAACCAGGAACTGTTGGAAGGAGTTGAAAAATGGAAAAATCAACTTCTGACAAAATGGGAGCCTGAGGCGACAATAAAGGGAAGTCTACAACAAATTCAACAAGAGGCGTTGGATTTCGTAGAAGATGAACATTTCATGGATACTTACCTGACTCCAATAATTCAGAACGTACTGGACAACATAAAAGAAAATAGCACGCACATCGATCAATGGATACAGAAACAAATTACTGTTCTCATTGAAAAAAATCATACGCAGATCGGTAATCTTGTACAAGAAAATTTAGATAAGCTAGACAATGAAACACTGATTGATATGATGGAAAATGGTGTAGGGAAAGACTTACAATGGATTCGTGTGAACGGAGCGGTCTGTGGTTTTATAATAGGGCTTATCCTAACAGGTGCACAGGCTCTACTTAAGCTGTTATAATTCAGGCACCTTCGGCCGGTTTGGTAACTGCAGTATACTGTTATTACCAAATCTACTGGTGCTGATTCGTTACCATTATTATGTCGTTAATATGCAGGGCCCTCTTTTTTTAAGGCTGTTTTCGCATACTTTGTTACTATTTACCAAATAATCCGGTGTGGTTGATTTCCCCTCCAGATGCTCGCTTTCCACGGGGCGGGCGGTGAGCCTCCTCAGAGTGAACGCCTGTGGGGTCTCACCTGTCCCGCTGCTCCCGCAGGAGTCTCGCACTTCCGCTCCAATCAACCTTAAATCGTTTCGTTTTAAAAACAACAATCTTTACGAAAAGAGCCTTTTTTAAACATAAAGCTAGCCAAGGTTTTCAAGAAACACCTTGGCTAGCTTTTCCTTTTGTACAACATATTCATCAAAGCCCCACTTAAAGCAGGGCTTCAATTAACTAAGGCTTGAATTGCTGATCACTAAGCCAGCCATCAATATGATCTAAATTAAAAATCAGCAAATTATCGATGGGTCTGAGATGGGGTATCCTTTTATTTAATATTAGATCATTGATTTCCTCTTCGGTAATTGGATAATTTACCGACTCAAGGTAAATTATTAACCTTTTTATACCATAGGCTTTCCTCATTTAATCACCTCCCACCAAATTCTCCTTATACAACATAAAGAAAACTTAGTGCTAGATATTAAATGAAAGACCGCTCAATACTTTATACCCACTTATTGAACGAATAATCGCTTTATTGCTTCCTTAAAGAACTTGGTGGATATTCAAACATTCGTATATATGCAATAAATAAAGCGTCATCGGACGCTATTAGAATGGTTCAGCAATATTGAGTTTTTTTGATAAAATACCCTTGAATAATCGAACGTAAAAATGGGTTCTTAGTCTTAGCCTGTCGTTACGGATATTCAGGTGGTAATCCTTATGATTATATATGGCATATTTCATTTTTAGCTTCACCTCAAGAAATATAAAATCTAAGTTATCTTTTTACACGATTCTGATATACACCTTTTTCATTTTATCTTTGAAAATATAGTATGCTGATCCCTGCATCACATGACCTTGGATCATACCATTGTGTAATCTTACCCCATTCAAATACATTTTCAGACAATATTCCCTCAGGATACCCAATTTGCTCTGTCAGCCATTCGCCATGCTGAGATAGTTTTTCTTCATAGTCCCATTGGTTAATGGATGGATCACTAACTTTTAAACGTATCCCCTGTATTATGTTATCTTCGAAAGAGATTCTAACAGAAAACTTTTTGCTTCCCAATTGTATAGGCCTCAAGGAACCAACTGTTGCTTTATCAGGCTGCCTCTTCCTAACCTCAAAATTAGGATTTGTTGCTAATGACTTCTCAAAAAAATCTAATTTTGTATCTTTTTTTACCTCAATTCCATCTATTTTCAATATTCCAATATTCAAATTATTCATTAGTGAATCCCCATTTCAAAAATAAATCAGCATTTCCTATCGCTTCAATATGTACAGCTTTAGTTAATTTGAAATTGTTTTAATAACACTAGGAACCTCTTTTTTCTCTATATATTTTTTTTTTGATATATATATTATCTAATCTAAAGAAAACGGTTTTCGTTCTTCTATTATTTCAACTTCATCTAAATTAACATTTTTAGAATAAAGATATTTATCTGTACGTTCAAATCTATACTTTTCGGCGAGTTTTAAATGAGGAGTTGATAGAAGAATTTTTCCATTTCCGTCATTAGAAGCTCCAAACAACTCTCCTTTATATTTTGCAAAAGAATGAATTAAAAATACCTTTTCTACTTCATTTAAGGAAATAACTTTTGTATAAATATTATCTTTATAATGGATAAATCCATAATTCATGTCTTCCTTATTATTGCTTATTACTTCTATAAAGCCTTTGCTTTCAGATTCTATGAATCTATACTCTTTCCCATTATAGAACGTATACTCACCTTTTCTTATCATTTTTCCACTCACTCCATTATTTAATTTTCCATCACCCAAATTCAAACTGCTTCGCTTCCCGTTTAACATAGCATAAACTGGACTCTGGGCATAAAAAACCCCTATAAAAGTCTTTTATAGGGGTTTTTTTATATTTATATGGGTTATTTACGTCAATCTCCATACTCTTCTTTAATTGCTTTATCTGCACAAAAACTATGGAATTTCTCGATTAATTGATCAATATCTTCTTTTCTTGTAATTTTCTCAAGCCATTCTTTAGAGATGTCGTCCATTTTATAGTACATACCTGCCATCGTGCCTGTAATGGCACCTACTGTATCCGTATCATCCCCTAGATTCACTGCTTTTAAAACGGCTTCGCTAAATGAATCTGAATTTCCTAAGCACCAAATGGCTGCTTCTAACGTATGAACGACATAACCATCTGACAGAATTTCTTCTTGTGGTAATGAAAAGAAATCTTCCTCAAAAATTCTTGAATAGAATTGCAGCTCTTTTTGGTATATATGATCTTTACCAAAATTCTCATCAAAAAGTTTTTTTGTTTGTCTTATTGCATCTTCAGGAGAATTATTATAATAAAGTCTAAGTAAAAATTCGACATAAATAATGGAACCTACCACAGAACGCGGATGTGCATGGGTTACTTCCGTGTACTTTTTAATGGTTTGGATTTTTTCAATGAAATTAAAGTTATTAATAAGGATAAATGCCACTGGAGCAATCCTCATCAACGCCCCATTCCCATTATCAAACATTGCATTTCCGCCACATTCTTGCGCTGGCGTTCCATTTTTAAACTTGGTTATGGCTTCACTTGTCGTTCTGCCAATATCGAACATTTCATGATGTGGTGTCCAATAACCAGATTCCATATACTGAACGAATTTTTGCATCAGCTCCGCTAAATCGCTTTTTTCAATTAAGTTTTCAATTAAACATAAAGTTAACGAAGTATCATCCGACCAGGTACCTGGCGGCTGATTATAGTTTCCATATCCCGTTATATCATTAATAGTGAATGTCCCTCTTTTTTTAAATTCAACTGGAACACCAAGCATGTCTCCAATAATACTGCCATACAGACTTGGTAACATTCTTTTTTTTAGATTAAATCTCAAAAAACTTTTACTATCGTCTTCCCATCTGTCTACCATTCTTCTGCTTGTCATTCATTACACCTACTTTTTTTAAAAGTACTATTTTGTCACCTTCAGTAATCCTTGATTAATTTCAATGTGCTTCTATACTAACATCTATACTACAACCCCTATAATATTTTTCCATTTTATCACAAAGGAAAAATCATAAAGTATTTCAAATTACTTGCTTATATTTCTTATACAAAAATTTATACTGTCAATTTCATTAAAAAACCTTGAAAGGCATAAATAGCCAATCAAGGTCTAAGTAAGGCATAAAGATAGCTCTAGTTAATTTTGTAACAACTATTTTTATAATAATTCTTTATTTAATTTTTCAGCTTTATGTAACTCTCCTAATAGTGGGTTTTGATAGTCACTATAACTATCCATATAAGCCCTTATGCCACCAATTATATTTAACTCTCTTATATCTTTATTATTCTCCAATACTGTCAATGCATTCTTATATCTTTTATATATAAGTTGTAAAACGCCACTAGTAATTTCATTATAATAATCATTTTCAAGATTATTTATTACAACTTTTATTTGGTTGATTAACTGCTTTTTCTTATCCATTTTATCCCCCTATCTACTTGGAACCCCTCTAATTTCCTTTATCCATTCTGAAGACCACCCTTGGGGTAATAGTATTTGATCTCCATCACCTTCTAGTAATGCTCCTGATTTTGTATATTGCTTTTCAACTCTACCTATATTTAAAACTTGTCCCTTCGGTACTTCTATAACAGCTTCATATTGTCTAGAATTTTTCCAATCAGGTACTAATGCAGTATTTATTTTTGCATTTATTCTATTTCCAGCTGGGCTAGTAGTGACAAATGCTCCATTAACTTTTGCTCCACCACCATAAGTTCTATAAAATGTAATATTTTCTTCTGTAATTACAGTTCTATAAATACCATCAGTAAATGATTCACTTATCCAATCAGGTAAGTCTACTTTTTCAATTACTTTAACCTTTTCATCGATATTCGTTGAATATTTACCAAAGGTTTCAACTTTACCCGTACCCTTAGGAATACTCTCTCCTGAAACACCCTCTACTTTGCTATCCTTCACTGTGAATTTTTGATAGACTTCCTTAATTGTCTGCTTTTCCATCACAACTTGGGGTAGGCTTGGACCTCCTGCGAGGGAAACTTGTTCCATACTTATCCGTTTTGGGATTTCTTTCTTACCTATTTCATTACCTATATTGTTTAACGTGGTTTTTCCTGATCTCGCTATGTCTGTTATTATAGCTTGAGCCTTATGTACCTGCTTTTGCGCAAATTCTTTACTGTAAGGGATAAACTTTGTACCACTTGCTACTTTATCAACGATCTTAGCCGCACCTGCCACACCGCCGATTCCGAGTGCCATCAACAGGCCGTTCTGGCGCTGTTCCTCGGTCAGCTGGTTGCCGAACATGTCTTTGCCGGTGACGGCTTCGCCGAGGCCGTTGGCTGCGAGGAGGCCGTATATCCCGTATTCGGTTTTCTGGAGGAGGCTAAAGCCTTTTGTCGTTTTATAGGCATCGAGCGCGTGGTTCGCTGCATTGAGTCCTTTGGCGGTTTTATAGATGGCGCTGCCGCCTTTGATGGCACGGCCGGCCCAGCCGACGACGGGAATGAATCCAGCGGCGGCCATGGCGCCGGCGGCGATTCTTTCGGCATCGGACAGCTTGCGGCCGGTTACTGGATCGACTCCGGTTGAGGCCCTGATTGAATCATAATATCCCGTGAATTCGCCTGTAAAGGTTTTTGTCGTATCCCAGGCTTTTTCGTACCATGGGCGGTTTTCGAGTTCTTCCATTTCTTGTTCGATTTTCCGGGCTTCGGCCTGCTGCTTTTTGAAGGTCTGATAGTCTTTCATCTGACCGGCGACTTCATTCTTCACTTGATAGACATCACTTTTCTTGAAGGCCGATTGATTGAAGGTCATCGGCGAAACGTTGCCGTCCTGTTTGGTGGCATCGAGCAAGGCGCGGAAGAGGCCGACGGCCACGTTTTCCTGCCCGACGGATACATCATATTCCTCGACCAATTGCCGGTCGACATTCTCGACCTTTGTCACGGTGTCATCCAGCCTTTGTCCGGCCAGCGTGATTTTTTCATTAAAGTCTTTTTGGTCGAACATATCCAGAGGCAGGATATCGTCAATGCTGTCGAGGATCCTTTGAAGATCGTTCGCTTGTTCATCGACAAGCGACTTCGATTGGTTGATGCCGTTCGAGACTTCGCCATCTAAAAAGGGAACCTCGACCACCGTATTTCCGGAAAGGTCCGCCTCTTCCAGACTTGCCGGAATGCCTTCAAAAAAACTGATCTGGGTCGTAAAAAGTTCCATCCAGGCGTCCGCCACCTCGATTTGCGCTTCGTAGAAGCTTTTGATGGCGGCAGCACCGGCCCCTTGAAACTCGTTATCCAGGCCGACGATGCCCTGAAATTCTTTCTTCAGGGCTGTGACTTCCTTCTTTAGTTCTTCATATTGCTTGGCGCGCGACTTGGTTGCGGCCGTCAATGTCTTGGCTTCATATATTTTCATCGC
>NZ_FTMX01000010.1 GCF_900156045.1 Peribacillus simplex | reverse complement strand
CAGTACCCCTAGTCCTCCATGTAGTGTCATAGCTTCGCTTGTTATACGAGATCTACGTCCCAACCAGCCTCAAACATGTTTCTACAAGTAGGGGGAGGACAGTTTAGTTCACGGGATCGAGTCCCACGCACCCGTACGTCCTACCCTGGCTACTGATATAATAGATTCTATTAAAAAAAGGTCAACCAGTAAAAACTGGCTAACCTTATAATACGAACGCACCCGTTAGCTTTTCCCCTGCTCCACGCCATGGACGTGCTAGTTTCCCAGCATCCGGCGCTCCATCTAACAAAATGTATCGATTAATTTTTAAGTGATTCGGGGTTATCCAATAAATCAACTTTCTTAGCTAAAATGAAATTTTTATCACATCCAACTTCCTCAACTTTTACTGGTACAACTGCACTGTTTCAAGAACCTTCACTACTTTTAGGGAAAATAGTAACTTGATGATTTGATGTGTCTATCGTTTTTGCAAAATGTCACTAAATCTATCAAACTTAAAAATTGTATTTGCATTTTGTTCCTAATATATAATTTACTTTTATGTTACTATAATGATTTTATTAAATTTATTATTAAAATATAGGAAATTAGGTTAAAAAATTTTAAGATTAAATTAATACTTTGAGAACTGAAAAAAGAACTGGAACAATTGAAAGTTGTTTTTTAGTTCACCGTGTATCTTAAATCGTTTTGGGCTTCCTATGTTTTCATCCAGAAAAGTATTTATTATAAAAAAAGCGCTGATCTGTTTTTCTTCAGCGCTTTTAACATGCGTCCATTCGCGAACGAAGTGGTGAAGGTTCGTAAATAGCCTTTTTAAGTAAGAGTATGCTTTTTAATTTAGTACAAAGTAAATGAAATCTCGTTTTCTGTTATATAAAAACATCCATAGGCTTGACTGCCTATGGATTACATAACCCAATGAACAAAGGTTCCATCAATAAACTTTTAACAGCAGCCACGGCCTGCAACCGCAAAAAAGGATTCTGGAATAAAATGTATTCTTGCTGTGGAGGTTCATTTATCTCCCTCAAGTAAGAAGTTATAATTTTTAGCTTTCAACATATATTTCAGAAAACAAATAAAAACCAACATAATAAAACCTTAGTGCCAATTAAATAAAAAAAAATATAGAAAAAATATTCCCAATTGTCAGAAAATGTGATATGTTATTTTACACATTAGAAAACGCTTTCATCTTTGGAATTTTAAAAAAAGGGGGGTTTTTATGTCGGTAATAGTTCACTCGAAAAAAGTCAAAAGGAAAGCCTTGGTTGCAAGTTTGATTGGTAGTTCAATAGAATATTATGATTATTTGTTGTATGGAACTGTGGCTTCATTAGTTTTCAACAAACTTTTCTTCCCGAATTTTAGTCCAGCGGTAGGTTTACTGATCGCATTAGCATCTTTTGGGATACCTTACTTCTTCCGTCCGCTTGGAGGTATTATTTTTAGCCACATTGGAGACAAAATTGGGAGAAAAAAGTCATTAGTATATACCCTTGGAATCATGGGTGTGAGTACCGCCCTCATTGGTTTATTACCTGGTTACCAATCTATTGGGGTTTGGGCACCAGTTTTGCTTGTCACTTTAAGGTTGATTCAAGGAATCGCTGTTGGGGGTGAATGGGGAGGAGCAGTCCTTCTTGCAGTAGAATACACAGAAAAAGAAAAACGTGGTTTTGCAGGAAGTATTCCGATGATGGGAGCAGCTGTAGGAATGATCCTTGCCACCGCTACCATATCTCTCGTGAGCTTGTTGCCAGATGCCGCTTTTCTTTCGTGGGGTTGGCGTATTCCATTCGTTGGAAGCTTGGCGTTAGTCTTAATCGGTTTATGGATACGGAATGGTTTAGAGGAAACCCCAGATTTTCAAAAGGCAAAAGATGAAGGCAAAGTGTCTAAACTTCCGATTGCTGATACTCTAAAATACCATTGGAAAGAAGTACTTTTGATTACAGGTGCAAAAGCCATTGAGACCGCTCCTTTCTATATGTTTGCGACTTTTGGGGTTTCATACGCAACTAATACATTAAAGATGCCGGAAAGTCCGGTATTAAATGCCGTGACGATCGGAACACTAGTTTCTCTCTTTATGATTCCCCTTATTGGTAAATTATCTGACCGAATTGGAAGGAAAAGTATATTTATAGGTGGGACGTTAGGGGTAATTATCTTCTCGATACCATACTTCCTTTTACTCTCTAAGAAATCAGTACTTTTGCTAACCGTCGCGGTAATGATCGGATATGGTCTTTGGTCTATCATCACTTCTGTTATGGGCACTTTATTCTCTGAAATGTTTAAAGCAGAAATTCGTTATACAGGAATTTCTGTAGGCTATCAACTAGGTGCCGCCCTTTTCGGAGGTACAGCACCATTAATTGCTACTTGGCTTATTGCAAAGTTTAATGGTTCGTGGCTTCCTGCTGCAATCTACCTCATGTTACTTGGTGTTTTATCACTAATTTGTGTAGTTTTACTGAAAACGATGAGCGAACGTGAAAATAGTGCATCTACAAAAGATCAATCTTATTTAGCGGACAAAATAGTTAAGAATTGAAGAATGTCTGTTTTTTGTATATTTCAATTGATTCTTTATAGATCCAAACAAATAGGAAATTTACAAAAATAAAAAAACTTTAAAAAGGTGGAATTAAAATGAATGTTAAAGATATTACAAACAATCCTTATTTATTACTAACTCCTGGTCCATTAACTACAACTGAAACGGTTAAATTAGCAATGATGAAGGATTGGTGTACATGGGATGATGACTATAATAATATTGTTCAAGATATTAGGAAGACGATTGTACAACTAGCAACTAATACAAAGGATAAGTACTCAGCTGTTTTGATGCAGGGAAGTGGGACTTTTAGTGTGGAATCTGTAATTGGAACCGTGATTCCAAAAAGCGGGAAATTACTAGTGCTAGCCAACGGAGCATATGGAAATAGGATAGCAAAAATATCGGGTATCCTTGGGATCAATACGGTTGTATTGGATAGTGGGGAGGTTAATCATCCAGACCTGAATGAGTTAAATAAAACATTGGAGAATGATCAAGAGATAACTCATGTTGCTATTGTTCATTGTGAAACGACAACCGGTATGCTAAACCCTATTGAAAAAGTAAGTAAAATTGTCAAAAAACATAACAAGATTTTTATTGTAGACGCGATGAGCAGCTTCGGTGGCATTGAAATGGATATAGATACACTAAACATTGATTTTCTCATTAGTAGTGCAAATAAGTGTATCGAGGGCGTACCTGGTTTTGGTTTTGCCATCGTCAAAATTGAAGAGTTTGCAAAATGCAAGTCAAACGCAAGGTCTCTATCACTGGATCTTTATGATCAGTGGATAACGATGGAAAATGATAATGGTAAGTGGCGATTCACTTCTCCTACTCATGTAGTTCGAGCATTTGCACAGGCATTAAAAGAATTAGCTGAAGAAGGTGGAATAAAGAGAAGAGCAGAAAGATATAGAAATAACCAAAGGATCCTTGTAGAAGGAATGAAGAAGCTTAATTTCGAACCGTTGCTTCCCGATGAATTACAGTCACCATTTATTACGCCTTTCTATTATCCGCAAGATAAGGAATTTGAGTTTACTGAATTTTACAAAAAATTAAAAGGAAAAGGATTCGTAATTTATCCAGGAAAAGTCACCAATTTAAATACGTTTAGAATTGGTAACATCGGAAATGTACATCAAAGTGATATGGAAGCATTATTACTTGCGATTGAGCAAAGCAGCTATTGGCAGAAACCTGCATTTAAAAACTAAGTCTTTCCTTAGAATGCTTGTATCTTCCATCATTGTTTCTTATACTTTTTTTTATAGATTGGATTTATTTTTAACGGATATTGGAAATCCCGGTTAGAATAGTAATTTAATCAAACTTATGAAACAATGATGGAAATACTAATTTTGGGGTGAAAGTCTTGTCATTAGCTGGAGAAGAAAGAAAGAGAAAAATTCTAGAATTATTAGAGGTTAGCGGAAAAGTTACGGTTAAGGATCTATCGGGCATATTAAAGGTTTCAACTGAAACCATTCGGAAATACCTAGATGAATTACATCAAGAAGAAAAGTTAAAAAAAGTCTATGGTGGGGCTATTGAAAATTCATTTTTTAATGGGGAACCTTCCACTGATGAAAGAGAGATCATACATTCTGATGAAAAAAGAAGAATCGGAGAAATAGCAGTTAATCTTATTAATGACAACGATGTAATAGCCATTGATGATGGGAGCACACCATTGCAATTGGCAAAAAATCTGCGGAAAAAGAAAAACTTGACTATTTATACCACTTCTATAAATTCCCTCTCTGTTCTCATTGATTTAAACCATCAAAATATTTTTTCAGGAAAAATTATCATGTTAGGTGGAGAGATCAACACTTCTCATCATAGAGTATCTGGGCCTTTCACATTACAGATGCTGGATGGACTCTACATTGATAAGTTTTTTATATCGGCAGATGGTCTTTCTATAAAAAGTGGAATAACCAGCTATGACTTTTCAAAAGGTATGGTAGCAAAGAAACTAATCGCGCAATCAGAAAAGTCTATATTATTAATTGATCATTCCAAGGTAGGAAAACGCACCCATTATAAAATGGCGGATCTTCAAGATATAAGTATGGTGATATCCGACAGACAACATCCAAGTGATTGGGAAACACCACTGAGAGAAAACAATGTAAAATGGTTGGTTGCAGACACTACAATAGATGAAAAATAATAACAAGAAAATCTCTCAGTAATATAGGCGAATTTTTTGCCTATGAAGGGGGATCAGCAAATGGAGTATTTAGTTGTACTTTACGAAGAACATTTTTTGCAAAATATAGAAATTTATTTAAGGCTAGTAATCAGTGCACTGCTAGGAATGTTTATCGGTTGGGATAGGAGTGCTAAAAACAAACCAGCTGGATTAAAAACATTTACTTATGTTTCTGTATCTTGCA
Source organism: Peribacillus simplex (assembly GCF_900156045.1). GTDB lineage: Bacteria > Bacillota > Bacilli > Bacillales > DSM-1321 > Peribacillus > Peribacillus simplex_D. The sequence goes on along the minus strand of NZ_FTMX01000010.1, from coordinate 142,017 downwards.
CTTTAATCACTCTTGTTTCAATTTACAGCGTTGACGTTTTCAGTCATTCAAATATAAATATTAGAATGGATCCTATGAGGCTTTCTGCACAAATTGTTTCTGGCCTGGGTTTTTTAGGGGCTGGTCTTATTTTAAAAGACGGACTTAGGGTACAAGGGTTAACATCTGCCGCTATGGTGTTTTTTGCTGGAGGTGTAGGTATTGGAATTGGTGCTGGCTTTTATGGGCTTGTATGTGCGGCTGTTTTCATTACTTTTATTTTAACAAAAATTAGTAACAACATTGAACATCGACAAGCAAAATCACAGGAAAGGAAAAAAATGCAGCATAGAATACCAAGTCGTAAGGATGTGCAGGAAGGTTAAAATAATAAATTAAAATAGTTATATAAAATAGAAAGCCAGTTCTTGAGATTAGAGAACTTGGCTTTTTATTTATTTATCCTTTTATTTTGGTGTTCCACATGGCTGCTTGAGAAGATCTTTATCATTAGAATAAATAAAGGGAAATGATGAATTAGAACAAAGTGAAAACAAAATAAAAAATAAAAACAAATAAAAACAAATAAAAAACAAGTAAAAACAGGACAAAACAACATTGATGTGGTAAACTTTAATTAACTCATAATTGAGTGAATATTTTAAAAAAGAAGGTGTTGCCAATGAAAGTATTCTGTTTAGGTGGAGCTGGAAGAATCTGTAGAGAAGCTGTTCTTGATCTAGTCGAGTATTCCGAATTTGATGAAATTACAATTGGTGATTTCAATGAAGCATTAGGGAAAGAATTAGTTAACGAACTAAACGACCCTCGTGTGAACTTCGTGAAAGTAAATGTTATGAATCATGATGAAACAGTTGAGCAGATGAGGGGCTACGATATAGTAATGGATGGCACTACCATCACATTAAATGGTATTTCTACGGCATGTATTGCAGAAGCGGGATGTCATGGAATCAATTTAAATGGATTTGGTGCAGAAGATGAATTTTCTGAAATTTTCAAAAGCAACAACAGAACTGCGGTTCCAGGCTTTGGGATGACCCCAGGTGTAACTCAAATGATGGCCATGCACGCTGCCAATCAATTGGAAGAAATTGAATCCATTAGAGTAAGCCACGGGTCTTTTAGGCCGATCGCCTTCTCAAAATCAATTACAGAAACAACTACTTATGAGTACGATCCAGACCTTCCAGGAAGAATCGTTTTTGAAAACGGTGAGTTTGTGCAAGTTGCTCCATTTGCAAGGCCCAGAAACATCAAACTGCCTGAGCCGTATGGTGAAACCGTTCAATATATTATCCCCCATTCTGAAACACGCACACTAGCTAAAGCGCTTTCATATAAGGGCGTACAACTAATCGAAGTCAGGGGTACTTGGCCTAAACAAAATATGCAGTTAGTTCGTTCGCTATATGACTACGGAATCATCGCAAATCCTAAAGTGGTGGTGAATGAAAAAGAAATAGGCCTTATGGATATTATTGGTGATTACTTGCTTCAGTCAAAAGCAGGGCAAGAAACTGAATTATACGGGTATTCTCTCCATGTTGAAGTAGTCGGGATAAAAGATGGTGTTAAAAAGCGTCATGTTTTATACCATACGCACCCCTCTAGTGATGGATCCGTTAAGGGATGGGAAAAGCTAAGAGCTTATACTCGAAATGTAGGAATCCCAATGGCGATAGCTACTGAGATTATCGCTAAAGGTTTGGTGAAGCAAACAGGGGTGTTAATTCCGGAAGAAGCATTTGAGCCGACAATGATTTTTGATGAACTAAAGAAAAGAGGCATTCATGTTCATGAAGAAATTGAGGTTGTTGATGTGAGTGTAGAAGAAACTACCGTATAGAGCCAATTTAAAAAGATAGAAAAATAGAAATATAGAACCACATCTTTTAATAATATTGACAATAAAACTCCCATTCACTTAAATAGGAGAAATACCAATGATGTTGTCGAAGAAGGAGGTTGGCGTTTTGAATAATCATTCTCCCCAAATTGAGGCGGTTATTTTTGACTGGGCAGGAACAACTGTTGATTATGGTTGCTTTGCACCACTAGAGGTGTTCAAAGAGGTATTTAAAAAAAGAGGAATAGAAGTGTTAGATGAGGAAGCACGAGCACCAATGGGCCTTTTAAAGTGGGATCATATTCGAAAAATGTGCGATATGGACCGAATCGCAGAATTATGGAAAAGTAAGTATGGTAATTTGCCTGAAGATAAAGATGTCGATGCTCTATATGCAGATTTTGAACCTATGCTGTTTTCGATACTCCCTAACTATTGTAATCCAATACCGGGGGCTATTGAATTAGTTGAACGTCTGAGAAGAAAAGGGATAAAGATTGGTTCTACCACTGGATATACAGCTGAAATGATGGAAATTGTTGCGGCAGGAGCGAAAAAAAGGGGTTACGCTCCAGATTTGCTAGTAACGCCGGATGATGTGCCTGCTGGACGGCCGTTTCCGTGGATGATTTATCAAAATGCCATGAATTTAGGAGTCTATCCTATGAAGCATTTTATTAAAGTCGGAGATACAGTGAGTGATATTAAAGAAGGTATTAACTCGGGTTCTTGGAGTGTAGGCATATTAAGAGGCAGCAGTGAATTAGGGTTGAAGGAAGAAGAAGTAAATGCTCTAGATCCAGAAATTTTAGCGGAAAAACTGGAAGTAGTGGCAGAAAGATTTAAAAAAGCTGGTGCTCATTATGTTATTGATAGTATCGGGGACTTAGATCAGTTAATTCCAAAAATTAATTTGCGCCTAGCTAATGGCGATTAAATTTTATAAATAAGATTCGATCCTTTTACAAAAGAAGAAATATTCTTTCAACCAATATGAGGAGTTTTCCTATTATCGGGAATCAAAGAGGCGGAGAGGTGAAAATGATTGGTGGAAAATGCCTACGCATTAGGTCTGGTTGAAACTATTGGCTTTCCCGCAATGATTGCTGCTGCAGATGCCGCTTCGAAAGCAGCTGATGTAAAAATCACTACCTATCAAGGGGCAGATGCAGGGATTGTTACTATTTATATAGTGGGTGATGTTTCTTCCGTACAATCGGCTGTTATTGTAGGAGAAGAAGCGGCTAAAAAAGTCGGAATATTCCGTTATTCACATGTTTTAGCGCGACCGGATGATCATGTTATCAAAATGCTCTTTCCAAAGCTTGAAGAAGAAAAAAAAGCTGTCAAAAGTGAAAAAGCAATCCAGCGAGTTGAACAGCCAGATACCATAGCTAGTGATGAAAAAGACGATGAAAATGTAAAAGAACTTCATAAAAAAAGCACCCAAGAGTTAAGAAAGCTTGCCAATTCTTTAAGTGGCTTCCCTCTATCTCCCCAAGAAATTACAACTGCGAAAAAAGAGGAATTAATAAAATATGTAAATGCACTTCAGAATGGGAAAGGTGGGGATAAATGATGATGTTGGATAAAGATCTTGAATCGATTCAAGAAGCAAGACAGCTTCTTGAACAAGCAAAGTTAGCACAGCAAAAAATTGAAAAAATGTCTCAAGACCAAGTTGATCAAATTGTTCAGAGTATGGCTCAAGCTGCTACAAAGGAAGCTGGAAGGCTTGCAGCGATGGCTGTTAGTGAAACGGGATATGGAAAGATAGAGGATAAGCGGACAAAAAATTTATTTTCCGCTAGAGATATATTTGAATCAATGAAAGATAAAAAGACAGTAGGGATCATTTCTCGTAATGAAGAAAAACAAGTGTGGGAAGTAGCTGAACCGGTGGGCGTAATAGCGGGGATAGTCCCGTCCACTAACCCTACTTCAACAGCGATCTTTAAAGCACTTATCTCATTAAAGTCCAGAAATGCCATCGTATTTAGTCCACATCCAACTGCTGCAAAATGTACAAATGAAACGGTGAGAATTCTGCAAGAAGCTGCAGAGGAGGCAAATGCACCAAAAGGAATCATTTCAAGCATTACTAATCCGACCCTTTCTTCGGCACATGAGTTAATTAATCATAAGTTAACGGATCTTATTTTAGCTACTGGTGGTACAGATATGGTTAAGGTTGCTTACAGTTCAGGTAAACCTGCATATGGGGTAGGACCTGGAAATGTTCCAGTTTTTATTCATTCCAGTGCAAATGTAGAAAAAGCCGTTAAACAAATCGTGCAAAGTAAAACATTTGATTATGGGACCATCTGTGCATCTGAACAAGCGATCATTGTAGAAAAAAGTATAAAAAGAAAAGTGAAAAAAGAGTTGGAAAATGAAGGGGCTTATTTCCTGGATGATTATGAAAAGAAAAAAATAGAGGAAATCATCATGGTCAACGGGAGGTTAAATCCTGGAATAGTGGGCAAATCCCCACAAACATTAGCCAATATGGCAGGGATTTTCGTTTCAGATGGGATTAAGGTATTGATCGCAGAAGAATCGAATATCGGAAAGTCTTATCCTTTTTCAGTAGAAAAGTTATCACCAATTTTAGCTTATTATACTGTTGAGGATTGGCAGGAAGCTAGTCATGTATGTAATGAATTACTTAAAGTAGGCGGACTTGGCCATACGCTTGGGATTCATTCTGAAAACAAACAAATTATTGAAAAGATAGGGTTGGAACAAAAAGTATCACGAGTTGTAGTCAATTCCGGAACAACATTTGGCGGAATAGGTGCCACGACAGGGATTACACCATCAATGACACTTGGTTGTGGAACATATGGAAACAATGTATCGTCGGACAACATCGGTCCAGAGCATCTATTGAATATCAAACGAATTGCTTTTGGGGTTCGTGAAATGTCTAATGAACAAGAATCAGACAATGTTCATGCTCGAAAAGAGGAAACAGAGAAAACAATTTCAAGATCGGAAGTTATGGATATCGTAAAAAGCGTCCTGCAAGAACTGAAAATATAACTTATAAATGGGGAGGCATAAACAATGAGCATAGAAATGGGAGCATTAGGAATGATCGAAACAAAAGGGTTGGTAGGTGCAATAGAGGCCGCTGATGCCATGTCAAAAGCTGCAAATGTAAAGTTAATTGGTAAAGTACATGCAGGTGGAGGCTTAGTAACAGTTATGGTGCGGGGGGATGTTGGAGCGGTTAAAGCATCTGTAGACGCAGGAGCCGCAGCAGCTGAAAATATAGGAGAACTGATTTCCGTTCATGTCATTCCACGTCCTCATTCTGATATTGAACTTATTCTTCCGAAGTTGGAAGGATAAACAGTAGCTTATGGCAATTATAACGGAATCCAAATTAAGACGGATGTTGAAAACCGGGATTCCAAATCCATATCCTATTGGGGACGATAGACTAACTCCTGCGGCGGCTGATTTCTTAAGAGACAGAAAAGTTGTCATTGGAAATCAGCACCATATTAAACATTCCTTGGCGTCAAATGAAAAGGACATGCATAATTTAATGATTCCTGTGGGTGTTTCAAATAGGCATATTCATTTATCATCACACGATGTTGAAATACTGTTTGGAAATAATTACGAACTAACTCCCATACGGGAATTGTCACAACCAGGACAATTTGCTGCAAAGGAACAAGTCACTTTACTGGGGCCAAAAGGGATGATCCCAAATGTCCGAATCCTTGGACCGGTAAGGGAAGATACTCAAGTAGAAATATCTAAAACGGATGGATTTCAATTGGGAATCCATCCGCCCATACGGTTATCAGGTTCAATCGATGATACGCCAGGCTTGACGCTAATTGGACCAAAAGGCTGTATAGCTCTCCATAAAGGAGTGATTATAGCAAAGAGTCATGTGCATATGTCACCTGAGGATGCTCAACATTTTGACGTTAAGCATGGAGATGGTTTACTTCTTCAATCAATAGGCGAGCGCTCTATCATTTTCTTGGATGTTATTGTTCGAGTAGCTCCGAGATATAAACTGGATTTCCACGTTGATCTAGATGAAGGAAATGCAGCAGGTTTGAAAACAGGTGACTATTTAAAAGTTGTTGGGAAAAATGGGGAATTCCTATCACAAAAAGGAAGGTGAGGAGGATCGAAATTCGTTCAATGGTAGAATCGGTTGTACGTGAAGTTTTACAATCTATTCAAGTGCAGAAGGAAAAAGAAAATAACGGAAAAGTTTTATTTGTCTTTTGTGATAGCTCAGCACATGAGCCATTTACAGATCAGTTTATTAAATTGAAAAATGCAAATATAGCTTTTGATACTTTATTTTTAGATGGTGAAACATCATCTTGGATAGGCATGCAACAGGTTGAATCGAGCGGGGCTACGAAAGTGATTGCGGCTGATGAATATGCTCCATCGGCAATGGAGATCCCAAAAGGGTATGATGGGATCATTATTCCTGAAATTGATTTGGATAATGCGGCAAGGGTTGCTACTGGATTAAAAGGATCAATTAAGTCAGAAATCATTTTCTCAGCGAGCATGTTGCAAAAATTCATATTAGTTGGCGAAGATGTACCAGGGATTAAACGATCGGATCGTAGTTGTTTAAAAGCCATCTCTTTACCAACTCCATATCGTAAACGGTTTGATGAGTATATAAAGCAAATGAGTGAGCTTGGCATAACGTTTTTACCGCAAAAGGATTTAGCTGATGTAATCATCAATAAACTTTGTAAAGAGCTGGAAGTGAATGGCCAAAATAAACAAGAGCCATTGGAAGAAAATCATTCTAAAGGCGATCATTTGTCCTACACCAAAAAGTTACTTACGACTGACTGGTTTGAATCAAAATCCTATAGCCCGAATGATACCATTTACCTTCAGAAGGGGACCATCATTTCTCCTTTGGCAAAGGATTTGATTAAAGCTAATAAACTAAATGTCCTGTTTGTTAAAAAGGAAGTATAAGATGCTTTTAGGAAAAGTTATAGGAAGTGTTTGGACAACTCAAAAAGAAAAAGGAATGGAAAATGTTAAATTATTGATTGTTCAGCCGTTAAATTCGTTGAAAGAATCAGTAGGGAATATTGTTATTGCCATGGATCGAATTGGAGCAGGTGTAGGTGAAACGGTTATTATCACACAAGGCTTACCTGCACAAAAGTTGACGAATGAAAAAAATTCTCCAATCGATGCAGCGATTATTGGCATAGTTGATTCTTTTGAAGTTAAGTAGTCAAGTCATGTTTCAATCCAGTTACTTCTATTATTTCAGGAAATAGAATAAAGCTTCCTTTGTCAAACGATGAAGGGGGCTTTTTGTTCACTAAAAGATCGTCTGTTTGGAGGGAATTTTATGGAGTTAGACTTTGAAAATCCAATCCCATTACACGCTCAATTAAAAACCATTTTGGAAGATCAGATTTTGGAAGGTTATTATAAGGATAAAATCCCAAGTGAAAGGGAACTCATGGACATGTATTCTGTCAGCAGGAGCACTGTACGGGAAGCTGTTTCCATCCTAGTTCGTGGAGGGATATTGGAAAAAAGGCATGGCAAGGGAACGTTCGTATCCCTAAAACCTGTACAGGAATGGCTTCAGATGATAAATTTCACTGAAACTACTAAAAGCATGAGGATTAAATTACTTGATCATGGCCGTGTATTGACCCCTGAAAATATTGCAGATGCAAATGGTTTTGAAGATGAATCTTACCATATTAAAAGGCTGAGGTTACGGGGGGATGTCCCCATAGCGATTGAAATGCATTATTATTCTTTGGAACTAGGAAAAGAATTGACGAAATTCAATTTAAGTACAACAGTATTGTATGATGCGCTCGAAGGGAATCTAAACATTAACTTTAATGAAGCGGAACAAATTATTACATGCGGCTTTCCATCTAAAGAAGATGCTGAACATTTAGGTTTGAACGAAATGATGTGCGTGTTGATTACAGAACGAATGATTTTTGATTCCAAGGGTAATTTGGTCGAATACTATAAAGGTTTATTCCGATCGGATATGCATTCATTTGCTATGAAGCTGAACCGAAAAAACAACTAATTTTATATCTGCTAATCCCCATTTTGCCCCATATTTAAAGAAGACAGTGGTTACATTTTACAACATATTCATTTTTCCGAAGACTTGCATTGTACATGGTAGATAATCAACTATCATGTACCATGCAATTTTGAATGAAATAATATAACTGAAGTTAAAGTTGAAAAGAGGAAAGGAAATTTAGGAGTGAGCTACATTGGATATGAAAAAAATAGCTCTTCTATTGATCAATCTTCAAAAAGAAAATGGTAAATCAAATGTTGTTGGTATGAATGACATTGTGCAAAATGCGATGACTCTTGATCATACATGACGTCAACAATGGATACCTGTTATTTACACTCGACATATAAGCTGGGGAGATGCTACTGGCCTAGCAAAAATGAACCGTTGAATAAACAAGGGGAACCTATCTATTATCACTTGATATGAATTCTATTGAAATTATAGATGAGATAAAACCTCACAAAAATGACATCATTATTGATAAATACCGATACAGCGGCTTCTATGAATCAAGCCTCGATTTAATGCTCAAAAGTCTGGATATTAAACATTTGATAATTGGAGTAGTCTTCACGGATTGGTTTGTATTAGCTACAGTATTAGATACGTATTATCGTGATTACCAAGTTAATCTCCATTAAAGATATTTGCGGAACTACAACCCTTGGAGCACATATGTCAGCTACATTAATGATGGACAATTGGATATATGATCTTAAAGTATGATACTGATTAAATAGAAAAAATGTTGAGTGCTGAAAAGCACCATGTCTTGGAGACACATTCTCCAGATCAACTCCAACTTTCTCCTCATAACCTTAAGGAAATCTACTCTAGATTAGATAATTTTAAGTAGAGAGCTATATTTTGTTGATTAATTCCCCAATAAACTCTTTGCAATACTGATTCCGACCTTTTTGGGGGTGAGAATCATATCTATACTGAGAATTTAATGAGTATGAAAAGATTAATCTAGATTAATCTATAATACCTTTAAGAAGGTGCTCCTTGTAGATTGGGTCTAATAAAAGTTAACACTTCTAAATGAGGGGGAATTTACGTGAAAGTTGAAGTATTGAATATATTCCAGCAAATGAGCGACATGGAAAGGTGATACCATTGAGGTGAGGGAAAATAGTTATAGATAAACTTAGTTTACAATTTATCTAGTTTACATAAGATAAATTATAGGAAGTTAACAATACACAAAAAATCCCGTCTCAAAATCACAAGTAATCTTGTTGTAGTGAGACAGAATAAAAAAATTAAAAAAAAGTACACATCTTACACATGCCATTCACAGAACATTCACACTTGTTAAGCGTATAATATAGATACTCCTTATTTTGATCTCTGAAACGATTGTCCAGGACCAGTTGTATTCAGAATAAACCTCTAAGTTCATTGCCTTAGAGGCTTTTTTATTGAATCTCATTGTAACGAGTATTCTTAAATTTTGAGACAGAATTAAAAATTTAAATTATTTTATAATCCCTTTTTGAAACAAATATCGAGCAATTACAAATAATCAGGCTTATATGCATACATTACTTTTAAGCTAAATGCCTTAAATTGCTAGATTACTTACCATCAGTTTAAGCTTTTTACACCAGAAGCGAATTCTGTGTATGGGCAGTCCTCTTACTTGATTTATCTTTGATAAAGTATTAATAAGGTGCTTAAATAGATTTTGTCCTTTCCCCCTCGATAAAAGCTGCCATTGGACACTTAACCAAATGGATGTAACCATCTCACCATCGACAAGTACAGAGCTACCCGTAATATATGTGCTTGCCTCTGATACAAGAAAGGTTACGACTTTTGCAAATTCTTCAGGTGTGCCATACCGTTCCAGAGGAATGGTCTTTTTCGACTGTTCTGCTGCTGCTTCTCGGGAAATCCCCTGTCTATCAGCATTTATCTGATCAAGATGGTCCGTTCTTTCTGTTGCAATTCTGCCCGGCGCAACCGTATTAAATAAAATATTATAAGGGGCCAATTCTACAGAAAGAGTTTTCGTAAGACCAACGATTCCCAAACGGATTGTGTTAGAAAGAATGAGCTCTGGAATCGGCTGTTTAATAGAGGTGGAAGCAATATTAATAATTCTTCCGCCTCCCTTCTTCATATCCGGGAGCACTTCTCGAATAATTCGAATATAGCTAAGGAGGTTCAATTCGAAGGATTTCTGCCAATCTTCATCAGAAATCTGTTCAAAATTCCCTCCAGGAGGACCACCTGCATTATTAACCAAAATGTCAATTGACCCAAAGCTTTCTCGAGTAAACAGTACCAGTGAACGTATATTTTCAATATTCGTAACATCAGAACGATGATAGGCAACCTGTCCCTTTCCTATCTGCTGTAGAATTACCGTATAGATGTAACGCCAGCACCCATTGGATGTTGGCGTTTTTTATTTACTATATTTCTCGATTAAATCTGTTATCGCAAGCTCGAGAATATCTCTCTGCAGGCGAGCCAAAGTAAAGGTTCTCCTTCGCCATAGCTGATTCTGCTTCTGTACGGTTGTTACTTGCTTGTAGCGCTTTTACCATAGTAATAGCTTCCATTTCCATGGTTTCATTTTTACGGTAAATTGCTGAATGTGATTTTTTATACTATGAGATTTTTATTTATGGCGGCAGTTTTTGCAGACTTTGATGGTTTGGTTTGTTTCAGTTTTGTGCGGGTAGAGAAGCTTTACTCCTGTTCTTTCACACAGTGGGCATGTCCCTCTGCCATTTGAAGGCAAGTTACTGATTGATTTTCCTCGGTTTCTTTTTGCCATTCCCCATCATTCCTATTCATAATAATTCTTGTTTCTTTATTAAATGTTGGAGTGGCACAAAGGTTGATAGGCATTTAATGGCTTTTAACAATAGAGCCGCAATTCACATGAAATATATTACAACTTTCCTTTTACAAAATTAAACAAACAGTGACTTTGTAACTTTTCGTTTTAGATTTACCAACTGCTTCATTCACCTAAGATGCCATCGTGGCGAAAATCATTCCAAAACCTATAGAAAAAGCCGAGGAGTTAACCTCGACATGATAAAACGGTGTTAGCTTAATGGGTATTGGCATGTGGATCTATCCCCTTTACTTCAAAATAAGATATTAAACTCTATTATTCTCCACAAATACATTCTTCTTATGCCACTTAAAATAAAGCTTATTTTCAGGATGAACGGGGATTTTTACGTTTTTTGCCAAACCGTACAGAACATACTCTTCTTCAGGAATCTGCTTAGAGATATGCAGTCTACCTTGACCGTCAAACGAAATCAAGCCTTTGTCATACAGCGCATCATGGTTGCAGCATAATAGTACTCCGTTGTATGGATCTAGTCGCTCCTGATCTGAGCTGTCCTTCCATGGTTTAGCGTGACTTGCTCTTAGAAGGACTTCCATTCCAATGCCACATAGCGGGCATTCATTATTCCAGAGTGGCATTAAGCTCTTTCTAAATTTTTGCTGGCCGCGTCGGATTTTCATTTTGGCCTCTGATTCAGTTTCGGCAATGATGGTTAGTAATGGGTTACGCTCTTTTTCAATGACTTCATCAACAGAAAGTTCTAATTGATCTTCATCTAATTTATAAATGTTGAGCACACTGATACATTCTAATAGTTTAAGAGAAAGCTCCTCATTACAAGGATATAAGTAGCCTTGATTGCCACTTCCGTCCACTTGGAATGCTGAATACTTAATAGGTAGGTACCGGACAATTTCATCAAAATGATCGCGTACATTCAGTGGTACTTCTAGCTCACGGTATTCAGTCGAAACCAGATATCCTTCATCGTTCCATCTATCATGATTTTGCATCGTTTGTGGCTTGCTACCCTCTTTACAGCCTTCTTTGACTACACTAATTGCGACAATGAACCCTTTTACATAATGAAAGATTCGATTGCCACTTTTGACCTCTTGCATCCTTTTCCATGAGTGAGGTACCATGCCTGATTTGTCTATTTGAGGAGACCAGATGATCCCTAATTGTTTTTCTTCTTGATATGTACTGCCTTGCATGACAATAAAGCTGCTCAACGTATTTCCTCCTACATGCTAAAATATACGATTTAAATTCATAGTTGTTTCTTTTTATAATCGTACATAATCTATATACCCAATCATACCTTACTTGTTTCGAATTGTAATCGCAACGGTTCAAGGAATAAATTCCCACATTCTCGAAAATATGGAATAGTTCTTCATTTAATACGGATATTTTATAAGTAACTGTGTAAATGAGATCATTCTATTGAAAAAGAAAAATAATTCGTCTAAAGCTCTTGAACGGGAAGTACTTGAGAACTTTTCCCGAGATAGCTTAAAGTATAATGATGATATATTATCTGGAAAGTTATTTTGCAAGTATTTAACGACCCAGACAGAAAATGAAGATGGCGAACCTTACTTCTATTGAAATGTCATGTTGAAAATTGAAGTGAATAAAGTGAAAGAAACATTGGGGGCTCGTGCTTCCAGAATATCGACAAAGATTTTCCACAATGATGAGGATGCTCGGTTTCTTGAATTCGTGAAGCATGACTATGAAAAGGAGTTACCCGAAAAGTCCAGAAAACTCATATACTTTAAAAGGGATAAGGAACGTGATTTTGCAATCTTATCTCTCTTCTTAGGAAGTGGCATCCGAGTATATGAGCTATCTAACTTGAGGCTGCGAGACTTGGATTTCGAGGAAAATCAGATACACGTTTTACGTAAGGGTGGAAAAAAGGATGTAGTGGCAGTCTCTCCTCCGTCCATGCAGGACATAAAAGATTACCTAGCTGTGCGATCGGAACGTTATAGGGGATCAAACGATGATACGGCCTATGTATTCTTGACTAGGGTGAATGATGGAGCCACCCCTCTTTCCAACCGCGCCATCGAGGCTTTAGTAAAGAAATACATGAAGGCCTTTAAATCCAATAAATCCATGTCCCCACACAAACTGATGCATACCTATGGGACGAATTTAATGGAACAATCAGGAGACATTCATTTGCTGATGACTCAACTGGGTCATACGTCGACCACAACGGCTGCCCTCTATACAAACCCTGAACAGGAGAAGGCCAAAAAGGCTGCTAAAAAGCTGGGTGAGAGAAGAACCAATTATCGTGAAAAGGATTAAATGAAAAAAGAGAAGATTTTCAGTCTTCTCTTTATGTATGCGTGTAGAAATGAAAATTTAAGATACCTCTATGCTTCTATTACTTGTAAGGCCAAATAAATGTAGCTAAATACCTGTAATAATTGCTAAGACCTTACTACAAAGTGCCTCTAATAATGATTAGGGTCCTGAGTATTAGAATCGGGAATAGACGTAATGTATTGGGAGCAACTATATTAATCAAACTATTGATTAAAATGAGGAAAAGCCTATTTAAAAGTGTTCTTTAGATAAGAAAAGGGTGACAGATGAAATCTCTTTCTTTATCCTCTAAAACCTTTAAAATCCTTGAAAAAGTGATGCACCAATATATGCAGGAATTAGGAGCTCCTCTTGCTACTGAACAGGATATAAACTATGCAAAAACAATCTATGAATCGTTGACTGACGAGGAAAAGCGTGCGGCAGCTTTACAAGTTGGAAAACAAGGAGCGTCCCAATTAGCAGAACGACCTATTACTGACTTTATCGTTCCTTTTTTCTGAAAAAGAAACATTTATGGGGGGGGTCTACAGATTTTGCCGATGTTAGCAGGAATGTTCCAACCGCACAATGCGTTACTTCCACCTGGGCGTTTGGAACACCATTTCATACTTGGCAGGCTGTCGCGCAAGGTAAAGAAAGCTACGCCCATGATGCCATGTTATTAGCTGGAAAGGCAATGGCATGTACCGCTATTTCGGCTCTTGAAAACCCAGAATTACTTGATCATGCTAAAAAAGAGTTAGCGGAAAGACTCGACGGGGAAACGTATACATCGCTAATTCCCAAAGACCTTACACCTCCGAAAAATAAACAAAAGGATATCAAACAAAAATTGTTCAATTTATAGTTTAATAAAGGAAAAATAAAAACATCATTTAGATACACTAGGGTGAACCATACCATAAGTAAAGGCGTTTTTTAAAAAAATAAATAAACCTACTCGAGAGTTGTTCTCGAATAGGCTTATTCCCAATAATAATGTTTTCCCACTACTTCACCCTTTAAAAATATTAATTAGGAAGGGGGAAAATCTCTCTCTTTACTACTTCCACAATCTTGCCAAACCCCTGATACTGGATACTTTTCACAAAGTTTTTTTCAATTCCCTCAATTATCTCGCAAATAACCCCGAAATTTTTCGAATAAAAATCATTTGTAAATAAGATTAGATATGCTCAGTTGGCCAATAATTTATCCCAACTTGCACTACTCAAGCTAAACATTTCAACTTATGTTAGGGACTTCCATCCTTATGGCGATGCACTGCCAAGCGAACAAAAGCCACGATTTTTCAATTCAATAAAACAATTGATTAACTAGGAAAACCTACTATCCACTATGCATCGACAAATGTACACGAGCAGTGACTGGATCGAATGTTCTTATGATGATTTTCTCATTATTTCTTTGTTTACAATTCTTGTTCCAAGTTCTCCTTTTAGTGCCGAGTCGGCTTTGTCAAGGGAGCAGATGATGGATGTGCCTCCGAATTCGGCGAATGCTATGGCGGATTCTACTTTAGGGCCCATGCTGCCGGCGCTGAATTGTCCTTCAGCGTCATAACGCTTCATTTCGTCTAAAGAGATGGTTTCTATCGCTTTTTGGGTTGGCTTTCCATAATTGACAAAAACGTTATCGACATCGGTTAGGATCATAAATACATCTGCCTCGACTTCCTGTGCGAGCTTAAATCCGCTTCGATCCTTGTCAATTACGGCTTCAATCCCGACCGTCTGCCCATCATCATGTTTCACCACCGGAATGCCGCCTCCACCAGAAGCAATGACAATTTTTCCTGCCTCTGTTAACGATTTAATCACTTCAGTCCCAATAATTGATTTCGGCATTGGCGATGGAACGACCCGTCGCCATCCTCTTCCGGCATCTTCCTTAACGACCCAATTTTTTTCCGCTGCTAATTTCTCTGCTTCTTTCTGGCTGTAAAATACACCAATAGGCTTTGTAGGATTTTTAAAAGCTGGATCTTCAGGTGATACCTCCACAGCCGTGAGCAGAGTTACTACGGATTTCTTTATTCCAAGCTTCTTTAGTTCATTTCTTAATGACATCTCCATCATATAGCCAATGAAGCCCTGAGTTTCAGAGCTGCACACATCTAAAGGAAATGGCGGAACGACCTCCTTCGCTTCCTCATTTTGCCGCAAAATATTTCCTACCTGAGGGCCATTCCCATGGGTAATAATCACCTGATTGCCATTCTGGATGATTTTCGCAATCACCTCACAGCTTTTACGAATATTATTTAGCTGGTTTTCATAAGTGGCTTTTTGTTTTGGCTGCAAAATCGCATTTCCGCCCAATGCTATGACAACTTTTTTCATATAGAAATCTTCCTCCTTAAGGACAATAGTCCAATGAACATGCCGAATGCAGTATCAAAGCCGGAACTGTGCCCGGTTGAAAGCAGTTTAAATAACTTTGATTCAAATTCAATGCTATGGCTAAAAAAGGCAGCTTCAGCCGCTTCCTTCACGAGCGAACTGTATTCATTTCGCAATGCATACAATAAAAATTCTCTGCTTACATCTGTGGTGATGATATTGTTCAACAGAATGCTTTTTAGTTCCCGCCGAAAATCAGCTGAAAAAAAGTCAGCGATAGCGTCGACTGAAAGTAGACCAATCAGTAAATCATCCCCTGAAGGTGTTAATCCTTTGCCGCGGCCTAAGAAAAATTCGAGGCTAAATTTAATCGTCGTGCTTTCCCTGCTAAAAACTGCATCCATTAACTGCAGCAACTGTTTTTCGATATTTTCTGCTGGTGCAACTCCAGCGTAAGCTTCAATCAAATGTTCAACATTTACGTCTAGCCCGCTCTGGTTATCGTTATTGAGCAAAGTTTCTAGTAAACAAACCAAATTATTCTCTAAATGATTGATTTTAGTCGTTTTATGGACAAGTCGATTGGAATATTCCGAACCACCGACTAAGGATAATTCAATGCTGCTTAAAGGGAAATGTAGTCTTTGCGATTCTTCTTCCCAATAGACAGGTGCGTGGCCCATCATTTGTTTTAAAACAAAACAAGCATCCTCATCGCTAATATGAATACCAAAGGGGATCTGTCCATTATTTTTATTTCCAATAAAAATAATCGAATCACCCATTTTGATATTAAAGCCGTTCTGGAAAGTACTATGAACCGTTCCTTTTGCATGCTTTTTTAGAAGGAGAGGAATACATTGGTGGTACTCCTCTCCGTAATAAACTTGTTTTAGCACGTTGGTGACAGGCACTTTAAATCAAAACATGCTTTTTCGCATAGGCTTCAATTGCTTTTTCGAAGCATGCTAGCGGTGCACGAACTGTTCCAGCTCCAACTTGACCAACGCCGGCTTTTTTGTGTGCAATCCCTGTGTTAATGACTGGTGTTATGCTAGTTTCTACTACTTTACGGGCATCAATTCCGAGGCAGATACCTTGGAAATCCCAAGTTGGGACGGTGAAGTTTGAATTTTGATCAATACAGATTTCCATCATTTCATTGCTTGTATTTAACGCGCTGTCAAATCCGCCTGCCCCGACGAAGCGAGTAACTCCAGGTGCTGCAATCATTGCCATGCCTCCGACACCAAATGCTTCGGTAATCGCGCTGTCCCCGATATCTGGGTTGGCATCTTCCTGACTGTAGCCTGTAAAGAACAAGCCTTGAGGGGTATTAACCGGAGCTGTGAACCATTCGTCACCCATTCCGCTGATGCGAATCCCAAACTCTTTCCCATTTCTAGTCATTGCCGTTACAACGGTACCCTCTTGGATCGTTCTCGCACCATCAAGAATTGCTTTACAAGTGGCCATTGCAACATTTAGGAAAAATTGATCGGTGTTAGCTAAAAACTGAATAACCTCTAGGCGTTTTTTTTCGTCCACATCTGCCTGCAAAATAAATGGACTTACTTCTTTTAAGAAAATAAGGGATGCTGCAATGTTCCGTTGATGGAATTCGTCCCCCATCGTTACAGCCTTGGCAATCATAACATTCAGATTGAGTCCCTCTTCCGTTAGTTTTAAAGCTTTGGAAAGAACAGGTCCTAACACATCACGCATCCATTTAAGGCGTGTTACAACCTCTTCAGAGTATGCGCCAAAGCGAAGTACCTTACCGATTCCCTCATTCATCGTGCAATACGCGCGGTTTCCTTCTGATCGGTTTTCGACAACAAGGACAGGCATGTTGGCTGATGTAATCCCTCCCATTGGCCCGACTGCATTCACATGATGGCATGGAATAAATTGAATTTCGCCTGCTTTTAACATTACAAATGCTTCCTCTTCTGTTTGCGCCCATCCTTCAAAAAGAATCGCCCCTACACAAGACCCCTGCATCGGGCCGGTCATTTCTTCATATTTAATCGGCGGGCCAGCATGAAGTAAAACTTTGCCATTTAATTCATCGATAACTGTTTTAGCTGGAACAACATCCACTAAAAATGGAGCTGATCCTATGATTTTGCTTAGCACTGCTTTATTCGCTTCATCAATTGTTTTATACATGTCTTTTCCTCCTAATTAGAATCAATTGTCCTCAAATTTATTTCAATAATGCTAAAATTTTACGCATTCTTTCATTACCGCCAGCAGTAGGTCTCCAATCAAATTGCACCACTTGGCCGCCATGATTTGTAACTGCCTGAGTAAACTTCTTTAGACCGACGTTCACGATTGCAGGCTTTTCATTTACTAGCTTGCTAATTTGCTCTGAAACAAGTAACGATTCTTTATTTTCTAATGCTCCCACTGGATGAAATGCTCGTTTTGTTCCTGGAACCTCAATATTTAATAGTTTTAAAGTTGTTTTTATGGCTTGAACATTGCTTTCTCTTACAATTACTCCGGCACTTTCAAGCTTTGTCTTTTGCTCCTGATAGTCTTGCGGGTCTTTCTCAGTTCCGCAAACAGTGGCAACAAAATAAAGGTTTCTTCCGCTTGCAGCCGCTTCGTCCTGCGCAGCCACTATGGCTGGTAAAAGAGCACCCGCCATATCGTCATGAGATCCGTACCCAAGAACAACATCCAATAAGATAATAGCGGTACCTTCATCCTTTGCTGCCTCTTGGATAAACTGAATTCTTGTTTCAGGATCGATCATTGGGTGTGGCTTTCCTTGTGTATATTTGTCATCACCAAGGTCAATTACTTCATGGCCATTCACCTTCAATAAATAGCCTTCTTCATGGATTAAGCCTCGCAGTCCTAATGCCTCGCTAATAAACATAGCTGCTTCTGCGGCAAGAGTTCCTCCGGAAAATAGTCCCTTAATCGCTGTTTGTTTAGCTTTAAGTTCAACAGCTGGAAGCGAAGTGCTATTTTCCGAAATTAGGCCTGTCAGTTCATTTCCATTTGCCAACTGAACGGATAAGACAGCTGTTTCTTCAAGAGTCCCTGCATAGATGACATGGCCTTCCTGCTCTGCAGGCTTTTCCTCCATAAAAAGAGCGACCACTGGTTTCGAGACACTGCGCAGTAATTCAACCACCTGATTTCTAACTTCTTTTGCTGGTTGCTTCGAAATAATTGTAATCACCTTGGTGCCGCTATGATTCTCTAAAGCACGAATGCTATCCATCATTGTAATTGCACCAATCGAATTGGATAAATCACGTCCCCCTGTACCAATCGCATGGCTCACGCCGCCGCCAAGCCGGTCAATAATCGTCGTTACCTCTTGTATTCCAGTACCGGATGCGCCAACAATTCCGATATTTCCTTCAGTTACAACATTGGCAAACGCTAACGGAATCCCTGAAGCGATTCCGGTACCGCAGTCAGGACCCATTACCAACAGACCTTTTTCATGGGCAAGCTTTTTCAAACGTAGCTCATCCTCTATGGAGACATTATCGCTAAATAAAAAGGCATGCAGTCCGTTGTTCAGGGCTTTTTCTGCTTCTTCTGCTGCGTATTGGCCAGGAACAGAGATAATTGCCACATTTGCACCTGACAATGTTTTCATTGCTCGATCCCAGGTGCGGACCGTTTCAAATTCCTTCGCACTGCTGCTGACTGCCTGATTTTTCAAGAAACTATCAAGTTCATCCAGAACTCTCCCCACAGTTTCTTCAGAATCAGCATGAACAACAATACACATATCATTTGGCTTTGCCTCTTCCAATTCGATTGTATAAAGTCCAGTATTTTTAAAAATGTCAAGGTTCGCAGGTGTACCCATCATGACAGAGATTTTATTTACGCCTTCCATTGCGGAAAGCCTGTTGGTTAAAAGCATTAAGTTAACAGAGTCTTGATACGAATTTTCCTTGATAATGGTATGAAGCATATTTTGTTACACCTCTTTATCTATAATTTTTCATCTGACCAGCTTGCTGAGAGCTATGGATGAAGCAATTTACGCAGCCGTTTTCTTGGTGCGATCTTCTTTTGCAAACAGCATTGCGACAAAACCAACTACCAATAGAATCATGGCTAAAAAGAATCCAGTCTGCATGCTGCCTGTTGTGTCGGTTAAATATCCGGTAATATATGGCGCTAAAATCGAAGAGGACATTCCAACAAAGTTAAACAAACTGAATACTGTACTGTAGCCTTGCTGAGGAGCGTTTTTCGAAACGAATGAAATCAACACTGGATCAAGCGCCAATTTACCAGTCAATCCATAAACGATAAGTGCAATGACCATCAATGGAATGCTCTTAATGTAAACAACGGCAAAGATCGAAATCGCAGCTATTGGAACTAATAAAAAGATTAACGGCTTTGCTCTACCAATTTTGTCTGTTAAGTAACCGAATAACAACGCACCTGGAATCGATGCCCAAGGAATTAACGAAGAGATAAAGCCTACTTCACTACCGGCAAAGCCGCGTTCCGTTTGTAAAAATTGAGGTAGCCAGGTCAAAATCATAAAGAATCCGTATAAGGAACAGAACGACATAATAAACGTGCAAATTATATTTCGATTCCTTAGAATTTCACTGATTTTCACCTTTTCTACTGGTGCACTTGCAGCAACAGAGGGTTCGTTAACAGGCTTCCGTCTTTTTTCCTTAACGGTGAACCAAATTAGGAACCCTACAAGAACGGTTGGAATCGTCATGATATAAAAAGGAATCTCCCAGCTTACTCCACGCTCAAGTGTTAAGTAGCTCGATGTGATATACCCCAAAGAAGTTCCAATCGCCATACCGCTATTAATAATAGCTGTTCCCATTGTGCGATTTTGCTGTGGAATGGAATCAGCGGCAATCGCGTAACATGGACCGTAGAATGTTCCTTGACCTAGTCCTGCGATTGCACGTGCAAACATAAAAAAAGCAAAACTCATTGCCAGCCCGGTAAGACCCGTGAAAAGACCGAATAGAATAAAACCTGGAACTAAGATATACTTTCTGCCAAATTTGTCTCCGAGCGACCCCGATGGAACCTGGGCAAAAGCATAGGTAAGGAAGAAAACACTGTTGATCAAACCGAGCTGTGCATTGCTTAAACTAAACTCGTTCGCAATATTCGGCATGACCGGGTTTAAAATTGTGCGGGTTGCGTAAATGAATACCCAGCCTAAAAACATAACGGCAACTATTTTCCACCAATACTGAATGCCTTTTTTGGTATCCGTCTGGCCATTCGTTTTTAATGCACTTTGCGACATATTACTACCTCCTAACATGTGATTCATCTGTTTACAACCGCTGTGCTACTGACCAATGCCTTGTCAATCGTAAACACCGTCGCTGTTACGAAGAGGATAAATTAAATTGCTAAAATAAAACCCGATTCCATGCTCCCCGTTTGATCTGCCAAATAGCCGCCAATATAGGAATGCAAGGATGGAGAAAACTATGCCGATAATATTATTAATATTAAACATCGTCATGTGGAATTTTTCGGAAACGTTATTCGCTAACTGTGAAATCAATACAGGGTCCCTTGCCAGCTTCCGGTAAACCGCAACAATAATAGTGATAATCAATACGGCTTTGTTATCAAAAAAAAAGACAAAGGAAATTGATAAAACGGCAATGGGGACTAATTTTAAAATCAGGCGTTTTCTTTTTCCAAACGTATCGGAAATAAATCCAAAAAAGATTGCTGCGGGACTCTAAGCCCACGGTATGCCTGTTAAATTCGAATCAGCAAAAATGCCCAAGTGGTTTTGCTAGCCAAGACAATCCCGTAAGAAAACCGAAAAAAAAGGATGTAATCTGATTAGTCATCTTTATGAAGGTTTCCATAACCCCCTCCCTTTGTAAGCGTTTTATTTACACTTAAACTATACAATTCCGGGCATAACAATCGAATTAAAAATAGCGGCAGAACATTAAAAAAACATTAAAAATCATCAAAAAAAGACCGCCTCACTCGAGACAGTCTTTCCCTTTTATTCAAGCTTTGATTTCAACATATAACCGAGACCTGGATACGTCACAATCAGCTTATCCAGATTCCCGCCTTTTTTCATTTTCCTTCTGATTCTGGCAATCGCAACCCTCAAATATTCAACATCATCCCGATACTCTGCTCCCCAGACAGAGGTCAAGATTTGTTCATGTGCGACTACTTTGTCGACATTAACCGCCAACATTTCCAAAATCGCAAATTCGATATTGGTCACCTTTATTTCTTCGTTCCCAATCCAGACACGCTTTTGTCCAAGATTAATCTTTAAGGATTCACAAACAATCTCTGAGAGCAGGCAAAACTCTTGAACACCTGGTTTTGTCCTTCTTAAAACGGCATTAACCCGGGCAAACAATTCCTCAAGCGAGAACGGTTTTGTTAAATAATCATCTGCTCCGAGGTTTAATCCGTAAACTTTATCATGGGCATTACTGCGGGCTGTTAAAAGAATGACAGGAGTATCGGAAAATTTTCTAATTCGCTCGAGAACTTCAAAGCCATCAATTTCCGGCATCATCACATCTAATAAAATTAAGTCCGGCTGGTGCAAGTCAAAATTCTCCAATAACTGTGCACCACTTAAAAATGATTCCACCTCATAGCCTAAAGATAGTAAATTTGCTTTAATAAACCTAATAATTTTCGGTTCATCATCCACAATAACCATTTTATGTTTCAAGCTATCCCCTCCCACTCTATTTAATCGGCAGTGTAATCGTAAATGTGCTCCCTTTGCCCAACTGGCTCTCAACAAAGATTTTGCCAGCATGGGCCTCAATAATTCCTTTCGAGATCGATAGCCCCAGGCCCGTTCCACCAGTTCTTCTAGTTGCTGTACTTTCCACCCGGTAGAAGCGATCAAATATCTTTTCATAAAACCTCTCCTGGATTCCTATTCCATTGTCTTTAACAGAAAGATGGACTTGGTTTTTTTCAATTAAATAGGAAATCACAATCTGTTTATGGGCCTGATCATTATAGCGGATCGCATTGGTCATCAAGTTCACCAGCACTTGGCGAATCCTGCTTTTATCAACAAATACAATAGGCACCTCCCCAACAGCAGGTTTTATAAATTGAATATCAGCACTGCCTTCCGGAATCTGATTTATCACCTGCTTAATTATTCTCTGAAGCGACACACTTTCTTTCACTAATGTCATCGAACCCGATTCAATCTTCGAAATATCCAACCAATCATTAACTAACTCTTGAATTCTATTAATATCCTCATGTACACCCACCAGCAATTCCCTTTTAAACTCTTCCTCCCATGAGGCATCAGCACGCAAAAGCGTTTCAATACTCCCTTTAATAGTTGTTATCGGTGTTTTAAATTCATGCGAAGCAATCGAAATAAGATTGCTTTTTAGAAAATCAATTTCCTCCTCTGTCGTGATGTCCCGAATCACATAACCCTTTCCAAACCTTTCATTTTCATGCTGTACATTGAATTTCCAAATGAAGTAAGTTTTTTCGATTCTATTCGGGAGCCTTAAACGGAACTTCATATTGTCACTGCTTTCATCTAGAAAATCGGAAAATTCTTGCTCATTATAATCACCAAGAGACTCGATCAGTCTTAGCAAATGTTCTTCCGCAAACGGGTGCAGTCCAGCAGTCTCTTTCCCTAACAGTCTTGTGATAAAGCTATTAAAATAAATCACTTTATTCTCATTATTAACGAGAACAATTCCTTCTGACATACTCTCTAAAACGGCATTCAATTCCGCATGCTTAATTCGATACTGGTCAAATAACACTTTGTTATGGATCATAATACTAAATGAGTTCGCCAGCATTTTTAAAAATCTTTGGTCTCCCTCTGAAATGGATTCCTTTTCCATTAGATCCACTATTAAAAATCCACTTTGAGCCTGATCTAAATAAATAGGTTCAATATGCCATGTTTCACCTTTTGTTTGTGTAGCCAAGTATTCATTAATATTGATATCATGAAGGATCCTCTCAGTCGAAACAGACTGATTTTTAAAAAGAAAATGAAGTGGAAATGGAATAATCGGCTCAATTTCCTTTAAAAAGCTTTGGATAAAACGGCTTACATTTTCGGTTTTCGTAATGGAACCGATAAACTTATTGATGGCTAATAATTC
Organism: Peribacillus simplex; assembly: GCF_900156045.1. Taxonomy (GTDB): domain Bacteria; phylum Bacillota; class Bacilli; order Bacillales; family DSM-1321; genus Peribacillus; species Peribacillus simplex_D. Next base: position 118,415 of record NZ_FTMX01000010.1, on the reverse strand, counting down.
ATTGTTTGATTTCTGCAGACTTTTCGTTCGTTCAATAATCCGTTTCTCCAAATCTTCATTTAGATCAAGCAATTGCTTCCGTTTTTGCTGCACCGTATTGGCTAAAATTTGGAACTTTTCGGCAACAACAGCAATCTCTTGCGGTCCTTTTATGATTTGTTCATACATCTTTGAGTCAGTTGTATGATTCTCTAAAACGGTCTGCTGCACATATTTAACCAATTGCTTCAATTGATTTCCAAAATTATTGGCTAAAAAATAACTGATGATGGCAATGACAATGATTGCTATAAATAGAAGGGTCCCCATTTTAAACAAGGTTGCTAAATACTCATTCGTTACTTCCTCAGCAGGCCTGCTGATCCAAACCTTCCATTTAAGCTCCTGTATTTGTGCATAGGTAATATATTCTTTCATTTTTGTGAGATTCGAATAAAAGTAACCATCATTTTTTGAACTAGCTAGAATACCAATGTCCTTATTTGTTAGTTGCGTCATATTTATCCTAAGTTTTTCATTTTTATGAACGACAATCGTATTATTCTGATCTAATACGACTGGTGAAGTTTGCTGTCCATAACTCTTTTTTAACAGCTCATTGCTAAATTCATTTAAATTAATCGCCCCTAGAACGTACCCACTCAACTCGCCCTCTTTGTTAAAAATAGGAGAAGCAATCGCAACCAGAGGATTTTTCGTCCCTCCTCTTCCTTTAAAAACAGGAGAAATAACGGTTTCTTTTTTTTTCATCAGCTCTTTATAGTAATCACGGTCAAGGAAATTGACTCCCACATTCGCTTCACCCTTATCATTATAGAGCGGGTAAAACACTCTGGCAGTTCCATCAGAGTCGGCAATATACATGTTCAAGAAACCGGGATTTTGCGACTTTACAGCTAATAATAATTTCTCAGTTTCAGCATCACTAATTTCACCTTGCTTAGTAATATAAAATGCTATGGTTTCAACAACCTTCTTATGCTTATCGACAAAGTTAAATACATTCGCCGTTAAATATTGTGTTGCCTGCTTCTGCTGGTTCTTGTTTTCATTTATTAATGAGGCAACCTGCAAAAACTGCACTATCCCAAACAAAAGGATGGCAAGCGATAAAACAATCGTAAATGACAAGATTAATTGGCCATTTAATGATTTTTTAGACATCACTCACCATCCCCCCTCTGTGCAGTTTCATTTACTCTTTTAATTTCCCGCAAACCTTAGTTAGGACATCGATATGTTCACTTTGAAAGAACCTTTTTTTGTTACAAAAATTTGACTATTAGTTGGATCATGATTCCAATATGATTTAATTCTTCGACTAGTCGTTTCTTCGAAATTATGTCTCTGGTCCACTGGCGGTATCCCTAATCCAATTTGCCAGGACTTCATTAAGACACTCGATAATTTTTTTCAATTGGTTTGGCATTGTCCATCGTTTTATTTTGAATAAGACTAACGGCTAGGGAAACAATCACATTTAACATTAATGCAATTAATCCGATATTAATGTCCTTCAATACTTGAGGGAAAAAAGGAAATAGTGATCCGATTGTTGTCCCTGTAAAGGTAAGATAGGAAACGATTGTTATGCCAGTCACAATTCCTGCAAATGAACCTTGTGTTGTAAGTAAAGGTTTTTTAGGCAAACTCAAAAATACAGAGGGTATTAATTGAGTGATTAAACTAGAACCTATGATGATTAGAGAAGCGATCGTATTTGTCCCGTAAAGAGTGAACCATACGGCGGCTAACCCTATAAAAGGAACGATCCACCTTGCCACCATCATTACTTTTCGATTATCCGCAGAAGGGGCTACCTCTTTATAAATATTCTTGGCAATTAAAGTGGAAATGGCCATTAACATCATTGATCCCGGTACTAGGGCTGTTAACAATCCAGCTGCTCCAATTAAACCAACTACCCAAGGATCAAATGTCTGTAAAGATAATCGGAATAATGCTAAATCAACATTTTCCCCTTTTAAACCAGGAACTTTCAATATGGCTGCAAACCCCACAAAGAAGACAAAAACTAAAACTAATGAGTATAGAGGCTGAATACTGACATTTTTACGTACCGCATTCGCATCTTTAGACGAATAAATAGCACTAAACGAGTGTGGATACATATAGAAACCTAAAGAAAGCAGAATAGTGGTTGAAATAAACCAAGTGGAGCTCATTCCTTCGGAAGGTAAAACCAGAAAACCCGGTTTAGCGCTTTCAATAGTTTGAAACATTTCTTGTAATCCTCCAAAGTAATGGAGAGGCAAATATAAACCTAAAAATACAACAATCCCCAAAATCATGAAGTCCTTTATAACGGCTGTCCATGCTGAACCGTGAATGCCTGATATCATTACATAGATAACAAGAGTGGCCATTGATACCCAAACGGATATACTAGGAGAGATACGGCCATAGGAAGCTTCCGACACAATAATTCCGAGACCTTTCAACTGCATTATCAAATACGGGATCATGGCAGCAACCGAAACAACCGCTACCAATAGGCCCAATCCTTTACTATTATATTTACTTACAAAATAGTCTGTTTGTGAGACTAATCGATTTTCTTTTGCATACTTCCAAATACTAGGTAACACCCAATAACCGATAATATTTCCCAGTGCTCCATATACCAGAATAAACATAACGGGGCCACCAATACCGTACGCCATACCGCTACCACCTAAAAAGGTAAACGTCGTATATGTCTCTCCAGCCAATAATAAAAATACAAAAACAGTTCCAAATCCGCGTCCTCCGACAGCCCATTGTTCCAAATCCATATCTTTCCCTTTTCTAGCTTTAATGCCTAGCCATAGAGAGAATAAAAGAAACAGTCCAATAATAAATAAAGAAATCACTATTCTAAATCCTCCTTTGCTGCATGATCAAATTTATTGATGATAAGTAGAGTAAGAGAAGTTACCAATACAGATAAACAAGCAAAAAACATGAAAAAGGGTAAACCTAAAATGTAGGGTGTAACCTTATTTGCAAATATTGGGGTTCCGAATATGCACAAAATAGGAATTAATAAAAGAAGATAAATCTTTTGCATCGTTTCTTCATCCTTTCTTATATCTTTAGATAATTATCTGTGTGTTTACAGTTACGCCACACGATTTTCAATTAGTCGTGCAGCGTATCAAGTTAAATCTCTGTCAAGAAAATAAGATGAATTCTGTTAATGGTAAAGTACCTGCTACAATGTTCCCTTTATAGATAAAAGCAGGACGATTCGATACTCTGGCACCCGCTTCCGCTTAACAGGATGCTCAACTAATGTAAGGTTTGCAGGATCCCCAATTTTAGGGCACTGCTGAGTTCCGTTATCATTAAAAGGAGCTTGTCCATTTGTATGAAAACCTAACACTTTTGCAAAAGCCTGCATTAAACAAATTTCTTTGCGTTGTTCCAAAAATGATTTAGACTATCATGTAAGGAACCCCAGTATCCCGTTCTTTAAAATGGCCCATATTTAAAGATTTGAGCCAATAAGACAGAAAATGCACCGATACAGAATTGGATCAAAATTAGCGGCCATATCCACTTGATCCAACGAATCCAAGGGATTCCTGCAATCGCAAGCGCAGCCATCAGAACGCCGTTGGTAGGGAAAATGATATTCCCTATGCCATCCCCCATGGAGAAGCTCAACACAGCGGTTTGCCGTGTCACTCCCACTAGATCAGCAAGAGGTGCCATAATCGGCATCGTCAACGCTGCTTGCCCGCTACCGGAAGGAACAATAAAGTGAAGGAAGGTTTGCAGTACATACATGCCTATCGCACTTAACATGGGCGGAAATTGTTGAATTGACGATGAAGCGTGGTACAGAAAAGTATCAATTATATGCCCTTCAGTTAATACGACGACAATTGCCCTGGCTACTCCAATGATCAGTGCACCTGACAAAAGTCCCCCAGCACCCTTCATGAATGCGCTGACTGTCTGATTGGCAGGGAGCTTTCCCAGAAGAGCGATCACAATGCCAAGCAGAGTAAACAAACCGGAAATTTCAGTAATGTACCATTCATACTTGATTACACCGTAAACAAGAACTACAAAATTCACGAGAAAAGCGAACAGAACAAGCTTGTGCCTGGTTTCCAGCTTTAGTTTAGACGCATCCGTTGTTGCTTCAAATTTTCCTTCTGCATAATAACCGTATGATGGATCACGTTTTACTTTCATTGCATAACGTTGAATATACCAGACTGATACCAAGTACATGACAATAAATAAGACGATTCGATAGCCGATTCCAGAGAAAGGAGGCAATTCGGCAATTCCCTGCGCAATACCTACTGTAAACGGATTCAAAATAGCTGTTGTAAACCCTACGGACGCGCCAACCAACACGATAGCCGTCCCTGTAATGACGTCAAAACCGAGAGCGATTGCAATCGGGATCAGAATTCCTATATAAGCAAGTGTCTCTTCCGCCATGCCTATCAAGGCGCCACATAAGGCAAAAAACATCATCATGACCGGGATCAACCATTTTTCCTTACGAGCCAGTTTTCGGGAGAGATTATAAATTAATGCATCAATAGCCCCAGTAGACATTAATATGCCGAATGTTCCGCCTATTATAAGAACAAAAAATATAATAGAGGATGCTTCTTCCATACCTGTATGAATCGAACTGATGAGGTCCATCAAACTGATAGGTGTTGATTCAATCGTATGATAAGTACCGGGGACTACAACATTGCGCCCATTCACTACCGACTTGTCATACTCGCCGGCAGGAATGAGATAGGTAGCGCATGCCGCGATTATAAGAATCGTTAACAGTAAAACATATACGTTGAGTTCCTTGGTCTTTTTCTTTTTTGACTGTGGATTTACCTGTGGATGCGGATTTTCCTTTAAATGGGCCATATTACGAATAATTCCTCCTTTTGCATTCAACTTTTATCATAGAATTCACTGCCTGCCTCAGCCATCCCATAGGATCAAAGGGATGGCTGCAAACATTTTACACTTTTAGGGAATTAATCCATAAACGACGTTCCCTTTGAACAGAACCGCATGTCGCTTGGCACGGCGTGCTACCGCCTCTGCCGAACAATGTGCAGCGACCAATACGCCGCTTGCTTCGTTGCCCACTTGTGGCCAGATTCGCTCGCCTTTTTTGTTCAGCGGGATTACTCCACCTGTGATAAAACCAAGTGTTTCTGCTAATGCACGCTCATCGCTCCAACGAAATCTCTCTGCCAATCGACCTGCACGTTCTAGGGTGTCGCCTTGACCAAATACAGACCAGTGGTCGACAATGCTGTCATCTCCAAGCGATACCCTCACACCTTTTTCTTTTAGCAACGGAATTGGGATGGTTGTACGGTGAATCGGCACATATGTCGTTATAGAGATGCCAAGGGATGCAAATAGCTCTGCCAATTCAGCTTGCTCCTGTGGCCGCACATCTGCCAGGCCAAAACCATGACTGATGGTAACGCGCCCTTGCCATTTGGCCTCCTCGGTCAACGCTGCCAGCCGTTTAAATGTGAAGGTTCCTAGGTGTCCTGGATCATGGATATGGATGTCCACACCAACGTTAGCTTCTACAGCTAACTCCATGATAGTGCTAAGGGATTTTTCAATGTTGAGATCGATAGAAGCCGGATCAACGCCTCCAATATGTGTTGCGCCCATGCGAAGCGCTTCACGAACGGGGCCTGCAACGTTACTTCGCAAGATACCGTGTTGAGGAAAGGCGACAATTTCATGGGACTGTTTACCTGCATAGTTTTCAACTGCTTGCAGGGTTGCTTCGAGATTTTTCAACCCGATAATTGGGTCGATGTTGCAATGCGTCCGTACCTTCGTTGTCCCGTTCGACAGGAGCAGACCCAACAGTTTTTCTGCACGCGATTGGGCAGTGGGCAAAAGTTTAGGCAAAAGCTCCTCTTCCTCTTTTAGAACGGAGGCTAGGCTGTCACAGGGAGAACATGCTTTCCAGGGGCCGCTATAATAGGTTTTATCAATGTGAATGTGCATATCACGGAATGCAGGTAAAAACAGCAATCTCTTTGCATTCATCTGCTGCAGTCCGTCATTTGGAGGAATATCAGCCGACACAATCTGGACAATTTGTCCATCCCTGATTTTGAGATGGTATATTTCCGTCTCCGTACCTGTTATCCGATCTTCTTCATAACGATAGCCGCTTTCTAAACGGACATTAACTAACCAGTATGCTTTGTCCATATTAGTTTTCATACCGCTTTCCTTCACTATATCCACGTGCATGACCCCAGAAATATTTTGACTGCTGAGTATATTTTTCCAGACCGGCCCTCTTGATTGTTTGTTCCGCTTCCGAGAGTGCTTCGGCCAGTGATTGTTTTTCATCGACATGAAGAACTTGCCGGTTCTCCAGTACGAGTTGGCCATTGACAATCACATTGTCTACATCGCTTGCCACAGCTTGGTGCACAAGGCGATGGACATACATTAACTCTGGAGCGAGATGCGGCGAATTCATGTCTACTGTGATGATATCCGCCTTTTTTCCCGGTTCGAGTGAGCCCAGTTCATCAGCCCATCCCACGCACCGAGCTGCATCTATGGTGACCATTTCCAGTAATTTTCCTGAAGGGAGATAAGATTCGTCTTTTAATGCGGCTTGATGGTACATTTGCGTTTTGCGCATGGCCTGGAACATGTCAAAGCTTGTACACGGCGAGGTACCATCGGTGCTAATGGCAACCGTTACCCCCATCTCGATTAGCTCTGTTACCGGTGTTCGGGCATTTACCTGCCCAAAGCTTGCTGACGTGCTGACATTGGTTCCTGTTTCAGCAAGAATGCGTGCCTCATCAAACGAAATGCCACGGCAGTGCTGTAGGTGCACGTCTGGTCCTAATAGTGCATTTTCTTTGTCCTGAAAAGCCAGATGAATCATTCCGCCAAAAGCATCGGAGTGAATACGGGTGTTATATTTACGTGCAATCTCACGTATCCGTTTCGACTGATAGCGATCATGGTCGGTCAGTCCGTACAGCATATCAGCTGGTGTCGGATATGACGGGTCGACCGAAGTAACAATTACGAAAGGGGTAATAAAGGTACGTATGCGATCATCATGGGAGTGATTCAATGCTTCAATCACAGCCTCCGCTCCTTGCAGCACTTTCTCATAGGTAACTTCATTGGTCACACGCTTTCCATCAATCCAGCGGCTGAACGGATGTGGCCAAGGCGGATTGCAAGGACCGGTAGCGACGATTTCTCGTATACCCACTTCTGCATAGGCTTTGGCATGGTTAAGTGCAAAAATCGGTTCATCCGATCTAGGCATGGAGCCCAAAACACAAACACCGGTCGTGACGCCTGCCCGGAGCCGTTCGAGCGCACTCAGTTTCCCTTCGTAATACCAGAAGTCGTCGGTTACATAATGCTTGTAGGTCTCGGTCATAATCGGCATCCATAAGCTAGGATCCTCCATCGCGACCGTTTTGAACATGGAATGTCCTCCATGGCCGTGTGCGTCGATAAAACCTGGCAACACGCAATGATGCTTGCAGTCGATGACTCTTTTGGCTTCATATTTGCCAAACAGTACCTCAGTATCCTGAACTTCTATAATTCGTCCATTGTGAATGGCAACAGCCCCGTCCTTTAGGATGCGCCGCTGTTCATCCATTGTGATCACAACACCATGAACCAGCAATAAATCAATCATTTTCCAATCCTCCTGCAACTATATTTCCTTGAAAAATTACCGCATTCCTCTTGGTACGACGCGCCACAGCTTCCGCTGAGCAACTAGCATCCACCAGGACCATGTTAGCTTCCTCCCCCGGTTGGGGCCATACCCGTTTGCCTGCTTTATCTAGCGGAGTTTTCCCACCGGTGATCGTACCAAGCGCTTGACTCAGCGAATATTCGTTTCTCAGATTGAATCGTTCCGTTAATCGGCACGCCCGTTCCAATACATCCCCATTACCAAACGGTCTCCAGGAATCAAAAATATTATCGCAGCCTACCGCAACCGTTACTCCATTTTCATGCAGAATCTGGATTGGTGGCATCGTTTCACTGTGCTGCAAAGCGGTAACAATCGTAATACCCGCTTCCGCCAGCATTGACGCAACTTCCTTGGCTTCATCGTCAGGAATTTCGCCAAGTGCGAATGCATGACTGATTGCCACCCGTCCCTGCCAGCCTGCTTCGACTGTAAGCGCTGCCAATCGATTCATGGTAAAGATGCCTAAATAATCCTCATCATGGAGATGCAAATCGACCCCTACGTTTGCTTCAACTGCCAGGTCCATCATCTCAACCAAAGACGCTTCAATATCGCCATCCACCGTCGCCGGATCAACTCCTCCTACCAAACCAGCTCCCTGTCGGAGGGCTTCACGAATAAGAGATTTCGATTGAGAACGCAAGAGTCCGTGCTGCGGAAAAGCTACAATCTCATGAGTAAGTTTTCCAGAAAAGCGATCTAATGCTTGCTTTACTGCTTCCAAATTTCGAAGTCCGATCTCCGGATAAAGATCCACATGCGTCCGTACATGAGTGGAGCCGTTACCGACTAAGATGCCTAGCATCGTTTCCGCCCGTTCCTGGGTGGTTGTCGGCAATGAATGCAGGATGCGTTTTTCCATTTCGCTACAATCCACGACAGTATCGGCCGGAATCACCGCCCGCCATGGTTCTCCAAGATAGGTCTTGTCGAGGTGACAATGTTTTTCTATAAAAGAAGGAAGGACCAACAACCGTTTCGCATCTTTTTTTGGTAAATTGTCTGTAATGCTTTCAATAGAAGATACAATCTTTGCTATTTTCCCATCCTTAATCAATAAATGGGAACACTCTGCCTTTGTACCTGTTATGACGCCATTGTCAAGTTGGTAACCACTTTCTAATAAAGCGTTTGTTAGCCAAAAAGTTGAGCTCATTTTTTAACTCTCCTTCTTCTCATAAAACATCTATTCTTTTTGCTCTCCTTGCCACAACGAAAACGAGAAAGGGGTTACATCTCCAGTCATTTCTCTGACAAGGGAAAGTTTAGAAAACTTCTACTTAATCAAGTGTAAAATCCTTCTATAATGAAGGATTTTATACTTCATATAACTATAATCATGCATTAACAACTTCTTTTTATTTGATAAAAAGACATTTAGCCGTTACTTTCAACATCGTTGACATTAGGATTTTTTAGTGGTTTATACTAATTTTGAATAGAGCAGAACTGCCTCCTCTAAAACATCAATTCCATTTAAAATATCATCAAGTTCAGTAAACTCGTTGGGATGGTGACTAAGTCCGTCTTCTGAAGGAACAAAAATAAGTCCCACAGGGCAAAGTTTTGCCATGTTCATAGCATCATGCCCAGCTCCGCTTTGCATAAATTGATAAGAAAGGTATTTTTTTTTACAAATATTTTCAAGAGAAATACTCAGCTCTTTTGAAAGAAGGACTGGCTTCTCTGAACTGATTTCTTCACTAACAATCTCAACCTGTCGTTGCCTTATTACGAGTAATATTGTATCGAATAAATGTGTTACCACCCGCTGTCTTGACTCTATGGAAGTAGACCGTATGTCGATTTTAATTTCCACCTCACCGGGTACTACGTTCATTGCTCCAGAGTGAATGTCGATAACACCGACAGTAGCTACTGTTTCATATTCCAGTTCACATTTTGCCGCCTTCTCAATCGCCACAATAATCTCAGCGGCACCAAGAAGAGCGTCTTTTCTCATATTCATAGGGGTCGTTCCAGAATGTGATGCTTTCCCTATAATTTTCACATGAAATCTTACGGGTGCAGCGATACCAGTGACAATCCCAATCTTTTTGTTATTATTCTTCAATACCGGCCCCTGTTCAACATGTAATTCAAAAAAGGCTTTAAACTTTTCGTTTACTCTACTTGCTTCATCAATATTATTTAAATCAAAAGCACAAAGGGAAAACGCTTTTTCCATCGTTATTCCATCACGATCTTTTAAATGTCTGTATTTCTCCTTTTCTATTAGTCCCGCCATCGCTTTACTGCCAACAGTGGATACACCAAAACGAGCTGATTCTTCACAGGCAAATGAAATAATTTCAATAGGGTGATCCGTCACAATGCGTTTCTCATTCAGACGTTTGATTACTTCAAGTGCAGCTGTAACACCAACAACACCATCATATTTTCCACCCTGATAAACGGTATCCAAATGAGAACCCATTACAACTGGCGGTAGCTCTTTCATTCTTCCTTCTCTTCTGGCAATAACATTCCCACATTGGTCCATTCGAATATCTAAATTTTCCGCTTTGCACATACGCATAAAAGCATGTGTACAAGTCTGCTCTTCATTTGTATAGGCAATCCTGGTAATACCCTTTTCACCCGTATTGTATTGATTGATCTTGTTAAACAATATCTGATATCTATTCTTGCTATCCATGCAGGTATCTCCTGTCTTGATATTCAAAGCTATAATCTTAATATTAAGTAATTTCTAAATAATCAGCCTCGTATATCCATCACAAAAAGAATCGGTTTTAATTGTGCATGATGTACAATAATTTCAGTTCAAAAAATGATAGTTACTATACGGGGGATTTAATGATCTGCTCTGTTCATTTTGGTATACTGTTTATCATTACGGGTACAAAAATCATCTAAAAAATTAATCCTCTGACGGGCGGGACTACAATAATGAAACATTCAGTGATATATAAAAAAAATAGCCTCTTTTCAATTCAGGCCAATTTCTATGATTCTAACCGCGATAATGCTCAGGTTATCGTCTATATTCATGGCGGCGGCTTACTCTTGGGATCTAGAGACGACCTTTCTGAAGAAATGATCAACCTTTACACAAGTAATGGATTTTCACTGTTTTCTATCGACTATCGGCTAGCTCCTGAATCGAAATTGTCAGATATCCTTGAAGACGTCCAAGATGCACTTCATTGGTTAGAGAATGAAGGACCTAAACATTTTTCAATCAACCCAAAAAGAATAGCGGTAGTGGGGAGTTCTGCAGGTGGTTTTCTTGCACTTTGTACAGGAACATTCAAACGAAAACCGTGTGCAATTGTCTCCTTTTATGGATACGGTGATATTAGTGCAAAGTGGGCAACAGATCCAAGCAATTTCTATTGCCAGAAAAGTCTTATCCCTAAAGGAATCGCCATGAAGTTTATTTCTGATCAAATTATGACAAATGGAACTGTTGAACAGCGCTTTCTCCTCTATTTATATGCAAGACAGACAGGTGAATGGATTGAAACAGTAACAGGGATTAATCCATCAGTAAATAGGGAGGAGATTCTTAAGCTTTGCCCCATTCACAATATTACGATAGATTACCCGCCAACATTTTTATTGCACGGAACTAACGATATGGATGTTCCCTATGAACAATCCGTTTTTATGCGAGCTGCCCTTATAAAAGAAGGGATAGAAACGAAGTTAATTACGATTCCGAATGGTGAGCATTTTTTTGACAAGGATTTTCATAACCCCTTCGTTCAAAATGCTCTAAATCAGGTGATAGAATTTCTTAAAATGAAACTAAACATATAAAGGCTTTAATGGACATCAAATAAAATATCTATTAAAATTGCATAATTTTTCAACAAACCCTTTCCCCTTGACCTAAGCAAAATGATAAGGATGAACACAAGAATGGAAAGAATAATACTTACGTTTTCAAATTGACCCGAAACGTCATTTTCTTCAACCATCACATTAACAAAATAGCTACGATAAAGAGAAACGAACCTGTTACAATTGGGAATCACTATGTGACTCCAAGAAGTAGCAATAATAAGCCAGCTTCAAAGGGTCGTAATGCCTGTATCGTTGAATTTCCATGCTGCATTCCAACACAACACTTGAATAAATGACAAAGATAATTACCCAAGAACCGGCAGGACCATTTGCACTTGGGTATAGTGTCCAAATTTTGCTTGGATAAAAGAACTAAACCCAACTATAAAAAAAGTTCTTTGCATTAGGTCGGTAATTTCAGTTTCTGAAAGGCAAAATACATTTTCTGTAAAAATTGACAGAGCTATCGGGTTAGATAGTAAATAGATAAACCATTGAATGGTGTATAACATTGTTTTTTTCATTATTCAGTAATTTCTTTATCTGTGAAATGTCAAAATCCGGCACTATCGATATAGTACCGGTTATCATTTTATATATATGACAAAAGATTTTTTTCTTTTTACCTTATGGAAACGCCACCATAAATTATCACCCTTATCTCAATCCTCAACCTTGATTATTTATTAAACGCGCTTTCATTTTCTTTATTACATGTTTACGGTGTTGCAGGTACTATCAATCTTTATAATATGGGTTCCTGCTTTTTCTTTGATGGCATCTTTCAAGCTTTCTGGGTTTGTTATAATAACTCTAGTACCATTATTTTCTAAAAAGTTAAGACTTGCCTCAATTTTTGGTAGCATACTTCCAGGAGGGAAATGATTTTCAAGGACATATTGTTTTGTTTCCTCAACGGTAATATTCTCAAGTGCCTGCTGATCAGGCTTACCAAAGTTGATGAAAACTTTTGAAACACCCGTCGTAATGATCAATGTCTCTGCATTTATCTGTTCAGCTAGTAGACTAGTAGCAAAATCCTTATCAATAACTGCGTCTATACCTTCGTATGTGTTATTTCCAGTTTTAAATACCGGTATTCCTCCGCCACCCACAGCGATAACTACATAGCCATCTTCAATCAATGACTTAATGGCCTCTTTTTCAACAATATCAATTGGTTTAGGGGAAGGAACAACTCTACGATATCCTCTTTGAGAGTCTTCAACAAAAATCCAATCTGGATGTTCATTTTTCATTTCTTCAGCTTGCTCTTTTGTAAAGAAAGACCCTACAGGTTTTATCGGATTCTTAAAATTTGGATCATCAATGCTGACCTCCACCTGTGTAATCAAGGTTGCCACTTTTTTGTTTATGCCCCTTTTCGCAAATTCATTCATCAAAGCCTGATGAATTTGATATCCAATACCGCCTTGTGTATCAGCTACACAATTTACAAGCGGCACTGGCGCCATCCCCGCTACTTTACCCGCAATTTCAGATCTTCTTAGTCCAAACCCTACCTGTGGTCCGTTTCCATGTGTCACGGCAACGTTGTAGCCCTCTTGAACCATATCTGCAATATTTACTGCAGTTTCGCACACAGATTCAAATTGATCTTGAATCGTGTCACGTCCATTATCTCTTACCAATGAGTTTCCTCCGATAGCAACTATGACTAGTTTCTCCACTATCTTATTCCCCTGCCTTATATTTGTTTGCGTTTTTTTTAAGTAATTTAAGAGATTGATTTTTATGCAATTGATATAAAGGATTGTTCGGGTCCTTTACGATTGCATTCTCAATAGCTTTAATCGCTTCTTCATGTTTACCTAATGATCTTAAGCTGTTTGCTTTATGAAATGAAAAATCGTATCGATGCGGCTGAAGCGTTAAAAGCTTATCCATTTCAATAACAGCCTCTTCATGCCTGCCAAGTTCTCTCAGGTAATTTGATTTATGGTAACGGTAGAACGTCTCTCTATGATCCAACTCACAAGCCTTTTCATATTCAGCAAGAGCTTCCTCAGGTTTCTTCATCAGCCTTAAGCAATTAGCAGTGTAGAAATAAAAGTCAAGGTCATTCGGATCAAGTGCCAATGCCTTTTTGTATTCTCCAAGTGCATCCTCATACCTTTTTAATTCCTGCAAACAAAGTCCTTTAATGAAATATAGATCAAGATTATTATTGTCGATGGCAAGGCCTTGATTGATCACGGTAATTGCCTGTTCATAATGATTTCCTTTATAAAGTGCTTTTGCTGTTTTGATATGTGCATTGTTCTCTTGATATTCTTTTTTTAGGATTTTTAAAACCTTTTGCTGATTTAATTCTTTAGCATGCTGAACGGATGACTTACCAACTCGATCAGCCAAATGAACATCTGCACCAGCATCAACAAGTATTTCTATGATGATAGAGTATAATCTTCCTCCATTCCCCAAAATAACTGCCTCGAGAAGGGCTGACCACCCTAAATTGTTAACATGATTTACAGGAACCCCAGCATCTAAACAAATTTGGACAGTTTTTAAGTATCCTTTTTCGCTAGATGGTAATAATGCTGTGCCGCCAAATCGATTTACTATATTTATGTCCGCACCATACCTCAGCATCATGTTTATTATTTCATTAAACCCGTTTGCTCCAGAGCAAATAAATGGAGTTAATTGGGTAATATCCCTCGTGTTTACGTCACTATCAGCTTCAAGCAACAATTTTACTGTTTCAATTTGATTTTTTTGTGTCGCTGCCATTAAAGCCGTACGGCCATCTCTATCTTTATAATCTACGCTGGCGCCGTTAGTTAATAGCTGTTCAATTTCTTCAATATCTCCTCGTTCACTCGCATAAATAAGTTTCATATTTAAGGATTGATCATCCATAATGGTACTCTCCTTTACACGATGTCATTTTTTTCAAAAAACTCTTAGCCCACTTATCCTGCGAAGAAACAATTTTCACAGAAATATACCCTTCAATTTCGAATTTACTTTTCTTTGATTTTAGGAAGCTTTTCTTCTTTTGGTTTATTACAGTGCACCTAAAAATGAGTAATAATGTGAATTATGGATTTTTATGCTCGTCCTGACCGTACCAGCAACAGCTATATGGGTCATTTGGATCGCTTTACTGAATGCTTTCGCTAAGCGCAAGAAGTGCTTTTTCAAATGCTTCAACTGGCGGATGAGTAATACCCGCACCAATCATTCCAATTCCAGCTTCTTTATGTGCAATCGCCGTATTGATAATTGGCATAGTGCCTGTTTGAATTACTTTTCGAACATCAATTCCTGTTGGGATTCCCATGAAATCAAGCAAGGGAATTGTTACATTTGGATTCTCTGCTGTTGTGATTTCTTTCATTTTAGTGGAGTAGCTGATTGCTTCGTCTATAGTTCCTCCTACAAGTGCAATAATTGCCGGAGCTGTTGCCATTGCAAAACCGCCAATCCCATATGTCTCAGTAATCGCACTATCTCCAATATCAAGTCCAGAATCTTCTGGTTTGTAACCTGCAAACATAGGTCCCACTACTTTTTGTGCTGGCCCAGTAAACCATGTGTTCCCACCTATGCCGCTTATACGGATGCCAAATTCTACTCCATTACGGGCCATAGTTGTCACGATCGTACTGTTTTTAATACCGTGTGCAGCATCAAGTGCACATTTTGCAAGGGCCATCCAAGTTGGACCAGAGAAATAGTCACTGCTAGCTACAAATTCAAATACCTTTTTCTTCTGCTCTGTGGTGAAATCTGTTTGTAAAATATACGGAGTTATTGCTTGAATTAAAAGAGTTGTTCCCGCGACGTTCCGATTATGACACTCATCTCCCATATGAAGAGCTTGTGCGAGCATTAAACGTAAATCAATTCCATTTGGATTAAGCTTCATTGCATCTCTTAACATAGGACCTAATACATCGCGCATCCAAATCAATCGATCAATAACGCTTTGATCATTTGCACCCATCCTTAAGATTTTTGAAAGCTGCTCACTTAAATTTGTATATGCAATGTTTCCATATGTCTTGTTCTCTACAATGTGCATGAACATTGAAGCCGAAGTGACCCCTGCCATTGAACCTACACAGTTGTGCTCGTGACATGGTGAGAAAATAATTTCTCCAGATGCAGCAAGTTCGGCTGCTTCCTCCAAGTCCTTAGCTAACCCTTCAAATACGAGTGCCCCTGTAACCGCTCCCTTCATCGGACCATTCATTTTTCCCCAAGTGATAGGCGGTCCCGCGTGAAGTATCGTTTTTTTTGTCATACCTGGAACAACGTTAATTGCTTGATCAAAGCCAATTAATACAGGTTGTGATTGAATGATTCTTTCTACCGCTTCCTTGTTTGCCGCTTCAATTTTTTCTGTCATTACAGGATCTTCCAATTTATCTAGCGCAGCAATTATTTCCGATTTCCCCCCGCCAGGAGGAACCCACTCTAAATGAGTTACATTTGCATTTTGCTTTAACATATCATCTTTAAAAGACTCAATTCCTACGTTAATGACATTAAGTTTACTATTAAAAAGTTCATTGATTTTACTCATGACTATTCCCCTTTCACTACAAACTCTCTAGCCAAAAGACCAGCATTTTGACTGCTGCTGGCATGTGTTACACCTGCAGCTATTAATTTATTCACTTGATCATCGATATCTTGGCTATCTAATTCTGTTCCAAGGACATATCCGATAATTTCTAAATGCCTTCCTTCTTCTTCAGCCAATTGCTTAGCTTCAATGATGGCAGGAAGCATTGCACCTACCGGATCCTCATGAGCTCCATATCCTAAAACAAAATCCATTACGATGACACCAACCGACGGATCCTTTGCCTCTTTTATAAATCTAGCAATTCGGGTAGACGGATCAATCATTGGGTGTGGTTTACCTTGTGTAAATTCATCATCACCGAAATCAATAAATGTATGCTCTTGGCTGACATTTCTATCTTTTAAGCGATATTCAGGATCTCTTTGAATATTGCTGTAAACTTTTTCGAATTTATCCAATGCTGCATGCATTGCTTCATCACAAAGTGTACCGCCACTAAATAATCCGCGAATATATTTTTGTTCAGGCTTTAATTTTGTACGGACTTCTTCAATTAACGGGATATTTAATGCACGTTTATTTAACTTGCTTTCATCAGCACCAGCTAATAGCACTGCCTTTAGAGCAGCCTCTTTTGACATTTTTGCAAAATGGCCGCCAGCTTCTAATACTTTTTCTTCATCCCCACCAACAAACCAAACAACAACAGGTTTTTTACATTGTTTAATTTGAGCAAGCACTTTCTCTTCTACAGTCGAGGCCGGTGGTTTGGAAACTAGCACGATAACCTTTGTAGCTTCATCTTCTTCGAGTGCCATGATGCCATCTTGCATCATGATTCCGCCAACTTCTTCACTAAGATCTCTGCCGCCTATTCCGATCAGCTGCGAAATTCCACCTCCGAATTCATGAATGCGGACACTGACTTCTTGGCTTCCAGTTCCTGATGCTCCAACGATTCCGATGTTACCTTTTCTCACTGCATTGGCAAAGCATAACGCAACATTGCCAATAATGGCTGTTCCACAATCAGGACCCATCATTAACAAGCCTTTTTCATGAGCCAATTTCTTTAATTCAATTTCATCTTCAATGCTTACATTGTCGCTAAATAGCATGACATGGAGATTATTTTCTAGAGCTTTTCTCGCTTCTCTAGGTGCATAGGCTCCATTTACTGCAATGACCGCTAGATTTGATTCCGGAATATTCTTTGTAGCGGAAGGAATCGTCGAATAGATAACCTCGCTCTTCCCTTTTGAAGAATTCTTTTTCGTAAATAAATCTTCAATATTTGCGAAAGCGTTTTCGCACGCTTCATCAGTTGTCGCTTTCACAACGATAATCAAATCACTTGTTTTTGCCTCTTCCACTTCCGAGGTCATTAAACCAACGTTTCTCATGACTTCTTTATTCATTTCAGTCCCCATTGCGATAACGGCCTGCTCTACACCTTCAACTTGATTCGCTTTTGTTGATAGAGACATTAAAGAAACGGAATCGAAATATGTGTTTGGCTTAATCAAAGTCTTTATTCGCATAATTTACCTCCTGATTTAAATTGGCTTCCAATCCTGAGACAATTCCTAGAGCTAAATCTGTACCTGATGAGGAGCCGATTTTTAATACTTCATTTAGAGAAAAAAGCAAATCCTCTTCTTTTCTATTTAACAAAGACTCTACTAAATAAATGATAGACTCTCTTACGTTTCCAATGGATGCTTTTTTCAGAGCCATATAGCTTATATCATTCGTTAAGGTTTTCGCCATTTTTACCACGTCTTCACAAAATGATTGATGGGAAAAGCAAGGACTATTTCTGATATTTAAAATAGTAAATAATCCAACAAGAAAATCATCACCAGATGGAGTTAACCCTGGTCCAAGACCTATTAGTGAAACTGCATGTTGTATTGGATTGGACATTTCTTTATTATTCAGCTCATTTAAAAGCAAGTTCGTTCGTTCATTAAGAATTTTATATATTTCATCTTCATATGGGCCTTTGGAAATTTCATTTTTTTTAATTCCTCCGCCCTTGCCAAAAATGTCTATGTAATGCTTCATTTTCGCTAAATTTACTTTTAAATTGTCCGTCTCTCTAGGATATAGCGGTAATACACATTCCCAAATTTCAGCTTTATCAATGGTTATAACTATTTTGTCTTTAACCGATAAAATTCCATTTTCAACATGAACGATATCATTCACTTTTATATCCATTCTTTCAAAACTAATCACATCTATAATAAGTGTATTGGGTCCATTATCCATTTCCCTGCATGCAATGGTATATAATTCTCCATTCTCTACACATTGAATATTGAATGTCCTTTTAAATGTACTATGAACATAGCCACTTAGCTTCGCATGTTTAATTCGCTGAATGAAATGATAATCTCCCGATATTGCAAATTCCACAAGAGTCACCCCTGATGCTTAAAAAGATCTGGAAATATTTCATTAGATTGATTTATTGCATGAAGTTAATACAATAATAATGGGTATAGTAAAGCATTTTTTGTATAATAAGACTAAAATAGCAACCAATCTAATTTTGCTTCTTAAAGTTATGAAGACCTTATTATCACCGCACTTCCATTGGTTACTCATACAAGTAAAATTTTCACTTCCTTTAGAAATAACAATCCTTGCATGTTCATTTTAGTTGTAATGCATAAAAGGGGCATCGTTTAATCAAACTAAAAAGCTATCATATCATTTGTGCATCTTATACGAATAATTGTGTTTAAATTATGTCTAGGAGTGAAAAGGATTGCTAACAGTTAAAGACTTATTGGAGATAAAGGCCATCGATGGTCTAAAGATCGTAGCTGGAGAAAATGGCCTAAACAAAGAAATTTCCATCGTAAATATTATTGAAAATCCTGATGCCTTTGACTGGCTTTCTCCAAATGAACTACTGCTATCAACAGGTTATATATATAAAGATAATGAAGAACTCCAAAACAGAATTATCAAGGAGATTTCAGAAATTAACTGTGCTGGACTTGTCATTAAAATGAAACGATACTTTGATAAAATTCCGCAGAATATGATTGATCAAGCAAACAAATATGGTTTGCCACTGTTAGAGCTGCCATTTAGTTACACACTATCAAAAGTAATATCAATAATTAATGAAAAAGCATCAGGGAGATACGATTTATTAAATAGAAAAACCTTAGACATGCATAATCTATTTTTTAGAATTACACTTGAAGGCGGAGGCATTGAAAAAATTTCTTCCATGTTATCTGAAACAATTAATAATCCCATCATTATCGTTGATAAGGATTGGAAATTATTACACTACACAGAACATATGGAAAACAAGTTCCCTCTTGAATACTGCCTTGATTTAATAAAAAACAGGACTGTTTTTAAGAGGGAGTTCATTGGATCCATTCCTCAAGCTTTAAGTGAAATGAAGAGGTCCATTAAAAGGATCCATCATATAGATGGAATGGAAATAAAAAGCAGAATCCTACCTATTGTCGTATCGAAAGATATATATGGTTATATAGTGGTTTGGCAAACAGTCCGTGAACTGAATGAATTTGATTACATTATTTTAGAGCAGGCTTCCACCATAATGGCACTGGAAATGGTCAAAGCGAAGGAAATTGAAGAAGTTAAATGGAGAATTAAAAATGACTTCTTTGATGATCTGATTTCTGGAAAAATCACATCAAATGATACCCTTCAAACTCTTTGTGATTTGCATGGATTAAATCCAAATTATATGTATTACAGCATTGTCATTCATATCGAACCAAAAGAAGTTAATAAAAATGAAGACATAATCGTTGGGAAATATAGAATGGACAACACAGCAAAAAAATGTGAGGAAATCATTTATGACTCTTCGTATAAGGCTAATGGAGAATTCACGTGCTTTCATAGAAATAATCGAATTATTATTTTGATTGGAAAAAATGAGGATAGGCCGTCCGTTTCTATAAGTGAAGCAAAGCTATTTGCAACTGAATTACATGATTCACTTGTTAGAAAGGTTAAAGAAACATCTTTTTTAATTGGTATCGGTAAACAGTATAGAACAATAAAGTCACTGCATAAAAGTTTTACAGAGGCTAATGAAGTGATTCGATTGATGCAGCAGGTTAATGAAAAAAATGAAGTCTCTCATTTTGAGGATTATTCTGTTTACCACCTTTTGGATTCAAATATCAAGGATGCTGCATTGGAAGATTTCTTTGAAAAATGCCTTGGGAATATCTATGATCATGATAAAATACATGGTACAGGTTATATGACCACGTTAGAAAATTATTTTATTAATAATCTAAATTTAACCGAAACCTCCAAAGCAATGTTTATTCATCGAAACACTCTTATCTATAGAATTGAGAGAATTAAGGAAATATTAAACACTGACTTGAAACATTCGGAAGAACTGCTCCGCATTCAAATAGCCTTAAAGATCTTTAGAATCTTAAAGAAGGATGTCTGACAAACCAACCAAAAAATATTAATCCCGTGTACATATGAAGAGAATGGATCTTTCTTATGTCAAGAATACCCATTCTCTTCAATAGCTCACATTAAATCATGTTAATTTGCACTTTAATGAATAAGTTTAAGAAAAAAACCTCACTATCTTCTGAACTAATCCAATCATTTCACTTGATTTCTCACTTTTAATGTCGAAAAAGAAGCTCTTGTTGTTTCATTCCTTGTTAATGAAAATCAAAAAGGGAATGGAAAAATCCATTCCCTTCTTGACGACAAGTCAATCTTACTTAAAACTAAATTTCGGTTTAAAATCGCCTTTATAAGATTCATGTTCAACGAATACAGTTATGTCCTTGCCATCTTTGTCTTTACCCGTTCTTTTATACGTAAATTTATTTTTATTAAGTTCGGTAAGTTCAAGAGCAGCACCATACTTATTATTTCCAATTGAAACATGGGCTCTTATTTTATTTTCGTGTACAATATCGAAGTAGCCATAATCACCGCGACTTTTTCCTGTTTCAACATTGAAAAATTCATATTTATTAGTCTTGTCATCAAATTTTGCCAGACTTATAAACATCGTATTATACTTTGTTACATCATTGCCATCTTCGTCTAATACCTTTGTTCCGTGCCAAAGGGTGCTGCCTAAAATTTTATCTCCATCAACGTCTTTAACAATATCTCCGGTAGTAGTGTTCAACTGCTTGTCCGGATCAGTAAAAGAAAGCTCTTTTTCTTTGTAAGGAACATGCTCAACGAATACCTCTACATCGTTGCCTTTGGCATCTTTCCCCATTCTTTTATAAGTAAAAACATGTTTATTTAGTTTTGTCATGTCAACAACAGCTTGATAATTCATTGATTCCGAAATTAATATTCTCTTCTTTCCATCATTAGTGATAAAGAATGTTCCCTTATCGTCACGACTTTTCCCAGTCTTTGCATCAAAAAATTCATAATGTCCTGTTTTCATATCATATTTCGCAAGACCAATAAAGTTTGCATTCTCTTTTGTTAAGTCATTATGATGTTTGTCATACACTCTAGTACCTTGCCAATCTGTGCTGCTAAGAATGTAGGCCATTGCCTGTCCTTTGGTTAACTTATGTTCCTTTTTAGTCTCTTTAATAACACGTTTTTGCCAATGGTTACTATGATTTTCTTGGGCGTTAGCTCCGCTGTAACCGGTTAAAACTAATGTGAATCCAAGCAGGATTGATGTTATTGCTTTTGCTTTTTTGTTCATTTTATGGTCTCCTCATTTTTTATTGTGGTATATTTTAAATTTTTTTAATATTTAAGCAGTAATACGGTATTAATTTTACTTGGAGGCTTATACAATCTAACTATTCTGCTCCTGGTTTTAACAAAATTTGTTCAATCTCTTTAAACTCTTTCTCACGTGCATGCAAATGAGTTACATTATTTCTATCCGGAATGTTCACATCCGTCCCCGCTTTAATCAAGACTTTAGTGGTTTCGATATCATTATTATAAGTTGCGATCATAGTAGCAGTTTGACCTTCTTAGTCCTTTGTATTTATATCGACACCTTCCTCAATCAATCTCTTTATTGTTTCTGTTTCCTTGTGTACTGCAGCTTGAATTAATTGTTCATTCACACCTATTTTTACCCTTATTTCAGTTTCCTGTGCATTTGGTTCTGCATCTTAATCTGAGATGCATCCCTGAAGGAGGATAATGCCACCAATAACTATCCTATTGTTAGCCACCTCCACATCAAATTCACCTGCCTATCATTCATTATTATTTTTGCTATAAACTGGAATGAAAAAGTCTCAGATCCACTCAATGAACTTAGTTACTACTTCTATTATGTTAGTACCCAATTATAAACTTCCATTTAAAAAATTCTTAAAAAAAGATAAACTTAATCTTAAAATTTCTTCATGTTTATAAAAAATAGAACTGCCACCATTGTGAAGGGATAAAACACTGATTTTACAAACAGGAAAACTCCTTATCAAAAACTAATGTATTTGATAAACTTAACCTTTCTAAATTTTTTTCTACCACATCATTAACTTAGTACCATTTTCAATGAGTGAACAGTAAAAAAGGAAGTACGATTCTTGTCATCCTTAACAGCATACGATTAATTAAGGAGCTAAAAACAGAACGTACAAAAGGAAGCCTAAACGGCTCCCTTCGTGAAATTTTTGTATCAGAACTCTGGTGACAGTGTTTTTTCCATTTCTGCTTTTGAAGGACGGGCAGACATTTTTAATGATAGAATCTCCTGATCATTCAAGCCAGTAGCAATGATAATTACTATAATTTCATCTTTTAAGTTTTCGTCAATAACAGAACCGAAAATCATATTAAACTCTGAGTCTGCCGCAGAAGTAACAAAATTGGCTGCCTCTTGTACTTCATATAAACTTATATTGGCGCCTGTAAGTTTCATTAGCACACCTTGGGCTCCGTTAATCGAAGTGTTAAGTAATGGACTGGAAATTGCTTTCTTTGCAGCTTCCACAGCGCGATTTTTACCTGTTGCTCTGCCAATGCCTATTAAGGCAGACCCTTTATTGGACATGATTGTTTTCACGTCAGCAAAATCAAGGTTGATTAAACCTGGTACAGCAATTAAATCCGATATACCTTGGATACTTTCGCGAAGAACATTATCCGCTTCACGAAATGCTTCAAGCATGGGTGTATTTTTATGTAAAGTCTTCAATAAACGATCGTTTGGAATAACTATTAATGTGTCCACTGATTTCTTCATTGAGACGATTCCGCCTGCTGCTTGTGTTGCACGCTTATGGCCCTCAAACGCAAACGGTAGTGTTACAACGCCAATGGTTAATATATCAAGCTCACGGGCAATTTGAGCAATAGCAGGAGCAGCACCCGTTCCTATACCGCCGCCCATTCCAGCTGTAACGAATACCATGTCTGTACCTTTTAATGCTTCTTGGATCTGCTCTTTGCTTTCTATAACTGCCTTTTTGCCTACTTCTGGATTTGCCCCTGATCCTAAACCTCTTGTTAATGTTGCACCGATTTGTATCTTGACTTCTGCTTTTGATAAATTAAGAGATTGTGCATCTGTATTAACAGCAATAAATTCTACACCTTTAACTCCATGCTCGATCATACGGTTAACGGCGTTATTTCCTCCACCGCCGATTCCAATTACTTTAATGTTAACTAATGAGTTTACACTTGTATCAAAATCCATATTATAGGACCTCCTAGTTCATTGAAATTACCTTGTTCCAAACTATTCAAATAACATTGGAAAACATTCATTCATTTTATTCGAAATGTTTTGTATTTCTTATAATTAGACTTAGTTAAAGAAAAAGGCATTGTCGTTAGCAGTCCCGTAAAGGAGCTGCTAACGACAATGCCTTTCATGGAATCCTTCCACTCTTTGCTAAAGTTAGAAAGATTCGATATCCTGAAAAGGTAATCTTTGATTTTTATTTTAAGGTAATTCCATTTTTAAATCAATATATACATTTTCTGGTGCCACTTATTTTACAGCCGCAATCGCAGCGATAGTAAAAAGACGGCTCCCAATTTGAGTGCCGCCCCCCTATTATAGTTTAAGTCCATTTCTTCACAATTCTCAAAAACCTTAACAAAACACTCTATTTATCTAAAGTTTACTTTAAAATAAAGTTCAATTAAAAATTGCACACTCTATTACTTTTTTTACGGGTAAAACGAATCCGTTTTGAAAAAAAATTAAGAAAAATGGTTTGATTAAAACTCATTTAGAATTTCTTTATTAAAGGCTATGTTAAATTCTAATGTTGATATTTGACCATAAGAAAACCGCCTTGGTGAAAAGGCGGTTCATTGAGCTATCGTCCCCGTAGTTAAATAAATTAGTTGTGTCTGTTTTTATTGAGTGTCTTCGTCGCTTTTGTACTCCAAAAATCACCTGGCAGACAATCCAAAGTCTTACATATCCGTTAATCATTCATTTTTGACTTAATATCTGGGACATTTTTTAATGGCTTTTGAAGTGCATCCACAATGGCTGCGATGATACTTGTTGCTAAAATACCCATTAGACTTAGTGATATAGGACCTGCTGGGTCGTCTCCTGTGATTTTAGCAAGTACCTTTAAGCTTACTATTCCTAACAAAATGAGGAGAATGACTGTAAAAGCACATTTTTTTATAACCTTCAAAGATTTAAGGGATAATTCAGAGAAAGCATTGTTTTTTTCGATAGAGGTTAGTAGTTTAAATGCTTGATACAACGCCACAGAAAACGTAATACAGAATCCATATGCACATACTAAAAAGGGGATTAGGAAATAAGCCGTATCTGGATGTACCTTTGCATCTTTAATGGCTATCTCAGGCAACCAATAGATACATAAAGCAAGCATCGCAATTCCAATCAGAAAAATAATTACCTTTAAGAAAGAGGTTGAACCTTGTTTAAAATTCATTTAAAGCACCTCACTGATTTAATAATAAAATGACTTTAACACATGATTTATTGTTTTGCAATAAAATCATATCGTTTTTAATTATATTATTATTGTTATTATTATATCCTTTTAATTTTGACAAAAATAAAAAGCATTTCTCATTACAAAGAAATGCTCTTATTTTAAAATGTTAAAATTTGCACCCCTACCTTTAGTGCTAGTATTTATATTCGTTTTGAGCATTTAATGAAATTATACTTTTTATCATAACAGTGCTTTTGTATATAAAAAGTGAAGTCTTAAGTCTGCTTCTTTTTATATACAAAAAAAGAATAAATTTGTTATTGTCCCTAGATAGAAATATAATTTAGTAGATAAATGATACGTAAGTATGAAAAGGTGGAGTTTTATTGGATATTTTATGGTGGGGATTAACTATTCTCTTGTTCGCTTTAAGTTTTGTAGGAATTGTCTATCCTATCATCCCTTCGGTTGTGGCCATATGGGGTGGATTTGCAGTTTATCAATTTCTCATTAATTCGGATGCGTTATCTTTATGGTTCTGGATCAGTATGGTGGTGTTAAGCGGTGTATTAATCGCGGCCGATATTATTGCGAACAGTTACTTTGTTAAGAAATATGGAGGTTCGAAAACATCCGAGACAATAGCAGCTATTGCTACGATTGTTGGTTCATTTGTTTTCCCTCCTTTTGGAATTATTCTTGTTCCATTTTTAGCGGTCCTTGTTACGGAATTAATCATACATAAAGATATGATGAAGGCTACTAAAGTTGGATTTGCTACCATTATAGGCTTTTTAGGTGGCAGCTTAGCCAAAATATTGATTCAATTGTTGATGATCATTTGGTTCATTTTAGCTGTAATCTTTTAATTAAAAACAATTTAGAGTAAGGAAAAAGCTGACCTGTATCGGTCAGCTTTTTTTTATTTAATTTAAATTTAACCTATAGGCTCTGGAACCAAGTTTTTCTTTGAATTTAATCTCTTCTCTAAGGACTTCCTCTTTCGTTAATGTTTTTGGTAACGTTTGAAGGATCGTGTATTTGAAAGTATGAATTCGCTGAGGGCCAGCATCAATGAGCTCTTTTAACTTTATATTATTTCCGTGACCATTAATCGCGTATTCTTTCCACCTTCCGAGTAAGCCCTCTTTTCCGGAAGCAGACCCTACATATTGTTTCCCATCCTTTGTATCTACAATAAGATAGACAGCACCAACCGAAGAAAGTATTTTATGCCAAATGGCATTAGCATTAGGATCTTTAACTATCCCTTGTAGTTCACGAAAAGATAAATTGATTTCTAAATAACCCGGGAAGTCTCGTACATATCCTTTAGGTAGTACTTGAACCACCTCATTATTGTATGTATCAAATTTGATGCACCATCCCGAGCCAACCCCGTCCCACTTAATGACAACTCTATTCACCAGGTCCTCAAATCCAGCTATTTTTTTAAATCATATCTATATATACTATCAACCTTCGCCTTCCCCCTAAAAGGGACATCATAGTGCTCTGGAAAATCTGTCACCGGAGTTATACTTTTAAGCTCGTACAACCCCTAAATATGGCCTGATTATTCTCGATCCCCAAGCAGGAAACCAGATAACTCCAAATTCTACTGACAGTTAAGAAATTATGGTATTCCAATTAAAACAAATACAAGCCATGCAATTCCCGGTGCAGTAGCGATAATAACTATTGAAAAGATTAATATCTGTCGGAAAAACACACGCTCTTTTACGCCTTGGACATTCGCAAGTAATAATGCCCCATTTGTAGAGAAAGGACTTAAATCAACAATGGCAGAAGCAATGCAGATTGCTGTAATTACGCCAATAGCCGATATTGTAGGATCTTGTAGGATAGGAGCCGCCATCGGAAGTATAGCCGCTAAGATACCTGTAGTCGAGGCAAAGGCCGAGATTACTCCACCTATATATGACGCTGCGAGTGCCGCGATCATAGGGTTACCTACTTTTTCTATTAAATGAGTTAAGTATTCAGTGGTACCGATCTTTTCCATTACTCCCACATAAGTCACGATTCCCGATATCATTAGGATAACAGCCCATGGCATACGCGCAAGTACTCCAGATTGCTCTCTAGGAGAAAATAAGGCCAACACTAAACCTACTGTAAACGCAGCAAAACCAATGTTTGCGTCGAACACAAGTGTAAAGATGACCATAAGAACTATACCTGCAAGCGTAGCTCCTTTATACCAGGTAATCTTGGTTACTTCCTGTATATCTGTATTCTCTTCCAATGTAGTTGCTATTTCTGAAGTATGCGGTACATCACGATTGAGCTGTTTTTTCAATAATCGAACTCCACCAAAAATAACAAATATAATCCCCGCAAACACTACACTAAAGATAAGAGCATTTAGGTAGAGTAACCCTGGTGCGGTAGGCAAGTCCCGTGATTGCAAAACACCGTTAACTACAACCCCTACAGGATTTATAGGTGAATAAGAACCTGCAAATGCTCCCTGAGTAACCATTATTCCCATCATTAGGGGATTAATGTTGTTTTGAGCTGCCAATCTTAACGCAATCGGAGCGAAAACCGCGACAGAAGCAACTCCATGTGCACCAACACTAGTCAGTAAAGTACTTAGAATAAACATTATCCATGGAACAAGACCAATGTTACCTCTGACCAAACGTAGACCTGATTGAGTAATCAAGTCAATAGTCCCGTTGGTCTGAGCTATTGAGAACAAATAAGTAACCCCTGCAAGAATAACGAACAGGCTTGCTGGAAAGCCACTAAAGATTTCTTCTATTTCAAGTCCGCTGATAAGGTTACCCACAATAAAAGCTGCGACGAATCCAAATATTCCAAGATTAATTGGAAAAATCGAGGCAATAATAAACATAACTATAAGAACTATTATTGACAAAATTTCTACACTCATTTAAAACCCTCCCTATTAAAGCTGAATGTTATAAAGATTTATAATCTGAATATTTCTTATCTGTAACTTTCTCTACAGCTCCGATTAGCAACTGTATTCAGAATTGTTAACGCTTCCAATTTTTCTGTATATTTTAACGTAAATGCCTAGGCCACCATTCCACCCAAAGAAAAAGTCAACCAGATGGCTTTTATCCATGTTCAAGTGATTCATTAGTGCCGCTAACCGTGACCTGGAGGTGGTCAGGTCCTCCGTCCCCTATCTTGTCGTACACAATTACAATTTTGGTTAGTTCGAAGGATTTCTTCTCAAATTTTGTAAAATTCTTCAATACACCTGACAATTTATAGAAAATTATTAACCCTTTCCTCATTCTGTGATTTTTGGTAAAGCTTTTTGGCAATTCATGTTTTAAGTTTCCTTCTATTTGCTCTTACATGCTCACCCATGGCCTTCTCGGCTTCATCACGGTCCCCTTTTACATAGATGCTAAGATTGCATGGTGTTCCTTAAGTGAATTTCAAGGCGATTAGGTACCTCAATGCTTGTATAAACATACCCGCTATATGGTATCTGCTTAAGGAGTAAATTAAGCAAATAGTGTAAAATTCAGAGTTGTCAGGCCTTTCAAGTGTGGCTTTATGAATATATTATTTACTTCGACATATAGCCTGTGATTTGATGTTTGGACGGCTATCTCTATAGATGCTACTACTTTCTGAATTTCGTTAATTTCCTTAACATTCCTTTATCCGCTAGTAAACCTGCCGTAAGGCCTTCCATAACTTTCTTTACAGTAAACAACTCTTTAATTCTTTTTCAGTTGGTTTTGTTACACATGTTCCCTCCTTTATCTACCATGTACCATGGTAGATTTCACTAAAAATTCCTAACCGTATAGCCTGAAACTATAATGATCATTTATTTCTAGCTTTGAAACCACAAAAAATAAAAGACTTCTACCATGTACCATACAAGTTTTAATTATATTGTAGATAGTTAACAGAAAAACGTCAATTTATTTTTTTGAAAATTCTATAAATTATAATTTTTCTGCTTAATATGATTGTTTACAGAGATCTTGTCTTCTGATGCTACTAATTCAAACGGGATCAGTCTCGGTTATCAAAAAACGGATCCAAACTGTTTAGGAATGTATCTTTATCTTCATAGGAAGCGGCATCCGGGTGAATGAGTTATCAAATTTAAGGCTACGAGTTACTAAAGTTGTTTGATCATCCTATCTACTGACTCGGTGTACTTATCATTTAAGGAACTTTCGGTAATTGCAGCTATTTCCTTTCCTGCCTTGCAATCTCTGACAATCCAATCCTGATTAGCTATATCTAACTGGCTTTTATAATGCTCCCGTTCACCTTTGCTAAATCTTTTAGTTTAGGGTCTGTGGTATGAGTCAAAGTCAGTTTCTGCTTGTTGACAACTATTCTCCAAAGCACGACATTTGTCCCAATATATATTACATACGTTTGATATTGTTGGTGGGTGCATCCGGAGGTCCAATGATAGACCTATCGGATTGAATACGAGCCACTTATCGGTAGATAGATGAAGGTTTGCTAGTGTCACTGAGCCTTCCAAAACCTCGCGATAGGCATCCAAAACTACTCCAAATATCACTTGGTACAGGAATACTATTGTTTGTAATTATAGTATCTGTTTGATCTTTAGTTATAAGAGGTATATCTTAAGGAACGCACATTCAAAAGATTGATTTCACTAACAAATAAGGTGCTAAAATTAAATAAGGGGGAACATAATGAATAAACAAGAACTCATAAAATTAATTGAAAGTATTGAAACTCCGGAAGAAAAAGTGGAATCCTTTTTTAGAGATTATCGCGATTACCGAATAGACTCTCGTAGGATAGCTATGAAGCATCTTGTATCAACATGGGGGCACCTACCCCTTCTTAAGATTACAAAGCATATGTATCAATGACGAATCAACGAACTAAATAAGGAATTTAGCCATAACTATATTGATAGTATCCATACGACGGGAAACATAATCTTCAAGCATGCTATCAGGCAAGACTTGATAAAGACAAATCCAACCTATGGCTTTGTCATGCCAAAAAAGCATTTGATTGTTGAGGATATCGAAGAGACGAGGTTAAGGAAAAGTTTCTTGAGCTAAATGAACTGAAAACCTTTCTACGTATCACAAAAGAACATGGATTATATCTAGACTATCTATGTTTTGCTACTTTGGCATATACCGGTATTCGTTTAGGAGAAATGTTAACATTAAAATGGACAGACCTGGACCTTACTAAGAAAACAATAAGAATATCAAAACATACTATAATCCAAATAACAAAAGTACAGGTTATCAACTCCTAACCCCAAAAACAAAAAAGTCAATCCGTACAATCATGATTGACGATGGACTTGTCGCCTTATTCAAAGCAAACAAGCGTGAGCAGATGGAATTGAAAATGAAACAACGGTTAGTATATGAGGATCAAGATTTCATTTTTCTGAAAATATCGGTAATCCACGGGTTATGAAGCAAATGGTATTGCGTTTACAGCGTCTATTGAAGCATATGGACGTAGACAAGCATATTACCCCCCACAGTTTAGACATACTCATACATCACTTCTCATTGAAGCTGGGGCAGGCGTAAAAGAGATTCAAGAAAGATTGGGGCATTCCGATATAAACACGACGATGAACATTTACTCTCATATGACAAAAAATATCAAAGAAAAGACCTCCCATAAGTTCAGTGAACTTACGAAAGGTCTCCTCTAATTGTTGAAATAAAGTTGTTTCAAAAACTAAAAGTTAGCAAAAAGTTAGCATTTCACTAATCTCCACCTTACAAACCCATATATACCAAGGGTTCTAGGCGATGATTACATCATGCCGCCCATTCATTTGGATTTATAATAGAAGTAAATAGGGTTTTTAAAACCCCTGCATATCAACCATTTTAAAATTTCACCTGAAATACATTTAAATAAATTTTAATAATGACGAGGACAAGCCCGAGGACAAATACTGAAGGACATACTCGCACTACTTGCCATCTTGCCAAGGTGATTCATTAAGATAACCTTTTTCAAATATTAAAATTTGTTGTTTATTTACACAAGTTTCTCATTCTGTTAGCCTTCTAGATCTATAAAATCCTTTCCATTCATGATTCGATTCACCTTAACGCTGGATAACATATACAGAAGGAGCTTCGATTGGATTGAATACTCTATACCCACGAAAAAGCTCCTTTTTACCGACGATGGTTCATTTTTATAAACACATAATATTTCTTAAAGTAACTTATTTATCTCTTCATCTATTATTTTCCTTGTTGGTTCTACTTCACTGTAAATCACTTCAATTTCATTACTTTTTAATCTTTCAAAAATACTAAACATAAGGTTCTCATTCTTTACTCGATCAATAAATTCATCAAAATTATATTTTGTTAGTCTTGTTAAATGTACCGATTTATATGCAATGTATAAAACGATACTCTTTTCTACAACTTTCCTAATTTCATCGTCTCCAATAAATGTATCCTTCAATAATAAAAAGTATCTAAAGGCTATATCGTTTCTTATGTATGGTGTAAATCCTAAAAAAGAAGAGATTAATAATATGTCTATAGTTTGAGCAACATATGAATAAGTTGCTACATTAAAAATTTCGAGGTTTGTTAACTCTTCAAATTGTTGATATTCTTTTTTATATCTATTACATCTATCTTCTAAACTTAACTTCGAATCATTTGTATCTATAAAAATTAAATTGCTCAATATAAATTCATCAAGTTCTTTCTCAATATCCGATAACGCCCTAAATTTATCAAAAAACTCTGATGTATTTTTCACTTCGGAATTTAGAATAATGGAAACAAACTTCCAATAGAACTTATTTATTAACTCATTATTGTCATTGTAATATTTTAATACCAGTTCTTTAATAGGAAGGATGTGTATTAAATTTGAATGGTTTTTGGTTACTTCAAGAGTATCAAAGTAAGCTCTTTTAAAGATATCTATTAAATTTTTATCTAAAAGCTTAACATCTGAATATCTAAAAAAACCTTCCAATTTTATTAATGGGTCATCAACAACATGGTAATCACCAAAAAGAGTGAAAAAATAATGCTCATTATCTTTAACATTCAGATAAATTGCACCTGAAAGTAATAAACACTCTTTTGCTCGAGCCCAATTCTCAATCTCAAACTCAACTAATGGTAACCTTTTATACCAAAAAAGTTTCACTTCATCAATTATTCTTAGTATTTTACTTGGTTCCACTGGTGCATTATTATCGATGTCTGGTAGTAATTTATTTAATAATTGGTTATATTCTATTTGTATTATTTTTAATACATCATTTGCCATATACTAAATCCTTATATTTTACTTTATACCATTTTGGAAATTCATAGACTTCAGATAAGAGCTCAATGTGTTTTTTTAATATTTTTAATATATCGTAAATCACACTTGGTAATTTCTGATAAAAATTAAAATCTGCAACCGTATGGTATTTATGTAGTGGGTTATCGCAAATTAACATAGAGCTTTCTCTAATAGCCCCCCAAAAACCATGAGCGTAATTTGTCGTGTATTCATAATATATTTCGTATAATTCCTTTTCATTTACTTCTTCAAACTTCTTCTTAATATTTTGCTGATCAAAAAAACGAACATCAATATTCACAAATTCCTCCCACATAGGTTCATTAACTATTGTTTCTACAATTGGTACTGCTATATGGCTTTCTCTCTCAATACTACTTTCACGAACACGAAGTAGAATGTGTTTATATTTTCCAATTCCATATAATTGATATCCTTGAAATATATCATCTTGACTAGCTTCTTTTATGATAAGATATTTCATCATAATAAAAACCTCTAGTATAGTTCTAAATGCAAGGCGTCCTAAAATTGAGTCCTTTAGCTCATTGTTTATTACTTCACCAGTCAATTTAAGAATATAGCATGTAGAACCCATTAGCACATTAAATTTTGGATCTTCAATTAGTTTCTCTTTATTAAGTAGGGTAATATTTTCAAATACTTTCTTTGTATCATAAAAAAACTCCTGTATATCATACACATGTTCAGGGTGATCAATATACAGTGGGGAACAATCAGTACATAGACCAAGTTCTCTCCAAAAATAAGAAATAAATTCATCGTCATTCTCTTCCATATCAATAACTTCGAAACTCCTTATTGATGGCCTATAAAACCTCATTCTTTCATCTTCGTGATCCGTTTTACTATAGTTCTTAATAGATTCTATAGTCATGCCAACTCCTTCTGATAAACGAACCATTCCTTTAAAAAGGGGCAGGCAAATAGATAAGTATCTTAGATCCGTTGTATCGTTAGATTGGTGATTATAAAACATCTTTACTGAACTTCTTAACGTTGAAATTCTATCCTCTACTGTTTGACTGTTATCATAAAAGTAATGATTAAAGACTTTATGTTGTTCTCCTCGATATAATATAGTCAGAGGGGACAAAATACTAGGATTAATGAAGTTACATATAATTTTATATATCTCATCCTGTTTCTCTTTCGACAAGCTAAATATCATTGATAATTTTGGCTGTGTAATGTCCACGTTAATATTTGCAATATGATAAAGAATGCTTTCTCCTTTTTTTAATCCTTTATCTCTTCCATAATAATTTAAAATTAATCCTAACCATAAATATTCTGGAAGCCTTTCTTTAGTCCATGAATTAAATTTTAGAGTATCTCCAAAAGAATCGTTGGCCGGAGAAACAATTATTCCTTTCTTAAATTTATGATCAGATAATTTACTTAAGTTTTCTCCCTTCATATTTACCTCCTTTTCCAATCTACAGGATATTTTAAACTTTTGTTAAATCCCTATTTTACATAAATTAAAAGCACCTACTCTCTCGTATATTTTCACAAAACAGGTAGATGCTTTTTCGTTCACTGCTCTCTGCAGCAGGATACTTTATTATTTCAATTCATCGTTGCTTACTTCTTTGCTAATAGTTGTTTTAACACTTCCAAATGATTATCATTACTGTCCCCACTAAATTCCTTACGCCAATCGATAATTTCTATTTCTCTTACAGTTACCCTTGTTTCTTCATTCCAAATAATGCTTATTACGAACTTATTATCCATTTGAATTACTTGACCGTGATATTCTCCATACTCTCTTTGTAATGTTACTCCATTTTTTAAATTGCATTAATCCTAGATCCTTGATCAAATCTGATTACTTCTTATTCATTGTCTCCAAAAGACTTTCGAAAGTATAGTCAGATGGGTTGATAAATGGTTCTTTATCCAGTTTATAATTGCTTTTATCACATCCTATACTTGTTAAATAATCGTTAACTAACCTAGCTTTTGAATTTGGAATTATGATTTTGGACAGAAGTTTATCCTTTGAAGAGGGAAACTCTAAGCTTATCTTATCAATATAAGCACGCATATCTCTATAATCTTTTGGGATAAATACAAAATGTCCGTACTGACTATATAACCTTTCAATGTCCCTTGTGGCAAAACTTTTCAGTCCATGTGGGCTAATTGCTGCACCTATCTTTTGTTCTAAACCATGCATTTTTGCATATACGAAATCTCGATAAGTTTTATCCTCGGCAGGATGCTTTAACCATTCTTCACCGTACATTAATTTGTTCATTTCGTATGGAGTAAATAACCAAAGGACTGAATCATCATTTGTTGTATTGGCCTTTTCAGTAGCGAAAAACAATGCAGTGTTTAGGTCTTCAGTCCAATCAATAAATCTAGTTGGAATCCCATAATGTTGCATGTAATATACAATATCCCAACCATTTTTTGTTAAGCTTTCGTGTAATGTTGGGAACTTATCTAACAGTTCCTTGCTAAATTTTTCGTAAATCCAGCTTTCATACATCATTATGTATGTACCAATCATTAATTCACTACTCTCTGGGCCACCCATAGGAAGTTGCCTCATAAACGTGGAAGGCGTGGTATCATACATTCTTGCTTCCCCTCTATACCAAAGCTCACCCTTTGCCAAATTAATATTGAATCTATCTGCATGATTACTTATTTCATTAGTAATTTTTATATATATTTTCTCTGCAGCATCCATAAACCCATCCCTCTGTTATTCTCGAATTTTCCACAATTATACTAAATTTTTCTCCTTTGCAACCACAAAACTACACTATTTCCTTAAGTAATTTTTTAAAGTGCTTTTCTAGTATTAAAATTCAAAGAGTCATTAACAACTATTGCCTTCTAGTTTCATATTGGCTAAAAACAGTCTTAAATCAAGACTTTAACCGACATTTTTTTAGCTAAAACCTATACTTTTTGAAGAAATAAAAATACCACATAACCCGTAAACCCTTTAATATCAAGGTTTACACGGCTATGCGGCTTTATTTAGGCGTTTTAGGGGTACCCCCCTATCGAATTATGCGATTTTTCGCGTGGTTGGCCGGACGCGGTCGTCATATTGAAAAGTGTAAAGATTAGACCTCCCCTAGGGTAACACAATTGTTCTATTTGACCAGTTTTTCAGTGTAAGGTAGTAGTTCTTCAATCTTCTCCACAATTCGTTTTTGTTCATCCAGTGGTGGAAGTGGAAGTAGATAACTTCGCAATACAGTCAATGAAACGAAAGCTTGTGCACCACCACTTGCATTGGCTTTCATTCTTGAAACTTGACTTTTAAGATAATACATCAGATATTTCGACATAATCATATTAGGAGTATACTGTTTGAATAAAGCGACATTCTTAATTGCCATCTCAAAATAGTTCTGAGGTTCAATTAAAATCATACTTCCAATATTCCCACCAATCATTGAAAAAAGAATGTCTCCTACTTCAACATTTGATCGTTTACTTATTTCTTTATAATCATTCTCTGAAACATACTGGGTTTTTGATAATTCAAAATAACCATTATAAAAATCTTTTCCAGTAATTAATGGGTAACCATTTGATACATAGGCTGGGGTGTCATGGGTTCCGTCTCGAACATCTATCACTTCAGAAAACCTTGCCCATTTCCAATTCTCTGGTATATCAAATAGGATCTCATCCTCTGTGATTTCAGGAAGATTCTTTGTCTTCTTTATCTTGCCTTCTTTTATCAGCTTTTCTTTTTGTTCTTGAATCTGCTGATAAAGTTCTTCAGCAGTACCCTCTTCTTTTCGCTGTTCTACTAGCTTACCTTGGATCGCATATTGCAAAATAGATTTTTGCATATCCTCCGGGAACTTCTTATTCAGCTCCTCGACCTCAAAATAGGCTTTATCGTATTTCTCCACATAAGGCATTAGTTCTTCTATCTTTGCTACGATACGTTTTTGTTCTTCAAGAGGCGGAAGGGGAACTACATAATTCTTTAACTCCTGAAATGGAGGTATGTTTTTTATAGCTGAACCTTTACTGCTTTTTCTAGCCGTCTTTTTTAATATAAAATCAAAATATAACAAAAAATATTCTACATATACACTAGGCATTAATTTCATCTGCATAAGAGCTTGATTAATAATGCCTTGCTCAAAATCAGTGGGCATTACATAAGTTTCCCCAATCGTACCAGCACAACTGACTATTATATCACCCGGTAATAATTCAAATCCTTTCATTTTAGATTCAAAATATTCACGAGTTATATAATAATCACCTAAATCAACACTTTTTTGAATAGCATTTTTTTGCTCATATACTTTTACAGTATCAGTTCCCTTTGGAACAAACATTGACTTAGTTAAAGCACTCCCAAAAGGTCCTTTTTTATAACTTCCTAAGTCCCCAAATCTTACCCACTCCCAATTTTCTGGAACATCAAAAGGAATTTCGTCTTCATTAATTTTAGGAAATGGCTTTTCTCTTCTTATCTTTCCTTCATTTATCAGCTGCTCTTTTTCTACCTTAATCATCTTAATAAGTTCCTTGGCAGCACCTTCTTTTTCTCTCTGTTGGACGAGTTTTCCCTGTATTGCCAATTGAAGTATACTATTCTTTAAGTCTTGTGCATTCATTTAATTACCTCCAAGCTTAGAAGTAATCTGTTCAAGAACATAGTCAATTTCAGCATTAAGAGAAGCTCTCTTTTCTTGATACTCTTGAATTAAGTCCATTGGATCCAAGATTACTTCTTCCTCTTGAGGAAAGCCACATAAATCAATGTTGTAGCTTTTTTCTTCAATCTCACTGATTGGATATTTCTTCGCTTTAGGGAAACCATCAACTTCAATTTCTTCTCTGTTATTCCACCAAGCGAGAGCTTCATTGAAGTGTTCCAACTTCATCGGTCTAGTCTTGGAGAAGTTTTTATAACCTTCAGGCATATCCACACGATAGAACCATGTTTCTTTTGTCGGTTCTGTATTGTCGAAGAACAAGATATTCGTTCTAATAGATGTATATGGTGCGAATACACTATTTGGCATCCTTACAACAGTGTGAAGATTAAATTCACTGAATAATTTCTTCTTGATATTGAATTTGGCATTATCAGTTCCAAAGAGGAAGCCTTCTGGAATGATAACTGCTGCTCGGCCATTTTTCTTAAGTCGATACATGATCACATTCATAAATAAATCAGCTGTTTCAGAACTTCTCAATTCCATTGGAAAGTTGACTTTGACGCTTTCTTTCTCACTTCCCCCATAAGGTGGATTCATCAAAACTACATCAAACGGCTCCATTTTACGAAGTTCTTTATAATCTATCTCTAGAGCATTGCCATGAAGGATATTCGGATCATCTATATCATGAATCAGCATATTGGTCACACATAGCATATGTGGCAATGCTTTCTTTTCAATTCCATACACAGACTTGTTATAGATTTGTCTATTTTCAAGAGAGTTACCAACTTGTTTATCCAGTGCAGATAAAGCAGATGTCAAGAAGCCCCCGGTACCACAGGCGAAGTCTCCGATTTTTTCTCCTAATACCGGTTTAACCACTTCTACCATAAAGTCTGTGACAGCTCTAGGCGTATAGAACTCACCGGCATTTCCTGCACTTTGTAAGTCTTTAAGAAACGATTCATAGATTGTACCGAATTCATGGCGCTCTTTATATTCTGTAAAGTCGATCTCATCAATTATATTAACTACTTGACGAAGTAGTACTCCATCTTTTTGATAGTTGTTGGCATCTTCAAAAGCTGATTTTACGATGATTTGACTCATCGGTGTTTCTTCATCAATTTCTAAATTCTTAAGGGTAGGAAACAGTTTGTTATTTACAAAATCCAGTAAAGAATCACCGGTCAGTGCCTCACCGTCTTTTAGATCAACCGCCCAATCTCTCCATTTTAAACCTTCCGGAATGATGGACTTATAATTGTCATCATAGAGCTCCCATGCTTCTTCCTTTGCATCATATATTTTCAAGAAAAGAATCCACACGATTTGCTCAATTCTCTGGGCATCTCCATTAACACCCGAGTCATTTCGCATAACATCTTGAATTCTCTTTACAAAATTACTAATCGCCATAAATTATACCTGCCTTGTCTACTATTGTTTGTTTTACTTATGCGTAATAAATTTCATTCTCTAGTTCTTTTACTGCCTTTAGATAGGCTTCTTTTCCACCAAAGGCTTTGACTATTTTCATTGGACTACCAATCTTAGCAAATTCCTTTAGTTGAAGTACTTTTGTATCTTCGATCTCTTTAATACCATCATTGGCATACTTATCAAGCAGTGCTTCAATGACTTGCTGGGCAACATCGGAGTAATTGTACAGATAGTGACGTTTCTTCACATTCTCCGCTCTCTCTTTTTTTGTCAGCGGTGGTTTATCGTAAGCCAAGTGACAAATGAGATCAAAATCATCTAGCTCCGTTTTGCCCAATTCTTCTCTGACCGCATCTAGCAGTACACCACTGTCTTGTAATTCATCAATGATGGCTTGTTTTTTCTCCGCTTCTGTCCAAGTTCTCAAGAAATCATCCAGCCTTGCATATTGCTCTAGGATATTTTTCTTTGTGTAGTCAGTCAGACTTTCAGTGATGAGCTTCCCATCCTTATCGACATATTGGACTCTCTCTGAAAGAACTCGAACAGTAACATCGCCTATATAATATTTGCGAGGTTTATCCTCACCCTCATCATTAAAAGGTGGTGTGTCTCCAGTTCCATACTCACCATTATCTTCTTTGACACCATCATTCCCAGTATCTTCTCCAGTGCCTTCTTCTCCTCCATCTGTCGGTGGGTCTGGTTCATCCACCGGATCATTCCCATCAAGGTCAATAACCACTTCTGGTCTGCCATCAAAGGCAGGGTCAGCAAAGAGGCGGCTGGAGTTACGAAAGTCCATAATGGTAAAGTAGGTCTTACCGTATTCTTCAAGAAGTCTTGTGCCACGACCAATAATCTGCTTAAATTCGGTCATGCTATTGATGTTATTTTCCAAAACAATCAACTTACACATTTTCGCATCCACACCGGTCGTCATGAGCTTACTGGTTACTGCTATAACCGGATAAGGGCTTTCTTCATCAATAAAATGTTCCAGTTGGGCTTTTCCTTCATCATTATCCCCCGTAATACGCATGATGTATTTATGATTTTCCGCATACAAGTCTTTATTCTCATTGATAAGTGCTTGTCTCATACGCTCGGCGTGTTCAATGTCCACACAGAATACGATGGTTTTACTAAAGCGATCAGTTTTCTTTAAGAACTCTGTAATTTTAGATGCTATAACTCGTGTGCGATCATCAATCACAAGAGATCGTTCAAAATCTTTTGCATTGTACTCTCGATCCTCAATTTCATAGCCATATTTATCAACCTTTCCTGCTTCCGGTCGATAACCTTCTAAATCTTTATCAAGACCAATTCTGATGACTTTATAAGGCGCCAAGAAGCCATCATTGATTCCTTGTTTTAAAGAGTACTCATAAATAGGCTCACCAAAGTATGTCTGGCTTGAAGCTTCTTTTGTTTCGATTGGTGTTGCTGTACAACCAATATGAGTAGCCGATGAAAAATAATCTAGAACCTTTCTCCATGCTGATTCTTCTTTTGCACTCCCTCTGTGGCACTCATCGATCACAATTAAATCAAAAAAGTTCGGCTGGAACTGACGGAACGTCTCTTCTCCATCGTCACCAGTAAGCTGCTGATACAGAGCTAAATAAATCTCGTAGGAACTATCAAGATCTTTATTCTTCACCTTTGTCATCTTCCCGCTAAAAGGCTTGAAGTCTCCGGAAATAGTCTGATCAACCAGTACATTGCGGTCTGCTAAGTAAAGGATCCTTTTCTTTAAACCAGATTTCCACAACCTATATATAATTTGGAAAGTCATATAGGTCTTACCGGTACCTGTGGCACTCACTAGAAGCACACGGTCTTGTCCTTTGGCAACCGCATCGACTGTTCGATTGATTGCGACTCTTTGATAATATCTAGGTGATTTATAATTAGGCACATAATAATAAGGCTCTAAGATAACCTTTTCTTCAGCCTCATTGACATTTTTATCAATTAAATATCTTTGGTATAATTCTTCTGGCGATGGAAATTCTTCAAGTCTCAGTTCTTTTACTTCACCAGTAATCAAGTTCTGCTCGACAAAGGCATCTCCATTAGAAGCGTAGACATAGGATATGTCCAGTGCTTTCGCATATTCGATCCCTTGCTGCAAACCTGCTCCTACGGGATGATTATTATCTTTGGCTTCTATGACTGCTAAAGGAAAGTTATTTTTATAAAAAAGTACATAGTCCGCTCTCTTCTTTTTTCCTCTGGCAGTTACATTTCCACGAAGGATAATTCTACCAGCCGTAAAGGCGTATTCAAGTCGAACTTGCTTATTTATGTCCCACCCTGCACCAGTGATTGCCGGTGTAATATATCTAGCTTTGATATCTTCTTCAGATAAATTTCTCTTTCCCATTAGCTCAGCCCCTTCACCCTATTTTTCGCAAAATCGCTTATTCTATTTCAAATTCCATAATGTCTCCAATGTTGCAGTCGAGGCACTTGCAAATTTTATATAAGCTTTCTAGATTTACAGGTTGGCATTTTCCAAGGCGAGCTAATATATTGTAAGTAATCCCAGCCTGCTCCTTCAACTCCGTTTTATTCATTTTCTTGTCAATCAAGAGTTTCCACAACTTATCATAGCTTATAACCATACCAAGTCCTCCTTAGCTATGTAAAAAAAAGACAATAACATTATAGCACGTTATCAAACGAAAAATAGAGAAAACCTTACGATAATGTGAGAAACCATAAAATAAGCAACATGACTTTCGTTTTCCGTAAACATATTTTTACCCCAATTTTATCTGAACCCTTTTACTCAATCGCAAAATTTAATTTCAACGACATAAAAATAAAAAACTCCCATTTCCCAAACATTCCCTTATATTATAATGAATTTTCCGACATACAAAATTACAAAGCTTGTCCACTTGTAGAGTATTATTGACTCTCCTGATCCCATATACCTTGCTCTCTTTCCTTTTGCTTTTTATATCTGAGAACCGCCTTTCCCCTTTTTTACTCCTTTCTTAAAGATTTCAACATCCTTTAATAATAGACTACTAACTTCTTTTAAGAGATATCCTATTGTATATCTCGTAAATCTACATCTCGGACTTTGAGTTATTACAAAAAACTTAAGTTCCGATAATATATAGTTATTTGAATGAAGCCAATAACTGCTTTCCTCAATCAAAATCACTTTAGTAGTGATGATAATTTTTGCTCTACCCACTTACTCATACTGATTCCTTCTTGTTCAGCTAACTCTGTCATACTTTCTAATAGATCAATAGGTAATTCCAAACTAGTTTTTCGATAGGAACTTCGAAAAATCAGGTGACCCTCTTCATTGTAGATGTCTCCTTTTATTAAAAATGGCAGGATATCAGCTGCAAAGAAACCCTTTGTCGTTAATGGTCTTTCCCCTGCTCGAATGAAGAGTAGGATCGTGTTATCCTGTTCCCTCAATCGTATGTTTTCCATTCCCCATGTTTCATATAAATAGTCCAGGAATGGATAAAGGACAACCGTATCCTTCGGAATTTCCAGCTCTACATAGCCTTTATACTCAAAAGTGGATTGATGAATAGGATAGACTGGCTTTAACTGATACTCCCTTATCCCTTCATCAAATGGCAACCATTTTTGAATATTGGCTAAGTAAAAACCCCATTCATTATCCTTATTCCGTATAACACGTGCTTCAGGCACCTTGCTTGAATGGAATTTCTGAAATAAGACGATATCTTGACTAGGATGATAATACTCAAATCGTTTTGGGCGTTGGGATTCAGATGGCTTCAGTAATTCCGCGGCTTCCTCATATGCTGTTTCAGATATGACATAGATCGTCCTCTTATCACCATAAGGGACAGCCTCAGCTTTTATTGAACCATCTTGTATATACTTATAAACACTTTGTACAGATAACCCCAATTTCTTTGCAACCTCATTAGGACTCATGCCAGTAGGGAAAGATTGTTTTTCATAAACTAATCGATCCACTTCCTCTTTTTGATAACGGACCTCTTAACAGGGTATAACTATATAAATACGCCAATTACGGGTAGTGACAGGGTTCTTGCTATGAACCGCATAGTAACCTCTTTAAATCCTGTAAAATAATAACTTTGTTCCAAAAACCACAGTTATTGTAATGATACTGTAAAACTATAATGTTCATTGATACCATTGACTTTGAGGTTTACCGTAAAATATTGCTGAAAGCATTACCAAATGTCCTTAGCATAATGTTATCTTACTTTTCTGCTGTTTACTTTGCCCTGGTAACACGAACGCTGGTACTGTGCCCACTAGGCGTCTTTCGTCTTTAATTATCTTTAAAGTTATCTCATACGATTTAATTCGTGCTTCCAACTTTTTGATTGAACAGACTCTCATTCGATTGAGTTCGTACAACTAATTAACGAGATGTATTTTTCTAAAGCTTGACAAATCTACACCTCAAGATTAAGATAGTCACATGACTATCAAACAAGTACAATCAGATGAAAAACGTGTAAAAATATTTAAAGCACTGGCAGAAGTGAAACGAATAGAAATTATTCGTTATCTTCAACATCAAAAAAATAAAGATAGAAATTCTTGTGGTGACATTGGAGAATCCATTGGAACAAATAAATCTAATGCATCATATCATCTTAAAATTTTGGCTGAAGCTGACTTAGTCGACGTAGGTCGTGACGGTCAACATAAGTTAATTAGTATAAAGGAGGAAACGTTTAAAGAATTCTTACCTGGTTTTTTGGCTACATTATAAGTGCCAAAAAACCTTAAATTTTAACCAATAGTTTGAAAGTCATAAAACTATTTTACTTTAGGGGTGTTAATTATGAATAAAGAAAACGTTAATCATTCTAAATGGTTAATTATCACATTGTGTTTTATCGTTTTGTTGGGTCCCATGAATGCTGTCTTATTTAATGTAGCACTCGCAGACATTTCGAAAGATTTATCAATCAGCCCTTCAAAAGTCAGTTGGATTGTAGTGGGGTATTCCCTGGTTGTTGGAATCGGTTCAATGGTGTATGGAAAACTAGCTGATCGTTTTAGTATCAAAAAACTTTTAATCGTTGCTATCCTTTTGTTTATACTCGGTTCCATCCTCGGATTTAGCAATCAATCATATGCTATTGTTATTTCCGCAAGACTTTTACAGGCAAGTGGAGGAGCTGCCTTTATTGCACTTGGTATGATCGCAGTAGCCAAATTATTTCCACCAGAGAAAAAGCCTGGTGCGTTAGCGATGATTAGTTCTTCCATCGCATTGGCTGTTGGGATTGGACCTCTAGTTGGCGGTGCCATTACGAATACACTTGGTTGGCCTTATTTATTTCTAAGCATGGTTATTTCTGTTATTGGGATAGGCTTATTGATAAAATTTATGCCAAAAGAAGAAATCCATCATTCAAATAAACCTTTTCACTTTGACTTTATGGGGACTGTCTTATTATTTGCATTAATTGCGACAATTTTACTAGGAGTAAATATTAACAGTTGGCTCTTTGTTCTTTCCTTCGTTTTCTTATTATTATTTAAGACTCGAATAACGAAAGCTAACTATCCATTGATTGATATTGAATTATTTAAAAACAAGCCCTTTCTTCGCTTAATAACAGTTGGTTTTATTATTAATGTTGCATTATGTGCGAATCTGTTGCTTCTTCCTCTGTTATTAGGAAGAAAATATGAGCTATCCCCTTTTATAGTAGGGATTGCACTGTTCGTCGCTTCTTTGTTTGGCATTGTATCTAGCTTTTTCACAGGGAAAATTGTGCCGACATTTGGGAATATCAAAATGATTTATGTAGCGTCCATCATCATGATCATTGGATTCCTGACTTTAGGGTTG
Source organism: Peribacillus simplex (assembly GCF_900156045.1). Lineage (GTDB taxonomy): Bacteria > Bacillota > Bacilli > Bacillales > DSM-1321 > Peribacillus > Peribacillus simplex_D. The sequence continues at coordinate 74,026 of NZ_FTMX01000010.1, read as the reverse complement.
CTACCAAATACAAATTTAATCATTATTTTAGTCGCCGTCATTTTAACATTTATGAGCTATTCTGCGATTCAAGTATCAATAAACACTTTTATACCTAAAACATTAAATCCAGCTAAAATTGGAGTTGGTCTTGGGTTGTATAACCTATTGAATTTTGTCGGTATGGCATTTGGACCAGCAGCTGCGAGCAAAATAATGGAGGCAACAAATAGTTTCAGTTTAAACTTTGTTTTGATTGCAATTTTGATTTCTGCACATTTCTTATTGCTTGCTAAGATTTCTATAAGCGGACAAAAGAAACGTAAATATTTACATGAAAGTTCTAATGCAAAAAATATAAGCTAATTGTATGTGATCTATTCATGCTAAATATTCTAACATTCCCCTGTTTATGCAATGAATATAGAATAATAAAGCTCAGAGCCTTTGCTTTAACAAGCAAAGGCTCTTTTGACAAGTTTTACGTATATTTGAATAGAAAGAGCCTATCCAACAATACATAAATTGTGTATTTAATCGGGGAACAAGACCTACCATCCCTGAAAAGCAGATAAGACTTTGAATATTTTTGTCTTAACATACACTAACAAAAGAAGGATAAGAGTAAGACTTCCAATTATATTTAGGTAAATACAAATTCACTTAAATGTTGAGACTATCTTTAAACTTCGGTATTTCGAAATTTTTTTAACAATTGAATAGGACCTTGTTTATTAATGTGAATCATTTGTTTAGTCATAAAGGAGGGAGTATCTACCATATCACCTTCTAACCACCAAATAATAACACCGATATATGAAGCAGAAATATAACTAACAACCATCTCTTTGGGAACAGGGAGCTTATTCTCTTCTAATTTTGCTTCTGATATTGCATGAACATAAAATTCAAACAAAAAACCTTTAAAATATTGTATGAAATTAGGGATCCCTTTTCCAAGTAGCATAACCTGAAAAAATTTTTTATGTCTTGCAACATGCTCAAAAATATGGGAGGCCACATATTTTTGTAATTCATCAACATCTTTGCTAACACTAAAAAATTTCGATGCCTCACCAAACATATTTTTAAGAACCGTATCTATACTTTTACTTAATAAATCATCTTTATCTAAATAGTGACGATAAAAAGTTGCACGGTTAACAACTGCCCGAGTAGTAATATCTTGTATCGTAATTTTTTCATACTCCTTCTCGTCTATTAACTCAATTAAAGCGTCACGCAACAAATTTTGAGTACGTTGTACCCGAGGATCAACCTTCTTATTTAACATATAAGCCTCCATAAATTAAATTTACAGTTTTGCAACAGTTTTTTAGTAAGGTGTTGTGTAAGCAACATATTACGCTTTTTTGATTCTTGTTCTTTCTATGCTTTCTTACTAAAATTATTTACGATATATGTTGTTTTAGCAACATAATTCTCAAATCTTTTTGTTAAGAAAGGAATGATTTAAAATATGAATAATCAAACAAAACGTTCTCAACTAATAGAGAATCCTCGTAGATTCAACTCAGTTACAGTAATTGGAGCTGGTCTTATTGGTATTTCCTGGACAGCTTATTTTCTTGCAAAAGGGTTAGAGGTTAAAGTGAATGATGTTCGTCCTGATTTGGAAGAAGTCGTCCTTACTGGAATAGAACAAATTATCCCAACGTTACGTGATCTGGGACTCCCAACAGAGGGTATTACAGATCGGCTAATTATTGAAAAAGACCTTGAACGTGCACTGAATGGCGCTGTAGTGGTACAAGAAAACGGTCCTGAACGTATTGAATTTAAACAAGAATTATATACTCAAATTGAAAAATTTGTGAGTAAAGATGCATTGTTACTTTCATCTTCTTCTGGTTTAAAAGCAAGTGATATATCAAAAAAAATGGTACATCCAGAACGTATGTTGATTGGACATCCATTTAATCCACCGCATCTTGTCCCACTCGTCGAGATTGTACCTGGAACAAATACATCGGCTGATGCGATTGAGCACGCTGTTGATTTTTATAAAGCATTAGGGAAAAACCCACTTGTATTGAAGAAGGAAACCCCCGGATTTGTAGCCAACCGTCTTCAATCAGCATTAATTCGTGAGGCTATCCATTTAGTATCAGAAGGCATTGTTTCTATGAAGGATCTTGACGAAATTGTAACAAGTTCGATTGGTCTCCGATGGGCAGCAGGTGGTCCATTCTTGACTTTCCACTTAGGAGGAGGAAAAGGAGGATTCCCAGCTTTCCTTAAACATTTGGGCCCAGGATTGGAAGCAATTTGGGGTGACCTAGGTAAGCCACATTTAGACGAGGCTACGGTTCAATCTTTATCTGAATTGTCGATATCATCTTATGGTAATAAATCAGTAGAAAATCTTGAAAAAGAGCGTGATCATCGACAATTATCTATCCTTCGTACACTAAGTGAAAGTACTAAATAATAATCTTGTACACCTGTTAACAAAGGAAGGGATTACAATGTCAACAAATACAAATGAAAAAAACATTACCGAATCTATCCTAAAAGCAAATAAGAATAGATTAGCAGGTCTTGATAATTTTGATATCTATGATGAATTAAATCAAGTTTTAAAAGATGTTGGGTTATCCATAGAAGACAGTGGAGGGAAAGTGACTTTTTATGGACAAGATCCTATTGCCCCAAGTCCATTACATCTTGCATCAATGGCAGGAATAGCCCTAGTAGCAAAGTCAATTGCAGTTGCCGATATTTGGAGATTGCGTGGAGGAAAAGGGCAAGATATCCATATGGATTTACGTAAAGCACTTCGAAGACTATCTCCCTTTTTTGATAGAAAATGGGAAAAGATAAATGGATTTGCACTTGGAGCAGCTAGCGACCCTTATAACCCGTTTGATTTTACCTTTTATCAAACAAAAGATGGGAAATGGGTAATGCCCCTTAATCCTTATCCAAGAGTTAAGCATGAAACATTAAAATTTTTGAATTGTACGGAAGATCGTGAAGCTGTCGCCAACGCAATTCGTCAGTGGAATGCAGAAGAATTAGAAAAAGCTGCTGCTGAACGGGGAATTGTTATGCCAATGGTTCGCACAATTGAAGAATTTATGAAAGAACCTGCTTACGAACATGTAGCAAGACTTCCTCTTATTCAAATTGAGAAAATTGGGGAGAGTGATCTTCATCCCCTATCTAAAAATGTATCGACTCCTTTAGAAGGCATTCGTGCTCTTGGAATTGGTCATGTTATTGCAGGAGCAGGATTTGGGCGTTCTCTTGCTTTACATGGTACAGATGTTTTAAACGTTTGGCGCCCAACAGATTGGGAGCATGATTTAATTTATGCGACATCAAATGTAGGCATGCGTTCTACTATGCTTGACTTAGACAAAGTAGAAGGCAAACAAAAAATGGAAGAATTATTGGAAGGAGCAGATATCTTCTTTGCAAACCGTCGTGAGGGATTCCTTGAGCGTTATGGATTATCAGCGGAAGACTGTGCTAAAATCCGCCCCGGCATTATTCATTGTTCTGTAAATTTACATGGTACAGAAGGTCCTTGGGCAAACCGTAATGGGTTTGATCAAACAGCTGGATCTGTAACAGGTATAATGGCTCTGGAGGGTTCACCGGAACAGCCTAAATTACCTGTGATTGGAGTTGTGAATGACTATGCTGCCTCTTGGTTACTAGAAGTTGGTGCTTTAGTAGCACTTAAAAGAAGAGCAAAAGAAGGTGGTAGTTATCGGGTACGCGTTTCATTAGATCGTATATCCTTATGGCTTCTTTCAATGGGGATCTTTGATAAGCGATTTGTAAATGAAACAGCTGGTTCGTCAGAGGAACATGAGTTCATCGCTCCGGATTTATTTACAGCTGAGACTCCACTAGGTTTATATCAAGGGCTCACAGAGCAAGTCGAAATGTCAGAAACTCCTGGAGAATATCAAACTGTTCTTGTCCCTCGTGGCAGTGGTAAAGCTGAATGGGTCACTAATTTGAATCAGTAAATTTTAATTACACAAATAAGTGAATTCACATGCTATTAGCCAAAGGAAGCCGTTTACTATATGTCGGGATTCCTTTGGTATTAACTTTGTTGGATGCTGAAACGTACCCTTGGATGTTATAGATCAGCTTTTTAAGGTTTTATATAATAAAGATGCCTGATTTAACCGGACCTGCATTTATGAGATATTGAGGTTTTATTATATTTCTCTCACCTTAATTAAACTTTTTAAAATAGAACTAGAGGAGAAAGTCATGAAGATAGATGTAAATAACATATCCAAAAATCTAAATACGCCTTTAACAGCACCTGCTTATCCATCACCACCTCTTTACAAATTTAATGATCGGGAATATCTGAACATTTATTATCGTACAGATCCAAAGGCACTGCGTGAGGCTGTTCCAGAACCATTGGAGATTGATGAAGAGAATCCGATTGTCCGTTTTGAGCTTATGTATATGCATGATGTAACAGGATTAGGCGGATACACAGAAGCTGGGCAGGTCATTCCGGTGAGTTTTAACAACGAAGATGGGGATTATATTCATTCAATGTATGTAAATAACTTCCCTGCTATAGCAAGTGGGCGCGAATTAAGTAGCTATCCAAAGAAATGGGGAAACCCTAAACTTTATCAAGACAATGAAACTTTAGTGGGAACGTTAGATTATGGAACTCTTCGTGTTGCTACGGCAACGATGGGATACAAACAGATTGAGTTACCGAAAGAAACGGCATTAGAAGAAATATGTCGCCCAAATTTCATGGTAAAGACTGTAATGGGGTATGACCGGCAATTTCGAGTCTGTGACTTAGTGAGAACACAAATCACAGATGTAACAGTTAAAGGTGCATGGACAGGGCCAGCAAGGTTACAATTGTTTGAACATGCTCTTGCTCCACTTGCTGATTTACCAGTTTTAGAAGTAGTGGGTGCATCCCATATCCTTACGGATTTAACTTTAAATATTGCACAACCTGTTTATAATTACTTAGAGAAAAAATAGGAAAAATAGTGAAAAAAATAAAAGGAAGCCAAACATGTAGTTAATGGCTTCCTTTTATTTTTTTTTTATTCTGCCGACTAATATCTATTTGAATATTATTCTATGTATTTGTTTGACTACATATTAGGTGCTATTAGGTATCTTTCCCCCATTTGTAGGAGATGTATGAGACGGAAAAGCATCCTTTATTCTTATATACCAAGGCTTCTTTTTGACGAGTTTCTTCTATTATTAAAGTTCTTCTTAAGGTACAGATTTAAGTACCTCTGTTAAACGTAAAAAAGCTGCTTTATCACTCTTTTGTAAAGACTGATCAATGTTCTTAATGATTTTACTTTTTTGACTTCATTCAGGAATTTGAACCAAAAACAATTTAACCAATATCTCATCAGATATGTTTGTTTTAACTAAGTTAATTTCGGTATATACATTATTTTGCATAAAACATCAACCCCTTCACTATTTCTCTTTTGCAAACAATATTCTACTTTTTCACTCTTTTCATGCGAGGTTGATATATAAAGTGAGGCATAGAATAATATGCAATATGTATGTTTATACTCCCATTTCCCGTTAAATCGTTATTGTATACTTAGGTAAAAAAATATAACTACAATAAAGACAAAATTGTATTGGGATAGATCAATAACCTATTTTATAGATTAGAGAAAAGATAAAAACTAACTATCAAAAATTTATGTTTTACTCTTTACTCTTTACTCTTACTGACGACAAGTTTTTTTCTACATGCTATTCAAATATTAAAGTGTTTTTAACTGAAGTATTTTATCGTTTACTTAAAGGAATAGATTTTCCATAAGTTTTTCTTTTTGCGATTTATATAATGACTTCACCTTTCTACTTGACAAATATTTTCCTCAAACTTAGCATTTCGGACTACAATATTACCTCCACATTCATCTGCAATTTGTTTAGCAATAGACTCTTCGTTAATGGAAAATGCTACAGATTTCATCATTGTAAACTCATAACTGGATATCTCTTTTTTTTACGTTACTACATGAAACATTAAAAAAAAGGCATCGCCTAGGTGACGATACCTCGAGCGAGTTTATTCAGCATCATATTGATAAAGGGATGTGCTTAAATAACGTTCGCCATTATCTGGAACGATTGCAAGTACCTTTTTACCTTTCCCTAACTTTTTCGCAACTTCTATAGCAGCATGAATGGCTGCACCAGAGGAAGTTCCTCCAAAAACACCTTCTTCTCTTGCTGCCCGGCGTGCAGCTTCATATGCTTGTTTTGTACTTACTTGAATAATTTCATCATAGATATTTGTATTTAGGGTATCAGGAATAAAACCTGGACCGAGCCCTTGAAGTTTATGCAGTCCTGGCTTCCCACCTGAAAGTACTGGTGAATCCTTTGGTTCAACGGCAAGAATTTTAATATTTGGATATTTTTCACGGAGAACACTGCCTGTACCTGAAATTGTACCGCCCGACCCGATTCCAGAAACAAATGCGTCTAACTGGTCCATTTGTTCAACAATTTCTTTGCCAGTTGTCCGACTATGAATATCTGGATTAGCTTCGTTTTTAAATTGTTGGGGCAAGAAATAGCCGTATTCTTTTACAAGCTCTTCCGCTTTGGCAATAGCACCTTTCATGCCTTCTTTCCCTGGAGTTAAGACAAGTTCAGCACCATAAGCACTAAGAAGTCTGCGTCTTTCTGAACTCATAGTGTCAGGCATAACAATGACCACCTTGTAACCTTCTGCTGCCGCAATCATTGCAAGGCCGATTCCAGTGTTGCCACTAGTTGGTTCAATAATTGTATCTACGCCAGGCGTAATTAAACCTTTTTCTTCTGCATCTTTAATCATTGCTAATGCGATACGATCCTTTACACTGCTACTAGGATTAAAATATTCAAGCTTTAAATAAACCTCAGCACTGGTTTCATCTACTAATCTATTTAACTTAACAATTGGTGTTTGACCGACTAAGTCAGCAACTGAATTTGCAACACGAAGCATTATAAATTACCTCTATTCCGAATGATATAGTTGGATTTATAAATCTAATTTACTAGTTTTAATCCTATTTTGTCAACGATGGAACACTCCACATGCTCCTACATTTTAGTGGATTTATATGAGCTGGATTTGTAACAGGTGTAATCGCGCTTGAAGGTTCACCTGCTAATCCGAAATTACCTCCTATTTCCATTGTGAATGATTATGCTGTCTCTCGGTTACATAAAGTAGGGGCTTTATGGCATTAGAAAGGGAAGGAAAAAAAAGAAGGCGGTAGTTATCGTGTACGAGTTTCTTTAGATCATGTATCCTTACGGATTCTTACATTAGGTATTTTTGGTAAGCTAAATGCAAAGAAAAATGCTGGACCATCAGAGGAGCTTGAGTTTATCGCACCAGATTTATTTACTTCTGAGACTCCATGCCGTTTATTTCGGAGGTGACCGATCAGGTTGAAATGTCAGAAACTCCTGGGGAATATCAAACCGTTCTGGTTCCAATCGGTTCTAGTCCTCCAGAATGGCTACCTCGGTAATCATAGTACTTATTGTTAGGCTTCTACCTACTTTGCTCGAATAGAAGTATATTTTATTTAAAGAGATCGACCTCAATTTGGAGGTCGATCCCCATTTTTTGTAACATCAATATTGAATCATGATGAGAAAATTATATACATACAGGCTATAGGAAACCGTGGAGATATCTATAAGTAGCTGCCAACACATTAACATCCTGATTTAAACCATCTTCTTTCATCATCTTCACTACTTTACTAATTCTCAAGTTCCAGATATCATCTTAATGTTAACAAATTCATGTCAGACTGATCGTGTTTCTACTTGAATCAATTGCGATTTTCTCATCTTTATCCATTAACTCTAAATGGGAGTTATTATACTACCAAACATCTGGAGCTGGACTTAAAGAGCAAAGAACAACAAGCGGCTCTGATCCATCGTTGATCTGAGCGTGCTCCTTACCAGATGGGATATAAACACTCATGTTAGGTTCAAGCTTGAATTCCTCCTCACCCAGAATCATTTTTCCTGTTCCCTGAAGAACAAAATAGGCTTCTTCATAAGTATGGCTGTGACGGGTAATTTCTTCCCCTGGATTTAAATAACAAATCGATACAGCAAGATTTTCAGAACCCACTGTACTTGGATGTACTAGACGCTTCACCAACCCTCCTATTCCACGATAGTCTTTTCCTTGATTGGGCATGATTACTGTTTTTGACATTATACTAACCCCTATCTATACTCGAGAGTTTATTCGACAACAACAAAGTGTTGTCCATTCAATTGATTTAGCAAATATCATGCTAAACAATCTGAGTGGTATTTTTGTCCCGTTCGAATTCCGTTTGAAGGGAGTCTGAAATCACCTTAACGTAAGATTTTTATACCTGTAGACCGCGCTACCTCCTCTTAGAGTTGAATCTGCTGAAGTGACCATTGGTTATAATACAAATCAATGCAACAAGTGTCATTTAAAAAAACAAAAACATAAAAAGCAAAGTTTCAGTAATGGTACCGAAGTGGTTTTGATTACGTCTTTGTTCCAGAAGAAGGACCTTTTGTATTCCGTGTATCGCTGCCTTCGTCAAATTTATTCACATAAATAGAATGCTCTTTATTTATAGAGCCATCTCCTTCAACCTTATCAAAACGTCCCATCTCATCTTTTACGCCAATCAAGACCAATCGGTATCGGCCATTCAACTGTATCAACCCTACCTCCAAAATTATTCTTTAAATCAGTCGTTTCTATCAATCCAAATTGCTTTTTTACATAAGCAACATCATTATAAAGCTGCCCTTTCAATTCATTAAGGTGGGAAAATTTCTTTTCTTGTCGAACATAAAAGCAGACATCAACGATTAATTCTTCATCATAAAGGTCTTCATGGAAATCAAGGAGATGAATTTCATAACTAACGTGATGTCCATACTCAAATGTCGGTCTAAATCCGACGTTCATGGCTCCATAATACTGATTCCCCCTCCAGAACACTTTTACTCCATACACACCAAGATCAAGAATTGGAAAACATGATTGTAGGTAAAGATTGGCTGTTGGGAATCCTAGGGTTCGCCCCACTTGTCTTCCCTTGCTAACTACTCCTTTAATCGTGCATTCATTTTGCCTCAAAGGATTCCCTCCCTTCTTTAATCCGCTGGAAAGAATTTTATATAGTTAATAGGGAAGCATAAGAACCGAAACTATAGGGTTGCTTCTATATGGCTTTGTACTTAAATTTCCGCCTAGAACAAGAACCCTGTCACTACTCCAGCAAGAAAATAAGCTGACAAAGAGGCGTTAGAAAGTCTGCTTTTTATAAGATAGTTTAATCAAAATATCGTTGAGACAAGTATTTCATTGCTACTTAATTCATCAAAACATCATGTATTTTTTTCAAAGCCACAACTGTAATTTCAACTTTGTTAAGAATGAATCCCCTTTCCAAGAAGTCCATTTGCAGATTCCATTAATACCTCAGAGAGGGATGGATGAGGTTGTACCATTTGTGCAAGCTCATCAACAGTTCCTTCCAAATACATATAAGCTGAGGATTGACCAATCATTTCAGTAACATGAGCGCCTACCATAACAACACCTAATATTTCTCCATATTTCTCATCAATCATTACTTTAGAAAATCCTTCTGTTTCACCCATTGTCAAAGCTTTTCCATTACCTGAAAAAGAATATTTATTTACCTTATATTTAATTTCTTTTTCTTTCAGTTCCGCTTCACTCATCCCCACACTAGCGACTTGTGGATTTGTATAAATGCAGCGAGGCATCACTTTATAATTCATCTTTTCTTTTTCTTCATCTAAATTTTCAACAGCTGTTAAACCTTCAGCGCTAGCAACATGTGCTAATTGCAGCCCCCCAATAACATCACCTACAGCAAAATAATCTTTTTTGCTCGTTTCTAGATAATCATTTACTGCGATATGTCTCCCGTTCATTTTCAGATCCAGTTCAGAAACAGCAGAGAGATTAGGTTTCCGGCCAACAGATAGCAGAATTTCATCTGCTATGAGGGTATCTGTTTTACCATGCCCGGAGACAATACTTAATGTTTTTTCATTATTACTTTCTTTAATAGATGTCACTTGGTATTTCGTTAAAACTTTAATTCCTTTTTTCTTTAAACTTTTGAGTAAAGCTTTCGAAGCGTCTTCATCTTCTGTTGGGATAATTCTGTCACCAAGTTCAACAATAGTGACTTCTGTTTTTAAACTAGCAAAAATGTTAGCAAATTCTACTCCTATGACACCTCCACCAACAATTACAATTGATTGAGGTATCTCTGAGATATCAAAAATAGTATCTGTTGTATGATAACTCACAGAATCAAGACCATCAATTGGCGGCACGACAGGTTGGCTGCCTGTCGCAATAATAATCTTTTCACCCGTAATTTGTTTCGTCTCTTTTCCGGTGTGAACAGTTACTTTTTTATCAGCATGAATGGTGCCATCTCCATTGTAGACATCGATTTTCCCAGTACTTAATAAATGTTCAATGCCACTTCGCAGGGTATTAATTACTTTATCTTTTCGTGCAAACATGTCTTTCAATGAAAAGCTCAGATTATCTGTTTTGATTCCCCAGTTTTTCGCTTTTTCAATTTCTTCGATAATTTCCGCATGTTTCAATAAAGTTTTGGAAGGAATACAGCCTCTATTTAAACATGTACCACCTAAATAATCTGCTTCCACAAGCGCTGTTCGCTTACCATTTTTCGTAGCTTTAAGCGCGGCAACATATCCTCCTGGACCGCCACCGACAATTACCACATCATACGATGTCATACCGTCACCACCTTATATCAATAATTTGAATGGATTTTCTAGTACATCCTTTAAATCCGTTAAGAATGCTGCTGCAGGGGCCCCGTCAATAATTCGGTGGTCAAATGATAAGCTTAAGCTCATCATAGATCGAACAGCTACTTCGTCATTCACGATGACTGGTTTTTTTTGTATACGTCCTACGCCTAAAATAGCGGCATTTGGACTATTAATAATCGGTGTGAATCCATCAACGGCATACATACCTAAATTGCTGATTGTAAATGTGCTTCCCTGCATATCATCAGGAGAAAGTTTTCCCTCGCGGGCAAGTTTTCCAATCCTTTTAGCTTCCTTTGTAATTGCAGCTAGCCCTTTTTGATCTACATCTCTAAGTACTGGAACGACTAAGCCATCTCGTACTGCCACAGCCATACCGATATTTATATTCGAATGATAGACAATCTCTTTTTCCTCTATTGAAATATTGATGCTTGGATTTTGCTTTAAAGCAAATGATGTTGCTTTAATCAAAATTTCATTGAAAGAAATTCTTAAACCTTCCGCTTTTTCAATAACAGGCAATAAATCTTGACGAAGAGACACACAATTAGTCATATCAATTTCTGATAAGAGTGTTACATGTGGAGATGTATAGGCACTCTTAGAAATTCTTTCCGCTATGACTTTGCGCATGCCTTTAAATGGAACTCGTTTGATTACTTGATTGCTTATTGAATTCTCCTCTTTTTCACTTACAGGAGTTGATGGAACAAGATCGTCTTTAACGATTTTCCCATGAGAACCTGTTCCCGTAATATTGTTATATTCGATACCTTGATCATCAGCAATTTTCTTCGCTAATGGTGTGATTTTCTTAGCCTGCTTTTCTAAATAATTTTCAACATCAATTTTTTGAATACGCCTAAGCGGGCCTGATCCCTCAACATCTCTTAAATTAATTTGATTATCTTCAGCAAGCTTTCTTGCAGCCGGTGTTCTTCTGATTTTATTATTACCATTAACTGTCGATCCTTCTAAAATAGTTTCATCTTCAGTCTGCGTTTGTTTCTGCCCTTCAACAGGTTTATGAGAATCACTTGGTGACTGTTTTTCTAAGCCTTCTATACTTTCTCCTTCTTCACCTAAATAGGCAATTACCTCATGCACCCTTACTACTGTGCCTGAATCGTATAATGATTTTAGTAAAACACCCGTTGTCTCTGCTTCAATCTCCATTACTATTTTATCCGTTTGAATTTCAGCAATAGGGTCTCCTTCTTCTACTATTTCTCCAATTTGAACTAACCAAGAGACAATTGTCCCTTCTTCCATTGTTGCGCCCAATTTAGGCATTACTACTACGGATGCCATTATGCCACCTCCCTACTTATTCATTAATTTTCTACACTCTTGAACAATGTCATTAACCTGTGGTACAGCTGCTTTTTCTAATTCTGGATTATATGGAATTGGCGTAGCTACTCCACCAAGGCGTCTAATTGGAGCATCTAAGTAATCAAAGACATCGCTTTCCACAATCATACTCGCAATTTCTGCGCCATATCCGCCCCTTTTAACCGCTTCATAAACAACTAATACTCGACTTGTTTTTTTAACAGATTCTAAAATTGTTTCTGTATCTAATGGCACTAAAGTGCGAGGATCAATTACTTCCACGTTAATACCATCTTTTTCAAGTTCTTCAGCTGCTTCAAGCGCTCTATTTACCATGATAGCCGTCGCTACGATTGTGATATCAGTACCTTCTTTTTTGACATCTGCTTGACCAAGTGGAATTTCATAGTCTTCTTCTGGCACTTCTCCTTTAATATTGTAAAGAAGTTTATGCTCATAAAACAAAACAGGATTATCATCTTTAATCGCTGCTTTCATCAAACCTTTTGCATCATAAGCATTTGAAGGCTGCACCACTTTCAAGCCAGGAACATGCGTCATCCACGCTTCTAAACTTTGTGAATGCTGTGCGGCAAATCCTGCACCCGAACCACCTGGGAGCCTAATAACAACAGGAACACTCGTTTTCCCCCCAAACATATATCGCATTTTTGCAGCTTGATTAACGATATTATCGGTAGCAATCATAACGAAATCCGAAAACTGAAGTTCTAAAATAGGTCTCATACCTGTCATGGCTGCACCGACTGCACATCCACTGATAGCTGCCTCAGAAATAGGGGTAATTCTTATTCGTTCTGAACCAAATTCTTCAATCATGCCATTTGTTAATCCGAAAGCTCCTCCATAAATACCGATATCTTCTCCCATAATAAAAACATCATTATCTTTGCGCATCTCTTGACTCATGGATTCTCTAATCGCTTCTAAATAAGTAATTTCTCTCACTTTATTCATCACCTTTCCACTATGCGTAAATGTCTGTTTCTAAAGTTTCTAAACCTGGCGACTTGCTATTCTCAGCAAATTCGACTGCTTCATCCATTTCAGCTTGAACTTTTTTATCCAACTCGGTAAATTCTTCTTCTGTTATCACGTTTTCTTCAATTAGTTGTTTTTTAAATAGGGCGATTGGATCTCGCATTTTCTTCCATTCTTTTTCTTCGTCTCTTGTTCTATACTTTCTCGCATCACTTCTTGAATGTCCTCTCCATCTATACGTGTGTGCTTCAATCAAAGTTGGACCTTCGCCTTTTCTTGCTCTTTCGACTGCTTTTTCTGTTGAATTCACAACTTCTAATACATCGTTGCCATTAATCGTTTCACTTGGAATACCGTATGCCATGCCACGGTCTGCGATGTTTTCAATATTTGTCATTTCTTTTATCGATCCTGACATTCCGTATAAATTATTTTCACAGAAGAAAACAATGGGTAAGTCCCAAATTGATGCTAAGTTTAGTGATTCATGGAATGCGCCTTCATTTGTTGCACCGTCTCCGAAAAAACATACAACGACATAGCCTAAATCTTTCATTTTTGACGTTAAGGCTGCGCCTGTTCCTAAAGGTAAACCAGCTGCAACAATACCATTCGCACCTAAATTACCAACATCTAAGTCAGCAATGTGCATTGAGCCACCCTTACCTTTACAATATCCTGTTTCTTTTCCGAGTAATTCAGCCATCATTCCCTTAACTTTCGTTCCTTTTGCAAGACTATGACCATGTCCACGGTGAGTACTTGTGATTTTATCTTTGTCTGTTAATGGTACACACGCTCCCACCGCTGTAGCTTCTTGTCCAATACATAAATGCATCGTTCCATGAATTTTTCCTTGTTGAAATAATTTTTCGACTGTTTCTTCAAAACTTCTAATTACCATCATGTCGTATAACATAGTTTTTAATTTTTCTGGTGAAAAAGAAGATGCTTTATTTACGTTAGACATACATTTACCTCCTAGAACTTATATGAAAATCCTGTTATTTTAATTAGTGCAATTTTAGCGAAGTTCGCCCAATCTTCTGCCCAGGAATTACAAAATACCAGAAAATTCTGACTATATAACCCGACGAACTTCTCCCTTGCATAATTTAGCATTATCATTAAATGGCAACAAAATATTTATTTTCAATTTGTTGGTATTAACCAAATTACACCTCAAAAGTCTATTTATCCTTATCAAAAATTAACATTTTTGTCTTCTAAGTCTTGCTCAAGCTTATCGAACTCAAAGCGATTTCGGTACTGACAAACGATAGGCTATTACAATAGCATAAATCCACCAAATATCTTCCCTATCATTACTGGGGAAAACCAAGGATGGTTGAAAGTTAACTACAAAGGATAATCTCCAAACAGGGTCGTAACACTTGTATTTTTTGAAGAATCTCGTAGTTCGATAGTCTGTTATGCGATGATAGATAAAATCTTTTCCATAATCATATAAAAAGGAGCTCGTACAGAGACTATTCCTGGGGCAGATATTACCTTTATAAATTTGGAATCTAGTTATTATTTTTTCTTAGTTTGAAACTTTATAAAATTCAGATGGAATGAAATCAAAATGTCTTCTATGATATAACATCGGATCTTTCTTTTCAATCTGTATATCTATCACTTCCCCAATTAAAAGAGTATGATCACCAGCCTCTATCTTATTAAAAGTTTTGCACTGAAGCACAGCGAACACTCCATCAATAATTGGGAGTTTATGCTTTGATAAGCTCCATTTACATGTACTAAATCGGTCGATATTTTTACTAGAAAATGTTTTACATAATTCTTGTTGATCTCCTGCTAGCACATGTACAGCAAATTTTTCTCCAGCTGTGAAGGCTTCGATTGTAGATACTTTGTGATCTATTGACCATAGAACAAGGAGAGGGTCTAGAGAGACGGAAGCAAATGAATTCACGGTTAACCCTACAGGATTTCCCCCTCGGTCAGTAGTTGTCAAAATCGTAACTCCGGTTGGATAATTACCCATCACTTCTTTAAATAAGTTTTGTTTTTTTTCTTTTGACATCATAACTCCTCTTTTCATTAATATTTTTTAAGAAATTCTCATTCCAATATCAATGGACCCCTTCAGACTGACCACTCGTGATTCTAATAAAATTTCATTATTCTGATTTGTCAGGAATGGGCCTTCTATTTTTATACTTTAATGGGTACTCCACCAAACTTATTTTACATTCAAACTATGGGCACCTAGTTTCGGTTCCATACAACTAGCTTCATTTCTGTCATTTCTTCAACCGCATATTTTAATCCTTCACGGCCTGTTCCACTTTCTTTAACTCCACCGTACGGCATATTATCTACGCGGAATGTTGGAATATCATTGATCATAACTCCACCAACTTGTAA
Organism: Peribacillus simplex; assembly: GCF_900156045.1. Taxonomy (GTDB): domain Bacteria; phylum Bacillota; class Bacilli; order Bacillales; family DSM-1321; genus Peribacillus; species Peribacillus simplex_D. The sequence continues at coordinate 58,429 of NZ_FTMX01000010.1, read as the reverse complement.
ATTTTCTGCAGCATCCAGTGCTGTGCGTACATCGTTAGTATAAATTCCTGCTTGCAAACCGTAATTGGAATCATTGACCAAATTAATTGCTTCTTCAATAGATTGAATCTTGTTAATTAAAACAATTGGCGCGAACACTTCTTGGCAAGATACCTTTAAATGAGTATCTGCGTCTAATATGACGGTCGGGTGAAGAACATTACCTTCTGATTTTCCGCCTGTCGCTATAATGGCGCCGGCCTGTTTTGCCTCCAGAATCCAATCGACGGTTCTTTCAACATCATTCGGAGAAATTAAAGCTGAAACATCTGTTTCTGGATCAAGAGGATCACCTATTCTTAATCGTTTTGTTGCTTCTATAAATTTTTCAACAAAACGATCATAGACTTCTTCATGAGCATAAACTCTTTGCAAAGAAATACATACCTGTCCCTGGTTTGAAAATGCTCCAGTCACACAGCGAGAAATAATCTTATCGATGTCTACATCCCGGTCAATAATAACTGCCGCATTCGATCCTAGCTCCAACGTCACTCGTTTCAATCCTGCTTTATTGCGGATACCTATCCCCACTCTTGGACTACCAGTAAAGGTAATCATACTTACTCTAGAATCATTGACCAACTTGTCTCCAACCACTCTTCCTCCACCCGTGACCACATTCAATGCTCCTGCCGGCAATCCTGCTTCCTGCAATAGTTCTGCTATGAACAACGAGGATAACGGCGTTTGGCTAGCTGGCTTTAGTACAATGGAATTTCCAGCGGCAATTGCCGGACCAACTTTGTGAGCAACTAGATTCATAGGGAAATTGAAAGGTGTAATGGCCCCAATTACTCCAATCGGTTCACGTACAGTGTAGCCAAGTCGGTTTTCACCGTCCCGAGCGGCATCTAGCGAAAGCGTTTCTCCATGAATGCGTTTCGCTTCTTCAGCCGCAAACTTGTAAGTTTCAATTGTTCGCGCCACCTCTCCCTTAGCAGTTGTAACCGGCTTGGCTGACTCAATAGATATGATTTGAGCCGCTTCATCAGCACGCTCTTCAAGAAGATGGGCCAATGTTTCCAGGATTTTCGCACGTTGATGGGCTGGCATTTTTGCCATCAACTTAGTAGCTTTTTGCGCCGCTTCAATAGCTTGGTCGGTTTCTTCTTCTGTAGCCAAAGGGATTTCAGCAATGACTTCTCCTGAATAAGGAGATCGAAGTGGACTATACTCTTTGGCTTCCACCCATTCCCCATTAATAAGTAAATGTTTTTTTGATACTTTATCTTTAAGTGTCATGTTCTCAGCCACCTTTCGTACTTTGTAAATGCATTATCTGAAACTAAAGGAAGATATTGAGAGTGATACTCTTCTAATTTTATTACTAATCCACCAGGACCAAATTTACAACGGTTATTTTTAAATTCAGATGTCCTCTTAATAAATTCAAGAAAAGATAATATACTATTACGTCTTTCTAGAATGTTATTAATTCCTTGCTTGTAAAACCAAGCATCAATAGTATTATATACCCCTCTATTAATCCCAAATTTTTCGTTACAAACATTAATAAAGGAATGATCAGTCAAGTGTAAGGTCTCTTCCATATCTACTAGCAAATCCCTCCCTCCTTACTACCTTGTTCTGTAATCTCAAATGCAAAACAATTGTTATAGTGGAGTTAAAAGCTTTTTCTTCATAGTAAATCTAAGATATTATCCCTTTACTTCATTAGTGCTCTTGAAATGTACTAGGCTGTTTCTGTTTTCAGGTACCCTCAACCCTAGATTCCCCCGTAGTGTTGTATCTTCATACTCTGTTCTATACAATCCGCGTTCTTGCAGAATAGGTACTACACCATCTACAAAATCATTTAAACCAGTTGGTAAAACTGGAACTAAAAACATAAATCCATCCGCAGCTCCGCCTTCAAACCATTTCTGTAATTGATTAGCTACATGCTCTGGTGTTCCGATAAATTCATGCCTTGGTGTATTTAACTCTATAGCTACCTGACGAAGAGACAGCTTTCTTTCCATCACCATCAGCTTTATTTGAGTAATATGAGTATCCCACCCATTTTTTGCATATCCCCAAATGTCAGGAAATTCGCCATCAAGTGGATATTTTGTCAAATCAATATCACTAAAATAGCGACTCATAAAGTTCAATGCATCTTTTACATCTACTAAATTAGCAATTTCTTGATATTTTGCTTCTGCTTCTTCAGCTGTATTTCCTATAATTGGACCAATCTCAGGTAGGATCAGAATTTCATCTGGTGATCTCCCATATCCCTCAGCTAGTTTTTTAATATTTGCATATACCTCCTGGGCTTCTTCAAATGTGGATCTCCAAGTAAAAACTGCATCAGCATGACGGGCAGCAAATTCACGACCAGTTTTTGAACCACCAGCTTGAAAAACAACTGGATGCCCCTGATTTGAACGATCGATATTTAAGGGCCCCTGAACTGAGAAAAATTCTCCTTCATAATTTAGTCGATGCAATTTTTCTTTATCAAAGAAATTTCCTGATTCTTTATTACGAATAAATGCATCATCTTCCCAAGAGTCCCAAAGTCCTTTTACTACTTCAACAAACTCATCAGCAATTTTATAGCGAAGATCATGCTCTAAAAGTTGTTTTCCACCATAGTTTCTTTGAGTTCCATCTAAAGCAGAGGTAACAACATTCCATCCTGCACGTCCATTACTAAGTCGATCTATAGAGGCAAATTGTCTTGCAGCGTTATAAGGTTCACTAAAAGAAGCTGACAAAGTAGCTGCTAATCCAATATTTTCAGTTTCCATTGCAAGCGCAGCAATTAGGGTTAGCGGTTCAAAGCGCACTAAAAAATTCGGGTGAGATTTTTCACTAATATAAAGCCCATCTCCAAAAAACACAAAGTCCATTTTACCTTCTTCAGCTTTTTTTGTTAGAGACTTTAAATAGGGTAAATTAACTGAAGCGTCCGTAATAGCCTCAGAATGTTTCCAGGAAGCGACATTCCATCCTGTTCCACTTAAAAATGCACCAATATGAATCTTATTATTTCTCATTGTAATCATCCCTTCTAATAATTTAATAGTTGGAGACCTGCTGTGTTTTGTCATAAAAAGAGTATTTGAAAATACCTTCATCAATTGAACACGCTTACAATTAATCCGCCAAATAGACCGTAGTCTACGAAATAATTTTCACAGACTACGGTCTATTTGTCAAGTTTATTTTAAATCTTCGGAAAATTATTAAATTGAAAAGCTTATAACAACAATAGCAACCTTGTTCAACTCCATTGGAAGAATAAGATTGCTTACACTTTTTCCTTATACATTACTTTGCTCACTCAGTTAGCCTTACGGAATCCCCTCTTTTTCTGTACCTCTTCACATAAATTGATAATCTGATTAAGTGGCTGACCGTAATTAAGAAAGGGGCTTCCCTCTCCGTAATCTATTCTTGCTCATAAATTGCTCGTTTAACATCCCAAAATTTTTCTGCTGTAATCCATCAGCATGGAAATGAACAATGTCAGTCTATGTTCTACAGATTTTAACTAATTGAGTAGGCAGTTGCTCTTCCACGTAAAAATCATTGATCTCTTTCTTTTTCTCGAAGAAAATATCGTGCTTGCTTTTAAAAGTGATTGTAAAAAGCCCCTCTTAATATCTTTTGCTGCATGCAATAATAAGATATTTAGGGAATTGGTGGCATTTCAGAATATTTAAAATTATCTTGACAGGAAGACTGCGGTCTGTAAAATTATTTATAGACTGCAGTCTTTCTTGATTATCATTTTTAAATCAGCACACAACAAAAATAAAAATTTTTAATCCAAATAAGTGGTTTTTATGGATTTATTAAAACCGCTTTTATTTGGTAAAGTACGATCCTCTTTTCAATAAACTGAGCCTAATTTAGCGTCCTCTGAACAAATATCTCTTGAAAAGGGATTTCCTACCGCTAAAGGGGTAGGTTAGGTCACGGAAGAGTTTATCATTGCATAGGTTAATTGGCGTTGCGGAATTTAACTAGAGAATACATGTAAGCGCATTCAAATCTTAGAGTGTCTTGGTAAGACTTGTAAAACAAAGGTGTGGTTTAACGACCTTCATTTCGATGATTAAGTAAACGCTCCAAATATGGAACTTATATTACAATGACCGTCCGATTCAGGAATTTAGAGTAGCAGGCATGAGCAAAAATATTTCTCTTAGAGCACAATCAGCAAATGCAAGAAAGCTAAAACTTGCTGATTAAACTAATGAAGGTTCGCCACATAGCGCGACCTGAATTAGAAAAATGGAAAGACAATATCAAAATAACTTAGGGGAGATAAAACAAAACGCAAGAATTATTCGATTTATCTGATCAAACGATCATTACTGGTGATGGCTCGTGTGTTTCGTCAAAAGTGAATGCAAGTTAGATGGGACTGACTCAAAAGCTTTTCAGACCCCTTCTAAAGATAACTGGAAGAAATAAAGAAGAGCATTTGATTGATAATTCATAAAAAAGGAGAGATAAAATTGGCTAAAGTTATTAATAAAGCATGGGGATATCGGTATGTCGTTCTTGTCATTCTCTGGTTGATCTATATTATTAATTATTTTGATAGGATGGCTGTCTTAACATTTCTGCCATTCATTCAGAAAGATTTAAACTTAACTCCTGTTGAAGTAGGGCAACTTGCATCTGTGTTTTTCTTTGCTTATGCTGCCGCTCAAATAAGCGCAGGGTTTCTTGCAGATAAAATTGGTCCTAAAAAGGTAATGTACATTGCAATTACAGTATTTACTTTTGTCACGGCATTAACAGGGGCAGTTAAAAACTTTACACAATTTTTATTTCTGAGAATTGGTCTTGGATTAGGGGAGGGACATCATTTTGCTCCAGCAATCCGAGCAATAAACAACTGGTTTCCCCGAAAAGAAAGAGGAAGAGCAATTTCGTTTTTCGCAACATCCTGGGCAGTAGCACCCGCAGTTGTACCCGTCATAGTTACTAATATCTCTTTCTACTTTTTCGCTGGGCATTGGAGACCTGTATTCTATGTTCTTGCTATCCCAGGTATTATTGGCATTATATTACTTTGGTATTTTGTGAAAGATTCACCAAAAGAAATGATCGATAAAGGAAGGTTAAGTAAGGATCAAGATATCGATGACAAAAACGAATCTCCTAATGAAAATTACTCGAGGGAAGAGAAAAGAAAAAGCTATGGTCTTTTCCTAAAAGATTTTCATTTTTATATCTATACTCTGCTTCTTTTTTGCCAATTAGCCGTTTATTGGGGAACTACAACTTGGTTAACGACTTTTTTGGTTACCCAGCATGGGTTTAATATTAAAGAAATGGGCTTTTTAGTTTCTGCGCCTTACATCGTTGCTTTCTTCGCTATGATGCTAGGAGGATGGCTGATGGATAAAGTTCTTTATCGTATGAAACCTATTGCTTTAATCGGGTATATAGGAAGTATTCCTGTGTTATGGATGCTTGGATCGGTCGAAAATGGGAATACAAGTTCTTTACTTTTTCTACTTTTGCTTGTGGGTTTCTTTGTTAACTTAAACTGCGGCTCCATCTATGCTTACTTACCAAAACGATATCCAAAGAATGTAGTTGGAAGCGCTACGGGGTTAGCTAATGGAATTGGCCAAATGGGTGCTTTTGTTTCTCCTCTTGTCGCAGGTTATTTAGTAAAAGTAGGAACAAATGGAACACAAGATTTTGGTGGAGTCTTTATCTTTTTTGCCGCAGTATCGGCACTGGCTGCTATTTGTGCAATATTTCTTAAAGAGAATCAGGTAACGACTGTTGCTAATCCATTGATGAACAAAGAGGAACATCTTAATTAGAGCTCAATGCAAACCTAATGTGAATATAAGAAACTAACTAGATTTTAACGGAATGCTACTTTGTGCTATTTAATCAAACAATAGTGAATTAACTTCATTTAATTTTAGGACAGACTTCTACTATGAAGCTGTCCTTTTTGATTATACCGATGCCATCTCATCCGCGTTTAATCTGGCCTACAGTCTTGATATAAGGCTTACCAAAATGGCTGAAATACACTAGCAATTAATTTTCATTAGTTAGCTACTACAGCCCACTGGGGATTACACAAGGAATCTTCATGTAAAACCCAAGTAAAAATGCTCAATTTTCAACATCACCTTTTTTATCCAACCATTTGGGAGATTGAAGCACTTCTTCTTCAGAAGGCATGCGTGTTGGCGTTCCTTCTCTTTATGTTGATGCTAACTTACAGAAACAGGGAAAGGTACTACAATAGATTCACTATGATCCAATTTTCTTCTTTATAAAAGTATTAAAACGACGCTCGGGGTTGGAATAATCATAACACCATCACCCCAGTAGAAATTGTCAGTACTTTATTTCCATTCCCTTTCTAAGTTCTATGAACCTTCTTGATAATACTTGAAATAATGAATAGAAACGGAATATAACAATAAACAAAATAAAATCCTACTGTAGAAACAAGTGTATTTAATACATCTACTTTTAATCGTTCATTTGTAAATATTGAACAAACTAAAATTAGAACCATTATAACTATTAACGAGATTTTTGGTTTAACTTTGGAAATCTTTTTTAGAATTCGTGTGGAACACCAAATTGGTATACATACAGTTGGTATAATGACTAATAACCAAGTAAAAATAAAGATGTACTCGAATCTCTCGAGAAAAGGCAATTCAATTATTTTAGTCATAACTAATGTAGGCCATAGAGTATGCTTCAATTGTCCTTCACTAAAATACACAAAAGAAACCAAAGTAACTAGTGTATACAACAATGTTGTATACACTAATGCCAGATGAGCCCACTTTTCTGATTTACGAGGATTTTTAATAAATGGAAAATAAATGAGTAAGGTTTCAAATCCTAAAAAAATAATTGTTGATGATTTTGAAGAATATAATAAATCAATGACTGAATGATTCATTACTGGTAGCAAGTTAGAAAATTTTGCGTATTGTAATGGGAAAAATAAAGTGAAAATTAAAATAGAAGGAAGTATAACACCCAAAAAACTAATCCCTGTTAATACTCTAAATCCACCAGAAACTAAATAGTAGATAATAAAACCTAATACCAAGCCAAGTTCCCATGTTGGTAATAATGGAAAGACCCAAACCTGAATGATATCTATATAAGTACGAAAGACAGTAATTGCTAATAATAAAAAATAGGCGGCTAAAAGGATAGATAATATATTCCCAATAAAATTCCCAAAACAAAATTGATGAACAGAAATTACATCATTTGTTGGGCTTTTAAACATCTTAAAAATCATCCACATTAACAGATGGACGCTTAATCCTGTAATAATGACTGATATCCAGGCATCATATCCTGCATCCTCAATTATGATCCTTTGAAAAGTTAAAAGTCCAATACCAGTTTGAGAAGAATGAATTAAAAAAAAGATCAGAAAGGATGAGACTAGGTATTTTTCTTCAACCACTTGTTTCACTAGTCTCCCACTCCTGACTGTAATAAATTACATTTTACATAAACTTCAAAACTAAGGTTTGGATAAATTTTTTCATCAAAGTTTTTTTGGTTCCAGTCCCTTTCCTTTCCCCTGAAAGCATCACCAATACCTATAGGGTCCAACTGATTATCTCGGAAAGTCTCTATTAACTCTTTCACTTTCTTAGATAAATGCTCTTCGGTTTTATTCGTTATAAGTAGTGCATCCTTTTTATTGGATAAGTCCAATTCGGAAGGAAAGTCTTTCAATAGAATGTTAAGAGTTAAATTAAGTTTGACTCTAGGTTTGTCTCCTGAGTTTACTACTGAGAGTTGATTTTGACCGTACATGACTTTTAAAAAAATCTTTTCCTTTTCCTCAGTTACGAACTCCATATAACCATGAATTTTTTTATTTGTTATTAGTTTGAATAAAAATGTTTCCGTATTATTTAAATGTAACTTTAGCTTATCTTTTTTAAAAACGCCAAGTCCGTCCATTTCAAGAGAACCCGATTCGTTTAGTCTAATAAAAGGAAGAGATATATCTTGACCATCACCATAATATTGAAATAATACAGAATGAACATTGGACTGTGGCATATTTCCGGTAACCATGTTCTGCTCTATAATATTAGACATGTAAAAGGGTGGATATTTCATCATTTCACTTAGTATAGTTCTTGCTGATTGTTTTGATATCACAATCTTCGCATTGCTTCCCATAATCGGATCTCTTACAAGAGTACCAATTACCTCAGAAATACCTCTTTTTGCAAACTCTTCACCAAGTAATATTGAACGAGTTTGTCCAATCTCAATTGGATAAGGTGATTGATATGTAAAAGAAGTAAATATGCCGTGACTTGTGTCTGATTTTGCTGTTAATAATTTAAATTCAGGTGGATTCTGTGTGGATTTAACATATACTGGATAGGATGCACTACCTATAATTTTATCTCCTTCAATGTCATACCCTAAACTTTGTATAATTTTTATTTCATCAATTGTCTTATCTCTATCACACCCTGCTGTTATAAAGCAAAAAACTATTAGAATTATCCAGTTTCTCATCTATAATTTTTCTCCAATATAGTAATAATGGGTTTTATTCATTATTATAATCATCCATTACATCTTTATTCTTTTTCACCTTATATTTATGTAGATGCAGGGGTCGGAGAAAACTAGGTCTTTTTGAAGTAAGACTAAAAGATGACCTGTAAAAGGTATCTCCTAAATCTGTCGGGCGAAAAGGATATAATGGAACAAGATATGGAGTACCTAATGATTTTAACCTTAGTAAATGTCCCAGCAAAACTGTAATTCCAACAATTATACCAAACCCACCCCATATTGAAGCTAACACGATAAGTGGAAACCTTAAAAACCGTATCGTATTTGACATCTTAAAAATCGGTGTGGTAAAAGATGATAATGCAGAAAGAGAAACAATGATTAAAAGAATGTTACTCGTTAGTGCAGCTTGTACGGCAGCTTGCCCAATTACAATACCACCCACAATTCCTAATGTTTGTCCGACTTTTGTTGGTAATCTTGCACCTGCTTCTCGTAAAAGCTCAATCGTTATTTCTAGAAAGATTGCTTCAATCAAAGGGGGAAACGGAACATCTGCTCTTGACTCAATAATAGGACCTAATAAATCTTTCGGAACCATCTCGTAATGAAATGTTACAATCGCCACATATATTGGAGTTCCTAAAATTGATAATAATACTGCAATGTATCTAACCAGACGAAAAAACGATCCCAATATCCAAGGGAGGTAATAATCTTCAGGCGATACAAAAAAATCAAATACAGTAGTTGGACCAGAAATCAGATAAGGAGAACCGCTACTTAAAATAGCTACTTGCCCGGCTGATAACATATAGGTTGCCCGATCCACTCGTTCTGTAGAAAATAACAAAGGAAAGGGGGTTTTTGAGTTATCAGAAATAATTTGGTCAAGATTTGAACTGTCATAAACTATATCGAAATCCAAATCAACTAACCTTTGCCTAACCGTATTAACATGTTCAGGATTGGTTACACCCTCTAAATAGGCAATAACAACCCTTGTTTTTGAAATGGATCCTATTGTATGTTCCTCAAAAATAAGTTTTTCAGATACAATATTTTTCCGAAGTAAATTAATATTCGTACTAAGATCTTCAACGAATCCAACCTTTGGCCCGACCACGCTGTACTCATTTTCTGAATCATTTTGATCTCTATATCCTCGCTTCAAATCCACAAGGCTAACAATAATGCCTTCATGTTCCCTGCCAGCAAGTTGGATATAAATATAGCCCTGTGTCAAATGAAGTATGATTTCTTTAAGATCAGAACATATTTCAATCCCTTCAATCGGTATATGATTAATTAGATCCTGTAAATTTTTTATTTTAGCTTTTTCAGATTGGATACTAGGTAATATATGTTCATGAATTTTTTTTTCGTCCACAAGAGAGTTATAGTAATAGAAGTTAATGTGTATAGACTTATTCGTGAACGTAAATTGATAAAAATCACTCGATTTTGAAGCCTGCTCTAGAAGTTCTTTTAAACTTGAATACTCTTGAGAAAATTCAGTTTTTTTTCCGGACAAATATTTCACGGGCATCACCTTTTCTACCTTCAATAAACTAGTCTTATTCTTAGTATTAACAATCAATTATATAAATATTAGACTTACTAAAAAAACTGTTTATCAAATGCAAAGTGACCAACTTCTTATATATATTCCGTTTTTACTAAAACATCATTTTTGAGTGATTCAAGTTTGTTATTAGTTATCGTTTTTATTATTTGAAGTACAAACTCTTTGTTGAATAAATTTATTATGTGCAAGGTCAAGTTTTTGACTGACTCTTACTACCTTTGGGTGTGTCAATCCGTACTTTTCAGCTAAATCATACATGCTCTTACGTAGTAATTCTATATCTTCTAGCTCCTGATTCACAGCTTTCATAAAAAAACACTCCCCACCGAGTCTTTGCAATATGTTGAATAAAAAAAATTATATTTAGCAACAGTCTTTATCTGATTCTCTTTAAGAATCATTGTACATAAAGCTACTAGGGCAGTTTCTGCTGCAAAAAAGATAAAGACTCCACCAAAATTTAGTGTTCCCCCTTCCCCATTTGGCCTATGATGCTGGAAGTACTTCTTTTCGTGCTAAATCTCGCACCATCTAACAGATCATTTTATGCTCTTCTGTTAACTGAAGTTCATCGTATTTCCCCATTTCTCTATGGAGTAACCGTTTTACTATTCCAAAGCGTATCTCAAGTACAGAACTTTTAGTATAATTACAGTTATAGTTGCTATAGTCACAAATAGACAACGGTTACTGTTGTGCCAAGGTCTTGTTTTCGAGTGACTCAGTATCTCTAATGACAACAAGAACTTAAATACTTCCAAAAGGAAAAATGGTTGGCGACTACGAGTTAAGAATTTCCAAAACACTTTTAACTTAGTACAAATCTCTCATTTATATAAGTGATTTTATTTATTGGTGCTTTTTGACTCAAATATGATTATCGAAAAAACAGACCATAGTCTATAAAATACAATTTCGCAGACCACGGTCTTATTGTCAAGTTAATTTAAAATTTTTAGAAAGGTTGATGGTCTATGAATTTAAGACAGCAAAAAGCATTACAGACAAAAAGGAAAATATTAAAGACAGCTCTGGAGTTGTTCAATGAAAGAGGGTTCAATAATGTAACAGTTGATGAAATCATTAAAAGGACATCGACTTCTAAAGGTGCTTTTTACAATCACTTTAAAAGCAAACACGACATTTTTTTAGAGAAATTCAAAGAAATAGATGGTTTTTACTTTGAAGAGCTATTGCCTAAACTGGATCATCTAGAATCAGTGGAACAAAAATTGAAATTGTTCTTTTCCATGCAAATGGAGTACATGCAGATAAATTTGGGATGGGATGTTATGCGAACAATTTATGAACAGGAATTGAATACGGAGAGGGAAAGCTTTTTCTTAATTCCGGGCAGGCCACTTAATCAGATTATGTACAATTTATGTGAAGAGGGACAGAAGAAGAGGGAATTTCGTGAAGATTTAACACCTGAACAGATGAGTACAATCCTTATCCGGGTGATAAGGGGGATATTATATGATTGGAGCATAAATAAAGGCAATTATTCATTAAAAGATGAACAAGAGAACTTATTTGAAGTGGTAATAAAGGGATTAATGAGATAAACAGGTCCCTTTCCAATAAGATTATTCACCAACATAATAATATTTTTAAAAATCATTAATTACTTTAAAACCACTAGCTATATAGGCTAGTGGTTAATTTGATAAACCTAAAATTACTCACGGTAATAGGTGGAACCCAAAATATTATTTTAATTCAGATCAAAATCAGATAATAATTTACCCTTTTTCCCGTAATTATCCTTTTTTATATCTTCAATAAAAATAAATACACGGTCCTCGTCAACTTCAAAAGTTTCCATAACAACTTTAGTCATTCTCTTGACAAATTTTCTCTTTTGTTCTTTCGTCTTACCTTCTAATACCTTTACACTTATAAATGGCATAATTTCCAACCTTCCTTTTTTTATAATGTCTATGTTATCAAGCACCGCCATCAAAGATGATGGCGGAGAAGTATTATTTAGATGACTCACTAACCTTTACAAGCTGCTTCCCGAGATTCTTACCTTCAAATAAATCAAGAAATGCCTTCGGAACATTTTCAAAGCCTTCAATAATTGTTTCTTCGGATTTAAGTTTACCCTGAGATAACCACTTTGTAAGGTCTCTATAACCTTCTTCAAAACGCTCCCTGTAATCACCAACGAGAAAGCCTTTAATTAAAGAATGAGTCTTTAACAGCAAAGGCTGTATACGAGGTCCAACATCTTCATTTGGATTTTTATTATAGGATGAAATTATGCCGCATAAAGGCACTCGAGCAAAATCGTTTAACAAACTCATTACTGCATCAGAAATGATACCACCGACGTTATCGAAATAGACATCGACACCATTTGGGCACGCTTGTTCAAGAGCACTTAAAATATCTCCGGTTGTTTTATAATTAATAGCTTTGTCAAAGCCTAGTTCATTTTCTAAGTAGTCAACTTTTTCATCCGTTCCAGCAATGCCAACTACTCTGGCACCTTTTATTTTTGCAATCTGCCCAACAATTGAACCTACAGCACCTGCTGCACCTGAGACGACTACAGTTTCCCCTTCCTTCGGTTGCCCTATATCAAGTAGTCCAAAATAGGCGGTTAATCCAGTCATGCCTAGGACGCTTAAATAAGCGGATATTGGGACATCAAGTTGGGCTATCTTTCGAAGAGATAAGTCATCAACGACATTGTATAACTGCCAATTTAGCCCACCTTGGACTAAATCCCCAACTTTAAATTTTTTCGAATTGGATTTTACAACTTCTCCTATAGCAGCTCCAGAAATGGGCTCGTTTACTTTATACGGTTCAACATAGGACTTACCTGCATTCATACGCCATCTCATGTAGGGATCTACTGATAAATAGATTGTTTTTACAAGAACTTGGTCCTCAGCGGGAGTATCAACAGAAATGTTACGAAATTCAAATGTATCCTCACTAGGTACACCTTCTGGCCGTTTAGCTAAAAGGATTTGTTGATTTTGTATACTCATCTCCCTCAGCCTTCCTTACTTGTTTCTTTTTTCTAGTGCTTTTGCCAATTCTTCACCAAAGCGTTCAGATGCAAACGGATCTCGACCTGTTAAAACCTGATCATTGCCCCATACTACTTCCACTTCTGAACTATACTTCGCAATCTTACTCATTTCATCTTCTAAACTATAGGGCAAAATGTTTTCCAGACCTTCAGGTTCACCCGCATTTGGGTAACCAGTAACTTCCAAACCAGCAATAATACTTTGACCATTGGGTCGTTTTGTATAAATGAAGGGTGCAGGTCCATGACATACTGCTGAAACGATATTACCATTATCATAAACTGTATTTAATATAGTATGCAGGTCTTCATTTTTAGCAAGATCATACATTGCTCCATGTCCACCAACAATAAAAACTCCGTCATATTCATTTGGATTTACATCAGAAAGTTTCATCGTTTGATCTGCTCTTCCTGTTTCATAAAGTACTTTATAGGTACCATTTGGATCATACTCTTTAATGATGCTATTTTTATCCAGTACTGGTTTGCCACCGAGAGGCGAAGCTAAATCAATTTGATGACCCGCTTTCTCTAAAATTTGCAAAGGTGCAAATAATTCTTCAGCCCACCAGCCTGTTTCATAGTTGTTTACCTCATCTTTATATCCGCTTGATAATACTGCTAATAATTTTGCCATTTAATACTCCTCCTAGTTATGAGTTTATTTCAAAGATTAGTAATACCCACAAACAAAAGCATGCTTCATTTTTTAACATTTTTGCACGGTAGATTGAAAGCATTTTGATTAATCATTTGCTTTTTAACATATTAACGCAGTATACAATCATTCTTCTTCACACCCTTTCTTGAGAGAAAGTATATAACACAAAATAAATAAAGTAAACTAAAAACACTAAAATAGTTCACTTGGTATAGCTTGTTTATATTCTTTATCTCATTTGTTATACTATTTTTATGGTTGAAAAGGAGGCTCCTTTTGATGAAAAAAGAAGCACGGGTTGATAACGTAGAAAAATACATTACTAAATTAAAACCCATTATTAGTAAGACAAGATTCAGTCAACTTACTATAGATGAAATATCTAAGCATATGGATATAAGTAAGGCAACTCTCTATAAGTATTTCTCATCTAGAGATGAAATTATCCAGGTAGCAGTAGAACATACTATTAACTATTTAAATGAAGCAGATTCTAGTATTCAGGACGAGTCGATATCTTATGTCGAACGTTTCCAAAAAATCTATGAACAGTCAGTTAAATGTGTTATTTATATATCTGATGTGTTTTTATATGATCTCAAAGAATCTTATCCAGACTTGTATGACAACCTTTCAGTTGCACGACAAAAACGCTATAAAAACTTACAAACATTTTTTGATTCAGGTATGGATATGGGAATTTTTAATCGGGTAAACACTGCACTTTTTATGGTACAAGATGATGCAGTTCTGAGAAGTATTATGAAGCAATCTTTTTGCATTCAATTCGATCTTACCTTAAAACAGGCACTCATCGATTTTTATCAATTGAAAAAGCTTCAGTTGTTTAAACCAGAATTTATTGATACTGTAGATGATTCTGTAATTGAAAAACAGATTGTTCAAATCATACAAACCATATCATGACCATAGCAAAAGAAGAGGTAAAATTGCCTCTTTTTTTTAATTGATCCTACAGATAGTGTTATCGTCACACCCAAATTGAAATTTCAAATAAATAATAACGTATTTCAGCCTTTAGATTTAATTGATATTTAAGCGTATCGATACTACGATATATATCGCTATTGTTTTTTTTTTCTAAAAACAAAGATCATTAGCAAAAACAACTACTATAAACTTCCCCAATTTATTCTTGATTGACAAATTGAAAAAATAAAAATAAGATAGTTCTATGATTATCAAACAAGTTACCTCAGATGAAAGACGTAGCAAGATATTCAAAGCCTTATCAGAAGTAAAGCGAATTGAAATCATCCGTTATCTGTATCATGATAAAAATAAAGATCAAAAATTCATGTGGAGAAATCGGTGAATCAATTGGAATGAATAAGTCAAACGTTTCATACCACATTAAAATTATGGTTGAAGCGGACCTAATAGATGTAGGGCGAGATGGGCAATTTAAATATATAAAAATAAGGGAGGATACATTTCAAGAATTTTTACCCGGTTTTTTGGCAACTCTATAGAAGCCGAAAAGCCTTTCGTTTTCATCATCAGTTTTAAAGTTTTAAAACTATCAAACGAAAAATGATGAGGTGTTATAAATTGAAGAATAAAATAATAAGTAATAATAATTCAAAGTGGTTGCTTTTTACATTGTGTTTTATTGTTTTGTTAGGTCCTATGAATGCTGTCCTATTTAATGTAGCATTGGCAGATATTTCTAAAGATCTATCGATTAGTCCTTCAAAAGCAAGTTGGATTGTAGTTGGTTATTCCCTTGTTGTTGGAATAGGTTCAATGGTTTATGGGAAATTAGCCGATCGATTTAGTGTTAAAAAACTATTAATTATATCCATTGTTTTGTTTATATTGGGCTCAGTACTTGGTTTTAGCAATCAATCATATGGAATTGTCATTTTTGCTCGACTTTTACAAGCAAGTGGTGGAGCTGCCTTTATTGCCCTTGGAATGGTGTCAGTGGCAAAAATGTTTGAGCCAGAAAAACGTCCGGGAGCATTAGCCATGATTAGTTCATCAATCGCATTAGCTGTTGGTATTGGTCCATTAGTTGGAGGTGCGATTACAAATACTCTTGGTTGGCCTTATTTATTCTTAATCATGGTCATATCAGTTGTTGGCATTGGATTACTCATGAAATTCATGCCTAAATATGAGGAGAGTCATTCGTCTGAACCGTTTCATTTTGACTTTACTGGAGCTATCATATTATTTGCATTGATTGCTACAATTTTATTAGGTATAAACATTAACAGTTTGATGTTTGTTTTATCATTAGTCCTATTGTTTTTATTTAAGGTTAGAATGACAAAAGCTAAATATCCATTCATTGATATCGAATTATTTAATAATAAACCTTTTCTTCGTTTAATAACGATTGGTTTCATCATGAACGTTGCATTGTGTGCAAATCTGTTGCTTATCCCATTGTTGTTAGTTGAAAGAAATGGAATATCACCATTCTTTATCGGTATACTGTTGTTTATTGCATCATTATTTGGTATTGTGTCCAGTATCCTGACAGGAAAAATTATTCCAACATTTGGTAATATAAAAATGATTAATGTATCCACTATTATTATGATTTTTGGTTTCTTAGTTCTTGGCTTATTTTCAAATGCTAACGTATTTGTTATTCTAATTGCAGAAATCTTAACATTTATGAGCTATTCTGCTATTCAAGTATCATTGAACACTCTTATTCCCAAAACATTAAATGCATCCAAAATTGGGGTTGGTCTTGGGTTATATAACTTGTTAAACTTTGTAGGTATGGCTTTTGGTCCAGCCATAGCAAGTAAGATAATGGAATTAACAAACAGCTACAGTATGAATTTTTTATTAATCTCACTATCACTGGTGATACATTTCTTATTATTGTTTAAGCTCTTTGCAGTTCAATCAAAAGTAATAAATGCGGAATGAAACTATAGCCAAAATTTATTTGTAAATATAATTTTAGTCTAAATCATGAACTTGATTATTAAAGTTTAAAGGACCATCATCTAAGATGGTCCTTTAAACTTGTAGCTACCATCCAAAGGGTTGCAAATATGGCCTTTTTGAAACATAAAATCTCAATACCCATTTCATCTATGAATTATGAGGCTACTCCAAATAATTTAAGTATGAATTCAATCTGCTTTGGACAGACTTCACCCTCATTGAACTTGTCCTTTTTTCAGCATATGCATCACCTCTACTCCACAGATTATTTGTTTGGCTGTTAGAAACATTTTTAATCCTAGCATAGAACGGTATGCCCAAGATTTAGAGATTAATTGCCATTATTAAAGTTTTTGCATCGGAACCCAAAATCTTATATAGCTATTTTATTATCGACGATAATTTTTGCTCAAGCCATTTACTGATACTAATTTCTTCTTTTTCAGCTAAATCTGAAATTGTTTCTAACAATTCGATAGGTAACTCAAAACTAGTTTTTCTATTGGAACTACGCAATATCAAAGTATCATCTTCATGATGCATTTCTCCATTGGTTAAATACGGTAAGATATCAGCAATACCAAACACCTCAGATTTTAACGGCTTTTCCCCTACCCTGACGTAGAGTAAAACTGTTTCACTTTGTTCTCTAAGTCGAATGTTTTCTACTCCCCAAATTTCATATAAATAATCAATGAAGGGATAAAATACAACTTCGTTTTTGGGTACCTGAAGCTCAACATAGCCCTTATAATCCAAAGTAGGTTGGTGGATCGAGTATGATGGCTTTAAAGTATAAGTTTTCATTCCTTCTTCATACGTCAACCACTTTTGAATATTGGGTAGGTAGAAACCAAATACATTTTCTTCATTACTAACCACACGTGCCTCTGGTATTTTATTCGAATGAAATCTTTGATACAAAACAATGTCATTATTTGAATTGTAATATTCATATTTTTTTGGTCGCTGTGTTTCAGATGGTTTGAGTGATTTTTCCGCTTCCTGATAGGCTGTTTCCGATATTACATAAGTGATTCTTTCATCCCCATATGGGACGGCCTCAGCTTTTATGGATCCATCTTGTATATACTTATAAACACTCTGTACAGATACTCCCAATTTCTTTGCAACCTCATTGGGACTCATGCCAGTAGGCAAAGATTGTTTTTCAGATACTAATCGATCCACTTCCGCTTTTTCATAACGGGCCTCTTTATGTAATCGATGTGGGTCCAGAATCTTCATGATTTTCTTCTGTTTTCCGTAATGGTAGACCGTTGCCTTGGATACGCCCAATAAATCCGCTACTTCTTTTTGTGTATACCATTCCACTTTATCCCCCTCCCATCCTTCTTGATTATTCGTTCCTGTAATTGGAACATCCCGTTGGTTCCCATTCGTCAATTCCTCATGATACAAGACCGCTTCCGCCTGGCCGAATTTCACACGATATTGGAGACGTGGGTGTTCGATCACTTCCAAAATCATGCCTTCTTTTTTTTCAAATTGTTTAAAGTAGTAAAAACTCTCTGGATCTTCTTCTTCCGTACATGTTTGGAGAACATAAACCGTTTCCCCCATTTCATAAGCAGTCTGAATGTTTTTAACATGGTTTAGTTTATTCATAATTTGTCTATTCACCCTTTTTTATTTTATTGCTATATGTATATATATATCAGGATTAACTATTCATTCATATATCTATTATAATATATAGTATTGACTTAAATAAGTATAATTCTAAATTCCTCTTATATAATCATTATAGATTCAATATTTGAATCCTATAATATTATTATAATTTTAAAATCTAATTTTACACTAATTATACCTGACCTAAATAAATGGAGGATTTATTTAGGTTCTCCATAATTAATTACCTCTTGTTATTTGTTATAATGTAAGTAGGATTCAATACATAGAGAGTAAATAGATATAAACATTACCTTATTAATAAGTGAATGATAAAAGTGAGGGATACAGGTATGCATGAACTGATAGATAAATCGAAAGAGATTCAGAGCAGTGCATGGAAAAAAAGTCTTTCAGACATTTCTATCCACACGTTACAAGAACGATTAGATGCGACAGAAAAGAATGGACAGAAACCTTTTTCCGATTTTAGCGATGTAGATATGCTGCAGTGGTTTCTTCATCGGCGAGAGCATTTAAACCAACAACATGAAAAGTCCACCCGCACCGTTCAAGCCTATGAGCGTGAACTTCTTCAATTTATTGAACAATTGCTCACCTATTCAGTGGAAATCAATGTCGACTTGGGACAAGTTGTGGAGGGTTCACTCTTTAAATCTTTATCTAGCCGGCACATTCGAAGATACCAAGAATGGTTATCAGAAAAAAGTCCCTATGTCTTAGCAAAAGGAGCGTATTCCGTTGCCACCTTATCCAGAAAGACAACCATCATTAAGACTTTTTTGACATTCCTGTTCGAATCAGGCTATATCACGGAGCCCATTCATGAAGGGTTCTTTAAGGTCAATATCCGAAAGGATGATCGGCCGAACCGTGATTTGGGACCGAAGGAAGTCATTCAGCTACTTGATTACTTCAGGGAAATCAACCACCCCATCGTTTTTTCGATCATTCATATCCTGACGATGACAGGCATGCGTAATGAAGAGTTTTCACGACTCCGAGTCAAGGATCTTCAATACGATTCCATTACCAGCACGTATTTTTTAGAGGTCTTAGGTAAAGGAAATAAAAGAAGGCAAATCCCATTGAAAGAAAAAGGAATGAATAGTATTCGCATGTTCCGTTCAGCCAGGGGAATCGACGATATAAATACAGCAGAAGGGAACGATCCGCTCTTTACCACCAATACCGGCCGTGCCTACTCTCCCTCTTATTTGTCTCAATACATTACAAAAGCCATTAAGGAGAGTGGATTGCCTTTTTTGAAGTTTCGTTCTTCTTCCATTGGTCCTCATACCTTCAGGCATGCTTTTGCCATCATTTCTCACTTAAATGGAGTGGATGTCTATCAGATAATGAAGAGTCTGGGCCATGAGCAGCTCTCCACTACAGAAATTTATTTGGAGAAGGTTTTTGAAAAAGAACGCCATGCGATTCATTTGTGGAAATCAGATGTGTTTGGGGAGTATATATAATAGAAGAAACTCGTCATAATTAGAGACGTTTTTGCTGAATTTTTGGGTTAAAAAATCCATTAATACAATGGTTTAAAGTTTGAAGATATGAAAAATGGTCAAGATTTAATCGATTGCGCTCATTGAATATATTGGCGCATTAAGAATGAACGAAAATAAATCCGCTGTCCATAGCCTACGGAATGGGCTATCTACGAGTACAGCAATGATGGGAATGACCGATATTGCTATCATGAAACAGACGGAACAAAAAATGAGGGAGATGGTAGATTGGTATGTTCAGGCTGGGACACGATATAAAAATAACGCTAGTAACATCTTGAAGAATATATAAGGTAAAAGACTCTTTCTTTTGCCTTATATAATAGAAAAACTCGTCAAAGTCTGTTTGTTATTGAAATAAATCAGTGTTTTTAGGAAGCTCTGTAATAAAATAACTGGGAAATGGGTTTGGAAAATAAATTAAATTTTTGACTGAGAGTCAATCTAAGACAATTGAATATGCATTTGTAAAATAAAAATTATAGTAAATGTCAATACCAGTGTGCGTTTCTACTCTTACTAAATTAGAATAGTGAGTATTTAGCTATTTTGGGATTCTATATAAAATATATATTCTATCGAGGTTTATTTTAAAATAAACAAAACCTTTACAGAGATTCTTCCGACAGTAGAGTGTCTTAAACACCGTAAGGTCCTGCGCGAGAATTTGCTAATGTTTACACTGTCGTATGAATAGTAGTTATACGCAATCTTCTCCTGTCAAGGATGCGCATAACGTTGGTTTTGTCTTCTTTTTTAACCATCATTATTACCGGTCTGACTGTATAAAAGGTTTTAATCACCGGAAGACTATTATGAAAGGTGGATTCCTGGCACATTCATCCGTTTACTTCGTTATATAGCAGCCTTTATGGCTCTTTTTACCCAGCTTTATATATTGCTTTTATCTCGTTTCATCCAGGATTGATTCCCACTTAGTTAGCCATTTCCATTATAGGAACGAAGTCTGGTGTTCCGTTTCCAGCACTTATCGAAGCATTATTTATGGAAATATCCATCGAGGTTTTGAGGGAAGCTGGGCTACGGTTGACTAAGCCAATTGGTCCAGCAATGGGCATTGTCGGTGGATTAATCATTGGTGAAGCTTGCTTGTACAAGCAGGGATTGTTAGCCCTATTTTGGTGACTGTAGTAGCTTTAACTGCTATTTCATCATTTGCCATTCCACAATATAATGCAGGGATTGCGATACGTATTCTTCGTTTCGCCGCCATGCTTTGCGCTGCCATATTAGGATTATACGGGGTCATTCTATTCTTTCTTTTCATTACCAGTCATTTGGTGAATTTAAAGAGCTTTGGCGTACCTTATGTGAATCCAGCGGTTCCTTATCGTTTAAGTGATTGGAAAGACTTTATGTTTCGCATGCCCCTTATGATGAAACATCTTCCGAAGATGATGCATACGAAAGATCCCACACGTAAAGGATAGCTCCTTATGAAAGGAAGTGAACCAGCGATGATAATTCCTCCAAAAGACCGAATTACGACTTCACAAGCTACGGTAATACTTATCAATTTTATACTTGGAACAGGAATTCTCACCTTGCCCAGAGCATCTGCGGAGAAGGTGAAAACACCAGATATCTGGATAGCCGTTATTTTAGGTGGCCTGATTGCGATGATAGCTGGGGTGATCATGGTCAAATTAAGCCAACAGTTTCCTGAAAAAACCTTTTATCAATACATCCAAGATATTGTAGGAAAATGGGTGGGCAAATTACTTAGTCTACTTATCATATGTTACTTTTTAACAATTGGTGGGTTTCATGCCCGTTCCTTAACAGAAGTAACAAGTTACTTTTTGTTAGAAGGTACCCCATCCTGGGCCATCATGATGCCATTTATGTGGATAAGTCTCTATCTAATCCGGGGTGGCATAAATCCGATTGCCCGTCTGTTTGAAATTATCTTACCAATTGCGGTTATTCTTTTTTTACTAGTTGCCTTTATGAGCTTCAAAATATTTGAGATCGATAATTTACGCCCGGTATTAGGGTTGGGAACCATTCCAGTACTAAAAGGGGTAAAAGCAACGGCTCTCGCATTTACAGGTCCTGAAATCATGTTGCTTCTTTTACCTTTTATGAAACAACCAAATAAAGCTGTAAAAGTCGTCCTGGTTGGAGTTTTTATTCCCTTGATTTTTTACGTGATAACCGTCGTGATGGTCATCGGCGCGTTATCCGTCGATGGAGTGGTCACGAGAACATGGCCGACGCTTGATCTTATACGCAGTTATGAAGTCTCTGGTTTGATTTTTGAACGGTTTGAATCTTTGTTACTTGTGATATGGATTATGAAAATGTTTACTTGCTTTACCGTTGGCTACTATGCAGCTTCTTTAGGTCTGTCCCAACTTTTCAAAAAGAGCATTCATCCATTTATGTATGGCTTGCTTCCGATTATTTACCTTATTGCCATGATTCCGAAAAATACCAATGACCTATTTAAACTTGGAGATATGATTGGTAATGTCGCGTTTTTTTTATTTGGCATACTCCCACTACTCCTTCTCATTATCTCAAGAGTAAAGGGAGGAAAATATGAAACAAACACATAACAATATAGGGTCCCTCATCGTTTCCCTGTCCGTTCTTTTGCTCTTGTCCCTTATGTTATTTCAGTTGTTAGAGTACTGAAGATTCGCATTTTAACGTAATAATCTTTTCTTTTATGTGTTACTCTTCATCTAAATTTGCTGCACATAAATTGTTTGAAAATTCAAATGGGCACCTTAAAGACAGCTCCGATCTTCAGCTAACGCACCCGTTAGTTTAAGTACATTCTTTCACAAACTTATTATCACTTTGATTTACTGAAATAACTCAAAAAAAGAAGCGTTCCCTTCTCTGAAAGAAACACCCCTTTCGAAAATATATATTTAATTCAAACGTTTGGCATTGTTTTTGGCTTTCTTCTTGTATTCGTGTGGCTTTAAAACAAAGTTTGATAATTTATAAAAAAAGTCTTATCGTTTAAAATAAAGATTGATAATATGAAAAAAAGTTTTATCAAAATCCTATGTTGATGTGCAGGATTTTTTCTTATTTAGCAATCGAGCCATTTTCTTGAATAACTTATTGTGAGAATTATGGAAAATCCAAAGCTACACTTATCACATATCTCACTTGAATACATCTGCGCTGACGAAAACAAACACCTTTACAACTGTAAAAGCTTTTATTATAATATACCTACTTTGACAACTGTCAATGTTAGAGCTGTGCAGAATGGAGAAGATGTATATGTATGAAGGAAATAACCCTATTGCTATACAATCACAAAACTGGTTGATAGACGCACTTCTTTCCCTAATGAAAGAGAAACCCTATAAAAAAATTTCAATTAGGGACATCTGTGATAAAGCCGACTTATCTCGTCAGACCTTTTATAATTGTTTCAAAGGAAAAGATGATATTCTTCGATTCTGCCTGAAACAAGGTTGTAAAGCCATGTTTCAAGAACTGGCTACTAAAAAAAACCTCAAAATGAAGGATATTACTGATAGCTTTTCTGTATTTTCAGTGGAAAATGCAGTTTTACTACAACTTATGCTAGACCATCACCTTGAAAATATCATAACTGATGAGCTATCTACTTCTATATCTGCATGTGCTGCCAAGTCCACACCCGACACGGAAACTCATGCATGCACTTATGGGATTGCTTTTTTTACAGGCGCTTTAACACGAGTACTATTTTGTTGGCTTCAAGAACCCCAACGAATTTCCTCAGAAGAATTATCAAAGTTACTACTAGAAATTTTTTCCGGAAATTACTATAATCTAGACCTAACTTAAAAATAACAAGGCGCAGCAGTTATGTCATTAATTCGTGATATGCAGGAGACAAAAAGCGATGGTTGCTACACAAGAGAAAAAGTGGTGGCAGTTATGGAAGTAAATTCTTTTTACATGTAGGGGTAACCGAATAAAACCCTAGCTATTTGCGGTATCTAGGGTTTTATGGTTGGAATCAGACCGACAACAAGGTGTTTCTAACACCTTCGTACCTTTCGAGTAAGCGGCGTAAAGACTCCACATGCGTCTTGTCATATGCTAACTTCTGACGCTTCTCGAGGTCCTGCGGCTTTGAAAAGAAGTAACCAGAGATATCCTTGAGTGCTGGATCGCTGGCGAGTGCCAAGATATTCGTCGCAGACTGCGCAGGCGTGATTCCGATGAGGCTATACATCAAACGACCCACCGCCTTGGCAAAACCGGACTGCGCGCGAGTGATGCCTGTATCGCGAACCACACCGGCGACAACACCATTAATGGCTGGTCCACTTGGATGTTCAGCTGCGTACATCTGTTCATAGAGCACAGCCGCTGACTGATTCTGCGCAATCGCGCGCATGTTGCTGTAGTTTTTTTCGAGAGAGGGATCGTCCTCGAATAACTGCGGTTTCTTCGGTGCATTCGCGCTAACGAAGACCACGCGGCCATCCTCGGAATTTGAGAGTTCCGGTGTAAATGCCTCGGTGATGAGATAGCGGCCCAGGAACTGCGTCGCCCAGCCTTCTTCCAGGCCATCGGCGCTCACCTTCCTTTCAGTGTTGACTACGCCCATCGAGTGAACCAACGCATCCAGCCGTCCGTCCAGCTGCGGTCTGAGGACACGGACAAACTGCTCGATGCCGCTGAACAGCATTACGTCCATCTGCAAAAATGTGATACCTGCAGGGCAATGAGCGCAAAGCCGTTCCACTACGGCCGCACCCTTTTCGGCGTTCCGACCCGCAATCCAAACCTTGTAGCCCTTCTTGCCGAGAGCTTCAGCGACAGCCAAACCGACACCGCTGTTTCCACCTGTCACCACTGCATTCCGGGGCATGTTCTTACTCTCACTTCCTTGTTGGTTTGAAAAAATGTTTGGTTTTTTTGCATGTCAATTTCCTCCTTTTTACTCAATATAACTCTATTCCTTTATATTTAATTTTTTACGACTAACTTTTCTTAAGTTACACTACTAAGCACTGCATATAAGCGTTCAAGTGTATATGCAGTTATTATAGTATATACAACTTTGACAACTGTCAACGTTAAGGCAATAACTTATACAGAATGGAGAAGATGTAAATGTTTGAAGGAAATAACCCAATCAATACAAATAGACCATACACACATTTTATATTATTAAAAAAGCCTAATTGAATTAATCAGTGGGCTTAATTTTTTTCCATACATACCATGGTATTTTGTAATCCATTTTCTTACCTTGTTTACTATTTTTATCTGTTACTATCCAATTACCATCCTTCGTTTGTACTTTATAATTTACATTTGTCCCATCAGACTTTTTAAAGTGCATATAACCTGTGTTGTCTTTTATAAAGGTTACAGGGTCAATAACATTTTTGTTGGGTGTCTTTCTCTCAGGAAGCAATATGTTGGTTACTATTTCTTCTGCAATATTAGGTGTGATTATTAATTGAGACCGTGCTGTTATTTTTTCCATTCCACTTTATCTTTTTCTACTCTCGGTTGATAATAAATTCGTTTTTTAAACCGAAGTGATCCATTTACTTCTTTGATCAAAACGATAAAAAAAATCAATTGTAAAATTATCATCGGGAGAATTAACTGTTTTGAGCTTGCATCAGTTCATATATCTTACGAGCAGTGTTGACATTTCTTACCGTAACTTGTTTGTATATCTTTGATCCAACGATCCTTGACTTTCCACTTTTGGTTACATTTTTCTTGTCAACCGACCATAGGATCGCACCGGGTACATATTTAACCGTGTCAATATTTGGTTTAATGACCAGATTCTCAAGTACAGATTCATCATCAATTTCATCCCATAAAAACATGACATCACTTGTCATGTCCTTGTCATTTTTCCATGTGTCAGGAATAGCATTAATAATTCCTCTGACATCATCGACACTACGAACTACTACTTTAATTTGTAATCCGAAATCATTATGTATCGCTTCTTCCAAAACACGTGATAGTTCAGTTTTTGTTATGCCTTTGTATGAAAAAATAATATTACCTGTATTGATGTATATCACCACATCATTCATCCCGACTTGTTCAAACGTTTGTTTAAGCAACTTCATGTCTATTTTATTTTTTCCACCTACATTAATCCCTCGAAGAAGGGCTATATAAACCATAACCATACTCCTTTCGACTTTTTACATATAAATCCATTATATTCTTAGTGATTATACTTGTTATACTAACCTGCCCCGTTAGTTCCATAAGAAAAAGCTGCCTTAAAGACAGCTCCGATCTTCAGCTAACGCACCTGTTAGTTTAAGTACAATATTTCACAATCTAGTAGTGGAGAAATTTGTAGTAAATATAAAAAAGGCGTTGCTGCCTTTTAATTTAATGAAAGTGTTTCTTAAAGACCACTTTTTGTCTAAAAATTACTGAGAAATACTTAAAACAGCCCGGAATCGCGTGGATGCAGCCATCATTTTATCGTATGCTTCGTTAGCACGTTCTAAAGGAAAAGTTTCAATCATTGGCCGTACATCAGTGAGAACACTGAAGTTAATGGCTTCTTGGATTTCCTTTGCTTGTCCAGTGAATGAACCTCTAACCGTATTTGGTCCTTTTAAAAAGTCCATTGCTGACAATTCCAATTGCTCACCTGAACCAGCTACGATAATTAGCTCGCTGTCTGAACCAAGTCCATTGATTAGAGAAGTAATAGCTTTAGCGTTCGGTGCAGTAGCAAGGATTACCTTGGCACCACCTAATGCCTGTAATGCTTGTGCTGGTTTTTCTTTTTCAGAATCAATGTAATGGTGTGCTCCCAGTTGACGTACCAGTTTTTCTTTTTCACTACCACGCGAAATGGCAACAGTTCGAAATCCTGCTTTCTTTGCATACTGAACTGCTAGATGCCCAAGCCCACCAATACCCTGAATGGCTACAAGATCGCCAGGTCGAGCTTTGCTGTTTCTTAATGCACTAAACGTTGTTTCACCAGCACACATAAGTGGTGCTGCTTCTAATACAGATAATTCATTTGGAATGCTTGACAAACTATCCTCATAGGCAACCATGTATTCAGCGTAACCACCGTCCATTGTCAGACCCGTTACATGGTTGTTCTCTCCATGCCATCCAATGCCTGCACGTTCACCTATCTTCCACTTCGTAGAACCTGCGCCAAGTTCTTCAACTACGCCAATTACTTCATGACCAGGAATGCGGGGATACTCTGGAGAAGCCCCTTTAATAGCCATGGAGTCTCCATTACATACTCCGCATGCCTCTACACGGAGAAGTACTTGTCCTTTTCCAGCCTGGGGAATTGGAATCTCTACCAGTTTCATCTTTTCGCCTTTAGATGGAATTTGTATAGCTTTCATCATTTTCATCATAATATTAGCTCCTACAGTTTAGTAATGGAATTTTTGAACATAAGATAAAAAATAAAATAGTTAATTATTTAATTCAATGTTAAGTTACCTTTATAAAGATCTGTTTTTTAGATTAGTGATTTCAAAAACTGCCTGATTAGCTGCCAGGAGTGCACCTTCAAGATGTCCCCCATATTGTGAATTAGTCTCTGTACCAGCAAAAATAATTTTCTTTTCCCATACCCCTGATTTTGGCGGTTGCCCATAGCTCGGAAAATCTCTAAGCGGATTCAAGTCTTCCTCAACAGCCGTTTCGGAATCTCTGGCCCAATCCTTGTAAAGGATAGCACTTACGTTTTTGGCTGAGGGTCCAAAGAGCCTAACCAATTGGTCAATTACCATTTCTAAAATTTTATCCTCACCCAGTTCTCGTCGCATTTTTGCGGGCATACCGAAAAAACCAAATAATGCACCAGAGCCTGTATTAGGAGAAGCATCATGGATTTCTTGCAAAGGTCCAACCCAGCTCGATGCAAAGCCCGAGAGCCCTAATTCCCTCCAAAAAGGACGATCATAGATTGCAACTACCTTAGCCTGTCCTGCCATCCACGTAGGTTTGTTTACAAGATCAGTCATAAGATCTGTAGGGAGAGAAGGAGAGAATTCAATATGACGCGCCACTATTCGAGGCGGTAATGCTAAGATAACAGCACTTGCAGAAACTTCTTCTCTCTTTCCATTAGCAAGGTTTACTTCAAGTGTGATAGCACCGGCTTTATCTAATCGAATTGCTGTTACTCGCGTTTCTAACTCGACTATGCCTGGCGGAAGAGTATTTTCAACAGCTTCAATAAGGGATTGCACTCCTCCTATGAATCGCACCGATCTTTCAACAGCATTTTCTGGCAGTACATAATGCTCTGGTTGTTCGTTGTGGTATCGCTCTGAAAGCATTACTCCTTTGGTGTACTGGTCAAATGTTTCTAAATTCAGTTCTTTGACAAGATTAGCAATAGTCCTCTCGTGCTGAGGCCAGAACCATGTCGGCCCGAGATCAAATTTACCTAAGTCAGGTCTGGTTGGATTTTGAGTGCTTAACACTCTACCTCCAATCCTATCTCTAGCCTCTAGAACCCTACATTTGATGCCCTGTTCAGTAAGTAGAGACGCGGCACGTAGGCCACTTAAACCAGCGCCAACGATAACTATAGGATTGTTCATATTCTTTCCTCATTTCGATTGTACTTAAGATTTCTAAATACGCTTCTGAAAAATACTTTCCTTTTAGTATTTACCTCTTCTAAATATGCTTTCCCCATGTAACAAAATGGGATTTCTATATTCCAACCAACTTCAATCTTCGTTATATACCCTCCAATTTTATTAGCACGATATTGTTCAGTAGAAACCCCAAGGTTATTGCCCATTGTATAGAAAACATCCATATATATTACAATCCCCACCTTCCATAGGACTAGGTGTGCTTGGCACATGATCCACCTTTTTCTCTGTTTTACAATCCTGTATAAGAGACAAATTATACGAGGCCTTAAACCATTCTGATACTTCCCCTACAGTATGGATTAGTAAGAGGATAATATGTTTATTCTTCCCGTGTCGATATCTTTTTCATAATACCCAGTGGTCAATTCCTATCATCTTAGGAGAGCCAATATCATTTCGTGTTAAAAAAAGAAAAGGTAGCTGCAAGCTACCCTTTATCTCTTAAGATAAACTAGAAAGTTAAGTTAATTGGACTCATCGAATGCAATTAATGCATTTACTCCATGAGCAAGAGCCGAACCTGCTTTTAGTGCTGTGGCTACCATAATAGATTCAGCTACTTCTTCCTTCGTCGCTTTTGCTTTTTTTGCTCCTCTAGTGTGAATATCAATGCAATAAGGACAGCCTGTTGTATGTGCTACGGCTATTGCAATTAGCTCTTTTTCCTTAACACTAAGTTCTCCTGCTTTCATTGCTTGTTGATCAAATGCAATAAATGCTTTAAAAGTATCTCCGTTTAATTGAGAAAATTCTTTTAATCGATTAAAATAAGCTGCTCTATACAATTCATCATCTTCAACTTTATCATAAGCATTAAGAGCGTTAACTCCATGAGCAAGAGCCGAACCTGCCTTTAGGGCAGTGGCAACCATTACCGCTTCAGCCATTTCCTCTTTTGATGTCTCCTTGTTTTTTGCCTGCTTGACATGGAGTTCTATACAATAAGGACAGCCTGTTGTATGTGCTACAGCTATTGCAATTAGCTCTTTTAATTTCGAGCTTAATTTCCCCGCCCCCAGTGCCTTCTTGTCAAAAGTCACAAATGCATTAAATACCTCAGGAGACAATTTACTAAATTCACCTAAACGATTTATATTAGATTTTTTATATAGACTATCTTTATTCATTATTATTCCCTCTCTATCTGTCTGAATATTCAGAAATCCCTGTACCTACCAGTGGTACCTATGCCTTTAAAATAAGCTTTTAAAATAAGCTTTTAAAATAAACTTTTTTAAATTTATTAGTGAAAAATGCATGTCAGTAAGAAAGGTAGCACGTTTTATGAATCACATCGATGAAAGAATGTATTATAAAATTGGTCTTTCCCAATATGAACAACAATAAAAGCATTATTTATTCACTTTTTCCATTCTTACTGACATTATAAAGCAATATTTTTTAGCTATAAGAAAAAATAACCCTTGGTTTAATAATATATCGAGACTCATCATTACTTAGGGTGTTAAATTAACTTTGCACTTGGGTTTTATAAAATACAAATTGAAAGCATCGGAAGTTCATGAACTATAGAAATGAAATATATATTAATGTTTTAGTTCCAGATACTTCTGCCATTCATGAAAACTTTCTGCCATACGGTAAGCCATAAACCCTTGATTTTTCATTTTTTGCGCAGCAATAGCTGAAAAAGCACAGAACTGCCCTCTACAATAAGCTACAACTTCTTTATCTCTCGGTAATTGTTGAAGATATACATCCAACTTTTCCATAGGAACAGAGACCGCGCCTTCTATATGCCCAGCGTTATATTCATCTGTTGGACGCAAGTCTAGGAGGACAACATCTTCTCTATTTAACTTTTCGTACACTTGATCCATCGTAAGTGTATATAAACCTTCCATACCACCTAAGAAATCCTCTTTAATTCGAGTGATATCTGAAAGTTGATTTTCGGCAATATGCCATAAGGAAAATAAAAACTCCACAACATATGGATCAGCTAGTGAATAAATAGCATATGTTCCCTTTTTAGTAAACTTAACTAACCTTGAATCATTTAGAATTTGAAGATGACGAGAAACATTTGCCACATTCATACCTGTATCCTGCGTCAACTTTTCGACAGTTTTTGGGCCCTGGGCTAGCAAATTTAATATCTCAAGGCGTTTGTCACTCGATAAACATTTTCCAATTCTTGATAGTTGTTTATACAATTCATCTTTATAATCTTTTGCAGAAGAAATGAGCTCATCCATACTAATCATCCTTTATTATTCAATTGATTACATTGTTGATGATACTATAGTTGAAGTAAAAATAACAAATAATGATTTTATTTGCTCTTACCTCATCTGCAAGAGAAAGCTATGTGTTAAAGAAATGATTTGTATTAAAAGGAACCATCATTTTTATGCTCGTTCCTTTTTTATTTTATCTTAATCGAGCTGTAACTCCACCATCAAGTGGCATAATAATACCTGTAATCCATGATGATGAATCATCCGCAAGGAATAAAACTGCATTTGCTACATCGTCTGGAGTACCATTGCGTCCAATAGGATGAAACGCATTAAAGGTTGGTAATACTTCTGCTACTTGTTCTTCTGACATAAAAGTATTGTAAATTGGTGTTTCAACAACTGCAGGTGCTACTGCATTTACTCGAATGTGATCGCTAGCGAATTCTACGGCTAAATTTCTTGTTAAAGCATGTCTTCCTGCCATTGCAGCAGAGTATGCAGATGAAGGAGTTGCTTCCACTGCTTGAATTGCCCACATTGAACCAGTATTTACAATTGCTCCTCCTCCACGTTTTTTCATTTCTGGGATAACTGCTTGAGAAGGATAGAATGTTCCTTTAACGATTGTATCTAAATAAGATTGTACTTCATCCTCTGTATGGTCAAGGAACGGTGTTGGATTAAACTTCCCTGTATTATTAACTAAAACATCTACACCACCAAACACTTCTACTGCTTTTTTAACCAAACTCTCCGAAGTTTCCTTTTTACTGATGTCACCGGCTACATATAAAACTTTTTTGCCAGTTGGGTCAATTTCTAAAACCGTTTCCTTTAACACATTTTCTCTACGTCCATTAATAATTACATTTGCTCCTTCTTCAAAAAACTTTTTTGCAGTGGCTTTCCCAATCCCAGTACCTCCACCAGTTACGATTACAGTTTTGTTTTCAAATCTCATTATCATTCATCTCCATTTTTTATTATTTAGTTCAGTGGTCTATTAATCACGAATTGGAAGTCCTTTTCAAGTTCAATTCCACCCAAAAACATATTATTTACTGTTGTTAGTTACCTATTACTAATTCATTTACAATAGGTAACTATATTAATTGCCTACTAACAGGTAGATTTAATTTTAAAAATTTATTTCCAACTCGTGATTTGACAGGACTACTATTCATCTTGAGTAAATTTATGTGATTCACATCAAAACTATTCAATTGAATAATTGAATTCTGACATCAGAATTCCAACTCGTCAATTATATTTATTTACCTAAAAAGAATAATTTTTTTATAGTAGATATTATCCAATACTAAACCTACCCTCGACTCTATAAGTAAGGTAGCTTAATATAGGGTTTATTTAAAATAAAGCATGATACATTACTCTTCGATTTATATACTTACAAGACACTTAAATGCTTATCTAGATTCTAGAACGCCCTCTCACCCCTTTCATTCATCCAGCGCAAGTTGTTTAGGTGTATCATTGATACCAGCACTCCGGCCAATGCACGCTGCTCAACTTCCTAATTAAAATTAGATTATCCTAAATATTAAACATCAATCCTTCTTGGATAAACCTGCCCCTTTAGTTGAATAACGGTAAAGAAAAAGGGTTGCCTCAGCAACCCTTTTTCTTCTTCAACTCTTGCACCCATTAGTTCAACAAGGAAATAATGATTTCGTAAACAATTGGTTTTTTATTTTTCACTTCCACGAGACCATATCACCACTGGAATTAGTAATAAGGATAAAATTCCTCCAATAAATGATAATGTTAGATAACTTGAACCTGCCACTATCATTCCAGACAATGCTCCGCCAGCAGCTCCTGACAACGCAATCAAAACATCCACTGTACCTTGTGTTTTAGCCCTTGTGGAAGTTTTAGTTGAATCAACAATAAGTGCAGTCCCACTTATCAAACCAAAATTCCATCCTAATCCAAGTAAAGAAAGAGCAATTACTAGAAGAACCATAGAATCTCCTGGTGCAAATGCTGATATTAAACCTGCCAGTAGCAACGTAGTTCCTGAAGCAATAGCCATCGCAGTACGCCCCAACTTATCAACAAGGAAACCTGTAACCAGTGAAGGGAGATACATGGCACCTATATGAAAACCAATAACAAGACCTACAGCACCCAAGCTATGTCCATGATGTCTCATATGAACTGGTGTCATTGTCATAATAGCCACCATTACGATTTGAGTAAGAACCATAATCGTTGCACCAACCATTATGCCCTTTTTGTTTTCTGTCTGCTCAGTTGTTGCCAAATGTCCTTTAACACTAGATTCTTGGTTGGTCGCTTCTATCATTCTTGCTATAACAAGTGGATCTGGACGAAGCATTATGAAAAGGACAACACCTGCTAAGATATATGCTGCTGCTGCTAAAATAAAAGGACCAGCAAGAGATGGAACACCAATAGAAATAGCGAAATTCCCCATCACATTGACTAAATTTGGACCTGCAACTGCACCAAATGTTGTAAAAACCATAGTAATACTAATAGCAGTCGCTCGCTGTTTACTATTCGCTAAGTCCGTACCTGCATAACGAGCTTGTAAATTTGTCGCTGTCCCTGCACCATAAACAAGTAGTGAAAGAAATAAAAGGTAAACACTATTTATTATTGCTGCAATTATGACTCCTATTGCTCCAAGTCCACCGACGATAAAACCCGCTGTCAGACCTGTACGGCGCCCATAACGTTGAGAAAGTCTCCCAACTAATAAAGATGCTCCTGCTGACCCTAATGTAAGTATAGCTGAAGGAAGTCCAGCAAACGCATCTGTACCGAGCATTTGCTGTGCAAGTAGTGCCCCCACAGTTACTCCTGCGGCTAACCCTGCACCACCAAAAATTTGTGAAATACTTACAACAAATAATGTACGCTTGTATAACGATTTTTGTTTTTCTGAAGAACAAATGTAACTGTGTAACGAAGCTGTTTGAACGTCTAACGCTTTTACACTTTCTTTATGTAACATTATCTAACCTCCCTTTCTAGAAACCTAATTCTGTTTCTTATAAACCTCCAACTAAATTTGAATCATCATAGCACGCACAAAAAAACCATACAATATGATAATTGTATGGCAAACAATATTATCTAAGATCGTTTAGCAAACGTTTAAGGATAATCAATCCTTGCCCAAGCTCTTCGAGCGTTTTTGGTGCACAGACAGAAACCCTTACAGCCCTTTCTGGACAACTATTTCCAACTACAAAACATTCAGCCGCATACACTTGTACTCCCTGTTCCCTGTTGTGCAGCTAACGTTTCAAATTCAGCACCTGTAATCTTAACTGGTAATAGCAACCAGCGAAAGATGCTTGTTTCAACACCTAAACATGTATAGTCTGCAAAATATCGATTTACGATTTGGTTTCTGCGAATGGTTTGTTCCCGAGAAGTAACGGTTGTTCATCGCCGCAACAAATTTAGAGCTCATGAACATAGTATTCAAAAATTGATGAATTCAACTGTAAAAGTAAAAACACCATACAATATTAAAGAAGTCATTGGAAATGGTGAAAAAATCGAATCCATTGCTCTTAATGGTGAAGCAGAATAAACACTCGAGCTTGACCATCTAATCGTAAATTATGGATTTGTTTCTTCAGTTGGTGCGATTAAAGAGTGGGGTTTAGAACTTGAGAAAAATACAGTTATAGTCAATTCAAAAATGGAAACAAATATTAAAGGCATTTATGCAGCTGGTGATATTGCTACATATCCTGGAAAAGTGAAGTTAATTGCAGCTGGTTTTGGAGAGGCCCCAACAGCCGTAAATAATGCAAAATCCTACATTGATCCAAATGCACGTATTCAACCGTTGCACAGTACAAGCATTATGGGAGAAAAGGAAAAGAGCAAAGTAGCGTCTCTTACTTAAAATGACCTAAACAAAAGAGTAAAAGAAGTACAATCGATTTATTTTAAGTTCATTACTAACCATAAAAGGTTGCCAGTAAGGCAACCCAGGCTTTATAGAATAAAAGCGTGAAACTATATAATTGGAAAGCAAGAACCCTCTGAATTATTAATCCAGAGGGTTTTTCCTTTTCACATGCAAGCGCCGAAAACTTTCAAATCCAGTGTTCTTTCTCTTATTTTAAGACATTTTTTAATTCGCCCAACGATTCAATTGCAACAACCATTTCGTCCCCGGACTTTAACCAAGCCCTCTCCCCTTCAGGATAGCCCAAAGTTACCCCCTCGGGAGTTCCTGTATAAATAAGATCACCCGGCTTCAGTGTTATATATTGGGAAATGTAACTAATCAAGAAGGCACAGCTAAAAATCATGTCCCGAGTATTAGCCTTTTGATGAACTTCGCCATTCACCCGGCATTCGATTGCAAGGTTATTTGGATCAACTTCTTCAGTTGTCACAATATATGGACCGACCGGCGCAAATCCATCCGGTGTTTTTCCTAATAACCACTGACCAGATTTAAATTGCAAATCACGGGCTGAAACATCATTTCCAACACTGTAGCCAAAAACATAAGATAAAGCATCTTCTTCAGAGACATTTTTAGCCGTTTTCCCCATTACTACGACAAGCTCTGCTTCATAATCCATATTTTTTGCTTCTTCCGGGATTGAAATAGTCTCAAAATGGGCAGATAGAGCATTGTTAAATTTACTAAATAAAACAGGAGACTTCGGCGTATCCATATTTGACTCTTTTGCATGGTCCATATAGTTTAAACCTACACAGATTATCTTTTCGGGATTGCTTACAGCAGGTGCATATGTAAGTGTACCCTCAGACACAAATAATTCGATTCGATTGCCTTCAAGAGCAAGGTGAACTAAGCTGTTGATTTTTCCCAGTCCCTCTTCACCCTCGAGAATCAATTCCTGAAGTGATACGGATGTAGATTTATCTAGCTTATCTGCCGCATCTTTGACATCTAAAATACCATGTGATGTTTTTACACCTAATCGGAGCTCGTTCTCTTTTAGAAATTGAAGTATTTTCAAAGCTACCTCTCCCTAAATTTATTAAAAACTAACTGTTTTTATCTAATAATACAAATGCATATTGAGGTTCTACGAAGCTCACCCGAACCTTTATCATCGACCCGTTTCATGTCGGAATGCCAAGGGAAGCCATTCGCTTCATGATGCATCGCCTCTGCTTTGACTCAATCGAAAGGAAAACAGAAACAAGTCCGGTTTTCAGGATCTCAGCCTCTTCACCATTATTGTACGGTGAATCCAGAACTTGTTTCTGCTGTTCCACAATGGTTCTCCCTTTTAATTAGCAGTTTTTTCCGATGCGAAGCTGTCCTGCTCTATATCCTTGGATTTGTTGAGGGAACTAGCTTCCGTTAAACTCATATTCTTGGTTTCCGGAGCCATGAATAGAGAGACTAAGAATCCAATGAAAAGTACCGCCCCACAAATATACAACGTAGTTGACAACCCATAACTCGCCATAATGGCCGGAGAGAAAAACGTACCAATGGAAGAGGCAACTCGGGCCACTCCTGTGGTAAAGCCCCCTGCCGTTCCCCGTATATGGGTTGGGAAAAGCTCATTCGGATAGATCCAACAATGGGCTCCCATCCCGGTATTAAACGTTCCATAGATTACAAAGAGAGCTAAGGTGAAAATAAATGGCATATTCAATCCAGAGGTTGCTCCCAGTACGAATAAAGAGATGGAACATACGAAAAATGCCCAAATGAGTGTAGGTCTTCTTCCATATCTTTCAACAAGGTAAAGGGCAGGAAGCAAGCCGATAAGATAGATGATATTAATGACCGCCGCTCCCAGGTATTCCCTCGTTCCATTAGCAAAACCAAATTGTGCAAGGATCTCAGGAATATAGGTATTTATTCCATAGAGGGGGAGGACTTGAAGCGAATAGAAAGCTGTCACGAAAATGACCATTTTCCCATAGCCATTTCGAAATATATCGAGATAGGTGGTTTTCTCCTTAGTCTCTGGTTCGGCCGACATGATGACATGTTCCCCGAATATTTTCTGCACAATAGCGTTTGCTTCCTTTTCCCTTCCTTTACTGGCCAGCCAACGAGGGGATTCTGGCATATTTAAGCGTGAAATAAGCATGATGATTACTGGGACCGCACTGCTTGCAAGCATCCATCTCCAACCGTCCTCACCGATGGACAACATAAGATAACCGACCACAAAGGAACTCGCGTAACCGACATACCAGAGTCCATTAAGACCTCCAAGTAAGGCACCACGGTTTTTTGCCGGTGAAAACTCCGTCATTAAGGCTCCTGCAATGGGATAATCTGCCCCTACCGCAATTCCTAAAATAAATCGTAAAATGACCAACTGCATGGGATCATTGACATAAAACTGAAGGATTGACACAATGGCCATGACAAGCATATCAATGAGAAACATCTTTTTCCGGCCAATAAGGTCCGTAAGATAGCCTCCTAATATTCCACCAAATAACATACCCGCAAGAGTTGCCGCTCCAATCAGACCTATCATGGTTACAGACATATCAAGTTGAGTCTGCATGACAGAAAGTGCTACCGCAACAATTCCGATAATATACCCATCGAGGAAAGTACTCCCACTGGCATATGCAAACATTTTATAATGAAATCGACTTAACGGCATTTCTTCCATTGTGCGGACCTTACTCATAAATTCCCTCCTGTGACTTATTAAAATGGCTGTAATTTAATAAGTCTTGATATAGTTTTTAAATGAGTTTAAGTGAGTCGCTCTATAAATTCACCATGACTGATGAGAAACCACAGTCGTGAACTTCTTTCTTTGACATTGAAGGGGCGAGGTTCCTAGTAAGCTATTAATATTTTGTGCCGCGCGAACTGGGAACACATAGGCCAATCCTATGAACGGATAAGTTTGGAGCTACGGCGATAGCATCGAAAAATCTCCCAGGCATGGCTAAAGCGTTTACATTTTTCCGAACCTAAGGTCCGTTTAATTAGTTTAAAAAAGCAGCTTTAACGTGGAACACCATTACTCTTATCAAGAGCTTCTCCAATCACACGCAAAATGTCTGCTGCAATTTTGCGTGTGATTGGAGAAGGAGTTGCCAGGACTGCATAGTGTACTTGCAACTCCTTCTCTACTCCATTTTGCATGGCCTACTTTGACAGACTAAAGGATATTACCCTTTTACAAATACTGTTTTAATATTTGTGAAAAATTCGATCGCCGCTTGACCTTGTTCACGTGAAAGAGAACTGGATTTTTTCATCCCGCCAAATGGTGCCTGGAGTTCTACTCCGGCACTCTCAGCATTGATGCGTACGAGGCCCGCTTCCATTTCATTGATGAACGAAAGCATTTTCTGAATATTTGTTGTGAAGATGGACGCACTAAGTCCAAACTCTACATCATTTGCCACTGTTAATGCTTCTTCCATCGTTTCCACTTCCATCAATGCCAATACAGGTCCAAAAATTTCTTCTTGAGCAATTGTCATGTTAGAGGTTACATTTTCAAATACAGTCGGTTGTACATAAAAGCCATTCTCCAAGCCAATAGCTTCACATTTACTTCCACCATATAAAAGCACTGCACCTTCCGCTTTTCCTTTTTCAATGTAATCCAATACCGTAATTAATTGGCTTTCACTCGAACACGGCCCCATCCAAGTGTCACTTTTCAATCCTTCGCCTACTTTTATTTCTTTTACTTTAGCTAGCAGCTTTTCTTTAAATACATTATAAACAGAGCTTTGAATGATAACGCGGCTAGTAGCCGTACATTTCTGGCCTGTTGAACGAAGGCCGCCAT
The DNA here is from genome assembly GCF_900156045.1 of Peribacillus simplex. Taxonomy (GTDB): domain Bacteria; phylum Bacillota; class Bacilli; order Bacillales; family DSM-1321; genus Peribacillus; species Peribacillus simplex_D. The sequence continues at coordinate 19,820 of NZ_FTMX01000010.1, read as the reverse complement.
TTATTGTTGCTTCAACAGCAAGATCAAGATCAGCATCCTCAGCGACAATCACTGGGTTTTTCCCGCCCATTTCCAACTGGTATTTAGCTCCGCGTGCAAGCGCTCCTTGACCAACCCGTTTTCCTACACTATCTGAACCAGTAAATGTGATACCATTAATATCAGGGTGATCAATGATGCCTTGTCCAATAATGGCACCTGAACCTGTAACCATATTAATAACACCAGCTGGCATTCCCGCTTCATGGAAACATTCGATTACTTTTGCTGCTGTTACAGCTGTTTCGGTTGCTGGCTTTAATACAACTGTATTTCCGTAAACAAGAGCCGGTGCCACCTTCCAGATTGGAATCGCGACGGGAAAATTCCACGGTGTAATTACTCCCACAACCCCCAGCGGCACTCTACTTGTGAACATAAATGCTTCACTATCTGTAGAAGGAATTACATCTCCTACTTTACGCATTCCCTCTCCGGCATAATAGCGAAGAATGGCTACACCACGTGCCGTTTCACCTTTCGCCTCTTGTAATGTTTTTCCCATTTCCCTTGTCATTGTTTCTGCCACTTCTTCTAATCGTGCCTCTAATACATTTGCAACTTTATAAAGATACTCTCCTCTTGCAGGGGCCGATAATTTTCTCCAAGCAATTTGTGCCTTTTTAGCCGATGTAACTGCTTGATCCAAATCTTTTTTTGTTGATTTTGAAGCATACCCAACGATTTCGTTTTTATTACCCGGATTAATGCTAGCCTGAACTTCATTAGTAGATGAAGATTTCCATTCACCATTTATATAATTAACATATGTTTTACTTTCCGCTTTCACGGTCATCAAATCAATCCTCTCTGTAATCCAGCTCTATTTTTTAATAAATATAAATTTTCAAAATATTTTACTTCCTAAGAAAACAATAAAGGGAACTGTCAAGATCGCACAAATTGTTGAATAAACCGCTGCCTTTACCCCCATTTCTTCATCTTGTGTATAACGTGCTAATAATACGGGTGCGATTGTCATTGTAGGCATTGCCACTTGAATAATAATTACTTGCTTCATCAACATGGAAAAGTTAGTAAACACCACAACTACTATTGTTAGAACTGGGAAGATAATTAACTTCAATAATATAGGTCCTGTCAATCTACTAATTGACATGGTTCCCTTTTGTTTAAGCATCATCCTTATAAGAATTCCAATGTAAAGCATTCCAAGAGGAGTAGCTAAATTTGCTAACATCCCATTTAATTGTTGAATAATTTCTGGCGGTTGAATTTCAGCAATGATAACAAATAAGGCTATAACTATTGAAATAATTGGGGGATTAATCAATTGTTTTAAAGATGCAAATGAAAACTGATAATTTTCTTGCAAAAACGCAATAGCTACTGTAAATAAAACAATGCCTACACCTGTATCAAATGCTGCTGCAAGTAGAGCCCCTTTTGGACCAAATATTGCCGCACATAAAGGAATCCCAATAAAACCCGTATTCCCCAATCCAGCAATAAAAGCCATTTTCCTTGCATTAATAGGAGAATAGTTAAAAATCCTTGCAAAAATCCATCCTAATAGTAACGATAATAAACTGATGATTATTGAAAAAATAAAAATAATAATCATCTGAGACATTAACTCTTTCCCTACCTTGGTTTTAAAAGCACCATCCAAAATAATGCATGGAACCGCTACATTCATCATAATACTTATAAGCAGCTGCTTTGATTCACCTGTAATTTCATTGGTTTTTGCAATAAAATATCCAATTACAGAAATAACCGCCATAATAAACATTGGACCTAAGATCGATAGAAATACCAAGTAAAGCTCCCCTCTTAAAAGCAAAAGTTCACAGTTTGTTTAGAGTCCTATTTAATTAGATAGCTCCTATCATTTTGTGAATGTAACTTTCACCTCTCCTAAATGTTCAAATACAGCTGTAAATTCATCACCTGGTACAACATCAATAGTAGTAGCAAGGGCTCCAGAAAGAATCACTTCTCCAGCTTTTAATACCACATCGAACTCTGCCAATTTATTGGCAAGCCATGCAACACAAGCTGCAGGGTGCTCCATAGCGTTTTTTCCTACGCCTTCTTTCATCAATTGACCATTTTGATACACTTTCATGGTGATATCAGGAAGATTAAATTCATCCACTGAAACAGGTTTATCCCCAAGGACATAAAGACCAGAAGAGGCATTATCCGCTACCGTATCTTGCAATTTCACCTTCCAATCTTTAATTCTACTATCGATTATTTCAATAGAAGGGAGAACATAATCGGTTGCTTGAAGAACATCTTCAACGGTAACATTCGGACCCTTTAAATCTTTCTTTAACACAAAGGCGATTTCACATTCGATCTTCGGCTGGATGACATCTTTAAAGGATACCTCATGGTTATTTTCAACCAGCATATTTTCAAATAAATGACCGCAATCCGGCGTATCAATGCCATACATGATTTGCATGTCACGAGAAGTTAGACCAATTTTTTTACCAACAATTTTTAGTCCTTGTGATAGTTTATCCTGAACCACTTGAAGCTGAACTTCATAAGCTTCGTCTAATGTTAAATCTGGCTCCACTTCAGTTAATGGGTTATTCGGTTTTTGACTCTTCTCGGCTTCAATTAAATAATTTGCAAGATCTTTAATTTTATTAGACACTACTCTATTCATATAGAGAGCCCTCCTCGTATTTGAATTAATTCCCTAGCTTATTTTGCAATATTACTTTCCCGAATTTTTCTGACCTCTTAAAGTATTCCTGAGCGTCTCGCGCTTTTTCTAATGGAAAAACCTTATCGATAAGGGGTTTAATTTTCTCTTCCCGGATCGCATCCAGCATTCGATTGAATTCTTTCCGAGTACCTAACGTGCACCCTATTATTGAAAGGTGGTTTAAATAAACTGTACGGATATCAAGCTGTGTAATCGCCCCACTAACAGCACCAGATATTGCTAACCGTCCCCCATTTCTTAGTACCTTCAAACAAGTTGAAAATAAAGGATCCCCCACCACATCCAGTACAACATCCACCTTGCAACCTGCAGCCTTTATAACATCATCTGCTAAAGTTGTTGATTTGTACGATAAAACTTCACTTGCTCCCAGTTCCATCATTTTTTCTTTTAAGGATAGATCTCTTACCAGTGCAATGACATTTGCACCAAATACTTTTGAGGCGATTTGAACTGCATAGGAACCAACCCCTCCGGTAGCCCCAGTAATAAGAACCTTTTCTCCAGGAACAACTTTACTTTTTTCAAGCATATGCCATGCAGTAAAACAGCTAACAATAAAAGAAGAACTTTCAACATAACTAGACAGCGGCATGGGTCTGCACAATTCCTTAGGCCATGTAATATACTCGGCATATCCACCGTCACACTCGGAACTCATTAACGTTATATCATCTGCCATATGTTCCAAACCATCAGGGGCTGAAGAGAAAAATGGAAATAACACTACTTTTTCTCCCAGGCATGTTGGATTGATATTGGCACCGACCGCTACGATTTGCCCCGCAACATCTGTTCCAGGAATACGCGGAAAAGAAATAGCCTCCCGTTTCCAACCCGCTTTTTCGGTGGATTTCGCATCAGTTCCGTAGCCACCTTCACGCATTAAAATATCTGAATTATTTACAGCACAAGCATGGATTTTTACGAGTACCTCATTTTCCTTAGGAATGGGTACAGGTACTTTCCGTTCCTCAAGCTTTTCTACTCCCCCATATTCTGTAACAACTACAGCTTTCATTTTGGATGGAATCGATTGTAACAAACTATTTGTCCCCAATTTTCACTCCCCTATCATTTTTGCTGCTAATTGTATAAGACTTACTATATTATCCCTATCGCTAGTGATTCCATTAAGATCTTTTTCCTTACTGATAAAGTATCTCTGGATGTTACGCTTCACAGTAAGGATTACCATCAAAAGGCACAGGTGCTAATTTAATAGAGTCGGTTGGACATCCTTCAAAAGCATCTATCATATCTTCCTCGAATTCATCAGGTACGCTAGCCGTTCCCTCATTATTATCTAATATGACAAACGCAATACCTTCTTCATCGTAATCATAAATATCAGGAGCTGCAGCACCACAAGCTCCACAGGCAATACAAGTTTCCTTATCTACAATCGTATAGTTAGCCATCCTTGCTCGTCTTTCCCCTCTCTAACTTCTGTTTTATCTCGGCCCTTTCCAAAAAGGATTTAGAAAGCTAAGGTGAGTATCCTAAAATCGCCGCCTGCAATCCATTCTTTAAATAAACTCACTCATCAGTTTCTCAAAATACTTCGGATCAAGTTCAATGTTGGAATGAGCCAGTGATTGATCTGCATAACCATTTGCGAGATCTTGATAGGATGGACGATCTTTGTCTTGATAAATAATGCCTTTCACAAGACTTTCATATTTGATTAAAGTTTCCATAGCCATTTCCCGGCTAGTAGGATCGTACCCGTCAACTTCATTCAGGTTGACCAAGTGTTCTTTAAACCAGTCATATGTGTTTACTTTATTATAGGTGACGCAAGGGCTGAACACATTTATCAACGAGAACCCTTTATGCTTTATACCGGCTTCAATAATGGCAGTCAAATCCTTTAAATCGGTAGAAAAGCTTTGAGCTACAAATGTTGCTCCGCTTGAAACAGCCAATTCCATGGGCGACAGGGTTTTTTCAATTGCGCCTTGCGGTGTCGACTTTGTTACAAATCCAGCAGCAGAACGTGGAGAAGTCTGTCCTTTTGTCAGTCCATATATCTGATTATCCATTACAATATAAGTGAGATCGATATTACGGCGCATCGCATGGATTGTGTGGCCCAACCCAATTGCGTAGCCATCACCGTCGCCGCCAGAAGCAATGACTGTCAAATCTCGATTTGCCATTTTGACACCTTGGGCAATTGGCAGTGAACGCCCGTGAATGCCATGAAGACCATACGATTTAATGTAACCAGAAATCCTACCTGAGCAGCCAATTCCCGAAATAACAGCCATATTTTCCGGTGTGAGTCCTGCACTGGCTGCAGCCCGCTGGATCGCTGCCTGAACAGAAAAATCACCACAGCCAGGACACCAATTTGGCTTTACATCGTTTCTAAAATCTTTAAACGTAGTTGTGGACATGTTCAAACAGCTCCTTGCTTGCATTGTAAAGGTGAATTGGCTGAAATGGATTTCCGTCATATTTCAATACACTCTTCATTTTATCTATATATCCAACATTCATCTTTATTAAATTCGCTAACTGACCGGTGGCATTATTCTCTACCACAAGCACACTTTCAGCAGCTTCGATAAAGGGCAATACAGCCGCGGTAGGAAACGGATGGATTAGCCTAATGTGCATATGGTTGACTTTTATCCCTTCTTTTTCAAAACGACTCATTGTTTCTTCGATTGCTCCGCTTGTAGAATTGAACCCAACTAGCAAAAGCTCAGGCTTTTCATGAGGCGCATGCACCCTAATAGGATTTGGAAAACGTTCTGGTAAATGGTCTAGCTTACGCATGCGCTTATCCATTTGTAGCTTCCGATTAGCTGACACTTCAGAAGGCCTTCCTGTTTCATCATGCTCTACACCTGTCACATGATGGATGCCATTTTTTGTCCCCGGTATCACTCGTGGAGACACACCATCCTCCGTCAATTCATATCGTTTAAAATACGCTTTTTCATCCTCCACTTCGATTTCATCTGTTTTCAGTTTTCCACGGCGAATTTCTATATTATTGAAATCGAATGGTTCAACAGTTTGCTTTCCTAATGAAAGCTGCAAATCAGTCAGTAATATAACGGGGCATTGATAGACTTCAGCGATATTAAATGCTTCAATTGCATCGTAGAAAGCCTCTTCAACGGTGCTCGGTGCTATCACTACTTTCGGAATCTCACCATGGGTGCCATAAATCATCGCCATTAAATCTGATTGCTCTTGTTTCGTGGGCAAGCCAGTGGAAGGCCCCCCTCGTTGTGTATCGACAACCACAAGAGGCGTTTCAGTCATTCCTGACAATCCGATAGCTTCCATCATCAGAGAAAGCCCCGGACCAGCGGAGGCGGTAAACGAACGGGTACCGGCGTAGTTAGAGCCGATTGCCATCGTGGCCGCAGCAATTTCATCCTCTGTCTGGATGACTGCCCCACCCACTTCAGGCAGTTTATCAATGAGATATTCCATGATCTCAGAAGCAGGCGTGATTGGATACGCCGCCATAATACGGACTCCTGCCGCGAGTGCTCCGAGTGCAATTGCGTCATTGCCGATCATGAATAGGCGCTGCTGCCCATCTGCCTGAGCTAGAGCTAGTGGAGGCGGCACATCCCCTAAACTTCCCCGCATGGATGTATAACCTTGATAGATTGCTTCCATGTTTTTCTGAACGACACTGCTGCCTTTTTTACTGAAGATTTCTTTAACGACATCCGCAAAAACGGCTGGATTGAGGTTAATGATGGCACAAGTCGCTCCAATGGCGACCATATTTTTCATAAGCGGAGTACCGAGTTCTGCAGCCATTTCGGTGAATGGTACAGCGAAAAATTTTGCTTCCGTATCCTCAGGTTTGACGGGTTTAAATTTTGAATCAGCAATAATAATGCCCTCACTATGAAGCTCGTCATAATTCAAATCAATTGTTTCCTGATCAAAAGCTACTAATATATCTAGATCATCAGCAATTGTACTAAATCTGCTGGTACTCACTCGAATCTTGTTGTTTGTATGGCCGCCTTTAATTCGAGATGAAAAGTGGCGGTATGCATATAAAAAATAGCCTAGTCGATTTAAAGCCTTGGAAAAAATTTCTCCCGTACTCTCAATGCCTTCTCCCTGCTGACCCCCGACTTTCCATGAAAGTTGATGTTTCACCAATTTCACTCCTCATGATATAAGGCCGTCTGTTCAGTTAAATACCCATGAACGTATCCTTACATTCGATTGTCAAATAAATTAAAATGTCTTCTATATCGCTATTTAGTGGTCTCAATTTTTTTTACACTTTGTAAATACCGTTCTGACCATTGTGTCATGGCTTGAGTTAAGTCTGTTAAAATGTAGCTGGCTCCCCATTGAACAGCTTGCCTTGTTTGTTCTGCATCACTAACATACATACCAGCTATTTTTCCTTTTTTCTGAATCAGGGTGATACATCGCTCAATGATTTGTATGACTTTAGGATGTCTTGGGTCATGTGCATATCCCATTGATACAGCTAAATCAAAAGGACCTATAAAAAAGACATCGACACCTTCTAGCGTTAAAAGCTGTTCAAGGTTTTCCGTAGCTTCTACCGTTTCAATTTGCAGAATAACCAGCGATTGTTCATTAGCTTTTCGCATATAATCCATTTTATTAGGATATAAACTGTAGTCACAGGCTCTTGGTAAAAAATCGAATCCTCTTTTACCAAAAGGAGGATAGTATGCTGCATCTACCGCTTCTTTTACTTCTGTAAGTGTATTAACCATCGGGATTTGAATACCATTTGCACCGCTGTCCAATGCCTTTTGAATATATTCTGATCGATTAGCAGGCGTTCTTATTATTGAAGGTACCCCCGCACATTGAGACCCACGGATCATATTTTCTAGAACTATGTAATCCATTGCTCCATGTTCATTATCAATACATGTAAAGTCAAAACCCATTTGAGCTATGAACTCTGTTAAACCAGGAGATGGAAAAGTGACAAAACAACCAAACATTGGCCGTTCTTCCATCTTTGTTTTCAATTCACTCCACAGCAAATTCTCCACTCCTTTCATGCACCATTAACCTTGAAAAATTAATTTCTCAACACTAATTTTCATACGCGATGAAACATGCCAGTTTTTTTTGCAAAGATCCAGTAAAAATATAATATTTTCATAAAAAGATCATGATGCATAAAAAGATCACGATCTTTTTATGGCAGTAAAAAACTTTTATGTTAATTTTTACGAAACACTGCAAGCGTGGGTTTCAATTAATGAAAAAGTATTCGGCTCTTTAGTAAGATACAAAACAATAGAATCCCCTTCTTGACCTACATCATAAGTCTTTAATTTACAATTTTTCGCATCAAACAAGGATTCCCCCGTTTTAATATCAAATCCCCATCCATGTAAAGGACAGCGTAAAATCTCATTGTGTTTTCCATATTGATACGTATGAGGATCACTTGGTAACATAGTGCCATCTATCGAACCATATACCATTGATACTCCTTGATGCGGACATTTATTTCGAACAGCATATAAACGACCATTATTATTAAAGATGGCAATTTCTGATCCATCAACTTTTACTAATTGTCGTTGGCCAGGTTTTAAATCCTCTGATGAACAAACTGTAACGCTTTTTAATTCACCCATTTTTCATTTTCCTTTCTACTGTCGATTGAAATTATAAGTATTTAAAGCGTTTTCATAAAAGATTTTATTTCTTAATTCCTTTGGAAAAGTATTAAATACTCGTTCTGCTTCATCTCCATCCCAGTGTGGATAATCACTGCAGTAAAGAAGCATATCCTCAATCCCAGCCATTTGGATGATTTCCAATAAATCCTTTGGACGATATGGTTCTTCAATTGGCTGTGTTCCTAAGCGGACATTTCGTTTAATATATTCGCTAGGTAATTCTTTTAACCACGGCACTTCCTCACGAAGAGTCTTCCAATTTTTATCTATTCTCCACAAAAGCGGTACAATTCCAGCGACACCATATTCTACAAATACAAATTTTAGTTTAGGAAACTTTTCAAAAATCCCTTCACAAACTAAACTCACAATATTTCTTTGCGCATTCAGCCCTAAGCAAGTATGCCATTCCATGTAAGTTGATGCTGGTCCTACTGCTTGTGCTGGGCCGTTCTCCCCTGAGGCCTCGGAATCTGGGTGTATCAGCATTTGCAGTCCATAGTGCTCCGCTGCTTCATAAATAGGATAAAAGTGTCTATTGCCGAATGGAATACTAGTCGTTTGTAAATTGACTGCTACAACGCCTGGTTTTTTCCCGATTCTTTCAATTTCCTTTACCGCTGCCACGGGATCAAGAGGTGAGACAAGCATAGACATCGTATACCGGCTGTCTTTTTCAATCCAATTCTCATATTGCCAATCATTAAAAGCTGCATTAAATCCATTAGCGACATCTATATTATGAAAAGCACCCATTGTTGCATTACATGAATTTAAAATTCCATACTGTGTGTTTGAACGATCAAACAAATCTTTAGCTACAAATTCAGGATCAGACCCCGGGATGGCCCCTTCTGGTGAAAAAGCATCTCCACGTACAACCGAAACGGGGTTGATATACCTGCATTCCGGGAAGCGAAATTCTGCTGCAGAGATTAGCTTCCCCTCAAATGCTTGCTTTTTAAATTTACCAATATTCAAACGCTTTTGAAGAGACTCATTACAATATGGTACAAGGTCATCAAGTGAACTTAAATACGAATGCACATCGGAATCAATAACCAGCTGTTTTGTTTTTGTCGAACCTGTAACACTCTTTTCGTCAATTGCATTAATCATTTTAAAAACTCCTCTCTTAATCAACGTTTGTTAGCTTTCATGATCACTAAATTATATTCTGCACACGCTATTTTGAAAGCTCTTTATAAATCTCGATATTTTAATGATCGCGATTTCTTAACCAAAGTATAATTCGTTTTGAAGTTTTTGTAAATATCTGAAAAGATAAAATTTTCTATTTTTTAACTCCCCTCAAGTTTGATACATAAAAGAGGCAGAAAAACAAAACTGTTTTTCTGCCTCTTAATAATAAGATTATTTACTTACTTTCTAACATATTTGCCGTATTTAATGTTACATCATGGATATATTCCATTGTCTTTCTTGAAGCTTCTTCAGATGTATAAGTTACCCGATTATTAAGGAGTGATGTAATCATACCTTGCCATATCAAGATGGTTATTTCACTAAGTTTTTCAACGTCTTCTTTCTTAAATACCCCTTTTTCTGCATATTTTTCTAAAACTGATCTACTTCTTTTACTTAAATTTTGCTCAGTAAGAATTCCCTCTAATTCTTCCGGAAGTTGAATCGTATCTGACTTATATATGGATGAGTAATATTTTAAGAGTTCCTCCGGATGTTCTCCTAGATCGGCAATAAATATTGCATGATATAATTCAGGTTCCCTAAAAGAATGATCACAAAAACATTCCCATCCTAATAAATATTTTTCTAATGGATCTTTACCTCTTGCAGTATATTTTGGTAAATCCTCATTATAGTTATCTAGGAAGCGCATTCCAGCAAAAAATATGAGGTGAGAAACCTCCGAAAAATAATTATAGATAGTAGAACTTGTGTATCCTGCTTCCTTTGCAATTTTTCTTATACTGATATTTTTGATTCCTTCTTCTTTTATTAGTTTGGCTGTTGCATCAATAAAATAATTTAACATTCGCTCAATTTGTATATCACTTCTGGCCATTAAGTTCCCCTCCCTTTTCGCACCATATAATCATTAATGGACTGTGTGTCCAATAGTAAAAGATAAATCCAAATTATATTTACATATTTAACATAACACGGGTCATGTATCTTTAGTTTTTAAGTTATTAAATTTTTATATGATCGCGATCATAAATTATACTGTGATAATAACATAGTTTTTATAGCTGAACAAGTTGAAACGCTAGTATACAAGCCATTCGAATGATTGGGGTGAAGTCGTATGATCAACAAAGTCAGAGCCGGTGTAAAAGAACTAGATAACGATAAAGAAAGTAAAAGCTAAGTACTCTGTAGTGGATTGACAGATACGGGCTTACATTTTTGTCAGCCCCGTAATTTCACGGGATCAACGCCCACGCATCCGTACTACCTATCCTGGGCTACCGGTATAATACATTCAATTAAAAAAGGTCCACCAGTAAAAACTGGCTAACCTTATAATACGAACGCACCTGTTAGTTCTATAAGAAGTACTTCTTATTCAATCAGTTAAAATAAACTCTTTGCCAAACGAACTATTATTCTTGAGGTAAGAGCTAAGATGTTAAAAATTAGCTCAGATAAGATTGAATCACAAATTTCATTCACTATGCCCTTTGAAAAAAACTTCTTTGCCTTTATTTTTTTTCTTTTTTCATCATTTAGTCACTCTTTTTTCAAAACCCAAATCCCTTTTAAAATCTTCATATGAATAGTTGAGTATTTCGATAATCATCTCAGCAAATATTCGTACATCAATATCTGTATCATTTTGAATCCACCTTCCAATTTATAATGGAAGCTCAAATTGTCCCTTTTGCTTCCGCTCCAAACTAGCGATATAGGAACGCATTAGCTTCATGGAAAACTGAAAGATTGGGCTTTGAATAAAGGTATAGGCAAACGTCTTAATAAAAACTGGACCCCCAAGGATGAACCCGAATATCAAGATGAGGCTCTCGACAACGATTCTTACCCGGCTGACCGATAACCCAGTTTTTTCCGAAACGGAAAGCATGAAACCATCTCGAGGACCTGCCCCGATTCCCGTAGCGATCAAGTCCCACGCACCCGTACGTCCTATCCTGGCTACTGATATAATAGATTCTATTTAAAAAAGTCAACCAGTAATTTTTACTGGTCAACCTTATATACGAATGTATCTTGTTCATTAAGAAAAGCGTTTCTTATTAAAGAATCTCGCCCGATTGTTGAATATAAAAATACGCGTAAATTAGATACGTCATCATCTATGTTGGGGAAAATCCGAATTTGTGTATGATTAACGCTTCTTTACTTCTTGTTGTCAAACACCCTAAAAGGAAAAATTGGATCTTTCAGATGAAACTCATAAGTTGATTCGTCAACAATACCTACTGTCTTGTTGCTATCATAAAGATCTAACATAAAACCAGCCATTTCTTTGGATGTATGATACTTAGAAAATCGTCCTTCATATTGAAACTCATCTACATCCAAAGAACTCAGTTCAAATTCTGATTCTGTAACAGCAGGGGCTAGAACCTTCGCCTGCATTTTTGAACCTTTACTTTTTAACTCCTGAGCTAGACCTTCTGTGAACGCACTTACGTAGAATTTTGTTGCGGAATAAGTTACAAAATCAGAAATCATAATGTAGCCACCTGCTGAGGAGACATTGATCAGTTGTGTACCTTCCACACTTTCATAATCACTCACAAACAGGGAAGAAAGAATGGTCACTGCTTCAATATTTACATGTAGCATGGATTCAACTTTATCTAATTTTTGTTCTTTTACAGGAGCAAAATTCCCAAACCCTGCACAGTTAATCCATGTTTCTAACTCATATGTTTTTAAAGATTCATAAAAGACATGAACGTTTTTCGCTACTGATAAATCAACAGGCTTTACAATAACATCTATTTTTGTATCTATCTTTTTAATCTTATCCTTTAATTCTTCTAATTTTTCTTCTCTGCGAGCCGCCAATATAAGACTTTTTCCACGTTCTGCAAAAGCCAAAGCAGCTGCATATCCAATTCCTGAACTAGCACCAGTGATAACTGTATATTTCATTTTTCATACCCCCTTTTATCACTTTTAGGACTCAGTAGATTTATACAGAGATTTTCTTAGTAACACGCATATAAAACCTAACACTAATGCAATTACTCCTACGAATAAAATATATTTTGTTCCAATTTGTGCAATAATAATTCCTGCTATTGCTGTTCCAATGGTGGTACCTAAATTAGTAGCAGTTAAAAATAATCCATTAGCGAAATCTGGGGCTTTTGGTGCTGAAGTCATAATCCAATATTGATTTACATTCCCTCCAATCCCCCCAAAAATTCCCCAAATCAAAATAATAATTACTGTAGGGATCGTAAGTTCAGCTACAAAGAAGAAGACTAGGTAAAGTGCAGTTAGTACAACTGGATAAAATAAAACGGTACGAATAGGAGATTGTGTCAGTAAGTTACCTGCAATAATATTCCCAATGATATTCGCTCCTCCATAAACAAATAACATGATACTAATTAAATTGGGTGACATATGCGTTACCACACCTAAATACTCAGCTAAGTAACTATAGATTCCAAACACTGAACCGTTCAAAAAAATTACGGCAAGTATGGAAAGCCAAGTAATCCCTTTTGTTAAAATTTTGAGCTGTGATCCATAAGAAAGTCTTTCCTTCACTGGCATGGAAGGGACATACAGAATAGTCGCAATTAAAGTAAAGATATTAACAATAGCAAAGAAGGACATCGCCACTTCAAGTGAAACCGCATTTGCTAAAAAACTTGCTACCGGCACGCCTAATACCATTCCCGCCGAAACCCCTATAAATACCTTAGAAACTGCTTTTGGTGCTTCATTCGGACTGACAGAAGCTGCTGCCACTGAAAGAGCCATTGACACATAAACTGGATGAAAGAAAGCCGGAATCACCCTAGCTATTAAAGCAACTGTAAAGTTTGTTGTAAAAACAGAAATAATATTTCCAATAATAAAGATAACTAAGACGAGTAACATGACTTTTTTTCGATTGATACCTGAAAAAACTAACGGAAGTGTCGGCCCAGCAACGGCAATGGCTAATGCGAAAAGGCTTACCAATAAACCAGCTGTAGAAACACTCACATTAAAGTGATCTGCCAAAACAGGGAGTATACCAATAACCCCCATTTCGGTATTAAGAATTCCGAAAACACCTACCGCTAATATAAATATTAATAATCCTTTAGAATCCTTCATAAAAAACTTTCCACTTCCCTTAATTGTTCAACACAGATGATTTGCTGTAAAATTCACTCTATCCGGACGTAAATTTCATACGACTGAATAAATTCCAGTACTAACACACTTCACCAAGTCATATTGAATAAAACTATTGTTCAAATTTAATTTCATGGAGACGATAAACTTCATCTAAACTTTGAATTTCTAATATCAAGCTCTCTGCTAAATTCATACTTTCAATTTGAGAAATATCTGCTTCACTTAACTCAAAATTCTCTACCATAAAGTTCTCTTGAATTCGCTCGAGGTGAACTGATTTGGGAATAGTAATAATCGCATTTTGTCTTAACCATCTCAAAATTACTTGGGCTGGACTCTTACCATACTTTGCACCGATTTCGGATAAAGTTGAATTCGTAAAAATACCGTTATTCCCTTCTGCAAAAGGTGCCCACGCCATTGTTTTAATATCATAATGTTGCATAACAGTTCGAAGTTTCTTTTGCTGACAAAACGGATGCATTTCAATTTGATTGATAGCTGGAACAATTTCATGGCTCAATATTAGATCGACTAAACGATCTTCAAGAAAATTACACACGCCAATCGCTTTAATCTTTCCGGAACGATATAATTCTTCCATCGCTTTCCAACTGCCATGGTAATCACCATACGGCATGTGAATTAAATAAAGATCCAGATAGTCTGTATTCAAATTTTGCAGTGTTTTTTCAAAAGATTTCATCGTTTTTGAATAACCTGCATCTTGAATCCAAACTTTTGAAGTAATAAAAATCTCTTCTCTTGCAATTCCACTTTTCTTAATTGCATTTCCAACAGCATTTTCATTTCCATAACTAGCAGCTGTATCAATCATTCGATAACCTGTATTTAAAGCATGTAAAACGCTTTGCTCACATAAATTTAAATCTGATATTTGAAATACACCAAATCCCAGGAGTGGCATTGTTACGTTATTATTTAATTGAAGCGTATCCATTTTGCATTTCTCCTTCCTTTCATTGAAATCAATCCAAAATTCCCCCTGTATTACCAAGGTTAATTTGTTGCCCCAATAGTAAATTCATTTACATGGTATCTTCTGGCTGATCGATTACTCTATAATTGAAATAGCTACACTACCTTAATCCATTTTTTCAATCACTATTTCAAAATCGCCGCTAAGATTTGCTAGTTTTTCTATACCAGATTCAATCTTTCCTAATTTAATCAGCCCATTTGAATATCTAAAATCTTGATAAAATATAGCTAAGTTCCCCCATGGAGCGTAATAAGTCAAATCACCACTAGAAGCTTCAACCCCATCAGGAGCTCCTTCCGTAACTAATTTTCTAGGTAGGTAACTAATTTTTTCTGTCCCTGCATAATCCTCAAATGTTAATGTAAGTGGCAGTAATGATAAAAAATCTTGACTAGTTTGGGTATTATCCATACGAACAGTTACTTCTTCATTTGCAAATTTTAATTTCACTTTTAGATCACTCATCTTATTCTCCTTACCATTCTTTTTTTCCATTTCACTTTCAATGGTTGGCTCTTTACTTTCTGGTTCATTAATTTTGTTTTTGCTGTCAACTGCATTATTGCTTTGAAGGTTTGCTAAATTTCCTTCGTTGTTTCTATCTTCTACAATACTTTCACTACTACAAGCAGTTAATAATAATATTAAGATCAATAGGAATTTAGATTTACCGCTTTTCTTCATAATACAGTTCAATTCCAATATTATCTTCTCCCTCCTTGGCAACTTTCATATTTATGTTTGTTAATAAGAGTATAAGATGATATGTTTTTGATAACAAATACCTATATCAAATATTTTAATATACATAAAAAGCATAAGAGTGAGGGATATTATGGATATACGCGTACTACGCTATTTTATTGCAGTGGCAAATCAAGAAAGTATTTCGGGGGCAGCAGACTACTTACATTTGTCTCAACCAACTTTATCAAGACAAATAAGCGATCTTGAAAAAGAGCTGGGGACTACCTTATTTATAAGAGGAAACCGGAGAATTAGCTTAACAGAAGAAGGTATGTACTTGTTAGAAAAGGCAAAAGAAATTGTTGATTTAGTAGATAAAACAGCATCAAATTTTAACCAACCCGAAGAAATTATAAGCGGAGAAATATATATTGGTGGCGGTGAAACGGAAGCGATGACCATAATCGCTAAAACACTTAAAGAAGTGCTTACTGTTTGTCCAGAAATTAAATTTCACACTTATAGTGGCAATGCAGATGACATTACTGCCAAATTAGATAGTGGTTTATTAGATTTTGGTATCGTCATCGAACCAGCAGACAAGCAAAAATATAATTTTATACAATTGCCAGCAATAGACACATGGGGTGTACTTATGCGAAAGGATAGTCCTTTGGCAGATAAGCCTATTCTTGAGCCAAAAGATCTAATCGATAAACCGCTTATTATTTCACGCCAAACAGCGGGTAGTAATGAAATAGCGGGATGGTTTGGTAAAGATATTGAAGACCTTCCTATTGTTGGTACCTATAACTTACTTTACAATGCTTCTCTTATGGTAAAGGAAAATATCGGATTCGCTATGTGTATTGATAAACTTATTGACACTTCAAAAGATAGTGAACTTTGTTTTCGGCCGTTATCACCTAAGCTAGAGGCCGGACTAAATATCATATGGAAAAAACATCAACCATTCTCAAGAGCAGCAAATAAATTTTTAAATCAGCTCCGAAATAATTTATAAATCAAAAAAAGCATGTGGAAAACATACTTATCAAGACCTAATTTTAAAAAAAATAGATAAATTAAAATAGCATTAAATATTTTATATGACTTATATGTAATGCCATTTTTCTTATTCAATAATTGCGCCCGATTACTAAATAACGGTTTTCTATTAGCTGATTTGTGGAATTCCAAAGGGGTTTCTATGGGCGGTTTAGTTCATCTAATTATTTTTCTGGTACTATAACGCTGTGTTGAACTCCTTGTTATTCTTTTCCACTAAACTCTAAAATATTTAAACCCTCGGATGCTTCTGGTGCTTCAAAAAATTGAGTAACATGAATAAACGTCGCTTCCGTGTCAAAAGCTGCTCTTTCGGGTTGTTCGTTACGCCTTTGTGCAATTTGACGTAAGCATTGCTTGTTATTTAAATTAAGGAAAATTAGTTGATGGTTTGCATTGACCTGTGACGCTATATCCAAAAACCACTTTCGCTGTTTTTGAGTGTTACCTGGAAAATCCATCACTACATCTGTACCAACACTTAATATGTTTTGTACATGCTTTTTCACCATCGGCTTGAGCTGCGCTGAAAATTTAAGATAGTCCTCAAATAATGTGATCTGATTGGGATAAAGAGATGAAAGCCATTCATCCTCAGATAACAGTACCGCATGTTTTTCCATAGCCAATTGTTTTGATTTAGTTGATTTTTCCTGCTCCCATTTTCCCACAGAAAAAGTATAGAGTCTCCAATTGTTTCATATTTTTATTCCTCAGGGCTTATTTTATTGGTTGTTGCCCCACCTTGTAAAACTATAATTTACAACCTAGGTTATTAGAAATAGTAACTGTCTTTAGATAAGATACAAAAAAAGAACCTCTAAAGAGATCCCTAAATTATATTTTTAGTTGATTAATATTAAAAAGGTAAATCATCTTTTATTTTAGGGCGTACCTTTCTTACTAAATCTGTTATGTCATTTTCTCCGTTGTAAACAACACTGATAATTTGAAAGTCGTCTGGATAGCGAACAGAGCTTTTTATCTTTTCTATCCACTCATAAGCTGATACAGCAGCAGTCCATTCCGGTTCTTTTCTAAAGTCAGTTGCTATTACTGAACAACTACCGGACTGTAAGAACTTAGCATCGTTCGCAAACAATTGAACCTCAATCTGAATCTCCATTTGTATACTCCTATATATCTGTGCCTTTTTGTTAATTCTTCAAACAGTATAAAGCCCTCTTGAATTTTAAGAAGGGCTTTTTTAATCCTCAACGATTACATTAATAATTTCATTAAATTTAATTTTCTTAAATGTACTATCTTTCCTCTGAATACTTAACTCCTTCGTGACAGGATCAATATACACACAGTATCCATACACTTCAATTGGATTCCCCTCGTTATGCAATCTAAAACTTATTGGTAAATGATATTCCATCGCGTAATGAATGTTGTTTTCAAATTCTTCAACCTGGTATTCATCTAGGACAGGTTTTTTATTTAAGAAATAATCGTTCATATTCTCCTTTTTATTTAATGCTTTATGTTCTGGTAATATCAATGCTGTTTGCCATTTAATGATTCCTCTATCACGAATTTTGCCCATTAGAAAGATCGCTCCTTTATATTTATTATATACGAACAAACGTTCTTGATAAAGGAAAAAAAACAGCTATCCCTGTATCCAAATGCTTACAATTTAAGTGCTTCGATGCTTCTGCTGCTCCTTTTTCCTTTTCAAATCAATATATTGATTAAGTGATACTCTAAAAAACCAAGGACGTATATTGCTATCTGTTAATTTATCCAATAGCGTGTAAATTTTGTAGTAGGTGTTTTGAATTATATCTTCTGCATCTTCTTTTTTGGCTCCTCTCGCTAGTAATAGCTTGAATACTTCCTCTCCTAAATTGATAAGGTAGGAGGTTAATACATTTTCTTTTTTCATCTATTGTCCTCCCTATACTTATACTACGTATGAGTGATATTAGATGTATACACATACACTTAGATGAATTAAATGAAATGGGACTAAGATATATGATTCTTTTTCCTAAAATAATTAGCTTTATTATTCCTAAAATAATTAGCTTTATTATTCCTAAAATATTGTTTAAAGTAGACAACTTTAATAACCTCCCATCACAAGAGGATACTGCATTTCTAAAACAAAACTAAACAACTTAATTATCTATAAAGTAATATTTTTAACTATTTGAAAATACCCCTTATTCAACTATCCTGCCCCTTTAGTTGCATAAAGAAAAAACTGCCTTTAAGACAGTTCCTATCTTAAGCTAAACCAGCTAATAGGATGTCAATATCTTTCTCTAAAATTTTCATTTCCCTTATGATATACTATTTTTGGCCATGCCAAATTACCCTCCAAAACCCTTTGGAAGGATTTTTCTCTGTTTCATAAAACCGTTAATTAGGCTAAATCTAGGAACGTTTCTTTTCTCTTTAATAAAGCGTAAATCCAGTGAAGCAACTTATTTATACAGGCAACGATTGACACTTTGGCAGGTTTTCCTTCTGATTTTTTCTTATCATAGAATTCTTTAAGCTTTTTGTTCCTTGAACTTCTTATGCCGCATAGTACGGCAAGATACAGAGAATGACGTACTATGCTCGAACCTCTTTTAGTAATATGATTAATGGTTGCCGTAAACTTACCCGAAGAGTGAACACTTGGATCTACTCCAGCGAAGGCAACCAGTTTTTTCGGATGATTAAACCGTTCGATTTCACCAATTTCAGAGATAATCGTGGCTGCGATTTTTTCTCCTATACCGGGTATCGATTGGATGATCTTATATTCTTCCATTTCATTTGCCAGGGCCACTATACGATCTTCCAAATCAGAAAGGTGTCCCTGGTAATGAAAAAGCAACTCAATATACATACGAAGATTGATTACGTGACTTTCATACACGTTTTTTTGAAATGGATTTCGAGATGCGGAATCCATTATTTTTTTGGCTTTTCCCCATGCCCATTCACCTGATCGGCTAGAACAGAACTCTATAACACTCTCTGCTAGTCTACTTTCTCCGGCTGTTAATACCGCCTCTGAAGTGGGATATTCCTTTAACATCAATAAAGAAACCTTCGAATATAGATCCCCAAAAACCTTCCGGTATTCAGGAAACACTTGATCTAAAATGGTGTGAAACTGAAGTTTAGCTTCCACATACATATTCGTAACGATTTCCTGTTGTCTTGACAAATTCCGAAGGTCTAATAGCTGAATTCCTCTAATTTTATGAGGTTCAAAATCTTCTTTGTAATACAGCACACACAACTGGTACGCATCGATAGCGTCTGTTTTTACCTTCCGTAAACTGGTCTTCTTTGCCTGATAAGAAATAATCGG
>NZ_FTMX01000024.1 GCF_900156045.1 Peribacillus simplex | reverse complement strand
AATGTTTGACTTGCTCATTTGCTTTTTTTGATAGTGTGCGCTCACTTAAAATTTAACGTTGGCGCTTTGTTTTGTTCAGTTTTCAAAGAGCAATTTCACAATCGTCCTTTCGAACGGCTGTTTATTCATCATAACATCTTATTGATTAGTTGTCAACTTCTGCGAAGTTTTTAACTTATTTTAAATCGCTGTGTTTTTCAGCGACCATTTCATCTTATCATTTTCATAGTAAGAAGTCAATAGTTATTTCTTTCAACAATCTGCCGAAAGTGATGAAGTTTTTCGTTTGTCTTAGTTGGTGCTTATTTATATTAATCCTTTCCCAATATAAAGTCAATACATTTCTTTGTTAAATGATTTAATCACTTAATAGGAATAAATGCACTCGTCGTCCCTTGGCTTCCGCTTAAAACATATAAACGAACAAAATCATCGCTCCGCCCTTTTCATTAAATCAAAGACCCATTTTTAACACATTCCCCTTCAACCTAATAATGCTTTAAGCAAAATCCATAAAACCTGCAAGTAATAGGGATCGGCAATAACAAACTGGATGGACGTATAGTTAGATTTATAAATCGATAAAGAAAACTGATTGTTCCTTTCGAATGGATTGATTTAAAATATACCTCTAAATCACGGAATTTCATTGTCCAAATATTAAAAAATTTTTTTACAATTTTACTTTCTTGTACTATAATAAATATATTTTAAAAATTTCAGGAGAGACTTTTAATCATTATAAAAATAGTTGGGAGAGGGATTTATAAATGATTAATAAAAACACATCTTTGAGGATGCAAAGTATCGTTTTTATTGGCTTTATGGGGGTAGGAAAGACGACGATCGGACAGAAAGTAGCAAGGAAATTATATAGGGACTTTATTGATATAGATCAAGAAATTGAAAAAGAATTCAATATGCCCGCTACAGAAATATTCAAGAAGTTTGGCGAAAAAGCCTTTCGCGAAAAAGAAAAAAGTGTGATTGAAAGCTTCAGTCAACAACAATTGAAAATCATTTCAGTTGGAGGCGGGGCATTTTTACAAGAGGATATACGGAATATCTGTTTATCCAATTGCATTGTCTTTTATCTGGACTTATCTTGGGAATACTGGAAAGAGAGAATCGGCTTATTAATTGATAGTAGACCTGTTTTACAAAGTCGGTCCCTTGAGGAAATCGAAGAACTCTTTTACACCAGACAAGAAATATACTCCTATCATCATTCAAAAGTGAATACCAATGATCTTGATGTTGATGAAGTGGCAGACTTCATAGTTGATTCATTGAAAGTGGCCTGGGATATTTATGAACCGCTTAAGTAAGACCATCCTTTTTGTTATGTAATCAATGTTCCCAATAAAAGAATAATAGAAAAGATGAAAAGGGTACAGCGGTATGGATACCTAGCCTCCTGTAAACTAATCACCTTTTTATTTTTCTTTTTTAGGAAGACTCTCTAATAATGAGTTCCGGATTCAATATGATTCGCTGTTGTTCACGTTCAATTTTCTCCATTTGCTGATACAGAAGATTCGCTGCCTCTTTTCCAATACGTCTAGGGAATGAGGAAATGGTCGTTAGCGGAGGATGATAGATTTCTGCGACTGGAACGTTATCGAACCCTACGATATCTATATCTTTTCCAGGTGTATATCCTTTCATCATTAATCCTTGCATAACACCGAAGGCAATTAAGTCACTAAAGCAAAAAATCGCCGTAGGCGGATTAGGATTCTCCAGTACTTTCAATACAGCCTCCAGCCCTCCTTCCCGTGTAGGGGCACTATCTATCACCAACGATTCATCCACTTCCAATCCAGCTCTTGAAAGAGCTTCACGGTATCCTTCCATTCTCTCGATCCAAGTAGAAGATTCCTTGATGCCACCAAGGAGCGCAATTCTTTTATGCCCCTTTCCAAGGAGATGATCAACAGCGATCCTGGCTCCTTCTGGATAATCTATGCCTACATAGTCACTATTCACTCCAGGTAGTTCCCTAACAGCAAGGACCATAGGCGTGTCAATTTCATTTAACCGTTCAATTGTATCTTGTGAGCTTTCAGAGACAGGACAAAGAATCAGGCCTCCCACCCTATGCTCCATCATGGTCGAAAGGAGATGGTCTTGCTTGGCAACCGAGTCGAATGTAGTCCCCAGCAACACTGTATACCCGACCTCATCCAATGCATCGTGAACGCCTATCAGGAATTCAGAAAAAAAGGTATTTGATATGTCGGTAATGATGATTCCTACAGTATCGGAACTCCGCGACCTTAGGTTTGCTGCAATTCTATCGTAAACATAGCCCAATTCATGCATGGATTTTAATACCTTTTTTCGCGTCGCTTCCGATATTCGGGGGTTATTACGAACGATAAGGGAAGCAGTGGATGTAGATACCCCAGCATGTTTCGCTACCTCTTGCAGCGTGACCCGGCCTTTTTTGGATTGTTTCATAGTTCAATCACCATCTTGAATGTATTTTTGATGTACTTATTATTATCATGTTCTTACTATAATAATAATATAGTTACTGTCATTATTACACCCTTGCTTTTGGAACATGGTCATCTCATCGATTAATAATCCCTCCAATACATCTATATCCAATATTCATTAGCCCCCAAAAACGCCACCCTAGTTCTAGAAGATGGAGTTTTAATACTCCTTCAATATTTTAGCCATGGTTAAATATGGTCTGGTGCTGTGTCAATTTTTTATACCGGTAATAAACAAAAGCGGCAGCTAGGATTCCTATCGTTGCAATAAAGCAATCGAAAAGAAATATATGCGATATATCTCCATTCTTAGCGATCAAGCCCGTTGCAATTGGTAAAATGACGCTCGCCAAACTGGATGCCGTCGCAACGATCCCCGTTACAGTTCCTTTTTTCCTCCAGAAGAGTTCAGTCATTATTGCAATGGTTAATTGAAATATCCCAGCTGTCGATGCTCCAAGGAAAAAGGAGCTAATACTTAAGACAATAGGTGAATGTATCGTTAATATGATGATTACCGTAAGTAAAGTAATCATTGGATAAAGCAATATCACCGTCACGGGCTTAATCCATTTGTTTAATAAGATGGATAATAGCAAGACGGAAATTAGAGATCCAACACTATAAAAGCTCAATAATTTAATTGCACCTGAAGATGACATCCCTGCAACTTCCTGGCCGAAACTCGGTAACCAGATTTGCGAAACTGTAAATAACGCAGTTGATGTAAACCCAATTATGATTAGCGCGACTCCTTCGCTCCAAAATTTAGGTTCAGTTATGAACCTGTTCATATGCAAACCCTCCTCATGACTGACAGCATCGGATTTGCTTTTTGGAAATGAAGCGGACAACATAAAAAACATATTCATGAAATAGATGACAGCCGGTAATAAAAATGAAAACCCATAAAATAATTGGTTCCTAGTAAGAAACAAGATGAGTAATGGTAAGATGGTTGCACCAAGTGAACCAAAAGCCTTGACCATAACACTGGCGGAACCAGCAGATTCAGGAAACATTTCAGTTAGCGCCGGATATGTACCAGCATCCATGGCTGAGTTGGATATTCCCGCAAGTAAAGCAAATACAAAGGCCATTTCATATGTGGGGGAAAATGGAATCCCAATTAAAAAAACTCCCATTATAACCGAAGAGACAATGACCAATGGCTTTCTTCCAAATTTATCCGATAATACTCCCGAGAGACCATACGTGAGTAATCTTCCTATTCCTATAGCTGCAATAAGATAACTGATGCCAGTAGAGTCCGTATCCCATTGTTCTGTTAAAGAGGGCATGTTTGAGGCGAGAATTATATTTACCATCCCCAGCAGAAAATAGTTAATATACATGCCAGATGCCGCTTTAAAATACTGATTTTTCATTATTACACCCCTATAATAAATCACGTTGTGTTTCTCCCCTAGAACACTTTAATGCAAAATGTAATTACATTAAAGCCTCCCCTTTATGTTATCCATTTACATGAAAACCACTTTTCAAAAAAAAAATGCTAAGAAAAACAAGGGATTTCACTCCCTGCATTTTCTTAGCTCCGAGGTTTCTGCACTCATTTGATGGTAATCATATAACGATGATGCACATCGATTATGACTAAACCTCTATTACGATAAAATGGAGAATAATCTCCAGAGTGGAATCATCTTATTCTGCAAACAATTGCTCTTTGATGTAATCAACAGGCATCTGTTGTCCTGTCCATAATTCAAAGGCCAATGCACCTTGCCAAAGCATCATCCCAAGGCCATTAATGGCTGTAGCACCGGCAGCCTCAGCTTGTTCCATAAGTTTAGATTTACGTGGGATGTATACAACATCGGTTACGATTAAATCAGGACGCAGCATTGCTTCGTCTTGAATGACACTTAAGCCTTCAAGTGGTTTCATGCCAACGCCGGTTCCATTTGCCAAAATATCACTAGTTGCGATTTCAGCCTTTAATTGTTCAACATTTTCAAGAGGGTATACATTAGCTTTCACATTTAAGTGCTTCATATCTTCATTGATGATCCGTACATTCTCTACTGCTTGCGGGAAGAAAGCATCATCACGAGCAAAAATGCTGATTTCTGCCACACCTTCCAACGCAGATTGAATGGCAATTGGAGTAGCAGCCCCACCAGAACCGATAAGAGTCATTTTCTTGCCTTTAATATCTATACCATGTTCTTTTAGGTTCCGAGTATATCCCATTCCATCGGTACTGTGCCCCACGAACTTTCCATCGACATTGACAACTGTATTAACGGCTCCTGAAAATTTAGCACTGTCTGCCAATTGATCAAGATACGGAAGGATTTTCATTTTATTAGGCATGGATACATTAAATCCTTTCACATTTAATGCACGCATCCCTTTGACTGCATCTTCCAGCTGTTCATTTCCAACTTCAAATGCTAAATAGGCGCAATTCAAGCCTAATTTATCGAAAGCCAAATTATGCATGGCAGGTGATAAAGAATGTCCGATAGGTGTTGCCAGCAATCCTACTAATTCTGTTTTCCCATTAATTCGTCCTAAATTTTCCATGTTCTATTCCCCCTGATTTTTAAACTTTATATAAACTCCTTCTTGGAAGGAATTATGAGTTAAATGTTTTGATCAATGATCTCCAATACATCTCTTAATTGAGCAACAGGAATTTGTCCTGGGGCAGATGCTTCTTTTCCGGCACCGAATGTACAAGCAGATCCAAACACCGCACCTGATAATCGACTGACCAGGCCTGTGCCCGACATTGACATCGTAATGAATGGACGATCGGCATACTTTGTTTTCATCGTGTAAGTTGCATCTAATAAAACGAGTAAGTCACCCACCGTCTGGGGCATTACAGCGATTTTTGGAATATGGGCGCCAAATTCCTGCATTTTACGCAATCGGTAAATGATTTCTTCTTTTGCTGGTGTCTTATCGAAATCATGGTTACACATTACTACGTATACGCCATTTTCCTCAGCTGCCTTTACAGTCTCCTTCACTGATGATTCTTCAAAAAATAATTCCACATCGACAAGATCAATATTCTTCGTTCCAATTGCTTCATGAAGAAGTTGGAAATAATATTCATCGCTGATTTCCTTGTTCCCGCCTTCTTTATGGCTTCTAAAAGTGAAAAGCAGCAAAGTATTGGGTACAGCACTTCTAAGTTTAGAAATCATATCCGAAACGGCTTCTAAGCTTTCGACTTGTTCATAGACATCTACTCGCCATTCAATGATATCCGGCTGTAGCGCATTTACCGTTTCAACTTCTTTAAGCAGTTCTTCTTCAGTTGTTCCCATCAGTGGAACGATGATCTTTGGTACCCCTTCTCCGATCGTTACGTCTTTGATCGTGATTGTTTTCATGGATGTTTCCCCCTTTTATCATTATCTTCAGTGGAGATTCATGCCCCGCTGATTTTTCGGCTAAAACCGTTTAATTGGAAACCTTAATTACCTTTTTGTATCGATAGGCAACGAATACGGCCAATAAAATACTAACTACCGCAATTGCCACATCAAACAAGAAGACCGCAGTTAAACCAGCACTCTTAGAAATGATACCTGTAACGAAAGGTATGATGATAAAGGCTGAACTAGCTGCAATGTTTACATACGAAGTAATCGTCCCTTTATTGGCAGGGAAGAACTCTGTTATTATTGTCATGGCCAATTGGAACACCCCTGCAGTTGAAAGCCCTATGAAGAAAGCGCTCAAAACAGTTATAAATGGTTGTTGGATGTATAGGAGTGACAATAAAGATAATGCAGCAATGATCGGATAAATAATCATGACGGTAATGGGCTTAATTACTTTATTCAATAGAACTGCTAGTAATATGACAGAAACAAGGGAGCCAATGCTATAGTAACTAAGCAATTGAACAGCCTTAGCTTGAGTTAGCCCCAATACATCTTGTCCAAAGTTCGGGAGCCAGACTTGAACCAGCATGAATAAAGCAGTTGATGTGAAGCCTAATAGTATGACGGCAACCCCCTCCTGAGCAAACTTCGGTTTTGAGAGGAATTGGTGTTGAACCGGCACAGCTTGTTCATCATCTTGAGTCTGGATTTGAGCTTTATGATCCGGGAATGAAACCTTAAGCAGGAAAAATCCATTAACAAGGTAAACAGCAGCCATTAAGAAGAATGTATATCCGTAAAACATATCTCTAGCCATAAAGAACGCCATGATAAATGGTAGAAGTGCGGCACCGACTGAAACGAATGCTTTTATTAATACAGTTGCGGAACCTGCTTTCTTTTGAAAAGCCTCAATTAGTGCTGGATACGTACCAGCATCCAAAAATGAGTTTGCAACACCAGCACACACAGCAAATATAAATGCCAATGTATAGTTAGGAGCCAAAGGTATACCTATGAGAAAGATCAGGTAGATAAAAGATGCTGAAACGACAAACGGCTTCCTTCCTAACTTATCCGACAGTCTACCTGCGAAAAACAAGGAAACTAACTTACCGATTCCTATTGCAGAGACCAAGTAACTTATCCCTGAGGCACTTGTATTTAATTGTTCGGATAAATTTTCCATATTTGACCCAATGATAATATTGATCATGCCTAAAATAAAATAGCTAATATATAAACCTGTGGCCATTTTTATAAATGGATTTTTCATGAAACACACCCCTATTAAAAAAGTTATCGAAATACAATTTGATTCTTAAGCCTTTCAGAAGTTTCCCCCTTGCCCCATACCATAAATTTAAGAAACAAGTTACGTACTAAATAAAAACAATAAACTTGATTAGGTTAACCGGCTTACACTAGTACATCGTTCTACTAACTTTCGCAAACTAGTATATCGTTCTACTAATCTTAGTTAATATTAGTACATCGTTCTACCAATAATATTGGTATATCGTTATACTAATATTGAACGATTAGTTTCTAAATTCAAAAGGTATTGGATTAGCTCTTGCGCTAAAGTTATTTAGTTAACTTTCTTTAGTATATCGTTCTACCAAACTATTATACTGCGCTAATTTAATTGTGTCAAACTTCCGAATCAGTCCTTAATAACTATAAAGCGAGCCTCATACTCATTACTTCTAATTTCCGAAGTGCTCATTTTGGATCCTATTTACGTTAAAAGTTAGCCATACCTTTGATTTGTTATTGTTCATACAAGATGAAGAACACTTATATTTACAGTGGCACAAATTATTTTATTATTTATGAAGGCTCCCTTCCTTTTCGATATTCTCCACCTTTTTAGTTACCAGTTTCTGAATAAATTTCTTTTTAGCTAAAATATATGAACTGCTGTTTATTTAAATCCAATTCTCCAGTTATTTGCAGTCGATTTGAATACCTCGTTCCTAAGTAAGTTGGAAGAATATCTCGCTTATATCCTAAGTTGAGGATGGGTCAAAACGATTCTAAATATAAAATGAGAACCCTTTCGATTTCAGTCTCTCTCAAGGATGATGATATAACAACTTCTGTATATATAGAAATAATGGGGCCTCATAATTTTTGCAGTTTTTTGATTTTATAACGCAAAAAAAGACCAGCCAGGATGGCTGATCTTTTTAAATGGCTTGGCGGCGTCCTACTCTCACAGGGGGAAACCCCCAACTACTATCGGCGCTGAAGAGCTTAACTGCCGTGTTCGGAATGGGAACGGGTGTGACCTCTTCGCTATCGCCACCAAACATGTAAGGAACGTTGTTCCTTCAAAACTAGATAATAAGAAGGTATTTCATTTTTTTAAAGCGTTGGTTAAGTCCTCGATCTATTAGTATCAGTCAGCTCCACATGTCACCATGCTTCCACCTCTGACCTATCAACCTGATCATCTTTCAGG
>NZ_FTMX01000025.1 GCF_900156045.1 Peribacillus simplex | reverse complement strand
CAGGATTTTTTCATTAGTCTTGTTGGAGAAGAATAATCAGTTCTGGTGGAGGAAAAGATAAATTAGGAGGAATCAAGATGAATGCACTTGCTGTAGCAAAATTGAATTTTAAGAAGGTCAAATTATCTTACTTTATTTTTTTAGCATTGATTGGCTTACAACTAATTAGCTATATGATCAACAATATATTCAACAAATCTAATGAAGGAGGCTTTTCTCTTAGTTTTGGATTTTATGCCTATATCATAATCATATTGAGCGCGATGCTGATTCCCGCAAGGAATTTCGAGAAAATTATGAATTTTAATGTGAAGAAGTTGGATTATATGAAGGGCAGCGTTATTAATTATGTTGTTTTCGCCCTAATTATTTCTCTATTTACGGTGCTTTGTTATCTTTATTTGGATAAATTACTACCGGTAGGTAATAGCTTTGTGGCCAACCCATTTGGTGTTTTTGGTTGGGATAATAACGGTGTTATTATTGCCTTTGTTCGTCAATTTGTATTTATGCTGATGGTTGCTCTAGTTGTTCACACATTAACTACGATCCAGGGCACTTGGTATGGTTGGCTTACGGATATTATGATTGTGGCTGTCATTTGTGTATTTACACCTATTGCTTCCCTTCGGAAAGTATTGGTCTCGATATTCGACACTCTAATCTTTACTCCAAATGCTGCCATTCAAATTACAAGTTGTCTTGGGGTATCTGTTGTTGTCTATATTTTATGTGTGTTGGCCGTAAGTCGCAAAAGAATTTAAATCATAAATATAAAAACAAAATATTATTTAACAAACAATCCGAGATGGTGGGGCCAAAAAAGTTAGGTATCAAGAAGAATGTCAAACTTGATAAAGATGATGGAATGCGCTTCCGATATATCCTGTTGAATCTAACTAACAAGGAAGAGGTAGCTTGCTTGGAATGAATGGAATATAAGCTAGCTACGGTGCAACTCCACTTCCATAGTCCCACTGCATACACGATGAAATTACTACTTAAAGATTATTGGAGAATATGATTATGACTAAATTATTCAAACCTATTATTGCGGGCGTAATAGTAGCTTCACTTTCCGCTTGCACTTCACAGCCTGATGAACATTCGCAAAATCAAAACTCTTCTCAAGCGAAAAATATAAACTCTACTCAAGGCACGCAAAGTTTTGATGAAAAGACTTTGAAAAAAAGAAGCGCCGCCTATATAGAACAGTTTCAGAAGCATGAATTCGATCGTCTTTATGAAAATGTAACTGATGAGATGGCTAGTAAACTGCCCAAGGAAAAGTTCGCTTCTAAGTGGAATGATCTTTTAACTCAATTAGGGCCTTCTCTGGGTATAGAATCAGAATCATTTAAATCAAAGGACAAAAATGGGAGAGTATCCATTATTACAGTACACCGGAAATATAATTTGCAGACTACTTTTGTTTATACAAAGGATGGCAAGGTAGCTGACATTCAAAGTCAGTTGCAACCACTCATAGTTAAACCACAGCAAAGCGACAAGTGGGAGGAATCTCCGATTAAGGTTGGGTATAATGAGAAAAAATTGAATGGGTTGCTAACTCTCCCAAAAGGAATAGAAAAGCCACCTGTTGCGATTTTGCTTCAGGGCTCTGGCCCTAATAATATGGATTCTATCATTGGCACAGGGCTTAATCGTCCATTTGCGGATATTGCACATGGCCTTGCTGATAGGGGGATTGCCACTATTCGTTATGACAAGCGCTCTTATACCTATCCTGATGATGTCACTGACGTAGAAGCAGAATATTTGTATGATGCTAAGGAGGCTGTTCAACTTGCCAAAAAAGATAAAAGAATAGATAGTAACAGAATCTATCTAATCGGTCACAGCCAGGGCGGTGTCATGGGACCAAAAATTGCCCAGGACAATCCTGAAATAAAAGGTTTTGTCTCGATGGCGGGTACCTTGCGCCACTTAGAAGATGCAATATTGTCCCAAACTACAATGCGATTGGAGCAAGATACAACCCTAACGACCGAACAGAAAAAAGCGGAATTGGACAAGACGAAAGTAGAAGTGCAAAAGGTTAAAAAACTCTCTTCTTCTGACAAATCGGGTGTTTTGCTAGGCTATCCCACTAGCTACTGGAAAAGTCTGAATGCAATTGATCAAGTTGGTATCGCAAAAAATCTTACGATTCCTATGTTTATCATTCAAGGTACAACTGATTTTCATCTCTCAACTGAATTGGATTATAAACTGTGGCAAGAAACGCTGGCTAATAAAAACAACGTGAGTTTCAAACTTTATCCAGGACTGAGTCATGTGTTCATGCCAGGCGGTGCTGCGGATAAATTTGACGGTAGTATTTACAATAAACCAGCCCATGTTGATTCTCAGGTGATTGAGGATGTATCAGAATGGATTAACGCTCGTCATTAATACTCAATGGGAGTAGCGTTACTCCTAAGAAAGCTAAGTAGGGGTTTAGTTGAGATGTAACTATTCAACTAACCCCGAAATATAAAGTTTCTTCAATATTGAAAGCTCACAAGAATAGAAATTAAATCCGCTAGAAAGAGGTATCGTAAGTTATGAAAAAATCTTTTAAAAATCTTTTGTCTGTGTCTGTTGCTCTTGGATCAGTAGTAATCTTTTATAAAGCTATTTGCAATATTGGAAGCTCACAAGAATAGAAATTAAATTCGTAGAAAGAGGTATCGTAAGTTATGAAAAAATCTTTTAAAAATATTTTGTCTATGACCGTTGCTCTTGGATCAGTAGTAATCTTTACTTCTGCTTGTACATCAGATTCAGATTCAGGTTCTGATTCAGATGTTTCATACGAAGAGAAAAGTTATTCCGTAGAAGCAGAAAGTGTAAAGCAAATATCTCTGTCTGACAAAGGGAGAAAGGTTGAATTAGAAGAATCAAAAGACAATGATATTCATATAACTTATTTCGAAAGTGATAAGGAATCCTATGATATTGGTGTTTCAGACAATGATGAGTTAGTAATGAAGTTAGAAACTAATAAAGAATGGAAAGACTATGTAGGATTACAAACAGACGAAGAACATCATCTTGTAAAGATAGCTGTTCCAAATGGTATTACTAGCGAAGTTAAGATTCAAACCTCCAAAGGGGATATTATTTTATCTGACTTAGAAATAGATGGTTCTATAGAAACTATAACAAATGAAGGGAAAATAGAAGTTACCAACGTAACGGCTAACAAAAAATTGAAAATGAAGACCAAAAATGATGATATAAATTTGAATGATGTAAATATAAAAGATTCCATTGATGCAACAATTTCCAATGGCAATATCAATGTATCAAATGTGGCGGTGGGAGATTCGTTAAAATTGAGGACCAAAAATGGAGATATTACAGGGACTGTGATAGGTTCGTATGATGTATTTAAAATTTTAAGTGAGGCTTCTAAAGGTGAAAATAATCTACCTGAAGTTAAAAATGGTGGGGATAAAACATTGGACGTAGGTGCAAATAATGGTGACATAAACCTCGAATTTGTTAAGTAACCACTTTTGCTAAATCATTAAAGATGTCTGATGTAGAAAGAGATTGAAAATACGGAAGTTCATTATTAATATTGTCTTGAAATCAAGTCTTCTGTTATGGGGCGCTTTTCTGGAGTAACGAAAAAAGTCCAATTTCTCAATTTTAATACTGAGAAATTGGGCTTTTTATTCTTCCACTATCGGGCGCGATTCTTGAAGAAGGTTCACTTTTCTTAATTAACTATATAATATGACCAATATTATTAAATATGGAAGGAATTAATTATGGTTATTTCAATTAGAGAAATAGATAAAAAAAATTATATTGAGGTTTGTGAGTTAACAAGTAATAAAGATGGAGCTCGAACACTGGATGAAGAATATATATGTAGTAATGCTATGTCCTTAGCAGAGTCAAAGTATTTTTCAACTATGAAACCTATGTCAATTTATAATGATGATGATTTAATAGGATTTTTTACGTATGAATATATTGAAAAAACGCCAGACTTAGTTACAATATGTCGTTATATGATTGATCATAAGTTCTTGGGAAAAGGTTTGGGACGTAAAAGTTTCAAAGCTATTTTAAACTATTTTAAAGAGAGTGTTAAAGTAGGCAGTGTGGAATTGATGATAGAAAATGAAAATACAATAGCGAAAAATTTATATACATCATTCGGGTTTACGTTTACTGGAAAAATAGATCGTAATGAATATTATTATAGGCTAGATTTTTAAATCTATCTGAAATGACCAAAGTATAGAAAGAGAGACATTATGAATAATATAAACGAAGATATGATGAATCTGTTAAAGGACTTTTCTAAAGAGGCACCAGGTTTTGCTTTTTGTGCGCAATATGATAATCAAGATGCGATAAAAGGAGCAGTAGGAGTCATGGATATTAATTCAACAGAGCCTATTACAACTAAAACGATATTTAATTTAGCATCTATATCAAAACAATTCACTGCATTTTCCATTTTATTGCTAGAAGAAGAAAATAAACTAAGTTTGGAAGATTCGATAAGAAAGTATGTACCTCAATTGAGTGAATATGCCGATATCGTTACAATCCGCCATCTACTACATCACACTGGTGGATTATTCGACTATATGGATTTAGCCGAAGAAGTAGGGATTTCGTTTAGAGATAAATTAACAGTAGACCAAGCTCTAAGTTTATTAGAAAAGAAAACTAGTGCCAAATTTGAAGTGGGTACGGCATTTGAATATAGTAATACAGGCTACTTTCTACTCTCGCAAGTTATTGAAAAAGCTAGTGGAATGACTCAGAGTGAATTTTCGGTTCTGGTGCAAAAAATCCAAGATAATTACAATTAATTTCTAAATCATGGAGATACTGATACTATTCCTACATTGAAGAGCACCCACCTCAAATATTCAACTTGACAAGTTGATAGGTATATTGTAAATTTTGTTAGTGACTTAAATCATTAACCATACAACAATGGGGAAAGGTGGTGCCCATGAGAACTGAAAAACCCGTATTTGCACAGGTTGCAGAGATGATTGAAAATGATATTTTATCTGGAACATACAATCCGGATGACTTGATTATTTCAACCACTCAGATTTCTAAGCTCCTATCAGTAAACCCAACTACATCGGTAAAAGCCGTTAGGATTCTCACGGATAAAGGGGTACTTTACAAAAAGCGTGGAATCGGAATGGCGGTAACCAGTGAGGCAAAGCAAATCATATTGAACGAGCGGAAAATGGAGCTGTTAGATACGATTCGACAATCGGTGAAAATTGGTATATCACGAGAGGAAATAATTAAATTAATAATGGAGGATCACTATGATTAATCTATCCAATGTAACCAAAAATTATGGAAAAAATGATGGGATACGGAACTTTTCCGTAACCTTGGATTCACCCGGCATTTATTGTTTGCTGGGTAAAAACGGAGCAGGCAAAACCACTTTCCTAAAATTAATTGCAGGTCACCATAATGCTAGCACTGGCAAAGTCACAGTGAACGGAAACCCAGTGAATATGATGCATATGCCGGAGCAAGTCCATTTTGTTGCAGGTGATGCTGCACATTTTAACATGCGTATAAAGGATTTATTCAAGACGGCAAACGAATTACATAGTCAGTTTGACATTGCTTTTGCAATAGAAATTGCGCGAAAATTCAAACTTGATTTAACCAAAAAGTATGAACAGGCATCTTTTGGGATGAAGGTTATGGTCAATACAATCCTTGGTATGGCCAGTAACAAAGCTGTGATTATTTTGGATGAAC
>NZ_FTMX01000032.1 GCF_900156045.1 Peribacillus simplex | reverse complement strand
ATGTTTGGTGGCGATAGCGAAGAGGTCACACCCGTTCCCATTCCGAACACGGCAGTTAAGCTCTTCAGCGCCGATGGTAGTTGGGGGTTTCCCCCTGTGAGAGTAGGACGCCGCCAAGCAGTTATATATGGAGGATTAGCTCAGCTGGGAGAGCATCTGCCTTACAAGCAGAGGGTCGGCGGTTCGATCCCGTCATCCTCCACCATTTTTACACTTGCCGGTGTAGCTCAACTGGTAGAGCAACTGACTTGTAATCAGTAGGTTGGGGGTTCAAGTCCTCTTGCCGGCACCATTTTCATACAAGCTTGATATAGCATATATAAATAGTTTATATGAGCCATTAGCTCAGTTGGTAGAGCATCTGACTTTTAATCAGAGGGTCGAAGGTTCGAATCCTTCATGGCTCACCATTTTATTATGCGGGTGTGGCGGAATTGGCAGACGCACCAGACTTAGGATCTGGCGCCGCAAGGCGTGGGGGTTCAAGTCCCTTCACCCGCATGTTCGCGGAAGTAGTTCAGTGGTAGAATACAACCTTGCCAAGGTTGGGGTCGCGGGTTCGAATCCCGTCTTCCGCTCCACTATTTATTTATGCCGGGGTGGCGGAACTGGCAGACGCACAGGACTTAAAATCCTGCGGTAGGTGACTACCGTACCGGTTCGATTCCGGTCCTCGGCACCATCTTCATCTTAATATGCGCCCGTAGCTCAATTGGATAGAGCATCTGACTACGAATCAGAAGGTTGTAGGTTCGACTCCCGCCGGGCGCACCATATTTTTATCGGGAAGTAGCTCAGCTTGGTAGAGCACTTGGTTTGGGACCAAGGGGTCGCAGGTTCGAATCCTGTCTTCCCGACCATGATTTTTTTGGGGCCTTAGCTCAGCTGGGAGAGCGCCTGCCTTGCACGCAGGAGGTCAGCGGTTCGATCCCGCTAGGCTCCACCAAAAAAAACTTGACAAGCCCTTTCGGCTTTGATATGATATGAAAGTTGATTCTTTACGAAGAAGTCAAATTGCTCTTTGAAAACTGAACAAAACAAAGCGCCAACGTTAAATTTTAAGTGAGCACACACTATCAAAAAAGCAAATGAGCAAGTCAAACAT
>NZ_FTMX01000027.1 GCF_900156045.1 Peribacillus simplex | reverse complement strand
CCTGTTAGCTCGATTCTTTTTTTCTTTTTGATTTGGGTGATCCACGCCGTTCTCCCTTTGTCCTTCATTTGTCTGTGAAAATCCTGGAGGGTCGTGTCTTTCACAATATTCCTCTTGGCGGCAGCATCAATTAAACTTGTTAAATATAGAGATAGTCGCGGTTTATCTGTTGGTTTATTGAAAATAACATCTGCAACAGATCCATCTACAGCGACAACACGCGCGGATACTGTATTTTTAGGATCTCTGAAGAAAGGATCGAGATAGTCAAACCAACCCTTCTTTTTAAGCAGTCGTTTTCCCACCAAAAACACTTGCGTTTTACTTCCTGATGTTAATCCTATTACCCTCGCATCAAATTTTTCTCTTGATTGCCGGAGGGTGTATGCTTTAACTTCATACACTTCTTCCTTATCTTTTGCCTCTTTACTAAATATCGGGCTTGACATATACACTAATAAATTATCCTCTTCATCTAAATCGAGGCCTAAAATAAGTGAGACGCTAACTTCCTCTATTGGTGTAGCATCCATACAACCAGAGAGTATCATTACAAGGATCAAAAGGCACAATCCTATTTTTCGGCTCATGAAAATCTCCTCCGTGAAAATCTCTCATATCCCCAACTGTAAATCCATAAAAATACGGGAAACACATATGCTACCGCAATCCCGGCATTCGAAAGCCATTTTTGCCAGGTTGTTATTTGCATCCATGTTGGTTGAACAAAAAATGTGCCCACGACAATTAAACCTAACAAAACGGGCACATATAAACTATGATCCTGCTTATTCATTAATTGACTGAAACTAAAGACCGTACAGTACATGTACAAAATCCAGGCTCTTGAGGAAAAAAGGATCAAAATATTCAATATAACCACGTCAAGACGTTCAATAAACCGGAATTCAATCACTTTGAGCATACTTAGGACAGGCTGATTAAAACCGGTAATGCTATCCGGACTAAAGTACACAAAACAGCTAATGGTTACAAAGAGATAAAAGAACATCGATAAGGTGTTGGCAATAATAATTCCATGAATGGCATACTGCTTTTTCTTTAAGAAAGGATAAAAGAAAAAGACAAGTTCAAACCCTATGAACGAATAAATGACCAGCGGTACGGTAGCTGAAATTGACTTCCAACCAACTTTAAACAATGGAAGTAAATTCAAGAAACTTCCATCTTTTAATGGAAACAAAAAAATTACCGGGAGCCACATCGTCATATAGAAAATCAATTCATTATATCTTCCAATAACACGGAGACCATTCCTGACTATAAATAATACCGGGATTGAAAATAACAACACAATTAAGTAGTCAGGTGTATTGGGAAGAAACCATGCTTTTGTATAAAGCAAAGTGTTAATAAATATGATCAAAGAAAAGCATAAAGTGTATCCAAGAATAATGAAAATAGCTACTTTACCTAGTATTTTTCCAAAAAATCGGATAAGAAGATCGTAAAGCGTGTCATTTGGGTACTTCTCAGCCGTTTTCACCATAATAATACTGGCAGCAACGCTTAATATCCAACCAATGATGAGGCCCATCCAGCCGTCTGTTCCAGCCTTTTCGGCAACAACTCTAGGAAGCACAAAAAACCGACCCCCATTTGGGTCCCAACAATAAAAAAAATATATTGCAGGATGGTGATTTCATTATGAGTGTATTTTTTCATTTTCCTCCCCTTATCTTTTAGGCTTTCCCTGACGATTGGATTGAATGGTCCTTACACTTTTTGGTCGTGTAATCATTTTCCATAAAGGAAAACGAATAAATGAGTCCTTCATATCAGCAAACCGGAAAGGGGCTAATGGGCTTGCATACGGAGTTCCCAGCGATTCAAGACTAATTAAATGGGCAATCAACGTCATGGCACCAATCATGATTCCGACACTTCCAAACATGACTGCTAATAACATCATTGGAAATCGCAGCATCCGGATAGCCGTCCCCATGTCATAACTTGGAATGATAAATGAGCCGATTGCCGTTGCAGAAACGACAATCACCATAATATTGCTTACTATACCTGC
>NZ_FTMX01000028.1 GCF_900156045.1 Peribacillus simplex | reverse complement strand
CCTGTTAGCTCGATTCTTTTTTTCTTTTTGATTTGGGTGATCCACGCCGTTCTCCCTTTGTCCTTCATTTGTCTGTGAAAATCCTGGAGGGTCGTATCTTTCACAATATTCCTCTTGGCGGCAGCATCAATTAAACTTGTTAAATATAGAGATAGTCGTGGTTTATCTGCTGGTTTATTGAAAATAACATCTGCAACAGATCCATCTACAGCGACAACACGCGCGGACACTGTATTTTTAGGATCTCTGAAGAAAGGATCGAGATAGTCAAACCAATCCTTCTTTTTAAGCAGTCGTTCTCCCACCAAAAGCAATTGCGTTTTACTTCCTGATGTTAATCCTATTACCCTCGCATCAAATTTTTCTCTTGAATGTCGGAGGGTGTATGATTTAACTTCATACACTTCTTCCTTATCTTTTGCCTCTTTACTAAATATCGGGCTTGACATATACACTAATAAATTATCCTCTTCATCTAAATCGAGGCCTAAAATAAGTGAGACGCTAACTTCCTCTATTGGTGTAGCATCCATACACCCAGAGAGTAACATTACAAGGATTAAAAGACACAATCCTATTTTTCGGCTCATGAAAATCTCCTCCGTGAAAATTTCTCATATCCCCAACTGTAAATCCATAAAAAAACGGGAAACACATATGCTACCGCAATCCCGGCATTCGAAGCCCATTTTTGCCAGGTTGTTACTTCCATCCATGTTGGTTGAACAAAAAATGTGCCCACGACGAGTAAACCTAACAAAACGGGCACATATGAACTATGATCCTGCTTATTCATTAATTGACTGAAACTAAAGACCGTACAGTACATGTACAAGATCCAGGCTCTTGAGGAAAAAAGGATCAAAATATTCAATATAACCACGTCAAGACGTTCAATAAACCGGAATTCAATCACTTTGAGCATACTTAGGACAGGCTGATTAAAATCGGTAATGCTATCCGGACTAAAGAACACAAAACAGCTAATGGTTACAAAGAGATAAAAGAACATCGATAGGGTGTTGGCAATAATAATTCCATGAATGGCATATTGCTTTTTCTTTAAGAAAGGATAAAAGAAAAAGACAAGTTCAAACCCTAGGAACGAATAAATGACCGGCGGCACGGTAGCTGAAATTGACTTCCAACCAACTTTAAACAATGGAAGTAAATTCAAGAAACTTCCATCTTTTAATGGAAACAAAAAAATTACGGGGAGCCACATCGTCATATAGAATATCAATTCATTATATCTTCCAATAACACGGAGACCATTCCTGACTATAAATAATACCGGGATTGAAAATAACAACACAATTAAGTAGTCAGGTGTATTGGGAAGAAACCATGCTTTTATATAAAGAAAAGTGTTAATAAATATCATCAAAGAAAAGCATAAAGTGTATCCAAGAATAATGAAAATAGCCACTTTACCCAGTATTTTCCCGAAAAATCGGATAAGAAGATCGTAAAGCGTGTCATTTGGGTACTTCTCAGCCGTTTTCACCATAATAATACTGGCAGCAACGCTTAATATCCAACCAATGATGAGGCCCATCCAGCCGTCTGTTCCAGCCTTTTCGGCAACAACTTTAGGAAGCGACAAAAAACCGACCCCCATTTGGGTCCCAACAATTAAAAAAATATATTGCAGGAGGGTGATTTCATTATGAGTGTATTTTTTCATTTTCCTCACCTTCTTTTAGGCTTTCCCTGACGTTTGGATTGAATGGTCCTTACACTTTTTGGTCGTGTAATCATTTTCCATAAAGGAAAACGAATAAATGAGTCCTTCATATCAGCAAAACGGAAAGGAGCTAATGGGCTCGCATATGGAGTTCCCAGCGATTCAAGACTAATTAAATGGACAATCAACGTCATGGCACCAATCATGATTCCGGTACTCCCAAACATGACTGCTAATAACATCATGGGAAACCGCAGCATTCGGATAGCCGTCCCCATGTCATAACTTGGAATGATAAATGAGCCGATTGCCGTTGCAGAAACGACAATCACCATAATATTGCTTACTATACCTGC
>NZ_FTMX01000029.1 GCF_900156045.1 Peribacillus simplex | reverse complement strand
AAGGCAGCTTTTTTGTATGAAAATATATACGTGAAAGGCCATACAAAATAAGCCCACCATATTCTAATTTTTTGAAGGACGTAAATGTAACCTGTCGTTATATTAACTGGTTTGGTTATGCAGTTTGTTGTTCAGATGGAGCGATTGTATAGCCTTTCTTTTTTAGGTATTCGATCATTTTTAATTCTTTGTTATTTTGTTTTTCTTCAAGGTAATTTGAGCCTAGTTCATGATAAGGTTCTCCTGTTTTTAAGATGTTGTAAGTAATCGTTATTAGTAAATGGGCAGAAGCGATTCGTCCCTTCATTTTTCCTTGCCGTTTGGTAATCCTTTTTCGATGTGAAGCAATTCGATTATTTTGCCGTGATGTCGCTAATACACATTCTACGGCCATCGTTTTTAAAGCTTTATTTCCTTGTGTGGTTTTACTCGTTTTTTTTTACCAGCACTTTCGTAATTTCCAGGACTCACACCAGCCCAAGAGGCAAGATGTTTAGCTGACTTAAATACGGACATATCAACACCCATCTCCGCAATAAAAGTAGCTGCCGCAGCTTTGTTCACACCAGGTATACCATCCAATAATTCTACTTCCTTACGATAGGGGGACAGGAGTTGATCGATTTGTTTTTCCAATTCTTCTATGGTTTGTTCTAAATAACTCATATGCTCCCAATGGTAACGCAACATATCACGATGATGACGGCGAATACGCCCATTAATTGCATTGGCAATGTCAGTAATACTTGCTTTTGTTCGCCAATCCACCATTTTTCGAAGACCATCGGTCTCTATTTTTTCACCATTTAGAATCGCTTCAAGGATACGGCGTCCCGATACACCAAAAATGTCTGATAGAACGGATGTTAGCTTGATATTAGCATCTTGAAGAATTTTGTGAATGCGATTCTGCTCTGATGTGCGATGATGAATCAATTTTTTTCGATAACGAGTAAGATCTCGTAAATCACGAATATCCTCTGGTGGGACAAAATTGCTTTCAATAAGTCCGCATCTTAGAAGCTTGGCAAGCCATTCGGCATCTTTCACATCAGTCTTACGCCCTGGAACATTTTTTACATGTCTGGCATTGGCAAGAACAAGGTGAAAAGAACCTTCGAGTATATTCCATATTGGTTTCCAGTAGACTCCGGTACTTTCCATCACAACATCGGATACCTGAAGGGTAGCGAGCCAATCACTTAAAGCTAAGAGTCCCGTTGTTGTAGTTGAAAAAGTTTCAATAGAGGTTTTTGGCTTTTTATCTAATGGACCAAATAATACACAGGCTACTACTGTTTCTTGGTGTACATCTAGGCCAGCACACCGTTCAATCATTGCTTCCATAAGAGAATCACCTCAATAAAAGATTAACAATACATATGACAGGGGATTTGTTACAAAAATTTTTGTATACGTACTAGCAGTACACTAAATGGTTCTTCCATACTGTCACAACCAGTTTCTTATACAGGGTATCTTCTTTAAGATCCACCAAAAAAAGCTCAGCCTGGTTGTATTGTTATCATCCATTATCGTCAAGGGGTTGATGGGTTAGACTCTATTTTTGAGTTTAGATTTTCGTAGTAGATGGTGGCGGCGAGGAGCGCCGCCATAGGAGTTTCTTATG
>NZ_FTMX01000031.1 GCF_900156045.1 Peribacillus simplex | reverse complement strand
ACTGAGTTAGTGAATATTTTAACAAAGTCTTATGATTTCGCTCAATCGGTTGCGACTGATGATGTGTTGAAAAATGATACGGTCAGCGCCATTTCTGAGATCGCGACACCTGTAGTACATTCAGTGAAAGGGCTTGCGGCTAATGCCATCGAAGCTAAGGATCGTGCTGAAGTGAATCATGACGTGATCGGTCTTTTTGGTCTGTTAAGAATGTTGAAAGACCCGCAAGCACAAAAACTTTTCCGTTTCGCCCAAGCTTTTCTTGAAGTCTCTGCAGAACGTAAAAACCAATAAAAATTTGATAAACTTTCAATCAGTAAGGACGGGGGATTAACTATGTCAAAACAAATCGTCATCTTAGGTGCAGGATACGCAGGATTGCTGTCTGCCTTATCCGTACGTGAATATTATAATAAAGATGAAGTGCAAGTTACAGTGGTGAACCAATTTCCAACGCACCAAATCATCACCGAATTGCACCGTCTTGCAGGCGGATCCATTTCTGAACAAGCCGTTTCCATTCCGTTGGAAAAACTTTTCAAAGGAAAAGATATCGACCTTATCATTTCCAAAGTGGAGTCTTTCTCAGTCGATAACAAAGTAGTGAAACTTGCCAATGGTTCCACTTTATCTTATGATGCCCTGGTTGTTGCTTTAGGTAGCCAAACAGGATTCTTCGGCATTCCGGGACTTGAGGAAAACAGCATGGTCTTGAAATCCGTAAACGATGCAAACAAGATTTACAAACATATCGAAGATCGCATCCGCGCATATGCACAAACGAATAATGAAGCGGACGCAACCATCGTGATCGGCGGAGGCGGATTGACGGGCGTCGAGTTAATCGGTGAAATCGTCGACCATTTCCCTAAAATCGCCAAAAAATTCGGAGTGGACTTCAAGGACTTGAAAATCAAGCTTGTGGAAGCTGGTCCAAAAATCCTTCCGGTCCTGCCTGATCACTTGATCGAACGTGCGATGACAAGCTTGGAAACACGCGGCGTTGAATTCTTGACAGGTCTGCCTGTAACGGGTGTTAAAGGAAATCAAATCGAATTGAAAGATGGACAAACGATAACGGCCAACACGCTTGTTTGGACAGGCGGAGTTGCGGCTCTTCCTATCGTAGGCGAATCAGGCCTTGAAGTGGATCGCGGCAAAGCGACCGTTAATGAGTATTTGCAATCAAAATCCCATAATGACGTATTCGTTGTTGGGGACAGTGCCGTTGCGTTCCCTCCAGAAGGCGGCCGTCCATACGCTCCTACTGCACAAAATGCTTGGCAAATGGGTGAGCTTGTTGGATACAACCTATATGCAGCATTTGAAGGCAAGAAACTTGAAGAATTTGCACCTGT